>OY969772.1:0-5367027 GCA_963702935.1 uncultured Chloroflexia bacterium
TGTCACTTTTCGGCCTATAATGCGCCAGGTGTTTTCACCCACCATGCGCCACTAGTTTTCACCCAAAGTACGCCAGGTGTTTTCGGCCAAAATGGGCCACCCTCGGATGCGTCAAATTCCGTTATCCTCCCTGTATTCCATTATACCGGGAGGAGCGTCATGACCGAAAGGAAGCTCAAGCTAATGGACATCCGAGAACTGTTATTACATCTGCGAGCCCAATCCAGTGACCGCCAGATCCGGAAAGATACGGGGCTCAATCGCAGAACCATCAAACGCTACCGGGAATGGGCCCAAGCCAGGGGCTGTTGGAAGGACCGCTGCCTGCCCCCGAGGAACTCGCTGCTCGCTTACAAGCCACTCTACCGGAGAAGATGCCTCCACAGAACATGTCTTCGGCGGAGAGCTACCGGGAACAGATACAGCAGATGCTGGATGAGCAAGTCGAAGTCGCAGCGATTTATCAGCGGCTGAGGGAACGGGGTTTCATGGGCAGTTATTCTTCGGTCTACCGCCTGGCCAGGGCCATGAAACCCAGACATCCTGACACCACTGTCCGGGTGGAAACAAACCCGGCGAAGAGGCCCAGGTGGACTTTGGCTATGCCGGGCGGATGATCGATCCGGAAACCGGCCAGCTGCGCAAAACCTGGGCGTTTGTGATGCTCCTGTCCTGGAGCCGCCACGTCTACGTCGAGTTCGTCTGGGACCAGAAGATCGAGACCTGGCTGCGTTGCCACCGCAATGCCTTCGAGTTCTTTGGCGGCGTCCCGGCAAGGATGGTGCTGGACAACTTCAAGGCCGCGATTATCCAAGCCGTCTGGGACGATCCCCAGGTGCAGGCTACCTACCAAGAGTGCGCCGCTCATTACGGCTTTCTGCTGGCGCCCTGCCGGGTGAGAACCCCGGAGCACAAAGGCAAGGTCGAGCAGGGCGGGGTGCATTACGTCTGCCGCAACTTCCTGGGTGGGCGCACCCCGACGGAAATCACCCAGGCCAATCGCGAGGTGCGCACCTGGTGCTTGACCACCGCCGGGCTGCGCGACCACGGCACGACGCACGAAGCCCCGCTGAAGCGCTTTGAAGGGGTCGAAAAAAGCCGTCTCAAGCCACTGCCCAGCTCGCCCTACGATTTGGCGGTGTGGAAAAAGGTCAAGATCTACCGGGATTGCTACGTCAGCTTCGACCACGCCTTTTACTCGGTGCCTTACCGGATGTACCCAGGCTGGGTGTGGATCTGCGGCGGGAGCCGCCAGGTGCGCATCTACGACCTGAACTACCAGCTCAAGGCCACTCACGAACGCGCCCAGAAACCTGGAGAGCGTATGACGCATCCGGATCACATCCCGGCCGAGAAGCTGCCCGCCCTGACCCAGACCCGCGAGAGCGTCCAGGCCGAGGCCCGGGAAGCGGGTCCGCTACGGCGCAGATCGTGCAAACCTTGCTGGAACATCCCATCCTGGACCGCCTGACCACCGCCGGGCTGTTGGTACGCCTGGCCCAGAAGTACAGCGCGCAACGCCTGGAAGACGCCTGCCGCAAAGCCCTGGACTATGGCGATCCCAGCTACAAGACCGTCAAGGGCATCCTCAAACAAGGCTCCGAAGCTCAGGAAGCGCCCATCCCCGTGGAGCTGCCGCCTGCCACCACTTTTGCCCGCAGCTCGGCTGAATTAGTGGGGACTCTGGCGGAGGTGCCGTCATGGAGCTGAAACACCAACTCTCCGACCAACTGCGCCATTTGCGCCTCTCGGGGGTGCTGGAGACGATGGACGCGCGCAACCGCCAGGCCATCGACGGGCAGTGGAGTTACGTCGAGTTCCTCTCCCGCCTGCTGGAGGACGAAGTCGAGCGCCGATCCCAGAAGCAGCTCAACCTGCGCCTGCGCCGGGGTGCGCTCAACACCACCAAGACCCTGGAGGGCTTCGATTTCCACTTCAACCCCAACCTCAATCGCCAGCAGATCCTCAACCTGGCTTCCTGCGAGTTTGTGCGCCAGAAGCACAACGTGCTGATCTGCGGCCCCACGGGGGTCGGAAAAAGTCATTTAGCCCAGGCGCTGGGCCAGGAAGCGGCCCGCCAGGGGCTGGACGTGTTGTTTCTGAATACCCAGAAGATGCTCCAGCACCTCAACGGCGGCCGGGCGGATGGCTCCTGGGAGCGCCGCATGAGCCTGTACCTGCGCCCGGAACTGCTGATCCTGGACGACTTCGGGCTCAAACCGCTGCAGCCGCCAGGACCGGAAGACTTGTACGATGTGATTAACGAGCGCTACGAACACGGTAGTATTCTCTTGACTTCCAACCGCGCTCCCAACGAGTGGCCGGATCTGTTCCTGGATCCCTTGCTGGCCTCAGCCGGGCTGGACAGGCTCCTAGATCGGGCGGAAGTGATTGTGATCCGTGGTCCCAGCTTCCGTTCCCAGGGCCGCAACAAGCTGTTGGAGGAGGTGCAAACTCAGACAACCGAACCTTAAAATTCCAGCCACTTTGCATTTGCATCCGCTCTCCGGGTGGCGCATCACGGCCAAAAAGTGCTGGCGCAGTGTTGCCGAAAAGAGGTGGCGCATTTACGTCCGAATATTGACACACTCTGCCGCTGAAACGTTCGACCAACAGTTCACGCAGAAGAATGGCTCCTCCACCCACGATGATGAGTTGCGAAAACCTGCGCCAGCGATTGCCCCAGGTCTTTTCAATCTGCCCGGTGACTTCCCTCGCCCAGACTGGGATTGCCTGACGAATCTCCAGCTTTGATGCCCGTAATTTGGTATCCAGCTCACCCAGGGTATGCAGGTTATCCCCGTTGAGCAATTCCAACAGCCGACGCACGCCCAGCGTACGACCGGCAGTCATGGCTTGCACCACCGTCCGGTCATTGACCGTCAGGAGTTCCAGGGTGTTAAAGCCAATCGAGATGATCCCCATCTCCTGGTTGAAATGTGCTCGCCGCTGAGGAATGAATTGGCCTTCATCATCGAGTAGATAATCAAAGAGTGCGCCAGAGGGTTGGCTGGTCACTTTCACTTCACTGATCTGAACTGAGTTGTGCTGTCCATCCATATCCCATTCATGCTCCCCCACCAACCAGCGCTTGACGTTCTCAGCATTGGTGGCAGCCTGATCCCCTGAAAGCACCTCAAGGGGAAGGCCGACTATCAAATTGATGGGAACGTCGATAGTCCCAAACTGTTGCATATAACGACTGAGAATGCCGTACACAATGGCACGGGTTTCGGGTACACCGGTCATACGTTCGTAATCGAGGTTTTCAATTGCTCGCCCCCAATCATGGGCACCCGGACCGACGTAGAAGTTCATCCCGCCGACCCCTACCCTCATCGGTGGTTTGCGATTTCGGAATCCCAACAACTGGCTAACCTGTTGACCTGTATCGGCAGCAACGACCGCCTGAAGCTGAATTCCACCATGAGTGCCATAGAGTTTGTTCGATCCCGCACCGAGATCCTCACCGAAGAATAAAGGCTCACTCATGGTTGCCCTCCAACGGCCGTTTTTCTTAAACCTTTTGGGTGTTCAATCTTGAGATACGCATCCATGGCTTCGCACACCCGCCTGGCCAAATTGCGCCGGGGTGTTGTTTGAATGAAACGTATGAAATTATTGTCCACTCCTGGATAAAGAGTAAAATGGATAGAGATAATGAGCTTTTCTCTTGTTCGTGTTGAATTGATCGACATTTGCGACCTCCTTCATAAGATAGGCCGCACCTATTCGAATTCGAGAAAAACTGGATTACTGCGAAATTCTTGTGAGTTACCAAAAAAACGTGCAAAAAACGTGCAAAACGTATGGATTTAGTGCTAAAAATAGCCGTCTTGGACGTTTTCAACCCCCATATATGCTAGTTGATGGACTCCAATCCCCCACATATACGGCATAGAATTCCAGACAGTGGTTCTTCGAATCAGTAGGTTCGGGGTTCGAGTTCCCGCGGGGGCGCCTTTATGTGGGGGCTTGGGTAACACCGACCCCCACATTTGCTATCTGGTAAACCTTTTCGAACGTCATTTTTGCCATGTTCTTGCGTCTTGCCTGCAATTGGGCTAAAGGCCTAAAACGTCCGTTTTTGTTTGCAAAGCTGCTTGAAATAGACTGAGGAAAGAGCGGGCTCATTCCCCAGCGATCCCTCGATCATCTGACTGTTTGGCTTTCCGAGCCAGGATTTCCTCGGGCAAATGAGCCGTAAAGGACGCCTTTTCGCGAAGCCGCTCTGGAAACGGGTAACTTTGTGGATCGGCTGCTATTTCCCAGGCGGAGAAATCCAGCAGCCCAGGACCCCGCCACACAAAGGCATAGCCACGATGGGGTCCCCCCGCCCACACTGTCGTTGGATTTTTGAACCTGATGCCAGACCGCCCGCCCCTCGACTTGGATAGCCTGGGCTCAGCCTGATTTATAATGTTGCGCATCAGGTTTCTTGATAATCTCCTGGACTTTGAGGGTAATTTCTTCAAAATCCAAAGTCAAAAGTTGGTGGTTTCTCATTACCGGCCGGCCATGGATGATCGTATCCCGGATGTCGGATGCATTGGCCGAATAGAGTAAATGGGCATAGATTGTGTTCACCGGGAGCAGATGTGGCTGGTTAAGATCTACGATCGCAATATCTGCAAATTTCCCCAACTCAATCGATCCAACCTTTTCGGGTAGTCCCAACGCCCGGGCTCCATTTACGGTAAGCATCCTGAATGTTTGCTCCGCTGGCATTAAGGTTGGATCCTGGTGAATCCCCTTTTGAATAAAAGCAGCCGTCCGGGCTTCTTCTAGTAAATCGAGGTTGTTGTTCGATGCAGCCCCATCTGTTCCCAGGCTGATGTTAATATTGGCTGTAACCATTTCCGGAACTCGTGCAATTCCACTGCCCAGCTTGAATTTGATTCGGGACAATGAGCGACCGATACTCCCGCTTCTGCCAGTATCTCTATTTCATGGTCAGATAGATGCACGCAGTGAGCCAAGAGAGTTTTTGGGGGGAGCAGGCCTTCCTGGTAAAACAGTTCGATGGGCGTTCTTCCATATTTTGTCCTGGCAATTTCTGCTTCGTGGATCGTCTCAGCCGCATGCGTAACGAAAGGAATCCCATGATCTTCGGCAACCTGAACAGCCTGTTCCATTTTTTGCAGGGAGTCAGTGTAAATGGAATGGATTTGTACGATCGGATGGATGAGAGGCGCGCCGTGATGAGCCTGAATGTAATTTTCTGCCTGAGATTCGGACGATCCTCGATGGTTATTGCCCCCCGATAGATCCGTAAAAATTGGCCCATCTGCCAGGCGAAATCCTGCTTCTTGAGCTGCCCTGGCAGTTTGTTCCGGAAACCAGTACATATTGGCTGCAAAAGTGGTTCCTCCCCGGATCATTTCGCAAATCGCCAGCCGAGATCCCTGATAAACGGCCTCCGGGCTGAGGATTTCGCGTTCTCGGATCCAAACCTTATTCAACCAATCCTCGAGTTTTTGATCCTCGACCAGACCTCGTAAAAGGGTCATCGGAAAATGACCGTGAGTATTGATCAGACCGGGGATTACCGCGCAACCTCGCGCATCAATTCGTTCTCTTACTTCAATCCCCGCAGGCAGATCCTTCTCCATGCCCACGTAAACGATTTCGCTCCCTGAAATTCCTACGGAGCTATCCTGAAGGATGCGCGAATCGCGGTCTTGGGTAACCACCCATCCGCCGCAAATCAACAAGTCGATCGGCGCCATTTGCATTGAAGGTTTCACCTTTTCTTAAAGCTGAACGACTACCCGGCCGGTTATCTCGCCTCTCAATACCGGTCGCAGATAGCAGATAGTGCATCTTTATGATTCGAAGAGGAAAACTTGACCTTGATCAATCCATCGCTTTCAGATAGATCAGAGAGCGGTATTGATTTCACCCTCTGGCGAAATTGCCCGTTTTCCTTTTCGACCAATAGAGCAAGAAATCGATCAGGTTGCATTCGACTCTTCTTTCTTAATTTGGCTCGCTGCCCATTCTTTAATCGGCTTGCTTGTCAACTTTGCCAGATGCCATGACCGGCCAATCGATCGCCGGTTTCTGAAGGAAATATCTTGGAATTTTAAAACTGGCAATTTGACCAGAACACCTTTTTGAGATCATGAGCGGCTCCCAGGGGTACCCGGCTGACAGCTCGATTACAGCCGTGATGGCTTCGCCCCAGTTTTTATCCGGCAGCCCGATGACAACGACGGTTTGAATCCCCGGTATTTTTTCTTTCAGGAATTGCTCCACCTCGACCGCGGAGACATTTTCGCCTCCTGTTTTAATCATATCTTTATAACGGCCTGAGAAGTGCAATCCCCCCTTTGGATCCAGATATCCGCAATCTCCTGTCTTGAAAAACCCGTCAGAGGTAAGAGATTGGGCGGTCGTTTCCGCATCCTCGAAATAACCGTGGAATCGATTCCAACCGTTAAAGACGATCTCGCCCGGTTCTCCCGGCGGTAGCTGCTGGCGGGAAATTTCATCCTCGATTCGAATGGAAATGCCCGGCAGTGGATAACCGGTGAAATCTGCCGGCCGCATCCCTGCTTCTTCATCCATCACTGCCATACTAATGAGACCTGCACTCTCGGTTAGACCATACATGCGGGTTGTCAAACTTGTCTTTGTTTCATGGATTATCCGGGGATATACGTCCGGGCTGACCCCGTGCATTGTCTTTAAGCTGGATAAGTCGGTCTTGTGGTCACGTGCATAATCCAGCAACCTGTTAATCGTAACAGGCATTCCCGCGCTGGCCGTTACACGCTCTCGTTCTATCGTTTCTGCCAAGGTTCGTGGTAAAAAATCATCGACAAGGCAAAGTGTGCTGCCGGCATAATGATTCAATAATACGCTCTGTGTATAACCGGCAATATGGTAAAAAGGTAGCATGTTGAGATAACGATCAGATGGCTGGATTCCCAGGTATCTTCCAAGATAATGGGCATGCCCTATAACGTTTTGATGAGAAAGCATGACCCCTTTGGGAGTGTTGGTGCTGCCGGATGTAAATAGTATCGCGTTCAGGCTGGACGGTTGAGATCGATCGCAAGCCAGATCCAATACTGCCTCATCCTTTGGAAACAATGAGAACAGCTCTTCAAAATTGCGAAAAGAGGATCCCTTTAAATTCTCACCTTGTTGGATGACCTGGTGAAGCTCGGGCAAGGTGCTGGAAGATACACCGCCTTCCCCAGTCTCTTCGAGGTCCGGGCAGCCTTTCCGCAGCCGGTCTGGCAGGCTTTCTCCTTTTCGCCAGGTCGCCAACACCAGAGCATTCGCTTTCGATTTCTTCAAAGCCCAGCAAAGCTCTGCCGGCTCCAAGCGGATGTTCAGCGGGACGATAATTGCACCGAGCTTAGAGACAGCGTACTCGAGCACAACCCATTCGAGGGAAGCTTCCATCAACGTTGCAACCCGAGTCCCCCGTTTTATACCCAGAGAAGCCAAACCGTTGGCCAGCCTGGTGGAGACCTCCACCAACTTCCTATACGTCAAATTCCCGTGAGGTGAAACAACCGCATCGTGATCTCCGTATTCTTCTGCAGTCTGGCAGAGCATCGAATAAGTCGTCAGGGATTTCCAGGAACGATGCAAATCTACCCCTCTTTGTATTTATGATCGCGTTGGTTGGCTCTCTCACGAACTGAGATGTCTTTCTGGTTATCCCATTGTTCTAATATTTCCGGCCGGAGGGCCGATATCGCCCAAAGATCAAAGGCCTTTTTCAAGTGCTCTACCTGTCCTTGGGCGTCGAGCATCGCATTGCAGGCTTGTTTCGCACAGCGTAATGCAAATAGATCTTGCAAAGCTATCCGTTTTGCCAGATCCAGGGTGTAGGATGCAAGATCCTTGGGCGGAACCACGGCGTTGACCAGGCCGGTTCGCAGTGCCGTTGCCGCGTCCATCGTATCGCCGGTAAACAGAAACTGCTTGGCGATGGGGACGCCGGTGAACCACGGCAGCGCGAGGTATTGCTCGCTGCTCCCTCCCCACCGGATCGATTGGCTGCTAAAGGTTGCGTCGTCAGAGCAAATGATAAAATCGCACACCATGGCCAACATCAGGCCGCCCATGATGCAGTGACCATGCACCTGGGCGATCAAAGGCCTGGGTAGATCCCTCCATTCCAGCATCTTGTCCAGATAATATTGTTTGCACTCCAGATACCGTTGCTCCCAGGCGATTTCGCGACCGGTCTTCCATTCACCGGCTGAAATATCGTGGCCGCTGGAAAAATCTTTACCGGCGCCCGAGAGAATTAGAACGTGTACTTCCGTATCACTGGCTGCGGACTGAAAAGCGTTGTCTAATTCTTCGAGCATTACCCGATTTTGTGCATTCCGCACCTGGGGGCGATTTAAGATAATTCGCTCGACAGCTCCGATCTTTTCGATACGTATCGTCTCGTAATCCATTTTTCCCTTGAATTCTGGCTAGCCCTGCTAGACGAATGCATTTTGCAGCGCATGTTGGCAAGAGCAGTCTGGCACCGCCGGATAGCGCTGCATGAACCCGGCAAAAAGCGCCGGGATGACCCCTTCGATCTGTTTCAAATTATCGAAAACTTCCGAGGAAGTTACGGTTTTGTTGATCCCGGCAGCAAAATTTGAAACCACCCCCAGGGTCGCATAACACATTTCCAATTCCCGGGCCAAAACACATTCGGGATAATTCGTTTGTCCAACCAGTTGCCCACCCAATCTGCGAGTCATCTCGATCTCTGCGCGAGTCTCAAATCGGGGCCCCTCCCAGCAAGCGTAGGTGCCTCCCCTGACCAGGTGAATATTGAACGGTTGGCTGCATTTTTCTAACTGATCGTGAAGGGTGCTGCAATAAGGCTCAGTACCATCGATATGGGCCAGATGGCCATTCAAGGGGTAGAAAGTATCTGCCCTGCCAGAGGTAAAATTCAGGAATTGGTCGATCAGGATTAAAGAGCCGGTTCCCCAGGAAGGTTCCAGGGAACCGCAAACACTGGTAGATAAGATGCGGCGAACGCCAAGGCCCTTTAACGCAAAGAGGTTAGCCCTGTAATTAATTCCACCGGGAGCGATAACGTGTTTTGACCCATGCCGGGGAAGAAAAGCGATTTCCTGCCCGGAAAATTCTGCAACCGTCAGCCTAACTTCACCATAAGGAGTCGACACCTGGCGGATTTCATTATTTTTCATTCCAGGCAAAGTATAAAATCCGGTACCTGTGATAAATGCCGTTGAGATCATTCTATTTGCCTTTGTAGTTTTCTCTTACGGCTGCCAATGCCTGGTCAACTTCCTCTTTGAGGTCATCGATATCTTCGATGCCGACCGATATCCTCAAGGTTGAATCCGAAATGCCCGCTTTTTTCAGGGCTTCGGGGCTTAACGTGTGGTGGGTCGTGCTGGCGGGATGAATAATCAGGGAATGGACGTCCCCCAGAGAGCCGGTTGGGATCGCGAATTTCAGGCTATCCAGGAAGCAAAAAGCATCTTCCCTGCTCCCACTGGCGAGGTCAAAGCTGATCATTCCCCCATAGCGACCGTCGGAAATAGCCGGTTGGCCAATGAGTGCTGCGGATGGACATCCAGGCCGGGGTAAGAGACGTTTTCGACCAGCGGGTGTTGTTGGAGGAATTGGGCCAGCTCTAGCGCATTTTGGCAGTGTTTCTCCATTCGGAGCGAAAAAGTCTTCAGCCCGCGCAGCGCCAGCCAGGCCACCAGCCCGTGCAGCGCGCTGCCGATGTGGGCCATGGTTACCTGGACCTGCCGGGTATCGTCCGCGCTGCTGCTGATCGCCCCCGCCAGGACGTCACCATGGCCGGCAAGGTACTTGCTGACGCTGTTGCAAACGAAATCGGCGCCATGCGCAAAGGGGTGGAACAAATAGGGCGTGGTGAAAGTATTGTCCACAATGACTCTGGCGCCATGCTCGTGGGCCAGATGGATGACCGCCGGGGCATCGACCACCTTGATGACCGGGTTGGTCAGGACTTCGAATAAGACAATGCCCGGATGGCGGCGCTTTAGCAGGCTTTCGACCTGATCAAGATCGGTGAAATCACAAAACAGGGCATCAATTCCAAGCTGGCCCATGAATTCTTGAAGCAAATCGATTGAGCTGCCGTATACGTCATTCGAGCAAAGAACACAGGCGCCTTTTTCGCCCCGGCAGACAGCAACGCCAGGTGGATGGCAGCCATGCCCGAAGAGCAGGCAATGCTGCCGCCGGCTGCTTCGAGGGTCGAGATCGCCCTTTCCAGGGTAGCAGTCGTTGGAGACGACCAACGGCTGTACCCATATCCTCCTTTGCGGCCTTCGATCATTTCGATCAAATCCTGGAAGCTATCGTAAAAGAAACTTGTTGAAGTGATAGATCGGGGCGACCGGCGAAAGGTAATCGGCCTTTTCCCACAATTCTCCGGCGTGGATACACTGGGTGCTCGTGCCCTTCTCCGCAAACCGAGGGTCGGCCCCTTGAAACCCGGCATTCTGCAGTCGAATGGTTTTGCTCTTTATTATTCAAGGGTTGTTTCTCCGCTAAGGGTTCCTAACAACCGGATGGCAGATGCCTGCCAGGAACGCGGCTCCAAACGGCAGGGCATGCTTCATCTAATTGAAACCTGGGATGGTGCAGTGGATAGACCTCGCCGCGGGCCGGACTCCCAGGAAAAACATGGCCGAAGGAACTGCCTGTGAATACCAGGCAAAATCATCCACGCCGAGCATTCGCTCTGCGTCGGCCAGGCCCTCCTTCCCGCGGAGGGCAATCGCCGGATGTATTGCGAATGTGGCCTGCAATCTGCGGATTGTTAATCAACGCCGGCACACCGGTTCCCAGGGTGAGTTGGTAATCTCCGCCCAATTGTCGAGCGACCCCAAGTGCTCTTTCAAGCTCTGGCAATAATAATTTCCCGGGTTTGCGCAGTCGAAACATCGAATTGTGCCGGAAAGTTGAAGTTCCTGGGGGATGATGTTTCCGCTCGTGCCAGCATGAATGGTTCCAATCGAAATCGTCGCAGTTCGCAGCGGGTTTATCCGTCGGGCGCGAATACCATAAATCGCGTTGATCACCTGGCTGGCGATGAAAATGGGGTCGACCGTTTCGTGCACGGCCGAGTCGTGACCGCCTTTTCCCTGGATCGTTGCCTCGAAGTAATCCCCGGAAGCCAGCGCCGGCCCGGATAAAATCCCGACCCTACCCGATGGTAAGGTTGGAAATACGTGTACCCCGAGGAGGGCATCCAGTCCGTCGAGGCCGCCGGCAGCAATCACGTGCCTTGCGCCCGATTAGCCTATTCTCATCACCGCGTTCTTCAGCAGGTTGAAAGAGGACTCGCACTTCTCCTGCCGGCCGATTGGGAATTGAATCGAGGATAGCGATTGCTCCCAGCGCCATAGCCACGTGGGCGTCGTGGCCGCAGGCATGCATCACGCCCGGGTGCCGGGAGGCAAATTCCAGCCGGTCTCTTCCTGGATGGGCAGCGCATCCATATCTGCCCGGATACCCACTGCTGGGCGACCTTGCCCTATCGTAGCGACGATTCCCGCTTTATTCCCCAGCTTTCGACAGGCGATCTTTTTCTCCGCCAAGGTGCGCTCGATGTATGCGGCGGTTTCGCGCTCTTCGAAGCTGAGCTCCGGGTTTCCGTGAATCGCCCGCCGCCAGCCAACAATTTCCCCGGCAATCTGTTTGAGCTTGATCCGTAACCGTCATCGAATTCAGCCCCTTTGTCCGTTGGAATAAATCGAACTACCTCGCCGGTCTCTTCAAGCTTCGCCCATGGCTTGTTTCAAGGCAATCACCGATTCGTGCCAGGGGATCATAGACTTTTCAAACATGGTCACCAAAGAATAGGCCCCAAAGGCAAATACGGAAGTAATGATGAGGGCTACCCACATTTCATAAACGGTGTACATCCCGCTGGAGGAAGCTCCCGCCATGATGTATCCCAGCCCGCTGTTGGAGCTCAGCCATTCGGAGAGAATCGCGCCCCCCACAGAAAGCACCGCAGTGATCTTTAAGGCTGAAAAAATCATCGGAAGGGCTGAAGGGAAGCGGAGCTTCCAAAACACAAACCATTGCGACGCGTTGATCGAATCCATGAATTCTACCGAAGCCTTATTCGCCGACTGGATCCCTCTGAACGTGTTAACCAGAGTGGGGAAAAACACTGCGACGATAATGATAATTGTTTTAATGACGAAATCCGTGCTGAAAATAGCGTTCAGGAAGGGAGTTCCTTGTACCACCGGAAGATCTTCCAGCGAAAATCTTAGCCGCAGCAACAGGGGAATTAATGCGACGAGAGGGATGCTTCTTACAGCCAGGGCAAAGGGCATGAACGTTTTTTCCAGGGGCTTGAAGTAATAGAATAATGCGGCGATTAGAAATGCAACCAGATTGCCGATAAAGAAGCCAAAAAGGGACGTACTGAGCGTTGTCCATCCCTGGTTAACAAAAAAGAGAACTCCACCCCGGCCTCCACTGCGCTCATAAAGAAAGGCATGCAAAATCTGGGAAGGCCGGGGAAGGACGAAGGCCGATAAGGCGCTCAACCCCGGATTAATCCCTATCACGCGGTTGATGGCTCTGATTGACCCATTCGACATTACCCGGGTTAGAAAGAAGGAATTCCCAAAATAAGACGAAAATGACGATAATGGCGCCGTTAGTCACCCAATATTTATATCTTGTCTGCATACCGTATCCTCGTAGAGAACCTATTCCTGGCTTGAAACGTGCCAGGGAATGACCAGCTTTTCCACGATGACGACCACGGAGAAAGCCAGCAAGGAGACCAGCGTCGCCAGGAACATGGCAGACCAAAGGATAGCCGTTTGAGCGTTATACATCGCCAAAACGATGACAGCTCCCAACCCTTTCGTCGCCCATAACCACTCCGAGATGATCGCGCCTAAAATCGAAGTCGTCAGCGTTATGCGCAAGGCCGTAAAAAGATAGGGGAGTGTAAATGGGACCCTGGCCTTCCAAAAAACGATGGCAGGAGAAGCGTTCAACGTTTCCATCAATTCAACGGTCGGTTTATCCAGGGAGATCAACCCCTGGACGACATTGATCACCGTTGGGAAAAAAGTTGCCAGGATGATTAAAACAATTTTCGAATACAGGCCTATTCCAAACCAGAGCACGAGCAAAGGCATTAATGCCATCAAAGGCATGCATTGCAGGAAGACAAGGAATGGATAGATGGAGCGAGCGAACTTCTTTGAATAAACGAAACCAACGGCAATGAGGACCCCAATTGCAGTACCGATCACAAAACCTAAAGCCGCCTCCATCAAAGTTTGTTGGAGGTTCGAAGAGAACATCGGCCAGTTTTCAAATATGGCCCTCAGAATAGTGGTTGGCTTGGGGATAAGTCTCTCGAAAGATGCAGATGTTGCAAATTGCCAAAGACCTAGAACCGCTAGCATCAATAGAATTGCAACTGCGTAGTTTTTCCCTTCCTCTAGCAGGCGATTTGTACGCCTCTTTTTCCTTGAAAATTGGTGTAATCGTAGGTTTTCTGCCGCCACATCAATTCTCCTCACTGGCATTCAAAGCATCCATTGTTACCTGATTGAGCTTTTTACGGACCTGGGTTGCGTAATTGAATGCGGCTTCACTTTGCTTTATCTCCATATTGCGGGGATGAGGTAGATCGATCGTGATTTCAGCCGCCACTCTCCCGGGCCGTGGAGTAAGTACGATAATTCGGTCAGAGAGGAAGACCGCTTCTTCGATCGAATGGGTAATGAAAATTACGGAAGCGGCAGTTTCCTGCCAGATTCGCATCAACTCGAGATTCAACTTATCGCGGTTGATTTCATCCAACGCGCCAAAGGGCTCATCCATTAAAAGGACTTCTGGTTTCATGAGCAGCGCCCGGGCAATAGCGGCCCGTTGCCGCATTCCTCCCGATAACTGGTTTGGGCTGGCGTTCCCAAATCCCTTCAGCCCCACCAGTTCTAGCATTTCTTCCGCTCGATTGGCATAATTACGGCGTTCATTTCTGTTAAGCACTTCGAGTGGAATTTCTATGTTGCTGAGCACGTTCCTCCAGGGAAACATGACCGGATCCTGGAAGACAAAAGAATATAATCGTTGCCGTCGGGCTTCTTGCGGAGCCACGCCACGGATGAGGGTTTCACCTTCTTCTGGCTGGATCAGTCCGGCAACAATCCTCAATATCGTGGATTTTCCACAGCCTGAGGGTCCGATAACCGATACGAATTCTTTATCTTTCACATCGAAAGAAATATTTTCCAGGGCGGTAATCGAGCCTTCTTTCAAATCGAAAACTTTAGTGATATTTTTGATTTCGACAGCCAGCATTTACTTTATCCTTCCGGGGTGGAAAATCTCTTTAATAAAAAGGTAGGGAAGCACCGGGGATAATGCCTCCCTACCCATGAGAAAAATGTCAGGCTTTATCGATCCGGCCGTTGGCATAGACCGCGTCAAAGATCTCGGTCGTTGCGTAATCAGTAACCGCCAGGTCGGTGGTGATTTCACCCATGTCCTTGAGGATCTTATTGCAGTTTGCCCAATCCTCCATGTTCATTGCAAAAAGGCCGTTTTGCTGCTCGAAATCGGAAACCTGGTATGGGATTTGAGCGTTCGCCAGGTCAGTCTCATCTTGGGTCACGAGGTTGTTGTCTTTGCCGAAATTATCGACGACGTACTTCACCATTTCGTCAACATGAGCGTTGGCGTAGGCCCAACCGCGTATAGAAGCCCGGAGGAAGCCCACCATTTTATCTTTATTATTGGTTATTGCGTCTTTGCGGGTCAGGAGAAAATCTCCCGGGACCTTGTAACCCCATTGATACGCGTCGAGAATGCCAATTTTGTAACCCTGCCTGATGAGAGGGTTGGGCTGGCTGGTCGCAAAGCACCAGTAACCTACCACCGTGCCGTCGGTGAGGGGGGTAGGGTCATAACTGACATTGACGATGGTCATGTCGTTGTTGACATCCAACCCTGCTTGTTTGCAAATCACTTGCCAGGCCAGGTTAGGCCCCCCTTGAATTCCGATTCGTTGTCCCTTGCATTTTTCAGGGGTGTCGACTACATATCCAGGCCGGCCATCGGGATATTCGATGATGTACATTAAACCGGCCGGGCTGCGTTGGTTTAAAGTGCCGAAGGCCATTAATTGTGCGCCGGTCGCATTCGCCTGCACAATACCCAGAGAAGTAGATTGAAGGGCAATATCCTTTTGTTTTGCATCAACCAACTGGGATGGATTTACACCAGCGCCTCCAGGAGCGAAATCTATTTGAAGGCCCTCATCCTTGTAGTACCCTTTGACGTCGGCGGCATAATACCCAAGGAATTCGCAATCTTTTATCCACCCCTGTTGAGCGCTGAGGCTGCTAAGTTGCCCGGTCTTCGCAGAGCTGCAGCCAGTGAGGAAACCTCCCCCGAGCGTGCCAAGCCCTACGGCCGCGCCAAAGGCGCCTGTCAGCTTCATGAATTCGCGGCGAGATATGATATTTTCGGACATCGTAAGTCTCCTTCTCCCAATGGTCTGTGTTTAGAAAAAATTGTTTTCCTGCTTCGCATCCGGCTCTGCAGGGCGGATGACAAGTGCGCGGTTTACTCATTTCTTTGCGCAAAGCAATCCTGTCCACAGTACGGGATTGATAAAACTGGCAAGTGACCTATTCGAAAATCAGTCGGGTAAAAATGAAATTGGTGAAATCTACGAATTTATTTGCTTTAAAGTCTGGAGCACCTCCTGGGCAGTCTCTGTATCAGTTATCAAACAATGGATTATCTTGCTATTTAAAGCGCCTATGATCGCTTCGATCTTCTTGACCCTGACAGCAATGAGGACCACCCTGGGAATTCTTTTTATGCTTTCCCAATCGAGAGCAATAACACGCGTATCGAGCGGACTATCGATGTGCCTGCCCTGCGCGTCAAAAAAGCGCAATAAAATCTCACCAACCCCTCCCCGCTTCGTGATTTCATTCATTTCATCCAGGGTTAAATACCCCGTTTGGATCATGGTATTCGTGCTAGCCGATTCGCCGAGACCGACGAACGCTATATCCACCTGCCTGGCATTTTCGAGAGCAGATTTTATGGCTGCCTCATCGAGTAGAGTTTTACGCACAACTTCGCTTTGAACAATTGCCGGAACAGGAAGAGCCTCTAAAGTTACTCCAAAAGATTGGACGAGGTAGGGGCTGATGCTATACGGGTTTTGCTGATGGAGCATATTCCCGGCCAATTCATTCACCCGGCAATCTACTGGGGTGCTATAACGCGGCAAATAGGGGGTTATGTGGCTCATCGTACTGCTCCATCCCACACCAACCCTTTTATATTTGTTTATGGCTTCTTCGAGATACTCTGCGGCAGCCCGGCCAACCGCTTCCATGGGGTTATCTGATTTCGGAACGATGATCGCATTTCTCAGACCAAAATGTTCCTTAAGCTTAAGACTCAATTCGAGCTGCAACGGGCGTGGCCGTAAGATCTGGATTTTTACAATACCTTCTTGAAGCGCTGCTCGAAGAACTCGATGGACGGATACCCGGGATATTTTTAACTGACTGGCAATCTCTTCCTGAGTCAGACCATCTTCGTAATACATCCAGGAAACCATCACCATCAGATCATCTGCTGAAGATTTATTCATCGACTTTTCTTTACAAGAATGTGATATGAAGTTTGAAGCCTTACGCGATTAAGTACAATTGTTCAGTCGTTTACATTTGCACCATCATTAGGATTATATAAGCGGGATTGGAGGAATTCAAAGTTATTAATGACACTTGCAATTGGTGATAAATGTCACGTGTCGGATAAGGCCCCGAAGCATCTCGGGCAGGTCTTCTTCTCATCGTAGAAAGCGATAATGAAGAGAGGTGGGGCCAGACGCACTTTTATTTTCCAATGATGACAAAAATCATGATTGACATGGATTGGCTCATATGCTACCATGTGTGCAATTGTACATTGGTTTACAAATGTACAGGCGCAGATTGCCCGATTTAAGACCGGCCGGCGTGAGGGGATCAAGCATGTCGATACATCTTAGGAGCAAGAAATGAGGCCAAAGATGAATGCAGAAGTAAATCAATCCTGGCAAGTAGACGTTCAAAGGGCTGCCAATCGCATCCGTTACCGAGTTTTAGAGCATTCTATTAACAATAACGGAGGGTACATGAGCCAGGCGTGTTCCTCTGCCGAGATATTTGCGACCCTGTATATGCGGGTCATGAACCTGGGACAAAGCCATGCACCGCTTATCCCTCCTCCTTTTTCAGGACCCCTGGCCCAAATAATTCCCATTATCAGACCGGGGGGTTATATAATGGCGCCAAATTACCCGAGCTAGACCGGTTTATTTTTTCACCATCGCACTACGCCCTGGTGCTGTACGCAACCCTGATCGAAACAGGGCGCATGGACCCTGCCGGCCTTAAGCAGTTCAACCAGGATGGCAGCACGGTGGAAATGATCGGTGCGGAGCATTCCCCGGGTTGTGAAATTACCAGCGGATCTCTCGGAATTGGCCTCAGCCAGGCGGTTGGAATCGCCATGGCGCGTAAACGAAAAGGAGAGACGGGTAGGGTATTCGTATTTCTCTCGGATGGCGAGATGCAAGAAGGCCAGACCTGGGAGGCAGTCGCCTCCATGGCTCATTATGGACTGGATAACCTGTTGATCTATATCGATGTCAATGGCCAGTGTTGCGATGGAAAAATGGAAGATGTAATGACCATCGAACCATTGCAACAACGCCTGGAGGCATTTGGGGGAAGGGTGTTTTGCGTCAATGCTCATCATCCGGAGGAACTGGCCAGACCTGCCGAGCTTTCACCGAATGGCAAACCGATATTTGTCTTGTGTTATTCAAATCCCACTCAGGGCCTCGATCTGCTGAGATCCCGGTCGCCCAAATTACATTATTTGCGTTTCAAGAGTTCAGATGAACTTGCCCTATACCGGGCCGAACTCAATCGCATGAAAGCCATTCTCTAATTTTCGACAGTCGAGAGGTCGTGAAGATGGAAATATTGACGAAAGTTCACGCCCATAATCTGGTCCGATGGGCAAAAGATAGACCCGAAGTGCTCGTGCTATCCGCGGACCTTACCAGCTCGACGGAGATAGACCTTTTTAAAGAAGCTTACCCTGACCGTTTCATCTCCTTCGGATTATCGGAACAGAACATGCTCAGCGCTGCCGGGGGATTAGCCCGTGAAGGTTATTTCCCTTACATCCACACATTCGCAGTATTCATTTATCGCCGAGCTTACGACCAGATTGTCGGCTCGGTTGCTTATCCCAACCTCCCTGTCCGGATGATCGGTTTTCTACCGGGCATTACAACCCCTGGAGGGATCACCCACCAGGCTATCGAGGATGTCTCGATCATGCGCTCAGTTCCTAATATGACTGTGGTCGAAGTTGGCGATGCGACCGAGATTGAGAACTCTTTTAGATGCCATTCAGGCTGTCAACGGTCCCGTGTACGTTCGGATGCTGCGTGGAGAAGTACCAAGACTCTTTCCCCTTGACCAACCATTCCAACTGAACCGGGCGCGTGTACTCACGACGGGAACTGACGTTACCTTGTTTTCCAGCGGAATCTGTACGGAGGAAGCCATGCGAGCAACGGCAGTCCTGCGCGCCAGGGGCGTCTCTATCCGGCATTTACACATTTCTACTCTCAAGCCATTCACAGATCCGGTTGTTTTGGAGGCGTGCGCCTCTTCACGATTTGGGGTAATTACGATGGAAAATCATACCATCGTCGGTGGATTGGGAACGGCGGTTGCTGAAATCATGGCAGAAAACGGGATCGGGAAAAAACTGGTCCGCATTGGAATAAAAGACGCATTTGCGCATGGGGCCAGCCGGCCATACCTTATGCGTGAATTTGAACTGGATGCCCTTGCCCTGGTCCAGCAGGTCGAAAGATTCGTCGGAGAAGATCTTCACATTCAGGAGAGTGATCTTCAAGCTGTTCGCATTCAACCTTTACATAGCGAAGCAAAAGCAGAGGCATTGTGAAATATTCTATAACCCCTCCATTAACTGGCGAACGTTTTGAAGTCTCATACCGATTACAGGGCAACGAGGTTGAATCCTTGGCGAAGGCCAAAGATATTTGCATTGAGCAGACGGTCGAATTTCCGGAAGACCTGCTTCCGGAAGGGGACATCCGTGACCAGATCATTGGGCAAATCGTCGATTTTTCACCTTGTTCTGAAGATGAATTTCTGGCTCGGATCAGCTATCCGGTTGAGGATGCTGGCGGCACACTGGTCCAATTTCTTAATATTGTATTTGGAAATATCAGCATTAAACCTGGGATACGGGTAGAAGCTCTCGATTTACCCGCATCGATCTTAAATTTATTTAGGGGACCTCGCTTGGGGCGTGACGGTCTTCGGCGACTGCTCCAGGCTCCACAGAGACCTTTGCTCTGCACTGCGCTCAAGCCCATGGGGCTTTCACCCAAAGATCTTGCCAGCCAGGCTTATCAATTTGCTTTAGGGGGGATTGATATCATCAAAGATGATCACGGACTTGGAAATCAACCTTTTTGCCCCTATGATGAGCGCGTCTACCGATGTGCTCAGGCTGTTTCTGAAGCCAATCAAAAATCCGGACTCGCATGCCATTTACATGCCGAGCTTGAATTTCCCATCCGAAACACTGCTGGAAAAAGCGCACCTGGCAAAAGAAGCTGGCGTTGGAGGCTTTCTGGTTGCGCCTGCCCTTATTGGTTTCGATACCATGCGAGCGCTGGCCGAAAACGATTCTCTTGGATTACCCATTATGAGCCATCCCTCATTCCTGGGTAGTTACACGATCCACCCCTCGATGGGCATCTCGCATTACGCTTTATTTGGACAATTAACTCGATTGGCGGGTGCAGATGCAACAATCTATCCAAATTTTGGCGGGCGTTTCTCTTTTAGCAAAGAAGAATGCGCCCGAATTATGGATGGATGTCAGGTTCCAATGAAGCATATTGCGCCCATCTTTCCTGCTCCTGGCGGCGGCATGACCATGGATCGTATCCCAGGTATGCTGGAAATTTACGGTCGAGATTTAATCGTGCTTATTGGTGGCGGGTTGCACAGGCAAAGCAACGATCTTATTGAAGCCAGCCGTTATTTTCGCAATCTCGTTGAAGAATTTTAGGAAATTTGAACACCGCCTTGCAAGGTTAGGAGAAGCGAGCTCCTGGGGGGGAGCCGTCGCTGCATTACCCATTCGCCAAATGGAGGGAGCCAAGCATGAAAACCGCATCGACGTCGATCGACGCCATTGAAGCCGTCGCCTCGGTAGCCTATCGTACCAACGAGGTCATCGCCATCTACCCCATCACCCCCTCCTCCGGGATGGGCGAGCTTGCGGATGAATGGGCGGCCAACGGCCTTCGCAACGTGTGGGGGACGGTTCCGACGGTGCTGGAAATGCAGGCCGAGGGGGGCGTGGCGGGGGCCGTGCACGGCGCCCTGCAAGCCGGCTCGCTGGCCACCACGTTTACTTCCTCGCAGGGGCTGCTCCTGATGATCCCCAATATGTACAAGATCGCCGGGGAGCTGACGCCGAGTGTGTTTCACGTCGCGGCGCGGGCGCTTTCCGCCCAGGCCATCTCGATCTACGGCGACCATGGGGACGTGATGGCTACCCGGGCGACCGGCTTCGCGCTGATGGCCTCCCGCTCGGTGCAGGAAGCCCACGACCTGGCCCTGATTTGCCAATCGGCCACGCTGGCCTCGCGGGTGCCCTTTCTGCACTTCTTCGACGGCTTTCGCACCTCGCACGAGGTCAACCAGATCCAGTTTCTAAACGACGAAGTTCTGCGCGCCATGATCGATGACGAGTGGGTTATCGCGCATCGCCAGCGGGGGCTGTCGCCGGAAGCGGCATTCATTCGCGGCTCGCTGCAGAACCAGGACGTGTACTTCCAGGGGCGAGAAGCGGTCAACCCGTATTATCGGGCGTGCACGGAGCTCGTCCAGCAGGCCATGGACCGGTTCGCCGCGCTGACGGGGCGCCAGTACCACCTGTTCGATTACGCCGGAGCGCCGGACGCCGAGCGGGTGCTGATCCTGATGGGCTCGGGGGCCGAAGCGGCGGAGGAAACGGCCAGCTATCTGGCCGGGCGGGGCGAGAAAGTGGGGGTGGTGAGCGTGCATCTCTACCGGCCGTTCTCCGTCGAGCACCTGCTCCAGGCCCTACCGGCGAGCGTCAGGAGCATCGCCGTGCTGGATCGCACCAAGGAGCCCGGCTCCTTTGGCGAGCCCCTGTATACCGACGTGGCGGCAGCCATTGCCAACCGCTTCTTCGCGGGAGGCACGCCTTTTCCGGACATGCCGCGCATCGTCGGAGGGCGCTACGGGCTGGCGGGGAAGGAATTCTCTCCGGCGATGATCGAAGGCATCTATGCCGAGCTGGGGCGCGAGGCTCCCAAGGATCACTTTACGGTGGGGATCGTGGACGACGTCTGCCACACCCACCTGAGTTACGACCCGGCCTTCACCATCGAGCCGGTTGACGCGGTACGCTGCGTATTCTATGGGCTGGGCGCGGACGGGACGGTCAGCGCCAATAAGAACGCCATCAAGATCATCGGGGACGAGACGGACAACTACGCCCAGGGCTATTTCGTGTACGACTCGAAGAAATCCGGCTCGGTGACCATCTCCCACCTGCGCTTTGGAGCCTCCCCCATTCGCGCTCCCTACCTGATCGGCGAAAATGACGCCCACTTCGTGGCCTGCCACCATTTCTCCTTCCTGGAGCAGATCGACGTGCTCAAGGTGGCCAGACCCGGGGGAATCTTCCTGCTCAACAGCCCATACGGGCCGGAGGAAGTCTGGGAGCATGTGCCGGTGGAAGTTCAAACCGCGATACTGGCCAAAAAACTGCGCTTCTACGTCATCGACGCTTCCGAAGTGGCGAAAGAGACCGGCATGGGAGGGCGCATCAACACGATCATGCAGACCTGCTTCTTGGCCATCAGCGGGGTGCTGCCGCGCGAAGAGGCGCTGCGGCAGATCAAGCGGGGCATCCAAAAGACGTACGGCAAGCGCGGCAAAGAGGTGGTCGAGCGCAACTTCGCGGCGGTGGACGCCAGCCTGTCCAACCTGTGCGAGGTGAAAGTGCCGGAGGAGGTGGTTGGAGGCCTTCACCGGCGGAGTGGGATGCCCCCGGAGGCGCCGGAGTACGTTCAGCGGGTGGTGGCGCCCATCCTGACCTTCGAAGGGGATGCCATCCCGGTCAGCGCCATGGCCTGCGATGGCACCTACCCCTCCGGGACGGCCCAATGGGAGAAGCGCAATATCGCGCCGGAAATCCCCGATTGGGAGCCGGGACTGTGCATCCAATGCGGGAAATGCGTGCTGGTGTGCCCGCACGCGGCGATCCGCCAGAAAGTATACGACCCGGCCTGGCTGGAGGCAGCGCCGTCTGGCTTCGAATCGCTGGAGGCCAGATTCAAGGAATTCGTGGGGAGGAAATACACGCTTCAGGTGGCGCCCGAGGATTGCACGGGGTGTGGGCTGTGCGTGGAAGCCTGCCCGGCCAGGGATAAGCGCCAGAGCGGGCGCAAAGCGTTGAATATGGCTTCCCAGCCACCCTTGCGGGAGAGCGAGCGTAAGAAATGGGAGTATTTCCTGAGCTTGCCGGAGGTCGACCGCACGAGCCTCTCGTTGGCCACGGTCAAGAACTCGCAGTTGCTGCGGCCTTTGTTCGAATTCTCCGGCGCCTGCGCGGGATGTGGGGAAACGCCCTACGTCAAGCTGGTCTCGCAGTTATTTGGGGAGCGGGCGCTGATCGCCAATGCCACCGGCTGCTCGTCGGTGTATGGCGGCAGCCTGCCCACCACACCCTGGTCGGCCAACGAGGAAGGCCGCGGGCCGGCCTGGTCCAACTCGTTGTTCGAGGACAACGCCGAGTTTGGCCTGGGAATGCGCTTGAGCGCGGATAAACGCTACCAGCAGGCGCGCGAGCTGCTGCAAGCGCTGGGGGATCGCCTGGAAGGGCCCCTGGTAGAGGAGCTGCTCAACGCGGAGCAGACGAGCGAAGCCGGGATGCGCGCGCAGCGGGAGCGGGTGGCCCGGCTCAAAGAGAAGCTGACCTCCCTCCAGGATCCGCGCGCCCGGCTGCTCTCCAGCCTGGCCAACGCCTTGATCCGCAAAAGCGTGTGGATCATCGGCGGGGATGGCTGGGCGTATGACATCGGCTATGGTGGGCTGGATCACGTCCTGGCGAGCCGCTTCAACGTCAACGTATTGGTGTTGGATACCGAGGTGTATTCCAACACGGGCGGCCAGGCGTCGAAGGCCACCCCGTTGGCGGCGGTGGCCAAATTCGCCGCCAGCGGCAAGGGGGTGGCGAAGAAGGATCTGGGGATGATCGCCATGTCGTATGGGCACATTTACGTGGCCCAGGTGGCGCTGGGGGCCAACGATCAGCAAACCCTGCGAGCCTTCTTGGAAGCGGACGCGTATGAAGGGCCGGCGCTGATCATCGCTTATTCGCACTGCATCTCGCATGGCATCGATACGCGGGATGGGCTGGAACAACAGAAACTGGCGGTCAAAGCGGGGGTCTGGCCATTATATCGCTTCGACCCCGACCAGCCGGCGCAAGGGAAGAACCCGTTGAGCCTGGATTCCAAGGCGCCCAGCATCGCAGTGGAGGAATATGCCTACCGGGAGACGCGCTACCGGCAGTTGATCGAGCGGGATGAGGCCCGGGCAGAGGCCCTGATGCGCCAGGCGAATGCCAATGTGAAGGCGCGCTGGAAGAAGCTGTGCCAACTGGCAGAGGTGGAGAGCGGGGTAGGGCCAAATGAGGCGTGGTAACGCTATTGGGGTCTCATGCCAGTTCGGGGAAGCCGGGGTCTCGAAAGGTGGGGCATAGTTCTTTTCAATAGCGAACTGCCCCGACAATTGGCCATTGACTGTTTCGACTAACTGACGGATGGCCTTATGCAGATGCTTGAAGGTATCCGGAACTTGCTCCTTCTGATTGGAGCGCGGGAGGGTACGCAGGCGAATGCGGTTCGGCTCCCACAATTACGCCGATTTGGAAGCGCTGATGTAGACTTTGTCACCCAGCACTTCCAAATCGGTGTGCTCACTAAGCAATTCAAAGCCAGCTTCCAGATCGGCACAGTTGGCCGAAGTCAATTCAAAGTCGAGGATCAACCCGCTCATCGTGACCAGCAAGTGCAATCGATAGCCAAAGAAGGTCTGCTTTTGGGTCATCGCCTTTCCATAGGCAGCATCATAGGCTTTCCAGTCGCCAGTCGAACCGGGCGCCAGATGAAACAGCACGACGGGGATGGGCAAACTGTCCAAAATGCACTGCCGCCCGAAGGTGGCTCAAATCCAAACTGCGCAAGAGCACTTGCCGGATCAGGTTGATCGCGCGCATCAGATTCCGGCGGCGACGGTTGAAACGACTTTGCGTAGGAATGCGCGGAAACAAGTGCCGGTAGTCTTTCCAGCAGCTCAACAGTTCGGTCTCCATCTGCCAGCCCCGGCACCTGCGGCCAATCAGGCTCATGGCAATCAACTCGCTATCCGTGGCTCTACTGAAAAAAGGAATGAATAATCTGCTCTTTGGGCAATGAGCCTGGAGATCCCTGCGGTTTTAGAAAAGAAATGAATAGTTGAAAGTCGGGAGTTTTACCTCTTATCCCGCTTCACTCGATTTGGCCCACAAATTCAAGCTGCCCTCCTGTGCGTAAGGCTCGATTTCGGCCAGCTCTTCTTCTGTAAAACCGAGATGCTCGAGTGAGGCGATGTTCTCTTCGACCTGGGCCGGGCTGCTGGCTCCCATCAAGACGCTGGCCACCCGCGAGTTTTTCAACAGCCAGGCGATGGCCATCTGGGCCAGCGTTTGGCCCCTGCGAAGGGCAATCTCGTTGAGCGTGCGAATGTTCGCCAGGTTCTTCTCTGATAGGAACGCCTGGTTGAGTGTGCTATCTTGGGTGGCTCGTGAGCCTTCGGGAACGCCGTGGATGTATTTCTGGGTGAGCATGCCTTGCGCGAGCGGGGAGAAGGCGATCAGGCCGACCCCTTCCTGCCCCAAAACGTCCAGCAGCCCTTTCTCCACCCAACGATTGAGCATCGAATAGGAAGATTGGTGGATCAGGCAAGGGGTGCCCAGCTCTTTGAGGATGGCGAGCGCCTCCCGGGTCTTTTGGGCGCTGTAAGAAGAGATGCCCACGTACAGGGCCTTGCCTTGCCTGACGATCAGGTCGAGCGCGCCCATGGTCTCTTCCAGGGGGGTATCCGGGTCGAAGCGATGCGAGTAAAAAATGTCCACGTAGTCCAGCCCCATGCGCTTCAAGCTTTGATCGAGGCTGGCGACCAGGTATTTCTTCGATCCCCATTCTCCATAAGGACCCGGCCACATATAGTAGCCGGCCTTGGTCGAGATGATGATCTCGTCTCGATAGGGCGTCAGATCTTTCTTGAATATGCGTCCAAAGGTCTCCTCGGCGGCGCCTTGAGGAGGGCCATAATTATTGGCCAGGTCGAAATGGGTAAGGCCGAGGTCGAATGCCCGGCGAACGATTGCGCGAGCCGGCTCGAAGGGGGAATAGCCGCCAAAATTATGCCAGAATCCCAGAGACAGCGCCGGGAGTTGTACGCCGCTCCTTCCACATCTCCTGTAGCTCATGGACGCATAACGGTCTGAGCCGGGCAAATAATCAGGAGTTTCTTTTATATAGGGCATCTTGGGTCTCCTTTTCTTTCTAAAAATTATAGCTCCGCGCCAAGAATCAAGGGTAGGTTCAGGGATCAGCCTAATTTCCGGACAACCACCCCATCATTTGGGACCAAAACTTTCCGTAATCGGCCCATTTGAGGAATTCCATGCTTCCCCAATGCGGGCCGCAGTCTGAAGCGAACGCAGCTACGCGGCCCTCGCCGTAGCTTGAAACCACCAGGAAGGGATCCTCCTCCACTTTCATCAATACCTGCGCCCCAGGTTTCGGGAATAACCGCTGGTAGCCCAGGAAGAAGGGCCATTCCGGCCCGACTCCCTTCAAAATGGGGTGGTCAGAATGGAGTACCGTGGGGCAAAAACCGTCACAACGTTCGACCCGATCGTCATAGGGCAACATGGTGACCGGCAGGACGTCGGCCAAGGGAGTGATGTGGTACCTGGCTTTGCCATCGATCCCCGAGAATGACATCCATCCCCCGATCATCAGGAGGCCGCCGCCCCTCTTCACGTATTCCCGCAGTAATTTTAAGTCGATCGGGGAGCCTTTGAGGATTCTTGAGGTTGACCGTATCGGGATGCAAGAGAAGCGTATCTGAACCAATGTCACTCAAAACCACGCAGTCATAAGCCGAGAGCTCCTCCAGGGAGAACGGGAAATCGTACACGGCTTTATGATTGGGGATATGTTTAACGGCGTGCCCTTTTTCTTTGAGAACTTCCATCAATTTTAAAACACCCGGGTTCTCATAAAATTCTGCGCCGCTATATTCATTCCTCCCCTTGATATTTGTGAAATGGGAGATCCATGTTTCACCTGCAATAAGGATATGCATGAATTCTTTCATTGTCGAACCTCCTTTTTTAAATTCATTGGAATGATGTCTATTTAACGGTCCCGATTTTCTTCCTATCGAGGGCAATGGCCACAGCAACGATCAATAGCAGGCCACGGGCCACGTTGTTCCATGAGGGGGGCACGCCCGCCAGCGTCAGGCCATTGGAAAGCACCACCAAAGAAATGGCTCCCATGACGGTCTTCAAAATGCTCCCATAGCCTCCCGTCAAGGGCGTGCCGCCCAAAACAACGGCTGAAATGGCGTCCAGCTCCATATTCTGTCCGGTCACCGGGGTGGCGGCACCCACTCTGGCAAGATTTAATGAGACCAGCCAGCCCCACGACGAAGCCCACAAAACCAAATGCCAGGAATTTAAACCGGGAAATGGGGATACCAAACAGGCCCACGACATTTTCGTTTCCCCCTACCCCTTTGAGGTTCCGCCCAAACACGGTTTTATTGTAGACGATCCAGGTGATAAAGATGATAATCGCGACGACGAATAGGATCTTGGGGTACCTTCCCAAACCGGTCAACCAATCGGCTGACAGACCGGACGTGCCCAGGCCCTCGGAAATGTAGACGGCTTGTCCATTCGAAACAATCAATAAAGCCGCCCGGATGATCGTCAGCGTGGCGAGGGTCGTAACGAACGAAGGAATCTTGAAATATGCAAAGATAGCTCCGTTCAATAATCCAACCGCGGTGGCTACGGCTAATCCCAGAAGCAATCCAATCGGGCCAAAATGTTGAATTCCCAAGGCGGCCACATAGCAGGTGATGCCGACGACGGAGCCTACAGACAAATCAATAAACCCACCGGTAATCACAAATGTCTCTGCAATCGCCAGCACAATCAACACGGGGGCTTGTTGTGCGATGAACGACCAGTTCTTAAGCGTAGTGAAGTTTGGCCCTGCCCAAATTCTGAAAAGAATGATTAGAAAAATGAGGGAAATATAGGCCAGATATTTTCTGATGAATTCCCCATATCCATTCTTGATAGAGAAGATTTCTCGAAAAGGCGCTGACCATTTTGATATTGTCTTGGCGGCCATGAATACTCCTGTTCCTGAGCTTATCTCAGCTTTGTAAAGAGATAGCCTGCTTACTCTCGTTCAATAATTAGAGACCGTCAGAAGTAATTACTTTTACCAACGTGTCTAAAGTGATCTCGGTACGATTTACTTCCGCGACACTGCGGCCGTTGCGGATGACAAGAATTCGGTCGGCCACCCTGAAAACGTGATCCATATTGTGGCTGATGATGATGATCGAAGACCCTTTGCTCTTCAGGTCGAGGATCAAGTTGATGACCTGCTCGGTTTCGGCCACGCCCAGGGCCGCGGTAGGCTCATCCAGAATGATCACTTTTCTTCCCCACGCCACCGCCCGGCCGATGGCCAGGGCTTGTTGTTGCCCACCCGAAAAACCTTCTACCGGGGTATTGATATCCTGAACAGTCGTGATCCCCAATTTCTCGAAGACTTCTTTGGTTTTGGCTTCCATGGCTTTGTCGTCGACGAAAAACCACCATTTCTTTGGAATTCTGCCAATAAACAGGTTGTAAGGAGCATCCATGTTCTTCACCAAGCCGAGATCCTGATACACCATCTCAATCCCATGCTCTCTAACTGAAGCCACATCCAAATGAACGACTTTACCGTCTACGTAGATATCTCCCCCATCCGGAGCATACACCCCGGCAATTATTTTCATGAGGGTAGATTTCCCCGCGCCGTTTGCCCCTACGATGGCCAGAACCTCTGAAGGGTATAAGTTAAAAGAGGCGTCGATGAGGGCCTGTACTCCGCCAAAACGTTTAGAGACGTTTCTTACTGATAATATGGGCTGCCTATCCGTTTGCGTCGCCATAGTCACTTTCCAATATCATCCATTCGGGGGGTACATGAACCCCTCGAGAGGGGTTCATGTACCCGCTTAGAGACTTTGCCCCCACCGCGCCTTAATGGCTACTCAGTCCTATTGATTCCAGGTCTCGTAGATGTGCTCGATGGCATAGACCACATCCGCGTCCGGGTTGTATACCTTGGAAAGCTGGCGGATCTCTTCGGGGGTGTACGGAAGACTATCCAGGAATACGGCCTTGAACTGGTCGATATTGGTCGGGTCCGCGCTGATCAGGCGGATGTAGGGCTGCCGGTCGGTTGGGGGGTATCCGTTCAGGTAATCGTAAAGCATGATCAAGCCGTAACCGCCCAGCATCCAGTGCCCGTCCATCGAAGAGGCTAACTGGCCATCTTTGATGAGAGTGGCCACGTCGTTGTCGATATCGCAGGTGGAGACCTTGATTTCATCCTGGCGCCCGGCCTGCTGGATGGCATACAGCGCGCCCAGGCCCGAAGTGCTGCCAAACACGTACACGCCATCGATTTGGCCGGGAGCGTACTTGGTCAAATAGTTTTCCATGGTAGCCATGGCCTGTTCGCGCCCCTTCTGCTGCCAGGATTCCTGCAAGATGGTCACGTCCGGATGCTCGGCCACAGCTTTCAAGGCGCCTTGCCAGGCCTGTTCGACGGTGAGCACGCCGTGCGGATCCATGATGGCCGCGATCTTCTTGGCGCCCTGGTTGATCAGGGCCATCATCATGTCGTAACCCCAGTTTTGGGTATCGATGGTAGCCTGGCAGACCAGGTAGCTCCCTTGATAGTCTTTTATGTCCGCCAGCACGACTCGATCCTCGGTGCATCCGGGGATCTTGTTCTCCTCGAGCAGGGCCGCGTCTCTGACGCCGGCGCCGGCTGTGATGGGGTCGAAAAGGATGCCGTCTGGCTGCATGGCGATGATCGATTCCATGGCAGAGATGTTCGAATCCTCGGTGCCCTGGTCATTGATGACGATCAGGTCAATCCCCAGGGCGTTGGCTACGGCCTTTTGGAAGCGAATATTGTTCACCACCCACGGGTTGTCTGAAGGCTGAACCAGGGAGACGATTTTAAGTTTCTTGGGAGCGGTGGTGGGCTCAACCGCGGCTGGGGCAGAGGTTGGCTCAACCACTGCCGGCACTTCGGTGGGCACAACTGTGGCCGGCTTTTCGGTAGGGCTAACCGCCTGGGTTGGGGTTGCAGCTTGTTGACATCCCACCAGGCTGCCGAGGATGACCAACAGGATAATGAAACTGATGTATTTGTGTAGCTTTTTCATCTTGCACCTCCTCCTTCTGATTGAGTAATTGGATGGCTGTTCTCTAGCCTCACACACTGGCTCAATAGAAAGCTACCAGTGAAGCAGCTATGCGGATTGCGGTGTTGCCATAGCCAGGGATTTAAAAGTCACCCGGGCGCTTTGTGCAAACAAACCTAATCCATGATCGCCGGTTTCATAAATCCTATAAGACAGGCTTATTTCATCGTCAATAAACACCTCCACGATCGAGATCTGTTACGAAAACTGTGCATTGGATGTCCTTGCCGGCCTCGATCTTCAGCGGCCGTTCTACCAGGCGCGGGCCATCCGGGTCCGGCAGGGGGACTTTCCTGTCCGTCAGGTCGCGCCAGAAAACATCCAGGGGCTCGGGCCATCGAATGATCGATACCCTTTGCGCACCCGGATCAAAGGCAATCACGTGGGCTGAAGCCAAATCCCCGGCGGCGTTCAAGAGCACGCCAAAACTGCCACGAGTTTCCTGGGGTTGCAGCGTACACTCGAACTGATAATGGCACGACGCTGTGCGCAGGAAACCACAAGAAAGTTGATCCCCGGCGATGGGAGCGATTTCTTCGCTTCCGGCGTTCCATTCGCCCAGGAAGGGAGTAAACTCTATCGGGAGACGGTTTGCGTAGCCGGACAGGATCTCCCGAGGGTACCTTACTCCCAGCTCGTGATTTTCTTTAGGGTAAAGCTCCCGGGGAATGCCAAAATCTCCGCCCCACTCCCAGGTGCCCTCGTCGTTAAAGCCGTCTCGCTCGTGCACCCAGCCGAAGGAGATCCTGCGGTTCCCATCTCCCAGGGATTTGGCAGCGTACCAGCGGCGGCCGTCCAGGCCTTCCACCGCGGAGGCACCCACGGCCCGCGCGGATCGTCCGAGATGCGGTAAATGGTCTGCGCCGATTCGGAAAAACGGGAAAAGACCAGGTACCACTTTTCTCCCAGTTGGAATAGCTCGGGGCACTCGGGGCAATAGGTGAGATAAGGCGTATAAAAGGGAACCGGCTTCGACCAGGTGGCCAAATCCGGGGAAGTTGCCAGGGCAATACAACCCCTCAAATTGGGGGGGCCTTCTTTCAATCGAGAAGCGATCAATATCCAATACGCATTTTCCCGTTCGTTCCAAAACACGAAAGGATCGCGCCAATCCTCCGGCTCAAAGAAATCCGCATCAGGAACGAGGAGGGGATTGCGCTCATCTTTCTCGAAGAGGATGCCGTCCGAGCTGGTGGCGTGGCAGATGGTTTGAGGGTGAGGGGCGTCCTTCAAGAAACCCGTGTAAAAGATGTGGAAGGCGCCCTGGGCAAAGATGACAGAACCCGTCCACACGCCGTTCGCATCGGGCGCATTCTCTTCTTCGCCGGGGGAGAGAGCGATGGGCCCCTCCTGCCAGCTCACCAGATCGGGGGAGAGGATGTGCCGCCAGGAACACCTGACCCTCTCGGGATAATGTTGGGTATTGGGTGGAGAAGAAAGATGGAACAAATGGTAAATTCCATCGAGATAAAAGGGAATTGCATCCCCGGCGGCGACGCCATCAGATGGTCTTCGATAGATGTTCATATTCCCTTCCAGCGTATCCCGCTCTATTGGTGGTGAGTGGTCGAGAGGTGCTTGCTACTTGAATGCTCTTCCAACGCCCGCATGTATTTTTCCAGGCACTCAGACGAGCAGGAACCGCGTACGACGAGCTCGGCGCCGAACACCTGTTTCTTGTGCTTGATTTCAGCGGTATTGCCTTCCATCATTTTGACGAGCATCTGGGCCGCCCTGCGCCCCATCTCGTAGGTAGGCTGGCTCAGAACGGTCAGGGGCGGCGAGAAGATGTCGGCCCATTCATGATCGTCGAAACCGACGAAGGCGATATCCTTGGGGCAACGCAGCTTCAATTCCTGGAAAGCATGCAGGGCGCCCAGGGTCATGAGGTTGTTTGTGCAAAAGATGGCCGAGGGTCTATCCTCCAGGGATAGAAGAAGGCGCGCGCCCTCGTATCCGCTTTCCTGGAGGGAATTGCCCTGGAAGATCAGTTGGTCGTCGATCTGGATGCCGTGCTCTCTGAGCGCGCGTAAGTAGCCTTCCTTCCTCTCGATAGAGGTGACGATCGTCTCACGCCCCGAGATCAGGCCGATCCTGCGATGCCCATCCTCGATGAGATGGCTGACTCCTTTAAAGGAAGCGTCCTCATTGTCCACAACCACACTGGGAGTATTCTTATCCCAGCGGTCGAAAAGGACGATGGGAACCTTGTCGTCCACCAGGCGGTCCAACATGGCCGAAGGGCGATCAGAAGGAGCCAGAATCAGGCCGTCCACGCTGCGGGAAAAGAGGGTTTTCAGCGACAATTCTTGTTTCTCCGGGTCTTCACCAGTGTTGGCCAGAATGATGTCGTAACCGGCTTTGGATAGCTCGACCTCGATGCCGCGATAGGCAGAGGTATAGAATGGGTTGATGATTTCTGAAAAGACAACCCCCACGATGCAAGATTTGTTAGAGGCCAAACTCCGCGCGGATGAAGAGGGGTAGTAACCGATCTTCTCGATGGCTGCGAGGACGCGGCTTTGAACCTCAGGAGAAACAAAGCGGGTCTTGTTGATGACGTGAGAGACGGTCGCGGTGGACACTCCGGCAAGGCTCGCTACTTCTTGAATATTGGGTCTTTTCATAGGGCAACCTTGAGCTGAGTATTTCTTACGTAATCGCTTGCGTAAACGCTTACGTAAGCGGTTAAATAATACAGGAGATGGCGCCTTTTGTCAAGTGGCAAATTTCCCATGTTAGCGCAACTTGAAAAGTGAACTGTGCCTGCGATCTGTGGAGGGTGCAGAAAGGGTCTGTTTAATGACCCCGTTATGAAATGAATTCACGTTTGATCGGGTCAAGGTTTTACTCACCCTCGACAATCAAGGATACCCCCCTCGACCTGTTCGAGGAAAATCTTAGCTCTTGCCTACATGGATCTTCTGGCCAAAGTGGTCTTATCCCATCCACCCATTTGAAGAGATATCCGTTCTTCCGTTAGCCGAAGAATCACCGACCATAAACTCATTTATGTGAATCCGTTGTGGGAACAAGATCAACCATTTGAAATAGGTCGTTCTCGACGAGAAAGTTCGGCCCATCTCGATCTACGACCCAACGGGTAATTACCGGCCCGTTTCGCTCCGGGCCGGAGTGCTCCGGCGGAGCCACGATCCCAGGGGTGGACGCCTGTCTGGTCGAATCGCTTCGTAGCAGATGTCCTTTATTCCGCTAGCCACATCAATCCCGGCCCAAACATCCGTCGTGGGGGTTATAGCAAATCCAAAAAGGCTTAATCCAGGGGGTCTTGTGTGGTGCCGACAGGTATCTTTTTACCAGACGCCCGTTCTCAAATACTCGTCTATAGCCTTTGAGGCGATCCTGGCCTGGCCCATCGCCAGAATGACGGTGGCTCCGCCGGTGATCACGTCCCCGGCGGCAAACACGCCCTTCTTGGAGGTCTTCATCGTGCCCTGATCGACCACCACCACCCCGCCCCTGGCCGTGGCCAGGTCGTGGGTCGTGTTCGCGATGATCGGGCTGGGGCTCTGGCCGATGGCGATCACCGCCACGTCGGCCTGGATGCGAAAATTGGAGCCGGTTATCGGCACCGGCCGCCGGCGCCCGGACGTATCCGGCTCGCCCAGCTCGTTCTGCAAGCATTCCAGCCCGGTCAGCCGCCCGTCCTCCCCGTAGAAAGCCAGGGGGGTGGTCAGCAGATGGAACTTCACTCCCTCCTGCTCGGCATGGTGGATCTCCTCCGCCCGCGCCGGCATTTCCGCCTTCGAGCGGCGATAGACGAGGATCAATTCTTGCGCCCCCAGGCGTAAAGCCGTGCGCGCCGAGTCCGTGGCCGTGTTGCCGCCCCCAATGGTGATCACCCGCTTGCCGCGCGCAATGGGAGTATCGTACTCGGGGAAGCGATAGGCTTTCATCAGGTTGACGCGGGTCAAATACTCGTTGGAAGAATAGATCCCGCCCAGGTTCTCGCCCGGGATTCCCAGGAACCAGGGCAGGCCAGCGCCCGTCCCCAGGAAGACGGCGTCGAATTCTTCGAGGAGCTCGTCCACCGTGGCGGTGTTGCCCACCACGAAATCGGTGCGGATCTTCACCCCCAGCGAGCAGACGTACTCCACCTCACGCTTGACAATGGCCTTGGGCAAACGAAACTCGGGGATGCCGTAGATGAGCACCCCCCCGGCCTCGTGCAGAGCCTCGAAGATGGTCGCCTGGTGCCCCAACCGCGCCAGGTCGGCCGCCACCGTCAGCCCGGCCGGTCCGGAGCCCACCACCGCCACTCGCCTGCCGGTAGAGGGGGCCAAAGGTGGGGTGGGCAAGGGCCCTTGCGCCGCTTCCCAGTCGGCCACAAAACGCTCCAGGCGCCCGATGGAGACGGGTTGGTACTTCTTGCACAGCACGCACACCCCTTCACACTGCGTTTCCTGGGGACACACCCGCCCGGTGATGGCGGGAAGGGCGTTGGTCTCTTTGATCAGGTGGATCGCCCCGCGGAAATCGCCGATCTCGATCAGGCGCAGAAAGCCGGGGATGTTGATGTTGACCGGGCAGCCGGTCATGCAATGGGGTTTGGCGTCTTGCAGGCAGCGCGCGGCTTCGGCCATGGCCTGCTCGGGGGAATAGCCCAAAGGCACTTCCTGGTAATTGTGGATGCGCTCCAGGGGCGGCTGCTCGGCCATGGGAACGCGTTCGGGGATGATCTTCTTGGGAGACATGGGCTTACCTTTCCAGGGCCGACAGGGCCGCCTCCAGGCGGCAGCGATGGGCCTCCCAGCGCTCCAGGGCCACCTTCTCTTCGGCCCGGTAGAAGGCGAGGCGCGAGAGGAGCAGCTCCCAATCCACCTGGTGAGCGTCAAACTCGGGCCCATCCACACACACGAACCTGGCGCCTCCGTTGAGCACCACGCGGCAGCCGCCGCACATCCCGGTGCCGTCGATCATGATGGTGTTGAGCGAGACGGTGGTAGGGATATCAAAAGGCCGGGTGGTCTGGGCGGCGAATTTCATCATGACCGCCGGGCCGATGGCCCACACGTGGGCGACCTCAGGGTGCGCCTGCAAGACCTCCTGCAAGGGCTGGGTGACCAGCGCCTTACGCCCGGCAGAGCCGTCGTCGGTGCACAGGATCAGCTCGTCGGAGACTTCGGCCATGCGCTCTTCCCAGAAGAGGAGCGAGCGGGTGCGCGCGCCGATGACGGCGATGACGCGGTTGCCGGCCTGCTTGAGCGCGCGGGTAATGGGAAAGAGGGGAGCGATGCCCACCCCGCCGCCCACCACCACGACTGTGCCGTAGTTTTCAATTTCAGTGGGATGGCCCAAGGGGCCGGCCACGTTCTCGAACCCATCGCCCACTTCCAATTGCCCCATCTGCCTGGTGGATTTGCCCACTTCCTGGAAGATGAGGGTGATCGTTCCGGCCTGGGCGTCGAAGTCCGCGATGGTGAGCGGGATGCGCTCACCCGTCTCGTCGGTACGCACGATGACGAACTGGCCGGGCTTCGCCTTGCGCGCTACCGCAGGGGCCGCGACCACCACCAGCTTGACGACATCACTTAACACCCGTTTTCTGAGAATTGGATACACGCTTTTCTCCGCTGGGCGAGCTGGCTATGGCTCGCTGGAAGGCATCCTGCTCACCCCGGCGGCAGGTCGGGGGCGAGATAGGCGATCGCCTGGCCCTTCTCCTCGTCCATGACGATCTGGATATGGCTGCCCGCCGCATAATCGCTGACGTCGATCACCCGCAGGCACTCCTCCATCGCCGCATCCACGTCGGCGTACCGGCGCAGCCGGTTGGGCGTCTCGTAGAAGAAACTCCGGTTGAACCCCGCGCCGCGATCGCCCAGGCAAATCGCCAGCGGGTAAATATTGGCCTCCATCAGGTCCTGGAAGAAATGGGTGCCCAGGGAGGGGTCCGGGGCAGGCCCCACGCCCTTCCCGGAAAGCTCCACTAACGCAGCCGAGTTATTGATGTCCGAATAACTGACGAATACTCCCAGGTCGGGGTTGACCGTTCCCCAGCGGCCCGGCCCAACGCAAATGAAGGCCTTCTCCTCCAGGGTCGCGTTCAGCCGGCTAATGACGCGCCGTAATTCGTTGCGCGCCATCTGGGTCGGCAATTGGAAATAGCCCTCCGGCGGGACAAAAATGACCTTGCGCACCTGCTCGACGCACCCCTGGGGCACCATGAAGGAGGTAGAAAAGATGGTTTTTTCCGGCTCCAGGTTGGCCGGCAGGCGCGCCGCCGGGCTGTCCTGCAAGATGCTCTGCGGGCGACATTGCAAGAGGGAAATAAGCACCTGCGGCTTGGGCTGGCGCGGGTCGGGGATCTCGAGCGTAAATTCCAGATCGACCGGCACGTGATACTGCTCTTCGAGGATGTGCAGGACGCGCGTCATCAGGGCGGCGAAGGGAGAACGGCGCAGCAGCTCGTCGTAGGTGACCGCCAGCCGGGGGATATCGTCTGACATCACCCGCTGGCGCAGCGTGGAAAAGTAGCCGTCTTCTTCGATTTGCGCCAGGAAACGCAAGGAGGGGTAATCCGGGCGCAGCACCTGGTGCACCGGCAGGGTGGCCATGCGGTTGGTTTCCAGGTCGATCAGGTCGATGTTCTGCTGCGAATAATAGCGGATGGCTTCGGGAGAATCATCCGGGTGCAGGGTGGGATGGCTGAGCGCGACCAGGCGGGGGTAATCGTTCCCCGAGCGCTCCACCGCGCGGGTGCCCAGTCCCCACACCAGGCGCACGAAGCCGTCCTCTTTGCGGATCTGCGGCGACCAGCGGTACAGGTTGCGGCTGAAAGCCACGCCGGCGCCTTGCGGGAAGAAGTAGCGCCCGAACCGTTCGCCCTGCACCGCCTGGATCAGCACCGCCATGCGCTCGTCATAATCCTGCAAGCCCTTGCTGCGCCGGTAGAGCAGCGCGTCGGGCTTGAGCGTGCTCGAATAGATGCGCGCGATCGAGCGAGTGAGCGCTTCCAGGTTCTCCTGGGGGCTGCCCTGGTTGGGGAGGAAGATGCTTTCGTACTTACCGGCGAAGGAGGTGCCGAAATTGTCTTCGAGCAGGCTGGAGGAGCGCACGATGATTGGCCTGGCGCCGATCTGTTCGAGCATCACGCTCAATTCACACAAGATCTCCGGAGGAAACTTTCCCACCAGGAATTCTTCACGGATCTGGGGGTACTCGCTGCGAATTTTATCCTCGGGCTTGTATTTCTGGTTGTTCCAGTGCATCAGGCCGTTCATGGCCATGAAGATATACAGCACGTCTGAGCCGAGGAAGAAAGATTCGGGAACGCGCACGCAGCTCCTGTAAGGCTCTTCGAGCAATTCCTGGAGAATACGCGCCGCCAGAGTCCATCCCGCCGCTTTCCCGCCGATGCGCCCCAGCCCAATCTTGCGCTGGTAAATCTCCGCCAGGTCGCCGGTGGTCAGCCACTCTTTGGCAATGTTGATGTAAGCCAGTTGATCGCTGATCAAGCGGCGGATCAAGGCCACGCGGATCTCGCGCAGGCGGTGCTCGTAGGGTTGTCGCGCAACCGCCGGGAGCTGCTCGATGGCGGCCGCCTGCTCGAAAAGGGCGCTTTCCGGGGAAAATTCGGGGTCGAAGGAGGCCAGTAAGACCTCCATCTGGCTCTTCTCTTCGTCGAGGCGGGCAGCTTCCTTGCGAGATGGGGTCTCCTCACGCCTCCAGGTCTGCTGCGAGCGCACGAACATGCTGTTGACCAACATGCCATAGCCCCGGTTTTCCTGCACGTCGCGGTCCTCGATCATCTGAATATCCAGGATGTAACAGGCCGGGATGGCATTCTTGCAGTGGATGCGCTTGCGGCTGTCGGACAGTGCGTTTTCGAGCGTGGCGGCCAGGGCGTTCAACGCGGCGCTTTTTCGCTCCACCCAGGCTACCAGGTTGATCCCCGCCGGTTGCCCGCCGACCGTCAGATTCTCGGAGCGCGGCTGGAGCGAGGTATATTCCGGCTTGTATTGGTAGACGGCTTTCACCGTCTGGTCGATCTTGCCCAGGTATTCCCCCACCTGGCAGACCAGGCACTCGGAAACCTTCGCGCAGATATCGCAGCGCCCGAGCTGCAGGGCCTGCACGGTTTGCTTTGGATCCCCGTGGAATTTTAAGTCGGCGCACATCTGGATGGCTTTATCCAACATCCGGTCTGCCAGGGCCTGGTCAACTTGCATGGTTGGCATAATTCCCTCCCAGGGGCCGGCTTCCACGCCCCGGAAAACTCACCTCATCCAGATAGAGCGGGATCGAACGTCCCCCCGCTTCATCTCAACGCTATCGATGAAGCGGGGGGGATCCTTCATCTGCTGCTATACAATTCCATACGCCAGCATAGCGTTGGCCACCTTGAGGAAGCCGGCAATATTCGCGCCGGCCAGGTAGTTGCCTTTGTAACCATAGGCGTCTGCCGCTTCCAGACAGGCGTGGTGGATGCTGCGCATAATTCCGTGCAGTTTATCATCTACTTCTTCACTCGTCCAGGAGAGACGCTGGCTGTTTTGCGACATCTCCAGCCCCGAAGTGGCAACGCCGCCGGCATTGGCCGCTTTCGCCGGGCCGTACAGGACGCCGTGCTCCTGGAAGATCTCGATGGCTTCCAGCGTAGAGGGCATGTTGGCGCCTTCGCTGACCAGATAGCAGCCGTTCTTGACCATCGCTTCGGCCTGGGTCTTGTCGATCTCATTCTGCGTGGCGGAAGGGAAAGCCAAGTCGATCTTCAGGTTGTGCTCCACGATCACGTCCCACACGCTCTTGCCGGGGTAGTAGGCGGCGTGGAAGCGGTCGGCGTACTCGCGGATGCGCCCGCGGCGGTTGTTCTTGAGGTCCAGGATGAAGGCCAGCTTCTCGGCGCCAATGCAATCCTCGTCTACGACGGTGCCGTCAGAATCGGAGACGGTGATCGGCGCGGCGCCCAACTGGTTCAGCTTCTCGATGGTGTACTGCGCCACGTTGCCCGACCCGCTGATTGCGGCCACCTTGCCGACCATATTCTTGCCGCGCGTCTTGAGCATCTCGTCGGCGAAATAGACCGACCCGTAACCGGTAGCTTCGGGGCGGATCAGGCTGCCGCCGTATTCCATGCCCTTGCCGGTCAGCACGCAAGTGTGCTCGTTGACGATCTTCTTGTAATAACCATACAGGTATCCAATCTCGCGCCCGCCGACGCCGATATCGCCCGCCGGCACGTCGGTATCCGGGCCAATGTGTCGGTAGAGCTCGCGCATGAAGGCCTGGCAGAAGCGCATCACCTCGGCGTCCGATTTCCCCTTGGGGTCAAAATCCGACCCGCCCTTGCCGCCACCCATGGGCAAGGTCGTCAGCGAATTCTTGAAGATCTGCTCGAAGCCAAGGAATTTGATGATCCCCAGGTTGACCGACGGGTGGAAGCGCAAGCCACCCTTATAGGGGCCGATGGCGTTGTTGAATTGCACACGAAAGCCGCGGTTCACCTGCACTTCGCCCTGGTCGTCTACCCAGGGGACGCGGAACATGATCACCCGGTCGGGAACCACGATGCGATCGTAGATCTTTGCCTTGACGAATTCCGGGTGCCGGGCGACGGTGGGCTCGAGCGTCCCCAGGATCTCTTTGACGGCCTGGTGGAATTCTGGCTGGCAAGGATCTTTTTCCTCGAACTCTTGCGATAACTTCTTGAATCAGGGTCATTTTTATTCTCCTTTATAGTGTGGAATACATGGATTCGATCGACGAAAAGGGATGAATGCCTGGAAATGACCGCAAATCGCGTCAGAACAAGCAAGATCGTCTTTAATATTTTCTTGGGATTACGTGAGAATTGCAGAAAAATAAGGGACGGGTACGTGAAAATTGCGTTAAAACGAGGGCCGGCCTGGACGGGATCGTCCAGGCCGGCCCTCGTTTCGGCCTTAGCCGCCAATCGCTGCGCTAGTCCTGGCCTTCCCCACACACCAGGCTGTAGCCCACCCCGGGGCAGCGCACGATGAAGCGCGGGTTGGCCGGGTCAGGCTCGATCTTCTGGCGTAAGGAATGGATATAGGCCCGTAAATAATCGACGTCGTTCTGGTATTCGCACCCCCAAACCGCGCTCAACAATTGCTCGTGAAGCATCACCTGGTTGCGGTGCACCGCCAGCTCGTGCAGCAGGTTGTATTCGGTGGCCGTCAGGTGGATCTCCCCACCCCCAACCACCACCCGCCTGCGCGCCAGGTCGATGTTGATGTCCCCACAGCGGATGATCTCTTCGTCCGGACGGTGGGCGGCCCCTCTCTGCGAGCGCTTGAGCACCGCCCGGATGCGCACCAACAGCTCTTTGGAATTGAACGGCTTGGTGATGTAATCGTCGGCGCCGGCGTCAAACCCGCGCAGGAGGTCGCTCGCGCGTGCCTTTCCGGTCAGCATGATGATGGGCACGTCCGAAAATTCGTGGAGACGCCGGGCGACCTCGTAGCCATCCATCTCGCCGGGCAGCAGGATATCCAGGATCACCAGGTCGGGCTGTTCCATGGCGACCTGTTCGATGGCGTTCTTGCCGTTACAGGCAGCGTACACCTCGTACCCCGCCGTAGCCAGGACCTCGCGTACCAGGTGGATGACTTTGGGTTCGTCCTCGACGATCAAGATGCGCAGATTATTCATCGAGCCTCCTGTGCGGCTGAGCTGCTGTTCATTCCCGAAGCGCGCCTGACGCACCTGAAAATCCGTGCTCAAGAGCGCGGCTCATCAATCCTCCACGGGGATGGGCCTGGCCTTTGGCATGGAAAAGAACACGATCGTTCCCTGGCCGACCTTGCTTTCCACCCAGATGCGCCCCCCGTGCGCCTCGATGATGGCGCGCGCGATGGGCAGCCCAAGCCCCGTGCCGGAAACGTGGTAATGGTGCGCCGAGCGCACGCGGAAGAACTTTTCAAACAAGGGGATCAGGTCTTCCGGAGAGATGCCAATGCCCTGATCGGCAATGCTGATCACTACGTCCGCCGCGCGGATCTCGCCCCGCAGGACGATCAGGCCGCCATCGGGCGAGTATTTGATCGCATTATCCAGGATGTTGCGGAAGACCTGTTTGATCCAGCGCGGGTCGGCGTCGACGATGGGAAATTCGCCGGGGATATCCACGATAAAACGGTGGCTTCTCACCCGCCGTTGGATCTCGGCGACGACGTCCCGCGCCAGGTAAGGCAGGCGCACCGGCTCGATCTCCAGGTTGAGCTGGTTCACGTCGATGATCGACGAATCGAGAATATCTTTGATCATCACGTCCATATTCTCGCATTCCTCGTCGGCGCGTTTCAAGAAATCCTTCTTCTTTTCCTCGCTCCAATTCATGTCTTCCATCAGGAGCGCCGAAGTATACCCGCGGATGGCGGTCAGCGGCATCCGCAGCTCGTGGGAAAGGGTGGCCATCAGCTCGGCGCGCAGCCTTTCCAACTCGCGCGCTTCGCGGATGGCGTCGGCCTTGGCGTCCAGGCGCGCCCGGTCGATGGCCAGGCCGATCAAGTCTGCGAGGGTGTGAATAAAGGGCAGGTCGCGCTCGGTAAACTGCGCTGCCCCCTGAAAAGTATACAGGACCAGGACGCCGTATTTCTGATCCCCCACAAAGATGGGGGCGGCCAGGATGCACTGCGGCAACCGCTCGGTGCCCATGGAGCGGGCAAGCACCACACGATTGGCCGGGCGCAGGTCCGCCAGGGCGGCGGCGATCTCATCCGGCTCGCTCAAGAGGCAGACTTCCCCGCTATCGTACACCTTGCCGGTGGTGGACTCGCCCGCCCGCAGGCCAATTTGTTTGAAGATCTGGGCATCCAGGCCGAAGGCGGCCACAGATCGGAACAGCCCGGAAGACTGATCCCACAGCATCACCGCGCCGACATCCGCCGGCTGGATCACATCCGCGATCTTGCGCAAGACGACTTCCAGCAGCTCGGGCAATTCCAGGGGCAGCGTCAGGGTCTTCGAGATTTCCGTTAGCGCGTGGACCTGGGCCTGGTAATACCGCACCGCATGGTTTTTCTCAACCACCAGGCAACCTCCTCCTCATTCTAATCGACCGTGTGTGCCTGTTCGTGCTCATCTCACGCCACTGTCCGCCCTCTCCCCGGGCTTGTAGATCACGCCCCGGCTGCTGCGCCCATCCACCTTGATCTGCAGCGGCTGCTCCATGCAAACGTGGCGGAGGAAGCGCGTTTCTTCCACCGCCGGCTGCCGCTCCAACCAGGCCCAATCCAGCTTGTACGGGCTGGTAAACGGCATCAGGAAATACTTGACGCCCAGGTTGACGATATTGTGGAAGTAGTGGGAGCCCTGGCTGAGCTCGACGCGGGCGTTTTCCTGCGCCACCTCCACCACGGCCTGCGCGCCGCAAATCTGCGCCCATTGCACCGGGATACCCAGCCAGGGGTCGGTGGTGCCTAACCGCCCCAGCGCCACCAGCAGGTAAGGTTGGCGCGCGGCGAGCAGCCTCTCGTTAAGCCGCTTCAGCTCCGGCACCATCGCCTGGGTGTACCGCAGGTTGAACTCGCCCGGCTTGACGTAAACCACGTCCCGAATGGTTTCGAGCGCGCCGTTCCCCAGCGCATTGCGCGAGGCCGCCAGCACGCTCGCGCCGCTCAATTCCGCTTCCGCCACCTGCACCTCCTCAGCGGAAACCGCCATCTTCCGCACCTGCAGGAAGGCAAAATGGTGCGGGTCGAAGGTCATGGCGAACTCGATCTCCACCGGCGCGCCCAGGGTCTGCTCGCAAACCGAGAGCAGTCTCAGGATGATTTCGTTCAGGGGCAGCTCTTTCAACACGAGCAAGGGGGCAAAGGTGATGGCCCTCGGGCCCTGCGTGCCGGTGCCGATCGAGAGCCGGTCGGACTGCGGATTATAGGTGGACGCCAGCCGGCGCAGCGTGCCATCGCGCTCGGCTTCGGTGATGCTCTCGAGCAGCAGATACTCCGTCTCGCGGGTGGGGTCGTATTCCGGCGGGTCGCCCATGTTGACCGCCCAGAACTGCGTCTGGGTATTCTTGAGCAGCCTGGCCGTCGAGCCAAAGGGCGGGTCGACCTTCGGGTAGCCAGGCGAATACGTCCAGGAAATGCCCCCGTCGACGATGGTCTTCCCCATCCCCAGGGCCAGGCTTACCACGCCATCCTCCGGTCTTGCCGGCGCCATGGGATAATAATTGTAAGAGCGCGCCACGCCGGAGAGATCGGGGTAGAACCGGTCACGGTAGCGCTTGCCGACCATTTCCTGGACGATCATCGCCATCTTCTCATCCTCGTCGGCGCGCCCGATGGCCCGGCGATAATTTTTGGCGGCCCTGTAAAAGGTCGAAGAATAGACGAACTTGATCGCCTCGACCAGTTGGCGGAAGCGGATATCCAGGCTGTAGCTGCCGTTCGGAATCATCTTGGTGGCATAGACGCCGGCAAAAGGCTCGTGCTCGCTGTCTTCGAGCAGGCTGGAAGAGCGGATGGCGAGCGGAGTAACCATCTGGCCGACCAGCGCACGCAGGTCGCCCAGAATCTCGCAAGGCAGGTCGGCCTTCTGAAACGCGCGCGCGATGTGCCCATCGTGTAAATCGGAGCAGGCGATATCGAGCAGGTGATTGCGCTCCATGAAGGTGGCAAAGACGTCCCCGCCCAGGATGGTCATGCGCCGGATATCGATGGCGATTCCCGGAAATGCGGCCGCATCCAGCCCATTGCGCAGCGCCTGGTGGATATCGACCAGCCCCTGGGCCTTCCCGCCCAGCGCGCCACTGCCGATACGCTTCACGCGCTCCTCGGGCAGCAGCGCCTTGCGCTCGGAAAAGCCCGCCCCCGCCTGAAACCTGCCGTTCCCGCCGCCCTGCATCTCCACCTTCCTTACTTGCACCCGGCCCCTTTCCCCACGGCCTGCATTGCTTCGGGCGGAAAGGCGCCCTCCCGTAAGGCGCGCCGCCCGGCATTCTCAGCCTTCATGCGTGCCATCTCTGCTGTACCGGATTGTGAGGGGAAAACAGCACCGGATCTTCCATACTTCAACATCCTGGCAACTGTCAAATTAAGGTGATGATTCTTGGAAAATGCTCTAGCTGATTCTAGCACCTCCCGACCCCAAGCACAACCAAATCATTACACATATAGTTGCACACAACTTTTCCCTGAGATTTTCATAATTCCTCCACAATCGGGCGCTACATTGATGTAGATCCACTCAAGAGAAGAGCAGATTTTTTATGGAGGAAGGCCATGCCAAATTCCCTTACCCAACACGGGCTGAAAGACGGTGTACAGCTCGTCTTGATCACCGGGCAAAACGAACCCGGCCTTTCCCAGGCGCACGCCTCGATCAAGCCCTTACGCGAGCTCGAGCCTGGACAGGCAGGCCCGATCGTTTCGATCCAAATGAACACGCCCGAGCTTTCGCAGGAGCTGACGGCCATGGGGATAGCCCCCAATGCCGTGGTCAGAATGGTTGCCAATCATCGCTCCTCCTTTCTTTTCCGGATCGAGCGAAAAGAATTTGCCGCCGACAAAGAGATTGCCTCAGGCATCTGGGTGCGAACACTGGGGTAATTTGCCGGCTCCGCCGTCTACATCTAATACAACGCTAATTCAACGCCCAGGGCTCGCGACCCGTGCTATCACGAGCACGGGGCGTTCTTTGCCCTCCCGACGAGGGGAATGACGCCCCCTATCATGAAAAGGCCACGGAAACACCTCGAGGGGATTGACAAAAACTCTATATTTAGTTATTGTTAAGTAAATATAGAGGAGGTGATTCTTGAGGAAACAACGGGATGGCGCGGATACCAAAGAACGTGTTTTGTCGGCTGCGCAAGAGCTATTCGCCGAGAAAGGCTTTTCGGGAACCTCCCTGGCAGACATATCGCAAAAATGCGGTATCTCCGATGGGCTGATCCTCCACCATTTCCAGAGCAAAAAGAAGCTCTACCACCAGGTGCTCGAAAACCTGGCGGAGCGCTATACGCTGGCGCTGGTACGAGCCAAAGAGGCGGCTACCTCTCCCGAAGGGATGATGCAGCAAACCCTGGCGGCCTCGTTCAACTTCTGGAAACAGGATTCGGCTTATCAGCGTATCTCCTTATGGGCCTACCTCGAAGGCCAGACCGAGATCGCGGAAAAAGAGGCCGCCTTGACCGCCGGAACTCGCTCACCAGGTCGCCCGCCTCCAGGAGGAGGGGCTGCTCGATAAGCGTTATGCCCCCGTGGTCTTCCTCACCATGATCATCGGTCCTATCCACTTTTGGATGCGTTACCGGGCGCAATTCAAAGCGACCTTGAACCTGCCCGAGACTTCTGACGAGCTGGACCAGCTCTTCCTCGGCCAATTAATCCAAATGGTCAAAGAAATGGCCCGCAAGCCTTCGCCTCCCCCAAACCAGGCCGGGTGAAAGGGAAAGCTCCGGATGTCTGACGCGCAGGAATTGGATTTCGTATTTCGAAGGAAGAAGCCGAATATGAAAAGAAGGATCAATACGACCACATCCAGGACGGCGGAGATGACCTGCCTGTCGCGGGCGGCCTCGGCCCTGGAAACAAACGGCCCCTATAAAAGCGATGACTATATTGCCCCTCTGCTTCTGCCGGGGTATTTAGCGCCACTGTTGCACGTCTCGCTGGGCAGGAAATTCTTCAGCAGAGTGCTCGCCCCTGAAGGCATGTATGCGTACGTTGTCGCGCGTACCCGATACATCGACGCCGTCTTCGAGCAGGCCCTGGCGGAGCAATTCGACCAGATCTTGATCCTGGGGGCAGGCTTCGACACCCGCGCCATCCGTTTTCAAGAAAAGGCCCGCTCCACCCGGGTATTCGAGCTGGATATTTCGGCGACCCAACAAGCCAAGATTCACCAATATCAAAAACGCCGGGTGACGGTTCCCTCGAACGTCACTTTCATCGCCATCGATTTCGACAAAGAAACGCTGCCTGTAAAGCTCGAAGAAGCCGCGTTCCTGAAACAGCAGCGCAGCCTGTTCGTATTGGAGGGCCTGCTGATGTACTTGCAGCCGCAATCAGTGGACGCGACCTTCCAGACGATCCGGGATTTTGGCGGGAGGGGCAGTTGGGTGGTTTTCAATTCTATTTACGCGTCGGTTTTACGAAACGAAGGTGCTTACGGCGGCGAATCGGCAGTTGCACAGCGGGTAGCCAGTGTTGGCGAACAATGGCATTTCGGCCTCGAAAGCGGCGAGATCGAGCAATTCCTGGCAGCCTATGCTTTGAAATTGATCGACCACAAGGACGCGAAGGGGTTGGAAAAGGCCTATTTCAGCGACGCGCACGGCAAGGTGCTTGCCAAAGTAAACGGCACGCATTGCCTCATTCTCGCTGAAAAATGCTAAGAACGAAGTAGGGCGAACATGAAAAAATTCGCCTTCCTGGCGGCGGTTCTTTCGGCGCTGGCTTGCGCCGTGCTGTGGGGCCATCAGCGCTACGTGGGCTTGCGCAGCGGCAGCGTGGCGCTCATCACGCAATCGATTGACTCGCGCAACCACGTGTTCGTTGCGCTCGGCGTTACAGCCAGGTTAGCCGCCACATTGCTTCACTTTAGCCTGCTGGACTCTCTGGTGGGATTGGCGGTAGCCATTCTGATCCTCAAGAGCGCTCTTGAGCTAGGCATCGAAGTCCTCCATTCCCTGGGAGAGGATAATATGGTACGCGCCACCGGCAACGGCCTGTCGGCGGTAGTCGATTACCAGGGGCGCGTCCTCGCCAGCCAGGATTACTTCACCACGGACAACGGGATCATGCTGGCTACGCTCCCGCTGCGCAGGGCCACGACCCTCTACAGCCGGATTGGCGACCTGTTCGCCTACCTGTGCGCGGCCGGGCTGGTCTTCCTGGCCGCCTGGGCGCTCCTCCGCCAGAAGCATCCGGCGACGGTTGCCCAGGGCCAGCCTGCCTGACGGCGCATCGGATCTTCCCGGCTCCCCCAAGCCGGCCCCGGCCCTTCCACCGGCCCGTACTCGAGACGCCTAAAGTGAGTGCGGCGCCGGTGTTTTTTGAGCCGCATCTCCCCGGGCCGCTTAGAGCGAGATTACCTTGCCGGCGCGGCGCTGCGCTTCGAGGATGTCGGTCATGCCGCCCACGATGCCCACCTGCACCTGATCGCTCAAGTTGTAGTAATTCAAGCAGGTGCTGCACAAAATCAGGTGCACGCCTTTCGCTTCCAGGGATTTGAGCTCATCCAGCACCGGAGAGCCGGAGACAACCAGGCGGACGCCGTTGGCGTAAAAGCAGATCGCGGCCGGCAGGATGTTGTTTTCATCCAGCAGCTTGAAATAAGTTGTGATCAGCTTTTGCTGGAGCTCTGGCTCGGCATCCCCCATGCCATAGCGGGTGATCAACAAAACGGTTTCAGAATCGGGTACAGACATATCGACCTCCTGTAAAAGATGGTTTACGCGCCGTTTGAGGGGCGCAATTGCCAAATTAAAACCGCCGCTGGCTCACGCCGACGGCGGTACAGGAGGCGAATGGCAAGCTCAGGACGCGAACCCACCTCCGCCACGCCGAGGGACGTGCAAGAGGAACATCGAGCGCAGGACTGCGCTCGAAGGCCGTATTCAGGTGTGGCGGTAGATCTGCGTCATCGGATCACGTCCAAAAAGAGAAGAATTCTGTGAAATGCTGCACATATTCTACCATAAGGCCTGCCGAGTTTAGCCGGATTCCATCCCATAGCAGCCTCCCCGGCGCCGAAATCGCAGGGGGACAAAAAAATACAATGTTGATTTAATTAGTATGCATTTATTTGCTGCGTGTGTATAATTATTTTGTTTCACCCTGAATTAGAAGCTTTGAAAAACGAGAGAGCGTGGCGATCGGTCCAGAGTTTTGGGCTGGAGGTTTCTATCGCGAGTAATGGATTACCGCAAGTCATGGTTTCCTTGGAATAGCGAGGTGGGCTATTGGTAGGAATCGATCAACCTCTCCAAATGTTCGTCGTCTTCTGGCTCCACGAAGGCAATTATGGGTTGCCGCTGGAAAATGTGAGCGAAGTGGTGCGCATGGTGGCGATCACCAAAGTGCCTAAAGCGCCTGCCTGGCTACCGGGGGTGATCAACGTCCGCGGGCGCGTCGTTCCGCTGGTTGATCTGCGGTCGCGTTTAGGATTACCGGCTCAGTCGCCAGAATTGAATACCCCGATTATTGTGGTTCAGGTGAAAGAGCGCGTGGTAGGGTTGATCGCGGATCGCGTCGAAGAAGTGATTTCATTGCCGCCTGAAGCGATCACCCCTCCCGATGAATTAACTATAAAAGCCAGGCCCATTAAAGCGATTGCCCGCCAGGGGAGCCAACTGGTTTTAATCCTGGACCTGCCGCGCCTGACGGCCGGCACAGAAAAATTCAGCACAGAGGGGGTGCCCAGGGAGAAGCATGAAGTCCCCAGCTCCAAAGTATGAGCTCACCGATGTAGATTACTTGCGTTTTACCGGTCTGGTGCGCGCGAAAAGTGGCTTAGAGATTCCCGAAGTGCGGCGCCCCGACCTGGAAAAGGCCGTGCTTCAGTCCATGGCCGAGCTATCCATCTCAGATCCGGAAATGCTCTTCAATCATCTGGTGAATGAAGCAGAGGGGAGCTTCGCCCTGGAGGGTTTGATCGCCCGGATTACGATTGGCGAGACCCATTTTTTTCGTAACCGCCCTCAATTTGAAGCCCTGGAAAAGTATGTCTTGCCGGAGATCATCGAGAAGCGACGCCCGATAAAACGGCTGCGGATGTGGAGCGCCGGCTGCGCTACCGGCGAGGAGCCTTATTCCCTGGCAATCCTGGTGAAACAGTTGATCCCCGACCTGAGTGATTGGAATGTTTTCATCCTGGCGACGGATATCAACCGGACGGCGCTCGAAAAGGCTCAAAAAGGGGAGTTCGGATCCTGGTCCTTCCGTGAGGTGCCGCCTGAATTTCAGGCGGGGTATTTCAGCCAGGACGGAAGCAGGTTTGCGATCACGCCGGCCATCCGTGATAGGGTAACGTTCGCCTATCTCAATTTGATCGAAGATGGTTATCCCTCCATGTTGACCAACACGCAGGTGATGGACCTGATCCTGTGCCGGAATGTCCTGATTTATTTTAATGAAACCACCAACCGGAGGGTGGTAGAGCGTTTGTACGCCTCGTTAAGCAGGAGCGGCTGGCTGGTAGTGGGCCACGCAGAGCCCTCCCAGTCTGTTTTCCATCAATTCCTGGTGCACAATTTTCCGGGCGCCATTCTCTACCAGAAGCCGGAGAATGAAGAGCAAATTCCGGCGCCGTCTCCTTCGGCGTTTCCTCGAGCAGGCCGGCCCGCTCCGGGGGAGCGGCCCCCGGCGAAGGCGAACCCACTGCCGGCTATACCCGTGCGGCCGGCGCAGAGACGCCCGGCGCCTCCCACAACTTCGCCAGGGAGGACCCTGCCCTTGCCCCCGCCGGCCGAGATGCAATCCGCGGTGGCCCTTTTCGAGTCGGGCCAAACCGATGCGGCTTTAGGAAAGCTGACTGCCCTGGCAGGGGCAAACCCGGGAAATGCCTGGCCGCCCTTCTGGATGGCCAAGATCTATGCGAACCGCCTGGATCTCGAAAATGCCGAACGTTGGATCGATATCGCCTTGGGCCTGGAGCCGCTCCTGGCTCCTGCTCACTACCTTCGCGGGTTGATCTTGCAGGAGCTTGGCCGCCTGGATCAAAGCCTGGAGGCTCTGCGCAGTTGCCTGTACGCAGACCCGCAGTTCCTGTTGGGCTATTTCAGTCTGGCCGGGTTGTTAGGGCGATTATCCCAAACCCAGAGAGCCTTGAAGGCATTAAAGAACCTGGAGGATTTACTTGCCGGGCAGAAGCGCGAGGCCATGGTCCCGGAAGGAGACGGCCTGACCGTTGGCCGCCTGGCTGAGTTTGTCTCCGCCCAGAAGGAGTTATGGGAATGATGCACGATGAAAAACACTATTCCGCTGATGTTCAACGCATCCTCGAAGAGCGCGCGCGTTTACTGGCTCGCGTGCCTCAGGAGGAAGCGCCAGGAGAAACGATCTCAGTGGTGGTAGTAGTTTTGGATACGGAACGTTATGGTATCGAGATAGAGGCCGTTTCCGAAATCCAACCCCTGAGCGGGGTGACCCCCATACCAGGGGCGCCGCCTTATTGGGCCGGGCTGGTGAATTTACGCAGCCATCTGGTGCCCCTGCTGGACCTGCGAGCTTTTCTGGGATTGCCCCCTTTCCCATTGAGTGGAATTGAAGAGAAAGGGGGCAATCCCCCAAAGGGGAGAACCTCTCCAGCGCAAGACAAGAGGCCCCAGCTTGCGGGTGGGCAGATCGTCCTGGTAAATGGCGGCGGATATCAGATCGGGTTACTGGTAGACAACGTCATCGAAGTCCAGAAATTACCTCGAACGGAGATCGGTCCATCCCTGAGAAAAACAGCCTCAACGGAACGGAAGATTACCGGGGGGCTCACCCCGGATTTATTAACGGTTTTGGACCTGGACAAGCTCCTGACCGACCCACGCCTGGTCGTACAAGACGAAGCCCTCTAAAGGACGAGCGGCCATTCGATTTAACCATAAGGAGGTCGAGCATGAATTGGCTTAATCATATAAAAATAGGCACCAAGCTGATTGCAGGCTTCTTGATCGTTGCTCTCATCGTGGTGGGGGTGGCCACCATTGGCTACTTGAGCGTCCAGAATTCTGAGCAGTATTATCGTGGGGAACTATAACAACAACGTGCTGCCCATCGAGTACGTGGCGACGGCCAGCGTCGATTTGTATCGTATCCGTGGAGACGTGTATAAAATGGTGTTGTTCCCGGACCAGCTCAGCGATACAGAAACCGAGATCAATACGCTCAAAACCGAGATCAACGACCAGATCACACGCTTCAGGCAAGTTGAATTGGCCCAGGATGAGCTACAAAAACTGGCGGCCTTCGATGCCGCCTGGGCCACTTACCAGAGCGAGCTTACGAAAGCCATCACGCTGGTTAAATCCGGCGATAACCAAGCCGCCTTGGGAGCCATCCAGACCGGCAGCGCCCTCTCCAACGCCCGTGACGACGTAGCCGCCCAATTGGGCGATTTATCCAGCCTGAACGTAAGCCGGATGAATGATCGCCAGATATACGCCCAGCAGACGTTTTTCCAGATCAGCCGGCTGTTGCTCGCGGCGGGCTTGATCGGGCTGCTATTGGCCCTGGCGCTGGGCGTCGTGATCAGCCGCAGCATCACCCGGCCGCTTGGCCAGGGCGTAAAGATGATGCAGGATTTATCCATGGGCCACCTGGGTTCTCGCCTTGGGATGACCCGACGGGACGAAATCGGCGCCCTGACCCGCGCTATGGATGAATTTGCGGAAATCCTGCAAAAAATCACTTCGCAAACGCGGGAATCGGCAGCCAGCACGACGGCGGCGACGGCCGAGATCCTGGCGGCCGTCAGCCAGCACACCGCCAGCGCCAACGAGCAATCCGCCGCCATCAACGAGACCACCACCACCGTCGACGAGGTGCGCGCCGCCGCCGAACAGACCGCCCAAAAAGCCAACGACGTGGCGCACGAATCCCAAGGGGCGGTCGCGGTCAGCGAGAACGGCCGCCAGTCGGTGGAGGCGATCATGGCCAGCATGTTGGAGATCCGCGAGAAGGTGCAGGCCATCGCCCAAGATATCCTGGCGCTATCCGAGCAGACCCAACAGATCGGCGAGATTACCGCCACGGTCAACGACCTGGCCGACCAATCCAACCTGCTGGCCTTGAATGCCACCATTGAAGCCGCCAAGGCCGGGGAGCAGGGCAAGGGCTTCGCCGTAGTCGCCACCGAAGTGCGCAACCTGGCCGACCAGTCCAAGCAGGCCACCACGCGGGTGCGCTCGATCCTGGGAGACATCCAGAAAGCCACCAACGCCGCCGTTCTGGCCACGGAGCAGGGCACCAGGGGCGTGGAGGCGGGCATGACGCTGGCGCAGCAGGCCGGGAGTGTCATCAACCAGTTGTCGGAGACGATCCGGGAAGCAGCCCAGGCGGCCCAGCAGATAGCCGCCTCGGCTCACCAGCAGAACATCGGCATGGAGCAGATCTCCCAGGCCATGAAGGACATCAACCAGGCCACCGTGCAGTTCGTGGCCGGGGCGCGCCAGTCGCAGACGGCCGCGGAGAACCTGAACGTCATGGCCAAAAACCTACAGAAAACGGTGGAATTCTATAAAGCATCAGAAAACCCGATCGGAACGCAGGAAGAGGGCCAGACCTGCCCGCGCCTGGCCGGTACAGGACGCACCTGCGTAAACAACGGATGGCTAATCGAATTAACCACAAGGAGATCGACCATGAACTGGTTCAATAACATGAAAACAGGCGTCAAGCTGATCGGAGGCTTTCTGATCGTTGCCATCATGGTGGTAGGGGTGGCCGCTATTGGTTACGTGAGCGTCCAGAATCTGAGCAGTATTATCGTGGGGAACTATAACAACAACGTGCTGCCCATCGAATACGTGGCGACGGCCAGCGTCGATTTGTATCGTATCCGTGGAGACGTGTATAAAATGGTGCTGTTCCCGGACCAGCTCAACGCTATAGAAACCGAGATCAATACCCTCAAGACCGAAATCGACGGCCAGATCACGCTGTACAAACAGACCAGCTTGACCCAGGATGAGCTACAAAAACTAGCGGACTTCGATACTGCCTGGGCTACTTACCAGAGCGAGCTTACGAAAGCCATCACGCTGGTTAAATCCGGCGATAATCAGGCCGCTTTGGGGGCCATCCAGACCGGCAGCGCCCTCTCCAACGCCCGTGACGACGTAGCCACCCAATTGGGCGATTTATCCAGCCTGAACGTAAGCCGGATGAATGATCGCCAGATATACGCCCAGCAGACGTTTTTCCAGATCAGCCGGCTGTTGCTCGCGGCGGGCTTGATCGGGCTGCTATTGGCCCTGGCGCTGGGCGTCGTAATCAGTCGCAGCATCACCCGGCCGCTCGACCAGGGCGTAAAGATGATGCAGGATTTATCCATGGGCCACCTGGGTTCTCGCCTTGGAATGACCCGGCGGGACGAAATCGGCATCCTTTCCCGCGCCATGGACCAATTCGCGGACGATTTGCAAAACGTGGTCCTGGGCACGTTTAAGAAGATCGCTGAAGGCGATCTGACGGTGGAAATCGTCTCGAAAGACGGCCGGGACGAGATTTCGCCGGCGTTGATGGCCATGAACGCCAACCTGCGAAAAATAGCCGCGCAAACGCGGGAATCGGCGACCAGCACGACGGCGGCGACGGCCGAGATCCTGGCGGCCGTCAGCCAGCACACCGCCAGCGCCAACGAGCAATCCGCCGCCATCAACGAGACCACCACCACCGTTGACGAGGTGCGCGCCGCCGCCGAACAGACCGCCCAAAAAGCCAACGACGTGGCGCACGAATCCCAAGGGGCGGTCGCGGTCAGCGAGAACGGCCGCCAGTCGGTGGAGGCGATCATGGCCGGCATGTTGGAGATCCGCGAGAAGGTGCAGGCCATCGCCCAAGATATCCTGGCGCTATCCGAGCAGACCCAACAGATCGGCGAGATCACCGCCACGGTCAACGACCTGGCCGACCAATCCAACCTGCTGGCCTTGAATGCCACCATTGAAGCCGCCAAGGCCGGGGAGCAGGGCAAGGGCTTCGCCGTAGTCGCCACCGAAGTGCGCAACCTGGCCGACCAGTCCAAGCAAGCCACCACGCGGGTGCGCTCGATCCTGGGAGACATCCAGAAAGCCACCAACGCCGCCGTTTTGGCCACGGAGCAGGGCACCAGGGGTGTGGAGGCGGGCATGACGCTGGCGCAGCAGGCCGGGAGTGTCATCAACCAGTTGTCGGAGACGATCCGGGAAGCGGCCCAGGCGGCCCAGCAGATAGCCGCCTCGGCTCACCAGCAGAACATCGGCATGGAGCAGATCTCCCAGGCCATGAAGGACATCAACCAGGCCACCGTGCAGTTCGTGGCCGGGGCGCGCCAGTCGCAGACGGCCGCGGAGAACTTGAACGTCATGGCCCAGGCCATGCAGAAAACGGTAGAGTTCTATAAAATATAGGAATAGCTTGAAGTATCGAGGAAGAAAGGACCGCTCCTCACCTGCCTACAGGTAGTCTTTAGAAAGAGGCACTTCTATGGCTCAAGCGCTGAATGATGACCTGCAACGACAACTTATGGCCTTGTTTGTGGCGGAAGCGCAAGAACACGTCCAGGCGATCAATCAAAACCTGTTGGCGTTGGAGGCCAACCCCCCGGAAAATACTTATGCCCAATTCTTGACCGATACCTTGCGTGAGGCGCACAGCTTGAAAGGAGCTGCCCGCGCGGTTAATTTGAGCGGAATAGAGACCCTCGCCCATCATTTGGAAAGTCTTTTCGTGAGCTTGCAGAACAGTGGAAAGCCCCTGATCGCAGAAGGTTTTCCGACCTGATGTATCAGACCCTGGATGCCATCGGTGTTCTGGTTCAAAAAGCGACCGGGGCAGAAACCTCTCCTGTAGACGTGAATGCGTTGCTCTCGAATCTCGCCAGGCTTTTAGAAGCCATCCAATCCGGAACGGCGGATCCGCCGGGTGGAGCTGCCCCCGGAAAAAGCTCCCTCCCAAAAGCTAGAAAGCCGGGCGGGGGGTCCGGGATGGAGGCCGCCGATTCCCCTTTTCCAGCGCCGGCAAAGGAGCCTCCCAATATCTCCGGCGCCTCCTCTGACAAGGTGGATACGGCCGCAAGGCCAAGGAGACCGGCTACCGGTAAAGGCGCCTCCAGGAAGGGAAGCGGTGAAAAGGCAGAAACCGATGCTTTGGGAAAACCACCCGATCGTCTGGCGCTGAAGGCGCCATCACCGAAGGCTATTTCACCGGTTCCAGAGGAACAACCGGCCACGCCGGCGAGTGATTCCTATAAGCAGGAAGAAACGGTGCGTCTTACCACTGCCAAACTGGACACTCTCCTCTCCTTGATGGGGGAGCTTCAGGTGACCCGCATCGCGGCCGGACAGAGGCTGGTCGAGCTGCAAGGGTTGCGAGAAAGCATCACTTCGTGGGAGCTGGAATGGCGCAAAGCCCGGCCCAGTTTCCGCCGCTTGCTGATCTCGGCGGATGCCGAGCTTTTTCAAAGCGAGCTGAATCCGCCCAATTGGACGGCCGGCGCGATTAACCCGGGTACGGTTCAACCGGTCCTGGATTTCCTCCAAGCCAATGAAATCCATTTGCGCGCCCTGCGCGACCGGGTAAATGACCTCATCCGGGTCTTTCAGGCGGATGGCCGCCGCATGGATCAGGTGGCGGCTGAAATGGAAGAGGAAATCCGCCAGACACGTATGCTGCCAATCTCGACGGTCTTCAGCACCTTCCCGCGTATGGTGCGCGACCTGGCCCGCGATAAAGGCAAGCAGGTCTCCCTGGTCTTACAGGGAGGCGAAACGGAGGTGGATCGGTCTGTACTGGAGCAGATCAAGGATCCGCTCCTGCATCTGTTGCGCAATTGCATCGACCACGGTATCGAGACGCCAGACGTGCGCGTAAGCGCCGGCAAAGCCAGCCAGGGAACCATCCGCTTGAAAGCCACGCATCAGGGGGACAGCCTGGTTATCGAGGTCGCCGACGATGGCGCGGGGATCGATCTGGCAAGCGTGCGCGCCGCGGCGATCAAGAAGCGGCTCTTGACCGAGGAAGCGGCTGGGACGCTGAGCGACCATGATGCTTTATGGCTGATCTTCCACTCCGGGTTTTCCACCAGCCCCCTGATCACCGATCTCTCCGGACGGGGGGTTGGCCTGGACATCGTTCGCCAGCGGGTGGAACATTTGCATGGCTTGATCGACGTCGAAAATAATCCCGGAAAAGGGGTGCGCTTTGTTCTCTCGGTGCCGCTGACCGTAGCCACCACCCTGTGCCTGCTCGTCCGGGCCGGGGGACGGAAGATGGGCTCCGAGGATCAGCCTCCCATTTTCGCAATCCCCATTCCCAACGTCGTGCGCCTGATCCGCCTCGCGCCGGAAGATATTGGCTCCGTCGAAGGGCGCCAGGCGATCCGCTTGAACGGAGAGCCTGTGGCGTTGTGGCGCTTATCGGATGTGCTCGGATTGGAAGCTTTTCCGCAGGAGAAGGACGAGGGGAAAAGGCCGGCCATCGTGGTCGGAGCAGCCGAAAAACGCATGGCCTTCCTGGTGGATTCGGTCGTAGGCACGCAGGAAATGGTGATAAAAAGCCTCCCCTGGCCTTTGTTGCGCGTCCACAATACCGCCGGCGCCTCGATCCTGGGAACGGGAGCGGTGGTGATCGTGCTCAACACCGCGGATCTTTTGTCCTCCGCTGAGCGCCAACAGCCTCGACCGGAAAGAAACGTAGAGGGCGCCGGCAAGGCCGAAGAAAGAATGCCCGTGATCATGGTGGCGGACGATTCGATTACCACGCGGACGCTCGAGAAAAACATCCTGGAAGCCGCCGGCTATCAGGTTTTATCGGCTTCTGACGGCCTGGACGCCTGGGCCCAAATGCAGACGGAAACCTGCGATCTCCTCGTTTCGGATGTGGTCATGCCACGGCTGGACGGATTTCGGCCTGACCCAAAAATTAAGGGCAGAGGATCGTTTCAAGCATTTGCCTATTGTCCTGGTGACGTCGTTGGATTTAGCCCAAGACCGCGAACGCGGCATACAAGCCGGAGCAGACGCGTATATCGTCAAGAGCGCATTCGACCAGGAAAAGCTGCTGGATACCATCCGCCGGCTAATTTGAACCTTACAGAAGCCTCACCCATCCTTCAATAAAGCCAATGCTTTTTTCCTTGCAGGGCGCCGGAATCGGTTTTGAGAACCCATCAGGGTGGAAGAAAGGTATAGAAAGATGATCCGTGTACTTGTTGTAGAAGATTTACCGACCGTATGCTTGTTGCTCAAGTCGATCCTCGATTCCGATCCTGACATTACCGTTATCGATACCGCCCAAAATGGGGAGGAAGGCCTTCGCAAAACCCTGGCCCTCAATCCCGATCTGATTACGATGGACGTTCACATGCCCGGCATGGATGGCTTTGAAGCTACGCGCCGCATCATGGCGCAGATGCCTAAGCCGATTGTCATCGTCACCGGCAGCGTCGACCCGCACGAGGTGAAATTATCGTTCCAGGTATTGGAGGCCGGCGCTCTGGCCGTTGTAGAAAAACCATCCGGCCCCGGCAATCCTAACTTCCAGGAAGACGTGAAAGAGCTCATCAAAACGATCAAAATAATGGCCGATGTGAAAGTCGTCGGGCGCAGATCAAGCTCCAGGCCACAAAAACTATCTACAGCATCTTTCAAGGCCGCCGGCCAGGTAGAGCTAATCGCCATAGGGGCTTCTACCGGGGGGCCGGCTGCTCTTTCTACTGTTCTGAGCGGGCTGCCTGTCGATTTCCCAAAGCCTATTCTCATCGTCCAACACATCTCCGCCGGTTTTGAAGTGGGATTGGCCGAATGGTTGTCTTCGATTACCCATCGCAGGGTCGTTCTGGCGCAGGATGGCCAGCCGTTATCCACCGGACAGGTGCTTGTCGCGCCACAGGGAAAGCACCTGGGTGTGAGTGCGGCCAAGCACGTCATGCTCGATTCTCATACTGAGGCAATCGGTTCCTTTCGGCCTTCCGTTACGTACCTTTTTCAATCTGTCGCCAGGGCCTATGGCTCACATGCAGTTGGGGTTATCTTGACCGGTATGGGCAGTGATGGAACACCCGGGTTGTCTGCTTTCCATAAAGCCGGCGGCCACGTAATTGCCCAGGATGAGGCTTCTTGCGTGGTTTACGGCATGCCAGGAGCTGCCGTTGCAGCCGGCGCAGTAGACCAAATTCTTCCCCTGGATCGCATAGCCGGCGCATTGTCGGTCCTTCTTCAGATGGAGGAAAAAACATGAGGATTAAGAGAGTTCTGGTAGTCGACGACAGTCCGACCCAGGCACTTTCGAACCAAATTGACCCTGGAGACGCTCGGTTTTCTCGTCCTCGAAGCCGGAAATGGCAAGGTCGCTCTTGAGCTGGCCTTACGCGAAAAACCAGACGTGATCCTTTCGGATATCCTGATGCCGGAAATGGACGGGTTCGAGTTATGCCATTTGATCCGGACGAACCCTGCCTTGCAGGATATTCCGGTTATCCTGCAAACTGCCTCCTATCGCGCCAAAGAGGATCGCGAGTTTGGACTCGACATCGGAGCAGATGCATTTATTCCCAAGGGGGCTTCTCCAGAGGAAATGTCCAGCCTGCTCGACAAGATCATTTCCCAAAGCCGGAGAATAAACAAAGAGGCTGCCAGGGGCGCGACCGCTTCGAAAAAGCCATTTGACGAATTACACGCCCAAAGGATGCTGTTCCGCTTGCTCGAAGAGACGGCCATGCTGGAACAGGCCAATGCGGCCATCAAGATCGAGCGGAACCGAGCTCAGAAATATCTCGACGTAGCTTCGGTGATGATGATTGCCTTCGATCGTGGCGGGAAAATATCGATGATCAACCCAAGAGGCTGCCAGATTCTGGGGGTCGAATCCCAAGAAGTCATTGGCGTGGACTGGTTTGAAACCTTTGTCCCTGCCGGGCAACAGGCCAATGTCAAAAAAATCCATAAACAAATCCTCGCGAGTAAAGGTGCGAAGACAGAGTACGTTGAATATGCGGTCTTGACCCAAAGTGGCGAAGAAAGGCTGATTGCCTGGCATAATACCGTCCTTACGGATGACGCCGGCAAGATATCCGGGATATTGAGCTCTGGCGAGGATATCACCGAGCGCAAAATAGCCGAGCTAAAAATAAAAGAATCCGAGGAAAAATATCGCTCGTTGTTCGAGAACGTCCCAGACGGGGTTTATCGGATAGCGCCCGATGGCAGCTTCCTGGCTGCCAACCCGGGCCTGGTGCGTATGTTGGGATATCGATCTGAAAAAGAGGTGCAAAAAATCTGTTTTGTAGATTTGTTTTTCGATCCTCAAGACAGGAAATCATTCACAGGGTATCTGGATAAAGGCGACAATATCCAAAACATGGAAGTCCAGCTCAGGCACAAGAAAGGAGAATTGGTCATCGTTCTTGATAATGCCATCTCCGTTCGAGACAGCGACGGGACGATTCTGTACTATGAAGGTACTCTCACCAATATCACGAAGCTCAAACAGGCCGAGGCCGAATTGGCGGGCCTGTATCAAATCGAGCAACAGCGGGTTAAGCGTTTATCCACCTTGCAAAAAATCAGCGGGCTGTTAGCCGGTATACATAGCCAGCATGAAGTGATGGAGATTGTGGCAGCCCAGGCCAGGGGATTGGTCGATAGTCCGGTATGCGCTGTCCTGAAAATGAATGAAGAGGGAAGCGAAGCTCTCGTGGTGGCTCAGTCCGGCTCACTCGAAGGCTCCTTCGTGGGCTTGAGCGTCCCCCTGGTTTTACCTGCTTTCCGGCAAGCGATTGATACCAGAAAGCCAACGTTCGTAAAAGAGATCGACCGGGAAGTTCCCGAGCTTCGTAATCTCATTCGGCACCCGGAAATTCGAGCCATCCAGGCCTATCCGGTCTCTCAGGAAGGTCAAATATTGGGCTTCATCGTCCTGGGTGGCCTCCTGGCGCAGTCGCCCTCCGAAGGGGAAGTCGCCGCGATGGAATTGCTGGCAGAAAGAGCCGCCGCCGCTTTAGACAACGCCAGGCTATTCGAGGAGATTAATAACAGTCTACAGCGCCTGGCCTCGTTGCGGTCAATCGACCAGGCCATCACCAGCAGCATGGACATCGACTTTACACTGGGAATTTTGTTGGATCAGACGGTCAGCCAATTGAAAGTTCATGCTGCCGATATTTTGCTGTTGGAACAGGGCGCAGCAACCTTCCACTACGGAGCCGGGCGGGGTTTTAACATACCCGTTCCCCAACATGCCACGATCGGGATCAGGAATAGCTTCGCCGGCCGGGCGGTTTTAGAGCGCCGGACGATCCATGTGCCCAATCTGGCAGATGAAATGCCTGAATTCCAAGCACCGGCTCATTTCGCTAAAGAGGGTTTCATGACTCTGGCATGCGCGCCATTGATCGTCAAAGGCCACGTCAAAGGAGTGTTGGAGGTTTTTCATCGTGAAGCCCTCACACCCACTCCGGACTGGCTAGCCTTCCTGGAAACGCTGGCCGGGCAGGCTGCCATTGCCATTGATAATACCGAATTGTTCACCAATTTGCAGCGCTCAAACGCCGATCTTTCGTTAGCCTACGACGCTACCATTCAGGGTTGGTCAGACGCGCTCGATCTACGTGACAAAGAGACCGAAGGCCACACCCAGCGAGTCACAGAAATGACCCTGGAACTCGCCAAAATAATGGGCATCGGCGAACGGGAGATGGTGCATTTACGGCGCGGCGCCTTGCTGCACGATATTGGCAAGATGGGCATTCCCGACAGCGTCTTGTTAAAACCGGGCCCTTTGACAGAAGAAGAATGGGGAATCATGCGAAAACACCCGGAGTTTGCCTATGATTTGATCTCGCCGATCGTCTATTTGCGGCCAGCCCTGGATATTCCCTTCTGCCATCACGAGAAATGGGATGGCTCAGGCTATCCGCGCGGTTTGAAAGGCGGGCAAATTCCTTTGTCGGCCCGGATATTTGCCATCGTGGACGTGTGGGACGCCCTCACTTCTGACCGGCCCTACCGCAAAGCCTGGTCATACGAAAAGACTCTGGCGCACATTCAGGAACAAAAAGGCAGCCATTTCGACCCGGAGGTCGTGAATGCCTTTCTAAAGATGATTTCACCTGCCGATTAAATTATCCCCCCACATGGCTCTTGACAAAATCGTGATTTGGACTTAAATTAAGCATACCATATAACTAGTATATTGGTTTAATGGTACAGTGCGCGGGCAGTTGCTTCCGGGCTTCCATTGGGGAGGGAGCGTCATCCAGAGGTAGTCGAATGGCTACAATGAACCAAAGCCTGTTGGGAACGATCACCCGAAGAAACCTGTTCAATTCTCGAGAGGAACCATGCATCTGCAAAACGGGAAAACCATCATCTCAGCCCAGGGCATCACCAAGCGCTTCGGCAAACGGGTCGTCCTGGAGGGATTGGATTTCGAGCTGCCGGAGGGCCAGATCTACGGCATTTCTGGCCCCAATGGCTCGGGCAAGAGCGTGTTTCTGCGCATCCTGACCGGCCTGGTTCAACCGGACGCCGGCGCCGTGCGCGTTTTCGATCAACAGGTGGGAACAGAGGTCGAATTTTCCCGCTCGACCGGGGCGCTGATCGACCAGCCCGGCTTTTTGTCCACCAGCAGCGGTTACCGCAACCTGGCCCTGCTGGCCAGCATCCGCGGCGTGGCCAGGCCGGCCAAGATCGCCGAGACCATGAGCTTCGTCGGGCTGGACCCCCACGACAAGAAACCGGTCGGCGCTTACTCGACCGGCATGCGCCAGCGGCTGGGCCTGGCCCAGGCCATCATGGAGGACCCGGACCTGCTCGTCCTGGACGAGCCCACCAACGGGCTGGACTTCGATGGCCAGCGCGAGATCTACGGCTACCTGGTCGAGCTGCGCCGGCAGGGCAAGACCATCCTGATCACCAGCCACAACCGCGACGAGCTGCGCATCCTGTGCGATCGCATCTTCGAGCTGCACGCAGGCCGGCTCTATCCGGCGCTCGAAGAGGAGGCCGAGACCGATTGGATGTACCGCCGCGACCCGCTTCGCGAGAGCTAACCGCCGCCCCATGTTCAAAATTTTCCCTTTCCATTCCTCCCTGCCCGGCCTGCTTCTGGCTGGCCTGCTCCTGGCCAGCATCCTGCTTGCCGCCTGTGGGGGGCGTCCGGCTCCGGCCGCTCCAAGCCCGCGGCCATTCCCCACGGGCGCTTCCTGCTGGATTTCTCCGGCAGCAGCATCGTGCTGTGGGGCATCCCGGAGCAATGAGCGCAAACGAGGTTAAAAATGGCGAGAATCCTGCGCGAAGAGTTCGACCGGGCAATTCACAATCCCCGCATCTGGTTAGCCTTGCTCCTCTCCCTGATCTTTTTTGCCTACGGGCTGAGCCGGGCCTATCAAAGCGATTGGGTGCCCCTGGGCTTTTCCTTCGCCGACCTGTGGTATTTCGTCTATTGCGGCAGTTACTTTCCCTATCTGCTGCCCCTGGTGGCCGCCTTGCCCTTCGCCAACTCCTTCGTGGTGGATCAAACCGAGGGCTTCCTGCGCTACCTGGTGATGCGCAGCCAATACCGGCAGTACGTGGCCGCCAAATTCATCGTCAACGCGCTGGTCGGAGCCCTGGTCGTCCTCCTGCCCCTGCTGGGGCTGTTCCTCTTTGCCAACCTGGCCGCGCCCCGCGCCGCCTACCCCATCAACGTCTGGCAGCCGAACATTTCCGGACGGCCGTACGGCCTCCTGATGCCGCTGTTCCAATCCAGCCCGGATGGATTCATCCTGCTGGTCTCCCTGTTGGCCGCCCTGGTCGGCGCGCTCTACAGCAACCTGGGACTGGCCGTATCGCTGGCGCTGCCCAATCGCTACCTGGCCTGGGGCGTTCCCTGCGCGGTGTATTTGCTGTCCGATTTCGTCGCGCAGCGCACGCACCTCTTCGGTCCCAATTGGTCGCCGGTCGCGGCTGCTGCCGGCTCGATTTACATCCTCAACGAGACCCTGCAAAGCTTTTTCCTCAACCCCCTGGGTGTGCTGGGATTGACGCTCGGCTGCATCCTGCTCTTCGGGCAGCGTAAGCGCATCCTGCAATGAAGGAGATCCTCATGCGTTTTTTGGCTTTCCTGCGTCTGCAATTCCAAATGCTGGTCGTGCGCTGGCGCTGGCTGCTGCCGCTGCCGGTGATGGCCTTCCTCGGCTACCTGATGATCAACACCCTCAAGGTCAACCTGCTCCCCGCCTTCCTGGCGCAGCCCGGCCAGGAGCCCGTGGTGAACGCCTGGGATGCGCTTTTCATCGCCTTTGGCAACGCCTATTACATGATCTTCGTGATCGCCAACCTGTTCCTGATCCTGGTGTGCGATTCGCTGCCGAGTCCGGCTTCGGCCAGTTAGCGCTGTTCCGCCTGGGGTCGCGAAGGGCCTGGTGGGCCGCCAAAAGCCTGTCCATGCTGCTGGCCGCTTTCCTCTACACCCTGGTGTGCATGGGCGTCGTGCTGGGCGTGGCCAGCCTGGGCCTCTCCTTGCGCTTCAACTGGAGCCCCTGGACGGCCGGATATTCCATCAATGCCTTGTTGCCCTTCTTCGTTCCCGAACAAATGGGGCCGCTAGGCGCTGCCGCCGTGCTGTTCGGCCTGGACGTGCTCGGCTTCTGGGCCCTGGGCACGCTCATGCAAATCATCACGCTATTCACCCACCGCTATCTGTACGGGTACTTTACGGCCCTGTTGGTCATGCTCGGCAGCCTGGGCATCAGCGGGTCGCTGGTGAACGTCCCGGATGCCTTGAAGCTCCTGCCCGCCGTCCGCAATTTGATCCTGACCTTTTACCCTTATCCGTTTCGGGAAGTTCCCTTGGGTTGGTCCTATGTCTACTGGGCGGTCGCGCTGGGGCTGCTGCTGTTCGCCGGCGCCGTGCTCAGCCGCCGCCAGAATTACCTGGCGCAGCGCCCCTGATCCCAGGGAACGTGCCCCTTTGCGCCGGGCAGAAGAAGAGAGATGATGGATCCTATTTTTGACGAGACCCAGCCCATTTATTACCAGATCGTGCAGCGCATCTGCGCCCAGATCCTGCGCGGCGAGTTCCGGCCCGGCGACAGGCTGCCCTCGGTGATCGACGCGGCCATGCACTTCAAGGTCAACCACAACACCATCCAGCGCGTCTATCAAGAGCTGATCCGCCAGGGGGTGGCGGTCGCCAAACGCGGCGAGGGCACCTTCGTCACCGAGGAACAACCCACCCTGGCGCACCTGCACGAGGAGATGCGCCAATCACTGCTGGAGAATTTCTTCACCGAGATGCGCCGCCTGGGGTATTCCCCGGCGGAGATCATGGCCACCCTGCAAGAATACATCGCCATCCACGAACAGGAATAGGAAATGAAAAAGAAAAGCGCCCTTCCTCACCTGGGCCTCGTCCTGATCCTCTTGGCGGGCCTGGCGGGCTGCCACACCCCGCCAGCGATCTCAACCCCCGTTCCAGCCAGCGAAACGCCGGCAGAAGCGAGCGCTCTGCCCGTCACGCCGCCGGCCGGGGCCCCTCCCGGCGGAGAGCTACCCGCCGGGGCGCTCGAGCCGCTCGCGGCGGCCAACCTCGACCGCATTACCCTGCTGGAGCAGGTAGGCGAGGGCGAATTTGGGGATCACCTGAGCGTCTCGCCGGACGGCCGGTTCCTGGCCGTTACGATGGTCGGCGGCGTGGCGCTCTACGCCGCCGACAGCGGAGCACGGGCCGCCTTCTACCCCACGGCGACCCCGGTGGACAGCATCGCTTTTTCCCCAGACGGCCGGCGCCTGGCGGCCACGCGCCGCGTGCCCAGTGGCGAAGTCTATACGCAAGCCGATTTCGCCGGCCTGGACGTCCTCACACCCGTGCTAGAGGTGTGGGACCTGGCCCCAGGGACCAGGCTCCTCAGCCAGCCCCTCGCCGGGCGCGGCTGTGGACAATATAACGCCCAGGACCTGGCCTTTTCGCCGGACGGGCAAACCATCGCCTTCCGCGACACCTACAGCCTGGCTGGCTTCGCCCGCGCCGATCACATCTGCCTGGTTTCCGCAGCGGATGGCCGCCCGATCCGCACGATCTCCATCGATCTGCCCTGGCAAACTGACTCCCCCGCTTTATTTTCTCCGGACGGCCAGCAGCTCAGGGTCGCTACGCTGCACCTAACCCCAGATGGGTCGGTGGAAGGCGCCACTCCACAGGTGCGCACCTACGCGGTGAGCACCGGCGACCTGCAACGAGAATCGGATGGGCCGGGAGCGATAGATGACATGGCCCTCTCTCCCGATGTGCAGGCCCTGGCGCTGAAAGACCCGGCGGGCGCCGGGCTGCTTTTGGCCGGCATTGGGAAGCTGCTGGCGGCCCTCAGTGGGCACGCGCGCGACGTGACGTCGGTGGCCTTTTCTCCGGATGGGAAGGCGCTGGCGCTGGGCTCTTTAGACGGTACGGCCAGTTTGTGGAGCCTCCCGGAGGGCAAGCTGCTGTGGAAGACGGCCCCCTGGCGCCCCACGCTGTCCTACTATACGCAAGCACTGGATGCGGAAATCTGGGACCTGGCTTTCTCGCCCGACGGGAAAACGTTGTTCACCCTCGCGCCTACCCACTCCTTGTATTTATCCGGGAGGGTTAGCGCCGTGCGGGTTTCCGATGGGGAGGAGCTGTACGATATTTACGCGCACAACAGCATCAGCCTCCCCGCGCTTTCACCGGACTCCAGCCGCCTGGTGTGGGGCGGCTTCGAGGATGGTCGCGCGCAGGTCTGGTCGGTGGCGCGGAACGAGCTGCTCTTCGAGCTGCCCGCCTCTCCCGCCATCGTGCTCGCGGCGGCCTTCTCACCGGATGGGGAACGCATCGCCACCGCCTCTCAAGATGGGAGCGTGCGCCTCTGGCGGGCGGCGGACGGCGCCCCGCTGGGGGTATTGTCCGGCCCCGGCGGGCCGTTGCGGGCCGTCCGGTTTTCCCCGGACGGGAAATGGCTGGCCGCAGTGGGAGACGACGCCCGGCTGTGCCTTTGGAATCTGGACGACAGCAGCCTGATGAAGACCATCCCCACTCAAACCGGTGAGTGGCTGGCCAACTCCATCACTTTCAGCCTGGATGGGAAGAGCGTTCTGCTGGCTTACGGCTGCCCTTACGTGGAGACCTGCCCGGCGCACGGCGCCGGCGACCTGCGCCGGGTAGACCTGGAGAGTGGGCAGGCCGAAACCCTGATCCCCTACAGCGTCTACAGCCTCTCGCTCTCCGCCGATCAGAGCGCATTTGCCATCGATAGCGCCCGCCATCCCCAATCCGGGCGGGTCAGCCAGGGGCAATACCAGACGCAGCTCAGCTACACCTCTCCCATCGGGAACGGTGCCCTGGCCGGAGCGGCGCTCACCCCGGATGGGCAGTATCTCTTCTCGGGCAACGGGGCCGGGCTGCACGCCTGGAACGCCGCCAGCGGCGAGATGCTGGCGCTCCGCAAGGGTTCCAGGTTGTCCTACGGTTTCATGGAAGTTACACCTGACCAGAAGATGATCCTGATCGCACAACAGAACGGCCTGGTGAGTCTGTGGGGCGTGCCGGCTGGGGGGTAAACCCGCTCAAGGATTGATCGGCTCCCACTGCAACGGTATACTGCTTTGTAGCTGGTCTCCCCCCAGGTTTTTACTTTTGTAGAGAGCCTCGTCGGCCCTTTGGATGAATTGAGTCCCCATATTTTCAAAATATCCGGACGGGATAGGATGCTGATCAATTCGATGGATCAATTGATTGGGCTCGAGCACGCACAAGCCGATACTACAGCGCAGGTATTCTTCCCCCTTTTGATCCATCAGAGTTTTCCCGGCCAGCAACTGGATGATCCTTTGCCCGACCACCCTGGCTCCCTCTGCGCCGGTTTGCGGCAGGAGGGCCACAAACTCGTCGCCGCCATATCGTCCGCAAATATCCGTGGTGCGGGTAGCCTGCCGCAACACAGAGCCGATCATCTCGAGCGCCTGGTCGCCGGCCAGGTGGCCGAACAGATCGTTGATGCGCTTCAATCGATCCACGTCGATCATCAGCAACGACAGCACCTGGCGCGAGCGGAAAGCCGTGCGCAGCTCACGGTAGAGACACTTCTCGAAGAAAGACCGGGCGTATAAACCGGTGAGACGGTCGATGGTGGCCATTTCGTACAATTGTGTGTTTTGGATGGCGACGGCAGCCTGGTTGGCGAACACCTCTAAAAGCTCCTGATCCTGAGGCAGGATCACCTGGCGATCCAGGTAGATCATGCCTATGGTCAGATCCCCAACTCTCAGAGGGACGAGGGTAGTATTGGTTAAAAGATTGATCGAGCCGCGTTTCAGGGTATCGTAAATGGTTCTTAGCCCATCCGCATCAACGACGTCCCGGATTTTGGATTCAACGATAAACTTTCCCGTGCTGGCGCGGATCACCAGGTCCGTATCCTCGTTGATCATGGCCAGAAAGCTTTCGGTTTGCTCGCTATCCCCCGGGCTGCGCACCCCGCCCTCGTCCACTACGGCCAAAAAGGAATTGACCACCCCCAACAGCCCGGAAATCTGCCAGAGAATGCCCTGAAGCAAGTCATTCAAGGGCTGGATTTTGTGCATATCGGGGGTCACGTCCAAAATATACTGTAAGCCCTGGCGGCTCTTGGTCAATAATTGGACGGTATAAGCCGATTTCAGCCCCACGTCGCTCCACAATAAGAGCTTTTCCGGCCCTTCCGATTTATCGTAATACCCCTGAATGTCCAGCCGTTTCAACAGCTCGCGAGGCGGCTGCTCGCTGGCGTAGCCGGTTTGTAGGATGATCTGTACGACCGAATTGAACTGCCGCAAGTGAGTCACCACCTCTTCGCCGGTCATGCCGGGCATGTAATAATCGAGCAACAGGAGATCGACCTTTTGGCTTCTTAGTTGTTCTAAAGCATCCACCCCATTATCGGCGGTCAGCACCATGTGCCCTTCGTGTTCCAGCAGCTTGCGCGTGGCAGCCAGATACTCCGCATGGTCGTCCACCAGCAAGATGCTGTAGCCTGAAGGGGTAGAAGTCTTTGTTTTACGTGTCAATTCGATTCACTCCTGGATCAGGGAAATGTAAGGTAAAGGTCGTTCCCTGGCCAACCTGGCTGGCGACGTCGATCGTTCCGGCAAATACGTCCGTCATGATGTCCCGGACGATCGCCAGCCCCAATCCGGTGCCGAGGCCAGTGGGTTTGGTAGTAAAGAACAAGTCGAAAATCTTGGGCTGGATCTCCGCGGGGATGCCGTCTCCCTGATCGCTGACGAGTAAGTCCACCCCGGCAGCGTGGGGAACGAGCTTCAGGGCAATCAGACCGGCGTCTTTCGCGGCGCTGGCATCGATCGCATTGGTGACGAGGTTGGTCACCACTTGAGATAGCTGTCCGGGTAAGCCAAAAAGCTCTACACTCTCCACCGGGGATTCGAGCGTGGCCGTACAGTTAGCGGCGCGCAGGCCATGATTGACGAGCAATAGAGATTCCTGAATGACCGGCACAGCGTTGAACAGGATCCTTTCGCGCGGCACCACGTCATGTATTTGGACTTTGATGCCTCGCACGAAACCGGCGATACGCTCCAGGCTGCTTTCTGCCAGCTTGAGCGATTGGAGCATTTCCTGGCCGATCTCGCGATGATCCTCCGGCGTGACCTGGGGATCCCCGATGGAATTCAGGTACTCATCGGCCAGTTGATTGATTTCGACCAAAGCGGCCCGGGAGGCGGCCAGGGGCGTGTTGATCTCGTGGGCGATGCCGCCGGTGAGCCGCCCCAAGGAGGCCATCCGCTCGGATTTCAGCAGCCTTTCGTGCTCGACCTGGACATTCTCGTAAGCCCGCTGAAGCTCTTGAGTGCGCTCGGCTACCCGCTCCTCCAGGCGGGCTTGCATGACCTCAAGCTCACGATTGGCGCCGGCAAGCTCAGAAAGCCGGTCTTTCTCCAACTGGTTGCGGTGGTTGGCCGCCACGACGATCATCGCGGATAAACAAACGTTGAGAATGATCGGCGTTGCCAGGGATAAAAAATCCAGGCCGCGCCCCGCAACGATTGGGAGTAATATCAGCAGGTTAAAGCCGGCCGTAGCAAACAGGATGGGCATAGAAAAAAACATGCTGCCTACCAACAAAGCGAGACAATTAGCGACCACGATGGTGGAGAGATCGTTGGCCGCGATCTGGCCGCCGTACAAAGTTATTATAACCGGCGATATTGCCAGGAGAAAAACGGTCAGGCCTGCCGCAATTCGGTAATGGTGCGTGCGGCTAATTCCATAAGCGATAATATAAAGGATTTCAACGACGACCAAAATATCGGCAGCTAAAATGGACTCTTGCCTGAAAACGAATATGGCCGGAATAACAACGCCAATAATGAGCAGTTGGATCGTGGAGGCCAGGCGCGCCTGACGGCGCTCGTCCTGCCGATGGATCGATTTGGCCGGCTCGACTGCCCAGCTTAGCCAACCCCAGGTCTGGTGATAAGCAGATTTCATTCTGGAATTTCCTTACTTCATCAATTTCAAGAAAGCTTCGACAATCTGGGGGTCGAAGTGGGTCCCTGATTGCTCGCGGATATAATCGAGGACCTTTTCTTTGGACCATTTTGACCGGTAGGGCCGGTCGGAGCGGAGCGCATCCCAAACGTCTGCTACCGCGAAGATTCGGGCAGCTAATGGAATTTGTTCTCCTTTAAGGCCCTGTGGATAGCCCGTTCCGTCCCATTTTTCGTGGTGGTAGTGAGGTATATCCAAAGCCGGGCGAAGAAAAGTGATCGGAGAAAGCATTTCATAGGCAAACGTGGGGTGTTGGCGCATGATCTGCCATTCTTCATCGGTCAATTTATCCGGTTTGAGCAGAATGTGGTCCGGGATGCCCAATTTCCCCATATCATGCAGGAGCGCTCCACGACGAATGTGGACGAGCTCTTCTTCCCTCAATCCGATCGAGCGGGCCAGCTCTAAGGTCAATTGGGTCACGCGTTGGGTGTGCCCTTCGGTTTCTTTATCCCGCAGATCCAATGCATGAGACCAACCCTCAATGGTAGCATCGTAGGCCAGGGTAAGCTCAACGTTCGAGCGCTGGAGATCATTGAATAAAGTAACGCTATCGATAGCAATCGCGGCCTGCCCGGCGAGAGTTATCAAAAAGTCCAGCCAATCCGGAACCGGCTTGAGGAGCCTGCGGTCGAAGACTTCGAGCACGCCCAAGACCTGTCCCTTGGAAATAAGCGGCATTCCATAATAGGAAGTAAACTCTTCCTTCGAAGCCAACATCGGCTCCAAGAAAAGCTCTTCATCCCCGGGTGAATGAATAACCTTCACCATGCGTTTTTCATACGCGGCTCGACCGGCCGGGCCATTTCCAAGCCGGATGGGAGGACGTTTCACCGGGGGGGATTTAAAGCCACGTGAGGCTGTGAATTCGAGGCTATCCGTATAGGGGTTGAGCAGCAGAACGTCGGCCGCATCCACTCCCAAATGATGGGTAACTTGCGTCAGCAAGATATCCAGGATGAATTGCAGATCGAAACTACTGCTGATGGCGACGTCGATCGTGTGTAGAGAAGCGATCCGTTGCAGGCGCTGTTCGGTTTGCTCGAACAGGCGCGTGCGATGAATGGCATTCCCGGCAATCTCGACCAGCGTCGTGAGTAAATGCAAGTCCGCCGGGCCGAATTCGCGGGGCTGCTCTGTGTTCACAAAAACTGCGCCGATGATCTGATTGGCGGCTCGAATGGGGACACAGGCGCCGCCAATCCCCTCCGGAATATTCTGGCGTATGGAATCGGGGATCATTGGGTCATTCTTGAAATCCCGCGACAAATAAGGCTGCCCGGAAGAGACTACGTAACCCGCAGCCGTCTCACCGCTCTTTACAGGCTCCGGCTCGATGCTCCAGCCGATCTGGTGGACTATGTGAACTTCGTCGCTGTCAGGGTCGTAGAGCCAGATACTGCCGGAGTTGCTATTCAGGGAGGCCAGGGTCTCTTCCAAAAAACGGGGGAGAATCTCGTCCAGAGTTTGGGCAACCCGCATGGCCGTGGAAATGCGGTTGACCGCTTCCAGCTCTTTAAGCCGCTGGCGGATCTCGTCGAGCAGGTGGGCGTTTTCGAAAGCGGATCCGGCCTGGCTGGCAAAGGTTTGCAGATTCTGGGCGTGAGCCGGGGTGAAGAAATTGGGACTCGTGCTATCCAGATTGATGAAACCAATGACCTGTTCTCTGGAACGAATCGGGGTTCCCACAAAGGATCTGACCCAATCCATGCCTTGAAGTAGAATCTGGGGATCCTCCACCTGCTGCGTATCCGGTATTACTATCGCCTGCCCGGTCTCGAACATCCGCGAATGGATCGCCCCTTGACGCCCGTCCAGGGGCAACCGGGCCGGCGGGTTGGAAAATCCGAGCTCGGTGTATCCCTGGCTGCGGACGATGTGCGCCGCACCGGACTCGATTAGCATGATATTGGCGGCGTCATGGGGCACCACCCGTCCGACGTTCTCCAGGATGCGCCCAAGCAGCTCCTCCAGATCGAGTGTATTGTTGAGCGCTTCCGCCGTATCACGGAGGGCTTCGGCCAGCGCACGCTGCTCACGCTCGGCTTCCTCCGCTTTTTTACGGTTCGTGATGTCGCGCAGAAAACCGGTAAAAAGGGGGGCTTCACCGCCCTCGATCTGCGTAATGGCTATTTCAACCGGAAATTCGCTCCCGTCAGCGCGCATACCAATCGTTTCGATGCGCTTACCGAGCACATGAATTTCCCCTGTGGCAAGATACCTTTCCAGCCCAAGCCGATCCTGCTCGCGCAGGGAAGGCGGAATGATCAAATCGGGCATCTCCTTCCCAGCACTTCGGCGCGGGTATATCCAAATACGGCCTGGGCTGCGGGATTGAACTCGAGAATCCGTCCATGGTGGTCAATCGTGATGATGCAATCGAGCGCCCCTTCGAGAATGGCGGCTTTGCGAGTCTCGCTCAGTCGCAGCGCTTGCTCGGCTTGCTTGCGCTCGATGCCATAGCGAATGGTGCGAATCAGCAAGTTGGGCTCTAATTGGCCCTTGACCAGGTAATCTTGGGCGCCTTCCTGCAGAGCGTTCACCGCCAACGCTTCATCATCCAGGCCGGTCAGAATAATGATGGGTATCTCTGGCGCTTCGGCGATGATATGCGTTACCGTGCTCAGCCCCTGGCTGTCCGGAAGGGTGAGATCGACCAGGATCACATCCACTATCGTGGTTGCCAATACCTCGACGGCTTTCGATAGCCGGTCGGCCCAGCTCAGGTCGAATTGGGCGGTGCCATTGCCTTCCGCCAGCGTCACCTGAATCAGACGTGCATCCCCGGGGTTATCTTCGATGAGCAATATTTTTGTCTTATCGTTCATTTTATCCGTCTGGGGGCAGTTTGACGATCTCGAGCCAGAAACCCTCAATGGATTTCACGACGGCGATAAACTGCTCTAAATCGACCGGCTTGCTGACGTATGCATTGGCATGAAGGTTATAACTGCGTACAATGTCCTGCTCGGCTTCGGAAGTTGTCAGCACCACCACGGGAATGCGCTTGAGGCTATCGTCCGCTTTGATCTCGGCTAATACCTCAAGGCCGCTTTTCTTGGGCAAGTTCAAGTCGAGCAGGATCAGATCTGGACGTAAAGCATCGGCATATCGATTCTCCCGGTGGAGAAAAACCAGGGCCTCGATGCCGTCGTTCACCGCAATCAAGGTATTGCGCACCTTGCCTTCCTTGAGCGCTTCCTTTGTCAGGCGCACATCGCCGGGATTATCCTCCACGAGCAAGATCACAATGGGTTGGCCGAAATTGGTGTTCACGAATTTCTCCTTGGGAGAGCTTCATACTCTCGAATCGTTGAGGCGCCATCCTCAGCAATGGAAGTAACGCCAAACCGGTGTTTGATCCACCGGATGGGCCAATAAGCCAGAAGGATCGTCGTGGTCGCTCCCAAACCGATCAGCCGGCTGGCGATTTGCCATCCGTCGTAATGTGTCCATCCGAATATGGAAGCCAGGATAGGGCTAACAAACACGACGAAAATACTTCCCGAAACCAGGACGATCCGATATTTCTGGGTGATTTCTCTGGCGCGAAAGAACAACGTGAAATAGGCTACGCTGCCAAAGATCTGTGGGCAGACTAACAAAATCAACATGAAGGCATAAAAAAAGCCCAACTGTTGATTTTGATAAACCAGATCTGCGCTCCACCTCCCTACTTCTACACGAAGCGGTAGGCTCCAGTTAAAGTAATAGGTCAACAAGAGATAATACAAGACGTAGAAAATCGTCAGCGGCAGCAGGATTTTGCGGTTCCCGGTAAACAAATAGAGCAGATAATACACCAGCCCATAAAGGGCGGCGCAGGCCGCTAACAGGTTGGCCTGCGTGAACGTAAGGAAGATCGGCAAATCGGTGATCCCCAGCCCGCCCAGTAAGCTAAGCGCACCCGAGGTGAGGGAGCTGCCGGCCAAGGCATACCACCACAGAATAAATAAATTCCACGCCAGGTAAGCGTCTGCCGAGCTCAAGCGCCGCCGGCTCAAGCTGCGCCCCACAAAATAATAGATGCCTGCACTGGCAAAGGAAAAAGCAGTTCCAACGAGTAAGGTAGGCTGAAGCATGATTCACCTTTAAATCAAGTCATCTACACGTTTGGAGATGGTATCTTGAGGATTGCGGGGCTCGATAGCATCCGTTGTGAGAGAGGCGCGCTCGCCCTCTGTATTTTCAGTATTTATTCCTGTAGCAAGCAGCGTAAAAAAGAAGGTTGCGCCCTGGCCAGGCTGTGATTCGATCCAGATGCGCCCGCCGTGGCGCTCGACGATCTTACGGCAGATGGCCAGGCCGATCCCCGTGCCCTCATATTCTTCCCGGCTGTGCAAGCGTTGAAAAATAGTAAAAATTCGCTCCGAGAATTGCGGATCGATGCCGATGCCATTATCTTTCACAGACAGGAGCCAGAAGCCGCCCTGGCGCCGGACGCCCACGTGTATCCGCGGGGGCGCTTCGCTGTGGAATTTGATGGCGTTGCCGATCAGGTTCTGGAACAACTGGGCCATCTGGCCATCGTCGGCCATCACCTGGGGAAGGGGATCGTGGGTAATAGCCACGCCGTTCTCCTCGATCCTCATCTTGAGATTGGCCAGGGCGTGCTCGAAGGCCGTCTCCAGGGAGATGGATACAAGCTCCTTGCCGCGCGTTCCTACCCTGGAGAAGGATAACAGGTCGTTGATGAGAGTCTTCATGCGATTGGCGCCTTCCACGGCATAGGCGATGAATTCGTCGGCTTCCTGGTCCAACTGGCCCTGGTAGCGCCGCGCGATCAATTGCACGTAACTGGACACCATCCGCAAGGGCTCTTGCAAATCGTGGGAGGCCACGTAAGCAAACTGCTCCAGCTCCTTGTTCGAGCGGACCAATTCTTCGGCTTGCTGCTTGAGTTTTTCTTCGGATTGCCTGCGCAGGGTGATATCGCGCGCAGCGGCATAGATCAAGTGCTCTTCCGGCAATTCGGCGGCTACCCACGCCAGCCAGCGGTAACTGCCATCCTTGTGCCGCACTCGATTCTCAAACTGGACAACCGCCAGATCCTTCGAGGGGCTTTTTATGTGCTGGTTGGTGATAGCCTGATCCTCCGGGTGAATAAATTCGGTCAAGGGGTGATTGATTACCTCGTCGTGGGCATAGCCCAGCGTGTTTTGCCAGGCCGGGTTGATGTCTTTGAAGAAGCCCTCTGGATTGAAAGTGCACAACAAATCCAGCGCCAGGTTGAAGAAACGCTCGGTGCGCCGCTGCAAGTAAGTTTGTTCCTCGGCCAGGGCGTCGGCCATCTGGTTGAACTCGCGAGACAGCACCCCCAATTCGTCTCCGGACTTCTCGGGGAGCCTCACCTCCAGGTCGCCGCGCCCAAAGCGGACGACGCCCTCCTGGATGACCTTGAGGGGCCGCACGATCGTGCGGGCCATCACCACCGCGACCAGCGAAGCCAGGAGCAGGGCCACCGCGACGATCAACGCTACCGTCCCGCCGAAGGCCCCGACGGGCGCAAAGGCTTCGGCCTGATCCAGTTTCACCACCAGGCACAAATCGCGATCCGCCAGCCAGCGATAGGCCGAAATGACCGGGACGCCGCGGTAATCCGCCGCCAGAGAGACGCCGCTGTGCTGGGCCAGGCAGTTGTTGACGTCCGCGCTGTAGATGCCACGCCGCAGGATCACCGGCTCTGAAATGAAACGCGGCTGGGAGACGAACAAATTCGACGCATTGACCAGGAAGGCATCCTCGGTAGTGTGCAGGTTGTTCCGCCTGGAGAGGATGGCGTTCATTTCGTCCAGGTCCAGGTCCCCGGCCAGGACGCCGACCAAGGCGCCCTGCGCCGAAAGGAGCGGCGCGGAGACCACCATCGCCGCCGCCTGCAGCGAAGGCGAGTAAAAGATGTTCTGGATATACGCGTTGTTCTTCCCGTTGACGAAATAAGGGCGATCCGCCCTGGACGTTCCCACCTGGCTGGCATCCGTCGCCGCGATCACCCGGCCGGATTGCGGCTCCATGACCATCAATGTGGAGAAGTTTGAGTTGGTGGCAGAATACTCGCGCAGTTCCGCTGCGATGCGGTTATAGGCATCCGTTTCGGCTGAAGAGCCCGGCGCGGCGGCCACCAGAACGGCGGCGTTGGCCACCAGGCTGGGAGATTTGCTCAAAGAGACCATGTCGGATTCCCCGTCCAGCACCCAGGCGTTCAAGGCCGCTTCTTTTTCGATGGCGGTCGAGAGCAATTCCAACTCGGTGGCCGTTTGAAGGGATCTGCGGCCGGTGGAATACGCCAGGGAGCCCAGGCTCGCCAGGAGCACTGCGGCGAACAGGACCAGGATCAAGGCCAGCTTTGCGGTTATTCCCAATCTAAAGTTAAATTTCATTCCCCACAAACCTCTTTGAAGAATTCCAACGATAGGCCGGGACTATTCTTCCGGTTCAGTTGGGTGGTGATCTCGGCGGGAACAGGAATTGTCCATTTTATTCTCTTGAGAGGCATCAGCCTATCTCGAACAGCTTGTATGTTCAGGGGAAGGTAGGTATCTTGATTATATACATATCTTATGTTATTTGTCCATAAACTGTAAGGTTTCTCTAAGGTCTGTAAGGGATGCGGAGGGGTTTAAAAGGAAAAGATCTGCCGTCCTATCGCTGCTGGCAGATCTTTGCATTCGCCGATGTGGAGCCAGGCTCCCGCAGGAGGCCTGACTTTAATTAGCTCTTTTTGATTTTTGAGCCAGCATCCACACCCGGCCGTTCGCGCCGGGCCTGGCGCTGCAAGCGCTTACCATCGGGCAGCCGCCGCAAGCCTGCTCCCCGCAGCTCGCCTCGATCGGACGCAGCAGGCCCATGCGCTCCAGCTCCTCCAGCATGGCCTGCACCATGGCCACGCTGGTGTCCAGGCGCGCAGCCAGCACCGCCGGTTGCAGCGTTCCCCCCTCTTGAATCTCGCTCAATAAGCGTTCCAGCATCTCACACCCCCAGGGCAGTTGCCACTCTGAACACCAGCACGCCGGCCCCCACCGAGATCGCCAGCATGAAGGCAATGTTGGCCAGCGTCCAGCGCCAGGAGCCGGTCTCCTGGCGAATGGCGGCCACGGTGGCCGCGCAGGGGATGAACAGCAAGGAGACCGTCAGGAAGGCCAGCGCGCTGGCCGGCGAGTAGGTGGCGGCCAGCGTCTGCGCCAGCCCGGCGTTTTGGCCGCTGCCGAACAACACTCCCAGGGTGGCGATGGAGTTTTCCTTGGCCAGGAAGCTGGTCAGCAACGCCACGGTCAGCCGCCAGTCCATGCCCATCCAACGCCCAACCGGCGACACCAGGCGCCCGATCTGCGCCAGAAAGCTGGTTTGCAGGTTGCCGCCCGGCAGCGTAGACAGGGCCCAGATGGCGACCGACATGGCCAGGATGATCGTGCCGGCCTTCTTGATGAAAGCCAGCGAGCGCTGCCACACCAGCAAGCCGATGGTGCGCTTATTGGGCAGGTGGTAGAGCGGCATTTCCATGATGAACGCCGACCGCTCGCCCTTAAAGATCAGGCGGTTGAGCAGCGTGCCGGCCAGCACCAGGGTGACCAGGGAGAGCAGCACCAGGCCCCAGGAGACCAGCATGGCCTGCGGTCCAAAGAAAGCCGGCGCCAGGAAGGCCAGCACCGCCAGGCGCGCCGTACAGGGGATCAGCGGAGCCACCAGGATGGTCAGCAGGCGCGCCGGGCGCGAGTCGATCACGCGGGTGCCCATGACCGCCGGGACATTGCAGCCAAAACCGAGGAAGAGCGGCAGGAAAGACTTGCCGTGCAGCCCCATCATGTGCATGAAGTTGTCCATCACGTAGGCGGCGCGAGCCATGTAGCCCACGTCTTCCAGCAGGCCAAAGGCGGCGAAAAAGATGGCCATGATCGGCAAAAAGGTCAGCACCGAGCCGGCCCCGCCGATGACCCCGTCCACCACCAGGCCGCTCAGCCAGGCCGGCGCGCCGGCCAGCAGACCGGCGGCAATGCCCGCCAGCGGAGCGATGATGCTCACGTCCAGCCAGGTCTGGATAGGCGCGCCCAGCGTGAAGGTCAGCCAGAAGACCAGGCCCAGGATGCCGGCCAGGATGACCAGCCCCCAGAAGGGATGGGTGGCCCAGCGATCCAGGCGGTCGGTGAGGCCGATCTGCCCCAGGCGCGGGTGGGTGACCGCCGCGCGCACCATACGCCCGACCCATTCGTACCGCCCGGAAGCGATGGCCATGAAAGCGTCCTCGTGCGCTTCCAGCACCGCCTGCACGCCGTCCCAGCGTTCGGGCGGCAAAACCGCGCGCATCTTGCGGGTCATCTCGGCGTCGCCCTCGAGCAGCTTCAACGCCGTCCAGTCGATTGGATACGGAGCGGGAACGTAGCCCTTGATCTGCTTGACCACTTCTTCGAGGGCTTCGCGGTGGTCGGGGCGGATTTCGGGCAGGCGCGGGAGGAGCGTGCGCTCGCCCGCCAGGCTCTGCTCCACCACCTGGAGCAGCTCGCGCACGCCCGTGGCGTTGGTAGCCGTCATGGGAATCACCGGCACGCCCAGGGCCGCCTCTAACACCTCAGGCTCCACGTGGATGCCTTCCTGCTCGGCCACGTCCATCATGTTGAGCGCGACGACCAGCGGTGCGGGCAGGCAAATCAGCTCGGCGACCAGGTACAGGCTGCGCTCCAGGTTGGCCGCGCTGACCACCGCCACGACCATGTCCGGCTGCTCGTGCAGGATGAATTCGCGCGCGATGACCTCCTCAGGCGAGTTGGCCGTCAGGCTGTACGTGCCGGGCAGGTCTACCAGGTGGATCTCGCGCTCGCCGTAATGGAACACGCCTTCGCGGCGCTCGACCGTCTTGCCGGGCCAGTTGCCGACGTGCTGGTTGAGGCCGGTGAGCAGGTTGAACAGGGTGGACTTGCCCATGTTCGGCTGGCCCGCCAGGGCCACCCGGCGAGAGCGCTGGAGACGGGGGCAATGCTCTCGAAGGCGGGCGCCGTATGGCAGGTCATGACGCGCTCCTTTCCACCAGGATACTGCCGGCTTCGCGGCGGCCCAGGGCCACACGCGTAGAGCGCACGGTAACCACCAAAGGACCGTGGCCATAGTTCTGCGTCATTTCGATTTCGACGCCAGGAGTGAAGCCCAAAGAAGTCAAACGACCGACGATTCCTCTACCGGGGCCAAATTGCAGTAAGATACCGTGTTCGCCAGGCTTGAGCTCGGCCAGGGGGATGGATGAAGGAGAGCAGGGTTGCATCGCGATGATTCCTTTCTGAGTAGCCTGAGCAATCTGCGTAAGGTGTATAATCATTTAGATAGCCCAAACATTAAAAGTTAGCATATACTAATTCTTATTATTAGTATAATATTAGGAAACGTTCCGTCAATCGTGACGAAAGTCACTTTTATGGTGTGGCTTATGGCCGAGAAATTGACCGCGACGATAGAAGATTACCTGGGCGTCCTGTACGTGCTGGAACGGGATGGCGAGCCGATCCAGGGGACGCGCCTGGCCGAGCTGTTGGGCGTCTCCGCGCCTACCGTGACCAATACCCTCAAGCGCATGGTGCGAGACGGCCTGGTGAGACTGGACTCGGCCCACGGCCCGCACCTCACCGAGCAGGGCACCGAGGCGGCTCGTTCCGTGGTGCGCAAGCACATGCTGGCCGAATGGATGCTGGCGCGCATGCTCTCCTGGTCGAAAGTGCACAAGGAAGCCCACGAGCTGGAGCACGCCATCTCCAACGAAGTCGAAGCCGCTCTGCTCACCGACCTGGACGACCCCGAAGTCTGCCCGCATGGCAACCCCCTCCCCGGCCATGAAGACGTGGCCTCCGCCTGGATTCCGCTGACCGGCACGCCGGTGGGAAAAAGGATGATCGTCCGCCGCATCCACGAGCTGGCGGAAGATTCCCCCCAGATTATGGCTTTTCTGGAAGAAAAGAGGATCGAGCCGGGCCAGGAAGTCGTCGTGGAGGAAGTCTTGCCCTTCAACCAGACGTTGACCCTGTGCGTGGCGGGGGAGCCGGTTTCGCTGGGGTTTGCAGTGGCCCGCTACATCTTCGTGGAGCAAGCGGACAGGGAAGGATGAAGGCGGAAGGATGAAGGATGAAGGATGAAGGATGAAGGATGAAGAAGAGGCGCTCCAGGCGGGGCGCCCCTTTTTGATCTGGCCGTAGGTCGGGATTCACATCCCGACACCTCTGCCTTCGCGGCGGTACCTTTTGGGCCGTAGGTCGGGATTCCTATCCCGACGCCCGCACCTTCCCGGCGGCCACCTTTTGGGGCCGTAGGTCGGGATTCCTATCCCGACGCCCGCACCTTCCCGGCGGCTACCTTTTTGGCCGTAGCCAGGATTTACTTCCCGACGCATGTGCCTTCGCGGCGGTACCTTTTGGGCCGTAGGTCGGGATTCCTATCCCGACGCCTGTGCCTTGCCGGCGGCCACCTTTTTGGGCCGTAGGTCGCGATTTATATCCCGACGCCCGTGCCCTCCCGGCGGCCACCTTTTTGGGCCGTAGGTCGGGATTCACATCCCGACGCCCGTGCCTTCCCGGCGGCCACCTTTTGGAGCCGTAGGTCGGGATTCCTATCCCGACGCCTGTGCCTTCCCAATAGCTACCTTTTGGGCCGTAGGTCGGGATTTACATCCCGACGCCCGTGCCCTCCTGGCGGCTACCTTTTGGGCCGTAGGTCGGGATTCCTATCCCGACGCCTGTGCCTTCCCGGCGGTACCTTTTGGGCCGTAGGTCGGGATTCACATCCCGACGCCCGTGCCCTCCCGGCGGCTACCTTTTGGGCCGTAGGTCGGGATTCCTATCCCGACGCCTGTGCCCTCCCGGCGGCTACCTTTTGGGCCGTAGGTCGGGATTCATATCCCGACGCCTGTGCCTTCCCAATAGCTACCTTTTGGGCCGTAGGTCGGGATTCCTATCCCGACGCCCGTGCCCTCCTGGCGGCTACCTTTTGGGGCCGTAGGTCGGGATTCCTATCCCGACGCCTGTGCCTTCGCGGCGGTGCCTTTTGGGCCGTAGGTCGGGATTCACTTCCCGACGCCTGTGCCTTGCCGGCGGCTACCTTTTGGGCCGTAGGTCGGGATTCCTATCCCGACGCCCGCACCTTCCCGGCGGCTTTGGAAAGCCGCCCTACGGCGAATTAAGGATGATGCTCCCCTTGCCCGGACGGGGAGCCCGCTGCGTATTTCTGCGGCTCCTTGTCAAAAGCCTTCTTGCACCCCGGGGAGCAGAAATAATAAGTCTGCCCTTGATAGGCAGAGGTAAGCTGGGTCGTCTTGGGGTCTACATCCATTCCACATACCGGATCTTTTACCACGGGAATTTTCTCCTTTCAACCGATCAAGATTGGCGCTGTCTCGCCCTCGAGTGAGCGCTTCGTCAGGCACGCTCTTCCCCTCAAGTATAGGACTCTGTTCAATTTTTTTCCATAGTCACCAGCCGGACGCAGCCACTTCGGCGCAGTTGTTTCACCGTCGCCCCCTGGCCGATCCCAAGCAAGACCGTCTGCGGGTCCGTGACCACCGTCCCGGATAGAATGTCGACGCCCAGGTCGAACAAAACCGGGGAGAAGGGCGTGCTCGGTCCCAGGAGCATCACCCGGGCGCCCTTTCTACGCAGGGCCAAAAGGCCATCGAAAGTCTTGTTGATCAGCGTCGTAGCCGTCATGGCAAGCAGGTCGGCCTGAGGGATGACCTCCCCCGCCTTGTCCGCCGGCAAATCACCCTCCCTGGGCCTCAGCTCTAAAACCCACAAATTCTTGACGCAGCTCCGCAGCCTTTCGACGAACGGGAAATGCCCCACCACGACCACGTTCTTTTCTTCCCCGTCCCGGCGGATGTAATCTTCCGCGTTGAGCTCCAACTCCGGCCCGCATCCCTGGGGCAGCGAAGCATTGATCGTAGCCAGGCCGACGGCGGCTTCGGTATAACTGCACGATTGCACCAAAGCCGCCAGCTCGCTATTGCTCATTTGGTTAAGATGGCCGGCGAAGCACACCGCCGGCTCGTGGCGGGCTTCAAATTCGGGATTGACCAGCGTGGCGGCCAGGCCGCAGCGGATTCCCGCGTCCGTTTCGGCCAACACCGCCGTGCGGAAAAGGCCGATTTGCACGGTCAGGATCTTGCCGGGCAACATGGCCTGGCGCAAACGATCTGTAAAGGTCATGGAATTTCCTGCATAATCGGATATAATTGATAAAGTTTGAAACAAGTCAACATAAACAAAAATCAGGAGGCAATAAATGAAGCTCAGCGCGCGCAATCAATTGAAAGGCAAAGTAAAGCAGATCACTCCGGGAGCCGTCAATTCCGAGGTCATCATCGTGACCGCCCATGGGGAAGAAATCGTCTCGATCATCACCAAAGAATCCGTCCAAAACCTGGGGCTGCAAGTGGGCAAGGAAGTCTACGCCGTGATCAAGGCCTCGAACGTGATGGTGGCGGTGGATTGAGCCCATCACAGATTTAAAAAGAAAAGCCTGACCTCGAGAAGGCATCCAGATACTTGGGCCGGATGACAGCGCCAGGTCGACTGCGCAAACTCCGGCCTTTTTGCTGTATTCGAAGCGCCCCGGTGGTAAGAGCAAGCCGGCCTGCGAGTATTCTGCGATCATCTTTTGGCGCAGCTTCGTCTGGCCTGCCCCGCGCCAGCCGGTCATGACCGGGACCCCTTCACGCCGGGTAAAGGAGGGCAGGCGCGCGCAGGAATCGCCGTCGCCAAGAGGAGCTGGTTTCATAACGCCACCCGCCGGGGGCGGCCTTGGGATGGCAAACCTCGAAGGAGGATTTCAAGAGCGTAGAGGCATTGTTGTCCAGACATATTTATTTATCTAATATTCATAGAATGAATATCGGGTATTTTACCACAAGAGAACCCAATTACGACGTCAAAAACTCCACAAAAACCCACTTCCCGGTTGGCCGCAAAGTTGCTGCGCGAAAAGATTATCGATGATAGAATAAATGGGAACGATCGACCGGTTGCCGTTATTCAATCGAGCTTAATGCATCTGCATTTCGCGATTTACTTTCGACCTGCAAGCGCAATGGAGGGAAATCCATGCTTCGCCGGTGGTTGATGGGGTCATTTCTCGCCGTGTACGCCTGGCTCATCCTGGGCCATTTCAGGGAACTGGAAGGGCTTTTTATTTTAACCATCCAGGGCCGCTGGGGATGGCTGCTGGCTGCCGCCCTGGCCCAGGGAGCCTATTTCACCCTGTTAGCCGGCCTGGCTCACGCGGCGTTCGAAGCCGTTTCCGTCGAAAGCCGCCCAGCCGACCTGCTGCTGGTCAGCCTCAGCTCTACCTACGCCGGGCTTGCCGACACCGCCAGGGGGAGCAGCTCTTCCGGTCTCTTCGTCGAAGCTGCGCAACGGCGCGGCCAATCAGCGCAGAGGGCCGCCGCCGGCACTTTGTTGGCCACCATCGCCAGATTGACCGCTTTGACCCTTCTTTTCGTGGTGGGCTTCGTTCTCCTGGCTGTGGCCAGCCGCCTGCCCCTGTTGCCCCTGGCCGCCACGGAGATCGGGATGGTCGTCCTGCTGGGTCTGTGCAGCATCTTCATCGCCGGGCTGCTCCACCCCAGCCGGATGAAGCCCTTGCTGCTGCATATCCAGGGGTTTTCAAATGGCCTGGCCGCTCGCCTCAGGCTTGCCCCGCTCTTCCCCGATAGCTGGGCGCTAGAAACCTCCGGCCGCTTCGAGGGAGCCGGTTTTGAAAGGGCCGTCCGGCTGCGCAGCCTGGTGCGTACCCAGGCGCTGGCCCTGGTGGGCCACCTGGCGAACCTGGTCTGCCTCTTCCTGCTTTTTGCGGCCCTCGGCTACCCCGTAAATGCGGGGGCTTTGCTGGTCGGTTATGGATTCGGGACAGCTCTCGGCCTTTTGCCCCTCACCCCCCAAGGGATCGGCGTGGTCGAAGTGGCCCTGACCCTGGCCTTCGCCGCCCTGGGCGTTCCCCTCAGGATCGCCCTGCCGGTCAGCCTGGCTTATCGCCTGCTTTCCTGCTACCTGCCCATGGGTGTGGGGTATTTTACCCTGCCGCGAGTGAGGAACCTGGCTCCCCGCCCGTTGGCGCTCACCAGCCAGATCAGCGTTCACCTGGCGAGCCTGCTGACCGCCCTGATGGGCGTCCTCAACGTGATCTCCGCCGTGACCCCCAGCTTGAAGAGCCGCCTGGCCCTCCTGGGGGATATTTTTCCCCTGCAAGTGCGCCAGGGTAGCCACCTCACTTCGGCGTTGGCCGGTTTTGCGCTCATCCTGTTGGCCAGTAATTTGTGGCGGCGCAAACGCACTGCCTGGCTGCTCACCATCATCCTGCTGGTCGTCTCGGCCGCCTCGCACCTGGTGAAGGGCCTGGAGTTCGAGGAAGCCATTTTTGGGACCTTGCTGGCCTTATGGCTCTACCTGCTCAAAGACGAGTTCCACGCCCGCTCCGACCCGCCCTCGTTCTGGCAGGGGCTGCGCGTGCTCTTCATCGCGCTGGCCTTTACGCTGGCCTACGGCGCAGTCGGGTTTTACCTCCTGGACCAGCATTTCAGCGTGAAGTTTGGCCTGAACCACGCTCTGGTGCAGACGGTGGTCATGTTTACGCAATTCTACGACCCCGGCCTCCAGCCGATCACCGGCTTCGGGCGCTTTTTTGCCGATTTCGATCTATATGGTGGGCGCCGCGACGATCGGATACGCCTTCCTCATGCTGGTGCGGCCGGTGCTCATGCGCCAGCCGGCCTCTCCCGATCAGCGCGAGCAGGCGCACGCCATCGTGGCGCGCCACGGCCGCTCTGCGCTGGCGCGGCTGACCCTGCTGCCCGACAAAGCCTATTTCCTGAGCGCCGGCGGCACGGCCATCGCCTTTGTCGTGAAGGGGCGCGTGGCCCTGGCCCTGGGCGACCCGATCGGCCCGCCGGAAGATTTCTCCAGGGCCCTGGACGAGTTCAAAGCCTATTGCGCTCGCAACGATTGGCAGGCGGTATTCTATCAGGTGCTCCCCGACCACTTGAGCGCCTATTCCCAGGCCGGTTACTCCAGCCTGTGCATAGGCCAGGAAGCCGTCGTGCACCTGGAGCATTTCAGCCTGGAAGGAAAGACCTTCAAGCCCTTCCGCAACACGCTCAGCAAGATGGCGCGCCTGGGGATCTGCTCGGAAATGCACGATCCTCCCTTGCGCGTGGATTTTCTCGACGAGCTGCGCACGGTCAGCGACGAGTGGCTCACCATGGTACACGGCACGGAGAAGCGCTTTTCGGTGGGCTGGTTCGACGAGGATTACCTCGGAAACAGCCAGGTGATGACCGTCTCGGACGCCAACGGAGCCCTCCTGGCATTCGCCAACATTTTGCCCGAATATCAGCGCAGCGAAGCCAGCCTCGACCTGATGCGGCGGCGCAAGGACGTGGAAAGCGGCACGATGGATTTCCTATTCGTGGCGCTGCTCCAATGGGCCAAAAGGCAAGGCTACGAAAGCTTCAGCCTGGGGCTGAGCGCCCTGGCCGGGGTTGGAGAACGAGACGACGACCCGGCCGCGGAAAAGGCCCTGCACTACATCTTCGATCACATCAATCAATTTTACAATTTCAAGGGGCTGCATTCTTACAAGGAGAAATTCCTGCCGGAGTGGTGCCCGCGCTACCTGATCTACCCCGGCGCGGCGAGCCTGCCGGCCGTCGCCATGGCGCTGGTGCGCGCCGACTCCGGGGACGATTTCCTGGGAGAGTTCCTGAAAAGCTGATCAATTGGGGCGAGGCGGCTCCCGGCGGGAGGAATTCACCGGAAGCCGGATGGTGAATTGCGTGCCGATCCCCGGCGTGCTGTCCAGGAGCAACTGTCCTCCGTGGGCAAGCACCAGGTCGCGGGCAATCGTCAGGCCGAGTCCCATGCCTTGCGGGAAGCGCCGCCCGCGGCCGCGGAAGAAGGGCGAAAAAATGAGCGCCTGGTCGCTCGGGCTGATCCCCGGGCCGTTATCGCTGACGCAAAAGTCGAGGCTGTCGTCTTGAGCGGCGACTTCCACGGAGATCTTCCCTCCCGCCGGGGTATAACGGATGGCATTGCTGATCAAATTGCCGAGGGCCTGCGCCAGACGATCCGGGTCCACCTCGGGGACAGGTAGGTCTTTGGGCAGGGTTAGCGACCAGTCCTGCCGCTTGGCGCGGGCGGCCTCGCGCCACGGGGCCAGCACGCGCGGCACCCATTCGTTCAAGTTGATGGTCTGATAGTTCAGCTCCAGGGCCCCCAGGGCCGTGCTATGCAGGTGCGCCAGGTCGCCGAGAAGGTGCTTCAGACGGCCAAGCTCGTCATCCATGCCCTGGAGCAGCTCCTTGCGCAAGGCAACGTCCTCATCCGCGCCGCTCAGCAGGGCCTGCACCGCCGCGTGCAAAGCTCCCAGCGGGCGGCCAAGCTCGTGTACCAGGTTGGCAAGCAACTGGCGGCGGCTGGCTTCCAGGGTTTCGAGGCGTTCCAAAAGGGCGTTGTACGCGCGAGACAGGAGGCGGAGTTCTTCCGGCCCCTCCTCGGGCAAAGGAACCGAATACGAGCCGTTGGCCAACTGGTAAACGGCCTGCGTGGTCTGGCGCAGCGACTTCTCCAAATTCGTGGCAAAGAACCAGGCGATGGCCACCCCGATCAGCAGGCCGATGCCCAGCACGAGCAGGGTCAGCTCGCGCATTTGTTGAATGCGCGCGAACACGCTGGCGGTGGGGTTGATCACCCACACGTAACCGATGACCTGCCCAGACGAGCTGGTCACCGGCGCCACCACGTCGGTCAAATCCTGGGCGCCGGCCTGGCGGTGCGTGATCTGGACGTTGCCGGAAGAGGGCGAAGCGTTCGGAGAGGGCACCGCGATGACCTGGCCCACCCTGGGAGCGTCTGCCGGATCGCTGGAGACCAACAAATGATCCTGCGCATCCAGGAGCATGACCTGAGAAGTCAGGGGCGAGCTGATGCGCGTGACAAACGCCTCCGCCCGCGCCGGGTCGCTCCAGATTTCCGGGTAGTCTCCGGCAATTTGGGCGATCAGCTCCGCCTGGTGGCTCAGCTCAGCGGAAAGGCTGGTGACCAGCACCTGCGTTTCCAGCAGATAAGCCAGGACGAAGCCAACCGCCGGCAAAATGACCAGGACGGGTAAGATGTGGCTGAGAATCAAACGTCCGCGTAACGTGCGCATAATCGCTTCCGCGCCTGCGTGAAAGAACTGAAGTCCGGCTTCTACATTTATTATAGTACAACCGGGCAGGCAAGGTCGTCGCCTGGCTAATCTTTAAATGAGTATAATTGAGAACCACAATGGCTGCTTCTAACCCGCTCGTATCCCAGATCGTCTCACCGCCGCAGGGAAAACCAGGCTCACGCAGCCTGATGGTGCTCCTGATCGCTTTTTACGGCTTCATCATGATCGGCGTGCCGACCGGTTTCCTGGGGGTCGTATGGCCTTCCATCCAACAGGATTTCAGCGTGTCGCTGGACGGATTGGGCCGCCTGCTGCTCGTTTCCACCCTCAGTTATACGTTGTCCAGCTTCATGAGCGGCCAGTTGATCGCGCGAGCCGGGTTGGGCCGCGTGGTTCTGATCTGCGCTACGATCAACATGGCCGGGCTGCTGGGAAAGTTCTACGCACCGGGGTGGGTCACGCTGATGTTTTGGGCCTTCTTTGCCGGCCTGGGCCTGGGGGTAATGGAAACCGGCATCAATATTTACTTTGCCGCCAACTACCCGGCCAGCATCGTGAACTGGCTGCACGCCTGCTTCGGAGTTGGCGCGATGCTCGGCCCGCTACTGGTCACGCTCCTCTTGCAAACCGGCCTGAGCTGGCGCATCGACTACCTGATCGTCGGCGTGTCTCAAATCCCGCTGTTGATCGGGGTATTCCTGACGCGCAAACGCTGGCAGGTGACTCCTCTTCCCGCAGCCTCAAGCGACGCGCCCGCCAGGGAACCGGCCAAAGCCGGCCTGCTGGAGACCTTGAAACAGCCCGCCGTGTGGCTCAACTTGCTGGTCTTTTTGATCTATACCGGCGTCGAGGTATCCGCCGACCAATGGAGCTTCAGCCTGTTCACCAAGGGCCGGGGCATCGACGCCGCCACCGCCGGTTTCTGGATGAGCATCTATTGGGGGGTCTTCACTGCCGGGAGGATCTTACTGGGAATGGTCATCGACCGCCTGGGGGTGGTGCGGCTGCTCCAGATCGGGATCTTCGGAATGATCCTGGGCGCGGCCCTCTTGTGGTGGAACCCCACGAACCTGCTGGGCTTCCTGGGCCTAGTGCTCATGGGCTTCTGCGAGGCGCCGGTATTCCCTTCTATGGTGGCCGACACGCCCCGCCTGGTGGGAAACCGCCACGCCGCCAATGCCATGGGCTTGCAGATCGCTACAGCCGGTGTGGGGGCAGCCTTTCTGCCGGTGGTCACCGGCTTCCTGGCCACGAGCATGGGACTGGAAGTCCTGGGGCCGCTGCTGCTGGGCTGTAGCGCCGTCTTGCTCGTCGTCTACACGGTGACCGTGCTGAACGCATAGAGGCGAAGCATTCGGAGGCCAGGCTTCCTTGGAAACACCAGCCCATTTTCCGAATGCTTCGCCCCTTTCTCTAAGAGATGTGTAGCTCGCTCACCTTGCGGAAATGGAAGCCATAGATGGCGAAGGTGATCGCCAGGGGGAACTTGGAGGGACAACGGAACAGCGTCCACAAGAATAGTTGCCAGTAGTGCAGCCGCTCCTTGCCTTTGATGCCAAGCTGGTAGATGGAGCGGAAGAACGCCAGGTACTCCTGGAACTCGATGTGCACTTTCACCTTGGGGGGGTTATACTCGCGCAGGAAATTCTTGACGCGCTCGTAAAACAGATCGGCCGAGTAGATCTGGCTCATGATGTTCTTGTAGCCGCTGCGCAAGATCTCCACGTCCATCTTGGGAATGATGTTGGTGGTGCCGTCGGCGTTGTCTCCCGACATTTCCTTGACCAGCCGGCCTTCCTCTTCCATGCGCTGATACAGCTTGGTGCCGTAAGGCGCTTGCAGCAGCCCCACCATGGCGGTGACGATGCCGCTCTGCTGGATGAAATCGATCTGGCGTTGGAAAATGGAGGTCGTGTCGCTGTCGAAGCCCACGATGAAGCCACCCATCACTTGCAAGCCGTTGCGCTGCAAGCGCTTTACGCTCTCCACCAGGTTGCGCCCCTTGTTCTGGGTCTTGTGGCATTCCGTCAGGCTGCTTTCGTCGGGCGTTTCGATGCCCACGAACACGGAATTGAAGCCCGCCTTGACCATCAAGTCCATCAGATCGGGGTCGTCGGCCAGGTTGATGGATACCTCGGTGATGAAGGCGCCGGTCTTCTTGCCTTTGCGCCATTCGATCAGGGCCGGCAGGATCTCGTTTTTCAGCTCTTTCTTGTTGCCGATGAAGTTGTCGTCCACGAAGAAGACGTTCCGGCGCCAGCCCAGGGAGTAGATCTTGTCCAGCTCGGCGATGATCTGGGCCGCGGTTTTGGTGCGCGGGCGATGCCCCAGCAAAGCCGTCACGTTGCAGAAATCGCAATTGAACGGACAGCCGCGCGAATACTGGATGGTCATGGAATCGTAACGGTCGCGCTCCACCAGCTCCCACATGGGCACGGGCGTCTGGCGGAGATCGGGGTACTCGTCGGTAGTGTAGAGGTGTTGCGGGTGTCCCTGTTCCAGGTCCTCGAGGAACGGCTGCAGGGTCAGCTCGGCCTCATTGAGCACCAGATAATCCACGTCGTCGAACTGCGTGGATTCGCAGGTGAAGAGCGGGCCGCCGGCCACGACCTTCACGCCGGCTTCTTTACAGCGCGCAATCACATCGATGGCCGATTGGCGCTGGACGACCATGGCGCTGAGGAAGACGTAATCTGCCCATTCCAGGTCCTGCCGGGCCAAAGCCTGCACGTTGAGGTCTACCAGGCGCTTGTTCCATGCGCCCGGCAGCATCGCGGCCACGGTGGCCAACCCCAGGGGAGGAGAAGAAGCTTTCTTGTGGATGAAGCTCAGGGCGTGTTTAAAGCTCCAAAAAGTATCCGGAAATTCCGGGTAAACGAGCAGGATATTCATATCGATAGGTCCTCTCTCCTTCGTTTATGCTAAAAGCTAGTCTAGCATAAGCGTGAGGAGGTGTAATGTACTGCCAGTCATAACGCCCGGCATGTTCCTCACTCTGACCGTCACCCCCGCGAGCATGACTCCTGGGGATACTCGAAGAAAACCAGGGTTTGCCCGGCAAACTACAACAAAAAAGGGAGAGGTCTGCACCTCTCCCTAAACGGCCGGCAAGATCGATCCGGCCCGCTTTCCTCTAAAGCCCTTACTTGGCGGCCTTGAAATTATTTGCCACGGCGTCCCAGTTGACCAGCGGCCAGAAGGCCTTGACGTAATCGCCCCGGCGGTTCTGATAATTGAGGTAATAGGCGTGCTCCCACACGTCCAGGCCCAGGATGGGGGTGTTCCCCTCCATAAAGGGGCTATCCTGGTTGGCGGTGGAATATACCTGTAGCTTTCCCTGGGGATCCATGACCAGCCAGGCCCACCCGGAGCCAAAGCGCGTCAGGGCAGCCTGGTTGAATTTCTCCACGAAGGAATTGTACGAGCCAAAGGTATCGGAGATCATCTTCGCCAGGGCGCCGTTCGGCTCTTTGCTCCCGCCGGGCGCCAGCAGCTCCCAGAATAAAGAATGGTTGGCGTGGCCGCCGCCATTATTGCGCACCGCCGTGCGGATATTCTCGGGCATAGCATTGATATTCCTCAAAAGCCATTCGACGTCCCGGTTGTGGAACTCAGCATGAGCTTCAAGGGCCGTATTCAAGTTGTTGACGTAAGCGCCGTGGTGCTTGTCGTGATGGATTTCCATGGTGCGAGCATCGATGGCGGGCTCCAGGGCGTTAAATCCATATTTGAGTGGGGGAACCGAAAACGGATAAGACATGGGTATTGCTCCTTTCATTCCTTGTTAAAGTGGTACTTTCTCCCTGCCAGGGCCGGCCGTCTTTCTCCGGCCAAATCTAAATCTTGATTATTAAGGTAATCTTACTACTATTGGAATCGAGAGTCAAACCATTTTGCATAAGAAAAGTATAAGAAAAGACACAGGGGGCTGCCCTGTGTCTGATCCGCTATCCGGCCAAAATCGCGGCCTCAGTCGCGCCGGCCCAGGGGCTCCTCCCCCAACGCCACCTGCGGGAGCCGCACGGGGGCGTTGCGGCGGTTGACGATCCACACCCCCAGCAAGATGATAGCGCCGCCGGCCAAGGCAGCCAGCCCAACCGGCTCGCTCAAAACCAGCGCCGCCACTCCCATAGTAACCAGCGGCTCGATATAAAGGAACACGCCTACCTGCGAGGTGGGGATGGCCTGGAGCGCGTCGTACCAGAAGATGTAGGCCAGCCCGGAGCAGAAGATACCCAGGAAAGCCACTCCCAACCAGCCGGCCGAGGTTAACTTGGGGATCTCGCTCAGCCCTGAGCCGGCGAAGAACAACGCCGAGATGAACAGCAGCCCAAAGCCCATCACGTAGAACATCATCAGCGTGGCCGGGTGCCGCTGCAAGCCACGCCGGGACAGCACCGAAAAGATGGCCCAGTTTGGCGCACTGATCAGGATCAAAATATCCCCCGGCTCCCCCCAGTGGCTGCTCAGCAGGGAGGCCAGGTTCCCACGGGTGACGACCAATAAGACGCCCGCCGCGGCCAGCCCGATGCCCAGGGCGCCGTGCCAGCCCAACTGCTCGCGCAGGAACAGCCAGCCCAGCAAGGCCATGAAGACCGGCGTGCTGGCAACGATCCATCCGGTGGTGGAGGCTTGAGAAGTCACCAGGCCGTTGGATTGCAGCCATTGGTGAAAGGTGATCCCGATGAAGCCCAGCAGGGCGAAATATCCCAATTCCTTGAGAGACGGCAGGGTCAACTGGCGGCGCACGAGCACCGCCAGGCCCAGAATCAGGAAGCCCAAGGCAAAGCGCAGCCAGACCACGGTCACCGGCGTGACCTCACGCAGGGCCACTTTGGTGGCAATGAACGAAGCCCCCCAAGAAAGGACGGCGAAAAGGATCTCCAGATAAAGAATGGCTAATTTCTTGTTCAAGGCTGGCTTCCTGTTGAACTTCCGAATATTCCCGATCCGCGTAACGCTGCTCCGGGTTGAACAGGATTATACCCCTGGCCTGGGAAGCGACGCGGGCTCAAAGCCGTGCAACCGCGGGCCGCAAATTACGTATAAGGTATAGAAAAGGACCGCAAGGGAGCAAATTTCTTCCGCGTTCTGGTCAATTCGCAATAGAAGCAAGAGGAGGAACTTTTCGATGGGGATCATCAAATTTATCGTGGGGCTGATCGGCGGCATCATCGGCCTGGTAGTCGGCATCCTGGGGGGTGTATTTGGCCTGGTGGTAGGCGTCTTGGGCAGCGTGTTCGGCCTGGTGCTGGGCGCGGGCGTTCTGTGCCTGCTGGTGCCCCTGGGCATTCTGCTGCTGGTCCTGATTTTCTAAGCGCTGGCCCTTACATGCCGGGTGGGCGGCCAACCAATTGGCCGCCCACCCGGGTTGTTATAAAGCCTGAAAGCCGGCAGATTTTATTGCCCTAAATTCCCAAAGACGGTGCACGGATTGTTGGAAAGCACCTGCCGGAAGTTGTTATAGCGGGTGATCGGTTGTCCTCCCGGGCCGGGGTAGACGGACTGTAACAGCGGCCCAAACTCCGCGGTGGAATTCCCACCGAAAGTGTCTTTCGTTCCCGGAATGTTCGCGCCGCCCAACTGCCAGACGCAGCCCACCAGGCTCAACCGGCTGGTGGTGAAGAAGGGGTAGAAGTTGGCTCCCGCCGGCGGATTCACGCAGTTGGCGCCTGTGCTGCGGTCGCAGATTCCGCCCAATCGGGTGCCTCGATGCGCGGCAGATCCGTCTCAAAGGCTACCCGATCGTAGTTCTTTAACCCCAATTTCTCGCTGCTCACGGTGCTGAAGAGCGGGCTGGTGAACAGCACCGACGTGGGGTGGTACAGGCGATCCTGCCCGGGGTTGGAGCCCGTTCCAGGCCAGACCGTCTGATAGGAGACGCCGTCGAAATCGACGTCAGTGCCAAGACACCCACCGACCTGAACGCGCAGCAAATCGCTCGGATTGAAGCAGAAATAGTCATCCCCATCCACGCCGCCGGGATCGCTAACGCCCGCCTGGGTGCAGGGGTACGGGAAGTTGGCGGTATCGGCCTGGTTGCAATACTCGAAGTGGCCAATCTCATCCGAGAAAGCCACGTTGTACGAATGCGCAGCCCAGGGCACGCGCGTGTGCTCGCTGGACGTGCTGTACATGGGGTGGAAATCGTAGGGGATATTCGTGCACTCGGTGGAGGGCGACGGGGCGAACTTGACCTGGCCAAAGGAGTTGCCTGCGCTGGCCGTCATGGAGCCGGTTTGCCCGCTGGTCAGGTCGTGGATGACCACCTGCAAGCCATGGGGGGTGTCGTGCATCCAGACGATCAGCTTGTCGCCCGAGTTCATGAACAGATCCTTGTTGGCGTCGGGCGTATAGGTGGCGGCAGTCGCTTCCACCGGGTTGGCAGGCGCCTGGGCCTTGCCGTTTTTGGTGATGAACGCGAAGTTCACGTATTCCAGCCCGGCGGCATCCGCGCAGGCGGCATTGTTGATCTCCCCGGTATTCATATTCTCCGAGAGGCTATCGATATTGAGCGCAGCGCACCATTTCGTGGGGTCGCAACTGTTTCCCGCCGGCCAGGAGACCCATCCCGGCGGATAGAACTGCATTTCCGTGAAGGCCGTGCCGGGATGATTGCCGATATAATCCGCGGCCGACGGGTCGGCGCTATCGAAGATGTTCGTATCGCTATCGGCGGCGCAGGACTGGCCGGGGTTCGGCGCAGACTGGGTGTCGCACATGGCCATGCCGAACCAAAAAGCGGGGCGCAACTGGAAGTTGAAGGTGCCCCCCTTGCCGTCCTGGGTGGGCAGCTTGGGCGGGTCTTTGGGCAGGGTGAGCAGGTAGATATTGTTATTGCCGGAGCCGGCCGTATTGGAGTAGAACAGCACGGAAGGCTCATCGTGCCCGGTGTAGTAGCCTTCGTAGGTGGTGCCGTCCACCGTCTCTGTGCACAGCGGCCCGTTGTCGTCGCACATGGGCTTGGTGCTCGAGCTGGCGGCGGACGCCGGCAGCGTTCCAAAGGGCGCAGCGATCATGAGAGCTATCGCTGCCGCAGTGAGTTCGATCCTTAACCACTTGTTTTTCATATTCCCTTTCCTATCATCCTCACTCGGATACCGATAACGGTTCACCAATATGGAAACGCGCATCAATACAAGCCTCCTATCACCTCCTTTCCGGGGCAGCAGGGAATAGGCACCAGTGCCTGTCAATGAACGAATCTATCCAGGTTGAGATGGTCTCGCCGATGGGTTGGGATCTTATGGGGGAACGAAGCTGTTCTCAGGACTCCTGCCAAATTCTCTCCACCCAGAAACAAACCGTTTAAATTCCTATTGGGCGCGTAGAAAGAGCCAAGCCAGGATCGTGAACGCTTGCAGCAAATTAATGAGACTTTAATTATCCGATTTATTATTGCACGATTTCCGGCAGCCGTCCTTAAGAAAAAGCTAATGAATTCGACTGGCTTCCACCTCCAGGCGCATCATGGCCACGTGCACGGCCCCTTCCGCTTCCTGGCCACTCGCCTGGATATACCTGCCGGACAGCTCGGCGATGAAAGCTTCCCTTTTTCCTTCCGGCACGCGCAGGGTATAGGGCAGCCAGGTGGTGCGCAGCCATCCCTCCAGGCCCGCACGCCCGGCGTGCTGCATATCCTTGGGGATCAGCTCGACGCGTTGCACCGCGAAGCCGGCCTCCAACAACCAGCGCGTATATTCCTGCGGAGCATAAAACCCATAGGGGAAGGTAAAATCGCGGAAATAAGCCTGCCATTCCGGCTCAACTTGCATTTCGTTCAGGACGGATACTACCTGGGCAGCGTTGCCCTTCCCGCCCATCTGCAATAGAATGCGACCGCCGGGCCGCAGGCTCTGGTAGATTCCGCGCAGCACCGGCCGATGATCCCTGACCCAATGCAGAGCCGCGTTCGAGAAAACCACATCGAATTGGCCGTCGAAAGACAGGCTGGCGGCGTCCATCCAGCGGAAGGCGAGGTTCGGGCGCCCGTCCCCGGCGTGCTTCTGGTTGGCCAAGGCGATCATCTCCTCCGAGTTATCCACGCCCAGCACCGAGCCGCGCGGCACGTAGCCGGCGATCTCCGCCGAGACTTTGCCGTCCCCGCAGCCCACGTCGAGTACGTCTTCGCTCCCCGCCAGCTTCAGCTTAGCAATCAGCTCCCTGGCCCACGTCTGTTGGGCGCTCGAGTGCTGTTCGTAATCTTGTGCGTTCCAGGCATATTTCTTCATGCCCAACCTCATCCTATATTTCTCTCTATATCCAGGCGCGCTCGGAGTCAAGCCCACCGGCGCTCTTTCGTCAGATTGACTTCGCCATCAGCAGCTCGTCGTAGAACACCCCGTCGTAATAGACGGCCTGCGGATCGATGCCGTAAACGCGAAAACCGCAGCGCGCGTAGCAGCAAATCGCGGGGGTGTTGGTAGTAATCACCCCCAGCTTCAAAATCACAACCCCCCGCGCTCTGGCCCAGGCAGCGCACTCTTCTAGCAAAGCTTCGGCCACGTGCAAGCCCCGCCACTCCGTTTTGACGTACACCCCCCAAATGGTCCCGCTATGGCGGGTCTTGGGCCGTTTCTCGCGATGGAAGCCCGCCATCCCGACCAGCCGGTCGTGGGTCGCGGCCACGCTAATCATTCCTACGTCTTCCGACACGTAGCTCACGACGCGCTCGCTCCACTGCCTGACGGATTCGGCTGCTGAAGCGGCGTAATCGGCTGAAAAGGCTACCGGATGGTTGGCGAGTGCTTCGAGGCGCAGCTCGCGTAACAGTGGGGCGTCTCCTGGGACGGCCGGGTGGATCAGGATATCTTCTTGCGGAGTCTTGATCAATCTACTCATTTTTACCCGTCATCCTCGATCTCCTGGCTCAACGCTCCGCCCCTGAAAAGAGCCAGGAGGATCACCAAAACGGCCAATCCGATCACCCATCCAACCAGGAAACCGGCCGTCCCCGGCGCCTGCGGGAAAATGGGGGACGGCAGCGGAAGGCTTACCACCCTGGAAGGGATGCCGGAGATTATCCGGTTGACCAGGCTGGCCGCCCCCAGCGCGCAGAACAGCCGGGGGAGGCGGCCCGGCTCCTCGTCCCTGGCCCACAGTCCCCTGGAAAACCACAAAACGCCCGCGTACACGGCCGCCAATAACAAGTCAGACAGCAAATAATAGAGGAAGATCGAGGTCGTTCCCCAGGGGGTGACGAACTGGTCCGGCCCGGATAGAAACAAATTCACACCACCGAACAGCGCCCCTAGCAGGTCGATCAGGGGAGCGGTAAAGAAGCCGCCCAGCGCCAGCCACAGCAGGAAGCGGCCGGGGCCTTCTGCCACCCGGCCACGCAGGGCCTCCGCTCGGATGCGGGAGACCAGCCAGGGCAGCAGCCCGGCGGCCACCCATAAGCCCAAAATCATGGCCAGCAGCACGAGCAGGGTGAAGATCATCAGGACCAACTGTTGGACGTTCATAACCCCTCCCTGGCTAACTTTGCCCCGTCTTGTCTCTCTCCTGGAAGACTTCTTTAGCCGCCGACATGCCGTTCAGGGCCGCCGGGAAGCCGGCGTATACCGCCATTTGGAGGATGATCTCGACGATCTCCTGGCGCGAGCAGCCCACGTTGAGCGCGCCGTGGATATGCACCTTGAGCTGGGGCGCGGCATTCCCCAGCGCGGTGAGAGCCGCCACCGTGGCGATCTCCCTGGATTTCAGATCCAATCCGGGGCGGCTATAGATGTCCCCGAAGGGAAACTCGATAATGTAAGTGGCCAGGTCCGGCGCGATGTCTTTGAGGCTTTCGATCACGCGCTCCCCGGCTTCCCCGTCGATTTCCTTGAGTTTCTCGAACCCGCGTGCGTAGCGATCCTTGCTCATCGTGATTTTCTCCTGGATTGTGTATCCATAGACCTGGCGCAGGGATCGAATGGCCCTGCACGCCACCCTGTTTGGGCGGAATCGGCAAGGTCATTCCCCTGCCTATGATTTTGTGTCCGGTGGGCTAAGGCAAAGTATAGCACGAGTCCCGGAAATGCAGCTCGCCGGGAACGGCCCATTTCCCTCGCACCCTGCGGATCTTTCGGACATAAGGGGGACGATTAGCAGCAACCGTGATTTCTTGTATAATCAAAATAGAGGAGTTCAAATGCTTGCATCAAGCAGGATTCGAGCCACCGACTCCTACAGGGATTGGCATGGATCATCAGGATCACGTGCGCCTGCTGGGCAACGTTCCACAGCCCGGATCCACCTGGGCCGATTTCGGCTCGGGTGGCGGCGCATTCACTCTGGCGCTGGCCGAATGCGTCGGCGCGACGGGCGTGATTTATTCGATAGACAAAGACGCCGGCGCCATCCAACGCCAGCAGCAGGCCCTGCGCTCGCGCTTCCCACAGGTCGCCGTGCATTACCTTACGGCCGATTTCACCCGGCCGCTCCAGCTTCCACCCCTCGATGGAGTTGTGATGGCCAATTCCCTGCATTTTCTGGCCGATAAAGACGCGGCCCTGGGCCTCATGCGGGGCTACTTGCAACCGCAAGGCCAGCTACTCATCGTGGAATATAACGTGGAGCGTGGCAATACCTGGGTGCCCTATCCCTTTTCCTACCCCACCTGGCAGGCTCTGGCGCGCAAAAATGGCTTTCATCCCACCCGGCTGCTGGCCACCCAGCCCAGCCGCTTCCTGGGCGAGATCTATTCGGCGGTCAGCCAGATCGCGCCTTGAAACGTTCCCCCTGGCCTGGGGAAAATGAAAGGCGAGCTTTCAGGAATGTTCCAGCTGCCAGGTAGATTTAATGCTCCAGGAAGAACTGAAGCCTATCATTCGGGAAGCCATGCTTTCCAGCGCGCAGGAAATATATGTGGCTTGAAAAATCGCGCTTACTCGATATCATCAAAGCCGCTGAGGCGATCAGGCGTATCTGAAAGACAGTTGGCGAAGATGAATTTCTCCATGACCCATTACGCCGAAGCGCAGTGTTGCAAAAACAGGAATGACAAAGCAGCGATTAGAGGCCAGTTGGAGGGAACTTATAAATGAACGCCAAAACACCCGCTGTTCAAGCCATGCGCATTGCGCCAAAATCCACTAGCGGTTGTTCATCTTGAAGAGACCTACCCAAAACGTTTGGAACAGATCAGAGAGGGAATATCGGGCCGTGTCTGTGAAGAGAATTCGGCCCGAGGGTGAAATCCCAACTTGATTTTTCTGTTGCGCATCCGAATATTCACTGATATAATGACTTTCAGCGTTTGCTGAAAGGGTGTGTTGCAGTGAAAAAAGAATCTATAGACCAAACTGCATCCGGTATCTTGAAAGACTGCCTGGAAAAAGTTCCTTTCTTGCGTATTGAGCGGATCGAACCCTCAAAAATGGATGAGGGGGCAGATTTCCAGGTCACCGTACGGGTCCAGGACCATTCACGCTTACTCCTGGCGGAGGTCAAAAATAACGGCCAACCACGGTTTGCTAGAATGGCAGTCTATGAGCTAAAAGATGCATTAACCAAAAAACAGGATGCTTATGGCGTCTTCATCGCGCCCTATGTTTCAGCAGAGGCAGGGAAAATCTGCGAAGAGGCCGGCATAGGCTATATGGACCTGGCCGGAAATTGCCTGATTTCTTTTGAAACGGTGTATATCCGCCAGACTAATTTACCCAATCCAACTATCCAGAAACGAGATTTACGTTCGCTCTATTCCCCGAAGGGGGAACGTATTCTACGTGTTTTACTCAATGAACCGAAGCGCCCCTGGAAACTGGCAAGGTTAGCACAAGCCGCAGAAGTCAGCCTGGGACAGGTTTCGAATGTGAAAAAGCTGCTGCTGGATCGAGAATGGTTGCGTACATCTGTGGATGGAATCAGCCTGGCGAATCCGGCTGCTCTTCTGGATGAATGGGCCCAGACCTACGACTTTCGACGCAATGATGTGCGGGAATATTATGCTATGGCGGAGTTATCGGAGATCGAAGCTCAACTGGCGGCAACCTGCCAACGGCTTGGTTTACAGTATGCTCTGACCGGCTTCTCCAGCGCCGCGCGCATTGCTCCGATGGTGCGCTATCAAAGGGCCAGCGCATATGTAAAAGGTGATGTGAACTCATTGATCGAAACGTTGGGGTGGAAAGCCGTCTCCAGTGGCGCAAATGTCAATTTGCTGATCTCGTATGATGACGGGGTGTTTTTTGGCGCAAAAGACATGGACGATATCACAATTGCTGCGCCCGTGCAAACTTACCTCGATCTGCAAAATATTCGCGGGCGTGGGCAGGAAGCGGCTCAAGTGGTGCGCAAAGCGATGGAAAAAACATGGTAACTACACGAAGGGATTATACGGCTGAGGCAGTCGAAGCAGCCCGGAGCGTTTTGTTAGAGCTCGCCCACCTGTTGGGAGAATATCAAGAAAGCGTCGTCATCGTTGGTGGATGGGTACCCCAACTGCTGCTTGATCGGGCACCGTTACAGCACTTGGGCAGCCTGGATGTGGATGTGGCGCTGGATCATCGCTCTCTGCGTGAAGTGGGATACAAGACAATTATGCAACTTCTATTAGCGCGTGGCTATCACCAGGGAGAGCAACCATTTATCTTCTTTCGTACCGTTCAACTTGGCGAGCGCACGTTCGAAGTCGAAGTGGATTTCCTGGCAGGCGAGTATGCCGGCACAGCTCGTGCTCACCGGACTCAAAAAGTGCAAGATATGCGTCCGCGTAAAGCTCGCGGTTGTGACTTGGCGGTTAGCCTGGCTACCGAAGTAACTTTGAGTGGAACATTGCCAGGCGGCGGCAAGGACACCGCTACGTTGAGAATCGCTTCGATTGTGCCTTTTTTGGTGATGAAAGCCATGGCATTATCTGGCCGGTTGATGGAGAAGGATGCTTGGGATATTTATTACTGCATCCGGTATTATCCGGGTGGGATGAACAAATTGGTGGAGGAATTTCAACCGCACCTGAAGAATAGCCTGGTGCAGGAAGCTTTGGCCAAAATTGACGAAAAGTTTGCCTCTCCAGAGCATATTGGCCCTAAACAGGTTGCTGACTTCGATGATAATTCCGATCCAGAAGCACGCGCCCTCATAAAGCGGGATGCTTTTGAGCGCGTGAATACATTGATTTCCAGGCTGATGGATAACAGGGGATAGACCAATGTGGCGCGCATAATTTCATCTATGCAAACCGTGTCAGCCACAGCTCTCGCTCATTCCTACATCGCCTTCGCAGATTAGTCCAAATCGACAACTAATTTATATCACTGCCCGGCAGTAGGCTTCTGAGCGGAAACCGGATTCACCAGCGTACCCACTCGTTCTAACTGTACTTCCACACGGTCGCCCGATTTGAGGAACACCGGCGGGTCGCGCAGCACGCCCACGCCGGCCGGCGTACCGGTGGAGATTACGTCGCCAGCCTCTAAGGTCATGATTTGCGATAGATAGGTGATGATTTGGGGAATGGGGAAAATGAGGTGGCAGGTGTTGGAATGCTGCATGGTCTGCCCGTTCAACACCAGCGAGATGTCCAGATCCCCCGGATCAGGGATCTCATCGCGGGTCACCAGGGCAGGCCCCATGGGGCCAAAAGTATTCGAACGTCTTCCCCTGGATCCATTGGCTGGTTCGCGTTTGATAGTCGCGCGCGCTGACGTCGTTAAAAGCAGTGTAACCGGCCACGTAGTCCAACGCCTGATGGGCCGGAATATCCTTGCCGCGTTTACCGATGACCACGGCCATCTCGGCCTCGAAATCTACCTGATCCGTGACGGACGGCAGCAGAATCGCATCGCCCGGCCCGATGATGCAGTTGTTATACTTCGCGAACAAGGTCGGAAAATTCTGGGCGGGCTGGTCTCCCTGGGGTGCGTGGTCGTGATAGTTTAATCCCAGGCAGATGATTTTGGATGGATTGGGCACCGGCGGCCCCAGGCGTGCGTCTTCCAACAATATGGACGCCCGCGGGTCATCGCTGCCCAGAGCCTGTCGGGCCAGCTCCAAGCCGGGTTCGCCCAGTTGAAGGAAGGCGAGCATTTCACTCGGCAAGGAGGGGTTGGCGCGATTCAGGTCGACGATGAATTCGACCCCTTCTCTCACCACAATCGCGCCTGTTCGCAAAAAACCAGCTTGGTGATAGGTTACCAGCCGCATTGTTTCTCCCCGATTCTGCTTGAAGGGTAAAGTAAGTTAAGCCACGTATGCTTCGGCTTCTGTTTGCCGTGAGAAGCCCATTTCTGTCGAGATATCATCCGCTGCGCGCACCACATATTGGGCCAGTTTGGGAATCTGGTCTAAGGTCACTCGCGAGGCCGGGCCAGACAGACTGATCCCGGCGATCACTTTACGCGTGTGGTCGAATATGGGTGCGGCAATGCAGCGAACGCCGACATAATGTTCCTCATCGTCCAGCGCAAAACCCTGCTCTCGAATTTGCTGTAGCTGCATTTGCAGCGTATTCGCATCGGTGATGGTGCGAGGCGTAAAGCCCGTAAACGAATTGCTTTTGATAATTCTTTGACGGTCAGCCTCGGGCATAAAGGCAAGCAGCACCTTGCCGCCGGCAGTCGCGTGCATAATGTAGATGATGCCGGTGTCGTTCGTGACGGCCAGGGGTGAAGGGCTGGCTTCGTAATCGACGCAAACCGCGTGGTTATTCGCCAGAATAAACAGGTTGGTGCTTTCACCGGTTTCTTTAGAGAGGCGTTTCAAGTAGGGTTTGGCCAGCGCCCTGAAGTTAATCCCATCTAGCGCTCTCCGGCTCAATTCGATCACCTTCAAGCCGAGAGAATAATGTTTATTCTGCGGATCCTGAACTACATAATTGCGCTGCTGGAGCGTCCCCAACAGGCGATGGACCGTGCTGCGATCGACCTCGAGCATTTCGGCCAATTCAGGCAGACCCATCGGCTCTTTTGCCTGGCTGATGATTTCCAATAATTGCAAGCCGCGGTCCAGGGATTGAATAAGGCTTTTCTGGTCGGTCAGGAGGTGTGGTCTCAAATCAGAACTCCTTATTGCCTTTGTGTTTTTCTTACGCTCGCGCCGAATAATTTTGCACAAGAAACAATGGCGTTGCGTATTGTTCTATACTCTGTCCCAAAAAACTGCAAATGATTTCTATTTTCTGCATAATTATATCACTTTCAACTGCGTTCAGCATTGTCAATCAACCCAAAAGAACCAAAATTAGTCCCCAAAAAGGGGGAGGCGCGCCCTGCCGGCGGGCTAGAGGACGGAGAAATGCATTATCCGCCCACGAACAGCCGGTTCCCGGCAAAAGAAAAATTTCCCCGTGACGTAATTCCCCAGAAATCTTGACAAATCCGGTTTTTAGCCATACAATGCTGTTGTACCATACGCAATAACATTGCACACCCATAATTGAATCGCACCTCTGAGGTTGAATGGCCTGCTTTGATGCAAACGCCTTAATCGGTCGCTGGCCGGGGGAAGTGTTAGCCTACCACGATGTGGACGGTCTCCTCTCCAGCATGCGCAGCCTGGGAATCAGTCGGGCATTGGTAAGTCACACGATTGCCTGGCAAAATTCCCCGACCCTCGGCAACCGCCTGCTGATGGAAGCCATTACGGGCCACGCCGAGCTGGAGCCGTGCTGGGTGGTTACGCCAGGCTTACTACTGGCTGAACAGGGCGGCGCAGGCGCGTTGTGCGAGCAGATGGCTCAAAATGGCGTGCGCGCCGTGCGACTTTTCCCCCGCGATCACATGGTTTCCCTCAATGAATGGATGGCGGGAGAGCTGCTGGCGGAGCTCGATCGGCGTCATTATTTGGTCCTCATCGATCTGGATCAAATCCTCACCCAGAGCGGCTTGTACGACTATAACGCCAGCAGCCTGGATGTTCTCGATTGGCTGTGCAGTCGCTATTCGGGCCTGTCCATCTTGATCACGCGGGTGGGCTATCGCGCGTTTCAGATTCTCTTCCCCCTCTTGCAAGCCTACCCGAATTTGTACATAGACCTTTCCTTCTTCGCTACTCACCAGGGCGTCGAAATGGTGGTGGAGAAATTGGGCGCCGGGCGCATCGTCTTTGGAACCGGCCAGCCCCTGGTAGACGCAGGTGGAGCGCTGCTGCGCCTGACGGGCGCGGGCATCAGCGAAGAAGATATGCAGAAGATCGCCTGGGGCACCCTGGAGAAATTGCTCCGTGGCGTGCAATTGGACCCTCGTTCCAGACGAACTCTTCCTCTAATTCAATTGTCTACCCCCCTTCCCGCCAGCGGTTTGGATTTACTCCCCCAGGGGATCGAAATTACCGATGCGCACGTGCACATGGGGCCTTACCATAAGTTTTATATCCCGGAAAATACCGCGCAAGGGATGTTGCGGGTGATGGACCATTTGCACATCTCTCAGTCGTGCGTCTCCAGCCACCTGGCCATATCCGGCGATTGGTATACCGGGAATCGCCAAACCGCTCAAGCAGTTGCGGCTCATCCTGAGCGGTTCATCGGGCATGTGGTGGTCAGCCCCAACGAGCCTGAGCTGGCCAAGGAAGAGCTGCAACGGGCCTTCGACGAATGGGGCTTCCGGGGCATCAAGCTGGTACCGGATACACACCTTCAGCCGATTGGCAGCCAGGGATATCGCCCGGTCTTCGAATTCGCTGCGCAGCGCCGCTGCCTCGTGCTCGTCCACACCTATCACGGTTCGCGCTTTGACGATCCGCAGTTGTTCGGGGAAGTAGCGCAGCGATACCCTGAGGTTCCCATCCTCATGGTGCATAGTGGAGCGCTGACCGCATCCTTCGAAGGCGCCATACGCCTGGCCCAGGAACACGCCAATCTGTACCTGGATATCAGCGGCTCGTTCATCACCGGCTATTGGATCCGGCGGATGGTAGCGGAGGCCGGAGCGGAGCGGGTCATCTACAGCTCCGATCAACCCTTTATCGATCCCCGTTATAGCCTGGGCAGGTTATTGTACGCCAATCTATCCATAGAAGAGCTTGTCCTTGTGATCGGTGGAAATATCCGCCGTTTGCTAAGTTATCCGGTCGCAAGCAGGTAGTTCAGTCAACCAATATCCCGCGCAAATTATTGTTCGAATGGCATCAGGAGGAAGGCTATGCAATCACCAAGTTTAGAAGAATTATGCCTGGGCTTGAAGGAATCCTACCCGGCAGCCCTTACCGATATCATGGACACCGAATTCAACCTGCACAACCAATGGTTAGGCCCGGATATCAAGCCCCTCGTTCCGGAAATGCACCTGGCCGGTCCGGCTTTTACCATGCGCTGGGTGAACGACCCGGTCATCGTCGAGGACGCCGCTTATGAAGAAATGGCCAATCAGTTGGTCAATGAGATGCGTCCCTGGGTGGTGCCGGTGATCGACACCAGCAAGTGCAAGAACGCCGGTTATTGGGGCGAGCTCATGTGCACCATCTGCGCCGAGCATGGCGTGGAAGGGGCCATTATCGACGGCGGCGTACGCGATCCCTATTACATTTATAAAGCAGGCTTTAACATGTTTGCGACTTTTGCCTGCCCCTTGGAAGCGAACTTCAATCGCTCCCGGCTCGAAAGCCTTCAAAAACCGATATTCATCAACGATGTCATGATCCGCCCGGGTGATTTTGTGATGGGGGATTTCGGCGGCGTGGTGGTTATTCCACAAGAAATTGTGCCAGACGTTTATTTCAAAGCTCGTGAGCTAATGGAAAAAGAGAGCGAGACCCGCAAGCTCATCCGCCAGGGCGCCAGCGTGAAAGAAATGTTGAAAGCCGGCGGCCGCCTTTAGGCAAGCCCCATAAAAGAGAGAGTGATGTGACAAACCTCAAAGCAGTCGTCACGGATTACATAGAACCCGATCTTCTCTGGGAAACGGAGCAGTGCCAGAAGATGGGTGTGGATCTTACCACTTACCAGTTGAAAACCGCGGGTGTGGATGAGTTGATTCAAGTGAGCGCGGACGCCGATGTCCTCGTGGTCAACATGGCTCAAATCAATGCCCAGGTAATCGAGGGCCTGCAGCGCTGCAAGCTCATCATTCGCCATGGTATTGGCTATGACAATGTGGATTTGGAAGCAGCCACGCGTAAAGGCATCCAGGTCGTGAATGTCCCGGACTATTGCGTTCAAGAAGTAGCGGAACAGGCGGTTACCCTGATCATGGCTTGCCAGCGGAAGCTGCTCCAGCAAAACCAATTGCTCAACCGCTCCGCTCAAACCGGGATATGGCAATTCGAAGCCATCCATCCCGTCTATCGAAATCGCCGGGAAGACTGTTGGCATTATAGGCTTTGGCCGGATTGGCAGTACAGTTTACCGGATGCTCCAAGGGTTCGGAACCAACTTCCTCATAGATGACCCCTATCTCAGCGACAGCCGCAAGCAAGAGTTCGGCATCCGCACTTCACCCCTCGAGCAAGTACTGCGCGAAGCCGACGTGATCACCGTCCATGTGCCCCTGAAATGGGAAGAGACCTACCACATGTTCGATACGGCGCAGTTCGAGATGATGAAGCCCTCGGCTGTATTGGTAAACACGTCCCGCGGGGGCGTCGTAAACCTGGATGCCCTCGATCTTGCCCTCAGGCAGGGCAGATTGGCAATGGCCGGCATCGATGTATACGAGCTGGAGCCCCCGGCAGCCGATTTTTCTCTGGTGAACAACCCCAAAGCCATCTGCACGCCCCACCTTTCGTGGCTCTCCGAAGAATCGGGAGAAACCATCCGCCATAAGATCATCGAAGACATTCACAGATTCTGCCAGGGTGAAAGACAGCTCCACCCCGTCAATTCAATTGGTTTAGCGGTAAACGAGTAGAAAAAACCAAGGAGTCGAAATGGAACGACCTGAGACGATGTTGGCGTTATACAAAACGGCTAAGGGCGTAGGCCACATGGAGCTTCGCCAGGCGGCTGTTCCGCAACCGAAAGCCAACGAAGTTCTATTGGAGATCCAGGCCGCCGGCATCTGCGGCACCGATATCCACATCCGTCACGATAAGTTTCCCTACTGGCCCCCGGTAATCATGGGGCATGAGTTTTCCGGGGTGATCGTCGAAGCGGGAAACGAGGTCACCAATTTCAAAGTCGGCGATCGCGTGGTAGGCGAGCCGCATACCCGGGCTTGTGGCAAATGTGAAATGTGCCGGTCGGGGAATATCCAATTGTGCAGCTCGAAGCGCTCGCCCGGCTGGGGCATCGACGGCGCTTTCGCACGTTATCTGGTGATGCCCGAGCACTTGCTCCATCGCATCCCCAATTCTATGACCTTCCAGGAAGCGGCCCTGGTAGAACCGGCCGCCAATGTCGTTCAGGATGTATTGGAGCGCGCGCAAGTATTCGCCAATGACACGGTGGTCATCTTTGGCCCCGGGCCCATCGGCCTGCTCGCGTTGATGGCTGCGCGCGCAGCCGGCGCCGGCAAGACCATCATGGTTGGCACCAGCGCAGACCAGGCCATCAGATTGCCCGTCGCCGAAGCATTGGGCGTCGATGAAATTATCCTGGCCGACCAACAAGATGCGGTCGAAGCAGTCTCACGGATTACCCGTGGACGCGGCGCCGACCTGGTTGTAGAAGCCTCCGGCGCGCCGCGCGCCATCGCCGCATCCTTCGGAGCAGTCCGCCGGATGGGCCGGATTAGCCAGATTGGCCTCACCGGGCGAGATGAAATCAGCATCCCCTGGGATCAGGCCGCCTGGAAAGTGTGCAACTTGTATTTCAACATGAGCACGGGTTATTCCTGCTGGGACCGTACTATCGGGCTGATCGCCTCCAAGAAAATGGACGTTGCCCGGTTGATCAGCCACGCCGTGCCATTGGAAGATTGGGAGCGGATGTTTGACGCCATTGAAAAGTTGCAGACGTTGAAAGTCATCTTCACTTTCTGAGAGGATCGATATGACCTGTTCGGATGATGTTCGGCAAAAAACGCAAAAGTTTCTGATGGACTTAATCAGTATCCCATCCACACGTGGGAATGAAGGTCCGGCCAGCCGCTACGTACACGCCCAGATCATGCCTTACGTAGATCGCTGCGAATTGGTGCCGATCGCTAACTCGATCATGCAGGATCCGGATTATGCCTTTCCCCTACCCGGCCACACCTATCAGGACACGCCTAACGTGGAGTGTGTCATTGAGGGTCAGGGAGAAGGCCACGCGATCGTTTTCAACGCCCATTTGGATGTCGTGCCCCCTTCGGAAGGACAGGTAGACCCCTTTTGCCCTCGTGAAGAGAATGGCATCCTTTATGGACGCGGCGCCTGCGACGATAAAGGGCAGGTAGCCACTTTATTCGCGCTGGCTTTGCTGCTGCGTGAAAGAGGCATTCGGCCAAAGGGAAATTTGATCTTCCATTTCGTGGTGGAAGAAGAGAATGGCGGCAACGGCTCTCTGGCAATGGTACGGCGGGGAGTAAAGGCGGATGCGGCCATCATCCTAGAGTCGACCGACCTGGCCGTTTCCCCGGCCGTGCGCGGCGCAGTCTGGTTCGAGCTGAAGGTCTTTGGGCGGGCGGCGCACAGCGGCAACGCCCAGGGGCGGGTCAGCGCCCTGGATAAGGCCTTCGAGGCGATCCAGATCTGGAGAGATTACCACGACCGCCTGTTGGCCGAATCGCGCCACCTGCCCCTCTTCGACCAGTTTGCCGACCCCATGCCGCTGACCATAGGGCAATGCCAGGCAGGCGCCTGGCCGGCCAGTGTGCCGGCGTTGGCTGTGTTGAAGGGCCTGATCGGATTCTTGCCCAACCGCAATCGGCACGAAGTCCAGGCCGGGCTGCGCCAGGCCCTGCTGGATAACGGCGACGAATGGTTGCGGGAGCATTTCGAATTATCCTTCCCCATGTTGAATTCAGATGGCAATAGCTTGCCGGTCGACCACCCGCTGGTCACCGGCCTGGTTAAGGCCATTCGCCAGAATGGTTACCCTGGGCACGTTCAGGCGATGACCGCCGCCTGCGATGCCTGGTTCTACAACAATCAAGCCGGCATTCCCACCGTAGTGTTTGGCCCCGGGTCGCTGGTTTATGCCCATTCGAAGGACGAGCAAATCGCCCTCGACGACATTCTGAAGGCGGCTGAAATTCTCGCGGATTTCATTCAAAGCGATTTCCAGACGCAACAATCCGTATAGGCAGGTAAAGTATGGCCCGTTTCTCACGTGTAGAGGTTCTAAACGAGATCATTCGGCTGGGCGTCATTCCGGTCTTCTACAATGCCGATTTCGAAGTAGCCAAAAAGATCATAAACGCCTGCGCTGAGGGTGGCGCCCGGGTCGTCGAATTCACCAACCGGGGCGACAATGCCTACCGCGTGTTTTCTGATCTGGTGTTGCATTTTGCCAAGGCCAACCCGCAGGTCATCCTGGGGGTCGGGTCTGTCGGCGACCCTGCCACTGGCGCCCTGTACCTTTCCAGCGGCGCCAATTTCGTGGTCGGCTCGGTGTTCAACCCCGACCTGGCCAGGGTTTGCAACCGGCGCAAAGTGGCTTACTGCCCCGGTTGTGGCAGCGCCACTGAAATCTCCCAGGCGGAAGAGCTCGGCGTGGAGATCGTCAAAGTATTTCCCGGCGATTCGGTGGGCGGGCCACGCTTCGTCAAGAGCATCCTCGGCCCCACCCCCTGGACGCGCATCATGCCCACCGGCGGGGTTGAAGCCAACCCGGAGAGTATCACCGCCTGGTTCAAAGCCGGTGTGGCTGCCGTAGGCATTGGCTCCGACCTGATTCGCAAGGATTGGGTAGGCGCAGAAAATTACGCCGCGATCACCGCATTGGCCGCCAATTGCCTGGAGTGGGCCCGGGCGGCTCGCGGTCTGAGTGTTTTTACGGGCATAGAGCACGTTGGCCTTTATCCACAAGCAGGGGCCCAGGGCGCCGAGATGGCGGATTGGTATCAAGCGGTGTTCGGTTTTTCTCTAAAAGAAGGCAACTCCAGTATCTTTCGTGCAGGGTTCTGGTCCCGGCTGGATTGAGATTTCGAAATCGGAAAGCAGCCCGCACAGCCACATCGCCGTATGCGTGTCCAATTTTGAAGCTGCGGTGGAAGCGCTCAAGGCGCGCGGCGTCGAATTGGAAGAACCCATCCTCAAGAGTACGAGCAAAGCGATTTACCTGAAACAACCCGACCCGGCCGGCAACCGCATCCATTTGATCTGGCGAAGATAATCCTCCAATTCTAAACGGCAGGAAGAAGAAAAGATGAAACAATCTGTTGTCACATTTGGCGAGGTCATGCTCCGGCTAAAAGCGCCGGGCAGCGAGCGCCTCTTTCAATCGCCTGTTTTGGAAGCCACATTTGGCGGCGGTGAAGCCAACGTAGCCGTCTCCCTTGCCAACTTTGGCATTCCCGCCTCATTCGTCACGGTTCTGCCCGACAACCCGGTGGCGAACGCCTGCATCGCCGATCTGCGCCGCTTTGGCGTCGAGACCTCTGATATCCTGCGCCAGGGATCCCGCGTGGGCATCTACTTCCTGGAAGCCGGCGCGAGCCAGCGTCCCTCCGTGGTCGTCTACGATCGAGCCGAGTCGGCCATCGCCACGGCCGCTCCGGGCTGTCTGGATTGGGGGAAGATCCTGGCCGATGCGAGCTGGTTCCATCTCACCGGCATTACCCCGGCCATCAGCCAGAGCGCAGCAGACTTATGTATGGAAGCCCTGCACGCGGCGCGCGCCAACGGAGTGACCATATCCTGCGATTACAACTATCGCAAGAACCTCTGGAAGTATGGTAAATCCGCCCAATCGGTGATGACGGAGATCGTCCGTCTGGTTGACGTGGGTATCGCCAACGAAGAAGACTGCCAGAAGGCCCTGGGAATTGAAGTGGACGGGAGCGATTCAAAGCGTTCGGTCGAAAGCGGGCATTTGGAGCAGGCCCATTATGAAGCGCTTTGCAAGAAAATGCTGGAGACTTTCCCCAATTTGAAGAAGCAGGCCATTACGTTGCGGGAGAGCATCAGCGCAGATCATAATGGCTGGTCAGCCTGCCTGTACAACGGCCAGGATTTTTACGTCAGCCGGAAATATGACATCGCCGATATCGTCGATCGGGTGGGTGGGGGCGATGCCTTTGCCGCCGGCTTAATCTACGCATTGAAGAAGGATATGCCGGATAAGGATGCGCTCGAATTCGCAGTCGCGGCCTCCTGCCTGAAACATTCCATTTCTGGCGACTATAACCGGGTCAGTGTGCCTGAAGTCGAGCGGTTGATGAAGGGCGACGCCTCTGGTCGCGTTCAACGCTGACCCTTTCTTCAAAGTATTTTGAGTAATGTGGAGGTTTTCCATGGAAAAGCTTGTTTACAGGAGCATCCCCGGCCCAAAGTCAGCCGAAATTATTCAGATCTCAAGCCAGTGTGAGCCGCCCTGCGCCGCCGACCAGACCCCCATCGTCTGGGATCATGGCCAGGGCGTGTGGGTCTGGGACGTGGATGGCAATCCATACATCGATTTCACCTCGGGCGTATTGGTGAGTAATCTGGGGCACAACCATCCGGGGTTGGTATCCGCCATCCAGAACCAGGCCCCGCGCATGATGAATTGCTATTCCTTCCCCACGCCTGAGCGCGTTTCAGCTTCGTCTCGCCTTGTGAAGGTTCTACCGGATAATATCGACCGGGTCTTTATGCTGAGCACCGGCGCAGACGCCACCGAAGCCGCTTTGCGGATTGCCCGGCGGTATACGGGCAAACAGGAGATATTGGCCTTCTACGGCGGCTTTCACGGTCGCACTTATGGAGCCATGGGGGTAGCCGGCAGCCTTTCCACCCGTCGCCAATTCGGGATGCCGGTGCCCGGTGGAATTATGGCGCCCTACGCGTATTGTTATCGTTGTTTTTACGGAAAGACCTATCCCGATTGCGGAATGTTCTGCCTTAAAGCGCTCGACCGGATCATCGACTCGACTTCCTCGGGGGATTTAGGCGCAGTCATCGTAGAGCCTTACCAGGGATCGGCAGGGTTTATCTTCCCGCCCGAGGGATGGCTGAAATCCCTCGAAGAGTGGGCCCGGCAGCGCAACCTTCTCCTCATCATCGATGAAGTCCAGGCCAGCTTTGGTCGCACCGGGAAGATGTTCGCGATCCAATGGGAAGATATTCACCCGAATCTGATCTGCCTTGGCAAGGGCATGGGAAGCGGCATCCCGGCTTCGGCTGTGGCAGGCGAAGCGAGCATTTTCGAGTGCATGAAGCCGGGTGAGCTATCCAGCACGTGGGGCGGCAATCCATTGGCCAGCGCGGCCGTGCTGGCCGTGCTGGACGCCATGGAAAAGCAGGAGCTTCCCGAAAATTCACGCCGCATGGGTGAATATCTGAAGTCGCGCTTCCTGGAGATGCAATCTGATTATGCGTTCATCGGGGACGTGCGCGGCAGGGGCCTCGTGCTGGGGATAGAGTTCGTCGACCCCGCCGACGGCTTTACTCCCTCGCCGGAAATCACCCGCAAGGTGGTGATGGGCTGTGCAGAACGCGGCATCCTCCTGGGTAAGGTGGGACTCTACGGAAATGTCATCCGTATCGCTCCGCCGCTCGTCATTACCCAGGCCGAGCTGGATGTGGCCTTGAACGTTTTCGAAGAAGTGTTCAGCAGTTTGTGATCTGAGCTCAATAGAAGGAAGGAGAAAAATATGGATCAGAGCATACCGAACCCCGCTCAAACCGATGTGCCATTCTCGACCGATGCGTTTCACAACATGCCCTATCGCAGGCTTGGACAATCAGGCTTGCAAGTATCCAACGTGGGCCTGGGCACCTGGAAATTTGGTTACCCGGAAACGGGCGACGGCGCCAGGGTAGACGAAAAGACTGCCTTTCAGATTTTCGATCGCGCCATCGAGCTGGGCGTCACTTTCTGGGACACGGCCAACCGCTACAACTCCGGCTCCGGCAATTCAGAACGGGTCATCGGCAGGTGGCTCAAGAACAACCCCGACCAACGTCGCAACGTTGTGTTGGCGACCAAGGTTTTTGGCGGCATGGACGGCTACACCCCCAACCACTGCCGCTCAGGTCGCGTCAACATCCTCGAATCTGTCTACGCCTCTATCGAGCGCTTGCAATGCGACAACGTCGACTTGCTATATTTCCATTTTTACGACCCCATCACCCCGGTGGAAGAGAGTTCTGTCGGTCATCGAAGATTTGGTGCGGCAAGACCTGATCCGCCATTTCGCAGTCTCGAACTTTACGGTCGATCAATTACGCCTTTACCAATCAGCCGAGCGCGATTTCACGGTGCGCTCTCGCGTGCTTGCCGTACAAAACCAGTACGACATCCTCAATCTTGAGCAGAACCAGCCCGGCGTGTTAGCGCATTGTAAACAAACCGGGGTTTCTTTCGTGGCCTTTTCACCCCTGGCGCGCGGTCTATTGACCTCCCGATATCTGAACAAGGCCCTGATCGGCCCTGGAGACCGGTTGTATGACGAAGGCACCCTGAATAAGGACATGTCCCCGGAAATTATTCTCAAGTTGAAGCAACTGGCCGGCGTGGCTGCAAACCTGGGGATAGAAGTCAACCAATTGGCCCTGGCCTATATGCTCACGCTTCCAGGGATGGGCCCCGTGATCCCGGCTTCTTCCACCGTCCAGCAATTAGAATTGAATGCTGCGGCGGGAAAATTGGTGTTATCCGCCGAACAGATTGAAGAAGTAAATAAAATCCTCACTCGACCAACCCTTGCAGAATAGTGAAGAATTGATTCTAAAACAGGCTACTTTTACTATCGGCAAGCGCAGAAAGGAGGAAAGACACTATCGAATTCATCGGATATAGCCGCGGTTAAATGGCAATCGCAACCTGTTTTATCTGGAATTCACGCTATAAGGGATAAAGTCACTTAAAAGGAGAAATAGAGATGAACGATCATCCCAAGAAACAGTTGAGCTCCAATGCGTTTCTCAAGGCAGTCACTCTATTGATCATCTGTCTTGTGGTAGCATCCTGCGCTCCCGTCGCCCAGACAGCGGCCACCGAACCTGCCGCGCCCACCGCTGCAGTCCAGGCGCAGCCCACCGCTGTAGTTCAGGCACAGCCCACTGAAGTAACTCAAGCACAACCCACTGAAGCAGCCACTGCCGTAGTCCCGGTTGAGACTGCCGTCAAAAAGGGTGGCACGCTCACCTGGGCAGAGCTGGGTGATTTCAATAGCTGGAACGCCTGGACTATGTCCAGTACTAACGACATCATCACGAACATGGTGTATTCTCGCTTGCTCTGGAAAGACGATCAGGGCAAAATCCACCCCGATCTGGCCACAGATTGGACCGTGGCGGATGACGGCCTCTCGATGACCCTGAATATCCGCAAGGGCGTCAAGTGGCATGATGGCAAAGATCTGACCGCCAAAGATTTGTCGAGATGTACCAATACACCAAAGATCCGGATCTGAAAACCGTCTCCGGCGTACAGAAAATCGGCGGCCTGATGAAATCCTTCAGTGACGTTGTCGCTGTGGATGATTACACCCTGAAACTGGTATTCTCCCAACCCGTTCCCTACGTCTATGATATCCTGGACTACTGGTACGCCATCCTGATCCCCGACAAAACGGATGGAAACCTGACGAAAGGGATGGCAGTCGGCACCGGGCCCTTTAAGATGACTGAATGGAAGCCGAAAGAGTACGTCAAGCTGGAGAAATTCGCTGACTACTATGATCCAAATGCGCCGGATCTGGACGGGATCGTGATAACCCGGCTGGATCAGGCTGAAACCCTCGTCCCGAATCTGATGAGCGGCGCCGTAGATGGGGTAGGCCACGTCCCGGCCGCGAACGTAGATGAGATCACGGCAGATCCCAACTATACAGACCTGGTCAACGAAGGTTCGGGCAACATCACCAATATCATCGTAAACACCAAGATTGCCCCCCTCGACAAGAAAGAGGTACGCCAGGCGTTATCCTACGCACTCGATCGCCAATTGATTGCGGAGCAGGTCTACTATGGCGTTGCCGAACCGATCACCTCGCCCTTCTATAGCCCGGCCTCATTGGCTTATCGGGAAGACCTGGTAATGGCCCATCCGTTCGACCTGGATAAGGCCAAGGCTTTGCTGGAGCAGGCAGGGGTCGGCAATTTTGAGCTGACCTTTATCACCGCAACCGGCTTCCCGGATTGGAAAATCTACGCTCAAATCTGGCAGGCTGACCTGGCGAAAATCGGTATCACCCTGAAGATTGAAGAGTTCGATACCGCCAAGTACTACGATATTGTGCTGAATCACAGTGACCTGGAAGGCTACAACCTGGCCGGTTGGGCGACTGGCCGCACAAAACGCGACCCGGCCATCTTCTTCCAGACTCAACAGCAGTACGCCGCCGGCCCGAAAACAGGCATGGAGAATCCTTACGGTTGGTACAATGCAGAGTACGAAGATAGTGTAGCCAAAGCCAGCACCGAAATGGATACTGCCAAGCGCCAGGCGCTTTATCAACGCGCCAACGAAATCCTGGTAGATGAGCTTCCGATGATACAGGTCGCTACCAATCCGACTGTAGCGGGTCTAAGTAAGGACGTCAAAGGTCTTTATGCGGATTTGATAGGTTTCTACAAGTTCGATGGAGTTTGGCTAGATCGCTAAAGCTCCTTAAGGACTGAGCATCCATCCTGGCTGCCGCTGGCGGCGGAAAAACACCCCCCAGCATACCAGCGGCAGCCAATCCGTCGATCACATTTTTGATGTATGGAGGTTCGAATGCAGCGTTTTCTATTAAAAAGTACCTTACAGTTAATCCCCACGCTGTTGATCGCCTCCGTTCTTATATTTGCCATCATCGCTCTCTCCCCTGGAGACCCGGTGACGATGCTCCTCGGTACAGAAGCGACCCCCGAGCAAATCGTTGCTGAAAGAGCCCGATTAGGTCTGGATAAGCCCATCGTCGTTCGATACTTTGTCTGGTTGTCCGACGTTGCTCGTTTGAAGCTCGGCTTCTCTATTTCAAATGGGCAACCGGTGGCCGGTTTGATCGCGGATGCTTTCCCCAAAACCCTGCAACTGGCCGTGCTATCGATGATCGTTTCGGTTTTGGGTGGGTTCGTGTTGGGCGTGGCTTCTGCCTTGAAGCCCAACACCAAATTGGATACGCTCATCACATCAGTAAGCTCACTGGCCCTGGCTATACCCAGCTTCTGGTTGGGCTTAATGATGATTTTGGTATTTAGTGTGCGCTTGAAATGGCTGCCTCCCTCTGGAACGGGGGAGCTGGAAGGCGGCTATATTCTCAATTTCAGGTATCTGCTCATGCCTGTGGTGAGCATCGCTATTCCACAAGTTGCGGTTTTCGCACGGTATATCCGTTCTGCGATGGTGGATGTGCTAACCACAGATTACATCCGGACGGCGCGCGCTAAGGGTTTGTTTGAAACGCGGGTGATCAATCATCACGCGCTCCGCAATGCCATGATCCCGGTGATTACGATTATCGGAATCCAGTTTGGCCGCTTGCTGGCGGGTGTCGTCATCATAGAGGCCGTTTTTGCCTATTCGGGAATTGGCCGTCTAATCCTCGTGTCGATCATGAATCGTGACTACCCGGTCGTTCAGGCTTCATTGATGCTGGTCGTTTTGATCTTCATCCTAACGAACCTGCTGGTTGATTTGAGTTATGGCTTCCTGGATCCAAGAGTACGAGTGGCGCGTGGCTATTAATCGTACGGCAGGATTTCGGAGATACTTACCGGTGGACTTGCCGCCGGCACTGGTGAATGCAAAGGATACAAATTGAACCCAGCTGATCTCGTCACAACGTCTGTTCGTGGTACTTCGACCCAAGTCCGGCCTCGCAGGCGAGGGTTTCTTGGCATCCTTTCACGTCTGATGCACAGCTCTAAAGGATCCTTCGGCGTCGTGGTGATGACTTTGTTGGTGGTCACGGCTTTGTTCGCTCCCCAGATTTCACCCTACGATCCGCTTGAACTGCACGTTAAATCCAAGCTGCAAGGGCCTTCGATAGGACACTTATTTGGCACAGACGAGCTTGGCCGCGACATCTTGAGCCGCATCGTCTACGGTTCCAGAATTTCACTGGAGATTGGCCTGTTAGCGGTTACGTTGGCAGCGGTTGTCGGGGTGACGACGGGGTTGGTCGCGGGTTACAGCAGCGGCGTCCCAGATTCGATCATCATGCGTATCTGGGATACGATCCTGGCATTTCCGAGCATCTTTTTAGCGATTGGCCTGGTATCCGTCCTCGGCCCCGGGCCATCCGTAGCGATCTTTGCGGTGGCTTTAACCAGCATGCCCACCTTTGCGCGATTGACGCGATCGATCGCTATCGCCACAAAGGAGATGGAGTTTGTGGCCGCCGAACGCGCCTTGGGGGCGTCCGCTTTTGGGATTATTTTCCGGACGATCCTGCCCAATTGCTTGACTCCCGTTATTGTCAACATCGCCATCGCCGCTCCGAGTGCCATTCTTATGGAGGCATCCTTGAGCTACTTGGGGCTTGGCAGCCAGCCCCCCGCCCCTTCCTGGGGAAACATGATGCAAACCGCTCAAATGTACATCAGCCGGGCGCCTACCTACGGCATATTCCCCGGGTTGGCGCTTACCCTGGTAGTGCTGGGAATGAATTTCTTCGCCGACGGACTCCAGGATGCGCTGGATCCCCGCCGGACTAGAACGCGACGTGCGTAAGAGACTGAATTTAAAAGAGTATCTGGAAAGGAGGATTTATGATCGTTGATGCCCATGTTCACACCGGAGGATATGACGGTTTTTCAACAGACGATGTACTCCATCTTGCAGATCGAGCCGGGTTTGACCAGATATTTGCGACCGACATCACTGCCCTCCAGTACGATATTGCCGAGGGTAACCGGCGATTAGCGGGGGACATGAAACGCCACCCAGACCGGATCATAGGGTACGCTTCCATTTCATCCGCCCGCTTTGGCCGGGCCGCCGTGGAGGAAGTGCAGCGCTGCTATGAAGTCTACGGTATGCGCGGATTGAAGATCATCCACCAAACGGCCGGATTGGGCAGCTACTCGCTGCTGACCACCATCAACGAGCCGGCCATGTACCCCATCGTTGCAAAAGCAGCCGAATTTGGAATGCCAATCCTGGCACACGCCACGCCGGAAGAATGCGCCGGTTTGTGTACCGCCGTGCCTGAGGCAATTATTATCATGGCGCATTCCGGTGGACACCCCACCGCGATGGGAGATTGGTTCAGGGCAATCGAAGTTGCCCGGCATTATCCGAACATCTACCTGGATACTGCCAGCTCCCAGGCGGATATGGGCTATATCGAAGCCCTGGTGGCCGGAGTTGGAGCCCAGCGGGTCATTTTCGGTACCGATATGCCCTTGATCGATCCTTTCTTTGGCTACGCTAAAGTGACCGGGACAGAATTATCTGATGAAGATAAAGCCCTGATTTTGGGCGGAAACATTCTGAGACTCGTCAGCCAATCGAATGCATGGCGAAACCCCAGGAGAAGGGACAAGGCAGCCATGGCAATCATTGATCTTTCTGGATACTTCGGACAATGGCCCCACTGGCCGATTAAGACGACCACCCAGCCGGACTTGATCGCGTTAATGGATCGAGTGGAGATCGATCAGATCGTGGTCGCATCCACGCGCAGCATTTTTAGGAGCTGTAAGGATGGCAATCACGAGGTAGATCAATTGGCCCGCAACGCGAACGGACGCGTCCACGCTTTCGCGGTCGTTGACCCCACCGATGAGCTATCGGCATGCAGTCTGCTCACCGACGCGTACCAGGCCGGCATGAAGGGGTTTCGATTGTTCCCTCAGCACCACGGCTACCACCTCGACGATGACCCGGTCTTGAGCTCGCTTTTAGCCCTGGGGCAGGACCTGGGCATGACGGCGGTGATTCCCATCCGGTTGATCTTGCACTGGGGACTGCCCCAACTGGATGTTCGTGAGATCAACACGGTAGCCAAGAATTTTCCGAAGCTGAGGGTCATCCTCAGTGGAGTCAATTACGGTGAGTTCCGTGAGGCGTTGGCGGTGATGCGGTGCTACGAAAATGTAGGTTTCGAGACTTCTTGTATGCAGATGGTGAATGGCATTGAGACTCTCGTCAATAAGGTGGGCGCCGAGCGCGTGTACTTTGGAACGGGGCTCCCATTGATGTATCCGGCGCCTGGCATCTATAAGATTCTCAAAGCCCAGATCGATGAGCGGGAAAGGGAATTGATTTTAGGAGGCAATGCCGCCAGGTTATTATCGTCAGGGAAACAATGAAATGAATACCGTTCGAATCGGAATCATTGGCGCCGGCTTTATGGGCAGGACCCACGCTGAAGTCATCCGCCGCTACAGCCGGAACGCGCAATTGGTTGCCGTTGCCGGGGGGCGGCGCGCTGCGGAACTGTCTGCGGATTATGGCATTCCCTGCGAGGAGAGCGTCGAGGGCATGCTGGCCCGGAAGGACGTCGACGCAGTCATTATCACCACACCCCACAACTGCCATGCTCCTCAAGGGTTGTTAGCCGCTCAGCAAGGTAAGCATATCTTGATGGAAAAGCCGCTGGGCACCAGCCTGAAAGATTGCGACCGGCTGATCGAAGCCTGCGGGGCAGCCGGTCTCACCCTGATGACCGCTCAAACCCAGCGCTACCGGGAAGGGAATCGCGCGGCCAAAAGGCTCATCGATTCCGGCGCAATCGGCCAGATTCTTATGGTGGAAGAAGTACAAAACGCGCCCGTCAGCCTCAGCAATGCGTCTGAAAGCTGCGGACGGCTGCTGGGGCACGGCATTCATAGCCCGGATCGCTTGCGTTGGTTTCTGAACGATGAAGCCGAATGGGTCACCGGCTTTTCGAAGAATTACGTCAGCGATGCGCCCTACGAGAACAGCTCCATGACCCTGATTCAATTCTCCAAAGGGACGATGGCAACGGTTTGGGTTACTTTCGAAAGCGCCCCGCCGTTATTTCCGCAGACTGCCTTCCACGCCCGCTTGATCGGCGAGAAAGGCCTGCTCGACGTGGACAGTTATGGTCAGGTGCGGTTGGGCACTGAAAAGGGTTGGGAGCTGGTGTACGAACAAGAGCTGTTCGACTTCCAGAAGGAGCCCCTCTCCCCGGTGCGCCTGAAATCATTTGCCCTGCAAGACCAGGAATTTATCGATAGTATCCTCGAGCATCGCCAGCCGGCCGTCACCGGGCAAGACGGGCGGGCAGCCGTGGAAATCGTGCTGGCAGCGTATGAATCCCAACGTACCCGGAAAATGATCCATTTAGGCTGAGACCGGCGCAAAACAATCCTTAGTGAAACGGACACGAGAGAAAAAATGGAAAAACCTTCTCTGGAAACAATGTGTAACGGCTTTAAACAGATTTACCCGGCTGCAATAACAGACATTCTCGAGGGTTACGATTTATGGAATCAATGGCTGGGGCCAGAAATAAAACCCCTGCACCCGGAGAATCGGGTCGCCGGCCCGGCTTTTACCATGCGCTGGATCAATGATCCTGTGCCCCTCGGCGATGAAGGGAAGATTTATATCGCGGATCTGGTCAATCACCTGGAGCCCATGATGGTGCCTATCATCGACTCGGGGAATTGCCGAAATTCCGGATATTGGGGCGAGCTAATGTGCAACCTTTGCATCAAGAAAGGGATCGAAGGCGCCGTGATCAACGGCGGGGTCCGCGACCCTTATTATATTTATAAGCTGGGTTTTAATTTATTCTCCAGCTTTGTCTGCCCCCACGAAGCCAACCATCGCTCTCAGTTGGAAAGCTACCAGAAGCCAATCTGGATCAACGGCGTCGTGATCCGGCCGGGTGACTTTATCGTGGCCGAGCTGGGCGGAGTGGTGGTCATTCCCCACGAGATTGTCTATGAAGTATTCGAAAAAGTACAAGAGGTCATTTCACGCGAGAGCACTTCGCGGCAGATGATCCGAGATGGCGCAACGGTTGAGGATTTGCTAGCCTTTGGTGGACTATAATGCTGTTGGAAAGCATCACCAGCCCTGATTCGTGGAGCAAACAATGAGTGATGAGCAAGCGCCCAGGAAAGAAACAAACATCCTGGATATAAAAGGGTTAAAAACCTATTTCTATACCAATGATGGGGTTGTCCAGGCCGTGGATGACGTTAGCTTTTCTGTTCGCCAGGGAGAAGTTTATGGCCTGGTGGGCGAGTTGGGCTGCGGTAAGAGCGTAACGTCGCTTTCGATCCTGCGCCTGGTGGATACACCCGGGAAAATTGTGGCTGGCCAGATTTTATTCAATGGGGCAGACCTGCTCAAATTATCCAACAACGATATGGTGCGAATGCGCGGCAGCCGCATCTCGATGATCTTTCAACAGCCTCAAACCAGCCTGAACCCTGTTTACACAGTGGGAGACCAGGTGGCCGAAGTCCTGGAAGTACACCAAAAGCTTAAAAGTTCTGAGGCATGGAGTAAAGCGATTGATCTGTTGCGTCTGGTCGGTATTCCCGACCCGCAGAAGAGATGTCACGCCTACCCACATGAGATGTCGGGAGGGCAAGCCCAGCGTGTAATGATCGCCATGGCGTTAGCCCTTGGACCGCAGCTATTGATCGCGGATGAGCCTTCGACAGCCCTGGATGTGACCATTCAGGCTCAGATTCTCGACCTGATGCGCGACTTAGTCGATCGGCTGGGCACTTCGGTTATCTTGATTACCCATGATCTGGGCGTAATCGCAGAGATGGCTGATCGGGTGGCAGTCATGTATGCCGGTCAAATCGTCGAAAAAGCCGAAGTGAATGAGCTGTTCGAGAATCCGCTACATCCCTATACACAGGGGTTAATTGGCTCGATTCCCATTATTGGTAGGGAAAGGGATATGCTGGATGTGATTCCAGGCTCAGTCCCCAATCTGGTGAACCTTCCGCCTGGATGCCGGTTTGCTCCCAGATGCCGGGCATGCATGGAAATTTGTACCGAGAAAGACCCCCTTCTAATCGACACCAGCGAAAATCACTCAGTTCAATGCTGGCTGTATGCAGAAAAATAGCTCTGCGAACCGGTTTATACATCTGCTATCAGAATTTTTACCCCTTAAGGCGTGGTTATGAGTGAAAATACATCTGCAAACACAGTCCAGCAACCGCTCGTATCTGTCCAACACCTGAAGAAATACTTTCCCATGCAAACGGGTTTGTTGCAAAGGGTAACCAACCACGTCAAAGCGGTAGACGATGTGAGCTTCACCATTAATCATGGCGAGACGCTCGGGTTGGTGGGAGAATCTGGCTGCGGTAAAACAACGCTGGGTCGAGCGCTCCTGCGCTTGATTGAACCGACGGCCGGATCGATTTACTTCAAGAATACAGATATTGCCGGGTTTGGACCGTCGTCAACTGAAAGAAATGCGCCGGTGTATGCAGATTATTTTCCAGGACCCCTACTCATCCCTGGATCCGCGGGTCGTCATTGGCGATTTGGTCCTGCGTGGGCTCAATATCCATAAAATTGGCACGCCCAACGAGCGCAAAGAAAAAGTAATCGATGCGCTTCGAAAAGTAGGGCTGGACGAATATCACATGCATCGTTATCCCTACGAGTTCTCCGGAGGCCAGCGCCAGCGGATTGTGATTGCCCGCGCGCTCGTCTTGCAACCGGAATTCATCGTCTGCGATGAGCCCGTATCGGCGCTAGACGTGTCCATCCAGTCTCAGGTATTGAATCTGCTCAAGGTATTGCAGCAAGAGCTGGACCTGACCTATCTGTTCATTTCGCACAATTTGAGCGTGGTCGAGCATATTTCGAATCGCGTGGCAGTGATGTACCTGGGGAAAATCGTTGAAACGGCCAGTAAGAAGGAATTATTCAAGAACCCCTTGCACCCCTACACCCAGGCGCTGCTATCCGCCATTCCAATTGCCGATCCAAAAGCGCGCCGCAAACGCATTATTTTGGGTGGGGATGTGCCCAGTCCCTTGAACCCGCCGGCCGGCTGCCGTTTTCACCCCCGCTGCCCCATGGCGGATGATCTCTGCGCCCGGGTTGAGCCAGAATTCCTTCAAGCCTCAGAGGATCACTGGGTGGCTTGCTGGCGAGTGAATGACCCGCCCGTGACTGCTTTGAGCCACTGACTCCCACAGGTATCGGTATGGACCGCCAGGGTAAATGCGTTGGCGCACCGGGCGTGATTTACGCAATAGACCAGGACGCCCGGGCCGTCCAACGCCAGCAGCAGGCCCTGCCCTTGCGCTTCCCACAAGTCGCCATCCATATCAAAACACGCCTGTCCCAATAAAAATCAATCAAATCCTTGTATAATTTAGAAAGCAATTTCTTCCGGAATGGAGTTTACTATGGCTAGCCCCGGGATAAAAATCCCTGAGAAGAAAATAAGAGATTTCTGCCAGCGATACCAGGTGCGGCGCATGGCGCTGTTCGGCTCCGTTCTTCGCAACGACTTTCGTCCGGACAGCGACGTCGATGTTTTGGTCGTCTTCGACCCTTCCGCCCGCATCACCTTTATGACGCTTGGGAAAATGAAACGCGAGCTTTCAGGAATGTTGCGGCGCCCAGTAGATTTAGTTCCGCAAGAAGGTCTAAAGCCGGCTATTCGAGAGGCTGTACTTTCCAGCGCGAAGGAAGTCTATGCGGCCTGAAAAACTGTACTTGCTCGACATCGTCGAAGCCGCCGAAGCGATCAGGCGTTTCTGTGAGCCCATTAGCGAGGATGAATTTATCCAGGACGAACTGCGCCAAAGTGCAGTGTTGCAGAAATTGATCGTAATCGGCGAAGCTGCTTCACGCTTGCCTGGCGATTTCAGAAAAAGGCATGATGACATCGAATGGGAAGATATCGTCGGCTTTCGGAATATCGCCGTACACGAGTATTTCGCTGTGCTTTGGCAGATTGTATGGAACACGGCAATGCAAGATGTCCCAGAATTATGCGAAAAGATCTTGATCATATTGACTGATGAATATAAAGGGGATTGAACTCACTTGCAACTGCCTCTGCTATTGAAAGCATGGCGTTCTCAAGAATAAAGGTTGTCATTGCGAGGAGGGCGTTCTTTGCCCGACGAAGCAATCTCGGTGCCGGCCCTGAGATCGCCACGCCCTGAGAAGAACACCCAGGGCTCGCGATGACACAGATCATAGTGGCTGTCAAGGAAACATGAGAACGCCATACTATTGAAAGCGGACGTTTAAGTTTACAGCGGAGAGTTTGGAGAGGCGCGAACTTCTTGCAAAGCGTACTCTACGGCTGCCTCAGCGTGGATCTGGGTAGTATCGAACAGAGGCACGGGGGCATCCTCCGGCTTGACCAACAGCCCAATTTCCGTACACCCCAGGATGATGCCTTGCGCCCCGTCCCGGATCATGCCCGCCATGATAGCTTGATAACTGCTGCGCGAGGCGGACTTGATCTGTCCCAGGCACAGCTCGTCGTAGATCACCTGATGGACGATCTCCCGTTCTGCTTCACCCGGAATGAGCACCTCCAGCCCTCGGGCCGCGAGGCGCCCCTTGTAAAAATCTTCCTCCATGGTGAACCGCGTACCGAGCAACCCAATCTTGTGTAGCCCGCGCGCCGTGACCCGTTCGGCGGTCGCGTCGGCGATGTGCAGCAGGGGAATGCGGATGGCGGCCTGCACCTCGTCCGCCATTTTATGCATGGTATTGGTACAGATGATCAGGAAATCTGCGCCCCCTCGTTCCACCTGGCAGGCAGCCGCGATCATCTGGCGGGTGGCCTCCTGCCATTGGCCGCTGCGTTGCAGCTCTTCGACCTCGGCAAAGTCCACCGAAACCATCACGCTTTTGGCCGAATGCAGGCCCCCCAGCTTCTCGTGGACCCGCTCGTTGACCATTCGATAATATTCTACGGATGATTCCCAGCTCATCCCACCGATCATGCCAATGGTTTTCACGGCCATTCCTCCTCGTAAAGATTGGATCGACCCGCCAATAATATCATATCTATCCCCACAATTTCGATTCGGAAATCCACATTCTATTGAAATCGATTACAAAACCCCTTGACAAACGATCAGGGGATCATGTATAATCTCTTTGTAATCGATTTCATAGTCGTTTTTTACCCAGCGTTTCTACGTCTTACCCCTGAAGCAATCTTATCGAGAGTAATATCTTATCGGCTCTATTGAATAGGTGCAAATTTTTTTTGTTATTTTGTGTAATCGATTACATATTCTTGAGCGAATGATCGCAGTGTGATTGACCCAATCAGAACGGGACGGGAGCATTGACAAAATGTCGGTGAAAATAAAGGATGTCGCATCCCTGGCAGGCGTGTCCAGCGCAACAGTATCCAGAGTGTTGGCGAATAAGCCCTACACCAGTGAGGAGATTCGCCAGCGCGTGCTTCGAGCTGTAGAGACGCTCGGTTACCAGCCCAGCCGCATAGCCCGCAGCTTGCGAGTCCAGTCTTCTCAAATTATCGGCCTGATCATTTCCGATATTCAAAACCCCTTCTTTACATCCCTCGTTCGCGCCGTCGAAGACCAGGCTTACGCCCATCAATACGCAGTATTCCTCTGCAATTCGGACGAAGACAGCCACAAAGAAGCCCTTTATATCGATTTAATGGTGGCCGAGCGAGTAGCCGGCGTGATCATCGTCCCCACGAGGGAAACGGGGGGGTCGATCCATAAGCTGCTCAAGGCTGAAGTTCCGGTAGTCGTGGTCGACCGGCGAATTAGAGACTTTGATCTGGATACGGTGATCGTGGACAACGTCAAAGCGGCCCATGATCTCGTGACCCACCTGATCGATAAAGGCCACCATCGCATTGGAGCCATCCTGGCTTCGCCTGAGATTACGACCGGGTACGAACGTTACCGCGGTTACGTGGCCGCCTTGAACGAGCGGGGAATCCAGGTCGATCCGAATCTGATTCGCACCGGGCTGCCTAAAGACATCCTTGGGCATCAATTCGTAAACGATCTTTTGGACTTGCCCGAGCCACCTACCGCGATTTTTACCGCCAACAATCTCCTCACGGTCGGTGCGCTGCGCGGCATCAAAGAGCGGGGATTGGACATTCCGCGAGACCTCTCGCTGGTGGCCTTCGACGACATGGAATGGTTTTCTTTGATCAATCCGAAGCTGACCGCCGCCGCTCAACCCACTTACAAAATGGGGTGGACGGCTACTGATTTAATCCTGAAACGGATCCATGAGCCCCATCGGGCACCCGAAGAGATCGTATACCAGCCTGAAATTAAAATTCGCAAATCCGTAGAGCTTGCTCAGCAACCGAAAGGAGGTGAATCCGATTCTAGCGACAATTCAGGGACGCATGTCTCTTCCGTCTAAAGCACAACCTAAACAGAATAAGCTAACAGAAAGGGAGAATGCAATGAAGAGAGTTTCCGTTTTGATGTTGTTTGCCATGTTGATCAGCTCGGTATTAGGAGCTTGCGCTCCAGCGGCCACTCCGGTGGCCACTGCACCGACTGCGGCTTCTCAGTCGAACCAACCTGCTGACACCCAACCGGCTGCTCCCCAACCTACACAAGCTTCGACGGGGAAACAGATCACGCTCGAATACTGGCAGGTCGATTTTGCCGGGTGGGATAAGGCAATCGAGCAGGTGATTTCGATGTTCGAGGCCGAGAACCCCGACATCAAGATCAATTACACCCCCATCTCCTACGACGACATCAATGAGAAGATCGCAGCGACGGTTCCCGTAGGCCAGGGCCCGGACCTGGTAAACCCGTTCTATGGGTGGGTGCCCCTGTGGGCGAAGTCAGGCTTCCTTGCGCCTCTGCCAGAGGATATGTTCCCCAAGCAAGAAATGGAAGACATGTATTTGCCGGCAATCGACGCCATGTACTACGATGGCAAGTTGTGGGGCATTCCGATGAGCCAGAGCAACTGGGCAATCCTCTACAACGTCGATTTCTTTAAAGAAGCCGGGATCACCAAATTGCCCGAAACCTTCGATGAGTTACGCGACGCAGCAATCAAATGCACCCAGCGGAACGCCGATGGCTCTCTCGTCCGCGCCGGTTATTACGTTTCTTTCAGCACCCAGGAGCACATCCTGTGGAAAGTCCTGGCCGAGAAAAACGGGCAACCCATTTTCTCCGAGGATCAGACAAAAGTAACCTGGAATGACAGCCCCATCGGCGAACAGGCTTTCCAGTGGGTAACTGACCTGGTGACGAAGGACAAGGTGATGGACGTCGGCTTTGCAGATGATAGCCCCGGCTCTGCCTTCTACACCGGCCAGACCTGTATGCGCCTGGGCTCACCCGGCAACCTGCCCGTCATCAGGCAAAATGCCCCCGACCTCAAGTTTGGCTCCTTCCCATTGCCGAAAGGCTCGGCCACAGACCCGACGGCCGCGGCCCTGAACCAGACGCAGTATTGGTCCTTCAATGTGACCTCCAAGGCAGTCCAGGATCCCGATCGCGCCCAGGCCGCCTACAAGTTCTTGAAATTCTTGACGAAGCCTGAAGTGGAAATGGCCTACATCAAGATTGTAGGTGGATTGCCCGTCCACAAATCGTTGATGAGCGATCCGTGGTTTACGAGCGATCCGGATCTGGCAGCTTTCATGTCTCAGTTGCCGAATTCCGTGCCTCTGTTCTGGGTCGACGAGAAGGGTGAGCGCCAGGTCTCCATGGACATGGCCGATAAAGTGATCCTAAATCACGAAGACCCCACCTCCGTGTTCGATTGGGGCACCCAGCAAGAACAGCAGATCCGCGACACTTTCTTCAACCCGTAGAAGTGTTCTTTCAATCGGATGTGAGCGCCGCGGCGCTCACATCCAGATTTCACACCAGGCCACTTTCCTGAAAGCGCTTACTTCGAGGAGTGAAGGGATGCCAGAAACAATCTTAAACGACGCGATTAATTCAAGTGTGCTGATCATACTCATTGGAGTAGCCGTCTTCATCGGGCTGGTTTTCCTCCTGGACAAGATTGTCACACCAAGGTTGAAACTCCATTCGAGGATGGCGTTTTACGGGCTGGCTTTTCTGGCCATTCCCTTTGCTTATTTCATCGCCGTCATGATCCTTCCCATGATAGAGGCTTTTCAATATTCATTTCAAAAATACAACATCCTCTCACCGGATAAACCCTTTATCGGGCTGGACAACTATACCTCCCTGTTCCATAGCGATCTTTTCTGGACCGCGCTAAAGAACTCTTTCAAATTCACGATTTTCCGCGTTCCTTTAGTGCTGATACTCAGCTTGATTACGGCGATGATGTTCCAGACGATCAAAAAGGGCAAGAACATCCTGCGCACTTTCATCCTTCTCCCCTTCATGACCTCCGGGGTAGCCCTGGGCTGGATCTTCAAGTTCATCTATTCACGCCAGGGGCCGATCTTCTTCCTGTTAAGGTTCCTCGGCATGGGAGAAACCTCTTCACTCCTGATGTTGAACGTCAACACCGCCTTGTACGCCATCGCGGCAGTCTCAGCCTGGGCGTCCATTGGCTATTACACCCTGTTGTTTACGGTGGGCCTGGACGCCATTCCCAATGAGGTTTACGACGCCGCGAAAGTGGACGGCGCGAACGGGTGGCAAATTTTCTCCAAAATCACCATTCCTTTGCTCAATCCCACTCTGGTGCTGGTGGGAATCCTGGCAGTGACCGCCTCCTTGAAGAACTTTGACCTGATTCGCGTTATGTCTCTGGAAGGCACCGGCGGTCCGATGAACAGCACCTTGACCATGCCGCTTTACATTTATATGGAGGCTTTTACCAGGCTGAATATGGGGCGGGCAGCGGCTATCACGGTGATCTTCTTCTTCATCATCTTGATCATCACCCTGATCCAATTTAAGGTTACGCAGAGGAACGTTGAATACTAGGAGAGGAGCCATCATGAGCGCAACTCAGCTTGAAAGCCGGGCAGCCGCAACGCGTCACCAGAAAGTCGTTCGAGCCAATAAAATCCGAAATTTTCTCACGCAAGGCGGCGCCTATACCTGGCTGATCTTATTAAGTGTGACGACGGCGCTGCCCTTCGCGTGGATGATCTCGACCTCATTGAAGCCGAGACCGGAAATATTCTTTTTCCGCCTCCTGCCGTTGCAGCCCACGATCAGCCATTACATTGACGTCTTGACGCGCTGGCAGTTCGGAACCTGGTTTTTCAACTCCATCGTCGTGACCGGGGTGATCACGGCCAGCACGCTGCTATTCTGCTCTCTGTGTGGATACGCCTTGGCGAAATTCAATTTCTGGGGCCGCTCGTTCTTTTTCACCTTGATCCTGGCTACCATCATGGTGCCCAGCGAAATGCTGTTGATCCCCTGGTTTGTGGGAGCTTTTAATCTGAAGGTGGTCAACTCGGTGACCGGTGTCGTTTTTCCGGGCCTGATCGGCGCGTTTGGGGTATTTGTGATGCGGCAGGCGTTTATGAACATCCCGAACGAGCTGCTGGATGCCGCGCGGGTAGACGGCATGTCGGAGTTGTCCATCTTCTTCAAAATCGCGATTCCCTTGACTTCGAGCGCCCTGGCCGCACTGGGCGTTTTGACCGCACTGGGCGCCTGGAATGATTATTTCTGGCCGTTGATCGTCCTGCAATCGACCGATCGGCTTACCCTTCAGCTTGGTATGATGCACGCGGCAGCCACGGATGCCGGCCGCGAGACCAGCGTAGCCTGGGATATCGTAATGACTTCCACGACGATCGCCGCCTTACCTATGCTGATCCTGGTCGTCTTCCTACAAAAGTATTTCGTAAAAGGTATTGCCATGAGTGGCTTGAAGCAGTAATGCCTAAGCCCGCCAATCTAAAATCCTATCTACTTTTTTCTCGCAGGAGAGCTTACTCCTATGAACACGTTCCCTTCGGTTCTCTCGCTCAGGCAACAAAATGAAGTATCCCAGGCGATCCTGGAAAAACGCCTCACATCCGTTCTACCCCTGGCGATGCGTGAAGCCGGGATTGATATGTGGCTGGTAATCTGCCAGGAGGATGATTACGATCCGATTTTCAAGACGATGGTTCCACTGCGGGTGTGGGCCCCCATCCTGCAAATGCTCGTTTTTTACGATCGCGGGCCGGAAAAAGGCGTAGAACGCCTCAATCTCTCGATGACCGACCTGGGCAATCTGTATGACAAGCCCTGGAGCGGGCGCCATCATGCCGAGCAATGGCCCCTGCTGGCAAAGCTGGTGGCCGAACGCGATCCCAAACGGATCGGCATCAACACCGGCTCGATCCAGTGGGCCGCCGGCGGGCTTACCTATAACCTGTTCCAGCAGCTCTCGGCTGCGCTTCCAGAGAAGTACGTCGAACGCCTGGTCCCGGCAGAAGCAGCCTGCACGCGCTGGCTGGAGACTCTGATCGACGAAGAGCTGCAATTCTATCCGCACATCGTCCGCCTGACCCACCAGATCATCGCCCGCTGTTTCAGCGCGAGCACGATCACTCCAGGCATCACCACCACCGACGACTTGCAGTGGGCCTTCTGGCAAGCCAGCCAGGAGCTAGGATTGGAACAGTCTTTTATTCCGTTCTTTAACCTGGTCAGGAGCGAGGCGCGTAAGCAAGACTTCCCCGTCGAAGACCGCGTCATCCGGCCGGGCGATCTCATCCATTGCGACGTGGGGAATCGCTATCTGCGCCTTTGCAGCGACATCCAGGAATGGGCTTACGTGCGCCACACCGGTGAGGCCGATGCTCCCGCCGGTTTGAAGAATTTCTTCACCCAGGTAAACAGGCTCCAGCGGGTCTTCATGGACGAATTCAAAGCCGGGTTGAGCGGCGACGAGCTGCTCAAAAATATTCTGGACAGAGCCCATGCCGAGGACATTCGTGAGCCTCGGATTTATTCCCATTCCCTGGGTTATTACCTGCACGAGCCCGGCCCGCTCATCGGGCTGCCCTGGGAGCAGGGGCACAATCCCGGACGAGGCGAGGTATGCCTGGCGCCGAACTCCACGTTTACCATGGAATTGAGCATCGATGGGGCCGTTGCCGAGTGGGACGGCCAGGTAGTGCGCTTTAGCTGCGAGCAGGACGTGTGCTTTACGGGCACAGGCTGCCAAGATATGGACGGGTTGCAAACCGCCTATCATTTGATCTGAGGCCTGCGCAAGACTATGGGTGAAAGGACATCTGAATTGGACGCACAACAACTCCACCACGAAGCCTTGGTATGGGACGCTCACCGGGACGTAGCCTACGAAGCCCCCCTGGAAGAACGCTTCTTACAACGTTGGATGATTGGCGTAGACCTGCACCTGGCAAAGCTAAAGCAAGGCGGTATCAACGTTCAAACCTACGCGTTATGTATCGGCCCGGAAATAGGGCTGAATTATGCCGCTCAGGCGCTCAAAGAGCTGGACAGGGTCTACGAAATTCTGGCCGATAACAGCCAGGAAGCAGTTCTGGTGACCAAAACTGAGGAAGCTCTACAGGCCCGGCAACAAGGCAAAATCGCGGTCTTTCTCAATTTCGAAGGCGCCGAACCGATCCTCACCGAGCTGGGCCTGCTGCGCATGTTTTACCGGATGGGCCTGCGCGCCATGGGCCTGACCTGGAACTATCGCAATGACATAGCCGATGGCGGTTATGAAGGCGCGCAAGGGGGCGGTTTATCGCAATTTGGTGTTTCTGTGGTGAAAGAGATGAACCGCCTGGGCATGGTCGTGGACATGGCTCACCTGGCCCCTCGGGCGATGCTGGATGTCTTGCGCGTCAGCGAGCAGCCCGTGATCCATTCGCATGGTGGGGTACACGCCATCAACCCGGACCACCCGCGCACCCTGGACGACGCCATGCTAGAAAAGATAGCCAACAATGGAGGCGTGTTCTGTGCGACTACCGTCCCTCAGTCCCTGGCAAAGGATCCGGAAAACGCCACACTGGAGCTGTTCTTGGAGGCAATCGACCACGCCGTGAAAGTGATGGGCGCAGACCACGTTGGGCTTGGGGCCGACTTCGACGTTTACCAAAGCCACTTGCCTTATGCCATCGGTGGCTGGACGAAGGGCCTTGAAGAAGCCGACCGTTGGCCACGGATTACGGAAGAGCTTGTGAAGCGCGGCTACTCAGCAGAAGATATTCGCAAGATTCTGGGCGAAAACCTTCTGCGGGTTTATCGCCAGGTGGTTGGCTAAAGACCGACCCGATCTACAGGAGGGAACCATGCTCGTGCTTCAGGCGGGACGGTTGATCGACGGCAGCGGCGCGCAACCCCGTCGCAATGTTCGTCTGTACGTCGAAAAGGGCAAGATCGTCGATCTGATCGACGCGCAGGCGTCGGCCATTCCCGAGGGCGCCGAATTCTTCGATGCCAGCGAAATGACGGTCATGCCGGGCATGATCGACGCTCACACGCACGTCCTGTGGAACGGAGTCCCGAATGATCCGTTGAATGGCAAAGAGGGTCTGGTCAGCGAATTGACCGGAACTGCGGCGCTCAAAGCCTACGCCAACGCCCGGCGCGATCTGGAGGCAGGCTTTACGGCGCTGCGAGACATGCTCAGTTTTGATTTCATCGATATATCTTTGCGCAATGCCATCAACCAGGGCCTGGTGGAAGGGCCGCGCATCTCAGCCTGCGGCTACGGGTTGACCTCAACCGGCGGGCACATGGATTTCCGTAATGGTCTGCGTCCAGACGTTGGCCTGGGTTATTTCAACAACGTGGTAGATACCCCCGAGCAGGCCCGCATTGCGGTGCGCACCCTGATCAGGATGGGGGTGGATCACATCAAGATCAACGCCGGCAGGGGCTACAGGATCAAGGGCCGCCCCATCCTTTTTGCGCCCGAAATGCGCGCGGACGTGCTGAAGACCATCGTCGAGGAAGCGCATACCGCCGGCCGGAAGGTAGCCGCCCACAGCCTGGGAAGCCAGGGCGAGCTTTGGGCCGTCCGGGCGGGAGTTGATTCGCTCGAGCACGCCCACTTCATCGACGATGAAACCATCCAGGCGATGGCAGAGCGGGGCACTTTCCTGGTGCCCACCATGACCCATTGCGTGCGGAATACGCTCGATATCCGCCAGACGCTTCCCAAGGAGCAGTGGCCGAATGACCTGATCCTGAACGCTTACGATTCGATGTACCGGGTCATCCCCAAGGCTTTCAAACTGGGCGTGCGCATTGCCACCGGAACAGACGCCGGGTCGGACCTCGTGCCGCACGGCTGCAACGCGATGGAACTGGAGCTGCTCACCACCATCGGCATGACTCCCATGCAGGCCATAGTGGCGGCTACCCGAACCGGAGCCGAGCTGCTGGATTGGGCCGATTCTATCGGCACGCTCGAAAAGGGCCGCTACGCCGACCTGCTGGTGGTGAAAGGCGACCCCCTCCAAGATATTCGGCTGCTTCAAGAAAAGGCGAATATCCTATCAGTCATCAAGGAAGGTCGAGTAGTCATCGATCGCCGGAAAGAGAGATAAGAACTGCCGTGTTCCAATGGCTCGATTTCGTCAAAGTAGATCATACGCGCCACACCCGCCGCGCTTCCAGTTGTTCGCCAAGCGGTGATAATCGCGACCGGCTCTCAATCGTCCGGGGTGAAACCGTAACTTTGCTGGACGTCAAGGGGCCTGGCTGTATAACTCATATCTGGTTCACTTCGGCCAGCGTCGAGGAAGATTACCTGCGCAAGCTCGTCCTAAAGATGTACTGGGACGGTGAAGACCAGCCGAGCGTCCTCGTTCCGATGGGGGATTTCTTCGGGGTCGGCCACGCTCAAACCACAACCTACGCGTCCCTGCCCATGGTGATGGCTCCCAGAGACGGCGCCGGTCTGAACTGCTATCTGCCCATGCCCTTCAGCCAGGGCGCCCGCCTCGAGGTGACCAGCGAAAACTTCGGGAGTGAGATCCGCCTGTATTACAACATCGATTACGAAGTGTGGGATGAGCCTCAAGAAGATCTGGGACGCTTCCATGCCCAATGGCGTAGACAGAACCCTACCGACGGAATCGTTGAGCCTCCCGATATGCCCGACTACGTCGTCACCCATTATGGCACCAACCTGAGCGACGAAGGCAATTACCTGATCCTGGAGGCGGAAGGCTCAGGCCAGTTCATCGGCTGCAACCTGAACATACATAATCTCCGCCGGGGAAAAGGCAAGGGGAACTGGTACGGCGAAGGCGACGAGATGATCTTCGTCGACGAGGATAACGAAGGAAAGCGCTGGCCGCCCACTCTGCATGGCACCGGCACCGAAGACTATTTCAACACTGCCTGGGGGCCTCAGAAGAAATTCTCGTCGCCTTTCTTCGGGCTGACCAAGCCGGGGAGCTACGACTGGTCGGGAATGATCTCCTGGTATCGCTGGCACCTCCCCGATCCGGTGCGATTCACCCGCTCGATCCGCGTTTCTATCGAGCACGGGCACGCCAACCGGCTTTCCAATGACTATTCCAGCACAGCCTACTGGTACCAGCTCGAGCCGCACAAGCCCTTCGGCATCTTGCCGGTGGAGGAGCGCCTGCCGCGCGCCGATTTTCCTCCATTAGCTCGGCCGGCAGGCGCGGGCAAATGACGAGATCCCTATCGAAGAGTAACCGGGAGTGAATTTGCCGTTCAATTTTCGATCATCTCGCAAGAAGAGCCTGGTCGAGGTTTATTCAACCCTCATAACCCATTCTAACCGAGAGGATAAATGCATGGCAGAATACGCAATTCCGAAAATTGATCTTCCAAACCAGATTGGTGAAAATGAAGCCATCTTAATCGCGAGTGGCGACCTGCGACTGTCGGCCAACCAAATGTGCTGGCCGGCCCAGGAGGAGATGGAACGGGGCCTGATGGCCGCCTTCGAAAAGGAGGGTCTCCGGGTCCTCCGTGGGCACCCCTTCGATCCTGTGGAGAAACACGGGTTTATATCGAGCCAGAGGATGGGAATGGATGTCTTCAAGCACATTCACCCCGATGCGCGCCTGATCGTTGCAGAAGCGGTCTGGCAATACAGCTACCACGTTCTGGCCGGCCTGCGCGATCACCGGGGACCTATCCTGACCGTTGCCAATTGGAGCGGCCAATGGCCAGGGCTGGTAGGCTTGCTCAATTTGAACGCTTCTTTGACCAAGATGGGCGTCTCGTACAGCACCATCTGGAGTCGAGATTTTAGCGATGCTTACTTCCTGAACGGGGTGCGCCAATGGATTCAGACGGGCCGCATCGCGCACGACACGAGCCACGTAAGAGACCTGGATTTGCAGCAAATTCCACAGGCAGAAGGAGCCTTAGGGAGAGCGCTGGCGCAGAAGCTTCAATTCGAAAAGGCCATCCTGGGCATCTTCGACGAAGGCTGCATGGGCATGTATAACGCCATCCTGGAGGATGAATTGCTCAATCCCATGGGGGTATACAAGGAACGGCTCAGCCAGTCGGCGCTGCTCGCCGAGATGCGCAGCATCTCTGACGCTGAAGCGCAAAATGCGCGGGCCTGGTTGGACGCCAAAGGAGCCCAGTTTCACACCGGAAAAGATGGCGCTCTTGAGCTAACGGATGCCCAGATCTTAGACCAATTGAAGATGTACATCGCGGCGGTACGGATGGCCGACCGCTTCGGCTGTGATGCCATTGGCATCCAATACCAGCAGGGTCTGAAGGATATGGTGCCAGCCTCAGACCTGGCCGAAGGGTTATTGAACAACGTGGATCGCCCCCCGGTGCGCCATCCCGAGACCCGCAAAGAGCTTTTCGCCGGCCGGGCAATTCCCCATTTCAACGAGGCCGACGAGGGCAGCGGGCTGGACGCCCTCGTGACGAACCTGATCTGGAATTCCATGCGCCTGGACCCGGCTACCACCCTGCACGATATCCGTTGGGGCGAGCACTACTCGGGGGATGGAATAGATGATTTCGTGTGGCTCTTTCAAATCTCGGGGGCTGTTCCAGCCTCTCACCTGGCAGGCGGTTATCGAGGGGCATCCAGCGACCGCCAACCACCGATGTATTTCCCCATGGGGGGCGGGACGCTCAAGGGAGTATGCAAACCGGGCGAAATCGTATGGAGCCGCGTGTTCATCATGGACGGCCGGCTCCACGCGGACCTTGGACGGGGCAGAGCGGTCTCCTTGCCGGCCGATGAAATCAATCGCCGCTGGCAGGCGACCACTCCCGAATGGCCCATGATGAACGCCGTATTGGACGGCGTTACGCGTGACCAAATGATGGCGCGCCACAAGTCCAATCACATCAACGTGGCCTACGCGCCAGATGCCGCCACAGCCGACCGGGCGCTATGGGCGAAAGCGGCCATGTTCCACGAAATGGGTATCTGGGTGCATCTGTGCGGAAGAATCAATTCAAAGGAGTGACGAATATGAGCCGGCTACTTTTGGGAATCGACGTGGGAACGTATAGCAGCAAGGGCGTGCTGGTCGAACCGGATGGAAGCATCGTTCGATCTCACGTAGTCGAGCACGAGATGGCCATTCCACATCCTGGGTGGGCAGAACAAGACGCCGACCAGGTCTGGTGGGGAGACGTGGTGAAATTATGCCGCCTGCTCCTGGATGGGAATCCCTACACAGGCGAGGACGTCGGTGGTGTGGCCCTCAGCGCCATCGGACCCTGCATGTTGCCCCTGGATGCGTCCGGCCGGCCACTCCGCCCCGGGATTCTCTACGGAGTGGACACGCGGGCGAGTGAGGAAATCTCCTTCCTCAACCACAAGCTTGGAGAAGATGTAATCTATGAATTTTCGGGAATGGACTTGAGCAGCCAGGCAATTGGCCCCAAGATTCTGTGGATGAAACACCACGAGCCGGAGCTGTGGAAAAAAGTGGAGCACATCACGACGGCCAGCAGCTACCTGATCTACCGGCTAACCGGCGAAAAAGTCATGGATCGCCATACGGCCAGCCACTACATGCCCTTGATCGACATCCATAAGCTGGAATGGTCAGATCGTTTCTCCGACGAGATCGTGGATCTGAACAAATTACCGCGGCTGGGCTGGAGTGATGAGGTCGCCGGCCAGGTACAGCCGGCCGGCGCTGCGGAAACAGGGCTGAAAACTGGCACCCCGGTGGCGGTCGGCGCTGTAGATGCGCTGAGTGAAGCGATCAGCGTGGGGGTCGTAAGGCCAGGCGACCTGATGATCATGTACGGAAGCACGGCCTTTTTTATCCTGGTGCTGACCGAGCCCCGGCCTGATCCGCGCACCTGGACGGTCGCCGGAGCCTTCCGCGGGCAATACAACCTGGCGGCGGGCATGGCCACCACCGGATCTCTGACGCGCTGGTTCCGAGACGAATTTGCCGCCGATCTGGAGAAAGAATCCGCCTACAATGCCTTGTTTGCCGCCGCGGCTGAAGTCGAGCCTGGGGCTAACGGGCTTCTCCTGCTCCCCTATTTTAGCGGCGAGCGCACGCCGATCAACGATCCGAGGGCCCGAGGGGTCATCGCGGGGCTGACCCTGTCTCACACCCGCTCTCACGTGTATCGCGCCGTGCTGGAGGGCGTGGCCTACGGCATCCGGCACAACATCGAGACCTTCCGGTCCATCGGCGCGAACGTCCAGCGCATCGTGGCCGTAGGCGGCGGCGCCAAAGGTCCCGTATGGCTCCAGATCGTGTCGGACGTGACGGGGCTTCCACAGCTCGTGCCGGCCAACACCATTGGCGCCAGCTACGGGGACGCTTTCCTGGCAGGGTTAGCCGCCGGAATCGTCAACCGGGAGGATCTAAATCATTGGGTCGTTCCCGGAAGGACCATCCTGCCCAACGAGCGGAGCAAAGGCCGTTACGACGGATACTACGGCAACTACCTGGCGCTGTACGACCAGACCCGAGCGATAGTCCACGATTTATCCCGGTAAATCAAGCCCAACGGTGGCCGGGGGCTTTGAGGAGACCCCCGGACCGTCGCAATCTACGCACCAAACCGCTTCCCTTGCCTGTGGTACGCCGAGGCGCATTTACTGGCCGGTTAAATTCCCCACCGGCCGGGCAGATCTGGCGCAGTTATTATAATGAATTCCTGCGGGCTGCCCTGTAACCCACCGTCCCTGTTTCACCGGTTTCGCTCGCCAACGGCCGATGGGGGAGTTCCGGAGTGGAGAACAAACTCATCCAAGGCGATCAGACCTGCCCACTCCACTCACTGACCGATCTTTTAGACGTTCATGGTAAACTTGACGTAGAAAACCACGAAAAGGTTACCTACGTAAAATGCCTGATCTCACGGCAACTGCGGTTGCAAATGCTAACATCGCCTTCATCAAATATTGGGGCAATCGCGATGCCCGGCTGCGCCTGCCCGCCAACGGCTCCATCTCCATGAACCTGGACGGCCTGCAAACCCGCACCAGCGTCTCCTTCGACGCGGCCCTCCTGGAGGACCGCCTGTGGATCAACGGCCAGGCGGTGGCCGGCGCCGGGCTGGCGCGCGTCAGCACGCTGCTGAGCGAGGTGCGCCGCCAGGCGAATTCGTCCCTCTATGCCCGCGTGGACAGCCAGAACAACTTCCCGGCGGGGGCCGGCATCGCCTCCTCGGCGGCGGCCTTCGCCGCGCTCAGCCTGGCCGCCACGGCCGCCCTGGGGCTAGACCTGCCCCTGAAAGCGCTGTCGCGCCTGGCGCGGCTGGGCTCCGGCTCGGCCTGCCGCTCCGTGCCGGGCGGCTTCGTCGAGTGGCAGGCCGGCGAATCCGACGCCGACTCGTACGCCTTCAGCCTGGCTCCCCCCGAGCACTGGGAGCTGGTGGACCACGTGGCCATCGTCAGCCAGGCGCGCAAAGCAGTCGGGTCGAGCGAGGGTCACGCCCTGGCCGAGAGCAGCCCGCTGCAGGCCGCCCGCGTGGAAGACGCCCCGCGCCGTTTGAACCTGTGCCGCAAGGCCATCCTGAAGCGGGACTTCGAGGCGCTGGCCGGCGTGGTCGAGCTGGACAGCAACCTGATGCACGCCGTCATGATGACCTCCACGCCCGGCCTGTTCTATTGGGAGCCGGCTACCCTGGGGGTCATGCAAGCCGTGCAGGCCTGGCGCAAATCCGGGCTGGCGGTCTGTTACACCATCGACGCCGGGCCCAACGTGCACGTGCTCTGTCCGGCGGAGGCCGCGCCGCAGGTTTCCCAACAGTTGCAGGCCCTCCCCGGCGTCTTGAGCGTGCTGTCGGCGGCCCCGGGCGGCCCTGCCCGCCTGGAATGAGGGCGAGCGGAGCTGGCGGCTTTGGAAAGCCGCCCTACGTAAATGAGCCAGGCCCAACGTAGGGCGGGATTCCACATCCCGCCGTACCGACGGAACCGGCGGCTTTGGAAAGCCGCCCTACGTGAACGAGCCGGGCTTAACGTAGGGCGGGATGCCACATCCCGCCGCACCGGGGAAGATATTCGTCAGTTTGTTGATAAGAATCGCCATAATCAGATATAATGAAAAGAAGTCAGAGGATGCTCATCGAAAGAACATAAACGCAAGGAACGACTTGCTTAAAGGTAAATCATGAATATCTCCAGCAGCTTTTTGGTCACACTGATCCAGTTTATCATCGTACTGGGTCTGCTTTTATTCTCTCACGAGTTCGGCCATTTCATCGTCGCGCGCTTGCTCAAAATCGAGGTGGAAGAATTCGGGTTCGGCTTTCCCCCTCGTCTGGTAAAGCTTTTTACGCTCAGCGGCACTGAGTTCACCTTGAATTGGATCCCCTTCGGCGCTTTCGTGCGCATCAAGGGCGAGAATGACCCCGACGTCCCCGGCGGGATGGCGGCCTCCAATCCCTGGAAGCGCCTGGCCGTCTTGTTGGGCGGGCCGGGCATGAACATCCTGGTGGGCATCCTGCTCTTCAGCGTGCTGTTCATGCGCCTGGGCGTGCCCGACACCAGCGTCGTGCAGGTGATGGACGTAACGGCGAACACCCCGGCCGCCTCCGCAGGCTTGATGGCCGGAGACGTGATCACCCAGGTCAACAACACACCCATCACTACCATGGAGAACCTTCAGTCCGCCATCTCGTCCAACCTGGATAAATCCACCCAGATCACTTTCCTGAGAGACGGGAAGAGCACCACGGTGGACCTCGTCCCGCGCTCCAACCCGCCGCAAGGCCAGGGAGCCATCGGCATCACCATGGGGTATCCGTATAAGCCCGTATCGTGGGGGCAGGCCGTGCCCACCGCCGTTCAGGCCACCTACGAGCAAGCTTACCAGCTCGTCATGCTGCCGGTGAGGTTGATCGAGGGCAGCATCCCGGCCTCTCAGGCGCGCGTGGTCGGGCCGGTGGGCATCTTCGACATGTACCAGCAAGCAGTGCAGATGGACTCGCAGGCCGGCAGTAGCTCTGGCAGCACTCCCAGCTCTCAGACGCCCGAAATCAACGTGCTCTACCTGATAAGCACCATCTCGGTGGCATTGGGCTTCACCAACCTGCTGCCTATCCCCGCCCTGGACGGCGGGCGCATCCTGTTCGTGCTCCCGGAGATCCTGCTGCGCCGCAAAGTGCCCGCCAAATACGAGAATCTGATCCACCTGATTGGCTTCGCGGCTCTGCTGTTGTTCATCAGCTACGTCACCTTGCAGGACCTGGTCAACCCGGTGGTCCTGCCCTGATCTATATCTGCCCGATTGAAGACAAAAATTATGGCAAAGAACAACCCCTCAAAAGTATCGTTTGCGAAAATCTTGGAGGCGCTCCAGGACACCGGCGCCCCCTTTTCCCCTATTTACCTGCACCGCTTCTCAGATCTGGCACCGGAGGATCTGGCGAGCTTCAAGGACGCGTGGCCCAAAGTGCCCACCGCCAGGCGCCAGGCGCTGCTCGAAGACCTGGAAGAATTGGCCGAATCGGACACCTTGTTGAATTTTGACGACCTGGGCCGTTTCGCCTTGCAAGACAGCGACCCCCAGGTAAGAATCCGGGCGATCAACCTGTTATGGGAGACCGAGGACAAGAAGCTCATCCCGGTTTATCTGCGCATGCTCACTGAAGACGCCGACACCGAAGTACGCGCCGCGGCCGCCTCTGCCCTGGGGCTGTACGTATACCTGGGGGAATTGGAGGAGATCCCGGAGGAGACGCACAAGCAGGTCGAAGACAGCCTGCTCACCGCCGCCACGGGCGACGAGCCGGTCATCGTGCGCCGGCGCGCCCTGGAATCCCTGGGGTATTCCAGCCGGCCTGAAGTGCCTCCCCTGGTGGAAGCCGCTTACCGCAAAGGCAATCCTGACTGGCTGGCCGCGGCTCTGTTTGCCATGGGGCGCTCAGCCAACCAGCGGTGGCGCGACAACGTGATGGAAATGTTCGACCACGCCTCAGAACAGGTGCGCATGGAGGCCGTGCGGGCCGCCGGCGAGCTGTCCCTGGATTCGGCGCGCATCCCTCTGCTGAAGATGCTGCGCGAGGAAGGCGAAGAGGACGACGACGTGCGCCTGACGGCCATCTGGGCCTTATCGCAGATCGGCGGAGAGCACGTGCGTGATGTTCTCGAGGGCCTGCTGGAGGCATCCGAAGACGATGACGAGGCCGGTTTCCTGGAGAATGCGCTGGATAACTTGAGCTTCACCGAGGACCTGTCGCAGTTCGACCTATTCGCTTATGACCCGGAGGGTGAAGATCCCCTCCTGGAAGAAGATGACGACGACTTCCTGGACGAAGGCGACGAGGATACGCTCCTGGACGAAGATCAAGAGGCCTAGGGGGCCTTCTATGCCGCATTTCCTGCTCGCCCTTGCCCTCATCGGGAATCTGTTTAGCACCGTGCAGCCTCAACCCCTCGGGGCAAACGTGCAGGTGACCGACACCCACATCGACTATCGCTTTGGGGACGAGATTACCTTCCAGGCCAGGCTGGTCTCGGATACGCCCATCCAGCAAACCGCCCTGTTCTTCCAGCCCACCGGGGAAGACACCCGCGTGGAGCCGGTCACAGCGGATGGACAGGGGAACGTAAGCTACGAGTATTTGATCCAGGGCCAGCCCATTCGCCCCTTCGCGCGCGTGTATTACTGGTTCCAGATCACCACCGGCGACGGCAGCCAGACCACCAGCCCCTCCTTCTGGTTCGACTATAACGACAACCGTTACCAATGGCAAAGCCTGGAAAACCCGGTCTTTCACATCCATTGGTACGCTGGGGGCACCGACTTCGGGCAAACCGTCGCCAACGTGGCCCAATCCGGTTTGCAATCGGCGCAAAGCCTGATCCCCATCACGCCGGCGGGGCCGCTGGACATCTACGTCTATTCTCAGGCCGGCGACCTCCAATCCGCGCTCCAGTTGGGCGGGCAGCCCTGGACGGCCGGTTACGCCAACCCGGACCTGGGAGTGGTGATGGTTTCCATCCCAACCGGGCCCGAGCAAAGCCTGGAGCTGGAGCGCCAGATCCCGCACGAGATTTCCCACGTGCTCCTGTATCAAGCGACCGGCGCAGGCTATACGAAGATTCCTATCTGGCTGACAGAGGGCCTGGCTTCGGTGGCCGAGCTGTATCCCAACCCCGATTACCAGCGCGCCCTGGATAATGCCCGGGAGAACGACGCCCTGCTGCCCATCAGCTCGCTGTGCCAATCCTTCCCGCAGGCTGCCTCGGACGCCTTCCTGGCTTACGCCAAATCGGCTTCCTTCACACGTTATCTGCACGACCACTACGGCACCACCGGCTTGCAAAATCTGATCCAGCGCTACACAGACGGCATGGGCTGCTCGGAAGCGCCCGCGGCGGTCTTCGGCGTCTCTATGGACCAGTTGGAGGCGCGCTGGAAGCTCGACAACCTGGCGGCCACCCCCGCCTGGGTGGCTTTCAAAAACCTGGCGCCTTACCTGGCGCTGTTCGCCCTGCTCCTGGTCGTACCCTTGATCGCCCTGCTGCGCAGCTTGCGGAAGCGCCAACCCACTACTCACCCGGAGGCGCTCAAATAAGTCCCCAAACGGCGGTGCGTCTGCACGTCTTCGTGGACGGCCGCGTGCAAGGCGTGGGCTTTCGCTATTTCGTGGTGCAGGTAGCCGAGCTCTTGCAGGTGAACGGCTGGGTGCGCAACACCGGCGACGGCCGGGTGGAAGTGATGGCCGAAGGGGAGCGCGACGTGCTGGACAAGCTGTTGGAATACCTGGGGAAAGGCCCCCGCGCGGCCTTCGTCAGCGAGGTGCGCCAGGAGTGGGAGGCGGCTACGGGAGAATTCACTTATTTCGAAGTCCGGCAGACTTATTAAATGTCCGTTGGGGGCCTGGATTCTTACCACAAAGGGCACCAAGCACACCAAGGGGAAAAGAAGACCATAAAGAAAGAATCCACAAAAACCTGGTGTTCTTTGTGCTCTTGGTGGTTTACGGCTTTCACCTATCCCGAAATCGACAGGAGAGTAGGGGCGCAGCATATTGCGCCCCTACTCTCCTCAGTTCGTTATGGGCGGGAGGTCGAAGCCCGCCCTTCCATCTTACGTCGCATCTATTGGGAGCGCCCGTTTCCGCGCCCAGCGCCGCCGCGCCAGCCACTCCCCATACCGCCCCCCAGGCCGCCACATGCGCCGGAGCCCAGGCCCAGGCCGCCCGTTCCCATCTGGGACGTGCGCTGGCTCATCCAATCCGCCTGCGCCTGGGTGAGGGTGCCATCCGCAACAGCCTGTTGCAGGGCCTCGCTGTGGGCCGCTTGCAGCAGAGCGGTGGTTTCATCGGCAGTCAGCCCCTGGGCCTGGGCGATCTGCCAGACGGTCTGGCCGGCGTTCAACTGCGCTTGCAGCTCGTCAACGCTCACGCCGAGCTTCGCCGCCACGGCCGCGACCATCTCATCGTGCAAGAGACCCGTCCCGCCGAGCCCGCCCATCCGGCCGGGGCCAACCCCAGAATAGGGAGTGGCGGGCGGAGTTTGCGTCTGCGCGTAAGTCACCCCTGCAAAAGCGAAAGTGCCGGCCACCAGGCCCACGGCAACTACAGCTATCATCAGTTTCTTCATTTCATAACCTCCAAAGCATTGATTTGATTGAATGTGCCTTCAGTCTTACGATCTCAAGGATAACCGTCGCCTGTGAAGATCTTGTGAAGGTGGTTTGAAGATGCCATGAAGGTTTGCAGGGGCGCATTCCGCCAGGGGAACGTAGCTTACTGCTCTCCGGCCAGCAAGCGCGCCTTCTGCCAGGGCGGGACGTTGGTCTCCTCGGCCAGAATTTCGCGCATCTCGTAGATCTGGTCGCGCAGCGCGGCCGCTTTTTCGAACTCGAGGTCCTTGGCGGCCTGTTTCATCTGCTTTTCAAGCTCGGCGATGATGCGCTGTAGCTCACCTTTCGGCAGAGTCGCCTGTTTCCCGGCGGAGTAGGTTGCCTTCGGCTCGGCGATAGCGTGATCCAGGGAAATACGATCGGTGATGTCGCGCACGGCCTTGATGATGCTCACCGGCTCGATGCCGTGCTCCAGGTTGTAAGCCGCCTGCTTCTGGCGGCGGCGGTTGGTCTCGTCGATGGCGTGCTTCATCGAATCCGTCATCTTGTCGGCGTACATGATCACCCTGCCGTTTACGTTGCGCGCCGTGCGCCCGATGGTCTGCACCAGCGCCGTCTCGGAGCGCAAGAAGCCCTCCTTATCGGCGTCCAGGATGGCCACCAGGGAAACTTCGGGCAGGTCCAGCCCCTCACGCAGCAGGTTGATGCCCACGATCACGTCGAACACGCCCGTGCGCAGATCGCGCAGAATGCCGATGCGATCCAGGGTCTCCACCTCCGAGTGCAGGTAATGCACCTTGATGCCCAATTCCATGAGGTAATCCGATAAGTCTTCGGCCATGCGCTTGGTCAGGGTCGTCACCAGGACGCGCTCGCCCACCTCGATGCGCTGGCGGATCTCTTTGACCAGGTCGTCGACCTGGCCCTGGCTGGGCCGCACTTCCACCGCCGGGTCCAGCAAACCGGTCGGGCGGATGATCTGCTCGACCACCTGGTCGGCGCGCTGCATCTCGTAAGGGCCGGGGGTGGCCGAGTTATAAATGGTCTGCCCCATGGCCTCTTCGAACTCGTCGAACTTCAGGGGGCGGTTGTCCATGGCCGAGGGCAGGCGGAAGCCGTATTCCACCAGGACGCTCTTGCGCGAGCGGTCGCCGTTATACATGCCGCGGATCTGCGGCACGGTCATGTGCGATTCGTCCAGCACCAACAGGTAATCGCTGGGCAGGTAATCGATCAACGTCCAGGGGTGCGTGCCCGCCGCGCGCTGATCCAGGTGGCGGGAATAGTTCTCGATCCCCGAGCAGTAGCCCACCTCGCGCAGCATTTCCAGATCGTAGCGCGTGCGCTGTTCCAGGCGCTGCGCTTCGAGCAGCTTGCCCTCGCCGCGGAAGTAGACCAGGCGTTCCTCCAGCTCGGCTTCGATATCTGCGATGGCCTGCTTGAGGCGATCCTCTTCGGCGATGTAGTGCTTGGCCGGGTAGATATCGACCTTGTCCAGCTCTTCGTAGATCTCGCCGGTGACCGGGTTAAGCGCGATGATACGCTCGATCTCGTCGCCGAAGAAAGTGACGCGGTAAGCGCGCCGGTCCTCGTAAGCCGGGTGGATGTCGAGCGTATCGCCGCGCACGCGAAACACTCCCGGACGCACCTCCAGGTCGTTGCGCTGGTACTGGCTCTCGACCAACTGGCGCAGCAGGGCGTTGCGCCGGTAAATCGCGCCGGCCTCCAGGTGGAGCACGACCTTCCCATAAGCGTCGGGGCTGCCCAGGCCGTAGATGGCGGAAACCGAAGCGACGATGATGACGTCGCGGCGCGACATGAGGGCCGCGGTGGCCGCCAGGCGCAGGCGGTCGATCTCCTCGTTGATATCGGTCTCCTTCTCGATGTACAGGTCGTGCTGGGGCACGTAAGCCTCAGGCTGGTAATAATCGTAATACGACACGAAATACTCGACCGCATTGTCGGGGAAGAAATCCTTGAATTCCGCATAGAGCTGAGCAGCTAAAGTCTTGTTGTGGGCCATGACCAGGGCCGGTTTTTGCACCTGGGCGATGATATTGGCGATAGTGTAGGTCTTGCCGGTGCCGGTGGCGCCCAACAGAACCTGGTTGCGGTAGCCTTTGCGCAGACCCTGCACCAATTGCTGAATAGCCTCCGGTTGATCGCCGGTGGGCTGGTAAGGAGCTTTCAGGTTAAAATCCATTCGTCCTCTCTTATCTGCATACCCCAACCTTGTGAAGGTTTAAAGCCTTCGCAAGGTTTTCCTTCTCTACGGGCTGGCCGGGTCGGGCGGGAAGGCGGTCTGGGGCGCATACCAATCGCCCGGGCTGATATTCTCGATCGCATCGCCGGCCTTCACGCTCACCACGATCAGGCTGTGATCCTTGCAGGCGTCGGACAGCCCGCAGATCACCGCCTGGGTATATCCGCCGGCCAGCCCGGCCGGAAAGCCGGGAGCGTTGGGCATGACGTAAGCCACCACGTGGTAGCTGCCGGGCGGCAGACCCCCGAGGAGGTAGGTCCCCTGGCCGCTCACCTCGACGGAATACCACATCTCCGAGTCAGCGCTGAAGGCCACCACCCGCAAGGGCGGGAGGCTGTCTCCCGGATAGGTCAAGCGGCCCGAGACGCTTCCGGTGGTGGGCAGTGGAGTAGGCGTGGGTGTAGCCGGCGGCGGCGTGGGGGACCGGGTTGGGATGGGCGCGCTGGCGGTCGGCGCTGGGGCGGCCCCCTGGGTAGCCAGGAGAACCTGGGCCGTCTCTTGCGCCAGGGCAGCGGCGTCCTGAGTAGGGGCCGACCCGCCGCCCGTAAAAGGAAGCGAGCATCCCCACAGGGACAGGAGCGCGCCAAGCATAAGCACTGCCGGGAAGAAGCGTTTCAATTTCATAAGCCCTTCCTCCTCCACAGCTTTCAGGGAAAACTGTGAACTAATATTCTAACATAAATTTGATCATCAATTGTAATTCGTCGTCAGGAGGTCAAATACTCTTCTGGGGAAGGCCGGCCCCCACGGGCAGGCGCAGGGTAAAGACCGCGCCGCCTTGCGGAGCATTACCCGCCTCCAGACTGCCGCCGTGGGCCTGGACGAGCTGGAGCGCGATGGCCAGGCCCAGGCCGGTGCCGCCGTCTGAGCGGCTGCGGCTACGCTCCGCCCGGTAAAAGCGCTCGAACAGGTGCGGCAATACCTCCGCAGGAATGCCCGGCCCGCTATCGCGCACGCTCAGCTCGGCCAGCGTGGGGAGGCAGCGCAGGCTGACTTCCACCTGCCCGCCGGCGGGCGTGTGCTGGATGGCGTTGGAAAGCAGATTGGTCAAGACCTGCTCGATGCGGCCGGGGTCGAGAGAGAGCCGCGCGCACCCGCCCTCGTCGCTGCAAGCGTAGCGCAGCTCCACCTGACGGGCGTCTGCCTGGGAGCGGAAGCGTTCCAGCACGCGCCCGGCCAGGTCGGGAAGGTCGGTGGGGACGAAGGCCAGGCGCAGCTCTCCGGCGTCGGCCAGGGCCAGCGTCCTCAAATCTTCCACCAGGCGCACCAGCACCTTATTCTGCTCCAGCAGGGGCTGTAAATTCTCGGGCGCCAGCGGGTAGATGCCGTCTTGCAGGGCTTCGAGCTGGGCCCGCTGCACCGCCAGGGGCGTGCGCAGCTCGTGGGCAATATCCGCCGTCATGGCGCGCCGGCTCTCCTGCGCCTTTTGCAGGGAACCGGCCATGTGATTGAAAGCCTGCCCCAGCTCAACCAGCTCCTGCGGGCCGCTCACCGGCACGCGCTGGGCCAGGTCGCCCTCGGCCAGGCGCGAGGCGGCTTTTTCCAACTGGCTGACCGGGCGCAACAACTGGTATGAAAGCAGCAACGCCAGGACCAGCGCAATCCCGCAGGCGATCAGGCCGGCGTTCAGCGCGGCCTGGTTGATGCGGTTGACCAGGGGCGTCTCCGACCCCGGGGAAAGGCTCGCCCCGCTTTCGCTCCACAGGTATCCGATCAGGTTGCCCTGCCCGTCCGTGAGCCGGGTGCTCTGGCCGATCTCGGCGGCGCTCAGGCTGGGGGAAGAGGAGGAATTGGACAAATCGTAGACCACCTGGCCGGCAGCGTCCGCTAGGCGCAGGCCCTGCCCCTGACCCATGCCCGCGCCCATCCCGCCCGCTCCCCTTCCCTGGCCCCGGCCGGGAGAAAACAATTGCTCCACGCCCTGCCAGGAGCCGTTTTGCTGGTAATAGCTCTCCAGGCTGGCGGACAGGAAGGCCGCCCGCACCTGCCCGGGTGTGGCCAGGCGCAGGTAGATCACCACGCTGGCGATAGAGACCAGCACGACCAGGGCGAAAGACAGGATCAGCCGCCAACGCATGTTCATTTTTAATTTAATCCCGGTGGAAACGGTAGCCCACCCCAAAGACGGTTTCGATGTATTGGGGGTGTTTGGGGTCAGGCTCGATCTTGGCGCGCAGGTTCTTGATGTGCGCGTCGATGGTACGCTCGTAGCCGGCGTAGGCGTTCCCCTGGGCCGCCTCCAGCAATTGCAGCCGTTTGAAGACCCTGCCCGGCTGGGCCGCCAGGGCAGCCAGCAGATCGAATTCCGTGGGCGTCAGGTCCAGCAACTGGCCGGCGCGGCGCACCTCGTGCGTTTCGGGGACGATCTCCAGGTCCTTCAGGCGGATGACTTGCGCGGGAGCGGCAGCCTGGCCCGTGCGGCGCAAGACGGCGCGCACGCGCGCCACCACCTCGCGCGGAGAGTAAGGCTTGGTCACGTAATCGTCCGCGCCCAGCTCCAAACCGATCAAACGGTCGGTCTCCTCCACGCGCGCAGTCACCATGATGATGGGCGTGTCCCCGGCCCGGCGCATCTCCCGGGCCACGTCGAGGCCGTCCATGCCGGGCAGGCCCAAATCCAGCAGCACCAGATCGGGGTGCGCTTCCCGCCAGATGGACAGGCCCACGTCTCCACGCGAAGCCGTCAGCACGGCATAACCGGCTTTTTCCAGGTAAGAGCGCAGCACCCGGGCCAGCTCGGCTTCATCTTCGACGATCAGGATCGTACTCATGGACTAATTATAGCATCCAGGGCGGCTAACAGGCGCTCGCGCCAATCCTCCGGCTGGCTGGCGTAAGGCAGCCAGTAAGCATTCTTGCCTATGCGCATATTGGGGCCTAGGGGCGCCAGGTTACGCGAGGAGACCCCCTCCGGCAGGGGCGGGAAACGCAGCACGAGCTGCTCGCTTTCGATGCCCACCGAGGCCAGGCCGGCCGTCTCGGCGCGCAGCTTGACCTTGATCTGATAGAAGAGATTCTGCACGTCTTCCGGGAGCGCGCCGAAGCGGTCCACGAACTCCTCCACCAGGGCGTCCACGTCCGCCTCGCTCTCCAGGTTGGCCAGACGGCGGTACAGGCGCAGGCGCATCTGCTGGTCGGATACGTAATCGATGGGGATGCCAATCGAGATGGGCAGCTCCACGCTGACCGGCAGGTGACCTTCCTTGAAGGGCAGCTTGTGATCCTCGGCCAGCGGCAGGCCGCGCACCTGGCGCTGGTCGCGCACCGCCTGGGCCAGCAGGCGCGTATACAGGTGGAAGCCCACCGAGGCGATATAGCCGTGCTGGCGCGTGCCCAACAATTCGCCCGCCCCGCGCATTTCCAGGTCGCGCATGGCGATGGAATACCCCGCGCCGAGCTGCGAGTTCTCGGCGATCACTTCCAGGCGCTCCTGGCCCTCCGGCGTGGGGGGCTTGCGCCGGTGGCGGAAGAAGTAGGCGTAAGCGCGCACGGCGCCCCGCCCCACCCTGCCGCGCAGTTGATAAAGCTGCGCCAGGCCGAAGGTGTCGGCCCGGTCGACGATCAACGTGTTGGAATTGGGAATGTCCAGACCCGACTCGATGATCGAGGTGCATAGCAAGATGTCGATGTCGCCGCGGGTAAATTTCTGCATGACCTTGGCCAGCTCACCCTCGGGCATCTGCCCGTGGCCGATGCCAATGCGCGCTTCAGGCACCAGCTTGGTCAGGTGGGCGTACATGGCCGGGATAGTCTGCACGCGGTTGTGTACGAAAAATATCTGCCCGCCGCGCTCCAGCTCGCGCAGAGTCGCCTGGCGCACCAGGCGCGTCGAGTAAGGCCCGATGTAGGTATTGACCGGCAGGCGCTCTTCCGGCGGGGTATTGATGGTGGAGATGTCGCGCACCCCGGTGAGCGCCATGTACAGCGTGCGCGGGATGGGGGTGGCCGTCAGGGTCAGCACGTCCACCTCCGTGCGCAGGCGCTTGAGGAATTCTTTGTGCGTGACCCCAAAGCGCTGCTCCTCGTCGATGATCACCAGCCCCAGATTCTTGAACTCCACGTCGGCCTGGATCAGGCGGTGGGTGCCGATGATGATGTCGATGGCCCCGGCAGACAGGCGCTTGAGGATCTCGTCCTGCTCCTTGGAGGTGCGGAAGCGCGACAACATCTCCACCTCCACCGGGAAGGCCGCCAGGCGCTGGCGGAAAGTCTCGAAGTGCTGCTGGGCCAGCACGGTGGTCGGCACCAACAGGCCCACCTGTTTTCCGTCCATCACCGCCTTGAAAGCTGCCCGCAAAGCGACTTCGGTCTTGCCGTAGCCCACGTCTCCGCACAGCAGGCGGTCCATGGGGCGCGGACTCTGCATGTCTTTCTTGACGTCGAGGATGGCCTGAAGCTGGTCCTCCGTCTCGATGTACGGGAAGCTGGCCTCCAGCTCCTTCTGCCAGGCAGTATCTGCCGGGAAAGCGTGGCCCTGCACCACCTGGCGCTGGGCGTAGAGATCGAGCAGCTCCTTGGCCACCTCTTCCACTTCCTCGCGCACGCGCTGCTTGGCCTGGCTCCACTCCGCGCTTCCCAGGCGGGTGGCCGAGGGCGTCTGCCCATCCGAGCCGATGTAGCGCGCCAGCCGGTCGGCCTGATGGATGGGCACGTAGAGCTGATCCCCGTCCTGATATTCCACGCACAGGAATTCCCGCTCGATGCCTTCCAGCGTGCGCCGCACCAGCCCGGTATAGCGGCCAATGCCGTGGTCCACGTGAACCACCCAATCTCCCACCTGGAGGTCGGCGTAGGCCGTTTCCGGCGCCTCGGCGGTCTCGTGGCGGCGCGAGCGCGGTTGAGGCCGCTCCCAGCCAAAAATCTCACTGTCGGTGAGCAGGTTGATGCGCCGGACGGATGCTTCGGTCAAGATCCAGCCGTCGCTGAGGGTGCCCTCGCGGAATTCAGGGGCGAGACGGGCGGGCAATGCCTGCACCTGGCGCTCCGCCCACAGCTCGCGCAGCCGGGAGTCCTGGCGCGAGACGACCACCAGATGGTCGTTCGCCTGGTAGCGCTCGACCAGATAATCCAGGAAGGATTTCAGCCGGCCGCCGAAGCGCGGGCCGGGAGTGAAGACCTGCGCCAGCTCGGAGGCTTCCTCGGCGGTCGAGCGCCCCAATTCGAGGGTGAGATGCCCGCTCAGGCTGTCTTGCAGCTCCGACCAGGAAAGGTAGGGCACGGGGAAATCTTCGGGCAGGGTGCCCTCGCTGATGGATTCCTGGCGCATCCTGACCGCCTGCTCCTCGAGCTCGCTGACGGTGGATTGCAGCATGTCCAGGTCGTCCACCAGCACCAGCGCCTGGCGCGGGAGGTAATCCAACAGGCTGGCCTGGGCCGGGTGCACCAGCGGCAGATAGTATTCGTTGACGTCCTGCTGCGGGATGGCCAGATCCACGGCTTTGCCGGGCAGCACTTCCCGCGCGGGCATGATCAGCAGGCTTTCCAGGTTGCGCACGGTGCGCTGGGTAGCCGGGTCGAAGCAGCGCAAGGTGTCGATCTCGTCGCCAAAGAACTCCAGGCGCGCGGGCAGGGCTTCGGCCGGCGGCCAGATATCCAGGATGCCCCCCCGCCGGGAGAACTGCCCCGGCTCCAGCACGGTGTCCTCCGGTTGGTAACCGATCTCCGTCCAGCTCTTGAGCAGGGCCTCCTGCGAGATGGATTGGCCGGCGTGAATGAGGCGGGTGGCTTTGAGCAGGTCGCGGCGCGGCAGGGTGCGCGCCATGATGGCCCGCGCCGGCGCGACCAGCAGCGGCGGGCGCTCCGGCTTGGGCAAGCCGGGCAGGTGGTAGACGGCCAGGGAGGTGAGCGCGTGCAGGCGGTCGCGGCGGGTCACCACTCCCCAGGAGGCCTGCTCGTAGAAGAGTGGGTTCGGCTCTGGAAAGTATTGCGCCGGGCGGCCCGGCGCCCAGAAAGACAGCTCATCTAGCAACGTCAAGGCGTGGTCGCTGCGCGCCGTCAGGAGCAGCGCCGGCCAGCCCAGGTCTTCAGACAGGGCGGCGACGACGGGCAGGCGGGCGGCCCTGGGCAGCCCCAGGCCGGGCCGTGCGCTTCCACTGCGCAGGTCCTCCAGCAGACGTTGATAAGCGGGCAAAGAACGGATGGCGTCTAACACGGCCCCTCACCCCTCGGCCAACGACCCGTTATACTTGTTCATGGCCGCTTCCAGCCCCAATTCCAGGAAGGCGCGCACCGCGTCCACCCCGCGTTCCAGCACCGCCTGGAGCATCTCGCGCTCGGAGGCCGAAAAGTTTTGCAGAACGTACGCAGCCGCGTCCATCTGCCCCGGCGGACGCCCGATGCCGATGCGCAGGCGCGGGAAATCTTGCGTGCCGAGCTGCTGGATGATGGATCCCAGTCCCTTCTGCCCGCCAGAGCCTCCGCCGGGACGCAGGCGCAGGGTGCCGAGCGGCAGGTCCAGGTCGTCGTGGGCCACCAGCAGGTTGGTGAGGGGCACCTTATAGAAGCGCACCAGCGAGGAGACCGCCTGGCCGGAGAGATTCATGAAGGTTTGCGGCTTGGCCAGGATCAGGCGCTGCCCGGCGTAAGCGCCCATTCCCATCAGAGCTTTGGATTGCAGCCGGCTGGGGCTGATCTCCACGGCCTGGCTGAGGCGATCCACCAGCATGAACCCCACGTTGTGGCGGTTCTCCCGGTATTCCCGGCCGGGGTTGCCCAGGCCAACGATCAGGAAGGGCAGGCCGTCGGGCAGCGGCGGTTGTTTGGAGCGAAGACTGAGGTGTTTGAACATTCTTCTCGCAGCGGGGAATTTTCCCAACGATTCTTTCTAAGTACGGTTAGACCAGGACCTAGCCAGGGCGTACAGGCCGCCCGCCAGGAACATCCCCAGCACCGCCAGGATGCCCTTCGCCAGGCTGCCGACGATCTCCTCCGAGGTGATTTCTACCGGGTTGGGCGGCAGCGGAGTGGGCGTAGCGGCCTGAACGGTGGCAACCGGGGAGCGGGTCGCCTGGCCTCCCGGCGTGGCCGGCAAAGGTGTGGCGCTGGGCGTGCTGGTCTCTACGGGGGTGTAGTTGCGCACCCGCAGGCCGGGGACATCGGCGGTCAACTGGCTTCCATCTTGCAACGTGACGCGCAAGCGCAGGGTATAACTGCCGTCCGTGAGGGTGGTGGTATCCCAGGCGGCCAATACGCCGCCGGCGGCTACCGGCGCAGCGCTGCTCTGGATCAAGAACCAGGTGTCCGTGGGATTGTTGCTATAAGCAAACGAGATCTCGGCTGACTGGAACCCCTCCACGGCTGTGTTCCCGCCGATGTTGACCACGCCCTGCAGCGCCTCTCCCGGCTGAGGCGACGTGATGCTGATGCCCGCCGGCGCGGCCACGGCAGCCGGAAAAGGCACGGCCAGCATCCACAAGCACAGGAGACCCGCAGTCAGGTAGCGCATCGTAAACGTTAAGTTTAACACGAAGCGCCGGAAGGGTCAAATACTTGACGATGAGGGTGTTGAAAAACGAGTGATTAATTGACCAAAAAGGGAAAAATTAATACAATGAAGGCAGCCTAACAATAGGAGCCGGAAATGGAACAAGAGCGCTATGTTGAAACAGGAAGCGGATCATTTTATGGAGAATACTTGTACGATCAGGTCGTAGCCAGGGATCACTTTTTGCGAAAGCTGCGGGAAGTGGTGGACTGGGGATATTTCACCAGGCGACTGATCAAAATATACAAAGGCCAGGGAGTGGTTGGGCGACCGCCATTTGACCCGGCATTAGTGTTGAAAGTAGAAGTGATCGCCTATTTGTACAAATTATCCGAAAGACAAGTCGAAGTATTCGTGAACGAAAATCTACCGGCGAAATATTTTGTAGGCTTAGCGGTGGACGGAAAAGCGCCGGATCATTCAACCCTCAGCACATTTCGAGACCGGTTAATGAAGAATGGGAAAATGCAGATATTCGAAGAAATGCTGGCCAATATTGTAAAGGAAGCCATGTTGCGTGGGGTAAAATTTGGCAGTATTCAAATCATAGACAGTGTGCACTCCATCGCAGATGTAAACACCGACAAAGACCAAAAACGGCAAAATAAAGGCAAAGGGCCGCATGATCCGGATGCCAAATGGGGGGTAAAGCACAAACGTAAGGTCAAAAACGAAAAAGGGGAGGAAGAAGAACAGAAAGAGTACTTCTTCGGATACAAGGCGCATGTCAGTATGAATGCCGAGAGCGGGATAATCACCAGCCTGGAAGTGACTTCCGGGGAGGCTTACGATGGTCATCATTTTTGTTCCCTGGTGGATCATGATTTGGAACAGAAAATACCAGTGGAGACCTACGCAGGGGATAAAGGGTATGATGATGGCGACAATCATTATTATTTGGAATTACGGGGGTTGCACTCTGCCATCCGATTAAAACGAACCCGGACTGAGAAAAAGGATGGCAATAAACAAGTTTGGCTTGAATTGGAAAAGACAGAGCCATACAAAGCCGGATTGAAAGAGCGCTACAAAATCGAACGAAAATTTGGAGAAGGCAAACAGGGGCATGGGCTGGGTCGTTGCCGTTATATTGGGAGAGTTGGTTTCGCCATCCAATCTTTTCTGACGGCCATTGTCTTGAACCTCAAGCGGATGGTTAAATTATTGACTGGGGTCAATTTCAAGGCGCGAGCCTATGCAACAGAATAAAACCAGGGGAGAATTATCGATACCCAGCAAATTATTGCCGGGCAAGCCTGCTTTTACCCTGCTTTTGGAATATATTATGTCAATTGTTGTGAAGCACCTTCAAAAAAATTGCCTTTGGGTTCAGAGTGTAACCCAATTTGGGAGTTTTTAAACACCCTCTGACGATGAGGGGGTGCATCTCAATTATTTGGCGAGTAGTAAACACGATGCCACAGTTCATCAAAACGGTTACTCAAAATAGCCGTTCGTACCGGTAATAATCTTTCTGCTCCCTTTCGGCTCCATTGCATTCCTGGCCCTTTGAAACGAGCCTGGTATTGTTTGGCCCCACTTTCGATCATGCCGCTTCCAATGACCCACCCTTCCATACGCCGGTCCAGATATTCCATGCGTCTCTTATTGCTCTCAAAATAGCCTGCTTCCGTGAGTAACTCCGCTGCGTTGGCTGCGTCTTTGTTGGCCGAATCCCGGATCGTGGCTGCTATATCTTCAGCTTGGCCTTGATACAAACGGGTTTCCTGGTCATTGAGCCAACGCTGCGCCAGGTTGGTTCCTTCACCATATAGCAACTGGGCGGCATGCGCCAGGTGAGATTTCGCATGGGACCAATCGACCACCTGAACACTATCATAAAAGTGGTCGGAGGCTAGATTCCAGATCCAAACCGCTCCATCAGCTACCACCTGGGTATCGCCTGCCGTTGTCCAGCGTCTTCTTCTGGCTTCTGCCCACAACTTCTCCCCAAACACCTCCGGCCCACCCAGGTAAGCCACATAACTATTCTCGACGGCTTGACCCACTTCCAGTTCCTCTTGGGTGATTTCGTCCATTTTCCCCCTTTTCTCTACCCGAAAGACACTCCCGGCCTTCACTTCTTTCCAGCCTTCTTCGCGTACATTGATCATGAACCCATCCAGACTCACCCCCAGGCGTTCAGAGCGCAGGCTTTCTCCTGGAACGACCCCTCCCCGCATTTCCACCTGCCCCGCTTGCTCGGCTTCAGCCATTTCTGCCTGACGTAATCCTTCCCCCCAGCGGTTGGCCTCGCGCCAAGCACTATTGCGCGATACATGCAGCTGTCCCACTTGCTCCAACACCTGCTCTACCCGCTCAAATGGCATCATCCCACTCAGCCAAACCACTAATTTCCCCACCCCCTCACTCATATGCTTGTCTTGTAGCCCGAGTTGTTCATCCAGGGGGAAAAATCCTGCCTCCACATTCCGGACAGGTGTAATATCCCCGGCTGAGCTCAACTTCTCCCGCTCGAGTTTCCATCTGCCTCTCGCGCTTCCCTTTGTTCTGCATTGCTCGCCCACACTGGCTACAGCGTATCTCTTCCACTGGTTGCACCGCTTCTTGCCCACTGACCACATTCTCAATCATCGCCTGACCAAGTTCACCGCGCAATTTCAAAACGATATCCTCGATTTGCGTCAAGCTGGGCTTTTGGTTCTCGTCTGTCCAATTCAGCAATTGCTCGATGATTTCATCGGCTTTCGCCTTTAATTCCGTTTGCCTTTGTGCTCGGGTTTTCTTCATGACAGCAACCTCTATTAGGAGTATTACTGTCCTATTATCTCACTTCCTCCACGTTTCTGGGATGCACCCACGATGAGGGTGTTGAAAAACGAGTGATTAATTGACCAAAAAGGGAAAAATTAATACAATGAAGGCAGCCTAACAATAGGAGCCGGAAATGGAACAAGAGCGCTATGTTGAAACAGGAAGCGGATCATTTTATGGAGAATACTTGTACGATCAGGTCGTAGCCAGGGATCACTTTTTGCGAAAGCTGCGGGAAGTGGTGGACTGGGGATATTTCACCAGGCGACTGATCAAAATATACAAAGGCCAGGGAGTGGTTGGGCGACCGCCATTTGACCCGGCATTAGTGTTGAAAGTAGAAGTGATCGCCTATTTGTACAAATTATCCGAAAGACAAGTCGAAGTATTCGTGAACGAAAATCTACCGGCGAAATATTTTGTAGGCTTAGCGGTGGACGGAAAAGCGCCGGATCATTCAACCCTCAGCACATTTCGAGACCGGTTAATGAAGAATGGGAAAATGCAGATATTCGAAGAAATGCTGGCCAATATTGTAAAGGAAGCCATGTTGCGTGGGGTAAAATTTGGCAGTATTCAAATCATAGACAGTGTGCACTCCATCGCAGATGTAAACACCGACAAAGACCAAAAACGGCAAAATAAAGGCAAAGGGCCGCATGATCCGGATGCCAAATGGGGGGTAAAGCACAAACGTAAGGTCAAAAACGAAAAAGGGGAGGAAGAAGAACAGAAAGAGTACTTCTTCGGATACAAGGCGCATGTCAGTATGAATGCCGAGAGCGGGATAATCACCAGCCTGGAAGTGACTTCCGGGGAGGCTTACGATGGTCATCATTTTTGTTCCCTGGTGGATCATGATTTGGAACAGAAAATACCAGTGGAGACCTACGCAGGGGATAAAGGGTATGATGATGGCGACAATCATTATTATTTGGAATTACGGGGGTTGCACTCTGCCATCCGATTAAAACGAACCCGGACTGAGAAAAAGGATGGCAATAAACAAGTTTGGCTTGAATTGGAAAAGACAGAGCCATACAAAGCCGGATTGAAAGAGCGCTACAAAATCGAACGAAAATTTGGAGAAGGCAAACAGGGGCATGGGCTGGGTCGTTGCCGTTATATTGGGAGAGTTGGTTTCGCCATCCAATCTTTTCTGACGGCCATTGTCTTGAACCTCAAGCGGATGGTTAAATTATTGACTGGGGTCAATTTCAAGGCGCGAGCCTATGCAACAGAATAAAACCAGGGGAGAATTATCGATACCCAGCAAATTATTGCCGGGCAAGCCTGCTTTTACCCTGCTTTTGGAATATATTATGTCAATTGTTGTGAAGCACCTTCAAAAAAATTGCCTTTGGGTTCAGAGTGTAACCCAATTTGGGAGTTTTTAAACACCCTCTGACGATTTATAAAATCTTGTGTTTTCTTAGTGTACTTCGTGGTAGAAACCCATTGTCCCGGGCTAACGCCTCTTTAATGGATAAAAGAGTCCCTATGCGGGGAATCCCAGGCCGCGCTCCTTCAGGGAAACGTAGCGGTTATTCCCGATCACCAGGTGGTCCAGCACCTCGATGTCCAGGAGCTTGCCCGCCTGGACGATGGCCCGCGTCAGGGCGATGTCGTCCGGGCTGGGGGTGGGATCTCCGCTGGGGTGGTTGTGCAGCACCAGGATGGAAGCCGCGTTGCGCCGGATGGCGGGCTTGAACACCTCTCCCACCCGCACCATCGAGGAGTTCAGCGAGCCTCTGTAGATTTCCTCGATCTGCACCAGGTGGTTGCGCGTGTCCAGCAGCATCACGCGCAGGTGCTCCTGCTCCAGGGCGCTCATCTCGTAAGACACCAGGGCGGCGGCATCCGCCGGGCTGTGGATGATGGGGCGCTCTTCCGGGGCTTCCAGGGACAGGCGCCGGCCCAGCTCGATGGCGGCCTTGATCTGGGCCGCTTTGGCCTGGCCGAGGCCGTGCTCCGCGCACACCTGCTCGAAGGTGGCCCGGTGGATGCCCGAAAGGCCGCCCAGGTTCTTCAGCACGCGCTGGCCCACCTGCACGGCGTTTTCGCCCGGCACGCCCACGCGGATCAGGATGGCCAGCAGCTCCGCCGTAGTCAGCACCTGGGGACCGAGGCGCTCCAGGCGCTCGCGCGGACGCTCGGTTTCATCGAGATCGGTAATTCGGTAGTAGGGAGTTCGTTCTTTGAGGGTCATGGTCGGCTGCGTTGAAAAAGGGTATGAGGACCAGGTTTCGTCCCTCTGAATATACAATAGGAAGGCAGAAAGAGCAAGCCCGGCGAAATTGCCATCCATGCTATAATTCTTCTAACGGAGTTTGCCATGTCCTTTGATCCATCTACATTAAGCAGTTATCTCCTCATTCTCATCGGCTTTGGCGCCGCATTTATCGTAGCCTTGTGGCTGAGCCTGCTCATCTGGACCTATCGCGACATTCGTGGAAGAGCGCGCGATCCCTTGATGCGCATCCTGGCCGTGCTGGTCGTGGCGGTCTTGTTCCTCCCCGGCATCGTCGTCTACCTGATCCTGCGCCCTCCCCACACCCTGGAAGAGGAATACCAGCACACCCTGGAAGAAGAAGCTCTGCTCCAGGCCATCGAGGATACCCCCCAGTGCCCGGGCTGCGGGCGGCGCATCAAAGACGATTGGATCGCCTGCCCGAACTGCCATACGATGCTCAAGAAAACCTGCCAGCAATGCGGCAAGTACATGGAGCTCCCCTGGAACCTGTGCCCCTACTGCGGCACGCCCGCCCCGGGGATGCGCCGCGAGAATCAGAACGTAGAAGAGGCCTTGCGCTCCCTGCCGGCCGAGCCAGGAGAATGAAGCTCAGCCAACCTGGAAAGAGGGAAAACGGAGGCTTTTACTTTAATATGAGCCTTCAGGTATAATTTATCCATGCTTACTTTACCCTCCATAGAACCCGTCGATTATCTGGTCATCGGCCACGTCACGCAGGATATCACTCCGCAGGGGCCGGCGCTGGGGGGTACTGCGGCGTATGCGGCCCTCACCGCCCGTGCGCTGGGGCTGCGGGTAGGGGTGGTGACCGCCTGCCGTATGGATCTCTCTCTGGACGCGTTCCAGGGCATCCAGGTGGCCGCGCTGCCCAGTGAAGAAAACACCACTTTTGAAAACATCCAAACCCCAGAGGGGCGCATCCAGTCTGTCTACAGCGTTGCGCCCTCGCTGGATTATTCCCTGATCCCGGAAACCTGGCTGAACGCCCCCATCGTGCACCTGGGCCCGGTGATGCAGGAGATCGAGCCGACCCTCGTGCGCGCTTTCCCCTCGGCCTTGATCGGGGTCACCCCGCAAGGCTGGTTGCGCAGCCGGGGCCGGGATAAGCGGGTTCGACCGGGCGAATGGCCCGAATCCGGCTTCGTGCTGGAGCGGGCCGGCGCAGCCGTCCTCAGCATCGAGGACGTCAACGGCGACGAAGAGCGCATCGAAGAAATGCTGGCCTCCATCCGCATCCTGGTCGTCACGGAAGGCGCCGCCGGGGCGCGCTTGTATTGGAACGGCGACCTGCGCCACTTCAGCCCGCCGCCGCAAGTGGAAGTCGACCCGATGGGGGCCGGCGACATCTTCGCGGCCGCCTTCTTTTACCGCCTTTACACCACGCGCGACCCCTGGGAAGCCGCGCGCTTCGCCACCAATCTGGCCGCCGTCTCCGTGACCCGGCCGGGCATCCAGGGCGTGCCTACCCCGGAAGAGGTGCAGGCCAGCCTGGTACAGGTGCTTTAGCACCGTGCAAACATCTTCGCCGACAGGTTGATCGATACTATGGGACGCATCTACACACTCGTAAATCAGAAGGGGGGGGTCGGGAAAACGACCTCTGCGATCAATCTGGGCGCTTACCTGGGTTATTTTGGGCAGCGCGTCTTGCTGGTGGACATCGACCCGCAAGCCAATGCCACCTCCAGCCTGGGCATCGACAAGCACACCGTCAAGGGCGGCACTTACGAAGTCCTCATCGGCGAGCTGCCGCCGGCCGCCCAGGTATTGCACAACCCGCGCCTGAAGATTTCCCTGCTGCCGTCTTCCCCGGCGCTGGCGGGGGCCGAGATCGAGCTGGTGGATCTTCAGAACCGCGAGGGCCGCCTGCGCGACGTGCTCGCGCCGCTGGTCGAGCGCTACGACTACGTCCTGGTGGATTGCCCGCCCTCCCTGGGGCTGCTCACGCTGAACGGCCTGCTGGCCGCGCGGGACGGCGTGATCATCCCGGTGCAGTGCGAATACCTGGCGTTGGAGGGCCTGGGGCAGCTCACTCAAACCATCAACCGCGTGCGCACCTCGCTCTATCCGGAGCTCAAGGTGCGCGGGGTCATCCTGACCATGTTCAATTCGCGCACCCGGCTGGCCTGGGACGTGATCGAAGAGGTCAAGCGCTTCTTCCCGAATCAGGTGTTCCAGGCCATCATCCCGCGCAGCATTCGCCTGGCCGAGGCGCCCTCCTACGGGCTGCCGGTGTCCCTTTACGCGCCCGAATCGAGCGCCGCGAAAGCCTATGCCGCCCTGGCGCAGGAAGTCCTGGCCTCCGACGGCATCCGTATCCCGGTTATCTCGGAGCAATGAGCAGCCATGCCGCGCAGAACTGGTCTTGGTAAAGGTTTAGAGGCCCTCATCCCGGGGGGAAACACGGAACAGGCCGAAGGCAGCGTGACCTTTATCGGCGTGGACAAGGTCGCGGCCAACCCACGCCAGCCGCGCGCCCAGATCGATCCCGCCGACCTGACCGACCTGGCGGCGTCTATCCGCGAGCACGGCGTGCTGCAACCCCTGATCGTCATGCCCGGCCCCGGCCCGGAGCACTATACGCTGATCGCCGGAGAGCGGCGCCTGAGAGCCGCCCAATTGGCCGGCCTCACTTCCGTCCCGGCCCTGATCCGCCCGGCCACGGACGAGCAGCTCGTCGAGCTGGCCCTGATCGAGAACGTGCAGCGCGCCGACCTGTCCCCTCTGGAAACCGCCCGGGCCTATTCCCAGCTCGCCGAAGAGTTCGGGCTGACCCACGAAGAAATCGCCCTGCGCGTGGGCAAGAGCCGCCCGGCCGTGACCAATACCCTCAACCTGCTCACCCTCCCGGAGAAGGTGCAGGCGGCCCTGGCCGAGGGCAAGATCTCCGAAGGGCACGCCAAAGTCCTTTTCATGCTCTCCACCGAAAAGGCCCAACTGGCCGTCCTGGAAATGATCCTCGAAAAACACCTCAGCGTGCGGCAAACGGAAGACCTGGTGCACGAATACCGCGGGCAGCGCACGGCGCGCGCTCCCAAGGCGGCCCCGCCGGCGGAGATCACCGCCCTCGAAGAACGCCTGCGCAACCACCTGGGCACGCGCGTCACCCTGCGGCACGGGGAAAAAGGCGGCAGCCTGGTGATTCATTACTATTCGGACGAAGAATTGAACGCGCTCATCAGCCAGATCCTGGGTGAATAGCTTATGTTGATCCTGCACAACGCCAATATCTACACGCAAGACCCACAGCGCCCCTCCGCTTCGGCCATCGTCCTCCAGGGGAATCGCATCCTGGCGACCGGCAGCGATCAGGGCATGTTGGCCGAGTTTGGCGAGCGCGCCGAAAGGCGCGACATGCAGGGCAAGACGATCTGGCCCGGCCTGACGGACGCGCATTTGCACCTCGAATATTATTCCCTCGGCCTGCAAAAGATCGATTGTGAGACGGATACGCGGGCGGAGTGCCTGCGGCGGGTGGCCGAGCGCGCCGCTAAGGCCGCGCCGGGCGCCTGGATCCTGGGCCACGGCTGGAACCACAATACCTGGCCGGAAGGGTTTGGCAGCGCCGCCGACCTGGACGCCGTGGCTCCGCACAACCCGGTTTATCTGACGGCCAAATCCCTGCACGCCGGCTGGGCCAACAGCGCCGCGCTGCGCCAGGCGGGCATCCACGCCCAATCGCCCAACCCCGAGGGCGGGAGCATTCCCAAAGACGCATCAGGCCAGCCCAGCGGCATCCTGCTGGAAAGCGCCATGGCCCTGGTAGAGAAGGTCCTCCCCGCCCCGACGCAACGCGAAGTGGCCCAGGCCATCCTGGAAGCCCAATCCCGCTTCTGGAAAGCCGGGCTTACCGGCGTGCACGATTACGACCGGCGGCGCAGCTTCATGGCCCTCCAGCAGCTTCAGGCCGAGGGCAAGCTGGGCCTGCGCGTGGTCAAGAGCATCCCGCTCGAAGACCTGGAGCACGCCGTGGCCCTAGGATTGCGCAGCGGCTTTGGCAACGACCTGCTGCGCATCGGCTCGGTCAAGCTGTTCGCCGACGGCGCCCTGGGTCCCCGCACGGCGGCCATGCTTCAGCCTTACGAAGGCGAGAGCGAATACCGCGGCATGCTGCAACTGGACGCCGAGGAAATCGTCGAGCACGGGCGGAAGGCCGCCGAAAGCGGCTTGAGTCTGGCGATCCACGCCATTGGCGACCGCGCCAACCACGAGGTACTGAATGCTTACGCCCGGCTGCGCGCTTACGAAAGCGAAAACGGGCTGCCCGCCCTGCGCCACCGCATCGAGCACGTGCAGGTCATTCACCGCGAAGACGTGGCCCGGCTGGCCGAGCTGAAGATCATCGCTTCCATGCAGCCCATCCACGCCACCTCCGACATGCTCATCGCCGACCGCCATTGGGGAAAGCGCGCGGAGCTTTCTTACGCCTGGCGCACGCTGCTCGACCGGGGCATTCCCCTGGCCTTCGGGTCCGATGCGCCCGTCGAGAATCCCAACCCCTTCTGGGGACTTTACGCCGCCGTCACGCGCCGCCGCCAGGATGGCCTGCCGGGAACGGACGGCTGGCACCCCCAACAGCGCCTTTCCCTGGCCGAAGCCCTGCGGGCTTATACCCTGGGCCCGGCTTACGCCGCCGGCATGGAAGACCGGCTGGGAAAACTGGCTCCCGGTTATTACGCGGAACCTCATCGTCCTCGAAAAAGATCCTTTCAAAAACCCGCCTGAAGATTTACTTTCTACTCAACCCCTGGCTACCCTGGTCGACGGCCATTGGGTATGGGGATATTAGCCGAACGCTGACGCCTATGAACAACCCAACACCACCGCTTTATCCCGAAACCATGGTCCCCCGCCTGGGCGACATCCTGATCGAAAAGGGTGTGCTAAGCCCCGAGGGCCTGGAAATGGCGCTTGCCCGCCAGAAGCAACTGCGCACGGAAGGCAAGCAGATCTTCATCGGCGAGATGCTCGTCGAGCTGGGCCTGATCGACCGGTTGACGCTGGACAACGTGATCATCGAGCAAATCCTCAAGCTCCACACCGCCCTCCAGGAGACCAACCAGCAGCTCGAGCAGCGCGTCGAAGAGCGCACCGCGGAGCTTCAGAAAGCCTTGAAGAAGCTCTCCGAGCTGAACCAGCTCAAATCCAACATCATTGCCAACGTGTCTCACGAGCTGCGTACCCCCTTGACCCACATGAAGGGCTATATCGAGCTGCTCGCTTCCAAAACCCTGGGAGAAGTCAACTCCCAGCAAGAAAACGCGTTGCAGGTCTTGCAACGTTCTACCGAACGCCTGGAGCGGCTCATCGAAGAGATGATCCAATTCTCCATGGCCGCGCGCGGCGAATTCTCCCTGCGCCTGGCCCCGGTGGAGATCGGTAAGCTCGTTCAGCAAGTAGTCGGGCGGTCTAAGACCAAAGCAGAAGAGCACAAGATCAAGTTAACCAGCCAGTTCGCCCCCAATTTACCCGCCGTCCAGGCCGATGAGGAAAAGATCTCCTGGGTGCTCTCGCAGCTCCTGGACAACGCCATCAAGTTCACCCCCGAAGGCGGGTCGGTCACCGTCATCGTCGAGCCTGAGCAAGAATTTATCAAGGTGGCGGTCAAAGATACAGGGATCGGCATCCCGGCAGACCGCATCGACGAAATTTTCGAGTCTTTCCACCAATTGGACGGCTCGAGCACTCGCCGGTACGGGGGCACCGGACTGGGGTTGGCGCTGGTGCGCCAGATCATCGAAGCGCACGGCTCGGTCATCCGGGTGTACTCCCAGGTGGGAGAAGGCGCGGCCTTCGAGTTCCTGCTCGCGCCGGCCCGCAAATCTCAATGACGCCCGCGCGCGGCGCGGGGCGAGCGAAGGCATCCAATCTGAAGGATGGCCACAAAATAATGTAAGCGGAGAGTGTACCGTGAGTAAAACGTCAAGTGGACCCGTAAGCATTTCGACTTCAGAATTGGATAACCTTTACGCCATCAGCCACGCCGTCAACCGTGAAAGTCACTGGAAGCCCGCCCTGGACAAGATCGTTCCGCTCCTGCGGGCCGCCTTCATCTTTGACAATCTGGTGCTCTATCTGCCAGACGCCAACAGCAACACCTTGGAGGCGGCTTACGCGCGGGTAATCGGGCGCGGGCGTAGCTCAGGTGGAGATATCTCCTGGGGTGAAGTGGTTGCCAATCAGGTGTTCAGCAGCGGCAATCCCTCCGTACAACAACCTCCCGGTGAAGGCACCGAAGAGGATCGCTTGAACCTGCCCTACCTGCTGGGCATCCCCCTGCAAATCAAGGAGAAGGTCATCGGCGCCATGGTGTTCATCCGCTTTGGGGGGCCGGAATACACCAACGAGAACATCCGCGTGGCCAGCTTTATCGCGGAAGAGATTTCGCACTTGATGCACCTCCAGGAATTGCAGAAGCAAATCGCCTCTCTGCGGGCAGAGCAGCAGCAGGCGCGCCTGCAAGAGGACTTTATCTCGACCATCTCCCACGAGCTGCTCACCCCTTTGGGATTCATCAAGGGATACACGACTACCCTGCTCCGGCCGGACACCACCTGGGACGAAAACAACCAGCGCGAGTTCCTGAATATCATCGACGAAGAGACCGACCGCTTGCAAGAACTGATCGACAACATGCTGGACTCGGCGCGCCTGCAGAGCGGCACCCTGCGCATCGATTTCCAGCCGGTGCGCCTGGACGCCATGGTCAAGGACGTGATCATTCGCGCCAGGACGCACCATAAGAGCCTGCAAGTCGAGCTGGACCTGGAAGCCCCGGTCTTCGCCATCGAGGGGGACCCCAGCCGCCTGGCCCAGGTATTCGAGAACCTCATCAGCAACGCGGTGAAATACGCCCCCGGCTCAGTAGTCTACATCACTCTGCGCAAGGAAGCCGATCGGGTACACCTGACCTTCCAGGACAACGGCCCCGGCATACCGGCCAAATATCTCCCGCACCTCTTCGAGCGCTTCTTCCGCAACCCGGAGCAGGCCCCTAACGTGCGCGGAACCGGGCTGGGGCTGTTCATTTGCCGCCAGATCATCGAAGCCCATCATGGCAATATTTCTGTGGAATCCTACCTGGGAGAGGGTACCCTGTTCCACATCTATCTGCCGATCAAGCAAGCGGCGAAATAATCTTCTGAGCCAACCCTGTAGGGAGCATGTCCATGGCTACTCGAATTTTGATCGTGGATGACGAGCCACTTTACCTTCGCCTGGTGCAGATCAACCTGTTGACCGAGGGATACGAGGTCATCACCGCCACCAACGGCGAAGACGCGCTGGAAGCTATCACCACCAAATCCCCGGACCTGGTGCTGCTCGACGTGATGATGCCCAGGCTGGACGGGATCACCACCTGCGAGCGCATCCGCCAGTTCTCCAACCTTCCCGTCATCATGCTGACGGCCAAGGGGGAAGAACAGGATCGCGTACAGGGGTTGAACGTAGGCGCCGACGATTACATCGTCAAGCCCTTCTCGGCGACCGAGCTGCTGGCGCGCGTCAGGGCCGTCTTGCGACGCTCTCAAACCACCCAGCAGATCAACCAGGACCGCTTCTTCATTCACGAGAATTTGCGCATCGACTTCGCCCGCGCCGAGGTGTGGAAGGACGACAAGCCGGTCTTCCTGTCGGCCACGGAATATCGCCTGCTGATCCACTTTGCCCACCACGTCGGCCAGGTGGTCACCGCCGAACAGCTCCTGGTAGCCATCTGGGGGCCTCAATATAAGGAAGACAAAGAGATCCTGTGGGTCAGCATTGCGCGCCTGCGCCAGAAGCTGGAGGATAATCCTCACTCGCCGCAGCACATCGTAACCCGCTCTGGGCTGGGCTATCAGATGCCGGCCCTCGAGCAAGAGAGCCGCAAACAGGAGCAATGATGGTCACCGAGTACAACGAAAAGGGAAAATTCTTCACCAACGTCGTTACCAAGGTCTCCAAGCCGGTAACGATCCAAACCAGCACGCACCTCGTCCACGGGAACATCCACATCCAGCCGGATGGCCGCGTCATGGACACCATGAACGTCTCCGAATCCTTCCTGGCCGTCACAGATGCGGTCGTGTACGCGCCTGACGGGCAGGAGCTCTACCGTTGCCATTTCCTCACGCTCAACCGCGAGCACATCGTCTGGCTGATCCCGGACGAGGACCGCATAGAACCCGCTTAAAGGTAAAAAAATGAGCATTGCAGATCAATCCACAGGCCCTTCTCCACGTTCACCCGAGCTGAGCAAGCTGAAATCATACCTGATCAACAACATATCCAGGGAGCTGGAAGCCGACCCGCCGCCTTTGCCTCAGCGGCGACAGGCTGTGACGCGTTACCTGGAGCAAGCCTACCTCCAGACGAAATTGCAATTAGCCGCCACCGTGCGCGCCCAGCTCTTCCGGGAGATCCTCGACGACATTCTCGGCTTTGGGCCTATCCAACCCTTGCTGGACGATCCGGACATCAGCGAAGTCATGGTCAACGGCCACGATCGGGTGTACATCGAACGGAATGGAAAGCTGATCCAGACGCAGGTGAAATTTGAAAATGACGAGCAGGTGCTGAAGGTCATCGACCGCATCATCCTGCCGCTTGGCCGGCACATCGACGCGGACACCCCTACCGTAGACGCCCGCCTGCCGGATGGGTCGCGCGTCAACGCCGTCATCCCCCCGGTCGCCATCGACGGGCCGGCGTTGACCATCCGCAAATTCCAGAAGGACAAGCTGAGCATCCAACAACTGATCGATTACGGCTCGATCACGCAGAACATGGCAGATTTCGTGCGCGCCTGCGTCGTCGCGCGCTTCAATATCATCATCTCGGGCGGCACCGGCTCCGGCAAGACCACGCTGCTCAACGTCCTCTCCGGCTTCATCCCCGAGGACGAACGGGTCGTCACCATCGAAGACGCCGCCGAGCTGCGCTTGCAGCAGGATCACGTGGTGCGGCTGGAAACCAAGCCGGTCAACCTGGATGGCAACGGCATGGTGACCGTGCGCGACCTGGTGCGCAACGCCCTGCGCATGCGTCCGGACCGCATCATCGTCGGAGAGGTGCGCGGCGGGGAAGCCCTGGACATGCTGCAAGCCATGAACACCGGCCACGACGGCTCGTTGACCACCTTACACGCCAATTCGCCCCGAGACGGCATCTCCCGCCTGGAGACCATGACCCTGATGGCCGGGATGGACATGCCCCTGCGGGTGATCCGCGAACAGATCGCGTCGGCCATCGACCTGATCGTGCAACAATCGCGCATGAAGGATGGCACCCGTAAAGTCACCGCCATTACCGAGATATCCGGCATGGAAGGGGACACGATCGTGATGAGCGATATTTTCAAGTTCGTGCAAACCGGCGTCGACCCGGACGGCAAAGTGTTGGGTGAATTAAAGCCGACCGGCATACGCCCTCTCTTCACCCCCCGGCTGGAAGCCGCCGGCATCAAGCTGGGCCCGGAAGTCTTCGGCGTAAACCTGGCGGAGATGGTCAACCAGAACCGGCGCCGCTAGAGGCGCGACAGGGCTGCGCCCTTACGGATCAAGGCACATCCCCAGGGTTTCCTGATGCGCCCGAATTTTAATCGGCCTGAGAATATTGCCGGTTCTTCGATCTCGTTATAAAATCTCTAAGGTCAATTAAAGACCCTAAAGGTCTGTGAGACCTTTAGGGTCTGGCTGGATCACTGATCGCGTTTATCAAAATTCATAAAGGCAGAAAGAGCTATGAGCCAGAATCCGCAAGACCTCGACCTCCGCAAGAAGAAACTCGGCAGTTTGATCGCTGAAGCGCGCATTCAAGCCCGCAAGACCGAGGCCGAATGCGCTGCGGCCACCGGCGTAAGCGAAGAGACTTACCAGACGTACGAGCAGGGCGGGCAAGCGCCGTCCTTGCCCCAGTTGGAGCTGCTGGCGTACATCTTTAACCTGCCCCCAGAGCTGTTCGAGGAAAAAGGCTCCGCCGTCGAGCGGCCCACCCCTGGCTCCATCGTCGACGCGGAACACCTCTTACCGCTGAGGCGCAGGCTGGTAGCCGCCACCTTGCGCAAGCTGCGCATGTCTGCCAATCTTTCAATCGAGGAGATCGAGCGAGAATCCGGCCTGGCGCAATCCCGGCTAGAGGCTTACGAATCCGGGGAAGAAGCCATCCCCATGCCTGAATTAGAGCTGTTGGCGGGCGCCCTGGGCGGGCCAATCGACCTGTTCTACGACAAGCGCGGTCCCATCGGGAAGTGGCGCTTGCAGCAGCAGGCCATCCAGAAATTCTTACAATTGCCCGGCGAGCTGCAGGAGTTCGTCGTCAAACCGGTCAACAAGCCCTATATCGAGCTGGCGGCCAGGCTGAGCGAATTATCGAGCGAAAAGCTGCGCTCCATTGCAGAGGGACTGCTTGAAATCACTTACTGAGATGAGCGCGCCAGACGGCGCAGAGCAATTCGACCAGCGGGGCAAACAGGCCTACCAGGCGGGAAATTACCTGGCGGCGGCCCAGGCGTTCGAGACGGCCGCCAGACTTTATACCGAACAGGGGAATGCCCTGGCCGCGGCTGAAATGGCGAACAACGCCAGTGTTGCCTACCTCCAGGCCAGGGATGCTAGAGCAGCCTTGGGCGCTGCCGAAAATACCGACGCAGTCTTCGCCGCCGCCGGAGACAAGCGCCGCCAGGCCATGGCGCTCGGCAATCAGGCCGCGGCCTGGGAGGGAATTGGCGATCGAGAACAGGCCGCCGCCCTCTACGAACGATCCGCAGACCTGTTCAAGGAGGCGGGCGAGCCGGAATTAAGGGCCTCGACCCTGCAAGCCCTCTCGGCTTTGAAGCTTCGCCAGGGCAGCCAATTGGAAGCGCTGGCGTCGATGCAAGCTGCGCTGGCTACCAAGGAGCGGCCCTCCGTAAAAGAACGGTTCTTGAAGAAGTTACTGCGCATCCCATTCCGCTTATTAAACCGATAAGGGAAGCCACCGGGGGAATTGCGCTTTCGGGATGCTTCGAGAAGGTACAAGACACATCGTCTCAGGCCGTTTACGTGTACAATTGGATGTAGGCAAGGTTGGGAAAACCACATGGATAACACTTTGCGCATCCTTTTAATCGATGAAGATCACAACGACCCGGCCCTCATCAGTCGAGAGCTCAAACGCTTATTTCCCAAAACCCTGGTCACACAAATCACCGATGCGCAAGGTTTCCACGAGGCGCTTGAAACCGGCAGTTTCGATATCGCCATCACGGGCCACCAGCTTGCCTGGTCGGATGGCCTCTCCATCCTGCGCGCCATTAAAGCCCATTCGCCGGAATGCCCGGTGATCATGCTGACCAACCCAGACGATGAAGAAATCGCCGTGGAAGCCATGAAAGCCGGGCTGGACGATTACGTATTAAAAATCCGCCCAGCATTTCGCCCGTTTACCGGCCGCCGTGCGCCTGTCCATGGAACGGATGCACCAGCATCAGGCTTTACAGGCCGCCGAGGTGCGTTACCTGAAGCTGGTCGAAGGGGTGCCCCTGGGCCTTTACCGCATCACGCCCGACGGTGAGATTCTGGAAGCCAATTCAGCCCTGGTGCAAATGCTGGGGTTCGCCGATCAGAAGACCCTGCTAGGCGCGAAATTTTCGAGCCTTTTCGTCGATCCTCAAACGCTCGAACGAAGGCTCGCGGTTTTGGAACCAGGACGGCCTGATCGGCAAATTCGAGTTCCAGCTTGCCCGCGCAGACGGGAAGATCATTTGGGTGGAAGACAACGCCAGGACGCTCTTCGACAAGAGCGGGAAGGTGCTTTATTACGAAGGCTCCCTGGAAGACGTCACCGAGCGCAAGCAGACTGAAGAAACCCTGCGCCGGCGCGAATCGATTTTAAGGGCGGTCAGCCTGGCCGCCGAGCAATTCCTGAAAACGACGGATTGGATCCAGAGCATCCAGACTGTTCTGGTGCAGATGGGCCAGGTCACCGGCGTCAGCCGCGTGTACATTTACGAGAACAACCCGGTGGAAAGCCACGGCCCCCTGACGGTGCAATGCCACGAATGGATCGCGCCGGGCTTCGCCAGGAATCAGGCCCCCATGATCGAGCCGCAAAAGATCATCGAGATGGGAGGGATCAAAGCCGAGCTTCAGCAAGGAAACGTCGCCTTACGCACGGCAGCAGATTTCTCCAAGGCCGAGCAGGAAAAGCTGCGCCCCTCCGATCTGCTGGTGACCCTCATCGTGCCCGTTTTTGTGGACGGGGAGTGGTGGGGCTATATGGGCTTCGATGATTGCGCCCTGGCCCGCGACTGGTCGCCGGCAGAGATCGACGCGGTCAAGGCCGCCGCAGGAACGTTGAGCGCCGCCATCCAGCGCAAGAATCATGGAAGATGCCTTGCTGTCGGCCGAGCTGCAATTCCGCAACCTGGTCGATCAGGCGCTGGTGGGCATCTACGTCCTCGACATGCACGGCCGCTTCCTGTACGTCAACCCGCGGCTGGCGGAAATCTCCGGCTACGCAATCGACGAGCTGATCGACAGCGCCACCCTCCACGACATCGTCCCTCAGATCAACCCGGTGGAAGTCGACGAATATATCCTGAAAGTCTTCGAGGGCGAGGCGGAGAGCTCGCAAGAAGGCTTAAACTCCATCTACCAGGCCCGGCGCAAAGATGGCGTGACCATCGACATTGAGATGCAAGGCTCTCAGATCGATTTCCAGGGGAAGCCGGCCATCATCGGAACGTTGCTCGAAACCACGGAGCGCAAATCGCGGGAACGCGAAATGGAAGCGTTCATCGCCATATCCACCGCCTTGCGCTCGGTGGCGACGCGCTCGGAAATCCTGAAGGCGATCCTGACGCTGCTGATCGATTTTTTCAAGGCGTCCGCCGGTTTGATCGTGATGCGCGACCCGATCACCGGGGAAAGCGTCTTCGAGCTGGGCATGGGATTGTGGGATGCCGCCACCGGGGTGCGCCTCCATCCGGGAGAGGGCGTCAGCGGCCAGGTCATCTACACCGCCACCCCCTATCAAAACAACCAGACTCTCAGCGACCCGCGCCTGGCGCGGCCAGACCTGATGGCCGGATTGAGCTGCACCGCCTGCGTGCCGCTCATCGCGCAGCAGCAGACCATCGGTGCGCTGTGGGTGGGCCGCAACACGGCCTTCAACGAAAACGACCTCCGTCTTTTCACGGCCATCGGCGAGATCGCGGCCAATGCCATTCACCGCGCCACCCTCAACGAGCAAACCGAGCTGCGCTTGCAGCGCCTGACGGCCCTGCGCGCTATCGACATGGCCATCACCGCCAGCCTCGACGCGCGCGTCACGTTGAGCATCTTGTTGGGCCAGGTAACCGCCCAATTAGGCATCCACGCCGCCTCAGTGCTCCTGCTCAATCCGCATACCCAGACTCTGGAATACGCGGCCAGCCGCGGATTCCGCTCGAGCAACATCCAGCGCTATCGCCCGCGCCTGGGAGAAGGCTTCGCCGGACGCGCCGCCGTGGGGCGACAGCCGGTCAGCATTCCCGATTTGAACGCCTCGGAGGATCGTTTCGTGCGCTCTTATCTGGCAGGCGAGGGGTTCGTCGCCTATTATGCCATGCCGCTCATCGCCAAGGGCCAGGTCAAGGGCGTGCTGGAGCTTTACCAACGCAGCCCCCTCACCCCCGACCCGGAATGGCTGGACTTCTTGCAGGCCGTCTCGGCGCAGGCCGCCATCACCATCGACAACGCCGAGCTATTCGACAACTTGCAGCGCTCCAACATCGAGCTGACCCTGGCTTACGACGCTACCATCGAAGGCTGGTCCCGGGCGCTCGAATTGCGCGATCCCGGCTCAGAAGGCCACACCCAGGAGCTCATCGAGCTGACCATCCGGCTGGGAAGAGCCATGAGCATCCCGGAAAACGAGCTGGTGCACATTCGCCGCGGAGTGCTGCTGCACGACATCGGCACCATGGCCATTTCCAACCAGATCCTCTTCAAACGCGGCCCGCTGACCGAAGACGAATGGGAAATCATGCGCCGCCACCCCACCTATGCTTACGAGCTGCTTTCTCCCATCCCCTATCTACGCCCCGCGCTCGATATCCCTTACGGCCACCATGAAAGATGGGATGGGACGGGCTACCCTCGCGGGCTCAAGCTGGGGCAAATTCCGCTCACCGCCCGTATCTTTAGCGTAGTGGATGTGTGGTATGCTTTAATTACGGAAAGGCCCTACCGGGCCGCGTGGAGCGAAGAAAAGGCGCGCGAATACATCCGTTCTATGGCCGGTACACAGTTCGACCCCGAAGTGGTTGATAAGTTCTTTGACCTGTTGGACGATTGACTTATCCGATGTTGCCTTTATTGCGAGATAACCTGGCTGTCCGACCAGCCGAAGAAGGCGATTACCACCTCCTGGCAAATTTTCTTCATTACGAGCGCCACATTCACCGCCACCTGGATTGGCGCGCTCCGTTGGAGTGGCTTGGATCCCAGCCTTTTTTACTGGCCGAAGTGGGGGAAAAACCCGTGGGGGTGCTGGCCTGTCCGCCCGACCCACCCGGCATCGCCTGGGTACGATTATTCTGCGCTTCAGAGGATAGGATCTCCCCCAGCCTGGCGTGGGCTGCCCTCCTGGAGGGAGCCAAAGCGCTCCTGGCCGCCCAGACCGGCCAACTCCTGGCCGCCATCGCCCTGAACGATTGGTTCGAGGACCTGCTGATTGGCTCTGGCTTCGAGCACCCGCAAAACATCGTCGTCCTGGAATGGCGGGGAAATCTGCCCCAGGGCAGGCCGGTCTCCGCCGGGGTATCTATCCGTAAAATGGCCCTGGCAGACCTGCCTGCCGTCGAAGAGGTGGATCGATTAGCCTTTCACCCCTTGTGGCGGAACTCGCTGGATGCCCTCACCCTGGCCTATTCCCAATCTGCCCTGAGCACCGTAGCGGAGACCTCCCAGGGCATCGTGGGCTACCAAATCAGCACTTCTGTGCCGCTGAGCGGCCATCTGGCCCGCCTGGCGGTGCATCCGGATGCGCAAAGGCAAAACATCGGCCACGCCCTGGTGCACGACCTGTTAACCTACTTTAAACGCGAAGGCGCCTGGCGCGTAACCGTGAACACGCAAAGCGACAATTACGCTTCTCTATCCCTTTACGAAAAAATTGGCTTCGTGCGCACCGACGGCGCTTTCCCGGTGTACCAGGCGCCAGTTTGATACTGGACAAAGTCCATTCTTTATGGCAAAATTTATAGGTAGTTTTTTATTCAGAGAGGATCAATATGAGTAAACGCGAGGAATTAAGACAAGCGCCGCAAAGCCCAACAGAGACAGCGAGTGGTTATTATTGGAGTAATCATTGTGGCCGCCCTGGCGGTCGCGGGGGTTCTGATCTATCCCAGCTTCACGCCGGTAGGGGCAATCGTGACGGTCACACCCAACCCCCGGCCCAACGCCCAGGGCACTTCGATGGGCGATCCGAATGCGCCCGTAAAAGTGATCGAATTCGCCGATTTTCAGTGCCCGTATTGCCGCCAGTTCACGGAAACCCAGGAGTTGAGCATCGTCCAGAACTACATCAGCACCGGAAAGGTATATTTTACCTACGTGCCAGACAGCTTCATCGGGCCTGATTTGGTGGCCGCCGCGGAAGCGGCTTATTGCGCCGCCGACCAGGGCAAGTTCTGGGAGTACCACGACATGCTCTACGCCAACCAGACCAGCGAGAATTCGGGAGACTTCAGCCAGAACCGCCTGCTGGCCTTTGGGCAGCAACTGGGCCTGGACATGACCCAGTTTAAGAGCTGTGTGACGGCCAATACCTACAGCCAGCAAGTGCAGCAGGGCCTGGCTCAGGCGCAGCAAGCCGGCGTTCAGGCCACGCCGAGCTTTACGGTGAATGGAAAGCTGGTAGACGCCTCCACCCTCGACCAGACCATCCAGCAGGCATTAGCCAGCGCCAGCAAATAGCTTAAACAAGAATGGTGGCTTTCACAAGCCGCCATTCTTCCATCCATTGGTCAACCGTAGGGCGGCTTTCACAAGCCGCCACCTTTTCATTTGCCACTCAGAGGTGCAGGCGTCGGGATGTGAATCCCGACCTGCATCTTCCCGGCTCGAACACGTAGGGCGGCTTTCACAAGCCGCCACCTTTTCATTTGTCACTCAGTGCAGGCGTCGGGATGTGAATCCCGACCCACATCTTCCCGGCTCGAACACGTAGGGCGGCTTTCACAAGCCGCCACCTTTTCATTTGCCACTCAGAGGTGCAGGCGTCGGGATGTGAATCCCGACCCACATCTTCCCGGCTCGAACACGTAGGGCGGCTTTCACAAGCCGCCACCTTTTCATTTGCCACTCAGAGGTGCAGGCGTCGGGATGTGAATCCCGACCCACATCTTCCCGGCTCGAACACGTAGGGCGGCTTTCACAAGCCGCCACTTTTTCATTTATTGATCAGGTCCAAAATGGCCACCAGGATCGGCGCGACGGCCAGGGCCGGCAAGAAGTTGCCCATGCGCAGCTTTTTGATCTCCAGGATACTGCTGATGGCCAGCCCCAGCAGAATCACGCCGCCTGCGGCGGTCAGCTCGTTCATCATCGTCTGGGTGACAATAGAATGGAACTGCTCAGCCAGCAAGGTGATGCTGCCCTGGTAGACCAGCAGCGCCAGCGCAGAAAACGACACCCCGATGCCAAACGTGGAAGCGAAGGCCAGGGCGGCGAAGCCATCCATCACGGCCTTGACCACCAACAGGCTGGTGTCCCCCGTCAGGCCGTCCTGGATGGCGCCCAGAATGGCCATGGGGCCGACGCAGAAGAGCAGAGAGGCGGTCAAGAAACCACGCACGAAGCGCCCGCTTTGATCGCCGTTTTGGCCGTTGAGACGCCGATCCAGGGCTTTGCCAAGCCAGGCCAGCCCGTCTTCGATGCGCCACCACTCCCCCAACAGCGCTCCGATCAACAGGCTCCCCAGGACCACCAGCGGGTTTTCGGTTTTCAGGAACATCTGCATCCCCAACGCCAGGGTAAACAACCCCAGCCCCGCCACCACCGTGCTGCGCAAGCGCTCGGGAAGGCGCGCCTCCAAAAGGGCGCCCAAGGCTCCCCCGATCACTACTGTGGCCGCGTTGATCAGCGTGCCGGTCATGTCCCCAACTCCGGTTTTGCCAGGGTGGAAGCCGCGCGGCCATCGGCCTGATTCTCACGCAATTCCAGCAGGAAGCATAGCGAAGATAAGCGGTTCAAGTAGCCCAGCAGATGCCCATTTTCGATCTGGCCGCGCTGAAACAGCTCCGCTACCCTGCGCTCGGCGCGCCTGACCACCGTGCGAGCCAGGTCCAGAATAGAGCCGGCATAACTATCGCCGGGAAGGATGAACTCGTCGGGAATTTCAACCATCCGATTCAAGGCTTCTATTCGTTCTTCCAGCCATTCGATGTGCGCATCTCCAATTACGCGAAAATGAGACACGTTTTCGGGCGTGGCGGCGACCTCTGCCATGACGTGATAGAGGTCGCGCTGAACCCGGATGAGCATGCCGCCGGTCTCGGGCGCCCGGCAGACGGCCCGGGCAATCCCCAGCATGGCCGTGGCCTCGTCGATGGCCCCCAGGGTTTCCAGGCGAGGATCGAATTTTGGCACGCGACCTTTGCCAAGCAACCCGGTAGTTCCGTCGTCCCCAGAACGGGTATAGGTTTTAGGCATCGCTAAGGTTGCGTAGTAGGAGTTTCCTGCGATTGGGTGGTCCTGTTGGCAACCAGGTACCAATTCGCAATGTTCGCAAAACGATCGCTGGTGTCGAAAAGCGGCCCCATTTGCACGCCCTGTATCTGGCGATCCACCGCGTAGGTATACACGGGATAATAGAGCGGCAGCGCGGGCAGCTCTTTGGCAAAGATGACCTGGAAATTGCGATACAGGCGCTCCCTCTCGGAGATATCAGTCGAAGCGCGCGCCTGCTCCAGGTATTCACTGGCCGTCTGATCGTTCCATTGAGCGTAGTTCTGGCCGCCGGTAATCTGCGCCTGATCCCAGAAGGGATAAGGGTCAGGGTCCGGCGAACGAGACAGGTTGATATCCACCAGGGCAGCCTGGTATTTGCGCTGGCTCAAGTGATCGTTGACGAGCTGATCGTAAGGCAAGGCCTCCAGGCTGACTTTGACGCCCAACGCCGCCCAATTGCTCTGGATGGATTCGGCCAGCGCCTTATGCACGTCGTCGTCGGGATAGATCAGGCTGAAAGCCACCGCCACGCCATCCTTCGAGGTCAAAGTCTGCCCGTCGGCGGAGAGGGTATAACCGGCATCCTTGAGCGTCTTCTGGGCCGATTGAACGTCGTAAGTCACGGGTTCCAGGCCGTCATAATAAGCCCAGGTATCCGGCAGAACCGGCCCATCCGCGACGATTGCCTGGCCGTGCAAAATGTGATCCACCATGCGCTGCCGGTTCAGACCCGTCAGGAGGGCCTGCCGCAGGCTGGCATCCTGGAGGAAAGGCACGTCCTGATCGTTCAAGTTGAAGTAGACCAGGGTCAGGCGCGGCTCCCGGCCGGTGTAAATCGAAAGGTTGGGCTCGGCTAAAACGTCCCCCAGGATGTCGGCCGTCACGTTCCCGATGCCCTCCACGTCGCCCTGCCGGTAAGCCTGCAAAGCGGCGGCGGAGTCGGGGTAATAATTGAAGATCAACTGTTGGATGAAAGGCTTTTGCCCATAGTACCCATCGTAGGCAGTCAGAACGACGCCGGTGGGCTTATTGTCCTTCACGATCAGGTGGTCCAGGCGGTAAGGGCCTGTGCCGACCGGCTGCAAGTTGAACTGGTCGTTCACCAACTGATCCATGGACTGATTTTGAAGCAGGTGTTTGGGCAAGATGCCGAACGTCAGATAATCGAGGAAGGGAGCGAAGGCTTCCGGCAGCTTGAACTGCAAGGTCGTATCGTCGTAATTCTTGACCTCCACGTCCTTCCAAAACGCCCGCAGGTCTTGGGGAAGGGGAGAACTATCGCTGCGCATCAGGTCGATGGTGAAGAGCACGTCTGCGCTGGTGAAGGGCGTGCCGTCTTGCCATTTAATGTTGGGGCGCAGGGCGATATTGTAAATCGTGCCGTCTTTAGACACGCCCCAAGACGCTGCCAGGTCTCCCTGGGGCAGGCCGTTCGAGTCGAAACGGATCAGCCCGCTATACAGCAGGCGATCGATGTCCCGATCGGGGGAATTATAGGTATCCAGCAGGGGATTGAGGCGTACTAAAGAGCCCACCAGCGCTTCCGAGTAAACTCCCCCTTTCGCAGGCTCCGGGGTGATGGGTTTGACGATTGGCTGCTGGCTGATGAGGAGCACGCCCACCACCAGACCGGTAACCAAAATGATGATCAGTTGCCAACGTAGTTTCTTCATAGCGTATATATCAAAAAGGGCGTCCTCCCCATACGATGGCGAGTCGCCCTCGATAGATTAGCCAGGGAATATCAGCTTGCAGGATAAGACCCCGCCGATTAGCCGCCGGTCACCACGACCGTCACGATGGTCAAGGCAAAAAACAAAGCGCTCAACCCAATCGTGATCCAGAATAGCGTCTTTTCGATGCCTCTCCGCGCGGTGAATACGCCTCCCGTATCCATTCCCGTCAATCCACCCAGACCCGTTCCCTTGTTTTGAAGGATGACACTCGCGATGAGGGCGATTGAAGTTATAATCAAGGCTATATGCAAATACGTAGTCACGCTTTACCTCCAGGAGATTTCACAAGCAAAGTGCATTATACCTTTCAAAGACCAGAATCGTCAACCACAATTTAAGCCATGCACGAAGTAATCCTCAATCTCCACATGCATACCACCTATTCGGATGGCAGCGGCACGCACGGGGACATCGCCCAGGCCGCCATGCGCGCCGGGCTGGACGCCGTGTTCGTCACAGACCATAACGTGCTGGTCAACGGTATGGAAGGGTATTACGAAACGGATGGGAAGCGCATCTTGATGCTCATTGGCGAAGAGGTGCACGACCAGGCGCGCGACCCCCAGAAGAACCACATGCTGGTATTCGGAGCCGGGCGGGAAATGTCCGTGTACGCCAGCGACCCGCAGGGTCTGATCGACAAGATCAACCGGGCGGAGGGGCTGGCCTTCCTGGCACACCCCGTAGACCTGGCGATGCCGGCCTTCGGCGAAGACGATATCTCCTGGGTAGACTGGCAGGTGCAGGGCTTTACCGGCATCGAGCTGTGGAATGGCTTCAGTGAATTCAAAGCGGTGGCCAGGAACAGACTGCAAGCCTACGCTCTGGCCTTCAACCCGCGCTCGCTGGCCCAGGGGCCGCTGCCCGAAACGCTGCGGCGTTGGGACGAGCTGCTGGCGGCCGGCAAACGCGTGGTCGCCATCGGCGGGTCGGACGCGCACGCGCTCAAAAAGCACGCCGGGCCGCTGCACCGCACCATCTTTCCCTACGAATTCCATTTCCGCGCCATCAATACGCACCTGCTGCTGCCAGCCCCTTTGAGCGGCGAGGTGGCCGAGGATAAGCGTCTCATCCTGGAGGCGCTGAAAGCAGGGCACGCCTTCGTCGGCTACGACCTGCCGGCTCCCACGCGCGGTTTTCGCTTCACGGCCCAGGGGAAAGAGCTGACCGCTAATATGGGCGACCGCATCCCCGTGCGCGGCGGCATCACCTTCCAGATCCACCTGCCCCATCCCACCCCATGCCACTTGCTCAAGGATGGAAAGGTGATCAAGACCTGGAAAAACCGGGAAATTTGCACCCTCATCGGCGCCGAGCCGGGCGTGTATCGCGTGGAAGCTTACATCCATTATCGCGGGAAGCGCCGGGGCTGGATCTTCAGCAACCCCATCTACGTTCAAGGGGATTGAGAAGCATGGCCGCCAATAACGTCATTCGCCTGCTGGAAGCGCGCCACATTTCCTTCAAGGCCTTCGAGCTGCCCGCCGAAAAGCTGGGAGCGCTGGAAACCGCCGCGCTATTGGGCGTCCCGGCCGGGATCGTGTATAAGACCATCGTGGTGCTGCGCGAGAAAGCCGGCAAGCCCGTCCTGGCCGTCATCCCCGGCGACCGTTCGGTGGACTTGAAGGCCCTGGCCAGGGCGCTGGGCGAGAAGAAGATGCGCCTGCCCACCGAGCGCGAGGCCGAACAGGTCACCGGGCTGCAAGCCGGCGGCATCTCTCCCCTGGCGTTGATCAACCGCGGCTTTCAAGTCCTGCTGGACAGCTCGGCCCAGGAGCACGCGGAGATCCACATCTCCGGCGGGCAGCGCGGCTTGAACATCCGCTTGCCCGTGGAAGCGCTGGTCAAGCTGACCAACGCGCGCGTCGCGCCGGTCAGCGCTTCGCCAGACGAAGAAGAATCCCCCGATTAGCCCTTGACCACGGCAAGGGGGCGCAGGCGGGCCACTTTGCGGACGATGCCGGCGCCCACCACCGTTTCCACCACGCTATCCACATCTTTATAGGCGGCCGGCGCTTCTTCTGCCAGGCCGGGCAGCGAGCCGGCCCGCACGTGAATCCCCTGGCTTTCCAGCTCGCGGCGGAGCTGCTCGCCCCTGATTTCTCTCTTCGCCCGGGCGCGGCTGAGCACGCGCCCGGCGCCGTGGCAGCTCGATCCGTAAGAGCGCTCTATGCTGGCCTGCGTACCGATCAACACCCACGAGGCGGTGCCCATGCTGCCGGGCACCAGCACCGGTTGGCCGTAGGGCTGGTATTCGGGCGGCAGCCCCGGCGCGCCGGGGCCGAAGGCGCGCGTGGCGCCCTTGCGGTGCACGCACACCTTGACGCGCCGGCCTGCCAGGGTGTGGGTCTCGATCTTGCCGATGTTATGGGCCACGTCGTACACCTGGCGCAGGTGCCAGTTCTTCACCTTCCCGGCGAAGACTTCTTCGAAAGCCCGGCGCACTGCGGCGGCCAGCACCTGGCGATTGGCAAAGGCGTAATTGGCCGCCGCGCGCATGGCCGCCAGGTAATCCTGGCCCTCCGGAGAATCCAGGGGAGCGCACACCAGCTCCCGGTCGGGCAGATGGAAGTCGTAGCGGCGCACGACGCTCTGGAAGCTCTGCACGCTATCCGTGCAAATCTGATGGCCAAAGCCGCGCGAGCCGCAGTGGATCTGCGCCACCAGGCAGTTTTCATTCAACCCCATGGCCTGCGCTTCAGCCGGCGAGAAAACCTGCTCCACGCAGTCCACCTCGATGAAATGGTTGCCGGCTCCCAGCGTGCCCAACTGTCCCCGGCCGCGCTCTTTGGCGCGTTGGCTGACCTTCGCCGGGTCGGCGCCCTCCAGGCAGCCGTTGTCTTCCGTGCGCGCCAGGTCTTGCGCCTCGGCGTAGCCGCGTTTCAGGGCCCACCGCGAGCCTTCGCGGCACACCTGCTCCAGCTCGCCAGTGGAAAGGGTCAGCGCGCCCGCCACCCCCACGCCGCTGGGACAATAATGATCCAGGGCCGCAGCCAGGTCATCCAAAACGCCTTCGGCCGCTTCGTAGGGGATACTGGTCGCCAGCAACCGCACGCCGCAATTGATGTCGTAGCCGATCCCCCCGGGGGAGATCACCCCTTCGGGATAGAGCGTGGCGGCCACGCCCCCGATGGGAAAGCCGTAGCCCTGGTGCATGTCCGGCATCACCACCACCGGCCCCGCCAGGCCGGGCAAAGCGGCCGTGTTGAGCGCCTGCTCGATCGAGAGGTCGTCCAGGGCGGCTTCCAGCAGGCGCCGGGTGGCGAAGAAGTGCACGCCTACGCGCATGTTGCTGCGATAGGTTTCCGGAATCTCCCACTCGTAATCGCTCAGCTTCTTGAAATCCTGAAGCCTGACCATCTTTCAGCCTCCTGCCTAAACGTCGAACACGATGACCGTCTCCAGGCCGCGCTCGCCCGCGTGGATGCTCAAATTGTGGAAGGTCACCGCCTTGATCGGCTTGAGCGGCCCCTGGAGCAGAGCGCCCTCCAGCTCGGCTCCCAGTGAATTGCCCTCCAGGGTCAATCGAAAGCGGTCGAAGCCCACCCGCTGCTGCTCGCTCAGGTACAATAATTCAGAAAGAAAAGCCACCAGCAGGCTCTCGCGGTCCCCGGCCTGCAAGGCCAGGCGGGTGCGTACGCGCGGCGCCGCCTGGAGGCGGGCTTCCATCAAGGAATACATGCCCCGGGCAGATTCTTCCAACAGGGATGCCAGATCGGGCGCCCAAACTTCCAGGGCCCAATCGGCGGTATGGGGGCGTTCCACGAAGCCGGATGCCGCTTGTGCGTTCATAGCTTTTTGTGAGTATAATTATACACGTCACAAACAGGGATTTATTTTATGAAAGCTCCTTTAGACCAGATCGAATTGCGCCTGCAGGCTTTAATCGAAGGGAGCATGACTTTCCTGCTCCCCTGGGGAAACCCCCAGCACATGCTGGCCCACCAGCTTGTGGAATCCATGCGCTCCAATTGCCTCACGGCCACCGACGGTAGCATCATCGCTCCAAACTATTACGTCATCCTGGTGCATTCCTCCCGGCTGAATTACTGGACCTCCAACCAGGCCTTCTTGGATGAGATCGCGCGCGTGCTCTTCCAGGCCGGGACCGAAGCCGGTCTGCATTTCGATGCCCCACCGGCCATCCACCTGGTGGCCAACGACGACCTCCTGCCCAACGGAATCCACATCACGGCTTCCGTCAGCGTAGAGACCTTCGCGCAGACTTCCGTGTTAGAATCCAGCCAGGCCAGCGTCGACGAGCTACCTGAGAACAACCTGCCGGTCAACGCTTTCTTGATCGTCAACGGCGTCCAGGTATTTCCCCTCAAGCAGGCCGTGGTCAACATCGGGCGGCGCGCAGATAACCACCTGGTCATCGACGACCCGCGCGTCTCTCGGGCGCACGCCCAGCTCAGGGCCGTTAAAGGCTCTTATCTACTGTTCGATTTGAACTCTACCGGAGGGACTTTCGTCAACAGCCAGCGCACCAGCCAATGCAAGCTGAATCCCGGAGACGTGATCTCGTTGGCCGGCGTGCCGCTGATCTACGGGCAGGACATCTCTCCCAGCCAGCCGAATAACCCGGTAGAGAATACCCCGGTGATGCCTTCTCCGTCCAGACCGGGCGAATAACCTTGGAAATCTGGTAACTCCACTGATGAGCGCCATCCTCGTTCTCGGATTACGCATCCTGTTAGCCGCCTCGCTATATGCCTTCCTGGGGTGGGGCCTGTACACGGTTTGGCGCGAGCTGCGCCGCCAGAGCGTGGATCTGAGCGAAAAGCAGGTCCCGCCGATCAGCCTTTCCTACCAGGTGGGCGAGAACGTTCAAATCCGCCACTTCGCCGCGCCGGAGATCATCATCGGGCGGGACCCGGGCTGCGATTGCCCGGTGCCGGATGAAACCGTATCGGCCAGGCACGCCAGGCTCACCTACCACCACAACCAATGGTGGATCGAGGACCTCCAATCCACCAACGGGACCACCCTGAATGAGGAGAGGCTGTATACTCCCACGGTGATCATCTCAGGAGACGAGTTGTCTTGCGGGCATATCATCTTCACCGTCGGCATGAGCTGAGCCGGCACGCGCAGATCGGCGATTGTAGGTTCAAAATCTGCGTTTATCCCCAGTAGTAATGGGGATGATCTGCGTCCATCAGCGGTTTCAAAGGGTAAAACACGAAATTGGTGAAAGTCCAGAATCCTTAACATTGATCGTAGTGTCCACACCTGGAGATAAAACCATGCAAGCACCCCCCGTACTCGGCGTAATTGGCGGCTCCGGCCTGTACCAGATCCGCGACCTGACGGATACCCAGCTCCACGACCTGGAAACGCCCTTTGGCAAGCCCAGCGCGCCGGTGGTCGTCGGCACCCTGGCCGGGAAACGAGTGGCTTTCCTGGCCCGCCACGGAATTGGCCATTCCATCTCGCCCAGCGAAGTCAATTACCGCGCCAACCTGTATGCGCTAAAATCCCTGGGGGTCGAACGAGTAGTCAGCATCAGCGCGTGCGGGTCGCTGCGCGACGATTACGCCCCCGGGCACATCGTCATCCCCAACCAGTTGTTCGACTTCACGCGCGGCGCGCGCGAGCGCACCTTCTTCACCAATGGCCTGGTGGCGCACGTGGGCAGCGCAGATCCGTTTTGCCCTGACCTGTCGGCCCAGCTCCTGGCAGCCGTCAATGAAGCCGGGGCGGTGGTGCACAATGGCGGGACGTTCATCACCATCGAGGGGCCGCGTTTTTCTACCCGCGCCGAATCCAATCTCTTCCGCGCCTGGGGCATGTCCATCATCGGCATGACCGCCTCCCCGGAAGCCTTCCTGGCGCGCGAAGCCGAGATGTGCTACGCGGTCATGGCGCACGTCACCGACTACGACGTGTGGCACGTCAGCGAGGAGCCGGTCAGCGTCGAAATGGTGGTGCGCACCCTCAACCGCAACACAGAGGTTGCCCAGGAAGCCATCAAGATCCTCTTGCGCGGCCTGACTCCGGAACGCCCTTGCGATTGTGAAAACGCCCTGGCCACCGCGCTGATCACCCAACCGGAAAAGATCACGGCCGAGACTCGCCAGAGATTGAGCCTGTTGGTGGACAAATACCTGAAGCGTTGAACTACTTATTCCCCGTCCCAACCCCTGCCTCGCCCAACGAGCAGACCCAGGGCCGCCTGATGAATCTGGCAGCCCTCTTCCTCTTCTGCTACAGCCTGATTCTGACGCTCTCGCCGGCCGTGCGCAGCCATAGCTGGGCGGTGGATTACCGCTGGTGGCATTGGATCGGCTTCGTCGCCTGGCTGGTAATCTTCGCTCTCGCCCACCGCCAAACCACGCGCTTCCTCCCCGACCGGGACCCCTATCTCCTGCCGATTTGCGCGCTGCTGACCGGCTGGGGCCTGCTCACCATCTGGCGCCTTTCCACCGATTTCGGGGCGCGGCAAACCGTCTGGCTGGCCATCAGCGGACTGCTGTTGATGGGCGGGCTGCGCCTGAGCAGCGTCCTGGATCTGTTGCGCCGCTACAAATATCTCTGGCTGACCAGCGGCTTGTTGATCACCGGCCTCACTTTCATCTTCGGCACTTACCCCAACGGCGTTGGCCCGCACTTATGGCTGGGCTGCTGCGGGTTGTATTTCATGCCCTCCGAGCCGTTGAAGCTGTTGCTGATCGCTTATCTGGCCGCCTATCTGGCCGACCAGTTGCCCATCAGCTTCAACCTGCTGCAGCTCCTGGCGCCCACCCTGGTGCTGACCGGGGTGGCCCTGCTGCTCCTGGTCGCCCAGCGCGACCTCGGCACCGCCTCGCTCTTCATCTTCCTGTACGCGGGCATCATCTATTTTGCCTCGGGACGCAAGCGCGTCTTGCTCACCAGCCTGGTTGCCATCGGGCTGGCCTCCGTGGCCGGCTACCTGCTCTTCGACGTGGTGCGCCTGCGGGTGGACGCCTGGCTCAACCCCTGGCTGGACCCCAGCGGGCGCTCTTACCAGATCGTGCAATCCCTGCTGGCCATCTCGGCCGGCGGCCTGTTCGGCAACGGGCCGGGGCTGGGCAGCCCCAGCCTGGTGCCCATCGCCCGCTCGGATTTCATCTTCGCCTCCATCGGCGAAGAGGCCGGCATGATCGGCACGCTGGGCCTGCTGCTGCTCCTGGGCCTGTTGATCTTGCGCGGCATGTTGACCTCGCTGCGCGCGTCGAACGGCTACCAGCGTTACCTGGCCGCCGGCCTGACGTTGTACCTCACCGGGCAAAGCCTGTTGATCATCGGCGGCAATTTGCGCTTGTTGCCGCTCACCGGGGTCACCCTGCCCTTCGTTTCTTATGGCGGCTCCTCCCTGGTGACTTCCTTCCTGTCGATGCTCATCCTGCTGCGCATCAGCAACCAGCCCGATCAGGAGCCGGCTCCCCTGCCCAGCCCGCGCCCCTATCTCTACCTGAGCGGGATGCTGATCGCTGGCCTGCTGGCGGCTGCTCTGATCAACGGCTGGTGGAGCATCGTGCGCGGGCCTGACCTGCTCACGCGCAATGACAACGCGCGGCGGGCCATCACCGATCGCTACGTGGTGCGCGGCAGCATCCTGGACCGGGATGGCCAGTCCCTCGACGTAACGGCCGGCGTCACCGGCGATTACACCCGCCAGAGCAATTACCCGCCTTTAAGCCCCATCCTCGGCTATACCTCTCCCATCTACGGCCAGGCCGGCCTGGAAGACAGCCTCGACCCATATTTGCGCGGGCTGCAAGGCAACCCCTCTTCCCTGGTGGAGTGGAACGAGCTGCTCTACGGGCAGCCCCCGCCGGGCGTAGACGCGCGCCTCAGCCTGGACCTCGGTTTGCAGCAACAGGTCGACCAGCTTTTGGGCGCCCACAACGGGGCAGCCGTGCTGCTCAACGCGCAGACCGGAGAAGTCCTGGCCATGGCCTCCCATCCTTACTTCGACGCCAATACCCTGGACGAAGACTGGAACAGCCTGGTTCAGAATAAGAATGCGCCTCTGCTGAACCGGGCCGTTCAAGGCCAGTACCCGCCGGGTACCGCCCTGGGGCCCTTCCTGATGGCCGCGGCCACCAGCCAAACCGGGCTACCGGCGCTGCCCACCACCCTGGCCTATACGTATAAGGGTTACACGCTGGATTGCAGCCTCAAGCCCCAACTCCCGGCAAGCTGGGAGGCGGCCATCTCAGACGGCTGCCCCAACGCCCTGGCCGCCCTGGGGCAAAAGCTGGGAGATAAATCCATGCTGGATTTGTTCACCCGGCTGGGCTTCTATAGCGCCCCACAGGTGAACCTGCCGCAGGTGCCTTCCCCTTCCGCCGCCGTGATCACCGACGCCAACGCAGCGGCCATCGGCCAGCAAGGGCTGACCCTCAGCCCCTTGCAAATGGCGCTGGCCGCCGCGGCGCTCAGCAACAACGGCGTGCGGCCCGCCCCTCACCTGGTAGCCGCTATTCACTTCTCGCAACAAGAATGGGTATCGATGGCCGCCGACTCGCAGCCGGTGACGGCCCTGAGCGGGAGCGCCGCGACCAGCGCCGCCGAAGCGCTGGCCATCCAGGATCTGCCCTCCTGGGAGAGCGTGGGCAGCGCCTTGAGCGGAGAGAACCAGAAAATCACCTGGTTCGTCGGCGGCTCGCTCCCCACCTGGAAGGGCACCCCCCTGGCCCTGGCCGTCGTGATCGAAGAGGATGCTCCTGCCCAGGCCCTACAGATCGGCGAGGGCATCCTGCACGCCGCGCAGAAACAATAAACCCCTAGCCGGTCACCTTTACGAAATGCCGTTTGCCCACTTGCAGCACGCCGGGGTGCGGGAAGGCCGCCTGCGCGTCGGATAACGCTTCTCCGTCCAGGCGCACCCCCTTTTGAGACAGCAGTCGGCGGCCGTCGCTCTTGCTGGCCACCAGGCCGGCAGACACCAACACGTCCAGCACGCTTTCACCGGCCTTGAGCGCATAGGTGGGCAGGTCGTCTGGCACGTCGTGCTGCTGGAACAGGCGCACGAAAGCCTCCTGCGCTTCCTGGGCCTGTTCGTCGCCGTAGAAAGAGCTAACGACCTCGAAGGCCAGCTTCATCTTGGCGTCCCGGGGATGGACGCGGCCCTCTTTGACGCCCTCCTCGATCTCCGCGATCTGCTCGGGCTGGAAGCGCGTCACCAGGCGGAAATACTGGCCCATCACGAAATCCGGGAGGGACATCACCTTGCCGTACATGTCCCCGGCGTCGGTGTTGATCGGGATGTGGTTGCCGAGGGACTTGCTCATGCGGATCACCCCGTCCGTGCCGGGCAGGATGCCCATGATCACGGGGATATTCGGCAGCACGCCCATATACGTCATCACCTTGCGCGCCGCCGTCATGATGTTGAAGAGCTGATCCGTGCCGCCCACCTGAACGTCTGTCCGCAAGGCGTAAGCGTCGTAGCCCTGCATGATGGCGTAGAAGGTCTCGTGCAGGTAGACCGCGTCGCCGTTTTCCCAGCGCAGCTTGAAATTCTCGCGCGTGAGGAATTGCTGGATGGTGAAATTGGAGGCCAGCTTGATCAGCTCGGCAAAAGTAAGCTGGGAAAGCCACTCGGCGTTGTAGCGAATGGTGGTCTTGGCCGGGTCGAGGATGCGAAAAGCCTGCTCCGCGTAGGTGCGGGCGTTCTCCTGGATCTCTTCCTGGGTGAGCTGGGGGCGGAGCTTATCCTTGTCGGAAGGGTCGCCGATCAGGGAGGTGTAGTTGCCAATCAAAAAGGTGACTTCGTGGCCCAGCTCCTGAAACTGGCGCAGCTTGCGCATGGTGATGGTGTGGCCGAGGTGCAGGTCCGCCTTACGCGGATCGTACCCCGCGTATACGCGCAAGGGGCGCCCGGTCTTGTCCGCCTCGATCAGGCGTTGGCGCAGCTCATCCGTCATCGCCGTTTTCACGGCCTCGTCGCCGTATTCGGTGCCTTGCATCAGGTAGGCCACCTGTTCTTCGATCTTCATCTACGCCTCCAGAATCATTCGTTTGCGAAGGGATTGCGAGGGAAAATTATAACATAGAGAAGCAGGCATCCGGCGGGATCAGATTCTTTGAGTCATGCTATAATCGGTTCAATTAGGTAATTTTATGGAAGAGCCTGTCCTTGTACTCAATGCTAATTTTGAGCCGATCAATATCTGCAATATTCGGCGGGCCATGGGGTTGATCCTGTCTGATAAAGCCACGATGGTTTTGAATGGGCGCGGTGAGATCAAGACGGTGAAAGCCATCTTCCCCCGGCCTTCGGTCATCCGCCTGGAAAAGATGGTCAGCCATCCGCGCATCCGGGTCAAGCTCACCCGGCGGGAGGTCTTCCGCCGGGATAATTTCACCTGCCAGTACTGCGGCAGGAAGAACATCGACCTTACCATCGATCACGTGATTCCCAGGCACATGGGGGGCAAGCACATCTGGACCAACGTCGTGGCGGCCTGCCCGGCGTGCAATCACCGCAAAGGGGGCAGAACGCCGGTCGAGGCTTCCATGCGTGTGCTACGCCAGCCCAAGGAGCCGCCTGCCTCCGCCGGATACATTTTCGGGCGCCACCTGAGTGAATACGCCGAATGGGAGCCTTTTATTAACGGATGGTAATCCCCTAGACGTCGATCACCATGAAATCCTCGGCCAGGCTGACCGGCCCGGAAAATTGCTCCTGAGCCTGAGTCAGCAACCGGCGCGCATCGAAATCCCCCGTAGGATAGTGGATCAAAACCAAACTGGCCGCGGCGGCCTGCCGGGCAATCTCGCCAGCCTGGGCGGCTGAGCTGTGTCCCTTCGAGGCGCCGGCGGCCTCGTGAATCAGCACGTCTGCGCCTGTGCCCAGAGCCACCACCTGCGCACAAGGCTCGGTGTCGCAGGAATAGGCCACACATTGCCCCGAAGGAATGAACTCGACGCGCAGCCCCAGGGTGGGAATGAGGTGGCGCACCGGCGAAGCGTAAATGCACAGCTCCTCCCCGGCGATCACCGGCATGCTCTCCACCTCAGGCAGGACGTGGAATTCGACCGGGTAGAACCCGGGCCAATTCTCCCATCCGTACAGCTCCATTACCTGGCGGGTGCGCTCCAGGGTGTGCGCCAGCCCGTAAATCTCCAGGGGCGTCCGCCGCCCCATCAGCCACATGTCCATGAGGAACAGCGGCACGCCGGACACGTGGTCGGGGTGGAAATGGGTGAGGATCAGATCGTTCACCCCCAGGGGATCGATCCGCGCCTGGCGCAAACGCACCACCGGGTTGCTGACGCAATCCACCAGGACGGTGCGCCCCGCGTTGACCAACGCCAGGTGCGTATTTTCGTGGCTTTCATCGGGAACAGCGTTCGAAGAGCCCAGAATGATCACCTGTCCCACGGGCAACCTCCTCTTGCGATCAATGCAGAATTGACAGGGCCAGGCGCGGGGTGACCCACACCTCGATGGCCGCGGCCACGAACAACATGGGAATCACCACCCCCAGCATGACGTGCAGCCAATCCGCCAGGGCTTCCAGCCACACCTCGCCGATGGTCTTGCCCTGCACCGGGGTGGCCAGAATTGCGCCCATGTGCAGCACGGCTGCCCCGGCCAGGATCACCGCCGGGATCTCGAAGATGCCGTGCGGCAGGATAAAGGCCGTCAGGTAAGTCCAGGGGGACATGCCGTTGAGGCCAAACAGGCCCATCAGGTACCCCACGATGCCCATGGTGAGCATGGTCGGCAGGACCCCCAGGATTCCAAAGGAGAACACGCCCAGGATCAGGGAAAGCAGCAGCACTCTGAAATTCTGCCACCAGACCGCCAACAAAGGTTGCACGGCGAAGGCCGGCCAGACGGTCTGCAACTGGCCCAGGCCATTGTCCAGGCTCTGAAGGCCGACTTGATTCAAGGGAATGGTGAAACGCTGAGCCTGCTGGGCGCCCAGCCAGACGCCCACCACCACGATGCCCGCCATGATCAGGGCAGGCACGCGCAGGCGGCGCAGCGTCTGCGGAATGCCCCGCAGGAACCAATCGCCGATCGAATGCGCCTCCCCGGTGAAGGCCCGCGAGAACACGCGCCAACCCCAGCGCAGGTTCAGCACGTCGATTTCGCGGCCCAGCAGCTCCTCGCGCCGGAAATGGGCCAGCCCCACCCGAATCAGGAGCAGAGTCAGGATGGCCAGGCCCACCACCGCCCACCACAGCGTCTGGTAGCTTCCCCAGAACATGACCACACTCTCGCCCTGGATGAGCAGGGCCGCCGGAATGATGATGAACGAGGCCAGCAAATTGGAAGCGCGCACCGAGGTCGCCTGGGTGGAGACGACCACCGCGCCGCTCACCATGACCAGCGCTTGAATGATGGTGAGGGTGATGATTTGCAGCATCACCCCGCCGCCGGGCAGGGGAATGTGCTCGCGATACAGCCCGGCCAGGTAAACCGCCATGCCCAGGAAGCTCCCCAGCAGCGGGGGCACCGTGGAAGACAGCAGCTTGCCCAGGTACAACTGCCAGTCTTTCAGGGGCGTGTTGAGCAGCGGCTCGATACTGCCGCGCTCCTTTTCCCCCACGAAGGATTCGAGCGCGATCACCAGGGAAACGGAGATGGGGAAAAAGCCCACGATCATCAGCAGGAAAGGCACCAGCCGCTCACCAATAATGGCCGCGCCATATTTCTCCACGAAGCCCAGCGCCTGTTGGGCAGTAAAATTCATCAGGAAGGGGAAGAAGACGGTCAGGCCCACGATCGGAAAAATGATGCGCCAATCGCGGAACTGGTCGCGGATCTCCCGCACAGCGATGGTCAAAGCAGGGCGAATCTCAATGCGCATCCTCTTCCCTCCTGGAGGTCTGGCTGACGGCTTCGAGGTAAACTTCTTCCAGGCTGCGCGGAACTTCCTGCCAGGTGACCACTTCCAGCCGGCGGCGCAGCAAGCGGCGCAGAATCTTGGGGTTGGTCGTTTCGGGGGTATGCACCTGCACGCGGATCCAATCCGCCCCCCGGGAAACCAGGGATGCCCCGGCGGGCAGATCGGGCATCTGGCCGTCCAGCTCGCCGGCGAAATGGGCTTCGTATTCAGCCGGTCCCAGCAGGTCGCGCTTCAATTCGGAGGGGGTGCCCTTGAGGATGATGCGCCCCCTGCGAATGATGGCCACCTGGTCGGCCAGCTCTTCGGCTTCGGGAAGATTATGCGTGCACAGGATGATCGAGCGCTGCGCGCTGCGCAAGCCCCGGATCGCGTCGTGCACGATGCGCGCGCTTTCGGGGTCCATGGCCGAGGTAGGCTCGTCTAAGAGCAGCACGGGGGGATCATGCAATAAGGCGCGCACCAGGGCCAGCTTCTGGCGCATGCCTTTGGAATACTCGCCCAGGCGCTTGCGGCGATATTCCCCCAGCCCGACTTCCTCCATGAGGCGGTCGATCTGCGCCCCCAGCGCCGGCGCCTTCAATCCGTAAAGCCGCCCGAAGAACTCCAGGTATTCATCGGCAGTCATGCGCCCGTACAGGCCGTGGTGCTCGGTCAGCACGCCTACCGACGCGCGCACCTTCTCCGGCTCCCGCACCACGTCGTAGCCGGCCACGCGCGCCGAGCCGCCGGTAGGCGTCAGGATAGAAGTCAACATGCGCACAGTGGTGGTCTTGCCGGCGCCGTTGGGGCCTAACAGGGCCAGCACCTCGCCGGCCGAGACGTGAAAGCTGACCCGGTCAACCGCCAGGAAATCGTCGAACTTCTTGCTAAGCTCCTCCGCCAGAATCATGTCTTCACCCCTTACACTTGGCTGCAATGGTCAGGCCCGGCTGTTCTCGCAGCCCGGCCTCTGGAACTTTCCGGAGCCAGGATATTTGCTTAATAGCGCCAGTCAATCGATCCAGGAACCTCTTAATCGTTTCCCGAATGATCCGGTTCAGCAGGTGTGGCCTCCGCGACCGGCTCTTTGCGGCGATAGCGAATGAAAAGAATGATCGCCGAAGAAACGGCGACGATCGCGCTCAAGGTTTGGTTCGCGTTGATGCCGGCCACTTGCGAGGCGTCCAGACGCAGGAAATCCAGGAGGAAACGCCCGACCGGGTAGATGATCAAATAGAGCTGGAAGATCACGCCGGGCTTCAAGCGATCCGCGTAACGGCGCCCGACCCACAGCAGGATCGCCATGTTTCCCAGGTCCCACAAGGATTCGTACAGGAACAGGGGATGGTAATAAGCGATATTCTGGTAGCCGGGCAGGCGATGGGCCGGATCGATATAGATCGCCCAGGGGAGATTGGTGGGCGCGCCGTACAGCTCCTGGTTGAAGAAGTTGCCCCAGCGGCCAATGCCCTGCGCCAGGGCCAGCCCGGGAGCGATCACGTCGACCCAGTTGACGAGGCTTTGTTTTTTCTTGCGGGCGTAGAAATAAAGGGCCAGCAGCCCCCCCATCACCGCCCCAGGGATACCCAACCCCCCGTTCCAGATGGCCAGAGCATCCAGGGGGTGCGTGAGATAATACTGGGTCGTGATGCCTTGCTCCACCATGGAGGGCGGCGGGGTGAGGATGTGCCAGATGCGCGCGCCGATGATGCCTGCGATCAACACCCACGGCAGGGCGTCCCAGATGAACTCGGCGTCCATTCCGCGGCGCTTGGCCCCCCGCTCGGCCAGAAAGGTTGCGGCCAGGGCGCCACACATGATGATCACCCCGTACCAGTGAACGAACAGCGGCCCAATTGAAAAACCTTCGCTCATTTTTAATCCCTTATCTCAAAGATAATCAGATAATTGCCGTCCAAATATACCTTCATTATAATGCGCTTGGCCTCTCCCCGTCAGCCCCGCGAGGGCTTGAAACCTTCGCCAGGCTCAATCTGAAACCGCGCTCATTTGTAATGCTGTCTGCCGTCCGCGTCGATTCCGAGGCGCGCCTGCGCCCGCACGTGGAGGATGCGCTGTACGGCGGTAAAATTGGCCAGGATGGCGATGATCCACAGGGCAATTTGCGGCTGGTTGATCACCAGCAAGGGAGCCAGCACCAGGTAGCGCTCCACGCGGGTGAGCAGGCCGACTTTGGCCTCGAAGCCCAGGGCTTCTGCGCGGGCCTTCACGTAGGACACGAGGATCGATCCGGCGGCGGCCAGATAAACCAGGGCGCACGCCGTCCAATTCCCCTGGCGAATGAAGTGCATCATCAGCCCCGCGAAGATGACCAGCTCGGAATAGCGGTCGGTGACCGAATCGACGAAAGCGCCGAAGTTAGTCGGCTCACCCTTCAGGCGGGCCATGGTGCCGTCCAGGGCGTCGATAGGCCCCATCAACAGCACCACCACTCCGCCCCAGGTGATCTGGCCCGTCGCCAGCAAGTAGGCACCGGCCGTATTGCCAACCAACCCCAGGATCGTGACGGTATTGGGCATAAAGCCCATCCGGTTCAAGAACCCCCCGATGGGGTCCAGTACGCCTTTAAACCGCGCCCGTAAAAAATCCGTAAAGGTCGTTGGTTTCTTATTCGCTACTTCTTCCACGATATTCTCTTTCCAGAAAGCAGGGTTCCAAGGAGAAAGCCGGCTCCTTGACTTTATGCTATCTTAGGCAGGCCAAACTGTCAAGCGCTCCTTGGGAATTTTCAGCCATCCTCATCGTATTCCTCTGCCTGGCCTTCTTCGTCGTCCTGCGGGTCAATCAAGACCTCACGATCGCGCCCCCCGCCTTGAGAAGGCCCCACCACGCCCAATTCTTCCAGCTCGTCGATCAGGCGCGCGGCGCGGGGATAGCCGATGCGCAGACGGCGCTGGAGCAGGGAGGCGCTGGCGCGCTGTTCCCCGCGCACGATCGTGATGGCCTTTTCCACCAGCTCGTCGCTGCCGTTGGCGTCCTCGTTCATCAATCTTTCCCAGGGGGCGGCCGCGTTCTCCTCGGCGGGCGACATCTTTTGCCAGTGCGTGATCACGCGCTCCACTTCCTGGTCGGTCACGATCACCCCTTGGGCGCGGGTGGGCGTGCCCGCCTCAGGATTCAAGAAGAGCATGTCTCCCCGCCCCAGGAGAGTCTCGGCGCCGGTCGTATCCAGGATGACGCGCGAATCGATGGAGGAAGCCACGGTAAAGGAGATGCGGGCGGGAAAGTTGGCCTTGATGAGACCCGTCACCACGTCTGTGCTGGGGCGCTGCGTGGCGACGATGAGGTGGATGCCCGTGGCGCGCGCCATCTGCGCCAGGCGCACCAGGCTGTGCTCGGTCTGGTCGGGAGCCGACATCATCAGGTCTGCCAGCTCGTCCAGGATCATGACGATGCGCGGCAGCGTGGGCTGCTTGCGCTTTTCCATCTTGCGGTTATAGGTGCCGATGTCACGAGCGTGGGCCTGTTCGAGCAGCCGGTAGCGGTGATCCATCTCCTCCAGGGCCCAGCGCAAGACGGCCAGGATACGCTCCAGGTCCGTTTCGACCTTGCCGAGCAGGTGGGGCGTGCCGTTGAAGCGCACCAGCTCGACCATCTTGGGGTCGATCATGGCAATGCGCAAGTCGGCCGGGGCATTGTTCATGATCAGGCAGGCGGTCAGGGCCGCGATGCAAACCGACTTGCCCGAGCCGGTGGTGCCGGCGATCAACAAATGCGGCATGCGCGCCAGGTCGGCCACCACCGGCTGGCCGGACACGTCCCGCCCCAGGGCAATCGCCAGGGGAGAATTCACCTTGTAGAAAGCATCCGTTTCCAGGATAGGGCGCAGGCGCACCACGGTGGAATGCGTGTTGGGCACTTCGATGCCGACGTACGAGCGCCCCGGCACCGGCGCCTCGATGCGCAAGCGCTCCGCCGAGAGGGCCAGGGCCAGGTCGCGCGCCAGGGCCGAGATCTGCGAGACGCGCACTTTCTGGCGCAGCGGGCCTTCCGGGCCGGGCTTTTCGACGAAGCCCGGCTCCACGGCAAATTGGGTGACCGTCGGCCCGATGCGGAAGCCCACCACGCGCGCCGGCACCCCAAACTCGGCCAGGGTCTTCTCGATCAGCCCGGCGCTCTGGTTGATGTGGCGCTCGTCTGGGCGAAAGACCTGCTCGCCGACCAACAGGTTGAGCGGCGGCAAGCGCTCATCGCGGGGCAGCGGCGTCACCGGCTGCTCTTTTTCCGGCGGCGGCACCTTGAAAGACTTGCGGAATTCGGGGGGAACGCGCAGCAGGGGCTTCCTGGCCGCCTGGGGGGCCGCAGCGGGGGCTTCCTCCGCAGCAGTCGAGACCTGCTCCTCGCTCTCGTCCGCGCCGGGAATCCGCCCGGCTTCTTCCCGTTCGGCCAGCTCGACCTGCCGCTCCAGCCAGCGCGTCAACAGGCCCGGTAGCCCGAGGCTGACCGCCAAGAGGAGCACGAAGAACAAGGCCACCAGGACATTGCGCGCCAGGGGTGGAAGCCCAACGTCCAGCAATAACTGCGCCAATCCCCAGCCGATCACCCCGCCGTCCTGGCCGGCTTCGGCCCGCGTGAGCGAATCGCCCCCCAGAATAGTAAGCAGCGCCAGGAAAGCAAAGGCGCTGCCCTCGATAGCCAATATCCTGCCCAGGTGGACGCTCCCGTCCCGCAAGGAACGCCGCCGCAAGGCAATTAACCCGCCCACGGCAGAGAAGATCACCACCAGGCCGCTTCCCCAGCCCAGCCAGAAGCGTAATACGGTCACCAGGGGAGTCAGCCAGGCGCCCTGGGTCAGGCCGGTCAGAGCCAGAAGCGTCATCAACGCAAAGGCGAGTAGGAGAACTCCCAGCACGTCCCCGCTGAACCGGCCGAAACGATTGATAAACCCCGCCCCCACATCCAGCCACAGGTCCGCTGGAGCTGGACTCGTTTCCTTTTTCTCAGCCGGCAGGGAAGCCGGGCTTTTCTTCTGGCCTGCCTTTTTTTGAACAGCCATCCGGCCTACTCATCACCGGTGACCAGGCTGAGGCCAAGACGCCGCTTTTCTGCATCGATGTGCAAGATACGCACGGTCACGTCCTGCCCTTTGCTCAAGAACTTGTTGATATCCGTGTGCCCGTGCGAAAGGTTCATCGAGGAGACGTGGATCAACCCCTCGACCCCTTCCTCCAGCCTGGCGAACGCGCCGAAACGAGTAATCCCGGTCACGATGGCTTTCACCGTATCCCCCGTCTTGTAGCGCTCGACGATCGTCTCCCAGGGGTTTTCTTCCAGGCGCTTCAAGCTCAGGGCAATGCGCGAATTCTCTTCGGAGACCTGCAAGACGAGCGCCTGAATCTCGCGCCCCACCGAAAGCACTTCAGAAGGGTGCTGTACGCGGCCCCAGGAAAGCTCCGAAACGTGGATCAGCCCCTCCAACCCTCCCAGGTCCACGAAGGCGCCAAAATCGGTGACGTTGGTGACGATGCCTTTGACGCATTCCCCGGGCTTCAACGACTGGAAAAGCATCTTCCGGCGGCCTTCGCCGGCCAAAGCCGCGCGCTCAGAAAAGACCACCCGCTCCTGGTCCGGCTCGCATTCGATCACCTTCAATTTCAACTGGCGGCCGACGTACTCGGATAGGATAGAGCGGCGCTCTTCTTCGCCCAGCGCATTGGGCATCTCCACCAGGTGCGAGACCGGCACAAAGCCCTGTAGCCCATCGCCTTCCACCAATAACCCTCCCCGGTTATATCCGTGAACGGTCAACAGGACGATCTCATCCCGGTCATATAGCTCCTTGACGTATTCCCAATCGACGAGCATTTGCTGGGCCTGCCCCCCAGATTTTGTGCCTGTGTCCCTCGGAGTGGCAGACAGGTCCTTCTCGTCTGCCAAAACCGATGCCCACCAACCCTCATCTGGCATGGGTGCATCCTCTTCCATCCCTGGCACATTCGTTTTCGAGAACATCAATCCAGCCTCCCTTAAGTCTTCAATACATCAATAGGCCACAAATAATAAATAATTATGAGAAGGCAAATCCTGATCAGTTAATCCCCTTTGATTGGGGTCCTATCATAGTCCAGAACCTCCTTGCGGGCCTCATCTTCCATCTCCTGGATGGCGTGAGCCACGGCATCAATCGCGACCCGCTGTTTTCTATATAAATCCGCTTCAGACATGGCCAGACGTGAGGCAATTTCTCGGACTTTACGGCCTTCGAGAAATTTCATCTCCAGGATATTATACAGTATCCACTCGCCAGTGAAACGGCGCTCGCCCTCCGGACGCACCTTTTCGATGGCTTCTTTCAGAATTGCCCGCAGCGCATTGGCCGTATTCCCATCGTGATCCCCCATGGCCTGCTGCACGACCTCCAATTTGAGCAGGGGGCTTTCCGTCAGCTTGGGGCCGCCCCAATAATGCGTGAGGGCATCCTTGACCGATTGCGTCAGGTCCGGAGGCGCGGCCGGCGGTTCCCCGGCCAGGATGCGCGAGCCGTCGTAACGGGCCGCCGCGCGAATATTCTGGATCAAGTCCATATCCGGAGAGAGAGATTGGAGGGAGTGGAAGATCTGTTGTTGCACCTTCCTGTCGCGCAGGGCCAGCACGGTGCGCTCGGAAAGCACCGCCATGGCCTGCCGCTGTTCGCTGTCCAGCTCATGCTCCGGCTGGTGGGTCACCCCTAGCAAGCCCAGCAGGTGGTCAGGCTCCTCTTCGCTGTCGGGATCGATCAAGGGGATCAGGTAATAATTTCCCCACAGGTAATAATCTCCCGACAGGCCGTTCTCGGCCACCTTCTGAACCAGCTCTTGAGAGACGTTTTCGTCTTCGAGGAGCTTGTTCTCGCCGGTCGTCATGACCAGCTCGAGGTCCCCGTTGTTCCAGGCCGCCACGAAAGCATTGTGAGATTGAAAGCGGTCGCACACGGCCGACAGGATCATCTCCATGAACTGGCGCAGGTCGTTGGTGGTCAACAAGCGTTCTTCGAGCGTGCGCAGCAGGAGCAGGTCGGCCCGATCTTTGCCATAGAATAAGACTCGCTCCCAGATCGGAGAAAACAACGTAATCAGGTATTCCAGCAGCAAGATCGTGCCCACCATGACGATCGGGACGGCGGCGGTATAGGGCAGCCCGGCCAGAACGGAGCCCCCCCGGCGAACCACCGTGGTCAGCGCCAGGACGATGCAGGCCGTCACCGGCCCGCGCATCAGCCATTTGAACAGGCGGCTCTTCACCACCCGGTCGGGCCAGGGCACGCCGAAAAATGCGACCGCGTAAGCCATGACCACCACCAATCCGCCCATAATCGTGTTAGTGATGACCGCTACCAGCCAGAACATCAAGGGGTGCTCGGCGGCAATGGCCGAGCCAAACAGCAGGAACGGGAAGGAGCCCAGCGCGGGCGCGGTAGCCCCGGCCAGCAGGTAGAACATGCGCCGGCGGCTCGTGCTGCTGAGGGTGCGGCGATAGGCCCGCGCGAAGTTGAACCAGGCCACGGCCATGCAAGCAGCGTAATACACGGTGAAGATTTCGGTTCAGATCGTGCGCCTCAAGTACGGCGCCGGGGGCTGGTCCAAAACCAGCGAACCCGAAAAATTGGCCAGGGGCAGGAAGAACAAGATGGCCAGCGAGATCAAATAGGTAATGCGAATGGCCCAGCGCCGCCTGCCGCGGCTGGGCTGGCCGGTCGTCGCCAGCAAAGCGTCCGAGAAATGCAGGTAAGCCGGCGGGAGGAAGACGATGCCCACCCATTGAAAGCGCAGCCACAGCTCGATCTGGCGCGCGTCGATGGCCGTGCTTCCGATGGCTTCGGCGCTGAAGACCACCGCCACGCACAGCAAGATCAGCGCAAACGAGCGCGCTACCCGGTCGCGCAAATTAAAAGTCAGGGCATAAAGCAGGAGGGAAAACGCCGTGATGGCGATCCCTGCCGCAAGGATCTGGTTCAGGGTTTCTAACCCGACCAAAAATCCGCTCTCCCAATCTCCAAACATTCAAACCTTCTTTTGTGAAGACGCCAAAGACTACCTCAAGAATTGCGCGAAAAAGATGGCGATATCCTGGTTGGAATAATAATGGTCGTTGTAGCCGCAAAATTCAAAGCCCAGCTTTTGCGCCAGACGAATGGCGGCCAGGTTCTTGGATTGCATCTCGACGATCAAGCGCCGGTCGCTGCGCTGGCTGCCCCAATCCTGAGCGGCCAACAACAACGCGGTTGCGATGCCCTGGCGGCGATGAGGCTGCCCCACCGCCAGGTCCGTCACCCACGCCGAGGCCGGCGCAATATCCTCGCTCAAGCTGATATAGCCAACCGGCTTGCCCTCCAGCACCCCTACCAGCAGCGCAGAGCGGCGTTTCCAGTCTTGCGCCAACAACTGGGGCGAGCGTGGGTATTCCACCCGCACCTGGCGCGGCAGGCGCACTTCACGAAAATTGACCCCCACCTGTCCGTCTTCGACGCCGATATCCATCTGCCATACGTAATTGCTCTTGTAGCTATGGTCGATAGCGATCAATTGCTCGACGTCATTGATAATGGCTGGCCTGATCTCAATCTCTGGCATAATTTTCTCCGCTCAAGGCGCAATGATCCGCACCGGCACCTCACAAGCCGGCAACGGCTGGCCCTTATTATCGGTAACCACGATGCGTAAAACGTAGTCGCCGGGCACCAGCAGGCTGGTATTCCACACACCCAGATTTCCCTGGCTGATGACCTGGTTTCCCGCCGCAATCGTGGACCAGGTATCGCTCCCCGCCTGCTTATATTCATACTTATAGAATCCGAAGTTCGGTATGTTTACCGTGCCCACGAGCTGCACTTCTCCCTGGATATTCTGGTTGGGCTGCGGGTCAGTGACTTCTACCTGCCCGGCGACACAACCGTTCCCGGCGGGCACAGTCGCCACAGCTCCCGGCGCGGGAGTTCTGGGTAAGCGCGGCCGTCCCCACCGCTTCTGCGGAGGCCGCCAGGGTAATCGTTGGGGTAGTCAGAATATCCAGCGTGGGGGTTGACAGTACCTGAACGCCTGGGAAAATAGGCGATACGAAAGAAACCATGAGGAATTCACCTGCTGCCATCAACGCCACAAGCACTAATACACTGGTCGCTTCACTCAACCTTCGGGACGCGTTCTCCCGCTCGAGTCCAAAGATCGTGCCGCGCCATTCCTGGAGGGCCACGAAAAACTTCCTACCATAAAACAGCCCTACCAGGCCCAGGAGCAGGTAGATCCAGACTTCATAAGTTTTTAACAGGCGGATGATCTCATTCATGCTGCGTATGTGTAAGAAAGACCTATCCAAAAATCCGAAAACACCGGGCGGATAGGGGGTATCCTGATCCTCAAGCGACTGTCGATCTTACAAATTGCGCAGCACTCCTCTCAGCAGGGTGGAAAGCTTTGGCACGATCACCCGCCCGGCCTCCAGGACTTCCTGGTGGGTAGTCACCGTATTTCCATCCAGGTTGGCCTTATTGCTGATGCCGGAAAACCCCAATACGCGCATCCCGCCGTGGCGGGCAACGATCACCTCTGGCACGGTGGACATGCCCACCGCATCCGAGCCGATCAGGCGCAGGTAGCGCAAGTCGGCCGGGGTCTCGTAAGAAGGCCCGGCCAGGCTGGCATACACCCCTTCTCTCAGCTTGATCTTGTTCTCGACGGCCACGCGGCGCGCCAGGGCCATCAGCTCGCGGTCGTAAGCCTGGCTCATGTCGGGGAAGCGCACGCCAATCTCGTCGTAGTTGGGTCCTCGCAAGGGATTCAGCCCCCCCATGGCGATCAGGCTGAGGTGGTCGGTGATCAACATCACGTCCCCCGGCTCGAACTCGGGATTGATCGCCCCGGCGGCGTTGGTCACCATCAACATTTCCATTCCCAGGCGCTGCATCACCCGCACGGATAGGGCCACCTGGGCCATGCTATAGCCTTCATAATAATGCACCCGGCCCTGCAAGACCAGCACCGGTTGTCCTTCCAGCTCGCCGATCACCAACCTGCCGGCGTGCCCGGCCACCGTGGAGAGCGGCCATTGGGGCAAATCTGACACCGGAACAACGTCCGCTTTCTCGACCGCATCCGCCAGGTCCCCCAGGCCGGAGCCCAGGATCAGCCCTGCCCTGGGTTGGTAGCGAGTTCGCGAGCGGATGATCGCTGCAATCTGATCGATCTCTTCCAGAGAATAAACCTCTTTCATGCACGCCTCATCGTAGTAATAAAAAGTTACCTCAATTTCCAACGATTAACCGGAGCGTCCGTGTGAGTCGAATTCGGAGAAAGGTACCTGAGGATTCCCCACATAAACATCTCCATCCTTTAAGCACAACCAGCAGCCCCACCTGTAAGGTTCCGAGCGCCTCTGCTTACATTATTGTAAAGTAACGCCAAAAATCGGAAACAATGGACAAATCTGTGTGTATAATGAATTCAAGAATTTAAATAAACCTCCTGAACAGCTTGCGATCCAGGAAATGGCCCCGACTTCTGGGGAGATGGGCCGGTACTGAACGTCGGAAGAAACCTGTGTTCCTAATAAATTATATCAGATAAACCCTTAAGACGTGATCGCGAAACCATGCGTAGAATGGCTTGATCTTTTATCGAATAGAATTCGACCCAAGAAGCCGGTTTGTTTTTAAAATCATCCCCATAACTTCGCCATCGCCGCATGCCCACCCACCTGAAATGAAGCATAGACCTGCGCGCATATCACTGACCCAAAGGGAAAATCAGCGCCTCGCAGTCCCGGCCACTTTCTTATCGTTAGCGTTAGAAAGCGCCGTGCTCATTTTTGGAATCACCCCCATCCTGAGCGGCGCACAGCAAACGGTCTACCTTGGCATTGGGCTGGCCAGCCTGATGGCCACCATTTTAGAAGTCTATCTCTTGCCCCCCTGGATAGAACAGCGCCCGGCTCTGAAGTGGATGCTCGCGCTCCTCAATGGCGCCCTGGTCGGCTTGCTCTTTATCATCCGGCCCTTTAATTCCGAGGTCATCCCCGTCCTGATCATGACGGCTACGGTCACCTTGAACGCCATATTTATTGGAAGGTGGCCGGTCTACCTGTACGTTTTATTGGTGATCCTCATTCGAGGGGGAGCCAGGCTCTCACCTGCCGGCGCTCCGGGCCTGGACCTCATCCAAATCCTCGACTTTCCCCTCTTTTCCATCTTCCTCGCCGAAACGCTGCTGTGGATGAATAAGGTCATCCACACCCAGATCAATCGCCTGGCAGCGGTCAACAACGTGGCCCACAGCCTGGCAACTTCCCTGGAGACGCCCCAGGTGATCGCGTTGGTGCGCGCCGCCCTCCAAAAGATCTTGCAGGCAGACACTTATTACGTCGGGTTGCTAAACAGGAAAAAATTGCGCCTGGAATTCCTTTGCGACGAAGGCGAGCTCTTCCCGCTTTTCGAAATCCCGATCGAAAACACCCTGGCGGGATGGGTGCTCAAGGAGAAGAAGTCTCTGCTGCTCGGCAACGTCCCCAAGGAAAGCCCGCGGCTGGGCATCAAGCCACGCATCCTGGGCAAGCCCAGGACGAGCCGCTCCTGGATGGGCGCTCCATTAGACGCCGGCGGCCATTTATTGGGGTTGATCGCCGTTGCTTCTTACCAATTCGACGCGTTCGACGAGAACGATCTGGAAATCCTGGAAAATGTCGCCCAGCAAGCCGCCTTATCCATCGACAACGCTTACCATCACGCCGAGGTGGAGCAGCAATCCCGCCTGGATAGCCTGACCGGCGCCTATAACCACGGCTATTTTCTCAAGGCCATGGCGCAAGAAATCGAGTGCGCCCGGCAGGGCGGATATCCCGTCAGCCTGATCATGCTGGACGTAGACTTTTTCAAGCTGTACAACGATACCTACGGCCACCTGGTCGGCGACCAGGTGCTCACCATTCTGACCGAGACCATCCGCGGGCACACCAAAAGCGCCGATCTGGTCGGGCGCTGGGGGGGCGAAGAATTCGCCATCCTGCTGCCGAAAACCGGCGGCGCTCAGGCGCTGCACGTGGCGCAGCGCATTCAACAATCGATGAACACGATTTCCCTGACCACGCGCAAGAAGGAAAACATCCCAGCGCCGACCGTCAGCCAGGGGATTGCGGTCTTTCCAGACGAAAGAGGGGAGCCGTTCAGCCTGATCGATCTGGCCGATCAACGTCTTTACGTCGCCAAGAACCGGGGCAGGAACCAGGTCGAGCCACACCCCGGCTTCTGGAAATCAGCCCCCTCGGAAGAGGAAATCTCATCCGATGGGGGCCGGTCGAAAGATATCGAGATTGCCGATCCGGCAGGCTAGTGGAGCAGATCGTTAAATCCTTCCACCACCCTGGACACGCCGGCGTCGTCTATCCAATAATGCACCACGATGCGGAAGCTGCGCGGCCCTACCACACCCACTTGGATGCCCTGCTGGCCCAATCGTTGCGCCACCTCCGCCGCCGATTGAGCAACCCCTGCGGCGAGGGAGAAGAAAACCATGTTGGTAGCCGGCGACCCCGGCTGCAATACCAGCCCGGGATTCGCGGCCAGTCCGCTGGCCAGCCGGCGCGCCCGTTGGTGATCCTCCGCCAGGCGCTCCGTCATCTGCTCCAGGGCCACGATCCCGGCGGCCGCCAGCACGCCCGCCTGGCGCATGCCCCCGCCCAATTGCTTGCGGATGCGGCGCGCGCGGGCAATGAACTCCTTCGAGCCACACAGCACCGAGCCGACCGGGGCGCACAGCCCCTTGCTGAGGCAGAAGGTGACCGAATCGGCCGGCGCGGCCAGCTCGGCGGCCGGCACTCCCAGGGCAACGGAGGCGTTGAAAATGCGCGCGCCGTCCAGGTGCAGCAAGAGGCCCTGTTCGTGGGCCAGCTCACCCACCGCGCGCGTGTACTCCGCCGACAGCGACACGCCCCCACAGCGGTTATGGGTATTTTCCAGGATCACCAGGCGCGAAAAGGGGAAATGCGGGTCCTCCCGGTCGCGGATGGCGCCCCGAATATCGTCCAGGCTGAGGGTGCCGTCCGGCTGGTTGGCAAGGGTGTGCGGGTGGACGCCGCCCAGCGCCGAGATCCCGCCCGCCTCGAACAGGAAGGTGTGGCCCAAATGCCCCATGATGGCTTCGTCTCCCCGCCCACAGTGGGTCAGCACGGCGGTCAGATTGCCCATGGTGCCCGAGGCAACGAACAGGCCCGCCTGTTTACCCATGCGGGCCGCCGCCATTTCCTGAAGGCGGTTTATGGTGGGGTCTTCCCCGTATACGTCGTCGCCCACCGGGGCGTTGGCCATCGCCTCGCGCATCGCCGGCGTGGGCTGCGTGACCGTGTCAGAACGCAAATCGATGATGTCCATGTTCTCTCCCAGAATAGTTTTATGCGCGGCGCAAAGTCTCCAGCACCTGGGCCAGGTCGGCGGGCAGCGGCGCCTCAAAAGACGTGGGCTCAGCTTCGCCGGGCAGAGTGATCGTCAGGCGCGCAGCGTGCAAACACTGGCGCTCCACCGGCAGGCTGGGATGCCTGTGCCCGTAGAGGGTATCGCCAACGATCGGGCAGCCCAAAAAGGCCAGGTGCAGGCGGATCTGGTGCGTGCGCCCGGTGAGGGGATGCGCCTCGATCAGGGTGTGCTTGGGGAAGGCCTCCAGGGTAGCGTACTCCGTGACCGCCTCGCGGCCCTTTCCCGGCGCCGTGATGGCCATTTGCTTGCGGTGGGAAGGATCGCGGCCCACGGGCGCCTCCACCCGCCCCCGCGGGGTGGGCGGCTGCCCATCCACCAGGGCCAGGTAGACCTTCTTGACCTTGCGCAGGCGGAACTGGTCTTGCAGCCAATGCTGAGTACGGTCGTCCTTGGCGATCAGGATCAAGCCGGAGGTATCCTTGTCCAGCCGGTGGACGATGCCCGGGCGTTGCTCTCCGTTGATCTCCATCAGGTTGGGAACGTGCGCCAGGGCCGCGTGCACCAGCGTGCCGGTAGCGTGGCCCGCGCCGGGGTGCACCACCATGCCGGCCGGTTTATTCACCACCAACAGGTGATCGTCCTCATAAACCACCTGGAGCGGAATGAACTCCGGAATCAGCTCGGAGGGCACCGGCGGTGGGATGCGTATCTGCACGACGCGGCCCTCATCCAGCTCGAAGCCCGACTTGCCGACCACCCCGCCGTCTACGGTCACGAAGCCGTCGCGGATCAAGCCCTGCAAGCGCGAACGGGTGTAATCCGGCAAGCAGTCCACCAGGAATTTGTCCAGGCGCTGCTCTTCGGTTCCCTCGTAGACGAAAGAGTACAGCCGGTCACTCACGCGGCTCTCCCTCGGGGTTGGTCAAGGCGTCTTGAGAAACATCCGCCGCTTGCGCGTGGCTGTCCCCCGCCTTTTTCTCCTGCGCATCTTTCAGCCACATCCCCAATAACAACAGGCCCACGCCAACGGTGATGCTGGAATCGGCCACGTTAAAGACCGCGAAATTGCCCACGGAGATGAAATCGGTGACCCGTCCAATGGTCACCCGATCCACCAGGTTGCCAACCGCGCCCCCCAACTGCAAGCCCAAGGCCAGGCGGATGAGCCAATCCTGGGAGGGCACCTGGGGGAAGTAATAGATGATCGCGATGGCGACGCCGATCGCCAGGAGAGTGAATACTCCTCCAAAGCCCTGGAACATGCCAAAGGCTGCCCCGGTATTATTCCAGTAGACGATGCGCGCGTAGGGCGCCAACCAGCTCCAGGGGGACCAAATCTCCCCGAAGGTCAAATTCGTGCGCACCAGGTATTTCGTCCATTGATCCAAAGCGATCACCAATACAGCGATAAGGAATAATACGGCGTAATCCTTTAAATATTTCTTCAAACCTGCCTCCAACCGTGTAAATCAAATTGCTCCCATTGTACCCCAACTTGTGGGCCCCGGTCGAAGGGCGCACGAGGAAACGGGGTGCCCACGCAGAGCGTGGGCACCAGGGGATCCAGGGGAAAGAGGCAGCTCCGCGTGGGCGCCAGGGGCACGGGGCAGAAACAACGGAAGGCCCTTCAACGTGCCAAGGGCCTTCCGTGAAATCTACGTCAAAATTCGCTGTCAGTGCGCAATCAGACTTTTTGCAGCCCGACCGTCACCTTTTCTCCATCGAACTCGTCCGCCGTCGTAGCCGCGCCCTGGGGCGCCTCGCCTGCGAGCAGCTCCACCGTCAAAGTCTCCCCCAGGATGTAGTCCTTGAAGCCGGCCACAGCCGCCTCCAGGCCGGGGGTGGCCGTGTAGTACAGGCGAATGCGATCGGCGATATCCAGGTCGGCCTGCTTGCGCAGGTCCTGGACGCGGCGCACGAACTCGCGCGCCAGCCCCTCGCGCACCAGCTCCGGGGTCAGGTCGGTGACCAGGGCTGCCAGGTAAGCGCCTTCGGAGGCCACGGCAAACCCTGAGCGCGCCTGCGCGCGCACCTCGACTTCTTCCGGCAGCACCTCCAGCGTCTGGCCGTCCAGCGCCACCGGCAGCGCTTTGCCGTCCAGCAGGAGACGCGCGGCAGCTTCCGGATCTTGTCCGAGGATCGCCTTGCGGATGGCCGGGAAGCGGCTGCCATACTTTTGCCCCAATTGCTTGGGGAGCGGGTTCAGGCTGTAGGAGACGGCCTCGCCCGTCCCACTCAGGGCGCGCACCTGCTTGACGTTCAGCTCGTCCGACAGCAAGTCCGCGTGGGCTTCCAGGGCGCGCTGTTCCTCCACGTTTCCCACGGCGAAGGCCGCCTCGGCCAGGGGCTGGCGCACCTTGCGGTTGGCCTTGTTGCGCGCCGCGTGTCCCAGGGAAGCCAGCTTCATGACCAGCGCCATCTCGCGGTTGAGCTGCTCGTCGATCAGCTCCGGCTGGTAAGCCGGCCAATCGCCCAGGTGCACCGAAACGGGCGCGCTGGCGTCCATGCTGCGCACCAGATTCTGGTAAAGCTCCTCGGCCAGGAAAGGCATACTGGGCGCCAACAGCTTGCTCAACGTGACCAGCGCCTGGTAAAGGGTGGCGTAGGCCGCCCGCTTATCCGCGTCCGATTCGGTCTTCCAGAAACGGCGGCGGGAGCGGCGCAAATACCAGGTCGAGAGCTGGTCGACGAACTGCTGGATGGGGCGCGTCGCGCCGGGCACGTCGTAGTTTTCGAAGGCATTCGTCACGTCCCTGACCAGCGCGTTGAGCGAAGAAAGCACCCAGCGGTCCAGCGGAGAATATTCCACGTCTTCCAGGTTTTCCGGCTTCCAGCCGTCCAGGTTAGCGTAGGTGACGAAGAAGGAATACGTATTCCACAGGGTCAGGGTAAAGTTGCGCACCACCTCGCCCACCAGGTCCACCGAGAAACGGCGTTCCTGGCCGGGAGGGCTGGCCGTATAGATGTACCAGCGGAAGGCGTCTGCCCCGTGCTTGTTGAGCACGTCCCAGGGATCCACCACGTTCCCGCGCGATTTCGACATCTTCTGCCCCTCGCCGTCCAGGATCAAGCCCAGGCAGATCACGTTCTTGAAGGCCACCTGCTCGTACAGCATGGTGCTGATGGCGTGCAAGGAATAGAACCAGCCGCGCGTCTGGTCCACCGCCTCGCAGATGTAATCCGCCGGGTACTGCTGCTTGAAAGCCTCCTGATTCTCGAAGGGGTAATGCCACTGCGCATACGGCATGGAGCCCGAATCAAACCACACGTCGATCAGCTCGGGCACGCGCTGCATGGCTTCGCCGCATTGGGGGCAGGGGAATTGCACCTTGTCCACGTACGGCCGGTGCAGGTCGAGGTCGGAGAGGTCCTTGCCCGCCAGGCTGGCAAGCTCCGCCACCGAGCCGACGCACACTTGCTGGTGGCACTCCGGGCATTCCCACACCGGCAAGGGCGTTCCCCAATAACGCTCGCGGCCCAGGGCCCAATCAACGTTATTGGCCAGCCAGTTCCCAAAGCGGCCGCTTTTGATGTGGCCCGGGTACCAGTTGATGCGCTCGTTGAGTTCCACCAGCTTGTCCTTATATTGGCTGGTGCGAATGTACCAGGTGGGGCGCGCGTAGTACAGCAGCGGCGTCCCGCAACGCCAGCAGAAAGGATAGGTGTGGGTGTGATTTTCCGCGCGGAAGAGCAGCCCGCGCGCCTGTAAATCCTGGATGATGAGCGGGTCGGCGTCCTTGACGAACTGGCCGCTCCACGGGCGCACCTCAGGGATGAAGGTGCCGTCCGGGGCCACGGTCATCAGCATGGGCAGATCCTCGTCCAGGGCCACCTGCATGTCGTCCGCGCCGTAAGCCGGGGCGATGTGCACCAGCCCGGAGCCATCTTCGGTGGTGACGAACTGGCCCATGACCACGAAGTGGGCCGGCTTTTCGGGCGGCAAAAAGGTAAACAGGGGCAGGTAACGCTTGCCCTTGAGCGTCTTCCCCTTGAAGGTGTCCACCAGCGTGACCGGCTCGTCGCCGAAGACTTTCTCCACCAGGGCCCTGGCCAGGATCAGGCGCTCCTTGCCGCCCTCGGGCAGATCGCGCTCGACCGTCGCGTAATCCACGTCGGGATGGACGGCCACGGCCACGTTGGCCGGCAGGGTCCAGGGTGTGGTGGTCCACACCAGCAGGGAGGTGCCGGGCGTATCCGCCAGGGGCATACGCACGAACACAGACGGGTCGACGGTTTCCTCGTAGCCCAGCGCCACCTCGTGATCCGAGAGCGGCGTGCCGCAGCGCGGGCAATAAGGCACCACTTTGAAGCCCTGGTAGAGCAGGTCCTTGTCCCACAGGGACTTGAGGATCCACCACACCAACTCGATGTAGGGGTTGGTGTAGGTCACGTAGGCCGTTTCCAGATCGACCCAATACCCCAGGCGGTCGGTGAACTTCTCCCATTCCTGGATGTAGGCGAAGGCCGATTCGCGGCACAGCTTATTGAAGCGGTCGATGCCGTAGGCTTCGATCTGCTGCTTGTTGTTGAAGCCCAGCTTCTTTTCTACCTCGATCTCGACCGGTAAACCATGCGTGTCCCACCCGCCGCGGCGGCTCACGTGGTAACCGCGCATGGTCTTATAGCGCGGGAAGAGGTCCTTGAAGGCGCGCGCCAGGGCGTGGTGCACTCCCGGGCGACCGTTCGCGGTGGGCGGGCCCTCATAGAATACGTACTCTGGGCCGCCTTCGCGTTGGGAGGTCGATTGATGGAAGATGTCGTGCGAGCGCCAGTAGCGCTGCATGGCCTCTTCCATCAAAGTGACATTTAACTTCGGAGAGACTGGCTTAAACATTCAACCTCCTGATAAAAGAGATAAACGCATCCATCGAATGGTCAACGAACCGTTTAAACAAAAAATCTCGCCCTGAACAGGGACGAGAGTCATGGCTTCCCGCGGTACCACCCTGCTTCCCGCGCAAGGGCGGGCAGCTCGTTCGAGTACGGCTAAAAGAAAGATAGCTTATACTCGCGCCCCCTATAACGGTGGGTGGGACCGGCGCGCCTACTGGCGAAGGAACTCTCGCGTTCAGGTTGCAGCTCCGGAAGGATTTTCAGCTTGTTGCGCCTGCCCGGCTCACACCGCCCCGGGCTCGCTGGAGGCCAATCCCAAGCCTACTCGTTTCCATCATCGCTTTGCATATTGGTTGTCAAGATTATGCCACAAACCCAGGCAAAGGTCAACTCATTCGGAACCGACCACAGAATAGAACAACGGCAAAGCCGGCACCGCCTGGTCGCTCCAGGCATAGGCCTGCAAGATCGCTTTCCGTGCGGACTCCAGGTGGGCTGCCTGGTTGACGTGCAGCGTGAAGAGTGGCTGGCCGGCCTCGACCCACTCCCCCACCTTGTGGTGGAACACCGCGCCCACCGCGTGGTCGATCGCGTCGCCCTTCCTGGCCCTTCCGCCGCCGATGGCTACCACGGCTTCGCCGATCAGGCGCGCGTGCACCTGAGACAGGTAGCCCGCCCGGGGAGCCTTGACGGTCTCCACCAGATTGGCCTTGGGCAGGCGCTCAGGGTCATCCACAAAAGACACGTCCCCGCCCTGGGCTTTGACCAGCTCGCGGAACTTTTCCCAGGCCTGGCCGCCCGCCAGGGCCGCTTCTGCCAGGGAGCGCGCCGCTCCCTGGTCGGGCGCCCGGCGCCCCAGCACCAGCAGGTGAGCGGCCACCGTCAGGCAGTGCTCGCGGAAATCGGCGGGACCGCCGCCGTGAAGCGTATCGATGGCTTCGCGCAGCTCGAGGGCGTTTCCCACCGCGTCTCCCAGGGGCTGATTCATATCGGAGATCAAAGCCACCACCCGGCGTCCGCCCAGCTTGCCGATGGAGACCATCAGGTCGGAAAGAGCGCGCGCGTCTTCCAGGGTGTGCATAAAAGCGCCCAGGCCAACTTTCACGTCCAAGACGATGGCTTGCGCGCCCGCGGCGATCTTCTTGCTCATCACCGAAGAGGCGATCAGGGGGATGGACTGCACCGTGCCGGTCACGTCGCGCAGGGCGTAGAGCTTGCCGTCCGCCGGGGCCAGGTCGCCGGTCTGCCCGGTGAGCACCAGGCCGATCTCCCGCAACTGGCGGGTGAACTCCTGCGTGCTCAGGTCCGTGCGAAACCCCGGAATAAATTCGATCTTATCCAACGTCCCGCCGCTGAAACCCAGGCCCCGCCCAGACATCTTCCCCACGGGCAGGCCGCAGGCAGCCACCAGCGGCTCGACCACCAGGGTGGTCTTGTCGCCCACCCCGCCGGTGGAATGCTTATCCACGGCGATCTGCACCACCCCGGAGAGATCGAGGATCTCGCCGGAATGGGCCATGGCGAAGGTCAGATCGGTAGTCTCCTGGGCGCTCATGCCGTTCAACAGCACCGCCATGGCCCAGGCAGCCACCTGGTAATCGGGGATCTCGCCGCGCGTAAATCCCTGGACGAAAAACTGGATTTCTTCCCGGCTTAATTCTTGATGGTCACGTTTCTTGATGATGACGTCTACTGCGCGCATGGCAATTCGCCAGGGCTATTTCTTCTTCAACACGATGGTGACCTTGCGATTAGGCTCGTCCCCAATGCTCTCGGTGATCACGTCCGGGTGATCGCGCAGCTCGAGGTGGATGACGCGCCGTTCGTTGGCCGGCATCGGCTCGAGCACCTGGCGGCGCCCGGTATTGACGGCCTGTTCGGCCATGCGCCGCGCAAGCAGGCGGAGCTGGCGCTCGCGCCGCGAGCGATAGCCTTCGACGTCGATGACCAGGGGCACCCAGCGCTCCAATTCCTTGCCCACGATCAGGCTGGAGATGTACTGGAGGGCGTTCAAAGTCTCCGAGCGGCGCCCGATCAGGATGCTCAGATCATCCCCGTGGATCTCCACCAGGATGGGGGCCTGCTCTTTGGGGTCTTCCACCTCACCGTAACACACGGTGACTCGCGCGCGCACCTTCATCTTATCGAGCAGCTCGCTGACCGTCTCGCGGGCTACGCGCAGGTCGTGGTCCTCTTCCTGATCTTTCTCTTCCACTTCTTCTTCTTCTTCTTCGTCCGCTTGAATGCTTTGGACGGGCTCGCTCACCACCGCGGCTTTGCGAGGAGCTGGCTGCTGCACCTTGCTCTGGCTCTTCAGGGTCAGGCGGATGCGCGCCTGGCGGCTGCCAATTCCAAAGAGGCCTCGACTGCCGGCATCCAGCACTTCTACTTCTACCATCTCTCGCGGTAGGCCAAGGTCACCCAGGCCCTTATCAATCGCTTCTTCTACTGTTGGAGCAATTATTTCCAGGGTGGTTCTTTCTTCAGTCATGTTTTGCCTCAAGCAATTATTTGCGGCAGGTTTATCAGGACTTGGCTTTACTAACTGGCAGCAAGCTGCGCCAATTCAGCTTTCCCAGATAAGCATACTGCAGGATTCCGATCGCATTACTGGCGACGAAATACAAAGACAGGCCGGATGCCAAAGTATACGCCAGGTAGCCCATAAACAAGGGCATGTACAAATTCATGGCTTTGGCCATCCCCGCCGCCTGGTCCCCCGGCGTAGTGGAAGGGGGCGTCATCAGCTTGGATTGAAGGTAAGTGGTAACGACCACAATGATCGCCAGAATGGGAATACCGAAGGGCAGAAAAGGCAGCACCAGGCGTTCGGGTTGGCCCAGGTTCATCCACAGGAACTGGCTGTTCAGCGGAATCAGAGAGGCGCCCTGCGCAAAGAATGGATAAATATGCTTGGTCAGGTCGAGCAGCTCATTAGGGGTAGCCGCCATGGCCCGAATAATGCTCTGATAAAGGCCGATAATGATGGGGAACTGGATGATCGTTGGCAAACACGATCCCAACGGGTTGATGCCCATCTCCTTGTAAAGCTTCATCTGCTCTTGCGAAAGCTTTTCTTTATCGTCCTTGTACTTCTTCTGCATATCGATCCAGCGCTTGTCTTTCTGGAGATTCTGCATCGCCTGGGTGCCTTTGAGCTGCTGCGCCGTCAGGGGATGCGTAACCAGGCGGATCAAGATGGTAAATAAGATGATCGCAATGCCAAAGTTCTGCCCTATGATATTGTAAATAAAGAGCAAAACGTTAACAAACGGGGTGATTATGATTGCGTCCCACATAGGTTTCTTTCTTTTCTAAGCTCTATTTAGGCGGTACAAAAGCCCACGCCTGGTTGCCGTTTTGGTCCAAAGCCACTAATTGAGAGGTGCCCTGTGAAGGGGCAACCAAGAAGCGATTATCCACAACAACCGGGCTGGTGTACAGTTTACCGTTAACTGTCCGAATTCCAGAGCGTTTTCCCATTAAAGTCCACCGCCACCAGAGAACCGGCGTCCGTGCCAAACACCAGCCCATCCGGGGTCAGGAGGGCGGTATCCACGATCGCGCTGCCGATATTGGCCGTCCACAAGATGCTGCCGTTGGTGCGATTGACGGCATAGAAGTCCCCGGTCTCGTCGCCGAAGTAGATCGCATCCCCCTGGATGACCGGGGTGGCCCACACGGCGGCGCTGACCGGCGTCTTCCACAGGATCTTGCCCGAAGCGGCGTCGACGGCCATGACTTCTTTCCCCAGGGTGCCCATATACAGGACGCCATCCTGGCTGAGCGCCGGAGCGTTGACTACCGCACCGCCCAGGTCGATGGAGCGGGCCACCTTGTTATCGGCGATGCTAAACACGTACAGGGAGTGGTCCATGGCGGGCAGATATACGTAATTGGCATCCGCCACCGGCGTGGCCCACAGGGATTGATCCGAGATTTGGAAATTCCCCAGAGACTTGCCCTTGAGGTCCACCACGTACAGGATGCCATCCGCCGAAGGAGCGTAAATAGCCTTATCCGTAACCAGGGGGGCGGAGATAAAACGCCCCGTATTGGCCGTCTGGGTCACATTTTCCTTCTGGGGGGTAAAAGTCCAATTGGCCACACCCGTCTGAGGATTCAGGCTGTAGAGATTATTGCTATAATCCCCAACGATGAGCTGCCCATCCGAAGTGAGCACCGGCGTGGCAAAGAAAGTCTTGCCGCTTACCGCCGGTTGGGGGAAAGACCACAGCGCGTTGCCATCGCTGACGCGAATCGCCTGAACTTGAGCGCCCTCGGCCAGGTAAGCCGTCGTGGAATCGGCGGAAAGGCCCGCCCAGCCGCTTGCGCCGAAGCCGCTCGTACAAGCGCTGAGGAGTAGCCCAAGCAGCAAGACAGAAAGGATTAGGGGTATGCGCAGTTTTTTCATTCGAATGAGAAGATTACCTTTTCGTTGTTGAGGATGAAGCAGCCAGAAGGTGCTCCGGTGAGCCCGAACCTGCCGCCTCAAGGCACCGGATCGTATCCTCCGGGGTTATAGGGATTACAGCGCAGCACCCGCCAGATTGCCATCCATCCGCCTTTCAGCGCCCCATATTTGTAAATGGCCTGGTAGCCGTAATGGGAACAGCTCGGATAGAAACGGCACGTGTCAGGCGGCAGAGCCGGAGAAACCACCTTTTGGTAAACCCTGATCAAAGCCAGCAGGGGAATGCGCGGCAACGTCCCTGGCCGAAGAGGCAAATCGCTCAAACGTGGCTCAGAATGATACGCATCCCCTGAATGTTGCTCTACCGGCATTTAAACCTTCACCAAACCACTTCGCTGAAACAGAGTCTCGACGGCGGATTGCACCTGTTGAAACGTGGCCTCAGCCATCGGCTGGCGCGCCAGGAACAGGAGATCCCAACCACAGGCCACCTGATCGAACCAGGCATAGACCACGGCTCGCAGGACTCTTTTCGACCGGTTGCGCTGGACGGCGCCGCCCACACTCCGGCTTGCGATTACTCCGACGCGCACAACCTCCTGGTGATTGGGCGCTGCAACTAACACAAGCAGCGGGTGAGCATAAGACTTACCCAATCGCCTCACCCGCTTGATATCCGTCGACCGGGCCAGGCGAACCATGCGTTTCACTCGTCAGCCCGTACTACTTCCATTTGTATTCAAACCAATAACCGGTGTAAGCTGCTCTCTGAAGGATGGCAACGGAAGACGCGCGCACAGGCCGGGTTCCACCCGACAGAGCCTCATCCATCCACCGGTCTTCGATCTTACCAACGAATGCGCTTGACGTGGTTGTTCATGCTCACGGTCAGCTTGTGGCGGCCGCGAGCCCGCCGGCGCTTCAAGACCTCTCGGCCATCGGCGGTGGCCATGCGGGCGCGGAAACCGTGCACCCTTAGCCGGCGGCGGATTTTAGGTTGATAAGTGCGTTTTGGCATTCTCGTTCCTCTCGTTTCATAATCTTAATAATTCCGGTCGGCCTGGCAATAGACCGAAGGGTAATTATACCGTAATGCGCCAGAGCGGTCAAACTTTATTCCCATCCCGTTTAACCTGGCTGCCGGGGTAGGCTCCTTCCGGGTAGGCGAACAGGCGCGCAAGCTGCCGCGCTCCCTCTTCATCCGCGACGGCCAACACCTCGTCTCCCACCCCAAAAACGGTGCTCCCTTTCGGCACGACCACCTCGCCGTTGCGGATAATGGCGGCAATCACACAATGATCGGGGATATCCGCGTCTTGGATGGCCACGTTGACCGCCTTGGCTCCTTCCGGGATCTTTTCTTCCACCAGGGAATAATTCCCGCGCCGCAGCTTGAGCAGGGTCATCATATCGCCCATCGACATTTCTTCTTCAATGAGGCGCGCCAGGATCTCCGCCTGGTTGACCGCCACGTCCACGTGAAATTTGTCGTCGAAGAGCCAGGTGCTGGCGGGGTTGTTCACCCGCGCGATGGTGCGGCGGATATTATATAGGCTGCGCGCCAGGTAACAAATCGAAAGGTTGATCTCGTCCACCGTGGTACAGGCGGCGATGACGTGCGCCTCCCGAATGCCGGCATGTTCCAGCACGAGCGGGTCGAGCGGGTTGCCCTCGAAAATCACCTCGGTCGGCAGCTCGTGATGAACGCGAGCCAGGACTTCGCGCCGATTCTCGATGAGATGGACCTTATGACCTTGACCGATCAACAATTGGGCCAGTTGGCCGCCTGTTCGTCCGCCGCCTGCAATGATTACGAACATTTCAAGCCTCCTGAACCAGGTGTAGACGGGCGCGCAGGGCCGTCATGCCCTTGAAGGTGGCGCTGAGGTGAACCACGTCCCCCTTTTCCAGGACGAAGTCGTCACTGGGAAGCGCAGCCCGGCCGGCCCGCGTTACCGAGACGGGCATACATTCGCCGATGTCAGCCAGTTCTTTCAATTTGCGTCCCTGCCACGCGGCGGGAACGACGAACTCGATAATATCTACCTCGCCGTTGCCGGCCGAAAAAACCGTGCGTACGTCGGCCGTATTGAGTAATTCTTCCATCCTTTGAGCGCCCCAGCTCGTCGAGCTGATGATTTGCAGCCCAAATGCCTCATAGAGCACCCGGCAGCGCGGCTCGTAGTTCCTGACCACGATGTTCGGAACGTTGAATACCTGTTGCGCGATGCGACCGACGACGGCATTCAACGCGTCAGAGTTGGTCACGGCGGCCAGCCCGTCCGCCTTCTCTACGCCGGCCCGCAGCAAAACGTCCTGGTTGAGCGCTTCTCCTTCAATCGTCCGTCCGTGGAAATCACTGGGGAGGTTATTAAACGAAGCGGCAACGTTATCGATAATGGCCAGCTCATGCCCGCGCTTGTACAGGCCATAAGCCAGCTCGACTCCTAAGCGGCCACACCCCACGATAATTACTTTCATGTTCGTTCTCTTCTTTCTACCCTTTGGTCTCAATCGACCAGATAGGGCACGTCTGTGATGACGATATCCGGCTTGAATAAAAGCGCCATGCGCAGCGAGAGCGCCGTCTGCGTGTGAAGGATATTATTCCACCAGTGGCGGGGCACGAACTGGGGCACCACAATCGTGATGATCTCGTTGGGCTGCTTGAGGACCTCGATCTTCTCGATGTATTCCAATAACGGCTCCAGGAAAAGACGATACGAGGATTCGATGATCACCAGGCGAACGCCGTCCCCCCAAATTTCCCACTTCCCCTGCACCTTGCGGGCCTCTTCAGGGTCGATGGAGATGTGCACTGCCGTGATATCGTCGGACAGGGTACGTGCATAGCGCAGCGCCGCCAGCGTTCCACGATGCACCCCCGCGACCAGCAAGATTACCCGGTTGCGCGCAATGCGCGGCGGGGCGCCATAATTCTCCAGGGAAAGGTATTCGGCGAGGCGCTTGTAATGGCCGTGGACGTACGAAAAGGCTATCACCATGGCAGGGATGATAATGATCACCACCCAGGCGCCTTCGGAGAACTTGGTGGTGGCGAAGATCAAAGTAACGATGGCCGTGCAAAACGAGCCAAAGCCATTGACGATCATCTTTCCTTCCCAGTGATTCGCATAGCGCAGCGTAGAGCCGCGTTCCTTCAACTCTTTACCCGGCTGCAAGTGGCCGATTTTCCACCAACGATGGGTCATGCCCGCCTGTGAAAGGGTGAAAGAGAGGAAGACGCCGATCGCATACAATGGGATCAGGCGGTTGACGCTGGCCTGGAAAATGATGATCAATAGCGAGGCGATGCCCGCCAGAGCAATGATCCCACGCGAATACACCAGACGGCTGCCGCGGTAGGAAAGCTGGCGCGGCAAGAAGCCGTCTCCGGCGGCAATAGCGCTCAAACGGGGGAAATCCGCAAAAGAGGTATTGGCAGCCATGATCAGGATGACCGTCGTGGCGCCAATCGTGAACAGGTAGAACAGGTTACGGCCGCCCAGGGCCGTCCGCGCCAACTGGGAGATCACCGTCTCGGTTTCAGAGGGGATGGTCTGGGCGTGGATGGACAGGAAGGTGATGCCCACCAGCAGCGAGCCCAGGATGAAAGCCATAGCCACCAGGGTCTTGCCGGCATTGTTGCTGCGCGGCTCCTTGAAAGCTGGAATGCCATTCGAGATAGCTTCCACGCCGGTCAGGGCCGTCGTTCCGCTGGAAAAGGCGCGCAGGATGAGGAAGAGAGTGCAGGGTTTGCACCGGCCCTACCAGCTCCATGGCCGGTGGACTGACCACCGTGCCGAGCGTACCGGTGAAATAACGGAAGAAACCGATGCCCACCATGAGGTACATCACGATGATAAAGAAATACGTGGGCACCGCGAAAGTCGATCCGGATTCTTTCACTCCCCTGAGGTTGATCACCATGATGAGAATCACCATGGCGACCGCGATCTCGACCCGGTACCTGTACAGGCCCTCGAAGGCCGACACGATCTGGGCCACACCGGCGGAGACCGACACGGCCACCGTCAGGATGTAATCGGTAAGCAAAGCCGCCGCAGCCACCTCGGCGGGAAACTCGCCCAGGTTATCCCGCGAAACGATATAAGCCCCACCCCCGCCCGGGTAGGCGTGGATGGTTTGCTCGTAAGACAGGGTCAAGATGACCAGGAGGAATACGATGCCGATGGTAAGGGGCAGCGCCAGCCCAAAGGCAGCCGTCCCCGCCGCGGCCAAAACGAAGAGCATTTCCTGAGTTGCGTACGCCGTCGAGGAAAGCGCATCTGAGGCAAATACGGCTAATCCAATGAGCTTGCCAATCGTTTGGTGCGGCGCATCCGCAGTGGATAAAGGACGACCAATCAGCCAGGTACGCCATGAGCGGGGCGGCTCGTATTCTGCTGACTGTTTTAAAACTGTGTTCCCATTTTTCCGTTCAAAATCTTTCACGTTAATTCGTTCGCATTTTCTATGGAGTCTATGAAGGATAAATGCAAGTTCCAGTATTGTCACTCACAAATTTCTAAGAATTGAATTATACCAATCAATCTCTCAGATCGATATAGGTCGCCCAGGGGGCGCAGCAAAGTAAGGAAATTCATCTGAAATTTATATGATTTCTATAATTATCTTTGCGAGAGAGCGATGGATATAAAAAGGATTATAATGATACCTCAGAATCATCTCACAAAAGGAGAGTAAGAAATGGGAAGCCTTGGCACCCCTGAACTACTGATTATTCTGGTCATCGTCCTCTTGCTGTTTGGTGTTGGCCGCCTTAGCAAGATTGCGGGAGAATTAGGCAATAGTATTCGCTCATTTAGAGAAGGAATACAAGGCTCCGACAAGGACGACGCGCAAGAATCCCAAGATAAGTCAGCAAAAGACGAAAAGAAACCCCAAGAATAGTGGAAGGCTGATAGCATGGAAATATTTGGGATTGGCCTGCCAGAACTGGCTTTGATCTTCGTCATTATGCTGATCGTTTTGGGGCCAAAAGATATGGTCGCCACGGCCCGCAAGATGGGCAAGTACATCCGTAAGATCATCCAATCCCCCACCTGGCGGGCGGTTATGGACACCTCCCAGGAGCTGCGTGAGCTGCCCACCAAGATCATCCGGGAAGCCGGGCTGGAAGAAGACCTGGCGGAACTGAACAAGAAGACCAAAAGCCTGGTGAATGAATTAAAAGTCGATTTCAACACACCCGAGGACTCTGAGAAAATTCCATTGCCAGGGAAGAACGGGACAAAGCCGGAAGCAACCGCTGCGGAGGATGGCCAAACACCCTCCGCCGCCTTACCCGGCGAAGAAAAGCCTGACGATTAACCCTATTTTCTCCACTGTGATCTAAAAATCCCAACAGGAGGTGATGTGATGAACGATCTCCATCCTCGCCCCGTACGTGTGGCCGTGGTCGGGTGCGGCAACGTGGGGGCTACTTTTGCCTATGCCCTGCAATTGAGCGGGCTGGCGGCCGAGATCGTGCTGATCGATGCCAATCACGCCAAGGCCGAAGGCGAAGCTATGGATCTGAACCACTCCGTGCCGCTTTCCGCGCCCACCCGGGTGTGGGCCGGCACGTACGCAGACTGCGCCTCCGCTTCGGTGACCGTGATTACCGCCGGGGCTTCCCAGAAGCCCGGCGAAACGCGCCTAGACCTGGTGCAGCGCAACGCCAGCATCTTCAAGCAGATCATAGGATCCATCGTCCAATACAACCCTCACGGGATGCTGCTGGTGGCCACCAACCCGGTGGACATCCTCACCTATGCGTCCTGGAGATATTCCGGGCTGCCCACCAACCGGGTGATCGGCTCGGGCACCATTCTGGATACGGCCCGCTTCCGCTATTTGCTCAGCGAGTACTTCCGTGTGGAGCCGCGCAGCGTGCACGCCTACATCATCGGCGAGCATGGAGACAGCGAAGTGCCAGTCTGGTCGCTGGCCAACATCGCCGGGATGCGCCTGTCCGTGTTCTGTGAAGCCAACAACGCGGGCTGCACCCCGCAAGACCTGACGGACATCTTCCAACAGACCCGCGACGCAGCTTACAAGATCATCGAGCTCAAAGGGGCCACCTATTACGCCATCGCCTCCGGGCTGGTACGCATCGTGGAGGCCATCCTGCGCGACCAGCGCACGGTGCTCTCCGTCTCCAGTTACGTAGACAATTATTATGGCATCCAGGACGTATGCCTGAGCCTGCCCACCGTCCTCAACAATGGGGGCGTCGAGCGTGTGCTGCGTTTAGAGCTGGCGCCAGAAGAGGTCGAGGGCCTGCAAAAATCGGCGAGCGTGCTCAAGAGTTACCTGGACAAGCTGGATTTCTGAGCCGTTCTCAGTCGCCGGCCAGGCGCAAGGTGACGATCTCGTACGGCTTGATGGGGAATTGCACCTGGTTGCCCACCACCTTGAGCGCGCTTTGCTCCTCCTCCAACAGGTTCGTGCGCCAGGCCCCCTTCAACGGGAAGGCGGCGGTCAGGCTCACGCTGCCTCGCCGCCGCTGGCTTTCGTATAGGCGCACGATCCAGCCCTTGCCATCTTCGGCCTTTTTAACCGTCTCGATCACCACGTTAGGCTGATCCACCGCCAGGAACGAGAGCCCCACGCCGCGCGGCGCACCGGCAGACGGCCTGACCATCCAGGGGTCGTTCAGCGCGTAAGCCGCTGCGACGGTGGCTGCGTCCCAGCTTCCCGCGTGCGGCAGAAGGCTATACGAAAAACGCTGCTCCCCCTGGTCGGCTTGCGGGTCCGGCTCGGTCGGGCTGCGCAACAAGCTCAGGCGCATCACCTGCCCGTAGATATCGTGCCCGTATTTGCAATCGTTGAGCAGGCTGACGCCGTAGCCGCCCTCGCTCAAGTCCACCCACTTTTGAGCGCAGGTTTCGAAGCGCGCCCAATCCCAACTGGTGTTGCGGTGCGTCGGGCGCTGCACGTTGCCCCATTGGATCTCATAGGTGGCCAGCGGGGAGAACACCTCCACCGGGAAGGCCGTTTTCAGCAGGATGTGCTTTTCCTGCCATTGAATGACCGTGTCGAAATCCAGGCGCGGGCTGTTGTACGCCAGCGAGATGCGCTGGACGTAATCGCTGTGCAAAATGCGCCGCCGCACCTCCAGCGTGGCGCGCAAAGGCCCCGCCTCCACCACGCGCACGGAGTGGGCCGGCTCGCTCTTCCACATGCGGTCGTCGTAAAAGATGTCGATGTCCCAGGCGTCCCAGTTCACCGGCCGGTCTTCGAAGGCCTGGAACTGGTTGGCCAGCGCCCCTGCGGGCAGCACTTCGCGCCGGTTGGCCTTGTCGTAGATGCGGGTGATGTCCCCTTCCTCATTCAGCTCTACCCGCAGGAAATCATTTTCCAGGCGGCCGCTTGCGGCACTGAGCGTCGCTTGCGGCGGCTGGCTCTCTCCCGCGAGCACCCTCAGGGGCGTCAGGCTATAGGGGGCTACCGGTCCCGGCGCCAGCCAGACGCCCTCCTCAGCAGGCTGGCTGGGAACGGGCGCGCCGTCCAGGCGCTGCAAGGCGGCTCCCGGCGGCAGCGCGCCGGGCCAAAAGGCCAGGTCCTGGCGCGCGAAGCCGGTGGGGTTGACCAGCCACACGCTCTCGAGCGCTTGCCCGGCAGCCGGCTGGCTCAGGGCCGCCACCAGCGCATCCAGCGCCTCCCGGCGGACGGTTTCAGCCGCCTCTTGGACCTCGGCATACTGCCGCAGCGATTCCGCGTAGACCTCTCCCACGCTGCTGCCGGGAATGATGTCGTGGAACTGGTTGAGGCACACCAGCTCCCAGGCCCGGTGCAACGCTTGCGCCGGATAGGCATAACCGGGGTCTACCCGGCTGGCCAGAGCCGCCAGGAACTCGGCGTCGTGCAGCAAGAACTCGCTCTTGCGGTTGGCGCGCTTGTTGCGGCTCTGCGTGGTGTAAGTGCCGCGGTGCATCTCGAAGTAAAGCTCGCCATTCCACACAGGCAGCCGCTCGCCCGCTTCCGCTTCGATCCGGCGGAAGAAATCCGCCACGCGGGCAGGCTTCACCCTGGGCATGGCCGGGAATTCTTCCATGAGCTGCATATTCTCGAGCATTTCGCGCGTGGGGCCGCCCCCGCCGTCTCCATAGCCGAAGGCCATGAGCACTTCCGAGTGCAGCTCCTTCTGCTGGAAATTCCTCCAGGCGCCCAGCACCTGCTTGGGCTCCATGAGAGCGTTGTAGGTGCTGGCGTGCGAGTCGCTTTCCCAATCGGGGACGGTGCTGAAGTGGGTCAGCACGCGGGTGCCGTCCAATCCCTGCCACCAGAAGGAATCGTAAGGCAGACGATTGTACTGGTTCCAGCCAATCTTGATCGTGAAGAAGTACTCCAGCCCGGCCTGGCGGATCAACTGGGGCAGGTTCCAGGCATAACCGAACACGTCCGGCAGCCACAAGACCGGCGCTTCGGCCCCCGGGCCAAAGTGCTCCCGGAAGAAGCCGCGCCCCAGCAAGAACTGGCGGGCCAGCAATTCCGGGCCGCTGAGATTGCAGTCGGCCTCCACCCACATGCCGCCGATCGGCTCCCAGCGGCCCTCGGCCACCCGCGCGCGGATGCCGGCAAACAGCCCGGGGAAATCCCGGCGGATGAAGTCGTAGAGCTGCGGCTGGCTTTGAGTGAAATGGTATTGCGGGTAACGCTCCATCAATCTCAGCACGGTATGGAAGGTGCGCGCCGCCTTCTGGCGCGTCTGGGCCAGGGGCCATAGCCAGGCCACGTCGATGTGGGCGTGCCCGGCAGCGTACAGAGTCACCTCGGAAGGCGCGCCGCTGCGCCGGATGCCTTCTTCCAGGATGGCGCTGGCTTCCGGCAGGCTGGCGTAAAAACCTTCGCCGAGAGGCTCGTGGGTATCCAGGCGCTTGAAAGCCTCGTCCAGGGCATTGAGCAGGTTCGCGCGGGTAGGCCCGTCGTCGCCCAGGCTGCGCGCCGCCCCCAGGGCCACGCGCGCGGTGGCGATCAGCGCGCGGGTGGGCGGGTCGATCTGCACCAGCTCGCAGGGTCGCATGAAGAGCTGCGTGGGCAGCGCGCCCACCTTGCCGCCCAGGCCGGTCCAGCCGTGCAGCGCCAGCAAATGCGTTTCCCCATCCCCCCACGGCGCGGGCAGGCCAATTTCCTGGTGGTGGCGGTCACAGGCCGCCAGTGGCTCTCCATCGACGTAGACCAGGGCTTCGGGGTGGCTGAAATCGCCCGCCTCGCCCAGGGGCAAAAAAAGGGCCAGGTCGTCCTGCATCCCCCAATCTGCAGGAAGCGCGAAACGGCAACGCAGGACAAAATTCGCGTTCCACTGCCCCCAATAGCGATAAGGCTCGATCACCTCCCAGCTTGCATCGTCGATTTGGTCGCCTACGGGCGCCGGTAATCGCGCATCCGGCAGGAGCAGGCCGCGGAAGGGCGGCAAAACCTGCCGTCTGCGATAAGCCAACGGCTCGATCAAGCGGATCCTTTGCGCAATTTTCTCGACGGTCCAGCGTACTTCGTGGTTCAAGGCGACCTCCCGGCCTAGAGCAGCTCGGCGATGAAGATCTCGAAGGGCTTGAGGGTGAGGCGGGAAAGCTGCCCGGTCTCCCCATATCGTTCGTAACTGGAAAAAATCAGGCGCGCCTTACGCTTGGCGTCCTCAAGCTTGAGCAGGTGGTCGCGCGGCGACAGATTGATCGCCACCAGGCAAATTTGGCCCCCATGCGGGCTGCTGCGCAAGAAGGTCAGCGTCTCCTGGGCAGACTCGTTCAAGGGCAGATAACTGCCGGACACCAGGGCCGGATTCGCCTTCCTGACGCGCAGCAAGTGGCGATAGAAATTCAACAGGGAATGGGGATCTTCGCTCTCGGCGGCCACGTTGACGCCGTTGCGATAGTCCGGGTTGACCGGCAGCCAGGGAGTGGCCTCCGCCGGGCAGAAACCGGCCTGGGGCTCCTGGCTCCACTGCATGGGCGTGCGGCATTTGTCCCTTCCTGTGCGGGCGGCAAACAACAGCGCCTGAGCCGGCGCCAGGCCTGCCTGTCCCAGGGCCACCTGATAGGCCCACACGCCCAGCATGTCGCGGAACTGGTTGATATCCTCGAGCAGCAGGTCGCTCATGCCGATCTCTTCCCCGTTGTAAAGGAAGGGCGTGCCACGCAGGGTCAATACGAGGGCCAGGGCCACCCGGGCGATGTCCAGGTCGTTTTCGCCGTCTCCGTAGCGGCTGTACAGGCGCGGCGCATCGTGGTTGCAGAACGTGTTGCACGGCCACGCGCGCTGGGGAAGGGCCGCCAGGCGTTTCCGCTGGTTGGCGAGCACCCATGCGGGCGTCAGACGCTCGGTGTTCATCAAGGGAAAATTGAAGACCATGTGCAGCTCGTCTGTGCCGTCTCCGTAATAGGAGATTTCGTCGGTCTCCCCCACCAACACGCGCTCGGGGAACTCGTCCACCACGGCGCGCAGCTCTTTGAGCAAGGCGTGCGTCTCGGGCTGCTCCACCTGGTATTGGAACATGGCCTGCATGAGAGCAGCGTCTTCCTCGCGTTCGGCCGGCGTGCCGGCCTGGAAGCTCCGGCGCTGAAGCTCCTCCAGCGAGACCTCCACCGGATGGCTCGTCAGGCGCTCGTCTTCAAACAACGTCCCGATAGCGTCCAGGCGAAAGCCGTCTACGCCCAATTCCAGCCAGTGGCGCGCCACGTCGAACATGGCTTGTTTTACCGCCGGGTTGCGCCAGTTCAAATCCGGCTGCTGCTTGAAGAAGAGGTGGTAGTAATACTGGCCGGTGCGCGGGTCCAATTCCCAGGCCGGTCCGCCGAAGGTCGAGTTCCAGTTATTGGGCGGAGCGCCGTCCTGGCCGTCTCGCCACACGTACCAGTCGCGCTTGGGGCTGTTCGAGCTGGAGCGCGATTCGATGAACCACGGGTGCTGGTCCGAGGTGTGGTTGAGCACCAGGTCGAGGATCAGGTACATGCCTCGCCAGTGAAGCTCGTCCAGGAAGAACTTGAAATCGTCCGGCGTACCGTATTCGGGGGCCACGCCATAGTAATCTGCCACGTCGTAACCGCAATCCCACAACGGCGAGGGGTAGTGGGGAGACAACCAGACGGCGTCGATTCCCAGGTCTTGCAGGTAATCTATCTTGGAGATCATGCCTTTCAGGTCGCCGATCCCGTCTCCGTTCCCATCGGCAAAACTGCGCGGATAAATCTGATAAAAAACGGCCTTCTGCCACCAATGCAAATCACTTGTCCCCATCGTCCACTCCTGACATCAAAACCGGGAAGCTTCCCGGCCAGAATTTGTGCATGAAGCCCGCTTTTTTGCGGGCGGATTATCGCAGATTATACCCCCACAAAACGACCGCAAAGTATTGCCACTTATCCGATAACCCGGTTACAATAAAAAGGTTATAAAGGAAGCAATATGGAAAACAAAGACCTATCCAGTATGACTATTTGGGAACACCTTGACGAGCTGCGCCAGCGGCTGTTGAAGGCTATCATCGCCCTGGTGGTAACCACTCTGGCCAGCTTTGCCCTGGCCGGCCGCATTATCGGCCTGCTCACCCAACCGATTGGCGGTATTCAGCAGTTGCAGTCCATCGAGATTACTGAAAACATCAGCGTTTTTATGCGCGTTGCGTTGCTATCCGGGGTGATCCTGGCCATGCCGGTGATCGTCTACCAGTTGTTGAGCTTTATTACCGCGGGATTGACGCATGCTGAACGCAAGTGGATCTATATAGGCGTGCCGTTCGCCAGCCTGCTTTTCATCGCCGGCGTTTCCTTTGCCTACTTCGTCATGTTGCCGACGGCCTTGCCGTTTCTGTTGGACTTCATGGGGGTAAAAACCGTTCCCCGCCCGGCGAACTACATCGGCTTCGTCACCAACCTGCTCTTCTGGATCGGGCTGAGCTTCGAAACGCCGCTGTTCGTCTTTATCCTGGCGAAGTTGAAGATCGTCAACGCCAAAATGCTGGCCAAACAGTGGCGTATCGCCATCGTCGTGATCGCGGTGATCGCAGCCGTGGCTACCCCCACCGTGGACCCCGTCAACATGAGCCTGCTAATGGCGCCCTTGTTCGTGCTCTACCTGCTCAGTATTCTGCTGGCTTCCCTGGCGCGCTGACCTAGCTCTTGTCGGTCTTTTCCGCCGCGGTCTCTTCCTTCGAGACCCCCTTGCGGAACTCGTGGATCGCCGAGCCGAATTCTTTTCCGACGCGAGAAATACGCCCAACGCCAAACAGCAGGACGACGATTACCAGGATAATGACTAACTCTGGGGTACCAAGGCCAAACAACATAGAAATCTCCTTTAATGATCGCGCAATTGGGTTACGTTGCTTACGCTCTTTATTGTATCACGCGCCGGCGGCTAATCTAGAATCTGGCCTTCCAGTCCTTCGCCGGTGAGAGCCGTCAGGCGCACCTGGCTGATCTGGTTCCACAGCAACTGGGGCGCCAGGCTGGTAACGCGCAGGTAATTATCGGTCAGGCCGTTCAAGCGCCAGCCCTGCGGGCCGCACGCATCCGTAGCCTCCCAAAGCACGGGTAGTTCCTGCCCCACGAAGCGCTGGCGGTAACGCTGGGCGGCCTGGGATAGCAGCGACCTCATTTGCGCGCTGCGCGCTTTGCGCAGCGCCGGGGGAACCTGCCCCGGGAAGCGGGCGGCCGCGGTGCCCGCCCGGGCGGAATAAGCGAACACGTGCCCGCCGGCGAATTCCATGCGGCGCACGAACTCCAGGCTTTGCATAAATTCAGCAGCATCCTCGCCGGGAAAGCCGACGATTACGTCCGTGGTGATGGCCATCTCCGGGACGACAGCCCGGGCGGCGGCCACCAGGCCGGCGAAAGATTGGGGCGTGATCCTGCGCGCCATGCGGCGCAAGGTGCCGGCCGAGCCGGATTGCAAGGGAAGGTGCAGGTGGCGGCACAGGCGCGGGTCTTGCCAGAGAGCGAAGAATTCTTCGTGCAGATCCCACGGCTCCAGCGAAGACAGGCGCAGCCGCTCCACGTCGGTTTCCCGCAAGATGGCCTGCACCAGCGCAACCAGGTGTTGGGCTGGCGCCAGGTCGCTGCCCCAGGAGCCCAAATGCACCCCCGTCAGGACCACTTCGCGCGCGCCACCCTGCACGGCGGCGCGGATATCCTCCAGGACGGCGGCCACCGGCCGGCTGCGGGCGGCCCCGCGCGCCAGCGTGGTGATGCAGAAAGTACAACGGTTGTTGCAGCCGTCCTGCACCTTGATGAAGGCGCGCGTGCGCAAGTGGGCGCCGGGCAGCGGCTGGCGGACCAGCGGCTCCTGGTCGAAGGCTTCAGCGGGCAGGTCCAACAGCCCGGGAACCAGCCCATCCTTCTCCTGGTTGGAAATGACGCGCGTCACCCCCGGCAGGCTGGCCGCGGCGTGCGGCTCCAGCGTCGCCCAACAGCCGGTCACCACCACAGCGCCGTTCCCGGCCCGGGCGGCCTGGCGGATCTTCTGGCGCGAATCGGAGGCGGCCTCGGCCGTCACGGCGCAGGTATTCACCACCACTAAATCGGCCTGGGCCGGCTCACCCACCAGCGTATGGCCCGCCGCGCGGAACTGGGCGGCGAACTTCTCGATCTCGGCCTGGTTGAGCCGGCAACCAATCGAATCCAAATAAATGTTCATCTCGCTCTACGGCTCTGTCACCACGAAATTATTAAAGCGGACGTCGGCGCCGGGCTGGTCGAAGGTGCCTACCAACAGACCGACGTCTCCCGAAGTAAAATCCGCATCCTGTACTTCATATAACTTTTCACCGTTCACGTACAACGCCAGCGTGCTCCCGATACAGTCGGCGCGGATGTGGTTGGTCGCCTGGCCGGTTTGAATGGTCTGGCTGACGCGCATGCCGTCCATGCCGATCAGCGTGTGCTCGCCGTTCTTCATCTTGCTGATACCGTAATAGCCATCGCTACTGATCAGGAAGCCGTAAAAATTGTTTTGATCCCGATAACGGCACAGGATGCCCAGGTCATTATCGTCCGGCCCGGCCAGCTTGGTAGCGTCGGCGTCGATGTGCACGTCCGAAAAATTCAGCCCCGGCACAGACCAGTAATCATAATGCGCCTGGTTGACGAAGAAGCGCAGCCCGCCATCCTGGTAAGCGATGACCCGGTCGGTCTCATTCGAAACACTCCAGCCGCTGGTCGGGTCAGAAAAATCGTCCTGAAACAGGACGTTGTGGCTGCCCGACGAAGAAACCGCCGAAGGGAGCGCCGTGCTCAAGTCACACGCCAGCACGCCAAGCGCCAGGATCGACAAAATAGCCAGAAAGCGGATCTTGAGTTTCATCGCATGCCCATCCGCGGAAAGGTGGAGTCAGGATCACCCGCTTGCGCGGTAACCCATTTTACTTCGCCTGAGGGGGTTTTGTAAACGCCCGGCGCCTCAAGCCTGCGAAGGATCGGTTTCCGGAATGCTGGTCTTGCAAAACCCGTGCATCTCAAGACAATCCTTCGCAAGGCTTAAGTATATTCAGGGAAAATAACGCTTCAGCAACCGGCTGGCCTGCTCGCCCTCGGGCGAATCCGGCGACAGGGCCACCGTCTGCGTGAACTGGCTCTGGGCCTCCGCCATGCGGTTCTGCTGCTGGTAAAGCAACCCCAGGTGCAGGTGCGCGGGAGCATAATTCGGGTCGGTTTGCACGGCCTTGAGCAGAAAACGCTCGGCGTTGGAGAAATCGTTCAGCGCCAGCATGATCTCACCCATCAGATCCTGGTTGGCGGGGTCGTTCGGCGCCAGCGCGGCGGCCTGGCGCGCGGCGGGCAGCCCCACGTCGTGCACCTGGACGGCGTAGTGCAGCGAGAAATCCGCCAGGGCGCGCCAGTAATCCGGGTTCTGCGGGGCGAGCTGGGTGGCCTGCTGGAAATACCCCAGCGCAGAATTCAGGTCTCCCAGGCTGACCAGGGCGTTGCCCAGCTCTACCTGCCAGGTGGGGTTGGACGGCTCCTGCTCGGCAGCCGCGTGCAAATACACCAGGGCCATCTCCGGCTTGCTCTGGCGCAGCCAATACAGCGCTTGCAGCGCCTGCACCAGCACCGAGTCCGGGCTGAGCTGCAAGGCGCGCTGCAATTCCGTTTCACCGCTCCCGCCGAGCTGCTGTTCGGCCTCGCCCAGGAAGGCCCACGCCTCCGCGTAGGACGGGTTGGCCCGCACCGCTCCCTGGAAAGCCGCTTCCGCCAGCGCCCACTCGTCGACGGCGCCCAGGGCCCTCCCCACCAGGAGCAGCCGGTAGGCCGGGTCTTCTGAGCTGCCCCCGGCGTTGGCGCCGGCCTGCAGGGTCTTGACCGCTGCACTCAGCGAGGAGTCCAGCCCCTCGGCCTTGACCAGCAAGGGCAGGGCCTCCTGCGGGTGGCCGACGAGCAGCGCCAGGCCGAGCCGGTACATCACCTGGGCGTCTTGCGGCGCCGCCGCCAGCCAGGCGCGCAGGTCGGCGATCTGCCCGGGCAGGTCCTGCGAGCTTTGATCGGCAGCCGCCAGGCGCTGGTAGATCTGTGTAGAAGCGCCATCCTCGGCCAGTGCGCCCCGCCACACCTGCACGGCGGACTTCAGGTCGCCCTTCTTCTGGTAAGTGTCGCCCAGCGCCATCGCACCCGCCGGAGACAACGGGCCGATCCCGGCGGCCTGCTTCAGGTCGCTGATCGCCTGGTCGGCTTCCCCGGCCTGCTGCGCGGCGATGCCCGCCTGCTCCCACAAGTCGGCGCGCCAGGGGTAATAAGCCGCCGCCGTCTGGAAATTCGCCTGCGCGGCCTGTGGATTTCCGTCGGTCAGGGCCTGCTGCGCCTTCTGCATGGCGGCGTCGGCGGCCAGCGGGCGCGGGGCGATCTCCAGCACCAGCAAGGCCAACAGGGGAAACAGAATGCTCACGATCAGAGCGGGACTACGAAAACGCTCCATAGAATTGGATTATAGCGCAGGAATCAACCGGCCACGACCAAACGAAAACCTGCAATTCGACATCTTGACACTCAAATTAAGAAGTGATACATTTGTTGCTCTCACGGCGCGCTGGGTCTACACGACAAGACCGACACTAGTTTGTTGGCACACCTGCGCCAAAACCTTTTATGTTCAGATGGAGATAGATGTATGTCAGAACGTTACATTGGGACCGTAAAATGGTTCAACGCCACAAAGGGTTATGGCTTCATTGGCCGCGATGATGGCGAGGACGTGTTCGTCCATTACTCCGCGATCCAGATGGAAGGATACCGCCGGCTGAAGGAAGGTCAAAAAGTGGAATTCTCGATCGAAGAGGGTCCCAAAGGGCAGCAGGCTGCCAGCGTGGTTGAGGTCGAATAAAGATTATCCGATTCTAAAAACCAAAAAGAGCCGCCCCCAAGGCGGCTCAATTTTTTAAAGGTTTCGAATCGCAACCTTGCGAAGGTTAGTAAAAAAAGGCTCTCGCTTTTCCTGGACTCAGAAGCCTTTCCGGCCAACCTTCGCAAGGCTTTCCGAAACGAAGCTCATCTCGACGCGGTTTTACCAGATTACCTTGCCGGTAAGGCGCGCTCCATACGCTGCAGCGCCTCGTCGAGCATCGCGCGCGGACAGCCGAAATTCAAGCGCACGAAGCCCTCCCCACCTTGCCCAAAGTCGGCGCCGGCGTTCATCCCCACGCGGGCTTGCTTCAAGAAGAAATCCGCCGGCTCGCCGGAAATGCCCGCTGCGCGGCAATCCAGCCAGGCCAGGTAGGTGCCTTCCGGGCGGCCCATGCGCACCCCGGGCAGGCGCTCGCGCACGAACTGCTCGAGATGATCGCGATTGCCCTCCAGGTATTTCAGCAGCTCGTCCAGCCAGGGCTGTCCGTCGCGGTAAGCCGCCAGGGCCGCCACGTAACCCAGCAAATTCACGTGCGCCACCAACCCCCGCCCGGCTTCCTGGAAGCGCCAGCGCAGGGCCTCGTCCTGAATGATCGCCACCGAGCAGCCCAGCCCGGGGATGTTGAAGGTCTTGCTGGGGGCCATCAGCGTCACCGTGTGCGCCGCGATCTCGGGATCGATGCAGGCAATGGGCGTATGCCGCACGCCCGAAAAGAGCAGGTCGCAGTGGATCTCGTCCGAACAAATCAGCACCTCGTGGCGCAGGCAGATTTCGGCCAGGCGCTCCAGCTCGTCGCGGCGGAACACGCGCCCCACCGGGTTGTGCGGGTTGCACAGGATGAACAGGCGAGTGCGCTCGCTGATGGCTCTCTCGAAGGCCTCGAAATCGATGGAATAACTCCCGTCCGCCTCCTGGGTGAGCTGCATTTCCTCACGCACCAGGCCGGCGTTCTGCGGCGCGCTCAAGAAGGGCGGGTAGACCGGCGTCTGCACCAATGCGCCTTCTCCCGGGGCGACAAAGGCGTGGCAGGCCAGGTTAAAGCTGGTCACCACACCGGGGAGGAAGACCAGGGCTTCCGGCTCCACCCGCCAGGCGTACAGGCGCTCCAAACGGGCGACGATCACCTCGACCAGCTCGGGCGGGATGATCGGGTAGCCAAACACCCCCTGCTCGACGCGCTCGCGTAAGGCGCGCAGCACCGGTTCTGGAGACACGAAATCCATATCCGCCACCCACATGGGCAGCACGTCTTCTTCATAATAATGCCATTTTACGCTCTCGCTATGGGAACGGTCGATCCTGCGGTCAAAATCATAAGCCATGACGCTTTCCTCAACAATCGATATGTAGGAGAATCCCTGAAGCGAGCGGCGCGATGGACTCCCCCTCTCGATCCGGCTCGCGCTTGCCGGGCTTCCTCTCGAAAAATAATTATACTCCTCCTATCTTCGCCTCCCGCCGCCCGTAAAGCCTTTCCCAGTTCCGGCAAGTGGGCCTCGTGATTTTATAGCTAAGATTTCAATCTCCGGGGACACTACCGGTAGGATCCAACGCCCTCCCGGAAGGCCAAAAACTGGTATACTGTGAAAACTTAGCCTTCAGACCCGACCACACGCATGCCCCGGAAAGAACAGAAGCCCCCCTCTCCCCCGCTCATCTCCCTCCAATCGCCCACAGATTGGCAGGACTACGAGCTGTTAGACAGCGGAAACGGCGCCAAGCTGGAGCGTTACGGGCGCTATTGTTTCGTGCGCCCCGAGTCCCAGGCCGCCTGGAAGCCGGCCCTGCCCCAAAAAGAATGGGACGCAGCCGACGCCTTCTTCCAGACCAGCGGCGAAGAGAACGGCGGGCACTGGCAATTACGCCGCAAGATCGAAGCTCGCTGGCCGATGGCCTACAAGGGCTTGAAGTTCTGGGCGCAGACCAGCGCTTCCCGCCACCTGGGGGTCTTCCCGGAGCAAGCCTGCCATTGGGATTGGGCCGGCGAGCTGATCCAATCCGCCCACCGTCCGGTGAAAGTGCTGAACCTGTTCGGCTACACCGGCCTGGCCACGCTGGCCGCCGCTCAAGCGGGCGCTAACGTCACCCACCTGGACGCCTCGAAGAAAGTCATCACCTGGGCGCGCGAGAATCAGGAGCTTTCCGACCTGTCTGCCAGGCCCATTCGCTGGATCCTGGACGACGCCCTGAAGTTCGTGCAGCGCGAGGTGCGGCGGGGCGCGCGTTACGAGGGCTTGATCCTCGACCCGCCTAAATTCGGGCGCGGGCCCAAGGGCGAGGTGTGGGAATTCTTCAAGCTCCTGCCCGATTTGCTGCAGGAATGCCGGAAATTGTTGTCTCCCCAGCCGCTGTTCGTAGTCCTGACGGCTTACGCGGTCAAGGCGTCTGCCCTGACGATCTACTACGCGCTGGACGAGGTGCTCGCCGACCTGGGGGGCGTCACCACCGCCGGAGAGCTGGCCCTGGCCGAGAAGAGCGCCGGGCGCATGATCTCGACCGCTATCTACGGGCGCTGGAATGCGGCCCGCGCAGAAAAACAAAGGGAAGGGGAATTGAACCATGGCTAAATCGATTAAATATGCCTTCATCGGCTCCGGGGTAATGGGCGAAGCCATCCTTGCCGGCCTGCTGCGCAAGGGCATCGCCGGGCCAGAGCAGCTCCTCGCCTCCGGGCCACGCGCGGAGCGCGGCGCCGAGCTGCACGAGCGTTATGGCGTCTCGCCCTACACGGACAACGCCCAGGCCGCCTGCCAGGCAGACGTAGTGGTGCTATCCATCAAGCCACAGCGTCTGGAAAAGGTCTTGAGTGGGCTGAAGGGCAACATCCAGCCGCACGCCCTGGTGCTCTCCATCGTGGCGGGCGCTACCATCGAGAAGATCTCCACCGGGCTGGGGCACGCCAACGTGGTGCGCGCCATGCCCAACACGCCCGCCCAGATCGGGGAAGGCATCACCGTATGGACTGCGTCGCCCAGCGTGTCCCCCCAACAGCACGACCTGGCTCGCCAGAGCCTGCTGGCCCTGGGGGAGGAGATCTTCGTCGAAGAGGAGACCTATCTGGACATGGCCACGGCGCTCTCCGGCACCGGGCCGGCCTACGTCTTCCTCTTCCTGGAGGCCATGATCGACGCCGGCGTGCACCTGGGGCTGCCGCGGCGCATCGCCGAACAGCTCGTCGTGAAGACCACCGGCGGCTCGGTGGCTTATTATCAGAAGAATAAGGCCCACCCGGCGCACCTGCGCAACCAGGTCACCTCCCCGGGCGGCACCTCCGCGGCGGCCCTCTACTACCTGGAAAAGGCCGGCTTCCGCACGGCCCTCTCCCGCGCCATCTGGGCCGCTTACGAGCGCTCCGTCGAGCTGGGCAAGGGCATGAATACCAAGTCGCCGGATAAATCCAACGGCGGCGAGTGAAACGATTAGTGGCAAGGAGGTTTTAGATGCCGCACTTTAAATATCTGATCATCGGTGGAGGCATGACCGGCGACTCAGCCGTGCGCGGGATCCGCGAGATCGATCCCTCCGGCTCCATCGCCATCCTCGGCGCAGAGACGCACCCGCCCTATAATCGCCCGCCCCTCTCCAAAGGGTTGTGGATGGGCAAGCCCAAAGAGCGCATCTGGCGCGGGACGGACAAGTTCAACGTCGAGCTCTACCTGGGCAGGACGGCGAAAGCCCTGGACCCCCAGGCGAAAGAAGTGACCGACGAGAGCGGCGAGCATTACACCTACGACAAGCTGCTGATCGCCACCGGCGGCGCGCCCCGCAAGCTGCCCTTTGGCGACGAGCAGATCATCTATTTCCGCACGCTGAACGATTACGAGCGGCTCAAAGCGCTGGCCGACTCGCGGCAGCGCTTCCTGGTGATCGGCGGCGGGTTCATCGGCTCGGAGATCGCGGCGGCCCTTTCCAGGAACGGCAAGGAAGTGGTCATGGCTTTCCCGGAGAAGGGCATCGGCGCGCGCTCCTATCCCACCGACCTGTACGAATTCCTCAACCAGTTCTACACGGACAAAGGCGTCAGAGTGCTGCCCGGCGCGCTGGTGACCGGGGTGGAAAAGCGCGGCGAGCACAGCGCGGTCACCCTCCAGGACGTGGAAACCGGGCAGACCACAGAAGAGCTGGTGGACGGCGTCGTCGCCGGATTGGGCATCTTGCCCAACCTGGAGCTGGCCAAAGGCGCCGGCCTGGCGCTGGAGGACGGCATCCTGGTGGACGAGAACCTGCGCACCAGCCAGCCCGACGTTTATGCCGCCGGGGACGTGGCGGCTTTCTATAATCCAAGCCTGGACAAACGTATGCGCGTGGAGCACGAAGACAACGCCAACACCGGCGGCCTGCTGGCCGGAAAGGCCATGGCCGGGAAGCCCGAGCCCTACCTGAAGCTGCCGTTCTTCTTTTCGGATCTGTTCGAGCTGGGCTACGAGGCCGTGGGAGAATTGCGTCCCGATTACGAGGTCTTCTCCGACTGGAGCGAGCCGTTCAAAAAGGGCGTCTTATATACTCTAAAAGAAGGGCGGGTACGCGGGGTGCTGCTGTGGAACGTGTGGGGCCAGGTGGACGCCGCCCGCGCCCTGATCGCCGAGCGCGGCCCCTTCAAAGCCTCTGACCTGAAAGGGCGCCTGCCGGCCGCCAGCTCGAAGGATTAGCTGTGCGCGTCTGCCGTCCTGACCCCCGGCGCAGTCTTCCATAAGAGGGGGATGACGGCCAGGGTGCACACCGCCCCGAACACGAACAAGGCCGTGTATCCCAGGTGCGTGCCGGGATAGGCGTTGTTCAGCAGGTCGATGAAAGGCCCCTCCAGGCGGCCCAGCGCCCCGGAGCCGGCCGTGGCCAGGTTGGTCAGGCCCAGGAACAGGCCCGCCTCTTCCACCGGGGCCAGACGATTGGCCATGGCCCAGTTGGACGTCAGGAATAAGCCGATGCCGGCTCCCAGGAGGCTGCCGTACAGCACCACCGCCACCGGCGTACGCGCCAGGGCCAGCAAAAGGCAGCCGGCCGAGCCCATCAGGCTGGCCGCCGACATCACCCGGCGAGCGCCGAAATGGTCGGTGAGCCAGCCCCCGCCCATGGCAAATACGAGCAAGGCCAGGGTGATGGCGGCCAGCAGGTCGCCGGTCTGTTGCACCGGATTGGCAACTTTCAGCACGTCGCGCAGGTAATATTGGGCGAAAGCCTGGATGCCGTAAATCCCTATCAGGAAAGCAAAACGCGTGGCGATCAGCCACCAATAGGCAGTGTGGGCGCGGAAGTCCACCTTGAAGAGGTCGGCCAGCGTGATCTTCTCTTCCACTCGCTGCTCGCGCAGGGCCGGCTTCTCCCGCGTGAAGATCAGGGTGATGGTGGCCGCTACGAGCAACACGCCGATCACCGCGGCGATGGCCGGGCCGGGGTGGCGTCCCTGCGGGTCGAGCAGGCGGCCGGCCAGCAGAGAAGCCCCCACCAGCCCGAGCATGTCCAGAATCGTCTTGATTCCGCTGGCCGTGCCGAGCTGCTCGTGGGGCACGGAATCGGGGAGCAGACCCTGGAGCGGGCCGTGCGCCGTATTCGAGCCGAATTGCAGGCCAATGTAACCCACCACCAGCCACAGCAAGCCCCCTGCCCAGCCTAACACGGCCAGAAAGAGGAAATCCATCAGCGTCCCGGCCAGGATCAAGGGCCGGCGCCGCCCCCAGCGCGAGATCCAGCGGTCGCTCACTGCCCCGGAGAGAGGCTGAACCAGCATGGCGATCACCAATCCGGCGAAGGTCAGCAGCCCCAGGTAGGTATTCTTTTGCGCGTCCGGCACGAAATTGAGCAGCACCGCCGGCAAGAGGATGGGGTGCAGGCTGTTCCACATGAAGGACAATCCTACCCAATAAACGTTGGGCGCCAGCAGCCCGAAGAGGTTGAGCTTTTTCATACTGTGCTCTCCAACAGGGCGGGCTCCCTCCGGGGGAACTCTCCCTGCAAGCCCTCCGGCAGGAGGGCGGCAATGTGTTCCATGACGATTCTGGAGATGAAGCGATCCGCTTCCCGCGGCGAGCTTTCCTCCATCGCCGGCAGGCGGTAAAGGCGCCCAAAGTTGAGACACAGGCCCCCGTCGGCTTCGAACAGCCCCACCGGCAGGAAGGGCAACCCCTGGCGGGAGATGGCCTGCATAAAACGCCCGGCGCCCGGCGGCGGCCAGCCCAGCTTCCCGTCCGGCAGGTCGCGTCCCTCGGGCGCCAGGCCAACGACGATGTCTTTCTCGCGGCGGACGGTTTCCACCACCCGGCGCACCGCCTGGGCCCGCGCCGACGTTTCTCGCGGATCGGGCGGCATGGGAGGCATGGCGCTAAAACCGTACGTGCGGGCGATGCGCCCCAGCGCCCAACGGCTGAGCGGCATCAACGCGACGCGGCGCTTCTGGCCGGGATAGGTCAGCGCAGCCGTGATGACCCAGTGAATCTCGCGGGGAAAAACGGCGCTGACCGCCAGCGCCAGCCACCAGGCGTCAAAACCGGGCCGGTAATAATGATTGACGGTCAGCAAGCAGGCCGACCGGTCGGGGGCAGCCCCCATCACCTTCAGCGGCGGCCGCAATCCGGCGATAAGCTCCTGGGCGTCCGCGCGAAAGGAGCGGGGCTTTTGCCTCAAGATGCCCGCCAGAAAACAACTCGTCCTGCCCGGCGGCAGAGGATAGCCGGGCGCAAGGCCCTGATGCGGACCAGGAATTGCCTGGTTCCCATGCTCTGCGTGGGGAATTTCCCGGTTCCCATGCTCTGCGTGGGAACCCATTCCCCTTGCGCGAGACTTGCCCTTCTCGAAACCTGCGCCTATACTTCCCATAAGACATCGATCATAGCATATTCATCCAGCCGCCGCAATCGATTGGGGGCCGTTTTCCAACCGCCCCATCCTCCCCCGCCCGCCGGGGGAAAACCTGCCGAGGGAATATGAGCGCCGACGCCGCGCACCTGTCCATCACCTGCCCACTGTGCAAGGGCAAAGAATTCCAAAGCGCCCAGAGCGGGCTGATCGTCAAGAGCGCCGGGCTGCGCTGCCTGGGCTGCCAGACGCTGCTGGGCCACGCTGCGGATGTCTTTTGGGTGAAACGGGTGGGGCCGGCTTACAGCAACTGCGCCCGCCTCTTGCGCGATCGAAAGTTCAGCCGGGAAGAGCTGGCCGCTTATCAAGGCCCCGTGCACACCGACGCCGCGCTGGCCGACCTCGCCAGGGGCAATATTCCAGAAGACTTCTACGAAGAGGAAGGCGGGCTGGAGCTTCCCATCCCGCTGCAAGCCGGCGAGCGCGTCATCTTCCTCCTGCACAATGCTTACGCCTGGGACGAGCGCTCGCTGCACACTTCCCGCAAGGGAGCGGCGCATCGCCCGGCCAGCGGCATCTGGTTCGAGATCCACCCCCTGCCCGACCCCAAATTCACCGGCGACCTGGACACGCTGGATGCAGGAACGCTGCTCATCACCGACCGGCGTTACGCCTTCGCCGGAGCCAGACAGCAGGTGGCCGTCAGCCACACAGAAGTGAAAGCCGTGTTCCCCTACCAGGACGGGGCCGGCGTCGTGCGCTTCGACAAGGTCCGCGTGGCCTACTTCAAGGGCTTCTACCACTGGCCGCTGATCGCCTCCACCTGGATGGGCCTGGTCAAAGCCGCCAGCAGGAAACCTGCCTGACGCCCTTTTTCCTGGTCCCCCTGGTTTCCTGGCTCCCATGCTCTGCGTGGGAGCCCACGTCCCGGCGCTCCGCACCTTTCACTTTCCGTAAAACGTACAAAAACATTTGACAGCACGTCCGCCTGCCCTTACACTTACCTCATGCTTGCCCGCGTCTACTCATGCGCTGTCATCGGACTGGAGGGGGTCATCGTCGAGGTAGAAGTAGATACCGCCCAGGGCCTGCCCTCGATGGTTATCGTGGGCCTGCCCGACGCTGCCGTACAGGAGAGCCGCGAGCGCGTCCAGGCGGCCATCAAGAACGCCGGGCTGTATCTATCCGCGCAAGCGGGTGACCGTCAACCTGGCGCCCGCCTCGGTGCGCAAGGAAGGCCCGGCCTACGACCTGCCCATCGCCCTGGGGGTGTTGGTGGCCGCCGAGCAGGTCGACCCCGAAAGCCTGGAAAGCACGCCTGGTCATCGGCGAGCTCTCCCTGGATGGCAGCGTGCGCCACGTGCGCGGCGTGCTGCCCATGGCGGCCGTCGCCCGCCGGGAAGGCTTCAAGCGCGTTTTCGTGCCCGAAACCGACGCCGCCGAGGCCGCCCTCATCCCCGAGCTGGAAGTGATCCCGGTCTCCTCGCTGTCGGCGCTGTACGCGCACCTCAACGGGCTGGCGCCGGTCAAGCCCCACGCCCACATCGAAGCCGAAGATCTGGAAATCAACGTGCTGACGGATTTCCGCGAGATCAAGGGCCAGGAGCACGTCAAGCGCGCCCTGGAAGTGGCCGCCGCCGGCGGGCACAACGTCTTGATGATCGGCCCACCCGGGGCCGGCAAGACCCTGCTGGCGCGCGCTTTGCCGGCCATCCTGCCGCGCATGACCATCGACGAGGCCCTGGACGTGACCCGCATCTATTCCGTGGCCGACCAGCTCCCGCCCGACGTGCCCCTCATTCGCCACCGGCCCTTCCGCGCCCCGCATCACACCATCTCCCACGCCGGGCTGGTGGGCGGCGGCAACTGGCCGCATCCCGGCGAAGTCTCGCTGGCGCACCGCGGCGTGCTCTTCCTGGACGAGCTGCCCGAATTCGGCCCGCGCGTGCTGGAAGTGCTGCGCCAGCCGATCGAGGACAAGGTCGTCACCATCAGCCGCGCGCAAGGCTCGCTGACCTTCCCGGCCAACTTCCAGCTGGTGGCCGCCATGAACCCCTGCCCCTGCGGTTATTACGGCGACCCGCTCAAGCCCTGCACCTGCTCGCCCGGCACGGTCACCAAGTACCAGAAGCGCATCTCCGGCCCGCTGCTGGACCGCATCGACATCCACATCGAAGTGCCGCGCGTGGAATACGAAAAGCTGAGCGACGCGCGCCTGGGGGAATCCTCGGCGGTGGTGCGCCAGCGCGTGGAGACCGCCCGCCAACGCCAGCGCCAACGCTTCGCAGAGATGAACGCCGATGGGCAAGGCTCCGGCCTGGCCTGCAACGCCGACATGCACCCGGCGGAGATGCGCCAGTTCTGCGCCCTGGACGACGCCGGGCGCAGCCTGATGCGCACCGCCATGAGCCAGCTCCAGCTCTCCGCGCGCGCCTACCACCGCATCCTCAAGCTGGCGCGCACCATCGCCGACCTGGCCGGCAGCGAGACGATCGCTCCCACCCACCTGGCGGAGGCCTTGCAGTATCGCCCCAGAGGGATGGAGAACTGACAACGATTTACTCCTGGTTCCCATGCTCCGCGTGGGAACCCCCACCCCGGCGCTCCGCGCCCCTAATCTATGGCCCGAACTCGCTATCACTTCCTCCCAGGTGGCCCATTCCCCTACTTCGTCACGGCTACGACCGTGAACTGGCTTCCTCTTTTCAGCAACCCCGAGATCGCCCAGGTCATCCTCAACTCGCTGGGATACCTCATCGACCGCCAGCACCTGGTTCTTCATGCCTACGTGATTATGGAGAACCATCTTCACATGGTCGCCAGCGCAGATGACCTTTCCAAAGAAATCGCCAATTTCAAATCCTTCACTGCCAGGAAGAGCATCGACTATTACGCTGAAAATCAAAAACAGACCGTCCTCGATCAATTAGCCTTTTTCAAACTCGAGCATAAGAAAGATCGTCCGTATCAATTTTGGCAGGAAGGCTCCCATCCCCAACGGATCACCACTGAAGAAATACTGCGGCAAAAGATTGACTATATTCACTTCAATCCCGTTCGCCGTGGATATGTGGATGTACCCGAACCTTGGAAATACTCGAGCGCCAGGGATTATGCCGGGCAAATAGGATTGTTGCCGATCGTGATGGTTGGGTGATCTATCGAAGTTTGCCGGTGGACCGGCGTGAGGAGCTTCCAACGGAGACCGTTGGAACGAGGAACGGCGTAGAGCGGGAAGATTTACTAATCGGCTACCAGGCTGATGCTTTCCTTGGCAGTTTCCCGCAGCCGTTCCACGTCATGCATCGGCGGTAAGCCGAAGAGGCTTTTGTATTCCCGGTTGAAGTACGATGCGTCGTGGTAACCGACGCGGTAGGCTGCGCTGGCCGCGTCGAGGCCCTCACCGAGCATGAGACGGCGGGCTTCCTGAAGCCGCAGCCGCTTCTGAAATTGCAAGGGGCTCATTGCGGTGGCAGCTCTGAAGTGATGGTGGAATCCCGAGACGCTCATCCCAAGCTCACGCGCGATGTCGTCAATTCGAAGCGGCTGGTCAAAATCTTTATGGATGCGCTCGATGGCTTTGGCGATGTAGGGAGTGTAACCGCCTAGAGCCGCAAGGTAGCTGAGCCGGTCACCCTGCTCTCCCACCCAGAGCCGATAGATGATTTCCCGCGTGATCAGCGGCGCGAGGAAGGGAGCTTCGGCAGGGCTGTCAGAAAGCCTGACGAGCCGTACCACAGCGTCCAGCAGGCCTGCGTCCAACGAGCTTACGTTGATGGCTCTCACATCGGCATGGTTTTGCAAGAAGGGGGAATCGGCCTCGACCATGACCGAGCCGACGAGGATGGGGTCGAGCTCCAGGCGGAGGCTGAGGTACGGCCGCTCCTTCGACGCATCGACGATGTGGCCCACGAGAGGCAGCTCGGTTGTGACCAGAAGGTAGTGAGAGGGGTCGTACAGATAGCGCTCGTTACTTAGAAAGACCTCCTTGCTGCCCTGGGCGACCACGCAAAAGACGGGGTCGTACACGCTGTGAAGTGGCTCCTTGGGCAAGGAGGAACGCTGGAGGTGCAGGCCTTTCAGTGGCTCAACCGCTCCATCTTCGCGGACGGCTCGTGCGATAAGCTCGACCAGCTCGTCCTTGTTGGCCTCCGCCCTGTGTGCCTCACGCTCTGCCTGTTCATGTTGTATCGAATCCACAATTAAATCCATATCAGCCTCTTTACTTGCTTCTGCAGCGCCTCTCTGGCAGGTTTGCAAAATCGTACAATCATCTTCGATGATTATTCTACCCCTTTGTGCTCCAGAACGTCTAGAATAACCTCAACAGGAAAAATCTACCGGCTCTCTATCAATACCTTTCATTGAAAAAACGAGCTGGTCTCCAGGCCAGGCAACGTGTACAAGGAGCACAAAAAATGCAAAAACGCAAACTTGGAAATAGTAATCTTGAGGTATCGGCCCTCGGGCTGGGTTGCATGGGAATGAGCTCGGCTTACGGCCCGGCGGCTGACAAGCAAGAGATGATCGCTCTCATCCGGGCGGCGGTGGAGCGCGGCGTCACGTTCTTTGATACGGCAGAGACTTACGGCCCGTTCGTCAACGAAGAGCTGGTGGGCGAGGCGCTCGCGCCTGTCCGCAGCCAGGTGGTAATCGCCACCAAGTTTGGGTTTGATATTGACCCCATCACGGGATCGCGCTCGGGTGGCTTGAACAGCCGGCCAGAACATGTCAAGCAGGTGGCCGAGGCCTCCCTCAAGCGGCTCAGAACGGACGTGATCGATTTGTTCTATCAACATCGGGTTGATCCGGACGTGCCCATCGAAGACGTGGCAGGCGCAGTGAAGGACTTGATTCAGCAGGGCAAGGTGAAGCACTTCGGTCTTTCGGAGGCGGGGGTCAAGACGATCCGTCGCGCACATGCTGTCCAGCCAGTCACCGCCGTCCAGAGTGAATACTCGCTGTGGACGAGAGATCCTGAAGCAGAAGTGCTGCCAACCCTGGAAGAGCTCGGCATCGGCTTCGTTCCATTTAGCCCGTTGGGCGCGGGATTCCTCACCGGAAAAATCGATCCGAGCACGACTTTTCACAGCACGGATTTCCGCAACATCTCGCCTCGCTTCACGCCGGAGAATCGCAAAGCAAATCAGGCCCTGGTAGATCTGCTAAATCAGGTTGCAGCACAAAAGAAGGCCACGCCTGCTCAGATCGCACTCGCCTGGCTGCTCGCCCAGAAGCCCTGGATTGTTCCCATCCCGGGCACGACCAAGCTGCACCGCCTGGAGGAGAATATTGGGGCAGTGAATATCGAGCTTAGGCCCGACGATCTACGCGAGATCGAAAGCGCTGCTTCCAAGATCAGCGTGCAAGGAGACCGGCTCCCCGAAGCGGTGCTGAAACTGACCGGCCGGTGAGATGTCTCCTCTGGGGCCGGATTTAGGGTTCGCCCTGGCGGCGCATTCTATGCGGCGGCCCAACATGTCGTGCGGACCCTATCCAATGGGCATCGGATGGACATGAACGAGAATACAAGCACGTAAAGGAATCCAAGAAATGGAAATAAAAAGAAGTGGCTCACGGCCTTCCGGCAAAGGATCAGCCGAATATTTTACCGGCGCTGTACGCATCGACCCTCTTTTCGATGCGAGCAATCCGGCGCGCGCGGCCGGCGCCAATGTCACCTTCGAGCCCGGCGCTCGAACAGCCTGGCACACCCATCCGCTGGGGCAGACCCTCATCGTCACAGCCGGTTGTGGTTGGGTGCAACGCTGGGGTGGCCCGATTGAGGAAATTCGACCGGGTGACGTGATCTCGATCCCGCCGGGTGAAAAACATTGGCATGGCGCCTCGCCAACCACAGCCATGACACACATCGCCATTCAGGAATATCTCGACGGGAAAGCCGCCGATTGGATGGAACAGGTCAGCAACGAACAATACCAGGCCGGGCCAGGCTCCGAACGAGTGGCCCGTTAGAAATCAAAAGAGTTTGGCGCAACAAACATTGTCAGCGAGCGAGGCGAGGAAGCGGTCGAGCGCGTGCGCGAGCTCACCGGCGGCCTCGGCGCCCACTCCGTTCTCGAGTGCGTGGGGCTTGAGCAGTCGACCTTCACTGCGCTCAGCATCGCCTGTCCGGGCGGTGCGGTCGGCCGCGTCGGGGTTCCCCAGGAGGAGTCGATTCCGGCAGCCCAGCCGACGTTCTACAAAAACGTCACCATCGCCGGTGGCCCCGCCCCGGCCCGCACGTACATCGAGGAGCTGCTACCGGACGTTCTCGAAGGCCGGATCGAACCGGGTCGCGTCTTCGATCGGGTCGCCCGTCTCGACGAGGTGCCTGATGGCTACCGGACGATGAACGAACGCGAAGCAATCAAGGTCTTAATCGAGTTCTGAAGAAGGAGGCGCTTTGATGAATGTATAGACGAGCTCACCAGGATCGGAACTGCAGAAGAATTGGAGATCGCGTCACTCCGGCGCGATGGCACGCTGCGAAACAAAGACCCTATTGACTTTTCCCGCGACTCTCCCTATAATCTGAATTAATTAATTGATCCAATCGATAAACTAATCCACTCTCTCCCCTCTCCTATGCTCACTGGCGATCAGGACAAAGTCCGCAAGATCAATAAGTCTGTGGTGCTCAACACTCTGCGGCTTCACGCGCCCATATCCCGCGCCAGAGTGGCCAATCTCACCGGCCTGAATCCCGGCACCGTCTCCAATATCGTCAACGACCTGATCGATGAGGGCCTGGTGGCGGAGGGACAGGAACAGGAAAGCTCCAAGGTCGGCCGGCCGGCAATTGCCCTCAGCCTGAGGCCCGACGGCGGCGCCGTCATCGGCCTGGAAATCGGCGTCGATTTCATCGCCGTCGTCCTGACCAATTTCGTGGCGGAAATCTTGTGGGAGGTGCGCGTCAATATCACGCCCTCCCAGTCGCAGACCAAGATCATCGGCCAGGCGGAGCAATTGATCGAGCAGGCGCTTAGCATTGCCCAGGAGAAGAGCTTGAGGCCACTGGGAATTGGCCTCGGCTTGCCCGGTCTGGTCAACATTCGCCAGGGAGAGCTCATCTTTGCCCCCAATCTAAGCTGGAGAAACGTCCCCATCCGCTTGATGTGGAATCAGCGTTTCCACCTGCCCATCTACGTTGAGAACGAGGCCAATCTGGCCGCGCTGGGAGAATATTACTTCGGGGCGGCGCGCGGTGTAGACGATTTCATCTACCTCAGCTCCGGCATCGGGCTGGGTGGGGGCATCATGATCGGCGGGAAGCTTTTCCGCGGCGGGCGGGGCTACGCGGGGGAAATTGGACACATCCAGCGCGATCCGGCCGGCGAGCAATGCGGCTGCGGGCGCATTGGCTGCTGGGAAACGCAGGTCGGCCCCCGCGCCGTTCTCCGCCGCATCCAAAAAGAGCTCCGCACTCACCCGGATGCCACCCTTTTAGAAGCTTGCCAGGGCGATTTGCACAATCTTACTTTCGAGCGCGTGGTCGAATTTGCCCTGGAAGGCAATCCCATCTGTCGCCTGGCGATAGAAGAAGTTGCTCTGCATCTGGGAGTCGGGATTGCCGACCTGACCAACATCTTTAATCCTAACCTGGTCGTCATCGGGGGGGCATTCATCCTCGGCCAGGCCATCCTTCGCCCAATTATTGAAAATGCTGTCTATTCTATGGCGCTGCCACCTTCCGGAGACAACCTGAAGGTCGCCTTCGCGGAGCTCGGCCCCGACGCCTGTGTGTTGGGAGCTGTGGCTGTCGTTCTGGACGATATTTTGAGGGAAATGACCATTGTGTAAGGCTCCTTGCGCTTAGGGTGTCACATCCCTTACTGGCGGCGCAAATCTGTTTTGAGGAGGTGCTATGGATTGATGATCTGAATTGGACCGTCCTAGCCTAACCAACCTTAACCGATTCTAAAAGGAGTGAGAAAATGAAACACAATCGTTTTTCAATTGTAGTCTTCACTCTGCTGATCATCGCCGGAATCATCGCCGGTTGCAGCAGCCCGGCCACCCAGGCCCCCGCGCAACCCGCGGCCACCCAACCCCCCGCCCAACCCACCACAGCGCCTCAAAGCTCAACCGGGAAGACCAAAATCGGCCTGTCCTTCTCGGATTTCGCCACCGAGCGCTGGAAGAGAGAAGCAGACCAGATGACCCAGTTGCTTCAGGACAAAGGCTACGATGTGGTTGTGCAGGAAGCCAATCATGATGTGAAGCTGCAGAACGACCAGATCGACAACATGGTAGCGCAGGGCGTAAAGGGCCTGATCGTCATCGCTGAAGATGGCGACGCTGCCGTCACTTCTGTGGATAAAGCCGCCGATGCGGGCGTGAAGGTCATCGCCTATGATCGCCTGATCAAGACCTCCAAGATTGCGGCTTACCTGTCCTTCAACAACGTCGAAGTAGGCCGCCAGGAAGCGCTGGGGGTCATGACCGCCCTGGGGCTTCCCGGAAGCACCACCTGGACGAAAGACAACCCTGCGAAGGTCGTCATGTCCGGCGGCTCCCCGACCGACAACAACGCCATCCTGGTGCGCCAGGGGCAGATGGAAGTCGTGCAGCCGTACATTGATCAGGGTATCGTAAAAGTCGTGGCCGACCAGTGGGTGGATAACTGGGATGCCGCCACTGCTGAGAAGATGATGGAGAACATCCTGACGGCCCAGCAAAACAAGATCGACGCGGTGGTCGCCTCCAACGACGGCACCGCTCTGGGCGAATTGCAGGCCATGAAGGCCCAGGGCCTGGCCGGCAAAGTCCCGATTTCCGGACAGGACGCCACGGCGGATGGCTGCAACAGCATTGTAAAGGGCGAGCAAACCGTCAGCGTGTACAAGGACACCCGCTTGCTGACGCCAAAGGCGGTTGACCTGATGGACGGCCTGCTCAAGGGTCAGACACCTTCCGACTTGCAGCAATTCACGCTGGCCGAGCTGACCAACGACACCACCAAGACCGGCAACGTGATGGCGGCCTTCCTGCCGGTTCAACAGGTCACCAAGGCTAATGTCTACGATCTCATCGTGAAGAGCGGCTTCCAACCCTACGATGATGTCTATCGCGACATTCCGGATGCGCAGCGTCCTCCCAAACCCTAATCCGTCTCCTTGATTCGAACAGATTTCCCGGCCTCTCCCGCCTGGGAGGGCCGGGAATCTCACGAAGGAAACTCCAACGGCAATTAGAGAAAAATCCATTGATTTGGCCGGAGAAAACGGTAATGGATAATGACATCATTCTCGAATTCAAGAACGTAACCAAGCGATTTCCTGGCGTGGTGGCCTTGAAAGAAGCCTCCTTCCACGTCCGCCGGGGAGAAATTCACGGCATTTGTGGCGAGAACGGCGCGGGGAAATCCACACTGATGAAAATCCTTTCGGGCGTATATCCCTTTGGAACCTACGAGGGCAGCGTGGTCTTCAACGGCGAGGAGCTCAAGCTGGGGAACAGCTCCATCCGCGAGGCCACCCAAAAGGGCATCGCCATTGTTTACCAGGAGCTTACCCTGATTCCTACGACGACCGTCGGCGAAAACGTCTTCCTGGGCCGCGAACCGGTTGAAAACGGAACCATCAATTGGGACAAGCTGTACGCCGACACTCAAGCCATCCTGACGAAATACCAGCTCGATATTGCCCCTCAAGAGACGGTGAAGAAATTGGGCGTTGGCAAAATGCAGATGGTCGAGATCGCCAAAGCCCTCTCCGAAGATGCCAAGGTGTTGATCTTGGATGAGCCCACCAGCGCGCTCAGCGAAGCTGAAGTCGAAAAATTGATGGGGATTTTACGGGGGCTCAAGGAACACGGCGTCACCTGTATCTACATCAGCCACAAGCTCGAAGAATTCTTCAAGATCACCGATACTGTCACCGTCCTGCGGGATGGCAAGGTGATAACCACCCAGCCGACCCAGGATCTCAATATCGAGACGTTGGTCAATTATATGGTAGGGCGAGAAATGCAAGAGCGCTTCCCGAAGGGCAATCGCAGCCCCGGTGAAGTCATCCTTGAGGTGGAAGATCTCCACGCCCTGGATCCGGACGATAGCAGCCGGGAAATCATCAAAGGGGTTAGCTTCAGCCTGCGTAAAGGTGAAATTCTGGGGATTGCCGGCCTGATGGGCTCCGGGCGCACCGAATTGGTCATGACGATCTTCGGCGAATACGGCAAGATCACCCAAGGCAAGATCAAGCTGGAAGGCCGTGAGGTCAAATTCAATAATTCTCACGAAGCCATGCTGAACGGCATCAGCCTGGTGCCCGAAGACCGTAAACGGCACGGCCTGGTATTGATCCAGTCTATTTTGAGGAACATCTCCCTGGCGAATTTAGACCAGTTTGCTTCCTTCTTTCGCATCGACGATATCGCCGAGCTCAAAGAGAGCTTGAGCTTCGCTAAGAGCCTGTCCATCAAGGCGCCTAATTTGCACGCGCCGGCCGATTCGCTATCGGGCGGGAACCAGCAGAAAGTCGTGATCTCCAAATGGTTGATGTCCAAGCCCAAGGTGTTAATTATGGACGACCCCACCCGAGGGATCGATGTGGGCGCAAAGTACGAAATCTACAAGCTGATGAACGATCTGGCCGAAAATCGCATCGCGATCATCATGATCTCCAGCGAGCTGGAGGAAGTGCTTGGCATGAGCGATAGGATTATGGTGATGTGTGAGGACAAATCGGTCGGCATGCTTGAAATCACCGATGCGACGCAAGAAAAGATTATGACTTTAGCCACCGGCATTCTGGTCAATTAATCCATTTTCACCTTCGAAAGGCGATCCCTATGAGCGCAACTACCACAACCCCAAGGGCAAATACCCTTTCTGATATCACCAAACGGCTGCGAGCCAACTTCCAAACCTATGCCTTGATCGTGGCCATGATCATGATCTGGGGCTTCTTCTCGGCCTGGACCAACGGCGGCTATCTGGCGCCCCAGAATTTCTCGAACCTGTTCCGGCAAATGACGGTGACCGCTCTGCTTTCCGTCGGCATGGTGCTGGTCATCGTCACAGGCAACATCGATCTATCCGTAGGAAAGCTGGCCGGGTTTGTGTCTGTGGTGGTAGCCTATTTCCAGGCGAATACCTGGAATCACATCCTTCCCGGGCACGAACTGCTCACCACCATCCTGTCGGTGCTCATCGGCCTGGGGGTGGGCACGTTATACGGCGTGCTCCAGGGTTATATCATCGCCTATCTGCGCGTCCCCTCTTTCATCGTGACCCTGGGCAGCCTTTGGATACTCAACGGCGCCATCCTCCTGCGCACCGAAGGCAAGACCATCCCCGCCAACCAACCCATTTTCTCCGTAATCGCCCAGGGTTACCTGCCCGATCTGGCCGGCTGGGCCATTGCGCTGCTGGTGGTGGCCCTGCTATTTTATATGCTGTTTACCGGGCGCCGGCGTAAGCTGAAGTACGGCTTCCAATTGCCGCCCCTCTATCTGGATCTGCTCAAGACGGTCTTCTTCTCTGCGGTCGTGATCGCCTACGTCTATTACGTGAATCGCTATCATGGCATCCAGATTCCCGTGCTGCTATTAGCCGTCATTGCAGTGACCGTGGCCTATCTCTCCAACAATACCAAATTCGGGCGGTATGCCTACGCTATTGGCGGCAACCGCGAGGCCGCCCGCCTGTCCGGCGTCAACATCCGCGGCAACATCTTCATGGTCTTCGTGCTGATGGGCTTCCTGTGTGGCGTCTCCGGGGTCGCCCTGGCTTCTTACGTGGGCTACGGGACCATCGCAGCCGGCACCGGCTACGAGCTCGACGCCATTGCCGCCTGCATCCTGGGGGGCACCTCCACCCTGGGCGGCGAAGGCACCATCTTCGGCGCGATGATTGGCTCGTTGATCATGGCCAGCCTGACCAACGGCCTGCAAATCATGAACGTAGCTCCCGCCTGGCAATACGTGCTGAAGGGCCTGGTGCTGGTTCTGGCCGTCTATAGCGATGTATACTTCAAGAAGAACCGCTAACTGCCCCATGCCATGCGCGCTAGTTTTCACCGCTCGTATCGATCTGATTAGCAACCGATCACAAGGATAAAAAAGATGAGCACTCCCTATACTCCTAAACCTGACCACAAATTCACCTTTGGACTGTGGACCGTCGGGAACATTGGCCGCGACCCCTTCGGCTCGCCCGTCCGCGACCCCAAGCCCCCGGCCGAGCTGGTCTATCTGTTGAGTGAGGTCGGCGCTTACGGCGTCAACTTCCACGACAACGATCTCATTCCCATCGACGCCACGCCCGCCGAGCGCGATCGCATTCTGAAAGACTTCAAGAAAGCGCTCGAAGAAACCGGCCTGGTCGTGCCCATGGCGACCACCAACCTGTTCGCCGACCCGGTCTTCAAGGATGGCGCCTTCACCTCCAATGATCCCAGGGTGCGCGCTTACGCCCTGCAAAAGACCATGCACGCCATCGACCTGGGCGCGGAGCTCGGCGCGAAAGTTTATGTTTTCTGGGGCGGGCGCGAAGGCACAGAAACAGACGCCAGCAAAAGTCCGCTGGAAGCCTTCAAGCGCACCCGCGAGGCCATCAACTTTCTCTGCGAGTATGCCCTCGACCAGAAATACGACCTCAAGTTCGCCTTGGAAGCCAAGCCCAACGAACCACGCGGCGACCTTTACAGCCCGACCACCGGCCACATGCTGGCTTTCATCGCCTCGCTCGACCACCCGGCCATGGTCGGCGTGAACCCCGAGATGGCCCACGAGCACATGTCTGGCCTCAACTTCATGCACGGCGTGGCGCAGGCCTGGGAAGCCGGCAAGCTTTTCCACATCGACCTCAACGACCAGTACCCCGGCCGCTACGACCAGGACCTGCGTTTCGGCTCGCGCGACCTCAAAGCGGCCTTCTTCCTGGTCAAATTCCTGGAAGACGTGGGCTATGCGGGCTCGCGCCATTTCGACGCCCACGCCTATCGCACCGAGGACTACGAGGGCGTCAAAGATTTCGCCCGCGGTTGCATGCGCACCTACCTCATCCTGAAAGAAAAAGCCGAGCAATTCAACGCCGACAAAGAAATTCGGGCGTTGCTGGCCGAAATCAACGCGGACGACGGCGCGATGGACGCCTATTTCGGCAAATACAGCCCCGAAAAGGCCGCCGCCCTCAAATCGCAGGCCTTCGACCGCCCGGGGCTGGCCAGGCGCGGCTTGAAATACGAAAAGCTGGATCAACTGCTCACCGACCTGCTCTTGGGTGTGCGCTAATCCTGCTTCGTAATTTCCGCTTTAGGAACACTGAGGAGGAAGGATGTCCAAAACCTATCTTCTGGGCATTGATACGTCCACGACCTCCAGCAAAGCCCTGCTGGTGGATGAAAGCGGGGCAGTCGTGGCAGTGGCCGCCTCGCCGCACAGCTTACAGACGCCGAAACCACTCTGGTCGGAGCAAGACCCGCGCGAATGGTGGGAAGCCGTCTCGGCCAGCATCCGCTCCGTTTTGGAGCAAGCCGGCGTACCGGGAGAGGCCGTCACCGCGATCGGCCTGACCGGGCAAATGCACGGGCTGGTGCTCCTCGATGAAAAGGGCCACGTCTTGCGCCCGGCCATCCTGTGGAACGACCAGCGCACCCAGGCCCAATGCGACCAGATCCACGCGCGGGTAGGCAAAGAGCGCTTCATCCAGATCAGCGGCAACGTAGCCCTGACCGGCTTCACCGCTCCCAAGATTTTATGGGTACAGCAAAACGAGCCGGAAATATTCGCCAGGGCGCGCCACGTGCTCTTGCCCAAAGACTACGTCCGTTTCAAGCTGACCGGCGAGTACGCCATGGATAAAGCCGGCGCCGCCGGCACGGTGCTCTTCGATCTGAAAGCGCGCGACTGGTCGCCAGAGCTTTTGGAGAAGCTGGGCATCGACCCGGCCTGGATGCCCCCCACCTGCGAAGGGCCTGAGTTCACCGGGCGCGTAACCGCCGAAGCCGCAGCCGCCACAGGGCTGAAGGCCGGCACGCCGGTGGCAGCCGGCGGCGGCGACCAGGCCGCCCAGGCAGTGGGGGTCGGTGCGGTGGAAACCGGCGTGGTCGCGTTGACGGTGGGCACCAGCGGCGTGGTGTTCGCCACTACCCCCTCGGCCTTGATCGAGCCGGAAGGACGCCTGCACGCCTTTTGCCATGCCGTGCCGGGCATGTGGCATTTCATGGGCGTGATGCTCTCGGCAGCCGGCAGCTTGCAGTGGTACCACGATACGCTGGCCCCCACTCTGAGCTTCGAGGACTTGCTGGAAGAGGCCGCGGCCGTGCCGGCGGGCAGTGAGGGCCTGCAATTCCTGCCCTATCTGAGCGGCGAGCGCACGCCCCACCCCGATCCCCTGGCGCGCGGCGCCTTCATCGGCCTGACCCTGCGGCATAGCCGCGGGCACATGACTCGCGCCGTGCTCGAGGGCGTCTCCTTCGGCTTGAAGGACAGTTTCACCCTCATTCAAAACGCCGGCCTGGGGGCGATCAAACAGGTGCGCGCTTCGGGCGGCGGCACGAAAAGCGCCTTGTGGCGGCAAATTATGGCATCGGTGTTAGGAGCCGAGCTGGTTACGGTCAACACCACCGAAGGCGCCGCCTACGGCGCGGCTCTGCTGGCTGGCGTGGGGGCAGGCGTGTGGAGCGACGTTCCCGGCGCGTGTCGATCGGCGGTCAAGATTACGGGCAGCACCCTCCCCGACCCCGCGCAGGCGCAAGCCTACCACGACTCCTACGCGCTTTACCGCGAGCTGTATCCGGCGTTGAGATCATCCTTTGAGAAAATGGGGGCCTGATTGAAAACCGGCGAATTCCACGGAGAGACCACCCACCGCCTCGAGAACCGCTTCGTCTGGCTGGAATATCTGGCCAACGCGCCCCGCATCGTGCGTTTTGGCCCGGCCGGGCGGCCCAATCTGTTTGCAGACCTGGAGGAGGCGGTGGAAACGCCCTACGGCAGCTTTTACTTCCGGGGAGGGCACCGCCTTTGGCATGCGCCTGAAGCCATGCCGCGCACCTATCTTCCGGACAACGCCGGCGCAGTCGTGGACGAAATCGAGAACGGTGTGCGCATTTGCCAACCGGTTGAGCCGTGGACGCACATTGCCAAGAGCCTGGAAATTCGCCTGGATGCCGGGCGGGCGTGCGTCGGGCTGCGGCACGAGCTGCGCAACGAGGGCGCCTGGACGGTGGAGCTCTCTCCCTGGGCGCTGACCATGTTACGCATCGGCGGGGTGGGCATCTTCCCACAGCCCGCCGGCCGGGTAGATGCGACCGGGCTCTTGCCCAACCGGCACATCACTCTCTGGCCCTATTCGCACCTGGAAGATCAGCGCCTGATCTTGCGCGATGATTTCATCCTCATTCGAGCGGTTCCGAGCCTGCCCCCCGTAAAAATGGGCTACTTCAACCCGCATGGCTGGGCCGGTTGCTGGCTGGACGGCGTGCTCTTCGTCAAGCGCTTTGACGAAGGAGGCAGGCAAGAGCTTTATCCCGACGGTGGCTGCAACGTAGAATGTTTTTGCAACGATCGCTTCCTGGAGCTGGAGACGCTTGGCCCGCTGACCAGGCTGGAACCGGGCGCCTCCCTCTTCCACACCGAGACCTGGGAAATCTACGCCGGGCTGGACGCCCTTCCGATTCCCGCCGACGTGCGGCAGATCATCACCGGCGCACCGGGAGAATAATTACCGCAGGGCCTGTAGACACTTCCGTGTTCGTCCCAAAACTGGTAGGTCTTGAAAAAAGAGCAAGCCCAGGTTAAATTGGTAGTTACTTAGGCCAACAATTTACCGGAGCTTGCGATGTCAATTGTCACTTTACATTTACCAGAAGTCAAGGTTTGTGAAACAAGTCGTCCGAAACGATGCCCAGTGTGTGGGGGAGAAACATTTCAGCGATGGGGAGGGGCGATCAGGAAAGTACGCGATCCACAAATTAAGGAAGTGGTGGTATATCGCTATTGTTGTTGCACCTGTCGCCACACGTTTCGGCACTATCCGGAAGGGATCAGTCAAGCCCAGCAAACGGTGCGGATGAAGGCACTGGCGGCAATTGGCTGGATATTGGGGATGAGTTATCGCGGGGCATCCGGCTTTTTTGGGGCATTTCGGGTGGAAATAGGGCGGATGAGTATATGGCGGGATGTGCAAGAGCGGGCCAGGCAATTGGAGAAAGAGCGGCATTGGAAGAAGGTGAGGGTGGCGGGGGTAGACGGGGCGTATGTGAAGGGATGGGGAGAAACGCAAAAGGTATTGGTGGTGGTAGACATGGGGACGGGCGACCCGATCACGGTGGGGTATCTGGATGAGAAGGACCCACAGGCAGTGAAGAAGTTTCTTGAACCACTGGTGCAGCGTCTGGGGATCAGCGTGATTGTGACCGACGATTTGGCCAGTTACAAGCAAGTGGCGGATGACTTACAGTTGGAACACCAGGTATGCCAGTTCCATCTGCGGCGCTGGGTAGGACGCACGTTGCATGAATTGAAGGAAAGCTTGCCCCCCGATTGGCTGTGGATGGTAGATGAGGTAAAGCAGTTGCTTGCAGATTTGCCCATCGAGGGTGACAAGCGCCTGGTGGCTTTGGGACGCCAATTTCCACCGGCTCAAGCCAAACGAGCCGGGAGTGAATCTACGCCGCTTGAACAATTGCGTTATCTAATCGTCCGTCTGGGCGAAAATTGGGCTCGTTTTCGGGTGTTCAATTGGCAGCCGGACGTGCCCTGGACGAATAACCCAACCGAACAAGTGATAGGTCGCATGAAAATGCGAGCCCGGACGGTTCGAGGGTATAAAAACTGGGATGGCATGACCAGTGGCCTGATGGCGGCCGGAGTGAAACTTGCATGATTTTCTCGCTCAGGCAAGGGAGAATGCTGCCTGCTCCCAATTCCTGAAATTCGCCAACCAAGTTTGGGACAAACACACTTCCATCGCATTTGACTAATCGCTATTTTTATGATATAATTCATGTATATGCTTGAGTGAGCATATGAAAGGAGTTTTATCATGACTGGCGAAATGTTAGATGTAACCCCCAATCCTGAGAATCAGCAAGAGGTCGGCCGCGTCAACAACGATCTGGAGGAAGGCTCCCAAGAGGCCGCGTCCATCCAGCAAGAAATCGGCCTGATCCAAAATGAGCGCAAGGATACCGTCCAACACGCGGAGGAAATTGGTCGAACCAATAACGAGCTGCCCGGCACGAAGAAGCCCGAACAGCCCGAAGTTGGGATAGTCTACAACGAATCAGAAGAATCCGCTTCGAAAAGCTAATCGGACAATCAGGCTTAAATTCACAAAAGACCACTGCGGTGTCTGACAGCATCAGACACCGCAGTGGTCTTTAACCGGAGGAGAACGATTGCACGGCGTCGCCCCCGCTCCGCATGGGAATTGTTTTTTCCGCCGAACCAACCTATAATCTGAAGTGGAAGTCGTCTCTATCCACCCACAACCCTTCAAAGATTTGAGGCCAGGCTATGCCGGTAAAATTGAATGAGCACCAGAGCGATTGGGCACGCTTCGTCAATTCCCACGACTCGCCCATCAAGATCCCCTCGTTAATTGCCGTTTCCTGGGAACGTTGTTGGCCGCGCATATCGCCTCATTCCTGGATCACCCTGCAAAAATTAGCCGACCCTGATTTGCTCAGCGCCCAGGTGGTTTATTTCGATTTCCTATCCATCGCCCGGCCGATCATGGAAGATATCTTCCAATACACCGAAAATTCCGATGCGGCCCTCCTTTTAGTCAACCACGCCGGCTACGTGTTGGATCTCCTTGGCGACCCCAGCATCGTCGCTCACCTCAACCAGCTCAGCATCACGCGCGGCACCCTCCTCTCTGAGATGGAAATGGGCACGAACGCTTTTGCCCTGGCCATCACGGAAAGAGTACCCGTTCAGGTGCGGGGATACCAGCATTACCGCCAGCAATTCCACGACATCACCGAAGCCGCTGCTCCGATCTTCGACGTTACCGGGAAACCACTGGGCGCCCTGGGCATTATCAATTTCGAGGAGAACGCTCACCCTCACAGCCTGGGTCTCGTCGTGGGCGGCGCGCGCGCCATCGAAAGCCAGCGCCAGGCAGACCGCTTACTGGGCGAGCAGAACAACCAGCTCACGCGCCTGAACGCCATCCTCAACACCATCTCGGAAGGCATCCTGGTCTGGGATCGAGAGGGCATCCTCATCCAGGCCAACCCGGCGGCCACCGAGCTTTTGAAGCTGAGCGTCGATCCGTTGAAGGGCAGAAAGCTTTACGAGAAAATCCAGCTCCCTGAATTCGTCATAAACGCCATCCACGCCGGTAAAGACCTGACGGATACCGAAGCCACCCTGAACATCGCCGACCAGAGCATCGACTGTATGCTCACGCTGCGTTTCGTCCGCGATTCAGAAGGTGTTCAGGCCATCGTAACCGTGCTCAGGCAGGTCAAAGAGATCCGCCAGCTCGTTCAGCGCCAGGTAGGCGCGCAGGCTTTCTACACCCTGGACAACCTGATCGGTGAGTTCCCTGAAATCCAGCGCGTCTATCGCCAGGCCAAGCTGGCGGCCGCCGCGCGGGCCAGCGTGATCATCCGCGGCGAGGCGGGCACCGGTAAAACCCTCCTGGCGCAGGCCATTCACCGGCATAGCCCCTTCAGCGAGGGCCCCTTCATCGTTTTCTCCTGCAATTCAATTCCCGGCGAAATGGTCTTGCCCGAGCTGCTGGGCTTCGAAGGGGGGACGAACGGCTTCAGCGGAGAGGGACGCCCGGGCAAGATCGAGCTGGCCGAGGGCGGAACTCTCTATCTGCAAGACGTGGAAGGGCTTCCCCTGGACGCGCAGACGATCCTGCTGAACATGCTCGAATTGGGCATCATCCAACGGCTGCACAGCGTCCGCCCGATTCCCGTCAACGTCAGGGTGCTGGCTTCCTCCTCGGCCGATATGGAAAGATTGATCGAGCAGGGAAGCTTCAGGCCGAACCTGTATTATCGCCTGAGCCCCTTCGAGATTCGCCTGCCCCCCCTGCGCGAGCGCATAGAAGACCTGCCCCTATTGGTGAACGATATCCTGAAACGCTTTTCCTCTCAGCTTCATGAGGTGCCTTCCGTCAGCCCGGAAGCCATGGCGCTGTTCTATCAATACCGCTGGCCGGGCAACCAGCGGGAATTGGAAACCGTCATTGCGCGGGCCGTCAGCCAGTTGAACCACGCCGAAGAAATCGCCCCAGAACACCTGCCCGATTTCCTGCGCGAGCCGCATCGCTTGAGGCTCGAAAGCTTGCCGTGTATTTCCGGCAACTCTCTGGCCGAAATCGAGCGCCAGGCGCTGATCCAGGCCGCCCGCATCTGCGAAGGCAACCTCGTCAGGATGGTGGAGATGTTAGGAGTCAGCCGCACCACCCTGTGGCGCAAGCTCAAAGAATACGACATTCCCATCAAAGAATACCGCTCGCATGTCTCCCTTTCCCACGGCCATATAGGAGAGTTCCGAAATGAAACTTAACGGTTAAATTAATGTTTCATAATTGAACATTTAATGGAATTTAATTGACAAACGTACTCGGATTTCATATAATAAAAGAGCTTTTAGATTCAAATAGCGAAAGGGATCGGGTATGCTGGATGCGGCTTGTTCAACACAAACGCATAAGGGCATGAAGCAGGGCGGATCCTGGCCAATTTGTTCAATTATTTCTAGGCGCCAATCAGTTTAATCTACTGGTTGGCCTTTTTTATCTTCCTAAGGGGATGGGTGATAAGCCCTCGTTAGCGCTTGTCACTTTACCAAAATTTTTCTATCAGAAAGGAGGGCCTGCTCGAAAATCATTAGCGTTGAGTTTTACTTGAGCTTTTCCCACTGTTGCTTTCTTCGATTACATAATTTCCACCCAATCAAATTAGTAAGGAGAATGAGGCAATGAAGCAAATCAGTTTATGGAAAGAGCTTGTTGGCGAGTTTTTCGGCACAGCCATTCTCATCCTTTTAGGCGATGGCGTGGTTGCCAATGTAGGTCTCGCTCCCCGCTTGGCCGGTACCGCCTATAACTGGGATACCATCACCATCGGATGGGCCTTCGCGGTCATCATCGCCGTGTACGTCTCCGGCGGCGTTTCCGGCGCGCACATCAACCCGGCCGTGACCCTGTCGCTGGCTGTCAAGCGCGGGTTCCCCTGGGCGAAAGTGCTCCCCTACTGGGTTGCCCAAATCGTCGGCGCCTTCGTTGGCGCCCTGGGCGTCTATGTAGTCTATCATGGCGGTCTCGTCTCCGCCGGTATGCCTAACGTGTGGTGCACCGGGCCTGGATCGATCTTTGGCCAGGCCTTCTGGGGCGGTGCCAGCTCAGGCGCTACAGGCACCTACAGTGTGTTGAACGCCTTTGCAGCAGAGGTCATCGGTACCATGGTGCTGATGTGGGGCATTCTGGCCAGTGGCGACTCCAAGAACCTGGGCCTGATGCACAACCTCGGACCCTTCCTGGTCGGCGGCACCGTCCTGGCAGTAGGTCTATCCCTGGGTGGCCCCTCCGGATACGCCATCAATCCTGCCCGTGACTTCGGCCCGCGCCTCTTCGGCTTGCTGGTCGGAACTCAGGGCCTCTTCACCGGAACCTACTGGATCGTTTCTCCTATCCTGGGGCCGCTAGTGGGTGGCGCGATTGCTCCCTTCCTGTATGACTGGTTCGTCACGAACGCTCTCAAGGATAAGGCCTAAACCTCTAGCAACCCGGGTAACAGCTAAATCTAGGCAATTTGAGTTGTAAAGAAAGGAAGTAGCATGAAAAAGCTGATAAACAAGCCCGAGGACGTCGTAAAGGAAGAGCTCGAGGGCGTCGCCCTTGCTCATCCGGACCTGGTGAAGGTACACTTCAACCCCAACTACGTCGTGCGTGCAGACGCGCCCGTGAAAGGGAAAGTGGGTGTCCTGTCGGGCGGTGGCTCCGGCCACGAGCCAATGCATGGGGGATTTGTCGGCGTTGGTATGCTGGATGCCGCTTGCCCGGGCGCAGTATTTACCTCACCCACCCCCGACCAGATGCTCGAGGCCACCAAGGCAATCAATGGTGGCGCGGGCGTCCTGCACATCGTCAAGAACTACACCGGCGATATCATGAACTTCGAGATGGCCGCAGATCTGGCGCGCGCTGAAGGGATTGAGATCGAAAGCGTGGTCATCGATGACGATGTGGCCGTCAAAGACAGCCTGTATACCGCCGGGCGGCGGGGTGTTGGCAGCACTGTTCTGGCCGAAAAAGTGTGCGGCGCAGCCGCCGAACAGCAGCATGTCGCTCAAAGAAGTCGCCGATGTCTGCCGCAAGGTCAAGGGTTGGGGCCGCAGCATGGGAATGGCGCTGACCTCCTGCACCGTCCCGCACGTGGGCAAACCCACCTTCGACCTGCCTGAAGACGAAATGGAAATCGGCATCGGTATTCATGGCGAGCCTGGCCGGCAGCGCATGGCCGTCAAATCCGCTGACGAGATCGTCGAAATGCTGATGGAGCCCATCATCACCGACATCCCCTACAAAGCCGGCGATGAGGTCTTGCTTTTCGTCAACGGCATGGGCGGAACCCCATTGGTCGAGCAGTACATCGTCTATCGCAAAGCCTACGAGATCGCCACCAAACACGGCCTGAAAGTGGTGCGGAACCTGATCGGCCCCTACATCACCAGCCTGGAAATGGCGGGCACCTCGATCACCATGCTCAAGATGGACGATCAGTTGCTCAAGCTGTGGGATGCTCCGGTGAAGACACCCGGTCTGCGCTGGGGTATGTAAACAACCTTTCGTGACAAGGGGGGCTGGAGATCGAGTCACTTGAGATCGGCCAGCCCCCATTCTAATGGAGTAAGTTATGCCTATTGCTCGTGATGATGCCTTGGAATGGATAAAGGCCTGTGCGAAGGTCCTCGCCGAAAACCGGGATTATCTGATCCAGCTCGATGCGGCCATCGGCGATGCGGACCATGGCGCAAATATGGACCGTGGTTTTCAGGCCGTTATGATCAAAATGCCCGAGATGCAGCGACAAAGATATCGGCACCATCTTCAAAACGGTCGGAATGACCTTGTTGTCAACCGTCGGTGGAGCTGGTGGCCCTCTTTACGGCACCTTCTTCATCCAAGCCGGGACGAAGACCGCCGGAAAGATGGAACTCACGCTTGAGGACTGGTATGCCGCGCTGGAAGCTGCGTTGAACGGCGTCATCATGCGCGGAAAAGCTGAGCTGGGCGACAAGACCATGGTAGATGCGCTGACGCCCGGCAGTGAATGCCCTCAAACAGGCCGTGGATGCCAAAGAACCCTCGCAAAGGCCCTGACGCTCTCTGCTGAAGCCGCCAAACAAGGAATGGAGGCGACCATCCCCATGGTGGCCCGCAAAGGCCGCGCCAGCTACCTGGGCGAGCGCAGCGCCGGGCATCAGGATCCAGGCGCGACCTCATCTTTTTTGCTCTTGAAAGCAGCCGCCGATACCTGGGCCAACAGCCAGCTAATCCCAGATATCCACACTCAGTATCCAAATCCAACTTTATTTTGAATTAAGGAGACGATCAAATGGCTAAATATGCTGCCGCAATAGATCAGGGTACCACCAGCACGCGCTTCATGATCTTCGATCATGCCGGCAAAGTGGTTTCGGTTGACCAAAAAGAACATGAGCAGATCTATCCCAAGCCCGGTTGGGTTGAGCACGATCCCATGGAAATTTGGGACCGGACGCAGGAAGTGATCCACGGCGCTCTGGAGAAAGCCAACGTCAGACCCCAAAGATATCGCCGCCGTTGGCGTCACCAACCAGCGCGAGACCACCGTGGTTTGGGAAAAGGCCACTGGCAAGCCCGTTTACAACGCCATCGTGTGGCAGGACACCCGCACCGCCGAAATCTGCAACGAGCTGGCCAAGGACGGCGGCCAGGATCGCTTCCGCACGAAGGTAGGTCTGCCCCTGGCGACCTATTTCTCCGGCCCCAAGATCAAGTGGGTACTGGAGAACGTTCCGGGCGTGCGCGAAAAGGCCGAGAAGGGCGAAGTCCTGTTCGGCAACATCGATAGCTGGGTGATCTGGAACGTAACCGGCGGCCCCAACGGCGGCGTGCACGTCACCGACGTCACCAATGCCTCCCGCACCATGCTGATGAACCTGGAGACCCTGGATTGGGATCCGGACATGTTGAAGGTCATGGGCATCCCCCGCGCTATGCTCCCGGCCATCAAGGCCTCCAGCGAGGTATACGGCACGGCCAAAGGCGAGCTGGCGGGCATCCCGGTCGCCGGCGACCTGGGCGACCAGCAGGCCGCGCTGTTCGGCCAGACCTGCTTCAGCCCCGGCGAAGCCAAGAACACCTACGGCACCGGCTGCTTCATGCTGCTCAACACCGGCACCAAGCCCGTTCAATCCAAGAACGGCTTGCTGACCACCCTGGGCTACAAGATCGGCAACCAACCGGCGGTGTACGCGCTGGAAGGCTCCATCGCCATCACCGGCGCTCTGGTGCAGTGGCTGCGTGACAACCTGGGCATGATCCAGAAGTCGCGCAGACGTTGAGGACCTGGCCAAGACCGTGGACGACAACGGCGGCATCTACTTCGTACCGGCTTTCTCCGGCCTGTTCGCGCCCTATTGGAAGAGCGATGCCCGCGGCGTGATCGTGGGCATGACCCGCTACATCAACAAGGGCCACATCGCCCGCGCCGCCCTGGAAGCCACCGCTTTCCAGACCCGCGAAGTGCTGGACGCCATGAACAAGGACTCTGGCGTGAACCTGACCGCCCTCAAGGTGGACGGCGGCATGGTCTTACAACGAGCTGCTGATGCAGTTCCAGGCGGACATCCTGGGCGTGCCCGTCATTCGCCCGACCGTCGCCGAAACCACCTCGCTCGGCGCCGCCTACGCGGCCGGCCTGGCCGTGGGCTTCTGGGCCAAGGTCGAAGACCTGCGCGCTAACTGGGGCAAGGACAAGGAATGGGCCCCCAAGATGGATGCCTCCCTGCGCGACAAGGAATACAAGGGCTGGCTCAAAGCCGTTACTCGCACCTTTGAGTGGGTAGAGTAACCCGAACTGCAACTTGGGGACGGCGGGAGTACCGCCCCTTCCCGCGGCCCTAAGTCCTGGCGGCGCACCTTGTCTGGACGGGGTGCGCCGCTTCTTATCCATATAAGGGAGACGGGAATGACAGAACCTGAAAACAAGAAAAAAGAGAAGAAACCAAAGACCTCTCAAAAGGAACCAGTTGTCGAAAAAGGCCCCTGGATTTCGATGAAATCTGCATTGCGCATCATCACGGCGGTCAGCATCCTGATGGCCGCTTTGACGGCCTGGAGGGTCATCCCTGTGATGGGATGGGGATCGGGCCTCTTGTATGGCCTGCTCTTTGGCGCTTTGATCTGGGTGGTTTTCTTCGTCATGCAAATCTTCTTCCGCTGGCTGCGGCAGTGATTCCTGGCTGGTGAAGGGAGCTGCACTTTGGATGCAAACCTTGCCCAGGAAGATGCCACCTGGGAGCTGATGTGGGCGCCTTACGACCGGCCCACCTATCAGTCTGTGCTGGACCGGATCCATCCTGACGACGTCGTTCTGGAGATCGGCGCCGGGGATTTGCGCCTTGCCCGCCAGATTGCCCGAATTGCCCGGCGGGTTTACGCCATCGAGATCCAACAGAACGTTCTCGACCGGGGACTGACGGATCGTGCGGCCCTTCCGGCCAACCTGACCGTTTTCCCCGGCGACGCCCGCCCCTTGCCTTTTCCACGAGGCGTAAGCGTGGGCGTCCTGTTGATGCGCCATTGCACTCACTTCACTCTCTACGCCGAAAAACTCAAATCGATTGGCTGCCAACGGTTGATCACCAATTCCCGCTGGCGCTTAGGGGTAGAAGTCGTCGATCTCCTGGCTTCGAGGAAGCCTTTCGACAAGGTAAGAATGGGCTGGTACGCTTGCTGGTGCGGCGCCGTGGGCTTTGTCCCCGGCCCGGCAGAATCTTATTCAGCGGAGATGGATCAAATCGTTCACGAGGTCTCTTTCTGCCCGAGATGTTCATCCTCAAGTCGGGTAATTTCACTCTCTTAAATTCCTGTAGCATTGGTTATAATTAAGTTATGATCGTGCTATCTCGGCTGAAAAGAAATAAATTCATCAAGTAAGGAGCATGTCCATGAGCAAGCCAAAAGTCATTATCATAGGGGCTGGTTTTACCGGGGTTGCCACTGCTCACGACCTGGCTTTGCGTGGATTCGATGTGCTGGTCGTGGAGCGAGGAGAGATCGCCAGCGGCACCTCTGGGCGGACGCACGGCCTGTTGCATAGCGGAGGACGTTACGCTGTGTCTGACCGGGAGTCGGCCATCGAATGCATCGACGAAAATATGATCTTGCGCAAGATCGTTCCCCAGGTTATCGAGCCCAACGGAGGGTTATTCATCGCAATCGATGAGAGCGACCTGGCTTACGCCGAAGAATTTATCGAGGGCTGCACCGCCTGCCACATTCCTATCCAGGAATTGACGGCCAAGCAAGCGCTGGCAATGGAGCCTAACGTAAATCCCAAGGTGCTGGCCGCCTTTACCGTTCCCGATGGGACGTTTGACCCGCTGCGCCTGGCGCTATCCTTCGCGGCCAGCGCCAAGAAGGACGGAGCCAGGTTCCGTACCTACACAGAGATGGAGCAGCTCATCATCAACGGGCAGGGAAACGTAACCGGGGTAAAGGTTTGGGATCGCGCCGCGGATACTCACGAGGAGATTTACGCCGATCTCGTGGTCAACGCGACCGGCGCGTGGGTAGGGGAGATCGCCTCGCACGCCGGGGCGCACGTGCCGATCAAGCCGACGCCGGGCGTGATGGTTGCCTTCGACCAGCGCCTGGTGCAACGCGCCATCAATCGCCTGAATAAACCGGGGGACGGCGATATCGTCCTTCCTCAGCGCAGAATGATGGTGGTCGGCACGACCTCTTTCTCGGTGACCGATCTGGATTACGTGCCGGTGGTGGAGGATCAGGTAAAGATCATGCTGGAGCGGGGTGAAGAGCTGGTGCCGGGGATCCGCAACACGAACATGCGCGGGGCCTACATGGCTACCCGCCCCTTGATCGGCGGCGGCTCCACCGGGAGGAGCATTGCGCGTACTTTCAAGTGCTTCGACCACAAGGAAACGGATAACATCGACGGTTTGGTGACGATCACCGGTGGGAAGGCCACCACCCTGCGCGCCATGGCGGAAAAGACGGCCGACGTCGTCTGCCAAAAAATGGGCGTCCAGGCCGTCTGCACCACCAAAGACGTTCCCCTGCTCTCTTATCGCGATTATTACCTGCAAAACAACTAGAAGGAGCCATCATGAGCACAGCCAAGTGGGTTGTCACTTTTCAGATTTACCGCAAGAAAGGCAGCGCAACCCCCCATTTCGATGAGTTCAAGCTCGAGGTCAATCCGGACGAATACGTGCTGGACGGCATCGAGCGCGTGTGGGCCTTTCACGACCGCTCGCTGACTTTCCGCCACGCCTGCCACCACTCCACGTGCGGCGCTTGCGGCATGCGCGTCAACGGCGTCGAAAAACTTACCTGCATCACCTTGATCCGCGACGTTACGCAGGACGGCGGCGTCCTGCGCATAGAGCCGTTGCGGAATTTCCCCGTGGTCAGCGACCTGTCGGTGGATATGGGCAGCCTGTATACCCGCATGGACACGGTAGAGCACCTGTCGGTGAATTCTGACGCCAAAGAAGCCATCCAGCCCGAAGCGCGCCCCGCCGGGCCGGCTATGGATGGGGACGTTTTCGTCCGCCTCTCCGACTGCATCGAATGCGGCCTGTGCATCAGCGCCTGCCCCATTGCCGGCTCCTCCCCCGACTATCTGGGCCCGGCCGTGTTAGCCGGCGCCCACCAGCACGGCATCAAAGGCGACGAGCAGCTTCTCAAGATCGTGGATAGCGAAGATGGCGTCTGGCGCTGCCATAGCGCTTTCGAATGCACCGCCGTTTGCCCATCCTTCGTCGAGCCCGGCTGGCGCATCATGGATTTGCGCAAGCAGGTCATCGGCGAGCGCTTCAAGCGCCTGTTCCACGGCTCAAGCTCCAAGACGATTAACAGCATGGAGGCAAGCAAATGACCGACATTTCTAAAACCTCTCCCCTGTCGCGCGCTGCGAAATGGTTCGACCCACGCGCGCGCACGATCAGCACCATTGGCTTTATCCTGAATCGCATCACTGCGCTAGGGTTGTCGTTCTACCTCTTCCTGCACCTGACCATGCTGGGCCAGTTGGCCCAGGGGCCGCAGGCTTACGAAGGCTTCCTGGCCACCGTGCACAGCCCCATCTTCGTCTTCGGCGAAGTGCTGGTCATTGCCGCCGCCTTCTTCCACGGGCTCAACGGCATTCGCATTGCCTTGAACAGCTTTGGGGTGGGCGCCAGGTATCAGAAAGCCACCTTCCTGGTGTTGTTGGGCATTGCCGTGGTCGTCAGCCTGGTCTTTGCCGTGCACATGTTCACTGTGTAAGTGCAGTGGACAGGATATACCCATCAAAAAGGATTCTCAAATGAACGATTCACAATATGGTCCTAAAACCGGCGAAAGCACCTGGCTATGGTTTGCGAAAATAGTCACCGGGCTATTGGTCATCGTCATTCTGATCATTCACTTGATCGTCAACCATTTCACCGCCCAGAACGGCCTGCTCACCTACGCGGACATCGTGAAGTACTATCAAAACCCGGTCATCCCCATTATGGAAATCGCCTTCCTGGTCTTCGTGGTCTCACATGCGCTGATCGGCTTGCGTGGGATCATCCTCGATCTCAAGCCTACCCGGGCGGTGATTGGCGCGATCAATTGGCTCTTTTCAGCAGTTGGGGTGGTCGCTATCGTATACGGTATCTGGCTGGTGCTGACGATCGTTTCGAGAGGCACCAGCGGCTAGTTGATCTCAGGAAGCAGGATTCTATGGTTGGAATGGTGATCGTCTCGCATAGCCGGGAGCTGGCAAATTCCCTCGTAAACCTGGTGCGGCAGGTAGCCAACGCAGACATTCCGCTGGCAGTCGCCGCAGGGGTCGGGCCTGACCGGCGCGAATTCGGAACGGACGCGGTCGAAATCATGGACGCCATCCAGTCCGTCTATTCTCCGGATGGAGTAGTCATCCTGATGGATCTGGGCAGCGCCGTGCTCAGCGCCCAGATGGCCCTGGAGCTGCTTCCCCCGGAGATCGCCGCCGGGGTGCATTTTTGCGGGGCGCCCATCGTAGAAGGCAGTATCGCAGCAGCCGTGCAGATCGGCCTGGGCAGCGATGCCCAGGCCGTTTGCCAGGAGGCCGTGCACGCCCTGGAGCCTAAGAACGAGCAGTTGGGCACCCCAACGGAGATGGCTCCCGCGCCGGTGGCTGCCGGCGACCTTCCCCAAGAAGGCGCTTTACAGGCCATCCTGACCCTGAAGAACCCGCACGGGCTGCATGCCCGCCCGGCCGCCCGCTTCGTGCAGATGGCGGCCTCTTTCGATGCCAGCATCCAGGTCCGCAACGAGACGTCGGGCAAAGGCCCGGTTCCGGCCAAAAGCTTGAACGGGCTGGCCACCCTGGGAGCCGTGAAAGGCGACAAGATCGCCGTTCTGGCCAGCGGCCAGGAAGCCCAAAAAGCATTGGACGCCCTCTCGAAGCTGGTGGAGGATGGCTTTGGAGAGATAGCAGAAGAGGTGGAGCAGCCTGCCCCGGCTGAAATTCTTCCCGCGAGCGCCGAAGCCGAAGCCGGAGCGCTTCAAGCGGTGCCCATCTCGGAGGGGGTCGCCATTGGGCCATTGGTGCACCTGCGCCCCCCGCGACCCGTCGTTCCCAAAGGCGCAACGAATGACCCCGACGCCGCCTGGAAACATTTGCAAACGGCCATCCAGAAAGTTCAGCAGTCCATCCGCGAACAACGCAACAACATCGCCAGGAGTTTGGGCGAGGCCCGCGCGGCCATCTTCGACGCGCATTTGCTGATCCTGCAAGACCCCCAGCTTCTGGAGCGGGCGCAAGAATTCATCTACCAGGAAAAATTGAACGAAGCCGCCGCCTGGGATCGAGCCATTCAGGAGATCGAAAAGACCTACCAGGACCTGGACGATCCCTACCTGAGGCAACGCGCCGCCGACATCACCGACCTGGGAGACCAGGTGCTCAACGCGCTGGCGGGTAAAACCGGGACGGAAAAGGTCTCGTTCAAAAAGCCCTCCATTCTCTTCTCGTCCGAGCTGACCCCCACCCAAACCGCCCAGTTAGACATGGAAAAAATCCTGGGGTTGATCACCATCGCCGGCGGCCCAACTTCCCACAGCGCTATCCTGGCGCGCGCCATGGGGATTCCTGCCGTAGCCGGCGCCAGCCCCTCCCTGGAGACCCTACCCGCCGGCTCGATGGTGGCCCTGGACGGCTTCACCGGCAAGGTTTGGGTGGCCCCACCGCAGGAGAAACTGCTCGACCTGCAATCCCGCCGCCAGAGCTGGCTGGCGCGCCGCGAAGAATTATTGAAATCCGGGCACGCCGAAGCCATTACCCTCGACGGCCACAAGGTCGAGATCGTGGCAAACGTGGGCAAGCTGATGGATGCGGACCTGGCAGTCAAGAATGGCGCCGAGGGAGTCGGCCTGCTGCGCACGGAATTTCTGTTCCTGACGCGCGAGACTCCCCCGGATGAAGAAGAACAGTTCCAGGCGCTGGCGGCCATCGGCCAACGCATGGGCAAGCTGCCGGTGATCGTGCGCACCCTGGACGTAGGCGGAGACAAAGCGCTGCCCTACATCAACCTGCCGGCGGAGGCCAATCCCTTCCTGGGGGTGCGCGCCATCCGGCTTTCCTTCCGCGAGCCTGAGCTGTTCAAAAGCCAGTTGCGGGCCATCCTGCGGGCGGGCGCGGTGGGCAACTTCCGCATCATGTTCCCTATGATCGCCAGCGTCGAAGAGGTTCTTCACGCCAAGACAGTTCGTGGAAGAGGCTCATCGGGAATTGGAAGCCAAAGGCATTCCCCATCCATGGCCGATCTCCACCGGCATCATGGTCGAGATCCCCTCGGCGGCCGTGCTGAGCGAGAGGCTGGCCCCCCACGTGGATTTCTTCAGCATTGGCACCAACGACCTGACCCAATATACCCTGGCCGCCGAACGAGGCAACCCTGATTTATCCCATTTGAGCGATGCGCTCCACCCGGCGGTGCTGGCGCTGATCCAGAAAGTGGTCGAAGCCGCCCACGCCCAGCATAAATGGGTGGGGGTGTGCGGTGAGCTGGCCGGCGACCCACTGGCCGCGCCGGTGCTGGTCGGGCTGGGTGTGGATGAGCTGAGCCTCAACCCGGCCGGGATCCCGCGCATCAAGGCGGTCGTGCGCGACCTCAGCTTCTCAGCGGCGCAGGTCTTCGCCCAGAAAGTGCTCTCCACGAGCAACGCCGCCGAGGCGCGTAAGCTGGCCGAAGCGGGCCTCCCCTCTTGACAAGTGGTGTATAATTAGAATATCTAATTATTAGATTTATGAACTAAGTCATCTGCTATCGTCGTGGTGCGGTAACGGGGACAATTAAGAAACTATCGCAAGGTTCATAACAACCTATAGAAACAACCCGATGGCTCCTCGCCTGTATGTGGAAGAGCCATCGTGGCATTCAAATTTGAATGCTATCCAAAATGGGAGACCGTGGAGCAAAGATATAATATGTCGAATACTACAAGTGAAGAAAAGATCCAGACAGAATCTCGGCCCGCCGGCTTAGGATACCGGTTGAGCCACATCCCTTATAAATGGATTGCCCTTTCGAATACTACCCTGGGCATTTTTATGGCCTCGCTGGACGGCAGCATCGTTTTGATCTCGTTGCCGGCCATCTTCAACGGCATCGGGATCAACCCGCTGGCTCCCGCAGAGACGGATTATTTGCTGTGGACGTTGATGGGCTACCTGGTGGTCACCGCCACGCTGCTGGTGGCCTTCGGGCGCATCTCGGATATGTTCGGGCGCGTGCGCCTTTACAACCTCGGTTTTGCCATCTTTGCCGTCGGCTCGATCCTGTTGTTCCTGGTACAGGGAACCGGCAATGCGGCTGCCCTGCAAATCATCATCTACCGCCTGATCCAGGCCGTGGGCGGGGCCTTCCTCTTTGCCAACTCGACCGCTATCCTGACGGACGCCTTCCCGCCCGAACAGCGCGGCACGGCCATGGGCATCAACCAGATCGCGGCCCTGGCCGGGCAATTTATCGGCCTGATCCTGGGCGGCATTCTGGCGACCATCAATTGGCGCGCCGTGTTCCTGGTCAGCGTGCCGTTTTCGGTGGGCGGTACGATTTGGGCCTATGTGGCCTTGCACGAGACGGCCACCATCCGCAAGCACCAGCATTTGGACCTCCCCGGAAATATCCTCTTCGCTGTGGGCCTGACCGTCTTGCTGGTTGGCATGACCTACGGGCTTCAACCCTACGGGAATGCCAGCATGGGCTGGGGCAACCCCTGGGTGATTGCCAGCCTGGCGGGTGGCGTAGCCGCCTTGATCGCCTTCCTGTTCGTGGAGCAGCACGTGCCCGAGCCGATGTTCCGCCTGGATTTGTTCAAGATCCGCATGTTTTCCGCGGGCAACGCGGCCGGCTTCTTGTCGTCGCTGGCGCGCGGTGGGCTAAACTTCATGCTGATCATCTGGCTGCAAGGCATCTGGCTGCCGCTGCACGGCTATTCCTTCGAAGATACGCCGCTATGGGCGGGCATCTACATGCTGCCCCTCACCGGGGGCTTCCTGGCGATGGGCCCGCTGTGCGGCTATCTGTCTGACCGCTACGGCGCCCGGCTATTTTCCACCGGCGGGATGCTGCTGACCGCCGCCGGCTTCGTGGGCTTGATGACCTTGCCGCCCAACTTCAACTACGTGGTCTTCGCCGTGCTGATCTTCCTCATCGGCATGGGCATGGGCATGTTCGCGGCGCCCAATACCACCGCCATCATGAATTCCGTTCCCCCCGAGCATCGCGGTGTCTCGTCCGGGATGCGCGCTACGTTCCAAAACACGGCCAATACCCTCAGCATCACCCTGATCTTTACCGTAGTCACCTTTGGGTTGGCCGCCACGCTGCCCACCACGCTTTACTCCGGGCTGACCCAGGCCGGCATCCCCAGCAGCGACGCCCGGTTAGTCTCCAACCTGCCGCCGACCGGCGCTCTGTTTGCCGCCTTCCTGGGCTACAACCCCATGGGCACGCTCTTGCCGGCCCAGGTCGTGAAGCAGCTCCCTGCCAGCACCCAGGCCGAGATCCTGGGCAAGACTTACTTCCCGAACCTGATCTCCGGGCCCTTTGAATCCGGGCTGCGCATCGCATTTTCGATCTCGGCGGCGCTGGCGGTGATTGCCGCGTTGGCCTCGTTCCTGCGCGGGAAGCGCTACATCCCCGAGCTGGAAGAGGCGCAGGAACCGATAGACAGCCGTCCGGTGGGAAGCGGAATAGAGCTCAAGTAAAAGCTGCCTCAGGCGAAGATTCGGGTTAGAATAGGGTTGGAGGAGGGCGCAATTTCCTGCGAGCGCGGGGATTGCCGCGCATTCCTCCACCATCCTGAACCTTTTGGGAGGCCATCTATGCCAGATCACGCCTGGATCGAGGAATTTCCAGGGTCCATCATCGTCTGCGACCGCCAGGGGCGCCTCCTGGAGATGAACGCGCGCGCCGCCAGGACGTACCAGGCGGAAGGCGGGAAGGGGCTGATCGGGAGCAGCCTGCTCGACTGCCACCCCGAGCTTGCCCGCGCGAAACTGGCGGAGCTGCTGGCAGCCGGCCAGAAGAACGTATATACCGTCGAGAAGAACGGCGTGAAGAAGCTGATCTTCCAATCGCCGTGGTATGCAGACGGGGAATACGCCGGATTGGTCGAGCTTTCCCTGGAAATCCCCGAACAGATGCCGCATTTCGTGCGGGGCTGAGGGAGACCCATGGAACGTACCGTCCCCAGCGCCGCTTCCGAAGAGATCGAGCTGTATCTGCGCACCGTGTATTCCCTGCTGCGCTCCACCGCTGAGGTGCAGATCCGCACCCTGGAAGAAGTCCACGGCGGGATGAACTCCTTGCTCCACCCGGATGCGCGGGCGCAAACGCCGGATGTCCCCGCCTTCGTGTACAGCCTGCTGCGCCTGCCCGAATGCATGCCGGGGGTGCGCAGCGTGGTGCTGGGGCAAAGCCCGGAAGTGTTTGCCAAGCACGGTTATGGCAACATCGAACGCTGGAAGCAGGTCAGTGCACGCGCCCGCCGCCGGCGCTGTTTTTTAACGGCCGGGACACGCTGGCGTGCTTCATCGCCAGCCGCGCCGACATCGACGACGTGCTGCCGACCATCACGGCTTACCAGATCGAATGGAATAAGCTGCATTTCCTGCTGCAGAAGGAAATCGAATACCTGACCCCCGAAGCCAGCCAACACCACTTTGGCGGATTCGCAAAACTGGCCGAGGCGTTGAAAATGTCCCTCGAGGACCTGGAACAACTGCACACCATTTGGGGAGATGAGTTCTACGATGCCTTGCAGCGCATCGCCAATCGCCCCTGCGCCCTGCGCGTCAGGCTGTTGGGCGGTTCCTTGAGCGATTACTGGCGCGCCACCCGCGCCTGGTGGGATAACATCGCCAGGGCCTGCCCTGATCTGCTAGAGCGGCCTGTTTATTTCATCTCCAGCAACAACCACAGCGTAACCAACCTGCTCTCCGGCTTCGCCTTGCAGCACCGCGAAGAGCTGGCGAATTTCCTCGCAGAGGGGCGCGACAAAGTATTGCTCGAGGAATGGAACGACATCCAGACCCAGGCGACGCCTTCCAGCCAGGAGAACTTCCTCTATTACGTCCTGAAGAAGTACCAACAGACGCGCCAGGGGAGCCACCTGATCCAGGCCCAGCTCGACCACGAGCGAGAGCACGGCATCACGCGCATCTCGAGCGAGCACTACTTCGACGTGGATGCGCAAGTGATCGAGCTCTCACGCCTGGACTCGCTGCTGCTCGACCCGCGTCTCACTTCCCTGGCGGGCGGTGAGAAGAAACAAGACGGGTCTTTCCTCAAGCGCAGCGACGCGCTCATCCTGAACATCGACTATCCGCTGGGATTCGCGGCCTACAACATCCTGGCCAAGGTGGCCGAGCACGCCAACCCCATCCTAGGCGTTTACATCATGGGGAAAGCCGCCACGCTGAACGCCGTTCGCGGCGACGTGATGATCCCCAACGTGGTGCAAGACGAGCTCTCGCGCAACACTTACCTGTTCTCCAACACCTTCACCGCCGCCGACGTGGCCCCTTACCTGGTGTTCGGCACGGTTCTGGATAACCAGAAGGCGGTCAGCGTCTTGGGCACTTTCTTGCAGAATAAGCGCATCATGGACGTCTTTTATCGGGAGGGATACACGGACATCGAGATGGAAGGCGGGCCGTATCTTTCGGCCGTCTACGAGATGTACCGCCCCGCCCGCCACCCGGTGAATGAGATCATCAACCTGACCGGCGTGCCCTTCGACGTAGGCATCTTACATTACGCCTCGGACACCCCACTGAGCAAGGGGCGCAACCTGGGCGCGGGCACGCTCTCCTACTTTGGCATGGACTCGACCTACGCCACCACCATCGCCATCCTGCGCCGCATCCTCAATCAAGAGCGCCAGCGCCTCTGATCCCAAACTTTGCGAAGGTCTCCTTAAGACATTCAAGTCGTAAGACGCCAACCTTCGCAAAGTTGTCTTTCGCGTCTCCGCGTCTTTGCGTGAGCCCGATAAAGCCTTTGCGCCTTCGCGTCTTTGCGTGAGATGAATCCCTATTCGTTCACTATCACAGGCAAATACAGGTGATTCTTCCAGGTGGGGGCCAAATAAGCGTAATACGCCGCGCGCACGTCCAGCACACCGTAGCCGTACACGTTGTTCGGCACAGCCGAAGCGCTGTCGCCTCCGCAGCCCTGGCCGGTGGTCTCGTGGCGGGCCGACTCTTCCAGCAGGCTTTCCGTGCCGGCCACGTCTCCGCGCAGCGCCGGGAAAGCCGACCACAGCAAAGCCACCCCCCCGGCCACGTGTGGAGCGGCCATGGAGGTCCCGCTCAATTCCACATATCCCCCTCCGGGGTAACTCGACACTATCCCCACTCCCGGCGCCACCAGGTCGGGCTTGCGGCGCTCGCTGCCATCGGCAGTCACCGGCCCGCGGCTGCTGAAGCTGGCGATGGCGTTGCTGGCGTCCACCGCCCCCACCGTAAAAGCGGCGCCCTCCAGGCCGGGGGGATCCTGCACGCTCCCGCAGGTCGGCCCATCGTTGCCGGCCGAAGCGGAAAAGAAGATGCCCGCGCTGCGCAAATTCTCGATGGCCGGCAAGAGATCGTGCTGGTAAGGGTCGCAGCCCTCTGAAGGCGGGCAACCGTAAGAATTGCTGACCACGTCGGCGTGCCGGCTGGGGTCGGGCTGGCTACCGTCCAGCCGGGTAGGCGCCAGGAAGAACTGCAAGCACTCGATGTACGTGCTGGGACGGCCGACGCCACTGTCCATATTCCGGCAGGCGATCCATTTGGCCCCCGGCGCCATGCCCACCCCCTCCCCAACCCCGATGCCCAGGGTGTGCGTGCCGTGGCCATGATCGTCGCACGGCGTCGCGCTGGAAAAGCCGCACGGATTCGTGAGGTCGCCGCTGATGTCCGCGTGCACCGCATCCCACCAGTTATAATCGTTGCTCGCCGAAAATCCGTCCCAGCCCCGGTAGCTGGCTTTGAGCGCCGGGTGGTCCCACTGCGCGCCGGTGTCGGCGTCGGCGTAGACGATGCCCTGGCCGGTGACGCCCAGCGCCCACAAAGCCGGCGCGTTCACCTGATCCAGGTTTGGCTGGACGCTCGCCGCCGCCAGGGGCTGGCTCGCCGGCTCCTCCAGCGGCGCACGGAAGGCGCGGTCGGAAGTGATGTACGCCACGTCCGCCCGCGCGGCCAGGGCCTCCACCAGGCTGCGGTCACCCTGCACCGCGATCAGGTTGACGATCCAGTAGGCCCGGTAGCTGGCCCCCAGGGCCTTCAGTTGGGCAATCACCGCCGGCTGGGAAGCCTGCGCCGCCTGGCGCAAGCCGCCCACTACGTTGGCCACCCGTTCCGTGCTCGAAAGGGACTGTGCGCCCAGGCGGGCTGCATCCGCCTGCTGCTGCAGGACCACCAGGAAATACGCCGTCCCACCCTCCGCGCTGTCCGCCCACACGCGCGGATCGATCTTGGCCCCGGCTGAGGCAGACGCGCCGCCCGGCAAGAGACCGGCCAGCCACAGAACTACCACGGCTACGCGCAGAATTGGAGGCATATCTCACGCGCTGAACAGGACATATTCTTTCAAGAAACGCTCGATTTGAGTGTAGAAATCCACGATGGTCTCGCTCTTGCGCCAGCCGTGCCCCTCGCCTTCGTAAAGGCGATACACGTGCGGGACGCGCCGGGCGCGCAGCGCCGCCACGATCTCTTCGGCCTGGCGTGGCGGCACCACGTTGTCCGCGTCGCCCTGGAAGATCGCCAGAGGATCCTGGATCTCCCCGGCCGAATAGATCGGCGATCCTTCGCGATAGCGCGCAGCCGCTTCGGGCAGCCGTCCGACCAGCGAATCGGTATAGTGCGCCTCGAACTTGTGCGTCTCGAGGGCCAGGCCGAACAGGTCGCTGACGCCATAAGAGCAGATGCCGGCCTTGAACAGGCCGGGGTAATGGATCAGCGCGTTCAACACAGTCATCCCGCCCGCCGAGCCGCCCTTGATCACCAGGCGTTTGGGGTCGGCCAGGCCCTGGTCCGCCAGGGCGCGCGCGCCGCCAGCGGCGTCTTCCCGGTCGACCAGTCCCCAGCGCTCGCGCAAAGCCCGCTGGTAGCTGCGCCCGTAGCCGCTCGAGCCGCGATAATTGACCGCCAGGTAAGCGTACCCCCGGCTGGTAAAAAAGGCCGCGTCGCTGGAGTAGGCCGCAGTGGTCTGGTCGGTTGGCCCGCCGTGGATGTACACGATGGCCGGGGGCAGCCCTTCGCCCTGGTAACGGCTGCTGGCCGGCGCGAAATACAGCCCGTGCACCGGCGTGCCCTCCGGCCCCAGCCAGGAGATGGGCTGCGCCACGGGCAGGTCTTCCGGGGCGAGCAGCTCGGCTTCACTGCGCCGCAGCAAGGAGGTGCGCCCGTTTTCCCAGGTCACGAGGCGGGTAGGCAGGTTGGGCGCGGAGACCGTTAGCGCCAGGCGCTCCCGGATGGGCGAGACCGCCAGTTGGCCGACCCAGGCGTAAGGCCCCAGGTCGAGCAGCGTCTGCCGGCCGCTCTCCACCTCCACCCGGGAAAGCGAAGAAAAGCCGTCTTCGTTGCGCAGGAAATACAGCGTCTGGCTGCTGGGGCTCCACCCATACACGCGCATGCCCTGAATCCAGGCCGGTCTGGACAGCGAGCCGCCTTCCACCAGGGCGCGCTTCTGCCCGTTGGACAGGTCGTAGAGCACCAGGCTGTCCCACTCGCCTTGGCCGGCGATGTAGCTCAGCCAACGCCCGTCCGGCGAGAACTCCGGCTGGAAGATGGGCACGTCCGGCCCGCCGGCGATCTCGCGCCTGCCGGCCAGCGCTCGCGCGGCGGCGTCGAAGCCCGCCAGCATCAGGCGCGTCCCATCCCAGGGCATGTTGGGGTGATCCCACTCGACCCAGGCCAGGGAGCTCCCGTCCGGGCTCCAGGCCGGCTGCATGTAGAAATCCGCGCCCTGGGCGAGCTGCGCCGGCCAGCCCTGCCCGTCGGCGGCGGCCAGGCCCAGGCTGTCCGCTCCCTCGTAGGTGTGCACGTAGACCACCCAGCGCCCGTCCGGCGAAAGCCGGGGCGCAGCCGCCCTGCCGAAGGCCGGCGTAATGGGCCTGGACTGGCCGGGCCGCAGCTCACGGCGATACAGGCGCCCGCTCTCTTCCACAAAGAATACCGTGCCCTGAGAGACGCTAAAATCGCCCCCACCGTAGCCCACCCCAGCCCGCACCCCCTGCCCGGCGGTCAGCTCCTGGAAGGCGTCGCCCTCTTTTAGGGACACCAACACCCCGCCCTCGGGGCGTCCTTCCAGCCACACCAGGCCGCGGCCGTCGCTGTCCCACTGCACGTCCTCCAGGCGCAGGCGCCCCCCCAGCAGCGCGGGGGAAACCGGGCTGGGCCACAGGCCAAAGGGCAGGCTGAGCCTGGCTGGACTCGCTTTGCTCGCCATGCCTACAAGCCCAGGTGCGGAGACAGCTTGGAGACGATGCGATCCTTGGACTGGTAACCGGTAAAGCGCTCCACCGGCTTCCCGTCTTGGAAGAGCATCACAGTCGGCACACCCATCACCTGGTATTGCATGGTCAGGTTGACGCTCTCGTCCACGTCGACCTTCACCAGGCTGACTTTTCCGGACCATTCTTTAGCGAGGTCGTTCAACAGCGGCTCGAGCATCTTGCACGGGCTGCACCACACGGCGCCGAACTCGACCAACACGGGCAGACTGGCCTCCAGCACCTGCGCCTGGAAATTGCTCTCGTCGACTGGGGATAGATCAGACATGGATACCTCCGAAGAAAGGATGAAGGATGAGGGATGAAGGATGAAAAGATCGGGCGAAAAGGCGATCAGGGAACCAGGGGACCAGCTCATCGGGCAACCCTCCTGGTTGCCTGCTCGCTGTCCACCGATCCCTGACCACTGACCACTCTATTTTACTTTACTGTTGACGTTCGCGCAGGGGCGTGATAAAATCTTGCCTGTTATGGGCGCGTAGCTCAATGGTAGAGCAGTGGCCTTTTAAGCCATTGGTTAAGGGTTCGAGCCCCTTCGCGCTCACTTTTGTTTTTAATTGGTTAGGGCCCCGTCGAGGGATGCTATTCGAGCCCCTTCGCGCTCACTTCGTTTTTAATTGGTTAGGGCCCCGTCGAGGGATGCTATTCGAGCTCCTCTGCGCTCACTTTTGTTTTTAATTGGTTAGGGCCCCGTCGAGGGATGCTATTCGAGCCCCTTCGCGCTCACTTTTACTTCCTGCTCTCCACTCTCGATTCTCTGTTTTCTTCTCTCCCCCAGGGAACCAAACCCATCCTCACAGCGTTTAGAGAAAAAGCCAAGGAGGGGTAGAATGAAGCGCTCGAAAAGGATTTTCCCGACGCTCTTGTTCCTTTTGTCGGCGTCGGCCCTGTTCCTCAGCGGGTGCACCGCTCCTGCGTCCCCGGCAGCCCTCCCCAGCGCCACGCCCGGCGCCCAACGTCTGCGCATCACCAACCAGAGCCCCGTCCCCCTCCACCATCTGGTCGTCATCTTCCCTGACGAGCGCGTCGCGTTCGGCGATCTTCCCGCCGGGGCCACCAGCACCTACCAGCCCTTCCCCCAGGGCGTCTACCGCTACGCCGCCTACTCAGTCGAGATCGAGGGGCAAAAATACGAGCAGGCCGTCGTCGATTGGATCGGCGAGGCCCCTCTGCCCGGCGAGGACTTCACCTATATTCTGGAGGCGGACCCCTCCCGCCGGGAAAGCGGGGAACAGGTGATCCGCCTGCTCCAGGTCGATACGGACCAGCCCCCCTCCGCCGCCGGCGCAGCTTCCACTTCCACCCCTGAGCCCCTCGAAACTGAGACCGCCTCACCAGCGGCCACGGCGACCGGCGACTGAGGCTCCCAGACCTATACCGACCCGGCCGGGCAGTTCCGCGTGAGCCTTCCCGCCGACTGGCAGCCGGGCGCCGAGGCAGGCTCCTTCTCCGGCGCGGAGGGAACCTTGCGTACGGGTTATTTACCGGAAATGGCCTACATGGACCGCGCTTACCGGGTGTGCGAGCGGCTGGCGAACACACCGCAGGGCCCGGCCCGCAAGGTGGTCTTCTCTCCGATCCAGAACCTCGACGCCTGCCTGTTGGTACCCTACCCCGAGAGGAACACTAACCTGGTACGGCTGGTGGTGGCCAACCCGGCCGGCCAGCCCGAACAGCGCTATTTCTACCTGGACGTGGATCAGGAGCACGTCGAGCACATCGCCGCCTCGCTGCAACTGCTGAACCTGCTCCCCGCGCAAGACGCCTTCCCCTATCCAAACGGCCCGCTGCGCCCCGAAGACGAATCCTTCTGGGCGGGGGCCGCCTCCCAGCCGGAAGGATTGACCGTTGAAGAATACGCGCTGGGGGATGCCTCTATAGACAGCCCCACCCACTTCGAGTTCAAGGATCGCATCCCTGCCGGCGTGTTTGAAAAGCGCGCGGCCTGGCGCGGCGGCTTCCAGGAGCGCAGATTGGCCGCTAACAACGCCCTTCTCGCGCCATTTGACTATGCTCTGAAAGTCCAAGCCGGATCGGAAACAGATCTCTACGCGCTGTACCGCGGCGACGAGCAGCTCCTGGGCGACATCAACGCCTTCTGGCCGGCCTCGGTCAGCGCTTCCGGGAGCAATTTTGCCCTGCTGGTGGAAATCTGGAACGGCGGCTATCGCCTGGTGCGCCAGGGTGGCCTGGAGGATTGGGATATGAGCGCCAGCCAGTTTGTCCCGCCGGTGTTCTATGGCGATGAGCTGTTGAGCGTGCGCTGGGACTCCGAGCGCAGCCAGGTGCAGGTGATGCAGGGGGAAAAGCAGATTTACGCGTTTTCCGCCGCTTACCTGGTCGGCCCGCCGGTGAAAGGGCTGTGGAGCTGGCAAGGCCACTGGCTGTTGGAAATCGACGGCTTCCTGATCCAGGATGGGGAGAGCCTGAACCAGCGGTTAGGCTTCGAGGAGATCTTCGGCTGGCAGCTATTGGACGGAAAGCCTTTCTACTTCTTCCGCAAAGGGCCGCGTATCGGCATCTCCTACGACGGCCAGGTGCTGCCGGTCACCTACGACGATATCCCCCACTACCGCTGCTGCGAGCCGGCGGCCTTCAACGCCGCCGGCAACGGGGACATGGTCTGGTTCTACGGCCTGCGCGATGGAACCTGGCATTACGTCGAGATCGGGAAGTACGCCTGACGTTCTCCGTATGGTTTCCTCAAGGCTTAAAGTCCCCCTCTCCGTAAAACCGGAGAGGGGGATTTAGGGGGTGAGGTCTACGCATGGCCCAGCACCGGGTGCGGCCGGTACGGCTCCTCCAGGCGGCGGATCTCCTCTTCCGAAAGCTCCACGGAAACCGCGGCCACGGCGTCCTCCAGGTGGTTCAGCTTGGTGGCGCCCACGATGGGCGCGGTGATCACGTCTTTCGAGAGCAGCCAGGCCAGGGCCACCTGTGCGTTAGGCAGCCCGTGCGCCCCGGCTACTTCGCTCACGCGCTCCGCCACGGCAAAGTCATCCTCGCGCGTATACAGCCCCTTCGCAAAGGCGTCCGTCCGGGCGCGCTCGGTCTCGCCGCCGCCCATCACGCGCTTCCCGGTGAGCAAGCCACGCGCCAGCGGAGACCAGGGAATGACCGCGATCTTCTGATCCCGGCACAGCGGGAGCATCTCGCGCTCTTCCTCGCGGTAGGCCAGGTTGTAATGCGGCTGCATGGACACGAAGCGCGCCCAACCGTGCCGGTCGGAGGTGTACAACGCCCTGGAGAACTGCCAGGCGTACATAGAAGACGCGCCGATATAACGCGCCTTGCCCGCGCGCACCACGTCGTTCAGCGCTTCCAGGGTCTCTTCGATGGGCGTCTCGTAATCCCAGCGATGGATCTGATAGATGTCCACGTAATCCGTGCCCAGCCGTTTCAGGCTCGCGTCGATTCCGCTCAAGATGTGCTTGCGCGAAAGGCCGGCGTCGTTGGGGCCGGGGCCCATCACGCCATTTACCTTGGTAGCGAGCACCACCTCGTCGCGTTTGGCGAAATCGCGCAACGCCCGGCCCACGACCTCCTCGCTCATCCCGGCAGAATAGACATCCGCCGTATCGAAGAAATTGATGCCCAGCTCCAAAGCTCGCCGGATGAAGGGCCGGCTTTGCTCTTCCGTCAGCGCCCAGGGCCAGCGCTCCGTGGGCTGCCCGTAGCTCATACATCCCAGGCAGACCCTGGAAACTTTGAGGCCCGTGGCCCCGAATCGTACGTACTGCATGAATACCTCCTTATCAGGCTCTCGGGAACCTGATGCTTGAAATGGATTGAGTAGTTGCAACCGCAGCGCAACGATTAATTCTACCCCCTTCTTCATTCGCTTTCCAGCCGCGTTCAGCGCGCCAGCCTGTTCGCGCCGAATTCATGTCTCCCAAACCTTCCTTGTGGCATGAGCCTCGTGTAGAATCTCGTAATATCCTATCCTTGGAGGTACCCCCATGAGTGAGATCCCCTTTGAAGAAGAGCACATGGACGTGCTGCAAAACATCGAAGCCTCGATCCACGCCGTTCACGTACACAATCCGGAACTGACCGACTACGAGGTCGACAGCGCCCTGGAGGCGCTGCTGAGGACCTACCAGAGGGAATCCATCGGGAAGCCTGCCGTCCTGCCGCGCGGCCCGCTGAGCGCCAAAGTCTATGAAGCCGCCCGTGCGACTTGCGAAATCCGGCTAGGGCGCGCGCCCCTGTCAAAAGAATCCGGGAAAGCCGGCGCGGTCGAAATTCCCCCTGTCGCCCCCGAAATCATCCTCAAAGCCCTGAAGGTCATCCGCAAATCTGTGGAATACTGGACCAAACAAAGCGGCCGCCAGGGCTATCTGGATTACATCAGCCATTTCATTCTTTGAGCCCTTATGGGAAAGTATTCTCGGGGGGATTGTTGTATAATCTTGGAAAGCAATTAATCACCAGGTAACTTATGGCCACAAATCTCTCTCCCTCTCAATCAGTCCGGGATAAGGATTTCTACCACAAAGGCACAAAGCGCATCAAGAAAAAAACTTCTTAAAAAACTTCGTGTACTTTGTGTTCTTTGTGGTTTAAAGCCTTACACCTATCTTTCCCAGAATTCACGCTTATTAGAAGGCCTTCACGAGCCTGCCATCCTCAGGCAGCGCTTCGGTATACGCCGGCTGCAAGGCCACGTAATAACCCTGCCCGGCGCAAGCCCGGCACAGCACTGCGCCATTCGAGACCACTTCGCGGTCGTTGAAGATCTCCTCGCCGCAGCGGTCACACACGGCGCGAGCGCCCTTGCGGCTGATGATGGCCTGCATGGAGACGGTCAACTGCACCGGCTGGGCTTCGAACAGCTTCTCCTCTGGCGCCACCTGATAAGCAAGCACGTAGGCGTGCCAGCGATCGGGCGCCTCCGGCGCGTACTGCGAGCATAGATCCCTGGCTTCCGTATGGGGGAAGATGCGCACGGCCCGCCCGGTCTCCCCATCCACGAAGGTAGCCGCGATCTTTCCGAAGTCGAAGATGTGCATCGTCCGCCGGCCCACCGAGCAGCCGGTGCCGGCCACCACCCCATCCAGGGTGCAGCCGTCCGTCTCGATGAAGGTGAACAGGCGCTTGGCGGTCTGCGGCACTTCCAGTCCCAGGAGCCGGCCGGCGTACAGCCCCATGCGCACGCCCATGACCTGGCGGGGGCACACGTGCTGGTGGTGTTCCGCCGAAGCCTGAAGCAGATGAGCGAAAGGTGTGTTTTCCAAAATCAGTTGCATAGTTCAAGAGCCTCCCATTTTCGGGAATTACAGGGTTAGATATCGGAGAGGCGAAAGCTCGCCGGATTAATCGAGTCCACTTTTAGCTCGCGCAGGGCTCGCTCTCCGTCCCTGTTCTCGAGCACGTAATAAGCCAATCCCACTTCCACGTCCAGCTTGCGCAGCAAGCTCACTTTGTCCACGGGGAATTCGAGGCAGCCCTGCTCGCGGTCGAGCTGGTACTGGTCGAAGCGCTCCTTCTCGAAGCAGGCCAGCACAGGCGGGATGTCTTCGCCAAAGACCTTGGCCGATTTGATGAAGTAATCCTTCTGCGAGAAGTGGTAGAGCTTGGGCAGGCGCGCTTTGCTGTTCTGCTCGTACAACTGCCCGGTGTGCTTGTTTTCCAGGGAGCAGTAGTGCACGCCCATCTTCATTTTGGATTCCAGGGCGAAATCCAGCAGCTCCAGGCATTCCGTCTCGCTGCCCGCCACCGGCAGCCCGCCGGCGTACCAGTAGTCGTACAAGACCCGGAACGGGCGCGCTTTCACCTTGTAGTTCTTCATGCGGAAGACTTCCGCATTGTGGTAGGGGTAGCAGAACTCGAGCAGATTGACACCGAAGATGCCCGCCTGATCCAGGCTGGTCAGGATTTCCTTCATCTCGTCCAGAGTGTTGGGCAGCACCGGCATCTCGACCATCACGTTGGGAATGTATTCTTTCGCCAGGGTAATGCGGTCGAGGGTGAAGCGGCGGCCCTTTGCCAGGTCGTGCATGCGGATGCTGAAGCGGATCTCGTCCAGGTGGGCATCCTTCAACGCCTGCAAAATCTCCGCGTCGGCGTGATCGCCGCTGGTATACAGGCGCGTGTAGACGCCCGGAAAGACCTGGCGCGCGTACTGGAAGAATTCGACCGCCTCGCGCTTGTGCAGCAGAGGCTCCCCGCCGGTCAGTCCCACGTAGCGCAGGCGCAGGCCGCGAGCGTGCATCTCGTCCAGCTCGGCCTTGAGATCGCGGCTGTTCTGCTGGAAGTACTCGTAATCTTCCTGGTTAGGGTTGAAACAATAGAAACAGGTGCGGTGGCAGCGCAGAGAGACGAAGAAAGTGGCGCTGCCCTCTGCCGTCTGGCACGCCTGGCAGGCCGGCGAGATGCGGTTGGCGACCAGGCTCTTGGCATCGTTGCGCACCTGGGCGCCTTTCTTTTGCAGCGCCGCGATGGACGGCGCAGCTTGGCCGCCCTCGTCCTGTTCTTCCACCTCCACGCCCGTCTGGCGCACCTGCTCCATGAAATCCCGGTAAATCCGGGGGTACTGCGCGGCGTAGGCCCGCAGGGCAGGGTTGCGGACTTCACTCAGGGTGCGTTCGTTGAGGTCCGTGATCATACCCGGTTTTCCTCCTCTGCCCGCGGCAGGGGGCGGACGCCCGGCGGCAAGATCGAGCCGAAGGGATGCGTGGAACGGTATTCACAGAACGAGCACAGATGTTGGCCTTCTCGGGCCGCGAAGGGCGTCTGGCAGCGCTCGCAATGCGCCAGCGCGCCGGCGCGCACTGCGACTGCCTGGCGCGCTTCACGCGCGGTGAAGACTTCGCCCGCCTCTGGCGCGTGCCGCAGGGTGATGGCCGCCGGCGAGCACACGTGCAGGCAAGCCTCGCACCCGATGCACGCCTCGGCCTGGAAGCTCAAGCGGAACGAGGTCTTGGCTTCGTCGGTGGAGAAACGCAGGGCGTCTGTAGGGCAGGCCCGCGCACACGCGCCGCAGGCGGTGCAGTCTGCCGAGACGCTCAGCCCGGCGAACCCCAATCCTTCCAGGGTTGCCTCGGGATGGCGCAACGGGAGAGCCAGTTGGCCCGCCGCCCGCAAGATATGTACGCGCTCCTGGCTCAGCCTGTCCTCATTCTCGATGGGCTGGGGCTTGGGAGGCTCAGGCCGGGGGGGCCGATCGGGGTGCGGGATCATCATGCGGAACAGGTCGCGACGGGATATCCCGGCCGGTTGGGAGGCGGGCCCTGCGCTCCACAGGGGGCGCTGCACGGGCTTCTCCAGGGCCGGCGTGATCACCAGCGCGTCTTCCTGGCCCCACAGGGCCAGCAGGCTGCGCGCCCGCGAGACCTGAAGCTGGATGCGCCCCTCGAGCTCCTTCCAGGGGCAGCCCTGGCAGGCGTCCGTGCGCACCCAGATGCGTTGATACCCCTGGGCCACCAGGGCCATGTACGATCCGGCGCTCAGCCCGGCCAGGCAGCCCTTCACCCGGTAGCCGGCGCTCTCTGCCGTGGGGCCGACCTCGCTTTGCGGGTGGCTGGCGCAGAAGAGATCCAGCCCAGCGGCTGCCTCGTTTCGCGGCGCCTGAAGCAAGGGGGCCAGCGGGTCGCCGGCGCGATAAGCCCCGCTGGGGCAGACGGGCAGGCAGGCCGAGCAGCTCAGGCACTTTTCCTCACTAAAGACGGGCGGCTTGCCGGGGGTAATCGCACCGGCCGGGCACACGTCGAAGCACGCCTGGCAGGTCGCATACTTGTCACCGTGATGCAGGCAACGCGCCGCATCGAAGCTCATATCCGGGCGACCGAAAGCCGCCAGCCACTCGGCGACCGAAAACAGGTTCAACGCGCTACTCCTGTGGGGATCTCGATCATCAGCAGATCTGCCACGGCTTGCAACGCGCCCCAGATCATATGCCCGAGGGCGCGGTAGAATTCTGTAGAAGCGTGCTCCTCCACCAGCGCGTACCAGGCCGGGGCGAAGCGCAAAGGGTGCTCGCCGAGGAACTGGCGTTGGGCGGTCAGGTCTGCCTCAAAAGCGGCTTCGTCCTCGCGCTCCAGGTCGTCCAGCCCGCGCTGCGCCAGGTGCGCCACGAAGATCAGCTCCAGGCCGAGGTGGTCGTCCGGCTCTTTGTGCAGCCGCTCGATCTCCACGCCGTAGCGCGCGTACCATTGGCGCACCTAAATCGTCTGTTGCTGGAACACGAGGCGCTCTTCGTTGAAATAAACGGATTCCCAGGCCGGGGCTAACACCCGCTCCAGGCCGATGAACAAGCGCAGGTAATCCTCCTGAAGGTCCGCGAATGCCTGGTCGGAGAGCCCATTTTGGTTCTCCCGGCACCAGGTGCGCATCATTCCCAATCCTTGCTGCACCAGGGGCTGGTCGTCGCCGAAGGGCGGCTCGGCGAAAAGATCGCCGTGGATCAGCTCTTCCATCCAGTCCCGGTTGGGGGACGTATAGAGCACCTTGCCCAACAAGCCCAGCAACAGGCTTTCTCCGGTCAACGCCTCCACCCAATCTTCAGTGTTGTAAACCGATTTCATTCCATCTTCCTCATTGATAATCAAAATAACCACGAATTCGTCTGGAGCAGAGTTGTTCTTCCCTCTCCGCTCCAGACGATGGTTTCTTTACCGATAATCTACGGTGTTCCTAGATACCGATACGGACACGGGTAGCATAGAACAGGAACCTGCTGAGAACTTCGGCCACCAGCACCAGCGCGAAAGCGCCGTAGACCAGATAGCCCAGGACCTTCTCGCGTCCCACGCTGACTGCGTTCCGATAGAGGAACACTCCGAACACGCCCGCCCCGATGAATCCCAGGATCAGGCGCAAGATGAACACCGCGCTGAAGGATCCGACCATGAGCTGGACGCTGGCCTGGGCGGCGCTCCCCGCCGTAGCCAGGTAGGTGACGTACAGAGGGATGGTGACCAGCTCGACGCCCAGGAAGACGATGGCGGCGATAGAAATGCCGCGCACTGCATCCCGCATAAGCTCGCACTGGTCATCCGCACAACCGGGGTTGTGCCGCTGCACGTAGGCGTAGTTGGCCACAAAGGCCACGCCCATAGCCAGCGAGCCGAGCAAGAAAGCCGTGGAATAGAACGCCACCGGAGTGGCCAGCGTATCCCAGGAAGGCTCCGTGGGCAGCATGTAGGCGTTGGACATGACGTAGATCAAGCCCAGGCCCTCGATAGCGGTAATCCAGGCGATGACGTTGCGCACGGCGAAAGAAGAGATCTTGCGCCATTGCATGATCGCGAAGATGAAAGCCAGGAGCGCGAAAGTCAGATCGAACAGGATTTCGCGGCTCAACCAGGAGGTCCCCAGGTTAGTGATCGCGCGCGGAGCGTTGATCGGGTTCCCCAGGTGGAACAGAGAGGCGATCAATGCCAGACCCACTACCGGGATGATCGAAAGCAACGCCCGGTCGCTCAACTGGTCCGCCTGCTCCATGCCTTTCTTGCGAATGGCATACGTATGCACGATGCCCAGGATCAGGAAGGAGCCTACGGCCATCTGGTTCAAGATGGTAAAGGCAATCAGAGCCCACTCACGAGTGTTCATAGTTTGGCAACCTCCTCGAGGTTCTTGATCTGCCCGTTGGCATTATCCGAAGTTTGCGTGGTCTGGTTGGGACCGTAAACCACGGACGGATGAGTGATCGACGGATCAGGCAGCGGAGCCGGATTGTTGAAGACGCCGTACTTGGCTTGCAGCTCGTCCAGCGTGCCAAAATCCATAGCGCGTTGCGGGCAGGATTCCACACACACCGGCCGTTGTCCCTGGTCGATGAGATCGCTGCAGAAGTTGCACTTGGTCATCACACCTTGCTCTTGATCGAAGACAGGCGCGCCGTAGGGACAAGCCCACTGGCAGTAACGGCAGCCCACGCACTTCGATTGATCGATCAGCACCACCCCATCGTCCCGTTTCGAGATGGCCTGGGTGGGGCAAACTTCCAGACAGATCGGTTTTTCGCAGTGCATACAGGCCGTCGAGATGAAGTTCACCGCCACGTTGCTGGGGATGAAAGTGCCATCCTGATTGACCCACTGGCCGGATTCGTATTGCATCACCCGCCGCCAGCGCATGCCAACCGGTAAATTATTCTTATCCTTACAAGCGACCTGGCAGGTCTTACAGCCTATACAGGCGGCGAGGTTCACATAAAATGCGTATTGTTTAGCCATGGTTCATCTCCTCTTAAAGCTTCTCGACCTGAACCAGGTTGGTGTGCTGCGGGTTGCCCTTGGCAAAGGGGGTCGGTTGGTACTTGGTCAGGACATTGGCGCAACCGCGGGTATCCACACCATTTTCGTCGGGAGTGTACCAACCGCCTTGCGGCATATTGGTTACCCCGGGGCGGACGCGAAGGGTCACGTAGGCTGGCATGTGAACTTCACCGCGGTCGTTATAGACCTTGACCATGTCGCCGTTCTTGATCCCGCGCGAGTCTGCGTCGACCGGGTTGATCCAGAAGCTCTGTGGATGCGCTTCACGCAGGTAATCCACGTTGTCGAAGGTCGAGTGCGAGCGTCCTACCCAGTGGGTGCTCTCCATCAGCAAGGGGTATTTCTTGCGTAACGGGTCGCTGACGCCTTCCCATTCCGGAATGTACTTCGGAATAGCCGGAATTTCTTCCGGAGAATTCAGGCCTGCCAGAAAAGCCGAATAGATCTCGAATTTACCGGTAGGAGTATTCAGCTTATTCTTCACAGGGTCGGCCACGTAGGCCGCGAATGAAATGGTCGGCTTGTCGCTTGAGACCTTGTAGATCCCGACTTTCTTGAACTCATCCAGGGAGGGGAAGTCAGGGTAGTTCTTCTGCGCCGAAGCGACCATATCCTTCGTCCAGTCATCCGGGGTGGTGTGCCCATCGCGGAACTGGTCGCCAAGCCCGAGGCGGTCGGCCAGTTGTTCAGCCACCCACAGGGAGGGCTTGGTCTCGTACATAGGCTCGATCACGGCGTGGTTGTAGAGCGCCCAGGCGTGGTTGCCCTTCTCGCCGTGTCCTTCGCCGGTGATGATGTTATCAGAACTCGAAACCGGTCGTGTCGGGCAAGACGATATCGGAGAACTTGGCGCTGGGTGTCATCTGCACGTCGATGGTGACGATGAACTCCAGAAGACTCTCGTCTTGCAAGATCTTGGCCGTGCCGTTGACGTCCGAGTGCTGGTTGATGAGCGTGTTGCCGCCATAGTTCATCATGAACTTCATGTTGGCGTCCAGCTTATCTACGCCATGGATGAGGTCTTGCAGGCCGGAGGTCATCTCGTTGCCACGGGTGATGAAATCGGGCCACTTGAAGACCGGAATGACGGCTTTGACAGGATTGGCGGGCACCGGGAAGCCGGTGATCTTGAAGCCCATGCCCGACGGGCGCATACCGGGGCCGCCGCCGCTCAGGGCGAAGTTCCCGGTCATGGCAGCCAAAATCGGCAGGGCGCGGCAGGCTTGCTCGCCGTAAGCCCGGCGGTTCCAACCCCACCCCTGGAACATAGCGGTGGGCTTGACAGAGGCCATCTGGCGCGCCAGTTGCTTGATGCGGTTCACCGGGATGCCGGTGATCGGGGCCGCCCATTCGGGGGTCTTCTCGACGCCATCGGCCTTGCCCATGATGTAGGCCATCCAGGAGCTATTGGCCGGTGCGCCTTCCGGCAGGGTATCCTCATCGAAGCCAACCGAATACTTAGCCATAAAGTCTTTGTCGTAGAGGTTTTCCTGCACCATAACGTGCGCCAGGGCGGCAATCAGGGCCACGTCTGTGCCCGGATTGATCGGGTACCAGTCCGCCTCCAGTCCGGAGACCGTATCCGTCATCAGGGGGTCGACGACGATGAACTTGGTGCCGTTTTCCTTGGCTTTCATATAGTAGTAGCCGGCATTGTCGCCGCCGGCGCGGGTTACCACCGAGTTGTCGCCGAACAGGACGACTAGCTTCGAATTCATCACGTCGTCTGTGGAATTCCCGGATGCGCCGGTAGTATAAGGCATGACCGCAGAATAGCAAGCGGTGCTGTAGGAACCGTAATAGGTTACGTTGCCGCCGAACAGGTTCATGAGGCGCTGGATGGGGCCTCTCCCATTGGGGCCGGTCCAGTTGACGCCGGAAGCGTAGTGGTACCAGAAGGCGTCATTGCCATACTGGCTCTTGATGCGCTTCATCTGGTCGGCGATAGTGTTCAGGGCTTCGTCCCAGGAGATCTGCTGGAACTTTCCCTCGCCGCGCTTGCCAACGCGCTTGAGAGGGTACTTAAGCCGCTCGGCCGCATAAACGCGGCGAGTCTGAGACCGTCCACGCTGGCAGGGGATTGCCCGTGGGTTGTGGATGGGGTCTTCCTCGGTGGTAGGGTCAGGCGACAACCTGACCACAGTTCCATCCTGCACGTGGGCGGCCAGGATGCAGCGCCCACCACAGTTATGGTAGCAAGCCACAGTCATGACCTGCTCAGGCCCGGCAGCCGAGACCTTTCCCGCTGGACTGAGGCCGAACTTCAGCCCTCCGGCCAGTGCGGTCGTGCCTCCCAGGATGGCGCTCCATTTCAGGAAACTGCGCCGGGTGATGGCTGTATCTGTCAGGGCCCTGGTGAGGAAATCTTTATTGCTCATGAATTCTCCTCCAAATGATAGCTTTTTCAGCTCTCTCTGATTGCATTGCTCTTCGTGTACGAACAAATTCGTAATTTTGGGTAGGTTGGGTCGATGAACATTCTGTCAAATAAGGCGTCCTCCTGATTAGGATGCCCGCGTAGGGGTTTGGCCTACCGGGAATTTTTCATAATCAGAATATACGCGATTGAGCAATCCGTCACAACCTTCCCCGGAGTAGTCTCCTATCACCCATCTGGGTGATCAATTTATTTAGCCACCAGTCTTGCGATCGCGCAGAAAAGCCCTTGCGGCTTTGTAGGGCGGCATTCCAATGCCGTCGCCTTTTCGTAACCCTGGTCAAGGCGGCGGGATGTAAATCCCGCCCTACTAGAAACCTGGACATGTGCTCTGATTTTGCATTAAGGTCAGCCCGCTTTTGCAAGGCAAGCCGCCCAGAAAACGACCCTTCGCAAGGCTTAAGGTCGGCTATCTTAACTCTTCCCTTCCCTGGGGAGAGGCCAAACCGCGATTGACGGCGTAAGCGGCTGCCTGCGTGCGATTGTCCAATTGCAACTTTTCCAGGATGCTCTTCAAGTGGCTTTTCACCGTATTGACCGAAATGGAAAGACTCTCGGCGATCTCGGCGTTGCTTTCCCCCCTGGCTACCAGCTTCAACACCATCAATTCTCTTTCGGTAAGCGGCTCTTCCCCTTGCGTGGGGTCCGCTGAACGTTTCGCAATCCCTTTCAACAAGCGCGTGGCCATGGCCTTGGTCATGGCGGCCTCGCCGTGGATCACGCCGGACAACAGGCCAAACAGCTCGTCGGCGTCCAGGCTCTTCAGCAAATATCCAGAAGCGCCCAGCCGGACGGCCTCATACAGGTGCTCGTCACTCTCCGAAGACGTCAGCATGACCACGGCAATTTCCGGAAAGCGCTGCCTGATTTCTCCTGTAGCTTGCAGACCGTCGCATTGGGGCATGTAGATGTCCATCAAGATCACGTCGGGGCGCAGTTGCTCGGCCAAACTGACGGCCTCCAGCCCCGTCTCGGCTTCTCCAATTACTTCCACCAGGTCTTCACGCGTCCGCATCAAGCTGATCAAGCCCTGCCGAAAAAGCTTGTGATCGTCGGCGATTAATACTCGAATGGTCATTGAACGTACACCTCCTAAAAAAGCGCGCGCCTAGATTCCCAGGCGAACGTGCGTCGCGTAGAAGAGGAACCGCCCCAAGATTTCCCCAATCAAGACCAGCAGGCAAGCCATGTAAACAGGCATGGTCAAATCCTTGGCCGTATTCTTCTTCCACAGGTTTAGAGCGACCGTGACTACCAGCCACCCCACCCCTGCCAGCAGCGTTACGAAGCGCAAGACCCATAAAGGCTGGTACAGGTCCAACAGGAGATCCAGGCTAATCTGGGCGATCCCGCCCTGGCTGCGCAGCGCCAGGATTTGGAAGACGTTCAGAGCGATCACCACCCAGGCCATCACGAAGGCCACCACGGCCAACCAGCGAAGCGACCGGTGCACGATTTCTACCCGGGCAGCCGGCTCTTCGAGCTTGCGAATCTCGAGGAATTTCAGGTCGAGCACCAGGATGGCCGCCATAGCCAGGGCTCCCAGCAAGACGGCCGTGCTAAAGAACGTATAGATGGTAATCGGGGTATTCCAGGCCGCTTGCGTGGGCAGCAAGTAGATGTGCGCCATACAATAGATCGCCACACAACCCAATACAATCGCCACCCAGCCCAGCACAGATTTGAGGGTTTCCCGGCCGTGGATCACCATCTGAAGAAGCCACAGGCTGCCAAGGATCGTGAAAAAGAGCACCGTGAAGACGATTTCACGGCTGAGCCAGGAGGACCCCACGTTGAGCACGGCTAAGAAGGAAAGGTAGGGCCGGCTGAGGTGGAAATGTGACCCGATCATCGCGACGATCACGGTAAAGAAGAGGATAGTCAATGGGTTGCGGGTCAACCGCTCTATCTCGGCCCTGCCAAATTTTGCGATATTCAGCGACCGGATCGTCCACAGCGCGGCGAACGTACCGATGGCCAGTTGCATCAAGACCGTATAGACAGGTAAGGCCCATTCACGAAGGTTCATGCGTTACTCATAACTCGACACAGATAGACTTTTCATTTCAAGACAACACCACGCTGCGTTGGCTCAGATTCTCCGGCTGCAAGCAAGGGAACCGGCACTCGATCTGCGTGCCTCGATCCGGCACGGAATGCACGATGAGCTGCCCTCCGGCGCTCTGGGCCCTCTCATCCATCGTCTGCAATCCAAAGCTGAGCTTCGAGCTGCGCATCACAAAACCGATGCCGTCATCCACGATTTTCATCAGGATGTTTTCATCTTCTTTGCTGATCAACACGCTGACGTGGCCGGCGTGGGCGTGCTTGCGCACGTTAGTCAGCGCCTCCTGCAAGATGCAAACCAGTTGCACTTCGGCAACGGAGGACAGGTTGATGTTCCCGTCCACTTCATTGGCAAACTGAACTTCGATGCCGGTCTGCAATCCAAACTCCTTCGATGTATTCATCCAACGAGGAGACCAGGCTTTTCTCGTTGGCCAGGGTGGTGCGCAGACTCAAGATATTCTCACGGACGTCGGCATTGGCTACCTGGATGGCCTGGCGCATCTGCTCGAGCTCGCCCTGGAAATTGTTCAATTTGCCCTGTTTGAACAGGGCCTCTAAGGTCTGAAGCTGAAGGTTCAGGTAGCCTAAAACCTGCGCGAGGCCATCGTGCATGTCCCGTGCGATCCTGCCGCGCTCTTCGATGATCGAAAGAGATTGCAGTTGGGCGGTCATCAGCCCGTGTTGGATGGCGATGACCACCTGGTCTGCCATACATTCCAGCCAGATCACGTCCGTTTCCGAGAAGACTCCGGGGCGCACCTGGCGATCCACAGGGCCCCGATCGGGCGGTTCTCCAAATTAAGCGGAACCACGGCAATTGAGTTCGCGATCTTATCGGAGAAAAAGCAGACGTGACCCAGCATCTCCTGGGATTCGTCCCCTTGAGAAAGATAATAGCGAGAGGTGCTGATGACGTTCAGGATGAGCGGGTTCTTCACCGCCTCGGGCGGATCCACCATCTCGGTCCGGTAGTTATCCGAATAACACTTGATTTCCAGGCAAGACTGCTCCTCGTTCAGGATCGCCAGCCCGATGAAGTCTGCGTTGAGCAGCCGCCTGGCATTTTCGACGATGTACAGCAGGATGCCGTCCACGTTCTCCAGGGCGGCCACCCGCCGGCTGATGCTCACCAGCGCATCTGTCCAGCTTTCAGCGGTCTGCCGGGCGATGATCTGGGCTTCGAAAGCGGCCTTTTGGGCCAGGTCGCGCTCTTCCTGCAGCACGTTGAACCGGCGTTTCTGAATGGCGTCGAACACGTCCAGCCCTCTCACCACGAAGAAGGTCACGGCAAAGGCAGAGATCATGCGCCAGAATTCGATCGGCAGGCCGGTGGTGCTTTAACACGCTGGCGTAATCGAGCCAGGCTGTCAGCCCATAAGGCAGGGCCGGGTTAGCTTGCTCGCCGATAAAGGCGTTAGAAACCACCCGGTCGTAATTATAGTAAGAAGCCGGGCCGTAAGGAGCCGCCGGGACGACCAGGCCAACCACGAAGGCCTCGAACAGGAAAGCCAGCCCGGCGCCCATCATCAGATTGGCCACGTCCTGGAAACCCCTCTTGCGCTCTAAGTTCCATTCGCGCAGGAAGCCCACCCCGGCCAGGATGCTGCCGGGGAGATACAGGAAATAACGCGACCAGATGTCGATTGGGATTTCCAGGGGAGAAGGGGTAATGAAGGTGGTCGAAGCGTAAGTGATGGCGTAAGCAATGGGGACGATCAGGAGGGCCGGAATGAAAATCGTCCAGGCCGGCAAGGGGGTCAAATTATCGAGGATTCCCCAGCCAAAGATCAGCAGCAAGAGGCCGGTCAGCGCGTGCAGGACCACCCTCAGGATCGTCAGGCTTTCTACGATGCCCTGGGGCGCCCCACTGGCCAGGAACATGTCCACCCAACTGGTGGCTCCGCAGGCAAACCCAAAGGCAGCCAGCCACGGAAGCTGTTTGCGCAGCGGCAAATCTCCCCCGCGATGAAGCTGAAGGTATGCCGCCAGTCCCAGACCGCCAAAAGATAACCCTGTGAAGAAGTAGATAATCATTATCGATGTAAGGTTGACCCTGGGGAGTAATTGGCCGGATCAAACGATAAAAAAGTGAAAAACTTAACGATCATTGTGATTCTAGTACGTTCACCGGTAAATTCAAGGGCAGGATGTAACGGATATAAGTCCACAAAAGTCATCCCCTTTCCCCATTTATCCCCCTTCCAACGGCGCCGGCCCGGGACAAGCAGCCTGATAAACCTTGCGAAGACTTAAAGGAGCCTTCGCAAGGTTTATCTCTATGGAACCCCCCTCTAAAATGTGATTGGCACGAGCTCCCCTAAGCCGGGAATGTCACTCCCTACTCTCCCCTCTCTTTTTCAGGAAATAACCCGGTCAGCTCAAAACGATCCACGTCCACCAGGCCCAGGTCGGTCAATTTCAGGCTCGGGATCACCGAGAGCGCCATAAAGCCGATCGCCATGAAAGGATCGTGCACCTGGGTGCCCAGCGATTGCGAAGCCGAAACCAGGGAATCGTGCTGCTGGCGCACCACGCCCACCGGCTGGTCGCTCATCAAGCCCGCAATCGGCAGGGGTAGCCGGGCGAGCACCTGGCTGCCCAGCGCCACTGCCATTCCGCCCTGCATCTCGGCAATCGTGTGCACCACGGTCGACATGCTCTCGTCGTCCATGCCGGCCACGACGATATTGTGGTGGTCGTGGGCGACCGTGCTGCCGATGGCTCCCTTCTTCAGCCCCAGGCCCTTCAGGAATCCCAGGCCCACCCGCCCGGTGCCGAAGTGCCGCTCCACCACGGCCAGCTTGACCAGGTCGCGCTCCGCGTCTGCCTCGACGAAGCCGTCGCGCACCACGGCCTCTTCGATCAACGATTGGGTCACCAGTTGATCGGGGATCATCCCGATGACCCGTATGCGCTGCCCCTGGGCAGGAACTTTAAAGCTCAAGCGATCCCAGCGCACGTTGATCGTGCCGCGCGTCTTGGTGCTCTTGAGAGGCTGCTCCCATGGGAGCATCTCGCCGTTTTCGGAGACCAACTGCCCGCCGCGATAGACCCTTTCCGGGTAAAGCTGATTCGGGTCTGAAAACACCACCAGGTCGGCGCGCCTGCCGGGCGTGATGGCCCCGCGGTCGGTCAGCCGGAAATACTCGGCCGGGCTGAGCGTGGCGGCCCGAATGGCCAGGGTGGGAGATACGCCCCGCGCGATGGCCATGCGCAGGATGTAATCGATGGAGCCTTCGTCGATGAGATCCTGCGGCTGCCGGTCATCGGTGCACAGGCACACCCGCGAAATGGTGTCGGGCGTCAACAGGCCCACCAACGCATTCAGGTTGTGCGCGTTCGTGGCCTCCCGAATGAAAATGGTCATCCCTAAGCGCAGTTTTTCCAGGGCCTCATCCAGGGTGGTGCATTCGTGATCGGAGCCAATGCCGGCGGCCACGTAGGCATTGAGGTCCTGGCCGCGCACGTTGGGGGCATGCCCATCGATGATCTTCCCGCTGAAAGCCTGAATCTTCTGTAAGACCCGCCGGTCCCCTTGAATGACGCCCGGGTAGTTCATCACTTCCCCCAGGCCCAGCACCCAGGGGTTCACTAACAGGGTGGCCAGATCGTAGAATTCCAATTGGGATCCACTGGTCTCCATGTGCGTCGCAGGAACACAGGAGGGAGCATCGACGTACATGCTGAGCGGGCCGTACTTGGCGTCCTGGAGCATAAAGCGAATGCCTTCCAGGCCAAGGACGTTGGCGATCTCGTGCGGGTCGGCGATCACCGTGGTGACCCCATGCGGCAGAACGGCCCGGGCGAATTCGCGCGGGGGAACCATCGCGCTTTCGATGTGCACGTGCGCGTCGATGAAGCCCGGGCAGACGTAACGCTCCTTCAGGTCGATCTCTTGGAGCGCGTGATACCCCTGCCCGACTGCGGCAATCTTCTCCCCGGCAATGGCGATATCGGTCAGGTAAATTTCCCCGCTCATCACGTTGACCAGGCGAGCGTTGCGGAGAAGGAGGTCCGCCGGTTTTTGCCCGCGGGCAATTCGGATGAACTCTTCCAGTTCTATGTTTTCCTGTGGCATTTTCCCGTATCCTCTATGATTTCATTTAAGCAGTCTGCACCGGCTCGCTGAGCCAGGCAGCCATTTCCTCTACGGTCAGGGCTGGCGGAAGGTGCGGCCAGAGGGCCAGAGACGCCTCGACTACCGGGGGCATGACCACGTCGCTTTGGGCCAGAAGATCGGGCTGGGCGGCGACCTCACGAGTAGTACCGTCCAGCAGCACGTGGCCGTCGCTCATAACGATCAAACGGTCTGCGTAATGCAGGGCCACCTCGATGTCGTGGGTGATCAGGACGACCGTGGTCCCCTCTCTCTGCAGGTCTTTGAGATGGGCCATCAACTGATCTACGTCGCCGGCGTCCAGGTTATTGGTAGGCTCGTCCAGGATGATCATCTGGGGCCGCATCGAGAGCGTGGCGGCAATAGAAACCTTGCGCGCTTCGGCGGGTTGCAGGTGCAGGGGAACCACGTCAGGCGCCAGGTCGAAGCGCTTCATCTCCCTTTCTACGGCCTGCTGCACCCGCTCCGGCTCCCATCCAAGCATCTGAGGGCCAAAAGCCAGCTCTTCGTCTACGCGCATGGTAACCATCTGGTTGACAGGCTCCTGAAAAACGTACCCGATATATCCTCGATGGCGGGTGCGCTCATAAGGCTCTTCCTCAATAAGCACCCTCCCCGAGGTAGGCGCCATCGCTCCGGCGAGGATCATGGCTGTGGTCGTCTTTCCGGAGCCGTTGGAGCCTAGAATGGCCACGAACTCGCCCTTCCGGAAAGCCAGGTCGATGCCTTTGAGAGCCGTGGGACCATTGGCGTAAGTATACGTTAGTTTCTCCGCCCGGACAATGATATCTCCTTCCGGGAGATGAGCTGCGGGCGTGTGGGGAGCCGGCCCGGCCTTATTCTTGAAATCTTCACCGCCTCTTCCGGGCGGGTGGGCAATTCGAGGCCCAGTTGGTGGCCTAAAGCCCACATCTGCGGAATCCTCAGCCCGGCGTTGCGAATGGTGTCTGCATCCAGGGAACGGGCATCCCCCTCGATGCGCCCCTCCTCCAACGAGAGAAAACGATCCCCCTTTTCGATCAGCAGGCTCACGTGTGAGTCGCTCATGACGGTGGTGATTTTTTCCCCTTCCAGGGAATGCAGCGCAGCGATGACGTCGCGCTTACCCCGCGGGTCCAACTGCATGGTAACGTCGTCCAGGGCCAACAGGCGTGGGTGAGCCACCACCGCCGAAGCCAGAGCCACTCGCTGCATCTCGCCCCCCGAAAGTCCCAGGGTGAGGCGCTCCAGGAAGGCTTCCTCCAGACCGACGCTTTCCAATGCGCGCACCATGGCGTTATGCACTTCCTCCGGCTTCAAGGGAGTCGTGCGCAGGCTGATGGCCAATTCATCCCGCACGGTCAGCCCCACCAGACCCTGCACGGCGCTGGTCAGCACCAGGCGCGCCAGGCGTCCAAGCCGGCTGAGCGACGTCTGCCGGGTGTTGGTTCCAAAGAGCTCTACCTGGCCCTTCATCCTGCCTACAGAGTTAGGAATCAGGCCGGTGCATAGCAGCATGAGGCTGGTTTTTCCGGACCCGGTTCGCCCCAAGAGCACGTTGGTGGAGCCAGGCTCGACTTTCAGGTTGATATTTTCCAAAGCGTGGTGCGCTTGCGGATCATCGCCGTGGTCGTACCGGACGTAAACGTTCTGCATGCTCAAACCGGCCCCTGCCGGGATCTCCAGGCTCTCCTCTTTCACAGAAATACCGCCCCGGTTATCGATGGCCAGGGATTGGCCGTCCACGTGCTCGAAGATACGGAAGATCAGGGGAAGCATCAGGCGCCGGAAGGCCGGCACACGGTCACGGATGCTGCCTTCCCAATTTACGCCACGCATGGCCATGGCTTTCATGCTGATCTGGATCTCGTACCATAAGATATCCACGTAACGCAGCACCACCGTCAGGTACATCTCGACGATGGCAGGAATGTGCAAGCCTCGGAAAGCAACCAGGTATTCGTGCAGGGGGGTTACGGCGATGAAGTCAATCGCCGGCAGGATCATGGCGATGATCCTCACCCCCAAGCGCAAACCGGTAAGCAAGCTGGCTGCGGAAACCCGAAAGAACAAGAACGAAAAAAGGACGTTCTGGCTGGCGAACAAGCCGTTGCCCAGGAAAGTCAGAACTCCCGCACTCAAACAGGCTATTAGAGCCGCCCTGGGATATTTTCCCCCCATAACCAGCAGGATCAGGCCCACCGCCAGCGAAGCCAATACGGCCGCCCAGCTCTGGCTGAGGGTGAACAGGATGCTCAAAAGGATAAAAACGACCAATCTCTGCGTGGGAGATAACCAGCCAAGACCTGTATTCTTTTTCATCCAATAATTCCTTTCCAAGAAGGCTCTTCGAGCTGCTTCCCTCTGGGCTTCATGCCCCCGCTTTAGGCTGCGGGGGCATGAAGAGTAAGGCAAGCACGCTTAGTGAGCCGCATTCCAGTTCAGGCCGCGCTTGTTTATTTCGTCTACCAGCGTCCAAATCAACGGGATGGACAGGCTGCCGGCCACGATGTCTCCCAGAGCCCAACCCGGGAATACGATGGCCCAGGCGCTAACGCCCATTTGACCGATCGTCTGCCAGGCATAGGCGCCCATGACTGCGCTGATCACCGAAGAGACGATAATAGCCGCCAACGCGATGATCACGTGGCGGTTCACCGGCACTCCCAGGGCGTACCAGGCGGGGACGGTCAACAGGAAGACCACTAAATATCCCCAGTTCCCATCGATATTCAATGCGCTCGTGGCAAGGCCAATGAAATATCCCGCCACAACGGCTACTAAAACTGTAATCACTGCTACGATGATGATGGAGCGAAGATTACGCACCTTGCGGGAAGTCATGCCTTCGCCAACCTTGACTCTGAACACTTTCAACAACACCCAGAACAAGAGAGCATTCCCCAAGAAAGCCGGGATAGGGTTCTGCCCAAGGTTGATCAATAATGGGTTGCCCGAGAGCATACCTCCCAGGAACGTTCCCACAGCGGCGGCCAGCCATCCCCACGGTCCAAAGAAATAGGCCCCCAGCGGCATGGCCATCTGGGGTAGCCAAAAATATCCGGCGCCAAATGCGCCCGGTATGGACAAAAAGGTGCTGCTCAGCCAGGCTAATGGAATGATGACTGCCGCCCAGATCGCCGACACGACAAAAAACCGTGTCGGGGACGTCGGCGTGGTGTACTTTTCTTCCGTTACCATGACAAACCTCCAGTCATTCCTTTGGCAAATTGAATAATTGAACGAGAGATAACGCTTACGAACCGGAGAAAAGCCTGCGCTTATTTCATCGCCACCTCCTTCTGAGTGACGCCCGGACGTAGCTTGCCCGCTTTCTCCAGCGCCTTTAACTCGGCCAGGATGGAGATATCCTCCAGCATCCCAGGCGCCAGCTTATCCCAATAAATGCCGCCGGTTGGCTTCTGGGGTGCAGGCACATAAATCACCTGGGTGGGGGTGACGATATAGTCGCAAACCGTATCGTAAGGATTCGGCTCCAATCCATCCTCCACCAATTGGCAGTCATGCACGATATCCACGATCGGCGTGGAGGTATTCACCACCCCCAGGGAGTAGAGAGTGGCCCACTCGATGTCGAAGAAGCCGTGGCCTTTGCCAAAACGAGCTCCGTTCCGCGTGACGGCCGATCCACCTGTAACCAGGAGGTCGATGCGATAACGAGCTTGAATCTCGGCCAGGGAAACATAACGGCCCATCTTTTCGATCACATCCAGCAAAACGGCATAGTCTTCCAATCCTGCCGGCACGCACCCCGGCGCCAGCTCTACAAATCCGCGGCGAATGCCGTAGGTCGTCATCAGCATTACTTTGCGATCGCGTACCGTCTGGCTGCGTAGCCGTTCGAGGCAGTTATCCGGCGTGATGAACACCACCTGAGCGTTTTTGTAAATATCCATTCCCGTGAGGCGCTCTGTGGCCTGCTCACTTCCCTGGAAATCAGTGATGAATTCGCTGAAATCGTAATGAAATCTGCTGTCGGGACGCGCTACAGAGCGCAAAGCCTTCCAAACTTCCATGCGGGCTTTGTTTCGATCACCCATATTAAAGTCTCCTTTGGGGGTCAGTAGATGGAATTATTGGGTTAACGGTCCGCTCGGCTCCTGGAGTATTTCGTGGAGTAGCGGGACCTCCTGGACGATATGCCAGGGGAGCTGTCGTAAGGTAGACGGGGCCGGGCGAGGATATTGACCGCCGGTCTTAAGGATAGTCGTCGGCGTAATGATCAGATCGGTGACGATGCTGAAGGGCAACGGGTCAAAATGCCAATCCACGATCTGGCAATCGTGAACCACGGTGAGGATCGGGGTTTGTGCGCTGATCAGACCCAGAAAGTCCAGGACGAGCCATTCCAGGTCAAAAAAGCTTGGACCCTGGCTGATGCGCACTCCCTCTCTATTCAAGACAGAAGCGCCGGTAACGATCAATTCTGGGGCATTCTGGGGATCGGTTTGAAAAACCGGGTAAGGCCGCGCGTAACGATCCATGCCGTCCAACGTGGCGGCGAACTCTACCAGCCCGGGCGGGACATCCGCAGGCTCCATCTGCACGAATCCCCGCCCAATCCCGTAGGTCGGCACGATTAACGTTTTCTTATCGATCAGGCTGCGAGCTCGCAAGGAGATCAGGCTGTTATCTGGGGTAACGAAAAGAGTCCTGGCGTTCTTGTAATCCTCTGTCTGGCAAATTCGTTCCGTGCAGATTTCACTGTTCTCGAAATCGGGGATGAATTCGGAAAAATCCCAATGAAATCGAGAATCGGGCCGGGCAACTTTGCGAAGCTGAACCCAAACCTGTTTGCGGACTTTCTCCTTTGCGTCCATCGCAGTTCGATCCTTTTCTACCAGATTGAAATGCGTTCTGATGTACGATAAGAATTGCGCACCAACTGGAGCTGAATGACGTCCGGAAGAAAACTCATGAAGCTCAAGAAAACCGGACGGCCATAATCGGTAAAGTACATTTCTTCCAGAGTTACGAGGGACTGACCGGGTTGGGTGTTCAGTTGCGCGGCTGCGATCCTGTCTGCCGGCGTAGCTTTGATGCTTGCGATGCTGTGGGTGGCGACCCTTCCGCTCACCTCCACTGAGAATTGGAATAAACTGGTAAACTGAGGAATCGTGGACTCCGCCGACCGCAGGGGATCAACCGGAATGACCGCATTCAGCCATATAGCGGGTTCCTTATCCGCGAGGTAGAGCACCCTGGCGTGGACGGACTGCATCTCGGCCGGCGTCTCGAGCCTATCGCCAATCGCTTCACCCGTGGGGGCAGACCGGCACTCCGAGAAAGCGATGGAAGCCTGGTACCCTTGCAGCTCGATCATCCGGAACGGATCCACCAGCTCGTTGACCGTCGTGCCCACTTTACGAAGGGCCGGGTTGATGTAAGTGCCGGAGCCTTGCCGGCGAATGATGATGCGGTCTCGTTCCAGCTCCGCCAGCGCCTCCCGAATGGTGGAGCGGCTGGTACTAAAAAGCTCGGTAAGCTCGGCCTCTGAGGGCAAAACGCCGTCCGCCAAATCTGCGCGATCGGATTGGATCCACTGCAAGATTTGATTGCGTACTTGATCGGCAAGGGGTTGGTTTCGATTTAACATATCGAAAACAGACTGGGTAGTCGTCCGACGATTTTAATGTATTATAGCGACTCTGAAGCAAAAGTCAAGTGAGAAAATTTCTCTATGCCAACCCCCAAATGTGCGACGCCCCCGTAACGCCAGGCCTGCGGAATGAGAGCCATCGAGGAGACGATCCTGCCGGTGGCCGGCTCGACCACCAGGGTAAAATCCTCGGGCCGGAAGCCGGGCAGGCAGCCCGACATCAGGTCACGCGTCATGGCGGGGATGGTGACTTCGTGCTCGGGAACGAAGGAATGGATGCGCCGGTTAATGTCCACGAGCTGGTCGGTATCCGCGGAGGTAGAACACCGCAAGATCAGGCGGTCGCCGATCTCCTCGGGCGGGCAGCGCTCTTCCTGGGCGGGTGCGCTCATGTCACGGAAGAACCGTCAATCCGGGATGCCCTCATAAACGATCTTCCCCCTGACGACGGCCCGGTAAACCCGCAGGTTCGCGTCCACGAGGGCAAAATTTGCGTCCCGGCCGGGGCGAAGCGAGCCCAGCCTCTCCTCACAGCCCAATAAGCGCGCCGGGTTCAAGCTGGCCATGCGCACCGCCTGGGCGAAAGGCACGCCGGCCATCTGCACCATATTCCCCACGCAGCGATTCAAAGTCGCCACGCTGCCTGCCAGGCGGCCGTCCTCCGGGCGGGTGGCCGTGCCGTTCCGCACCAGCACCGGCGCGCCGATCAGCTCATACAATCCATCCGGCATCCCCGCGCCGGCCATCGCGTCTGTGACCAGAACGATCCTGTCCGGCCCAAGGCAGCGGTAGAGCAGGCGCATCGCGCCGGGGTGAACGTGGACTCCGTCCGCGATCAGCTCGGCAGTCGCACCTGTAGAATCGAGGATAGCGCCCACCGCGCCGGGGGAGCGATGGCTGAAAGCGCTCATGGCGTTATACGTGTGGGTCACGTGGCAGAATTCGCCAGACAGAGCCCTGGCCGCGCCCTCGTAATCGCAATCGGTGTGGCCCATGGCCACCACGACCCCCGCCTGGCGGAAGATGTGCGCGACGGCCTCTGCCCCGGCCAGCTCGGGCGCCATGGTAATCTGGCGGATCCAGCCCCGGCCGGTCTGCAACAGGGCCTGCGCTTCCGAAGCGTCCGGCGCCCTGAGCCAGGCCGGGCTGAAAGCGCCGTGCTTCACCGGGCTGATGAACGGCCCTTCCAGGTGAAAGCCCAGGCACTCCGCGCCCGGCAACCCGTCGCCCAGCGCCTCTGCGTAAGCCCCCACCCGCTCGAGCAATTGCCCGGCGTCCGGCGCGGCCAGGGAGCACAGGAAACCGGTGACGCCCGTCGAGACCACCCAGGCGGAATATTCCTGCAATTCTTCCTTGAGGTGGGCAGGATTTTCCCCAAAGGTGATGCCTTTGCCGCCGTGCACGTGCACGTCGATCAGCCCCGGAATGATGCGCAGGTCCCGCTGGGGATCATCCCCGAAATAATCCGGCGCTTCCACGCCCGCGCCAGAAAGCCCGGATAAGATCTTACCCTCCTCAGAAATCAGAAAATCGACCTTTTCCTGGGGAGAATCCGGCCGGTAACCACTGAATTGATTTAAGCGTTTGTTCACGAAATTCACCTCATTCGCCCGTAGCGTAGGGCATGGCATACCCGTAGGGCATACCCCAGAAGCGTCACGGCAGCTTCGTTGACAAGTTGGATATGGATTATAGATTTTACCACGCGGGAAATTCTCTGCGCGAGGCAGGTAAAAAAAACAACCATTCGTCAGTCTGATGGAGGATATTTGTCATTTGACAGACCTATCCCTCCTATAGTAACCTAGAACCTGAAAATAATCCAATTAACCTGTTTTTAGGAGAGATTCCCTATGGCTATGAAAATTACCGATGAATGCATCGCCTGTGGCGCTTGCTTGACCGAATGCCCGACTGAGTCCATCAGCGAAGGCGACATTTATGTAATCAATGAGGCCACCTGTGTGGAATGCGAAGGGCATTACGACTCACCTCAATGCGCTTCGGTGTGCCCCGTCGATTGCATCGTCAAAGCAGAGTAAAAGTTTTTTGCCCGCTTCAAACAGAGACGCCCCGCCAAGAGGGGCGTTTTTTCTGTTAAGCCTCTAATGTTTTCTCCCAAGCGGAGTCCGGCAAGTAGTCCTTCTGCCCCTCAACCTTCCGGAACGCTCTGGTAGATCTTTTCCAGCGGCAGAAATTCTACGGCTAGGTCTTTCCACCTTTGAGGGGAAGTCAAGGCCATCAAACGATCCCCCGCTCGCAGCTTCAAATCCGCATCGGGCAAGAGCGTGTGGCCTTCCCGGAACACGGCGATGACGTCGATTTCGTTGTTCCTCTCGGGAGGAAAAGTTCGTTCCAGGGGCTCGCCCACCAGAGTGCTCGTCTTTTTTCAGCACGCCGATGATCAATTGCTTGGAGTCCGGCAAATCGATCGGGATGCCCGCCAGGATCAAAGAGCGAATGTCCAGGTGGCTGGTGGACAAGGGCAAAGTGATGTTGTGCTCCTCCAACTGGTGGATGACCGATTCGACTTGCTCGACCTGGTGAGCCGGTGAATCGGCCCGGTAGGGCACCTGCGCCTCATACAGGCTCTTGTACTTGAGGTGCTCGCTGATGGCTACTTCGATCAAGTAGCTGATCATGATGGCCAACGCCGCCGGCACGAGCAACTGGTATCCACCGGTCATTTCCGTCACCATTAAAAGCGTGGCAATCGGGACGCGCGCCGCGCCGCCAAAGAAGGCCGCCATTCCCACGATGGCAAAGGCCGCGGTGGGCTGGTTGAAGACTCTGCTCAGGAAGGCGCCCAACATGGCCCCGACGTACAGGCTGGGCGCGAAGACGCCTCCTGAGCCGCCTGAAGAGACCGTCAGCCCAAACGCCAGGATCTTGGCGAACACCAGGATGAGCAAAAGGCCGGTCGCCAATTGGCCGTCGATCGCCCACTGGATCCAGCCGTATCCGCCGCCCAATACTTGCGGCAGGAAAAGCGCCAACAGGCCCAGCCCTAACCCACCCAGGGCCGGCTTGAAGTGGGGCGGAATGGGAATAGCGTGAAATGCGTCTCGTAATCCGTAAAAGATATCCGGGAGGAAAGCCGCCAGGGCTCCGGAGACCAGTCCAAGCAAGATGTACCAGAAGTATCCCAGGAAGTCCGGCGCGACCAAATCTGGCGGCACCTTGAACAGAGGCTCGTAGCCGACGAACAGGCCGTTGACAGCGTAGGCGATGACGGAGCCCAGCATGGTGTAAAGCAAGGCGCCCGATTCCAGCTCCATGCCCCCATATAAAACTTCGATGGAGAAGAGGGCCGTCCCGATGGGGGAACGGAAGATCGCCGATAAGCCCGCCGCCATGCCGATCAGGTCTAAAAGACGGCGGTTTTCGTCGGATTGATGCGTGAGGGTGGCGTAGATCGAGCCAATGCCCGCGCTGATCAACGCCGTGGGGCCTTCACGCCCGGCGGCCCCTCCGGAGCCAATGGTGATGGCAGAAGCGAGGGCCTTGATCGGCGACACCCTGGGACGAATGATCCCGGCAGTGCGGTGGAACGCCTTTACCGCCGTATCTGTCCCGTGGCCTTCTGCCTCCGGCGCCAGGCCGTAAACGATCACCCCCGAAATGAGCCCGCCCAGGGTGGTTACCACCGGGATCAGCCACAAGCCGTAGCGCCCTATGGTCTGGTGCAAGATATTGCCTTCCGCGGGCAAACCGGGAGGATGGTATTGCGCGATGAGGCCCAGAAAAATATACTGGGCCTCTCGCAGCAAGAACATGAAAACCTGGGCGCTGAGGGCGCCAACGACCCCTAAAATGACCGTGTCCAGGATAAGCCGGCGCCGGGCCCCGAGGGACCTGGCTACCGCTTGGAGTTGGGCAAGAAAAAAGGATTGCCGAAAGCCATCCATCAATCCGAGCTAAGCCTGCAAGCTTTGAGGCAGATCACTATCATGATATCCTTTCCTTAGGGTACCGACGCCGGTAGCGGCGTATCGCACAGAACTGTATCCACAGCACTGCCCGTAGAGCGTTGAAAGAATTTGGGGCGTTTATATTCCCCATCATGATTAAATTCACTTAATTATACATATCTTTATCTTTGATGATTAATTTAAGGTCGGCTTAAAATGAAATTCGCACAAGAAATTTCACACGCCCCTTAAAGAGTTCCGCCTGGCATGAGCCAGGCGGATGGCCTCCAGGCTGCATACGCCAAGGATGCCGTAAATTTCGAATCCAATTGACGGGCCTTCCTTCTGGCGCAGCCTCTCCTACGAGCCGGCTAAGCGTACAAACAATGTACCGTATCCACGATGATCTGAGCGGCTTCATCGAGCTTCAGCTTACCGGTGTTCAGAAGGATGTGGTAGAGGAACGGGTCGGCCCAATCTACGCAGTAGAACTGGCGGATATAATCCGCCGAAGCCGCGTCGCGCTCGGCGATCAGCTCCTGCGCGCTCCTGCGCACCTCGATGTCGGCGTAATAGGCGCGCCTCTCCTCCTTGATACGCCCTTTGACGCGCTGGATACGATCCTCCATGGGAGCCTCGATGCGCACGTGCAGCACGTCGGGTTGATTCTTGAGGATCACCTGCCCACCCCGCCCCACGATCATGATATTGCCGGCCTCGCGGGCGGCCTTGATCGCTCTTTGCACCAGCATCACCGCCGCGGCCTCGTCGAATACCCGTTCCTCTGAAATGAGCATCCCGATGTCGCTCAGTTTCTGGGCGTGCGGTTGAGACGGCGAGCTCTTGCGCCGCAACAGGCGATCCAGGAATTTCTTGAATTTGAAGGTCTCTTCTGAATAGCTGGCGTAACTGAGGATTTCTTTCTCCGAAAGCCCCGCCTCTGCCGCCGCGCGAGCGATCTGCCACTTGTCGAAATGCCGGTATCCCAAAGCCTGGCAGACCCGATCGGCAATCTCGTCTCCCCCGCTTCCGTATTGGCGCGAAATCGTGATGGTAGCCATAGCCCACCTCCTCGTTCGGATTCGACCGCGAACGAAACCACCTGAGCGAGGCGGAGCACAAAGTCCGGGTAAACCCAAGCGCTGCCAGTGGGCAACCACCCTAGAAGATCGGCGCTGATAAGTGCTATCTTTGCTAGCTATACTATAACATATCTTGGGGACGGGTACAATTAAGTCCAGACGCGATAACCCCGGCGAAGGCTTTGCCAACCGGGTTGTCTCACAGCGTTCCCCCCTCCTGAATTACGCCTGGGCTTTTTCTCTTTCCTTCTTGGTCGAGCGCGTCTTGAGCAGCTTGAGGCGGAAAGTCTCTTCCCGCTCCCGCTCTTCGAGCGAGCTGACGATGAAGATCACCGTCTCCTCGTAGTTCGGGATGAAGATGTGCTGCAAGGCGTTCACCCGCCGTTGAGTCTTGCGCAGCTCGCCGGCCAGGCGCCACACCGAAGTAACCAGCATGGAAAGCTCCGGAATACGCACCAGCACCTCCCGGAAAGCCGCGCTGGCTTCGTCCAGGGCCGCATTGGTATCCCCCAGGCTGTAGAGCATTTCTTGAGGGCCGCCGCGAGATTCGATCTGGGGCACCGGCACGCCCATCACGCCGCGGAATTTGAGATCAATGTCCACGGTCTTGTTGGCCGCCAGGGCCGCCCACTCCACGTGCTCGCGGCCCATGGTCAACTGCGCCTTTTCCAGGGCGCGGTAGGCCGTCTCCAGCAATTTCCACACCTGTTCCTGGAGCACTTCGGCGTCGTGAGCCACGCGGATGAGCTCTGTGGTCAGCACTTCGCGCTTGCGGTCCAGGATCTCGTAACCTTCGCGCGCGAATTGCAGATCCTGCTTCACCCGCAGCAGGTTGCTGCGGGTGGGCGCGATGTTAATGCGCGTCATTTCCGGCCTCGTAATACTGGTTGATCTCTTCCAGGCTGACGCGGGTGAGCTCTTCTTGCGGCAGCATGGAGAGCAGCTTCCAGCTAATCTCCAGCGTCCGCTGGATCGTGCGATTTTCCGTCAACGTCTGGTGGACGAACTCCTGCTCGAAGGCCCGCCCGAAGCGCAGATATTGCTGGTCGACCGCGCCCAGCTCTTCCTCGCCGATGACCGAGGCCAACGAACGCACTTCCTGCACGTGGGCGTAGGCCGCGTAGATCTGCGCGGAAAGGTGCGAGTGGTCGCCGCGCGTACGTCCTTCGCCGATGCCGTCCTTCATCAACCGCGACAGGCTGGGCAGTACCGCGATGGGCGGGTAGATGCCCTGGTGGTTGAGGTCGCGCCCCAGCACGATCTGGCCTTCGGTAATGTAGCCGGTGAGATCGGGCACCGGGTGGGTAATGTCGTCGTTGGGCATGGTCAGGATGGGGATCTGGGTGATGGATCCCTCGCTGGTCTTGATGCGCCCGGTGCGCTCGTACAACGAGGCCAGGTCGCTATACAGGTAGCCGGGATAGCCTTTACGGCTGGGCACCTCGCCCCGGATGTTCGAGATCTGGCGCAGCGCCTCGCAGTAGTTGGTCATGTCCGTCAAAATGACCAGCACGTGCATCCCGCGCTCGAAGGCCAGATATTCGGCCAGGGTCAGCGCCGCCCGCGGCGTCACCAGACGCTCCACCGGGGGGTCGTCCGCCAGGTTGAGGAACATGGCCACGCGCGTCAGCGCGCCGCTTTCGGTAAAGGAACGCCGGAAGAAGTCGGCCACGTCGTGCTTGACGCCCATCGCCGAGAACACGATGGCGAACTGTTCAGAAGTGGACGGCGCAGCGCCAGCGGGCGCGCCCAAAGTGGCCTGGCGCACGATCTGGGCGGCGAGCTGGTCGTGAGGGATGCCTGCCCCGGAGAAGAGCGGCAGCTTCTGGCCGCGCAAGAGGGTGTTCATCCCGTCGATGGCCGAGATGCCCGTCTGGATGTAGTCGCGCGGGTAAACGCGCGCCGTCGGGTTGATGGGCTGGCCGTTGATGTCTGCGTAATGGTCGGTCAGCGGCTCGGGGCCGTTATCCAGCGGCATTCCCAGGCCGTCGAAAACGCGGCCCAGCATCTCTTCGGCCACCGGCACGTGCAGGGGGCCTCCCAAAAAGCGCACCCGCGTGCCGTCGATGGAAAGGCCTGTCGATCCGGCAAAAACCTCCACCACGGCAAAGCCCTCGCCTACCTCTAATACACGGCCCCGGCGCGTCTGCCCCTGCGAATTGAGGATCTCGACCACCTCGTCGTAGCCAACGTTGGCCGCGCCTTCCACCACGACGATTGGGCCTTCGATGCGGCCTACGCCAATTACTTCCTGGCCTCCCTGTTCGATTACCGCGCTCATCTGTACTCCGTATCTAATTGATCCATCTGATCGTTAATCTCACCGAGAATATCGTCCAGCTTGTTTAACTGGTCGTTGGGCACGAGGGTCTTCATGCGGATGAGCAGGCCCACCACGGGCAGCTTGTTGATCACCCCGATGGGCGCGCCGCGCTTGACGATGCGCAAGGCCCGCTCGTGGAAATGCAAGATCAGGCCCAACATCTGAATTTGCTTTTGGATGGTCGAATAGGCATCCACGTCATCCAATGCGCTCTGCTGCAAGAAGCCCTCGCGCAGCAGGCGGGCCGTCTCCAGGATCAGGCGTTCCTCGTCGGGCAACGCATCCGGCCCCACCAGCTTGACGATCTGCGAGAGGCGGCTCTCCTCACTCAAGATCTCCATGGCGAAGCTGCGCATCTTGTACCAGTCCTGGCCCACTTGCTCCTGCCACCAATCCGCCACGTCTTCCAGGTACTCGCTGTAACTATCCAGCCAGTTGATGGAGGGGAAGTGGCGCGCGGAGGCCAGGGCCTTATCCAGCGCCCAGAAACAGCGGATGAAGCGCTTGGTGTGCTGCGTGACCGGCTCTGAAAAGTCGCCTCCCGGCGGAGAAACGGCCCCGATGACGCTCACCGAGCCGCTGCTACCGTTCAGGGTTTCCACGTAGCCGGCCCGCTCGTAGAACTCGGCCAGGCGTCCCGCCAGATAGGCCGGGTAGCCTTCCTCTGCGGGCATTTCTTCCAGGCGGCCAGATACCTCGCGCAGAGCTTCGGCCCAGCGCGAAGTCGAATCGGCCATGAGGGCCACGTGATAGCCCATGTCCCGGTAATACTCGGCGATGGTGATGCCGGTGTAGATGCTGGCTTCGCGCGCCGCCACCGGCATGTTGGAGGTGTTGGCGATCAGCACCGTGCGCTCCATCATGGGCCGCCCGCTGCGCGGGTCGATCAGGTGCGGGAACTCTTGCAGCACTTCGGTCATCTCATTGCCGCGCTCGCCGCAGCCGATGTACACCACCACCTGAGCGTCTGCCCATTTAGCGATGCTATGCTGAGTCACGGTTTTTCCAGCGCCAAACCCACCTGGGATGGCCGCCGCGCCGCCTTTGGCCAGCGGGAAGAAGGTATCCAGCACGCGCTGCCCGGTGATCAGGGGCATGGTCTGCCCCAGGCGAGTGCGGTAGGGCCGCAAGCGGCGCACGGGCCAGCGCTGCAACATGGTCAATTCTTTTTCGCCGTTCTCCGTGCGCACCCTGGCGATGGTATCTTCGAGGGTATATTGGCCGGCCGGGGCAATCCAGGTGAGCGTGCCGTGGACGTCCGGCGGCACCATTACGCGGTGCTCCACTGCCGCCGTTTCGGGCACGGTGCCCAGGATGGCGCCGCCGCCGACCTCGTCCCCCACCTTAGGCACGGGGGTGAAATCCCACGGGGCCTTGCGGTACAAGGGGGTCAACTGCATACCACGGTTGATGAACGAGCCGAGGCGCATCTCGATGATGGGCAGGGGGCGCTGCACGCCGTCGAAAATACTGGTCAACAGGCCCGGTCCAAGCTCCACCGAGAGAGGCAAGCCGGTGCCGTACATCGGCGCGCCGGGGCGCATCCCGGAGGTCTCCTCGTACACCTGCACTGTGATATTATCGCCTTCCAGGCCGATGACCTCACCTACCAGGTGCTCTTCGCCCACCTCTACCAGCTCCAACATGCTCACGTGGCGCGAGCCGCGGGCACGGATCACCGGTCCATTAATCCACGTTACCGTCCCAACCCGCTCGCTCATAGCGACTTTCCCATCAGGATATGGTAGACCGAGGAGCGCAGCGTACCTTGCATGCGGTTCAGCCGGGTTTCCAGGGTATTGTCGTAATGCAAATGCCCGTCTTCCGAATCGACGATCAACCCGGTGCCTTTTTCAAGGGGTTGCCCAATTTGCAATTCTGCGTTCATTTCCTTGGCGATCTCATCCAACACGTGATCCACGAGAAGCGTCTGGGTGAATTTGTCCGCCCGAACCCGAGCCTTGCTGGCTCCCAATTGGGTCAACGCTTCTCGCAGCAAATTGCACACGATTGCTTCGTAATCAGCCTGCGTCTGCATGGCAGGTAATTGCTGCCGGGCGGCTTTAAAAACATCATCGAGCAGCTTTTCGCGGTGCTCCAACTGTAACTTGCGCGCTTTCAACTGGGTGGTGGCTACCGCCTGGCTGCGCAGGCGCTCCGCTTCCTGGCGAGCGCGATCCAGGATCTCTTTACGCCCGGCCCCGGCCTGCTCCTCCGCGCGCTTCCGAATGGCGTCCGCTTTGCCCTGGGCCTCGGCCTGGATATGCTCGGCCTCAGCGCGCGCTTCGCTCAGGATCGCACCTGCAAGCGTGTCTATGTTTTCGTCTACCGTTCGCATAACTCAATCACCTATCCTTTTCCCTACCCCAGCCCAACGCGGCGCAGGAAAGGCTCATATCTTAATCCCAATAGACCGCAGCACAACTTCGCTCAGTGTAGGCTGCCCCGGAAGGACGCCCTGTGGAGAAGGAATCTCGACGACCAGCGGAACGGTGCTGTGCAATTTCAAAAATTCCATCCTCGCCCCGATCAATTCTGATGCGTCCTGGGTGATCAAGATAATGCCGATGTCTTTCGCCGACAGGGCATCGTCCAGGGCCTGATTGACCTCTTCAGCGGAGGTGACCACCTGGCCTTCAACGCCGGCCAGGGAAAAGCCCAAAACCGCTTCGGGGTTACCAATAACCAGAACTTTCATCGCATCCTTAGCGGTTTAGAACCAGGAAAGCAATAATCAAGCCGTAGATGGCGATACCTTCGGCCAGACCGACGAAGATGAGCGAGCGGCCAAACGATTCCGGCTTTTCGGCAATCGCTCCGACGGCAGCCGCGCCAGTGCTGGCGACGCCGATGCCGGCGCCGACGCAGGCCAGGCCGGTTGAGATGGCGGCAGCCAACGAAGCGTAGGGGTCGCCGCCCGTCTGTGCGACGGCGTTTACCCCGGCGGCCAACGCCGTCGACGGGGAGAACAGCCAGACGAACCCAACCCCGGCGGCCATCAGCCCCAGGATCACGTTGAAGCCGTTCAACCCCAGCACCAAACCGCGGGTCGCTTTGGTGAGGCCGTGCTTGCGCTCGTGCAGAAAGTAGATTACGGCTGGAATAATCGGTAGCAGGCCTACGATTATTGCGAGGATCAGTTCCATTGTTTCTTCTCCTTAACTTTTGATTTGCGAAACCCCTTGTTTCAGAGGCGCAATTCCATTTTGATGCCTTACTCTTCTTTGCTCGGATAAAGCGTGAGGGGTTCGTAGCGCATCCCCCCGCCCGTAAAGAACTTGCTGAAGAACTCGTAGTAGGAAAGACGCATGGTCTGGATGCCCACGATCAGACCTTCAAAACCGACGATGAAGATATTGCCAAGGAAGATCACGACCCAATAGCCGATCCCATGGCTGGAGCCGCCCAGCCCGGCCAGGATGAAGATGGCGGCGCTCAGGCCGCCGTGGGCCACCGCAAACGCGCCCACACGCACGTAAGAAAGGCTATTGCTCAGGAAGCTGACCACGGTCTCGAACAGCTCGAAGAACGCCTGGATCGCATACGTTCCTATCCCGCCTTCGATCAGGGGACGGTGGCCCTCAGCCAGGTGCTTAAAGATCTCGGAGAACATGACCACCACCCCGGAAATGATCGCCAGGACGACGAAGACCGTCGAGGGGATGGGCAAGCTTCCCAGGAACAATCCGCCCACCAGCCCGAGCATGGACCAGTAGAGCACCAGGCCGGCCAGGCCGTAGTGGTCGAAGAAAAGCCGGCCCCAATCCCGCGCCACCCAGGCGTTGAAGATGCCGATCAGGAACCCCAGGCTAAGCAGCACCACTCCTGCGCCGATGGCGATAATCAGGATCTGCATGATATTCTCGATGGGCCGCATCCAGAGAGCCGGGAATACGTCTTCGAAGCCGAAGAAGCTGCCGTAGAGGAAGCCGAACACGGTCGCCAGCACGCCGCAAGCCGTGATCAATCCTCCCAGGCTGGCCAGACTTCTGGAGCATCCGCACCTTGCGGCTGGACAACAGCCAACCAACCAGGGCCAGGACGATTCCCTGGCCCACATCCCCGAACATGGCGCCGAAGAGCAAGGGGAACGTCAGCGCCACGATCCAGGTGGGGTCCAGCTCGCCGTACAATGGGCGGGCATAAGTGGTGACCAGCATCTGGAAGGGCTGCAAAATCTTGGCGTGCTGCAAGGCCACCGGCACTTCCAGGTTGCCCCGCGCCCGCTTGGTCGGGTAGGTCTCGACCAGGATTTCCTTGGAGACCTGCTTCAGCCGCTCCTTGAGAGAGTCCAGGCTGGAGACGGGCACCCAGCCGACGATGAGGTAGGTATAGCGCAGGCGGCCAAAGCGCAAGATCGCATCGGCCAGCAGCCGGCTGGCGCGCACGTCCCACAACAGACCCCGAAGCTGCTGCTTGTATTCCTTTTGCAGGCGGGCCATCTCTTCCTTGAGCCCGGAGATGGTCTTACGGGCGGCCTCGATGTTGGCGTGCAGCAGCTTGATGACCTCGGCGGGGGTGCCTTCGTAACCTTCCGGCAGGCTTACCGGGTCGAGGTACGCGCTGCGGGCCGCACGCTCCAGAATGTCGGAGTTGGTCTTCGAGCCTGCCAGCCACACCACCGGTTTTTGGGGGTCCTGGCGCAGGGTCAGGAAGACGAACGGGATGCGCGACAGGCTGGTTTGCAGCCGCTCGATGTTCGCTACCGGCAGGGTGCCCAGGGTAGCGTACAGATAGCGCGGGTTGCGCACCGCGCTAATATCGAGATCGATGTCGGCAATCGGCTCCAACTGGTGGAGAATGCTCTCGAGCTGCTCGATGCGCTTATCTTCGCCGGTCAACTGGTCGCTGACCTTCTTTACTGCCTGCTCGATCTGATCGATGATCGGACGCACCGCATCGGCGTCTACCGGCAACTCAAGATCGTTGGAGGGCGGGCGGCCCTCCTCCACACCCAGCGTTTGCATGATCGTCTGCACCCGGCGCTCGAGGCCGGCGTAGACGGTGGCTTTCTCCTGAAAGGAGTTCACCGAGCCGGGCTCTGCTTCCGGAATCTGGTAACTGAGAATTCCCCTGGTGGAAAATCTTCTGGCCGCTCAGCGTTTTCGTCACGGCCAAGATATCCCTGGAAGGGACGATCATTTGTATTTCTGTCATCGTTTCCGGAAATAACATAACATCTCCAGTAAATACCGATTTGTCAAAACAAGGATTGCTTCGCGCCTTTTCGAACAGGGACGATATCGAATGGCTAAGCTCAGGTTACCTTTGGCATCAGCAAATAAGGTTGAAACTCTTCCAACGCCACATCGGTTGACTTGGCTTCGATGAGCACGGTCAAATCCTGAATCTCGAATTCGCTCAACGCCAGGTGGGCCAGCGGCACCCCGATCTGAAAAGGATCGCCCACGAAGGCCGCCCGGCACTCTTCGGCCACGTGGCGCTTGAGGCGCAGCTCTAACCCCGGCAGGCCGCTGTGGGGCTCTTGCAGGAGGGTATCCACGTCCGCCAGGTCGGGATAGATACGCGAAACCACCACGGCCACATCCGCTCCGGCGGCGATGCCGCGGATATCTTCGTCGTGGACGCGGTGGCCGAAAGGCAGCGTGTAATTGATCAGCTCTTCTTCAGAAAGGTGGTGGTAAACCCGATAACGGATCGCCCACATCAGGTTATTCATGTCCACCAGCGATCCGAGGATGCGCTGCGCCGGCACTTTATCCTGGATGGGAAGCCGGCTGACCTCGCTCCATAATTTGCGCCAATAGCTCAAATCCAGGGCGACCTCTAAGGGGAAGAGGTTTTGCTCGGCGCTGTAACGCTTCATGGCGAAAGAAAGCGGCTCGTAATAGGGGGTTCCCTGCAAAAGCTCTACGGCGGCGGCCACGTTTTCCGCCTCTACCATCTCCTCGGCCGGCAAAACCCCCATCGAGCCGAAGGGGAAGAGCACATACCTCACCCGCTCCCAGGAGGCGCCGGTCACGATGCCGCGCAGCACCGCCTTGAGGTTATCTACCTCATAGGCGCGGTAATATTGGGCCAACAAGGAGCGGGTTTGCTCGGGGGCAGTGTGAATGATCGTGGTGTAAGCGTCCGCCAGGCGGCTCTTGAGCTGGAAAACGGCCCGCCGGGGGCTGATGTCTTTGTCTTTTACCGCCTCCAGATAGGGAGCGTAAGCCGTGCGCTTCAACTGCGTGATCAGGCCGGCATAGTCAGCCGCTTCGCTTAGGTCAGCCCATTCCTGGGGATTGAGCAGGGCCGAGTACATGACTCGTACCCTGGCATTGATGGCTGCATATCCGGATACGCCGCCGCTGGGCATAAATCCTACTCCCTGCCCATGATGCGGTCGAGAACGTGAGCCACAGCCCGCTCCAGGTTGCTCTGCGCCAGGGCTTCAGCCTCCTGCACCTTCTCTTCAGCCTGAGTCAGGATGCGCGCAGACTCTTCCTCTGACTGGGCGCTTTCGATAATCTGGTGAGCTTCTTCCTGCGCGGCAGCTCGAGCCTTCTCGATAATGACCTGAGCTTCTTGCTCGGCTTTTATAGGAAGCTGGATGGCCTCGTCCACAGCCGCATCGTGGATGGCGTCTGCCTGCTTTTCTATCTCAAGAACCTGTTGGATGTATTTCTCACTCAATCCATTCTCTCCTGATCATTACCCAATCACAGCAATCTGCTCTGGATTGCCTTTTATCTCATCCCTCGTCCCATTAACCAACACAATCTCCATCATGCAGAACACACCGACGGATACTTGCCTGGTTTTATCGCTGGATCCCATAGGTGAATATTATACCTAATGTGATCCAATAAATGTTATTTTAGGAACAATCAACCTGTAAGCAGGTAGATTTTACCCTGAACTATCGCCGGATGCAAGCCAATGTCTAGTCTAGTTGGCACCAATCTTAGTGACAAAGATCACAATTTTGATTTCGCCAGGGCTGCATTCACGATCTGTTGGGCCTCACCCAGGATAGCTTCCAGGTGTTCTGCCCCCTTGAAGCTTTCAGCGTAGATCTTATACACATCTTCCGTGCCCGAGGGGCGGGCGGCGAACCAGCCGTTCTTCGCGACGACCTTCAACCCACCGATGGCGGCGTCATTGCTCGGCGCGCGGGTCAGCCGGGCCAGGATCGGCTCGCCGGCCAACTGGCCGGCTTCCACCCTCTCCGGCGAGAGATTGCCCAGCACGGCTTTCTGCTCTTTCGTGGCCGGCACGTCCCTGCGCTCGTATACCGAGCTGCCGAATTGCGCTTCCAGATCGCGGTAGTGCATTCCGGGGTCGCGCCCGGTCACCGCGGTGATCTCGGCGGCCAGCAAGTCCAGGATGACGCCGTCCTTGTCCGTGGTCCACACGCGGCCGTCCTGGCGCAGGAAAGACGCGCCGGCGCTTTCCTCGCCGCCAAAGCCCAGCGAGCCGTCCAGCAGCCCGTCCACGAACCACTTGAACCCCACCGGCACCTCGCGCAAGGCGCGCCCCAGCTTCCCGACCACCCGGTCGATCATCGAGCTGGAGACGACCGTCTTGCCGACGGCAGCCGCTTTGGGCCAGCCGGGCCGGTTCTGGAACAGATAATCGATGGCCACCGCCAGGTAATGATTGGGATTCATCAAGCCGGCGCTGCGCGTGACGATGCCGTGCCGGTCGCAATCCGGGTCGTTGCCAAAAGCGATGTCGAAGCGATCCTTGAGCCGGATCAGGCCGGCCATCGCGTAGGGCGAGGAACAATCCATGCGGATCTTGCCGTCGTGATCCAGGGTCATGAAGGCAAAGGTGGGGTCTATGGAGGGATTGACGATCTCGATATCCAGCCCGTAAGCCTGGGCGATCGGCTCCCAAAAGGCCACGCTCGACCCACCCAGGGGATCCACGCCGATCTTCAGGCCGGCCGAAGCGAGGGCCGGCATGTCGATGATGTTCCCCAGGTCGCTCACGTAGGGCGCCAGGTAGTCATACGCGTGCGTTGAAGCCGCTTTCAAGGCCCGCTCGAAGGGCATGCGCTTTACGGCTTTCAAGCCGTCCTTCAAAATCTGGTTGGCGCGCTCCTGGATGGTGCGCGTGGTGCCCGTATCGGCCGGGCCGGCCGCCGGCGGGTTGTATTTGAAGCCGCCGTCGTCGGGAGGGTTGTGAGAAGGCGTGATCACCACCCCGTCCGCCAGCCCGGATTTCTTGCCATAGTTATAGGTCAAGATGGCGTGAGAGATGACCGGCGTGGGCGTGTACCCCAGGCCCTGCTGCACGACCAGCTCCACCTGGTTGGCAGCGAACACCTCCACCGCGCTGATGAAGGCCGGCTCGGACAGGGCGTGGGTATCCATGCCCAGGTACAGCGGGCCAGTGATGCCCTGCGCCTGGCGGTATTCGCAGATGGCCTGGCAGATGGCCAGCACGTGATCCTCGTTGAAGGAATATTTCAACGAAGAGCCGCGATGTCCGGAGGTGCCAAAGGCAACCTGCTGCTCGGGGATGTTTGCGTCCGGTTTGTAGGTGTAATAAGCAGAAACCAGGCGCGGCACGTTCACCAGCATTTCTCGCGGAGCCGGCTTGCCGGCTAATTCGTGGGTACCCATCTCTACGCCACCTCCCTCCAATAATTCGACTGATTATCTATCGTTCACACCACAATCTACCCCTTGACGTAGGACAGCTTTTCGCGGATAGAACCGTTTCTCACCCGGAATACATCAACTCCTCGGACATGCCCTTTTTCCCCTCCCATGCCCACCCAACTGTATCTCCAGCGCATAATGCAGCGCTCACCAAAGCTAAAAATCTCCTCGATCTCGATGTGGGCATGGGGCAACTCGCGAAAGAAGTCCTGCCAAAAATGAGTTACGGCTTCCTTCCCCGCGTATGCAGCGCCGTCGGGGGCTGGATCGGTGTTTTCGAAGATACAATCATCGCTCATGAGCTGCATCATACCTGCAACATCGTGACGGTTGAAAGCCTCATTGAACTCGAGGACGACGCGTATCGCCAACTCCAACTTTGACATGCGGGCTGGGCTCATATCGACCAAACACCTCCTTCGGTAGAAAGCCGATTGGCTGCCTGACCATTCGATAAGCCGAATTCACGCCGGCAACTCCCATTTCAATCGACGAGGAGATTGTCCTTGCCGCCGTAAAAATCCCACCAGGGTTTGGCGCCCATGGCGAGCACTTTATTCAGCTCCTGGATGTTCGTCACGCCCCGATCGTTTAGCCACGCGCGGAACGCATTGGCGCCGCCCTGTCCATATTCAGGGATACCATCCTGCCAGGTGGCCCGCCCGCACAGAACGCCCGAGAAGGGCGTCCCGGCTTCGGCGGCCAGCTCCAGGGTCTCGCGGAAGACTTCGTCGCTGACCCCAGCGCTCAAGTAGATGAAGGGCACTTGGCTGACGCCGGCCGCCTCGCGGAAGAAACGCTTGGCGTCTTCACGGTCATAAGCTGCCTGTCCGTCGGGGTTGGCCCGCGTGCCTGCCACGTAACGCATATTGACCGGCACCTCGACTTTCAAGACGTCCACCCCGTACCTGGGCTGCGAGAATTCCCGCATGTATTGGGTGACCTTCTCCGGCTTGACGCGCGCGAACGCCAGGCTCTTTTCGTCGCCAACTTCGTCGCTATAGCAGATCGGCTCCAGGAAGAAGGGCACGTCGTTGGCCCGGCACTCCGCGCCCACCCGCTCGATGAAGGCGTGCTTGACGGTGTTGACCTTGGGATCGTCGTCCGGATCGTAATAGAGCAGAATCTTGATCACGTCCGCGCCGGCCTCCACCAGTCGCTTGACCGACCATTCGGGCAGCAGGTCCGGCAAGCGGCCCTTGACCGTGGCGTCGTAGCCGGTCTTTTCGTAAGCCAGGAGCACGCCGGCGTTGGGGGCGCGGTGGTGGATGGCCTCCAGGCCATACTCGGGGTCGAGCAAGATCGCGCTCGCGTAAGGCGTCAACAGCTCTGCTATCAGCGTCTTGAACTCGCTCAGCTCCGCGCTGCTGGCGTCTCTGCCCTTGGCCTTGGAAATTGCTTTTTTTAGTGAGCCGCGCTGGTCGATCGCCACTGCCGCGATGACGCCATTTTCATCCGCTACCGAATTGATGCCGTCGAATTTCCCCTTGCTCATTCTAATCTTAGCCATATCGAACCCTCCAAATAAATCATCCCGGTAAAGGAGAGCAGGTGAAGCCTTCTCCCTCCTGCGGCGGCTCATTTTCGTTGATCCGGGATGTGATTAAGATCTCCTGCGTCCCTGCAAAACAGGACGACGAGGAACACAAACCCTATTTATGGTATCACAAAATGGGGAGAAAATGAGGCAATCAGGGATCAGGGCGTAGGGCGGCTTTCTAAGCCACCCCCTACGGAGCGGGTATGGAAACCCGCCCCGCATGGGCCGGGGCCTCGAACGGCCCCGAAAAACGAATCTCCAGCCTCTAGCGACTCTGGTCCGCGAATTTCCACCATACATAGGTCGCGGCTATGCCGGCCAGTCCGGTGATCCCCACGATCCAATAGCTGACCGGCGCCAGGGCGCTTTTTCCCTGCGCATATAACCCCGGCACGGCCCAGGGGAAGTATTCGCCCAGGCCAAGCACCACCACCAGGTTGGCCAGGATCAGGGACACAATCGCCACACCTATGGGCAGCAGGTAACCACGTCCCACGCTGGCGAATAGCGCGAAGGGCAACACGATCGCAAGCACCAGGCAGGCGGTCACCACCACCAGGACGCTGCCCTGGAGAAGGACGCTAAATGTGGCCTGCGGGAGATGGATGAGCGCCCCCATGGCCAGGCTGAGGAGCAGAATCACCAGCGTCAGTACCGCCGACCAGGCCGCCACCACGATGAATTTCGCCAGGAGAATGGTCAAACGCGACACCGGCACGGCCAGTATGTCCTTGAGCGTGCCGTCGGCGAATTCACGCCCAAACACCCAGCTAATGGCTAAGGTAAACAGGAAGAATCCGCCGGCCGCGATGATCTGGCCCGAAAACACCAGGTAGGTCGGCCAATCCGTCGCGGAATACGCCATCAGATTGGCTTTGGCGCTGAGCAGGCCAAGCTGTTGGGAAAACTGAGGATTCCTGGCGAGAAAGATCAAAAAAGCAATTCCCAGGGGCATCAGCAGGGAGCCCAGGACGGTAAACAAGGGCATCTTGGAGCGCAGCGCCTTGCGCTCCTCGATCCAAATCATATCGAAAAGATTATTCATTTTTGCGGCCCTCCGTCCATTCCAACCAGCCTGAGAAAATAGTGCTCCAGCTCTTCTTCCTCCACCACCAACTGCGTGGGCGGGACCCCGGCCTGCACCAACAGGCTGGCCACCGCGTCAGGCCGTTCGATAGACGGCGCATTCTTGAGCTCCAGGGTGTCCTCCTGAATGATCTCGGCGGGATGGCCGGCGTTGGCTAACGCCAGGCGGGCCGCTTCGATGTTCCGCGCCCGCAGCAGAAGCCGCCTGCGCCGGTTGCGCTCCAGCTCGGCCACGTCCAGCTCTTGCAGCAGGTGGCCCTCGTGGATGATCCCGATGCGCTGGGCCAGGCGTGAGACCTCGGCCAGGATGTGGCTCGACATGAAGACCGTCGCGCCCTGTTCGCGGGTCAGCTCGAGCAGCAGCTCGCGGATCTCGACGATCCCGGCCGGGTCCAGGCCGTTGGCCGGCTCGTCCAGCAGGATCAGCTTGGGATGGTGCAGCAGGGCCTTGGCCAACCCCAGGCGTTGGGCGTTGCCCTGGGAAAGGTTGCCGGCGCGCCGGTTAGCGTAAACGGACAGCCCCATGCGCTCGATGATCTGGCTTACCGCTTGAGGGGCGGTGCCGGGGTGCAAGCGCCGGGCAACCTCCAGGTTCTCGACGACGGTCAATTCCGGATAGCAGTGCGGCGCCTCCACCAGGTATCCTACCGCTGCCCAGGGCTCCCGGCTGCCCAGGCGCACCCGGGTCTGGAGCACGCGGGCAGTCCCGGAGGTAGGCTTGATCATGCCCAGCAACATGCGAATCGTGGTCGTTTTCCCGGCGCCGTTCAGGCCCAGGAAAGCATAGATTTCACCTTCGGTTACTCGCAGGGAGAGATGCTCGACGGCGGTCACGTCTCCGTAACGTTTGCCAAGATCCTCGGTTTCAATGGCTAAATTCATTTTCTCGATCCTTTTCAAGGCTCCCAATCTGGGCGAGCTGCTCCTGGGATTGGAGCGAGACCTCGCCCAGGCAAAAGGCGGCCACCAGCTCCAGGAGCAGGTCGATATTGCCGCTAAGGTTCATCGGGCCCAAATCCTCCTCGTGCATGATGGCCAGAACGAGAGGGTACAACAGGCTGACGATCTGGTCGGGCTGCGCTCGAATGGGGATGCCCGCATCCTGGCAACGAGTGACCAGCTCCACGAGGAATGCTCTATCGTTGATCAGGTGCTCCTGGAGTTTCTCGCCGGGAATTCTGCGAAAGAGCAAGTCAAAATCGCTGCCGCTGAAAATCTGCAAGATAGGCATCGTTTTAAAAAAGGTAAAAGCTTTTCTCAAGACTGCCAACAAGCGGGCCCGTGGAGAAGGCCCCGGCAGGTCGATAATAGCCAATACTTCCTGGCGCACGCGGGCTTCGGCTTCTTCTACCACGTCCATGAAGAGCGCTTCTTTGGACTCGTAGAAGATGTAAAAAGCCCCCTTGGAGATCCCGGCGGCCTGGGCCAGCTCTTCGATATTGGTCTTCTTCAATCCGTAAGCGGAAAACAGCCTGGTCCCTTGCTCCAGGAGCCGCTTGCCAATCAGTTCCCTTTCGTGCTGTGTAAACGCTTTAGGCATCCTATATCCTTGTGACTATATATTTTTTACAGTCACACAGTATTATATCACAGATTATTCCTTTTTCAAGGAGTGTCATTCGTCATATAATATCCCCAGGATCATTTTCATCAGGGCACCGGAGGAATACGGAATGACAAAGATCGTGGGGATTTTAACCGCCGGCGGCGATACGCCCGGCCTGAACGCTGCCCTGCGGGGACTGGGGAAATCCGCCCACGGGCCTTACAACATGCAATTGATCGGTTTTTACGACGGCTTCAACGGCCTGCTGCACGACCGCACCCTCCCGTTGGATGAAGCGACCCTCTCGGGGATTCTGACGGTCGGAGGCACCATCCTCGGCACCAGCCGCGATAAGCCTAACCGCATGCCGGTGGGCGGGCAGGTGCTGGATATGACCGACGCCATGGTAGAAACCTATCACCGCCATCACCTGGACGTGCTGGTGTGCATTGGCGGCGGTGGGACTCAAAAGAACGCCTATCGTCTGATGCAAAAGGGCCTGAACATCGTCACCCTGCCCAAATCGATCGACAACGATGTGGCCCGCACCGACGTGACCCTGGGCTTCGATACGGCCCTGGGCGTGGCCACCGAAGCGGTCGACCGCCTGCACAGCACGGCCCACAGCCACCACCGCATCATCGTCGTCGAGCTGATGGGGCACAACGCCGGTTGGCTGGCGCTGGGGGCCGGCATCTCCGGGGGCGCCGACGTCATCCTCATCCCAGAAATCCCCTACGACATCCACCTCGTGTCCGAGGCCATCCTGGAACGCAGCCGGGGCGGCAAACGCTTCAGCATCGTGGCGGTCTCCGAAGGGGTGCTGTCGAAAGAAGACGCAGCCGTCTACCAGGAGCTGGTCGAGGCCAGGGAAAAAACCAAAGACAAAGCCGAAAAAGAGTCCGCCAAAGCCAGAATCCTGGAATTCCAGGCCGCCCAAACGGGCAAGACCATGCGCCTGGCGCAGCAACTGGAAACGCTGACCGGCCTGGAGTCCCGGGTGACCATCCTGGGATACGTCCAGCGCGGCGGCACGCCTTCCTCCGTGGATCGCTTGTTGGCTACCGAATTGGGCACCGCCGCCACTGCCTTGATCGCCAAAGACGCCAGCGGCATCATGGTCGCCCTCCGCGATCAAAAGATCGTGCCTGTACCGTTGAAAGAAGTGGTGAACAAGCGCAGGACGGTGCCCCTGGATCACATCTGGATCGAGACGGCGCGCCGCGTGGGCACCTGCCTGGGAGACTGATCACCCCATCATGGCCAAACCATCCACCTCCAACCATGCCTCCACCACCCTCCCTCGCCACCTGGCCGAGGGATTGGGAAAGGCCTACCAGCTTTTGGAAGAGAAGAATTGGGGAGAAGCGCGCGACCTCCTGCTGGAGCTGGATCGCGCCTATGCCGAGCAGCCGGACGTTCTGGGCCTGCTTTCCAGACTGTATCTCGAGGTGCAAGACCTCCCCGGCTACCTGTCGGTCATGGAACAGTTCCACAAGCTCGCGCCCACCGACCCGGACGTGGCCGTAGGGCTGGCCGGCGCGTACGCCTCCAACCAGTATCCCGCGCTCGCCATCCGCGCTTTTCGCAATTATCTGCGGCGCTGGCCGGCTCACGCCGGCGCCGCAGAGGCCCGCAAGATACTGGCCGGCATGGAAGAAAAACTACCCGGCCTGCTGGCCGAGATGGGCCTGGACTCCCCGGATGGCTTCGAGATCGCCCGCCTGAACGAAGAGCTGCGCCTCAGCCTGGACCTGGGCCGCTATTCCCAGGGGAAGCAGCTCGCCCAGAAGCTGCTCAAGCGCCGCCCTAATTTCGTCCCCGCCCTCAACAATCTGTGCCAGTTGTACGCCGTGGAAGGGGATTACCCCGCAGCCATGCAGGCGGCGCGCAAAGCCCTGGAGGCCGACCTTCAAAACGTGCACGCGCTCTCCAATCTCACCCGCCTGGCGTGGATCACGGGCGCCAAAGAAGAAGCCTGGGCGTACGCTCAACAGTTGAAAGCCTCCCCCAAGCCGGCCTCAGACCGCTGGTCCAAGCAGGCCGAGGCGCTCAGCTTCATCGGCGACGACCAGGGGGTGTTGGATCTGGTCGGGCAGGCGGCCCAAAAAGAAGAGCTGGAGTTTCCCCACGTGGACGCGTATTTCTACCACCTGGCGGCCGTGGCGGCCATGCGCCTGGGGAAGGAAGAGCTCGCCCGCCAATACTGGCAGGAGGCCCTCAGCCTGGAGCCGGGCTTCGACCTGGCGCAGGAGAATCTGGACGAGCTGGAGCTTCCCCCCAACCGGCGCAACGCGCCCTGGGCCTTCCCCTTGTTCACCTGGGTGCCGGAAAAAGTCACTCACGAGCTGATCACGGCGGTGGCGCCGGCCATGCGCCGCAACAATCAGCGCGCGGCGGCGGCCGCCGCGCTGCGCTTCACCCACCAGCACCCGGAGCTGGCCCTGTTGGCCGGGCACCTGCTGGATCGCGGTGACCGGCAGACCCGCGAATTCGTGATCAACCTGGCCAGCCTGTCCAAATCCCCGCCGCTGCTGGAGGCGCTGAAGGGGTTCGCCCGGGGGCAGCGCGCTCCCGCCGATCTGCGCCAAAAGGCCGCCCAAATCCTCGTGGAGAACAAGCTGCTCCCACCCGGCCAAGACTCTCCTGAAATCTGACAATCCGCGCCGGTAACGCCCCGCGACACGCCCAACCTGCCTTCTAGCCAGGAGATCAACCCCCCTGGCGCAGACCTGGCCGCGTCCAATTCGAAATTGCCCCTTGACATTATCAATTTTGATAATATAATATTTTTTGGTTACCATAAACGATAATAATATTGCGAGAGAAACCCATGAATAAAGCCAAAGAAGACCTCCTGCTCCACCCCGTGCGCCTGCGCATCATCCTGGCAATCGCCGGACGCCGGGTAACCGCGCAGCAACTGGCCGATGAGCTGCCGGATATTCCCCAGGCGACTCTCTACCGGAATATCAACACCCTGGCCGCTGCGGGCATCCTCAGCGTAGTCGAGGAGCGTCGCGTGCGCAACACCCTCGAAAAGACCTATGCGCTTCCATCTCAAGACCTGCTCATGGGCGTGGAGGACCTGAAGAAAGCCCAGCCCGAGGATTATATCCGCCTGTTCACTCAATATCTTGGGCTGCAGTTGGGCTACTATGTGCGCTACATCCAGCAGGGCGACGTGGATTTCGCCCGCGACAACGCCGTCTTCCGCATGTTCCCCGCCTATTTGAGCGAAGCCGAAAGACAGGGGGTGACGCAAGCCATCAACGCGGCTCTGCTGCCTTATCTGAAAAATGAGCCGTCGCCAGACCGCCAGCGCTTCATCTTTGGCCTGGTCTCTCTCCTCGACGTGGCTGGCGCTCCTTTATCGGCTGGCTCTCAGGCGGACGCGCCCGCCGCCGCATCGACCGATCTTCGCAAATCATAAAACCTCATTACCCAAAAACTATTCGCTTTTTTCGAATAGACATGAAGGAAATCAACCATGTCCCCAATGGATGATCTGAAACAGCAAGCCCAGGATTTTATTCGCCAGTTGGCCGAGGGCGATTATGCCAGCGCCGGGCGCTTCTTCGATCAGCAATCTGACTCAGGCTATTCCCAGAAGACAGGATCAAAGAAACCTGGCTTCAAATCATCGGCCAGGTCGGCCCCTTCCAAAAGATACCTGGCCTGCCAGGCGGCCGAAAGGCAGGAAAACTGGATTGTCGCGGTTTCCTGCCAGTTCGAAAAAGCCCTATCGACTTCCACGTGGTTTTTAACCAAGGCGGCCAAATCGCCGGGCTGACCTACGTGCCTGCTCCGACAGCCATCGCCCTACAATCCGCCGGCTTACGTGCATCCGGCGGCTTTCCACGAGGTCGAGGTGACGGTCGGCAGCGGGGAATGGGCCCTGCCCGGCACTTTGAGCTTGCCGCAGGGCGCCGGCCACATTCCCGGCCGTCGTGCTGGTGCACGGCTCCGGCCCGCAAGACCGGGACGAGACGATCGGCCCCAATAAGCCCTTCCGCGACCTGGCCTGGGGACTGGCCTCCCAAGGCGTCGCCGTCTTGCGCTACGAGAAACGCACCAAGGCCCACGCCGAGCAGTTCACCCCCGAGATGGTCGCCAGGATCACCGTCCAGGAAGAAGTCATCGACGACGCCCTCGCCGCCGTCCGGCTCTTGCGCCAGACGCCGGAGATCGACCCGGACTGCATCTACGTGCTGGGCCATAGCCTGGGCGCCACGCTGGCCCCGCGCATCGGCCAGCAAGACCCGGCGATTGCCGGGTTGATCGTCATGGCGTGGATGACCCGCCCCCTCGAGGACACGATCCTCGACCAGTACACCTACATCTACAGCCTCTCCGGCCCACTGACTGACGGGCAAAAGGCCGAGCTGGAGCAGTTGAAGGCAAAAGTAGCCCGGGTGAAGGACCCCAACTTATCCGACCAGGTGCCGGCGAAAGACCTGCCCCTGGACCTCCATCCGGCCTACTGGCTCGCCCTGCGCGGCTACCAGCCCGCCGAGGTGGCAAAATCGCTGGGGATGCGCATCTTTGTTTTACAGGGCGGCCGCGATTACCAGGTCACCGCCGCAGGCGATTTCCCCGCCTGGCAAAAGGCCCTGGGGAACAAGCGCAACGCCAGGCTCAAGCTGTACCCCAAGCTGTTCCACCTGTTCATAGAAGGGGAAGGCCCCTCGACGCCTCAGGAATATCTCGTCGAAGGGCACGTCAGTACTGAAGTGATTCAGGATATCGCCGACTGGATCAAGGAAGAATAGCCGATTGGAGAGGTTGCCAAGCATGACCACTGAACCCGGTACGGAGCTCGACCTCGCGCCCAACTGGCGTCACGTGGGCGCCTTCCTGAGCCTCACCTTCGGCCTGACCTGGCTGCTCGACCTGGTCATCTATCTGCGCGGCGGCCTGAGCGCTCCAGGGATCGTCACCATCTTGCAGTTACAGATGCTGCTGCCCGCGTTCAGCGTCATCCTGCTGGGGCTGTTCTTCTTCCCCGAGAGCCCTATTTACAAAGGCAGGCCTGCCGGGAAAGGGCGCTGGTTCTACTACTATTTCCTGGCGCTAACGCTAATCTACGCCCTCGGCGTCCTGAGCATCTGGCTGAGTCCTTCACAGGGGACGATTTCCATGCTGGCGGCTATTCCCCTGCTTGTGGCCTACCTGGGCCTGCTCGTGCTCGTCGGGCTACGCCTGGCGGCGGGCCGCGAGGCGATGGCCCGCGTGCGGCTGGGCTGGGGCAACGCGCGCTACTGGCTGATCATGGGCCTGGGAGTCGTCGCCTTTTACGCCCTGCAGGCAGCGCTCAACGCCCTTTTCGGCCTGGGCCCGGCCAGCCTGGCGCCCATCGGCGCTCCGCCGGGCCTCAGTTCCCAAACTTTCCTGATCTTGGGCGGAGTGCAGTCGGTGCTGCTGGCGCCGGTCCTGGCCATCGTCATCGCCTTCGGCGAGGAATACGGCTGGCGAGGATACCTGCAAAGCGAGCTGGTGAAGTTGGGCCGGGTGCGCGGCGTCCTGCTGGTGGGCGTGATCTGGGGCGCCTGGCACTGGCCGCTCATCCTCATGGGCTGGAGCTACCCGGGCTATCCCCTGCCGGGCCTGGTGCTGACGGCGCTCTTCACAACCGGTCTGGCCGTCGTCCTGGGCTTCGCTGTGCTCAAGACGGGCAGCATCCTGCTGGCCGCCTATCTGCATGCCCTCAACGACCAGGTCACAGCCTTTTTGGTGGCGCTGGGCTTCACACCCTTCAACCCCGTCTTTTCCTTCGGCGTCGGCATCTACGGGATAGCGACGCTGGCCACCGTTGCCCTCCTCGTCCTGCGCGACCCCGCCTGGCGGAGCAAGGGCGGCAGCCTGACCTGACTCTGGCTCAGACAAGCAGAGCCCAATAAACCTGTGAAGAGCGCGCTATGGCTACGGTTCAGCTAATCTCAATGATAATCGCTCTCCTGTTGGTAGTCTTCTGGCTCTGGATGTTTAGAGACATGATCCAAAACGACTACTTATCCGATAGTTCAAGGTTTAACTGGAAGCTTTGCCTTTATTTTCCTGAGCGTCTTCACTGCGTTTTGGTATTATTTAGTCGAGTATAGAAATAGATATTTGTAACTCTGTCCAGTCTGCGTCTCGCTTCAGAACAGGGCTCCCTGGCGATACTCGGGATCGTGTGGCAGCAGGCCGTGCGCGCGCAGCCATTCCGCGGAAGGCCCTTCCCAGCCATAGCGCAGCAGATCCACGCGGTCTTTAGCGTCGAAGACCACGCCCTCCCCTTCCAGACGCTCGCGCTGCAGCGCCTGTCCCGCCCCGGGCCGGGCGCTGATCTTCCCCTGGGCATTGATCACCCGCTGCCAGGGAACGTCCTGGGGGCATTGCGCCATGGCGGCGCCCACCCAACGCGCCCGGTAAAGATTGAATTCCTCTGGCGAAAACCCTTCCGGCGGTGGGATCAGCCCGGCGATCTGGCCATAGGTAAACACCTTTCCGGAGGGGATCTGCCGGGCGATCTCCCAAACCAGCGCATTGAAGCGCTGCGGGTCAGGGGGCAAGGAAGCGGAGCCTGTCATGGATTCACCTCACGAACACAGTGCATCAAGATTTAGATGGCAGTATAATCCTCTCACAGTATAATTCTGATCCTCAACGGAGGCCAACCTGATGCTCGATTTCATCGTCGCCGGAAAGCTAAGGCGGGAATATATCCTGCCGCCTTCCGGGAAGCCACAGCTCGATGTGCCAGGGGGCGGACTCTTGTACGCAGCCGTGGGTCTGGCAATTTGGGAGCCGGCGGGGATTGGCCTGGTGGGACGCGTGGGAGAAGATTACCCCCAGCAGTGGCTGGAGCAGCTTTCTGCGCGCGGCTTCGACCGGCGGGGGATCCACGTCCTGCCCGAATCGGTCGATCTCCGTTACTTTGCAGCTTATCCCGACGTGAATACCCGCGCAACCGATAACCCCGTTTCCCATTTTGCCCGACTGGAGCTGCCCTTTCCCAAGGCCCTGTTGGATTATGCCCCCCCCACCCCGCAATTGGACAACCGTGCGCGCCTCGGCCTGCTCTCGGCGCGCGTGAGCGACTTCCCTAGCGATTACCTGGACGCTTCAGCGGCCCACATTGGCCCGCTGGACTACCTCTCGCACAGTCTCCTGCCACCCTCTTTCCGCCAGGGGCACATTACCACCCTGACGCTGGACCCCTCCCCAGGGTACATGCATCCGGTCTTCTGGGATGACATTCCGGCTATCATCACCGGCCTGACCGCCTTTCTCACCTCCGAAGAAAAGTTGCGTAACCTCTTCCAGGGACGCAGCGACGACCTGTGGGCCATGGCCGAAACCCTGGCCAGCTATGGCTGCGAGATCATCGTGATCAAACGCGCCGAGCGCGGCCAATATCTGTACATCGCGCCCACGCACTCACGCTGGAATATTCCCGCCTATCCAGGCCAGGTCAATGACCCAACCGGCGCCGGAGACGCTTTTTGTGGGGGCTTCCTGGCCGGCTACCGGCGCACTTATGATCCGCTGCAAGCCGTGCTGCACGGGAATATCTCCGCTTCCATGATCATCCAGGACAGCGGCGTGTTCTACGCTCTGGACAGCCTGCCCGGCCTGGCGCAGGCCCGCCTTCAGGCCCTGCAAGAAATGGCGCGCAAGCTATGAACATCTCTTCTGCCGTGCTACAGCGCCTGGTCGACTATACCGCCGCCATCCAGCAGGTGCCTTCGCCCACCTTCGCGGAGACCGAGCGCGCCCACCTGGTGGCAGAACGATCCGAGATCCAGGGCCTGATGGACGTCGGCATCGATCCGGCGGGCAACGTGTATGCCCGCCTGCCCGGCAGGGACGGCGACCTGCCGCCCGTGGTAGTCAGCGCCCACCTGGACACCGTCTTTCCGGCGGAAACGGATCTCAAATTGGCCCGCGAGCCTAACCGCCTGGCAGGGCCGGGCATCGGCGACAACTCCCTGGGCGTGGCCGGCCTTCTGGGCCTGGTCTGGGCGCTCCAGGAACGCCAGGTGATGCTTCCCGGGGACGTGTGGCTGGTCGCGGACGTGTGCGAAGAGGGCCTGGGCGATCTGAAAGGGATGAAAGCCGTGGTCGCGCGCTTCGCCGGGCGCCCCCTGGCGTACGTTGTGGTGGAAGGCATGGGCCTGGGGCAGGTCTTTCACCGCGGGTTGGGCGTGCAACGCTACCGGATTACCATGGAGGCGCCCGGCGGGCACTCCTGGATCGACTACGGCAAGCCCTCTGCCATCCACGAGCTGGCCGGCCTGATTACCCACCTGGCAGCCATGCCCCTACCCACCTCACCGCGCACCTCCCTCAACGTCGGAAAGATCAGCGGCGGCACTTCGGTCAACACCATCGCCGCCCAGGCCAGCCTGGAGCTTGACCTGCGCTCGGAAGACGCCGGCACCCTGGATCGGCTGATCGGCCAGGTCCAGGCTGCGGCGCTGCGCGCCAGCCACGAGAAGGTGAAGTGCTCCTTCGAGCTGATCGGGCAACGACCGGCAGGCTCGCTCGCGCGCAATCACCCCTTGCTGCGCCTGGCGGAAGACTGCCTGATCGGACAGGGCATCCGCCCGGCGACGGGCATCGGCTCGACGGACGCCAACATTCCCCTCAGCCAGGGGCTTCCGGCAATCTGTATTGGCCTGACCACCGGCGGGGGAGCGCACACCTCAGGAGAATTCATCCGCACCAAGCCCTTGCGGCAGGGTCTGGAACAGCTCGTCCAGCTCTTGTGCCGCGCCTGGCAAGAGATTGGCTAATTTTTAGTCTATTGGAAATTCCGGTACGTGTAGGGCGGCTTTCTAAGCCGCCGCCTATGGGGCGGGTTTGGAAACCCGCCACACGTCTTTTAAGCCTGGATGGACAGGACCTGATAGGCCTGCAAAGGCTCACGCTTGCCCTTGGCCTGGATAGGCTCCACCGGCCTGACCGTCACCCTATCCGCCACCTTCTGGTAGGTTTCGGCGCTGAGGATGACCTCTCCGGGGGCGGCGCTTTCCTGCAAGCGCTTGGCGATGTTGACGCAGTCGCCGATGGCGGTGTATTCCAGGCGAGTCTCCGTCCCCACCAGGCCCAGAACGGCCTCGCCGCAATGGATGCCCACGCCAAAAGAAAGGCAAAGCTCGGGCGGCAGCTTACAGTGGAGCGCCTCGATCGCCTCCTGAATGGCCAGCCCGGCGCAAATTCCGCGTAGAATGTGGTCCGGCTGCGGGACGGGCGCGTTGAACCAGGCCATGATGGCATCCCCCATGAACTTATCGATGGTGCCCACCTGCCCCAGCACGGCGTCCGCCGCAACGGCCAGGTGTTGGTTGAGCACCGAGACCAACTGCTCGGGGCTGACCTTCTCGCTGAAGCTGGTGAAGCCGCGGATGTCGGCAAAAAGCACGGTGATCTCGGCTCGCTTTCCACCTAGCGACAGGCTGTTCGGGTCGAGTTGGTCGATCACCGCCGGCGAGACCATGCGCTCGAACAGGCGCTGCCGGGCTTCCAGGTGCCGCTTTTCGGTCAGGTCATCCACCACGATGGTGACTCCCTGGGTAGCCCGGTCGGCGTCCTTGAAAGGGGACAGGCTGAAACGCAGGTCTACCTGCCCGCGCCCCGGCAGGGTCGGGTTGATTTCCAGGCCGATCACCGGGCGGTCGTTGTGCAGCACCTGTTCGACTTGCAGGCTCAGGTGGGGAGCCAGCAGCGGGGCGGCGGTCTCCAAAGTCTGGCCGGCCAGGCTCCCCGCCGGGTAGTTGAAGATGGCTTCTGCGGCCTGGTTGCAGAGCATCACGCGATCCTGGGCGTCGGTGGTGATCACCCCGCTGGGGATGGAGGCGAACACGTTGTCCAGCAAATTCTTCAGCTTGGTCGCTTCGGCCAGGGCGTTGCTCACGGAAGCGAACAGGCGCGCATTCTCGATGGCCACCGCCGCCTGATTGGCAAACGCCACCAGCAGGTCCAGCTCGTTCTGCGTGAAGATTCCCGCGCGGATGCGGTTATCGGCGTAGATGAGGCCGATCAGCTCGTCTTTCACTTTCAGGGGAACGCACAGAATCGAGCGCAGGTTGTAAGCCACGATGCTATGCTGCCGGCCAAAGCGCGGATCTTGCTGGGCGTTGGTGGTGAGGATGGGCTCGCCTTGCTCTGCCACCTGGTTGAGGATGGTACGGCTGAGGGCAAAATCTGAGGGATCGATCAATTCTTGCCCCCAATTGCGGGCTACGCGCATGGCCAGCTTCCCCTGCTCGTTCTCCAGCATCAAGAAGCCCCGCTCTGCCCCGGTCAGGTGCACGATGGTATCCATCACGATGCGCAAGACCACGTCCAGCTCCAGGGAAGAGTTGACCACCTGGCCGATTCCCGCCAGCGCGCGCAGGTTGCGACGCTCGTCCTCCAGCGTGGTCACCTGGCGTTGGAAGCCGGCCAACACGGTGGACATGCGCAGCAATCCCTCGTGGACGGCGGTTGGAAAGGTGGCAGAACGGTGCTGGCTGACGACCGCCAGCAATTGATCCACCATGCGGCTCAATAATCTGGTTTGTTCTTCCAGGTTGAACGGAGTGGTCGAAGGGCCGCGAGGGTTGTTTGTCAAGATTGCCTCATATACTCCGGCCGGCGAGCCGGCCTTCGGGTGAGCAGGCGCAGGAGGAAAGCTTTATACGCCAGCCGGCGGATGTGCTTGCCGGCCTGGCGAGATCGCTCCAGGTCGCCGGGGTAAGGGCTATACTGCGAGCGTTGGTACTCTTCGAGCAGAGTCTCGGCCGCCGCCTGTCCTTCCGGAAGCAGGCCGACGAACAAGCCCACCCTTTCTGCGGGCGTCAGGGCAAGCCCTGGGCGTTGGCCCAGCAGCCACAGCGCCTGGTTGAGCGCTCCAAAGGCTTTTTGCAAGGGCGTCCGGGCCACCCGCCGCGACCAACGTTTCAGCCACCTGGGCGACGCAACTCCGCGTTTCTCCAGGTTGGTCTCTATCAGCAGGGGCAAAGGACGCGCCCCCACCCGGCCCCTCATCAAGAACCAGGCCGCCACCAGCAGCAAGAGGACGGCGGCCAGCGCGATGGCCCAGGCGTAACGGCTGACGATTGCCTGGGGCGTAGCCGGCGTAGAAAGATCGCCGGGGTTGTCCTTGGAGCGGGAGGCGAAAGCGCCCTGGTTGAGCTGGTCGAGCCGCCCCGCGGAATTCGGCAGCGTCTGGCTATCCGTGGAATTGCCGCCGGACGGCAGTTGGATAGCCGGCTGCGAAACTGTCGGCTCGAACACCACCCAGCCGACCCCGCTGAAATAGACCTCCGGCCAGGAATGCCCGTCCTTAACGCGCACGGAGTAGGTGCCCGTCTGCACGTCGTATTCACCCTGGGCAAAACCGACCACTAACCGCGCCGGGATGCCCACCGAGCGCAGTAAGACCACCTCGGCCGAGGCGTAATAGTTGCAAAAGCCCTGCTTCTCTTGAAAGAGGAACCACTCCAGGGGGTCTTCGTTGCGAGGTGGATTGGGGATGATCGAGGCGTACTGGATATTGGTGCGCAAATAGTTCGTGATGGCGTCGGCCTTGTCGTAGGGGTTGCTCAATCCGTTGGTGACCTGACGCGCCAGAGCAGGGATATTAGCGGGCAAGTCCGAGGGAATCTCCAGATAACTGGCCCGCACCCAATCCGGATAATTCGTGTCGGAAGCTTGTAGCTCGGATACGGTCGGCGAGGCGATCAGGCTGTTCACGCTGTAGACCTCTCCGGCGCGGATGGGAGGGCTGGCGACCAGCATGGACAGGTCCACGGTGCCGTCCGGCGCAGGGTTGATTACGGCGCTGACCGGATAATTGATCGAGGTCGGCAGAGGGGGACTATACATCGTGCTCAACAGGGAGACGCGCGAATCGAAGGTGAAGTTGACCTGATGCTGGTCACTCCACTGCGGATAGGGGAGCGCGGAGCTTCCCGGAATGAGCTTCTTTTGATCCGTGAAGGAGCTGGACCACTGGCCGTTGCTGTACACGTCATAACTGCGCGCCCGCCAGTAATACTGGGTGCCGGTTGGGGGCGGCTCAGAAGCCTTCACCGTGAAGACCACCCCATCGCCCAATAACGTGCCCGTGCCCAGGGAAAGGCTGTTCCCATAGAAATCGGTGACCGCCCCCGCCGAGGAGCGCAACGAGGCGAAGACGTCCGAGAAACGTTGGCGCAGCGAGTTCCACGGCTGAGTGGCTTGAACCCAGAGCGAGCTGGCCGGCGAAATCGAAGCGGCTAACGCAGGCACGTTCCAGGCCAGGAGGCTCAATACCACCACGACCCCCACCAGGGCGCGGGCAATGTCTCCTCCCAATTCGGAAGGCAACATCACTCCCGAGCGGCGCCACTCGTGGCGATAGTGCAGATAGGTCATACGTCCCAGGTAGAGCAGCCCGAAGAACAGGAAGACGCCCAGGTAGGTAGCCCAGGCGGCCAGGGCCGGGTCGTAATGGTTGATGATGAACAGCGTGACGCCGGAAGGCAAGAACGCCATCCAGGCGTTGCCATAACGCACGGAATAGTAGCCGGCGGTGAGGCTCAGGCTCCAGAACAGGATGCCCATCAGCGTCAGGAAAAGCACCGGGTCGGTGATCGCCTGGCGGTGGAAAAGCTGCCAGATCGTGACGCTCAAGCGCCCGCCCACGCTCACCAGGCGGTCATTCCAGGAGATGCCTTGCGCCATGGTAGAGCCGATCTGCCAGGGGATAAAAAATAGCCCATAAGCCAGCGCAAACAGCTTTACCACGCGGGGTGAAAATTTGCTCTGGCCCAGGGCCAGCCCAAACAGCGCGCCCAGCAACGCCAGGTATTGGATGCGCTCGAGGTGGGCAGTCCAGACTGTGGCGTACAATCGCGTGGCGGCAGTTAGAATCGCTACCAATAAGAAGAACGCGGCGGACAAATCCCACCAGCGTGTTGATTGATCGTCCATGTTTTGAGTGTACAATAAAACCCATCGCAGAGTCAATCATCCGGGTCAAAAGCCTTGCGATGGTAAACGTTGCCCTGTTCGTTCGCGCCAGGGGCCATCCGGGGAGGTGTGCATGGATTTGTGGTGGAATCTTCAAGTCAGCGTCAACCTGTTTTTCCAAAGCCTGGGGGGTTGGCTGAACCCACCCATGCAATTCTTCACCTTTCTGGGCCGGGAAGAGTTCTTCGTGGCCGTCATGCCGGCCCTGTACTGGTGCATCGACGCCGCCCTCGGCGCGCGCATCGCCGCCATTCTCCTGTTGAGCGCCGGCGTGAATTGTGAGCTGAAGATCGGCTTCAGAGCTCCGCGGCCGTATTGGCTCGATACCCGGGTGAAAGCTCTCAGCCCGGAGACCTCCTTCGGCATGCCCTCCGGCCACGCCCAATTGGCCGCCAGCGTGTGGGGGGTGGCGGCCAGCGCCGTTAAACACAAAGGGGGGAAAGCTGCGCTGGTGGCGCTCATCTTCCTGATTGGCCTGTCTCGCATCCACTTAGGCGCTCACCTCATCGGCGACGTTCTGGTAGGATGGCTGATCGGCGGGTTGGTCCTGTGGGCTTACCTGAGCTGGGAGCGCCCGCTGTTGGCCTGGGCTAAAAGGCAGAGCCTGGCCGCGCAGATCCTGCTATCGCTGGCCTCAGCCTTGCTCATGCTCCTGGTCGATTTTGCCCTGCGCGCCGCCATCGGCAATTACCAGATGCCGCAAGCCTGGCTGGATAACGCCCTCGCCGCCGCTCCCGGGGTGATCCCCAATCCGATGGATGCTACGACGATCTATACCCTGGCCGGCATGTGGTTCGGCTTTTCGAGCGGGCTGGCCTGGCTCTGGCACGTAGGCGGCTTCAGCGTGCGTGGAACTGCCTGGCAGCGCTTCCTGCGCTACCTGGTGGGCGGGCTGGGCGTGGCAATTCTATACGCCGGGCTGGGAGCCCTCTTCCCCCACGGCGCCCTCCCTATCGGATTGGCGCTGCGCTTTCTGCGCTACACCCTGGTGGGCGTCTGGATCACGGCTGCCGCCCCGCTCGTGTTCATCCGCCTGGGCCTGGCCGGACGGGCAGACGGGTAATCTGCTCTCCAGCCCCTGAAGGTTTGCGCAGGATTTCTGCGCAAACCTTCAGGGGCTTTCTTGTAAATAGCCGTTCGAATTTTACGGGATGCACTGTATAATCATCTGTGAGGGGCAGGGAAAAGAGCAAAGGAGGAATTATGCGTCGAGTGATCAGTCTTATCGCCGGGTTATTGACCGGCGCGGTCGTTGGAGTAGCCATCGCGCTGCTCTTCGCGCCGGCTTCGGGTGAAAATCTTCGCCTGCAAATCCGTAAATACGTGGGCAACATGCAGCAGGAGATCGACCTGGCTGCCAGCAACAAGCGCGCCGAGATGGAAAAGCAGCTCGAAACCTTGCGCGTCCCACGCCACGGCGACGAATAAGCGTCCTTAAACGCTCAAGAAGATGGCGCGCTGACCTCCTGAATCTGCCAGTTGCCATCCACCTGCACCAGGCCGATATCCAGCCGGAGCACCGTCTCCGGCAATTGAGCCGTCTCGTCCAGCACAGCTTGCAGGGTCACCTGGTCGCCTGTGCTGCTCAATGGGCTCCATACCACGTGATGCGGGTCGATTTGCGTGTGGTCGAGCGCCAGGGCGTCGTCCAGAGCCGCGACGCCCGGCAGGCGTGCGCGTAATGGGGGGGTGAACAGCTCGGTTACGTCGGAATTTCCCGCGCTCCACAGGGAAAAGAACTTCTTCAAGTTGGGACTGATCGGATCGACTGCCAGGTCCAGGCGCAGGGTCACCAGCCGCTGGTTGGGCTGCAACTGGCAAGTCTTTTCTGTCTGGCCGATCGCGCACAGGCTGTCATCTACCGGGCTCCAGCCCACGCTAAAACGTGCATGGAGGTTGGCTTGCTGCATGATCACGCCGCGCCCGTACCACTCGCTCGGCAGGATCTTATTCTGGGGATCGCCGCAGTCGCAGCTCAAGCGCCCGGAGAAGGCGAATCCCTGTTGGCGGAACAGGCGCAGGCTCGGCTCAAACAGCGCGTAGGTATTCTGGAAGGCACTGCCCAGCCCGGAGAGGCTCAGCTCGCAGGCGGTGCCGCTCTTGTCCGCTCCGGCGTCAGCCAACTCGACGTAAGGCGCGCTCTCTTGCAACGACACGGGCTGCCCCAGGGCCGCGCCCAGCATCGCCTGCCATTTCTGGCATTCCGCCAGGGTCGGGGGCGCCAGGTAGCCTTGCTCGGGCAGGGCAGCCTGGGGAGGCGCCGTTTTGGGCACCTCTGCCAGCACGCGCGCGAGCGTGGGCAAACCGGCCAGCGCCAGGACCAGCGCGATCAAAACTGCCAACATCCAGGGGCGCACGGCCAGCCCTGGAACGCGCAGCTTCCGCTGCTTGAAACCGGCGGCGAACCGGCGCGCGTCCGCTTCGAGAGCCGCGGCGAGCCCCGCATCTACCTGAATGTCAGCCGCCAGCCTGTCCAGCCCGGTGCGCACCGCAGCCGCTCCCGGCCCACCCGGCCCGGCGGGGAGTTCCCAGACAGCCAGGCCATTTTCCACCAGGGCCTTCACCATCGCCGCGCGCCTTCCCAGGACGGCGCCCGCTTCCAGGTCGCTCAGCCCGGCAAAGACGGTCAGGCCCAGGGCCTCAGCTTGCGCCGGCGGCAGCGTGGACAACAGGGTCGAGAGCTGGTTGAGCTGTGCGCGCCAGGCCAACTGCTCCTGGGCGGAACGGGTCGCGCCGGCATCTGGGGGCAAGGAAGCCAGCGCATCACCCTGGCGGTAGCGCCGGCGTTTCCCACTTGCGATTCCCATCAACTGGATGCTGGCGGCGCTCTCGTCGAAATCGGGGAGATGCAGGCTCCGCAACGCCTGATGGAATGCCTCTGCCGTCAGAGTCTGGGCCGCCGCAACGTCCCCGGTAAAGGCCAGCAGATAACGATACACCCCCTCGAGATGCCTGCGAGTAAAATCGGCAAGCTGAGACGCCGATCTATCGCCCTGACCCTCATCGCCGGGTTGGGCGTCCAACGAAAACTGAGACATATTCTTTACACCGTTAATTCTCTACCACTAATTCCTTACCGAAGGGTCGCTTATTTGTTTGAGCTTGTGCTCCTCACGGGCCTACGCTAAGGCTGTAAGCCGCTTCCTGGCGGGTAAAGCGCGTCGTACCGCTGATCACCACCACCGCCTCCTGCACGTCGCTGCCCAGGTACAGAGAAACCGTCGCGGATTGCTTATCGTCCAGCTCGACCGGCTGCACGATGGTCGTGGCGCCCTTCAGGATCAGGCTGACCCGGAAAGTCTGCGGCAGGGTATTCTGGATGCGCACAAAACCGGCTGCCTGCCAGCCGCCGTCGTCCTTCTCGAAATCGGTCGAGTAGTCGACCGCCGGGACGGACACGTCGTCCAGCAAGAAACCCTCGCCGTTGACGGCTGCGTCTGTCACGTACTCGAAGCGCAACTGCACCTTCTCCCCGGCGTATTTCGAAAGGTCGATCTGCTCCTGTATCCAACCATTGCTGGTGCCGTTATAGCCACACCCATACGCATTTCCGGAAGGATCCGTGTCCGAGCACGAAGGCGTCTTGAGGATCTGCCAGGACTGCCCGTCGGTGGAGGCCTCGAGATACACGTAATCGTAATCCTTCTCGACGTCGTACCAGGTCCAGTAATCCATCTCGAGCGGGCCGCTCACGCTGGTGAAATCAAAGCTGCGCGTGAGCGTCATGTCCGATTCGTCCCCTTTGTTGGACCAGAAGGCGTAATTCCCGGAATGAGCGCCTTCGGGGATCACCCCCACTTCTGTGGAGCCCTGGAAATTCAGGTTGAATTTTCCGCTGCAATCGATGGCGATGTATTGCACCCCGTATTGGTGCACCATGAGGTTCTGGTTAGAGGCCGGGCAAGTCGTGATCGTGGCCGTGGGGCTTGCCTGGGGAGCGTTGGGATAATTACTGTAAGTGTAGCGGCCGTCCCCGACGCTCTTATCCAGCAGGAAGTTGGTGACCGCCCAATCGGCGAAGACGTCATCCGCGGTAATCTGCTTGTGGGTCAGCGGATCGGTGGCCTTTTCGTCGGCCAGGACGGAGTCGATGCTGACCAGTCCGTTCAGCGGGCTGGCCACCACCGCCTGGGTAGCCTTCTGGCCGAAACGATCCAGGAAATAGGTGAGGTACAGGAAGGCCGCGCCATAATGGGGAGCGGTCGCGCTCTGGTCATTGGGCCAATCGTTCAACTGCAAGTCCGGGTTGCTCATGTATAAGGCATCGAAGCCGCCCACGTCGTAGCCGTTGAGGAAGGCCGCCAGCTCCGAGAAGCCTTCGTTGAGCCACAATTCTTCGTTCCGGTCGGTGTACCAGTGGATCATGTGCTGGAACTCGTGCGCCAGGGTGCTGTAGACGTATTGCTCGCCCAGGCTCAGGTTGTCCGCGTTGAGCATGAACATCTCGTGGGCATTGGAATACTTGTGCACCTCCGGGTTGTATTCGTCCGCTGAGGAGAAATAACCGGCCAGGTTGCTGCCCAGGTTGCGGGCGTACAGGATGTAAAGGTGAACGTCGCCATCCACCCCCGGACTCCACTCGCTGCCGAAAAATGCGCGGTCGGTCGGGTAGATCTTGTTCTCGAAGGTCTCCGACAACGTCTTCAGGTCGCTCTGGCTGAACTGGACGCCGTCCTGCACCCAGAAATACAGGTGCGGGGTGACGTAGCGCAGCGTGGCAGGCACCTGCGAATTCTCGTTGGTATCCGTATTGGTCACCCAAAACTTGGTCGTCGCCCCAACCTGCAAAGGCGAGGGCGGAGGCGGCAGGGTCGCCGGAATGTTTTCCTTGCCTTGCAAGCGGCGCGCCAGGTCGGCCAGGTCGTTGATGGGTACTTCGGATTCGTTCAGGGTCTTGAGCGTCTCCAGCGCTGCCGGGCTGACCGGCTCCGTGTTCACCGCGGGATTCTGGGGCTGAGTCTGCTGCGCCTGGGGAGTCGCTTGCGTTGGCTGGACGAGCGGCTCCGGTGTATTGAAAGCCGGCGTATTGAAGAATGGAATCTGCGTGATTTCCGCGATAAAAGGCGTGGAGACCGCGCGCAGGTTGAGCAACCCTACCCCACCGATCACGGTGGCTAATATACAACAACAGCACAACACGACCACCACGACCACAGCAACGATCACCGGGAGCGACCACGAATTTTTCATACCAGCTCTCTCTCCACTTTTGGATAACTTTCACCCGCAGATACCAGGTCTTCCTCTCGGCGACGGGTCTCGCCAATAGAAAGGGTGCACGCGGCCGTCACCAGGCCCAGGGAGAACCAAAAATAAGGCAGGGCGAACAAATCGATACTGAACCCTTCCGACACCAGCGCCACCAGGATCAGAAGTCCGGCCAGCCCCATGGTCTTGAACAAGGGTGTCTGGCTGGTGCGCAGGAATTGCCCTGTTCGCCACAAAGTATACAACCAGGTCATGAAAAGCACAAAACCGACCATCCCCGTTTCGGAGAGCAAACGCACCCAAAGGCTTTTCGTGTTGGGGATTAAAGAAAGGCGATACATCAAGGTCTGCACCTCGACCAATTGCCAGGCATAGGCGGGCAGTTGCTCGCTAAAATAATAACCGGAATTCCCCAGCCCAACGCCGACGATGGGGTGGTTATTGAAGATCTTCCAACCGGTGTCCCAGAAGACGACGCGCTCGGCGAAGACCAGGTTGTTCGCGTACTGGAAGAAGGACAGGCCTTCCTGGGTGGGCTGGAATAAACGCGCCAGGCGCTCGTCGAGACGGCTGGCTCCATACACGGCGCCCAGCGCCAGCCCCCCGTAAGCTACCACGAATGCGACCAGGAGGGCCAGCGTCACGCCCCACTTGAACAACCATCGCCCGGCCGGCCGGCCGGTGTAACGCTTCAAGGTCCACGCCTGGATGCGCCGGATGAGGTAAAGGTTTCCCAGGAGCAGGAGAAAAGCCAGGGCCAGCAAAAAGCCCAACAAGCCAATCCGCGAGAGCGACACCACCAGCACGCCAATACCGCCCGCCAACAGGAGATTCTCGAAGGTGAGAAAACCCAGGAGGCGGAAACGGTGCACCGAAGTGCGCTGCGTCGTGGCCGCCAGCCAGAAGGGCAGGTAAGCCATGTTGAGCTGGTGCGCCAGCCAGGAAGGCTCGAAAGCCAGACCCGACGCCCGGCTGGGAAATAAACCGGTCGGTGTGACCAGATCCTGGATCCTATAGAGGATGGATGGATACCCCTTCGTGGTGTACCAGGAAAAAGCCTGGACGGCCGACCAGACCAGGATGATCGCTCCACTCCAGTTCAGCCAGCGCAGGGTGGTCTCCAGCTTTGCGTGAGTGTTGGGCCAGAGCGAGGCGATGATAAAAAAGGAGGCCCCAACCCCCAGGGTGATGAAGGCCTGAAATTCGCGGGACAAAACCGAGATGCCTCTGAAAGGAGGCACGTTTGTAAAGAATGCCAGGGCAGAAGAGAGGATGGCTACCGTCCCAAACAACAACAAAGGCAGGAACTGGCGTGGAAAGGCGCCCTTGTGCAAAATGAACGGGACGAGCCAGAAGATCAAGAGCCAAAGGATGAAGATCGCCGCAGGTGCGGCCACCATGTTGGAGCCGGCGAGTCAAATCAGCAGCGGCAGGCTGGTTATCGGAAGGATGAGGATCACCAGGCGCCACGCCACTTCGGAGCTGGCGTTGAAAACACGCCGCGTGAGATCAAGCATGGCCGGGCGCCCTCACCTTTTCCCAGGGAAAGCGTACGTTCGCCGCCCACACGCCTAAAAGGAGGCCGATGAGCGTCCCCGCCAGCACCAATTGATTGCGATCGTACACCACGGGCCGGCTCGGAACGGTGGCTTTCTGAACCAGATCAAACTGAAGCGCAGGAATGACGCCCTTGCTGGCAGCCATTTCCTGGCCCAGGCTGCTGTTCTCCTTTTGCATCTCAACCTGGATCTGCTGAAGGCTGTTCAGGTCGCAGCCCCCGTAAACGGGCTCTACACTGACCGAGCGCTGCAAGCAGGTTTCCATCTGATCGATATTGCGTTGCAGGCTGAAGGCTTTCAAAGCGTGCTCGTAAGCCTGCTTTAGCTGGTTCAGCCCGGCTTCCCCCCACAAATTGACGATTGCAGCCGCTTTTTGTGGGTCGGCATCCTGGTAGCGCAGCGTAAAGCTGCTCTCTTCACGCTCGAAAATGTAATTGGCGTCCAGGGTAGGGACATCTACCTGGATGCCCTGGGCGCGCGCCTGAGCCGCGACCTGTTCCATCACGGCGGTAGAATGGATCAGGGCGCCGGCGGCGTTGATCGTCAGGTCCTCCTCGAATTGATCGAGGTTGCCCGTCTGGGAAAAATTGACATTGACGGAGTACAGTACGTCGGCCTCGTATCGAGGAGGGTTGAGCCGGTCAAAAACCAGGCCAATCAGGCCCCCACAGATGGCGATGATCGCGACCAGCCACCAGCGAGCTATGGCTTGCTCGAAAGCTTCGAGCGGGGAAAATTCATTCATGCTTCTCTCAGCGGCCGTAGCCGTGCGTGCCTCTCCTCTCATGGAATGCAGACTTTAGAAATCCAATTATACCTGAAATAGCCCATACCCCTCCGCGCCAAATTGGGCAGGCGAAGGGGGAGCGAATTCAAGCCTATCTGGAGACGATCGGAAGGTAAGTGTGGATAAAACCGTCCTGTTGTTGGAAATTGAACAGGATCAGGTTCTCCTGGCAATCCTGGTAGGTGTTAAAGGGGATCTGGTCGGAAAGGACTTTGCCTTGCAAATCGGTCAACTGGATGAACAGCGTCGCCGCCGAAGCCAGCGGTTGGTCGCTCAATTGGATCTCATAGCCGCCCGGCCCATAAGCCTTCGCCGCGCCGGTCAGGCTCATGGAGGTGAACGGCTTTCCGTTCAACGTCCCGGTGATATTGACCACCACATCCGTGCTGGGCTCGCCAGAGGCCGAAAAGACCTGCCCGGCGACCCCCATCCATTGGCAGCTCAGGTCGGGATGAGCGAAGCCGGCCATAAGGGCGGGCATGTCGGCCTGCAGGGCATAGGGAAACCAGCCGGGAGGAGGGGTGGCGGCCACCGAGACGTCAGGACGCCGGGTGGGGGCCGGAGTGGAGGCAAGAGTGGGGGAGGATGTCGGTACGGTAGAGGGCAATGGAGATGCGGGAACGCTCGAAGGGGCCAGCGTCACGACCTCGAATGGAGTCGGCGTATCGATCGATGCTGGCGTCCCCTCAGCCGGAACGGGCTCGGGCGTGGGGGTCACCAGGGTGCAGGCCGCCAAAGAGAGCACCGTAAACGCGTAAAATAGAGCCAGGAAGAGTATGTGCTTGAGCTTCATAAAAATCAATCTCCAATCGTTCGCCCATCGATGCCTTCATTCGTGTCCTCGATACCTGTGCAAGAACTTTGCCAGATCAGAGGAGAAAATCCTTTGGAAGGGCCGCGCGTCCATCGAAGCCTGGGATGGCGATACCTTCCGGGGGAAAAGCGCTCCTTTCGGATATAATTCAAAAATCCGTACACCCCCCAAATCCTGTTGCCGGAGTGAGCCTGCCATGCTGAAAAACAGTTCCTCTACTCGTTTGAGATTATCGTGGCTATGCGTGGGCGGCGCGATTCTTCTGGCCAGCCTTCCCATATTCTTCGAGATCTACCGGGAAGCTGCTTTCAATAGCGTGCCCAGGGACGATTACGCGCCTTATTTGCTCGCGCTGGTCAGGGCCGGCGGTGAGGTGCCCGGCTCACCCTACGTCTACCGCATCTTATCCGTCGCCGCCGGTATCCCTTTTTATTACCTGTTGCCCGTCTATAGCTTTACCAACCTGCCCGCTACCAACCAGCTTTACCTCAAAGCCACCGAAGCCCTGTCGATGGTGTCTTACCTGTCCATCTTAGCCACGGCAGGGATCCTGTTTCTAATCGCCAGAAAGAAGTATCGCGCCTCCGTTCTTTCGGCCATCCTGGCCGGCTTTCTTTCCCTTCTGCTCAGCTACAGCATCTCCCGCACGGGCATGGACCCCATCGCGTTGCTAGGAATTAGCCTGTTGCTCTATTTTCTGGACCGGCCGGTCATCTTTGCCATTTTGGTGCTGATCTCCGCTGCTTTCAACGAAAAGATCCCCTACATCTTCACCATCCTGACCCTGGGCCGTTGGGGATGGAGCCGGCTGAGAAACAAGCCGCCTTCGACCGCCGGCATGGGAGCGCCCCTGTTATTTTCCATGCTGGCCCTGGCGGGCTACTTCGTGGCCAGGGCCCTCTTTAAATTCCCGGGATTCGAGAACGAAGCCAATCTCGGCGCCTTTTTGCCCACCCTGGTTTCCACCTTGAGCTACATTTTCTCGCTGAAGGGCGCGGTGCTCAACCTGATCCCCATCGCCATCCCCCTGATGCTGGCCGTGATGGCCATTGTCATCAGCCGGCAATCCGCAAGCGCCAGGGCACATTTCTCCGCGACCGACGTGGCTTGCCTGGTCTTCGTGTTCGCCCTGGCCATGGTCACCGACCTGAAGTTTACCGTCGGACGCGTGGTCATGTACTGTTATCCCCTTTACCTGCCCCTGCTGGCTGTCTTCTTCGACCAGACCTTGGGGGAACGCCCATCCTTGCCAGCTCAAGGAGCCTGACAAGGCGCCGCCGATGAGATCAGCGATCGGGCGCAGCGCCTAACAGCGTTTGATAGACGCGCAGAGTGGCCGCGTTGACCTTTTCGAAGGTGAGGCTCTCCAGCACCCGCTTCCTCCCGGCGGCCCCCATGCGCGTGCGCAGCTCAGGGGAGCGCGCCAGTCTTTCCAGCGCCTCGGCCAGCTTCTGAGGGTCATCCACCGGCACCAGGAAGCCGTTCACGCCATCCTGCACCACCACCCGGCAGCCGGGAATGTCCGTGGCCACGATGGGCTTTCCGCAGGCGGCGGCTTCGATCAAGCTTACCGGAGCGCCCTCGCTGAAGGTGGGCAAGGCCACGATGTGGCAGCCGCTGTAGACCTTCTGCATCTCTTCCTGCCACCCCCACCATTCCACCACCCCTTCCGCGACCCATTTTTGGAGCGTCTCGCGCTCGATGCTGGAGGGGTTGCCGGGGTCGGGCTGGCCGACCAGCGCCACGCGCACCTCCATGCGCTCGTGCAAGATGCGGGCGGCGTTCACCAGGGTGCCGACCCCCTTATCCCACAACAGGCGCGCCGCCAGGACAATGAGAGGCACGCCTTCAGGCTCCGGTTGGGGAGAAAAACGGCCGGCGTCCACGCCCACGCCGTTGGTCACCCAGGCGCGCCCCGGCGAGACGAAGCCCTGCTCCAAAAAGAAGTCCCGATCCCCGTCGTTCTCGAAGATGGCGGCGGAATTGGGGTGGCTGAACGCCTGCTTGTAGAACAGCTTTACGCCGGGTTGGAGCCAGCGCGCCCACTTTACCTGGCCCTGAAAAACGACTCCCCTGCCCGTGATCGAGTTGACCACCGCAGGGATCTTTAGCCGGCGAGCGGCGCTCGATCCGTATAGCACCGGCTTGATGGTGAAATGATGCGCCAAGACGGGCCGCTCGCACTTGTAGATGGCCGACAGCTTGAAGAGGGCATCCATCTCCGTCCAGGGCGCAATGGATTGCCGCCCGACTTCCCAGGCAACGTGCCGGAATCCTTCCTGCTCCAGCCGGGGAACGTACTGGCCGGAAGGGGAAACGAGCACGACCTCAAACCCGCTCTGCCTCAAGTGATGGAGGAAGGGCAGCCGGTAATTGTATAAATACCAATCCGTATTCGCCACCAGGAGGACTTTATCCATCGCTACCCCTCATCGACAGAGCCCTCGGCGGCTACCCGGCAGCACACCGCATAGATCTTCTGGGCGGTGGCGGACCAGCTCTTGTTTTGCAGAAAATCCTTGCGCAGATTCAAGCCCAACCTGCGCGCCTCCTCCGGGTCATCCAGCAGCCTGCGCACCGCCCCAGACAACTCGTCCACCGAGCCGGGGGGCACCAGCAGGCCCGTCTCGCCATCTTTAATTTGCTCGGGGATACCCCCCACGCGCGTGGCGACCACCGGCAGGGCAAAGTTGGCCGCGATGGCCAGCACGCCCGATTGGGAGGCGCCGGTATAGGGCAGCGCCACGAGGCTGGCGCGCCGGAAATAACCCGCCACCTCCGCTTCCGCCACCCAACGATTGACCACCTCCACACGCGGCAGCCCGTCCAATAAATTCCGGTAGGGTCTCAAATCCCCATCGCCGACGACCCACAAGTGCAACCGGGGATATTGCCGGGAGAGCTCGCGGTAAGCCTTCAGCAAGACCTCCAGCCCTTTGTAGGGAGCGATGCGGCCAAAGAAGAGCAGCGCCGGCGCAGCCTGGGAAGGGGACTCGGCGATCTCGTCTGCGGGAGGGTCATAAGCCAGCAAGCCGTGCTCGGCCACCGCGATCCTGTCCGGCGGCGCGCCGCGTCGCTGCAAGGCCGGCGCCAGCGCGCAACTCAGCACCACGCAATAAGCCGCCTGCCGGATCGCCCGATCCTCGAACCAGGCATAGAAAGCGGCCGTCAGCCCCGGATGAGGGAGCGGGTCGTGGACGATGACCACGCTGGGAATTGGCCGGAGGGCCTGCTGCAAGAGGAAATTCCAGGGATGGGCCATGGGGAACAACAATACGTCCGGCTGGCGAGCGCGGATTTCATTTGCCAGATGCCGGATCGGGCGCCTGTCCAGCCAGGACCAGGCCGCGCCCGCCGGATTCTCAAACGTAGGAACCCTCACCAATTCCAGCCCGCAGGCCTTCCACAGGGGCAAATGCTCGGCTTGGGCCGAGACGACCCCAAAGACCTGGGCCTGCCCGGCCAAATTCTTGGCCAACTCGATGCTAATCGGCCCCCCGGATCCACGCCGCCCCAGATAAATCACAGCGATTCTCATCGGCTCTCCAGGGTCTCCTGGTAAATCCTCAACAGACGCGCTTGCATTTGACTCCAGCTATAAGCAGTTTCGTAAGCCCTGCGCCCGTTCTCTCCCAGCCGGCGGCGCAGCTCCGCGTCATTGGCGAGGCATTCCAGCGCACCTTCCAGGGCAGGCACGTCCCCGAAATCCACCACCAGGCCGCAATCTGCCTGGGCCACCAGGCGGTCGGCGTTCGTATTGCGCGCCACGATCACCGGCCTGGCGAGCATCATGGCTTCGAAGATCTTGTTGGGGCTGGCAAAGCGGTTATTCGGAATCGCCGGGTCATAGGTGGCCAACAACACGTCCGCCTGCGCGTTGAGGCCAAGCGCCTGTTTATAAGGCACCTGGCCGTGCCAGGCAATATTAGGCAGCCCCCCGGCAATTTTCACCAATTCCTGCAGGTCGCCGCCAAAACCCGCCAGATCCAACCTCCAGGCGGGATGCCGGCCCATCACTTCTAAAAGCTCGAACAGACCGCGCTCTCTGTGCAAGTTGCCCACGTAGGCTATGCGCAGGCCAGAAGCGTCTTGATCTACAGAAGTCAGCCTGCCCGCCTGATCTTCAGGACTGTTGTAGAGGATCGCCAGCCTCTTCGGCCTCGAGCCGGCAATCTGCTGGCGGCGCGAGTCGTCCGCCAGGAGCACCGCATCCGCCTGGTTGATGGCGCCCAATTCTAAGCGGCGAATGAGCTTTTTGAGCCACGCGGGTGTCCTGCGCAGCATATCCGCGTAAAAGTCGAAGACATCATAGACGACTTTCTTCCTCCACAGGCGCTTGCTTGCCAACGCAGGCAGGATAGTATTGAAATCACAGGCGTGAATGAGGTCGTAATCCTGCTTGTGGCGGGCCAGCCAGGCCAACAGCCCGGCCTGCCAGCGGAGCTCGCGCCAGACATTCCCCAGGCCGCGCCGCAGAGGCGCCCGGATGGGCAGCCGGAGGATCGTATAACCGTCCTTTTCCTGCTTTTCAGGAAACTGCCCGTCGAAATCCCAGCCCAGGGCCTTAACGGCGAAGCCGCCCTCCGCCAGCGTCTTGGCTATCTTTTCAACGCGCGGGTCGGGCGCAATAGGGTTGGAACGAATGAGAACAATTCTGGGCTCCACCACTCAGCATTATAATTCAGTAGCCCTTCCCAAACCGCTAAAAACGCAGCGCTTCCAGGATTTGCCTGGCGCGTGCATTCCAGGTGTTCTCATGGGCCACCTGATCGAGGGTGGTTAAATAGGCCGGGTCATTCCGCAGCTCCAGGGCCTTATCCAGGTTGGCCGCGAATTCCTCGGCCGTTGCGCCGACCAGCACCCCGGGATAAGCCATGCTTTCCTGCATGGGGGTGACCAGCACCGGCTTTCCCCCCGCCATGTACTCGAATAATTTCAGCGGTGAGACGGCGTGGGTCACCGCGCTCACTTGAAAAGGAATAGCGGCCACGTCGAAAAAGCGGAGATAGAGGGGGATCTGGTTGTAAGGCTTTACCCCCAGCCAGTCCACGTTGGGTAGCTCTAACAAATCCGGGGGCAGGCTGCCATCGTAGTCCGGGCCGATCAAGACGAAAGACAGGTTTGGCCGGCACCTGGCGACCTCCATGAGAAGGGGGTAATCGAACCAGGTAGCCAGGGCGCCGTAATAGCCAACGATGGGCCTGCCGCGCTGCAAAATAGAGGTGAGGTCGGGCGGAGGTTGGGCTTCCACCGGTTGGCGATAGCGGGCAAAGAAGTCATAATCCACTCCGTTAGGGCACAGGAGAGCGTCTGGCCGCAGGGGCAGAGTTTGCTCGTAAAGGCGGCGAGCCGTCGTCAACACCAGCTCGGCCCGCTGCAAGAGCGCTTCGTGCTCGCGTCTGAGCTTCGCCGGCTGCCCGGCAAACACCTCGATCTCATCCACATAGTCGTAGAGAATGCGCGGTGAATGAAAAACTTCGGCATACGTCCGGTTCCAGGTGAGCAAATAAATAAGCGGTTTCTCTAACCCCGCCAGGGCCTCAACCGGGAAATGGCATAAATACAACCCCTCTTCGAGGGGTTGAAAAGAAGGCGCATCTGAAGCACTTGCAGAGCCAGGCGGCTGAAGATAAAAGACGAGCGCTCCCTGCCGCGCCAGCGCCAGCGCCAGGTGTTGGGGACGTTGAAATAGCTGCGTGTGCCAGTCCAGGCTGGGAGGGAAGATCACGACCGGTTTCGCCTGGCTGTGCCGCCGAAGAATTTCCTGAAATTCGTTTTGGATCGGTGCATAGCGAGCTTGCCGGGAGCGCTCAATAGAAGCGCGCAGCGGCCTCGCCAGGAACGGCGGCAGCAGGCGCAAGAAGATCGCCTTGATTGAGCTTTGGCGCAGTCTCATGAAGGCCAGATTGACAGATCGAAGCCAACGATCCCGTGCGCTGCCCGCCGGCGCAAGTCGTAAGCGCAAGCGGCGGGTCAGCGGCTTGAATTTTCGTTTGTCCAGGGTCTCCCTCCCTTTTCTTAAGGGGACGATGTGCGCGAGATCAAATCAGGCACTTCATCGGGGGGTACGTAGCCATAAACGGGATTTGCCACACCCTGCTTGTAACCGTTATACGCTACTCCATTCGAAGGCAGGTAAAATGCCCAATCATAATCCACGTTGGCATTATAGTATAAGACAGCTTTTACCTGTGGGTAGCTGGCGATCAGCGTATAAGCATCCTGCAGCCACTGATCTTTGGATCCTCCGTAGGCCGTGGTTCCCATCTGGGCGATGAAGATAGGCTTAGTGGGCGCCATAGCGATCATGCGCTGAATATATGGTTGCAGCACATCTGTCGGGGACATCCAGTTCGGGTAAGGATTGGAGGGATGGGTGCCAAAATTATAACTGCTGAAGGCCACTACATCCACGTAGGCATCGCCCGGGTAGTAACTTTCGAAAGGCGGATTACCCGGGCTGCTGTAACCGTTAGGTGCGAACACCCAGCGCACCGACTGCGCGGGCACATTTTCCTGAGCGAAGATAGACTGAATGCGCTTATACGCTTTGATGTAATTTGTCGGATCCAGGCTGTAAGGATTTCCCTTCCAGTTCATCTCCTGAAGCGGGGCCAGGAAGGCCATGCGCTTTCCTCCCTCTGCGAAGACGGCAAAGTCCTTGGCCCAGGCATGGATCGTTTGATCCCATCCACCCGAAGCGATATTCGCCGCAGACGTGTTCGCGTACAGATTGACGAAGGGGGTATAACCGCTATCCCACATTGGCGCCAACATCATGTTGACGACGTTCGGTTGATCTAAATAGTGGAACACGCCGGCGAGGGATAACCCGTTACCAGACCAGGTGTCCACGGGTTTCAATTCCTTGTTGACCCCATCTTGGGGCATGGGCACCCACCAGTTTTCGGGGTAAATACCTAACATCACGGGTTTGTTCGGCTTCAAGATAAGCGGTAGAAATACCCGGGAGCCGGGAGCCGCCTCAGACGTATGCGACGGGACTCCTACGCTTCCCAGAAAACCCACCAAAATGGCGAGGACTAGCAGGACAGAGAAAAGCCGCCTGGGCAGGCCAGAGTTTTTATCGTAATTTATCACTATCATCTCCCATAGCTGAGAAAACTCGAATCTAAGGTGATCCATTTCCCCTCGAATTGTCCTCCGGTCGAGCCAGTAGAATGGACAACCTGGAACCTTCGACCGTTCAGGGAATAGGATAACCGCATCGCAAAGATGCAAACGGGTTGTTAACGCGGAGAGGCCGGGGACATCCATGCCACTGCCTATCCTGGGCAGTGGCCCCATACTCACCTGTATGAGTTACATTATAATATCTGGAAAGTCTGGCGACTTATACATTACAGAATTGATAACTGCGCGCGCCCGGCTATGTCTCCGAGATCGAATAAAACACCTTCGTCTATATAGCTCGACTTTGCAAGGCGGCCATGACCTGGCCCGCTCGTTGCTCCCAGGTATGCTGACGGGCTACCTGGTCGATCATCTCCAGGTAGGCCCGATCCCCTTTCTGCTCCATAGCCAGGTCCAGCAGCCGAAGGTACTGCTCTTGATTCTCCGCCACCAGGACGCCGGGATAATTCCGACAATCCGGCAACGCGGTAGTGACCACAGGCTTTCCACACGCCATGTACTCGAACAACTTAATCGGCGAGGTGGACAAGGTAATCGGGATAAGCTTGAAGGGGATGATCCCAACGTCGAATCTCCACACGTATTGGAAGAGATTGGAATACGGCTTCATTCCCAGCCAGCGGATGTTAGGGATATCCAGAAGGCCGCTCTGGCTGAGGCTGCCGTCGTAATCCACGCCAACCAGCACGAACTCCCAGCCCGGCCGCTCCGTCGCCAGGGCGCCTAACAGGTCGTAATCCACCCAGGCAGCCAGCGCGCCGGAATATCCCACCACCGGTCTCCTGGTTTCCTCGATAGGCGTCCAATCCGTCGGAGGCGCCTGGTCCGCCTCGGGCTTGCTTCGTCGCACGTAATCGTAATCAACGCCGTTAGGCACCAGGATCGCGTCGGGGCGATACACACGAGCCTTAGCCAGCAGGCGTTCGTTGGTCACCACCACGAGCGAAGCCTCTCGTAACAGTCCCTGGTGGTCTTCCTCTCTGGCGCCGGATACTTCCAGGTCATCGTAATGATCGTAGATCACCCCAGGGTGGTCGAAAGCCGAAAGCTCTTTGCGATTCCAGGCCGAGCCGATATACACCACGGGCTTTTCCAGGCTGCCGTAGGTTTCCATGGGAACGTGGGAAAGATAGAGTCCCGGCTCCACCTGCTGGAATCCGAAGGCTGCGTCGGTTCTTTCATTTTGAGTACAGAAGAAGTAAAGATAGCCCTGGCGCGCAAAGGCGCGCGCCATCTGGTGCGGCCGCTGAAACATGAAGCCCCAGTCGTGGGTGGGAGGATAAACGATCAGACCTTTTCGGTGCGGATGCTGCTCCAGGATCAGAGCAAGCTGCCGCCGGTAGATTTCCACCTGGCGTTTCCGTAAGGTGGGACGATTCATGAGTCCCCTGGTATAACCGGCCATCTGAACCATCCCCAGGATTTCTTCCACCAGGCTATACGGGAAGAAGCGAACGCCAAGCCTGGCCGACATCGGCAGGCTGCCCCGCACGGCCCGATAGACCTCGAAAGCAAGCCACCCGGCCAGGAGGGTAAGCGCCCAGGCCGCTCCCGCCAGAAGAAACACCAGGAGCGACGCCAGCAGCACTGCGCCCCTGATCCCATTCTTCCAGAGCACCTCGATGGTCTTGTACCAGTATAGGCGCGCAGAAGTGCCCAATTCCCCGTCTCCGACCGAATAACGGAAATAGGTGCGTAACAGCTTGCCGATCTTATCCGGCGCGCGCCAGGAGACCTGCGCCTGAGGCACAAAGGCCCAGCGCGCCGGCTGACTCTTGGCCTGGTAATCAAAGAGAGTATCTTCGCCCGCCAGGCTCAGCCATTCCGGATAGCCCCCGGATTGCGCCCAAAACGTCTTCCGCATGGCCAGCGAACGAGAGGAAGGCAGAAAGGTCTGAGGATCGATGGTCTGCAAGTCGATGCCGAAGAGCTGGGCGCATAAGCGCTCCAGAACGCTATCGCCGATGACACGGTAATACCCGGCGCTCAATTGAATGCTCGCATCACGCTCAAAGGGAACCAGCAGAAAACGCAGCCAATTCCGATCCAGGACGCAGCCGAAATCGGCGCAGGCGACCACCGGGTAAGCGGCATTCTGGATGGCGATATTTCTACCCTGGGCAATATTTGCGCCGGGGGCCTCGATTAGACGGATCGGAATTGGGAATGAGACGGCCAGTTTACGAATAACATCTTGAGTCCCATCGGTTGAGCCCCCATCCGTGATAATCACTTCATCCGGCCTGCGCTCTTGCCCGAGCAGCAACTCCAGCCATTCTTCGGCGCTGGCCGCTTCGTTGCGGACAGTCGAGATCAAGGATACTTTTTCCGGCTGGGAAATCGCTTCGACATCGGTCTCTAACTTGCACCGGGGTTGATAATCCGGAAACAGCTCGGGAGCCGCGTATAAGACCACCTCACTGCGGTCCACCAGGGGCAGCTCGCCGCGGTATTCAATATAAAATTGCCTGACATTCTTCGGTAGCAGCCAACGGATCGACTTCAAAGCTTGCTTGGCCAGGTGGAAGAACCCTTCACGAGCAAAATTGGAGACCCCGCTGCTCATTTGCCGGTAACCTGAAATCCGTTCTGTCGTCCCGCGCGCTCGGATGAGTATTGCTCGCGATAAAGCCGCCGGCGGATGCGCTGGTCGGCTCGCATGTGATCCATCACACGCTGATACCCCCAGGCATGCAGCAGGTGGTCCAAACGCTCGTGGAGGCGCAATGCCCCCAGCAGCGCGGTGGCCAAAGCCCGGTTACGGACGCGCGCCAGGGATTGCAGAGAGGGTTGCGAGGGAATATACAGGTCGATTTGTTGCTGGTACCGGCTCAACAGAGAAGAGGATATCGTTTTCCGTACGTGGCCGAAGGTATATCGCTGCGCATCTGGCGCATGATACACCTTTGCAGCCGGCGCCACAACCACCTGGTAACCCACCCGCTGGATCAGGCTGGCCGCCACCAGCTCTTCACCACCGCTGAAATCAGATCCCCGGCGGCCATAGGCCGTGCGAAACCCGCCGATGCGCAAGAGAGCTTCCCTCCGCGCGCTCCAGTTTCCGCCCCAGGGGAAAAGCTGCCAGCTATCCACGACCGTCGCCCTTTCATATTGAGGCGTGTATTCCCCCCAATAATGACTCCACCCCGCTTTTAACCAGCGCGGAGGGTCCTTGGGAGAGCGCAGAAAGATGCTCCCCCCAATCGCGCCGGCCTGGGGAAATTCCTGAAAAGCCAGGCAAACCTGCTCCAACCAATCCGGGAAAGCCACTGCATCGTCGTCTATAAAGCTCACCAGCTCTCCCCTGGCGGCTGCAATACCGGCGTTCCTGGCGAAGGACAACCCCTGGAATGGATGTACCACCAGGCGCAATTGCTGAGGGCAATCCGCAAATTCATTCCTCTTGAGCTCCTCCAGGATCGTCGCCGGTGTGGGGTCGTCAGGATCGTTGTTGACCACGATCACTTCATACTCGGAAGAGGGGAACGTCTGCTTCGCCAGGCTAACCAGGGCTTCCCGCAATTGCGCCCCCCGCCGGTAAGTGCAAACCACTACGGACACCTTATACCTGGGCGGCCGGGGCCGTGCAATTTCTTCCTCCAACGTTGACAGATGAGCAGATTTGGCGCGGATATCCACAACACTGCATAATGTTTTCACGTCGGGGACGTACAGCCAGCCCTGTTGACGGGGTGAGAGCCGAGGCGGGGAAACGGGGGGTAATTTTGAAATCAGGAGACACAAGTCCCAGTCCGCGGCTACCGGCACGGGGGGACCTCATCCGAGCAAAGCGCGAGCACTTTATAAACGTGCCGGGGCCACTCGGGCGGAGCAGAAATCTCCGCGGGGTCGTCCGTTATTTGCAGGCCGACTTGAGGCAACCACAGCGAATGGGTCTCTTCCGCGTCCAGGAGAGGATGCTCCAGCAGCTTGTGATTGGCCGCCCCAATCCAACTGCGCACCTCCCCGGCCAGCTCCTGCGCTCGCTCACGTTTCCCTTCTCTGACACACCAGGCCAGGGGCGTCAGGTAGAAATCCCGCCGTGCATCTTCGAAGACCATCAATCCTTCTCGCCTGCGGGTGATCCCCAATTCCTCGTCCCGGCTGGTCAATGAGGTGGAATGGAAGCGGTATTCGTAAAGGCTCTCGGTGAGGTCGGCATGGCGCAAGGTGAGCAGAGCGTTTACTCGCATCCAATAATCGTAGTCTTCCATTCCAAAACGTTGCCGGCTGTAATCACCGAGCGAGAAATTTACCCGGTTGCGGTATAGGAACGCGGCCCCCAGGTAATTATTGGCCACTACGTTTAGCTCGAACCGGTCGCTCGGCAAAGCAATATGCTCGCTGCCGGGCGGGTTTTGATAGCCCACGTACCAATCCGAGCCACGCATCGGCGCGCCGTCTGCGCCGATCAGATCGATGTTGGCGTAGGTCATATCCCAATCAGGGTGGCGACCCAAGCACGCCACCATCTTTTCGAGGAATTCGGTTTTCAGGTGATTGTCCGCGCTAATCCAGGTGATGTACTCCCCCCGCGCCGCTTGGTGGCCGGTATTGAGCGCCGCGGGAAGGCGCAGGTTGGGCTGGTGAATCACACGTATGCGCGGGTCGGATCGAGCATACGTCTCCACGATCTCAGGAGTTGCGTCAGTAGAGCCATCATCCACGACGACCAGCTCATAGTTGGCATAGGTCTGATGAAGGACGCTCTCGATCGCTTCAGCCACGTAATCTGCGCCATTGTAGACCGGTAAAATGATAGAAACCATCCCCGATTGCCCGGGGCAACGCACCGCTTTCAGGTTTGTGGCATAGACTTCCTGGCGGGCCTGCCGGTAGCGGTAAAATGAATACGCCGGCCAGGAGATCATCGGGCGATCCATCTTGCGTTTCAGCCATCCCAGGCCCTTTGCGAACGCGCTTATCCAGCTCCAAACGCGACGGGCCAGACCCCCTATCAGGCGAGAACGCAGACTCCCGCCCGGCGCCATCCAGATGCGTATTTTCCACAACCCTTGCACCATAGACCAGGCGCGGCTGCGGTGAATTTCATCCAATTGAGACTTCAAGGAAGCGATAGTCTCATCGCGGCTTTCGAGCTGAAATGCCATCCAGGCCGCATCATCGATCATCTGGCGCATTCGGACGCGAAGCAATTCCGGGCGGAAAAGGGGCGGCTGCCAGGTGATGCCCCATTTCTCCTCGAATTTGCGCAGGTTCTCGACAAAAAGATGCCGGTAAGTTGCCTGGGGGAGGCGCCCAAAGGCCGCGCTCCCCCAATGGTGGATGAACGTATCCTCTACGCACAGGAGCTTGTAGCCCCTTTGCTTTAAACGAAGGGCATAGTCATCGTCTTCGAACATGCCCACGCCGAAACGCTCGTCCAGCGGCCCAATTTCCTCGAAGACCTTCCGCCGCAGCGCAACACACAAAAAGGGCAACATTCCAATCTCGAATGCCTGTCCGGCGTGAGCCTGGCTGTATCGTTGGGCAAACGCCTCCAGATCTTTTAGCTCCTGGTAATCAGCCTGAACGCAAGTCTCGTTCCCCGAAGCGTTCGTGGCCGGGCCTACCATGCCGACGCTTTCATCTTCAAGGCGGCGGACCAACCCCGGCAGCCATCCACTCGTCACTACCGTGTCGTTATTCAGGAAAACCAGATAATCCCCCGTCGCAGCCGCGGCCCCGCGGTTATTTCCTCGTGCAAAGCCCTCGTTCGTAGAGTTGAGGATCAGGCGGATATCGGAATGCTCTTCTACGAATTTTTGCAAAAATTCGACGGTGCCGTCTTGCGAAGTATTGTCCACGAGGACCACCTCAAAGGTGTGCTGCTCCGTCTGGGCATAGATACTCTCGAGGCACAGCCGGGTATATTCCAGGTTGTTATACGTGAGAATCACAATACTGGCGACCGACAAAGGCTTACCTCAGTCGAAGATGAATGAAATTTCTGATAAACATAAAAGCCCAGGCTGATCTCTACCTACGAGTGGAAAATGAGTGCATACAGATAGGCGCGGCGACGCTCCTAATTTCCGCTCCAATCATATCCGATAGGGGAAAAGTTGGCAAGTCAGTTTTAAGAGGGCCGAGTGGGCGCAAAGAAACAGGCTCGAGGTCAGGCTTTGCGACCGGATTCAGGTATGGCTCATTTATCCGGGGTATAATTCTGAAGCTTGGGCGCGAGCTACAGGATACGGCGAGACCCCAGAACCCACATGGACTCACAGATCACACAACCTTCCAGAAATTCGCTTCGTCTCCTTTTCTGGGCAGGCGCGCTGGGCGTTACGGCCAGCCTCTTAACGGCGATCTATGTCTCCGTGCGCGTGTTTATTAACCCGGCTCCTTTTGCCTCCTCGGCCTGGGACATGCGCTGGGCTCTGGCTTTTCTTGGCCTGGTTTTAGTAAGCGGTCTTTCGATTGGGTTCCGCCGGGGCCGGCTGCTGATTGGCTTGACCGGCGTGGCTATCCTGGGATTGCTTGTCGTCGCCGTCATCCGTAGCGGCGCCGGCCCGGCTTTCCTGCTGTTGATCTGGTGGATGACGGCCTCCACCGCCTTGGGAAGCTGGCTGCTCACCCGCCTGGCTCTCTCTCTTCCTGCGCTCGAGCGCTTCCTTCTTAGTCTCACCCTGGGGTTCGGCGGGTTTATGCTCCTCGGCCTGCTCCTGGGGGTCTTGCACCTGTACGAGCCGGCGATTGCCTATGCCCTGCTGGCCCTCATCACCCTGTTGCTCGTTCCCTCCCTCCTGCGCTCGTTCTATCCGGGTATTTCCGAGGCGCTCCATCGTGGCCGAGAGCTATGGCAAGACCCGAAGGCCGATCTCAGGTCCTATGCCCTGGCCGGCAGTCTGCTGGCTATTTGCGCCATCGGCCCCTACCTGTGGTCCCTGGCTCCAACCATCCGCTATGACGCCTTAACCTACCACCTGGCAGTGCCTGTAGCCTACATCCGCAACCACGGCATGGTCGATCTGGGCACCTTCAATAGCTATTGGGCGCACTACGCCGAGATGCTGTATACCTATGCTATGCTCCTGCTAGGCCAACCCTTGCCCGGGTTGCTGCACCTGACGGCCGGTCTCCTCACTACCGCGTGGAGCTTCGCACTGGGGAAAAGATTGGCCAGCACACGCGCCGGCTTGCTGGCAGGTCTGCTGTTTTTCTCGCTGCCAATGGTCGGCTACGAAACCGGCACCGTTTACATCGATTTGTTTGTGGCCCTTTTCATCGTCGCGATGGTCTCTGCGGGCGTAATCTGGTGGCAGAGCGGAGAAATTCGCTGGCTGGCGGTAGCGGGGATCCTCGCCGGTTTCGCCCTTGGGACAAAGCTGACCGCCGCTCCAATCGTCTTCATTCTCGGGGTATTCCTCGTTCCTGCGCTTGTTCTCCGCTACCGGAAGCTTTCAACCGCCCTCACGGGGTTCCTGGCTCTGGCCTTGCCGACCGTCCTGATCACCGCTCCGTGGCTGCTTCGCGATTGGTTGTGGACCGGCAATCCGGTTTACCCCTTCTTCAATAGCCTTTTCCCCGGCCAAAGCGTGGCCGGCTCTACCTCAGTTGGCTTTCAAGGGGTCAGCTCCAGATTTCTGATTAGAATGGTGCGCTTGCCCTGGGATTTGATGTTCAATATCCACACCTACGATCACAAATCGCCGGGAGCCGTGCTAGGAGCGCTCCCCTGGCTGGCCTTACCCTGGCTATATCTTTGGACTCCGGGCTCTTCGTCGAGACAGCGGCGCTGGCATCTTACGTTATTCCTGTTTTCAATCGCCGCCATCCTCGTGCTCTTCGACCTGAATCCCCTGGCCCGCTACCAGATTCCGCTCTATCCATTGTTCGCCATCTGCGCTGCCTTGAATCTGGATGCGCTCTGGCGCTGGCTCTCTCAATCCTGCTTCAAGGTGGGCTGGGGCGCGCTTGGCCTGACGCTCCTGCTTGTCTACGTATTTTCCACCCGGCTGGCCTTGACCGTGCGGGCGACGGACTTCCCTGAGCGCTTTCCTCTGAAGGTCTTTCTGGGTATGGAGACCCCGCAGTCCTTTCTCTCGCGCTCTTTGCCGGTTTACGACACCTTCCAATATTTGAACCAGGTCGACGGCGGGCAGCATAAGGTGATCTCCCTGGGGAATGATTTCAAGCTTTACACCACATCGCAAATCGATGGTGTGGGCCTCACCCCAAAGGCCAACCAATTGATCGCCGGCGCAACCAGCGCCGCAGACCTGGCCAGCCGGCTGGCGGACAACGGATACGATTATCTCCTGGTCAACCAGGCAGAGGTAGAATATAGTCCGGGAAGTTACACCTTCCCGGCATTGGATCAGGACTTCTTCGATCGATACACCTGGCTGGAATTCGCCAACCAACGTGTGTATCTATACCGTCTGTATCCACAAGGCGTGCCAGCTTCGTTGCAGTCCAGGAACCTGCTGCAAAACCCCGGTTTCGAGCAAATCGACGCGAACGGGCAGGTAGCAGCCTGGAGCGCCATAGGCGCTCCACGGCCAGATCACAGCGGAGGCCAGGCGCACAGCGGCGTGGGGACAATCGAACTGCACGGCCCAATCCCGCAGTCCAGCTACAGCTATATCTCCCAAGAAGTGACCGCGGATGCCAGGAAAGCTTACACCGTGGGCTATTGGGCTCGCTCCGACACCGCCATGTCCCTCATGCTCCAGATCCAATGGCTGGATATAGACCACAAGCTGATTAGCGAAGAAGTGGAGTGGAAGCCTCTCCAGGCCCAGTGGAGCTGGTATGCGCTGTCCTCCCAGGCGCCGGACGGCGCCAGGTTCGCCCGGGTGTTTGCCAGCGCATCCGGAGATGGATCGGCCTGGTTCGACGATGTGTGTTTCACCCAGGGGGGCAACTGTCCCGGCGGAGAATCGGTTTTTACCCCACCGTAGAACCCTGCGGCTGCTCCAACAAGATTAAGAGACCCTCTCAAAACCTCACCCTCCTCATTGATCTGGAGGATGGGCATAAAGCGCCGTACTGTCAATTCTCCCAACCCGTGATAAAATTCAGCAGGATAGATCAGGATGCAATTATTCATAGAGAGATGAGAAATGGGAATTCGAGAGCAATCTTTAGTGTATGATTCCGCGCAACTGGCCACGCCGGCTTTGGAAGAAGCTCGTTCCATCTTCCGCTACCGCGGGCTGGTGTTCCAGTTCGTTCGACGCGACCTGGTAGCGCGCTACAAGCGCTCCGTCCTGGGGGTTGCCTGGACCATGCTCAACCCCCTGGCAACCATGATCATCCTTTCAATCGTTTTCTCGCAGGTCTTTAAGACGGACCGCACCTTTCCAGTGTATATCATGTCTGGCCTGGTCGTGTGGACCTTTTTCTCGCAAGCCTCTTCCGATTTCCATGTTTAACCTGATCGGCGGGGTAAGCCTGCTGCAACGCATCTTCATGCCGCCCACCGTGTTTGCCGTCTCCGCCATCGGCAATGGGCTGATCAACCTGCTAATCTCCTTGATCCCGCTCTCTTTGGTCATGCTGGTGTTGGGCGTTCCCCTGCATCTATCGCTCCTGTTCCTGCCAGTGCCCATCCTGGCCCTGGCCATGTTTTCGCTGGGAGTTGGGCTGTTGGTCTCCACATTGGCAGTCTACTTCCGCGATGTTACCGCGCTCTACCAGGTAGTACTGACCGCGTGGATGTATCTCACCCCGATCATCTACCCGGAAGACCTGCTAAGGCCCGATTTCCGCTTCTGGGTCAGCTTATTGAATCCCGTATGGCCCATCGTGCATTTATTCCGTGTGCCTCTGTATGATGGGCTCTGGCCTTCATGGTCAGAGACATGGCCGCCGCTCTTATTAGGCTTGATCGTCTTGATCCTGGGCTGGGTAGTCTTCACCTCGAAATCTAAAGAGTTCCCTTACCGCATCTAACTATGAATTTACCCCCCTTACACCCTGGCGAGGTCATTCGTCTGGAAAATGTGGCCGTCCGCTACCGCGTTCCACACGAGCGCATCGGGACGTTCAAAGAGTACGCCATCCGCTGGATGCAGCGCAAGGTACATTACGAAAGCTTCCTGGCGCTCAAGGATGCCAACCTCTCGGTGAGCCAGGGCGAGGCATTTGGGCTGATTGGGAGAAATGGCGCCGGTAAAAGCACTCTGCTCAAACTGGTTGCCCGTGTGCTGCCGCCCAGCTCAGGGCGCGTGCTGGTGCGCGGACGGGTAGCGCCGCTCCTGGAGCTGGGTGCCGGCTTTCACGCGGACCTGACGGGGCGCGAAAATATCTTCCTGAACGGCGCTTTGCTCGGCTTCTCTCACAAACAAATGGAGGAAAAATTCGAGCGCATCGTAGACTTTGCCGAGTTGTGGGAATTCATCGACGCCCCGCTGCGCACGTTCTCCTCTGGGATGATCGCCCGCCTGGGCTTCGCCGTGGCTACCGACACTCAGCCGGACGTCTTGATCGTGGACGAGATCCTGGGAGTGGGAGACGAAGCCTTTCAGAAGAAGTGCGCCGGGCGTATCGCCTCATTCCGCGAGAAAGGCACTACCATCCTGTTGGTCTCACACGACATGGAGACGGTGCTGAATATGTGCACCCGGGCGGCGTACCTCGAGCGTGGGGTGATCCGGTACACAGGAGACGTGCATGCGGCAGTGGAGAATTATCGTAGCGGACAAATCTCAACCGCTGAAGAAATAGGCGGGGTGGTCGCAGGGGCCTCTGCCACACAGTCCCGCTAAACACGCCACACACCTGTACAGATAGGTAGCGTCAATCCCTCACGCCCGCCCACGGCTGAACTGCCAAAGCCTCAAAATATGTTAGCGAGTTAGCCGTCCCATTGCGATTATCTTCTTGTCATGGCAGTTCAACCGACTCGCTTAAGCTGGCAGAGGCATTCTGGTGTCCAGGATCAAGCATTTCGAGACCACATCCTACAGAGCCATAAGGTTCTCCATGCATAGCGCCCTCTTTGCCTGAGACGCTACAAGCTTCGCTCCATCTCAATGTGACCGACTACCAGTAGAGCTATACATAGGAGTTAGAATCGATTATGGAATTCACTGGTGAAAGATATTTGCCGATCTTGGATACTGCCGACATTAGTTATGAGCATTGGCATCGTTATCTATATGCCAGCCAATTTGTAAAGGGCAAAATCATTGTAGATATTGGCTGTGGTGAAGGGTATGGGAGTTTTCTGCTCGCCCAAAACGCACAGCGGGTATTCGCGATAGACAATAACTACGATACCATTAAACTGGCTGCCAACAAGTATACGGCGGATAACCTCGAATTCAAAGTGGGGTCACTCAGCTCCATTCCAATTGAAGGTGAGAGCATTCTGGATGGTATTATTTCCTTCGAAAGCATCGAGCACATTGATGAAAAGGAGCAAGAAGCTTTCTTGGGAGAAGTTAAAAGGCTGTTGAAGCCTGAAGGGTTTCTGCTAATATCCACGCCCAATAAAATGGTCTATAGTGATAAAACTGGTTATAAGAATAAATTCCACCAAAGGGAGTTTTATACCCAGGAATTCCACGCCTTTCTTCAAAAGTATTTCACCCACATCAAATTGCTTGGGCAAAAAGTCTATCCAGTCTCTTATATCTGGGACCCTCACGATGCTCGAGGAAATCTTGCCGAATACAGGTTGATGAAGACGGAGCTGGGCTTTAGGCCGACGGATGAGCCAAAATCGTCGCGCTATATCGTTGCATGGTGCTCCGACGCAGAGCTCCCTTCTGTTTCCGCTTCTCTATTAGTTGATCTCTCAGAGAGTTCCTTCAAGGATCGTGACGATCAGATTAGCACATTGCAAGATCAACTGAAAGAAAAAGACAACCAGGCACGGGTATATTCGACGAATCTGAAGGAGCGCGAGCAGCAGGTGCAAGCCGCAACGATCAAGCGGGAGGAAAAGGCAAGAGAAGCTGAAGCTTTTTCACGCCAGATTATCGAGATAAAGAGCAGCACTGCGTGGAAACTGATCCAAGGAATGTGGCAAGCCAGGTTGCACCTGGCTCCACGTGGGAGCCGGCGTGAACGATTCGTGCGCCTGGCGATCCGCTCGCTGGTAGTCCTAAAAAATGAGGGTGGGAGGGCGTTTATCCGGGCGACCCTACGAAAAATTGCTTTACACAGCAATATCAACCTGCCCGCCAGGACATACTCTTTTACCCCCGAAACAGACACAATTTCGGCCATTAAGCAGATCGAGGATTCGGGGCTCTTTGATAACCAATGGTACATCGAACAATATCCGGATGTGAAGGATTTTGGAATGACCCCCCTGATGCACTATTTAAAAATTGGCGCATCACAAGGATACAACCCCAATCCGCTTATTAATACGTCTATTTACTCAAAGGCGCATGGGATAAGCCCGGAAAACACGCTGGCCCATTTCTATGATAGCCGAGTTTCGTTATCCCCTGGCGCCTATAAAGATCCGGACGTTCTTTTTTCGATTCAACGCCTCTATAAGATGAATACGGACACCGAATGCCTTAATGACCGGCGTTCAGGCCAAAGACGTTTCGCCGTATTCCTTCAGTGTGGCTCCGGCTCAGTCCATACCCGGTGGTTTCGTGACGAACCAAGGCCTTGGGATTTTATCGTCAATCATTATGACGATACCTATGTTGGCAAAATCTCTTGCGATGCAGAGTTCCGGCAAGTAGGCCTATTACCGGGAACTAAATTCACTTTCTTTTACACGCTGCTGACAAAATGGCCCCAGTTTGTTTCCAATTATGAGTATGTCTTATTACTCGATGACGACATCGTCTTAGATGAGACAGATATAACCAAACTGTTTACGATCTCCCAATCTCACACTTTAGACCTGGCACAGGCGAGCCTTTCATCCGATTCGTATGGTGCTCATCCCGTATTCAGATGTTCAGGATCTAGAGGGTTGAGGTATGTAAATGCTGTCGAGATTATGATGCCCATCCTTTCTCAACGCGCCATAAGAATTGGAACGCACTTATTCAATCAAACGATAAGTGGCTGGGGGCTCGATGTTGCGCTTGGAAGCTTGGTCAAAGAACAAGCTAACGGCAGGGCCGCAGTGATCGACGATATCGTTGCTACCCACAAGCGGCCGATTGATGTCGAAAAAGGCGCCTTCTATACAATGCTTCACGATTCTCTTATTTACCCTGAAATTGAATTAACCCATCTTCAGAAACTTTATGATGTCCATACCACATTCTTTGAGTTGGATAACGATTAGAATTAATGAGGTTGGAGGCTTTAATGTTTGACCCAATTCAGTTGACGAGTATCTATAAGCCTGACATGTCAGAAGAAGTAAAAAAAGGAATGCTGACTGTTGCAATATCACTGGTAAAAAATGAAGGGGACATCATAGAAACGTGGATTTCTCACATTAGTGAGTTATTTGACATGGTTTATATTGTGGATCATTCATCCATGGATGGGACCAGGGAATTCCTCGCCGAGGTCGCAAAAGCCCGGGGAAATATTCACCTAATGAGCTTTGAAGACCCGGGATATTTTCAAGCAGAGATCACGAATTGTCTGGCCGAAATGGCCGCACAGGATTGCCCCAATGCCTGGATATTTCCTCTTGATGCTGACGAATTCCTATCTATCCAGGGTAAAGCTGAATTTTTAGCGTTAGTCAAAAGCTTACAGACAGATCGTGCGCTTCAACTCTATTGGAAAAACTGCATACCGATGTCTCTTGAAACGGATGAACAGTTTGCAGCTCTATCGCCATGTCTTGTACCGCCCCATAGAGGCGCATTCAGGAAGCTTGCCGTACATTCCGCTGCTTATAGGAACAAGGGATACCGCTTCACGCAGGGAAACCATGAGATGCAAGATGGCTCAGGGAAATTAATGGATCAAGATTTCATACTGGATTTTGCTGAAATCTATCACGTGCCCATTCGTAGCCTGGATCATTTTGCTTTCAAATGTATTCAAGGGAACCTGGCTTACGACGCGCTTCCACAAGAGCGTAAAGATAGCAACCAGGGTTCTCATTGGAAAAATATGGTGGTAAAAGTTGTTCAAGAGGGTACTCTAGACCTCAATGTGATTCGCAAGTTTATCGCGAATTACGGTCAGCCCTATCTCGAAAACAATATTGACTTAACCATTTATGGCTTTATAGATTCCGGTTGGATTTGTAACCCACTCGACATTGCCTATTCACCCCTAACCAGGTTCCCTCGTCACCACACATTTTTTACGATGACCCGACGTATCCTGGAGAAATACAATAACCAGGAGCTGGAAAATTTCCAGGAGATTGTAAGCAAGGGGAATACAACCGCAGAGATAGAAAAATTCCGTGAACGCCTCAATTGCGCAGACTCTCAAAAGTTTGCTCATTTAGCCCCAATATCCACCTCTGTATCCGCTGAAGAATTGGAAACCATTTCAGAAATAGAGCTCATTGACCAATTCACTTCACAAGCCTTCACCTATCACGAAAGTCCGGTCATATCTACATGGGAGTTCTCATATCCCCTTCTTATTCTGCCTGTTGAATTTTATTAAACCAAGGCGGTTCGTGGAGCTAGGAACACATTACGGGAATTGCTTTTTCGCGGCATGCCAATTTACACGGGATATGCAACTTGACACAAAATGTATCGCAGTTGATACTTGGAAAGGAGATGAACATGTCGGATACTACGAGAAAGATGTATTCGAAGAGTTCACCCATCTATTGAGAAACCATTATCAAGGTTACGGAAAATACATTCGCAAGACTTTTTCCGAAGCCAGTGCTCAATTTGAACCCGGCTCTATCGACCTTTTGCATATTGACGGCTTACATACTTATGAGGCAGTTGCGCGTGATTTTGAGGCCTGGTTGCCAAAGCTGTCTGATCGCGGTGTTGTCATGTTGCATGATACCTTTGAGTTCGAAAGGGACTTTGGAGTTTGGAAATTATGGGATGAGGCCAGAGCCCAATATCCGGGGTTCAGTTTTGAGCATGGGCATGGACTTGGCGTGTTATTAGTTGGAAGTAATCCCCCACCGCTTGTCCGAAAATTGTTCGAGCTGCTTGGGCAGCCCGATTATGCTGCTTTCTTTAAATTCTTTTTCTCTCAAGTGGGAGGACTTTCCTCCACAAGAAAAGACATATAGAATATATGAGTTCGCGTTGAGCTCATATCCGAGGGTTCGCCCAGGCCGGTATGTGCAGCCCGGCGACAAATAGAAGTAGGTCATCGATATCGTGTGAAGGCCCATTTCCCTTGTCCGTTGCGCTTGATAACCAGGAATTTGGTGAGGCGTACCCTGAGCATGTCAGCAAGCCCTTGGCTTTATCGTGAATGTTCAGGATTAGATTGCGGCGCGGGAGGCAGAAGGTCCTTTTAGTTTCGCAACGTCCCCCTTCGCTGCTCTAACATAACTCGTGCTCATATCAAGGAGATAAAACCATGTATACCAAGCTTTTCAGGTTAATCTCTCATTGTAGCCGTAGCCATGCCATTTCTGAAATTTGAAGATGGTCATGCACAATCTTACAGTGCAGAATATATTTCTCCACTTCCCGGTTCAAAATACAATCCTACAGGCACTACCATTGCCATTCGTTACGGAGATGTCATTGACGTGAACTCGCTCGATAGCCAGCTTTTTACGGTTTCTGGCACCGTCAGCGGGAATCATAGTGGGAAGGTCGTTTTAGCCGACGACGAAAAAACCGTAATATTCAAACCCAATCTTCCGTTCACTCTAGGCGAGACCGTTCAGGTCGATATTCGTCCAGGGATGTCAGCCGCTTCCAGTAAAAAGTATGCGGAGATTTCTTATACGTTTTCGATCTCAAGAACGGACCCATCCTCGCCCAAAATTGTCTCTGCGCTCAATAATCTGATTGCCAGCGAGATTGCGCCATCGGTTGGACCTTCTGCTAAAAATACCGCCCCAAGCCAATACCTTACTACCCCGTCTGATTTTCCACACATCAGCGTCCTGACCCCCGCCGGTGACGTAGCCGATGGAGATATATTCGCCAGTAACTTCGTCCCCAATGCATTTCTCGGCGACCCTGACCCAGGGTCTTACTTGCTCATACTGGACAACAATGGTGAGCCGGTATATTACCAAAAAGTTCCCGAGACAAAATTCGTTACGGATTTCAAGGAATTAAGTAACGGGTTTTTAGCCTATTGGGAAGGGGGTAAATATTATTTACTGGATAACCATTACGCCATTGCAAAAGAAATCACCGCTGAAAATGGTTTTAGCAGTATTGACGTGCACGATCTATTATTCCTCCCTAATGGCCATTATATGTTTCTGATCTATTATGGTCAAACGGTCGACATGAGTCAGGTAGTGCCAGGCGGTAACCCCAATGCAACCGTGGTCGGATCAATCATCCAAGAGATAGATACGGATGGAAATGTCGTGTTCCAATGGAACTCGTTCGATCACATCCCGATCACGGACACGAACCAGGATATGACGGCTGCGACCGTCGATTACATGCATTCCAATGCCATTGAACAGGATAATGACGGCAATATATTGCTTTCAAATCGTCATCTGGATGAAGTCACAAAAATCAACCACCAGACCGGAGACATCATTTGGAGACTCGGCGGGAAAGAAAACCAGTTTGCGATTTCAGCCGCCTCTGGCATTAATGATGTTCCAGAGTTTTATATGCAGCACGATATTCGCAGGCTTCCCAATGGCGACATTACCCTTTTCGATAATCACAACAATCACTCCCCCATGAATTCAAGGGCTCTCGAATACTCCCTGGATGAAGTGAATAAAACAGCTACATTGGTATGGGAATTTCGAAATACCCCCGATGTATTCAATGGCTTTATGGGGAATGTACAACACCTGTCCAACGGGAATATTATGATTGGATGGGGGGGTGTATCCAGCCCTAACATCACCGAAATAAAACCGGACGGGACAAAAGTATTAGAGTTGGGCTTCGACACACCTTACGTCAATTACCGTTCTTTTCGCTTCCAATGGCATGGGTATCCAACCTGGGCACCCGCATTAGTTATACAACCAGAGGGTGGCTCGATCAAGCTGACTTTCAGTTGGAATGGCGCGACCGATATCGCCAAATATGATATCTACGGAGGCAATACATTACAAAATACCACACTCATTGAAGAAGTGAGCAAGACTGGATTCGAAACCAGCGCAGACCTGGTTGGCTCACAAACCAACTATTGCTACTTTCAAGTCTTGCCCATAAACACTCAAGGTCAGGCCACGCAAAATTCAAATATTATATGGAATCCGGCCTGTGCTACCTATATACCCATTATTTCAAGCTCGGGGCAGTAAACGATTCGACTGAGCCTATTCCCCGGTAAATAGCGTAGACGAATTCTCCGCAGGCCATCTTCGTTGAAGGCCTGCGGAGAAATGAAAGTAATGCAGCTACTCGGTTAGCGCCAGGCCATCCGTCGATTTGAAAGAGGCTAGGGGTTGGGTAAATTCCTCAAGCTTCAGCGCCCATCGCCAGCTCGAGCGCCCGCTCCCAGGCCGGCAGACGCAGCTCAAACGCCTCCGCGAATCGAGAGCAATCCAGAGCCGTATAAAGCGGACGCTGCGCAGGCGTAGGGAACTCGGCCGTCAGGGCCGGCAGAAGCTCTTTCACGCGCTGTTCTTCAGGGTGCGGATCATTCTTCAGCACCTCCCTGGCCCACTCCAGGCGGCTGGCGCTGCCTTCACCCGCCAGGTGATACAACCCCCGGCGTTCCTGGAGCCATTCCTTCCCCCCTGCCTTGCTCATCGCCAGGAGCTGAGTACTGATCTCGGCCAACGCCCGCGCCCAGGTGGGGCTGCCTACCTGGTCCGAGACGACGCGCATTTGCGCCTGCGCCCGGCTCCATTGCAAGACCTTGGTGACGAAGCTGTCGCGACGCAGGCTGTAGACCCAGCTCGTGCGGAAGATGAAGTACGCTCCGCCCGCTGCCTGCACGGCTTGTTCGCCCTCCAATTTTGTTTTTCCGTAGGCGTTCACCGGATTGGGGAGGTCTTCTTCGGTATAAGCCGAGCCTTTGGCGCCGTCGAAAACGTAATCCGTGGAATAATGCAGGAAAGCCGCGCCCATCTTCTGAGCGGCCTCCGCCAGCACGCCGGGCGCCTGGGCGTTGATAGCGCGCGCCATGGCAGGCTCGCTCTCGGCTTTATCCACCAGCGTATAAGCCGCGGCGTTGACGATCACCTGCGGGCGCGCCTCTTCCACCGTCTGGCGCAAACTGTCCAAACGGGTGAAGTCCACGTCCGGGTAATCCAGAGCTACGATTTCCCCCAGGGTGGGTAGTGTGCGCAGCAGCTCCCAGCCGAGCTGCCCGTGTGTGCCAAGCAAAAGGATGCGCATGGTCAGCTCTTTTCCTCCAGCAGGTGCAACAGATAGCCGCCGTAGCCATTGTTGGCCATTACTTGCGCGAGCCGGCGCAGTTGTTCTGCCGAGATAAATCCCATACGGTAGGCGATCTCTTCCGGGCAAGAGATCATCAAGCCCTGGCGTTCTTCCACCGCCTGGATGTAATTGGCGGCCTGCAAGAGCAATTCGTGCGTGCCGGCGTCCAGCCAGGCAATGCCGCGCCCCAATACTTCCACCCGTAATCGATCCACGGCCATGTAAGCGCGGTTGACATCCGTAATCTCGATCTCGCCGCGCGGCGAGGGCTTCAGGTGGGCGGCGATCTCCACCACCTGGTTATCGTAGAAGTAAATGCCCGGCACCGCGTAATTGGATTTGGGATGGGCCGGTTTTTCCTCGATGCTGAGCGCGCGGCCACTTTCATCGAACTCGATGACGCCGTAACGCTGTGGATCGCGCACCGGGTAGGCAAAGATGACCGCGCCTCTCTCCAGGCTGGCCGCCGTCCGTAGGGAAGCCGGTAGGCCGTGCCCGTAGAAGATATTATCCCCAAGGATCAGGCACACCGGGTCATGCCCGATGAAATCCCGCCCCACCAGAAAGGCGTCCGCCAGGCCGCGCGGCTCGGCCTGCTCTGCATACTGAAAGGACAGGCCAAACTGGCTGCCGTCCCCCAGCAAGCGCCGGAAGAAAGGCAGGTCTTCGGGGGTACTGATCACCAAAATCTCCCGAATGCCCGCCAACATGAGCATGGAGAGCGGATAATAGATCATGGGCTTGTCATAGACCGGCAAGATCTGCTTGCTGGCGCCCATGGTCAGCGGGTAGAGACGGGTGCCTCGCCCCCCGGCAAGGAGGATGCCCTTCATTTCGACCCTCCCCTGGCGGTGTAATTCCGCTCCAGCCATTGCTTAAAATCCGGGCGCTGGCCGATCACATCCACCCATTCGGGGTGGCCCAAATACCAATCGACCGTCTTTTGCAGGCCGCTGTTCAGGGATTCGCGCGGATGCCAGCCCAATTCGCGCCCGATCTTGTGGATGTCCATGCTATAGCGCCGGTCGTGGCCGGGCCGGTCGGTCACGTAGGTGATTAACTGCTCGTGCGGCGCGTAGGGGGAATGCGGCAGGCGCTCGTCGAGGATGGCGCAAATCTGCCGGATGATCTCCAGGTTGGTAGGCTGGTTATCCCCACCGATGTTGTAAGTTTCTCCAGGCGCTCCGCTCTTCGCCACCAGACGGATAGCCTCGCAGTGATCGGTCACGTATAACCAATCCCGCACCTGGCGCCCGTCTCCGTAGACCGGCAACGGGCGGCCGTTCAGCGCATTCAGGATGACCAGGGGAATGAGCTTTTCCGGGAATTGGTAGGGGCCGTAATTGTTAGAGCAGTTCGTGATCGTGGCCGGCAGGCCGTAGGTATGGAAATAAGCGCGCACGAGGTGGTCGCTGGAAGCTTTGGACGCCGAGTAAGGCGAGCGCGGGTCGTAAGGAGTATCCTCGCGGAAAGCCGGGTCCTCCGGCTTCAAAGAGCCGAACACCTCGTCGGTCGAGACGTGATGGAACCTTACCTGTTCCAGGGGAATGGCCTTCTCAGAGAGCCAGAACTGCCGGGCGGCCTCTAACAGCGTGAAAGTGCCGAGGATGTTGGTGTGCACGAACTGGCCCGGCCCCAGGATCGAGCGATCCACGTGGGATTCCGCCGCGAAATGCACCACGGTGTCGATGCTGTAGCGGTGGAAAAGGGAATCGACCAGCTCCCGGTCGCAGATATCTCCCTGGAAAAAAGTATGCCGCTCTTCACCCGGCAGGTGCTTGAGATTCTCCGGGCTACCCGCATAAGTCAGCGCGTCCAGATCAAGGATGTGAGCCTCGGGTTCGACCCCCAATAAGTAGCGCACAAAATTTGAACCAATAAAACCGGCTCCGCCGGTGATCAGCACGTTACGCATCTACCCTCCTGCTCATGGCTATTCAAAGGTTTCAACCCTGTTGAAAGGCGCGCCCACCGCATCTTTTGCAGACAGGCTGGGCGGCTGCCCTTCGATCAGGGGCCATTGTATGTTCAGATCGGGATCGTTCCACAACAAAGCTCGCTCCCAATCCGGCGCGTAGTAATCTGTGGCCTTGTATACGACTTCTGCCCACTCGCTCACCACGTAGAAGCCGTGGGCAAAGCCAGGCGGGACCCATAATTGCGTCTTATTCTGGCTGGACAAGGCCGCCCCTACCCATTGGCCAAAAGTGGCAGAGCTACGGCGCAAATCTACGGCCACGTCAAAGATCTCGCCCGCAACGGCCCGCACCAGCTTGCCCTGCGGCTGGCGAATTTGGAAATGCAGGCCGCGCAAGATACCCTGGCGAGAGCCGGAATGGTTATCCTGCACGAAATTATACTGGATCCCGGCCCGGACGAATTCTTCGGCCCGGTAGGTCTCCATAAAAAAGCCGCGCTCATCGCCAAACACGCGCGGCTGGAGGAGGATTACGTCTGGAATGTCGGTGCGGATGAAGTCCATGCAAGCTCAAGGATGGTTCTAATCACGAGAAAAGGATAGAAAAGGTCAGCGATATTATATTCCACATCAGGTCTCTGACACAAATTCTATCTTGAAGGGCCCTGGATAGAAAGACAATCCAGTCGATAAAACGAGGTTAGCCCCCAAGAAATATACCAGAAATACCCTATAAAGCAAATCCCAACAATTATGAATTGAATTCCCCGGCAACTTATGGATATTTCGGATTCTCGTAAACATCAATTTCGCCAACCGTCATCGTCTTTGGCCAGGCTTCTATATCGCTATACAGTTTCTTCATACCGGGGATTTCCTTTATCGCCCAATTCCGCCAAATTGGATCGACAACCACAAAGCGCGCATAGGACAACTCTACCGGGTAGGAAAACCGATCAGGGGGTATGGCGATCTGGTAATTAAGGCTCTCTAAACCTGACGCAGCCAGCGTTTGTTGAAATTCGGCCACGTTGCATCGGAACATCCACGCTAACGCCGGCGACGCGATCACTAAATCGTCTGGCTTGACGCTTGAATTGATATAATCTCCGATCTTAACCGCATCGTTAACATTTACGGTAACAATATCGATGGGGCTGTGAATTTGAGTGTTCACCTGAATAGAAGATTCAAGGATAACAAAGCTTATTGGCGTTACAACCATCAAGAAGATGGCCAAGGCCGCAACAAGAGTAACCAATTCGTCACTCAGGCGCCGCAATATGGTGTTTGGCGGACGCCATCCCCAGCTTTTATAGAGAGCCAGCATCCCGCCCCGGAAGACTCGCCACCATCTTCGGGACGCCATATCTCAACAATCCCGCCATGCCGATCGCCACATAAGGAAAGAGCGGCAGCATATAATAAAAGCTAAACCCAACCAGGCTTACAGTCCTACCTAATAGGATAAGCGGAAGAAAGTAGAAAGTAAGAACTGCCCACCTGAATCTGTCGGAATAGATCATAAATAAGCCAATCAACGCAGGCAAAACCCAGCTATCCAGGTTGAGAAGTGCAATATAGTTTACCAGGATGGTAGGGAGCTGGCCCAAGAATGGGCCAGTGCTCATTCGAGTGGTGACATATTGAAGGTCGAATAAAAACGCCTGAGGGGAAATGAGCAGCATGGAAAATGTATAAATGCCAAAGGGCAATAGTATTAAAGGCACACTCCATAGCAAATGACGCCAATTTCGCGTTGATACGACCAGCACCAGGGCAGGTGCAAGCGTAAAAGCCATTAATTCAGTTATCGCCCCCAGGCCGACTGCCAAAGAAGCCATCACCAACCAGAAGGGTTTCTTTGATTCAAGATATTCTAACAATCCCCAAAATTCCAAAAGGGCCAATGGAACGATTAAATTGTAGCTAAACCCAAGCCGGTTATATAAGATTGCTTTGGGGTATATCGCAAACATAAACGCGGATAGCAGCGCGAGAAAGATGCCCTCCCGGCCTTGGGTTTTTCTGATTACCAAGAATATTAAGAAAGTCGTCAATATCCCCAGGGCGGCAACGAATATCCTCGATAACGTAATACTGGGACCCCAAACACGAAACAAAAGCGATAAGAGCAACGGGTACAACGGCATTCTGGCTGCGAGTAAAAACGAATGGTTGATTGCCAGATACTGCATACGGCCTTTTGACAGGTTATCCGCAATATTGACTATCGTTCCCTCGTCACTATACCAACCCGGGTTAGTGAATAAATGGTGTAGACGCAGGTATCCGGAAACTGCCAATATCGCTAATAACGCAATCAGCTCCAGAACTAGCCCCGTCTTCTCACTCGTTTCTAGCTTAGAAAACATAGACAGACCCTATTCTCATAGGCCAATGAATGGCGGTCACCTTCGAATGAGATCGGCAATGGGCAATTACTCAGCCGGCCCATTTCCATGAATAAAAGACGAAAAATAATAAAAGCTGACTCAAGAACGATAGACTATACCAAACCGGGGCCACCCTTTTTCTTTTTTGCAGCCAAATCGCCAGCGCAATAAATAATGGGAAAATGGTCAATAAATAACGGTCCATGCTCACCAATAGATTATCACTATTTATTTTGGTCACCGCAAAAAGCAGCATAGACCACGCATACACCTGATATGTAACCGGGAGCTTTCTCCCCACGCTAATCATGGCAATCATCGATATGCAAGTTAAGAATAAATCGTAAAAGAGTATCAATCCACCGGTCGAGTGAATTACCGGACGGCCGAGGAGCGCCGTCAGGCTGCCCCACAGGCCCTCCCAGGGCCAGGCAAAATGTAGCTCCCAGGTTTGGTTGAGAGTATTCCAGGGCCAGCCAGCGCCCAATCCAAAATGGACGTAAGCAGTAAAAATGGCCAGCGCCAGGGGTGTCATAAAAATAGCCGCACACAATTTCAGCAAAAGGACGCGTCGACCTTCAACCGCCGCTTTGAGCTGAATCAATCCTTCCGCCATGACCGGCAATACCAGGATGGCGCCTTGCAGGCGGGTCAGGCTGGCCACTGCGGCGAATATCCCGGCCCATATCCATTGTTTCTTGTGAAGAGCAAGGAAACAACCGGCCGTCAATAAAAGAAAGAGTGATTCAGTATATACAGCAATTAAGTAAAAAGCCGTCGGGAAAGTGAATAATAATAACAGGGTCGTGCTGGCGGTCGTTTCTCCCCAATGTTCCTTTACCAGGACGAACAAGAAATAAAAAGCCAGAATAGCCGACAAATTGGAAACGATGATTCCCGCCAATATGGAAGGGGTGAAAATAAATCCAACCAGACGGATCAGGGCAGGGAAGAATGGCGGCCAGACCGTATTCACCAGGTTCGCCGCGTAGCCCTCTTCCGCGATCTCAAGGTAGTGAGTGGTATCCCAACGATACCAGGGCGCCAGGAATAATTGGCTGAACTTCCCGCCCTGGTCCAGCATCTCGATCGTGGCCGCCGAGAAATGCACGGGAGGGACAGGATAGGGTTTCTCGAAAGGTTGAGCCACGAAGATCAACGCGGCGGTAATCAACTTCAAGACCAAATATCCGGTTAAAGCATATATCAATGCCTGCTTTTGGATCTTATAGGTTCTGGCTGGCAACTGTTTTATTCTCCCCCGCGCTCAATGCAAGATTTTTAGATTTAAAGCGGCGATCCTTGATCAGCCCATTCTTATCCAGAAAATAACGAACGAACACAAACAAGACCCCGAATCCGTACACAATGCTACGCTTGAGATTAATGGAAGAAGCTTCGGTGAAATAACGTGTTACGATGGCAACTTCTCTAAAAAAAAGGCCATTGGCCATTCCCTGAGCAATGATCTCTGTGTCAAAAACAAAATCGTCGCTGTTCTCCTCAAAACGGACGGTCTGTAAATACTTGCGCGAATAAGCGCGGAAGCCAGAATAAATCTCTGTCAGGTAACGCTGGAAGACAATATTGGCCAGGGCGGTCAGAAAGATGTTGGCGTCGTATTTCCACCAGGGCATTCCCCCTTCCATAGGATAGCCCCCCAACATGCGTGAACCAAATACCGCGTCTGCTTCTCCACGAATAATCGGATAAACAAGATCCGGGATTACGGTAGCGTCATATTGATGATCAGGGTGCAACATGACAATAATATCGGCGCCCATTGCCAATGCTTCCCGGTAGCAAGTTTTTTGATTGGCACCATAGCCCTTATTGACCGGGTGCTCAATCACTGTCAGGCCGAGCTGACGCGCCAAACCAACAGTATTGTCACTGGAGCAATCGTCGACTAATAGCAAATTCTCACGAAATTCTTCAGGGATTTCCTCCAGCGTTCGCTGAAGAGTTTTCTCGGCATTGTAGGCTGGTAGAACGATAAATATCTTGGTATTTTCTCTGCGCATAATTCCTCTTAAGATCGATCGGGCACGGTCAATGCTACAAATTGATACCCCAACAAGGTTGGCAACCAGCTTGTTAAATGGGCCAGAATACGGTGAAGCCACCGGCCGATAACGTTGCGCTCAAAGAACGGGTTGGTCAAATTTAACGGAATTGGAGTGGCTTTCATAGCCAATACATTCAGCCCACTGGCTCGTATTAAAGACAAGAAAGTGGATCGGGTGTAGAAATGCAGGTGTGTGCGATCCAATATTCCCCGCTCGGTGTAATCAAAATGGCCGAAAAGCAGATTCAGACGAACCCAGATATTAGCAATGTTAGGCACCGAGATAATGAATTGACAGTCAACGGATTGCTTGCCCACCAGTCCTGTTAGCACAGTCTGGGGATCAGACATATGCTCGAGTACGTCCGCCAGGACAACTACATCCGTTTCTTCCAAGAATTTCGCGGGGACTTCTTCCAATTGGCCCACAAAAAAGTCGCTATAAAATGGGTGAGCCATTTGAGCCCATTGCGGATTCGGCTCGATTCCCTTGAGCCGCAAATCTAACCCCTGGCACATGCGTCCGAGCGTCCCGCTGGCAGCGCCAATATCCAGCACTTCAGCACCTTTGGGAAGCTTCCGAAGCCACTCATAAATTATTGTGTGGCTTGACCAGGGATCTCGTTTATCGTGATAAGGTAACAAGCAGCACTCCGCTTTTATTTCAAATGTTGAAATTCTCAACCCCGCGTCACTAAAATTGATAGCTTAAAAAGATAACACCTGCCAGGTATTGCAAGCAAGAAATGGCTATCAGCAAAGCTATTATACGCGGACGCCATCTCTGCATTCCCATAGCCGTCAGGAATAGTAACGGAATCGTGAAATCGAGCGTATAGCGTGGTCCAAACTGGGCCCAGCCGGTGCCCATCAATAGGACGATGGGGATGTTGACTGCCAGGATGGTCGCCAGCAATGCCCAGGTAGAAAGCTTCCGGCGGTCTACCCACAGCGCCCACAATGCAGCCAAGAATAGCGGGCTGAGCAAGAACAGGCTGCCGCCCATCGTGGTTTCAGCTCGAAATGGGAAGGGGTAAAAGATGTACTGATAATAGAAGTTGATTGGCAGATAATGGAGGTTAAAGACACCATAGCTGTTGTAATCAGGCTGAAAGAGGGCTGCCATTTCATGGTAGGCCAGCCCTACATCCAGCGGGTTGCCAAAACGGACAAAGTTATAGACTCCCAACAATCCGCCTACCAGCAGAATGGGGATAGCGCTTACCAGCGCCAGCCCGATCAGCTTCTTCCAGCGCAGCTCCCAGTGCTCGCGCAACAAGAACCAAGCCGGCCAGATTCCAGCCAGGATCAAGTCATTGCGAGTGGCAAACGCGCAGGCGATCGCTATCCCGGCCAATAAAAAGGCACGCCTGCCTCGCAGTGCTATTACTGCCCAATAGGCCACCACCACGCACATGAATCCCACTAGCTGTCCGGTAAACCACACTCGCCCAAAGGGCGCCAGGGTAAGATAAACTGTACCTAATGCAAAGAAAAATACCAGCAAACTGCGCCGATACTGATCCAAGGCGAGCAATCCGCGTTCCGCAGCCGCCCGCAGAAGCATGGCTACCCCAGCCACATTGAGCGCCCCAATCACCAGGGTAAAGAGGATGTCACTAAAGCCGACCCCAAATAAGGCGACCCATGGCATCAGCAACAATGCCGGGAAAGGCGGCCAGTACAGATAATAGCTGCCTCCGAAAAACACCAGATCGTGGACGTCCGGCGGAATCAATCTTAGGGGAAGCTGACCGTGCAGGAAAGCATCCGCCAGATAGTTGTAATAAGCATTATTGGAGCTGGATCCCAAGGGAGCATGATAGATGGAGATCAGAGTATAAATGGCCAGTGCAAAAAGAAAGCTCCAGACGGGACTTTCCCAAAGCAATAGAATGCTCCTGGTTTTCTTCCAGAATAAAGCCGGCCTGGGAACATCTACACTGATCGGTGGGCTTTCCCGCATGGCAGAATTTTGATCCTTCCTCATTCGATACGTTCCACAACCATTCTATTCTCGGATAAAGGGCAAGTCAATTAAACCTGCCTTACAGCCAGCCTACAATCATGCTCCACAGCGTAACAACGGTGTAACCGTCCGAGAGAATCGTTTTGAATTCAAAGCGCAGATACAGTCTGCCTGTACCAAAGATAAATCAGCCATGCAAACAAGCCAACCCGCGCGGGGATCACCACCCACAGTCCGGCATAAATGTGGTGCGCCAGAAGAAACGGCCATTCCAATACCGTGATCAATACCAGCAGAAGAGTAATCGTGAAGGCTCTCTCTTCCGGAAGAGAGAGCAGGATGAGTGGGAGGAGATACAGAACCCACTGCGGACTCCATCCCGGCGACCACAGCAGGAAAAGCACCCAGGTGATCCCCACGAAAGAGATCATCGAACGGCGATCAAAAACTTTTACCTTCCAGAAGAATCCCAGCCCAAGCGCGGCGAAGATGGGCAGGGTGAGCCAGGAAGGCACTTTGGGCGGGTTGCCCTGGTGGGCACGATACAGGGTTGGGTCGTAACGTTCCTGGAGCAGGATGAACTCGCCGGTATCGTAATTTCCGTCCAACAGCGCCCAGGAAGTCTCCCAGGAAGTCCTCCCCGGTTGGGAAAGCAGGGAAGCCGTGGTCATCTTAGGGGAAGCCAGATAGAGTCCCCCCACGACGGCCGCCGTGATCCCGATGGACACCAGCGTGGCGCGCAGCGCATTTCTCCAGGGCCAATAGCGCCAGGCGGCCGGTAGCAGAAATACCGGGAACCATTTGGTGAGGATCCCCAGACCCAGGGAGATCGCGGAGCGTCCTTCTTTCTTCTCCAGCAGCCAGAATAAAGCCAGCAAAGTAAACAGGAGCGGGATCAGATCGTAATACCACCAGGTATAAGGCAACGGCGCCAGGACTCCAAAAAAGAGCACCGTTCGCAGCCAACCGCCCCTCTCCCCGAACAGGGAACGAGCCATCCGCAAGAAAAGGAACAGGCAGCCGGCGCCGGCCAGGGTCACCAGCATCAGTAGACAAAAATCGTATAAGAACTCCTGCCCACTGGCTAACCGGTAGAGGGCCGCGTTCAGGAATGGGAAAAGAGGCGGATATTCCACCCAATACTGAAAGAACGGCCAGCCGTTGAGACCCGCTACCTTAAAAGTAGGGAGGAAAGTCTCCAAAACCGTAAAAATCATTGGGGATCAGACTGAGAAAAAGCAGGACCCGGCCCAAAAAATACAGGAGGGGGAGGATCAGGTCGTATTTAGAAGCATCCTGCTTGCTGGCAGCTTCCAAGGAGTTTGAGTCCATCGTAGACGCCCGTCGAGGAATTTGGATCCAATTTATTCTAGCTTCAGGGTGATTCAACGTCAACGGACTTTTCCTTACAATAACCCAACAATCCACAAGTGCCAGAAGGTATAATAAGCCGAGTAAGCATTCTCCATATCCGGATGCAGGTTCCTATGAAACAACTCCTTCAAAACATGCGCAGCGGCGTCACTGCCGTCGTCGACGTCCCCGTCCCCACTCCCCACCCGGGCATGGCCCTGGTGCGCAACGCCGCTTCGCTGGTCTCCGCCGGCACCGAGCGCATGCTGGTCGAATTCGCTGAAAAGAGCCTGTTGGCCAAGGCCCAGGCGCGCCCTGACCTGGTGCGCCAGGTGCTGGATAAAACCCGCCGCGAGGGGCTGCTCCCCACGCTCGAAGCCACCTTCAACCGCCTCGATCAGCCCATGGCGCTGGGATATTCCTCGGCCGGCACCATCGTGGCCCTGGGCGAGGGCTTGCAGGGCTTCCAGGTGGGCGACCGGGTGGCCTGCGCCGGCGGCGGATATGCCGTCCACGCCGAATACGTCAGCGTGCCGCACAACCTGCTGGCAAAGCTGCCCGACGCGGTGGACTTCGATGCGGCGGCCTTCGCCACGCTGGGGGCCATCGCCATGCACGGCTTCCGCCTGGCTGAAACCCAGGTGGGCGAGCGCGTGGCCATCATCGGGCTGGGACTACTCGGGCTGCTCAGCCTGGGGATCGCCCGCGCCGCCGGCTGCGAGGTGCTGGGCGTAGACCTCGACCCCCGCCGCGTGGAGCTGGCGCGCCACATGGGCGCCGAGGCGGTCTTGCGCGCGCAGGCCGAAGGGGCCGCGGGCGCCTTCAGCCGCGGGCGCGGCTGCGACGCCGTCTTGATCTGCGCCAACTCTTCCTCCAGCGACCCGGTCGAGCTGGCCGGTTTATTAGCGCGCGACCGGGCCAGGGTCATCGCCGTGGGCGCCGTGAAGCTGGAGATTCCTCGCAACATTTATTATCAGAAGGAGCTCACCTTCCTGGCCTCGCGCTCCTACGGCCCCGGGCGCTACGACCCGGCTTACGAAGAGGGCGGCCAGGATTATCCGCCCGGTTATGTACGCTGGACGGAAGGGCGCAACCTGGAAGCCTTCGTGGACCTGCTGGCCGCCGGCAAAGTGGACGTGCGCCCGCTGATCACGCATCGCTTCCCCATCCAGGACGCGCCGCAGGCCTACGAGTGGATCACCGGCAAGCATCAAGGGGAGCCGTTCCTGGGGGTGCTGCTCACTTATCCACAGGAGGCCGCTCCAGTGGAGGCCGCCGCCCGCCGCGTCTCGCTGGGGATTTCTGGCGAGCAGCCGCTCGCCGGGCAGGCGGACATCCGCCTGGGGGTGCTGGGCGCGGGCAATTACGCCACGGCGGCCTTCCTGCCCAACGTGCAGCGCGCCGGGGGCGTGGAGAAGGTCATCGTAGCTTCGGCCTCCGGGCTGAACGCGCAGCACGCCGCCCAGAAATTCGGCTTCCGCAACGCGGGCAGCAGCGAGGAAGACGTGCTGGATGACGCCTCCATCAACGTCATCGCTATCCTGACGCGCCACCATCTGCACGCTCGCCAGGTACTGGCGGCGCTCCAGGCCGGCAAGCACGTCTTCTGCGAGAAGCCCCTGGCGCTCCACGCCGAGGAGCTGGAGGCTATCGCTGACCTGCTCCAGAAAGAAGGCACTCCGCTGCTGATGGCCGGCTTCAACCGGCGCTTCGCGCCCCTGGCAGTGCGCCTGAAAGCCTTCTTCCAGGGCAGCGGCGAGCCTCTGGCCATGCACTACCGCGTCAACGCCGGGGCGCTGCCCCTCACCCACTGGACGCAGGACCCGGCCCAGGGCGGCGGGCGCATCCTTGGGGAAGCCTGCCACTTCGTGGACTTCCTCACCTTCCTGGCCGGCGCCGCCCCCGTTTCGGTCAGCGCCTGCGGCCTTCCGGACGGCGGGCGCTACCGCGAGGATAACGTCCAGCTCACCTTCAGCTTCCCGGACGGATCGCTCGGCACGGTCGCTTACCTGGCCAACGGGGACAAATCCTTCCCCAAGGAGCGTGTGGAGGTCTTCGGCGGCGGGCGGGTGGCCGTCCTGGACGATTTCCGCGCGCTCGAGCTGGTGCACGCCGGACGTCGCCAGGTGTCCCGCGAGCGCCTGCGCCAGGATAAGGGCCACCAGGCCGCCTGGGAGGCCTTCCTGAGCGCCATCCGCGCGGGCGGACCGGCGCCCATTCCCTACGAGCAGCTCCTGGGGGTCACTCGCGCCACCTTCGCCGCCGTGGAATCGCTGCGCAGCGGCCAGCGCCTGGTCCTACCCTGAGCAGGCCGGCGGGATGATCCAACGTATCTCGCGCGCCTGGAAAGCCTTTCGCCAGTTGGGGTTCGAGGCGGTGACGCTTTACGCCCTCTACCACTTCGGCCTGTTCAGCGGGCATTACCGGCGCAGCACGCCCGTGCGCGCAGAGACGGACGACGGCCCGGCGCCCGACCTGGACGGCGCGCCTTTCTTCCCCCTGCCGGGGAGCGCTGACCTGAAGCGTATTCCCGGCTTCAACGCAGCAGAGCTGTTCGCCGAAGCCGGAGAGATCCTGGCGGGGAAATACCGCCCCTTTGGGGGGCCGCTGGCCGACTTGCAGCTCACTCCGCCTGCCCCTGTGCGCCACTGGACGGCCTACGAGCGCGGGCGCCTGATTCCCGGCGACATCAAGCTGGCCTGGGAGCCGGGCCGCTTTGGCTGGGCCTACCCCCTGGTGCGCGCCTACACCCTCAGCGGCGACGAGCGCTACGCGGCGGCTTTCTGGGAATACGCGGAGACTTTCTTGCAGGCCAATCCCCCTAACCTGGGCCCGCAGTGGGCCTCGGGCCAGGAAGTGGCCCTGCGCCTGATGGCCCTGGCCTTTGCGGCCAGAGCGCTGGCGCGCGCGCCGTCTTCCACACTTGAGCGCCGGGAGCGCCTCAGCCGGGCCATCGCCGCGCACGCCCGGCGCATTCCGCTCACCCTGGTGTATGCGCGCGCGCAGAAGAACAACCACCTGCTCAGCGAAGCCGCCGGATTGTACACCGCCGGGGTCCTGTTGGGCGGCGCGCCTGAAGCTGATGCGTGGCGCAAGCTGGGCTGGAAGTGGCTGAATTCCGCCTTCCAGGCGCAGATCGCCCCCAACGGCGCGTATACCCAGCACAGCGCCAATTACCACCGCCTGATGCTGCACCTGGCTCTGTGGGTGGAGGCCCTCTCCCGCAGCCGGGGCGAGGCCCTGCCAGGGGCTACCCTGGAAAGGCTGGCGGCCGCCACGCGCTGGCTGCTGGCCTTGCTGGACGTAGAAAGCGGGGGGGTCCCCAACCTGGGCGCCAACGACGGCGCCTGCATTTTGCCGCTGGCCGGCGGCGGTTTCCAGGATTACCGCCCGGTGCTCCAGGCCGCCTCGCGCGCTTTCCTGGGGCAGCCCTGCCTTCCTCCCGGCCCCTGGGACGAGCTGGGCTGCTGGCTGGGCCAGGCAGTCGCGCAGGGAGCCGAGGTTGCGCCTCAGGAAGCCCTTCCCGCCTCCGCGGCGGACATGCACCGCCTGGACGGGCAGCGCTCCTGGGGGGTGCTGCGTGCGGCCCATTTCAGCGACCGCCCTTCGCACGCCGACCAGCTCCACGTGGACCTGTGGTGGCGCGGCCTGAACCTGGCGCGGGACGCCGGCACCTACCAGTACAACGGCCAGCCGCCCTGGGACAACCGCCTGGCCGGCACCCTGGTGCACAACACCGTGATGGTGGATGGCCAAGACCAGATGCTGCGCGGAGGGCGTTTCCTCTGGCTGGATTGGGCCCAGGGCCGGCTCATGGAGCGCCTGGCCGACCCCCACCAGGGTCGCGAAGAGGTCACCGCCCGGCACACCGGCTATCGCCGCCTGGGCATCGTCCACGAGCGCACCCTGGCGCGAGACGGGGCGGAGCGCTGGCTGGTGCTCGACCAGCTCCTGGCGTTCAAGAACACTCGCAACGCGCACACCCTGCGCGTGCACTGGCTGCTGCCCGACTGGGAATGGGAGCTGCAAAGCACAACCCTCTTGCTGCACTCGCCTTACGGAGACGTCCGCCTGAGGCTCAAGAGCGCCGGGCTGGACAGCCGGCAGGTGCAGCTCGTGCGCGCCGGGGAAACCCTGTCCGGCGCGGAAAGCCCTCAGGCGGTCCTCCTGGGATGGTACTCGCCGACCTACGGGGTAAAGACGCCGGCGCTTTCCTTCTCCGCCCAGGTAAGCGGCGGGCTGCCCCTGTATATGACCAGCGAGTGGAGCCTGCCATAGATTAAAAAATTGGTGAAGGGAGCGCTTTAGCCGCACTCCCTTCACCCTACCTTTGGAGGCGAAGCTGTCTAAATGGCGTTGACGATATTGCTGAACACGTTACCGATAGCCGGAACCCAACAGAGCTAATATAACAATCACGACAACAGCGACTAAAACAAGAATCAAGGCGTACTCTACCAGGCCCTGGCCTCTCTCGCGCGGCGCGAAGAGCATCTTTTTTCACCTCCCTTCTTTTAGACTTTAAGAGGGGAGAAATACAATAAGCCCCCTTTAGAGAATAAAACGATATTCACAAGAAAACGTTACCGTTTGGGGAGATTCTCCACGCACGCAAGCTTCACCTTAACCAGGGTGAATAGGGTACAATTTCATCACATAATCGTTGAGCACTCTCTGCAAAAGGGGAATGTTTTCCTCGGGATTCTAATCTGTTATGCACATACTGTTAATTCACCAGGCGTTCGCAGCGCTCGACGAGGCCGGAGGCACACGCCACCACGAGCTGGCGCGCTACCTGGTCGAGCGGGGCCACCGGGTGACGGTCATCGCCAGCCCGGTCAGCTACCTGACGGGCACTTCCCAGGGCCGGCGCGTGCGTTGGGTCGAGCGCCAGGATGGGGGCGCGGGCATCCTCATCCTGCGCACGTATACCTACCCGGCTCTGCATCGCAGCTTCGTGCATCGCGTGATCGGCTTCCTGAGCTTCATGTTCTCCTCTTTCTGGGTGGGGACTCTCCGTCAGAGACGTGGATCTGGTGTGGGGCACGTCGCCGCCCATTTTCCAGGGCGTAACCGCCTGGGCGCTGGCGCGCCTGAAGCGCGTGCCCTTTCTTTTCGAGGTGCGCGACCTGTGGCCGGCCTTCGCCATCGCCATCGGCGTCCTGCGCCAGCCCCTGCTGGTGCGCGCCTCCTTGTGGCTGGAGCGCTTCCTCTACCGGCGCGCCGACCGGGTCATGGTGAATTCGCCGGGCTACATCGATCATGTGGTGGCGCACGGCGCGAAATGGGTGGAAATGATCCCCAACGGCGCCGACCCCCACATGTTCGACCCCGCCGCGGACGGAGCCGATTTCCGCGAGCGCTACGGCCTGGAAGGCAAGTTCATCGCCCTGTACGCCGGCGCTCACGGCCTCTCCAACGACCTGGGCGTGGCGCTGGAAGCCGCTCGACAATTATGCGCGGACGAACGCATCTGCGTGGTCTTTCTGGGGGACGGCAAGGAGAAGCCCGGCTTGCTCCAGCAGGCCGAGCAGATGCATTTGCGCAACGTGGTGTTCCTCCCGCCCGTCCCCAAAAACGAGATGTGCGCGGCCCTGGCGGCTGCGGATACCTGCATCGCCATCCTCAAGCCTCTCGAATTATATAAAACCACTTACCCCAACAAGGTATTCGACTACATGGCCGCCGGGCGCCCGGTGGTGCTGGCCATCGACGGGGTCATCCGCCAGGTGATCGAAGCCGCCGGCGCCGGCCTCCCCGTCCCCCCCGGGGACGCGGCGGCCATGGCCGCCGCCATCCAGGCGCTGGCCGCAGACCCGGCCAGGGGCCGCTCGATGGGCCTGGCCGGCCGCCGCTACCTGGAGCAGCGTTTCGCCCGCCAGGAGCTGGCGCAAAAATTGGCCTTAATGTTAGAAGAGATGAGGACTATGCATGGCTGAAAAAATTCTCGTCATCGAAGATGAGCTTTCCTTGCAAGAGACGCTGGCGTATAACTTGAAACGCCAGGGTTACGAAGTGGAGACCGCCGGAGACGGCAACACCGGGCTGGAGGCGGCGCGCCGCCAGCACCCCGATCTGTTGATCCTGGACGTGATGCTGCCCGGCATAGACGGTTTCGAGGTCTGCCGCATCCTGCGCCAGGAGATGAGCACGCCCGTGCTGATGCTGACCGCCCGCGACGACGAGATCGACCGGGTGGTGGGCCTGGAAGTGGGCGCGGACGATTACATGACCAAGCCGTTCAGTATGCGCGAGCTCATGGCGCGGGTAAAAGCCATGCTGCGGCGCGTGCGCCTGATCCGCGAGGAAATGGGCGCCACGGCCAACCCGCCGCAGCCCGGCGACGACCAGTCCCTGGTCTTCGGCAACCTGACGGTCGACCTGGTACGCCGCGAGGCGCGCATCGGCGGCCAACCCCTGCTGTTGAAGCCCAAAGAATACGATTTGCTGCTCTTCCTGGCTCAACATCGCGGCCAGGCCCTCTCGCGTGAATACATCCTCAAAGAAGTGTGGGGGTGGGATTTCTACGGCGACAGCCGCTCGGTAGACGTGCACATCCGCTGGCTGCGCGAAAAGATCGAGACGGACCCGGCCAAGCCCCAGCGCATCATCACCGTGCGCGGCTCCGGTTACCGCTTCGAAGGGTAAAGCCATGCGCCGCTCCATCCGCTGGAGGATCGCCCTCCCCTACGTTTTGCTGATCCTGCTGGTGCTGGGAGGATTGAGCGTCTACCTCTCGAATTCCTTCCGGCAGATTTACCTGGAGAATCTGGAGAGCGAGATGGCGGCGCAGGCACGCCTGGTGGCCGATGCGGCCGCGCCGCTGATGGCTCAGCCCGGGGACAGCAGCGCACTCAACGCGTTGGCGCGACGCGACGCCGGCCTGGCAAGCGCGCGCATCACCCTCGTGCGCGCGGATGGAGTCGTCCTGGGCAATTCGGACGCCGACCCGGCTGCCATGGAAAATCACCTGAGCCGCCCTGAGGTGCAGAAGGCCCTCGCCGGCCAGACGGCTGCGGACATCCGCCACAGCAGCACGCTACAGACCGATCTGCTTTACGTTGCCGTGCCCATCACCAGCGGGGGGCAGGCCCTGGGAGTGGCGCGCGTGGCCATCTCCCTGGCGCAGGTGCAGGCCCAGCAGAATAATATCCTCGAGACCGCCCTGCTCGCCGCGGCTGCGGCCCTGGTGGTGGCCGTCGCGCTGGCCGTGCCCATCGCCGGTTTTACCGTTCGCCCGCTGGGCCAGCTCACCCAGGCGGCCCGGCAGCTCGCCGCCGGGGAGGCCAGCGCCACTTCCCTGCCCTTCAGCCGGGACGAGATTGGCGAGCTGGCTCAGGCATTCAAGGACATGGCCACCCAGCTCCGCTCGCAGATCGGAGCGCTGCAAGCCGAACAGGGCAAGCTGGCCGCCGTGCTGGCGGGCATGACGGATGGTGTGGCGATCGTGGACGCCGACGGGAAGATCCAGCTCATCAACCCGGCGGCCAAGCGTATGTTCCAGGTGAGCGAGAGTGAGGCCCTGGGCCATTCGGTGGTCGAAGTTCTGCGCCACCACCAGTTGGTCGAGCTCTGGCAGCGCTGCAGCGAGACCTCCGAGCAGCAATCCACCACCCTGGAGCTGAGCGTCGAGCACCTCTTCCTGCAAAGCATCGCCCTGCCCCTGGGGGAGGCCATGCAAGGCAGCATCCTGCTGCTCTTCCAGGACCTGACCCAGATCCGCCGCCTCGAAACCATCCGGCGCGACTTCGTCAGCAACGTGTCCCACGAGCTGCGCACGCCGCTGGCCTCGTTGAAGGCCCTGGCAGAGACCCTGAACGAGGGCGCATTGGAAGATCCGCCCGCCGCGCGCCGCTTCCTGCTGCGCATGGATACCGAGATCGATACGCTGACCCAAATGGTGCAAGAGCTGCTGGAGCTCTCGCGCATCGAATCGGGCCGGGTGCCCTTGAAGCGCAGACCCCGTTCACCCATGGAGCTGCTGCAAGCGCCCGTCGAGCGCATGCGCCTGCAAGCCGAGCGGGCCGGCCTCAACATGAGCCTGGAATGCACCGAGGATTTGCCGGCCGTCTCCGCTGACGCCGAGCGCATCACCCAGGTGCTGGTCAACCTGCTGCACAACGCCATCAAGTTCACGCCGCCGGGGGGGCAAATTACGGTTTCGGCCAAAAAGCAGGGGGAATGGGTCGTCTTCTCCGTCCAGGACAGCGGGGTGGGCATCCCCTCGCAGGACCTGACGCGCATCTTCGAGCGCTTCTATAAAGCCGACCGCGCCCGCTCCGGGGGCGGCACCGGCCTGGGCCTTTCCATCGCCCGCCACGTGGTTGAAGCCCACGGGGGGCGCATCTGGGTAGACAGCATCAAAGGCCAGGGCAGCACCTTCTATTTCACTCTGCCGGTGCAAAGACCGGAATAATCCCCCTTTCCCTTTTTTCTGGGGGGCTGTCTCAAAAGTGATCTGGGGCAGCCCCGTTTTCCAAAGTAGCGTATTTGGCCCCCCTTTCTAAGGGGGGTTGGGGGGATTCCCGTTAAGAATTCTTAACAATTCTTGACCTACCCTTAACCTACCCTTGTCAAGGCATTAAACATGAAATGCTATCATCTACCCAGTAAATAAAATCAATCACTTGCGAAAAAAAGGAGAAGAAATCTATGCGTCGCAATCTTTATAGTATCTTCGCGGTTCTGATGCTGGCCGCCCTGGCGTTGAGCGCTTGCGCTCCTGCCGCCACCCCGGCTGCTTCGACCCCCATGGAAGTCACCCGTGTCGTGCAAGGCACGCCCGAGACGATCGTGGTCACCGCCACCCCGGATACTTCAAAACCAACCGCTCTACCCGCCGGCTCGGTGCAGATCAACGCCGCCGGCGCCACCTTCCCACTGCCCCTCTACACCCAGTGGACTTACGCCTTCCAGTACGTGGATCCTGCCGTAGTGATCAACTACCAGGGAATTGGATCTGGCGGCGGCAAGAAAGCCATCATTGACGGTACCGTGGACTTCGCCGGCTCCGATTCCGTGGTGACCGCCGACGAATACACCCAGGGGAAAGACTTGCAGATGTACCCCATGGTCGCCGGTGCAGTCGTCCCGATCTACAACATCAGCTTCAAAGTGGGAACCGGCACGCCTGCCCCCACCACTCCCCTGATCCTGGACCGCGCTACCCTGGTGGGTATTTATAACGCCAAGATCACCACCTGGGACGATCCCGCTATCGTAGCCTTGAACCCGACGCTGAAAGACCTGCTCCCCTCCGCCAAGATCACGGTCGTGCATCGCTCTGACGGCTCTGGCACCACCGAAATCTTCACCAACGCGCTGACTTCCTTCAGCCCGGATTGGACCGCTGGCGCGGGCACTTCCGTAGAATGGCCCGTCGATAAGGCCGGCAACGGTCTGGGAGGCAAGGGGAACCCCGGCGTGGCCGCCGTCGTTCAAAACACGGCCAATTCCATTGGATACGTCGAGCTGGATTACGCCATCGCCAATAGCATTACCTACGCCCAGATGGTCAACAAAGCCGGCAAAACCGTGACCGCTGACGGCGATTCGCTGGCCTCCGCCATGAACGATTTCGCCAACACCTTCACCGACCAGCTCACCAACAAGATCGTGGATGGCCCTGGCGATGGCACCTGGCCGATCGCTGGCTACACCTACCTCGTCCTGCACACCACCAGCATGACCGATTGCGTCAAAGCTCAGAAGATCCTCGAGTACATCCACTGGACGCTCACCGATTCCGGAGCCGCCGCCATCGCCAGCAAGCTGGGTTACTCCGTGCTGCCCGGCGACGTGCAGAAGGCAGTACTGGACAAGCTCGGCCAGGTAACCTGCAACGGACAACCTGTCCCTGTTCAATAAGTTCTGAAACCAGAATACCGACCCATTTTATATCCTGAGGAGAGCTTCAAGGGGGAGCTCTCCTCATTGCCTGAGGAAAGTCGACGACTATGCAAACTCTGAAAGGAAACCAGGAGCTCCATCCAGGCCGGATCACACGCTTGAAACAGCTCTTGCAGCACGGGGACCGGCCCTGGCAATGGCTGCTCGTCAGCATGGGCATATTGGTGCTGGCCTTGTTGGTCGCCATCGGATGGTTATTATGGACGGATTCCTCCAACGCCCGCGCCCAGTTTGGCTGGTCTTTCCTCTCCCTGAGCGGGGACATGTCCTGGAATCCGATCGCCAATGAATTCCGTAGCTGGCCCTTTATCTATGGGACGCTGATCACCTCCCTGGTCGCCCTCGTCCTGGCCGTCCCCTTAGGGCTGGGAGTCGCTATCTTTCTCGCCGAGCTTTGCCCGGATTGGCTGCGCACTCCCCTGGGATTGCTGGTGGAGTTATTGGCCGCCATCCCCAGCGTGGTATACGGCCTGTGGGGCATTTTCGTGTTCTTGCCGGCGGTCGTCACCCCGGTGGGCAGCCTGTTGGGGAATACGCTGGGAGATCTGCCCATCCTGTCGGCCCTCTTTGCCGGCCCCATTCCCACCAGCGGCTCCAGCCGCCTGGCGGCCGGGCTGGTGCTGACCGTGATGGTCGTTCCCACCATCGCAGCCGTCTCCAGAGACGTATTCCTGGCCATCCCGGGCTCACAGCGCGAAGCCTCCCTGGCGATTGGCGCTACCCAATGGGAGACCATCTCCCACGTCCTGATCCCCTACGGCCTTTCGGGCATCCTGGGAGCGGTCATCTTGGGGCTTGGCCGCGCCCTGGGCGAAACGATGGCCGTGACCATGGTGATCGGCAACAGCATCGAGAGCTCCTATAGCCTGCTTGCGGCCGGGATATACCATGTCCAGCGTCATCGCCAACGAGTTTGCCGAAGCCGTCTCGCAGCTCCATTCAGAAGCGCTGATCGAGGTGGCGCTGATCCTGTTCGTGATGACCCTGGCTTTGAACGTCGTGGCGCGTTTTCTCGTGTGGAGAGTGGCGCGCCGCACCCCCCAGGAGGCGCGCGCATGACTCAAGCTATTTCTTCCCCGGCAGAGGTACGCCATTACATCCACCCAAGCGCCAGGAATTTCTCGCGCCGCAAGATTAGCAACAATATCATGCTGGCTTTTACCGGGCTGATGACCCTCCTGGCGCTGGTGCCCCTTTTCTGGATCACGGGCTACGTATTGATGCGGGGCGGCCAATACATCAACCTGGCCTTCTTCACCCAGTTGCCGCGCCCCATGGGCATCACCGGCGGCGGCGTGCTGGATGCCATCGAGGGCACCCTCATCCTGTCGATCCTGGCGGCCCTATTCGCCGTTCCACCCGGCATTCTGACCGCCTTTTACACCGCCAACCACCCTAATACGCCCCTGGGAATCGCCCTGCGTTTTGGCACCGACGTGCTCTCCGGCGTGCCTTCCATCGTGGTCGGCATCTTCGGGTACGCGCTGATCGTCAAGCCCAGCGGGCACTATTCCGCCCTGGCAGGCGGCGTGGCCCTGGCAATCCTGATGCTGCCCATCATCATCCGCACCACTGAGGAGATGCTCAAGCTGGTTCCGCACACCTTGCGAGAGGGATCCCTGGCGCTGGGCGCTCCGGAATGGAAGACCTCCTTCAAAGTCGTCTTTCCGGCGGCCCTGAGCGGGATCATCACCGGCTTCATGCTGGGATTGGCGCGCGCCTCCGGCGAGACGGCTCCCCTGCTCTTCACCGCCCTGGGCAACGATCGCTTCGAGGTCGGGCGCATCATCCAGAGTGGCTTGCAAAGCGGGCAATCCCTGCCGGCGGCCTTGTTGAACGTGATCAACCAACCGGTCGATTCGCTGCCTCTCACCCTGTTCAAATATACCCAGCAGCCCTTCCCCGAGCAGGTCAATCAATCCTGGGCGGTAGCTTTTGTCCTGATCCTTCTGGTATTTTTGACCAACATGATTGCCAGAATTTGGGTACAATATCGAACAGCACGGATTCAAGGAAAATGATAGCTATGGAAGATTTATCCCAGGCGGAGAAAATGACCTCAGAGAAGCCCCAATTAGCTTCCTTGAAGGTCACTGCGGCGAACGAAAGTGGTGGCGCAATGGGCAACTTGCCGATCAAGGTGGAGATCAACCAACTATCGGTGTACTACGGGAAATTCCAAGCCCTGGCGGGTATCAGCCTTTCCATCCCGATCAATAAGATCACGGCCATCATCGGCCCCTCGGGATGCGGAAAATCCACCCTGCTGCGCATCCCTGAACCGCATGAACGACCTGACCCCCAAGACGCGCGTCGAGGGCGAGATTCTGCTGGACGGCCAGAACATCTACGCCCCCAGCGAGGACGTGGTGGACGTACGCCGCCGCATCGGCATGGTCTTTCAGCGCCCTAACCCCTTCCCCATGAGCATGTACGATAACGTGGCGTATGGCCCGCGCTTATACGGTATCCGCAAGCGTGAGATCCTGGATGAGATCGTGAAGAACAGCCTGAGCCAGGCGGCCTTGTGGGAGGAAGTGCAGGATAAGCTCGGCCAGTCCGGGATGGCGCTCTCGGGCGGGCAGCAGCAACGCCTGTGCATCGCGCGCGCCATCGCGGTGGAGCCGGAAGTGATCCTCATGGACGAGCCGGCTTCCGCCCTGGACCCGGTGGCCACGCTCAAGATCGAGGAGCTGATGCAAACGCTGAAGAAGAACTATACTATCGTGATCGTGACGCACAACATGCAGCAGGCCGCCCGCGTCTCGGACTTCACCGCGTTCATGATGATCAACTCCGAGCGCGCCGGCACCCTGGTAGAATTCGGGCCTACCGCGCAGATCTTCACCCGCCCCAAGAACAAACAAACTGAGGATTACGTGACCGGCCGCTTTGGCTAAAAATACTGGGAAACCTTACCGTATAGACCCCTGGTGGTAGATCGTGAGAGGATGAATGCCGCGGGAGATTTTGGATCAAACCTATCAAAACGTGCAAGAGGAAGTCTTGTCCCTGGGGAACATGGTGGAACAGGCCACGCAGGGCGCCATCACGGCGCTGCTCACGCGCGACCTGCAAGCATCCCGCCGCATCCACCTGGGCGACCAGGCCATCAACGAGAAGCGCTTTGCCATCGAAAACGCCATTCTGGTGCTGATCGCCACCAAGCAGCCCATGGCCCACGATCTGCGCCTCCTGGCTTCCATGCTGGAAATCATCACCGAGCTGGAGCGCATGGGAGACTATGCGAAAGGCATCGCCCGGTTCAGCCTGAACATAGGCGAGCGCCCCATTCCGGCCGTGGGAGAAGATTTCACGCAGATGGCCGATCTGGCGCTCAATATGCTGCACGATGCGCTGGTCTCCTTCATTAGCGAGGACGCCGAATACGCCAGCGCCATCCCGGCGCAAGATGACCGCGTGGACGAGTATTACAATCGCCTCTACCATAAGATCGTGGTCGAAATGATCAACGATACCGGGAGCATTGACTGTGGCACTTATCTCTTGGGAGTGGCGCACAACCTGGAGCGCCTGGCAGACCGGGCCGTCAACATCTGTGAGCACACCATCTACATTGCCACAGGGGAGCTGGTCGAGATCTCTTCGTCCGATCTTGAAGAAACGACGATATAGTCGTAATCAACAAGTTACACTATAATAAATTATAGAAGCTACAGGCGGCGCATCCCCCCTATCTCCTGTTGTTGCGTGATGACAAAGGAGGCAAGATTACCGCCGGTTGAGCGCTTCGCCATCGAAACCTTGCGAGGTACTCCAATGCCACGAGTATTATTAGACCGCGAAATGCACCACCTTCAAGATGAGGTCCCTTCTCCTGGGCAGCATGGTAGAGGAGGCCACCCTCCAATCTGTGAATGCCCTGGTGCAACGCAACCTGCTTGCCGCCCGGCAGGTCTACGATGGGGATGCCCTGGTCAACGAGAAGCGCTTCGCGATCGAGAACGCCATCCTGGTGTTGATGGCCACGCAGCAGCCTATGGCGCACGACCTGCGCTTCCTGGCGGCCATCCTGGAAGTCATCACCGAGCTGGAGCGCATGGGCGATTACGCCAAAGGCACGGCCAAGATCTGCATTCGCCTGGGAGATCAGCCGGTGCCCATCCCGGCCAAAGAGTTCACCCAAATGGCAGAGCTGGCAGCCAGTATGCTGCACCGCGCCCTGGGGGCTTTCGTGGCCGAAGACGCAGAGCTGGCCCGCGCCATTCCCGACGAAGACGCACAGGTAGACGCCCTGTATAACAAGGTCTATCGTGGCCTGGTCATGGCCATGATCGCAGCCCCAGAAACCATCGACCAGACCAACCTGCTGCTGTGGGTCACGCACAACCTCGAGCGCACCGCCGACCGGGTGGTCAATATTTGCGAGCGGGCCGTCTTCATCACCACCGGGGAATTCATCGAGATGGCCTCCTCAGACGACGAAGACCAGGAATAGCCCAACGGGGTGTGGGGCAAGATGCTATAATAAGCTATATTATTCCTTCTCTCGGAGAAAGAGGAAAGCGTGCTGCAACCCAATAATTACAAAGGCAAGCTCATTGTCGTTGAAGGCATCGACGGCAGTGGGAAATCTACCCAGATCAATTTACTTTACAAATGGCTGCAAACCCAGGGGGAAGCGGTTTACTTCAGCGAATGGAACTCTTCTGATCTGGTCAAGAGCACCACGCGCCTGGCCAAAAAAGAGAAGATGTTCACCCCCACCACCTTCAGCCTGCTGCAATGCACCGACTTTGCCGACCGCTGGGAGAACCGCATCCTGCCGCTGTTGAAGGCCGGGGGCATCGTGCTGGCAGACCGCTTCGCTTTTACGGCCTTTGCGCGCGACGTAGCCCGCGGGGTCGACCGGCAGTGGGTGCGCAACCTGTATTCGTTCGCCCCCCAGCCCGACCTGATGTTTTATTTCCGCGTGCCGCTGGATACCGCCGCCGACCGCATCCTTTCGTCCAGGACCAAGCTCAAATACTACGAGGCCGGCATGGATCTGGGTCTCTCGGATAATAAAGTGACCAGCTTCCGCCTCTTCCAGCAGCGCATCATCGACGAATATGACACCATGGTGGATGAATTCAACTTCATCGTCATCGACGGGACGTTGGCCGTCCAGAAGCAGCAAAAACTGATGCGCCAGATCGTCAAGAAAATCATGCAGGGGCATGAGAGCCTGTCCGTTACGCGCCCCAGCAGGAAAGAAAAAGCCGCTAAAGCTCCCATCGCAGTTGAAGAGGAGCCGGTCAGCGCCCAAGGAGCGGAGCAATGAACGAGGCAAAATTCTACGGCGCCGGATTCCCCTACAAGACTTCTCAAGGATCTCAGCGGCAAGCTCATCGTCCTGGAAGGCACGGATGGCGTGGGGCGCTCGACCCAGGCGGCCTTGCTGCGCGGCTGGCTGGAAGACCAGGGCTATGCGGTTTCGGATACCGGCCTGAGGCGCTCGCCGCTGACCCAGCCCGGGTTAGACGCCGCCAAGAACGGCCACACTCTCAGCCGCCTCACCATGAGCCTGTTCTATGCCGCCGATTTCGCCGACCGCCTGGAAAACCAGATCATCCCCGCCCTGAAGGCCGGTTTTATCGTCCTTTCCGACCGCTATTTCTACTCCATCATGGCGCGCGACATCGTGCGCGGCGCGGACCCCGAATGGGCCCACAAGTTGTACGGTTTTGCCCTGGTGCCAGACATCGTCTTCTATCTGAAAGCGGACGTCGAGCACCTGGTGGCCCGCCTGGTCAACGACCGTGGCTTCGATTATTGGGAGTTGGGCATGGATATCCGCTGCGCGGATAACCTGTACGACAGCTTCTGCATCTACCAGAATCGCCTGATCGAGCAGTTCGATCAGATGGCCGAGGGCTACAATTTCGTCACCATCGATGCGAAGCGCTCCGTACAAGCCATCTTCGATGACCTGTGCAAGGAAATCCAAAAGCTGGACGAAAATTAACCCGGCCCCTATCTCCCCCACACCTGGGGGGAACAACCGCCACACGCTCAACCCCGGAGGCACACATGGCGCATAAACCGGATGAAGGCTATTGTGTATATGGGGCCGCCAACTTGATCCGCCAGGTGCAGGCATTCAACCAGGAGATCGAAGGGGTGCGCCTGGCGCAAGATATCGAATGCCTGCATCGCATGCGCGTCGCTTCGCGGCGGCTGCGCACTGCCCTGGCCGTGTTCGAGGTGTGCTTGCCCGCCAAAAGGGTTGCCAGGTGGCAAAAGGACCTGCGCAAGATCACCCAGGCGCTGGGTGCGGCCCGCGACACGGACGTTCAGATCGCTCTCCTCGAGCAGTTCTATCGAGAGCTTCCCGATCCCATTTACCAGCCGGGCGTGCGCCGCTTATTGCTACGCTTGCGCCAGCGGCGGGAGAAATTGCAAGGGAAGGTACTCCTCAACCTGGACGTTTCTAGAGACGAGCGGGGTGCTTGCGGAGATAGAGCGTAAGCTGGGGCCCATCGCGGCGCGCCAGGAGCAGACTTATCTTTACACGCCTTTCACCTATCAGCGCGGCTTCGAAAGCATTGCCGCGGAAATCGAGAAGTTCTTGAGCTACGAGGAATACATCGCGCAGCCCGAACGAATCGCGGAGCTGCACGCCATGCGCATCGCCGCCAAGCACTTGCGCTATACGATGGAAGTCTTCGCCCCGATCTACCCGGACCAATTGAAACCGGCCATGACCGCCATCCGCCGCGTGCAGGAAGCCCTGGGGGACATCCACGATTGTGACATGTGGGCGGCCTCACTGCCCCAATTCCTGCAAGCCGAAACGCGCCGCACCCGGCAATATTTCGGCCATACCCGCCAGATGAAGCGCCTGGAGCCGGGCATCCGCCATTTCCTGCAAGATCGCCAGGAAACGCGCGAGAAGACCTACCAGGATTTCGTGGTTTATTGGGCCAGGCTGAAGGAACAGGATTTGTGGCAGAGCCTCTATCGCAGCTTGCAAATGCCCAATCCCCTGGGAGGAATGGCCGGCTCCCCTTCTGAGGGCGAGAGCCGCCCAAACGCGGAGCAAACCGCATGAGGATCGCGCTGCTGGGAGACGTCCACGGGAACCTGCCGGCCCTGGAGGCCGTCCTGGAGCACGCCAGGCAACAAAACGTGGATGCGATCTGGAACGTGGGAGATTTTGTGGGTTACGGCCCCTTCCCGGAAGAAGTGATCCGGCGCCTGCGCAAAGAAAAGGCGCTCAGCATCATCGGCAACTACGACCTCAAGGTGCTGAAGGTCAAGCGCAAAGAGGGGCAATGGAGCCAGAGCAAGATACCGGAAAAGTGGCTGGCCTTCAAATGGGCTTACGACCACCTTTCCAAAAAGAGCCGCAAATACCTGCGCTCCCTGCCCCTGGAAGAACGCTTCGTGCTGAAGGGCTGGAAGATCCTGCTCACCCACGGCAGCCCGGATTCGATCAACGAGCACCTGACTCTCGAAACCCCCATCCTCCGCCTGGGTGAGCTGGCCGGGCTGGCCAAAGCCAACGCCGTCATTTGCGGGCATTCGCACCAGCCCTTCGTGCGTTACGTGAAAAAAGTGTGGTTTGTCAACACCGGCAGCGTCGGGCGCCCGGACGACGGCGACCCGCGCGCCTGTTACGCAGTTCTGCACCTCAAGCGCGACACTTTCAACGTCGTTCACTTTCGGGTAGCTTATGACGTCGAGCGCGCCGCGGCGGCCCTGCGCGTGCAGGGCCTGCCGGAAGAATTCGCTCAAATGCTCCTGGAAGGACGCAACCTGGACGCCATCCAGGCTGCGCACTGGCTTTCGTAGAGAGAACCACCACTAGGCACAGAGGACACGGAGGATTTTCTTGAAAGAGAAAAACTCTGTGCCCTCTGCTCTGTGGTGAGATTGCCCCAGAATTATCTCTTCTTCTTGCCCTTCTTTTTTGGCTCCTCTGCGGCGGGCTTGAGCTGCTTGCCCAGCGCGTCCACCAGGGTGGAGACCACCTGAATGCGGGCGGCGTACTTGTCGTTGCCGTAGACTACCGTCCAGGGGGCAAACAGCGTGCTGGTCTTCAACATCATCTCGGAAGCCGCTTCTAGGTAACGCTCCCATTTGTCGCGGTTGCGCCAGTCCTCCGCGGTGAGCTTCCAGGACTTGTAAGGGTCCGCCTGGCGCTCCTCGAAGCGCCTGAGCTGTTCGTCCTTGGTGACGTGCATCCAGAACTTGACCAATAGTGTGCCGGAATCGACCAGCTGGCGCTCGAAGGAGTTGATCTCCCGGTAGGCCCGCTTCCAGGCGGCCTCGGAGCAAAAGCCCTCGATGCGCTCCACCAGCACGCGCCCGTACCAACTGCGGTCGAAGATCAGCACCTGCTTCTCATCCGGCGGCTTCAAGCGCCGCCAGAAGCGCCACAGATAATGGTGCGTGTGGTCCTCGCCAACCGGCGCGGCAATCGGGAAGACCTCGTACCCGCGCGGGTCCAGACGCTCGGTGATGCGCTTGATGGCGCCGCCCTTCCCGGCCGCGTCCCAGCCCTCGAAGACGATCGCCAGGGTTCTCTTCTGAACGTAAAGCTGGTAGCCCAACCCGCGCAGCTCGATCTGGAGGGGGGTCAACCGGTGGATATAATCGCCTTTCTCCAGGCGCTCGCCGCTGTCCACGTATTCCAACATGCTTAGCCTCCCTCTTTCCCGGCCGGGTCCAGCATCTCCGCCACCTGTTCTTTCTCCTCCTGTGCAGGCGGAGTGGCCTCCGCCGGCAAAGGCTTGCCGCGCTCGGCCAGCGCGCTCTCCAACCGCTGGACGATGGTATCGAAGATCTTGAGGCGCGCCCAGTAGCGGTCTGTGGCTTCCACGATCGTCCAGGGTCCCCATTCCGTTTCGGTGTTCTGCAGCATCTCCTCGATGGCCGTGACGTATTCCGCGTATTTGCGGTGGTGCTCCCAATCCTCGGGCTGCACCTGCCAGCTCTCCAGCGGATCCTTTTCCAGCTTCTCGAAGCGGCGCTTTTGCTCCTTCTTGCTGATGTGCAGGAAGAACTTGATCAGCACGTAGCCGTCATCCGCCAGGCCGCGCTCGAAATCCAGAATGTCCTGGTAAGCTTTGCGCCATTCCTGCTCCGGGGTGAAGCCCTCCACCCGCTCGACCAGCACGCGCCCGTACCAGCTCCGGTCGAAGATGGCCATTTCGCCGTAGTTGGGCAGCTTGAGCCAGAAGCGCCACAGCCAGGGCATGTGCAGCTCGTGCGTGCGCGGAGCGGTGATGGGATATAGCTTGAAGCCGCGCGGATCCAGGCGCTGGGTCAGCAGGTTGATCGAAGTGCCCTTTCCGGCCGCATCCCATCCCTCGAAAAGGATCACCGTCGAGATGCCCGCGTCCCAGCAGGCTTTTTGCAGATCGTACAGGCGAACGCGGCGTTGCGCCAGGCGCTCTTTATAGTCCGCCTTCGGCAGTGAAAGGCTCAGATCGACTTTCTCCAGCATCGCGCCTCCCTCTACAGCCAGAATATTTTCTACAGTGTATGCCGATTACCAGGCTCAGTCAAGCCGCTTTTGGCGCGAGCAGGAACGAGATGTGTGCACGCACGAGTTGTCAGGCAGTTGGAAACTGCACCTACAAACTGCACGAAGCCAGCCTGCGCTGGCTAAAAACCAGTCGGCGAAGGCCGACTTCGTGTACTTCGTTGCAGCGATTTCAATCGCCTGAAAACGGCTGACAACCTATGCGTGCACACGGCCAGGATACTCTGCTTGACACTGAATCTCACTCGTGCTATAGTAATCCCGACCCATTTCCAGACTACCTGGAAGCGAAGTTCGACCCCTACCCCTAATCGAGAGGCTGTCTTGCCAACGATCACCCTGCTGACGGATTTTGGACTCCGCGACGGTTATGCCGGTGTAATGAAAGGCGTGATCTGGGGCATCGCCCCGGACGCCCAAATCGCGGACCTCAGCCACCAAATCGGCGCTCAGAACGTGATGGAAGGCGCCATCGCCCTCGGGCGCACGGCCCCCTTCTTCCCGGCCGGCACGGTGCACGTGGCAGTCGTGGATCCCGGCGTGGGCACGCATCGCCGCCCCATCGCCGCCCGCCTGGGCCAGCAGTACTTCGTCGCGCCGGATAACGGCCTCCTCACCATCGTGATCGAGCAGGCCGAAGCCCAAAACGAGCCAACCGAATTCGTGCACCTGGATAACCCGCGTTACTGGCTGGCGGAGGTGAGCAACGTCTTTCACGGGCGAGACATCTTCTCGCCGGTAGGCGCCCACCTGGCGAACGGCGTGCCTCTGCGCGAGCTGGGCGCGCCCATCAGCGACCCGCAGCGCCTGGCCCTGCCCCGCCCGCAGCCCATCCCCGGCGGCTGGCGCGGCGAGGTGATCCAGGTCGACCGTTTCGGCAACCTGGCCACCAACCTGCTGCGCGCCGACCTGGCGCCCCTGGGCGCGTTGCGCGTGCGCCTGGCAGGCAAAGAGCTGCGCGGGCTGGTAAAGACCTTCGGCGAGCGGCCGGTGGGGGAATTGATCGCCCTGTACGGCACGCACGACGACCTGATCGTCTCCGTGGTCAACGGCAGCGCCGAGAAGCTGCTGGGCGCCGGCGTCGGCCAGCCGGTCGAAGTTCTCACGGAGGAAGGGTAGATGGCGCCTGCGCGCGTAATCACCCTCGCCACCGATTTCGGCGCCGGCGACTCGGAAGCCGGCGTGCTCAAAGGCGTGATCTGGAAGATCGCCCCCGGAACGCACATCGCCGACCTCAGCCACGAGATCGGCCCGCAGGACGTGCTGGAGGGCGCGCTCCTGTTGGAGCGCTGCACGCCCTATTTTCCGGCGGGCAGCATCCACGTGGGCGTGGTGGACCCCGGCGTGGGCACCCGGCGGCGCGCCATCGCCGCCCAATTGGGCGACCAGGGCTTCGTCGGACCCGACAACGGCCTGTTCACCCTCATGCTGGCGCGCGCCGAGGCGCTCGGCGGCCCTATCCAGATCGTGAAGCTGGATCAACCCCAGTACTGGCTCCCCACAGTGACCGACGTCTTCCACGGGCGCGACGTGTTCTCCCCGGCCGCCGCCCATTGGGCCAACGGCGTGCCCCTGGAGGCCCTGGGCACGCCCATGGCCGACCCGGTGCGCCTGGAGGTCCCCGAGCCGCAGCGCATCCCCGGCGGCTGGCGGGCGCAGATCATCCACGTCGACCACTTCGGCAACCTCTCCACGCGCCTGCGCCGCGAGCACCTGGGCGACACAAGGTCGCTGCGCGTGCACATCCTTGGCCGGCAGATCGACGGGCTGGTGAAGACCTTCGGCGAGCGCCCGAGTGGCGCACTGGTGGCCCTCTTCAACAGCTCCGGCACGCTGGACATTTCGGTCGTCAACGGCAGCGCCGCCGACGCCCTCGGCGCGCAGGCCGGCGACCCGCTCGAAGTGCGCTTCCCGGACGAGGATGAGCATGGCTGATTCCCCCTCAGATATTCCCCTCGCCGCCGGCGCGCCTGACACAGAAATTCCCCTGCTGATCGAGAATCTTTCCTTTCGCTATCACAGCCGCGAGGATCTGGCGCTGAAGGGCATCTCCTTGCGCCTGAAGCCCGGTGAGGTGCTGCTGATCGCCGGCGCCAGCGGCTGCGGCAAGACCACCCTGATGCGCTGCATCAACGGCCTGATCCCCAATACCTATCGCGGCGACCTGGACGGCTCCATCCGCATTTTCGGCAAGCCGGTCGGGGAGATGAGCATGGCCGAGCTGGCTTCGGCGGTGGGCACCGTGCTGCAAGACCCCGAGCGCCAGATCGTGGCCAGCTACGTCTTGAACGAGGTCGCTTTCGGGCTGGAAAACCTGGGGATGCCCAAAGAGGAAATCTTGCAGCGCGTCGACGAGACCCTCGAGTTCCTGGGCATCGCCCACCTGCGCGACCGGGAGACCTTCTCCACCTCCGGCGGCGAGAAGCAGAAGATCGCCCTGGCCGGCGTGCTGGCCATGCGCCCGCGCATCCTGCTGCTGGACGAGCCGCTGGCCAGCCTGGACCCCGCCTCGGCGCACGAGGCCCTGCAGCTCTTCCGCCGCCTGGCCGACGACGGCATTTCCGTCATGATCGTGGAGCATCGCGTAGAAGACGTGCTGGCCATCCGCCCCGACCACATCCTGTACATGGACGAGGGCCAACAGGTGTATTACGGCGGCGTGGATGGCCTGATGGACGTGGTGGATTACCATCGCATCAAGCTGCCTGCCCAGGTGGTGGTCGAGCGCGCGCGCAGCGAGCCGGCGCCGGTCTTCCAGCCGGCCCTGCAGCAGCAGGCGGGAGACTGCCTGGTATCCTTCGAACAGGTCGGTTTCCAATACAAGCCCGATCTGCCCGTCGTGCTGCACGACGTCAATTTCAAAGTCAACCAGGGAGACGTGATCGCCATCCTGGGCCACAACGGCGCCGGCAAGACCACCCTGGTCAAGCACGCCCTGGGCTTGCTCAAGCCGACTACCGGCCGCGTGCTGCTGGAAGGCAAGGACACGCGCAAGATCACCGTGGCCCAGGCTGCCCACACCGTCGGCTACGTCTTCCAAAGCCCCACCCAAATGCTCTTCGCCCCCAGCGTGGAAGAGGAGCTTTCCTTCGGGCCGCGCAACCTGCGCTATTCGCCCGAAACCATCCGCGCAAACGTGGATTGGGCCATCCACACCGTCCACATGGAAGGGGAGATGAAAACGCCCCCGCTGGCGCTGTCCTTCGGGCAGCAGAAACGCGTCAGCATCGCCGCCGTGCTGGCCATGCGCTCGCGCATCCTGATGATGGACGAGCCCACCGCCGGGCAGGATTACTGGAACTACCTGGCCTTCATGGACGCCATCCTGCAGATGCCCGGCTTCGATTCCATCCTGTTCATCACCCACGACGTGGACCTGGCGGTGATCTACGCCACGCGGGTGCTGTTGGTCTATAACGGCACCATCATGGCCGACGGCGCCCCCGCCGAGGTCATGCGCGACGAAGCCCTGCTGCGCCGTTGCCGCGTGCTGCCCACCTCCCTCCTCAAGCTGAACCTGGAGTACCTGCCCCACACCGGGCGCTTCCTGCGCGCGGAAGCCCTGGCGCACGTGCCCGTGGCCGACGCCGGGCAGCCCTGCCAGGCGGCTTCCTGATCCGATCTTTTACAGGGTATCGCTTCACGCATCTCGTACCTTGAGCAAGTGTTATCATCCTTAAGGGAACCGGCTCACAAGCAGTCTCTTGTGCTCAGGAGGTGATATGAAAAAGGTGCCAGAACCTTGACCTGCGCTCTTTCTGTTCTCAATTCATTCTTTTTCAATTCGTTCAAAGGAGGAAATATGCAAAAGAAATCGTTGTGGACCTTCGGCACGCGGGAAGTCGTCTTCGCGGCCATCGGCGCGGCCCTCTACGGGGTGCTCTCCTGGCTGACCAACTTCCTGCAGATCCCGTCGGCGGGTGACGTGTCCATCCGCCCGGCGGTCTCGATCGCCATGTTCTTCGGCGTGGCCTTCGGACCGGTGGTGGGCTTTGTCGCCGGCGCGCTGGGCAATATCATCGGCGACTTGCTGTCCGGCTTCGGCTTCTGGCCCTGGTGGGACCTCGGCAACGGACTGATGGGCCTGATCCCCGGCCTGATCGCCTTCACCCTGGTCGATTACAAAGACATCAAGAGCATCCTCAAAGCCGAAGGGGTGGTAGTCGTCGGCATCCTGGTTGGCATGGCGGTCGCCTCCATCTCGGAGATGTGGGTCTCGGGGGTGGACCTCACCACCACCATCTCGATCAATTTCTTACCTTCGGTGATCTCCAACCTGATCAACGGGTTGATCCTGGTGCCCATCCTGATGGTGGCCTACGACGCCATCGCCAAGCGCTCCGGGCGTTAGTTCTTCGCATTCGCCGTCTCCCGCGACCGTGTAAGCGGCCTCGGGAGACGGCGCTGAGGTGCCTTCATGCTGGTTACCTGGCAGTACCGCGTCCGCAATAGCCTCATGGAAAAGATCGATCCGCGCGCCCGCTGGATCTTTTCCATCCTGTTTCTGTTCTCCGTCACCTTTTTCTGGGATTTGCGCTTCCTGCTCTTCTTCTTCGCGCTGGCGGCGGCCTGGTACGCTTCGGCGCGCACCACCTTCCGCGAAACGCGGCGCGCCTGGTTCCTGATTATCATGCTGCTGGTGGTGATGATCGTGGTGAACACCATCATCACCGGGGGAAGCTCCTCGGGGATCATCCCCAAGGTTGGGCATCCCCTCCTTCAGGTGCACACCCAATTTCCCCTGACGCACTGGCCGATCAACTTTACCCTGACCGTCGAGCGCTTGTGGTTCGCCCCCTCGCAGATGCTGCGCATCCTGAGCATCTCCATGATCTTCGTCATCATCCCTTATTCGATGGACCCGCGTCTGTACGGGTTCACCTTCCGCGGCCTGGGCCTCCCCGACCGCTTCGCCTTCTCGATGGATCTGGCCTTCCGCTACGTGCCCACCCTGGCGCGTGATTTCTCGGTGACCCTCGACGCGCAGAAAGCGCGCGGCTACGAGATCGAGCGTGTGGAAGGCGGGCTGATCGCCCAGATCCGCAAGATCGCCCCGCTGATCGTGCCGGTGACCATGGGATCGATCCTCACCGGCGAAGACATGACCAACGCCATGGACCTGCGCTGCTTCGGGTTGAAGGCGCGCACCTGGGTGGAGACCACCCACTTCCACTGGTACGATTACGCCCTGGTGGCCCTGGGCGTGCTGATCCTGGTCGGCTCGATCGCCCTGGTTTACGGCTTCCACGTGGGAGGCTTCTGGATGCCGGCCGGGCTGATCCCGGCTTGATGGCATGGGCGCGCCGCCTTCGCAACCACCCCAGCTCGAAGCGCGGGGAACTCCCCAGGCGGGGGTAGAGCCCACTTCAGACGGTTGGCGCTTTTCCATCCCCAGCGGTCCCGCCGGAGCTTACCGCTGGGCCCAACTCGACGATTACATGGCGCGCCCCCGGCGCGCTTTTTTGTGGCGCCCGCCGGCCGGCCTGGAGCTCCAGGCGCGCGTCTCGGCCCCCGACCTGCCCGGCACGTGGGGCTTCGGCTTCTGGAACGATCCCTTCAACCTCAGCCTGGGGGTGGGCGGCACAGCGCGGCGCCTGCCCGCCTTGCCCAACACCGCCTGGTTCTTCTACGCTTCCCCCCAAAATTATCTCTCCCTGCGCGACGACCTGCCCGCCCAGGGCCTGCTGGCGACCACCTTCCGCTCGCCGAAGATTCCCTCCGGGCTGCTCGCGCCGGGGCTGGCCGCCCTTCCCCTGCTGGCCTGGCCGCCAGGGGCGCGCTGGCTGCGCCGCCTGGCGCGCCGCCTGATTAAACAAGACGCCGCCCGCCTGGAAATCGACCCGGGCGAGTGGCACACTTATCGTCTGGATTGGCAATCGCAACGCGTGGTTTTCAGCGTGGACGGGAAGCCAGCCTTTTCGACCTCCGCCAGCCCGCACGGGCCGCTGGGCCTGGTGCTGTGGATCGACAACCAGTACGCCGCCTTCACCCCCCAGGGCCGCCTCGCCCAGGGATCTCTGGAGAACCCCGCCGCGGCCTGGCTGGAAGTGAGGAATTTGAGAGTGTAGAATGTGGATTTTGGATTGCTGATTGGCGCAAGCAGAGAGTAGAGAATCGAGAATAGTAAATGCCAGTGCACTTACGACTCTCTACTCTCCATTCTCTATTCTCGTCTCTCTTATCTCAAATCACATGGAAGGCTCTCAGGCCCGCGTCCACGATGATCCCCAGCAGATACCACAGGCCGAAGCGGCGGTTATGCAGGAAGGCCAGCGCCACGTAATAGAGCGGCCAGGTATTGGCGTCGAAACCGGCGGGCCTCTCCTCCGGCTTGGGAGCGCGGTACACCGCCCACACCAGGGGCACCGCCGTCAGGGCGATGAACACCACCAGCAGCACCGGCGAGAAGTAGCCGATGGCGATCAGGTAGACCACCAGCAGGTACTGCAAGCCCATCATCACCAGGGTGGTGTAGCGCGAGACCTTCTCGCCGATCACCGCCGGCACGGTGTGGATGCCCTTGGCTCGATCTTCCTTATATTTGTCGATGTGCTTGCCGAAGATGACCATGGTGGTGCCCAGGGCATAGGGCAGGCTGGCCAGCACCACGTTCCAATCCCAGCTCCCGGTGATGACGAAATACCCCCCGCCCACCATCAGCGGCCCCCAGGTCACCAGAACGGTCAGCTCGCCCAGGCCCACGTATTTCAACGGCCAGGTGTAGAACAGCACGAACACCACCCCCAGCCCCAACAGCAGCCAGGCCAGCGGCCCGCGCAGGATCACCAAATAGAGCCCGGCCAGCAGGGCGATCGCACCGGTCACCCCGGCATAGGTGAGCAGTTGCCGGGTAGACATCAGCCCCTGTTCCAGCGGCTGCGGCCCGTATTGGGTGCGGAAATAGTTATCCTTATCCACTCCGCGCCGGTAATCGGTAAAGTCGTTGAGCAGGTTGTTGGTGGCGTGAGCGAAGATCAGGCCGATGGTGAGCAGCACCCACAGGCCGAGATTGAACTGCCCCGCGCGAAAAGCCAGGATGCCGGCAATGGCGGAGGAGATGAAGGTCATGATCAACACGGCTGCCCGGGTGGAGATCAGCCACCTGGAGATGACGTCCAGCGCGTCCCACTCGCTCTTGCTGATGCGCGGGATGACCCGCAATGCCTTACCCCACATACTTACATTCATAGCGCTTCTTTCCTTCTGGAAATTAACCCTTCCAACGTAAATGCAAACCCAAGCTATCTGTGAATTATACCGCAAGAAGCTCTTTATTGTCCTGAAATTCTCCTGGATGCATTTAATGGATCAGCCGGATCAAGGTGCTGATCCGGCTGATCACTGAAGCAAATCAGAAGTATGGAGAGGTTAGACGCTCAATCCGCCGCTCCCGGCCTCACCTGCGTCGACTTCGCGGATTGGGGAGCAGCTTCGGAGGCGAAGAACAGGTCGTACAGGTAGCCTGAGATGGGAGCGGAGATGAAGGGGATGAGCACCGGCGGGATCAGCCAGTAGAGGCCGTCGAACAAGCCTTGCGTGCCGGCCAACAGGCCGAAGATGCGCGGGCCGAGGTCGCGGGCGGGGTTGATGGCATATCCGCTGGGTCCGCCCAGGCACAGGCCGACGACCAGCACGATACCGCCTACCACGAAGGCGCCAAATTTGCTCATCGCCCCATTGCGGGGGTCGCTCACGGCCAGGACGCCCCACATCAAGATCATCGTGCCGAAGAACTCTGCCACGGACGCGGTGAGGATGGAGTACTGGCCTAGCACTCCCGCGCTGACGCCGCCCACGCCATAATAATTGCCGGCGCCCGAGGTCCAGATGTTGGGAACCCCAGCCGCTACCAGGCCCTCGCGGTACACGAAATAGACGGCCGCAGCCCCCAGGAAAGCGCCGACGAATTCGGCAACAAGGATAGGAATCACTTTCGACCAGGGAGTCACCCCGCGGATGGCCATCGCCAGGGTAACGGCCGGGTTGTTATCTGCCCCCGCGATCACGCCGGAGGCGATCACCGCGAAGGCCCATCCGAAGGCGATCGTATTCCAGTTGAAAGAGGCCACCGAGCCGGCCAGTTTGGGGCCCAGGACCACGTTGGCAACCACGCCGTCTCCCAAGATGATGAGTACGAACGTCCCGAAACATACAGCGAGCAGCTCTTTTAACTTCATCCTTTCCTCCTTAGATTAGAAATGAAATCGGTGGATGGTCGAATTTCCGGGGATTCCAAGACGAGTGCGTGTATAATACCCATCAGAAAGTACGATGGGCGGATTTAAGATTCCCAGCCAAAAAACATTCAAGGCTGTCCTTTTAAAGTTGTCGTCCCCAGAAGCACTCGATCTGGCTCCATCATAAGCTTACCCGGCGCGAGAAAGTTCGTAAAAAGTCCAAGAAAAGTTCAAATCCCGATCAAACCTGGTCTGGGACGAAAAAAAGGTGGATATGAGCCTATCCAACAACCTGGATCGGAAAGCAGTTCGCCGCGTGCTCCGCAATTGGGGCTCGTTGAAAACGCTGGGGGAGAATCCCCTGGTCACTTTGCCGGTCGTGCGCGCCCACCAACAGGCCGCCGGTTATTCCAATACCGATCTCGGCTGTGGGTTGGCCCTGCGAGAAGTTTTTCAGGCCGCCCTGGAAAGCTTGAAGCCCGGCGATGGCTCGCCTGACGTTCGGGAAAAGGATTGGCGCCCCTATGCCATCCTGAGCGAGCAGTACGTGCACGGGCGAAACCCGGATTGGGTGATGGAACAGTTGCACGTGTCCAAGGGCACCTATTACGGCGAGCAGGAGCGCGCCCTGGAAAGGCTGGCCGAGACTTTAGAAAAATGGGAGGTCGAGCGCTCCGACCCTCAAAACAAGCGCTTCCAGGACCTCTTGGGCGGCGAGCCACAGGCGCAGTGGCGCGTTCCCTTTCTGGCCCCGCCGCGGCCCGCGCACGCCCTCGTGGGCCGGCACGCGTTCCTGCAGCGCCTGAAAGAAGATCTGCTCGATTACGGGAAACAACCCCTGTTGGCCCTGGAAGGGCTCCCCGGCGTGGGGAAGACCGCTATCGCTATCGAATTGGCGCACGACCCGGAGATCAAAGGGCACTTCCGCGACGGCATCCTGTGGGCCGGTCTTGGCCGCCAGCCGGACCTGCTGGCCCTGCTGGGCAGTTGGGCCACGGCCGTGGGGGTTTCCTACGACGAGATCGCCGGCCTCACCAGCCTCTCTGAAAGAGCGGCTCTCCTTCACACGGCCATCGGCGCGCGCCGCATGTTCCTGATCATCGACGACGCCTGGCAGATCGAGGCCGCCCTGGCCTTCAAAGTGGGCGGCCCGAACTGCGCCTACCTGGTGACCACCCGCCTGGTAGACGTGGCCCTGGATTTTTCGGGCGGCCGGGCCACTTTGCTGGAGGAATTAAGCCCGGAGGACGGCGCTCAATTGCTGGCGCAGATCGCGCCGGAGGCGTTGGAAGCGGCTCCGCAAGATTCCCGCAATCTGGTGAGATCGGTGGGCGGCCTGCCCCTGGCGCTGATCCTGGCGGGCCGCTACCTGCAAAAACAGAGCTACCGCGCCCAGATCCGGCGCCTGAAAGAGGCCCTGGCGCGCCTCAATGCGCCCGAAGCGCGCTTGCAAGTCTCTCAGCCCCAATCCCCGGTGGACGGGCTGCACCCGAGCCTGCCGCCGGGGGCGCCTTTATCCCTTCAGGCAGTGATCGGCTTGAGCGATGAAGCTCTGGATAGCGCGGCGCATTGCGCGCTCCTGGACCTGGCTCTTTTCCCCCCCAAGCCCAATACCTTTTCTGAAGAAGCGGCCCTGGCGGTCATGGGTGCGCCGAGCCAGGTGCTGGATACGCTCGTCGACTACGGCCTGGTGGAAAGCAACGGCCAGGGCCGTTATTGGATGCATCAAACCATCTGCGACTACGCCGCCCTTCAAGGATCGGACGCCGGGGCCGTCACCCGCATGGTGGGCTACTTCACCGGCTTTATCGAGGCCCGGAAGGCCGATTTCAGAGAGCTGAACCTGGAGTTGGTGAACCTGCTCAACGCGGTCGAATGGGCTTTCAAAACCCAGGCTTTCGACCGGCTGATCCACCTGGTCGAGATCTTGTACCCCTTCCTGGATACCCAGGGCCTGTACCAGATCAGCGAGGAATTCCTGGAGCGCGCCTCCCAGGCAGCCAAATCGCTGGGGAGCAGGCCGCTCAGGCTACCCTCCAGTTCAAGATCGGCGACCTGGAGATCAGGCGCGGCCATTTCCAAAGCGCAAAAGACTACCTGTGGCCCTGTATCCTTCTCGCGCAGGCCGCGCAGTTGCGCAGCCTGGAAGCGCAAAGCCTGTCCTCCTGGGGCCTGGCCTGCCTCTACACCGGGAACAGCCTGCAAGGGAAAAACGCGCTGGAACAATCCATGGCTATCGAGAGAGAGCTGGGGCTGACCGCAAACGCGGGATTCACCCTGAATAGCCTGGGGTTCGCGTATGAAGAGCTGTGCGACTACGAGCGGGCCAGAGAATACCTCGAAGAAGCCTTACGCGTGTGTATCGCCGGCGGCAACCGCCGGGGCGAAGGCTGGGTGCACTACAATCTCAGCCTGGTTTATCTGCCCATGGGCGAATTCGCCCAGGCGCAAGCACAGGCCGAGCAATGCCGGCAGATCTACCAGGAGCTTGGAGATCGGCGCGGCCTGGACTGGCTCACCTACCACATGGGGCGCATCTATCGCCAGCTAGGCGATTACGCCGGAGCGCGGCTGGCCTTCGACCAGGCGCGCCAGACCCTGGAGGAGATCGGCGATTGGATGGGAGTGGGTTTTTCCACGGCGAACCTGGCTCTGGTCGCCGGGGAATTGGGAGACGACGCGGTTGCCGAAGAATATTACACGCGCGCCATGGAGATCTTTCAGCGCATCGACTGCCTCACCGGCGTGTGCGCGGTTTCCATGAAGCGCGGCTGGCTGCACAGAAGGCGCGGGGACTACGCCGGAGCCATTCCCCATCTCGAGGAAGCCCTTCAGCTCACCCACAAAACCGGTTACCGCCGGTCGGAGGCCGTCATCCTGGCCAACCTCGGCCTGGCGCATGCTTCCCTGGGAGATAACCGGGCCGCCCTGGAATACGGACAACGCGCGCTCGCCATTCTCGATGAGGTGGGCGCGCGCCCTAACCTGGCCGGCGTCAAGACTTACCTCGGGGAAATTCAGCTAGGCGCAGGCCTCCTCGACGAAGCTGCGCGGAGCTTCCGCCAGGCGTTGTCGATGCGCGAGGCGCTCGGGCAACCCGACCTGACCCTCGAGCCCCTGGCCGGCCTGGCGCGAGTATCCCTCCAAAAGGCCAATATCCCCGAAGCCAAGATCTTCGTGGACAGAATCCTGAGCTACCTGGGCTCGCGGAGCTCGTCCACGCCCCTGGAAGCCGTCCTGGCCGGCGCAGATCACCCCCTGCTGGTGCTGCTCACCTGTTATCGCGTCCTGAGGGCCTGCCTGGACACGCGCACGGTGAGCACGCTGGAGACTACCCGCCAATTCTTACACAATCGCTCTGAACGGTTTTTGGAGGAAGAACAGCGGCAGTCGTTCCTGGAAAACGTGCCCGCCCACCGCGAGATCTGCCTGTTAACCGGGCAGACCAAAAGATGATCTGCGGCAGCTTGTGGCCGTGATCTCCATGAATGCCTCAAAATACAGATAGGGGTTAATACTTGAGCTTTAGCTCCCCCACCGGCAAGACGATCTGCCCCTCGCCGGGGTCGCCCACCAGGGTAACCTGATCGGGATGGTTGGCCGCCAGCCAGGCGGTGTAAGCCGCCGCCATCGCGTCCAGCTCGACCGGTGAATAGATATCGTCGAGCGGAAGGATGCCGTGCAGCAGCTTGTGGCGCGTGACCTCCTCGAAGAAGCGCAGCGGATCGGTGACCTCGATCTCCTTTTCGTAGAGCACGAGCTGGCGCTGCAAGCGGCCCTCCAGGGAGTGCTTCTCGAAGGGCGCCAATCCCAGCAGCGCGCAATAGCCGGCGTGCGCGTTGACCTCCAGGGATTGCAAGGCCGTCTGTTCTCCGCCCGGGTAGGGCCGGTATCCGAAGGATTTCGATCTGGCGGTAGAGCTTGAAACCGGCTCGCATCCAGGCCGGGCAGCCTTCTTCATCGCCGGGGGTCGGAATGAGGGCGATGTTGCGCTGGCGCAGCTCGAATTCGCCCAGGCGATATTGCATCCAGCGCCCCGGACGCGGCTGCGGCTCCAGGCCCTGGCGGATTTCCTCCTTCGCCAGCAGGCCCTGGTTGGGCCGGCGTGGAGCGTTCACGGCGGCGAAAGCCGCTTCCTGCCCGGCCAGGAAGGCCAGCACGTCTTCCAGCGAGCCCTGGCTGAGGGCCAACAGCTTGCGTTCGTTATCCAACGCAGCAAAGACGCAAGGCTTGCGTCCGGCGGTAACATCGATCCCCACAAAGGTTGTCCGCGTGAATAACATAGGCTCTCCCTAAAGAGTTTAGCCCAAAAATCCACGCGGCGCAACCGAAAACGAGGGGTCTTCTCTCCTGAATCAGGGCACCAACACGGCGAAAGCCAGGCGACTCCTGCCCAGCGGCTTGATGACTTCCCAGCGCGCCGGGTGGTCGGGGAGCCGCTCGGAGTCGGTGGTTCCCATCCACAACGTGGGCAATTCCCCTTCCGAGCGGCAGTCGCGCAGCTTGATCTCGACGGCTTTGTCCGTGGCCCTGATCTCCACCCAGGCGGGCCGGTTGAACTCCCCGGCGAAATCGGACACCTCCTCGCCGGCCAGCACCCGGTGGGCAACCTCGACCGGCCTCTGGCGATAGTCCAGCACCTGGATCGCGCTGGCCGGGTAGCCGACGAAGTAAGACATCTGGCGCTCGCCGCAATCCGCCGCAGGCTCCAGCGCATCCGGCCCTTGCAGGTAAACCTGGGCAAATCCGCGATATTGGAGTTGTTTTTCAGACATACAGCCTCAGCTTACGTTCTATAGAATAGAAAATTTGTTCTATAAACATTATAGGGCAATCCCTTACCAGAGTCAATACACTTCTTCAATTTTCCCCCATCTCGAACCCCCGTTTCATTTTGACGCCCGCTGGCGGATGGACTATACTTTAGGAGCGCAAGTCGCTGTACCTATTCTTTTCCTCTACCCGTTCTTGAAGACAGGAGGTCTGACCTGTATGGAAACAAAAGCTCAGTTCAAGCTCACCTACGCCACCATGTTCAATCCGCCCGAGGAGTTTCACACCCAATTCGAGGCCGCCCTGGCCCGGCTGAAAGCCAGCCTGGGGAAGGAGCATGGCATGCTCATTGGTGGGAAAGAGCGCTTTGTTGCCGAGAAATTCGAAGACCGCTCACCGTCCGACACCGGGGTCGTTTTGGGCGTCTTTCAGAAAGGCTCAGCCCAGGACGCCCACGACGCCATCGCTGCCGCGCATAAGGCCTTCCCCATGTGGAGCAAGACGAGCTGGCAGGATCGCGTCGCCCTGCTGCGCAAAGCCGCCGACCTCATGGACCAGCGCATCTTCGACATCGGCGCCGTGGTCGCCATGGAAGTGGGCAAGAACCGCACTGAAGCGCTGGGCGACGTAGCCGAGACGGCCGACCTGATCCGCTATGCCTGCGATCGGATGGAAGCCAACCAGGGTTATCTGGTCGAGATGGGCCGCGATCCGTTACAGGGCTTCGACGCCAGGAACGTCTCGATCTTGCGGCCTTACGGCGTGTGGCTGGTCATCAGCCCCTTCAACTTTCCGGCGGCGCTGAGCGGCGGACCATCGGCGGCCGCCCTGGTTAGCGGCAACACCCTGGTGATGAAGCCCGCCAGCGATACCCCCTGGACCTCGCGCCTGATCGCCGAGTGCCTGCGGGACGCCGGCCTGCCCGAGGGCGTGTTCAATTACGTGACCGGGCCGGGCAGCACCCTGGGGCAAGCCCTCATCGACAGCCCCGACGTAGCCGGGGTCACGTTTACCGGGTCTTACGCCGTGGGCATGAAGATCTACCAGGATTTCGGCCACGGCCAATGGGTGCGGCCCACCATCCTGGAATTGGGTGGCAAAAACCCGACCATCGTCTCGCGCCACGCCAACCTGGAAGACGCCGCCACGGGCATCGTGCGCTCGGCCTTCGGGCTGCAAGGCCAGAAGTGCTCGGCCTGCTCGCGCGTCTACATCGAGGAGCCGGTTTACGATCAGCTCGTCGCGCGCCTGGTGGAGATGACCAACAACCTGGCCATTGGCGACCCCACCGAGCGCAAAGTCTACCTGGGGCCGGTGGTCAACCAGAACTCCTACCGGGATTTTCAGAATTACACCGAGGAGCTCAGCCAGGCGGGGCGCTTCCTGACGGGCGGGAAGACGCTCACCGAAGGCGACTACGCCAGGGGGTACTTCTGCGCGCCCACCCTGGTCGCCGACCTGCCCCACGACCATCGCTTGTGGAAGACGGAGATGTTCGTGCCCGTCACCACCCTGGCCAGAGTGAGCAACCTGGAAGAAGCCATGCAGAAGGCCAACGACGTTTCCTATGGCCTGACCGCCGGCTTCTACGGCAGCGAAGAGGAGAGCGAGTGGTTCTTCGACGGGGCCCAGGCCGGGGTCGCCTACGCCAACCGCCCTCAAGGGGCCACCACCGGCGCCTGGCCCGGCTTCCAGCCCTTCGGCGGCTGGAAGGGCTCCGGCTCCACCGGCAAGAACTCGGGCGGCCTGTACTATTTGCCGCTCTACATGCACGAACAGATCCGCACCCTCATCAAGCGCGCCTGACCCTTCCCTGCCCCTCCCCCGAAATTGAAAGAGCCCAATTTTGGGGGAGGCCGGGAGAGGGTGTTCTGCGCCCGCCTGCGGGAGCGAAAAACAGGGCGAGTCCTTTTCATGGACGAGAATACCTCTTTCACCGGCCGCATCGGATGCTTCTTCTTGTTGATCGGCATTGTGCTGCTGGTCATCTTCCTGGCGTCGGACGCCGCGCACCAGCCGGCCTACACCTATCTGTGCTTCAGCGTTGTGGGGCTGCTTTTCGGCTTCGTGCTCTGGGCGCAAGGCAAGCCCCCGCCCGGCGCCAGCGAGCGCTTCCGTTCGGTGCGCAAGATGCGCGAATCCTCCAAAAAGGGAAAGAAAAAGGGCGAAAGGTAGCCCCAAGAATGACAGCGCTATGAGCAAATTAACCACACTTTCCGCAGCCATCGCCGGGATTGTCCACGATGGCGATAGTATCTATGCCGCCGGCTTCACCCATCTCATCCCGTTTGCGGCCGGGCACGAGATCATTCGCCAGCAGCGCAAAGACCTGACCCTCATGCGCGCCACCCCCGACCTGATCTACGATCAAATGGTGGCGGCCGGCTGCGCGCGCAAGATCGTGTTCTCCTACATCGGCAACCCCGGGGTAGGCTCGCTGCGCATCTTGCGCGCCGAGATGGAAGCCGGGCGCCTGGAATGGGAGGAGCACTCCCACTTTGGCATGATCACTCGCCTGCAAGCCGGGGCCGCCGGGCTGCCTTTCATGCCCATGAACCCCACCGGCGCCACCGACCTGGAGCGCGCCAACCCGGCTTACCGGCGCGTGACCGACCCCTACTCCGGGCGAGAAGTCATCGTCGTCCCGCCGCTGCACCCGGACGTAGCCATCGTGCACGTGCAGCGCGCCGACGCCAACGGCAATGCCCAAATTTGGGGCATCCTCGGCGAGCAGAAAGAAGCCGCCTTCGCCGCCGGGCGCGTCATCCTGACCGCCGAGGAGATCGTAGACGAAGCCGTGATCCGCTCGGACCCCAACCGCACCCTCATCCCGGACTTTATCGTAGACGCTGTGTGCCATGTGCCCTACGCGGCTCACCCGTCTTACACCCAGGGCTATTACGACCGGGACAATCCCTTCTACCTGGCCTGGGACGAGATCAGCGCGGATCGCGCCAAAGTGCGCGCCTACCTGGACGAGTGGGTCTTTGGGGTGAAGGATCGCGACGAATACTGGCAGAAGCTAGGGCCGGAAGCGCACGCGCGCCTCCAGGTACGCCCGCGCCTGAGCGCGCCGATCAATTACGGGGAGTATTGAGCATGGACTATAGCGCGTCCGAGCTGATGACCATTAACGCCGCGCACCTGCTGCGCGACGGCGATTCCGTTTTCGTGGGTGTGGGCCTGCCCAACCTGGCCTGCAACCTGGCGCAGCGCACGCACGCCCCCCACCTGTTGCTGGTCTACGAGGCGGGCGTGATCGGAGCGCGCCCCGCTCGTTTGCCACTTTCCATCGGCGACCCGACCCTGGTCAGCGGGGCCACTTTGGTGTGCAGCATGTACGACATTTTCACCCTGTACTTGCAGCGCGGAAACGTCGACGTCGGTTTCCTGGGAGGCGCCCAGATCGATCGCTTCGGCAATATCAACGCCACCGTCATTGGCGATTACGCCCACCCCAAAGTGCGCCTGCCCGGCTCGGGCGGCTCGATGGAGATCGCCGCCTGGGCCAATCGCTGCTACATCATGACCCCTCACCAGAAGCGCAGATTCCCGGAAAAGGTGGATTTCTGCACCTCGGCCGGCTTCCTGGGAGGCCGGGCCGAGCGCGAGGCCGTCGGCTGCCGCGGCGGCGGCCCGCAGGCGGTGGTCACCGACCTGGGCATCCTCGAGCCGGACGAAAACGGCGAGCTGATCCTCACCGCCGTGCATCCCGGCTGCAGCGCCGAACAGGCGCGCGCCAACACGGGCTGGGAGCTGAAGATTTCCTCCGACCTGCGGCGCACCGAGCCGCCCGGCGAAAAGGAGCTGCGCATCCTGCGCGAAGAGCTGGACCCGCAAGGAATTGATCCGAAATAGCTTATTGGTGTTATAAACACCGCATCGGAGGGTTATGAACAATATTGTTGAGGTCTTGATTACACTGCCCTTCCCGGAAGAGCTGGTGACCACGCTGCGCGAAGTCTCCCCCCGCCTGCACGTGAACGTGGTCAACGCGCGCAAGGCAGAAGACGTCCCCGGCGAGCTGTGGGCGCGCACGGAAGTGCTCTACACGGCCAACGTCTTGCCTGCGGCGGCGCAGGCGCCCAACCTGCGCTGGATCCAGTTCCACTACGCCGGCATCGACATGGTCGCGGACAACCCGCTGCTGAAACAGCTCGACCTGATGGCCACCACCCTGAGCGGCGCAGCCATTTCTCAGCTCGCCGAATACGCCATGATGATGCTCCTGGCGCTAGGCCACCGTATGCCCGACCTGATCGCTACCCAGGCGAAGGCCGAGTGGCCGCGCGAGCGCTGGGAGCGCTTCAGTCCGTTGGAGCTGCGCGGCAGCACCGTGGGCATCGTGGGCTACGGCAGCATTGGCCGCCAGCTTGCCCGCCTGCTGAAACCCTTTGGGGTGACCATCCTGGCTTCCAAGAAAGATGCCATGCACCCCGAAGACACCGGCTACACGCCCGAGGGCATGGGCGACCCCGAGGGGAATTTCTTCGACCGCCTCTATCCCACCCAGGCGCTGCGTTCCATGCTAAAAGACTGCGATTTCGCGGTGGTTACCGTGCCGCTCGCCCCCGACACCCGCAATCTGATCGGCGCGGAAGAGCTGGCCGCTTTCAAGCCCGGCGCATTCCTGGTGGATATCTCGCGCGGAGGCGTGGTCAACCACGCTGCGCTCATCTCCGCTCTCCAGGAGCGCCGCCTGGCCGGCGCCGCTTTGGACGTGTTCCCCGAGGAGCCATTGCCGGCCAACAGTCCCCTGTGGAAGCTGCCCAACGTGCTGCTCACCCCGCACATCTCGGGTGTTAGCCCCCATTATGACGAGCGCGCCGCGACCCTCTTCGCCGAGAATCTCAACCGCTACCTGGCCGGCTTGCCCCTCTACAACCTGTTCGACGTGCAGAGGGGATATTAATGTCACCATTCTTTTATCGCTGAGGATTGCATGAGCTCATTGCAACGGATTCCATCCCCCTTCAAGGCCGTTTTATTCGACCTTGGCAGCACTCTGATCTATTACGATGCAACCTGGTCCAGCACTTTGCAAGAATCCGCACTCGCCCTGACGCGCTCCCTACGCGCTTCCGGCCTGGACCTGGACGAAGATACCTTTCCCCAGTTGTTTTCTGCCCGCATGAGGAGCTACTACAACGAGCGCGCTACGGAGTTCATCGAATATACCACCCATTCTATTCTGAGCGCGCTGCTGGCCGAGATGAGCCTGGACGGCGTGCCCGACGAGCGCCTGCGCCAGGCCCTGGCCGCCATGTACGCAGTCACCCAAAAACATTGGCAGACGGAAGCGGATGCCATTGCCACCTTGCAGGCCCTGCAAGGACAGGGCTACCGCCTGGGGCTGATCTCCAACGCCGGAGACGACGCCGACGTGCAGGTGCTCATCGACAAAGCCGGGGTACGCAGCTTCTTCGACGTGATCCTGGTATCGGCGGCCGTGGGGATTCGCAAGCCCAACCCTGAGATCTTCCACATGGCGCTGCGGCATTGGGGCTTCGCTCCGCACGAAGTGGTCATGGTGGGCGACACCCTGGGCGCCGACGTCCTGGGCGCACAAAATGCCGGGGTGAGCAGCGTCTGGATCACCCGGCGCGCGGATACGCCCGAAAACCACTCCCACGAGGACACCATCTGCCCTGACGCCGTCATCACCGACCTGGATGAGCTGCCCGGGCTTTTGGCTCGCTGGTCCCAGCCTCGTTCCACCGGCTGCTGATGCCTGCGCGCAACAAAGTCCTGCCCTACGCGGCTCTGACCGTCGGGGTTCTGGCGCTGAGCCTGTCTTCCCTGTTCATCCGCTGGGCCAAAGCGCCGGGGCCGGTCACGTCTTTCTACCGCATGAGCATCGCGGCGATCTGTCCTGGCGCCCTTCTTCTTCCGGCGGTCGCGCGACACCCTGCCGGTGGACTGGCGCTTGTTCCTTATCCCGGTGCTGGGCGGCATCGCCAGCTCCCTGGACCATTCCACCTGGAGCACGGCCACCCTTTATACCAGCGTGGCCAACGCCACCCTGCTGAATAACACCGCGCCGATATGGGTGGCGCTGGTCGCCTGGCTGATCTTCAGGGAGCGCCTCAAGAAGTTCTTTTGGGTGGGGCTGGCGCTGACCATGAGCGGGGCCATCATCGTGCTGGGCAGCGATTTTCTCACTCAGCCCGCGCTCAACGCGGGGAACTCCCTGGCGCTCGTCTCGGGCCTGTTCTACGCCGCCTTCTTCCTGATCACCCAGCGTGGAAGGCAATTCTTCGACACGCTCCCCTACATCTGGATCGTCTGCCTGAGCGCCGCCGTCTCCTTGTTCGGCATCACCCAGATCTTGGGCATGCCGCTCACCGGTTACACCCTCCAGTCTTACCTGGCCTTCCTCGGCGCAGGGCTGATCTCCCAGGCGGTGGGGTATTTCTCGCTGAGCTATGCGCTCGGCCACCTGCCGGCCTCGCTGGTCGCGCCGACCATGATCGCCCAGCCGGTAATCACCGCGCTGATGGCCATTCCGTTGGTCGGGGAGGGCCTGCGCCCTGGCCAATGGATCGGCGGGCTGATCGTCCTGGCGGGCATCTACCTGGTCAACAAAAGCCGGGAAACGGCAACAGCGCCCTCGCCGCTTGACGAAGGCGCCGTGCCGATCACGCCGTTATGAGCTTTAACCTTGCGCAGGTCCGCCCTACTCCTTCTCCCCAGGGGAGAAGGTTGGGAGGAGGGGTCGACCTGGAAATAGTCCCTATTTCCCCGCTTTTTCGCTCAGAAACTGGTAAATAGCCGAGAGGTCCTTCTCGGCCAGGCCGCGCCGCATGGCCAGCGCGTAGACCTCTTTGGCCACGCTGGTGGCGGGAAGCGCTGCGCCGGTCTCGAAGGCGGTCTCAGAAGCCAGCTCCAGATCCTTCTGTAGCCACTGCAGTGGGAACTCGGCCTCGAAATTGCCGGTTTCGATCTTGCCACGCTTGCCGTTCAGGAAGGGTGAGATGACCGGGCTGCTTGCCAGCGCGTCTAACATCATTGCGCGCGAAATGCCCAGCAACTCGCCCAGCACCAGCGCTTCGGCGTAAGCCAGCATGGACAACCCCAACAGCAGGTTATTCACCATCTTTAAGCCGGCGCCGGCGCTGTGTCCACCGGCGTGTACCACCTGGCGGCCCATGGCGTCGAACAGCGGTCGGGCCTTCTCCACGTCGGCGGCGTCGCCGCCCACCAGGAAGAGCAATTGCGCCTTTTCAGCGGGGACTTTGCTCCCGGCTACCGGCGCGTCCAGGAAGTGCACCCCGCGCCGGGCAGCTTCCGCCGCCATCTGCAGCGAGAAGGACGGATTGACCGTGCTGCTATCGACCCATAACGCGCCGGAAGGCAGCTTCTCCAGGAAGCCGTTCTTGCCCAGGGCCGCCTCTCGCACGATCTCAGGCTTCGACAGCATGGTGACCAGCACTTCGATCCCCGCCGCAGCCACATCCGCCGGCGAGGAGGCCCACCTGGCGCCGCCGGCCAGCAGCGTACCCGCCTTGTCGCGGGAGCGGTTGTAGACCACCAGCTCGTGGCCTTTCTTCTGCAAATTGAGCGCCATGCGGCTGCCCATGATTCCCAAACCGATAAAACCAACTTTCATCTTTTCACCTCTTGATTGGATTGTGAAGCCCGGATGAGCCGGATCTCAGATCCACTCCAGCTCGTCCAGGGTATATTCGTCCCGCACGTTGCCGGTGTTGAGCGTCGTCTTCGGCTCTAAAAGCAGTACCTGCGCCTCCTCCTCGGCCACGGGGCGGTGCTCCACGCCGCGCGGGACGACGAAGAACTCGCCGGCTTCCAGGGAGACTTCCCCATCGCGGAGCTGAATCACCAGGCGACCCTTCACCACCAGGAATAGCTCGTCTTCCGTATCGTGGTGATGCCACACGAACTCGCCCTTCAGCCTGGCGAGCTTGACGTACTGGCCGTTCAGCTCCCCGGCGATCCGGGGGTGCCAGTATTCGGCTATCTTGCCGAACTTTTCTTCCAGATTCACTTTTTCCATTCCGATCTCCTGATAGTGAGAACCTTGCGAAGCGTTTTAAGACCTTCGCAAGGTTGAAAGAGGGCGAAAACGCTAGAAGCTTGCCGCTGCAGGGAAGCCGGAGACCAGTTGAGCCGCCTCGCCGGTCAGGTGATCGGTATAGGACCAGCTCACCAGCTCGCCGAACAGCTCGCCGTCTCGCATCTCAACCAAAATCTCACTGATCGAGCAGTTGTGGTTCTCGTTGGTGATCAAGTGGCCCAGCTCCACGTTCTGGCAGATATCCTTCAGCGTGGCCGTGAAGATGCCCCCATGCCCGACCACCACGAAATTATCCCCGTCCGCGCGTGAGGCGATCTCCTGGATGCCGGCGCGCATGCGCCCCAGCAAGGTATGATAATTGTCGCCGTGAGGGAAGGCGAGATCGACCTCCCCCAACATCCAGCCCAGGAAGATGCGGTTGTGGAACCCCCAATTCTCGGCGCTGGGCTCCTGCCCCTCCAGGTCACCGACCTGCACCTCGCGGAAGTTTTCCGAGAGCGCCAGCTCCAGCCCCAGGCGGTCGGCGATGATCTGGCCGGTCTCCCTGGCCCGCTTCATCGGCGAAGCGTAAACGGCGTGGATGTCCTTATCCACAAAGTATTCCGCGGTCTGCTGCGCCTGCAACACTCCCTTCGGCGTGAGGGAATAATCCACCTTCAGGGAAGAAAATTCTTTGGTAATGTTCGCCCGGTTTTCTCCGTGGCGTACAAGATAAACTCGCTTCATTGTCTAATTCCAATCAAGATTTTTAGAGAATTACTGGCTCACGACTGCCCAATCCACCTGCACCTCGCCGCTGACGTTCTGCGAGCTTTCGCCGATGAATTCCAGGCTGAGCGTATACGTGCCGCCCACCTGGATGACGTTGCGAATCTCCTGGATGTCCCCGTGAGGGGTGGTCTTGGTCCAGCCCAGCTCTTCCCCGCTGGGGGTGTCCAGCACCAGGTTCGGGCTGGTGTTCACCAGGTCGCGGGGGTCAAAACGGATGATCAGGGTCTGCCCCTGCTCGATCTTCTGGGTGAAAACCGGGGCATTCCCGTCTTTGGCCTGGAAGGTCTTGGTCTCGAAATTCACCGTGGCCGTCGGTGCGGTCGCATTGCCCGCCGTTGTGGGAGCCGAACCACAGGCGGAAAGGAGCGCCGCCAGCGCCAGGACGATCACGGCCATCATCAAGCCTTTTATAGGCATCCTCTGCTCTCCTTTTCTGCCCCCGAAAGCGCGCCTTCCACGAGGCGGCTTTTGAAAACGACGTGGCTCGACCTCCCAGCCGAATTAATTCTACTCCACTCTTCCCCCAAAAAGGAAATTTGCTCGAAGCCCGATTGGTTATAATTGATGTCGATTCGGGATAACGGTTTTAATCAAAGCTGGCATGACCCGGCAGGAGGCGCACAAATGACCTTGCATTCGAAGCTCGCGACCCAAGCTTGCCTGGCGCTGATGGCCGTCGGCCTGCTGCTGGCGGCCTGCCAGACGCAGGTGGGCGCGCCGCCCACGGTTTCCGCGCCGGCCGCCACCCCACCGGCGGCGACCACCAGCGCCGTCCCGGCTGCGCCCTCGCTCACCCCCGCCGCCTGGGACGATCGCTCGATCTTCCGCAGCGGATTGGTGAGCAGCGCGCAGGGCGTCTTGCAGCAGCTTCCCGGCGCCAGCGTCTACCACATCGACCTGACCATCGCCCCCGATCGAGTCGATCTGAGTGGCAAAGAAGAAGTCCGTTACACCAATCGCACGGGAACCGCCCTCGACGAGGTTTATTTCCGCCTGTTCCCCAACCTCTCCGGCGGCTCGATCAGCGTCGCTGCGTTGGAGGTGGATGGCAAGCGCGCCGCGTCCTCCCTGGAGCAAAACGACTCGGCCCTCAAAGTACCTCTCTCCCCGGCGCTGCAGCCGGGTGAGGCCGTCATCATCGGCATGGACTTTAGCGTGAAGGTGCCGGACAGCCAGGGCGGCAATTATAATATTTTCGTCTATACCAATAATGTGCTGACCCTCTCCCAGTTCTACCCCCTGATCCCGGCCTACGACGCGCACGGCTGGCACATCGAGATTCCCCCCAATTTCGGCGACCTGACCTACTCGGAGGTCAGCTTCTACCAGGTGCACATCACCGCCCCCGCCGGGCTGACCGTGGTGACCTCCGGAAGGGTGCTCCAGCAAGACAAATCCGGGGACGATCAGCTTCTCAGCGTGGCCGCCGGCCCCGTGCGCGATTTTTACGTCGCGGCCAGCGACCGTTATACCCTCGTCAGCGCCAGGGTCGGCGAGACCATCGTCAACAGCTACACTTTTCCCGAATTCGCAGAGGGCGCTAACCTGACCCTCGATTTCGCTAAAAATGCGTTCGCCAGTTATGGGGAGCGCTTCGGCGCGTATCCCTACACACAGTTCGACATCGTCAGCACCCCCACCGAGGCGTTGGGGGTTGAATACCCCGGCGTGATCGCCCTGGCCGACAGCCTCTACAACCTGAGCCCCGGGAGCAACGGCCTCCCCGCGCAGACCTATCTCGAAGCCACCACCGCGCACGAGATCGCCCACCAATGGTTTTACGGCGTGGTCGGCGACGACCAGGTCAACCAGCCCTGGCTGGACAAATCCATGGCGCAATATCTCACTTCTTTATACTATTTGGACGCCCACGGCTCGGCGGCCAGCCAAAGCTACATGCAGAACTGGTACGGGCGCTGGAGCCGCGTGGACAGCGCCCAAATTCCCATCGGGCAGCCGGTCGGCGCTTATGATGAGCAATCTTACAGCGCCATCGTCTACGGGCGCGGCCCCATCTTTCTGGATACGCTCTCCAAGCAAATGGGCGCCCAGGAGTTCGACGCCTTCCTCAAAGACTACTATCTCACCTACCAATGGGGCATCGCCACCACCCAGGATTTCCAGAAGCTGGCCGAAAAAGACTGCGCCTGCGATTTGACCGGCCTGTTCAATCAATGGGTGTATTAAATCAACAGGACAGGGGGACGATTGGCCCTGTCATCCTGAACGAAGTGAAGGATCCCGTTGCTGTCCTGGAACCTCGCCTGCCCTACAACGAGATTAAATTATAGAAGACGGATAGAGGTTCTCTTAACCCCTCAAGAGTTGATGAGCACCAGAAGCACCGAGGCCAGGAGCAAAAATCCAAACACACCCAGCATAATCATGCCCAGGTTTTCTTTGTTCCAGAGCTGAGAAAGGAGCTTGGTCTGATTGGGCCTGGATTTTGGAAGCATGATAAATTCCTTTCTACGAATAATGCAGTGCGGTTCGATGGGTCGGCAAAATCAGGAGTTCCCCTACTTCCACAGGTACTCCCCAAGACGTACCACTCGCCAGACACAGAGTTACGCTCTTATACACCCTTCTGCGCAAGCTGTCAAATCGAGGCTGGAAAACAGCAGGCAAAGACCCTAAAGATTTTTAGCAAGTCGTACTCAGACGGGAGTTTAACGGGAGAAATCTTTAGGGTCTAAATATTTCAAAGCGCCTGCCGCCCGGAAAAGCCCGCATCCATGCCGTGCCAGAAGCGCACCTCATCTTCCCCGTAGCGCCAGCACAGGTAGATTTCCTCTCCGTCGCGCAGGGCAGGAAAATCCACCAGCCCCGTGTTGATATCCTTGAGGATCGCGCCGGTAGCCTGCACCTGCTTGACCAGCTCTTCCAGGCGCTGGAAATCGAGCACCAGCGCGCTGGCCGTCTTGTTGCCCCCGTTCCCGATGGCTTTTTCGAAGCTGGGCCAGATATCCGGATCCCGGGCGATTATCTTTTGGCGGATCGCGAGCATCTGAGCGATCAACGGGCGGATGGTACCCAGAGTCGAATTGGCCTGTCCAACCGTGAAGTAGCGCGCCATGGTCTTCCCTCAAATTCATAGATATTTGTGGTATATTTTCTTTAATTATATAGCGGTTTGTCAGGGCCGCAGATAATTACGGCAAGAATGATGAAAAGCTTCTTTTCGAGTCTACGCGCCCGTTTAATGGTGCTCGTGCTGATTGCTCTCATCCCGGCAGCCGGATTGATTTTGTTCACTGCAGCAGAACAGCGGCAGCTTGCCATCTCGAATATTCAGCAGGATGCCCTCAGGATGATGAGTCTGGCATCCGTCGATCAAAAACGGATGGTTACCGAGACGCGCCAACTCCTGGTAACCCTCACCTACATCACCAACCTCTCGACAGGCTCACCCGAGCAGTGCAACAGCCTGTTTGCCGGCCTGCTCTCGCAAAACGACCAGTACGCCAACCTGGGCGCGACTCGCGTAAACGGCGAAGTCTATTGCAGCGCCGTTCCCAGCTCCACTTCCGTCAACCTGTCGAACACCTCTTTCTTTCAGCGCGCCGTCCAGCAGCAGGGATTTGCGATCGGCAATTATCAGGTGGATCCCATCCTCGGGCAGCCGGCGATCGAATTCGCCTATCCCAGCTACGATGCTTCGGGGCAATTGACCTCCGTCGTCTTCGCCACCCTGGACATCGACTGGTTCAACCAGCTCGCTTCTGAGCTGAACCTGCCGCAGGCCGCCTCCTACCTGGTGGTGGATCAAAACGGGACGATCTTGATGCGTTATCCCCAGCCGGATCAATGGACCGGGCAGACTCTGCCCAGCTCGACCCTGATCCACGCCATACTCACCCAGGGCCAGGGTTCTATCGAAATCCCCGACCTGGACGGCGTTTCACGCCTGTTTTCCTTTGCCCCCCTCTTCCAGGCTTCCAACGACGAAGTCTATCTCGGCATCGGCATCTCCAAGCAAGTGGCCTTTGCCAACGTCAACCGCATCCTGCTGCGTAACCTGCTGGCGCTGGCCGGCGCCGCCATCCTGGCCCTGGCCGCCGCCTGGTTGGGCAGCGAGCTGTTCATCTTGCGTAAAGTGAGGGCCTTGCTGAACGCTACCCGGGGCCTGCTCGAGGGCGATTTCAAGGTGCGCACCGGCCTGCCCTCCGGCATGGGAGAATTAAGCCAGTTGGCCAGCGTCTTCGACCAGATGGCTGGCATGTTGGAGCAGAGGGAAGCGGAACGGAAACAAGCCGAAGACGAAGTCGCCCGCCAGAATCGCAACCTTTCCGCTTTATATTCCGTAACGGCGGCCACCAGCCCCTCCTTGGAGCTGTCCAAGATCCTGGACGGCCTGAGAGAACAGCTCGTCACCCAGCTCGAAGTCCCCGGCGGCGCCATCTACCTCTTCGACGAAGAGGAGCAGCAGCTCCATTTGAAGGCGTGCTGGGGGCTGCCCGGCGAGGTGGCCGCCCGGCTGGAGGTGACCTCGGCGGCTGCTTATCCTTATCAAAAAGTGGTCAGCCGGCGCGAGGCCATTCTCATGGCGGATTATCGCGCGGCTTCCCCTTATTCTGACTACGGCCTGGCGGCGGCCAGGCCCGATTGGCAAAGCTATCTCTGTGTTCCCTTGCTGGCCAAAGGGGGCATTCAGGGGATCGTAGACCTGTTCAGCGCGGCGCCCACCGTCTTTACCCAGGAGCACGTGACCCTGTTCACCTCTCTCGGCCAGCAAGTGGGCATCGCCATCCAGAACGCGCGCCTGTTCGAGCAAGTGCGCGCCGGCCGCGAGCGTTTGCAGGTGCTTTCGCAGCAAATCCTGGAGGTTCAGGAGGCCGAGCGGCGGCACATCTCGCGCGAGCTGCACGATGAGATCGGCCAGGCGCTGACCGCGCTGAAGGTGAATCTGCAATCCATCGCGCACTCGCAGGCGTTCTCAGCCTCTTCCTTCTCCCTGGAAGAGAGCATTGCCATCATCGATCGCACCATTCAGCAAGTGCGCAATTTGTCCCTCGACCTGCGCCCCTCGCTGCTGGACGATTTGGGGGTGGCCGCCGCCATTCGTTGGTACGTGGACCGCCAGGCCCAGCGGGCAGGCTTCAAAGCCCACTATTTCTTTGACCCGCCGGAGCTGCGTCTGGCGCCAGACCTGGAGACGACTTGTTTCCGCATCGTGCAGGAGGCCATCACCAACGTGGTGCGCCACGCCCAGGCCCAGCGGGTGCAGATCGAGCTGCGCCTGCACGAGACGGAGCTGGAGCTGGTCATCCGCGACGATGGCGTAGGCTTCGACGTGCTGGCCGCGCGCATCCGCGGCGAAAGCGATACCAGCCTGGGGCTGTTCGGTATGGAAGAGCGCGTGCAGCTCATCGGTGGGAAGATCGAGTTCAAGTCCGGCTCCGATCAGGGCGCCGGGACGGAAATTCGCGCCCACCTGCCCCTGGCTTCCGGGGAGCCGCTCCTCGATGAACCCGACTTGAAAAGTGCGAGACCATGAATACCATACGCGTTTTGATCGCAGATGACCATACCCTGGTGCGGGCTGGCTTTCGCTCCCTGCTGGAAAGCGTGGCCGGCCTGGAAGTGGTGGGCGAGGCCAGCAACGGGCGCGAAGCCCTGCAGCAGATCGAGAGCCTGCGCCCGGACGTGGTGCTGATGGATATCGCCATGAGCGAGCTGAACGGCTTGGAGGCCACCGCCCGCGCGGTCAAGGATTTCCCGAACGTGCGTGTGATCATCCTGTCCATGCACGCCAACGAAGAATACGTCTTGCAGGCTCTGCGCGTGGGAGCCGCCGGCTATCTGCTCAAGGACGCCGGCACCGTGGAGCTGGAGCTGGCAGTCAAAGCCGTCGCCAGCGGAGAAACCTACCTCAGCCCGCCCATCTCCAAACAGGTGATCTCCGATTACGTGCAGCGGGTCAGTGGGGAGGCGGAAAGTGAGCCGGCCACCGGCAGCCAGCTCGAGCGCCTCACCTCCCGCCAACGGGAGATCTTGCAGTTGATCGCCGAGGGCTACACCACCCAGGCCATTGCCCAGAAATTGGATCTGAGCGTCAAGACGGTCGAAACCCATCGCATGCAGTTGATGGAGCGGTTGGATATCCATGACATCGCCGGGCTGGTACGCTTCGCGATTTGCGTTGGCCTGGTGCAGTCAGACGAATAATCCTTCCATTAAGGCTTCCTCTGGGCTTTTTCAGGTCTTTTCTCAGGGCAATTAAGGGATAACCCCGATTGCCCGCCTTTCCCCAACTCTGTAAAATAGTTTCCATATCAGGTCGAGGTTGTCGTCCTTTCCATTTCGCCTGAGGTTTGCTTACCATGATCCGTATCCTATTGGTTGATGACAATCTCGAATTCCTGGAAGCGGTAGCGCGGTTTTTGGCCGCGGACCCGCTGACCGAAGTCATTGGACAGGCCCCCACGGGCAAGGAAGCGTTAAATCAAGCTCCTCTATTGAAACCCGACCTGGTATTGATGGATTTAGCGTTGCCTGAAATGAACGGTTTAGAAACTACCCGAAAGATGAAGACCCAGCCCGGCGCGCCCAAGGTAATCATCGTCACGCTCTACGATAACGCCGAATATCGCGCAGCGGCCCACTCCGTGCAGGCCGATGGCTTCATCTCCAAGTCTGAGCTCGGAGTCCAGCTCTTGCCTCTCGTTCACGCCCTCTTCACCGCAGACACCCAGGCTGTGAGGCCAGCTAACCTTCAGGACCGAAAGATCGACTGAACCTATCTTCCACAGGCCGGTGGCTGTCTCTTCCTACACGGAGACTATCCACGGCCTCTTCCCGTATATAAACGCAACTTATCAAGCAGATTTCTCACATCCGCCCCATTATCATAAGCAAACGGATTGACTGTTTGTAGGAGGCCCGCAATGAAAAGCAATGAGAGCTTATTAACCAAGGTAGCTCAATTACAGGACGAGAGCGATTTCCGCGATCAGCATTGGGAAGGCTCGTTCGAAGAATACCTGGAAATGGTGCGCCAGGCCCCGGGGACGACGCGCACTGCTTATCAAAGACTTTACGACATGATCGTCTCCTACGGTTCCGAAGAATACACCCGCAACCGTGAGACGCTCATCCACTATCATTTCTTCGACGATCCCTTCGAGAATGGCAAAGACGCCGTGTTCGGCCTGGACAAGCCCTTGATGGAGCTGGTGCGCATCTTCGAATTGGCTGCCCGGCACTACGGCACCGAACGGCGCGTGCTGCTCCTGCACGGGCCGGTGGGCACGGCCAAGAGCACCATCGTGCGCCTGCTCAAGAAGGGCCTGGAGGCCTATTCCCGCACCGAAGCCGGGCGCCTCTACACCTTCTACTGGCAGCCCGACGAGGGTGAGCGCCTGGATTGCCCCATGCACGAAGAGCCCTTGCACCTCATCCCGCCCGAGTTCCGCGCGGCGGTCTCGGACGAGCTGAACCAGGGCCACGATCCATCTGAGCTGGTAGAGATCGATAAGGACCTGTGCCCGGCCTGCCGCTTCATCTACAACCAGCTTCTGGAAAAAGCCAACGGCAATTGGCTGGAAGTGGTGCGCCAGGTGCGCGTGAAACGCCTGCTGCTCTCTGAGAAGGATCGCATCGGCATCGGCACCTTCCAGCCCAAGGACGAAAAGAACCAGGACTCGACCGAGCTGACCGGCGACATCAACTACCGCAAGATCGCCGAATACGGCTCCGATTCTGACCCGCGCGCCTTCAACTTCGACGGCGAGCTCAACATCGCCAACCGTGGCCTGGTGGAATTCATCGAGATACTCAAGCTGGACGTGGCTTTCCTCTACGACCTGCTGACCGCTTCGCAAGAGCACAAGATCAAGCCCAAGAAATTTGCCCACACGGATATCGACGAGGTCATCCTGGGGCACACCAACGAAGCTGAATACCGCCGCCTGTTGAACAACGAATACATGGAGGCGCTGCGCGACCGCACCATCAAGATCGACATCCCTTATGTAACCCGCTTCGCCGACGAAGTGCGCATCTACGAGCGCGACTTCAACGAGCGGCGCGTGGTCGGCAAGCACATCGCGCCTCACACGCTGGAAGTGGCCGCGCTGTGGGCCGTGCTGACCCGCCTGGAGGATCCCAAGCACGCCAGCCTGACGCTGCTGCAAAAGCTCAAGCTCTACGATGGGCGCTCGCTGCCGGGCTTTACGGAAGACAGCGTGATGGAGCTGCAAGCCGAGGCCCGCCAGGAAGGCATGATCGGCATCTCGCCGCGCTATATCCAGGACAAGCTCTCCAACGTGCTGGTCAGCAACCAGGAGATCACCTGCGTCAATCCCTTCATGCTGATGCGCGAGCTGGAAACCGGCCTGCGCCACCACTCGCTGATCACCAGCGAGGAGCAGCGCAAGAATTACCGCGAGCTGCTCACCATCGTGCGCGGCGAGTACGACGAGATCGTCAAGAACGAAGTGCAGCGCGCCATCACTGCCGACGAGGCCGCCATCAAGCGCCTGGCCGCCAACTACATCGACAACATCAAAGCCTACACGCAGAAGCAGAAAGTGCGCAACCCCTACACCGGCCAGGACGAGGCTCCCAACGAGCGCCTGATGCGCTCCATCGAGGAGAAGATCGAGATCTCCGAGAGCCGCAAGGACGACTTCCGCCGCGAGATCATGAACTACATCGGCGCCCTGGCGATCGACGGCAAGACTTTCCTGTGGAACTCGAACGAGCGCCTGCGCCGCGCCCTGGAGATGAAGCTCTTCGAGGACCAGAAAGACACGATCAAGATTACCAGCCTGGTGTCCAACGTCATCGACAGCGAGACCCAGGAGAAGATCGAGGTGGTGAAGAGCCGCCTGATCAAGAACATGGGGTATTGTGAAGTGTGCGCTACAGATGTGCTCAATTACGTGGCCAGCATCTTCGCACGCGGCGATACTGCCAATCAAAACTGATCTCTTGAGAGCATCAGCCAGCCTTGCGAAGGTTTGACTAGCCTTCGCAAGGCGATAGGATCAGAGAATATGGTGGTGCATTATGTTCCTCAACATCGAACAAGATAGCAATCGCTACAAACAGATTGTCCGCGGCAAAGTCAGGGAGAACCTGCGCAAGTACATTACCAACCACCAGTTGATCGGCCACAAAGGCAAGGATCTGGTGAGCATCCCCATCCCGGAGATCGAGCTTCCCCGCTTTCGTTTTGGAGACAACGGCGGGGGGGTGGGGCAAGGCGAAGGCGAGGTCGGCGATTCGATCGGCCAGGGCCAGCCCCGCCCCGGCAGCGGGGACGGCCGGGGCGGCGACCAACCCGGCCGCCACCTGCTGGAGGTGGAGATCAGCATGGAAGAGCTGGCCCAGATGCTGGGTGAAGAGCTGGAGCTGCCGCGCATCGAGCCCAAGGGCAAGCACAACGTTGAAGGCGAGATCGTCCGCTATACCGGCATCCGCCGCGTAGGGCCTGAAGGATTGCGCCACTTCAAGCGCACCTATCGCGAAGCGCTCAAGCGCCAGATCGCCCTGGGCACCTACAACCCGGCGCAGCCCAGCGTCATCCCCGTCCACGACGACAAACGTTACCGTTCCTGGAAGGTCTATCCGCGCCCGGACAGCAACGCCGTGGTGTTCTACATGATGGACGTCTCCGGCAGCATGACCGACCACAAGAAGGAGCTGGTGCGCCTGAGCGCTTTCTGGATCGACACCTGGCTGCGCGCCAACTACAAGAACATCGCCATGCGCTACATCGTGCACGACGTGGGCGCCAAGGAAGTGGACGAAGAAACTTTCTACCACATCCAGGAGGACGGCGGCACGCGCATCTCTTCCGCCTACCAGCTTTGCAGCCAGATCATCCAGCGCGAGTACAACCCGCAAGACTGGAATCTGTACGGCTTTCACTTCTCCGACGGCGAGAATTCCGGCGAGGAGGACGACGAGCGCTGCGCTGCCCTGCTGACCGACACCCTGCTGCCGGAGCTGAACCTGTTCTGCTACGGCCAGGTGATGAGCGAGGCGGACTACCTCTTCAGGAGCTACTTGAGCCGCCACATCGACGACGAAAAGCTGAGCACGGCCCAGATCAACGACAACGACGACGTTTACTCCGCCATCAAGACCTTCCTGGGAAAGGGGTTGTAATTATGAACCTGCCTCCCGACCTGTTGGAATTGCAGCATATCGAGGAAGGCTACGCCCGTGACTTTGGGCTGGACTTCTTCGACGTGATCTTCGAAATGCTCGATTACCGCGCCATCAACCAGATGGCGGCCTACGATGGCTTCCCCATCCGCTACCCGCACTGGCGCTTCGGCATGGAATACGAGCGCATGTCCAAATCTTACGCCTACGGGCTGCACCGCATCTACGAGATGGTCATCAACACCAACCCCAGCTACGCCTACCTGCTGGCCTCTAACCAGCGCGTGGATCAGAAGCTGGTCATCGCCCACGTCTTCGGGCACTCGGATTTCTTCAAGAACAACCTGTGGTTCGCGCATACCAATCGCAAGATGCTGGACGAGATGGCCAATCACGCCGCGCGCGTGCGCCGCCACGTCGAGCGCCAGGGTCTGGAAAAGGTGGAGACCTTCCTGGACGCCTGCCTGTCGATCGAGAACCTGATCGACATCCACCAGGCCGGCATTCAGCGCCACGCCGAGCCTGACGAATACGAGGAGCGCCCGCAAACCGAATTCAAGCTGCCTGCCAAGGGCTACATGGACGCGTTCATCAACCCGCCCGAGTACGTGGCGGAAAGGCAGCGCCAGGCGGCCGAGAGCGCCGAGCAGAGCCGGCGCCAGTTCCCCGCCGAGCCGGAGCGCGACGTGCTGCTCTTCCTGCTGCAATACGCTCCCCTCGAAAACTGGCAGCACGACCTGCTGGAGATCGTGCGCGAGGAAGCCTATTACTTCGCCCCTCAGCGCCAGACCAAGATCATGAACGAGGGCTGGGCGTCCTTCTGCCACACCCACATCATGACCGAGTATGCCCTGGAGCCCAACGAGCTGATCGACTACGCCGACCACCACTCCGGCACGGTGGCCATCCAGCCGGGGCACATCAACCCCTACAAGATCGGCCTGGAGCTGTACCGCGACATCGAAGATCGCTGGAACCGCGGCGCATTTGGCGCGGAGTACGAAGCCTGCGACGACCAGGCCGAGCGCCGCCAATGGGATAAAAAGCTGGGCGTGGGGCGCCAGAAAGTCTTCGAGGTGCGGCGCATCTACAACGACATCGGCTTTATCGACGAGTTCCTCAACGAGGATTTTGCCCGCGAGCACAAGCTCTTCGCCTTCGATTACAACGAAGACGAGAACGAATACGAGATCTCCAGCCGCGATTTCCAGGAGATCAAGCAGCGCCTGCTCTTCCAGCTCACCAACTTCGGCCAGCCGCTGGTAGACGTGGTAGACGCCAATTACCAGAACCGCGGCGAGCTGTACCTGCTCCACCATTACGAGGGCAACGAGCTGGACATCGCCTGGGCGCAAGACACCCTGCGCAACCTGTCTACCGTGTGGGGCCGCCCGGTGCACATCGAGACCGTGCTCGAAGAGGACCGGCGCATGTTGTTGAGCTTCGGCCCGGACGGCAACAGCCATTCGGAGCTGGAGTAATCAGAATCAGACCTTAACCTTGCGATTGCGAAGCATCCCTTCAGGGAAGGCTTCAGAGCCTTCGCAAGGTTCGCGCGCACGGCAATTTTCCTGGGGGAAGCTTTCGCCTTTCCCCCTTCCCCTGACCTGGCCCCCTCCCACGCGGAAGGGGGCCTGCCTTTGTGAATCCCCCGCCTTTCGCCCTGGCCAAACGGGCAGGCACGCCTGGAGCGGGTTCTGGTTACAATGGAATAGGAAAACATCCCTATGCCTGAGGAGTCAGCTCATGTTTACCGACTACGAAATCGAATATCTGAAATCCCAACCCTTAGCGCGCCTGGCAACCGTCTCCACCACGGGGCAGCCCGACGTGACGCCGGTGGGCTTCGAGTTCGACGGCGTGTACTTCTACATCGGGGGCCGCAACCCGGTGGACACGCGCAAGCATAAGAACGTGCGCGCCGGGAACACCCGCGTCGCCCTGGTAGTGGACGACCTGGCCTCGGTCAACCCCTGGAACCCCCGCGGCATCCGCATCTACGGCGAAGCGCAGCTCGTGCAGCGTGAAGGCCGCTTTGGGCCGGGAGAATATATGCGCATCACCCCCACCCTCTCCTGGAGCTGGAACCTGGGCGGCCAGCTCGTCGCGCCGGGCAGGTATGGAGCCAACCGCACCGTCCACAAAGCGCCGGCTGAATCTTAGAGAAGAGACCCGCTCCAAAATGCCCAAAACCGCATTTTGGAGCGGGGTTGGGGTGGGGGCACCGGTTTGTTTTTCCCTGGGCTTATGCTAAAATCAAGCTGCCACAAGGATCGAGAAGGCAGTCAAGCGCATGGACCGAGAAGAAACCTTAGAACGCCTGCACAGCCATCTACCCGAGCTACGCCGCCTGGGTATCCGTTCGCTATCCCTGTTCGGCTCGCTGGCTCGCGGCGAAGCCGGCCCCGAAAGCGACGTGGATCTCTTGATCGACATGGAGCCGCCCTATACCTTCGACCGCTACATCCGCGCGAAATTCTATTTGGAAGATTTGCTGGGCCGCCCCGTCGACCTCGTGATGCAAGAGACGCTTAAACCGCGCGCGCTGTCCTCCGCCGAAAAGGAGGCCATCCATGTCTCGTGATGCCTTGTTATATCTGGAAGATATTAGGACTTCCTGCAATAAGATCATCCGGTACACCGAAGGAATGACTTTTGAAGCTTTCAAGGTTGATGACCGCACCTACGATGCCGTTATCCGCAACCTTGAAATCATCGGCGAAGCCACGAAAAATGTCCCAGACGAGTTCAAAGGTAAGTTCCCCAGTATAGAATGGCGAGCCATTAGCGCGCTGAGAAACATCGTAGCGCATGAATACTTTGGGATTAAAGACGAAATTATCTGGGATATCGTAATCAACAAAATTCCATCTCTGTTAGACCAAATTGACCGAATACTGGCTGAAAGTTAGCGCAATTCTTCTCCCATTTCTATTCTTGCTGTAGGTTCAGCCCTTCAGATCACCTCGATAGCTTTCTCCCTTGTGATAGAATCAACCCATGGATCTATTCGATCACGCCATGCAGGAGCGCATGGCCGAGGAAGCCCCCTTGGCCACGCGCATGCGCCCGCGCACCCTGGACGAAGTCGTCGGCCAGGAGCACATCATCGGGCCGGGCCGCCTGCTGCGCCGCGCCATCGAGACCGACCGGCTGTTCTCCTCGCTCATCCTGTGGGGGCCGCCCGGCACCGGCAAGACCACCCTGGCGCAGGTCATCGCCCATTCCACGCAATCGCACTTCGAGACCATCTCCGCCGTGCTGGCCGGGGTGGCCGAGCTGCGCAAGGTCATCCAGGACGCGCGCGAGCGCCGGAAGCTGTATAACCGGCGCACCACCCTCTTCGTGGACGAGGTGCACCGCTGGAACAAGGCCCAACAGGACGCCTTGCTGCCGCACATCGAGACGGGCGTCATCACCCTGATCGGCGCAACCACCGAGAACCCCTATTTCGAGGTCATCAAGGCGCTGGTCTCGCGCTCGCGCGTCTTCCAGCTCTATCCCCTCACCCCGGAACAGGTAAGCGTGCTGGTGGAGCGCGCCCTGGCCGACCCGGAGCGCGGCTACGGCCAACGCAAGGTCGTGCTGGACGAGGACGCCCGCCGCCACCTGATCGACGTGGCCGGCGGCGACGCGCGCAACGCGCTCAACGCCCTGGAGCTGGCCGTGGAAAGCACCCCGCCGGACGCGGACGGCGCCATCCACCTCACCCTCGAAGTCGCTCAGGAATCCATCCAAAAGCGCGCCGTGCTCTACGATAAAGACGGCGACGCGCACTACGACACCATCTCGGCCTTCATCAAGTCGGTGCGCGGCTCCGATCCGGACGCCGCCCTCTACTGGCTGGCCAAGATGCTCTACGCCGGCGAAGATCCGCGCTTCATCCTGCGCCGCCTGCTCATCCTGGCCGGTGAGGACATCGGCCTGGCCGACCCGCTGGGATTGGTGGTGGCCGCCTCAGCCGCCAGCGCCTTCGAATACGTGGGGCTGCCCGAAGGCGTCTACCCCATCGTAGAGGCTACCCTCTACCTTTCGACGGCGCCCAAGTCGAACTCGGCCGGCGCGTACTTCAAGGCCCTGGAGCGTATCGGCCGCGAGGGCGCCGGCGACGTGCCCACCCCCCTGATGGACGCCAGCCGCGACGCCACCGCCCTCGGCCACGGCAAGGGCTACCAGTACCCGCATTCGTTCGAGGGACACTTCATCCCGCAACAATACTTGCCCACCAACGTGCTGGGGGCCACCTTTTACGAGCCTTCCGACCAGGGCTACGAGGCCCAGGTCGCCGAGCGCCTGGCGCGCTGGCGCGAGGCCCAGGCGCGCGCCCTGGGAATTTCCACCCAAGATCAGCCCGCGGAGGAACATGCCAATCCTTCTTCTAATCCGCCACGGGAGCAATGATTTCGTCGGCAAGCGCCTGGCCGGGCGGCTGCCCGGCGTGCACCTGAACGAAAAGGGCCGCCAGCAGGCCGAAGCCCTGGCCCAGGCGCTGTGCAACGCTCCCATCAAGGCCATCTACAGCAGCCCGCTCGAGCGCGCTGCGGAAACCGCCGAGCCGCTGGCTCAGGCGCTGCATTTGCCGGTGAACCTCCGCCCCGGCCTCATGGAGATCGACTTCGGGGATTGGGTGGGGAAAACGCTGGGGCAGATGCACCGCATGAAGCTGTGGAAGACCGTGCAGCAGGCTCCCAGCCAGGCGCGCTTCCCCCACGGCGAGTCGTTCGGCGAGGCGCAGCAGCGCATCGTAGCCGAGCTGGATGCCATCGTCGCCGGCCACGAGAAAGACGACCTGCTGGCCTGCTTCTCGCACAGCAACTCGATCAAGCTGGCCCTGGCGCATTACCTCGGCCTGCCGCTGGACAACTTCCAGCGCCTCTCGATCGACACCACCTCGGTCAGCGTGGTCTACCTGGGTGGGGAGTACCCACCCCACGTGGCGCACGTCAACCAGGTGGCCCACTTGGCCTTGCCGGACGGGAAAAAGCCGGAGAAAAAAGCCAAAAAAGAGCCCAAGTAGGGCGGCTTTCCAAAGCCGCCGCGCCCCCTCCCCAAAGCTTCGCGTCTTTGCGTGCGCATCTTCAGATTTTGAACCGCAAAGGACGCCAAGAACGAAAGGGAGCCTAAAAAGCTTTGCGTCTTTGCGCCTTTGCGTGAGAATGTTACAAACAGAGAAGGCGCACGATTCTGCGCCCTCTCCATTTCGAATGGGAGGATCTGCGTGGCTATCCTGCGATCCGGGGCTTATTCCCCAAAATCCCGTCGATGCGCTGCATCACGTCGGGGGTCAGCTTCTCGACGAAATCTACCGCCTTCATGTTCTCGTGCACCTGCTCGGCGCGGCTGGCGCCGGTGATCACCGTGCTCACGTGCGGGAACTTGAGCGCCCAGGCCAGGGCAAGCTGCGCCATCGTACAGCCCAGCTCGTCCGCCACGGGCTTCAGGGCATTGGCCTTGCGGATATTCTCGGAGGTGATGCGCTCTTCGCGCAGCCACTCGAAGCCCTTCAACGTGGCGCGGCTGCCTTCGGGGATGCCGTTGCTGTACTTGCCGGTCAGCACGCCCGAGGCCAGCGGGCTCCAGGTGGTGGTGCCGTAACCCAATTCCTTATACAAAGGCAGGAATTCCTTCTCCACCCGCTCGCGGTGCAGCATGTTGTACTGCGGCTGCTCCATGCTGGGCGGCGTCAGGCCGTACTGGCGCGCCAGGGCGTCCGCGCGCATGATGTCGCCCGCGCTCCACTCCGAGGTGCCCCAATAGAAAGCCTTGCCCGAACGCACCACCTGATCCATGGCGCGCACCGTCTCCTCGATGGGTGTTTCCGGGTCGGGCCGGTGACAGAAGACCAGGTCCACGTATTCGAGCTGCAAGCGCTTCAGCGCCGCGTTGACACCCTCGATGATGTGCTTGTGCGACAGGCCGGTGTCGTTGGGCCCTTCGCCGCCCCAGAAGATCTTGGTCGAGACGACGAAGGATTCGCGCCGCCAGCCCATACGCTTGAGGACGTTGCCCATCACGATCTCGGCGTTGCCGTTAGCGTACGTCTCGGCGTTGTCGAAGAAATTGACGCCGGAATCGTAAGCGGCCTTCATGCACGCGTAGGCCGTATCCTCACCTACCTGCTCGCCATAAGTCACCCAGGCTCCCAGGGAAAGCTCACTCAGGCGGATGCCCGCCTTGCCCAAATGTCGATAGTTCATGCTTCAACTCCTTTACGAGTAATAATGAGGCTATAAGTTTAATCCCTGAGGCACCCCAATGCAAGCAAACGTTTTTATGGCGTTCTCATGTTTCCTTGACAGCCACTATGATCTGTGTCATTACCCTACGGGTACGCAGAGCGGCGCGAGCCCTGGGTGTTCTTTGCCCTTCGGGCACGCAGAGCGCCAGGGCGTGGCGATCTCAGGGCCGGCACCGAGATTGCTTCGTCAGGCAAAGAACGCCCTCCTCGCAATGACAACCTTTATTCTTGAGAACGCCATGCGAACGTTTTCCAGATTCGTTGACGCGCGGCGGGTCTTATGCTAAAATCAGGCTCGCCGCTCGCCCCCATCGTCTAGCGGCCCAGGACGTGGCCCTCTCAAGGCCAAAACATGGGTTCGAGTCCCATTGGGGGCACCAACAAATTTAGGATTTCAGATTTTAGATTTGCCCGCGAAAGCGGGCGTTTGTTTTAATAAGTCGCCGGCCCCTTCGCGCTATAATCAGTGTACAATATGGACAAGCTCGCCATCTCCAGTTGTATGGCCCCTAACATGGATTTCCTCACCCGCGCCCTGGCCGGGTATCTTTCGGCGCGCTCCGGCCTCGCGGTGGAAGCCCGCCTGGATCTCCCCTGGCGCGAGCGGGAGCGCCTGCTGGACGCGGGGGAGATCGACCTGTGCTGGATCTGCGGGCTGCCTTACGTGTGGAAAGCCGACCAGAATCCGCCGCGGGTCAGGCTGCTGGCTGCCCCGGTGATGGCCGGCGCGCGCTACGCCAACCTGCCCGTCTATTTTTCGGACGTGGTCGTGCGCCGCGACAGTCCCTTCCATCGCCTCGAAGATTTGCGCGGCGCCTCCTGGGCCTATAACGAGCCCGGCTCGCACTCCGGCTATAACGTGGTGCGCGCCGCCCTGGCCGCGCGCGGAGAGATCGCCGGCTTCTTCGGGCGGGTGGTCGCCTCCGGCGCGCACCAGAATTCTTTGAAGCTGATCCTGCGGGGGGAAGTGGACGCGTCGGCCATCGACAGCACGGTGCTGGAGCGGGAGCTGCTAAACGGCCCCTCCCTCGGGCCGCAGATTCGCGTCATCGACACCTTCGGTCCCAGCCCCATCCCGCCCTGGGTCGCCCCCATGGGCCTGCCCATCGAACGGTACGCGCTGCTGCAAAGCGGCCTGCTGGGCATGGAAGGCGACCCCCAGGGCCGCGAGATCCTGGCTCAGGCCGGCCTGGCCCGCTTTACGGCCGTGGCGGATCAGGACTACGATCCAATTCGAGAGATGGAGCGCAGGGCCAGAGGTGTGCGCCTGGGAACTGCCTGAGACATCCTTCCGAGAGCAACCCAAAGCGAAGTTTTACGTAGATAGAATAATGGGTGGAGCTATTGCAGCTTGCCGCCCAGAATCAGGACATGGCTCACAGGGAAGATGATGACTAATCTCTACGCAATCACAGATCTCTCGAACCCGGCGCCGGGGCAACCCGACCCGCTGCTGGCCGCGCGCATCACCCGGAACTCCAGCCAACAGACCTACTATACCATCCGCTTCCTGGTGGATCGCGGCATGACGGCCGACGCCTACCGGGCTTACGGCTATTTCCGCTGGCTGGACGACCAGCTCGACCAGGGCGGGATGGCTCGCTCCGAACAAATGGTCATCGTCGAGCGGCAGAAGGCGCTGATCGACTACTGCTACCAGGGCCGGCAGCCGTTCCACCTCAGCGCCGAGGAAACCCTGCTGGCGGAGCTGATCCGCGGCGACCGGGAGAACAACAGCGGGCTGCGCGCCTACATCCGCAACATGATGGCAGTCATGGCCTTCGACGCCGAGCGGCGCGGGCGCCTGATCTCCGGGGAGGAGCTAGAGCGGTACACGCGCTGGCTGGCCGTGGCGGTCACCGAGGCGCTGCACCACTTCATCGGCCACCGGGATCGCTCCCCGCAATGCGAGGTGCGCTATCACGCGGTCAGCGCGGCGCACATCACGCACATGCTGCGGGATACGTTAGAGGATGCCCAGGCCGGCTACTACAACATTCCCCGCGAGTACCTCGAGGCGCACGGCCTCGATCCGCAAGACGTGTACAGTGAAGCTTACCGCCAGTGGGTGCAGACGCGCGTGGAATTGGCGCGGGAGAGCTTCAGGGCCGGGGCGGGCTATCTGGCGCGCGTGGAGAACCCGCGCTGCCGGCTGGCCGGCTACGCCTACATGGCGCGCTTCGAGGGGGTGCTGGACGCCATCCAGCGCGATGATTATCACCTGCGCGCCGGGTACCCGGAAGGCAAGCGCCTGGGGAGCGGGCTGCGTAGGGTCTGGTCGGCGTTATGGCCGGCGCTCAACCTGCGCCGGGGCGACCTGGTGCATGTTTCTACAGGTAGATGAGGCCATAGAATGAAGCAAGCTTCTGTGATCGTGATCGGCGCCGGCATCGGGGGCATCGCCGCGGCGGCCCACCTGGCCCGGCGCGGCCTGCACGTGAGCGTGGTGGAGAAGAACTCGCGGCCGGGGGGGCGCTTCGACCGCTTCAGCCGCGACGGGCACCTCTTCGACGCCGGGCCGACTCTGCTGGTCATGCCCCTGCTGTACGAGGCGGAGTTCGCCGCGCTGGGAGCTTCGCTGCGCGAGATGCTGGACTTGCAACGGGTCGACCCGACCTACCACCTGGTCTTCGACGATGCCAGCCAGTTGGCGCTCACCTCGGACATGAGCGCCATGCGCGAGCAACTGGAGCGCATCGAGCCGGGCAGCTACGCCGGCTTCCTGCGCTACGTGGAGGAGGGCTGCCGCCACTATACCCTGGCTATGGATCGCCTGGTCAACCGCGACTTCCGCAAGGCGACCGATTTCTTCTGCCTGGCCAACCTGCCGCTGCTCTTGCAGGTGAAGCCGCTCGCCCGGCATTACAGCAACATGGCGGCCTACTTCGACGAGCCGCGCCTGAAGACGGCCTTCACTTTCCAGGACGTGTACATGGGGCTGAGCCCCTTCGAGGCCCCGGCCACCTTCTCGATGATGCCCTTCACCGAGCTGGCCCACGGCGTGTGGTATCCACGCGGGGGCATGTACCGCGTGGTAGAGGCGCTGATGGAGATCGCCGGGCGCGCCGGGGTGGAGTTCGTTTTCAACACGGCCGTGGAGCGCATCGAGGTGGACGGGGAGCGGGCGCGGGGCGTGCTGCTGGCGGACGGGCGCCGGCTGGCGGCGGACGCCGTGCTGGCCAACGCGGACCTGCCCTACGTGTACCACGACCTGCTGCCGCAAGACGGCCAGGCCGAGCGCCTGGCCCACAAGCGCTTCTCCTGCTCGACGATCAGCTTCTTCTGGGGGGTGGATCAGCCCTACGAGAAGCTGGGGCCGCACACCCTGTTCCTGGCGGACGACTTCCGCGAGAACTTCGAGAGCATTACCGCAGACCTGGCGCTGCCCGAGAACCCCAGCCTTTACGTGCACGCCCCGGCGCGCCTGGACCCCGGCATGGCCCCTGCCGGGCAGGATACCCTGATCGCCGTCGTGCCGGTGGGGCACCTGGACGAGACCGGCGAGCAGGACTGGAGCGCCATCCGCGACCGGGCGCGGGGGGAGGTCTTCCGCCGCCTGGCCAGCCTGGGCATCACCGACCTGGAGCAACACCTGAAGTTCGAGGTGTCTTACACGCCGCTGTCGTGGCGCAAGCGTTATAACCTGATGAAAGGGGCCACGCATGGCCTGTGCCACAACCTGACCCAGTTGGGCTACTTGCGCCCCTCCAACCGCCATTCGCGCTACCACAACCTGTACTTCGTGGGAGCCAGCACGCGCCCCGGCACGGGCGTGCCCACCGCCCTGGTCTCGGCGCGCCTGAGCGCCGAGCGCTTGCTGGACGACCTGGGATGAGAGACCATGGCAGGCATCAGCGCCTTTGACCCGGCTACCCGCAAGGCCCTGGAAGCCAGCTTCCTGTCTACGTTTCCGGCGGACGCGCTGGAAGAGCTGCTGGGGGATGCCCTGCGCCTCGATCTTCCGGCCGGAAGCGTGCCCTACCGCGAAAGCGGTCTGCCACGCGCCGGGCTGGTCGTCAGCGGACTGGTGCGTGTCTACATGACCTCGCGGGAGGGGCGGCAGGTTACCGTGCGCTACGCCCGGCCGGGGGAAATGCTGGGCGTGCCGGCCCTGGTAGGCGGGCCGGTTCCGGTGAACGTGCAAGCCGTCACGGATGCGACGCTGCTGGCGCTCAACACGCACACGCTGGAAAGCCTGGCAAAGCAGAATGCGGCCATCGCCTGGGCGCTGGCCCAGGAGACCAGCGAGCGCCTGTACGCCGTGCTGGAAGAGCTGGCCGGCAACACCTTCAGCTCGGTGCGCGAACGCTGCGCCCGGCACCTGCTCGATCTCGCCGCCGAAAGCCAGCAGGAGCACAGGCTGATCGCCGCGGTCACCCAGCAAGAGATCGCCGACGCAGTCGGGTCGGTGCGCGAGGTGGTCGCGCGCGCCCTGCACCAACTGGACGTGGAAGGGCTGCTAAAAACGACCCCGGAGGGAATCGTGATCCTCGATCCCGCCGGCCTGTACGCCGTCGCCTGGCGCAAAGGCGTGTAACTAAAGTCACACCTCCCTAGAACAAAGATCACTGACAGACTGTCTTCCCCGCTCTATACTCTCCTTTGTCAGCAAAAAATTGGACATGGAGGACACCGCCTTTTCTTCCTCCAAGAGAATCCTCCGTGCCCTCTGCGCCTCCGGGGTGAATCCACTTCGACGATCTACCCGCCAGAGCCACGGAAGACACGGGGTTTTTCTCCCTCCCCAAAAATCCTCCGTGTCCTCTGCGCCTCTGGGGTGAATCCGCTTCGACGATCCACCCGCCAGAGCCACGGAAGGCACGGGGTTTTTCTCCCTCCCCAAAAATCCTCCGTGTCCTCTGCGCCTCTGTGGTGAATCCACTTCGACGATCTACCCGCCACAAAGCCACAGAGCTTATTCATAAAGTTAGAAAAGGAGAGACACATGACATCTTCAAATCTGCCCCTGGTGCTGGTGCCTTGCTTCTCGGGCGCGCCCTGGGATACGAGCGCCTTTCCGCTGTGGAAAGAGCGCATCCTGGTCACCGGGCAGTTGCCGAACGCAAAAAGCATCGACCAATACGTCGATATCGTAGCCGAGTGGACGGCCAATCTGCCCGAATACGTCCTGGTTGGGGATTCGTTCGGGGCCTCCATCGCGCTGGCCCTGGCAGAACGCCAACCGTCCGGCCTGCGGGCGCTGGTGCTGTCGGGCGGTTTTGCTTACGCCCACGTCACCCCCTATACCCACCTGAGGCTGGCAGCCGGCAAGCTGCTCGGCCAGGCCGGTTATCCCATTTCCGTTTATTTCCACGTGCAGAGCCTCGCCTCGCGCTTCGACCCGCCCGGCACCCAGGAGGAGCTACGCGAGCTCTTCTTGACGCATGCGGACGCCCAGACCTTCATCCGGCGGGGTGAATTGATCTTGAATGCGGACCTGCGCCCGGAGTTGGGGCGGGTGCAGGCGCCCACCCTGATCCTGACCCCGCAAGAGGATCGCCTGATCGGCCCCGCCGCGGCGGCCGAGCTGCTCCACGGCATTCCGCACGTCGAGGAAATCGTCGTGCCCCACACCGGCCACCTGCTGCGCTTCACCAATGAAGCCGAATATGCCCAGGCCGTGGATGCTTTCCTCGCCCGGCTACGGCCCCAGAAAACAGAGAATTTGGCCCTTGACAGAACTAATGTTCTATCTTAGAATAGACCTATCTGACCCATGTTGTCTCTATTCGAAAGGAGCGTGTGGTATGGCGCGTGTAGTCCATTTTGAATTGCCGACCAGCGACTCGGGGGCAAGCCGCAAGTTCTACGAAGAGGTTTTTGGCTGGAAGCTCAAGAAATGGGAGGGCCCCGTGGAATACTGGCTGGTCATGACCGGCGACCCCGGCACGCCCGGCATCGACGGGGCCCTGGGCGGGGCCGCCAACGACCTGAAGGGAACCGTCAATACCGTGGGGGTGGCCGACCTGGATGAGACCCTCCAGAAGGTGACAGCCAACGGCGGGGAGGTAATCATGCCCAAGGACGAGATCCCCGGCGTAGGATGGCTGGCTTACGTGCGAGAGCCGGGCGGAGCCGTGCTGGGCGTGATCCAGAGTCTGCCGGGAATGAGCATGTAGGGCCGGCGAATAGAGAAAGGAACAGGTATTATGAGCAACAGCCCCAAGTTCGGATTCGTCCTGGAATACGTGACTGATATCGAGGCGGCCAGGCGCTTTTACGTGGAAGTACTGGGCCTGAAGGTCGAGCGCTCCGCGCCCACCTTCGTGCAGTTCGGCAATTTCGCCATCGCCAACGACAAGTCGCTGAGCGCCAGCCGCGACCCGGAGCTATACTGGCTGGTGGAGGACGCCGAGGCGGCTTTCGAGGAGCTCTCGCCAAAGGCCGAGGTCAGCCTGCCGCTCAAGCAGATGCCCTTCGGCAAAGTGTTTGGGCTGAAGGATCCCGCCGGGCAGGTCTTCTACCTGATCGAGCTGGCCGCCAACCGTCCCAGCCGCCCGGTGGAATAAGGCCCTGTCGAGACCCTAAAGGTTGCGTGCATCTCAACTTCCGGTAGAAGCCTCGCCACGCGCCATTCGCTTGCTTCACCCGGCATCGTTACGCGCCCCGTCATGGCAATCATCGCTACCATGATCCGGCTCCATTGCCGCAAAGTTGTTTTGGATACGCTGTGCTGGATCGGTTAGAAAAGTGCGAAAATGTCTCTCATGGGCTTTTGTGGTGAGTTTTGGTCTTGGCCGACTTCTACTCACCACAAAAAGCCCTATGTTCTCAAGCTATTTTTGGCGAAGGTATTGTTTTTCACACCCGCTTTTTATACGCCCTCATCGCAAAGATATAAGCCACGAGCATAATCCCGACGCACCACGCAAGAGCAACCCAGATGTCATTGCCGACAGGCTGCCCTGCGAGCAGAGAACGGATCGCATCGACGATGGAGGTGACTGGCTGGTTTTCGGCAAAGGCGCGCACGCCCGACGGCATCGATGCGGTGGGCACAAAGGCTGAGCTGATAAAAGGCAGGAAGACGATCGGATAGGAAAAGGCGCCTGCGCCGTCCACCGATGTTGCCGATAACCCGGCAATCGCCGCGATCCAGGTCAAGGCCAGCGTAAACAGCGCGAGAATCCCGGCCACAGCAAGCCATGCCAGTATTCCTGCCGACGAGCGAAAGCCCATGATGAGCGCTACGAGAATGATCACGACCACCGAGATCGCGTTGGATACCAGCGAGGTCAGCACGTGCCCCCACAGCACAGTGGAACGCGCAATCGGCATGGAATGGAAGCGCTCGAAGATGCCGCTTTGCATATCCAGAAACAGACGGTAAGCCGTGTAGGATATGCCGCTGGCAATCGCAATCAGCAGGACGCCGGGCAGCAGGTAGTTCACATAGTTATCCGTGCCGGCTTGAATGGCGCCGCCGAGCACGTAGACGAACAGCAGCATAAACGCAATCGGCATGATGGTGACCGTGATGATGGTGTCCATGCTGCGGAAAATATGGCGCATGGAACGCCCAAGCATGACGCTCATGTCGCTGAAAAAGTGTTTATTCATTGTACCTTTTCCTCCTTTTTACCGATAATGGCGAGGAAGATCTCCTCCAACGTCGGTTGTTTTTCCACATACTCCACCTTCGCGGGCGGGAACAGTTTTTTTAGATCCGCGAGCGTGCCGTTGGCGATAATCCTGCCCTCATGCAGAATAGCAATCCGGTCGGCAAGCTGCTCGGCTTCCTCCAATTGCTGCGTGGTCAGGAATACCGTCGTGCCATTATTGGCAAGCTCTTTGACCGTCTTCCAAACCTCGATGCGCGCCTCGGGGTCGAGCCCGGTGGTCGGCTCGTCGAGGAAAATAAGCTGCGGCTTCCCTACCAGGCTCATGGCGATGTCGAGTTTGCGGCGCATCCCGCCCGAATAGGTGGAAACCCTGCGGTCGGCGGCCTCGGTCAGGCCGAAGCGGTTCAGTAAATCATCCGCGACCTGGCGCGGATTTTCTGAGGTGCCGCAGCCTGGCGATCATGATCAAATTTTCTCGCCCGGTCAAGATCTCGTCCACGGCGGCGAATTGCCCGGTCAGGCTGATCGACTGGCGCACATCGTCAGGCTTTGCCGCAACGTCGAAGCCGTTGATGGTGGCAGTTCCGCCGTCTTGCTTGAGCAGCGTGGTAAGGATTTTGATAATCGTCGTTTTGCCCGCGCCGTTGGAGCCGAGCAGGGCAAAAATATTGCCTTTTTCCACCTCAAAATCTACGCCCTTTAGAACGTGAAGTTTCTTATAGGACTTTTGCAGCCCTTTCACCTGGATTGCTTGATTTTGCATATTCTTCACTCCTTAACGCTTGCGCTTTCCTGTGTTATAATAAGTTTAGTTTAGTTACCTAATTTAATTCCGTGAAATTATCTTAGTAACTAAGATAATCGGATTATACACGGAGGAATGCTAATTGTCAAGTGGCCCTTTCGAAAAACGTGAGGAACTGCTCGCCGAGTTTGCACTGGAGGTGCGGCAGTTTAATGGCCTCAGCGCATCCTTTTTCCGGGCGGCGGCGGCTCATGTTGGGATGAACGTCACGGACTTACAGGTTACCGACATCCTGGATATTACCGGGCCGACGACTGCTGGTCAGCTTGCCGAGCTCATGGGCTTGACAACGGGCGCTATCACCGGGATGATCGACCGGTTGGAGAAGGCCGGGCTAGTACGCCGGGAGCATGATCCGGAAGATGGGCGACGGGTTATCGTCAGGCTCGTCCCGAACGAAGAGGCCCTGCGAAAGATAGACTCGATTTTTAATTCCATCGGGGGGAGCTGGGACGAGATCGCCTCACAGTACAGTGATGAGCAGGTCGCTTTCCTCGTGGAGTTTCTTAAGCGCAGTAACGCAATGTCCAGGGAAGAGATTGCCCGGCTGCGCGAAGTGCCTGAAGGTGCGGGCGGTGACTTCTCCGCTCCGCTAGGCGATCTGGAACGTGGGCGCCTGGTCGTTTCTGCCGGGGCATCCACCCTCAGGGTGCGCGCGGCCACTGGAATGAACGATCTCTACCGGGCGAACTTCACTGGATCGATGCCCAATGTGAATGTGGAAGAAGGGACAATTACCATCCGCTATCCGCAGCGCCTCTGGTTGCCTGCCCGGCGACAGCGTATGGCAGAAATTGAGCTCAGCACCGCCATCCCCTGGCAGATCGTGATCCGGAGTAGCGGGTCGGAGGTCACTACCAGGTTGGTCAGTCTGGATCTCCTCGAGCTGGACGCTGACGGGGCAGGAAGCATGTTTACCGTCGAGCTCCCCGAGCCCACTCGCGTGGTTCCCATCCGGCTGGGTGGCAGTGGGTCCGAATTCACCGTGCGGCGCCCACCGGGTGTTGCAGCCCGAATCCACCTGAAAGGCTGGGGTTCTGGCGTTGTCTTCGATGGTCAAACGGCCAGTGGCGACGTGAGGCTGCAAAGTCCCAACTATGAAGGTGCGGCCGGGCGCTACGATTTCGAAGTCTCCGGAACTGGGAGCATGATTACCGTCGCCGCTGGTTGATGGCGAACCGATACTCAGGTTTTGCATCTTCTTTACTCTTTATAAAATGGTAACCTTGGATAAATCGACTCCCAGGCTCTTGAGGGATGCATAGGTCAGCTTATCCATCCTCGCGCCGTCGAAACAGGCAGTCTGGAGGGCGCGGTAATATTTATTCGTCCAGGAAGACGTCGCACGGAAAGATACATTTTTGAGTGTCGCGCCCCTAAAAGTGACTTCATTCAGCGCCGAATTGTCAAACTTGACTCCGATAAAGGTCTGCCCGTCCAGGCACAGGCCCCGCAGGTCGGATTTGTCGAAGTCCACGCCGTCGAAAATACAGTTTTCAAAAACTGTTTTTCTAAGGTCGGTCAGGGTCAGTTTGACGTCGGTCAGCTTTACATCGCTGAATTTGGCCCCCTTCAGCTCTGACGTGTTGAATTCGGTGCGTACAAGAATGGTTTTGTTGAAGCTCGCACCCGCAAGGTCGAGGGTGGAGAAATTGCAGTCTGTCAGATTTGCACCGTCAAAGCTGGCTTCGCGCACATCGCTGCTCTTGAACGAGCTGCCGGTCAGATCCGCGCCCGAAAAGTTGGAGCCGCGCAACGTGCTGGCTTCAAATTTTCCTTTATGTGCGGTAACGCCCGCGAAGTCACTCTCCGGCAAGTTGCTCGCGCTGAAGTTGATCAACAACTGCCGCTCCAGCGAGCGGGAGAGGTTAGCCATTTCCTGTACCGTTTGCTCGATGTCGCCGATGCTGTCGATGGTCATCCGAAAAGCCGTTTCATCGTCCTTGCCCTCGGCTATGAGATCATTGAAGCGTTCCCGTAAATCGGAGAGCAGGTCGGCCTTTAGCTCGGCCACGCTTTTTACTCCCTCGTAAGGGGCGAAAACGCCGTTCAGGTATTCATTTATTTTCTCGTTCATGACTCAAATCTCCTTACAGTAATTTATCGAGCACGCGCTTGGCGTACTCCCAATTGCTCTTGTTGCTGGCGTAAGTGGACTTACCCTTTGCGGTAATCCGAAAATACTTACGCCGTCCGCCCTGGGATTCATCGCCCCAGTACCACTCGATATCACCGTCCGCCTCAAGCCGCCGGACACTGGAGTACATCGTGGCTTCCTTTAACTCATACTCGCCGCCCGAGCGCTCGGCAATCAGCTTGACAATCTCGTAGCCGTAGCGATCAGCTTCGCATAAGAGCCGTAAAATCATCGTATCGGTATGGCCACGCAGCAGGTCGGATGTAATTTTGTTCTCGCTCATATCATCAGCTCCATATTAGTATTATATAACATACTACTATGTCTGTCAAGGTAATATTATTACTTATATACATTGATTGAAACAACACCTTCGCCAATTAGCCAGATGGAACGGGTAATTCAGCGGATAGCTGCCAAAATGGCCATCCAGGGCCAGGCAGACTGGGTGGAGCAAACTGCTGATAAGCAGAAGTAAGGCTTTGATCATCCTTTGAATCCGCAGCAACTCAGGGTTAAGGCTCACCTCGGTCTTATTCTGACTGCCTTTGGGCCCGCCTCGCTTGCGCTTTGGCTCGGCAGCTCTGCTTTTTTTCTCAGCTTTCTTCGCTTGACTGGCAGCTTTTTCTTCTGGACTACGGATGATTTGCTCCATTGACAGTGGATAGGAGTGGTGTTGCTGAACACTGACCAAAGACAGGGCGAAAAAAAACGATAAGATGGGAATCACTTTCTACTGCAAACCAGAGAAAAAGTAATCCAGGCCGAAGGTCTTTTTCCCAGCTTTGCTCACCACACACTCATCGCCCGCTAAAATATCACGGACTGTCCCCCTCCTTTTCGGCAGAAATGCCTTGTCTCTGCCGGTTCTGCCCTTTTGTCTGTCATCCACCCTGCCTATTGGCAAAACGTATCCTACAGGATGCCTGATGTAAAAATATACCGGGAATTGGGAGTAGCTCTATAATTGATCCATAAATTATTGCCGTGTGATTGCGCCGGGGGCATATTTTTTCACCTTGGTGACGTGAAACCGGCTGCCGATTCTTTCCAGGCCGGAGGCGGTGGAGCTGCTGCGTGAGGCTGTTCAGGTCGTCCGGGCGGATTATCCCTTTCATTTGATCGCCTGGGGGGTGCTGCCCGATCACTTGCACGTGATGTGAAGGCTTCCCGATGAAGACAGCGGCTATCCCCCTCACCGGCGGTTGATCAAGAGCTATTTCACCCGCCGGTGGGTTCGGCCTCGCGCAGGTTGAAAGGGAAACAGGCGATATGGCTGCGGCGCTACTGGGAGCATTTGATCCGTGATGCAGAAGACAAACTCCGGCACGTGGAGTACATCTATTACAATCCGGTGAAGCATGGATGGGTGGAGGCTCCGATGAATTGGCAGAATTCGAGCTTCGGGGAATATGTGAGGCGAGGGATTTACCCGACAGATTGGGCGGCAAATAATGAAGTCGGGTTCCGAGACGAAACAGGCAGAGAATAAGCCACGTGACGGGGATGAGTACGCGTACACGAGACACGGAAAGATTGAATTTGACCCAAAGTGGGGATCGAGAGATAAACGACTATGCGGAAGAAAACCTATCCAATAATAGCGATCGTTCTATTCCTTGTAGGTTGCACCAGCTTGCCCGCCGGGCAAAAACTCGGAACGTCAGTTGCCAGCCCTTTGCCTTCCGAGGCAACAGTTCAACTTCTCTCGGCGACGCCTTTCGCGAGAACACCCACACCGATCCCTTCAGCAACGAGCCTGCCCACCGTCGAGCCAGAGCTACCGACGGCAATCGCCCCTCACTCCGTCTCATTCGATCAAGAAAGTGGAACGAAGATTACTTCCGATCGAATCAATTCGGAATGTATAGGTCCCCAAAATATATCTGAAACAGATTCTGCCATAGGCAAGGGGTTGATGGTTGCCAATATAACCAAGAACGAATTCGACCTATGGGGCGACGTGGGGCTCGAGAGCGTACCCAGCATCCCAAGAGAGCTATATTCCGAAATTGTCCGAAGCGCATGGTGGCCAATTTCACCGGATGGGCAATGGATATTATCTACCGTTTACAAGAAGAATTCCAACTTTGATGTAAGTATCCTCAATATCAAAACCGGGAGCATCCTCCAGCACCATTTCGAGGGGGTAGAAGCCGGACACGTTTCGGATTATTGGGGGGATCAGAATCACATCATCCTTCCATTGGCCAACCAGGTTGACTTATTCGAGTGGCTGATATGGAATCCACTTACCCAGGCGGTGAACAAGGTATCGGCGCGATTGCCAGGCATAGGCGGCGTCATCGACGACGCCGATAGCACCCATGTTTATATCTATCCAGTCTATGATTATCCCGCTGGCCTGGTGATCTATGCCTGTAAGGCTTGCGGGGAAAACGAGTACCAGGCATTTGACCCCCAAACCGGCCGGCTCCAATGGGGAATTGATTTGGGAAGCGCGCCTCTGAGTTCTGCTCAGGATCCCCCCATTGTATCCCCCGATGGGAAATATTTTGCCATCTATTTTGGGCTAAACAAAATCTGGATTTTGAATAGCCAGGGAGAGAGTGTCCTTAAAAGTGATCCTACCCAACAAAGACCTGGATCAAGCAGGAATGGCACATGCGATCACCTGGTCGCCAAGTGGGAAATATCTGGCGTTTACCCGGGATTCCACAGATCCCAATGCCCCTTACGTGTCGGTCTTATCGCTGGAGGAAAAGCAAATGAGTGATCTGTGTGATACAGATCTCTATTATGGAACGCTGACCTGGTCGCATGATGACCAGTTTCTTTTGCACGAACGCCAAAGGGAGGATGACGAACCGCCCGTTTACACGATCCTCGGGATTAATTCGAACCGCTCCTACCAGTTTACTAGCCTGGATCGATTAGTGATTTTGGGCTGGATTAAACCCTAGACTCTCTCCACCCAGGACGGATTGAAAAAGATATAGCCATCCTCCACACGCAGCCAGGCATCCGCGCCTGAAATCCCCAGAATTTGAAGCGTGTCGCCAGCTCTCAGGCTGCGCACCACGCCGGTATTGGTGCCGGGGCCGGTACGCACGCGCAGGCCGTCGCCGTCTGCGGTGACCTGCACCGAAAAGAGAGTCACGTCCGAGGGCAGCTCGTCGGTCATGAAGGGCGCGGGGGCGATGGCGTGCAGGGCGGCCACGTCCGTGCGCACCTGGAAGTGCAGGTGCGGCCCCGTGGAATGGCCAGTGTTGTCCGAGAGGCCGATCGGCTCGCCCACCTGCACCATCTGCCCGGTCTTGACCAGCGTCTCGCTCAGGTGCCCGTAGAGGGTGATCACGTGGTCGGGGTGCTGGATGCGCACGTGCAGGCCGTAGCCGGCCTTGGGGTTTTGGGCGGTCTCGGTATCCAGCTCGGCGCGCACCACCTGGCCCGCCGCGGCGGCCAGCACCCGGCTGCCGGCCAGGCGCGCGACCCGCACCCTGGCCTGAGAACCCAAAAAGACGGGCCAGAAGCCCGTCTTTTTGGGGGGAGTACATTATTTCTACTGCACGAACGAAAGCCTGCTGTTACGCAGGGTGAAGCGTGAAGAAGTTCTTTCTAGGCCTTTTGGATCTCAAATTTCAAGTCGTTGCGGCTGCGGATGAAGTTCAAATTATATCCAAGCTGATTCGCGGCGGTTTTCAGGCGATTCTTGATCGTTTGCCGTCTTTCGCCTGCTTCCAACGCAACCACCACCCAATCTCCGGCATTGAAGTTCTTGAGGTAATCGATATATTGCTGTCGAATTCTTTCCCGGTCGCTCAGGCCTGATTTCTTCTTTTTCAACGCTTCGACTTCTTCAGTGCTCAATTTCGTCAATTTCGGCATGATGGCCTCCTTATAAGAGTAATTACAGTGTTTCCGTAATGATAATGGATAATCGGGATTTCTGCAATATAGAATTTTTTTATAAATTCGCGGAAGAAGGGAATTATTGCGGGGGTTTTAGCGAAGCGCGGATGCTCAAAGTGCTCAAGGGCCTGGCCGAATACCTGGATGCGGCCCTGGGCGACCTGATCGAAAGGATCGTCTTGCACCCTAATAGCCGTCTTCAGTCTCTACACGGAAGACGTGAGACCCTAAAGGTTTCTAAAAACCTTTGGATTCCAGACCCTAAAGGTCTTGGAGACCTTTAGGGTCTCAATTTCGTCCTGCGATTTCACCCTGACGAGAATATGAAAATGATTCTTGAGCAGGCAATAGGCAAAGGTTTCTGCCACTGGCTCGATGTGTGTGGCGTAGAGATTTAAGAAGTGCTCATAATTACGTTGCTCGATGAATATATTCTCGCGATTTATGCCGCGATTGTAGATGTGATAGTGGGTGTCGTACACAAGGGGAGAAGGACTGGTCATCTTGTTTCCTGTTTTAGACCCTAAAGGTTTTAAAAACCTTTAGGGTCTGTTCTTGCGCCTAAAGAAGACCACCAGGAACAATCCACCCACGGCCAGGCTGACCGGGACGAGCAACATCCACAGGGCGCCGCCCGGAGCGGCGGCGGCAGGGGCGGGGGTGTCGGACGGCCGCGGGGGCGAGGTGCGCGTGGGGGTGGGCGTCAGCGTGGCGGTAGGGGTGGCAGTCGGTGGGCCGGGAGTGGCGGTCGGCGGGGCCGGCGGGGTTACCTGCAAGAGCAGCTTTTCCCCCACCTGTAGAATTGAAGAGGCGTTCAAACCGTTCCAGGACATCAGGTCGTCCACCTTCACCTGGTACAAGTCGGCGATCCAGCTCAGGGTCTCCCCACTCTGGACGACGTGGTAGTACTTGCCGTCGCTGGCGGGAGTGAGCTTTTCGATGGGGGTGAGAGGACGCGGGGTGGGGCTGGGCGTCACCGCGCTGGGATGCACCACCAGCTTCTGGCCGATTTGCAGGGGCCAATCGATTTGAAGGCCGTTCAGGGCCAGGAGGGCGTCGACGGTGACGCCGTAGGCCCCGGCGATGGTGCTGAGGGTCTGGTAGGCCTGCACCACGTGCACCACCTTGCCGTCCGGGTCGGGGGTGCTGGTCAGCACCATGCCCACCGGGGTGGGCGTGGCGTAGCCAACAGTGTTGCTGCTGGGGATGAAGAGGCGCTGCCCGATTTGTATCTTGGTGCCCTCGGCCAGGTTGTTCCAGGTTTGCAGGTCTTTGATGGTGGTCTTATAGGCCACGGCGATGGCCCACAGCGACTGGCCGGCTTCGACCACGTGGTAGATCTTGCCGTCCGCGCCGGGGGTGGCAATCTTGACCGGGACGATCACCTGGGGAACGCCGGGGACGGTGTTTTCGTCGGTGGTGCCGCCGGGCTGCAAGGTGGCGCCGGTGACGGATCTGTATTCCCCGCAGGATTTGGCGGAAGTGTAAGCAGCCTGCAAGATGTAGTAGGTCATGCCGTTAGGCGCCTGGGCCATCCCGGCGCCCACGTTGCAGTAAGCGGGAGTGTCGGCCGGGAGCATGTGGTCCGGGTCGGACCACACGACCATGATCTGGTCGACGGAATTGTAGTTGCCCACGGCGAAGTTCTCGGTGCCCCACACTTTGGCTCCGCCGCCGTAGCCGGCTGAGGCCAGCCGCCCGGACACGTTGCCGATGTGCCAGGACATCTCGGCGGCGGCCATGGTCTGGGCGGTGGATTGAGCCACGGCGTCGATGATGGGGTCTTCCACCAGGGCCGGCAGTCCATAGGACACGCGCAAGGTGTTCATGGCGATGATCAGATCGTAAGCAGTGACGCCCGAGGGCTGCACGGACAATGCCGCGGGCCGGGAGGCCAACGCGCCAGAAGCCGGAACGAGCAAGCTAGCCAGCAGCGGCAGGATGAGAAGCCAACGGATTGAGAATTTGAGGTGCACGCGGTTATTATAATTTAGCTTTTGCCCGGAAAGTCGGGGAAAGAGCCGGCATTCAGACGACTATGTTGGTTCGAGGCAGCTTGCGAAGCAGGAATTTTCCCGCCCACCCCACATTCTAACACCGAAAAAGCGCGATTTCAATGAATCCGGGGAATTTTAGACGGGCCGAGAGCGGCGAGGAGACGCGAAACGAGCTTATAATTCACGGGTGTGCACGGCTACTTTTTAGCGGAGCTTACAGCGCGTATGACCTTTATCTTCCTACCCTCGAAGCATCTCGCCCGAACCCTGGCGTTATGGGCGGTTTTGTTGTGCACGGCCTGCGCCCCGGTCGTCGCGACCCCGGCGCCCACCCCCGGCAACGGGACTCCGGCCGGCGCACAGCAGCCCTCCCCCGCACCAACGCGCGCGCAGACCCCGACGGCTGTTTCGCCGACGGCCGCCCTTTCGCCGGCGCCAGAATCCACGGCCACGCCAGCGCCGGCGCAGCACGCCGCTTATACCCTTTCGCTGCAATTCGACTACGCTCAGCACAGCGCGGTGGTGAAAGAGGCCATCCACTACCCCAACACCAGCGGGGAAAGCCTGCCCGGCCTGAGCCTGGCCGTGGAGCCTAACACGCACTCGGGCGCGTTCGTCCTCGACAGCCTCAGCCTGGACGGCGGCCAGCCCACGACCAATTACCAACTGGCGGGCAATCGCCTGGACATTCCGCTGGACCAGGCGCTGGCCGCCGGGCAAAGTGTGGACGTGTCCCTGGAGTACGAGCTGCACCTGCCGGCCATTCCCCCACCCACCGAAAGCATCTACCCGGTGGCCTTCGGCTATTCCAGCCGCCAGACCAACCTGGTGGACTGGTTCCCGTTCTTCCCGCCTTACCGGGCCGGGCAGGGCTGGCTGATCCACGACCCGTGGTATTACGGCGAGCACCAGGTCTACGACGTGGCCGCCTACCAGGTGGACGTGCAGCTCTCCTCGCAGGACGCCGGGCTGGTGGTAGCCGCCAGCGCGCCCGCCACCCAGGACGGAGACCAGCATCATTACCAGGTAGACCTGGCGCGCACCTTCGTGCTGTCCTTCAGCCCGCAGTATAAAGTCGATACCCTGCAAGTCGGGAACGTCCTGGTGGAAAGCTACACCTTCCCCCTGGATCAAAAGGCCGGCCAGGCGGCGCTGCAAGAGACCGGCAAGGCCGTGGCGCTCTACAGCCAGCTCTTCGCCCCCTATCCGCACGCGACGCTGAGCGTGGTGGAGGGGGACTTCATGGACGGCATGGAATACGACGGGCTGTACTTCTTGAGCCGCGGCTTCTACAGCACCTACGACGGCTCTCCGCAGAGCTACCTGACCACCATCGCCGCGCACGAAACCGCCCACCAGTGGTGGTTTGGGCTGGTGGGCAACGACCAGGCGCTCGAGCCGTGGCTGGACGAAGCCTTGAGCACCTATACGGAGAGCCTCTTCTACGAAAAGACCTATCCGCAGGAAGTGAGCTGGTGGTGGAGCTTCCGGGTGAACTACTACCAGCCGCAGGGCTGGATCAATCACCCCATCAACGGCTACGCCAGCTACGTGGACTACCGCAACGCGGTCTACCTGCGCGGGGCGCAGTTCCTGGAGGCGGTGCGCAAGCAGATGGGCGACGAGGCCTTCTTCGCCTTCCTGAAGGACTACGCCGCCCAATTCAGCCACAAGCAGGCCAGCGGGCAAGATTTCTTCGCGCTGCTGGCCCAGCACAGCAGCCAGGACCTGCAAGGGGTGATCGCTACCTACTTCGACCCGTCCGTGACGGCCCCCTAGCCGGGCGCTTCAAGCCTTATCCGGCTTTTGCTCCTGGGCCGAGGACCCCGCTCGCGGCGCGCGGCTGGCCTGCCCGGCGAAAAAGCCGGCCACCACCAGCAGCAGGCCGATCCCCAGGACGACCGGCTCCGGAGGGGAGATGCCCAGCAGGGCATCCAGGGAGAACGCGCCCGGGCCGGTCAGGCCCAGGGCCAGGGCCGCCGCCAGATTTAACAGGGGGAACTCGATGCCCTTCTGCGTGCTCCAGAAGCCGTTCTTCCAGTGCACCTGGAAAATGGCCACCAGCATCGCGGAGATGACTCCCAGCGAGCCCAGCGGATCCAGCAGGCCCAGGGCCAGCAGCAGCCCGCCGCCGAATTCGGTAAGCGCGCCCAGCGTGCCCCACAACCACGCCGGGCGCATGCCCATGCGCGCCACCATGGCCCGCGAGCCTTTCAAGCCGGAGCCACCGAAGGCGCCCAGCAGCTTCTGGCTGCCGTGGCCCACGAAGGTCAGCCCCAGCACAACTCTCAAGATCAGTAAGCCCCAATCGCTCATAGCCGGCGCCCTATTTCGTCAGCATCCTAAAGGCCAGCTTGCGCGACATCTTTTGGCCCTGCACCAGCGCCACCCACAAGCGCAAAACGTCGTCCACCACCCCGGCTTTGTCCGCGCCGCCCAGGCAGATGGGGCGCAGGCCGACGTCGGCGATCAGCCCCTCGACCCGCGCTTTGGCCTCACCTTCCGGGCCGCAGTAGAACATGTCCGCCGGGACGCCGGCGAAATCCGGCTCCGCGAGGGTCTTCTCCATGGCGCCGCCGGGGATGGCAAAGACGACCACTTCGCCGGCCGCGATGGCCTCGGGGAGGATTGCCGCGGAAGCGTTCTTCCCCAGCGCCTGCACGAGCTGCTGAACGGCGGGTTTTTGCGGGTCACGGACGCCAAAGTAGACCCGATGTCCGGCCGCCACCCATTTCTTCGCCAGGGTGCCGCCGATGTTTCCGTAACCAAGCACTGCTACGTTCATTCATTACCTCCAAAGGTAAGCAATTAAAAAATGATGTTGGCGCGCCGCCTCACGCCGCAGGCGAGAGGCCGCGCTCCATTTTCTCCAAAAAGGCGCGCAGTTGGCGCTGTTCGCCCTCGTCGAGCGCCGCCATGAGCTGCGTGATGCGGTGGAGGCCCTGCGGCAAGACCTCTTCGATCAGGCGCAGCGCCGGGCGGGTCAGCTCGATATTGAAGCAGCGCTTATCGCCCGGGTGCGGCGTGCGCCGTACCAGCCCGGAGCGCTCCAGGCCGCCGAGCAGCCCGCTGATCGTCCCGCGCGTCACGCCCGCCGCCTCGGCCAGCGCCGAGGGCGTCAGGCGCCAGTGCGGGGCGTGGTGGAGCAGCAAGAGCACCACCAGCTTGCCCTCCGAAAGCTCGTAACAGCCCAACGAGGTCTGCTGATTGGCAGACACCTCCCCGGCCACCCGCAAGAAGTAAAAATAGGTCTCGACCGAGGCGATGTCTGCTTCGGGCATCTGGCAGGCCAGGTCCCGCAAGAGCTGCTGCCTGGGCGAAAGACAAAACGCAGGTTCCATCCGCCGCTCCTTTCCACAGCGCCGCCCGATGCTATGGCGCCTTACTATCTATCGTAATTATACCTTCTTTGTCAAGAGGCGCCGGCTCACACCTGGAAGTGAGGGTTTCTACAGTATTCGCATCAACGACCAATGGCGCATCATTGAGGTCCATGGGCGTCAGCCAGGTAGCCTTCGCCCGGCACGTGGGCGTTCCCCCGGATACCGCCTGGCGTTTCGGGCAGGCGCTGGGCACCACCCCGGAGTTCTGGATGAGCCTGCAAGCCACGTACGACCTGGCGCGCAGCCGGCCCACGCAGAGGGTGGAACGCATCCATGCGGCTGCCGGATAGAATGTCAAGGGTGCGGTCGTTCCCGCGGTTTGTGCGCCCCCGAGCAGAACGAGAGAGGTGACCGCCTCCCTGGATTTCTACCCTGCAATTGCGCAGCGCCCCGAACAGCCAGCCGGCTTCAGCTCAAAAGAGCCCGAATACGCTCCAAGGAAGCTTCCATCGAGCCCACCTCGTCGAATTCAGGGGCGGCCACGAAGGGCAGGTGTTCCAGCCCCCGCCTGCGAAGCTCTTCCTGGAGTACTTCGCAATAATTGCCCTGTTCCGGCAAATATTCCGATTCGGGCAGATACCAGGTCATTCCACCCCATAGCGTTCCGTTTTTAGGGCGCGGCGTCCGGTTCAATCCGCATACCGGGCTACCGTCCATCATCACAAACCCCAGCACCTGATAGCCGCACTGCAAGTAATTCTCCGCCATATCCACCACGCTTTCGGCCAAGCGCTGGCAATGGCGCCGAAACATGGGGGTATTGTACTGGTCTTTCACCTGCCCCCAGCGCATGTTGCCCAGGTAGCTCATTTCAGGACAGGGCATCTGGTACATGCCGACGCCATGCTCTAGCAGGAGCTCAACCAACGGCTGGATGGCCCCCGGATACTGGGCGATGCCACGCACTTTCGCGTTCTGGTTGAGGCAACAGTGGCTGAGGAAGATGACTTTTTGGCTGCGTTTATCCTTTACTGCGGGATGCTCCATGCTCGTCTCCGATCTTCTTTCGCCTGAAACTGGCAAGGATCGTACGGCGATCCCTGGTATCGCTCTCCATCCATTATACCCCGCGCCGTCCTCGCCCACCTCCGTCCACAGACAGCTCAATTGTCCTCGTCGGCATGTTACAATCTGCTCATGTTAACTCGGCGAAGAGTCTCATCCAGGAAGCGCTGGCTCCTGGGTATAGGCGTTATCCTGGTGCTCGTCATGGCTTTGTTTGGTTACTTGGTAGTCCAGCCGGTGCTGGCCCCCTTCGATAGGATTCAGGTCCCCGCTGACTGCAATACGGCTGGTTCCCACCTGCCCACGTCGCGTGAGTATGCCATCCCCGGCGGGGGCACGGGCACATTATTGATCGAGAATAACACCACAGCCGTGGTCGTGGCAGCCGATTATGGGGGCACGCCATTCGCGGCGCACGTCTACGTCATTGACCAGCCTGACCAGCGCGTGATGCGAACGTTCGATTTCAGCAATGATATTGTGGATGCCGGTTTCGACGGCGACAGGTTATATCTCTTCAATGACAAGTTGGGGTACTTTATCGATGCCCATAGCGGGGCGTTGCTGAGAAACGTTATCGAGAGCGACAACTACCGCGGGCTGTTCGTGTTGGGGGGCAATCGCTTTGTGCAATCTGACATCATGGTATCCGCCATCACCTCTGACGGGCATTTGATTTTGCGCCACCGCTTTCACATGAGTAGCATAGCGTATGGGTGCTACTTGCCGTAAAGCCCGTTTTACCCAGAAGGAGGGTGCGATCGTTTTCCAGACCGCACCTTCCCTATAGGTTGGGTCGGCGGATGAAAATAGTTCTCGTTCGTTGGGAAACGCAGCACTCCCATCAATCCAACGCCAAGCGCACATCGAGAAGTAGAACCCACCCCGGCAATCGCGCTCCTCGCCCAAAAGCCCAACGAATGGCTAAATCCACAAATATTATATGGTTTACTCAGTAAGGGAGCTTATTCGGATAGGGATACATGACAACTTTTCTGGCAGTATGGCAAAGCGAGGAAGTAACTTTAAGGATTTCACATCATATTAAGATCTGAACATCTCAATTGAGCAATGTCGATATACAGAGAATTTGCGCTAGAGAGGAGAGGGCAAACATGGAAGACTTGAGTGATAATCGTGACGAGATTCCCGGATTATTATTATAGACCTCAAGAAAGGATTTGACATTGGCCCAGTAAGTTACGCTCCAAGAAACCGAACTTTGTCAAAATCATTATCTTAACGTTTAGAGTATACCGGTCATGCGGAAATCAATTATATTTTAGATGATGTGAACATCTCTGTTCTATTCATAAAAATCAAAAAGGGAAATCAACCATGATAAAGCACTTTCGCGATTCTTTACAATTCTTCGGTGTTCAGAATAGTTTGAGGGACCTTCCAGATGACCTTTGGATTGATTACCTGCTTCACGAAAAGGATATACCAGAAAAATTTCAAGAAACTTATCCCTGAAATGCCTTCTGAAAAAGTACAACTCCATTTTACAGGCGCAAGCGGTCGGGTTACCCTTTTACTATCACTGGATTTTTTTAGACTTGCGCAAAAATATATCTCAATGCAAAAAAACAAAGACCAGAAGAACAAAAAGTTGCTGGATTTTGGCTGTGGTTGGGGAAGAATTACGCGAATGTGGTTGAAGTTGATCCCCGGGGAGAATATTTACGCTGTTGATCCAATGGCTGAAATGATTGCTTTGTGCAAGGAAACCATACCAAGAGTTAATTTCCTTAAAAACTAATCCTGAACCTCCGATCTCGAATTTTCATGATCACATGTTTGATTTCCTGACAGCTTATTCGGTTTTTTCACACCTAAATGAAAAGTTCGTTGGTCTTTGGCTTAAGGAATTTGCTCGGCTAATGAAAGATGATGGTCTGTTGTTCATTACGACACGATCAAGAAGTTTCATTGACCATCTGCAATCGCTTCGAAATAAAAATGATTATCCGGATTACGCCACAGGCTTGCGCGATTGTTTTGTTGATACAGAAACTGCCCTTGCTGAATATGATAAAGGAAATATTATTCATCAACCAATCGGTGGTGGATCATTAAGCAATTCTTTTTATGGCGAGACGTGTATTCCAGAATCCTATTTTTCCCGATTTAATGTTGATTTTGAGGTTCTAGGTTTTGTGCCACAAATGACCTATGAGAACAACCAGGCTTGTGTAATTATGAGAAAGCACAAAACAGCATAATAAAACGTGAGCCGTAGGTTGGGTGGGTGGAGGTGAACATAGTTTCCACTTGTTGGGAGGCACGGCGCCCCACTAACCCAACGGCATCGAGAAATGGGCAAAATGTTGGGTTTTGGGGTGAGAAGGACGTGTCCTAGAGGCTTTTCACGCACGGCACCCCGCTCGCATCACCCTCCTGGTGGCGGGCTTCCTCGACGAGTGACCCAGGATCGAAATTGAATAGAACATTTACGCATTATTAATGTATAATTTATCTTAATTATCAACTATCTGTATTTTTCGACAACTGAATATCTCAATACAGGTGCAAATTAAGGAGGGCGCCATGAAAAAATTCGGATGGATCTTCCTTGGCATGATTGCAGGGATCGTCTTAACGGTTTACCTGCTGAGGATTGGTGCGGACGGCAAGGCGATGGCCGAATTCAGGCAAGCATCTCAATTAGAGGCGGCGACACCGACAGCGACGATGCCTTTACCGGATGAAGGGGTGACCAATCAAACACCGCAACCCACACGCGGGGAAGATGAGTTACCGCAGGCCGGCGCCAACAGCCAACCATTAGCACCCGAGACTCTTGCCACCCCTGCTCCAGGCGAGACTCTCGTGTATTTTGTGCCCACCGACAATGACGCAACCGCCACTATCATCTATTTATATAATACCGATACTACCGCTCATATCGTCAAGTTGCGGGGGTATAGCTACAACGGCGTTCTGGTCTATTCACTGAACATCAACGTAGAAGCGGGCAGCTTTTTGCGTCTGGCCAGCGATTCGATCGCCTCCGCCCCACCCCCCAGTTGGGCCACCCCGGCACCCATTATCACGAATTTTACGGATTTCACCTATTTTGCCAGCCTATCTCTTCCGAAAGGGGTCAAGGCCGAAGGGTATACCCTGTTCAACCCGGGCACTGGTGTGGTCGATCCCCGCAGCGACCAGGGAGAAATCCCCTTAAAGTTCAGCACCGACCCGGCATCCGTATTCCTGCCTTCTGTGCAGAACGCTCCGTAAAACATACGGATTAAGTAGTTCGGTGCGTTTTAAGGTTTTTGCACCCACGAACAACGCGGGAGGGGTTCGCGCGCCTCATTTTCCGGGTTCCCATACCCTGTGTGGAAACCCGCATACCATTGCAATATATTATTCCACCCACTTGGTGAACTTCGTGGTTTCCACAGGCTCCCCTCACGCCGGTTATCGTCTACCCCACTCCTCTCACTACTGCCCACCGACTACTGACCACTGCCCACTGACCACTGCCCACTGACTACTGACCACCGGAAATCGTTCTCAATTCCCCAGTAGGCGCGCAATTTTGACTCCGGGGCGCGTCTATGTTACCATGCTCCCAGGCCACTCGCCGGGAACATGCCCATGACCACGCCTCCTTCTCCCTCCCCTTCCCTGGAAAGCACCCTGCGCGCCCGTCTGGGCATCCCGCCCGGCGCGCGCCGGGCGCTGCTCTTCACCGAGTCCAGCCACTGGGACCCCGACTGGCTGTACACCTCGCAGGAATATTTCCGGCGCTACGTGGCGCCCAACCTGGAAGCCGCCCTGAACGAGCTGCGCCGCGACCCGCGCCGGGTGTATTCCATCGAGTGCGCCTTCTTCCTGCGCCTGTTCTGGGAGAGCCGCCCTCATTTGCAGGACGAGCTGCGCGACCTGCTCAACGCCCGCCGCCTGCGCCTGACCGGCTCGGGCGTGACCACCCCGGACACCCTGCTGCCCAGCGAGGAAGCCCTGCTGCGTGACTTCCTGCTGGGGCAGGAATGGCTGCGCTCCATCGGGGTCACTCAGGAGCCGCGCCTGGCCTACTTCCCGGATTCCTTCGGCCACTCGCCGAATCTGCCCGCCTTGCTCAACGCCGCCAGCTTCACGCGCGCCGCTGTCTCGCGTATCGACGGCATGGGATTCATCGGCGCCGACCTGGAGCTGCCGGGGCGCTTCCCCCTGCGCGGCTCCAGCGCGGAACACCTGCTCAGGCGCGAAGCCTGCCTGGATTTCACCTGGCGCGCTGGCGACGGCTCGCAGGTGCTGTGCCACTGGAACGCCTTTACCTACGCCCAGGGCGACCTGCTGGCCGACGCCGGCCTGGTGCGCATCTACCTCTACCCCTGGCTGAGCCGCCCGGACCGCTCGGACAAGCGCGTGGCGCGACGCGTGGCGGGCTACCTGCGCCAGCTCGTTCCCCTGGCGCGCACGCCCTACCTCTTGTGCCCCATCGGCATGGACTTCAACCCGCCCATCCCCAACCTGAACGAGCTGCTCGACGGCTACAATCGCCACGTCTACCCCACCAGCGGGGTATGGCTGGCCAACGCCGGGATGGACGACTACTTCGACCTGATCGAGCCTTACCGCGAGCGCCTGCCGGCGCTGGCGCTGGACCCAACCCCTACTGGACCGGCTTCTACACGGCGCGCCCGGCGCTGAAAGAGCGCGCCTTCCGCCTGGTGGAGCGCCTGTCGCTGGACGAACAGCTCGGCCTGCTCAACGGCAATCCTGAAGCAGTGCGTCCCCTCAGCAGCGCGTGGTGGACGGCGGCGGTCGCCAACCACCACGACTTCGTCACGGGCACTTCGCCGGACCGCGTGGCTTACGGCGAGCAGCTCCCCATGCTGGACGAAGCCCTGCAGCAAAGCGCGCGGGCGCTGCCGAAGGGCCTCTCCGCAGAAGTCAGCCTGGCGCCTGCCGACCCGCCCGACCCGGCGCCGGCTTTGCCCGAAGTCCGCTTCGAAGGCGACGACCTGCGCGTCCACACGCCGCACTTCGACCTCCGGCTCGCGGCGTGCGCCGGTGGGGTCATCGAGAGCCTGCGCCTGGCCAAGTCCGGGGAAGCGCTGCTGGAGGGCGGCTCGCACGCCCTGGCGGAGTACGCCGACTCGGGCGGGCTGTGGCGCATGGGCTACGAGTATCGCGGGGGCCACTTCCGCCGGAAGCGGCTGGACCTGCCGGCAGTGCGCTTTTCCGTGCACGAGGAAGGCGCCTGGCTACGCGTGGATTGGCGCAGCGAGCTGGCGGGCGAGGCGTTGGCGCAATCCTTGTGGATCAACCGGGAGGAGGCCCGCCTGTACTTCCAGGTGGAAGGCCACGCGCCGCAAAAGAGCACCCTGGCGCTGCGCTACGGGCTGCCCTTCCGCCCGCGCGAGCTGGGCATGGAAGCGCCCGGCGGGCGCGTGACGCGCCCCCTGGCGCGCGTCTACCCGCGCGTCTTCTGGCCGGCGCAGCGCTTCCTGTACGCGCCCCACCCGGGCGGCGGGCGCGGGCTGGCGCTGCTGTTGCGCTTCCCCGGCGCCGTGGCGGTGAGCGCGGACGGGAATGTGGAGATGATCGCCTTCCGCAACGCCCTGCGCGAGCGCGCCTACCGCCTGTTGCCCCTGCCGGCCATGCCGGCGACGGGCGTGGAGCGCGAGCGCACCGCCCTGCGCTTCGCCCTGGGCTTTCCGCGCGCGGAAGAGGCCGCCGCGCTGCCCGCCTGGTCGCGCGCGCTGGCTTTTGCCCCCTGGAGCAGCGCGGAGGAGCGCCTGGCCGGGGAAGTGACCCGCCGCCTGGTGGAGGTCAATTCCGGGGGGGCCTTCGTGAGCGCGCTCAAGCCTGCCTGGCGCGGGGAGGGCGTGATCCTGCGCCTGGTGGCTCCCGACGCGCCCCTGCCGCCGGTGCGGGTGCGCTGGAAGGGGGGCAGCCTGAGCCACGCCTGGCTGTGCGACGCCCGCGAGCGGGACCTGCGTCCGCTGAAAGTAGAGGGGGAGGATATTATCGTTCCAGTAGAACGTGCGGTAGTGACCGTGCGAATCGAGAATTATTAAAATTTCCGATTGCCTATTGAAATTGTCTAAATAAGTCTCTATAATACTATTTTTAACTACCTGCCTGGTCCACCTGGATTAGCGATAAGGAAACCAGGCTTTTCGTTTATCTTTTCCCCGAAGTGCGGGCTTCTTTTTTTCCGGCAAAAGGCGCCCCCTGACGCCCATTGCAGTCTGCAATCTTACATCTTTCGAGGTTCTGTCATGGCTATCCCTTCCATCCGCAACGATTTCCTGCCCGACGGGCCTTACGGCCCGGAGAGCGATTCGTGCGCCATCTACCTGAGCGCGCGCAAGCACGGACAGAGCACCTTCGGCACGCTAAAGCGCTCCATCGGGGCGCTGGTGGCGATGGGCCACCGCACCGGGTTCGTCAACGGCGAGGGCGACGGCGCCGGCGTACAAACCGACATTCCGCGCCTGCTGTGGGCGCGCAAGCTGAGCCAGGCCAACCTGCGCGCCGCGCTGACTTCGCACCCCGGCTTCTGGGTAGGCCACCTGTTCATCCCCACCGACATCGACCATTCCGACCTGCACGACCGCATCCACAGCGCTTTCGAGGGAGCCGGGCTGAACCTGATCTACCAGCAGCCCGGCCGCACGCGCCCGGAAGCCCTGGGCGGCAACGCCCGCCGTGGCACCCCGGCCTTCTGGCAGATCGCCGGATACGCCGAGCTGCCCAGCCTGGACAAACGCCTGCTGGAAGTGCAGACGGCGCTCGAAGCGGAGTTCCCCATCCACTTCGTCTCGCTCAGCTCCAGCATCGTGGTGTACAAGGTGCGCGGCTCGGTCGAGACGCTCTCGCGCTATTACCCCGACCTCCAGGACCGCAACTACGACACCGGCGTGGTGCTGTGCCACGCGCGCTATTCCACCAACACGGTCTCCAGCTTCGAGCGCGCCCAGCCCTTCGCGCTGCTGGGCCACAACGGCGAGATCAACACCATCACGCGCCTGCGCCTGGAAGCGGAGCAGATCGGGGTGCGCCTGCCGCACAACGGCTCCGATTCGCAGGACGTGGACCGCACTATTCACACCCTGTGCGCGAACTACGGCCTGGATCTGATGGAAGCCATGGAGATCGTCTTCCCGCCCGTGCCGTACGAAGTGGAGAATTTCCCGCCCGAACAACGCGCTGTATATACCCGCGTGCGCCAGTCCTTCGGCCCCTACGCCCAGGGGCCGGCGGCCATTCTGGCGCGCTTCGGCGACACGATCGTGGCCAGCGTAGACGCCACCGGGTTGCGCCCGCTGTGGTACGTGGAAACGGAAAAGGAATACATCTTCAGCTCCGAGCGCGGGGCCATTCCCCTGGAAGTGATGGTCGACGACCCGCGCCCGCTGGGGCCGGGCGAGAAGATGGCCATCCGCTTGCAGCGCGGGGAAGACGCCCAAATCTTGACGCACGCGGACATCCGCCAGCATCTCATGAACCAGGCGTTCCTGCGCGAAGCGCCGCAACTGGCGCGCCAATACTGGAGCAATTGGGAACAGTCCGCCCTGAGCCACAACCGCCTGCGCAGCCGCACCGTATTCAGCGAGATCCAGGTGCAAGCGCCCGAGCCGTGCCCGCCCCCGGCAGAGCCGGTGGCCGAGCCGCTGGCGCTGCCCTGGCAGGACCCGGAAAAAGCGCCCGCAGTGGAAGCGCGGCTGCTGGCGGCCAACGGTTGGAACCTGGACCACATCCACGATCTGGACGAGACGGTCTTCGGGGAGAAAGAAGTCGGCTCGCTGGGATTCGACGGCCCACTGGCTGCCCTGTCGCGCAAGCGGGTCAACCTGGCCGATTTCTTCAAGGAGACCGTGGCGGTGGTGACCAACCCGGCCATCGACCGCGGGCGCGAGGCGGAGGTGTTCTCTACCAGCAGCCTGTTCGGCGCCAGCCCAGAAATCGGCAAGGCCCCCGACCCCAACGACATCCTGGTCAGCTTGAAAGTGCCCCTGCTCACCGGGGGGCACCCCAGCCTGGGAGACGCCGGGGAAGCGCAGGCCCTGGCCGAAAAAATGGGCAGCGTGTCGATCCAGCGCCTGCTGGAAATCTTCAGCGGGCGCACCACGATCCTGACCCTGGGCGTGCTGCCGGAAGAAGACGTGCACGCCGCTTTGGACCGCCTGGCCGATCAGGCCGTCATGGCCGTGGAGAACGGCTCGCAGTGCCTGGTGTTAGACGATGGCGACGCCCCCCTGCAAGGGCTGGGCTGGCTGGACCCCATGCTGGCGGTCAGCCGGGTGGACGAGGCGCTGCGCCGGGCGGGCATCCAGCGCAAGGTCAACCTGCGACGCAAAGCCGGCATCGCCGTGCGCAGCGCGGCCATCCGCAACCTGCACGACATCGTGCTGCTCTCCGGCTTCGGGGCAGACGCGATCAACTGCTACGCGATGTGGGCCGTGGTAGCGGAAAAAGCCGCCGAGAAGCACAAGAACAACGGCAAGAGCGTCGAGACGGCCCTGCTGCACCTGCTCAATAGCCTGAAAGCCGGGCTGGAAAAGGTCACCTCCACCATGGGCTGCCACGAGCTGCGCGGCTACGGGCGGGTGTGCAGCTCGATCGGCCTGGCCCCCAGCGTGGCCGCCGAGCTGAAGACCCCCAACTTCTTCGGGAGCGAGACGGCCGGGCTGACCTGGGAGCGCCTCAACCGCGAATCGGCCGAGCGCGGCCAGGAGCTGCGCGAAGAAGAAGCGGGGCGCTCGCTCGATCACATCGACCATTTCTACCCCAAGCTCTGGAAGAAGGTCGGCACGTTCACGCGCTCGACCACGGATTACGACGACGTGCTGGATACCTTCCGCCAGCTCAAGAGCGAGATCCCGGTGGCCATGCGCCACGTGCTGGGCTTCAAGAAGGTGCACGGAACGCTGATCGCCAGCCAGGTGGATCTGAGCGTGCACGATTACGGCCTGCCCTTCGTGATCAGCGCCATGTCTTTCGGCTCGCAGGGCGAGATCTCCTTCCGCGCCTACGCCGAAGCCGCCGCGCAATTGGACATCGTGTGCATCAACGGCGAAGGCGGCGAGCTGGGGGAGATCATGGGCCTGTATAAGAAGAACCGCGGCCAACAGGTGGCCTCCGGACGCTTCGGGGTCAACTCGGAATTCCTGAACTCGGCGGCGGTGATCGAGATCAAGATCGGCCAGGGGGCCAAGCCCGGCGAGGGCGGCATGCTGCCGGGCTTCAAAGTGACCCCCAAGGTGGCCGAAGCGCGGCGCACGCCGCCTTACGTCTCGCTGCTCTCGCCCTCTAACAACCACGACCTGTACTCCATCGAGGACCTGGCGCAGCTCATCGAGGAGCTGAAGGTGGTCAACCCGCAGGCCAAGGTGTCGGTCAAGTGCCCCATCGTGCCCGGCATCGGCGTCATCGCCGTGGGCATCGCCAAGGCCGGCGCGGACATCATCAACCTCAGCGGCTACGACGGCGGCACGGGCGCGGCGCGCAAGCATTCCTTGCAGCATTCGGGGCTGCCGGCGGAGATCGGCGTGATCCAGGCCCACCGCGCTTTGGTGGAAGCCGGGCTGCGCCACAAGGTGGAGATCTGGTGCGACGGCGGCATGAAGACCGGCGAAGACGTGGTCAAGATGATCTTGCTGGGCGCCAACCGGGTCGGCTTTGGCACGCTGGCTATGGTAGCCATCGGCTGCACCATCTGCCGCAAGTGCGAAGAAGGCACCTGCTTCGTGGGCATCACCACCCAGATCCGCACGCTGGAAGAGGCGCGCGAGAAGGGGCTGCGCGTCTTCAACCCCCTGGAATACGAGATGGCCGTCGAGCGCCTGGTGCGCCTGTTCAAAGGAATGGAAGAAGAGGTGCGGCAGATCACGGCCCGCCTGGGGGCCACGCGCCTGCAAGACCTGGTGGGGCGCGGCGACCTGCTGGAACAGGTGGCCGGCCAGGAAAAGATCGACCTGTCCGCCATGTTCGCGGCCATTCCCATCCTGCCGCGGCCCGAGCTGGAGCCCGGCGTGGGACGCCTGTTGGTGCGCCCGCGCAATAACCTCACCCGCCTGCTGAGCGAGCTGATCACCGAAACGATCATGGAGGACAACGAGCGCGAGATCACCTATCAAGATTCGGTGATGGCCATCGACCGGGCCTTAGGCTCACACATCGTGGGCGCGCTCTCGCGCCACCCCGAGATCCAGCAGCGGGTGGAGCGCCTGCACCTGCGCTTCGGCCCCTCCTCGGTGGCAGGCAACGGCTTCTCGGCCTGGCTGGCCGACCCCCTGGACATCATCATCGAGGGCGGCGCGCAGGACGGCACGGCCAAAGGCGCCTGCGGCGGGCGCGTGGCGGTGATGAAGGGCGTCAACCACGAAGGCGTGCGCATCGACGGGTCGGTGGGCAAGAGCTTCGCCTACGGCGCCCAGAGCGGAACGCTCATCGTGCAGGGGAACGCGGATTCGCGGGCGTGCATCCGCCTGTCTGGCGCGGAGGTCGTGCTGGGGGGAGAAATCAGCGGGCCGGTGGACGAGGAGACGCTCTCCGGCGTGACCCACGCCAACCTGAAAGGCTTCGCCTGCGAGTACATGACGGCCGGGCGGGTAGTCATCCTGGGCGACCCCGGGCCGTACGCTTTCTCCGGCATGACCGGCGGGCGGGTGTACCAGATGCTGACCCCCGAAATGGGCTTCGACGAGGCCGCGCTCCAGCAGCGCATCGCGCTGGGCGCGCAGGTCGAAATACAGGAACTGGAGAGCGAGGATTACGGCGAGCTGCAGCGGCTGTTGGGGCTTTACATCGAAGCCCTGGAGCAGACTTACCAGTACGATACGGCCGACCACATCCGCGCGCTGATCGCCAAGAAGGTGATCAAAGGGCGCTTCGTCAAGATCGTGCCGCAGCCGCCTTCTAGCGTGCTGCAGCCGGAGATGGTAATGGCGGAGGATCTGTCGGAGTAAGCAGGCTCACGCAAAGGCGCAGCGATGCGTAGGGCGGCTTTCTAAGCCGCCGGCCACGGAGGCGGGTTTGGGAACCCGCCCTACGGCCTTCACACGAAGGGTCGAAGGCCCTCTCGCGCAAAGACGCGCAGCCGCGAAGCATTTCAGGAAAGAACCGCCGATGCACGCAGATGCGTAGGGCGGCTTTCTAAGCCGCCGGGGTCGAAAGCCCCTCTCCTGCAAAGGCGCAGAGACGCAAAGCTTTTCAGGAAAGAACCGCCGATGTGCGCAGATACGTAGGGCGGCTTTCTAAGCCGCCAGCAGCCACGGAGGCGGGTTTGGAAACCCGCCCTACGGCCTTCACGCGAAGCATTTTGAGCGGAGGGGGGAGAGACGGCGGGTTTGGAAACCCGCCCTACGAACGTCATTTTAAGAGCCCGGCTCGCGTGCCAAAAGCGGAGGCGGCGGCGCGCGTGTTGACGCCCAGCTTGGCAAACAGGGATTTGAGATGCCGCTTGACGGTGTTCTGCGTGATGCACAACGAGCCGGCGATCTCCTTGTTGGTGTAGCCGCGCGACAGGAGGGCCAGCACTTCGCGCTCCCGGCCGGTCAGGTTGCGCAGCAGGGGGCCGGCTTCGGCCAGCGCGTGGGTCTTGTGGGCCAGATCGAGGAATTTCTCGCGGTCGAAGGCTTTCTTTTCCAGGCAGGCAAACAACTGGTATTCCGTATAGGCGCGCTCGATGTCGGCCGGCTCCGCATAACCGCTGACGATGATGGTGGGGATGCCGTACTTCTGCGTGCTGGCCAGCAAGCGATAGCCGTCCTGGTTGCTGGCCCCGCCGAGCGAGCTGGCCAGCGAAAGATCGATCACGGCCAACTGGTAAGACTGGCTGCGCAGGAAGCCCAGGGCCTCCACGTAGCTGACGCTCTGATGCACCGCGAAGCCGGCGTCGCGCAGCAGCTCACCCAGCAGGCTGCGCCAGCCGGCGTCGTCCTCGACGATGAGCGCCAGGTCGCCATCCAGCGCGCCAGAGGGAAGCGCGGTCCCCGCGGGCGCGCGCTCCAGCTCAGCGGGAGCATCCTTGGGGGGCAGCTCGGCGCTGCGGAAGGGCGGCGAGGGGGTGGTGGCCAGGGCCTGGTCGATCACTTTACGGAACTCGGCGCGCCGGAAGGTCTCCTTGCGCAGGCAGGTAAAGGCGCCGCGCTCGCGGATGACGTTGACGGCCAATTCGACCGTGGCAAAGCCGGTCAGGAAGATGCTGGTGCAAGCTGGGTCGTGGCGTTGGAGGGCCTCCAGCACCTTCAGGCCGTCCTGGTTGAGGTGATCCGAGCCGCCCAGCGAAAGGTCCAGGATGGCCAGGCGGTGGGGAGTAACGCGCATGAGCGGCAGGGCCTCTTCGAAGCTCACGGCCAGATCGGCCTCCAGGCCGCAATCGCGCAGGATTTCCGCCAGGATCTGCTGCCAGGAAGGGTCGTCTTCCACGATGAGGACGCGCGGCAGCCCTGGGCTCACGGTTCCCCTCGGGACAGCGGAAAGCTCAACAAGAAGGTGGTGCCCTGCGGCCCGGTGTCTTCGACCGCCACCTTGCCGCCAAAACGCGTCATCAGCGATTTGACCCACCACAAGCCAAAGCCGAGCTTGCCTGGGTGGGCCGAGGCGCGCGAGCTGTAGCTGAAATCGAAGATGCGCTCCAGCGCGGAGTGGGGAATGCCCGGCCCGGTGTCGCCGATGCGCACTTCGACCCACTCCCCCTGCACCGAGCCGCGAATGAGGAGCCGGCCCTGGTTTTCCATGGCGTCGGCCGCGTTCTCCAGCAGGTTGCCGAATACCAGCGCCAGGCGGTTGGCGCCGGCCTGCACGGGCGGGAGGGCCTCCAGCCCCTGGCATTCCACGCGCACGCCGGGGAGCAGCTTGACCGCCGCCAGCGCTTCTTGCAGGGAAGCCGCCACCGAGACGGGCGCCAGTTGGATGGGGCGCAGGTGATCCAGGCTCTCGCGCACCACCTGCATGGCGTCCGTGGCGCTGCGCTGGATCTCGGCCAGATTATCCGCCAGGTAAGGGTCGCCCTGGAGCACGGCCTCGCATTTATCCTGGATGCCTTCCACGCGCACGGGAATGGTGCCAACCTTGTTATTGAGACGGTGCAGCAAGTTGGCGGCGATATCGCCGATAGCGGCGAAGGTCTCGGTGGTGGCGCGCTGGTCCTCGGCGAACTTGAGCGCTTCCAGGTGGGCTTCGTTCTGCACGGCCAGGGCCGCGTAATGGCCCAGGATGGTCAGCACTTTCTTGTCCCAATCGGATTGGCTGAAATCACGCTGCTCGCCGCCGGGAGCCTGCACGGCAAAGACCCCCACCGCGCCGGCCCCGTCGCTGGTGAAGAGCGGCACCGCCAGGAGCGAGCCTTCCCCCGGAAAGCCGTCCGGCTCGGGCAGGCCGAACGGCTGGCCCTGGGCAGAAAGCCAGGCCAGCGGCTGCCCGGAAAGGATCACCTGGCCGATGAGGCTGCCGGCGAGGGGCATGCGCCGCCCGGCCAGAGCCGGGTCGGAAGCGGCGTGGACGACGAGCTGATCCTTGTCGAGCAGTGAGATGAAGCTGGCGGGCACATTGAGCAGGTCACAGGCCCTTTCCACCAGCGTCTGGTGCACCTGCTGCAACGAGCGCGTATACAACAGGGAAGAAATCTCCTGGAGAGCGTCCAGCAAGCGGATCTCCTGGATGGCCACCACGGCCTGGGTGGCCAGGATCTGCAAGATGTACTGGTCCTCGCGGTTGAAGGCGTTCACTTCGGGGCTTTCCAGGTTGAGCACCCCTTCCAGGCGCCCGCTGGCCCCGATGAGCGGCACGGCGATCTCGGAGCGCATCTCCAGGGCGTGGTCGAAGGGATAATAGATGGCCCTCCAGGGCTCCTCGCGCAGATCCGAGATGACCACCGGCTCTCGCTTGAGCGCCACCGTGCCCATCACGGAGTTTTCGGTGATGGGCAGGGCCTCGGTGGCCGGCCGGGCCAGGTCGATGCCGGCGTAGGTATGGGTGACCAGGCTGCCGTTGTTGTGCGGCTCCACCAGGCGGAAGATGCCGTAGCTGGCGTCGGTCACTTCGAGGGCCATCTTCAAGATGGCATCCAGGGTATCCTTCAGGCTGGTGCGCGAGGAGATGAGCATGCCCGCGCGGCGCAGGCGGCGCAGCTCCCGCTGGCGGCGGGCCTGATCTTGCTGGGCCAGCGCGGCCTGGTGGGCCTGGGAGAGGGCCATGCCGGCCAGGGAGGCCACGTGCTCCAGCAAGGCAAGCTCGGTCTCACAAAACGGGCGCGCCGGACGGGTAACGGAAAAGGCCCCCAACAGCTCACCGGCGCTGGTGAGCGGGAAGCGCGCCGCCGTGCGCTCCACGCCGATCTGCGGGCCGCTGCCCCCTTCTTCGGCCCGGTGCTCCAGCCCGCGGGGATGGAAATCGAGAATAGCCGCGCCGTCCAGGGTCTGATCCTGGGGAGTGAACTCGTCCGCCAGCAGAGGGTCGTACAGCTCGATGGCAAGAGAGGAAGCCGGCAGAAGCCGGAGGGTGTTTTCCAGGATCATTCTCAACGTATCCCACACGGAAGAGTAGTCGCCGAATTGGAGGGCATCGATGGCTGCGCTGATGCGCTTCAAGCGGCCCAGGGCGTCATCCAAGGAAAAGATGGGGGAAGTCATCTAGACACCTGCATTATCATAAAACAGGGGGCCCGTTTAAACTACTACCCAAATGGAGAATATTTACAATCATCGCAACAACCTGGCGTTGAGCTCACGCACGTCTTCGGTGTAACGCAGCAGCTCGCTGGAAAGGCGGGCGGTGTCGCTGCCGTAATTCATGCGCCGGGCCAGGAAGGCAAACTCGTCGCTGTTCTCGCGCGGCAGGGACACTTCCTTCGCGTTGCCGCGCACCACGCGCAGCGAGTCGATCAGCCAGCGCAGAAAGGTGTGCGCCTTGCGCAGGCGCGTATAATCTTCGGGAGAGAGAACGCCGGCCTCGGCCAGGGCGGCCATGGCCTGGCGGGTATTGGTCTGGCGCAGGGCCGGCCGCTCGTGGCCGTGGGTGATTTGCAGCCCCTGCACCAGGTATTCCACGTCCACCAGGCCGCCCAGGCTGAACTTGGGATTGAAGGTCTCGCCTTTCAGCAGGTGGCGGATCTGGCGCTCGCGCATGGCGCGCATGGCCGTCACGTTGAAAGGCTCGCCGGTATAAACGAAGGCGTCGCGTTGGCGGGTGACGCCTTGCCCCAGGCCGGGGTCGCCGGCGACCGGGCGCAGCTTGACCAGCGCCTGGCGCTCGTAATCCCAGGCCGGGCCGTTGGGAGCGAAATAACGGCGGAAAGCGTCCAGCGAGACCGACAGGCTGCCGGCTTTGCCGTAAGGCCGCAGGCGCAGGTCGATCTCGAAGATGCCTTCCCGCCGGGCGCGGATCACACGGATGAAATTCTGCACCAATTTTTCGTAGAACTCGGTGGTGCTGATCCGATTGGGGCCGCTGGTCTGGCCGTTGCCATCGTAGATGAACATCAATTCGATGTCGGAGGCAAAGCCCAACTCGAGGCCCCCGAACTTGCCCAGGGCCGCCACGCACATCTGGCTGGGCGCGCCGTTCTCCAATAGAGGAGCGCCATACACGCAGCGCAGATCCTCGTGGCACAGGTGGAAAGCGGCGCTGACCACCACCTCGGCCAGGCCGGTCAGCTCACTGGCGAAGTCCCAGAACTCGCGGGTGTGGCCCAAAATGTGGCGCATGTCGATGCGGAACATCTCGCGGTCTTTGAAGGCGTTCAGCGTATCCGTCCAGGGGGCCGTATCCGCAGGCGGCTGCGGGCCGGTGTGTACGGCGCGCAGGCTCTCTTCCAGCCCGGCTTGCAGTTGCTGCCGGGTCTTGGCGGTCGAGAGAGCGTCTACGTCGCGCACCACCGGAAAAAGATTCTGGTACTGCATACGCAGGAAATCATCCCATAGGAAGTCGCTGACGCCCAACAGGCGCGCCAGGGCGTCCAGCACTTCGGGGCGCTGCAGCGAGGCCAGCTCGTCTGGCCATTGGGGACGTTTGAACAGCTCCCCGATGAACTCCCTAAAGTGCAGCAGGGCCGATTCCGGGTTGGGCGAGAGGGGTAAAAGGTGGGTGAAGTGCTTGGTCAGCACGGTGGCGGAACGCAGCTCGCGCTGTTTCTCGGCGGTGGTGATCTTCTGGCCGCGCTCGTCGGTGACGAAGAGGGCATCCTGGGCGCGGTTGCCGCTGGTGGCGACCGAAACCCTGGCGATATACACGCGGTTCAAGGCCAGGGCGTTGGTCAGCTCGTAGAGGAAGCCAAAGGTGTCCTCCGATTCGATGCGCAAGACGGTGTATTGCGGACTGGCCTCGTTGTCGATGTGGATGTCGATGGGGTACAGCGTCCTGGCAAAATCGGCGTTGGAGAGCAGGCCGGAGGCGTGCAAGCCGACGGCAGCCCGCTTGGCCAGCTCGCTTTGGGCCTCGGCGCGCCGGCCGCCGGCCAACATGCGCAGGAATGCCTCCAGGTCTTGCGCATATCGCCCCCATAAGTCCTGCGTGAGGGGCTGAGGGCCGGCCGGGTTGACGATGAAGACGTCCACGAGCTTGCGGCGGGCGTCTTTCCGGCTGGCGCCGGCAGGCGTGGCCCCGGACGGCTCGTAGGTGAAGGCGTCCCCGGCGGTAATGTTCACGCCGTGGCCGAACATCAGGCCGCAAATCAGGGAAAGCTCGCCGGGATAGTCGTAGGCGACGATCGTCACCTGCCAGAAGCCGCCTTCCAGGGGCACGGCGTCCACTTCGGCGGGCCGGTTTTCGTCCAATTGCTCGGCCAGGAAGGCGTGGCGGGCGATCTCGTCCGGGGTGAAGCGCTCGGAATAAGACGGCTCCATGCGGTCGAGGTGGCGATGCACGCCCGGGGGAGTGGGCAGCAAGCCATCGGGCAGGGGAGAGGACTCCAGAGTGGGGCTCACATTTACACCTCCCACGTATTTCAGGAACACCTTGCGAATAGAGACGCATTGCTGCTGGTAGCGCGCCAGGAACTGCTCGCCGGGCTGCTCTCCGTGAAAACCCAGGCGGCGCGCCAGGTGGGCGATGGCCGCCGGGTCGTGCGGCAGGCTGTGGGTCTGGCTGTAATGCATCATTTGCAGGTAATGCTCGATGGTCCTCAAGAAGATGTAGCCCTCCGTGAGCACCCGGGCTTCGTCGACGCGCATCAGGCCGAAGGAAGGCAGCCGCGCCAGGGCGTCCAGGGTGTTGGCGGTGAGGATCTCGGGCTGGCGCGAGCCATAAGCGAGCTGGAGCAACTGCACGGTGAACTCCACGTCGCGGATAGAGCCTTCGCCCAGCTTGACCTCGCCCCAACCGTTGCCGTTGCGGCGGAGCTGGTCTTCGGTGCGGCGCTTGAGGTTGAATACCTCGGCGCGGAACTGCTCGTAGGGCAGGCCGAAGATGAGCGGGCGGGCGCGGCGCAGGAAAGCCTTGCCGGTGGCCGGGTCGCCGGCCACCACACGCGCCTTGAGCAGGGCCTGCTTTTCCCACAGGCGCGCGTCCTTCTTCAGGTAAGAAACGATGCCCTCCAGGCTGGACACCAACGGCCCCACCTTGCCCCACGGGCGCAGGCGCATGTCCACCCGATAAAGAAAGCCCTCGTCGGTGATGCGCGCCAGGCCGTCGATCAGGCGCTCTCCCACGCGCAGGGCGGCCTGAGAGGAGCCGTCTTTGTCCGGGCCGCAGAGGAAGAGCAGGTCGATATCCGAGCTGTAATTCAGCTCCTTGCCGCCCAGCTTGCCCATGCCGATCACGGTGAGGATGCCCGGCTCGACGCCGGTTTGGGCGGCGGCAATCTTGAGGCAGGAGCGGATCAGGCTGTCGGCCAGGTTGGACAACTGGCGGGTGACGGCAGGCAGATCGTAAAGGTCCAGCAGGTCGCAAGCGCCGATGCGCAGCAGCTCCCAGCTCTGGAAACGGCGCAAGGCGTCCAGCTTTTCCGCCGGAGCAGCGCAGGGCGCGGCGGCTTCCTGGGCCTCGCTGTAAAGCTGCTCGAACGCTCTTGGGGCTGGCCAGGCGCTTGTATTCCATCAAGCGCTCGAAATAGGCCGGGTTGCGCAGCAAGATCTCGGTGAGGAACTGGCTGCCGGAGAAGAGCGCCACCAGGATCTCGACGGCGCGTGGATGGTCGGCCAGGTAGCCCAGGAAGGTCGCGGGATCTGGCAGCTTATCCAGCAGGCGCTCCAGGTTGGCCAGCACGCGCTCCGGGCCGGCGCTGTTGGCGAGCGCGTTCAGCAGGTGGGGGAAGAAGAGGTTGACGGCGCGGCGGCGTTCCTCGCCGGCGGCGATGTGCAGCAGGGAGCGGTAGGCCGCCCGCCAGTCGGAAAAACCGGCGGGCGCGAGCGCTCCCTGGATCGAGATTTCATCCAGGTACTCTCCCGGCATTTCCGCATCAAAATGGAGGTTGTCATTCACTGCGATGTCCTTCAGACCGGCGGGGTCTGTATTGTGAGTTGATTATAGGGAGGATGAACGTGGCTGTCAATGCATCCTCTGATCCCCCCCATGGCGTTCTCAAGAATAAAGGTTGTCATTGCGAGGAGGGCGTTCTTTGCCCGACGAAGCAATCTCGGTGCCGGCCCTGAGATCGCCACGCCCTGGGAAGAACACCCAGGGCTCGCGATGACACAGATCATAGTGGCTGTCAAGGAAACATGAGAACGCCGTGTGATCCCCCCAACCCCCCTTATGAAGGGGGGCTATTCTCATTCCCCCTATCCAGAGGGGGCTATTCTCATCCCCCCATCAAGGGGACTATTCTCCCTCATTCCCCTTATCCAGAGGAGCTATCCTCATTTCCCCTCATCCAGAGGGGCTATCCTCATTCCCCCTGGCAAGGGGGCAAGAAAAATGACCCATTTGGGTAATACCCAAGCGGGAAGCGGGCAGTTAAAATCCATTCAATCATCCCAAGGCGGTGGCGGTCGTTTTACTTATTTGCGATCTGTGACAGCGGCTAGAGGATCGGGGTAAATTTTCGAGTCAAAGGAGCTAAAAATGGGCACGGTTGAGGAAGTCTTGAAGCTTAAAGAGAAAGTGCAGATGGTGGATCTGCGCTTCACGGATTTGCCAGGCACCTGGCAGCACTTCAGCATTCCGGCGCGAACGTTGGACGCGGATCTATTCGAAGATGGCATCGGGTTCGACGGCTCGTCCATTCGCGGGTTCAAGGAAATCCACGAATCGGACATGCTGCTGAAACTGGACCCCAGCACGGCTTTCCTCAACTCGGTGATGGAAGTCCCCACCCTGGTGATCCTGTGCGACGTCTACGACCCGGTCACCCTGCAACCTTACTCGCGCGATCCGCGCTACGTGGCCCACAAGGCCGAGGCTTACTTGAAGCAGACCGGCGTGGCCGAGACCAGTTATTGGGGCCCGGAAGCCGAGTTCTTCCTCTTCAACGATGTGCGCTACGGGGGCGGGACGAATTCCTCCTACTACTATATCGACAGCGAAGAAGGCTGGTGGAAGAGCGGTGAAAATCTGGGGCCCAACTTCGGCGGGCAGATCCAGCCCAAGCGCGGTTATTTCCCGGTGCCGCCCACCGACAGGATGCAAGACGTGCGCAGCAAGATCGTGCTGGCGCTGGAAGCGGCAGGGGTGGAAGTGGAAGTCCACCACCACGAAGTGGCCACCGCCGGCCAGTCCGAGATCGACTTGCGCTTCGACACGCTACTGGTTATGGCCGACAAGGTCATGAAGTATAAATACTTCGTCAAGAACGTGGCCCGCCAGAACGGGTTGACCGCCACCTTCATGCCCAAGCCCCTGTTCGGAGACAACGGCAGCGGGATGCACGTGCACCAGAGCCTGTGGAATGGCAATAGCAACAAGTTCTACAACGAATCCGGGTATGCCCAGTTATCGGATACGGCCAAGTTCTACATTGGGGGGTTGCTGAAGCACGCCTCGGCTTTGCTGGCCATCGTCGCGCCGACCACCAACTCCTACCGGCGCCTGGTGCCCGGCTTCGAGGCGCCCGTCAACCTGGCCTATTCGCAGCGTAACCGCTCGGCCATCTGCCGCATTCCGGTATATTCCAAGAGCCCCAAATCCAAGCGGCTCGAATTCCGCGCCCCCGACCCGACCGCCAATCCTTACCTGGCTTTCGCCGCCTTGTTGATGGCCGGCCTGGACGGTGTGCAGAACCAGATCGACCCCGGCGAGCCGGCGGATAAAGACCTGTACGAGCTGCCCCCCGAGGAAGCCAAGCTGATCAAACAGGTGCCCGGCTCGCTCTCGGACGTGCTGGTCGCCCTGGAAGCGGATCACGAGTTCCTGCTCAAGGGAGACGTCTTCACCACGGACTTGCTGGAAGCTTACATCGCCTACAAGCGCGAGGTGGAGGTCGACCCGGTGCGCATCCGCCCGACGCCGTACGAGTTCACGCTGTATTTCGACGCATAATCTCCTCTTCTTCGCCAAAGGAGAGATTAGCAGCTCATTCTCCGGTTAGACTCAAGCAGCAAGATCTCCACCCCATTTTGAAATCGAAGATGGGGTGGAGATCGTTAACAACGAGACTATCTCGGAAGTAAGAAGTCTTAAACCACCAAGAACACCAAGGGCACGAAGTTTTCTGTAGCTTTTGTTTTGAGATCTTATTATTTCTTGGTGTGCTTGGTGCCCTTGGTGGTAGAAATCCTCATTCCAAACTACCCTGAAGCCGGGCTGGGATCAAAAGGCTTGCGCGCGCTGAAAATGGCGTGGCCGGCCAGCATCCAATGCACCTCGACCTCTACGAAGCCGGCGCTCTCCAGCCATTTGAGCTGGTCGAACAAGGGAGAAGGCTTATCGATATCGTCGGGGTCCAGGTAACGGTGCATGTTCCAGCCGGACTCCCGGAAGAAATCGAAGGCGTCCTGGTTGCCGTCCAGCTCTTGCGCTCGCCGGCGGACGGCCTGGTCCCATTCGTCGGCAGCCAGGCGCTTGCTCGCGGCGCCGCTCATCGCGACCACGTCCGCGACGGCGAACACCCCTCCCGGGGAGAGCATCCCAAAGATGTCCCGAAACAGGTCACGTTTCTGGGGGGCCAGCAGGTGGTGGATCGCCAGGGAGGAAACGACCGCATCGACTGAAGCTTCGAGCTTTCTCCAGGAAGGCGAGGCGAGTTCGAAGAGGCGGCATTCGCAGCGAGGCGCGAAGCGCGCCAGGCGCTGCTGCGCCCGCTCGAGCATGGCCGGGGAACCGTCGAAGGCGCGCACCATGCAGGTGGGGAAAGCTTCCAGCAGGACTTCGGCCAGGAGGCCCTCCCCGCAGCACAATTCCAGGATGGCGGCGGAGGGAGGAAGGTCGGCGAGGAGGGCGGCCAGGACGTGCATCTGGCGCTCCCGTTCGGGCACGAAATAGCGCCCGTAATCGATGAATTGCGCCGAAACGTCCTCGTTCCAACGGTTTTGGCGCTCGGGGTTGTCGGCTTCCATCACGCATCCTCCAGGGGTAAGCCTTGCGAAGGTTGCAGAAACCTTCGCAAGGCTTAATGGAATCATTGTCCCAAATCCATAATCAGAATCCAGCCGATGAGGGAGGTGTTGCCGGGGCCGGTGTACTCCACCAGCAGGCACTCGCGGTTGAGGTTATCGAAGCGGCGCTCGGCGGGCAGGAAGTTCACCGTGGAGCCGGCCGGGATCTGCCCGATGGCTTTGTAGGTCTCGTAGCAGCCGTTGCGCACCCACACGTCGCGCGCCACCAGGCCAACCAGCGGGGTGGGGGTCAGCGAGGGGGTGAGGGTGGGGCGGGGCGTGTTGGTAGCAGTGGGCGGCAAGGGGGTCGAAGTGGGCAGCAGGGTGGGCGTGGCGGTGGCCGTGGGGGTCAGCGCGAGCACGTAAGCGCGCGCCTGGTTGAAGCCGAACAGCAAAATGGCGCCGACGATGACCAGGCCGATGAGGATGCCCCCCACGCGGATGCCGATGCGCATATTGTTATAAGGGGCCAGGGAGCGGTTCAGCTCGATGACGCGCGGGTCGTTGGGATAGCGGGCGCGCACGTCCTGGCTGATCTGGGCGGCGGCGGCCGGCCAGGCGCGGTTGGAGTTGAAGACCGTGGTGGCCTGCTGGATCTCGTCCTCGTAGCGCTGCGCGTCGCGGAAGAGCTTCTCCACGTCGCTCTGGAGCTGATCCAGGCCCTCGTCCGAATAGCCCAGGCTGCGCGCCTGTTCCAGGGCCTGCTTGGCCTGGCGCGCCTTGGAGAGCACCGCGTCCAGGGTCTGGGAGCGGTCCGCCTGGAGCTTGAGCGAGCGCACCTGATCCTTGAGCGGCTCGACCACGCCGGGGATGATGGCCTGCAAATGCTCCTTGAGGTTCTGGAAGGCCGGATTATTGCCGAACTGGAGGTAAAGGGCGTCCAGGTTGGTCTTCACCTGGGCCACGTCCTGGGGATCGGTAATGGCCGCGTTCAGGCCCTCGGCCACGGACTGGATGGCGGCTTTGGCCTTGCGCATCTCCTGCAAACGGTCGTTGTACTTGGGCAGGCCGGTGGCCTGGGCGGCGGCGTCCACGCGCTCGATGGCGTCGTCGATCATGCCCTGGCTGAACAACTGCAACCCCTCGCTGTACACGCTCTCGGCGTCGATGTACTGTTGCAGCTTCTGCTCGAACTCCTGGCCGTCCTGCCAGCGCTGGATGCCCATGTCGCGCAGGGTGATCTGGGCGCGGCTGAGCAGGGACATGGCGTCTGCGTAGCGCCCCAGGCGCGCGGCGGATTGGGCCTTGCCGAAGGCGCTGGCGGCCTCGGCGGGCAGGGCCACCGAGGGAATGTAGCCGGTGCGCAGGTAATTCTCCGACTCGCCGCGGTGCTGGCGGGCCCGCTCCCACTTAGGCTCGATCTGCAAGACCTGGTCGTAGAGCTTGATGGCCTCGGCGTAGCTGCCCCCGTAGAACAACTTCTCGGCCTCTTCCATCTGCTGCTCGGCGTACGGGTTGTGATCGTGGCTCTCGACAGGCTCGCTGGGGGAAGCGGGCGGCGCCCCCCCGCCCAGGCTGGTCTCGAAGCTCGGCCCGCCGGAGGCGCCGGAAGGCTTCGTTGGGTTTTCCACCCCCCGGATGCAGTCGCGCAGCTCCTTGTATCCCACCTGGAAGCGCGAGCGGTCGTTGTAGCTCAAGGCTTCAAATTCGCTGGAATGAACGAACTCGTCCAGCTCGACCATCTTGACGCGCAATTCAGCCAGGGAGGGGGCATCGGCGCTAATCAGCCGGGTAACGTCGTCGAGCAAAGTGTTCAGGTCGGTCATGAAGGTTTCCTTCTAAAAATCATTCCAGACCCTAAAGGTCTGTAATCGATGTCAATACAATCCAGAATATTGTACAGACCTTTAGGGTCTCATAAGCGCGCGTCGGGGAGCTGCATCATGGTGCGTTTCAAGTCCTGGCCCAGCGCGGCGGCGCTGGTGTATTCTCCGGCCAGCACGCGCTCCAAGATCGAGCGTAGCCCGGCGGACAGGCGCTGGTCGTCGTAGGTCCACTGCGTCTGGTAAGACTGGGCGGCCTGCTCGATCTCCTCCGGGCGGGTGGGGCCCAGGGGGAGGGCCCCCGGCGCGGTGCGGCCGGTGAGGATGTGGTGCAGGCCGCGCGCGCCAAACTGCACCAGGTCCATGTGAAGCTCCTCCGCCGCCAGGCCGTCCGGATGGAGGCGCGCCACGTTCCAATCGATCATGTAGACGCCGTTGTTCTCGGCCTGCCAGTAGAAGTGCAGGATCTTGTGGTCGCGGTAGACGATGTTGCGCTCGTGGGCGATTTGCAGGATCTCGCAGATCTGGATGGACATTTGCAGCAGGGTGGCCACGGGCAAGAACTGGCCGGCGGTCATGCCGGCGTCACACAGGCGCAGGAGGCTGTCCTTCTGCTCGCGCTTTTCGATGGCCAGGTAAGGGATCCAGCCCTCCTGGATCTTCTTTTCGATCTGGCTCAAATATTCCTGGGAGGCATCCGGGCCGATGCGCATGACGCGCCCCGTGGCCGGGGCCGTCTCTATCGCCGAATCCAGGGGCAGCTCGGCGCCCTCGTCCAATTGCAGGAAGCCGCACTCCAGCAGGCGGGATACGCCCGGAACGTCGCGCATCACGCTCAGCACCCGGACCTCCTCACGGAAGAGGGGCAACGAGTAATTGACCTTGTCCATGCGCATGAGCTTGATGGCGGCCACCCGGCGCCGGTCGCCGGGGCACAAGAGCACGCCGGAAACGACCCGGGCGGAAGAGCCGCGCGCCTCGGGCATCCAGTCGTCCAGGGGCTTGACCAGCGCTACCACCCCTTCCGGGCCCAGGGGTCCCTGCTGGACGCCCGTGATGTCGGGGGGTTCGGCGGGCGGCTCGGCCGCCGGAGAGGATTGCTCCTCCACCGCCAGATCCGGCACGCGCTCGCTGCGCTCGAAGCGCCTCAGCCAGGGCATCTCGCGCAGGAGGGCCGGGTTGGCGCGGAACAGGTCGGAGGGCCACACGCCCTTGCGGATCTGCTTGCAGCTTTCCAGGATAGCGTCCAGCCAGACGGCCTGCCCCACGTGGTTGCGCAGCTCGCGCCCCTGGAATTCCAGCACGGTGATCCATTCGGGGAAATTGTCGCCGGCCTGCGGCCCGAGGTGCACCTGTTTGAGCCACTCCGGGGCGGCCAGGAGGTCGCGCTCGGCGCGCAGCACGCGGCGGCGGTCGGGGTCCCACAATAACAGGCGGCGCAGCCCGCGGCTGGCCTCCACGAACTCGCGGTCGTTCCAGGCTTCCAGGATCTTCTTCACCTGGAGCCTGGGGTGGCTGAGGATAGCCTGAATGGTCTGGCGCTCGTCCGGCAGCAGCTCGCCGGCTTCGGCCAGGAGGAGATCGACTTCCCTATAATCCAGGCCCGAATCGGGTGGGTCGGGGTCGAGGTGCGTCCAGTTGGCGATGGCTTCCTCTTTCATGCGGCGGGCCAGGGTCTGGGTGCGTTCGAGCAGCTCGGCGGAATTTATAGCCGGATCGAAGGGCTGGGTCTCCCAGTCTTGCAGGCGGCGGGCGGCGGCTTGCAGGGCGAAAGTGATGCGGCTGACGGCCACCAGGGGGCGCAGGGAATCGGCCTCCGGGCCAAGGGCCGTGCGGCGTACCAGGGAGGTCAGATCCTGCCACCAATCCGTCTCGGGGAAAGATTGGACGGCCACCAGCACTTTCCACAACAGCTCTTCCCAATCCTTGCAGATGGCGGCCTGAATGGCATCCAGGAAGAGCTGGCGCTGCTCGCCGTCCGAACGGCCGGGGATGCGCGCCAGGTCGTCGATCAGGCGCCACTGCTCGGCGTCGGCGCCGGGCAGGCAGGCGGCCCAATCGCACAGGGAACGCAGCTCCTCCAGGCGATCTTCCATGGTCAGGCGGACGGCATAGCTGGCGGCAAAACCGAGCGCGCCGGCGTAATCGGGCATCTCGCCGTATTCCAGGATGCGCTGGTGGACGGATTCGATCTCCGCGAGGGAGGCTTCACCGTCTGCCCCGGCCTGCAACAGGCTCTCTTCCGCCGCGCGCACCTCGGCGACCGCCTCCGTCTCCTGCTGGAGAGCCTCTTCCAGGCGATATTTCAGGGAAGCGATGCCGTAGGTGCTGGCGTTCTCGACCGAGAACTGGCCGGGCCAGCCCAGGCGCGCCTGGAGGTCGGGAGCGACCACAGAGAGGAAGCGCCCCATCTCCTCGAAGAGCTGGCGGTAGTCGTCCGCCCAGGAAAACTGGCGGTCGTTGGTAGTGCGGTCGGCGTCCAGGAAACGGGCGTTGCCCCAGTCGATGACGGTCAGGAAGGCGCGCTGCGCATCCCAGAAGAGGTGGTCGGGCTTGACGTCGTTCCACACGATGCCCCAGGCCTCCAGGCCGTCCTCGCTGACGCGCAGGGAATGGATCTTCTCCAGGAGAGCGGTCAGGCGATAGAGGATAGCGATCAAAATGCGGTCGGGGATCTTGCCGCTCTTGCTGACGGATTTGAGAAAGGCCTGGTCTTCCGAGCGCAGGTTAGCGGCCTCCTCTCCGGCGCCAGAAAGCCCCACCTGGGCGGCGCGGGCCAGGAAGCCCAGGTCCACGCCCCCGGCCTTCTGGATGACGATAAAAAAGCGGTCGTTGTATTCCGTGCCGGGCTTACTCTGGTCCAGCAAAACGGGCACGCCCACGCGCGCCTCGGGGTCTTCCAGGAGCGCGTCGGAGAGCGCCTGGATGATCCTGGCCTCCGTGCGGATCTGGCCGGCCTGGCGGTAGGTATCGCCGGTGAAAGCGCTCTTGCGCGGGCGCTTGAGGATAGCGGTTTGCGCGCCAATCAGCGACTCCACCTGGTAGACTTCCCCGGCGTCGCCTTCCCCCAGTTTGTTTAACAAGCACCAGGCCGACTGCTGGCCTGAGACGAATTCGTTCTCAATCATGTTGTGTGATCGTATGGCTCGAAATTTCCATGCAGATGCGATGAAAACTGTCCCAAAAGTAGGGGCACGGGGTTACCCTCCAGCAACCAGGCCGTTTTTGGAACCCCGTGCCCCTACGCCTGGGGATCAGACCGGCCGTCCCGGTTTTTTAGACAGCCTCGTAGCGAATCATACCATAACTATTTCTTGGGTGGGAAACGATAACGGATGGCCAGGCCGCCCTCGGCGGTCTCGCGGTAGACGTGGGGCAGGTCGCGCCCCGTCTGGCCCATAACCTGCACGACTTCGTCGAAGGAAATGCGGTGGCTGCCGTCCGAATAATTGGCGAAAGTGGCGCAATCCAGGGCGCGCATGGCGGCGAAGGAGTTGCGCTCGATACAGGGAATCTGCACCAGACCGTTGACCGGGTCGCAGGTCAGGCCAAGGTGGTGCTCCATGCCCATCTCGGCGGCGTATTCGATCTGGCGCAGGGAGCCGCCCATCAGTTGGGTGGCAGCCGCGGCGGCCATAGCGCAAGCCGAGCCGATCTCGCCCTGGCAGCCAACCTCCGCGCCGGAGATGGAGGCGTTGTGTTTGATCAGATTGCCGAACAGGCCGGCGGTGGCCAGCGCGCGCAGCACGTGCTCCTCGGAGGTCTCCACGGTGTCCATGATGTGGCGCAGGATGGCGGGCAGCACGCCGCTGGAGCCGCAGGTGGGGGCGGTGACGATCAGCCCGCCCACGGCGTTCTCTTCGGCCACGGCCAGGGCATAGGCCGGCAGGTAACCCTGGCGCGTCAGGGCGCCGCCGCTCAGGCGAATTCTTGCGATAGAAGGTCCAGGCGCGGCGGGCCAGGCCCAATCCACCGGGCAGCACGCCCTCCGCGTGCAGGCCGCGCTCCAGCGCGGCGTTCATCACGCGGTAGACCTCGGCCAGGTGCTCCCAGATGGCGGGGCCTTCGCACTCTTCCACGTACTCCCAGAAGGTCTTGCCCGATTGGGTGCAATAGCGCAGGATCTCCTGCATGGTGCCGAGAGAATAAACCTGCTCACGCTGCGGCGCTTCCCCTTCGACCAGCAGCGCGCCGCCGCCGGGACTGTACACGCGCCACACGGCGGTCTGCGCACCCTGCGGAGCGGGCGCATCCAGGGCCGCGAACTCCATGCCGTTGGGGTGCAGGGGCAGCTCAACCTCGGGCCGCCAGAGGAATTCCACCGGGCGGGGGGCCAGGGCCTCCTGGATGGCGCGATCGGTCAGGTGGCCACGTCCTGTGGCCGCCAGGCTGCCGTAGAGCGTTACGCGGAAGGCGGCCGCTTCGGGATGCTCGCCGCCGAAACGCTCGGCGGCGCGGCGCGGTCCCATCGTGTGGCTGCTGGACGGGCCGTGCCCGATGCGGTAGAATCTCGCGGATCGGATTCCATGTAAGTGATTATACCTGATAAGAAATTGCGGTTGCCTATATAATAGGGCCATGAAACCCAACCGCCTCCAACTTCCCTCTAAACCCATGAGCCGGCGGCAGTTCCTGCGCCACGTCGGGGAGGCCGGCGCCGGGCTGCTCCTGGCGGCCTGCGCCCCCGACCAGAAGGCCCAGCCCACTTTACCGGCCACGCCCACCCAGGCGCCTACCGCCACGCCCCTGCCGCCCTCGGCCACCCCTACTGCCACGGCGATACCCACCGTCACGGCGACTCCACTGCCGCCGGCGCGCGCCAGCGTGGCCATCGGGCAGGCGCAGACCTACGACCAGGCGCTGATCCGCCAGCAATTGGAGAGCATGCTGGACGGCCTGGGTGGTCTGAGCGACCTGGTGAAGCCCGGCGCGCGCGTGGGAATCAAGGTCAACCTGACCGGCGCCACCTGGTGGGACGGGGAAGGCAAGCCCAAGGCCACCGAGTATTTCGTCACCCACCCGGCGGTGGCCGGCGCGCTGGGCGAGCTGCTGCGCGACGCGGGGGCTTCCGAGCTGTACATCGTGGACGGCATCGTGGATGAGACCTGCTGGGACAAATGGGGCTACACCGAGATGGCCCAGCCACTGCAGGCCAGGCTGGTCAACCTGTGCAAGCCGGAGCCTTACAGCGCCTACAAGACTTTCTTCGTGGGCGAGAACTGGCAGATCGACGACCGCTTCTACCTGCACCCCCTGCTGGACGAGCTGGACGTTTTCGTGTCCGTGGCCAAGCTGAAAGTACATTCGACCACGGGGGTGACGCTTTCCATGAAGAACCTGGTCGGCCTGGCGCCCATCGAGGAATACCGCCTCAAGGAGACGGACACCAACCGCTCAGCGCTGCACGGCTCGGCCACCTTCGACACGCGCATGCCGCGCGTCATTCTGGATCTCAACCGGGCGCGCCCGGTGCACCTGGCCGTCATCGACGGGGTAATCACCTGTGAAGGCGGGCCGGGACCCTGGCAGGAGCTCAACCAGATCTGGCCGGGCGTGCTGGTGGCCGGGAAGGAGCCGCTGGCCACGGACGCCGTCTCGACGGCCCTCATGGGGTACGACCCAGGAGCGCCTTCCGGTTCGCTGCCCTTCCTGCACGGGGAGAACCACCTGGCGCTGGCGGCAGACATGGGCCTGGGGACCAACCAGTTGAGCGAGATCCGCGTGGTGGGGCCTGCGATTCAGGAGGTCGCGTATAAATTCAAGCCGGCGCCGTAAAAATCGACGATAGAGTGGTCGATGGGCCGCTGGCGTAGAACGGGGTATTTGAAATCCCGCAGAAACTGAAACCACAATTTCTTCTCGGCAGGCGTCATCTCCCGGCGCAGCTCTCGAGCCCGCGCGACCAATTTGGGATTATAAGGCAGGTGGCGACCGTTGGTGATCAGCCCGGCTCTTTCCGGCGACGATGGAGGTTTCCTGGAGCCGCGTTCCATGTTTGCCTCGTACCATGAACAGCCGATCAGCCCTTCTCTCCGGCAGTTATGTAATCTTCCGCCCGTAAGATGCCTTCGAATGCCTGGCGGGCATCTGCGACGGCCTTGGCGCGCCATTCTTCGTCTTGCGGATTGAACATTTCCACGAACTCGCGTGAGATGCGCTCCCGCGCGGAATCGCTGGCGGCCCCGAAGCGATGCACCTGGTTCTCGAGGATCATGGCGCGCAGGCTGCGCAGGGTGGCCCCGAGGAATTCCCCAAAGGTGCCGAACTCGAAGGTGGTGGCGTAGAAGCGCTTCTGGGGGGCTTCTTTCTGCGCCAGGGTGTAAACGTAATCGATCATGTCGCCCTGGATAGAATAGAACTCGGACGGGTCCGATTTGACCACCAGGGGGTAGGCGAAGGCGCGCGCCAGCTCCTGCGAGCTGCGCGGCTCGAGCGCCGAATTGACCACGCTCATCTGGTTGCGCGGCCCGTAGCCGGTGTGCATGTCCAGCAGCACAGCCTGCTCGTAATTCAGGATGTGGCGGCGATACAGCTCCTTCACCACCTGCGTCTCAGGCTGGAGCACATTCCCGCCGTAGTAGATGCCTTCCGGGAAGCGGTACTGCCCCAGCAGCACTGCCCGGCGGAACTTCCCCACGCCAGAGGAAAGCAGCGCACCGGCCAGGCCCCCCAGAAAGGCAAGCTGGCTGCCCAGGTAACTGCGCACGGGGCCGTCCGGGTTGAGCACGGAAATGATCCCGGCGTAGTCCGGGTTGATCGCCGGGTCCAGCGCCGCGCCCGAGGGCACGAAGTTGCGGTTGACGTCCACGTTGTTGGCGTTGGTGCGGCGCTGGTGCTGCATCCCCCAGGGGTTGATGGCGTGCAGGATCAGCAGGCCGGTGGTGCGCGGGTCGAGGCGCGGCAAGAACTCCTCCTGGAAGAGGGCCAGCATGGCCGCGCCCACGTAAGCCTCGATGCCGTGCTCGCCCAGGGTAAAGACGAGCAGCTTGCGCGGCGCTTCCAGCGCCTCCGCCTCGATCCAGTCGATGGACACGCTGTCGGCGCCCTCCAGGAGCTGAGAGTCCAGGCGGGCCGCCGGCCAGCGGCTGCGCACGCCTTCCAGGCTCTGGCGGAACCTGGCGCGAGAAATCTCGTAGGTCTGCGGAAAAAGGTCGGATAGAGGGATCATAGCGCACCCCCTTTAGAACGGCCCGTAGCCGATGGCGACCCCGATGCCCAGGAATATCACCGTAGCCAGGATGACCCAGAACCACAGTTTGGCCGTCCAGCGGATCCACTTGGGATAGCTCACCACGGTCAGCCCCAGGCAGATCAGCAGCACCGGGTTGGTGGGATAAGCCAGGTTGGAGAAACCGTCGCCGAAGCAGTAAGCCGTGACGGTCACCTGGCGGGTGACGCCCACCAGATCCGCGATGGGCAGCAGGATGGGCATCATCAGGAAGGCCTTGGCCGAGCCTGAGCTGACGAACAGCTCGATGAACAAGGCCAGCACGTAGATGATCACGGCGGCGGCGAAGGGGCTGGCCTGCGAGATGGATTGGGCCGCGCCGTGCAGGATGGTGTCCATGATGCCGCCCTGGGTGACGATGAATTTCACGCTGGCGGCCATCAGAATCAGGGGGATGGCCGGGGCGATGCCCAACAGGCCCTCCTTGAGCGCGCGTCCAACCTCGCCGCGCGCGGAGCCGGAGAGCAGCCCGGCGCCGATGCCCCCGATGAAGAACAGAATGCCGACGATGGGCAGGGAATAATCCGAGATGGCCGAGACGAAGGGAGCCGCCACCAGCACGGCCAGGATGAGCAGCAGGAAGATCAGCAGCCAGACGAGCACCGGCTTGAGCCTGCGATGGTCGTCCTCGTTGAGCTCGAAGCTCACCCCCTCATATTTGGCCCGCTCGTCCCGATCCTCGCCAAACACCGGCGAGGCCTTCGGGTTGCGGTCCACTTTGCGGGCGTACGCCACCAGGAAAGCGGCAAAGATGGCATAAATGACGAGAAAGATCAGGATGCGGAACCCGGCGCCGGAGAACAGCGGCAGGCCGGCGATCTTCTGCGCCACCCCGATGGTGAAAGGATTGGTGACGGCCGCCGAAAAACCCATGTTGGTGGCCAGGATGCTCATTCCCAGTCCGACCAGAGCGTCCCACCCCAGTGTGTAGGAAAGCGCCAGCATGACCGGCACCAACGGCACGACCTCCTCGAAGATGCCGAAGAAGGCCCCGATCAGCATGAAGAAGAAGGAGATGATGAGCAACAGGCGGTATTTTTGCCCCTCGAAACGATGCACCAGGCGCGCCAGCGCCATCCTGAGGATGCCGCTCTTGTCCATGACGGCGAAGGAGGCCCCCACCATCAGCAGGAATACGATGATGACGATGATGGTGAGCCCATCCGGCCCGGCCAGGACTTCCAGGGGGGCGGTGAACCAACGCCAGACCGGGTAATCCGGGTGCGGCGCGGGCTGGTAGGACTGCGGGTCGATCATCTGGCGGCCCTCCTGCATCGTATAGGAATACGTGCCGGCCGGGACGACCCGCGTCAAAACGCCGGCGGCGATCATCAATACGAAAAGGATGACGACCGATTGCAAAAATGCGCGCTGGCTGATCTGTGCGCCTGCTTTTTGTTCCATTTGAGCCCCTCCATTGGCGTTGTTTGACAACGAGCAGAATGCTACAAATCTACAGCAACTGGCCGAAAGCGTCAAGCAAAACAGTCTCCCGGATTGTGAGAATTGCGGGGAGAGGATTCCGCGCCAGGGCACAAGATCATTCTCACGCAAAGGCGCAGAGCCGCAAAGTCTTTTAGGGCCGCCCGGCATAATTCTTGCCCGAACGGGCGAGGATTATGGTATACTCGCCCTATCCAGGTAATCTTTGTATAAGGATAGAAGCCCTTCAGCAGGGCATCAGGCAAATTAGCGACCAATCGTTTCTGGGGGGAAACCGGATTGGTGCAGGCGGCAGGGAATGGTTACCATCGCAGACCTACCCGATGAACCAACATTTACGATCAAGGCAGTGTGCGCCAGGACGGGCATCCGCTCGGTAACTTTGCGCGCCTGGGAACGGCGTTATAACCTGATCGCGCCTTTCCGGTCTGAAAATCGCTATCGCCTGTATTCCGAGCGCGACGTGGGCATCTTGCGCTGGATCAAGAATCAGGTGGACAACGGTCTCTCGATCAGCAGCGCGGTGGCCGAGCTGAAAGCCATGCAGCAGGCCGGCCGGTGGCCCGAGCCGGTTCCCCCCGACCTGCAACCGGTGGCCTTCAAAAACCAGGCGCATCCCCCGGAAATGCTCTCCAAAGACCTGCTCAAGGCCCTGATCGATCACGACGAAACCACCGCCGGCGACATCCTGCGCGAAGCGCACGCAGTGTTCGACCTCACCACCATCCTGCTGGGGATCATCACGCCCACCCTGGTGGAGATCGGCGAAGCCTGGTACCGCGGCGACATCCGCATCGCCACCGAGCACTTCGCCAGCAACTTCCTGCGCGCCAAGCTGTCTTCGCTGCTGCAAGCCTATCCCACCCGGCGCGCGGCGCCTTACGTCCTGGTGGGCTGTGCGCCGTCCGAGCTGCACGAGATCGGCGGCCTGATCGTTTCCGTGCTGTTGCGGCGCGAGGGCTATCGGGTCGAATACCTCGGCCAGGACCTGCCTATCTCAGACCTGGTCGATTACGCCTATTACGAGCACCCCGCGCTGGTGATCCTCACCGCTTCCAGCGAGACCAGCGCCCTGGAGCTGGCCCACGCGCAAGAAAAGCTGGCCAGGATCCACCCGGCGCCCCTGTTTGGCTTCGGCGGGAGGGCTTTCAACGTCGCCCCCGGGCTACGCGACCAGATTCCGGGCGCCTTCCTGGGGGAAAACATCGAAGAAGCCATTGCCCAGGTTCAAAAGCTGTTGAACCACAAGTAGGAGAGCGGATGTCGGACAGCACCCACGACCTGCTGGTCAGAGGGATCGCAGCGGCAAAAGCCGGGGAAGCCAAAGAGGCGCGCTTCTACCTGGAATGGCTGCTGCGCTCCGAAGCTCCCCTGGAGGAGCGCATCGACGCCTGGTACTTCCTGAGCGAGATCAGCCAGGATCCCAAAGAGCAGCGCGATTGCCTGGAAGAGATCCTGGCGAACGACCCCACGGATGGGCGGGCGCGCCGCAAGCTGGCCATCCTGGACGGGCGCCTGAATCCGGCGGAGATCGTGGATCCCGACCGGCTGGGCGTCCCGGCTGCGCCAGGAGCGCAGGACTCCGACGCGCAGCGCTTCACCTGCCCGCAATGCGGCGGGCGCATGACTTATACGCCCGATGGCCAATCGCTGGTGTGCGAATACTGCGAGTCGCGCCGGCGCCTGGGCCAGAGCGGCGCGGGCGGCTCCGGCGTCAAGTCGCAGGATTTCCTGGTCGCGCTGGCTACCGCCAAGGGCCACCTGCACCCCGTGACCACGCGCACTTTCGACTGCCAGGGCTGCGGCGCCAGCTTCGTGCTCCCTCCCGAAAAGCTCAGCCTGACCTGCCCCTACTGCGGCTCCGCTTACGTGATCGAGCAGAGCGAAACCCGCGAGCTGTCCGTCCCGGATGGGTTGGCGCCCTTCGAGACGACCCAGGCGCAAGCCGCAAAGGCGCTGCAAGCATGGATTGCCGCCGAGGTTGGGGAAACCGCAGAGGTCAGGCCCCTGCAAGGCTGGTACGCGCCGGTGTGGTGCTTCGACGTAGGCGGCACTCTGCCCTGGAGCTGCCTGCGCTACGACGGCGAGCATTGGATGCCCGACCAGGGCCTGCACCTGGTCTCCTGCCCCGGCCTGCTGATCCCGGCCACCCCCAAGCTGCCCGAGGTGAGCAAAGCCGCCTTGCGGGAATTCTCCCTGGACGGGCTGGCGAGCTACGACCCGGCTTACCTGGCGGACTGGCCCGCCGAGACTTACCAGATCTCGCTGGCCGACGCCTCGCTGGATGCGCGCGAACAGGCGCTCCAGCGCGAGCGGCAGCACGTGTCCCAGGATCTCCAGGGGCGGGTGAAAGACGTAAACCTGAGCACCACCGGCATCCTCATCGAATCCTACCGTCTGCTCCTGCTGCCCTTCTGGATCAGCCACTACACCTGGGACGGCGCGAGCCATCCCGTGCTAATCAACGGGCAGAACGGGCGCGTCTACGGCGAGCGCCCTAAAAGGGGCTTGGGCAAATGGCTGGAAGAATTGCTATTCTAAGCTGAACCCGAAAGTGTTCTCGATGACCCCCGGCAACAAGGTATAGATCGAGCGGCCGATCTCCTTTTCGAAGGAGCGCTTGATCTCCAGATAGGCTTCCCAGCGCGGCACGCTGTATTGATTCACGCCGTAGCGCATAGAGACCTCCACCAATCTTTTCTCCATCAGGCAGAAGCCGGTGGGCAAAGCCAGGGCGTCGCACAGTTGGATCAGCCGGTCGTAAAGGGTGTACTCTATATTCTGAAAATAATCCTGGAGAAAAGCCCACTCCTCGTGAGTGCAATCCCATTCCGCGGCGCTGGCCTTTGGATCCTGGATGGGGAAGGAATGGGTCAGGCAAACCCGCGCGGCGTCCTCATAGCCCTCATCCTTCAGGAAATTGTAGCCGTCCAGCGTATAGCGCATGCCAACGGCGCCCGTGCGGCGGCCAATCTCGTGCAGCAAGCCCATCACAAAAGCCGCCTTCGAGTCCAAATGTGGATGATAAATGGCGATCTGTTGGGCAGCCTTGGCCACGAAGAGAGAATGCTTGACCCAGGCGCCGGGGTTTAGCTGTTCGGCATCCGCGATGTACTGCTCGGCGATCTTGTAAGGAGGAATTCTTCATAAAATGCCCGCCTGGTCTCCGTGGTTAGTTAGCGTTAAGCTCCCGTCGGGTCGGCGCGGCCCGGACAAAAAGGTTAACAGAAAACCGCCCCGAAGGACGGTTTTCTGGAGGCTGCGGCACCCTCTAACGAACAAAGAGGAGGGGTGCCGCAGCGCTCTGTCTAAAACTTATACTATCTTTCATAGTTAAGCACCACCTCCTCGTCGTTAGGATAGCAAATCGATAAAAAATTGTGGCAAAGCCACAAAACAAGTATAGGCTAGTTGCCGGGGATTGTCAATATACCCGCAAAGTTTTAAGGAATGCTGAAGGTAAAGCGCCAATCCTGGCCCTGCTGCTGGATCTTAGAAGAGGAGCCGATGACTTCGTACCAGGTCACGCCGGGCTTCATGGGGAATGGCGCGCCGTCCGGGTAAGTCAGGCTGAGCACGGAATCGGCGGCCGGGCGCTGCCAGCTCAGTTTGTAGAGCATCCCGTCGCGAGCGGCATAAGCCACGCCGCTGCCGCTGAAAGTCATGTCCAGCACCTCGCTGGTGGCCGTCTTGATCACGTATTCGTGCGGCACGAACAGCACCACGACGTTATCCGCCAGGATGGGCTGCTGGTTGGCGCGGTCCACGAGCTGCACGTAGACCTCGTTGGTACGGTTGACGTCGTCTTGCTTATCCACCCAGCGCGCGTACTGCCCGCTGGCCGGATCGTAATCCCAACGGTTGTAGATCGCGCCGGAATAACGCACGTAGAGGTGCGGCACGGACTCGCCGCCGGCGGGGGCCTGGGGCTGGAAGAACATGCCGTCCAGGTTCTGGCGGCCGTTGCTGACCCCCTTCTGGGTGATGTAGGCGCTCAACTGGCTGGTGTTGGTGATGAGAAAATTGCGCCCGTTGGGGTCGAAGCGGCACATGGGCGGACAATTGTGGCTGCCCTCCACCACCAGGCGGTCGGCGAAATCGGAGTTGTGCAGGCGGTTCAAGACGCCCTCGTAGGCGCTGCCGAAAGCAAAGACGGCCTTATACATCTGGATGATGTTGACGTCGAAGAAGCGCGCCGAGCGGATGGGGCCCACCTGCTGGGCGTCCCGGCCATAATACAGGGCGATGAAGCGCGTGGCGCCCTCTTCGGTGTAATACTCGTACACCAGGTCGGCCTGCGTCAGGCCCAGTTGCGGGCGATCCTCGCGAGGGATGTTCTCCACCTTGATCGCCAGGGGCCGGCGCTCCAACAGGCTGGGGTCGGCGACTGAAAGCCCGGTCAGGGGGTCCACTCCCGCCGGGAAAGCGGTGGGGCCTACCCCCGCAGAGGGAAGGGTGGGGAGGAGCGTGGGGGTAAGCGGCAAGGAGGTGGGAGGAAGCGGCGCGAGCGTGGCCGGCGCGGTCGGAGTGGAGGAAGGCGCGGGGGAGGGTTGCAGAGAAGGCTGAGGGCCACAGCCGGCCAGGCAGGCGATCATCAAGACGACGCTCAAGCTCCATTTTTTCATACCGCGACAGGCTCCTTGAGAGGACAGTTCCCTGAAATATACCGCGAATGGGCCTTTTTGCCAAATTCACCTTGCGCCGGGAGAATGATGCCTCTATAATTGAACCAGTTATGGAGAATTCCTCCCAGGCAGGCGCTGCGGGCATACAATGGAAATGGGCAGTCTTCATCACAGCCGGCCTGGTGCTGGCCGTGTGGCTGTCGAATACGCCCGCCGGCCTGCTGGGGAAAGCGGATGCCATCGGCTACGCCGTGTGCCATCGCATCGATACGCACTCGTTCTTCCTGGGGGATCGCCAGTTTCCCTTGTGCGCGCGCTGCTCCGGGATGTACCTGGGAGCGCTGCTGGGGTTGGCGTTCCAGTCCTTGCGGGGACGGCGCGGCGGCCTGCCGTCGCTGAAAGCTTTCATCTTCCTGGGCGTTCTGGCCGCGGCGTTTGCAGTGGATGGGGTCAATTCTTACCTGCACTTCTTCCCGCAAGCGCCCACACTTTACCAATCTGAAAACTGGCTGCGCCTGGTCACCGGCACCGGGCTGGGGTTGGGCATGGCCTTCGTGCTGATGCCCGTCTTCCACCAGACCGTGTGGCGCACCTGGGACGCGCGCCCTTCGTTAAGCGCCTGGCGCGAGCTGGGCGCGGTGCTGGTGCTGGCCATCGCCCTGGACCTGCTGGTGCTGTCGGGAGATCCGCTGGTGCTGTACCCCCTGGCCCTGCTCAGCGCCGCAGGGGTGCTGGTGCTGTTATGCATGGTTTATACCCTGGTGTGGGTGATGCTCTTCCACCAGGAAAACCGCCGCGCACAATGGATCGAGCTGCTGGTGCCGCTGGTGGCCGGTTTTACGGTGGCCCTCCTGCAAATTGGCGGGCTGGATTTTGGACGGTACCTGCTCACGGGAACGTGGTCCGGTTTTCAGCTATAGCCTTATCGTTAATAAATCGAACAGCTCTCAGCCTATCTAGCACCTATCAGGAGGAATGCCATGACAGAGTACCCAAATTACACCCCCGGGCCGCCGCCCGCCGGCCTGACCAGCAATCTGGCCACGGTCAGCCTGGTAGCCGGCGTGCTGGGCTGGACGCTGCTGCCGCTGGTCGGCTCGGTCGTAGCCGTCATCACCGGCCACATGGCCAAAAACGAGATCCGCAAGAGCGGCGGGCAAATCGCCGGGGATGGGCTGGCCACCGCCGGGCTGGTGTTAGGCTACCTGAACCTGGGGCTGAGCGTCATCGGCTTCTGCTCGTTCGCCCTGTTTCTGGCGGGAGCAATTTCCATCCCTTTTTTATGCATCCCCTTCGGCAACCAATATTCTTCTATTCTGCAGTTTTTTAGCGGCCTGTAAGCTAACGGTTGCCATCTTACCCATCTACTCCCAGACCCGAGTAATCATTGTAGGAGGAAATCATGACTGAAGATCCCGGTAAAACCGAAAACCCGAACGAAGAACCGATCCTGCTGCCCGGCTCAGAGGCGACCCCGCCCGAGCCCACGCCCGCGGCGGAGCCCACCCCGCCGGAAATGGTAGTCCCTCCCGCGGAGCCCTTCGCGCCCTCCGGGCCGGAAATGGCGGCAGAAGGCGTACCACCCACGCCCCCTGAAATCCCCCCGGCCTTCGAGACGCCGGCGGCGCCCAAGAAGAATAACACCACAATCTGGATCATCGTCGTGGTGGTACTGGTACTGCTGTGCTGTTGCTGCCTGATCGTGCTGGTAGCGGCCGTCTTGTACAGCCATAATTACCGGGTAAACTTTGGCGAGATCCTCCTGCCGCTGGTCAATCTGTTGGTCTAAAGATGTCCCTTCCAATCTCCGCCGTGCCCCGGCGCAGGAACCGATTTGCCGCCCGGGTAGGGACACGGCGGAGCCTGCCCGGCAGGCCAATCCTGCTATCCCCCGCCGTGCCCCTGCGCACGGGTAATTTGAAACCCGGCCAGAGCAGGGAAGGCCCAATCAAGGGATAAGGTTCGCAGAAGCCAGGCGGGCAGCCGTAACCGGTGGGGCGAACAGTGCCTGAAGCTCGCGCAGCGCCGCCCATGCCCGGCGGCGCTCTGCACGGCTGAGGCGCAGCGCGGAAAACTCGTCCTCGTCCAGCACCTCCTGGCGCCCGTCGGGATAGACCAGCAGGTCCAATGCCAAATCCACGTAGGAGACGGTCTCCGCGCGGATGTCGGCCGGGCGGCCCACGTTGCAATACCAGCCCTTGAGGTGGTCGTCCTGGCGGTCGTGCAGCGCGAAGATGTTGTACCAGCGGTCGCTGTAGTACACCTCGACGAAACGATCGGCGGGCCGCAACACGATCTCTCCCAGGGGGTGATCCGGGCGGTTGAAATGCGCTTCGAGCAGGACGTACGAGTCGCCCCGCCGGAGCACCTTGCCGTAATAGCGGACGGTCTCCTGGCCGAGGGCGTCGAGCTTGATGACGGTGATCGAGGCCATAGGCAAAAGGGATTCGAAATTGGGCGACGAGGGGGAGCTCATCCCAGGCATAGCACGGCCCCATCCTCCCATACAAGAGAGACCTGCTGGCCGGGCTGCAAGGAACGCTCCGAGAAGAAGCGCAGCGCCTGGCCGCCGGACGCGCGCAGGCTGACGCGAAAACTCTCCCCGCGAAAGACGACGTCTTCCACCACACCCTGCACGCAGTTCGGCCCCGCTTCACCTGCCCCGGCCTGGCGCACGCGGGAGGGATTGAGCAGCAGGGTCGCCTGCGCGCCGAGGGCGTGCTCGCTATGCTCACAGCAAGGCCGGAAAAGGCCCAGGGGGGTCTCCACCTGCAAAGGCTGGCGCTGGACCACCTTTCCGCTGACCAGGTTGTCCAGGCCGAAGAAGCGCGCCACCCAGGGGGAAGCCGGGTGGTTGTAGACCTGCGCCGGAGCGCCGCTCTGCACGATGCGGCCTTCGTGCAGCAGGAGGATGCGGTCGGCGATGGTGAAGGCTTCTTCCTGGTCGTGGGTGACGTAGATGGCGGGAAGGCGGGTCTCGTGCAGGATGCGGCGCAGCTCCTGGATGAGCTGCTCGCGCAAGGTGCGATCCAGCGCGCCCAGCGGCTCGTCCAGCATGACCAGGCGCGGGCGGGGCGCCAGGGTGCGCGCCAGGGCGATGCGCTGCTGCTCGCCGCCGGAGAGGTCGGTCACGCGGCGGCGAGCGAAAGCGTCCATGTGCACCTGCTCCAGGGCCTCCGCCACGCGGCGCTCGACCTCCTGGCGCGGCAGACCCTGCATGCGCAGGCCGAAAGCCACGTTCTCGGCCACGCTGCGATGCGGGAAAAGGGCGTAGTCCTGGAACATCAGGCCGAATCCGCGCCGGTGGGCAGGCACGTTCGCCAGGTCGCTGCCCCCCCACAGCACGCGGCCCGCCTCCGGCTGCTCCAGGCCGGCAAGGATGCGCAGCAGGGTGCTCTTGCCGCCGCCCGAAGGCCCCAAAAGGCAGATCGTCTCGCCGGGACCGACCTGAAAGGCGACCTTCTTCAACAGCGGGCGGCCTTCGAAAGACTTCTCCACGTCTTTGACTTCCAGCATAGCGCTAACGTCTGACTCCTCTATCACGCGATTCACGGTCAAAACTCCCCGATCCCCGGCAGCCGCAGGCGCTCGATGGCCAGGATGCCCACGCTGGAGATGCCCATGAGCAGGGTGGCCATAGCCAGCGCCTGGCCGTAGTTCAGCTCCCCCGGCAGGGTGAGAAAGCGGTAGATGGCGATGGGCAGGGTAGGAAACTCGGGACGGGCCAGGAAGGTGGTCGCGCCGAACTCGCCCATAGAGATGGTGAAAGCGAACACGGCGCTGATCAGGATGGCGCGCGCCACGATGGGCAGGTCGACCTCCAGCCAGACGCGCAGAGGGGGCGCGCCCATCACGGAGGCCGCCTGGCGCAGGCGCTCCGGGATAGTGGCCAGGGCGGGCTGGATGCTGCGCACCACGAAGGGCAGCGCCACAAGACTATGCGCAATGGGGATCAGCAACGGGAAGGTGCGCACGTCCACCGGCGGGCCGTTGAACACCACGATGAAGCCCAGCCCCAGCGTGACGGCCGAAGTGCCCAGGGGCAGCATCAGCAGCGGGTCCATAAAGCGGTTCAGGCGCGCCTTGCGCGTCAGGGCCGAGGCCGCCAGCAGCCCCAACGAGACCGAGATCAGCACGGTCACCCCGGCGTAGAACAGGGAATTGCGCAGCGCGTCCACCGGCGGGACGTAGAACAACGACTGGCGGGCATTGACGAACAGCGCACGGTAATAGTCCAGAGTCAGGCCGGGGGCCACCGCGCCGAGCTGGCCGCGCGCCGCGCCCAGGCGGGTAATCGAGCGCAGGCCCAGGGCCGCCAGCGGGGAGACCAGCAGGACGAGCAAGCCGGCCACCAGCAGCGAGACCACCAGCCGCTCCTGGGGAGTGCGCGGGCGGCGCAGGCCCTGCTGCTGGGCGCGCGGCGCCAGCGTCACCACGCCCCGCGCCGTCCAGCGCGAGTAGACGATGGTCAGCGCCAGGGTGCACAGGAGCTGGATCAGCGAGAGCAGCCCGGCCACGGGCAAATTGAGCAGTTGCAAGGATTGGATGTAGATCTCGACTTCCAGGGTGGCAAAGCCGGGACCGCCCAGCAGCAGCACCACGCCGAAGCTGGTGAAGTCGAACAGGAAGACCAGCAGCGCGGAAGCCAGCAGCGCCGGACGCAGCAGCGGCAGGGTCACCTCCCACCACACCCGCCGGCGATCGGCCCCCAGCACACGGGCGGCCTGCTCCAGGCGCACGTCCATGTGCGCCCAGGCGTTGCTCACCATGCGGATGACGATGGTGGTGTTGTAGAAGATATTGGCCAGCAGAATGGCCCACAGGGTATTGAGGAAAGTGATGGGCGGCGCGGACAGGCCGAACAGCCTGACCAGGCCCAGGTTGACCAGACCGTTGGGCCCCAGCAGGGCATTGAAGGCCGCCGCCACCACCACGGTGGGCAAGATGAAGGGCACGGTGGTCAGCGCGCGCAGCAGCTCCTTGCCGGGAAAGTCGAAGCGGGCAAACAGATAGGCGGCCGGCAGGCCCGCCAGCAAGGTGAGCAGCGTGGAAATCCCGGCCTGCCACAGGGTGAAGCGCAGTGGGTACCAGATGGTCGACCCGTCCAGGCCGTTCAGCCCGGAGGCATTTTGCACCAGCCCCAGGCTCAGCACGGAAAGCAGGGGATAGAAAAAGAAATAGCCCAGGAAGAGCATGGGCGCTGCCCACAAGAGCAGCGCCTTCCACCCGGAGCCGATCTTGCGTAGCCTCACTGGAGAACCGTCTTGTCCATTCCTGAATCCAGGCGTCGCGGTTGTTGGCGATCTCATCCGGCGAAATCTTGACCGGCTGGTCGGCCACCTGGGCGTACTTCACGAAGGAGTCCGGCAGCTTGGCGTCCTGATTCACCGGGTACACGAACATCTGCTCCGGCATGTCCTCCTGGAAAGACACGCCGAGCATGAAATCCACGAACTTCTGCGCCAGGGCCAGGTGCTGAGTGCCCTTCAAGATGCCGACGAACTCGATCTGGCGGAAGCAGGTATTGGGGTCCAGGATGGAAGCGGTGGGCGCTTCCGTGATGGGCGGGTTGGCGAAGATCACCTCGGCTGCCGGGCTGGAAGCGTAAGACAGCACCAGGGGCTGGGCGCCCTTGCCGGAGGAGCCGCTGAAATTGGTGTAGTAGGCCGTCTCCCAGCCGTTCACCACTACCAGGCCGTTATCCTTGAGCTTGCTCCAGTAATCCAGGAATTTGTCGGGGCCGTAGTTGGCCACGGTGACGAGCAGGAAGGCCAGGCCGGGCGAGGAGGTGGCCGGGTTTTCGACCACCAGCAGGCCCTTGTATTCCGGCTTGAGCAGATCGTCCAGGCTTTGCGGCACGGGCAGGTTCTTGCTGGCGAAGTAAGCCTTGTCGTAGTTGAGGCACACGTCGCCATAATCCACGGGGAGGGCGTTATGGGTGGGGTCGAGCTTGAATTCCGCCGGGATGTCCGCCAGCAGCGGGGAAGCGTAGGGGGTGTAGATGCCCGCCTGGAGGGCGCGCGAGAGGAAGGTGTTGTCCACGCCGTAGAACACGTCGGCCAGCGGGGCGTTCTTGGAGAGGATGGCGCGGTTGAGGGCCGCGCCGGCGTCGCCGCTCTTGATGAAGTTGACCTTGACGTTGTTGGCGTCTTCGAACGCCTGGATCACCGGCGTGGAGACGGCGAACGAATCGTGGGTCATCACGTTCAGAGTTTGCGGCCCGCTGGGGGTGGGCGTGGCGGCGGGCGCAGCCGCAGCGCAGGCAGACAGGATCAGGCTGGCAATCGCCAGCCACACAAAGGCGAATTTCATCGGTCGCATAACAGGCTCCTTCCCTATGCGGGATTTCTATTCAATCGGGTATGGACGCACAACAACAGGCCGCGAGTGAGCGACACCGAGGCTGACGCGCCCGCGAACACGTTGCTGATGCCGCGAGTTTGCTCGGGATACAGGGTCTCTTCCTTGAGCGGGTAGCGCAGCCCGTGAGTGAGGACGCCCTCTGCCGGGCCGCCCAGGGGCAGCAGGGAAAGCGTATCGCCCGGCTGGCCGGCGAGCGCGGCGGACTGGCGGATCACGAAGACCGCCACGCGCCCGTCGTCCAGGCGCACATCGCAATCTTTCAGGCGCTCCTGGGTCAGGAGGAAGATATTGCCGAGGGTCTGATCCAGGCGCCCCCCCAGGGCGGCGCTGATGAGGATGCGGGTGAAACCGGCGTCCAACGCCCAGCGCAGGGCCAGCTCCAGGTCGGTCTCGTTTTTATCCACCGGGAAGCGCAAGATGTGCACGCCGGCCTGGGCGAGGCGCTCGATCTCCCCCGCGTCGAGCGAATCCAGATCGCCGATCAGCACGGACGGCAGGAGCCCCATAGCCTTGAGGTAGCCTGCGCCGCCGTCGGCAGCCACGAGGGTGTCTCCCGGCTCGAGCAAGGCTCGCAGGGCGGGCAGGTCTTCCAGCTCGCCGTTGGCAAAGATTACCGCGCGTGCGTTGCGCATAAAAAAACCCTCCGCCAGGGAGGGTGCTTGGTGAAGCTGATCGTCATCGTCCCTCCGCCGGCATTATCCGGATCAGGTTTTGCGGGTCGAGGACTGCTGGTCCTCCTCTCAGCCTGGCCAAACCAGGCTCCCCGGTTGGATCTTATATTCTATTGTAGCTTAGTATAGTAACCTGTTCGTGAAAAGTCAAGCCTAGCGCACGCGGCGTTTCCACTCCTCTTTGAGCTGGAGCTGGCGGGGGCTTTCCCCCGACTCCAGCGCCAGGAAATCGGCCAGCAGGCGGTTGAACTTGCTGCCCTCTTCCAGCATGGGAAAGTGCCCAGACTGCTCGAAGACGATCCGGTGGGTCTGCTCCGGCAGGTCCGCCAGGCGCTCGGCGGGCGGGGCCTGGATGGCCGGGTCGTTCTGGCCGCTGACCAGCAGGCAAGCCGTAGCCAGCGAGGCAGAGACCTCCGCCAGATTCAGCTTTTGCAGATTCTCCATGGAGACTTTGATGGCCTGGGGGTCCGATTTGGGCGCGTCCAGGTGGGCCGCTTCCGTCACCGGCGTGCGCTCCAGCAGCCAGTTGGCCAGCTCGGCGGGCGACGAGGAGCGAAAACGCGCGCTGATGGAGGCCGCGCCCAACGGGTAGCCGACGGCCAGCACGCGGTCGATGGCTTCCGGGCGGCGCGCGGCGTACAACACGGAGATCACGGCCCCCAAACCGTGTCCGACCAGCGCGGCGCGCCCAATGCCCATCTCCTCCAGGAAACCGTCCAGCAAATAGATCTGCTGCTCCAGGGAATAGCGCTCCGGCTTTTTGGCCGTGTCGCCGAATCCCCATAGATCCAGGGCGTAAGTCCTGAAGGAGGAAGACGCCGCCTGCATACAGGGAATCCAGTAGCGCCAGGAGCCCACCCAGCCGTGCAGGAAGATCAAGGGCCGCCCACGGCCCAAGACCTCGTAATGCACGATCTCCCGATCCAGCAGGACGACGCTCATCTCAGACGCTTATTTCCCCTGGCGGGCTAACAGGCTCGCCACGCGCTCGGTCAGCTCGTTGGGCGCGAAGGGCTTGAGCAGGTATTCGGCCGCGCCGGCTTTCAGCCCGGTCTGGATCTCGGCGTCCTGGCCCTTGGCCGAGAGGAATACCACCGGAATATCGCGGGTAGTCGGGTCGGCCTTGATGCGCTCGCAGGCCTCGTAGCCGGTCATGCGCGGCATGCGCACGTCCATCAAGATCAGGTCGGGCAGCTCCTTGAGGGCCAGCGCGACGGCCTCTTCCCCATTGGAGGCCGCGACGACTTCGTAGCTGGCGTATTTCAGCGTGAAGCTGATCAGGTCGCGAATGTCGCGCTCGTCTTCTGCAATCAATATTTTTGCCATTTTTACCTCACTCCTCCGCAGCAGCCACCGGCAGCGTAAAGGAAAACGTGCTGCCGTCCCCTGGGACGCCCTTGCTTTCGAACCAGATACGCCCATGATGCATGTCCACCAGGTTCCTGACGATGGACAGGCCCAGACCCGTCCCCGGCGTGGCCAGCACCAACGGGTCTTCGCCCCGGTAGAAGCGCTCGAAGATGCGCGGCTGGTCTTCCGGGGAAATGCCGATACCGTTGTCCCGCACGTCTACCTGAACCTCCTCCGCCGCGCGGCACAGGCGCACCTGCACCCGCCCACCCGGCGGAGTATAGCAGTAAGCGTTGCTGACCAGGTTAGCCAGCACCTGGCGCACCCGCTCCGGGTCGCCGCTGACCTGCGGCAGCTCGGCGGGCAGCTCCAGGGTAATGGTGATGGGCTTGTTCTCCTCCTGCGAGCGCCGGCGCAGGTCGGCGGCCACGTCTTCGGCGATCACGCGCAGATCCAGGGGCTGCTGCGAGAGGGTCACCCGCCCGGCCTCGATGCGCGAGACGTCCAGCAGGTCGTTGACCAGCACGCTGAGGCGATCGGTGTTGCTCTTGACGATCTGGAGGAAGTGGGTCTGCTGCTCGCTCAGCATCCCGGCGGCCCCCATCAGCAGCAGCTCGACGTAGCCTTTGATGGAGGTCATGGGGGTGCGCAGCTCGTGGCTGACGTTGGCCACGAACTCAGTCTTCAGGCGATCCACCATGACCTCGTGGGTAATATCGCGGAAGATGGAGACGGTGCCCAGGAATTCGGCGCGCCAGATGGCCGGGGCCAGGTTGACGGCCACTACCTGGCCGGTCTCCAGGGTGATCTGCTCGCTGTAGGCCCCGTCGTAATCATCGCCCTCTGGGCTTTGCGACCAATCGTGGATGGTGCCCATCCAGGCGCGCCCGGCCTTGCCAAACAGGCCCACGAAATTCTCGAGGGAGCGTCCCACTACCTGCTCGGAATGCAGGCCCAGGATGCGCTCGGCGGAGGCGTTGAAGAGGGTGATGCGGTTGTTGGCGTCCGTCACCAGGACACCGTCCGCTACCGCCTCCAGGATGGCGCGCGAGCGGCTGGCCTCGATCTGCTGGTCGCGCAGCATGGTTCCCAGGCGCTCGGCCTGGTCGCGGATCAGGGTGAACAGCTCGGAATTGTTGAGAGTGATGCTGATCTGGCGGGCAGCCGCCTCGATCAGGCCAAGCTGGGTGGAAGCAAAACCGGCGGCCTGGCGGCGATATAGCACCAACGCGCCCAAAAGCTCCTCTCCCAGGATGAGCGGCACGGCCAGCACGGTATGGTAGGGAATCTCGGGACGCGCCTGGCCCAGCCAGCGCCCCTCCTTGAACAGGTCGTCGAGAAAAGCCGGCTTGCGCTGCTCGACGGCCCAGCCGGCGATGTTCTGCTCGATCTGGTCGAGGCCGGTCTCAGCCAGCTCCACGTCTTGCCCGACCCGGAAATAGACCTGCAAGCCCCCGGCCCGGGATAACAAGATGGCGCTCTGCTCGCTGCCCACGGCCTCGTTCAACACCAGCAGCGTGCGGTTGAGCACCTGTTCCATGTCCAGACTGGCGGACAGCTCGGTGATGATGCGCAGCAGGGTCTCGGTGTTGTGGTGCTCGTGGGTCAGCTCGGCGGTGCGCTCGCGCACGCGGTGTTCCAGGTCTTCGGTGAGCAGGCGCGTCTCGGCAAACAGGCGCGCGTTCTGCACGGCAATGGCGGCCTGGTTGCTGATGGTGCGCGCCAGCTCGATCTCGGAGGAAGAAAAACGATACAGGAAGGAAGTTTGCACCAGAAAGACGCCCTGCAAAGCCGGGCCGGCGGGCAGGGGCAGCGCCAGCAGCGAGTGCGTATCGCGCTCCGCGAGGAAAGCCGACAGCGGCTCCAGCTCGGCCTCGGCCAGCACGTCGCCGGCGCTAAAGATGCCCATGCTCTCGCGCAGGCGGGCGAAGAGAGGCGCGTCCGGCAGGGCCAGGGGCGGCTGCGACTCCCCGCCCGGCGCTTCGCAATAGAGCTGCGCCTGGCCCTGCTCGTCGAACAGCAGCGCCGAAACGACCGAGGCGTTCAAAGCGCGCAGCAGCTCGCGGGCGGTCACCTGCAGGATCTGGCTCAGGTCCAAAGAGGCGCTCAACAGGCTGGAGAGGCGGTTGAGCAAGGCCAGGCGCTGCGAGCGCTCGTTCAAATCGGCGGCCTTGTGCAGGCTTTCCTCATACAGGCGGGCGTTCTCCAGGGCCACGGCGGCCTGGCCAGCAAATGTGGCGGCCGCCTGGACGTGCCCGGGGGTGTAGAAATCGGCTTGCTGCTTCTCCAGGGCGAAGGCGCCGATCACCTCGCCTTTGGCCACCAGGGGAATGCCCAGCCAGGAGCGGCGCTCCTGCGGCGCGAGAGCGGGGAAGCGCGGGTCGGCCTGCGTATCGCTCACCAGGAGAGCCTGGCCGGTCTGGATCATCTCCCGAAAGAGGGCGCTATCCTCGACGGCCACGGACAGGCCCACGCGGTCTTCGTTATCCGGGAAGCCGCGAGCAGCGGCGACCGTCAGGATCTCTCCCCGGCGCAGCCACAGGGCGCCGGTCTCGTAAGGCAGCACGGCGTCCAGCTCTTCCAGCAGGGATGCGATCAGCTCGTCGCTCTGCAAGCTGGAGGTGATGGTGGCGGCCACGTTGTTCAGCGCCAGGAGCTGCCCGGCGCGCTCTTCGGAGGCCTGGAAGAGGCGGGCATTCTCCAGGGCCAGGGCAGCCTGCCCGGCCAGAGAGACCAGCATGGCTTCGTCCTCCCCGGTAAAAGCCTCCGGGGTGGTGAAGCTGTCCAGCACCAGCAGGCCCAGGCGCGCCTCGCCCACGCGGATGGGCACCAACAGGCTGGACACCGGCAAGCGCCCGGCGGTGGCCCGGCGATAGCGCAGCAGGTCTTCCGCAGGCAGGCGGTAATCGCGGGCAAATTCGACCTCGCCGACGCGCCGGGCCTGCCCGGAAGCGAACACCTCGCCGGGCAGCCCGCCGTCCAGGGGATGGCCAATCTGCAACAGGCTGTCCACGTCGGCGTAACCGGCCGCCGCTTGGGGCGACAGGCAGGCGGCCTTGGCGTCCCACAGGGCGGCCATGCCGGTGTGGGCCGCCGGGATAGCGCGCAAGGCACTGTTGACCAGCACGGACAGGATGTTGGTGGGGTCGAGGCTGCCCAACTGGCGGCTGAATTCCAGCAGCAAGTCGACCTCTTGCAGGCGGCGCTGCGTCTCGCCCAACAGGCTCAGGTTTTGCAGGCTGATCGCCACCTGCCGGGCGAGCAAGGCGTACACCTGGCGGTCATCCTCGTCGAAGGCAGGCAGGCTGTTGCGCCCGACCAGCAGGATGGACGCCGCCACCTTGCCTTCCACTGAGATGGGCAGGCAGATCAGGCTCCTGGCCTGCAAGGCCTTCAAGAGGGGCGCCGGCCGGCTTTCCGCCTCCCCTTCCAGGGCAGCCACCAGGCGAATCTGCCCGTCCTGAAAGCTGTGGCGCAAGGGGTTGGGCTGCCCAAAGAGCGCCTCGGGGCTGGCCCCTTCCGGCGCCTCGCCGATTACTTCCACCAATTTGGGGCCGGAGGGTGCGCTTTCGGCTACCAGGGCCAGCTCCAGGCCGGCGCGCACCAGGACTTCCCGCGCCAGGGTGCGCAGCACAGAAGGCCCGTCCGTCTGGCGGTTGGCCGCCTCGGCGATCTCCAGTCCGTCGCGGATGCGCTGCGTCTGGCGCTTGAGCTGGTGAATGGACAGGGCCTGGCTGAGGTCCTTGTGCAGCATCTCGGGCAGGCGCGCCTGGCCGGCCTGGGCCGCTCCCGCCAGGCGTTGCCCTTCGGCGCGCAATTCGTCTGCCTCCCCGCGGATGGCGGCGATGCGCAGGTCGTTCTGGATCAACAGGGTGGCGAAGGTGGCAAAAACCTCCAGGGTCTCGATGGTGGGGCGGTCGGGCCGGCGGCCATCCCGGGGGGCATCCAGGCTGATCAGGCCCACCGGGCGCCCCTGCACGTCTTCCAGGGGCAGGAGCAGCGCGTCTTCGGGGTCCCAGGCGTCGGTGGCTTGCCGCTCGGCGTGCGGGAGCACCACCAGGGCGTGCACGTCCTCGGGGACGGCGGGCTGCTTATCGCAGGGAATGAAATACGAGGCGCTGACGCGGAACTCCGGCCTCAAAATGCTTTGCAGGCTGCCCCAGGGCTGGCTGTGGGCGCGCAGCTCTTCCCAGTGGCTGTCTTTCAGCCCCAGGCCGCACACGCGCTCCAGGGCGTCGCTCTCCGGGTGGTAGACGCTGATCAGCACCACGTCGAAAGGCGTGACCTCGCGGATGCCAGAGGCGATGGCGCTCAAAGCCTGCTGCATGGATTGGCCGCTCTGGAGGTCCCGGGAAGTCTCCTGTAATTTGGCCAGGGTGGTCACCCGCCGGTCGAGCAGCTCGCCGCGGCGCACCTGCTCCTGGTACTGAAGGGCATTCCCCAGCACGATGGAGGCCTGAACGGCCAGGGTCTGGGTGATCTCCTCGGCAGTGTCGTCGAAACACCCCGGCTCCCAGGCGTGCAAATCGATCAGCCCGGCCACGCGCTCCCGGTACAGGATCGGCACGGTCAGCGCGGACTGGATGCCGCTATGCGCGGGCGCGTATTCGGATTGAGAGAAGTCGGCCACCCGCAGCGGCTCGGCCCCTGCGGCGGCCAGGCGCTGAAGATTGGAAAGCCTGGAGGCCGGCTCGTCACCCACGAAGAACATCACCGAAGCGCCCGGCGGGCTTTTGGCTTCCAGGTCGAAGAGCAAGATAGTGCCGCAATCCGCGTGGGTGGTGCGCAGGGCCTCGTCGTAGACCATCTGGAGCAGATACTTCAGGTCCAGGGTGGTGCTCAGCTCGCGGCTGATGCGCGTCAGGGCTTCCAACTGGCCGACGCGGCGGCGCAGGCCCGCGTCGGTCTGCTCGGCCAGGCTGGAACGCTCGATCACCCCGGCGAGCTGGCCGGCAGCCGTCGTGACCACCTGCAAATCACTGCGGTCGAAGAAATCCGGGGCGTGGCTCCCCAGCCACAGCTCGCCAATGCCATGATCCCGCACGACCAGCGGAACCACCACGGCAGAGCCGATTCCCAGGGCCTCAAAGGCCGGGCGGTACACGGGGAGGAGGGTCTGGTCTTCGAGAGCATTCCCGGTGATAAAAGCGTGCAGCCCGCCGGCGGCGGTAAAGTGGAACTGGGGGTCTTCGATGGGGATGCGCTCCAGGCCGGCGCGGACCTCAGCAGGCACACCAAACAGCGAGGGGCGATGCGCGTGCAGCTCGCCCCGGCCCTCATCGAGGAGGAAGATGGCCGCCGTTCCGGCGCGCAGCAGGTGAGCCAGCTCCTGAAGAGAGTACAGGAGGATCTCGTCCAGGGTGGCAGCCGAGCTGGCCAGGCTGGCGATGCGGCGCAGCGCCTCGGCGCGCTGGGCGCGCTGGCGCGACTGCTGCACCAGGCTGACGTTCTCGATGACAGGCGCGGCCTGGGTGGCGATGATGCGCAACAGGTGAAGCTCGTCCTGGGTAAAAGCGGCGCCGGCCCCGCGGTGGTTGGAGGCTTGCAAATAGCCGAAGGTGCGCCCCCCTGAGGTGAGCGGCGCCAGGACGGTCTCACGCAGGCTGGCGGCCTGCGCCAGGTGCTCCAGCCCCAGGGCGGCCCACTGGCCGTCCTCGGCGGCGTTTTCGGCGATCAGGACCTCTTGAGAAAGCAGAATCTTGCTCGGCGGGGCTGTTCGGCGGCACCGGGGCGTGGTAAAGCTCGATGAATTGAGGGGGCATGCCCAGGAAGGGATTCTGGCCTTCCAGGCGGCGCTGGGCCTCGTTGTAGATCAAGAAGCCCAGGATCTCCGTATCGACCAGGGGCGCGATACTGTGCACCAGGCGCTCGAATACGTCTTTGGGGTCTTGTAAGGAGCCGATGGCCTGGGCCAGTTGGGATAGTCCGGACAGCTCCAGGCTGCGGCGCTGTTCGGCGGCGAAGAGCAAGGCGTTGTGCAAAGCCACGGCCGCCTGCCCGGAGAGCAGGCGCACGAGCTCCAGGTCGCCCGGCTGGAAGGCGTCCGCCTGGCGCGCGCCCAGCTCCAGCGTGCCGATGAGCTCCTTGCCGGCCAGCAGGGGCACGCCCAGGTAAGACTTCAGCAGGTGGGCCTGGGGATTGTTCCCGGCGGGGCGCAGGTCGGTGCGTCCGGCCACGTCCGGGATCAGCAAGGGGGCGCGCTCGCGGGCCAAAAACCCCGAATAGCCTTCGCCGGCGCGGTAATGCTCCTCGGCTTTTTCCAGGCGGCGCTCTTCACCCGGCAGGCCGCTCAGGTGGTAAGGCGCCAGGCTTTCGTCGGAAGCCTGCCACAGGGTGATCTCCATGAAGTCCGCCGGCAGCAGCCTTTCGACGTTTTCGAGGACGGCCTGGAGGGTAGTCTCCACATCCAGGCTGGCCGTCATGGATTGGCCTAATTCGGTGAAGGTGTGCAAAGTCTGGGCGGACGAGCCAAGCTCAGGCGCAAGCTCGGGCTGGCGCAGGGAGACCAGCATGAGCGCTTCCGGATTGCCCGGCACGCGGTAAGAAACACCCTCCACCAGGCGCCCATCGAGGGAAAAGCGCGCCGCGCCCTCCTCGGCGCACAATCTCAAGAAGTCCGGGTTATCATGGGTGCGCCGGGCGAGGCGCTCCAGGTTGGGGGTCTCGTTGTCCAGGAGGTTGAAGCTGGCGCGGGCGGCGGCGTTCATGGCCAGGATGCGCCCGCCGGGGCGGATGAGCAGGACGGCTTCGGGCCGCGCATCGGCGGCGAGGTCCACTTCGCCCGTTCCTGGCGCGGGGGACCAGGCATCCAGCCGGGGGGCGGCGCGCAGAAAGACCCCGATCATCAGGAAAAATGCGATCCCGACGAGCACCAGCAAGACTTCCAGGCCAATTCCCGCTAACGGAACCATGCAAACATCAGCCTCGCGCGCCGCTGGGTCCGGCCACGTCCTGCCGGCGGGCCTCCGCAGCCAGCTCAGTAATCTCGCGAATATCCGCGAACTCGTATTGGGACGGCGAAACCACGCCGACCGCCAGGGTCATCAAGGGGGCCTTCTCCGCCTGGCCCTCGGGGGTATTGACCAGGATGTAGCCGTGCTGCCGGTCGATGAAGTTGTAGTGGGTCTGGACTTCCTCGGCGAAGCGCACTTTCAGCTCCTTGCGCACGTTCTCCGCCGCGCTCTCGGCGGTGACCACCACGAAATTATCCCCGCCGGCGTGGCCGATGAAATCGGTGGGCGTGCCCAGCTTATCGACCACCTCGCCCAGCAGCATAGCGGTGGAGCGCAGCACGTCGTTGCCGGCCACGAAACCGTACACGTCCTTGAATGGCTCGAAATGATTGAGGCGCACGTCCAGGAGGGCCCAATCCTTGCGGCGGATGATGCGGCGCAACTGCTCTTCGATCAGGCGCCCCGCCGGCAGGCCCGAGTGCGGGTCGGTGAGGCTCTCGCGCTCGGCGCGGGCGATGGCGTTCTGCACGCGCAGCTTCAATTCCTCGATGTCGAAGGGCTTGGTAATGTAGTCGTCCGCGCCCAGCTCGAGGCCCTGAAGCTTATCGCTGCGCTCGTCCTTCTGCGTCAGAAAGATCACCGGGATATGGCTGGTGCGCATGTTGGTGCGCAGCGACTTGCAAACCTCGTAGCCGTCGATATCCGGGAGCATGATGTCCAGCACGATCAGGTGGGGCATGTACTGGCGGGTCTTCTCCAGGGCGTCCGCGCCGCGACCGGCCACGTCCACGTCATATCCCTGCCCGGAGAAATAGATGCGCAGCATATTGGCGATATCGAGGTCATCTTCGACGATCAACAGGCGGGCCTTACTCATAGGAGCCTCCAAAAGAACGATTAAATTGCAGCTTGCCGAAGCCCTTACCAGGATTCGGCCACACGCTCACCGGGGCGAGGATACAGGCGCCGGTGCAGGTGAGCGACTGAAAGGCGATGATGGTCGCTGTCCTCGTAGCGCACGTCGCGGTCGATCACCCTGCGCTCTTCGGACGCCACCAGGATGACGTCCGACTCGATGGTGCGCGCCGGATACACGATCATGCCGGAGCCTAAACGGCAATTATGGCCCACGCAGCTTCCCAGCACGGGCCGGTTGGAGAGGCCCAACTGGCCGTTGCCGTTGCGAGCGCGGATGGGGATGGGCACCAGGTTGTAGTCCGTAAACGTGGAGCCGGCTCCGATGAAGGTATTGCGGCCCACCACGCACATTTGCAGGCAGGTATTCTGCGCCACCATGCTGTTATCCATCACGGTGGTCATGAACAGGGAGGCGCGGAAGGGCAGGAAAGTGCCATCCCCCACGACGGAGAGCATCAGCTCGCAGCCCTGGGAGACGTTCACATTATCGCCGATGATGCAGTTCTCGATGACCGCCCCGGCGCCGATGGTGACGTTATCGCCGATGGTGGTGGGGCCGTGCAGGACGGCGGTAGGGTCCACCACGCAGTTGCGCCCCATCTGAACCACGCCGGAGCACTCCAGGAGCTGCTTGCCCTCGTACAAAGCGCGCCCCAGCACCTTCAGCTTGAAGAAGGGGTCCTGGTTGAGGCGGTTTTCGAAGCGCGCCCCGCGCGAAAACAGGCCAAAGACCATATCGGCGATGAAGACGTGCACCCACGCGTCGATGGCAATCAGGCTGCGCAGCGGCACCTGGTACACCAGGTCGCCCTGCTCGCTGGCCATGTAGGTGGGCACGTGGTAGTAACCGATCTCGCGCGCCTGGAGGTCCACGACCAGCGGCACGGCGTCGGCCTCCGGCCCCTGGGGAAAATACCACAGATCGGCCAGGTAAACCTCGCCTGCGCTGGTATAAGAAGTGGAAAGCGGCAGAAGGTGCTCGTGGAAGGCCGGATCAGCGGCAGAGAAGGCGGCCCGGGAAGCTTTGTCCCGCTTGCGCGCCTCGCTCAGGAAGGCGCTGATATAAGCCTCGTCGAAGTACAGGTTATCGCGGTAGACCAGGCAAGGCTCGTGGGTCTGGGGCAGGTGCGCGCCGGGAGGCAGCTCCAGCTCGCGGCTGGTATAGGGCGCCAGGGTGTCGCGCTGGGCCAGCCAGAGCGGCTTGTTCTGGATGCGCAAATCGCGCGCCGGCTCGTTGAACGGATAAACAGGCCGCGTCGATTGCAAAATGATCTTCAGCATAGCCAGCCAGCTTTCAATCCCGTCAATCCAAACCCTGTTTGTCCACGACGAAACAGCAGGCAGGCGCGCCGGCAGCGTAGCGCTCCGCCTCGGCCACCAGGTAATGCCTGCCGCCGCTGGCCCAGGAGAAGAACTCCTGCAAGAAGCCCACCAGGATCGAGCAGGCCGCTTCCTCGCCGGCGGCGGAGGCCGCCCTTTCCCGGCACAGCGCGCAATCCTGGCTGTTCAAGCGATATTCCTGATCCGTCTCCTCGACCCACACACGCCCGCCGGCCAATCTTTCCAGCAGAGCTGCCAGAGAATCCAGGCCGGCGCGTAGCTTGGAGCGCGTGGGCAGCAGGCGGAAATCGCGCTCCAACATGCCCATCTCCGCGCCAAACTCGCGCACACAATACTTAAAAAGCCACGCGGCCAATCCGCACGGCCACGCCGCAGCCGCTGCGCTGGCCGTATTCAGCCTCGAAGGAAGCCTGCAAGGCGCCGATCTCGCCACAAGGGATGCCAATCCCGGAATTTACGTTGCGCAGACCGTAGAATTCGGGCCGCTCCAGGAAAGCGTCCGCCGGGGCGCTGCCCATGACCTCCCGCATACTCTTTACCAGCAAGTGGCCCAGCCGGGCGTCACACTCGCAACCCTGTTTCCCAGTGATCACGTGCATGCTTCCTCGCTATCCAGGAAATCCTTGAGCGTCTGCATAAACGGCTCAGGCTCATCCAACATAATGAAATGGCCCGCCTGGCTGAAACGCTCGATGCGGGCAGAGGGGATACCCTTCTGCATGGTACGCCACTCGCGAGGATCGACGATGATGTCCCGCGCGCCGTACATGCCCATGGCCGGAATTTTAATGCAGTCCAGCTTGGGACGCAGATCGGTGCGGCGCAGGGAAGCGATGCTGAGCAGGAAGGATTCCAGCGTGGTGCTGGTCAGGTCGTGATCCATCATGTCCGGGAAGCGCGGGTCACGGCAGATGAAGGGAGAGGCCATGCGCATGGCCAGCCGGAAAGCGCCCATCATGTTAAAGAGCAGGAATGCGATGCCCCGGTAACCGGCGAATTTCAACGTCAGCGCCAGCGACGAGCCCACGATAGGGGAGCCTACCACCACTACCTTGGAAACCCGCTGGGGATACTGGATGGCGACGGACAGGCTGACCGTGCCCCCCATGCTATGCCCCACCAGGGGGGCGCGCTCGATGCCCAGCTCGTTCATGAACTGGCCCACCAGGCTGATGAAATCCTGAACCCGGTAAGTGTCCCGCTTCTTTCCCGATTCTCCAAACCCCCAGAAATCCAGTGCATAAGTCCGGTAATATTGGCCCAGGTAGGTCATGGTTTCCTGCCACAGCCCCCAAGAGCCCAACCACCCATGCAAGAGGATGACCGGGCGCCCGCGTCCGTAAACTTCGTAATGTACAATACCCTGCTCAGTGGTGATCGAGGACACGGCTGCGACTAAGTGGGCCAAACGTTCAAGATGACCCCCCCTCCATTTCGGCCAGGATGCTGTAAAGCAATTCAAGGAGAACCGTCTTTACCGATTCCTTATCTACGGCCACGCAGGGCAGCAGTTTTATTTTAGAGTCCAGGCGCAGCGCGTGGCGCATATCGTCGATCTCCCAGGCGTCTTCACAGTCTTGCTTGTTGGCGGCCACGATGTAGGGGGTAGGCGCGTAAGCGCGGAAGGTCTCCAGGATGCTGCGCGCCTCGCGGAACGTCTCCGGACTGGTGCTATCCACCATCACTACGAAGCCCAACATGCCCTCAGACAGGATCTCCCACATGAAATCGAAACGCTTCTGGCCGGGGGTGCCGAACAGATACAGCACCAGGTCCTCGTCCACCGTAATGCGGCCAAAATCCATGGCCACTGTGGTGGTCTCTTTGATCTTCTCAGCCGCCGATGAGACCTTGCGCTCGGTGGACACCACGTCTATCTCGCTAACCGACCGGATAAACTCAGTTTTCCCTGCGTTGTAAGGCCCAGTGACCACCATTTTTACCGTTTGCATAATGAAATATCCTTGGGGATAAGCTAGAGCGAGCGAATGCGGCTGATCAGGCGGTTGATCAATGATTTCTGCTCCACCTTGCTGCTGGTTGGCATGGAAGGCCGGTAAGAGGTAGGCGTGACGGGCGCGCCCTGCGGGCGGATGACCTCGACCAGACCGGCCTGCAACAAGGCGTAGACTACCCGGCGGATCTCCAAATCGTTCATCTTCACGGCTTTGGAAATCTGGTGGATCGTATTCTTGGGGTTGATATACGAGACCACCCGCCATTCTTCCACGCTCAAATTGATATTGCGCAAGTTGGTGCCCGGCCGGTCCGTGAATTTCAGGGCCATCTCCAGGCTGGGGATCTCCTCTTGAAGCTGCTCCCATTCGCGCAGCCGGCGGGAGCCCTCGATGATGAGGTTCTCCAGGTCCATGCGCACCGTGATCTTGTCCTCGGGAGCCAGCAGGTCGTTCTCGAAATGGAAAAGCCCTTCCACCCAGGTATACAAGCGCTGCACGACGTTCACGAAGTACTGCTGCAAGCTGGCGAGGATGTCGCTTTGCGTGACGTACCCGGCGTTGATCAGCAATAACCCCAATTCCTTGTCGGAGACGTGACGGCCCCGTTCTTTTATGGTACGGTATTGCGCCAGGGTCAGCTTATTGTTGCGGTGCAAGACGGCCGCCAGGCTGTTATCTTCCTGGCCGATCTGCGCGAAAGCCAGCTTGCCCTCCCGAAAGGCAATTCGGGCAACCTCATTCGGCCCTTCGACGATCAGGGTGCCCGTCTTGCGGGCCAGATTGATCAGATTGAGTAATTGGGTGATGGTGAAGTCGCGTAGATTGCCTTTTAAAGCCATAATCAGGCCTCAGAGAGAACTGCGGGAAAGAATATCTTAATTGGACCTTAAAAAATTATACTTGTATGGAGACGGTGCGTCAAATAGAATCCGGCCCAACGGACTTAATACTTTTGCAAGGTGGGCAAAAGTCATTTTCAAATTTGCCTTTCCTTCTCCGAATTTTAAGGTTATCATACTAGCATTGCACTGTTCCTCTTAGAACTCGACGCACGGTAGATTATGGAACTTGAGCTTCATCAACTCGAAGAGATCCTGGCACACTTAAAAGCCGATACGCTCACAGCGCTCGACAAAGAAAGGTTGGCTCAATTCCTTCAGTCTGCCATCGAAAATAGCGACCAGACCCAGGAGAGCATCGAGCGCCGCCACAATCAACGGGATAGCTACCACCGCATGGATTCGCTGGAAAAGCGCATCGCCGAACAGGAAATGCTGCTGGAAGCCAGCCTGAACCTGACTGCCAGCCTGGATTTGCAAACTGTGTTAGAGGTCGTTCTGCGAGCGAATCTCAATCTGTTGAAGAACATCAACAATGCCCACATCTTTTTGTACGAAGATGGGCAGCTCACCTTTGGCGCCGCGTTATGGGCAGACGGCAAGGAAGGCGTGCCCTGGACCAGCCCGCGCCCCAATGGATTGACCTATACGGTGGCCCGCACGGGAAAAATCATCCAGGTGCCGGATATGCAAAAACATCCCCTCTACGTGGGCACCCAATGGACGGGGGCCATCATCGGCATCCCCTTGAAGAATAACCAGCGGGTCGTGGGCGTGATGAACGTGGCGCGCCGCAAGCCATCCGAATTCTCTGCCGCAGACCTGCGCCTGCTCCAGCTCCTGGCCGACCACGCCGCGATTGCGGTGGAGAATGCTCGCCTGCACACGTTGGTCAATCTCCAGGCGCACATCGATTCCCTGACGGGCCTGCCCAACCGGCGCGCTCTGGACGAGCGCCTCGAAACGGAATGCCGGCACGCCAACCTCTACAGCCTTCCGTTGGCCTTCCTGATGATGGACCTGGACGATTTCAAGGACATCAACGACAACTACGGCCACCTGGTAGGAGATGAAGTTTTGCGGGTCATCGGACAGGCCATCGCCGTTACCATCCGCGACAGGGACTTCCTGGCGCGCTATGGCGGCGACGAGATGGCCTTGATCCTGCCCGAAACTTCCCTGGAGGAGGTCGAAGCGATCGAGGGTAGAATCCGGGCGGCGGTGGCGGCCTGCCCATTGCCGCTCATTCCGGACCGGACCCGGCGCATTTCCATCTCGATCGGCCCCGCCATGCTGCCCCCCGATTCAGACGACTGGCTGGAGCTGATCAAAGCCGCCGACCAGGCTCTTTACAAAGCCAAGAAAAGAAAGGGCAAGGGAAACGGGGGGCTCTCGACGAAGAAATCCACAAAACCCCTCTCTTGAGGTGAATACGGCATGACTCGCAAAGTCAAGCTCATCTTCAACCCTATTGCCAACCTGGGCCGCGCCTGGCACGTGGCCTCCGCCCTGCGCCCGATCGTCTACGAGCTGGGCGGGGCAGACTGGAGCGGCACGGTGTACCCCACCCACGCCAGCGAGCTGGCCTACCAGGCCGCCGAAGATGGCTACGAGCTGGTGGTGGCCATGGGCGGGGACGGCACCGTACACGAAGTGGTCAACGGGCTGATGCAGGTGCCCAAGGAAAAACGCCCGCGGCTGGGCATCGTCCCGGTCGGCTCGGGCAACGACTTCGCCCACGCCGTGGGCATCTCCTCTCAACCCGAGGTGGCCCTGCGCCAGGTGCTGACCGGCAAGCCCCGCCCTATCGACCTGGGGAGGATTCACGACGGCCACGATCGCAGCGAATATTGGGCCAATACGGTGGGCGTCGGCTTCGACACCCTGGTGACCATCCATTCGCGCAATATCCCGGTCGTGCAGGGCTTTGCGGTGTATTTCGCCGCCGTGCTGCAAACCATCCTCTTCAATTACGTGCCCTTCCACCTGAAGGTGAAAGCCGACGAGCAGGCCTGGGACGCTGAAATGCTGATGCTGGTGCTGTGCAACGGCGGGCGAGAAGGCGGCGGCTTCAACGTGGTGCCCAAAGCCCACGCCGGCGATGGCAGCCTGGACTTCGTCGGCGTCGACCGCATCTCCCGCCTGCAAATGTTGATGATCTTGCCCAAGTTCATGAGCGGCACCCACGTCGATCTCCCCTACGTGCGCATGGGAAAATTCCGCCGTCTGGAAATCACCTCCGACCGGCCGTTGTTCATCCACACCGACGGGGAAATCTTCGCCGGCCTCGGCTCCTCGATCGACCACCTTGCCCTGGAGATCGTTTCCGGAGAGATGGAAATCGTCGCGTAACAAGCTTTGGTCGGACAGCCTTGCGAAGGTTCGGAAACCTTCGCAAGGCTTAAACGAACAAGAAACCTTCTATGCCAGACCTGTTCCACAGCCTGCAAGGCCGCGACCTGGGCTTTTTGAGGAACGTGGCCAATTTATGGGGGATCGAGCTGAAGGCTCCCGACGTCCACACCGCCCTGCCGGCGCTGGTGGAGGCTCTGTCAGACCGGCAGCTCGTCGAAGAAGTGGTCGAGGCGCTGCCGGGCGAAGTCCAGGCCGCCCTGGGCGCCCTGCTGCAAAACGAGGGGCGCCTGCCCTACGCGGTCTTCAGCCGGCGTTTTGGCTCCATTCGTGAGATGGGAGCCGCCCGCCGGGAGCGCCAACGCCCGCACCTCACGCCCACCTCCCCGGCCGAATGGCTGTGGTATCGCGCCCTGATCTCGCGCGCCTTCTTCGCCACCCCCACTGAGCCGCAAGAGTTCGCCTTTATTCCCGACGATCTCCTGGCGCTGCTGCCGGGTTTGCCGGGCGAGGCCCCCCAACCGCCCGGTCGGCCGGCCACGCCGGGCGAATGTGGCCATCCCCTCCCCGCCAGCGAGCGCATCCTGGACCACGCGTGCAGCCTGTTGGCCGCGCTGCGCCTGGGCTGGAAAGCCTCCGAGATACCCGCTTCCGGCTGGGAGATGCTCCCTGCGGCCTTGCAAACCCTGCTGGCGGACGCCGGGCTGCTGGATGCGCACGGGCTGCCCCTGCCGGAGGCCACGCGCGCTTTCCTGGAAGCCGGGCGTGGCGAGGCGCTGGCGCTGCTGGCGCGCGCCTGGCTGGAAAGCCGGGATTTCAACGAGCTGCGCCTGCTGCCCGGCCTGGCCTTCGAAGGCGAATGGAAGAACGACCCGCTGCGCACCCGCCGCTTCTTGCTGGACGTGCTGGCCAGCCTTCCCGCCGGCACCTGGTGGAACCTGCCCGCCTTGATCGCCGACCTGCGCGAGCGGCACCCCGATTTCCAGCGCCCGGCCGGAGACTACGATTCCTGGTTCATCCGCCGCGAAAGTGACGGGGAATTCCTGCGCGGGTTTGCGCACTGGGAGGAGGTGGACGGAGCGTTGATCCGCTTCTGCGTGTGCGGCCCGCTGCACTGGCTGGGCATCGTGGACCTGGCCGCCGCCGAGGCCCAGGCCACTCCCAACGCCTTTCGCCGCTCGGCCTGGGGTGAGGCCCTGCTGCGCGGAGAGGCCCCCCAGGGCCTGCCCGCCGAGGACGCCCCCCTGCGCGTCTTCCCGGGCGGGCGGCTGCGCATCCCCGCACGCGCGCCGCGCTCCGTGCGCTACCAGATTGCGCGCGCCTGCCAATGGGGGGAAGAGACGCCGGAGGAGTACGGCTACCGCCTCACCCCCGCCTCCCTGGAGCGCGCCCGCAAACAGGGCCTGCGCGTGAGCCACCTGCTGAGCCTCCTGCGCCGCTACGCCTCCGCGCCGCCCACCCCTAGCCTGGTACAGGCCCTGGAGCGCTGGGAGCTGAACGGCGCTCAAGCCAGGCTGGAAGAGGCGACCGTCCTGCGCCTGGGCTCCCCGGAGATGCTGGAAGCCCTGCGGCGCTCGCGCGCGGCGCGCTTCCTGGGCGACCCGCTGGGCCCCACGGCGGTCATCATCAAGCCAGGCTCGCGAGAAAAGGTCGTGGCGGCCCTGATCGAGATGGGCTACCTGCCGGAGGCCAGGCCGGACGATGATGCATCGGGAGTATAATTTATTCAGGCAACTTTCCTGTTCGACCCAAGTTGCCATCTTCTTCAACAGGCCATGTCATGCTGAACGAAGCAGAGCGGAGTGAAGCATCCCGTTATTGCTGTCGAAGCTCGTATGCATGAAAACGTGGGGTATTTCGGCTGAGAAGTTGCGACCAAACCAAAGTCCGGGAGAGAGGTGATTATGTCGACCAAAATCCAGTGGATCCAAGAGGAAATCGAGGGGTTGAAAGCAGGCGGGCTGTACAACCGCATCCGCACGCTGAGCTCGCCCCAGGGCGCCTGGCTGGTGGTGGACGGCAAACGCGTCCTGAATTTTTGCTCGAACAACTACCTGGGGCTGGCGAACCACCCCAGGCTGGTGCAGGCGGCCCAGGAAGCCGCCCTGAGAATATGGCATTGGCCCGGCGGCAGTGCGCTCCATCGCCGGCACGATGGACCTGCACCTGGAGCTGGAGCGGCGCCTGGCCGCTTTCAAGGGCGTCGGAAGCCGCCATCACCTTCCAGTCCGGGATTCTGCGCTAACCTGGCCACCATCCCCGCGCTGGTCGGCAAGGAAGACGTGATCTTCTCGGACGAGCTGAACCACGCCAGCATCATCGACGGCGCCGCCTCTCCGGCGCCCGCATCATCCGCTACGACCACTGCCTCGCCGGTAGACCTGGAGAAAAGGTCATTACGGAGGCCCAGGGCACCTACCGCAGGGCCCTGATCGTCAGCGACGGCGTCTTCAGCATGGACGGAGACGTGGCCCCGCTGGATAAGATTGTACGCGGTGGCCGCCGCCCACGACATCCTGCTGATGGTGGACGACGCCCACGGCGAAGGCGTGCTGGGCAAGGGCGGGCGCGGCATCGTGGATCATTTCGGCCTGCACGGCAAAGTCGACATGGAAGTGGGCACGCTCTCCAAAGCCTTTGGTGTGGTCGGCGGCGTGGTGGCCGGCAACGCCGTCATCGTCGAGTGGCTGCGGCAGCGCGGGCGGCCCTTCCTGTTCTCCTCGGCATGACCGTGCCCGATGTGGCCGCCTGCCTGGCGGCGCATGGATCTGCTGGAAGCCTCCACCGAGCTGGTCGACCGGCTGTGGGAAAACACGCGCTTCTTCAAGGAAGAGATGAAGAGGCTGGGCTTCGATACGGGCAAGAGCGTCACCCCCATCACCCCGATCATGCTGGGCGAGGCGCCCCTGGCGCAGCAGCTTCAGCCGCGAGCTGTTCGACGAAGGCGTGTTTGCCATGTCCATCGGCTACCCGACCGTGCCCAAGGGCAAAGCGCGCATCCGCGTGATGATCTCGGCCTCGCATACGCGCGAGGATCTGGAGCGCGGGCTGGAGGCGTTCGCCCGCGTGGGCAATCGCCTGGGCGTGACGGGGTAGGGCGGGATTCATATCCCGCCGACGGATGCAGCTTTCGCCTTCCCTGTCGGCCTACTACGCGATCTTCGTCGCCCATGAGAATTTGCCACATGATGACCTGAACGTCGTGAAAAGATCTTTTGAAAGTAGGCCGAAGGAGGGGATATGCCTGTATTGAGTGAAAATGACATACAAAGGTTGCTGGGCGAACAAAAGGTGCTACCTGATTTTCTCGAGGACTTCCAAGCCTTCATGGAAGAACGGATTCCGGCGAACCGGCGCACATTCGACTGGCACGATCCCAAACACGACCCGGCCGGCAACTATTCAGTCGATTGCCGGATAAACGGGATGCCAACCCCATTGTTTATCTACGCGATCAACGCCGATGGCAATGCACGCGATGCAACGATTGCCTTACTCCAATTCGAACGCTGGGGCCTGAGCTATAACTCTGTAGCCATTTTCGAAAACCAGGAAGAGATCAACCGCAAAGTACTTGCCCGCTTCAGTGACGTTTGCGAAAAGCAATTTTCAAGCCTGGATGCAAACAAAGAGAGAATCGCCCGATATCTTGACAGTGTACTTGCGAGGTCCTAGAACAAAACATGCCCGAAGGAAGACCCATCGAGTTAGCCCCTGCCATAAGCCGCCCGATGCTCCCATGGACAGGCAAGTACCCTTGGAAGGGATGACGGCGTCCCTGCCTCAGCTCATCGACCGATTCGCCCACCCTCACCCTCAATCCCTCTCCAGACGGGAGAGGGAAGCCGTGTAGAAGGGTTGATTTTCTTTTTTTGAACGGCCTCGATTTACATTTCTCCACTATTAAAGCAAATGGCGGCTTGCTTCTCCAAGCCGCCCAGCATAGATAATAATCGCAGGGGCGCAGCCGCGCTGCACCTCTACAGCTCCCCAATTATTCTTTCAAGCTTTCTCGCTAAAAGGATCGTAGCTCGGGTTGGTGCCGGCCCACACGCAGCTCGCCTGGCTGAAGAGGTTGCAGGCAAAGGAGCGCGAGCAGCGATGCGCCAGCACGCGCGGCGCCTGATCGGGCAGAAATTCGGCGGGGTAAACCAGCTCGGCTTCCAGGCCCACGTTGGCCTTGGTTCGCTCACAAAATTGCACTTTAACGGTATCCCAGGTGCTAAACGCCATTTGAACCTCCAACCAATCCATAGAATGCTTATCGTATTTGGTAATATAGCTCCGCTGGTTCCATTTTACCAGTGACAGGCGTCACGTTCTCAGCGGACAAATTGTCCCTTTCGAATCACTTCGCCGCCAGACGCGCGACGTTGCCGTTGCGATCCAGCAGGTAGAGCTCGCCGCTCTCGTCCACCCCAAAGGAGGTGATGCTGAACTGCGTGGTGTACAACATCTGCCCCTGCCAGGCGCCCTCCGGCGTGCGTTGCAGCCCCCAGACATTCCCGGAGCATTCGTCGCCGAACACATAGATGCCCTGCCAGGCCGGCAATTGGCTGCCGCGGTAAACGTAGCCGCCGATGACCGCGCAGCCATAGCTATGGCTGTATTCGTAGACGGGATCGACCAGATTCAGCCCGGCGGGCGGCTGGCCCTTGTAAGGATGCAGGCCCTCGCGGTAGCTCCAGCCGAAGTTGGTGCCCCCGGGGCTGCCGGCGGGCAGGAAATCGATCTCCTCCCATTGATCCTGGCCCACGTCGCCGATATACAGGTCGCCCGTCTGGGCGTCGAAGGAGAAACGCCAGGGGTTGCGCAGCCCGTAAGCCCAGATCTCCGGCAGGCCCCCGCCGTTGGCGAAGGGATTGTCGGGCGGAATGGCGTAGGGGTCGCCGTGATCCACATCGATGCGCAGAATCTTGCCCAGCAGGATGTTGGTGGATTGGCCGTGGTTGTTCGGGTCTCCCTGCGAGCCGCCGTCTCCCACGCCGATGTACAGGTAGCCGTCGGGGCCGAAGACCAGGTTGCCCCCATTATGATTGGGGAAGGAGGGATGGGCGATCTGCAAGAGGATTTTCCCACTGGCGGGGTCCGCCTGGTTGGGGTCGCCGCTGCTGACCTGGTAACGGGCGATGACGATGTTCCCGGACAGGTTGGTGTAGTCGACGTAGAAATAACCGCCGTCTTTGTAGCCGGGGTGAAAGGCGAGGCCCAACAGGCCGCGCTCGTTGCCGTTCGTGCCCACCTGGCTGCGCAGATCCAGGAAGGGTTGCGGCAGGAGCTGGCCATTCTGCAGGATGCGGATTACGCCGGGCTGCTCCAGGATGAACAGGCGGCCCGAGCCGTCGCCGGCGTTGGCCATCCCATCCGGCTCATCCAGGCCGGAGGCGACCACCTGCCATTGGTAAGCGCCGGGGTCCGCGAAGGCCGACGGGACGCTGGTGCTGGTGCTGGTCGGCGCCGGCGTGTCCGTTGGCGTGGGCTGGGGAGAAAAGGGGGTAGCGCTGACCAACGGAACGGGGGAAGGGGGCAAGGACGTGGCCGACGGCAGCGGGGTGGCCGGGGTTGGAGGAGCGCCGCCGCAAGCCGTCGCCATCAGGCTCAACAGGAGCGCCAACAGGGGAAGAATACGCGCGCGATGCTTCAAAATAGCCACCTCCACATTTGATAAGTGACCGGTACGAATTCTCTGTTCACGAAGGAGCGGCAAGGGGAGAGAGGAGTATTATACGGGAATTGATCGGATTTGTCCACGCAATAAATTGGGGGATGAGGCAACCAGGTAATCAGGCGAGGAGGCGATCAGGAGCAGCGAGGGCAGGTGCCCAGGCAGCTTTTCCTGATCCCTGGTTGCCTGATTGCCTCCTCGCCTCATTCCTTCTTCCCGAATTTCCCTTTTTTGCCTCTTGACTTTTGCCTCGCCTTGCCCTATAATGTTTTAGAACAAACGTTCTAGTAAGGCATAAAGGCAGGTAATCCAATGGTAGATCAGCACATGCTCGAACTGGCATTCGAAACCTATTCCCGGCTGCTCCCCGAATTGCAGGGGAAGGAGCCGCACCCGGCGCCCATCCTCTCTGACCCGCTGCAAGGAGAAGCCCGGCACGCGAATTGCACCTCTCTGCAAGGATTGCCTCCTTGCGCCTTGCAGGTTGGGGTGTGTGATGATGGGCTGCCCTTCGTGCTCGACCTGGAAGACCCCACCAGCGGCTCCTTGCTGGTGACCGGCGAGCGGGGCAGCGGCAAGACGCGCTTATTGAAGGCCATGTTGGCCTCCGCCGTGGAGCTGAACCCGCCTTCGGCGCTGAGCTTCGCCGTGCTCAGCCTGTACCCCGAGGAATGGCAGACGTTCAGGGGCCGCAAGGGCTGCCGGGGCCTCTACCACTGGTTCGAGCAGGACGCCAGCCGCCTGCTGCTCGACCTGGCCGATCTGGGCGAGCTGCGCAGCCAGGTCAAGTTCCGCCACGACACGGCCTTCTTGCTGGTGGTGGACGACCTGGAGCCGGCCACCGGGCTGGATTACGAGGTGCAGGCGAGCCTGCACTGGCTGCTCGAGAACGGGCCGGCAATGAAAATTTGGCCGCTGGTCGGCCTGGAAGCCGCCCGGGCCCTGCGCATGCCCTATTGGGTAGACGTCTTCCGCACGCGCATCCTGGGGCGCACCGCCGACCGCAATACGGCCAGCCATCTGGCGCTGCACCCGGTGGTGGGCGTCGAGCGGATGCAGCCCGGCGAGCAGTACCAGATCTGGTACGGGACGGAATGGTCAAATATCTGGCTGACAGGGCAGGCTTGACCCCGCCCGCAGCCGACACGTGGAGGTTCGAATGAATACGGGAATGTTATGGTTCGACAACGACCCCAAGGCCGACCTGACGGTCAAGATTTAACGCGCCGCAGACTACTATCGCAAGAAATACGGGCAGGCGCCCAACCTGTGCTTCGTGCATCCCAGCATGTTGACGGGCAGCGCCCCCAAAGCACCCGACAAGATCGAGGTACGCCCTAACCGCTCGGTCTTACCCAACCATTTCTGGATCGGCACGCATTCCACTGTAACCGGCTAAATCCAAACGGCGGCGCCCTACGGGCGAAGTGTAACCCGCCGTTTCCTCTCTCCGCCCCACCGGGACTGTCTCCCCGGTGGGGCTTTTTATTCAGCCTTCTCCCTCGCCAGGGGCTTCTCCGTCCTCTTCCCCCTGCTCCCTGCCCGCTTCAGCCTCTTGCGTCTCGTCCCCCGTGCTCACGCGGCGAACCGCGCGCCTGAAGAACTTGCCGAGGCGCTTGAGGGGGCGCTGCGAATACTTCCTGGCGTAGTGGTCGGCGGCTTCGGCCAGGCTGACCTTGTCCTCGTGAGCCTCTTCCAGGTAGCGCTGGTGCTCGATGATCCACAGGTACAGGTCCGTCTCGGTACGCCCCGGGAACTCACGCAAGATGTTCCGCTCGCGGATAATGCTCACCAGGGGCAGGTAGACGTTGTCGTACCAGGAAGTCACCGCCTCCTCGTAAGGCACTTCGCCGTTGCGCTGCACGCCCAGGTACCAGCGGTGCACGCTGATGTGCTCGAGCAGGCGGTCGTAATCGCCGGGCTGCGAGAACTCGATGTTGGCGTCCGGACGCAGATCCTGGATGTGCGTGTAAAGCAGGAAATTCGCCTGCTCTTGCTTGCGAATGAGGTCGCTGAGCTCGGTATCGGTCGTGACCGGCACAGGCACGTCGATCTCGATCACCACGGCGTCGATGAAGCTCTGCCCCTTCTCGCGCGCCACCGAGACGCGGTGGTTGCCGTCTTTCACGTAATAGGTCTCACCGACCTTATACAGCTCGATGGGAGGCAGGACCACGTCTTCCAGGTGAGCGATGTCCACGCTCATCCAGCGATCGCGGGTAAAGGTCTGGCGTGGCAGGAAAGCCCGGTCGAAGTCCTGGTAACGGTTGACGCTGCCGATCACCTGGTCGAGCGGCACCTCTTTCAGGCCGATGTAGTGTTGTCCTTGCACGGGCAGGCGCTTGCGCACTTCATCGAAGGGCAGCAGATGGTTGCTACGCTGGGTCAGCCAGCTCAGCACGTCATTGCGGAAACCTTTGAAACGGGCGCGGTCGAAGTCTTGCTTGGCGATAGCGCTAAAGAAAGCATTCTTCCTATCGGAATTTTCATTCATGGGCATCGCCCCTTTCACAGCCGGGCGGGCGCCTTGAAGGGCAGCCGGCGGGCCGACGTGGGCGTAATTTCTGTCTCACGGAAACCACACGTGTTGACCACGTGGGTTGCTCCGAACAGGGTCTCCGTGACCGTATCCGAGCGATAGATGTGGACGTGGCCGTGAAAATGGTATTTGGGCCTGAACACCTTATCCAGCCAGCGGAAGGCCTTGATGCCCTGGTGCGGGCGGTCCTCCATATCCTGGATGTGCCAGGGGGGAGCATGGCTCACGAAGACGTCCAGGTAGCGGCCGAAGCGCAGCCGGTTGAGGAACAGGGTGGGAACGAGCGAGAAGACCAGCGACCACATCTCGGCTTGCGAATATTGATAGGGGCCAAAATTATACTGCAAACTGCCCTCGATGCCCGCCAGCAGCAGGCCGTTGTAGCGCACGCTGCGATGGTGCAGGTCGACGGCGCCCAACGGAGCGCTGCGCGAGCCTTCGGCGCCGTATTCGGTCTGGTTCATGTGGTTGCCGCGCACGTAATAGAGCGGCACGTCCAACATGCTGACGATGTATTCCAGGTAGAAATAGGGCAGGTCGCCGCAGCTAATGACCAGGTCCACGTCCCCAAAGCGCTTGCGGATGTTCGGGCTGTAGATAAAAGCGATCTCAATATCCGAGATGGAGAGGATCTTCACAAGGGTATTGTAATACAGGGATCAGGGAACAGGCAACCAGGGATCAGGAGCAAGTGGGCAGGGACCAGTAGGCAGGGAATTGGGGAGGCGAGTGGTATTCCGATCCAAAAGGATCGCTCGATATGGCTACCCGTCTACCATTGTCGGCGTAGAAAAACATGGATCATGCTAAAATGGTATTGTGGACTGGCGGGGATAGGCCGATAGATTTAGATGAGTTGAACCGGGCTTTGGCATAAACTCTGGTTACTACCGCAATCCTTAATTTGTCGGGCGGCGCCTTCCGCCACCAGGAGAGTCCAGGGATGGATACAATCTCCCATAGGTTGGCCCCCCTCCCTTTGTGGAAAGCTGTCCTGCTCTTCGTCGCCACTTCCGCTCCCATCTACGCAGGTGTATATCACTTCATCCCGGTTCTGGAAAATCGCGGGCTTACCTTCCTATCCAGTTATCTGATCTGCTTCTACCCCACGTTTGCAGGGATGCTCTTGCTCGCTCTCATTTTGTATTGGCGAGAAGGCAATTCGCTCTCGTGGGGCGTTTTCAAGTCGCGCTACAGGCTCTACGCTGTCAAGGGAAGAACTTGGATCTGGGTTGCGGGCCTGTTCACGTTTGGAATAGCGGCATCCTTCGGCCTCTCGTTTACCGGGAAATGGCTTGCATCCTTCCCGCTCTTCACCCCGCCGAACTTCTTGCCATCGGAGATCAACCCGCTAAGCGCAGCAATCCCTGGCACATTCATGGGCACATCCGTACACGGCCAATGGGGCTACGCCGTGGCGTACTTCCTGGGATGGTTATGCAACATCCTTGGGGAGGAGCTCCTCTGGCGCGGGTTCATGCTTCCCCGTCAAGAGGTAAGCTACGGCCGATGGGCCTGGCTCGTTCACGGCGTCCTATGGGACCGGGTGGCACTTCTTCTGGAAGTGGAATTTTATCTCCCTTCTCCCCATCACTTTGGGGCTATCCTTCGCAGTTCAAAGGACCAGGAATACCACCGTGGCGATCCTGGCGCACGGCCTGGCGAACTTGATCCCGCTGATTGGGCTGGCCGTTTACATCCTCACCTGAATTGCATACCCGGGCGCCGCCCAACACTGGCTCCAGTGAACAGCGGCCTCGACACCCACGATTGCAGCTCGTTTGCCAAAATTACGCGATAATCGAGAAGGAGTTCCGCCCGCCCCATTGCCATTGCTGAGCCAATCTATCAGATCGCACAAATTAGAGGACCCAATTCATGAAAGCTGCTTTGGTGGTGTTCGACCGCATGACCTCCCTGGATTTCGTCGGCTTCTACGACCCCATCACGCGCCTGAAGTCCATGAGGATTATGGACGATTTCGAATGGCGCATCTGCGCGTTAACGCCACAGGTAACCGATGATCGGGGGCTTCATATCGATGCCGACGAGGTTGGCGGGCGCCTGGATGCCTACGACCTGCTTTTTGTGCCCGGTGGCTTGGGTAGCCGCAGCCTCCAGCACGATCGCAATTTCATCGATTGGCTCAAATCTGCTGAGCCTGTGCCGCTGAAGGTCTCGGTATGCACCGGCGCGCTGCTCTTGGGAGCGGCGGGGTTTCTGCAAGGCCGGCGCGCGACCACCCATCCAGGCGCCTACAAGGAGCTGGAACCCTACTGCGGCGTGGTGGTGCCCGAAAGGGTGGTCGATGAAGGAGACATCATCACCGCGCGGGGCGTTTCCTCTGCTATCGACCTGGGTCTGTATCTGGTGCGGAGATTGGCAGGCGCCGAAGCGCGTGAACGCATCGCCGCGCAGATGGATTATCCATACTAAAAGCAACCAGGCGCTCAGGGAACAGGCAGTCCGGGATCAGGCAAATTCACGGAATCAATCGTTGGGCTGGCAAAAAACTAATATCGTACGCAATTGCGGCCCGCAGATTTGGCCCGATACAGAGCAGCGTCCGCCCTGGCGAAGATGCTCTGCACGTCTGTGCTCGTCGTAATCCGTCCAGTCGCCACACCGGCGCTAATACTGACGTAAATCGAGATAGGCGAGGCCGCATGGGGAATCAATAGATCCTGGACTGCTTTAAGGATGCGTTCTGCGAAGCGCTCGGCCGTTGGAAGATCACATCCGGGCAACACGGCCACGAACTCCTCGCCGCCGAAGCGCACCACCAGGTCGGCGCTACGGCGGGCGGATTTGGCCAGAACGATAGCGATCTGCCGCAGACATTCGTCCCCCATGGGATGGCCATAATAGTTGTTGTAAAGCTTAAAGTGATCCACGTCGAACATGACGATCGCCAGTTGATTCGTTGCCGGCTTTTGCAGCAGCAAATCCAGGTATTCGGTAAGCTCACGCCGGTTGGCCAGGCCGGTCAGCGGATCGATATGAGAGAGCTCCATCAATTTATTGTTGCGGTCACTGAGGACCGCCCCGTGGATTCTCTCGCGCAGGTTGAGCAAATAACTGCGGCGATGATCCTGTTCGAGTTTATAGTTGGCGAATAGCGACAATGCGACGGTGGAGAGCAGAACGACGATGTTGTTGATCTGGGTTATGGGAAGGGAGCCGAGAGTCGCCAGGGTTACCGTGGAATAGACCGCCATCATCACCAGGGACGCCGCCACCGCGTACCAGAAACGCAGTTGCAGCACGATATTGCCGAACATGATCACCAGGATCAGGCCGTAGATATAGTAAGAGGCGTTTGGCTCCCGACTTAGCCCAAGTAAGTAGATCAGGCCGGCGCCGCCGGCCAATGTCACGGCCATTCCGGCGCCCTCTCTGAGCTGCGGAGAGAGCCCGCGATACTGAGCCGCCATGACCAAAAGCGTCAAAGGCGTGACGATGCCGAGGCGAATGATAAGCGCAGCCTTGATGATGTCTGGGACCATGGAGTAGTCCGAGAACAAAAAAAGATCGTAGGTCAAGACCGCGATCATGCCGGCGACGATCATGTGGCGAACGCGAGCAACGCTGGTTTCTCGTTCAAAAATATCTTCGAGGGGGGCAGGAAACCGCAGCCAACGGAAGCCACGTCTCAGCGTTTCTTCCACGATCATCGCCACCGCGGGCAACTCCTGCTCAGGAAGTTCTACCATAGAATTCGTCGACGCTTATTCTTTCGGTTCTGGCCGTACCCATCCTGATTGCCTGATCCCCGATCGCCTCGTTGCCTGCACTACTACTGTCCACTGATTACTGACTACCGTCCACTGCCCCCTGTTCTCCCGCCGCCACGGCCACGGCGATGGCCTGCGTGTCCGAATCGGTAATGCTCACCGACCAGGCGGTCAGGCCCAGGCGCTCGGCCACCACCTTCGCCAGCCCGTACAGGCTGAGGATGGGCTCGCCCCACGGCCCGCTGGTAACCTCGATGTCCTGCCAGTGTACCCGCCCGATGCCCGTGCCGAGCGCCTTGGAGACGGCCTCCTTGGCGGCAAAATGCCCGGCCAGCGCCTGGAAGTCCCCCACATCGATCTCGGCCAGCTCGCGCGGCGTGTACACACGCCGGATGAAGCGCTCACGGATGTGGGGGTTGACCTGTTCCAGGCGCCCGATCTCCACCAGGTCAACCCCTGTACGCAGCGTCAGCATCCGGCCTCAGCTATCCAGCTCCGGGCCGGCGCTGGAGATGGCCAGGCAATCCGGGTGCAGGTAGCGGCGCGCCGTCTCGAGCACCTGCTCTGGGGTGACGGCCTGCACCAGGCCGGGGTAGAGGCGGTAGTAATCCAGTCCCAGGTTGTAACGCTCCAGGTTGAGGATGGCGCTGACCATGCCGGCGTTCGACTCCAGCGAAAGCGGCAGCCGCCCGATGTAATTGGCCTGCGAATCGCTCAGCTCTTCGTCCGAGACCGGCTCCTTGACGAAGCGGCGGATCTCGCTCTCGATCAGCTCGATGGCCTTCGCCAGGTTGGCCGGGTCTACCCCCGCCGAGACTTCCCACGAGCCGGGGCCAACGCCCGCGTTCAGGCTGGTGTAAGCGTAATAGGCCAGGCCAGAGCGCTCGCGCACCACGTCGCCAATGCGCCCCATCATACCGAACTGCCCCAAGACGCTGTTGCCCAGCGAGGCCGACATGTAGTCGGGAGAGCGCCGGTGGGGGCCGACCACGCCCATCACCAGGTCCGTCTGGCTCTTGCCGGCGATGGGCACGTGCTTGCGGGTAGTTTGCGCTATGGGCTGCAGGGCGGGCAAAGCGGGCGGATCAAGCTGCGCGGGGTTGCGCCAGCCGCCCAGCGCCTCCGCTACCAGGTCGACGACCTGCTGCACGCCGACTCCGCCCACCACCGCGATCACCGCGCCTCGCGGGCCGTAATGGGCGCGGTGGAACTCCACCAGGTCCTCACGGGTGATGGCCTGAATCGTCTCCGGGTAACCGTCTTCCGGACGGCGGTAGGGGTGGCCGGCGTAAATGATCTGGTCGAAGGTCAAAGAGGCCATCTCGCCGGTATCCTGGGCGCGGATGGCCAGGCCGGTAAGGATCTGCGCGCGCAGGCGCTCCAACTGCTCGGCCGGGAACACGGGCTGCTGCAGCGTTTCCGCCAGCAGCTCCAGGATCAGCGGCAGGTCTTCCGCCAGGGAGCGCCCGTTGAAGCCGGTGGTGTGCACGCCCGAAGAAACGCTCAGGGCGGCTCCTGCCGATTCGAGCGTATCGTAAATCTGCTGGAAATTGCGCCTGGCCGTGCCGCGCATCAGTCCCATGGCGGTGAAATCCGCCAAGCCCAGCTTCTCGTCCGGATCGCTCAATCCACCGGCGGGCACAAAGCCGCCGATCACTACGGAAGGGCTGTTGAAATTGGACCGGGTCAGCACGACGATCCCGTTGGGGAGCTCCACGCGGGTGATGTCGTCCGCGCCGGGGAGAGCGTGGAGGTGTTCGGGGGTAAGGGTGTTCATGCTTGCTCCTCTGCGCCGGTAGGCCGGTAGAGACCGACCAGGCGATTTTTCGGCTGAAGATAAGACTGCGCCACGCGCTGCACGTCAGCCGGGGTGATGGTCGTCAGGCGTTCCACGTACTGCTCGAACCAGGCGTAATCGGCAAACATTTCGGCGTAGCCCAGCCAGAAGCCCTGGTTGGTGATGTCTTCGCTGCCGTAGGCGAACAGGGCGCGCGCCTGCTTGATGGCGCGGGCCACCTCCTCCTCGGTCACCGGCGTATCCTGCAAGCGCTGGACCTCGGCGTCGAAAGCCGCCAGCACCTGGTCGGGGTCTTTATCCGGGCGCACGATCATGGTGACGTCGTACAAGAAGGGGTCGATGGTGGCCTGTAATCCACCACGCACGCTCACGGCCAGCTCACGCTCCACCAGGGCACGGTACAGGCGGCTGGTCTTGTTGGAGATGCCTCCCCCGCCGAACATATTCAGGCCGCTTGGGCCGGAGAGCAGGCTATCCAGCACGGTGATGGCGAAGAAATCCGGGTCGGCGGCGGTGGGGGCGCGGTAAGCCACCTGCAAATAGGTGGTCTCGCCCGGCCCGTTCACGGTAAGGCGCTGCTCGCCTCCCGGCGGCGGCTCCACCGGCGCGGAGCGCGAGGGAGAGGCGCCGGCCGGCAATCCTCCGTAAAGCTCCTGGATGCGGGCCAGCATGGCCTGCGTTTCGAAATCGCCGGAGACGGCCAACACGGCATTGTTCGGCACGTAGTAGGTGCGGTAATGCTGGTAGAGATCGTCGCGCTGCATGGTCTGCAAATCGGCCAGATCGCCGATGATCTCGTGGTGATAAGGATGCACCTGGAAAGCCGCTGCCTGGAGCGTCTCCTCCAGGCGGAAGAGCGGCTCGTTCTCGTTGCCCTGGCGCTCGGAGATGATCACGGTGCGCTCCGAGGCCACCTCGTCCGGGTCGAACAGGCTGTTGACCATGCGGTCGGCCTCCAGGCGCAGCCCCAGGTCGATCTTATCGGCGGGCATCTTCTCGTAGTAGGTGGTCCAATCCAGGTAGGTGAAAGCGTTCCACTGGCCGCCCTCGCGCGAGATGGCCTTATCCAGTACGCTGGACGGGAACTGCGGCGTGCCCTTGAACTGCATGTGCTCCACCCAGTGCGATACGCCGGTGCGGCCGGGGACCTCGTTGCGCGAGCCGACCCGGTACCACATCCAGGTGCTGACGATCGGCGCCGTGTGGATTTCCTTGAGCATCACGCTCAATCCGTTAGACAATTGGATTTTGTAAAAAGTTGTTGGCATGGTTCCCCTGAAATGGTTCCTCATTTGAATAAAGAGCGGCACAGCCCGCTGGCGGGTATGCCACACATGAATTGCTCCCAGGAGTTGGGCGGCGAGCTCAATAGCTGCTGGTAAGGCGCCACAACATTCTGCAAGCCGACGAAAGGCGCGTGTAGCTCGGTATTCTTCAGCGGGATATCCACCGGTACGGTGAGCTGCACGGGCACGGTCGTGCTCACCGGCACGGTGATGTCCAGCGCGATGGGCAGGCGCGTCCCCGCGGGCAGGACGATGTCCGCCGGAGCGTTGGAAATGCTCAGGCCGCCGGTCGACAGGTTGACGTGCGCCCCGCTGATGGCCGTGTCGCTGGTGAGCACTACGGTGGTATTGGTCTTCACCGGCAGGTCGAACTGCACCGGGATGGTGCTGTCCACCTGCACGCTGGTGTGGATGCTCGCCTGGTCCATCAGGACGAAATTATCGTACAGGCCGCCGATGAGCTGGTTGGAGAGCAACTGTTTCAATTTAAAAACCTGCGCCCCCAGGGCAATCACGATCACGATCAGGACGACGTTCACCGCCAGCGACAACACCCCGGTGATCGTCCAGAAGGCGGGGAGGAATTTGAACGGGCGGCGCGGCCTGGGCGCAACAGGCTCAGGGCGAGGAGCAGGTTCTTGAGAAGGAAGGTCCATAAGGTTTTTTCCTCGTGACGTTCAGGAACGCCCGTCTTGACCAGGCTCTAGAGTCATCTCGGATTCATTTTCCACAGGTAGAATATAGCACATAGCGCCAAATTTGAAAAACGAAATTGGGTTAATGGTAATTAGATTATAATTATGAAAATTGTACAGATACTCCCCCTGGAGCTTAAAGGTGAACACTCTTCCGTATAATAACTCCTTGTACCCAGATACGACCCCCCAATACTACGTGGCCGTGGTCGGCGCCGGACCGGCCGGCCTGTACGCCGCGAAAACCCTGGCCGGGGAAGGCGTCCAGGTCACTTTGTTCAACCGGGACATCAAGCCCGGCGGGCTGGCAGAATACGGCATCTATCCCACCAAGCTCAAGATGAAAGATGGCCTGCGCAACCAGTTCCGCCAGATCCTCAACACGCCGGGCGTGGATTATTATGGCAACGTCACGATCGGCCAGAATGGCGACCTGACCCTGGACGACCTGCGTGCAATGGGCTTCCAGGCCCTGCTGGTCACCGTGGGCGCCCAGGGCACCAAGTGGCTGGGCATGCCCGGCGAAGAGCTGAAGGGCGTCTACCACGCCAAGGACGTGGTCTATCATTACAACCAGCTTCCGCCCTTCAGCGAGGCAAACTACCTGATCGGCAAGCGCGCCGCCGTGATCGGCGGCGGCAACGTCATGCTGGATGTTACTCACTGGCTGGCCGAGGCCCGGCGGGTGGACGAGGTCACCGCGGTCGTGCGGCGCGGCCCGGCCGAAGCCAGGTATGACAAGAAGGAGATGGAAGCGGTAGCCGCCTACCTGGACGTGGAAGCTTTCGAAGCCGAGCTGCGGCGCGCCACGCCGTTGATGCTGTCGCTGGGGCAGGACCCGCAGAACGCCCGGAATTTCATGCAGGAGGCATTGGCGAAGGCCGAGCCGGCGGTCTCTGCGACGCGCTTCAAGCTGAGCTTTCTGGGCATCCCCTACCGCATCCTGGGGGACGCCAACGGCCGCGTGGCCGGCCTGGAGGTCGAAGACACCACTTTGACCCTGGAGAACGGGGACGTCAGGGCCCACCGCCTGGGCACGCGCCACGCCCTGGACGTAGATACGGTCATCTTCGCCATTGGGGATAAAGTCGACCAGAATTTCGGCCTGCCCGTGGACGGCAACCAGTTCGTGAAGGACGCGCAGCCGCGCTTCCCGCAAGAGGGCCTCTCCTACGAGGTGCTCGACCCCGGGCGAGGCCAGCGCCTGGAAGACACCTTCGTGGCTGGCTGGGCGCGCCAGGCCAGCAAGGGATTGGTAGGTGTGGCGCGCAAGGACGGCACCAACGGGGCGCACGCCGTGCTCCAGTACCTGCACAGCCTGCCGCCGCTGGAGGCCTCGCCCTGCCGGGGCATGCGGGATTGCCTGGAACGCCTATCCGCATCCAAAGCGGTGGTCACTTACGCCGACGTGCTCAACCTGGAAGCCGCCGAGCAGGATATCGCCCGCCAGCGCGGCCTGCCGGACTTTAAGTTCGACTCGAACTGGGAAATGCTGGATGCCATGCGTTTTTCCAGCGAGCGCATCCTCGTGCCGTGTGGGGTGGACTGAGCCGTTCGGTAGTACAATCGAACAGAATTCAACCCAAGCATCAGGAGATACGCCATGAGCATGACGGCACAGGCGGTCGATGAAGTATTGTCCGGCTTAAGAAGTGCAGGCGTCAGCGTAGCCTGTTACCTTCCGGAGTCTCTGATGAAAGAGCTGTACCGGGCCCTGTTGCAGGCGCCGGACATCCGCGCCATTCCGGTCACGAACGAGGGCGAAGGCGCGGCGATCTGTGGCGGCGTCTATCTTTCCGGCAAACGCGCCGCGCTGGTGATGGAAAACTCCGGCATTCGCTCGGCGGCCGAGCCGTTGGCCCGCCTGGGGCTGGGCGCGCGCATCCCGGTGGTCATGATCATGAGCTATCGCGGGGACATCGGCGAGCCGAACTGGTGGGCCATTCCGCACGGGATCACCATGGAGCCTATGCTCAACGCCTTGCGCATTCCCTATACCATCGTGCGCCGGGTAGAGGAGATCCGCGCCAGCATAGAACGCGCCTACGTGACGGCCTACGCCAGCCAGCAGCACGTGGCCGTCATATTGGCCGGTGAGTGCACCAGCTTCGGCGCCGGCCCGGCTTCGCCCAACGCACAAAAGCTGCCGGGGGAAAGGAAGGTAAGCCAATGAAGCGCCTGGATTGTATGAAGCTGCTAGGCGCCAGGCTCGAGGACGAGCTGGTCATCCTTTCGCTGGGCGGCTCGGTGGACGAATGGCACGCCGCCGCGCCTCACATGCGAGAGGCCAGCCTGTTCCAGCAGCAATTAGGCTGCGTGACCCCCGAAGCCTTCGGATTGGCGGTGGGGCTGCCCCAGCGGCGCATCGTCGCCCTGGATACCGATGGAGGCATGTTGTTCAACCTGGGCATCCTGGCCACGCTGGCCAACGAGCGGCCTCCCAACTTGCTGGTCGTCGTCTGGGATAACGAGTGTTACCTGTCCATCGGCGGGCCGCCGACCCACACTGCCGGGGGCATCGTGGATCTTTCGGCCATCGCGCGGGGAGCCGGCATTCCCCACGCCGCCACCGTGCGCACGCTGGAAGATTTCGACGCGCTATGCGCCGAGGCGCTGGCCGCCAAAGACCTCTACGTAATCGTAGCCAAGGTAGAGGGAACGCCTTCCGAAAGCATCCCCCGCAAGCATGGCGACGGCGTAGAATACAAAACCATCTTCGTCAGGCACGTGGAGCGCACCGAGGGCGTCACCATCCTCGGCCCTTCCGAGCACAACTGATCTGAATTCGAGAGAAGGATAAGGGAAAGCCTTCAACCCCGAAGAACACCGGGAGCACAAAGCTTTTTGGGAAATCAGAACTATAAATCCGCGTTCTCAGTGCTCGTCCGTGTCCCCTTGCTTAAAAGCGCATCAAACCTTGTGCGTTTGGCTCCCTCGCCTGGACCTCCCCTGAGTATAAGGGATCAGCAGCAGGAAGCCGACGGCAATGACGGCTTCACCCAGCATCACACCGCGCTGCTGCCAGGGCCCGAAATAGCCCGGCAAGGGTTGGCTGCCGAAGCCAAACACATCCGCCATGCCGGAGAAGACCGCCACGACGTAGCCGGTAGCCACCATGCGAAAGCCGATGTCGGCGGCGATGCTGCGCTGCGCCCCGCCCCAGGCGGCAGCCAGGCTGATGTACCCACCCACGCACATGATGCCCATCCCAACCAGGAAAACGGCAATCTGCACGAAGCCGATCACCGGGCTGCGATCCAGGCCGAACAAGGCCGGCCGCGCCCCAAGCAAGAACACCAGGAAGCCCGTCAGGGTGATGGTCAAACCGGAGCGAAGCTGCAAATTCGGATAACGCTCTGTCAGCTTCAGGGTCGGCTCATCACTGCCGGGGAGGGGTTCAGATTTATTCGAGTCACTCATCGCTTCTCAGGCAAATGCTTCTCCAGGTGCGCCCGCCAGTTTCCGCCCAGGATGGCGGCCACATCCTCTTCATTGTAACCCTTTTCTGCCAGCAGGGGCGCCAGCTTTTGCAGGTCTGCCACGGTATCGATCTCCTGCGGAGTGCCCTGCACCCCAAAGCCGCCGTCGAAGTCGCTGCCCAGGCCCACGTGGCGCGCGTCTCCGGCCCTCTGGCAGACGTAGTCGATGTGCGCGACCACGTCTCGCAGGCTAACCGCATCTTTGCCGTCCTCCGGCGACCAGTTGGCGCGCAAGAAACGGTTGTGAGGCATGATGCCGAGCACCCCATCGCGCTCGATCAGCCCATCGATGACCGCATCGGGAAGATGGCGGTTGCTTTCAGAGCCTTTGAGCATGGCCAGCGGGTTGGCGTGGCTGGAAATGATGGGTCCGGGATAGCGGTCGAGCGCCTGCAAAGCGGCCTTGGCGTCCATGTGGCTGAGGTCCAGCGTGAAGCCAAACCCGGCCATGTGCTCCAGTAGCTCCTGGCCGTCGCGGGTCAGCCCGCCCGGCTCGCGCGTGCCGCCGCAGAAACGCGTGCCGGCCCAGGCCGGGCCGATGACGCTGACCCCACGCTGCCACCATTCCTCCAGCTCTTCGGGCCGGCGCACGCCTTCGGCGCCTTCCATGAGCACCACCAGCCCTACCGGGTGCGTCGCGTCCCCTTCGTTTCCGGAGCGGGGCTGCGTCCAATCCGCCAGCACGGCTTCGAGGTCAGCGCGCTCCAGGATCAGCCTAAACTTTTGCGGGTGCTCTTCCACCAGCCGGTGATAAGCGTCCAGCTCGGCACTGTACCAGCGGTGGGCCTGCTCGTCATCCTCGTAGAATACGCGGTCCCAGGCCTCATTGTGAGCCAGCCTGCGGCGCGGAGTCGCAAAAAGGGTGCCAAATACCACGGCCACGTTCCCACGCTGGTAATCCGGCCACCCCAGCAGCGTGACGCCGTTCCAGACCGGCGCCTGGGTGGTCGCCTCTGCCACGCGTCTTTCTGCCGCCGAAGTGGTATAGTCGCGCCCCAGGGCCAGCATATTCCAGGCCAGATCTTCGTGGGAATCAATGATCAGGTGCATAAGGGAATTAAATGACGAAGAGCGCACCGGCAGGGTGCGCTCTGTTTTTTTGACTATTCAGCTTCGCCGGCGATGGGAGCGTCCTGAGCGGCCTGGGTATCCGGGGCGTCTGGAGCTTCCGGGGCTTCCTCGTTGCTCTCTTCAGGTTCGGGGGCATCGATCTCGTCCAGAGCCTGCCAGTCCATATCGGCGTACTGGGGAAAGTCCACGCGGCGGATGCTCAAGCCGATGCGATGGTTGTCGGCGTCGATCTTGATGACGCGCAGGGTGACCGTCTCGCCTTCGTGCAGCACCTCTTTGGGGTGCTCGATGCGCTTGTCGGAGATCTCGGAGATGTGGATGAGACCTTCCACCTCGCCCTCCAGGCGGGCGAACGCTCCGAACTTGGTCAGGCGCGTGATGGTGCCTTCCACGAGCTGGCCGACCTGGTAGTGGGAAACCAATTCCGACCACGGATCGGGTAGAAGCTGGCGGATGCTCAGACCGATGCGCTTCTTTTCGCGGTCGATGCTGATCACCTTGACCTTGACTTCCTGGCCAACCTTGAGCACCTCGCTGGGATGCTTGATGCGCTCCCAGGAGATCTCGGAGAGGTGCACCAGGCCATCGGCGCCGCTGATGTTGACGAACGCGCCGAAATCGGCCAGGCTGGTGACGCGCCCGGTGCGCTCTTCGCCTTCCTTCAGCTCCTCGATGACACGCTCTTTGAGGCTCTCGCGCGTCTCGCTGCTGGCGGCCCGTTCCGAGAGGATCAGGCGGCGGCGCTCGCGATCCACTTCGATCACGCGCACGTTGAGCGGCTCACCGACCATCTTGCTCCAGCGCTGTTCAGGCGTGTCGCCGGTCATGGCCACCCGGCGGCTGAGGCTGATCTGGGAGGCCGGCACGAAACCGCGCAGCGTTCCCAGGGGGACGATCAGCCCGCCCTTGTTAAATCCGATAATTTCGCTATGGAACAACTCTCTCGGAGCCCAGCAGTTTTTCTGCTTCCTGCCAGCTCACCTCCTCGCGCGCCCGTACGTACGAGAGCACCAGGTTACCGCTCTGGTCTTCAGGGTTAACCACGTATACGGGAACTTCCATTCCAACCTTGAGGTTGGCCAGCTCGGCGGGCGGAATCAACTCCAGCTCTTTGCCGGCAATCAATCCTTCCGATTTCGTGCCGACACTCACCAGGATCTGGTTGGAACTGATGCTCGCAATAACGCCGCTGCGGATCTCTCCCTGCGAAGGGAAATCGATCCCCAAGCCTTCTTGCTCCAACAAGGCTCCCATATTCATATTGTGGTTTTCAGCCGTCTGATTATTCTCGGGCTTGGCCCCCTGCTCGAGTTGGGCGTCGTTTTGGTCCATATGGTTTAGGTACTCCGGTTAAAAGAGATGTAGTTTGAATTATATATGTTAAATCGTAAGTTGGCAACCCTGGGGAGAAACGAGAGTCGAAATTTGTCAAGGAATAAAGGGGAGGAGGAAGGCGGAAGGATGAAGGATGAAGCCAATCAGGCGACGAGGTAATAAAGGCGATCAGGCAACCAGGTAATCAGGCAACCAGGTAAGGGCTTGATCCCTGATTGCCTGTTCCCTGATCTCCTGTTCCCTGATCGCCTGTTCCCTGCCCTCCTCATCCTTCATCCCTCCTCCTTCATCCTTTCTTTTGTGGTAAACTTTCTAAGTTCGATCTTACTTAAGGATTCTTTATGCCACCCATCTATCCCTTTACTGCAATCGTGGGCCAGGAACGCATGCGACGCGCCCTGGTTCTAAATGCGGTGGATCCCCGCATCGGCGGCGTATTGATTCGCGGGGAGCGCGGCACGGCTAAATCGACGGCGGCGCGTGCGCTGGCCGCCTTGTTGCCGCAAGTCAAAGTGGTCAGCGACTGCCGCTTTGGCTGCGACCCCGATCACCCGGCCACCTGGTGCACCGAGTGCCGCGAGCGCGTGGCGCGCGGTGAAGCCCTGCCCGTGGCCACCCGCGCCACTTCCTTCGTCAACCTGCCCGTCTCGGCCACCGAAGACCGCGTGGTGGGCACGTTGGACATCGAGAAAGCCATCCAAAAAGGCGAGCGCCACTTCGAGTCCGGCGTGCTGGCGGCCGCCAATCGCGGCCTCCTGTACATCGACGAAGTCAATTTGCTGGACGACCACGTGGTGGACGTGCTGCTGGATTCGGCCGCCATGGGTATGAACATCGTCGAGCGCGAAGGCATCTCCTTCACCCACCCGGCGCGCTTCATCCTGGTGGGCACCATGAACCCCGAAGAGGGCGACCTGCGCCCGCAGCTCCTCGACCGCTTTGCCCTCTCGGTCGAGATCCGCGGCATCCGCGAAGCGCGCGAGCGCGTCACGATCATCGAGCGCAACCTGGCCTTCGAAGCCGACCCGGATGGCTTCCGCCGCACTGGCTGCCGCAAGAGGAAGAGCTCTCCAGGCAGATCGAGCAGGCCCGCCTGCTGGTGGACAAAGTCACCCACACCCGCCGCGACCTGCTCTCCATCGCTGCGCTGACGGCTTCCTTAGAGGTAGACGGCCACCGCGCCGACCTGGTGATCCTCAAGGCTGCGCGCGCCCAAGCCGCCTTCGACGGGCGCCCGGCCATCAACGAGCGCGACATCGCCCTGGCCGCCGAGCTGGCCCTGCCCCACCGCATCAAGCGCGGGCCGTTCCAGCAGAACGAGGTCAGCATGGAGACCCTGCAAGAGCGCATCGAGCAGCTCCAGGGCGCAGCCAGCAGCGGCAAGGAGACCGAGCCGTCCGAAGAGATGGCCCCAGAAGAGGCGGCCAGCCAAAAAAAAAAGAGCTGAGCGCTGACGCCGCCGAAATCCAACCCGGATTTCGGCGCGGTCGAGCCCAGCCAGCAGAACGTCTTCGACGACCGCAACGCTTACTGGTGGGACGGCGGCCAGATGGTCAAGCCGGGCGAGTCGTTTGCCCCCCGGCGCTTAGACACCCCCCTGGACAAGATGGTGCGGCGCAACTCCGGCCGGCGCTCGCGCACCCACACCGACCGCAAGCGCGGGCGCTACGTCCAGGCCCGCCCCGCCAACGGCAAGACCGACGATCTGGCTTTCGACGCCACCCTGCGCGCGGCTGCGCCCTTCCAGAGGGAGCGCAGCGAGCAGCGCAAGCGGGTGGCGTTTGCCATTCACCCCAGCGACTTCCAGCGCAAAGTGCGCGTGCGCCGCTCGGCCAACCTGGTGCTGTTCCTGGTGGACGCCTCCTGGTCTATGGCCGTCGCCGAGCGTATGTCCGCCACCAAAGGCGCCATCCTCTCCCTGCTGACGGACGCCTACCAGCGCCGCGACCGGGTGGGCCTGATCGTGTTCCAGAAGGATCGCGCCACGCTGGTGCTGCCCCCCACCAATTCGGTCTACCTGGCCCAGCGCGCCTTGATGGACATTCCGGTGGGCGGCAAGACGCCCCTTTCCGCCGGCTTGCAGATGGCCACCAACGTGCTCAAGCGCGAGAAGATGCTGCACCCCGACGTGCAGCCGCTGCTCATCGTCCTGACCGACGGCGCCGGCAACGTCTCCATGAGCACTCTGCCCCCGCAGGAAGAAGCCCACAGCCTGGCCGGGGAGATCGCCGAAGAGAAGATCCGCAGCGTGGTGATCAATATGGAGCACGTGGCCTTCGACCAGGGCCTGGCCCAGGCGCTGGCCGACCACCTCAAAGCGCCGTGCTACACGCTCAACGAGCTCAAGGCCGAGAGCCTCTACCACACCGTGCGCCAGGAGATGAACCTGCCCGGCGGGGCGGACGAGAAACGCTAAAGCGCTGGTGAAAATCCCATTCTAGAAAAGATCTTGTGAAGCGCGTAGGGCGGGATTCCACGTCCCGCCGGTTTTACGTAGGGCGGCTACAGGGGGGAAACGCGGCAAAAGAAAGCCGCCTTTTTTCCATTCGCGTCCATCTGTATGCATCGACGGTTGATTGAAACCGCAGAGACACACAGATGGACGCAGGTAAAAAAAAGTCTTAATTCTCCGGCTATTTCGGGCTGGGCGTTGCCCCAAAAGCCAATGAGGATTCAAGCTCCATTAAATAATCCTGAGTTATTATAAATAATATTAAAATCATATTGACAAATTTTAAATAATCGCTATAATATCATTAGATTTACGAAGAATGATTTTACTATTTTGCATGGACCCTTGGAGGTTGAAAATGACTCCTCTTTCTATCGAGCTGGCCGTGCTGCAGAGGCAAGCCGAAGCTCTGCGCGATACCGAATCTCGCCCTTCCATCTGGGAAAGGGAACCGCGCCCATCCCTGCGTCTGTGGGTGGGAGCACGCCTGATCGCGCTGGGCCAGCGCCTGCAAGCCGGCGCGCAGCCTTATGGCCTGGCGGCCCATTCGCTGGCGGAGAAATAAATGAACCCCATCCTGACGCAGTGCCCGGTATGCGCGCAGCCTCTGATCGCCACGCGCCTGTATTGCTCGCATTGCGATACCAGCCTGGAAGGCAGCTTCAACCCTGGCAACGGGCCGTTCGCGCGCCTCACGCCGGAGCAGATGCAGTTCATGCTCACCTTCGTGCGCTGCGAAGGGCGTTTCAACCGCATGGAGGACGAGCTCGGCCTCTCCTACCCCACCTTGCGCAACCGCCTGTACGAGGTGATCCGCGCGCTGGGGTACGAGCCGGGCAAGGAAGACCCGGCCACCAGGATTGCCCCCGAAGAGCGCAAACAACTCCTGGAAGACCTGGATCAGGGTAAAATAACCTATGAGCAGGCCATGCGCGCGTTGCAAAGCCCAGAAGCTTAGAGCGCCGGCCTGAGGAGCAGATCGCCATGGCAACGACTGAAGAACGCTTGAAGATATTGACTATGATCCAGGAGGGCAAGATCACCGCCGAAGAGGGCGCGCAGCTCCTCGAAGCCTTGGAAAATAAACCGCCGCGCGGAGCCCCCCTTGCGGCAGAAACGCCGCCGGCGCGCCCGGCAGGCGGCGCGCGCTGGTTCCGCGTGCGCGTGACGGACGTGGGCAGCGGCAAGACGCGCGTCAACGTGCGCCTGCCGGTCACGTTGGTCAGCGCCGGCCTCAAGATGGGGGCGCGCTTCTCCCCCGAAATCGAAGGGCTGGACACGAACGAGCTGATGGCCTTCGTCAACTCAGGCGAAGTGGGCAAGGTGGTAGACGTCTACGACGACGAGGACGGGGAGCACGTGGAAGTGTTCATCGAGTAGACCGGCAACGGAAGATATTAAGAACGTGGAGCGGCTCACCCTGCTTGAGGTGAGCCGCTCCTGTGTATTCAGGTCGGACCCTGTGCCGACCCTCGCCGCGTGGGCAAGCTTGTTAAGGCAAGGGAGTGGACGTCTCCGTCGGAGTGGGGGTGAACGTCTCCGTCTCCGTTTCCGTCGCCGTGGGCGTGAAGGTGGTGCTCAACCGGGCAAAGACGTTGATCTGGCGCGCCGTCCAGACGCCATCCGAGATGCTCCCGTGCACCCATACGTACTGGCCGGGAAGCAGGTCAGCCGCCGTGATCGGCCCGCTCATCGTGGTATTCTTCATGCGGATGACGGTAGCAGCGGTCAGCTCCACCGTCACGTCCTGGCCGATGAAGGGCTTCACCCGGTTGTTCCCCGAAGAAGCCTGCACGACGAGGGTATTCCCGTCGATCGACTAAATCACGCCAAAGAGCACGAAGTTGCCCATTTCCTTGAGCATCTCGCGCGTGTTGGGCGCCGTGGGTGTGGCGGTCGCCTCTCCCGGGGTCACTTCCAGGGTAGCAGTCAGGCCGTTCTGGCCCTTATCCTTATTTTGGCCGGGAGCATTTTCGCTCTTGCCGGAACCGCCCTGACCGGGCGGGTCTTTTTGCTGGCCAGGCGGGTCTTTCTCTTGCCCCGGGGGCGTCTTCATTTTGCCAGGCGGGGTCTTCTGATGTCCTGGAGGCGTCTTACTGGTTTTATTGGCAGCAGAAACGCCGTTGTTCATCTCCCCCGAATTGTTATATCCAGCCAGGACCGGGTAAGCAGTTGCCATCATCAAGACGACCAGCAATATTGAAAGAACCTTCTTCATAGATCTTATCCTTTCTACTGCACACTCGGCGGGGTGCTGTAAAGGTTACAACGGATTGTTCTTTAAAACGTTACACCCCCGCAAAGCGCGGGGGTGTGGCTGGGATTCTGCGGAAACCCTTAGGGTCTTGCGTCGCTCAGGCGGCTACGACCTCCAGGTCAGGGAAGAATTGCTTGACCGTGCCGGCCACCCAGCCGTGCAGCGTAGCCGGAGAAAGCGGGCAGCCCAGGCACGCGCCGCCCAGCTTGATTCGCAGCAGATTGCCGTCCAGCGAGATCATCTCCACTGAGCCGCCGTGGAACTGAGCCACGTAGGCGTCCAGTTGGTCGATCAACGCCTTCACCTGCTCGTCGACCGTGTAAGAGGGATTGTTATTGGTCACCATATCGATTCGCCTTTCTTCAGGAAGCCTGGCTGTTTGAAATCTTTCTGGACAGAAGCCAACCCTTGTGAAAGCAGATCCAGGACCTTGACGTGCGTATCCCGCAGGCCCTCAGCGATCACCCCGGCCATGCGCTCCAGGATGGGCCGCCCGATCTCAGGGTGCTCCACACACACTACCTGCAAGTCCCGCCCGTGGATGCGGTAGATCTCGCAGTCCGTCTCGCAAACCGCCGAAGAAGTGTAGATAGCCCGCCCGAGCGCAGCCGACCACCCGAAAACGCCGCCGGGTGCCACGTGGGAGACGGTCAAGATCGGGCCGTCGTAAGGCTTATAATGCACGGCCACCCGGCCGTCGGTCACCAGGTAGATGTACTGAGCCTCCTCGCCTTGTTCAAAAACGACCGCGTCTTTGGACAACTTGATTGGTTTTACCAGATCTTTGACGAGTTCCAACTGCGAGGGGTTCAGGTCTTGAAACAAGAACAGCTTGCTCAGGGTTCGCACAAACATTTTGCACATCTTATCGGATGCAGCCAGGTCTTTCTAGTGGCAAATTTCCTATTTCCCATGACGTTTATCCTGTATCAAAAAACCGCCAAATCTTGACAAATCGCACCTAGTTGGATATATTTAGCATAGCTAATATTTAGGAGTATTAACAAATGGCGCCGGACGTAAACCCACAACAGGTTGCCCATCGTATCCTTCAAATCCTGCCTCCACTGATGCGCGTCGTAGCCGCCGAAGTGCGCAGCACGAAACACGTAGAACCCGCTCATTTCGGGATTCTGATGAAGCTGCTTCAACGCCCTTGCAGCCTGGGCGAGCTGGCCGAACGGCAAGAGGTTAGTTTACCCACCATGTCGAAATCGGTCAGCACGCTGGCAGAACGTGGCTGGGTGACCCGCCTCCCCTCGCGGTTCGACCGGCGGGTGATGATCGTGGAGCTGACCCCCCTGGGCGTGCAAATTCTGGCCGACGCGCAAGGCCGCACCCAGGCCTGTGTGGCCGAGATGCTCACCGGCCTGTCTCAGGACGAGCTGGACAAAGTGGCCGCGGGATTAGAAATTCTGGAAAGTGCGCTTCCCTCGGTAGAACCGGTCGCGTCCTGACCTGCGCGTTCAGAGGTAGCCGCCCGGCTTTCCCCCCTAAAAAAGGCATGGTACCTGAATCCCCGGCCAAAACCTGGGGTTCTCTTCCATTGCATGCCCGACACAGACGTATCCACCTTCCATTTATCGTTATAGGAGACCCTTTACAATGGAAATCGAACAAGTCAATCAAGCAGCGAGCTCACGCAGCGTTGCGAATACCCAGACTACCAATCAAATCACCGGCGAGCGGCGCTGGTTCGCTCTGGCAGCCGTCATCCTGGTGATGTTCTTCTCGTCCCTCGACCAGACGGTGGTGGCCACCGCCATGCCGGTCATCATCGGCGATCTGCAAGGCTTTACCCTTTACGCCTGGGTTTTCACCGCTTACATGATGGCCTCGGCCGTCACGGTGCCGATCTACGGCAAGCTCTCCGATATCTACGGGCGAAAGCCCTTCTACGTGCTGGGCCTGGGCCTGTTCATGCTCGGCTCGATAGCCGCCGGATTGGTGCAGACCATGCCGCAATTGATCGCCGCGCGCACCTTACAGGGGCTGGGGGCCGGCGCCATGCTCACCATGCCCCGCGCTACCGTAGGCGATATCTTCAACCCGCGCGAGCGTGGTCGCTGGATGGGCGTCATCTCTTCCGTGTTCGGCATCGCCAGCATCATCGGCCCGGCCATGGGGGGCTGGATCACCGATCAGTTTAGCTGGCGCTGGATTTTCTACATCAACCTGCCGGTAGCCCTGATTGCCCTGGTCGGCATCATCCTGACGCTGCCGACCGTACGCACCGAAAAGAAGCCCAAGGTAGACTGGCTGGGCAGCCTCTTGCTCATCCTGGGCCTGATGCCGGCGTTGCTGGCCTTCACCTGGGCCGGCTCGACCTACGCGTGGGGCTCCCCGGTGATCCTGGGGTTGTTCGCGGTCTCGCTGCTCTTCCTGGCTTTGTTCGTGCTGGCCGAGCGCCGGGCAGAAGAGCCCATTCTGGCGCCAGAGCTGTTCAAGAACCGCATCTTCTCGTCTACCGCGCTGGTGGCGCTGTTCATCTCGATGGGCATGTTCGGCAGCATCGCCTTCCTGCCGCTTTTCATCCAGGGCGCGCAGGGCCTCTCGGCGCAGAGCTCCGGGCAGATTTTGACGCCCATGATGCTGAGCTTCATTGCAGGGAGCATCCTCGGCGGCCAACTGGTGACGCGCACCGGGCGTTATAAGCTGCAAGTCATCCTGGCCGGCATACTCGGCGTCTTCGGCATGTTCCTGCTGACCCGCTTGACCGCCAATACGCCCTCCGGAACGGTAATCGTGGATATGGTCGTGCTGGGCGCCGGCATTGGCTCGGTGCTGCCGGTGCTGACGGTGGTCGTGGCGAACGCTTTCCCCTACAAATTGATGGGCATGGTGGATTCCACGCAGCAGTTCGTGCGCTCCTTGGGCGGCATCATCGCTACCCCCGTCCTGGGGGCGGTGCTGATCAATTCTTTCTCCGGCAATTTCACCCAGGATCTGCCCGGCGCGCTCACGTCGGCCTTGAGCAAGCTGCCTCAAGCGCAGCAACAGGCCATGCTCGATCCGCAGGGGTTGATCAACGCCGCCAGCCAAACTGCGATCCAGTCACAGTTCACGGCTTTCGGCCAGCAGGGGCAGGCGCTCTATCAGCAGTTCATCGCCGCCGTCCACCAGGCGCTGGCCACCGGTATGACCCATCTCTTCGCGCTGGGAATGGTCTTCATGATCCTGGCGGTGCTGGCAGCGCTGATCCTGCCCGAGGTGCGCCTGCAGCTCAACGAATTCTACGAGAATTAGCCGTCGGAGGAGAATCGCACTGCTGGGGTTTCCGGGCGCAGGGTGTGTAACTTTCTTCACCAAGCCGCATCCAATAGACTGGAAACACAATAAACCTGATACGGAGAAATTTTTCATGGAAATGATGATCGACTTCCCGGACGGCGCGCGCGTGGATGCGCACTTTGGCCCTTACACAGTGATGACCGACCAGCCCCCGATGGGCGGCGGGAAAGGCGCTGCCCCCACCCCCTTTGCACTTTTCCTTTCCTCGATTGGCACCTGCGCCGGCATCTACGTGCTTGGCTTCTGCCGGCAGCGCAATCTGCCCACCGATGGCATCCGCATCATGCAGCGCGTGCACAGCGATCCGATGAGCGGCATGGTCACCAAAGTTGACCTGGAGATCCAGGTGCCGCCAACCTTCCCGGAGAAATACCGCGATTCGCTGGTGCGCTCCGCCGAGCTGTGCGCGGTGAAAAAGCACCTCGAAAATCCCCCCAGCTTTAACGTTTACACCCAAACAGTCGAGACCGGCGCCGTCGCCTGATCCGCCTGTCTCCTTCCTGAGAGAGTCCCCCCAAGATACGCCGGTATCTTGGGGGGCATTGCTGTCTCTGCGAATATCCAAGGCGAACTTCCCGTTGACCCTGGAATCGAATCGCATATAATTTAACCTGGTACGAAAATTGCCCTATTGACAGTAAACCTATTCAGTAGTGGGGAGTGAAAGGCCGTGGGAGTATGGGATCGCTCAACGGTAGAACGGGTTAAGAGTCGCCGGGAACAAGCTTTAAAAGCATCATACGGAAGTAGTTCCAACACTCATCGCAGATTTCATCCAGCTTAAGGAGCGCTTCAGGGGAGTGCATGAAACTTAGCAAACATTACCGGCATATTTTTCTCATCATCGGGTTGGCCCTGGGACTGATCCTGTCGGGTTGCGCTTCTCATCCAGAAGAGAGCACTCTCCCGGCAGGCACCTACCCCGTGGACCCCTTCTTCCGCGAGTTCTATAATCTCCTGGGGGGAGAAAACACTCTGGGCTACGCCATCAGCCCAATGTTCGCATACCAGAATCTTAAAATGCAGTACGTCGAGAACGGCCTTATGCACTACGATCCGGACGTTCCTGCCACGCGCCAGTTTTCCCTGGCTCCGCTGGGCACCGAGCTGGGCGTGAACGACCCGCCCATCCTCTTACCCGAGCAGGAAGGCGCGCGCATCGTGGATGGTTACGTAATCTACCCTGAATTCGTCTCCCTGTACGACAGTCTGCAAGGGGCGCGCTTCGTGGGGCGGCCGCTGACCCAGGTGCGCATCAATACCGAGCGCGGGCGCATCGAGCAGTATTTCGCCAACCTGGGTTTCTACCGCCTGTTGAGCGACAAGCCCGGTGTGGTGCACCTGCTGGCTTACGGCGCCTGGAAGTGCGACCTGGCCTGCCGTTCGAGCGCGCCGGCCACGGCCATCGTCTCGCGGGAAGCCTTCTTCCCCGAGCCGTTGATGGAAAGCCTGTCACGCTGGGGAACGGACTTCACCGGCCGCCCGCTCAGCAAGCCTTATCGCGCCTCGGACGGGATGCTCGAGCAGGTCTACGAGAACTTCGTGGTCTACGCCGACCCGGCCGACATTCGCCTGGTGCAGCTTCGCCCCATTCCCCCCGAAGTGGGCTTTCCGGCCACGCCGCCGGTCGCCAAAATGGCGGACCCGCGCATGATCTTCTATCCGACCAGCGGAGACCTGGGGCACAACGTGCCCACCGTCTTCGATAATTACATCGCGCTCCACGGCGGCATGGAAATCAGCGGGCCGCCTATCTCGGAGATATCCCCGGAAGGGTCCGTCTACCGGCAGTGCTTCACCAACTATTGCCTGGATTACGATCCAAACGCGGCCACCGCCTTGCGCATCCGCCCGGCGCCGCTGGGCTCGCTCTACCTGAAACAACATCCCCTGCCCAACGCCAGCGAGAGCGTAAACCTCTCGCCGGAAAATGCCCAGGTGAAGGTCTGGGAAGCCCAGGCGCTCATCTCTTCCACGCACGAGCAGCAGATCTTCATGGAGGTGATCGAAGCCGCCAGCCAAAAGGCCATCCCGGACGTGGAAGCCACCCTGACCGTGCTCCTGCCGGAGGGCGCCCAGGTCGATTACCACTTCCCGCCCACCGACGAGAGCGGGCGCTCCACGGTCACCCTGACGCCGATCAGCGCCCCCAACGGGACGCTGGTGCCTTACAAGGTGTGCCTGAATACTTCCGGGGGGACGCCCAACTGCGTGGAAGATAGCTTCGTGATCTGGGGCACGCCGTAGGCCTGAGCCTCAAGGGTGCGCTTCGGCCAGCACGTCCACGCGAGTGATCGGCCCTCCCAGGCTGTAGACGGTGGACTCCAGGGGCAGGCTGCTGCCCGCCTCCAACGTCCCGCTCGCTTCCCACTTGCGTAGTCCAACTACGTTCCCCGCGCCATCATAAGCCACCAGCACCACCCAGGTTTCTTTGGCAGCCGCATTCCCGGCCGGCAGGCTCACCTGCCCACTGGCGCGCGCCGAGCGGCCGTCGGCAGCGATGAGCGTTTGCACGGCCTCCACCGAGACCGGCAGATAGCGGTTGTCATCCGGAGGCTGTGGCATGGCCAGGGTCAATTGCCCGCTGGCGACGTAAGCCGCCGGGGCGGGCGGTGGGAAGTAGGCCGCCAGGGCCAGCGCCTTGCCGGGCGGCAGCAGGTTGAGCGGCGCGCTGACGTCCAGCTCCGTCTGCTTCTGGCTGGCAGTATCCAACAAGGTGATGCGCGCCATCAGGTTTTCCATACCCACGGATTGGTCGTTCTGCACCGGGAGGAAACACCACAGGCCCCCGTCGCCGCTGGGATAACAACGCACCGCGCCGGTAGTGAGCGTCACTGCCGTAGGCGTGGCCTGCAGCGCAGCGACCGTGGCCGTACTTCCCGGCGGGGAACCGCCGGGGGGAATTTCCAACAAAGTGCCTACGCTGAGGAAGTGGGGATTGACCGTGGGGTTGGCCGTCTTCAGCGCGGCCACGCTGACGCCGAAGTTGTAGGCGATCCCGCCCAGATCGTCGCCCTTCTTGACCTTATAGGTCAGCGGGGTGGGCGTGGAAGTGGGCAAGGCCGTGGGTGTGCCGGGAGGGGTGGGCGTGGTGCGCTGCGCGGAGGTTGGACTCGTGTAGGGGATCAGCGTCCCCGGCGGCGTGCTCGTAGAGGCGGAGGTGGGCGCCGCCGTGGGGGCGGCGCAGGCCGCCAGGAGCAGCGCCAGGCAGGCCCCCCATAGAAAGGTGCTTTTTCTGTGCATGGGCAGATTATACCAGCGCCCCGGCGCCGTTCCCCGTGGCGGGGCGCCTCAAGCGTCCCCCCTTACAATGACCTTCCATTCTGCCTGAGCGCCTTGTTCTCGACCCTGGGCCGTGCTAAACTCAGGGCATGGCTGAGGATACCATGCTGCAGGAGGCAATCGGAGCGGTGCGCCGGGGAGAAATCCTGCGCGCGCGGGACCTGCTCACCCGCCTGCTGAAAACGGACAAGGCCCAGCCGGTGTACTGGCTGTGGATGAGCGCGGTGGTGGACACTCCCCGCGAGCGCACCTACTGCCTGCAAGAAGTCCTCAAATACGACTCGAAGAACGAAATGGCCCGGCGTGGCCTGGTGCGGCTGGGCGCGCTTTCCCCGGACCAGGCTCAACCGTTGCTCACCGACGCGCCTCGCCGCAACTGGCAGGCGCAGATCATGGAACAGCTCGGCCCCCAGGAGAAGATCCTCTCCAGGAAAGCCGTGCCGCGCCTGGCGCTGGGCGTCGGCGGAGTGCTGATCGCCATCGGCCTGGTAGTGCTGGCGGTGCTCGGCACCAACGGGCGCAACAACTTTATCATTCCGCGCCCGGCTGCCACCCTGGGGCCCACTTCGACCACCCTGCCCACGGCCTCCCCGGTGGTGCGCTCGCCCACGCCCACCTTCGTGGGGCCAACTCCCTTGTGGATGCTGTTAGACGCCACCTATACGCCCACCCCGCTGTACGTCAACACTCCCCACCCGGTCACGGAGGCCTACCGCACGGCCATGCGCCGCTTGCAGTCCGGCGACCTGGCCGGCGCGATTACCTTCTTCCAGCAGGTGCTCGAGGTCGAGCAGAACGCCCCGGACATCTATTATTACCTCGGTGAGGCTTACCGCCTGCAAGGGAATACCGCTTCTGCCCTGGCGCAATACAACCAGGCGATCAAGCTCGACCCCGCTTTCGCGCCGGCTTACCTGGGGCGCGCCCTGGCCCGCTCCGCCGCCGACCCCGAAAATGCCAGCATCCGCCAGGACTTACAGACCGCCATCCAGAAAGACCCCAACCTGGCGGAAGCCTACCTGGAAATGGCCTCTATGGACGTCCGGCAGGGCGACGGGCAGGCGGCCCTGAGCGACCTGGAGCCGGTCACGGCGCTGTCGCCGGATTCGCCGCTGTTCTACCTGTACAGTGCCCAGGCCAACCTGCTCCTGGGGAATAACGAGCTGGCCCTGGCGCAAGCCCAAAAAGCCAACGATCTGGACAAGACCCTGCTGGAAAGCTATCACACCCTGGCGCAAGCCTTGCAGGCCAACGACCAGATGAGCCAGTCGGTGGACGTGCTGCAAACCTACACGCTCTACCAGCCGGACGATGCGCAGGCCTGGGCGCTCCTGGGAGTGGCCTACAACGCAACCGGCCAGGCGGACGCCGCCATGCAAGCTTTCGATAAATCCCTGTCCATCGATTCCCACCAGATCGACGCTTACTTACAACGCGGCCAGATCTACCTGGAGCGCGGCGACGGGAACGACGCCCTGAACGATTTCACCGCGGCGCTGGGCATCGACAAGAAATCCTTCACCGCCAGCCTGGGCAAGGGGCGCGCGCTTCTGGCCCTGGGGTTCAACGGGGACGCCTACATCCAATTCAACGGGGCCGAGGCGCTGGCCCAAACGGACCCGGAGCGCGCCAGCCTGTATTACTGGCGCGCGCAATCCCTGGAGGCGTTGGGGCAGACCAGCGCCGCGGATAAAGATTGGCGCGCCTTGCTGGATCTGCCCACCCAGGTGATCCCCGCCGATTGGGCGCAGACGGCCTACGACCACCTGCACCCCACCGCCACGCCCAGCTCCACGCCGACCGGCGCGCCCGAGACCGCCACCTCCACGGCTACGGCCACGGCCACGCCTACTCCCCGGCCGACGGCCACGCCTTAGAGGCCGCCAGAGTGCCCTGCCGTCCCCCGTCTGGAAGCTGCACATTTCGCTTCAAAACCTCTTGCGATTCATTAACAAGAGGACTATAATCAAATATTGAATTTTATTCAAACCTGATACCCTCAGTAAGATCGAGGAACAAAAATGCCTGTTTATGTCTACCGGTGTGAAAATTGTGGCGTGCAATTTGATCGGTTTCAGAAATTCACCAACTCGCCTCTAACGCGCTGCCCCGAATGTGGCAAGAAGACCCTGCGTAAGGTATATACCCCCGTGGGGATCGTCTTCAAGGGGTCAGGATTTTACGCTACCGACCATCGCTCTCCGTCCGGCGGCGCTACCAGCCATTCGAGCGCCAATAACAGCAAGGAGAACGAGAAACCCGCCGCGGAGGCCAGCAAAGAGACGCCCCCCAAAGCGGAGAAAAAAGCGTCCCCTGGCGAATAATCTCGCTATTGCTCTTGACTATCAGGAAAGGGCGACCCCGGGGCGGGGGCGTCCTTTTTTTATCTTCCCTCGATCGATTTCGAGAGCGGCCCGCGCCCGTGGTGAGGACTCAAGCGGGAGGAACGAGCGGCTCTCCACAGCGCCTCGAGCGCGGCGGCAACGCCAATGGCAATGCAAGCCGTGCTAAACACCACCAGCAGCAGGAAGTAGCGCTCGAAACCGAGCGGCCCAAAGACCCAGTCCCCGGACTTAAGGGGGGAGAAAAGCGCCGGAAGAGCGCTGATTCCCAAAGCGACCATCAGCGCGGCCCCGGCCGGCGAGCCTTTCTGGCCGCGCAGCCATTCCCAGGCCCGGCGTCCCAGCACGAAGAACCCCAGGCAAAACAGTCCGAAATTGCCCACCACGCTGAGCAGGGAGCTTCCCGACCACCGGAAGGTGGCGTAATCCCGATAGACACCTCCGGCCAGGGTGCGGGCCCGGCTGAGCAGCCCGCCGATGTGCGCCTGGGGAAAACGCTCGAACTGATCCTGCATCTCCTGCGTGCGGAACTTGAGCATTCGCGCAGTGCGCTCGACCGGGCTCGGGTACAGGTAGGGGTTGACGGCCACAAACGTGATCCCGGCGGTCAGCGCCAGCAGGGCCGTCACCCGGATGATCCAGGTGCGGCGTTGCGCCGGGCTGCCCGCCTGCTTATCCAAAACCATCATCAGGAAGCACAGCGCAACGCCGCCGGCCACCACCCCAAAACCGGTCAGTTTAGCCGCCGCCGCAAGCCCCCCACTCACTCCGGCGGCGGCACAGTAGATCAGCCCGCGGCGGCTGCCCAGCCGCCCTCTCCACTGATAGGCCGCCAGCCCGATCAAAGCCACCGCCAGGAGGGTAAAGAACAGCAGGGGAGATTCGCCCATAGCGCGGCGCAAGTTCTCCAGCAGGTAGGCATTGCCCAGGTACAAAAGGAGGAGGACGTAAGCCGCGACGCGCCCGGCGGCCAGCCGCACCAACGTAAACAGCAAAAGGCCTGACAAGGCGGCCAGCAAGGCCATAGGCAGGCGCGACCACCACAACAACTGCGCCCCGGGGAATTTGCCAGACGCGATATTGTTCTGCTCGGTATCGTCGAAATTCCAGGGGCTGTTCAGGTGCTGCGCGTCGAAACCGCCCGCCAGGCGGCCCAAGGCGATCACATAACGCGCCACGGGCGGCTGGGTGAGCGTCCAATATTGCTCGCTCCACACCGGCGAGCTAAACTGGCCGGAGACGAAGCTTTCGAAATAATCGCTCGTGCTGATCCATTGGCTTTCGTCCGGGTGGAAAGGCACGCTCCCAATCCCGGTACAAAATCGCAACAAGAGCAGCAGCAAGACAAACGCCGTTTCGATCCAGGGCAGGCGGCGACCGAAAAACTTGAGCAGAGCGGGCATCAACTCTTTCCTTCCAAAGAAGTGAGGGCTTTTTAATTTCGGGAAAGCTATCCCTCATTTTTAACTCCCCATTCACGAGGCGCCCAGGCTGATTCCCATGCCCTTTTACGACTTCTCCCGCCTATGCGCAGCTTATCCGACGTTATAAGGAGAAATCCTGGGTTGCTTGGCCTTCTCCATCTCGGTCAATGCCAATAAGCCATTGAGAACGCCTACCTCCTGGAGGATTATGAAGACGATCGCCTCCGGCCCCCGTTTACCAGAAGGACTGCTGCTTGGCGCGCCGCAGGATCCACAGGAAGAAGGGCGCCCCGGCCAGGGCGGTGATGATGCCCACCGGAAGCTCTTGCGGCGACAGCAGCACGCGCGCCAGCACGTCGGCGACCAGCAAGAGGATGGCCCCGCCCAGAATGGAGAGCGGCACCAGGCGGCGGTAATCGGAGCCCCACAACAGGCGCACGATATGCGGCACCACCAGTCCCACAAAGCCGATGATCCCCGAGAAAGATACGGCGGCGGCAGTCACCATTGAGGCAATCAAGATGATGATCAGGCGCACGCGCTCCACCGGCAGGCCGAGCTGTTGGGCCTGCTCGTCGCCGAACTGGAGCACGTTCAAGGCGTGGCCCAAGGAAACCAACGCTCCCAGGCCCAGCACGATATAGGGCAACACCACCAGCACCGGCTGCCAACCGCTGGCCGACGACCCACCCAGCAGCCACACCACCGCCTGGCGCAACTGGTCTTGCGAGCGCAGCATCAAGAAGGAAGTCAACGCGGTGGCGAAGGAGCTAACCGCCACACCCGCCAGGATCAGGTTGGTGGTGGGCACGGTTTTGCCGATGCGCGCCAGCCAATAGACCAACAAGGCGGTGAGCACGGCGGCCACAAAAGCGGCCACCGGCACGGCCAGCAGTCCCACCGTGCTGTAAGGCCAGCGCACGCTCATGGCCGCCACGGCTCCCAGGCCCGCGCCCGAGGCCACCCCGATCAGGTAAGGGTCGGCCAGCGGGTTGCGGAACAGGCCCTGATAGGCCGCGCCGCTGCCCGCCAGAGCCGAGCCAGTCAGAGCCACCAGCGCGGTGCGCGGCAGGCGCAACTGGAAAACGATCACGCTGAAGGCGTCCGGCCAGCTCTTGGCGATCACGTCGGACAGGCCGGGCAGTCGAGAGGCCAGCACTTTCACTACGGTGAGCGGCGGGATGAATACGCTGCCCACGGCCACGCTCAGGATGAGGGCCAGCGCCAGCAGGAGGAGGGTTAAGAGGTAGGGACGACGGGTCATAAGAGGAAGGGGTCAGTGGGCAGTATTCAGTGGGCAGAGATCAGGCGATTAGGTAATTAGGCGATTAGGGATCAGGCAATCAGAGGATAGCCGGTGCTGTTCACTGACTTCTGTATACTGATTCCTGTTCACTGATCCCTGATCCCTAATTCAACAAATCCCCGTGCAGGAGCTTTGCCAGGGTTTCGAGGCCGTCCACCAGGCGGGCAGTGGGGCGGGTGAAGGTATCCTTGTCGACCACGATCACGTGGCCTTCCTGGACGGCTTTGAGCGCGCCCCAGCCGGGGCGCCTGGCCACGCTCTCGGGGGTCACGCCATCACCCAGGAGGATGTAATCGGGATTCTCCTGGAGGATGGTCGCCTGGCTGATCTGGGCCCACTCGCCGTCCAGGCCGGCGCCGATATTGGTGCCCCCCGCCGTGGTGATCAGGAAATCCGCCAGGGAAGCCGGCCCGGCGGTGGTGGGATTGGCGGGGTCGCTGGCGTCCTGCTCGTAATACACCAGGGGGTGATCCGTGGCCGCTTGAACCTTCTCCTGGATGTAGGATACGCGGGCGTTCAATTCACGCACCACACCCTGCCCGCGCGGCTCGCGATCGATCATGGTGGAGATCGTAACGATGTTCTCGAACAGACTCTCGAAATCGACCGCGTCGGCCGCGTAATAAACGGTCAGCCCCAGGTCTTGCAAAGCTTTGACCTGTTCCTCGGTGTTGACACCACCCGCCAGCACCAGGTCGGGCTTGAGGTTGGCGATGGCCTGCATGTCGTACTTGCCGTTCGCGCCGCCCACGCTGGGCAGATTCTTGACCACGTCGGGGTAATCGGAAGCGTCGTCGCGGCCCACGAGCATGCGTGAGGCGCCCAGCCCGGAGACGATCTCCGTGGTGTAGGGGGAGAGGGAGACGATGCGCTTGGCCGGGGCCGCCAGGGTGACCGTGCGTCCCAGGCCATCGGTAAAAGTTAGCGGCGCGGAGGTGCTGGTAGAGTTGGTATTACTCGTAATGCCGGACAAGGTAGGCGTCGCGGCGGGCGCAGGGGTCACCGGTGAAGAGCACGCGCCGAGCAGGAGGGACAGCCCAAGGATCAGGCTCAACAGGATTTTGGTGTGGATCAGCTTCATAAAGGACCTCGAAAGTGGAACTCGGAGACGGTTAACAAAAATCCCGTCCTTTTGGGACAGGCCGTGTAGAAAATTCGGGGGAAACTTGCGTTTCCACGTCCTTGCCGCGAGGGTGTGGGGAACAATGCAGTCGAGATGGGCGACCTGGCTCGGAGTTTCCTCCTTACAGTTGCGGGACAGCACCGGACTTGAACCGGTTTCGCCTTTGAGCCTTCCCATGCGTTGAAAAGGCACCTGCCTGCTATTCAATTCGCCCCCAGTACGGATGGAGGTAGCCCCCAGTATGGATGGGGGTAGCCCCCAGTATTAATAGGGGTGGCCTCATTGTACGCGCAGGGCGGTGGAACGTCAAGAGACGAGCGGGCTTTCTGCACCCTCACGGCTGGATATCGGCCACCGAATCGTAAATGTAGGTAGGCTGGTAAGGGAAGCGCGCTACATGGTCGCGCTGCGTCACGCCGCTCAGCACCAGAATGGTTTGCAAGCCGCTCATCACCCCGGCGACGATGTCGGTGTCCATGCGATCCCCGATCATGAGCGTGTCTTCCGAGTGCACGCCCAGGTAGTTCAACGCCTGGCGCATCATCAAGGGGTTGGGCTTGCCGACGAAAAAGGGAGAGACGCCGCTGGCTTTCTCGATCAGGGCCGCCATGGCGCCGCAAGCCGGCACCAGGCCGCCTTCCGAGGGGCCGGAGGGATCCGGGTTAGTGGCGATGAACAGGGCCCCATCCGCCACCATGCGGATGGCCTGGGTGATCTGCTCCAGGTTATACGAGTGGGTTTCCCCCAGCACGACGTAATCCGGCTCGAAATCGGTGATGACGAAGCCGGCCTTGTGGATGGCGTCCGTCAGGCCGCTTTCTCCGATGACGAAGACTTTGCTATCGGCTTTCTGAGATTTGATGAAACGGGCCGTGGCCTGCGCCGAGGTAAAGATGCGCTCGGCGGGCACCTCCAGCCCGGAATTCGCCAGGCGGTGCGCCAGATCCGAAGGAATGTACAACGGGTTGTTGGTGACGATCAGGTATTCGCAGCCGGCATCTTTGAGGCGCTGGATGAATAAATCCGCCCCGGGAATGAGCGTGCGTCCCCGCACCAGTACGCCGTCCATATCGATCAGGTAATTCTTTTTTGTGTCCATAGCCGCCTCGACCAGAATGAATTTCTGTCGTCCTCCCTTGTCTGGGAGAGGACGCCGCCTCTATTATAGTATATCTGGCCGCCCCGGTCTAAGCCTCTATTTACTGTCCCGAGAAGTACGAGCTCGTAACGCAGGGGAGGAACGCCTGGCTTAGCCCCAACCCTACCACATCCACCGGGGTCGACCGGTTCGTTTGGGTGTCGTCTCCCAATTGACCGTAATAGTTATCCCCCCAACACTCCACCCCGCCGCTCTGAGTCAACGCGCAGGTGTGTCCGCCTCCGGCGGCGAGGGCGCTCACGCTCGCAGACAGCCCCAGCACATCCACCGGCGTATGCCGGTCGGTGGTGGTGCCGTCTCCCAACTGATCAGAATGATTGCTTCCCCAGCACTGCACTGCGCCGCCCTGGGTCAGCGCGCAGGTGTGGTCCTGGCCGAGTGCGAGCGCGCTAACGCCTGAGGACAGCCCCACCACGTCCACCGGGGCATAGGCGTAGGTTTGGGTGCCGTCCCCCAGCTCTCCGCTATAGTTATCCCCCCGACACTTGACTCCACCGTCCTGGGTTAGCGCGCAGGTGTGATAGTAGCCGGCGGCGATAGCGCTCACCCCCTCGGTCAGCCCCAGCACATCCACCGGCGTATCCTGCTGCACGCCGCTACCATCCCCCAGCTCGCCGTCCCCGTTATACCCCCAGCACTTGACCCCGCCGGCCTGGGTCAGCGCGCAGGTGTGATCCATTCCGGCGGCGATGGCGCTCACGCCCGCGGTCAGCCCCAGCACATCCACCGCAGTCCAGCGGTCTTCCGTAGTGCCGTCCCCCAATTGGCCAAGCCGGTTATCGCCCCAGCACTTGACCCCGCCCGCATCGGTCAGCGCGCAGGTGTGATAGTAACCGGCAGCGATGGCGCTCACCCCCGCCAACAGCCCCACCACGTCCACGGGGGTATCCTGCTGCACAGTGGCGCCGTTCCCCAACTGGCCCTCGCGGTTATCTCCCCAGCACTTGACCCCACCCGCATCAGTCAGCGCGCAGGTGTGAAAATATCCGGCAGAGACGGCGCGTGCGCCCGCAGACAGCCCGATCACGTCTACGGGAGTATCCTGCTGCGTGGAGGTGCCGTTCCCCAGCTCCCCTTCCCCGTTATATCCCCAGCACTTGACGCCGCCCCAACGGGTCAGCGCGCAGGTGTGCATGAATCCGGCCGAGACGGCGCTCGCGTTGCCGGCGGAGGCCGCTCCAGCCGGGGAAGCAGAGACGCGCACGCCGGGCTTTACGACGAGCGCGGCTTGCATGGAGGCGGCTCGAGGCAGGATCAGGAGCAGGCTGAGCCAAAGCCCAGGCAACCGCTGGAGAACGAAAGGCATAGGTTTTCCCTCCCTTGTACGCCACCGAAATGGCCGGCGGTATCGGATTGTGACCTTTAATAACTCGACGCTCGATTGGGGTGAATTAAAAAACGATCTGGAAGCTCCCCCCAATTGATGAGAGCAGATCATCTTCCCATCAAGTTAACGCTAAAAACTGGACGATCCGATTATAAACCAAAACGCGTGAAGTTGGCGAAAAATAACCCGGCATTTCTGCGATGGGGCCGGGCGGCTCCAGGCTGCGCGCTCAGGGGACCGAAGCAGGCGGGTTGCTCGCGCGCAGAGCGAATTGGTGGATGGCCGGATCGTACTTCTGGCCATCGGGCAGGATGGCGACTGTAACGGTTTGGGCCGGCGGCAGCGTCGGAATTGGCGAGATGCCTTCCAAAATTATCGCGCATTTCTAGCAAAGCAGCGAATCCCATCCGCGGCGCCGCCGCTGCGACGTTGGGCAGGCGGTTAGCTCACCGTTTCCAGTCTAAATACAGGGTACTCCGGCGCTATTTTTTCAAACTCCGCGATGGACGCATCTTTCCTTATGGGAATATGCGGTCGTGCTCCGGGCGCAAGCTGTAAATAGGCCTTCAAGACCGGCGCTCTCTGCCTTATCTCTACCTCTTCCAGGAGGACTTGCTCGCTTATTCCGTGTACGAGCCTTGCTCTTCCATTGGCGGCCCTGACGTTTCGCACCCAGTTGGCATCCTCCCCCAACATGGATACCAGGTACCTCTCTCCGTTCATCACCGTCATCGCCAGCGGGAAACTTATGATTTTCCCCGATTTTCTCCCCACCACTTCCAAAGTGACAAAACGGTCCGGGAATATCCCCAGCGAGTGAAGGATTGCCCAACCCCTGTTTTGTATTTTGGCTAATCTATTGGGATGCCCTCCGCGATACATCCATCGCTTAAAAGCCATTCTTCCTCCACGATCATTTGTTGGGCTCTGAACCTGCCCAACCTTCGATTTCGCAGACTCATACTGTACTGCGAGTTTGCAATAAATCCAAGCCGAAGAGAGGAATTATTCTGCCAGACCGCCGGGCGACCCAGGCCAAGGTTGCAACAACGATGATTATTATCAAAACCACTTTTCCGAGGACGCCCAGGGTTTTCTTCACGAGAACACCCCTACCCTGACCTATGACAATATAGTTAATCTTTACCCGGACAAAAGTGTTATGACGGCCAAATCCAACTTTTTCCCGTTAGGTGCCAGCAACTACTTTTCGGAAGGCTTGGGCTACTTTACTTTCACCCAAGATGTCAAATCTATTAGAGTAGACCTTGGAGCTATTCAAACGCATCATAAACGATTCCAATTCCAAATAATCGGATGCGTGCAAGTTCGGATATCTTTTTCGGTTAAATTCCAAGAAAGGTAATAATTTCCCATTTAGATCTTGCAGGTCCCACCCTTGAGCTTTCAAATAATCTTCGTGTTGCTCGTAAAGCAGCGATCCTGGAACGGGAGTAAATAGCATTGGAACAACGGAACCTATACGATGTGAAGCGTAAACCGCTGTATTAACAACAGATTGAAGATCTTCACCAGGAATGCCAAAGATGACGAAGGCATTAAGCTTCTTCAGCTCCCGAACGGAAACCACATTCCTTTGCTATTTCGACTGCTCTGTCAAATTTTTCTATAGTTGCTTGTCGTCTATTCCAGCTTCGAGCGATCTCATCATCAATTGTTTCTAAAGCCAGGTGGATCTTTTTAAAACCCGCTTCTCGCATTCTTGTCAAGAGATCCCTCTCTATTAACCTGGGCTCTATACCTTCAGGAGCGTAAAACCTCAACTTTAAATCTCTTTGCTGTATTTCATCTAAACGCCCATAAAACTCTTCTCTGTTAAACAACAAATTATCCTCATAAAAAGCAATTTCACGTATGCCAAAATCTTTATACTTTGCCTCGATTTCGTCTGCAACATCACTTGCTGGGCGATGACGAACACGGCGGTTCCCATTATTGAGCTTCAGCTGCGCACAATAAGCGCAATTAAAAGGACACCCCCTACTTCCCGTGATAATCGCATAACTCGGCTTTGTCTCATAAACAGGATCTGAGTATAGAGATAAATCGGTCCAACTATTAGCCGCTTCCGCACAAATCTCGCCGGGGACAATAACAACATTCTCCATTAATGAGGCCATATTCTTTTCAGCATGTTCAGGATATAAAGTAGGGTATATTCCACCAATCAAAATCCTCGGAGACCGCTCCCCAAACACGCGCTTTACTGTAAGAATTACATCCCGAGTACTTTCCCACCAGTAAGTCATAATGGAAGTAATCCATATTTCCTCAGGGTAAAAGAGGTCCCCGTTAACGTGGCGCTCCAACTCCATCTCTAGTTTTGACAAAGGCCAACCGAACTCCATAACTTGCCTTCGCATATTATCTCGCTGAATGATATTTCTCTTTCGATAACTCACTTTCCTTTTGGCGTTAGTTGCCAAACAATCAAGCAAACGGATATTCTCATAATTGTGATTCCGAAGCCAAGTAGAGACTTTCAAAAGTCCATGCGGTTGACTCCAACGCGGCCAATATTGAGTATCATATATTGGCGGGTTAATAAGAATTGCATTTTTGGCCCCTACAAGTATGCCTTCGCTTCCTTTGCGCCAAATCATAAGTCCCCCTGTTTGACGTCACTCTTCTGGGCAAAGGGATTCCATAATTGTGATCTAAGGCTCTTTTGCACCATACGAGAAGTAATACTATCCCCTAGAAAGTCAAATGTTTGACTATGAAATCTACTATTAAGTAACGCCATAAGTCGTGTAAGCTCCCAGTAATCTGACAACTTGGCTCCTGAAATACGAGCAAGCGGAAATAGTCTTCCATTCAGGCTAGTAAGATCATAATGGCCATTATGTTTTGCTAGCCAATCTGTATAAGCAAAGCTTTCGCTATTGTTCGGGGAATATTGATAAGGCAACAAATGGATTGAACCTACAATGGAAGATAGTTGGATCATCCGCTTTGTTAGTACTTCTAAATCTTCTCCCGGTAAGCCTACAACTAGAGCAGCGTCAACTTCGCCATAACGGGGACTGAAACCGGCCGATACAAGAGCCTGCATGCAATAATAATAATCCTCCAACGAACTCAAATATGTTTTTTCAAAAGGTTGATGAATTAAATCATCATGCAACGAGATATTGTGGAAGTTGGCTTTCATTAGAAGCATCGCCAATTCTACATCAATCAAACGTGGCGAAAAGTTACCTGGCGCGATCATGCTAGGGCTCAATCGACTGCCACGGACTTTTGGGGAAGTTGTTACAATGGCGTCAAGTATTTGGATAATACCCTCTTTATGTTCAGGGAGCAGCCATTCATCATACCAAACAAACGAACTTACTCCCAATTCACATTTCTCTTTAATTTCCTCAGATACTATCTCTGGCGAACGAACTCGTAATAAACCAGTATCATCTCTTGTGAAAAATGTAATGGCCGCAATTTTTGGAATTTTCAATGGTGCATAAATATCAAAGTCAGTTGGAATACATTGAAGGTCTCGCAACCGACCAGTCACAACAAAGTCAGCTTGTAAATTCTTTTGGGCATGTTCAGGGTAAGCGGTTGGGTACGGTCCACCAACAACAATCGGCCCCGAGAAAATATTTCGTATTTCATCAATAACAGTCTTTACCCCCTGCCACCAACAACTTAAACCACTAGAAATAAGTACAGTTTGTGGGAACCAGCCATCTTCCCTCCATGAAAGCAAAGTTTGGACTATCTTCTTAGGGGAAAAACCAAACTGCCATAAATTTATTTTGTAACCATCAGTTTTGATTTCTCCAATCTTTGATCTGGATAACCTATTATTATCCATTTGCAAACAATCTATTAACCTTACACTACAACCCTGGGCTTTTAGAGATGTTCCTATTTGAAGCAGGCCAAGAGGCTGCTGCCAGTTGGCCCAAGGAATGCGAGTATCAATTGCTGGTGCGTTAATCAATAATACAGAGCCTGATCCAACAACGTCAGACAATCTAGGTTCAACTATAATTTTCATACTGCTGGAAACCTTTCCTTATGCTGAGATTACAACAAGGATTTCTTATTTTTCTACAGCTTCGATCTTCCCGATATCAAAATCTGTCTCCCTTAAATCACCGTCTTTACACTCAAAAGCTGGTAGGTCAAGTAGTTGAATAGTAGTTTGCGTATTGGGTTTGCCAGCAATAAATTCTTCAGTTCTATCAAGCCAAAAGGAGAAATGCATCATCCGGGTTTCTTTATTCCCTAAGTAGTATATCGGTTTAAAGGTTCTACAGTTAAACCACCTTGAGGAAAGGATCCGTATCAAATAAGGAATATAAATTTTTAATCGAGCCTCAAGCAATGGGTGCCTCAAGTATGATGCAATTATATCTGCTACATCAATTCCATACTTCGCCAGTTCACCTCCTATGTGCGATAAAGTCGACCTTATCTCTCCTTGATCCTGGATGTCCATGTTAGTCGATAAGAAAAGGAGGAAATCCTGATTGAATTGTGCCTGCCCCTCGAATAGCCTTGAAATTGACTCCGGCCTTTTCGCTTCCCCAGATTGGGTTTTGTAAATAACCCCCCCAGAATAGTCTAAAGAAACAACATGATATGGATACTGAACAGGGTTGCCATGATAATCTTTACCATTCAATAAGATGTCATCCATATCTCCCCGAAGAAGTGATAATCTCCCAGATATTCCCAGGCGCATCGCTGAAAGAATTAACTCGTTCTGATATATGTATTCTTGACCCGGCTTTCCCCGCTCAACTACTGAGAAATGATTAAAATAAGATTTCCATTGTGCTAAATCTGTTAGAGTGCTGGCTGGTAATCCGAGGTAACGAAGCTCGCCCAATTTAGCCCTAAAATGGCGCTGGATTAATAATGCATCCATTTCTCGAACTTTTTGTTTGTTTCGGGTGAACAAGTCATCAGAGCACATTTAAATCACTATTGGGCACCACGCAGGCGTTTGTGTATCTCGCCAATCAATTTGTCAAATTGCTGTATATTTTGTTCGAATTCGGATTTTAAAACAGAAATTATAGTTTCATATACCCAACGAGCTTCTTTTCCAAATTTAAGTTCATCCTTTATGTCATATACAGGCGATGGCCCATTTGTTTCTGTAGGTTGCCCCTTATCCAATTGCTCAATTAATGTTCCCCCTTCTTCAATAACTTTCTGACCCCTATCCTGAAATTCATCAGGTGCATTCTTGATCCTCTTTTGTACATTTTCAACTGCTTTGGATAAATTAACAATTCTACCTACTTTGAGTTCACTAGGTACTCCCCCCTCGTTTATCTCTTTCTGTGCTTGGCCTATTGTTGTCTCTGCTTGTCGGATGAAATCTATTGCACGACGGGTATCAGAACTTTTACCTGCAATTTTATTAAGCGTACGACTGATTTCCCCACTTCCTCTTGTATACAGCCGTGCCCGGTTCCTGTTTTGTTCAAAATTTGTCCGATCTGCAGATGGTATGACCCCTGAGTCGCAAATATGAATTTCCCCGAAGAAATAAAATGATCTCTCAGGACTTGATCGCCATAGTGATATACGGGGAAGCTGGTTATCACCTATAGTAAAATTTTTAACTCGATAGAATAGGCCCCTATGCGATTCATCTGGGAACTGCCCCTTGTTTTCGTGCTCACAATACCAACAAAACGCTAAAGGAGAAACGCTATCCTGGTCTTCATCGTCCCAAACATATATCCATTGTGGAGATTTAGCTTCAAGTAAGAATGGCTTAAAAATTTGAGTATCTCCAACAAATAATGGCACTGTTTCATAATCGGGAACAACCTCTTGAAGTTTTTGATCTATCTGATCTCCGTATTCAAAATCTGGGTCAAAATCAACTGGTGCTGTCAGTTTTAAGTATTCGATCAATTGCGAAGCATCAAGCAAAACTGATGAATCAGGGCGGACTTTGTATAACTCAACTTGTGTGTAATGAGCATCTGAATCTTCTTGCATTGTTTCCAGTGAAGTGTATTTTTGGATTAGCTTGTTTAATGCAATATTTTCGCCACGCTCCTTTAACATTTCTACATGTTGCAACATTGCCTCAGCATCAAATACTAGTCTGTGCTTCTCAGGTAGACCTAACGGCGAAGTGGTAACAATTATTTTTTCGGCCGCAGAAATACCAGAAAGCTTTCCAATTCCGCGAAAGCCAACACTTTCTGCCGTCAACTTTCTGGAATATCCAACATATCGATATTCTGCGATCCTTTGAGAATCCATACCAATGCCATTATCAAATATAACGAGGGATGGAGGTGTCACTTTAAGCTCAATCCGTGTATCCCCAATTTCGCCACCACTTTTACGAAGTTCTAATATAAGAATCAAATCCGTTTTGCACATATTCTCTAACAACATGAAGCTTATCTGGGTAAAGTCCACGTGTAAGTACTTCCATGATAAAACCATAGGCAAAATCCTCATCTTTTTTTAGGACTACATCAGGAGGTTCAATAGTTGACAAAGGCGTTGTTGCATTTTCCATAATGATTTTCCTTCTAACTAAAGAGAGCGTTTTATTCCCACATGACCTAACTGACAAACAACACAACTCCGTACATTCCCAATAAGGTCAATGCTAAAACGCTGAAACAACCCTTGGTGGTCCGATGATAAACGCGGTTGTAGGCAGCCTTTCGAGGATGGGTGATCCAGCCCCAGCCACGGGGAGCGCGAACCTTGCTCCGCATCCGCCGCCTGATCGAGGGACGGGCAGCAATCGATTTTTTCAATGAGGGCTTGCGGTAACCGAATTTCATATTCCCCGCGCTTTCAACTATGGATCCCCCCACCGGCCACGATCTCATGCCTTCAGATCGCTTTCTGGCAGCAGCAATAAAGGCAGAAGACAAACGCCAGGTTAAACCCCCCTGGGGAAACAGCCCACACCCCATACAAATCCGAACAGACAGTAGAAGTTAACTCCATTTTAGTATTAATTGCGGTGAGATGCAATTACAATCGCCTATCAACGTCGCCCGCCCGGCTTAAAACAGAAGCTCCCATAGGGGGGATATGGGAGCTTCGTCCCCAAAAAACAGGGATTTCACAGAATGAGACGCTTTACAGCGACCTCACCCTCATTCTAGCGCGGCGGGATTAAGCGCGCATGAGAAAGGAGCAGCAATGGAATTCTATCTCGATCTCAAATTGACCGGCCTGACCGAAAAGCAGGCCGAAGTCGCCACGCTCGTCCGCATCGTCGAAGCGCCGGACGGGCACGCCGTGCTCGTAGAAGCCGAAGAACAGGAGGCCGCTTCTTCCTGATCCCTGTTGAAAGTGGGCACACTGCGTGGGGCTCGAATAAAATACCCCCTGTGGGTGCCTTCGAACCTGGGTCCCTTTAAACGATCAGCGACCGGGGAGCCACTTCTTCCTGATCCCTGATCCCTGGTCACTGATTCCTGATTACTGTTGAAAGTGGGCGCGAGAGGGCTCGAACCTCCGAACCTCACGGCCTGAAATTTCGAGCCTATTTATCGGCTGTTTTTTGTGTCACTTTAGCCTCGTCGTGGTACAATTTTTCACGATGGTTGCCAGACCATCAGGTGGGTGCCAGACCACCCTTTCCATCGGTCCGGGTCGCGTGCAAGACCTAGCCTTACGATTCGTCTTTGCATGGTGACTTGGAAACAAGTCATTTTTTGTTTTAAGGAGCATCGTATGCCAAGACCGCAGTTGAATCGCTCTCAAATCGGACGCCTGAAAAGGCTGCTGGATATGCAGTACAAGGTGGCCGAGCTCGCCCAGGAGCTCAGGGTTTCTTCGGACGCGATCTACCGCTCGTACATCCCGGCCGGCGCGCCCGTCACCCTGGACGATAAGGATCGCGTCTGGATCAACGGCCAGGCTTTCAGGGAGTGGGTGCACCAGAACCTTCCATCCAGGCGCAGCGGGAAGACGTCCATGCGGGAGGACATGGCTTATTGTTTGCGATGCAATTCCACCGTGCAGATCAAGGGGGCCAAAATCGAGCCTTACAAGCGGGGAGTGCGCCAGATGTCTGGCACCTGCCCCAACTGCAAAGGAAAGGTCAATCGTTTCATCGTGGCCCAGGGAGGGGAAGGTGATCAACCGGCAAAACTATCTGGACGTTAAAGCCTTCATCGATTACCAGCTCAACGTGAGCCAGGTAGATGCCAGGACCGCCGACGCGCAGTATTTTCGGCTCGTGCACTTGTTGGAGTGGGCCAACGAGGTTCCCTTTCCCCAACGCCAAAACGATCAAGCCAACTTTTCCGGCCTACATCGAGAGCCTGCGCGGCCCCAGCGGAGATCTCTATTCCTCTGCCCACCTGGCCGGTATCTTCAAGACCTGCCGGGCGGTCTTTTCCTGGGCGAAGCTGGAATACCCGGTGCGCTATAAACCAATGGAGCTGAATTGGATCAAGACGCTGCGCGCGTCGCGGGCGCGCAGCGAGCAGGCCGAGCTGCAAACCCGCCAGCTCTATACGCTCGAGAACGTGCGCGCCCTGGTAACCGTCACGGCCGAGAAGACCTCAGAGCGGCGCATCCGGGCTGCTGTGGCGCTGCTGTTCCTCTCCGGGATGCGCATCGGGGCCTTCGTGACGCTTCCGCTGGAGTGCGTGGATCTGCCCAATCGCCGCATCTTGCAGCTCCCGGCCAAGGGCGTGCGCACCAAGAACAGCAAAGCCGCCATTACCTACCTTCTGAACATCCCAGACCTGCTGGGGATCGCCCAGGAATGGGATACGTTTCTACGGAAACACCTGCCGCCGGACGCTTTCTGGTATGCGCACCTGGATCCGTGGGGGGAGCTGACGGAGAGCAGGCCGATCGGCGACCGGATAGAGACGCGCCACGATTTCAGGAAAGGTCTGATCGACCTGTGCGCACGCGCCGGCGTGCCCTATCTCTCGCCTCACAAGTTCCGCCACGGGCACGCGGTCTACGCCCTGAAGCAGGCCAAAACGCCCGCGCAGATGAAGGCCATCAGCCAAAACCTGATGCATAGCAATATGGGCATCACGGACGGCATCTACGGCCGGCTGGTGAACGACGACGTGCGCGACATCATCACCGGGCTGGGTGGGTAGGTGAACCAAGTAGTTTCCCGGTGATAATGGGAAAGGATCGACCAGGCGTTTTAAGTAAAGAAAAACCCCGGCATGTGATCATGTCGGGGTTTTTCTTCTCAATGAATCAGCGATCCATGAGGTATGATGCAATCAGGGTAATCTTCAGTCCATCGAGAAACCAACTTAAGATTTTCTGGCTGAGATAGAGATGAATAGAATCTTGATAAGGCATAACCAATCAACCGAATAGTGGCCATCCAAATCCAAAGGAGACAAACAATGCAGCTAGTAACTCAGCAATAACAACTGCAACGGGAAGGCAAAAAAATATTCCTCGCAATTGAACTTTAGTTTTTCTAATAGCATCGATTCTCTCTTCGGATGACGGCAACTCTAATATACGTCGAGCTTCAATCGCCTGAGCACTTGGATGGTATTCCAAAAAGCTCAGTTCATTATTCTTCGATAATTTCCTCTCTAACTCAATCCCCCGATAATAATAAATAAGATGTTGTCTTCTAGCCCGAATATCTAATATCCAGAAAATAAATATCACAGTCGCAGCGACAAGTATGAGAGACACATTTTTAAATTGAAAACCCGCTGCAACTGCAGTAAGACTTGCTAGCCCAAAGAAAGATGCCATTTGAAGTCGAATATTTTCGAATGAGAAAATCCGATCTATGGTTTGCTTTAACTCGTTCAATTCATACTCATTTTGATTTGATTCACACCGTTCAACCTTTGCGGATATCCATATTTCTACTTCATTCGGTGAAGCTTCTCTGCGCTTCCCATCTTTAATAACATACCATTTGCCATCGGGCGACTGCTTAAGTTTCATCTTGCAAATCCTCGGCCATAATTTTGAGTGGGGTGCATTCTATTTATTATATTCAATTAAACTTTTAGGGTTTTCTTCACGATAGCACCCCTATGTTACTATTTCATCTCCACCCCAGCGGCGATATCCAATCAACAGTTAGTTAATCAACAGTCGCGAAGTATCGTACTAATAGGCGGCTCTCGCCAATTGGGTAACGTTTATTACTTACCAAATCGAGAAGCTACTATAAGTAATAGCGGATAGAGAATAGGCCATACTCGGGTCATCAGGTCAATCGTTCCTTCTATGTCACCCAAGAAACCAAGAGTGCCTATTAATCGTTTAATCAATGAAGGGTCAGGTTTATCCGTTGTTAATCGTTCCCTCAAATCTTGAATGGACTGTAGGTATTTGGCCAAATCGTCTACTTGCAGCGCAGTTCTTACCTCGTTTAGTAGATTCTCTGTTAATGCTTCTATGTGCGCTTGCAATAAATCAGGATCATTAATGGCTTGTGAGATTGTGGAATCTGGTGCGTTGCCTATAGCTTGAACGTTCCCACCACTCATGGTTTGGATAATTGCTCCAATAGTAACCTGGGTATCACCTTGGGGCGGTGGAGTTTGGAAATTATTATCGACTGCCTCGTATGCTTTTTGCAAGAGAGTACATCTTCGGGAAGACTTGTATTGATAGCCGGAAGATGAAGTATTGATTTTTATGTCGATTAGCAGCATCTCTTCTTTTGCCAGAGCTTCTAGCATTCCCCTGGTCAGCTCTGGAATATCGTTCGCATCACCTTCAAATTTAATAAATTCAAACCCTCTACCGCCCTTTACCCAAGTTACCGTGAATTCTTCTGGCAAAGTACCATTGCGGACTTGTTGGACAAACCACCCGATCAAATTCTTCTGATTCTCTGTGAGGTTGTAGCTCATAGATTTCCCTCCTCACTTTTAATGCCTATTCTGACGAGTTGGGGACACTTTTAACGTCAGGGCCACTTTCCGCCTGGAGCTTTCGTTGGGCCTCCCTCCGTTCCTTTTCTTCAACCATTATTTCAAGCAAATCACTTACAAACATCAACAGGTAATCAACTGCCACATTAACAACGTTGAAGCACGCCTCGTAATATTCCTTCGCAACCTCTTCTCCAGCAAATTCTTTAGCATATCTGGCAGGGTGGATCAGGTTGCGAAAATGCCGAACTACTTCAGCATAATCCCCAATCTCTGCGTTTGCGATGTTCCATTCTTCCTCAGAGGATAACCCCGATGGTAGCCAATTCAATTCTTTTGTAACTCTTAATAACTCCGCAAATACCCATTTATTTAGCTGTTTTATCGTCCCCTTTTCTCTGGGAGCGCATTTTGCAGACACCACAACATCGGGAAGGCAATTTAGCGCAGAAAGTAATACTGCTTCCAGCGCCGCCCCAATTAAGACGCACCCAGCCAAATAGGCTCCCGCGTTGTAACACTTCTCCGCTTCTTGCTTATATAGATTAGCAAGGCGTATAACTTCTTGTTCCTCTTCGGCGGATAAATCAAAATCTTCCATTGGCAAAGTGGTTATTCCGTATCAGTAGTAAGCTCGAGCTGCTGCGCTCCTCCCTTTTTACGCTTCGGGGCCTTCTTGAAGATGGCGTTCTGCTGGCGGGCGGCCGGCATGTCGATCAGCTTGCCAGCCAGCAGCTCCTGGATGGTAAGGATCTGCAAGTGCAATTCGTACAGAAGCCTAATCCATATTCTTCGGTAATCCCAACTTGTCAAATAGGACTCTATTCCGCTTCTTGGCGTCTCGCAACAATTTCTCAAAATCGATTATTTCAATATAGGCGCCCAGTTGTGCATGGTATCTGAAGTATCCTTGGTTGTCCGGTGTAGGGATAAAATCATCTAATATGGCTTCGCTCTTTAGAGAAGAGGTTAAATCACAAATAACATAACAATAAAACGGTGTTTCAAGAGGCAGGTTTATTAAACGGCCATCCTTGGTCTTGATTTTCCCTGACCGAATATCAGTTACATACTGTTTCACTTGACGAATGGGATTCTCGCTATAGTCATAATCATCTCGCATTGGGCGCTTAAACTCAAAAATCACAACAGAAGAATACGGGGCTTCTTCTCCAACCATTGCAAAAGCTCTCTTGAAGAAGATCGTTAAGTCTGGTCGATCTAAAGACTGGTTCTGTAGTACATTAAATATTCCTTAAGGGAATATCAGAGGCAAGATATTCGTGGTAAGCGAGTTTTTCATCGATAATCCACAGGTTATGATCACTATATGCAATGTCATCAGATGTACTTCTCAGTGGGAAAATTATTCTGTGAATAATTTCTTCTCGACTATATTTCCCGGTATCTTTAAGTCTTAATGCATCCTCCAATATCTCTAAAACCCGTTTCCGGTGAGTTACATACTTCGCTAAAGCCGCTTTACCCAAATCATTATATTCTTCCCACCATTTAGAAAATTTATCTAGATATTCCTCGGACAATCCTCCATCTTCAGAGAATTCTTTCTCATTTAATAATTCATTGCCTTTATCACTCAATTCACTTTCTACTTTGCGTTGGATCTCATATAGCTTTGTATCAAGCTCATCATCCCTTACGTCAGGATCAATACCATCCAACTCATTGGGAAAATGTTTGACAAGGGGCCGAAATTGGGGAGCTTCTTCAGTAACATAATCAAGAATTCTCTCCTCTTTCTTTTTTTTCAACTCCTCTGTATATGGAGAAAGAAAGTTTTTACTAAGTGATAGAACTTCGCCCTCTATGTCATCCCATTTAATTTCGTTAGAATATAAAGTACCATCCTCACCGAATAAATCAAATCCAGTCCTTGTTTGATTTACATGAAGATCTAGATACTCCGACATAACATAAGCGGAATAAACGAACGATCCGTCACTGTCAGGTTTAGATAATGTAGATGAAAGATTGGGAATTCTTTTTTCAATATTCTCCGACAAGACAACTCTGTGGTTTCCGCAATAGTTAATTTTATGACCTAAATCAGCATGAGCATTAAGGAGAAAATGAATAACATCAAATTTATTCCCTTTTATTTCAATGCGATCCGCTTGAGTCTTATCCATTAGGTTTAAGTAGATACCATCGAGATCAATTGACTTGCCCTCATCCGGATCATTAAGATTTATGTTTGGCATATTTCCAAGTGTAAAGTATTCAAGGCAATGCTCAACAATTCTCTGCGCTATAACATCAGAATTGAGCGGATTGTTCTTTGCATATTCCTGTTCGTATCCAAGTAAACTAACTATTGTCCGCGCTTCTTGAGCCTCAGATATGGCTTCCACTTTCTCGTTAGATATGCCATTGTCATTGCTAGAGGAGAAAGTAAAAGTCCGATGCATTAAAGAGCCATTCTCCTCATAGATGCTGTCTATTTCAACCTTTTCAAAAGCGAGCAACCAAAGAAAACGACCAATGCCTTTTCCCCCTTTTTTAACTTATAAAGGGTATCCGCCTCATTAAATGCATCATAGTTACTTTCTGTAAAACCAACACCATTATCCTCTACTTTAAAGCCATATATTGGGCTAATATTTTGTTTTGCATCCTCACTATCTCGTTCCAAAAGTGACCTCTGCAAGCGCAATATTGTAACTTTTATAAAGCCCTCATTGAGGGGTTTCCCCGCCTCCTCTATTGCGTCTATTGAATTTACTATCGTTTCAAATAGAGGAAGTAAACCTTGTTTAAAAGGGAGGTGGAGATTCCGAAGCCGTCCCCGAACATTTGATCTCATTGGATTCCCTCTCTTTTCACTCATAAAACCCACCTTCAACGGTGGATTTAACCAACCCAATGACTTCTAAAAAGGCAAATAATTAAGCGTCCAAGCGCAGGGCACCGAGTTGTCACTATAGAATAAGAAAAATTCTACTCGCCCCTTGATTGCGAAAAAAACCTAAGAAGGGAACTATGGTAAGCGATCAAGCGCCGATAAATCGAGAGTACCAATCAAGTACCTGGAATACTTTACTGCATTTGATGCCAATACTTTTGTATTTACAACCCCATCGTCATAATCACATTGATTACGCCAAATTCTAAGGTCCATCAAATATTGCCCGATCTTTGATCGATTGGTTGCCAAATAAAAATCAACAACCGCCTGGTGGTCACGGGAATCTCTGTAAGGATCGAAGTTTTCCTCATCTCTCGCATGATTTCTGGCAAAACAAAACGCAGCATAATACGCCCTGCTCACGGCAGACCTGAGCATTGCTTCACTCTGGTTGTCTTCATCTAGTTCTATGTTGTCGGGGTCTTGAAGAAAATACGCGAGACTAAGGTAATCTTCCCAATTGAATGACATAGTTTTAGCGAGGAGGTTGAAAGTCAGTAGTAATGTGAAAATGAGCCGCGTGGCCAGGAAACCGCTCATAAAACTTCGATCTAATAATCTCAATACAATCCATAATATTTTCCGTGTATTCATCTTGGCGGATATATAGCGTCAGAAATTGATTATCAAATTCTGGATCCCTATAGACCTCCAATGACAATTGTGTTGTAGAGGGGAACATTTTGCGGGCCAAGCTGCAAGCGTGGTGAACAATTAAAAGCAATTCAGGATTGTAGAGAAGATAAACCCTAATTTCTCCCGGCATTAGAAAATTAATGCCTACATTGTGGAGTTGGAGAAGGGTATTTTCCACAAGGCCGCTAATTAAATTAATTTTGTTATAAAAATCGGCTTGAAAATTAATTTCAGACCCTGGTAATCCCAATGAAGTACCCGTAGAGAAATTTTCCCATCCTGGAGTAAATTGCTTACCGTGGATTACGATTTCCCTATCACCAAATTTTGACTCTCCAAGACTTAAATTACCTGTGTTTTCAACAAGAATAGGCGTGACCATATTTATTTTATCTCCCCAAACAATTCACGCAAGCGATCAGTAATACATCCCTCGAAGATGTCTTCGATTTTTGTATGAGCATTCTCGACCCAATCTATTACATTACCGAAACTAACGCTGCCTGGCTTACTCAAGAAATAGTCCAGGTCAAGTACAGCAGCTTTTACATTCTCCCGGTCTGATACAGCGTTCGTTAATTGAACCTTACACGCATCCCGGTCATCTTCATATGGGAATATGCAACCTAGCAAAAAATCACTATATTTAGTTGGAAGAGATGGCCCCAAGAAGGGCCTAAATAAGAAATAATCACCAATAACAGGAGGATCTTCCAGGAAATCAATGTGATTAACATATCGCAGGCCAATCCGTTGAATGCCTCTTTCACCTACCAGCTCAATCAGGTATCCATAGGATTTTTCAATTAGAGGCTTAAAACCGACCAGGTTGGATAGGGTTTAATTGAATGAATGGATAGAATATACTGTCCGACCTGAATAAATTTATCCTTATTGGGGGTCAAGAATTTTATGCGTTCACTAGAACGAATCTCTTGCGCAATTTGCTGATTACTTTGTTGAGTAAATTGGACCTCTTGTAATACCAATTGCTCTTTCCCGGGAAAATCCCCTTTGACTTTTTCATACATCAATCCTGGTATGGTTAGATCCCATGCCTTATCATTTGTAAACCTGATTTCGCAAACAGCTTCCATTATTGGAGGATTGCGATATTTGTGTCCCATATTTCCTCTTTGTCGCGAATAATATTTCTTCGGTACTCTAACCTGGCTACAAGCTTTGAACCAACCCGACAAACAATTTCGTATTGCCGGCCGGCGCAATCATCAGATCGGGCGGATAGGCAGCCCACGCCCGTCCTTGAACTGACCCACGACGATCACGATCAGGTCGATCATCCAACCGATGAGCAGATAGCCGAAGGTCAGCGTGTAGAGCCAGCTCCCCCGCCCAGCATAGATCCGATGGGCACCCAGATAGCCTACAAAAAACCATAGGGTGAGTAAAACGAAGAAATTCTTCGAGCTGCGCGGGGAAGTTGAATGAAGTACTCGTTTCTTCGCTATCCATTTTGAAGGATCGAATGCGGCTGCGGAGTTGGGCTGAGAGGTCTCCACCTCCAAGGTGGACTGTGGATAGACCGGGGCAATTGGCCTGGAAACCGGTTGAGGCTGAGCAGATTGAAACTGAGAAATGGAGTTGAAAGATTGCGGATTTTTGGCTACTTCCTCAGGAGTAAAGATCTCGAGCAAAACATTTACACCTAGCGTCTCTTTTTCTGCCTCTCCGCCAGTTATCTCTGAAACAGAAGCGATGATCCGATATCCACTATCGATTTTAGGGGCCAGTTCAGCAGCTAAGTTGGCGCTGAGATAACCAATCTGATAAGGCCCTTGATGCCAAGGATCGTTTAGCGGAGCTACATAAACGGCGATAGCATTTTCATCATATTGATTCTGAGTTTCTCTCTTTAAAAGGAGTACTTCTTCTGGTTCCAGAAATTTTCGAATTATTTCTTGCCTACTCCGACCATCACTGTTTACCTTTGATACCCCTACGATTTTAGTGCGTTTACTTTTCTCATCTTCTGTATCTGTTTCCGTTTGATCTATTAAACCATCAGGGACTTGAATATTAAGAAATGCTCCATGAATTGTTCCTTCCCACCCTGAGGTTATCTGTGCGATTTTTGCGGTTATTTTGTTTTCTGGACAAATGACAGGAAATAGCTTACCTGCAAGCTCATAGTCAATCGTTCCCAATTGCTCTTTTGTTGAGGTTAGTACACGGATTGTATTTTTCCGCCTGGCCGTAGGATCAGGCTCAAGAAATACTTCATCTCCAATTTTGCATTTAAGAATGATTTCCTGACGCTCGCTCCCATCTTTATTGGCCATCGTTACTCCCGCAAGCCTAGTTCGAATTTCTGCCATGTTAAAGTTCCCCTTGTCTTCTTTGATGATTAATGACTTTGTCGGTCATCCAGGCCAATGCCAGGGCTCAATCCATTACCAGCTCCTTGTGTACTAGAAAATATGTTCTATTTATTAATTAATGCACTTCGAGCCGGTTTCTTTCCCCGGCTCGTTTGCTTTGTCTCTTGTTTGCTTTGTTCTGCCTTGAACTTCATCCATTCAAGCATTTCTTTACGTTGCTGAGGCGTCAGCCGCTCGTAAAGAAAATCAAATTCATCTTTCTCTTTGGTTTCTTGTGAGGAAGGGGGCAAATAACCCGCTGCCTCAAATATCCTGATTGGCGGTATGCCAAGTCCTTCTGCAATAGCAGAAAGGGATTCTGGCTTTGGCATACGCTCTCCACTCAAGGCTCTACTAATAATAGTTTTATCAATCCCCGATGCCCTCGCCAGGTCTATAGGCTTCATTTTTTGTTTATTTAATTCTTCTTGGAGCCATTCCCCGAATTCAATGTTCGTTGTCATCAAGCAACATAATAGCATCCTAAAATCCTTTTGAGAGCAATATTAAATTGCTTATTGACAACCATTGAATATTGCCGTATTATAGTTGTCAGTAGGCAACTATTTATAACTAATTAGCAACAAGAGAGGTCACATGGCCGATAGCAAGTCAATAAATTTTGTGAACACGCCAATGGACAGCGAGACCTATGAAATGCTAATAGCGATGGCGAAAGAAGACGGCTTCGAATTCAGCCGCAGTGCCTTTGTTCGGAAACTCATTCGCCAGGAATGGACGCGGCGTTACAGCCAGCCAAACCCAGAAATTCCAGTTGATACCGTTCGCCGGGCCGTCGAAGTAGATATAGCAAAAGAGCACAGGCGCGGGCGCGGCCGTTAGCCTCCCCAATTCGGGGAGAACACCATCCCACTATAGCATCCGCGAGGGCGAAATGATCTTTCAGACCGATTTAAGGCTCATTCTAGCCGTGTACGCCTGCCTGCTGTTCTTCGGCGCGCTGTACAACCTGGCCGTCGCCCGGGCCGAGGGCGACGGCACCCTCGAAGGCTACACGGCGCTGGCCGTGGCCCTGGGCGTGGGCGTCACCCTGGCCGGGCTGGCGCTGATCGACTGGCAAGCCAGCCTGCTGCTATTGGGCGGGTTCGCGTGCAGCGGCGCGCCCATGATCGCCGGCTCCATCGGGCGGCACGCCGCCGCGCGCCGGGCAGAGCAGCGCACGTTGAGGCACAGTGATGACGGACCGACCGCGCCCCTGGCCTAACGTGGCCAAAGAAGCCCGCGACCGGGCGGCGGAATACGCGTGCAGCGGCATCCGCGCGCTGGAGCCGGTGGTGGCCGGCGAGCGCGACCTGACCGAGACCGAACGGCTGCGGCGCGAGGCCCAGGCGCTGAGCTGCCTGCACACCATCGCGCGCCTGCTGGAATTGGTGGGCGCGACCACGCGCCCGGTTTAAACAGAAGCTCCCATAGGGGGGTTATGGGAGCTTCGTCCCCAAAAAACGGGGACATCTCAGAGTGAGACGCTTTACAGCGACCTCACCCTCATTCTAGCGCGGCGGGATTAAGCGCGCATGAGAAAGGAGCGGCTATGCAATTCTATCTCGATCTCAAATTGACTGGCCTGACCGAAAAGCAGGCCGACGTCGCCACACTCGCCCGCGTCGTCGAAGCGCTGGGCGGGCAGGCGCAGGGCGATGAAAGGCCGGCGGGCTTTGGGCGAGAAAATGCGGAAGAAGCGTGGATGCGCGCCGAGCCCAGGGTCGAAACCCTGAAAGACGCGCTGCGCAGCGCGCCGCACCCGGCGCTGATCCTGGCGGCCGCCTACCTGCTGGCCGAATTCGAGCGCGACCTGCTGCCGGATTGGGTGGCCGCGCTGGCGGGCGGGAACGCCGAGACCTGGGAAGACCTGCTGGCCGTGGTCAACGCCGAAATCCGGCTGGAGGACGTGACGGCATGATCGCCACCGCCGAACGGCCCCAACTCCCGGTTCTCTTTCCGATCCTGCTCCTGATCGCGCTCGCCCTGGCGGCCGCAGCCGTGGCGCTCAACGCGCACGCCCTGGAGCGGCACGGCAGCGAGGCCGAAAGCGTGGCGCAATGCGTCAGCGGCGGCGGCGAGATCCAACGCTGGATGGAACCCGGCGGCAGGATCGCCCGGGTGTGCCAGATCGATCCGGGCCTCTTCGGGGTGCTCATCGAGACCGCCGACGGGCAGAACGTGACCGCCTTCATCAAGAACAAGATGCGCACCCTGGGGCAGGTCGAGCAATACCTGAAGAACCAGGGGGCGCGCCTGATCTGGGCGAAATGAACCTGACAACTTCAAGGCCGGCAAGGCTTTCCCCTGAGCAGGCCGGCGGGGGTGGACTGCCAGACACCCCAAATCCCTGCGGCCGGTCCGCGCAAGACAACGGGCCGGCCAAGGGGAGGATCACAGGGAAGAGAAACCATCATGCAAGAAATCCTCTTCGAGAGCTATACGCAGATCCGCTTCAACGAGCCGGTGGACACGCCGGCGGGCGTGGGCCTGGCGCAGGGGCGGGTGGACGTCCCCGGCGAACCCGTGAAGGTGCTGGTGGCCTACGACCCGCAGCGCGCCGGCCAGAACGCAATCCTCAAGAAGCTGAACGTCTATTTTAGCGAGTACGTCCTGGTGGCCTGGCCGCCGGAGCTGGTCAGGCCCATCCTGCACTGAGAGGCGACCGTGAGTGAAAGAAGATCCAACTACGAGGTCGAGCTGCCCCCCGGCCTGGAGCGCCAGGTGCACAACATCCTGGCGCACGCCCGGGGCAAGGAGAAAGCCATCGCCCGCGCCCGGCTGCTGGAGCTGGTGCGCGTGATGCCCGGCCTGGCCGAGGTCGAGGATCGCCAGGTGCGCAAGGCCATCGAGACGCTGCGCGGGCAGGGCCAGCGCATCTGCAACATGGCCGACAACGACGGCTACTTCATCGCCGCCACCGACGAAGAATACCTGGCCTTCCGCGCCAAGTACGGGGCCTACGCCTTCACCATCCTGGAGAAGATCCGCGCGATGGACGGCGCGGGCCAGGTGGCCGGCCAGCCCAGCCTGTTCTAGGGGGACCGACATGCCCGAATGGGAAGAAGCCTCCGCCTCGGTGATCCACATCGCCGAAGAGCTGATCGAAAAATACCACAGCGAGCTGAAACCGGCGCGCATCGGCTTCCTCTTCCGCAAGAAAGCGCAGCGCTGCAACGGGCGCCTGCTGCTGGCGCAGGCCCAGAAAGTGACCGCCAAATTGCAGGTCTATCTTGAGTTCGACTTCCTGATCTGGGTCAGCAAGGCAGATTGGGAAGGCAAGCTGACGGATAAGCAGCGCCTGGCGCTGATCGACCACGAGCTGGCGCACTGCACCCGGCGCATGGACAGCGGCGAATGGGCGCTGCGCCCGCACGACGTGCAGGAATTCTGGGAGATCATCGAGCGCTACGGGCTGTGGAGCAACGACCTGCTGGCCGGCCAGCGCGCCCTGGCCTCCCGCGCCGTGCAGGCAGAGCTGCCGCTGGTCGAGCTCTCCTCCGGGGGCAAGGTGGTCGCCATCAGCCCGGAGGACGTGCGCAAGATCTCCCAATCCTGGCAACCCGAAAGGAAAGACGATGACGACACCCTCTAACGACCCCCTGAACGTCTCCACCAATCCGCTGGACAACCCCGGCTGCCGCTCCTGCCTCATCGTGACCTCCGCCACCCTGAGCGTCTTCCTGGTGGGCGTCATGCTCGGCGGCCTGGCGCTCCTGGCCATCCTCCACTAATCCAATCCACGAAAGGCAGGCGACATGACCCTTCCCGGCACGATCCTCATCGTTTTGATCTTCTTCCTGTGTGTGTGGCTGACCGACCGCGACATCCCGGATTTCCACAAAGGCCGCCGGGGCTGGAACCACAGTGCACCGCCAGAACGGGCGGCGGCGGGAGCCACGCCGGTGAGCGGGCGCAGGAAGGTGTGGGTGCGCTTCTTCTACCGGGATGGGCGCGACAACGGCGCGGTGATCCTGGATTGGAGACGCTTTCCGGACGCGCGCTATTGGGAGCTACTGGCCGAGGCTGCCATGCAGGAACTGGCCGAGCTGGACCCGGACAAATTCGACGAATGGCCCTCCCGATCGCTGGAAGGCGAGACCTGGATGAGCGTCTACGACACCCTGCTGGGCGTCCTGATTCGAGTGAAATACCCCACCCTGGGAGGCGCGCCGTGCAGCAACTGACCGCCACGCTGGTGCGCGCGCTAAGGGGCGCGCCGATCACCGTGCTGGTGCTGATGGCCATCGAGCGCCGTCCGCTGAACCTGGAATACCTGCGCCGGCACACCGGCTACACCGACAAGACCGTGCACGACGCCGTCGGGCTGCTGAGCGACTACGGCATGGTGGCGCAGACCGGGCGCTACACCTGGCAGATCGCCGCCGGCGCGCAGCAGCTCCCCTTGATGGTGGAACCCCTCCCGGCGGGGGCAGCGCCCGAAGCGCCCGGCGAAGAAGTTGTCCACAGTTCTGTGGATAAAAGTGGGGATAAGCCTGTGGATAAAGCTGTGGATAACTTCCCCGCCGAAAATTCAGGTCGGAAAAATTCCGAGCTAAGGTCGGAAAAATTCCGACCTGGCTCTAGTAGTAGGTAGTCTTAACCAGAATTTAGAAGCAGTTAAAGATCCACTACTACCAGAATTTAGAGCGGCCAGCTCGGAAAAATTCCGAGCTAACTCGGAGGCGCTGGAAGCGGCGGGCATCCGCGAGCCGGCGCGCAGCCGCCTGGCCGGGCTGGAGCACGTCGACGCGCGCCTGATCCGCTACCACTGCGAGCACGCGCCCAACACGAGCATGGCCATCTACCGCATCCAGCACGACTGGCCGGTGCCGGCGGACTGGCGCACCTGGCAGGACGTGCTCGAGGAACGGGACGCGGGGGACGCGGAAATCGCGGAGAAGGCGGAAGAGGCGGATATCCTCGCTCCCCTTCCGGAGCCGGTCGAGGCGGAATTAGCGGGCGCGCTCGAGGGCCTCAAGAGCGAGATCCTGCGCTGCGACTTCCACGTGTGGCTGAGAGACCTGCGCCCGCTGGGCGTTTCCGCGGAAACGCTGATCCTCTCGCCGGCCGGCGAGCTGGGCGACGCCTGGCTGGAAAACCACGTCAAGCGCAGACTGGAAGAGATCCTGAAAATGCCCGTGCGCATCGAGGCGCGCGATGGCTGAGCGCTGCCCCCAGGGCTGGCGCTTGCAAGCCGCCTGGCACGGCTTGAGCCAACGCACGGCCGGGCAGCCCCGTGAACGGCAGGATTGGGGCGCCGTGGAAGCGGCCGGGAAGGCCTACCGCCGCCACCTGCACGAATGTCCACAATGCCTGGCCTACCTGCGAGAGCTGAACGCGCACTCCAGGTGGGCGGCGCAGAGAGAAAGCGAGAAACGCGAGGAAAGCCATGAGCAAGCACACGTATTCGATCAAGCCTGAAAAGCGCGCCGAGCTGGTGCAGATGCTGGGCGCAGTGAACGCCTACGTCTCCGGAGATCTCGCCATCGAGGACGTGGTGATCGTCACCACCGAAAACGACGCCCTGGGCGGCCTCATCGAGCGGCTGGTGCAGGACCCGATCACGCACCTGGTCGACGCGACGCCCAGGCTGCCGGAGCCGAAAGCCCAAGACAGCCTGCTGCCGCCCAGGGCGTGCGAGTGGTGCGGGCGGGAATACCAGCCCCGGCGCAAGAACCAGAGGCATTGCGGCCGGCCGGATTGCAAGGCCCAAGATACCCGCAAGAAAAAGCCCCCTGCCCCCAAGAACGGAGCCGGCGGCGGGGTGGTCATTCCCACCGGCCAGGACCACACCTGGATGCGCCTGGACACCGGCGAGCAAATGAACGCGCGCGAGCTGGAAGAAAAGCTCAACGCCGGCCAGATCCCGACCGGCACCCAAATGCGCCACATCCTGCGCGGCCGGCACGTCGTCGAAATAATCAACGGGGTTTACGCGGTGAAGCGACCCAAAAGCGGCCAGGCCGTTTCCACAGAAACGCGATGAAAGAGGCGCGCGCATGATCGAACAGATTCCCTTGGATCGAATCCAACCTAACCCTTACCAGACCCGCGAGAGCGAGGACGCGGAGCACATCCAGAAGCTGGCCAGGAGCATCGCCGAACAGGGGCTGCTGCAAGTGCCGACCGGCCGGCGGGTAGACGGCGGGGTGCAGCTCGCCTTCGGCCACAGCCGCTTCGCCGCTTACCGCTTCCTGAAGGACGCCGGCAACCCGGGCTTCGAGGCCCTGCCGGTCAACCTCGTGGCGCTCAGCGACCTGGAGATGTTCGAGATGGCCGTGGCCGAGAACCACGAGCGCAAGGACCTCAACCCGCTGGAAGAGGCCAAAGCGATGGCCGTCTACCGCGACGCCTTCGGCAAGACCAGCGCACAGATCGGCGAGCTCTTCCACCTCTCCGATAGCGCCGTGCGCAACAAGATGCGCCTGCTGGGGCTGCCGGAGGAAGTGAAAGCGGCCGTGAGCGGCGGCCTGGTCACGGAAGGCGCAGCGCGCTCCCTGGTGTCCTTCTTCGCGCTTCCGGCCGAAATCCGCCAAGCCTGGGAAGCGTCGGAGCGCAATCGGAATTACGGGCAAAACCGCGCGCTGATCGAGCAGGCCCTGGCCGGCGAAATCGGCGCAGAGGAAATCACGCAGCGCCTGGCCAGGATGCAAGAGTCCAACTCCGAGAAATTATCCTCCGCCTGGTGGAAATACGACGACGAGCTCAAGTCCAACGCCGTCCAGGCGGCGACCTGCCGGGCCTGTGGGCTGCGCCACGAGGAGCGCTGCCTGGACCGGAAATGCTTCCAGGAAAAGAAGCGCATTTACATCAACAATTCCCTGTACCTGGCCGGCCAGGCCGCCGGCATCAAAGCGCTCGAAGAGGACCGCCGGGGGTACGGCGATCACACCCGGCTGGGCGTGCGCTATTCCTGGGAAGCGCAGAGCAAGGACGAGGACAAAATCGCCGCCATCATCAAGGGCGGCTGCGAGAACCTGCGCCTGTGGTTCGACGACGGCCCAGAGCCCCAAAAGGACGCGGCGCATTGTGTCGAGGGCTATCCCCGGGCGGTGGTCGTGTGCCGCAATCACAGCGGCACCTGCCGCTGCACGGCCGGCTACGACGTCGTAAAACAACAGGCGGTGAAACAGGCGGCCAAAGCGCCCGAAGCAATGCCCGCAGAGGCCCCCCAGGCGGCCGCCGAGCTGACCGCAGAGGAGCTTCGGAAAGCCGCCGCCGACCAGCTCAAAGCCAGGCGCGCCGAGAACGAGATCGCCGTGAAGCTCATGGATCTGGCCGGCGAATTGCTGGGGGCGGCGGCGGTCGAGTACAACGATCGCGCGCTGATTTACCTGCTGGGCGCATCCGGCCTCTTCTCTTCTACCCCGGATCTATCTAAGCGCTTCACCGACGCGGCCAGGGCGAAGGCGATGGCCTTCTTCCGCACCAACCTGGAATACGTGAGCCTGGCCGGCTGGTTGACCCATACCAACAAAGTCCTGGCGGCCTGCGCCCTGCCCCAGCTCTCCCCGGAAGACGCCGGACGCACGGCGGCGGAGATGATGGCGAAGGCGCAGGCCGACCGGGCCGAAGCGTTCTAATCGGGAGGGCATCATGTTCGAAGGCATCGACGCCTATCCGCTCACCTGGCCGGTCGGATGGCCGCGCACGGCCGATCATCACCGCAAACTGGCGCAGTTCGCCGACCGCAGCCTGGCCTCCGCGCGCGAGATCGTGCTGGACGAGCTGCGCCTGCTCAAGGCGCGCAACCCGATCCTCTCCACCAACGTGATCCTGCGCCGGGACGGCTTCCCCCGATCCGGCCAGCGCAACCCGAACGATCCGGGCGTGGCCGTGTATTTCGCCCTGGGAGATCAGCCCAAGGTGCTGGCCTGCGATAAATGGACGCTGGTGGAAGATAACCTGTGGGCGATTGCGAAGCACGTCGGCGCCATCCGGGGGCAGCAGCGCTGGGGCGTGGGCACGGTCGACCAGGCGTTCATGGGCTACGACGCGCTGCCCGCGCCGGCGAGCGCCTGGTGGGAGGTTCTGGAAGTCGCGCAGGACGCCGGCGCGGAAGCGGTCAGGGAAGCCTATCGCCGGCTGGCCAAGCGCTACCATCCGGATGCGGGAGGGAGCAGCGAAGCCTTCCTGCGCATCCAAAAGGCTTACGAGCGATTCCGCGATGAGAGCGGCGGGAAAGCATGAAAGGAGAAAAATGAAAAACAAGACCTATCCGGTCAATGCGGCTCTATCGAAAGCTTGGAGATCCGGAAGATGATCCTGCCGGCCTGCCATGAGGTCACCATCGCCGGCAGCGTCCGGCGGGGCTGCCCGCAGGTGCACGACGTCGACCTGGTGGTCTGGCCGAAATATACCAATGCAGCTCCGGCAGGCTTATTCGACGACCAGGTCGACGCCGATCTGCAACCCGTCGAGCTGCTGGAGCGGCTCGAAGCCCTGGGCGTCAAGGCCAGCCCAGAGGCGCGCATCATTCGCTTCATTTGGGCGGAAATTCCCGTAGAGCTCTACCTGTGCGAGCCGGACGGCTCGAATTACGGCGCACTGCTCCAGATGCGCACCGGCTCCCGGCAGTTCAACGTCTTCCTGGCGCAGCGCGCGCAGATGCTGCACCTGCGCTACAAAGCCGGCTACGGCCTCTTCGACGACGAGGGCAAGCGCGTGGATGACGGCAGCGAAAGAGGCATCTTCGACGCGCTCAAGCTCAAATTTGTCTTACCCCAAGATAGGAAGTAAATTTAGAGCATAGGAGAAACGCTATGGATGAGGATACGGATTAATGCCCTTCGCGGATCCCCGCCCAGGGCAGCTCTCGCCGCGCGAGATCGAGGTGATGGCTGCCCTGGCCCAAGGATGCACCACCAAACAAATTGCGGCCAGGCTGCACATCGCGCCTCGCACCGCCTTCGCGCACATCCGCTCGATCAAGCTCAAGTTGGGGGCCAAGACGAGAGAAGAGGCGATCTACCTGGCTGCGGTGGGGGGAATAATCAGACCGTAGCTATCCAATATGCATAGTTTGACAATTGACGACCGAATCACGGGCGGTTACTCTCATAGGTAGAACGTTTATTCGCATTTAACCCATAAGGAGATGCAATGGACATGACCAGTTTCGTGAAAGCCTCAGTCGCCGGCGTCCCGTTGGTATTCGCGGTCATCGGGTTCGTCTACTGGTTCAAGCAATTCAAGAAAGCGGACGGCGCGCCGCGCTTCTCCGGCAACGTGCTGCTGCTGGTGAGCATGAGCTGGGGCCTGATCATCGGCGGCGGTTACATGGTCACCCAGACGCGCCCGCCGGCAGTCGATGGATGGATCATTTTCACCTATTGGTTCGCCGTCTTCATTTACGGCGTGGCGATGGGCCTGGTGGCCAGCGGCATCTACAGCGCCGTCAAGGACGTCGTCGAGAAACAGTTCAGCAAGATCTTCGACCTGGTGAAATAGGTTTATGGAAGCGGCGCCTCAGCAGGATCAGCACAATCAGGATCGCATCACGCTGGCCGTCATCAACGCGAACGTCCTGAACCTTTCCCAGAAGGTAGACGAATACCACCGGGAACAGCGGGAGATGATGGGGCGCGTTTCGACCCTCGAGACCTCTGAGGCCGGCTGCAAGGCGGACGTGAACGGCCGCATCACCGCGCTGGAGAAACAAGTCGGCGACCACGACGAACGCCTGGACAGCCTGGAGAGCAGCCGCAACACCTGGAATTTACTCAACTCAGTCGGGGTAGCCATCGTAGCCGTGATCGCCTGGCTCAGGGGCGGCCCATGAACAGTCCACATAGAACATTCGAAGGGCGAGGGATTAGGGTCTATGACCGTCGAGCTACATTTGGGGAATTGTCTGAACGTATTGACCGGCCTGTCGTCGGAATCGTTGGACGCCGTGATCACCGATCCGCCCTATTCCAGCGGCGGAATGACCGGCGGAGCGAGAAGCGCGCCTCCGGAAAAGAAATACGTCAACTCGGGAACGAAGCTCAATCGGCCCACGTTTACGGGCGACAATCGCGACGCCCGCTCCTGGCATTTCTGGAGCACGCTGTGGATCAGCGAGTGCTACCGGATCTTGAAGCCGAACGGCTACTTTCTGATGTTCATCGATTGGCGCCAGCTCCCTACGGCCACGGATGCCCTCCAGGCCGGCGGCCTCATCTGGCGCGGGGTCATTTCCTGGGACAAGGGCCGCGCGGCGCGAGCGCCGCATACCGGCTACTTCCGGCACCAGTGCGAGTACATCGTGTGGGGAACCAAGGGCGGATGTCCGCGAGCGGACGGGCGCGGCCCCTTCGACGGCAGCCTGCACTATCCGGTCTTGCAATCGGACAAATTTCACATCACCGGCAAGCCGACCCCGCTGATGAAATATCTGGTGCAGATCGTCCCGGAAGGATCGACCATCCTGGATCCCTTCATGGGCAGCGGCACGACCGGGTTAGCCTGCGCCTTGACCAGGCGCCATTTCATCGGGGTCGAGATCGAGTCCGCCTATTATCAGATCGCGCAGAGGCGGATCGCCGAAGTGCGGTTTGCGAAATGGGCCAGATAGGGCCATGCCGAAAGCAGCGCTCCAGCCGTGTTCCTACCCAGGTTGCCCCAACCTGGTGCGGCGTGGGCGCTGCGATCAGCATCGCAAGCCCGACGTCGATTACCACGATCTGGGTAGCCAGCGCCTTTACAAGACGGCCAGGTGGCAGCGCATCCGCCGCATCCAACTGGCCGAACAACCCTGGTGTGAGGAATGCCTGCGCGCAGATCCTCCCATCTGGGAACCGGCCACAGAGGTGGATCACGTCCAGCCACATTGCGGCGACCGGGCCAAGTTCTTTAGCGGGCCTTTTCAGTCCCTGTGCAAGCGCTGCCACAGCCGGAAGACGGCCGATGAAGTGCATGGGAGGGGGGGATGAAAAGTCTGGAGGGTGGAGGGGCCGGAGCGTGGGTGGCCTCAGATTTTTCTCTGTACGGGTTTGGCGTTAAGACCGGTGAGGTGACTTGATATGCCTGGACCCATGCCAAAAGACCCAGCCGTTCGGCAGCGCAGGAATAAATCGACGAGCCGGGCCATGCTGCCTGCCGAAGCAATGCCGCGCATACACACCCCCAGGCTGCCGGATTTGCCCGAGGGCGAGGTATGGCACCCGATGGCAAAGAGATTTTGGAAGATAGTCTGGTCGTCTCCGATGAGCTATGAGTTCCTGCACGGGGATGAACCGGCGCTCTACCGGCTGGTGATTTTGGTTAATCAATTTTGGACCTCGAGGAAGCTGGAGATAGCGAAAGAGATCCGGTTATTGGAACGGGAGTTCGGACTGACTCCGCTCAGCCGCCGGCGATTGGAGTGGACGGTGGCACAGGCGGAGGAAGCCAAGGACCGGCACGAACAAAAACGGATCCGGCGCGCTCATGTCATCGATGGCGATCCTCGAAAGGTATTGGACGAATGACTGTGCTGATGGTGCCGAAGGATAAGACCGCTTTCCCCAGCCTGGGCGGGCAGGTGTGCGCCTGGATCGAAGAGAATCTGGTCTATGGCCCGGGCGATCTGCGCGGCACACCCGTGCAGTTGGACCCGGAAAAGCGCGCGCTGGTCTACCGGATGTATGAGGTATTCCCAAAGGGCCACCCGCAGGCAGGCCGCCGGCGTTTCAATCGCGTGGCGCTGAGCTTGAGAAAGGGCAGCGCGAAAACCGAGTTCGCAGCGCTGATCGCTGCCGTCGAGCTACATCCGGAAGGGCCGGTTCGCTGTGACGGCTTCGACGTGCACGGCGAACCGGTGGGTGTGGGAGTGACCGACCCCTATATCCCGATGGTCGCCTATACGGAGGAACAGAGCGACGAGCTGGCCTATGGCGCCCTGCGCATCATCTTGATGTACAGCCAGGTGGCCGACGACTTCGACATCGGCATCGAGCGCATCGTGCGCATCGGCGGGGACGGCAAGGCGGTCAGCCTGGCGTCCTCTCCGGATGCGCGAGACGGAGCGCGAACCACCTTTCAGGTGTGCGATGAAACCCACCGCTGGAATACGCCGCGCCTCAAAGCAGCTCATAGAACCATGCTCGCCAACGTTCCGAAGCGCTATCGCTCGAACGCCTGGACCCTGGAAGTGACCACAGCCCCGTCTCCGGGGGAGGGCTCGGTGGCCGAAGATACGATGGACTACGCGCGCCAGGTGGCCAGCGGAGACGTTCAGGATAGCCGCCTGTTCTTCTTCCACCGCCAGGCTTCGGACGATCACGATCTGACCACCCCCGAGGGAGTGCGGGCGGCAGTCATCGAGGCCAGCGGGCCGGTGGCCGAATGGAGCGACATCGACGGAATTTGCGAGCAATGGCGCGACCCCACCTCGGACAAGGCTTACCTCGAACGGGTGTGGCTCAACCGGCTGGTGCGCGCCAGCGAGAAAGCCTTCGATTTCGAGCTGTGGCGTTCCCTTAAAGCCGACTTCACCCCCCAGCCGGGCGACACGATCACGCTCGGTTTCGACGGCGCGCGCTGGCGAGATTCCACGGCGCTGGTCGCCACCCACCTCACCACGGGCTTTCAATGGCTGGTCGGCCTGTGGGAGAAGCCCCAAAACGTGGACGAATGGGAAGTCCCGGACGAAGAGGTCGACGCGGCCGTAGACGAGGCGTTCAGCTTATGGAACGTCTGGCGCATGTACTGCGATCCGCCTTATTGGGAAACGCAGGTGGCCACCTGGGCGGGGAAATACGGCGAAAAGCGCGTGATCGCCTGGTGGACGAACCGCGTCAAACAAATGGCTTACGCGATCAAATCCTTCAATACCTCCATCAAAGCCAGGGAGTTGAGCCACGCAGGGAATACCGATTATTCCAGGCACATCGGCAACGCCGTGCGGAAGAAGTTGAACCTGGTGGACGAGGACGGCGAGCCCCTATGGGTGATCTACAAGGAGCGCCCAGATTCTCCGTTCAAGATCGACGCGGCGATGGCCGGGATCCTCTCCTGGCAGGCGCGCTGCGATGCGCTCGCGTCGGGAGTTTCGGGAGACAACAAAAGCGTATACGAGAAAAGAGGCGCGATCATCCTATGAAATTACACTCTTCGGTCAATCTGGTAGTTTTTTGCCTGGGGCTGCTCTCGTTCGCCGCCGGCGTCTACCTGATCTATCCGCCGGCAGCGTTGATCGGGTGCGGACTGATCTTGATGGCTATTTCGCTCTTTGGGGAGCGTGGAGACCGGAAGAAATGACCTTTTTGCAGCAATTACTGGGGCAAGCCAGCTCGCTATCGCCCGATGAGGAGCGGTTCTGGACCAATGCGTATTCCGCGAAGACGGCCTCCGGAATGCGCGTAAGTCCGGACGGCGCGCTGAAAATCAGCACGGCGTGGGCCTGTGGCCGCCTGATCGCGGAGACCGTGGCCATGCTTCCACGCATCGTCTACCAACGGCTGGATAACGGCGGGAAAGAACGGGCCGGCAACCACCCGCTGTATAGCCTGCTGCACGATCAGCCCAACCGCCGCCAGACCTCGTTCGAGTTCGTGGACATGCTCCAGATGCACGCCCTTTTCCGGGGCAATGGATACGCCAAGATCCTGCCCGGGCCACGCGGCCCGGTGGACAGGCTGATCCCGATCCACCCCGACCGGGTCACGCCCGAGGAGCTAGACGAGGAGACGATGCGCTACCAGGTCGTGGAGAAGGACGGCAGCACGAAGATCTATAACGACGACGAGATCTTCCACCTGCGCGGATTGTCTCTGGACGGGGTGAACGGCGTCTCAGTGGTGACCTACGCGCGTGAATCCCTGGGCCTGACGCTGGCAGCCAAACGCTTTGGCGCCAAATATTTTGGCAATTATGCCAAACCGGGCGGCGTGCTGAAACACCCGGGCAATCTTTCCGAGGAGGCCCAGGAGCGGCTCAGAAATCAAACCGAGGCCATGACGAATGGCGAAAACATCCACCGCACGATGATCCTGGAGGAAGGCATGGAGTGGCAGCAGGTCACCATTTCCCCTGAAGACTCCCAGATGCTTCAAACGCGCGAGTTCCAGGCCGAGGATGTTTGCCGCTGGTTCCGTGTGCCTCCCCACATGGTCGGGCTGACCAGCAAGGCCACGAGCTGGGGCACGGGCATCGAAGAGCTATCGCGCGGCTTCGTGACCTTCGTCCTGATGCCGTGGCTCGTGCGCTGGCAGCAGTTGATTTCCAAGGATTTGATCGTCGCCTCGGATAAGTTCTTCGTCGAGTTCCTGACAGACGCCCTGCTCAAAGGCGATATCGAGAAGCGTTACAACGCCTACGCGATTGGCCGCCAATGGGGCTGGCTGGCCACCAACGAAATCCGGAAATTCGAGAACATGAACCCCACCGATTGGGGCGACGACGATCAGCTCACGCCGCTCAATATGCAAAAGTCCGGCGCCGACGCAGCGCCTGCGCAGGGCGGGCAGGCCCATTACCGGCGGCTGGTGCAAGAATCGGCGGCGCGCGTGGTGCGCAAAGAGGTGGCCGCCATGACGCGCGCGGCCAGGCGCGCCGAGGGCGACCCGGCAGCCTGGGAGGCAGCCGTCAAAGAGTTCTACGCCGATCATGCCGAATTCGTGGCTCAGGCGATGCAGATAAGTCTGTCTCTGGCGCAGGCTTATTGCCATACCCAGGAGGCTTTGCTCCTGGATCGTGGTATTTCGGTCGTCTCTAATTGGGAAACTCAGCGCGCCGGGGAGCTGGCGGCGCTGGTCATGGAGGTTTTATGAGAACTACCCGTCTATCCAGCGCCATGATGGAGCCCTGGGCGATCCTGCCCGACACCCTGGCGGTGATCGTCGAAATCGCCAACCGTTATTTTGCGGGCGAGAAGCTGAGCGCCGAAGAAGTGCAGACCCGCATCCACGGCGCGCAGCGTCCGGCGGATCGCATCGCCGGCAACGTGGCCGTTCTGCCGCTCTTCGGGACCATCTTCCCGCGCGCCAACATGATGACGGACGTCTGCGGGGCAACCAGCGCCGAGCGCTTCGGCGCGCAGTTCGACGAGCTGGTCAAGAACTCGGGCGTAAGCGCCATCGTCCTGGACGTAGACAGCCCGGGCGGGCAGGTGCCGGGGATCGACGAGCTCAGCCGCAAGATCTTCGAGGCGCGCGGAACGAAGCCCATCGTAGCAGTCGCCAATCACACGATGATGAGCGCAGCTTACTGGATCGGAACATCTGCCGACGAGGTGGTTGTAACGCCCTCTGCTTATGTTGGATCGATTGGCGTGTTCTCCATCCATGAAGATATGAGCGCCGCGCTGGAAAAAGAAGGCATCAAGGTCAGCCTGATCTCCGAGGGCAAATACAAGACCGAGGGCAACCCCTACGAGCCGCTCTCAGAGGAGGCGCGCGCCGCCATCCAGGAACGCATTGCTGAAATTCATGACACCTTCATCAAGGCTGTGGCGCGCAATCGCGGGGTAAAGCCCGCCGACGTCCGCGAGGGCTTTGGGCAGGGCCGCTATTTCGGCGCCCGCCGGGCCGTGCAACTGGGCATGGCCGACCGGATCGCCACCCTGGAGGAGACCCTTACGCGCCTCCAGCGACAGGCCCCGGCGCGCCGGGGTGCGAGCGCAAACTCAGATTTGGATTTTCGCAGGCGCCGGATGCGCCTGAATGAAAATACCGGCTCCGTCGAGCCGGAGTAAACCGCTCCGTAGAGCAGGGATCGCATATCAACCATTTTCGAGAAGAGAGGTGAAGCATGAACGAAAGTAAAGCCTACAAGGCGCTGCTCCAGGAGCGGGCTGACCTGGTCAGCGAAGGCAAGCAGCTCTTCGAGCGCGCCGAAAAAGAGTCCCGGGAATTGTCCGACGAGGAAAAGACCCGCGACGACGAGATCAACGCCCGCCTGGCGACGGTCAACGCCGAGGTCCAGCGGCACGAAGCGCGCCGCGAGCGCGAGCGCACCGTGCAGGCGCTGCCCCGCATCACCGACGTGCACGACCGCGTCGAGGATGATCCCAAACGCGGCTTTGCCGACGTGGCAGATTTCGCCCTGGCGGTCAAGGGCTTGTATACCCCCGGCGGCGCGCAAGACGAGCGCCTGCTGATGGGCGCTGCTCCGACTGATTTCCACCAGGAAAACGGCTCCAGCGAGGGCCGCATGGTGCCGCCTGCCTTCCGGCAGGAAATCTGGGAAGTGGCGATGGAAGAGGACGCGCTGATCGCCGAGACCGACAACGAGCCCACCAGCTCCAACGCGGTCGAGTTCCTCAAAGACGAAACCACCCCGTGGGGAGCCACCGGCATCCAGGCCAAGTGGCGCTCTGAAGCAACCAAGATGGAACCTTCGAAATTGACCACCGAGGCGGAGCAGATGCGGCTGCACGATTTGTATGTCTTCGTGACTGCCACCGACCAATTGCTCAGCGACGCCCCTCGCCTGGCCGCTCGTTTGACGAACAAGGCCGGGCAGGCCATCCGTTGGAAGATGAACAAGTCCATCGTCGAAGGCACCGGCGCCGGCCAGCCGAAGGGCTACATGAAGGCGGGCTGCCTGGTGAGCGTGGCCAAGGAAACCGACCAGGCCGCCGACACGGTCGTGGCCGCCAACGTCGCCAGGATGTACTCCCGCATCATCGGCGCCTCGGGCGCGGTCTGGTACATCAACCAGGACGTGCTGCCCCAGCTCGTTACCATGACGCTGGGCAATCAACCCATCTGGATGCCCCCCTCCACCGGCCTGGTGAACGCCCCCGGCGGGCTGCTGCTGGGGCGACCGGTGCGCTTCTCCGAGCACTGCGAGACGCTCGGCGATAAGGGCGACATCCATCTGGTAAACCTGCGCGCCGGGTATTACGCCATCACCAGCGAAGGCGGCGTTCAATTTGCCTCCAGCATGCACCTGTACTTCGACTATGGCTTGCAGGCTTTCCGCTGGAACCTTCCGCATGAACGGCCAGCCGTTCCTTTCCGCTGCGATCAGCCCGGCCAAGGGCGCTTCTACCCGCAGCCATTTCGTCACCCTGGATGCTCGCTAAGAGCAGCCAGGCTGAGATTCAAGGAGATACTCATGAACCCGAATATCAAACCTTCCGACCAGGTGGCCCTGCTGGCGGTGTTGGATCCGGTCAGCCAGGCCGTCGCCACCGTCACCACGGATTGGGTCTCGATGGTCGACGTCGATGCCATCCTGGCCATTATTCAGACCGGCGTTTTGGGCGCAGCCGCCACCATCGATGCCAAGCTCGAAGAAGCGACCAGCGCCGCCGGCGCCGGCGCGCAGGACCTCACCGGCAAAGCCATCACGCAGTTGGTCAAGGCCGACAACGACGACAACCAGGTGATGATCAACTGCCGCAGCGACGAATTGAGCGTGAACGATGGCTATTCCTACGTGCGGCTCTCCGTCACCGTTGGCACGGCCGCCAGCCTGATCAGCGCCGAGATCCTCGGTTTCTACGGCCGCTACCAACCCATCGATCACATAGACACCGTCGTCGAAGTAGTCGACTGACATTGCTGCCGGCCTGGGCTTTCACGGCCCAGGCTGGCAGGAGGCTGATTTATGGCTGAAAACATCCTGACGCCTGCCAAGGCCGCGAACGCTCTACGCTGTGAAGAAACCGACGCCGACATGCTGGCCCTGTTACCCCTGGTGGATGCCTTCATCAAGGGCGCCACCGGGCGAGACTGGACGAAGGACGCCGAGATCTACCCCCAGGCCGAGGCGGCGGCCAGGATGCTGCTGGTGCGCTGGCACGAAGACCCGGGCGGGATGGCCGCCGGCAGCGCGCTCGGCTTCGGCCTCCGGGCTATCCTGGTGCAGCTCAAAGCCCTGGCATTGCAATTGGCCGGTGACGGCGTTCCCCTCGAGCCCCTGGCGCTGGTTTCGACCAATATCGCCGGCGAGATGGCCGTGGACGCCAGCCTGGTGCTGGTCTTCAATCACGAGATGAGCGCCGGCGCCACAAACAAGGTTTCCCTGGTCGATGGAGCAGGCTCCGTGGTGGCGACTGCCAACGCGCTGGACGTGACCCAAAGGATCCTGACCGTCGATCCGGACGCCAGCCTGGCCCAGAATACCGCCTATACCCTCGTGCTCGACCACCCGGCGGATCTCTACGGCCAGACGCTGGATCTCGAGATCGGCTTTTGGAGCGAGGACTGATGAACCTGAACGGCAAGATCTCCAACCCGGGCGAGCTGCGCATCCCGATCATGCTCCAAAGGCGTACCGTTTCCACGGAAACGGGCGGCTTCCAGGTGCCGGATTGGGAGGACATCGCCACGGTGCCGGCCAGGTGGGTCGGGGTGCACGGCTCCGAAGCCTGGAGCGCAGCCAGCAATAACGCGCAGCAGGCCGCCACGGTCACTATCCGCTACCGCGCCGACGTGGATCTCACTTGCGCCGTGCTGCTCGGCAGCAATCGCTACGAGATCGTCTCGATAGACGACATCCAGATGCGGCACGAGTACATCGAGCTGAAGGTCCAGCGCGTGAGGAGCGGGTGATGACCACTCAAATCAAGTTCTCTATGCGTGGTTTCGAGGAATATCTGGAGCGCATCGCCCAGGCCGGGAAAGACGTCGACGCGGCCGCCGACCGCGCGCTCCTGGCCGCCGCCGAGATCCTGCAAAAGGGCATGAAATCGCGCGTCCCGGTCGACACCGGGAATCTGCGCGACCACATCAAAATCAAGGGGCCCGAGCAGGATGGGAATTACCACTCGGTGGAAGTCGGCGTGATCCACAACAGGCAATATACCGATGCAGACACTGCCCGCTACGGAAACGTCCAGGAATACGGGCGCGTCGTCGATAACGCCACCGCAATAGACACAGAGTTTGGCTCAGTGCGCAAATCCGCCCACCCCTACATCCGGCCAACCCTCAAGGGCGACGCCTCCAAGGCGCTCAAGGCCATGCGGGAGAGTCTGAAGGAGGAAAAAATTATATGAATGGTTTTACACCTTACTATCGACGGCGTAAATCGTCGCTCCCCACTGGCATCCGGAGACGGCGAAAGATCGACAGGCTTTCTCGTGGGTTCGCAAGGCAGGCCCGCGATATGGCAACCATCATAAATCCGCCGGCAGAGGAAGTTGTCAAGGCATTCGCCGAGGCATTGAACCGGTGGTGGTTATGACCATTTGGGAGCGGGTGAAAGCCGCTCTGGAAACCCTCGACGCGCCTGTCGTCGAGAGCGTTTATATCGCCGCCACGCCCGACGAGCTCCCCGATCTCTACCTGGTCTATTTCCTGGTCGCTGGCGTCCCGGTTCAGCACGCAGATGATCGGGAAGTATCCAGGGAGCAGACCGTCCAGGTGAGCTGCTATAGCCGCGGCGGCCTGGCAAACCTGCCGGACGTGACGGGCGCCATGCTCGCCGCCGGCTTCACGGCAGGGCCCTCCAGGGAACTGCCTTATAACCAGGCGACCCAGCATTTTGGCCTGGCGCTGGATTTCGATTATTTGGAGAACAAGGAGTAACAAATCATGAGCCCTAATGCAGGTGAATATAAGTCCGTCGTCGGCCTGGATGAGATCTACACCACCCTGGTGACCCAGGATGACGCCAGCGCCTACGTTGCCGACACCCCGGAGTATTTCGCCCCGGCCACCGAGGCCAGCGCAGAGCCGACCACCAGCCTGGACACCCAATATGCCAATAATAAGCCCTTCGACGTGATGGCCTCGGAAGGCGAAACGAAGATCACCATGACGACGACCGCCATTCCATTGGCCATCCTGGCAAAATACCTGGGCAAGGTCTTCGACGCAGCCAGCGGCCGCATCTTCGACGCCGGTGGAGAGGCCGTGCCCCCCGATTGCGCGCTGTCCTTCCGCAGCCTTAAGTCGAACGGGAAGCAGCGGTATTACCAGTATCTGAAGGGAAAGTTCTCGGTCCCCAAGGACGAGGCCACCACGAAGGGAGAGAAGGCCGAGCCCAAGCCGGCGCAAATCATCTTCACGGGTGTCAACACCGTGCATAAATTCGATTTGGGCGATGGCGGTGCGATGAAGAGCGTCAAGCGCATCGTTGGCGACGAGGACACCACCAACTTCGACGGCTCGACCTGGTTCGACCAGGTGCAGACCCCCGAGACCACGGCGCCCGACGCCCTGGCGCTCTCCTCCAGCGACCCGGCCGACGCCGCTGCCGGCGTGGCCGTCACCAAGACCCCCACGCTGACGTTCAACAACGCCCTGCAGGACGCGGCAGTCAACAGCGTGGCGCTCTTCGACCCCTCGGACGGCACCTTGAAAGCAGCCACGATCACCCTGGACGCCACCAAGAAGATCGTCTCGGTCGATCCAAGCGCAAACCTGAGCGCTTCCACGGCCTACCTGCTGACTTATGCGGTCACCGACATCTACGGCCAGACGCTGCGCGGCGCAGTCAACTTCACCACAGCGTAAGTTCTGGCAGCAATGCCCTTCGTTATCTACCCCTCTCCCTATTTTGGGGAGAGGGAAATCAAGGCAGAGAGGAATTGATAAATGTCCATAAACGAACTCCAGACAAGCGCGCCGGCAGGCACCCCGATAAAACTTTCTCTCTATAACGATGACAACGAGGTCATCCAAGAATACGAACGCAGCATCGTCCCCTGGAGGATGCTCAAACCCGCTTTGAGCCTCATGGAAAACGCGAACTTAAGCAATATGGCCGATCTGAGCAGCCTGACAGAAGAAGACATCGACGAGATCACCGGGCTGGTGGTGGAGACTTTCGGAAGCGGCTTAACCGTCCACGATCTGGACGAATGGGCAGATATCGGCGAAATGGTGGCCGTCATCCAAATGATCGCAGCCAAAGCAAACGTCCAAATCGGCACCCCTGGTAAGCGTATCGCGCTCAACTTGTATGGAGCCGACGATAAGCCCATCGCAACGCACGTGCGCCTCTTCGTTCCCTGGAAGCTGCTCAAGATCGCCGTCAGGCTGATGAAACACCTGGACCAGGATCATTTGACCGAAGCGGACGTGGACAGCATCGCCGACCTGGTGGTCGAGGTGTTTGGCAACAAATTCACTGTGAAGGATATTGACGACGGGGCCGACATCTCCGAAATGATGATGGCCATCAATGCGATCATCTCCAAGGCTACCGGGCCGTCAAACCCTACTTTTCCTCCGGGGAAATAAGCTCCGGAGGCAGCAGCGCAGAACCTGACGAGGACAGGGATAGGGATTGGCTCGTGGGCCTCGAGGTGGCCCTGGTCAAGGCCCTGGGCTGGAGCCTTAAGGATATTGATGAGACCGACGTGGAATCGCTTTTCCCGTTCATGTGGGAATTCCTCAAAGGAAGCGATCCCGGCGTTCACAAGGTTTATTGCGATCAGGTGAATTTCCTCTAATCATAAAGGGCGATCCATGAGCGATAATCCGCTTTCCGGAACCGTTAATCTGGATACCTCTAATTACAAAGCCGGCGTCTCCGAGCTGCAACGCCAGGTTCGAGTAATCGAATCTGGCTTCAAAGCCACCGCAGCCGCTATGGGGGATTGGGATAAATCCAGCGAGGGACTGGAATTGCGCATCAAGGCATTGAGCCAGCAGATCGGCCTACAAAAGCAGAAAGTAGACGAACTCAACCGGGTCTATAAGGACTTGGTTGCCGGCGGAAAAACGAGCGCCAAGGAGTTAGAAGAGCTTCAGATCAAAATCAACAAAGAGACCGAAACCCTCAACAAAATGGAGAGTGAGCTGAAGCAGGACAAAACTGCCCTAAACAACCTGGGCAACGAGTCCAAGAATGCCGGCAAGCACGTCGAGGATCTGGGAAATAAGTCCAAAAAGACCACCAGCCTGCTGAGTGGCCTCGGTAAAGGATTAAAGACCAGCTTCGTCGCCATCGGCGCGGCGGTAGCCAGCCTGGCCGCCATCGCGGGCGTGGCCGGCGGCCTGATCATGACCACCATCAATCCGGCCTCGGATCTCAACGAGACCATCTCGAAGGTCGGCGTGGTTTTCGGCGGGGCCGCCGACCAGGTGCTCAAATTTGGCGAGAAGAGCGACCAGGCGCTGGGTATGTCCGAGAATGCGGCGCTCTCGGCGGCCGGCACCTATGGAAATCTCTTCCGCGCGATGGGAATCGCCGAGCAGACCTCGGCGAATATGTCCGTCAGGCTGGTCAAGCTGGCCGGCGACCTGGCCAGCTTCAATAACCTGGACCCTACCGATGTGCTGGATAAGCTGCGCTCGGGCCTTTCCGGAGAGACCGAGCCGCTGAAATCCCTGGGCATCAACATCAACGATGCCACGCTGAAGGCCAAGGCGATGGAGCTGGGCTTCCAGGAAGTCAACGGCGTCCTGGAGCCGGCTGCCAAGGCGCAGGCCGCCTATGCGCTCTTCCTGGAGCAGACCAGCCTGGCGCAAGGAGACTTCACGCGCACCTCCAGCGGCCTGGCCAACCAACAGCGCATCCTCTCTTCGCAGTTCGAGAATCTGAAAGCCAAGCTCGGCGGCGGGCTGTTGCCGGTCGTGAACCTGGGCGCCGGGATGCTGAGCAATTTCCTGGGCGGGATCATGCCGCAGGTCGGCCAATATGGAGAGCGGCTACAGCAGGCGCTGACAGGCTTCGACACCATGCCGGAGACCAGCAAGAAGATGCTGGCGGGTATCGTGAAGGATCTGCTCGGAGAGGTTCCCAAGGCCCTGCAAGGCGTCACTTCCATCCTGCAATCCGTCCTGAATGCTCTGATGGGCGCGCTGCCCACCCTGCTGCCGGTGGCCATCCAGATCATCACCAGCCTGGTGCAGTTCATCGTGGACAACCTGCCGATGCTACTCCAGGCCGGGATCCAGATCCTCCTGGCGCTGGTCAACGGCATCCTGCCCATGCTGCCCATGCTCTTGCAGACGGCCATCGATATGATCCTGGCCCTGGTGATGGGGATTGCGCAGGCGTTGCCCCAGCTCATCCCGGCGATTGCGAAAGTCATTCCGGTGCTCGTCACTACCTTGATCTCCAACCTGCCCGCCCTGATCAATGCTGCTCTCCAACTCATCCTGGCCCTGGCGCAGGGCCTGATCGCGGCCCTGCCGGTGCTCATCCCGCAGGTTCCGGTGATCGTGCAGGCTATTTTTAATGCGTTGATCCTAGCTTTGCCCATGATAACGCAGGCCGGAATCCGATTGGTCTCGATGCTCGTTACAGGGATATTCGAAAATCTACCAATAATCGGAACCGCAGCAGGTCGTCTTTTGAGGGTGCTCACTGATGGCCTTCAAGCGTTACGAGAACAGCTCCTTGCAGCCGGCATAGCTATCGTATTAGCCATTTGGGATGGCATAACGCAGAAGTCGGATTGGTTCTTCCAGCAGATCAAAGACTTCTTCGGAAATATGCTCCAGGCCGCCAAGGATGCCATCGGCTGGCACTCTCCGCCGGCGAAGTTCATAGAGCTGGGAGCGGGGATGGCCTCCGCCCTGGGCATCGGGTGGAATAAGGAATTTGCCGGCATCGAAAAGCAGATCCGGGGCGCCATGAACGGGCTTTCCGGAAGCGTGAACGTGAACGGCAACGTGGCCGGTGGCTTCGGTGGAATGCAGCCGGCGCCGGCAGCCGCGCCGATCTACGTGACGGTCCAGGCGGATCTGTATAAGACCCTGGACATGCACGTCCTGGCGCGCCAGGTGGCCGAGGAAATACGGAGATCGCAATGAGCCAGCAGCTTTATATCGAATTCAACTCACAGACCGTCGACTTCCAGGCCGGCGGCTATATCCTGCTGGACGGTTTCTACCCGGAAGCCGCCACGGACCCCAACAAACCGGTAACCGATCGGGCTACCGTGCTCGTAGTAGGCAGCTCGCTCACCGATCTGGAGAACAAGATCCGCGCCGTCAATCGCGCGCTGGATTGGGCGCGCACTCATCCGCGAGCTGCGGACGGCGCCTGGCTGTATTACGCCGTGAGCGAGGACCTGGACGCCTGGCGGGCGCTGATCACGGACGGCGTGGTGATGCTGGACGGCAGCCTGGGGAACAAGATCCGTGAATTCAAGGCCAGAATAACGGTCGTCATCGAGCACACTCCCTATTGGGATGGCCCGGAGGCGCAGATCCCGCTGAGCAATGCCAACGGCTTGGGGAATACGAGCGGGCTGCCGGTCTACAACTGCAACGATGGCAGCGGATCGGCGCCGACGAAGCGCGTGAATTATGCCGACGTCGACGGCGCGGACGTGGGCGGGGACCTGCCCGGGCCCACGCGCCTGGAGATCCTCAATACCTATGCCTCCGGAAATCTTTACGACGTCTGGATCGGCCAAAACGTCACTGACCCGACCCACCTCAATCCCATTTTGGAGGGAGAGGCTGCCAGCGGTGGCAACTCCATCAGCAACTCGGGAAGCAGCGGCGGAAGTTATAGAAAATTCGACTTATATCCTGGCGCCGAGACAGAAATGTTTACCTGGACATTGTCCTCCACTGTGACGAACGCCTGCCAGGGAGCGTTCTATAAATTCCTGCTCCGCTTCGCTTCCGGTGCAGCCTATTTGCCCTATGTCCGCTTTCAGCTCAAGCTGAAATGGAATCTGACGACGATCTGGCAGAGTGGCCAGGTCATTCCGGACAACGACCGGGCCATTTGCATTCGCGACCTGTTCACAGCGCGCATACCGCCGTGGCTGATCGGCCAATCCGGCCTGGACGAGGTCGATTTGGTGCTTACCGGCCAGCAGAGCGCCGGCTATACCATGTCTCTGGGACTCGATTTTATGCAGATCACCCCGGCGGACGGCTTCCGGCATGTTATGTTCAACGGCTACGGCGCTCCCCAGAACTATCGCATCGTCGATGATGGAATTAATGAATTGCTCTACGTCGACGCCGGCGATGGGAGCGCCAAGGCGGGCGTGCTGGTGGGTTATCAAGCTCCCATTCGGTTACACCCCGGAATAGATCAGCGGCTTTATTTCCTGATGCATTCTAATGCCGCCAATCAGGCCGAAATCGCGCGCAGAATTTCTGTGAAGCTGTTCCATTCTCCACGCCGGAGCAGTTTATGAACGTCATTTTCCAGCAGCGCAATTTCTCTCCTAGTATTCAGCCCGCCGGCATAAGGATTTCCGTGCAGCGTTACTCAAAAGCCGCCATCGGCGGGCCAAAGCAGGCTACCCTGCGCGCCGATGCGCCTCGCCAGGAAGATCTGTGGGAGCTGATCAAGCGCTTGCGCGCTCCCGTAGAGATTTACGCGGACGAGGGAGACCTGACCTGGTGGGGCTATATTTCCGAGATAGCCATCTATCTGCCAAGCTCCGACGAAAAGGGATTGTCTGGGCTAAAGGCAACCGTCAATCTGGATAGCACCTTCAACCGGGTGGCCGTAGCCTATGAGAAAGTGGTTGCCGGAAGCACAAACGGCTCGCGTGAAACCACAACCTGGGTGCAGGACGATGGCAGCATCGGAGATTATGGCACCAAGGAGCTGTTGGATAGCAGCCCGGGCACCACACAAGCCTATGCCGAATTCTACCGTGACAACCTCCTGGAGCGGCGCAGGATCCCCAAAATAAAATTCGAGCCTTACACAGGGACGGAAATGTACGCGGAAATCACCTGCCGAGGATGGTGGAGCACGCTGGAATGGAAATATGCCCCCGCGCCCCTCAGCCTGGCCTTCGCTTATGAGAAGCTGGGGGCGCTGGCCTATAACCTTGGAAGTACTCTCGGCGCCACCCGCCTGGCGCAAGCATTCGACGTGCAAGGATCCGCCATCAACGCCGCCAGCATTGGAATCTATATCAAAAAAGTCGGCAACCCCGATGATGATCTAAAGGTCAGCCTGTTCTCCAATCCAGACGACCTCACACCTACTACGGAGCTGGTGGCCAGCGAGGCGATCAGCGGCTCCGATCTGGACACGGATTATGCCTGGTACGTTTTCCCGCTCAGCGATGGGACCACCCTGGCGGTCGGCTCCTATTTTATCGTCGTAGACCGCAGCGGCGATCAGGATGGTAGCAATTATTACTCATTATTACTGGATGGCGCCGCCGGCTACGACCTCGGGCCGCTGCGCGCCGAGACCGGTGGAGTGTGGTCCGCAATGGCAGCGGATATGCCCTTCCGGGTCTATTCTAATAACCTGGTGGAGACCAGCCAGCAGGTGCGCAGCCTGATCACTGCCTATGGCCAGTTCTTCCGCGCGGTGGATTTGCAAGTCAATTCTGGCGTTAGCACGGAGAGCTACCGGGACGGGGATGGAGATGCACGAGTTGAAGTAGAGACGCTCCTGGACATGGGTACGATCAACGGCCGGCGCATGCTTGCCAGCGTTGATCCCAATCGTAGAGTAACGGCCTACGAAGAGCCTGATAGTAGCCAGCCCTACCACCTGCGCCAAGGCTTCCAGCTCTTCGACCCATCGGATAGTCCGATACGCAAGAGCACCTGCCCTGTGGGGATCTGGGCGCGCGCAATAGAGATTGTTCCGGATGCAGTCAGCTCGTCTTTGGCAGACATCTTCTCGACAATCTTTATCGAGAGCGCCGAATACGATGTGGAGAAAAACAGCTATACCTATCAACAGCGGGACGAGCAATCTCCAATGGACATAGGGAATCCGAGAGATGGCTAAATATCGAGTTACCTCCCTGTCTAAAAAGCAACGGCCGTTCATGCTGCGCACGGGCGAGGTAGCCGTGCAGCAGGTGCTTTCGGAGACAGTTTTCGATCACGGCAAGCTGAGTGGCCTCCTGGATGACGATCACCCCCAATACCTGAACATTGCCAGGCATGATACAACCGCGCGGCATGGCGCGGGGGTGGTAGATCATGGGTTGATCGGCGGACTGCTGGACGATGACCATACCCAATATCTCACCATCGCCAGGCACGACACGACGGCACGGCACGCGCTTGGAACCGTGGTGCCGCACGATAACCACGGGCTGCTCTCCGGACTGGGGGACGACGATCACCTTCAGTATCTGCCGGTGAACGGCAGCCGGGCGATGGCAGGCAGCTTCCTCCCCAGCCTGACGGACAGCTACGATCTCGGCAGCGGCACAAGGCTGTGGCGCAAGGGATATTTGTCTGAGCTGGATGCGGTTATCTTCTCAGAACAAACTGTCAGTCTGATCGGTGGCTGGCTGGTGGTACCGAAAGACCAGGGCAGCCTGGAGGCAGATGCGGCTTCTGGCGACACTAGCATGGATTTCGGCAAAGCGATGACGAACGGGCACTTCGTGCTCTTCCGTGCGCTCGGGCAGGTGGAATATGTGCGAGTGGGCGCACTGGTTTCTGGAACGCGCTACAACGTGACGCGCAACCTGGACGGGAGCGGGGCGAACGCCTGGCCGGCGGGTGCGGCGTTCGAGGTGCTAGGGGCTGCTGGAGATGGACGCATTGAGTTGAACGCCTATGACACACCCAGGCTGCAAATTCTCAAACAGGGCTCGACCTACAATGCGCAGACCGAGTTGATCCGGATGGGGGACCTCAATGGCAACTGGGGATACAGCGCAGAAAAGTACGGCCTGGCGCTGGGTGAGTATGCAGCGGGCAAACCCAACATCCTATTGGACGAGGATGGCAACCTGAAGTTTCGCCTGTACACGACCGACGTGATGACCTTTGCGAGCGGGAATGCGGACATTACCGGGCTGCTGCGGATGCCGGGCGATAGCAGCGCCATTGCAATCGGAGCAATACCGCCCACTAGTCGCTCTTTGGGAACAGGCATCTGGATAGATAAGACAGGAATTTACGGCTTGAATGCTGGTGTAGTTCAAGTCAAGATCGATTCCACCTCTGGAAAGTTATATACGGGGGATGAAGCAATTGAGATCGACCAAAATTTGTCATTCGATGTGGCTTTCGCTACTTGGATTCCAACCATTAAGTGGATAGGGGCGGGAGGCCACGTTCTGAGTTCGATCTACGAAGCAGGGAGTGCATTATCCGATAAGGGTGCCCTGCATCTGGGGTCCTATTACACCAATGTTGAGAAGGCATACGTAGAATTAAATGCCAGGGACACAGATGGAAAGAGCTGGATAAATTTTGTAGCCGATAAAATATCACTGAACGGACCAATAGCGAACTCAATAGCTATATCGGCGCGAGTGTACGCGAGCGCCATCCAAAGCATACCCAATGCTGCCTGGACAGCCATTAACTGGTCGGGGGCGAACTTCGATTATGACCCGTTTAGTGCACACTGGAGCGGCAGCGCACCCACGAGGCTTTATTGCCGAACAGCCGGAGTGTACTTGATGATTGCCAATATCGCACTCGCCACGAACACCACCGGCACAAGGGGATTGAGGTTTTTGCTGAATGGAGCGACCGAGATAAACCGATTCTTCGCGCCGCCTAACGCCAATTCCTATAGCCTCGCAATGATACTGACGGGTATTTATCAACTGGCGGCGGGCGATTACGTCACAGTCGAAGCATACCAGAACAGCGGCGCTGCTCTGAACACAGATAACACGTACCCGCCAGCGTCATTTGCAATGCTAAGGATCGCATAAACAACCAGGAGGATCAATGGACGAGGAAACAATCAAGGCAAAGATCGCAGAGATCGAGCAAGAGCGGCAAGAATTCCTGAACGATGCAAATCAGACTATAGCTTACTACAACGGAAAGATCGCTGCCCTAAAAGAGATCTTGCCCGGGCAGGAGGAAGAAAACGGCACAAGTGAGCCGGCAGAGGAGCCGGAAAAGAAGGAGAAAAGCCATGACTAATGCACTTGGATATGACATAGCACAATGCAACGGCGCGATCAACGGGACGGCGATCCTTTCCCACTATCCCGACCCCGTGTATTTCATCGGGATCCGCGCGTCCATTTCCTGGGCCTATCCCACCATGAGCCCCTATCTGGACCGCTGGGAATGGTTCAAAAGGGTGTGGCCGATGTTCGAGACGATTGGCAGGATGCCTTACCACGTTTTATATCCCGCCGAGGACGGCAAAGCGCAGATGGCCAATCATCTCAAAGTCGTGCCGGCCCGGACACCCCATATCCGGCGCGTGATCGATGCGGAATTAGACCACGGCCAGACGCGCAAAACGATCACGGACAAATGCGAATACCTGGTCAAGACCATGCAAGACGCCGACGGCCTCCCCCCCGTCGTCTATAGCCGCAAGAGCTGGATCGAAGAGCACATGGAGTATCGGCCCTGGTGGGACGAAGTGGATTGGTGGCTGGCGCAATACCTGGACCGTTACCACGAGGACACTCGCCCACTCGCGCTTCCGAAAGGCATCACCCAATGGCTCATCCACCAGACCGGAGATAAATGCGCGCCGGTGGGTGTGGAAAGCCTGGAGATGGATTACAACCGCTGGAATGGAGACGCGGCCTCGGTTCGAGCGTACTTCGGATTCTGTCGAGTTCCACGCCCGAACCTGTTCCGCCATCGGATCACGAGCTCATTACGCAGCTCTTTTCCAGACACCCCGAATTCTGGGGATGAACGTTTGCACACTAATAGAGGCCGGGAGAATCTCCCGGCCTCTTGCGTTTCCGTGGAAACGCTCGCTTGCCAGGCTCGCTAAAAGGGGATTTAAAGCGAGAGACCAGGCTGCCAGGCCTGATCTCTCAATCGACAAGCCGCGTGCACGGCTTGTGATTTCCTTCACGAAAGCATTAAAAACCCCCCTTTTGTGGGCGCGAGAGGGCTCGAACCTCCGAACCTCACGGATGTGAACCGTGCGCTCTGACCAACTGAGCTACGCGCCCGAAGTGGCCTGATTATAGCAGATGCCCCCCACTTTGGCAAGATTTATCCGAAGCGCCCTTCGATGTAATCCTGCGTGCGCGCGTCAGAGGGATTGGTGAAGATCTGGTCGCCCGTGCCGTACTCCACCAGCTCGCCTTGCAGGAAGAAGGCCGCGTAATCCGCCATGCGCGCGGACTGCTGGATATTGTGCGGGGCGAGCAGGATGGTGTATTCCTGCTTTGGCTCTTGCAGCGAGGTCCTCGATCTTGGCGGTGGTGACCGGGTCCAGGGCCGAGGTGGGCTCGTCCAGCAGGATCACCTCCGGCTCCAGGGCCAGCACGCGCGCGATGCACAGGCGCTGCTGCTGCCCGCCGGAGATCGAGTAGGCCGGGTCTTGCAGCCGGTCGTAGACCTCGTCCCACAGCGCGGCCTGCCTGCAGGGCCTTCTCCACGGCCTCGTCCATGTGTTACTTGCGCCGCATGCCGGCCATCCTCAGCCCGAAGCTGATGTTCTCGTAGATGGTCAGGGGCAGCGGGATCGGGCGTGAGAAGACCACGCCCACCTGCCGGCGCAGCGCGATCACGTCCGCTCCGGGGATCGAGCAGGTTCCTCCCGTCCATCAGCACCTCGCCCGGAGGTCGATTCCACATCTGCCAGGTCGTTCAGGCGGTTGAGCACGCGCAGCAGAGAGGATTTTCCGCCGCCCGCCGGGCCGAAGGACACATTGATCGCGTTGGCGCGCATCGTCAGGCTGACGTTCTTGAGGCTCTCCGTGCCGTCCGAGTAATTGCAGGCTGAGGTTCCGGATGGCGATCTTGGACATGGCGCTCACCATTGGCGCCTGGCGCGCGCCCGCGAGCGGATGACGGAGGCGATCAGGTTCATGCCCAGCACGAAAACCAGCAGCACCAGCACCGTGCCGTACTGGATCTGGATCGGCATGCCCGGCACCTGGGTGGAGATCACGAAGATATGGTAGGGCAGGGCCATGGTGGCGTCCAGGGGCGAATGTGGGCAGGCGCGGCAGGAAGAAGGCCGCGCCGGTGAACAGGATCGGTGCGGTCTCGCCGGCGGCGCGCTCCAGGCCCAGGATGATGCCGGTGATGATGCCCGGCAGCGCCTGCGGCAGCACGATGTGCCGGATGGTCTGCCAGCTGCGTGGCGCCCAGCGAGATGCCCACCATGCGGAGGACTGCGGCACGCTGCGCAGCGCTTCTTCGCGTGGTGCTGATGATCACCGGCAGGGTCATGATGGACAGGGTCAGCGAGGCGGCCAGGATGCTGGTGCCGAATTTGAAGAAGAGCACGAACAGGCCCAGCCCGAACAGGCCGTAAACTACCGAGGGGATGCCGGCCAGGTTGATGATGGCCAGGCGGATCAGGCGCGTCCAGGAGTTGTCTGCGGCGTATTCCGCGAGGTAGATGGCCGCCGCCATGCCCAGCGGCATGGAAAAGATGGCCGTGCCCAGCGTCAGGTAGAAGCGTGCCCACGATGGCCGGCAGGATGCCGCCCGCGCGCATCCCATCGCTGCGGCATGGCGGCCAGGAAATTCCCACGAGATGGCCGGGGCGCCCTTGCAGCACGATATACACCACCATCCCCAAAATGGGCAGACGGTCAGGATGCTGACCGCGCCCAGCAGGTTGAAGCCGACGCGCTGCACTTTGCGCGGCGAGAGCCAGGGACGGGGGGCTTTGAGCGGAGTATCCACGGCGGCTCTCACTCAAGAAAGGATCGTTCCGAGCGCTTGGGCTCGCGGAAGCTGATCGAGGAGGCATCACGTTGATGATCAACGAGAACACGAACAGGACGATGCCGATGAAGAACAGCACGTGGTAATGCGTGCTGCCGGTGGCCACCTCGCCCATCTCGGCGGCGATGGTGGCGGTCATGGTGCGCACTGGCAGGAAGAGCGACTGCAAGCCCTGCGGCATGACCGGGGCGTTGCCGGTGACCATCATCACCGCCATGGTCTCGCCGATGGCGCGTCCCAGGCCCAGCATGACGCCGGTCAGCACGCCCGAGCGGGCGGCGGGCAGCGCCACGCGCCAGATGGTCTGCCACTCCGTGGCTCCCAGCGCCAGCGAGGCCTGCGCGGTAAGACGGCGGCACGGCGTAGAGCGCGTCTTCCGCGATGGACACGATGGTGGGAATGGCGATGCCGCCTAGCAGCAGCGAGCCGGTGAAGGCCGTCAGGCCGGTGGGCAGGCCCAGCGCGCGGCGCAGCAGGGGCGATACCACCAGGATGCCCAGGAAGCCCAGCACCACCGAGGGCAATCCGGCCAGCACCTCCACCAGCGGCTTGAGCACCTCACTGGCCCAGCGTGGAGCCACCTCGGAGATGAAGATGGCGGTGAGCAGGCCAAAAGGCACCGCCACCAGCGCGGCCCCCAGCGTGACCAGCAACGAGCCAAAGATCAGCGGCAGGATGCCAAAATAATTCTCGATGGGATACCAACGCGTACTGAGCAGCGAGGAGAGCGACACGGCCCCCAGGGTGGGCAGGCCCTCTTTCAGCAAGAAGACCAGGATCAGGGTGACGAAGAGGATGGCCGAATAACCGGAGGCGCGGATCAAAAACGTGATCAGGATTTCGGACCAGTTCTGTCTGGCCGTCATTGGCTGGCCTCCTGCGAGGATTTCTGCATGGGCACGAAGCCCAATTCTTTCACGATGGTCTGCGCCTCGGCGGAGAAGATCCAGTCCAGGTATGCTTTGGCCGCTCCGGACGGGACGCCGTTGGTGTACATGTACAGGTCGCGCGCGATAGGATACCGGCCGTCGTTGACCGTCTCGGCGGAGGGCAGGATCGGGCTATCCCCCGCCTTGGGCGCCACGGCGATCACTTTCACGTTGGGGGTGACGTAGCCCAGCCCATCGTAGCCAATGGCGTTGGGATTGTCGCTCACCTCGGAAATGATGCCCTCGGAGGAAGGCAGCAGCAGCGTATCGGCGGAGAAGATGGTCTTGTCGTCCGGGTTCCCCATGCGCACCACGGCTTCGAGGAAATAGACGTGCGTGCCCGAGTTGGTCTCGCGCGAAAGGCGCACGATGGGGCGGTCTTCGCCGCCCACCGCCGACCAGTTGCCGATCTTGCCGCTGTAGATGTCGGAGATTTGCTGCATGGTGAGCGAGTTGATCGGGTTGCCGGGGTTGACGATCACGGCGATGGCGTCGCGTGAGACCACGAATTCCTGGGGTTGGACGCCGTTCTTCTCGGCCTCCTGCACCTCCTGGTCGGTGATCTGCCGCGAGGCGTTGGCGATATCCACGGTTTTGTTGATCAGCGCGGCGATGCCGGTGCCCGAGCCGCCGCCGGTGACGGACAGGCGCACGTCGGGCTGCTCTTGCTGGTAACGCTCGGCCCACGCCAGGGCCAGATTGACCATCGTGTCGGAGCCTTTGTTCTGGAGGTAAGCGCCGGCCGCCTGAGGCGTCTCGCCGCTCGCCTGAGCCTGGCCCCCGCAAGCGGTCAAGGTGAGGCTGACGAGCATCAGAGCGAAGAATAGGCGAGGTCTCATCGCCGTGATTATACCAGGGAAGGGGATTAGGAATCAGGGATAAGGCAATCAGGGGATCAGACCCTGGTTACCTCATTACCTGATTACCTCGTCGCCTGATCCCTGATTGCCTGATTGCCTCATCGCCTGATTGCCTCGTCGCCTGATTGCCTCATCGCCTCATCGCCTCCTCCCTCCCCCGGTGGGGTATAATATACTTTCATCTATATCTAACGTTCAAGGGACGCGTTATGGACATCGGTACGATTGAACAAGTTGACATAGACCACCAGATGCGCACCGCCTATCTGGATTACGCCATGAGCGTGATCGTGGCGCGCGCACTGCCGGACGCCCGCGACGGGCTCAAGCCCGTCCACCGGCGCATCCTATACGCCATGCAAGGGCTGGGCGTGCACTCCAACACACCCTACAAAAAATCCGCCCGTATCGTCGGCGAAGTGCTGGGCAAATATCACCCGCACGGCGACATGGCCGTCTACGACGCCATGGCGCGCATGGCGCAGGACTTTTCCATGCGCTACATGCTGGTGGATGGCCAGGGCAACTTTGGCTCGGTCGACGGCGACTCGCCGGCTGCCATGCGTTACACCGAAGCGCGCCTGGCGCGCATGGCCGAGGAACTGCTGGTAGACATCGACAAGAACACGGTGGATTTCGTCGACAACTTCGATGGTTCGCTGCAAGAGCCGGCCGTGCTGCCGGCCCGCCTGCCCAACCTGCTGCTCAACGGCTCGTCGGGCATCGCGGTGGGCATGGCCACCAACATCCCGCCCCACAACCTGGGCGAGCTGGCGAAAACCCTGGACTACCTGATCGACCGCTTCGATGACATCGACAACGTCAACGTGGACGAGCTGATGGAGCTCCTGCCCGGCCCGGATTTCCCCACGGGCGGCATCCTGGTGGGCAAGGAAGGCATCCTCCAGGCCTACACCACCGGGCGCGGGCGGCTGGTGATCCGCGGGGTGGCTCACATCGAAGAGATGAAGGGTGGGCGCTATGCCATCAACATCACCGAGATTCCTTATCAGGTGAACAAGACCACCCTGATCGAGCGCATCGCCGATCTGGCGCGCAGCGGGCGCATCGACGCCATCACCGATCTGCGCGACGAATCGGACCGGCGCGGTATGAGCATCGTGATCGAGCTGAAGCGCGGCGCGCAGCCCAAAAAGGTGCTCAACCAGCTCTACAAGTTCACCCCCTTGCAGTCCACCTTCGGCGTGCAGCTCCTGGCCCTGGTAGATGGCGAGCCGCGCACGCTGTCGCTCAAGCGCGCCTTGCAGATCTTCATCGAGCACCGCCAGCAGGTCATCACGCGCCGCACGCAGTTCGACCTGGACAAAGCGCGCGCCCGCGCGCACATCCTGGACGGGCTGTTGATCGCCCTGGCCAACCTGGATGAGGTCATCCAGACCATTCGCCAATCTCCCGACCCCGACGTGGCCAAAGAGCGCCTGGTGGCGCGCTTTACGCTCAGCGAGATCCAGGCGCAGGCCATCCTGGACATGCAGCTTCGCCGCCTGTCGGCGCTGGAGCGCGAGAAGATCGAGGCCGAGCATCGCGAAGTGATGGAGCGCATCGCCTACCTGGAAGACCTGCTGGCCAACCCCAAGAAAATCCTGGGGGTGATCAAGGACGACCTGGCCGAGATGGTGGAGAAGTACGGCGACGAACGGCGCACGCGCATCACCGCCGAATCCACAGAGGAGTTCAGCGAGGAAGACCTGGTGGCCGACGAGGCCGTGTTGATCACCATCACCCAGCGCGGCTACATCAAGCGTGTGATGGCGACTACCTACCGCACGCAGGGCCGCGGCGGGCGCGGCGTGACCGGCCAGGCCGTGAAGGAAGAGGACGAGGTGATGATCCTCGTCCCGGGGCGCACCTTGCACACCCTGTTATTCTTCACCGACCGCGGTAAAGTCTACTCCCAAAAGGTCTACCAGATCCCGGACGCGGGCCGCACCGACCGCGGCGTCCCGGTGGTCAACCTGCTCACCCTGGAAGCGGGGGAGAAGATCACCGCGGCCGTGGCAGTCTCCGAGTTCACCGCCTCCGGCTACCTGACCATGGCCACCCTTTCCGGGCGCGTCAAGCGCGTGGACCTCTCCGAGTTCGCCAGCGTACGCCCCTCGGGGCTGATCGCCATCTCGCTCGAAAAGAACGACCAGTTGGGCTGGGTGCGCCGCACGCGCGGCAAGGAAGAGATCATGCTGGTGAGCACTAACGGGCAGGCGCTGCGCTTCAACGAAGAGCAGATCCGCCCTATGGGCCGCCCGGCTGCCGGGGTCACCGGCATACGCATGGCCCCGGGAGACAGCCTGTCTGGCATGGAAGTGGTCGAAAAAGACGGCGACCTGCTGGTGGTCACCGAGCAGGGCTACGGCAAGCGCACCCCCCTGAGCGAGTACACCCCCAAGGGGCGCGGCACACACGGCATCGCCACCATCGACCAGAAGAATCTGGCCAACATCGGCAAGGTCTCCGTGGTGCGCGTGGTTCAGGAAGCCGACGAGCTGACGCTGATCTCGACCGGCGGGGTGGTCTTACGCTTGAAGGTGAAGGACATCCGCCCCAGCGGGCGCACCACGCGCGGCGTGCATTTGATGAACCTGGGTGAAGGGGAAAGTGTAGCCTCCCTGGCGCGCATTTCACCGATCATAGACCAGCCTGAAGCGGCCAGGGAAGACTCTGGACGGGCACAAATAAATAAGGGGGCTTGGCCGCATCGGCAATTTACCGACTGGCCGCTGCGGCGAAGCCCCTCCCTGATCGCTCGCTTGCCTGATTTCTGACTAGAACATCTTGCCGGTGATGGCCAGGAAAAAGGCTCCCGTGACGCACACCATCATAAACAAGAACAACACAATGATAAAGCGCTGGGCGGGGGTCATGCCCAGGAAGGGTCTGCCGGAGGCAGTTTTGCGGGTAGCCTTCTCTTCCTCTTCTTCCGGAAGGTCTTCTTGAAAGAAGGGGGATTGGCTGGAGTCATTGCGTAAGTTATCCAACATGCTGAGCTACCTCCCGTAAAAACACTCTATTCGACCTTGTGAAGGCTTCCAGCGGTCTTCGCGAGGTTAATTTATTTTTCTGCCGGGCGCAAGTGCACCTCACCGGCCTGCACGCTGAACTCCTCGCCATCCTGGCCCAGCAGGCGCAGGCTGCCATCCGCATGGATGCCCAGCACCTGCCCGGCACGGTCGGCGTCGCCCATGCCCGCGCCGACGTGCACCCATTCCCCGCGAAAAGCCAGCCGTTCCTCCCAGGCGCGCAGAAATTCCGGCGCGCCCAGGCGCGGCCTCCAGGCCATGATGCGCTCCAGGAGGGCCCGCAACAGCTCCCAGCGGTCTATGGGGCGGCCGAGCGCGCTCTCCACGCTGGTGGCCGGGTAAAGCAGCTCTTCGGGGGGCGGCACGGCGGCCGGGGTCACGTTGACGCCGATCCCCAGCACCACGCTGCGCATCTTCTCGCCCTGCCAGACGCCCTCCACCAGGATGCCGCACACTTTCAGGCGGTCGAGCAGCACGTCGTTGGGCCATTTGATCTCGGCTTTCAAGTCGTACTGCGCGGCGAGGGCCTGCGCCAGCGCCAGCGCGCCGAGTGGAGAGAAGGACCCCACGCGCGCCACTTCTTGCGGGGTGGGCAGCAGCACCAGGCTGAAAGCCAGGGCCGCGCCCGGGCGGGTCACCCAGCGCCGTTGCAACCGTCCGCGCCCGCTGGTCTGCGTATCGGCGACCACCAGCGCGTAATCCGGGGCGTCCTTCTCGGCCCAGGCGATGGCGTCATCGTTGGTGCTGCCTGTGGACGGACTATAGCGGACGGCGCCCAGCGGCAAGCCGAGCAGGCGAGATTGCAATTGCTCCTGATCCATAGGGTTATTTTACACTTTTTTCCCGAAAGGGGCACCACCCCTTGGAGGCTCCAGGGAATTACTGCAACACGTAATGCGGGTTGATGAACCCGCCCATGTAACGTACTTCGAAGTGCAGGTGCGGGCCGGTGGAGTTGCCGGTGCTGCCCGCATAGGCGATCACCTGGCCCTGGGCCACACTCTGCCCGCAACGTATGGCGATCGAGCTGAGGTGGGCGTACAGGGTCTGGTAACCGTTGCCGTGGTCGATCATGACCATGTTGCCGTAGCCGCCGCCGATCACACCCGCGTAGACCACCACGCCGCTGTCGGAGGCGTACACGGGAGAGCCCATGCCGGCGGCCGCATCGATGCCCAGGTGGCCGGACCAATAATCGTTGCCGGAGATGGCGTGGCTGGACACAGGCCACACGAAGGTGCCCGTGCCGCCCAGGCCGCCTTGAGAGGTATCACAAGCGCCGGGGCCATAAATGGTCGTATTCACGCCCGCCGCGCCGCGCGGAATGGTGGGCACCACCCAGGAGCGGAACTCGCGGTGCCCGCCGGGGATCATGATGTACGTTCCGGCGGCGATCTGCGGGTTGGTCATATCCAGGTGGTTGCCGGGCCAGGAGAGGACGTCGATGGCCTGGGCGCCGAATTTGGCCGCCACCCCGTCAACGGTATCGCTCGCCTGCCACTGGTAATAAACCCCGTCTACAGGGGGAATATTGAGCGTGTCGCCCGGCGAGATCATATCGGGGTTGTCGTTGAGGGTATCGTAATTGGCCCACAGGACGGTCTCCGGCTGGAGGTGGTACGTCTGTGCGATACTGAACACCGAATCGCCCGCGCCGATCTGATACGTCTCCACCTTCTCACGGGGACGGGTGGACAGGATGGTGTGGGGATAGAGATTGCGCACGATCGCATCGAGGGTGGGCGCGCCCTGAAACTCGGGCAAATCCACCGCCGCCGGGCTGACGGACGAGGAAGAAGACGCCGGGGGGGTCTCCGAAAGGGCCACCTCTGGCCCCCAGATCAAAACGGCGGCCAGCCCGAGCAGCATTACCACTGCAATTCCCCAGGTGATCTGGGGAAGAGTAGCCTTCAACCAGTAGAAAAGCCCGCCAGAAGCGGGCTTATCTGTCTGAAGGCTTTTCGAGCTCATTATCCCTCGGCGAGGTTTTCCAGGAATTCTTCATTCGTGCGGGTGCGCGTCATGCGCTGCAAGATCGCTTCAGTCGCCACGGCGGGATCCATGCCGGCGCCCTGGGGTTGCTGGCCGATCATCTGGATGTACATGCGGCGCATCAGCCAGACGCGCTGGAGCAGATCCGGCCCCAACAGAAGCTCCTCACGCCGCGTGGAAGAGCGCTCGAGGTCGATGGCAGGGAAGATACGCCGCTCCTGCAAACGCCGCGAGAGGTGCAGCTCCATGTTGCCGGTACCCTTGAACTCTTCGTAGACCACATCGTCCAGGCGCGAGCCGGTGTCGATCAGGGCGGTAGCAATGATGGTCAGGGAGCCGCCTTCTTCCAGGTTGCGCGCGGCGCCGAAGAAGCGCTTGGGCGGATAGAGAGCCGAGGGGTCCATACCACCGGAAAGCGTGCGGCCGGAAGGGTTGACCACCAGGTTGTAGGCGCGCGCCAGGCGGGTGAGCGAGTCCATCAGGATCACCACGTCGCGCCCGGCCTCGACCAGGCGCTTGGCGCGGTCGAGGGCAATCTCCGCCGTGCGCACGTGCGAAGAGACCGGCTCATCGAAGGTAGAGGCGACCACTTCCGCGTCCACCGAGCGATCCATGTCGGTCACTTCCTCAGGGCGCTCGCCGATCAGAGCCATGATCATGTGCACGTCAGGATACTTGGCCGAGATGGAATTGGCGATCTGCTTGAGGATGGTAGTCTTGCCGGCCTTGGGCGGCGAGACGATCATACCGCGCTGCCCGCGCCCGATAGGCGCGATCAGGTTGACCAATCGCATGGATAAGACGGAGCGGTCGGTCTCCAGATCGAAGCGTTTTTCCGGGAAGATGGGGGTCAGGGTATCGAAGGAAGGGCGATTGCGCACCTCTTCCGGGCTGACTCCGTTGATGGATTCTACTTTGAGCAGCCCGTAATGCTTTTCGGATTCGCGAGGTGGGCGCACGTGGCCGATCACCAGATCGCCAGAGCGCAGCTCGTAGCGACGCAGTTGCGCCTGAGAGACGTATACGTCTTCGGGGCCGACCTGGTAGTTGGTGCGCAGGAATCCGATCCCTTCGCTCATAATCTCCAGCACGCCGCCGCGCACTTCCAACCCTTCTCGTTCTGCTTCGGTCTGGCGAATGCGGATGATCAGGTTCTCTTTCTTGAGCCGATTCGCGTTGGGCACGTTCAGCTCACCGGCCATTTGACGTAGCTCGGCCAGAGGGGCACTTTCAAGTTCTAGTATTTTCATTGGAATGGAATCTCAAATCGGTTGTTTTGAATATGTGGATAATGGTCCACGCCACCCTGTAAACCTACCTCAGGTATACCCCAGAACGTTTCTCTCGTAGATTGTCGGGTGACAATATGGGAATGTGACCAGGCGTCCCACCCGCAATCTTACCATCAGTTGGGGTACCTGACAAGACCAATTGACAAGGTTATCAATAAGTGATGAAAAATATTATAACATGCAAACGGGAAGTTCGCAAGAACGAATTCGGAGAAAAATAATCAGGGATCAGCTAGGCAATCAGGCAACCAGGGAACAGGGAGTGAAGGATGAGGGCTTTCGGCCGCTCTCCAGGATATAAATGCCTGATCCCTGGTTGCCTGGTTGCCCGTTCCCCTGCCCACCGGCTACTGAAAACTTACGGAAACAGATTTTCGGATTTTTCGGGCCGGCGCAGCCACCGCAAGATCAAAACGTAAGCCAGCGCCAAGCCGACCCCCAGCCCCACCACGAGCGCGTTGATGTTGCCGCTGAGGAACGTCATGATACGCAGGTCGAGGGCCACCAGGGCCATCCAGGCCACGCCAAGATAACCAAAGATGGTGCTGAGGCGGCGTTCCAGGGGAATCTCCCGCCATTTGGCCAGCGCCGTCAGGAAGAAGCCGGTGGCCAGGCTGCCCACCAGGAGCACGAGCCACACGCCAAACCAGCCGTCCACGTTCAAGTAGCCGAGCTGCCCGGCGTAGCCGTGGATCGCGGGAAATTCCACGTAGCCGAGGATCACCAACATGGCCACCGCGCCGATGTACACCAGGAGAACCTGCTTCCAACGCTCTAATTGTTGTTCCAGGGGCTTATTCGAGTTGGCGTTCATTTTTCCTCCCGCGTTTCAGTCTTCAAAAGGACGGCCTGGATGCGCTCCGCCACCGGCGGGGTCTGGAAGATCAGCACGTTGCGCCGGATGAAACGCTCCAGGAGCTGCGCGCCGTCAGCGGTCAGGCGATAATAGCGGCGGGCCGGGCCCTGGTTGGAAGGCTGTAGCTCGCTGGTGATGATGCCCATGTTTTCGAAGCGGTTCAGGGCGCGATAGAGGCTGTTGCCGTCGGCGGAGAGGGCGCCCTGGCTGACCTCTTCGATCAGGCCGGGCATCTCGAAGGCGTAGGCCGGGCGCCGGTCGAGCAACAGCAGCGTCCAAAAGCTGAGCAGGCCCTTTTTATAGACCTCTTCCCACTTTTCCAGCAGATCGTCTACCCTGCCCGGCTTTGTGTGGTTATCCATGCGACCTCTATCCATTGACTGGTTCACTACTATACTTTATGTATATTAGCACGATATCGATGGAAAGTCAACAGGTTTTGGAAAAGTGGTCGGGGGACAGTGGACAGTGGACAGGGGTCGGTAAAGTAATCAGGGATGGGGCAATCGGGGATGAGGCAATCAGGGATCAGGCCCCGGGCCCCCTGATTACCTGATCCCTGGTTGCCTGTTCACTGATCCCTGCCCACTGACCACTTTTTCCCCTACGGCGTGATCTCCACCCAGGTCTGGCCGCCGTCCGTCGTCTTGAACAACTGCGAGCGCTGCGTGCAACTGAAATCGGGGGCGAGCTTGTCGCCGGTGCAGACGCCGTTCCAGGTCACCACCCAGCCGCTCCCCGAGGCGGCCAGCTCCATCTGCGTCACGCCCGCCGGCACGGGGGAAGACGCCTGCGCGGAGAGCGTTGCGCCGGCTGCCGCGATGCGGATAGAAGCCCCGTCCGGCAGGGCCGCCAGGCCGTTCCCGGAGGCGCTCACGTCCAGGGGCAGCGCGCCGCCCGGCAGGTCCTGGGGATTCAAGGGGGTGATAGAAGCCAGACCCCAGGTCTGTCCCCCATCGTGCGTGGCGTAGAGCTCGAGGTGGGGCTGCGCCGGGTCGCTGATGGTCACCGGCAGCAATCCCTCGCTGGGGCTGCTGAATTCGGGCAGCCCGTAATAGACCTGGCCGGGAACGTCTTCATCGGAGGACACCACGGAGAGGAGGTGCCAGGTGCTCCCGCCGTCCTGCGTGGCGTACAGCTCGTTGCCGCCTGCGCCCCCCGCCACCCAGCCGTGCTGCGCGTCGACGAAGCGCACCGGGTCGCCGATGGGCAGGGAAAGCTGCGTCCAGGTCTGGCCGCCGTCGCTGGTGCGGAAGAGGGTACCCTGGCTGAAGATGCTGCTGGAGGGGAATTGCACCGCCGCCCAGCCATTTTGCGCGTCGATGAAGTCCAGCGAGACGCGCCCCACCAGGTCGGCGGAGAGGGGCAGGGGCGCCGACTGCCAGCTCGCGCCGCCGTCGGTAGTAGCCAGCACGCTCAGGCCCCCATCCGAAGACGATTGGATGGCCAGCCAGCCGTGGCCGGCGTCCAGGAAATCTGCGGAGAGCAGGGCCGAGCCGCCCGCCGCGGGCGGGGTGAGGTCTTTCCAGGTGGCTCCGCCGTCCGCCGTCCACAGGAGCTGCTCCGCCCGCAACGCCCAGCCCTGGTTGGCGTCCAGGAGCTGCGCGTCCAGGATCTCCGGCGGCGCGGCCTGGAGCGCAGGTGCGCCGGCGACGCTCATATCCGAGAGCAGCCCGCCCGGACCGAAGGCCAGGACGGCGCCGTCGGCGATATCGCTGTCGATATTCAAGCCCAGGGTGGTGCCGCCCCAATTCTCCTTGTGATCCCCGGCGTATTGGTGGATGCGCTGGTGGTTGGACCAGTAACTATTGCTCAAATATTTCAATCCGAAGACAGAAGCATTCGGATCAAAGGCCCAAACTTGATTCCATTCAGCGATCCACACGTCATCGGGAACGTTGGCGATAGAGGCCCAATCGGCCATATACGAGCTCGACGAACCGCCATACACGCCGGCCTTGTTGCCCCGTTCGTGCATGCGGCTGACCCAGCCCGAAACGTACGAATTGACCGCATTGCGGCAGCTATTAGAGCCGTCATTGTATTGAGCGTAGGCTTCCACGTCCAGATAAATGATCAGATCGGTCGGGCTAAAATCCAACGCCGCCGCTTTGGCAATGGCTGCGTCCGCTTCTTGCCGGCCCTGGGTATAGGCGGTGCCGGTGTTAGAGCTGATGACGCTCCTGGCGCCGCTACACGGCGCCTGAGGGCCAGACCAGGTAGGGATGAAAGTCCAACCCTGCTTGTCGGCTTGCTGCAGCCAGGCAATATTCAAGCCGCTGTAGTCGCAGCCGCTGGGGAAGGAGGAACCCCCAAGGTACAGGCCCATGATGCGATAAGGGCTGCTGTTCCACCAGATTTGCAATTTGGATAAATCGGGTAAATGGCAGGTATCGAAGGCCGATTGATTGCGCGTCACCACCATCGAGTTAGGCGTGGGGATGGGCGTGGGAGTAGGCTGTCTGAAGACCACAGGAAAATAATAGAGATACCCCCCCGCCGATTGGGCATAAGCGCTGAAACCACCCAGGAAGATGGCCGCAATCAGGGCAGCCACCCATCCTCTCTTCCAGGAAGGCTTGCTCGGTTTTGTGTTCATTTGTTAACCTTTGCGTGGAACTCCAAAGAAATTCTCGACCAGGATCATTCTACACGGGATGCTGCTATTATAAACGATAAAAAATGGGGCCGGCAGCTTACCGGCTCTTGACAATTGCTTCTTATTGCAGATAATTAGGATAACTTCATCACCGTCCAGGAAAGGCCGTGACGGAGGAAAGTAGACTGGCAGACACCAACAGGGAGGCGTGGGCGCCGACTGAGACCCGCGCCGGGCAGAAACCGGTCGAAGTTCCCTCCTGAGCCGCTCAGGGGAACGAGGGTGTCCCAAAAGACGTAGGGCGGCTTTCCAAAGCCGCCGGTGCCGTTGGCGGCGGGATGTGAATCCCGCCCTACCCGTGCCGAGATTTCGTTCTTTTTGGACCGCCTCCAATAGTCTGAGCCGCTTCCCAGCGTTATCGGGCAGTCAATCGCCGGCGCGTTTTGCCCGGCCGTTGATGGGAGTGGGCTGCCCTGTGCGCAGCCAACAAGGGTGGTACCGCGGGGCCAATCCCGTCCCTTGAATGGGCGGGGTTTTTTTGTTAATCGCAGGTATTTTTGATCGAGGAGGAATGAATGTCCGACGAGAATCAGCTCGAAAAGCTGGAGCGCATCCGGCAGGCGGGGCTGGATGAGCTGGAGAAGATCGCCGATGAGGGCGCCTTGCAACAATGGAAAGTGACCCACCTGGGCCGCAGCTCGGCGCTCATGCAGACCTTCAGCCTGATCCCCGGCCTGGAGAAGGAGCTGCGCCCGGCAGTAGGCCAGCGCGCCAACCAGGTCAAGCTGGCGCTGGAGGCGGCCTTGCAAGCGCGCTCGGAGACGCTACGCGGCGAAGCCCTGAAGCGCTCGCTGCAAGCCGAGCGCCTGGACGTCACTTTGCCCGGGCGCAGGCAGCCGCGCGGCCGGCTGCACCCCGCCACGCAGACGCTGCGCGAGATCTACCGCATCTTCGGGGACATGGGCTACCAGGTGTACCGCTCGTCCGAAGTAGAAACGGACGAGTACAATTTCGAGCTGCTCAACATGCCCGCTTACCACCCGGCCCGCGACATGTGGGACACCTATCACACTACGCGGCCGGGCGTGATCTTGCGCACGCACACCTCGCCCGGGCAGGTGCGCGTGATGCGCGAGCGCTATCCCGAGGACATCCGCGTGATCCTGCCGGGCATGTGCTACCGTTACGAGCAGACCAGCGCTCGCTCCGAGCTACAGTTCAACCAGGTGGAAGGGCTGATGGTCGGCAAAGGCATCACCTTCGGCGACCTGAAAGGCTCGCTGGAAGATTTCGCCCGGCGCATGTTCGGACAGAACGTGCGCACCCGCCTGCGCCCCTCCTACTTCCCCTTCACCGAGCCTAGCGGCGAGATGGACGTGGAGTGCTTCGTGTGCGGCGGCCGGGGCTGCGCCCTGTGCAAAGGCTCCGGCTGGCTGGAGATCCTGGGCTGCGGCATGGTGCACCCGGTGGTGCTGCAGAACGGCGGCTACGATCCGGAAGAGTACACCGGCTTCGCCTTCGGCATGGGTCCCGAGCGCGTCACCCTGCTGCGCTACCGCATCGAAGACATCCGCTATTTCTGGGCGAATGATGTGCGATTCTTGGAGCAGTTTTAGATATTCGGGAACAGAGAATAGAGAGTCGTGAATAGTCAAAAGCGCGATCGCAGCTATTCGAAAGTCTTGGCGGAGCATAAATGAGCGTAGAAGGATTGGAAAGATTAGATGTGTGGCGAAAAGCAAGGGATTTCGCGCTTCTGGCTTATCGCCGCGTGATTCCCGCATTACCTGCCGAAGAAAAGTGGTGCCTTGCCCAGCAGATCCGCCGGGCGGCGCAAAGCGTCCCCGCCAATATCGCCGAAGGATATGGGCGTTACTATTATCAAGAGAACATTCGCTTCTGCTATATTGCCAGGGGTTCTTTGGTGGAAACGCTCAGCCATATCATTCTGGCAAATGAATTGGGATATCTCCCTAAAGAAATATTCGAGCAAGCGGTTTCCGAAAGCAACGAGCTGGTGCGCTTGATCAACGGATATATTGCCTACCTGAAGCGCAGCCGCCAGGGTGTGAACGAGCCCGGTTCCAATCTTTCGGCTCGGGAAGAACCCGAAATCTACCTTTTCGACCCGCAGACAGATGCTGGCACATGATTACGACTCTCTGCTCTTTTCTTCCTATTTTCTACTCTCTACTCTCTATTCTCTTTTTTCTATTCTCGATTCTTCCAATTCCCTCCCCCTAGGAGACCCCTATGAAAGTTCCTCTCTCTTGGCTCAAAGATTTCGTTGATATTTCCCTCCCGCTGGACGAGCTGGCGCACTTGCTGACCATGATCGGCCTGGAGGTCGAAGAAGTCCACCTGGTAGGCCTGCCCGCCCCGGACGGCGAGCGCGCCGGCTCGCGCGCGCACGAATTCAAGTTCTCCGGCCTGTCCTGGGATGCCGATAAGATCGTGGTGGGCGCCATTTCGGAAGTTATGCCGCACCCCAACGCGGACCGCCTGGTGCTGTGCACGCTGGACGACGGCCAGCAGGTGCACACCGTGCTCACCGGCGCGCCCAACCTGTTCCCTTACAAGGGCCAGGGCCGGCTGGAGAAGCCGCTCAAGGTGGCTTACGCCCGCGAAGGCGCGCGCCTGTACGACGGGCACCAGCCCGGCCAGGTGCTCGCCACCCTCAAGCGCACCAAGATTCGCGGCGTGGAGTCTTACTCGATGGTCTGCTCCGAGAAGGAGCTGGGCATCTCGGAAGAGCACGAGGGCATCCTCTTCCTGGAAGAAGACGCGCCCACCGGCATAGCGCTGTCTGAATACATCGGCGACGCCGTCTTCGAGATTTCCATCCTGCCCAACATGATCCGCAACGCCTGCATCCTGGGCGTGGCGCGCGAAGTGGCAGCGGCCACCGGGCAGAAGCTGCGCACCCCACCCCGGCAAGCCGTGGCGGAAGGCGCTCCCATCGCCGGCGCGGCCAGCATCGAGATCCGCGTCCCGGAGCTCAACCCGCGCTTCGTGGTGGGCTTGATCCGCGATACGCAGCCGGCGCCCAGCCCCTACCGCATTCAGATGCGCCTGCGCCTGGCGGGCATGCGCCCCATCAACAGCATCGTGGACGCCACCAACTACGTCATGCTGGAGGTCGGCCAGCCGCTGCACGCTTTCGACTACGATAAGCTGGTGCAGCGTGCGGGCGGTTCTACCCCAACGATCATCACGCGCACGGCCACCCCCGGCGAGCGCCTCAAAACGCTGGACGACGTGGATCGCGCGCTGGACCCTTTCACCGTGCTGGTGTGCGACACCACCGGCGCGCTCTCCATCGCCGGCGTGATGGGCGGCGCGGAGACCGAGGTCAGCGACGACACGCGCAACGTGCTGCTGGAAGGCGCGGCCTGGAACTTCATCAACATCCGCAAGACCGTGGCCGCCCAAAAGCTTCAGTCCGAGGCGGCCTACCGCTATTCGCGCGGCATCCATCCGGCCATGACCACCTGGGGCGTGCAGCTCGGTCTGGAGCGCATGCGCGCCTGGGGCGGCGGCGTGGTCAGCCAGGGCATGGTAGATAACTACCCGCTGCCGGCGGTGGATCCGCTGGTGGAAGTGACCAGCGCAGACGTGCGCCGGTTGTTGGGCATCGAGCTCAGCCCGGCGGAGATCGCCGAGATCCTCTTGCGCCTGGAGTTCGCCTGCCGTATTCAGGACGGCGTCGTCTACGCGCAAGACTCCGCCGCACCGCCTGGACATCGGCCAGGGCGTCACGGGCAAAGCCGACGTGCTGGAAGAGGTGGCGCGCATCTACGGTTACGAGCGCATTCCCGGCCGGCGCCTGCCCGAGAGCCTGCCGCCGCAGCGCGGCAACCCCTCCCTCGAAGGCGAGGAGCGCGTGCGCGACCTGCTGGTCGACCTGGGCCTGCAAGAAGTCATCTCTTACCGCATGACCTCGCCCGAGCGCGAAGCGCGCCTGTTGCCTGTAGCGACCCCGGCGGGGGAAGACGAATACGTGCGCCTGCAAAACCCCATCTCGCCCGATCGCAGTGTGATGCGCCGCAGCCTGCTATCGAGCGTGCTGGAGGCCCTGGAACGCAACCTCCGCCTGAGCGACCACCTGGCCCTGTTCGAGATCGGCCCGGTGTTCTTGCCCCAGCCGGAGCAGGTGCTGCCCGGTGAGCCGCGCCGCCTGGCGCTGGTGTTGAGCGGCGTGCGCACCCAGGTCACCTGGGACCTGCCGGCTTCCGGCAAGCTGGATTTCTACGACCTGAAGGGCATCCTGGAAGCCTTGCTAGAGGGCCTGCACATCCAGAACGTGACCTACGAGCCGGCCCCCGAGGAGCCCAGCTTCCATCCGGGGAAGTGCGCCCGTATCCGCGCCGGGGAGACGCCCCTGGGCGCCTTCGGCGAGCTGCACCCGCTGGTCAAGGAGCACTACGACTTCGGTGAAGCGCCCGTGCTGGCCGCCGACCTCGATCTGGAAGGGCTGCTGGACAGCCTGCCGGAGAGCTACACCATCTCGCCGGTGCCGGGCTTCCCGGCGGTGTTGGAAGACATCGCCGTCAGCGTGGAAGAAAGCCTGCCCGCCGCTCAGGTCGAAGCGCTCATCCGCCAGGCGGGCGGCAAGCTGCTGGTCGGCGCGCGCCTGTTCGACATCTTCCGCGGCGAGCAAATCGGCGCGGGCAAGAAGAGCCTGGCCTACCGCCTGACCTATCAGGCCCCCGACCGCACCCTCACCGACGGCGAGGCCGCCCAGATCCGCGGGCGCATCGTGCGCCGTCTGGAACAGGAGCTGGGAGCAAAGCTAAGAGAAGGATGAGGGTGAAAGGATGAAGGCGGAAGGATAAAGGATGAAAAAGGGACGCTCCGGTTGGGGCGTCCCTTCATGTTTTGTAGGTCGGGATTTACATCCCGACGTCCCTACCTCCACCGGCGGCTTTGGAAAGCCGCCCTACGTCTTCGAGCCGGGATGCCGTAGGTCGGGATTCACATCCCGACGCCCCTACTTCCCTCGGTGGCTTTGGAAAGCCGACCTACATCTTCGAGCCGGAAAGCCGTAGGTCGGGATTCGCATCCCGACGCCCCTACCTCCCTCGGCGGCTTTGGAAAGCCGCCCTACGCCTTCGAGCCGGGATGCCGTAGGTCGGGATTCATATCCCGACGCCCCTACCTCCCTCGGCGGCTTTGGAAAGCCGCCCTACGCCTTCGAGCCGGGATGCCGTAGGTCGGGATTTATATCCCGACGCCCCTACTTCCCCCGGCGGCTTTGGAAAGCCGCCCTACCTAGCGCCTGGCGATCAGGTAAGCGCCCAACGCCAGCAACGCCACTCCAATGATCCTGGGCAGGCCGGCCTCGATCTTCGGGCTTCCCAGCCATCCAAAATGATCCACGATCAAGGCCACCAACAACTGGCCCACCACGATGGCGCTCAGCGTGGAGGTCGCGCCGATGCGGGGAACCAATAAGATCGGAGCAGCCACCACCCCAACCCCTAATAACCCTCCGGCATACAGATACCATTCCTTAATCCCCGGCAGGGCTTTCAGATTGGCCGTACCCGGGAACAGGGCCAGCAAAAAGACCAGGAATAAAAAGCTGACGATGGTGAGCAGAAAGACCGAGCCTAAATTCCCCGCTCGCTTGCCGAGGCTTGAATTCAGCACGCTCTGGATAGTAATCAAGCCGCCCGACAGAATTCCCAACCCAAAAAGAGCGATTAATTTCATGCGCTGCCTCCTCCACCAATAACCAGTATATCCTCCCAGGCCACACTGCGCCACTTAGCAATTGGAGAGCGCCTCGTCCGCCTTTTCGAGCTCTTCCTGAAGCGCGGCGGCCAGGTCGACGCTGTAAGGAGGCAAATGAATGTTGCGGTGCCCGCAAGGGATAGGGTGAACGGTTACCCCCCCGCGCGCCAATTGGGCCCAGCCATTCGTGGCGTCCAGGGAACCGCTAAAGGCCTTACTGATGGTGGGATAACGCGCCGAAAATAGCACCACCTTCCCCGGGTAAGGATCCGGCTGATAATTGGACAGGATTTGCAGCTCCACCAGCAGCAATTTCATGCGGTGATCCGGCAGCGGGGTGGGGTCGTCCAGGATCACGTCCTCGAGCTGGAATTCCTCCTCTGTTTGAGAAGTGTGATTCCTGGCCCTGCGCAGGTCGTGGATCTTTTGCAAGACTTGCTGGCGCAAGCCCGTCAGGCCCAGCTCCCTATAATCACGCCACCAATAGGGGAAGCTGTCCCAAATCTTAGCGATCCTGCGGCGGCTGAACAATGGCGGGCGTTCCAACACGACCGAGGGGGCCTCGCCCTCGATGATCGCCACCAGATCGACCGGCTCCCCTTGCGCAGCCAGGCTGCACGCCACCACATACGCGATCACGCCCCCCGTACAATAGCCTCCAATGCGATAGGGGCCTTGAGGCTGGATAGATTTCATGGCCTGGATATAGCGCTGAACCATGGCCTCCATCGTCTCATCCGGGAACTCTCGACCGTGTATCCCTGCCGCTTGCAAGCCGTAAACCGGCCAGCGCGGGTCCAGCGAGCGCGCCAGATCGGCGTAACCGACCACTCCACCGCCCCATCCGTGCACCAGGAAGAGGGGCAGGCTGCCCTCGCCGCGCCGGATGAGCACGGCTGTAGACGGCGTATAGCCCGCCGAATGGGTCTCGATAAAACAGGCCAGCTTGCGGATGGTAGAGGATTGGAACAGCGTGGCCACCGGAAGCTGCAAGCCCAGTTTATGGTCGATTTGAGCGAACAGGCGCACGCCTAACAAAGAATTCCCGCCCAAATCGAAAAAGTCCTGGTCGATTCCGACAGGGGATATTCCCAGCACGTCTTCCCATATTTCCACCAACCGGGCTTCGCAATCTGTCCGCGCAGAGGCGTTGCCCACTACCCTGGCCACTCGAGCCGGATCGGGTAGCGCCCGGCGATCGGTCTTGCCGTTGGGGGTCAGCGGCAGCTCGGGCAAGATGACAAAGTCGGCAGGAACCATGTAGTCCGGCAGAGAATGCTGCAAGAAAGCCCGCAATGCCTCCGGCTCCAACGGCTCTTCTCCCTTGGGGGTAAGGTAGGCCACCAGGCGCCGGGTGCCCCCTGAAGCCTCTTTCAGTAATACGGCTGCCTGGCGCACACATGGATAGCTGGATAAACGGCTTTCGATTTCACCCGGCTCAATGCGGTATCCATGCAGCTTGACCTGGTTGTCGATGCGTCCCAGGAATTCGATGCACCCGCCCGGCAGATAACGGGCCCGGTCCCCGCTGCGGTACATCTTTTTCCCCGGCAGCCCGCAAAACGGATCATGCACGAAGGACGCCGAGGTTTCACCAGGAAGATTCTGATAGCGCAGGGCCGTATCTCCCCCGATGTAGATCTCACCGGGGACGCCCAGCGCCACAGGCTCGCCGCGGCCATCGAGGATGTAAACAGGGTGGTTGGCCAGGGGCTCGCCAATCGGCATACGCAGCCACTCCTTGGGGTCTCCATCTTCGCGGGCCGGCTCGAAAACCGTGGCAGTTACCACCGTCTCGGTTGGGCCATACGTGTTGATCCAACGGATGGAGCCGGCATGGGGGAGCCTCTGCCAACTGGAAAGGCGCTGGACGTTAGGCTCCTCAGCGTACACCATGACGATGCGCAGCGACTCAGGCAACGCGGCGTTATTTTGCTCCAGGTCGAGCACCCATTCACCCCAAAAAGCGGCCGGCAGGGAAAGCACGCTGAGACTCTGGCATTCGATCAACTGGTTGAAATCCGCCAGGGATAACAGACCTTCCGGGCGCAAGATGACGGCGGCGCTGGACAACCAGGCCGGGAATAGCTCTTCATACGTGGCGTCGAAGCCCAGGGCCGCAAAGTACAGCACGCGATCCTCCCGGCGAAGCTTCAAAAAGTCGGCCTCGACTTCCAGGTAGCTCGCCAGGGCCGCGTGGGAGACGACCACCCCTTTGGGCCGCCCGGTGGATCCGGAGGTGTAGGTGATATAGGCCGGATCGTCCGCGCCGGGCAGGGGAATCTCCCCGTTGCCCTGTCGAGCGGCGATCGCCGGCCATAACGCATCGAGATCGATCTTTTGAATCGACCCGTTCAGGGAACTTATCCCCATCGACCGGCGAGTCAGGATCATGGACAGACCGGCATCCTTCGCCATGTAGGCCAGCCGCTCAGCCGGATAAGTGGGATCGAGCGGGACGTAAGCAGCTCCGCTCTTGAATATGGCCAACAGGCCCACTGCCATTTCCAGCGAGCGGTGCATGTACAGGCCCACCGTCTTCCCCGGCCCGGCTCCCTGCTCGTACAAGTAGTTCGCCAGCAGGGACGAGCGCCTATCGAGCTGGCGATAAGTCAATTTTCCAAGGTCGGATTCGACCGCGATCCCCTCCGGCGTGCGGGCAACCTGCTCGGCAAACAATTGAGAGAACAGCCGGCCGCTGGGGCGGTAAGGCGGAGGGTTGAAATCGACCAGCATTCGGCGGCGTTCTGTCTGCGCCAGCAGAGGAGCGCAATCAATCTCTGTGTCCGGATCATCCAGGAAGGCTTCCAGCATCCTCGAGAAATGACGGATGGCCTTTTCCTGCCGCTCCTCGTCAAAAACCGCCGCGCAGAAATCAAAGCCGAGCTTGATCCTCTCCGACCCCAGATCGGGATTCCAGACGTTCAAGACCAGATCGTTGGTTTCCACCCCGCTGAACCACCAGGTTTCGAGCGCCTCCTGGTTGGCCCCATACGGGCGGTTGTGAAAATTGAACATGGCATTGTAGAGCTGGTTCCTGGGGTTGGGAACAGGGTAACGGCTATGAGCCGAGATGCCTTGGGACTCTCGCCGGATCTTTTTCAAAAGGGTGCGAAAAGTATCGTGCTCCTCGACCGTGACGCACAGCGGAACAGGCACCGTCGTCAGGCCGGGCGCCTGGCGCAGGCCCCCCGGCCGGTTGAGGAAGGGCAGGCCGATCATGAAGCTGCGCTGCCCGCCGACCCGGTAAAGGTAGGCGGCATAAGCTGTGAGCAGCAAGTTGAACAGAGCGATATTGGGCGTGCGCCCTGCGAAGTCCGGGGCTTCCAGCAAAGCCGCTATACGCTTTACGCTCTGGCTGCCTAGCTCCAGCTCTCGCCGGGCGCAAGGCGACACGGAAGCCGGGCCGCCCTGCCCATACAGGTTCAGACAGCCGGAGGTATTCTCCAGCTTCTTGCGCCAATAGAGATGATCCGCGCGAAAGGCCGGCGAGCCGCGGTAGGCCTGGTCGGCCTGCAAAAGGAGACGGACGGACGGCAGGGCCGGCGCATCCGGCTCTTCTCCGGCCTCGAAAGCCGCGTACAGACTCTTCAGGCGCTGGTAAAGCAGGAACAACCCCCAGCTATCGGCAGCCAGGTGATGAATGGTGAGGGTCCAGATCGCCTGTTCCGCTCCCAGCAAAGCCAGAGACGATCCCAGGAACAGGCGGGTAGCATCCACCGGCAGGTCCGCCTGAGTGCGCGCCCAGGCGGCATAGGCGGCCTGGGGGTCGCGCTCGCCGGTGAAATCGAGCACCTGAAGCCTCACCGGGCTGGCCGGATGGATCGATTGAACTGCCCGGCCTTCGATTTCACGCACCACGAGCCGCAGACAATCTGCCTCCGCCACGAGCCGGCAGAAGGCACGCTCGAATAAAGCCGGATCAACGTCCCCCGGAAATACGAATGAAAAAGTTAGATTGTAGAGAGGAGTGCACCCCGATTGCTGTTGACTTAGCCATATTTGGTCCTGGCTGCAAGTCAAATCTGCCGCAAGGTCGGGGGCCCCATTGCTATGAGTCATGTAGACTTTTCCCCCTTGAATGGATTAGCCTGTACTTATTATATTCTAATTTAAAGGTTTGGACACCCTTTAAAACACAAAAATGGCGAAAAAGTTATCCGGCAACCGCCTCCCTCGTTCCCCTGGGGTCTATTCCGGCGTATTGCCCACAATCTGCTCGATGCGGTCGAGCACCTCGTCGGTCAGCATTTCCACCCCATCCGCGGCGGCCAGGTTTTCGTCGAGCTGCTCCACGCGGGTAGCGCCGGTGATCACGCTGCTCACCTCTTTGCGCCGCAGGATCCAGGCGATGGCGAGCTGGGCGGTGGTCAGGTCCAGATCCTGAGCCAGGGCGGTGAGCCGGCGCACCACGGCAATGCGCTCCGGCTTGATACGATCCAGCACCCAGCCCATGTTCTCCAATGAGGCGCGGCTGCCGGCCGGGATGCCCTCGTTGTATTTCCCGGAAAGGATGCCGTACTCCAGGGGACTCCAGGTGGTCAGGCCCAAGCCCATTTCTTTGACGATCGGCTCCAGCTCCACCTCCACCCTCTGGCGGCTGAACAGATTGTACTTGGGCTGCTCTACCGTCTGCGGCAGCAGGCCGAATTGCCGGGAGAAGCCCAACGCCTGTGCGATCTGCGAAGCCTCCCATTCCGAAGTGCCCCAATACAGGATCTTGCCCTGGTGCACCAAGTCGTCCATGGTGCGCACCAGCTCCTCGTAAGGCGTATCAGGATCGAAGCGGTGGCAGAAGTACAGATCCAGATACTCTACGTTCAAGCGGCGCAGTGAGGCGTTCACCGATTCGACCACGTGCTTGCGCGACAGGCCGCGCCCGTTAGGCCCCGGCATGGTCGGCCAGAAGACTTTGCTGGAAATGACCAACGCCTCGCGCGGCAAGTCGCGGATGGCCTTGCCCAGCGCCACTTCCGCCTGCCCGTTGGCGTACATGTCGGCGGTATCGAAATAGTTCACCCCCTGCTCGAAGGCGGCTTGCACCAATTCGATAGAGGTTTGCTCGTCGACCTGAGCGTTGAACGTGATCCACGAGCCTAAGCTAATTTCACTGACTTTCAATCCAGAATGGCCTAAACGGCGATAGTGCATAGTGCCTCCGGGGGGGAGAAGAGAGTAGAGAGTAGGCAATCAGGGATTAGGGATTAGGGATTAGGCGACCAGGGCCCAGAGATCAGGTAAACAGGTGCGCAAGCTCCTGATTGTCTGATCCCTGATTGCCTCATTGCCCGATTGCCTGATCCCTCATTGCCTGATTGCCTGATTCCTGATTACCCAATTCCTCATTGCCTGATCCCTGATCCCCCGGCCCAATGCCCAGCGGCTGCCACTTGTGCGGATCGTTGCGCAAGCGGTGCTGTCCGCCGCCGCGGTTGTGCAGCTCGTCGAAGCCCTCGGGCTTGATGAACATTTGCTCGCCTTCCAGCAGGCCATACACTCCGCTCTGGCCGGGCTCTTGGGAAGCTTTCGCCCGGCAATACGAGCAGGTCTTGGGGTCGTGGGGCGTGTAACCGGTAGGCTCCTCGTAGGTGGTGATGTAGCCTTCGTAGTTGCGCAGCACCACTTTATGGTCAGACGAGCTCAACAGGTAATTGGGCCCCACCGGGATCTTGCCGCCTCCGCCGGGGGCGTCGATCACGTAGGTGGGCACGGCGTAGCCGGAAGTGTGCCCGCGCAGCAACTCCATGATCTCGATGCCTTTGGAAACGGGGGTGCGGAAGTGGCCCGCGCCTTCCACCAGGTCGCACTGGTACAGGTAATAAGGCCGCACGCGGATACGCACCAGGTCGTGGACGAGCTGGCGCTGGATGTTGGGGCAATCGTTCACCCCGGCCAACAGCACGGATTGGTTGCCGAGCGGGACGCCCGCGCGCGTCAGGCGGTCGCAGGCTTCCGCCAATTCCTGAGTGATCTCGTTGGAATGATTGACGTGGATGTTGAGCCACAAGGGGTGATATTTTTGCAGCATGTCGGTCAGCTCGGTCGTGACGCGCATGGGCATGAAGACCGGCACGCGCGAGCCGATGCGGATGATCTCGATGTGGGGGATCTCGCGCAGGCGGCTGAGCAGCTCTTCCAGGATGCGCGGGGCCAGCGTCAGCGGATCTCCGCCGGAGAGCAGCACGTCGCGCACCTGGGGCGTGCGCTTGAGATATTCGAGCTGCATCTCGAACTCGGCCCGCGAGAAGTTGGCGGTGGGGTCGCCCACGATGCGCGAGCGCGTGCAATACCGGCAGTAAGAAGCGCACTGCGTGGTCACCAGCATCAGCACCCGGTCGGGATAGCGATGCACCAGGCCCGGCACGGGCGAGTGGCGGTCCTCGGCCAGCGAGTCCTCCATCATGCCGGTGAAGGGCACGATCTCCTCCGCTGTAGGAATGACCTGCTTGCGGATGGGGTCCTCGGGGTCGTCCGGGTGGATCAGCGAGATGAAGTAGGGGGTGATGTCCACGCGGAAGAGGCCCCGGGTGCTCAAGGCGCGCCGCTCGCTGTCGGTGAGCTGGAAGACCTGCTCGATCTCTTCGACCGAATTCAAGCGGTGGCTGAGCTGCCAGCGCCAATCGTTCCATTTTTCAGCGGGAACGTCGGCATAAATGGGCGCTCGCCGGGAGGGGAAAGGATGAGGCGACATAGGACACTCCTTAAAAATCGAAAAAGTCTGAACCGCTAAAAGGTGAGCGCCGGAGAATAGCCCAAATAGCGTCCGGCGGCGCCGGGGTAGAGGACGATGGGATTCAAGAAGGGCTGACAGGGCGCTGCCGGGTCAAGCAGCAGGCAAAGCGTAGTCCGGGCGACAGAACCCGGCGAAATTTCCAGGGGTAGCTTACCAAACACGTCTGATTATTATTGTAAGAGCAAAAGGGGAGGGGGTCAATATTCGGGAGGAAGAAATCCATACCGAAGAGAAAACGGCAACTTGATTTGACTCTTACGGCAGCTTTCACATATAATAATCATTAACCCACTCATCAATTCAATAAACATCGCCATGATCTCAACGGGGAGGAAATCATGAAAAAGGTTGGCCGATTCGTCGCAGTCTGGGTGATTTTGTTTTCCTTAGTCCTGGCTTCTTGCGCCGCCGGGGGAGGAAACGGGCGCTCCAATCCAATGGGAGAGAAAACCTGCCAGGAAGGGATTTGCGTGAGCTTCGCGATCTCAGAGCCAATCGTGCTCAATCAGCCATCTGAAGTTACGATCACCGTCGAACCCACGGTTGACAAAGCAGGTCTGCTAGTAGTGTTTCAGGCTGACAAACTCGGGATAATCTCCGAATGGCATTACGATGCCGTAGCCAACCAAACCGAAATATTTCACTCTACAATGACTTTCGGTTCAGAGGGCTTTTATGCAGTTGTGGTCATGATTGGTGAAATCGGGGGGCCTATCGTTTCCAATGAAAAAGACGTATTGATCGACAGCCATGGAGCAGTCATTAATCCGACCATCAATCCGAATCCAACCTCCGACTTATTTATCGCCAGCACGCCGCCGCCCAGGGACCTAACCGCCACCGCCGAGGCTGAGCCTACTCTGCCGCCCGTGGAAGGCTTCACTCCCCAGGAGTGGCTCCAGAAGTGCGGCTGAAGCGTCGAGCAGCCGGACGCATTGACTGAATGGCCAGACGTTGCGGGCTGGTTGGATATCCCCAATACCTCGGTCGTTGGCGACCAGGTTGACGGAACTTTTTCGATGTCCAGATTTTGCCGGGAACGGTAACCGTCTCTGGGACGGTCGCCTATACAGATCGAAATGGCGCCGCCGGGCGGCCCGCCGGCTACATCAACGTTCAGGTATGGGATCAGGAAGCGGATGGAAGCTGGCATTGGCTCGAAGAGAAATCTGCCGATAACAACGGCCATTTCCAGTTCGATCCCCGGGAAAACTGGGACGACGATCCGGGCGATCCCGATCACCGCTTGGATCTCTACCTACAGTTTGAAACGATCTATAACAGAAACCAGGCGAATGAACAAAAAGTGACCAAAGTGGATGATTCGACGTATATATGGCCAATTGATCCGCTTGGGGGTAGCTACACTCGCTGGAACGTGAACAATGGGAATTTTTCTGTCTCCAAAGCTCTTCCTTCCAGGCCAGATGAGCGAGCAAAGGCAATCTGGCTGTTTGAAGACCTGATGCGTGCCTATTGGACGGTTCCAGGCGATCCCCAATCGGGCCATATTCATTGGGAAGCGGGAAGGACTTGCATAGACGTCAAATTTGGCGTGACCATAACAACGGTGTGCGACAGTGCTTTCTTCCTGCCCCTTCTGGAGCCGTATGGTATTTTTATTCCTGACCTTCCTGAAACCGCCAATTCCCAGGATACTGTTGTTCATGAGATTGCTCACCAGTACATGTCTAACACGAATGGATTCTGGTATCCATTTGATGGAGGGTATGACGATTATCAAGCATGTGTGTTAAACGAGCATCATTATTTTGATAATACGACCGATATATGCGCGTATACCGAAGGGTGGGCAGATTTCGTCGCAGTTGCCGTCAACCAATCCCTGGATGTCAATGACGTCTGTTTTGATTGGGTCTCTAATCACTGTGCAGGGAACTCGCAAAATATTGAAACTCCTGCCCGAGGCGATGGCAATAACGAAGGGGATACAGTAGAAGGCCGTGTGGCCGGTTCGCTTTGGGACTTGTATGATCCCGTAAATGAAGATTATGATCACTCCAGCGTGGGTTGGTCTTCAATCTGGGGGGGTCAACGCGCCACAGGGCCTTTCACCTTCCGCGGATTCTGGGATACCTGGGCGAACATGAGCCAGACTAACGGGGTATACAACAAGCACAATGCCGTACAATCGATCTACCAGAATTCAATCGACTACGACAACTCCCCGGTATTTTCCCCGCCATTACCCGATATCACTGTTTTAGCGGGCATCCCACGCGAAAACGCTATCAATCTGTGCAATTTCGTTACCGATGCGGAGAGTAAATGCCAGGAGTTGAGATTCGAGATTGCGATGGGGTGCGGGCCTACAATTCACAACCAGCACATAGACGTCCCCGCAATGAACGTGGGAGGATGCGATATTCTGGTCGGTGCAGACGACGGACTAAAAATGACATTTGACCTATTTCACCTGACTATAGCGCCTGTGCGCGGCCGTGTATTCTTACCGATCATTATCAACAGTACTGGCGGGCAAACCTTGATGTCTTCGCCACAATTACCTGAAGACGGCCAAAGTTCGCCCAATCCAGCCTATCCTGCTCCGATGAACAAGAGCAACATTACCAGGGTAACGCCTTCGCCGAATAGCCAAGCGTATCCATCTCCTTAACCGATTTGGAGTGAATAGAGTAAACGTAGCCTTGCGAAGGCTCGGAAATCCTCGCAAGGCCTACGCCACAAACCCCCTCAGGAGACTGCCATGACCGAACAAACCGCCAACGACCGTTCCCCGCGCACACTGTGGCTGGATTGGATCATCGCCAGCGTGGCGGGCGGCATCCTGGGCACGCTGATCGGCGGCGCCGTCGAGAGCGCCTTGCGCGGCGGGCTGGGGCTGCAAGCTCGCTTCCTGGTGGAAGGGCTATGTGTGGGTGGGGTGCAGATGTGGGTGATGAGCCGCCTGGGGGTCAGGTGGCCGTCCTGGCTGCTGGCCAGCGCGCTGGGCTACCTGGCCGGGAATCTGGCGGCGGCCTACGCCGTCCCGCCCCTGCTGGAGGCCACCGGCCTGGTCTGGCCGGGGAATGGCCCCCTCTCCCTGGAGACGCTGGCCTTCGGTCTGCTGGTCGGGTTGGCCCAGTGGGTGGTTCTGCGGCGCTTCCTGCGCCGGGCCGGTTGGTGGGCGCTGGCCAGCCTGCTGGGCTGGGCGCTCGGCTGGGGAGCCGCCGCGCTGTTGGCCAACAGCGCGCTGAGCTATTCGCGCGGGGTCTACGTGCTGCTCTCGCCGGCCCTGCTTCAGGCCGCCTGGGCGCTCGTGACCGGCGGCCTGCTGGCGTTTGGGGACAGGCGCTGAGGCAATCTGGGGATAAGGCAATCAGGCAATGAGGCGACTAGAGACCAGGTAATCAGGGTACCAGGGCCTGATCCCTCGTCGCCTGATCCCTGGTCGCCTGTTCTTCCCTACGCCTTCCAATCCGTGCTGCTGCTCAAGAAGGTGCACTCCTCGCTGCTCAATTGCAGGTCGAGCGCCCCCAGGTTGTCGCGGAGCTGCTCTGGGCTGCGCGGGCCGATGATCGGCGCGGTGACGACCGGCTCGGCCAGCATCCAGGCCAGCGCCATCTGCGAAACCGAAGCGCCGCCCTTTTCCTTGCCCAGGGCTTCCATCCTCTCCAGCAAGTCGAAGTTGCGCGGGGTGAAATAGAGCTGCACGCGGCTCAGGCGCACGCTCTCCGGGGGCGTCTGGTCCCGGCGATATTTGCCGGTCAGAAAGCCGCCCGCCAGCGGGCTATAAGGGATCACCCCCAGGCCGTAGGCGCGGCACACGTCGGCCAGCTCGCGCTCGAACTCCTCGCGGTGCACCAGGTTGTAATGCGGCTGGAAGCTATCGTAGCGCGCCAACCCCAGGCGCTGCGAGGCCCACAGCGCCTGCATCAAGCGCCAGGCCGGATAATTCGAAGCTCCGATATAACGGACTTTCCCCTGGCGCACCAGGTCATCGAACGCGGAAAGGGTCTCTTCGATGGGAGTGCTCTCGTCGAAGGAATGCGCCTGGTACAGGTCGAGGTAATCGGTCTGCAAGCGGCGCAGCGAGTCCTCCACCGCCTGGAAGATGTGCTTGCGCGAAAGGCCCTCGGCGTTAGGCCCGCTGCCCATCTGCCCGCGCACCTTGGTGGCGATGACCACCGCGTCGCGCGGCAGGCCGGTTTTCTTCAACCAGTTGCCGATGATGGCCTCGGCCACGCCGCCCGGGTTGCCTTCCACCCAGCGCGAATAGACGTCGGCCGTATCGATGAAGTTGATGCCGGCCTCGAAGGCTGCCGAAAGCACCTGGTGAGAGCCGCTCTCGTCCACCGACCAACCGAACTGCATGGTGCCCAGGCACAAAGCCGAGACTTTCAGCCCCGTCCGCCCAAGACTGCGATATTCCATGTGAACCTCCTGAAATCCCGGCGAAGCCTGTGAATCTGTGCGGGATTTTGTGTATCTAATTCTAACTTAATTCAAGATAGGGGATGCGGATAAACACGGATCAACGCGGATTTCTTGTTTTTTCTCCGCCTCAAGAACAGTGGTTTTTGCCATTTCCCGCGTTTTCGGTGCTCGTCCGTGTCCCATTAAAATAGGACGCGGATGAACACGGATGGACGCTGATTTTTTGTTTTCCTATCTCAAGAACAGGCGGTTTTCCCCGCCATTTTCAGTGCTCGTCCGTGTCCCATTCCATAAACTGCCTGGTAGCTAGAAATCTTGTTTTTCCCTTGGTGGGCTTTGTGCTCTTTGGGGTAAGAATCCTTATCCCGAACCAACGCCAATCCAGACAAGTTTAGTGGGGCTTGACATATATTAGATACTTATATATAATGATTTTATATAAGATACTTATAGGATATAAACCCATGAGCCAAATCGATCAATTACGCAAAGGCAGCACTCCCCTGTTAATTCTCAGCACGCTGGTGGAGGGCAAGAAATACGGCTATCAAATCATGCGCGAGCTGGAACGGCGCAGCGAAGGATACTTCAGCATGACGGCGGCCCTGCTCTACCCGGCGCTGCACCAGTTAGAGCAGGACGGGCTGGTAGAGAGCGAATGGGAAGACGGACAGGGGAAACGCCGCCGTAAGTATTACACCCTCACCCTCCAGGGAAAGCAGGCGCTGGCAGACAACCGTTCCGCCTGGCAAGATTTCATCAGCCATTTGTCCAAGGCCTTGCAGGCCCCCATTTCTGACGCGCAGGAGTGAACTGGATGGCCTCAGAAGATTTCTTACGAAAATTGCGCCGGCAGCTCAAGGGCTTTTCACGGGAAGAGCAGGCGCTGCTGATCGAAGAGATTGGCAGCCACATCGAAAGCGGCGAGCAGGATCAGGGGCTCGGGGGCAGCCCAGAGCAGCGCCAGGAGCGGCTAAGGGCGGAATTGGGATCGCCAGAGGACATGGGCAAGGGCTTCCAGGAAGTGCACCGGCCCAGGCGCTTCCTGGACTTTCTGCTGGTGGTACTGCCCGTCTATTTGATTTTCCCCTTGATTACGCTCGCCCTCCTGGGCTCGGCCCATCCGGACAGCCAGTCCCTCCAAAGCGGGATCCGCATCGAGCTCTTGATCGGCCTGCTGCTCCTCCTGGTTGGCTCCTGGCGGCGCTCGACCTTGTTATTGGCTTTCTGGATTCCCGATACGATCGCCCGCCTCATCACCCTGATGACTTGCGAGCACAGGTGGGCGCTGCCACACAATGGCTGGATCGAAAGCGCCCTTTTGTACGTCGCGCTCATCGCGCTGGCCGGCTGGCTGGCGTGGGTGCTGTGGAGGAACCGGCGCGACCTTCTCATTTGCGCTTTTGCGCTGCTGCCTTTCGTCCAAACCGCTTTCAACGCCAGTCTGTACCCGGCCACCGCCGCGCAAAGCGTGGCTCCCCATTATTTCTCCTGGAATATCTTGGGGATAGGCCTCTACCAACTGGCCGGGGTGGCCAGCCTGGCCGGCCTCTTCCTGCTCTCCAGGCGCAGCCTGCGCTGGATGGCGCTTCTATGCGGGGTAGCGGCTTATTCGTTTAGCCTGTCCTCCGCCGCCTGGCCCAATTTCCTGCTGGCTTCCGCGTGGGTCATCCCCTTGTCGGTTTACCTGCTCATCGGGTGGCTCGACCTGCGCCGGCGGAAACAGCTCGACTTCATCCGGTAAATTAAAAGGCGTTTTTCCTCATCCCCGGCCTTTCCCCCAATGGGAGAAGGGGGTCTTAATCAGTCTTGCTCCCTCTCCCTCCGGGATCGCGTTAGCATTCCCGCAGGGAAGAGGGCCGGGGTGAGGGCGCAGACAGTCGCCGCGAGATCCTTCCTTTAGCCCCTCATTCCCAGAATCTTCCGCTTTCTTCTGTAAAACCCGACCCAAGCTCCCATGGCGTTCTCAAGAATAATGGGTGTCATTGCGAGGAGGGCGTTCTTTGCCCGACGAAGCAATCTCGGTGCCGGCCCTGAGATCGCCACGCCCTGGCGCTCTGCGTGCCCGAAGGGCAAAGAACACCCAGGGCTCGCGATGACACAGGTCATAGTGGCTATCAAGGAAACATGAGAACGCCATACCCAAACTCCTCCAGGTAGTTGACAAACCGCGCAAAACCCCTATAATAGATAGCATAACGATATATCGCATCACTATCTATTCGAGGGCATTCTTGTGGAAATCCAACCTTTCTTACCGCTGACCGAGGTCAGTTTCTACATTCTGTTCAGCCTGGCGCAAGAGCCCCGCCACGGCTACGCCATCATGAAGGACGTGCAGACCTTGAGTGAGGGGCGCATCCTGCTCAGCGCCGGGACGCTCTACGGGGCGCTCAAACGCCTGCTGGAGCAAGGCTGGATCGAGCGCTTCGAGGGCGAAGAATTAGACGAGAGCGGTCGCCCGCGCAAGGTGTACCGGCTGAGCGGCCTGGGGCAGGAGATTCTGGCGGCGGAAACTGCGCGCCTGCGCGGCCTGGTGCGCGCCATCGACCTGCGCGCGGCCAGGACGCTCTAAGCCATGCGCACCGCCAACCGCCTGGCGCGCCTGCTCGCCGCCCTGCTGCGCCTGTATCCACGCCCCTTCCAGGAGCAATTCGGCGAGGAATTGGCCTCGGTCTTCGCGCAGATGCTGCGCGAGGCCGCCCAACGAGGCAAGTGGAGCGTTTGGGCCGTCTTCCTGCGCGAGCTGGCGGCCCTGCCGCTCAACCTCTTGCACGAGCATCTGTCCGGCACGGGAGCCAGTCTCATGATCGAAAAGGTATTGACCCACCCCAAATATTCGCGCTGGCGCCAGGCCGGGGCCCTGGGATTCGCCGCCGGCTTTGCCTTGATGGAGCTGGTAAACGGCCTTTCGCAGCTTGCCTTCAACCATTTCAGCGAATACGTCTCCTGGAACGGGTGGATCAAGGTGAACGTAATGAACACGCCCAGCGACGCTTATGAAGCCGCTCCATTCCAGCCCTTCGGCGTCCTGCTGCTGGCCGTGTGCGGCCTGGCAGCCGGCGTCTTGCTGAGCCGGGGCGAAAAGCCGCCCCGCGTGCTGCGCTATACCCTGGCGGCCGGCGCCAGCCTGCCGCTGGCCTATACGCTCCTCTATGGCTTATCCTGCCTGCTGGCGCTGCTCCCATCAGGCGCAGGCCGCGTATTTATCTCCGTAGCGTTCAACCTGCTGGTGATCGTATCGTCGGGCGGGCCGGCGGCGGCCCTCCTGGGGCTATTCGCCGGGGTCCGCGCGCCGCGCCGCCTGGCTCTGCTGGGCATGGCGGGCTTCGCCGGCTGGTTCGTCGCGCTGCTTGCCAGCGGATTGGCGCTCCTGGTGTGGGGAGTCCTCAATGCGCTGGTTGGAACCGTCTATACGCACTTCTTCACCCAGACTGGCGTCTACGCCAATCCTTTCCTCACCTCTCCACTGGCGCCCATCGGCGGCTGGCTGGCCGGGATGGCCAGCAGCGCAGTCTTCGGCTGGGTGTACGGAAGCTGGGTAGGGAACGAGCTGGGCGCCGGCCGTTCGTTGGGCTCTGTCCCTAAGTCAGGGGAAAATCGGGGTGAGGAGATGGCTCTAGATCCTAAGGGACTGTAATGCGTGCCGGGATAGTCAGGAACCCCAGAAAGACCTTCAGGAGCTTTCTTCCAACGTCTTCGTAAGGCGGCGCCACAAAATGGATAGATTTTCCCGATCTTCTCCTTGACCGGGCAGGGGATATGGTTTACAATATTTTGCGCGTGAAGGCAGTCACGGACGTGCCTCAAGCCCTCGTAGCTCAATTGGATAGAGCGCTTGCTTGCGGAGCAAATGGTTAGGCGTTCGAGTCGCCTCGGGGGCACACGAAGAAAGACGGACTCCAATAGTCCGTCTTGTGCTTTAAGCAGGCGTATTTATCCCCTTACCGCATTCACGAGTTCGAGGCCGGCCCCGGCGTGGGGTGAATTGGGAGGATCACAGGCGGGCGCGGCGGCTGCGAAAAGTCGAAATCTCGAATCAGGTTACCCAGGATGGGCGCGTTCTCGCGCACGGACGGCCGGGGGTCGGGGCGTCCATCTGTGGCCGGGTCGATGCGCTGGCCGCCCAGGAAATCGTCCTCAATAAACTTCAAATAAGCGTCAAAGCTGAGCGTCTGGTGGTCGATGTAGCCCTTCTTCGCGTACGGGCTGATGACGATACCGGGGACGCGCAAGCCGTATCCATTCTGGTCCACTACCGGCGGGACGACGTGATCGTAGAAACCGCCCCAATCGTCCCAGGCCAGGAAGATGGCCGTGCTGCTCCAGTCAGGACTCTGCATAATCGCATTGATCAGGCCGGTCACGTAGGCCTGCCCGTCGCTGACCAGCGCCGGAGGATGCTCGCTGTTTTTGCCATTCGGCACGATCCACGAGACTGAAGGCAGGGTGCCGGCTTTGGCGGCCGCGTAGAAATTGGAAACATCCTGGATGTTGCCAAGCTGTTTGTCATTTTGAACGGTGACGAACCAGGGGAGTGGATTCCAAATCTCGGCAATGCCGGCTTTCTGCAGTTGAGAAATGCAGGCCTGCCCATCGTTAGGGCAATCTGGCTGCGTGCCCTGGTTCACGTAATAGGCCCAGCTCACATGATTTTTATAGAGCAGATAGGTCAGATCCGTCCAGGCATAATTAGGAACTTTAACCGTCTGGTTCTTCTTCGCCAGAACCCCGCCCAACTGATCGGGGTTCTGCAACGCGTTGACGCAGCTCATGGGATCGCGCGAAGTGCATTTCGCCGACCACGCGGATAACATGAACAGGTGTGAAGGCAGGCTCCACGAAGCATTCGGCTCGAACATGTGGTCCTGTAAGACGAAATCCTTGGCATAGTTCCAATAGTTCGGGATTTCTCGAGCGTCGTGGTATCCCATTACATCGGGCTTTGCAGTAAAGCTGCAAGCCGGGTTGTTGGAACCGGCGCAGCTCTGTTTGCCCAGCTCCTGTTGAGCGATGAAGCCGTTCATCTTCCCGCCGTTGATGTCGGCAATAGCGTTGGATTGGCCGTGTGGTCCACCCTGGTTGAGGTCCTTCGGATTGTGGTAGGGCTTGATGCACTGCTTCGTCTTCGGATCGGGGACGCACACCGTAGGGACGCCGTTCTGCATGGGGATGCCGTCCGCCCCGGGGAAAGTACCGAAGTAGCTGTCGAAAGAACGGTTCTCCTGCATAACGATAACGATGTGCCGGATCTTATGAATGTCGCCAGAAGATACGCTTCCGTTTCCCAATTCGATGGGGACCGCTTTTCCACTCACGACAGGGGCCCGAGAAGGCGCCTGCACCCCATTGGCCCCACTACAGCCTGCCATCGCCGCAATTAATGCCAGATTGAAAATCACCGAGAGAAGCCTGAGCCCGTCAGCTCTACGACGAGAAACCTCAGGACCGTTTTGATTGCCCACCTTTCACTCCTTTACACCCACCTGCTGCCGGATTCCTCTCCATTTCTGCAACAAAGACCGGTCATAGAGAAGGGCCGGCGCGCCCGAAACAGACCCTAATGATTGAACTGATCTTATAGCGCCAATGTAAGGGAGTGATTAAAAGATGTGAAAAGGCTATAATCTTCCCCTGGATTGGCCTGCCGTGGAGAAGCCCGCTTGCGAGATCAATCGGCGGCCGTCTCTTTGCGCAGCCCGCGCACTTCCTTCCACGAGAAGAGAAAAGCCGGGACAGCGATGAGGAGCATAAACAAGCCGATCAGCACGTAGCCGGCGTCCAGGGGCAAGAAGCGATCCCAACGCAGGAGGGTCAGCCCGCCAAAGGCAACGAATAGCAGCCCGCCGAAAAACAGTGTCCTGCCGCCCGTTTGCGCTCCAATGCGCCGGATCTCCGCCTCGGTCAAAGTGTGCGTCCAGCGCAGCGAAGCGCCGAACAGGAATCCCACTGCCAGCAGCACGATCAGCGTGCCCAGGCCGAAGAGCAGGCCGGGGAGGAAGCCAATCCACGCATTGGGCATGGCCGGGGCAGCCACGGTGTTGATGAAGAGGGAGAATCCCCCAAAGCCAAAGCCGGCGATGAAGCCGTGCACGAGCGTCCACCCTACTGGTGGGGGTGCAGGGTGGGAAGCTTCCACCTCGTGGTGGCTCCGCCCAAGGACGGAAAGCGAAGTTCCCATCTGGCGCGCCTCAGCGTGATGGTGGCCCAGGAAATGCAGGTGAACGTAGCGGTTCCTCTTCAACAGGATTGCTCCCGCCAGCACCATCGCCAGGCCCACGATGATATACACCACCCCATTGATCGTGGGCGAGAGAAGGAAGGGAGCCAGCGCCAGGTAAGCAGCTTCTGAAAGCAGCGCGCGCTGAAACGTGAACGCCAGGGAGAAAAAAAGGCCGGCTTTCAGGCCTTCTTTCCCGCTGGCGCCGCCGATGGCATAGCTGAACGTGATGGGCCAGGTATGCTCATCGGGCAGAATCCCGTGAAGCAGTCCAAAAAGAAAAGAATAAACCAGTGCAACCAGGGGTGTCAACCGAAAACCTCCAGGAGCAGGCGTTTCCCCCGACGCCTGTTGGCAATGACATTGAGAATACGTTCTCTCATTGGATGCGATATTCCCCCAAAAAGACGCTTTTTATGTCATTGAGGCAGCTCTGCGATCTGGTAGGGAGCCAGGTGGAGGTGCAGCTTCTGGATGGGGATATCGTTGCGGATATAGACTCGCAGCGATTCCTGCAAGGGCCAGGTGTTGGGCGGGTCCATCTGCTCACCGGTCAGACCGGCGTAAAGCGTGTAATTTCGCGCCCAGAAGATATCCCACAACGCCTGGCGCATGTGCGGGTCACTCAGGGCGGCCCGTATGCGCGGCCAGGTCAGATTCTTGTAATCTTCCATGGGCCACCACAGATAGATGACCTGGAAGCTGTCGTATTTGCCCTGGGTGAGCCTGTCCACCTGATCCCAATCCTGTGACCCGGCAAGGATCACCTGGGCGTTCAAGATTTGCGCGCCGGGCTGATTCCCGTAATAGATCTGCTGCGCATCCTCCCGCAGGTACCAGCTCATCGGCCAGGCCACGCTCTGGCCATAAGCCACCTTAAGCTCGTTCCCGGCGCCGAGCGCCTGGCCAAGGGTCGCCAGGTCCTCCTCGATCCAGGTTCCGCCCGGGGCGCCGCGGGCATAATCGATGAACTCGCTCGCCAAATCGTAATTGACGTAATTGGCAAGATAAGCCGTGCGCGCCGTCAACAAGGCCAATAGCCCCACCACCGCCAGGGAGAAAATGCGGACGGGAGATACCCGCCTGGGTTCCTCTATAGTTTGGGACGAATGCCCCTGGATCAATTGCCCGATCCACCAGCCCGCCAGCAGGATGAAAGGCACGGTGAGATGCGTGGAATGCCAGGGCATTTTCTCCCCGGCCAGGGTCAGGCCGGCCACCATCCCGGCGGCCCACCAGCCCACGAAGGGCACGTACAGCCGGGATTCCTCGGACAGCCGGCGCTTGTGGGTGAGGTAGAAAAGCACGCCGGCCAGGCCGCCGAAGATGGACAGATATTCATACAAGGGAAAGACGATCAGGAAATAATAGAAGGGCTGAGAACCACGATCGACCCCTTGCTGGGAGAGCCAATACCCCAGGGAGCCGATCAAACCGGTGGCAACGCCGCCTGGGTTGGTAAAGAAGGTGGTGAAGAGAAGGAGGGTGATGGCCGCGAACAGGCCCGCCAGCTTCAACCAGCGCCGGCCGCCCCACCATAAGCCGATCGCGATGGCCGCAGCCGCGAAGAAGGCCAGCAGCCCCCACAAGCGCAGCCCGCTCACCCCCGCGGACCACTGCAAGCCTTGCCCGGCCAACACGGAGAGATCCACAAAAGGTTGGTGGGTAAAGAAGCTCCACAACGGGTTCAGCGCCAGCAGCGCAATGGGCGCGGAGAAGAACGCCCCCAGCGTCGCCAGCACCACCAGCAGGTCGAATTCCGGCGCGGCGCGCAGGGCCGCCCAGTGCAGGCCGTATCTGGCCAGGCTGCGCACGACCAGGTAAGCGGCGAAGATGGCCAGGTAGATAAAGCTGATCTCCATCGAAGCGAACATCAGCGCCTCGGCGGCGGCGAGCAGAACCAATCTCCACCCCTGGGGACGAGATAAATAGGACAGGATGGCGTAAGCCGCCAGGAGCGCCCAGGCGATCACCAGGATATCGTGGCGGATGTAGCGCGAATAATACAGCAGGTAAGGGGAGATGAGCAAAAGCAGCGCAGCCGCCAGCGAGCCGGCCTTCCCCAACCAGGGCCGTAATAACAGAGGCACCCCAATCACCAGGAAAACGCCGATCAGCGCCGGGAAGATGCGGGCGGTCAGATTGCCGACGCCGAACAAAAGGAAGTTGAGCGCAGTGGCTTCGAACAAGAGCGGGCCGTGCATCATGGGGTTGTGCACGTATCCCCGACCGGCAGCCAGCCACCAGGAATAATAGGCGTGCAGGCTTTCATCATAGCTCAGCACGCGGACGCCAAGCTCCCAAAAGCGGCTCAAGACGGCTGCGGCCAGGAGGGTAGCGTACATAGCCATTTCCCAGGAAAGGGAGAGCGACCGGTATCGATTTTCGAGGATTTTTGCCCAGCCGGCTACCCCGGGGAGCGCGGCGACGTTCTCCTGGGACAAAGAACGGGTTTTAAAAATTCTCATAAAGCGATTTTCCCCCTGCAACAACTCCTTTCGAGGCTTTCTCGTAATTTCGATAGAATTATAGCCATAATCGCCGGATTCTTTCCTAAAAGTTTTCTTAATTTGAAGTCTCCGAGTATTTTTCGTGTATTTTGTGTTTTTCGTGGTTAAGGCCTTCACCCTCTCGATCCCGAATTCTCGTTACTTACGAAAGAACGGCGCGTGTCGACAACTCCCGGGGAATCTGACAATTGTCCCAATCTGGACAACACTTCTATGGTAAAATCCCACCGCGATCAACTATGTCTGACAATAAATTTCAAATCCTGCTCACCAATGACGACGGCATCCAATCGCCGGGGCTATGGGCGGCCGCCGAGGCGCTCTCCTCGCTTGGCTACGTGACCGTGGCGGCTCCGCGCGAGCAATCTTCCGGCGCGGGGCGCAGCCTGCCGTCCAGCTCGGACGGCATCATCCGGGCGGAGAAGCTAAACGTGCATGGCAAGGAATGGACCGTGTACGCCGTGGGCGGCACGCCTGCCCAGGCCGTGCTGCATGGCATCTTGGAGATCATGCCGCGCCGCCCCGACCTGGTCGTCTCGGGCATCAATTACGGGGAGAACGTGGGCTCCGGGGTGACTATTTCAGGAACGGTGGGCGCGGCTCTGGAAGGCAGCTCCCTGGGCGTGCCGGGAATGGCCGTCTCCCTGGAGACCGACGAGCGCTATCACCTGAGCTACTCGCGCGAGGTCGATTTCTCTGCTGCCCGGCATTTCGTCACTCTGTTCGCCCACCTGTTGCTCGGCCGGCGCCTGCCCGGCGACGTAGACGTGCTCAAGGTGGATATTCCCTCCGACGCCACGCCCGAGACTTCCTGGAAGATCACGCGCATGGCCAAGCAGCGCTATTACCAGCCCCTGCCACCGCAGCGGACTTCCTGGGAAGAGCCCGGCTACGTGGGCTACCAGGTCGATAAAAACCTGGATAACCTCCCACACGACTCTGACGCCTATACGCTCCACACCCAACGCATGGTCTCGGTGACGCCGCTCAGCCTGGACCTGACCGCGCGGGTGGATTTGGGGGATCTCGAAGAGCTGCTGCGCAGCCAGAGCAAATAAGAGCCTTGCGAAGGTTGAGAAAAACAGATTCTCGCGCCCGGCGAAGACGATTGCTTCGCAAGGCTTTTCGAAACGCACGTAACCTTTGGGGGTGAATGGCGACTAAACAGGTAGAAATTCAAACCTGTTCAATCGTCCAAGGAGCATATCTCATGAAACCCCAAATTCGTACGGTGCGCTGGTTGGTCTTGCCACTGGCGCTGCTTGCCGCCCTGGCTCTGGGCGCCTGCTCCGGCGTGCCTGCCGGCCTGGTGCGCCTGGCAGGCGCCAGCCCGGTCAGCGCCGCAAGTGACAACAGCATCAAGAACGTAGACAGCCTGGTCAAAGTCAGCGCGCTCACCTCCAGCAACGCCAACCCCTTCGAGGTCTCTCCCACTTCAACGGAAGGCGTCTCCCCTACCCCCGGCGAGAGCCTGACCCCTACGCCTGAGGCCAGTCCCTCGCCCGTCCACGGGCACGAGTTCGACCTGAAAGGCATCGTATCCGCCATCAACGGCAGCGTGTGGAGCATCAACGGACAAGACGTCTTGACCGATAGCAATACGATTTTCAAGGGCAGCCCAACGGTGGGCGACTTCGTCGAAGCGGAAGGCAGCCTACAGGCGGATGGCTCCTGGCTGGCGCGCCAGATCAGCAAGGAGGATCATTCCGAAGGTCCGCTAGGCACCCCCAACCCCAGCGCTACCCCGGAAGGCGAGCACCATGATCTTCCCCACGCCACGTCCAACCCGGGAGACGGGCACGAGGATCACCCTGCGATGACTTCAACCCCCAATCCTAGCTATACCCCGGAGCCACACAGCCCAACCGTCCCCGGGCAATCCCCTGAGCCCGGCGACAACCACGGCGACAATCATGGCGGTGACCATAGTGGCGACAGCCACTCGAGCGGCCACTAAGGGATCGAGATTCAGGCTCTAAGGGTTTCACTCAGATGTTGGATGAGCAAGGCTTCTTTGCCTTACGAGATCCAGATCCGGGCGCCAACCCTTAGGGCCTCGGTGTGGTTGTAGGGGAGGCGGGAAGGAGCTCAGCGCTCGCCTCCCCTGAACCTGACCAGCAATGAGGGATGAAACGCTATGAGCGTGCAGCCATCGGAAGGGGTGAGCGGGCCTCGGCATAAGGTATACTTAACGCCAGAGGTCTTCACCGTTAACCAGCCGCTCGATAACCCGTCCATGAATAAAGCCGAAACCATTCTTGCGCGCGCCCGTCAGTTCGACCCCCGCTCGCTGGCTGATATCCACGACGAGATGTACCCGGTGGTGTATCGTTACGTCCGTTACCGGCTGGACGATGAACAGGTCTGCGAAGATATCACCTCGGAAGTTTTCTTACGCCTGCTTAAAGCCCTGCGCCAAAAAAGCGGCCCGACCGAGAACCTGCGCGGCTGGATGCTGGGCACCGCCTCGCATCTGGTGAACGACCACCTGCGCGGGAAGTACAGGCACCAAATCGACGGCCTGGATGACCGCGAGCCCGCCTCCGGGCATACCCCGGAAGAGGCCGCGGAACATTCCTGGCAGCGCAGTGAAGTGCGCCGCGCCCTGCTGCGCCTGACCCCCGAGCAGCAACACGTGCTGGCCTTACGTTTTTCCCACGACCATTCCCTGGAAGAAACCGCCGAAGCCATGGGAAAGAGCGTAGGGGCCGTGAAAACTCTGCAATTCCGCGCCCTGGCAGCCCTGCGAAGGTTGCTAGAAGAGAGATCGAAAACATGAGCTCGGATCCGAAATACGCCGCCCTAAACGATTGCCTGGAACAAATCCAGCGGGGAGCTTCCCTCGAACAAGCCCTGGCCCATTACCCCCAGTGGGCCGCCGAGCTGCGCCCCTTGCTGGTCGCGGCCCAGGCAGCCGGCTCTCTGCGACCCTTGCAGGTTCCCATGGACGCCAAAATGCGCAGCCGCGCTCGCTTTTTAGCCGCCGCGCAGGAACGCCGGCCCGCCAACCCTGTGATGGCCTTCTTCGCCTTCTTACGCTTCAAAGCGGTGGCCGTCACGCTTTCCCTGGTGTTGGTCGCCGCCATCGTAGGGACGGGCATCGCCTCGGCTCAATCCCTGCCCGGCGACGGCCTGTACGCCATCAAGCTGGCCAGCGAGCGCACCCGCCTGTTATTCACCACGGATCCGGCCCAACGCCTGGAAATGGAGGAGGACTTCGACCAGGAACGCGCCAAGGAGGTGGAGGCGCTCTTTGGCCGCCAGCAAAAGGTCGAAGTCACCTTCGCCGGCTTTCTCGCCTCCGATAGCTCAGGGCAATGGAGCGTGGGCGGCGTGGCCCTGTCGCTGCCGCCGGAGATCGACCCGGCCCGCGAATACCAGCCGGGCGCTTACGTCGAAGTACACGGCGTGTCCCTGTCTGACGGCAAGGTGCAGGTGGAATGGATGCAGTTGCGCGAAGTGCAATTCAACGGCGTGCTCCAATCCATCCAACCCGGCCAATGGGTGGTGAGCGGCATCACCGTCACCCTGACCCCGGATACGGTGATTAGCGGCGGGAGCCCCTCGATCGGCGGCCAGGTAAGCGTAGACGCCATCCGTATGGGAGCCACCCTGCTGCACGCCCGCACCCTGACTCTGCTGGGCAACACCGGCGAAGACCACCCCCCGCTCCAGGCCAGCCCCACCCCCCACCCGGAAGGCGAGAACTTCCCACAGTGGCTCCCCCGGAACAGCCCACCCAGCCACACGAGGTTGAGCCGACCGAGGCGCCGCATAACCAGGATGGCGGAGGCGGCGAACAGGTTTCCCCCACCCAGACGCAGGGCGGCGATCATAGCGGCGATGGCGAAGGCAGTCACCCCGCGCCCACCCAGACGCAAAGCGGCGGCGGAGACGGCGGCGACCACCACTTGCCCACCCCAACGCAAGGCGGACAAACAAGGACGCCCGAGCCCAGACCGACCGGCAGCCACGACGACTGAGAAAAACCATGAAGATTCTGGCCCTCGAAAAAGAAACCCCCGGCGCTTCAGAGGCCGGGTTCAGGCCGCACCTGAAAGCGGAGGCCGTGCGCATCTGGGAGCTGTACCAATCCGGCACGGTGCGCGAGCTCTACTTCCGCGCGGACCAGACTACTGCCGTGCTGGTGCTGGAGTGCGCCGGCGTGGAGGAAGCGCAGGCCGCGCTGAGCACGCTGCCTTTGGTGCAGGCCGGGCTGATCACCTTCGATCTGATCCCCCTGACGGCTTACCCCGGCTTCGCCCGTTTGTTCGCAAGATAACCCTCCCGCCGCGGCGTTTTCCGCTATAATAGCCGCCATGCCCGGAAAAACCAGAGCTATCCTGGCCGGCCTGTTGATCCTATCCATACTGGGGCTGGCCCTTTATTCCAATTCCTCGCTTCTCTACTCATTGCGCGGCCAATGGCTGCACGTCGTGACCGGCCAGGACGGCCCCTCCCAATGGGAAAGCCGTATGGGGAACCTCAAGCCTTACCTGCCCTCCGGCGGGGTCATCGGCTATCTCTCGGAACGGGACATGCCCGGTCTATCCTTCAGCCCCATCGACCAGGACGAGGAGATGGTCATGACTCAATTCTTCCTGGCCCCGCGCATCATCGAAGAAGGCGCCAACCGGCCGCTCATCGTCGGGAATTTCGGCAGCCCCGAGACCGACCTGGCAGCCATCGAGCAGCATTTCGGCATCCGCCTGGTGAAAAACGTCGGGATGGGCATCTATCTGTTCGAGAAGTGAGCCTATGACCCTGTACATTCCCCTGGCATTGATCCCTCCCACTGTGATCGGGCTCGCCCTGGTCAGCCTGTTGTGGCCCAGGCAAGCGCAAGTCAACGGCCTGCTGCTGGCGTTGCTCGGCGTGGGCTGCGGGCTGGGGGTGGATGCGCTGCTCTACTTCCTGTGGAGCCTGGCCTTCAACCCGGCCAACCTGGCCTATCTATGGGTCGAAGGCGCGCTGGCCCTCGGGCTGGCCGGCCTGGCGCTGTGGCGCCGCCGCGCCCTCTGGCGTAAGCTCACCCTCTTTTCGGGCGCGCCCCAGGCGTGGATAAGCTGGGGGCTGGCGGCCGTCTTCGTAGGGGTGGCCGGGCTGACCGCTTTGGCCTTCGTGCGCTTTTCCCTTTCGCAGCGCTACGGCACCTTCGACGCCTACGCCATCTGGAACCTGCGCGCGCGCTTCATCTACCTGGACAGCGCCCACTGGCTGAAAGCCTTCTCGCCGCTATTGAACTGGAAGGCCCACGCCGACTACCCCCTGCTCATTCCCATGAACGTCCTGCGCCTGTGGGAGGTGCTGGGCAGCCCCTCGGTGCGTGCGCCGATCGTGCTGGCCGGCCTCTTTACCTTTGGGCTGATCGGGATCGTATTCGCGGGAGTCAGCGCCTTCCGCGACGCCGGCCAGGGCGCGCTGGGCGGGCTGTTGCTGCTGGGCACCCCGGCCCTGTTCGTGGTGGGCGCCACGCAAACCGCCGACATCCCCCTGACCTTCTTCATCTTCGCCGCCTGCCTGCTGGCTTACGCTTATACGCGCGACCGCCGGCCGGGCTGGCTGGCGCTGGCCGGGCTGGCCGCCGGCCTGGCCGCCTGGGCCAAGAACGAGGGGCTGATGTTCCTGTTGGCCCTGAGTGTGACCCTGCTGCTCTTCAATCTCAGGCGGCTGCGCCGCACCCTGCCCTATTTCGCCGGGCTGGCCCTGCCGCTGCTGATCAACCTCTACTTCAAGATCAGCATCGCCCCGCCCGGCGACATCCTCCAGGGGCAGACCCCCGCCATTTTGCTAGGGAAAGTGCTGGACGGCAGCCGCTACGTGCTGATCGCGCAGACCTTCGCGCAGTACCTGCTGGCCCTGGGCGGCTGGAAGCTACCCATCCTGGCAGTCCTGCTGCTCTACGCCGTCTTGCTGCGCAGGCAGCTTTCTGCCGCAGAAAAAAGCGGCCTGTGGATGCTGCTGTGCGCGGCGGGCTTGACCTTGCTGGGCTACGCCGGGGTCTACCTGATCACCCCCCACCCGCTGGCCTGGCACATGCAATACTCCCTGGACCGCCTGGTCTTCCACGTCTTCCCCACGCTGCTGTTCTGCGCACTGGTCTGGGCCGCCAGTCCGCAGGAGATCTGGGAGACGTTGCGCTCCAAAGCCACCAGCCTTGCGAAGGTTTGAGACCTTCGCAAGGCTTAATCGCGGTTGAATTACTTCTGGAGTCTTATTTCCTTAACCTGATTGGGGGGAATGAATTGGGCCAAGAGAAGATGCGCAGGCTGTTGCCTGGCCTGAAAGTTCACTTCTATGTCCAGAGCCTGGGCAAGCTTCTGAACGAGCCTCAGGGTAGGGTTCGCCAGGCCAGATTCAATCCGTGAGACATTCGCCTGGCGGGTGCCCACCTGTTGGGCAAGCTCCGACTGGGACCAACCCTTTTTGAGACGAGCGCGAATAACCGCGTCTGCAAAATCTAGTTGCAGCTTTTGATCCTCTTCAGCCTTGTGAATTTCGGGTTGGCTACGTTTCTTGTTCAAGAATCCTTGGAAACTCATACCTTTACCTTTGGTGTCTGGCGTAATAATCCGCTCGATACTCCACTGCACGGTCAATTTCTCTCGAAGGAACCTTTCCACTCTTTTTTGAAATTCCGTGGGTCAGGATAATTTTGTGCCCGTCAAAAAAGAAATACAGGATTCGATACTGTCCATGATGCGTTTTTATGCGAAGCTCCCAAATATCTTGATCCAGGTAATCGATGTGAGGCCTGCGAAGTTCTTTTCCCAGTTCCGTCAAAAGATTCAGCTTCCTTTCAACCTTTGGAAAGACATCTGGCGGCAACGAATCGATGAACTCACGAATGGGGCTGTGGCCATTTGGTTTGATGTAGTCTTCGATGTCCCACATGTGCCCTTGCCTATCGGCGAGCAGAAATTATAGCATATGTGCTATAAGAGCATAGCAGATTTGTGCTTCAATGTCAATAAGTCAAATGTGCCCGTTATTTTAGATTGCAGTATTCCTGGGAAACATCAGGCTAAAGGATACGGCCCTATAATCCCTACCCTTCCCCCCACCTCTCCTGAATCCTGTGATAGGTGTCCGGCAGGGCCTCGGGCAGCACGCGCACGTCGGCCACGGTGGACATGAAGTTGGTATCCCCCGCCCAGCGCGGCACGATGTGTAGATGAAAGTGGTCCGCCACGCCCGCGCCGGCAGCCTGGCCGATGTTGGCGCCCAGGTTGAAGGCCTCCGGGCCGTAGACGGCGCGCAGCACGTCCAGGGCGCGCGAAGTCAGCTCCATCAGCTCGGCGCGCGTGGGCGCGTCCAGCAGCTCCAGTGAAGCGCGGTGGGCCATGGGCACCACCATCAAATGCCCGTTGGTATAAGGATAGCGGTTCAGGATGACGAAGGCAAACTGGCCGCGGGCAACGATGAGATTGTCCGGGCCGTCTTGCTGCTCGAGCGCCGTGCAAAAAATGCATGCATCCGATTTGTCGTGATTCTCGATATAGTTCATGCGCCAGGGAGACCAGAGTTGAATTCATGGGATTTTTTATTGTAGCATCGAATGATCGAACGGGGAATAGTTGACAGCCCCGCGCAAGCAGGGTATGCTAAGGTGCAAATGAGCCAGCTTCCCCTGTTCCACATCCCTATTTTAAGCGTCACCGAGCTGACGCGCTACCTGCGCCAGCTTCTGGAGAGCGACGAGCGCTTGCAAGACGTGTGGGTGTCTGGCGAGATCTCCAACCTCTCACGGCCCAGCTCCGGCCACCTGTATTTCACGCTAAAAGACAGCAACGCCTCTCTGCGCTGTGTGATGTGGCGGGCCGCCCACCAGCGCCTGAAGGTGACCCTGGCAGACGGGGCCGCCGTGGAGGTGCACGGCGCGATCAGCCTGTACGAGCAGGGCGGCCAATACCAGCTCTACGCGGATTCCCTCCGCCTGGCCGGCGAGGGCGCGCTCTTCCAGGAGTTCCTGCGCCTGAAGGCGCGCCTGGAGAGCGAGGGCCTGTTCGACCCGGCGCGCAAGCGCCAGCCACCACCGCAGCCGCGCGTCATCGGCATCGTCACTTCGCCCACCGGGGCCGCCCTGCAGGACATGCTCAACATCCTGCGCCGGCGCTATCCTCTGGCGGAGGTAGTGCTGGCCCCCACGCCCGTGCAGGGCGTCGAAGCTCCTCCCGGCATCGTGGCCGCCATTCAGGCGCTCAATCGCAGCGCCCACCCGGACGTGATCCTGGTGGCGCGCGGGGGCGGCTCGCTGGAAGACCTGTGGGCCTTCAACGAAGAGAGCGTGGCGCGCGCCATCGCCGCCTCGCAGGCGCCCATCATCACCGGCGTGGGGCACGAAACGGATTTCACCATCGCCGATTTCGCCGCCGACCTGCGCGCCCCTACCCCCACTGCCGCCGCGGAGCTGGCCACCCCTATCCAGGGCGCTGACCTGCGCGCCGACCTGAGCGAGCGCGCCGCCCGCCTGGGGCGCAGCCTGGGAGACCTGCTCGCCAATCTGCGCTGGGAAGCCGGCGACCTGCAAAACCGCCTGCGGCGCTCCTCGCCGCTGGCCCAGGTGAACAGCAGCCGCCAGCGCCTGGACGACCTTTCCCACCGCGCGGGCCTCTCCCTGGCGCACAGCCTGGAGCTGCGCCGCGCCCATTTGAGTGGCCTGAACACCCGCCTGGAAGCGCTCAGCCCGCTGGCCGTGCTGGAGCGGGGATACGCGGTGGTCACGCGCCAGGCCGACGGCAGCCTGGTCAAGAGCGTGCGCCAGGCCGTCCCCGGCGAGGAGCTGTCCGTGCGCGTCGGAGATGGGACGTTCGGAGCGCAGGTGAAGAAGTAAATTTTGGATTTGTGATTTTAGATTTGTGATTGCTGATTGTAGAGGTGGGCTGCAACAACCAGACTTTTGTCAATTGGGGCCGAGGTGACGTTTTCACCACAGAGGCACAGCCCACAAGGGGTGCTTTGCGAAGAACACGGAGCTTTTTTTGTGAATCCACAGAGATTCTTGCTGCTTTTTCGTTCGATTTCTCTGTGCGCTCTGTGCCTCTGTGGTGAGTTTTCTGCCCAATCCGAAAAAGGCGAAACCCCCATCTTCAATCAGCAATCACAAATCTGAAATCTAAAATGGAGAAATCAAGAATGGCCGCAGTTACGACCCCGGAAGACATGACCTACGAGCAGGCCTTTAGCGAGCTGGAAACCATCGTCGAAGCCCTGGAATCCAACCAGCGCACGCTGGAAGAAGCCATGAAGCTGTTCGAGCGCGGCCAGACGCTGGCCCAACATTGCGCGGCCCTGCTCGACAAAGCCGAATTGAAGGTGCGCCAGCTCATTGGAGAGGAGCTGACCGACCTGGGGGAAGATGAGGGATAAGGTTCATGACCCATGGAAGCCTCTTCAGCAATCAAGTCCTCATCGTAGGCCTGGCCGCCTGGGCCCTGGCGCAGGGACTGAAAGTCCCGCTTTATTACCTTAAATACCACCGCTTTAATTGGGCGCTGCTGGTCAGCGCGGGGGGCATGCCCAGCTCACACTCTTCGCTGGTCACTTCCACCAGCCTGGCGATTGGCCTGTACCACGGCTTCGACACCCCCTTATTTGCGCTGTCCATAGCCGTCACCATGATCGTGATCTACGACGCGACCGGCATCCGCCGCCAGGCCGGCATGCACGCGCAAAAGATCAACATGCTGGTGGACGAGTTCTTCCGCGGGCAGCCCATTTCAGATAAACAGTTGAAGGAAGTCCTCGGCCACACTCCCATGGAGGCCCTGGGCGGCATCCTGTTGGGCATCGCCATCGCCCTGATCATCTGGGGGGTGTGGCGCTAAGCTCGTTGCAAGGCGCTGCGCGCCCGCCGCGATAGCGCGCCGAATAGCAAGCGCACCTCAGGCACGCGCAAGGCGACCATCGCCAGCAGGTAGGCGCCGCCACCTATCGCAATCCCCAGAATCGCCACCATCCAATAAGCCCTCCCGGCGCTCCAGGCGCTCCAGGCCAGCAGCAAGGCGCTCATGATAGCGGTCGCCAGGGCGGATTTCGCCAGCCCTTCCGCCAGCCGGCGCAGTTGCAAGCCGCCCACTTTGCGGCGGATGAAGACCAGCGAGCCGCCCATCTCCAGCAGCGTGGCGACGGAGTTGGCCAGCGCCAGGCCTCCGTGCGGCGCCCAGCCCACCAATCCGAACAAGCGGGTAAAGACCAGGCTGAAGACCAGGTTCAAGCCCATAGAGATGGTCACCAGGATGACGGGGGTCTTGGTATCGTGCAGTGAATAGAAGGCGCGATAGACCACTTCGATCACCGAATGGCCCACCAGCCCCACCGCGTACCACAGCAGCGCCCAGGCCACCAGATCGGTGGAAGCGGCGTCGAAGGTGCCGTGCTGGTAGATCAGTGCGACCAACGGGCGGCGCAGCAGGATCAAGCCCAGCGAAGCCGGCAGCGAGAGCAGCAGCACCGCGCGCAGCGCCGAGACCAGCGAGGAGCGCATCTCGTCCACTTTGCCCAGGGCCACCTGCGCGGAGAAAGTGGGCATGGCCGCGATGGCGATGGCTTGCGCGATGATCACCTCTGGCACCAGCATGATCGGCATGGCATATTTGATGCCCGCCAGGCTGCCCTCCGGGAAGAAGGAAGACAGGATGGTATTCAGCAGAAAATTGAGCTGCACGGCAGCCACGCCGAACAGGCGCGGGGCCATCAGGCGGCCCACCTCGCGCACCGGCCCGAGATGCAGCCCCAGGATGGGATAATAACGGCCTTTCAGCCTGAGCAGGCTGGGCACCTGCACGAGCAGATGAAAGCCGGCGCCAATCACTATGCCCCACGCCAGACCATATACCCCCAGGTATGGCGCCAGCACGAGCACGCCCAGGATCCAGCCGATCTGGTACATGGAAGGCGCCAGCGCCGGGAAGAGGAAATGCTGGTGGGAATTCAAAACGCCCATGGCCAGGCCGCTCAGCCCAAAGATCACCGCCGAGGGCAGCATGATGCGCAGCAGCGCCACCGTCAGGGCAAATTTTCCCGGGTCGTCCACCGCGCCGGGAGCCAGCAGGTAACGCACCACCTGGGGCGCGAAGAGCTCGGCCAGCAGCGCCACGCCGATCATCAGCAGCAGGAGCAGATTGACGATGGACGAAGCCAGCTTCCAGGCGCCTTCGTGGTCTTCACGCGCCAGCAGGCCGGTGAAGGTCGGCACGAAGGCGGAAGCCAGCGCCCCGCCGGCCATGATCTGAAAGATGAGGTCCGGCAGGCTGTTGGCCGTATAAAAGGCGTCGGCCTCCATGCCGGTACCGAAAGCATTGGCCGTCAGCACCTTGGCCACCAGGCCGATGACCTGGCCAAAAGCGAAGGCCGCCATCACGATGCCGGCGGCGCGGGCAATCTGGCGATTGGCATTTCCATTGGTGGAAACCGGGGCGCTTTCCATAAGCGCAGATTATAACGCATTCGCCGGTTTGCAGTTTTCCCCGGCCTCCGCTATACTATATTCAATCGCAGGGGTCTCACGGCCCGCATAGCCGGTCAGATACTGCATGTTTCCCTTAAAGGATACACTCCGGTCGCGCTCGTTGTACACTTCCGGAGGAATTGACGTGCCGTAGACCCTAAAGGTTTTTTAAAACCTTGAGGGTCTCACAAGTATAGAAAGCTGGAGGTTCTGATGAGTGATCCATCCCAACCTGTAAACGTCAACGCGGCCAGCACGGACGAGCTGATGACCCTCAGCGGCGTGGGCCTCACCCTGGCAGAGCGCATCATCGCCAACCGCCCTTACGCCACATTCGACGATCTTCAGAAGGTCAGCGGCATCGGTCCGGCGCTGTTGGAACAACTCAGGCCGAAGATCTGCCTGGAGAGCGAGGTCAGCGTGGCAGCGCCCGAGGCTCTCCAGGAGTTCCCCACGCAGGCGGAAATGGAGAGCGGCCCCGCTTCTCCGGCGCCCGAAAGCGACCTGCCCCCGGCGCCGGAAGCGCCGGTCGTGGAACCCACGCCCCCATCCGCCGAAGAGATGGCCGCAGGCCCTGCTGCTCCACTCCCCACACCAAGAGCGGTGGCCCTGGTGGAACCCACACCTCCACCCACTGGAGAAACGGCCGCAGGCCCGCAGCCTGGCCCGGTCGAAGAAGCCGCCCGGCAAGCGTCTCCCCAGGCGGCCGCAGCCCCGGCGCAACCCTCTCAACGCATCCCGGCCAACGTCACCGGGCTGGTCGTCGGGGGGAGCCTGATAGCCCTGCTCCTGGGCATCCTCCTTAGCCTGGGCATCCTGGCGCTGATCAACGGCGGGCTGACCTACGCGTCCCCCGCGCGAGTGAATTCCCTGGCGCGCCAAGTAGACGCGCTGAGCACCCAGGCCAACACCCTCCAGAAGGACCAGAACGACCTGCTCACCCGCGTGAATAACATGGAAAGCCTGAGCGGGCGCGTCAATACCCTGGAAAGCGACGCCCAATCCCTGCGCAGCGACCTGGACAACAGCGCGAAACAGGTTCAGGGGCTTCAGAGCCAGGTGATCGGGCTGAACGAGCAGGTCAAGACCCTGCAAGACAGCAGCCAGACCTTCCAGAACTTCCTGGATGGGCTGCGTACGCTGCTGAAATCCGACCCCTACCCCCCAGCCGTAAGGAGGCGCCATGACTACCGGTTCATCTGATTTCCCCCCGCACCCGCTTCCGGCCAGCGCGGATCTGCTTTCCTGCGCGGCCTGTTGCGCGTGATTCTCATTTTGATCGTATTGGGAGTCATCGGCGTCATCCTCTACTTCGGCGCTCCTTACGTGAGCAGCCAGCTCGTCCAGCCTATACGCGAGAACGCCGCCGCCTTGCAAGACGTGCAGACCCGCCAGGCGCTGGCCGACCAGCAAAACCAGAACTCGCCTGGACGAATTGCAAAGCCGCATCGCCGCCCTGGAGACCCAGCGCGACCAGCAAGCCGCGCTGATCAGCGAGCTGCAAAGCCGCATGGACGCCTCAGACAAGACTCTCCAGCAACATACCAGCCTGCTGCAAGGGCTGGATACGCTGGGCAAGAACCTGGACAGCCTGAACCAGCAGGTACAGGGCTTGCAAAGCGATCTGAGCGCCAATGATACCCAGCTCGCGGCCCTCCTCCAGGACGTGCAATCGCTCAAGGTGCTGGAGCTGCTCAGCCGCAGCCGGCTGTACCTGGCCGAGAACAACCCCGGTCTGGCCCGCCAGGATCTGCAAGCTGCCCGCACGCTCCTGGCTGCCAGCCAACCGCAGGGAGCCACTCCCCAACCGTTCCCCGCCAGCCTGCTGGTTCAGCGCCTGGATATCGCCATCTCCAACCTGCCGGCTTACCCCGTGCTGGCCCTGGGCGACATCGACCTGGTGTGGGAGATGCTGGTGACGAGCTCGTCCGGCGGGGCCGGCTCGCAAACGCCCATCTTCAACCTTTCGCCCCTCTCGGAAGGCTTTCCTCTCACGCCTACCCCTTGCACAGGCTTTGGCTGCCCGACCTTCACGCCCACTCCCTGCATGAGCTTTGGCTGTCCAACGCTCACGCCCACCGCCTGCACCGGCGAAGGCTGCCCAACCTCCACGGCCACCCTCAGCTTTACCCCGGCTCCCAGCGAGACTGCTATAATACAGCTTACACCCACTCCACTTCCGGTCGACAACACGCCCACACCCACCTCCACCCCGACCCCCTAAATCACAACGAAGACAGGTATGCGATGACCCTTCCCAATGACAATCCCAAACCGGCGCCCGATCAGCCCGCCCGCAACCAGGCCGGTCCATCCCAACCTTCTGGCTCCACAGCGGGCCAGGCGCCTCCCAAAAAGAAGCCGGGATTCTTTGGCCGCGCCATGCGCTTCCTGCTGGGAGCCAATTCACGCGTAGGACGGTTCAACCGCAAGCTCCTGCGTTGGGTAGGTGGTTTCGTAGGCGTGTTTGCCCTGGGCATGCTCAGCACCTACCTGCTCCTGTATAAGCCCCTGGTGCAGCAATACGATCAGGCGGCAGCCGCGCAGGTGGCGGCGGAGCAGCAAGCCAAGGCGGTTCAATCGACGCAAGACACGGTCGAGCAAAATCTATCCAACGCGCAAGATCTCAATCAAGGCCTGGTCAAGCAATTGGACAGCGCCAATACGCACGTGATCTTGCTGCAAACGCTCAACGACGCCAATCAGGCGCGCGTGGCCCTGGGCAACAAGGACACCGCCTCGGCCAAGACGGCCCTTTCGGCGGCCACCGCTTCCCTGAAGAAGCTGACCGACGTCATCCAGAGCACAGACGCCAGCACCGCCAAGGACTTGCAAACCCGCCTCAACCTGGCCATCGGCGAGGTGGACGCCAACCCCACCAATGCCGCCCTGGACCTGGGCATCTTCATCAAGGACCTCACGGACCTCGAAAGCAGCCTGTACGGGAAGCCGTGAAGAAAGACAGACCCTAAAGGTTTCTTTAAAACGCTTTAGGGTCTGTTCGCGGACAGGGTCTCAACCCTCAATAGCGCAGCAAGGCGCCGATCTGGCCGGCTTTCTCCAGCTCCGCATCGGCGTGGATGACCTCCACCACACCGCCAGACTGCATCACGGCCTGCACGGCCATCTCGACCGCGTCGAGATCTGCCGGTAGGCCCCGCCGCAGTAAGGGCAGCTCTTCGAATTGCGGGTGGTCAGGGAGCCGCAATGCTGGCATTGATAGCCAGGGGCGCGCAATCCCTCCAGGAAAAGCAGCGTCTGCACCCGCCCATCGTGAATGGCCTGTAGCGTATCTTCCAGGCCCACCACGGCGCCGCTGCCCTTGGCCGCCGCCGTGATCATCTGCTGGATCAGGCGCACCTCGCGCTTGTGCTCGGCTTCCTGGCCAACTTGCATGGCCTTCGCCAGCACCTCGGTGTGCGTGGCCGTCATGCTGATAGGGAACGCGCCCACCACCAGGCTTTGCCAGTTCTTCGGCAGCATGGCGCGGTAGAGCGACACGTTATCGTCCGTCCCCCCGATCAAGATCCTGCGAACGTGGTTTTCCTCGAAAAAGTGTGCGGCGAAATCGACCAACTCGCGCATGTTGCGATCCACGACCTCGTCTTCCCGTTTCGTGGGGCCGGCCGAACCACCCCGGTGGCCGGGCAGGGAAGAAGCGCCGCCGCGCTTGGAGTGCTTCACGACCTCGCCCATCACTCCTTCCTGCTCACGCAGCTCCCCCAGGTGAAAGAAGAACAGGCGCGAGCCCTGTTTATCCACCAGCGCCACACCATAACCGCCAAAGGCATCCAGAAGGTCCGCCAGGGGCTTCACGGCGGGGCGCTCGTCTACGCCTACCCGGTCGCTCACCGGGACAGCCAGGGGGAAAGCGCGGAAGAAATCCTGCGAGGCCGCAGAAAAAACGGCCACACTCCGTCCAGACCAATCAAATTCGTGATCGAAATAACGCTCGATTACACTTTCGTCCTGGGGTAAATTTACCTCCTTGAGCAGGTTGCGCAAACGGAGTTTGTAGGCATCTGCGTTTCCTTGTGACGGATCGGTGTTCAGATACAGGCTGAGAACAGGAGCCGGCGCGGAGTAATCCAGCAGTTCCCGCAAGTCCTTTTCGGAAAACATATTTACCTCCTTTTGTTCACCTTACTACTGTGTGGACTTCGCTCACGGGCGCTTTCCCAACGTTAAGGTAACCTCCTTCTTTTGGTTATTGCGTAAAATGGTCAGCGTCACCTGGTCGCCGGGCTGCTTGTTATTCATCAAGTAGCTCAACAGGTCGCCGAAGACCAACACCGGGTGGTTGTCGATGGCGATGATCAGGTCGCCGCCGGCATTTAGATCCTGAATACTGGTTGTCTGTGTGCCGGCCAGGATGCCGGCCTTATCCGCCGGACCGCCCTGCACCACGTCCACCACGTACGCGCCGGTGGACTGAGACAATCCCAACGCCTCCTGGTCCATCAGGCTGACCTCGGGCAGAGCGGATATTCCCAGGTAGGGGTAATCGTACTTGCCGTTCTTGATCAGGTCCGGCACCACACGCTTGACGATATTGGACGAAACGGCAAACCCGATGCCTGAATTGGTCGGCTCTCCGGTGGCAGTCGTGCTGGTGGTGCTGATGGCGCGGTTCACCCCCACCACCTCACCCGCCAGGTTGAGCAGCGGGCCACCCGAATTGCCCGGGTTGATAGCGGCGTCCGTCTGGATGATGTCCCCGGCCGTGAAGAAGTCGCCGGCCTGCGTCTGGCGAATCGAATCCAGGGTGCGGCCCAGGCCCGATACGATACCAACCGTCATCGTGTCACTCAATCCAAAAGGATTGCCAATAGCCACCACGGTCTGCCCAACCTTGAGCTGATCCGAATCCCCTAAGGATAAGGGCTTGAGCTCGTCCGCAGTGGCGCTCACCTTGACCACGGCCAGGTCAAAGTCCAGGTCGGTGCCAATCACCTTGCCGGCGGCCTTGAACCCGGAGGGGAAGTCCACCTCGATATTCGTGGCGCCATCCACCACGTGGTAATTGGTGAGGATGTCTCCCGCCGTATCGTAGACGAACCCGGAGCCTAACGCATCGCCCTGAGCGGTAGTCACCTGGATGAGCACTACTCCCGGGCTGACGTTCTGGTAGAGCGCCACCAGCGCATCCTCGACGGAGGAGGTATTCGTCCCTCCACTGGGGGCGACAGCCGGGGGCAAAGCCTGGGTGGGCGCCACGTTGGATACGGGTAAGGTTGCCGCCACTGGAGGCAACTGGGTGCTGATGCTCAATTGGCGCCCCAAGACGGGGGCCTGGCATGCCAGCACGCTGAGGATCAGAACAGCGGCGGCGATCGTCCATCCAAATCTCTTATTCATAAGAACCTTCCATTTCATCTAATGTAGGTAAAAGTGGAGGCATCCCAGCCGCCTCTCCTAAAAATCACCCGCCGCCGGCCAGCCTCTGAAACAAGGAGCGTTGCTGGTCTGTGAGCTGTCGTGGAACCTGCACCTTGGCGCGTACGTATAAATCTCCATGCGCTGCCGGGGCCTTTAACTGCGGCATCCCGCGCCCTGCCAGGCGAAAAGTCTGGCCCGGCTGAGTGCCCGCCGGGATCGTGAGGCGCACGTTGCCGCTCAAGGTCGGCACCGTCACTTCGCCGCCCAATACCGCCGTATATAAATCCACGGGCACCTCGGTGTAGAGGTCATTCTCCTTGCGCTCGAAGTGGTTGTCGGGCAAGACTTCCACCACCAGGTACAGGTCGCCGCTGCCGTTCGGCCCCCCACCCGGCACGCGCACCCGGGTGCCGGTGCGGGAGCCGGCAGGGATCTTGACCTGTAAGCGACGTTTCCCCGTCTGGAGCGTGCGCTCGGTGCCGCTAAAAGCCTCTTGCAGCGTGACCGTAACCGGCTGGTTGTAAGCCGCCGGAGCCGCGCGGCGTGAAGACGAACGACCACCGGTCGGGCTCATACCGCCCATCCCGCCGAAGATTGCCGAGAAGAAGTCCGAGAAACCTCCCCCGAACAGATCTTCCAGGTTGCCCACTTCCACCCGCTGGCCCCCGCTGCCCGGTTGCTGGGTGAACCATTCGTTCCAGTTAAAGCTACCCGGCGCGCCGCCGCCTTGCTGATAGCGGAAGTAAGATTCGCCCAACTGGTCGTAACGCGTGCGCTTCGTCAAATCACTCAACACCTGGTAAGCTTCATTTATATCCTTGAACTTCTCCTCAGCCTGCTTATCGCCGGGGTTGCGGTCGGGATGATACTTCATCGCCAGCTTGCGATAAGCCTTCTTGACCTCCTGCGCCGAGGCGGCCTTGTCCACACCCAATATCTTGTAATAATCTTTATATTCCATACGATGACTTTGACTCCCGTTCCAACGGGTTGCTCTGCAAGGGCCAGCCCTGTGGAGACACGTACCTCACCAGACATCTTCTCAACAAGCGTCTGACCCGCTCAAGCACTTTTCGAGATGAACAGGTAAACAAAGGAACCTGGTCTTGCGTATTTCCATATTATGCCAAGCAGAGACATAAAGTCAAGCCTTAAGCAAGATATCTAATACAATTCTAACCTGATTTTGTCAAGTTTCAAATACCGCGCGCCTGTCATTGCCATGGCGTTCTCAAAGTCGAATTATGTCATTGCGAACCCCGGTGTTCTTTCCGGGGTGAAGCAATCTGGCAGTCGGCGCTGAGATCGCCACACCCTGGCGCTCTGCGTACCCGCGCCTTGCGTGCCCTCCGGGCAAGGGTAATCACACAGATCGCTGTGGCTGTCCAGGAAACATGAAAATACCCTGCCGTGCGAGAGAGAATTGTTATAATGATTGTGGGAGAATAACTATGGATACGAAACGGATCACGATCTTTTTGATTTTTGCTTTTGGCATTGCCTGGCTGACCGGGCTGGTGATCTACCTGACCGGCGGCCTGACCGGCAGCCCGGTGCTTAGCTCCCAAAGCGGGCTCACCCTGGCCTTGCTGCTGATGGCTACCACTTATATGTGGGCGCCCGCCCTGGCACACGTGCTCACCCGCCTGGTGACTCGAGAAGGCTGGCGCAACGTTTACCTGCGCCCCAAGCTCAAGCGCGGCTGGCCGTTTTGGCTGTTATTGTGGTTCCTTCCCGGCTTGCTCATCATCTTGGGGGCAGCCTTATACTACCTCGTGTTCCCCTCGCATTACGATCCCAGCCTGAGCACCGTAACCCTGCTGTTCCAGCAGAGAGGCTTGCCGGCGCCGGCCAATCTGTGGGGCTACGTCCTCAGTGAAACCATCGTTGGATTGGTGGTCTCGGCGCTGATCAACCTGCCGGCCACGTTTGGCGAGGAATTCGGCTGGCGGGCCTACCTGTTGCCCAAGCTGATGCCCCTGGGTGGGCGCAAGGCCATGCTGCTGTTGGGCGTGATCTGGGGCGTGTGGCACTGGCCGGTCATCTTCATGGGCTATGAGTACGGCTTCAATTACCCGGGTTACCCCTGGCTGGGTCCCCTGCTCTTCCTGTTGTTTACCACCGGAGTGGGCACGCTCCTGGGATGGGCCACCATCCGCAGCGGGAGTATGTGGCCGGCAGCCTTAGGGCACGGCGCGACCAACGGCATGGCCCAGATCGGCATATTCTTTACCCAGGGCGCCCCAGATCCGTTAGTGGGCCCCCTGCCGGTGGGGATCATTGCCATGCTGCCCTTCCTGGCAGTCGCCGTGGCGCTTCTGCTCAATCGCAAGGCCATGGCGCAGCCCGAAGAGGCCGCGGCCGAGGCCCTTTCTGAGCGAGGGAGCTTGCCTGCTTGAGGAATCCTGCGGCCTTACGCCTACTTTGCAAACCTGAACAAAGCGGTCACCCGACTCCCTTTTTTCGCGTATCCGTGCTATCATAATATCCATGGTTAAACCGCGCGACCGCATCCTGATTGTTGAGAGCGACCCTGTGATCAGCGATCTGATCGGGAGGCAGGCGCTTCAGTCCACAGGCTACCAGGTGCAGATCGTGGGCGACGCGGCAGCCGCTATTCCTCAGGCGCTGCAAACGGCGCCGGACGCCATTCTGGCCGACCTGAACCTGCCGGGGCTGAGTGGGAAAGACCTCCTGGTAGCGCTCGCTTCCCAAAGGATCGAGATCCCGGTCATCGTGCTGGCCTCCAAAGGCATGGAAGGGGACGTCATCCAGGCTTTTCGCCTGGGCGCAAACGACTACCTGATCTGGCCCGTGCGCGAGGCTGAAGTAGTCGCGGCCGTAGAACGCGTCCTCAAGCAGGTGCGTGAGCGGCGCGAGCGCGAGCGCCTGTCCCAGCAGCTTCAGCAAACCAACCAGGAGCTGCAAAACCGGGTGCGCGAGCTGACCACCATCTTCGCCATCGGCAAGGCCGTCACCTCCGTCACCGACCAGCGCACCCTGTTCGACACCATCATCGATGGAGCCGTTAAAGTCACCTCCGCCGACGTCGGCTGGTTTTTGCTGCGCAGCGACGCCGGCAACACCTTTACCCTGGTAGCCCACCGCAACCTGCCCGAACTCGCTCCTCTCCAGGATGAACCAGACCTGGGACGACGGCATCAGCTCGTTGGTGGCCATGTCCGGAGAGACACTCGCTATTCACGGCGAGCCGCTCAAACGCTTCAAGGTCTCCAGCCTGGGCCAATCGGTCATGATCGTGCCCATCAAAGTCCAGAAGCAGGTGGTGGGGCTGCTCGTCGTGGTGCGCAAGGTCGCCCGGCCCTTTACCCCCGGCGAGCAAAATTTGCTCATGGCGGTTGCAGATTACGCTTCCATATCCCTGGTCAATGCCCGCCTGTTCCGCGCCCTGGAAGAACGGGCGCGCTCCATGCAGCAGGCCGCCGAAAGCGCCCACCTGGGAGAAAAGATCAACAACAGCATCCTGCTCAGCGCCAGCCGCGAGCTGGCCGCGCCTCTGCGAGCTGCCAGGGAGCAGGTCTCCGCGCTGGCCGGCTCTTCCGGCGGGCGGCAAAACCAGGAACAACACCTGGCGCTGATGGTGGTGCAGGCCAAGCTGGAGCAAATGGAAAAGATCGTCGAAGGCATAGCTCTCCAGCAGCCCACTACCGCTTCCAGGCAGATCACCGCGGTGAGCCTGAACGACCTGGCGCGCCAGTGCATCGCCCGTTTTCAGCGCATCGCCCAGGGGAGCGAGATGGTGCTGGCCGCCGAGCTATCCTCGGGAGCAGTGCAGGCCTACGCCGACCCGGTGCAAATGGCCTACATCCTGGACGGCCTGGTCTCGAATGCCATCAAATTCAGCCCCCGCCCGGGGAACATTACCCTGAGGGTAGAAAAAACGCCGGACCAGATGCCCCACCTGACCGTACAGGATACGGGCGCCGGCATCGAGAGCAAGAATTTGCCTCACGTCTTCGACCCGGATTTTCACGCCGAGAGGCCCAACCCCGGCCGCTTCAGCGGTTTGGGAATCAGCCTGCACATGATCAAAGAAATGGTGCTGGCGCAGGGCGGCAAGATCTGGGTGGAAAGCAAGACCGGCAAGGGAACCGCCTTTCATATCGTGCTGTCTCCGCCAAGATAAACCCGGTGGCCGGCTTCTGAATTGGAACCTCGAATGCCATGACGGATAAGCTTAAAGACCAGATTCACATCATCATCTCTGACCCCCAGGTGAGCATCCTGCTGGAGCGCATCTTGCGGGGTGAGGGATATTCCGTGGTGATCACGCGCGAAAAAGCCGCCGCCGAAAAGCTCCTGGATAAGGTGGCCCCCTCGCTGGTGATCATCGGGGAAAAACTGGTCGACGGCAACGGCCTCGAGCTGGCTCAAGTCCTGCTGGAGCGCTTCCCGGCTGTGCCCATCATCCTGTTCGTCAGCCAGGACACCCCCGAGCTGCTGCGCGCGGCGTTGCACGTAGGCGTGGTGGACTATCTTTGCCCACCCCTGAAGGCCGAGGATATTCAGCAAGCGGTGTTGAACAGCCTGCAAAGCTCCCAGCGCCGCAGAGATTGGGTGATCCTCGAGGCCCGGCGCGCTACGGCCAGCTTGCAGCGCAAGGTGGACGAGCTGGAGACGCTTTCACGGCTGGGGCGCTCGATCACTTCCTCCCTGGAATTGGACAGCGTTCTCTCCGCGGTGGTAGACGCGGCCGTCGAGCTGACCGGCGCAGAAGAAGGCAGCCTGCTGCTGGTGGATGAAGCCACCGGCGAGCTGTACATGCGCGCGGCGCGCAACTTCCAGGAAGAGTTCGTGCGCACCTTCCGCTTGCCGATCAAGGACAGCCTGGCGGGCAACGTGATCCGCAGCGGGCAGCCCATGCTGCTGGACGAGAATACCCCCCAGAAGATCAAGACCGCCTACCTGGTGCAGAGTTCTGATCTACGTGCCCCTGCAGATTCACGGCCACATCTTCGGCGTGCTGGGGGTAGATAACCGCCACAACCGCCTGCCGTTTACCGACTATCACATCCGGCTGATCTCGGCTATGGCCGATTACGCCGTCATCGCCATCGAGAACGCCCGCCTGTATTCGCACACGGCCATCGAGCGCAACAAGCTGGAGACCATCCTCACCCGCGTGGAAGACGGGGTCATCGTCCTCGACCAGGAGGGCCGCCTGTTATTGGTCAACCAGACCGTGCGCGCCGCCTTCCACCTGGACGAGGCCGCCATCACCGGCAAGCCGGCCACAGACATCTTCAACCATACCGAGCTGCTCGAGCTGATCAACGCCCTGGGAACCAGCAGCTCGTCGCGCACGGAGCTCAACCTGGAAGACGGGCGCACCTTCATCGCCCAGTTGACGCCCATTCCCGAGGTGGGCACGGCCATCGTCATGCACGACATTACCTACCTCAAGAAGCTGGACCGGATCAAAAGCGATTTCGTCAGCACCGTGTCGCACGACCTGCGCTCGCCACTCACCGCCATCCTGGGCTACGTAGAGTTGATCGAGCGCGCCGGGACGATCAACGACCTTCAACGCGATTTCGTCGGCCGGGTGCAAACCAGCGTGCAGAACATCACCTCGCTGGTGGACGACCTTCTGAACCTGGGGCGCATCGAGGCCGGCTTCGACACGCGCAAAGAGGTAGTGCATCTCGACAACGTCATCCAATACTCCATCGACGGATTCAAGAAGCGCATTGCAGACAAGAATCAGCAGTTGCTGATCCAGATGCCGAAAGACTTGCCTTCCTTGTTCGGGAATCCGGTGCAATTGCGCCAGATGATCGACAACCTGCTCGACAACGCCGTCAAGTACACCCCCGCCGGGGGCATCCTGCACGTGCAGGTCACCCTGGAGGGCAGCCAGATGATCCTGCAGATCACCGACACGGGCCTGGGAATTCCCCCCCTGGACCTGCCCTACATTTTCGACAAGTTCTATCGCGCCAGCAACGCCTCCACGGAGATCTCGGGCACCGGCCTGGGGCTGGCAATCGTCAAATCGATCGTGGAGGGCCACCGCGGTCGCATTTGGGTGGATTCGACGTTAGGCCAGGGAACGACCTTTACGATAGTCTTACCCTTATCGGAGAGTTGACCCGGCGCATCGCGCTCCCCTCGCCTTGCGCTTCTGCGCAGGAGCGGCGTCTCCTTTAAATGCAAGTCTCCGCTGGGGGCGGTGAGGATGTACCCAGCGGAGACTTTCGCCAAAGGAGGAGACAGTAAAGAGCAAGTTGGAGGTGTCCTGTATCCCGTCTCCAGGGCTTATCATAATCGACATTGCTTCAAATGGGCATGGCAAAATGTCATTGCTTAATAGTGATCTACCTCACAAAACGGAGGCATGTCCCTGCAAGAATTCCAGGACGCCCTGGAGGGCCTGCTGGAGGGTGCCGTAGGGCAGCAAACGCAAGTTGGGGCTGGTATTCCCGGTGATCATCTTGGAGACGCGCCTGTCCGCCCGGTAACAGCACAGCACGGGTTTGCCCAGCCCAATCGCATAAGCGACTTCGTATCCTACGCCATGCGAGGGCGTGCTGACCTCGGCGATGACCGCATCGCAGCCGTCGATCCAGGCGATATCACGCCGGTAGACCTCCTCGGGAGAGGCCACCGCCTCGAGATCCAGGATGTTGGCGTCAGACAGGATGGCGGTAGGCACTTCGTGGCCGGCGCGCAACAGCGATTGAACGATGCTATCGTATACCGCCTGATCCTGCCGGCCACCCGTGATAGAGCAAGAAAAATAGATGTTCATAGGGTGACTCGCATCGAAACCTGTGGGAAGGGATCACCGGAAACCGGGTATGAGGCCAATTCTAACACACCCCAAGTTGGTACGATGCTTGCATCCCATTGTGGAGAACAATCATCCTTATTTTATTGCTTGACGCATTTTGAGGGTTATGCTACTATCTTGCATGTACAAGGCAGGATTCAGCCTGTGCAATATCAATCCTCAAAATAGCTGAAAGCCTTCAGGAAGGAGGCGTCACATGAAAATGAAGCACTGGGTTTTATTGCTGGTTGCCGTCAGCTTATTGCTGTCCATTTCTGCCTGCCAGAGGTCTGCCTCTAAGGCCCCTACAGCCGTGCCTACCGGAGAGCTGCCGTTCCCGCTTCCCGCCACGGATAACGCCGTGAGTGCCATCCAGACACAGACGGCCATCGCCCAATCAGGCTCGATCGTGGTTCCCCAATCCACGCTCCCGGCGGAGTCTACCCCCGTACCGACGGCCACGGCGACCGTAGTGGTGGTGATTGTGCCCACGGCAACCCCCGGGTACCCCTCCACCTATACCTTGCAGGCTGGAGAATGGCCCTACTGCATCGCCCGCCGCTTCAACATCAACGCCGGGCAGCTCCTGGCCGCCAACGGCTTGAGCAATAGCTCCCGGCCAGCCGTCGGCTACGTGCTCAACCTGCCCCAGGGCGCCTCTTCCTGGTCGAACGGCTCGCGCTCTCTGATCAGCCATCCCACCAGCTATACTGTCAAGTCTGGCGATACGATCTACACGATCGCCTGCGCCTTCGGGGATGTAGATCCGAACGCCATCATCGCTGCGAACGGCCTGACCAGCCCTTACGCCCTGACCGCCGGCGCCACGCTGCAGATCCCGTAAAGGGAGAACGCTGTTTTGAAACCACGGGCGGGGGAAGGCGCTTTCATTCCCCCGCTGGTTGCATCTCTTAAGTGAAGTCTCCATGCGAAGGTGTATAACCTTCGTGTGGTTTTAAAATAGGGAAGCCAATGCCTGAAAATTTCCAGCGCCTCAACTCAACTGAAATCTACCGGGGAAGGGTCTTCAACCTGCGCCAGGAGCAAATGCGCCTGCCGGACGGGCACGAAGCGGTGTACGACCTGATCGACCATCCCGGTTCCGTCAGTCTGGTGCCCGTGGACGAGCAAGGGCGCATCTGGTTCGTGCGCCAGTACCGCGTGGGCGCAGACCGCAGCCTGTTGGAGCTGCCCGCCGGCGTGCTGGAAGCCGGCGAGACGCCCGAAGAAGGCGCGCGCCGTGAGATCCGCGAGGAGATCGGCATGGCCGCCGGGGAGCTGCGCAAGCTGGGGGAATTCTACCTGGCCGCCGGTTACTCCAGCGAATTCATGTCCGTCTACCTGGCCACCGGCTTGCGCCCCGGCGCGCTGGCCCACGACGCGGATGAATTCCTGGAAGTCGAAGCCATTCCCGTCGAACGAGCCTACGCCCTGGCCGAGAGCGGCTCCATACCGGATAGCAAGACCCTGGCGTCGCTCCTCCTGGCCCGCCCGCACATCGCCCAACACCTTGCGAAGGCCGGCGAATAAACCCTCGCAAGGTGTTTTTTCTAACCCCAAATCCCCGGAATCGAAGTAAAATAAGGGTGGGAATGATGCTCTGGGGTGGGGTGGATGACTGGCCGGCTGACAATCACACTATTTTTGTCTGAAATGTGACAGTTCACAGCCAAACATCGTGACCTATATAACTAGCTAAACCTCCCCGAAAGCGATAAACTGGTTGTTTGAACAAGGCCGCATGATTTGCAGCCTGCTTTCGTCTGCTCGCGGATATCTTTATCCGCATAACTGATCCTTGTATTACGGAGTAACCAGAAATGACGCGTCAAAAGATCACGATCGATGCCAACGAAGCTGTTGCGAAGGTGGCATACAAGCTGAGCGAGGTGATCGCTATTTACCCGATCACCCCTTCCTCCCCGATGGGCGAGTTTTCGGACGCCTGGGCGGCAACCAACACTCCCAACCTGTGGGGCACTATTCCACACGTGATGGAAATGCAGTCTGAAGGCGGCGCTGCGGGAGCCGTGCACGGCTCATTGCAGACCGGCGCCCTGACCACCACCTTTACCGCCTCCCAGGGCTTATTGTTGATGATCCCCAACATGTACAAGATCGCCGGCGAGCTCACCGCCACGGTCTTCCACGTCAGCGCCCGCTCGCTGGCCGCCCAGGCCCTGTCCATCTTCGGCGACCACTCCGACGTGATGGCCACCCGCTCGACCGGCTTTGCCCTGCTGGCCTCCCGTTCCGTGCAGGAAGCCCAGGATCTGGCCCTGATCGCCGCACGCCGCCACGCTCGAATCGCGCGTGCCTTTCCTGCACTTCTTCGACGGCTTCCGCACCTCGCACGAGGTCAACAAGATCGAGCAGTTGGACGAGGAAGACCTGCGCGCGCTGATGGACGACCGGCTCGTCCAGGCGCACCGCGCCCGCGCCCTTTCGCCGGATCATCCCGTGATTCGTGGCACTGCCCAAAACCCGGACGTCTATTTCCAGGGACGTGAGACGGTCAACCCCTTCTACACGGCCTGCCCTGCCATCGTGCAGAAGGCTATGGACAAATTCGCCGCCCAGGTAGGGCGCAGCTATCACCTGTTCGATTACGCCGGCGCCCCCAACGCCGAGCGGGTGATCGTGCTCATGGGCTCCGGCGCCGAGACCGCCGAAGAGACCGCTAAATATCTGGCCGACCACGGCGAGAAAGTGGGCGTGGTTACCGTACACCTGTATCGCCCCTTCTCGGTCGAGCACTTGCTCAAGGCCCTGCCCGCTACGGTCAAGGTCGTGGCCATCCTCGACCGCACCAAGGAACCCGGCGCAACCGGCGAGCCGCTCTACGAGGACGTGGTTACCGCCATCAACGAAGGCATGTCGGCCAACGCCTCCCATCCCTTCGCCCAGACGCCGCGCATCATCGGTGGGCGCTATGGCCTGTCTTCCAAAGAATTTACCCCCGCCATGGTCAAGGGTGTATTCGACGAAATGGCCAAGGCCGAGCCCAAGAACCACTTCACCATCGGCATCAACGACGATGTCACCCACACCAGCCTGAGCTACGACCCCACCTTCAGCATTGACGACCCCCAGACCGTGCAATGTGTCTTCTTTGGCCTCGGATCCGACGGCACGGTAGGCGCCAACAAGAACTCCATCAAGATCATCGGTGAAGAGACGGATAACTTCGCCCAGGGTTATTTCTACTACGACTCCAAAAAGTCCGGCACAGTGACCATCTCGCACCTGCGCTTCGGCCCCAAGCCCATCCGCGCCCCATACCTGATCAGCCAGGCCGACTTCGTCGCCTGCCACCAGTTCTCCTTCCTGGAGCGGGTGGACATGCTCAAATACGCCAAGCCGGGCGGCATCTTCCTGCTGAACAGCATTTACGGTCCCGACGATGTGTGGGATCACCTGCCTCGTGAGGTCCAGGAAGCCATCATCCAAAAGAAGCTGCGCTTCTATACCATCGACGCCTACGAGGTGGCCCAGGCCACCGGCATGGGCGGCCGGGTCAACACCATCATGCAGACCTGCTTCTTCGCCATCAGCGGCATCTTGCCCCGCGAGCAGGCCATCGAGCAGATCAAGAAGAGCATCCAGAAGACCTACGGCAAGCGCGGCGAGGCGGTGGTGCAGAAGAACTTCGCGGCGGTGGATCACACCCTGTCGCACCTTTACGAAGTTAAAGTGCCCGAGAAAGTCACCAGCGACTTCACCATGCGTGACCCCGTGCCCGCCAGGGCGCCCGAGTTTGTGCGCAACGTGCTGGGCCCCATGCTGGCCTTCAACGGCGACGACCTGCCGGTCAGCGCCATGCCCGTCGATGGCACCTTCCCCTCCGGCTCGGCCCAGTGGGAAAAGCGCAACATCTCCCTGGAAATCCCGGTCTGGGAACCCGACCTGTGCATCCAGTGCGGCAAGTGCGTGTTCGTCTGCCCGCACGCCGTCATCCGCCAGAAGGTTTACGATCCGGCCCTGCTATCCGGCGCGCCCGCCACTTTCAAATCGCTGGACGCTAAATTCAGAGAATTCCCCGGCATGAAGTACACCATCCAGGTTTCGCCAGAAGACTGCACCGGCTGCGGCCTGTGTGTGGACGCCTGCCCGGCCAAGGACAAGACCCAGGTGGGACGCAAGGCTCTCAACATGGCCGAGCAGCCTCCCCTGCGCGAGAGCGAGAACGCCAATTGGGACTTCTTCCTCTCCCTGCCCGAAGCCGACCGCACCACCTTCAGCCCCGGCACCATCAAGAATTCTCAGCTCTTGCGCCCGCTCTTCGAGTTCTCCGGCGCCTGCGCCGGCTGCGGTGAGACGCCCTACGTCAAGCTGGTCTCGCAGTTGTTCGGCGACCGCACCGTCATCGCCAACGCCACCGGCTGCTCTTCGATCTACGGCGGCAACCTGCCTACCACCCCCTGGGCGGTAAACGCTGAAGGGCGCGGGCCGGCCTGGTCGAACTCCCTGTTCGAAGACAACGCCGAGTTCGGCCTGGGCATGCGCCTGACGCTGGATAAGCAGAACGAGTTTGCCCGCGAGCTGCTGCCCCACTTCGCCGATCAGCTCGGCGAGACGCTGGTCGACGAGCTGCTCCACGCCGAGCAGTCCAACGAAGCCGAGATCAAGGCGCAGCGCGATCGCGTGGCTGACTCTCAAGGAAAAACTGGCCGGCGTCAATGACCCGCGCGCCCGCGATTTGCTCTGCCCTGGCCGATAGCCTGGTGAAGAAGAGCGTCTGGATCGTCGGCGGCGACGGCTGGGCTTACGATATCGGTTACGGCGGCCTGGACCACGTCCTGGCTTCCGGCCGCAAGGTGAACGTCCTGGTGCTGGACACCGAAGTGTATTCCAACACCGGCGGCCAGGCCTCTAAAGCCACCCCGCGCGCGGCGGTGGCCAAGTTCGCCGCCAAGGGCAAAGGGCCTGCCCAAGAAAGACCTGGGCATGATCGCCATGGCCTACGGTTATGTCTACGTGGCGCGCGTGGCCATGGGCGCCAGCGACCAGCAGACCCTGCGCGCCTTCCTGGAAGCCGAGGCCTACGACGGCCCTTCGCTGATCATCGCTTACAGCCACTGCATCCAGCACGGCATCGATATGCAGCAAGGGCCTGGAACAGCAAAAACTGGCGGTCCAATCCGGTATCTGGCCGCTGTACCGCTACAACCCGGCTCTGGCCGCCGAGGGCAAGAACCCGCTCACCATCGATTCCAAGGACCCCACCATCCCCGTTCAGGAATACGCCTACAATGAGACGCGCTATCGCATGTTGGCGTTGAGCGACGAGACCCGCGCCGAGGAATTGATGAAAGAGGCCCGCGAAGACGTTGCCCACCGCTGGAAGCTTTACCAGCAGATGGCCGCCATGCACTACGATGGCCGGGAAAACTAGTCAGAAAACTTTCTCAAGAAAGCGGGGAGCCCCCGCTTTCTTGAGAAGAATAGCGTAGAAATAATCGGAGGGATGACGAATGGTAGATCTGAGCACCCAATATCTCGGTTTGAAACTGAAGAATCCCCTGGTGGCTTCAGCTTCACCCCTTTCCAAGAAATTGGACAACGTCACGCAGTCTGGAAGATGCTGGCGCTTCAGCGCATCGTGATGTATTCCCTGTTTGAAGAAGCAGATCATCCACGAAAGCCTGGCGCTGGATTACTTTCTGACGCGCGGCACGGACTCCTACGCCGAAGCGATTAACCTATTTCCCGGACCTGGGGCATTACAACATCGGCCCGGAAGGCTACCTGGAGCACCTGCGCAAGGTCAAGAAAGCGGTCAGCATTCCCGTCATCGGCAGCCTGAACGGCATTTCCACCGGAGGGTGGGTAGACTATGCCCAAAAGATCGAACAGGCCGGCGCGGACGCGCTCGAGCTCAATATGTACTACTTCCCACCCAGGCCTCCTTGAACGGCGCGGAGCTGGAAGAAGCCTACGTGGAATTGATCCGCAACGTGCGCAGCCAGGTCAAGATCCCCCTGGCCGTCAAGCTGAGCCCCTTCTTCACCTCGTTCCCGAACCTGGCCCAGCGCCTGGTGAAGCCGGCGCCAACGGCCTGGTGCTGTTCAACCGCTTCTACCAGCCCGACCTGGACATCGAGAACCTGGAAGTGGTCCCCGACGTCAAGCTGAGCACTTCGGATGACCTGCGCCTGCCGCTGCGCTGGGTGGCCATCCTCTACGGGCGCATCGCCGCCGACCTGGCCCTCACCGGCGGCGTGCACACGGCCGAAGACGTGCTCAAGGCCGCCATGGCCGGCGCCAAGGTGGCCATGATGGCCTCTGAGCTGATCGCCAACGGGCCGGGGCGCATCACCGAGATCCTGGCCGACATGCAGGCCTGGATGGAAGAGCACGAGTACGAGTCTCGCTCAGCAGATGACGGCAGCATGAGCCAGAAGGCCGTGGCCGAACCGGCTGCCTTCGAGCGCGCCAATTATATGAAGGCGCTCACCAGCTTCGACAACAAGTTCGCCTGAAACCGGCTGCGCCCAAAACCATAAAAAAAATCCCCTGCCGCATGGCAGGGGATTTTTGTCAGATAATGGATGATTCCAGAGGAGTGGGGCTTACTCTTCTTCGGCAGCCGCTTCGTGGTTCCTTCTTTGGCGATAGACGATGCGACCGCGGGTCAAATCGTAAGGGGACATTTCCACACGCACATGGTCTCCCAACAGGATGCGGATGTAATATTTGCGCATTCTGCCGGAAAGATAAGCCAGGACTTCGTGGCCATTGTCGAGCTTGACGCGGAACTGCGTGCCCGGCAAGGCTTCGACGATGGTGCCTTCTACCTGAATCTTCTCTTCTTCTTTGGCCATACACACCTCCAGAAATTCCTCTCAAAGGCCGCAGCGCTTTGAGGCATTCCAGTTATCGTGAGCCGCTTCCCTTAACTCTGATCGTAAGATCTGCCGATCTGGCGGCGCTTGATGCGCCGGATAGCCTTTTTCTTCTCGACGCGGCGTAGCTCGCTCTTGGAAATGAACCAACGCTTGCGCCGGACTGTGCTCAACACGCCGCTCTTCACGACCTTTTTGCGAAACCGCTTGAGCAACTGGTCCTGCGATTCATTAGGGCGAAAAACTACAGAGGTCAATTTTCTCACCTCCCTTCTAAGAGGAGTATAAAGAATGAAGGATGAAAGCAGTGGGTCATTAAAAAAACTCGGCTGACCTTACAAATGCAGCCGAGTTTAAGTGCAGAGGGAACGTGGACAAATTAACCCGGAAGCATTCAGATGCGGCCTCCATCCAAAACACACAAAGTCAGAAGTGAAAGAAACTCACAATAAAATAACCGGCAATAAACCCAGTCTAGAACAGAAACATTATACGTTAAGGAGCTGGATTTGTCAATTTAAAATGAAAAAAGTCTCTTGGCAATGACCTACTCTCCCAGGGGGTCGCCCCCCAAGTACCATCGGCGCTGACAGCCTTAACTGCCGGGTTCGGGATGTTACCGGGTGTACCCTGCCGCTCCAATCACCAAGAGACTTTATTCACAATGTTAAATCTTACCAAATCGAATAGTATGTAGGTAGAATCTAGAAAAAGTACCGAATTCCCCGCATCACGCGGAAAAGCCCTCGATCATTAGTACGGCTTAGCTCAATGCATTGCTGCACTTACACACGCCGCCTATCAAGCAGGTAGTCTACCTGCGATCTTACTCCCTTACGGGAATACAGGGATCTAATCTCGAGGCGAGTTTCCCACTTAGATGCTTTCAGCGGTTATCTCTGCCAGACGTAGCTACCCAGCAATGCCGTTGGCACGACAACTGGCACACCAGAGGTCTGTCCACCCCGGTCCTCTCGTACTAGGGGCAGCTCCTCTCAAATCCCTTACGCCCACAGCGGATAGAGACCGACCTGTCTCACGACGGTCTGAACCCAGCTCGCGTACCGCTTTAACGGGCGAACAGCCCGACCCTTGGGACCTTATACAGCCCCAGGATGCGATGAGCCGACATCGAGGTGCCGAGCGAAGTCGTCGATGTGAACTCTTGGACTTCACCAGCCTGTTATCCCCGGGGTAGCTTTTATCCGGTAAGCCACGGCCCTTCCACTCAGTACCGTGGGATCACTAAGCCCGACTTTCGTCTCTGCTCGACGCGTTGGTCTTGCAGTCAAGCTCCCTTATGCCTTTACACTCTTTGGCTGGTTTCCATTCAGCCTGAGGGAACCTTTGGGCGCCTCCGTTACCTTTTAGGAGGCGACCGCCCCAGTCAAACTGCCCACCTGGCACGGTCCCCCACCCGGATTACGGTGTGGGGTTAGGGTCTAAACATAGTCAGGGTGGTATTTCACCGGCGGCTCCACCGAAGCTAGCGCTCCAGCTTCACAGCCTCCCACCTATCCTACACAGACCATGCCCAAACTCAATGCCAAGTTGCAGTAAAGCTCCACGGGGTCTTTTTGTCCTGCTGCGGGTAGGCCGCATCTTCACAGCCATTTCAATTTCGCCGGGTCCCTCGTTGAGACAGTGTTCTAGTTGTTACGCCGTTCGTGCGGGTCGGAACTTACCCGACAAGGAATTTCGCTACCTTAGGACCGTTATAGTTACGGCCGCCGTTCACCGGGGCTTCAGTTCAAAGCTTCGCTTGCGCTAACCTCTCCCTTTAACCTTCCGGCACTGGGCAGGTGTCAGCCCCTATACATCGCCTTTCGGCTTTGCAGAGACCTGTGGTTTTGTTAACCAGTCACTAGAACCATTTCACTGCGACCCCCCGGCGCTCAAGTTTCCCTTCACACCACAGGGCACCCCTTATCCCGAAGTTACGGGGCTAATTTGCCTAATTCCTTAACGAAGGTTCTCCCGTTCACCTTGGTATTCTCTACCCGTCTACCAGTGTCGGTTTGCGGTACGGGCACTCAAACTTCATCGCTTAGAGGCTTTTCTCGGCAGCAAGGCTCAACTCACTTCCGCCTCAAGGGCACGCCACGGGCCTCAACTCAGCCTGCGGATTTTCCTACAGGCCTCAACGTCTGACACGCCAGGTGCACCTGCACTACCAATCGCAGGCTGGTCTACCTCGCTGCGTCCTCCCATCGCTCCATCTCAAGTGGTACCGGAATGTTGACCGGTTATCCATCGCCTACGCCTTTCGGCCTCGGCTTAGGCCCCGACTAACCCGACGCGGAATGACCTGGCGTCGGAAACCTTAGACATACGGTGAACACGGTTCTCACGTGTTTTACGCTACTCATGCCTGCATTCTCACTTCTGCCCGCTCCAGCCGTCCTTCCGGTCGACCTTCACCGCTGGCAGAACGCTCCCCTACCGCCCCCTCCGAAGAGCGAAGACCCATGGCTTCGGTACCAAGCTTAGCCCCGTTAAGTTTTCCGCGCAGGATCACTAGACCAGTGAGCTATTACGCACTCTTTAAAGGGTGGCTGCTTCTAAGCCAACCTCCTGGTTGTTTCAGTAACCCCACATCGTTTCCCACTTAGTCTGGATTTTGGGACCTTAGCCGATGGTCTGGGCTGTTTCCCTTTCGACCACGAAACTCATCTCCCGTAGTCCGACTGCTATGCTCTGGAGTAATGGCATTCGGAGTTTGATTGGGTTCGGTAAGCTCTAAGCCCCCTAGCCCATTCAGTGCTCTACCTCCACTACTGAACGCATAACGCTAGCCCTAAAGCTATTTCGGGGAGAACAAGCTATCTCCTAGTTCGTTTGGCATATCACCTCTACCCACAGCTCATCCCCTAATTTTGCAACATTAGTAGGTTCGGGCCTCCACGAGCGTTTAAACTCGCTTCACCCTGGCCATGGGTAGCTCACCCGGTTTCGTGTCTAATCCCTGCGACTAAACGCCCTATTCAAACTCGCTTTCGCTACGGCTTCGGGTGTAACTCCCTTAACCTCGCCACAGAGATTAACTCGCAGGCTCATTCTCCAAGAGGCACGCCGTCAGGCATAGCGGCGCGCACCCGGCTTTCGCCGGAGCACCGACCCGCCATTAGCCCTCCGACTGCTTGTAAGCTTATGGTTTCAGGTTCTATTTCACTCCCCTAACAGGGGTACTTTTCACCTTTCCCTCACGGTACTTGTTCACTATCGGTCGCCAAGTGTATTTAGCCTTGGAGAGTGGACTCCCCAGCTTCCTGCCGGATTAGCGTGCCCGGCAGTACTCAGGTATCCAGCGGGAGACAACTCACTTTCGCTTACGGGACTATCACCCTCTCTGGTTGGCTTTCCCACACCATTCTGTTAGCAAGTTGTTTTGTAACTCCCATATGCCAGACCCTACAACCCCAATCTGGCAAGCCAGACTGGTTTGGGCTGTTCCCCTTTCGCTCGCCACTACTCAGGGAATGGTTTCTTTTCCTCTGGGTACTTAGATGTTTCAGTTCCCCAGGTTCCCTTCGACCAGCCTATGTGTTCAACTGGTGATACTGGTGGTTCGCACCAGCGGGTTTCCCCATTCGGAAATCTCCGGATCAAAGCCTGTTCACGGCTCCCCGAAGCTTATCGCAGTGACCCACGTCCTTCATCGGCACTTGGCGCCAAGGCATCCACCATAAGCCCTTAGTAGCATCCCCACGTGATGCGGAGAATTCGATACTATTTACTTCATTACTTTGGCTAACTACTGTTACGATGTTTGGCCTACATACTATTCAATTGGTAAGGTTCAACGGCCTTTCGGCCTTCCGCCGGTTGACCGGCGATGGGCGACCCTCACTGCTGTCAGGAGCACCCAGCCCCGCTCAACCCATTTTATTTGGTTTTTCAGACAAGTCGACCCGGCTCATCGCCGGGTCGAACCCACCAATGCGATGTTGCCTACGCTTACACCAGGTTGTTGTCGATAGTCTTCAAGCTCTTGCGCAACTCCTGTACTCTACACCGCTAAGGTGGAGATGAGGGGATTCGAACCCCTGACCTCCGCCGTGCAAAGGCGGCGCTCTCCCAGCTAAGCTACATCCCCGGCTTTCAGACCCAGGGTAGTGGGCCTTTCAGGGCTCGAACCTGAGACCTTGCCCTTATCAGAGGCACGCTCTAACCAACTGAGCTAAAGGCCCGTGGCAGGTACCTTGACAACTGAGAAGTGATAGGAAATATCCTTTTTCGTCCTGCCTCGACACCGTCGAGGACTTGCAAGGAGTAGAGCGCCGGTCCTTAGACCTTTGCTCAGCTCTCCTAGAAAGGAGGTGATCCAGGCGCACCTTCCGGTACACCTACCTTGTTACGACTTCGTCCCAGTCACCGACCCCACCCTCGACGGCTCCTTCCCTTGCGGGTTAGGATACCGGCTTCAGGTGTTGCCAGCTCCCATGACGTGACGGGCGGTGTGTACAAGGCCCGGGAACGTATTCACCGCAGTATAGCTGACCTGCGGTTACTAGCAACTCCGTCTTCATGCAGGCGGGTTGCAGCCTGCAATCTGAACTGAGGCCGGCTTTGAGGATTGGCTCCACCTCGCGGCTTCGCTACCCATTGTACTGGCCATTGTAGCGTGTGTGTAGCCCAGGACATAAAGGCCATGCTGACTTGACGTCATCCCCACCTTCCTCCGGCTTGATACCGGCAGTCCCGTGTGACACATATAACACACAGCGAGGGTTGCGCTCGTTAGCGGACTTAACCGAACATCTCACGACACGAGCTGACGACAGCCATGCAGCACCTGTGCAGGCTCCCCGAAGGGTCGGTCACCTTTCGGTTCCCTACTACCTGCATGTCAAACCCTGGTAAGGTTCTTCGTGTAACATCGAATTAAACCACACGCTCCGCTGCTTGTGCGGGCCCCCGTCAATTCCTTTGAGTTTTAACCTTGCGGCCGTAGTCCCCAGGCGGTAAACTTATCGCGTTAGCTTCGGCACCGAAGGATTTAAACCCGCCGACGCCAAGTTCACATCGTTTACAGCTAGGACTACCGGGGTCTCTAATCCCGTTTGCTACCCTAGCTTTCGCGTCTGAGCGTCAGAAACAGTCCAGGAGGCCGCTTTCGCCACTGGTGTTCCTCCGGATATCTACGCATTTCACCACTACACCCGGAATTCCACCTCCCTCTACTGTCCTCAAGTCTGGTAGTTTTGAACGACCTCTCCTAGTTAAGCCAGGAGCTTTCACATCCAACTTGCCAAACCGCCTGCACGCGCTTTACGCCCAGTAAATCCGGATAACGCTCGTCTCCTACGTTTTACCGCGGCTGCTGGCACGTAGTTAGCCGAGACTTATTCCGAGGGTACTGTCCTTCCTCATCCCCTCGAAAAGTGCTTTACGACCCGAAGGCCTTCATCGCACACGCGGCGTTGCTGCATCGGGCTTTCGCCCATTTTGCAATATTCCCTACTGCTGCCACCCGTAGGTGTATGGACCGTGTTTCAGTTCCATTGTGGGGGGCCACCCTCTCAGGTCCCCTACCCGTCGTAGCCTTGGTAGGCCATTACCCTACCAACTAGCTGATGGGACGCAGGCCCCTCCCAAAGTGGATTACTCCTTTAGTCACAAGGCATCTAATCCTCGAGACCACATGAGGTATTATCAGTCCTTTCGAACTGTTATTCCTCGCTTCGGGGCAGGTCACCAACGCGTTACTCACCCGTTCGCCACTAAGACCACGTATTGCTACATAGTCTCCGTTCGACTTGCATGTATTAGGCACGCCGCTAGCGTTCATCCTGAGCCAGGATCAAACTCTCCGCAAAAAATTCTCACCTCATAGAGGTGTTTCAGTTCTACGGAAAAGGAACGACTAGGTTTACTTCCTATCACTTTTCAGTTGTTAAGGTCCTATCAACTCCGAGGGGTCAGATTCTAACCGCATCGTCTCAGCCTGTCAAGGCTTTTACAGACGAAACTGCCGATGTTTCTCAACATCGGCCGTCTGAGGACGATCATCGCGGGGTCTTGCTTCGACCCACAAGCGTCTGCTTTTTCGGTTGTCAGCGATCTGCCCCTTCGGGCGAGATCCTTGATTGATCGTTTAGCCTATATATTCTAGTCACATTTGCCTTGCTTGTCAAGGCTGATTTGCGACCAATTTGGCGATTTCCTGCGATCCATCCGTTTCAGGCGCTTTACTCTTCAGTTGTCATGGATCTGCCGGTCAGGGCGAGATCTTTCGTTCATCGAGCAACGAGCCGTGATTATACATCACCCAACCTGCTTGTCAAGGGATTTGGTGCCCAATTTCGAATATTGGTGCGTTTTGTGCACGGGAACCATTCTGAGCGGCCCGCCGTCTATGAAAAAGGCCGCAAGAGCCAGCCGGGACGGCTCCTTTTCCGCGTTTCCCCTGCCCTGGCAGACAGCGCCGGAGTTAGCGCTCGTCCCCGTCCCCTCCCCTAGAACTGCCGGGGAGCCAGAAAATGTTATAATCAACGGCGTGGTAAAGGTACCTTCTTATGAGTGCAATCTCATTTCCCTCTTCTCGTGAAAAACACCTGCTGCAGCAATTCTTGCGCGCCCTCCTGGTCGCCGCAGTCCTTTCCGTTCTGGCGCTGGTAGCTTTGCTGGCCGGCTACGAGATCGCCTATTCCGGGCACGTCTATCCCGGCATCTCAGTCGGCGGCGTGGACCTCTCCGGGATGACCCGCCAGGAAGCCTCCGCCCTGCTCTCGCAGCGCCTGGACTTCTCGCAGCACGGGCGCATCGTCCTGCGCGACGGGGAGCACCTGTGGCAGGCCAGCCCCGCCCAGCTCGGCTTCTTCGTGGACCCTGAAACCAGCGCCCTGCACGCTTACCAGATCGGCCGCCAGGGGAACGTCTTCCTGCGCCTGTACGACCAGTTCGTCTCCTGGTTCGAGGGCGTCAACCTGGCGCCCATCCTCATCTACGACCAACGCACCACGCAGAGCTACCTGCTCGAGCTGGCCAAGCAGATCGACGAGCCGGTCATCGAGGCCAACCTGGGCCTGCAAGGGGCCGAGGTGGTGGTGCACTCCGGGCAGGTGGGGCGCACCCTGGACGTAAACGCCAGCCTGGCGGCCATCTCCAAACAGGTGCAGACCCTGCAAGATGGCATCGTTCCGCTGGTCATCGTCGAGACCCCGCCCGTCATCCTGGACGCCGACGTCCAGGCCGAGGCCGCGCGGCGCATCTTGAGCGCCCCGCTGACCCTCAGCATCGACGGCGATTCCGGCGGGCAGGGCCCCTGGACGTTCGACCCGGCCACCCTGGCCAACATGCTCAGCATCCAGCGCGTGCAGGATGGAAACAGCGCCAGCTACCAGGTGGGGCTCAACGCCGAGGACATGCGCGCCTTCCTCACCGACCTGGCCCCCAAGCTGGCGCGCGGTCCCCAGAATGCGCGCTTCACCTTCAACGACCAGACCCGCCAGCTCGACCTGATCCAGCACGCCGTCACCGGACGCAGCCTGAACGTGGAGTCCACCCTGCAGAACATCGACCAGGCCCTGGAGCAGGGCAACCACAACGTAGCGCTGGTCTTCGATACCCAGGATCCGCAGGTGACCGACAGCGCCACCGCCGACCAGCTCGGCATCCACGAGCTGATCATGTCTCAAACCAGCTACTTCCGCGGCTCGGCTCCGGAGCGTATCCAGAACATCAAAGCCGCGGCCAGCAGCTTCCATGGCTTGCTGGTGGCCCCCGGGGAAGAATTCTCCATGGCCAACGCCCTGGGCGACATCAGCCTGGATAACGGCTACGCCGAAGCGCTCATCATCGTGGGCGACCAGACCATCACGGGCGTGGGCGGCGGGGTGTGCCAGGTCAGCACGACTCTCTTCCGCACCGTGTTCTTCGCCGGCTTCCCCGTCAACGAGCGCCATCCGCACGCTTACCGCGTCTCTTATTACGAGCAAAAGGCCGGCAGCGGCGTCGACCCCAGCCTGGCCGGCCTGGACGCCACCGTGTTCGTGCCCCTGGTGGATTTCAAGTTCACCAACGACACCCCCTACTGGCTGCTGATGGAGACCTACGTAGACGGCTACTCGCTCACCTGGAAGTTCTACTCCACCTCAGACGGGCGCAGCGTGGACTGGCACACGACCGGCGTCACCAACGTGGTGCCGGCGCCCCCGCCGCTCTATAAAGAGAACCCCGACCTCGCCAAGGGCGATATCAAGCAGGTGGATTGGGCGGCTGAAGGCGCGGACGTGACCGTCACCCGCACGGTGACCCGGGACGGCGCCGTCTATCTGCAAGACAAATTCTTCACCCAATACGAGCCCTGGCAGGCAAAATATGAGTACGGCCCCGGCACGGAGAACATTCCTACCCCTGAGCCGACGCCCTGAGCCTGGAACTCCGATCTCAGGATCGTGGTAAAATTCAAAGAATTGATCTCCATTATTTAGTGGGAGGCCTGATGGTCAGTCAAGATCTGCTCGAAATCCTGCGCTGCCCGGCGTGTGTGCGTGAAAAAGATGGCTTGCTCGACCTGGTGAAAGATACCTGGTTGGTGTGCCGAGATTGCGGGCGAAAATACCCGATCAGCGACGATATCCCCGTGATGTTGATCGACGAGGGAGATAAATGGGTCAACGTGGCGGTAGCCGATCTGCCCGTACCGCCGCCCAAGATCGCTTAACTACCTTGAAAACAGACCCTAAAGGTCTACCCGGGATTCCTGATCGTCCTTACGTCAATCCCAGACCTTTAGGGTCTGTTCGGATAACCACCAGGTATACCTCCTGGCAGGGCCAGAATGCTGCGAGGGTGAACAACTGGAACGCACCTTGCAACGCTATGGACATCCTGCACTCCACTGAAGTGTTATAATGGTGGGAAGAAAATTATGGCTCACACACAACCTCGTCGTATCAAGTCTGGCTTTACCTTAAATCGTCTGACCGTCATTTTGTTGGTTGCCTTTGTGGTCGTTGGGCTGGTCACCGCCGTGCTGGCTTTCGTGGTCGTGAGGAACACGATCGCCTCGTGGAACCTGACCAACCTGCCCGGCGTCAACGTGGCGAACAACGATAATTCCAGCAACCCCGCCGCGGCGCTCACCGGTACGCCCCCGGCCGGACCACTCCAGTCCGTTGAAGGCCCTCCGGCCAAGGCCTGGGATGGCAGCAGCCGGGTGACCATCCTGCTCATGGGTCTCGACTATCGCGACTGGGAGGCAGACGCCGGCCCTTCGCGCACCGATTCCATGATGCTGCTGACCGTCGACCCGTTAAGCAAGACCGCCGGGATGCTTTCCATCCCCCGCGACATGTGGGTCAACATCCCCGGTTTTGATTACGGAAAGATCAACCAGGCGTACTTCTTTGGCGAAGGAGCCAAGCTCCCCGGCGGCGGACCTGGCCTGGCCATGAAGACGGTGGAAGAATTTCTGGGTGTATCCATCGATTACTACGCCCAGATCGATTTCCAGACCTTCCAGGATTTCATCGACAAGATCGGCGGGATCGAGATTGACGTGCCCGCGGAGATCACCGTCGATCCGCTCGGCCCTGGCAATACGGTCACCTTGCAGCCCGGCAAGCAATTGATCAACGGCGAGGTGGCCCTGGCCTATGCCCGCCAGCGCGAAACGCAAAACGGCGACATCGACCGCGCCGGCCGCCAGCAGCAAGTGGCGCTCTCCGTCTTTGCCAAGCTCTCCCGGCCAGACCTGCTGCCCGCCCTGATTGCCAAAGCGCCTTCGCTCTACCAATCCCTTTCCTCCGGCATCCACACCAACCTGACCTTCAACCAGATCCTTCAATTGGGCATGTTGGCCGCGCAGATCCCCCAGGCCAACATCAAGCACGCCGTGTTTGGCACCGATACGTTTACCTTCGGCACGTCGCCCGATGGGCTGGCGATCCTCGTTCCCATCCCCGACAAGATCCGCATCGTGCGCGACGAGATCTTCACCACCGGCGGGCCGCTTAGCCCGGCGGCCGTCAGCGACGACCCCACCCAGTTGATGAAGGCCGAAAACGCCAGGGTAGAAATCCAGAACGGCACCTCGAGCGCCGGGCTGGCTACCCGCACGGCCACCTTCCTCCAGGCGCAGGGCATGAACGTGGTCAACACCACCAATTCCAGCGACCTGTTGGCCAACACGACCATTTACGATTACAGCGGCAAGCCGTATACGCTGAACTACCTGGTGAAGACCCTGAACGTCTCCCCCAACCGCATCTTCAACCGCTACGACCCCAACGCCCAGGTCGACGTGGTCGTCGTGCTGGGCAACGATTGGGCCAGCAACAACCAGCTCCCGGCCGGGCAATAAACCTTTAAACACGCAACGCGCCCCTGTTTCCCATTGGGAAGCAGGGGCTTTTTTTATGCATAACGCCCCGCAATCGAAAAGGAATGTGTTATCATTGCACGCACGGCCCAATTTTCTTCCCCGTTCCCAACTCTCTCTTCTCGGTTCTCCATCTTATGCTTGACGACCTCCTTCACGAGCTGCACTCCCTCGCCAACCCGCATAACGTGCAGGGCATGGCGCGCTTCGGCATCAGCCCTCAAGGAACGCTGGGCGTCCCCATGCCGGAGCTGCGCCGCATGGCGCGCGGCAAGCGCGACCACCGGCTTGCCGGCCAGTTGTGGGACACGGGCCTGCACGAAGCGCGCATCCTGGCCGGCCTGGTGGAGGACCCCGGGCAGGTGGATGAGGAGCAGATGGAGCGTTGGGCGCGCGGCTTTAACTCGTGGGATGTATGCGACCAGGCGTGCAGCAACCTGTTCTGGCGCACGCCCTACGCGGCAGCCAAAGCTCTGGAATGGAGCTCTCGCCCGCAAGAATTCGTCAAGCGCGCCGGTTTCGTGCTCATGGCGGTCCTGGCCGTGCACGACAAAAAAGCCGGGGATGCGCTCTTCCTGAGCTTTCTGCCCGCCATCCAACGCGAAGCCGGGGACGAGCGCAACTTCGTGAAGAAAGCCGTCAACTGGGCCTTGCGCCAGATCGGCAAGCGCAACGCCCGTCTGAACCAGGCCGCCGTGGAATGCGCCGCTGCCCTCCAGCAACAGGCGGCGCGCAGCGCGCGCTGGATCGCCGCCGACGCCCTGCGCGAGCTGACCGGCCCGCCCGTGCAAGAAAAGCTCTCCCGCTCCAAGCCCCCCTGATCGCCTGTTCCCTGGTTGCCTGTTCCCTAGTCGCCTGTTCCCTAATCTCTGATCGCCTGATTGCCTGATCCCTGTTCTCCTCCTCCTTCATCCTTCCTCCTTCATCCTTTCATGTACCCCATCCTCGAATTTGACCCCACCCCCACCGCCATTCTGGAGCCTTCCGCGCTGATCGACCCCAGCGACGTTCCCGAGCGCTGCGTGCTGTGCTTCTTTCAAGACGTGATCCAGGGCCTGGTCGAAGGCGGCCAGGCGCGCCAGATCGACGAGCTGCACTCGGAGATCGGCGCGCATCCCATCTACGAGCTCGAGCTGGACGGTCAGCGCCTGGCCCTGGCCCACCCGGGCGTGGGCGCGCCGCTGGCGGTGGGCATCCTGGAAGAGCTGATCGCCAAGGGCTGCCGCGAGTTCATCGCTTGCGGCGGTTGCGGCGTGCTGGAGCGCGACATTGCCGTGGGGCACGTGATCGTGCCCGCCGCCGCCGTGCGTGACGAGGGCACGTCTTACCATTACCTCCCCCCCGGGCGCGAGGTCAGCGCCGGCCCGGCCGGGGTAGCCGCCATCGAGCAGGTGCTGCGCGCCCACAACGTAGAATACCTGCGCGCCAAGACCTGGACCACAGACGCCATCTACCGCGAGACCCTGGCCCGCCGCGAGCAGCGCAAGGCAGAGGGCTGCCTGACGGTGGAAATGGAAGCCGCCGCTTTCTTCGCTGTGGCCCAGTTCCGCCGGGTGGAATTCGCGCAGCTTTTATATGGCGGCGACGCCGTGCTCGCCGGGCAGTGGGATTCGCGCGAATGGATCAGCCGCGTCTCGACCCGCGAGCGCCTGTTCTGGCTGGCAGCCGAAGCCTGTTTAAAGATTTGATCTTAGGGTAGCGTCTCCAGGGAAGCCCAATCCACTTGCAGCAAGTTATCGGTGGAAGACTGATCCCGCCACATGCCGATGCCCACCTGGCCGAAAGTGATCCCTGTCTCGGTAAAATTGCTCAGCGGGTGGGCAAAATTGTTGATGTAGAAAGTGAGCACGTTATCGATGACCGTCACGCGCAGCGTATTCCAATCCCCCGGGTGGATGTCCCCCAGCGGCCCGGCGCGATCGACGAAGGTGACGTGCGTGCCGTCTGCCAGGCGCTTGGTAAGCGTGTAGCGCCCATACTGGTCGTATTCCAGCATGTAATAGATGGCCCAATCCTTGTCATCTTTCCCCAATGGATTGGGGGTGCCGCGCACGATAATGGCGTTGGTGCAGAACTCGCACTCCCCGCCGTAGCGGATCATCCTCACCTGATAATCATAGTTTCCGTAATACACCCCTGAATAACCCACCGTGGCGTAATAATTCGGCAGTCCGGCAGTCTGGTAGGTGCCCCCTTGCACCGTCCACACGCCGGATTGCACCGTCCAGCCCTCCGCCGGGCCATCGAAGCCCGTGAAAAAGCCGGGGGTGTAGAAGCTGGCGACCAGCGGCAGGTAGATCGGGCCGGCCCCCGTTCCTTCGGCGGCGACCGGCGCCTCCCCTCCCGGTGACATCAGCATAGCCAGACAGAACAACACGACCACGAGCCAAAGCCATACCTTCTTCATGCTCCCCTCCTGAAGTTCGCTTGTCGGTTGACGTTGGCCGGTCACGGCCTATCTGTAAAATTGTGTGGAAAACGCCTTAGGCAGGATTACCCCTAATGCAACTATTCTAGCATGAGCCGCGGAAAATTCCAATCCCTCTTCACGCTGTTTCCATGGAGTAGAGCTTGCGGTGCACGATGCTCAAGGCGCGCACCTGCTCGGCGGCGTGGTACGAAGAGCGCACCAGCGGGCCGCTCTCCACCCACTGGAAGCCGATCCCCAGGCCGTATTCCTTCAGCTCGGCGAACTCCTCGGGGGTGTAATAACGCACGATGGGCAGGTGGCGGCGGCTGGGCTGCAAGTACTGCCCCAGGGTGAGGATGTCTACACCCCAGGCGCGCAGGTCGCGCATGACGGCCTTGACCTCGTCCATTTCTTCCCCCAGGCCAAGCATGATGCCGGACTTGGTGAGCACCTCGGGGTCCAGCTTCTTGGCGTTGCTGAGGGTGGCCTCGGACCATTCGTAGTGATCCTGCGGCTGGACGGCCTTGAACAAGCGCGGAACGGTCTCCACGTTGTGGTTGAGGATCTCGGGACGGGCATCCATCACGATCTTGAGCGCCTCCAGGCTGCCCTTGAAGTCGGGGATGAGCACTTCGATGGAACAGCCGGGGTGGATCTGGCGGATGCGGCGGATGACCATGGCGAAGATCGGCGCGCCGCCGTCTTTGCGCTCGTCACGGTTGACGCTGGTGATCACGGCGTGCTTGAGATTCATGGCCTTGACCGCCTGGGCCACCCGCTCCGGCTCGAGCCAGTCCAGCGCGATTGGCTGGCCATGCTTGATATCGCAGAAACCGCAGGTGCGGGTGCAAACGTCGCCCAACATTAAGAAAGTAGCCGTGCCGCTGCCCCAGCACTCGCCCATATTGGGACAGCCGGCCTCTTCACAGACCGTGTGCAGGGCCTTCTTGCGCATCAGGTCTTGCAGCCATTCGTAAGTTTCTCCCGCCGGGGCGCGCACGCGGATCCAACTGGGGCGGCGCATGGGGGTAGTATCTAATTTTTCGGGATTTACTCTATCTCTGGTCGGAATACTCGGCATAGTTATCTCCTGGAGGTTAATTATAAACCCATTCCAGGTTGGCCAACTTCTTTGGCCACCTTCAAGGTACGCTCGGCCAGAAAGCTCAACCGCCTGCGCACTTCCTCCTCTTGGATCAAGCCGCCAAACAGGCCCTCGGTATCGAACCCACTGTTATTGATCACCTCGAAGCCGGCTACTTTCTTTCCAATCCCCTTGACTTCGTCGGCCATGATCGAAGGCGTCCACTGCGCTCCACTGGAATTTTGAGGAGCGCCGATGACCACTGCGCTTACCACCGATTCCTTTAGCTTTTCAGCCGGCGCCTCACGGAAAAACGCCTGTTCCCGCTGGGAAAACGCTACCCATAGCGCCGGGGGCAGCCCGCCGTAATTGGGCACGAAAAGCAACAGGATGTCGGCAGCCCACGCCTTCTGCCAGATCGCCAACACGTCGTCATGGATGGGGCACGCCTCTCGCTTTCCCTTTTGCGGGTCCCGGTGCCGCACGCATTCATAGTCGCAGTTTTGACAGGGAGTGATGCGATAGTCGTAGAAATTGACCAGCTCGGTGTCCACACCTGCATCCGCCAAACGGTCCAGCACGAAGCGCGCAAAATCGAAACAATTGCCTTGCTTCCTTGCGCTCACGACCAAAGCCAGGGCATTCATCCCCACTCCCTCCCGCATTATTTCTCAGCCTCGCGAAGGTTTTAGACCTTCGCGAGGCTGAAGACGGCATTTAATTTGCGGAGATATAGCCCATGGGCGCCGGAGCGATCTGCTCGACCGGCAGCACGTCGATCAGCTCATAGTCTCTCTGGCCCAGGCCGAGCTGCTCGCCATAAGCAGCCACCAGGTAGGGATCCTTATAGGGGCCGTGCAATTGCTGGAACGGATGCCCTTCGCGCCGGATGACTTCCATCGAGGTCGGCACGTTCTCCTCGATCAGGCGCGTTTCGGCGAGCTTGTCCAGCACGGCGAACTCGATGGCTACGATGTCGTCCGAGCCGAAGATGCCCGCGTCCGGCAGGATGGGCATGCCGGTGAAGCCGAAGCAGTCGCACACGGGAGTGATTTGCGTCGCCAGGCTGATGAAGGTGGTCTTGCCCGGCGAGAAGGTGGACAGCGTCAGCTTGGCGCTGATGGCGCAGGCTTCCTGGAAAGCGCTGAAGTTCACCGGGTCGATCTTCAGGCAGCCGTCCGGAGCCACCTGCAGGCAACGCCCGCACTGGTTGCACTGCTCGAAGTGCATGTGCACCTCTTTCGGGTTGGTCTTGTCTTCCACCAGGGCTCCGTGCGGGCAGGCCGCCAGGATGCGCTGGCGCGTGGCGTCGTCGGGGCATTTCTCGGCGAACCAGTAGCGGTCGAAGTGATTGGTGTCGTGGATCTGGCTGCGCGTCTTGCCGGTCATGCAGCCTAGCGACAGGTTCTTGAAAGCCCCGCCGAAGCCGCAGCTCGGGTGTCCCTTGATGTGGGAAAAATCGATCAGGAAGGAGGCGTCCTGGATGGCGCCGGCCACCTGCCATTCTTCGATGCTCTTGAAGGGATAACGGTGAGCGTAGAAATACTTCTCGTTGGGGCCGGCCGCCGGGATGACCGGGCAGCCCAGCACTTCGGTGGTGTAACCGCGCGCCTCGCAGCCCTCCACGTCCCAATCCACGTCGGCGATGAAGGGCTTGCCGCCGCCATCTTTGACGGCCTGCACGACCTTACGCACGAACACGGGGTGGACAGTGGAGTAGCCGATATTATTACCGACGTGCATCTTGATGGCGACCGTCTCTTTCTTGACGCGGTCGCGCAGGTGCAGGCGCTCGATGATCAGGTCGAGCTTGGCAGGCAGGGTTTCTTTGGCGTCCAGGCGAGCCTGACGCGGGGATCCATAATAGACGGGAATAGGCATGGAGATACCTTTCGTGGAGCTAGAAATTAGGGCAACGGTTAAATTTTCAAACGGTTGGCTCGCAGCCCATTATACTCGCTCCACGCGAGGAACGCCAATTTTTTTGGGCTTTCACTTTTCTTACATGGGGCAAAAAATCCACCACAAAGGCACAAAGTACACAGAGTTTTCTCTTTCGAAAAGGATCCTCCGTGCTCTTTGTGCCCTGTGGCGCAAATATTGGCGTCGGCGCCTCACCGGCTGCGCCCGGTGATGTAATTTTCCAGGTTCTGGATGTCGAACTCCTGCTGGGAGATGATCTCCTTCACCACGTCGCCAATGGAGATGATGCCGGTGACCTGCTCGCCCTCCACCACCGGCAGGTGGCGGATGCGTTTCTCCGTCATCAGGTCCATGCAATCGCGCACCGTTTGCTCCGGGCGGATAGTGGTTACCTGCGCCGTCATAATCTCGCTCACGCGGGTAGTTTCGACGGGGTGTCCCTTCAGGATCACGCGGCGGGCGTAGTCGCGCTCAGACAACATGCCCACCAGCTTGCCGGCCTCCATGACCAGCAACGCCCCCACGTTCTTCTCGTCCAAAACGCGCAGGGCCTCCAGGATGGTAGCCTCCGGCGAGACGGACCACACGTTGTGCCCCTTCGTTTGCAAAAGCTGACCAACGGTTCTCATGCCATCCTCCTTACTTGAACCAACCTATAACCATAGGATCCAAACCAGTTGCGCGGAGATGTTTATATTCTACAATATTTATGGGAAATATCAATAACCTTGCGAAGGTGGTTTCGAAACCACCTTCGCAAGGTTGAGAATGGATCCCTAACCTGCTCTTCTCACCCGCAGCTTGAGGCCCTCGGTGCCGATGACTTCCACGCGCGCGCCCATGGGCACGGCTTCCTCGCCCTCCGCCAGCTCGGCGCTCCACAATTCGCTGCCCAACTGCACCTGTCCACGCGGGTTGAGCGCGCTGCGCGTGATGCCCACCTGGCCTTGCAGGGAGTATTGTCCGGTGCGCACGGGCGCTTTCTGGGCGCGCAAGGCCAGCGAGACGATCGTGAAGAAAAAGGCCGCCGTCACCAGGCCGGTGCCGACTACCAGCGGCACCGAGACGCGCTGGAAAGAAGGCGCGCCCGGCGAGTTGAACAGGATCAGCGAGCCGGCGATGAAGGAGGCGATGCCCACCGCCGTCAGCGCGCCGTGGGTAGGCGCTTTGATATCCAGGATGAACAGCACGAAGGCCGCCAGCAGGAACACCAGGCCGAACCAATTGACCGGCAGGATGTCCAGGCCGTAGCCGGCCAGCGCCAGGCAGACTACGCCGATGAAGCCGGCCACCCAGCCGCCGGGGCTGGAAAGCTCGATCAGGAGCGCGTTTACGCCCAGGGTCAGCAGCAGGAAGACGATATTGGGATCGATCAGCGTCCCCAGGATCTGCTCGAACAGGCTGGTCGGGTAATCGACCACGTTGATATGGGTCGTATCCAGCAGGCGCGCGCCCTGGGTGGTGTATACGGTGAAGCCGTTGAGCTGGCTCAGCAGATCGGGAACGTCCGTGGCGATGAAGTCCACCATGCCGGCCGCTTTGGCCTCCTGCACGGAGGCGGCCGAGGCGTTATCGATAGCCTGATTGGCCATGTTTACCGCCGCCGGGCCGCGCCGGTCGGCCAGCGAGCGCACCGTGGCTTTCATGATCTCCTTGACCTTGGTAGCCTCAGTCGTGCTGAGGTCCTGGCCCTGCGATCCCACCGGGCTGGCCGCGCCGATGGCTGTGCCGGGCGCCATGGCGGCGGCTTGGCCGGCCAGGGTGAGGATGGTGCCCGCGCTGCCCGCCATAGCTCCTTGCGGGTAAACGTAAACCACCACTGGAACGGCGCTTCCCTGGATCGCGGTGACCATGCGGTTGAGCAGATTGATGTCGCCGCCGGGCGTATTGAGCAGGAAGACGATCAGCTCGTCGTTGTTTAGCTCAGCGGTGCGGATGCCGCGCTCCAGGTAATCGGCCATGACCGGGGTGAGGGCCCCGTCTCCGGTCAGCACCAGGGCCGTGGGGTTGCCCGATTGCGCCCAGGCAGGCCGGCCGGGCAGGAAAAGCCCCACCAGCAGGCCCAAGGTCAGCAGAAGAAATCCAAGGCGCGCTTTCATACTTACCTCCAGGATACCAGCAAACGTCTACTCTTAAAGCAATTTTACCGCAGAGGGGGCCGGGCGCGGAGTTTTTGGGCTTCAGTGCGCCAGCCGCAAACCGGCATCTAAGGCGTCAGGCCGGCTACGTAGCGGAAGGCCTCGTCGGCGAAGTTCTCCCAGTTGGAAGACTGCGCCAGTGGAATGCATACCCATTCTTTCATCGGCCGCCCGCGGCCCTGAGGGTCGAACAGACTGGCGCCTTCGACCCCCAGGGCCTGGGTGTGGGGCGCTCCCGAGAGCTTGAAGACCATGCTATCCTGGTGCAGGCCGGCAAATGCCTTCCCGTTGACCATGACGGACGGCATCCCAAACATGTGCCCCTGGACGACGCCCGGCATCAGGCTGAGCCGTGCGGCAATTAGCCCATAGGTATCCTCAGCTTCTGACATATCGATCTCCTTCTTTACATCCCGCGAGTATTCATCCGCCCTTTACCCCTCCATTTCATTATAAGGCCATTGAGGAGGGAATCGAGATTAGAGTGTCGAGGATAGTGAATCGAGAAGAGAGGGCAGAGAAGTCGAGAATAGTCAACCCTTTTCCTCACAAGCCAGGCATCCCGGATTAGGCAAGACGCAAAAACAACTCTCGTTTCTCCATTCTCTCTTTCCGACTTACACAAATCCTACATAAAGTTAACGTCCTTCTTGCACGCGCGACCTATCCTATAACCAGATTACAAAGCAATCATCAGGAAAGGAGCTACTTATGTCCAAAATTATCGGTATCGACCTGGGAACTACCAACAGCGTGGTAGCCGTCATGGAAGGCGGCGATCCGCTCGTGATCACCACCGCCGAGGGATCACGCTTGCTGCCCTCCGTGGTCGCCTTCAGCAAGAACGGCGAGCGCCTGGTGGGGCAGCCGGCCAAGCGACAGGCAGTCATCAACCCGGAGAACACCGTTTACTCGATCAAGCGTTTCATGGGCCGCCGCTACGATGAAGTAGAAGACGAGCGCAAGATGGTGCCTTACAGCGTGGAGAAGGGCGCCGCCGGCGACGCGCGCGTGAAGATCCCACTGAACGGGCGCGAATACACCCCGCAGGAGATCTCCGCCATGATCCTGGCCAAGCTCAAGGCCGACGCGGAGGCTTACCTGGGCGAGACCATCACCCAGGCAGTCATCACCGTTCCGGCTTACTTCAACGACAGCCAGCGCCAGGCCACCAAGGACGCCGGCAAGATCGCCGGCCTGGACGTGCTGCGCATCATCAACGAGCCGACGGCCTCGGCCCTGGCCTACGGGCTGGACAAGAAAGACAACGAGACCATCCTGGTCTTCGACCTGGGCGGCGGCACGTTCGACGTCAGCCTGCTGGAAGTGGGCGAAGGAGTGGTGGAAGTCAAATCCACCAACGGCGACACCCACCTGGGCGGCGACGACTGGGACCAGCGCATCGTCAACTGGGCCGCCGACGAATTCAAGCGCGAGACCGGCATCGACCTGCGCTCTGACCGCCAGGCCCTGCAGCGCCTGCGCGAGGCGGCCGAGAAGGCCAAGATCGAGCTTTCCAGCATGATGGAGACCGAGATCAACCTGCCCTACATCACCGCGGACGCCTCCGGCCCCAAGCACATGCAGCTCAAGCTGAGCCGCTCGCGCTTCGAGCAAATGACCGAAGAGCTGGTGCAGCGCCTGCGCGGGCCCTTCGAGGCGGCCCTGCGCGACGCCAACCTGAAAGCCTCGCAAGTCAACGAGGTCGTGCTGGTAGGCGGCGCCTCGCGCATGCCCATGGTGCAAGACCTGGTGCGCTCGCTGGCCGGCAAGGAGCCTAACAAAGGCGTCAACCCAGACGAAGTCGTGGCGGTCGGCGCGGCCATCCAGGCCGGCGTGCTGAGCGGACAGGTGAAGGACGTGCTCTTGCTGGACGTGACCCCCCTGTCGCTGGGCGTAGAGACCATGGGCGGCGTGATGACCCCCCTCATCGAGCGCAACACCACCATCCCGGTGAAGAAGACCGAGGTGTTCTCCACGGCAGAGGACAGCCAGACGGCGGTGGACGTGCACGTCTTGCAAGGCGAGCGCCCTATGGCCGCCGACAACATGAGCCTGGGCCGCTTCCGCCTGGACGGCATCCCGGCTGCCCCGCGCGGTATGCCGCAGGTCGAGGTGACCTTCGACATCGACGCCAACGGCATCCTCAACGTTACCGCGCGCGACAAGGCCAGCGGCAAGGAACAGAAGGTAACCATCACCGCCTCGACCAACCTGAACAAGGGCGACGTAGAGCGCATGGTGCAGGAAGCCCAAAAGAACCAGGCCGAAGACAAGCGCCTCCGCGAGCTGGTGGAGGCCCGCAACAACGCCGACAGCGTGATCTACCAGGTCGAGAAGGCCCTACGCGAGACCTCGAGCGTACCGGAAGGCACGCGCAGCGACGTGCAGATGCTCATCAACGAGCTGCGCCAGACCGCTCAAGCTGACGACATCAACCGCATCCGCCAGCAGACCGAGGCGCTGCAGAACGCGGCCAACGCCCTGGCGCGCCAGTCTGCGGCTCAGAGCCAGCCGGGCGGCCCGGGCGGAGACGGCCACGGCCCGGAAGGCGAAGTGGTGGAAGGCGAATTCCACGAGGCCTGAGAGAGCGTCAGACAATTCAACCTTGCGAAGGTCTTTCGACCTTCGCAAGGTTTTTTTATTTCCCATAAATTCAGATCATAGGCCAGAAATTAAATATTTCAAATTATTTTTAAATGAATATTAATTTACATATTGACAAAATAAAAATTCCGTGTAGAATAATAGAGAACAACGAACGGCGGATAGGCTTTTCCGCGCAGGCCCGGCAGCTTCGGGCAGCGCTCCGCCGGATGGATACCCCCCATTTCTGAAAGCAGCGGCAACGGCGGGAGGCGCGCGCGTCTCCCCTTCTATCCACGCGCTTGTTTTCAGGAAAGGCCCAAAACAAAACATTCCCCCCGCCCCGGCGGAGGTTCTTAGAGGAGGAAGCAAGCATGTCGGACATAGCCATCGATGCTGAAAACCTGGTCAAGAAGTTCGCCCGCCGCAAGCCGGCCGGCCAGGATCACGGGGCAGACCCCGCCAGCGGCGGGGCACGCCGCCCCTGGCCCTTCGGGCGCAGGCGCGCCGAGACGGCCTGGTTTACGGCGGTCAAGGGAGTCAGCTTGCAGATCAAGCAGGGCGAGGTATTCGGCCTGTTAGGCCCCAACGGGGCCGGCAAGAGCACCACCATCCGTATGTTGTGCACCCTGCTCGAGCCCACCAGCGGCACGGCGCGCGTGAACGGCTTCGACATCGTCAGGCAGCCCAACCAGGTGCGCCAGAGCCTGGGCGCCGTGCTGGCCGGCGAGCGCAGCATCTATTGGAAGCTGACCGCCCGCGAGAACCTGGAATACTTCGCCGCGCTCTACCACATCCCACCCGAGATCGCCCGCCCGCGCATCCGCGAGCTGTTGGAGCGCATGGAGCTGACCGCCCGCCCCGACGAGCTGGTGGAGAAGTATTCCACCGGCATGAAGCAGCGCGTCTCTATCAGCAAGGCCCTGCTGCACCGCCCGCCCGTCCTCCTGCTGGACGAGCCTACCCTGGGCCTGGACCCGCAGGCCGCCCGCCGCGTGCGCGAGCTGGTCACCGAGCTGAAGGCCGAAGGGCACACCATCCTGCTGACCACGCACTATATGGAGGAGGCCGACCAGCTCTCCGACCGCATCGGCATCATCGACCAGGGCGGCATCATCGCCCTGGACACGCCCGAGGCGCTCAAGCTCCGCATCGGCCAGAAAGAAGTCGTGCGCCTGGAAGTGGCCGGCTGGCACGCCGACCTGGAGCCGGCGCTCAAGCGGCTGAACGGCGTAGACAACCTGGCCACGCGCTACACGGGCAGCGACAGCCTGTGGGAGGTCAGCCTGCACGCCGACAACAGCCGCGCCATTCTGCCGGCGCTGGTGGACACCTTCAACCACAACGGCACCCACCTGGTCAACATCAACATCGTGCGCCCCTCGCTCGAAGACGTCTTCATCCAACTCACCGGCAAGGCGCTGCGCGACTGAAAAGGAGCCTCCTATGGAAAACCCGACACGTTCACCGGCTCCGACTGCCTCCCTCAGCCGCCCCGGCCTGGCCGGCGAGCTGCGCGCGCTGGGGGCCGTCTTCCACCGCGAATGGACCATCTTCCGCCGCTACCCAAGCTGGATCATCGCCCAGTTCGTCTGGCCGGTGATCTTCCCGGCGGCTTACATCCTGGGCGGGCGCGCCCTGGCCGGGCCCACCGGAAGCGGGCTGGCGGTCTTCGCCCAGGCGGCCGGCACCAGCGACTTTGCCGGCTTCATCGCCATCGGCACCACCATCTGGATGTGGCAAAACATCGTGCTGTGGAAGGTGGGCACCTCCCTGCGCGACGAGCAGTTGCGCGGCACGCTGGAGACCAACTGGCTCTCGCCCACCTGGCGCTTCTCTTACCTGTTGGGCAGCAGCCTGGTGCAGATGGTCACCATGCTGACCCTGCTGGGGGTCTCCATCGCGGAGTTCAGCCTGGTCTTTGGCGTGCGCCTGTACGGCAGCCCCTGGCTGGCCCTGCTGATGCTGCTGGCGGCGATCCCTTCCATATACGGGCTGGGATTTGCCTTCGCCAGCCTGGTGATCACGGCGCGCGAGGCCAACGCCTTTGTCTTCCTGGTGCGCGGGCTGGTGATGATCTTCTGCGGCATCACCTTCCCGATCAGCGTGCTGCCCGGCTGGATGCAGAGCGTGGCGCGCTGGCTGCCGCCCACCTACGTGATCCACGGCATGCGCAGCGTGCTCCTGGCCGGGGCGGATTTCCAGACGGTGTGGCCCGACCTGCGCGCGCTGCTGCTCTTCGGGGCCTTGTGGCTGGCGCTGGGCTACCTGCTCTTCACCTGGATGGAAGGCCGCGCCCGGCAAACCGGCGCGATCGGGCAATATTGAGGTCTCGCGCAAAGGCGCCGAGAGAATACCTGAGATTTCACGCAAAGGCGCAAAGACGCCAAGAAGAAAATTACAAGGATAGCCATGACGGCACAAACGATCCGGCTTTACCAACCTACCTGGCGCTCGCAACTGAGAGCGCTGATGGCCATCGCCCGCAAGGACTGGCGCCAATACTGGCGCTACCCGCTGAACGCGGTCTCCTCGGTCTTACAGCCCATCGTGTGGCTGACGCCGGTGTATTTCATGGGGCAGACCTTCAGCGTCAACGGGCAGGCGCAGGGCTTCGCCGCTTACAGCGGCACGGCGGACTACATCTCCTTCATCCTGGTGGGGACGGTGCTGGGGAACTTCGTCAACGCCGTCTTCTGGGGCATGGGCTACGCCATGAAGAACGACATGGACGCCGGCGTGCTCGAGTCCAACTGGCTGGCGCCCATCTCGCGGCCCTTGCTGATGGTGGGGCACTCCTTCACCAACGTGCTGGTCACGGCCATCACCTCGCTGGCCATGCTGCTCATCGCCGGGCTGGTCTTCGGCTTCCACCCGGGCGGCAACGCCCTGGCGGCCTTCCTGACGGCGCTGCCCATGCTGGTAGGCCTGTACGGCTTCGGCTTCGCCTTCTCGGCGCTGGTGCTGATCCTGCGCGAGGCCAACACCCTGGTGGACGTGAGCAGCTTCCTGGTGCAGATCTTCTCGGGCTCGGACTTCCCGGTGAACGTGCTGCCGCGCTGGCTGCTGCCCGTCTCGCTGGCGCTGCCCCTGACCTACGGCTTCGACGCGGTGCGCGGCTGGCTGCTGGGCACGCGCACGCTGCTGCCCATCCCGGTGGAGATGGGGCTGCTGGGGGCCTTCATGTTCCTGATGATCTGGCTGGGCAAGGCGGCTTTCGACGCGCTGGAGCGCCGCGTGCGCCGCATCGGCACGCTGGGGCAGCATTGAAAGGAGGAAGGATGAGGAAAGCGGGCAACCAGGGATCAGGGATCAGGCGATCAGGGGTCAGGCGATCAGGGCCGAGAAGGGATGAAGGCGAAGGGCTCTCCGCTTTCTATTCTCCACTCTCTATTCTCCACTCTCTATTCTCGGCTCTCTTTCCCCCGGATCATAGTTGACCCAGCGCAGGTCCGGGACGGCGGCGAAGCGTTTGGCCATGACTTCCAGGGCCTGGGGGTTGTTGTCGATGAGGATGAACTGGCGGCCCAGCTTGAGGCAGCTCTCGCCCAGGGTGCCGGAGCCGGCGAAGAAGTCCAGGACCAGGTCGCCGGGGTTGGAGGAGGCCCCCACGATGCGGTTGAGGATGCCCAGGGGCTTCTGGGTGGGGTAGCCGGTCTTCTCGCGCCCGTTGGTGGCCACGATGGTGTGCCACCAGGTGTCGGTGGGCAGCTTGCCGCGCGCGGCCTTCTGCGGGCCGACCAGCCCGGGGGCCATGTAGGGGATGCGCTCGACGGCGTCCACGTTGAAGGTGTACTCCTGCGGATCTTTGGCGTACCAGAGGATGTTGTCGTGCTTGGGCGGCCACTTCTTGCGGGTGCGCCCGCCGTAATCGTAGGCCCAGATGATCTCGTTGAGGAAGCTCTCGCGCCCGAAGATGGCGTCCAGCAGCAGCTTGCAGTAGTGCACCTCGCGGTAGTCGATGTGGAAGTAGAGCGAGCCATGCGGCTTGAGCAGGCGGTGGGCTTCTTCCAGGCGGGGCTGGAGGAAGGCCAGGTAGTCGTCGAAGACGTCGGCGTAGCCACGCGAGCCGAGGCGCACGGTCTGGTAGCGCTGGCCCTGGAAGCCCACGCGGTCGCCGCTTTCGCTGCGCTGGGTGCGGATCTGGGTGCGGGCCTGGATCTTGCCGGTGTTGAAGGGCGGGTCGATGTAGATGAGATCCACGGAAGCGGAGGGCAGGGAGGCCAGGATAGGCAGGTTATCGCCGAAGTAGATGGTGTTGGGCATGAGGGTATTTTAATCGAGAAACGCGCGCGGCGGGGATTCGTTCATGTGGAAACGCATCAAATCGGAACAATTCCCGGGGACCCGCCAGATGTGGGGGTCGCTATACGGTTATGAAGGTGCGAGCGCAGCCCTGGGGACATTGGAAACAGGGTCGAAGAAAACGAATGATCAGGAACCGGCTTCCGGCGCAGGGGGTGGGGCGGAGCAGTCGTCCAGGGTTTCGTCCAGAACGCCACGAAGCGCGGATTCCCCCTGAGCGAGGTCAGAGAGGCGCCGCTGGATGCGCAGGAGGCGGGAGAGGCGGCTGGTGGCGAGGGCGAGCACGCGCAAGAGGCTGAGCTGGGCGTGGATGTCGTCCGCCTGGGCGCTGCGCTCTTTGACCCGGCGGATGTAGGCGCGGAGGAGGTCGATCTGCTCGGGGAGATTCGTTCTTTGGAAGTCGGTAGACGAAGGAGGACGAAAGCGGGGGGAATAGTAGCCGTGCTTGAGGGCGTTGGTGTTGCCGGGGGGCGCGCCGCGTTTGCGACGTGGGGGCTGGTCTGAGGATGCACCGGACATGAGTATCCCTCCAGATGGAATTGGATGCGGATATTATAGCACAAATGTTCTGAATTTACAAGGGGTTTGGGAGAGAAAACGAGAGGAGAGAAGAGAGAATAGAGAGTAGTCGAGGCAGGGAGGCCAACCGCAAAGGACGCCAAGGGCGACCCCAAAAAAGGGCCGAGGGGAAAGGGGAACGCGGATAAAAGGGGCCAGGGCAAAGCATCCGGAGGCGAGGCGCCTTGGGAAGACCGGCGCACCTTCCGGATGCTTTGCCCCTACGGCCAGACCGCGCATCTTCCGGATGCTTTGCCCCTACGGCCAGACCGCACACCTTCCGGATGCTTTGCCCCTACGGCTAACCGCGCATCTTCCGGATGCTTTGCCCCTACGGCCAGACCGCGCCGGCCTTTTCGTCCGACCAATAGTCGGCCAGCAGTTCGGCCTGATCCAATACTTTGGTCACGGAAACGGTATATTCACCGGTGGCCGGGTCATCGGGCGGGTATTTGTATTTTCGCAAGATACGCTTGACCAGCACGCGCAATCTGGCCTGCACGCTCTGCTTGAGCTGCCAGTCGATGGAGGTGTTCTTTCTCACGCTTTCCACCAGCTCGTGAGCGATCTGCTTGAGGGTCTGGTCGCCCAGGACGGCTTCGGCGGTGGGGTTCTCGGCCAGCGCGTCGTAGAAGGCCAGCTCGTCCACGCGCAGGTTCATCTTTTCGCCGCGCCGGTCGGCGGAGCGAATCTCCTTTGCCAGTTGGATGAGCTCTTCGATGATCCTGGCCGAATCGATCAAGCCGCTCTGGTAGCGCCTGACGGCTTCGGCCAGCAATTCGGAGAATTTGCGGCCCTGCACCAGATTCAGGCGGGCGCGGGTCTTGATCTCGTCGTTGAGCAGGCGCTTGAGGAGCTCGAGGGCCAGGTTTTTGTGCTCCATGCCCTGGATTTCGGCCAGGAATTCATCCGAGAGGATGGAAATATCGGGCTTCTTGATGCCGGCGGCGTCAAAGACGTCGATCACTTCGCCGGAGATGATGGCGTCGTTGACGATCTGGCGGATGGCGATTTCGATCTCCTCGTTGGTGCGGGGCCGGGCCTGCTGGTCGAATTTGGCAAAGCGGGCCTTGATGGCCTGGAAAAAGGCCAGGTCATCGCGAATTTCAAGCGCCCTGGGATGCGGCACGGCCAGGCCAAAGGCTTTTTGCAGGCGGACGACGTTCTCGTTGAAGCGCTCTTTGCCATTGCGGAGGGTTTGATCCCCGTTAGCCGTGGACAAATCCGCAACGTAGTTGGCCGCGTCCAGGATGAAGTCGAGCCTGGCCTTGGGCGCCAGGGAGAAATAACGGCGGTAATCGAAGCCGGCGAAGCTATCCACCACGATCTCGTACAACTCGAGCATCCTGGCGACGGCTTCTTCCTGATCGAAGACGATCTCGCCGCGGCCCTTACTGGCGGCGTAAACCGCCAGGGCGTTCTTCAGATCCTGGGCGATGCCGATATAATCCACGATCAGGCCGCCCTCTTTGTCGCCAAAGACGCGGTTGACGCGGGCGATGGCCTGCATCAGGGTGTGCCCGTTCATGGGTTTGTCAATGTACATGGTGTGCAGGCAGGGCGCATCGAAACCGGTGAGGAACATATCGCGGACGATGATGAGCTTGAGCGAGTCGTTGGGGTCTTTGAGGCGGTCGCCGATGGCTTTGCGGCGCTCCTTGCTGCGAATGTGCTCCTGCCAATCCAGCGGGTCGCTGGACGAGCCGGTCATGACGACCTTGATGGCGCCTTGGTCGTCGGCGGGGTCGTACCACTGGGGGCGCAGTTTGACGATCTCGGCGTGCAGGGCAACGCAGATGCGGCGGCTCATACACACGATCATGCCTTTGCCCTGCATGGCGGAGGTGCGCTGCTCGAAATGCTGCACCAGATCGGCGGCCACCTGCTTCAAGCGATTCTGGCTGCCGACCACCGCTTCCTTGCCCGCCCAGCGGGCAAAGCGCTTCTGCCGGTCGGTGAGCTCATCGTCCTCGGTGACCTCCTCCACGCGCTGGTCGAGGATGTGCTGGTCGGCGGGGGAAAGCTCGATCCTGGCCAGGCGGCTTTCGTAGTAGATGCGCACCGTGGCGCCGTCTTCGACGGCCTGCTGGACGTCGTAAACGTCGATGTAGTTGCCAAAGACGGCCTGGGTGTTCTTGTCCTCTTTTTCGATGGGCGTGCCGGTGAAGCCGATGAAGGAAGCGCCAGGCAGGGCGTCACGCATGTAGCGGGCGAAGCCGTCGACGAAGTCGTACTGGCTGCGGTGGGCCTCATCGGCGATGACCACCACGTTGCGGCGCCCGGTGAGGGCCGGGTAAGCCGCGCCGCTCTCCTCAGGGAAGAACTTCTGGATGGTGGTAAAGACGATGCCGCCGGAGGCGACGGAGAGCAGCCTCTTGAGATCGGCGCGGCTGGCGGCCTGAACGGGGGTCTGGCGCAAGAGCTGCTGGCAGTTGGCGAAGGTATCGAACAACTGCTGGTCGAGGTCGGTGCGGTCGGTGAGCACCACGAGGGTGGGGTTGTGCATTTCCTGGGCCAACACCAGCTTGCCGGCGTAAAAGACCATCGAAAGGCTCTTGCCGCTGCCCTGGGTGTGCCAGACCACGCCGGCGCGCTTATCGCCCCGGGGCTGCTGCTCGACGCTGGGGAGGTCGTACACGGCGGGATGCTCGGCGACGAAGTGGCGCTCTTCGCCGGCGGACGCGCGCAGGGTGGAGGCGATGGCCTTGTTGACGGCAAAATACTGGTGGTAGGCGGCGACCTTCTTGAGCGTCTTTTCTTTGGTGTGCTCAAAAACGATGAAATGGCGAATGACGTCCAGCAGGGTATTCTTGTTCAACAGGCCGCGGATCATGGGTTCCAGCTCGGATGCGAGGCGCGCATCCACCACGCGAAGGCCGTCCACGCTCTTCCATTCCATGAAGCGCGCATAATCGCTGGTCAGCGTGCCGACTCTGGCGAACCAGCCGTCGCTGAGGATCAGAAAGGCGTTGCAGGCGAACAGGGAAGGAATGGCCTGCTGGTAGGTTTGCAGTTGATGGAAGGCGGCCAGCAGGTCGGCGCTTTCATCGGCGGGGTTCTTCAGCTCGACCACCACCAGGGGCAAGCCGTTGACGAAGAGGACGATATCGGGGCGCTTGTTGGCGTTGTTCTCCACGACGGTAAGCTGGTTGACGGCCAGAAATTCGTTGCTCTCGGGGTGGGCAAAATCCACCAGCCAGACCTTGCCGGTGCGGGACTTGCCCTCGCCGACGCCGAATTTGACGTCCACACCCTCGGTGAGCAGGCGGTGGAAGGCCTCGTTGTTGTCGATGAGGGTCAGGGCGGAAGCGCGCAGGGCCTTCTTGAAGGCTTCTTCGCGGGCCTCGGCCGGAATGGAAGGGTTGAGGCGGTCGATGGCGGCGCGCAGACGTCGGTGCAGGACGACCTCGCCGTATTCGCGCTCCTTGGCGGGACCCTCGGCCAGATCGGGGCCATAACGGACGGCGTAGCCGTTCTCGTCGGCGAGCAGTTTGAGGGCGATTTCTTCGATTTCGGATTCGTAGAGGATCATGGTCTATTTCCAGCGTGCAATGAATCCAAATCCCATTGAGCCGGGTTGTTGGCGATGTATGCGGCGATGCGGTCATAGGATTCCTGGTCGCGGATGATGTGCTCCCAATAGTTACGCTGCCACAATGTGCCCAGGAATTCGTTTCGGGTTTTGCAAATTTTCAAACATTCGTGCGCCACCAGAGATTTGTACGCCCCCACGATATTCCCCAGTAGGGGCAACCCTTGCGGTTGGCCGATTTGCGGTTGGCCGGTTTGCGGTTGGCCGGTTTGGGGTTGCCCGGTTTGCGGTTGGCCGATTGGCGGTTGCCCGGTTTGGGGTTGGCCGATTGGCGGTTGGCCGGTTTGGGGTTGCCCGGTTTGCGGTTGGCCGATTTGGGGTTGCCCGATTTGCGGTTGCCCGGTTTGGGATTGCCCGGTTTGGGATTGCCCGATTTGCGGTTGCCCGGTTTGGGATTGGCCGGTTTGCGGTTGCCCGATTTGCGGTTGCCCGATTTGCGGTTGCCCGATTTGCGGTTGCCCGGTTTGCGGTCGGCCGGTTTGCGGTTGGCCGGTTTGCGGTTGGCCGGTTTGCGGTTGGCCGATTTCAGGGAGGGCAGGGGCAAGCCCTGCCCCTACCCGGACGGCGGGGGTGGGTCCGCATCCCGTAGGGGCGGGGTTTACCCCCGCCCGGACGGGGGCCGGGTCGGTGATGATCAGGATGCCGTGGACGTGGTTGGGCATGACGACGAATCGATCCAATGCGACGTTTTCAAATCGTTGGGGGATTCGTTGCCATTGATGGTATGCAATTTGCCCAAAATCATTCAATCGCATCTCGCCCGCCACAATTTCACCGAATAAATTCTGGCGGTTATGCGTGCAAAGGGTGACGAAATAGGCGCCGGCCTGGGAATAATCGTAGCCCTTGAGGCGAATGGATTTGCGGCGGCGCAGAGCGAATGGGGTGCCCCCCGGCGGGATCATGCCTCGATCTCCCCGTTCATCAGTTTGGGCAACAGACTATCGCGGATTTGGATAAGATTAGAAGATTGTTGAGCATTGGCAAAAATCACATCGTCTAGTGGCCTACATTTTTCTTCAAAAATCGTGATAATCTTATCTGTTGGAATTACACATTTCATCCCTTCAAAATCATTTTTGTTGATAGAACCAAAAACAGTACCATTATCCTCAAAACTCTTAAAGTTATTGGTTAAACCTTTTAAGAAGTAATAAGTGAAAGAGTGATTCCCGTTTTTTTCAATCACTGCTGCAAGGCCTCGCCCAATACAGCAATATTCTGTGGCAATATTCATATCACCTACTGGTGCTCTAACGCTTACTAATGTGTCATATTTATTAGCAAATCTTTTAGGGTCAGTAGTAAAAACCCTTTTAGTTGGAAATCTAAAAGTGAAATCAGCCCGCCCTTGATAAAAAGGGAAACCCTCTCCAATTTCATTATAACTTTCACCAGGAGGAGATTGCCCCATTGTTATATTGCACATTTCCCCTAACTGGCCTAACCTCCACCCTTTTGGAATCATTCCCAACTCGCTGGGCTGCATCTCGCCGGTGGCGCCGGGGAAGTTGAAATCGACAAACCACTCCTTGAAAATGGCCTGGGCGATGGCTTCGAGGGTGGCGTTGGTCTGGCGGTTGAGCTCGATTTTTTCGTCCAGCGTAGAGAGGATGTCGGCGATGCGGCGCTGGGTAGGAAGAGGAGGAAGTTTAATCTCAAAATCCTCAATCATACCTTTTGTTAAGGCGTTTCTGGTTCCACCGACGGACGCCATGGCAAGCATGTAATTTTTAAATCCGGGGCTTAGCAGATAATACTTCAAATATTCTGAAAGCAACTTAGAACAATCCGGACGAACAATCGAGACATGCTGATTTACTCTAGCAGGGAGTACTTCTTTGGGCACTTGGCAAACTCTCGCTACACTATCACCAGTAATATTCAACAGAACGTCATTCTCTTGAAGCTCGACATTGTCCAATTGATCGGCCTGCTCTTTATCAATAAACGCAAGCCCATCATTCGAAAAAAAGAAGTCCAAAACGTTTTGACTCCGAATGAGCGCAAAAGGACCCTCCTTTAGATAAGCTGCTTTACCTCCTCTAGGAGTTGCGCCTGAGCCGATTTTTGTACAAATGTCTTTCAATTTATATGATTGCCACCCGTTAGAACTCATAGCCGATCCCCTTCATCACGAATGGACTCCTCCAATTCGCTGCCCCGGACGAACTGCCCGGCAAGCTGAGCGGTAAGTGACCCCATTATCATGTCTATGATTCTCCATTTTTTACCATAAGCAGCTTATCATGTAAAGAATCCGAGGATTTGTTTACATGAGCGCTGTATCATGTAAAAATATTGGCTTTTTCTTTGCATGATACGTAGGACCCTAATGCCCTTGTAAAAGGGCAAACAGAGGTATGTTGATATAGTAGCTGCTCCTCCACAACTTTTGCTTTTCCAGGAATCCGGCTCCGGTTAATGCTTCCAGGTAACTGGCAGCCGTTGGGCGGCTGACGCCCACATCCCGGGTGACAAAGTCAATTTTGGTATAGGGGTGTTTAAACAGGGTGTTCAACAAATCAAGCGAATAAATTTTGGGCAGTTGTGCCTTGATCCTTTCCTGGTAATCTACCATCAGGTTCTTCAGTCTGTGAATGGTCTCGATGGTTTCGGTGGAGGTCAGCTCCACGCCACGCAGCATAAACTTCAGCCAGGCTTCCCAGTTGTCATCTGTTTGATCCGCTCGAAAATGAGCCAGGTAGGCGCTTTTTTCCCGGACGATGTACCGGCTGAGGTAAAGGATGGGAAGATCCAACAAGCCATGCTGCACCAGGTAAAGCAAATTTAAAATCCGTCCGGTTCGCCCGTTGCCGTCATAAAACGGGTGAATTTTCTCGAACTGGTAATGGATCAAGGCCATGCGTACCAGCGGATCAAGCCCCTGACCGGCAGCTTCGTTGAAAAAAGCCAGCAGGCGTTCAAGCAACTCCACGATCTGATCGTGGTCTTGAGGCGGGGTGTAAACCACTTCACCGGTGGCGCGGTTGCCCACAATCGTCCCCGGCCTGGTTCGGATGCCGGGCGCGGGTTCCCCAATCACCAGGGCGGCCTGAATGGCGACCAGGCCATCCAGGGTGAGCTGTCTTTTGGATGTGATCCGTTCGAACCCCAGCTTAAGCGCCTCAGAATAGCGGCCAACTTCTTTCGCGGCGGCACTGTTAAACTGGGGAATGTCCAATTCCTGTTTAAACAACTCGTCATGCGAGGTGATGATATTCTCCAACGCCGAGCTGTCTTTGGCCTCTTGCAGCGCCAGGGTGTTCAGTAAGATGTCCTGGTTGGGCAGCAAAGGCGCAATGCCTTTGAGCTCAGCCAGGCGGCGGTGCGCCATGATGAGCTGACCGGTGAGGGCTTCTGACTGGGCAATTCTCCCTGGCGGAAAGGCGTATAAATCAGAACTCATAGCCGATCCCCTTCAAGTTCTCACGAATGGATTCTTCCAACTCGGCCCCTCTGGCGAACTGCCCGGCCAGTTGGGCGGTGAGGGCGGCCATCTTCTCCTCAAAGGGGACGCCGTCGTCCTCTTCCTCTTCCGCGCCCACGTAGCGCCCGGGCATGAGCACGTAGTTATTGGCGCGCACTTCGTCCAGCGTGGCGGCCTTGCAAAAGCCGGGCTGATCTTCATAAGCGCCACCCTCGCCACGCCAGGCATGATAGGCGCCGGCAATCCTGGCAATATCCTCATCAGAAAACTCTTTATTGCGGCGATTGATCATAGCGCCCAGCTTGCGGGCGTCGATGAAGAGGATCTCGTTGGAGCGGTCGCGTTGGGGGTAGGGGTGAACCCTATCCGTACGTTGGGGGTAGGGGTGAACCCTATCCGTACGGTCGCGCGCCAGGAACCACAGGCAGGCGGGAATCATGGTGTTGTAAAAGAGCTGGGCGGGCAGGGCGACCATGCAGTCCACCAGGCCGGCCTCGATCATGTTCTTGCGAATGTCGCCCTCGCCGGCGGTGTTGCTGTTCATGCTGCCGTTGGCGAGGACGATGCCGGCGGCGCCGCCGGGGCTGAGCTTGTGGGCGAAATGCTGGAGCCAGGCGTAGTTGGCGTTGCCCACAGGCGGGGGGCCGTACTGCCAGCGGTGATCCTCGCGCAACTGCTCGCCGCTCCAATCGGAGACGTTGAAGGGCGGATTAGCGAGGATGAAATCGGCTTTCAGGTCGGGGTGGCGGTCGTTCAAGAAGGTGTCGCCTAATTCGAGCTTGGCGTCGATGCCGCGAATGGCCAGGTTCATACGCGCCAGGCGCAGGGTGGTGGGGTTGGATTCCTGCCCGAAGATGGACAGGTCTTTGATGTTGCCCTGGTGGCTGAGCACGAATTTCTCGCTCTGCACGAACATGCCGCCGCTGCCGCAGCAGCCGTCGTAGACGCGCCCGTTGTAAGGCTCGAGCATGGCAACCAGCAGCTTGACGATGCTGGCGGGGGTGTAGAACTGGCCGCCCTTCTTGCCCTCGGCGTCGGCGAACTGGCCGAGGAAGTATTCGTAGACGCGGCCAAGCAAATCCTGGGATTGGTGGCCGTCGTGATTGAAGCCAATGTTGCCGATCAGGTCGATGAGCTCGCCCAGGCGCTGCTTGTTGAGCTCGGGGTCGGCGTAGATCTTGGGCAAGACGCCCTTGAGGGGCGGGTTGATCCTTTCGATGGCGTCCATAGCGTCATCGATGAACTTGCCGATCTCGGGCTGTTTGGCGCGATCCTGCAAGTATTGCCAGCGGGCCTTTTCGGGAACGAAGAAAATATTATTGGCGAGATACTCGTCCGGGTCTTCCGGGTCGGCGCCTTCGTATTCGCCCTGGCCGGCTTTCAATTGGATAAACAGGTCGTTAAAGGCATCGGAGATGTATTTCAGAAAAATGAGACCCAGCACGACGTGCTTATACTCGGCGGCGTCCATGTTGCTGCGCATCTTATCGGCGGCGGCCCAGAGAGTTCTTTCCAATTCGTTGTTCTCAGCCAATGCGTTCTCCTGGTTTTCGGTTTAAGATCGCCTCGCTCCAAGCGCGAAGCCCGGTTCAAATCGCCCCTGACCTGTGGATGCTTTGGAAGGCGCTTAAATTCTACTCCCGTTCGTGAAAGGGGACATACTCTTGGGGCGTTCGAGAGGAATCTCCCCTGCCCCCCTTCCAAAGGGGGGTAAAGGCGGCGCGGTCTGAAAAACGACCGCACCCACGATGATTCGTCCCCGAAAATGGAAAGTTCGCTTGACATTCTGGCGCGCAAGTGGTATCCTTCTGATGGAAAGCAAGCTTTCCATTTTCTGTGGAGGGAAACTATTGAAGAATCGACTCGAAGAAATCCGGAAGCGTAAGGGCCTCAATCAAGAGGAGCTGGCGGACAGGCTGGAGGTGTCGCGCCAGACGATCGGGTCTCTCGAAAACGGCCGCTACAATCCATCCATTTTGCTGGCGTTCAAGATCGCGCGGTTCTTCGAAATGAGCATCGAGGAAATATTCATCTACGAGGAGGAAGAAAATGCCGAAAAGTAACAGACTGTGGCTTTACGCGCTCCTGGCCGCCGGGGGCGCGCTGGCCGTGGCGCTGGGGGGCTTCGTGATCACCGACCCGGCCTTGAAAACGGTCTCCGGGGTGTGCATCGGGCTGGGCTCGGCCAGCTTCGCCCTGGGGGTCGGAAATATCATCGGGGCCTTCACCCTTTCGAAAAGCGAAAACGAGGAGATCCTGCGCCGGAAAGCCATCGAGGTCAACGACGAGCGCAACGTGCGCATCAAAGAAAAGGTGGGCGCGAAGATCAACCAGGTGGTGGTGTACGTGCTGTCCTTGATCATCCTGACGCTGGGATTGATGGGCGCCGACGTTTTCGTCCTGCTGCTGCTGTCTTCAGTGCTGGTGTTGGAGCTGGTGCTGGCCATCGTGCTCACCAACTATTACGCGAAGATCCTTTGACGGCCAGTGGGGCGTGGACGACAAAAAAATCGGAAGAGCGCCGGCACTGCCAGGCCGGCGCTCTCCGCTCAGAAGGGCGTGCGCGCGAGGGGGTTACTTGAGCTTGAAGTACGCCACCAGCGAGGAGCTATCCTGGGTGGCCAGCGTGACCCGGTAGCATTTCCCGGGGGTGGAGGGGGTCTTCCAGTTGTAGACGAACTGGCCGGCAGTGGCGTCATAGCGCAGGGAGGTGCCGCCGGTAGCGGTGGTCTCGATCTCATCGGTGGTGGCGGTGGCGTCGCACGTGGTTTGAGCGTAGGTCAGGCTCTTCACGTAGCCCGTATCGGTCAGCTCGGTTGGCCCGGCGAAGATCTCGAACTTGAGCGGGACGGTGCTGCCGTTCTTGACCGTGTTGTAGACCCCGTTCATGTCCACCGGCTGGTAGAAGCCGTACAGGGTCCAGGCCAGCACCGTGTAAGAAGCCGAGGCCGTGGCCTGATTGCCGGCGTTGTCGGCGGCCGTGGCGCTCACGGTGTGGCCGCCGACCAGGCTGCTGTAGCCGGATACGGCGCACGGCGCGGCCAGCCCGGAGGTGGCGTCGCTGGCAATGCAGGTGGGCGCCGCCGGGACGAAGGCGAAGTAGTAGCTGGCTCCATCGGCGGGGCCGCCAACCAGGGACACGTCGGGCGGGGTGGCGTCACGCATAATGGTAACGGACGCGGAGGCCTTACCGCCGGCGCTGATGGCCGTGCAGGTGAAGGTGGCGCCGGCCGTATCGTAATCGATGGTGACGGCGTCGCAACCGCTGGTGGTCACGGGAGATTCGTCATCCACCACGCTCCAGCTCAGCGTGACGTCGCTGACGTACCAGCCGTTCGATCCCAGGGCGCCCACGACGCTTGGGGTGATTTCCGGCGAGGTCGTGTCGGCGGGAGCCGGTTGATTGACGGTGAGGGTGATGTTGAAAGCATTGGCGCCGGTCAAGCAGTCTCCTTGCGAGGCGCAAGTTTCGGCGTCATTCCATTTCACGGTATACGAATACGTGCCGGCAACAGAGGGCGCGGTGAATGAAATGGTGGAAGTACCGGCGATAAATTGATCCGTCGTATCGTCCCAGTTGCCGGGCACGGCGCCGGTGACAGTGCTCACTGAATAACCAGAAGGCAAGCTGGTTTGAGACGTGCTGACCGAAAAGACAACGCTGCTGTTCGGCGTCAGGTGCTTCGAGCCTTGATAGTCCACCACAAGGTCAGCGCTGGTGGTGACCGTGGCGCCTGGATCGGCTACCCATGTGACGTTGTTCTGATTGCCCGGGCTGTACACGTCATTGTCGGCAGAATAAGTGTCCGCCCACGCCAGCGACGTGGTGCCCAGCGCCAGCATCAGGGCGAGGGCCAACGAGAGGAATTTCGAAATCTTGGCTTTCATAGCAGACCTCCCTGAAAAACCATCCTATGGATCGACAGGCCGGGCTCGATAAAAAAACCGGCCAACGATACGGCCGGTTTCGCTATTGGCTCCGCGATGACCTGACCCATCCTTGCGGATGGCTAAGCGACCAGTTCCAGTCATCGTTTCAACGCCGCCTTTAACACGTACGAGTAGAGTGAGTGCGCCCTTGGAAGCTAATTTGCCATGTCCCCCTTCTTCACAGAGCCGAAGGTATCTTCTCTTGACAGAGTTTTTGTGTACCGGAAGCTTCTTAATACAACGAAGCGCCCAACTATTTGTTACAGGCGAGGGGATCCGTCCGTGCTGGAGGGAAGGGATGCTGGAGGATGAGGCCGGCGCTTTCAAGGGCGGCGGGTCTGCGGATAAAAATCACCCCCGGTATTCGGATATTCTTGGTTTACTTTCTCTACAATTCGTGGTACACTTGTTCTATGAATTTCTTCCAATTCGAGAATGAGTTAAGGAGGATTTCCAAATGAACGATCCATCGAAAGTGCTGGTAATGGTCGGCACGCGCAAAGGGGGGTTCGTCTTCAGCAGCGACCGGGAGCGCAAGCAATGGGCGGTCAGCGAGCCGCTGTTCAAGGGCTGGACCGTCATGCACGTGCAGATGGACCCCCGCGATAGGCGCATGCACGCCGCGTTGAGCCATTTCGTCTACGGCCCGACCACGCATTATTCGGACGACCTGGGGCAGACCTGGACGCAAGCCGAGGTGGTGCCGGCTTTCTCCCGGGAATCGAAGGCCGGGCGACCGTTCGGGACGCCCGAGGAAGCCTTCTCGGGCAAACCGGCGCCGGATGGCGCGGAAGAGGTGTTGAAGGTGTGGAATATCACACCGGGTCGAGCGGACGAGCCGGGGGTGCTGTACGCCGGCATCCAACCGGCGGCGCTGTTCAAATCCACGGACCGCGGGGTGAGCTGGTCGCTGGTGGAGGGCCTATACGACCACCCGCAGCGCGGGCAGTGGAATCCCGGCGCGGGGGGGCTGTGCCTGCACGCCATCGTGCTCGACCCGCGCGACCCGCAGCGCATCTACGTGGCCATCTCGGCGGCGGGGGTGTATCGCAGCGACGACGGCGGAGCCACCTGGCAGCCGCGCAACAAGAACGTGCGGGCCGACTTCATGGGGGAGAGCAAATTCCCCGAATTTGGGCAGTGCGTGCACAAGCTGGAGATGCATCCCAGCCGCCCGGAGGTGCTCTTCCAACAGAACCACTGCGGGGTGTACCGCAGCGACAATCACGGCGACGATTGGATCGACATCGGCGAAGGCCGCCTGCCCAGCCGCTTCGGCTTCCCCATCGCCGTGCATCCCCACGATCCGCAAACGATCTACATCATCCTGGAAGAGAGCGACGAATTCCGCATGAGCGTGGACGGACAGTTCGCGGTGTGGCGCAGCCGCGACGCGGGAGAAACCTGGCAGCGCCAGACGGATGGTCTGCCCAAGGACGCGCACCTGGTGGTGCTGCGCGACGCGCTGGCCACCGACAGCCTGGACGAGGCGGGCATCTACGCCGGGACGGACACCGGGCAGCTCTTCTACAGCCGGGACGCGGGCGAGACGTGGGAGCTGATGGCGGATTACCTGCCGCCGATCCTGTCGGTGGAAGCGGCGGTAGTTTGACCCTCCTGCCTCCCCCATTTTTCCAGAACGAAAATGGGGAAGGGTAATCGAAGGAACATTTTCACCACGGAGTCACGAAGTACACAGAGGATTCTCTTAGAAAGAGAAAACTCTGTGTTCTCTGCGCCTCCGTGGTGGGATTTTCCGCTTACCTGGGCTGGTAATAAAGCAAGACGTTCCCCGAAACGAATGTCCTTGTTCTCAGAAGCTTGAGATTGAGCCTGTCTTTGAGGTCTTTGAATAGCGGCTTTCCGCTGCCCAGGGCCACCGGATTGACCATCAGCCGGTATTCATCGATCAAGCCCAGCCGGGTCAGCGCAGAGACGAGGCCGCCGCTGCCAAAGACCACCAAGTCTTTGCCGGGCGGCTGCTTTAGCTTCGAGAGCTCTTCTCCCAGGTCGCCTTTGACCAGACGCGTGTTGTTCCACTCCACCGTTTCTAATGTTTTCGAAAAAACGATCTTGGGGAGAGCATTCATCTTAGCGGCAATGAGCGGATCGTCCGTGGCCGCGAGGGGAGTGGGCCAGTAAGCGGCCATGCCCTGATAAGTCACCCGTCCAAACAGGATGGCGTCCACCGCGTCCAGCAGATCGCCGGCGTATGCGTTGAACTCGGCGTCCACGTTGTGCCAATCGATTTCGTCGTTGGGCCCGGCGTAGAAGCCGTCCACCGTCACCACCATCGGAAAGAATCACTTTTCGCACGAGAGCCTCCGTTCCGTCGCCACGCTCGCCGGACAGGAACGAGCGCAGGGATTCTATATCAATACGATAAAGATTGTCTCTATTGTAGAACGCATATTCTAGCCTGTCAAGGGGAATGGGCGCTCATTCATCCCCCTAGCTATGAACCACGTCCAAACCGAGATGCGCCTCGAACGGCTCGAAATCCCGGTCGGAATGCAGGAGCAGGGCGCCGGTCTCGATACAATAGGTCGCAATCAGACAGTCGATGGTCTTGCGCACCGTGATCCCCTTTTTGCGCAGAGCGCGGAAATGGATGGCGCTTTGAACGGCCAGGTGGGGGTTGAGCATCTCCACCTGTTGGAACGCGGAGAACGCCTGGCGAGCTGCCTCGAAATCCTTGTCTGCACGAAACCCCTGGAGCACTTCGGCTAGAATGATGTCGCCAACCAGGAGGGGCTGATTCCCCAGAGCGCGATCCAGGTAATCGGTTTCGGGGGTGTTGACGCCGTTAAAGTAATCGATCCAGACGGACAAATCAACCAAGATCATGCCCGCGTCCCCGGCGCTGCTCGTTCAGGTCGCCGTCCCACTTCAACGTACCGCGCAAGGAACGTACCTGGGACTGTTCGCGCAAGCGAACCAGGGTAACCAGGGCCTCACGGATCACTTCTTTTTTGGTCTTGATGCCGGTCAACTGTTGAGCCCTGCGGATCAAATCATCATCCAATACAATATTCGTACGCATATACCTTCGACCTCGCGGCGATGTGTATATTATTGCACAATTATGTGTATAAGTCAATTACTCCTGGGTGCCCTGCAACAAGGTGGAAGGCAACGCGGCGGCCCAGGCGCGGATGAAGGGCCAGTTGCGGTGGTCGCCGGGCTGGGCCTGAATGACCAGCAGGACGAACAGCATCTGGAAGAATTTCAGGCGGAACATTTCCAGCTTGCCGCCGAAGATGGCCACGCTGAGCGGCTTGACCAGGGGCGAAGCCTTCAAGGCCGGGCGCAGGTAGTTGGAGACGGTGGCGTAGCGCTCTTTGAGGCTCAAGTGGCCGGCGACCTTGGGCGGCTTGAGCAGGGCCGGGTCCAGCGACGCGTCCACCTGCTCGGCCGTGTCCGTCAGGCTCATGGCGGTCATGAAATAGGCGACCTTCTTGGCACTCAGCGCGCCCTGATGCTGTTTGACGAACCTGAGCGCCGCGCGGTGCCAGCCGAGGATCATGGGCGCTCCCACCACCACGGCCTGATAGGGCTCGAGGTCGGTGACCTCTTCCAGGCGGCGCACGTCGGCCTGCACGCCGGCTTTCTCCAATTCTTCCGCCACGGCGCGGGCCACGTCGGCGGTCGATCCGGAATTGGTGCTGTAGGCGATCAAGATGCGGGTCATGGGTTGGCTCCTTCGGGATAGATAGGATTCACCACAGAGGCACGGAGGGCACAGAGTTTATTTATAAAGATTTTATCCCCAGATGGGAAAAAGCGCATTACCCGCTTGGCTCTTGATTGGGACGGAGGCTGACCAGCAGCACCACGCCCACGCCGGCGACGATGGCCAGGTCGGCGACGTTGAAGATGCCGGTGTGCAGGCCGCCCACCTGCAAGATCATGAAATCCACCACGTCCCCGCTGTGGAGGATGCGGTCGATCAGGTTGCCGATGCCGCCGCAGGCCAGCAGGGACAGGCCGGCCAGCAGGAGCAGGCTGACCCTTTCTTTGCGCAGGATGAAGGCGACCAGGACGCCCAGGACGATCCCGGCGAAGACGACGAAGAAGAGGAAGCGCAAGGAAGCCGGGAGCTGCGCGCCCAGGCTCAGGAAGGCCCCGGGGTTCTGCGAATAAACCAGGCGGATGGCGCCGTTGAGCAACGGGACGGGCGGGCCGGAGGCAAGCCGGTCGCGCGCGACGACTTTGGTGATCTGGTCGCAGCCGGTCACGGCGGCCAACAAAAAGAGGACGAAAAGCAGACGGGAAATCCTTCGCATAGAAAAGCCTTACCTCTCCGAGAAGCGGATCATGCCGTTGACGACGACGATCCAGCCCACACCCAGCACCAGGGTGTTGAGCGCCAGCCAGGAGAAGACGGAGCCCAGCGACCAGCCCTCGCGGCGCAGGCCGCGCCCGTACAACAGCATGTCCAGAAAATTGGCGGCGGGCTGCGCGCAGGTATACAGGCCGAGCATCACGCCGAGGATGCCGTCCAGCTTATAGGTGGTGGTGAGGGGGTGGCGGTAAGCCAGCAAGGTGGTGTAGACCACGCCGATCAGGATCAGCCCCAGCAACCAGCGGACATTGCGCGCGCGCTTCTTTCGATCCATACTCCTGCCTCATCCCGCGAAAAAGGACCGGCGGGGCATCCGGGCAAAATGCGGGCCGCCTGGGGTTAAGCATAACGCAAAGCGCGCCAGAAGAACAGAGGGGGCACGCAGAGACGCTCGGATAGCCGGCGGGATGAGAATCCCGCCCTACGCGCCAAGGGCACAGAGAGGCATGGCCGCTCAGTAGACGGCGGGATGAGAATCCCGCCCTACACGTAAAAGCACGGAGAGGCGAAGCCACTTAAGGTGGGCGGCGGGATGGGAATCCCGCCCTACGCGCCAAGGGCACAGAGAGGCGAGGCCGCTTAAGGTAGACGGCGGGATGGGAATCCCGCCCTACGAGCCAAGGGCACAGAGAGGCATGGCCGCTCAGGTGGGCGGCGGGATGGGAATCCCGCCCTACGGGTCCAGGCGACCGTCGCGCAGACGGACGATACGTTGCGTGCAGGCGGCGATGCTCTGGTCGTGGGTCACCAGGATCACGGTGGCGCCGCGGCTGTGATTCAAGTCCAACAAAAGGTCCAGGATCTCTTTGCCGGACTTCGAATCGAGGTTCCCGGTAGGCTCGTCCGCCAGGATGATGGCGGGGGAGTTGACCAGGGCCCGGGCGATGGCCACGCGCTGCTGCTGGCCGCCGGAAAGCTCGGCGGGTCGGTGGTTGAGGCGATCGCTCAGCCCGACGGCCTCGATGGCATCCAGGGCCCGCTGGCGCAGGTTGAGCGTATTGCCGCTGTAGCGCAGGGGCAGCTCGACGTTATCCAGGGCCGAGGCGCGCGGAAGCAGGTTGAAGCTCTGGAAGACAAAGCCCACCTTGCGATTGCGGATGCGGGACAGCCCGTCGTCGCTCAAGTTGGCTACCTGTTCCCCGTCCAGGAGATAATTCCCGGAAGTGGGCCGGTCCAGGCAACCCAGGATATTCATCAGGGTAGATTTCCCCGAGCCGGACGGCCCCATGATGGCCAGCACCTCGCCGCGCTGGATGCGGAGAGACACCTCACACAGCGCCTGCACCTCGATATTGCCCAAATAATAGGTCTTGGTCAGGCCCTCGGCCTCGATCACCCAGTCCTCCATAACTTGCCTCCTTTTCCCAAAAACGGTTGACGTTCTAACCGGATATAAGTGCTGGTCGTGAAGGAGAACTCTGAATAGAAAACGGATGATAGCCACGAGCGGCGGCTTAGAAAGCCGCCCTACGCCTTTTGGAACAGCGCCAAAAGGGTCTAGCTTGCCTGGTGATCCAGCGGGAAGGCCAGGCGGATGGTGGTGCCCACCCCGGGGGTCGATTCGGCGGAGGTAGTGCCACCGTGTGATTCGACCAGGGCCTTCACAATGGCCAGGCCCAGGCCGGTCTCGCCCGTTTCGGTGTGGCGGGACTTATCGACGCGGTGGAAGCGATTGAAGATGTAGGGGATTTCTTCCGGGGTGATGCCTTCGCCGGTATCCTGGACGCACATCTCCAGCTTGCCCTCGGCCAGGCGGGCGGAAAGGGTAATGTGGCCTCCGGCAGGCGTATAGCGCAAAGCGTTGCTGATCAGATTGCCCAGCACCTGCATCATACGGGCTTCATCGACCCAGATATCAGGGAGGTCGCTCTCGGCCCGGACGGAGAGGGTCACGTTCTGCTGCTCGGCCTGGTAGCGGAACAAAGCCGCGGCGCGCCCCAAAAGGGTGCCGGGGGAGAGCTGTTGCGGGTTGAGGGACAATTCGCCGGAGTCTGCCAGGGACAACATGCGCAGGTCTCCGACCAGGTCTTGCAGGCGCTCGATCTCGGAATAAATGAGGGCCAGGCGCTGCGGCGTGGGCTTGAGCACCCCATCGCGCATGGATTCGATGTAGCCGGAAATGACAGTGAGGGGGGTGCGCAGGTCATGAGCGATGTCGGCGGTCATCTGGCGGCGCAACTGGTTGACGCGGGCCACTTCCTGACTCATGCTGTTGAAGGCAGAAGCGAGCTGGCCGATCTCGTCGTTCGATCGTACCTTGACCTGTTGGTCGAGCTGGCCCTGCTTGATGTTCTGGGCGGCGCGCGTCAGCGCCTGGAGAGGGCCGGTGAGCGTGCGCGCCAGGAGAATGCCCAGGACGAGAGCCACCAGCAGCGCGCCGAAAATAGCGTAGGTGAGCGCCTGGTTGGTGCGTTGCAGGAACTGGGCTTCCTGGGGGTTGAACGCCGGCGGCTGGCTGGCGGTCAGGATGGTGCCTACCTGCTGCCCACCCACGGTGATGGCCGTGCCGGCCTTCAAGATATCCGCCGGCAGGGTCGAGCCTTCCGGGAAATTGGGATCGACGGAAACGATCACCGTGCCCTGCGCATCCGCCAGGCCCATCAAATTCCCGCGCCCCTGAAAGCTGGGCGGGTGGTTGTTTTGAGCGGGCTGGTTGTCTTGAGCGGGCTGGTTGGCCGAGAGCGGAGCTTCGGCGGTAGAGAAGGTGCGGGATTGCAATCTCTGCCAATTCTGGCTCACCGCATTCCAGGATCCATTCTCCGCGTAATAATCGCTAAGGGCCTGCTCCAGGTTGGTGCGCTGCTGATCGAGGATGAGCTGGGTCAGGCGGTCGGCGCTGGTGAGGCGGATAGAGACCGCCAGCAACGCCGCGGTGGTGAAGGCGATGAGCATAAAAGCCAGGGTGAGCTTCCAATAAAGCGATTTGAGCATCGGAATCACGGCTCTTTTTGAAAGCGATACCCGACTCCGAAGACCGTCTCGATGTAACGCGGGCGGCTCGGCTCCGGCTCGATCTTAAGACGCAAGTTGCGAATGTGCACGTTCAAGGTGCTGTCCAGGCCGGTAAAATTGCTATCGGTCAGGAGGTCCACCAGCTCCGTGCGCGTGAACACACGGCCGGGAGAGCGCATGAAGATCACCAGCAAGGCAAACTCGATGGGGGTCAAAGAGACAGGCTGGTCTCCTACCGTGACGGTACGCGTGCGCTCATCGAGAACGATCTCCCCGGCGCGCAACAGCTCGAACCTCTCGTCGGTCTCCTCGTTGCGGCGCAAGGCGGCGCGAATGCGGGCGGCCAGCTCCCTCATGCGGAAGGGCTTGACCACGTAATCGTCTGCGCCCAGGTCCAGCCCCAAAACGGCGTCCGTCTCTTCCTCACGCGCGGTAATGATGATGACCGGGGTCTGGCGTTCCTTGCGATACTGGCGGAGGAACTGGTAGCCGTCCATCTTGGGCATCATGATGTCGAGCAAGATCAGGTCAGGCGGCTCGTGGCGGGCCATGTAGATGGCGTTCTGGCCGTCGGTAGCGGTGAAAACCCGATAGCCTTGTTCGGTCAAGTATTCCTGTAGTAATTGCCGGACGCTGGATTGATCGTCTACGACAAGGATGGTGTTTGGCATGGTTGCGAAAATCCTCTCTTCAGGAGGTGGATGGACGGAGGCAGGCAGATGGAGGTTGGCCAATAAGCATGATTCTCCCGAAAAAACTGTTCACCACGAAGGACGGAAAGATGATTAAGTGCGAGCAACACTCTAATATTACTCCAATTATACGCAGGGCGAGGGGAGAATCCCCCCGGCTGCCCCCTGAGCGAGCGCCAGAGCCTGCCAGGGCGAGAGGAGAATCCCCCCTCCCCCCCTTGTAAAGGGGGGAAAAGACCAGGCCCGCCTTCGCGCGAGGCGTGTTCTTAGCCCCCCTTCCTAAGGGGGGTTGGGGGGATGCTCGCATTTGCGTCAACTTCTCAGTCTCCCAGAGCAAAGGTGAACCAGGGGGCGGCAGTGACGTTCTTGTACTTGGCGATCTCCACCGAGTTGGGGGTAGCTGGTGTACAGGCCGGCAACGTCGATGGTCACGTCCGAATAACTCCTCAAAGGCTCGAAGATGTATTGGGCAGCGGTCGCGTCCACGGATTGATCTCCAAAGTAGAAGGTCGCCAGGGTCTGGCTGGAGCCACCGATCACGATGGTCTGATCACTGCTCATGTTCTGAGCCAGGACGGTCAGGCTGATGCGGTCAGAATAGCGGATGACCTGGAGGGGGGTGACAGACAGCCCGGAGGTGTATTTGGTGTTGAAATCCAGGGTGTGGTAATCGATCACGTCCTTCCAGTTATACAGCCACTGGCTGCCCTCCAGGCGGAAGGGCCACAGCTCGTCCACCTGCGTCTGAACGGCCTCGCCGGTCTTGGCATCTTTGGAAGTCAACTGGTAGACCACGTGCACCAGGACGGTGTTATCGGTGAAGACCTGGCTGTCTTCCACCTGCAAGTCTGACCAGGTGGTGCCGGCCAGCTTTTGCTGGGTGAGAGCGTCGGCCACGTCACCGGCGGTCATCTTGAACAAGGTGCGGCTGAAGGCGGATACCAGCTTGGAAGCCGTGGCGGGATCCCCGTTCTCCAGGGCGGTGAAGTAATCCCGCGCCGCCTGCACCGCCGGGGCGGTGGGCGAAACCGTAGCCGTGGGCTGAGGCGTGCTGGTGGCAGTCGGCTCCTGGGTGGGCGTGGCGGTGGCCTGCTGCCCCCTGCCAAAGCCTCCACCCGAAGCAATCTGGGTCTGCATATCGGGATTCGAGGCGATCTGAGTTTGCATATCCGAGCTGGGGCCAAACTGGCCGGTCCCCTGGGGAGCCCCGCTGGCCGATTGACAGGCAGCCAGCAGGACGACGACGAGAAAACCAACTAGAAGAGTGCGCGTTTTCTTTTCCATGAGTTTATTTGCCTTTCCAAGTGTATCTATAGCGATGATGGCTACCTTTATTCGTAGCGCAGCGCTTCTACCGGCTGCAAGCCGGCTGCGCGGTTGGAGGGGTACAGCCCGAACAGCACCCCCACGGCGCTCGAGAAGAGCGTGGCCATGAGCACCGAATCCAGCCCGATGCTGGGGGTGAGGGTAGTGCCGCTGGAGGCCGCCACCTTAGCGATGATCAGACAGATCACCCAGGCCAGGAAGATGCCGATCAGCCCGCCTATCAAGGACAGGAGCACCGATTCGGACAGGAACTGCACCAGCACGTCTAACTTGCGCGCTCCCAGGGCCTTGCGTAGCCCGATCTCGCGGGTGCGCTCGGTGACCGAGACCAGCATGATGTTCATGATGCCGATGCCGCCCACCAGCAGGGAGATGCCGGCGATGCCGCCCAGGAACATGGTCAGGGTGCCGGTCACGGAGGACGCGGCGTCGACCAACTGCGACTGGGACAGGATGCTGAAATCATCGTTGGCGTCGGCTTTGAGCTTGTGCCTGGCGCGCAGGATGGCGGTGATCTCATCCTCGGCGGAGGTGACGGTGTCGGCGCTGGTGGCCGAGACCAGGATCTGGTTCACCCGATTGGAGGGATTGCCCTTGATCAGGCGCACCTGAGCGGTGGTGATAGGGATCAACACGCGGTCGTCCTGGTTGCTCAGGCTGGTGCCGCCTTTGGATTCCAACACCCCCACGACTTTGAAAATCTGCCCGTTGATGCGGATGCTCTGGCCGACCACCCCGCTGGTGGCGCCATACAGGTTGGTGGCGGTGGTCTGGCCGATCACGGCCACCGCCGAGCGGCTCTCCACCTGCTGCGCGGTGATGTAGGTGCCCTCAGAGACCGTGTCGTTGCTGATCGCGGCGTTTTCAGGCGAGACCCCGCTCACCTCGACGGTGCTGCTCTCCCCATTGGCGGTGACGGTGAAACGCGAGGAGACCACGGCGGCCACGGCGGCGATATCCGGCGCAGCCGAAGCGTTCTGCAGGGCGGTGACATCATCGGTGGTGAGCGCCTTAGCGTTGAACACGCGCTCGGTGAAGTTGCCGGACTGGACCGTCAGAAGATTGGTGCCCATGCTACTAATAGAAGAGGTAATCTGGTTTTGCGCCCCGCGCCCGACGGCGAGCATAGAGATCACGGCGGCTACCCCGATGACGATGCCCAGGATAGTCAACGCCGAGCGCAGCTTGTTCATCATCAGGCTGCCGAGGGCTTCCAGGAGTGCCTGTGCGATTTTCATTTCTTTTCCTCCACGATCTTGCCGTCGCGCAGGTGGATCGTGCGCTGGGCGTGCTCAGCGATATCGGGGGCGTGGGTAACCAGGATGATGGTCGTGCCGCGCTCCTGGTTCAAGGACAGGAGGATACGCATGACTTCTTCGCCCGATTTGGTATCCAGGGCGCCGGTAGGCTCGTCGGCCAGGATGATGGCCGGGTCATTGACCAGGGCGCGGGCGATGGCCACGCGCTGCTGTTGCCCGCCGGAAAGCTCGTTGGGGCGGTGGTGCAAGCGGTCTCCCAGGCCCACGGCCTGCAAGGCAGCCGTGGCCCGCTCGCGCTTGGTGCCGTTCACGCCGGCATAGCGCAAGGGCAGCTCCACGTTCTCCAGGGCAGTCGTCCTGGGCAGCAGGTTGAACTGCTGGAAGACAAAGCCCACCTTGCGGTTGCGGATCATCGATAAACCATCGTCGTTCAGCTCTGCCACCGATTCTCCATCCAGGAAGTATTCTCCCGAGCTGGGCCGATCCAGGCAGCCCAGGATGTTCATCAGGGTGGACTTGCCCGATCCGGAAGGCCCCATGATGGCGACCACTTCAGAGCGGGCGATCTGCACCGAGACGCCACTGAGGGCGTTCACCTCGATCTCACCCATTTGATAAACTTTGGCAACGTCTTGAGCATCTACTACGTAATCAATGTCCATCATCTCGAACTCCTTAATTACCGCCGGAGCTGCCCGAAGGCCCGCCAGAGCTACCGCCAGGCCCACCGCTGGGGGGGCCCCCCGATCCGCCGTCGAAGCCGCCGCTGGGAGCCTGGCCACCACCGCCCGTGGTGCTGCGGCCACCACCCAACAAGCCGCCGAACAGGCCGCCTAACAGACCGTTGCTGCTGGTCGAAGTGGTGGTGGTCGTGCTGGGCGGATTCAAGACGATCAGGTCGCCCTCTTGCAGGTTGCCAGAGGTTATCTGGCTGTTGGTATCATCGGTCTGCCCTACCGTCACGGTAACGGGGCGCAGCGCTCCATTTTGAGAGACGTACACGATCTCCTGGTTATTCACCGTGCGGATGGCGCTGCTCGGCACCAATAACGCGTCGGTCACCTGCACCACGGCGATGTCGGCAGTGGTGGTCATGCCCGGCTTGATCTCGGAATCGGGGTTGGTAATCTCGACGGTCACGTTGAAGTTGACCGAGCCGGAAGAAGTGGTGCCGACCGTGTCGATATCGGTCACCTGGCCGGTATAGGTCTTATCGGAGATAGCGTCGAAGGTGATGTCGGCCGACTGGCCCACCTTGACCTGGTTGATGTCCACTTCGGAGACCTGGATATCGGTATACAGGTGGGAGAGATCGTCCAGCTCGAAAGCGGTCGCGCCGGAAGAAATCACGTCGCCGGCTTTGGTGTCGATAGCCATGACGGTGCCGTCGAAAGGAGCAATGATCTTGGCGCTGTCGATGGTGGCCTGGGCGGCCGTGACTTTGGCCTCGGCGGCGGCCACGTCGTCAGCGTTGGGGCCGTCTTTCACACGTTCCCAGGCGCGCTTGGCGTCCAGGTAGGTGGCTTCGGCCACGTCGACCTCGGCGTTGGCTTCTTGAACGTCCGTCGCGTCCGGCAGGCCTTCCACGTAATACAGGTTGGCCTGCGCCTGGTCGAACTTCTGCTGGGCGGAAGCAAACTGGCTGAGCGCGTTGGCGTATTCCACGTCGCTGGTGGAGCGATTCTTGTTGCGGTCGTAGACTTGCTGGGCGTTATCCAACGAGTTCTGCGCCAGGATGAGGTTGGCCTGAGCGATATCGATGGTCTCCTGGCTGGCGCGCTGGTACTGCTTGCTTTGAGCGTTCGTCTGGGCATCCACCAGGCTCTGTTCCGCCTGGATCAGGGCCAGCTCAGCGTTGGCGCGGTCTGTGGTGGAATTCAGCAGGTCGTCCAACGCCTCTTTCGCGCTGGACAGGTCCACCTGGGCGCTGATGATGCTTTGGGGCAGCGAGCTCGTATCCAGCTCGGCCAGCACCGTGCCTTTGGTGACCGTCTGGCCTTTTTCAACGTACACCTGCCCGACGGTGCCGCTGGCGCCCCAGGTCAGGTCTGCCGATTGATTGGTATACACGTTGCCGGTGGCTCCCACCGTAGAGGTCAGGCTGCCTTTGGTCAACGCCTGCGTGCGGTAAGTAGTCGAGGAGCTGCTGGAGTTGGCCTGCAACTGTGGGATCACGACGACCACCACGACGGCGGCGATGACGACGACCACGACGCCGGCGATGATGAAGATCCATTTCTTGCCTAACTTCCTTGATTTTTTCTCCATGGGTTGTTATTCCTCCAATATTGATGATCGGATGACTCCGAACGAAACACGTTTTTATGCAAACAGATTTTGAGCCGCAAAGAGCGCGGAGAGTGCAATGGTTTTTTTAGTGCAGGCGTATCTCTGGACTTCTTTCCTCCTGGTGGGACAATCTCCCTAAGCGATCAACGCGAACGGCCGGCTAAATTCCGGCGGATGAAATCCCGCAAGAAACCCTTCAGAAAAACGGGCCTGGACGGCTCGTCTGGCGCGGCCGGCTCAGCAGCGGATAGAGCAGCCGGCTCGAGGCCGGCGGAAGTCGCAATTCTGCGGCGGCGCAAGATGCTGCGTACCCGGGCCACCAGCTCGCGCGGATTGACCGGCCGGGTGAGGTAATCATCCACCATCACTTCCAACATGCCGATGCGGAAGGCTTCGTCGCCGTCCGAGCCGATGGCGACAATGGGAACTTTGTTCAGCCGGTTCAACAACTGGCACAGCTCCAGGTCGGTGGCCTGGCAGCCAGACAGATTGGCTACGATCAGCGCGGGCTTCAGGTGCAGCAGGATCTCCTTTACGCGGCCGGCTTCGACGGCCGCCACTTTAAAGCCGGCCTTGAATAGCGCCTCGCGGATCTTTTCTACGCCCATCAGCTCGGTGCCTGAGACGAGCATGACCACAGTTTCTGTTTCCACATTGACCTCCTGAATACAGCCCTCAGGGTAACAAATAGTTATTCAAATCTGATATAGAGGGGATAAAGAAGTCATATAAGTTAGACCGGGAGTTCGAGGAATTTCCAATTCCAACCATTTTTCAATCGGTTCTGAATGAATTCTGAATGAGTGTCTGGTATTTTTAAGGCGGAGGGCGGAATCCCCCCTGCCCCCCTTAGAAAGGGGGGAAAAGCGAGCCCGCGTTCCTCCCTTAGAAAGAGGAGGAAAGCGAGCCCTGCGTTCCTCCCTTAGAAAGGGGGGAAAAGCGAGCCCTTTGGTAAACCATCAGATTCCAAATATTTCCTTTTAATCACAGGTGATTCACATGCTTAGAAACAAGCAAGCTTTAAACTGGGTGACAGGCGCCGGGCTGCTGGCGATTTTATTGGCCGAGTTCTACCTGGACCTGACGGGGGTATCTCTGCACCAATGGCTGGGGCTGGCTTTGAGCGCGCTCATCGGCTATCACGTGGCGGCGCATTGGAGCTGGGTCAAGGCGGTGGCGGCCCGATTCTTCCAGGGGACTTCCGCGCAGGCGCGCCGCTATTTCCTGCTGGACGCCGGCCTGGCGCTGGGCTTTGGCCTGATCCTGGTCTCGGGGTTGGCGATCTCGACCTGGCTCGACCTGCCCCTGGGCAACTATGAATTCTGGAAAGACCTGCACGTGGTCTGCTCCGTGGCCACGCTGCTGGCGGTGGTGGGGAAGATCGGGCTGCATTGGAAGTGGATCGTGAAGACGGCCTGGCGCGCCTTGCACTCCCCGGGAAGGGCGGCTCGAGAGCCGGCCCTGGCGGGGGCCGGGATCAGCCGGCGGCATTTCTTGAGCCTGATGGGGGTAGTCAGCCTGGCGGCGTTGGTGGCGATCGACAAGGCCGTGTTCGAGGATGCTTCTCTACCGGAAGGAACCGGGGCGGCGCCCGCAGCGAGCGACCCGGCGCAGCCGCCCAGCGCGTCTCCATCCAGCGGCGCGACGCAGCCGGCGACCCTGGCGCCGACCAGCACGGCGCAGCCCGCCACGCCGCTGACGGACGACGCTTCCTCGGGTTCCGCCGCTACGGGGAGCTGCGTGGTGCGCTGCAACCGCCGGTGCTCCTATCCGGGCCACTGCCGGCGCTACACAGACCAGAACGGCAACAATTTGTGCGACCTCGGCGAGTGCGCCTGACCCAATCCCATCCGACGCGCCCAAATTAATCAATTTACAATCAATTCTGAATGAGTTCTGAATAGGTGCCTGCTATGCTAGGCAGGTGATCCAAAACGGATCAAAACTCTACCTTATTCAGGTAACAGGAGAACATGGATGAATAAAAAGAAGATCATTACGATCCTTACCGGTGGGGCGCTCGCCCTGGCGACCGTCTTTGGCGTGGTAACCTACCGGGTGGTCAACGCCCAGGCCTCCACGCCCACGCCCAATGCCCCCAACGGCGCCGGGCAGCCCGGCGCCGACCGCGGAATGCGAGGCGGCGGCATCAGCGACGAAAATCTGGCGACGGCCCTGGGCATCAGCGTCGATCAGCTCCAGGCAGCCCAAACCACCGCCACAGATGAGGCCCTCAAGCAGGCGGTAGCAGACGGGAGCATCACCCAGGATCAGGCCGACCAGTTCGCCCAGAACAACGCGAACGGGGGCTCCTTCGGGGGCATGCCCTTCCTGAGAGACAGCGCCATCGACTATAACGCTTTGCTGGCCCAGGCTTTAGGCATCAGCACGGATGAGCTGCAAGCCGCCAACCAGAAGGCTTATTTCGCCAACCTGGACCAGGCGGTGCAGGATGGCACTATGACCCAGGAACAGGCGGACGCGGCCAAGGGCAACTACGCCCTGTCGAACGACGCCAGCTTCCAGTCGACGATGAAGTCCGCCTACCAGGCGGCCGTACAGCAGGCCGTCACGGACGGCGTGATCACCCAGGCGCAGGCCGACCAGTTCTTGAGCAATAACAACGGCGCGGCTTGGGGCGGCCTGGGAGGCCCGGCCGGGTTTGGCGGGCAAGGCGGCCCCGGAGGGCACGGCGGGTTTGGCCCACAAGGCGGGCAGGCCCCGCAGGGCGGCAGCAACTCAGCCACCCCGCCTGACGCACCTTCGACTACTCCTTCCAGCGGTAGCGGCTCCTAACGCTTCCCGAACCCTGGACATGGGAGGCTCTGGGGGTCAGTTGCCCGGAGCCTCCCCAAGCTTATTTACGGCGAAGACCCTAAAGGTTTTCGGAAAACCTTTAGGGTCTGAATCTTAGAAAATCTTATGGATATGGAATCTATGCAAAAAACGTTCATTCTCATGCTGGCGCTGGCGATAGGCCTGGGCCTTTCGGCCTGTTCCGGGTCGAAGGCGAGCCAGGCAACCAGCCTGCCGGCTCAAGTCAACCCACAAAGCGCTGTACCTACGGACAGCCCGGCTCTTCAGAATCCCCCTCAGGGCGCCACCGGCAATTCGACCGTGGACGACCAACTGGCGGCCGGAACGCTCAGGCTGGAAGGCACCGTCCTGGCGGTGAACGCCGAGCAGGCGAAAGAGCTCTTACCGCTGTGGCAACAGGTCTCGAGCCTGAGCACGGACGGCAGTAATACAACCCAGGAAGAGATCCAGGCGGTCTACCAGAAGATCCAGGACGTGATGACCTCAGATCAAATGCAGGCCATCCAGGGGATGAACTGGAGCCAGACCGACGTGCAGAACCTGATAAGCGATCTGAACATCCAGGCGACCCCCGGCGCAGGGCCTAACGGGGCAGGCTTCCCAACGCAGAGCGAGGAAGAACGCGCCACGCGCATGGCCCAGATGCCCACGCAAGGCGCGGGCGGAACGGGAGGCCCGGGAGGCGCAGGCTTCCAGGGAACGCCGGGGCCGAACGGCATGGGGCCTGGGGGCACAGGCACCGCGCCTGATTTCCAGGGAACGCCGGGAGCGGGGCCCCTTGGGGGGCGCGGAATGGGAAATGGGAATCTCTTCGTGCAGCCCCTGATCACCCTGCTGCAAGAGCGGGCAGGAAGTTAAAACAATTCACCACGGAGGCACAGAGAGCACAGAGCTTACTCAAGGTGTTCTCTGTGTCCTCCGCGTCTCGGTGGTGAAAATTCCGACTATTCGATTTTCTCCCAATCGGCCAGGGGAATGGATACGCTTTCGCCGCACTGGGGGCATTTGGCGAGCACAACGTCGCCCTGCACGCTCTCCTTCACCAGGCTGGCTCCACAAGGGCAGACGAAGCCGTGCAAATGGGCCGGGTTCCCAAACACCAGGCCGTGATCGGGCACGTCGCGCGTGACGACGCTGCCCGAGCCGACCATGGCCCACTGGCCGATGGTGATGCCGCAGCGAATGGTGGAATTGGCGCCCAGCGCGGCTCCCTGGCGCACGAGGGTGCGGCTCAGCACCCAATCGTCGGCAGATTTGAGTGAGCCGTCGGGGTTGATGGCGCGCGGGCGCATGTCGTTGGTGAAGCACACGTGCGGGCCTACGAACACCCCGTTTTCCAGGGTGACGCCGTGAAAGACGGAGACGTAGTTCTGGATCTTGACGTTGTCGCCCAGGGAAACGTCCGCATCCACGTAGACTCCCTTGCCAAGGATGCAGTTTTCCCCGATGTGGACGCCTTCACGCACCTGGCATTGGTGCCAGATGCTGGTGCCGTCTCCGATCACGGCTTTGTCTGAAACGTCTGCGGTAGGGTGGATGCGTACAGACATACGATAGCTCCTTTTGACCGGTCCTATTCAAGAAATAATTGGCGCGCCTGTTCCTCACGCTGGATGGTCATCCCCTGGCAGGCGCAAAGATGAGGTTATTTTACCTGGATTTGTCTTTTTAGCCAAATCGGATTAGAGGGCGGGGAGAGCAGCTCAACTCTTGTTTAAGGCAATGGGCGGGCATATAATGGAATCAGCACCCCTTATTGGTGCGCTTATTAGTAGGAGGTATCCATGCCGTTCGGACTTCAACCCTGGCACCTGATCGCGGTCGCCATTGCGGCGCTGATCATCTTCGGACCGGCTCGCCTGCCTGAGATAGGGCGGGGCATGGGCAGAATGCTCAACGAGTTCCGCAAGGGAACGCGCGAGATGACTGAAGGCTTCCGCGAAGAAGTTTCCACCACTCCCCCCGCCACCACGGAATCGCGGCCTACCCCACAGCCACCCACCCAGGCTGTGCCGCTCAAAGGGAACTTCTGCATTCAATGCGGCGCCTCGAACCCCGATGGCGCCAAGTTCTGCAACACCTGCGGCGCCAAGCTCCCCGAATAAACCCAGCCAATGAACTGGAAGAAGCTGCGCCGGCGGAGGCACCTCCGCCGGGCCGCTGCAATGTCCCTTTTCCACCTCCGGAGCGTTGGCTATGCCTGATAAATCCATGACCCTCATCGAGCACCTGGAGGAGCTGCGCCGGCGCATCCTCATCTCGGCCGTGTCCATCCTGGTGATCGCCGCGGCGGCGTTTTTCCTCTCCGACCCCATCCTGAAGATCTTGCTGATGCCCTCGGGCGGCCTGCACCTGAACGCCTTCAGCATCATGGATGGCTTCATGATCAAGTGGCACATCGCCCTGTACACCGGCATCATCGTGGCCTTCCCCGTGTGGGGCTACCACCTGTACCGCTACGTGAGTCCGGGGCTGCTGCCCAACGAACGCCACGCCATCTTCCCGGTGCTGCTGGGCGGGCTGGTGCTCTTCGTGATCGGCGCGATGTTCGGCTACTACCTGTTGTGGGGCATGATCCGCGTGCTGGTGGATCTCTTCCCTCAAGAGGTACAATACCTGCCCAACGCCGACGATTACATCAACTTCGTGCTGTTCTTCCTGCTGGCGTGCGGGCTGGCCTTCCAGCTCCCCTCGGCGCTGACCATCCTGGTGCAGTTGCGCATCCTCTCCTCGAACGTGCTGCGCAAGCAGCGCAAGGTGGCCTATTTTGCGCTGTTCGTGTTCGCCGAGGTGATCACCCCCGTCTCAGACCCCATCGTGGCCCCTCTGACGGTGTTGGTGCCGTTGATCGTGCTCTACGAGCTTAGCATCTTCGTGGCGCGGCGCATCGAAGCGGGGCGCAAAGAGGCCAGCGAAGAAGCGGCCTGAAATTAAAAAATGGAGGCGCGTCGGATTTTATAGGGGGTAAAATCCTGTGGCGCCTCCCTGGTTTAGCCAAGCAAACACAGACAGACTTAAACGAGTTTGCCCAAGAGGAATAAATACGATCTATTCCGACCGATACTCTTGTTAATAATCATCTACGTTTATCGGTTAGGGAAAAAACCTGTATCCCCCAGCCCTTGATGTCGATGACCGCACAATTACAAGGTAGACCCCACTATACACCTTTTTCGCCCGGCGCGCAATAGGACAAAACGCTTAAATTTTATTCATGGCCGCTCTCGCCGGATAGTCGCAGGCGCAAAAAGTTCATCCCTGGGAATCGCCGTCGAATTCGAGGACGCGCGAGGATAATTCTGATATACTTGAGCCTTGGAGTTTCAATATCCAGGGTTGGTAATTTCCGCGGAGACTTCCGAAGAATTTGAACAAGGACGGTGGATATGAAAACCCTATTGTTGATGCGTCACGCCAAAGCAGACAGCAAACATTCGCATGGGAAAGACCGTGAACGGCCGCTGAATAAACGCGGCAAGCGCAATGCGCCCCAGATGGCCAGCCTGATCAAAGATAAAGAGCTGATTCCGCAATTAATCCTTTCTTCTTCGGCAGAGCGCGCCAAGCAGACCGCCGAGATCGTTGCCGAGCAGGTCGGTTACCCGAACGAAGTGCGCCTGATGGACAAGCTGTACATGGCCGAGTGGGACACCTTGATCGACGTGCTGCGCAAGCTGGACGACGACCTGGAACGGGTCATGATCGTGGGCCACAACCCCGGGCTGGAGAGCCTGCTGCCCTTGCTCACCGGCCAGGTGATGGCCTTGCCCACCGCCGCCGTCGCCCACCTGGTGCTGCCCCTCGAGCGCTGGAAAGATCTGAACAAGAAGACCAAAGCCGAGCTGGTGGAGCTGTGGCGGCCCAAAGAGCTCGAAGAGCGTGAAGCGCACGATTAACCCCCTCCCGGCAGCATGAGAGGCTCTCCAATCCACGCCTTCCCGCGGGTGGCGGGCGTTTTCGTTTCCCTATTCTCTTCTTTTCTGTTATAATTATTACAAATATTACCGTATTTATCTACTGGTATTTGAATGGCTATCGACCGTTTTGGACGAAACATCCACTACTTGCGCATCAGTCTCACCGACCACTGCAACCTGCGCTGCGTTTACTGTATGCCGGAGGACATGACCTTCCGGCCCAACGCCGAGCTGATGCAGGACGACGAGATCCTGACGCTGTTGCGCCTGTTCACCCGGCTGGGCTTCGACAAGATCCGCCTGACGGGTGGCGAGCCCACCGTGCGGGCCCACGTGGTGGAGCTGGTGCGCGGTATGGCGCGCACGCCGGGGGTACGCTCGCTCTCCATGACCACCAACGGAGTGCTGCTGGGCAAGCTGGCGGGGCCGCTCAAAGAAGCCGGCTTGCAGCGGGTCAACGTCAGCCTGGATACCCTCGACGCCGAGAAATTCCACCGCCTGACGCGCTGGGGCTCCCTGGATAAAGTGTGGGAAGGCATCCAGGCGGCCGAGGAAGCCGGATTGACGCCCATCAAGCTGAACACCGTGGTGGTGCGGGGCTACAACGAGAGTGACGTGGTAGACCTGGCGCGCCTGACCTACGAGCACGATTGGCAGGTGCGTTTCATCGAAATGATGCCCTTCGCCGGGGTCACGGACGTCCAGCTTGGGCAGGTGGTCAAGGCCGCCGAGATTCAGGCGCGCATCGCCGCCGCGCTGGCCCCCCTGGAGCCGACGCGCGCCGGCGAGCTGGACGGCGAAGCGCGCACCTTCCGCCTGCCGGGGGCCGCCGGAGAGCTGGGCTTCATCTCTTCGGTGAGCATGGCCTTCTGCGCCACCTGCTCGCGGGCGCGTCTGACTGCCGACGGGCGTCTGCGCCTGTGCCTGCTGCGCGACAGAGAGCTGGACCTGCTGACTCCCCTGCGCGCCGGCGCGACCCTCGAGGATCTGCGCCACCTGATCCTGTCCAGCATCTGGGACAAGCCCTGGGGGCACGGCCTGTCTGAAGGGGAGTTCGCTACCAACCGGGTCATGAACGAAATCGGGGGATAAGAGTTTTCAATCAGTTTACACCTGTGTAAATCCGATTGACAAACCTCGCGGGAATCGGTAAGATTTTTACAGAGAAGGCGCATCCTGGCGCGCCTGGCTTTTTAGTATTGCATCCCAGTATCCCGATCCCCTCCCCTAACGCAGCTTGCTCCCTTTTCGCAGACAGGATGAACAGGAGCCTCGGGGGAGGCAGCTCTCCCGGAGGTAGCTCCCATGCCCATCTATTGGTTGAAGAAGCCCTTTTCCATCACGCTGACGTTCCTGGTGATCGCGGTTCTGCTCCTGCCGGCGTCTGGCGGGGCGAGCGCGCAAGCTCCGCAGCCGCCGGGGCCGGCAGCGGGCATCTTGCGCACCGGCCACCTTTCCAGCCAGGGGGGAGAGGAAGTCACGCTGGGAAGCCTGGAGAACGGGGCCACGCAGGCCCCCAGGCTGCTGCCGCTTTCCACGGCGCCGGTCGCGCCGGGAGAGCTCAGCGCCGCCACCAATAGCAACCCTCTCAGCCTGTTCCAGGTCAGCGACCTGGCCTGGGGCAGCAGCTACGTCAATTCACCGGTCTCGCCCAGCCACGCCACGGCCGGTATCACCACCCTGGCGACCTGGAATTCCTATTTTACGGTCTCTACGGATGACGGGCACCATTGGGGTTCTTACCGCGACACCTCCAGCGCTTTTCCGGGCAGTTATGGGGGCTTCTCCGGCGAGCAGAGCGTCTATTACGACCCCACACACAACCTGACCTTTTGGTCCGTAGGCTACCTGCCCGAAAAGTCGTACCAAAACCCCGGCGATCTGAATTATTCCCTGGCGAACGGCGGCGGAATTCGCATCGTGTGGGCAGGCACAGACTCGTTGGCCTCGTATAACTTCTGCTACATCGACCCGATCCCTTCCGATAGCCTGGGGTTCACGCCCGATTCGGGCACGGTGGTTTATCTGGAGACCCCCAGGCTGGTGCGCAGCAACAACTATATCTACCTGATCATGGATGCCTTTTCCATCCAGCACGACCCCAGCAGCAGCACGGACGCGGACGATGTCTGGACGCCTTTTGGCAGCGCGGTGATCCGCATCAACGCCGGCGCAATCGTATGGCCCCCGCCGGCAGGCAACTGCGGCAAACTGCAAACGGATTACTTCATCACGGATAACACCCTCTTCGGCCTGGGAGGCGTGGCGCGCGGCTACGGCGATATGTACCTGGCCGGGCACGTGACCGGCGGCGCCAACGATACCCTGCGCGTGTACACCTGGCCGGAAACGTCCGCGCCGAATGGAATTACCTCAGCCGACGTGACCAACACGAGCTACGCCAACAGCGGCTACGCCTGTCCGCGGCAGGGCGGCTCGGCCGGGGACGCTTCCGATTGGTGCCCGGGAGGCGCCAAGACCCGCCACGACGACCGCATCTTCACCGGCTGGATCAAGCTCAACCTGGCCGACCAATCCAAGAACGAGCTGGATTTCCTGTGGGACGCGGCGCAGGACGGGAGCCACCCCTACCCGTACATCTTCGGAGTGCGGGTGAAGCAGACGGATCCTTCGCAAAAATTAGGGGAGATCACTCTGTCCAGCGCCAGTTACGCCTACGCCTACCCCTCGGCGGCGGTCAACAACCGCGGCGACATCGGGCTGACCTATCTATACGGGGGCGGCACAAAATACGAAAGCTGTGGGGTGGGTGTATTAGTGGATCCCTCCCAACCCTTCGAGCTGTTGATGCCCGCCACCCTGGCCGGAAACAGCGACCCGCCCGACGCCAATTCGGGGCGCTACACGGCCACGCGCATGAACCCCTACGGGGGCGGGTACACCTGGAGCGGCTCGTGCTACGCGCCCAAAGGCGGCGATAACCACGTGTATTACATCCAGTTCGGACACCAGAACGACTACCGCTCACCGTTCAACTACCTGCCACTGATAAGGAAGTAAGGAGAAAGGAAGGAGGAAGGAGGAAGGCGGAGGGATGAGGAGAACAGGCAATCAGGGAACAGGCGACCCGGTAATCAGGTTCCTGATCCCCGATTACCGGGTTGCCTGATTGCCTCCTCCCCTCATTGCCTTTTTGCCTTCCTCAGCCTTCATCCTTCCGCCTTCATCCTTCCCATGTCCTCCTACGAAATTTTCCCGCTCACTCCCCAAGACACCCCCTGGGTGAAGACCTTTATGCGCGCCCAGTGGGGCTCCGAGCGGGTGGCCGCGCACGGGGTGGTCTACTTGCCCCACGAGCTGCCCGGCTTTTACGCCGTGCAGGACGGCGAGCGCGTCGGGCTGCTCACTTACCACCTCGAGGGGGATGCGTGCGAGATCGTCACCCTGAACAGCCTGCGGGCGGGCCAGGGCATCGGCTCGGCGCTGATCCAGGCGGTGGGCGCGGCGGCGTGTAAAGCAGGCTGCGCGCGGTTGTGGCTGATCACCACCAACGACAATCTGCACGCCCTGGGCTTCTACCAGAAGCGCGGCTTCCGGCTGGCAGCGCTGCGCCCCGGCGCGGTAGACGCCGCCCGCCGCCTCAAGCCGGAGATCCCACTGGTGGGCGAGAATGGGATCGAGATACGGGACGAGATAGAGCTGGAAAAGGCGGAAGGCGGAAGGATGAGGGATGAGGAAGGCAAAAAGGCAATGAGGGAATCAGGCGATCAGGGATGAGGCAATCAGGGATGAGGCAATCGGGCAATTAGGGATGAGGCAATTAGGGATGAGGCAATCAGGCAACCAGGTAATCAGGGATCAGGGATCAGGAACCTGATTACCTGGTCGCCTGCTCCCTGTTCTCTTGTTCTCCTCATCCTTCCGCCTTCCGCCTTCATCCTTTCCTATAGGTCCCCATGCACTCGGCTTCGGCCAGGACGTGGCCATGTATGGAGCGGCGCAGCTCTTCGGCGGTCAGGCCGGGCGGCAGGTCGGGAGCGAGATCGAGGGCATACAGGCGGAAGAAGTAGCGGTGGGTCTTGCCGAGCGGGGGACAGGGGCCGTCGTAACCGTTGCGCCGGAAGCTGTTGACGCCCTGGGCGCCGATGTGCGGCAGGCGGGGAGTCTTGGGCTGGCTGCCGGGCAGGTCGCTCAGCTCAGGGGAGAGGTCATACAACACCCAGTGGGTAAAGACGCCAAAGGGCGCGTCGGGGTCCTCGCCGACCAGCGCCAGGCTGAGCGCACCCTCGGGCAAACCGCTCCAGCGCAGGGCAGGAGAGCGGTTCTCGCCTTCGCAGGTGTGCTGGCGGGGGATGGTCTCCCCCGTGGCAAAGGCCGGGCTGGAAATCTGGAAGCTCATGGCGTTCCCTCCGGTTAAATTATACTGCTTTAGGGAATAATTCTCTTCTGGACTTTCGCCAATTTAAGCCGAGGCGATATTTGCACCACAGAGCCACAGAGAGCACAGAGTTTCATAATTCCACACTTTATCCGTCAAATCAAGCAATTCACGAAACAAAGGGATTATTTCTTCGTTGGTTATTTCGGGGCCAATAACTTCCGACTGAGATTTAATAGATTCAATCATCCCGGGTACATACTTGTACAGGTATTTTAGCCATTGTCGAATTCCGAGATAAGCGACACCCTCACCCCCAGCCCTTCTTTCGCCCGGTGTGCGCTCAGAATCCCCCCACCCCCCCTTACGAAGGGGGGCCAAGGCAGGAGATTAGAACAGAAGCCACACACCTACGGCGGTGAGGGCCCCAAACAGGGCGCAGGCGGCGTTGACCCAATCATTATCCAGCCAGGGCCAGCCGCGCGCCAGGCGGGTGGGCGCGCCGCAGGTATGCAGGGGATGGCGCTCGGTCTGCTTGCCGCAGGCAGGGCAGGCGTAGATGGCCTGGACGGTGGCGCCCAGGAAGGAATCGAACAAGGCGCCCAGCAGCCCGCAGACGGTCACGGCCAGCAACACGCGCCAGGAAGAAGCGCCGGCCAGGGGCGCCGCCAGCGCGCCGATCAGGAAAGCCCCCGCCAGGGCCGCCAGCGTGCCGTCCAGGGTGATTCCGCCCGAGGTGCCCGGCTCCACAGGGCGCCCGGAGGTGATCAGGCGCGGGGCGCGGCGGCTGAGCACGCCCAGCTCGGTGGCCCAGGTGTCCGCGTTGACGGCGGCCAGGCTGGCGGCAAAGGCCACCCAGGTCCAGGTCGCCCCGGAAGAGAAAGCCAGCCTGAGCAGGGAATCCAAGAGCACGAAGCCGGCGGCTACGCCCCCGTTGGCCAGCACCTGTCCGGCGTCACGCCGCGATCCCTTGGAGAACTTCTCGGCCAGGCCGGACTTGCGCCGCCCGAAGAGGCGCGAAAGGGCGCTGGAGGTGAGAAAAAAGGCCAGCAGCAGCACGGCCCAGCGCAGCCCACCCAGGCCGAAGATGAGCGCGCCCTCCACGGCCGCCGCCAGCGCGCCGCTGCGATCGAGCGCCCGCGCGCGATAGGCGGCCCAGGCAACCAGCAGGCCCAGGAGGACGCCGAGCAGGAGTTGGAGGGGATTCAAAGGCATAGGGAAAGGATGAAGGCAGAAGGATGAAGGATGAAGAGCGATGAGGCGATCAGAGATCAGGCGATTAGGGAACAGGCGATCAGGCAACGAGGTCCCTGATCCCTCATTGCCTGGTTACCTGATTGCCTGATCGCCTCATCCCTCATTCCAAAATGAACAACACCGCCAGCAGCATGGTCAGCGGCGTGACGACTCCGCCGGCCCATAGCAGGTAAGCCACTTGCTGGTATTCGGGCTTGCGGAAGAAATACAGCCCGCCCAGCAAGTCCACCAGGTAGGCCATGGCGTCCAGCACGGGCAGGAGCAGCAGCGCCGCCGAGGGCCCCGGGTCGAGGGGAAGGCCGGAAGGGGCAAAGCCCAGCGAGATGGTCTGCCGGGTGGGCACCACCAGGCCGACCCACACCAGCAGAATCACACCCAGCCCCAGGCCGGCCAGCAGCAGAGCGCGCGCCAGCGGCTTCTCCCACACGCGCGCCAGCAAGAAGACGGGGTAGACCGAGCGCGAGGCCAGCGGCATCAGGCTGCCCAGCTCGTTGATGCGCGTGAAGGTGCGCATGAAGCGGCCCGAGTCGGACGGGGAAATGGCGAAAATGCGCTGTGGGGTAGCTACCAGCAGCAGGCCCTGCGTGCCGGAGGCCAGATATTCCACCGGCCCCAGCCCCTCCACGTTGCGCACGCCGATCAGGACGCCGGGCCAGCGCAGCCAGGGCAGCGGCAGGGACGTGGCCAGGTCGGTGGCCGGGCGCACCCATTCGATTTGCGGCAGGGGCACGTCTTCCGAGCGCAATCCCCAGCGCAGGCGCAGCCCGTCGCGCTCCAGGGTGTAGTCGGCGCGCAGCAGCGAATAAGCCCCGTAGATCAGCAGGGGCAGAGGGGCAAACAAGGCCAGGCCCCCCAACAGGTAGACCAGGAAAAGCCCGCCCACCCTGGCCTGCATCGCCAGCCAGAAGCAGCCCCCCGACCCGCCGCCCAATAAGAGGATACCGGCGGCCTGGAAGATCAGACCGTCGCGGCGGGCGGGGATGAAATGGCCAGGCTCGTTCATAGAGAGGCTTGCAGCGCCCGGCAGACCTGCTCCACCTGCTCTTCGCTCATGCGCCCGGAGAAGGGCAGCGCCAGGCCACGCGCGCCCAGGTCTTCCGTGGCGGGAAAATCTCCCGGCCGGTAGCCGAAACGCTCGACCATGTAGGGCTGCAAGTGGATGGGCAGGAAATAGGGCCGCACGGGAATGCCGCGCGCGTCCAGGCGGCGCGCCAGCCCGTCGCGCTCCACGCCCGGCGCGGTGTGGATGACGTACACGAACCAGCTCGCCCGCGTGGTGGCGGGGTCGATAGTGGGCGCCTGCACGCCGGGGATCTCCTCCAGGCGCCGGGCATACCAGGCGGCCACCTGCTCGCGGCGCGCCAGCAGCTCCTCCAGGCGGCCCATCTGCACCGCGCCCAGGGCGGCGCTCATCTCGTCCATGCGGTAGTTGTAGCCCAGGAAGGTGTGCTGTAGCCAGGTGTCGCCGGGAGCGCGCCCCTGGTTGCGCAAGGCCGAGAGCACGGCGGCGGCGCGCTCGTCGTTCGTGACGACCAGGCCGCCCTCGCCGGTGGTGATCTGCTTGTTAGGGTAAAAAGCGAACACGCCAAAATCGCCCAGCCCGCCCGCCTTGCGGCCTTTATACTCCGCGCCCAGGGCCTCGCAGGCATCCTCGATGACGGGCAGCCCGTAAGTGCGGGCCACTTCCAGGATGGGGTCCAGGTCGGCGGGCTGCCCGAAGACATCCACCGGCAAGATGGCCTTGAGCGGGCGGCCCGCCTGGGCGCCCTGGCGCGGCAGCCACTTTTGCGCGGCGCTGCCCCCCAGGGCCAGGTCGTGGGCGGCCTGGCGCACCTGCTGCGGGTCGATATTGCCGGTGCGCGGGTCCACGTCCACGAAAACCGGCACGGCCTGCTCGTAGAGCAGCACGTTGGCCGAGGAGACGAAGGAGAAAGGCGTGGTGATGACGATATCGCCGGGAGCGATGCCGGCGGCGCGCACGCACAGGTGCAGCCCGGCCGTGCCGGAGCTCACGCCCAGGGCGTAGCGGCAGCCGGTGTAGGCGCGGAAAGCCTCTTCGAAGGCGTGGATGCGCGGCCCCATGCTCAAGATGGGGGTGTTCAAGACCTCCAGGACGGCCTGGCGCTCAGCGTCGCCCAGGTCGGGGGAGGACATCGGTACGGTATAATGGGGATGCTTGGGAGAGTCGGGTTCCATGGGCATGATTTTACTATAAATTGCCGCCCATTGCTTTACCCTGCTAATTGTAGTACTATTATCTCAAATCTCATTATTCAACGCCGGGGTGAGGGGCTCCCAGGCCGCCGGCAGATAAAGGAGAAGGAAATGGCTGAAACGGCCTATTGCGTCAAATGCAAGCAGAAGCGGGACATGAAGGACGTAGAAAAAGTCACCATGAAGAACGGGCGCCCCGCCATGCGCGGGAAATGCAGCGTATGCGGCACCGGCATGTATAAGATCCTGTCCACCAGCAAATAAGAATTCGCGTTTTCTCAAAAACGACGGGGCTGTCCTACCTACCAGGACAGCCCCGTCGTTCTGTTTCGATCAAGCGGGAGGATCGGGCTTCTGCCTGCCCATCTCGCGCACCTCCCGCAAGAAGGCCGGGCTGTTGAGGCCGCGCTCCAGCAGGTAGGTGAGATAGTGGTTGAGCAAAGCTTCCAGCTCCGCGCGCACCTGGGGAATCACGCGGGCGCGGGCGGCCTCGGCATAGGTGCTCCTCTGGAAATGGCGCAGGAATTTGAGGGCCGCCAGCGACACCGGCCGGCTGCCCGGCTGAGAGGGCCCGCAGCGCGGGCACAACACCCCACCCAACAAAGGCGAGAAGTACTGATCCTGCGGAAGGATCTCCTCTTTGCAGCTCACGCAGTGGGTCAACTGCGGGCGGAAGCCCAGCAGGTCTAGCAGGCGCACCTCGTAATAACGCACCGGCAGCCAGCCGTCTTCCACAGTAGAGACGCGCGCCAGCGTCTCGGTGAGCAGGCGAAAGAGGGGCGCGTTCTCGCCCTCCTCGTAGGTGAAGCGGTCGAGCAGCTCGACCACGTAAGCGGCGTAGCCGGTGCGCAGCAAGTCTTCCTTGATGGGCAGGTAAGCGTCGATGGTCTCGGCCTGGGTGACGATGAGCAGGTCGCGCCCGCGGGCCAGGAGGAGCTGCACGCGCGTGAAAGGCTCCAGGTGGCCGGCCTTGCGCGAGCGCAGGCGGCGCACCCCCTTGGCGATGGCGCGCACCTTGCCCTGCTCGCGGGTGTACAGCCCGAGCAGGCGGTCGGCCTCGCCCCAATCGGAGTGGCGCAGCACCACCGCTTCCACGCGGAACGAGCGCGGTGAAGAGGCCATCATTAATCCTACGGTTCCTCAGGCCGGCAGATCTTGCGGGCCAAAGGCGCCGGGGAGCAGGTCTTTGACGGTGGCTTCCTGCAGCAGGCGCCCGTCTTTATCGACGATCAGCACCCGCGTGTCCAGGCCGAACTCCGCCAGCACCTGGCGGCATGAGCCGCAGGGGGTGCCGCCGTTGTCGGTGACCACGGCGATGGCGGTAAATTCGCGCTCGCCCTCGGAGATGGCCTTGAAAACCGCCACGCGCTCGGCGCAAATGGTGACCGGGTAAGCGGCGTTCTCGACGTTGACCCCATCGTAGACGCGCCCGGAAGCGGTCAGAAGAGCCGCCCCCACCGCGTAATGCGAATAGGGGACGTAAGCCCAGCGGCGCACGTTACTGGCGGCCTGGATCAATTGTTGGCGTTCCTCATCTGTCAGCATCGCTCTTCTCCACCTTTACTTCTGATGCAGGCTGGACGCGCCGGGCGCGCACCTTGCGGATGCGCCGGCCGCTGACCTGTTCCACGGTGAGGAGCACGTCCCCGCTTTCCACCCGCTCGCCGCCCACCGGCACCCGGCCCATCTGCCCGTAGATGAACCCCCCTAGCGTGTCGGCGGACTCCTTCTGGAGATGGACGCCCATCACCTCGTTGAAATCGTCCAGGTCGATGCGCCCCTGAAAGACGTATTCGTCCGGGCCAACCTGCTGGTAGAGCATCTCCTCGCTCTGGTCGTATTCGTCTTGCACCTCGCCGATGATCTCCTCGACGATGTCCTCCAGCGTCACCAGGCCGGCGACGCCGCCGTATTCATCCACCACGATGGCCATGTGAACGCGCTGCACCTGCATCTCGGCCAGGAGGTCGTCGGCCTTCTTGGCCTCCGGGACGAAATAGGCCGGACGCAGCAGCTCGCGCATGGCGGCCAGCGGCTCGTCGTCGCGCCCCACCAGCAGCAGGTCCTTGGCGTACAGCAGGCCCACGATGTTGTCGACGGTCTCCTCGAAGACGGGCACGCGCGAATGGCCGGAGCGGGCCAGCTCCTGCTTGGCGTCTCCCAGGGTGGTGTTGGTCTCGATGGCCAGCACGTCGATGCGGGGCACCATGATCTCGCGCGCCAGGGTGTCGCCGAACTGGAAGATCGAGTAGATCATCTCGCGCTCGTCCTTCTCCAGGCCGCCTTCGGGCTGATCCTCTTCGACCCAGGTGCGCAGGTCGTCTTCGGTGGTGGGCAGCAGGCCGGGCTGCACCCGGCCCGGATAGCCGAGCAAGGCCAGCGTCAGAAAGGAGAGCGGGGTGAGGAGAAAATCGAGCGCGGCGCTCAGGGGAGCCAGGCGCACGGCCCACAGCTCGGCGTGCAGCAGCACGCGCCCCTCGACGGCGTACTCCAGCAGGAGCAGCAGCGCGCCGCTGAAGAACAGCCCGACCAGGCTCAAGAGCAGGCCGGCGGGCATCTCCCCGCTTTCAAGAGAGACGCCGTAAGCGCGCAAGAAGAGGCTCAGGCCCAGGCCAGACAGGGTGAAATGCGACAGAGCGGTGGCCAGGCGAATGCTCACCCGCAGGCGCGGCTTCTCCAGCAGCGCGATGGCGCGCTCGGCCCCCGGCAGCTTTTGCTCGCGCAGGCCGAGCAGGACGAGCACGCGCGAATTCACCACACTGGAGCGTATGGCCGCCAGAAGCAGGTCTAAAAGGAAGAAGATTCCCAGTGCGATCCAGAGGGCGTCGTTCACGTCACTCCACTTTGCGCAAGGGGCGGGCCGGCACGCCCACCACCACCGTGTGCGGGGGCACGTCGTGGGTCACCACGGAGCCCGAGCCGGTGATGGCTCCCTCGCCGATCTTGATGGGCGCCACCAGCAGCGTGTCGCTGCCGATGAACACACCGGCGCCGATCTCGGTGGGATTCTTCTTGCCGTCCGGCGAGAAGTTGCAGGTGATGGTGCCGGCGCCGATGTTGACCTCCTCGCCGATGTGCGCGTCTCCAATGTAGGAAAAATGGCCCATCTTGACGCCCGGCGCCAGGTAGGAATTCTTGACCTCGCCGAAGTTGCCCATGTGCACGCCGGAAGCCAGGTGGGCGCCCTTGCGCAGGTGGCAGAAGGGGCCCATGTCCACGTCGTCCTCCACCTGCGCGCCTTCCAGCACAGAAGCGAAGATGGTGCAGCCGTTCCCCACACGCGAATCGCGCAGCACGCTGTTGGGGCCGACGTTGCAGCCCTGCCCGACATACGTGTCGCCTTGCAGGTAGGTGTTGGGCCACACGACTGTGTCTCGCCCGATGCTCACGCCCGCCTCGATGTACGTGGTGGCCGGGTCGATCAGGGTGACCCCCGCCAGCATCCAGGCGGTGTTGACGCGCGCGCGCAGGATGGCCTCGGCTTCGGCCAGGTGCACGCGGGTGTTGACGCCGATGGCTTCTTGCGGATCGTCTAAAGCCAGGGCCTGCACGGGCAGGCCGGCGGAGACGGCCAGGCCCACCGTGTCGGTCAGGTAATACTCGCCTTTGGGAGAGAGGGGCACGCGCTGCAGAGCCGGCCACAGCCAATCGGCGCGGAAGCAATACACGCCCACGTTCAGCTCGCGCACGGAGAGCTGCTCGGGGGTGGCCTGGGCCGCCTCCACGATAGCCTGCACGCTGCCGTCCGCGGCGCGCAGCACGCGCCCGAAGTCGTGCAGATCGTCGGCTACCACGGTCAGCATGGTCAGCGGGCCGGGGTTGGCCTGTTGGGTCTCCAGCAGGCGGCGCAGCGTCTCCGGGCGCAGCAGAGGCATATCTCCGTAGGTCACCAGGACGTAATCGGAGCTCCCGCTCAGCAGCGGCCCGGCCTGGCCGAGGGCGTGAGCGGTGCCGAGCTGCTCCTCCTGGAGGACAAAGCGCGCCCGCGCACCCAGCGCCCCTTGCACGGCCTCGGCGCCGTGGCCGACCACGACCACCGGGGGCGCATCCACCAGGCCCTCCACGGCGCGCAGGGCGTAGTGGATCATGGGCTGCCCGGCCAGCGGGTGCAGCACTTTGGGAAGGTCAGAATTCATGCGGGTGCCCTGCCCCGCTGCGAGGATCACTGCAGTAACGTTCATACCGAACTCCTGGTTAGAATTGGATTACAGGGAGATAAAAAACGAGCCATGCACTGCTCACCCGGCAGCGCAAAGCCCGTCAGAGGTAAAAACGGCCAGCCCAGCGGCTGGGATTCAGCGTACCCGTTGTTCATTTTTCCCGGCATCAATCAGGCTGGGGCACCTGGATTCGAACCAAGATCCACAGATCCAAAGTCTGGTGTGCTGCCATTGCACCATGCCCCAATGCAGGTGCGATTGTAACATAAATCCGCTCGATCTTGCAATGGCTTAATTGGTTATTCTATCCGGCCGTCGCATGGATTCGTTCCACCCGCTGCGTTGGCCGGCTGCGCGCCAGGCCATACGTGGATTGTAAGTTCATCCAGAATTCCGGGGTCGTGCCAAATGCCTGTGCAAAACGCCAGGCGGTATCTGGGGTGACGCCGCGCTTGCCGCGCACAATTTCATTGACGCGCTGCAAAGGCACCCCCACGTGCCGGGCGAAGGCCACCTGGCTGACACCCAATGGCCTCAAGAATTCTTCCAACAGGATTTCGCCTGGATGGGTAGGGATACGATTTTCCGGCAACATGGTTTACCTCCAACAAACCCTACAGCTTCAAGCCGGTACACCCCCTCTTGCCGGGGGCGCCTCGTCCGCATCAAGGGGCGCGTCCTCCTCCTGGGGGGCCAGGCCCAGCTTGCGCGCCTGCTCGTAGGTGAGCACGTCCGGGCGGATAGGACGATTGACCTCATCGGTAGCGGATAACGTCTCCCAAAAAGCGTCGGCTTCGGCGGGCTGGGGCCGCTGCGCGGCATCCTGGCCGAGCAAGGCCGCCAGGCTTTCCGTCTCGCCGGGGAGCTCTTCTTCCCCCGACGCCGGGGCGGGCGCGCTCGCTGCGGCAGCTTCCATCTCAGCCAGAGGCGCGGCCTGGTTACGAGCGGCTTCTTCGGAAAGCTCCGGCCTGGCCTTCGCCAGCACTTTCTGCAGCGCCTTTATAGCCACCAGCATCTCGTCGTAAGCCACGGCCAGCCGCACCGGGTGGGAAGCGCTCTTCAAGAGCACCAGCAGGGCGTAGTCCGCGCCCACCGGCGCAGCGGCCAGGTCGAGCTTCTGGCCTTTAAAAGTGAGCACGCAGGCGTGCGCCTCGGCCCCCAGGGCGCGATCCACCTTCAGAGCAGCGCTCAAGGCGCCCATGACCGCCGGAACGACCTGGGATTCGAAGTCGTCGTCGGGCAGGTCGCCGGCGCGGGCGATGACGTGGCCGGCCCCGTCCAGCAGCAGGCTGCCCTCGGCGCCCAGGGCCTGGCGCAGGCCGCTCAACAGGTTGGCGACCCCTTCCCTCCCGCCGGAGGGCGCACCTTCCCCGTTCAGGGAGCCGGACATGGCCAGGGGGGCCTTGGGAGGCAGGCCCAGGTATTCGGCGACTTGATCGAGGAATTGGTTCATGGGCAACGGCTTGCGGAAGAAGGCCACGCCAGCGGCGCGCGCCTGCTCTTCCATGCCAAACTCCGACTGGCCGGTAATCTGGATGACCTTCAAGCCCTGGATGCGCTGGCTCATGCGGCTGGTCAGCTCCTGGCCGGAAAGACCGGGCAGGCGCAGATCGGCGATCAACAGATCGACCGGCAGGCGCGAGGCTTCCAAGAGGGCCTCTTCCGCCGAAGGCATGATCATCACATCGATGGAAGGGTCGAGGGTAGCCAGCGCCGCGCGGATCAGGCGGCCCAATTCGAGGGCATCATCAACAACCAAAACCCGTTTGGGGGACATATTCAAATTATATCATGGGGCCGAAAATTTTATCCGACTCTCCAGCAGGCCGCCCAATGGCCGGGGCTGACCTCTCTGAACTCCGGCTCGGCGCGCGAGCACTGCTCGAAGGCCACCGGACAGCGCGGGTGGAAACGGCATCCGCTGGGCGGGTTCAGGGGGCTGGGCACGTCGCCTTTCAAGATGATGCGCTCGCGGCGCACCTTGGGATCGGGGACGGGGATAGCCGACATGAGCGCCTGGGTGTAGGGATGCAGCGGGTTGCGGAACAGCTCTTCCCGGCTGGTCATCTCGACCATCTTGCCCAGGTACATCACCGCCACGCGCTCGGAGATGTGCTCCACCACGCTCAAGTTGTGGGCGATGAACAGGTAGGTCAGCCCGAATTCCTTCTGCAGGTCGTGGAGGATGTTCAACACCTGAGATTGAATGGACACGTCCAGGGCGCTGACCGGCTCGTCGCACACGATGAAGCGCGGGCGCAAGGCCAGGGCGCGGGCAATGCCGATGCGCTGCCGCTGGCCGCCCGAAAACTCGTGCGGATAGCGCCGGGCGTGGTACTCCTCCAGCCCTACCCGCTTCAAAGTCTCGATGGCCAACTGGTAGCGTTCCTTGGGGGTGCCGATGTTGTGGATCTTCAGGCCTTCCATCACCGATTCACCGATGGGCATGCGCGGGTCCAGCGAAGCGTAGGGGTCCTGGAAGATGATCTGCATGTTGCGCCGCATGGCTTTGAGCTCGCGGCCTTTGAGCTTGAACACTTCCTTTCCCTCGTACAAGACGGAGCCGGCGGTCGGCTCCGTCAGGCGCAGCATGGTGCGCCCCACGGTGGTCTTGCCACAGCCGGACTCCCCCACCAGGCCCATGGTCTCGCCTTCGTAGATGTCGAAGCTCACGTCGTCCAGGGCCTGCACCTGCCCGACGACGCGCTGCAAGACCCCCCCGTGCACGGGAAAGTATTTCTTCAGGTGGCGCACCTGGATCAGCTCACGTTTGCCATTGGCCTGGCCTGTATGTTCTTCCATGCTCTCCCTCGCTCGATCTCTAAACTGCGCCGCTCAGCGGTGCGCGGTGCTCTCCGTGGCTGGCGTACAACCAGCAGCGTACCTCGTGGCCGGAGGCGGCCCCTTCCAAATCGGGCTCCATCTCGGTACAGATGCCCAGGTTGTACTTCAAGCGCGCCCGGCAGCGCGGAGCGAAGCGGCAGCCCGGCGGCATGTTGACCAGGTTCGGCACCGACCCCGGGATCACGTCCAGGTATTCCTGCACCTTGCCGAGGATCGGGATGGAGCCGATCAGGCCCTGGGTGTAGGGATGCAAGGGGTGGTCGAAAAGCTCCTGCGCGTCGGCCTGTTCCACGATCTGCCCGGCGTACATCACCGCCACGCGGTCGGCCATCTCGGCGATGACCCCCAGATCGTGAGTGATGAGGATCACCGAGGTGCCCATGTGCTCGCGCAGGTCGCGCATCAGGTCCAGGATCTGGGCCTGGATGGTCACGTCCAGGGCCGTGGTAGGCTCGTCGGCGATGAGGAGCTGCGGGTTCAACGCCAGCGCCATGGCAATCATCACGCGCTGGGCCTGCCCGCCCGACATCTCGTGGGGATAGGCGCTGGCCTTGCGCTCCGGATCGGGAATACCCACCAGGCGCAGCAGCTCGATGGCGCGCTCCCAGGCCTGCTTCTTCTCCATGTTCTCGTGGATGCGCAGCACCTCGGCTACCTGGTCGGCCACCATGAAGACCGGGTTCAGGCTGGTCTGCGGCTGCTGGAAGATCATCGAGATGCGGTCGCCGCGCATCTCCACCATCTCGGCTTCAGACAGCTTGAGCAGATCGCGCCCCTCGAAGAGGATCTCGCCAGCCACGATGCGCCCGGGCGGGCCCACCAGGCGCAAGACGGAGAGCGAAGTCACGCTCTTGCCGCAGCCCGATTCCCCGACCAGCCCCAGCACTTCCCCGCTCCTAACCGAGAAATCCACCCCGTCCACGGCCTTGACCACGCCGTCGTCGGTGTAGAAATAGGTCTTCAGGCCGCGCACTTCCAGGATATTGCCAGCGTAGCTAGGCGATCTGTCATTGCTCATGCATGTTCTCCTTAGGTCTCATTTCTTGCAGCCGCTGCCGTAATCGAAGTTCTCGATGTTCCACATCTCGCTGCGCGCGGTGGAATCCATCTGCAAGCCGCAGAAATCGGGGCGCGCCGCGGCCATCTCGATCTGCATGTAGAGCGGGATGACCGGCAGGTCGTTGGCGAAGATCGCCTGCGCCTTCTGGTGATTTTCAGCATAAGCGGGCTGGTCCGGGCGGGCCTGCGTGGCGGCCTGGCAGGCGGCGTCGAACTCTGGGTTGGAATAGCCGCTGACGTTGACGCCCACCCAATGATTGGCCGCCGTGGGAATGTTCTGGCTCTCGAAGAGGGAGCACAGGGGCACTTCGCCGCTCTGCCAGGTGAACTGCACCAGGTCGAACTTGCGCCCGAAGACCGGGCCGTCCGGGCCTTCGGCGAACAGATCGCCGGGGGCGGAATAGCTCAGGTTGGCCTGGATACCGCACTGCGCCAGGGAGGCTTGCAAAATCTGGCTGGACTGCTGGCGCAAGGTGGCCTGGGTGGTGGTGTAGCTGACCACCAGGGGGGTGCCGTCCGGCACGCCCTTGACTCCCGTCGCCACGCGCGGCGTGGCCGGGTTGTTGTCGGTATCCTTCCAGCCCACCTCGTCCAGGAGCTGGCTGCCCTTGGCAGGATCGAAGGCGTACTGGGGCAGGTTGGGGTCGTACAAAGGGTGCCCCGGCGGAACGTAGCTATCGGGCACGACGGATTGGCCCAGCAGCACCTTATCCACCACCTGCTGGCGATCCAGGCAGTAGGCGAAAGCCTGGCGCACGCGCACGTCGCCGAAGATGTCGGGGCGGTCGCCCGAGGCGGGGTTGTAGCCGTTATCGTAAGAGGCCGGCTGGATGCCGAAATCCAGGTGCTCCCACTGGGGCCCATTGGCGATGGCCACCTGCAATTTATTGTTCTTTTGCAGCTCGAGCAACGCGCTGAGCTGGTCTTGCAACAGGGAGGTCTGGTCGACGACGTCGCACTCGCCGGAAAGCAAAGCGTTGACGGTGGCGGCGGAGGTCGCCCCCAGGAAGCGGAAGTCCAGTGTATCGAATTTGGGCAGCCCTTCCGCGGCGCGGAAGTAGAGCGGGTTCTTGTGGAGCAGGATGTGGTCGCCCTTGACCCACTCGTCGATAACGTAAGGACCCCAGCCGAGCGGGGTCAGGTTGGACTCGTCCGCCGTGAGCAGGTCGGCGGCGGAAGTCTGGCTCCAGGCGTGTTGCGGCAGGGGAATCCAGAACTTGCTGGACAGGTCGTTCACCCTGTAGCCGGGGACGCCCGTCCATTGCACGCTGGTGTCATCCGGGGCAGTGTAGGAGGCCGTAGTGTCGATGCTGGCCTTGGAGACCGGCGTGGCGGGATCGGCGGCCAGCTTGAACGAATAAACCGAGTCGGCGGCGGTCAGCGGAGCGCCATCCGACCACTTCAGGCCGGGGAGCAGCTTGTAGGTCACCACCCACTGGTCCATCTTGAAATCGCTGGCGCCGTCGTAAGTCTGGGCGCAATCCGCGCCGTTGCAGCCGCTGGGCAGCACCTTGACCCCGGCGCCCAGGGCCACCAGGTTGCCGTCCGCGTCCACGACCTGCGCTCCGGACTTGACGTCCACCGCCTGGATCACGGCCCCGTTGCCAACGGCCGGGATCGATGCGAGGATGACGGGCTGAGAGGTGTAGGAACGGGTATCGATGGGGCCATCGTAGATGGATTCGAGCACACTCCATTGCGCCTGGGAGGATCCGCCGTAGAGGTACAGGGTTTGAGGCTCCTGGCCCAGGCAGATCACCAGCGTGCGCGGCGCAGGCGTGGGGGTGAGGGTAGGCGCAGGGGTGGGTTGCGGGGCGGCGGCTGTGGGGGTCCCCACGGAAGGCGCCGCCTGGCAGGCAGAGAGCAACAGGCTGAAGGCAACCAGCAGCAGCGACCCGCCTTGAAAGAACTGTCGATACGACCGCATTGGAACAAGCTCCTTGATGATCTCACCGTCAAGAGCCACAACGGAACAGGCCGGTCGTGGGCGGTGTGACTCTGTAGGGATTATTTTAGACGTAAGCCTCCCGCTCAGCTTGCGAGCGGGCGTCAGAGAAGGATTTATCACGAAAACGCTGACAGCGGATCAGGACGTGGATTTCACGGCATGGCTCACCCAGCCTTGCGATCGCGGAGCATGCCTTCAGGGAAGGATCGGTTGAACGGCTGCTCGCCTCGCGAAGACTTAATTATCGTAGGACCTCCTTCGCAAGGCTTAACCTGCTTGACGCAGCATACGCCAATGGCGTATAATAAGACAAGAGGCTCACTGAATGGACATCCTAGAAACGCCTATCTTTACGCGCCAAGTCGTCGAATTATTGACAGATGATGGCTACCGTAAGTTCCAAGCCGAATTAATAAGACGGCCTGACCTTGGCGATGAAATTGCCGGAAGCGGAGGATTACGAAAAGTTCGATGGTCGATACAAGGCAGAGGAAAAAGAGGCGGAGTGCGAGTCATTTATTATTGGTTTATATCCAAAGATAGACTACTGATGTTGTACATGTATCAAAAGAATAAACAAGACGATCTGACGACAGAACAATTGAAACTGTTACGACAGGTTGTCGAAAAGGAATTCAAATGAACGACGAAATGTTCGACGAATTGCTCGAAAGTATTCGACAAGGCGGCGCGATTATGCGGGGGGAGATGCAGGCATCGCACGCCTTTCAGATGGATAAGCTCGATATAAAAGGCATCCGGGAGAAATATCACCTTTCGCAGAATCAATTCGCCACGATGCTCGGAATCAGCGTGCGCACCTTGCATAATTGGGAGCAGGGAAGGCGAGTGCCTGTGGGGCCGGCCCGCGTCCTGTTGGAAGTGGCCGCTACCCACCCTGAAGCCCTGATCGAGACTGTACGGGACTTACACATGCAATTGTAGCAGCATCCCCCTGCCCCCTTGAAAAGGGGGGAAATCGTTGTCGCCCAGCCTTGCGATCGCGGAGCATCGGTTTAGCGGCTGCTCATCTTGCGAAGACCCGCTCGTCGTACGACGATCCTTCGCAAGGCTTAAGGCAAGGCTATCTCTTCGCACGAAGGCGGGCGAGGGCCAGGGCCAGCGCGGCGGCCAGCAGAGCGCCGCCGATGGCAAAGTAGGGCCACACAGCGGGGCCCTCGGCGGGCGGCGGGGGAGAAACGGGCTGCAAGTCGATCTGCGCGGCAGTCTGGGCATTCAGCGTCCCGGCGCCCGGATCGTAGCCGTTGGCGCGCAGCAGGAAGGCGGTCAACTGCCAGTACTCGGCGTCCGTCAGGCTGCCGGGAGCCTGGTAGGGCATGACGGCTTGAATGAAATCGTGCAATCCGAGTGCGGTCTTGAACTGCTCGATCTTGCCCGGGCCGATAATAGCGGGAACGTCGGTGGGAAAGGTGAAGCCATCCGGGGGATGGTTGGCGGCGTGGCACTTGGACTGCCAGCAGTTCTGGTCCACGGGGTCCAGAGTGGGGCGAAAGGCGGCCAGGCCCTGGCCCACGTCGCCGTGGCAGGTCATGCACACCTGACAAAACACCTGGGCTCCCTGATCCGCCTGCGCGGGCTGCGCAGGCAAGGTGGGGCAGGTCAGCGGGTCCACCCTTCTCATCATTTGCGGCTGAGGTGTAGCCGTCGCCGCCGGTGCAGATTCCGCATGAACCGCCCCTACCCACGCAGCAGGGAGCCCAAGTGCCAATACACCCACCAGTACGATCAGGGAGACGGCCACAGCGCCTCTCCAACCCTGGCGGATCTCGTTCATAGAAATTACTTCGCGCCGCGCAGCTTCGGGTCGAGCACGTCGCGGAAAGCGTCGCCGATCAGGTTCCAGCCCAGGACGAAGAGCACCAGGGCCACCCCCGGCCACACCACGATATACCAGTAGGTGCCCAGGTTGGTGATCCAGTCACGGGCGAAGCTGAGCAATTGGCCCCAGTCAGCGTAGCCCATCTCGGCGCCGATGCCCAGGAAGCTGAGCGCAGCGAAGCTGAGCACCCAGGAGCCGATGTCCAGGGAGGCGTACACCAGGGTAGGGAAGATAGCGTTAGGCAGGATGTGCTTGGTGAGGATACGGCTGTCCTTCACCCCCACCACGCGGGCGGCCAGCACGTAGTCGCGCTCGCGCACGGAGAGGATATCCCCGCGAATCAGACGGGCATAGCTCATCCAGCCGAAGGCTATCAAGGCAATGGTGGCGGGCACCAGGCTCCTTCCCATACTCGGGGTCAGCACCGCCGCCAGGATCATGGCCGCCATGATGTAGGGCAGGGTCATGAAAATATCCACGATACGCATGAGGACATTATCGATCAGGCCGCCGTTATAGGCCGCCAGGGAGCCGACCAGGATGCCAATGGCAGCCGCGCACAGGGTAATCAACAAACCGGTGCGGAAGGCGGTGCGTACGCCCCAGATCACGCCGTAGAAGATATCATACTGGCCGCTGGCCGTCCCCAGGATATGCACCCAGTGATCGGTGCCCGTGAGGGGCTTCCACCAGAAGGGCAGCGCCGGCGGGCGGATGGTCCAGGCCGAGCCCATGGGGCGCGGGTCGGGGCTGAAGCCGTCGCGAGGGATCTTATAAGGATCATTGCCCACCGGCGGGGCGATCACGGGCGCAGCCAGGGCAATGATGATGAACATGCCGAGCACGACCATGCCGATGACGGACGCCGGCGTAGTCAACAGCCCCTTGACGATGCGATAGTATTCCGGGCCGAGGAAATGTTCCAGGCGGCCAATCTCACGGGGCGGCAGCTCTTCCGGATTCCAGGTCAGAGCACTCTTAGAGACATCTTCTGTTTGTATATCCATTAAACACCTCTCTCTTAGCTTAACCGCACGCGTGGATCGACGAAGGCGTACATAACGTCCACGGCCAGATTTGCCAGGATGAGAACGATACCGTTAAACAGGGCGAACCCCAAAACGGTAACCACGTCTAACTGAGCGGCGGCAGTCGCAAAAGCCGAGCCGATCCCCGGATAGGTGAAGACGGTCTCGGTGATGACTACGCCTCCCAGTAAGGCAACCACTTGAAAACCGGCCAGGGTGGTCACCGGAATGAGCGCATTAGGACGGGCGTGCCGATTGATCACATCGCGCTCGGACAGACCTTTAGCGCGCGCGGTGGTCACGTATTCCTGACGCAGAGTCTCGAGCATGGAAGAACGAGCCACGCGCAGGAAGAGCGCCCAGTTGAGGTAAGACAGGGTCAGGATCGGCAGCACCATGTGGCGCAAGGCGTCCAGGAAGATGTCGAAGCGCCCGTTGATCAACGCATCGATGGTAATCAGATGGGTGACGGTGGTAAATTGGCTCGAGTTGTTGATTACAGCCGCGGCCCAGTCGGAGATACGCCCGGGCGGGAACCATTGCAGCTTGGCGTAAAACAACATCAACACCATCAAGCCGAACACAAAGGTGGGGAAAGAGGCCCCCACGATACTAAAGATTCTGGAAATCTGGTCGAACCAACCGTTGTGGTCTACAGCCGCCTTCACCCCCAGCCAAATACCCACCGCAATCATCGGAAAGACGGTCCACAGGGCCAGCTCGAGCGTGGCCGGGAAGCGCTGCTTGAGCAGATCTACGACGGACTGCGAGCCTACCCGGGACCAGCCCAGGTCGCCACGCAGCACGCCCCCCACGGTTTGACCGGTCACCGGGTCGATGCGCCCTACCAGCCAGGACCAGTACTGTTTATACAGGGGCTCATCCAGCCCGTAGCGCTTGATGATGCCCGCAATAGCGCCTTCGGTGTGAGGCACGTCGCGGATGTATAACGCCGAGCGTTCCACCGGGGAAAGGAACGACATCATGCCAAAGATGATGATGGTTACCCCGAAGAGCAGCAACGGCAAAAGCAAAAGGCGGCGAATGATGTAAGTTGTCATATTTTTAAAACCCTTTATTTCTACGGGATACTGCGCAAACGCCGGTCAGAAAAATGCCTCTCACCGCGAAGGGCGCTAAGGGCGCAAAGTTTATATTTTTAAAGGGAACCCTGATCGATCTCTGAAATCAAGTCACCGGCGCCATGCACAGTAAACAGTTTAGGGAAGGCAGGGGCCTGAGGAATCCCAGGCCCCTGCGAAAACACTGAAAAGCTTAGTTCTTGGAAAGCGGGTAGAAGTACTGATCCGGGTAGATATTGTTGTAGTAGTAGCCGTTCACCCAGCGCTGCTCGTAGTGACGCATGGTCGGGATGGCCAGGATGATATCGGGAGCCAGATCGTACATGGCCTGGTTGACCTGAGCGTAGATCGCGGAACGCTTGGCAGGATCACTCTCAGACACACCCTGGGTGAGGAGAGCGCCCATCTGCTTGGTGAAGTCGGCGGGCAGACTCTGGAGACCGCCGTAGGTGCCGGTGATGTAGGGTACGTACCAGTTGTGCGGGTCGTGGATGTCTTCCTGCCAGCCGCTGATGAACACGGGCAGGGTCTTGGCGCGTTGAGCGCGCAGGAAAGCGGCCCACGGGATACCGATGATCTCGACCTGGAAGGCCGGGTTCACAGCCGCGAGGTCGGTCGCCAGGATCTCAGCCACAGTCTGGCGGTTGGTGTTGCCGGTGTTGTAGGCGATCTGGAAGCGGAAGCCGATGTCCCACAGGCTCTTGCCGTCGGCGGACTTCAAAGTCGAGGCCTTGAAAGCGTCCGTGCACTTCTGGGGATCATAGGTGTACTTGGGGCCATTGGCATCGTAGCCGGGCATGCCGGGCAGCGGAATGCCGATAGATTGAATGCCCTCACCTACCAGAGCGTCCTTGATGTAGGTGTCCCAGTCGAAGCAGTAGTTGAAAGCTTTGCGGACGTTCTCGTCAGCGAAGAAGTCCGACGGGATGCCGTTGCCATCCAGCTTGCCGCTGCCGATGAAGGTGTTGCCGCCCTCGGTGCTGATGTTGAAGTTCATGAACACGTCAGTACGCGTGGTGGTCGGAGCGCCAATCCACAGGCGGAAGGGCTGGTCGTTAGCGGTCGCGCAATTGAAGGTGGCCGCGGTGTTATCGTAGGTGCACGTCTCGCCCACCATTGGGTCGATCTGAGCGACGTCCTGACGGTTGACCGTCACGAAGTCGGCATCGCCGGCCTGCATCATGGAGAAGCGAGTACCCCATTCATTGACTTCCTTGATGATCACGGTCTGGATCTTGGCCGGGCCGCTGGGGCCACCGTCCCATGCGGGAGAGGTGCGCCAGTAGTTGTTGTTGCGGGTGAGGACGATTTCCTGGCCCTTGGTCCAGTGGTCCAGCTTGAAGGGGCCGGTGCCCATGGCAATCGAGGTCAGCGGGTCGTTCTCAGAGGTCATGCCGTAGAAGTTCTGCCAGGTGTCGCAGGAGCCATCCCAACCCTTGTTGGCGGTGACCCATTTCTGGCTCATCACAGAACCCCAGGTGTTGGCGATGGTGGCCAGGAAGGGCCCCCAAGACTGAGCCAGGTTCATGGTGACGGTGCCGGCGGCGTCATCGGGGACGATGGCGGCCTTCACCTGCTGGCAGACGGCCTGGAGGACGGTGGGGTCCACAGCCTGCATAGCGGCGGTGTCGTCGTGCAGGTCGGTGGTCAGCTTGGCCTTGTCGGCCACCACCACGGACACGTCATCGATGCCGGTGCCGAAGAACGGCTCGGCCAGCAGCCACTGTGGGGAAGCGGTGCCGCCCTGCAGCAGACCGCGCCAGAAGGAATAGGCCACGTCGGTGGCGGTCATATCCGTGCCGTCCTGGAATTTCACACCCTTTTGGAGAGTGAAGGTATAGGTCTTGCCGTCAGCGGAGATGTCCCACTTGGAAGCCAGTTGGGGAATGAAATCAGCCGGCTTATCCTTGTTGTACCACACCAGGGTCTCGTAGACGTTGGAGTTGATGCCGCCGCCGGAGGTTTCGTAGTCCAGGGCAGGATCGAGCGTCTCAGGCTCGCCGAAGGTGGCATACACGAAGGTGTTGGGGTCCTTCGACGTGAAAGTAGCCGGCGGGGGCGGGGTGGGGGTCACTTCGACAATCTGCGGCGTTCCGGCCACAATTTGGGTGATCACCTGCGGCGTTCCGGCTGCCGGTGTAGCGCAAGCCGACAGAACCATACTCGCCACGATCAATACAGATACGAGCAATAATGCTTTGTTACGCATGCTTCTTCTCCTTCCAATTTTAGGTTGGATACTGATTAAATGAACTTGCTCTAACGATACGTGCTATTGGGGTGAGTTGGCGAATAACTCTTCCCAGTGAACCACCTCCTTTCGGTTTATAAATTTATAATAATTTGACTCCTTTGTGCTCGTCCTGGTGGGAGGACAAGTGTGGCGCTCTTTGCGATTCGCAAGACTTTTTCAAACCATGTGGCAGGCCACCCAATGCTGGGGAGCCACTTCCCGGAATTCGGGGCGCTCCTCAGCGCAGATTTTGGCGGCCAACGGGCAGCGCGTGCGGAAGCGGCACCCGGAAGGCGGGTGCACCGGGCTGGGAACGTCCCCTTCCAGGATGATGCGCTGGCGCTTGGCCTCTATAATGGGGTCGGGCACCGGCACCGCCGAGAGCAGCGCCTGGGTGTAGGGATGCAGCGGGTGGCTGTAAAGCTCGTCGCGGATGGCCAGCTCGGCCAGGATGCCCAGGTACATGACGGCTACCCGCTTGCTGATGTGGCGCACCATGGAAAGATCGTGGGCGATGAACAGATAGGTCAGGCCAAACTGCTCCTGCAAGTCTTCCAACAGATTGATGACCTGGGCCTGAATGGACACGTCCAGAGCCGAGATCGGCTCGTCGCACACGATAAAATCGGGCTGCAGGGAGAGCGCGCGGGCAATGCCGATGCGCTGCCTCTGGCCGCCGGAGAACTCGTGCGGATAGCGCGCGGCGAAATCGGGGCTGAGCTTTACGGTGCGCAACAGGTCGCGCACGCGATCGTCCACCTCTTTGCGCTTGATGAGGCCGTGCACCAACATAGGCTCGGCGATGATCTCGTTGATGGTCATCCTGGGGTTCAAAGACGCGTACGGATCCTGAAAGATCATCTGCATCTGGCGGCGCTTGGTGCGCAGGTCCTCGCCCTTGAGCTTGACCAGGTCGGAGCCTTCGAAGGTCACGTTCCCGGAAGTGGGGCGGTAGAGCTGCAAGATGGTGCGCCCGGCGGTGGATTTTCCACACCCCGACTCGCCCACCAGCCCGAAGGTCTCACCGGGATAGATATCGAAAGAAATCCCGTCCACCGCGTGCACGGCGCCCACCTGGCGCTGGAAGACGCCGCGGTAAATGGGGAAGTGTTTGACCAGGCTCTCGACCTGGAGGATTGGTTTGTGATCGTCGTTCGTCATGGTCTAGCGCAGCCTCCCGCTTTTAGGTTCCACCCAACAGGCGGTGGTATGGTCAACGCCCACTTCCAGGAGCGGGGGATTGTCCCTGCACTTCTCCACCACGTACTTGCAGCGGGAAGCGAAGGGACAACTGACCGGTTTTTGATAGAGGAGGGGAGGCACACCCTGAATAGCCGTCAGGCGCTGGCGCCCAGAAACGTCCAAACGCGGCAGGCTGCCCAGCAGCCCCAGGGTGTAGGGGTGCTGCGGGTTGGCGTACAATTCATCCACAGGGGCTTCCTCGATGATGAAGCCGGCGTACATCACGATGACGCGCTGCGCCAGGCCGGCGATGATGCCCAGGTCGTGGGTGATCCAGATGATGGCCATGCCCAGCTCGTCGCGCAGGCGCTTCACCAGCTCCACGATCTGCGCCTGGATGGTGACGTCCAGGGCCGTGGTAGGCTCATCGGCGATCAGGATCTGCGGGTTGCAGGCCAGGGCCATGGCGATCATGACGCGCTGGCGCATGCCGCCCGAAAATTGGTGGGGGTAATCGTCCAGGCGTTTTTCGGCCTCGGGGATGCCCACCAGCTTCAACAATTCGACCACGCGGTCGTTGGCCTCTTTCTTGTTCAAGCCCATGTGCAACAGGAGCGGCTCGGCCACCTGGTTGCCGATGGTGATCACCGGGTTCAGGGAAGTCATGGGTCCTGAAACACCATGGCGATCTGCGAGCCGCGCACGCTGGCGAATCTCATCCTGGTCATTTTAAGCAAGTCGCTGTCGCGGAACAGCGCCTTGCCGCTTTCGATCTTTCCAGGAGGTTGGGGGATTAGCTGCAGCGTAGACAGCATGGTGACGCTCTTGCCGCATCCGCTCTCGCCGACGACGCCGAGGGTCTCGCCTTCGTGCAGGGTCAGGCTGACGCCGTTGACGGCATGCACGATGCCCTCAGGAGTGTAGAACCGCGTAATCAGATTTTCGATTTGCAGGATAGGGGGACGGCCGTTTGATGAACTCATCACAAGATTATTGCTCCAATTTCTATGTGTCCTCAAAAGACAGACGGAATAAAAACGACGCTTCTTCGTACTCCGCGTGATAGCCTTTCGTTTTGAGAGCTTTGATCCTCCTCACAAGTATCCCTACAGATGTCTGAGCGTCATCCCGCGCCTAGAACGATTATCTGCAAGTGTCTTGGCTTACTCGTATATACGCTCCTCCCCACACCCCCAGCGAAAGAGCCCGTATATCGTATCTTCTTAATAAGGTAGGGAAAAAATTCCCCATTTTCTTTGGAAGATATTATGTATTTCATTATTCAATTCTGAGCATACAAGGCGCCGATGAATCAAGGATAGAAGAATGAAAACCATCATGATTATACATCTGAATTTTGGAGAGTGTCAACCTCACCTAAATTTAATTCTTCGCCAGATTCGGCCTGGGTGTGGCGCAGGCGCAGATAAGAGCGATAGCGCTCAGGGTGCACGCTGCCGGCCAGCACCGCCGCGCGCACGGCGCAGCCGGGCTCGCTCAAATGCGCGCAATCGCTGAACTGGCAATGGGAAACCAGGGGGCGCAGCTCGGGGAAATAACCGTCCAGCTCCTCGGGCTGGGTATCCCACAGCGACAGAGACCGAATGCCGGGGCTATCCGCCAGGTAGCCGCCCTCTTGCAGGGGAAACAACTGGCGCACCACCGTGGTGTGGCGTCCCTTGCGGGTGGTCTGGCTGACCTCTCTCACCGCCAGCCCCAAGCCCGCCTGGACGCCGTTCAGCAAGCTGGACTTGCCCACCCCGGAAGGCCCGGCCAGGGCCGTGAGCTTGCCCGCCAGGCGCCGGCGCAGATCCTCTATTCCCAGCCCCAGGCGGGCCGAAGTGTAGACCACCGGGTAGCCCAGGGGGACGTAATGCCCAAAGAGGACGCGCGCCTGCTCCTCGCCGATCAAATCGACCTTGTTGGCGACGATCAGGGCGGGAATGTCGTTTTTCTCGCAGATCACCAGGAAACGATCCAACATGCGCAGGTGCGGGGCAGGATGAGCGCAGGCGAACACCAATCCCACCTGGTCGGGGTTCGCCAGCAGCACCTGCTGGTAGACTCCGCGCGGGGTAGGCGCCAGGCGCACCAGGGCCCGCTGGCGGGGCTGAACGGCTTCGATCGAGCCAGCCTCGCCGGGCTGCCGGCTGACCAGCACCCGGTCACCCACGGCGGCGATGTCTCCCCGGATGGGGCCTTTCTTCAAGCGGCCACGCAATCGGCAGGTCAGCAAACCTGCCTCGGTTTCGACCGTGTAGAAACCCGATTGCGAGCGGATGATGAGGCCGGGGAGAGTCTCCATAAATTACGGCGTGGGGGTATCTCCTTCCACGGGCGTGTTCTCGGGGGTGGGCGTATCCGGCGGGGGTACGGGGGTATCCGTGTACATGGAGGTGGGGGTCTTGGTCACGTAATAGTGCGATTCCCAGGGGAAGAGGCGCTGGGGCTGGCCGTAGAAGTAGACCTCGACCATGCGCCGGAAGATAGGCGCCGCCACCTCGGAGCCTTCGCCGGCGTTCTCGCACATCACCACGATGGCGATGTCGGGCTTGTCTGAGCGCCCGGCGTTGGTGTAGCCGGCGAACCAGGCGTGCGGGTCGGTAGCGGTAGAGGCGGTGCCGGTCTTGCCGAAAATGGGGATGGTCATGCCCGCGAAGGTGTAGTAGGCGGTGCCGTTTTTGTTGGCTACCACGCTGCGCATGGCATCCTGCACGCTCACGAGGTTGTCCGGGGTGACCGGCAGGGTGCCGCGCACTTCAGGCTTGAAGGTGTAGGTATCCTGTCCGTCCGGCGTCTCGATCTTGTTTACGAGCTGTGGACGGTAAAGCGTGCCGCCGTTGCCCACCGCGGCGACGAAATCGACCACCTGGAGAGGGGTCACCTGCATGGCGCCCTGGCCGATGGCGAGCTGCACCGCATCGCCCTCGTTAGCCGGGTCGGGCATACTGCCGGCCTCCTCGGAGATCTGGCCGATGCCGGTGGCGCTGCCCAGGCCGAAGGAGCGCGCCATGTTAGACACGTCCAGCGGGCGATTCTGGCGGAAGAGGTCCAGGCCGACGTGCCAGAAATAGGTGTCGCAGGAGCGCATCAGGGCCTGGGAGAGAGTGAGCGGCCCATCGGCGGGCAGATCGCGTTCCACCGTCCAGTTGTAGAGGGTCACGCCGGGCAGCTCGGTAAACTCGTTGGGGCAGTTATAAACCGTATCGGGGGTATACAGGCCGCTCTGCAAGGCCGCCGACATGGTGACGATCTTGAACACGGAGCCCAGCGGGAAGGCGCTCTGGGCGGCGCGGTTCAGAAGCGGGTTATCGGGGCTGCTCAACATCTGGTTGAGCAGCTCGCTGTTGCGGTTGGTCGGCTCGAACAGGTTGGGGTCGAAGGTAGGAGAGGAGGCCATGGCCAGGATGCGCCCGGTATCGCGCTCCATGACGATCACGGAGCCCTGGAAGCCGCCCAGGGATTTCTCGGCGGCAGTCTGCAAATCCTGATCCAGGGTGGTGTAGACGGATTGGGCCGGCTGCGGGTCGCTCTGGCCCAGGCGGGTGACGATCTGGCCTTGCGGGTCCAGCACGTACAGCGCGCCGCCGTGCGTGCCGGCCAGGTACTGCTCGCCCCACTTCTCCAGGCCAGAGGCGCCCACTTTCTCGTCGCCGGCGTAGCCCTTGCGCAGGTAGGCTTCCTGCTCCTCGGGGGAGATAGAGAGCACGTAGCCGACGGCCTGTGAAGCGATGCCGGTGTAATAGCGCGCGCGGTAATTGCTGAGCACCAGCCCGCCCAAACCGGAGAGCGTGCTCTCTTCGGCCTTGACGGCGTCGGCAGAGGCTTCGCCCACGGCGATGTACCAGTCGGGCTGGGCGTATTTATACAGGGCCTGGATGGCTTCGGGGTTCTTGCCGGTCAGGCGCGAAAGCTCGGTGAGCAGGGTGTCTTCCTGGCTGGCGATGATCTCGCCGGGCACCACGCCCAGGGCCACGGCGTCGGCCTGCGAGGCGATGGCGTGGCCGTTCGTGTCGTAGATATTGCCGCGCGCGGGGACTTTCAGGTCCAACGAGAGGGTGTTGCCGCCGCGCAGCTCCGGCAGGATCATGCCGTCTTCCCACTGGATCTGCCAGGCGCCCTTGGTCAGCACCAGGTTCATCACCAGGTTATCGCGGGTGATGTCGCCCAGCAAGTTGGTGTGGAAGACGACCTTGTAGGCCACCTGCGCGGAGGCAGGGTTGGTCAGCGCCGAGAGCAGGGAGACGTCGATGTTCTTCAGGGTCATCTTGATGGCCACGTCTTTGTAGCGCGCTTCGAAATCCGCCTCGCTGATGGCGTCCTGGCTCAACTGGGTGAGCAGGCCGTACATGGTGGGGTAATCCTCGCTCTTCCAGGCGTCCAGGAAGGCTTTGGCGGCCACCTGCGGGTCTGGGGCAGCGATGGTAGTCACGTTGGGGCCGGGCAGGGTGCGCGTGGGCGTCAGTGTGGGGCTGGCCACCGGGTTTTGACCACAGGCGGCCAGCAACAACGTCGCCGCCACCAGGATAAGCGTAAGTTTCTTCATAATAAAGCTAACCTATTACGTCTCCTCTCAACACCGCCAGAAAGATCGGGCAAGCATAGCCCAGGTGCATCTGGCAGGCGGCGGGCACGTCCACCGCGGGAGAAATGTCCAGGCGTTGAAAAATGCGGGTTAAATGGCAGAGCGGCAGGCCCATCACGCTGGCGTAGCAGCCGTGCAGCGCCTCCACCGGGTGGAAGTCTGCGTGCTGGATGGCATACGCGCCGGCCTTGTCGAACGGGTCCCCACCGGCAATGTAAGCCCCCATCTCCTCTTCCGTGTAAGCGCGCATGGGGACGTCGGTAACGCACAGGTCGGTGAGGAGGGCGCCGTCTGTAGGGCGCAGGGCTGCCAGGCAAGTATACACCTGATGAACGCGCCCGCGTAAACGCGCCAAAATGCGGGCGGCATCGCGCGCATCGGCCGGCTTGCCGAGCACCGTCTCCCCGTCCACCACGATGGTATCGGCGGCCAGCACCACCTCGCCCGGCAGGGCACGCGGCAGGGCGGCGCGCGCCTTAGTCTGCGCCAGGCGCGTGACGTAATCGCGCGGCTGCTCGCCGGGGAGGAGCGTCTCGTCGACGTTCGACGGGCTCACGCGGAATTGCCAGCCGGTAAGGGCCAGCAGCTCGCGCCGGCGTGGGGAATTGGAAGCCAGTAAGATGAGCGGTTTGTTCAAGCTGGGTAGATTCTAACACAGTCTGGGGAGTGGTCAGTGGGCAGTGGACAGTAGTCAGGGAAAAGACGATCAGGGAATAGCAAGCCTTGCGATCGCGGAGCATCCCTGTAGGGAAGGATGGGTTGAACGGCTCCCTACCTTGCAGAGACTCGCCTGTCGTACGACCATCCTTCGCGAGGCTATTCTAGGCGTTGACCGCCAGGCGGCACCAGGCGTACAGCGCGTCATACACGGCGAACTGCTGCTCCAGGTTCTGCATGTCATCGGGGAAGCGCAGGCTGAAGCCGGTGGCGATGGCCTCCAGGCCGCGCGCCAGCGGATCCGTGTCGACGTCCTCGGCTACGTCCGCCGCGTGGATGACCTTGGCCATGCGCTGCAAGGCCGGGTCGGTCAGGCCGTACTTCAGCAGGATCGTCTCGAAAGAGCAGCGCCCTTCGTGATGGCCCAGCTCGACGTCCGGGGCGTCGAAGGGAATGGCCCCACCCTCGGAGGCGACTTTCTTCACCTGGCTCTTGGGCACGAAGAGGAACTCGGCCTCACTATCGATAAAGCGGCTGATCAGCCACGGGCAAGCCACGCGGTCCACGTGCACGTGGGAACGTGTTATCCATTTCATGTGAGTCTCCTGTTGGTGGATGCGGTGATGGATCATAGCTCCATTGTACGCCTAAAAAGGGCAATAGCGACCTGGGCTGGCCAGGTCAGCGAGAATCCCCCGGGGTAAACCTCGAAACGCCCCCGTTCGGCAGCCCGATCCACACGGCCCCATCCGGAGCGACCGCCAGCGAGAAGGCGTCCTCGTCGCCCAAACCGTCCGAGGGAGCATAGGCCGTCCAGGCGGCTCCATCCCAACGCGCGACCCCGGCCGGCGTGGCGGCCCACAGGTCGCCCCCCGGAGCGAAAGCCAGGGCGTTCACCGCGTTGACCGGCAGGCCGTCTTCCCGGGTGAAGGCTCTCCAAAAGTCGCCGGTGACGTTCTGATCGCCCGCGTCACTGTGCAAGGTGGCCTGATCGGCGCCGGTGAGATCTACCTGGCTGGCGTGGGCCGCCTCCAGGCTTTGCCAGAGCTGGCTTTTGAGCTGCCACACGCCCGAAGAGCTGCTCCCCAGCCACACGTCCCCTCCGGCCGACACGGCCAGGCAGGTGACTTTCTCCTGCCCGGAGAAATGAATGGCGGCCCACGCCTGCCCATCATAGCGCAGCAGGCCGGTTGCAGAAACAAACCAGAGCGTCCCATCCGCCCCGCCGGCGATGGCTCCGATCGCATTCAGGGGCGCCTGATTTACGGCGGAAAAGCTGTTCCAGCTCCCATTGGAATAATTCGACAGTCCCCCATCGGTCGCCACCCACAGGGAGCCGTCTTTACCCACCCCCATGGTGCGGATCTCATTCCCCGGCAGCTCGTTGGGAGGGGTGAAAGTCTGCCAGCGTCCGTCCGCCACCCGCGAGATGCCGCCCTCGGTTCTAAGCCACAGGCTCCCATCCGGGGCGGCCACGACCTGCAAGACGCCGGAAGCGGCGACAACCGGGCTCCACGGCAGGTCTTGCCACGCCTGGCCGTCGAATTTAGAGGCTCCCAGCTCGCTCCCGGCCCACAGGCTGCCCTGCGGCCCCAGCCCCAGCGACAGCACATAGTTGGAAGGGAGCCCCCCGGGCAGGGTGTAGACCTGCCATTGGCGGCCGTCGAAATGCCATAAGCCCCCCTGGTATTTCCCCATCCACAAACTTCCATCGGGGGCCAGGGCGGCGGCCAGGATCTCGGCGCCCCCGCCCGTGGAAAGAGCGGTATAGGCGCTCCCGTCGAAGCGCCTCACCTCCGTGTGGCCGGCGACCCACACGCCCCCCTGCGGAACGGCTGCGATGGCCGCCGACGCATCCAGGGCGTAAGCCGTCCACGTACGCCCGTCGAAATGGGTGAGGCGGTCGAGCGCGCTAAACCACAGGCTCCCATCCGGCGAGACGGCGATGCCGCTGACCGGATAACGGCCGGGAAATGCCAGCGTGCTCCAGCGGCTGCCGTCGAAGGAGGACACCCCGCCGCTGGAGCCTACCCACACTACGCCGGCGGCGGTAACGGCCAGAGATTGAACGTAGTCGTCGAGCAGGCCGTCCCGCGTGGTATATACGCGCCAGTCTTTCCCGTCGAAATGGAAGAGGCCGCGATCGCTGCCAAACCACAGCCCGCCATCCGTGGCGGCGGCGATGGCAGTGACCGCCTCTCCCGCGCGCGTTTCCAGACTTTCCCAGGTCTCGCCGTTGAAGCGCGCGATCCCTCCATTCGAAGCGCCCGCCCAGAGGACGCCGTCCTTCGCCAGGGCCAGAGCCGTGATGTGGTTGGCGGGCAGCCCATGCTCGGCATCGAATTGGACGGCGCTGCGCTCGTTCATTTTCCATTCGACCACCCCGCCCCGGCCCGCAGTCCACACGTTCCCCGCGCGGTCGAAGACGATGCTGGCCACGTCGTTGGCGTTCGTATAGGAAGTCCACCCCGCATGCACGGCGGGCTGCCGCAGCGGGGTAAGCTCCTGGCGCCGGATTGGCGGTTCTTCCCGCTCCATCCCAGGGAGGGGCGCTTCTCGCAAAGAAGGGGCGTTAAAAGGTTGGCAGGCGGCAGCCAACAGCCCAAGCAGCAAGATTGGAGCCAGCAGCCTTGCCAGGCGCGATCCCGGTAAGTGAACGGTCATAGCGCAGCCTTTCAGATCAATTCTAGCGGCGGATAGGGTCTCGACTGCTTATATTATAATGGGGAACGTTCGGACGGCCTGCGGCCCGGGAACCCGGCGCGCGCCTCCAGCGTCTCTAAGAAGGGAAGCTTTGGCCTTTCGATCAGGAGCGAAACCCATGCCAAGAATCAAGCTCGGCTTAGCCTGGACGGCAGTGACGGCCCTGGTCTTGTGGGCCGCCCCGCTCTACCTGCTGCGCGCGGAAGTGCGCTCTTTGCCGGAAATCCTGCCGCTGCTGGGGAGCTACGCGCTGATCGGGGCCGGCCTGGGGTTGGTGGCGGGTATGCTCCAGACCATCGTCCTGTACCTGGGCGGCTACGCGCTGAAAAGCTGGTGGCTGGCTACGCTGGCCGGCTTCGGGCTGGCCTTCCCCGCCGGGCTGCTGATCGGCGCGCTCATTCCGTGGGCGGCCTGGGGTCTGCACGGCCAGGTCTTCCTGGCGCCCGGCTCAGGCGAGGTGTTCTACCCCTCCACGCTGGCGGGCGTCCTGGGCGGTTTCGTGGTGGGCATCGTGCAGTGGCGGGCGCTGCGGGTGCTCTTCCCCGGGGCCAGCGGAAAAGAAGCGGCGCTTTGGGCGCTGGGGGCCTGGCTGAGCCTGGGGCTGGGCGCCTTCCCGCGCCTGGGCCAGGCGAATTTGCCGGTCAGCCTGGGCGCGGCCCTGCTGGCCGGGCTGGTCAGCGCTGCCGCGCTGATCCTGCTGCTCGGCCAGAAGAACGCGCTGCCCGCTTTGAAAGAATAGGGGAGGTAAACCTTGATCAAACGCCCGGTAGTCTGGATGCTTCTCTCGGCCTTCCTGCTGGCGGCCTGCGCGCCGGCCACCCTTCCTGCGCCGCCGGCCGCCACGGCCACCGCGCTCCCGACGAGCTCGAGCAGCCCAACGGCGATCCCGTCGCAAACCGAGGCCGCCTCTTCCACTCCCCCAGAGCCTGCCACGATCACGCCGCAGCCCTCGCCCACCCCCCTGCCCGGACTCCTGGCGCACGTATAGCAGCCCAACGCTGCACCTGGCCTTGCGTTACCCCGCCAACTGGACGGCCGAGTCGCCCACGCGCTACAGCGGCGCGGACGGCTATTTCGAGGTGAGCACACAGACCTACCCGGCCTCGCTGTTCGATTCGATGGGCACCCTGTGCGTGCTGGAAGCCAACCGCACGCCGCCCGCCGCCGGCGGGGCTTCTCCCTTCATCGTAAACTGGCAGGCGTGGCAGCCGGAAATGCAGACCTGGGCCGGCTTTGGCTGTGTGGTGCTCCCCGGCAGCACCGGGCCGCGCGACGAGGCCGTGCTGTTCGCACGCTATCCACAGCCTTATCCGGCGGATCTGCTGCTGGTCTTGCACACGGATACGGCGCATTTTAGCGGCATCCTCAGCTCGCTGCGCTTCGTGGATTATGCCACCCGGGCTCCCTCTACGGGATATTACGACGCGCCCGCCTGCGGGGACGCGCCCGCCGGCCCACCGGTGACGACAAGCACCTTGGCCGGATTGACGGTTACCGAATACGCCGTGGCCAACGCCGCCTGCGACCCTTTGCAGCAGTTCGACGGCTTCCAGGCGCGCGTGCGCGGGCTGGGCCTCGACCGCAGCGCGCTCTACGCGGACGGATTCGCGCGCCAGATCGAGGAGGCCAACCGCGGCTTGCAGGCCTTCGGCTACCGTCTGGTGGATCGCGCCGCCCCCAATTCCCCGCAAAGCTGCGACCTTTACCGGGGCGAGGAGCTGCTGATCGCCAACATCACCCGGCTGGGGCCGCTTTCGGTGAACGCCGCCGGCGACGATTTCATCCTATGGGTGCAAGGCAGCCTCGCCGGCAGCCCGCCGATCGAGGTGCAGCGGGGCGCCGAGCGCGAGCTGACCGTGTGGGAGCCGGGCTTCGATAGCGCCTGGGTGGGGACAGACCTGGTCTCGTACGAATACGCCACCGCCCCTCTTTCCCCCATGGGCGCGCCTTCCCAGGTGGCGCTCGAGCGCAACGGCCGGGAATTTCTCCGCTTAGCCGTCCCTCCGGCGGGCTCGGCGGGTTACCCGGTGACCGGCTTCTGGTCCTGGGACGGCCACTGGGTGCTGGAAGTGCAGAACGTGGTGGTGCAAGACGGCGAGCTGCAAAATCTGAAGCTGGGCTACGCCGAGATGTTCAACTGGCACCTGGTGGGCGGCCAGCCGTTCTATTTCTTCCGCCAGGACGGCCTGTATGGGATGGCCTACGCCGGGCAGGCCCTGTCGCCGCGCTATGCCGACCTGTTGCACGGCCAACTGTGCTGCGATCCGGCCGTGTATAACGTTGGCAGCTCGCCGGAGGGAGCCTGGTTCTACGCGCTGAGAGACGGCGTCTGGTACCTGGTGATCGTCGAGGCAACCTCTTAGGAGGCGCGATGGATGCTCGCTTTCCCTTCGCGAGGAAACTCACCGCTCGCCACTTCTGCGGGATACTCGCAATTGGCGGCTTGGGACTGCTCCTGTCTGCCTGCGCGGGAGCGCTTCCCCCGACCATGCCGGTTGCGCCTACCACGCCGGTCCCGCGCCCCACGATCCTAGACACCGCGGCGCCCGCCTCCACGGCGAGCGTGACCCCCGCGCCCTGGACGACCTACACCGATCCTGCTTCAGGAATCTCTTTCCAATATCCTGCCGATTGGAAGCCGGATGAAGGCGGCGGGAACATGATCTTGGGGACGGATGGCTTCGTGACCCTCGAGAGCCTGGGCGCGCACCAGGCTTTCAGCCTGGAGCAATTCTGCGAATACTTTGCCGGCTCACAATCTGGATACGAGCTCCTCCAGGTGGAGGGGGATGCGGCCTGCCTGACTGCGCCGCAGGAATATCCGCCTTATCAATCCGTGAATAGTATCATCGCCCATCCGCTGAAGGACGGCCGCCTGTATTTCGTGCACCTGAACGCCAGCCCGGAGCAAATCCAGGCCATCGCCGCGAGCCTGCGCTGGCCCACAGACGGCCTGCCGCCGGTCTGCCCGCCCGATCCGTTCTCTACGCCACAGAGCGCGACGCTGTCTTCTGGCCTGACTGTAGAGACCTACCCGCTGGATATCTGTGAAGGCAACAGCCTGGGGGGCCTCGAAGGCTTTCGTCCTATTCCCGCCGCGGCGCTGGAGAAGCACGGCGCAATGCGCCCGACCCTGGGCGTGTGGGACAAGAATGGCGATCGGGAGATCAAGGTCGGCCAGGACATCCTCACCGCGCACATGCTTACGGACGGTTCGTACAGCGTTCAGGTCCAGCGCAACGGCACGCCGGTCTACCAGGCCCAGGTCACGCCAAACCCGGTTGGCGTCATTCTGAACCTGGGGGCTTACGATAGCCATTGGGTGCTGGAGACGGCCGGCTCGATCGTGGAAGACGGCGTGGCTTTGAACCAGCAATATGGATATGAAGAGAGCTTTGGCTGGCAGCTCCTGGCAGGCAAACCGTTCTACTTCTTCCGCAAGGATGGCAAAGTGAGCTTCTCGTACGACGGCCAGGCGCAGCCCATGCAGTTCGACAGCGTGACGCATTACGTGTGCTGTTCGGCGGGCGTGCTGCGTCCGCTGGGCAACGATAGCATGATTACCTTCTTCGCCCAGAAAGACAACGTGGAAACCTACGTCGAGGTGGGGAAATATCCGTGATTCAAGCGGACGTCTATGCTCAGCACGGACGGGAAACAGATTTCATCACAAAGGCGCAGAGGGCGCCGAGTTTTTTATGAATATTTTCTCTGTGTTCTCTGTGACTCCGTGGTGAGATTTTCCAGTTTTGCTATTTTTTCCTCCGGCACCAGGCGAACTTCGATGGTCGCGTCCAAGGCGGCCGCAATCTTGTGCAGGAAGGTGAGGCTGGGAACCCGGGTGCCGTTCTCCAGCCTGGCAATCGAGGGCTGCTGCGTGCCCACCCGCGCCAGTCGAGGAATGCAGGCGTCAGACCGCCCACTGCGCCAGGAAATCCAGCAGGAGCCGGTTGAAGTAATCCGGGTTATCCAGGATGGCGAAATGGCGCGCATCCGGGATGACCTCGTAGCGGCAATTCGGCTCGCGCGCCGCCCATTGGGGCGCGATCCTGGCGATGTCGCCCATCTTGTCCTGGTCGCCGTGCACCAGCAGCATGGGCTGGGTGATGCGGTAGCCCGGCTCGTAGTGCAGGCACTCTCCCATGCCGGCGTTGAGCGCCAGGAAGTCGCGCCGCGCTATCATGGAGAAAGCCGCGGCCATGTACGCCTGCACCTCCCTCCTGGCCGATCCGCTGGGCAGGGAGGCCTTCTTCAGCGCCTCGAAGGGATAGGGAACCATGAAGCGCCAGGCGTTGCGCGTGATCCAGCGCTCGAAGGCGCTGCGCTTCCAGGTTATGCAAGTGCCGTCCGCCATCACCAGCGCCTGGACGCGCTCCGGGTGGTGGAAGACCAGCTCCTGATGGAGGTAAGTCCCGTTGGAGTGCCCCACGAGCACGGCCTTTTGAATGCCCAGGCGGTCGAGGAGGGCCAGCAGATCTTCGGCGCCCAGCGGCACGCTGAATTTCTCGCCCACGGGCTGCGAAAGGCCGTGCCCGCGCACGTCCCAGGTCAGCACGCGGTACCGGCCGATCACCGCCGGCAGGACGGCGTTCCAGGAACGATGATCCACGCACAAGCCGTGGCTGAAGACCACCCACGGGCGCCCCTGCGGCCCACCCACCCAGTAATGCAGCGGGCAACCCTGGCGCTCCAGCACGGATGCTTCGAGAGCCGTATCGTCAAGCATCGTCTGCATGCTCACCTCTTCTCTTTCTGCGCCGCTGCGTATTGTTCCAGCATCAAGTCGAACATCTTCAGCATGGCCTGCTTGCCGGCGGCGCTGTCTCCGCCTGGGGTAGCCAGGCCGCCCTGCACCAGGCGGGTGATGGCTTCAGCGACCTCCTCCAGCGGCGGGGCGCTGTCGGGCGGGAAGAGCGTCCCGGCGCTCATGAAGCCCAGGGCGACGACGCCGAACAGGTAGGCCATCGCCTCCGGCGAGACGTCGCGGCGCAGCAGGCCGGCGGCCTGCATCTGGCGCACCAATTCGGCGCCCAGCAGCAGGCGACGGGTGTAGCGCTCCACGTCCTGGCGGCGCACGAAATCGCCCAGCACGCGGCTGTCGCGGGTGTAGAGCGCGCGCATCAGCGGGTTGGCCTGCAAAGCCAGCAGGGAATGGCGGTACATGTTGGCCACCTGCCCGCCCTCGGGGTCCAGCTCGACGCGCTCGCGGTAGTCCAGCAGCAAGCGCTTCAGCTCGTGGGCCAGCAGGGCCTCGAAGAGCTGCTCCTTGCCGGGCCATTCCAGGTAGAGAGCGCCCTTGGAGACGCCCGCCTCGCGGGCGATATCGTCCATGGTGGTCTTGTCGAAGCCGTAATGAGCGATCAGGCGCGCGGCGGCTTCTAAGATGCGGGTGGGGCGGGAGTCGGAGGGGCTCATGGGTGACCAGATGACCAGATTTATATATCTGGTCAAATTGTACTGCGAAGAGAAGGGGATGTCAAGAGTGGAGATATGGGAGCTTGAATCTGAATTCGGAAGGGCATGATTTCCCTCATCCCTGTCCTTCTCCCGCTGGGATCGCGTTAGCATTCCCGCAGGGAGGAGGGTTAGGGTGAAGGTTAGAGAAGATATTATAAATATCCGAAACTCTATATAAACTTCTAGGCAAGTAAAAACACGTCATTCGGGCGCCATTCTATGAAAACCACCTTAAGGAGAGCTTATTTTTAGACTTTATCCTACATTCCATACCCAGGATCGAAATTTGGCAATATTTAGCCAATATAATGTAATTTCGACGCAATTAGCTAAATGTAGCCTCCCAGTATATGGTATTTCCTGGTAAATATGTGCCATTATCCTCCTCTTGTCAACGGATGCGACCTCGTCCCAGAAAATAGGATAACGATGATATTTTGAGATTAGTCTCAAAACCACAGAGCAAGTTGCGCAATCAATGAACGCAACTGTGTTACGTATAAAGGTATCCAAGGTTTGCTGCCGCTACTTCTTTTTAAGTCCCAACGTATCAACCAGCCTTTGAAGACGTTCAATATGTGGGGTGATATTTGCTGCACAAGGGATAACATATCCTGGCTGTGTATGATGTGCCGGATTTGACCAATTTATTGTATCTTGTATGTCAGCAACCATAGTCGGTTTTACGGATGGAATTTTTGCGAAATACGGGATCATAGCTGAAGCCGTTCCCCTTCCAACGGGCATACGTGAACCCATATGATGCAAATAAGCTTCACGCATAATATTTTCGCAAAGCACTCTAACTCTGTCAACTGCCATTTGCCTGCTATCATCATTACCTTGAGCTAGTGTTCTAATCTTTTTTAAATCATCACTTAACACAATATATTCAGCTATTTCTGGGCCACTAGCTTGGAGCTTGTCAAAGCGATAGTACGTGAAATCGCTAGAGAAGTTATTATCTCGGAGTTTGTCGGCTGTTTCTTTCAAATGTGTTAAAACAATTACCTGAAAACCGCATGTATGTATTAATTCCGGTACCACCTTAAGGAGAAAGGCTTCGTGATGATCATCATCCATTGCTTGAACAGGATCGTCAAAAAGGATGAATTTAAAAGGCGAGTCGATTGCAGAAACGCTTGGTATATAAATGCTTAGTCCGAGGCAATTTAATTGAGATTGGCTAAGGGCTGCTGCCGCATTCATCTTTTTGCCGAACGCTTCGGCTTTTAGACCAAATTCGTTACGGCCTGGTTCTAATCCACTGAATTTTACGTCTGGATTCGGTGATAAAAGGCTATACCAATTCAGTATGTCGGCTTCTCGGCTAGCCAATGCTGATTTCTGTTGAGTCAGAATATATCCATCAACAAGCCTTTGAACCTCAAGAATTTCATTGTCAAAAGCTTCCGCTTTGGCAAATAATCGTACACTAGAATAGTTGCCGAGCAAATCAATTAGGTAAGTAAACTTTGCTACAGTTTCCTCGTCTGACAACTCTCTTTCGAATATTGGTCTAAAGGTGGAAAAAGTCTCATTGTATTTCTTCAAACTTTCAGCTACAAATTCCAATTTTCCCTCAACACGTGTTGTTATATTTGAAACAGTGTCTATCGCCCCCAATACCATATCGGGTTGAGTAATGGAAATCTTCAGAGTAGAAAGAGCGCTCTTGATTTGAGTAATTTCCTCACGGAGTTCTTGGATTCTTCGAACGCCCAGGCGATTTTCATTAGCAAAAGTTTGAAGTTGTTCCTTGTCACGCTCAAAAAGTTTTTCAAGGGTTGATAAGTCTTCAGTGGAAATCGCTCTAAATTCCAATTGCAAGATCCTGGACTCCAATTGTGAGAAAATATCGATATATTGGTCAGTTTCATGGTTGAAAGAAGAATGCGCCTTAGATAAATTTTGATCAACTTCAATTCTGTCCTTCAGACCTTGAATTTTTTCTGGAGTAATGGTTTCTTCTTCACAAAAAGGGCATTGTTCAGGATTAGCTGGGCTTATTAGATTTAGCCCTTGTTCCCAAAATTCCAGCTGTGCTGTTCTATAACTTGATGACGCAGCATCAGCGTAGGTTTTAGCCATCTTCCTGAATTTTTCATCTGTTTCATAAACAAGATGCATTAATGAGAAAATTTGATCAATCGTCCCCTGAAGATTAGGACTAGGCCTAAATGGCGTAATATCAAAAACCCTGTTTATTTCATTAATTTGACGGGCGCGCACATCATAAAGCACAGCGTCTATAGTAGTAGCTTGACTGCCACTTAATTCCTGAGCTTTGTCAGAGAATCAAGGAATAATCAGAGTCAATAGAATAATCTTCTGATTGCCATCGAGTAGCCAAAACATTTAATTCTATCGATTTCAATTTTGATATTAATTGTGTGACTATGATCTTAGATTGCGCAACCTCTGGTAATGGGTTATTCCTGCGCTGGTTTTTAGCCTTATCTAAAATATCTTTGAATTCTACCAATTCACTTAACCCAAGTGCTTCGGAAATTACCCTATATCTATCAATGGGACGTGTGTGAATGAAATCTTGGATTCCGTGTTGCACTATAACTGGACAGTGCGCCTCAGTATAGGTAATACCTATAGGTGAAAAATCATTAACCTGGTCCCCGTCAATGCTTAGAGTAGACTCCTGGTCAAGCGGTAGGCCGGCCTTGTCGAGCTTTATAGTCCGTCGGATAAAATGAGTTGACCCATCCGAAAGTTCTATCTCGGCTTCAACATAAGGAGCAGTAATTGGGGGACAAGCGATATGGACATAGCTACCTTTGTATTCATTCCTGCTATATTCATCACCTTTTCTGCGGCGTTTTGTATATCCATATAATAGCCATTCAAGTGCCTCTGATAGGCTGCTTTTACCAGCGCCATTTCCTCCATAGAAGATCGTTATGTTATGATTGAAAACAACAGCCGGGTTGTCGCCAAAAGCACGAAAGTAAAAGGGCTTAATCTGTATGAGTTTCATCCAGATTTTCCTTAAAGACCTCATCAAGTTTAGTAATTAACAAAGAAATTTTCTGATCTTGCGAAATGTTGGGGGCCGGATTATAAACCTCAAGTAAAGCCTTGAGTAATTCTTTATCAGCCCACTGTTTAAACTCTTCCCATGGTTTAGACATTTACTCGCTTTCCTCTTTTCCCCGCTTGCCTCAATTGGCGACGAATTTATTCAGTTAATATTTATCCATTGTTGACAATTTAATTATAGACCTAATCTATGAGAGTAATAAGCCTTTGGCCCTTTACAAATATGATAACTCTGAACAAAAGATCCATTGTCTTGGAACTTTTTTTTACTTATGCTCCCCACCTTACATCTAATGCTCTTCGTCCAGCGCCCATCTCGATTGACTTTAATTAATGTACCCCAGCCAAGCATCCCCTCTACTCTCTTGAATCTCGCCCGAATTAATATACAATGGACATACCATCCTAACGAAGGGAGGAAAATATGCAAGTCACCCTGGATCTTTCGGACGAACAGGTCGGCGCCATCCAGGCCGCTTTCTCGCCGTCGCGCTTTGCGACCCCGCAAGAGACCGTCGAGGCGCTGCTGCCCTTGATGGTCTCGGCCTGGCTGGATTGGATGAGCGGCGCCAAGCGCTACAGCTCGCTCACCGAGCAGTACACCGACTGGCTGGAACAGGTCTACGCCCGGCTCTTGCCCCCCGGCGAGGCCCCTTCGGCGACGCGCCTGTACAACTCCTTCAACATCCCCTACGGACAGGCCCAATACATCGCGCGCGTGCTGAACAACAAGGCCCTCACCCAGTGGCGCAAGTGGGCCGTGGACAACCTGAAATCCATGTTCCTGAAGCGGCGGGACGAGATCTACGCCTGGATCAAGGCCAACGATGGCGAGCAGAACGCCGGCTTCCTGATGGACAACGTCACTTACGTGGAGTTCAAGCTGCTCTTCGAACAGCTCTACCGCCAGCTTCCCGGCCAGATCGAGCTGTACAAATACACGAGCGCCGGCAACCTGTACAAAGTGCTGATCACCGCTTCCACTTTCGCCCGGCTATGCGAAGCGCTGGGCATCCAACCCTGAGGGAAGGAACTCATGAGCGCACAGCTTTCTACCTCGGACGTGCTTTCCGTCATCGGCTTCTTCCTGACCCTGATCGGGCTGATCGGCTCGTTCTTCTACATCCACCTGAGCGACTGGTACCGCGAGGTGCTGGCGCTGGAGACCAAGTGGGCGCTCAACAAGGCCGGGGACGAGGACGCCCAGAAGGCCGCCCGCCGCGAGTGCCGCTACGAGGCTGGCAAGACCGCCGGCTGGACCACCCTGCTCACCAGCCTGGTGGTCACCGTCTTCATCCTGCTGGTCTTCACCCTATCGCTGCTGCTGTGGATCAACCACGCGGAGCGCAGCTTCGAATGGAATTACATCGGCGTCGCCGGGGCCAGCTTCCTGCTGATCTACCTGGGCATGACGGCTTTCTTCCTCATCTCCGGTTATCGCAAGGCCAGAGTGGTCTGGAAAGGGACGATTTCTTGAGCGCAGAGCCGCTTCACGTCACCCTGCTGCACACCAACGACATGCACGCCCACCTGGAGGCCATGAGCCGCCTGAGCACTTTCGCGGGCCGCCTGCGCGCGGAGCTGCGCGCCCAGGGCCGGCGCGTGTTCTTCTTCGACGCCGGCGACGCCGCCGATCGCAGCGTGCGCTTTTGTAGCCTGACCAAGGGCGGCGCCGTCCCGGGCCTGCTCTCCGCTATGGGCTACGACCTGCAAGCCCTGGGCAACGCCATCAGCCTCACCTACGGCCCGCAGGCCGTCGCCGAGATGGCCGCCCGCGCCGACTTCCCCCTGCTGGCGGCCAACCTCTGCGACGGCGAGGCCGCGCGGACGCCCAACCTCAAGCCCTGCGTGGAGCTGCCCCTGGCGGAGGGCCTCAAGCTGGGCGTTTTGGGCCTGACCGTACACTCCCCGCAGGGCTACGCGCTGTACGGCCTGCGCCCGCCGGATTTCCGCGAGGCGGCGCGCGCCTGGGTGGAAAAGCTGGCCGGCCAGGGCGCCGGCCCGCTGGTGGCCGTCTCGCACCTGGGGCTGGAGAACGACCGCCGCCTGGCGGAGGCCGTGCCCGCCCTGGACGTGATCCTCGGCGGGCACTCGCACTCGCTGCTGCCCCAAGGCGAGCGGGTCAACGGCGTGCTGATCGCCCAGGCGGGCGAATACGCCCAGCACCTGGGGCGCGTGGACCTGGAGATCGACGCGCGCACTGGCGCGGTGCTCTCCAAGACGGCAACGGTGGTGGAGATTCCCGTCGAGACGCCGCCCGACCTGCTGGTGAACATCGCCATCCGGGAGGCCGAGCGGGAGGCCGAGGAGCTGCTGGCGCGCCCGCTGGCGCTGCTGGCCGGGCCGCTGAGCCTGGAGCCTTTCGCCGAGTGCGGCCTGGGAGACCTGGCGGCGGACGCGCTGCGCGAGCGCATGGGCGCCGAAGCGGCCCTGCTCAGCGGCGGGCTGTTCCAGCAAGGCCTGCCGGGCGGGCGCGTCACCCTGGGCGACCTGGACGCGGCCTGCTCCGCTCCCGCCAACCCGCAGCTCTCGCGGGTGCGCGGCGAGCAGATCGTGGCGGCCCTGGAGGATGCTTTGGAGCCCGAGCGGATGCACAGCCGGCTGAAGGCCTTCCGGGGCGCGCCGCTGGGCCTGCCCATGCTCAGCGGGCTGCGCGTGGAGGCCGATCTCGCAGCGGAGAAGGGCGCTCGCGTGAAGGCCGTCTCCGTAGGGGGGCAACCCCTGGAGGGCCGGCGCGCCTATCTGCTGGCGCACACCGACGCCGAGGTGAAAGAGGAGAACCTGCCTTTCGGCTACCTGCGCCTCGAAGCGGGCCAACTGCTGCGCACCGAAGTGCCCACCATCCTGCGCGAGGCGCTCGAAGAGTATCTCAAGGCGCATTCCCCCGTGCCGCCGCCTGCCGGCGGGCGCTGGATCTCAGCGGATCACAAGCTGACGCCCGAGGGCTGATAGACGCGCAGGTCGGCCAGGGAAAGGAACTTGTGCGTGGGGCCTTTCTCCTGGGGATCGCTGAGCGGATGGCTGGCCACCCACTGGTAATATTCACAATCCAGGTAAGCCTCGCACAGCGCCTCACGCGAGAGCGCGTCTGCCCGGCGGTTGTACCTGCGCGCGGTCCAGGTCCAGGTGACCTGGCGGAAGCGTTTGGCAAGGCGTCTGGCCTGGCGGTGCAGGGGCTTGATACTCTCGGAAGTCACCAGGGAAGCGCCGGTCATCTGGTCGATGATGAATTTGGCGTCCCCGCGCACCTCCACCGGCTCGTCGCGGGCGCACAGGTCGCGCAGCGCGTCCAGGCCCTCCAGCAGGGCCAGGTATTCGGCGATGCCGGAGGTGGCCTGCTCCCCGTGGGCGAAGACCCCCCGCCCCTTGGCGATGACCACCTCATCCCGCGTAATGTACCAGCCGTAGCCCATCACCCCACCCCTGGCCGTCTTCGCGGAAGCTTTAGAGAAATGCTTGAAAAGACCGTCGAAGCAAAGAACGTACATTGATTGACTCCCGTTTAAAGAGAGGGACTGGCAGTGAGCCCACCCACTGCCAGTCCTGAAGAAGGAGGAGGAGAACCATGATACTTGTGCGAACGATCTACGAACCCGGTAATTCGTTCCCGACTTTTGAAAAGACATGCGAATGAATTCCCTCGCGCTTATGATAGCAAAGGATGGTTAAGGGAGGAATAACAACCTGTTAAAGCTGTGTCAAAGATTTTCCGGAGGCAGGGGAAGGATGGCGTTCTCATGTTTCCTGGACAGCGGCTGGGATCCGTGTCATTACCCTTGCCCGGAGGGCACGCAAGGCGCGGGTACGCAGGGCGGCGCGAGCCCTGGGTGTTCTTTGCCCTTCGGGCACGCAGAGCGCCAGGGTGTGGCGATCTCAGGGCCGGCACCGAGATTGCTTCGTCGGGCAAAGAACGCCCTCCTCGCAATGACAACCTTTATTCTTGAGAAAGCCATGGCAAGGGAAGGTGGCCGTCTGTTTGATTGAGAATAAACAGGGTAAAATAGACTTCCTGGCTGTCCCCATATCCCATAGCCAGTAAGCCCGTGAGAAGGAGTCAGAGATGAGCGAAGAATTTAAAGGTGCAGGACGACCAGGTGGTTTCGATGGATTACGTGCTGACCGTAAACGGGGAAGTCATCGACGAGTCTGAGGAGGGCGAGCCTCTCCAGTTCATCCAGGGCAAAGGCCACATCATCCCCGGCCTGGAGAAGGCCCTCTACGGCATGACGATTGGCGACAGCAAGAACGTGGAGATCGCCCCCCTGGACGGCTACGGCATGATCGACCCCGATGCTTTTATGGACATCTCCCGCGAGGAGTTCCCGGATAACATTCCCCTCGACCCGGGCGTGCAGCTCTCCCTGCGCGATCAGGACGACAACGTCATGCCGGCCGTGATCGCCAGCGTGGACGACCAGAACGTGCACCTGGATCTAAACCACCCGCTGGCAGGCAAGGATCTGCACTTCGACGTGAAGATCGTAGCGCTGCGCCCGGCGACCCAAGAGGAGCTGGCGCACGGCCACGTGCACGGGCACTAATCCCGGCTCAGGCTTTCGCGCGCCAGCAGGGCGCGCTTGCGCTCCGCGCCCCAGCGGTATCCACCCGGCTGGCCGTCGCTGCGCACCACGCGGTGGCAGGGGGTGACGATGGCGGCGGGGTTGGCGGCGCAGGCGTTGGCCACGGCGCGGGTAGCCTTGGGCTGCCCGATGGCCTGGGCCACTTCGGCGTAGGTGCGCGTTTCCCCATAGGGAATCTTGCGCAGCTCTTCCCACACGCGCAGGCGGAAAGTAGTGGCTTGCAAGTCGAGGGGCAGCTCCAGGCGCGGCAGGCGCCCTTCCAGGTGCTGCACCAGGGCGCGCACCCAGGCGCCCAGCGCCACGTCGTCGCGCTGCAAGGCGGCCGCCGGGTATTCCGCGCGCAGGAAAGCCTCCAGGCGCTCGTCTTCTTCGCCAAAGCTGACCGCGCAGATGCCGCGCTCAGTAGCGCCCACCAACATGCGCCCCAGGAAGGTCTCCACAATCACATAACGGATGGACAGCCCCTGCCCGCCGCGCCGATAGGAGGCGGGGGTCATCCCCAGGTGATCGGCGGCGCTCTCGTACAGGCGGCTGCTGGAGGAGTAGCCCGCGTCGTAGAGGGCGGTGGTCACGTCCCGCCCGGCCCTGACGCCGGCCTTGAAGCGGCTGAGGCGCTGCCCGGCGACGTACTGATGGGGCGTCAGCCCGGTGATGGCCTTGAACAGGCGGTGCAAATGGGACGGGCTCAGGTGCAGTTGGCGGCTGAGCTCATCCAGGGAAGGCGACGCTTCCGGGTCGGCTTCGATCAGGGCGGTGGCCTGCCGCACGACCTCCACGCGCTGGTCTTGGGTGAGGGCCTCGCGCGGGCGGCAGCGCCGGCAGGCGCGGAAGCCGGCCGCTTCGGCTTCTTCACACGATGAGAAAAAGACGACCTGCTCGCGGCGCGGACGGCGCGAGGGGCAGGTGGGCAGACAATAGATGCCGGTCGAGCGCACCGCGTAGACGAAGACGCCGTTGAAGCGCTCGTCGCGCTGCTGGACGGCCTGCCAGCGGGCTTCGTCGTCCAGAACGGGGATCGATTGGGAAATAAGCGTAGTCATTCTAACTCCTTTATTTCCCATCATAGCGGAAGGCGCGCACCCATTCTATCCGCTTCTTGCTTTCAAAGTAGTTACCCCACGTTCCACTTGGGAATGCAGTCCTCAATGCTCCGCGCCGGAAGAGAGTTCCCACGCAGGGCGTGGGCAGAGATAGAACTCTATTCGGCCCGCACCAGGTGGTCGGTGAAGTAGCCTTGCCAGGGGCCGCAGTCGCGGATGAAGGGCTGCATCATGGCGCGCTCGGCCTGGACGGTGTGGTTCAGGTCGTGCGCCACCCATGCATTGACCATCTCGCGCAGCGTCACCGGCCCCAGCTCGGCGTGGCGCGACTTGCGTTCCAGGTCTGCCGGGGTGAGCGCCGCCAGAGAGGACAGACTTTCCTCGCGCAGGTGGGCGAACTTCGCCGCCAGGTCGGAAGGCCTGGGAGCGGCCTCCAGGGGAGTGCCCTCGCGGTCCGGGTCGAAAGCGGGAAAATCGCGCCCGTCGAGGAAGGCGCGCACGCGGAACTGGTACATCGCCTCGACGTCGATGATGTGCTGCAAGCATTCCAGGGCCGACCACTCCGTCGGCGCGGGCTTGCGCGCCAGCAGCTCGGCGGGGAAGGTTTGCGCCATGCTCTCCCAGCGCGCGGGCGTGGTGGAGAGGATAGAACGGGCCCACCATAGAAGATCTTCCATCAGTTTTGCCTCCGAAGCTGATCTTTTTAATCCGGTCTTGGCTGGCAAAGGGTATACTTTCCTCAATAGCTATGCCTGACGATTCATTATAATTCAAGTCAACAACGAGGATTCGGGACAAAATAGGTGAAAGCCTTAAACCACAAAGCCACAGAGGACACACAGTTTCTTGTGATCTTTCTTCTAAAATCGCTTGTTTTCTTGGTGGACTTCGTGTTCCTGGTGGTAAGAAATTCTTATCCCAAATCAACGTGTATCGAGGAAAGGGAGCGCGTTCAGGCACACCCACTAATTTTGCCGGATAAGGAGCGAGGATGAACGACAAAACGCAAATCATGGCGACGCTTAGAGAAGAATTCGAGCGTTGGGAAGAATTATTAGCCGGACTGAGCGAGGAACAAATCACCACCCCGCTCGTTCCCTCGGAATGGTCGGTCAAAGACGAGATGGCCCATTTGAAAACCTGGCAGCAGCGATCCATTGCCCGCCTGGAAGCCGGCAGGCTCGACCGGGAGCCCGAGTTTCCCCAATGGCTGGCGGGGGTCGACCCGGAGGCAGACGATGTGGATCGCCTCAACGCCTGGATTTACAACACGAACCGCGAAAAGCCCTGGCCGGAAGTCCACCGGGAGTGGCGAGAGGGTTATCTGCGCTTCCTGGAATTGGGCCAGGCGATTCCCGAGGAAGACCTGCTGGCGGCGGGCAGGTACGCCTGGATGGAAGGGGAACCCCTCTCGTTAATCCTGCTTAGCTCTCACGAGCACCACGCAGAGCATCTTGAAACCTTACTCGCCTGGCTCCGCCAGCATGGAAGGCCAACAGCGGGCTAACGCAAGAGAGGGCCCTTACAAACGGATGACGTAGCCGCAGAACTCGCAGTGGATGCTGTCCATGCCGCGCAGGACCGGCGCGGTAATCGCTCCACCGCAGGCGGGGCATTGGGCCGGCGCGGCTTTGACCTTGTCGATGTCGGCCTGGGCGATGGCGACTGCCCGATCGCGGTCGAAATCCTTGGATTTCGCCCGGCCGAGGAGAGCCTGCCACGCGTTGCAGTCCTGCCCGTCCAGGTGGAAGTGCACCGAGTGAAACGGAGCGCCGGAGGCAAAGCTCAGGTCGATGTGGTCCTCGTGCCCGAACAGGCCCTGTTTGGTGGCGGTGACCGTCTCGAGCAGCACGACCGGCGTCTCTATCAGCAATTGTTGCACCTTCTTCTTCTCGGTGGCGATGAAGAGCACCTTCTTGGTGGCAACCTCCTGTTTTTGCTCGAACAAGATGCGCTGGTCGGTCAGGAACAGCACACCCTTGGGATCGTCCTTGTCTTCCTTGCCGTCTTTGGCCCAAACCGCTTCGACGCCCATCACCAACGCTTCGGTCGCGCCGAGCTGGAAGCAGGCCTCGGCCAGTTGGGTGTACGTCCATTCGACCCGCTTCAGGTGATCGGCCAGCCGGGCCAGCTCTGCGCTGTAAGCGTCGTACATGCCCTGGATGCTGTTATTGGCGGCCTCCACGCGGCTTTCCAGCGTGGAAAGGGTCGAGCGCATCTGATCGATCAGCGGCCTGGCCGCCGGCGGGTTTGCGGCCCGCGCGGAGATCTGCGCCATCTGCACTTCCACGGAGCGCACTTCCAGGTCGAGGCTGTTACCCTGTTGGGTAATCTGCTGCAAGACCAGCAGCCGTTGCGCGGCCCAGCGCTGCTTCAGGTCGGCGGCGTGCGCTTCGAGCTCTTTCTCGAAAACGTACCCGCGCGCCCGCAGGTCGCGGATGCGCTGGTCGAGCCCGTTGGTGCTGGTGTCCAGGTCTTCGAGCCGATCTCGCTGCGTCTCCAGGCGGATGCCGCCTTGCAGCGTATTAAGGCTACTTTGCAGGTCGCGGATCTGTTGGGCGGTCTCTTCCAGGGGGGTGGGAGGCTGGTTGCTCATGGGTTCTCCAGTACGCAATTGTGAATAGAATGGCTGGCCCAGGTGTGGGATCAGGATTTACCCCGATAGAAATGAGTATAGCATATTGACCGGGCCGTGTCTATTCAGCGCAGGGTCGGGGTCACCAGAATTTTGCCACTTGACAATCGCACTTTTTATTGTATGATTAGGGAAATTAATTCCGAGCTACCTGATTTAAGCTAACTCACTCATGAACCAACCGTTCTGCGCCCGCTTCTATTTTTATTATTACTTTTACGGCACCCAGCCCCGGCTGCCGGCAATGTGGTTTAAGCGGACGTAAGAGAACGAGATCTCCCAGACCCCTAAACACGATGCCAGCAGCATCGTGTTTTTCTTTTCTACGGAGGAAATGATGGCATTGAGAGGCATACGCGGCGCAATCACCGTCAGCGGGGACCAACCCGAGGCGATCCTGGCAGCCACCGGCGAGCTGCTGGCGGCCATCCTGCGCGCCAACCCCAGCCTGCGGCCCGGCGACCTGGCCAGCGCGCTCTTCACCCTCACCGACGACCTCACCTCGGCCTACCCGGCCCAGGCCGCCCGCCAGATGGGCTGGGAGGAAGTGCCCCTGATGTGCGCCCGGGAGATCCCCGTGCCCGGCAGCCTGCCACGCTGTATCCGCGTCTTGCTGCATTGGAATACAGACCTGCCTCAATCCGAGGTGCGTCACGTTTACCTGAACGAGGCCGTTCGCCTGCGCCCAGATCTGGCAAAAACCAGGGCAAGCGCGTAAGAGGCGACGGCCTTTTTATAGTCTCTATTCTTAGGAGTGTGTCTTATGATGATCATTATGAGTGTAGAAGCCAGTGAAGAACAGCTCCAGGCAGTGCTGGCGCGCGTGGAAGCCAACGGTTTCAAAGCCCACGTCTCGCGCGGCGAGGAGCGCACGGTGATCGGCGTGCTGGGCAACAACCCCATCCAGATCCGCGAGCAGTTCATCTACCTGCCGGGCATCGACCGCATCGTGCCCATCTCGCGCCCCTACAAGATCGCCTCGCGCGAGCTGGTGCCGCACAACACGGTCTTCCCCCTGGACGGCATCACCATCGGCGGCGACGAAGTGATCGTCATGGCCGGGCCCTGCGCGGTGGAGAGCCGCAGCCAGTTGCTGGAAACGGCCCAGGCGGTCAAGGAAGCCGGGGCGCAGGTGCTGCGCGGCGGGGCCTACAAGCCACGCACCTCTCCCTACGCCTTCCAGGGGCTGGGCGAAGAGGGCCTGGAGATCCTGGCCGAAGCGCGCGAGCTGACCGGCCTGCCGGTGGTCACCGAAGTCATGGCGCCCGAGATGGTGCCCCTGGTGGCCCGCTACGCCGACGTGCTCCAGATCGGGGCACGCAACATGCAGAACTTCGCCCTGCTGCACGCGGCGGGCGAGAGCCAGCGTCCGGTGCTGCTCAAGCGCGGCATCGCGGCCACCATCGACGAGCTGCTCATGGCCGCCGAATACATCCTCTCGCACGGCAACCGAGCGCGTCATCCTGTGCGAGCGCGGCATCCGCACCTTCGAGACCTCCACCCGCAATACCACCGACATCAACGCCATCCCGGTGCTCAAAGCCCTCACCCACCTGCCGGTGGTGCTGGACCCCAGCCACAGCACGGGCCACTGGCAGTTGGTCACGCCCATCGCCCGCGCGGGCATCGCCGCCGGGGCCGACGGGCTGATCGTCGAAGTCCACACCCACCCCGAAGACGCGCTCTCCGACGGCGGGCAGTCGCTCAAGCCCGAGCGCTTCGCCCAGCTGGTGCGCCAGGTGCGCGAGATCGCGCGCGCCGTGGAGCGGAGGTAGACATGTCTGACGGAGAGCCTGGCTTTTTGCAGGGAGCGCGCGTGGCAATCTTGGGATTGGGATTGATGGGCGGCTCGTTGGCGCTGGCGCTGCGCGGCAGGTGCGCGGCGCTGCTGGGCGTCGACGCGGATGCGCAGGTGGTGCAGATGGCCCGCCAGCGCCGGGTGGTGGACCTGGCTTCCACCGACGCCGGCGGCCGGCTGCCCCAGGCCGACCTGATCGTGCTGGCCGCCCCGGTCAACGCCATCCTGCGCCTGCTGGAGGAGCTGCCCCGCCTGCACCCCGGCCCGGCCATCGTCATCGACCTGGGCTCCACCAAGGCGCGCGTCCTGGAAGCCATGGGACGCCTGCCCGAGCGCTTCGACCCGCTGGGCGGGCATCCCATGTGCGGCAAGGAGATCTCCGGCCTGGCCAACGCCGAGGCGGGCCTTTTCCAAGGAGCGGCCTTCGCCTTTACGCCCCTGGCGCGCACCTCCTCGCGCGCGCGGGGCCTGGCCAGGGAGCTGTGCGCGGCCACCGGGGCTCACCCGGTGTGGCTGGATGCAGCCACGCACGACCGCTGGGTAGCCGCCACCAGCCACCTGCCCTACCTGCTGGCCAACGCCCTGGCGGCCGGCACCCCTCTCGAAGCCGCCCCCCTGGCGGGCCCCGGCTTCCGCAGCTCCACGCGCCTGGCGCCCACCCCGCCCGGCGTGATACTGGACGTGCTGATGACCAACCGGGAGAACGTCCTGGCCTCCCTGCGCGGCTTGCGCGCCCGCCTGGAGGGCATGGAATCCCTGTTGGCCGGCGAGGATTTTCCCGCCTTGCAGGAGCTGCTCGCGCAAGGCGCGCAGCAATACCGGCAATTATTGGAATCTTCTTCCCAAGGAAACAAGTCATGAATCTGATCGTATCCCCCGGCCACGCCCTGCAAGGTGTGGCGCTCCTGCCCGGCGACAAATCCATCTCCCACCGGGCGGCCTTGTTGGCGGCCCTGGCGCAGGGCGACAGCCGCATCGAAAACTTCCTGGTGTCGGGCGTCACCCAGGCCATGCTGGAAGCGCTCAGCGCCCTGGGCGTGGCCTGGGAGCTGGAAGGCGAGGTTCTCACCGTCCACGGGCGCGGCTTCCGCGGGCTGAGCCATCCCCAAGAGGCGCTGCACTGCGGGAACTCGGCCACCACCCTGCGCCTGCTGGCCGGGGCGCTGGCCGCCGCCGGGCTGCCGGCCGTGCTGGACGGCTCGCCCGGCCTGCGCCGCCGCCCCATGGGGCGCATCGTCGTGCCCCTCCAGCAGATGGGCGTGGAGATCGAGTCCAGCGACGGCTGCGCCCCGCTGAAGCTGGGGCGCTCGCCTCTGCCGCTGCGCCCCCTGGAATACAGCCTGCCGGTGGCCAGCGCCCAGATCAAGACCTGCCTGCTGCTGGCGGCCCTCTCCGCCGGCGGACCCTCCACCTTGCGCGAGCCGGGCCTGTCGCGCGACCACACCGAGCGCATGTTGCGCAGCCTGGGGGTGGAGGTGGCCAGCGAAAAATCCATCGTGGACGGCGGGGCGGTCTACACCACGCGCATCACCCCGCCGCGCCTGCTGTCCTTCGAGCCGCTGGCGCTGTGCCTGCCGGGCGACTTCTCGGCGGCGGCTTTCCTGATCGTGGCGGCCCTGATCCTGCCCGGCTCGGCCGTCACCCTGCGCGACGTGGGCCTGAACCCCACCCGCACCGGCCTGCTGGACGCGCTGCTGGCCATGGGCGCGGACATCCACATTTCCGCGCCCTCCACGCGCGGGGGCGAGCCGGTGGGCGACCTGGTGGTGCGCCACAGCCGCCTGCACGGGACGCGCATCGCCGGGGAGCAGGTGGTGCGCATGATCGACGAGTTCCCCATCTTCGCCGTGGCGGCGGCTTACGCCGAAGGCGCCACCCAGGTGAGCGACGCCGCCGAGCTGCGCCTGAAGGAATCCGACCGCATCTCCGGCCTGTGCCAGGAGCTGCGTCGCCTGGGCGTAGAGATCGAGGAAAGCCCGGACGGCTTCAGCGTGCAGGGCGGGCGCGCGCCGCACGGCGGGACGGTCGCTCCGCATGGCGACCACCGCCTGGCGATGGCCCTGGCCGTGGCCGGGCTGGCCGCCGGGGAGCCGCTGGCCGTGCAGGGCGCTGAGATCGTGGCCGAATCTTTCCCGGCCTTCGCCTCCACTTTACAGGCGCTGGGCGGTAGCCTGGCGCTCGAGGAGTAAGCCCGGCGTGGCGGCCCTCCCGGCTTTCCTGCGCCTGGGCCTCACCGGCTGGCCGCTGGGCCACAGCCTGTCTCCCCGCCTGCACGCGGCGGCCCTGCGCGCCCTGGAGCTGCCGGGGGAGTACCGCCTGTACCCCGCCCCGCCCCTGCCGCAAGGCGAAGAGGCTCTGGCGCAGCTCCTGGGGAATCTGCGGCGCGGGGAGCTGTACGGCCTGAACGTGACCATCCCGCACAAGCAGAGCGTGCTGCCCCTGCTGGACGAGCTGGCGCCCGCCGCGTGCGCCATAGGCGCCGCCAACACGTTGTGGATGCGCGCCGGTCGCCTGGTGGGCGAGAACACCGACGCGCCCGGCTTTCTGGCGGATCTGAAGCGGCTGGGCTTCGAGGCCGCTCCCGGTGAGCGGCGCGCGCTGGTGCTGGGCGCGGGCGGCGCGGCGCGCGCGGTGGTCTACGCCCTGGCGCAGGCCGGCTGGCAGGTGCGCGTGGCCGCCCGCCGCGTGGAGCAGGCCGCCGGGCTGGCGGAGCTATCCGAACGCGTGGCCGCCCTGCTCTGGCAGCCGGCGGCGCTGGTGGAAGAGCCTTGCGCGCTGCTGGTCAACGCCACCCCGCTGGGGATGTTCCCGCAAACGGACGCCAGCCCCTGGCCGGAGGAGCTGCCCTTCCCCGCCGGGGTGGCCGTCTACGACCTGGTCTACAACCCGGCCGAGACGCGCCTGGTGCGCGCGGCGCGCGCCGCCGGCTTGCGCGCCGCCAACGGCCTGGGCATGTTAGTCGAGCAGGCCGCCCTGGCCTTCGAGGTCTGGACGGGGAGAGCCGTCCCGCGCCGGGCGCTGTGGGAGGCAGTGCTGCAATCCCCCCAACCCCCCTTAGTAAGGGGGGCATAGGATGAGAGCCTGAACATGTAGAATATCGCACATCCTCCCTCTGATCGCCCCGTTCTTCTCCCCTCTCCTGGCAGGAGAGGGGCCGGGGGTGAGGTTTACCGGCCCCCCTTATCAAGGGGGGCACAGGGTGAGGTTTACCAAGGAGAATCTTTCATGCCCCTTCGTTTTCTTACCGCCGGGGAATCGCACGGCCCGGCCCTGATGGCCATCTTAGAGGGCCTGCCCGCCGGCCTGCCGCTCACCCCGGCGCTCCTGGCCGCCGACCTGGCTCGCCGCCAGCAAGGCTACGGCGCCGGCCCGCGCATGAAGCTGGAACAGGACGCCGCCCAGATCCTGGGCGGCGTGATGGACGGCCGCACCACCGGCGCGCCCCTGGCCCTGCTGATCGAGAACCGCGACCACGCCAAATGGCGCGGGCGCGCCGTGGAGCCTTTCACCACCCCTCGCCCCGGCCACGCCGACCTCAGCGGGGCGCTCAAGTACGGCTACCGCGACCTGCGCCCGGCCCTGGAGCGCGCTTCGGCGCGCGAGACGGCCGCGCGCGTGGCGGTGGGCGCCGCCTGCCGCGGCTTGCTGGCCCAGTTCGGCATCCAGGTGGGCGGCTACGTGACCTCCATCGGCGAGGTGAGCGCGGATCTGGAGGAGATGCCCCTGGCAGAGCGCATCGCCGCGGCGCGCGACTCGGACGTGGGCTGCCCACAGCCCCAGGCCGCCGAGGCCATGCGCGCGCGCATCCGCGCCGCCATGCAGGCGCGCGACACGCTGGGCGGGGTGATCGAGGCCGTGGCCCTGGGCCTCCCGCCCGGCCTGGGTTCTTACGCCCAGTGGGAACGCCGCCTGGAAGCGCGCCTGGGAGCCGCCGTCCTGAGCATCCAGGCCGTCAAGGGCGTGGAGATTGGCCCGGCCTTCGAGAACGCGCGCCTGCCGGGCACGCGCGCCCACGACCCCATCCTGGTGGAGGGCGGCGAGCTGCGCCGCCCCACGGATCGCAGCGGCGGCCTGGAAGGCGGAGTCACCACCGGCCAGCCCCTGATCGTGCGCGCCGCCATGAAGCCCATCGCCACCACCCTGACCCCCCAGGCCACCGTGGACCTGGCCAGCGGACAACCCGTGCCCACGCGCTACGAGCGCTCGGACTTCTGCCCCGTGCCGCGCGCCGTAGTGATCGTGGAGGCCATGCTGGCTTTCGTCCTGGCGGACGCCCTGCTGGAAAAGCTGGGCGGCGACTCGCTGGCCGAGATGCTGCCGCGCTTCGAGAGCCTGCGCCGGGCGCGCCTGGAGGATCTGCCCATGGACGATACCCCGCACACCTGGTGGCCGGAATGAGCGCCGAGAGCCTGTTCCTCTACGGCCCGTCCGGGGCGGGCAAGAGCGCCGCCGGCCAGCGCCTGGCTCAATCCCTGGAGCTGGCCTTTTCCGACCTGGACGCGGAGATCGAGCGCCGCGCGGGACGGCCCATCCCGGAGATCTTCGCCGCCGAGGGCGAGGCCGGCTTCCGCGCCCGCGAGCGCGCCGCGCTGCTGGCTCTGCTGGAGCAGCCCGGCGGCGTCTTCGCCCTGGGCGGCGGAGCGCTGCTCGACCCGCACAACCGCGCCCTGGTCGAGGCGCGCGGCCCGGTGCTGCTGCTGACTGCCCCGGCCGAGGTGCTGGCCGCCCGCCTGGCGGCCGACCCGGCGGCGCGCCCCCTGCTGGCCGGGGAGCTATCCGCGCGCCTGGCGGCCCTTTTAGCCAGCCGCACGGAACACTACGCCTCCTTCCCCCTGCGCCTGGACACGGCTGCCCTCTCGCCCGAAGAAGTCGCCTGGGAGGCGCAGGTGCGCCTGGGCGCCTTCCGGGTGCGCGGCATGGGCGCTTACGACGTGCGCGTGCGGCCCGGCGGCTTAGATCACCTGGGCAAGATGCTGCGCCAACGCGGCCTGGGCGGCCCGCTGGCCCTGGTGAGCGACGCGCACATCGCCCCGCTCTACGCGGATCGAACCGCCAGCGCGCTGCGCGCCGCCGGCTACGCCGTCTCGGTGATCGTGCTGCCCGCCGGCGAGCAGCACAAGACCGTGGAGACGATATCGCGCCTGTGGGCGGAATTCCTCGCCGCCGGGCTGGAGCGGCGCAGCACGGTGGTGGCCCTGGGCGGCGGCGTGGCCAGCGACCTGGCCGGCTTCGCCGCCGCCACCTACCTGCGCGGCATTCCCTGGGCCGTCGCGCCCACCACCCTGCTGTCGATGGCGGACGCCAGCCTGGGCGGCAAGACCGGCGCGGGACCTGCCGCAGGGCAAGAATCTGATCGGCGCCTTCCACGCTCCCAGCCTGGTGCTGGCCGACCCGCAGGTGCTGGCCAGCCTGCCGGCGGCGGAGCTGCGCAGCGGCCTGGCGGAGGTGCTCAAGCACGGCGTCATCGCCGACGCGCAGCTCTTCGCGCGCTGCGCCGCATTGGGAGACCCGGCCCATTGGCCCGCCCCCGGCCCGGATCTGAGCGAGATCGTGCGGCGCGCCATGGCCGTCAAGGTGCGCGTGATCGAGGAGGACCCCTACGAGGGCGGTCGGCGCGCCGTGCTCAACCTGGGACACACCTTCGGCCACGCCGTCGAGCTGGTCTCCGGCTTCCGCCTGCGGCACGGCGAGGCGGTGGCCATCGGAATGGTCGTCGAGGCGCGCCTGGCCGAGGAGCTGGGCCTGGCCGAGGCCGGCCTGGCCGAGCGCCTGGCCGCCGCCCTGCGCGGCCTGGGGCTGCCCACGCAGATCCCCGCCGACCTGGAGCCGGGGGCCATCCTGCGCGCCATGGGCGCGGACAAGAAGCGCGCCGGGGGCAGCGTGCGCTTCGCCCTGCCGCTGCGCATCGGCGCGGCCCGCACGGGCATCGAAATCGACGAGGACAGGAGGAAACATGCGCTCGATATTGGTACTGCACGGCCCTAACCTGAACCTGCTCGGCCAGCGCGAGCCGCAAATCTACGGGCGCCTGACCCTGGCGGAGATCGACCGCCGCCTGGTGGAGCTGGGCGCGGAGCTGGGCGTGGAAGTGCGCGCGCGGCAATCCAACCACGAAGGCGAGCTGCTCGACGCCCTGCACGAGGCGCGCGCCTGGGCCTCCGGGGTGGTGTTCAACGCCGGGGGCTACACCCACACCTCGGTGGCCCTGCGCGACGCCATCGCCGCCATCGGCCTGCCGGTGATCGAGGTGCACCTCTCCAACGTGTTCGCCCGCGAGGAATTCCGCCACCATTCGCTGATCGCCCCCGTCTGCCTGGGCAGCATCTCCGGCCTGGGGGTGCAGTCGTACCTGCTGGCCCTGCGCGCGCTGGCGGAACGGTTCGAGGAACGGGAGGAGTAGTTCACCAAGGAGGCGCGGAGGGCACAGGGTTTTAAAATTCTTGATGTTCTTCGCGCTTCTGTGGCTCACAAGCGCTACGGACAGCCGCAGGAAATCGAAAAATTCGTGGAAGCTCTTTGGCACACACAAAACGGCTTTGAGTATTATGATTAAATCACCATTTCGGAGGCTCGCCAGAATGGGACCCTGCCCCTCCCGTGGCGTTGATACGCGCTATGTGTCCAAAGGATATTGGATATTAATAGATAATTTTATTCCGATGACAGAATACACATTCTCACGCTTTGCCTATTTTGACACCAATATACTTAGCTATCTTGCCAAAAACCAAGCACTTTGGGCAAAACTATTAAAATTTTTAGGGGACAATGATTTAACTTTGGGAATCAGTGGTACGCAAATCGTAGAGCTCTCCGATGCGAACAGATTACACCATAAGTTAGTAGCTCTTTTTATTAGCGTTCCATCGGCACTGTTGAAGATATGGGATTCAATAATCGCCGAAGAAGTTAAGTCTTACCCAGAACCAAGAAAAGAAACGCTTCTCCTTTATCCTCTGAATGCATTGCTCCTTGAGCAAAATGGATTGGATAATTTACTAAACTTCCTTTCTTCCAGGGGTTTGAGAGACGCGCGTAACGACCAACTTCATTATGCCAGACAAATGCTAGCGGAACATAATAGGCTAAAGACAAATTTTCCACCATCAAAGAGTGGAAAATATACAAGGGAACAAGCAGATAAATTCGCGCAGGAAATGGTAAGGCAGTGGCTGGCTATCGATCATCTAAGTTTTCTTGCTGGCTTCCAAGACCCCAGTAAAGACTTCCTTTCAGAAGTCTTCATTTCGGTTCGCCTATATGCGTATGTGATTTTCTACAAGTATTATCTTGGGCAACGTGAGCCGAGGAAGTTATCGGATTTCGCCGATTTAGGGCATTTATTCTTTATACCATATTGCAATCTGGTGGTCATTGAAAAAGATCTTTGCAATGTACTGAACCAGATAAAACGCAATCACGACATATTAGGATCTACGGAAATTAAGAATATTGACTTTCTGCACAATTTGGACTAATATCGCTAAAAGCACAAAATTAGCAACGCAGAATTCTACAACAGTATCTTCCTTGCTTATAAATAGGCACTATTTTCCAAGAGCAGTCCTAAATCTTAGAGAGGCTTTTTCTATTTTGACCAACAACTCCTTTAGGTAAAGAGAATGTCTGCCAAGGATAAAGTACACATATGTGATGGATTGGTTGTTGTTCTTGTGATAATTTTCGTCGTAGTAGGAATATGGCGAGCTCAAAGCATGGCCACTTTTATCAGCTTGTTGGCGCTTACATTATCTATCCCCAACATTTATCTAAGCCTATATCGACCCAAGTATTTATCAAAGCCCATATTAAGTTTCGAATCCAATGTACAGTATTCTCCTCCAACTGAAGAGGAATTAAAAGATCCTAACACCAAGAGTAGCTGGTTCTTAAGATTGAAAATCATTAATAAGGGCATTAAACCAGCCAACAATTGTGTGGGGAGGTTAATCGAAGTTCGTGATAGCCACAATATTCGGTTTGACCGGTTTGATCCGTTTTACCTTTATTGGGCAAGGCAGAATGATCCGAGCAAATATAGTCCAGTTGATATCCAAGGGAATGGAGACTTTTTCTTTCTTGACATAGCCCAGGTTAAGGAGGTTGATAGAAATAATCCCATAGAATTACGAATCGTTGATCCAGGGGGCAGGCTAGTATTAGATTCTAATGTGGGCAAGGGCAAAAAGTTACCTCCAGGAATATATCATTTGTATATAGGAATCTACTCAGAAGAGAATGTGTTTATCAATCCAACTTGGTTTACCATTACGTGTCCAACTGATTTTTCCCTTCAAAATCCCCCAGAATTAATGTTAAGTCAAAGGTCAAGAGATGGCCGGCCTAACAATGATATTGATTGAAAGGCCAAGGCGTCGGGTTTGGAAACCCGACCTACCTTCTGAGGATTCAAGGGGTTGAGAATCCAAAAAACTCTGTGTTCTCTGCGTCTAGTATATTCAAAGAGCGGCAGTAAAATGGTGAAGGGCACGGCAGTCCGCTCACGCGTCTTGGTCCGTGTAGACCGTCACAGAGCATGGTCGTCGTGCCCTAAGCCAAATGAACCCGAACAGTTGCGTGGGCTTTGAGCCCGTATCCAAGCTAGAACGGGTCCCTTTGATTATACAGCTAGCGAGGTGTGAAATGCTTGAGAATCGATCTGCTGTGTACGTGGGTGTGGATGTGTCCAAGACCCAGCTCGACGTGGCGATGGGCCAAGACGGTGAATATTGGCAGGCAGGCAATGATGCAGCCGGCATCGGGCGTACGCTCCAACGCTTGCAAGCCCTCCAGCCGGCTTTGATCATCGTTGAATCCACCGGTGGGCTGGAGACAGCTCTCATCACGGAGCTCTTTGCGGCCGGGTTGCCGTTTGCCCTGGTGCATCCGGCACGGGTGCGGGATTTTGCCCGTTCGATTGGTTTATTAGCCAAGACCGATAAGTTGGATGCCCGCCTGTTGGCCCGCTTCGGCGAAGCCGTCAAACCGCCCGCTTCCCAGCTACCTGGAGAGGCAGAGCAGGAGTTAAATGCCTGGATGGTGCGTCGCCGGCAATTACTCGACATGCTGGTGGACGAGAAGAACCACCTGGCCAGCACCTGCTTGTCGCTGCGCCCCAAAGTCGAAGAACATCTCACCTGGTTGGAAAAAGAAGTGGCCGATCTGGACCGGCAAATCGAGGACCAAATCCACCAAATTCCCCACTTCCAAGAGAAGGAAGCCCTCTTGCGCAGCGCTAAGGGGGTCGGCCCGGTGTTGTGCGCCAAGCTGCTCTCCGGCCTCCCTGAACTGGGACAGCTAGACCGCAAGAAGATCGCTGCTTTGGTCGGAGTGGCGCCTTTCAATGATGACAGCGGCCGGCGACGTGGAAAACGAAGGATCAAGGGCGGACGAGCAGATGTGAGAAAAGTGCTGTACATGGCCACCCTGGCTGCCACGCGTTCCAATGTGCTCATCAAACCCTTTTATCAACGCTTATTGCAGCAAGGCAAGCTCAAAAAGGTGGCTTTGGTGGCGTGTATGCGCAAATTCCTGACCATCCTGAACGCCATGATCCGGGATCAGCAGCCTTTCAATCCGGCTTTTGTGCCGGCATAACCCTTGACAATAGACACAGTTGCTCTGTGGTTAAATACGCTGCGCACAGCATTGAATGCCGGCGTGGGAAAAATCGGGTATGATTAAGGGGAAAACCCTCTCGACCTCCCGGTAAGGTTGCCTGGAGGTTTTATCATTGCGAGCGGGCTCAACCGGAGACTCTGTACCAGATCCGGGGCCTGGAATTCCCCAGACTAAAATCATTCCAAGGAGGTTTCTATGTTGGATTTCGAGCCGGTGCGCGCCAAGCGCACGACGTTAAACGAGCTGGCGGCGCCGCTCAGCCTGGACGACCTGCGCCGGCTGACGGACGAGATGGCCAGGCGTATGTTGGATCTGATCGCCAACTGCGTGGACGCGGACGTGACCTTCGAGCCGCTCGACCCGGCCGCCGACGATAAATTCGCCGCCACGCCCGGGGAAGTGAAGCTGGCCTGGAATCTGGGGCACGTCATCGTCCACGCCACCGCCTCTGCCGAAGAGGCCGCCGCCGTGGCCGCCGAGCTGGCGCGCGGCGTGGCTTACCATGGCCGCTCGCGCTACGAGACCCCCTGGCGCGAGGTGCGCACCATCGCCGCCTGCCGCGCCCGCCTGGAAGACAGCCGCCGCATGTGCCTGGCCAGCCTGGGGATGTGGCCGCAGGCGCCGCACCTGGATAACCTGGCCGAGATCATCCCCGGCCAGCCGCCCGTCGACGCCAAGGGGCGCTTCCTCATGGGCCTGATGCACGCCAACTCGCACCTGGAGCACATCGCCGAGATCGTGCGCCAGGCGCGCGCCGGGCGGGGCGGGTGAGCCGCCGCGTTTGTGAAAACAAACACACGTTGCATAGAACACAAACGTTGGCTATAATGACTTCCTGAATGAAAATTACCCCGGAAGAGGAGGTCTCGCTATGGCCGTGGCTGAAGAAAAAAGGCTGGATCCGCGCATCAGGCGCACTCGTCGCCTCTTGCAACAGGCATTTTTGGAGCTGATGCAGAAAAAGAGCTTCCAGTCCATCTCTGTGCAGGAAATTGCCGAACGGGCCACGGTGAACCGCGCCACCTTTTACGCCCACTTCGAGGACAAGTACGACCTCCTGGACGCCTATCTGCGCGAGGAGTTCCGCCAGTGGCTGGCAGACCGGCTCCCTCAAACGGAGGATTTCGGCCCGCGCAGCCTGCGCCAGTTGATCGTGACCGTGCTCGAATTCCTGGCGCAGGTAGACGGGCACTGCGCGCCCAATGAAAAGCAGGTCGAGCCCATGTTCGAGGTGGCGGTGCAGGATGAGCTTTACAAATTCTTGCTGGCCTGGGCCAAAAATTCGCCGCCCCCCCGGCAGGCGCCGGAAACGGCGGCGATGGTCACCAGTTGGGCGATCTTCGGCGCCGGCCTGCAGTGGAGCCGCGGCGGGATGCGCCCCTCGCCCCAGGAGATGGCCGATCAGATCATCGCCGTGCTGGCCGGGGGGTTGGCCTTCACTCCCGAGGGGTCGTCCGCAAGGCAAGTCGCCTTGCCCTGAAGGCCCTCATTCGATGATGTAATCTTCCAGGTTGTCCAGGCCGGCTTCTTCTTCCGAGACCACCTTGCCGCGCACGGAGATGCCCGCGTGGTGGATGGCCCCCGGCCGGCGGGAGACCAGCGGGTGCCAGCGCGGCAGGTCCTTGCCTTCCGCGATCAGGCGGTAGGCGCAGGTGTGCGGCATCCAGCCCAGCTTGCCCACGTTTTCGGGGGTCAGCACCACGCAGGTGGGCACCAGCTCGGAGCGCCGGGCGTACTGGGTGCAGCGGCAGGTGCGCTGGTCCAGCAAGCGGCAGGCCACGCTGGTATAGTAGACCTGGCCGTCCTCTTCGTCTTGCAGCTTGAACAGGCAGCAGCGCCCGCAGCCATCGCACAGGCTCTCCCATTCCTCGGGGGTCATCTCCGCCAGGGTCTTGCGTTTCCAGAAGGGCAGCTCTGGCTCAGTCATTCTCAACCGCCAGGTCGCTTTCTTCGGCGGCGTTGAGCAGCGCCAGGGCCAACTGGCGCGCCTGTCTTCTCGTCAGGTAGATGTTGACCTGGTCGGCGCTGAGCACCTTCTCCTCCTTCGGGCAATCCTCCACGAAACAGACGCACACGTTATCAGGGAAACCGGTGTCCTTCTGCTCGAAGAAGACCTCGACCTTCAGGGTATCATCCAGAAGATAAATGGCCATCTCTCCTTCTCCATCCGCTCGAGCAGATAGAGGCGCTCGAGCGGATATGGGCCAATAAGTGGTCGCTTTTCGATTATAACAAATTTACTGGGCGCAGGCCTGGCCCAGCATGGAGCCGGTGTCCGTCCCGTTGGCGACCTGCTTGACCTTGGCCGAGATGATCCCCAGGGGTTGGAAGGGCGGCGTGGCCTGGACGGCCGGTTGGGCCAGGTGCAGGTTGTAGCAGCCCACGTAGGTTTGCGTCTGGTTGCTGGTGGTCTGGGCCAGCAGCGCGACCGGCACGGAGTAATACAACTGCCCGGCGCCGGCGTCCGAAGTCACCTGCCCAAAGGTGACCTGCACCGAGGCCGTGTCCGTGTAACCCTGCTGGAACTGCGCGAAAGGCGCCGGCGGCGTCTGCCAGTAAGAATAGGCGCGCACGTATTCCTTGCGATTGACGGCGTTGAACAGCGATCTCAGCACCTCCACCGCGTCGCTGCGGTCGTCCAGGTAATTGGAAGCGGCCACGGTGGTGTGATCGGTGGTGGGGGCGGGATTGAACGGGATGGTCTGCGGGTTATCCGGCCCATCGCAGGCGTGCGGCAGCAGGTCGGACAGGTTCGAGCTGTTGTCCACCTGGCTGACGTTGGCCTTCTCGATCTTTAGCGGATCGAAAGGCGGCGCGCCCTGGATGACCGGCTGAGACATGTGCATGGCGTAGCAGCCGATAAAGGTCTGCGTTTGGTTGTTGGTGGTCTGGGCCACCAGCGCCACCCCCACCGTGAAGTAGATCTGCCCGGCGCCCTCATCGTGGCCTACCGGCCCGATGGTCAACTGCACCGAAGATGTGTCGGCGTATCCCTGCTGGAACTGGGCGAAGGTCGTGCTCGGGTTGCGCCAATAGGAATAGGCGCGCAGGTATTCGAAGCGGTTGATGGCGTTGAAATAGGATTGGATCAGCCCGGTGGCGGTGCTGCTGTCGTCCAGGTAAGCCGGCTGGGTGCCGCCGGTGGACGGCGTGGCCGTGAGCGTGGGGATCAGCGTGGCCGCAGGGCTGGTTTCAGTGGCGGTGGGGAGCGCCTGGGTAGCAGCGCTGGTGGGCAGGGCTTGAGTAGGGAAGGCCGTGGGGAGCGCCTGAGTGGAGGCAATCGTGGGGATGAGGATGGTGGGGACCAGCGTAGAGGGCGGTAGAGTCGGAGCGGGGCCGGGGAACGTACAGGCCGCCAGGAGGGTCACTGCGCACAACAAGGAGAAAAAGCTGAGCGGTTTTCGCAACATATTTCCCTTCTTTTTCCAATAAAGTCTTAGAGTCAACTAATTCTAGACGAATTGTACGCGAAAATGGTTCCAAATGGAGCACGAATCCGCTCAAGACACGAATCTGGAGATCACCGCCCCGCTGAGGCGGGCGAAGGCCACCTTCAGGCGCCCGGCCTGGTGGGGAATGTAAAAATCGCATTATCTAACAAAACCTTAACTCGCCGATACCATGCTCTTAAATCTCTTCGGGTAATATTAACGTAGAGAAACACACCGTCGTTCGCGCCCGATCAACCGCCGTCCAGGGAGGTAAATTAATGTTAACGCTGTCTGAAGAAATCTTCTTGCTCTCCCTCTACGAGCGGAAAACCTCGGTGACCTTCTCGTCTTCTTCCGTGCTCCCCTACGCGCTGGGCGGCGCCATGCTGATCGAGCTGATCTGGAACGGAAAGATCAAGCTGGATGAAAGCAAGCGCATCAAGCTGGCGGAGGACGCCCCCGTCGAAGGCGAGCTTTTGAACGAGATCATGGTGAAAGCGCGCGACGATAGCCACTCCAAAAAGCTCAAATTTTGGATCAGCTTGCTCGGCTTGAAAAGCAAGCGCTTGCAGAATGCTTACGCGGCCAGTCTGCTGGCGAAGGGCGTCCTGGCGGAGGAAGACAACCGCTATTCCTGGGTCATCCCTTGCGCCGAATATCCGGGGGAAAACGCTTCGGCCAAATTTACGCGCAAGCAACAATTGCGCGCCATGGTGCTGGGCGGCGAGAAACCGGACGCCCAATCGGCGGCGCTGCTCATCCTGATCAAGGCCTGCGGGTTGGTGGACCATTTATTCACCAGCGACGAGATCAAATCCGCCAACCAGCGCATCGCCAGGCTGAGCCAGGGCGACGCCCTGGACCCGGCCCTCTTAGAGACCGTCAATGAGATCGCCGCCGAAACCGCCTCGCTCGCCATGCTCACGGTTGCGGTTTGAAGCCCCCGGAAACACGCTCTCTGTTCTCAAAACTCAGCTTTCCCTCCCACTGATCTTAAATCAAAAGCGGGGTAAAATATACTTCCACGTTTAAGGAGCGCACGATATTGTGTGTGCGCGTCTTTCACTACGCGGAACGACCACAACTGGAGTCATGCATGAACAAGCCCGAGGCATTCGGAGCGTTTCCCAAGCTGGAGACGGACAAGCTGGTATTGCGCAGAGTCACCCACAAGGACGCGGAAGCTCTCATGAACCTCTACTCCGACGCGGAAGCCACCCGGCTGAGCGACGTTCCCATCCTGAAGACTCCTGAAGAGGCCAGGGAGGTCGTCCACGCCTTCCAGAAGCTCTTCAAGCAAAACAAGGGCATTCGCTGGGCCATCCTGCGCAAGACAGACAACCAATTCCTGGGGACGTGCGGCTACATCAACTGGGTCAAAGCGCGCGACAACCGGGGAGAGATGGTCCAGGAGCTGGGCCGCGCTTACTGGGGACAGGGCTTCATGACCGAGGCGCTGCGCGCCATCCTGCAATACGGCTTCGGCCAGATGAGCCTCAACCGCGTGGAAGCGCAGATAGACCCGGAGGACACCCGCGCGCAGATCCTGCTCTCCAAGCTCGGCTTCCAGCAAGAAGGCGTGCTGCGCGAGCACAACTTCTGGCAGGATCGTTTCTGGGACGTGGCCATTTACTCCCTGCTGGCCCGCGAATGGAAAACGGCTTGAATTAAGTTAACCAGATCTTTACACAGACTGAGTTGACAGGCAGCGCACACTTTCCTATAATCTTGCATAGAAGCTTCATGGTTAAGTCTTAGAGGCTTCGGCCAGATCCACTCTATCGAACAGGCAATCACAAGGGGGCGTTTCGGCCCTCGCTGCGCCGGTAACCAGCCTGTTCATCCTGCATCGTTCCCCACCCGTGGGGCCCCATTACAACCCGTTCACAATCGCATAGGGCGTCGGTAAACTGTTCGCGTGAATCGCACGAAAGGAGGTTGGCGTTAACGTTTCCCCTGACCCAAAGGATGGCTCTCGCTATCCTCACCATTTGGCACAAGGAGATGGTACAGATGAAATCGAGATTGCGTAGTTTTCTGACTCTGATGCTGGTCGCCGGCATGTTGCTGCCGGGTGTTCCCTTGAGCGCGGCGACCATTGCACAGGCGGCCTCACCCAACGTGGTGATCAGCCAGGTATACGGCGGCGGCGGCAACTCCGGCGCCACCCTGAAGAATGACTTCATTGAGCTGTTCAACCTCAGCGCCGGCCCCGTGGATCTGACCAATTGGTCGGTGCAGTACGCTTCTTCCGCAGGCTCGTCCTGGCAGGTAACCTCTCTTTCCGGCACCCTCCAGCCCGGGCAGTATTATCTGGTGCAAGAGGCCGCCGGGTCGGGAGGAACGGTAGACCTGCCCACCCCGGATGCCAGCGGGAGTATCGCCATGAGCGCCACCAATGGAAAGGTGCTCCTGGCGAGCGTCAATACCGTCTTTTCCGGAACCGCGCCCTCCGACCCTGCCATCGTGGACGTGGTCGGCTATGGAACGGCCAACTTCTTCGAGGGCAGCGGCGCGGCGCCCGGCCTGGGCAACACCACGGCCGATTTGCGCGCCAATAACGGCTGCACGGATACCGACGACAATGCCGCCGATTTCACCAGCGGCGCGCCCAGCCCGCGCAACACGGCTTCTCCGCTCAATCCCTGCGGCGGCCCCCCGCCCAACGCGCCGGTGGTGGTGAACTGCGGCTCAGCCCTCAACCTCACCCAAGGCTATAGCGGCTCGGCGGCCATCAGCGCCAGCAACGCGGATGGCGTGGTGGTGGATATCGCCATTACGGGCATCACCCCCACTCCTGCCTCCGGGTCGATCACCCTCAGCGACCTGGTTCCCGCCACAGAAAGCGGCGGCACGGCCACAGCCACGGTCAACGTGGACTCCGCCGTCCCGGCCGGCAGCTACGCCGTCGTGCTGACGGCCACCAACGCCAACGACCCGCCCCAGACCGGCGACTGCACGCTGAACGTGGTCGTCAACCCCATCCTGCCTATCGGCGCAGTGCAGGGCGAAGTCACCGACCAGAATGACGGGCTGACGGCCGTCTCGCCTTACGTGGGGCAAACCGTCACCGTGCAGGGCGTGATCTACGAGAACACCCTGGCGCGCTCCAGCAGCGGCACGGACCAATATGGTCTCTTCATCCAGAACACGGCGGCCACCGCGGACGGCAACCCCAATACCTCCGACGGCATCTTCGTCTTCATCGGGCGTTTCACCACCCTGCGCGTGGAGGGCGGCGGTTTCTATACCCCCCAGGTGGGCGACGAGGTCGTCCTGCGCGGGCCGGTGAGCAACTATTTCGACCTGATCGAGCTCAGCAACCCCTTCGTGGAGCAGGTAGTGCGCAGCGGGGTGAGCCTGGACGCTGAAGTCCCTGCCTTCGAGGCTAACCCGCCCGATAACCTGGGCGACGCCAACCGCTACTGGCAGCGCCACGAGGGCATGCGCGCCCTGGTGCCCAACGGCAGCCTCACCCTCAGCGGGCGCGACGTGTTCGCCAGCACGGCCAACTCGGAAATCTGGCTCGCCAACCCCAACAACCCGCTGACCCAGGCCGCCAACCCCTACGCGCGCCGCGCATTCCGCGACCCGCACCCCCTGGATGACACCACCGAACAGGGCTTCGACAGCGGCAACGGCATGCGCATCGTCATCGGCGGCTACGGCGTCAAGTTCGACGCCGGCGACAATACCGCCCTGCTGCCGGCGGCGCGCAGCTTCGACACCCTCACCAACGATCTGGTTGGAGGCGTGTACTTCTCCTTCAGCAAGTACCAGATCATGGTCGGGCAGCAGCCCAACTTCGCAAATGGCCCCAGCCCGGACAAGAATGCTCCCCCGCTGCCGTTCATCCGCAACGTGCAGTACAGCCTGGTCACTTACAACATGGAGAACCTGTACGACTACCGCAACAATCCCTTCTCAGGCTGCGATTTTCTGGGGGACAGCGGCTGCCCCGGCGTTACCCCGCCTTTCGACTACATCCCCGCCAGCCAGGCCGACTACGAGACCCGCTTGCAGAAGATCGCCTCCCAGATCGTCAACGACCTGCATAACCCGGACGTGATCATGGCGCAGGAGATCGAGAACCAGGACATCTGCAAAGTGGACGGCAATACGCTGGTGTGCGACACCAGCAGCAACGCCAACTCGGATGGCAAGCCCGACGTGCTGCAAGAGCTGGCTCTGGACGTGGCGGCGGACGGCGGTCCGGTTTACGACGCGGCCTTCAACCCCAACAGCGCCGACGACCGCGGCATCGTGCCGGCCTTCCTGTTCCGCACCGACCGCGCCCAGCTCCTGGCGCCCACAGCGGACGACCCCGTGCTGGGCTCCAATCCCACGGTGGTCTACCGCAGCGATCCCTTGCCGTATAACTCCCAGGTGGCCAATCCCAAGTCGTTGAACGCCGTGCTGCCCGCCGACGTGGACACCTCCACCGGCGTGGACGGCTCCAACGTCTTCACCCGCGCGCCCGACATCGGCCTCTTCCGCCTGTGGCGCAACGGCATCGGCAGCAGCGTGTACACCGACGTGTACCTGGTAGACAACCACTTCAGCAGCACGCCGGACGCCCGCGTCGGGCAGCGCACCGAGCAGGCCAACTACGCCGCCGCCATCGTGAGCGCCATCGAGGCCGCCAGGCCCGGCGCGCGGGTCATCGTGGCCGGCGACCTGAACGTCTATCCCGCGCCCGACGATCCGGCCACCCCGGATACCCCGCCGTGGGTGTACACCTACAACCAGCTCGCCGGCCTCTACGATCAAGGCCTGACCAACCTGTACGACACGCTGGCCAGCACCATCCCGGTGAGCGCTTACAGCTACGTCTACCAGGGCGAGGCGCAGACGCTGGATCAGATCTTCGCCAACCCCGTCATGCTGGGCGAGTTCGTGCAGTTGCGCGCCGCGCACATCAACAGCGACTGGGCCAAGGACAATCCCGCCTCCAACCCGCGCGGCACCAGCGACCACGATCCACAGGTCGCTCGCTTCACCTTGCTGCCCAGCATCGACCGCCTGGAAGACCTGGTGAACTACTACGCGGCCAACGGCCAGATCACCGGCAACAACACCGCCCAGATCCTGCTCGACCGGCTGGAAAAAGCGCGCAGCTTCCAGAACGCCGGCAAGCAAGCCGCCTATAAGGCTCAGCTCGCGGCGTTCATCCTCCAGGTGCAGGCATTTGCGCCCCGGAAGATGACCCAATCCGCGGCCAACGCCCTCACCCGTGAGGCCGGCGTCTTGGCCGCCTTGTAGGTCTCCAGCTCACCCCGTTTAGCGTTCTCCCCCCTCTCCACCCGTGTGGAGAGGGGGGCTGATTAACCGGTGACTTTTCCACCACTCTCCTTTATAATAGTCCCCGTAGTTTGGGGATAGTCCCCGCAGCTTGGGGGGTTGCCCTCGAATTAAATCTCACCTTCCGGTACCGAACCTTATGAGTGAAGAAATTACTCCCGAAGTATTTGCCCACCTCGTCCATCTGGCAGCCATAGAATTAGACCCCACTCAAGCGGAATATCTGCGCCGCGAGCTCAACAACCAGCTCAACGCCATTCACGAGCTGGCCGCCATCCCGTTAGAAGCCGACGTGCCGGTGGCCTCGCACGGCATCCCCTACAGCCTGGAGAGCAGCCCGGCGTTGCGCCCGGACGAGTGGCAACCTTACGCCAATCCGGCCGCCATTCTGGAGCAAGCGCCCCGCTTCGAAGGCGGCTACATCATCGTTCCCGATATCCCTCACGAAGAACTGGAATGAGTATGGAACTCTGCGATCTTCCCGCTTATGAGCTCTCGGCAATGCTCCGCCGGCGGCAGGTTTCTGCCGCCGAAATCTTGGAATCGGCCTTGCGGCGCGTCGCCGCCGTGGACGGGCGCCCCGGCAGCCTGGAGGGAGGCGCGCCGACGGCTGAGGACGCGGGGAAGGTGCACGCCTTCATCACCCTCACTTCCCAGCGCGCCCGCGCCCAGGCGGACGAAGTCGACCGCAAGCTGGCCGCCGGTGAGGAGATCGGCCCGCTGGGCGGCATTCCCTTTACGGTGAAGGACATCTTTTGCGTGCAGGGCACGCCTTCCACGGCCGCCTCGAAGATCCTGGCCAACTTCACGGCGCCTTACACGGCTACACCGGCGGAACGCATGGAAGCCGCCGGGGGCGTGATGCTGGGCAAGGTCAACCTGGACGAATTTACTCACGGCTCGTCCAACGAATCGTCTGCTTTCCAGCCCGCCCCGCGCAACCCCTGGAACCCGGCGCACGTGACCGGCGGCTCCTCGGGCGGCAGCGCTGCGGCCGTGGCCGCCGGCGAGGGGCAGCTCTCGCTGGCCACGGATACCTCCGGCTCCATCCGCCAGCCGGCTGCCTTCTGCGGAGTGGTGGGGGTCAAGCCCACCTACGGGCGCGTCTCGCGCTACGGGCTGATCGCTTTCGGCTCTTCGCTGGACTGCCCCGGCCCGCTGGCCCGCAACGTGACGGATGCGGCCCTGATGTTGAAGGTCATCGCCGGGGCCGATCCGCGCGACAGCACCGCCGCCGCCCTTCCCGTGCAAGATTACCTGGCCGCTTTGGAACAAGGCGTGCGCGGGCTGCGCATCGGCCTCTCCCCCGATTACTTCCACATTCCTCGCCCCTTGCCGGATGGCAGCTTCGAGGAGATGCCCGTCTCGCCCGAGATCGAAGCGGCCGTGCGGCGCGCCGCCCAATTGCTCAAGGAGCTGGGCGCCGAGGTCGTCGAGGACGTGCCCATGCCCAACACGCGCTATGGCATCCCGGCCTACTTCGTGATCAGCCGCGTGGAAGCCGCCTCGAACCTGCACCGCTTCGATGGGGTCAAGTACGGCTACCGCACCTCGCAAAAGGTGAAGGATCTGCAAAGCATGTACGAGAAGACGCGCGCGGAGGGCTTCGGCCTTCAGCCCAAGCTGCGCATTTTGATGGGCATGTACGTGAGCGCCGCGCAGTACAGCGAGCAATATTACAACCGCGCCCTGCGCGTGCGCAGCCTGATCCGCCGCGACTTCGAGCAAATCTTCGACCCGCAAGGCTCCTATCACCTGGACGCCTTGTTGACGCCGACCACCCCTACCACGGCCTTCCCCATCGGAGCGAGTCTACGGAGACACGGTGACCATGCAGTACGCCGACCAGCTCACCGTGGCGGCTAACCACGCCGGCGTGCCCGGCGTCTCCTTCCCGGGCGGGCTGGATGCCGGGGGCCTGCCCATCGGCGTGCAGCTCTTCGGCCCGGATTTCCGCGAGGATGCTCTGCTGCGCATCGCCCGAGCCTACGAGCGCGCCACCCAGCAGGAGCCGTGGAGGCAAACCCGCCCGGCAGTCTTGGAAGGGATCTTATGACCGAATACGAAGCCATTATCGGGCTGGAGACGCACATCCAGTTAAACACCACCACCAAGGTCTTCTGCGCCTGCAAGGCCGATTCCTGGTACGACCCGCCCAACACCAACATTTGCCCGGTGTGCACCGGCCTGCCAGGCGTGCTGCCGGTGCTCAACCGCACCGTGGTGGAGAAAGCCGTCCTGCTGGCGGCGGCCATGCAGGCCGAGATCCGCCCGCTGTCCTTCTTCGATCGCAAGAACTACTTCTATCCCGACCTGCCCAAGGGCTACCAGATCTCGCAATACGACATGTCGCTGGCCAAAGGCGGTTTCCTGGAGCTGCCCATGCCGCAGGGCTACACACGGCGCGTCAGCATCTGGAAGCTGCACGTCGAGGAAGACGCCGGCAAAACCAAGAACGAGCGCGGCCGCCGCCTGATCGACTTCAACCGCTGCGGCGTGCCCCTGGTCGAGATGGTCACCGGGCCGGACCTGCGCAGCGCCGACGAAGCCGCCCAATATCTGATCCGCCTGCGCCAGCTTTTGCGCTGGTTGGGCATCTCCGAGGCAGACATGGAAAAAGGCCACCTGCGCTGCGACGCCAACGTTTCCATCCGCTTACAGGGCAGCCAGGGGCTCAACCCCAAGACCGAGATCAAGAACGTCAACTCCATCGAGAACGTGCGCGCCGCCATCGAAACGGAGATCGAGCGCCAGATCCGCGAGGTGGAGGCCGGGCGGCGCATCCAGGCCTGGACTCTGGAATACGACGAGGACGCCGGGGTGCTGCGCAAGATGCGCTCCAAGGAGACCGAGGCGGACTACCGCTACTTCCGCGAGCCGGATCTGCTGCCCATCCGCCTGGACGACGCCTGGCGAGAGGCCATCCTGGCCGATCTGCCCGAGCTGCCCCTGGCGCGGCGCGCACGCTTCGTGCAGCAGTACAGCCTGCCGGAATACGACGCGGACATCCTCACCAGCGAGCGCGCCCTTTCGGACTACTTCGAGCAGGCCGTGCGCGCTTACGGCGGCGAGCCCAAGCGCGTCTCCAACTGGATGATGAACGACGTGCTGCGCATGATCAACGAGAAGGGACTGAAGCCGGCCGAGATGCGCCTGACGCCGGCTTCCCTGGCCGAGATCCTCAAGCTGGTGGAAGCCGGGACGATCAATATCTCCACCGGTAAGGCCCTTTTGGAGAAGGTGGAGGAGAGCGGGAGAACACCCTCCGAGATCGTGAAAGCCGAGGGATTGGCCAAAGTCAGCGACGACGCGGCCATCCGCGCGGTGGCGGCCGAGGTGCTGGCCGAAAGCCCTAAGGAAGTGGACTCCTACAAGGCCGGCAAGGTCACTTTGATCGGCTGGTTCGTGGGGCAAGTCATGAAGAAGATGCGCGGGAAGGCCGACCCGAATCTGGCCCGCAAGATATTGGAAGAGATGCTGGGAGAATAGGAATATTAAGCCCTGCGAAGGGTCGGTTTACGAGCTGAGCGTTTTGCACAGAATGCAAGGCTTACGATAACCCTTCGCAAGGCTCCAGAACGCAGGGCCAGTACCAGGAGGGCCTGGGGGAATTGCGAATTTTTAACTTCACTTAAGGTTCTGATTAGGCAAAATTAAGGACAAAGAGCCGCAAGAGAGATATGATCTTAGCGTAGAGTGGATGGCGATCCAGGCTCCTGGTTTCTAGCAAACCGAAATTTCAATTCACGCACTTCAATTCTGAGGAATAACTTGTCATGCTGCGTTTAAGGCTATTTACCCTGGCAGTAGCCCTGCTGATGGCGCTGTCCGCCTGCACGGGTGCCCCCGCGACCCAGGCGCTCTCCGTGCAATCCACCAGCCCCACGCCCGGCGTCCCCCCAACCCAGGTCGTCCCCACTGCGACCCCGACCGAGGGTCCTACCCCCACCGGCGCTTACATCCAGCTCTCCCCAGACGCGGGTGGGCCCGGCACGCCGGTTCAAATCAGCGGGTATCTCCCCGGCGGCCCCACGCAAAGCGACGCGCAGAAAGACCAATCCTTGCTCACCGCCAACCTGTGCTGGGACGGCTGCCTCAGCGGCCTGGTGATGCAATCACAGTCGATCACCTGGTCTGCTACGGAAGCCGGCCATTTCCAGGCGCAGATCACCGTTCCCGCTATCCCCTGGCTGGGGGCGAATGGCCCCCACGCGCTCACCTCTGGCGATTACACCATCGGCATCCAGTGCCTGGAGGCGCAGATCAAGGGCTGCGCCACGCAGGAGGCCACGGTCGAAGCCACTTTCCACTTGCAGGCGCCCGCCTCGGGGAAATGCCAGGGGAACGCGCCTTGCGGCTCGCTCAGCTTCAATCCCTCCCAGGCCTCACCCAGCACCACCGTGCAGGTCAGCGGTTGGGCGCCGCTGCCGGGCATCATCGACCAGCAGGTCTTCGGATATAACCTGGTGCTCACCAGATCCGGGCAAAGCGGCACCCCCCTGACCCTCGGGCAGGTACAGCAGGCGCTGGACGGCAGCCTGAGCGGCTCCTTCCAGGTGCCGCAATGGGACCCGCAACAGGGCGCGCTGCCCGCCGGGAGTTACAGCGTAGCGCTGCAAGCCATCCGCATGGTCGGCTCGTCGCTCCTGGTGGCGGCCACCCCCTTTGAGATCATCTCCGCCCCGGGATGGGGCATGTTGAACCTGAGCAAGCCGCTGTGGGTACAGCCGGCGGCCAACCTGATGGGGCCTTCCCTGGCCGTGGACCCGAGCAACCCGACCCACATGGCCTATTGCGGGCCGGGAGTGATCCAGGTTACGCATGACAGCGGGCGCACCTGGACCTCGGTGCCCACCACGGCCGTGGCAGCCGCCGCCGATAGCGGCGTGTATACCCTGGGCCCCGGCGATAGCTCCACGAAAGCGCAATGCCTTTCCGTGACGCTCGACGCGGCCCACCCGCAGAGCTACTTCGCCGTGTTCGAGACCATGAACAAGGATTACGGCGCACCGCCGACCTACTTCACCGGCTTCGCCACCGCCGATAACGGCCAGAGCTGGCAGGTGGTGCCGGCTCCCTCCGCCGACCTGGCGCAAAGTTTCGGCGGCTTCTGGTCGGATGGCACGGGGGTGCAGGCCCTGTTCGCGGGCACCAGCGGCGGCCCGGATCAGGCGCCCCAGGTGAGCGTGGAAGAGAGCAGCGACGGCGGCGCGACCTGGTCGCCCGGCGCGCTCACCTGCCCGCAGAGCGGCCCCTGCCTGCGCTGGGGCCCCGCCCCCGGTTCCATCGGCGGGATGGGCTCGCCCCTGCCCCAATTCGTGCTGGCCTCCAGCGATGGCGGCAAGACCTGGAGCTCGCCGGTCTCGCCGGTGGAGCTGAGGTCCGCCGGTCCCAAGGAATTGGTGGCCTTCGCCGAAGATTTGGTCGTCCTGCTGGACGGGGGCGGGAACTATCCGGTGCTCCTCTCCACCCAGGACGCCGGCAAGACCTGGCACGCCGCCGACTTGCCCACCCTGCCCGGCTGGCAGAATTACGGCGGGGCGCCCTTCCCCGGCCTGCAGATCCTGCCGGACGGCAGCCTGCTGGCCCTGTCGGACGAGGCCAACAGCTCCTGGAGGATGTACCCGGCCGGCTCCAACAGCGGCTGGTGCGGGGTGAAGGGAGCCACCCTCCCAGGCAGCCCGACCCTGTTGCAGGTCGTTGGGGAACAGGTATGGTGGTTCTCCCCAGACACTCAGAAATTGACCAGCACACCGCTGAGCAGTATCCGCTGCGGCTAGTGCAGGAGGTTTCCATCTAATCCATCCGCGCCGATGTTTGGACGCGCGCCCGGCGCATCCTCGCCAACGAGAAAGCGCCAGGTGTGGGCCTTCCCCACCATGTCTGAGGGGGCAAGCGTTGCCTTGAAACAGTTCCGAGCCAGGGGGTGTAAGAGCTGATTCGAGTACTCGGGCATGATTGAGCGTCGAAGTGTAAACATCGCAGAAGAAAGAGCCTGACCCTCCGTCAGGCTCTTTCAGCTTAAAGATTGGCCCTTTCCCTCTTCTAAAATGTGGAACCAAAGCCCACGGCCTTACGTCTTAAAATTATGTGAATTCGGGTGTAAGGAAAGGTAAGAGTAGTAAACCACCAAGAACACCAAGGACACGAAGTTTTTGTAATTTTTGTTCTAAAATCTTATGTTTTCTTAGTGTGCTTTGTGTCCTTTGTGGTGCGAATCCTTATTCTGAACTAACGTTAAAATTGGTTACCTCTCAGAACAGATCGACTGACTCCCAAAGCAATCTTGTTGTACAATGAGAGCGTAGCGGTCTGGAGGGACAGCAGGACCGGCTGCTCGCCCAAGAGAACGCGCTTTCGCAGGCTGTTGTTAATATAGAATGGAATAGGAGGATACCAAAAATGTCTCGCCCCAGGCCCCATCACGTGATCGGCGCTGTTGCCCTCATCGCCATCCTGGCAGGGTGTACGCTGCCCATCCGCCAGCTCCCCACGCCAACGCCGTTTGTCTTTCCAACCCAGGTGCCCTCTCCACTGCCGCTGGTGGCCACGGCCACGCTGCCGCCGGTGGTCGTCGCTACGGCCACCTTCCCACCCGTGCCGACCGCAGAGCTGCCCACCGCCACCCCGGTGACGCCCACGGCGACTTCCGTGCCGCCTACGGCCACGCTGCCCACCACGCGCTCCGGGTTGAACGTGATCGCTGCGTATACCGGCACGCCGCCCACCCTGGACGGCGATTGGGGCGAATGGAGCGCCAAGCAATATCCCTGCAATTTCGTCGTCTTCGGCGACAAGGGCGCGGACCAGGCGTTCGAAGGCTCCTTCCGCGTCGCCTGGGATAAGAACAACCTTTACATCGCGGCCAAGGTACACGACGACAATTACGTGCAGGAAGCCACCGGCCAATATATTTACAAGGGCGACAGCCTGGAAATCCTCCTGGATACCAACCTGACCGGCGATTTCTTCACCCGCGCCCTGGACGGCGACGATTACCAGCTCGGCATCTCGCCCGGCCAGAAGAGCACGGTCAATAACAACCCGGAAGCCTATCTGTGGTTTCCCAGCGGGCGGGCCGGCTCCCAGAGCAGCGTGCAGATCGGCGCTACCTCGTCCACCGGGCTATACCGCGTAGAAGCCGCCATTCCCTGGTCGGTGTTCCACGTAAGCCCCTATAGCGGCGAGCAATTCGGCTTCGCCTTCTCGATTTCGGGCGACGACAATACCGGGACGCAGCAGCAACAGGTCATGATCTCCAGCGACGCCAATCGCGTGCTGGTCGACCCAACCACCTGGGGCAATTTGACCTTGCAATAAACGCGGCTCATCCCACCCCGAGCCAGACCCTAAAGGTCTGTGAGACCTTTAGGGTCTTCTTCGTTAATCCCGCAGCGCTTCTCCTAACAGCCCCGCCAGCTCCGGCGGATCAGAGCGCCGCACGATCACCTCGGGCGTAGCGTGCCAGGCCGCGCAACGGCGCAGCGCATTTGCCAGCCCGGCCAGCAATCCGGCGCTGATCTCCACCCCCGGCTCCAGATAGACGGCCTTGACTTCGAATACCCCTTCCTGGCGATAGGCCTTGGGGTCCAGGCGCCCTACCAGTTCTCCGCCGTGCAGCAGCGGCAGGGTAAAGTAGCCGTAGCGGCGCTTGGCCGCCGGGGTATAGCATTCGATGGAGTAATCGAAGCCGAACAAGGCTCTGGCGCGGGCGCGGTCCCATACCAGCGGATCGAAGGGCGAGAGCAGCGTCGTGACAGGGGATTGAAGCCGTCCGGCAGCCGCTTCTTCCGCCAGAGACAGGTTCTCCGGGTGGATATAAACATCCGCCTTGTGATCGTGCAAGCTGGCGCGCACCAGGAGCCCCTCCTCGGCCAATCCCTCCAGCAGGGCCGGCAGACCCGCCTTCGCCAGGCGGAAATAGTCGGGCACCCATTCCGGGGCAGCCACGCCCAGGGCCCGCACCGCCTTGAGCGCCAGGGCGCGGCGCATCTCCTCTCGACTGGGCGTGCGCGTGTCTTCCCAGCCCGGCAAGATGCGCTCGCGCAAGTCATACACGCGCTGAAACTTCTCGCGGCGCGCGATCATCAGCTCCCCGGCCGTGTGCAGGCGCTCGAGGGCTTCCTTTTCTTCCTTCCAGTTCCACCACCCGCCGCCCTTGTGGTTGGGGTTCTCGAAATCCGCCGAGCGCACCGCGCCGTTCTCGCGGACGTGGGTAAGGATGCGATTGGCCAGCTCGCCGTTCTCGGCCAGCCAGGCAGGCGCATCCCGCCAGCCGGGCAGGCCGTCCAGCATGACGCGGCGGAAATAGGGGTAATCTTCGATGGGCAGGAAACAGGCCGCGTGCGCCCAGTATTCGAACAGCGCCCCTTCCGCCTCCAGCTCTTCCAGCCAGCGCGGATCGTAATCTCCCAGGCGGCTCCACAACACCAGGTAAGGGCTGCGCGCCACCACGTGGATGGTATCGATCTGCAAGGCGCCCATGCGCCGGATGGTCTCCAGCACGTCGGCCTTTCGAGCAGCGCGCACCGGCGGGTGGAGCAGCCCCTGGGCCGCCAGCATCAACTTTCGAGCAGCGTTCAAATCAAGCTGTATCATAGGGTTCCCGTGAGAAGATAGAATAAAAATCGCTCGACGACAGCCTTCGAGAAGATTATATTCTAACCCACGGCAGACAATTCAAGGAAAAACGCAATTTTGCACTACGCCCACGTCAAAAATGAGTTATGATTAAGCAACCCTGACTTAGGAGCAAGCCTCCATGCGTATCTTGATCGTCGATGATGATGCCGAATCCCGGCGCGTAATTCAGCTTAGCCTGAGTCTGGCCGGCCACGAAGTAATCGAGATGGAGAACGGGCAGGCCGCCTGGGAATATCTCCAGCGCGAGCCGGTGCGTGTGGTCATTACCGATTGGTTGATGCCCTGCATGGACGGCCTGGAGCTGACGCAGCGCATCCGCGGCGGCAGTTTCAAAGGATACATCTATATCATCATCCTGACCGTCAAGAACACCAAAGCGGAAATCGTGGCAGGGCTGAATGCCGGCGCGGACGACTTCTTGACCAAGCCATTCAACGCCGACGAATTGCTGGCGCGCGTCGCCATTGGGCAGCGTATCCTCGACCTGGAGAACCGCCTGACGGACGCGAATACCCGCCTGGAAGCGCTGGCCATGCGCGACAGCCTGACCAACCTTTTCAATCGCTGGGCCATCTACGCCCACGCCGAAGCCGAGCTCAACCGCTCCCGGCGCGAGGACGTCCCCCTCGGCCTGGCCATGCTCGACGTCGACCATTTCAAGCCGATCAACGACACCTACGGCCACCCGGTCGGCGACAGCGCCCTGCAGGGCGTGGCCAATGCTTTTTCCGTGACGGTGCGCTCTTACGACTGGGTGGGGCGCTGGGGCGGAGACGAGTTCCTGCTGGTCATGCCGGGCAGCTCCGCGGGGGCTTCCCTGGCCATCGTCGAGCGCGTGCGCGCGCAGATAGCCCGCCAGCCGGTGCTCTTGCCCAACGGCGGGGCTTTGGCCGTCAAGGTCAGCGCGGGGGTGGTGGCCACCGGGCCGGACGAAAGCGACTGCCTGGATACCCTCATCCAGCGCGCCGACCTGGCTCTCTACGACGCCAAGAACCAGGGCCGCGACCGGGTGGTGCTCTGGCAGGAGACCGAGAAGGTTTGATCAGCTCTCGGTTTCTGGCGGCCGGCGTCCTTGCCACTTGAGGGTGACGGTATAGTTCGCCTCAACCTTGCTGGAGGCGATGGTCGTCCCGGTTTCCGCATTCATTTTCAATCCAAAGGAAACTTCGATATCATCGGGTGGGTCCTTCAACCCACGCAGAGCGGCGATGACGGCATTGGCGGCCGGGCGGACGTTCTCCAGCGCCTGGTCGAACTTCAAGCCGGACCTCTCGATCACTTCAGCAGAACGTAGCGGCTTCAACGATCCCCCACTCAGTCGGGCTGCTCCACTTCGACCAGAATGTAGGTATCCTTTTCCAATGGGAACTTGATCAAGCTCTTCATGCGATCGTACCCTTTCTGGGGAAGCGTGGCAGCCATACGAAGACACTACCCTATCGAGCGCTTCCCTCTCTCGAATGGCCCCCAGCGAAAAGACCGGATTTGTCTACAGATCAGTGTACAAAATCCGGGCGCCGCGTCAACGGGAGATTTTCCGGGTGTTTGTCCCAAACTTGGTTGGCGAATTTCAGGAATTGGGAGCAGGCAGCATTCTCCCTTGCCTGAGCGAGAAAATCATGCAAGTTTCACTCCGGCCGCCATCAGGCCACTGGTCATGCCATCCCAGTTTTTATACCCTCGAACCGTCCGGGCTCGCATTTTCATGCGACCTATCACTTGTTCGGTTGGGTTATTCGTCCAGGGCACGTCCGGCTGCCAATTGAATACCCGAAAACGAGCCCAATTTTCGCCCAGACGGACGATTAGATAACGCAATTGTTCAAGCGGCGTAAATTCACTCCCGGCTCGTTTGGCTTGAGCCGGTGGAAATTGGCGTCCCAAAGCCACCAGGCGCTTGTCACCCTCGATGGGCAAATCTGCAAGCAACTGCTTTACCTCATCTACCATCCACAGCCAATCGGGGGGCAAGCTTTCCTTCAATTCATGCAACGTGCGTCCTACCCAGCGCCGCAGATGGAACTGGCATACCTGGTGTTCCAACTGTAAGTCATCCGCCACTTGCTTGTAACTGGCCAAATCGTCGGTCACAATCACGCTGATCCCCAGACGCTGCACCAGTGGTTCAAGAAACTTCTTCACTGCCTGTGGGTCCTTCTCATCCAGATACCCCACCGTGATCGGGTCGCCCGTCCCCATGTCTACCACCACCAATACCTTTTGCGTTTCTCCCCATCCCTTCACATACGCCCCGTCTACCCCCGCCACCCTCACCTTCTTCCAATGCCGCTCTTTCTCCAATTGCCTGGCCCGCTCTTGCACATCCCGCCATATACTCATCCGCCCTATTTCCACCCGAAATGCCCCAAAAAAGCCGGATGCCCCGCGATAACTCATCCCCAATATCCAGCCAATTGCCGCCAGTGCCTTCATCCGCACCGTTTGCTGGGCTTGACTGATCCCTTCCGGATAGTGCCGAAACGTGTGGCGACAGGTGCAACAACAATAGCGATATACCACCACTTCCTTAATTTGTGGATCGCGTACTTTCCTGATCGCCCCTCCCCATCGCTGAAATGTTTCTCCCCCACACACTGGGCATCGTTTCGGACGACTTGTTTCACAAACCTTGACTTCTGGTAAATGTAAAGTGACAATTGACATCGCAAGCTCCGGTAAATTGTTGGCCTAAGTAACTACCAATTTAACCTGGGCTTGCTCTTTTTTCAAGACCTACCAGTTTTGGGACGAACACTTTTCCGGGCCGCGCTCACGGGGCTTTTTGGATCACGCCCACGTATACCGAGCCGGTGGTGGCCGAGACCCCCGGCGCCCAGGCTTCTCCCGGCATTCTCCAGCCGCAGGTCTCGAAGGCCAGCAGGGGCCGGTCGGGGTCGGCCCAATCCGCCGCGGAAGGCAGGCTGGCCGTCGCCAGGCTCAACGCCTCCGGCAGGGGCAGGCTGAAATACTCCTCGATAAGGTTGGCCGGGACGCGCACGGCGGCTGCCAGGCGCCCTTTCACCACATGATCTCCCTGCTGGATGGTCACATCTGCGCCATGCAGAGCGTTCAAATTGGCCTGCACGCGCTCCAGGGTAAAGCCGGCCGTGTCGAAGCCGGTGCCCTCCACGGCGTTGCGATACGCCTGGCCCTCGCCGCCCACCCCCGAATGGATCGTGGCGAAGGTCACCTCGCCCCCGGCTGAGGCCCGGTACGCGCCGATACAGGCGTGGCCGTCGCCGAAAATGCACGTCTTTCCGGGGAGGAATGCGATCACCAGCGGACGCCCGTGGTTGACGCTTTCGTCACGCGGAAAGATCTCGATGCGCACCTGCCCGGCGGAGCTGGCAAAATCAATGTCGTAGAAGCGCAGGGTCAGAGCCGGGGCAGGAGTAGCAGCGGGAACAGGCGTGCTTTCAGGGGTAGGCGTGGGGTGCAACGGCAGAAAGGGCGTGGCGGTCGCCTGGAGCGGCGCGCTCGCCAGGAGCGTGGCCGCCGTTGGGGCCGGTGGGGCCGGCTCCGCGGGCAGGTGGGAGGCAGCCAACATCCAGCCCGCCAGGATACCTCCGGTGAAGAACCACATTCCCAGCGCCAGGCCCAACCAGATCCTCCAGGGCCGGCTCAGGCGCAAGCTCAAACGCCTGGAGAGCCTGTGGCGCGCGTAGGGAAACACCCAGCGGTATTTGAAAGGAAACCCCGGCCTGGGGCCGCCAGAGGTCATGCTCACCAGAAGGCAGGCCCGCCGCTCAATGCCGCTTCACCCGGCCCGCCAGGGCAACCCCGGCGAAGGCCACCAGCAGAATGCCCCAACCAGCCACCGCCAGTTGCCCGATGGCCTCCAGGTTACCCTGCCCGCCCGGCCGGGTGCGTGGGGTGGACGTGGCGGTGACGCCGGCCGGGGTGTTGGGCAGGGGGGTGGCCGTGGAGGTAGCCGTGGAAGTAGCCATAGCGGTGGCCATAGAGGTGGCCGTGGGAGTGAATGTGGGCGTAAGCGTGGAGGTTAAAGTCGGCGGCGGCGTGAAAGTGAGGGTGGGCGTGAACGTCAGCGTGGGCGCAGGCGCCGGAAGCGGGGTGGCCAGCACCGCCAGCTCACGCAGGTTCTGCGCCTCGTCTCCACACCAATAAGTAGTCTCATCGATTTGTGAACAGATCGTGCCGATGACCGGGGCGGGGAGATCGGGCTGGATGCAATAGGTGCGCAAGCGCCAGCCGTCGCCGGTGCACAGCTCGAACTGCTGGCGGAGGCCTACCCCGGGCACTTCCCCCAGGCCGAGGTCGGCGCACACTTCCCAGCCATAGATCGGCTGCTGGGCCAGAATACCCAGCGCCTTGGGCTGCTGGTCTGCTTGCGCCGGTGCAGACAGCGCCTGGCCCACCAGCACGCCGGCTGCGGCCAGCACCACCACGCCTGCTATCAGAAGAAGAGTCAGCCTTTTCATGCATCCCATCCTTGAGGCTGTCCAAAAAGAACGAAATCTCAGCGTAGGTCGGGATTCACATCCCGACGCCCTTACCTTCGCGGCGGCTTAGAAAGCCGCCCTACGTCTTTTTAGACGGCCCCGGCAATAGATTGGCGCCAGGTAGCAGTGTGGACAGGATGCGGCGCGATCAAAGAAGGGGGAGCACGAATCGTGCCAACCGGCGAACGGGAATAGACGAGATTATTTGAGCTCCGCCATCCGGACGGTGAATTCGTCCCGCAGGCCCTCTACGTCCAGGTACTGCGGGTAGATTCCCTCGATTTGCCCTAACAGCTCCAGGTAGCGTTCGCAGATGGTGACCGCTTCCGCGAGGTTGCCATTCTGCAGCGAGAGGGCCACCAGGCGGCGGTAAGCGGCCGGCTCGGGGTCCTTGGCGTTGATGTTGTGCTCGTACTGCTCGATGGCGCGCGCCTGGTTGCCCGTGGCTTCGAAGGCGCTGGCCAGCTCGATGCGCGAATGGAAAGTATTATCGATCTCGTTGGCGCGGGTATGCATAGCGATGATCCAATCCGCATTTTCGCCGAACAGCTCTCGCACGGATTGTTCGTAGTCTTCCGGGCCGGCCAAATCTTTCATCAGATCCTGGGTCTGCTGGTTGACGAACAAGCGGAAGCGCACGAGCTGGATGCCGGGTGGGTCGACTGGGCGGGTGTAGTCTTTTAGAGGCATGAGGCTTCTCCTGAATTGAAGCTATTATAGACCAAGAGGCTCCCAAATGAAATCGCGCCTCGATTGCACAATCCCTGGTAACTGGTTATACTTGCCCGAAAGTCTTCTTGAGAATAAGGAGCTGTTATGTCTGTAAATCTTCTGGCCTCTGAAGCGCAACCTTTCCTGGATTATCTCGCGGATTGGCTGGGCGGCCTGCGCGCGCTGACCTTGTCCCAGGCCATCCCCGACCCCGCCCGCACGGCGATCCTTTCGGTAGATCTGATCAACGGCTTCTGCTACGAGGGGCCCCTCTCCAGCCCGCGCGTGGCCGCCCTGGTCTCGCCGGCTGCCGATCTTTTTCAGCGCGCCTGGGAGCGCGGCGTGCGCCACATCCTGCTCAGCCAGGATACCCACGACCCGGCGGCCATCGAGTTTGGGGCCTACCCGCCGCACGCCGTCGCCGGCAGCCACGAATCGGATACGGTGGAGGCACTCAAAGAGCTGCCCTTCTACAAGGAAATGCTCGTGCTGCCCAAGAACTCGATCAGCATCGGGCTGAACACCGGCCTGCCAGATTGGCTCGCATCTTTCCCCCAGGTCGACAATTTCATCGTGGTCGGCGACTGCACTGACCTGTGCATCTATCAAGGCGCCATGCACCTCTTGCTGGACGCCAACTCGCGCCAGATACAGCGGCGGGTGATCGTCCCGGCCAATTGCGTGGAGACTTACGACCTGCCCGTAGCGGCTGCCGGGCAAAGCGGCGCCTTCCCCCATCCGGGCGATTTGATGCACGCGGTCTTCCTCTACCACATGGCGCTGAACGGCGTCGAAGTGGTCAAAGAGATCCGCTGACCCTTACTCGCCCAGGTGGTCGGTGGTCGAGCGCTTGCCGCGCTTGGTGCGCTTGACCTGGTACATGGCATTATCCGCCATGCGCAGCACCCGGCGCAGCTTCTGGCTGTCTTCGGCGGTCGCCGCTCCCAGGGAAAGCGAGAGTGGAATCTCCGCTTCGCCCACCCGGCGGATGGCCAGCATATTCTGGATGCGCTCCAGCACCCCCTCCGCGGCGGAGGTATCCGCCTCGGGCAGCACGATGCAGAACTCATCGCCGCCGATGCGCGCCACGACGTCCTCCGCCCGGCAGGCGTTGCGCAGAATCTCCGCCGCGTGGCGCAGCAGCTTGTCGCCGGCGGAATGGCCCTGGGTATCGTTGGTATCCTTCAACCCGTCCACGTCTGCGATAATCAAGCTGACCGGGAAGAGACGGCTGCCTTCCAGGCGGTTGAGCTCTTCTTCGAAATAGCCACGGTTGTACAGGCCGGTAAGGATGTCGTGCGAGCTCATGTATCGCAGATCCTCTTCGGCGCGGCGCTGCTCGGTGATATCGTGGAAGCTCCACACCCTGCCGACGCGCTTCTCCCCGATGCGTTGCGGGCGAGAATAACGCTCGAAGACGTGCCCGTCTTTCAGCTCCAGCACGTCGTAGCTTTCCGCCTCCGGGTAAGCGTTCAGCTTATCCATGAGCATGTAAAAGGTGTCGGGGTGGACGAGCTGGTGGACGAAGCTGTCCAGAGCGGGCTGCTCGCTGGCCCCTTGCAGCATCGTGGGGGAAGCTTCAACATTTCCACCAGACGGCGGTTCACGCGCACGATCTCGCCCTGTTCATCCATCACCAGAATCCCGTCGGCGGCGGCGTCCAGTGTGGCCACCAGCAGCTCGTTCGATTGCAGCCCCTCGAGCTCGACTTTCTTGCGCTCGGTAACGTCCCGCAGCACCATCACCCGCCCGGAAAGCTTGCCCCGGCTGTAGAGCGGAGAGATACTCAGATCGATGTAGCGTCGCCCGCTGCCACTCCCCATGGCGATTTCGCCCTGGGCCTGGTAAACGTTAAAGGTAACGCTCCACGATGTCTGGGTAAGCGATCAGGACGCTCTCCATGCGCTTGCCGATCATCTTGTCGACCGGCTCACCCACCATGCCCCCTGCCACGAGGTTGGCGTCCACAATGTGGTTCTGATTGTTCAAGACGACCACGCCGTCCGTGAGATTTTCGAGCACCACGGTGCGCGCCACCGGCGCGATATTCATCAAGCGGAAGCGGAATATGCCCCAGGCGATCAGGATGCCGGTGAGGTTAAAAGCGATGGGAAGTCGGGTCCAGGGAGAGGGAAGGGATGATTCGCAGGATATACACGATGTTCGCCAGCCATGGCAGCAGCACGGCGACCAGGACGAGGGCGATCTGCGAGGTGTACCAGCGCGAAGTGGTCGAAAGGGTCTGGAAGAGATAAAAAGAGCCGACGAACAGCAGGCTATAGGAATAGATCGTGTACAGCCAGAACCACGGCCCGTAGACATTTTCCAAAACAGGAAAAGCCCCGCTGGGGTCTACGTAGAATTCTGCGCGCAGCAAAGGGCTCTTCAGCCCGGCCAGGAGCAGTGTCACCACCGGCACGAAGAGGAGCAACACCAGGTTGCGCCGGGTCAGCAAGCGCTCGTGGTTGCTGTATTCCAGCGCAAAGGTCACCCAGGCCACCGGCAGCGCCACGATCCCAATGTATTCGAGATTGGACCAGAAGATCTTTTCGGGCAGGAACGTACTGCCGGTCTCCAGGAGATAGGTGATAGACCAGAACGCAGTCGCCGTCAGGATCACGACGAAGGAAGTTGCCCCTGGTGTAGTGCGCCTCTGCCACATCAATGTTGCCAAAACGATTGATAGTACAGCCGAGACTACTAATGGAAGGATGTACGGCGTGTACACCCAATGCATCTTCTCCTCCCCTATAGCTTCATGCTGTAATTAGGCAACTTGGTTTCTCGATTAAGAGGAGTGCTTCTTATTGATAGCCCAAGTGTACCTGAAATAGCCTATAAAAGCAATTCATTAGAGGCATGATTATTTTGCTCCTGCCCCTGGGCCAGTTTACAGTCTTGTTAGGAAATCAGAGGATCGTTGTCTTTTTTGCAAATTAAAGCTATAGTATTGTAACCGACACCCGAAAACCATGCATGGAGCTCTCTCAATGACGAACACCCCTCCTGACGAGATCAAACAGGCGGTCGAGCACCTCAACGCGGGGCGAATCAGCGATGCCCGTCAGATCCTGACACGTTTTATCCAACAAAATCCCACCTCGGAATACGGCTGGTATCTGATGAGCTTTGTGGTCTCAGACGCCGGCCAACAGATCGATTGTTTGCGGCGCGTCTTGCGGCTCAACCCCGCTCACCCTCAGGCGCAAGCGCGGATGAATAAGATCAAGTCTAGCCTGTACGGGATCGAGCCGCCCCCCGAAAAGCCCTCGCCGCCCCCTGTGCAGGCGCCCATACCGGGCTGGTCGGGTGAGGCCGCACCGCCGGCGCGCGCAGAGGACAGCCGGTCGAAAGGGAACGAGGCCGGACTGGGGGCCTACGTCGTGCCGGGTTGGTCAGACCAAAAGCCTGCCCCTGCCACGCCGCCCTTCGTGGCGTCTTCCGAGGAAGACGCCGGCGCCATCCCCGGCTTCCACCCGGCGCCTTCCGAGCCTGTTTCCCCTTTCCGCCAGCCGCCCCCGGCCGGGCCGGACTCTGCCCCACCCAGGCCCCCCGCCGGCTCTAACCCGCCGCCCGGCGATGCGCTGGCCGAATTGCGTGGGACGGCCGCGAAGAGCGCCCGCCAGCCGGGAAAAGAGGATCCGCGCAACAACCGGCGGGGTACGTGGGTCGCCATCACGATCGTATCCATCCTGGTGCTCCTGATGCTCGCCGGCCTGACCTGGGCTTACATTCAATTCACCACCCCGCCGGCCGCGAGCGTGGACCCGGGCAGTTCGCCAACGCCCGTTGCCGGGCTGGCTGCTTTCCCCACTCCGTCCACAGTCACCCCCCAGCCCAGCCCGACGCCCAGGGCCACCTGGACGGCCACCCCCACCGCCACCTACATGCCGCTCAACCCCACCTTGATGGCCCAGATGGACACTATCCAGCGTGAGGTCTCCGATTTACGCGGGCTGCCGATCAAGACCCAGGTGCCCAGCTATATCGTTTCCATAGGCCGGGCCGAAGACATGCTCAAGGCCGAGGTGATCGACGATGATTACCTGCTGGCGCTGAAGAACCAGCAACACGCCTTGACCGCCCTGGGGATGATCAAGCCCACCTATGATATGGTCAATCTGGCCCTGAATCACCTGGTGGATAATATCGGCGGCTTCTACATGAACAAGACCAAGGACATTTTCGTCATCGGTATCCGTTTTAGCGGCATCGAGCACTTCGTCTATTCGCACGAATTCGACCACGCTCTGGTGGATCAGACCTTCAACTTCTCGAAGATGGAAGATCCCGCCGTTTGCGGCCAGGACGCGCAACGCTGCGAGGCCGTGAATGCGCTGATCGAGGGAGACGCCACCTTCCTGATGAACCAATGGTGGAAGCAATACGCCAGCCCGCAGGATTACCGCGACATCGCTTTCTACACGCCGCCCCTGCTGGCAGTTCCCGATGACTTTTCTCCTCCCTTCCTGGAAAAGGAAGTCGCTTTCACGTACGATTACGGGCTTAAATTCGTCACCTACCTCTACGAGCGCGGCAACTGGGCCAGAGTCAACCAGGCCTACGCCAGCCCGCCGGCCAGCACGGAGCAGATCCTTCACCCGGAGAAATACATCACCGGGGAAGAGCCTATTCCGGTCGCCGACCCCGTGCTGGCGACGACCCTGGGCGATAGCTGGGTGCCTATCGAAAGCAGCACGCTTGGCGAGTTCGACACCTACCTGCTGCTGGGCTACGGGGCCGACCTCAACGCACAGATCGCCGACGAGACGGCCGCCGCCGCGGCTCAAGGCTGGGGCGGCGACCACTACCAGGTATACTACAACGCTTCGACCGATTCTACTTCCCTGGCGGCGCACTGGGTGTGGGATTCGCAAGGCGACGCCGACCAGTTCCTCAAGGCGATGAGCACACACCTCACCGAGCTGTATCGCGGCAACCGCATCGAGGAAGCCAACGCGAGCTGCTGGCAGGTCAATTCCCAGACGAGCTGCCTCTTCTCCGCCCCGCGCCAGACCCTCTGGCTGGTCGGCCCAGACTTGAGCACGGTCGAGGCCATGCGGGCCCAGTTCACCGATTTAAAATAAGCAGGAGGTTGGCCATCAAGCTGCCCGGACCCTTCTCGACGGCCTCGGGCAGCTTTTTTGATTCGAAAACACTCGGAGACCATGATCTGGTACAAATAATGCATCTGCATACCACGGCACAGAGCGCATCTATAAACTTCGCAGCAGGCGCCATTTTTACCGGTTGTTCCGGCCCCCAAGGTATTCATATTTCCTCCGAAAGAAGGGCCATTGCGTATTCGCCTGATGCGAGGGGCATTGCAGGTTGCGGCTCCCAACGCAGTCCTCACTACAGACGAAAGGCCAATCCATGCATGGGCAAACAGGTAAACATCGAGATGTGGCGGTAAATTTCAAAGCCCTGGCAGATCAAATCCATATCGTACCTTACCTCTCCAGCCTGTCGCGCTCGGAAGGCATTTCTTACGTCAGTCCGCAAATCGTCGGGATGCTGGGGTATCCTGAAGATGCCTGGATCGCCAATCCGGACTTCTGGATGGAGCACGTTCACCCCGAAGACCGCCAGCGCGTTTTAGCCAGCCTGGATCAAACCTGGGCGAGTGGAACGCCTTTCGACCTGGAATACCGGCTGCTGGCGCAGGATGGGCGCGTGGTGTGGGTGCGGGATCGGGCCGCCATCCTTCCCGGCGAGTTGGGCGGGCCGTCCCATCTTCAAGGCTTCATCGTCGACGTCAGTCTGCGCAAAGCAACTGAGGCCAGGCTGCGGGATAGTGAAGAAAGCTACCGCATCCTCTTCGAGGAATCCCCCGTCTCCCTGTCGGTAAAAGACTTCTCAGAGGTGATCGCGGCCCTGGAGCAGTTGCGTGGCCAGGGCGTAGATGACCTCCGCCAATATTTCGACGATCATCCTGACGAACTGGGCAGGATCCTCACGTTGGCCAAGACCCTGGACGTCAATAAAGCCACGCTGACGATGTTCAAAGGGGAAAGCAAGGAAGATTTCCTGAGCAGCACGTTCCCCTTTATTGGAAGAGAGGGGATCGATACGTACAAGGCCTCCCTCCTGGCGATGACCGAGGGGAAAACCGAGTTCGAAGGAGAAGCAGTCAACACCACGCTGACGGGGGAAAAGATCCACACCAACGTCAAGTGGACAGTGGTGCCCGGCCACGAACGCACCTACGATCGCGTGCTGGTCACCAAGGGTGATATCACCAAACACGTGAAGATCGAGCAAGAGAAAGCGCTCCTGCTGGAAAATGAGCGCCGCGCCCGCCAGACCGCCGAGGCGCTGGTCGAGATCACCACTTCCCTGACCTCCACCCTCGACCCCGAGCAGGTGCTGGAGGCCATCTTGAATTGCCTGGAGAAGCTGATCTCTTACGATAGCGTCAGCGTCCTTCTCCTGGAAGGAGACCGCCTGCGTTTGTTGGCCGGCAAGGGCCTTCCCAACGTAGAAGAAGTGATAGGCAATCTGTATCCGGCCGACGACGAGCTGTTCAAGGAAGTGCGCAGCGCTGAAAAGCCCGTGGTCATTGCTGACGTGCGCCAGGACAAGCGCTTTAAAGCCTGGGGGGGCACCACCTACACGCGCGGTTGGATGGCCATTCCGATGAAAGTCAACGGGGAGGCCATCGGGATGATGACCTTCGACAATCGCAAACCGGCCGCTTACGACCAGATCGACGCCCTCATGGCGCAGGCATTCTCCAATCACGCCGCCATCGCCATCCAGAACGCGCGCCTGTTCGACCAGGCGCAAAACCGCATCCGCCGCCTGATCGCCATGCGCGACATCGATATGGCCATCACCTCCAGCCTGGACCTGCAACTGACCCTGAACGTCCTGCTGGATCAGGTGAAAAAGCTGCTCAAGGTAGACGCGGCAGACATCCTCATGCTCAACCCGCGCGTAAGATTGCTGGAGTCCGTTGCCAGCCGGGGCTTCCAGACCGACCCGATCCCCCAGGTACGCATTCCAATCAGCGCCGGCCACGCGGCCAGGGCCGTGCTGGAACGGCGCATCGTGCACATCGACAACATCCCCGAGAACCGGGGCGCGCTGGCGCGCGCCGACCTGCTGGCCAATGAAGGCATCCTGGCTTATTATGGTGTACCGCTGATCGCCAAGGGCGACGTCAAGGGCGTGCTGGAGATCTTCCACCGCTCCCCTCTGGCCCCCGACCCGGAATGGCTGGACTTCCTGGAAGTGCTGGGCCGCCAGGCGGCCATCGCCGTCGACAACGCTTCCCTCTTCAACGATTTGCAGCGCAGCAACCTCGAGCTCAACCTGGCATACGACGCCACCCTGGAAGGCTGGGTGCGCGCCCTGGATCTGCGGGACAACGACACCGGCGGCCACACGCAGCGCGTGATCGGCATGACCCTGCGCCTGGGACGCCGCATGGGCATCGGGGGCTCCGAGCTGGCTCACGTGCGCCGGGGAGCGCTGCTGCACGACATCGGCAAGATGGGCGTGCCGGATGCCATCCTGCGCAAGAACGGCCCCCTCACCGAAGGCGAATGGGTGGAGATGCGCAAGCATCCCGCTTATGCCTACGAGATGCTGTACCCGATCCAATACCTGCGCCCGGCGCTGGCCATCCCTTACAACCACCACGAAAAATGGGACGGGACGGGCTATCCGCGCGGGCTGAAGGGCAGCGATATTCCCCTGGCCGCCAGGGTATTCGCCGTGGTAGACGTGTGGGATGCGCTGCTCTCCGACCGGCCTTACCGCCGGGCCTGGAGCCAAAAGGATGCGCTCGATTATATCCGCGAGCAATCCGGCAAACATTTCGACCCCCAGGTGGTGGAAGCCTTCCTGCACCTGGTGGAGGAAGAAGGCCAGGATCAATTCCTGCCTGGCCAGGATTACTGAGGTTCTCCCTCATCCCCGGAATCTTCCCCCAGGGCGGGTTTGCGGTAAAATGCTTCTCAAGAAAGGAGCCGGTTATGCCGCAAATCCGAATCACAGGGCTGGTCAAGCGCATGACCGCCGTGCGCCAGATGCTGGACGCCGGCGTCCCTCCGGAACGGGTAGAAGATTTCCGCGCGCTGGTGCGCAATTCGGTCGCCCAGGTCGAGGCCATCTGCCAGGCACACGGCCTGGCTCCCACCCAGCTCCCCTGGCCTTCTTTGCACGCCTATCAATATCTCAAATCGATCGATCTGGACGCCCTGCCCTTGCGAGCCGAAGCCGGGGCGGACCCTTCCGCGCCCCGCCGCGAAAAGAGTCGTCCGCGAGTCGTGCGGCTGGCCAACCTGACCAAAGTTTGCCAGGACGTGCAGACGCAGCTCGGCCAGATCACCCAGGCAGGCAAGCCCCAAGAGCAGGCCGTCCTGGAAACCGCCCGGCTCCTGCTATCGATCCAGGGGCACGTGGCCGACGTAAAAGAGCTGAGCGAGCAGCAGGGGGGAAAGCCTGAAGATCTACCCGCCCCTTCGCGGCGCGCTTACCTGTGGCTGCGCTTCTTGAGTAAGCCCGAAGATCTGAAGATGCACCTGGAAAGCCTGCTGCTGGCCCAGCGCTGCGCCCGGGAAGCCGCCTGCCGCAAGAAAGCCCCGCGCGCCTGGCGCAACCTGCCCCTCCACGTTACCCTGTTCAACGTCAACGCGCTCTACCGCTCTCGCTCCACGCGCTCGGCTATCGAGCTGGTGATCCACGAAGGTTATGCCGGGGCGCCGGAAGAAGTCTTCGAGGCGCTGGCGTGCTGCGCCCTGGTCAGCAAGGTGGGGAATTACGCCACGACCGTGCGCGATTACGCCAAGACGGAAGCTTTCACCCGCCTGGCCGAGAACTTCACGGTCAGAAACGAGCCCCTGCGCATGGTCACCCGCGGGCAGGTCTACGACCTCGAGGAGGTCTTCCAGCGCGTCAACCGGGAATACTTCCACAGCGGCCTGCCGCGTCCCAGGCTAACCTGGAGCAACGGCCTTACCCGGCGCAAATTCGGGCACTACCAGCCCTCCACTGACACGGTGATGGTCAGCCTGACCCTGGATGGGCCAGGCGTCCCGGCGCAGGTAGTGGAATTCATCATGTACCACGAGCTGTTGCACAAACAGCTCGGCGTGAAGGAGCAAAACGGGCGGCGCTACGCGCACACGGCCGAGTTCCGCCGGGCAGAGCGGCAGTTCCCCGGCTTCGAGGAGGTCCAGACCTTTCTGCAAGGTCTGGCGGCGGGGCAGAAGACGCCGGCTGTCCGATCGAAAAGAAGGGGGTGAGCGCGGTGGGCCGCCTCCCCTTCGTTCACCTGCACGTGCATTCCTATTATTCCTTTTTGGAGGCGCTGCCCTCACCCGGGGAGCTGGCGCGCGCGGCCGCCGCGCAGGGTATGGCGGCCCTGGCCCTCACCGACCACCTCAACCTGACCGGCGGGGTGGAATTCTACCTGGCCTGCCAGGCGGCCGGCCTGCGCCCCATCCTGGGCCTGGAAGTGGACGTGGCCCTACCGGCTGAGCTGGGCTTCGCCCCGCCCGGCCCGCTGGTGCTGCTGGCCATGGACCTGAAAGGCTGGTCGAGCCTGTGCGGGCTGTGCAGCGCATTGTGGATGAGCGCTTCTCCGGTGGGCAGCCTCGAGCAGATCTCCAATTACGCGGAAGGCGTCCTGTGTCTGAGCGGAGGGCGGCGCGGCCTGGCCGGCCGCCTGCTGGCCGCCCGGCAACCCAACGCCGCGGCGGCCCTGCTTGCCGAGCTGCGCGCCGCCTTTCCAGAGCGTCTGTACGTCGAGCTGCACGTCCCCTCACCCGAAGAAAATCAGCCCGCCGTCGCCCTGGCCGCGCTGGCGCGTCAATTGAAGCTGCCCGTGGTGGCCGCCCAGGACAGCTATTACCTGACTCCGCAGGAGGCCGCCTTGCAGCGCACGCTGGCCGCTATCCGCCTCAACCGGCCCCTGAACGACCTGCCCCGCGAGGCAGCCGCCCCTCCCGGCAGCGCCTTCTCCAGCGTGGAAGAGATGTCCGCGCGCTTTGCCGGCCTGCCGGAGGCCCTGGCCGCCACCCAGGAAGTTGCCGGGCGCTGCCGCCTGGAGCTGCCCATCGGGCAGACGCACTTCCCCACCGTGCCCTTGCCGCCGGGCCTATCGGCGGCGGAATTCTTGCGCCAGAAAGCCGAGGCCGGCGCCAAGAGGCTCTACGGCGGAGTCACCCCGGCCATCCGCCAGCGCCTGGACGGCGAGCTGGAAGTCATCGCGGCGCGCGGCTTCGAGCCTATCTTCCTGATCATGCAGGAGATCCTGGATTACGCCCGGCGCGCCGGGGTGGTCTTCTCCTCACGCGGCTCGGCGGCTTCCTCGCTGGTGGCGCATTGCCTGGGCGTCACTTCTCCCGACCCGCTGGGCCTGGACCTGTACTTCGAGCGCTTCCTCAACCCGGCGCGCGCTACCCCGCCCGACATCGACACCGACATCAATTCCAGCCGGCGCGACGGCGTGATCCGCCACGTCTTCGAGCAGTACGGCCCCCAGCGCGTGGCTATGGTGGGCACCATCAACCGCTTCCGCCCGCGCTCGGCCCTGGGCGAGGTGGCCAAGGCGCACGGCCTGTCGCCGGGGGAGGTGCGCCAACTGGTGGAGCGCCTACCGCGCTTCTACCGGCACGGGGCAATGACGGAGGAGGGCCAGCCAACCGGCAACTCTCCCTACGCGGAGCTGGAAAGCGCCTTTCCCGGCGCGCGCTACCGCCCAATCTTCCACCAGGCCAGGGCCTTGCTGGGCCTGCCCGACCACCTTTCCGTGCACGCCGGCGGCCTGGTGGTGGCGCCCGGCCGCATCACGGACCTGGCGCCGGTGCAGCGCTCCGGCGCCAAGGGCGTGACTATCACCCAGATGGACCTGGAGTCGGTGGGACGCCTGGGCCTGGTCAAGATCGATCTGCTGGGCATTCGCGGCCTGACCGTGCTGGGGAACGTAGCCACGCGCATCCATTCCTGGCAGCGCAGCGAGTACGCCGCTCCCCTGGACGTGCTGGAGAGCATTCCGCTGGAAGACGCGCAGGTCTCAGAGACCCTGGAGAACGGGCGCACCATCGGCTGTTTCCAGATCGAAAGCCCGGGGATGCGCGCCACCCTGCGTGAGATCCGCGCGCGCAGCCTGGAGGACCTCATGGTGGCCCTGGCGCTCTACCGCCCGGGGCCGCTCAACGGGGGGCTGAAGGACGCCTTCGTGCGCCGCCACAAGGGGGAGGAAGCCGTGGAGCACCTGCACCCGGCCCTGGCGCCCCTGCTAAAGGACACCTACGGCGTGATCCTCTATCAGGAGCAGGTGCTGCGCATCGCCCACGACCTGGCCGGCCTGAGCCTGGCGGAGGCCGACCTGTTGCGGCGCGCCATGAGCCACTTCGACCCCGGCCAGCAGATGCAGACGCTCAAGGAACATTTCATCGAAGGCGCGCGGCTCAAGAGCGGCGTACCCCCTGAGACCGCCGAACGGGTTTGGGAGCTGATGGCGGCCTTCGCCGGTTACGGCTTCCCCAAGGCGCACGCGGCTTCCTACGCCCTGGTGGCCTGGCGCTCGGCCTGGTGCAAAACGCATTATCCCGCCGAATTCATGGCGGCTGTGCTGGCCAACTGGGGCGGCTATTACAGCCAGCGCGTGTACCTGACCGAGGCCCGCCGCAGCGGCCTGCGCATCCACCCGCCCCACATCGACCACTCCCAGCCCGAGTTCAGCGCGGCCTACCCGGGCGGGGAAGCGGTGCTCTACATGGGCCTGGACCAGGTGCGCGACCTGACGCGCCGTACCCAGGAGCGCATCCTGCGCCAGCGGCCTTTCCACTCGCTGGAAGACTTCCTGGCGCGCGCCGATCCGCGCCCCAAGGAGGCCGAAAATCTGATCCGCGTGGGCGCCCTGGAAGGGCACGGAACCATCCCGGCCTTGCTGCGCCGCCTGAGCCGGGGCGCGACCTGGCAGCCAGGCCAGCCCAGCCTGTTCGCCTGGGAGGAAGACACCCAAGAGGAGGACTGGACGCTGGCGCAAAAGCTGGCCGCCCAGGAAGAGCTGCTGGGCGCCAGCGTAGACGCCCATCCTCTGGAATTGTACGAGCAAGAGATCCAGGCCGCCGGGGCGCTCACCACCGTCGAAGCCGCCGGGCGCGTGGGCCAGCGCGTGCGCGTGGCAGGCGTGCGCCAGAGTATGCACCGCAGCCGCACCGCACGTGGCGAGACCATGGCCTTCCTGTCTCTGGAGGACCTGGACGGCATGTTGGACGTAGTGCTCTTCCCCGGCGTCTATCGCCAGGCGCGCAGCGCCCTGGCCTCGCCCGCCCCCATGGTAGTGGAAGGCACGCTGGAGCTGGATCCCTCGCGCGGGGAGCCTACCCTTACTGCGGAGAGAGTGTGGTCGTTAGGAAAAGCAGCCTAGTGCAGAATCAGAGCACCTATCCGGGTTGCTTGTAGGGCGGGATTCATATCCCGCCGCCTTGACCCGGGTTACGAAAGAGGACGGCATTGGAATGCCGCCCTACAAAACCGCAAGGGCTTTTCCAGATAGGCTCTCTGAATATTCACTAGAAAGTCCCCGTGAGGATGCGCCCCATGCACACCCCATTCATGCTGGCCTGCATCAGGCCGCGAGTCAGGCCGGCGCCATCCCCCAGCACGTGCAGGTTGCGGATGTTGGTCTGGAATTGTTCGTCCACGACGATGCGATTCGAATAGAACTTGACCTCGATGCCATAGAGTAGCGTCGCGTCGCTGGCCAGGCCGGGCAGAACGCGATCCAGCACTTCGATCGTTTCGGCAATGTCCAACAGAATGCGATAGGGCAGCACCAGGCTCAGGTCTCCCGGGACGGCGTCGCTGAGGGTAGGCCGGACAATGTTCTTGGCCAGGCGCTCCAGGGTGGTGCGCCGCCCGCGTTTCAGATCCCCGTAGCGCTGGACGAGCACTTTCCCCCCGGAAAGCATGTTGCCCATCTCGGCGATGTAGCGGCCGTATTCGATGGGAGTCTTGAAGGGCTGCGTGAAATTCTTGGAAACCAACAGAGCGAAGTTCGTGTTGGCGGTCTTGAGGGCTTCGTCTTTGTAGCTGTGCCCGTTCACCACCGTCAGCGAATCTCCGTAACGCTCTTCGGCCACTACCCCTTGCGGGTTCCAGCAAAAGGTGCGCACGCGGTCTTCGAAGGTGGGGGAATAATACACCAGCTTAGCCTCATACAGATTCGCGTCGATCTGCTGGGTAATGGTGGCGCTGGTTTCGATGCGGCAGCCGATATCCACCGGGCCCACCGTCGAGGCAATCCCGTATTTGTGGCATAAAGCGTTGAGCCATTCGCTGCCCTCGCGGCCGATGCCCACCACGATCCGCTCGGCGGAGATGCAACGGCCCTCCTCAAGGATCACCCCCTGGATGGATTTCTCTCCTTGCGGTGAAGCAGTGATCACGAAATCCCAGACCATCGTGTCGAACAGCAGGGTGACGCCCAGGTTCTCCAGCTCGGTCTGGATGCGAGAGTAGATCTCGTAAGCCTTTTCGGTGCCCATGTGGCGCACGCGAGAATCGATGAGCTTCAAATGCGCCTGGGCCGCGCTCAGCCGGATGGCATCCACCTCCGCGTTGGTGGCCTCCCCATAAACCCGGGGGTCCGCGCCAAAGCGGACGTACACATCATCGGTGTATTTCAGGATTTGCCGGAATTTCTCCGGGCCGATGTACTGCGCCAGGTTGCCGCCGATCTCGCCCTCGGCATTGATGGAGAGTTTCCCGTCGCTGAAGCTACCACCTCCCGAAAATCCCGTGGTGATATTACAGGGGCTGCATTGGGCGCACGTCCCGGTTTTGCGCTTGGGGCACTTGCGCCTTTCGATCGAATGCCCTTTTTCAATCATGAGGATACGGGCAGCCGGGTTATTCTTTTTGGCCTCATACGCAGTAAAAATACCGCTGGGCCCGGCGCCCACAATGATCACATCATACTGATCTGAAATCGTCGGGGGGGTCTTCATCGAGATAGGTGCTCCGTCCGGGAGAATTGCCCTGGCTGGCCGCTCCACCGAGCGTCCCAGGGCCCGCGCAATTATAACCTCAAATCCGCCCGGTGGTCATTTTCACCACGGAGCAACTGTGTCTATTGTCAAGGGTTATGCCGGCACAAAAGCCGGATTGAAAGGCTGCTGATCCCGGATCATGGCGTTCAGGATGGTCAGGAATTTGCGCATACACGCCACCAAAGCCACCTTTTTGAGCTTGCCTTGCTGCAATAAGCGTTGATAAAAGGGTTTGATGAGCACATTGGAACGCGTGGCAGCCAGGGTGGCCATGTACAGCACTTTTCTCACATCTGCTCGTCCGCCCTTGATCCTTCGTTTTCCACGTCGCCGGCCGCTGTCATCATTGAAAGGCGCCACTCCGACCAAAGCAGCGATCTTCTTGCGGTCTAGCTGTCCCAGTTCAGGGAGGCCGGAGAGCAGCTTGGCGCACAACACCGGGCCGACCCCCTTAGCGCTGCGCAAGAGGGCTTCCTTCTCTTGGAAGTGGGGAATTTGGTGGATTTGGTCCTCGATTTGCCGGTCCAGATCGGCCACTTCTTTTTCCAACCAGGTGAGATGTTCTTCGACTTTGGGGCGCAGCGACAAGCAGGTGCTGGCCAGGTGGTTCTTCTCGTCCACCAGCATGTCGAGTAATTGCCGGCGACGCACCATCCAGGCATTTAACTCCTGCTCTGCCTCTCCAGGTAGCTGGGAAGCGGGCGGTTTGACGGCTTCGCCGAAGCGGGCCAACAGGCGGGCATCCAACTTATCGGTCTTGGCTAATAAACCAATCGAACGGGCAAAATCCCGCACCCGTGCCGGATGCACCAGGGCAAACGGCAACCCGGCCGCAAAGAGCTCCGTGATGAGAGCTGTCTCCAGCCCACCGGTGGATTCAACGATGATCAAAGCCGGCTGGAGGGCTTGCAAGCGTTGGAGCGTACGCCCGATGCCGGCTGCATCATTGCCTGCCTGCCAATATTCACCGTCTTGGCCCATCGCCACGTCGAGCTGGGTCTTGGACACATCCACACCCACGTACACAGCAGATCGATTCTCAAGCATTTCACACCTCGCTAGCTGTATAATCAAAGGGACCCGTTCTAGCTTGGATACGGGCTCAAAGCCCACGCAACTGTTCGGGTTCATTTGGCTTAGGGCACGACGACCATGCTCTGTGACGGTCTACACGGACCAAGACGCGTGAGCGGACTGCCGTGCCCTTCACCATTTTACTGCCGCTCTTTGAATATACTAGACGCGGAGTCCACAGAGTTTATCAAACCTGAATTCGGGATTGAGGAAAGGTGAAAGCATCAAACCACCAAGAACACCAAGATCACCAAGTTTTTTATCATTTTTGTTCTAAAATCTTAGGTTTTCTTGGTGTGCTTTGTGTCCTTGGTGGTAGAAATCTTTATACCTGGATGAACGTTATCTAGGTCTTCTCTGCGACCTGTATATCTCTGTGGTGAGCTAGAAGAATCTCCCCCACAGATATTCGGCGATCTGGTCGGCGCCGTTGGGCTCCTGCCGCTGGATGCGCGGGAGATCCAGCAGACGGGAGATGCTCCCGGCCCAATTGCCGTTCTGCAAAACGTCCGCGGTGATCTCGAAGCCCGGCATGTGCCCCTCGACGAAGGCCGCCAGCACCGGCGACTCGCGGAAGCGCTCGCGGGTGATATACCCGAAAGGGATGCCGGCGTAATAGGTCTCGGCCAGGGTGCTGTAGCCCACCTTGCCCACCACCGCGTCACTGGCCGCCACCAGGTCGGGGTGGAAGAACTGGCTGTGGTGTGGCAGCAGCACCAGGCGCCCGCGCCTCTCTACGGTGGAGACGCCGTTGCCCGGCACCAGGAAATAAACGTCCTCCCGGTCAGGCAGCTCCCGCGCGAAGGCGCCGTCCGACGGCACGCCGCCCATGCTGACCAGCACCAGGCGCGCTTCCGGCGGGACGCCGAGCCTGCTCCGCACCTCGCCGCGCGCCAGGCGTGGCTCGCGCCGGGCCGGGCCGGCCAACAGATCCGCCCCACCGGGAGCGCACACCGGCTCGGTCTGGATGTGGGCGTCCGCCGCCGCGAACGCTTCTCTCAGGTAGTCCATCCAACGTCCCAGGCGCGGCTCCGCCGCCAGGTAGCCGGCGTAGATCCAGTCCCAGGTGAAGTTCTCGATCAGCGCGGAAGGCAGGCCGGCGGCGCGCGCCACGGCGATGCCCAGTGGGGCAATGTCGCACACCACCAGGCTGCAATCCAACTGGTGGATGTGCTGCGCCAGGCCGGAGACCAGCCCGGCGTCGAAGGGCAGAAAGGCCTCGAGCTGGCCGACGGTCAGAGCCAGGTCTTCCTCCAAAGGGGAGGTTTGCGCCACACCGATATCCGTAAGCAGCTCGTGGTAGCCGAAGGGGAATTCCAGGGAATCCTGGAAGAACCAGGCCGGCACGCGCGTGAAGATCTCGAAGCGTACCGCGGGGTGGCTGCGCTGCCAGGCCGCCATCACCGCCGAGGAGCGGGCGGCGTGGCCAAAGCCGTGAGGCGAGACGAACCAGGCGATGCGTTTTTGGGGAAGTTTGGCAGACATGCTCCTCATTGTATCAAAAGATCAGGAGGACTGACCCTGGACAATCCCTCTCAGCCGGGTTATATTGATTTAGGCCTAATCGTTCTCCAATCTTCGGAACCGCGGAGGGAATTATGGACGTGCTGACCTTCACCACCCACCATCTCGTAAAAAGCGAAGACCTGAATCACCACGGCACCTTATTTGCCGGGCGCAACGCGGAATGGTTCGTCGAGGCCGGCTTCATCGCCGCCGCCGGACTAGTGCCCCCTGAAAACGTCGTCTGCCTCAAGATCCACGGCATGAGCTTCACCCGCCCGGTGCACCTGGGCGAGATCGTCGATTTCGACAGCAAGATCATCTTCACCGGCCGCACCCGCATGATCGCCTCGATCAGAATGAACGTCAAGGGCTTCGAAGTGGTGCACGGCTTCATCACCTTCATCCACGTGGACGCCCAGGGCCACCCCCAGCCACATGGAATCCTCATCGAGCCTTCCTCGCCGGAGGATATCGTCCTGCAAGAAAAGGCCAAACAACTCTCCACCACCGACTGACGAACGTCTCTGGCAAGATATCAAAATCCTGGGCCAAAGCTGCGAGGGTGTATTGACCAAGCAAAACTGCGTTCTATAACCCACTGCCTTAGCAATCAAACAAAACCTTTCTTCACTTTGGGTAACTCAAAAGTGATCAATTGGACTCGCACTTCTCCCATATTTAAAATTAGTGGTGGAACGCTATTCTTGTTTGCCCTTTGCAAACCTTAGTAAAACACTTCTATCCAGATTCCCACTCGATCAGGCGGAGTGATGGTGATCGTCTTGACCTGATCAATAGCAAATTTGGTTTCATCTGTCCTCGCCCGCTCCTAACTTTAGTTGAGCTTCAGAAATAAGGGAAACGAATTTCGGGTTATTGCTTATCTCAAAAAACAACGGGTCCTTTAGTGCACGAGGCAAACATTTCGGGTCGTATTCTATGGATTTCTGAAGAAACTCCAAGGCAATATCTTCATGCTGTAAATTAGCATAAGCAAGCGCTAAACAGTAGAAGTCGACGCCATCTTTGGGTTGAATATCTTTACACATTTCAAGCTCTTTTGAAGAGCCAATAACGTCGTTGCTTTTATTTAATATTATTGCCTTAATCGCAGATGCACAGAGATAATCGCCCTTTTCAAGGGCTATGTTTATGTCCACAAGAGCATTATCCAAATTGTTAGTAACCACCCAAGTAGTGGCCTTTAGACGATGACCCTCTCTGTGTTTTGGGCTTTCCTCAATAATCTTATTTCCATCCTCAAGAGCAAGGTCGTATTTGCCTCTAAAATAATTTGCCAATAGTCGGCTTGTGAGATAAATCTTACGATTACTTGCAAACTGGGTTAGTTCAATAGCCTTTGTCAAAGGAGTTATTGCCTCATCAAATCTCCCCAAGTTAGTTAGCGTTCTTCCATAAAGCCCAAAAGTTGATATATCATCGGGATCTAAATGTAGAGCGATTCTAAGCTTTTTGTGAGCTTCTGAATAGTTTTTGGCCTTAAACTCATTCCGAGCAATTCTTGTAAGTTCTCTTGCGTAATTTATCGCCTCTCTCTCGCTCTCAAAGGAAAAATCACCTAATGCTGGCGGTTTAATCTCGCCAAAAAGCCATTGAAGTAAAACCGCGAAACTCGCATCATAATCTGCGTCATTCCTGAAATCTAAGTAACGATGATCGGATAAATATGTCGAGGTTCTCTTCCCTTCTCGAAAAATTGGGATGATTCTGAAACCATTTGGATCACTCATGCGGCGCGCATTGGAAATCTCCATCTCAAATGCTAATGCACCTTTCCCCGATTCAACGGCTTTGACTGCTTTAGGCGTAATGATAAACAAGACAAAGTCGCATTCTCGAATTCCGCGAGCCATATAATTCGAAAAAGACCCACCAGGACCTACTTCATATTTATCGAGTTTTGCATCGATTCCCACATTTCGAAGGTCTCTGTATAGTTTCTCCACCCATTGGTTACGTTTGACATCTTGATGCTTATATGAGATAAACACCTCCAGCGTCATGTGGCCCTCCCTCACTTTCTCTTATCCGTACGCGAAAGATCATTTCACAGTTCAATGATTTCATCCATCATTATCTACTGCAAACGGAAGAGGCATTCAAGCATCACGGACGGCTATTTTGATACACCGCGTCCGCTTTCACCTGTCTATAACGGCTGGCAGAGAAATTGCATTTGTTGGCTTGCACCTGCTCCTTTGCCTCCCAAAACTGGTGGGGGAGATGGCCAAGCTCGGCTTGAAGGGATAATATTCTGGATTCGGTATCCGCTAGTCGGGATTGGGCAATGGCAAGATGGAAATCGGGATTTCGTGGTTTGGGCACCCATCCACCATGCGCATCTAAACCACCCAGCGCAAGTGGTTGAAGATACCCTTCGCAAACTATACACACGTTGGGGCACTTCTTTGGTCATTACAGTCAGACTTGGAGCCACAAATATCCACTTGCCATCGCCTAAAATCGCTCAAACAGGCTTTTCGCTCCATATCAGGAGTTTATCCCGTCCAGGTAAAGTTTATAGCACGTTCTAGGTTTTTCCCAACTCTTGCCAGAAATCTTCCAGCGCCTTAGCCGTCTCGGCCGGCTTCTCGAAGTGCGGCAGCCCCAGCGTGCCCGCGATGCGCACAGCGCGCCAGCGGGAATTGGCCTTCAGGATATCGGGGAGGGCATCGAAGCTCGTATAAGCGTCGCGGTCGTACAACACCAGAGTGGGCACTTCCAGGATGGCATAGGCGATCTCGCGGATATTGCGCGAGAACAGCCGCCCGCTGAGAAAATGCAGCGGGACGATCTCTGCGCCCGGCTGGTGCGAGGCCGCGTAGGCGTAATCGACGAGGCCGGGGGCCACCGGCCCGCTGAAGCTCTTGCTCAAGAAGAAGGCGATGCTGGCGCGCGTCGCAATCAGGTCGAACAAGGCGCGCGACCAGAAGGGCACGCTCAGGAGCCTGTGCAGCCCGTCGCCCGTCCGCCCGGCGCGGCCTGCCCGGTACGAGCGCCTGGACGTCTTGCTCCCCAGCCCGGAGGGCGAGATCAGCGCCAGCGAGTGGAACAGCTCGGGGCGGGTCACCGCCGCGCGCGCCGCGAACTCACAGCTCAGGGACAGCGCCACCACGTCTGCCTGCTCGCCCACCTGCGTTTCCAGCAGGTCCAGGAGGGCCTCTTCGAAGGTGTGCGGGGTGTATTCGCGCGGCTTGCGCTCCGAGAAACCGTAACCGGGTAAATCGAGGGCGAACACCGGCCGGTGGGTGCGGTAGAGGTCGAAGAGCGGGCGCATCTCGTAGGCGCTGGCCGCCGCGTTGACGCTGTGCAGCAGCACCAGCGGCCGCCCGGAAGCCTGACGCTCCACGTAATAATTCAAGCGCCCGGCGCTCTTGCTGAAGAAGGCCACGCGCTCCGCCGGGATGGCGTCCGGCAGGGGCAGGCGGTGATCGATGAACAGGCGGCTGTAGAGCGCCCAGCCTCCCGCGGCCGCCAGAACGGCTCCACCCAAACCGCCCAGCGCGGGCGCAAGGAAGTCTTTCTTCATACCAGCCTCAGATCGTTTTGGGGTCATACGTCACCTCCAGGCTCATTATAGGACATCCCGGCTCCCCTGCAAACCCTTCGCCGGGAACTGCCCGCGGCGCTCCTTTCAAAACCGTTAACCCTTGCAGGCAAAGTTGGGGGCCCTAAAACCACCTTTTAGACATATAATGGAAAAAATCTCCATATCGTTACTTATAACTACCTATATTACCAATAGCCGCCCACCATGAAACCTTCCCTTCACCTCGTCTCTCTGCTCTCCCGCATTTCAGGTACTGTGCTGGTCGTTCTGCTCGTCGGGGAGCTGATCTCCCCCGCTCTGCCGGCCCAGGCAGCCGCAGCCTTGGCCGTTACCCCGCTCGCCTGGAACATAACAGGGCTGGACAGCAATGACGTGACCTCCGGCCCCAATCATTTTCCGGTGGGGGCGCGCGTGTGCAACACCGGCGATGTGGCGGCCGCCAACGTCAAGTCCTCTTTCGATTGGACCTCCAGCGACGCCTATATCGACCTGCGCGCCGGGACGAGCACCGCCTATACTGCCGACGGCGTAAGCCTGGACCCCGGGCAATGCACGGATTTCTATTACGAGGTGGAAATCACCCGCAATGCAGCCGCTTATGACCATACCCGGCGTTACGTCATCACGGCCGCGGCGGATGGCGGACTCAGCGGCAGTACGCCCACCCCTCGAGAGATTTACGTCGAGCATCTCATCTCGCAAAACCGCAATTCCGTCACCAACGTAAAATTAGACGGCGTCTCGATCCCCAACGGCGGCACGATGGCGCTGACGGTCGGGAATACTTACACCATCGAGCTGGACGGCGGCACGGCTACCAACGGCTACAACCAGCTCGAGAGCTTCATCAGTCTGCCGAACACAGTTTTTCAGATCCTCTCCGTCAGCTCGACTTACTCGGTAAGCAGCCTTGGCTCCCCGATTTCCCTGTTGTACGCCGATTTATGCGGTTGGGATAACAACCCCACCAGCCCCACCTATCGCTCTTGCATCGGCAGCGATGGGAAATCGGGCGGCACAGTCGCGACCACCTACCAGATCAAGATCATCGGAGGAGGAGGCACCAGCCAGAGCCTCAACACTCTGCTCTACGATTTCTCAGGCAGCAGCTTTCACTATAACAGCGATTTCTCATCTTCAGCTCGAACGGCCTCCATTATCGATCCTACCCAGGTGACCTTCTCGAAAGCCTTTTCACCCGCCTCGGCGGTGGCCGGGGGCTCTTCCACGCTGATCTTTACCCTGGCCAATCCGACGCCCTCCACTCTCACGGGGATTCATTTTACGGACGATTTGCCGGCTTCGCCGGGAGCCATGACCGTGGCCAACCCTCCCCATGCAGCCACGTCCGGTTGCGGCGCACCAACTTTCTCGCCTACGTCAGGGGACAGCTCGATCTCGTTCGCGGACGGCAGCATTGCGCCCAACAGTATCTGCACGGTCAGCGTCAGCGTCTCCATCCCTTCCACGCCCACCACGGGCACTTACGCCAACACAAGCAACTCACTCTACATTGGCTCAGTCGACACGGGCCATACCGCCAACGCCGATCTGGAGCTTACCACCACCGCTGCCGGGACGGGGATCTGCGGGCTGACGCTGGCTAAATGGACCCTGCCCAGCAACGATACCACTCCTCCCACGCCAACGACACTGGCCGATAACGTGAGCGTCGCAGCCGCCTCCGCCGGGCAGGGGCTTACCGGACAGCTCGACACCTCCAGCGGGAACCCGATTGGGTCTTTGCAGTTGTATGGTTGGCCCAAGAGCGGCCCCATCGTCACAGGGACCTCTCCTTATTACCAATTTGCCATAGATACCAGCCAATATACGCAAGTCAAAATGCAGTTCGACGCGCAGAGGAAGTCCAACGGGCCTGACAACGTTTTCATTTACTACAGCGCCAATGGGAGCACCTGGACGCAAGAAAATAGCACCGCGATAAACGCGTCCACCGGCGCGTTTACGGCTTTTGGTCCCTATGATTTTACCGGGCAGACGAATGGAAGCGGGGCCACCTATTTCCGCGTTTATGGATGGGGAGCCAACGCGACCAGTCAGGGGAACGACATCAATCTGGATAACGTCGCCTTTACCGGGTGCGGAGAGCCAGAGCCGTTGACCATCAGCAAGGCCTTCCAGCCGAACCCCATCGCGGTGAACGGCGTCTCCCAACTGACCTTTACCCTGACGAATCCCAACAGCGCCCAGCTCAGCGGGGTGCAATTCCAGGATACTTTCCCGGATGGGATGCAAGTCGCGTCCACGCCTGCCGCCAGCACCAGCAATTGTGGGACGCCCACCTTCGCTCCGGCGTCGGCGGACACGAGCCTGACCTTCTCCGGGGGGAGCCTCGCGGCCAACGGCACCTGCACGGTCAACGTGAACGTTACGGCGAGCACTGCCGGCCCGCACACCAACATCAGCGGCTTCGTCTCCTCTACCGAGAGCGGCACCAACTCAAGCCCCAGCGGCTCCGCCACGGCCTCTTTGACCGCCCTGCAGCCGCCGGTGCTCGCCAAAGATTTCGCGCCCAATCCGATCTTAACCAACGGGACGAGCACATTAACCTTCGTGGTTACCAACCCCAACCCGGACGATAGCCTGCCCAACGTTTCTTTCACAGACACGTTCCCCACTTCGCCGGACGTTATGCAAGTCGCCGGCGCGCCCAACGCTTCGACCTCCGGCTGCGGCGCGCCGACCTTCTCACCGGTCGCAGGCGCCGGCTCCATCTCATTCTCTAACGGGACGATCGCAGCCGGCGGTCAATGCAGGGTGCAGGTGGACATCACCGCGCCGGCCACGGGAGATTACGCCAATATCAGCGGGGTAGTATCGGCGACGATTGCAACGGTTACCAGCGAGGGGAACAGCGCTGAGGATACGTTGAAAGTAAATGCGCCCCATCCCGGCCTGACCCTCTCGAAGCAGGTCTCAAGCAGCGCCTCGGGGCCCTGGACGCCCTTCGTAGTCGTGTCCCCCGGCGCGGACGTCTACTACCGCCTCATCATCGAGAACACAGGGGACGTGCCGCTCAGCTCGATCAGCGTCACCGATCCAGACGTGAGCCTGGCAGGCTGCTCCTGGCCGGGCACACTGCCGGTGGCCTCCCCCACTCAGGATCCCACGGCGGAATGCACGGTAGGGCCTATCACCGCCCAATTGGGGGATACGCTGAACACGGCCTCGGCGCAGGGCGCTTATGGGAGCACTCCCTACACCTCTGCATCTACGGCGGAATACGTGGGAGCCAACTCGGGCCTGACCCTGGTAAAACAGGCCGGCGCATCGACGGAAGGACCCTGGTCGTCTTCTTTGACAGGGGTAGCCCCGGCCAGCAATATCTACTATAAGTTCACGGTGATCAACACCGGCGGACTGGCGCTCAGCCCGGTCAGCGTCACCGATACTGAGCTGGACATGTCGAGCTGCACGCTCACCGATCCACTCCCGGAAAATGGGGCCACCTTCTGCGTGGTGGGGCCGGTGACGGCGGCCTCGACGATCGGCACTTATACCAACACGGCCACAGCGCACGGCTCGAGCCTGGAAAATACTTATGATTCGGAGCCTTCCTCGGCCAGTTACACCTTATCGTCGCCGGACCTGACCGTGACCAAGGCCAACGATACCGGCGACGGCGGAGCGGTTGGGACGGCTTTCACGTGGAGCTTAACCGTGGCGAATGTAGGCACGGCAGAGGCCACTTTCACAGACGGGCAGGCTCTCCTCTCGGATACGCTGCCGGCGAACGCCACGTATGGCGATCTAACCACCGGCAGCTTCACGGATATCACGAATTCCGCAAACATCAGTTGTGGAATCACCACGGGAACGTTGCTTTGTTCAGCCAGTGGCAAGGACGTAAGCATCGCGACAGGGGGCAGTTTTGAGATCACCTACAGCGCTACGCCGACGGCTACAGGCAACCTGGCCAACACAGCCACCGTGGACCCGAACGGGAGCGTCACCGAGAGCGATGAGAGCAATAACACGGGATCAGATACGGTGACGGTCAACGCGACCACTGCGGACCTGGAAATCACCAAGACGGACGGCGTTGCCAGCGTAAGCCCCAACGGAAACGTGGCTTACACCCTCGTGGTGGCCAACCACGGGCCGGACAAAGCGGACGGAGCTACCTTGCGCGACGCAGCCGTCACGGGCATCCAGGTGAGCGGGGTAACCTGCAACTCTGCCACCAACGGGGCCGTCTGTCCGACCTCAGGCAATACCGTAGCGGATCTGCAAGGCGCGGGCATCGTGATCCAGACTCTGCCAAACGGCGGCAGCCTGACCTTCACGGTGGCGGCTACCATCACTGCCACGAGCGGCACGGTGACCAACACCGCTACCATCACGCCGCCGGAAGGCACGAGCGACACTTCAACGGGCAACAACTCTGGCAGCGACTCGGACACAGTGACCTCTGAAGGGGCGCGCACGTACACTCTGTTCATGCCGCTCGTATCCGGAAAGGTTGAAAGCAGCAGCGTCTCGAAATGGGGGGTAGAGCTTGGGTATGAAGATTTGCCGTTGTCCTCCGGGCTGAATGACTTTGACTATAACGACTGGGCCGTGGCTATCGATGGCGCGACCACGTATGCTTCCGCATCTTCCAATCTGATGCAGAAGATGGTGATGTCGTTCACTCCCCTGGCTCGCGGCGCAAGTTACGACCACCAATTCCAGGTGTTTATCCCGGCGCAGAAATTCCCCAGCAATGGGAGCGCTGTGCTGACCCTTTACGATCAAAACCATACCCTCCTGAGCACTCAGACGATCCCCTTCGTCGGCGGCGTGGATAATGTATTCGTAATCTTTTCCAAAACGTCTACCGTTTTTCCGGGATCTGTGGTGAATTCGATTGAAGGGAAAACGCCGGTCCCTGCGCAACGCTATGCGCAGCTCAGCATCGTGTTCGATACGCCTTTCCCCTTCACTTTGGATAAAGGCGATCTCAGCCTGCCGCACGGGCAGGGATTGTTCTTCGACCCCCGTCTGAATGTCTTGAACACCGGAGAACAGGTACACATGGGCGACATCCGGCTGCTGAGCGTTCCCTCCACGAGCTGGTTGTGGCCGGAGGAAGGCGTGAGAATCGATCGAGCCTACCCAAGCGTTATTTACAGCGCCGGCAATCCGCCGGGATTCACCTTCCCGCTCTCCTGGTGGACGAACTTCAACCATTGTGTATACGATGGCGTGAAGTGCGGCACCCCCTAAGAGCAGGCTACCTCCCGCGACCAGGCAAACGGGACCTCCAATTTCAGCATACGTAAGATCAGCAAGGGCGTTGGCAAATAAACCAACGCCCTTGCATGTGGCGCGCTCCACCGCCCGGCCAGAATCCCACTATAATGTCTGTATCCGCCCGGAAATATTTCCTGGTGATCCTGGCGCCCTTCGGGGTGGATGAACTTACCCCGAGAGGACCCCTTATTTCTTATCGATTGAGGTGAGCGGTGAAGCCAACCCCCCATTTTTCTCTGATCAAGCCCTCGACGCAAGTATTCATCAAAGAAGCCAAAAAGTCGCCGGGATTCTCGCTCTTCGACTTCATCCACGGCTACGTCTACGCGCGCTGGCCTTACCTGTACATCAGCATCGGCACGGGTGAGCATCCCCTGGCGCGCGCCTTCGGCCCGCTGGCCGGCCGCTTGATCGGCCTGTTTAGCGCCCACAAGGCGGGCAAAACCGCAACCGGACGCGACGAGCGCGTCAGCCTGGCCGACACCTATCACGGCAAGACCATCCCCCTGGAGACGGCCAGGCTGCTCGTCACCATCCGCGAGCCGATTCGCATCGCCGACCTCGAACAGGTCATCCCTTATAAACGCGCACGATCCATCCTGCTGGAAAACCCCGACCACATCGTCGCGCTGGAATGCCCCTGCCGGTCGGCGCGCGCCCATCCTTGCCTGCCGCTGGACGTGTGCCTGATCATCGGCGAGCCGTTCGCCAGCTTCACCCTGGAGCACCACCCGCAGCGCTCGCGCAGCATCAGCCAGGAAGAGGCCATGGAGATCTTGCGCGCCGAAGACGAGCGCGGCCACGTGCACCACGCCTTCTTCAAAGACGCCATGCTGGGGCGCTTTTACGCCATCTGCAACTGCTGCGCTTGCTGCTGTGGAGCCATCCAGGCGCACCAGCACGGCACGCCTATGCTGGCTTCCTCGGGCTTCACTGCCCACGTCGACGAAGATTTATGCCTGGGCTGCGGCGATTGTACCCCGTTCTGCCAGTTCGGCGCGCTCTCCATCCTGGACAATGTCAATCACGTGGATGAGGCCGCCTGTATGGGCTGCGGCATCTGCGTCTCCAAATGCGGGCAGGAAGCCATTACGCTGCAGCGCGACCCGGCCAAAGGCCAGCCGCTGGAGATCTACGCGCTGGGCAAGTAGAGCTGCACCAGCCCCCAGCGGCCGTCGCTCAGCCAGTCTTTATCCAGGGCGGACGTCTGCTCTGCCTGCCCCGCTCGCAGGCCAGCCACGATTTCCGATTTCAGGGTGCGCAAGGCCAGCAAGGGCGCGGGGAAATAAGCCAGCGCCGCCCCGAACGGCGTGGTGAAGGGCCAATGCAGGTCGCCCAGCAGGCGGCGGTAGTGGGCGTCTCCCTTGGTGATGACCCAATCCGCGCCGCCCAGCTCTGCCAGCAAAGCGGCGGGCGCCTCCCACAGCGGCAGGGGTGAATTCCAGAAGAGATGCGGGCGCAAGCGCAGGCGGCCGTCCGCGAGGGCGGCCCCCAGGCGCTGCCCCAGGCGGCGGGTGGCCGGCTGCGCTTCCCCGGCCAGGAAAGCCAGGGCGGGCTGCACGTCCCCCGGCAAGGCATCCGAGACGAAGGTGGGGTGGGCCTTCAGGTGCAGGCGGGCGCTGGAGGCCGGGTGGCTCGCCAGCCAATAGTCCACCAGGCAAAGATCGGCTACCAGCTCGAAACCGGCGTTGTCCACCAGCCAGTCCAGCCGGGCAGGAGCTCCCGCCAGCCGGGCCAGCCCGCCCGCCGCCGCTTGCCGGTCGTCCACCAGGATGTGCTCTGCCGCCTGGTTGAAATCGACCGGATGACCTTTTCCGGCCGGCCACAGGCTCAGGTCGGCGCGGTTGCCCCACAGGTCGGTTTCCAGCAGGCGCGCCCAGGCGTCCGCCGAGGGAGGGCCGTCCTGTTCCAGTTCCTCCACGCGCGCACATAAAGCGGCAATCAGCGCGTGGCTGGTCTCCAACCCCAGGCGCTTCTGATGGGCAAAAGGATCGGCCAGATAGGCCGGCCCGGGCTGGAAGTAACCGATGGCCGCCAGGATACGGCGGTAGAAATACGCCTCGACGAGGAACCAGGGAGCGTGCAGCCAATCCTGGCCCCGGTAAGGCGCCAGATAGCCTACCCAATCGGCCTCGTCCGGGGCGCCCGGGTCGTGGAGGGGGCGCAATGGGGTCTCCGGGATCTCGGCTATCAGCTCCTCGAGGTGGGAGCGCACTTCGGAAGAAAAATCGTTCTCCGCCATCATGCGCCGCAGGATCTCCGGCAGGCGCACGACCACAGAGAAGCGGGTAAAGGTGCCTTCTTCAGCCGCCTTCAAGGGCGGCGGCAGGGGCAGAGCAGGGCGTCTGATTTTTGACAGGTTCATGTTCACTATTATAATCTTTGCGTCCTTTCCACCCTCCTGGCATTCTCATGTTTCCTTGACAACGACTGTGGTCTGTGTCATTACCCAAAGGGTACACTACGTGCGCGAGCCCTGGGCGTTCATTGCCCGGCACTCTGTGTACCCTCCGTGTAAGGGTGCACAGAGTGCCGGGCGAGGGTAATGACACAATTCGACTTTGAGAACGCCATGTTCCACTCTCTGTGGGTGTGCACGCACGAGTTGTCAGGCAGCAGTTGGAAACTGCACCTACAAATTGCACGAAGCCAGCCTGTGCTGGCTAAAAACCAGTCGGCGAAGGCCGACTTCGTGTACTTCGTTGCAGCGATTTCAATCGCCTGAAAACGGCTGACAACCTTTGCGCGTACACTCTCTGCGGTGAATAGTATTTTCGCCAAAAGCTGGTAGAATCTAGCTGAAGCTTTCACAAGGACCTTCGCATGGAACCCCGGCATCTCAAGCAACTCTTCGGACTGCTGCTTCTAGGGACGATCCTGGGCGCCGCCGCTATCTCCCCCTTCTTTACCGGCGTGCGCCCCGGGGCGCTTCCCGGCGGTGTCAGCGCGGCGCAGGCTCAGTATCCGGCGTCCACGGAGTCATCCGGCTATCCCGCACAGCCCACCGAAGACTCCGGCTATCCGGGCTCGAATCCGCAGCCTACCTCGCCGCCCGGAAACGCGCCTACCTCGGTGCGCACGCCCACCTCGGCATTCACACCCACCTCGGGCACGCTGACGGTAACGACCACCCCTACGCAGACCCTCCAGCCCAGCCCCACCACGACCCTGTGGGTGGATCTGTACCGCACGGAGAACGCGGAGATGGGTGAGTTCCAGGCCACCCCCCTGCCCACGGAGACGCGCACCCTCAGCCCCACCCCGACCTTCACGCCGACTCCCACCCCCACCCCCACCCCGCCGCTGGTCAAGGTGAATTGGAGCGTATTCGCGGCCGGTTGGTTGGGCACCCTCTGGCTGGGAGTCGCGCTGAGCATCGTGGTGATCAAATTCAAGGTGATCGACAAGAAATAGGGGAATCAGCCGTTCAGGGCAAGCCCTGCCAGAAGGCCGGCTGCCAGCCCTGGCCTTCCACGATCAGCGCGGCCACGTATCCCGGCGCCGGAGCGAACGATTCCATGCGCCAGCGCTGCACTTCGCGGGGGTCATCTGTGACGCTCAGCAGGCGAACCGGCTCTTCCGGGAGCAGCGTCACCTCGAAGCGTCCCAGCGGGCGGGCCAGCCCGTCCCCCAGGGCCTTGAGATAGGCTTCTTTGCGCGTCCAGCAGTTGAAAAAGGCGGCCGGCCGGCGCTCCTCCGGCAGGGAGAGCAGGCGGGCGTTCTCCCCCGGCGCGAAGAAGGAGCGGGCGATGGACTGTAGGTCCGGGACGGGATGCATGAATTCCAGATCGATGCCGACCTCCCGGTGAAGAGCCAGGGCGCACAGCGCCATCTCCCCCGAGTGGGAGAGGTTAAAGCGCAGTCCCCTCTCCTCCGCCAGACTGCCGGAGAGAAAAGGCTTGCCATGTGGGCCGTACCCAAAAACCACCTCCTCAGGAAGAACGTCCAGGTAGCGGCCCAGAATCCTGCGCAGAGAGCCGCGGGCGGCTATAAAACGCCGGCGGTCGCGCTCGAAGACGAAACGAGCAGCGCGCCGGCTTTCCTCCTCCGCAAGGGTGCGGGCGAAGCCTTCCAAAGCTTCGCCGGACGGCTCCAGCTCGATGCGCCAGACGTGCACCTCCCCTGGGGAAAGCCCCAGGAGTGGGGGAGGAGGGAGCCATTCGGGGAGCGCATCCATCATGGTGGACAATTCCTTACCCGGTCAAATCACAAATTCATTCTACCCGCGCCGGTTTAGATAAAAAATTGTAGCATGTCTTGAATTTTTATGCTAAACTCTCCACAAATCTGCGGAGGTGGCGCAATGGCTGAACCCAGACTCGACGATACTCTGGACGACGAACAGCGCAAGCTGGTTTCCGGCCTGGACAGCCCTATCAAGATCCAGGCCTTCCTCGACGAAACGCCTTACAGCCCGGAGGACGCCGACCGCTGCCCGGTCAGCGTGCTGCGCGACCGCCTGGCGCACTGCCTGGACGGAGGCTTGTTCGCGGCGGCGGCGCTGCGGCGGCTGGGCTACCCGCCCCTGGTGGTGGATCTGCTGCCGGAGCCGGGCACGGACGACGACCACGTCCTGGCCATCTACCGGGTGGGGGGGTGCTTTGGCGCCGTGGCCAAATCCAACTTCGTGGGGCTGCGCTACCGCGAGCCGGTATATCGCAGCCTGCGCGAGCTGGTCATGTCCTATTTCAGCGACTTCTTCAACGTGAACGGGGCCAAGACCCTGCGCTACTACACCGCTCCGCTCGATTTGAGGAGCCTCGACGCGCTGGAGTGGATGAGCCAGGACCGCGGCGCGGAAGCCGTCGAGCGCCACTTCAGCAAGCTACGCCGCTACCCCCTGCTCAGCGCGCAGGCGGCGGCCGCCCTCTCGCCCGTGGACGAGCTCTCCTACCGGGCAGGCATGTTGAACGTGAATACCGCCGGCCTGTACAAGCCCAAGACTAAACCCTAAAGGTCTGCGAGACCTTTAGGGTCTTGAGAAGGAGTTGAATCATGGAAGTACCGAAAAAAATGCGCGCCATGCTGCTGATCGAGCAGCGCAAGCCGCTGCAACGGATGGAGGTGCCCGTGCCCCATCCCGGGCCGGAGCAGGTTTTGATCAAGGTGAACGCCTGCGGGGTGTGCCGCACGGACCTGCACATCCTGGACGGCGAGCTGACCGAGCCGAAGCTGCCCCTCATTATGGGCCACCAGATCGCCGGGGTGGTGGCGCAGACCGGCCAGAACGTGAGCAAGTTCGAGCCCGGCGAGCGCATCGGCGTGCCCTGGCTGGGCTATACGGACGGTACTTGCCGTTACTGCCGGCGCGGCCAGGAGAACCTGTGCGAGCATCCCCTCTTTACCGGTTACACCATCGACGGGGGCTACGCCGAATACGCCGTGGCCGACCAGCGCTTCTGCTTCCGCCTGCCGGAGGGCTACAGCGATACTTCCGCCGCTCCGCTGCTGTGCGCCGGGCTGATCGGCTATCGCACCTATCGCCTGGCTGGCCCTAACGTAGAGAGCCTGGGCATCTACGGCTTCGGCGCCGCCGCGCACATCGTGGCGCAGGTGGCCGTGCACCAGGGCAAGCGCGTGTACGCCTTCACCCGCCCGGGCGATACCCAGGGGCAGGAATTCGCCCGCAGCCTGGGCGCCGTTTGGGCGGGCGGCTCGGACCAGTTGCCCCCGGAGGAGCTGGACGCGGCCCTGGTTTTTGCCCCGGTGGGCGCGCTGATGGTCGCGGCGCTGAAAGCCGTCTCCAGGGGCGGCAGCGTGGTGAGCGGCGGCATCCACATGAGCGATATCCCCGCCTTCCCCTACCACCTGCTGTGGGAGGAGCGCAGCTTGCGCTCGGTCGCCAACCTGACCCGCCAGGACGGCGAGGAGCTGCTGGCCATCGCTCCCCAGGTGCCGGTCAAGACCTCCGTGCAAACCTTCCCGCTGGAAGAGGCCAACCGGGCCTTGGACCTGCTGCGCGCCGGCAAAATCGAGGGGGCGGCTGTTTTGGTCGTATAATGGGGCCATTAATTCCACCCTGCCGGGGAAGCTCACCTGTGAACGATCTCTCTCCAACCCGAACGGTCAAACCTCGCCCTGCCTGGCTGAGCGGCGCGCTGCTGGCGGCGCCCATCGTGATGGGCTACATTCCCATTGGCTTTGCCTTCGGCGTGCTGGCGCAAAAAGCCGGCCTTTCCACCGGAAACGCCTTGCTGATGTCCGTGTTCGTATACGCCGGCTCGGCGCAGTTGATCGCCGTGGGGCTGATCGCCAGCGGCGCGCTCCCCTGGACGATCGTGATCACCACCCTGATCGTGAACCTGCGCCACATGCTGTTTTCAGCCTCCCTTTCCCCCTACCTGAAACATTGGAAGAAGCCGGAGCTGGCCGTCTTCGCCTACCAGCTCACCGATGAGACCTTCGCCGTGCACGCCACGCGCTTCCCGGCGGCTCCGCCCACCCGGCCTGAGACGCTGGCGCTCAATTTCACCGCGCAGGCTTCCTGGGTGCTGGGCACCTTCCTGGGGGTGGCCGCCGGCCAGTTGATCAGCGACGTGCGCCCCTACGGGCTGGACTACGCCCTGCCCGCCATGTTCATGGCTCTGCTGGTGCTGCAAGTCAAGGATCGCGTACAGGTGCTGGTGGCGCTGGCAGGGGGCGCCTTGTCCGTGCTCTTCCTGCTGGGCGGCCTGGGACAATGGAACGTGATCGTAGCCACGCTGGCCGCGGCGACTTTAGGGATGCTGGTGGAAAAATGGACCAAAAGATAATCTTCTTCACCATCCTGGGCATGGCGCTGGTCACTTACCTGCCGCGCCTGCTGCCCGTGTGGCTGCTGTCTTCCCGCTCGCTGCCGCCGCTGGTGACTGCCTGGCTGCGCTTCGTGCCGGTGGCCGTGCTCTCCGCCATGCTGCTGCCTTCCCTCCTGCTGGACGGAAAACAAATCGACCTGGGCGCAGGCAATCTGTACCTGATCGCCGCCATCCCCACCCTGCTGGTGGCCTGGAAGACGCGCAGCATGTTCGCCGCGGTGATCGTGGGAATGCTGGTGGTGGCCGCCGGACGGTTTTTGGGGGGATAGGAATCAGGCAATCAGGGATCAGGTAATCAGGCAATCGGGCCCCTGATTGCCTCGTCGCCTGATTGCCTGATCCCTTGCTCTTTTACCCCTTCGCCGTACGCCCGCGCTTGCGCTGGCCAGGGGCGGGAGTTCCGCCGCCGGTGAAAGTGGTCGCGTCGATCCCACAGATGCGACAGACGCGCGTGTCCAACATGCGGCTTTGAATGCGCGGGTCGATCTCTTCCAATTTCAGCGAAGTGGTGATGACCGTGGGAAGGTTGGCGTTATAGCGGTGGTTGAATAACTGGTAGAGCTTCTCGCGCGCCCAGGGCGTGGTAGATTGAGTGCCCAGGTCGTCCAGCACCAGCAAGCTCACCGCACGCACTTCTTCGAAGCGCTCGTCGTAGCTGACGCTGCTGCTCGGGTTGAAAGTGGCGCGCAGGTGGTCGAGCAGATCGGGCACGACCACGAAGAGCGGGGGCTGCCCCATTCCGGCGCGATAGTTGGCGATGGCGGCGGCCAGATGGGTTTTGCCGCTGCCATAGCTCCCCAGGAGCAGCAGCCAGCCCTCGGGACGCTCGGCGAAATTCATGGCGGCCTTGAAGGCTTTCTCCAGGCTCTTGACCTGTTCGGGGGGCAGACCTTCGCCCTGCCGCAGGCTGAAATTCCCAAAAGTTTGTTCCTTGTGCAGGCCGAGCGACGAAAGCTGGGGGTGAACGGTATCTTCGACCGGATTGCGGTAATCCGGCACGCGCATGTAGATGCGCGTCACCAGGGCGTGATCGTCCAGGCGCGAGCGGATGCGGCCTTCGATCTCCTCGAAGCCCAGGTTGCTGGTCACCACCAGGGGCAGGTGCTTGAGGTAGCGGTAATTCATAATCTGGAACAGCTTTTCTTGGGCCCAGGGGGTGGCGTTCTGAGTGCCGAAGTCGTCCAGCACCAGCAGCGAGATGTTGCGGATCTCCTCGAAGCGCTCTTCGAAGGTGGTCTCGGCGCTGTCGTAGGCGAAGCGCATCCAATCCAGCAAATCGGGAACCGTGACGAACAGGGTGGGCACGCCCATCCCCACGGCGAAATTGGCGATGGCCGCCGCCAGGTGCGTCTTGCCGCAGCCGTAACCGCCCATGAGCAGCAGCCAGCCCGGCAGCGAGCGGGCATACTCCTGCACCTGGTTGTAGGCGGCTTCCAGGTTTTGGGCCTGCTCAGGGGCCAGCCCGCCCCGCCCGCGCAGGTCGAAGGTCTCGAAGGTGAAGTGGCTGAGCGCGTCCAGGTTGCTGAGCTGGTAGAGCCGCTGGCGCACCGTCTGGCTGACCTGCGTCTGGCGGCAGGTACAGATGGCCACCTTGCCAAAATCCGGGTGGCCGACGGGCAGGTCGCGGCGCAAGAAGCCCACCCCGTGGCACAGCGGGCAGTTGGGGTCGCCGGGCAAATTGCCCGGCGGGCTCTCAATGCTCGATGAAGTCGGAGAGCTCTCCTTCGAAGTAGCCGCGGCGATCTTTCTGAGTGTCTCGTCGATTCGGTTCATCGCGTCCGTTCTCCTTCCAGGAGCGCAGGATGGCTTCTACATAATTCCACCGGCGCGCGTTATTCTCCACAGCTTTGCGCACGGCCTCTTCGATCCATTCGGCCGGGTAGGCTTGCTCGGCGTCCCGCAGCGCCTCGGCGATCATGGGGGTCAGCGGGCCGATGTTTTGCTCGTACAGGCGGAAGACGTTGGGGCGTTCCATGTCCAGCTCTACGGGCTGGCGCTGGTCGCCCGTGGGGCGCCAATCGCCGTTCTGAATGGCCTGCAGGGCCGCTCTTCCGCGCGGCGAGTTGAGGAAAAACAAGCTCTCGGCCCCGCCCTCGCCAGGAAGCTGCGCCCTGAGCAGACTGCCGCGCGCCACTGCCCGCTCCAGAGCCTCGTCCAGGGCGGCGGCAGCCTCTTCAGGAGCCTGCGCCTCAGGCGCCAGCCCCGCCAGGAAGCGCGCGTCCGCCAGGTAATCGTCCCGGCGCAGGGCGCGAAAGTTGCCTTCCAGGTGGTCTAAAGCCCAAAAAGTATACAGGGTAACCTTCAGCTCGCCCAGGTGGTCGATCTCCGGCAGTAATTCCGTGAAGAAAGGCCCCGGCACGGGCGTGAGGCGGACTTTCTGGTCGGGAAAGCCATTGAAGGATGAAGGCGGAAGGCGGAAGGATGAGGACATCAAAAGACCCTTTGGAAGGCGGAAGGATGAGGGAGGAAGGATGAAGACATCAAAAAGACCTTTTAAAGGATGAAGGCGGAAGGCGGAAGGATGAGGACATCAGGAAAAACCTTGGAAGGAGGAAAGGATAGGGAATGTCATGAGTTCTTTCGGGCCTTTACTTTCTTGACTATCGATACAAAGATAGCGGTCAATTGATTGGCTTCGTCGCACAAAGCCTTCAGCTCGCCGCTTGGGAGGATTGCGGCGCCATCCAAAAACTCCAGCCAATAAGTGGTCTCGTCAAGCTCTTGCAGCGCTCCTTCAATTTTACTGATGAAATCCGCATCCGACTTGGCCCGTTGGGCCTCCCGGTATTGCGCTCCAACGGAGGTGCCCGAGCGCACGATTTGCTTTCCAATCACCTGCGCTTCTATCGTCTTGTGCAACCGGCCGGTCAGGTGAATGATCTGCAAGGCAAATTGTTTCGTGCGCTCCTTCAGATCCCTGGCCTTTCCCTCATATTTTACGTCCCTTCCCTCCCCAAAGCACTCCCATACCAGGGCCTCTACTCCTACAGTGTATTCCACGCCGCCTGTCTTTCGGTCTTCATCCTTCCTCCCTCCGCCTTGTATTCTTCATCCTTCCGCCTTCATCCTTCATCCTTTTAACGGCTTGTGGCTGCATTTTCAAAGCGCGCCAGGTTATTGAGGAAGACCAGCTCGATGCCGGGATGGGTGGGGCCGTTGCGGTGCTTGGCCACGATGATCTCGGCTACGTTCTGGCGGGGGCTGTCCTTCTCCATGGCGTCCGGACGATTGATGAACATGACGATGTCGGCGTCCTGCTCCAGGCTGCCGGACTCGCGCAGGTCGGAGAGCACCGGGCGTTTATCGGTACGCTGCTCGACGGCGCGCGAGAGCTGGGCCGCCGCCAGGACGGGCACGTTCAGCTCGCGCGCCAGCACTTTCAAGTTGCGCGAGATGTAAGAGACCTCTTGCACACGGTTGTCGTTGCGCGAATCCCCGGACATCAACTGCAAGTAATCCACGATGACCAGGTCCAGCTCGTACTCCAGCGCCAGGCGGCGGCACTTGGTGCGCAGTTGCAGGGGCGTGAGCGCGGGGGTGTCGTCCAGGTAGATGTGGGTGTCGCTGAGCACCTCGATGGCGTGCGTGAAGAGCGGCCATTCGTCGTCGTTCAGCTTGCCGGTGCGCAGGCGCTGCGTATCGATGCCGGTCTCCTGGGCGATCAGGCGTTGCACCAATTGCTCGTTGGACATTTCCATGGAGAAGATGGCCACGTGCTTCTTGTGCTTTTGGGCCGCGTTCTTGGCCACCGAGAGCAGGAAGCCGGTCTTGCCCATGCCGGGGCGCCCGGCGATGATCAACAGGTCGGATTTTTGCAGCCCGCCGAGCAAATGATCCAGGTCGATCAGGCCGGTGGGCACGCCGAAGATCTCCTCGTCCCGCTGCGAGAGCTGGTCGATGCGGTCGTAATATTCGCTCAGCACCTGCTGGATAGGCTCGACGTCCTTGCGCAGGCGGCGCTCGCTGACGCCAAACACGGCCTTCTCGGCCCCGTCCATCACCGTGTCGATGCTCTGTTCCTGGTTGTAGGCCAGGCGGGCGATCTCGTTGGCCGCGTCCAACATGCGCCGCCGGACGGCGGCCTGCTCGATGATGTGCCCGTAAGCCTCGGCGTGCAGCGAGCTCGGCACCTGGTTGATCAAGGCGGTCAGGTAAGCCGGCCCGCCGATCTCGGCCAACTGTCCCATCTGGTCCAGCTCTTCGGAGACGGTGAGAAAGTCGATCGGCGCGCGGCGCTCGTGCAGGCGGGTAAACGCGTTCCACACCCAGCGATTGCGGTGGACGTAGAAATCTTCCGCCTGTAAGAACTGGGCCACGTCGTAATAGGCTTCGGGGTTGATCAGCACCGCGCCGATCACGGCCTCTTCCGCCTCGCGGCTCTGGGGCACCACTTGCGCTTCGACGGTGGTCTCATCCTGCATGGGGGGTGGGGGAGAGAATTCGCTCATAATCACACGCCTGATTGCCGGAGTACTTCTCGAAAGGTTAAAAAACCGGGGCGACCAGGCTTACGTGCCGGCTCACCCCGGATGCTCACGCTCCGCGCGCAAATCACTTCTTGGGGCCTGAGGAATCGCTTTCTTCTCCGGGGCCATCTTCTCCTTCGCCGCCTTCGTCCCCCAGGTCCAATTTCTCGAGAAAATCCTCGAATACCGATAAGCTTTCATCTTCAGGCTCGAGCTCATCCGCTTTTGGTGAGCTGGCCGACGCCTTGCCCGACTCGCCCTCTTTTTCCTCCCCCTCCTGCTCGGGGACGATGCCGGCGGCGTCCATGACTTCGCGGGCCACCAGGATGGGCACGTGGGTACGCACTGCCAGAGCCACGGCATCCGAAGGCCGCGAGTCAATGTCGACCTCGCGCCCGTTGACCTCCACAACGATATTCCCGTAAAAGACATCATCGCGCAGAGAGATGACCTCCACCCGCACTACGCGAGCGTTGAGAATGGCCAAAACGTTCTTCAGCAGATCGTGCGTCTGCGGTCGCGCCAGCTCGACGTCCTGGAGCGCGATGGTGATTGATTCGGCCTCGTAGGGGCCGATCCAGATCGGCAGGCAACGCTCGGAGTCGACCTCGCGCAAGATCACGATGCGCTGTTGGTTGGTCAGGCTGACGCGCACGCTGTCGATCACAACTTCAATCATTTTTGGCATTCAAAGTACCTCCCTCAACAGAACCCGGTTGAGTATCCTCTAAGCTATTCTAACACGGTGCCAAACAGGATGCAACTCTAACCCCACAATTCATCTCCAAACTCTTAACATTTTTCTTAACAATTGAGGTATAATCGAGGCACCTAAATCGGTCAGGAGTGAGCTTTACGCGGTTGTCTTTTCCCCCAGATCGCAAAATGGGGAAGCAAAAGCTGGCGCCCATTTTATAACCAACAGATAATCGAGCATGGGGGCACGCGGGCTGAATACGGGTTATCCTCGAATGTCCATAACCTTAGCAAGCCCGGATGGTCATTTCGTCTGTAAGGGGTACGCAAGAAGAATTCTGTATGTGGGCCGCTTTTTCCCTCGGTCGAGCCACGCAAATGTTGGGACAAGCGTGCAAATTCGGAGAGCAAGCGGTATTTCAAGCGTTTATACACGGTAGGTGAATGAAAGCAAAGATCCTGCTAATTGAAGGAAACAGGGCCGATCATCCCTCTTTCACGCCAGGGCTGCGCAAAAAAGGGTATCAGGTAGATACGGTCGCCAGTGGCAACGCGGCCTTGAGCTCCCTGGAAAATTCGGATCCCGACCTGGTGGTCGTAGATGCAGTCTCCCTGCGCACCAACGGCAAGCGCATCTGCCAGAACTTGCGGGCGGAGCTGGATGGCGTGCCCATCGTGCTGGTCGCCTCGGACAAAATCAAGGAGAAGGTGCAGGCCGACGTCGTGCTGACTCTGCCCTTCACCGTGCAGAAATTGCTGAACCGCATCCGCCCGCTGCTCCCGGTGGAAGAGAAGGACATGCTGCACGTCGGGCCCATCCGCCTCTACACTCAGCAACGCCGCTTGCGCTGCCTGGGCAAGCAGGCCAAGTTTGACTCCCAGGCTGGTCTCGATTTTGAAGGTGTTGATGGAGCATCCCGGGGAAGTGGTGGAACGGGAAAGTCTCTTCCGCCAGGTGTGGGAGACGGAATATACGGCCGATACGCGTACCCTCGACGTGCACATCAGTTGGCTGCGCGAAGTCCTGGAAACCGACCCGCGCCACCCGCGCTTTCTGAAGACGGTGCGCGGAGTCGGTTATCGTTTGGACGTGTAAATCCTGCTATGCGAGCTTGAAAACCGGCGGTCTTGCAAAGTACGCCGCTTTGCAAGACCTTTTTATTTTAACCCGGTAGAACGATTATTGAGCCATGCTCAAATTGATGGTATTGTTGAGCTCCGCCAGCGCGGAGTTCAAGAGGCCGTCCACGTTGTTGACTGCGCTGCTCAACTGGCTCAACGTGGTGGCGCCATCGTTGAGGTCGATCACCTGGCCCAGGTCGTTGAACCCGTTGTGCGCGTCGATCAGGCTTCCGGCAGTCGCGTAAGAGGTTTTGGCCGCATCGTAGCGGTCCTGGAAGCCGGCCAGGGCTTGCTGCAAGACGCCGGAATCCTTCCCCTGGCTATTCATGAAGCTGATCTGGTTGGTGGCGCGGTTGATGGCCGTGCTGGCCTGAAACAACATGCCTGCCTCGCTTTGGTACAAGCCATCATCCACCGCGAAGTATTTCTGGATGTGAAGAGCCTTTTGGATATCAGCCGCGCTCGTGATGCTGGATACGACCGTCGTCTGCGCGAGGCTGGTAAAAGTAACCGGGCCTACGTTGCTAACGGTATTAGAAGACGAGGCGCCAGATCCGGTCACCGGAATGGGGCTGGAAGGATGGGCGTACTCGTGGATCGTGTTCTCGAAAGTGGACAGAGCCGGGTTCAAAGCCCCGTCCGCGTTGCCCAGGAAGCTGCTCAAGTAGCTCACCGTGTTTCTGGCGTCTCCCAGGTCGTAGACCTGGCCGGCGTCATTGAAGCCCTTGTGCGCGCTGATTACCGTCGTGACATTGTCGTAAGCCTGCTGGGACGCGGATTGATGGCCCTGGAAGGTGGAAAGGGCGTCTTGCAGCCCGCTGACATCCAGGCTCTGAGCAGAAAGCTGGTCGATCAGGTTCTGGGCGTCGGTCACTTCCAGGCTGGCGCGCGACAGGCCGGCGCCAATCTGGGCGTATAAAGTTTGATCTGCTTGATAGGCCGATGCGAGGTGCGCGGCTAACTGAATATCTCCGCTATCCGTAAAGGTGGCCGCCGGCGGGTTGCTGTCGGCGAGAGCGGTACCCTGGTCTGCAAAGACCAAAACGCCAGCCATTGCCAGGCTGGCCACTACAGCGATTACTGAAACCTTTTTAAGGAGTGTTTTCATCTTTAAAACCTCCTGATTGAACGGAAGTTCTCCTTTCCTGTCTGAAAAAATTATTACCCGAGCCGCTAACTTGCATGCGGTCGCCGGGTAAGTTAATATTGATTCTATAATCCAAAAGTTAATTGTGAATGAGGGCACAGTTAATGGGTTTTCATTTACTGTCATACAAAAGGGGCCATCCCCTTGGGGAGATGGTCCCTTTTGTCTTTTCCCAGGTGAGGCGCTAAATGGATTATTGCGCCTTGTACATGCCGATCTGGTTGTTGAAGAGGTCCAGGGCCGGGCTCAAGACGCCTTGCACGGTGCCCACGTAGCTGGTGGCGTTTTTCAGGGTGACCGAGGCGTCGTTGAGATCGTAAACCTGGCCCAGCACATTGAAGCCGTGATGAGCCGTGAATACCACCGTGGCGCTATCATAGGCTTTTTGGGCCTCTTCGAGCTTGCCCTGGAAGGTGACCAGGGCGTCGGCCAGCGCGCTGGAATCCTTGCCGCGGTTATTCAAGTCGAGGATCACGTTGTTCGCCCGCGTGACGGCGAAGCCGGCCTGGGCCAGCAGGCCCGCCTGGCCTACGTAGCTGCCGTAATATCCCGCGAAGAAGCGCTGCATATCCAGCGCCGCCTGGATGTCCTTCTCGCTGGTGAAGGTCGGCAGGACGGTGCGCACGGCCAACGAGTTAAGCGTGAGCGGCCCGTCGTTGGGCGTATTGGTGAAGGGAGATACCACCGAAGCCGGCGCAGGCGTAAGCGTGGTAGATGCGCCGGTCACCGGGATGGGCGTGGGGTGCGCGTATTTCTGGATGGTCGCTTCCAGCTTGGCCAGGGCCGGGTTGAGCGCGCCGCTGGCCGTGCCGAGGAAGCTGGTCAACTGTTTCGAGGTGTTGTCGGCGTCGCCCATATCGGTGACCAGGCCCGCCAGGTTGAAGCCGTGGTGGTAGTACAGGATAGTGCCGGCGTCGTCGTAGGCCTTTTTCACGATGGGAAGCTGGCCCTGGAATTCGTTGAGCACACCTTGCAGCTCGCTGCTATCCACGCCCCCGATGTTGAGCGCGTCGATGCGGCTCTGGGCGGTCGAGATCTCCACCCCTCCGCGCGTCAGGCCGGCGCCGATCTGTGCGTAGAGCGCCTGATATCCTTTATAGAACCTCTCCAGATCCAAGGCGCGCTGCACGTCTTTGGGGTCCGAGAAGGTAGCCGCCGGCCCGTCGTCTTGCGCCAGGGCCACTCCTCTGGCGTAGAACAAAACGCCGACCCCCACCAGGCCGGCTGCCAAAATACCCAATACGATCTTCCGAATGAGCGTATTCATGCCTGCTTGCCTCCCGAAAGGGGGTTGCTCGATCCCTTTCCCAAACATGACTTACCCGCCCCATTGGCTGTGATCTGGGCATGAACGCACTACAGGAGCAGATATTCAATTCGATGCGTTAATAATACACTCTTCCGCGGTTGTATGCTAGTAGGATTTCCGGCGCAAAAATCTTGAGCCCCCTCTTCCTATTCGTCTGAGGCTTTATCTGCGCTTTCTCCAGGACTGATTCTCGACTTTTACGGTCTGCGGAACGGGCTGCCAGCGCTTGAAGAAGGCGGGCAGGTTGAAGATCGCTACGTACAGCGGCACCAGCCAGAGGCCGGCGCCGGCGAACAGATCGATAAAAATCGGTTTCGGCGTGTAGGGAACCAGGAACCCGGTCACCAGGTTCAATCCCAGCAAGATTGCCAGCCAGCCCAGCCCCAGCTTAATGGATGCCAGGCGCAGATTCGCGGTCTTTCCCGCCATTTTGCGCAGGTAGATGGACGCAAAAGCAGGAAAAACGAGCAAGTTCACGAGGAAATAGAAGATCGTCAATGCATTCATGGATGCTGGCATAATAGATTTCTCCTTTCGGATCAGGAAAGACCCTCACCTCGATTATATTAAATATGATAATAATAGTCAAGAATATCTGATAAAATCCTTATGCAAATCCGGAAACTCACAGATTGTTTTAATGATTCCCCCCTCTGGAAATGCAGCCTTGCGATAAGTCGCATTCAAGACAGGCGCGTCTGTGCCCGGAGAAATGACCGAAAGCCCAGCCTTCGCAAGGCTTAACTGCGCACGCCGGCCTTTTGCAGGCGGTACTTGACCGTCTCGGCGAAATCGTTAAAGGTCGCGTCCAGGTAAGGAAAGCCAAACCACACCACACCCATCCCGAAGAACACCCCCGTCAACAGGCGCATCCACGAGTTGAACGAGCCCAGCGCATCCCCCGCGTAGAAGCTGGCCGGAAAGGCGTTGTGCGTCAGGGCCGCCAGCCAGGCATTGTCGCTGCGAAAACCGTGCCCGATGCCGCCGCCCAGGATCTCCCCCAGCATGTGCGAGCCGCCGTCCAGGGCCATGGGCAGCAGGAAGAGCGCGAACCCCCACCAGGGCAGCTCGGGGACGCGCCGGCGCAGCGGCCACCACAGCAGGCCGAAGAACAGCGTGCTGCCATACATGTACACCATGCGGTCAGACCAGGCCACCTTCCAGCCCATGCTGGCGTTGCCGATGAACTGCCGCAAGACCAGCGGGTCGAAGGTGTTCTTCCAGGCCGCCTGGACCTGCCCCAGGGGGTACATGAATTGCGGCCCGAACAGGAAGAAGGAGCGTTCCGGAAGCTGGTGGCACTGCGTGGAATAGATGGCGTAGATCACGCGCCCGGCCCCGGGCAGGCCGATTTGCATCAGCACCGGCGCCAGGAAGGGTAGGCCGATGTACAGGCCGAAGAAAAAGACGAACAGCAAGATCCAGTTGCGGCTGATGGCAAACAGCCAGCGGTCTACCCGGAGCGCCAGGCCGTTACCCTGGGAATTAGAATGCACGTTGGAGTGGAGCATGAAACCTCTAAAGCTGACCAGCAATAATCAGACCGATATTGTCTATTATACTCCCGGCCCGGAATTGGTGGCTCCCTTTGCGCCGATTCCGTGTATAAGATCTTTAAGGGTGGTATTTTAACGTTAATCTTTATCGTGCACCGCAAAGACCTTGCCGATAGGATTACTTCATGGCACAACCACAATACGTCATACGGGGGTCTTTTAGATTGTGTTCCACCAGTCTGGAGAGCGTTTTCCACCAACGCTCTGAACGCATTTAACGACTCGTCGCTGCCAGGGGGGAGCGCCCATCCTCCTTCATCGCGCCCAGGGTAATAACCGATCGAGCGGCCGGGGTGAGTGTGCGTGGAGTTTGTCTGCGCACCTGCCCGAGGCTATCGGGAAGTCGTAAGGGCGGCTCTTCAAGCTGCCGGTATGCGACGGCCTGGTGGTTGGGCGGTAGCCAAGCCGCCGTCCTTCCATGCTTCAGAGAAAGGAAACCGGAATGTTGCGCAAAATCCTCACCCTCCTGATGCTCCTCGCTTTCATCTCTCCTTTCCAGGTCACGCCGGCCAGCGCCGCCGCGACTTCCACGGTGACCGGCACCATCACGAACGTGGGCGGGCAGCCCATGGCCGGGGTGACCGTCTCCGTGGACGGCGGCGCGATCACCACCACGACGGCGGCCAACGGCGGCTACTCCGTGGGGGGCCTGGCAGATGGGGAGCACATCTTCACTCCCAGCCTGGCCGGCACCTACTTCTCCCTGGCCAACCAGAGCGTCCCGGTGCCCTACATCACCACCGGGGTCAACTTCCAGGGCAGCGCCACGCCTTACCCCTCCATCTCCGGCACCGTCCTGGATGAGTATGGAGACCCGCTGCCGGGGGTGGAAATCCTCATCGTCTCCACGAGCTATGGGGCGGCCGGCGTTTTCACCGACGAAAACGGGCAGTACAGCCTGCCCGGCTTCCGCCCGGGGAGCTACACCCTCATGCCTTACCTGGATCATTACAACTTCGCTCCGGCCAACGGGGCGGCCACGGTAGTCGACGCTGACGTGAGCGGGGTGGATTTCACCGCCACCGCCATCCGCTATTCCGTCTCGGGCACCCTCCAGGTGGGCGACGCCGGCCTGCCCGACGCGACCGTCAGCGCCGTTTCGACGGACCCGAACGGACCCGACCCGGTCAGCACCACCACTGGCAGCGACGGGTATTACGTCCTCAGCCTGACCTACAGCACTTACACGATCTCGCCCAGCAAGAACGGCTACGTCTTCGACCCTGAAAGCCAGTCCGTCACGCCGGACGCCGACGTAAGCGGCGTGGATTTCGCCGCCACGCAGGTGCTGTATACCCTCTCCGGGAGGGTGTGCGACGGGCTGTCCAACCCGGTGGCGGGGGTGACGATCGCCCTCACAGGAGGGGCCTCGACCAGCAGCGCGGCGGACGGCACTTATAGCATCTCCGGGCTGACCGCCGGCGATTACACGGTGACGCCCAGCCTGAAGAGCTATACCTTCGCGCCGGCCAGCCGGGACGTGACGCTGGGGCCGGACACCGCCAACGTGGATTTCACCGCCACCTATAACATATATACGCTGTACGGCAGCGTCAAGGACGGCAGCGACCAGGCCATCGCGGGGGTGACGATCAGCGCCAGAGCAGAAAACGGCACCACGGTCACGGCCAGCACGGATGGGAGCGGCGCCTATTCCATCCCCAACCTGGAAACCGGCAGCTACACAGTCACGCCCAGCAAGAACAGCTACACCTTCGCGCCGGCCAGCACGGGGCTGACGCTCAGCGCAGACACCCAGGTGGACTTCACCGGCACCTACCACACTTACTCGATCTCCGGGAAAGTGCAGCTCGGCAGCCTGGGCATGCCCGGCGTGGCGCTGACCCTCAGCCCGGGCGGGGCGACGACTACCAGCGCCAGCGACGGCACCTACCTGATCTCCAATCTGGAGGCCGGCGATTACACCGTGACCCCCAGCTACACTAACTTCGACTTCACCCCGCCCAGCCGGCAGGTGACCCTGGGGCCGGGCAACGCCACCAGCGTGGATTTCAGCGCTTCTGAGCACCTCTATCAGGTGAGCGGGCGGGTGGTGCGCAGCGAGAATACCAGCATCGGCATCCAGGGGGTGACCCTCAGCGTCAGCCCGGGGGGCCAGACCGCCACGAGCGACGCCGACGGCAATTACACGCTGGGGCTGATCGCGGGCAGCTACACCCTCACCCCCGGCCTGGCCGAATACAGCTTCATTCCCGACAGCCAGACGGTCAACGTGACCGGCGATAAGAGCGGAGTCAACTTCACCGGCGTGCAAAGCACCTACAGCATCTCCGGCCTGATCACCTCCAATGGCAACCCGCTGGCCGGGGTGACGGTGACGGCCTCGCCGGGAGGCGCCCACGCCAACAGCGGATCAGACGGGCGTTACACCCTCAGCGGGCTGTACAAGGGCGACTACACGCTCACGCCCAGCAAGGCCGAATACACTTTCTCGCCCAACAACCAGTCCGTCAGCGTGGGGCCGAGCGTCACCACGGCCAACTTCAGCGCCACGCTGAACAGCTACACCCTGGGCGGCACGATCCAGGTGGGCGACACGCCACTGGAAGGCGTGTCCGTCGAGATCGAGCCCGGCAGCCACCTGGTGACGACCGGCGCGGACGGGGCGTACTCGGTCAGCGGGCTGCTGGCCAATACTTACACCGTCACCCCGGCGCTGGCGGAATACACTTTCGACCCCGCCAACTGCAACGTGACGCTGGGCCCCTCCAGGACGGACGTGGATTTCAGCGCCACGCTAAACACCTATAGCGTGTCCGGCACCATCACGGTGGGCGACGCGCCGCTGGAGGGCGTGAGCGTCTCGGCGGGCGGCGGGAAGAGCGCCGTCACGGGCGCGGACGGGAAGTACACGCTCGGCGGGCTGGTCAAGGGCGACTACACCGTCACCCCGACGCTGGCGGAGTACACTTTCGACCCGGTCAGCATGGACGTCAGCGTGGGGCCGAGCCAGACGGGGGTGGATTTCAGCGCCACGCAGATCACCTACAGCGTGTCCGGGATCATCACGGTGGGCAACGCGCCGCTGGAGGGGGTGACGGTCTCGACGGGCGGCGGGAAGAGCGCCGCCACGGGCGCGGACGGGCAGTATACCCTCAGTGGCCTGGTCAAGGGCGACTACACGCTCACCCCGGCGCTGGCGGAGTACAGCTTCGACCCGCTTAGCCAGGATATCAGCGTGGGGCCGGATCAGACGGGGGTGGACTTCAGCGCCACGCTGGGTACTTACAGCATCTCCGGCACCATCACAGTGGGCGACGCGCCGCTGGAGGGGGTGACGGTCACGGCGGGCGGCGGGAAGAGCGCCGTCACGGACGCGGACGGGAAGTACACCCTCAGTGGCCTGGTCAAGGGCGACTACACCGTCACCCCGGCGCTGGCGGAGTACAGCTTCGATCCGCTCAGCCAGGATGTCAGCGTGGGGCCGGATCAGACGGGGGTGGACTTCACTGCCACGCAAAACACCTACAGCGTGTCCGGCAAGGTCACGGCGGCGGACGGGGTGACGCCCATCGCGGGTGTGCTGATCAGCACCTACGCGGGAGGCCCGACGGCGCTCACGGCGGTGGACGGCACTTACACGCTGAGCGGCCTGCTGAAGGGCAGCTACACGCTCACGCCCAGCAAGGCGGGCGTGGTGTTCAACCCAGCCTACTGCATGAGGGCGGTCGGCCCGGACGCCACGGACGCGGATTTCAGCGGGGCGTGGAGGGTGTACCTGCCGATGACGGTGCGGTAGGGATCGCGGTTAAGCCTTGCGAAGGCGGGTCGGAAGGATCGCGATCTTTGGACGGAACGGGCGCCTTTGAACCCAGCCTTCGCAAGGCTGGCGGGCAGGGATTCGTTCCCGGGAAACGCATCAATTCGGAACAATTCCCCGGGACCCGCCAGATATGGGAGCAGCTATAGGATTGTCAAGGTGCGAACGTAGCCCTGGGGGAATTGGATCCCGGGTACGAAAAAAACGAATGCTCAGGAACCGGCTTCCGGGGCAGGGTCGGGGGGCGAGGAGGCACCTTCGGCGGCGGCAGCGGAGCGCTGCGCGTACAGGTCGTCCAGGGCCTGGGAAAGGACGTTGCGCAGCATGGCCTTCTCCTGAGCGGTGCCCGACAGGCGCTGCTGGACGCGCAGGAGGTGGTTGAGGCTGCTCATGGCGAGGCTGAGGACGCGCAAGAGGCCGAGCTCGTCGTGGATCTCGTCCATCTGGGCGCTGAGATCCTTGACCTGGCGGATGTAGGCGCGGAGCAGGTCGATCTGCGCGGGGAGGTCGGAGAGGTTCGCGTTCGAGACGCCCGCGGACGAAGAGGGGCGAAAGCGGGGGGAGTAGTAGCCGTGCTTGAGGGCGTTGGTGTTGCCGGGAGGCGCGCCACGCTTCTTGGGAGTGTCGGACATGGAATCCCTCCAGAGGGAATGGGGTGAGGCCGGGAAAGACGAGCATATATTAGCACAAGTGTTCTGGTTTTGCAAGAGGGGAGAGGCCCGATGAGGCAAGCGATTTTTGCGGGGCAAAAGGATTGGATGGGAGATGAGGTGTGGGAAATCTTTAGGGCCTTTGCGCCGGGGCCGGCGGGAAGGGGGGAACCGCCGATGGACGCAGATTTTTGAGAAGACGTTGAGGTCTGGGGCAGCGGCCACGATTTCCCGGCCGGTTTCCGGCCCCCTGTCTTGAAACCCAAACTACAGCCAGACTGAGGAGGGATAATTATGCCAAGGTATCATCACTATAAACACAAATCGGGTGGATATTTTCGAGGTCGAAGCCGGACCGGTAGATACTACACGAGGAAAGGATGTCCATTAACATTGCTTCTCCTCGTGTTCGGCTTATCAACGATTATTTTCTCGGTTTCGCGCTTAATATCCCTACTAACTTAATCCAAGTTGTAGGGTGCGGTCGTTCTCCAGACCGCACCACTCTCGTGGATTGAAGTAAAGTGGTGCGGTCGAGTTTTGACTGCACCTTACTGCTCCTTCATGATCAAGCGCAATCGGTCTCTGGTAGATTCCTTATCCTTTTCTGGTTGCAAGCTTTTCTCGGTTTCCGTAACTGGCGCAATTATTGGTGCGTTTTGTTCTTCGTTCAAACTCGCATTATCGGAATTGCCAGCTAACTGCGGCCTTATTTCCACCCATTGAACCTTGCCTGCTCGAACAGCGTCTCTTATTTGTCTCTCCCGCGTACTAAGCGCAGATGAGCCGGTCTTGACTTCTGCAAACACTACGCAATTTATTGACCCGTTATCCAGTCCATCGAAGATAACGAAGTCTATAGGACTGCCGATAAAGCGAGCATCTTTGGGGTTATAGGTGAACTCGGGCAAATAGGGCACAAAATGCTCCGTAACTTTACCGACGGTGACTGCTTGACTTTTCTGGATAGCGTCTTGCCTGATCCCTTGTGTATATTCGACTTTCCAGTGCTCAAACTCAACCTGCGCTTCGCTGCGGGCAGTCTCCAATTGCTGCTTGCGGGCTAACTCAAGCTCTTGCTCTCTCCATTGCTGAAGTTGTGCCAGCGACTCTTTTTGAGCTGTTTCCCGGAGCGGTCCCAATTCCTTTTCGCGCCATAACTCCTGCGCCATGTGTATCTGTCGTGAAATTTGCCCTTTTTGGGAGAAATATTGGTAAGCCAAGATGACGCTGACGCCAATAGCCAAAAAGGCGATGATCACTAATATCAGGATGGTTATAGATTCGGAAGACATTATCCCAACTCCATTCTACTTGAACCGCTCCAACCACGTCATCGTTTGTTCGAGCTTAATCATTTGCCGGTCAAGCGTTGCTTTTTCCTCTTCGTAAGGCTCCAAGGCTTTCTCTTTGGCGAGGCGAATGCGACGCCGGTTACCCTGGCCATATTTTCCGGCAACGGTCGTTGCCGTTTGTTGGCGCGCCTCGACGCTAATTACCCTCATTTCGGCGTTTGCGGCCTTTTTCCTGATTTGTAGCTCCTTTTTGCGCTGCCAGCACTCTTTCAACAGATTCTTGAGATCTTCTGGCGAATCAGGCGCGAGGTCGATGGCTGCCTCGATTTGATCGACTAATTCTTGCAATTGAGAGTTCTCGTGCGTCAGGCGAGACTTTTCAGCCAAGAAACGTTTCTCTTCCTGACGGCCTGAAAATAGACGAGCTAAAACAGGTTTATCCTGGCGGTTGGATTTCACCTGCTGGATGTCTCGATCCGTTTGCTGAAGTCTAAGGTCGGTGGCCTTTATGGCGGCTCGTATGCTTTGGAGTGCTTCCGTTACCTGGGCTTTCCAAAGGGCAACGTCCCCAAAACTATGCAGGCCTTCAATTTGAGAGATCAGTTGGCGCGTATGGGAAGTATCGTATTCTGCCAGAGTCGGAACATCAAACCCTATCACCCCAATTCCTCCATGACCTGACTTTAATCAGTCAGGAGCCACGAGTTTGATCGTGGCCGAGTTCGGCTAAAGCCTGTTTCGAGTTAACAAGAGTATTCCTAACGCTTTGAATCCGCAGCTATTACGAGAGTCGGTATAAGAATATTATACGGGCTTCCATACGATGTGAATTTACAACATCTTTTCAATTTCGGACGAGCTAGTCGAGTCGGTAGGGCACATTTCGACGCATCTTGTTTGAGCAATTTCCCTCTCTATCTTATTCAGAGAAGAAGCGTCCTACGTCTGAACCTTGCGAAGGTGGCATTCGAAGACACTGGCTCTATGCAAAGAACGAGCCCCTTTCCGGCCAACCTTCGCAAGGTTGTGGAACTGCTAGAGTAAATCAACACCGCGACTAGTCAAACCCTGCTCCTCAACGCCGTCAAAAGCGAAGCCCAAGTGGCACATCTGTGATGCGAGAATCGCGATACGGGGCCAGGATCTTCCCAGGCTTTATAGGAGGCGGGTTTGGAAACCCGCCCTACATACGACGAACCCTAGTTCCCATGAAGTGGTTGGCGCGTCCTACGAATTACCCTATAAAGCAGCAGGGTGCGGGCAACCTTGCTCGCTTCGCCCGGGAGGCGCATAAACCGCGAAACCGACCGTAGCCTATTGCTGATGCTATGGAGGCGGCTTTGGAAAGCCGCCCTACAATAACTGCTTAGCAGGAGGGTCAGGTCCCATTTGCCGATCACGCCGGAGATGGCCTGGGAGATGGGCACGAGTCCGGTGCTGGAGAGCATCAAAATGCGCATCCAAGCCCTGGAACGCAACAGCCGGGTTTCCTCGTGGCGCCCGGGAAAGTGGAGCGGCGCGAGTTTGAGTACATTCGGCACGGCACTTCGCCGTTCATCGCCAACTTTGCGGTAGCAACCGGCCAGATCGGGAAGGGCCCATCGGGTAGCACGCGCAACGAAACCGGCTTTCTCCAGCACATTCAACGCACGGGGGAAAGTAACCCTGGCCCACCAAATGGCATTTCATTGTCGATAATCTCAACACCCACCGAGACCCGGTCTGCTGATAATGCAAACGAAGAAAAATTGGGGAATGATTGTTGGGATGAACGTAAGGCTTACCAAAGCAAAATAGACCACGAAAACCACAAAACACACGAAAAATAGGGATGTGGAAACCTCATATTTTTCGCGTGTTTCGTGGTTTTCGTGGTTAATCACTATCCGGCTAAATAATTAATGGCATTCATTAGGTCAGGCGCACGCTACGACACCGCCTTGCGGTAAACGCGGGTAGCCCACCCCAAGACGACGATCGTCAACGGGATCATCACGAGGAACGCCTCCAGAACCTTGCCGTCTGCGATTACGCCGTCGGCCAACACCCTGGACGCCTCAACCACGTAGTACATCGGATTGAAATGGGCAATCCATTGGAGCCAGCTCGGGCCCATCGACAGCGGCAGGAGCACACCCGCCAGCAGAGTCAAAGGCAGTTGCAGGCCGGTGACCACCGCCGCCAGACTGCCAATTTCCTTCAAGATCAATCCCAGGCTGCCGGAGGCGGCCGAAACAACGGCGGTTAGCAGGATAAGCAGAACAGATAACACGGCCAACCCAGCCCAATGTAAATCAAATCCGAATAAAGAGGCCATTAATATAACCAGCAGCGCTGACACGATGAACATGACGGTGTCTTTGAGCACCGACCCCATGAGCAGCGAAAAACGGCTGGCGGGAGTAACGCGTAGGCGCTCGATGACGCCGCTTTGCAGCTCCCAGATCACCACCCAGCCAGAGCCCATACCGGCGCCAAACGCCATCAGCACGAGGATACCCGGTACAAATAGATCCAGCACGTTGCCTGAACCAAGCAAGGGTTTCATGCCATCCAGCAGGGGAGCGAACAGGGCCAGGTACAAAAGGGGGGTGGTCAATCCGGAGATGATCCACACCGGTTGGCGGAGGGTTTCCAGCATCTTCCTCCAAAACAGCAAGCGGATCTCATGGAATATTCTCATTGGATGCCTTCCTTTGAACCGGTGTCTCGCATGGAGCGGCCGGTTTTCTTTAAATAGACGTCGTCCAGGGATGGCTGTGACAGCGAGACGGTATCCAGGGCGGCGTCCATGGCTTTCAATTGTTCGAAGACCAGCGGCATGCTCTTCGCGCCGTCTTCCACGTACAGGTAGATCGATTCGCCCTGAACGCAAGCTTCGCGCACGAAAGGCTGGTCTTCCAGATATTGCCGGATCTTATCGATTTCTGAGCCGTCGGATTTGGGCTTGATGACGATGACGTCGCCGGTAATCTGTTGTTTTAGCTCGCGCGGGGTGCCTTCGGCCACGATTTTCCCATGATCGATAATAGACAAGCGATCCGCCAGCTCGTCGGCCTCTTGAAGATAATGCGTCGTCAGAAATATCGTCGTGCCCCTGTCCCGAAGTTGCCGGATCTGGTCCCAAAGGTTAGCGCGGTTTTGAGGATCGAGGCCGGTAGTCGGCTCATCCAGGAAGAGGACTTCGGGCCGGTGGATAATCCCCAGGGCGATCTCCAGGCGCCGTTTTTGCCCGCCCGAATAGGTCCTTACGATCCGGTCGGCCAATTCGTTCAGCTCGAAAATTTCGGCCAGCTCGTGGATACGCCTGTCGGTCTCCTCACAACTCATACCGTAGAGCTGGCCGGCCAGAAACAGGTTTTCGCGTCCGGTAGCCGCTAAATCGGCGCCGCCCAATTGACTCACGTAACCAATGCGGCGGCGGACTTCCTGGGGTTGTCTTTTCATGTCGAAACCGGCGACCAGGGCCTTGCCTTCATCGATGGGCAGAAGGGTAGTGAGCATGCGCAAAGTGGTCGTCTTTCCGGCTCCGTTCGGTCCTAGAAACCCGAAGATCTCTCCACACTTTACGGCCAGAGTAATTCCTCTGACTGCTTCTACCGGTTTCCTTTTCCCTTTTTTCGACTGAAAAAAGCTTTTTTTAAGATCGACTGTCTCAATCGCATTTTCCATCCAGTTGTCTCCATAAATCAGTATTTTTTCATTTCCCTTTGGTTAGGTTGCGCTTAGGGTATCCTTGGGATGGGTGAGCCGGCTTCACCCGCCCCGGGTGATTGCGGGGGTGATTGAAGAGGAGACTGTTAACGCAATCCACCCCGACGATGCATCGTCGGGGTGGATTCTTTGCGGAGAACTAATCTCTACGCTCTCTTCCCTATTCCCTCACTCCCCAAACCGGCGCACGAACCAGGTCTTCACTAACTGCGTCAGGATCACGTAGCTCACCAACATAGCCGCCAGGAAGGGCCAGTACAGCGGCGGCAGCGCCACCAGGCCCAGCGTCGCCCGCCAGCGGGCGAGACGGTCAGCGCGGCGCCCACCGCCACGATGGCCAGCGAGGCCAGGATCAACGGGCGGCTGGCGCGGCTCTGCACGAAGGGGATCTTGTTGGTGCGGATGACGTGGATGATCAGGGTCTGGGTGAACAGGCTCTCCACGAACCAGCCGGTGTGGAACAGCGCCGGGTTGTTCCAGCAGTTGAACACGTACAGCATCAAGAAGAAGGTCAGGTAGTCGAAGATCGAGCTGATCGGCCCGATGTACAGGATGAAGCGGCGCAGCTCGCCGATGGCCCACTTGCGCGGCTGGCGCAGCCATTCCGCGTCCACCTCGTCGGTGGGGATGGCGGTCTGCGAGAAATCGTACAGCAGGTTGTTGGTCAGCACCTGGATGGGCAGCATGGGCAGGAAGGGCAGGAACAGGCTGGCGCCCAGCACGCTGAACATGTTGCCGAAGTTGGAGCTGGCCGCCATCTTGATGTACTTGAGGATGTTGCCGAACACCTTGCGGCCCTTCGATCACGCCCTCTTCCAGCACCAGCAGGCTGTTCTCCAGCAGGATGATGTCGGAGGATTCCTTGGCGATGTCCACCGCGCTGTCCACCGAGATGCCCACGTCGGCCGCCTTCAGCGCGGGAGCGTCGTTGATGCCGTCGCCCATGAAGCCCACCACGTGCCCCTTGTTCTGCAAGGCGCGGATGATGCGCTCCTTGTGCGCCGGGGAGAGCTTGGCGAAGACGGTGGCCCTCTCGGCGGCCTCGGCCAGCTGCGCATCGCTCATCTCCTCGATGCCGGCGCCCAGCAGCACGGCCTCCGCCGGCAGGCCCACCTGCTTGCAGATGGTGGTGGTGACAAGCTCGTTGTCGCCGGTGAGGATCTTGACCTTCACGCTGTACTGGCTCAGCTTGCCCAGCGCCTCGGCGGCCGTTTCCTTGGGCGGATCGAGAAAGGCCAGGAAGCCCAGCAGGGTCATGCTCGGCCTCGTCGCGCACGGAGTAGCTGCGCTCGCCCTGGCCGGCGGGCAGTCGCTTTGTAGGCCAGGCCGATGCACGCGGAAGCCCTCCGCGTTCAGGCGGTCGCACCAAGCCTGGCGCTTGGCGTCGTAGCTCGGGCAGGCGCGGCAGCACCTCGCCCTTCACTTCCACGTGGCGTGCACATGCTGAGATCTCTTCCACTGGCGCCCTTGCGTGATCAGCATGTGCGCTCGCCGTCGGCGTTCTCCACCACCACCGACATGCGCCGGCGCGAGAAGTCGAAGGGGATCTCGTCTACCTTGTGGTAGCGGTCGTCCAGGATGGCGCGCTTCTGCAGATTCACGTGATCCAGCACGGCCACGTCCAGCAGGTTCTTCAGCCCGGTCTGGTAGAAGCTGTTGAGGTAGGCGTAGTAGAGGATCTCGTCGTTGGCGTGGCCGGAAACGTCCAGGTACTTCTCCAGGACGATCTTGCCCTCGGTGATGGTGCCGGTCTTGTCGGTGCACAGCACGTCCATGGCGCCGAAATTCTGGATGGCATTCAGGCGCTTGACGATCACCTTCTTGCGCGACATGGCAAGGGCGCCCTTGGAGAGGTTGACGGTCACGATCATGGGCAGCATCTCGGGGGTCAGCCCCACCGCCACGGCCAGGGCGAACAGGAAGGCCTCCACCCAGTTGCCCTTGCTCAGCCCGTTGAACAGGAAGACCAGCGGCACCATCACCAGCATGAAGCTGATCATCAGCCAGGTGAAGCTGTTGACGCCCTTGTCGAAGCTGGTGAGCTGGCGCTGCCCCGATGATGCTGCTGGCCAGCGAGCCGAAGTAGGTATCGCTGCCGGTCTGCACCACCACGCCCAGACCCGTGCCGCTCTCCACGTTGGAGCCCAAGAAGCACAGGCTGTTCATTTCCAGGGGATTTTCGAGGGTGGCCGGGGAAGGCTCAACGCTCTTCTCCACCGGCATGGATTCGCCGGTCAGCGCGGCCTGGTTGAGGAACAGGTCCTTGGCCGAAAGCAGGCGCATGTCCGCCGGCGCCATGTCCCCGGCGGAAAGCAGCACGATATCGCCGGGCACCAGCTCCTTGAGCGGGATCTCCGTCCTGGCGCCATCGCGCAACACGGTGGCCGTGGTGCTGACCATGGCTTGCAGCTTCTCGGCGGCGTGGTCGGCGCGCATCTCCTGGAAGAAGCGCAGCACGATGCCCAGCAGCACCATGCTGCCGATCACGAGCGTGGCGCGCAGGTCGCCGGTGAGGTAAGAGACCACCCCCAGCAGGGCGAGCAGGATCACCAGCGGGTTCTTGACGTTCTCCCACAGGCGCGCCAGGGGCGACTGCTGCTTTTCGCGGGCGATCACGTTCGCCCCAAACTGCTCCAGGCGAGCCTCGGCCTCTTCGGCGCTCAGCCCCTGGAGGCTGCTGTCCAATTGCGCCAGCACGGCGCTCGCGTTGGCGTGGGCGCTTTCCGCCAGCTTCTTGGAGACGCGCATGCCGTTTGCGCGCAGGGTGTTCGCCGCCCGGGCGGCAGGAGTGATCAGTGCAGTTAAGATGCCCATCTTGCCCTCCATCCACTTTAGATTTCCATCGCAATAAAAAACCCCGCGCCGGAGGGAGGCGTGGGGCCATGCACTGATCCACCGCTATCGAAACGGTTTAGATCGTTACCACTTCCACACGCCAGCCAACCGGAGGGATCGAACGTAAGGGAACATGATCAAACTCAGAATTACTGTCTGTGCTCACGCGATCACCTCCTTCCGACCCGGCCGGTGGGATTTGGCTCGAAGGCAAGCCAGGGCCTGGGGAAACAAAGAAGCCTCCCGTCAGGCGACCAGGGAGGCTTCGCAATCTTTCGCGAATTGAAATCCTTGCAATACTTGCAAGGCGGCCCACACTGGTCGAGTTTTGGCACTGCGGCGCGTAAGGGAAAATTTTCCCAGCCACTTCGGATGAAGCCTTAAGCCGGCCTCGCCTGCTCTACCCCTTGGTGTCTCTCGACGTTGCGGGGCAGTGGCCTGTTTCGCACGCAGGAGCCTCACCTAACGAGGTTCCGTATTTCGTGGCTATTTTATTGCGGAGAGGGGGAATTGTCAAGTTAAGGTTTGATTAAGTGGAGCAGGCAATCAGGGAGCAGGGAGCAGGGGAGCAGGGAGCAGGGGAGCAGGGAGCAGGGGAGCAGGGATCAGGGAAAACCTTGCGAAAGGTTGGCGTAAAGGCCCTCTCTCCATCCAAAGACCGGCGCCCATCTAACAATCCTTCGCAAGGTTGACCTGCAAGAAAGCCCCCGCTCCTTGAACCAGGAGCGGGGGCATGAGCGAACATGATGGCTTATGAGCAAGAGGTAATCTACGAACGCATTGCCTCCTGCTCTACAACAGAACGGGGAAAGTTATTGAGATTGAAGCTGCGGGGTTGGCCGGCTCGTCGGGTTGGCCCCTCCATTTTTCCCGAAGAAGCCTCTGCCATGGATGAACCCGCTCTGGTTCACCAGCGTATCGATCCTGCTGCTGGCCTGGCTGTAGAAATTATCGGCCTGAGATTGGGTCAAGTTGCCGCCGGAGACCGCCGCGTCCAACTGCGTCTTCAGGTCGCTCAGCACAGTTTGCTCGACCTGCGTCAGGTCCTTGTTTTGTTCCTTGGCCACGTCGGCGATCGACTTGCCGGCTTGCAGCTCGGTCGCCAGGTCTTGTTGGCTCATGCCCAGGGCCTTCGCGAATTCAGCCGTGCTCAGGAAGTTCCCGCCGAAAGCCCCGCGCGCGCCAAAGCCGAAGAAGCCTCCCTTGCCGAAGGGAACGACGCCATTCGCGCCTGACAGCCCGTTGCTGAAGCGGCTCTTGAGCTGGTCGGCCTGCGCCTGGGTGATCTTGCCATCGCTGAGCGCCTGGTTGATGGTGTCATCCATAGCCGCCGTGAAGGCCGAGTCGAGCTTGGAAGTGTCCACGCCCAGGTGGGAGGCAAAGGATTTGATGAAAACGTCCCAATAGGGGCTGACGGTCTGGGCAGCGCTGGGGCTCAACCCGGCGGACTGGAACAGGCGCGAGGCCGTAGCGGCCGCCACCGGGCGCAGGGTCAAGGCCGTCAGCCCCAGGCCCAGGATGAGCGCGGCGGCCAGGATGCCGGCGATCCCAATCAACGAATTACGCGATCTGGGCATAAATGCAACTCCTCTATTTCTACATCTTTCCTGCTCTCATTAAATAGCTAAATCCCGCTCGTTTGAATTGCCCCCAGTGTAGCCGCCGAAGATGACTCACAGATGAAATTTTAGGGGTTTCTTTAACCCTCCGGGCTGAGGCCCGGCTCCAGCTCGCGCACCTCCTTCACCTGGTTGTACTCGTCCACGAAGGCCACCTGGGGCCGGTGCCCGGCCAGCTCCTCCTCGGTCAGCAGAGCGTAGGCCATGATGATGACCCGGTCGCCTTTGTTGACCAGGTGCGCCGCGGCGCCGTTGAGCTGCACCTGCCCTTCTCCGGGGACGCCTTCCATCACGTAAGTCTCCAGCCGTGCGCCGTTATCCACGTCCACCACCTGCACCCGTTCCCAGGGCAAAATGCCGACCGCCTTCATCAGCCGGGGGTCCAGCGTAATGGAGCCTACGTAATGCAGATCGGTATTCGTCACTACCGCCCGGTGGATCTTCGCCAATAGCACCTGCCTCAACATCGATTTCACTCCGTTCGAATCATTTCCACGTTGCGCGCCGGCACCCAGCCGGTCTCCCCAGCCTGGGTGGCGACCCAATACCAGCCCGCCTCCAGCTCGTGCAGCGTCAGCAACTCCCCGGCCCGCACGTCGAGCTCCCGGGCAGAGTAATCCCGGCGCATCCTGCCGCTCTCCCCGCGCCGCTCGATGAATCCTGCGGGCACCCAGCCGCTCTTCCCGGAGGCTGCCGTGCACCACACCCAACCGGGCCATTCGGAGCCTCGCTCGCCCAGCGCCAGCACGTCTCCCTGGCGCACAACCAGCGGGTCGGGGTATTGCGCCGCATAATCGGCGCTCACCCGTCCGCGCGCGCCGGGGGTAAAGGGGAAGCCGGTCATAACTCCTTCAGCTCTATCCTCGGATTGTGCGCCGAAACGATCTCGTAGCGCGTGCGCCCGCCGCAATACTTGACCACCATGGCCTGCATCTCCCGGCACACCGCCTCCACCTCCGCCGGGGTGACAGGCGGCAGCCCGTCCACGTTGAACTCGATGGCGCGCGTGGTCAGCTCGGTCAGGGTGTGGTTGCCCTGGCGCCAGGTCCAGCGCCGCGTGAGCACCGTCTGGCCGTCGGCGAAGATGATCTCGCCCGGGTCGGGGTGCTCCAGCACGTCGGAGCCGAAGGCCACGAACTCCTCGTCGCCCTTCGCCAGGCGCAGCTCCATGTCGCCGCGCAGCCTGTCGATGGCGTGCCCGCCCACCGGCAGCAAATGGCGCAGCGAGAGCACGTTGCCGATGTCCACCAGGGCATTGATAGCGGGCAGCTCCTTGCCGTTCAACGCCCGCCGGCACATGCCCTCGATGGACGAGCGGAACTCGCTGGGCTTGACGCCCATGGCGCGATAGGCCTCCCGCCAGGACTTGATCTGGGGGAACTCGGCCAGCGTCGCCAGGTCCAGGCGCGCGCGCACGGAAGCCTCTGCCTCGCGCAGCTCCGCCACCAGCTCGGGCGGCGTGGGGCAGTTGGTAACATCAAAAGCCAGCACCACCCCGCGCAAGAAGGCGGGAAAGCGCTGGAAGACAGGCTCTGCGACAAGGAAGGAATGGGGTTGCAGGGTAGCCAAAGGAGAACCTCCGAAATAGCCTCGCCAAACGCGGCGGTTTACCCTGCAATTGTACTACGCGAATGCCAGGGATAGAGAGCTCGATATCCCGGCTCGCCGCGCAACAACGCACCACGACCCTTTGCGTGAGCCCCTCCCCCTAGGGGCGGATGCCCACGTTCACCAGGATCTGGCCCACGAAGACGCGCTGCTGCGCCTGGACGCGCAGCCCGGCATTCTCGAAGGCGCCTTGAAAGAATTCCGGCGTGAACTTTCCAAAATGGCGGATGAGCAGCGCCCACACTCCCGTGAGCGAAACGTCCCCCAGCAGGAAGCACCCGCCCGGGCGCAGCACGCGGGCCACGTCGCGGATGCCCGCCTTTCCATCGCTCCAGTGGTGGAAAGACAGGGTGGTCATGGCCAGGTCGACGCTGGCGTCCGGCAGGGGCAGCGACTCGGCCGTGCCCAGGGAATACTGGCCGCCGGGTCCAGGCGGCGAGCCACCTCGAGCATGCCTTCCGCCGGGTCCACGCCGATCAACTGCGCCCCCGGCCAGCGCGATCCGGCGCGGCGCAACAGCCGTCCGGTGCCGCAGCCCACGTCCAGGATGCTTTGGGGTTGGCGCCCCGCCGGCGCCTGGGCCAACAGGGCGCGGTGGATGCGGTCGAAAAAGATACCCTGCGCCCACGAATTCTTCGTAGGTGTGGGACCAATGGTTAAAGTGGCGAAGATCCTCTTCCTTTGCGATAATAGCCTCCTGGAATTGTTGGTTTTAGATTGCTGATTTTTGATTATAAACCTCAATCAGCAATCTAAAATCTACAATCTATAATCCTGGCGGCGCGCTGGGCGAATAGGGGTTGACGAAGAAGGCGCGCAGCGGCTCGCCCGTGCTCTGCGCCAGCCCGGCGGCCAGGTTGGGGTTGGCCAGGCTCAAGCTGATGACCGGCTCCAGGCCCGGGTGGTTGGGATCGTACAGAAACAGCGACAGCTTCTGGCTGGAAGAGTCGTAGTCGTAGGCGCTGACCACCACCTGATGGTTGACGGTGGGGTCGTTCAGCCCCTGCACGCGCACCAGGCACAGCACCGCCGGCTGGCCCCCATCCAACAGGGCGCGCAGCCGGGGCACCTCCCGGGCGGTAAAGTGCAGCACGTCGTCGTCATCTTGCAGCATCCAGGTGACCACGCGGTGCAGCACGAACAAGGTCAGGCTGTCGAGCTGGCGCTTGTACAGGTAGTTGCGCAGCAGCGGGCTGATCTTCTCCACGTCGGTGTCGGGCGGCACCGGGGTGTGGTGGTTGAGGTAGTCCAGCGCCGCGAACGACATCCCTCCGCACAGCCCCAGCACCATGTTCTTCAATACTATCGGCCCCACGATGGGCAGATCCAGGTCAGGCAGGGTGTCGAAGCGGTTGATGAAGTGGAAGCCGTTCGCCTGCGAGACGAACGGGGAATTTACACGCGCCATTCAATATCCTCCTCTTCCCCTCCAGGCGCCGGCCTGGAAGGCGGCGGGTTCCAGCCCACACGTCGATCTTCTATGCGAAGCTACGCTCGCTTATAACAAGCTGGCCGGCTCGACCGGCACGCCGCATCCGTGCGCCACGATCTCGGTGACGTGCAGAGTTGGCTCGACGCCGGCCCGGCGAAACATCAGCACGCCGCCGATCGTGCCCGTGCACTGGCGATATTCATCCAACGCTTCGCGGCTGTGCCACAAGGTGATGATGCGCCAGACGTTGGGATTGGCGCCGCTATAAGCCAGAAAGGTCTGTACGATTTGGGGCGGCAGCGTTTTCGTGCCTTCCCGAAAAGCCTCATCCAGCATCTCCCATTGCTCGGGATCCACCTCAGCTTCTAGCGTAGTCATGATCATGGGTACTCTCCTTTTTCGGAGCCCCCCTTCCCTCCGCATTGTACTGAAATAGGGTGAATTTTTGGGTTGAAAGACCAGGGCGGTTCTCCACCATGCCGGTAGGGCGATACTCCTCGACGCGCACGGCCAACAGGTACGCTCCAAGTCCGGCGGCTCCCGTGAAAGACGGGACGAGCCGGGGGTAGAGATGGCCAAAACCGGTTGGCGATTGGATAAGTTTTAATCAGGGAGTCAATGCTGGCCGCGAAGGAAACGCGAAAAGTTCGGGAGTGCTTGCGGGCCGCCCGCGCGCTGGAGGTGCATTGGAATTGCCGAAATGTCCTCCCCCCACAGCGCCGGGGTATTAGCAGTATTATAGCACGATTTATCCGATTCGTTCCCGTTTAATTCCGCTCGACCCTGGCCCGCACTACGAAGCGGTCGACGGCGCCGAAGCGGTACTTATACTCTTCGTCGCCGCGCAAGAAGTCGAACTCCAGGCGCTTGTGCTCGTTGGCCCAGCGCACCAGGTAACTCACCAGCACCCAGCCGGGAGAATATTCCGTGAAGCGCCGGTCTAATCCGGAGTTATACACCCAGATGCGGTTCAGGTAATCGAAGCTGAAATAAGCCGCGGCCTTTTCGCCGTCGATCTCCAGGAAGGCGAGCTGCAAGCAACCGCGGTCGAAGGCGCAGCGGGCTATCTCGTGGAAGGCGGCGCGCATCTGCTCCGTCAGAAAAGCCTTCTTCTCGTCATCCTGCACCATGAGCGCCAGAAAGGCGTCCACTTCCTTCTCCAGCCCGGCCCCGTCTTCCACGATGTACCAGCGCAAGGGGATCGAAGATTCTTCTACCCGGCGCAATTTGCGCCTGATCTCGTGGCGCTGCTTCTTGTCGATGCCGGCCAGGTAGGTCTCCCAATCTCCCGGCAAGGGGATGTGCGGCGAGTGCTGCAAGCGTTCCTGCTGGTAGCTCCAGCCCAGATCGCGGGCGGCGGCTTCCAGCGCCGGCAGGCTGGGCGAATCTTCCAGGAGGTTGTAGAGATCCAGCGCGCGCCAATCGGGCAGGCCGGCGGTCGGCAAGAAAGCCAGCAGCCCGCGCACGAACTCGGCGGCGTCCTGTTCGCGCACGATGAAGTCCAGGTAATCCGAGATCTCGATGCTGCCCAGCAGCATCAGGGCCGGCTGGCCGTCGCGATTGCGCGTAATAAAGAGCGGGGCGATCCCCACCAGGCGCCCGTCCCGGCGAGCCAACACCACCGCCAGCTCGCCCTGCGGCCATTCTCCCCCGCCCAGCGTCTTCCACCAGATGCGCAGGTAGTCGCTGCGCAGGAATGGCACGTGACTTGCACTCTCAGAGAGCAGAGCGTCCCATTCCTCTTGCAAGGCGATCAGCTCTTCCATCGTTCGAACCAGGGAAAATTCCATGATGCTCCGCATGTTCATGATAATTACAACCCGCTGATTATAACTTGCCCATCAGGTCATTGCAAGCAAAGGCCCCGCTTCGTGTGCACGCACGAGTTGTCAGGCAGTTGGAAACTGCACCTACAAACTGCACGAAGCCAGCCTGCGCTGGCTAAAAACCAGTCGGCGAAGGCCGACTTCGTGTACTTCGTTGCAGCGATTTCAATCGCCTGAAAACGGCTGACAACCTATGCGTGCACACCCCCGCTTCCGAGGGAAGCAGGGCGGGGATGTGGGAAAAAATCGTGATCCGAACGCCAAGGGGCGGGTGCATTCCTCGCCGTTTGCCGTTATAATCATCAAGGTAAACAGGCTGTTTAGACCCTGAATAACTGGATTCGCCGTGTTCGACCTGAACGTTCTACCTCTCTACTTTATCGACACCCAGGAACAGCCCCGCCTTCCGGGGCTGATCTGCCTGGCGCCTCCCCGCCGGGCGGCCCGCGGGCGCGAACGGGACCAGCTCGTCCTGCTGGCCAGCCTGCTCGGCGGCGTCCCCCTGACCTCCGAAGCCCTCGAGCGCCTGGCGCAGACCTATTTCCGCAGCAGCGGCGCGGTCACTTCCGCGCTGCGCGCCTGCCTGGAAGGGTTGAACGAGCACCTCATGGAGCGCAACCTGCACGGCGCCGGCGCCGCCGGCAGCCAGGCCATCGGGCTGGTCAACCTGGTGGTGGTGCACGAAGAGCGCCTGTACGTCGCCCAGAGCGGGCCTACTCACGCTTTCCTGCTGGCCAACGCCGGCGTACAGGATTTTTACGACCCGCAGCTCGCCGGGCGCGGGCTGGGAGTGAGCCGCGCCGTCACCGTGCGCTATTTTCAGGCCGAGCTCGCGGCGGGGCAAAGCCTGGTGCTGTGCGCCGAGCCGCCCTCCTCGTGGACGCCCGCCAATCTGGCGGGCAGCTCCGCCCTCTCCCTGGAGGCACTGCGCCGGCTGCTCAGCCTCTCCCAGCCCAATTTGAGCGCCGTGCTGGTGCAATTCCAGGCCGGCGCGGGCAAGGTCACCCTGCTGAGCGCAGGCAGCCTCGCCTCTGAAACCCCGCAGGCCGCGGGCGCAACGCCCAATGGGGCAACACCCGCCGGCGCAGCTCCCCAGGCCCCGCGCCGCTTGCACGGCGCCCCCCGCCCGCCGTTAGAGAGCGCCTCCCCATCTACTCACCCCGCCGAAACGCCGCCGGAAAGCCGCCCGCTGGCCGCCTCCCCCGCCAGGGCCAATCCGATCCTGGCGCAGCCCCCCGCTCCCGCGCTGGAGCCGGCCTCCGCTCCCGGCGAGGAAAATGAGCCTGCCTTGCCCGGCGAAGAGGCCCCCGCCGTAGCTCAGCCGCGCGCCACGCGCGCTGCGCGCGCAGAGCGCGCGCGCAATACGCGGCGAGACACGCTGCCCTTCTTGCGCGCCACGGCAGCCTTCTTGCGCGGCAGCCGCCAGGCCGGCCAGCGCAGCGGCAGCGCCCTGGGGCGTCTGCTGAAACGCCTGCTCCCCGGCGGGGCCGGCGCCGAATCGGAGAGCGCCGGCCTGCCGCGCGCGACCCTGTTCTTCCTGGCCGTGGCGGTGCCCCTGGTGGTGGTGGCCGTGGCCATGGCGGTCTATTTCCAATCCGGGCGCTCCGAGCAGTACCGCGCCAATTTCACCCTGGCCGAGGCGCAGGCCGCCCAAACCAGCGGCCAGACCGACCCGCAGGTGCTGCGCGACGCCTGGGAGAAGGCCCTCTATTACCTGGATAAGGCCGAAAGCTATCAAAAAACAGACGCTTCCCAGGCTTTGCGCGTGCAGGCGCAAACCCAGCTCGACCAGATCGACGGCATCCAGCGTCTCCAGTTCCAGCCCGCCATCCTGGGAGGGCTGGCCGGCTCCGTCGACGTGGTGCGCATGGCGGCCAACGCCAACGACCTGTACATGCTGGACGCTACCCAGGGGCGCGTGCTGCGCGCCATCCTGACCGGGCGTGGTTACGAGATCGACTCCAACTTTGCCTGCGGCCCCGGCCCATCCGGCACCCTCGTGATCGGCAACCTGGTGGACATGATCGCCATCTCACCCTCCAACGAGTTCCAGGCCACCGTGATGGCGCTGGACGGCAACGGCAACCTGATCTACTGCACGCCCGGCCAGGGCTTCACCGCCGTCCCGCTGGCCCCGCCCGACAACAACTGGGGCAAGATCGAAGCCATGACCTATGACGGCAGCAGCCTGTACGTGCTCGACCCGCCCAACAACGCCGTGTGGGTCTACGATGGCGGCATCGCCAACTTTACCCAGCGCCCGCGCCTGTTCTTCGACAACGAAATTCCGCCCATGGGCGACGTGACCGACCTGGCGATTGCCAACCAGAACCTCTACCTGCTGCACGCCGACGGGCATACCACGCAGTGCACCTTCAGCTACGCCTCCTTCGAGCCAACCCACTGCACCGACCCGGCTCCCTACAGCGACGACCGCCCCGGGCGGGAAGCGCAGGTGACCGTCTTCCCTGACGTACAGTTCAACCAGGCCATCTCCAGCGCCCTGCCCACGCCGGCGCTCTACTACCTGGAACCGGTGAACGCTTCGATCTACCTGTTCAGCTTGCAGTTGCGCTTGCAGAACCAACTGCGCGCCGACACTACCAGCGGCGCGACGTTGCCCTCCAAGACCGCCACGGCTTTCACGGTCAGCCCCAACCGCCTGGTCTTCCTGGCCTTCGGCAACCAGGTGTTCTACGCCGCCGGCCAGTAGAAAGGGAAAGCGCCCGTAACACTTTACCCTTTTTCTCCGTTAACAGATTCGAATGATATTAATGCGGAACGGTACGGAGCAGGTACAGCCGGCCGTCGAGTTGGAGTCCCAGGCGATAGACCAGGCCCTGTCGGGTGACCCTGAGGCTTTCGTCAGTTTGTACGACGCACATATCGATCGCATCTACCGCTTCATCTATTTCCGTGTGAACGACGAGCAGCTCGCCGGTGATCTGGCCTCTCAGGTGTTTATCAGCGCCTGGGAAAATATCGGGCGCTATCAGAAACGGGGCCTCCCCTTCAGCGCCTGGTTATTTCAGATCGCCCGCCACCAGGTAGCCGACCACTTCCGCAACCGGCACGAAACCTACTCGCTGGACGACGGCGTCCCTGGCTTCACCGAGCTGCCCGACCCGTCTGCGGACGTAGTGGCTTACGCCGAGCAAAAGTTCGAAGCAGAGCGCATCCGCGCGGCGTTGATGCAGATCACGAACGACCAACGCGAGGTACTGGTGCTGAAATTCGTCGAAGACCTCAGCACCCGGGAGATCGCCAGGATTTTAGGCAAGCGCGCCGGCGCCGTGCGAGCCTTGCAAATGCGCGGCTTGCGGCTGTTGGCGTCGATTTTGGGTGTAGAAGATGAGTAGGTCAGAAGACGTACTGGATGAATGCCTGCAAGGGGCCGCACCTTCCCAATGGAAGGCCGGCTGCCCTCCCGACCAGGCCGCGGAGCTGCGCCCCCTGCTGCACGCCGCCGCTGAAATCGGCGCGGCGCGGGGAATCCGCCCTCCAGAGTCTAGCAAGGCCGATGGGCGCGCCAGGCTAACCGCTTACCTGCTCGCGCATCCTCACCCTGAGCGGCGCACCGCAGGGCGCGCCCATCTCACGGCGCCCACGGCCACGGCCATCCTGCGCCGCCTATCGCTGGGCCTGGTGGTGGCCGTGGCCCTCTTCCTGGTGGTGGGCACCACCTACGCCCAGTCCGCCTTGCCCGGCCAGAGTCTCTACTCGTGGAAACGCGCCAGCGAGGACCTGTGGCGCGCCGTCTCTCCCAACCCGCTGGGCGTAGACTTGCAGGTCTCGCAACGGCGCACGAACGAGATGCTGGCCGTCAGCGGGAACGCCAGCGCCGAGCAGGAGGCCCAGCAGGGCTACCAGGCGGTGCTCTCGAACCTCTCGACCCTCCCGGAGCCGGACGCGCGCCGGCAGGTGTTCCAGAACTCTCTCCTCCCAACAAAAGACCCTCTCGCAGGCCGGCATCACGGTTCCGGCTCTCGACCAGACCCTGTCCAAATTGTCGGCGCAGGTGCCCCCCACGGAAGCGGCTCCCGCGCCCACGGAAACTGCCCCCACCCCCACGCCCGGCGCAAGGATAGCCGTGCCCGGCGGCGGGGACGGCTCGCCGGATGAGCACGCTCCCCGGCCGGGCGGATTCGTTCCCCGCCCAGGGGAAAGCTACACGCCGGACGGGAACAAAGCTACTCCCGCCCCCCTCACCCCTGCGCCGGACGATCTCAGCGCCACGCCAGGGGACCTCAGCGGCACTCCGGGGGATCTCACGGCCACGCCGGGCGAGGACAGCGCCACCCCCGGCACGCTCACCCCCACCCCATTTTTCGCCCCCTTCGAGCCCCACCGCACGCCCTTCGGGGCGGCCTTCCCAACCGCCAGGCCCACGCCGGGATTCCATTTCTTCCCTTTCCACTTCCCGGAATTCCACCTGTTCCCCCTGCCCACCTACCACCCCTAGGACCTTTCGAGTAACACTTTCCCCGTTCTCCCCGTTATCAGGGGTAGACCCGTTTTTCAGACGCGGATCGCCTGATCCATTTCCGCGTCCAAGTTCTATCGGTAATGGAGGTAAACCATGCTTAAGTTTCTCTTCACCCTGTTGACTTCGATATTTCTTGCCTTCGGGTTCATCTTCCACCCGTCTCCTCGCCCCCGCCCCAAGCCAGTCCCAACCCAATACGCGACCATGACGGAAGCCCCGACCAGCGCGGAGACCATGACGGAGGCGCCCACCGGCGAAGGCACGGTCACCGAGGCGCCCACCAGCGAGGGTACTGTAACGGAAACGCCCACCAGTGAAGGCACGGTGACCGAGACGCCTACCAGCGAGGGTACCGTAACAGAAACACCCACCAGTGAAGGCACCGTCACCGAGACGCCCACCAGCGAGGGTACTGTAACGGAAACGCCCACCAGTGAAGGCACGCTCACCGAAACCCCCACTGGAGAAGTGACCGAGACGCCCACGGGCGAAGTCACGGAAACCCCCACGGCCATGGCCCCATCGCCTACCCCCGGAGGCTTCCCCTTCCTCTTCGACAACGATCCCGATGACGCCGTCTTACAGCAGATCATCACCCTGCTGCGAGATTACAAGCTCGGTTACGCCGACATGGGCAACAATCACCAGATATTCAACCAGATACTGACGATCGTCGAAAACAATATGTCCAGCTTTGACAACGACGCCGACGATGCCTTCCTGGTGCGCCTGGCCGAGCTTGCCCAAAAGGAGCAGGGTAAGAAGGTGAAGCCCACTCCGGAAGCGACGCCCACCCTCGTGGTCACACCTACCCCCAGGGCCGATCATGACAACGACGGGGACGACCGGGGTGGAAATTCTTATCCCAACCCAGGCCGGAAATTCGATAACTATCCCGGGCCGACCTTGCTGCCGACCCTGGTGATGCCGCCCGTCTTGATGCCGGCCGACCCGCTTCCGCAGCAGAAGCAGAACTTCTCCAATTGCAAGCCCGCCGGCGGAGCGACCAGCCTGTTCCAAAACTGGTTCGGTGGAGGCCGTTCCTCTAACGGCGCCCGCTCCGGCGGGATCGTGTGCGCCCAGCGCTAGATAACCTGAACCACGGAGGCACAGAGGTCACCGAGAAAATCTTTCTAAAACTCCGTGCTCTCAGCGCCCCGGTGATGAACCCCTGACAAACGGCGGCGGGCTTGAAAGGCCCGCCGCCGACTGCATCTCTTGGATCACGGGAACACACGGTGAAGGAAAGAACGGCAACCCTCTGCCCCGGTGTGCAGGAGCACGGTGGGTTCCGGTGCGACCGGTAGGAATTCATGTCCGGATACTCATTGCCCCTCCACCCACCCTACGAGCTTCGCAAGGCTAGACCGATGTAAATCCACGCTCCAGGTCTACGCGCACGACAAGCGTGGACAGCGCCGCCCGCTGCACGTCCTGCTGGTCGAAGCCCCCATCCGATGCGAGCCTGACGGAGCGCAAGCGCGCCGCGGCCGGAAAGCGCTGCAGGTAGAGATTCAACGCCTGGGCAACGAGACCGGCGTCTGCCTGGCCGCTCAGCGCGGTCGCCTTGCCCCGCAAAGGTTGCCCGCGCAGCCTAATCTGCACGGGCGCACCGCCGCGCAAATTGCGCCACCAGGTCTTCCGGGAGGGCGCACCCGGCGCGATGTAAATCACGTCACCGCTTTGCACGTATTGAACGGGAAGGGTGTAGAGCCTTCCGCTTTTCCGTCCCTGATAAGTGATGAGCAGCAAGGCTCCGCTCAGCATCCCGTGCAACGGCGAGCGCAAGATCAGGCGCACAAAAGGATTGAGAATCTTATTCATGAACCACATCATTTACTCTTCCTGATTTCTAACTCAAACGTTCTTCTGAGAAAGCGGCCGGGCGAAACGCCGCTCGAAGGCGCCGTTCTTCTTGAGCATGTCGTCGAAGTAGGCATGGGCCACCGGCAGGCGCAGGAAGACCTGGAAGACCGGCCAGAGATAGAGCGGGAAGCGCTCGGGGCGGGCCAGGCGGGCCAGGATCTCGGGGTCGAGCCGCCCGTCGCGGGCCAGCCCCGCCCCCAGGGCCTGCAAGTTATCGAACAGGCCGCGCGTCGCCTCGGGCGGCATCACGCGCACCCCCTCGCCGTTGCCCCTGACGATCGTCCCCAGGTAAGGCGCGCCCAGGCGGGCGGCCAGTTTTTCGAGGTAGCGCTCGACGTAACGCGAGTGCAGCCCTTCCGGGAAACCGGACTGCACCAGGAAGCCGAGCGGCGGATTGCCCTGCCGCCCAACCAGCGGCTCCAGGGCCTCGATGAAATGTTTGACCGCGCCGGGCATGGCGTCGGTGTAGAGCGGAAAGCCGATCCAGGCGCACTCCGCCTCGGCGAAAGCCTGCACGAAGCGCCCGGTCTGCCTGGCGTGGATCAGGTGGTGCATCTCGGTCTCGCCGCCAAAACCCCCGGCGAACTCCCGCAGGAAGATGGGGGTGTTGCCGCGCTGGCCGCGCGGCGAGCCGTTGAAGAGCGTCAGCCGGGCGGGCGGATGGATGGTCGCGCCGACGGTGGGGGGCAGGGGGCCGGGCAACGGCAAGGCGGGCGCGGACCGGGCCGAGATGCGCCGGGCCAGGTCGGCGACCGGCGTCTCGCTCGTCAGGCAAAATTCGAGGCGGGTCTTCAAGTTGAGCGCCGTGCGGGTGCAGATGGCGCTGACGATCTGCACGTCGCGCTCATCGCTGTCGGCTTCCCTCTCGACCAGCAAACCCAGGCGCGGATAACGGGCATAGCGCCGGCGGTGATGGGCCTCCATGCGCTCCACGACCATGTAGGGGTGGATGAGCGGCAGGTGCTTGTCCATGGCCATTTTGAGCAGCGCCGCGGGGAAGCCCATCTTGAGCGGGGCGGCCCACAAGACGAAGTCGGCGTGGATGACCGCGCGATCCATCTCGAGGGAGGCGTCCCGGCTGACGCACTCGCCCGGCGTCTTGACCCAGCAGCCCCAACAGCCAACGCAGTAGCGCAGCGGCAGATCGCGCAGATCGAGCTGCGCCACGCTGTGGCCCGCGCCTTGCAGCGCGGCGCTCACCTGCGCCAGATAAGCGTCAAAAAGGGACGGTTGTGGGTTGCCGTTCAGGATGGTAATCTTCATCGTATCCTCCAGGGTCTAAATTCAATGGGCCGGAACGTGGATGGGGCGCTCATTCCTGCGGAACCTTGCCGGCCTTGATCTGTGCAATGACGTTCTCGGCCCATTCCAGGCTGGCGCGCATGGAACGGATGCCGTTGTCGAGGGTCAGCAGCCAGAAGAAATGCTCGCGCGGCGAGACGATCTCCTGCTGGAAGGGCACGATCTGGGCCGGCACCTGCTCGTACTGGGCCAGAATCGCCTGCATGATCGCAGCAAAGCCCTCGAACTTGGCCAGGATTTCCTCGTCCGAGAGCTGCCCGGCAAAGAAGACCTGGATGAGTGGGGCGCTGCGCGGCTCGCCCAACGGGGGCGGCCCGGCCAGCCAGGTGCGCAGCTCGGCCCGCCCGGCAGCGGTAATGGAATAGACCTTGCGGTCGGGGCGGTCTTCCTGGGGGACCTTTTCCATCTCGACGTAGCCCTGTTCGGTCAGGCGCGCCAGGGTGCGGTAGATCTGGCTCTGATCGGCAGGCCAGAAATGGCGCACGGAAGAGTTGAAGATCTTCTTCAAATCGTATCCCGTATAGGGATGGTAACTGAGGAAGCCAAGGATGGCGTGATCGAGAGACATATAAGAGTATCCTTATATAGGATTAATCCTCTATTAGATTTGTTCTATAATAGCGCGAAACCCCTCCCTTGTCAATCCCTATCACGGCGTTCTCAAAGTCACAACCTGTCATTCGTTTGCGCCAAATGCCACAAACCTTGCAGGAAAAGTCATAGGAGAGCATCCCCGGTTTAGGTATGATTAAGATGACCGAGGCTGTGTTGAAATGTGGCGTACGCACAAGCTATCCGTAAGAACCCGCCGGCATCGATTTCGTCTTCAACGGCATGGGTGAGGAGTACTTCGAGGGCGGCCTGGCCGTGCTGCGACAGGGGGGCGTGCTGGTACATTACGGCGGCCCGCAAAGCTTCGCGCGTTTCCTGCTTCTGCTGGTCAAGCTGATCGCTTATAACCTGCTGCCAAACGGGAAAAAGATCAAGGGCTATGGAACTCACCGCCTGGGCGTAGATTTGTTCAAGGAGGACTGGGCGGCGCTCTTCAAGCTGCTCGCAGAAGGTTCTATCCAGTCCATCATCGCGGCCCGCTTCTCCATCCTGGAGGCCAGACAAGCCAACGAGCTGTTGGAAAGCGGGCAGGTGGCCGGGAACATCGTGCTGCTCGCGCCGCAATTGTTGTAATCCAGACCAGCGTAAGGGATGGGGAGACATGCACAGGAGAAGCGCGCTGCGATTGACCAGCTCTACCCTCGGCGTCTACGCCGGTCTGCTTGGCGTGGAGCATGGCTTTTTCGAAACCTTGCAAGGCAATATCACCCCGGGCGGGGTGTTGATGAACGCCATTGGGCTTCCCTGCCGGCCGGACGCCGTCTGGCACGCCTGTTACCCGGCCCTGACGCTGCTTCCCAATCTGTTCTTGAGCGGGATTCTGGCCATGCTGGCCGGCTTGAGCGTGGCGCTATGGGCGGCCGCCTTTATCCAGCGCGAGCGCGGCGGGCAGGTGCTCTTGCTGCTCTCCGGGCTGCTGCTGGTCGCCGGCGGAGGATTCGTGTCGGCTTTCCTCGGCGTGGTCGCCGGCCTGGCCGGGAGCAGGATGCCCACCTCTTTAGGCTGGTGGCGCCTGGGGTCGGTGAAAGGGCTGCGTTTCCTGGCCAAGCCCTGGCCCTGGAGCCTGGCGCTGATGGGGCTTTGGCTGCCCGGCAGTTGGGTCATGGGATATTTCTTCGGCCAGGCCATGCTGGCCGCGGGTTTCTTCTTGTTCCTTGGCTTCGATTTGGGCCTGCCCTTACTCACCGTGTTCTCCGGGTTCGTGTACGACGTTCAGGAGCGCCGGCGGGCATAACGCCGGACGCGGCGAGGCCCGCGTCATTTAGGATCAATCGTTGTTTAGCAGGAGGAGCTTAAAATGTCCGCTTCAGTTCTGGTTGGATTTTCGACAATGTACGGCTCGACTCAAGAAGTGGCCCAGGCCATCGCCGAGACGTTGCGCCAGGCCGGTCTCGAGGTCGACCTGCGCCCCGTGCGGGAAGTGCGTTCCCTGGAAGGCTATCGGGCAGTGGTGCTCGGCGCGCCGCTTTACATGTTCCACTGGCACAAGGACGCCCTGCAGTTCCTATCCCGCCAGCGCAAGGCGCTCGAAGCGCTGCCCGTGGCCATCTTTGCGCTGGGGCCTTTTCACGATAAAGAGGAAGAGCTGCAAAGCGCGCGCGACCAGCTCGATAAAGAGCTGGCAAAGTCCCCCTGGCTGAAACCGGCTGCGCTTGAAGTCTTCGTGGGGAAGTTCGACCCCGCCGGGCTGCGCTTCCCCCACAGCCTGATCGGCCCGATCAAGCAGATGCCGGCCAGCGACGAGCGCGATTGGGCAGCCATTCGCGCCTGGGCGGGCAGCCTGCCTTCCCGGCTCTCCCTCGAAGGAGAAAGACCCTAAAGGAGAAACTCCCCACGATGCGGGCCCTTATAATCCGGCCACCCGCTCGATCGTCTCCACGGTCGGCGCGATTTGCGGCATCTCCGGCCTGGAGCATGGTTTCTTCGAGACCCTGCAAGGCAACGTCGCGCCGGGCGGCCTGCTGATCAGCGCCATTGGCCCGGCCAACCGGTTTTGGCCGGGCGGCGTGCTGGCCGGCTTCGGCCTCCTGTTCTTTCTATGGCGCGGGGCGCTGGTAGTGCAGGCGCTCAGCGGCCAGGCGGCCCTGGCCGGGCCGGAGCTGGCCACAGGCATCGCGGATCTGATCCTCACCCCGACCTGGGCCGTGGGTGGAATCCTGCTCTGGCGGCGCCCTTCCCGGCGGGAGATTTCGGGGTGATCTTCGGCATGGGGCTGGTGTGCTTCGTGCCCTTTGGGCTGTTCCTGCGCGGCGTGTTAGCGGAGCGGAGCCGGGCGTAAGCTCCGCGTCGTTTGCCTGCCACTGTGGGCCGCCGGCCCGGTCGCCCGGGATGGGAAGCGAGGTGAGCTCCCTTTTGGGTTGCCTTTTTTCGGAACTTGCGCGAGAATCAAGCTATTCCTGAGCGGCTCCCCGCCCGGCGCGCCGTGCAGCGTGAATCGGAGCCTCCCCTCAAATGCGGGCGGGCAAAGCAGGAGCCAGCTCGACACCCAAGACAGGTGAGTAGTCCTTCGCTAATGGAGCTTCCTTTTCTGCAATCCAAATTGACCCTGCCGGTGACGCGCCGCCAGGCCGTTCAGCGCGCCGCGGCCATCTCGCGCTTGAATGAGGTCTTCGAATCCGGCTATAAGCTGGCGCTGCTCTCCGCTCCGGCCGGCTACGGGAAAACCTCTCTGCTGGCTTCCTGGCTCAAGGACTGCGCGGAGCGCGCCGACGTACACGTTGCCTGGCTGACTTTGGAGCAGGCGGACGACGACCCCTTCCGCTTCTGGAGCTACTGCCTGGCCTCTTTACAGAAGATAAGCCCCGAGCTGGCCGCCAGGCCCCGCAGCTTGTTGCAGGTGGGGCAAGCCGTGCGCATCGAGGCGCTGCTCAGCCTGCTGTTGCACGATTTGGAACAGATTCCCGGCCAGGTCCTCTGGGCCCTGGACGATTTTCACCACATCCAATCGCCCGAAATCCACCAGAGCCTGGCGTTCTTCATCGAGCATCTCCCCCCTCACATCCACCTGGCCATTGCCACCCGCAGCGACCCCTTCCTGCCCCTGCCGCGCCTGCGGGCGCGCAATGAGCTGCTCGAGCTGCGCCAGGCAGACCTGGAATTCGATCTCCAGGACGGGCTGGCTTTCTTCCACACGACCATGGCCTTACCCATCCCCGACGATATCGCCGCCGCGCTGGTGCGGCGCATGGAGGGCTGGATCGCCGGGATGCAGTTGGCGGCCCTCTCGATGCGCGGAAAGAACGACCTCCAACACTGGCTGCAAACCTTTGCGGCCGGAGATCAAAACCTGCTGGAATATTTCAATCAGGAAGTCCTTTCCAGTCTGGCGGAAGATCGCCAAAAGTTCATCTTTTCTACCGCCATCCTGGAGCGGCTCAACGCAGATCTATGCCGCGCCGTTACCGGGCGCGAAGACAGCCAGACGCTGCTCGAACAATTCGAGCGGGAGAACCTTTTTCTGACCTCGCTGGACGCCAATCGCACCTGGTTCCAATTTCAGCCCTTATTCCGGGATTTGTTGGCCCAACGCCTCGAGCGCACGGCGCCGGCGGCGGAAAGGATGGATCTGCATCGCCGGGCGGCCCATTGGTTCGAAAACGCGGGTTGGGCCGATGAAGCCATCAGCCACGCGCTGGCCGCCCAGGAAAACGATCAGGTCGCCCGCAACTTGCTGCGCGTGGGGCTTTCCCGCGTACTGAACGGGGAGGCGGCCTCGATCCTGGCCACCTGCCACGCTCTGCCTGAAGCCTGGCTGGAGGAGCGCCCGGACCTGCTGATCCTGGAAGCCTGGGCGCTGTTAGCCTTAGCCCGCTTCGACCAGGTCGAGCCTTTCACCGCCAAAGCCGAAGCCGCTTTAAGCCGCCAGCCGGAGGAGGCCCCCGGCCGGACGGCGCTGATGGGCCAACTGGCAGCCATCCGCGCGACGGCGGCCTTCAACCTGAGAGAGACCAAGCGAAGCATCGGGCTGGCGCACACTGCTTTAGAATGGCTGCCGGAGGCGGAACGAGCCATCCGCAGCGTGGTGATGCTGGACCTGGCGGATGCGCTGCTGATGCAAGATCAGATCGAGCCGGCCAGCCAGCGCTATTTGGAAACCGTTCGCCTGGCTCACCAGTCCGGCAATTTCCTGATAGAGATCAACGGCCTCAGCATGGCCGGGCGCATCCTCTCCTGGCAGGGAAAGCTGCGCCAGGCGCAATGGATGTATCAACAGGCAATCCGGGTGGCAGCGGATATGAGGCTGGACGACCTCCCGGTGGTGGGATTGGCGGAAGACGGCCTGGCGGACCTGTACCTGGAATGGAACGACCTGGAGCAGGCGCGCCAATGGGCCGATAAAAGCCTGAAGCACTTCCAATTATGGGGGCACGCCGAGCACATCCTGCAAGCGAAATTGACGCATGCGGAAATCCTGCGGGCCGCGGGGAGCCTGGAAGAGGCGCAGGCCGCAGCCACACAAACGTTGCTCATGGCCCAACAGCAGCCCTCGCTGTCTCTCAAGCGCGCCGAAATCGATGGCGGCGATGCTCTATTGGCAGAAGAAGCAACCGGAGCTCGCTCTGCAAGCGCTCACATCGGCTGGCTTGCTGGAGAAAACCGGGCAGCCGGATCACCCCTACCGGCCAACCGGCGAGGTGCATTCCTGGCTGCTCAGCCTGTACCCGATTGGGGTGAAGCTGCTCGACGAGATGGGAGAGACGACCCTGGCTCTGGAATGGCTCGACACTTGGCTCAACCAGGCCGAGAAGGCCGGATTCCATCGCCAGGTGGTGCGCCTGCTGGTCAATCAGGCCCTGATCCATTTCAGGCAGAAGCGCCAGGAGGCGGCCCTGGAGCAGATTGGCCGGGCCTTGCGCCTGGCCGAGCCGGAAGGGTTGGTGCGCACCTTCATCAATGAGGGCGCGGCGCTGGCCGGCCTTCTGCAGGCCTGGCTCGAACGCCATCCGGGGCCGGATGAAATCGAAGCGTTTGCCAGGCGGCTGCTCGCGATCCTCCAACCGCTGCCCGAGGCCGGCTCCTCTCCCCAGGCGCCCGCCGCTGGGGGTATCCTAAGCGACCGCGAGCGCGAAGTGCTGCGCCTGACGGCGGCGGGCCTGACCAACGAGGAAATTGCGCGCGAATTGATCGTCTCGACCAACACGATCAAGACCCACCTCAAGCGCATTTTTGACAAGCTGGGGGTGAACAGCCGGCGGGAAGCCGTTCAGGTAGCCCGCCAAAGAGCCTTGATCTAAGCCCAATCCGATCAGGTGAAGCGCCGCCCACCGGCGCTTCACCCGCACCATTCCCCCACGCCGGGTGACACTCTGTCACCCGGCGTTTTGGTATCTTAATCACAGATCAGAGAACGACAGACGGGATCACGCAACAGGAGACGAAAGATGAACCAGCCGATTGAAAGCTACACCCAGGCCGACACCCCGGTGCTCGAGACCCATTCCGTGCTCTTTGCCAGCGTCGTGTGCGACAGCCTCGAAAACGCCGGTATTCCCGCCCGGCTGTATAGCAACGGCCACTACTGTGTAGAGGTTCCCGCCGCGCTGCTGGCCGCCGCGCGCCGACTGCTCTTTACCGAGCCGCGAAGCGGAGAGATCTACGGCTACTGTGGATGAGCCTGGAGCTCCCATGAACGCGCCCAAACCTCGCTACGAATATCGCATCCGGGTGGAAGGTCCTCTGCCTTCAGCGTGGCAGAATTGGTTCAACGATATGACGATCCTCCAGACAGAGGAAGGAACCCTGCTGGTGGGTTGCCTGCCGGACAATTCGGCGCTGCAAGGAGTGCTCACCCATCTGGCCAGCCTCAACCTGGCGCTGATCTCCGTAGAACGCAAACCGATCGAATCTCAGGAGGATAAAAAATGACCGCTCAAGCCAAACGCTACTCCGTTTCATCTCAAGATAAAATGAACTTCATCACCCGCGCCAACGCGGACCAGCAGCTCCACGTCATCGTCTCCTTCCCCAAGCGGGTGGACGAAGCCCGCCTGGCGAAATCCCTGCGCCTGGCCATGGAGCGCGAGCCGGTCTTGGGGTGCCGCTTCGTGGAAAAAGGCAACCAGGTCTACTGGGAGCGCCGCGTCGACCTGGAGCAGATCGAGCTGTGCCGGGTGGTTCCCAGCGGCGATTTGCAGGCGGACCTTTTCGAATTCGTCACCTGTCCGACAGACCCCCGCATCGACCCGCTGCTTCAAGCCCGGATTTTCCGGAGCCCGGCAGGGGATACGCTGTGCCTGAAGGTGAACCACGTGGCCGCCGATGGGACCGGGAGCAAAGAAGCGGCTTACCTGGTCGCGGATACCTACAGCCGGTTGGCGGCCGACCCGGCCTATCGCCCCGCTTTGGGCAAGCCCGGCAAACGCAGCCAGACGGCCATCTTCCGCCAGGTGGGCCTCGCCAACCTGATCAAGTTTCGCCCGCGCCAGCTCAGCTTGCCCCCCATGCTCTTCAGCCTGCCGTTCGTGGGCGCCACAGGCGCCGAGCGGGGCTTTGCTCTACGGCAAATGGCGGCGCAGGACTTTCGCGCGCTGAAGAGCTTCGCCCGGGAGCATCACGCCACGATCAACGATTTGATCCTGACCGCCCTCTACCGGGCCATGTTTTCCCAGGGGAACCCGCCGGCGAATACGCCCCTGCCGGTGCAGGTGTCCATCGATTTGCGCCATTTCCTTCCCAAGGGGAAAGAGCAGCCCATCTGCAACCTGTCCGGGGCGCTCTATCCGGCGCTGACCTGCACGCCGGGGGAGACCCTGGAGCAAACCCTGGAAAAAGTCAAAGCCCAAATGGGAAGGTGGAAGTCACGCCAGCCGGGCTTGACCGGGGCGATGCTCATCGAGCTGGCCATGCTGCAAGGCTATGCCAAAGCCAAAGCCATGATCGGCCGCATGACCGCCCCCCGCAGCAACCGCGTCACCCCGCTGCTGCTGAGCAACTTCGGCCTGCTGGATGCAAAGCGGCTGGCCTTTGACGACCTGAAGATAGACGGGGCTTTCGTCCTGGGGCCGGTGATGTTTGGCCACGGCCTCATGCTGACCGCCAGCACGTATGCCGGGCAAATGACCCTGGCGATGGGCTACTGCCGGGGAAACATCCAACAAAAGAGCGTCGAAGCGCTTCTAGAGCAGGTCGCACAAGAGCTGGCGGCCTTCATCCAGCCGGGGGAGGCTCTTGCGCCCTTCGCCGCCCATCCCGTCGGACACGCGCTGGTACCTCATCAGGCCCTCCCGGCGAAAAGATAGATCGCGGCCAGCAGCGCGACAGCCGCCAGGATGGAGGCAATCGTATGAACGACCTGCAAGGCGTCGAAGCTCAACTTCCCCAGGCTCATCAAGGCGCCGGTAGCGAACAAGGCCAGCCCGCATACCCCCATCACTAGGATCGCCAGGAGCAGGAGAGTCTGAATTTCTACGCTCTTCAACGCCCCGGAAATTCGGAGGACGAGGAGGATCACCGTGGCCAGGGCGATGAGCTTGTGGAGGTTAAGAGGGCTGCATTCAAGGGCCTTCCCAATCTGCTCAACCACAGGCCGGAGGCCAGGGTGAGCAGGAAGACGATCCCAGGGAGTAAGAATTTAGACGCAGTTTCCATGACAAGCATCATAGTCCAACCCGGCCCGATCTCCTATGATCTTTCCTGCAAAGAATGTGCCATTTGGCGCAAATTAAGTTATGATTAATGTATGGATACTCCCTCAGAGCCCATCAGCGTTTCGGTGACCGTCCTGTCGCAGATGTTCCTCTATCTGACATCCCTGAAAGTGGACATCGATACATTCCTGCGCTCCCTGGGCATCGACTCGGCCATCGTCAAATCGCCCGACGCGTACATCCCGATTGAAACCTACCTGCTCATCCAGGACGAAGCGGCGCGATATACGCAGGATGCCTGCTTTGGCCTGCACATGGGGGAGTTCGCCGAAGCGGGGAGCTGGTCCATCCTGGGCTACATGATGATGAATTGCAAAACGCTGGGCGAGGCATTCGAAAAATCGGGGCGCTACTCGCGCATCATCGGCAACCTGATCGAAGCCAGCGCCCATTTCCGTTTCAATAAAATCAAGATCGTCTTCTTTACGCCTCCCCATGCGCCCAAAATGTCCCGGCATTGTTTCGAGTTGACCTTCTCCAGCAGCGTGCGCATGATGCGATCCCTGACCGGGATCAAGCTTAGCCCGCTCGAAGTCACGTTCATCTACCCCCGGCCCGCATCGACGGCTGAATACGAGCGCATCTTCTGCTGCCCGGTGCTGTTCGGGCAAAAAGAAAACTCCTTCACCATCGACATCGGCCTGGTGAATACGCCGATCCTGATGGCCAACCCGGGGTTGCTGGCGTATTTCGAAAAATACGCCCAGGATTTCCTGGCGGAAATGGAGCGCAAGGACGAATACACCCGCGCCGTGACCAAGATCATCCTCTCGCGCCTGGACGATGAAAGCCTGTCCATCCAAAAAGTCGCCAAGGCCATGTCGGTCAGCGTGCGCACGCTGCAAAACCGCCTGGAGGGAGAGGGGGTGGTTTTCAGTGAATTGCTCAAGGACATCCGCGAGCGCCTGGCGCGAAAATACCTGAACGAGAATTACTCCGTCGAACAAATCACGTACCTGCTCGGCTTTTCAGAGCCGAGCGTCTTCCGCAAAGCCTTCAAGAAGTGGTCGGGGGTCACGCCCAGGGAATATCGGGAAAGCTCGCTGCCGGCGATCAACCGGATCGGATAGAGGATGCTCCCCTCGAAGCTCTGATTTACGCGGAAATCACTTCCCAATGATGCGCCCTGGCGTGTTCCAGCAATCTGGCGTCCGGGGTGACGGCTACCGGGTGATCGGCGCATTCCAACAGGGGCAGATCATTATAGGAATCGCTATAGCACCAGCTTCCAACCAGACTCATTTTTCTCTCTGCCAGCCAGATTTTCAACTGATACAGCTTGCCTTCACGGAATGGGGGGTGATCCCCAATCTTCCCGGTTAGCTTCCCATCGCGGGTTTCGGCCAGGGTGCAGAGGATATTCGGGAACCCCAGGATTTGAGAAATCGGCCGGGAGATAAAATCGTCAGACGCGGTGATCAAGAGCAGGACGTGTCCCTGTTCGCGGTGCCACCCGACCTTTTCCAGCATGGCGGGCCGCAGCAAGGATTGGATCTCCGCCAGGTACTTTTCCCTCAACCCGAGGAGGACCTCGGACGGAAGGTCGACCAGCGGGCGGAGGAAGAATTCCTCGTAAGCGCGGTAATCCAGATTGCCGGCTTCGTACTGCCGGTAAAAGGAGTCGATCTCCCCGGCGAACGCGGGCCCAACGACGCCCTGCCGCACGAGAAACTGCGCCCACAAGGATTCGCAGTCCCCTTCCAATAAGGTGTAATCCAGGTCAAATATGGCGAGTGTGGGTTTAGACATGATGGTGTTTGCCAGGTTCTTTACCACTCCTAAAAAAGCTTGCATCCGAGCTACAGCCGAAAAATTCAATCTCCCGGCAACGGCGCCGTCAGAACTCTCGCTGAAGACCCTGATCCCCGGCTGAAGAGCGGTCCACAGCGCCACTAACACCACCAGCGCTCCGGCCGTTACGAACAACAGGGTCAAGTTCCACTTGCAGACCACCCCTGAGATCGCCTGAGAGATGGGCACCAACCCGGTGTTGGAGAACATCATTATACTCATCATGCGCCCCAGCATGTCCTTGGGCGTGCGGGTTTGCATCCAGGTAAACAAGAGGATGGCGATATAGCCATTTCCCAGGCCGAGCAGGAGCAACAAACCGAAATCTACCCAGGTCGACAGGATAAAGCCCAAGGAGCCAATCACTATCCCGAATGCCGCGACCAAAAGGATCAGAATCGATCGCATAACGTTTCCGTTGGGGCGAGGCAGGGATCCGGCGATCAGATAGCCGGCCAGGTTGCCCCCGGCAAAAGCAGACATCAGCATGCCGAACGCCACCGCTCCTTCGGGCAGCCGCTGGTCTGCCAGCACCGGGATGCCGACCAGCAGGGGGCCGATGAGCAGGAAATTCACCGCCGAAAGCACCAGCACCATCAGCCGCAGAGCTTCATCGTCCCACAGGTATTGGACCCCGGCCAAAATGGAGGCCCATAGATTCTCTTTGGCAGCCGCCTCCCCCGCCCGCCCGCTCCGGATCGACCACAAGCAGGCGGCCGAGACGGCGAAGCTCAGCGCGTCGATGGCATAGGCCAGGCCGATGCCCAGGGACGAGCTGGAATATCCCCCGATCAGGACGCCGGCCACCGACGGACCCACGAACCCGACCAACTGGGTAATGCCCATCATGACCGAATTGCCGGCCTGCAAGTCTCGCTCTTCGACCAGCAGGGGCACGATACTGTTTTCCGCCGGGATGGCAAAGCCCGCCACCAGGCCAAAACCCAGGCTGAAAGCGTACAGCATCCAGACCTGGATCGTCCCCGTGAAGACCGCAAGGGCCATCAAGCCGGTCAAAATAAAGCGGATCACGTCCGAGATCAGCATGACCAGGCGCGGGGAAAGGCGATCGGTGATGGCCCCGCCCAGGAGCATGAAGATCGCCCGTGGCACCCCCTCCAGCGCCAGGACGATCCCCAGCGCCATTGGGTCGCCGGTCAGCTTCAGCACCAGCCAGGGGGTGGCGATCAAGGCGAATTGATCGCCCAGCAAAGAAGTGGATGCGCCGGCGAACAGCAGGCGGAAGTCTCTTAAGGCCATCACCCGCGCCATAGGGTTTTTTGTGGAAGCTGTATCCATTATTGGGATATCCTTCTCTTACATTCGATCCAACATGAATTGAAAAGAACCCTGCGGCGCCTTCAACTGCGCCTCGATCAAGCGGGGAAAGGCCCGCGCCCTGCGGAGCAGCTCTGCCTGTGTCCAGGGATAGATGCCCAGGTCGGTCAGGAATTGAACCCCGGTAAGGATGAATTCCGCGCACTCCAGGGGATACTCCGTCTGAAATATGCCTTCAACGCATCCCTGGCCGATCAATTCCCCATACAGGGGGGCCTGCTTTATCAAGGCGACGGCCAGGAGGCGGGCGTGCATGCCCATATTGCCCGGCTGGTGCAGGTGCTCCAAAATCATCTCATTGTCGGCGGTCACATTCCCCGCCATGATTAGAAAGCGGATCTTTTCCAGGGCATTGCCCTGCATGGCTTTCACCGAGGATTGCATCTGCTCGATATTCTCGTCTACGATATGCTCGATGACGGCCTCGAGAAGCTCCTCTTTGGATTTGTAATAATGGTAGATCGTGCCCTTGGCGATCCCTAAATAATCCATCACGTCCTGGATGGTGGTATTGTCGAATCCCTGGGTCTGGAAAAGATGTTGGGTGGCTTTCACGATTTCCAGGCGGCGTTCTTCGGCTTTCTTGACGACCCTGACCATAGCTCCTCTCTATTCTATTGACCGGCGGTCGGTCAATAGAAGTATTATAGCACCACAACCGACCGCCGGTCAATAGGCAAAAGGGGGGGATTTTCGTTTTGATTTCACTCCTAAGCTCACATCACAACCCCCCTGTGGGCGGAGATTTGGCGCGACCCCAAGAATCGTGTTATAATGTTTATTGTTCTATAATAGATAGAACAATATGCCCATCGCCGAGGAATCGACCGGCATCGGGCGAAACGAGCGCGATATGAGCAAAGAGGCTGACGCACCGCAAAACGTAGAACCTTCCGTGTTCTTGCTGCTGGAATTGAGCAGCGAAATCCCCCTCTACCAACAGATCCGCGATCAGATCGTGGTGGCGATGGCCAAAGGGCGTTTGCCCGATGGCTCCCCCCTGCCCACCACCCGCCAGTTGGCCCTGGATTTCGGCATCAATTTCCATACCGTCAACAAGGCCTACGACGTCTTGCGGCGGGAGGGCTTCGTGAGCCTGACGCGCAAGCAGGGCAGCTTCGTGCGGCGGGCGCCTGAAGTGGATTCCCGCGCGCTCGAAGAGTGGCAGGCTCGCCTGCGCACGCTCCTCGCCGAAGCCATCGCCCGCGGGCTTTCTACCGACGAGATCCTGGAACGCTGCCAGACGATCCTGGGGGCTTTCCCTCCCGCCGAAGTCTCGCCGCAGGGAAAATGAAACATTCCAATTCGTAGGATGAGTGCAATGAATTCCGATACCCTTTCCTGGATTATCTATCTTCTGATCGGCGGGCTGCTCTTATGGATGCCTTCCCTGGTTCCTCCGACCGTGCCGTTTGGCGTGCGCATCCCCCTGGCTTACGCCCACGATCCCGCCGTGACTGCCGAGCGCAGGCGCTACACGCTGCGCCTGGGGATCCTGGAGGGCGGGCTGCTGCTGGCGGATATCGCTTTCTGGTCGCTGGCGTCCTGGAAAACGCTGCATTCGCTCAGCATCTTCGTCCTGGTGATCGGCGGCTGGGGCATCTATTACCTCAGCCATCGCCGCCTGGCGCAGATAAAAATAAGCCAGGGGTGGTTTGCCAATACGCGCCAGGCCCTGGTGGCCAGCGCCGCGCCCCGCTCGAAAATGCCCTCGCGGTTGTTCTGGATCTTTCTGGCTTTCCCCTGCAGCGTACTCCTCCTGACGGCGGCAATCGGCGCCTGGCGCTACCCGGCGCTGCCGGCCAGCCTGCATTTCGCATTCCCTAACGCGTTTGGCGATTGGACGCTGGCGACTACCCCGTTGAACGCTTTCCTGCCGGTCATCTTCCAGGGCTTCTGCACCCTGCTCTTTGCCGGCCTGGCCTGGGCGCGCAACCTTGGCAACCAGCCCATCGATGTGGAAGACCCGGAGGGTTCCCAACGCTACCAGCAGCTCAATGTCGGTATCCTCCAGGCCCTGCTCTTGCTCCTGGCGCTGGGACTCAACGGCGCCCTCCTGGCAGCCGGATTGATCGGATGGGGCCTCCTGCAAGCCAGCGGCTCGCTCCTGAGCATGCTGACCCTGGCGCCCCTGGCCGGCTGGCTGATCGTCGCGCCCATCCTGCTGCTGGGGTTACGCCCCAACCCACGAGCGCCCGCGCAGAACGGCGGCTACGTCAACCGCGACGACGACCGCTTCTGGAAGCTCGGCATGTTCTACGTCAATCGCGACGACCCGGCCCTGATGGTCGCCAAGCGCTTCGGCGTCGGGCGGACGCTCAACTTCGGGCATCCGTTGACCTGGGTGATCGTCGCGGCCCTCATCGTGTTCATCCTGGCCAGGCTTTTGACCAGATTCCAGGGATAGGCAGCGACAACCATCCAGCTCCCCGGCGGTCTAAAGGAAAAGGACGTGGACGAGCGCTGAAGACGCAGAAAAACTACCTGACCAGGGAAAAATGAGAATCGAATCTCTTCAAAAAACATCAAAGGATAAAAAAATGAAACGAACTCGAAAGCTTTCACGCTACCTGCCGGTCGTCTGCCTGGCGTTGGCCTTGTTGGCCGCGACCGGCCTGGCCGGCTGCACCACCCAAAAGACGCTGGAAGGCAGCGACCGGGATGCGGTGCTGGCCTATTCAGAGCCGATCGCCGACAACCTCTTCCAGGGCATGAACTCGGGCGACTACGCCACTTTCTCGCGCGATTTCAACGACCAGATGTTGAAGGGCATCCCCGAGGCGACTTTCACCGGCAGCTTCCTGCCCAACGTCGCCGGCAAGCTGGGCAAGTACATCTCGCGCCAGGTCGACAGCGTCACCCAGGTTGGCAACAACGTCCTGATCGTCTATACCGCCAAATTCGAGCAGGACGACAACGTCACCGTGCGCTTCTCACTGGAACAGGCGGAGCCGCACCACGTATCCGGCCTGTATTTCAACTCGCCTACGCTCAGCCAGGAATAATATCCAGGATGGCGTGTATAATGAAGGCAGGAGAGGGGAAATGGATCGGCCTTCCCCAGCGCTTTTCCAGTCCTGCCCGAGGTGATGCGATGAAACGATTTCAACAAGCGCGTTCCTTCATCGTCCCTGCCGCTCTACTCTGCTATCTCTCGCTCGCGCTGCTGGCGTACCTCAATTATCCGGGGCCTTTCAGCCCCGGCGCCAACTGGCTCAGCGATTTAGGCGACGCCAACCAGAATCCCCAGGGAGCGCTGTTCTATAACCTGGGGATCCTCCTCACCGGGTTGCTGATCTTGGCGTTCTTCCTGGGCTTGTCGCAGTGGAAAATGGAAAATCGCAAGGTCCAGAACCGGATGGTGCAAGTTACGCAAGCCTTCGGCGTCCTGGGGAGTATCGCCCTGGTGATGAGCGCCGTGTACCCGATTAGCGTTCTGGAACAACACCGCTTCTGGTCGATTTCCCTGTACTTCTTGTTGGGCACGGCCTTTGCGTTTTCCATATCCGCCCTCCGCTACCAACCCGGATGCCCCAAATGGGTGCTCGTCCTGGGAGGCGCGGTGGCTCTGGCCGATATTCTCTCGGGTATCCTTCACGAGATCACCTTGCTGGAATGGATCACCGTGGCGTTGTTCCTCACCTATATCCTGGTGCTGAGCTTGAATCCCTGGCAGGCTTTGGAAAAACCTGCCTGAGGCTCCAAAGCCACGAGCTGGTCGGGGTTCATTAAAGTCTCTACTGAGGATGCTCAGTAGAGACTTTTTTGAGAAGCCCAGCCGGTGTCATTCCCCTACGGGTACGCAGAGCGGCGCGAGCCCTGGGCGGGGCGATCTCAAGGCCGGCGCCCAGATTGCTGCGCACAGAACGCTCGCAATGACGCTCCAGGATGGTTTCTCCTAAAAAACTCAGGCATGTCATCACCCTACGGGTACGCAGAGCGGCGCGGGCCCTGGGCGGGGCGATCTCAAGGCCGGCACTCAGATTGCTGCGCACAGAACGCTCGCACAGAACGCTCGCAATGACACTCCGTGGCCGGCGCCCAGATTGCTTCGCACAGAACGCTCGCAATGACACACTAAATAATGATGAGAAGGCCGTGTATTGGCGGTTCGTCCTGTGGAGTCTGGCGGGGGAGAGGGTACAATTGGGGGAGGAAAATTCTGTGACGGGCCGAGGAGCCAGCAGTGGCTGAACGCAACAGGTGGAGGGCGATGGTCTATATGGGGGTGGCGCTGGCGGCGCTGCTGCTCTTAGCGGCCGGCCTGGCGCGGCTCCAGTTCTCTGCGGGGGTGCCCTTTTCGCTGGGAGGAAACCTGCCGGCGCCGCCCGGCGAGAGCCAGCTCCCCAGTGGGGGCGATTTCGTCTCGCTCTTCTTGCGCAGCGCGTTGGCCTTGTTCATCGTCTTGCTGGCCGCCTACCTCCTCGTCAACCTCTTTTCCCCCGCCGGGCGCAAGCGCCTGCTTTCAGACGTCATCTTGCTGATCCTGGCCTTCCTCGTGCTGAACCTCATCCCCCACTCGAGCGCCACGACCCCCTCGACTTCCTCCCCGGCCCCGGCGGGAGCGCCGGCGGCGCTCGTCCCGACCGCGCCGGTGGCCACCTTCACGGCCAACCCGCCCGCCTGGGCCGACCTGGTAGCGATCGGCGTGGCGGCGGTGATCCTGACCGCCCTCTTATTCATCCTGGCGCGCTACGCCGGACGCCGGAAGCGCCCGTCCCGCGGCTCGCTGGAACGCATCGCCCAACAGGCCGAAGCCACCCTGGATGCGCTGCGCCTGGGCGGAGATTTCAAGAACGCGGTGCTGCGCTGCTACTTCGAGATGGGCCAGGCGCTGGAACGGGAGCGCCAGATCAAGCGCGAGCGCAGCATGACTCCCGCAGAATTCGAAGCCTTGCTGGTCGGGCAGGGCCTGCCGGAAACGCCCGTGCGCCAGCTCACCAGCCTGTTCGAGGAAGCCCGCTATGGGGATCGCGCCCCGGACGAGCAGGACGAACAGCGCGCCATCGCCAGCCTCACGGCCATCCTGGCCGCCTGCCGGGGGGCCTCGTGAACGACGCGACCGCTCGCGCCCCTGCCCGCTGGCTGCTGGCGCTGCTGACCCTGGGGCTGCTCGCCGCCCTGCTCTTCGTCTTCCGGGATTTCGTGCGGCAGCAGCTCCTCATCCCCATCTATTACGCCGTCTGGCTGGGCGGCCTGCTGCTGCGCAGCCTGGACCAATCCCTGTTATGGGCCATGCTGCTCGGCAGCGTGGGGGTGATTGCGCTCGTCACGGTGTTACGCAACCTGCGCGGCTTTTCCCGCGCCGATTCCGCCAGAGGCGGAGGGGCCAGCGCCGGGCGGGTGAGCTTTTGGGCCAGGCAGATCGCCTGGTCGGCGCGGGCGGATTACTTCCACGAGGAATCCCGGCGGGCCACGCTGCGGCTGGTGTGCGCGGTTTTGGCCAACCAGAACCGCCTGCCGCTCGAGGAAGTGGAGGCGCGCCTGCAAAATGGAGAGCTGGGCGCGCCGCCGGAGGTGCTGGCCTTTTTGCAGGGGCAGCCGTCCGGCGGCACAAGCTCCCGCAGAAGCCTGTGGAGGTCGTTGAGAAGCCTGATGGGCATCGAGACGCCCTCTGAAGAGGACGACCCCGGATTCGTAGCAGTGGTTCAATTCCTTGAAGATCAACTGGAGGGTAAGCATGGCAATCCAAGCCGGTGAAGTGGCCGAACGCAGTGAGCAGGTGATCGCCGAAGTGGAGCGCGTCATCGTAGGCAAGCCGGAGGTACTCCACACCATCATGGCGGCGCTCTTGACCAGCGGCGGCCACGTGCTGCTGGAAGATTACCCGGGGCTGGCCAAGACGCTGATCGCCAACAGCTTCGCCAGCGTCCTGGGGCTGAGCTTCAAGCGCATCCAGTTCACCCCCGACCTCTTGCCGGGCGACATCACCGGCGGATACATCCTGGAGCGCAACACCAACCAGTTCGTGCTGCGCAAAGGCCCGCTCTTCGCCAACATCGTCCTGGCCGACGAGGTCAACCGCGCCTCGCCGCGCACCCAATCGGCGCTGCTGGAGGCCATGCAGGAATACCAGGTGACCCTGGAAGGCGAGACGCTGAAGCTGCCCGACCCCTTCATCGTGATCGCCACCCAGAATCCCATCGAGTACGAGGGCACCTTCCCCTTGCCCGAAGCCCAATTGGATCGCTTCATCATGAAGCTGTCCATCGGCTATCCCGCGCCGGGCGACGAGCAAGAGATTCTGCGGCGCAGGCGGGAGCGCAAGAGCGACGCCTTCCAGCTCACGCCGCGCGCCAACCCGCACGAGCTGGCCGAGCTGAGGCAGGCCGTCGAGGAGGTGTACGTCGACGCGGACATCGAGGCCTACATCGTGGCCCTGGTGGGCGAGACGCGCCGCCATCCCCGGGTGGCGGTGGGAGCCAGCCCGCGCGGAGCGCTGGCCCTGCTCAAGCTGGCCCGCGCCTGGGCGGCCCTGCACCGGCGCAGCTACGTCCTGCCGGACGACGTCAAAACCTTCGCCGGGCTGGCCCTGGCGCACCGCCTGGTGCTGGTGCCAGACCTGTGGACCGACCGGCGGGCTGCCGACGACGTGATCGCGGATGTGCTGCACAAGGTGCCGGTGCCGGTAATCAAAGGGGACTGATGCACGGGAAATTCCTGTTGCTGGTCTATGGGATATTCGGCCTGCTGATCGCGGGTCTGGCCGCGCGGAATGGGGCGCTGATCGCCATGGCCGTCCCGCTGGCCGTCTACCTGGGCGTGGGCCTGGCCACGCGCCCCACGGAGCTGCGCTTGCAGGCCACGCGCACCCTCAGCGGCGACTTTAGCGCGGAGGGCTGCCCGGTCAACGTCAGCCTCGTGCTCCACAATGAAGGCGAAGCCATCGCCGAGCTGCTGGTGGAAGACCTGGCCCCGTCCCGGCTGCCCCTGATGGACGGAAAGACCAGCCGGCTGGCCGCACTGCCCCGCGGGGCCAGCCTGGAGCTGGCCTACACGCTGGAGGCGCGCCGCGGCGTGTTTACCTTTCCCCAGGTGCGCGTCACCGCCCGGGATGCCTTTGGCCTGTTCTCCCGCACGGCTTCCCTGCCGACCTCCGGGCGCCTGGTGGTGATGCCGAGGGTCACGCGCGTGCGCCGGCCCATCATTCGCCCGCTGCGCACGCACGGCTTCGCCGGCCCGATTCCCGCCCGCCAGGCCGGCTCGGGCACCGAATTCTACGGGCTGCGCGAGTACCAGTTGGGCGACCCGCGCCGCCGCATCAACTGGCGGGTGAGCGCCCATCACGAGCGCGAGCTGTTCACCAACGAGTTCGAGCAGGAGCGCATCGCCAACGTGGGGCTGATCCTGGACGCGCGCGACCAGAGCAACGTCGAGAGCGGAGACGCTTCCCTGTTCGAATTCTCCATCCAGGCCACTGCTTCCCTGGCGGAGGCATTCCTGGCGCAAGGCAACCGCGTGGGGCTGCTGGTCTACGGCTTTGGCATGCTGCGCACTTTTCCGGGATATGGCAAGGTGCAATTGGAGCGCATCCTGCGTTCCCTGGCCGAAGCGCGCACCGGGCACAACTACGCCCTCGAAAAGCTGGATTACCTGCCCACGCAATTCTTCCCCGCCCACTCCCAGATCGTGATGGTCAGCCCGCTGCTGCAAACCGACCTGCCCACCCTGGTGCGCCTGCGCGCGCTGGGCTACCAACTACTGGTGGTCAGCCCCGACCCGGTTTCTTTCGAGGCGCGCAGCCTGCTGGCGCTCCCTGAAGACGAGGCGGCCGTGCGGCTGGCGCGCGTCGAGCGGGCGCTGCTGATCCACGAGCTGAAGCGGGTGGGCGTTCAGACGGTGGACTGGCGCGTGGATCAGCCCTTCAACCGGGCCATCGAGAGCGCCTTGAGCCGCCCGCCCCAGGCGATCCGTCCGCTGGGAGGCCGGTTATGAGCCTCACCCGGCGCCTGGCGCCCGCCGCCATCTTCCTGGCAAGCGCGATCGCCGCCCTGGCTTACGCTTTGGCCGGTTCCTGGCCGGTCTCGATGGGCCTGGCGCTGGCCGGCGCCTTATGGTTCCTGGGCCGGCGCAAGGGGGAATGGGTGGCGCACGCCGCTCTGGCGGGCGGGGCAGCGGCCTGGGCCATCGGCCTCGTGAAGGGGATGCAGCCGGGGCTGGCGCTGTTGGGCGTGACTACCCTGCTGTGCGCCTGGGACCTGGATCTGCTTGGCCGGCGCTTGAGGGGCAACCTGGAAGCCGGCGCCTTTTCACCGTTGGAGCGCCAGCACCTGCGCCAGGTGGGCGCGGCGGCCGGCGCCGGCCTGCTCCTGGGCGGCCTGGGCCTGGTCGTGACTTTAGATCTCAGCTTCGCCGCCGTCTTTTTCCTGGCGCTTTTCGCCGTGGTCGCCCTGGGCAAAGTGATCTCAGCGGCCAGGTAGCCCGGCCGATTTTTCTTTGCTTGACATTCCCGCCGTTCGCGTTAGAATCCATCCAGCGATGAGGCTCGCTTGAAAGTAACGAACCGCCAAAGAATGGCTGATAGCCTCTGCCGGGAAATGCTCTCTGGCAGAGGCTTTTTTTTACGAGCTTTGACAGACCCTCCAGATCTTTCTCCGAATGGAACCCAGATTATGTCCGATCCGTTATTCAATTCCTACCAGAAAACCGCCGTGACCGTCACCTTGCAGAAATTCGAAGAGGATCTGCGCCAGGCCATCCACTGGCTGGACGGACAAAACGAGCAAGGTATCCTCTACCGGCGCAGGCTGGAGATGCCGGAAGAACAGCGCCGCCTGGCCAGAGCGCGCATCGAGCTGGCATTGGAGGAAATCCGCGCGCTCGCGCAGCGCCTGGATCTGGAAACGGAAGAGGAAAATGCCTCCCGCACGATCGTGGGGCACATCAGCATCGATTGGGAGAACCTGTCGGGAACGCGCGCGCGCAACCTGGGCAGTTATGGCGCGGTGCACCCCGACCTGGGGAAGATACTGGATCAGCCCATGGAGCGGCTGGCCGAGCTGGCCGTAGAGCTGACTTCGCTTTTCTTGCAGGCGTCTAGCTGACCGACCTGCCCAAATCTATGACGAGGAGAAAAAATGATCCCAAGCATTGAAAGCGTTGACACGCCGGCGAAATCCTCTTGACTCCAGATCCAAAAAATGATAATATGTCGTTGTACGACATGGCGTCAAACGATATAGACGAGGTGCGTTAGATGGAAACCAAACCAGAACCAGACTCACTGCTTCCCCTTACCGAGGCCACCTTTTTCATCCTGCTCAGCCTATCACCCGCCCCAAAGCACGGCTATGCCATCATGAAAGACGTGCACGACCTGAGCCGCGGGCGGATCACTTTCAGCACGGGCACCTTATACGGGGCTTTAAAGAGATTATTGGAGCAGGGCTGGATCGTGCGCAGCGGAGAAAGCGAGGAAGGGGAAGCCGAGACGAGCAGGTCCCGCAAGGAATACGAGCTGACCCGCCTGGGCAGGAAGATCCTGGCGGCCGAGACGGCCCGCATGAGCGCTTTGGTTCAACTGGCCGTTTCTATCCAGCCCAAGGAAAGCTAACCCATGGAAACCCACCCGGAAAGCCGCTCCGAAAATATCTATAAAAGCGCAGCGTCCCGGTTCTACCGGGCCATCCTGGGCCTGTATCCGCTCAGTTTTCGGCGCAGGTTTGGCTCCGAGATGAACGAGGTATTCAGGGAAGCCCTCGAGGAGCACGCCCGAAAAGGCCCTGTAGAGGTCGTGCTCTTCCTCGGGCGTGAATGGGTAGAAGCGCCCATGAGCATCCTGAAACAACACCTCGCATTGGCTTCCTTCGGGATGCAGCCTTATCTGGTCAACATTTTGGCCTTCGCGCTTGGTTTCATCCTGCTCGGGCTGGTCGACGTAGGGAACGAATTCAAGGACCTTATCGGAATTCAGGGCTATCTGATCAGCTTGCTCAGCCTTGCCTTCGCCGGCGGGATAGGCGGCCTGGCCATCGGGAGCATCCTGGATCCCCGCAGGAAAAGCCTTTTTGCCGTATGTGGAGCAGTTGGGTTCTTGCTCGCCAACACGCTGGTAGGGCAGATGTATTTCGAGGTTTTCCCGGATGCTTTTTTGGCGCCCCAAAGCGGCGTATATTTCCTGATCCCGTTCCTTTACCCTCTCCTCACCGGGAGCGTGTTCGGGCTGTTCATCGGCGCAGCCAATCGCAACTGGCGCAGCCTTCTTCGCTTTACGGCCTTGGGAAGCACGGCGATGCTGGCGGGCTTTTTTGTGAACCGCCTCTCGGCTGCGCTCATGCAAAGTTTCTTATTCCCCAGCGCACTGCACGGCCTGGCGCCGGCCGGCAGCGGATGGTCATTCGCTTACCTGATGATCCCGGCCCTGCTGGAAGGGATGCTCCTGGGCGCTTTGTTTGGCAGAATCACCCAAAGGGGCCTGGCCGTAAAGGCGTAAATCCTTCCTAAGAAAAGCAACGGTCATCCTCTGCCTGCGCTGCGAGGCAGTGTGCTTCCGGTTGCCACCTTCCTTTCAATTTGAGCTCGACTTTTCAGGAGGCTTTCTCTATGGATAGCACTTCTACTTCAACGCACCTGGAGCGCGTCCATTCCCTGGTGAGAGAGCTTCAGCTTCCCAGGCTGCTAACCCTGCTGTGGCTGGGATCCTTTTTCGTCCACCTCGTCGTCGTTCTCATTTTTATCCAGCAACCCATCGCGCTGGACGACATGTATCAATACGATATGCTGGCCCGGTCTTTGAGCCAGGGGAATGGTTACCGCTGGTATTCGCAAGCCGACGTCGAAGTGCTGCGCCCTTACTATTCCCAATTCCTGGACATCGACCACCTGCCTTTCCCGGAGAAGGGCTTGCTGACCACCTTCCGCGCTCCCGGATACCCGTTCTTCCTGGCCATGCTCTACCTGCTGGTACCGGGAGCGTCTCGCTTCGGGCTGGCTCGCCTGGCTCAGGCCGGCGTCATGGCGCTGCTGGCCCCCCTGGCGGCGCTTTTGGCCCTCCAGGCGGGTCTGCCCAAAAAGGCGGCGCTCCTGGCCGGCCTGGGCACCAGCCTTTACCCGATCTTGTTGTTCTATCCGATCGGGCTGGCGTCGGAAAATCTGTACGTCGTGCTGGGCGCAGCCTCGCTCGTGGCGGTCCTCTATTGTGTGAAGCAGCGGGCCTGGAGCTGGACGCTGCTGGCGGGTTTATTGTGCGGCGCGACTATGCTCACGCGCTCGATCTTCGCCATTTTCGTCGTGCTGGCGGGCGTCTGGATCAGCCATTCCAGCCCGCGCCACCTCCGGGCCGGCTTGCTGTTCGGACTGGCCGCTTTTGGGCTGTGCCTCCCCTGGAGCATCCGCAATTCCGCCCTGCTGCACAGGCCGGCCTTCGTGGAAAATAGCCTGGGCTATAACCTGTTCATCGGCTACCACCCCCAGGGGGATGGGGGCTTCGTTTCGAAGATCGCGATCCTCCCCATGCATATCCTGGACGATGGGGAGCGCGACCGCCTTTGTATGCAGCAGGCTCTCGAATTCATTCGACAGGACCCGCTTGAAGCGGCCCGCAGAGTATTCACCCGGCTGGTCAAGCTCCTCGGGCCGGAAGACCGGGAATTCTTTTACTTCTATAGCAACGACCTGGTCGGCGCGATTCCCCAACCCTGGCTGGCTCTCATTTACTCGCTCCTGGTCATTCCCTGGGGCTGCACCCTGCTATGCGGAGCCGCCGGCCTTTGGCTCGTGAAGGATCGCGGAATTGTTTTAGCGGTGCTCCTGTTCCTGATCGGATATGGCTTCCCCCATCTCTTGATCATTGCCGAGCCCAGGTTTCATTTGGCCTGGATTCCCGTCCTGATGCCTTTTGCCGCTTACGGCTGGGTGTCGAGAAGGAAAATCTGGGGGAAGCGACTCCTTCAGAAGGAAAACAGGGTTTTGGTCGCGCTGCTCCTTTTGATCGCTTTGGTCTTCGCCTCAGGCATTGCCGCGAACTTTTCCAGGCTGGTAGCCATCATGAGCGAAGGTGGGAACCGGCTGTATTTTTCTTATTGAAGAGAGGATTTGGAAACCCGATTTGATGATCAAGCTACTATAATACGTATATCGTTTTCCATCCTCCCTATCCATGCGAGAGCAGACCGTGCCCGCTCGTCCTTCCGATCAACCTAACCTCACCCGCGGCTATCTGGTCGCGCTGGCCGCGGCGGCCTGCCTGTCTACCACGGCCATCTTCATCCGCTACCTCAGCCTGACCTATCACGTCCCGGCGCTGGTGCTGGCCTTCTGGCGAGACGCCATGGCCGTCGCCACCTTGCTGCCCGTGCTGGCGCTCGCACGGCCCGCTTTGCTGCGGGTCAGGCCGCAAGCCCTGCTCTACCTGGCGCTGTACGGATTCGTGCTGGCCATCTTCAATTCCCTGTGGACGCTGTCGGTGGCGCTGAACGGCGCCGCCGTGGCGACCGTGCTGGTCTACTCCTCGGCGGGCTTCACCGCCCTGCTGGGCTGGTGGCTGCTCAAAGAACGCCTGGATTGGGCCAAGGGGCTGGCCGTGCTCCTCAGCCTGGGGGGCTGCGTGCTGGTATCCGGGGCGCTGGACCCGGCGGCCTGGCGCTCGGGCCTGGTGAGCATCCTGACCGGCGCATTCTCCGGCCTGTGCTACGCGGCCTACAGCCTGATGGGCCGCTCGGCCTCGCAGCGCGGCCTGAATCCCTGGACGACCCTGACGTACACCTTCGCGTTCGGGGCGCTCTTTTTGCTGCTCTTCAATCTATTGCTGGGAGGGATTCTGCCAGGCGGGGCCGCCCGCCCGGCCGACCTGTTGTGGCTGGGAAATGCGCTGGCCGGGTGGGGCATCCTGTTCTTGCTCTCGGCCGGCCCCACGGTGGCCGGTTTCGGGCTGTACAACGTCAGCCTGAGCTACCTGCCTTCCAGCGTGGCCAACCTGATCGTCATCCTGGAGCCGGTCTTCACCAGCGTGACCGCTTATTTCTTGCTGGGCGAGCGTCTGAATAGAGGGCAGATCGGCGGCGGCCTGATGATCGTGGCGGGAGTGGCCTTCTTGAGAATTTACGAGGGTTGGATCCTCGGCAAAACACGAGCCGAGGCCAACCCTCGCGGAAAGCTGCGCCCCAAGGCCGACGTGTATAAGGATTGATGCTTTTCTGGGAGGATGCGTGCCCTATAACCGCTTGAGCACCAGCAAGATCGCGAAAGCCGTCGGCTGCCACCCTAACACGGTACGGCTTTACGAACAGTGGGGATACCTGCCGCCGGTGCGGCGCAGCCCGGCCGGGTACCGGTTGTACACTCAGGAACACCTGGATCAGATGCGCCTGGCGCGCACTGCGTTGGAAGGCGAGTGGCCGGGCAAGACCATCCGCCAATCGGCGATCAGCCTGGTGCGCCACGCCGCCAGCAGCGACCTTGGAGGAGCGCTGGAACAGGCCTACCAACACCTGGGACGGGTGCGAGCCGAGCGCGCGCAAGCCGAGATCGCGGCTCAATTGCTGGAGCGGTGGGCCGCAGGCGCTGCCGCGGACGCTACTGCCCGCACCTTGTGCACCGGGGAGACGGCCTCCCTGCTGGGGGTCACCATCGATTGCCTGCGCACCTGGGAGCGCGACGGCCTCATCAGCGTTCCGCGCGACCCACGCAACGGCTATCGCCGCTACGGCCTGGTCGAGATCGGCCGCTTAAGGGTCATCCGCATGTTGCGCACGGCCGGGTACAGCCTGATGGCCATCCTGCGCATGCTCACCCACCTGGACGAGGGCCGCGCGGGCGACCTGCGCCAGGTGCTCGACACGCCCCGCCCGGACGAGGACATCTTTTCCGCCGCCGACCGCTGGATAACCTCCCTCCACCGGCAAGAAGAACGCGCCGGCCGCCTGATCGCCCTGCTGGAAGAAAGACTGCAAAGAATCCCCCCTGGGCGATGATCTCACAAACCCTCCAGTTTTACACCTGAGTTTTAGAATCAATTTAGAACAAGCTACCTGGAACGAGCCGGCGCGTATCAGCGGGTGGAATGCCTGGCGCCGCTCTGCCTATATTTTTTTGGAGGAGTTGAACATGCCCAGACCCAAAGTGATCGTTCACAACCTGGCGTCCATGGATGGGCGCATCACCCTATCTCCCAACACCCTCTTGCTGTATGGGGATCCACGCTGGCAGGCCGTCGCCGGCAGCCAGGACCCCTACGAGCCGATCATGCGGGCTTATGCTCCGCAGGCGCTCCTGGAAGGCAGCGGCTCGCTCGTCCTGGAAGGGACGCCGTCCGAGCCTCTCCCCCCGGCGAAAGCCGGCCCGGAGGAGCTCTATCTGGATTATTTGCCCGACGAGATCGTTCGCCAGCCGGGGCGGAAATGGCTGGCCGTGGTCGACGGCCGCGGGCGCGTGCGCTGGATGTATAAAGAATTCCCGGGGGAGCTGTGGGCCGGCTGGTATTTGCTGGTGCTGGTCTCTCGCCGCACTTCATCCAAGTATCTGGCCTACCTCCGGCGCGAGCAAATCCCCTATCTGGTGGGTGGGGAAGAGCGGGTAGACCTGCCCGCGGCCCTAGAGAAGCTGGCTGAAAAACTGGGCGTGCGGACCCTGGTTTCCACGGCCGGGGGGCGGCTGAATGGCGCTTTGTTGCGCGCCGGTTTAGTAGACGAAGTGGACCTGCACTTTTTCCCGGCCTTGATCGGGGGACGCGATACGCCGGGGTTGTTCGACGCCCCGGCGCTTGGACCAGACGAGGCGCCCACGGCGCTGGAACGCATCGACGTGCAGGCCACCCCAGACGGGCACGTGCGGCTGCACTACCGGGTGGTCAAAGAAACATCCTGATTGCGCGTCCACGAGGGATTGTCTGAAAGGATCTTTTGGGCAACCCCTTATTTTATTCCTCCAAACCCTCCATTAGAACACCAGGGTCTTAAAAATCAGGTGGAGAACAGATTTCAGAGGAGGAATCCGTGAGTGAGAGGCAAATCGTCGCCGAAGAGCTGAGCAAGACTTATCGCGTGCCCGTGCGCGGCGAAGGGCTGCGCGCCGCGCTGAAAAGCGTGACCCACCGCGCTTACCAAGAGGTGCCAGCCGTGCGGGGAATCAGCTTCAGCCTGGCGAGGGGTGAGATGGTTGGCCTCATCGGGCCAAACGGCGCCGGCAAGACCACCGTCCTCAAGATGCTCTCGGGCCTGCTGCATCCCACCTCCGGCTCGGCGCAAGTGGCTAGTTGTACCCCCTGGGAGCGGCGCGATAACTTCCTGCGCCAGATCAGCATGGTGCTGGGGAACAAGAGCCAGATGCTGTGGGATATCCCTCCCCTAGAGACTTTCCGCGTGCTGGCCGAAATCTACCGCGTACCGCTGGTCGAGTTCCGCCGGCGGCTGGCAGAACTGGTCGAGCTCCTCGAGATGGGCGACCTGCTGCGCCGCCCTGTGCGCAGCTTCTCGTTGGGAGAACGCATGAAGTGCGAATTGGTGGCCGGATTGCTGCACCACCCGGCCGTGCTTTTCCTGGACGAGCCGACCCTGGGGTTAGACATTTTGATGCAGGGCCACCTGCGCCAGTTCATCACCGAATACAATCGCCGTTCGGGGTGCACGGTCATCCTCACCAGCCATTACATGGCAGACGTCGTGGCGCTCTGTCCGCGTGCCTTGCTCATCCATGAGGGAAGGCTGATCTACGATGGACGGTTGGCCGATCTCTCCGCCCGTCTGGCGCCCTTCAAACTGATCAAGCTGACCCTGGGCAACGGCCGGGTTTCCTCGCCATACCCGCTGGAGCTTCCCGCCGGGGTGGACAAACTGGGCGAAACCGACGGCCTTATCACCCTGCGCGTGGAGCGGGCGGAAGCTGCGGCCCTGACCTCTTACCTGCTCAACCGCTATTCGGTAAGCGACTTGGTGGTGGAGGACCCACCCCTGGAAGCTGTCATCGACCGTATTTTTCGGGGGGAAGCGCGATGATCGACCGGGGAGGCTGGGCATTAATCAAGAGTACCTGGGCGTCCTGGCTGCAATACCGCAGCTTTTTCTTCCTGTTAGCTTTCGGGTGGATGATCCCACCGCTCGTCTACCTGTTCGTATGGTCCAGCGCGGCGGGCGAAGAGCCGCTGATGGGCATGGACAGGGGCGAGTTCGTAGCTTATTACCTCATCCTCATCCTGGTCAACCAGCTCACCTACGCTCAGACCAACTGGACGGTGGGCGACGCCATCCGCGCGGGAGACCTCAACGCCTGGCTGCTGCGCCCCATTCCCTACCTCTACCAGGTGTTTTCCACCGAGGTAGCCGGCAAAGTCGTGCTGATGGCCTTTGCCGCGCCGGCCTCGGCCCTGCTGGCGCTGGCCTTGCGACCCGAATTACACACCACTTCCGCCCAGGTGCCGCTCTTTCTGCTTTCACTGGTGATGGCCTGGTGGCTGCGTTTCCTGTGGGGGTATGCGCTGGCGCTGCTGGCTTTTTGGACCACCCAGGCAGATGCTTTGCTGGCCGTGCAAGACGCCTCGATCTTCTTACTGGGGGGTATCCTGGCCCCGATTTCCCTGTTGCCCGGCGACCTGCACCAGGCGGCGCTGGTTTTGCCCTTCCGCTACATGGTTGGTTTTCCGGTCGAAGTGCTTACCGGCCAGATTGGCGCAGGTGAGTTTTGGATAGGGCTGGGAATTCAAGCCGCCTGGCTGGCCGCGACCGCGCTGCTCTGCGCCGCTACCTGGCGAGCCGGGCTGAAGCGGTATACGGCCATCGGAGGCTGAAATGCGTTATCTCAAGCTCCTCACCCTTTTTATCCGCACCTCGGCTCAGCAAGAGCTGGCTTACCGCGCCAATTTCTGGATCCACCTGCTCCACGCCATCCTCACTGGGGGGATAGGCGTGGCCGGCGTGAGCGTGCTCTTCTCCAGAGTCACGGCCATCCAGGGTTGGGATTATCCGGCCGTCCTGGCCGTGCTGGGGGTCTACCTGGTGGTGGGCGCGCTGCGCAGCCTGGTGATCGGCCCCAGCCTGGACGCGCTGGCCGGCATGGGCCAGGAGGTATGGAGCGGCAAATTCGACTTCACTCTCCTGCGCCCGCTGGACACTCAATTCCTGGTCAGCTTCAGATATTGGAACCTGTTCGCTCTGATGGATTTGGCCCTGGGAGGTGCTGTGCTGGCCGGCGCGATGCTCCAGCCCGGGCAGGTGTTCACCCTCGGCCAGCTGGCTGCCTTCATCCTGGCGCTCCTGGCCGCGATGGCCGTCGTGTACGCCGTGCTGCTGGCCTTCACCGGCCTGGTCTTCTGGAGTCCGGGCTTTCTGTTTGCCTGGGCCTTCGACGCCGTATTTCAGATGGCGCGCTACCCGGTGGATCTCTACCCCAACTGGCTGCGCCCGATTCTAACCTGGGTCATCCCGGTCGGGCTGATGACCACCCTTCCGGCCCGCGCACTGACCGGCGTGGCCCCCCTGCCGCTAGCGCTGACCAGCGCGGGCGTGGCAGCCCTGCTGGTCAGCGCAGCCTCTATTTTCTTCCGCATCGCTTTACGGCAGTACGCCAGTGCTTCCTCCTGAGACGCCGCTAGATCTTCTCGCCACAGTAAGGGCAATGGGCCCAATCGGGCTGTAAAGCTTTGCCACAGTGCGCGCAGGTGCGCACGACCGGCGATACGGCCGGCGCAGAGGTCGCCTGAGGCTTGTTACTGAGCGCCTTGACCAGCACGACCGCGCCGATTACCAGCAATCCGATCAACGCGATGGGGATGAGGAACATTCCAAGCATCATCAGCCAACCTCCAAAATATCCAAAGCCGCCAAGCCTATACGGGGAGCCGTACCCGCCCATCATGGGCATCCAACCATAGGCAGCCCTCCCGCCAAATAGGGGCAGCGCCACCAGAAAAGCCACGATCAGGACTCCCAGAAAAAGGGCGACCCACTTCCATAACCCTCTCATTGCAATAACTCCTTTTCAGTAATGAATTGTCCGTGCCAGGTATGCAGCCAGGTCTGGCCGTCGAAGCCGTTGACGCTCAACATGCCCGCGATCTGGCCGTCCACTTTATAATCGAAGGTGTAATAGCCGTAAAAAGTATACCCGTCCGGCTCGACCTGCGCCCCAGGCACCTGCGCATCCAGGGCCTTCTGGGCATCGGCGTGGGCCTGGTCGAAGCTGAGCGTGTTCTGCGGCGAGCTGCCGTTGCCCATGGTACCATATTTCACGTTCCACATCATGTTGGGACCGTATTCCGGGAATACGTCTCCACTGAAGGGATCCACCAGGAGCTCGAAAGCGCCCTTGCCGGTGTCCTTCTCCAACACGGCGGCGTAGAAATTGTTGCTGAACTCCATGATCTCGGCCACCTCGAAATTCGAGCCGGCAGAGGTTACATAACTCTGCACCTGCTGGAGGGCCTGATCCAGAGTAATGCGCTGGCCGGTGGAGCTCTGGTCGTAGGTGCCGTAAGCGCCCATCATGCCGGGCCCCATGCCGTCGTAGTTGTTGATGCCTGCCCCGCCGGGAGCGGCGTCGTAAGTGCCCATCATGCCCGGGCCGAGATCGTAATTCCCGGCGCCCGTCTGAGGGGGAAACGACGTGGCGCTCGGACTAGCGGGCGCCTGATTGGAAGCCGCGGGCGAGCCGCTGTTCAGCGCCCGGCTGGCGCCAAAGGCCACACCCACTCCCAGGCTCAACGCGGCCGCTACTACGATCACACCGATTAAGGTTTTTTTCATGGTTGCTCCATTCCGAATAAACTCTCGTCGCTAAACAGTTCCTTTTACGCTTTCCATCATAGCGGAAGCGGGCCGGTTTGTAAGCGGCCAAAGCGCCCGTTGAGAGGTAGGCATTTTGGCCTATGGAATCCCCTCTTGCTTCCTTAGGAAGGGGGGAATCGACAAAAGAGACCTATAATAGAAGTATGCAAGTCAACCCAGATGAAACCCCCATCCGCGTCTTGCTGGCCGACGACCACGTGGTGGTGCGGGCCGGCATCCGCCAGTTCCTGGAGCAAAGCCCGGGCATCCAGGTGGTGGCCGAAGCCGCCAACGGCAAGGAGGCCTGCGCGCTAATCCAGGAGAGCCACCCAGACGTGGCCGTGCTGGACATCCAGATGCCCGAGATGAGCGGCATCGAGGTGACGCGCTGGATGCGCTCGCAACGCATGACCACCGGCGTGCTGGTGCTGACGGCTTTCGACGACGAGCCATACGTCAAGGCCGTCTTGCAGGCCGGCGCGAACGGCTACGTGCTGAAGACCGCCGAGCCGCAGGAGCTGGTGCAGGCGGTGCACGACGTGTATCACGGCAAATCCGTGCTGGACGCCGCCCTGGCGCAGAAATTGATCGCCCGGCTGGGCGGGGAAGAGGTCGCGCCGCTCGAGCCGCTCAGCGAGCGCGAGCTGCAAGTCCTGACCCTGGTGGCCAAAGGCCTGACCAACAAGGCCATCGGCGTGCAACTGGACATCAGCGACCGCACCGTGCAGAATCACCTGGCCAACGTCTTCAACAAATTGCAGGCGGAGAGCCGCACCGCAGCCGTGATGAAGGCCGTTTCCGCCGGGCTGATCCCCGCCAATATCACCGAGATGCCCTGAAAGGGAATGCGTTGTCCGAGGAGAATCAAGCTCACCCCCGGGGAGCCCGTTGGCGCGGATTCAGCCTCCAGTTGTTCCTGGTCACGGTACTCCCCCTGACCGTGCTCTTATTGGTGGTGGCCTTCGGCAGCCAGGCCCTGCACATGGACGCCATGCGCTCGCTGGTCGGCGACCGGGATCTGAAAGCGGTGCGCGCGGCAGCCAACAGCCTGGACCAGGAGATCGCCGACCGCGCCCTGACCATCCAGATCCTGGCGCGCGGACTGGACGGCTCCAGCGACCTGAGCCGGCTGCTGTTGGGAGCACAGGAGATCCCGACCAGCTTCGACGGGGGCGTGGCCCTGTTTTCCCCCCAAGGAGAGCTGATCTCCGCCACCAAGGCCGCTCAATACTGGCCGGGCTTCCAGTATTCCCTGCCGGGCTACTTTGCCTCGGTTTCCCAGGCGGCGGGGCGCCCGGTTTTCTCCCATCCGGTAGCGATCAATCCCAACCAGACCCTGACCCTGGTGAGCGTCGCCACCTCGAACGGGGACGTGCTGGCCGGCGCGTTCTCCCCGGCGGCGCTGATCCAGGGCACGCTGGCCAGCACCATCAGCGCCGATCAAACCAGCGTGCTGGTGGTGGGGCCGGGGGGCAGCGCGGGAAGCTTCGAGTACCTGTACCGCGCCGGCCCCACGCACGCCGACGAAAACAGCAGCGCCCATCCGGGCATCCTGGATTCGCTGAACGGGCAAAGCGGCGTGGCCTATACCCCGTCGTCCAGCGGCGAGCACGTGGTGGCTTTCAGCCCCATCCCGTCCATCGGATGGGGGCTGGTCATCGAAGAGCCCTGGGAAGTGATCGCCAGCCCCTATTTGCGCACCACCCAAGAGGCGCCGCTGGTCATCGTCCCGGTTTTCCTGCTGGCGTTGGTGGCCTTGTGGTTCGGCGCCCGGCGCATCGTGCAGCCCCTGCAAGTGCTCGAAAAGCGGGCCTCCGAGCTGGCCGAAGGAGACTACAAGGCCATCCGCAAGCCGGTGGGCGGCATACAAGAAATCCGCAACCTGCAAAACGAGCTGGTGGACATGGCCGATAAGCTCCAGGCGGCCCATCAAAGCCTGCGCAGCTACATCGGGGCGATCACGGCCGGCATCGAAAACGAGCGGCGCAGTCTGGCGCGCGAGCTGCACGACGATACCATTCAGGCGCTCATCGCCCTCAACCAGCGCATCCAGCTCGCCACGCCGAACGCTCCCGAAACGCAAAAGAAGACCCTGGCCGAGCTGCAAGGGCTGGTGCAGCAGACCATCACCAACCTGCGGCGCATGATCCGCGGACTGCGCCCGATCTACCTGGAAGATTTGGGGCTGGTAGCCTCCCTGGAAATGCTGGCGCGGGAGACCGCCCGGCTCGCCAATGTCTCCATCGCGTTCTCCTCCCAGGGAGAGGAGCGCCGCCTGGATGCGCAGAAGGAAATGGCGCTGTACCGCATGGTGCAGGAATTGCTGAGCAACGTGGCCCGCCACGCTGAGGCCAGCCAGGCCTCGGTGAGCATGGCCTTCGACGAGGCGGGCTTGAGCATCGAAGTGCGCGACAACGGCAAGGGCTTTATCGTCCCGGCCAACCCGGCGGAGTTCCCCGCCCGGAGCCACTTCGGGCTGCTGGGTCTGCAAGAACGGGCCGAGGCCATCGGGGCGCAGTTGCGCATCACGTCGAGATTGGGAGAAGGCACGAGCCTATCGATCCGGGTGGGTGGGCTGAAGGAAGCCATTAACCACGAAGAACACGAGGGACACGAAGAAGAATAAGAGAAGGCGGCCCGAAAAGAAGATCGAAAGAGGAGGCGAACTTTAGGGCAGATGGGAAAGGGAATCGCCGATGCACGCAGGTGGACGATTAATCTTCGGCCAGGCTGTGCTGCCGGAATGACACCCGATTCCCCGACCTCAAGTAGGAACTAGAAGAAGATCTTGGCCAGCTTCAAGGCCCTTTGTTTCCAGGGCAGGCGGTGGGTCACCCCGGCCTCGCCCACCAACTGGTCTTTGTGCTTCAAATACCAGTCGTAGTTGCGCAGCAGGGCCTCGCGGGTGGAATAACGGGGACGATATCCCAGGATTTGTTGGGCCTTCTCGATGGACACGAAGGAGTCCTTGGAGGCCGTCTCGTAGATCCAGGGGTACAGCGGGGACAGCTTGAGCGCGTCCAGGAGCCGCAAAGCGGCCACCACCGGCCCGGCCGGGAAAGGAAGGATGCGCTTGCCAAAGCCGGCCCGATCCAGCACGGCCTGGTAATCCCCCTTCATGGTGGTAAATTCGGCGGCGCCCAGGTTGAAGGTATCGTTGACCCCCACGGCGTCCAGCGTCATGCAGGACAGGATCGCCTGGCACACGTCTTCCACGTCCAGCAATTGGTAGCGATTATCCCCCGAGCCGATCATGGGGAAATTCTTCCCTTCACTGGCCCACTCGTAAAAGATGGCGAACACCCCCAGGCGCTCCGGCCCGACGAAGGATTTGGGGCGCAAAATGGGCACGCACAGCCCCTTTTGGCGGAACTCCCGGCAGGCCGCCTCCGCCTGGACTTTGGCCTCGCCGTACGGCCCCACCCCCTGCACGCCATCCGTTTCGTAGAGCGGATGATGGTCGGGGACGCCGTAGACTGCCGTGGTGGAGATGTGAATGAAACGTCCGACGCCGTCTTCCAGGGCTTGCTGCAAAAGGATGCGCGTGCCCTCAACGTCTGTGGAATAGATGTCCTCCGGCGGGTAGAGCGGCAAAGCCGCGGCGGTGTGGACGACGATATCCGCTCCCGCCATGCTGTTTCGAACGGCCTGCGGGTCGCGAATGTCGCCTTGCAGGAACTGGATGTGTTCCCGTTCCGGGTAGGTAAAATCGACCAGGTCGATGCCCGAAAGCCGGTCGTAGTCGTGCGCCAGCAGATAACGCACCAGGTTGATGCCCAAGAAACCGCTAATGCCGGTGATGTAGATCTTCATGCGACTCTCCCTCGTTCCCCTGGGAAGGGAATGGCCGGCCACACCATAAGTGGCGCCCTGACTGTGGATTGGCGAGTATTTTCAGGCGCGAAAAGAGGTCGCCGGAAGGCGAGATCTTTTCACAGGGTTGAGTATAGCATCACCTGAGGGTATAAAGAACCATTATTCTTGAGAAAATTATGGTGAGGGGAGAGCGGGGCTATTCGCAAAGTAGATCGACAAAACAAGAAGAAAGCCTTCTTCGGCGCAATAGATGTGCTAACATTCTGGAACCGAGGAGAGCCGCATGGATTCTATCACGTTACCAGCCAATGAGACTTGCACCGCAGGGGGACTGATCTGCGATATTCATAGTCTATATGCTTATCTGGAACGGGTCACGGATCCGCGTAAGAGATGCAACGCTCGAAATGGGCGCCGTTACCTTTTGCGAATCGCCCTGAAAACTTATTCCGTGTTCGTCCCAAAACTGGTAGGTCTTGAAAAAAGAGCAAGCCCAGGTTAAATTGGTAGTTACTTAGGCCAACAATTTACCGGAGCTTGCGATGTCAATTGTCACTTTACATTTACCAGAAGTCAAGGTTTGTGAAACAAGTCGTCCGAAACGATGCCCAGTGTGTGGGGGAGAAACATTTCAGCGATGGGGAGGGGCGATCAGGAAAGTACGCGATCCACAAATTAAGGAAGTGGTGGTATATCGCTATTGTTGTTGCACCTGTCGCCACACGTTTCGGCACTATCCGGAAGGGATCAGTCAAGCCCAGCAAACGGTGCGGATGAAGGCACTGGCGGCAATTGGCTGGATATTGGGGATGAGTTATCGCGGGGCATCCGGCTTTTTTGGGGCATTTCGGGTGGAAATAGGGCGGATGAGTATATGGCGGGATGTGCAAGAGCGGGCCAGGCAATTGGAGAAAGAGCGGCATTGGAAGAAGGTGAGGGTGGCGGGGGTAGACGGGGCGTATGTGAAGGGATGGGGAGAAACGCAAAAGGTATTGGTGGTGGTAGACATGGGGACGGGCGACCCGATCACGGTGGGGTATCTGGATGAGAAGGACCCACAGGCAGTGAAGAAGTTTCTTGAACCACTGGTGCAGCGTCTGGGGATCAGCGTGATTGTGACCGACGATTTGGCCAGTTACAAGCAAGTGGCGGATGACTTACAGTTGGAACACCAGGTATGCCAGTTCCATCTGCGGCGCTGGGTAGGACGCACGTTGCATGAATTGAAGGAAAGCTTGCCCCCCGATTGGCTGTGGATGGTAGATGAGGTAAAGCAGTTGCTTGCAGATTTGCCCATCGAGGGTGACAAGCGCCTGGTGGCTTTGGGACGCCAATTTCCACCGGCTCAAGCCAAACGAGCCGGGAGTGAATTTACGCCGCTTGAACAATTGCGTTATCTAATCGTCCGTCTGGGCGAAAATTGGGCTCGTTTTCGGGTATTCAATTGGCAGCCGGACGTGCCCTGGACGAATAACCCAACCGAACAAGTGATAGGTCGCATGAAAATGCGAGCCCGGACGGTTCGAGGGTATAAAAACTGGGATGGCATGACCAGTGGCCTGATGGCGGCCGGAGTGAAACTTGCATGATTTTCTCGCTCAGGCAAGGGAGAATGCTGCCTGCTCCCAATTCCTGAAATTCGCCAACCAAGTTTGGGACAAACACCTTATTCCGTCTGTCTTGCGCAAATCGGATTTCCGTCCTATGATAGGGATAGACAGCAAACTACCTGACCCGCCGCAGTTCGGGGGGACAAACAATTCATCTCTGGGAGGGGAATTTGCGATGAAAGCCTTCACGCGCTGCTTCTGCCTGTTTATTGCCCTGGCGCTGAGCCTGTCTGCCTGCGGAATCCTGCCGCTGGGGGCCAAAACTCCCACACCCGTGCCTACCCTGAGACGCTTCCCGACCGCTACCCCTACGCCGACGCCCACGCCGCTGCCGCAGGAGACGCTGTTCGAGGAGGATTTCTCCGGCGAGGGCGGCTACCTGGGCACCTACCAGGCCGAAGACGGCACTTCGGCCTACGCCAACGGCGCTTACCAGATCTCCATGGCGCCGGGCTATAACTATAATTACGTCTACGGCGCCACCTTCGGGCAGATCAACGGCAGCGACCCCCAGATGGCCCTGAGCGATCCGGCGCTCGCCAACGTCAGCCTGGACGTGGACGTGCTGCGCACCAGCGGCGCCTCCAACGCGGCCTTCGGCGCCATGTGCGGGGTGAAAGCCGCCAACGAGTTCTACGCGTTCTTCATCAGCAGCGACGCGCGCACCTACGTCATCGGCCAGGACACCCCGACCACCGCCCTCACCTACCTGGGCGGGCAGGAATGGGGCAAGCCGTCCTCCGCCATCCACACCGGCGAGGGGGCCGTCAACCACATCCGCGTGGAGTGCGGCGAAACCTTCCTGTCGCTGAGCGTCAACGGGGAGAAGCTGGCCGAGGTGCCGGCGCCTCAGGCGCCGGCGGGCGGTGTGGGGCTGGCGGCCTACACGCGCGGTAGGGGACCGTTCGAGGTGGCCTTCGATAACCTGGCGGTGAAGAAGCTGGCAGAGATCCCCGATCAGGCCAGCCTGGAAGCCGTCCCGTCGATCCTCTACCAGGACAATTTCTCCGACCCCGCCAGCGGCTGGTTGCCGACTACGAAAGAGGAGAACCTGGGCCTGCTGGCCAATTACGAGAACGGGGCGCTGGTAGTCACGCTGGACCCACGCACGAGTGGCTGGTCGCTGGCCGCGCCGACCATGGGTCACCCGTCGCTGCGCGCCGAGGTGGACATGACCCTGGAGGAGGATCTGGGGAACGCTTACATGGGGCTGGGCTGCGATCGCCTGACCGCCAAGGACCATTTCAACTTCCTGGCCGACATCAATCCCCAGGGTTATTACGCCATCACCTACTCGAAGAACGAGAGCGGGCTGCGCTCGCTGGTGGACTGGACGCAGAGCGGCTACATCATCCTCGGCCTCGGCCAGCCCAACCACGTGCGCCTGGACTGCGCCCCCGATAAGCTAACCCTGTACATCAACCAGGAGAAGGTGCAGGAGGTCGATCTAACCGACGTGTCCGGCCTGCCCGCCGAATACCAGCAGGAGGCGGTGATCGTCACGGCGCACTTCACCTATCATTACGGCGAGGCCAAGGCCAGCTTCGACAATTTTACGCTGCGCAAGCCGTAGAAAGGTCGGTATAATCTACGCATGGAGCAGAAAGCATTGCAAATGCGCACCAACGAGGAGTGGCTGGCGGGGCTGCGCTCTGACGGGCAGGCTCAGCAGGCCGCCCTGGCCGACCTGCGCGAGGTGATCCTGGCCGGGCTGCCCTACGCGCTCCCCGAGGCTCCCCTGGAAGAGGCGCTGGCCGAAGAAGTCACCCGCGAGACTCTGCGGCAGGTGGTGCAGCGCCTGGACGCCTTCGAGGGCCGCAGCCGCTTCACCACCTGGGTGTACAAGATCGCCGCGCACACGGCCCTCGCCGAGCTGCGCCGGCGCCGCGCATAGCAGGAGCTGCGCCCGAGAGGCCGTAAGAATTTCCGCTCTCGCGCCGTCTAAGAGAATGAGTGAACATCCTACCCATGAAGATCAGTAGTTTCATTAAACGTTTGTTGGGAAAGCCAGCCGAGAAGCCCTCCGCCTTGACCCCTGAAGCGGCGCCGAAGCTGGCGCAGGCGCTGGAGCATACCTCGGAGGAAGAATATTCCTGTGAGGACGTGTATCGCTTGATGGACCAGTACGCCGAGATTGTCACTCGTGGCGAAGACCCGGCCGTGCTCATGCCGCTGGTGGGGCAGCACCTGGAATTGTGCTCGGATTGCCGGGAGGAGCTGGACGCGCTGCTGAGGATGATTCGCGGGACGGAATGATCTTACGCCCCTGAAAAGCGCACGCGCTCGGAGAGCATCAGATCCCAGAAGGAACGATAGCGGTTGGCCCCCGGCAGCCAGTCGGCGAAGAACCAGGCTTCCCATTCCCCCTGCGCGTCTTGCACTTCCGGGTTCAGCAGGTAAACGGCCGCATCGCCCGCCTCCGAGATTTCCAGGGCGGTCTCCAGGTAAGCCGGGCGGAAGCGGTTGCTTTCCTGGCCTTCCCCATACACTAAATATTCCTCGTCAGAGAGAGGGGGCAATTTGCGAAAGCGGCGCAGGGAGGCGTCGATCCAGCGCCGGTTGCGCTCGCGGAACCAGGCGATCTCCTGCACAGGCCATAGCTTATGGATGAAATAGCCGGACTGCCGCCAACCGTTGGTCGCCAACAGGAACGAGCGGTAAGAAGGGGGCAGGCGCTGCCCCAGGCGCGCTTCGGCGGCTTCTACCTCCGCTGGCGTAACGCCGGGGAAGCCCAGCCACTGCGCGTCGAGCACTTCCTGGGGCGCTCTGGAATGGATGTCCGCGTCGGCGAGCAGCTTGGAGCTGTAGATCTTTAAGAAAGGCAGCCAATCGATCTCGGGCATAAGGCACCTGTAGGGGAGGGATTGGGCGACGAGGCGATCAGGCGTAGGGCGGCTTTCTAAGCCGCCGCGGTTTAAGCATCGCCAGCCTGGAGTTTACTACTTTGGCGGACGGGTTGCAAGCGAAGGGGGTGCGCAAAGCCTTGCGAAGGTTTAGAATGCCGGCCAGCGTGCCTACGGGGAGAACGCCGCTCTTTCAACCAACCTAGTGCATGCTCCGACAAGATAAGTGGAGATATGGTATAACAGGTGGCATGAAACCACCGATTTTCGTACGGACTTTAACAGATGAAGAGCGAGAGCAACTCGAAGTCGGCCTGCATTCATCCGATGCGTTTGTCTTGCGCCGTTGCCAGATCCTGTTGGCCAGTGCCCGCGGCCAACATGCCACGACCATCGAACAAAATGTAGGCTGTGATGATGAGACCGTCCGCAAAGTGATCAAAGCCTTCAACGCCACCGGCTTGGCGGTCTTGACCGCCGGGTCACGGCGGCCCCACCATACCTCGGCCGCCTTTTCCAACGAGCAAACCGACCGGCTCAAAGACTTGCTCCACAAGAGCCCGCGCCAGTATGGCAAAGCCACCAGTGTCTGGACGCTGGAGCTGGTAGCCGAGGTCAGTTTTGCCGAAGGCTTGACGGCTGAACGGGTCAGTGATGAAACCGTCCGCGCCACTCTGGAGCGCCTGGGGATCCGTTGGAAACGAGCCAAGGACTGGATCACCAGCCCTGACCCCGAATACGCCCGAAAAAAAAGCTCCGTGACCGGCTGATTGCTCTGACGGCACGCCATCCGGATTGGGTGATCGGGTTTCAAGACGAAGTCTGGTGGAGCCGCTTCACCCAGCCGCACTTGCACACCTGGTCGGTGGACGACAAACCCTGGCGCCTGGTGGAACAAACGCCCCTGTCCAAGGAAGACACGCCCAAAGCCTTGGCGTGTTACGGGCTCTTGCTGCACCACTGCCCGCAGGCAGCCGGGAAGTGGCGGGAGGAAACCTGGTTGCGGTTTGTGGATGGCCGTCCGGTGAGTGGGATCACGCTTCAATACCTGGCCTGGTGTTGCGATAAGTTGCAAGCGATGGGCAAGCGCGTGTTGATCCTGGTGTGGGATAATGCCTCCTGGCATATTAGCCGAGCCGTGCAAGATTGGATCCGGGCCCATAACCAGGAAATTAAACAGCAGGGACACGGGGTTCGGATTTATGTCTGCCCCTTGCCGATTAAAAGTCCTTGGTTGAATCCGATTGAACCCAAGTGGGTGCATGGCAAGCGGCGGGTGGTGGAACCCGAGGCTACGCTTCCCCCCTCGGTCTTGGAAGAACGCGTTTGTGCGGCTTTGGGTTGCTCGCAGGAACCTCATCTGACCCTTTCCGATAATGTTTCCTGATTATGCACTAGCAAGGCTGTTGCCGACTCCTGATCCTCCCGCACCCAGGTGCTCGACAGGCGTCTACGTTAAGGGGTATGCTATTCCCATAGACGCTTTCCAACCCAAGGAGTAGAGAAACCTTTGAAAACAATCCTCCACACACTCAAATTCTGGCTGCCCCTGGCAGCCGTCGTGACCATCCTGTCGGCGCTGGTATATCTTACCGCGCAGCAGAGCCTGCGCATGAACGCCAACGATCCGCAAATCCAGATGGCGGAGGACACCGCCCGCGCCCTGGCGAGTGGGCAGCCGGCGGCCTCCCTGGTGCCGCCTACCCGGGTGGACATCGCTCAAAGCCTGGCTCCTTACCTGATGGTGTTCGACGCGAACGGCAACCTGCAGGCGTCCAACGCGGTGCTGCACGGCCAGACGCCCAGCCTGCCGGCGGGCGTATTCCAGAACGTGCGCCAACACGGCGAAGACCGCATCACCTGGCAGCCGGAGCCGGGGGTGCGCAGCGCGACGGTGATCGCGCCGATTGGCGACGGGTCGGCCGGATTCGTGCTGGCCGGGCGCTCCCTGCGCGAGGTGGAAAAGCGCATCGACCAGTTCACCGGGCTGGTCGCGGCCGCCTGGCTGGCGGCGTTGGGTGTGAGCCTGACGCTGGCGCTGCTGTTCGAGCTGCTGCCGGCCACCAAAGCCTTGTGAAGGTTTAGCCTGTAGGCCGGTGCGTCTATGGATAGAACGCCGCTCTTTCAGCCAATCTTCACAAGGCTGTTTCCCTGTTCCCGGCTCTCCACCTTCCATTGATCGGCGCACTTGGCGCAGCGATCTTCCAGGCGCAGGCCCCAGGCCACCATGCGCGTGCCCAGGCGCGACAGCCAGCGGTCGTACCACCTCACCCGTGGCGCTTGGAAAGCGTCTGTGTGGAGCAGCCGGTAATCCTGCTCTGCCCGGCTCACGTCTTCGCGATACTTGCGCAGCAACCACTGATAATTCGCGTGCCAGTTAGGGTCCATAAGTCACTCCCGTCATGCTACCCGCCGGCCAGGAGTGCGCCGGGGGAGCGGTTCGTCTCTCAAGGCTTCAACAACAGTAGGCGTAGATCTCTTGCAAGGTTTCGCGGATGTGCTCGCGGTTGAGCGCGTAGCACTTGCCGCCCTCGCAGCGCCGCTCGGTGAGGTAGCCCGTGGCGCTGAGCTGCATCAGGTGGCGGGAAGCCGCCGACTGGCTCAGCTCTAGCGCCTGGATGAGGTCTTGCGCGCGCGCCTCGCCGTGCCCGGCGATGTAGCGCAGGATGCGCAGGCGGCTGTCGTCTGCCAGGGCGTCCAGGCGCACGATGATCTCCGCCCGGCTCAGCTCCGAATCGCCCAGCTCGACGCCCCGGGGCAGGCGCGCCCGGTACAGCATCCACAGCGTATCGGCGGCGGAGAAGCGCCCCAGGTAGGGGCCGACGTGCGCGCTGGGCACGAAGATCACCTGCCGGGCAGCCTCGAAGGACTGCGCCCATTTGTCCTCGGGCAGGTCCTGCCCGGTGATCAGCCTGGCGGCTTCCAGGCGGCTCATCTTGCTGAAATCCCGGCCCTCGAAGGCGCGCACGGCCTGCTGCAACAGAGGCAAGTTGCGCTCCCATTCGGCGGCCAGGTACTTCTGCCACATGCTGCGCAGGTGGGTGAGGATCACCGCTTTCATGGCGGGCGGATCGTTGACGTAGCCGTACGCCAGCGTCTCGATCTGCGCGTCCACGTGGTTCTCGCCGAAGCGCCGCCGCAAAAAGGCCAGGTAGCCGTCCAGCGAAGCCAGGGCCTCGTCCAGCTCGGCCCGCTGTGAGCCGGCGGGCGGCAGCGGCTCGCAGAAAGAATGGGTCAGGTAGGTCTCCAGCATCTGGTCGCGCAGCGCCAGCGGGCTGGCCGTTTCCAGGTAATCCAGGTAGGCGGGGAAGCTGGACCAGCTTTGCTGAGGGGCCACGGCGTAGTAGAAGCCCACCACCACCAGGTCGTTCAAGCGGCGCTCCTCGGGCGTCATCTCCAGCGCGGTGTGGATCACCCAGTCGCCGACCCCGGCGGAGTGCCCGGTCTTGGCGAGCAGCAGCAGGCTGTGGATGGCGTTGAGGGCCGGTTCCAGGCGGAAGCTGACCGGCGGATTGGCTTGCAGGGTGAAGACTTCGTCGAGTGGGGCGGGCATACGGGCGGTCCTCCAAATCAATATAACCGTTTATTCTAATTACCCACTAAAGTGGGTTATGTGAATAGTATAGGAGGATCGCTGGGGTTTGTCAAGGATGATTTTGGGAGGAGTGGAAAAGCCGGGAGTGGAGAGACGAGAATAGCGGAAATCAGCAATCAGAAATCAAAAATCAACCCTCAGAATTTTTCCCCCACACGATGTGGCAGGTATAGCGCTCCTGCAGGAGGCGCGTCTGCTCGTTGAAGTCCATGTTGATGGAGGCGATGCCCGCGATCACGCCGCCCTGCTGCTCGATCAGCTCGGCGGCGGCGGCCACCTGCGCGCCGGTGTCGATCCACTCGTCCACCAGCAGCACGCGTGAGCCCGGTTTGAGGGCCGAGGTGCGCAGCTCGAGGAAGCGTTCCTCGCCGGCGTAGTTGGTAAAGTCTACCGTATTGGCGGGGACGGGCAGCTTGCCGCCCTTGCGCACCGGCAGGAAGCCTTTTTGCAGGTGCAGGGCCACGGCGGTGCCGATGATGAAGCCCAGCGCATCGATGCCGGCCACGAAATCGATCTTTTCGGCCACGAAGGGCGCCGCCAGGTCGGCCGCCAGCGCGGTGAGGGCCGCATAGTCGGCGAACAGTGGGGTGATGTCGTAACGTGGCCCGGAGGTGTGGGTATCGATGAGACGCAGGTAATCAGTCATACGGAAGAGGCGAGAATCGTCGGCGGGAATCGCCGGTGCGAGGTTCGGGTTGTTTAAGTCCTCTATTCTAACCTCGAATCGGAAACCATTTATCACGATTCTGCCGGACAACTGTCAACACTTTTGGAATGACGTTTTACGGGGAGAGAGGAGACAAACGGGTGATGAGGGGATGAGGGATGAAGGATGAAGGATGAAGGATCAGGCAAGCAGAAATCAGGCAATTAGGGATCGGGCAATTAGGGATCAGGCAATTAGCAATCAAAAATCAGCAATCAGAAATCAGGAGCATCCTGATTGCCTGATTGCCTGTTCCCTGATCCCTTGCTCGCCTATTTACTCTTCCGTGAATTGTCCTCGATGTCCAACAGGACGTACAGCCCTTCACCCAGGATCTGCAAAGCGACGGTGAAGAAGATGCCCATGAAGATCACCGGCAGGACGGTGAACAGCGAAGAGACGACCGATTCCCAGCTCAGGCCGGTGCGGCTCTGGTACAGCAGGGCCACGAAGCCCACGGTGACCACGACCGTCAGGACCAGCACGACCCACGACAGGCCCTTCGACCAGGTAGAAATGCGAATAATGGCTTCCGGATTGTGAAAAGTATCGGCTTCCGCCGCTTTTAACAGACACTTCGTCTTCGACCATGCTCGTGCTTTGTGGTTCTTCCATTTGTTTTCTTCTCCTTTATCAGCAGACAGACGCCTGTCTGTGGTTAATTTGGGAACAGGTACAGTATACCTTAGAAAGGATGAAGGCAGAAGGAGGAAGGCGGAAAATGAAAGGATGAAGGATGAGGGCGGAAGGCGGAAAGAAAGACGGACACCCTAGAAAGGATGAAGGCAGAAGGAGGAAGGATGAAGAAGAAAGACAAAGGGCAAAGGGCCGAAAATTGTGCCCTTCTGGGCAACTCTTCGCCTTTCGTCTTTCTTGTCCTCCGCCTTCAGCCTTCCGCCTTGTTTTCCTCCGCCTTCCGCCTTCCGCCTTCTGCCTTGTTTTCCTCATCCTTCATCCTTCAGCCTTCATCCTTTCCTAGTCCAGTTTGCGGATGGCGGGGTGCAGCAGGCCCAGCACGGCGAGCAGCGCGGTCGCCACGCCGCCCACGGCGAACACCAGCGGCGCGCCGACCTTGTCGGTGAGCAGGCCGGCCACCCCATAGCCCACCGGCAGCAGGACGAAGGAGCCCAGGTTGTCGATGCTGGCCACGCGGCCCAGCAGGTCGCCGGGCACCATCTCTTGCAGCGTGTTGGTCCACACCAGGCCGAAAGTGGACAGGGCCGCGCCGTTCACCAGGGAGGCCAGCAAGATCACCTCGACCGGCACGGGCAGGCCGAAGACCATCACCATCAGGCCGGTGACCACCCAGGCGCCGTAGGCCAGCGCGCCGCGCCGCCGCAGGCGGGTAGAGCGCCCCAGCCACACGGCCCCCAGCACCGAGCCGATAGACGAAACGGAGTAGATCAAGCCCAGCGTGCCCACGTCCCGGTGCAGGTTATCGCTGACCAGGAAGGGCAGCGACACGCTCATGGGGCCGCTGATGGTGACGTTGCTCAAGGCGGCGATGGCGATGGTGACCCACAGCCAGGGTGAGGCCAGCACCGCGCGCACGCCCACCTTCAGCTCCTGGCCCAGGTTCAGCCCCTGCATACCGGCGCGCACGGGCAGGGGCAATTTCAGCAGGGGCAGCAGGCAGGCGGCGGAGATGAAGAAGGACAGGCCGTCCAGCGCGAAGGCGGTGGGGGTGCCTCCCAGCCCCACCAGGGCGGCCCCCAGGGCGGGGCCGGCGATGTTGGCGAACTGGCTGCTCAGGTTGGTCAGCGAGTTGGCGCTGGGCAGCAGCTCGCGCGGGGCGATTTCGGGCAGCACGGCCACGTAAGCCGGTTGGAAGAAGGCGTCCACCAGGCCGAACAGGACGCTGGCGGCGAAGACGTGCCAGATCTCCAGGCGCCCGGCGAAAGCCAGCGCGGCCACTCCCAGCACCGCCAGGCCGCGCAGCACGTCCGAAGCGACCATCACTTTGAGGCGCGGGAAACGATCCACGGCCACGCCGCCGATCAGCGAGAAGATCAGCATGGGGGTGAAGGAAAAGATCAGCACGCTGCCCATGATGGCCGCCGAGCCGGTCTTTTCGAGCACCCACCAGGAGAGGGCGATGCGGTACAGGCTGTCTCCCAGGCGCGAGACGGTTTGGCCCGTCCAGATGAATGCAAAGGAAGGGTGAGAGAGAGATTTGAATAAGGTCATGAAGGATTAGCGCTCAATTCAGGCTGCCCCCTGCTGCCGGAACCAGGCCCAGGCGTCTTCCACGGCCTGGCGCACGCTGTGCGGCTCTCCCAGTCCCAGCTCGCGGCGCGCCTTGGAGGTGTCGTAGTAGAAATAGCGCCCGGCCATGCCCAGAGTTTCCCCGCCGACGGGCAGCTCCAGGAAGGAGCCGGCCACGCGCGTTGCCCAGCCCAGCGTGCGCGCCACGCCCACCGGCAGCACGCCGCGCGGGGGGTGCGCGCCCACCACGTTGGCGATCACGCGCAGCAAAGCCGGGACGCTCAGGTTCTGGCCGCCCAGGATGTAGCGCTCCCCGCTGCGCCCGCGCTCGAGGGCCGCCAGGTGCCCGGCGATCACGTCGGCCACGTGCACCACGTTCAGGCCGCCCGGCGCGGCCACGGGCACGTGCCCCTGGGCCACCTGCACCACCAGCGAGCGGGAGGTGCGGTAAACGTCCCCCGCGCCGATCACCACCGTGGGGTTGACGATGACTACGTCCAGGCCTTGGGCGACGGCCTTCTGCACTTCCATCTCGGCCAGGTACTTGGCGTAGCCGTAGCGCCAGCGACCGGGCGCGTAGTTCCAGGTGTGGCTCTCGTCGATGGCGGCCGGGGCCTGGCCCTTTTTCAGGGCCGGGCCGCTCTCCGGCACGCCCAGGGCGGCCACCGAGCTGGTGTGCACCACGCGGTGCACGCCGGCCTGCTGCGCCGCCTGGAGCACGGCGCGCGTGCCCTCCACGGTGACGGCGTACCTGCGCCCGGGGTCGCGCGCCTCGCCCATGAAAGCCGCCGCGTGGAAGACGGCCTCCACGCCGCCCTGCATGGCTTCCACTAACGTTTCGGGCTGGGTCAGGTCGCCGATAGCGTGCTCTAGCTCCAGGTCCTCGATCATGCGCAGCGAGCTGGAGGGGCGATGAAAGGCGCGCACGCGGTGGCCCTGGCGGACGAGCGCGCGGCACAATTGCGATCCGATGAAGCCGGTAGAGCCGGTGACGAGAAGGTACATGGAGTGGTCAGTAGTAAGTAGTGAGTGGTCAGTGGTCAGTGGTGAGACGATGAGGCAATCAGGTAATCAGGGGAATTTCCTGGTTCCCTGATCCCTGTTCCCTGATCGCCTCTCTTAATCCATCCATTCCACGAGCGTGGCTTCGCCCTGGCCGACGCCGACGCACAGGGTGGCCAGGCCGTAGAAGGGGCGCGGGGCGTAGGGGGCGCGGCGGCGCATCTCGTGCAGCAGGGTGGTGAGGATGCGCGCGCCCGAGCAGCCCAAGGGGTGCCCCAGGGCGATGGCCCCGCCGTTGACGTTGGTGATGGCCGGGTCGAGGCCCAGCTCCTGCATCACCGCCAGGGACTGTACGGCAAAGGCTTCGTTCAGCTCCACCAGGCCGATCTCGGCCAGGCTCAGGCCGGCGCGGGCCAGGACCTTGCGCGTGGCGGGGATGGGCCCCAGGCCCATGGTGCGCGGCTCGACGCCGGCGGCCGCCGAGGCCACCAGGCGCGCCAGCGGACGCAGGCCGAGCTGTTTGGCGCGCTCGGCGCTCATCAGGAGCAGCGCGGCGGCGCCGTCGTTCAGGCCGGAGGAGTTGCCCGCCGTGACGCTGCCGTCCTTGCGAAAGGCCGGCTTGAGGCGCGCCAGGCTCTCCAGGCTGGTGTCGCGGCGCGGGCGCTCGTCGGTGGTGACCACTCGCGGCTCGCCCTTGCGCTGCGGCACCGTCACCGGCAGGATCTCCTCGGCGAATTTGCCCGCGTCGAGGGCGGCCAGGGCGCGCCGGTGGCTCTCCAGGGCGAAGGCGTCCTGCGCCTGGCGGGGGATGCCGGTCATCTCAGCGATGTTCTCGGCCGTCTCGCCCATCGATTCGGTGCCGTATTGCGCCTGCATCCTGGGGTTGGGGTAGCGCCAGCCCAGGGTGGTGTCCCAGGCAGTCAGGTTGCCGAAGGGGAAAGCGCCCTCGCTCTTGGGCAGGGAATAGGGCGCGCGCGACATGCTCTCCACGCCGCCGGCGATGAAAACGTCGCCCTCGCCGGCCTTGATGGCGCGCGCCGCCTGGTTGACGGCGTTCAGCCCCGAAGCGCACAAGCGGTTGAAGGTCACGCCCGCCACCGAGACGGGCAGGCCGGCCAGCAGCAGCGCCATGCGCGCCACGTCGCGGTTGTCCTCGCCGGCCTGATTGGCGCAGCCCAGGTAGACCTCTTCCACCAGGGCCGGGTCGAGGGCGCTGCGCTGCAGGATGGCGCGCAGGACGTGCGCGGCCAGGTCGTCGGGGCGCACGGGGGCCAGCGCCCCGCCTAACGCGCCGATGGGCGTACGCACCGCATCCAGAATGACGGCTTCAGGCATGGGAATAACCTCGGGAGAAAAGGATAGGGGAATTGTAGCATAGGAAGGGATCAGGCGATAAGGGATCAGGGGATTCAGTGGTCAGTGGTCAGGATTCGGTAGCAAGGTTTCCCTGGATCCCCTCATCGCTCGGCCCCTTATGGCCTGATTGCCCGATTACCTGATTCCTCGTCGCCTGATCGCCTGGCTCCCCCTGTCCCCTTTTCCCCGCGAAACCCGAATATACTTATAGAAGTGCAATCTCCCCACTCACCAGGTGCGCGCATGACCACCGACCTCCCCATCTTGCAGGAATGCCTCACGGCGCCGGGCAGCTTCGCCGCTCTGTACCGCCTCCACGTGGAGCGCATCTATCGCTACCACCTGGCGCGCACCGGCTGCGAGCAAGACGCCCAGGACCTGACCGCCGAGACCTTCCGCGCCGCGCTGGAAGCCCGCGCCGCCTACCGTCCCTCTCAAGGCGCGCCGCTGGCCTGGCTGATGGGCATCGCCCGGCACAAGCTGGCCGACCATTTCCGGCGCATGCCGCGCCAGGCCGCGTTAGAGGAGGCCGAAGGCCAGGCCGACCCGCGCCCGACGCCGGAGGAAGCCGCCGGCCGGCGCCTGGAGATGGCCGCGGTCGCCCAGGCCCTGCGCCGCCTCTCTCCCGAGCGCGCCGAGGCCCTGGCGCTGCACTTCTTCGCCGGCCTGAGCCTGGAAGAGGTCGGGCAGGCGATGGGCAAACGCGAAGGAGCGGTCAAGAAGCTGGTGCAGCGCGGCCTCGGCGACCTGAGGCGAGAGCTGGCCGGCGCCCTGGAGGTGAAAGCATGAGCGCACAACTGCCCGTGAGTCCCTACGATTGGATGAAACCGGCGGAGGCCCTGCCGGAAGGCGAAGCCCGCCTGGCGCACGAGCTGCTGGCGCTGTCCGCGGCGGCCCACCCGGCGGGCGAGTTCGTCTGCGGGCTGGGGGAGGAGCTGGAAAGGCAGGCAGCTCAGCAGGCCGCACGGGCCGCGCGCCGCAAGCCCTGGCACGTGGCCTGGTATTGGGCGGTGCGCCTGGGGGCGATTGCCCTGCTGGCGGCGCTGCTCTTCACCGCCATGCGCCTGATCCCCGAGAAGGCCGTGACGCCGCCTGTGGCGAAGACCATCGAGCCGACGCCGCCGGCCCGCCCGACTGTCACGCCCACCGCGAGCGAATCCCCCGGCATCCTGGTTCCTCCGCCGCTGGCGGACTGCCAGGACTTCCGGCAGGCGCTCCAGACGACGCTTGGCCTGCCGGTGAGCCTGGAGCTAGACGCGCTCTTCTCGGACGTGGCCGTACAGAACCTGGACGCCAACGGCCGCGGCTGCGTGCTGACCTTCAGCGCGGACGGCGCGCTCTTCCCGAATCTCCAGGCGGCCTTCGACCGGCTGCAACCCGTGTTCGACGCGCGCGGATATCAGCAGAATGGCACCTGGGGCTACGGCGCGGGAGGCGACCCCTCTATTTCCGAGACCCAGGCAGACTGGTGGGGGAGCGGCGTCATTTACCACAAAAGCTATGATCCCGCGCAGGTGTGGGGAGCATGGCGCCCGGCTCCCGGCGTAGCCTGCCCCACGCAACAGATGGACGGCACTTGCGACCTGCCGCCTGCGCAGCGCATCTACACGCTGCACGTCGCCCTGGCCGTCGATCCTCTCTCGCCAGTGGTCAAACAGTTCACCCAATTGTGGCTGGCCGGGGATCCCTCCGTGGTCAAGTTGTTCACTCCCAATATGCAAGCTGCCCTGGGCGCGGATCCTATCCAAAGCCTCGACAGGTACATGGGCGTGTCTGACCACCTGCTGACGATCGACTTCCATTTGGATTCGTCCAAAGATGGCAGCCTGATCGCCGTATTGGACACGTACCGGCGCACGGTGCCCGGCAACGTCGGCGTCCTGCCGGAGAGAACTCTGCTCCTGGCGAAATTGGAGGACGGCTCCTGGCGCATCGGCGGCTTCATCACCAGTGCTGACGCCTTCTCTCAAGGGGAGTAGGGGGTAAGGCGATCAGGCAATAAGGCAACCAGGTAATCAGGGTTAAGTCGTCCTGATTACCTGTTCCCTGGTCGACTGATTACCATTCTCTACTCTCCATTCTCTACTCTCCATTTTCTTCTCCCTTTCTCCCCTGGAACTTTTTCTTCCTTCCAGCGTTATAATCTTAACAGCCCAAAAGAAAGACCCTAAAGGTCTAAGAGACCTTTAGGGTCTGGATTGAGCCTTCGCAAGGCTGATCGAGGCTGACTTAAGGAGGAAGAAAATGCTCAAGCACCGCACGCCTGTTTTCGTCTTGCTCGTCGCCGTCCTGCTCTTATCCGCGTGCAATTTCCCCACCAAGGCTACCTCAACGCCCCAGGTGTCCGCGCCAGACGCCGTCAACACCGCCGCCGCCCAGACGGTGTCTGCCATGGAGACGCAGATCTCTTCGCCGGAAACGCAGGCTCCGCCCGGCGCCACGCAATCTCCCCAGGCTTCCATCCCCACGGCCACCCTGGCGGCGCCCAGCGCCACGCCTGCCCCCACCACCACCCTGACGCCCGCCACCGCCTGCGATTGGGCCGGCTTCGTCACGGACGTGACCGTCCCCGACGGCACCACGATGACCCCCGGCCAGCAGTTCACCAAGACCTGGCGCTTGAAGAACAAGGGTACCTGCACCTGGAGCACCAGCTACAAGATGGTCTTCATCAGCGGCAATGCCATGAACGGCCCGGCTACCATGGCCCTGCCTTCTTCGGTCGCCCCCGGGCAGACCATCGACCTGTCGGTCAGCCTCACCGCGCCCAGCACGGCCAACAACTATCAGGGTTCGTGGATGCTGCAGAACGCTTCGGGAGTCAACTTCGGCCTGGGGGCCAATGCCGACCAGCCCTTCTGGGTGAAGATCACCGTGGGCTCCGCGCCGTTTGCCGTCACCCACATGGACATCAGCGTGGATAACGCCAGCTATGCCGGCGCCTGCCCGCACACTTTCAGCTTCACCGCCAACATCACCGTCACGGCCGCCGGGAACATCACCTTCTATTGGGAGGGCAGCGACGGCTCCAAGAGCGCGGTGCAGTCGTTGGGTTTCAGCGCGGCGGGCAGCAAGACGGCCACCTACACCTGGGCGCTGAACAGCACCGGCAGCTATTCGATCAAGATCTACAACGACGCGCCCAACCACCAGTATTTCGCGCCGGCCAACTTCTCGCTGACGTGCCAGTAGCTGAAAGTGGAAGTTCACCACAGAGGCGCAGAGAGCACAGAGGCTTCTTTAAGAAGAGAGCCTTCGGAAACTCCCTTGCTCCGTCCCGTAGGCATGTCATTCTTCGTCGCCGGAAAGAACACCGGCTCCTCAGAATGACATATCCGAAGGGAGTTTCCAGAAGTGATCACTGCACTAAATGAGTTACCGAACTCTCTAAGAAGAAAAAACTCTGTGGCCTCCGTGACTCCGTGGTGGGGTTTTCGGGGAAAGTGCGTGTTCATCAAGCCTAAGGGAGGATCATACGATTAAGAAGAGGTTTCCCACCTCGTTTCTCGTGGTCCTGGCGCTTTCGGCTTGCAACTCGTTGTCACCCGCGCCCGTAACCCTTTCGCCGGGCCAGGTCTACCCTGCGCCCGGCGAGGGGAAAATGATCTCCCCGGGCCAATACCAGTTCGCAGTCGAATTTATGAATGCGGGGCGGCGGGATATGGAATCCCGCCCTACTCCCTGATTGCCTGGTCGCCGGTTCCCCGACCTGACTATTTTCGATTCTCTACTCTCCATTCTCTTTTCTTCCCGACTCAGGATTTTTGTATCAATGGCTTGTGAGGGTTGACACTAGCTAAATCTTCGATTCTGGGGATAATGAAATTAATCCGAGATTTATGCGTGTCTTTATCCATGATCTTGGAAAATCCAAGAAGGAGGAATGAATGCCCCTCAAGGGACGGATCGTAGTGAGCGAGCTGTATTGCAAGGGATGTGAGCTGTGCGTCTCGGCCTGCCCGCCCGGCGTACTGGCGTTGGCGCAAGACCGCCTGACATCCAAAGGTTACCACCCGGCTCATCTGATCAAGGATGGCTGTACGGGCTGTGGCGTGTGCGCCATCGTCTGCCCGGAAGCGGCCATCACGGTCTTTCGCGAAGTCGTCGCACGGCCTGTAGCGGTAGGAGGTTAAGCATGACGCGCGAACTCCTCAAGGGCAATGAAGCTGTGGCTGAGGCCGCCATTCGAGCCGGCCTGCAAGCCTATTTCGGTTATCCCATTACTCCCCAGACCGAGCTTTTGGAGTGGATGTCCAGGCGTATGCCCGAGCTGGGGCGCGCCTTCGTCCAGGCTGAAAGCGAGCTGGGCGCCATCAACATGGTCTACGGCGCGGCCTGCACCGGCAAGCGCGTCATGACCTCCTCTTCCAGCCCGGGCGTGAGCCTGATGCAAGAGGGCCTCTCCTACATCGCCGGCACCGAAGTCCCCATGGTGCTGGTGGACGTGATGCGCGGTGGGCCGGGGCTGGGCAATATCGCCCCCTCGCAAAGCGATTACAACCAGATCGTGCACGGCGGCGGCCACGGCGATTACAACCCCATCGTGCTGGCCCCGGCCAGCGTGCAGGAGGCCATCGACCTGACCGTGCTGGCCTTCGACCTGGCCGAGAAATACCGCGCTATCGCCACCGTGCTGATGGACGGCAGCATCGGGCAGATGATGGAGCCTGCCGAGCTGCCTCCCATGCAGCCGCTCAAGACCGAGATCCCCGAATGGGCCGTCTCGGGCGCACAGGGGCGCAAGCGGCGCGTCTTGAGCTCTATCGAGCTGGATCCTCCCGACGAGGAAGTGGTCAACCTGCGCCTGCTGCGGCGCTGGCAGGTAGTCCAGGCCAACGAGATCCGCTATAAGGAATATTTCCTGGACGACGCCGAGTACGCCGTGATCGGCTTCGGCTCGGCCGGGCGCGTGGCCCTCTCGGCGGTGCGCGCTGCGCGCGCCGAAGGCATTCGGGTGGGCCTGCTGCGCCCCATTACCGTCAGCCCCTATCCTTACGAAGTGGTGGCCAACCTGGCCGCACGCGTCAAAGGCATTCTGGTGGTCGAGATGAACTCCGGCCAGATGCTCGAGGACGTGCGCCTGGCCGTCCAGAATCGCTCCCCGATCGAGTTCTATGCCCGCCTGGGCGGCGTGATGCCCTTCCCTGACGAAGTGCTGGGGGAGATCCGCCGCATGACCGGCGAAGCGATGCCCACCTCCGGCCACCCGCGTGACCGCTGGCTGAAGCGCATGGCGACTTTGAATTAGTGGAGAGGATAGGTGAGAATGGAGCTTAACGTCTCGACAGAACAGTTCGTTTACCAGCGTCCCGTTTCGCTAACGGACACCCCCACCCACTACTGCCCCGGCTGCACGCATGGGGTGGCCCACCGTCTGGTGGCGGAAGTGCTGGATGAAATGCATTTGCGCGAGAAGACCATCGGCGTGGCTTCGGTGGGCTGCTCGGTGTTTGCCTACAACTATTTCAACTTCGACTTGGTGCAGGCCCCGCACGGGCGCGCCCCGGCCATGGCCACCGGCGTCAAGCGCGTGTACCCCGACCGGGTCGTGTTCACCTACCAGGGCGACGGCGACCTGGCTTCCATCGGCATGGCCGAGATCGTGGCGGCGGCGGCGCGCGGCGAGAACATCACCGTGATCTTCATCAACAACGCCAACTACGGCATGACCGGCGGCCAGATGGCGCCCACCACCCTGCCCGGCCAGAAGACCACCTCTTCGCCCAACGGGCGCGACGTGGAACAGGCCGGCTATCCCATCCGCATCGCCGAGCTGCTCTCCTCGCTGGAGGGCGCCAGCTACGTGGTGCGCCGCAGCCTGCACGACCTCAAGAACGTGCGCCTGGCCAAGAAGGCCATCCGCATGGCCTTCGAGACGCAGGTGCGCGGACTGGGCTTCTCCATGGTGGAGCTGCTCTCCACCTGCCCGACCAACTGGGGCCTCACGCCCCTGGAAGCCCTGAAGTGGCTCGAGGAGCACATGCTCCCCTACTACCCGCTGGGCGATTACAAGGTTTCGCCGGCGTTGGCCGGTTTGCGGGTATAAGGAGGCGTAGATGCAGACCGAGATCATCATTGCCGGATTTGGCGGACAGGGCGTGCTCTTCGCCGGGCAGTTGCTTTCCTACGCGGCCATGGACGCGGGCAAGGAAGTCACCTGGATTCCCTCTTACGGCCCCGAGATGCGCGGCGGCACGGCCAACTGTACCGTGATCATCGCCGACGAGGAGATCGGCTCGCCCCTGGTGCGCAACCCGCAGGCGGTTATCGCCTTGAACCTGCCCTCGCTGGATAAATACGAGCCGCTGGTGCGGGCGGGCGGCGTGCTGGTGGTGAACGCCTCCATGGTGGATCACGAAGTGGAGCGCACGGACATTCGCTCGGTGGCCATCCCCGCCAACGAGATCGCCGAGAGCCTGGGCGACAAGCGCATGACCAACATGGTCTTGCTGGGCGGCCTGCTGGCCAACCTGCCGGTACTGCCGCTGGAGGCCATCGAGAAGGCGCTCGAGGAGCACCTGCCCCAGCGCCACCACAAGCTGCTGCCGTTGAATTTCCAGGCCCTGCGCCTGGGAGCGGAGGCCAGGGAACAGTAGTCAGAGAACAGGGGTCAGTGGTCAGTGGTCAGTGGTCAGTGAGCAGTGGTCAGTGAACGGTAGCCGGTGAACAGGGGTCAGGAATACAGAGGATCGAGTCCCGAACTCTGATCACTGAATCCTGATCACTGGCCACTGAATCCCGATCACTGACCACTGAATCCCGATCACTGGCCACTGAATCCCGATCACTGGCCACTGAATCCCGATCACTGGCCACTGAATCCCGATCACTGGCCACTGAATCCCGATCACCTGATCCCTGGTTGCCTCGTCGCCTGACTGCATTAAACAATTCGCCGGCCACACGCCTGGGAGGGAGTGTGGCTAACCCTGAAGGGGCCGGGTCTCTATCAAGAGACCCGGCCCCATTGGGTCTAGCCTTTCAAGACGGTCACCCCCGAAGCGCGGTAGGCGTCCAGGGTCTCCTCCGGGATCGACTTTTCCGTCACCAGGTAAGTCAGGGCGGTGATGGGCGCCACCACGTAGGTGGAAGCCGTGCCCAGCTTCTCCGCGTCGGCCAGCGCCACCACCTGCTCCGCTCCGGCGATCATGGCGCGCTTCACGCCGGATTCTTCCAGGTTGGGCACGCTGATGCCCAGCTCGGGGTGCAGGCTGCACACCCCCAGCATACACAGGTCGGCGTGGATGCCGCGCAGGGCGTCCACGACCGCCGACCCGATGGTCACCATCGATTCTTTATACAGCCGCCCGCCGAGCAGCACCACCTCCAGGCCGGCGTGGTTGGCCAGCTCGGCCGCGATCAACGGGCTGTTGGTGATGGCCGTGGCGTGCAGCTCGCCGGGCAGGCGCTGAGCCACCGCCAGGGTGGTGGTGCCGCCGTCCAGCACGATCACCTGGCCCGGCTGCACCAGGCGCACGGCGGCGCGGGCGATGGATTCCTTGGCGCGCGGGGCGTGGTGTTCCCGCTCGCGATAGCTGGCTTCCGCCGGGCTGCGTGACAGGCCGCCGCCGTGGACGCGCTGCAAGCGCCCCGCTTCGGCCAGCTCGCGCAGGTCGCGCCGGATGGTGTCTTCGGAGACGCTGAAACGCTGGCTGAGCTCGCTGGCCACCACCCGCCCGCTGCGTTTCAAGGTCTCCATGATCGACTGCTGGCGTTCCTCTTTGAGCATGGCATTTTGCCTTCCCGCAATTTGATGGTCGTTGGTTCGAGGTAAGGATTCCTACCACCAAGGGCACCAAGATAAACTAAGGTCTTGAAAAACTACAAAAACTTCGTGCCCCTGGTGTTCTGCGTGGTTCAGGGCTTTTACCTACCCATATCCTGAATTCAGGTCGATTCCACCTTGACGGTGCATGTTTATGCACGTATAATCTGTTTAATGCATTATATTGCACGTTTTTACGCGTGTCAATCCGCCAAATTCCCTTTTTGCCCTGCTCCTCAGTGAGGAAGAATGTCCAAACGAAATAAAACGCTGGTGCTCGCGCTTAGCTGCCTGATCTTCCTGGCCCTCGGCATCGTCACCTCTGCCATCGGCCCGGTGCTGCCCCAATTGGCCGAAAATGCCGGCGTCAATCTGGCGGGCATCGGCGCGCTGTTTACCGCCCTTTTCCTGGGGGCGCTGGTCTCGCAACTGGTTTCCGGCTCGCTGGGCGACCGCATCGGCCAGAAGTGGGTGCTGATGGGCGGGGCGGTCTTGATCGCCGCCGGCACGTTTGGAATCGTGCTGAGCCGCTCGTTGCCGCTCACCCTGGGGCTGGCTTTCCTGGCCGGCCTGGGCCACGGCGCCGTCGACCTGGGCGGCAACGTGCTGATCGCCAGCGTCTTCGAAAAGCGCAGCGTCTCGGCGCTCAATTTGCTCAACGTCTTCTTCGGCGTGGGGGCCTTTCTCGGCCCGGCGGGGGTCAGCCTGTCCATCGACCTCTGGCACAACGGCTTGCCGGTGCTGTGGGTTTGCTCGGCGCTCTTCGTGGCCGTCGCGCCCTTGCTGATCGGCCTGCGCGTCGACCTCGGCGCTTCCGCTGCCCCCGCCGGGAGCCAGGCCGCCGCCCCGGCTTCCCGCCCGGTGTACCGCTCGTTGCTCTTGTGGGCCCTGGGCCTGCTCATCCTGGTCTACGTGGGCACCGAGACCGGCATGGGCGGCTGGACCACCACTTACATGCAGCGCACCACGGGGATGCCCATCGAGAGCGCCGCCCTGGTCACTTCCGGCTTCTGGCTGGCGCTCACCGTCGGGCGGATGATCACCGTCGTGCTGGGCCTGCGCCTGGCGCCGCAGCGTGTGCTCTCCATTACCCTGGCCGGCGCCGGCCTTGGGGGGCTGTTGCTGGCGCTCTTCACCGGCAGCCAGACGCCCACCATCGCCGCCGTCCTGTTGATCGGGCTCAGCTTTGGCGCCGTGTACCCCACCGTGATGGCCATCACCACCGCCCGCTTTGCTTACGGGCAGGGCAAGGCGGTCAGCGTGGTGGCCGCCATGGGCAGCGTGGGTGGGATGCTGCTGCCCTGGCTGCAAGGCGTGCTCCTGGAGCAGGTGGGCGTGCACGCCAACGCCTGGTTCACCCTGAGCGGCGCGCTGGCTATGCTGGTGATCTTCTCCGGGGTGCGCCTGGCTTCGGCGCGCCGGGCAGCCTCGGCCGGCATAGCCTAGAACCTTGCGAAGGGTTGTCGTAAAGGTCGTGGTTCTATCTCAAGACCAGCTTCCCTTTCAACCCACCCTTCACAAGGTTTGGCGAAATTAAACTTCCCCCTTGACATTGACGTAACGTCATAGTGTATGATAGTCGCAAGAGGTAAACGATATGGCCATTACCGTTAAGCAGCTCGCCGACCTGGCGGGCGTCAGCCCGCGCACGTTGCACTACTACGATGAGATCGGCTTGCTCAAGCCGGCCGCCTACGGCGAGAACGGCTACCGTTATTACGACCAGGGCGCCGTGCTGCGCCTCCAGCAGATCCTGTTCTTCAAAGAGCTGGATTTTAGCCTGGAGGAGATCAAGGAGATCGTCGCCAGCCCGGAGTTCGACGTGCTGCACGCTCTCGAATCGCACCGGCGGGCGCTCCAGGGGCGAGCCAAGCGGCTGGAGCACCTTGTCCAGACCGTGGATCGGACCATCATGCACTTGAAAGGAAAATTAGAAATGAGCCAGAAACAGTATTTCGAAGGGTTTAGCGAAGAGAAGCAGAAGCAATACGAAAACGAGGCGCGCCAGCGCTGGGGCGACGAAGAGGTCGGCGCTTCTAACCGCCGCTGGAACAGCTACACCGCCGAGGAGAAGGCCGCCATCCGGGCCGAAGGCAACGCCGTCTACGGCGACCTGCTGGCCGTGATGGACAAGGGCTACGACAGCCCCGAGGTGCAGGCCGTCATCGCCCGCTGGCATCAGCACCTGAAATATTTCTACGAGCCCAACGTCGAGCGCCTGGAGGGCCTGGGCCACCTCTACAACCAGGATCCCGCCTTCATGGCTACTTTCCAGAAGATGCACCCCGACCTGCCGGCCTTCCTGGAGAAGGCGATTGGGTGGTATTGTGGGGAGTTGAGGGGAGAGCATGGAAAATAGAGGGTAGAGAATAGAAAATAGTAAGAGAGTTGTCGCTGGCCATTTTGGCGGCGACGACTTTCTATTATCTACTCTCTCTTCTCGGCTCTCCGTCCTACGACGCCGGCAGATAACTATGCGGGTTCACGTGGGCGCCGTTGAAGGTCATCTCGAAGTGCAGGTGCGGGCCGGTGGAGCGCCCGGTGGAGCCCAGGTTGCCGATCAGCTCGCCTTGCGTGACGCTCTGCCCGCAGCTCACGCGCACGTTGCTCTGGTGGGCGTAGAGCGTCTGCCAGCCGTTGCCGTGGTCGATGACGGTCACGTTGCCGTAGCCCCAGTCGTTCCAGCCGGCGTAGACCACCACCCCCCCGTCGGCGGCGTAGATGGCGTTGCCCAACTGCCCGGCAATATCGATGGCCGGGTGGCCGACGCCCGGGTTGTAATCGTAGCCGGAGAGCCAGTGCTCCACCGTGGGCCACACGAAGGTGCCGAAGCCCACCGCGCCGTAAGCCACCTCGCCGCAATAGCCGGCGCCGTAGAGCCTGGCCACCGCCGGGTTAGAGCGTGGAATTTGCGGCGCGGACCAGGAGATGAACTCGCGCTGGCCACCGGGCACCACCAGCCAGGTGCCCACGGGGATGTTGGGGTGGGCGTAATCGCCGATGGTGTTGGCGTCCAGGTGGTTGCCCGGCCAACTGATGATGTCCTCCGGCTTGACGTTGAAATATTCGGACACTCCGTTCAAACCGTCGTCTTTGTGCCACTGGTAATAAGCGCCGTCCTCCGGCAGGATTCTCAACACCTGGTCGGGGCTCAAGAAGGCCGGGTTATCGGCCAGCACATCCAGGTTGGCCCACAGGATGGTGGAGGGTTTCAGGTTGAACTGGGTGGCGATGTCGAAGACGGTGTCGCCGGCTTTGACGGTATAGGTGGTGATCTCGAAGCGCGGGCGGCCGGGCAGGGTGGTGTGCAACAGGGCCAGGCGTGGGATACCCCAGGCGTAGGACAGCGCGCCGGCGGCGTACTCGGGCAGGGCCGGCAGCTCCGCCAGCGAATCCGGGGAGGGGGCGCCCGTGGAGGCCGCCGTGGGCTGCGCACCCCGCGCGGCCGGCAGCGCCGGCAGCCTTCCGCGGCTCCCGGCCCAAAGAACGGCCACGAGCAGCAAAGCCCCCGCGATTCCGGCCCCGCTCTTCCACGTCAGGCGGATTTGTGCCAGGAAAGTTCTGAGCTGGTTCAAGAGTTTGATCTTTAGAATCCTCCTTGGTTGGGGAAGGGGATCAGGCAATCAGGTAACCAGGAAGGTAGCCCTCCTGATCGCCTGATCTCTGATTGCCTGTTCTATCCTATGGCGCCGGCAGATAACTATGCGGGTTCACGTGGGCGCCGTTGAAGGTCATCTCGAAGTGCAGGTGCGGACCGGTAGAGTTGCCCGTGGAGCCCACGTTGCCGATCAGCTCGCCCTGGGTGACGCTCTGCCCGCAGGTTACGCGGATGTTGCTCTGGTGGGCGTAGAGCGTCTGCCAGCCGTTGCCGTGGTCGATGATGGTCACGTTGCCGTAGCCCAGGTTGTTCGGGCCGGCGTAGACCACCACCCCGCTGTCGGCGGCGTAGATGGCGTTGCCCAGTTGCCCGGCGATGTCGATGCCGGGGTGGACGCTGAGGTTGTAGTCATAGCCGGAGAGCCAGTGATCCACCGTGGGCCACACAAAGGTGCCCGTGCCGATGGCACCGTAGGCCACTTCGCCGCAGTAGCCGGCGCCGTAGATCCTGGCAGCTGCCGGGTTAGAGCGTTGTACCTGCCACGAGAGCAACTGGCGCTGCCCGTTGGGGATCACCAGCCAGGTGCCCACGGGGATGTTGGGGTGGGCGAAATCACCGACGGTGTTGGCGTCCAGGTGGTTGCCCGGCCAGCCGAGGATGTCTTCCGGCTTGACGTTGAAATATTCGGAGACCCCGTTCAAGCCGTCGTCCTGGTGCCACTGGTAATAGGCGCCGTCCACCGGCAGGATGTTCAACACTTCGCCCGGCACCAGATTGTCCGGGTTGTCGGCCAGCACGTCCAGGTTGGCCCACAGGATGGTGGTGGGCTTCAGGCCGAATTTATCGGCGATGTCGAAGAGGGTATCGCCGGCTTTGACGGTATAGGTGGTGATATCGAAGCGCGGGCGGCCGGGCAGGGTGGTGTGCAGCAGCGCCAGGCGCGGGATGCCCTCGACATACTGGGAGACTACCGGGGCATTTTCAGTCAAAGAAGGTAATTGAGGGAGAGACCCGGAGCCGGTTTCGCTCGTTGACGTGACAGTGGGCTGGGCGGCGCCGGCCTGGTGCAGGGCCCCGCTGCTCACGGACCAAACCGCGGCGACCAGCAGTAGCGCCCCCACGATTCCGGCGCCTAACTTCCATAGCAAACCGGGGCGCGTTAGAAATTCCCTAAGTTGTTTCAAAGCTCAGATCCTTTAGTGTTCCCATTGCGAAGGTTTCCTGAGACGCCGGTACCTGCACAAGGACGGACCGGCAGGCGCATGGCCCGATGGCGACATTATATCACCATCGCGTGCGGGCATTTCAGGGGGCGAGCAGCCTGTCAAGGATGTCCTTGAGCGTGGCAGCGTCCATCCCGCCGGCCTGAATTGTCATGATCTGGCCCTGCGCGTTGACGAACACGCTGGTCGGCAGCCCGATCACACCGTAGGCGTGGATCACTGCGTCGTCCTTGTCCAGCAGGATGGGGTAAGTTAGCCCGTACTTCTTGACGAAATCCCGCGCCGCCGTGGGGTCGTCCTGCAAGCCGGAGTTGATGCCCACCACAGACAGGCCCGAGTCGCGGTACTGCTCGTAGACTTTCTCCAGCTCGGGGCTTTCCGTGCGGCAGGGGATGCACCAGCTTGCCCAGAAGTTGAGGAGGAACACCCTGGCGGAAGACCCGCCCAGGGTGAAGGTGAAAGTGCCGTCCAGTGTGGGCAGGCTGAAGGCCGGGGCAGTTGCGCCCACCGAGGCGATGGCGGGCGAAGCCGGCTGCGTGGGCGAGGCGGGCGTCGAAGTCGCGGAAAGCCCGGTAGAAAGGATCTGGTCGGCTGCGGAAGAATCCGCCAGGGTGGGCGCCAGGGTGGGCAGCAGCGGCGAGGAGGCCACAGACGTGGCCACATCGGCAGAGATCTGGTCGATGATCGCGCTCGCAGGTGTGGGGGTGAGAGTGGAGCCGAGAGATGCTAATTCACCCAGGCTGCCCGAAAGGGGGCCGGACGCGTTTCCTACCTTAGCATAGATGGCGAATCCGGCTGCGATAGCCAGGAGCACGCCCAGGAATTTGAGAGGAGAGAGCCAGGGGGGTGGTGGATGATACATACTCGATCTACGTTCGCTGGTATTTATACCACCGAATCCCGAATCCTGCCAAATGCAAGGGTTTCGAGTGTGCACGCATAGGTTGTCAGCCGTTTTCAGGCGATTGAAATCGCTGCAACGAAGTACACGAAGTCGGCCTTCGCCGACTGGTTTTTAGCCAGCGCAGGCTGGCTTCGTGCAGTTTGTAGGTGCAGTTTCCAACTGCCTGACAACTCGTGCGTGCACACGGGTTTCGAGGCGATTGGCCCACCCGGGGAGGAAATTCATCCTCGGAATCCGGGCCTTTCTACTCTGTAAGGGTTACAAAAAGGCGAATATGATATACAATCATGGAAAGGAGAGTATCTTCCACTCTTTCCGCAGAGTAATCGGTTGGATCCATTCCAGCATTCAAAGTCTTCAGGGGCAGGTACCGTCTCAGAAAGGGGTCAATTCATGGATGAGCGCCCCCAACCTCAACCGATCTCGTGGTCCCTCGTAACCGTTTTCATCCTCCTCACCATCGCGATCGTCCTGGCGGGGTTGTTCTATTATCGCAACCAGCAGAGCGGCCTGGAGCAGGCCAAGCGCGACCAACTGGGGGCCATCGCCGGGCTCAAGTCCGGGCAGATCGGCGAGTGGCTGCTCGGCTATAGCCGCAGCGCCGGTTTCTTGCTCGCCGACCCCTTCATCTCCCACGACGTGGTGCCCATCCTCAGCGGAGGGGACACCCCCGAAGGGCGCGAGGAGGTGCTGGCGTGGATGAATGCCCTGCAAAAGCAGGGCCAATACGCGGACGTGCTCCTGCTCTCCGCTTCGGGAGAGAGCCTGCTCTCCACCAGCGGGGCTGCGTTCGAGGGGAACAGCCGCCTCGACGACCTCATCGCGCAGGTGCTGCGCACGGGGCAAACCGGCTTTTCGGACCTGTACCGCGACGAGGCCAGCGGTAAGATCGCCCTGGATTTTGTGGTGCCGATCCTGGACGCTCCCGACGCGCAGCAGCCTCCCGTGGGCCTGCTGGTCTTGCGCATCGACCCGTCCACCTTCCTCTATCCTCTCGTCCAATCCTGGCCCACCGCCAGCCCCAGCGCCGAATCGATTCTGGCGCGCCTGGAAGGGGGGAAGGTGGTTTTCCTCAGCGATCCGCGCTTCCGTTCCGGCGCGGCGCTCCAGTTGAGCTACCCGGCCAACGCGCCCAACCTGCCGGCGGCTATGGCCGTGCGCGGCATGACCGGCATCGTGGACGGCATCGATTACCGCGGCGTGGCGGTCATCGCCGACGTGCGCCCCGTGCCCAATTCACCCTGGTACCTGATCACCAAGGTGGACCAGAGCGAGATCTACGCCCCGGTATGGGTCCAGGAGCGCATCGCCCTGGCGGCGGCGTTGCTGGTGATCCTGGCCGCCGGCGCAGTGGTCAGGCTGTTGTGGCGCGGGCGCGAAGTGCGCTTTTACAAGCAGCTCTACCTGACCGAGGTCGAGCGCCGGGCGCTGTCTGCCCACTACGAGTACCTGACCAAGTATGCCAACGACATTATGCTGTTGATGAACGAGGAGCTGAAGATCATCGAGGTCAACGACCGCGCCCTGGCGGCTTACGGTTGTTCCCGCGACCGCCTGCTGCTGAAGAACCTGCGGGACCTTCAGCCCTCCGGCCTGCCGGCCGAGTTCAGCTATGGCAACCCGGCCCTGGATGACCCCAACGGGGCGCTCATCGAGACCGTGCACCTGCGCGAGAACGGCAGCACCTTCCCGGTAGAATGCAGCGTGCGCGCCATCGAGATCGACGGCCAGAAGTTCTACCAGGCCATCTTGCGCGACATCACCGAGCGCAAGCGCGCCGAGCAGGACCTGCGCGAGAGCGAGAAGAAGTTCCGCCTGTTTTACGAGCAGACGCCCATCGCCTACCAGTCCCTGAACGAGGACGGCAACCTGCTGGACGTCAACTGGGCCTGGCTGGAGCTGTTGGGCTACGCGCGCGAGGAGGTGCTGGGCCGCCATTTCGCCGACTTTATGCTGCCGGAATACGCGCAGAAATTCCCGGAGACCCTCCGGAGCTTCATCGCCGTGGGCGATCTGCGCGAAGAAGAGATCGGGCTGGCGTGTAAAGACGGCACGCAGCTCTTCGCCGGCCTCAACGGGCGTATCGGTTACGACGAAGAGGGGCGCTTCAAGCAGGCCCATTGCGTGCTGCACGACATCACCCAACAGAAGCTCACCCAGGAGCGCATCAACCGCCTGAACGAGGAGCTGGAGCAGCGCGTGATCGAGCGCACCACCCAGCTCGAAGCCGCCAACAAAGAGCTGGAAGCCTTCAGCTACTCGGTTTCTCACGATCTGCGCGCGCCCCTGCGCGCCATCGACGGGTTCTCGCGCATCCTGCTCGAGGAGTTTGCCCCGCAGCTCGACACCGAGGCGCAGCGCTACCTGCAGATCGTGCGCGACAACGCCCAGAGCATGTCTCGCCTGATCGACGACCTGCTGGCCTTCTCGCGCCTCAGCCGCCAGCCGCTCAAGAAGCAGAGCGTAGATCCCCGGGAGCTGGTGGACGCCTCGCTGGAGATGCTCAAGCCCCAGATCGGCGGGCGGGAGATCCAGTTCAACATCGGAGAGCTGCCGCCGGTGCAGGCCGACCCGGCCCTGCTCAAGCAGGTCTACATCAACCTGCTCTCCAATGCCATCAAGTTCACGCGGCGCAAAGAGCAGGCCGTGGTGGAGATCGGCAGCCTGAAGGAAGGGGAACGCACTCTCTATTACGTGCGCGATAACGGGGTGGGATTCGACATGCAGTACGCCCCCAAGCTGTTCGGCGTGTTCCAGCGCCTGCATCGCGTGGAAGACTATGAAGGCACCGGCGTGGGGCTGGCCATCGTGCAGCGCATCGTGGCGCGCCACGGCGGGCGCATCTGGGCGGAGGGGGCCGTGGATCACGGAGCTACCTTCTGCTTCACCTTAGATGGAGGGGCGCCCCCAAATGATTGACGAGCCGGTCGACATCCTGCTGGTGGATGACAACCCCAACGATATAGAGCTGGCCCTCTACACCCTGCGGCGCTTCACTTTGCCGGAGCGCATCCAGGTGGTGCGGGATGGGGTGGAGGCCCTGGATTTCCTGTTTTGCAGCGGCGCCTATCGTCTGCGCTCTCCGCTCAACCTGCCCCGGCTGGCGTTGATCGACCTCAAGCTCCCGCGCCTGGACGGCCTGGAGGTGCTGCGCAAGATCAAGGGTGACCCGCTGCGCCGGTCGCTGCCGGTGGTGATGCTCACCTCCTCCAACCAGGCGTGCGACATCCAGGAATGTTATTTTCTGGGCGCAAACAGTTATATCATCAAGCCGGTAGATTTCGACCAGTTCAACCGCAACATGCAGACGCTGTGCGAGTTCTGGTTGAACATCAATCATCCCCTGGAGGCCTGAGAAGATCATGCCTTCTTTCTTACGCGTTTTGCTCCTGGAAGATCGCCCCACCGACGCGGAATTGATCGAGCACGAGCTGCGTCGTGACGGGTTCAATCCCATCTGCAAGCGCGTGGACAACCGCGATGATTTCCTGGCCGCATTGGACCCCAGCCTGGATATCATCCTGGCGGATTTTTCCCTGCCCCAGTTCGACGGCTTACAGGCCCTCAGGCTGCTCAAGGAGCGCGGCGCCAATATTCCGGTGATCATCGTCACCGGCTCGATCAGCGAGGAAGCCGCCGTGGAATGTATGCGCGAGGGAGCCACCGACTACCTGATCAAGGACCGCCTGGCCCGCCTGGGGAACGCCGTCGCGCGCGCCCTGGAACAAAAGCACATGCAGCAGGAGAAGGCCGAGTCTGACCAGCGGCTGCGCCTGTTGAGCGCGGCCCTCGAGTTGGCGGCCAACGCCACCGTGATTTCTGACCGCAATCACTGCATCGTATGGGTCAACAGGGCTTTTACCCACCTGACGGGATACACCTTCGAAGAGGTAGCCGGCCTCACCCTGGAGTTCCTGCGTTCCGGGCTGCAAGACACCGCCTTCTTCACCCAGATGTACGAAACCCTGGAGGCCGGGCGGGCCTACCGGGGAGAGCTTACCAACCGGCGCAAGGACGGCAGTATCTACGAGGAGGAGATTTCGATCACGCCGGTGCGCGATGACCACGATGAGATCACCCACTTCGTCGAGATCAAACAGGAGATCACCCAACGCAAGCGCCGCGAGCGTGAGCGCGAAGCCACGGCCAGCTTATCCAATGCGCTGCGCGAGGCCAGGACGCTCAAGGAGATGCTGCCGATCGTCGTGGATCAGGTGATGAAATTGTTCGACGCGCGCGGCGCGGCCCTGGTGATCCGCAACCCGGGCAGCGAGGGAGTGCACGAGCAGCTCGCCCAAGGCGTGCTGGAGCAGGTCGATTTCCTGAACCGGCTGGACGGCCAGAGCGTAACGGTGCACGGCTTTTTGGATCATCCGGGAGAGGCATCCGGCCCGCCCGAGCCTCCCGAACTCGGCGCCCGCCTACATCGCCGTGGGTATGCCCCTGGAAGCCCAGGACGAGGCCATCGGCGTGCTGTGGGTGGCCCATGACAGCGCCCTCCAGAACAACGACATCCAGATCCTGGGCACGATTGCCAACCTGGCCGCCAACGCCATCTACCGCTCGCGCCTGTTCGAGGAGACCGAGCGGCGGTTGCAACGCCTGACGGCCCTGGGGGAGATCGACAAGGCCATCACCGGCAGCCTGGACGTGCGCGTCACCCTCAGCATTTTGGTGGAAGAGGTTACCGCGCAGCTTTCGATGGACGCCGCCGACGTGTTCCTGATCAATCCGGGCACCAAATCCCTGGAATTTGCGGCCAGCTACGGTTTTAAGCGCGACTATTCGCGCAGCACGCGCCTGCCCGGGCAGGGGTATGCTTACCGGGCGATGCTGGAGCGGCGCATCATCAGCATCCCGGATATCGCCGCCGAGAGCCGCGAGTTTACCCAATCCATCGGCAGCCGCGGGGAGAGCTTCAACGCTTACTTCGCCCTGCCCCTGTTCGCCAAGGGCCAGGTCAAGGGCGTGTTGGAGGTCTACAATCGCCAGACCTACTACCCCAATCCCGAGTGGCTGGATTTCCTGGAGACGCTGGCCGGCCAGGCGGCCATCGCCATCGACAATGCCGAGCTCTTCGAGGATTTGCAGCATTCCAACGTGAATCTGTCCCTGGCTTACGACGCCACCATCGAAGGCTGGTCGCGCGCCCTCGACCTGCGCGACCAGGAGACCGAAGGCCACACGCAGCGCGTGACGCGCATGACCGAGCGCCTGGCGCGCGCTTACGGCATCAACAGCGAGGAGCTGCGCTACATTCGCTGGGGCGCGCTGCTGCACGACATCGGCAAGATGGGCGTCCCCGACGAGATCTTGCTCAAGCCCGGCCCGCTGACCCCTGAAGAGCAGGAGGTCATTCACCGCCATCCCCAATACGCCTACGACCTGCTGGTCCCGATTACTTTCCTGCGCCCGGCCCTGGACATTCCCTATTGCCATCACGAGCGCTGGGACGGCACCGGCTACCCGCGCGGGCTGAAGGGCAAAGAGATTCCCCTGGCGGCGCGCCTGTTCTCCATCGTAGACGTGTACGATGCGCTCATCGAAAAGCGGGTTTACCGCCCGGAGGGGTTGCGCGTCGAAAAGGTGCTGGCTTACATTCGGGAACAATCCGGCCAGCTCTTCGATCCCGATCTCGTGGAGCTGTTCCTGACGGAAACGAGCAAAGGCTGGAGCTAAAAGGGCGTTAAACGAAACCTTGCGAAGGTCTGCTTCCTTCGCAAGGTTTCCCACAACCGTGACAGCGATGATGTGATGATGAGGTTTGGTAGGGAACTTCCGGTCTGTTATGGGTTGTAAGGACCTCTTCGAAACCGGCTGCGGTGTTGGCGTCCTTACTTCGGTTCCCCGCGCACTCCTATAATAGCATGATCCGGGCAGTTTGCACCTTACAGACACTTATCAACGAGACTTCGAGCAGTCCAATGGAAGGTATCCTCGCCAGGCGCTTAAACGAGACCTTGCGAAGGTCTGCTTCCTTCGCAAGGTCTCTTCCGTACCCCAAACAGTGCTGATAGGAATAAAAGGGGTTGGTGGGGGTTCCGGTCTGCGATGTGGGTGTAAGGATCTGATGAGGACCGGCTGCGGTGATGAAGTCCTTACTTCTGATCCCCCGCGCACATTTATAATATCACGGGGAAGGGGTTTTGCACTTAACAATCAGCTTACAACTCCACGCCGAGGCGAATATTACCTTCTATCGACCGGATGGATGTAAAAACAAACCGGGATAAGGGTAAAAAGAGTTCTTTTGCGTCTTCGCGTGAGATATACTTTTAATCAGGAGGCTGACCATGCCCGACGAATGGACCATCGACATCCGCCCGTGCGCTTCTCTCGACGAGACCGACCGCCTGGCCGTCGAGATGATCGACCGGGCCGCCTTTCAGGGGCATAACGATCTGGATGCCCTGGTGTGGAGCGGGCCCGAATGGCAGGTGATGGGTCGCCTGAAAGGCGAGATCGTCGCCATCGCCGGCATCCTGGAACGCCTGGTGCGGGTGGGGCAGCGGAGCTTGCGCGTGGGCGGCGTCGGCGGGGTCGCCACGCCGCCCTCCTTGCAAAAGCGCGGCCTGGGCAGCGCCGTGATGCGCGCCGCGGACGAATTCATGCTGCGCACCCTGCGCGTGGAGTTTGGCCTGCTGGCGTGCGACCCGGATAAAGTGGGCTTTTACGCGCGCCTGGGATGGCAGGTGCTCCCCGCCCAGGTGATCTTCGACCAGCCGGACGGCCCGCGCAGCATCCCGGGGGTCAACATGGCCTTGCCTTGCGTGCGCGCCGAGTGGCCGGCTGGCACGATCGACCTGTGCGGGCTACCCTGGTAAAATCGCGAGGTTCTTCGGCAAAGCTTGTGGGGTGTAAAATGAAATCGTTTCCCCGGTCATAAATCTCTCCTTTCCCCTCCACGCCTGGATCTTGTTTTTCGCCACCCTGGTTTCGGCGGGCGTGGCATACCTGGCCTGGAGACGGCGGAATTCCCACAGCGGGCTGGTCTTCGCCTGGCTCATGCTGGCCGTCACCGAATGGACCCTGGCGGCGGCGGTCGAGGCCATCGTGACCAGCCAGGCGGCGAAAGTATTCTGGTCGCAGGTGGAGTACCTGGGCCTGGTCAGCGCCCTCCCCCTCATGCTGATGTTCGTGCTGGCTTACGTGCGCCCCATGCGGCCGCTGCGCCGCGCGGAAATGGCGCTGCTGTGGAGCGTCCCCGCCATCACGCTGCTCCTGGCCTGGACCAATGCCTGGCACGGCCTGATCTGGAGCGGCTTCAGCCCCGGATCGGCGGCGGCCAACATCCTGATCTACCAGCACGGCCCGGGCTTTTGGGTGGCCATCGCTTACGATTACGCCGTTCTGGGGTTGTCCCTGTTCCTCTTGTTGAAGGAATTCTTGCGGGCCCAACGCCTGTATCGCTGGCAAATCGGCGCGATGGCGCTGGGCAGCTTATTCCCGGGGATCGCCGGTTTCGCTTACGCTTTCAAGTTTAGCCCGGTGCCGGGCCTGGACTGGACGCCGGTGAGCTGCGTGGCGGCCGGCCTGGTCTTTGCCTGGAACATCTTCCGTTTCCAGTTTCTCGACCTGGTGCCGGTCGCGCGCGAGATGGTGATCGAGCAGTTGACCGACGGGATGATCGTTCTGGACGGGCAGGACCGCATCGTGGATATCAACCCGGCGGCCAGGCGCCTCCTGCACGGCCTGGCCGAAACGTGGATCGGGCAGCCCGCCAAGACCATCCTGGCGCCTTATTTCGACCTGTCCGCTCGAGGGGCCGGCGGCGAGCGGGTCGAATTCACCCTGGGCGAGAGCCAACCCCACTACCTGGAGCTGTTGATTTCCAGGCTACACAGCCAGCGGGGCGATCCGGCCGGCAGCCTGCTGGTGCTGCGCGACATCACCAGCCGCAAACAGGCCGAGCTCGGGGCGCAAGAGGCCAACCGCCGCTTGCAGGCGCAGCTCCAGGAGATCAATCGCCTGCGCGACCAACTGCACGAGCAGGCCATCCGCGACGTGCTCACCGGCCTGTTCAACCGGCGCTATCTCGAAGAGACCCTGGGCCGGGAGCTGACCCGGGCTGAAAGGGAAAATTATCCCCTCAGCCTGCTGATGATCGACATCGATCGCTTCAAGCAGGTGAACGACGCTTACAGCCACCAGGCCGGCGACCTGATGCTGCAACGGCTGGGAGAGGTGCTCGGCAAGCGCACCCGCTACAGCGACATCGCCTGCCGCTTCGGCGGGGACGAGTTCGTGGTGGTCATGCCCGGAACGGCGCAGGAGGTGGCCGTCGCGCGCGCGGAGGAGCTGCGCAGCGCCTTCGCCGAGGGGCGCACCCGGGAGCAGGAAAATGAGATCGGCGGGACGATTTCTGTGGGCGTGGCCACCTTCCCCGTCCACGCCGCCGGGGCCGAAGAGCTGCTGCGCGTCGCGGATCAGGCGCTCTATCTGGCGAAATCCCGCGGGCGCAACTGTGTGGCGGTGAGCTGATTCTTTAAGACCCTTAGGGTCTCTGCCCGTCGCGCTTCTGCTCCAGCCGCTCCGTGAAGCGGGCCGTATCGATGACGAAACGCTCGTGCTCGCCTTCGCCGATCTTCTCCACCTCGTCCCACGCCTCCACTTTGAAGCGCAGCCGGCGGCGGTCCACTTCTAGCAGCTCGGCGCGGAAGCGCACCGTCATGCCCACCGGCGTGGCGGCCAGGTGGCGGACGTGGACCAGCGTGCCCACGCTGGTCTGGCCCTCCGCCAGGTGCGGCAGAATGGTGGCGTGCGCGGTGCGTTCCATCAGGCCGATCAGGCGCGGCGTGCTGAACACGGGCGGCAGGCTTTCTTCGCCGGAAGCGCGCGCAGTGTCGCTTTCTTGAACGGTGATCGATAATTCCCCAATCAAACCGGGTTCGAGGGGCATGGATATTCTCCTTGAGGTAGAATTTGGCGGCCAGGATAGAGTGGTCAGTGGCCGGTGGTCAGTATTCAGCGCTTGGCGAAAGAGGGCGTCGCTGCCGTAGGCCCATTTTAACGGAAAAGCTCCGCATTTCGGGGTGAATTTTAATCCCAAGCCGCCGCCATCCGCAGCGAGGCCTGTCGTGCTGAACGGAGTGAAGCATCCCGTTGCCGTCTTGGAAACCCACCTGCCTTATGAAGGGCTTCTGCCCGTTGGTCAGAATCTATTTGCAAGGGGAGCAGAATTTCAGGGTCGCAACGAGCAGGTTGCCAGAAAGGCGCGTCTTTGCTACAATCCAGCCTATGAATTGGGACATGATCGGACACGAATGGGCGGTGGACATCCTGCGGCGGCACGCGGCCAGCGGCGAGATGCGCCACGCCTACCTCTTCACCGGCCCGTCCGGCGTGGGGCGGCGCACCCTGGCGCTGCGCTTTGCCCAGGCGCTGAATTGCCCGCAGCCCACGGCTCCCGGCGAGCCTTGCCGCGCGTGCCGCACCTGCCGCCAGATCGAGCGCATGGAGCACCCCGATCTATCCGTGGTGGCGGGGGAGAGCGAGGGCGGCGTGCTGAAGATCGAGCAGGTGCGCGAGCTGCAGCACGCCCTGGCGCTGGCGCCCTACGAGGCCGCCTACCGGGTGGCCTTGCTGCTGCGCTTCCAGGAGGCCAACCCCAACGCGGCCAACGCGCTGCTCAAGACTCTGGAGGAGGCCCCGGCCCGGGTGGTGCTGCTGCTGACTGCCGACACGCAGGAAGCCCTGCTGCCCACCATCGTCTCGCGCTGCGAGCTGGTGCGCCTGCGCCCCCTCGACCTGGGGCGCGTGCAGGCCGCCTTGCAGGAGCAGGCCGGGCTGCCGGCGGAGCAGGCGCGCATCCTCGCGCACCTTTCCGGCGGGCGGGTGGGCTACGCCCTGCGCCTGGCGGCGGACCCCGCGCTGCTGGAAGAGCGCCGCGCCTGGCTGGAGGAGCTGCTGGAAATGCTGGACGCGCCGCGCCGCAAGCGCTTCGCCTACGCCGAGAAGATCGCCAAGGATAAGGAGACCTTCCGCCGCGCGCTGCTGGTGTGGATGTCCTTCTGGAGGGACGTGCTGTTGGCCACGGCCGGCGCGCAAGCGCCCCTGGAGAACCTGGAGCGCGAGGGGGAGGTGCGCCGCCTGGCGGCCCGCCTGGACCTGGCTTCCGCGCGCGCCGGGGTGGCCGCCGTGGAGCGTGGCCTGGACGGCCTGGCGCGCAATCTCAACACGCGCCTGCTGGCGGAAGTGACGTTTTTGGAGATGCCGGGGAGTGAGAAAGTAGAGAGTGGAAAATAGAGAGTCGTTACTACTCTCCACTCTCTATTCTCTGCTCTCTACCCCTCAATCGCCCCCCGCAACTGCTGCGCCAGCTCGCCGAAAGCGGGGGTGTAGCGGATCTCTTCCCGGCGCGGGCGGGGCAGGCTGACCGGCAGGTCCAGGCGCAGGCGCCCGGGGCGCGAGGTGAGCACCAGCACGCGGTCGGAGAGGAACAGCGCTTCGGAGAGCGAATGGGTCACCATGATGACCGTCTTGCGCTGCGCGGACCAGATGCGCAGCAGCTCTTCGCCCATGCGCTCGCGCGTCAGCGCGTCCAGCGCGCCGAAAGGCTCGTCCAGCAGCAGCAGGTCGGGGTCGTGGATCAGGGCGCGGGCGATGGCCACGCGCTGCGCCATACCGCCCGACAGGTCGCCCGGCCAGCTCTCCTCGAAGCCGTGCAGCCCCACCAGGTCGATCAATTCCTGGGCGCGGGCGCGCGCCGCCGGCTTCGAAACACCGGCCAGCTCCATGGGCAGGGTGATGTTCTGCCACACCGTGCGCCAGGGCATCAGGTTGGCCTGCTGGAAGACGTAGCCGATGCGCGGCTGCGCCTCGCGCCGGTTGCCCTGGGGGAAGAGCACCTCGCCGCCGGTGGGGGCCAGCAGCCCGGCCAGGATGCGCAGCAGGGTGGTCTTGCCGCTGCCCGAGGGGCCCAGGATGCACACGAACTCTTCCGCGTGCACCCTGAAGCTGACGTCGTTCAGCGCGCGCAGGCCGCCGTTCCCGTTGGGAAACACGGCGCTCAGGTGGCGCACTTCCACGGCCGGCGCCTGGGAGGGCAGGCCCCCGCCGGCTTCGGGCGACTTCACAGAGCGAATCCCATTATGAAGTGACAGATTCATCGTTTAAGGTAAGTAGTCGTTGGTATAGGTCTGGGTCAAATCCACCGGCGTGGAGAGCAGCTTCATCTGCAAGAGCACCTTCTGCATGTTCTCCCAGGCCTGCGGCTGCGAGTAGCCCAGGTGGTCGGCTTTCCATTCGTCGATCGAGGCCGCCAGGATCTGCTTCTGCACGCTCTGATCGGCCTGGGCCAGCGTGGTGACGTACTTCTCGCTGATCTGGTAGGCTTGCGCCGGGTCGTTGAGGGTGTCCTGGATGCCCTGCAGGGTGGCCTTGACCATGCGGCGCACCAGGTCGGGATTGTTCTTCAGGGTGTCTTCGTTGGTGATCAGGCCGTTGGCCGCCAGTTGAACGTAGTCGGAAACGGGGATGACGTTCACGTCCACGCCCTGCGCGCGAAGCTGGATGGGCTCGTTGGCCACGTAGATGTCCACCGCCTGATCCTTGTCGGCGGCCAGGGCGGCCACCTGGTTATAGCCGATCGAGTCGAGGGTGACGTCCTTGTCGCTCAGGCCGGCGGAATACAGCAGGGCTTCCAGGCCGATGTAGCTGGCTCCGTACAGGCCGGGCAGGCCGATGCTCTTGCCGGCCAGGTCTTGCGGCTTGGTGATGTTCTGCGAGACCTTGGAGGCCACGCCCACCGGGTACTGCTGGTACCAGGCCATCACGTACACCAGCGGCAGCCCCTGTCCGCGCCCCAGCAGCACCTGCTCGCCAGACGCGATGGCAAACTGGAGCTTGTTGGCGCCCACCAGCGAGACCGCGTCCGTCTCGACGCTGTAATCGATGTTGAGCTGGATGCCCGCGTCGCGGTAATACCCCTTGTCCATGGCGACGTAGAGCGGGGCGAACTGGATATTGGGAACGTAGCCGACCGGCAGGGTGACGTTAACCAGGCTGCTTGGGGTGGGCGTAGGCGTGGGCGTGGCCGCCGGGCCGCAGGCGGCCAGCAGCAGGGAAGAGACGACGACGAGGAAGAAGATGCGACGCGGGTTCATGAAAGAGGGGAGTCCTTTCCGGAGGGGTTATGAGTTCTCTTGCTGGCGCCAGGATTGCCAGGCCAGCAGGTGAGTTTCCAGCAGCACCACGGCGCCGTACAACGCCAGCGCCATGGCGACCAGCACGAAGATAGCCACGAAGACCAGGGCGGTGTCGTATTGCCCCCGCCCGACGTTGATCAGGAATCCCAGGCCGCTGTCGGAGCCGACGAACTCGCCCACCACCGCCCCGATCACGGAGAGGGTCGCGCCGATGCGCAGCCCACCCAGGAAGACCGGCAGCGCCGCCGGCACTTCCAGGTAGAGCAGCGTCTGCCGGCGGGTGGCGCGCAGCGAGAGCATCAGGTCGCGCAGGTTTTCCGAGACGGCCCGCACCCCCACCACCGTGTTCACCAGCACGGGGAAGAACACGATCAGGGCGCAGATCAGTATCTTGGAGAACATTCCCGGCCCGAACCAGATGATTAGCAGGGGGGCGATGGCCACGATGGGGATGGCCTGGCTGGCCACCAGGTAAGGGGCCACCAGGCGTTCCAGCAGGTGCGACTTGGCCAGGGTATAGCCGATGGCGGTCGCCAGGCTGCTGCCCAGGAACAGGCCGAGCAGCACCTCTTCCAGCGTGGTCCAGGTATTGCTGAGCAGGGTGCCGTCGGCCAGGGCGCTCACGAAACGCTGCGCCACCAGTCCCGGCCCCGGCAAGATGAACGCCGGGAAATTGCCCCAGCGCACCACGCCCTCCCAGAGGAGCAAGGCCAGCGCCAGGGAGATCAGCACCAACCAGGAGCGCCGGCTGTCGGCTTTTTGCAGCCAGTCCCCTTTGACTTTGCCTTTTGTGCCTGCGGTAGCAGCCAAGTGTGCCTCCAATAAAAATACCCTGAACGAGCGGATTTTCTTCCGCTTTCACTTCAGGGCAGGGAGGATCGACTCGACCAGCCGCCTGAGGCCTGTCGAAAAAAATCCCCGAAAACGTAGAGTTTCCGGGGCAAATAGAACAGACCTAAGTTACCAGGCGCTGTTTCCTTCTTTCTTCCGGACTGTACCGTCGGCCCCGGCTTTTGACCGGATCGTGCTTACGCTCGTGGGCTTCTCCCTGGCAAGAGGGGGTTACCACCGATCGGGAATTGGGACTGTTGCCAATCCCTCACCCTGCCCCGAAGGAATATTTATGAATTTACTTAAGTATATACGATTTCAAGAAACTGTCAATATTAAAAACCGCGCAATTGCTATGTTTTTCACAAGTCATGCTTTTTCATCCTCGGCCCTTCTTCCCTTGGGGAAAGGTGTCATGAAGGGGTTCGATTCCAATCCTTGCAGCCAGTCGGCTATTTCAGGTTTTCGGATATAATCTTTCCATGAAGGAATTTGGGGGAAATCATTACGACATCAAAGTGGAGGGGATATGAAGACTTTGTCTTGGGTCCGAACAATAACCATCTTGGCAATTTTATTCACATTATGTTGCTTTGCCACACCTGGCGCACTGGCTCGGGGGTATCTGGGCCGATCACCTACTGAAGAACGTCCTCCTGAGCGTTCTCACTATTGGGATGGTACTAATCCTTTTCCACTGCAGTCGCCAGTTACAAGTGACGAGACCCAATCGAGCCCGGATGTGATTGACCTTCAGGCCCCTGGCCGGATGGTTGTAACCTCCTATCGTGATGGGCGTCCAGACCTTTACTTGACGTATGTGTCGTCGGACGGCCTTCGGCTGACCAATGATTCTGCCACAGAAATCATGCCTCGCTTAAATCAAGGGGCTAATCGTATCGTTTACGCTTCCAATCTGAATAGCTCAACGTTTGAAATCTACACCTTAATGGCAGACGGTACAGGGCGCACACGCTTAACCGACAATAAATGTGATAACGTTAGCCCTACCTGGTCCCCGGACGGATCCCGAATCGCTTTTGAGATGAATTGTAGTGGTCAGTCCAATATCTATATCATGAATATGGATGGAAGCAAACAAACCCAGATCACTTCGGATCCAGATTATGACGGACAACCGACCTGGTCTCCGGACGGCAGCAAAATTGCTTTCATTTCCAGACGAACGGGGGGATATCGCGTTTATACAATGAATGTAGATGGATCGGGCGTGACCCAAATTTCGAACCAACCTTACAGCGCGGACCCGGTCTGGTCTCCGGATGGAAATATGATCCTGTTTGATGCTGACTCGGATCAAGACGGCTGGCAGACTTTATGGTTAATGAATGTAGATGGTACCAATCAACACGAGATTTACCGGCCCTCGAGCCAAAACGTTGACGCCCTGGCGAGCGGTTGGTCACCCGAGATGGCCGATGCTCTTTTCAATGAAATCTATTGGGTTCAAATAAACGGGAATTGGTACTGGCAAAGTGCATATGTGACTGTCTTGGACATGCGAGCAGGAAATACTTGGTTACCTGATTATCATGGGGAAGATTGGTATCCCGATTGGAAATCCACGGACGCGCAAGCTCCTGCAACCACAGTGCAGCCTCTCCCCGGCGTTGTCCCGGCCAGTTTCACCGTCCGTTGGGCGCTAGACGATCCGCAAATAGATGATTTCAAGAATTATGATATCGAAGTAAAAGACGGTTCTGACGGCCCATGGACCCTTTGGCAGAAAGCTGTGACGTCTACTTCGGCAATTTTTACCGGGATTGGAGGTCACACGTACTATTTCCGTAGTCGAGGTCGAGATCAAAATAACAATCTTAGAATACCTTACCACTGGTTATGATACCTACACACGCGTAGAAGCTAATCCACCCCGCGTCAAGGTCAACCCTCTCCCCTCTGTTTCTACTCAATCCAGCATTCTGGTGACTTGGGGTGGTGATGATCCCGGTAATTCAGGCATCCAAACCTTCGACGTCCAGGTTCGCGATGCCACGGTAGGCATAACTTGGTATGATTGGATGCCCCAGACGATCTATGGCGGTGGGGTATTCAGCGGGATCGTCGGCCATACCTATTATTTCAGAGCAAGGGCAATCGATAGAGCTCAGAACCAGCAAGAGTACTCACCAGGAGAAGGAGACGCCTCCGTGACGATCCTTTCCTGGGGAGTTGTAGGGACGGCTGAAGACAATTCTGGGGCCACTGTAACAGGAATCCGGGTAACTGCTAATCCTCCGCCGGACCTGCTAAACACAGGTTCTCAGGAATCCCTCTTCGGCGCTTATTATCAAACCCCATCTTTCCCAATCAGTATCGGATTCTCCAAGGATGGTTATGGCTCTGTCCCAGATACTTCATTCACCGACGAGCAACCAGCGCCATTAACTGTAGTACTTCCGCCCACAGATAATTTAATAAAGGATGGAGACTTCGAAAGCGGCGATGTAAATACGGGTTGGAAAGCAGGCGGCGCGATATCTCCTCAGATCGTATCCGATCATTCTCACACAGGCCAGTATTCCGCTCGCCTTGGCAGCCTCCCAGGGTCATTTGCCCCAGCAAAATTGATCGGCTCATCTTTGGAGCGACCTCAAGCAGGGATTGATAAACGCGGGATTGTGCACATTCTTTATACAGATGGAAGTGATGCTTACTACTCTGAGCTCAATGGGAGTAACTGGAGTGTTCCCGAATCTGTCCACCCTGGAAAGATGTTGGTCGCCGATGATGGCGCAGTCATGCTAATCTGGACCAACCGAGATACATCGAAAATGTATTACCAGCGCCGCGAACCACTTGCAGGTTGGACTACCCCTGAAGAAGTCCCGGGGCTAGCCGTTGAATACGATGATTCCTATGATATGAGCCTGGATTCTCAAGGAAACCTGCATCTTGTATTAGCGAGGTCTTACACAACGACCTTTTCTTATATTCAATATAATCCTCGATCTGGATGGTCGCCGATCGAAACTACCAATAATGGCAATCTTCAAGGCAAGACCACAATAAAGATAGCAGGAATAGATCGGGCGGGCACGCTTAACTGCGCCCTGACTAACAACAACCAGCCCTATTTTATCCGGAGAAGCTCTATCGGACGATGGTCAGAAATAGAAAAGTTGCCGACCGATGGTTTCCAATTGAAATCCCCAATCTTTATAACCGCTCCACAAGGAGACGCATATCTGGCCTGGATTTACCAGGACAACATTTATTTTAGTTGGCGTCCCTGGTATGGCAATTGGACCACTCCGCAACGGATTGTGGACTTGGCAGATCCAATCTCACATTTCAATATGACCTTGGGGCCCTCGGGTAGGTTGCATCTTATCTGCGGCACAACCAATACTTACACTAAACTTGGGTTGTATTACGTTTCACGGGACCTGGGCGGCATCTGGTCAGCCCCGGAAGAGGTGACAGATAGTGCTTCCTGGGCGGAAAACGGGATCGTTGAAGATGCTCATGGCACTCTTCATGCTGCCTGGGTGACCGAGGTTCCGCACTCGGTCTATACTGCCAGTAAGCCCGCAAATGGATCCTGGAGCGTGCCAGAACTGCTCTCAAGTGGAGGAGCCTTTGACGGCGACCCTTATGGTCCAATATTATTGGCAGATGATGACGGAAACATCCATGTCCTCTGGGGTGGAAATGGCCAATGGTATGCTGGCCTGCGATTAGCGACCGAATCAGGAGATTCTTCTATCAGCCAGACAATCTCGATCCCGGCTGATATGCACGCTCCTATTCTCTCGCTCATGGCCAGCCTGGAAGGTGGATATACTCCGGAGGATGCACGTTTTACTATCGAGGTTCGTTCGGAGGACACGTCAACAATTGTATACTCTGCATCGCTCCCAGCCCAGGGATGGGAACATATCTGGACAGACCTCTCTCCCTGGTCTGGGAAGACTATTACGCTGGTCCTGGCTACTCACCAGCCTGGTGATGCTCCAAGAGTAGGAGCCTATCTGGATGACATAACTGTTGGTTCAGCCCACCCGGATGTCTGGATTCAGGCAGACAGTAATAAAATAGCCCAACCTGGCGACAATCTTACCGTCAATATTCGTTATGGAAATCAGGGAGGTGCGACGGCTCAAGGTACGCACCTTGTCTTAACCCTTCCGGAAGGCTTATCCTTGCAGAGCGCCAGCTTGCCGCCTGCTTCAGTGAACAACGATCAGGTTGATTGGGCGATTGATGATTTATCGGCATGGAGCGAGCCACAAACCATTCAAGTTGTGTTGAAATCCGCTCCCGGTATCTTGGGAGGCACTACTCTGGAGATGAGCCTCTCTATCCAGACGGCTGAGGAAATCGAAAGCGCCAATAATACGGTGTGGTTGGATACCCTTTTCGACTGGAGACGTTACCTGCCAAGCGTGTTCAATGGAACGCCCTGATCGTTTATCCTATCGTTCCGATCGCCGCGCCGATCAGCTCCATCCCCGCCCGCAGGGTGTTGCCGTGCGAATCGCAACTGGGATCGTAAGAGGCCACGCCTAGCGCGCGAACGGTAAACTGCTCCCGAATCAGGCGCACCGCCTCGACGACCGTCTCCACTTCCAGCCCGCCGGGGGCCGGAAAGTGGTTGGCGGGCGTCTTCCGTGCGTCCAGCACGTCCAGGTCGAAATGCAGGTACACGTCCCGCACTTCCTCGCGCAGCGCTTCCAGGGCTGGGGAGAGCGCCGCGCGGACGCCCTCCGCTTGCAGGCTCCCGGCCGGGACCAGCTTCACCTGCGCCGTGCGCATCAGGCCCTCCTCCTCCGGCTCGACGTCGCGCCCACCCAGATGCAGGATGCGCCGCCCGGCGGTCGGGCGGAAATGGGGGATTGCGCTGGCCAGCTTCACCCAGCACTGCCCGGCGGCCACCGCCAGCCCCATGCCGTCCAGGTAGCCGGAGGCGCTCGTCTCGGGCGTGTTGAAATCGCCGTGGGCGTCCAGCCACACGATCCCGACCGGTTCCGCCGGAAGCCCGGCCAGCGTGCCCAGGGCGGCGCTGCAATTGCCGGAGAGCACCAGCGGGAAGGCCCCGGCCTGGCAGCCCGCGCGCACTTCCCCGGCCAGGCGCCCGTATAGCTCGAAAGCGGTCTTGATCTCGCTGGGGAAGGGGTCTTGCGACTCGATCACGCTCGCCTGAAGCGTGTGCCCCCTGGCGCGCAGCGAGTCTTCCAGGCCGTTGTGCAGGAAGCGCCCCGGGCCGTTGCCCATGCGCCAGTCGCGGCGGCCGGAGTTGTAGGGAACCAGATAAGTGTGAATGAGCATGAATCACCTTCTTGGGCGTGAATTCAGAGCGCCTGAAAAGCCTTGAACCACGAAGAGCACCAAGAACACCAAGTTTCTACGTGGTTTTGTTTACCGCAAATTGCTATTTCCGCAGCGGACCTTGTCATCCTGAACGAAGTGAAGGATCCCGTTGCTGTTCTGGAATTACTCCTGCCTTGCAAAGGATGCTTGCCCAACGGGCATACAGAGCATCGGGCCCTTGGGGGTTGGAATCCTGATCCCAACCTTACGAAGCACCTTCGCAACGTTATCCTTACGCCAGCGCCTGCTCCAGGTCGGCGAGGATGTCTTCGACGTTCTCGATGCCCACCGAGAGGCGCACCAGCCCGTCGGTGATGCCCACCTTCAGGCGCTCCTCGCGCGGCATGGGCGAATGCGTCATGCTGGCCGGGTGCTGGATGAGGGTATCCACGTTGCCCAGGCTGACCGCCAGGGTGGCCAGGCGCACGCGGTTCATCAGCGACTCGCCGGCGGCGAAGCCGCCCTTCAGCTCGAAGGACATCATCGCGCCGAAATCGTGCATCTGCCGGGCGGCCACCGCGTGGCCGGGATGGCTCTCCAGGCCGGGGTAGTACACCGCCTCCACCTTGGGGTGCGCGTTTAGATAGCCGGCCACCGCCGCAGCGTTCTGGCAGTGGCGCTGCATGCGCAGCTCGAAGGTCTTGAGGCCCAGGTCGGTCAGCCAGGCGTCGAACGGGCTGGGGCAGCCGCCCAGCACCTTGAGCATGGAGAAGAGCTCCCCATTCATATAATCCGCGTGCGGGCTGACCACGCAGCCGCCCACCACCAGCCCGTGCCCACACAAGTACTTGGTGGTCGAGTGCAGCACCACGTCCGCGCCCAGGCTGAGGGGACGCTGGCAGTAGGGCGTGGCGAAGGTATTGTCCACCATCAGCCAGGCCCCGTACTGGTGGGCGATCTCGGCCACGCGCGCCAGGTCCACGATGGTCATGGCCGGGTTGGCGGGCGTCTCGGCGTAGGCCAGCCTGGCGTCGGGGTGAGCGGCGAAGGCCGCCTCCCATTGTTCGGGGCTGGGGTCGGTCAGCCACACGGTGCGGATGCCGTAATGGGGCGCCAGGTCGTGCAGGAAGGTGAAAGTGGCGCCGTAGAGCGATTCCTGGGCGATGACGGTATCCCCACTCTTGACGCGCGCCAGGATGGCCGAGGTGATGGCGGCCATGCCCGAGGCGAACAGCCTGCCCGACACCCCCTCGCCCGGCTCTTTCTGCGGGTGGGCGCGCAGCAGGTCCAGGCCTTCCAGGACGGCGATCTTGCGGGCCACCTGCGCCAGGTTGGGATTGTCGATGCGCGTGTAGAAGTAACCGGGCTGCTGGCCCTGCCAGATGGCCGCGCCCGTGGCTACGTCCGGGAAGACGAAGGTGGAGGTCTGGTAGATGGGGGTGATGTGCGCGTAGAGCGGGTTGTCCCCCTCGGCGACGTGATTGACCAGCGTGCCTAAGCCGTTGGCGGGATTGAATGAGCCCATGCTTTTCTCCTGACAGGTGTGGATAGACATTAAGATTAGGAGAATTATAGCCCGTTTGAAGAGATTCGCCTTATCTCCCCAATTCATTGAGATGTTCGTAACGAATTGACATGAAACTGTCATCAAAAACTGTTGCAAAGTTTTTTTAACCTTGCATACAATCAATAAATAGATCTTCTAACCTGCCAACACGAACGAAAAGCCTCGAAGGGGGTATCATCGATGAAGCATTCCTGCTGGTTTTCCGTGCTCCTGATATTGCTGCTGGCGGCTTGTAGCTCGAGTGGTTCTGGTGCTGAATGCAAAGAGGGGATATGCGTGAGTATCGAGGTCGAGGGACCGATACAAGCATTACAACCTATTCCTTTTACTATCTACTTCAGCACAGAGAAGGATATCACTGGTCTGGAAATATCCATGTATGGCGACGTTAGTATAACCATAAATGATATCGAGAAAAAACCAGATGGGGTCAAAACTACTTTCCAAAAGGAAAGTAGTATGCATTGGCAAATTGATGCAAAAGGGGGAGAGGAATACCTGATCACTGGTCATATAATATTAGCTAAACCTACCGTGTCCTATGGCATTTTTAGTTACGGGGTAATCGCTGCCGCTGGGCATCCATCCATCACGCGGGTGACGGATTCGGTCACAATCTATCTGGATGCTGAAGGCAAGCAGGTAGAAGAAAGTCGGGCGAAAATGGAACTCGAAACCGGTTTTCCTCCCCCCACGCCGCCGCCAGACCTGACCATCGTCCCGCAAACGGCGCTGCCCACCGTCGTGTGGCCCTCTGTAACCCCTCTACCTTTCCCCTCGCCGACTGCCCCGGCCTACCCGGCCTTTGACGGCACACCGAGCACCGAGATTGCGGGCAAAAATCGACCCTCGCAGACCCCGACCCCGCAGGCTTATCCCAACCCTTGAATACTTCCCCTACACCCACAGGTCCACGAACTCGTTCACCGGGGTGGACTCCAGGCGCGCCGGGTCGCGGCACAGCGCCAGGATGGCCGCCGCCCGCTGGGGCGGGAAGCGCTGCGCCAGGCCGGCCCTGAACTTGTCCTCCAGGAGGGGCAGGCTCTCCGCGCGCCGCCGGCGGTGGCCCAGGGGGTACTCCACCGCCACCTTCTCGGTTTGCGTGCCATCTTTGAAGAACACCTGCACGGCGTTGGCGATGGAGCGCTTTTGCGGGTCGAGGTAATCGCGGCTGTAGCGCGCGTCTTCCACGCATTTGGTCTTCTCGCGCAGGGCGTCGATGCGCGGATCGGCGGCGGCAGCGTCCTCATAGTACTCGGCGGTGAGCGCGCCGAAGATCAGCCCCACGGCAGTCATGTACTGGATGCAGTGGTCGCGGTCGGCGGGGTTGTAGAGCGGTCCCCACTTGACGATGATGCGCAGGGCGGATTCCTGGGTGCTGATGACCACCTCTTCCACCTCGTCCAGGCGGTCTTTCACCTGCGGGTGCAGGCGGACGGCGGCTTCCACCGCCGTCTGAGCGTGGAACTCGGCCGGGAAGGACACCTTGAAGAGGATATTCTCGATCACGTAAGAGCCGTAAGGGCGCGAGAAGCGCAAGGGCCGGCCCTGGAAGAGCGCGTCGTAGAACCCCCAGGTGCGGGTGGTCAGCGCGGAGGGATAGCCCATCTCGCCTTTCAGCGCCAGCAGCGCCAGCCACACCCCCCGGCTGGCCGCGTCTCCGGCGGCCCACGATTTGCGCGAGCCGGTGTTGGGCGCGTGGCGATAAGTGCGCAGGCTGCCCCCGTCGATCCAGGCGTTGGAGAGGGCGTTGAGCACCTGCTCGCGCGTGCCCCCCAGCAGGGCGGTGGCCACCGCCGCCGTGGCCACGCGCACCAACAGCACGTGGTCCAGGCCCACGCGGTTGAAGCTGTTCTCCAGCGCGATCACCCCCTGGATCTCGTAGGCCTTGATCAGGGCAGTCAGCACGTCACGCATCAGCGGGGGCTTCCGCCCGGTGGCCGCCGCTCCGCGCGCCAGCCAATCGGCCAGCGGCAGGATGCCCCCCAGGTTGTCGGAGGGATGCCCCCATTCGGCGGCCAGGAAGGTGTCGTTGAAATCCAGCCAGCGGATCATCGCGCCCAGGTTGAAGGCGGCCCTGGCCGGGTCCAGCTCGAAGGGCGTGCCGGGCACGCGGGCGCCGCCCGGCAGCAGGGCCCCGGGCACGAGCGGCCCCAACAGCCGGGCGCAGGCCGGGATCGACAGGGCTTGCAAGGCGCAGCCCAGCGCGTCCAGCAGGCACAGGCGGGCGGTGGCGTAGGCCTCCTGGCTATCGATGCGCGCATCCAGGACGTAATCGGCGATCTCGGCCAGCGCCTGGTCCGGCTGGGGACGCAGGTTGGCGGAAGCGGCCTCGGTCATGGCGGCTACTCCCGCGCTTCGAGCGGCAAATATTCCCGGGGAGCCGGGCCGGTGTAGAGTGCGCTGGGGCGGATGATCTTATTGTCCAGGCGCTGCTCGATCACGTGCGCGCACCAGCCGGCGGTGCGCGCCATGACGAACAGGGGCGTGAACATCAGGGTGGGCACGCCCATCATGTGGTAGGCCACCGCGCTCCACCAATCCAGGTTGGGGAACAGGCCCTTGACCTCGCGCAGGGTGCCCTCGATGCGCTCGGCCACGGCGAACAGCGCCTCGTCCTGACCCTCGACGCACAGTTGGCGCGCCACCTCCTTGATGATCTCCGCGCGCGGGTCGACCAGGGTGTAGACCGGGTGCCCGAAGCCGACCACGATGCCCTTGTTCTCCAGGATGCGGCGCACGCCGGCTTCGGCGTCGTGCGGGTTGCGGTAGCGTTGCAGGACCTCCATGGCGGCCTCGTTGGCTCCCCCGTGCCTGGTTCCGCGCAGCGCGCCGACCGCGCCGGTGATGGCCGAATACATGTCCGAGCCGGTGCCGGCGATCACCCGTCCGGTAAAGGTGGAGGCGTTGAATTCGTGCTCGGCGTACAGAATCAGCGAGAGGTCCATCGAGCGCTTGTGCAGCGGCGAGGGCTCCCGGCCTTGCAGCAGGCGCAAGAAATGCCCGGCGATGGACTCTTCGTCCGTTTCCACTTCGACGCGCCGCCCGTTGCGCGCGTACTGGTACCAGTACAGCAGCATGGAGGGGAAAGAGGCCAGCAGGCGGTCGGCGATGTAGCGCGCCCCCTCGATGGATTGGTCCTCGCGCTCGGGGAGCACCGTGCCCAGCATGGCGCAGCCCGTGCGCAGCACGTCCATGGGATGGGCCGCGGCGGGAATCTGCTCGAGGACGGCCTTGAGCGGAGCCGGCAGGCCGCGCATGGCCCGCAGCATCAGGCGGTAGCGGCCAAGCTGCGAGGTATTGGGCAGCTCGCCGTGCACCAGCAGGTGAGCCACTTCCTCGAAAGTGGCGTACTTGGCCAGGTCGCGGATGGCATAGCCGCGATAGCGCAGGTCGTGTCCGCTGGATCCCACCGTGCAGATGGCGGTTTGCCCGGCCGGCACGCCCGCGAGCTCGACCGACTTTTTCTTGCGCACGCCCGGCGCTACGCTCATTTCTTTTCCTCCTTGGCAAACAAGCGGTCCAATTTCTCTTCGTAAGCGGGGTAGTCCAGGTATTCGTACAGCTCCACGCGCGTCTGCATGAGGGGCAGCACGTCCTTTTGCGTGCCTTCGGCGCGCAGGCTGCGGTAGACCTTGAGCGCCGCGGCGGACATGGCGCGGAAGGCCGAGAGCGGGTAGAGCGCCAGGCTGACGCCCGCGCCGGCCAGCTCTTCCAGCGTGTAGAAGGGGGTGAGGCCGAATTCCGTCAGGTTGGCCAGGATGGGAACGTTGCAGGCTTTGGCGAAGTGCGCGTACATGGGCAGGTCGGTGACCGCCTCCGGGAAGACCATGTCGGCTCCGGCCTCGACGTAAGCGCAGGCGCGGTCGACGGCGGCTTGCAGCCCTTCCAGGGCCAGGGCGTCGGTGCGCGCCATGATCACGAACTGGGGGTCGCTGCGCGCGTCCACGGCGGCTTTGATGCGATCTACCATCTCCTCGGCGGGGACGACCATTTTGCCGGGGCGGTGGCCGCAGCGCTTGGCCTGCACCTGATCCTCGATGTGCAGGGCGGCGGCGCCCACCTTGACCAGCGCGCGCACCGTGCGCGCGATGTTGAAGGCCGAGCCGAAGCCGGTATCCGCGTCCACTAGCAGGGGCAGGGCGCTGATGTCGGTGATGCGCCGCGCGTCGGTGAGCACGTCGTCCAGGGTGGTGATGCCCAGGTCGGGCAGGCCCAGGGAGGCGGCCGACACCCCGCCGCCGGAGAGGTACAAGGCCCGAAAGCCGCTGCGCTCGGCCAGGCGCGCCGCGTAAGCGTTGATGGCTCCTACGACTTGCAGCGGCTTTTCGGCGTCCAGGGCGGCGCGGAAGCGCGCGCCGGGGGAAAGAAGCTCGTTCATAAGAAACACCTCACGCTGTGGAGACCCTAAAGGTTTTTGGAAACCTTTAGGGTCTTTTTTGCTATTTTTCGTCTTCCAGCTTGGTGGTGGGGGCGATCAGGAAGATGACGTTATCCCATACGACGTGGCTGACGATCAACGCGCCTAGCGGAGCGCCCAGGCCGTACAGCCCGCCCCAGAACCCGCCGGCGATGGTCGCCGCGCCCACCAGGGTGAAGTTGCCGCTGGCGATGTGCGCGCCGCCGTAAGCCGCGGCGGCCAGCAGCGTGCCGCGCCAGCGGCCGAAGCGCTGCATCAGGCCCTCTTGCAGGAAGCCGCGCCAGAAGAATTCTTCGGCGGGGCCGATGATCAATCCCAGGCGCGCCATCAATTCCTTGCGCGGGCGAATGCGCTTCAGGGCGTAGATCTCCTCGATCTGCCGGCCGCCGTTGGGCACGATCTTCTGGGAGATGCGGTCTCCGAGCTGGAAGATGCCGTACAGCGCGGCGGCGGATCCCAGCCCCAGCAGGAAGTCCTTGGGCCGGATGCGCGTCTGGCGTAAGCGCGGCTGGCCGGCCAGCGCCAGCGTGCCCAGGGCGAGGCCCGTGGCGGTCATGCGATTCCAGAACTGCTTGCGCGGGCCGCGAAAGGTCATGGCAAACAGCCCAAAGGCCAGCCCCGCGCCCAGGCCGAGCAAAGGCAGCGGTTTCTTCATAGGAGCAGACTGCCCCAGGCGATGCCCAGCACCAGCAGGGCCCCGAAGGCGGCGTGCAGTTGGGCGGTCTCCAGGTCGATCTTGGCGATGGCGCGGGGCTGGCCGTTGATGCCCAGCTCCGAGGCGCGGATGGCGCGCACCAACAACGGCATGGAGAGCATGGCCAGCAGACTGGTGAGGGGCAGCACGCGCAGCAGCACGGCCACCGCCAACGTCAGGTAAGCCCCGGTGACCAGCCCGACGTAGCCCAGGTGCGCCCACTTGCGCCCGATGTGCGCCGAGAGGGTGCCGATGCCGTAGCGGGCGTCGTCGGATACGTCGCGCCATTCGTTGCCGTGCAGGATGGCGGTCACCAGCAAGCCGATGGGGACGCTGGCGATGAGCGCCTCCAGGCTCAGCCCGCCGGTGATGACGTAGTAGGCCCCGCCGACCATCAGCGGCCCCATGAGCAGGAACACCAGCGGCAGCCCCATGGCCTTGTATTTGTATTGCAGGGGCGGCGCGGTATAGCCGAAGCCGCCCAGCAGACCCAGGATGCCCAGCAAGGCCACCGGCCAGCCGCGCGCCGCGATCAGGCTGAGGCCGAACAGCGTGGCCAGGCTAAAGGCGCCCAGGGCGATGCCGAAGGCTCCCTTCTCTTTCACCCGGCCCTTGAGCAAGGCGTGGCTGGCGCGCGGCGAGGTGATCGAATCGATGCCGTTGCGCACGTCGTAGATCTCGTTGGTGATATTGGTGCCCACCTGCAACAAGACCGAGGCAGCCAGGGCCGTGACGAACAATGTAAAGTTGAATTTGCCCTGGCTGAGGGCCAGCGCGCCGGCGGTCACCACCGGAATGGAGGAGGCCGTCAGGCTGAAGGGGCGCACGATCTCGGTCAGCGCGCCGAACCTGCGCCAGGCGCGCTCGAACGGGTTGAGGCGCTCGGCTTGAAGCCCGGCGTACAGCGGGATGGCTTCGGCGCCCACCGCCGGGGCGCTTTCTCTCACCGCCAGCGAGCCGTACAGGGCGGCGGCCTGCAGCACCTTCTCGATTTGCTCGTCCTCCTGCAAGACGGGCTGCAAGAGGGGCGTGTCCATGCCGGCCTCGTTGAAGCGCGCCGCTCCTTCGGCCACCTCTTCCGGCGTGCCGCACAGCATGAAAGCGTCCAGCATATCGTCGGGGATGATCTCGGCGGCCTTGTGGTAATCTTCCGTGCGCCAGGCCGCCGCGATGCGGTCGCGCAGCTCCGGCTCGAAGCCGGCCTGTTCCAGGGAGAAGTTGGAGAGCACGCTCATCATGTAGATGACGAACGGCTCGCGCTTGGCGCGGTTGAGGGCTTCGCGGCGGGACTTGTTGACCAGGGTGAGCAGGTAGCCGGCCACGTCCACGGCGCGCTCGTCGCGCCCGCTTTCCAGGGAGGATCGCCGCAGCCTGGTGACCAGGCGCTTCAGGTTGGGAATGGATTCCGCCGGGCGCGCCAGGTAGCCGTCCGCTTTTTGCCCGGCGAGCTGCAAGAAGGGCGTGCGATAGGCGGCGATGTAAATCGGGACGCGGTGCACGGGCGGGAACATGGGCTGGATGGGGGGCAGGTTGGGGGCCGCCGCCGGCACGCGCTGCCCCGCCCACAGAGCGCGCAGCAGGTCGATGGCCCGGCTGACGCTCTCCACGCCCGCCTCGGGGCTGTAGGGAATGCCCAGTTGGGCCAGGCGCAGCGGCAGGGCCGTGCCCAGCCCCAACAGGATGCGCCCCGGCGCCATCTCGTCCAGGGCCGAGACGGTCATGGCGATCAGCGCGGGGTGGCGCGTGTAGGTGCTCAAGGCTCCCGTCGCCACGCGAATCTCGGGCACTTGCGCGGCGATGGCCGAGGCATACGTCACGGCGTCGCGCTCGTAGAGACTATCGTGGATCCACACGGAATGCACCCCCACCTGGCGGGCGTCCTCGGCCCACCGCACCACATCGGATACTTTACCACGGGCGGCCAGGCCAATTCCCACCGCACGAACGAGCTCTGCCATACTTCCCTCCAAATCAAAATGTCATCAGGGCAATTATATCTAATTTGTCCTGGTTGGTGGGCGGACGGGAGATTAGAGAATGGTGAGAAGACGCGGCCAGGCGGGTCAGAGCGGAAGGCTCAAAAGGGTGAGCAGGATCGCCAGGCCAAAAGCGGCCAGCCCCAGCCCGGCCAGGCGGTTGATCCACAGCAGGGCGCGCGCCCCGATGCGCTCCCGCCACAGGGAGACCAGGCCGCTGAGGATCAGCCACCACAGGGCCGAGCCGCAGAAGACGCCCAGCACCAGCCAGGCCGCTCCCGCCGGGCTGCGCCCGGGGCTCTCGACGCCCACCCCCACGAAGATGGCCAGGAAGGCGAAGATGGTGGCCGGGTTGGAGAGGGTCAGGCCCAGGGTGGAGAAGTACGCGCCGGCCAGGCCGAATTTTTGCCCGCCGCCGGCGCCCGAGGCCGCCGGCCGGGCCAGGAAGGAGCGCGCCCCCAGGTACATCAGAAACAGCCCACCCGCCAGGCGCAGCCAGTTCTGCACGCCGACCAGGAATTGGATGGCCAGCGAGAAACCGAAGGCGGTCACGCAGCCGTACAGCGCGTCGGCGCTGGCCGCCCCCAGGCCGGTGACCAGGCCGGCCACCCGGCCCTGGCCCAGCGTGCGGCGGATACACAGAATGCCGATCGGCCCGACCGGGGCCGCGATGGAAAAGCCCAGCAGCACGCCTTGAAGCCACAAGGAAAAATCTGCGTTCATCCGCGCGATCAGCGTCCCCTTTTTACAGGATAAAGCGGGAATCTTCCCTGTATAATACGGGGGAACGTGGCGCTGCTCAAGCGCTTTTGGAAGCCAGTTGGCCCTTTTTACTTTCAAGCTTAAGGAAAAGTCGATGCGTGACGCCGTTAAGAAAGCCCTCGACCGCACGGACCGCGCCATCTTGCAGGCCCTGCAAGAGCACGCGCGCATTTCTTTCAACAAGATCGGCCAGCGGGTGGGCCTGACCAGCCCTGCCGTGGGCGAGCGCGTGCGCCGTATGGAAGACGCCGGGGTCATCACCGGCTACCACGCCGAGCTGGAGCCCGGCAGGCTCGGTCTGCCCTTGCAGGCCTTCATTCGCTTGCACACCGGCCCGGAGAAATATCCGCGCGTGTTGGCCGCCCTGGCGGAGACGCCAGAAGTGCTGGAATGCCATCACGTCACGGGGGAGGCTTCGTTCATCCTGCGCGTGGCGGTCGCCTCCATGCCCGACCTGGAGGCGATCATCGCCCGCCTGAGTCCCTACGGGGAGACGGCCACCTCCATCGTGCTTTCCACCCCCCTCAAGCGCAGGCTTTCTTTAAAGGATTGATTCACGAGGCAGGCAGCACCACGTCCTTGGGCTCTTCCTGTTCCCGGCTGGCGCGGGAGACGGCGCCGATCTGTTGCAGCATGGACATCCGGTCGGTCAGCCCCCAGTGCTCCACCATGCGCGTGCCTTCGAAGCGCAGGATGTCGATGATCGACAGGGTGACCGCGTTCCCGGTGGGGGGCACGCCGGCGAATTCTCCCAGGTGCGTGGCGCGGCCCGAAAGGCGCACCACCACCCGGTCATTTTCGGCGACCATATCCTCGATGGTGACGTGGATGTCCGGGAAGGCTTTGTGCAGCATGGCGAAGTTCATCTTGGCGCCCTGCCGGTTGCGGGGCATCTCCTGGAGGGGCAGGTGGTGCTCGATAAAGCGGGCCGACATGAACTCGTCCACCGCGTTGATGTTCCCCTGGTTGAAGATCTCTTCGTAAAACCGGCGGCAAATGGCCTTGTGTTGTTCGGCAAACATAGGATCCTCCTGAATTAAGAGGGGCGCTCGTGTCCCGTCTGTGTAGACAATCGAACTATTAAACTTTAGCAGAAATTTCGACCCTTTGCAAGCGAATGATTGCTGGTAAAATCAAAAGTTGGCCTTTTTATCGGTCGTCCGCTTTGCCTTAGAGGCTCAACCCTACCCACAGGAAGAATCATGTCCGCAGACCCCCATTTCTCTTACAAATTCATCCGCAGCCTGCTCATCCCCCAGGCAGAAATCGAGCAGCGCGTCACCCAGCTCGGCCAGCAGATCACCAGCGATTACCAGGACTCGGAGCGTTTGCTGCTGCTCGGGCTGCTGCGCGGCAGCGTCATCTTCATCACCGACCTGATGCGCCGCATCGAGCGCCCGCTGACCATGGACTTCATGTCGGTCTCTTCCTACGCGGGCAGCGAATCCGGCGGCTTCGTGCGCATCGACGCGGACCACAAGACCAACATTCACGATTGGGACGTGATCCTGATCGACGACATCGTGGATACCGGCTATACCATCTACACGGTGCGCAAGCTGCTGCTGGAGCGCAAGCCCAAGAGCCTGCGCGTGTGCGCCCTGCTGGACAAGCCGGAGCGGCGCAAGGTGGACCTGGCCATCGACTACTGCGGCTTCTCGATCCCCGACGAGTTCGTGGTGGGCTACGGCCTGGACATCGACGAGAAGGGGCGCAACCTGCCCTACATCGCTTCGGTGGACCTGGAGAAATACCGCGAGCTGTATCCTAAAAATGCTTGAGCAGCCAGGCGTACAGCGCCGGGTTCAACGTCTGGAAACGGTGGTCGTAGCCGCTAAAGCCCAGCGCCAGGCCGATAGCCGGGGTGGCCAGAAGCACCAGCAGCAGCGCGGCGCGCAGCGGCCACTTTCCCCGCGTGGCTTCCCAGGCTCCCCACAGGCCTAAAGCCGAGAGGATCACGCCGGTGGGCGCCACGTCCGCCAGGTAGCGCATGGAAGAATAATAGAACAGCAGCGTGGGGGCCAGTTCCAAAAGGAGGGCCCCCAGCAGGCAAACCGTCCACCAGGAGAAGAGCCGCTCCTCGGCGGAAGGCGCCGCCGGCCGGCGCTTCAGGCGCAGCAACAGCCGCCCGACGGGCAGGCTGGCCAGCCACAGGAGGGGCACGCCGAAGGCCAGGCCGGTGACCGGCTCGGGGGAGTAATAAGTCTGCGGCAGGCTGACGAAAGCAGGCCACATGGACGGGTCGATGCGGGGGGCAAAAGCGAAGGGGAACACCGCTTTAAAAGTCAACGGACGGATGAGATAGCTGTACAGGTTGGGAACCAGGTAGCTCAAGGATAGCACCTGCCCGCGCGCGTACAGCGTGATCAGGTTGATATCGGTGAGCTGGTAGCGGTGCCCAAACTCGAAGATTGAGCCGAAGCGGGCGGCGTTGTACCAGGCTAACGCGGCGGCGCCCGCCAGCAGCGGCAGGCCAAAGGCCAGGGCGGCGGCCAGGGACTTCCAGCCCTGGCCCGCCCGGAGCAGGCGCCACAGGACGGCCAGGCCCAGGAAGACCACCGTAAAGGCCAGCGTGGTGCGCGATCCCACCGTGAGGGCCAGGCACGCGCCCGCCAGGAACAGCCTCCAGGCGCTGGGCCGGGCTTCGGCCAGGCCGGTGAAAGCCCAATACAGCCCGGCCATCAGAAAGCACTGCCCCCCGGCGATGGCGGCCTCGTAAACGGAGGGCCGGCTGAGCAGCCAGGGCAAGGGGTTGGCGAGGCCCGCCGCCAGCACGGTCAGGGCCGTCAGTCCCCAGGGCAGCCTGGGGAAGAACCTGCGCCGCAGGGCCAGGAGTAGCAGGGCGCTGAAAACCAGGGCCGCGCTCAAGAAGGCGAACACCAACCCCTGGTCGCCGATCTCGAGCGGGGTGAGGCTGCTCACTCCCGCCATCACCAGGCCGGGCACCGGGCCCCAGTAGAGGTAATAGTTGCCGTTGTAGAGGGAAGCGTCCCAGATGAAATCCTTGAATCCGTTGCGCTCGCGCGGCTCGTAAGGGTTCGGCAGGGCCAGCAGCTCAGGCGCGGGCCTCTCGACCAGCGCGATCTGGCCGTGCTTGAAAGCGTTTCCCAGCAAGCCGAAATAATCAGAGGATTGTGGCCAGACGCTCATACGCCCCGCGCTGACCTGCCACACGTAGAGCAGCTCCACCAGCAGGACGATCCCCAGGGTGGCCAGGGCCGCCGGCCTCTCGGGCCTGGCGGACAGATAGCGCGCCGGCGCAGAGGCGCGCACGCTGGAAGACCAGCGCGCCAGCCGGCGGGCAGGGGCGGAGCCGGCCACGCGAGAAAGAACCGCGCCCGCCGCCCGCAGAGGCGGGGTAGCCAGGAAGGCTCGCCAGCGCCCGTCCAGCCCGGTTGAAAACCGGGCGCGGGCGGCGTGAATGCGCGCGGCGTTGCGGCGGGCCAGCAGTCCCAGGAGTACCAGGCAGCCGGCCAGGAAGATGAGCCACCGCCCGCGCCCCCACTGCGCGTTGTGGTCGATGCCCAGCGCCTGGGCGAAGATGGCCAGGCCGACCAGGGCCAGACCGCAGAGGGCCAGTAAACCTTGGAGCCAGGGAGGCAGGCGGCGGTTGCTCATAGGTAGGGGTTAGTATAACTCAATCGGGGGACAGGGGTCAGTGGTGAGTGTTCAGGGGTCAGTGGCCGGTGGTCAGGGGTTGGTTGACAGTAGTCGGAATTGCCGGCCACCTGCCGAATACTGCTCACTGAATACTGTTTACTATTCCCCCACCTATTGCCAGGCGGTGTAATTTTGAGTATGATGATCTTGTGCAGGCGTGCCTTGCGATCGCGTAAGCATCCCTTTAGGGAAGGTTGATTTAACGGGAGCTTCCTCTCCCCATCGAATAAAAGCCTTCAGCCCAAACCTTCGCAAGGCTTTGGGAGTTCCATTCAAGAAAAAATTTCGGGAGGGTAAAATGCTTTACAAGGGATTGGAAAAGCTCGACCAGATATTTGGATTTGAGGAAGCCAAAGCGCATTGCGACATTCCCTGCGGAATCTACGACCCACACCTGGCGCAGTTGTCTGCCTTGACGGTCATCCGCATGGTCGACTTGATGGACGAGCTGTCTAAGGGCGCCAAGCAGGAGAGCGTAGAATTCCACAACAGCATGTCGCGCTACATCGCCGTAAAAGAGGAGCACGCCGAGCAGTGCAAACGCGAGGTGCGCGTGATCTGGGGCGATTACATCAAGCAGGAGCACCTGGACAAGCACCCCGAGCTGCACGGCCTGGTGCACAAGATCATGCAGCTAGGCTCCAAGTGCCGCCAAACCGCCAGCCGCGACACGGCCATGGAGCTGCTCAACGCCGTCAACCAGTTCGCCGAGATCTTCTGGGAGACGAAAGGCATCGCCATCAAGCGCGCCAAGGCGCCCTACAAGCCCGGCGAGGAAGTGGTCTATCCCGTTCTGTAATGTGCCGGCTGATCAAGGTCAGTGGGCGTAGCCTGGAGCCTCTCTATCGGGACGGGGATTTTGTGCTCACCAGCCAAATCCCCGTCCTGCTTGGCGGATACCGGCCCGGCGACGTGGTCGTGCTGCGCCACGCGGTCTACGGCACGCTGATCAAGCTGGTGGCGCGCCTCGTGCCCGAAGAGGACGCGCTCTTCGTGGTGGGGCTGCGCGAAGACAGCCTGGACAGCACGCGTTTCGGAGCGGTGCCGCGCCGGGACGTGATCGGCAAGGTCGTCTGGCACATCCGCGCGCCCGCTTCGGGCCGGGGAAGGGCCGGTGGGGGCAAAAAGGGCGGGCCGGCGGCGGGGTGATCTGAAAATCACCCCAAAGGCGGCCCCCGCATCCTGCTAAATACGGTTGACTTGCTCCAATATTTGCCCTATACTGAAAAAGAGGATTCTGTAGGAATTATCGCGGTATAGCATCCTGGGTAGGGGGCGCACGGCCGTGCGCCCCCTACCAAAAATAGTGGAGGGGATCGTTCTGGTTAGAAGGAGGCGCAATGAGCACGGTCAGGCATTTATTGCAGATCAAAGGCAATGACGTTTGGACGGTATCGCCGGATACTTCGGTATTCGAGGCGTTGCGGTTGATGGCCAACAAGAACGTAGGTGCGATTTTAGTTGTGGAGGGGGAAAAGCTGGTCGGCATCCTGTCTGAGCGCGATTACGCGCGCAAGGTCATTCTGCTGGGCAAGGCTTCCAGGGATACGCTGGTCAGGGACATCATGACCTCCAAGGTGATCACCGTCCACCCGGAGCAGACCGTGGACGAGTGCATGGAATTGATGACCAACAATCGCGTGCGCCACCTGCCGGTGGTGGTGGACGATAAGATCCTGGGGGTCGTCTCGATCGGCGACGTGGTGCGCGACACCATCTACACCCAACGCCAAAAGATCAAAGACCTGGAAAAACACGTCTTGGGTTGACGCGAAAAGTATAGATAAAAACCTTGCGAGGGTTGGGTCTTACGACAAGCGCTTCGTAAAGCCAACCCTCGCAAGGTTTAAGGTTAACCGGGGCGTGTTACCCCATTTCCGCCACGCGCTCCTTGTACCAATCCTGGCGGGTGAGCGGCAGGCCGCTGCGCCCCTCTTCGTCCGGGCGCACCAGCAGGCTCTGGTACACGTTCAGGCGCCCGTTCGAGAAGCCGTCGGCTGAGCCGGACATGAACAGCCGCCACACGCGATAGGTGGCTTCATCCACGAAGTTCACCGCCTGAGCGTGGTGGGCCTCCAGGCGGCGCACCCAATGCCGCAGGGTCATGGCGTAATGCTCGCGCAGGCTCTCCACGTCGCGCACTTCGAAGCCGGACTCCTCGGCGGCGTGCAGGGTGACGTTGACGGGCACCAGCTCGCCGTCCGGGAAGACGTAGGTGTTGTTGAAAGTGGCCCCCGTCTCGCTCTCGTCCGTGGCGCGGCTGGCGATGCCGTGGTTGAGGAAGACGCCGCCCGGGCGCAGCAGCTTCCAGGCCTGCTCGAAATAAGTGGGCAGCAGCGCCGCGCCCACGTGCTCGAACATGCCCACGCTGACCAGCGCGTCGTAGCCGGTTTCGTCGCTGACTTCGCGGTAATCCTGCACCCGCACGCGGCAGCGCTCGGAAAGGCCGGCCTCGCGGATGCGCTGCTCGGCCAGGCTGGCTTGCGGCTCGCTCAGGGTGATGCCGGTGGCGTCCACGCCGTAATGCTGGGCCGCGTAGATCACCAGCCCGCCCCAGCCGCAGCCCACGTCCAGCAGGCGCATGCCCGGGCGCAGGCGCAGCTTGCGGCAAATGTGCTCCAGCTTCTGCTCCTGAGCCGCGTCCAGCTCGTCTTCAGGGGTATTGAAATAGGCGCAGGAATACACCATGCGCTTGTCGAGCCACAACTGGTAGAAATCGTTCGAGACGTTGTAGTGGTAGGTGACCGCCTGCCGGTCGCGCTCGATGGAGTGCTGCTTGCCGCTCAGGCGGGCCGGCCCGCGCCGCCCGGTGTCGTGCTCGCCGGAAGCCGGCAGGCGCACCAGGTCGCGGGCGGCGCGTAGTTTTTTGCGCCAGCCGCCCGTGGCGCTGGAGAGTCGATCGGCCATGCGCATGACCTCTTCAACGTTGCCTTCGATGTCGAAATCATCGTAGAGGTAAGCTTCGGCCAGGCCCAGCTCGCTGCCGGGCAGGAACATGGCGCGCAGCGCGCCCGGGTGCTTGAGCGCCAGGGTCACGGGGCGGGGGGCGTTATCCGGCCACAGGCTTCCATCCCACAGGCGTACTCCCACCTTGTCGCTTACAGCATCCCCCACGATCTCATCTAACAACTGCCTGGTCAGTGAGGCGGCTTCGGCGAAATGCTCATTGGACGATTGAGACATTCTTTACTCCTTTTCCAAAACAGAGGTGAGCTTCCCACGTAAAGCTGGGCCTTCGCCAATTTGGGCCGAGGGGCCGTTTTCACCACGGAGGCGCACCGGACGCACAGAACACCAGGATTCTTTTCGAAAGAGAAAACTCTGTAACCTGCGTGCCTCCAGGGTCGTCCTTCTGCCCAATTTGAAAAGGTGAAACCCCAACTTAAAATCTATAACCCCAACCAAATCGGAATGTTCCCGATCAGGATGCAGGGCAAACTTTAATTTCCTTATTGTAACAGATAAAAAAGGTCTTATACTTCTTAATTGGAGGATGAGATGGAAGATAAATTGAAATTGACCGATCTCCTCGAACGCCATCGCGGCGAGAAGCATCTGATCGTGCTGCACGAATTCCCCGACCCGGATGCCATCTCCTCGGCTTTCGCGCACCGCTTGCTCTGCGCCGAATTCGGCATCGAAGCCGATATCGTCTACACCGGCAAGCTCAGCCACCAGCAAAACGTGGCCCTGGTCAAGCTGTTGGGCATCGACCTGATCCAGTACGACGCGAAGATGGATTTGCGGCGTTACGACGCGGCCGTTTTCGTGGATAACCAGGGCACCACCGTTCCCGAGATCGTCGACGGCCTGGCGGCGGCCAAGGTGCCCGTGCTGGCCGTGGTGGATCATCACGAGCTGCAAGGCCGCCTCACGCCGGAGCTCAGCGACATCCGCAAGATCGGGGCTACCGCCACCATCTATACGCGCACCCTGCAAAGCGGCCCGCTGAAGCTGGACCGCAAGAATAAAGAGCACGTCGCCGCCGCCACCGCCTTGATGCACGGCATCCTCACCGACACGCACGGCTTCATGCGCGCCGGGGCGGAGGATCTCCAGGCGGCGGCCTTCTTGAGCGAGTTCCGCGACGCCGAGCTGTTGGAGCAGATCATGAGCCAGGCGCGCTCGAAGCAGGTCATGGAAACCATCCGCCGGGCGCTCGGCGGGCGGGTGGTGGTGGAGAGTTACAGCATCGCCGGCATCGGTTACCTGCGCGCGGAGGACCGCGACGCGATCCCCCAGGCGGCCGATTTCCTGCTGAGCGAAGAAAACGTGCACACCGCCATCGTCTACGGCATCATGGCCGACGACAAAGGCGAGGAAATCCTGGTCGGCTCCATGCGTACTTTGAAGCTCACCCTCGATCCCGACGATTTTCTCAAGGAGGTGTTCGGCTCCAGCGAGACCGGCCAGTATTACGGCGGCGGGAAGAGCTCGGCGGGGGGCTTCCACATCCCGGTGGGCTTCCTGCAGGGCGGCCAGGGCGAAAAGTACCAGCAGATCAAATGGGAATTGTTCGACGCGCAGATCAAGTACCGCCTGTTCAACCGCATTGGCGTCGAGCGGGACGTGTTGGAGGAGTAAGCGTCCTCAACCTTACCAAGGTTTTGCAAAACCTTGGTAAGGTTTATTTGCGTTATAATCATATTGGGGAGGGGACATGGCCGCCGGCCGGCGCGCTGGAGCGCCTGGCAGGGCAGTCGTTAGCGGTGTTTCTGAGTGAGGCTTAATCGATAAGATCGCTAATCAAGTCAGACCCTAAAGGTCTGCGCAGACCTTTAGGGTCTGGCTCAGGGGAATCTGGAGGTTTTATGGCGAAGCTGAAAGATTTTGTGCAGTGGCAGACTGTTTCGGGGGAAAAGGTCAGCGTGGCCGGCGCCAGCCTGACGCCCCAGTCTCAATTTCTATCCATCCGCCTCCCGTTTGGCGGTTGGGTGTGGAACCGGCCCGTAGCCGTGCTGGTGGAGCGCGACGGGCAGGTGGAGCGCATTCCGGTGGTGGACGTCACCCGCCTGGCCCTGCTGGGCCTGGCCGGCGTCGCTACGATCTTTTCCGTTTTCGTATCCGTCAGGATGGCGCGCGAAAGGAGAAAACAAAATGAGCAGTCGGGTCGAAAAAATGTTTGAGTACCAGTCCAAGCGCGAAGAGCGGGTCAAGGAGCTGTTCGACAAGCTCTTCTCGGTAGCGCAGCCGGGCAGCGTCTATAGCCAACCGTTGACCGCCGGAGACTACACCGTCATCACCGCTTCGGAGGTCGTGGCGGGCGCGGGCTTCGGCTTTGGCCTGGGCGGCGGCGTCGCTTCCAAAGAAGCCAAAGAGGCTAAAGAAACCAAGGAAGGCGGCGAAGGCCAGGAGGCCCCGGAGAAGCCGGAGGATAACGAAACGCTGGGCGGCGGCGGTGGGGGCGGCGGCGGAGGCAATAGCATGGCGCGCCCGGTAGCGGTGATCAGCGTGGGGCCGGAGGGTGTGGAGGTCAAGCCGGTGGTAGATTCCACCAAGGTGGCCTTGGCGCTCTTCACCACCCTGGGAGCCATGTTCGTCATGGGCGGCCGCATGACCAGGATGAGCCGGAAGCTGCGCGGCTGAAAGGCGAACAGCGGATTTCGTCCACGGATTTCACGGAGCACCCCGCTCGGGCAGGCTGCCCTTGAAAAGCTCGAAGGCCACTCTCCGTGAAATCCGGGGTAAAAATTCGTTGTCAGCTTTCGGTTGATTCTGGAGTCGTTCGGGAATATACTTGAGCTGCGTGCAATCCTTTATGGGTGAGTGGTAGAAAAACGCAGAGAATACCATAGCACACCATTCAATGCCGGCGCCCGACGAAGATCTCTACATTGCCCAGCGGCGCGGGGTATGGAGATACGGGAAATGGCCTCCAAAACTTCGTTAGAGATCATCGGCTATCGCGGCGAGCCTGTTCCGCATACCTTTTTCCGGCAGGAGCAGGAAACTTCCCGGCTCGCTATTCTCTTCCCCGGATACGAATACAACGCAGACATGCCCGCGCTCTATTACCTCAGCCGCCTGCTGCGGGAGACGGGCGCCGACCTGTTGAGTGTGGAGTATGATTACGCCCGGCGGGCAGATTTCCCTGCGCTGCCGGACAAAGAGCGCATGAGCTGGCTGCACGCCGACGCCAACGCGGCCTGCCAGGCCGCCCTGAAGCAGCGCGCTTACCGGCAAATCATCCTGGCGGGCAAGTCCATCGGCACGCTGGCCATGGGAAACCTGTTGGCCACAGAGCCGCGCGTGAAGGCGGCCCGCTACGTATGGCTGACCCCTTTGCTGCACGACAAACAGCTTCGCGCCCAGATTACCCTGGGCCGGCCGCCCAGCCTGTTCGTGATCGGCACCGCCGACGGGCATTACGCGCCCTCCTACCTGGAAGAGATCGTGGAGGCCACCCAGGGGCAGAGTGTGGTGATCCAGGATGCCGACCACGGCCTGGAAATCAAGGGCAGCGTCGCACGCTCCTTGCGCGCCTTGGAGCGCGTGGTCGCGGCGATGGAGGCTTTTTTGAAAGGGTAACGGTAAACCTGCGATGGTTTTGATCAAGATATTGGTAGGTATCCTTTTATTGGCGCTGGGTCGCAAGTTGTTCTGGTTGTTCGTGGGGGCGGTGGGCTTTGCGGTGGGCTTTAGCATCGCCACCCAGGTATTTCAAGTGCGCCCAGATTGGGTGGCGCTGCTGGTCGCTCTGGGGATCGGCCTGGCCGGCGCTTTGCTGGCCGTCTTCGTGGAGCGCCTCGCCATTGCCCTGGCAGGCTTTCTGGCGGCCGCCTATTTCGTGACGGTGCTCCTGGGTCTGCTGGGGATCGCGTCCGGCCTGTTCTACTGGCTGGCGGCCCTGGCCGGCGGGATCATCGGCGCCGGGCTGGTCTCGGTGCTTTTCGACTGGGCCCTGATCGTGCTTTCTTCCCTGGCCGGTTCGGCCTTTATCGTCCAATCTATGAGCCTGAGTAATGTGAACGCCACCTTGATCTTCGTGGTGCTGCTGGCCGTGGGCATCGCCGTTCAGGCCGGCCTGATGCACGTCGAGGAGCGCACGCGGGCAACTTGAGTGAAGCTTGTTTTCCCGCGTTTTCAGATCTATTTCAATTTTATGATCCAATGGAGGCCCCTTATGGAAAAGCGTTACACGGCACTGCGTTTTATCGGGACTTTGTATAAAGTCCTGGGGGTGATCGCGGCGGTGGTCACCGTCGTCGTGATCCTGGGCTTCTGCGCCACCAGCCTGCTGGGCGGCGCGGCCCTGGGAGGGATCGGACGCCAGTTCGGCATGAATCAAAGCGGGCTGGCGGGCGTCTTTGGAGGAGTGCTGGGCGGCTTGATCGCGATTTTCGTGGCGATTCTATACGGAGGCGGCGCGGCCATCACCCTCTACGCGATCGGCGAGGGCATCTATCTGCTGCTCGCCCTGGAGGAGAACACCCGCACCACGGCGCGCCTGCTCCAGCAGCCGGGCAACCCGCCGCCGGCCGCGTCGCCGGTCGCGCCGCCGCCTGCGGGGCAGTAAAGCCTTTTCGCCGAGGGACGGAAAGTGGTATAAAGAAGGAGGGAAAAGGGCGGAGAATACGGCCGGAAAAGTGTGAAATGTGCCAGGAGGTAGCGGCATGAGCGAAAACTCGAGTATCAGGCAGCAGGTTAGCCGGGTGACGCGCTCCAAGCGGGAAGCCCAGGCTGCCTACGATCGCATCAGCCGGTGGTACGACTTGCTGGAAGGCGCCTGGGAGGAAAAGCCCAGGAAAGCCGGCTTGAAAAAGCTGGCCGTGCAAGAGGGAGAGATCGCCCTGGAGGTGGGGGCCGGCCCCGGCCACAGCCTGAAGAACATCGCTCGCACGGTCGGCGCGCTGGGCAAGGCCTACGACCTGGACCTCTCGCCGCGCATGTTGGCGCTGACCCGTTCCAGGCTGCGCGCGGCGGGCCTGCTGGAGCGCGCGGTGCTGCACTGCGGGGACGCGGTGCGCATGCCCTACGAAGCGGCCTTCTTCGACGCCATTTTCATCAGTTTCGTGCTGGAGCTCTTCGATACCCCCGAGATCCCGGAAGTGTTGGCCGAGTCCCGGCGGGTGCTGCGCACCGGGGGCCGCCTGTGCGTGGTCTCCCTGTCCAAGGCCAGCGGCCTGGACTGGATGAGGCGTTGGTACGAATGGGGACACCGGCGCTTCCCCAAATTCCTGGATTGCCGCCCCATCTTCGTGCGCAAGGTGGTGGAAGACGCCGGCTTCGCCACGGATGAAGTCGTGCGCACCTCCCTGTGGGGATTAGGGATCGAGATCGTGCTGGCCAGGAAAACCAGGTAGAGTTCACCACAGAGGCGCAGAGGGGCACAGAGTTTATTTATAGAGATTTTGCGACTACTTCGACAATGTCACATTAAGCATTTGTTCTATGTTTTGACACTCAAGTGTTTCAAAATCCTCTTTCAACCAATTGCTCTGGACAGTGATTTCATGCTCAGAATTTAGAATATTCGTTTAATCTGACATTGTCAAATTAGGATAATAGAAGAAATTGTCGAGGGTCATAATCGGTTCACTTATAAAAAGGAGTTCTACTTCACAGTAACCCATTTTCGTGTATAAATAATATTTGCTGGACCACTCGCCTTTTCCGCCCGAATGGTTAGAAAAAAAAGAAGAAAAACGCACGTTTATCATTTCCGGAAATAACCACCCATCATGCGTTCTTTCCTGAAGTGCAATGGTCTTTCGTTGAAGGCGTAGATGAGCTCCTTAGTAAATTTGCATATCAAGGTAATCCTCTGCTGCTCGAAATCTTCAAAACCGTCTCTGCTATAGAACATGACTTTAATGAGATGGTGGAGGAACACTAGGATTAGAAAGAACGGAATTGGAATCAATGTTGGAGAGAAATATGTCAGCAAATAACCAAACAACCACTTATGATCTTGAAGTCTGGACCGAGGGAAAATCTGATTGGAAGATATTAAAGAAGGCTCTCCAAGTACGAGGCGCAACCCAACATATTAAGTTTCATGAATATGAAGAAACCATGGGTGATTCAAAGTTGTTACAGCGATGTAGAACATTCGCGGAACATCTCAATCCAATCCCAATGGTATTTATATTTGACCACGATAAGAAAGAAATTATTGACCAGGTTATGGAAAAAGACAGCTTATTCAAGTCCTGGGGGAATAATGTTTTTTCCTTTGCTATCCCAATTCCAGTCCATCGATCTAACCATGATAACATTTCTATCGAATTTTACTTTTCTGATCAAGAACTTCGATTGTGTAATCATGAGGGAAGGCGTTTATTCCTTACCTCTGAATTTATTGAAAAATCTGGCAAGCATAAAGATGACCCAAAATTATCCGTAGGAGATAAAGGAATATTGCATCATTGTACCGAGCTATCTAAATCGCATATTATCGATAGCGATGTATTTGATGCGAACAGTAATAATATTTCCTTGACTAAATCTGATTTTGCGGATTTGATATTAAACGCTGTAAAACCTTTTGACAATTTGGATTTTTCCGCTTTTGACAAAATAATTGAAGTAATTAGTACTATTCTGAGTATAACGCGACCATCCGTGTATATATATTATCCTAAAATTGAGGATGCCTTTGAGGGCTTCAATGCACGAAGCATCACAGAGGAACTAACCGCAATCGTCAAGATGATATATGAAATTACATACTTGGCTCTAGAATTATTTAGCATAACTACAATCCGAGTTTATGAAGATGCAATAGTCAGCGAGCCCGAGCCTTACAGGAAGAAAGCCCGACCGATAAAAACTATCCTATCAGGAAAGTTTACTACCCCCTCGCTACAAAATATCATAGAACTAGCCAAAAGTTGCTTTTATATCATCGATCATAATGCGCCATCCGAATTATTAGAAATGAAAGCCTCATTGGAGGAGATCATACCGCTGGGTGATATAGGTCACTTTCTTGATGATTTACAACGAGTTTATCCCCCAGAATCTGGTATTGCCATGGTGGTTGACAAACATAAATTAAACCGGGGCTTTCTCGATTTCATTGCCCCTCATCTGATGAAATTTGATGAAGCAATTCAATCTGATATAGAGAGCGCGCTTCAAAATACTGAGGTTCAACTTGATCCTGAAATATGGAGAGGTGCATTGACAAAATTAGTTAACTTATTGTCGGGTTTTTTTAAGAATCCAATCAATTTAAAAATAGTCGAAAATTGGGATCCTAAAACGCAAAATTATATTGCAATTACTCGAGTTTATAGAAATAATATGGTGGAATATTCCGAACAGGGGATTTCCCAATCTGAAACTGAAGATATTGATGCTATATCTACAAATTTAATTCTACAAGGCGGAAAACTAATTCGCCTTGATCCATTCTTAGTTATAAGAGATGACACGCTTTATTTTTATAAACGGACAAGGGCTAAGGGGTTTGCTTATAGCTCTGTATTAGGCGAGCTGGAACACATAGAAGAAACGAAACGAAAGTTCAACCATGTCGTGTTTAAAACAGGAAGCCGGCAGGAATTGTTTTGGACTGACGTATTACCAGTAATTAACTCCGACAACGGTATTAAGGCAAATATTCCAGATGATGAAGAACTGAGATATTTCGTTGGGCGGAGTCTTCAAAAGCGGAAAATTCGTGAAGAAATCATTGAAATACCCAATCAAAACGGAATGATATTTGGCCCTGGGGGGATCGGTAAAACGGCCTTAATGATTCAACTTTCAAAAGAACTATATAATGAGAAAGACAAAGATAAGGTTTTATATGACAATATTATATGGTGTACAGCCAAAACGGATTATTACGATTATATTCACGCCACAACCGAAAAGCGCCCCGCCCAGTTTAGATCACTGGAACAAGTTTTAGAGGCTATACTCGAATTTTTTGATTTCGAGAACCTGGACGAATACAGAATAGATGATAAAAAGTATTTCGTTGTAGAAACTTTGAAAGAACACAGAGTCCTTTTAGTGCTGGACAATTTCGAAACTGTTTTTTCGGATGAGGTGAATAGAATAATAAGATTTTTCGATATCGAAGTTAAACGAGGGCTTCGAAGACAACCCGACTATTTTAAAATTATTATTACATCGCGCAAGCAATTCCCTTGTGGATTCCATCAAATAGAGTTAAAAGGTTTAAATTCTAAAGAGTCAAAAAATTTGATGTCGAAGTTATTTAAAAAATATCAACAGGCGGCAGAGGAATTGTCTGTGAAGCAACAAGAGAAATTATACGAGGTTACAATGGGTATTCCCATTGTTATAAAACACTGCTTTGCCAGGCTATTCGAGTACAACGAGCCTGTTGAAGTGGTAATATATTCGACTGGGAATTACGCAGATGAAATTATCCAATTTAGTTTCCATGAAATATTGCAGGAGATAGAAAATAAAGATAAACAAAATATTCAACTTCAAACGCTCCTTCTGCTTGAACTTGTCAATTACCCGCTTATGATAAGGCAAATGGCAGATATATTAAGTATATCTAGCCAAGAGATTGATCGAATTATTCCAACTTTAGTTGATTATCAATGTATATCCAGGGTATCAATAGAAAATACGGAAAAATATAAGATTAATCCGGATATTCGGCTATTAATCCGCAGCCTTGCCCAAAAATATAATCAACTTTCTTTGCAGATACGAGATAGAATTATTAAAAATTTTACAATTGACAAACAAATGGACTATAGCGAGAATGAAGTTCAATCAATCGGTATATTTAATAACTACCTTAGTGAGCGAAATTATCTGGAGGCGGAGGGATTTATTGCCGACCAGATTAAGAAAAACCCAGAATCGGTTGTATTTAAGTTTTATTATGCAAGATACTTGAAGAATCAAAAAAGAGAAATTACGGAGGCGATTAAGCTACTGGAGTTTATTATAGAAAAAAGCAGGAATCATCCAGAGATATTAATCACATTAATAGAATGCTATCTGGCTATCGAGATTCCAAACTTTGAAAAAGCATCAATTTACGCAGCTAAACTAGAGAATATTGACAGCGAGTCGATAAGAGTCCATTTGGCGGAATTCTATGTTCGCTGGTCGACATCAATAAAATTAAATAGGTACGACGACCCATTTGAAGAGAGGCAAAGACAGAACAGGTATAAAGATTTAGCGAGCAAAGCATTAGATATATTAGAAAAAATACACTCTAAAACACATTATATATTTTATTTGTTCGCTCAAAGTCACTATAATTTGTGGGAGTATGATGATGCACTTCGATGGATGAACAAAGCGATCGAGACAGCAGAGAGACAAGGAGATTTTTCACAAACTACCTACAACTATTTTCGAAATGAAATTATAAAAAAGATAGAAATTTACAAGAAACAATCGTATTAGAAAATTACACTATTCCAGTTTTAGGAGTTCACCTTACAGCGCCCCCTTTTCGTGTCTAAATAATGTTTACCACTCCTATTGGTTGAAAGAGGATTTTGAAACACTTGAGCGTCAAAACACAGACAAATGTTTAATGTGACATTGTCAAACTACTCAGCAGGGCATTTATGGGACACGGAGAACACGGAAATTTCTATATTCGAGTTGGGTTTGAGTTCAAAAATTATTTTCTCCCGTTGTTTCTCGGTGTTCATCTGCGCTTGTCCGCGTCCTATCTAATAGACTGGGTAGTAACGAGATTTTCTCTGTGATCTCAGTGTCTTTGTGGTTCGATTCCTTTACTTACTGCCGGAAGCTGCACAATGAAAAAGACAATGAAGTGCTTTCTTGCCCTGTTCTGCCTGGCCGTGCTGCTGGCTGCCTGCGCCCCGGCGCAGGCCGTGCGGCCCCTGGCGCGCGAAGACACGCCCCGCCTGCTGATCCTGACCGCCTTTGCCCCCGAGCTGAGCCAGATGCGCAAGAATCTCCAGGAGGAGCAGCGCTACGTGCTCGCCGGGCGCACCTATACGCTGGGCCGCCTGGAAGGGCACGCCGTCGTCCTGGCGAGCAGCGGGGAGAGCATGGTCAACGCGGCCATGGCGACCCAGGCCGCCCTGGACGCCTTCAACATCCACGCCATCCTCTTTTCGGGCATCGCCGGGGGCGTGAATCCCGCTCTGAATATCGGCGACGTGGTGGTTCCGGCGCAGTGGGGCCAGTACCAGGAGCAGGTCTTTGCCCGCCAGACGGCCCAGGGCTGGGACACCGGCTTCTATGCGCAAGAATTCGGGCATTACGGCATGATGTTCCCCCAGCGCGTCCCGGTAGCCAGCCTCAACGGCCAGCCGGACGCCGAGGAGAGCCTCTTCTGGTTCAAGGCCGATCCGGCCTTGCTGGCGGCGGCCGGGCGGGCCGTCGCCGTGGCGAAGCTGGAGCGCTGTTCTCACCTGGGCGCCTGCCTGGACCACGACCCACGCGTGGTGGTGGGCGGGAACGGGGTGAGCGGCCCGACCTTCGTGGATAACGCGGATTACCGCGCCTGGGCCTGGCAGACTTTTCAGGCCGATGCCCTGGACATGGAGACGGCCGCCATGGCCCAGGTGGCCTACGCCAACGGCGTGCCTTTCATCGCTTTCCGCTCCCTCTCCGACCTGGCCGGGGGCGGAGCCGGCGGGAACGAGCTGGTCACTTTCTTGCAGGTGGCCGCCGATAACTCGGCCAGCATGGTAACCGCTTTCTTGAATACCTGGGAAGGAGATTGAGCAATGCTGCCCGTAGGGGGTAAAATAGGGGCATATTCAAAGAATGAGGAGTAGCTATGCAGCCGATAATCGCCGAGATCGTGGAACGTTTACAGCGTGGGGAAAGCCTGGTGTTGGCCACGACCGTGACGCGCAACGGCTCCGCGCCGCGCATGGCCGGGGCGCAGATGCTGGCTCTGGCGGACGGCACGATTTCGCGGGACGGTGGGCGGCGGGCGGCTGGAGGCGCAGGTGCTCGAGCTGTCTGCCGGGGTGTTCCACGCGGGCGGGGCGGCGCTGCGCGAGTTCCAATTCAGCGGCAAGGACGCCGCCCAGATGGACATGATCTGCGGCGGGCGCCAGGAGGTGCTGGTGGAGTACCTGGACGCCCAGGATGAGGCCCTGCGCGCGCTGTGGGCCCAGGTGCTGGAGGTGATTTCAAGCGCGCCAGCGCGCCTGGTGGATCAGCGAGCTGCCCCCAAAATACGGGGACACGCCCCCCAAAAGCGAGGACGCCGCTGCGATCGGCCATTGGCTGGTGCGTGCGGATGGCAGCGTTGCCGGCGTGGGGGCCGGAAAGCTAAACATCGTCGTCGAGGGTAGCCGTGTCTCGTTGGAGCACGTCGGCGGGTACGTGGCGCTCGGCGCCGTGCGCTCTCCGCTGGTGGCCGACCTGGGCGAGAGGCGCTGCCTGATCGAGCCGCTGGGTATCTCCGGGACACTGTTCATATTTGGCGCCGGGCACGTCTCGCAGAAGCTGGCCTCCCTGGCGAAAATGGTGGAGTTCTACACGGTGGTGCTGGACGATCGCCAGGAGTGGGCCAACCGGGCGCGCTTCGAGACGGCGGACGAGATCCGCGTGCCGCCCTCCATGGAACGCGCCTTCGAAGATCTGGGCGTGGACGAGGACAGCTCGATCGTGATCGTGACGCGCGGCCACCTGGGCGACAAGGTAGTGCTGGCCAGGGCGCTCGAGACGCCCGCCGCCTACGTCGGCATGATCGGCAGCCGCCGCAAGCGCGATCTGGTCTATAAGGAGCTGGAAGGCGAGGGCGTCAAGCCTGAAGAGCTGGCGCGGGTGCACTCGCCCATCGGCCTGTCCATCGGCGCGGATACGCCCGAGGAGATCGCCGTGAGCATCGTCGCCGAGCTGATCCAGGAGCGGGCCAGGCGCATTAAGGGGATATTTTAGCAATCCGGGGGCAACCTTGCGAAGGTTTTGTTCAAAGGCACTCGCTCCACCCCAAGAACGCACCCCTTTCAACCAACCTTCGCAAGGTTGTCGCCTTGACAGTAGTCAGAATTGCCGATAGTTAAGTGGACAGTGGGCGCTGCTCGCCCTGGCGCCCTGATTACCTGCTCCCTGTTCCCTGATTCCTGGTCACTTGATCCCTATTCGCCCAAACAAGAGTAATACGGTAATATTATTCTATTTGTCACCCCCACGCAATGATCTCTGTCACTTGCCCTGGCGACTGCATTCCTTTAAACTGTCTATATCAGACTATGGTTACCATGATTATCGGTAAGGAGAAAAGGAAATGCAGATTACACACCAGGCCGACTATGCAATGCGAGCAGTCATGTATCTGGCGCGGCTTGCCCCCGGCGAGAAAGTGCCCACCAGCCAGATCTCAGATGAATACCGCATCCCCCCGGCTTTTTTGATGAAGATCGTTGCGCAGCTTGCCATCTCGGGGCTCATCCGCACCTCGCGCGGCGCGAAGGGCGGCGTGGCCCTGGCGCGGCCCGCCGAGGAAATCTCCGTTTTGGAGGTGCTGGAAGCCATCGATGGGCCGGTAGCCCTGAACCAGTGCGCCAACGACCCAGAGTCCTGCCCGCTGTCTGAGGATTGCACCATGCAGCACTTCTGGCACGATATCAGCTCCGACCTGGTCGAGCATCTGCGCAGCACCACCTTCGCGCAATTGTCCGTCAGCCCCGTCTCAACGAGCCAGATCGGCGTCCCCGTCGCCGGTTGAAATTCGTTTGCCCTGCCTCCCCTCCCGGCGTATAATAATCACGCGGGAGGGGATTTGTGTTAATCTATTCGAGTTGGGAGGTTCCCATGTCTGCTCCACGTGAGGTGCGCGCGCCGCGCGGCACGCAGCGCACATGCAAATCCTGGCTAACCGAAGCCGCCTATCGCATGATCCAGAACAACCTGGACCCCGAGGTGGCCGAGCGCCCCAGGACCTGGTGGTCTACGGCGGGCGCGGCCAGGCCGCGCGCAGTTGGGAGGCGTTCGACGCCATCCTGGACACCCTGCGCGAGCTGGAGGACGACGAGACCCTGCTGGTGCAATCGGGCAAGCCGGTGGCCGTGTTCAAGACGCACGCAGACGCCCCGCGCGTGCTGATCGCCAACTCCAACCTGGTGCCGCATTGGGCCACTCAGGAGCATTTCGACGAGCTGGCCGCCAAAGGGCTGATCATGTTCGGCCAGATGACCGCCGGCTCGTGGATCTACATCGGCACCCAGGGCATCCTGCAGGGCACTTACGAGACCCTGGGCTCGCTGGCCGAGCAGCGCGGCTGGCCCTCGCTGAAAGGCAAATTCGTGCTCACCGCCGGGCTGGGCGGTATGGGCGGCGCCCAGCCGCTGGCCATCACCATGAACGAAGGCGTGGGGCTGATCGTGGAGGTGGACCCGGCGCGCGCCCAGCGCCGCCTGGAGATCGGCTACGTGGACGTGGTGGTGGACACCCTGGAAGAGGCCATGACCCTGGTGGAAGAGGCCCGCGACCGGCGGGCCCCCGCTCGATCGGCCTGATCGGCAACGCCGCCGAGATCTACCCCGAACTGGCCGCCTGCGGCGTGATGCCGGACGTGGTCACCGACCAGACCCCCGCCCACGACGTGATGAGCTACGTCCCCGCCGGGATGAGCGTGGCGCAGGCCGAAGAGCTGCGCCGCACCGACCCCGAGGAATACGCGCGGCGCTCCATGCAGTCCATGGCGCACCACGTGGAAGCCATGCTGGCATTGCAGCGCAAGGGCGCCGAGGTCTTCGATTACGGCAACAACCTGCGCCAGCGTGCTTTCGACGCCGGCGTGCAGAACGCCTTCGATTTTCCCGGCTTCGTGCCCGCCTACATCCGCCCGCTGTTCTGCGAGGGCAAGGGGCCCTTCCGCTGGGTGGCGCTCTCCGGCGACCCCGAGGACATCTACCGCACCGACGAGACCGTGGCGGACCTCTTCCCGGAGGACGAGCACCTGCAGCGCTGGCTGAAGCTGGCGCGCGAGAAAGTGCCCTTCCAGGGGCTGCCTGCGCGCATCTGCTGGCTGGGCTACGGCGAGCGCGCCAAAGCCGGCCTGGCCTTCAACGAGCTGGTGGCGCGCGGCGTGGTCAAGGCGCCCATCGTCATCGGGCGCGACCACCTGGACGCCGGCTCGGTGGCTTCGCCCAACCGTGAGACCGAGGGCATGCGCGACGGCACCGACGCCATCAGCGACTGGCCCATCCTCAACGCCCTGATCAACGCCGTGGGCGGGGCCACCTGGGTCTCCTTCCATCACGGCGGCGGCGTGGGCATCGGCTACAGCCAGCACGCCGGGCAGGTGATCGTGGCGGACGGCACCCCCGAAGCGGCCGTGCGCCTGGAACGCGTGCTGACTACCGACCCCGGCATGGGCGTGGTGCGCCACGCCGACGCCGGTTACCCCGAGGCCATCGCCGCCGCCCGGCGCTTCGGCATCCAGATGCCCATGCTGGGCAAATAGGCTCGCTTGAGATGTCTGCGCGCCTGACCCGCTTCCTCCTGGCCCTGGTGGTCGGCCTGGCGCTGGGCCTGTTGTACGGCTGGGTGATCAACCCGGTCAAATACGTGGACACCACTCCTGACGCGCTGCACCAGAATTACAAGACGGACATCGTGCTGATGGCGGCCGAGGGCTTCCAGGGCGACGGCGACCTGGCCCTGGCCGGCCAGCGCCTGGCCATGTTGGGAGACAGCCCTCCCTTGCAGATCGTGGATGAGGCCATCCAGGCCGGCAAACAAGAAGGCTACGCCGCCGGCGACCTGGACGTGATGGCCCGCCTGGCCGCCGCCCTGCAAACCTGGACGCCCGTCCCCACCCGGAGCCAGCCGTGAGCGGGCCGCGCGCTTTTCTGCTGCCTATCGTGGGGCTGCTGCTGGGCTTCGCCGCCGGCCTGTTGTTCTCCTGGGGCGTCAGCCCGGTGAGATACGTGGACGCTTCGCCGGCTTCGCTGCGCGCGGATTTCAAGGACCAGTATCGCGGCCTGATCGCGGCCGCTTTCCAGGTGGACGGCGACCGCGGGCGCGCGGCCGTGCGCCTGGCCCTGCTGGGGGATGCGGACCCCGCCGGAGCCCTGGCGGCCCAGGCGCAGCGCAGCCTGGCGGAGGGCGTTCCGGAAGCCCAGGCGCGCGCCCTGGCGAATCTGGCGGCCAGCCTGAGCGGGGGGGCGCCTGCCGTGACGGATACACCGGCTCCCCAGGGCGCCGTGACGGTGACGGAATCACCCGTTCCTCTGCCCACTTCCACCTCCGCGCCGGGCAGCGTTGCTTCCCCCGGCGCTTCACCCACCGGCGGGTCGGTGAGCCCCGCGCCCAGCACGCCCCTGCCCACGCGCACGGCCACTCCCACGGCGGGGCCGCCCTTCGCCCTGGAAAAGAAGAGCCAGGTGTGCGACGCTACCCTGGGCGCGCCGCTCTTGCAGGTGGAGGTGCGAGACGCAGCCGGCCACCCGGTGCCCGGCGTGCAGGTGAACGTGACCTGGGAGGGCGGCGAGGACGATTTCTTCACCGGCCTGAAGCCCGAGATCGACGCCGGTTACGGGGACTTCAGCATGACCCCCGGCGTAGCCTACACCCTGCGCCTGGGAGACGGCGGGCAGACGGTCGGCGACCTGGCCAGTATGGATTGCAGCGCCTCGGACGGCAGCAGCTTCGCCGGCGGCTGGATGCTGGTCTTCACCCAGCCCTGATGGCCGCCGCCCCCAGGCCCACTCCGCAAGACCTGCGCCGTGCAGTGGACAAGACCGTCCCGGACGTGATTACCCCCCGTTTGAAAGTGCTGTTCTGTGGGATCAACCCCGGCCTGTATTCGGCGGCCATCGGGCACCATTTTGGCCGCCCGGGCAATCGCTTCTGGCCGGCGCTGCAACTTTCCGGCTTCACCGAGCGCCGGCTCTCGCCTTTCGAGGACCGGCGCCTGCTCGATTACGGGCTGGGCATCACCAACGTGGTGGAGCGCGCCACGGCCTCCGCCGACGAGCTGGCCGTCGCCGAGCTTCAGGCCGGGGCGCGCCGCCTGGAGGAACGGGTGGGCGCGTATGCTCCGCGCGTGGTGGCCCTCCTGGGCGTGGGCGTCTATCGCGCCGCCTTTCAGCGCCCCAAGGCCACCCTGGGCCGGCAGCCCGAGCGGCTGGGCGGCGCGGAGCTGTGGGTGCTGCCCAATCCCAGCGGGCTGAACGCCCATTACCCCCTGCCCGCCCTGGCCGAGCTGTTCCGCAAGCTGCGTTCTTCGCTGCCGTAGGGAAAGATGGACGAGCGTCGCCGCCATTCCATCCGCGTTCCCGGGTATGATTATTCTCAAGAGGGGGGATATTTCGTCACCATCTGCGCGTCCCGGCGCGCATGTTTGTTTGGGGAGGTCGTCGCCGGCGAGATGGGCTTGAATACCGTCGGCCGGATGGCCGAGAGGGAATGGATCCGTCTGGGGCGCCGCTTCGCGCAGGTCGTATTGGATGAATTCGTGGTCATGCCCAACCACGTGCATGGAATCATTTTTATCACAGGGCGGGGCACGGCGGGACCTGGTAGGGCGACGGGGGTTGCGATTCTCCGCCGGTGCCCCTACGCACGAAGAATTCGGTTGCCCGGTGGAAGGATCGCTACCCACCATCGTCCGTGCGTACAAGGCGGCGGTGGCTTACCGGTATGCCCGCATGAAGGACGGCTCGAATGGCCCCGTCTGGCAACGCAATTATTACGAACACGTCCTGCGCAACGAACGCGACCTGGACGCCGTTCGCCGTTACATCCGGGACAATCCCTTGCAATGGCACCTGGATCGCGAAAATCCGGCCTTTGAAAGGAGGAAGGATAAAGGCGAATGAAATAGTCCTGGTCAGGATGTAGGGGCACGGCGGAGAATCGCGAGACGGGCGTGTTATCCAAAATCCCGCCGTGGCCCGGTGCAGGGAATGATTTGGTTGTCCGAGGCGGGGCACGGCGGGACGTGGTAGGGTGACGGGGGTTGCGATTCTCCGCCGGTGCCCCTACGCATGAGCAATCTGGTTGTCTGGGGCGGGGCACGGCGGGACCTGGAAGGGCGACGGAGGCTGCAATTCTCCGCCGGTGCCTCTACGCATGAGCAATCTGGCTGTCTGGGGCGGGGCACGGCGGAACCTGGTAGGGTGACGGGGGTTGCGATTCTCCGCCGGCGCCCCTACGCATGAGCAATCTGGCTGTCCGAGGCGGGTCACGGCGGGACCTGGAAGGGCGACGGGGGCTGCGATTCTCCGCCGGTGCCCCTACGCATGAGCAATCTGGCTGTCCGAGGCGGGTCACGGCGGGACCTGGAAGGGCGACGGGGGCTGCGATTCTCCGCCGGTGCCCCTACGCATGAGCAATCTGGCTGTCCGAGGCGGGGCACGGCGGGACCTGGTAGAGCGACGGGGGCTGCGATTCTCCGCCGGTGCCCCTACGCATGAGCAATCTGGCTGTCCGAGGCGGGGCACGGCGGGACCTGGAAGGGCGACGGGGGTTGCGATTCTCCGCCGATGCCCCTACGCATGAGCAATCTGGTTGTCCGAGGCGGGGCACGGCGGGACCTGGTAGGGTGACGGGGGTTGCGATTCTCCGCCGGTGCCCCTACGCATGAGCAATCTGGCTGTCCGGGGCGGGGTACGGCGGGACCTGGTAGGGTGACGGGGGCTGCGATTCTCCGCCGGCGCCTCTACGCATGAGCAATCTGGCTGTCCGAGGCGGGGCACGGCGGGACCTGGTAGGGCGACGGGGGTTGCGATTCTCCGCCGGTGCCCCTACGCATGAGCAATCTGGCTGTCCGAGGCGGGGCACGGCGGAACGTGGTAGGGTGACGGGGGTTGCGATTCTCCGCCGGTGCCCCTACGCCGATCCCTCTACACGGACGCCGGCTCGACCTCCACGGATGGGGTCACTTTGGGGTAATGCGCCTCTACCCAACGGGTGCCGAGCCAACCCATCACGCCCCACACGACGATCACGGCCTCCATGATCCAGATCTGGCCCAGGCTGAACGCCCCGGTCACCTGCACGAAGGCCGCGCCCGCGTCGATCAGGCTCTTGTAGGCGAAGGCCAGCCAGAAATAACCCGGCTTGCGCGCCGCGGCGGCGTAGAAGACCAGCACGTTGGCGAAGACGTGGATCAGGATGGTGAAGAAGCGCTCCGAGATAGGCGCCAGGGAATACAGCAGGTCGTTGGCGCGCGTGAGCTGCTCCAGGGTAGCCGCCGGCACTGAGCCGGGCGACAGGATGCCTGCCAGGGTGGTGCCCAGGCTGCTGACCCCCAGGAAGAGCGCCTCGAAGGCCCCAAAGCCGATGCCGAAGGCCAGCGCCTTGGAAAAATCGACCTTGCCCAGGCGCGTGTAGCGCACCACCAGCCACACCGGGATGACCTCGAAGATGCCCGTCAGCAGGCCTACGTAGATCTCGAAGACCCAATCGCCCCACCCGGCGGGCAGCGCCCCGGCCAGGAAGAGGTAGATGGGGGTGTTCATCGGAATGGCCCACAGGAACTTGAGCGCCACGGCGATCACCCAGCCCAGCGCGCCGATCCCCATATAGCCCCAGCCCAGGCGGCGCACGGCGGCGTAGACGGCGAAGCCCAGCGCCACCAGGATCATACCCACCCCGCCCACCAGCGCCACGGGCGTCACCTCGGGCAGGCTCACCGGCCCACCGGGCACAGTGTAGAGGTCGTAAACGCCGCTCACCGGGCCGTCCCAGCCTACACCCAGGTTGTATTTGCCGGCCTTCAAGGTGGTGACGGTCGTGCCGATCTTGAAATTGCCGCCCACCGGGTCCGATTGCCACACCATCGCTCCGGTGTCATCGCTGATGAGCGCGTACAGCTTTCCCTGAGTGGTGATTCCACGGATCAGCACGCCCATTGGCTGGCTGTCCTTCTGAACGTCGAGCACGAAGCCGGAGTCGGCCGTCCCTGCCTGGGCGGCGTCGATCTGCTGACCGGTCAGGTAGCTGCCCTGGTCAATATTGCTGGCCGCAGCGGCCGGCTGCGCGGCGCAGGCGGCCAGCAGCATCCCCACGAACACGATCGAGAGCAATCCAAACAGTTTTTTCATGGTTTCCCTCCCCATCACCGATTGGTTGTGACAATTCCTCGCAATCTCACCACAGAGTCATAGAGGACACAGGGTTATAGAAAGGTTTTCTGTGTGATCTCCGTGACCCTGCGGTGGGATTTTCCCTTTTTACAATAGATTAGACCTAGAGACCACAGAGTCTTCCCCCGAATCCTCGCTGTTCTCTACGCCTTAAAGTCTAAAAAGAATGACGGTTGGCATACTTTTTAGGGGAATCCTTTAAATTATACTTGTAAAGATCGCAAAGAATCGCAGCATCCACTATAATTTACGTTGTGGGGGGTGAAAAGTTTCACGCAAAAACGGCTCCTCCCATTGCTCATTCACCAACGCCTTGAGGAAAGCCTTCATGCCCAAACGCCCCCGAACCGCGATTCTTCCCTATGTTGTGCTGCTCTTCAGCCTGGCCGCTTTTGCTTGCAGCAGCCAGAGCCTTTTGAGCCTGTCGCCGAGCTCCACCGCGACGCCCACCCAGCCGCCCACCTCCACGTTTACTCCTGCGGCGACGCCCACTCCCCGTCCCACCGATACACCCGCGCCCACGGCCACCCCGCCGCTGAAGACCGGCCCGGCCTACTCGCTGAAAGAGGCGGGCTTCTCCTTCAAGTCTATGAGCAGCTACCGCGCCAGCATCGGGACCGAGCGGGCCACCCTCTCCAGCCAGGATGACCAGGTGGTCTTCACCCTGCTGGTGCGGCCTGCCATTAAGCAGCAGAGCCTCGCGGAAGCCATCGCCGATTTCCTCACGAGCGGCGGCGAGGGCCTGGATGCGCTGGAGGCCGGCGCGCCCTACCCGATGATCGTCGACGATAAGCAGGGCCTGGGGCTGGATCTCACCGGCGACCTGCAAAAGGGGCGCCTGGTGGCCGTTGCTCCCAGCGCCTCGCAGGTCTTCTTCGCGTACGAGCTGGCCACCTCCGGCCAGGGGGAGGATCGCTGGGCCTCCGAAGGGGAGCTGGTCTTCAACGCCGTGCTCACCTCGATCACGTTCTTCACGCCGCAGGGCGGGCTGGCCTACTGCCCCGTCTCGACCGACCCCACCTACGGCTTCAAGCCGGAGAACCCCATCCTGATCGGCGGGGAAGATTTCGAAGGCCCTCTGCGCGAGCGCGGCTACCTGAGCATCCTGCGCGGACCCAAAGGCCAGGCAGTCAGCTACGTGCGCACGGGCTCGTTCACCTTCAACGGCGTCATCCTGGACGAATACGAGGTCACCTACGCCGGCCTGGAAACGCCCGTGAAATTGTACTTCGACGAGTACAATTTTGACGAGCTGCAAGGCGTGCAAATCCCCGCCGGCTTCACCTGTGGGAGCCTTGCCCCGCCCAGCGCGCCTTCCACGTGAGTGGGGATGCGATAGCTCTCCCTCGTGAAATTCCGCTAACCCTGAAGCAGCCTCCACAACCTCCTCTCCTCGGCCACAGGATAATTGTAGTGGCCGGAATAATTCTTTATAATAACAATTATGCAGGAGGTTCTATGGCCGATCAGATCAATTCCGGCGAATATGTCACTTTCGTGCGCCAGGACGGTATCCCCGTGACCATCGTCCGGCACGGCGGAACTTACGTGCGCGTGCTCAGCTACGGCGGAAAGCCCGTGACTTACGTCAAATACGGCGGCATTCCGGTCAGCGTGGACAGCGAGATGGATTTGCCCGAGGAAATCAAAGAGGATATTGGCTATTAGAAAGGGGATCAACTTCCTGGCGTGCCTTTGCCTGCTGGCGGCGGGCTTCACCCGCCTGCCTGCGCCCCTGGCGCTGACCAGCACGATCTACGCCGACGCCCTGGGGCCGGGCTGGGTGGACTGGTCCTGGGCCAGCGTGAACCTGGCGGCCGCCTCCCCGGTGCACAGCGGCGCGCACAGCATCGCCGTGACCTTTGGCGCCTGGCAGGGGCTGTACCTGCACAATCCCAGCGTGGACACCCTGGGCGCGACCTATTTGCACTTCTATCTCAACGGCGGCGCTGCCGGCGGGCAGCGCATGAACGTCTTCCTGAACTTCGCCGACGGGCAGGACGGGCCGGGCGTGGCAATTGCCCCGCCTTCGGCTAACGCCTGGGAAGAGGTCAAAGTTCCCCTGGCTACGCTCAACCCCGCCAACGCCCAGGTGACCGGCGTCACCTGGCAGGATGCCACCGGCGGGGGCCAGCCCACCGTCTATTTCGACGACATCAGCCTGGGCAGCGACGTAAGCCCGGACGGGCCGCAGCTTTCCCAGGGCAGCCTGTTCCCGCGCTCGCTCCCGGCGGACGGGGCCACTTATCTGTTGGTGCGCGCTAAAGTCACCGACCCGCAGGGAGCCGCGGATCTGGCCTCCGTCACCCTGGACGCCGGGCGGCTGGGGCGCGGTATCCTGAGCCTGCGGGACGACGGGCGCAGCAACGACGGGGCCGCCGGCGACGGCGTCTACGGCGCGGCGCTGGCTGTGGCGCCCGGCACGCCTGCCGGCGAGGTGAAGCTGCTCCTCACCGCCCAGGACAAAGAGGGCCACGTGGCTTCCCTGCCCCTGGGCGCGCTGAACGTGCTGGCCGCGCCCGGCGGCTCCATCCCCGCCGCCCTGCCGCAGCGCCTCGGCTGGGGCTCCAACGCCTGGAACGAGACCAATGCGGACGACTGGCAGATCAACAGCGGCGTGCCCTGGGATTACGTCTACCAGTACATCACCTACGGTTGGGAGACCTGGGGGGATAACTTCGTCTACCGCTTCGTGCACCACGCCTGGGAGCAGCAGCACACCATTCCCATGGTCACCGTGTACATGGTGCTGGGCACGCCCCCGGACTGCGGGGAGAGCAGCACCTGTTACGCCCAAAAATTACAGAATTCGGCCTTCGTGGAGGCTCACCTGGCTTCTCTGCGAAGGGCCGCCCAGCAGGCGGGTGGCTCCAGGCCGGTGATCTTCAACCTGGAGCCGGATTTCTACGGTTACATGCAGCAGCTCAGCAACAGCAGCAGCCGCCCGGCGGGGGTGCGCCCCAACGATCCCTCCTCCTACCCGGTGGCGCTCAACAAGAGCGGCTACGCCAATACCCTGGCCGGCTTCGGGCAGTACCTGGTGGACCTGATCCACGCCACAGCGCCCAACGCGTTGGTAGCGCCCATGGCCAGCATGTGGGCCACCAACGGCGATCCCCAATCCGTGACGGACGCCCAGGCCATGGACATGGGGCGCAGCACGGCGGCCTTCATCGACGCCATGGGCGGCGACCGCGCCGACCTGCTGGTGGTGGAGTGGTCCGACCGGGACGCCGGCTCCGGGCTGCGCCCCTGGTGGGACGCTGCCGACGGGACTTTGCCGCGCCCCACGCGCGCCATCCTGTGGGAGAACGCCCTCTCGCACGCCGCCGGCAAGCGCCTGTTCTTGTGGCAGATGCCGGTGGGCAACACTGCGCTGGACAACACCTGCGACCATTACCAGGACAACCGCGCCGCGTACGCCTTCTCCCACCCGCGCGACCTGGCCGACGCGGGCGTGATCGGCGTGCTGTTCGGCGGCGGAGCGAGCTGCATGACCGAAGTGGACACGGACGGCGGTTTCGTGGGCGCCCAGGGGGCCGTGGCTTACGCGCCCCCGGCTGCGCCCGCCGGCCTGAGCGCCGCGGCGCTCGTGAACGGCGTGGTCGCGCCTTTGAGCTGGCAGGAGAACGGCGAAGCCGACCTGTGGGGCTACCGCGTGGTGTACCAGCTCGCTTCAGGCGGGCCGCAAACCGCACTGGACGCCGGGCGCCGGAACGCTTTTAATCTGCTCTTGCCCAGGGCCGGCGTGTGGAAGGTCAGCCTGGTGGCCTACGATGCCATGGGCCACCTCAGCCCCGCCTCCGCCCCCGTGACGGTTACCACCACCCAGGACGCCAGGCTGGTCTTCTTGCCCCTCATCCGGCGATAATAGCGCCCCCCGCCCCTCAGCTTGCAACCAAATCCCGAGTCGTGCGTATACATGGGTAGAGAAAAATGCCGGGGCAACCGCCCGGCGCAGAAAACAAGCAACTTGAAAGGTGGTTCTTCCCATGGACTCGTTCGAAAATGCTCTCGCAAAATTCTTTGGCGTGGCCGTGCGCGGCCGGACTTATCTCAACGCTCTCTATCTCCTGCTGGCCTTCCCCCTCGGCCTGTTCTACTTCATCTTCCTGGTCACCGGCCTGTCGCTGGGCGTCTCGCTGCTGATCGTGTGGGTGGGGCTGTTCATCCTGGTGGCGGTCTTCGCCGCCTGGTACGGTCTGGCAGCCTTCGAGCGCCAGATGGCCATCGGCCTGCTGGGCGAGGACATCCCGCCCATGACGCGCCAGGACCTCAGCGACAAGAGCCTGTGGCAGAAGTTCACCGCCACCCTGGGAAACTCTGTTACCTGGAAGGGCCTGGTGTACCTGTTCGCCAAGTTCCCCCTGGGCGTGTTCTCCTTCGTGGCCTTCGTGACCCTGGTGTCCATCTCCGGCGCGCTGCTGACCGCCCCGCTGTATTACCAGTTCGTGCACCCGCAGATCAACCTGGCGTGGAACTCTTCCTGGGCCTACACCCCCATCTGGGTGATCGACACCCTGCCCGAAGCGCTGGCCGCCTTCTTCATCGGCGTCCTGCTGACGGTGGTCTCGATGCACCTGCTCAACGGTCTGGCCTGGGTCTCCGGCAAGTTCGCGCGCGTCATGCTGGGCAACTTCTCCGGCGCGCCGGTTGCGCCGGCCGCGCCCGAAGCTCCCGCCGCGCCCTCCGCCCCGCAAGACGGCGCTGCCTTGCCCGGCTAGCCATCTTCTCCCCTTTGTGCGACGCCCCTTTCCTGCCGGTGAGGAAAGGGGCGTTTTTTTATTAAAACCAGGAAAGCCTAAAGTCTTGCCAAGGTTGGGAGTAGAAGGCAGTAGCGCTCTTTCAACTGACCTTCACGATCGGAAGGTTTGACACTGACGTTGCCCTGTGCGAATAGTTATCGTTACAATGCTTAAGTTCAGCGACGCGCTATGTGCTGGTGGAATTGGGCCAACTAACGTTTCCGTGTGAAGCCAAGGCTCAAGTTGTGGAGTGCAACTTATCACCGTTAGTAGGAATAAGTTTGTGAATTGCTAATAGAAGATTTCAAGGCGATTAATAGGTAAGTAAGAGGCGATCTTTTACAACTTCGCTTTCTAAAGTTTTTCCATTCATCTGGAAGCGTTTCAGCATTGATCGGCCAATATTAACATAGACCTCTCTTTCGAAAAGCCCTTCAGGAATTGGCAAATCGCAGATTTTATTTCCGGATTTTTTAGTGCCATCAATGCTTAAGGCTACGTAAACACCTCGCCTTTTGCAATCATCAATAACAGAGAATAAATGCTCCAGATTGAACGATTGTGACCCATAAAGAATTGATTGGCTATGGCTGTATGGGGGATCACAATATATCAAATCGCCACGTTTGGCAAGCATCATAGCCTCTTCAAAATCCAATTGTATAAAAGACGTGTTTTTGGTGCGCCTGTTCCAGATATCAACCCTATCGCCGAAGGATTCTGGTGAAATTGGATCATGTATCCCTATCGGAGTAGAAATATAACCATCGGTGCGAAACCTGACTACACCCCCATAGCATGACCGGCTTATAAATAACAGGTCAGCAGCATTTGGATGCAAATTATACGAGGCTTTAATTGCTTCATAAACGGTTCTCTTATCCCCCTTTTTCATTTCCTCCCAGCGTTCACGATACCATGACTTGAGGGTCTCGGGAGACGATTGTAAAGTTTGGAAGATTTTGATTAATGGGGCAAATGTATCCGATCCAATTGCCTTTTTCGGCGCCAGCGTTGCCAGGACCCCCCCGCTTCCTAAAAAGGGTTCATAATAAGTCCCAAATTGATTTGGAAAAAATAAAATAATTTCGTGTGCAAATCGTTGTTTGTTTCCTATCCATTTTAATAATTGCGTGCTAAAAGGGCGCACTCCAGTTTTAGTGTTTATATCTTGTTCTGGCACCAAGTCCAAAAAGTCTATTTGATGCATTTCTCTATCCTCAAGGTCATTGATACTTCATCAATTTATAACACAAATGTTCAATTAAGGCAACATATCCCAATTTGGGATATTTGTCCATTGAAAATATAATCGAGAAGTGCCCCTGAGAATAAGTAGGACGTCAATGAACAGAAAACAACGTGCGCAATTAAGCGAACTATTACGACAAGTTCGCTTAGATGCGGGATTGCGCCAAATTGACTTGGCTAATTTGCTAGGCACTCCCCAATCCTATGTGTCCAAATATGAATCTGGAGAAAGGTCCCTGGATGTTTTGGAGCTTCGCAGAATCTGCGAGTTCCTTGGTATTTCCATGGTTGAATTTGTGCAAAGATTAGAAGAAAGGTTAAGGGAGTTAGATGAAACCTGATGATAGATTCCGATATCTCACCAAAGATTTCTGGGCAAATGTTCGTATGATAAGTGAAGGGGTTGGCTATACTGAGAGAACCACTCGAAAGAATCCCAATGGTGGCAAGATCAAAGTCCCTACTGGTGCAGAAATCAAACAGGCTGTGAGCATAAGAGGGCTTAACTATTCGCATATCATGAGTGATAGCGGGCAGCTAACTCAAATGGGTCAACGGCTTATAGACTATTACGAATATAGAGCAGATGCACTTAATGCAAAAGTTGAAGGCCAATTGATGAATGCAGAGAAAGCAAGGCGGGTTTTTGAACAACTAAGAGGGGAATTTCGTCCTAATTGTCCTATTCCCATGAATAAACAAAAGGGCGACAAAAAAGCCCCCGCATTTTTTACTGGTATTATAAACATACTGATCGAATCAAACTCTCAAGGTTTACCATGCGATTATGATCCGCGTAAGCTTACAACGGTAACACGCAATGGCAGGCCGCTTCGAACCCTTTCTCGCCGAATTGATGGAGCATTTCCCTCAACAGTAAATCCGGTAGCAGTATGGGAAATCAAAGAGTATTACTATACGACCACTTTTGGAAGTCGTGTTGCAGACGGGGTCTATGAGTTGCTACTTGATGGAATGGAGTTAGAAGAACTTTACGAACACGAGAATATAGAAGTCAAACACTATTTGATGGTGGATGCTCACTATACCTGGTGGGAGATGGGAAAGTCTTATCTTTGCCGGTTAATAGATATGCTCCACATGGGCTATGTCGATGAAATTCTTTTTGGATATGAAGTTGTGGATAGATTGCCTGATATTGTTAAAGAATGGGTGGCAATTGCCTCAATGTGAGATCGAGCCATAGCCCTACCCCATGCGCCGTCAATCGCTGCGGGGAGATAGCATTCACCTACAAAGCCCGGAAGCCTTCACCTGCCCCAAATCATTTCCGCAGCATGCGGCGGAAACATGCTTACTAGGAGTTCCGAGGGGTAAGCGTGTCAACGGATTTTCATCACGGATCTCACACAGGAAGGCCCTCTACCCTTTCGCAGACTACTTCCTTGTGCGCAGCCGTCCGTGAAATCCGTTATCAGCAAGTTTCCATTCTTGAGAAATCCATACGCGTTTGTACTATAATACTTGACGAAAATGGAATGCTTGTCATAGAATTTTTTACGCGCCTGGGCAATACATCCATTGTTTTGCCATAAGCATCGTAAAAACGCTGACTTTGGGGGAAGTCGTTGAAATTTCGTGACCGCGTCCAATGAGGAAAGGTCGCCAAAAACCATGTCTTCGAGTGAAGGTGAAGCAGAAGTTTATCGTAGCTTGCTTTCCCAGTGCCTGGAAATGTTTGCCGCCCAGGAGGAAATATCGGTGCTGGATTTGGCCGTGCGCCTGATGGATAACGAAAAGGTTCCCATGCATTCTCCGTATCACCATTTTATCGTTCCAGCGGTGCTGTTGACGGCCAGCATGAAGGCTGAACGCGCCACTCAAGCCGGGCTGCGCGTGAGTTTGGAAGAAGCTCTCAAGCGCTCGAAAATTGTGGTCGGAGGATCCTGTGGAACGTATGGCGCCTGTGGGGCGGCCGTCGGCATGGGCATTTATATGAGCATTTTTACGGATACCACGCCCATGTCCGTGGAGACCTGGTCGTGGGCGAACGAAGCGACCGGGCTCTGCTTGCAGGAAATCGCGAAGATCCCTGGGCCAAGGTGCTGCAAGCGCGTGGTATTCATCACCTTGAGGAGCGCAGTCCCCTTCATCAAAGACAAAATGGGCCTTTCCTTACCGCCAGTGGGGCAGATTTGGTGCAAGTACCATCCTCGCAATAAGGAATGCAAGCAGGAATTATGTCCATTTTATGCCAATGAAGGCTGAAGGGAGAATGGGAAATGAAAGCAGCCATTGTCGTGCCCAATTTCGCCATGCCCAAAAAGGATTTGGAAAACCCCTGCCCCTGCCAGGATAACCCCGTGAAATTGACCTATAAGACGGGGACTCTCTTTTGGGTGCGGGAGATCGGTGACGCGGTCGAGAAGGATGAAGTCGTGTGCGAAGGGGAAGTAGAGAAGAAAACCCTGGAATTGCTGGCTCCCTGCGCCGGAATCCTTTTGGAAAAGTGCGTTCAAGAGAATGCGGAATTCAAATGCGGAGATATCTTGGGCTTTGTTGGAGATGAAGCTCTTCAGAAAAGTCAGAGGCCAGGCGCAGACTATGGAAAACCTCATCCGTCTCTATCTAATCTCCGGCTTTTTGGGGGCCGGCAAGACGACCTTTTTAAAAAATGTGTTGGAGAAAACCCAGGGAAAGAGGATCGGCGTGCTTGTCAATGAATTTGGCAGCGTCGGGATCGATGGGAAAGTGCTGCAAAGCGGGGACCTGAAGCTGGTAGAAATTAATAATGGCTCGATTTTCTGTAGCTGCCTGAAAAGTGGTTTTGTAAGGACCTTGATTGCCTTTTTGGAGCAGCCGATAGACGTGCTGTTCATTGAAGCTTCGGGGATGGCGGACCCTTCCAGCATGAAAACGCTTCTGGAACAAATCGCGGACTCGGCGCAGAAAAACGTAAAGATCGAAAGAGGATATGACTATCGAGGCTCGGTTTGTGTGGTCGACTGCACTACCTTTCTGGAATACAGTGAAGTGCTAACGCCGACGAAGAACCAGGTTATCAAAAGCAACTTTATCGTGGTCAACAAGACGGACCTGGTTAGCAGCGCAGTGGTTGAACGCGTGCATGAAAGAATCCGGGCTTTGAATCCCGACGCCATCCTTTGGGATACCTGCTTTGGCCGGATTCCGCTGGACGTGCTGCAAGAGCGCTTGAGCGTTGCCAACGATGCGGCCCCCACCAGTAACCGGCCCTGGAACAGGCCGGCCACTTATGTGTTGGAGATGGATGCAATATACGACCGGGAAAAGGTGAGGGCATTTTGCGAGGGCCTGGCCGAAAAAGTGTTGCGGGTGAAAGGGTTCTTCAGAGACCGGAAGGGTTGCGTTTATGTGGACGGGGTCGGAGATGCCTTTAACTTCAGGGATGGGCAGGAAATAGATAGAATCGCACCCGGGGACCCTCGATTGGCCCTCATTGGCAAAGGTCAGGAAGACTTCGAAAGGCACATTCGCAGCGTGTGGGAGAACACCCTTGCGGCGCAGATCACTTTCTTTGAAGAATAGCGGCGGGTGAATCACCCCCGCCCGGCGATCAGCGCGTCCGCCAGCGGCTGGGGCAGCGCCTCCAGGAAGGCCGCCGCGCCTGACAGGTAACCGACGGCGTAGCGCCGTTTGGGGCGGGGCGCGCACAGCGCCCTCTCCACGGCCTGGGCCACTTTTTGCGGATCGGTGCGTTTCTCGTCGAATTCCACCATTCCCTTAGACCACTTCAGCAGCGCCTCACGATACAGATCGCTCTTGGGGTGCTGCAAGAGCGCCTCGACCTCGGCGGTGGTTTGCAGGCCCCGCTCCGTTTTGATCCCGCCGCAGCGCACCATGATGCTGGGGATCTTCCAGGGCTTCAGCTCGATGTCCAGGGTGCGCGCCAGGCAGTTGGCGGCGAAATCGCAGGCGTGGATGCTGGCCACGTAGGAGGTGGGGATCAGCCCGGGGGTGACGATCCACACCAGCCGCCCGTGCCCCGCGCGGATGAGGGGCAGCAGCGCCTGCACCAGCGCCACCGGCCCCAGCAGGCGGGCTTGCAGCTCGCCGTGGAATTGCTCCAGATCCATCAGCTCGATGGGCGCCACCCCGCCGCCCCCGGCGTTGTTGACCAGCGCGTACAGCCCCTGCATCCCTCTTTGAGCCAGCTCGCGCGCCACCGTCTCGGCGGCCGCCGCGATCTGCTCCCGGCGGGTCAGGTCGAGCGGGCAGAGGGGCACCAGGTTGAGTTGGCCTAAACCGCGCAGGGCCTCGGCGTCGGCCTGCTTGCGCACGCTGGCGAAGACGGTGAAGCCGCGCTGCGCCAGGCGCAGGCTGACCTCCCGCCCAATGCCGGACGAGCAGCCCGTCACCAGCACGCCTCGATCCTGTGGGGAAAACGATGGTGTCGCCATAAGAACCTCACTTTTTGTGTTTTTTCGTCCCCAGAATGGGGCTTTTTTCTGCCATTTTCCGCGTTTTCAGTGCTCGTCCGCGTCCCATTCCTTAGGGCTGTCGGGTAGTTCGTTGAAAAACCTTGTTCATGAAAACTCGCGCGCCTTCTATCGAGTGGTTCAATCAATCGATTGAATAATACCACGCGCCCACCGCTTTGTCAATCGCCCGTTTCAATCATTTGATTGAATTTCCTTGACAAAACGAATGTTTACACTAGAATTAGAAGCGTCCGCTGCTGGCGGACTTCAAGAGTTGCCTGCCAGATTTGCAGGAAGGGAGCACGCCAATGGAGCAAACCGCCTCGCCGGTCGAATCCAAAATCATCACGGCTGCCATCGAGTGCATCGAGAAGTACGGCATCCAGGGCACCACCAATCGCAAGATCGCCGAGATGGCCGGGGTCAATAGCGCCGCCATCAATTATTACTTCCGCAGCAAAGAGGCGCTCATCCAGCGCTGTATGCAGGTGACCCTCGAAAATGCCTTCGACATGCAGGACTTCGCGGAGCTGCCGGGCGGCTCGGCGCAGGAGCGCTGCGCGGCCATCTTCGCGGAGCTCATCGAAGGCGGCTGCAATTACCCCGGCGTCACCCGCGCCCATTTCTACGACCTGCTCGCCCACGGCAATTACGCTTCCCCGGCGGTCGAGAAGCTGAACGAGTTCATCGAAAACCTGGCCGAGGATCTGCGATCCCGCGGCGCGGCCCTCGACCCGCAGGAGCTGCGCCTGGCCTGCGTGCAGATCGCCTCGGCCTCTATGCTGGTGATCCTGGCGCCGCGCTTATTCGCCGAGAAGTTCGGCATCGACCTGCACGACGCGGACACCCGGCGCAGCTTCGTCGAGCGCCTGGTGGAGCGCCTGCTATGATCGCGCTTTTTGTAAGCTGGGCTTCCGCCCATTTGGGCCGGGGCGCTATTCGCACCACGGAGACACAGAGGGCACGGAGGATTTTTTAGAAGGAGAAAACTCTGTGACCTCCGTGACTCTGGAGTGAGATTTCTCTACAATATATTCGACGTAGAAGGCACAGGGTTTTTCTTTGCGCCTCCGCGCCTTTGCGTGAGATAATAAAGCCAGCCTAAAGCGGCGCAAGGATGCTGGTAAACCATTCCTTGCCATGAAATCATAGAGAGGCACCATGCGCACTCGTTTCTTGCTCTTGGACGTATTCACCCAACGCCCCTTCGGCGGCAACCAGTTGGCCGTGTTCCCGCAGGCTGCCGGGCTGAGCGCGCCGCACATGCAGCGCATCACCCGCGAGTTCAACTTCTCGGAGTGCGTCTTCGTCTTCCCGCCGCAAGTGGAGGGGCGCGCCTGCCGCCTGCGCATCTTCACCCCCGCCCGCGAGCTGCCCTTCGCCGGGCATCCCACCGTGGGCGCGGCCTACGCGCTGGCCTCCGCCGGCTACCTGCCCCTGGAAGGCGAGGAGACCCGCGCCGTCTTCGAGGAGGGCGTGGGGCCGCTGGAGATCGTCTTCCACACCCAGGCGGGAGCGTTGAGCCTGGTAGAATTCTACGCGGCCAAACTGCCGGAGTTCGGCCCGCCGCCGCCCGCCAGCGCCCTCCTGGCGCAGGTGCTCTCCCTGGCGGAGGACGACCTGCTCTCCGGCGCGGATTTTCCCGAGGCGGTTTCCTGTGGGGTGCCCTTCGTGTTCGTGCCGCTGCGCAGCCTGGATGCGGTGCGCCGCGCCCGTCTGGATCGGGACGCATGGCAGGCGCACCTGGCTTCCTCCCCGGCCAACCAGGTCTACCTGTTCTCATACCAGACCGAGACGGATTCCGCGCAGGTTCACGCGCGCATGTTCGCCCCGGAAATGGGCATCCTGGAAGACCCGGCCACCGGCGCGGCGGCCACCGCCCTGGGCGGCTACCTGGGGAAGCGCAGCCCGCTCGCGGACGGCAAGCTGCAATGGGTCATCGAGCAGGGCTTCGAGATCGGGCGGCCCAGCCGCCTGCACCTGCAGGTCGAGAAACGGGGCGGGGAGATTACCTCCGTGCGCGTGGGCGGCAGCTCTGTGGTGGTCGGCGAGGGCTGGCTGGACCTGCCGGAGGAATAAATGGAACCGATGTTGAACGTGGATTCAAAAACCCAACGAGGAAGGAATAACATGGCGACCAGGAAAATTGTAGAAATCAAGCAGATCGAAGCGGGCATGAAGATCACGGTGTGTAAAAATGGCCCCTACCGCGTCACCGGCGGGATTCCCATTAGCACCCAGACCATGCTATGTGACGAAGACGGGCTGGCTTGGGGGTGGCAGGCGGGCGAAGAGCTGCCCGTCGAGGAAGAAGTCTACCTGTGCCGCTGCGGGCGCTCCCAGAATAAGCCCTTTTGCGACAGGACGCATAAGACTATTCATTTCGATGGGAGCGAGACCGCCGGCCACACGCCCTATCTCGACCAGGTGGACGTGACCGAAGGCGCCGCCATCGATCTGACCGACGCCCCGGCCCTATGCGCCAGCGCGCGTTTCTGCGACCGCGCCGGCGGGGCCTGGGACAACACCCGCCAGTCGGACGATCCGGATGCGCGCCAGATCGCCATCGAAGAGGCCTGGAACTGCCCGGCCGGGCGCCTGGCGGTGTGGGCCAAGGACGGCAAGGCCATCGAGCCGGATTTGCCGCCCTCCATCGGGCTGGTCGAAGACCCCTACGTGGGCGTGCACGGCCCCTTGTGGGTGCGCGGCTACGTCCCGATCGAGTCGGCGGAAGGCGTCCCCTACGAGGTGCGCAACCGTGTGACGCTGTGCCGCTGCGGGCATTCCCAAAACAAGCCCTTCTGCGACGGCAAGCACGTGGATTTTAAGGACGAGTAAGGTATGAGCATCTGGATCAGGATCTTAATGACGGTCAACGTATTCCTTTATCGCTTGACCGACGGCGCGCTGGGCAGCCGCATGTCGGGGCAATCGGTCTTGCTGCTGAACACCGTGGGGCGCAAGTCCGGCGTGCCGCGCACCACGCCGGTGAACTACTACCCCGACGGCGAGCGTTACGTGCTGGTGGCCTCCAACTGGGGCAAGGGCAGCCATCCGGCCTGGTACCTCAACCTCATGCAGCAGGGCGCGGCCACCATCCAGGTGAAGAACCGCAAGCTGCGCGTGCGGGCCATGCCGGCCGAAGGCGAGGAATACCAGCGCCTGTGGCGCTACGTGACCGGCCTGAACGACTTCTACGTGCGCTACCAGAAGCAGACCCAGCGCCAGATTCCCCTGGTGATCCTGACGCCGGAGAATTAGCCCTCCCCATGGCTCCGGGGAGACCCTCAAACACCTTCGACCGCTGCCGGCATGAATGAGATTTCGTGGGTCTTCATCGAGTTAGGCGCGGCGGTCGTCGGCCTGGCCCTGCTGGCCCGCCTGGCAAAGCGCTTGGGCCTCTCGGCGATTCCCTTGTATCTCCTGGCGGGGCTGGCCTTTGGGAACGGCGGGCTTCTACCCCTCCATTTCAGCGAGAATTTCGTCCACGTCGGCGCGGAGATCGGCGTCATCCTCCTGCTTTTTATGCTTGGCCTGGAATACACCGGCGAGGAATTGAGCGCCAACCTGCGCAGCGGGCTGCCGGCCGGCGGGGTCGATCTTGCCCTCAATTTTTGCCCCGGACTGATCGCGGGGCTGTGGCTGGGATGGACGCCTTTATCCGCGCTCCTGCTGGGAGGCATCACCTATATCTCGTCTTCCGGCATCATCGCTAAAGTGCTGGCGGAGCTGGGCCGGCTGAATAACCCGGAAACGCCAACCATTTTGTCCGTGCTGGTGCTGGAAGATATGACCATGGCTCTGTTCCTGCCGCTCATTTCCGTGCTACTCATCGGGCAGGGAATCGCCTCCGGGCTGGCCTCGATCCTCGTCGCGCTGCTCACCGTGGGGATCGTGCTGTTCGTGGCCTTGAATTTCGGGCAGCGCATCAGCCATATTTTGGCGCACGAATCGGACGAGATCATCCTCCTGACCACTTTTGGCCTCGTGCTGCTGGTGGCGGGCGTGGCGCAGCGCTTGCAGGTATCGGCGGCGGTGGGAGCTTTCCTGGTGGGCATCGCCTTGTCCGGCCCGATCGTGGAACAGACCCACCGCGTGCTCAATCCCCTGCGCGACCTCTTCGCGGCGGTCTTCTTCTTGTTCTTCGGCCTGGAGATCGACCCCACCAGCCTGCCCGCCGTCCTCGGCCTGGGCGTGGCGCTCGGCCTGGTGACCACCCTGTCCAAGCTGGCCACCGGTTGGTGGGCCGCTCGCCGCGCGGGTGTGGACGTGCCGGGCCGCTTGCGGGCCGGGGCGGCGCTGGTGGCGCGCGGGGAATTCTCCATCGTCATCGCCGGCATGGGCGTGAGCGCCGGCCTGGAGCCTCAGTTGGGCAGCCTGTCGGCGGCCTACGTGCTGTTCCTGGCCATATTGGGGCCGATCCTGGCGCGCATCATCGAGCCGGCCTTCGCCCGGTTGGCCCGGCGGTGAATCTACGGGCACAAAAATGCGCTCGACCCCTCCTGACCCCGCTTCCCTTTCCCCTCTCCAGCCGCCTCCCCACTGGCGCATCATCGTGGTGGGCGTGGTGCAAGACCGCCAGGGCCGCTACCTGATCTGCCGCAAGTCGGACGCGCAGGGCGTCTTCCCCGGGCAGTGGGGCCTGCCGGGTGGGGGCATCGAGCCGGGCGAGCGCATGGAGGCCGCCTTGCGCCGCGAGCTGCGCGAGGAGACCGGCCTCCGGGTCGGCCAGGTGCAGGCGCGCTTCTTCAAGGACGGGCAATACCCCAAGCTCTTCCCGGACGGCTCGCGGGCGCAGGTCTACATGATCTTCCTCATCTTCACCTGCCTGGCCCTGGAAACGGAGGTGAAGCTCAACGCCGAGTTCGCCGGGCACGCCTGGGTGGAGGCGGAGCGCCTGGCGGACTACGATCTGGACGAGGAGACGCGCAGCACTTTCCGGCAATTACAGGTTTTTGCATAAGAAAACTCCCTTTTTACAAAAATTTTACAAAAAGCTTAAGGATGTATTTCCGGCGATGGCTATACTGGAAGTCGATAGTTCACATTAACGAGGTAAAAATGAGAAAAACATTTCGGATCGCATTGAGTATCGTCGTAGCCGTTTCGGCTCTCTCCCTGATGGCCTTTGTCCCCCTGGCCCAGGTGCAGGCGGCCGTCCAGCCCCTGGCCACGCGCACGCCGCGCGTCGCGCAGCAGGTCGATCAAAACCTGTCCTTCACCTTGCAGCGCGAGCAGAGCTGGCTCCAGCTCCAGCAGACCAATCTGACCCAGGCCGGCCAGATTTCCGCCAGGGCGCAAAACCTGATCGATGAGGCGCAGGCCAAGGGCCTCGACGTCACCGCCCTGCAAAACGCCCTGTCGGCGTTCAATACCCAATTAGCCGCCGCCACCACCTCGCACGGCCAGGCCGCCAGTATCCTGAGCGCCAGGGCCGGCTTCGACGCCGGCGGCAACGTCACCGACACCCAGACGGCCCACCAGACCGTGCTGAGCGCGCGGGACGCCCTGCGCCAGGCGCACCTGACCCTGGCCAGCGCTGCTATCAACCTGCGCCAGGCCGTGCAGAGCTGGCGCATCCAGAACGGAAAGTAGCCGGGGGCAGACATGAAATCCAAACTGTGGATGTGGATGACCCTCGGCCTGCTGGCGGCCTTCGCGCTAAGCGCCTGCTCGCGGGGCCGCTTCCAGAACCCGGCTACCCAGCCCCCTGCTGAAAACAGCTCCCCGGCGGCCCCGCTGCCCAGCGCGACCAGCGTTCCTCAGATCGCCCCCACGCAGGCTCCCACCCTGGCGCCGTCTAGCCCCACCGCTGCGCCCGCCCAGGCGCAGCCCACCCTCCAGCCGGCGGCCTCGTCCTCGGACGTTTCTCAGACTGCCAACGACCTGACCAACCTCTTAGACGGCTTGACCAAGACTTTAGATTCGACCGACACACTGAACGACGTGAAGTAGAGCCCTGGCGTTCTCCCCGGGACGCGGCGATCTCAAGGCTGGCAACGGGATTGTTTCGACCGGCAAAGAACGCCGGTCTCACAATGACACCATTCGACTTTGGGAGCGCCAAGGGCCTCCCCGAAGATCCCATTTTGGGGTAAGATCGGGGACATGTCGCTGAAAATCGTCGCCAACCGCTGGGTGAGCCTGCTCGTCGATCTGCTCTTGCTGGCCCTGGTCTTCGTGGGAATCGACTTCCGCTTCAACTGGGTCAACTGGAGCCAGGGCGCCAACCTGCACCCCGACGAATACGGTCTGACCAACACCCTCACCCAGCTCTCTATCCCCCAGTCCCTCGGCGACTACTTCAACACGCGTCTCTCGCCCCTCAGCCCTTACGACAAATACGACCTCTCCGGCCAGAAGATCCAGAACGGCGCGGATAACGGCATGCGCTGGGGGCAGTGGCCCATCACCATCATCCGCGTCCTGGGGGAGCTGACCGGCAACACCGGCTATAACGAGATCCGCCTGATGGGGCGCAGCCTCTCCGCCCTGGCCGACACGCTGGCCATCCTGCTGCTCTTTCTCATCGGACAGCGCCTGTACAGCAGCCGCGTGGGCCTGCTGGCCGCCGCGTTGAGCGCGCTGGCGGTCTTGCAGATCCAGCAGTCGCACTTCATGACCGTCGATAATTTCGCCGTGTTCTTCACGGCGCTGACGATGTACGCCGCCGTGCGCATCGCGCAGATCCCCGGCCTGGCGCGCCGCGAGTGGGCCAGTGCGCCGGAGTATCGCCCGGCCCGCGCGGCCTGGAAATGGTACGCCCTGTTCGGGGTGGCCTTCGGCATGACCCTGGCCTCGCGCGTCAACCTGCTGCCCCTGGGCGGCATGCTGCTGATCGCTGCCTTCATCAGCGTGGCGGATCTGCGCCTGCACAGCGCGCGCGACCTGCGCCGCATCGCCCTGTTCGTGGGCCTCTTCCTGGTGTTTAGCGGCCTGGTCACCCTGCTGACCTTCCGCGTCACCCAGCCCATGACCTTCCGCGCCGCCAGCGGTGACACGACTATCCTGACCGTGCACCTCAACCAGGACTGGCTCAACACCATGCAGGCCGCCCAGCAGGAATCCAACGGCATCGGCGGCGGGCCGCCCCAGGAACAGTGGGCCAACCGCCCGGCCATCCTCTTCCCGCTCGCCAATATGCTGCTGTGGGGCCTGGGCCTGCCCCTGGGCGTCGCCGCCTGGCTGGCGGTGCTGTGGGCCGCCTGGCGGGTGCTGCACGGGCGGGAATGGCGCGCTCACCTGTTGCCGCTGGTGTGGGTGGGCGGCTACTTTCTGTTCATGGGCACGCGCTGGGTCAAGTCCATCCGTTACTTCCTGCCCATCTATCCTTTCCTGTGCCTGCTGGCCGCCTGGGGTCTGGTGGAGCTGTGGCGGCGCCAACGCGACCGGCTCCTCGCCCGGGAAGAAGCTTCCCCCGCGCGCAAAGCACACGGGACGGCCGGCTTCGCCCTCCCGGCGCTGCTCAGCGGGGTGGTGCTCCTGGGCACCCTGGCCTGGGCCGTGGCCTTCGTGCGCGCCGTCTACCTGACCGATCACACTCGCGTCCAGGCCACCGAATGGATCTACCAGAACATCCCTGCGCCCTTCGATCTCTCCGTCAGCGCGGGCGGCGGCCTCCAATTCGTGCCGGTGGGCGCCCCGGATGGAGAGCTCATCGCTCCCGGCCAGCCCTTCATGCAGCCGTTTACCGCCAACGCGGGCGGGACGCTGGCCCAGGTCAGCCTGCCCCACGCGGCGGCGCCCGCCGGAGCGACCTCCGGGGGCGTGCTGACCGTGAGCATCGCCAGGGATCCGTCCGGGAACGACGTGCTCGACAGCGCCAGCGTGCCGGTCGGCCTTCTGGGCAGCGACGGCCAGGCCCCTCCCGCCGCCGCGAGCTTCCACGGCGCGGCCCTTCAGGCAGGCGCCACCTATTACCTGATCGCCAGCGTCGAGACGCAGCCCGTGCAGGTCTTCCGCACGGTGCTCTCCAACGAGACCTGGGACGAGGGCCTGCCCTTCCCCTTCGAGGGCTACGATCCTTTCGGCCAGCTCTACCGGGGCGTGGACATGCAGGTGCGCTGGTACGACGACCAGAAGAAGCGCGACATGTTCTTGCAGACGCTGGACGAAGCGGACTACGTCATCGTGCCCAGCCAGCGCGCTATCTGGGCCGTGTGCCGCATCCCGCTGACCTACCCCATGACTATGGAATATTACCGCGCCCTGTTCGACGGCAGCCTGGGCTTCGACCTGGTGGCCAGCTTCAGCTCGCCCCTCCAGTTGGGGCCGCTCGAGATTTCCGACCTGGGCGGCACGCTGGCCTGGGAGAAGACCCCCGCGCTGCCCCTCTTCAACACCAGTGGACTGGCCGCCGAAGAGGCTTTCAGCGTCTACGACCACCCCCCGGTGTGGATCTTCAAGAAGCGCGCCGATTACGACCCGGCCAAAGTCGCCGCCATCCTGGATGCGGTCGACCTGAGCAAGGTGGTCATCCAGGCCCCCAAGGACGCCACCATGCTTCCCATCAGCCAGCCCTAGCCTTCACACCGGCGATTTCTAATCAGAAATCAATCCATTCTAAACCAAATCTGAATATCTTTTCTTTATACTCAGGAAGACGATTCCGTTGAGGGGCCGTCCCGAAGGCGTAGGGGCGGCTTTCCAAAGCCGCCGCGCCTGTGGGGGCGGGCATGGAAACCCGCCCTGCTACTCGTTTTTGAGACGACCCCAATCGCGGAGCATCGCTGAAGGAATATTCTACTGGTTGACGGAGTCTTATCGCGTGAAAACGACTTTATCGGAGATATCTTCGCAGGTGGACGAGAGGAGCCACGCCCTGCGCCTGCCCGACGAGAAAACCCTGGGGCGCATCGGGCTGGCCGCCATCCTCCTCCTGGCAGCCGCGCTGCTCTTTACCAACCTGGGAGCCATCGGCTACGGCAACACCTACTACACCGCCGCCGTGAAGAGTATGCTCCAATCCTGGCACAACTTCTTCTTCGTCTCGGCTGAGCCGGGCGGCTCGGTGAGCGTGGATAAGCCGCCCGTGGGCTTCTGGCTGCAAGCCATCTCGGCTTATTTCCTGGGCGTCAACGGCTTCGCCGTGGTGCTGCCCGAGATCATCGCCGGCCTGCTGTCGGTCGCGGTGCTGTACCACCTGGTGCGCCGCTCGTTCGGCACCGTGGCGGGGCTGCTGGCGGCGCTGGTCCTGGCCGTCACCCCGGTGGTGGTGGCCACCGCGCGCAACAACACCATCGATTCCACCCTGATCCTGACTTTGCTGCTGGCGGCCTGGGCCTTTATCAAGGCCACCGAGAGCGGCAAGTTCCGCTATTTGCTGGCCGGGGCCGCCCTGGTGGGCATCGGCTTCAACATCAAGATGCTGGAAGCCTACCTGCCCCTGCCGGCCTTCTACGCCCTCTACTTCCTGGGCTCCCGGGAAGGGGTGGGCCGCAAGATAGGCAGGCTGGCTGTGGCCACCCTCCTGCTGCTGGTGATTTCGCTGTCCTGGGCGGTGGCCGTCGACCTGACCCCCGCCGGCCAGCGTCCCTACGTGGGCAGCAGCGGCGACAATTCGGAGCTGAGCCTCATCATCGGCTATAACGGCATCGACCGCCTGCTGGGCATGTTCGGGCGGCAGGGCGGCGCCCGCAACGCCGGCCAGGGCTTCCAGGCGCAAGCTCCCGGCGCGAGCCGTAGCTTTACCCTGCCGGCGCCGGGCGCCAATGGGGGCTTCCCGGGCTTCGGCGGGCCGGGCCGGACCGGCGGCTTCCCGCAACGGGACGGGAACGGGAGCGGCGGAGGGGGATTCACCGCCGGTGGGCCGGGCGGTGGCGGGGGCGCCAACGGCTTCATGGACACCGGCCAGGCAGGCGCGTTGCGCCTGTTCACCCGGCCCTTGAGCAATGAGATCGGCTGGTTATTACCCTTCGGCCTGGCCAGTATGCTGCTGCTGGCCCTGCGCCGGCGCCCGCGCTGGCCGCTCACGCCCGACCATCAGGCGCTGGTGCTGTGGGGCGGCTGGCTGCTCACGGCCGGCGTCTTCTTCAGCATCGCCGGCTTCTTCCACCCCTATTACCTGTCGACGCTGGGCGCTCCCCTGGCCGGCCTGGTGGCCATTGGCGCGGTCGGCTTGTGGCAGTTGCGCCGGCAGCGCCCGTGGCTGGCCTTTGGCCTGCTGCTGGCCGCCGCCGGGGGCACGCTGGCTTTCCAGGCCGTCACCGCTCAAGCCTTCACCAATAACCTCTGGTGGCTGCCGCTCGCCCTGGGCCTGCTGGTGGCCGGCCTGATCTTGCTGGGCGTGGCCACCCTGCGCCGGCTGCCGCGCGGAGCGCTGGCCGGCTTCGCCTGCGTGATGGCGGCCCTGCTGATCACTCCGGGGGTGTGGTCCGGCCTGACCACGCTCAGCGCGGGCGGCAACCAGACCATCCCGGCGGCCTATAGCGGCGGCTCCTTCGGCTTCGGGGGTTCGGGCGGCTTGCAGGTGGAGCAGACTTTGCTGGATTACTTGCAGCAGAATACCCAGGGTATGAAGTACCTGATGGCCGTGCCCAGCTCGATGCAAGGCGCCGGCTACGTGCTCGCCACCGGGCGCCCGGTGCTGTACATGGGCGGCTTCAGCGGGCAGGATCAGGTGGTGACCGGCGCGGATCTGGCCAGCCTGGTGGCCGCCGGCCAGTTGCGCTACGTTCTCCTGGGCGGGGGCGGTCTGGGGGGTGGAAACCAGTCGGACGTTTCCTCCTGGGTCACCTCCCAGTGCACGGCCGTGCAGGGGCTGAATACCTCGACCGGCAGCTCGGGCCGGCAGGGCGGGGGCAGCCTCTACGATTGCGCCGGCCAGGGCTAAATTGGGTGTTGACAAAGCTGGCGCGAATCCCTATAATGCTAATTGAAACGGTTCAATTCCTATGACGACTATTCGTGATATCGCTCGCGCCGCAGGCGTCTCGATCGGGACGATCTCCAACTACCTCAACGACCCCCAGTTGGTGGCTGAGGACACGCGCGAGCACATCCGCCAGAAGATCGCCGAGCTGAATTACCACCCGCGCGCGGCGGCGCGCAGCCTCAAATCGCGCCAGACCCGCCGCATCGGGCTGGTGCCGCTGATCTCGCCGGAGGAAAACCGCAGCCTGGACCCCGGGGACGCCGCTTTCCTGGAGTTCCTGGCGGGGATCAACACCCTGGCCGCCGAGAACGGCTACGACATCCTCATTTCCGCGGCCACTTCCCCGGCGCAAGAGCTGAAGATCTACGAGCGCCTGATTGGGGAAGCCCAGGTCGACGGCCTGGTGTTGATGGGCATTCGACCTCACGACGAGCGCATCCAGGTGCTGTTGGAGCGTAATTTCCCCTTCGTCACCTTTGGCCGCTCTGAGGATTTGCTGGATTATTCCTACGTGGACGTGGACGGCGCCGCCGGCATCGCCGCGGCCGTGCATTATCTGGCCGGCCTGGGGCACACCGACATCGCCTTCATCACCCCACCGGAAGGGTTGATGTGCACCAGGCAACGCCGGGAGGGTTACGTGCGAGGCATGCAAGAGCACGGCCTGCCGCTCAATCCGGAGTACGTGCTGTCCGGCGGCTTTCACGAGCGGGCCGGGCAAATCTCCACCCACCTGCTCATGGACCTGCCCAGGCCGCCCACCGCCATCCTCACCGCCAACGACATCTGCGCCTTCGGGGCCATGACGGCCTTACAGGTGCGCGGCTTCCAGGCCGGGCGCGACGTGTCCGTGATCGGCTTCGACGACATCAGCCTGGCCAGCCACTGGCACCCTTCTCTGACCACCATAGCCCAGCCCTTCCGGCGCATCGGTTTTGAAGTCATGCAATCCCTTTTCTCGATCCTGTCCAATAATAAGGGCGCGCTGACCAGGTCGGTGATCGAGCCGCATCTGATCGTGCGCCAGTCTACCGGCCCGGCGGCTCAGGCCGCCCGCTAAAATTTTTTTCATCTGAATTGAAACGGTTCAACCCATGGGGATAGTCTATCCGGAAAGGAGTGGAGACAGAAAGCGATCAACGCAGTTGTCCTGACTCTGGAATATCCTGTTTAAGAGATTCGAAAGGGAGAGCTGATTATGAAAAAGGGAATGCTCACACTATGTACTGCGCTTCTGGCGGCGGCTTTGATCCTGACGGCCTGCGCCCCGGCTGCACCCGCTCAGGCCCCCAACACAGCCGAACCGCAACCCACGGCCCAGCCGGTAGTCGTCAAAGAGACGGTGGTGGTCACGCCGCCCCCGGCTCCGCAGGGACCGGTCACCATTACTTTCTGGCACACGTATAACGAGCAGTCTCCAGAGAACGATATGCTGGTCAAGACGCTCATTCCGCAGTTCGAGGCGGATCACCCGAACATCAAGGTCCAGGCCCTTTCTGTGCCTTATCCCGATTTCCGCCGCAAGCTCCTGACCGCCATCTCCGGCGGCGTGGCGCCGGATCTGATCCGCTCGGACATCATCTGGGTGCCCGAGCTGGCGGATATGGGCGCCCTGGTCCCCCTCGACGAGGCCATGCCGGATTTCGCCGATTTCAAGAGCGTGATGTTCGAGGGACCTCTGAGCACCAACTTCTGGAAAGGGCATTATTACGGCCTGCCGCTGGACACCAACACCAAAGTCTGGCTATCCAATGACGAGCTGTACAAGTCGGCGGGCATCGACCAACTGCCCCAATCCATCGACGAGCTGGAAGCCGACTGCCAGGCCATCAAGAAGGTCAACCCGGACGCTTATCTCTTCGCCGCCGACGGGGTGTTTTCCTGGGTCACCCTGCCCTGGATCTGGAGCTTCGGTGGCAGCGTCACCGACCCGGAGATCACCAAGGCCACTGGCTACCTGAACGGCCCGCAGACGGTGGCCGCCTACGAGTTCTTGCTGAAGATGTACGATGAAGGCTGCATCGCGCCGGTGGTGCTGGGCAATGGGGTGGATCCCTACGCCGGCCTGGCCCAGGGCGTGTACGCCAGCCTGGATAACGGCCCGTGGAGCTACCCGCTCATGCAGAGCCAGTACCCCGACGCCAAGTTCAGCGCGACGCTCTTCCCGGCCGGCCCGGCCGGCTCGATCGACGTGGTGGGCGGTGAAGACGTGAACCTGTTCACCCAGTCCAAGCACCCCCAAGAAGCCATGGAATTCATCCGCTTCCTGCTCAGCAAGGATTTCCAGATGAAGATGACCGAGGTCGGCGTCATGCCCGTCCGCACCGACCTGGTAGAGGCGGACATCGAGAAGAACCAGCCCTACTTTGGCATCTTCCTGGAGCAGTTGAAGACTTCCAAGGCGCGCACGGCCCATCCGGCCTGGTCTCAGATGGACGAGATCATCACCAACGCCGGCCAGTTCATCCTGCGCAAGGAGATGACTCCCCAGCAGGCGCTGGATGACGCCGCCGCCAAGATCGACGCCCTCCTCGCCCAATAATCTCACCCCCAGGGGCCGGGATGCCCGTCGATCCCGGCCCTGCTCCTTCCCAGGTGGAGAAAAGCATGCACTCGAGAGCCTTGCGTGAAAGCCTGACGGCCTACCTCTTCTTGCTGCCGGGCATGTTGTTCCTCATCGTCTGGCTGGTCTACCCGATGATCTCGGCCTTCAATATCAGCCTGCGCGATTGGAACCTCATGCCGGGCCAGCCCAGCCCGTTCGTCGGCCTGGCGAATTACCTCCAGGCCTTCCGGGACCCCATCTTCTGGCTTTCTTTCAAGAACACCGGCGTGTATGCGCTGATCACCGTCGTCGGCCAACTGCTCCTGGGCCTGGGCGTGGCCCTGCTCCTGGAACAGGTCACCCACTGGCGGGTGTTCTTCCGCACCGTTTATTATCTACCGGTGGTCACCTCCTGGGTGGTGGTTTCCCTTTTGTTCGGCTACCTGTTCAATTCCAGCCCCGCCGGCCTGATCAACTATCTTCTGGTAAACGTCTTTCATCTCCTCAAGGCGCCCGTCTTCTGGCTGAATGAGGCCAACACGGCCTTCGTGGCCATCGACAGCCTGGGCATCTGGAAGGGGGTGGGCTTCACCATGGTGATTTTTCTGGCGGCGCTCCAGTCCATTCCCGAGGAGATGTACAACGCGGCGGCCGTCGACGGCGCAGGTAATTTCCAGATCCTGGCCGGCATAACCCTGCCGTTGTTGGCGCCCACCATGGCCCTGGTGCTGGTCATGCTCACCATCGGCGCCTTCCAGACCTACATCCCCATCGCGCTGATCACCGGCGGCGGGCCGCTGCACCGCACGGAATTCGCCCTGAGCTATATGTACAGCCAGGCTTTCCGGGATCTGCATTTCGGCTATTCAACGGCCCTGGCCTATATCCTGGCGATGGTCGTGTTCGCCATCAGCCAGTTCCAGCTTCGCTTCGTGAAGACCAGCGCCCTGGCAGGCTGAGAGGAGAGAGCCATGAGCCGCAAAGCCAAAGCGCGCTTGCGCGAGATTATCTTTCTTGCGATGCTTATCGCCGGGACGCTGGTCACCGTCCTGCCCTTCCTCTACATGATTTCTACCGCCTTGAAGGGCCAGGTGTTCGTGTTCGAGATCCCGCCCAAGCTGATCCCCTCTCACCCCACCCTGCAAAACTTCGTCGAGGCCTGGACCTCTAACCGCTTTGGGCGTTATTTCCTCAACAGCCTCTCGGTGACCGGGGTCACCCTGGCCCTGGTACTGTGGCTGGCCTCCATGATGGCGTATGCCTTCGCCCGCTTCAATTTCTGGGGCAAGAAAGTGCTCTATTCCCTGGTCATCTTTTTTATGATCATGCCGGCCATGAGCCTGATCGTGCCCCAGTTCATCCTGGCCACCCGCCTCGGCTTCCTGGACACGTTGAGCGGCCTGGTGGTGATGTACGTGGCGCAGAACGTTCCTTTCGCCACCTTCCTGCTGCGCGGCTTCCTGGAACAGGTGCCGCGCGAGATCGAGGAGGCGGCCCGCATCGACGGCGCTTCTTCCTGGAGCGTCTACTGGCGCATCATCTTGCCGCTGTGCAAGCCGGCCCTGGCCGCCGCGGCCATCTTCGCCTTCCTGGGCGCCTGGGATGAATACGTGTGGGCCTTCACCATCCTCAACAATCCCGACCTGCGCACGCTTCCCGTGGGGATCGCCGCTTTTCAAGGCGTGCACACCTCGAACTGGGGATTGATCTTTGCGGCTTCGCTCATCGCGGTCACGCCGGTGCTCCTCTTGTTTATCTCACTGCAAAAATATTTCATAAAGGGAATGGTCGCCGGAGCGGTCAAGGGTTAAAAGCATGGTGAATCTTCTGCAATACAGCATCCAGCTATTATTGGAGCATCAGGCGGAGTCCGGGGCCTTCCCGGCCTGCCCCAATTTTCCTACCTACCAGTTCGCCTGGTTCCGCGACGGCTCGTTCTGCGCTCACGCGTTGGCCCTGGCCGGCGAGCAGGACGCCGCTCGCCGCTTCCACGGCTGGGCCAGCCGCACCCTGTTGAGGCACGCGGATAAAATCGACAACTGCATCCGGGCGGTCGAGGGGGGCATTTTGCCCCTGGCCCACCAATGTTTTCACAGCCGCTTCACCCTGGACGGCTTCGAGGTGCCCGGAAACTGGGGCCACAACCAGTTGGACGGCCTGGGCACCTGGCTGTGGGCGCTCAACGAGTTCCGGCGCTCCCATCCCCACATCCCCATCGACCCGGATTGGGAGCGCGCGGCCGGCCTGGCCCGCGATTATCTGACCGCCCTGTGGCGCTTTCCCTGCTCGGATTGCTGGGAAGAGAATGAGGAGTTCGTGCACACCAGCACCCTGGCGGCCGTCTACGGCGGGCTGATGGGGGTCGCGGAGATGTTCCGGGAGGAGGCCGCCCGCCGGGCCGCCGAAGACATCCGCGGCTTCATCCGCGAGAGCCTCGTTCAAGACCACCATCTGGTGAAATCCCAGGGCAACCCGGCCGTGGACGCCAGCCTGGTGGCCCTCTATACCCCCTATCGGGTGGTGGAGTGGGAAGACCCGGCCCTGCAGGCCACCCTGGCTCTCATCCGCTCCGAGCTGGCCACTCCCGTTGGCTTGCACCGCTACGCCGGCGACACCTATTATGGGGGCGGGGAATGGGTCTTGCTGAGCGCCTGGCTGGGGTGGGCCTATGCCCAGGCCGGCCTCCCCGAGCGGGCCGCCCCCATCCTGGCATGGATCCAGGATCAGGCCACTCCCCAGGGCGACCTGCCCGAGCAGATCCCGCATCATTTGAACGACCCGCGCCAGTACACTAAATGGGTGGAGAAATGGGGGGCGATTGCCACTCCCTTGCTGTGGTCTCACGCCCAATACGTGATCCTGGTACAATCCCTGCCAAAGCGGCAATCGGAGGGATGAACGGCATGGAAGCTAAAGTGCAACCGCACCCGCTGGAGTGGGTGGCAGACGCGGTCTTCTACCAGATCTTTCCGGAGCGTTTCTGCAACGGGGAGCCCGCCAACGATCCGCCGGGAGTAGTCCCCTGGAACGACCTACCCACCCGGGAAAACTTCTTCGGCGGCGACCTGCGCGGCATCCTCGCCCGGCTGGATTACCTTCAAGACCTGGGGGTCACGGCCCTCTACCTGAATCCCATCTTCAGGGCGGGCACTAATCACCGCTACGACACCTGGGATTATTTCCAGGTAGACCCGGCCCTGGGCGACGCCGCCTTGCTCAAGGAGCTGGTTGAGGCCGCCCACCGGCGCGGGATGCGCCTCATTCTGGACGGCGTGTTCAACCACTGCGGCGAGGGCTTCGCCCCCTTCCAGGACGTGTGCGAAAAGGGGGCCGCCTCCCAGTTCGCCGACTGGTTCCTGGTGCACTCTTTCCCGTTGCAGAAGGAGCCGTTGTCTTACGCCACCTGTGGGGGGGCGCCTTACCTGCCCAAGCTGAACGCCAGCTACCGCCCGGTGCAGGAGTACCTCTTCAAGGTAGCCCGCTACTGGCTGGAAGAAGCCGGGATCGACGGCTGGCGCCTGGACGTGCCCTTTAAGGTGCCCTTCGCCTTCTGGCGCGAGTTCCGCCGGGTGGTCAAGGCCGCCAACCCGGCAGCTTACCTGGTGGGTGAGGTGTGGCGCGAGGCGGCCCCCTGGCTGGAGGGAGACACCTTCGACGGCGTGACCAATTATCGCCTGCGCGAGCTGATCCTGGATTATTGCCTGACCAACGTCTTGGACGGGGAGGACTTTGGCTTCGAGGTGCACATGCTGCGCCGCGCCCAGGGGCCGCTGGCGGCCAACATGCTCAACTTGTTGGGCAGCCACGACACGGCCAGGATCTTCACTCTGTTGAAAGGCGACCTGGAGCGCCTGCGCATCGCTTTGACCTTCCTGATGACCGTCCCCGGCGCGCCGCTGGTCTACTACGGCGACGAGGTCGGCCTGTTGGGTGAGGCCGACCCGGACTGCCGCCGCACGATGCCCTGGGAAGAAGCGCGCTGGGACACGCGCGTGCTGTCCCTGTATAAGGAGCTGATTGCCCTGCGCCGCTCCCACCCGGCCTTCCGTCATGGGGAGGTCGAGACGCTGGCGGCCTTCAACGGGATTTACGCGTATAGGCGGTCGTTTGGCGAGGACGAGGCCATCGTGGTTTTGAACCCGCGCGAATCCGTGCCCGTTTTTGACCTGCCCACCCACAGCCGGCAAAGCGCCTGGGCAGACGTCGCCAGCGGGGAAATCGTTCGCAGCGTAGCCGGAGTGCTGCGACTGCCGCTAGTGCCGGCCAGGAGCGCCCGTCTGCTGCTGCCCGCCTGTTAACTGCTCTTGCCGCCCTTGACCACCGCCATCAGCTCGCGCACCCGCTGCGGATCGGTGGGCGCGCTGATCTTCCCGCCCTGCTTGAAATAAGAGCCGACGATGGCCCCGTCGCACACTGCCAGGATCGCCGCCAGGGAATCCGGCTTGACGCCGCTGCCCGCCAGCAACGGCAACCCCACGGCCTGTTTCACCTGGCGCAAGTCTTCCAGCGAGGCCGGCTTGCCCGTCCCCGCGCCGGTCACCACGATGGCGTCGGCCAGGCCGCGTTTCTCGGCGTCCATGGCCGACTCGATCACCGGCCGGGACCACAGGGCCGTCGTGTTCTTGCCCTGCACGTCGGCCAGGATGGCGACGTCTTCCGCGTAGAGCGCGCTCCGCTCGCGCACCAGGTAGGGGGCGCTGGCCGGGATCAGGCCCGTCTCGGCGATGGCGGGGTCCACGAAGACTTCGGCGCGCAAGAATGCCGCCTCCACCGCGCGGGCGATGGCGATCTCGGCCCGGTAGGCGTTATACAGCACGTTCACCCCCACCGGGACGGAGGACCTTTGGACGATGGTTCCCGTCAGGGCCGCCATGGCCGCCAGCGTCACCGCCGGCACCTCGTCCGGGAAATACGGCAGGTCCCAGAAGTTCTCTACGATCACCCCGTCTACGCCGCCCTGCTGCAGGGCTTCCAATTCTCTCAGGGCGTAATGCGCCAGGTCGCTGAAGCGCGCTTCCTTTCCGGCGGGCGTTCCGGGCAGGGCCGGCAAGTGGATCATCCCGATGATGGGTTTTTTCGAAGCGAATATGTTGCGAAAATTAGCCATGTGAAGCGAGCCTGGCCTCTCTCGTGAGCCTCATTCCTGATAATCGGCCACACCCACCACCCCGATGAATGCCTGGCCGAGGATGGGATGGCCGTTGGTTTCGTTGTACAGGGACACGTTCCCCCCTACCACCGGGACGCCCGTCTCCCGGCAGCCTTGCGCGATGCCCAGCACGCTTTGGGTGACCCGGGTAGCCACCTCCGGGTCGTCGGGGTTGCCAAAATTCAGCCCGTCGCTCAACGCCAGCGGGCGGGACCCTTCGGCTTTCAGCTCCTCCACCGCCTGCAGCACCAGGTTCTTGGCGCTGTTATAGGCGTCTTGGAGGATTTCGGGGCCGTTCGCCAGGGTGCGCAGGAAGATGGACTTGCCGATCGTGGGGAAGTCCAGGCGCGCGCAGCGGCCCGGAAGCTGCCCTCCGGGGGTTACCTCGAGCTGGCTGGCTTTCATTCCATGCCCGCCATGCCCGCTTGCGCCGGGGACGACTACCCCAGCGGCATTCTCGTCCACCTCTATCGTCAAGCCGCCGGGCTCTTTGACGGCTGCGGAAGCCTGCTCCGCCAGGGCAAAGCGCAGGAAGCCGTCTGCCACGAAGCTCACCGGCAGCCTGGCGACGCAATCTTCCCCAAGTCTAAAACGGCCTCGTCGCCGTCCGTCACGCGCCCCACCACGGCGCTGACCAGGTGGGGGTAGCGGGCCAGGATGCGCTGCGCCCCGGCGACATTTTCCTCGGGTAGCGCGGCCAGCATGCGCTCTTGTGTCTCGGAGAGGAGCATCTCGTAAGGCGAGATCTCGGCAGACACCACCGGCACGGCGCCCAGGTCGAGCTCTACTCCCTTCCCGGCGCGGGCCGCCATCTCGAAGCAGGAGCAGGTCAGCCCGGCGGCGCCCATGTCTTGAAGCCCGGCCAGCAGGCCGCTTTCGATCAGCTCCAGGGTGGCTTGCATCAGCTCGTAGCCCGCCTGGGGATCGCCGGCCGGCGGGTGCGCCTCGGTGCGCTCGTCCATGCCTTTGGAGGCAAACGCGGCCCCGTTGACGCCCTCGGTTCCGGTGGCTTTGCCGAAATACAGGAGCAAATTGCCCGTTTTTCCGGCGCTGCCGGTCATCAAGGCGTCTTTACGGGCCAGCCCCACCACGATCACGTTGACCAGGGGATTGCTGGCGTAGCTGGGGTGCGTGGCCAGCTCGAGGCCCAGGGAAGCCACCTTGCATCCGGCGGCGTAGTCTTCCGCGCCCTGGCGGATTTCGGCCATCATGCTGCGGGTGCGCACGCTGTCCAGGGGGCCGCAGCGCAACAGGGCCTTCACTCCCACGGGGCGCGCGCCCATGGCCATCACGTCGCGCAGCAGCCCGCCCACGCCGGTCGAGGCGCCGTCGTAAGGGGCGACGTAGCTGGGGTGGTTGTGGGATTCGATCTTGAAGACAGCCGCCCAGTCCTCGTCGATGGAGACTACCCCGGCGTTCTCGCCCGGCCCTTGCAGCACCCACGCGGCGCTGGTCGGAAAATTCTTCATCAAGGAACGTGTGTGCTTGTAGCTACAATGCTCGGACCACATGGCCGAAAAGATTCCCATCTCGACGTGCCCGGGCTCGCGCCCCAACCGCCGGGTGATGTGCTGGAGCTCGTCGGCGCTCAAGCCATACAAAGAAGGATTAATCATTGCACTTTTCCTGAAAGATCAGATAAGGCTGTACGATTCATGAACTCTCTTACTTCATTCAAAGAGGCCGGCACTCCGCTGGTGGCGCCCACGGCAGAAGCGGCCAAAGCGCCTACGGCGTTGGCCAGCCTCAGCACTTCCTGGACTTCGAGGTGGTTGATCAGGCCATATAAAAAGGCCGCGTTGAAAGCGTCCCCGGCGCCGGTCGCATCCACGGCGTGGATCTGGTAGGCCGGCATCCTTTCCGGTGGAAGCCCCGGCCTGAAGAGCAGGCTGCCTCGTTCGCCGTTCTTGAGCACCACCCAGCCCACCCCCCGGCTGTGCAGCCAGGCGGCCCTTTCGAGCTGGCTCTCGCCCCGCGCCAGGTGGACGAATTCGACCTGATTGACGAACAAGACGTCCGTCTGGCCGAGCAGCGCCTCCATTTCCGCGCCGTGCTCGCCGATCAGGATCGAGCCCGGATCCATGCTGTTAGGGATGTTCAAGCGGCGCGAACGGCTCAGCAGGTCTAAGGCCAGGCCGTATTCGGGGCCGTTCAGGTGCACGCGCCGCGCAGCCAGCAGCTCTTCGTCGGAAATATCCGCTGGGGATAGGGCCAGGTTGGCTCCCCGGTAACAAAACAGGCGCCGGTTGCCGTCTGCGTCGATCAGCCCGAATACCATGCCGCTGGCCAGGTCGGGCACTCGTTGGATGTGCGCGGTCGAGACGCCGCAGCGCTCGAGCAGCTCCAGCAGCCCCGCGCCGCTGGCGTCCTGCCCTACGGCGGAGTAGAACGCCACCGATAATCCCAGGCGCGCGGCCACCACCGCGGCGTTGGCCCCCGATCCACCCAGGTAGCCCTGCATGGGGTGGATGGCTACCTCTTCGTCGGGCTGGGGGAAGAAGGGGATGCGGCCCAGGTAATCGTAGTTCAGGTCGCCGACCACGAGCAGGTCGAAAGGCTTTACGTCAGCGTGGATCATGGGGATAGGCCCTGGTGGCTGGGTGGGGACAGGGGCCCCACCCAGGCTCAAAAAGGAGGAATTACTGCGGCAGGAAATCGTTGGTGAACAGCTCGTTCACCGGGGTGGTCTTTTCGATGAGCTGGTTATCCAGCATAAACTGTTGCACCTTGTCCCACAAGGCCGCGTCCTGCACGCCGTAGACGTCGGCTTTCAACACCGGGATGGTCGCGTCCCAGGAAGCCTGGGCGTATTCTTTGCTCAGCGCGTCCGGGTAGAGCTTTTCGAAGATCGCCAGGGCTTCGTCGGGGTTGTCCACCGAGTACTTCAGGCCCTTCATCGTGGCGGCCATGAATTTCTTGGCGGTATCCGGGTGCTCCGCCAGGTATTGGTTCGAGGAAGCGAATACGTACACGTACACGTCCGGCACGCCGAAATCGTGCGCCATGAGGATGTTCGTGTCCATCTGGCCGGTGATCTTGGCTTCGGTCTGCTCGGCGTTGGTGATGCCGCCGATTGCGTCCACTTTGCCGGCCAGCAGCAGCGGCACCGTATCCGAGGAGGCCGGCAGGATATTCACTTTCGAGGCATCCAATCCGGCGTAATTCATCATCGCCTTGAAGGAAGACTGATCCCAGGTGTTCTCGTACAGGCTGATCGTCTTGATGTCTTTGAGCTCCTTGACCGCGCTATCCTTGGGGATGATGATGCCCCAGTTGTTGTAGCGGAAGACGGCGGCCGTCGAGATGATGGGGATGCCGGCGTTGCGCCCTAAGATGACGTCCAACTGGGTGGTATAGGCGAAATCGGCCTTCCCCAGGGAAACGTACTTGGGCGGATCAGCGACCGTAGCGGGAATGACCGTCTTCACCGTCAGGCCGACCTCTTTGTAGAATCCTTTGTCCTGAGCCACCAGCCAGGGAATCCAGCCCACCCAGGGGGTGGGCCAGTCGCCCACGATCGAGACCTCTGTCAGGGCGCCATCCGAGGCCGCCGGGGCCGTGGGCTGTACTGCCGGGGGTTGCGCCGCAGTGGGTTGGGTAACAGAGGGTTGCGTAGCCGCCGGGGTCGCGCTCTGGCAGCCCGCCGCCAGCATCGACAGGGCCGTAAGTAGACAGACTAACACGAGCAATGACTTTTTCATTCTTCCCATTCCTCTCTGATCAAAGTTGGAAAATCCTCACGATAGGCATTAAGGACTGAGCAAGGGCTATTTGCTTCGCTTTACCTTTCCTCCTTTCTGCCATGGGATGACCATGGTTTCGGCCGTCTGGGCGAAGAAAAACATGACGATGCCCAAAAGGGAGGTGATGAAAATGGCCGCAAACATTTCCGGGGTACGGATCTGAGCGTTGGTTTGCAGGATGTAAGCGCCTAATCCGCGATCCGAGCCGATCCACTCCGCCACGACGGCGCCGATGACCGAAAAGGTGATGGCGACTTTACTGGCCGAAGTGATAAAGGGCAGCGCGTTGGGTTGCTGTACCTTGGTGAAGATTTGCCAGCGGCTGGCGCCCATCGATTTGAGCAGGGTGATCAGGTCCTGGTCACAGGAGACCAGGCCGTCGAAGGTGTTGACCGTTAGCGGGAAGAACACGATCAGCGCCACCACGATGATCTTGGGCCAGATGTTATAGCCCAGCCAGATGACCAGGATGGGGCCCAGGGCGATGACCGGCACGGTCTGGGAGATGACCACGATGGGGTTGAGCGCCCGGCGCAGGGTGGTGGAAAAGAACATCAGCAGCGCCAGGCCGTAACCGACCACGAAGCCGACCACGAAGCCCAGGAGCACCTCTTCCATAGTGATGAGCAGGTGCCCCCAAAGCGTGGCGCGCTTGGTCCAGGTGACGGCGATAACCCGGGAGGGCTTGGGGAGCAGGTAATCCGGGACGTTGAACCAGGTAGACAACAGCTCCCACAGCAAAATGATGGCTGCGATCAAAAGCAAGGGCGGAAGAATTTCTTTGATGCGTTTCGAGACCGGATTCATTTTTATTCTCCCAGGGTTTCGGCGCCGGGCAGCAGGGCGGCCTTGGAGGTTTCCCGGCGCAGCAGGCTGAACAGCTCGCTGCGAAGCTGCAAGATGTCGAGGCGGCCCATCATTTCGTAATCACGTTTTTCGGGCAGGGGCACGGCTACGGTGCGCATGATGTGGGTGGGGCGCTGGCTGAGCACCAGCACCTCCTCCGCCAGGAACAGAGATTCGTCCACGTCGTGGGTGATGAAGATGATGGTCTTTTTGCTGTCGCGCCAGACTTCGTGGAGCCATTCCTGCATGGATAGGCGCGTCTGGGCGTCCAGGGCGCCAAACGGCTCATCCAGCAGCAAAACCTCGTTATCCAGCATCATCGTCCGCAGGAAAGCGGCCCGTTGGCGCATTCCGCCTGACAGATAGCGGGGGTAATAATCCTCGAAACCGGCCAGGCCGTATTTGTTGATGAAGGTTCTGGCCCTGCTGATGCTTTCCTGGCGGGGCATGCCTTTGATCTCGGTGCCCAGGATGATGTTCTCCAGGACGGAGCGCCAGGGGAGCAGCAGGTCTTTTTGGAACATGTATCCCACCAGCCCGGTGCGATTGTTGATCAGCCGGTTCTCCAGATAGATATCGCCCGAGGAGGGCGCAATCAGCCCGGCAATCAAGTTGAAGAGCGTGCTCTTGCCGCACCCACTCGGCCCCAGGATGCAAACGAAGCTGCCTTCTTTGACGTCGAAAGTGATATCGTCCAAGACATCGACGGTCTTGTTCGCCTCCATCTTGTATTCGAAATGGAGGTGATCCACCCGTATCTTGGGTTGTCGTGCGTTGGATTCCACGATAGTCTCCATAAGGTTGCTGTAGAAAATGAACAGAATTGGCGACCGGCTGCGCCGGGCGTAAGCAGCGCGATCAGAACGGATGGGTCAGGAGCCCGGTTAGCACATCCACGAGGGCGCCCACGTCGCTTAGATCGGCGGTCTCTACCGGGGTGTGGTGGTAGCGGATGGGAATGGAGAAGGCCAGCGTTTTGACGCCGCTGCCGGCGTAGGGGACGGGACTCAGCGCCGTGCTCAAGCCGGTGACCACCTCGGATTGCAGGGGAGCGCCCATCCGCTCGGCGAAGGCCACCACGCGCTGCGCCAGACCCCAGTCCGGCACGTAAGAGACCTGCTTGCCGCGCATCGTGTCCATCCACTTGAGGGCCGGGCCGCGCCCAAGGCACAGCTCCGATTGAGTCTCGAACAGGTCTGGCGTGTCGAAGGCCAGGGTGCCGTCCACGCCGATCACGATCTCGGGGGCGAAGGCCTGCACGGCCGGCAGACCCCCCATCAGCATGGTCTCTTCCTGTACCGTAAAGGCCAGGTACAGGTCACATTCCAGGTCTGGCGGGCGCAGGCGCTCGGCCAGGGTCAACAGCACCAGGCAGCCCAGGCGGTCGTCCAGGGCCTTAGCGCTGATTCTGCGCTGGCCTACCCGCTCCAAGGAGGCGCGCCAGGTCAGGCCGTCGCCCACCCGTACCCCCAGCGCTTCCACCTCTTGCCGGGAAGCCGCTCCGATATCCACGTACAGAGTCGCGATGTCGGGAGCATAGTGGTCGTCCAGGTGCTGGGGCAGCACGCCTACGTTGGCCGGGATTTCCCCGGCGCGCGTCCACAGAGTCAGCCGGCTGCCCGGCAGGGCCTGCACGCCCATCCCGCCCATGCGCTCCACGCGCAGAAAGCCCTCCGGGGTGATCCGGCGCACGATCAAGCCGACTTCGTCCATGTGCACCAGCAGCATCACCCGCCTGCCTTTTCCGGGAATGTGCGCGATCAGGTTGCCCAGGGCATCCTGCCGGGTCTCCCAGCGTTCCGGCAGCGAAGCGTGGATGAGAGCCGCCACCTGGGCTTCCCGCCCGGGCAGGCCGGGGGTGCGGGTCAGCTTGTCCAGCAAATCCAAATTCAGCTCGTCGATGTTCACTGCTTCCCTCCCGCTCGTAAGGTGGCCATGCGCTCCACTTTGCGCCGGATGACCTCCGCATCGCCCACGTCCATCCTGTGGCGCAGGGCAGGCGGCTCGTTCTCGGCCAGCAGCGCTTCGATGCGGCCGGAGACCTCGCCGGGATCCGCTCCCAGCCCAACCAGCGCCAGGGTGCGCGATCCCAGCGTCTGGAAGGCTTCGCCGGCGCGGCTGACCGAGGCGTAGACCACCGAGACGCCCGCCGCCTCGAAGCGGCTTTCGTCCAGGTGAAAGTGGAGCGGTTCGGGCCCGTTATCGGGGTAATCGCCGGGCACCAGGTATTTGACCACCGCAGCTTGCGGGCTGAAGGCCGCCTGGTCGCGGTCGATGTGCCCCTGGGCCAGGCCGGCCAGCAGCACCGGCACGTCTCCGCAGGCCAGGGTCATCGCGTTGATCCCCTCCGGGTCGCCCAGGCGCACGTTGAATTCGATGACTCTCACGCCGCCGGCGGTCGCCATGAACTGGCCGTACAGGAACCCGCGGTAGGACTGGCCGGTCTCGGCCTCCAGGGCCTGCACGACGCTCTCCAGCATGAGGTCGGCCTGGGCCAGATCCGTGGGGGAGAGGAAAGGCAAAGAGCCGTCGGCGGCGGTGTAAGCGCCCATCCCGCCGGTCATGTTGCCGGTGTCGCCGTCGAAGGCGTATTTGAAATCTTGCGCCACCGGCATGGGAGCGATCTTGCCGTCCGCCACGTAGGCCATGCGCGAGAATTCTTCCCCTACCAGGCGCTCTTCCAGGAGGACGCTGCCGTCCTTGCGAATCCAGGTCGCGGCGTCTTCCACGGCCTCCTCCGCTGACCCCAGGTGGACGCCCATCACGCGCACCCCCTTGCCGCCGGTCAGGCCGGTGGGCTTGACGGCTACCTGGCCGACTTCGGCGATGAACTGGCGGGCCGCCGCCGGACTTTCCACGAGCTTCCAGCGTGGCGAGCCCCAACCCACCCGCCGGCTCAGCAGGTCGCGCATGAAAGCTTTATCCCCTTCCAGGCGCGCCTGAAGGCGGGTAGGCCCCACGGCGGGGATGCGCCGGGCGCGCAATTCGTCCACCAGGCCGCCGGTGAGCGGCACCTCCGGGCCGATGACGACCAAGTCGACGCCCCTGGCACCGAAAAAGTCGATCACGCTGCCGAAGTCTTTCAGGCTTCCCACGCAGATTTCTTGCGCGAGGCCTTCGACGCCGGGGTTTACGTGACTGCCAAAGACGAAGAGGGCATCCCGCTTGCGATCTCGAGCCAATGCTCTGCTTAAGGCGTGCTCCCTGCCGCCGCTTCCTACTAAGCCGATTTTCATTCAAGCCACCTTTGGTGTTTTTTAGTACGTTGGTTTGCGCGTGGAACGCACGGTAAATTCGTAGAGATCGCTGCGATACAGGATGCGCTTCGAACTCGACCGGCGTGCCGTCTTCGAGGAAAGCCACCCCATCCGCCAGGAGGAGCGGCATCCCCACCGGGATGTCCAGGAGAAGGGCTTCTTCTTTGCGGGCGATCACCGGCGAAATGACCTGCTCCTGCCAGCTCAATTGCAGGTTGAATTGCTGCTCGATCACGTCGAACAAGGATTGCTTCGAGAAATCGTAGCGCTCCAACCCAGGGCACAGATAGGCAGGGACGAAAGAGACGTGGTACGCCATGGGCTGCTCGTCGGCCAGGCGCAGCCGTTCCAGCCGGTAGACCCAGTCTTCCTCTTTCAGGCGCAGCCGTTGGGCCAGAATGGCGGAGGGGTGCTCCTGGCGCACGGCGAGCACCTTGGAGGAAGGCGTCATCCCTTTTTTGCGCATCTCCTCGGAGAAGCTGGTCAGGCGCTGCAAGCCGTAGCTGACTTTGTGCTCGGTCACGAAGGTGCCCTTACCCTGGATGCGCGTGACCAGGCCGTTGCGCACCAGCTCTTCGATGGCTTGCTGAGCCGTGTTGCGGCTGACGTCGAACGCATCCATGATCTCGCGCTCAGAAGACACGCGGTCGCCTGGGGCGAGCTTCCCGGATTCGATCTCAGCGCGGATATTGTCGCTGATCTGCAAGTACAGGGGTTTGAAGCTAGAACGGATTATTTTTACCATACCCATCATCCTGTTATTGGGTTGACCCATCCAGTTATGCCGCTATTGTAACATATTCTTGGGGAATAGCAAGGATTAAGCTGGGATTAAATTGGGGTGCTGTATCTTTCGCTCATAAAGTAGGGGGCAAGGTTTCCCGAAAGGAGTGGTTCTGGAAGACAGCCGCCTCCAGGCTGCTTTTCACCACTTCTTGGATCGCTTCCCCCAGCGCGCCCGGCACCCCTGTGCCCCGCTCCAACACCTCGCCGCTCAGGTTCCGCTCGGGAGGCACCGGCGTACAGCCGAACACCTGGGTGTAGAACTGCGCCAGCGCCCGCCAATCCCTGGCGATGAGATTAGTGTGCACGTATTTGGCCTGGATTGCCATCTTTTCACCTCAGCAGCATAAATTAGGACGAGGACTTTAACCACCAGCCTTGCGAAAGTTGGCTTTCAGGTGCACGCAACTCCGCAGCGCCCTTCTCTCTAATGACTCTAGCCTTCGCAAGGCTTGACCAATGCGCCTCCTCTTTTTGTGGCGCTATCTTATCGCCCTGAACCCGAGAGAAATGGAGGAGCCAAAAAGGCGCAGGCGGGACCATAGGCGCTATTGGAATAATGGGTGGGCTGGCCGTGAATGTCGATGGGCATCACCCGGTAATAGCAGTAGTCGGCCTGCTTTCCCGCCAGACTGACGCTGGTTTCGAATCCGCTCTTAGGCACCTCGGTGATCGGGGTCATCAGTTGCGGAAAATCCCCTCCATAGACCTCATATTTAGCGATATCCGTCGCGCCGTTCCAACTGAAGGTCAGGTCGGTCGAGGCGTTGCCTGGTTGCGCCACCAAGGCCGGCGCCCAGGTTGGGTAGCCCTGCCAGGGGAAGCGAAAGGAGCGGTAATTGACGTAGGGGGAATCGAAGCCCAGCTCGAATACTTTCGTCCCATCCGGCTTGATTTCGGTCGCATTGGGGGTCGATGCCCCTCCCCATCCAATCATGAGATCCCCGTTGGGCAATGGTTGTACGTTCCCCATGTAAGCGCTGTAGACATCCGGGGTATCTCGATATTCCCACACCAGCTCAGCGGTCTTGTTTTGTTCGTCCAAAGAAAATTCCAGGGCTCTCGAGATCATCGGATTGTGGTCGTTGTGATCGTCGAAAAGGGAAATGTCCCCATTCGGCAGTCTGCGAACATCGTGCTGCTTATAGAACACGGGGGCGTCCGGGATGCCCGGGGCGCTTGAAAGCGTAAACTGGTTGGCTTTGCCGCCCAAGCGCCACAGGATGTCGCCGGTCTGGTAGTCGATCTTGGTGATCTCATCCAAATGGCGGCTGGAAAGCAGCAGGTTGCCGTCGTTATCCAGCTCGAGCGCATTGGCGTGGATGTAATCGATCGTGGCGGCGGTCAAATCCTGGTCGGAGTCCGTGATGGGGATGTGATCGAACGAGTTCCATTGAAACACGACCTTCCCCGTGGCGTTCACTTCTTGAATGATGGCTCCCGTTACCGTGGCCTTGGGATTGCCACCCGGCACCACCTTGCTCATGTCGACCTGGCGCTTATCCAGAATTATAAACATATAATCCCCATTGGGAAGCAGCAACAACTCGTGGTTATCAATCGAAGTGTACCCATTTCCGGGGGTGATGGTCCTTACCTCGGTGTAGGTAGAATCGAGAAGATGGTACACGCCGCCTTCCCAATAGGCCAACAGCCCGTTGCTCAGCACCTTGAAATCCGTGGCGTAATTCGACGCGGGGATTTTCTTGTAATACACCGGCTGGCCGTTGTTATCCAGCATGAGCAGGTAGGCGCCCGTATCCGGCGTGCCCGTGAGGAAATTGGGGTTAAAAGTTGGACAGGAATAGATAGCCATCCGCCACGCCGTTGGCGGGGGTGGTAACGTGGATCTGCGGAAAATCTGGCGGGGTGGTGACGTACGGGCTGGTAGCAGGGGTGTAGCTCGACCCGGGCAGGAGGGGAAGATATTGCGCAAGGCTGGATTGCGCCTGCGCGTTCCCAAATGATCCCAGGGAGAGCACGGTAATGGCAATCGATGCAAGCCGCAGAAGTTTTCGAAACATGATCTTCCTCCTCGGCCCCCAACAAAGGCGACTAAAATTATCTGGTTTGATCTTACCTTAAAACAACCTCCCCGGCAACCAGGAGGGATGGGAGGATGCCTCCCCATGAGGGGAGAAGCAGAAGGTTTCCCGCTTGACAAAACAAATCTAACGCCGTATAATAATATTAACATAGTTAAATAATTCGTACATCGTTAGGCAAAAGGAGTCCCCGTATGTCGAAAGCCCGGCGCGAAGAACAGCACGCAGCCATTCGAGAAGAGATCAAGGGCGTGGCCCGCCGCCTCATGGGAAAAGAGGGCACCGCCGGCGTGTCCATCCGCGCCATCGGGCGCGAGATGCAGATGACCGCCCCGGCCCTCTACCACTACTACCCCGGCCGCGACGCCCTGATCACCGACCTGATCGTGGACGCTTTCCAGGCCCTGGCCGACCGCCTGGAACAGGTGCGCGACGCCTCGACGGCGCCCTCGGCGGCCGGGCGCTTACGGGAGGTGCTCCTGGCCTACCGCGCCTGGGCCCTGGCCTTTCCCGTCGATTTCCAACTGATCTACGGCAACCCCATCCCCGGCTACGAGGCCCCCGAAGAGACCACCGTGCCGGCGGCCACGCGCGGCCTGCTGATCATCGCCGGCCTGATCGCCCAGGCCCTGCCAGCGCCACAACCGGCTCCCCGGTTGGAAGCTCGCCGCGTCCCCGCCGCCCTGGAGGCGCATTTCCAGGCGCTGGGGAAGGAGCTCGACCTGCCGCCCCTGGCGGTGTACCTGGCCACGACCGGCTGGCCGCTGGTGCACGGCATCCTCATGCTCGAGCTGTTCAACCACATCCAACCGGTGGTGGGAAACATCGACGCTTTTTACGAGATCCAGATCGACGCTCTGCTTCAAACTATCGGCCTGAAAGAATAATCTTTCCCAGGCAGCCGCTATCTTCCATCGTTTCTCACGATGGGATCATTCAACGCGCCTGTTTCCAGGCGCAGGCAGCTTCTTTTCAGAAAAGTGAGGTTTTAGGAAATGAACGACAACCAGGCAACCCAGGTGATCTTCGGCTCCGGCCCGGTCGGCAAAGCCGTCATGCACGAATTGGCCTCGCGGGGGGAATGCGTACGCATCGTCAACCGCAGCGGGCGGCTGGACGCGCCCGCCGGGGTGGAGGTAGCACGTGGCGACGCCGCCGATCCGGCCGCGACCCGCGCGCTTTGCCGGGGAGCGGCCGTGGTGTACAACTGCACTAACGCGCCCTACACCCAATGGCCCGAAAAATTCCCTCCCCTGCAAGCCGGCGTGCTGGAAGGCGCCGCCGCGGCGGGGGCCAAGCTGGTGGTCATGGAGAACGTCTACATGTATGGGCCCACCCATGGGCGGCCGCTCACCGAGGACCTGCTTTACGCCGCCGCCACCCGCAAGGGCCGCGTGCGTGCGCGCATGGCCAAAGAGCTGCTGGCCGCCCACGCCGCCGGCAAGGTGCGCGTGGCCATCGGGCGCGCCTCCGACTTCTTCGGGCCGGAAGCGCGCAAGTCCTCGGCCGGAGAGCGCATGTTCGTTCCCGCCCTGGCGGGCAAGAGCGTGCAGGTGCTGGGGAACCCCGACCTGCCCCACACCTACACCTACGTCCCGGACATCGCCCGCGGCCTGGTGACCCTGGGAGAGCGCGACGAGGCCCTGGGCCAGGCCTGGCACCTGCCCAGCGCCCAGACCGTCTCCACGCGCGAGTTCATCGAGCGCATTTGCCGCGAGACGGGCCAGCAGGCGCGCCTCCAGGCGGCCCCCCGCTGGCTGATCCAGGCGCTGGGACTCTTCGACCCGATGATGCGCGAGCTGGCCGAGATGACCTACGAGTTCGAGGAGCCGTTCATCGTGGAGCACACGCGCTTCGAGCACGCCTTTGGCAACCACGCCACCCCGCTGGCCGAGGCCATCCATCGCACCGCGCAGTGGTTCCTGAAACAGGAGTAGGATCAGTTTATGCGTGAATTCGGGATGAGGAAAGGTGAAAGCCTTCAACTACGCCGAATAGCCGCGTTCCAGGAGCAGCCCGGCTTAACCTTTTACGGCTCCCGCGGTCAATCCTCTAACGAACCACTTTTGCAACAGCAGGTAGAGGATCAAAGCGGGGAGCGAAGCAATCAAGGCGCCGGCCATGAGCTCGTTCCACGCCACGCGAAACTCTCCATTGAGGGCAGCAATCCCCACTGGCAGGGTGTACATGCCCGGGGTAGTGGTCAATCCCATGGCGAACAGATAGTGGTTCCAGGCCACCAGAAAACCGAACAGGGTCGTGGCGGCAATGCCCGGCAGGGCCAGCGGCATGACCACCTGTACCAGGGTCTGAAAGCGGTTGCAACCATCGATCATAGCCGCTTCGTCGATATCGGCTGGGATCGAATCGAAGAAGCCTTTTAACATCCAGGTGCAGAAAGGCAGGGAGAAGGAGGTGTAGGCGATGATCAACGCGCCGTAGGAATTGATCAGGTCCAATTTCTTCATCATGATAAAGTACGGCAAGAGCAACAGGATGGCCGGCACCATTTGGGTGAACAAGAAGACGAACAGAACGAGCTTGCTCCCGCGGAATTTGAAGCGCGAGAACCCATAGGCAGCCAAGCTGGCCAGCACGATGGAAAGCAGGGTGCTGCTCACGGCCACCACCATCGAGTTGAAAAACATGCCCGAGAAGTTGCTGTATGTCCAGACCTTAATAAATCCTTCCAGCGTCAGGTCCTTTGGCCAAAACGTTGGCGGCCACAGGTAGGTTTCCGGGATCGTCTTCAAGGAAGTCACGACGATCCAGTAGAACGGGAAGATCGTCACGGCCAGGATCAGAGCCAGCAAAAGGATCACCAGGATCCGAAAGAGAACTGTAGAAGCAGGAATATGCCTGATATGCATGGATAGACCTTTCTGGATTAAACGATAAGAAGCGCCGGAGGGCTATTTTCGATCCAATACCCGCATGTAAATCACCGTTAAGACAAGCACAATGACCAGCATCAGCACCGCAATGGCCGAGCCATAACCGAACTGGTAATAATTAAAGGAAACCCGGTAGATCAGGTTGGACAATAATTCGGTGGCGTGATTGGGGCCGCCGCCAGCGGTCAATACCTGGGTCAGGTCGAATTGCACGAAAGTCCAGATGGTCAACAGGACAGTGGTTACCGAAATCACGTTGCGCAGGTTGGGAAGGGTAACGTGCTGGAAAACCTTGAACGCCGAGGCCCCGTCCACCCGGGCTGCCTCGGTCTGGTCTTGCGGAATGGATTGCAGACCGGCCGAGATCATGACCACGGCAAAGGGCATACTGCGCCAGACGTTAACAAAGATGACCGCCGGCAAAGCCAGGCCGAGGCTCCCTAAAAAGCTGATATTGGCCGAAATGAGGCCCAAATCGCGCAGCAACACATTCAGCACGCCGTATTGGGCGTTCAAAATCCATTTCCAGGCTGCGCCGGTGACTACGTAAGAAATGGTCCAGGGGATCAAGAACAACAGGCTGAGGATTCGTCCCCCCCGTATCCAGCTCAAATTCAATATCGATCCCACTATCATTCCCAGTACTAAAGAAATGAGCACGCTAAAAAAGGCATACAGGAAGGTAATCTTGACGGAGTTCCAGAAATAAGGGTCTTTCAAAGCATCCGAGAAGTTTTTGAGGCCGACGAAGGTGAGGTTAAAGTCTAACGAAACGTCAAAGAAGCTCATTCGAATGGCATATACGATCGGGAAAGCCAGAACGACGGTAAACAGCAAAAGCGCCGGCAAAACAAATGCCCAACCCAAGCGATCGTCTTTGGATATCTTCCACGTGGCTAGTGGGTGTTTCATGGATAATGAATCTCCCTCTCGAGATCAGGGATTTGCTTACGAAACCAAATTGATCAAACGAATAATCTATTGTAGAATATCTGTTGGGTGGGTAATCTGGCATCCTGGATGCCAGATTACCCCTCACGGAGAACGGAAAGCTTAGTTCTGTGACTGCGCCAAAATCGCGCGGATTTGAGTGGCGGCGTCTTTCATGGCCGCTTCAGGCTGGGTTTGCCCCAACAGGGTTGAGGTAAGCGCGTCCTGCAAAATCGTGGAGCACTGGTTCCAGGCAGGGAAAGCCGGGTAGTAGCTGATCGCGTTCGGAATCGCCTGTTCCACCATCACCTTCGCTCCCGGATATTTGTCGAAATCGATCTGCTGCAATGCAGACTGGCGAGTGGGCAGCATCGAGCCCTCTTCGAAGAACTTGAGCTGATTTTCAGGCTCGCTCAGGAACTGGATGAATTGCCAGGCCTCATCCGGGTGCTTGGAGCCGTTCCCAATGGCAAAGAGCGTCCCCCGGCCAATGGTCTTCCCTGGGATAGGAATGGCAACTAGGTCAGAAGCCAGATCCGGGTTCGCTGCCAGGATTCCGCCGTACGTGGCATAGGGGCCTTCGATATAGGCGACCTGTTCCTGCGCCATTAAAGTCACCTGGCCACCATAATCGACCTCAGTAACCCCTGGGGGAACGACTTTATCCGTGGTCACCAAACCGGTATAGTACTTGAACGCCGCGATCGCTTCTGGCGTATCGATCAGCGTATCGGTGTAGTCTTTATTGAAGTAATCGGCGCCGAACGCGGTGAACCAGGTCTGCATCCACTGCCAGCCCGGCCACATGCCGAAGGCATATTGGTTCTTGGAAGCATCGGTCAGGAGCAGGTTGTCAGCTTTAAGTTCGTCGATGGTGGTAGGCGGATTGTTCACCGGGTCCAGGCCGGCTGCTTTCCACAAGCGGTTGTTGACGTAAAGGACGAAGGCGTCCCCTTCGTGCGGGATGGCGTAAACTTGCCCCTTGACCGTGGCCACGTCGATCATGTATTTTGTGAAATCATCCAGGAAGCTCTGGCCACCGGCCGTCTGGATGTACTGGTCGAGCGGCAGGAAAGCGCCCATGGCCACTTCGGTGGGAACTTCGGTCATGTTGAAGCGCACCACGTCCGGGGGATCCCCTGCGCGGAATTGATTGTTGAATTTATCGACGCGGTCATTGTTGGAAACCGGCTCGAGGGACACTTTGATATTGGGATGGCTGGCCTCGAAATCATTCACCAGGTCCTTCAGCGCGGTCGCGGCAGGTTCTTCAGCCAGGCGCCAATCCTGGAAGCGGATCGTCACCGGCTCCTGGGAGGGCGATGTGGCCTCGGTGGCAGGCGCAGCCTGGGTAGCAACCGGCGCTGGCTGGGTTGGGGACTGTGAGCCTGGCGGCGTGGTGGGCGCGGCTGTGCTTGTTGCCGGGCTCCCACAACCAGCCATCATGAAGCTCAGAATCATCAAAAAGCTGATGGCTGCAAAAAACCGTTTCTTGTTCATTCTCTCTCCTACGAAAATCTAGAGTTGGTTGTTGGGTCAACGATTCAGAACGCAGATGGCATTCTCTGCCGACCTTTCCTCCGTTGGATCGAGTGGCCTAACGGAGGACGTTGCATGGCTGGTACTGAACGGTGGAAAACATTGTTTAGAAGATTTCTTTGTCCCACACCTCCTTAAACACCCGCAGGAAATTTAAGCCCAGGATCTTTTGAATATCCCCGGCGCTATAACCGCGGCCGGCCAGCGCGGGTGCAATGGAAGGGATATCGGGTTCCCCTTCCAGGCCCGCCGTGGTTTTCCAACTGCCGGGGAGCATGTACCCCCCGATGTGCCAGCGTGCTTCTTCCCATTGCGTAAAGCCCTGGAATAAATCCGGACCCAGACCCACGTGATCCACCCCGACCAGTTGGACGGTGTAATCCAGACAATCCAAGAAATCGTCCAAAGAGGGCCGGGTGTTATCCTGGCGCGTATTACAAATGGCAGGATGGCCGTTGATGCCGATGACCCCGCCGGTCTCTGCAATCCCGCTCAGCAGCTCGTCCGGCAAGTTTCTCCTGACCGGACACTTTCGATAGGGATTGGAATGCGTGCAGACCACGGGGTCTTTCGAGACCTTTAGCACGCCCTCGGCTGTTTTCCAGCCGGAGTGCGCCAGGTCTACCAGGATGCCCGCCTGGTTCATCACCAGGACGGTGCGCTCGCCGAAATAGGTCAGGCCGCGGTCTGGTTCTTCCATACAGCCATCCCCTGCCAGGGTGTGGCTCATGTAGGTGAGCTGCGCAATGCGAATGCCCAGCTTGCGGAAAAGCCATAGATTCGACCAATCCTGCCCCATGGGGGTGATGGTCTGCATGCCCAGGATCAGGCCGGTTTTGCCTTCCCGCCTGGCGCGCTCCAAATCGCTCGATTTTTCGATCAGGCAAAGCTGGTCGGGAAAAGCCACCAGGGCGGCGTAATAATTCTTGAGCCGGTTGAGCATGTCTTCACACGACTCGGAATGGGCCGCCAGGGTCACGTGGGCGCCGATGACGCCCGCCTGGTGGATCTCCTCGAAGGCGTAGGTGGTTCCGGCCATGGCGTCGATGACGATGGCTTTTTGATAGACTTCACGGGCTTCTTCAGCCGTTAATTTTGACATCAGCAAACCTCCGCTAAAAAGATGTGGCCTAGGGCGCCAGCTTTAACTTTTCCTCGCTCTGGCTTTCATGAGCCACGACCTCGTGCATCAAATCCTTCAACTGATCGTAGGTGCGGCAATATTTGTCGAAATAAAAGTCATACTCGCGCCGGTATTGCGGGTTTGGCTCAACCACCTGGCTGAAGCGCACCATGTTTTGGATAGCGGATGGATAATCGGGGAACAGCCCCACCCCAACTCCCGCCCAGATAGCCGCCCCGATAGCGGTTTGTTCCCTTTCTGCTACCAGGTGGACGGGCAGCCCGCACACGTCTGCCAGGATCTGCGTGGCCAGGCTGCTGCGCACCAAACCGCCGCTGGCCGAAAATCGTCTAATGGGATACCCGTTGCTTTCCATTTGCTCCAGAAATTGGCGCACGCCATAGGCAATCGAACTCGTAAAAAGCCCGCAGGAGATGGGCCGGAGTGTGCCACAACCCCAACCCCCAAATGGCTCCGCGGGCATTCGGGTCGAACACCGGTGATCGGGTTCCCTGGAAGAATTCCAAAGCCACCAGGCCGCCACTTCCCGGGGCGATGTGCACCGCCTGCGCTTCCAACTGGGACTGGTTGGATGCGAACATTTCCGCATCATTCCCGGCGAGCATCGAAAGCAGCCATTGGATCACGCTTCCCGTGGTGGTCTGGCCCCCTCCGATCAGGTAGTAGCCCTTCGCCAGGGCATCCGGCCGGGCAGAAATCTCCGAGCCGATCATGCGCTTAGATTGGCACTGAATCACCGTGGAGGTGCCATGGCTCATGCCGACCTCGCCGGTATCGAAGGCGCCCAGGCCCAACATGCCAGCCGTCGCGTCCATGCCCCCCTGGACGACCAGGATGTCCTCTGACAGGCCGGTGGCCTGAGACACCGAAGCGCACAAGTGCCCCACGGTGGCCCCGATGGGGAGCACCAGAGAGGGCCACTTGGGCCTGGCTTCCGCCACCCCGACCTCTTCCAGGAAGCCCGCCGGCCAGCCGCCCACCGGGTTGGCGTAGTTCCACTTGGCTACCAGATGGTTGTAGCCCAGCGTCCAGCGGCCGGTGAGATGGTAGGTAAAAAAATCAGTCTGCTCGACGATGCGATAGGCCCGGTCGAAAACGTCCCGCTCGTGGCGCATCAACCACAACAATTTGGGAAGCATCCACTGAGGGGAAACGCGCCCCCCGGCGTAAGGGAGCACCGGGTTATGCGTCTCTTCCACCTCGGCGGCTTCCTCCACCGCCCGCTCGTCCATCCACAGGATCGCCGGGCGCAGCGGCAGGCCGTTCTCGTCCAGCGCCACGACCGTGCAGGAAGTACAGGCGTACGATAAGGCTACGATCTGATCGGCCGCAACGCCGGGATGGTGGGCAATCTCTTTCAAGGCTTCCAACGAAGCCTGCCACCATTCCTGCGCATCTTGCTCCGCAAAACCGGGCGCCGGAAAATTGAGACTGTGGAATTTCACAATCAATTCGGCCACTTTTACGCCATCGGTCTGAAAAACACAAGCGCGTACACTCTGGGTGCCAATATCCATCCCAATAAGATATTTCATTCTTGATCCAATCCGTTTCCGCGCCGTGAATTAAAGCGGTTGGCCAAGGAACGGCCGGACGAGCTGCATGAATTTCTCCGCCCGGCTGGCGTCGACCGGGTTCAAGAGCTTGCCTTCCTCTCGCAAGCAGGTGGCGATGATGACCCCATCCGAATTTTCCAGCATCGTTTCAGCATTGCTAAACGAGGTGCCTGACCCCACGATGAGCGGGCAGTCTGGCGCGGCCGCCCGAACGCGTTGAAATTCCTGCGCTTCGCAAGCCGGCAGGGTGAAGCCCTCCACGGCCATGTGGCTGACGATGCTGCGCGCTTCCTGATCGGCGGGCCGCCCCAATAGCTGCGGCCCCAGGATAGAAGACAGGTTGTGGACGAAATAAGGAAGCTTTTCCCCCAGGTTGGCCCGCATACGGAAAGCCGCCGGACCCTGGGTTTCGATCAGCCCCATGTCCGTGGCATAACACCCGGAAAACAGCCCCCGAATGAAGGCGGCGCCTGTGGCGTGGGCGATGCACAGGCCTGCCATGGCGTCGATCAATACGTTGATGCCAAAGGGCAAGGAAAGGTCGTGCATGACCTCCTGCGTGGCGGCCGTAAAGGCGGTGATGCCTTCTTCGGGCAAGCGCTGGAGATAGGGCATATCCGACTCATTCGTAAATAAAAGCGCCTGCACCCCCTGATCGGCCAAAATGTGGGCATCGCGCCGGGCGCGTTGAACGATCTTCTGCATACCCCCTTCCCGGTCGTACGCCGGGCTGCCCGGCAAGGGCAGGAAGTGGACGGCAGCGATAATGTACTTCGAAGAGCCGAATAAATGGGCAAAAGTATGACGCATTCGTCAATGAGTCCTTTCGTTGAAAGAGTGTGAGGGAAGATTTAGAAGAGTTCGCTGGGCAGGTCGAGCTTGGTCACATCGCCAAAAATATTCTGCCCGTGGATCATCAGGAGATTGCTCACTCTCTTGGGTTGGTGAGCCTTGAGCATAGCCACGATTTCCTCGTGACCCGCCAGCGATTCCTGCATCCGCCCCTCTATTCGATATTGGTTCCGGCGCAAATCGGCCAGCTTGGATTGGTCGTTCAGATTCTCGATAATGCGTATGAGGTTTTTGTTCCCACACTGATTGTTCAAGAGAGCGTGGAATTCCTCATCGCTCACGGCGTAGGCCTCGATGTCTCGTTGCTTGACCGCCGCCCGCATTCTCTCCAACAGGCCGTCGAATTGAGCCATGATTTCCGGGGTGATGTACTGGGCGGTCAACCCGCCGGCAAACGCTTCCAAAACCTGGCGAATGGCGAACACCTCTCGGGCGTCCTCCCAGGTGAACATCCCCACGAAGGCCCCCACGTTGGGAACCGTGCGGATTAATTTTTCGCTGGCCAGGCGATGCAACACCTCGCGAATGGGGGTACGGCTCACGCTGAACCTCTCCGCCAGCTCGATCTCGCGCAGAGGAGTGTCGCTGGGAAGCTGGCCCGAACGGATCTCGGATTTTAAGGTTTTGTAGATGTCGGAGGCGATATTCGCGCTTTTGTGAGGGGTCATAAGGGTATCCCAAAGAACGCTGTATTTTTGTTGTATATTTATTGTATACAATATTATAACAAGATTTAACGGCCTGTCAATAGTCCCGAATGAACGAACGTCAGCGCAAACAGGAGGTTATCTTCTGACCGCCCGGACCCCCCCTATCGGATATCCTTTACGATCTTGCCATCCTTGACGACCAGGACAATATTCTGCGGGCTCGCCAGGGAGTGGATATCCTCCAGGGGATTCGCCTTGCAGATCACCACGTCCGCCAGCTTGCCCGCCTCCAGCGTGCCGAGGCGCTCCTGCCAGCCGAGGACTTCACTGGCGACCCGCGTGGCCGCCTGGATGGCTTCCAGCGGAGACATGCCGATCTCGCACAAAAGGCCCAATTCCGCCAGATTGCGGCCATGCGGCATGACCCCGGCGTCGGTGCCCATGGCGATGAGCACACCCGCCCGGTAAGCTTTGGCGATGCTGCGCTGGTGCGCCTCGGCGACTTCCTTCGTCTTGCGGAGCATGTATTCGGGCGCCTTTTGGGCGATCTGCGCATCGTCCAGGATGGAGCGCGGGGCCAGCAAGGTGGGCACCAGGTAGGTATGGCGCTCGATCATCAACTGGATGGCTTCCTCGTCCAGGGAGATGCCGTGCTCGATGGAAGCGACCCCGGCGCGGACGGCCAGCTTGACGCCTTCCAGCCCCTCCGCGTGTGACATCACCCGCATGCCACCGTGGTAATGCGCTTCGGCGACGATCACGGCGAGCTCTTCGGGCGAAAACTGGGAGAATTCCGGCCGGTCGGTGGGGCTCATCACTCCCCCTGTGCTGTAGATCTTGATCACTTCGGCCCCGGCGCGCATCACCTCGCGCACCTTTTTGCGCACCTCTTGCGGGCCGTCGCAGCGCGTATCGGGAAATCCCGGATAGGCCGGGAAGGTGATATCCATTCCCGACGGCATCCAGCTATCCCCGTGGCCGCCGGTGATCGACAGAGCGTTCACGCTGATCTGCGTGCGTGGCCCCAGCACCAGGCCCTCTTCGATGGCCTTTTGGGTGCCAAAGTCCATCCCGCCGGCGTCTCGGACGGAGGTCACCCCCGCTTCGAGGGTGCGGCGAAAGTTGGGGATGGCCCGGTAAAAATTGTATGCGAAGGGAGTGGAGACGTATTCCTCGATATTGAAGCTCTCGCTCATCAGATGAACGTGGCAATCGATGAAGCCCGGCAGAATGAAGCCCCCGCCGGCGTCTATTTCGGCGAACTCGCGTCCCGCCGGCTTCACACGGCGCTCGGCGCCGACCGCTTGAATGCGATTGTCTTGCAAGTAGACCGCCGCCGCAGGCAGGGGCCCTGCCCCCGTACCGTCGATCAAGGTTCCGTTGCGAATCAACATTCCAGACATGTTTTGCTCCTCCGCATCCATTTTACTCCTACAGGTGTTTTTCCAGGAGATCGAGCACTTTCTCCCAGGAATCGGCATGCGCGAAGGATTGGTCCTTCGGGTTGCCGCCGTAGGCATAATCCCTTCCGTCCACCGGATGGATGGCGTGCGACGGATTCAGGGGAATGTAAGGCGTTCCGATGGAATGCCCGGTGCCCGGATAGCTCAGATGCTGGTAAGGAAACTTGAAGCGCTGCTGCTCCAAGCGCTGCATGACCAGCCTGGAAAACAGCGTGCTCGGCCACATTTGATCGTCCTCTCCGGAGATGAGCAGCACCGGCCCGTTGATCTTCTCCACCGGGATGGTGGCCGCTCGCAGGGCCTCTTCCTTTTGCATGGCTTCCAGGAAGGCGGGGGTCAGCGGGATGGGCTTGCTCGGATCCTCCACTTCGACCTCTTCGGAGGGCTTATGCGTGATGTAAGGAATCGCTTTTCCGCGATACGTCCAGGCGGGGCGGTCCGGGTTGCCTTCGACGCCGACCCCACCCCAGGACACGCTGCTGGGGACGTAAGGGATCACGGCCTTGAACTGGGGGAACGTCGATCCCAGGACGAGAGAAAGCTCTCCCCCGCGAGAGCCGCCGGTGACGGCCAGCCGCTCACCGTCTACCTTCGGGTTCGCCTGCAACCATTGGATGGCCGTTTCGAAATATTCCAGGGGAATCTCGAACAGTCCCGTGGGAAGATCTTCGTAGGCAAAATAGGCCAACGCCAGGGCGGCATACCCGTGGGACGCAAATTGGGCGGCGCGGTTCGCGTTCAAACCTCCGCCGGATCCCGTCACGACGATGATGGCGGGGAATGGGCCGGTGCCCGGGGGCAGGAAGAAAATGCCGCGCAGGCCCTGCTCGTGGAGGACGGAACGCTCGACGCCGTCTGCCATCCACAGGCGCTGGACGGTCTTGGAAGCGACCACCTTCCCGTCTATCTCGGCCTCGAATTCGATCTGCATGGGCGACAGATCGAAGGTGGTCGGACGCCTGGGCTTATCCGCGTCCACGACCGGCTCCAGCGTCCAGATCAGCCCCATGGGGTCTGCCCAATCGTAGCTGCCCGCCGATGGCTTTTGCTCCCCCAGGTCGATGCACCCGCCCGGGTCGGCCTGGAGAGTCGCCCAGGCGGCCAGCTCCTGGTGGGTGGCTGAAAAGGTGCGCGCACGGACGGTCACCATTTGGCCGGGCCGAAACCCGCGCGCCCGAATCGCTAACTTCTGGTCTACCAGCCCGCGCTCCGGTGTAATCGTGATTGCGGGCCGTTCCGCAGTAGAGGTTGTATTGGCCATCCCAAGTACTCCTTGTTTCGTTATCGATTTTGTTTGGAAGGATCGAACATATCCCTCAACCCCTCTCCCAGCAGGTTGAACGAAATGACCGCCAGCAAGAGGAAGATGCCGGGGAACACGCTGACCCACCAGGCGATGCGCAGCACGTCTCTTCCGTCCGCCATCATATTCCCCCAACTTGGCATGGGAGGTTGTACGCCTAATCCCAGAAAGCTCAGAACTCCCTTCAATGAGAATGGCGTAGGCCACCATCAGGGTGGCATTGACCGTGATGACCGAGAGTGAGTTCCTCAGGATGTGGTGGAAGATGATGCGCGAATCCTTCGCGCCAATCGCCCGGGCGGCCTCCACGTACTCGGTGTCGCGCAGCGCGAGGGCCTGGCCGCGCATGAGCCGGGCGGTTTCTCCCCAGGAGGTCAGGCCCAACATCCAGATGATGGTCTTCACGCTCGGCCCGAATAAGGCCGCGATAGTCAGCAACAGGAAAATGATCGGAAAGGAGAGGATCAGATCGGTGAAGCGCATCAAGGCGTTATCGATCCAGCCTCCGTAGAAGCCGGCCACCAGGCCCACGAGGATGCCGACCACCAGGGAGATAGCCATAGCCAGGAAGCCGATGGGCATGGATACCCGGCTGGCCCACACCGCCCGGCTGAATACGTCCCGCCCCAGGGCATCCGTGCCCATGAGGTATTGGGCGCTGGGCGGCTTGAGCCGGTCGACGATAACCTGCTTGTCCGGCTGGAAAGGCGCCACGATGGGGGCCGCCAGGGCCATCGCCAGGAAGATCAGGATGACCACCGAGCCGACGACTGCCAGGCGGTTGCGGGCGTAGCGCCGCAGGGCGAGGGCCGTGTTATTCCTGGATGCCCGTCCGGCCAGTTCTGGGGGCATATCGAATGTTGCATCAGACATAATTGCGTCAACCTTGTCGGATCCTGGGTCCAGGACGGAGTAGGCGATATCCGTCAGGATCCCGGACAGAATGGTTAATAAGGCCACGTATAAATTGATGGTCAGGATCACGGGGTAATCTCGGGCGATTGCCGATTGCACCGCCAGACGCCCCAGCCCCGGCAGGGCGAATATGGTCTCGATCACCACGGTGCCCCCGAAGAGCCAGGGGATGTCCAGGCCGATCTCGGCGACGAACGGGATCAGGGCGTTCTTAAGCCCGTGTTTCAGCACGACCCCGCTCTCTTTCAATCCTTTCGCCCGGGCCGTGCGGATGTAATCTTCCAGCATCACGTCCATCATGCTGGAGCGCGCGTAGCGGATCAGGCCGGGGGAGGTGATCAAAGTAAGGATGCCCACCGGCATGATCAGGTGCGGGATGATGTCCACCAGGCTATAGCTCGTCGCGCCGATCGATTGCAACCCTCCGGAGGGAAGCAGGTGCAGCCGTTCCGAGAGCAACAATACGGCTACCAACGCCAGCCAAAAACTGGGCACCGAGATGCCAAACAAAGACCCGACGTTGAAGAGTCCATCGATCCAGGAATGCTTATTGGCCGCCGAGATCAGCGCAATGGGGATTGCCAGGATCACGGACAGCAATATCGTGAGAGAGGCCAGCGCCAGCGTGGTGGGCATGGCGTCCCGGATCATATCGAGAACCGGGCGCCTTTCGGCGAAAGATTTGAGGTCCCCGGTGACCAGCTTCTTCACCATATTCAGATACTGAAGCGGTATGGGCTGGTCGAGTTCCAGTTGGTGGCGCACCAGGGCCTGGTCGATATGCTTCAATTGGTAGGGCGGGTACATATTGGCGACCGGATCGCCCGGCGCCAGAGCGACGATCAAGAATGAGATCATGGAAATGCCGATCAGAATCGGTATGGCTTGCAGCACCCGCTTTAGAATATAATGTTGCATCGCTCGTCACCCAGGGAAGAATAAAAATATATGGGCTCAGCCTTACCTGCTCCAAACAAGGAGCAGGTAAGGCTGACTTACGCCTGTTTCTGTCAGTCTCAGTTGTTCCAATAAAAGTCTGGCAGGCTACGATAGATATCCATGGTCGATTGGACTCCAGGTACGACCAGGCCCTTGCTAAAGGCAATCAGATTGTCCGGGCGGAAGAGCGAAAGATAAACGGCTTCTTTCTCGACCAGCTCCTGAATGCTGTAGAAGTTCTGGTCGCGTTGCTGCTCGTCGAAGAGGGTGTTGTTCTTGGCCACCATCTTGTCCAGATCCGGATTGCAGTAATCGTAGTAGCTCTGGCTGTCGCAGGTCAGGTTCCAGAGTAGCTCCTGCTGTGGAGAGCCGATCAGGTTGCTCCAGCCCAGGCCGGTCAATTGCCAGGGGCCGCCGGCGGTGAAATAGCTGGAATAGAACTCGTTGCTGTCCATGGTCTTGATGGTTGCGTCGATGCCAATGGCCTTGAGGTCTTGCTGGAGCATCGAGTTGATGTTGACGTAGATCGGAGAGGTCTGGACGCCCAGCTCGACCTGGAATTTGGTGCCGTCCGTCACGCCTTTCACGCCCTTGGCTTCGAGGATGCCGTCCCCGTCCTGGTCGCTCCAGCCGACCTCGCTCAACATTTGTTTGGCCAGGTCAACGTCGTAGGAGTACCCCTGCAAATTCGGGTCATACTCGGGTAAGCTGGGGTGGAAGATGGAGTTCTCGACCTTTCCCAATCCGCCGCTGATGCCGGTCAGCAAGGCTTGCCGGTCGACCGAATGGGCGATCGCCTGGCGGACGCGCACGTCGGCCAGCATGGGATCGGTGATGTGGAAATTGAGCGAGTAGAAGCGGGCGCCGGGGATTTGCAGCGTATCCAGGCTCGAGGCGTCCTTCAATTGCGAGAAATCATCCGCCGAGACTTCGTACAGAAGGTTGATCTCGCCGTTGAGCAACGCGGTGATCTGCGCGCTAGGCTCCGGGATCACCTGCCAGATGAAGGTGTCGATCTTCGGAGCGCCCTTGAAATAGTCGGCGTTCTTGGTGAAGGTCAGGCTCTCTTTGGATTTCCAGCTCGTCAGCATGTAAGGCCCGGTGCCGACCGGAGCGCGGCTAAACGAAGAAGTCGCCAGGTCGGCCACGGCGATATCCTTCAAAAGGTGCTCGGGGAGGATGGGCATTACGCTGGCCATCGTCTCCAGGAAGAGGGCGTTGGGCGCATCGGTGGTGATGGCGATGGTGTTGTCATCGACCACGTTGATGCCCGAGATCGAGGTCGCTTTGCCGTCGTGCTTATCCTTGGCCCCGGCCACCGAAGAGATCATCGAGTAATACGTGCCGGTGTAGGCCGGGTCGGCGAGCATCTCCAGGGTAAACTGGACGTCTTTGGCGGTGAAAGGCTGCCCATCCTGCCATTTCACGTTGGGCTCCAGGTGGAACGTCCAGGTAAGCTGGTCGTCGGAGAGATCCCACGAATTGGCCAGATCGCCCACGATCTTGCCTTGCAGGTCGTAGGTGGTCAATTCATTGAAGACCAGCTCGAAGCCATACGAGGCCAGCGCGGAGGTCTCGAAGCCCGGGAAGTAGGTCTCGGGCTCGGTATTGATGCCCATGACCAGCTTGGTTGCCGCATTCGAGCTGGGGGCGGCCGGCTGGGTGGCGGGCGCGGCAGTATTGGCTGGGGCAGGTGTGGAGCCGCCCTCACTCGCAGAGGTGCTGGGAGCGGCGGGCGTGGGGGTGTTGGGCGCCGCGCATCCCGCCACGACGAGCGAGGCGATGACCAACATCACAAATACAAGATAACCTTTGACTTTCATCGTTCTTTTCCTCCTTACAACAAGGTTTGGCAACAGAGAGCATCGATTCGAACTACAGGCGGCCGAAGGATGGGCCCATGGCCACCGAGACACCAAGAAGCGGATTTGAAAAAGTCCAAAGGAAACCAGTGATTCACCTGTAACACGATCCCGAGACTGCCAATAGGTAGGTGCGCACAACGGCTGTCCAACTTGCTCTTTATTTATAAACAATGTCCTCTATAAGTTGAATAAACGTGGGAAACTAGCGCACAGCTCGTAGACATCTAGTATACGAGTTATATTGTAACGAATAGAGGATAACTTGTCAAGCATTGTCCTGATAAATGTGTCGCGCCACAATCGTTTGACAATTCCCCGGCTTTTTGTTACAATTCATCTCGTATACCAGATGTCTACCAGTTGCGCTCCAGTTTTTGAGACCAAAATCTTTTTCGTCCTTTTCTTCTACCCCTTTCGTGAGGCTGAATATGGACTCCACAATATCCCCTTTTCAAGAACGCACGCCTAAAGCTGCCGAGAATATCTATCGCATTCTAAAGGAAGATATCCTAAAAGGAGCGATAGAGCCTGGCGCGCTGCTCTCCGAATCGAAGCTGGCAAAACGATTCGGGGTAAGCCGCACGCCCGTGCGCGAAGCGTTGAGCATGCTGGCCAACGACCGCTTGACTTTCGCCCTGCCCCAGCGTGGGCACCAGGTGCGCATGATCTCCTTTTCGGAAGCCATGGACGCTTTTCGCATCCGCGAGCTTCTAGAAGTCGAGGCGATTCGCCTGGCGGTGCACCGCATCACAGACGAGCAGATCAGCTTCCTGAAGCAATTGATCAAGAACACTGAAAACCGGGATCTGTTCACCCTCAACTACGAATTCCACACGGCCATCGCCAAAGCCAGCAACAACCGCATCCTGGCCGAGTTCGTCGAAGAAATGCTGACGCTCATGGAGCGCGTCCTGGCGGTCCACCCCGACTTCAAGGCTTACTCTGACGAATCGGTTCAGCCGGAAGCCGAAATCATCGACGCGCTGGAAAAACGGGACGAGACTGCCGCATGTGAAGCGATGCGGCGGCACATCCGCGATACGATGGATAAGGTGCTGAAATCTTAAAAACGTGTACCAAAGGCCACAAGGATTCCTATGGAGCATGAATTGCAGAACGTTCGAACGGTCGCGACGGATGTGCTGATCATCGGCGCGGGTGGGGCAGGTTTTCGCGCCGCAATCGGCGCGAGAGAGAAGGGCGCCAGGGCGATCCTGGTTAGCAAAGGCTTATTGGCCCGCTCGGGGGCCAGCCCCATGGCCGGCGCGGATCTGACCTGCCACGGCCGCGGCATGCGCGCCGCCGGCTTCTTCGGCGAGCCCCGCGATAGCGAAGAAAAATTCTTCAGCGATATCGTTCACCATGGCTTCTTTCTGAACGACCAGAGATTGGCCCAGCTCTACGTCCAAGACGGGCCGGATCGGATGCTGGAGATGATCCAGTGGGGCGTCAAGCCGACCGTGACCGACGAGCGCGCCATCAACACCACCGGCACCTCCATCATGGACGCGCTGCGCAAGCGCGCCAGGAGCGTGGGCGTCGCTATGGTCGAGAACGTGGCCATCCTGGATCTGCTGCAATGCGGTGAAGAAGTAACCGGCGCGCTGGGGTTGGATCTCCTGACCGGGCAATTCGTCCAATACCAGAGCGGGGCGACGGTCATCGCGACGGGCGGCTGGCACAAGGGCTATACCCCCGTCACCGGCTCGCGCGATCTCTCCGGCGATGGGGTGGCCATGGCCTATCGGGCCGGCGCCCGGCTGGCGGACATGGAATTCGTCACCTTCTGCTGTGACGTTATCTTGTGGCCGCCCGCCTACAGCGGCTCCATCATGACCTACATCATGAGCCTCATGCACGGCGGCATCCTGGAAAACAGCGCGGGGGAGCGCTTCTTCGACAAATATGACCCCTGGATGGTCGCTTACGCCAACCGCACCGAGTGGAACAAGAGCTTTATCTCCCACATCTCGGCGCTCGAGACGCGCGCCGGCAAGAGCTCGCCGCACGGCGGCGTCTATTACCGCATCGGCGACGAGCCGTACGAGACTTTCGAAAAGCGCGTGATGGTGGATTACCCCGCCTGGGTTTTCAAGGGCAACGACATGTCGCTCATCGGGGAGAAGCTCAAGAGCGGCGAGGGCATCGAAGTAGGCCCCGGAGCCGAATACTTCGAGGGCGGCATCGCTGTGGATGAAAACTACGCGACCAACCTCCCCGGCCTGTACGCTTGCGGCGAGAGCGCCAGCAGCGTGTTTGGCGCCAACCGGGTGGCCGCAGCCACGATGGAGATGCTGACTACCGGCGCGCGCGCCGGATGGTCGTCAGGAGAGTATGCCCTCGCGCGCAGGCCGCTCGACGGGGATGGGGAGCAGTTGAAGGAGCTCATCGCCAAAGCGCTGCTTCCTCTGCGGCGAGACGAAGGCGTCAAGCCCACCGAGGTGCGCGGCAGCCTGCAGCAGAAAGCGCAGGAAAAGCTGGGGCCTATCCGCAACGAGCGCGAGCTGAAGGAATTCATCTCCTACCTGGAGGCGATCCGCAAGAACGACCTGCCGGAATTGGTGGCCGCCTCGAAGAGCCGGCGATACAACAAAGCCTGGCTGGAAACGTTCGAGATCGAGAATCTGGTCACCGTTCTCGGCCTTTCTGCGCAGGCCGCGCTGGCCCGTACCGAGAGCCGGGGCGTGCACTTCCGCGAGGATCATCCCGTGACCGACAACGAGCATTGGCTCAAAGAGATCGTGCTTCAGCGCGATGGGGATACAGTGCGGGTCAGCGATCAGCCTGTGGATCGCTCGCTGCTGGCGCCGCCCAGGGGCATCTTCCCCTATTTCGAGATGGTAAAAATGATGATGAAGGCGCATTCCGATATTGGAGGGGCGCACTAGCCCCGGTCAAAGGGTAATGAAGAATGCCTACACAAAATGTCAACATAACGATTTCCCGGTTCGATCCGTCCGTAGATTCCGAGCCGTATGCCCAGACTTACGCCGTCCCCATCGTCGAGGGGATGGCCGTCTTGCAGGTGCTCGATTACATCTACGAGCATCTGGACAACACCCTTTCGTATTACGACCACGGCGCCTGCGCCCAAGGGATCTGCAAGCAATGCACTTTGCTGGTCAACGGCAAAGCGGCGTTGATGTGCCAGACGATGGTGACGGGAGATACCCGCCTGGAGCCTCTCCCAAAATTCAAGGTGGTGAAAGACCTGGTCTATCAACGAGGAGGCAGGAGTCGCAATGACGGCTAACCCGGGATTGCCTAAAGAGGTTTTCAGCGAACGCCTGCTCAAGACGCAGGCATCCATGGCGCAGATGGGGCTGGATGGGCTGATCGCGTTTTCCGGCTTTCAGGAGCGGGAAGGCCACGTCGTCTACCTGGCCAACCACCATATCGCTTTTCCCAACGTGATGAGCCACACAGGACTGGGCCACGCGGCCTTCGTCCTGCCGGCCGCCGGGAAGGGCGCCCTGGTGGCGCCTTTCGGGTGTGAAGCGGAAAAGCTGGCCAACGTAGAGGAGATCTATGAAGACGCCGACCTGGTCGCCGGTTTGCTCGCCGCGCTCAAGCACCAGAAGCTGGAGGGCGGCAAGATCGGCCTGGCCGGGGTAGACGTCCTGCCGGCCGAATATACCCAGCGCCTGACCGCCGCGCTGCCCGCGGGCAGCTTCGTGACGGTGGATGCGATCCTCGAAGCGCAACGCGCGATCAAAAGCGCGGAGGAGATCGCGCTGCTCAGGGAAGCGGCGGGCGTCGTGGACGTGGCCCTGGAAGCCGGATTGGGCGCCCTCCGCGCGGGCATCTCGCAGATCGAGGTCGAAGAAGCCGTTCGCAGGGCCGCCATGCGGGCCGGCGCAGATTTCGTCGCCCGCGTGCGGGTTTCCAGCGGGAAGCGCATTTCGACGCTGAAATGGCCGATGGCCGGCGCACAAACCCTGGAGAACGGCGATTTCGTCTTTCTGGACGTGATCGGCTGGCGCCAAAATTACGGCTTCGACGCCTCCCGCGTGGCCGTCGTGGGCCGGCCCAGCGGCGAGCAAGTAGACTATCTCGAGCACCTGGGCGAAGCTACCCAATGGATGATCGACGAGATGAAACCGGAGCGCGAGTTCCGCTTCCCCCTGACCGAATCCCACGGGCGGACGATCCAGCCCATGGCGCACGGCATCGGCCTGGAGATCTGCGAGAATCCCTGGATCACGGCCGGCAAGGATTTCGTGCTCAAGCCCGGCATGGTGATGTGTGTGGAACCACAGGTCAACTCGAAGCCATTTGGCGGCATGGCGGTTGAGGAGATCGTGCTGGTTACGGATGAGGGGACGGAGATGCTCACGCATTGTCCCCGGAAGACCTGGTGACGATCCTTGCATGGGGGGTGAGCCGGCGCCAATAAGCTCACCCGCTTCCTTCTAATTCTCGCAATGGGGCCGACGATGGAGAAAACACTGACTGCAAGCGAATGCGCCGTAGAAGTGGGCCGGATGGCCCGCCGCACGGCGCTGCTGTATTACTATTTTGCTTCCACCCTCATCGAGGAGCTCGGCGAAGAAGAGGGCCGGCGCCTGATCGCCAAATCGATCTGGGCGTATGGGGAGCATTGCGGGCGCGCCATCCGCGAAGAAGTTGAGGGCAGGGGGCTGCCCTTGACGCAGGAGAACTTCGACAAGATCCCGGACCTGCCGGCGATCGGTTGGGAAACCTCCGAAGTGGCCGCCGAGGAAGGCGGCCTCCACGCGGTCGCCACCTATTGCCCGCTGGCAGCCGTCTGGAAGCAGATGGGACCCGAAGCGCAGCGCTTAGGGCGCCTGTACTGCTACGTGGACCAGGCCAAGCAATGCGCGTATAACCCTAAGGAAGATTTCGTCCACGCCAGGAACCTGCTGGACGGCGACCCCTATTGCGAGTTCGTCGTCAGGCCGCATCCGGTTGGCGGAGAAGAACGATCCTGATTCTTCGAGACCATCATGGGCCAGCTCTAGCCCGATTCCACCGTCTTTCCGGGCCGGGCAGTAAGTAGAGTGGGCGGGCCTGACCGTCTTCGATGAGATTGTTCTCTACCCCGGAACCCACCCATTGGCTGTTAGCGAGCGCAACCGGTGAGACAAGTTCGGTAGGTTACAGGGTGCAACTGTTCGAGTATTTCGTGTGTTTCGTGATCCATCTTTATACAGAAACGCCCCCCCATTCCTCCCTTGACACTTTCCGGCCAACCTTGCTATAACTCAGCTATCCTTTCATTCTCCGTGGAGGAACCCCATGAAATACATCGGACAATCCGTCCCGCGCGTGGATGCACTCGCCAAGGTCAGGGGCGAAGCCGTGTACGCTTCCGACATGACCCGCCCCGGCCAGGCGCACCTGAAGGTGCTCCTGGCGCGCCGCCCACACGCCATCGTCAAACAGGTAGATACCTCGCGCGCCGAGGCCCTGGAGGGCGTGATCGCCGTGCTCACCTCGCGGGACGTGCCCTGCAACGAGTTCGGCTACTACACCTACGACCAGCCCGTGCTGTGTGGGCCGTGCGCCAAGCCCTACGCCGACCGCGTGCGCTACGTGGGCGACCGCGTGGCGGCGGTGATCGCCGAAACGCCCGAGATCGCCGCGCAAGCCCTGCAGCTCATCCAGGTGAACTACGAAGATCTGCCGGTGGTCACCGACGTGGAGGAGGCGCTGCGACCCGGCGCGCCCATCCTGCACCCGGACGTGGGCAGCAACCAGTTCGAGCAGCACATCCTGCGCAACGGCGACGTGGAGGCCGGCTTCCGCCAGGCGGACGTGATCGTCGAGGCGGTGTACAACACCCCGGCGCAGGAGCACGCTTTCCTCCAGACGGAATCGGGCCTGGCCTACTTCGACGAAGAGGGCCGCCTGGCGGTGGTCACCACCGGGCAGTGGGGCGTCAAGGACCGCAAGCAGATCGCCCACGCCCTGGGCCTGCCCGAAGAGCGCGTGCGCGTCATCTACCCCATGACGGGCGGCGCCTTCGGCGGGCGCGAAGACGTCTCGGTGCAGATCATCGTGGCCCTGGCCGCCCTCAAGCTGCACGAGCGCGGCATCCACCGCCCGGTCAAGATCGTGTGGACGCGCGAGGAATCCATCCTGGCGCACTGCAAGCGCCATCCCTTCCGCATTTTCACCAAATGGGGCGCCACCCGCGACGGCAAGATCGTGGCCGCCGAGGCCAGGATGCTGGCCGACGGCGGCGCGTACAAGTTCACCACCAGCATCGTCACCAGCAACTCGGTGATCAACGTCCTGGGGCCTTACGAGATCCCCAACGTCAAGGTGGACGCTTACGATATCTACACCAACAACGTGCCGCGCGGCGCGTTTCGCGGCTTCGGCGGGCCGCAGGGGGTGTACGTGGCCGAACAGCAGGTCAACAAGCTGGCCGAGGCGCTGGGCATGGATCCGGTCGAGCTGCGCATGCGCAACCTGGCCAGCGAAGGCTCCTTGCAGACGACCGGCGCGCCCTACCCACCCGGCGTCAGCATCCGCGCCGTGACCGAGGAGTGCGCGCTGGGCACGAGCTGGCAGGCCAGCGCCGCCGGCTGGCTGCGCCCGGCCGGCTTCCGCGCCGCCGACCCGCAGCACCCGGCCCGGGTGCGCGGGGTGGGCCTCGCCTGCGCGCATAAGAACGTGGGCTTTTCCTACGGTTACCCCGAAGCCTGCACGGTGGGCATCGAGCTGTACGGCGGCACCCACATCGAGCGCGCCGTCATCCGCCACGGCGCCAGCGAGGTGGGCATGGGCACGCAGACGGTCATCACCCAGATGGCCGCCGACGCGTTGGGCCTCTCCATGGAGCAGGTGGAGCTGATCTCCAGCGACACCGCCGAGGTGCAGGACGCCGGCTCGGTATCCGCTTCGCGCATGACCTTCTTCATCGGCAACGCCCTGCAGGAAGGCGCCGAGATCGCCCTGCGGAAGTGGCAGAGCGAGGAGCGCCCGGTCAAGCTGACCCACACCTACCAGCCCCACAAAACCACCCCGCCCGACCCCCTCACCGGCCAGTGCGACCCCAACGTGGCCTATTCCTACACCACCCAGGCCGCCGAAGTGGCCGTGGACCTGGAGACCGGCCAGGTGGAGATCGAGCGCATCGTGTGCGCCATCGACGTGGGCAAGGCCATCAACCCCCAGCAAGTGGAAGGCCAGATCCAGGGCGGGCTGGTGCAATCCGTGGGCTATGCCGTGCTGGAAAACTTCGTCGAGCAGGGCGGGCGCGTGCTGACCCCCAGCCTCTCGACCTACCTGGTGCCCACTTCCGTGGACATTCCCAAGGAGATCAAGACCATCGTGCTGGAGACCCCCGACCCGCGCGGGCCGTGGGGGGCGCGCGGCCTGGGCGAGGTAATGAACATGTGCCTGGCCCCGGCGGTGGCGGCTGCCGTGCACGCCGCCACGGGCGTGTGGTTCGACGAGTTCCCCCTGACCCCCGAGCGCGTGCTGCGCGGCCTGGGAAAGCTGGAAGAGTAGATGCCCGGGGACGGGCTGCGCATGCAAAGCCCGGTCGGGGCGCGCGTAGTCTTCGACGGGCGCGAGTACGACTACTTCTCCGGCACCGGTTATCTAGGGCTGCAAAACCACCCGGCGGTGGTGGGGGCCGCGCTGGAGGCCCTGCAGCGCTACGGCCTCTCCACGGCCACCTCGCGCGGCAGCTACGGCGAGCACCCCCTCTACGACGAGCTGGAACGCCAGGCGTGCGCCTACTTCGGCGCGCAGAAGGTGCTCTACTTCCCTTCCGGCTACCAGGGCATCGCCATCCTGACCCAGGCCAGCGGCAACCGCTTCGAGCACATCTTCATCGACGCGGATGCCCATTACAGCCTGTGGGACGCGGCGACCGCCACCAACCGCGAGATCACGCCCTTCCACCACCGCCAGGCGGCTAGCCTGGCGGACGCCCTGCGCCGCGAGCTGCGCCCGCGCGAGCGCCCGCTGGTGCTGAGCGACGGCGTCTTCCCCGTCTCGGGCGAGATCGCGCCCCTGCCGGACTACCTGGCCCTGGTCAGGCCCTACGGCGGCCTGGTCTACCTGGACGACGCCCACGCCGTGGGCGTGCTGGGGGAGAACGGGCGCGGCACTCCGGAGTATTACGGCCTTCCGGAGGACGAGAGCTGCCGCACCTGTGGCACGCTCAGCAAGGCCCTGGGCGGCTACGGCGGGGTGATCTGGGGGGCGGCGGAGTGGGTCGAGAACGTGGACCGCAACTCGCGCGTGCTGGCCGGCTGCAGCCCGCCGCCGCTGGTGGTGGCGGCCGCCTCGGCTGCCGCCCTGGGCCTGGCGCGCGCCACCCCCGATCTGCGCCGCAGGCTATGGGCCAACGTAGCGCGGGCGCGCGCCGGCCTGCGCGCCCTGGGCTGGCCGCTGGAGGACACGCCCTCGCCGGTGCTGTGCCTGGGCGCGCGCGAAGAGGTCAGCTTGCTAAAAATCAAGCAAGCGCTGTTCGCAAAGGGCATCGCCGTGTCGCTGGTGCGCGCTTACACCAGCACGCCGCCCGGCGGGGCCTTGCGCATCGCCATCTTCGCCAGCCACACCCCCGAGCAGATCGACCGCCTGGTAGAGGCTATCGGCGCCTGTTAATGGTTTGAATGTTTAAGGGCTTCTTCTCTCTATAATATACGTACAGTGTGAGTCATTGAATGAACGCGCATGGGGAAATTCACACAATCCTTCGTTTGGCTGTGCAGCCGCGATGAATATCCACAACAGAAAAAACAGCCGTCTATTGATCGGTGCTTAAAGGTGGAGGCGACCATGTTATCTGAGCTTGAAATTCATGCGACTATCCCCGCGGCTAATCTGGAGCGGGCCAAGCAATTCTACGCCGAAAAGTTGGGACTGCGTTCGGCGGGGGAAACGCCCGCCGGCGTGATCTACAAGTGCAAGAATTCCTGGTTCCTGCTATACCCCACGCAGTTCGCGGGAACGGCTCAAAACACCCTGATGGGCTGGGAGACGGAGCACATCGAGCAGGAAGTCAAGGAGCTACGCGCCAGGGGCGTCGTGTTCGAGGAATACGATTTCCCCGGCCTCAAAACGGTGGACGGCATCGCCACCACCGGCGCCAATAAAGCGGCCTGGTTCAAGGACAGCGAAGGCAATACTTTGGGGATTGTGCAGATGAGCTGATCACTCCCAGGGCACCTGTGGGGAGCGGTAGAAATTGACCCCCAGGGCCGCCAGGCGCGGCGCCTGGGCCGCCAGACGGAAACGATATTCCTCCCAGCTCCGCCCCGCCGCCGGCGACCAGCCGATCTCGGCCAGGCCAATCAGCCTGGGGAAGGCCATGAACTCGACCTCCTCCATCGTGTGTAGCGTCTCGGACCACAGGCAGGCCTCCACGCCCAGGAGGCTGCTCTCCGGAATGCCCACAACCAGCCCGGCCGGCTCCCAATCGTAGGCGTCCTGCACCTCCACGTACCCGGCCCATTTCAGGCCCAAGGCCGTCCCGGCGTCGTACTTCATGTCCAGGTAGGCCTTCGACCCCGGCGAGAGGATCACCCGCGCGCCTCTCTCTACGGCCGCCTGCACCTGGCCTTCCTTCCACACCTGCACCAGCGCGCCGGGCAGCAGCCCGGCTTTAGCGACCTCTTCCCAGCCCAGCAGGCGCTTGCCGTGCGCTCCCAGGAGGGTCTGCACGCGCTGGATGAAGCGCGCGTAGGCGGCGGGCTCGGTGGCGGCCGCCTCGTCGCCCCCGATGTGGATGTACGCGCCGGGGGTGAGGGCGGGCCACCTCGCGCAGCACGTCGTCGATGAAGCGGTAGGCAATCTCCTGATCCACACACAGCGAGCTGAAGCCGACCTCGATGCCGGTGTACAGCTCCGGCGCCACCCCGGCGCTGTTGAGCGCAGCGTAAGAGGCCAGGGCCGCGTGCGTGTGTCCCGGCATGTCGATCTCCGGCACGACGGTGATGTAGCGGCTGCCCGCGTAAGCCACGATCGCGGCGTAATCCGCCTGGGTGTAATACCCGCCGGGGTCGTTATCCACCGCGCTGCTCCCGCCGAAAGTCGCCAGCCTCGGCCAGGAATGGATCATCAGGCGCCAGCCCTGGTCGTCGGTGAGATGCAGGTGCAGGCGGTTCAGCTTGTAGGCGGCCATCCGATCGATAGAACGCTTGACATCCGCCACCGAGAAGAAATGGCGGGCCACGTCCAGCATGGCGCCGCGCCAGGCGAAGCGCGGGCTATCGCGGATCGTGGCGGCCGGCGCTTCCCACGGGCCGGCTTGAAGCGTGGCGCTCTCGATAGCCGGCGGCAGCAGTTGCCGCAAAGTCTGCACGCCCCGGAACAATCCTTCCGGGTAAGGCGCGCTCAGGCGCACGCCCCCCGGGGCGACGGCCAGCGCATAGCCCTCTTCCCCCAGGGTCGGGTCCCCGCCCGTGGTGGTCAGGTACAGGCTTCCCGGCGGCGGGTCGCCGGTGGCCGCCTCCACCGGCAGCCGGTAGCCCGTGGCGGGCGACCAGCGCTCTGACAGATAGGCCCCGATGGCGCGCAATTCGGGGCCGTCGGGGTGGATGAAGATGGTCGCCTCGGCGGTCAGCCTGAACTGGCCTTGCGCCGGGGTGACCGATACGGGCTTGGGAAGCAGGTTCTGCAGGGCGTGGGCGACTGCTGGGCGGTCTGGCATGGCGGCTCCATAGAAATCCCGAAAATCCCGGTGCGATGAAAAATTCGAGCTACCCCTATTTTACCAATTTTGGTGAGTGGCGGGCGAGGTGCCGGTGATGACGTTGCCGTCGTCCTCCACCGGCTCGAAGGCGGATTGCACCGCCACGCGCCCCGGCCCCTGCACCCGCAGCCACAGGTAGCGCTGGATGTAAGACGGCCCAAACAGGCTCCACGAGGGTCCTGGGCTGCTCGAAGTGGAGCTGCATGGCCACCGAGGTATCCTTGAACACCAGGGCGGTGGGCTTGATCAGGATGGATTGGCCGGGCTGCAAGCGGCGCACGAAGACGTTGCCCGAGGCGTGCAGCAGCACCAGGCCGGGCAGCTTCCCGGTCGAGAAGCGATCCATGTACATTCCAATGGGGTAGTGAGTCTCGGTCTCGTCGCCTTTCTTGGTGGAGAACCACACGTTCGTCCTCACCCCCTCGTAAGCGACCGGATGGGTGGCAAACAGCAGGATGTGCTCGCGCACGTCCACCGCCTGGCCGGGCTGCAAGGGCAGGGCCAGCAGCTCGCCGGGCGCATCCCGGGAGAAGGCAATGTGCCCCGGCCCTTTGGCCTGGGTCATGAAGACGGGCATGCCGGCCAAAGCGCGCTTGATGGCGCCCTTCAGCGACATCATGGTGATGGCCACTTCGGGGTCCTTCCACAGCAAGACGTGATGGGCGAAAAAGACGCCATCCTCGGGCGCCAGGCTCACGTCTGCCACCGGGACGTACTTGCCCTCGATCTGGCAAGAGGAAGCGCCAAACTGGAGCCTGGCCATGTCCTTCCGGCCGGGGGCCTGCATCCAGCCGGTGGGCGTGACGATGGCTTTCACGTCCAGGGCCGCGCCGCAGGCCGGGCAGCTCAGCGAGGCGCCATCCGAAACCGCGCCGCACCAGCCGCAAGTATACGTGCGCTGGCCGGGCAGGGGCGTAGCCAGTGTTGTCCGGAATTGGTTTCCATGTGCGCCCCCTCACTCGGTCACGTGGTGAACGTACATGGATTGGATGCCGACCCGGCCCGGCCCGGTCATCTGCGCCAGGCTCATGGCGGTGCCGCCGAACAGTCCGGAGGTCAATTGCTGCATGTGCACGTCCATCTGCACGGAAGAATCCTTATACAGGAAGGCTCCCGGCTCGACGATGATGGTCTCGCCGGGCTTTCAAGACGCGCTCGAAGACATTGCCATACCCGTGGAGGATCAACAGGCCGGAGGTGTCTTGGGTGACGAAGCGATCCATGAACATGCCCTGCCCGCCGAACAGGATGTTGCGCAGCCCTTTGATGCGCACGTAGGAATAAGCGATGTTATGCGAGGCCAGCAGGAAGGCGTGCTCGCGCACGTCCAGCTCCATGCCCGGGTGGAGGGGCAGCACCACCAGCTCTCCCGTGGCGTCGCGCGAGAAGGCCACCCGGCCGGGCCCCTGGGCCACGCTGATGACGAAGGGCATGCCGGCCAGCATACGCTTCATCCCGCCGGGGAGCTGCATCACGGTCAGGGGCACGGACGTGTCCTTCCACAGCAGCACGTGGTGCTCGAAGAAAATCGCGTCCCCCTGGGACAGGCTGATCTCGGCCACGGGCACGATTTCCCCTTCCACCTGGCACATGCTGCGGGAAAAATGGATCTCGGTCATATCTTTGATGCGCGGGGCCTCGCGCCAGCCGGATTCGCTGATTACGTCGTGCAGGTCCAGGGTGGCCCCGCAGAACTGGCAGGTGAGGGCCGTCTTGAGGTTCATTCCCTGGCACCACTGGCACTTGATGCGCTCGACCGGCTCAGAGGCTGCCGGAGCGGCGTTCGAGGACAAGATATCGGACATGAATTGACCTCCTTCGGGAAGCAGATAAATTTGACCACCTATAACAATATTATCTGCGCCATTCTGAGAGGGAGATTAAATTACCCCGCTTCCTCGCCCGCCTGCGACCAGTTCTTCAACATTGCCCCCACCGAGCGGCTCATTTCCACCGAAAAATCGGCGATGAATTTCCGTAGATAGTTGTACTGGCCGAAGTTCTCCGCCCCCAAGGGGAATTCGCCCTGAGCAAAGGAGCGCTCCACCGCCGGGCGCACCATGCGCTCCAGCTCCTCGCCGCTCAGGCGCCGGTAGGCGTTCTTATGCACGATGAATTCCGGCCCGAAGCGCGGGGTGAGCCGGTCTGAGCCCTTCGCCGCCGGATGGCCGAAGCACACCAGGGTGATGGGCGCCACGTAACGCGGCAGGGCCAGCAGCTCGCGGTGTATCTCGTAATTCTCCAGGATGTCCCCGATGTAACACGAGCCGATGCCCAGCGCCTCGGCGGCGATCACAGCCGTCTGCGCGGCGATCAGCGCGTCGCAGCAGGCCAGCAGCAGGTCGCCCACCTGCGGGTCGCGAGGAGTCTGCCCCAGCTCAAGGCAGCGGCGCCCGGCCTCGCAGTGGGCGTAATAATCGACCCAACGCTGGTAGTCCGCCAGGAAGAGCAGCACGTAGGGCGCCTTGGCGATGAAGGGCTGGTGGTCGCAGGTCTCGGCCAGCCTGTCCTTGAGGGCCTGCTCCTCTATCTCGACGATAGAATACAGCATCATGTTGCCGGCCGTGGGCGCGCGCAAGGTGGCCCCCAAAATGGCCTCTTTCTCGGCAGGGGTGAGGGGCTGGTCGGCATAAGCACGCAACGACTTGCGTCTGGCGATCACGTCTAAGGTTGGGTTCATGGGAGGCCTCCTGGAGAGTGGATTCGCCCTCGATTATAGCATGGGGCAAGAGACGCCGGTCTCGGTGTTCGTCCCAAAACTGGTGTTCGTCCCAAAACTGGTAGGTCTTGAAAAAAGAGCAAGCCCAGGTTAAATTGGTAGTTACTTAGGCCAACAATTTACCGGAGCTTGCGATGTCAATTGTCACTTTACATTTACCAGAAGTCAAGGTTTGTGAAACAAGTCGTCCGAAACGATGCCCAGTGTGTGGGGGAGAAACATTTCAGCGATGGGGAGGGGCGATCAGGAAAGTACGCGATCCACAAATTAAGGAAGTGGTGGTATATCGCTATTGTTGTTGCACCTGTCGCCACGCGTTTCGGCACTATCCGGAAGGGATCAGTCAAGCCCAGCAAACGGTGCGGATGAAGGCACTGGCGGCAATTGGCTGGATATTGGGGATGAGTTATCGCGGGGCATCCGGCTTTTTTGGGGCATTTCGGGTGGAAATAGGGCGGATGAGTATATGGCGGGATGTGCAAGAGCGGGCCAGGCAATTGGAGAAAGAGCGGCATTGGAAGAAGGTGAGGGTGGCGGGGGTAGACGGGGCGTATGTGAAGGGATGGGGAGAAACGCAAAAGGTATTGGTGGTGGTAGACATGGGGACGGGCGACCCGATCACGGTGGGGTATCTGGATGAGAAGGACCCACAGGCAGTGAAGAAGTTTCTTGAACCACTGGTGCAGCGTCTGGGGATCAGCGTGATTGTGACCGACGATTTGGCCAGTTACAAGCAAGTGGCGGATGACTTACAGTTGGAACACCAGGTATGCCAGTTCCATCTGCGGCGCTGGGTAGGACGCACGTTGCATGAATTGAAGGAAAGCTTGCCCCCCGATTGGCTGTGGATGGTAGATGAGGTAAAGCAGTTGCTTGCAGATTTGCCCATCGAGGGTGACAAGCGCCTGGTGGCTTTGGGACGCCAATTTCCACCGGCTCAAGCCAAACGAGCCGGGAGTAAATCTACGCCGCTTGAACAATTGCGTTATCTAATCGTCCGTCTGGGCGAAAATTGGGCTCGTTTTCGGGTGTTCAATTGGCAGCCGGACGTGCCCTGGACGAATAACCCAACCGAACAAGTGATAGGTCGCATGAAAATGCGAGCCCGGACGGTTCGAGGGTATAAAAACTGGGATGGCATGACCAGTGGCCTGATGGCGGCCGGAGTGAAACTTGCATGATTTTCTCGCTCAGGCAAGGGAGAATGCTGCCTGCTCCCAATTCCTGAAATTCGCCAACCAAGTTTGGGACAAACACCAAAACTGGTAGGTCTTGAAAAAAGAGCAAGCCCAGGTTAAATTGGTAGTTACTTAGGCCAACAATTTACCGGAGCTTGCGATGTCAATTGTCACTTTACATTTACCAGAAGTCAAGGTTTGTGAAACAAGTCGTCCGAAACGATGCCCAGTGTGTGGGGGAGAAACATTTCAGCGATGGGGAGGGGCGATCAGGAAAGTACGCGATCCACAAATTAAGGAAGTGGTGGTATATCGCTATTGTTGTTGCACCTGTCGCCACACGTTTCGGCACTATCCGGAAGGGATCAGTCAAGCCCAGCAAACGGTGCGGATGAAGGCACTGGCGGCAATTGGCTGGATATTGGGGATGAGTTATCGCGGGGCATCCGGCTTTTTTGGGGCATTTCGGGTGGAAATAGGGCGGATGAGTATATGGCGGGATGTGCAAGAGCGGGCCAGGCAATTGGAGAAAGAGCGGCATTGGAAGAAGGTGAGGGTGGCGGGGGTAGACGGGGCGTATGTGAAGGGATGGGGAGAAACGCAAAAGGTATTGGTGGTGGTAGACATGGGGACGGGCGACCCGATCACGGTGGGGTATCTGGATGAGAAGAACCCACAGGCAGTGAAGAAGTTTCTTGAACCACTGGTGCAGCGTCTGGGGATCAGCGTGATTGTGACCGACGATTTGGCCAGTTACAAGCAAGTGGCGGATGACTTACAGTTGGAACACCAGGTATGCCAGTTCCATCTGCGGCGCTGGGTAGGACGCACGTTGCATGAATTGAAGGAAAGCTTGCCCCCCGATTGGCTGTGGATGGTAGATGAGGTAAAGCAGTTGCTTGCAGATTTGCCCATCGAGGGTGACAAGCGCCTGGTGGCTTTGGGACGCCAATTTCCACCGGCTCAAGCCAAACGAGCCGGGAGTGAATCTACGCCGCTTGAACAATTGCGTTATCTAATCGTCCGTCTGGGCGAAAATTGGGCTCGTTTTCGGGTATTCAATTGGCAGCCGGACGTGCCCTGGACGAATAACCCAACCGAACAAGTGATAGGTCGCATGAAAATGCGAGCCCGGACGGTTCGAGGGTATAAAAACTGGGATGGCATGACCAGTGGCCTGATGGCGGCCGGAGTGAAACTTGCATGATTTTCTCGCTCAGGCAAGGGAGAATGCTGCCTGCTCCCAATTCCTGAAATTCGCCAACCAAGTTTGGGACAAACACGGTCTCGCCGGACATTGAATATCTCCACCCTTTATGTTATACTTTTATAGAAAAAGTATAACATAAAGGGATAAAATTATGACGATCCATTCCATCTCGAATAAAGGCTGGGTGGTGATCCCCGCTGAAATGCGCAAGAAATATCACCTGGCCCCCGGCACGGAAGTGCGCATCGTCGATTACGGCGGCGTGCTGGCCATCGTACCGGCCTTCTCGGACCCGGTGCGCCAGTCTGCGGGGATGATCAAGACCTCGAAACGCCTGACTCAAGCGTTGTTGGAGGATCACCGGGCGGAGGTCGAGCGTGGTGGTTGAAGCGGGCGTGATCGTCCTGGATAGCTTTGCCTTATTGGCCTACCTGGGCGGGGAACCCGGCGGGGAGAGGGTGCAGGCCGTCTTGCAGCACGCCCTCCGCAAGGAAAGCCAGGCGCTCATTTCCCTGATCAACCTGGGGGAAGTGCTGTACATCACCGAGCGCGAGCTGGGGCTGCCCGAGGCGCAGGCCGTGCTGGCGGCCATCGAGCAGCTCCCGCTGCGCATCCTGCCGGCCGATAAGGACGCCGTGCTGGCCGCCGCGCACGTCAAGGCCAACTGCCGTATGTCCTACGCGGATGCCTTCGCCGTCGCCGCCGCCCAGGCCAGCGGCGGGACGCTCCTGACCGGCGACCCCGAATTCAAGCCGGTCGAAGGCTCGATACGCATCGAATGGCTGCCGGGGAAAACGCCGTAGGGCGGGATTCATCATCCCGCCCCGGCAAATCGGCGGCTTTGGAAAGCCGCCCTACCTCTTGCATTCCAGGGACAACCCTGCCGCTGGTTCCCCAAAAGGCTTAGCGTCTTTGCGCCTCTGCGTGAGATCAAAAAAGGCGGCTTTGGAAAGCCGCCCTACCTCATTCCTTAGCGTCCCGGCGTGAGGCTTACCTCAGAACACCTTCAAACCTTCCAGCAGGATCAACAGCACCAGCACGGGGGTGACGAAGCGCAGGGTGTTGAACAGCAGGCGCGTGATGGTCTCGTTCTTCAGCTTGCCCTGGTTGCTCAGGGCTTCCTTCAGCTTGGGATAGCCCCACACCCAACCGGCGAAGATGGCCAGGAACAGCCCACCCACCGGCAGCAGCACGTTGGACGAGGCGTAATCGAACAGGTCGAAGAAGGTCATGCCGAAGAGCTTGACGTTGGCCAGCGTGCTGTTGGACAGCGCCGCCGTGGATCCGATCACGGCCAGCGGCAGGATGGTGAACAGCGCCGCCTTGCCGCGCGAGAAGCTAAAGCGGTTCTTCAGGAAGGCGGCGATCACTTCCAGCAGCGAAAGCTGCGCCCCGACCGAGGCGATGAAGGTCAGCACGAAGAAGATGACGATGAAGATGTTGCCCAGCGGCATGGAAGCGAACACGGCGGGCGCGGTGATGAAGAGCAGCGAGGTGCCGGCGTCCGGCTTGAAGCCGAAGGCAAACACTGCCGGGAAGATGGCGATGCCGGCCAGCAGCGAGACGGCCAGGTCGGCCAGCACCACGCGCGTGGCGGTGCCGGGGATGTTCTGATCCTCCCCATAATAGCTGCCGTAAGTGATCATGCAGCCCATGCCGATGGAGAGCTTGAAGAAAGCCAGGCCCAAAGCAGTCAGCACGGCGGCGAAAGTGAGCTTGGTGAAATCGGGCTTGAAGAGGAAGGCCAGTCCCTGGGCAGCACCGGGCAGGGTCAGGCTGCGAATGCCCACCACCACCAGCAGGAGGAACAGCACCGGCATGAGGCGCTTGGTGGTAGCTTCAATGCCGCGCGTGACCCCCAGCATGATGATCGCGCCGGTGATGATCAGCACGGCCCACTGCCACAGGAGCGACTCCAGCGGATTGCCGACCAGGCTGTTGAAAGCCGCCGAGGTCACGCTCGGATCGGTGGAGAGCAGCGTCCCGGAAGCGGATTTGAAGATATACGCGAACACCCAGCCGGCCACTTCGGTATAGAAGGCCATGATCAGGAAAGCGGACAGAATGCCGGCCGCGCCGATCAGCCACCAGGCGCTTTTGGGGGCCACGTTGCGCAGGGAAGTAACCGCGTCGCCGCGCCCCTTGCGCCCGACGACCTGTTCGGTGATCATGATCGGCAGCCCGACCAGCAGGGTGCACAGCAGGTACACGATCAGGAAGGCAGCCCCCCCGTTTTCGCCGGTAAGAGAAGGGAACTTCCAGATGTTCCCCAGGCCAACAGCCGAGCCCAGCGTGGCCATGAGCACGCCCACACCCGTAGCGAAGCGTTCCCGGGTGATCTTATTGGTTTGGGGCTCTTGTTTCACAATAGCAGACATTAAAACAACTCCTCGGAAGATAGGATAAAAAAAGCCCCGGCCGAGTGGCCGGGGAATTCACCTTTTCAATGGCGCCTGTATGCCTAGCCGCACGAAAACACATTTCCACCGCAAGCGGGTAGAAGAAGCGTCAGTCGCCGGATCATCATTCCGTAGAAAGAATGGGTCATAACGAGGGACAACTATATCGCCAAGGCGAAAGCCTGTCAACCTGTTTGTGGATCGAAATAATCCGATTGGGCTTCCAGGCCTTCCCGGACGGCCAGGGCTTCGTGAAAGCTGATCGGCCTAGCCGGCAGGCCCACTGCCACACAATTGGATGGCAGGTCTGTCGTTACCACTGCGCCTGCGCCGATCAATACGTTATCCCCCACGGCGACTTTGCCGATGATCGCCGCCCCGGTGCCCAGGGATATGTGGTTTCCCAGGCGAGGAAGGCCCGATTTGGCTTCTCCGATGGTATTCCCTTGCATCAAGGTCAAGTCTTCGCCGGCCACCACTCCGGCATGGACAACCGTCGGGCCGAAATGCAAAACGCACAGCCCCGGCCCGATTTGTGTACGCGGCGAAATTTCCAGTCCGCTGTACATACGTACGAAAGGATAGCCGATACGGTAAAGGATGTAAGCCAGGAACATGAGCGGGTTCTTGCGTGAAAGCCAGAACCAGCGCCCCAAGCGGTAGGATAAGACGCCAGCCAGGGCCGGATGGGTATACAAATTCTTCAGCAGGATCGCCAGCAGCGGCTTCTTCTGATCGGTATAACGCAAAACGTCCCTGCGCATGGCTTGCAGAGTCTGGCGCAGGTTTACAGGTGTCTCGTGAGTAGGAGGCTCGAGAGGAACGCCCATTAAATCTCCCCTGGAATAGCTCCTCCTATTATAAGAGCTTTAATCACAGGATACCACCTCGGAATCCGTTCTTACCCGTCTGTTGCCAGCGAGCGGGCGAACTCCAGCACCTCCTGGCTCTCTTGCAGCCAGGTCATCGGGTTGGTGGCGCGCTTCACATAGCGGATCACGCCGTCTCGATCGACGACCAGCGACGCCGTGCGTTGGATGAGAAAAGCCACCTTATCCAGGCCGTAGCGGTGGTAAACCTCGCGCTCGGCGTCGGCCAGCACGGGGAAAGGCAGGTGCAGGACCTCGGCGTAGCGGCGCGCCTGTTCGAGCGGCGCGCCCAAGAGCACCACTACCTCGCAGTTCATCGATTGGAATTCCTGGTAAAGCCGGCCCAACTGGCCGGCGTACGCGCGGCACTGTAGTCAGTTGAACTCACGCACGAAGAAGATCACCAGGTTCGATTTTCCCCGGTAGGCGTCCAACCCCACCTCGCCGCCGTTACTGGCCGGCAGGCGAAAATTCGGGGCCGGCGAGCCACCCTCAAGGATGATTGCTTGTTCTGCCACTCGACCTCCCTACCTCTAGAACTTCGCAGCCGCGTCCGCCAGAAGGGACACCTGCTCCAGACCCGGCGCCGTGGGCCACAGGATGACCTCGTCGGCCCCGGCGTCCTGGAAGGCGCGCAGCCGGTCTTGAATGGCGGCTTCCGAAGTCAGCGAGGCACGCACCAGGTTGTCGGCCCAGGGCATGTTCCCATAGTAGCTGTGGATGTACGCCGACGCCTGCTCCGCCGCGTCCTTCCCCAGGGCGGTGTAGACGCAGGCCACGAAGCGCGGCTGCCCGGCTCGCCCGGCTTCCTTCCAGGCCTGCTCGACGATCTCGAAATTAGCACGGGTCTGGCGCGGATCGCCGCCGCCGCCCGACACGTACCCATCTCCCAGGCGCCCGGAGCGGCGCAGCGCCGCCGGGGTAGAGCCGCCGATGAGCAGCTCGGGGCCGCCCGGGCGCACCGGCTGCGGCCCGATCGGCCCAACCCCTTCCGCCATGGCCTGGCCGGACCACAGGCGTTTCATCAGGGTGACCTGCTCCGTCAGGCGCTTGCCGCGGGTGTTGAAAGCAGCGTTCGTGGCGCGAAAATCGTCCTCACGCGCGCCGATGCCCAACCCCAGGGTCAGCCGGCCTCCCGACAGCGCGTCCAGGCTGGCGGCCTGCTTGGCCAGCATGGCCGTATCGCGGATGGGAGCCAGCAAGACGGTAGTCATCAGGCGGATACGCTGGGTGGCCCCGGCAGCGGCTGCCAGGGTGGTCAGCGGCTCGTAATTCGAAAATACCAGCCGGTCGATGATCCCCAGGCTGGAAAAAGACGCTTTATCAGCCCGCCGGGCCCATTCGACCAGGTCCGTTCCCTTAACGCCCGGGACGGAAGCGGGCAAGCCAATGCCGATCTTCATGCTTTCCTCCGAAAAACCTGCGTTTTCTAAAGTGTATTTCCATCCTTCAAGTATAAGACTGTTTCTGTCAGATTCACATCAGAAAAAGAAAAAGTTCTCCCTTCCCCTCGCGGGGGAAAGGGCCGGGGAGGGGGCTAAAAAACGCCAGGACTCCTTGACTTTCAGCTCCCAGCGAGCTAAGATGTATATACATCTAAAGCATAGACATCTAATGTCGCCTCGCTGCTGAACTCGAGATCGCCAGATAAAATTCCTTCCGATACTTAGTCGAATTGAGGTGCTGCCATGTCTCCAAAAGCGTCTTCCATTCCAGCTACTCTCCTCGATCGTCTCCTGGCGACTGCCCCCGGCCTGGAGATCTGGTGGGATTCTTCTCCCCTGGTCTACCCAGGCTGGCGCCAGAGCCTGATCGCCGCCGCTCCCCCAGGCCAACAAGCGCTCCTGGCGCAACAGCTCGCCCGCCTCTACGACCCCCGGCGCCCGGCGGAAACCCTTTTTACCGGCGTGACCACCAACCCGCCCCTTTCCTACAAAGCCATCCAGGACGACCCAGCGCGTTGGTCCGCCTGGGTGGCGGCTTACGCCCTGTCTCACCCCGGCCAGGACGCCGCTCAGGTGGGCTGGGCGCTGTATAAGGAAATCGTGCGCCTGGGAGCGGAGCAGTTCCGCCCGGTGTACGCGGCGTCGGATTACGCCTACGGCCATCTTTCGGCCCAGGTCAGCCCGTATTCCTTCTTCGACGCGGAGGCCATGCTGAGCCAGGCGCTGGAGCTGAAGGCCCTGGGCGACAACATCGCCATCAAGATCCCCGGCACCATGGAAGGCGTGCAGGTCATCCGCGAGCTGACCGCGCGGGGGATCTCCACCAACTGCACTTCCGGCTACAGCGTGCCGCAGTTCGTGGCCGTGGCCGAAGCCGTGCAGCAGGGCCTGCTCGAAGCGCGCGCGGAGGGCGTGGACCTGACCGGCTGGCGCTCGGTGGTCACCTTCATGAGCGCCCGCTGGGAAGGCACGCGGGAATTCGGCGAGGAGGCCACCGCCGCTGGCGTGGCGCTCAGCGCGGAAGACCGCCGCCTGGCCGGCGTGGCCATCTTCAAGCAGGCTTACCGCATCTTCCGCCAGAGGGCCTACCCCAGCAAGATGCTGATCTGCTCGCTGCGCCTGGGCCCGGTGGTGGAAGGCGTGACGCGCTGCTGGCACCTGGAAGAGACCGCCGGCGCGCGGGCCATCTTTACCCTGCCGCCGCCCTTCCTGACGGAGCTGTTCACCCAGGCCGGCGACCTGGCCTTCGAGCCGCGCATCCGCAGCGACATTCCCGCCGAGGTGATGGCGCGCCTGCGGCGCATCCCTTACTTCGCCTCGGCCTACGAGCCGGATGGCCTGAACTCCAGCCGAGTTCAACCGCCTGCCGGCCCTGCTCGACACCTGGGAGGAGTTCAAAGCTGCCCTGGACAAGATCGTAGCCTTCGCCGGCCAGGCCCTGCGCGCCTTCCGCTCCGAAGCGTCCCGTTAATCATTCGCCCGGATGAGGATCCTGAAGATTTCATCGCCCAAATCGGCCAGATTACTGGTTATACTAGGTGAGCCTTTGGGCAAATTACAGTTTTTGCGATCCACGACAAACATAGCGCAAGCGAAACAAAATGTGCTCGTTTCGCTTGCGGCGACAAAGCTCAGGCATTCTATATGGCAAAACAATCCACTCGCGACCAAGCCATCCAAATTTGACCTGCATGGGGGTGGCTTCATGCTTGGAAGCGCTGACATGGATCAAGCCATGAACGTGGAGTTCAGCCAACAGGTTGGCTGCAAGATCATCAGCTTGATTCTTTGCCGGGGGATATGTTACAATCGTTGTTGCAAATATTCGCAATAACCTAGGTGTGACATGTCCTGTGAAGCCATCTTCCTCAAACAGCTCCGCCGGCGCGGCTATCGCCTGACCCCCCAGCGCGAAGCCGTCTTGCTCGTCCTGCACCTCATCGGCCACCCCGCCACTGCCGAAGAAATCTTCGCGCAGGTCTCGGCGCGCACCGCTCGCGTCGAGCTGTCCACCGTGTACCGCACCCTGGACCTGCTGCACTCCATGAACCTGGTCGCGATCATCGACGGCGGCGACAAACAACGCCTGTTCGAGCTGGTGGGCGTCAGCATCCCGCACCTGCACCTGGTGTGCCGGGTGTGCGGCAAGATCACCGGCGTCGAGCTGGACCTCTTGCGACCCCTCCTGGATCACATCCAGGAGGATACCCACTTTACCCCCGATCTGGGCAACCTGACCCTGCCGGGCATCTGCGAGGAATGCGCCAGGCTGGAGCCGCACGACCCGGCGGCGAGCGTGGAAATTCGTCCTGCGTTGGCAGGGAATTCACTCCACAGGCACTAAGACTTCAGGAAAACTGTGTGACCCCCGTGCCTGGTATATTGAAAACATCCAACTACAGAGACACAGTAGTCACAGAGAAAATCTTATAAGACTCTGTGTCCTCTGTGGCTCCGTGGTGAAAGATACATTGTGGGCGGCGGGTAGGGAAAACCGCCCTGATGGAAGCCAGCTCGTATGATTTCGTCTGTTATGGATACTCCGGAGGGTTTTCAAATGATCACAAGAGCATCTCGACCGGCGCTGAAGTTTCTGGCGGTTTACTACGTTCTCCTGCTGGTCTGGCTGGCGACTACCGCCATGCACATCCCGGACGGCTATCTCAGCCCCATCACCTCGCTGGTCATGTTGCTGCTGGTGCTGCCCTTCTGGGCCATCGGCATCCGCAAGATCCGCCAGAGCATGAATGCGCGCAGCGTGCCGCTGATCGCCTTGATGGCGGCCTTCTCCTTCGTCATCATGATGTTCAACGTGCCCCTGCCGGGGGGCACCACCGGGCACGCCGTGGGGGCCGCTCTGGCGGCCATCCTGCTGGGCCCGGAGGTCGCCACCGTGGCGGTGACCATCGCCCTGATCATCCAGGCGGTGTTCTTCGGCGACGGCGGCATCCTGGCCATCGGCGCCAACAGCTTCAACATGGCGGTCGTGATCCCCTACCTCAGCTACGCCATTTACCGGGGCTTTTCCAGGGACAGCCGCTTAATTCTCCCCGGCGGGTGATCGGGGCGGCGCTGGGCGGCTGGACGGGGGTGACCGTGGCGGCCTTCTTCGCCGGCGTCGAATTCGGCATCCAGCCGCTGCTGTTCAAGACCGCCGGCGGCGCGCCGCTCTATGCGCCCTACCCGCTCTCGGTGGCCATACCGGCCATGGTGCTCCCGCACATGGCGGTGGCCTCGGTGGTGGAAGGCGCGCTGACGGCGCTGGTGGTGGCCTACCTGCAGCGCTCGAACAATCCCATCCTGGAGGAGCCTGAGAAGGGCCTGGGGGTGGGCGCGCCCAGGCTGCGCTGGGTGTGGGTGGGGCTGGCCGTCCTGGCGGTAGCCTCCCCCCTGGGCCTGCTGGCGCCCGGCACGGCCTGGGGCGAATGGGGCATGCAAGAGCTGGCGGCGATGGGCCTCAAAGCCGTGCCGCCCGGCCTGGAGCAGCTTTCCCGTCTGTGGGGCGCCCCGCTGGCCGATTACGACCTGCCCGCCCTGGGCAACGCCAGCCTGGGATACGTGCTCTCGGCAGTCCTGGGCATCCTCGTCACGGGCATCGTGGTGGGGTTGTTCACCATGCTGCTGACCCGCCGCTCCGAGGCACAAAAAGAGAGTAAGTGAAAGGATCGAATCCCCCCAACCTCCCTTCTCAAGGGGGGCAAATTTCTTCTCCCCCCTTTGTAAGGGGGGCCGGGGGGGATTCCGCCCCCAAACGCCGCGACATACTGGAGCACACCCTGCACAGCATCAGCGAGACGCTGGAGCGGGCGCTCTTTGCCGAGGAGATCAGCAGCCGCCCCGGATTCTTCCAGTCCCTGGACCCCCGGGTGAAGATCGTGGCGGTGCTGGCGCTGCTGATCGGGGTGAGCCTGTCGCGCAGCCTGGCGGTGATCGCGGCCCTCTACGGTCTGGCGCTGCTGCTGGCCTGGCGCTCGGCCATCCCGGCCGGCTTTTTCGTCAAACGCGTGTGGCTGGCCCTGCCGTTCTTCACCGGCGTGCTCGCCCTGCCGGCTCTGTTCATCACCCCCGGGCAGGCGCTGCTGCGCCTGCCGCTGGGCCTGGCCGTCACCCAGACCGGACTGACCAGCGCGCTCTTCCTGCTGCTGCGCGTCAGCACTTCGCTTTCCCTGACGCTGCTGCTGGTGCTCACCACCCCCTGGAACGCCGTGCTGAGCGCCTTGAGCGTGCTGCGCGTGCCGGACGTGTTCGTGCTCATCCTGGGCATGACCTACCGCTACATCTACCTGCTGCTGCACACCGCCAACGACATGTTCCTGTCGCGCAAGAGCCGGGCGGTCGGGCGCCTGAGCGGCGCCGAAAACCGGCGCATGTTGGCGGCTATCAGCGCCACCCTGCTGGGCAAATCGCTCGACCTGAGCAGCGAGGTGTACCTGGCCATGCAATCGCGCGGCTTTCGCGGCTCGATCGTCACCCTCAAGCCCTTCCGCCTGACCGCCCGCGACGGGCTGTGGCTGAGCGTCTTCCTGGCGATCACGCTGTTAGCAATTTTCTTTGGACGATGAAAAAAAGACCCCACCACGGAGGCACGGAGATCACAGAGAAGGGCTTATAAATAAAAACTCTGTGCCCTCTGTGTCTTTGTGGTGAGATGATTTACTGACGGAAAATCAAGAACACCTCACCACAAAGGCACAAAGATCACAGAGAAGGGCTTATAAATAAAAACTCTGTGCCCTCTGTGTCTTTGTGGTGAGATGATTTGCTGACGGAAAATCAAGAACACCTCACCACGGAGGCACAAAGATCACAGAGAAGGACCTATAAATAAAAACTTTGTGTCCTCTGTGTCTAGTATATTCAAAGAGCGGCAGTAAAATGGTGAAGGGCACGGCAGTCCGCTCACGCGTCTTGGTCCGTGTAGACCGTCACAGAGCATGGTCGTCGTGCCCTAAGCCAAATGAACCCGAACAGTTGCGTGGGCTTTGAGCCCGTATCCAAGCTAGAACGGGTCCCTTTGATTATACAGCTAGCGAGGTGTGAAATGCTTGAGAATCGATCTGCTGTGTACGTGGGTGTGGATGTGTCCAAGACCCAGCTCGACGTGGCGATGGGCCAAGACGGTGAATATTGGCAGGCAGGCAATGATGCAGCCGGCATCGGGCGTACGCTCCAACGCTTGCAAGCCCTCCAGCCGGCTTTGATCATCGTTGAATCCACCGGTGGGCTGGAGACAGCTCTCATCACGGAGCTCTTTGCGGCCGGGTTGCCGTTTGCCCTGGTGCATCCGGCACGGGTGCGGGATTTTGCCCGTTCGATTGGTTTATTAGCCAAGACCGATAAGTTGGATGCCCGCCTGTTGGCCCGCTTCGGCGAAGCCGTCAAACCGCCCGCTTCCCAGCTACCTGGAGAGGCAGAGCAGGAGTTAAATGCCTGGATGGTGCGTCGCCGGCAATTACTCGACATGCTGGTGGACGAGAAGAACCACCTGGCCAGCACCTGCTTGTCGCTGCGCCCCAAAGTCGAAGAACATCTCACCTGGTTGGAAAAAGAAGTGGCCGATCTGGACCGGCAAATCGAGGACCAAATCCACCAAATTCCCCACTTCCAAGAGAAGGAAGCCCTCTTGCGCAGCGCTAAGGGGGTCGGCCCGGTGTTGTGCGCCAAGCTGCTCTCCGGCCTCCCTGAACTGGGACAGCTAGACCGCAAGAAGATCGCTGCTTTGGTCGGAGTGGCGCCTTTCAATGATGACAGCGGCCGGCGACGTGGAAAACGAAGGATCAAGGGCGGACGAGCAGATGTGAGAAAAGTGCTGTACATGGCCACCCTGGCTGCCACGCGTTCCAATGTGCTCATCAAACCCTTTTATCAACGCTTATTGCAGCAAGGCAAGCTCAAAAAGGTGGCTTTGGTGGCGTGTATGCGCAAATTCCTGACCATCCTGAACGCCATGATCCGGGATCAGCAGCCTTTCAATCCGGCTTTTGTGCCGGCATAACCCTTGACAATAGACACAGTTGCTCTGTGGTGAAATCATTTCAGTTACAGTTGGAAGCCGGATGATGAGTGAAGAATCGACCATTTTTGAAGTCCAGGGGGTTTCCTACGTCTACGACGGCCAGCAAACCGCCCTGGACGACGTTCACCTGACCGTGCGCGAGGGGGAATGCATCGCGGTGCTGGGGGCCAACGGCTGCGGCAAGAGCACCCTGCTGAAGCTGCTGGACGGGCTGTACTTCCCCTCCCAGGGCAGCATCACCGCTTGGGGCCGCCCGCTCAGCGAGGAGACGCTGCGCGACGACGCCTTCAATTTCGCCTTCCGCCGCCGGGTGGGACTGGTGTTCCAGGATTCGGACGTGCAGTTGTTCTCGCCCTCCGTGCTGGACGAGGTGGCCTTCGCCCCCTTGCAGCTCGGCCTGCCGCGCGAGGAGGTGGAGCAACGTGTGGAAGAGGCCCTGCGGGCGCTGCGCATCGAGAAGCTGCGCGACCGCGCTCCCCACCGCCTGTCGGGCGGCGAGAAGCGCCGCGTGGCGCTGGCCTCCCTGCTCAGCCTGCGCCCGCAGGTGTGGCTGCTGGACGAGCCTACCACCGGCCTGGATCCGCGCAGCCAATCCTGGCTGATCGATTTCATCCTGGCGCAACGGGAGGAGGGCAAGACGCTCGTGACCGCCACGCACGACCTGAACGTGGCCGAGCAGGTCGCCAGCACGGTCTACGTCTTCGACGAAGACCACCACATCGCCGCCTCGGGGCCGCCGGAAGACATCCTGGGCGACCACGACCTGCTGCACCGCTGCAACCTGGCCCACTACCACATGGGGCCGGCCAAAGAGCATTCCCTGGAAAAAGGCGTCTCTCGGGCGGGGGAATTATAGGCGCTGCAAAAAGCGCTCCACCCGCTCCAACGCCTCGGCGAAGTTCGTGCGCCCCAGGCCTATCCGGAAGTGCCCGCCGGGAAAGTCGAACATAGAGCCGGGCACGACCATCACCCCCTCCTGCTCCACCAGCCCCTGGCAAAATTCTTCCAGGGGAAGCTGCCCTTTCCACCGCGGGAAAGCTACCGAGCCGGCCCGCGGCGGGTACCAGGTGAGCTGCTCGGTATGCCGCGCGCAGAACGCCTCGGCGCTGTGCAGGTTGCCCCGGATGATCTCCAGGTTGCGCGCCAGGATCGTCTCGCGGGCGCGCAGCCCGATCAGGGCCAGCACCTCGCTAGGGGCGCTGTTGCAGATGGTGGTGTAATCCCGGAAGGTCTGGAAGCGCTCGATCAGGCCGGGGTCGCGCGCCGCCAGCCAGCCGATGCGCAGCCCCGGCAGGGCCAGGGCCTTGGACATGCCCGCCAGCGACACGCCGCGCTCGTACAGGTCGCACACGGCCGGCAGGCGTTGCTCCGGGCGGTATTCCAGGCCGCGGTACATCTCGTCCGAGAAGACGTACAGGCCGTGGCGGCGGGCCAGCTCCAGGATGGCCATCAGCTTGTCCCGCGTGGGCAGGAAGCCGGTCGGGTTGTGGGGGAAGTTCAGCACCAGCAGGCGGGTGCGCTCGCTCAGGCTGCCCTCCAGCGCGGCCAGGTCCAGGCGCCAGCTCCCGGCTGCGGGCCGCAGGCTCCAGGGCGTCACCCGGCAGCCGGCGGCGCGGGCCACCTCGTGCAGGGATTGGTAAGCCGGGTGCAGCGCCACCACCTCGTCTCCCGGCGCCAGCAGGGTTTGCAGGGCGATGAAGATGCCCTCTTCGGGCGCCAGCACCAGGGTATCCTGCGGGCGGATGAGCTCGTAGAGGCGGGCGATCTCCTCGCGCAGAGCGGGGTGGCCGGGCGATTCGGTGTACCCCAGGCTCAAGTCTTCCCACAGGGATTTCCCTTGCGCATCGGCCAGCGCCAGCAGCTCGCGCAGGCTCAGGCTTTCGCAATCCGAGGGGGAGAGCAGGTACGGCGCGGAGAATTCGTAGCGCGCGAAGTAGCGTTCGAGCTTAAAAGGTTGGAAAAGGGGCATGGAAGGCTTTCGTTAGACGGCCATGGCCTGATCGACCAGCTCCAGGAACTCGTCCGCCTGGGTGCAGGTCAGCAGGCGGCGGCGCTGCTCGGGGGCCAGGCCGTAAGGGCTGATGTAGCGGTTGGCGTACTTGCGGAACAGCACCAGGCCGCGCTCGGGGCCGTAGAAATCCAGGCTGAGCTGCAAGTGGCGCTGCATCACGGCGCGCACCTCGTCGGGCGGCACCTGCTCACGGTCGCGCCGCGAGAAGATCCACGGGTTGCCGATGGCGGCGCGCGCGATCATCACCCCGTCACAGCCGGTGTGGGCCTGAATGCGCTGGATGTCGGCCACCGTGCGCACGTCGCCGTTGGCGATGACCGGGACGGAAACGGCCTGCTTGACCTCGGCAATCGCGTCCCAATCCGCCTGGCCGCCGTAAGACTGCTGCTTGGTGCGCCCGTGCACGGCGATGAGCTGCCCGCCGTTGTCCTCGATGATGTGCGCCACCTCCAGGTAGTTGCGCGTCTGGTCGTCCCAGCCCAGGCGGATCTTGCCGGTGACGGGGATGTCCAGGGCGCGCGACAGGCCGCTGAAGATGCGCGCGATCTTTTCGGGCGTCTGCAACAGCCCGGCGCCGGCGCCGCGCCCGGCCACGGTCCTGGCCGAGCAGCCCATGTTGATGTCGATGATGTCCGGGTCGCGCTCGCGCAGTATCAGCGCGGCGCGGATCAGACGCTCGGCGTCGTTGTCGAAGAGCTGGTAGACCACCGGGCGCTCGGCCTCCAGATAGCTCACACGCTGCTCCAGGTGGGGGGCGTGATAGACCACGTCCATGGCGTTGATGAACTCGGTGTAAGACATGGCCGAGCCCAGCTCGCGCGCCAGGGAGCGGAAGGGCAGGTCGGAGTAGCCGTCCATGGGCGAGAGGATCAGCTCGCCGTAGATGGGGATGCCGCCGACGCTAAAGTCAGGAAACATGGCTAAAGTTTATCATATTTGCTGGAGATAAAGCTGTGACTTTTTTACGCTTTTCACGATAATATAGATAGAAATCCAACGTCCCGCTGCGGACGAAATCCGTATGCAAATCCAACCCCTCTCCCTCGCCGTTGAAGCCCCCGAAGCCAGCGATGACGCCCTGGCAGCCGAGGCGCAACGCGATCCGGCCGCCTTTGCCCTGCTCTACCGCCGGTACCTGGCGCGCGTGTATCGCTACCTGTACACGCGCACGGGCAACCCCGCCGACGCGGAGGACCTCACCTCGCAAGTCTTCCTGGCGGCGCTGGAACGGCTGGAGCGCTACCGCCCGGCCGGACACTTCGCCGCCTGGCTGTTCTCCATCGCGCGGCGCAAGGCCGCCGACCATTACCGCGCCTCCCGCCCGGAGACGGCCCTCGAGGCCCTCCCGGAACCGGCCGGGATGGGGAACGACCCGTTATCCCAGATGGTGCAGGAGGAAGACCTGCGCCGCCTGGCCGCCGCGCTGGCCGGGTTGGAAGCGGACGAGCAGGAGCTGCTGCGCCTGCGCTTTGCCGCCGGACTGGACTTCAAGGAGATCGCCAGGCTGCTGGGACGCAAGACCTCGGCGGTAAAGATGGCTACTTATCGTTTGCTGGAGCGCCTGGAGCGCAGGCTGGAGGCGGAAGATGAATGAAGGCGGGGAGAAAGGTTTCCCGGTAGAAAGCAAGCTGGCGCGCCTGTACGGCGCCGCCCAGCCGGGCGCGGCCTTCGCCAATCGCCTGGAGGACGAGCTGAACGCCGCTGCCGCGCGCCGGCAAGAAGCCGCGGCGGCCCACCCTGTGTTGAATATCTGGCGTGGCCTGCTGCGCCGCCCGGCTGCCGCCGTCGCGCTCGGCCTGGCGTTGCTTCTGGCGCTGTTCGTGGGGCTGGTCGGGCCGCAAAAGGTGCTGGCCCAGGTGCAGCGCATGTTCGGCTACCTGCCCGGCTCCGGCTTCGTGCAATCCGGGGAAGCGCGTTATCTCGAAGCGCCGGTGGAAGTGCGCCAGGGCGCTGCCGTGCTGCGCGTGGAAAAGGTCGTGTCGGACGCCCAATACCTCCAGTTGACCCTGTGGGCGGGCGGATTCAGCCTGAGCGAGGAGGATGCGCACCGCACCGAGGGAGAGGTTTCTCCTTACCTGCTGCTGCCGGACGGCCGCCACTGGCTCCCCACCACGACCAGCATCCAAACCACCATTCGTTCGGTGGAACACCCCGGCTCGGAGATTCACGCGACGCTGGACTTCTCTCCGATTTCGCCGGAGGTCGAGCAGGTCACGCTGGTGCTGCCCAGGCTGCCCGGCCTGCCGCCGGGCGCCGCGCCGGAGAACTGGGAAGCGCCGCTGGAGCTGAAGCCGCTGGCCGGGGGCGCCAGCCCGACCGGTTCGCCTCTGGTGCAACCTTATCTCCCCAGCCAATCCGCCAGCACGGAGCAGGGCGTGACCGCGCAGCTCCTGGAAGTGGCCCAGGGCGCGCAAGAAACCGGCCTCAAGGTGCAGTTGACCTGGGAAGACCCCACCTTCACCCGCCTGATGCTGGCCGCGCCGCGCCTGTCTGACCAGGAGGGGCACGTCTACGCTTTCATCTCTCCGGTGCCCGGCGAGCCTTCGGATCTGGGCGCGCCCGACGACCAGCAGCCGGGCAGCCTGACGCGCACGCTGCGCTATGAGTTTTTCGCCCCGGGGGCCAGGCAGGCCACGCTGAGCTTCGACCAGCTCGTGTTCGACGTTTCCAGCCCGGCCGGCTTCACCTTCGATCCGGGGCCAGATCCCCAGGACGGGCAAACCTGGGATCTGAGCGACCGCCCGGACCTGCGCCTGAACGTGGCGGGCGTGCCCGTGCAGGTATTGAGCGCGCAGTTGCACAAGCTGCCCAGGGTGATCCCCACGCCTGCCGAGCCGAACGTGATCAACATGGACCAGGACGCCGCCTACGAGCTGAGCTTCCTGGCGCAGGTCACGCCGGGCGATCAAAGGTCTCTCCAGGGGATGACGCTCAAGATGCAGGACGGCGTCCTGGGCGGCAGCCAGGGATTGCCGGGCAACCAGATGCGGCTGAGCGTGGGTCTGCGCGACCTGCCGCGCGGCCCGCAGCAGGTGAGCATTTCCGAGGCGTCTCTGGTAGTACACGGAAGCTGGCGGATCACCTGGAATTTGCCATGAGATAAGGGCATGTCATTGCGAGCGCCCGATTCTCTCAGCCCTCTCGATGCGTAAAGGGCGTAAGGGCGCGAAGCAATCTGTCCTTCCCGCCGGCATTTAGATTGCTTCGCCCCGGAGAATACACCGGGCCTCGCAATGACACATCACCATGTCATTGCGAGCGCCCGACTCCTTCAATCCCCTCGATGCGCAAAGGGCGTAAGGGCGCGAAGCAATCTGTCCTTCCTGCCAGCGCTGAGATTGCTTCGCCCCGGAGAATACACCGGGGCTCGCAATGACACATCGCCATGTCATTGCGAGCGCCCGACTTTTTCAATCCCCTCGATGCGCAAAGAACGTAAAGGCGCGAAGCAATCTGTCCTTCCCGCCAGCGCTGAGATTGCTTCGCCCCGGAGAATACACCGGGGCTCGCAATGACACTTCGCCATGTCATTGCGAGCGCCCGAACTCCTTCAATCCCCTCGATGCGCAAAGGGCGTAAGGGCGCGAAGCAATCTGTCCTTTCTGCCGGCATTTAGATTGCGTCGCCCCGGAGAATACACCGGGGCTCGCAATGACACTTCGGTGCGTCCCTCTAGGCCGGCAAGATTTCTTCGTACAGATCCTTCCACTCTGGATTCAACCTGTTTACCAGATCCAGTTTCTTCTGCCGTGATCCTCCTTTAATCTGCTTCTCCCTGGCTATCGCTGCATTGATATCCTCAGTAACTTCGTAGTAAACCAGCTTATGGAGTTTGTACTTTTTGGTGAAACCTTCGACAAGCCCATTGCGGTGCTCGTACACCCTTCGTGGCAGATTGTTCGTGACGCCCGTATAGAGAGTGGTATGGGTCGTGTTCGTCAGGATGTATACGTAATATTGTTTGGCCATTTTCTGCTCTGGAGTCCTTGGATTAGTACGGCATTACGAAGAATATATTTTTCTCCTGCCGGCGCTGAGATTGCTTCGGCCACCCAGTACGTGGCCTCGCAATGACACGCCAGCATGTCATTGCGAGCGCCCGATTCTCTCAGCCCTCTCGATGCGTAAAGGGCATAAGGGCGCGAAGCAATCTGTCCTTCCCGCCGGCGCTGAGATTGCTTCGCCCCGGAGAATACACCGGGGCTCGCAATGACACTAAATCCCGTCGAGCGCCGCGCGCACCTCTGCCGGGACGGCCTCCGCCAGCGCCAGCCGCTCGGCGCCGGTGAAGCGCATGAAGCGCCGCAGGCCGGCGCGCAGGGCCGCCGCGAAAGCTTCGTCCACGAGCGCGCCCTCCTCCAGCCAGAATCCCAGGATCCCCAGCGTGCCCGAAGAGCGCTCCAGCTTCGAGTCGAAGCGCGCCACCAGCCGGTCGCTGTACAGGATGGGCAGCGTGTAATAACCCCAGCGGCGCTGCTCCAACGGCTTATAGACCTCCCACAAATATTCGAACCCGAACAGCGTCCTGGCCCGCCCGCGCGCGCTGACGATCTCCAGCGGGGCCAGCGCCACCATCTCTTCCCCAGGCTCGCCTTCCAGCGGCCGCCATTCGGCGGGCAGCCCGCTCGCGTGCAGCGTTTCCAGCAACGGCAGGTCTTCGGCCAGCAAGAAGCTGGGACCCGGCCCGTCGTCTTCCACGCCCACCTGCGCGATCACGCCGCTGGCCAGCAGGGACTCCAGGCGCGCTTGCGCCTCGCCCGGCTCGACCGTGCGCCGGATGGCGCCCATGAACCCGTTGCGCCAATCGCGCAGCGTGAGCAGGTTGCCCACCCGGAAGGCCTTCAGCGCGAAGTAATCCTCGGCTTCCTCGACGGAGGCGGCGTAATCCAGGGCCGGCGGGGCGACGCGCTCGCGCAGATCATACAGCTTCTCCAGACGCCGGCGGCTGTGGATCATCAGCTCGCCGGTCAGCCACAGGTAATACAGCGCCAGGCCGCTATCCTTGCCCGAACGGTAATAGCCTTTCAGCGGCTTCTCCCCCGCGAAGTCGCGCGTGCCCAGCGGCCCGCGCTCGCGGATGGCGGCGCGCACCTGCTCCACAATGTGCGCGGAGCCGGCTTTGAAATCCACCCAACGGCGGTCCTGCTGGCGGCGCTGCATGGCCACCCGCCAGTAGGGCAGCTCTTCCATGGGATAGACCATCAGGGTGCCGCCGTAATCGAAGCAGGCTCGCTCGCCGTAGATCAGCGCGTCGAGGTGAGCGGGCTGGTAATCCAGCACGCGCCCATACAAGACGATGTCCTGGCTGTGGGCCACCACGTTCAACGGGTCGAGCTGCACGGGGCAGCCGGCCCGGATGGCCTGCAAGGCCCCTTCTTTGCCCCGCCAGCGCCGCCCGGGATACAAGCCCTGTTTCCCCAGGATGAAGCGCCGGCGGGTCTCCCGGCTGATTTCCAGTTGATTTTTCCTCATCGGCCTCTATCCTTTCCATCCACCTTAAGCCTTGCGAAGGATGGACTTACGGTTTGCTCGCCGTGCGAAGACCCGCCCGTCCTGATCCGATCCTTCGCAAGGCTTAAAGGCATTTCCCTGTTCTCCTTCATCCCTCCGCCTTCATCCCTCTCAAGCGTGCCGTCAACCGGCCGGCGGCATAATACGGCAGCGTACCGAACAGGCGCAGCAGCACCCCTCCGTAACCGATGCGCCCGGAGAGCAGGTCCACGAAGGCGTAGCTGGAATAGGGGTTGGGGCCGCCCACCCGCAAGCACAGCCCCTGAAAATGGTAGAACAGCCAGGCCAGCCCAACGGCCAGGTCCTGGCTGCGCCCGATGTGGCGCTGCACCAGGGCAGGATAGCTTTGCGGGCGCCCGTCGATGAGGGCCTGGGCGGCCAGCTTGCCGCTGGTGATGGCCAGGCGAATGCCCTCGCCGGAGAGCGGGTCGGCCAGGCCGGCCGCGTCGCCCACCAGCAAGGTGCGGGCCGTGGAGATGCGCTCGCGGCGCGTGTAGATGGGAATGGGATGGCCGTGCACCACGGCGCCTTCTTGCGCGAGGCCGTAGCGCGCCAGCACGCGCGCCAGGGCCGCTTGCAGCTCGCCCGGTTTGGGATGCAGCGCGGCCGCCCCGATGGAGAGGTGCTCGCGCTTGGGGAAGATCCACAAATAGCCCAGCGAAACCTCGTTGAAGATCATCAGCAGCGCGTCGCCGTAACGGCGCATGGCTTCTGGGGAAGCCGGGACCTCGGCCTCGATGGCCGCCGCCAGGACGCGCCCCGGGCGCAAGCCGAGCTGGTGGGCCACGGTCGAGTTGGCCCCATCCGCGCCGATCAGGAAACGCGCGCTGAAGCTGTTTCCCGCGGCCGTCTCGACCTGCACCCCCTCGGGGGTCTCCGTCACGCGCCGCAGGGGGTCGCCCGGACGCACCTCGGCGCGCGCGTGCTCCAGGATGAAACTGTCGAAGCGGTCGCGCATGACCGTACGCAGGCGCCCCTCCGGCACGGGCACGCGCAGGGTGCGCCCACCCAGGTCGTAGGCCATGGCGCGGATGCGCAACTCGATCACCGGCTCGAAGGAGAACGGGAAAGTAGATTGCAGCAATTCGAGGGAAAGCCCGCCGCCGCAAGTCTTGTAGCGCGGCAGGCTTTCTTTTTCGAGCACCAGCACGCGCTTTTTCGCCTCCCCCAGGAAATACGCCGCAGTGGCTCCGCCGGGCCCTGCCCCGGCGATGATCACATCGTAGGGATCAGGCATGTCAGAAGACCTCCATAAATAGCCCACCCACGCCGGGTGGGCAGGCCAATTATGGAGAATGATAATCCAGTTATAGGGCAAAAATCAAGCTGAAACGCCGGGAGTCAGATCGAAAAATCCTCGCCGTGCCAGACGCCCTTCTCCGGCGGGTGAGGCGCGTGGGCGTCCTCGTGCACGTGGAGCTGCTTCTCCAGCACGTCCACGCGCGCCATCAGCGAGGTCAGGCTGGCCCCCACCAGGTCGGGCATCTGGTCGTGATCCAGGTCGGGCCGGGCGCGCACCGGGCGCGGCTTACTGCGCGCGATCACCTGGCCGGGCACCCCCACCACCACCGAGTTGGGCGGCACAGATTTGACCACCACGGCGTTGGCGCCGATGCGGCTGCCCTCGCCAATGGTGATGGCCCCCAGCACCTTGGCGCCCGCGCCCACCACCACCCGGTCGGCCAGGGTGGGGTGGCGCTTGCCCTTTTCCAGGCTGGTGCCGCCCAGCGTGACCCCGTGGTAGAGGGTCACGTCCGCGCCGATCTCGGCCGTCTCGCCGATCACCACCCCCATGCCGTGGTCGATGAAGAAGCGCGGGCCGATCCTCGCGCCGGGGTGGATCTCGATGCCGGTCAGCCAGCGCATGAGATGCGAGGACCAGCGCGCCAGCAGCTTGAGATCGTGAGTCCACAGCCAGTGCGAGAGGCGATGGCCCCATACGGCGTGCAGCCCCGGGTAGGCCAGCAGCACCTCCAGCGTGCTGCGCGCCGCCGGATCGCGCTCGAATACCGAGCGCACGTCGTCGCGCAGCGTCTCCAGCAATCCCATGCGGCGTTCCAGGGTCATCGAGCCCAGGCTGTCGTCATGCATGCTCGTTTCCATAGGTCACCTCTACCCAATCTTCCCGCGAGCTCGCCCTCAGCTCGCCAGATCCGCAAAGAGCGGCGTGCTCAGGTAGCGCTCGCCGAAGGAGGGAATGATCACCACGATTAGCTTGCCGGCGTTCTCCGCGCGGCGCGAGACCTGCAAAGCGGCCCAGGTAGCCGCGCCCGAAGAGATGCCCACCAGCAAGCCCTCCTCGCGCGCCATGCGCCGCGCCGTCTCGAAGGCGTCCTCGGCCTTGACGCGCACGATCTCGTCGTAGATGTGGGTGTTGAGCACCTCCGGGATGAAGCCGGCGCCGATGCCCTGGATGGGGTGGGGCCCCTTCGGCCCGCCGGAGAGCACCGCCGAAGCGTCCGGCTCGACCGCCACCACGTGGAAGGAAGGCTTGCGCGCCTTGAGCACCTCGCCCACACCGGTGATCGTGCCGCCGGTGCCCACGCCTGCCACCAGGATGTCGGCCTGGCCGTCCGTGTCGCGCCAGATCTCCTCGGCGGTGGTCTTGCGGTGGATCTCAGGGTTGGCCGGGTTGTTGAACTGCTGCGGCACGAAGTAGCGCGGATCGCCGGCGGCCAGCTCATCGGCCTTGCGGATGGCCCCGCCCATGCCCTCGCTGCCCGGCGTGAGCACCAGCTCGGCCCCATAGGCGCGCAGCAACATGCGGCGCTCCTTGCTCATCGTATCCGGCATGGTCAGCACGCACTTGTAGCCGCGCGCCGCGCACACCATGGCCAGGGCGATGCCGGTATTGCCGCTGGTCGGCTCCACGATGATGGTATCCGCTTTGATCTTGCCGGCTTTTTCAGCCGCGTCGAGCATGGCCACGCCGATGCGGTCCTTCACGGAATGGGCCGGGTTGTAGAATTCGAGCTTGACCACGATCTGGGCCAGGCTGCCTTCGCTCAGGCGGCGCAGCCGCACCAGGGGGGTATTGCCGACCAGCTCGGTAACGTCATTTGCGATTTTCATCCTTACTCCTTAAGGTTTAGATCCTTTAAAATTAAAAAGCCAGCAGACAAAAAAATAGGCAGCGCGATTCCGGCGCCTCGCAAAGGTCACAATGTACCTGCGGAGCCGTCCGCCGCCTACGTCAACTGGCTTTCAGACAGATGGATTGGTCTTTCTTTGACGAGACGGAGACTAGCGGCTCCGCCTCAGACACATGCAAGTGTTCATCAGCATCATTCCCAACACATTTTTTCGGTAAATGCTGTCCAAATTATATCTTTTCGAGCGAGAATGTCAAGTGGATTTCGAAAATTCCGTTTATATTGACAGCCTCCTTTGGAAGTTGTATAATCCGACAAATTTAGTCTAAATCAAACGGGCGCGAGCCTGTTTGAAACGGGAAGAGGCGGCCAGATTGCCTGAGCTGATGCCATAGCTCAGGCCGTTTACTTTGTTCGCAGGGGCAGGCTCCCAATGGAGCTTTTGGCGCGCCTCACCTTTAACGGAGGATGGATGGCATTCGCAAAAATAAAATCTGTGCACCTTGAGCAAAAATGGAAGGTCCTGATCTCGGTCATCTTCGGCCTTTTCATGGTGATCCTGGATACGACCGTGGTCAACGTGGCTTTCCCCACCTTGCGGGCGGAGTATGGGGCTTCGCTCAACGATTTACAGTGGATCATCAGCATCTACGTGCTCTCGCTGGGCATCAGCACCCCTCTGGCCGGCTTCCTGGCCGACCGCTTCGGCATCAAGCGTATCTATTTGTCGGGGCTGGCGATCTTCATCACCGGCTCGTTATTGTGCGGCCTGTCTCCCAGCCTGCCGCTCCTGATCGCCTCGCGCGCCCTGCAAGGCTTCGGCGGCGGGATCGCGGTGCCGCTGGGAGCCGCCGTGCTGTTCCGCACCTTCCCTGAAAAGGAGCAGGGCGTGGCCCTGGGCATCTTCGGGGTAGCCGCGCTGGTGGCGCCTGCCCTGGGGCCTATCCTGGGCGGATACCTGGTGGATCACAGCCTGTGGCGCGCCATTTTCTTCATCAATCCACCCATCGGCGCCCTGGGCATCTTCCTGGGGCTGCGCTTCCTGCCGGGCCTGCAGAACGTGCGCAAGCCTTCGTTCGACTTCCTGGGGCTGGTCACCGAGGTGGTCGGTTTTGGCGCGGTGCTCTACGCCGCCTCCGTCGCCGCCAACCAGGGTTGGACTTCCCCCAGCGTGCTGACCTGGTTCGGGATCGGCGCGATTGGCCTGGCCGCCTTTACGCTCGTCGAGCTGTACGTGGCCAAGGAGCCTTTGCTCGACCTGCGCCTGTACGCCAAGCGCGTCTTCCTCAACGCCAGTCTGCTCGGTTACGTGAGCGTGATCGCCATGTTCGGCGCGGAATTCCTCATGCCCATTTACCTGCAATCCCTGCGCGGGATGACCGCGCTGGAGACCGGCCTGACCCTGGTGCCCATGGCCATTACCGGCGGCATCGCCACCATCCTGGCCGGGCGCCTGTACGACCGCGTGGGGCCGCGCCCCATCGTCGGCGTGGGCTTCATCCTGCTGATCGTCAATACCTGGCAGCTCTCCCAGATCCAGGCGAATACGCCTATCAGTTGGATCCTTTTCCTGCTGGCGCTGCGCGGGCTGGCAGTCGGCGCCACCGTCCAGACCACCTTTGTGGCCGCGCTTTCGGTGGTGCCCCTGCGAGAAGTGGCCCAGGGCTCGGCGCTCTCCAACGCCACGCGCCAGGTGGTGCAATCCATTGGCGTGGCGCTCCTGGCTACCGTGCTGGCCAGCACCCTCTCGCCGCAGATCTCTGCCCTGCAACAGCAATTCATGGATACCCCCCCGGTAGCAGGCGCGGCGCCCGTGGCGCTGTGCCAGACAGTCCCCAGCGCTTCGTTGAGCGTGGGTGGGTTGGCCAGCCTGCCGCCGGCCGCCGTGCAGATGATGGGAGTGGCCTGCCAGCAGAACATCGCCGGCTTCGAGCAGGCCTATAAGATCACCTTCTACGCCGCCTTCGTGGCCCTGTTGCTGGGGCTGATGCTGCCGGGCTGGCCGGTCAAGTTTGCCGGCCGGCGCGCGGTGGACGCGCCGCCGGTGGTGGGAGACTGAGGAAGGATGACCCCCGAACTACGGGGGGGGGAAGGCGGAAGGATGAAGGAGAAGGCAAAATATGGCGAATTTTTCCGGTGAAATGCTGACTTTCGAGGGCCAGGCGGGCCCGATGCAGGCTTACCTGGCCAGACCCGCGGCGCCCGGCCCGCGCCCGGCGGTCATCGTCATCCACGAGATTTACGGGCTGGTGGACCACACCAAAGACGTGGCCGACCGTTTCGCCCGCCAGGGTTACGTGGCCCTGGCGCCGAGCCTCTTTTCACGCCCGGGGCTGGCCGAAGTGCTGACCCCGCCGGCCATCGAAGCGGTCATGGCCTTCAACGCCACGCTGCCCAGGGAGCGCATGGCCGACCGCGAGTTCGTGGCGCAAGCCATGGCGGCGCTCCCCGCGGAGCAGCGCGCGCTGATACAGCGCACCTCCCCGGTGTTGTTCGGCGGCGTCCCCAAGGACGACCTGACGCAGGACCTGGTCAGGGCCGCCGACTACCTGAGGGCGCAGAGCTTCGTGCAGGCGGAGAAGATCGGCAGCGTGGGCTTCTGCTTCGGGGGCGGCATGTCGCTCAATTTCGCCTGCTTTGCCAGGCTGGCCGCCTGCGTGGTCTTCTACGGCGAGAACCCCAACCCCATCGAGCGCGTGGAGAACATCGCCGGGCCGGTGCTGGGGCTGTACGGGGCCGACGACATGCGCATCAACGCCAACCTGGATCAGTTGGTGCGCGCTATGGCCGCTTACAAGAAAGATTTCGAGATGCGCATCTACCCTGGCGCGGCGCACGCCTTCTTCAACGACACGCGCCCGCAAGTCTACCGCGAAGCCCCCGCCAGAGACGCCTGGGAGCGCGTATTGCGCTTCTATGCGCGGACGCTGGACGGCTGAGCCAGTGCATAACAGGCTGCCGGTATCAGGGGACTGGCAGCAGGGGCGAGCCGGGAGAACCCACCTTGCGAAAGTTTTTCAAAGACCCTTTGAATTTCAATCGCCAGCCTTCGCAAGGTACGCTACTGATCCAACCGGCTCGCCCCTTTTTCTATGAACAGGCAATGGGGCAACCAGGCGATGAGGCAACCAGGCGATCAGGCAACCAGGCGACCAGGGTGCCTGCCTGCCGCGCTACTGAATCCTGACCACTGACCACTGTCCACTAAATCCTGATTGCCTGATCCCTGATTGCCTTTTCCCTTACCTACGACAGCAAAAATCCACCGTCCACCACGATCAACTCGCCGGTGATGTAATCGGCGGCGCTGCTGGCCAGGAACAACACCGGCTTGGCGATGTCATCCGGCACGCCCATGCGACCCAGGGGGATGCGCGCCATGAAATCGCGCACCATTATTTCTACCTGCGTCGAGCTCAGGCTGCCCACATCCATGGTCATCGAGGCTCCCGGCGTCTGCACCCCGCCCGGCGCGATAGCGTTCACCGTAATGTGGTGCTTGGCCAGCTCCAGCGCCATCGAGCGGGTCAGCATGGCCACGCCCCCTTTGGAGGCGTCGTAATGCACCAGGTTGCCGCTGGGATGCAGGGCATCGATCGAGGCGATGTTGATGATCTTCCCGCCCTGGCCGCTCGCGACCATCTTGCGCGCCGCCGCCTGCGCCTGGAAGAAAGCCCCGCTCAGGTTGGTGCTGATCACTTTCTGCCACAGCTCGGGCGATACGTCCAGCACCGGCTTGGAGGGGAAGATGCCGGCGTTATTGACCAGGATGTCCAGCTTCCCGAACTTCTCCACCGTGGCGTCCGTCGCCTTTTGCACGTCTTCCAGGCGGCTTACGTCCGAGCGCACTGCCTCGGCCGTTCCGCCGGCTTCCCGGATCTTTTTCACGGCTTCCTGGACCGCTTCCAGGTTGATATCGCTGATCATCACGGCCGCCCCGGCCTCGGCCAGGCGACGGGCGATGCCTTCGCCAATGCCTAGCGCGCCGCCGGTCACCAGCGCCACTTTGCCGCTCAAATCGAACACTTGTGAAATGGTTAAATCGGACATGTTTTCACCTCCATGTTTGTTATTATTTTCACAAGCATATTATACCCAATAAGAGTATATTTATCGTTAATATTCGGTGAGAGAATGGGCGATCAGTGGACAGTGGTCAGTGGTCAGGATTCAGTGACCAGAAAATCAGGCCCCCTGATTTCTCATTGCCTGATTGCCTCATTGCCTGATTGCCTCATTGCCTGATCGCCTCGTCGCCTGATCTCTCATTGCCTGATTGCCTCGTCGCCTGATCCCTCATCGCCTGATCGCCTCGTCGCCTGATCCCTGATCGCCTGTTCCCTGATTGCCTGATTGCCTTACCACTCTCCATTCACTACCCCCGCTCTCTTTTCCCTGTTGACAGCCCTGCCCTCCTCTGGTATGCTTGCAGCGAATGTCCGGGTGGGTCCGGCGCGGCAGAAACCCCCGAACCCCGTCAGGTCCGAGAGGAAGCAGCGGTAAGGAGGTCCCTCTGGGCGCCGCCGGCAAGCCTATCCGGACGTTCATTTTTCCAGGCCCCTGTCCAAGCATGGATACTCCTCCGATCTGTAATTACGAAGGCTCAGACTACCAGACCTCCTTCTGGGAGCGCGGCGGGCGCGCTTACGAAGACGCCGTCGAGGCGGTGGCTTTGCGCCGCCTGTTGCCCCCCGGCGGCCAACTGCTGCTCGAATTGGGCGCCGGCGCCGGGCGCAACACTGCGCGCTACGCGGGCTTCGAGCGCGTCGTCCTGCTGGATTACTCCCGCACGCAGCTCGAGCAGGCCCGCCAGCGCCTGGGCAGCGACCCCCGTTACCTCTACGTGGCCGCCGACATCTACCGCCTGCCCTTCGTGGACGGGCTGTTCGACGCCGCCACCATGATCCGCACCCTGCACCACATGGCCGACGCGCGCCGGGCGCTGGACGGGGTGCGCCAGACTCTCCAGCCGGGAGCCGCTTTCATCCTGGAATACGCCAACAAGCAGAATCTCAAGGCCATCCTGCGCTACGCGCTGCGCCGCCAGTCGTGGAGTCCCTTCTCGCCCGAGCCGGTGGAGTTCGCCGCGCTCAACTTCGACTTCCACCCCGCCACAGTGCGCACCTGGCTGCGGGTGTGTGGCTTCAGCGTAGAGCGGCAGCTCACCGTCTCGCACTTCCGCATGCAGCCCTTCAAGCGCTGGCTGCCCCTGGGATTGCTGGTGCAGATGGATTCCCTGGCGCAGCTCAGCGGCGATCTGTGGCAGCTCAGCCCCAGCGTGTTCGTGCGCTGCACGGCGCGCGGCGAGACGCCCCTGGCCGCGCCGGGCGCTTTCTTCCGCTGCCCGGCCTGCGCCGCGCCCCTGCCCGTATCCGAAGGCAGCCCGGCCTGCCCTTCCTGCGGCAAGACCTGGCCTTTCGAGGACGGGATCTACGACTTCAGATAGGGGCACACATGAACTATAAGGGGTATATCGGTCAGGTCGAATATGACGACGAAGCGGGTATCTTTCACGGCGAGGTGATTAACACCCGGGACGTGATCACTTTTCAGGGCGAATGCGTCGAAGAATTACGCCGGGCTTTTATGGATTCAATCGAGGATTATCTGGCTTATTGTTCCGAAATCGGCAAAAGTCCGGACAAGCCATTCTCTGGCAAATATTAATCTTCCAGCCACCAAACGTTTTGCAAAAAGAGACGCAGATCGCAATTTTTGCCATTTTCTTCTTTCCGCGTCATCAGTGCTCGTCCGCGTCCTTTATCTCTTCTCCACCACCCACACGTGCGATAACCCAAAGATGCGCAGGGGGGTTCGCTCCAGCGCCTGGAGCAGGCCGCGTAGCAGCTTGCCCAGCCCGGGGCGCCTGGCGATGATGTTGTCGTAGGCCCCAAAGATCACCGTGCGCGAGATGGTGCGCACCGGCAGCCCGGCGAACAGCTTTTCCAGGTCGCGGCGGGTATACACGTTCACGTGGGGCGCCAGGCGGTCGCGCCAGCGGCGCGGCAGGTAGTTGATCAGGGGGATATTGCCGAAATGATACTTTCCGCGCCAGTACAGGCCGTGCGTCTCGAAGGGATAGCCGCGGTTGGGGCAGAACAGCACCAGCCGCCCGCCCGGCCGCAGCGCGCGCACCATCTCGCGCACGGTGGCCCGGTCGTCCTGCACGTGCTCGATCACCTCGTGGCTGAGGATCAGGTCGAAGCTCTCCGCCGGGAAAGGCAGGAATTCTCCCGCGCCGCACAGCACGCGCTCGGAGCCGGCGTGCGCCTCCTGCACGCGCTCCATCTCGATGTCCAGCCCCACCGCGCAGCGGGAAAGCGGGGCCAGGCGCTCCAGGTAGGTGCCGATCCCGCAGCCGTCCACCAGGATGTGCCCATGCAGGCGCTCGCCGGCGGCGGCCTTGAGCATGTCCATGCGGCGCTGTTGCCCGGCGCGCCACACCAGCGAGGGCACGCCGCGCGTATCGGCTTTATCGATCGGCAGGGGCGTCATTTCTTTCCCCAATGGATCGCCATGGTGCCGAACATCAAGCGGCGAAACCCGATCTCGCGGAAGCTCACCACCGCCAGGCGCGCCACCAGCTCCTCGGCGCGCAGGAAATTCTCGGTCGAATCGGGCAGGTAGGTATAAGCGTCGCGCTGGCCGGTGATCAGCCAGCCCAGCAGGGGGATCACGCGGTGCATGTGAAAGCGAATGAAGGGGGAAAGCAGGTTGCGCTGCGGGCGGGTGGTATCCAGGATCACGATGCGGCCCCCGGGCTTCAAGACGCGGTACTGTTCCCTCAGCGCTTGCTGGATATCGGCTACGTTGCGCACCAGATAGCCAGAGACCACCGCGTCGAAGGCGGCGTCGGGGAAGGGCAGGCGGAGTGCGTCCGCCGCGGACCACTCTCGCAGGGCGGGTTGGCGGCTCTGGCCCACGCGCATCATCGCCAGGGTGAAGTCGGCCGCCAGCGGGCGGCACCCCGGGCACTGGCGCAGCGCTTCTCGCGCCAGGTCTCCGGTGCCAGCGCCCAGGTCCAGCAAACGCGCGCCGCTTCCCAGTCTGGCGCGGCGAATGACTTCCCTGCGCCAGCTCACGTCTTGCCCGGCCGTCATCAACCGGTTCATCAGATCGTAGCGCGGCGCTATGCGAGTGAAGATGGATTGGACGTAGCTCGCCCGTCCGGGAAGGCTGGGAGGTTGCGCCACAGCCGGCCCTAGCGCTTCTTGGTGAGAGGCACCCAGGCCAGGACGGTGGTTCCTCCGCCGGGCTCAGAAGTGAGCTCGATGTCGCCGCCGATGCTGCGGGCGCGGGTCTGCATGTTGGCCAGGCCGTGCCCCAGCGTGGTGTTGACCTTTTGCATATCGAACCCCTGCCCGTCGTCGCTGATCTCCAGCAGGGCGCGCTCCGGCGTGCCCCACAGGTAGACGTCCGCGCGGCGCGCTTGAGAGTGCTTGGCTACGTTGGCCAGGGCTTCCTGGCAGATGTGGAACAGCACGATGGCGTTGGCCTCGGGTAGCTTGAGGGCGCCATCCGTCGGCCCCTTCAGGGTGACTTCCAACAGGGTGTTGGCGCGCAGCTCGTTGACCAGGCGCTGCAAGCCGGTCATCAGGTTTTCCTCGTGCAGTTGGCGCGGGCGCAGATCGAGAATGTAAGTGCGGATGTCGCGGATGGTGCTGTTCAGGTCTTCGATGGCCTGGTCGATGCGTTGCCGCGCCTGGGTGGTATCCTCATTTAACAGCAAGCGGGCGTGCTCGAGGGTCAGCCCCACGGCGTAGATCGACTGGATGATGCCGTCGTGCAGATCCATGCCGATGCGCTCGCGCTCTTCCAGAATGGCCAGGCGGCGCGCCTGGTACTTCAGGCGCACGTTCTCGACGGCCGTGCCGATCCACGCGGCGATGGACGTCAGGAGCTGCACTTCCATCTCGTCCAGCGGGCTGGTCTGGCGGCTGGCGATGCACAAGGTGCCTACCGTGCCGCTGCGCGCGGTCAGGGGAAAGCAGGCGATCTGGTGCACGCTGCCGTCCAGGGCCTCTTTGCGCAAGAAACGGCCGTTCTTCCCGGTGAGAGTCATGAAGCGCGGCTGGCCGGTCTTGGCGGTCATGCCGATCAGCCCTTCACCATCGTTGAAGCGCTCGCGCGTCCACAGGGATCCTTCTATCTCGCCGCGGTGGATGACCAGGCGCAGCGTCTGGCCGTCTTCCTCGCGCAGGAAGATCTCGCCGGCCGTCACGTGCATGTAATCCACCACCTGCTTGACCGAGTTGTTCAGGATTTCGTCGATTTCGGAGTAAGAAGCCAGGGTGGAAGCCAGCTCGTTGAGCAGCGCCAGGTCTTTGTTGCGCCGGGTGAGGTCCTTTTCCCTCTGGGAGAGCTGCTCGTACAGGCGGGCGTTGGAAATGGCCGCGGCGGCATAAGCCGCCAGGGTCTCGATGACCTGCTCGTCGTTGGCGGTGAACTCCGGTGCGCCGATCTTGTCGGTCAGGTAGATCTGGCCGAGCTGCTCTTCCGAGGTGCGGATGGGCACGCCCAACAGGGAGTGCATCGGCGGGTGGTTGGGAGGAAAGCCCACACTGCGCGGGTCGTCGCTGATTTCGGGAATGCGGATGGGAGCGCTGGCGTGCATCATCGCGCCGATCAGCCCCAGCCCCACGGGGTAATGCTCCAACCGGGCGATTTCCTCCGGCGTCATGCCCACCGTGATGAACTGTTTGAGCTTCCCTTCGGCGTCCAGGACGCCCACGGCAGCGTAGCGCGCGGACACCTGCTCGCAAGCCACCATGGCAATCCGCTCGAGTAATGACTCGATCGAGATGTCCTGGACTAATTCAAGGCTGGCGCGATGCAGGGCTGCCAGGCGGTCTTCAAGCTGTTCTCGAGTTCAAGATCATCATGGGTAGATACTCACCGCCTTAATTTTACTCCAATTTGTCCATTTACGTCAACTTGATAGCTTTTGCCAGACCTGAGCCGGTATATTCGAGACTGCCTTCCCCAGGGCGCTGCCTGGGTGGCCATCTTGAAGGAGCTTTATGTCTGGCGCACTGATTCTATCACCGGAACATTAATATGCCTGCCCAGTCCGAAGAATCTCACCCGGTCAAGTTTTACAACTTAAGTCTCGAAGAACGCCTGGCCTGGCTGGCCGAGCGCGAGGATCTCTCCGCGCAGGACCTGGCGGCCCTGGGCGGAAGCGCCGGGCTGAGCGCCGAGCAGGCCGACCACATGATCGAGAACGCGGTCGGCGTGCACGCCCTGCCCCTGGGCATCGCCCAGCACTTCCTGGTGAACGGGCGCGAGGTGCTGGTGCCCATGGCCATCGAAGAGCCTTCCGTGGTGGCCGGGGCGTCTTTTATGGCGAAGCTGGCCCGCCCGGCGGGCGGCTTCACGGCCCAGGCCACGCCCCCCGAGATGATCGGGCAGATGCAGGTGCTCGACCTGGCCGACCCGCCTTCCGCGCGCCTGGCCCTCCTGGAACAAAAAGAGCGTCTGCTGGCCGAGGCCGCCGGCATCGACCCGGTGCTCAAGCGCCTGGGCGGCGGTCCGCGCGACCTGGAGGTGCGCCTGATCGAGGACTCCCCCATCGGGCCTTTCCTGGTGCTGCACCTGATCTACGACGTGCGCGACGCCATGGGCGCCAACGCGGTCAACACAGCCGTGGAGCGCCTGGCCCCCCTGGTGGAAAGCATCAGCGGCGGGCGCGTGCACCTGCGCATCCTCTCCAACCTGGCCGACCGGCGCCTGGCGCGCGCGCGCTGCACCATCCACCTGGATCAGCTCGCCTTCGGCGATTATTCCGCCGAAGAGGTGCGCGACGGCATTATCGCCGCCTGGGCCTTCGCCGCCGCCGACCCCTATCGCGCCGCTACCCACAACAAGGGCATCATGAACGGCGTGGACGCCGTGGTGATCGCCACCGGCAACGACTGGCGCGCCGTAGAAGCCGGCGCGCACGCTTACGCCGCGCGCAGCGGGCGCTACACCAGCCTGAGCACCTGGGGCCGCGACGCCCAGGGCGATTTGGTCGGCACGTTGGAGATGCCCATGGCCGTCGGCACGGTGGGCGGGGCGACCGCGCGTCCACCCCACGGCGCGCGCGGCGCTCAAGCTGATGGGCGTGCGCAGCGCCGCCGAGCTGGCCGAGATCATCGTCTCGGTGGGGCTGGCCCAGAACCTGGCCGCCCTGCGCGCCCTGGCCACCGAGGGCATTCAGCGCGGGCACATGACCTTGCACGCCCGCCAGGTGGCCATCGCCGCCGGCGCGCAAGGCGCAGACATCGAGCGCCTGGCCCAACGGCTGGTCGCCGAAAAGACGGTGCGCATCGACCGCGCCCAAGAAATTCTCAAAGAATGGAGCCAAGCTTAATCCATGCAACCTGCCACGTCTCCAATGGAAGAAAGCCTGCCCGCCGTGCTGCGGCCTGCCCGCCCGGTGGGCATCGTCGGCTACGGCGCTTACGTGCCGCGCTACCGCCTGCCCGCCAGCGAGGTCAATCGCGTGTGGAAGGAGCGGCAAGGGCGGCACGCCGATCAAAGAAAAAGCCGTGCCGGGGCTGGATGAGGACGTGATCACCATGTCCATCGAGGCCGCCCGCAACGCGCTGGCCCGCGCCGGGATCGCCCCCAACCTGCTGCGCGCCGTGTGGATCGGCTCGGAATCGCATCCCTACGCCGTCAAGCCCAGCTCGACCATGGTGGCCGAGGCCATCGGCGCGGTGCCCCATACCCAGGCCGCCGACTGGCAGTTCGCCTGCAAGGCCGGCACCGAGGCCATGGTGGCCGCCATGGGCCTGGTAGGCTCCGGCATGGGGCGTTACGCCCTGGCCATCGGCATGGACACCGCCCAGGGGCGCCCGGGCGACGCGCTGGAATACACCGCCGGCAGCCGGCGGGGCGGCCTTCATCCTCGGCCCGGCGGAAGAAGCCCTGGCCGTGATCGAGGCGTCTTACTCCTTCGTCACCGACACGCCCGATTTCTGGCGGCGCGCCGAGCAGAAATACCCGGAGCACGGCCAGCGCTTCACCGGCGAGCCGGCCTACTTCAAGCACATCACCGCCGCCGCCCAAACCCTGATGGAAGCCACTGGACAGCGGGCCGCAGGACTACCAGTTCGCCGTCTTCCACCAGCCCAACGCCAAGTTCCCGCAGCGCGTCGCCGGCCAGTTGGGCTTCAAGCCCGAGCAGATCAGCGCCGGCTTGCTCTCCCCGGTGATCGGCAACACCTACGCCGGCGCAGCCATGATCGGCCTGACCGCCATATTGGACGTGGCCAAGCCCGGCGACCGCATCCTGATGGTCTCCTTCGGCTCCGGCGCCGGCTCGGACGCCTTCGCCCTGCGCGTCACCGAGGCCGTCCAGGCCCGCCGCGACCTGGCGCTCAAGACCGCCGAGTACATCGCCCGCCGCACGCCCATCGATTACGCCACCTACGCGCGCTTCCGTGGCAAACTGGCCATGAAGTAGCCATAAGGGGGAGGAGCTATATGACGGACGTCCTCATCGTAGGGGTCGGGCAGACCCCGGTAGGCGAGCACTGGGAGCTTTCCCTGCGCAGCGAGGCGGCGCGCGCCATGCTGGCCGCCATGCGCGACGCGGGCGGCCTCCGGCCGCAAGCCCTGTACATCGGCAATTCGCTGGCCTCCACTCTCTCGCACCAGGCCAACCTGGGCTCGCTGCTGGCGGATAACGCCGGCCTGAGAGGCATCGAGGGCACCACGGTCGAGGCGGCCGGCGCTTCGGGCGGGGCGGCCCTGCGCCAGGCTTACCTGGCCGTGCTCTCCGGCTACGTGGACGTGGCCATGGCGCTGGGCGTGGAAAAGATCACCGATCAGGTTGGCCCCCCGGTGGAGGCGGCCGTCAGCCAGGCGCTGGATTACGACTACGAGGCCGTGCAGGGCGTCACGCCCACCGCGCAGGCCGCCCTGGTCATGCAGCGCTACCTGCAATGTTACGACGTGCCGCGCGCGGCCCTGGCCGGCTTCCCGCTGGTGGCGCACGCCAACGCCGTCTCGAACCCCAACGCCATGTTCCGCAAGGCCATCAGCGCCGAGGCTTACCAGCGCGCGGAGCTGGTCAGCGATCCGCTCAACCTGTTCGACATGGCGCCTTACGCCGACGGCGCGGCCGCCGTGCTGCTCACCCGCGCGGACTTAGTCCCCGCCGGCCTGGAGCACGGCCTGGTGCGCATCACCGGCTCCAGCGTGGTGATCGACACCCTGGCCCTGCACGATCGCCCCGACCCGCTGGCCATGAACGCCGCCGGCTTCTCGCTGGAGCGCGCCTGCCGCCAGGCCGGCATCCTGCCGGGGGACGTAGACCTGTTCGAGCTATGGGACGCCTATTCCGTCTACGCCGCGCTGGGCCTGGAGGCGGCCGGCTTCGCCAAACGCGGGGAAGGCTGGAAGCTGGCCCAGGACGGCCGGCTCGGACTGCAGGGCAAGCTGCCCATCGCCACCTTCGGCGGCATGAAAGCGCGCGGCAACCCCATCGGCGCCTCCGGCGTGTACCAGGCGGTCGAGGCCGCCCTGCAACTGCGCGGCCAGGCCGGCGCGAACCAGGTGAAAGGCGCCCGGCGCGCCCTGATCCAGTGTTGGGGTGGGCCGGCAGCCACCGCCGCCACGCACGTGCTGGAAAAATGCGCCTGATCGCCAGCGTGCGAGTCTTTGAGAGCCATTCGGGGCAGTCTGATAGGGTTTGATAGGCTCGAGCCGCTAGACTTCAACTGCAACTAAGATTGGTGCCGTTTACATGGATGCATAAGGAGAAGGTTAGCAATGGAAATCCCACGTCATTGGCGGTTGAGGCAGCAGCGTTACGGTCTGGTAGGGGAAGTCTGCCCGCACTGCGACGCGAAATTATTCCCCCCGCGCGACGTCTGTCCGCACTGCGGCCAGGACGCGCGCATCTCGTATACTTTTAGCGGTAAGGGCGAGGTGTATTCCTTCACGCGCATGGCCGACGCCCCCAGCGGCTTCGAGGCCAGTACGCCCTATACCGTGGCCCTGGTCAAGCTGGAAGAGGGCCCCCTGGTGACCGCCCAGCTCACCGACCTGGGCGACCAGCCGGTCGAGATCGGCATGCCGGTCGAGATGGTCACGCGCCGCATTCGCTCGGACGGGGATGAGCGCGGCATGTTGGTGTATGGGTATAAGTTCAGACCTGTAATGCGATAATTGATCCGACATTAAAAGGTGCGCCCCGACGGGGCGCACCTTTTTTCTTGCAAACCTGTATTCCAGCCGGGGGGTCTATGAGCACTGCCAAACTCGAGAAACGCATCAAATTCCTGACCATCTTCTTTATCATCGCGCTGGCCATTAGCGGCATCACCGCCGTGCCGCTGCGCTGGGAGATCGACCTGCTGGATCGGTTCATCGGCCAGGGCACCTGGATGCATTCCCTGTGGCCGGCCATGGCCGGCTGGATCTCCTTCGTGCACGAGGGCCTCATCCATACTTTCGACACTTATCCCTTCCTGCAATACGGCACGGATTGGCTGGCCTTCGCCCACATCGTCCTCGCCATCGCCTTCGTCGGCGCGCTGCGCGACCCAGTGCGCAACGTATGGGTGATCGAGTTCGGCTTGATCGCCTGCCTGCTGGTCATCCCTACGGCGCTGATTTTTGGGGCGCTGCGCGGCATTCCCTTCTTCTGGCGCCTGCTCGACTGCTCGTTTGGGGTGGTGGGTTTGATCCCGTTGGGGTGGGTGTGGCGGGATGTGAAGCGGTTGGAAGAATTGGGGAAGAAACCTGTATAATTTATTATACGAGGGGGATTTTGGAGAATCCCTCCACCTTGGCTTAGAAAAGGGGCGCGGTCCAACATCGACCGCACCCTACCCACTAACTTAATAAGCAGGGATAATTCGCCATGAAAAATTCCACAGTAAAGACTGTTTCTCAGTTTATAAGAACTCTATTCGAGTTCAATAAAAAATCTTTACAGTTTCATTCCCCTTCAGTTCATTGTATCACTTTTTATCGGGGGCAAGCAGATTTAGACTGGAATATATCACCTCGTCTTTACCGAGAAGGATTATTTGATAAAGAAGGTGTGTTGATTTCGGAGTTTTTGAGAGTCGCTCCTAAGAATTTTGAAGGGATGAGCCATTTTGACGCATTGGTAAAAATGCAACATTATGGTTTACCAACAAGATTGCTTGATACAACCCAGAATCCGCTAGTGGCACTTTTCTTCGCTTGTTGCGACAAAGATAATATAGGCAAGGATGGGGCAGTATACGAATTTGCGCGATTACCTGTTTTTAAACAAGAAACGAACGATATTTCCCTGATTATGAAATACATATTCGAATACTCGGGGCTTCCGCTAGACAGCCAAATATTTACAAACGATGTGATTAATTCTAGGGAAATTTATAGTTCTTATTCGAGAGCATACAAATCCGTTGATGACGTTTTATATCCCCTAATAAAAGTACCATTCTATGCGATTCTGCCAACATTAAGTAATCAAAGGATTTTAAACCAGGATGGTACATTTTTATTATTTGGGATGAAGGTTAATAAAATCGAAAAGAGCAGCAATCTGGGAACTGCAGGTAAGGAATACTATCATTTCACTTCCATCCAATACGACAACGATGTTGAAAAACTTTGGAAAAACTCAAAAGTATTTCAAATACCGAGTATTTATAAAAACTCGATATTGGAAGAGCTAGAGTTATTGGGTATTACTAAAAATAAAATGTTTCCTGAGTTGGAATACCAATCTGAATTTATTGCCAACTTGATTAGGAGAGAAATAAAGATAACCTGAAAGCCATCGTTTAGCTTAGGGATGTTATTATTGTCAGTGGATGGGGTATGTGGAGGGGTGGGCAGGTCTACCCGTCTTCGCTGATTTCGTTCTCCACCCCGTGGACTCACCTTACGAGCTGTGCGAAAGGAGATCCCATCTTCCGCACCTAAAGATGGCATTTTGGGGGAATTTCGGGTAAGCCAGGCGCATGAGCGCCGAACAAACCTATGAAACCCAAAGGATGGACCACCTCGGGATCGTCTCCGGGGTCTGCCGGGAGATCGCCCTCATCGAGCAGATCGATGCCAGTGTGAAAACCAGCCAGCGCAAGGTGAGCTGCGGTCAAGGAACCCAAGCTCTGATCTTGAACGCCCTGGGATTTGTCGGGCGGGCCTTGTACCTGATGCCCGATTACTTGCACAACAAGCCGGTGGATTTGCTGATCAGCCCAGACCTGACCGCCGAGGACTTCAACGACGATACCCTGGGGCGCTGCCTGGAGGATCTGTACGCGGACGGGGTGACCGAAGTCTTCTATAAAGTAGCCGCCCATGCGCTTCAGGTGTACGGGATCCCCTCCCACTTCGTGCATTTGGACAGCAGCAGCTTCCATTTGCATGGAACCTATGACCGGCAAGAGCCGGAGCGGGAGGCGATCAGTATCCCCTATGGGTACTCGAAAGAGCATCGCCCGGATTTGAAACAGGTGGTCATGCAGCTGATCACCACCCACCGCTCGGCTCTCCCCGTTTGGCTGGAAGTGCTGAGCGGTAACAGCAACGATCGCCAGACGTTTGCTGCCAGCGTCAAGGCCTACCGCCAGCAGTTGAAAGAGGGGGAAGCGGCTTACCTGGTAATGGACAGCGCCGGTTATTCGAAAGAGACCTTGAAAGAGGCTGAAGGGGTAGGCTGGTTGATACGTGTTCCGGAGACCCTGGCGCAGGCCAGGCAGTTAGTGAGGGAAACGGACTTCGCAGAGATGATCGAGCTGGAGCCGGGCTACTGGGGCAAAGAGGTGGCCTGTGAATATGCCGGGATCCGGCAGCGCTGGCTGGTGGTGTTTTCCCAGGCGGCTCTCGCAGAAGCCAAGCACAGCCTGTGACATTTCATCCTCGCCACCAACGAGGTTGACTCCAGCCGTTTGTCTGCAAAAGCCATGTTGGAGAATTACAAAGACCAGGACGTCTCGGTCGAACGCGACTTTCGCTTCTTGAAAGACCCGCTCTTCTTCGCTCAAAGCCTGTTCCTGAAAAAACCGCAACGTCTGATGGCGCTGCTGATGGTCGTGAGTTTAGCGCTCTTGATCTACTCCCTGGCGGAACGCAAGCTACGCCAGGCGCTCAAAGAGATGAACGCCACGATCCCCGATCAATACCGCAAACCGACCCAGCCCCCCACGATTCGTTGGGCCTTTCAGCTTTTTGAAGGACTGGACATCTTACTCGTCAGGCAAAATGGGAAAATTGTGTTGCGCCAGCTCCTGAACCTGAATCCTGTGCAACAATTGGTGATTTCCCTGCTCGGTCCGCCGGTCCAAAAATGTTACTTATTCGGCTCTTAAGGTGCGGAATGTGGGATATCGTCAGGTTGAGGACTCGTGGTCGGCAGTGCCCACAAAATCCCTAACAATACGATACCACCAACCGGAGCCAGCAGGAACAATTGCCACCATGGGCTCTTGCCGCTATCCTTGAGTCGACGCGTTCCCGCTGCCAATAGAGGTAGCAGGGTAGCAAGCAGGAATATGCTACCTAAAGTCTGGCTCACGTACACTAACGCCGAGGCAACCAGTATAATGAACAGCGTAAACCACCAGAACTCTGACCGCGACGCTCGTCCATTAAATTCTGCGTACTTTTTGAGACATACGAGAATTGATTCGTAGAATGTCAAAGGGGTTGTCCCGTTGCGGTCATTTGAATATGATATATTTTCAATCTTGAACTCCTTGCCGATTCTAGAAGACGGCTTTTCTCAAAGATGTAGACCAATCCGATAAATTTAATCTGTCTCCATTTTCGGCATTTTCTCCCTTGCCTGCAACTACGGAATTCCCTAGTTTTATAATCAATTCCGTTCTGGAGCTTACCTGGTACTTGGAATATATGTTTTTCAAATGGAATTCAACTGTATTTTCAGCAATGTGAAGGGATAAAGCAATTTGCTTATTGCTTTTACCTTCCAGCAGAAGTTTTACCACTTCCCGTTCACGGTTGCTCAATCCATTAAATTGATCCATCATCCATCTTGCCACTAAATTCCTTCGTTACGAATGGGGGATTTTCTCATATAATCCATAATAATAGTTGATATTATACCTGTTTTCGCCATTTCAATCTCATACGGCGATAATCACCCAAAAATTCGTTAAATCAAATCGATCGGTATAAGTTCAGGCCGGTACTTGCCAGATAACGGTAAAAGCCGTTCGACGAAAAAAAATAAAAGGCGCCCTCCCAATTGGGAGGGCGCCTTTTATTGGGACAGCCACTTTTTGATTTATTGACTGCCTTTCAGGAAAAACTGGCCGACCTTCAACGCAGCATTTATTCTCGAGAAAACTTACTACTTCCATAATACCCCCAAAGGGGATTATGGAAGTATAATATTTTCATGCCAGAGACAATAACATCTTATTCCAATTCTCAGGGTATCCAGCTTCTTGAAAGCGCCGCGAATGAGTTTGGTCCTATCTTCACGCTGGATCAGATCTCATCGCTGCCGGGCAATCAACGGTTGACGCGCCAACAAATACGGAAACTGATCAGTAAGCTGGCTCAATCCGGGTGGATTGAAATTCTTAAGCGTGGAACCTATGCGGTAAAAAGCCCACTTTATTCGGGTGATATCCCATCTTTCGCCATTGCAAATGCACTGGTTCACCCTATGGCGATTAGCCATTGGTCTGCGTTGGCGCATCACGGTTTTTCAACCCAAAACCCGAGCATGATTTCAGGCTTCAACGTCGGTCAAAGTCGTCACCCCAGAAATGCGCCAGGGGAAGGCTTATCGTCCCAGAGGAAGGGCTTCCTGGCGAGCTTTTGACCTGGAATTTGAATTCATCTATGTCAAGAAGGATCGATTCTGGGGATTTGAAAAGCAGTGGGTAAACTCTTGGACTCAGGTGGACATCACCGACCGAGAGCGAACCGTTCTGGATTTGATCGTCCGACCAGAGCTTTTTGGGGGCATTCGCGCCGCAAGCGAAATAATGGAAGGCGCGCTTGCCCAAATCGATATAAGTCGGCTCGTCTCCTATGCTGTGCGATACGATGTTGGCACCGTGATCAAGCGTCTAGGCTGGCTTTTGGAAAGAATGGGGGTGGATGCGAGTTTGCTCCTCCCATTGCATAACTATCCGGTTACCGGAACGGTTTTATTGGATCCTAATCAGCCATACAGCGAAAAATTTGATCCGTCCTGGCAAATTAACGAAAACATAAAAAGGTTCTAAATGCCCAACGTTCCTCAAATGATCCGGTCGGTCACCCGACAGAAACACATCCAGCAGTACATCGTTGAAAAAGACTATGCTTTGAGTTACCTTCTGGCTGCCATTGTTCAAGCGGACGGCCTGGGCGATAACCTGGTGTTAAAAGGCGGTACGGCGTTAAAGAAGCTCTATTTTGCGGATTATCGCTTTTCCGAAGACCTGGATTATTCTACGCGGGTGATGGGGCCGGTCAAACAGATTGATGCGCTGATGGAAACGGTTGTTCATTGTATGGGCGAGATGTTAAACGAACGCGGACCGTTTCAGACGACGCTAGAACCACTCACTCTGAAATTACCCCACCCAGGCAACCAGAAAGCCTATTCTATTCGGGTGCAGTTCCCGGAACAGCGCCAGGCTTTGTGCCGGCTTAAGGTAGAAATCACCGTGGATGAACCCATCCTCACGCCGGTGGAGGTCCGGCCGATACTGCATGGCTTCGCCGAAGAAATGGATGTGCATATCCCGGTGTATTCACTGGCAGAAATCACCGCGGAGAAATTACGCGCCTTGCTGCAGAGTAAGGCGCGGCTGCATGAACGCGGCTGGGGCGCCAGCCGGGTCTGCCGGGATTATTACGATCTGCGGAATCTGCTGCAGGTTCCTGGCGTAAAATCGCCAGATTTTAATTCCCCTGCTGGCGCAGAAATGCGTCGTCCGAGATGTGGCCTATGAGTCTCCGAATGACTTTATTTCGGAGGACTTATTGTCTGTGGCGAGCGCGGAATGGGCTCAGCAGCTTTTCCCCTTCGTGCCGGATGCGCCCCCGGCCGCGGAACTTTTACCGCAGGTACGATCTTCAATCTTATCCATCTGGGGATAGCATTGTGGCGTTCCCCCTAAAGATCATGAATAGATGCGACGAAAGGCTATACAACGATGATGAGCAAGAAATTCGTTAAATCAAATCTATGGGTATAAGTTCAGGCCGGTAATGCGCTGAGTAATCCGACATTAAAAGGTGCGCCCCGACTGGGCGCACCTTTTTTCTTGCAAACCTGTATTCCAGCCGGGGGGTCTATGGACACTGCCAGACTCGAGAAACGCATCAAATTCCTGACCATCTTTTTCATCATCGCGCTGGCCGTCAGCGGCATCACCGCCGTGCCCCTGCGCTGGGAGATCGACCTGCTGGATCGGTTCATCGGCCAGGGCACCTGGATGCAATCCTTGTGGCCGGCCATGGCGGGCTGGATCTCCTTCGTGCACGCCGGCATCACCCACACCTTCGCAGCTTACCCCTTCCTGCAATACGGCACAGACTGGCTGGCCTTCGCCCACATCGTCCTCGCCATCGCCTTCCTCGGCGTGCTGCGCGACCCAGTGCGCAACGTATGGGTGATCGAGTTCGGCCTGATCGCCTGCCTGCTGGTCATCCCTACGGCGTTGATCTTTGGCGCGCTGCGCGGCATCCCCTTCTTCTGGCGCCTGCTCGACTGCTCGTTCGGGGTAGTAGGCTTGATCCCGTTGGGGTGGGTGTGGCGAGACATCAAGAAGTTGGGGAAAGCAGCCGGGGCGCAGTCGTAAATTAGTTGCATGGAAATGGGGGAAAGTATCATTCACCCTTCAGGAGTCTTCCTTACGGTTGCGCAAGATATTGAAATATAGTAGAATTCTACTATATGCCACGCAACGCACTCCATAATCCCATCGCATTTGCCGCACTAGGCGCGCTACTTGAGCGACCCATGCATCCGTATGAACTTGCTAAAGTGCTCGCCGAGCGTGGTGTGCCGGTTAATCGGGGCTCGTTGTATGACACGGTGGATGTGCTCACTCGCGCCGGTTGGATTACGCCACTCCAAACAGAGCGTGCAGGCGCCCGACCCAAGCGCACGCCATACCAGCTTACCAAGAATGGCCGGGCGGAGTTAGTAAAACGACTGGATGAACAACTCCGCACGCCACACGTTGAGTTCCCAGAGTTTTTCAACTCTATCAGTCATATCGGCGTGCTCGGGAAGGAACGGGCAGTAAACGCGCTGCAAGAGCGCGTTGAGCATTTAACCAATCGCATTGACGAGCAGAAGCAACAACTCGACGACGCCTTATACCAGGCCAAAGTGCCGCGTTTATTTGTCATCGAGGCTGAGTATGCGCTGGCTCTATTGCGAGCCGAACGGGAATGGGTTAGCCAAATTATTTTGGATATCCATAATGGCGGGGTTTCGTGGCCGAATGCAAAACAATATCACAAGGAGCGTACGTAATGACACTGACAGGAACAGAGCACAAGATATTTGACCCCCGCGACCGCTTGCTTGGGGCTACGGGCGATGAGCTGCTTGACGCCAGTGTCGTGCGGCGTAATGGTGCTTGGTGGATGGTTTTAGCGGGGCAAGCGCACGGACAGGGCGCCCCAAATATTTTCAGCGCGACGCTGCCGCAGAACACTCATCTTTCGGCGCAGGGATGGTCCCCTACGCGGGATAGGTCGGGAGAATTGCAGCCGCTGGCCGAAAGGAAGCATAGTCAGGCTTGGGACGCTGCCGGGGGGCGACATTGTCCGGCATACGGAAAAGGATGGGACCCCAAGAAAGAAAAATGGGTTGAACGAATTTACTATGCTGGCGGTGCGGAGTTCGCATGGGGTCCATACCAGATCGGCTATCTGGAATGGGACGACGGCCAATGGATTGACCAGCCAGCGCCCTGTTTTGGAGCCACCGAAGACTGGGAGCATGGCAGCGTGTATGAACCGAATGTACTCTGGCAGGATAGCAAGTGGAAGATATGGTATGTCGCCGGATCGAACCGGGAAAACTACCTGGTGCACGGCTACGCCGAAAGTGATGACGGCGAACACTGGGGGGCGCATACGATTTTCGCTCCGGAAGAAATGAAAATGTTTGATTTTTGCGTCCGGCAGCGGAACGGCGAACATGACGCCATCTTCTCCAGGCTACACATTGGCCAAGCCGCGCCACCGCCAGAAACTGGCTTATGGTGGTGCCATGCCAAGGAGCCGTCCGGCCAACTGAAAGATTGGAGTGAGCCCGTCCAGATTATGACTGCCGAAGATCGAGGCTGGCACACAGGGCCGTTCAAACCTTCGCTTCAGTTTGGTGAAGATGGAAAAGCCTGGATTTTCTTTGATGGGCTGTATAACACGGGCGATCCCGGTCCATTCCCTTTTGCACTCACACAAGGATGCCTGGAGATTGAGTTGCCGGAAGCCTAGGACTCTTTCAGGCGATGGTCTTTCCAAACAGCCCCGGCAGATTGAACAGGGTCAAAAGCACAGATCAAATTCCATTCAGCACATCGCAATCGTCCACCCGGGGACATCCTCGTCCCCTTCATCCGGTTGATAAAAGCATATCTTTATTCCTGAATTCTATAACAAAACAGGGTGCTGTACCCGGTTGAGCACAGCACCCCGGTCTCAGTAGATATTTTATTTCACTAAGTTTTAATGGAACCATCCTTGATCCCGCCGCTGGCCTTCTGGATCTGGGCTTTCAGATCGGCTGGGATCTTGCTGTCCCAATCATGGAAGGGGGCCAGGCCGACGCCGCCGTTTTGCAGGGTGCCGGTGCTGATGCCGGCTGTGACAGAGCCATCGGCCACTGTCTTCAGGTAGTTGTAGACGGCGACGTCCACGTTCTTCATTTGCAGACCACGACAATATTTGCGGTAAAGCTGCCATCAGGATTAGGTCTTCCGGCGAGCGTTACCCTGTATCCTACTTGCAAATCGGATAGCGATGCAGAGCCGGCTGAAGTTTTGATGGTCGCCTGGCCTGAAAGGTGAACGACCTGTTCACTGCCATCGTCGGTTCGCTTCATGGTAAATTCGTTGTTTCCCACGCTGACAATCTGCCCTTTGCCGCCGGTGCCGCCGCAGAGATCTCCGCTTTGGGGAATTGCACCCGCAGCGGTCGTTGGCTGAACCGGTGCTGTGGTTGCAGCCGGAGCGGTCGTCTGTTGAACCGGTGCTTCGGTTACAGTCGGAGCGGTCGTTGGTTGAACCGGCGCTGCCGCCGGCGAACAGGCGGCGAGAAGCGTCGCCGTCGTTAAAAAACAGACAGAACAAGACAAAGCCTCTTTAACATTTTGATCTCCTTGAAGCTGATTATGAACCTACAAATTTTCTTCTTTGAGCGTATCTACGATGTTGTCATTGCGGATCATCGCACCGGAGACCATCATGGTGGCGAAGACGATCGCCAGGATGCCGACAATGCAGGCTGCAATGGCCCCCCCGGGCAGGCTGAAGGCAAAGCTACTCACCCCGCCGAACTGGAGGTAGATGACCACGCTCACAGCGATCCCCAGCGGCAACCCGTACAGCAGGGCGGTCAGCCCGTAGAACAGGCTCTCGTAGCGCAGCATGCGCAGGAAACCACCGGGAGTGAGCCCGACGGATTTGAGCATGGCGATCTCGCGCCGGCGCAGCTTGATGTTGGAATCCAGGGTGTTGATGATGTTGGTTACCCCGATCAACGTGATCAACGCCAGGAATCCGTAAAAGAACAGGTTGGTCATCAGTGTCTGCAGGGTTTGGCTCTTATTGAGCTCCGCCGTTGAATAGTACGAGAAGTTGCCCCCAACCGCACCCTGGTAGAGCCGTTGGAGGGCCACCACCGCCGCGTCCGGGTTCCTGCTCTGGATGTACATGGAGCCGGGATTGCTCGGGCCTAGCTGCAGCAGTTGGCTGCTCAGCCCGTCGAAGACGGCGTCCGAGACGATCAAATTCGGAACCAGAGTTGCCCCCAGAAAACCCAGAGGGAACTCCTGGGTGACCGCCCCCACCGTCCACGTCAGGCGGGCTGGTAGTTTGTCCTCAGTTTGGGGAGAGGAGTAGCCAGACATCTTGGATGCAGATATCGTATCGCCCGGCTTTAGATTGAAAAAGTCGAAATCGTACAGCTTGCCGCCCTGGCGCAAGGTGGCGTGATTGATCAGGATCCCCAGCGGTGCGGATGGGTCGGAATACTGTTGCGGGTCCAGGCCGAGCTGCGCCGCGTAGTTAGCAAACTCGGATGGCCCCACGGCACACACCTGAAGCACAAACTGGTATGTATCGCCTGCTACAGGGTAAGGTAGATTTTCAAGTTTAAGGTTATTCAGCTCTTGTAGAGCCTGATAGGCCAGATTGGTGATCATCGCATGCGGGGGGACGTACTGCTCGTAGGTGCAGCGCCTATAGGAAACCCTCTGCACTTCTGGCAGTTGGCTGACCATGTTGGCAAAATCCAGAACGTGGCTTTGGCGGTAGTCCAGGGAGATTATCAGATCGAAGTTCATCGCTTGGCTGGCCATGCGCTGGGTGGTTTTGGTATACAGCATCAGGGCATTGAAGGCTACGAACAAGATGATACTGATCATCAGCGAGAGCAGCGTGGTGAGATATCTCTTACGGTCGCGTTGGAGGGATTTGAGCGCCAGCTCGCCCTCGAACCCGAACACACGCCGGATCAGGCGGACCGAAGCGGTCCGATGGCTGGTGCGCAGGCTAAGCGGTTGGCCCTCCTGGATCTCGCCGCTCTGGCGGATGGCATCGATGGGCGAAACCCGGGCGGCGCGCCGGGCGGGGATCCAGGCCGAAAGCAGGATGGTCGCCGCGGAAAACAGCACGGTCGCGCCGATGACCAGCGGCGAGACCACCAACTGCAGCCCCTGATCCGCGTCAAGGATCAACTGGGAGACGATCCCCCGGGTGAGCGCCGCCAGAACCTCCACCCCGGCGATGGCGCCCAGGATGCCCAGCGGGATGCCGATCGCCGCGATGGCCCCCGCTTCGGTCAGCACGATGCGGCGGATCTGCGCCGATGTGGCGCCCACACTGGCAAACATGCCGAACTGCTTCTCGCGCTCGCGGATCGAGATGGCGAAAGCGTTGTAGATCAGCAACACCGAGCCAGACACGATCAGGGCGATAACGACGGCGATGGTCGCAAGGAAGAAGCCCACATAGTTGGAACGGCCGCTGCCGCCCAACCAGGGCAGCAGGTCCTCGGTTAAAGGTGATATTTTCCGGCTTGCCGTCCTGATCGAGGGTTACCGTCAGCCCGGCGTCCTTGGCAATTTCCGGCGCGCTGGTGGAAATGCTGCGCGGATCGCGGGCCAGGATCGCGATGTCCACTTTGTCTGCGGCTGCCAGTTGTGTCGGGTCGAGGTACGTCAAGGCCGGGAAAGCGGCAGGCATGCCGGTCTCATCGGCGAGGGGCGCCATAACCCCGACCACCGTGTAGGTTTTGGAAACGGACGGGGTAAAGGTTTCCCCATCTTGCAGAGCGACGTACTCTTCTCCTCCCCAGGCCTTGACGAGCTCAGCGTAGTTGGGGAAATTCCGCTGGCCAAAAGTCACCTTCAGCGTGCTGCCGGGCTCCAGACCCAGGCCAGAGTCCATGGCCATCGCCCGGGAAATGAGCAGCTCATCCCCGTTTTGAGGGAGGCGTCCGGAGATTAGCCTGACGGATCGGTTTTGGAATGAAGGCGCGTCATAGGCCGTGATGTCCAGGTAAGGCCGGACGGAGTTGTGGCTGCCGTAGGTGGCGTTCCCCAGTGGCTGGTTGAGCATCGCCGTTTGGACGGCGCTGTTATCGGTGATATATTTCGCCTTTGCATAGGGCACGGCGAGGAACTGGGCGTGCCAATTCCCCGACATGAAGATCTCGTGGTCGATCATCACCTTCTGGAAGCTGACCCCCAGCAGGAACACCCCGCAGATCAGGGCGGCGGACAGGATCACCCCCAGGATGGTCACCGCAGTCCGCTTCTTGTTCAGCCGCAGGTACTTCAGGGTATACGTGGTCAGGATGTTCATGCCTGCACCGCCTCGTCACGCAGGATGCGCCCATCGCCGAAGGAGATGATGCGGTCAGCCTGCAGGGCGATGTCGTGGTCGTGGGTCACCACGATCAGCGTCTGGTGGTAGCGTTGGTTGGAGAGCTTGAGCAGCGCAATGATTTCTTTAGAGTTGCCGCTGTCCAGGTTGCCGGTTGGCTCGTCGGCCAGGATCAGGGCGGGGTTATTGATCAGCGCCCGCCCGATGGAGACGCGCTGCTGCTGCCCGCCGGAGAGCTGGTTGGGCAGGTGATTGACCCGGTCGGCGAGCCCTAACGTGGCTACGATCTCCTTCAGTCGCGCCTCATCCAGGCTGCGCTCATCCAGGAGCAGCGGCAGGGTGATGTTCTCCGCAACGTTGAGGATGGGGATCAGATTGTAGAACTGGTAGATGAGGCCGATTTGCCGGCGGCGAAAGATGGCCAGTTTGGTCTGGTCGAGGGTGCAGATATCCGTGCCATCCACCAGCACCTGGCCGGAGCTGGGCGTATCCACCCCGCCCAGGACGTGCAGCAGAGTGGATTTGCCCGAGCCGGAAGGGCCGACGATGGCAACGAACTCGCCTTTTTCCACGCTGAAGCTGACGTCATCCAGGGCTTTGATCTGCGTGTCGTCTTTTCCGTATACTTTCGAAAGGTTGTTGACCTTGAGAATTTCCACAATGTTCCTCCAAGATTTATGAAATACCAATATTCAAAGCATACGGATGGCGAGTGACCCTGCGGTGACTGCAATTGTGACAATTTATTCACCTGACGGTGTGTGTCAGGTGGCTCTTCCCGGCTTTGTTCGATAACGGAGGAAAACTGTACCATTGCGGAAGCGGCGTTCTGCCAAAAGCTCGAGCTCCAATCGCAGGTTGTCGGGCAGTGCCGATTTGCCGCCTCCCACGAGAATCGGGAAGATGAACAATTGGCATTCGTCGATCAGCCCGGCCCGGAAGGCCTGGGCGGCGAGCTCAGGGCCCCCGATGAGGATGTCATGTTCGCTGGCTGCTTTTAGCTGGCGAATTGCTTGCGGATCAAAGGCTTGCTCGAGCTGCGTTTTGCGAGTGAATATCGTCTTCAACGTCCTGGAGTACACGATTTTATTGGCCGCTTGCCAGGTCTCAGCGAAATCGCGCATGGGCGGAGACTCGGCGGCCAGATTGGGATCAGTCTCCCACACCATCATGGTCTCATACATTCGCCGCCCATAGAGATGCGTGCGTGTTGTCCTTACGATGTTCGTGATAAATTTGAACGATTCCTCACTTGGGTCGGTCCAGTCAAACTTACCATCCTTGTCCTCGGTGTATCCGTCGAGTGAGGTGTTCGCTATGTAAATCAAGTTAGCCATATTTGACCTCCATTTTTATACCTGTACGTAACCCCCGATCATACCTGTAAGCTTACAGAAACAACCACGCCTTAAACCACCCCGCGGAAAAGGCGGATCTCGAAACGCGTCCCCGCTCCGCGCTGGCTGCGGACGGAGATATCCCCGCCCTGGGCGATGAGGATGGCTTTGGCCAGGGCCAACCCGATACCGACGCTGTTCTCGCCGGCGTTCTCACCGCGATAGAAGCGGTTGAAGATGTGAGGGATATCCCGGCTCGCGATCCCCTCGCCATCATCGCTGACAATGATCTCAGCGTACAGGGCATTCGCACCGTAACTGATCTCGATCCTCCCACCCTCAGGGGTATGCTCGATGCAGTTCTTGACCACGTTGGTCAGCGCCTCCGCGCTCCAGTTGAGGTCGCCGGTAAAGCTTGCCCCCTCGCCGCCATGGATCACGAGGCGCTGCTTCTTGATCTCGAGCGGGATCTGCAGCGGCTCCAGCGCCCTTTCGATCAACCGGCGCACGTCTACCGGCTCGCTTTTAAAAACAGCGGTGCCGGCGTCCAGCCGGGCCATCTTGAGCAGCGCGGCTACCAGCCATTGGATGCGCCCGAGCTGCGCGCGCAGCCGCTCGACAAACGCGCGCCGGTCCGCCTCCGGGGGGTCCTCGGCCAGCAGGTCGGCCAGTACGCCCAATGAGGTGAGCGGGGTCTTGATCTGGTGGGAGATGTCGGCGATCAGGTTGGATAAGGCGGTTTTGTCCTTTTGCAGCAGCTCAGCTTGTTCGCGCAGCCGGACGGTGACCTTGTACAGGTCGTTCTTCAACAGGCTGAAGCTGCCCTCGCCGTTGTCGCGTACGTCCAGGGCATAATCGCCGGCGTCGATGCGGCGCAGGTATGCCGAAAGCCCCGTCACCTGGGCAGATACCGCCCGCTGGTAGCGCACCAGCAAAAGAACGAACCCGATGCAGACCAGTCCGACCAGCGCCAGTCCGATCGGCAGCAGGCGCGCCAGCAGGCCGGCGGCAACGCCGGTGTCCACCCCGCCGAGCGCGGGATCTCCGACTGCACTCCGATCGCCCAGGCCATATTTCTCCAGCACCTGGGTCCCCAGGCTGACGGTGTCGGCCCCCGGCCGGCGGCGCAGATCCTGCACGACCTGCGCCTCGGCCTGGGGATAGTGCTGCACCACTGTGCCGACGATGCCCGCGTAGGTGTCTTTGAGTGCCTGGTTGGTATACGCCGTCATCGCCAGGCTGAGCGTGACTGCCGCAAGGACGGTTACCAGCGACAGGGCTATCATGGAGATGAACAATTTCCGGTCTTCCAAGTTAAAGAGCTGTTTCATGTCAATTGCCTACCTGATACCCCAGGCCGCGCACGGTCCTGATCAGCGTCGGGTTCTGCGGGTCGTCCTCGAGCTTCTCGCGCAGGCGCTTGATGTACACCGTTAGCGTATTGTCGTTGACGAAATCCTCGTCCACATCCCAGATGCTGCCCAGGATCTGGCTGCGGGTGAGCACCCGTCCCTGGTTGAGGATCAACGTGAGTAACAAGCGGTATTCCAGCGCGGTTAAGAGCACTTCGCGGCCGTTTTTGTAGACCTTGGCCTGCTGGGCGAAGACCGTCACGTCCCCACAGGTGAGGGTGCGGTCGCCGGCCTCGACCGGCCCCCGGCGGCGCAAAACGGCTTTCATGCGCGAGATCAGCTCGCGCAGGCGGAAGGGCTTGGTGATGTAGTCGTCCGCGCCCAGGTCGAGGCCGAGGACGATGCTGGCCTCTTCGTCACGGGCGGAAAGGATGATAATGGGCGTATCCCCGGCGGCGCGGATTTCTTTGCACAGATCGTAGCCGCTGCCATCCGGCAATCCCAGGTCCAAGAGCACCAGGTCGAAGGGCTGGCGCTTGAGCAGGTCGCGCGCCTCCTCCAGGCGGTGGGCCAGACTGACCTGGAAACCGTCCTGCTTGAGCGAGTATTCCACCCCCATGGCGATGGTGTCATCGTCTTCGACGAAAAGGATAGAAAGCATGAGAAGAATCCTGGAAATCTATATTGGGTTCCAGACAATTATAACAAGACCTAATGGTGTTTTTTACAAAGCCCGATGGGTATTGAAAAAATCTTTCAAGAGGTTTTTGGGTAAAAATTGGCGCCCCATCTTCTGGCGCCTGCTCGACTGCTCGTTTGGGGTGGTGGGGATAGTGCCTTTGGGGTGGGTGTGGCGGGACGTGAGGCAGTTGGAGGAATTAGGGAAGAAACCCGTATAGTTTATTATGCGGGGAGGATTTTGGAGGGGATTATTCGGCCACTGGTATTTGGCCCCGAAGGGTTTTGGATATATAATGTCATTAATATCGGGTTGCAGTTGAGTTTCTTATTAAAAAAGGGGCCATATTATGGTTTCAATTACTCAAAAAGAAAAAGCCGAACTATTCTTGAAATTTCATCAAGACAAAGAAATTCTGGTTCTGTTAAACTCGTGGGATGTTGGGAGCTCTAAATTAATAGAAGCATGTGGCTATAAAGCAATCGCGACAACAAGTATGGGAATAGCTGCATCTTTAGGTTATCCTGACTGCCAGGTAATACAACTATCAGAAATGATTGAAACCATTACGGGAATCGTAAATGGAGTGCAAGCTCCGGTAACTGTGGATATAGAAGCCGGATATGGGAAGAATTTAAATGAAATAATTGATTCGGTTCAAAAGGTTGTTGCAACAGGGATTGTTGGAATAAACATTGAAGACAGTATCGACTTAAATCCAACATTAATTGATGAGGCTGAATTTTGCGAAAGAATATCGGCCATTCGTGCATTATCAGATTCACTGGGCTTTCATTTAGTAATTAATGCAAGAACTGATTCATTTTATGTTTCGTCAGGTTCGTCACGGGAAAAATTGAGCGAATCGATTAAGCGCGGCAATAAATACCGGGAAGCTGGAGCTGACTGCATATTTGTACAACCTGTATGGGAAAAAGAAATGATTTCAACATTGGTCAAGGAAATTAATGCCCCCATTAATATTCTTTCAAATCCTACGATTGGGGTGGGGTCGCCCCTATCGGTAAGTGAACTGCAGGATTTGGGTGTTGCCCGTTTAAGTCTTGGCTCGAGTTTGATGAAAGCTACTTTAGCTTTAATTTAAAAAAGTTGCTGACGAACTGTCTGAAAAAGGGACTTGCAATACTTTATTGGATACCTTAACACCGTTTCCCGATGCTGCAATGGCTTATAAACTGGCAATAGGAATGAAGAGTATCCACTAACGGGGGTTGGACTGATTGAACGAATAAAATCGCCACCTGACAAAGCGTGCGCCTGACTGGCGGGACTGCTCTTCGCGCGTGAGGCAATTTCGAGTTTTCCCACACCCAAGCCGAGTCCACGCTCCGCCTGCCAGCAGGTAACGCTCGCCGTTAGATTTTCACTCCCACCTCTCCAGCGCGGACCGAGTTGTATATACGGGGATAAGTTTAGACCTGTGCTGCGGTAAGAAGAATTGAAAAAAATAAACCGCCCTTCCACGTATGCATGGAGGGCGGTTTTTGATTTAAGGCGCATTGATTTTCGTGCAAAAAAAATGGAAATTAAGCTCGCTTTGTTGAAACTGGCGCCTTCGCCTATTCTCCCCAATCTATTTCCAACCATCCAGGATCGTAGATCGCTGCTGGAACTCCAACTCAATGGAGGGTAATCGGAATGTACACACGTGTGGCTGCTCCGAGCGCGAATTCGGTCAGGTGGTTGAGCCTACAGTAAACCTCATGTTGACTGGGGTTGGGCTGACAATTGATCATTTGCCAGGATCCTCCACTGTAATAATACAGATCGAGCGAATAGCCCGAATCAGGCACCCTCGAAGCAGCCAAGTCTTCGTCGGTGTAGGAAATAGTAAGAATGATTTCACTATTGGGGAATTGGGTGATGGGTTGGCCGTCCGAATCACGTGTGGCGGTAACGGTAAAGGCGCGGTTACCGAATTTAAAGGGTGGGTTCGTCGAAGGCAGCGGGTTCAGGTCGACGGTAAACGTGGTTGGACTGCTCACGGCATCTTCGGAGACATAGACTTTAACCGCGCCGCCTACGGATTCAAAACTGCCGCCGGCGCTCGAAAAATGAGCGGTATTGTATTCGGGAGGTGTGGTGAAGCTATGCACTTCCGAAAAATCACCGATTCCAAAATTGTTTACGGCCGCCACACGCCAGTAGAGCGTGGTTTGAAAGGGAAGTTGGAGCGCTTGAAATAAAGGCCGGGTTAACCCAATCGCGTTAAAATCACCTTCTAGAGAGGTACTGTGTATCGGCCAGCGCGTCTGATTCGTATTGATAAAGCCGTAAGAGATAGGTGTTTGCTCCGTTAACCCATCCCCAGGTAAAAGTCACCCCGCTGGTCGCAGTCGTGAAACCATCTACAGGCATCAGGCTGACCGGAGCATCTGGCAGGGTCACGCTTTCGGGCGTTTGAAAACTGAAAACATCAGAATATGGTCCGTTAACGCCACTGCAAACTGGAGCCACTCGCCAGTAGTAAAGAGTATCTGGTAAAAAGTTCTGGGCGGAAGCAGAAGTATAGGTGAAGGTGTCGGCCGTTGAACCCGAAATGGAAAACTGATAGCCACGTTCACTTTTCGTGGGCTCAAAAGGCGAGAAATCAGGTTTGGTGGAAACATCCAATCTATATTCGCTTATGCCGCTGACGGGTTGAAAGGTAAAAGTAGGATTGAGGCGAGTCAAAGTGATCCCATGAGCTGGACTGATGAGATCGGCGGTTGCTGCTCCGCAAGCTTGCGGTTGAGAGATATCCGCACTAGAAATGGCCGCGGCTGGATGGACCGGTTGGATCGTAACGATGATGGCTATAAGGGTCAATAGATATCGGGTGGATTTGATAAGTGGTTTTATGGACATGGCTTTTTCCGTAATAGTGAGATGAGTAAATCCTAGCAGGAAGGTTTGCCATTCCATTGCCAAAACGGGGCCCTTTGACCTGTTCATCCGATCCAGTTTTTTTGTATTCCTTACGCCCCCTATTTTTTAACAGGAATCTTCGCTTAGCGGTCTTTGAGTTTGATGCGGCATCTGCGATTTTAAAGCGCCAATCAACTTTTCCCGATTTCGCACCGTGGTCTTTCTGCACTTTTTCTTATTTCATAATTTCAGCTTATGACCTTTGCTGTGTACTGACCATGTTTTGAACCCGGTTCGGTTTTTTCCACTACCTCCTATCCGCCGTTCATTGCCCCTCCACCCACCCTACAACTTCAAATTGGTCGGCTATACAGCCATTGCATTTTACAGGAATCCGTATAATTAATAGTTGCGCGCATAGAAGCGGAATCCATGTCAGGGTGAAGCTTCTCTTTGATGTGCGCCACGGATGTCAAGAATTCCTTTTGCATCCCCGTACACCCCGCGCCGTCCTATACAAATAAAGAAAGAGTAACATGGAATTTAATACTTTTTATCAGGAACTTCAATATAGCACAGAGATGATCCGTGCTTTATTGGCCGGAGTCGCACCCGAGGAAGCCCACCTCAAACCGAGCGCGGAGTTGTGGTCGATGCTCGAAGTGGTGTGTCACTTATACGATGAAGAGCGCGAAGATTTTCGAGAACATCTCGATTTCATTCTTCACCGCCAAAATGAAAAATGGCATGTGATTGACACCCAAGGCTGGGTAACCCAACGAAGCTATAACCAGCAGGACTTCGCCGAGATGCAGGAAAAATTTTTTGTCGAACGTGAAAAATCATTTGCGGGGCTCAAGGGATTACGGAATCCAGATTGGGAGAAAACCTATACAACGGAGTACCGCACCATCAGCGCGGGAGAGATGCTCGCCTGTTGGGTCGCGCATGACAATCTCCACATCCGTCAATTGGTGGAACTCAGGCGCATGAGGCTGGAAAACATCACAAAGCCTTACAATCTCGAATACGCAGGGGATTGGTAACGGAATAGACGCAAATCATATTTCGCACAAGTTCGTTGGCGTTCCAAGAGTGCACCTGACAACGCATGCACGCGGACGGCGGGATTCGCACCGTCAAAATGGCCTTTTCGTGGCTTTGGATTCTGTCCGTTTCGTGGGCGAGTCCACGTCCCTCACAGCCGCCATTACTCTTCTCCACTTCTTTGCGCGTTTGCAACTGATCCAGAGTCGCCGCGAGCCACGAGCAACACGATACTCACGACGAAGATCAATCCCGTCAGATATTCCATGAAGTGAAACGCTACGAGGGACTTGCCGCCCCAGAGGAAGATTCCACCGGCAACGGTTGCTCCTACACATGCTGCCAGGCCGATGCCGGAAGCGATTTGGAGAGTGAGAACTCCCGTCACCTAGGCCAGCAGCAAACGCAACCGCGGCTAATACTACCAGTAACAGTGCGACGAAGATGTGTAATACAAGAACCGTCGGCGGATATGAAGTGCTATCCATGAGTGATGATCCAAGCAGCCCCTCGCCAATGACTCCAGCCAGCAAGAGGAGTCCGAGCAATCGAACAAGAGTTCTTCGTTTCATAGTGCCTCCATTATATTTACGTACAATGTACGTAATATTATAGTATAATTGGTGGGGATCGTCAAGCAGCCAAGTTATAGAATTAGCTATCGGCCGGGTGCCTAAGAAGTCTTGTAAAACCCGGTCTAGTGTTACACTATGATTGAGAAATGACGCGAACCGGACGACCACCCAAATCCTCACTCGATGAGGTTCAGAAAGCCGCACTCGAAATCTTAGACCGTGAAGGTCTCGGGGCTTTGTCGATGCGCGCACTGGCGGCCAAGCTCGGAACAGGGACAATGACCCTCTACAACTACGTATCTGATCGTGAGAGCCTCGAAATTCTTGTTGTAGATGCGGTTCTCGCCGACACTGTTCTACCTTCGCCGTCCGGCGATGACTGGCGGAACAATGTACGTGGCATTGTCGTGGCGATTTGGCAGGCTGTTCGATCTCACCCGCACGCGATCCCTTTGATTCTGATTCGTCGCAATCGGTCTGCCGCCCTCCTACAGATTGCAGAAGCGTTGCTCGCGGCACTTGCGCGTAGCGGGCGTTCGGGTTACCGACTTCTGCTCGCGTTCAGAATCATCACAGGCTTTGTATCCGGGTTTATTGAGGCTGATCTGTCTGGGCCGATTCTGGTAGCAGCGGGTGAAAGCACGGCCAGCATTACCGACCGTACTAGAAAGCTTCCACAAGACAGGTATCCACAACTTATTGAGCTCGCGACCACGGCTGCATCAAGCAATCCGTCTAAAGAGTTCCTCGATGCCCTTGACGAGCTTCTCGACAGTTTATAGAGCTCACGGTAATCTGGCCAGTAGTAGGGTGCGGTCGTTTTCCAGACCGCACCACCCACATGGATTGAAGTAAAGTGGTGCGGTCAACCCCGCTCGCTTCGCTCGGGGTGCAAAAATCGCAAGCTGACCGCACCCTACCTGCTTCCTCTCTTTCCGCCACATCAATCCTTAAATCGTTGGGCGGCAACTAGTCAGTCCTTGATACGTATACAGAACAGGTAAGAGAACCTCTTAAGCAACACAATAATCCTGTAATCAAAAAAGGAGTACAGAAAATGATACGGGCAAACGGTCAGAAAAAGATTCAAAATGACCGCACCGTCAGCGCAACAAAAGTGGTCGCTTCAAGCATCGGCGTCATTGGAGGGGGGCTGGCCGGAATAGTCCATGGGTTCTTTTCAATGCTTCAAGGTAATGTCACGCCAAACAGTATTGTGATAAATCCCATTGGTCCAGCGCAGAGGTTATGGCCGGAGGCAGCTTTACATGCTATCTCAATTATCCCCAACTTCTTTATTACGGGCATCTGTGCGATGATGGTTGGCCTTTTAATCGTCATATGGGCGGGGGCGTTCATTGACAGGAAATACGGTACTCGGGTCTTGCTACTGCTCTCGATTATTCTGTTATTGGTAGGAGGAGGTTTTGGGTCAGCATTCTTGGGAACAATAGCTAGTCTTGTCGCAACTCAAATAAATAGGCCGTTATCCTGGTGGCGCACCCATCTCACAAATCGTTTACGAAACATCTTGGTCAAGTTATGGCCATGGGCTCTTATTATCTACCTGTTCTTCTTTTTGAGTTCAATTGGAATTGCAATCTTCGGAATTCCCCTGTTGTGGTTTTTTAGTGCAGATGTTACCTATGGCATTTTGTTGAATTTAGGTCCTATCTCAGATATATTTTTACTGGTTGCTATCCTTACGGCATTTGCATACGATATCCAGAAACAGACCAATTCTACTAAAGCATCTTCTATGCAAGGAAAGCTTGGGCAATAACAAGAGAGGCCCTTAAAGTAATGCCCCCAACACAGCGTGCAGCCGACAAGTGGGAGTTGCCGCGATTTCAGGCGTTTTTCTGGGTTTCAGGCTGGTTCCGGCAAAGGGGCGTTGCCTCATCCCACCCCAAGCGGCTAGCGCGAGCTGTTGGGCGACAGTCGGGTACCTAAACGCGGAAGGAGTGTGACATGTCAACTGCAGAATTTGGATCATTCGACGATCTTCTCGCTATCACCGGCGAGTCGCTGCGCCCAATGATGATACGACTACGCCATATCATCTTGGAGATCAAGCCAGATGCCTCTGAGGTCGTCCGTCTTGGGGATCGCGCAGCTACCTACGGCGTCGGTCCCAGAAAAATGATCGAAGGTTTTGTTTATCTGATGCCTTTCAAGGGTTGGATAAATTTGGGATTTTATCGGGGGGCGGATTTACCCGACCCCAAAGGGATGCTAGAAGGCACCGGGAAAAAGTTGAGGCATATCAAGATACGCTCAGTGGATGAGTGTGAGCAACCCTGGATCCGAGATCTCGTCCAAGCCGCAGTGGATGAACGAGAAAAGGCGCTAAGCAATTAGGCGACCCTGCCCATCTCGGCTGAATTCGCCCTCTGCCCTGGAGCCTACCCTACCCACTATATTTTTTTACGGATGATGTCAATGGAAAATTTAGATAGCCAGGAAGAAGCCAAAAATCTGATCGAAAGCCTGATCCCTGAAGCGGGCATGCGCCAACGCTGTTTGCACATGTTCATGGATGCCATCGATGAAGCCAATTTCTACGGTGCAGACCAGTGGTATCTGGAGCCGGCCTTTGACGGGCATATATGGCTGGTCACGGGGAGTTTGGTGACCTGTTCATTAGTGGAGAGCCGCATCTGGCTATCGTTGAATCGCCAATCGATGAGCTCCCAGGCCGGTATGCCTCTGGTCTATGACGGCCCTTCAAACGATTGGGACTGGGAGCCGGTTGACCTGAATGACCCCACCTGGGTACATGTTGCCACCGTCATCAATGGGTTTTACACCCCGGGGCCCAACCATGCCCAGGTCTGGCCACAGTTACGGCGTCTGTTATTCGAGACGATTTACCAAAGCATCATGTCCCCTGACAGCTCTGGTTATACCATGCCCAAGGTTCATTCGCCGGGCATCTTAGCCTGTATCCAGGAAGAAACCGGGCGGGAAGTCCGTTCGTACCAATCCTTCTAAATTGACGTAAGTCCGTCGGGTGGGTGGAATGGTACAATGCTTTAGTAACGAGGATTATTATTGATGTTATCTCGAGTTTCTTACCCCACGCAATTTCATGAGGCCGCGACCGAGTCGGTAAAAGCCTTTTTCAGCGATTTCGCTGAAGTAGAACTCTGTTCTGTCGGTAAACTCCCTCGCCAGGGGCGATGCGGTCCCGGAAAGCGACCTGGACTTCGCCGTTTTGCTGAAACAGGACACTTCGCAGGCTCGGGCCGGCCAAATCGAGCAATCCTGGACCACATACGCCCATGAGGATCCCTCCACTCTGGCGTTTGTGCGTTCCTCCCGCTACAGGAAGATACACCTGGATCTATTTGACGGTCGCTTTGATCCGCAAGCGTGGGAGGACGGAGCTGGACCGGATTTCTTCGAGCTCGAAATAGGCAATCGAGTTGCCCATGCGCTGCCGCTTTCTGGCAGCGGAGACTTCTTTCGTCAGCTACAGACGGATTGGCTACCCTATTACTCGGATGACTTGCGGGCCCAGAGACTTGAGGCAGTTCGCAACGGCTGCCTTTACGATTTGGACCACGTTTCGCAATACGTCCACAGGGGGCTGTATGTTCACTCGTTTGACACCCTCTATCGCGCCTTCCAAGAGTTCTTGCAGGCTCTATTCATTTCGCGAAGAGTGTACCCCCTGGCGTACAACAAATGGATCCGGCTCCAGGTCGAAGAATGGTTGGGATTGCCCGATGTCTACAGGACTCTGCTTTCAGTGATTTCCGCGCGGATCGACGATAAAGATGAGCTGTTAGCGAAGGTTGAGACGCTGCGAGGCTTGCTGAATCGCCGGGTAGAATGGAAAGACCTCTAAAGAAGGAGGCAACATGGTATTTAGCACTCTTTATCAGGAGCTTCAAAATAGCGATGATCCGTGCCTTATTGGCAGGAGTCGCGCCGGAGGCAGCCTGCCTCAAGCCGAATACGGAGTCATGGTCGAATTCTCGAAGTGGTGTGTCACTTATACGATGAAGAGCGCGAAGATTTTCGAGAGCATCTGGATTTCATTCTTCACCGTCAAAATGAAGATTGGCATGCGATTGACACCCAGGATTGGGTAACACAACGAAGCTATAACGAGCAGAACTTCGTCGAGATGCAGGAAAAATTCTTTGCCGAACGTGAAAAATCACTTGCATGGCTCAAGGGATTACAGAATCCAGATTGGGAGAAAACCTATACCACCGAGTACCGCACGATCAGCGCGGGAGAATGGCACGGAAAGATAGCCGACACGAACATCCGAGTATATTAATATTCGTGGTGTAAGGAGATGAAGGATGGGTCGTGAAGCCAAGTATTTCACGCTGAGCCTGGAGTCTCTTAGGGCCCTGGGGAGCTGGGCTGCGGACTGCGCCGAAAGAGCGCTGCCGGTGTTTGAGAAGCGTGCGGTTTCAGATACTCGACCCCGGGCGGCGATCGAAGGCATCCGGGTGTTTGCCGGTGGGGGAAAGCGCACGGCTCAGTTGCGCTCCCTTGCCCTGGCGGCGATGACCGCTGCCCGTGAGGCCGGCGACCCGGCTGCCGCCGCGGCCGCTCGCGCCGCCGGCCTGGCCGCATCGTCCGCCTACACGCATCCTTTAGCGAACGTCAATCAAACCAAGCATATCGTCGCTCCGGCGGCCTATGCCGCACTGGCACTCGAGCTTGACCACTCCGGCGATCTAGACATCGGTGAGGGTGAAGTTCGTTGGGCAATCGAACACGTCACCTCTGAAGTGCGCGAAGTCTTGCTACAGATGCCATCTCGCCAAACGGGAAACAGCCGGTTGGACAAGATCCTCTATGAGCTGGATGCGGGCATCCGCAGTCGGACTTTGCCGCAGGATGCCTGACACCACAACCGACAACGACAACGCTTCGTGTCGCGGGTATTTTGAGCGTTAGATCGACACGCTCACGTCCGCCGCGCGGAGCAAGTCGTATGTACGGGTATAAGTCTGTCGGGTAGGTGGAGGGGTAGGCGGGTTTGCCCGTCTTCGCTGAATTCGCTCTCCACCCCGGAACCCACCCTACCCGCTCTGCTAACTAAAATCTGGAGTTTTTATGTTCAGTATAGAGGTGGCACATGCCTGAGCTTGTTTGTGAACTGATCGTCAGTCTCGATGGCTTTGCCCGAGGTCAGCGTTCACCCGCTTATTATGGCTATTTTGGCCCCGATTTTGCCGACTGGATCAAGACCAACACGGCCGTTCCGCATCGGGTGCTCATCGGACGCCGGACCTACGAGGCCCTGGAGGGACGGCCCGCCGAGGTGCGGGACGAAGGATGGAAAAGGACGACGACAACCCCTGGCTGGCTGTTCTCGCGCACCCTGGAGGCCACAGACTGGCCGGGGCTAAGAATCGTCCGCGATGACTTGGTGGGCTTTGTGCGTGAGCTAAAGCGCACTGACGGTTCCGAGTTGCGAACCTTGGGCAGCCTGTCGCTGGTCCGGCAACTGCTCGCGGCTGGCCTGGTGGACCGCCTCAAACTCGTCGTCTGCCCTCTAGTCCTCCCGCAAACAGGGGTTGAGCCTGCCTTTGAAGGGCTGCCAGACATGGGCTTCGACCTGCTCTCGACCAGGGTTCTGGATGGGCGCGTCCTGCTTCTGGAATACCGGCCGACAGGAGCGCCGCCGTACAATTACATTGGAAAGACAGTGGGGTAGTTTCCCATGAGGATACAAAACGTATTGATCAGAGACGAGACAAAAGACGATATCGATGCCATCACTGAAGTGACGGTCGCAGCCTTTGAGTCCTTGGAGATCAGCAACCACACAGAACAATTCGTCATCGAGGCTCTTCGTTGCGCTGGGGCATTGACCTTAGCGCTGGTCGCGGAAGTGGATGGTCGCGTCGTGGGGCATATCGCGTTTTCCCCCGTGGCCATTTCAGACGGCGCCGATGACTGGTACGGGCTCGGTCCGGTTTCAGTGCTGCCGATGTACCAGCGAATGGGGATTGGTAAAGCGCTGATACAGGAAGGGCTATCACGATTGAAAGGCTTAGGCGCCAAAGGTTGCTGCCTGGTCGGGCACCCACAATACTACAAGAGATTTGGCTTTGAGAATATTGCCGATCTTGTCCTCGAGGGCGTTCCACAAGGGGTGTTCTTCGCTCTTTCGTCTGACGGCTGCTTCCCGCACGGCAATGTCACCTTCCATGAAGGATTCAAAGCAAATGGCCCGCAAGCGCATTCATAGGATACGGTTGCGCCGCGCCTCTGATACTCGCTATCGGATAATCAACCTGATCTCTCCACTCAAAATAACGCTGCGAAAGCGGTGGGTGCCGGGGCGACCCGCAGCGGCTGCGAGACCCGGTGCGCAACGTGTGGGGCTTCGAGCTCGGCCTGATCGCCCGCCCGTCGGTCATCCCCACCGCTTTGATCTTGGGGACTTTGCGCCAGATTCCCTTCTTCTGGCGCCTGCTCGGCCGCCCGTTTGGGGTGATGGAGGCAATTTCTTGCAAAAAAACTTATCCAACAGCCCCTGATAAATATTATATTCTAAGGGAGTCGGCCGAGCACAGCATTCGCTTCGGATTGCATCGCATCGAGGGTAGGCGCCTGACCGCCGACGACCGCGTCGCTGAACCCAAAGAAGATTGTCCCCTTGCGGAAACCAAAAGCACTGCCACCCACCGTTTGCCCTCCGGCGCTGACGTTTACGCTTCCAGTGACGGCGCCATCAGCGAAGTCGGGAATTTGAGTGACGGTGAGCCCTTCACTGGCGAGCTGCTGCAAGTTCGCATTAAGATCGGTGATGAATTGGGCCTGGGCTGCCTTTGCAGTATCTTCATCCGCAGCCTGTACCACCTCTATATAGAAAACGTTTGTGGTCTGGGAGCCATACGTGCAGGTTTTTCCCCCGCCAGAAAGAGTACCTTCCTCGCCATCACCGAATGAAGCGCCAGCGAGGGAGGATGCTTCCGCACTGGGAATCAACTGGCAGGGATCCAGCGCGGTTGGTACGGCCGTTCCCTGTGCCGCGGCCGTCGCATCTGCAGGGGTGTCGGTCTGAATCGGGGTAGCAGTCGGTGCGGAAGTGATGGGTACAACGGTTGGTATTTCAGGAATAGCGGTTGGAATGGAAGTGGCGCCCGGTTGGGATGTTGCCTTTGGCGTGGAAGAGCAGGCAGAAACCAGCATCGATATAGCCAATACAGGAATAATCAGTGCCGTTCGAGCCGTGTTAAAGCGAGCTTTGGTCTGCTGATCTGGAGTAGAACTTGCGACCCGGCGGGCAATTGTTGTAGCTTCAAAAGTTATTTTTCTCATAGCGATTCCCCTTTCTAAAAATAATGATTCGAGACCCTCTATTTCACCCGGCCCTCCAACGTCATCAGAGTCGGGCTGTTCAGAGGAGGAGCCGTAACATACACGGAAGCTGCACTCTGGACGGTACCCCGAGAAGGACGGTAGGCTTTGGATGGGCGCAGATTTCTATTTTCCAACTCCAACGACGACGAAAACACGGTCGTAAAAGTTGGGTAAGCTGAATTTTCCAATTATAAATCAATGGGGCAAAAAAGACCATAAAAGTATATATTCCCATCCTACCTGCACAGGGTGAAGTTAAGCAAGGTTATGCTAAAATAGCTTGTAAACAGGCAATCTATTAAAAGTAGGCGGCAACTATTCTTTACCTTACCGTTATAAGGAGGAGGAATGAGAGAACTAATCATCTCTGAATTCATCACGCTGGACGGTGTGATTCAGGCGCCGGGTGGCGCGGAAGAAGACACCGAGGGCGGCTTTTCGCACGGCGGCTGGACGCGGCCGTATTGGCACGATGAGATCGGTGCTCACTTCTTTCAGGCAATGTCTGAGGCCGATGCACTCTTGCTCGGCCGAAAAACCTGGCAAATCCACGGCGGCGCGTTCGAACCGATGGCAGGCGACCCCTTCGGCGATGCGATGAACGCCATGCGCAAGTACGTCGTGTCCACCACCTTGAAATCCGCCTCGGCCTGGCGGAACTCCACCCTCATTCGCGACAATGTCGTTGAAGCCGTAAGCCAGCTCAAGCAGCAGCCCGGCAAGAACATTCTCGTCGATGGGAGCAGCGTGTTGATCCAGGCGCTGGCGCAAAATGAGCTTGTGGATGAGTACAGGCTGCATGTTTATCCCCTGGTACTGGGTGGTGGCAAGCGCTTGTTTCCAGCAGGGAAGCGCCTCGACTTAACCTTGGTGGAGGCGTCGCCCCTTCCGACGGGCGTCGTGTTCATGCGCTATCGGCGTACTGTTTAGAGTGGCGCCAGGTCTATGATCGGAAACAAAGAGCTGCCACTCAACCCAACCCATGTACGATAGACCGCTTACCCTTGAGCAGAATCTGGCTCTCCTTGCAGCCACACCCTCACGTCTCGCCGACCTCACCGAAGGTCTGACACCCGTTCAATTGCTGACCTCCCCCGAGCCCGGTGAATGGTCCGCCAGAGATGTGCTTGCCCATCTGCGCGCCTGCGCTGACATGTGGGGCAAGTGCATCCTGGTGATACTCAGCGAGGACCGGCCAACGATTAAGGCGGTCAATCCAACTTCCTGGATTAAGAAGACGGACTATCTGGAACAGGAATTCCAACCCTCGCTACGTGCTTTTACTGCCCAACGTGCCGCACTATTGGCGATGTTGAATCCGTTGCCACCTGAAGCCTGGTCTCGCACGGCGACGGTGACCGGAGCGGGAAAGCCTCTCGAACGAAGCGTGCATACCTATGCCCAGCGGCTGGCAAAACACGAACGATCACATATCAACCAGATTGAACGCATCGTCAACACACTGAGCAAGTAGTAAGGAGAAACCGGTATAATTTGTCATACGCAGGAGCGCATGATGTCCGATTTCATCGTGAAACCACTGGATGAACACACCTGGCCGGATTTCGCGCGGCTGGTCGAGAAGCACAACGGCGTATGGGGCGGCTGCTGGTGCATGTCCTTTCACGAAGAAGGCGTTGGGCGCACCAAAACGGCTTCGCAAAACCGCCTGGAGAAGGAACAGCGCGTCCGCGAAGGCCGCGCCCACGCGGCGCTGGTATTCGACGGCTCGACTGCCGTGGGTTGGTGCCAGTTCGGCCCGGTCGACGAGCTTCCCCGCATCAAGCTCAAGCGTGATTATCTCAACGGTCTTACCGGCCTGCCCGATTGGCGCATCACCTGTTTTTTCGTGGACCGCGATTACCGCGGGAAAGGCGTCGCTGCAACGGCGCTCGCGGGCGCGCTGCAAGAAATCGCACAACTCGGCGGGGGAACGGTAGAAAGCTACCCGGAAGATACCACAGCCCGCTCCGTCTCGGGATCATTTCTCTACAACGGGACGCTCGCACTCTTTGAACAGCACGGATTTCAGCGCACACGCCGGCTCGGAAAGAATCATTGGGTGGTGACCAGGGTCGTCGAGAGCCTGGCTCAGTAAGGGGGGTTGGGGGGCCACCTTGTGGGAGTTCATGCCCGGGCGCGCATCCCCTGAAAGATCGCATCACGGTGGTTGACCCCAACACCATCACCTGGAAGATCATCACCCCGCCGGATGGGGAGGTTTACCTGCCCAACGAGGCCACCCTGGTAAGGAAGTAAGCGCCTGAGTAAAAGCGAAAGGAATGCGCCGATGCGGTATGGGTGAATCGGCCCCCTAGATCCCACGAAAAAACATCTTCGTTTGGCCTGCACGCGTTCTTGCTACAGCCCTGAGCCGGCGCGCGCCGCAGCCCCTGGGCAAGCTGGGCTACCCAGGCCCGTGGCCGGGAGTCGGCCTGGTCTACGATGCCCCCCCAGGAAACCTTCTGGATAGCCACCCGCGCGGGAGTGCATCTGCCGGTATAATGGACGGGAAGCCAGATTCCGCGCCCGAAGCACAGAAGAATATGGGGAAATCACTCGAACTTTCATGGAACAAAACGACCATCCGCGAGGCCGCCCTGGCATTGGAGCAAGCACGCGCCGGAGGAGATCCTGAGAATATCTGCGCATCTCTGATCCAACTGGCCCACCTGCATTTTCGCCAGGGGCGCTATGCTCAGACGAAAGATCGCGCGGCAGAAGTGCTGCGCGATGCGCCGCCTGACTCTGCCTGGCGCTGTGATGCGCTGCGGATGCTTGGCAACTGCGCCGCGGAGATGGGGAACCCCGATTCAGCCGAGGTTTATTACCACCAGGCCATTGACCTGGCCCGCCAATTGGATTATCGCTATGCGCTTTATAAATGCCTGCATAGCCTGGCGACCAACATCTACTGGCCGCGCGGGCAGTTTGATTTGTGCCTGGCAGCCGGGAAGGAGGCCCTGGCGCAAGCCCAGGCGCTGGATCTGGGCGAGGAATTATGGTTCCCCCTTTCCGATATCGCCTGGGTCTATTGGAGCACCGGCCAACGCGCGCTCGCCAGCCAGATTGCCGACCAAATGCAGTCCATCGTATCCCCCGGCTCGTTGGGAGATGGATTCACCTGCTGCCTGCGCGCCGGGCAGATCGAGGCCGGCGGAGACTATCTAGCCGTGGTTCTTCCGCTGTATGAGCGCGCGCGCTCGATTGCTGAAGCCACCGGAGATCCGGGCCTGAACATTGAAGTGCGCATCGGGCTGTGCCGGGCCTACCGCCTGATCCAGGATTTCCCGACCGCACTGCTATGGGCAGAAGACGGTGTAGCGGTCAACACACGGATGAATTACCGCCAATTCCAGGCGATTACCCTGATCGAGCGGGGGCGCACGTTGATCGAGCTGGGCAATTTCTCAAGTGCGGAAGCCGATTTTCGCAGCGCGTTGGAATTGGCGGTCAAGCTGCGCTCCAATTTCGATCAAACCCGAGCCACGCTTTACCTGGCGGCGCTCCTATCCGCGAAAAACCAGCCGCAAGCCGCTGACTTCTGGCAGAAAGCCATTCGTCTGATGCGAGAAAATGGCTATGGCTTCTTGATCGATCAGGAACGAACGTTGCTGCTGCCCTGGATCGCGAAGATGCTGAATGCGCGCGACCCGATCCTGGCCGAAAGCGGCTCGATCTTGTTCGACCACCTCATGCGGCTGTCCCCACCGCCGCTTCAGGTCAGAACGCTGGGACAATACACGCTGCAGATAGGCCCCCATCCGGTTACGAAAGAGAGTTTGCGCCAGAGACGCGCCGGGGAGCTGCTGGCGCTGCTCCTTTCCAGCCCCGGGTATACCCTGTCGGCGGAACAGGTGTGTGAGGCCATGTGCTCGGAAAAAGATCCCTGCGCGGCGGTCGATTTTTATCACCACGCCATTTCTGCTCTACGCCGCCTGCTCGAACCTGACCTGCCTGACCGGCGCTTTCCCAGTCGCTATCTCGAGGTAAGTGAAGAGCGTGTTACCCTGAAGATTCCCCCCCGCTCCAGTATCGATTTTCTCGAATTCGAGCGGTACGTACAGGAGAAAGACTGGGAACAGGCCATCGCGCTTTACCAGGGCGAATTTCTGCCTGTATACCGCTATACAGAATGGAGCATAACCCTCCGGCAGCACCTGGCCGATCAATTCGAGCAGGCCCTCCTGGCGCTGGCCGCGCAGCGGTTAGCGGCGGGGGATGCGGCAGCCTGCCTGAAGCTGGCGCGGCGCACGCTGCTGCACAACGCATGGCAAGAACAGGCCGTGGCGCTGGGGATGCGCGCGGCTCTGGCGCTGGGCGACCGGGTCGCTGCCATGAAACTATACCAGCGCCTGGAAAAAGACCTCGACGGGGAGCTGGGAATCGCGCCTCAAGAGGAGCTGCAGCAGCTTTACCTGGATATCCCAAAAAGACGATCTCGATAAAGACGGGGAATTCAGCCAATCCAGGCGAGGGAATTTCATCCCTCGCCTTTTTGATTTCGCCGCCCTGGTTATAAAGCCATTTTTTGCCTGCGTTTTGGCAACCGCGTGGCAATGGGTTTTGCTATCGTATTGCCAGCGGAGAACAGATGCGATTTATCAAAACGTTTGTACTGCACCTGTATATCGATTTGAATGTGCCAGACCGCATTTGCGGAGATATCCGCCTTTTGGACGAGAAGCAAAGTTATTCTTTCAAGAATGTGAATGAATTTACCGTACTTCTACACCAATTGGCAGTTAAACCTCCACACTCCACAACACCTCAGAAAAGGATTGACTCGCGTGAGAAAGGGGATAACTGATCCCAGCTCGATCCCCATATTTTTCTTCCAGGAGTGATTAAATGATGATGCGCAAAGCCTCCTTCCAATCTGTATTCAAAAAAGCTGTCTGGCTGCTGGCCGTTCTCCTGCTGCCGCTGCAATCAGCCAGCTCTGCGGCCCACTGGGGGAGCAACCAGATGGTGGCGCTAACCAATTCAACCATCGAAGAACGACCCAGAATGGCTGCTGGCCCGAGCGGGGAGATGGTCGCAGTATACAGTCTGGAATATGACATCTACGCAGCCACACGGAATGCCAACGCGTCAGTCTGGAATAGCCCGGTCAAAATCAGCGATCCCGCCCGGCAACTGGCCATTCTCCCGGATGTGGCCGTAGCGACCACGGGGGTCCTTTACACCGTCTGGACCGACAAACGTACCAATTTCAACAACGACATCTACTTCTCCCGCTCTACCGATGGCGGGGTCACCTGGTCGGCAAATGTGGATATCATTCCGGCACTCAATCGCGATCCCAACCAGGTAGAACCGACCATCGCCCTCGACCCGCGTCCCGGCTATAGCAACGTCATCTATGTCGCTTATTTTGAAAATCCCGCCAGCGGACAGATGTTCGTCGATTTTTCAAAATCCACAGATGGGGGCAGCACGTGGACCTTCCAACGCCTGGCTTACCCGGCGCCTCCGGGTTGTCCCAATCCTATCTACCCGATCTGCCCCACGATCTACAAGATCGGCTCGTTGGGGCTGGCGGTGGATGCTCAGGGGCGAATTTACCTGATGTTTGATGAGGTAGGTACTGAGGACACGCGCATCTTTTTTACCACATCAAACGATGGCGGCCAATCCTGGGAAGAACTGATCCCGCTGACCCCGCTGGACACCTGTCGGGTGGTGCATCACCCGGCGCTGGCACTGGGAAACACGGGTGTGATCTACGTGGCATACGTGCAAACCAATCACACCGGCTGCGATAACAACGGAACGGAAAATATTCAGTTGAAACTTCTGCGCTCCGCAAATGAAGGCCAAAATTGGGAAAATCCAGTCCTGGCGGGCTCTACCAACCAACCCAAAGATATCCTGCAGACCCTGGGTCTGGCTGTGCTTCCGCATGGGCCTGGAGTGACCGATGACGAGATCGTGATTGCCTGGTCAGATTATCCGGCAAAGTTTCAACTGTACTCGATCCAATCCCAAAGTGGCGGCGTGGATTGGGACGCGCCCGTGAAGATATCCGACGCCCCTGGCGCCGAAAACATCAACGCAGATTTTCCGGAATTGATCACGTCGAATGGCGTGGTGAATGCGATCTGGCGCGATGCCCGCCAGAATTCATCCCTACGAATTCCGTACGCCGCAGCTATGGTCCCCAATTTAAAGCCCGCCGCGTTCCTGCCTTTGATCGTCCGATGACCGGATTATCCGGTGCTTTCATCGGACAGCAGAGCGCCGCCAAAGGCCGCGTGACTACGAATTAATCAGATAGAGGAGTATGCCATGAATAATAAATTGCACTTTCTGACGTTGGCCCGGTTGAGCTGCATCCTTTTGGTGTTGTTCTCGGTTCCGACAGCGCAACTGCCGGCCCAGGCCAAAACCCTGTTGGCGGCCTCCCTTGAGCCCGGCACCTGGACGAAACTGCCTGGCAACCCGGTGCTCAGCACGGGGGTGTCTGGCGCATGGGACGACCAGTTCGCATTTGCCCCCAGCGTATTGTTGGATGGGTCAACGTATAAGATGTGGTACGTCGGGTCAAGCGCGGCTGACACAACCCGAAAAATAGGTTATGCGACCTCGCCGGATGGCATTACCTGGACCCGACAGGGCAGCTCACCGGTGTTCACCGCTGGGTCGGCCGGCGCATGGGACGCAAAAATTGGCTTCCCCACGGTGATCAAAGACGGCAGCACCTACAAGATGTGGTACACCGGGCTTAACGCTTCGGATGCGGGCCAGGTGGGGTATGCCACTTCTCCAGATGGAATTTCCTGGACACGCTATGCCGCCAACCCGGTGCTGTCTTTTGGGGCGAACGGCAGTTGGGACGCCGCCTACATTGGCTCACCGAATGTGGTCAAGGTAGGCAGCCAGTACCACATGTGGTATCGCGGTGGGGTGAACGGCGGCATTGGCTACGCCACCTCGCCGGATGGCATTACCTGGACAAAATACGCGGGGAACCCGGTTATTGCCAATGGCAGCGGCGGGTGGGATCAAACGGCTTACCATCCACGGGCCATTTACGATGGCGTGGGGTTCCACATGTGGTATTCCGGCTGCAACCCGGCGGGTGATCTGTGCCAGGTGGGATACGCGACCTCCCCTGATGGATCGCAGTGGACGCGCAAAGGGATGGTGCTTCCCCAGGGCGCATCCAGTGCGTGGGATGGCCAGGGCGCGGATCACGCGGCAGTGCTGCTGGTGGGGTCAACGCTCAAGATGTGGTATTCCGGCTTCAACGGCTCGATCTACCAGGTCGGGTACGCCTCTGCGGCAGTTCTCGATCACAAAGTATTCATCCCGATGGTGATGAAATGAGCGCTCCCATTCTACGGGTTCCGTTAGGGTGGTTCTGGGACAGCGGGGATGCCGGTCCATTGCAGTTGGATCGAAGATTGAATTGACTTCATGTGCGGAAGAAAAAACAATTCTGGAGGATCATTCATGAACAAAGGTTGCTCTTCTTTCATTCGAATCTGCGTAGCTGCCCTGGCGCTGCTCATCCTCCCGCCTGGGGTGGGCGCACCTGGCCCGGCGCGCGCCCAGGCAGAAAATTCGGCGAGCATCAGCTACACCTGGCATACCTTCTATGGTACTTCGGGCGTTTACGACGATGCCGTAGCGGTGACTGTGGACGCCGAAGGCAACAGCTATGTGTTGGGCAGCTCGATGCTTTCGTGGAACGGCCCGGCTGGTCAGGCCCCCTTGCATGCCCACAACCCCGGCAGCAATATGGACGTCTTCATTCTGAAGCTCAACAGCGCGGGCGAATACCAGTGGCACACTTTTTTTGGCGGGCTGGCCGCGCCGCTTACGGATACAAATAACAGTACCAATGACCCGTATGATATCGAGCTGGATGCCAGCGGCAATATCTATGCGATGGGCACCAGCCGGAACAGTTGGGGCGCTCCACTGCACGCCCACAGCGGCCTATCCGACAGCCTGGAGGGCAACCTGTTTGTGATGAAGCTGTCCCCTTCCGGAACCTATCAATGGCACACCTTTTATGAGCAAATGCGCTCGATCACCAGCAGCGGGGGCCGCAGGCTGGCGGTGGATGGCAGCGGAAATGTCTACGTGGCTACGACGGTCAAGCTCCCCTGGCAGGACACGCTGCTGGCGCCCCTGCACCCCTACAGCGGGATACCCGATGGTGAAAGCTGGAATTCGAATATGCTGATTCTCAAGCTGAACACTGCCGGGGCTTACCAGTGGCACACTTTTTACGGCACCCTGGCTCTCGACCGGGATGATTTCGCGTTGGATATTGTCGTGGACGCCACTGGAAACGCCTATGTTACCGGCACCGGCACGGACTGGGGCACCCCGCTGCACGCAAACAGCGGCGCCGGCGATATTATCGTGCTCAAGCTGAATACGAATGGTGTCTACCAGTGGCATACCTACTATGGCTCGGATAAAGTGGACGAGGCCAATGGAATCACGGTGGATCGCAATGGGTTTATCTATCTCAGCGGCGTCGGGCGGCCTTTCCTGGGCCCCTCCGGTCAAGGGCCGCTACATGCTTTTTCGGACGCCGGCGAGACGCCTTATAACGACGATACGTTTGTGCTGAAATTAACCCCGGCCGGGGGTTACGTCTGGCATACCTGGTACGGTTCGAGCGGCCAGGAAATGGCCACAGCCAACAAGCCGATCACGGACAGCCAGGGCAATGTCTACGTGGTTGGCAGAGAAGGATATGAATCGTTAGGCGCGGCGAGCTGGAACGGCCCGGATGGGCAGGCGCCCCTACGCCCCTTCACCCTCGGCAGTAACAATAACTATTTCGTCTTGAAATTGACCGGCGGCGGGGATTACCAGTGGCACATGTTCTTCGATTCGAAGTCGTATGGCTTTGACCTGGCGCTGGACTCGCAGGACGACCTGACGATGACCAGCAGCTCTACGACTGCCTGGAACGGCCCGGACGGGCAAGCCCCACTGCACGCTCTTTCGGGGAGCGCCTACATTGTGAAATACAGCTACGACCTGCTTAGCCTGACCGCTCTTAGTCCTACTTCCGCCATCGCAGGCGGGGCCGGATTTACTCTGACCGTGACCGGGAAAAACTTCCTGAACGGGGCGGTCGTGCAGTGGAACGGGGCGGCTCTGGCAACCACCTGGGGGAACGCCACCACCCTCACGGCAATTGTTCCGGCGGACAAACTGGCCCATCCGGGAGTTGCGGCCGTGCGGGTGGCCAACCCTGAGCCGGACGCCGCCACCTCCAACACGCTGTATGTATTCATCAGCCAGACCGGAGCCGGTATTGCCAGCCAGGGCAGCGCTGAGAACAGCGACCCTGGCGGCACGGCTCGCGCCACGACCGGCGGCGCGGGCGCCTTCACACCGGGAAGCATTACCGCTACCGGTTCTGGAAGTGGAGGGCTGGTGGTCGGGATTTATAGCGCCAACCCGGCCAGTAACCCCACTTTCCCCAACAACACCAGCGCCTATACCGACGTTCATATCCTGCCAGGCAGTTCCTTCACCAGCCTGAGTATCGTCAACTGCGCTCTAAAAGGTGGGAACGTGGCTTATTGGTGGACCGGCAGCAACTGGCAGGCCGTATCGCAGCAAACCTACGATGGGGCAACGGGATGCGTCACCGTCACGGTGAATAGCAGCACATCCCCCAACCTGAACGATCTGACCGGTACGCCCTTTGCGGCCGGCTTTACCGGTATCCGTCTATACATTCCGATGGTCACCTCTGGGGCAAGATGAGCTCAAGAATGCTTTCTCGCCTTTTTCTGATCGCTCCGGCGTACGCATTCGCGGCTGACCCGGTCTGGGTGGATCTCAGCGGCCCTATCGTTTCGACGCGCGGCACGCCCAACTTTAGCCCGGTCGTTTTCGTCGGTCAGGAAGGTTGGGTGGGTGGGTTCGGGTAATTTCCCGGAGATCGATCCTACCCGTGACGGCGGCGCAAGCTGGCAAAGCCTGGGAACAACCGGCACTATTGGCGGTGGTGTAGTAAATCAACCACGAAAAACTCGAAACACACAAACGAAGTGCTCTCAAATAGCAGCAAACTGGGCCGCCTTCAACATCCCGTTGGGGAGTGTGGCGGGACATGAAGCCGTTGGGAAAATTAAGGGAGAAACCGATATAATTTGTCATACGCAGGAGCGTAGGATGTCCGATTTCATCGTGAAACCTCTCTCGGGGTCATTTCTTTACAACGGGACGCTCGCGCTCTTTGAGCGGCGCGGATTTCAGCGCACACGCCGGCTCGGAAAGAATCATTGGGGTGGTGACCAGGGTCGTCGAGAGCCTGGCCTAAGGGGCGAGGGCATGGGCAGGGATAAGCTCCACGGGATGTTTCGCCGCCTCTCGGCGGCTCAACATGACACCGTTTTTGAGGAGTTCCAGTGCAAAGCAAAAACGAAACCGTCCTGATCTATTTTGTGCTCGTGTTCGCGCTCTCAATTCCTTTTTGGATTTTGGGCACCATCTATCCAATCCAGCTACTCCCAGGGCTTCCCATTAGCGCACTGGGGGTGCTCGCCCCAACCCTTGGGGCGTGTATTCTCATTTATAAGAAAGATCACCTTTCGGGTGTGCTCCAACTCTTAAAGCGATCCTTTGATTTCAATCGCATAAAAAACAAGAATGGGCTGCTTGCCGCCATCCTTGTAAATCCGGCTATCGCCGTAATAGCATACGGGGTCCTACAAGCGGCCGGCCCATCACTTCCAAGACCCGCGCCGTTGACTTCCGCCATATTCCCACTCTTTATATTTTTCTTTTTAGGCGCGCTCGCAGAGGAGCTCGGCTGGAGCGGTTATGCCACTGAGCCACTCCAGCGGCATTGGGGAACGATCACTGCCGGTGTATTCCTGGGGCTGGTTTGGGCGATTTGGCATTTCATCCCGCTGCTTCAAGCCCAGCGTTCGATAGTGTGGATCGCGTGGTGGTCGCTAGGCACAATCTCCTTAAGGATGATCATGGTGTGGCTCTACGTCCATTCTGGGAAAAGTGTATTTATGGCCGCCATGTTTCACGCGATGATCAACTTGTGCTGGCAACTTTTCCCAAACAATGGCTCGTTCTACGATCCTCGCGTCTTTGGCTTGATTTCGTTATGCTTTGTCATCCTCCTCCTGGCCACAGAGCGCTTTTTGTCGAAAAGAAATGCCCGCGCCGCCGTGTGATCTTCCCTGAAATATCGTAGCGAGTAGTCTGTAGGGTGCGGTCGGTTTTTGACCGCACCCTACTGCTAACTTTTTTCAGGGTTAAAAGCTCATATATATGTGTAGCGAGGTTCCTCAAAACCAACAATGAAAGGATGTTTATGGATGAACTTGAGGCAATCGAACTCTTGAAAAAAGGAGATCTAAATGGGCTAGAACTGCTTGTAGAAAAGTATTACTTCCAGGCGGTACATTCTTCGTATTTGATCGTACAGGATCCAGAGTTGGCTAAGGATATTGTTCAATCGACTTTCCTGTCATCGAGTTCGGAAAATTAACCAACTGGTATCCGATCGTTTTGGCCCCTGGTTTTTAAGAAGCGTTATCAATGAATCTATTAAGGCGGTAAAGCGCCAAAGTAGACTGATCCCCCTGGATACCCACGAGGACGAATTCACAGACAATCTAAAAGAATGGCTGCTTGATCGGCAGCCCTTGCCAGAAATGGTGGTGGAAACTGAAGAATTGCGTCAGCAAGTTAAGAAAGCACTGTGCTTGCTTACCCCTAACCAACGCGGAGTCATAGTTTCAAAGTATTACCTGGAAATGAGCGAAGCCGAAATGAGCCACTCTTTGAATGCGCCAATTTCCTCTATCAAATGGTGGTTACACATTGCCCGGCGGAAGTTGCGCCAATTACTTGTTGGGTACGACGATCAATCTGACTTAAACAAGCGCACAACCCCCCTTGGTTTGTGGCAAAGAAAAGGAGTAATGAAATGAACGATAAACAATTAAAGCAGACTCTACTTCGCGAACTTGCTGAAGAGGGTGTTCCAGAAAATTACGATCCCTGGCAGGTGCTGCGGGCAAGAATCAAGCACGAAGCCGTAAATGCAAGGATCTCCAAACCCATTACAGCAATAATCACTCTGCTATTCATGGCGTTCGGGATTTTCTTGTTTGCAAGCCCGCAGGGGCAGGCCCTGGCGCAGGGGATTCTTCGCTTTTTCAACCCGACCCAAACCTCAGGAGAATCTGCTCCAATGATCTCTACGCCCTTGCCTTTGATCGAGGTTACTCCTTTTGTACATGCGAGCAGCTCTCCGCAGAAAAACCCCAATCTCGAAGAAGCGCAAAAGAAAGTCAACTACCCGTTGATGCAACTTTCTTTCCTACCACAGGGGTACCATTTCGAATCTGTCCAGGTTGATGGGGAGCGTGTCACCCTCTCCTATAAAAATGATGCAGATGGTATTTCGCTGTGGCTGGAACAATTACCTTTGCATGGGGCCGAACCAGAGCCAATGAGTGTAGGGGCTACTGCCGCAGTAGAATCGACCCAGGTAGGAAACGATCATGCCGAATATGTTCAAGGCTCCTACTTCGGTGACCAGGGCAACTGGAACACAAATTCTGGCGCTTCGTTTTTGCGCTGGCAGCACGATGATATGCTGTATACAATCAGTGCGGTTGTCAACTTTAACTTCAGCCACATCTAAGGCTGCGCTTTCGGAAGAATCTTCGTTAACAATGGCCGCAAGTTTGACAGATGATCTTTCTGCAAAACAATCTGTCGATCCCAGCCATATAAATAACCTTGGGGATGTTGAAAAGCTGGTCGGGTTTAAAATTCTCACGCCAACCGCACTCCCAACGGGTTATCAATTCGATTTTGCTACGATCGAAGACGGTACTGGTTTTGTCTGCCTACAATACGCCTACAATGGCGCTTCTTATCCTTCATTGTTCATCCGGCAAAGTGCTACGACATCGCTAACCAAGCTTCGATCAGACGCGAACAACACACTGGATATTTCAACGGTGGAGATCGCAGGTAGCGAGGGCGAATCAAAATACGTAATCGGGTTTAACTCTCCAGAGAAAGCCTGCGATCGGCAAAATGACATTTTCCGTGCTGGTCAGGCGCTACTTTGGAAAACCGGCGGAATGAGCCTGGAACTGTATGCCGAGTTTCGTCTGCCAGAGGGTGGCGCAGGCCTATCGCAAGAGCAAATGATCGCTCTGGCTGGATCGATCCTGGGAGCTTCGCCGTCAGATCAGGCAATGCTGGATATGAGTTCTTATAGTGATTTAGATGAGGCAGAACGCGCGGCAGGCTACAACATACAGATGCCGACAAAACTTCCGCTTGGAAGCACGTTTAACTCCATCCATCTACTTGCAAACTCTTCGATGGTCTTGTTCACCAATTCGCAATTTGGTAGCCCCAACATCAAGCTTTATCAGTGCCCAAGTAAAGACGCAGCAGATTCGCCTTGCCATAGTTTGATGGATAACATTCCAGAAAATTTCAAAACCAGTGTGACTATGGGTAAAGTGAATGCGGTCTATGCAAAAGGCGATTTTGGGATGAGCGCGAATGAGTTAGATCCATCCTGGCATGAAATAGATCCATCACAGACACAGCGGATCTATTGGCAAAGCGGCAATTGGGATTACTTGCTTGTTAGCACAGGTAATGGGATTGATCAACAGTTGCTGGCAGAAATTGCAGGCACTGTTCCCTAAAGACGTGGGCCAAAACTGAATATTAGTCTGTTTGGTGCGGTCTGGAAAGCGACCGCACCAAATCGTATTGATTGATGAGGGGCAGGGTAGGTGGAGCTGCCCTGTGCGCCTCTCAATCACACAGTTATCTTGTCTTGGAACCCGCCCAACAGGACAAATCATATATTTTTTGACCTATCCGAGCATTCGTGCTATACTGCTTTTGCCCACCCACACAGGAAAAGGAGGAAGTCAGGCTATGGACGCCAATGCCTTTCGCCAATTCTACGAGTATCACTTCACCGAAAACCGCAAGATATGGGATCGCTACGTCGTTCCACTCTCAACTGGATTTTGTAAGGAGTTCCACATGACACGTTCGCAACCGCAAGGTTATCTCGCCGTCCCGCCCTCCGGCAAGGGCCCCGGCGTACTGGTGCTCCACGCCTGGTGGGGCTTGAACGACACAATCAGAGCCTTCTGCACGCGGCTGGCCGAAGCCGGTTTCGTCGCCTTCGCCCCAGACCTCTATCATGGCAAGGTCACAGAGACCCTTGCCGGTGCCGAAGCTCTCAGCGATGCTCTCGGCGCCAACCGCCTCCAGGCCAGGGCCGAGATCGCGGAGGCGACCCTGTACCTCGACGAGCGCGCCGGCCAGCCCGCCGGTGGCCTGACCGTGATTGGCTTCTCGCTGGGCGCTTATTATGCGCTGGACCTCGCCGCCGCCGACTCCGAGCACGTCCGTTCCGTCGTCCTCTTTTACGGCACCGGACCCGGCGACTTCAGCCGCTCCAGGGCGGCCTACCTGGGTCACTTTGCCGGGGACGATCCCTACGAGTCGCCATCCGACGTGGACGCGCTTGAGGAAACCCTGAAGCGCACCGGCCACGCGGTGACTTTCTATCGTTACCCCGGCACCGGACACTGGTTCTTCGAGCCCGACCGCACGGATGCATACAACCGGGCGGCCGCCAGCCTGGCCTGGGAACGAACCCTGGCCTTCCTGAAGCGTTCCTCCCCCTCGTGAGCGGCCGTATTCCAGGCAGTGCGGTCAACTGCGCTCACTTCGCTCGGGGGCGCACGCCGCATGAAAACACATTCAAACAAAGATAGAAAATGGCTCTTCCTTAGGTTGGTTCTGCCGGCATAATAATTTAGCTTTTTTCACCCTTTGGAGAGTATCGGCAGATTATAAGCAAGGCGCCGAACTATCCCCGACAATAGATATATTGGACTTCTGCGAAACAGAAATGTCGATGAGTAGGGCCCGGTCGTACTTCGAACTGTGCTATCAACAGGAAACGGGAATAAATGAGCACAAAATTCATCCTCCAATCTTCAGACCCCGCACTGCTAGAGAAGGCCACCCAAGTCGCCCAAGATTTCGCTCAACAATACATTCGCGACGATGTCGTCGGGATCGTCTTCCTGGGAGCCATTGCCCGGGGCTACTTCGATGCCTCAGCAGACATTGATGTTGCACTTTTCAAAAAGCAAGCCGCGGAGATGCCATTAGCCAACAAGTTCCTCCAGGTCGAAGGTTTCGAAGTGCAATGTTGGGTGTCAGACTACGAAAGCGAGCTGACCGCCTCCTGGGACATGTCGAAACGTTGGACGTATTCTCAAGGACAGATTTATTTCGATCCACTGGGGAAGATCTCTCAATTACTCGAAGAAAAGGTCCCGTTGAAGCCAGAGGAGAAGAAATGGCTGCTGATGTCAGGGCTAACCCTTTCGGAGTGGTATGTCAATCGCTTGACCCATTTATGGGTGGAGCGCGGCAATCTCGTCAGCGCTCAGCACATGTTCGATCAAGGGTTAAACTTTTTCTTTGATATGCTGTTTGGCTTGAACAATCAGTTAGTGGCGGACATGAAATGGCGCTACTACTGTGTGGAGCAACTGGAACGGCTCCCCCACGATTTCCAGGAGCGCATCCAGGGCACCATGATCCTGCATTCCATTTCAGTCGAAGAGCTTGAACGGCGGAAAGGGGCGTTTATGGAAATGTGGCGGGAAATGAGGCCCATCGTTGAAAACGAGGTTCATCTGTCTTTCGAGGAGATGCTTCAGCTTGTCTAAAGGAGGTGCAAATGTCACCTACCCTACTACTCTCTTATTCCTCTTTCACTACGATCGTGCGCGCCACGATGTCGAAGGCGCGCTGGCGCCTGGCGGTGAAGGGAATGAACAGTGCGTCCACCTCGATCACTTCGAGGTAGTAGGAGATGCGGCGCAGGAAAGCCTCTTTATAATGCACCGGCGAGCCGTCCTCGCGCAGCACGCGCAGCTTGAGTAAGCGCTTGCCCAGGGTTTGCCCGAAGCGCCCTTCCAGGATGGGAAAATACAGCAGGGTGATGCCCAACCCCGCCAGCGCGCAGGCCACACACAGGGCGATTAGCACCCCTCCCAGGAGGGTTTCAATTCCCTGGGGGTGCCGCGGCACAAGGTTGCTCAGCAGGACGAACGCGACGCCCAGCACGCCCGCCGCCAGCAAGATCAGCAGCAGATCGATGGCGAAAGCCACCAGCCTGCGCCAGAAGCCCGCGTAGGGCAGCTCGATCTGCGCCATGAACCCCGCGGCCACCTCGCCAGGAGCGCCCATGCGCTCGATGACGGCCTCTACCGGCTCGCCGGATTGCAAGGCCTCCTCGATGTGCGCGCGCAGGTCGCTCTCCACGCGCTGCCGCTCGGCAGCCGGCGCGTAGAGCTCGCCCAACACAGCCTGGATATAGCTCTCAATTTCCTTCATGTACGCTTCCCTCCAACAGGCGCTGCACCGCCGCCGTAAATTCCTGCCATTCGCTCAACAAGCTCTCGAGCTGGCCGGCCCCCTCCCCGCTCAGGTGGTAATACTTGCGCGGCACGCCGCGCTCCAGCACCTCCCATTTTGGCTCGATCCACCCGGCCTTCTCCAGGCGGTAGAGCACCGGGTAGAGCGTGCCTTCCTTGAGCTGGAAGGGCGGCCCGCCCAGCCGCTCCAGTGTGGAGATCAGCTCGTAGCCGTACATGGGCCGCTCGGAGAGCAGCCTGAGCAGGATCATCTCCAGGGTACCGCGCTTCAATTCTCGATCCAATTCTTTGCCCACGGGCCACCCGACCGTTCATGTCTAATACTTTGTTATACTAAATATATTGTACAGCATAATTTAAAAATGTCAATACCTCTATCGGCGAGAGCGACGGGTTGCGGGGCTGCCTGCGGAAATCCACGTCTGGGCGCTCAGTGCTCCTGCACCCACTCTACGACTTCCGGTTATACGGGAAAGAGGGCGATAATTATGGAGTATGCTCTCAAATCTCTTTTTTAATTTCCCCGCTGCTTTGAAAGAAATATGGTATATTCTTTTAAAGTTAACTGCGCTTTGAAAAATTGCTTTCAAAGGATGCACCGTGAATCCCACCGATTTTCGCGCTCCCCAGGCTGGGAAAGTGATCCGGACGCCGAAGGGATATTTTGCTTTTATTCCCGCCCCTTTGCCGCCTGACATCGTCTTTGATGCCCGACTGGTTATGGCTTTGTCACAGGCAGACGCCGCCCTGAGTGAACTCTCCGGCGCGGGAAAGCATCTTCCAAATCCGCATTTGCTGATCAATCCTTACATTCGCCGGGAGGCCGTTCTCTCCTCCCGAATTGAAGGCACAAAGGCTGAACTTTCCGATTTGTGGTTGGGAGATGTTGAATCTGGGGAGAAACGCTCAGATGTGGCAGATGTTCAAGAGGTCAGAAATTACGTAATCTCCCTGGAATATGGCGTTCAGCGATTGTCGGTTCTGCCGCTATCATTACGGCTGGTTCGCGAAATCCATGCTCACCTTATGGAGGGCGTGCGAGGCGAGAAGGCCACGCCTGGTGAATTCCGCCGTTCGCAAAATTGGATCGGGCCGGCTGGTAGCAGCCTTGCTGATGCACCCTACATACCGCCCCCACCGGACGAGTTGATGCCTGCGCTGAACAATTGGGAGGAATTCCTGCAGGAGCGCGGCAGTCTTCCGGACCTGGTCCAATGTGCCTTGATGCACGAACAATTTGAGGCAATTCATCCATTCCTTGATGGCAATGGCCGCGTAGGACGCCTGTTAATTCCGTTGTTCCTCATGGAGCGCAGAAGATTATCGCAGCCTTTACTTTACCTCTCATCCTATATTGAAGCTCACCGGCAGGATTATTACGAATTGCTTCAGCGCGTCCGCACCCATGGCGATCGGAACACCTGGATCCTGTTCTTTCTCACCGGTGTGAAGGAAACAGCCCAACAGGCTTTACAACAAACAACTACTCTTATTGATCTGAGAGAGAGTTACCACAAACAACTCCTTGATTTTCCCAAAGCCGCCACTCTGATCGACCAGCTTTTTGCGAACCCCTACATGACCGTAAGCCGGGCAGAAAAAGTGCTGAAAACATCCAATCCAACCGCTCGCAAAGCTATCGCAATGATGGAAAAAAAAGGCATTTTGCGAGAGATAACCGGCCGCGATTGGGGCAAGGTTTATCTGGCCGGCGCAATCGCCGATGCGATCCAAAATCCGGCCTGACAACATTCAAAGAGTGCTGTAAACCTCTTGATTTTCACCGTGACCGGATTTATGGGTATGAGTAAGTGAAGTGGGTGGAGGGGTGGGCAGGTCTGGCCGTTTTGAATGAGCTCGTTCTCCACCCCGCAACCCACCCTTGGGTCGTTGGCAAGAGTGGTGGGTTGCGGGGCCACCTTCCAGTGGCCCTTCACTCACCTTACGAGTTGTTGGTTTTAGAGCCAAGAAATTTTTACCTTCTTGCAATATTCATCCCACCTGGCGCCAAAAGACTTTGACAACTGTTCTTCCTCTTCAGGCGAAAATAACCTCGATCCAAATAGAGCACAATTCTCGACTATTCGTGCTGCGCGGGGATCAGCGCGTTTTCTACGCACTGGAGATAGGCCTTCGAGGTGAGGGTTGCGCCGCTGATGGTGTCCACGTGCAGCGACTGCGCCTGGATGACCCGCTCGTAGAGCGTCTCAACGTCGGTATTCTCGGCGCCCGGGTCCTGACTGCCAACCAGGTGAATAGCGCTCACTTTGCCGCTCGCCACCGTAACGTCACATGCGTTGACCCGCCAGCGGTACATGCCGCCCGCGTAGGCCCCATGATAGCTGCCATCATTCAGCTTGCTGAAATCGACGGCATTCAGCGGCAGGCTGGCGGCCTCACGGTGCTCTTTGGAGATGAACGACCAGCCGATCCCCCCACTGACCGCCAGGATCACTAAAATGATGATCAGCGCGATCAGGCACCCCTTGCCTTTTCTTTTCTGTTTCACGTTCTCTTTCGCAGCCATCGCAAACTTTCCTTTGCCCTGAAATCCGATCCTTATGCCGATTGCGCCTGCACCAGCGCGTTTTCTACCGCCTGGAGATAGGCCTTCGAGGTGAGGGTGGCGCCGCTGATGGTATCCACATGCAGCGACTGCGCCTGAATGACCCGCTCGTAGAGCGTCTCGTGCTGCGTATTCTTGCCGCCCGGGTCCTGGCTGACGAGGAGCTGGATAGCGGCCACTTTGCCCGAGGACACGCTGACCTGGCATTCATTGGCGCGCCATTTGTACATGCCGCCCGCGTAGGCCCCATGATAGCTGCCGTCGTTCAGCTTACTGAAGTCCACGGCATTCAGCGGCAGACTTCTGGCTTCACGGTGCTCCTTGGATAATTTCGACCAGCCGATTCCCCCGGCTGCGCCCAAAATAGCCACAATGGTGAGTGCGATCAACCAACCAAACATTTTGTTTTTTCCTTTCCTTCCATTCAATCTAAAATCGTCACATCGATGCCCTGATCCGCTTGAAAGCGGTCTCTCAGACCCGCTGTAACGTAAACCTGCAAATCAGAATCCACCAGAATGGCCTCGGTTTGCGGAAAGCTTCTCAAGCATTCCAGCCCCTTCTCCCTCCCGGCCACGAACAGGATGGTGGACAACGCGTCGGCTGCCAGCGACTTCTGCGTAACGATGGACACGCTGATCAATCCAGATTCCGCGGGGTATCCCGTGGTGGGGTTCAGGATGTGATGGCGCCTTTTTCCCCGGCCGTCTATGAAGTATCGCTGATAGTCCCCGGAGGTCACCACGCTCTGGTCGACCACCGAAACACGCCCAATCAAGCGGTCCTCCTGCCGGGGATGCTGGATGCCCACCTGCCACGGCGAGCCGTCGGGCTTCGCCCCGAGCGCAACGACGTTGCCGCCCAGATTGGAGTAAGCCGAAGCGACGCCAAATCCCTTGAAAACCTCCCGAATCCTGTCGCCGGCAAATCCTTTCCCGATTCCTCCCAGGTCAACGGCCTGCCCTATATGGCTTAGCCCGGCGGTCATTTCCCAGGGATCCAGGATCAAGTCGCGATAATTCACCCAGGGAAGCGCCTGCTGGATGCTGGCTTCATCCGGCGGGGTCAAGGACGCCTTGCCGCTGTTCCACAGGCGGATCAAAGGCTCGATGGTCACGTCAAAGCAGCCCGGACAAGCTCGTGAAAATTCGACCGCTTTTGACAGCACCGCGTAGGTATCGAAGCTCACCTTCTCACTTTGTATCCCGGCAGATTCATTCACGCGACTGATTTCGCTAGCGGGCAAGAAACGGCTGAGCAGCCCTTCGATGCGCTCAACTTCCCGGCCAACGGCCTCAAGGCTGTCTTCGGCATACGAGCCGAAAGCCTTGTGGGTCATGACCGTGCCCATGGCATAATGGGTTGTCTGAGCCGCCAGCCTGTTTTCCAGAAACATTTCAGACTCTTTCTTTGTGTTGAATTTTGAATGACCGGCGGCCATCCGGTGGACGCTTTATTCCGCCGTAACGAATGCGGGAGGTTGGATGCTTTTCAGGCAGTCGGTATGCAATCCTTGCGCTGAGCCCGATTGAATGAATTCATCCTCGATGGACCACAGGCAGGTGATTGCGGTCCTATCGGAAATACTATGCCCTTGATAGGGTAAGACCAGGGCGGCGCTATTGGGCCATAACGCTTCGGCTCCGGCCATGTTGGCGGGTGGGTCGATCGGGTCCACTTCACCGTTCACAATCAGCACGGGCACCTGCGATCCCGGCTGGGGATTCTGGCCTTCGGGCGTTAGCCCCGGCGGGGTATACTGGCAACTGAGGGCCTGATTCTGGGCCAGCCACAGGTCGAAGCCTTTGAGATAACTGCCCTCGCTCAAGCGAGCCACCTCAGCGGGGTCGAAAGCGGCCCATTTTTCGCTACAGCGGATGACGTGTTCCATCATTTGCGCTCCCCACCATTCATAGCTCCCATTGGCGACGATGAATTGGGTAAAACCCTTCCAATCGTTCTCCTGGGAGGCGCGATGGATGAAGAGAGGCAAGCTGGCATCATTTGTGGCGTCCTTGGTCATGTGGCGGATGACGGCTGCCCAAAAATCGGGGGTGTAGGTGATCGTGCCGGGCTGTTGATCGCCGGGGTTGGTGTACGTGTCGGTGGCGGGCTGACCCGCCAGGCGGGCCAATAATGCGGCAAATTCCTCCCGTAAGTTGGGGAATGCATCCTGGCAGGCGGCATCAGCCTGGCAGCGCTCGAAAATGTTGTCCAAGGCTTGCTGGCCGTTGTGCGCCCACCGCTCGAACACCGGCGTATCCAGCAACGAGCCGCCGCCGAGGGTGGCCGTGCGCACGTGGTCTTCGTGCTGCCGCAGGTAATACTGCGCCGCGGTGGCCCCATAGGAATACCCCACCAGGTTGATCTGGTCATAGCCCAGCGCCTGGCGCACCTCGTCCAGATCGTCCATGGCGATCGCAGTGGTGTAAAACTGCGGATCCATGTCGATCGCGGCGAGGAACTGCGCTACCCAAGCTTTGAGCCTGGCGTCGGCCTCTGCGGGCGTCAATCCGGAAAGGTCAGGCTGGTCGGATGAAATCAAAACCCGGTTCGACCCGCCGGTGCCGCGCTGGTCCACATAAACCAGATCGTGATTCTGGCTGAGGGAGGAAGGAAATTGTTGCCGGGCTCCATCTTCAGTGGCCGCGTCGCCAGGCCCGCCGGCCAGGTAAAAAATCGGATCGGGAGCCGGGTGCTCGCTTTGAGCTTTGATGACGGCGACGCGCAGATCGATCATGCGCCCGCTGCGCGCGGCCCGATTTTCATAGACCTTCAAAGTTCCGCACTGCGCGCTGTAGGAACCCAACTGGCAAGGCTCCAAAGCAATGCTCGGGCTTAGGGGAGAGTCGGCAGCGGGTGAGAACGTTGGGGTTGACTGCGCATTCAACGCGGATGCCGGGCTACAAGCAGCCAGAAGAAGCGCCAAGGCCAATAGTGAGATATTCTTTATGTGGATCATATTCCCTCGTTAGTCCTTGTCTGAATTGGAAGGGATTGGGCCGCCGCAGGTGACCGAGATCAGGGTCAAATTGAGATCGCGGATGCGCTCGAGCAGGCCGTGGAGCGCCGCCTGGTCGGGCAGCGCCCCGGAAAGCAGGGTCTCATTGGCTTCCAGGTGCGTCAACTTCAAGCTGGCGAACCAATCCGACCAGCCTGGATCCAAATGGCCTCTGATTTTTATCTCGTAGTATTCCGGCATCGCGGCTCTCCTCATTTGATATCTCACTGCATTTGCCAATAATTTAGCGCGCAGCGAGAAAGCCTGCATCTGCCAAAAGGGATATTCAGGGGTTATTTGTAAGGGTTACCGGTAGGGGTTATCTGCCTGTTGGGAAGGGGATCAGGGGAGGAGGCCGAGCTGCCGGGCGCGCGCCACCGCCTCGGTGCGGTTGGCGACGTCCAGCTTGCGATAGATACTGGCCGCGTGGGCCTTAACCGTGCCTGGGGCGACGATGAGCTGCCGGGCAATCTCCTGGTTGGTGTTGCCCAGGGCCATGAGGTGGAGGACTTCCATCTCGCGCCCGGAGAGCGGCTCGACCAGCCCGGCCGACTGTGGGCCAGGAGAACCGGCTTCGCCCGAAGGCGAAAAAGCCTCCAGTAGTTTCCGAGCGTAAAGCTTATGACCCGGAGCAGCCGAGCGCAGATAGGCCGCCAGCAATTCTCGAACTGGTTCACCAACATCTAAAAAGATGCGGATGTATCCTTCCGGCTCGGCCAGAGCAAGGCAGGCTTCGATCAATTCCAAGGGCTTCCGGCAGGCGCTGCTGCCCGGCGACCGCCGCGGCCAGAAGCAGGTTGGATTCGATCTGCCTGGGTAGTTCGACTGCCGGCCGCCAACCGGGAGCGCCATCGCCATCCTGGCCAGCATTCCTCCACCTCGGCGTAACCCTGCCCTGCGCCAGGCGGATGCGGGCCAGGGTGAGCCGGTAATATTCCTCGTGGAGCTGGAAATCCTGGCTATGTCAGAATCTGATCGGCCCAATCAGGAAGGGCTTTGGAGATCCCCACTGGCAAGCTGCACGCGAACCCTCAAGGTGCGGAAATCCTCATGCGAATTCACGCGGCCGGGATTGCCCTTGCAGTCTGGTTTCAAATTTCTCTACGACCTGCATCGCCCCGGCATAGTCCCCCTTGGCCTGAAGGACGCGCGCCAGGGCCGACAGTCCCAAGGCATCCGTCATGATATTCTGCCAGGGTTCATTGGCTCGAAGGCCGTCTCGGATTTGCTGCTCGGCCTCTTCCAGGCAATTCCATTCGTACAGCACCTCCCCCAGGTCGATATTCATGCTGCCGGCAGTATAAATGAAGCGGATGCCGCTCTCCTGGATGGGGTCCAGAAATTCGCGGCACAGGGAGGCCGCGGCGTGTAAACGGCCTTGCATCAGGTAGATACGGGTCAGGAAGGGGGCCAGGGTGGGGATGGCCAGCGTCCCATGGGGCGCCTTCTCTCTCTGGATGCACTTGAGCGAGACCTCCACCGCGCGGTCGAATTCCCCGCGCCTTCCCAGGGCCATCCCGTAGAGAAAATCTGCCGCGTTGCGCAGGATCAGCTCTTCGGCAGGGATATCATCCAATACCTGGTAATCGGGGAGAGGATCAAATTCCGGGCATGCTTGGCCGGTGGCGCAAGAAAAGCCAGGGCCAACCCGACAATCGTCTGCATCCACTGCTGTCCAGAATTGGGTCTGCACCGGCCAGCTGCTCGCGCCATGTCATTCAACAGCGGGAGGGCCTTTGCGATGTGACCCTGGATGATGAGCAGCCAGGCCTGGTACAGGCCTATTTTGGGCCGGGCAAGGAGCATTTCAGGCGGAAGGCTATCCGCCATCTGCAAAACCGAAGGGTCGCTCTCTGCCAAACAGGCGCGGTCCGTAGCGCTCGATCAGGTCTGCTGCCCGGCCAATCTCATGGGCAGCGAAGAGGTGCTGGATTGCTTCGGGAATGAATTCCTTTCTGCTCCAACCAGGCAGAGGCCCGCATATGCAGGAGGGGGACCAGATCGGGTTGGGCCTGGTGCAGCCGGGCCCTGAGCAGATCGGCAAACAGGTGGTGATAGCGGAACCAGGTGCGCTCATCATCCAGCGAGACGCAGAAAAAGGTTTGCCCGTTCCAGGTACTCCAGGATAGACTGCGAATTGAGAGAAGAGAATCGAGGTTCATGACCGCTCTCCACTTTCCATTCTCGAATCCCGGTTATCGCGTCACAGAGTGGCGCGGTCAGGCGCTCCAAAATCGACGTATACAGAAGAAAATGTTGGATTTCTGGTGGTTGACCGGCCAGGACCTCCTCCAGCAGGTAGTCCAGGATGTAGCGGTTGCGTGCCTGAGAAGCCTTCGATAAACCCGCGCACGTCTTCACGGTCACGCATAGAGAGGGCCGCCATCTGCAAGCCGGCGACCCAGCCTTCCGTGCGCTCTTCGAGCATCGCGACCGATCCGGCGTCCAGGCGAAGGCCCATGACGTCGTTCAGGAAACGGGCGGCCTCGGCGGGTGTGAAAGCGCAGGTCGGCGCTGCGCAGCTCGAGCATCTGGCCGCGCGCTCGCAAGCGGGCTAAAGGCAGCGGAGGGTCTGAACGGGTGGCGATCAGCAGGTGGAAGGTAGCTGGACAATGCTCGAGTAAAAAAGCCACGTCCGCGTGCACCCTCTGGTTACGAATGAGCTGGTAATCATCCAACACCAGGGCCTCTCCCCGGTAGCGCCATCCAGGTCGTTGATGAGGCTGGTCAGCACCGCTTCAGAGGGCGCTTGCTGGATTCCCGCCAGCAGCTGGGCGGCCTCGCCCCCGATCGTAGGGTCAGCCGCTTGCAAGGCAGCCACCAGATAGGTCAGGAAGCGCCCCGCCTGATTGTCATCCTTATCCAGGGACAGCCAGGCAACCGGCAATCCACAACCGGCGATACAGGAGGCCACCAGGGTGGTCTTGCCAAAACCGGCCGGGGCGGTAATCAGGGTCAGCGGACCGCGCAGCCCCTGCGCGATCTGTTCCTGGAGCCGCGGACGGGAAACCAGCCCTGGCCGGGTGAAGGGCAGGCGCAGCTTCGTCCGGATGATCGGGTCAGGTTTATTCACATCTTCCATCCGTTGCTTTGGGAGACTGCCGGGAGAGGATCCCTATCTAATTTTAGACCATTTACACTGGTTAGACAAGTTTTGTAGGGGTGCATCTCAATTATTTGGCGAGTAGTAAACACGATGCCACAGTTCATCAAAACGGTTACTCAAAATAGCCGTTCGTACCGGTAATAATCTTTCTGCTCCCTTTCGGCTCCATTGCATTCCTGGCCCTTTGAAACGAGCCTGGTATTGTTTGGCCCCACTTTCGATCATGCCGCTTCCAATGACCCACCCTTCCATACGCCGGTCCAGATATTCCATGCGTCTCTTATTGCTCTCAAAATAGCCTGCTTCCGTGAGTAACTCCGCTGCGTTGGCTGCGTCTTTGTTGGCCGAATCCCGGATCGTGGCTGCTATATCTTCAGCTTGGCCTTGATACAAACGGGTTTCCTGGTCATTGAGCCAACGCTGCGCCAGGTTGGTTCCTTCACCATATAGCAACTGGGCGGCATGCGCCAGGTGAGATTTCGCATGGGACCAATCGACCACCTGAACACTATCATAAAAGTGGTCGGAGGCTAAATTCCAGATCCAAACCGCTCCATCAGCTACCACCTGGGTATCGCCTGCCGTTGTCCAGCGTCTTCTTCTGGCTTCTGCCCACAACTTCTCCCCAAACACCTCCGGCCCACCCAGGTAAGCCACATAACTATTCTCGACGGCTTGACCCACTTCCAGTTCCTCTTGGGTGATTTCGTCCATTTTCCCCCTTTTCTCTACCCGAAAGACACTCCCAGCCTTCACTTCTTTCCAGCCTTCTTCGCGTACATTGATCATGAACCCATCCAAACTCACCCCCAGGCGTTCAGAGCGCAGGCTTTCTCCTGGAACGACCCCTCCCCGCATTTCCACCTGCCCCGCTTGCTCGGCTTCAGCCATTTCTGCCTGACGTAATCCTTCCCCCCAGCGGTTGGCCTCGCGCCAAGCACTATTGCGCGATACATGCAGCTGTCCCACTTGCTCCAACACCTGCTCTACCCGCTCAAATGGCATCATCCCACTCAGCCAAACCACTAATTTCCCCACCCCCTCACTCATATGCTTGTCTTGTAGCCCGAGTTGTTCATCCAGGGGGAAAAATCCTGCCTCCACATTCCGGACAGGTGTAATATCCCCGGCTGAGCTCAACTTCTCCCGCTCGAGTTTCCATCTGCCTCTCGCGCTTCCCTTTGTTCTGCATTGCTCGCCCACACTGGCTACAGCGTATCTCTTCCACTGGTTGCACCGCTTCTTGCCCACTGACCACATTCTCAATCATCGCCTGACCAAGTTCACCGCGCAATTTCAAAACGATATCCTCGATTTGCGTCAAGCTGGGCTTTTGGTTCTCGTCTGTCCAATTCAGCAATTGCTCGATGATTTCATCGGCTTTCGCCTTTAATTCCGTTTGCCTTTGTGCTCGGGTTTTCTTCATGACAGCAACCTCTATTAGGAGTATTACTGTCCTATTATCTCACTTCCTCCACGTTTCTGGGATGCACCCGTTTTGTAGTCGTTTCCCAGACCGCACCACCCTTATGGGTCGATGAAGCAGGTTGCGCCTGGACGCACCATTTTAGGAAATCGAAGCACTCTCCAATTCGGAGGGCGTTTTTAGTTGCACAGAAGCGAGAGAAAAGTATAATCAATGGTGATGGGGGGAAAGATCCCCTGGCCGATTTAAAAGAAGCGGGGTGGTCAAAAACCGACCGCTCCATACTCACTTCGGAGGTAATATGAATATTAGCACCGTAGCCGCCAATCATTCCCTTGAAGATAAATTATCAGAAACTGACGAAGGGCATTTCCTTGATTTTAAAAGCAAAAGGATTAAACCATCATCTGCTCAAGAGCATTTTGTCTCTTTCGCAAATACAGATGGTGGTGAACTTTATATCGGCATTGAAGACAAGAAAACACAAGGGGAAAGATTTTATGGGTTTTCTAACGCCGAAGAAGCTAATGCCGTAATACAATTATTATTTACTCAAACAGAACCAAGTGTTGAGGGTGTATATGCAGAGTTTATTAATTTTGGTAAACGCGGCCTTGTATTACATCTTATCATTCCAAAAAGCCCACGCATTCACTACACAGCCTCCAAAGAATGCTATATTCGCGTAAACGCTAGCACAAAAAGAATTAAAGACGATGAAATATTACAACTATCGTATGCGAAAGGAGCTTACAGCTTTGAGCATTCTATACAGCCGCAAGTTGAAATTGATAGGCTTTTAACAAGTGAATACCTTGAAAGTTATATGGAAAGAATAGACGCAAAACAAGGCAAAATATCATTTTTGTACAAACAAGGTCTTCTCGCAAAAGAAGATGAAAAATATACACCAAGAGCCGCAAGCGTTTTACTTTTTGACGACGAGCCACAGGCAATACTAAATACAAGATGTGCTATCAAGGTATATAGATTGCAAACAACAGAAAAAGAATACAAAAGAGAATATTTACAGGGGCAGCCAACAACCATAGAAGGTCCGCTAGAAAAGCAGATTTACAAAGTAATCGAAACAGTTAATTCTATATTAAAAAATGTCAGCTACAATGTTGACGGGAAAATTGTCAAACTACGTTATCCGACAGACGCTTTACACGAAATACTAGTCAATGCTGTTATTCATAGAGATTACAGTATAAACGATGATATTCATGTTAGAATTTACGACAACAGAATAGAAATTCAAAGCCCCGGAAAACTACCCGGATATATTACAATACAAAATATTCTCAAGGAAAGATATTCGCGTAATCCAAATATTGTCCGAATGTTACACAAATTGCCCGAGCCGGTAAATCATGATATTGGGGAAGGATTGGACACAGCGTTCAATGCCATGAAGAAAGCGGGGTTGGTAAATCCAGAAATAAAGGAATTAGAAAATGCGGTAGTAGTTACCATAGAGCATCGCAGAATTGCCTCTCTTGAACAATTAGCGATTGAATATCTTCAAGAGCACGACGAAATTTCAAATAAAATCCTTCGAGAACTTTCTGGCGAGGAATCGGAAAATAAAGTAAAAAAGGCATTACAAAAGCTAAGGGAACAGAGAATTATTGATGTCATTGATCCAGAAGCAAGCGTATTTGGGTATAAATATCGTAGAGGAGAGATTTTTTCGAAACATGCAGCAAGTGAATAAATAGCCGTAGGGTGAGCGGAGGGGTGGATAGGTCTGCCCGCCTTTGCTGAGTCCGTTCTCCACCCCGGAACCCACCCATTGGTCGTTGGCGAATGAAATCGGCGGGACCAGAGCGGTGGGTTGCGGAGCAACCGGCAGGAATTCACGGCCGGGTACTCATGCCCCCCTACCCACCCTCCCCACTTTCCAGGCGACGAGCAGCAATGAAGCGCTCTCCGTCTCTGGAGAGCGCTTTTTGTTTAGCTGGATTTGAAGCATGGACAACGATCGTTATCACCCCCACCATCCGAACATTCAAGCGGACAGCAGCCTCTAAAAACTGAGGGAAGCCGCCCCAGACGCCAGATACTCAACCGCATTGGCGGCGCTGACGATGCGCGCTCCTGGGATCAAGTCGGCTTCGCTAATCCCGCGCGGCTTGGCGCAAGCCCCGCAGGCCCAAATCTGTCCGCCGTTGGCGAGAAAGGACTGCATCACGTCCTTGAGGGGTTGGAAACCTTCCTTGCAGATATCATCCGCGTATCCCCGGGTGGCGTTCCAGACCCCGTCGATGGTCAACAAAACGACCACTTCCTGGTCGGCTGAGGCCGCCACGTTCCCGACCACGAATGAAAGCGTCGTCCGTTCGGCATCTTCACGCCCATGGGTGCAATTAATCAACAGCTTAGCCATTTCAAATTCTCCTTCCTAACTAGGGGCTCACTTCTTCATCAGGTAAAAATGGAGCCCCTGACCTGCTCCGCGCTCCAGGCTCAAAAGCGAGTTTCCGGAAAGACGGCACCACGCTTCGATGTCTTCTTTGGCGGTGGGGTCATCCACGTAGACTTCGAGCACCTGCCCGGAGCTCAATTCATTCAGCTTGTGCTTGATGGAGGGCGTCAGGAGAGCGCAGGTTGAATCCCGTCCCCCGCCGGTGTCCATCTTTAAGAGCGCGTCCGCCCGGAGAGACGATTTTGCGGCGGGTAGCTGCCCGGTGGGTGCGCTGTTCTCCGCTTGAGGGATGGACGCCTCGAGCCGGGCTTGAACCGGTTGAAATCCGCTGCAAAGTAAATCTAGCCCATCGATGCGGCCATCGCGAAGAGAGCAATAGAGCTGCTGCTCAGCCGTATAGGGCTCTCCATTCTTTTCAAATCGCAGCCGGTAAAAAATTGCCAGCTTCCCCCCCACCTGCGCAACCCGGAATTGCTCTGTCTGCATGGCATCGCACTTGCCAAACCATCCCTCGACTTTCTGAGTTAAGGCAGACGCGCTCTCCAGCGCATCGATGCGCTTCGGCGTCATCAGACGGCTGCGCACCTCCGGGTGGCAGATCCCTGCCAGGCGCTGGAAATCTTTTTCGACCAGCGCCCCAATCCACGCTTCGCCCAACTGCTGCACGACTTGATCGTTCCCCTGCAAACCGGTCATGGCTATCCTCCTTTCGATTGGATGCAATCCAATACCGTTTACCGATGCTCTAGAGGATAGCGGTAATCGTGACGATTTTCGTCAGGAAAATTCCCTATCTTGGGGAGTCGGGCTCCCTATTTTGTGGGGGGAAGATTTTCTTTTGCCGGGCAGCCGCGGCCGCTTCCAGGCGGGAATGCACGTTCAATTTTGCCAGGATCGTCGAAACGTGGTGATCCACCGTTTTCATGGCGATGGACAGTTGCCTGGAAATCTCGGCGTTATTCAAGCCCTCGACCAACAAAGCCAGGATTTCCATTTCCCGGGCGGTCAGCCCTTCAGGGTTGGCTTTGGTAGCTGGCCTCGGTCCCCTCGGCACCCCTTTTACCCCCTCAAGGCGCATTTGTTCGCGCAGCGCTCTGGCAGCCGGCTGCGCCCCCAGGTGCTCGAAGATCGCCAGGGCCTGAAGTCGGGCTTCCTGGTCCCCTTCGGCCAGGGCCATCGCCTGCTCAAACGGGCATCCCACGCGTTCCCATTCTGCCGCCGCGGTACGGAAGTCCCCTTCCAGCGTGGCCCGGTAGCACAAAGGGAGGCCATCGCGAGGAGCTTCGCCGCTTGCGCGCCACATCCACAACGCGATGGGGCCCAATTGCCATACGTCCCCGGCCCGGCGCGCCATTTCGACCACCTGAGAAGCTTCCTCTAAAACTTGCCGGCGGTCGCCGCGCCACCAGGCGGCTTCAGCCCGGGCAGCCGCAACAGGCGCCATTCGCTGAAGCTCGCCGGTGGGCAACGCCATGTCTCGGGCCCGCTCCAACCATTGGAGGGCCTGCGGATGCCCCTGCCGCGCCCTGACGTGGCCAAGGGTGGTCACCGCCGGGAGAGCCATCACCACGGAGCCCACATCCAGGCGAATGACTTCCTCCGCCTCGCGGGCTGCCTCCGCCCACAGGCCCTGTTCAAAGTGCATGCGCGCCTGCCAACCGCGCAGATAGACGTTGTAAGTATCCATATCGCGATCGGCGGTATAGGCAATTCCCCGGCCGAGAACCTCCGCGGCGGAGCGGTAATCGCGGTGCATGACCGCAATCGAGGCGATATTGGCGTAACAGCGCGCCACGTGGTCGTGCATCTCCTGCGCCTGGGCCATCGATAAGGCTCGTTCGAGCTTCTTCAACCCGTTCTCCTGGCCGGATAACAGTTCCGCCATGCCGATATTCGTCAAGGCGTGCAGGATAATTTCATCATCCCGTATCGTTTCGGCCAGTTGAAGCGCCCGGTTGCCCCATTGGATGGCGGCTTCGGTCTCCTCGGCAAGCATATATAATTGAGAACGGTTGCTATAGGCCATGGCCAGCTCCTGCCCGGGGGGCAGTTGTTCGAGCAGTCCGATAGCATCCGCCGCGAAACGGTCGGCTGCCTGTTTGTTCCCTTGAAACCAGTAAATACGCGACAGCCAGCGCAGATCATCGCCCGCGCGATCCATGCGCCCGCTCTGGCGCCAATATTGGATAGCCTCCTCGCGCAGCCGGATCGCCGGGTCCATCTTGCCGGTCAGGTAATATTCGAACGCAAGCCCATCCAGGAGACGGGCGTGTTCGTCCGCGGCCAGCAGGTGGCTGTAGCGCAGGGCGGTTTGATAATGGCGGGCGGCTTCGCGGTGCGCCCCGTGATGGCTGGCCTCCTGGGCGGCGCGCGGCGCATACGCCAGCACCCGCTGCTCGTCCTCCGCTCCTACCGCATGGTGGACGAACAGGGCCAGCGGAACGCTGTTTTTACGCTCGTGCAGCGCCAGCAGAATCTTTTGGTGCAGGGTTTTGGAGCGGCTGAAAGGGACAAACTCGCTGATGGCCAGGCGCGCCAGCTCATGCCGAAATGACAGCGCATTCCCCAGGGGGGTATCTCCGGCGGGGACGAGAAACCCACCTTCGATACAGGCGTCGATGGCCGAGGGCTCCGGCTGAAGGATGTCTTCCAGCAGCCAGAGCTGGGCCGCCCCGGGGACGATGGATACCAATTCGAGAACGGCTCGGGCGGAGGCCGATAGGTGCGCGGCGCGCGTAAACACCGCATCCCGCACCGTTTTCGGAATTTGCTCATCCTGACTGCGCAGGACTTCGGTGACAAAAAAGGGGTTGCCCCGGGTGGCCTGATAAACCCCTTTTGCGGGCCGGTTGGCTTGCCTGGCTAACACCGCCACCGCATTTTCAGACAACGGCTCGAGCGGGAGGCGAACAGTTTGCCCGCCCGGAAAATTGCCCAGCGTTTCTCGCAGCAGGTGCTGGCTCCCGACCTCATCGTCCCGGAAGGTCAGAATCAATACGGAATGGGTTTGATCGATCCTGCGGCCCAGGTACTTAAGCAAGTCCAAGGTGGCGCCGTCCGCCCAGTGCACGTCCTCAAAAACGACGAGCGTCGCGTCAGGGTTGTCGCGGAGCGATTGCAGCAGCGCCAGCGCGACCGTCAGCCAGTTCGCGCCGGAATTGAGCAGATCGAGCAAAGCGGGGATCTTTTGCAGGGCGATATCGTACAGGGGGCCTAATGGGCGAGGGGTAAACAACGGGTCACAGGCGCCCCAATAGACCAGACCCGCCGGGCGATAAGGCGCCGTAAAATCCGCGACGAAAGACGTTTTGCCTACGCCCGCCTCGCCGCTGACCAGGATGATCGAGCCCTGCCCCTGGCGCGCCCGATTTAGGGCATTTTGCAGCGCCCCTCGCTGCGTCTCTCGTTCCAAAAGCGTCCATTTAAATCCTCAGCCGGTATTCGGCTCCATTCTACGATTATAGCGTATCCTTATCGAAATTTTCAGACAGAATAAGTCCACATAGCCCCCCACGATCTCGCAGTTGATGAAGCAGGGCGCTTCTGGACGCATCGCTTTATGAAACCGAAGCATTCTCCAATGGAAGACGTTTTTAGTTGCACAGGAATGAGGAAAAAGTATAATTGATGATAATGGGGAGAGTGACCCTCTAAACAATTATTGAGAAGCGGTGCGGTCAAAAATCAACCCGCCCTTACTCACTGGTTACTTAAGCTCGTTAACCCAAGAAACCTTTGTTAGGTCAAGAAGCCTCAGCCTCTTTGCCGGCCTAATCCGTACTCACTTTAAAAATGGAATGTCTAATATGTTCCCTTATAAACCGCCTTTGTCTCAATACTTAACTAATGTGCCTAGCCAATTAGATAATAATTTAATCAAATCGATAGGTGATATAAAACAACCATGGGCTGATTTAGCCGATCCTCCTGAGCTAGACGAGTTTTCTGCAAAAACTTTCTTTGTAATAGGTATGATTAGAAGATACATTCTTTCTGCGAATGCCATCCTCGGAGTAATGGATCATGAAGAGTTCTTAACGGCGTATTTATTATTATGCGTAGGTATCGAGCTTCTAGGTAGATGCTGTCACCCAGATAAGCTTATAAGACAACATCCAACAAACAAAAGCAATGAAAGGCTAAAGGAAGGATTTGAGTTTATTCGAAGATCACATCTTCCACAGAGCCAAGTAGTTGCGACCAATCATTTCAAAATGGAAAATGGTGGATATTCGATCGAAGATCTCATTAATCTAAGAAATTTAGTTGCTCATGGAGGAGGAATTACTAAGGCAACGACAATTAAAGGTGATGTTGAACTTTTGAACGAGTTGCGTACTGCCTTATGGTGTGTTCCGAACGGGGACAGTGATCCCCAATTAGGGACTGGGCCCAGAGAAGGAGCTCTTGATCGTTATTTTGTCATGCTTGCAACTGGGGATATAGAAATGTGTGACCGATTAGCATCAGCCGCTGTTTCGCCTGTACCTGTGCAACTTCAACAAAATCATACATGGCGCTTTGACAAAATGCTTATTGAGGAGATTAAAGATCATATTAACAACAATTTACAAGCTGGGGCTCCTCCCGTCAGTGGAGGATTTTAATAAATCAGATGATCATTTCCAATTACGCGCACAAAGCTCGTAGGGTGCGGTCGTACCCCAGACCGCACCACCTTCTTAGACCAATGAATTAAGCGGTGCGGTCAAAACCCGATCACACCCTACTGCTGCGTTGAATATGGGGAAAGGATAATTATGCCTCGGAACATTAAGGGAAAAGGGTATCTGAATAGATATACGAGCTTACCCTTCCTACTTGATATCCTGTGTAACAAGAGATTAACATTAGTCGATCCCGCAAAGTGGGAGGACGAAAATAATTCATATTTCATGAAGTTGTATAAGGCAAAGTCGGAGCATAAATCTGTCTTGGCTTTATGTTTTGCCGAATCTCAGTCTAGCGCCGCTGAAAAGTACCATAATTGGAAAATATATGCGGGCAATTCCAGTGGTGTTTGTATTCAGTTTTTCAAAAGTGAATTGATCTCGTGCATCAAACCTGTTCCAGGAATCAATTCTAAAAGTGTAACATATAGGACAATTAAACAAATCGAAAACGACTGTCAGAATACTTCCTGGTGTCAATTGCCATTTGTAAAACGACGGGCATTCGATGGTGAGACCGAGTTCCGAGTTATTTACGAAAATGATTCGGAAGAAATTATGACGAAAGATGTATCGATTGAACTTAGCTGTATTTCAAGGATCACCTTAAATCCTTGGATTCCAAAATCTGTTTATAATTCGGTCTGTAATGTGATAAAAGCAATCGAGGGGTGTAATTATCTTGATTTTAAGACAAACAGATCTTCTTAACTATGAAAGATGGAAAAGAGTGGGTGAAAAAATTGCAAGGTTAAACAATGATATATAGTTTGTAGGGTGCGGTCGTTCTCCATCTGTCCCAACTAATTCATAAAAATCACCCGGAGTTAGGGCGCATCACTCTTCCAAGAGGGCGAATTTCTGATGGCAGGCTGAGATCCGGTGGAAATTTCGATGGATTTTATAGCAATAAACCCCTTCATGTCGGCGTGATGTGATCTGGAAACGCCAATCTCAGGAATTAGTTGGAACAGATGGTCGTTCTCCAGACCGCACCACCCTCGTGGATTGATGAAACAGGGCGCTCCTGGACGCATCGTTTATGAAACCGAAGCGCCCTCCATTCAAGAGGGCGCTTTTTGTGCTGTCACGGACGTTGGGAAGTCTAGCGTGGGCGGCGCTTGCGGTCGCGCGACCGGCGCCCAGAATGGCCACTCTTTCGTTCGCCTTCATTCCCGGAATGATGCTCCGCACGGCGGGATGGACGTTGAGCTTCCGGCTGGTCTTCGGAGGGCGGCGGCACGACGGGCGTGTAGAAAGTCTCCTGGTAGAAGTCGTCCAGGAGCATGGCCAGCAAGCCGGTGCCCTCATCGTTTTCACCCAGGCTGCCGGCCAACGGCAAGAAGCGCTGCATGCGCTCGGCTTGCAGCCGGTCGCGGACGCGCAGGCGTGATTCCAGCAGGGTGATGATGCGCTCTGAAACGACCCGTTGCACCTCCTCATCCCCTGGCAAAGGACGTTCTTCGATTTCGAAGGCAAAACGCTTGCTGATGCGCAGCAGGTCGGCGCGTTCACCCACGTTGACCAGCGTGATCGCCGTACCGCTGCCCCCCGCCCGCCCGGTGCGCCCGGAGCGGTGGATATACACCTCAGGATCTTCCGGCGGCTCGTACTGGATGACGTGCGAAAGCTCCGGCAGGTCGATGCCGCGCGCGGCGATATCGGTGGCCACCAGGAAGCGCAGCGTGCCCAGGCGCACGCGGGTGAGCACCTTCTCGCGGGCGGCCTGTGGCAGATCGGAGGTCAGCATATCGGCGTCGTAGCCGAAACGCTGCAACACGGTGGTCACGTATTCGACGCGCACCTTGGTATTGCAAAAGATGATGGCCGAAAGCGGGTTCTCGACTTCGATGATGCGCACCAGGCTGCGATCCTTGTCCATGCCGGGAACGGTGTAGTAGACGTGCTCGGTCTCGGTGACCTGGATGTGGTCGCTGCTGAGATTGATGAACCCGGGCTGGCGCAGGAACTGGCTGGTCAGGCGCATCACCTGGGGCGGAAAGGTGGCCGAGAACATGTACGTGCTGATGGGGCGGCCCGTCAGATAAGACTTCACCCGCAGCATGTCGGGGTAAAAGCCCATCGAGAGCATGCGGTCGGCCTCATCGAAGATCAGGAACTTGAGATCGTTGAGCGACAGCGAGCGGCGCAGCAGGTGATCGAGGATGCGGCCGGGGGTGCCAATGACGATGTGTGCGCCGGCCTTGAACGCATCCAGTTGGGTGCGGTATCCTACACCCCCGTAGACGGCGACGGAACGCACGCCGGTGGTTCGACCGAGCAGCTCGGCTTCCGTGGCGACTTGCGAGGCCAGCTCGCGCGTTGGCACCAGGATCAGGGCCTGGGTCGCGTTTTGGAGCGGGTTGACCATCTCGAGCATGGGGAGCAAATAGGCGCCGGTTTTCCCGCTGCCGGTACGCGATTGGATCATCATGTCGCGCTGGGAGAAAAGGTAAGGGATGGCCTTGGACTGGACGGGCATCAGCTCGTTCCAGCCGGCCAGGGCAGCGCCCTGGCGCAGCTTTTCGGGTAGATCGGCCAGGGTGGCCTCGGGCAGCACATCTTGCGGCGCTGGATTTATAGGGTTTTGGGGGCTATCGTCACTCGCTATTGATTGGGGTTCTTCCATTTGTCCATCGCTTCCTAAACTACCGGGTATACAGAAAAGGATTGCAGAAATAATTTCTAATTGTACCTGCTTTTATGCATGTAGGGTGTGGTCGTTCTGCAGACCGCATTCCCCCATTTCCCCCCTGGCGATCCCGTCCAGACCCTCCCCGAATTCGTAAGATTCTCGTAATCTCTACGACCTAAATTCGTAAGATGTACCTCCTAGAATCAGGTGGAAAGAGGAGGCATACGATGGTGGTCTTAATCTTATTCGCGGCTCTTTCCGGTCTGGTCACGGTATGCTCGCCTTGCATCTTGCCCGTGCTGCCCGTCGTGCTCTCTTCGACCCTCACCGGCGGGAAAAGGCGGCCCATGGGCGTCATCGCCGGCCTGATCGTCAGCTTCTCCGTGTTCACCCTGGCTATCACCCAGATCGTGGCCTGGCTGGGCCTTTCGGCCACCAGCCTGCGACTGGCAGCGGTGGCGCTCATCGGCGTCCTGGGACTCAGCCTGATCGTCCCCGCCCTGGGCGACCGCGTCGAGCGGGCCCTCAGCCGGCTGCCGGGGCTGGCGCGGCTGAGCCAGGGCGCCGGCTTCGGCGCGGGATTCCTGACCGGGGCCAGCCTGGGCCTGGTCTGGGCGCCCTGCGCCGGGCCGATCCTGGCGGCGGTGACCGCCTTGGCGGCCACGCAGCGCCTGAGCTGGGGCGCCGCGGCGCTCGTTGCCGCCTATGCCGTGGGCGCGGGCCTGCCCCTGCTGGGAATTGCCTACGGCGGACGGGCGGCCATGCGGCGCGTCCCGCTCTTCGTGCGCAACACCGGGCGGCTGCAACGGGTCTTCGGCGCGGTGATGGTGCTGACCGCCGCGCTGATCGCCTTCAACGCCGACACGCTGGTCACCGCCTGGGCCACCGGCCTGGCGCCGGCGAGCTGGACGGCGCAATTAAGCGGCTTCGAGAGCAGCCCGCTGGTCAGCCGGGAGCTCGGCCAGCTCACCCTTGCCACCGCCACGCCCACTCCCTCCGCCAGCGCAGGCAGCCCCACTCCCAGCCTGGCGGATCTCGGCCCGGCGCCGGAGATCACCGGCATCGACCACTGGATCAACTCCTCCCCACTGACGCTCCAGGAGCAGCGCGGCAAAGTGGTTCTGGTCGACTTCTGGACGTACTCGTGCATCAACTGTATCCACACCCTCCCCTACGTGACCGCCTGGTACGACCACTACAAGGACGACGGCTTCGTCGTGATCGGCGTGCACACCCCGGAATTCGCCTTCGAGCAGGATACGCCCAACGTCGAGCAGGCCGTCGAGCGCTTCGACATCGCCTATCCGGTGGCGCAGGACAACACCTACCTCACCTGGCGGGCCTTTGACAACCAATACTGGCCGGCGGAATACCTGATCGACGCCAACGGCCACATCCGCTACGAGCACTTTGGGGAAGGCAGCTACGCCAGGACAGAGGCGGCCATCCAGGAGCTTCTGGCCGCCGCCGGGCGTCCGCCGCAGTAGCCCCGGCCCGGCCGGCTGCGAGAATCCATCCGTCCAGGTTAGGCAGGCAGACCCAACCGGAGACAAGCACAATCGACTCCCCCGAGAAATCGGGCAAATCCAAGAATTGAGAGGAAGATTTAGAATGAAGAACAAAGCATTTCTGTTTGTAATCGTGGCTATGCTCGTGGCAGCCGGTTGTTCCGGCCAGGCGACGGCCACCCCCGCCGCAATGATGAACGAAGCCACCCCGACCGGCGAAGCCATGCTGATGCAAAGCTCACCCACGCCGGAAGCGATGATGATGGAAACGTCCCCGACCGCGCCTGAAGCAATGATGGCGGCGGCCACCCCCTCCGCGGACGCCATGCTGATGGAGAGCGACACCGCCACGCCGCAGGCCATGATGACCGAGGCCATGGCCCCCACCGAGGGATCCATGATGTCCGAGGGCACCCCCTCCGGGACGATGGCAGCCAACGCGTGGCTGGGGGTCTCCTTGACAGACGCCAGCACGGGAAAGTCCTTCACTTTAGGTGATTTCGCCGGGAAGACGGTGCTCGTAGAGCTGATCACGACCCAGTGCCCGGCCTGCTTGGAGCAGCAGCAGAGCATCCAGGCCTACCTGGCCGGCGGCGCGAGCGGCGTGGTGGTCGTTTCCCTGGATATCGCCGCGAACGCCACGACCAGCGACCTGCTGGACCACATCGGCATGACCCATTTCACCTGGAGCTTCGCCGTGGCCCCGGGCGATCTGGTCGCGCAGATTGGCGACCAATACGGCAGCCAGTACCTCGACGCGGCCAACGCTCCCTTGCTCGTCATCGACGCGATGGGCGACGTTCACCCTCTGCCGCTCCATTTGACCGGCCAGTCGGACATCCAAAGCGCCCTGGAGAGCTACTCGCCCAAAATGTGACCGGCTTCCAGGTGGGCAGGGTGCGGCCTGGAGGTTGGCCGCACCCTTTTTGCCCCACCCAATTTGGGCCCCATTGTCTGTTTATTTTATTCGAGAACGCTATAAAAACCAAAGTATAATCTAGCCACCAGAAACTTTTAAAAAAGGGACGCGGATAAACACGGGGAACGCAGATTTTTTGTTTTTACTGTACCAACAATGGGTGGTTTTTCTGCCATTTTCTTCTTTTCCGCGTTTCCAGTGCTCGTCCGCGTCCCATTCCTTAAAACTGTCAGGTAGATAGAAGTATAATTACACCTATCCATTGAGCACGCCAGGCATTTAACGAAATCTATATATTTCTACCGCAATAATCGGCCTAAATCATAGGGGGATTAAATGATTAAACGCCTTTTCTTCGTCGTGGTCCTCTTTCTTCTTCTCACAACTGTTCGGTCTGCCAGCGCAGCCCCTTCCGGCCCACCGCGCGGCACCGCCGGCGATGGCTGGGCCGACGTGGTGCTGGGCAAGCCGGATTTTAGCGGGCTGGCTCCCAACGAAGTGACCGCAGCGCGCGTCTTCAACGGCGGCGGTGTGATCGTCGACCGCAGCGTGCGACCCAACCGCTTGTACGTCTACGATGGCGGCAACAGTCGCGTCTTGGGACTGGATCACCTGGGAACCTGCTCAGCGGGGTCGAATAAAGGCGCCGCCTGTACGGTCGACTCGGATTGCCCCGCATCCACCTGTACCATCCAGGATGGGCGCGGCGCAGACCTGGTGATCGGCCAGCCGGATTTCGCCCACTCCGGCTGCAATGGCGACAGCAACTACCAGGATTATCCCAACCGCGCGCCGGCCAGCGCTACCAGCCTGTGCGGAATGTGGGAACAGCAGGTCAGCCCGCTGGAGGGCGGCTCGGCCGCCAACATGGCCGTCGATTCCAGCGGCAACCTGTACGTGCCCGACTGGGATAACCACCGCGTTTTGCTCTATCTCAGCCCCTTTACCACCGACACGGTCGCCGACGACGTGTGGGGCCAGGTGGATTTCACGAGCAACCAGTGCAATGAGGGCCGGGGCGAATTCCACCCGGATCAAAACAGCCTGTGCCTGCGCAGTATTTACAACGAAGGCTTCGTGGGCGGCGTGGGCCTCGACGCGCAGAACAATTTATGGGTTACCGACAATCAGAACAACCGCGTGCTGCGCTTCCCCTATAATCCTGCCACCGGACGGCCCGGCCATGACGCGGATCTCGTCCTCGGACAACCCAATTTTACCAGCGGGGAACACGGTATCCCTCCCGCGCTCGACCGCATGTGGGCGCCTGCCGCGGTGCGGGTCAGCCCATCGGGCAGCGTGTACGTAGCCAATTCGCACAATAACCGCATCCTCATCTTCGATCCACCCCTGGCTTCGGGCATGAGCGCCACCCGCCAGCTTGGCGACGGCCTGGGTCTGCACGAGCCGGTCTCTTTGGAGTTCAACCTGGATGGGAACCTGTGGGTCAGTGACCGGGGCAATTCCCAACTGCTACGCTTCGACCCGGCGGGGCAGGTAGACCGGGTCTTATTCAAGGACGTGCCCAACTATTCCAAACAGTGCGGTGGCAGCTACACAGGGGATGGCCCACGCTTCTCCTTCCCCGCGACGAACATCTCCATCAATTCGTGGAATATGTGCGAATCGATGGGCTCCCTGGGCATCAACTCTGACGGCAACCTGTTCGCCTACGCCGTCAATAGCTGGCAGGACGTGTGGCGGTTCCCGGCGCCTTTCCCTGCTCCAAGCGCCGGGAAAGCGCACTCCGCCGACCACCAGATATTCAAGCCCTACACCCTGCGTGAATTCAACCACGTTTCGCAGAATGCCATGATCTCGCCGCGGGGTATTCTCACCGCATCGGGGCAGTTGATCGTGTCTGATATGGGGCGGATTCTATTCTGGAACCGCCCTCCGGCCGACCTGAGCAACGGCCTCCCGGCGGACGGTTACGTGGGCGCGCCGAGCTTCAACATCCAGGCGGACCCGGCCTTTGGGAAAATCGACGCCGACGGGCAGTTCCACATGTACGCGGTGCACGCGAACGCGATCGAGGTTTACAAGCTGCCCCTCAAAACCGGTGATTTGCCGCTTCAATACCTCCGCAGCCCGCTTAACGCTCTTGGCGGAGCTGTGACCGCTTTTACGCTGAGCGCTCCCGCCGCCAGCGCTAAAGCACAGCACGAACTCAACCCTCCCCTTCGATCAACCGTTTAGCAGCCTCAGCGCAGATAGCCTGGACGCGAACGTCGTGTGGGGGTCCAACCTGTATACTGGCGACATCGCGGCGACCCAAGATGGGAAGTACCTGTGGATCAGCAACTCGGAAAACAGCCGCGTTCTTCGGGTGCGTGATCCCCTGACTAACCCCACCGTTGACATCGTTCTCGGGCAGCCGGACCTCACGGCAAACCAGTGCAACCAGGGCTTCGCCAATCCCACCGCCTTCACACTTTGCTACCCAGGGCATCTCTCGATCGACAGCAGCGGGAACCTGTTTGTGTCGGACCATTCCCTGGAGGCGCGCGGCAACTTCCGCCTGTTGGAATACGACGCGTCACTCTTCCCGGAGCAACCCGGCGCGGTGATCTACGACATCGCTGCCAGCCGTGTGTTCGGCACCGGCGGCAGTTTTACCACCGCCAAGTGTAAGGATGCGACCTGCGCTCCGTGGGACCCGGCTTTCGATCTGGCGGGCAGGATGTACCTGGGGTTCAACGGCTACCTGGGCACCCGCTTCCCGCTCCTCTACGATAGCCCGTTGACCAATTCCTCACCGACCGGGGCGCTGAACGATTTCTTCTCGATGGGCTTTACCGCGCACGTCGACCGCTACAACACGCTGTACATCGGCGACCTGAACCGCGGCCGGGTACTGGTGTATTATCTCGACCCGCCTCAGCCGGGCTACACCGTCAGCGGCAAGCTGGTGAACCAGGGAGGCTACGGCCTCCCCAACGGAGCAGTTCAGGTGGAAAATTACGTGTGGAATGCGGCCGGCGATGCGGACGGGAATTTCACCGTCCAGGACGTTACCCCCGGCGACTACGACTTCATTCCCGGCCAGGGCGAGTGCACGTTCACCCCACCCCAGATTGCTTTGCACGTGACCGGGAACATGGAAAATCAGAATTTTCAAGCTGTCTGCTCCTATACGATCACCGGTAAGGTCATGGACGGGAGCACTCCGCTGGCCGGCGCGGTGGTGGCGGACCAAACGGGCAACAGCGCTACCACCGGCGCCGACGGGGACTACACCCTGACCGGCCTGCCCCCCGACGCGTACACCCTGACGGTGACCAAAACCGGGTACACCTTCATCCCGGCCTCTCTTTCGGTAAACTTAACCAACCAGAACCTGCAAAACGTCGATTTCAGCGGTGAGCTGACCCGCTACTACGACCTCAGCGGGAAGGTCACGGAGGATGGCACTACTCCTCTGGAAGGGGTGCTGTTGACCCTCGCCCCGGACGTCACGGCGACTACCGACGCGAACGGGGACTACCTGTTCTCCGACCTGCTTCCCGGGAGTTACACGGTCACGCCGGCGAAAGCCGGCTACGCCTTCACCCCGGCGTCTCAATCGGTCACCGTCACCCATCAGAGCCTGCAAGACGTCGATTTCAGCGGTGAGCTGACCCGCTACTACGACCTCAGCGGGAAGGTCACGGAGGATGGCACTACTCCTCTGGAAGGGGTGCTGTTGACCCTCGCCCCGGACGTCACGACGACTACCGACGCGAACGGGGATTACCTGTTCTCCGGCCTGCTCCCCGGGAGTTACACGGTCACGCCGGCGAAGGCCGGTTACGCCTTCACCCCGGCGTCTCAATCGGTCGCCGTCACCCATCAGAGCCTGCAAGACGTCGATTTCAGCGGGGCAATCCTGCGTTACGACCTCAGCGGGAAGGTCACGGATGGCAGCGCTCCTCTGGCGGGGGTGTCGCTGACCCTCGCCCCGGACGTCACGACGACCACCGACGCGAACGGGGACTACCTGTTCCCTGATCTACTTCCCGGGAGTTACATCGTCACGCCTTCCAAGCCAGGCTACACTTTCGAGCCTGCGTTCGTGTCCGTGGCCGTCATCGATCAGAATCTGCCAAGCGATCGATTTCACAGTCGCTCAATATCACGTGAGCCTGTACCTGCCGGCAGTGATCAGGTCAGGCCCTTAGGCGGAAACCAACTTAGCAGCCCGAGAATATGGTATACTATCTCCCTTGGCCCCACGCGGGCCTGCGTTTCAGGGAATTGTTTTGGTGCTTTCGGATGATTGCCCGACGATGCGTCGGGCATTTTTATTGGCTCCCCCCTCCCGCTCCGCAAGGAACGGCCGGCTTTCAGCAGGCAGCCATCCCGGGTTATTCTGAAATCATCAAGACACTCTTACCTTATTCTTGGTTGAGGAGTTTTAATGATCTACGGAATTTACTCAATTGAACCTGCACCCGCAGTTGGTGCAGGCTGTCGCTGAGCTTGGCTATCTTTCCCCCACACCCATCCAGGCGGAAGTCGTCCCGCTCATGCTGGCCGGCCAGGACGTGGTTGGCCAGGCGCAAACCGGCACCGGAAAGACGGCCGCCTTTGCCCTGCCCATGCTCCACGCCCTCCAGCCCGACCAGAAATACGTCCAGGGGCTGGTGCTGGTGCCTACCCGCGAATTGGCCTTGCAGGTAGCCGGAGCCATCGCCGCTTACGGCAAGCACAGCAACGTGCGCGTGCTGGCCGTCTACGGTGGGCAGGCCTACGGCCCGCAAATCGGCCAATTGCGCCGTGGAGTCGATATCGTGGTGGGCACCCCCGGGCGCCTGTTCGACCTGATCGAGCGCGCCGTGCTGGAATTGAGCGCCCTGCGCACCGTCGTGCTGGACGAGGCCGACGAAATGCTCAGCATGGGCTTCATCGAAGACATCCAGGCCATCCTGTCCAATACGCCGGCCGAGCGCCAGACTGCGCTCTTTTCCGCCACGCTTCCCACCGCCATCCGCCGCCTGGCGGAGCGGTACATGCACGACCCTCAGCCGGTGACCATCCAGCGCGAGCAGGTTACGCTGGACGCCATCGAGCAGCGTTATTACCTGGTCAACGCCGGCGATAAGGTCGCCGCGCTCACCCGTCTGTTCGAGGTGGAAGAGGTCAGCAGCGCTTTGATCTTCGTGCGTACCCGCGTGGAAACCGCCGACCTGGCCGGCGAGCTGTCAGCGCGCAACTTTCCGGCGGAGGCCTTGAGCGGGGAGCTGACCCAGGAAGCGCGCGAGCGCACCTTGAATCGCTTTCGCCAGCGCCAGATCCAGGTGGTGGTAGCCACGGACGTGGCCGCCCGCGGGTTAGACATCGAGGATATTTCCCACGTGTTCAATTTTCAGCTTCCGGACGACCCGGAGATCTACGTCCATCGCATCGGACGCACCGGGCGAGCCGGAAAAACGGGCAAAGCGATTACCCTCATCGCGCCCGGGGAACGCCGCCAGTTGGGACAGGTGGAGAAGTTTACGCACAAGAAGATCGAGCGCGCCACGCTGCCCGGCGAAGAGGACATCCGCGTCCTGCGCGAAGAAAAATTGATGCGCAAGGTGGCCGTCTGGCTGCAGCGCGGGCGCTGCCAGCGCGAGCACGCGCTGGCCGAAAAGCTGGTCGCCGAGGGGTATGATCCCCTGGATATCGCCGCGGCGGCGCTCAAAGTCGCCCGCAGCGAAGAGAAGCAGCGCCCCATCTACGCGGTCGGCGAGGTGCTCGAAACTCGCCCGCGGGCAGCCGGCCGCATCCCCGATCGGCAGAACGCCCGCGCCGGAGGGACTTCGCACGAGCCGGGAATGGTGCGCCTACAACTCAATATCGGCCGCCAGCAAGGCTTGAACCCCAATGAAATCGTCGGGATGATCGCCTCGCGGGCCGAGATTCCCGGCCACGTCATCGGCAAGATCAGCATCCAATCCAATCGCTCGTTTGTGGACGTGCCGGAAGAGATGGTTCCCCAGGTATTGGCCCGCACGCGCGACGCCCGCATCCGGCGCCAATCGATGGAATTACAGGTGGCCTGACGCCAGCCGCAGCCGTAGGGTGCGGTCGTTCTCCAGACCGCACCATCCCCACACGTAGGCATCATCTCGCGCCGTTGAGCATCTCGTCCAGCCGCCGCTGAAGATAAGCGCGCTCGGCGCTGTTGCCGCACAGGGCCAGCGCTCGCGCGTAGGCCTGCGCGGCAGCCGCGCGCCGGCCCGTCCGGCGCAGCAGATCGGCGCGCGCGGCGTGATAGGGATAATAGTCCTCCACCCCCTGGATGCGGCCCAGCAGCTCCAGGCCGGCGGCCGGGCCCTGCGCCATCGCCACCGCCACCGCGCGGTTCACCGCGACCACCGCCGAGGGAGTCATCGTCGCCAGGCGGGCATACAGGGCCGCGATCTGCCGCCAGTCGGTGGCCTCCGCCGCCGGCGCTTCGGCGTGCAGCGCGCTGATGGCCGCCTGCACCTGATAGGGCCCCGGATCGTAAAGGGCCAGCGCCTCGTCCAGAACCGCCATCCCCTCGCGGATTTTGCGCCTGATCCCAGCGGCTGCGATCCTGCTCGTCGAGCAGGACGAGCTCGCCGGCCGCGTCGAGCCGCGTCTCGCGCCGCGAATCGTGCAGCAGCATCAGCGCCAGCAGGCCGCGCGCCTCGGCGCTCCGCGGCAGCAGCGTGACCAGCACGCGGCCCAGGCGGATGGCTTCCTCGCACAGCTCGCGCCGGATGGGCGTATCGCCGGCGGTGGCGCAGTATCCCTCGTTGAAGATCAGGTAGAGCACCGCCAGCAGCGCATCCAGCCGTTCCGGCAGCAGGTCGGCGGGCGGCACGCGATAGGGGATGCCCGCGTTGCGGATCTTCCCCCGCGCCCGCGCCAGCCGCTGCGCCATCGTCGGCGTCGGCACGAGGAAGGCGCGCGCGACCTCCTGCGTGGATAAGCCGCCCAGCGTGTGCAGGGTCAGCGCCACCTGCGCTTCCAGCCCCAGCGCCGGATGGCAGCAGGTGAACATCAGTTTCAGGCGATCGTCGGGCAGCGAGTCGTCCATCTCAGGTTCGTCCAGTGTAGCAAGGGAATCGAGGATGACCGCGTTGCGCACCTCCGTCGAGACGCGCCTCAAGCGGTCGATGGCGCGGCGCCTGGCCACGGTGGTCAGCCAGGCGCCGGGATTGCGCGGAACGCCGTCGATCTCCCAGCGTTCCAACGCATTGACCAGCGCATCTTGCAGCGCATCCTCGGCCAGCTCGAAATCTCCGAGCTGGCCGATCAGCGCCGCCAGCACCCGCCCGTGCTCTTCGCGGAAAGTCTTTTCGATCTGCGCCGCGGCAGTCATCCTCACCCTGTCATGGCTATTGCGGGGTAGATCCTTGCACGATAGATTCTTTTGCGTACATCAGCAGCATGTATTTCATGGCTTTATTCTCCTGACAGATAGATTATAGGTGGTTCTTGCCTTTCTATAAATACGTCGAACGGCGAAGCCTCAAAATGACAGATCGTCAGGGATTCTCATGCTTTGCTCATCTGTCGATGCCCCCAGGAAAGCCCTCTAGGAGGGCGCCTGGCGCACCGCCTGTTAGCGAGTCAAAACGCTCTTAATCGGCTTGCGCTTTTTGGTCGCGCAGAAAGGGGGGAAAAGTATAATGGAGGGGGATGGGGAAAAAAGATGAGAAATTACGCGTTCGGGTTTTCCTTGGTGGGTCTTGGGTTATACGCGTTGCAACTGCTTCCCAATGTGATCTGGATGCTCGCGCCGCCGGCCAACAACGTGCTGACGAAAAACAGTTCCGCCTATCCAATATTGAATATCATCGAGCAGGTCTTGGGGATTACGACGGTCGCTGTATTGATCTTGGTGATCGACAAAGGCGGTGGGAGAAACAGTAGCCTCTATCTTGGAGCGGCAATTCTGTTCTTGCTCGGGTATTACGTCGCGTGGATTTTCTACTATCGAGGCGTGGTGTCCCCGGGGCTGCTCATCCTTGGAATCGCGGCCATGCCGCCTTTATATTTCTTCTTCGCCGGGCTGTGGATGAAAAACTACGTCGCCCTCATTCCCTGCGTAATCTTTGGGGTTACCCATGTCGCGATCACCTGCTCTACGTATTTGAAGGTGTAAGGCGCGGTGGTTCGCCAGACCGCACCGCCCCCGTTGAGCAGAAGCAGTGGCGTGCGCTGAGGCGCACCCTTCGATATGAACATCGAAGCGCGCTTCAATCGGAGGGCTTTTTTTTGTTGCGCAGAAATGAGGGAAAAGTATAATGAATGATGGTGGGGAAAAGGTCCCCTGACTGATTTAGTAGAAACGATGCGGTACAGCCCCACTCGTTTCGCTTGGAGACGCACAAACCGCGGAAGTATTGTTTGCCAAATAAGGCATATCATGCAATTACATCACTATTGCTTTTGGGTGCATCGCCGACGATGTATTGCGTGATGTCCACATTGTGCTATCAAGGCGTCAAAGATTCCTAATATAAAAATTTAGCAATGAATGAGATGGTCATAGAAACAATGGAAATCGCAAAATGACGATCCCTACGCAACCGAAGATCTATCATATTGTGCATGTGGACAAGTTGCCGTCAATTATCGCGGATGGCTGTCTTTGGTGCGATGGAGAAATCGTCCGGCGCAGATCGCCGGGGACCACCATTGGCATGACCCGCATTAAGGAGCGACGGCTTAATCGAGTTGACTCTGGCCAGTCACCCGAATTTACATGTGGGTGACTGCGTGCCATTCTATTTTTGTCCGCGTTCGGTCATGCTTTATCTGATCTATCAGGCTAACCATCCGGAATTGGCGTATCGTGGCGGGCAGATACCAATCGTGCATTTGGAAGCAGATCTTCGTGCTTCAGTCGCATGGGCCCAGCAAAATAACCAACGTTGGGCGTTTACCTTGTCAAACGCCGGGGCCTATTATTTCGAGGATCGCTGCGACTTGACGCAATTGAATGAAATCAATTGGGACGCCGTGCAAGCCAATAAATGGAGCGGAAACGGTATTGCGCCATCAATCATGGAAGGCAAACAGGCGGAGTTTCTGATGGCATACAACTTCCCTTGGCACTTGATCGAACGGATCGGTGTATACTCACGGGGAATCTATCAGCGAGTGACCAATGCGCTGCCAGCAGGCGGTCATCGCCCGCTAGTTGAAATAAAACCGGAATGGTATTATTGATAAGGAGGAGGCTAAGATGATTGAATACAAGCGTGGCGACATATTACGAGAAGAAGCCGAAGCCCTCGTCAATACGGTAAACTGTGTCGGCGTGATGGGCCGCGGTATCGCGCTTCAGTTCAAGAACGCCTTTCCAGAAAACTTCAAAGCTTATGCCGCAGCTTGCAAGAACAAGGAAGTGAAGCCAGGCCGAATGTTCGTGTTCGAGACCGGGCAACTGACCAACCCGCGTTACATCATTAATTTCCCCACTAAGCGGCATTGGCGTGGCAAGAGCCGGATGGAGGATATCGAGGCCGGGCTCAAGGCACTAGCCGACACGATACAGCGATACAATATTCATTCTATCGCCATCCCACCTTTGGGTAGCGGTTTGGGCGAACTTGACTGGGTAGAAGTCAGGCCACGCATCGAGGCGAGCCTGCAACCGCTCACTGAGGTGCGCATTTTGCTCTACGAACCTCATGGGGCACCCGCTACCGAGAAAATGGTGCATAGCCGTGAGGCGCCGACCATGACGGCAGGACGAGCAGCGCTCATAGAATTAATGAGTCGCTACCTCGCCGGTTTGCTCGACCCATCTGTAACGTTGCTAGAAGTTCACAAGTTGATGTATCTTATGCAGGAGGCCGGCGAACCGTTGCGACTTAAGTATCGGAAAGGTTCTTATGGCCCTTATGCCGAGAATCTTCGCCATGTATTGAATGCCATCGAGGGTCATCTTGTCTCTGGCTATGCCGATGGCGGCGATGCGCCGGATAAGCATCTCAAGCTGGTGCCGGGAGCAATCGATGACGCTAAGTCCTTCCTGCAACAGCATCCGGATACCCGTACTCGCTTTGACAAAGTGGCAAATCTAGTGGATGGTTTCGAATCGCCATTTGGTCTAGAGCTTTTATCCACGGTCCATTGGGTAATGAAAAACGAATCCGTCAATTCTGTCGATGAGGTGATCAATCACACGTATGCCTGGAACGACCGCAAACGACAGTTTACTCCTCGCCAGATCGCTCTTGCTGCGAATGTGATGGTGGATAAAGGTTGGATAAAGAAACTGGAACCTGGAAGGAACATTTGAAGCTTGTAAGCATCAAAAATAAAGGGGGAATCCATAATTGCATTGCTTTATTCCTTCTTGACTGATGCAGATTGCATCCAAGAGACTTTCTACGAGCGTGCGTTCAGTTCGTAGGATGTAATCGTTCTCCAGACCGCACCGGCCAACTACCATCCGCATGGAAATCGCAGCGAATAAGAGAATCATCCCATGACCACTGAGCCTTCTCCCCATTCCTGCCTGACGATACGGTCGATTCCCTGGGGCCTGATTCTGATGTCTACCACAATCTTGCCCCTTTTCATCTGGGGAGCCGTTCAGGATCCATCCGAAAGGCTCTGGCTGGTGATGATTGTGGCGATCGGGGCCGCGTTACTCTTCTTCGCGGAAACCGGCACCTGCACGCTGGACGCGGCTCAACGCCGGGTGTTCATTCGGCAAAGCCGCATCTGGCGCAGAAAGCAGTGGGACTTTAGCTTCGATGATCTTCAGCACGTGTCCGTCGAGCGCGCCAGGTCTTTGAATGCCACCCACTCGGCCACCTACCGGCTGGTCTTCATCCTGAAATCGGGCGATCGCCTGCACCTGACCAGTTATCTGGCGGCGGGCAAAAGCGGCAAAGACCGGCAAGCGCAGCAGATCACCGCTTTTATCGACCAACAGCGTTCGCATCCGGTGGGAGCTGCGCTGGACGGCGTCAGCCGATGAAGCGCCCGATTAGAAAAGCGATCACGCCCAGCGTGGCCCCCAGGTAGGCCCCGCGCATCGCCTGGCGTCCCGCTTGCGGGCTTTGAGACCTCCAAAGCTTGAACGAGAAATAAACCAGTACGCCATCGGTGATCAGGATGGTGATCCGATAACCGCTCCCCAGCCAGCCCAGGAGAGCAGGCAAGAGACTTAACCCAATCACCAGGCACCACAGACCTATGGAGATTCGCAGGGCAAAGCGCTTGCCTTTGAGCAGCGCGATAGAACGCGAGCCGCGCTGCTTGTCCCCCTCCATGTCCATGGCGTCTCCGGCGATCTCTTCGCCCAGGTCGATGCAGAACGCCATCCAGGCAAACGTCCACACGATGCTATTCCAGGGCGCCTGCATCGAGACGGCCCCCAGGATAAACGTGACGCCCACCGAAGCGCTGACCATCAAATTCCCGGGCAGGCCGGTTTGTTTGTAGCGCCAATTGTAAAGAAAGCCGATCAGCCAGAATAGAACGCTGATCAGCAGAGCCTGGGCGCCCAGCGCCCAGGCCGCCGACAACCCCACCAGGGTGGTCACGACGGTCAGGCCGATCACGTCCGCGCGGCTCACCGCCCCGGAAGGCAAAGGCCGCTCGGGCGCGTTGATCAGATCGACCTCGTAATCGAAATAATCGTTCAAAATGAGCGCTGAGCCGGATAAGGCAAAAGCGCAAATGAACCCCAGGATTCCGATTGGCCAGGATGGGAGCCTGCCGGATGCGAGGATTTGGCCGGTGGTCACGCAAATCCCGGCCGCAGCGGGAAGCTCAGGCCGGAATAGCCGGATCATGCCTTTGATTTTCTTCGATGGCATGGCCCCATTATACCAAGCCCCGATTCCTGGCCGGATGTCTCAATCCCCGCTTTCCGAGGCGGGGATCGAGCGGCCGGCCCGCAAATAATAGATCAGCGCAAAGACGAAGAAGGGCAGCAGCAGCACCAGGCCGCCGATATTATCGCCGAAGGCGGCGGCATCGTCGCGCTCGAGCGGAATGGCCACGAGCTGGATGATCAGCGCCAGCCCCGTCAGCACGATGGGGACAAGGCTCCGTTTGTAGCGGTTGCGCCCGGAGAGGAACCACACCAGGCAGGCGACCCCAACCAGGGGCAGCCCGATATCGTCCAGGCGATCCGGCCAATCGTTTTCGACCGGGCTGAAGGCCAGGGTTCCGAACGCCAACCCTCCAAAGAGCAGCACGGCCGTGACCATGAGGTTATACCCATGATGGATACTCTCTTTTATCGTCATTTTTATGCGCCTTCCTAATCCATGATAACGCCGCCGTTGACCGGGATATACGTTCCGGTCAGGAAGCCGCTGGCGTCGCTGGCCAGAAAGGCAATCACCTGGGCAACGTCCTCCGGGGTGGCAATGCGGCGCAGCGGGGTGATCGCCGCGATTTGTTGACGCACTTCGGGGGGCAATCTCGCGCTCAATTGCGTGTCGACCATGCCCGGGGCGATGGTATTGACGGTGATGCCATCGGGGCCGAATTCCTGCGCCAGGGCTCTGGCCAGGCTGGCCAGGGCGCCAAACGCCAGGACAAGGCTGGTCAGGCCCGGCATGTTGGGGTGTCTGCCCCAATCGCTGTTGACAAAGATCAAACGACCCGAGCGTTGCGCGCGCATCAAAGGCAGGGCTGCGTGCGCAATCTCGTATGCGGATTTCAGCCCGGTCTGGGGAGCGCGGATGAACTCCTCCCACGTGAAGGCCGGGAATGGCTTGAGCATCCCCTGCGCGGGGACGCTATGCACCACGATGTCCAAATGGCCGGCCAGGTGGTGAGCCTCTTGAACCAACTGGCTCACCTGTTCAGGGTCCCGGGCATCGGATTGGCGGAGAATGACGTTTCCACCCGTGGCCTCGATCGATTGGGCCAGCTCCTCGGCTGCGGCGGCGTCATGCGCATAACTCGCTATCACCCTTGCGCCTTGTGCGGCCAGGGCGCGGGTGGTAGCTGCGCCAATCCCCCGGCTGCCGCCGGCCACGAGAGCGACTTTTCCTTTCAAATCCATAATCCAACCTCCTATTCAATCAACTGTTTGATATAATTATAGCTAGCAGATCCAATTTGTCAAGCAAGTGTTTGATTGAAAAGCCGGACGGTTTTGAAGAAAGGAAATTCGTTGTAGAATAGCATCCAGCAGTTGTTTGATGGGTTCTACCTCCCTTTTGAAGGATGATGATTATGTCCAACCAGGCAAGAGATACCGATCCACCCGGCAGGTCCGACCGCCGCAGCGAGCTGATCCTGGCTGCGTTTCACGCGATTGCGGAAAAAGGATTCGAGGGCTTGCGTGTCCGGGACGTCGCCCAGCAAGTGGGCATCAACGGCGCCACCTTGCACTATTACTTCCCCACCAAAGAAGATCTGATTCAAGCGGTCGTGGAATATACGATCGGGCGGCTGCGTGAGACCATGATGAACCTGGGGGCGGCTGGATCCCCGGCCGAAAAAATCCACTTTCATTTGACCCGTCTGCTCCAATTGATGCACGAGGAACCGGCGATCTTTGTGGTTTTGACGGAGATCAGCTTACGCGCTCAACGCCAACCGGTGATGCATTATCTCCTTCGGCAAAATGAGGTCTGGCAGGGAATGCTGGCCGGCATCTTACGGGAGGGGATCGCACAAAAAACCTGGCCGCAAGACCTGGACCCCGAGGATACGGCCCTGGCGATCGTCACGCTGTTGGAAGGCGCCAGCCTCTGGGCAGCAAGCGATCCTCACCGGGGACAACGCGCGCTGCTCCAGCTCGAAAGATGGCTTTGCATCGAATAACGCCTATTTGCAGCACAATCGCAAATATACAAGGGCTGGCCGCGCCTTCCCCACCCCTATTACGGAAAAGGAACATGCTTTGCTCCGCGCAAAACCAGAAGGGATATCCGCTATGCTCGAAATAATCGATTTGAGCCAGGAAATCTACTCGGGGATGCCGGTGTTTCCCGGCCTTCCGGAGGTGAAGATCACCCTGCACGTATCGCACGAGGAGTGGGACGGCATAACCGATAGCGACGTCGTTTCCCCCGCCGTAAACCGCCTGGAAATGGGCGAGCATACCGGCACGCACGTGGACGCCATCAGCCACATGGCGCGCCAGTACCGGGGCCAGTCGATCGACACCCTGCCTCTCACCCTGTTCTATACCCAGGGACTGTGTTTAGACCTGTCGCATAAGGGCCTGCGGGAGCTGATCGAGATCGCCGATTTGGAACGCGCCCTCTCCGTGGCGGGCCTCGAAATCAAGCCGGGGGATACGGTCTTGCTGTATACGGATCATTACCGGCGCGCCTTTGGAACGGAGAATTGGGACAACGGCCCAGGGATCAGCGCGGAGGCAACCCGCTGGCTGGGCCGGCACAAGATCGCGGCTTTTGGCGTCGAAACGGCCTCGCCGGGGGTGCGCCACGTTTCGAACAAGGCCGTCCATCATATTTGTGGGGAGTTGGGCTTTACCCATTACGAGAACATGGTCAACTTGTACCGGCTGATCGGTCGGGGGCGTTTTCGCTTTATCGGCCTGCCGCTCAAGATAAGGGGAGGAACCGGCTCGCCGGTGCGGGCCGTCGCCGTCTTCGAGGGCTGAGCTCGTCGGGTGCGGCCCGCAGAACGACCGCACCGTCCCAGAGTTGAATATAATGAATAGTTGGCCGTCCCTGTCCAACCTCCCGTTCACTCCTCCCGGTTGGTAGGTGTTACTCGTTTCATAAAAGGAGCAAACATCATGGCCCACGTTTCCCATAAGCTCAAGAACTGCCTTCGAAGGCGCTTTGGCCGGCGGAGGGGATCCGGCGACTTCCCCGCTGTACGTATTCGGGCCGTTCTTGACTCTCATCATGGCGTCTGCGGCGCGGCCCGGGTCATTTTCGGCGGGTCGGTCTGGCTGGCCGTCCTGACCATCGCGGTGGTCTCGGCGACCTACCGGCTGGTGATGCAGTGGGTCACCGACGGCTCCGGCGGCAGCGGGTTGAGCGAAGAAGAGTTTGGCGGATGGGCGGTCAAGGTCAATGCGGCCATCACATTTGTCGAATATACGCTGACCTTCCTGGTGAGCATGGCCGCCATGGTCACCTTTATCGCCGACCGTTTTCCGGTGCTCAATAACCGGTTCTCGGCATCCAGTATCCGCGCCCTGGTGGCTATTGCGCTCAGCCTGCTGACCGGCTGGCTGGTCAACCGCGGCCCAAAATGGCCGCGCGCGCCTTTGGCCCGGCCACCGCCGGGGTGCTGGTGCTGTTGTGGCTGATGATCTTGGTTACCCTGATCAGCACCGGCTTTCACCTGCCGGCGCTGTCACCTTCGAGGCCTTCCGGGCCGCAAACCTGCAACTTACCATTGGCGGGTACGTGCGCATCCTGGCGGTGATGACCGGCATCGAGGTGTTTGCCAACCTGGTGGCGGCCTTCGACGGCAGCCCGGCTCCAAAAAAGCCGCAAGGCTTTTACCAGCCTGCTGATTATCATGAGCACCACCGCCATGACCATGCTGATCGTTGGGCCGGCCATCTTTTCGCTTTCCGACCCGACCAATTCGCACGTCTCGGTGTTTACCCAGACGATGGACAAGCTCCTGCCGGAACCCCTGCCGTACCTGGGTTCGCTGGTGGGCATCTTCGTGCTCATGTCGGCCGCGGCAGCCAGCGCCCAGGGGTTGCAAAACCTGGCCCTGGGGTTGAAAGAACGCCATTACATTCCGCGTGCCTTCGGTGACTTGAACCACTACGAGGTGGCCAACAAGCCGGTCTGGTTGGAAGTGGGCATTGTGTGTGTGTGTTTCCTGTTCTTTGGCACCCAGGAGGAACCTACCTGCCCTGTACGCGGCCGGGGTGTTTATCCTGTTGAGCATGACCGGCTGGGCGGTAACCCACCGTCTGGTGCGCGAGATCGGCGCACCGCTAATGGGCCTGCGCAAGGTCGGCTTGATCGCCGGCACGACGGTCGCTGCTCTGCTGACCACCAGCGCGACGCTGTTCATTTTCGCAGAGCGTTTCCGCGAAGGCGCCTGGGCCTATTGATCTTCATCCCGGTGCTTTACCTGGCCTTCACCTATTTCCGGCGGCGCATCGGCGCGCCGTCGCCCGAGATGGATTACCTCGGGCACATCGATTCCAACTTGTTGGCCGGCTTTGGCTTCGGCCAGGCGTGGCTGGCCGGGCAGGAGGCCGCCAACGGGGAGAATGCGCCCGCGCTGTTGGGCTGGATGCCGGAGCCGGTGCTTGCAGCAACCACCGGCTGAACGGCGGGGCAGGATCGAGCATGTCGTCACCTTGCTGGATGGCTCTGATTACGCCGCCCAGGCTTTGCCGATGACACGTTTCATCTGCGAGACCACCGGCAGCGACCTGACCTTCTTTCGGCTTCGCGCGATTACCAGGCCGAAGGCGAAAAACGGGGGCAGGTCGAAAATTACCTCTGCTCGGCGGCCGAGAAGACCCATGCCGCCGGGGTGCAGGTAAACTGTATCGTGCGGGCCGAACCCCCGGCGGAGGCGCCCACAAGCTGGTGAGCGAACAGGGCGTCGACCTGGTCATCGTCACCACGCGCGGGCGTTCGGGAGAGAAGAATTGGCTGCGCGAGGGGCTGTCCAGCAAACTGGTCCATCTGCTGGATATCCCCGTGCTGCTGGTGCAGGTATTCGAAAGCGGGCCGGCCGAAGCGCCTCATCTCGGCCGCATCCTGGTCGCCCTGGACGGCTCAGTGTTTGCCGAGCAGCTTCTGCCTTATGCCCGCCTGCTCGGGCAGCAATTTGACTGCGAACTGATGTTGATTTGTGTTCCGGCCGTGCCGGAGAGCGAAAAGTACCGCGCGCCCGCTTCAGCGTCATCCAGACCATCCGCAAGCAAGCCGAGGCCAGCATGCGCAAGAGTACCTCCATTCGGTCGCCGACCGCCTGCGCGAGGAGGGGTCTGACCGTGCGTACCATCGTGACCGGTTCCTACCCGGCGCGCACCATCGTGGACGTGGGCAAGCGCGAGGGCGTGGACCTGATCATGATCACCTCACAGGGGCGCGGCGGCCTGGACCTGCTCTTTATGGGCAGCGTGGCGCAGCAGGTGGTGCAGCTGACCGACAGCCCGGTCTTCATCATCCCGATCAATAAAGAGCTCGCCGAAGAAGCATAGAGATGACCATCTGCGGCGGTTGGTGTGTGTGCCGCCCAACCGCCCCTAGAAAACCGGCGCCTGGAATGGTCAGGAGGAGTAAGGGATGCTTGAAATCATCGACTTGAGCCAGGAAATCTTCTCGGGTATGCCGGTGTTCCCCGGCTTGCCGGAAGTAAAGATCTCTATGCACGTCTCTCACGAGCAGTGGGAGGGCATTCCCGATAGCGAGTTCGTTTCGCCCGCCGTGAACCGCCTGGAATTGGGCGAGCATACCGGCACGCACGTGGATGCCATCAATCACATGGCCCGCCAGTACCGGGGGCAGTCCATCGACACCATGCCGCTGAGCAAGTTTTATACGCAAGGCATCTGCCTGGACCTGTCGCATAAAGGCTTGCGGGAGCTGATCGAGACCGCCGATCTGGAGCGCGCCCTCTCCGCGGCGCAGCTTGAAATCCGGCCGGGAGACACGGTTCTGCTGTATACGGACCATTATCGCCGCGCATTTGGCACGCAGGATTGGGACAACGGGCCGGGGATCAGCGTGGACGCCGCGCGCTGGCTGGGCCGGCAGGGGATCGCGGCCTTCGGCGTGGAACCGGCGGCGCCGGGCGTGCGCCACGTTTCCAATAAAGAAGTCCACCACATTTGTGGGGAGCTGGGCTTTACTCATTACGAGAACATGGTCAACCTGTACCGCTTGATCGGCCGTGGGCGTTTTCGCTTCATCGGCCTGCCGCTCAAGATCCGCGGGGGAACCGGCTCGCCCGTGCGGGCCGTGGCCGTCTTCGAAGGGTGAGCTCGTTGAGTGCATGCGGGCGCTCAACGAGAATTGCGGAGCGTGTTACAATCGATCGGATGAAACGAAAAGGGATTAACTACGATATCGGTACCTTTACGACCAAAGACAGCTCCTCCCGGGAGGAGTTCGATCGAGAAGTTGTACGCCAAGAAATCGGCATCATAAAAAACGAGCTGCACTGCACGGCCATCCGAATCTCCGGGCAGGACCTCGAGCGGCTGCTCTACGCCACGCAATGCGCCCTGCAAAACGGGCTGGAAGTCTGGTTCTCGCCGGCCTTCATCAATGCCACCCCCGCGGAAATGCTGGAATATTTTCGGGAGTGCGCCAGAGCAGTGGAAGAACTGCGCGCACAAGGGTCCTCGGTCGTGTTCGTGACCGGCACCGAGCTCACCTTCTTCATGAAAGATCTCGTCCTGGGCGACACCCCGGCGGAGCGGATGCAGAGTTTCATGAAGCCCTGGCGCCTGATAAAAAGCGCCATTCTGCGCGGCTCGTTCGACAAGAATCTAAATCGCTTTCTGGCCGACGCGACTCAAACCGTCCGCGAACACTTCAAGGGCCCCCTCTCCTACGCTTCCGGGGCCTGGGAAAACGTCGATTGGTCGCTCTTCGACGTGATCGGCGTGGACTATTACCGGGACGCCACCACGAAACTGAAGTATCGCGAAAAATTGCGCAAGTATACCGCCCTGGGCAAGCCGGTCGTCATCACCGAGTTTGGCTGCTGTACCTACGAGGGAGCGGAAGAAAAAGGCGGTTACGGCTGGGCCATCGTGGACCGCAATCAAAAGCCGCCGCGTCTGAAAGGCAGCTACGTGCGCAGTGAAGAGGTTCAGGCCAGGCTCATCAGCGACTCGCTGGACATCTTCGAGGCAGAGAACGTGGATGGCGCATTCGTGTTCACCTTTGTGATGCCCAAATACCCCTACCGCGAGGACCCGCAGTTCGACCTGGATAGGGCCAGTTATAGCCTGGTAAAGAGCTACGAAGATCACCTGGGAATTTCCTTCCCGAACCTGCCCTGGGAGCCTAAACAGGCCTTCTACGCGCTCGCCGCGCGTTACCAGGAGTGAAAGGGATGGTGCCGGTCGTCCTCCAGACCGCACCCCACCTATATTGCCTGTCACTTTTTGCCTCCGAAAAGGGTTAACTACATGTGACCCCCATAGGGCCAGACACTTCCCACAACCCAGGAGGCAAGCTATGCTCGTGAAAGCCAGAAGGAAAATCCTCGCCGGCGCGGCGGTCCTCATCGCGCTGGGACTGGCCTTGGCCGCGGCCCTGGTCGCCTATCTGCTCGTCTTCCACAACCACCCCCTGACCCTGCCCGCCCCGACCGGCCCCTACAGCGTCGGGCGCAGCGAATACGACTGGGTGGACGCCGGCCGCAGCGACCCGCTGGCCGATCAGGCGGACCAGAAACGCGAGCTGCCGGTATGGGTCTGGTACCCGGCGACCCCCTCTCCCCAGAGCCCACTTGCCCCCTACCTGCCGCCCGTCTGGATCAGCGCGCCCGGCCAGGATCAAGGCGCCGGCGCGTATCTCCAGAGCGATTTCGCCTCCATCCGCACGCATGCCTTCGTCGATGCTCCCCTGGCCGGGGCGGGCAGCGCGTACCCGGTGCTCCTCATGCAGCCCGGCATGGGGCCGGTGCCTACGGATTACACGGTGCTGGCCGAGAACCTGGCCAGCCAGGGGTACATCGTCTTCGGCATCAACCAGCCGTACACCTCCAGCGTGGTAGTCTTTCCGGACGGCCGCGTGGCGCTGCGTACCACGAAGGGGGTCATTCCGGAAAACGCCGACGCCGCCACCGTGGACCAGGATGCCAACCGCATTCAAAAGGTGTGGGCGGCGGACGCGATCTTCGTCATGGACCAGCTCCAAAACCTGAACGCGGACCCGGCCAGCCGCTTTTATCAGCGGCTGGACCTGGCGCATATCGGCCTCTTCGGGCATTCCTTCGGCGGCGCCACCGCTGTCCGCGTCTGCGAGCTGGACGCGCGCTGTAAGGCCAGCGCCGACCTGGACGGCACTCTGTTCAGCGCCGAGGTCAACGGCGAGGCCCTCCGCCAGCCCGCCCTGTTTATGACGGAGGAGGCCTGCGACGCCAACTGCGCCACCATGCGCCAGATGGTGGCGACGGCCACGGGCCCGGCCTATCTTCTCTCGCTGGCAGGCGCCAGGCACTTCAATTTCAGCGACCTGCCCCTGCGTTTATTGCCGCTGGCGCGGGTGCTGTTCAAGCAACTGGACGTGATCGGCTCCATCGCCCCCGAACGGGGCCTGGGGATCACCAACGCCTACCTGCTGGCTTTCTTCGACCAGTATTTGAAGGGCGTCCCCACGGATTTATTGGGCGGCCCCTCCCCCGCTTATCCCGAAGTGCAGTTCGCGAAACGCTGAATCTAGCCGCCTTCCAGCACAGACAGGACATTCCCGGCCGGGTCCTTGAACCAGGCGATGTCCGGCCCTTGCTTTTGGGAAATGCCGCGCAGAATGCCCTTCTCGTCCTGCGGCATCCCCGGATAGCGCTCGAAGCGCACGCCGCGCCGCTTGAGCTCATCGACGGCTTCATCGATGTGCTCGACCTCGAAGTTCAAAATAGTGAACGTGGCCGGTTGGTGATTCGCTTTGGGATAGGCAAACACCGCGCCGCCGCCGGGCAAGTGCAGCCGTATCCCTACGCCGGAATCCTCTACTTGTAGCCCCAACGTCTCGGCGTAAAACGCTTTGGCCCTGGCCAGGTCGTCGACCGAAAAACCGCTAAAAGCTGCTCTTGCTTTAAACATGGCTCCTCTCCTGGTAATTAGAAACGTCCGCGCCCCTCAATTGGGACTAATCAGATATAATCAGTACATTTATTCCAAAAATATACCGGGGTTGTTACCAGGAGTCAAGTCGCGTTTTTTAGATTAAAGGGTAAATTTTGAAGCTTTAACCGGGCTTCCTGTATAATGATACTCACTTGAAAATGAACCTGCTCCGGAAAGACCCTCTCCCCTGGCTGCTGGAGCCTGATCCGGCCAACCCCGCGGTGCGTTATTTCGCCCTGCGAGACCTATTGGATCGCCCTGAAGACGATCCCGAGGTACGGCGGGCCAGGGCCGATCTGATGACGAGCGGAGCGATTCCGGCGATTCTGGCCGCTCAACAGCCAGAAGGCTATTGGGTCAAGCCCGGCGCCGGGTACTCCCCCAAGTACCAGGGAACCGTCTGGCAAATCATGCTCCTGGCCGAGTTAGGAGCCGAGCCAACCGACGCGCGGGTGCAACGGGGCTGTGAGTATCTCCTGCGCCACAACCTGGCCGCTACGGGCGCTTTTTCCTGCTACCGGTCTTTAGCGCCCAGCGGCGTGGTGCATTGTCTCAACGGCAACCTGGTGTATGCCCTGTTCCGCCTGGGGTACGCCGGGGATCCGCGCGTGCAGACCGCCCTCGACTGGCAAGCTCAAGCCATCACCGGCCAGGGAGAGCTGCGCTACTATCCGTCCGGCACTGCCGGCCCGAACTTCGCCTGCGGCATCAACCTGGGGCAGCCCTGTGGCCGGGGCGCAGTTAAAGCCTTGAAAGCGTTGAGCGCCGTCCCGGCGCAGCGCCGCACGCCGGCGGTGCAGCAGGCCATCGAAGCCGGCGTCGAGTTCCTCTTCAGCCGCGATCCGGCCGCAGCCGATTACCCTTATACCCAGCGGGTCAGCTCGACCTGGTTCAAATTCGGCTTTCCCCTGAGCTATTGGAGCGACGTGCTGGAGACCACGGCCGTGTTGGTAGACCTGGGCTATGCCGGCGATCCCCGCCTGGCCAATGCGCTCCAGCTCATCCTGGGCAAACAGGATGCCGAGGGGCGTTGGAAGCTGGAGAATACCCTCAACGGAAAGATGTGGATGGATATCGAAAAGAAAGGCCAGCCCAGCAAATGGATTACGTTACGGGCCTTACGTGTTTTGAAGCGCATTGCGTAGCGTGCGGTCAGGCGCACCTTCTACCCAGAAGCCGCAACGCTCTCCGCAGATGGAGGGCTTTTCTGTTTTGATGGCATAATGGTCAAGCAGTCGGCAGCGCTTTTATTCAGGACAAAAAAAGTCGAATCTCAGGACAGATCATGGCCGAAACCAGAACCGGGCTTTGCATCCTCATCACCAATGCGTTTATCGAACACCGGAGTGGGTCAGAGCTCTACGTCTGCGAGATAGCCACGGAATTGATTAAGCGAGGCCATAAGCCGGTTGTTTACAGCCCACGCATCGGCAAGCTTGCCGACGAGCTTCGGGGAAAATCCATCCCGGTTGTCAAAGATTTAGACTCCCTTACAGTTAAGCCCGATCTTATCCATGGCCAACATCACCTGGAAACGATGACGGCGCTATCCCGCTTCCCGGGAACGCCGGCGGTCTACTTCTGTCACGGCTGGCTGCCCTGGGAAGAATTGCCGCCCTCGCATCCACGCATTATTCAATACGTCACGGTCAGCGACGCGCTACACGACCGCCTGGTATATGAGTGTGGCCTGCCGGCTGAAAAGATTACTACGATCCTGAACTCTGTTGACCTGGAAAGATTCCGTCCTCGCCCGCCTTTGCCCGGCATTCCCAGGCGCGCGCTGGTATTCAACAGCCACGCCGATGAGACGAACATCTTGAGCACCGTCCGCGAGGCCTGTGCCCGCAACGATATTGCCATGGACGTCATGGGCTATGCAAGCGGCAACCCTTCATTTCGACCCGAAACGCAGCTTGGTAACTACGACATTCTCTTCGCCATAGGACGATCCGCCTTGGAAGGTCTGGCTATCGGCGCAGCCGTCATCTGTTGCGGCCTGGAAGGCGCCGGCCAAATGGTCACCACCCAAAACCTGGCGTGGCTGCGCCGCAACAATTTCGGCATTCGCGTTCTGGATCGACCGTTCACCCCGGATGTTCTCTCAGCCGAGATCCAGCGCTATGATGCAGCCGATGCTCTGAAAGTTTCCCAGGAGGTGCGGGCAACTGCCGGGCTGAGCGACATGGTGGAGCAGGTATTGGGCGTCTACGACCTTACCCTGAATAACTTTGCGGAGAGCTACGAGCCAGACCTCGCTGCGGAAGGCCTAGCCTTTTCCACCTACCTGAAAGGAATATCTGAAAAGGTTTACCAGACGCTCGCTGAAAGCGACCTGGCGCGTGAGAGAGCCAGGGTCCTTCAGAGCGAGCTGGATTTCATCTGGGGCAGGTCGTTTTGGAAGCTTTATCAACGCCTCATCCGCATTCCATTCTTGATCAACCTGTACCTGAGGGTGGTGACCCCCATCCGCTACCGGCGCGCCCGCCCGAGGAAGTAGCGCGTAGGGTGCGGTCGTTTCCCAGACCGCACCTTACCTGCTGCGCATTTCGCGGAAAATGGAAAGCGCTTTTTAAATCCCACATGCTATAATCATGCTATGGAACTGGAGTCGCTCCTACCTTCTGGCCAGATCAGAAGTTTCTGCCAAAAGCACCACATCCGGCGCTTGTCTTTCTTCGGGTCCGTTGTTCGCGACGACTTTAGCCCGCAAAGCGACGTTGATGTTTTGGTTGAGTTCGAACCCGATCATACTCCCGGCTTCGATTTCTTCTTGTTGGAAGCGGAATTGTCCCGAATTTTGCAGCGTAAAGTAGACCTGCAAACGCTTAACTTCCTGAGCCCCGAAATTCGATATTCTGTGTTATCAGAAGCTGTACCCGCTTATGAGCAGGCATACCCTGAAATTGCTTGACAATTGCTAATCGTGACTTGCCCTCTTTGGTTGCACAATTGGAGATTATTCTGGACCAGCAGGCCAGCAACCGCTAGCATGTAGAGTGCACCTGGGCATACCAGTTGTTAGAAGGCAGAAGTGCCCTCCAAAGTTGGAGGGCACTTCTTAAATCACGTGGCACATAATCGCAAATCCGGGGAAGCAATAAACCGGATTATATGGGAAAATAGATCGAAATACCAAATGATAAGAGGAATGACCTATGTCAGAAATCCAAAAAGTAGCTATCCTGGGCGCCGGGGCCATGGGCGCTTATTTCGCAGCCCGGTTTTTCGATACTCCTGGCTTTTCGACGGTTTTGATCGCCAGCGGCCAACGCCTCGAAAGGCTGAAAAAGGACGGAATCGTGGTCAACGGCAAGCCCTATTTTATCCCGGCCATCCGCCCCGAGGAAGCCGACACCCCGGTAGATCTCATCATCGTGGCCTTGAAACACCATCAACTCGCAGAAGCCGTACAAGCCCTTGGCAAACTCGTGGGCGATGCGACCACCTTCCTCTCCGTGATGAATGGCCTGGAGAGTGAAGAAACCATCGGGGCCATCTACGGCATGGATAAAATCCTGTACGCCATTTCTCTAGGCATCGATGCCCAGCGCCAGGGGAATCAGGTGACCTATACCAATCCCGGCAGGCACTTTTTTGGCGAAGCTGAAAACTCCTCCATCAGCCCCAAAGTGCGGCGGGTGCAGGCCGCCTTCGAGAAGGCCGGCATAAGCTATGAAACCCCGCCCGATATGACCCGCATGTTGTGGTGGAAATTCTTGATCAACGTGGGCATCAACCAGGCGTCGGCCGTCACTCGCGCGCCTTACGCCGTCTTCCAATCCAATCCCGACGCGCAGGGCCTCATGGAAGCCCTGATGCAAGAAGTGGTCACGCTGGCCAAAGCATCCAACGTAAACCTGACCCAACAGGATATCCGAAACTGGTATCCCGTCCTTCAGACCTTGTCTCCCCAGGGGAAAACCTCCATGCTGCAGGATATCGAGGCGGGACGCAAGACCGAGGTAGAAGCCTTTAGCGGGAAGGTCATCGAATTGGGAAAAGCCCTGGCCGTCCCAACCCCGGTGAACCACGCCATCTTCCAAATCATCCGGGTACTGGAGCAGAATTTTGCCTGAGGAAAACCCCTATATCAGGTAAGAAATAGCAAATTCGCGGTATAGTATAGCCAGAAACATGCGAGTCGAGCGCCGGGCGTTGGCGGCCCGGCCGGAGCACGCCGGGCGAAAAGTGATTTACGCGATGGCCGGGATTTTCCAAAATGACGAATGAGCCGACCCCCGAACAGGTTCGCGAGCAGGTGGACGCCGTCTACCAGGCGGACTCGCGCCGCATTTTTGCCACGCTGGTGCGCTTGCTTGGCGATTTCGACCTGGCGGAGGACGCCCTGCACGACGCCTTTAGAATAGCGATGGAGCGCTGGCCCCACGATGGGGTGCCCGCCAATCCTCGCGCCTGGCTCATTTCGACGGGGCGCTTCAAGGCCATCGACGCCCTGCGCCGTCACACCCGCTTCGAAGCCGCGCTGGATGAAGGAACCGAAGCCCTCGTCCGCCAGGCGAGCGACGACCCAGAGCCGGACAGGGAGGAAATCGAGGATGACCGGCTACGGCTGATCTTCACCTGCTGCCATCCAGTGTTGCCGCCCGATGCCCGCGTAGCGCTGACGTTGCGAGAGGTATGCGGGCTGGCCACGGAGGAGATCGCGCACGCCTTCATCACCAGCCCCGCCACACTCGCGCAGCGCATCGTGCGCGCCAAGGCCAGGATCCGCGACGAGCACGTCCCCTATCAGGTGCCGTCGCGGGAGGAGCTGCCCGAACGGCTGGAGGCCGTGCTCCAGGTGATCTACCTGGTGTTCAACGAGGGTTTTTACGCCTCATCCGGCGCCTCGCTGACGCGCCCCGACCTCTCGGGCGAGGCCATCCGCCTGGGGCGGCTGGTGGTCGAGCTGTTGCCAGAGCCGGAAGCGCTGGGGCTGCTGGCGTTGATGCTGCTGAACGAGTCGCACCGGGCCGCGCGCACCTCGCCGGAGGGTGACCTGGTGCTGCTGGAAGACCAGGAGCGCGCCCTCTGGAACCGGGAACAGATCACGGAAGGGACGGCGCTGGTGGAGAAAGCTTTGGCGTCGCGCCACTTCGGCCCGTATAGCCTGCAGGCCGCCATTGCGGCGCTGCACGCCGCCGCGCCCACCCTCGCCGCCACCGACTGGCCTCAGATTGTGGGCTTATATGACCTGCTGGCGCAAATAGCCCCCTCCCCGGTGGTGGAGATCAACCGCGCCGTGGCGGTGGCGATGCGCGATGGCCCGGCCGCCGGCCTGGACTCTGATGGAGGCCATCCTGGCGCGCGGCGAACTGGCCGACTACCCCCTGGCGCACGCGGCGCGAGCGGAGCTGTGCCGGCGGCTGGGCAGAAGCGCGGAGGCGCGCGCCTCTTACCGGCGGGCGCTGGCCCTCACGCAACAGGAACCGGAGCGGCGCTTCCTCGAGCGGCGACTGCGCGACCTGCCGGGTTGAACCGGCCAATAATCGAATTTTCAAAATCGGACGCCGATTGTCGATTTTAGCCCCCTCCAAACGACTACTTAATGAAAAACCCTATTCAAAAAGTCGGGCCAGGATCGTTCAGAAGCCCGGCTCTCAAACGAAAGGAGAAACGAACATGCAATTCCTGGTTTACGACCCCAACTATAATCCAGAGGCCGCCACTCCCCCCACCCCCGAGCTCATGACCGAGATGGGCAAGTTTCTTACAGAAGCGGTGCAGGCCGGGGTGCTGGTCACGACCGGCGCGCTCCAGCAGAAGGGCACCCGTCTCCACCTCGCCAACGGGAAATTCACGGTGACCGACGGGCCGTTCATCGAGCTAAAGGAGCTCATGGGCGGCTGGGCGGTGCTGCGGGTGAGCTCCCTGGAAGAGGCCGTCGAATGGAGCAAACGCTTCCGCAAGATCGTCGGAGACGGCGAATCCGAGATCGTGCAGATATTTGGGCCGGAGGACGCACCTTCCGCGTGACCGGCTCAGCCCCCGCTGAGGGCCGAAGGCCGCCTGAAGAACCGGGCCGGGCACCCCCAATCGAAACGGATGCCCGGCTCACGCTTACGGCCCCAATCCAGAGGAAAACATGAAATACCTGTTGCTGGCCTACACTGGCCCGCCGCAGGAGGCGAGCTCTTCCGGCGAGCACGACGCTTTCGACGAGGCCCTCCGCGAGGAGGGCTACCTGCTCGCCGCGCTCCGCCTCCCAGGCGACAGCGCCACCGCCACGCTGCGGCTTCAGGGCGGCAGGCTGTCCCTCACCGACGGCCCCTTGATAGAGACGAAGGAGCGGCTCGTCGCCCTCTTCTGCATAGACGCCAGGGACCTCAACGAAGCCATCCGGGTAGCCGCCAGGCTGCCCCAGGCGCGCCACGGCCCCATCGAGGTGCGCTCGCTGGTGGAATTCGACTGGCCGTCGCAGGCGTAGGATGCGGTCGTTCTCCCGACCGCAGCGCTTATCTGTAGATGCAGGCTGCGCGCTCCACGCGTAGAGGGTGCTTTATGGGTGGCATGGATGAGAGAAAAGATTGAATCCCAGGCACATCAGGAGTGTTTGCATGTCTACATTTCCCACCGTCCTTGGCGCCCTTGGGCTGCTAAGCTGCGTGGCCAGCTTGATCGCCCTGCATTTTCTCCCCACAGGATACCACCCCATCCCTGACGCCGTCAGCAATTACGCCGTCAGCCGTTATGGATCCCTGTATGGCCTCCAGGCCTTCTCCTCCGGAATAAGCGGACTTTGCCTGCTGGGGTTGATCGCCGCGCCGGGCGCCGCCATGCCCTTGGGAGGACTCGTCGCCCTGGGGTGCTATGGGCTCTCGCGCCTGTTGATCGTCGGCTTTCCCACCGATGTCCACCCGCCTCGAACGCGCAAAGGCACCCTTCACGCCATTCTCGCGTCCTTCACGTTCGCCGGCATCGCCTTCGCCGCCGGCATGCTCACCTCATCCCTGGCGAGCCTGCCAACCTGGTCAGGCGCCGGCGCGGAGCTTCACGCCGCCGCATGGCTGACCGACGGAGCGACCCTCGTATTCCTGGTGGTAGCTTCAATTCCTGCCTTGCGGCCAATCCTTGGCTTGGCCGAACGCCTGATTTACCTGGGAACGTTGCTCTGGCTGGGCATCCTGTTTGCGGAGCTGCTCCTGGCGCTTTGAGAAAGGATTAAGTTCCTAAGCTGCGCTCGTTCTCCCGACCGCACCGGGGTGCATCCCAGAAACGTGGAGGAAGTGAGATAATAGGACAGTAATACTCCTAATAGAGGTTGCTGTCATGAAGAAAACCCGAGCACAAAGGCAAACGGAATTAAAGGCGAAAGCCGATGAAATCATCGAGCAATTGCTGAATTGGACAGACGAGAACCAAAAGCCCAGCTTGACGCAAATCGAGGATATCGTTTTGAAATTGCGCGGTGAACTTGGTCAGGCGATGATTGAGAATGTGGTCAGTGGGCAAGAAGCGGTGCAACCAGTGGAAGAGATACGCTGTAGCCAGTGTGGGCGAGCAATGCAGAACAAAGGGAAGCGCGAGAGGCAGATGGAAACTCGAGCGGGAGAAGTTGAGCTCAGCCGGGGATATTACACCTGTCCGGAATGTGGAGGCAGGATTTTTCCCCCTGGATGAACAACTCGGGCTACAAGACAAGCATATGAGTGAGGGGGTGGGGAAATTAGTGGTTTGGCTGAGTGGGATGATGCCATTTGAGCGGGTAGAGCAGGTGTTGGAGCAAGTGGGACAGATGCATGTATCGCGCAATAGTGCTTGGCGCGAGGCCAACCGCTGGGGGGAAGGATTACGTCAGGCAGAAATGGCTGAAGCCGAGCAAGCGGGGCAGGTGGAAATGCGGGGAGGGGTCGTTCCAGGAGAAAGCCTGCGCTCTGAACGCCTGGGGGTAAGTCTGGATGGGTTCATGATCAATGTACGCGAAGAAGGCTGGAAAGAAGTGAAGGCTGGGAGTGTCTTTCGGGTAGAGAAAAGGGGGAAAATGGACGAAATCACCCAAGAGGAACTGGAAGTGGGTCAAGCCGTCGAGAATAGTTATGTGGCTTACCTGGGTGGGCCGGAGGTGTTTGGGGAGAAGTTGTGGGCAGAAGCCAGAAGAAGACGCTGGACAACGGCAGGCGATACCCAGGTGGTAGCTGATGGAGCGGTTTGGATCTGGAATCTAGCCTCCGACCACTTTTATGATAGTGTTCAGGTGGTCGATTGGTCCCATGCGAAATCTCACCTGGCGCATGCCGCCCAGTTGCTATATGGTGAAGGAACCAACCTGGCGCAGCGTTGGCTCAATGACCAGGAAACCCGTTTGTATCAAGGCCAAGCTGAAGATATAGCAGCCACGATCCGGGATTCGGCCAACAAAGACGCAGCCAACGCAGCGGAGTTACTCACGGAAGCAGGCTATTTTGAGAGCAATAAGAGACGCATGGAATATCTGGACCGGCGTATGGAAGGGTGGGTCATTGGAAGCGGCATGATCGAAAGTGGGGCCAAACAATACCAGGCTCGTTTCAAAGGGCCAGGAATGCAATGGAGCCGAAAGGGAGCAGAAAGATTATTACCGGTACGAACGGCTATTTTGAGTAACCGTTTTGATGAACTGTGGCATCGTGTTTACTACTCGCCAAATAATTGAGATGCACCCCCGCACCGCCTTCTCTTGACGCAACACTATAGATAGTGTACACTATTCATAGTGTTACCGACAGGTCAGGAGGTAAATCATGCTTCAGAATATTACCTTAAGTGCAGAGAAAGCCTTGATCGAGCAGGCCCGCCGGCGGGCCGAGGCGCACAACACGACCCTCAATGCCGAGTTCCGCCGCTGGCTTGCCCGCTACGTGGAATCTCCTCAAACCGCCGCGAATCTCACCGACCTCATGGATCAATTCGGTTACGCAAAAGCCGGCAAGACGTTCACGCGGGACGAGCTGAATGAGCGCTAAATATTTCATCGACACCAACGTCTTTGTCTACGGTTTCGACGATCAACAGCCGGAGAAAAAAGCGCGCTCGCTGGCCCTGATTGCCGACGCACTGCAAACTGAAAATGGGATCATCAGTTGGCAGGTGATCCAGGAATTTCTGAACGTATCCACGCGGAAATTTCGGGTGCCTTTGAAACCGGAAGATGTCAGGATCTATCTGCAAAAGGTTTTGTATCCGCTATGTTGGGTATTTCCGGATCTAAACTTATATCAAACGGCCCTGGACATCCTGCAAGAGACGGGATATTCATTTTACAATTCCCTCATTCTGGCGGGAGCATCGCGAGGAGAATGTACCATTCTCTATACTGAAGATTTGCGCGCCGGGCATCAAGTGGGCGGGGTGAAAGTCGTCAATCCCTTCGTTTAGTAGACTTTCAAGCGGACGACGAATATCCGGCGTCGGCGCACGTGCAGTTCGTGGGGTGCTGTCGTTCTCCAGGCCGCTCCACTTTTCTGTTGAAGTAGGGCTGCGCCCAGGCACACCTTTTATCAAGAAACCGAAGCGCTCTCCAATTGGAGGGCGCTTTTTAATTGCATAAACTCTCACTTATTAACAGATAGATTAGTTAACGTGAGTACGGGTTAGGCGGGCAGGCCTGCCAGGACATCTCGGCCTAACGACGGTTTCTTGGGCTGGCGGGCATAAGCAATCAGTCCGCACAGCAAATTGACTACAAAGTTGCGCACGCTGCGGTGACGGGAATGCTCAATTTGGGAGATATTTTTCAATTGATCAATCACCGATTCAACAATGGCCCGTTTGCGCAGCAGCAAGCGATCCGTCAAAGTCATCGGCAGGCGATTTTTGGAGTTGTTGCGCAGCTTAGTGATCAAGTCCAGTCCCAGGGTTTGTTGGAGCAGGTCATGCAGCGGTTGGGAAATATAGCCTTTATCGCCAAACAGCTTGCCAAACAAGGTGTGCGCCAGATGTGGGACCGGTTGGCGATCATCGACATTGGCGGGAGTGAGCTGGATATTGAGCAGTTCGCCGCGGTCATTGATCACCAGGTGCAGTTTGAAGCCAAAAAACCAGCCCGTGGAGGTCTTGCCCCGCTCGGCCAGACCGGCAAAGACCTTGTGCGAAGCGATGCGCTGGGTCAGACACACGTCAATCGCGGTGGAATCGATGAACGACAGCCCCGTGCAGTCCCCCAAGCAGGTGGTGTGGAAATAGGCACATAAAGGCATGAGGGCGGAGGGAATAAAGTCCACAAAGCGAGTGTAACTGACCAGCCCGGGGAACTCGCCGCGCAGGTGCAGCAAGACATCCTCACAGTAGTAGGCCTTGAAGTTGCGGTAATGGGATTGATGGAAGTAGATGAGGATGGTCATGATTTCACTCAAGCTCAGCGAGCAATCCCGGTGGCGGGTTTGAAGACCGCTCTGGACCAACTGCTGTTCATAAAACGGGAGAAAGCCTTTGCAAAAATCATCGACATCACAGAACAACTCGAGTAAACTGTCCATTGGGACTCCTCTAGAGCAAACCGGTTGTGGTGACCACAGTTTACTCTATTCGGAGTCCTTCTGTCGCCTTATCCCGTACTCACGTTAGTTACGCTTTTTCCTATCCGTTTGTTGTCACGAGCAAGTCAAAAATCAAAGCTCCAGAAGTGAGGGTGGCTTAATTTTATCTTTATTTTCTATTATGATACTACAATACAATTAAAGTGAAACCTACTCCCAATTCTAGGTAAGGGAAATACCATGGACATGAAGTACGGCCAGGTCGCAGAAAACGCAAAAATAGATAAAGCTATTTACGATTGCTTTGACTTTCTAAATGAAAAAGAACAGAGAAAGTTTGTAAAAAAATTCAAAGAGCAGCCACACTCCAAAATACAAATTATGCATACGTTTAGCGAATTGCTATTAGGTGCCTACTTGAGCGCAAATGGCTTTATTGTCGAAAACGACCGCAAAATAGGCGCTAAGACCCCTGACTGGTCTATATACAATACATCTCTTGATATAGTTGCTATCGTTGAAATGGTTTATCATCATATCGACAACAAAACGAATGGCGATATTCTCGATCAGCTTAAGGAAGGGAAGAAATTTCTCGCTTACTTTCCAAATGGCAATGACCCCGAATACAATCGTCTGTATTCACAAATTCAAGACAAAGCCAGCAAGTACAAAGATTTAGTGGCAGAAATAAAAGTTCCTTATGTGGTCGCAGTATTTATAGATTTTACAGCTGCAATCGACGTTCAAAAAACAAGAGATTGTATGATGAGCGGGGACGAACCATTATTTAAACTCTATCCAGACTTAAGCGGTGTTTTGCATTTTGAAGAGGCCAATCGTGGATCATACTGTTTTTCGTTTATTGAAAACTTGTATGCACTACGTAAGATGGACATTCCGTCTGGATATTTTAACAAAGCGCTTGTAAGATGTGGTTGCTTTTTTACCACCCCACTTTTTGTACCCATCACCCACACTGCAAGAACCAAGTCGTACCTGTAGCAAGGATAAATTCCGATCGATGATACGAACCTGGAACATAGAGAATGTGAGTTTGAAGTGCTCTCTATTTCTGCTGCATTCAATTGTTGACTAATTTTATGGGTAAACTATAATTACCGGGGATAAGGAGTCAAACGACATGCAGAAAATCGTCCCCTTCTTGTGGTTCGATGATAACGCTGAGGAGGCCATGGATTTCTATACCTCCATTTTCAAGCATTCGAAGATCGAAATGATCGCCTATTCCGGAGACGAAGGGCCTGGGCCGAAGAGATCGGTAATGACCGCGACGTTCCAGATCGAGGGGCAAGAATTCATGGTCCTGAACGGCGGCCCTGAGTTTACTTTCTCGCCGGCCATCTCATTCTTCGTGCACTGCGAGACCCAGGCAGAAGTCGACGAGCTGTGGGAGAGGCTCTCCGAGGGCGGGGAAAAAGGACAGTGCGGCTGGCTGAAGGACAAATTTGGCGTGTCCTGGCAAATCGTCCCCACCATTCTAGGTGAGCTGTTGAATGACCCAGATGCCGAGAAATCCAGGCGGGTCACGCAAGCTATGCTCCAAATGGGCAAGCTCGACATCGAAATTCTAAAGCAAGCCTACGAGCAAGGATAAACGAGCGTGTAGCGCGTAGGGTGCGGTCGGTTTTTGACCGCACCAACCCCATTTCGCAGTACAATCCTTCTATGCCAGAGTATCGCCGCTCCTTCGTCCAAGGCGGAGCTTTCTTCTTCACTGTCGTTACCTACGATCGCCAGCCGATTCTCGTCTCCGAAGAGGCACGGGCCATACTCCATTTGGCCTGGAACAAAGCTCAGGAGCGCTTCCCCTTTGTTACGGATGCGATCTGCCTGCTGCCCAATCATATCCACTGTATCTGGACATTACCCGAAGGTGACACAAACTATGCCATTCGCTGGGGGGAGATCAAGAAACACTTCACCAAGGCCTACCACAAACATATTGGGCCAGGAGAGCAACCCAATGCATCGCGGATGAAAAGGGGCGAGGCGGCCATCTGGCAACAACGATTTTGGGAGCATACCATTCGAGACCTGGATGACTATCACCGGCATTTGGATTACATCCATTACAACCCGGTCAAACATGGGTTGGTCAAGGCCGTTGCCGATTGGCGCTGGTCCAGCTTTCATCGATACGTGAAGATGGGGTATTATGCCAAGGACTGGGGATCAGGGATTGAGAAGCAAAAAGACGACAGGCCATTTGGCGAATGACCCATGGTGCGGTCATCCCACTCGCTTCGCTCGGGGCGCATAAGTCGCGAATCCGACCGCACCCTACCCGCTATCCCGAAGTGCAGCTCGAAAAGCGCTAAAGCGGAGGCCTATGCCTCCGCAAATTCGATTCAAAATTAAGTATTGACTTAATTAAGAATTGGCTGTATTATGACTTTATGGATAAGTTTTCTGCGCTTTCTGACCCCACCAGACGCCAGATCATCGAGATGCTGGCCAGCCACGGCCCGTTATCCGCCACTGAAATCTACGCCAAATTTCCGGCCAGCCCTCCGGCCATCTCCCAGCATCTCAAAGTCCTGCGTGAGGCGCAACTGGTGCAGGTGGAAAAACGGGCACAGCAGCGCCTCTACCAGCTCAATCCGATGGCCGTGCTCGAGCTGGAAGGCTGGGCCAGACACCTGGCGCAGCTTTGGAGCCGGCGTTTCGATGCACTGGATCAGGTATTACAGGTAGAAAAGAAGAAAGTATTAACCGACCGAATAGAAAGGATTAGCGATATGGAAAACCAGAAGATAAAAGAGTTGACTCTCACCCGCATCTTCGATGCGCCACGCGAGCTGGTCTTCAAGGCCTGGACGGATGCCGAGCTCATGGCCCGCTGGTTTGGTCCGCATTGGTTTAGCATCCCGGTGTGCGAGCTGGACGTGCGTCCCGGCGGCGCCCTCCGCATCCACATGCGCGGGCCTGACGGCGTCGATTATCCCATGACGGGCGTCTTTCACGAAGTCGTTCCCCCCGAGCGCCTCGTCTTTACCTCCACAGCCGTCGAGGACGCCCAGGGCGATTTCCAGCTCGAAGTGCTCAACACGGTCACACTCGCCGACCTGGGCGGGAAGACAGAGCTCACCTATCACGCCGTGGTGGTGAAGGCCACGCCCGCTGCCGAAGGGGCGCTCTCCGGCATGGAAGCGGGCTGGAGCCAGAGCCTCGAGAAGCTTGCCGAAGCTTTGGCACAAGCATAAGGAGGACAAATGAATACAGTCACTTCAAAGGACGGCACTACCCTCGTCTTCGACCGGTCGGGGCAAGGCCCCGCGCTCATCTTCGTGACCGGCGCCATGGCCACGCGCTCCGACGCGGCCTCCCTGGCCGCGATCCTTTCCCCGCACTTCACCGTCTTCGCCTACGACCGGCGGGGACGCGGCGAGAGCGGCGACACGCCGCCTTATGCGGTCGAGCGTGAGATCGAAGACCTCCAGGCCGTGATCGACGCAGCCGGTGGAGCGGCGTACGTCTTTGGCCATTCCTCCGGGGCGGTGCTGGCCCTCGAAGCCGCGGCGCGCCTCACGGGCATCACCCGGCTGGCCGTGTACGAGCCGCCTTTCATCCTCGACGACAGCCGTCCCCCGCTTCCGCCGGATTTCGCGGCCCGGTTGGCCGGGCTGCTGTCGTCCGGCCGGCGCGGCGACATGCTGGAGCTCTTCATGACCCAGGGGGTCGGCGTTCCCGTCGAAGTCGTGGCCCAGATGCGCAACTCGCCCGGCTGGCCGGCCATGGAGGCCATCGCGCACACCCTGATCTACGACATGGCCATCCTGGGAGACAGCCAGAGCGGCCGCCCGCTGTCGGCAGAGTGGAGCGGGCGGTTGGCTTCCATCCAGGCGCCCACCCTGGTGATGGCCGGCGGGGCCAGCCCGGCCTGGCAGCACACCGCCGTAGAGGCCGTCGCGGGGGCCATTCCCGGCGCGCAGTTGCGCGTGTTAGCCGGCCAGACCCACGGCGCAGCCAACGAGGTGCTCGCTCCCGTGCTGGAGGCGTTCTTCGGAGGCTGAAAGGACGCCTGGGAACCCCCCCACGGGTTGGATATTTTGCGACAGGAGTAAGCAATATGGGTAAAGTCGGATTGGCGTTTTCAATGTCTTTGGATGGTTTCGTCGCCGGGTCGAACGATAGTTCTGAGCTACCCCTGGGCGAGGGCGGCGAACGGCTCTTCCGCTGGTACTTCAGCGGCGACGCGAGCTATGAAGTGCCGAGCGGCAACCGCACCTTCAAGATGTCGCGTGACGGCGCCGAGCTGATTCAGGAAGCCGGCAGAACCAACGGAGCCCTGGTGACGGGGCGCAGAACGTTCGATATTGCCGGCGCCTGGGGCGGCCGCCACCCCATGGACGTGCCCATCATCGTGGTCACCCATCGCATCCCGCAAGAATGGGTCAAAGCGGGGTCGCCGTTCACCTTCGTCACCGACGGCGTGGAAAGCGCGATTGCGAAAGCCAGGGCCGTGGCTGGGGAGAAAGATGTCGCGGTGGGCTCGGCGAGCATCGCGCAGCAATGCCTCAAAGCCGGGCTGATGGATATCCTCCACATCGACCTGGTGCCCGTCTTGCTCGGCAGAGGGGTGCGCTTATTCGAGTACCTGGGCATCGAGCCTGTGGATCTCCAAACCATCGAGGTGGTGGATGCCCCCGGGGTAACCCACCTCACCTTCCGCGTCGTCCAATGAGATCCCTTTGAGTCCTTCCTTTCTGGCCGCTGCGCTGGCCTTGACGGCCGCTCTCTGCTGGGGGGCGGGCGATTTTAGCGGTGGGCTGGCCGCGCGCCGCTCGGACCCCCTCCGCACCGTGCTGGCATCCTACAGCGTGGGATTGGCGGCGATGGTGATCGTGGCTTTGGTTCGCCGCGAGCAGATCACCACGCCGGCAGACCTGGCCTGGGGGGCGCTGGCCGGCCTCTCCGGCATGGTGGGAATAGGCTTCCTCTTTCGCGGTTTCACCCTGGGACGCATGGGGATCGTTTCTCCGACCTCCGCCGTGCTGGCCACAGCCCTCCCGGTCATCTTTGAAGCCTTTACCCGGGGCCTGCCCCGCCAAGTGCAGTTGGCCGGGTTTGGGGTTGCCCTGGTCGGCATCTGGCTGTTATCCCGTCCGGAGCGCCTGAGCGGTTCTCCCAAGGGACTGGGGATGGCCCTGCTGGCCGGCCTGGGCTTCGGCGGCTTTTTTATCGGCCTGGCCCAGGTCGGAGAGAACGCCGTGTTTTGGCCGCTGGCGGCCGGGCGCGCCGCTTCCCTGCTCGTCATCCTCGCTTTCATGGGACTCACCCACCGGCCGGTGAGCCTGCGCCACGGCCCGCTGGGGCTGTTCACCCTGGCCGGGCTGCTCGACGTGGGCGGCAACCTCTTCTTCCTCCTGGCGATCCAGATCGGGCGGCTGGACGTGACCGCCGTATTGGGCTCGCTCTACCCCGCCGTGACCGCCGCGATCGCCTTGTGGGCGCTCAAGGAGCGCATGACGCGCCTCCAGGCGCTGGGCGTGGGCGCGGCGGTCCTGGCGATCATGCTGATCACCTGGAAATAAGCCGGCGTTAGCGTGCCTTACCTGTCCCAGTTGGGAAAAAACAGGCGCAAGGGTTCACTGAAAGTTTTATCCACCATTGCCAAAGCGCTGAGCGTTTCCCTTGAGCTTATCGTTCCCTCATAAGAGGATAATTGCCGCAGCACTTCACGCGTCTCTCCAAAAGGAGATCTCAAACGGAATGGAAATAGACAACGATGTTATTACCCTGGACTATCAAAGGGACGAAGTAATTTCTGCCCAGAGAATGCGTTTCCTCCATAGTGGCCAGGCCAAGTTGATGATCGTATTGGGTACTTTGGCAACGTTGGCTTTAGGCACAGAAGAAATATGGTTTTGGTATACATTCGGGGAAGTGCCGCGAATGTGGTTTATGCCTTTCTCTGTATTGCTTCTATTTTGTGCAGTTTTTTGTGCAGCTTACTATTTTTTCCCGGCAATTGATTTTCGCGTAAATCCTCAATGGCGAGTTATTTTTCATTTGCATCTCGAAAAGAATAAATTTCGTCTTTCTGTTAAAGGGCACACGCATGGGGAAGAGTTAGAATGGGGCCGGATCAAACGTGTGCTGGAAAATGAAAAAGTTTATATCCTGTTTTGGGGTAAAGCACAGGAATTCATCATAATTCCCAAACGGGTTTTAAAGGGAAAGGATGAAATGGTCGTGATGGAAAAAGTATTGCCAGCGGCGTAAGTCGATCGCAACGGGGGCAGGAGTCTGTGGGGTGAGCGGCTCGACGAGCGCTCGACGATGCTCCTTCATACTTCTTTCACATTTCCAGACTATACTGAAAGCATGCAAGGAATCTTCTATCTTCCAGATTCCTATCCAGCGCCGGGCGCAGAAGAACTCATGACTCTTTCAGGGAGTCCGGCTGAGCTCACCAACTGGAGCAAATCGGCCCGCTCGCCGTGTATTGTCTATAGGGTGAGCGACGTGGCCGGAATCGCCGGGGCGCTGGCCGCCGCACGCGCGCAGCGCCTCTCGGTGATTCCACACGGCGCCGGCCACAGCTATACCGATGCGGCTTTGAATACCGCCGGGGTGGTCATCGATACCACTCCCATGCGCCAGATCCTCTCCTGGGACGCCACGCGCGGCGTCATGCGCGTCGAGCCGGGGGTAACCTTGCGCGAGGTGGTGCAGGTGGCCTGGAAGGACGGCTGGTGGCCGGTCGTCTCGCCCTCCACCCCCGAGGTCACGATGGGCGGTTGTGCGGCCATGAACGTGAACGGCAAGAACGCCTGGAAATGCGGCCCCTTCGGCGACTCGATCCTTTCATTGGACGTGCTGCTCGCCAGCGGAGAAGTCCGCACGCTCACCCCGCAGCGAGATGCGCAGCTCTTCCACGCCTTCGTGGGGAGTATGGGACTGCTGGGTATCCTCACCTCGATCACCCTCCAGCTCCAACCGCTCTCTTCCGGGTACGTCAGCGTTCGCCGGCGTCCCGCCGCCGCGTTGGACGGAATCTTCGCCCTGTTTGCCGAGGAAGAGGCGGGCAGCGATTTCATGGAAGCCTGGCTGGATGGGTTTGCCGGGGGAGAGCAGCTCGGGCGCGGCATCCTGACCTGCGCGACGTTGAGCGATTCCGGCGACGCGGCGCCCTCCCCCTCCGCGAGGCCCGGCCTGCTCGACCGGCTGGAAATACCGCTCGTCAGCCTGGCAGCCGGCCTGAGCCGCCCGTGGCTGCTGCCCGGCGTGCGTCTGGCCAACCGCGCCCATTATGGGGGAAGCCGCTGGAGCCACCCGGCGGCGGGGCAGCGGCGCGCCCTGTTCCCCTATACCTATTGGCCCGCGGCGGCCTTTGCCGGCTATCACGCCATGTTCCCGCAGGGAGTGGAGACGTTCCAGGCCTTCGTTCCCCGATCCCATGCGAAGGAAATCTTCCGGCAGGTCTTGCGCTACTCACAAGGGCAAGGCTGCCCGCCGCTGTGGTGCATCGTCAAGCAGCATCGCCGCGACCCCTTTCTGTTGAGCTATCAGCTCGATGGGTTTTCCCTGGAATTGAATTACCAGCGCACCGCTCAGACGGCGGAGAAGTTGGAGCAAACCCTGCGGCACATGATCGCCGTCGTGATCGAAGCCGGCGGGGGATTTTACCTGGCCAAGGACCATTTTCTGACGCAGGCCCAATATCGCCAGAGCGTGGGGGCGGAAGCAGTGGACGCCTTCCTCCAGCTCAAGCAGCGCTACGACCCGGAAACGCTGCTGCAATCGGACCTCTTCCGGCGTGTGTTCCTGCCGTCGCGATAGGAAGGAGAACGGCTTTGCTCCCGCTCATCTACACTCAACCGGCCGCCGCCGCCGTGTTCCTGGCGGCCTGCCTGGTATGGCTGCTTCCGGAATGGATCGGCGCGTTCCGCCAAATGGCGAAGGTCTCCAGGAAAGCCGTGCAGGTGCAGGATCGCGGCTCTCTAATCCTTCTGGTAGGGCTGCAATGGGTCGGCCTGGCCTTGAATTTCGCGCTCGCCGGGTGGCTCCCGGCGGCGGCCATTCCCTGGCCGCAGACGGCGCTCTTCGCGCTGGGCGTGATCTGCCTTCTCCTGGGGGTGGCCTTGCGCTGGTACGCCGTCTGGACCCTTGGGCGCTACTTCACCCGCGACGTGGCCGTGTCTGCGGATCAGCAGGTGGTGCAGCGCGGCCCGTATCGCTTCGTTCGCCATCCGGCCTACAGCGGCACTTTCCTGACCATGCTGGGCGTGGGCCTGGCGATGGCCAACTGGGCCAGCCTGATCGCCTTACTCGCCTGCGTGTTCCTCGGCCATTTTTACCGGGTCAGCGTCGAGGAGAAGGCGCTGATGCACGCCATCGGCCAGCCGTATATCGAATACATGCGGCGCACCCGGCGCTTCATCCCCCGGGTGTTCTAGCCACGTAGCCCCCGCGCCGGCCAGGCGAATCAAAGCAAGCGCTGGCTATCGGCTGTATTAAGGAATAGGACGCGGAAGAACACTGAAAACGCGGAAAAGAAGAAAATGGCAGAATTTCGGCTGAAGCCGGCCCTCCAACCCCTGACCGATGCCTGGCAGCGCCTGCCGGTCGCGCCGCGCGGCTCTACCCTGTTGGGGATCAGCTTTCGCCCGCTACAGGCGGCCGCGTTTGGCCTGGACGCGCGCGCCACCCTGCAGGCGCTGCTGGACTATCCCTTTCCGCTCGTTCGCCTGGGGGCCTACTGGAATCGGATCGAGCCTGAGCCGGGAGCCTTGCATATCGAGGAGCTGGACGGACAGATCGAGGCCGCCGAGCGCGCCGGGAAGCAGATCATCCTGTGCGTCGGCCCCTTGAAGACCTTTGGCTACCCCGAGTTCTTCGCGCCCGCGCACCATTTGAGGGAGCCCTTCCCCGAAGGCGCGCTCGTCAGGCCGTCCGCCTACCCCGCCCTCCTGGAGGCCGCCACCGCCTTCCTCGCCCGCCTGGTGGAGCGCTATAAAGCCCACGAAAGCATCCTCGCCTGGCAGCTCGAGCACGAAGCCGTGGACCCGCTGGGGATGGAGCATTCGTGGCGCTTGCAAGCCGACTTTGTCGAACGAGAAGTAGAGGCTCTCAGGAGAGCCGACCCCACCCGCCCCGTCCTGATGAACGGTTTTTTGCCGACCACCCGGCCGGCGCGCCTCTCTCAGGCCTGGCGCACGCGCGACCAGGGGGATTCGCTGGCCGTCGCCCGGCGCCTGGCAGACGTGGTCGGGATCGACTACTATCCGCGTTACGCGCTGGCGAGGCTCGGCGGCAGAACCCTCTACCTGGACGGCAGCCAGAGTCCCTGGCAAGCAGGCAGGCGCAAGCAGTTGCTCGCCTGGGCCGGCGCCCAGGGCAAAAAGCTGCTCATCAGCGAAGGGCAGGCGGAGCCCTGGGAAACGGTGACGACTCCTCCCAGCCCGGGGGGCCAGGGAATGTACAGTTGCCTGCCGGAACAGGTCATCGCCAACTATAACGCCTGCCTGGGCCAGTCCGGTTCCCCAAACTCGCTGTACGCCTATCTCTTTTGGGGAGCAGAATATTGGATGCTGCGCAAGCAAGCCGGAGACGCGAGCTATCTGCGGGCCTTCCAGCGCATCCTCGAAGCTGCCTGACCGGCCTTTTGACGGTACAATTCAAATCGCGGTCGACGCTCCCGGCGGGGCGGCGACCGCCAGGACCGTGACGCGGGCCTGAGGTTGATCAGCGCCCGCCCCCCTGGAGCACACAGAATGCCGCATCCGAAGAAGAAACGAAAGACCCTCCTCGACGCCTTGCTAACCCTGGCCGGCATTTTGTCGTCCGGCATCCTGGCGCTGCTTGCAATTCTATACTTCCAGATCCACCGCGCCAACGGGAAAATCTTATCCTCGGGGCGCAAACGCACTTACCTGCTGTACGTGCCCAAGAATTACCGGCCGGATCGGCCAACGCCGCTGGTGATCAGCCTTCACGGTTACGCCGAATGGCCCGCCCACCAGATGGAAATCAGCCGTTGGAATCGCTTGGCGAAAGAAGACCATTTCCTGGTGGTTTATCCCTGCGGCACGGGCTTCCCGCTGCACTGGCGCACGGGCGGGCAGGCCGGCGCTGCCGAGGACGTCCAGTTCATTTCCGATTTGATCGACCAGTTGGAAAAGGATTACAACATCGACGCAGCCCGCATCTACGCCAACGGCCTTTCGAACGGCGGGGGCATGTCCTTCGTGCTGGCCTGTAAGCTTTCCGAGCGCATCGCCGCGTTTGGCGGCGTATCCGGGGCCTACTTGCTGCCGTGGGAGGATTGTCCCCCCGCCCGGCCGGTGCCCGCCATCATCTTTCACGGCACTCAAGATCCCGTCGTGCCGTTTGGCGGAGGGCCGTCTAAATTCTTCGACTATCCTTTCCCGGTCGTGGCTGATTGGGTCGAAGCTCTGGCGGTCAAAAATGGCTGTAGCGCGCCCCCCGTGGACTTGCCCGCCCAGGGTGAAGTCAGCGGCCAACGCTACGTCCACTGCGCTCAAAATGCCGAGGTGCTCTTCTATGTGATCGCCAACGGCGGTCATTCCTGGCCCGGGGGAGGCTTCGTGCCCAGGGCCATCGTGGGGCATACTACCCAGGACATCGATGCCACGCGGATGATGTGGAAATTTTTTCAGCAGCATCCCCTGGAAAAATAGCTCGCAGGCTGCGTTAGTAAAGTGTCCATGCCTCCAATGACGCCTCTCTACGACAGTCTCCATACCTATTTCGGCTTCTCCGCCTTCCGCCTCGGGCGGGCGGAAACAATTCAAAGCCTCCTGTCCGGCAGCCGCACTCCGGTCATCGAACTCCTTCCACCACGCCTTTAGCCATCGGGAAAACATATACGGATAGCAGCAGGCAATGCGGCGTTAGTTTATATTCTTATTCTTGGAGGCTTGTAAGAAGGGTCTGGTACATCCTTCGTTCACGCCTGTAGGCGTCCCCGGCAAGCGCGAACTCTTCAAAATTCATTTCTGACAAAAATTGATAGCCGTGCTGAATTCTCTCGAAGATTGCAGATGGCGTTAGTGATTTGCTGGGCTTGATCAACCGCTCTAGATCGGCCCAATCGTATTCTCTCTTGGGCAAGTCCGAAATAAAAATGATGGGATCCAGAGAGTAGCCGGCCTCCCAACATTTGAGAATCGCGATCCGGCGAACGATACTCCGGTCAAATGGCAAGGAAGTGAACTGATATAGATCATAAAGATCGCGAACACGGCTGCGCTGGGCAGTAGCACGGATTTTCTCCCCAATAATCTCGTGAATATCTAGAGTAGGAACAATAGGCGGCTCCATTCCCAGCCACTGAAAATAGCGTTCTTGAATAAAACCGGCAGGCTGGATCGGAAGAATGGGCTTTGCCCGGAAACTAACCTGGACACTGAATTTCCCGTCCGTCACCCAATTGTGCTGATACGTCACGATCGCGCCGCAAAAATCGTCGTTGGCGTAATAATCTTGTGGGGGAATATCGAACCGGATTCCATAATGCTCCTGGCCATGCAACACACCCACCAGATCAAGCGCAAACTCTTCTGGTTGAATGTCACTTACCATCGTGAAGTCCAGATCGAGGCTGAAACGTCCCTGGCTCCCCAGGAAAATCTTGCGAATGGCGGTGCCACCTTTGAATGCCAGATGCACAAGCAGCCCGGCATCCAAAAGCACTTTCATCACGTAGGTCAAAACGACTTCCCGTTCGGCGATGTCTAAATCGACACGAGCATTGGCGGCGTACCATTGAATTAACCGTTTTTCAATCATCAGGCGACGTTGATCTCCGCGAACAGTTCCGGCTCCGGAATATTGGCCACCACCTGCCAGGTCGAATTATGCTTCCCACCTTTACCCCACTTCCCAGGTCTTCCCAGGTAGCAATGAGTTTTTTCAACCTGGAGGAGCAGCATTTCTCGCTCTTCTTTAGGAATTTCGATTTTTAGGAAATCCAGCAAAAACCCCAGGCGCTGGATGAGAGATTGGGACTGGAATTTTAGCGCATACCCTACGAGCTTTTGCCAATCCAGGCGACTTTTTCCCTGCCAGAGCATCGCAGCGATCTCCGGAATATCGCCGGCAGCTTCAGGATGATCCATGCTATCCAGGATCACCTTTTCAACCTCGACCATTTTGACTTGGCTGCCATAGGCATTGACTTCCGCCACCCCAAAGAACAGGTGCTCGGGGAGCGAAACAACCCGATACTTTTTTCCACGAGCGGTGATGTCCCTGGTCTTACCCTTTGTGGTTTCCAGATAAACGGTTGTCGAGGCTTGCGCAGTCAGACCATAGAAATAAGCCGCCGTAGCATAGGAAAAGGCGTACGGCTCAACCAGAACGCTGCCTAACGCCAATGGATTGGTATCGACGAAAGCGATTTCACCTCGCTCGGCGGGGATGAACTCATATACGCCTGATACGACAGGAGAGAGCCAGCCCTTCTGGACCAGACGGTGAAGCGCCACCAGGGCGTAGTCGTGTGAGATCGAGAGAATCTCCATGGCCTGTTTCGTGGTGACGAATGGCTTTTTCTCCCATTCGAGGAACAGGGTCAGTTTTGATTCAAGTGAAGACAGAGAACGAGGCATGATTCTTACAAGCGGGCAGGATAATTACAGAAACCGCAAGAATAGTGGCGATATGTAAGTATTATAGCCTGGCTCCTCTGGATTTTCAACATCTACTTTTCCGTGGCATGTACCGGCTGGTAGGAACTCAAACCAATTCCAGGTCATGCCGTTCCCTTGATTCATATATAAAACAGGGAGTCTCATTCCCTGTTTTTTGACAATCTTGGGAAATTATTGTATCCTATTAATCTCTATCTCTCCAATGACGCCTCTCCACGATGGTCTCCGCACTTACTTCGGCTTCTCCGCCTTCCGCCCCGGGCAGGCGGAAGCAATTCAAAGCCTCCTATCTGGCAGCCACACCCTGGCCGTCATGCCCACCGGCGCGGGGAAATCGCTCATCTTCCAGCTCGCCGCGCTTTTGCTGGGAGCGGAACGCAGCCCCGCCCCCACCACCCTGGTCATCTCTCCGCTCATCGCCCTGATGAAAGATCAGGTGGACGGCCTCACCCGCCGCGGTATTCCCGCCACGTACATCAACAGCGCCCTGCCGGCTGCCGAGCAAGCCGGCCGTCTTCAGCAGCTTGCCAACGGTCGATATCGCCTGGTGTACGTTGCGCCTGAACGCCTGCGCAGCACGGCCTTTCTCGAAGCCCTGCGCCGCCAGCCCATCTGCCTGCTCGCCGTGGACGAGGCGCACTGCATCTCCGAATGGGGACACGACTTCCGTCCTGATTACCTGCACATCGCCCAGGTACGCCAGGTCCTTGCGCCCCACATCCTCACTGCCGCGCTGACCGCCACCGCCACACCGCAGGTGCAAAAGGACATCCTGCGCATCTTGGGATTGGGAGACGCGGCCACCTGCATCGTCACCGGCTTCAACCGGCCGAACCTCAGCCTGAACGTGCGCTACACGAGCGGGCTTTCCGCCAAATTGTGCACGCTAAAACAGCTCTTAGCCCCCCACCGACCCGGCGCGACCATCATTTACACCGGCACGCGCCGCGACGCCGAAGAAGTAGCCGAGTTCGCGCGTGAAGTCGTCCGCGCGCCCGTCGAGCACTACCACGCCGGCCTGCCGGCCGAGGAGCGCGCCCGCATCCAGGAAGCCTTCATTTCCGGCAGGGTGCATCTGATCGTGGCCACGAATGCCTTTGGCATGGGCATCGATCGCGCCGACGTGCGCCAGGTGATCCACTATTCCATGCCCGGCTCGCTCGAAGCCTACTACCAGGAAGCCGGGCGCGCCGGCAGGGATGGCTTGCCGGCTTCGGCAACCTTGCTCTACGATCCGCAAGACCGCGCCCTGCACGAGTTCTTCATCCGCCAAAGCGAGCTGGAATCCGCTGATTTGAGCGGCCTCTACCAGGCTTTACCCGCCGGCAAGGAAATCTGGTCGACCCTGGACGAGCTATCCCGCCAGACCGGTTTGCATCCCGTGCAAATCAAAGTGGGGCTTTCCACCCTGGAGCGCGCCGGGGCGCTGGAGCACCTGGGCGACGAAGGCGTCCGCATGATGTACCGGCGCGGGAGCCTGATGCTACCCGAGCTCCAGGCGGCCATGCTCCACAGCAAGCAGCACCTTCAAAATCGCCAGAAACAATTGGACGACATGGCGCATTACGCCGAATCCAATGATTGCCGTCGAAAAATCATTTTGCGCCACTTTGGCGACAACGATTCGGCTAAAGCTGCCGAATGCTGCGATAATTGCCAGGCGCAGACGGCGCAGCAGGGAGCGGCGGGCGACGTCAGCAGGCTGGATCCCACCCAGCGCGCCGGGCTGATCGCCCTGGATTGCATCCGCCGTCTGGCGACCAAAGTGGGGCGTGAGAAACTGGCCCAAATTTTGCGCGGCTCACGGGCGCAGGACATTCTCAAATTCCATCACGACCAGAACGTCTATTACGGCCGGCTGGCGGCCGTTCACCGCGACGACCTTCAAGCCCTGATCGGGCAACTGGTGGACCTGGGTTATATCAAAGTGATTGGCGCAGACTATCCGGTCTTGAGTCTGACGCCGCGCGGCGAAAACGCCGTCAAGCGCAAAGAAACCCTCCCTTTGAAACGGCTCAGCTCCTTGAACGCAGCCAACCTGCGCCGCGCCCAGGCTAAATTGGAAGCCGGCGGAACGGTGGAGTACACGGCCAGGCTCTTCGCGCAGGGTCTAAAACCGGAACAAATTGCCCGCGAGCGCGCGCTGGCCCTCTCCACGATTTACGGCCACCTGGCCCAAACGATTTCCAGGGGCAAATTGACCGTGGATCAAGTGGTGCCCGGCGAAGTACGCGGTAAAATTGAGAAAGCAATCCAGGCGGTTGGTTCGACGCAATATCTGGCGCCCATTCAGGCCCTGCTCCCGGCAGAGATCGACTACAATTTGATCCGCTGCGTGCTCGCCGGGCACAGGCCGCCGGCTCCTGGGGCTTCCCGGGCTTCCGAAGCCGCACAAGCGGAGGTCGACTCTTTTCTCAGCCGGCCCCACCCGCGCCCGCTGGCCGGCGCCTGGTCCGCCGGCTGGTCGCTTGGCTTTCATTCCCGCTTCTCCGGCGGCGACTGGTCGCGCAGCGGCGTCGGCGACCTGACCTACCGCCTGAAATATGAGGGCGACCGCTCCGTTCTGCCCGCGCTGGTGCATCAAGCCCTCGAGCTCATTCGAGCGCAGCCCGAGCTGGCCCAGGTGGACATTCTCCTGCCCGTGCCGTCGTCTACCGAGCGCAAGCTCAACCCGGTGCAGGTCTTTTGCGAAGCCCTGGCGGAGGAGCTGCACGTGCCGCTGCGGGCGCTGGTGGCGAAAACCCGCGCCACCCGGCCGCAAAAAGAGATGAAAACGCTCGCCCAAAAACGCGCAAACGTCGCCGGGGCATTCAGCCTGTGCGGGGAGGCCCACAACCAGCGCATCCTGCTGGTGGACGACCTGTTCAACTCGGGCGCCACGCTCGAAGAGATCACCCGCCTGCTCTTGCAGCACGGCGCCGCGCGCGTCAACGTCCTCACGCTCACCCGCACCATCCATTCGGATTCCTGACACCTGGCAACCGCCCCATGACCCTCTCTCAGAAACTCCCTCACCCTGCTTTTGCTGTGCTCCCACCTTGGATTGGAAGATGACGCGTCCAAACCGCTGACTCTGCGCGAATGGAATCCCCTCGCCCGAAAGTTGGGAGCTGCTGGGCTGCGCCCGGCCGACCTGCTGGCGGCTGCGATCGGCGACATCGCCCCCCAGCTCAGCGCCGACGAGGCCGGGCGCATCGCCCGCCTGCTCGCCCGCGTCGACGCTCTGCAGCGCGAGCTGGAGCGTATCGCCCGCCTGGGCATTTTCCCGCTCACCCGCGCCGATTCCGATTACCCGCAGCAATACCGCCAGCGCCTGAAAAATTCCGCCCCGCCGGTCTTATTCTACGCCGGAGAAAAATCTCTGCTCGGCCAGCCCGGCATTGCCGTGGTCGGCTCGCGCCATCTCGACGAGGCCGGCCAGGAATGCGCCCGCTTCGTGGGCAACGCCTGCGGCATCTCCGGGCAGGTGCTCTATTCCGGCGGCGCCAAAGGCGTGGACACGCTCAGCATGGACGCGGCCCTGGAAGCGCGCGGCACCGCCGTTGGCGTTTTGGCAGACAGCCTCGAAAAAGCCGTTCGAAGCCGGCAAGACGCCCTGGGGCGCGGCGACCTGTGCCTGGTCACGCCCTACGGTCCCCAGGCCCCCTTCTCGGTCGGCGCGGCCATGGGACGCAACCGCCTCATCTACACCCTGGCCGATTACGCTATCGTGGTCGCCAGCGACGCCCAGACCGGCGGCACCTGGGCCGGCGCCACCGAAACGCTCAAAAATGAATGGGTGCCGGTCTTCGTGCTCGAACACGCGGCCATGCCCGAGGGAAACCGGCTGCTGCTGCAAAAAGGCGCGCTGCCCTTCCCGCACCCCTTCCAGGAGCCGCCGCTTAAGCTCTCCGCCTGGCTCGAAGAAAAAGCCTCCGGCCGGCCAAAACAGCCAGACCAGCCCGCGTTGTTCTGATTTACCCCAACCGGCTTTATTGCCCGCCCACTCAGCGGATACCCGCCAGCCGTTCGCTTTCCTTCCATAGCCTTTCCCACGTCTCACGGTTATAGGAATTTCGATTCGACCGCACCTGGGTATTGTTTTCGTCCCAGTACCCGCCCGTAATGCTTTGCACGTCCGGATCGGCGGCAAGATAGACGTAAGTCTGCGCCTGGCGCTCGGGGGTGATGGCCATGCTGCGCTTGAGCCGATAGATTTTTCGAAGCCACTCTGGCAGGTGGGTAATCCGCTCTTCGGGAATGGCCACGTTCGTCACGCGCACGCAATTAACGCTTACGCCGCTTCCTTTGAGCCGCTCCGCCAGAGCATACGTGAACATCACCTGCGCCTGCTTCGAGTGGTAATAGGCGCGTTGCGTGCTGAACTTGCGCTCGCCGTTCAGATTGTCGAACTCGATATCGAGGAGTGGGTAGGTGATCAATCCCTTCGAGGCCACAGTAAGGATGCGGCTGGGAGCGCTGGCTTTGAGCACATCGAGCAAGAGGTGGGTCATCAAGAAAATGCCGACGTGATTGGTGGCGAAGATCGTCTCTACGCCGTCCATCGTTAAGGTCGGTTTTTTGAGGGTGTGGTCGAAATTCGCCGCGTTGTGGATGAGGACGTCGAGCCGCGCGTGGCGCAGCTTGAACGCCTCCACGAATTGGCGAATAGACGCCTGCGAAGACAGATCCACCTGCATCAATTCCACTTTTTCGCTGCGCGCGGCGCGCCTGACCTCTTCCAACGCCCGGGCGCCGCGTTCCGCCGAGCGACAGGCCATAATCACCCTGGCGCCCAGGCCGGCCAGTTGGATGGCGGCAGCTTTACCAATCCCGGAATTGGCGCCCGTCACAAGGATGGTTTTCCCCTCGAGGTTGTACGGCATGTTTTATCCCCTTTCTTGAATGCGGTCGTTTTGCGGTGCGATGCCATCTCGCAAGATGGAGACGATTTGGTCGTAGACTTGCTCGACTTCCGAGGCCGGTGGAGGGTAAATTCCGCCCGTAGCCATCTGCGTTGGGCCATCGCCGGCCCGGCTCGTCAGGAAATTTCCCAATTCGGCCAACGCCGCCGCAAAAATAAAAGCCGCGACGCCCGCGTCGACCTCGGGCTTGATCTCGCCGCGTCGTTTGCCCTCTTCGATCAGCCCCACGAAATATTGCTCGCTCGATTGCCTGGCCTTCGTCACGATATCCTCGGGCAACGGGGACTTGCCGTTCAGAGCCCGATATCCAATTTTCGCCAGTTGTGGGTATTGCAGCTCGAAACTGGCCATCACCTGAAATAAATGGCGCAAAGTGCCAAACACTTTCAAGTTGGGATCGGGGGAGCCGGCCGTAACCAGCATCTCCGCCTTTTTCTGGGCGGCCAATTCGAGCAGATAATGGTACAGGTCGCTCTTGTCCGTAAAATATTGGTACAGGCTTCCCTTGGCTATTCCGGCGCGGGAAACGATCTGCGAGATCGAAGCGCTGTCGTAATCGTGCTGAGCGAATTCGTCGATGGCGCATTCGAGGATCTTTTGTCGTTTTTCCTCTGGCAAATTGAAAAAAGTAGACAAGGGCATGGGTTCCTCCCGGTAGACCGCTATATGACCGCTCAGTCACATGACTGAGCGGTCATATTATAAGCGATTTTTGCCGCCTGTCAATAGCCACTTACCGCCGCAGGAAGGACGTTTTTACTTTGAAATTCCACCATTGCACGGCGGAGTTTCAAGGTAAAATCCTTTAAAAGGAGGAGGCGATGAATTTCGACAAGGGCGAAATTGCTCAGTTGACCGAGAAATACGGGGGAGCGTGGGGCCTCAATCACACCCGCCGGCTGTTGCAGCTCATCGACGCCATTGGGGAGGGCCTCGCCTACAACTTAGGGGCGCTCTGGATCGCCGCCCACCTGCACGATTGGGGCGCGTACGCCCCGTGGGCGCAAAAGGACGTCGACCACGTCCTGCGCTCCGGGCAGGTGGTGGAGCCCTTCCTGGCCGAACGGAACTGCCCCGAGGAGATGAAGGCCCTGATCCTGGAATGCATTGCGCTGCACCACACCGGCGGCTCCGACCGCAGCCTCGAAGCCATCCTGCTGCGCGACGCCGACGTGCTGGACTTCCTGGGGGTGGTGGGGGTGCTGCGCGATTTCTCTAAGAATCCGCGAGATTTGCGCAAGGCTTACGAAGTGGTCAAACAGCGCAGGCAAAAACTGCCCGGCATTCTCTCTTTGGACAAAGCCAAAGCCATTGCCGCGGAGCGTGTCAATGGGATGGACGCGCTTCTGGCGCAGTTCGAGGCACAGTCCTTCGGTTGCTTCTGAAGCCAGCCGGTAGTCATCCCGAGAACGGGATTGCGATATGGCCTTTGCCACGGCGCCGGACGGCGCGCACCTCTATTATGAAGTCAGTGGAGCCGGCGACCCCCTCTTATTGGTAGCCGGTCGAGCCAACGACCACCATCTCTGGAACCTGATCCGCGGCGACTTCGCCCGGCGCTATCAGGTCGTCGTCTACGACCATCGCGGCACCGGGCAAAGCGACAAGCCCGAGCAGCCGCCTTATTCCACCCAGGGGTTTGCCCGGGACGCGATCGCGATCCTGGATGATCTGGGCCTGCCCCGCGCCCACGTCTATGGGGTTTCCATGGGAGGGGCGGTGGGCCAATGGCTGGGCATCAATCATGGCGACCGCATCGGAGCGCTCGTGCTGGGCTGTAGCTCGCCGGGGGATGCGCACGGCGTGCGCCGCTCTGAAGAGGTTCACGCCGTCATCGCCCAGCCCGACTCACCCAAGGTGATGGACCTGTTTTTCGCGCGCAAATCGGCCCTGCCGCGCTTCTACCTGAGCATGCGCGGGGCGGTCAAATACCCCATGCCCGCCTATGCCGAGCAGCTCCATGCCCTGGCCAGCAGCGAGCACGATTCCTGGGAACGCCTGCCCGAAATAACCGCGCCGACGCTCATCCTGCACGGCAGCGACGATCGGGTAGTTCCGGTAGCGAACGCCCACCTGCTGGCGGAGCGCATCCCCGGCGCGCAGCTTCACCTGGTAAAGCGTGGCCGGCACATGTTCTTCATCGAGTTTCGCAAAGAAGTCGATCGTAGGGTGCTGGACTTCCTGGCGCACCACCCCCTTGTTGCTTGAAGAAGGAAGAAATCGCTCACCAGGTAGCGGATTCTCTAGGCCGGATAGGGCGCTCGCGGAAGCGGCAGGCGAAAGCCTGGTCGCGCCGGGTCAGCCATTTTCGGAAAAAGAGGGGCAGCCGGGAGAGCGCTTCGGTCTTAATAGGGGTAGCGGGCCTGTAAGAAATCGATGCGACCTTCCCGCACCAGGTACACAATTCGATGCTCTTGCGTCAATCTTCTCGACCATGCGCCCGGGATAAGGTACTTGAGCGGTTCCGGCTTCCCAATCCCTTCGAAGGGGCTTCGCAAGATGTCTTCGATCAAGTCGAACGCTCTCAGCGCCAGCTTTCGGTCGGTTTCCACCCAGTAACGCAAGTCTTCGATGAACTCCGGCTGGAATACCGCCAGGCGCTCTTTTTTACTCACAGATCAATCTCACGGCGCACGTCTTCAAGGGTTTGCAAAGCGCCTTCGCCCTTCAAGGCGCGCCCCAATGCGGTCAGCAGGCGCTCAGCGTTGGCAGGAGAGCGCAAGAGGTAAGCGGTTTCCATCAGACTCTCGAGTTCTGAGGCGGCAATCATCGCCACTTCTTCTTCACCACGACGTTGAATGATGACCACCTCGCGATTATGGGTCACTTGATCCAATAGCTTGGCCAGCCCGTCGCGCGCCTGGGTATAAGTTGTTTGAATGGTCATTTTTGCCTCCAATATGTACAGACTTACTGTACAGCATATTGGACGATTTGTCAATAACAGGGCATCCAGGCCGCGCGACCTGGATGCCCCGGGTTTCGAAAAGCGGTTTGAAAATGATTATTCTTGCGCCACGCTGACCCGCACGGCGCGCACCATGCGCCGCAGCGAGTAGTCGTTCCACAAGATGTGGTAATCCTCGCAGGTCAGCAGGGTGACCCAATCGAGCTTCTCGTGCTGCAGCGCCACACTCGTCTGGCTGGGCCAGACCGTGCGGCTTTCACGCACTTCGTAGGTATACACCTGCCCAAAGGCGTGGATCTTGATCTGGTCGCCGTATTTCAAATCCTTCAGATGGACGAACACCCCGGGGGTATCGTCGGCGTTCCACACGTGGCCGGTCAGGAGGGTATTGCCTGCCCAGGTGGGAAAGGCGGTCCCATCCAGGTACCCAACGTCATCCCCCAACCAGCTTACATCCCAGCTATCCCCGGATTGCGGCACACCCGCGATGGGTGCCTTCACGCCAAGCGCCGGGATCTCCAGTGTCAGTACAGTAGCGCTGTAGGCTTTCTCCGCGGGTTGAGCCGGCAGCTTCGTCATCCCGCCCGGCGCAAAGCCGGTCTGCGGCAGGCTGCCGGCCTGGGAAGCCTTCGTGGGAGTCGCCGTGGCTGTGGGGATAGCCGTTGCGGTGGGAGCAGGCGTGGCCGTAGGGGCGGCCGTGGGGGTGGCTGTGGCAGGCGCGCTCACGTTGAAATTGATTTGCGCGTCGCCGGCGCCGTTATTCAGCTTGAGCCCCAGGGCGCCCCAAATCGAGGTGGTGCCACACACGAACAGGCGGTAGTGGCCGGCCGAAAGCGCGCCGGCCAGCGTCAGCGTGGCCGTGTAGGGACCGTCACCGTTGTTGTTCGAGTAGACCGCGCTCGAGAGGGTTTGCTGCACGTCGTCCGCCGCCGGGCCGGCTTTGCACGAGGCGGTATCGAAGCTGCCGTTGGCGCCTCTTTCGATCAGCAAGTAATTGGCCAGATTATCCGCCGCTTTCAGCGAGCCGTCGTTCAGCACGTCCGTATTGAACGTTACCGTGATGCTCTGCGGGCCAGACACGGTAGCATTCTCTGCGGGATCGGAGGCCGTCACCGCCGGCGTCACCGCGCCGTACTCGTACGCGCCAATGTCGCAATTGAACGTGCCAATGCCATAGCCGTCCAGCGGGCGCGTGACGCCGCGCTGGTCGGTGGCTGGGGCGCTGTTGCAGCCGGGGATGGCGTCGATTGCCGGGCTGTCGGCCAGCAAGGCGTGCGTGGAGGTCGGGCCGCCATTATTCTGCAGGGCGCCCAACAGGGGGTCGGGGCCTGATCCAGGGTAGACGCCATTCTGGTCCGTGCCGGGGTTGGCCGCCGATACGATGCTGCACGCGCCGCCCGGCGTGCGGATCAGGTTGTAACCGTAAGACTGGATATCGCTGTTGGGGGTGTAGCAATCCGGCCCCCAATAGGCATGGCCGTTATTCCCGGCGATGATCGTGTTGCGCAGGCTGGCTGCGCCAACGTTCTCCAGTCCGCCACCGCCATTGTTGCCGCCATTGGCGCTGTTATTCGTGATCGTGCTGCTGTTGATGGCCAGCGTACCCATGTTGAGGATGCCGCCGGCATCAAAAGTAGAGCTGTTGCCGCTGACGGTACAGTTAGTCATCGCCAGGCTGGAACCCTCATTGATGAGAATGCCGCCGCCGGAATTCAAGCCCGTGAGCGAGTTGTTGAGGACGGCGCAATCCTGCAAAGTGACTGCCGTGCCGGCGCCGCTGATGTTGAGACCGGCGCCCCCGGTGGAGAGACCATTCTGGATCGCCAGGTCGCTGATGGTCACCGTCCCGGCGGTGATGTTGAATACCCGCGAGGCGTCGTTGCCGCTGACGGCCACGCCGGGCGCGTCCGCCAGGCCGGTAAGGGTCAGGCTTTTAGCGATGCTCAACTCGCCGCTGGCCAGAGTGATGGTTTGCCCGGCCAGGCTGGAGTCGAAGGAGATCGTCCCGCCCGTACATACCTCGCTAATCGCCTGGCGCAAGGAGCCCGCGCCGCTATCGTTGGCGTTAGTGACGATGACGGACGAGGGGCAGCTAATCGCCTGCGCCGTTCCACCCGGCAGGGAGACTCCCCCTAGCGCCAAACCAGCCAGCAGGAAGATACGCAAAATAATTCCACGATCGAAAATCCGGCCTTTCATCCTGTCCTCCCCAAGCAAATTCCGCAAAGCGAGCCAATACGCTTTGCGGCCAAAAACAAGATTGGAAAAATAATCGCGAAAAATCAAGAAATCAAACCTTATTATAACTTAAAGGAAGAAATATATAACCTGTTTAACCGCTCTCTCCTCTTGCTCCTCAAAATTCCCCCTTGCGGAGCCAGAGCATCCGCGCTATTATCTCCTCGACTTTCCTGGCCTCGTCGCCCGGCGCAGCCCCACCCGAAGGATAGGCGCAGCTTCTCCAGCCAAAGGCAGCCACTCATGGATACAGACAGCCCAACCGTAAGACTTTGCATAGAAGGCACGCGCGCCGAGTTCGAAGGCAGGATCGACGATGCGCGCGCCCTTTACTGGCAGGCCTGGGAAGCTTCCAGAGATGACTATGACGCCTGTATCGCTGCGCACTACGTAGCTCGACACCAAGCCACCCCCCAGGACACGCTGAGCTGGAACCTGGAAGCGTTAGCCCGCGCCGATGAGGTGGGAGACGACCGGGTACAAAGCTTCTATCCATCCCTCTACGTGAATTTGGGTCACTCTTACGAAATGCTCGGCAACCAGGCCGAAGCGAGGCGTTATTACAAGCTGGCCGCCGATCTGGGTCTCGTCCATCCAGGCGGCGAATGAGGCGTTGGCTCAGCCCGGCATCCCTCAAACGGGGGATAGGAACTGCTCCGTTCCTCCCCCGAACGTCAGACAGAGCGGTCGAAAGATCGCTCTGTCTCGTTCTATAAGTCACCCAGGTCAGGGATTACACCCAACCCTAAAGATGCTATGCTTAGGGTGATGGAAGCTACCCACGCGTCCCGGAAACCCCACATCCATCTTTTCCCCGCAAACGTGCTTATGGATCGGTAACAGGATACGGAATCAAAGGGCTTGCTGTCCTCCACAACCGGGCTCTCGGGACGCTGGCAGCCGAAAGCAACCGGCCAGCTCGTGGAAGGCCGGGTGGTTGCGAGTAGAGAAAGGTATAAGCTTGAAGTCAAGGAGAACCAAGGAGAAACACAATGAGTAACAATAAGGAAGAGAAGAAGATCGTTAGCCGCAGAGACTTCATCAAGGGGGCTGCCGTGGTCGCCGGCGGCGGCGTCCTGGCGAGCTGCGCTCCCAAAATAGCCGGCACCCCCACCGCCGAGTTGACTACAGCGGCCGCAGTAGCGCCAGGAGCGATGACCGCCGCACAGGCAGCCCAAAAATGGAGCTTCGAAATTCCTCCCGATCCGATCCCGGACAGCCAGATCGCCAACACCGTGACGGCAGACATCATCGTGGTGGGCGCCGGCACGTCGGGTCTGGTGTGCGCCAACTCCGCCGCCGAAAATGGCGCCAAAGTCGTGCTGATCTCCGGCAGCAAGGGCAACATCGCTCGCGGCGGCTCCAACCACGCCATGAACAGCAAAACGATGCAGGCAGCCAACTTCCCCATCCCGGACACCAACGAATTCTTCAGAAGAGAGCTGGCCGCCGTATCCTATGACGTCGATCAGGACAAGTGGTGGAAGTTCGCCAACAACAGCGAAGAGGCCATGAACTGGCTGATCGACAAGATGGAAGCCGCCGGCTACCAGACCGTGCTGGAAATCGGCTATACCGATCCCAATAACGGCCCGATGGATATGCCGGTGGGCTCTCACTCGTGGATCAGCAAGGATATGACCATGGCGGGATCTGGCCAACAGTTCGTGGTGGACACCCTGGCCAAGACGGCTCAGGCCGCCGGGGTGCAGGTTATCTACCAGACGGTGGCCGAGCAGCTCGTGCGTGAGAACAACAACACCGGGCGCGTCACCGCCGTGATCGCCAAGGGAACAGACGGCACCTACACCAAATACGTCGGAACCAAGGGCATCGTCCTGGCCACGGGCGACTTCTCCGCCGACAAAGACATGATGACTAAATATTGCCCTATGGCTCTGCCGCTGCTCAACAACACCGGCGATCAGGGCTACGACACGGGCCTCAAAGTGGGCGGCCTGTACAAGGGCGACGGGCAGAAGATGGGCCTGTGGGTCGGCGCTGCCTGGCAGAAGACGTTTCCTAATCCTCCCATGATCCTGGTGGGCCCGGGAGGGTCAGGCCTTCCGGCTCCACAGCCCTACGGCGGTCACTCCGGATTGCTCATCAACAAGAACGGCTACCGCTACGGCAACGAAGACAACACCTGCGCCTACGCGGCTCTCACGCAGATGCACCAGCCGGACTTGCAGGCCTATGCCATCTGGGGCACGAACTACGCGGAAGGCGCCGCCCCCTGGTATTCCTTCGGGATGATCCGCGGCGCCGATCCGGTTGCCCCTGCCGACATGCTCAAGTCGTGGGATGCAGCCGTAAACGCCAAGACCATGGTCAAGGGCAACACTGTCGAGGAAGTCATCGCGGCGTTGGGCCTGCCGGCGGACGCGACGAAAGCCACGGTGGACCGCTACAACGGGTTCTGCAAGAGCGGCGTGGACGCCGATTACCACAAGCGCAAGGAGCTGCTGGTTCCCATCGATACCGCGCCTTTCTATGGGGCAGCCGGCGGGGCGCCTACCTTCCTCACCGTGATGGGCGGCCTGCGCACCAATCTCAACATGCAGGTGTGCGACGAGAATGACCAGCCCATCCCGGGTCTCTTCAACGTCGGCACCATGGTCGGCGACTATTTTGCCAACGCCTACAACTTCATCATCCAGGGCAACAACCTGGGCACCAACTGCGTGACCTACGGTTACCTGACCGGTCGGGCGATTGCCAAGGGAGAGATCTAGCAGCCCGCTTGGCACTTACCCTGCGATCTGAATTCTCGAAGAATGGCCCCGGTGAGCGCATCATCGGGGCCATTTCATTTTCTTAGATTATTCTTATTGACATTCGGTGATTTCCGCATTAACATATAGAGGTCTAAACGTCTTGAACGGATTGTATATACGGCGTCTCGCCGTTTTATGGGTAGGGGCTAAATCAACTTATTCTGTCGGGAGAACCCTTTCCTTATGGTCACGTTGAATAAAACTGAAGGTATCCCCCTTTACGTGCAGATCCGCAAGACCCTCCGCGATGACATCGTCAATAAGGTGCTGGCCCCCGGTCAGAAGCTCCCCTCGGAAGACGAGCTGGCCGTCCGTTTCGGCGTCAGCCGCATGACGGTGCGCCAGGGGATTGCCGATTTGATCGACGAAGGGCTGCTCTACCGCCGGCACGGGGTGGGAACCTTCGTCTCCCAATCGCACATCGAGCGAGACCACACCCATCTCACCAGCTTCATGGAATCCGCCAAGGAAGAGGGCCTCGACGCCACCATTCGCTTGTTGATCGCGGACATCCTGCCCGCCAAGCTCAAGGTGGCCCGCTCGCTCTCCCTCAATGAGGGCGACCTGGTCATCCGGGTGAAGACCCTGCGCTTCGTGGAGAAAATCCCCATTACCGTCCACGACGCCTACGTCCCCTATAAACTGTTCCCCCAACTGCTGCAGGAAGACCTGGAAGCGCAACACCTGTGGGCCATCTTCGAATCTTACGGGGTTCGCGTGAAGCGGGCCGTCCAGCGCTTGATGGCCCGCGAGGCCGAGGAAGAAATCGCCAGGCTGTTAGAGGTGGACGAAGGCGTGCCAATCCTCTACAAAGAGCGCACGGTCTACCTGGACGATGGCACGCCGGTCGAGTTTACCTATTGCTATAACCGCGGTGACCGCTACTCCCTGACGGTGGTCATCGATCGCTAAGACAACGAGTGGGCCGTAGACCCTGGATAGGGGAGGACCATGGTCACAGTGAAAAACCGGGGAAAGGCAGAAAGCATTCTCGATAAAAGAAGGAGGAAAAGAAAAGAGGAAAAACAAGCTTTTCGGCGCGACCCTTATCTGGTATTCCCATTACTTCTAACATCGAAAAATTGAATATTCTTTTAGTGCCGGTTTTTCCGGCAGGAAGGAATCGGATATGCCTGTTGTTCCTTTTAAGGAAATTCTGAAGGACGCATTCGATCGCAGATACGGAGTAGGGGCGTTTAACATCGTCAACGACCTTACCCTCGAAGCGGTGCTGCAGGCTGCCGAAGAAGCGCGCTCGCCGGTGATCGTGCAAACCTCCGTCAAGACGGTCAAGGCTATCGGCCTCGACGTGCTGTACGGCATGTGGGAGGACATGACCCGCAAGATCACGGTGCCCGTCTGCCTTCACCTGGACCACTGCCCCGAGCGGGCGGTGATCAGCGCCTGCCTGGCCAAGGGCTGGGGATCGGTGCTATTCGACGCTTCCACCATGCCCCTGGAAGAAAACCGCCGCCAGTGCATCGAAGTGGTGGCCGAAGCCAAGCCCTATGGAGCGGGGGTGGAAGGCGAGATCGAGAGCATCAAAGGCGTGGAAGACGGGGTTGGCTCGGATGCCGAATCCAACCGCAAGACCCTGGAAGTCTCCCTGGACTTCATCCGCGCCACCGGCATCGACTGCTTCGCTCCGGCCATCGGCAACGCTCACGGCGTGTATAAAAGCACCCCCAAGCTGGACGCCGACCGGGTGACCGACATCGTCACGGCGCAACCCATCCCCATCGCGCTGCACGGCGGCACCGGGCTGACCGACGAGCAGTTCAAGGACCTGATCGCCCGCGGCTGCGCCAAGGTCAACATCTCTACGGCGCTGAAGATCACCTACATGAAATCCAACCTGGCTTTCTTGCGTGAGGCCGAGGCGGCCAACAAATGGGATCCCCCTTCCCTGTTCAAGCACGTCAATAAAGCCGTAAAGGAGATGGTGACCGGCTACTTGCAGACCTTTGGGTCTGTAGGGAAGGCAGCATGAAAGCGCTCATCTTCGACTGTGATGGTGTGCTGGCCGATACGGAGCGTTACGGCCACCTGCCGGCTTTCAACCAGACCTTCCGTGAGTTTGGGCTGCCGGTACAATGGTCGGAGGAAGAGTACGGTATCAAGCTCAAGATCGCCGGCGGGAAAGAGCGCATGGCCAGCATGTTGACGCCGGAGTTCGTGGCGCAGGCCGGCCTGCCGAGCGACGCCGATGCGCAAAAGAATCTGATCGCCGATTGGCACAAGCGCAAGACGGAGCTCTACAAACAGATGACGCGCGAGGGGCGCCTGCCGGGGCGCCCGGGCGTTCGCCGGGTGGTGCAGGAAGCCCAGGATGCGGGCTGGAAGCTGGCCGTCGCCTCCACCTCGGCGGAAGAATCGGTGCAGGCCGTGCTGGAGTACGTGGTGGGCAAGGAGCTGGCCGCCCATTTCCTGGTGCTGGCCGGCGACGTGGTCCCCAAGAAAAAACCCGCACCGGATATCTACCTGTTGACCCTGCAGAAGCTGGGGGCATCGCCGGATGAAAGCCTGATCGTCGAAGACTCGCGCAACGGCCTGCTGGCTGCTGTGGCAGCCGGGGTGCGCTGTGTGGTCACCTTGAGCAGCTATACGTGGGAAGAGGACATGCAGGAAGCCCTTCTGGTGGTAAGCGACCTGGGAGAGCCAGGCGAACCAATGCAGATCGTCGCAAATCGCAGCAAAGCCCGGCCAGGCGAATACGTCACCCTGAGCGATCTGAATGCCTGCCTGGAAAGTCAGATGACAAAGGAGAGCGCCAATGAGTAAGGATGCTGAGTTTGTGGTTCAGGTGATCGCCAAGACCGTCCTGGAAAACGAGAGTTACTTTAGCGAGCTGGACGGCGTCGTGGGCGACGGCGATTTCGGCTATTCCATCGCGCGCGGCTTCGAGAAGGTGCTGCAGGAATGGGACAACATGGACCACAGCCTTCCGGGCAATTTCCTGAAGAAGGTCTCCTCGGTGATCGTCAGCGCCGTCGGCGGCGTCTCCGGCACGATCTGGGGGACGGCTTTCCTGCGCGCCGGCATGGTGCTGGGCGTCAAGGCCGAGATCACCCGCGAAGACGTGATCGCCATGTTCCGCTCCGCCATCGAGGGCATCAAGAAGCGCGGGCAAGCCGATTTGGGAGACAAGACCCTGTTGGACGCCCTGGTGCCGGCGGTCGATGCGTTGGAGCAGGCTTTCAAGGCGGACAAGGAGACGACCGTGGCTTTGGATGAGGCGGCGGTGGTAGCCCGGGCCAGCGCCGAAGCTACGCGTCCCATGCTCGCCAAGCGCGGCAGAGCCGCTTACACAGGTGAACGCAGCATCGGCACGTTGGACGCCGGCGCTGTTGCCATGGCAGTATTGTTCGAAGCAGTCAGCAAGGCATGGAAAGAATAACCCCCATTTTTAGTCATTCAGCCTGAAAGGAGCTGAAAATGAAGAAATTTGTCAATGACCCTAAGGATTTTGTACCTGAGATGTTGAAAGGGATTGCCCTGGCGAACCCGAAAACGCTTAAATATATCCCAGAATACAACCTGATCATGCGGGCCGACATCCCCAAGGATGACAAGGTCTCCATCATGCAGGGCTCCGGCTCCGGGCACGAGCCGGCTCACGTGATGGTGGTTGGCCGAGGTATGCTGGATGCGGCTTGCCCGGGCAATGTCTTCGCTGCTCCCCCTGCTGACTTCGTTTATAACACCACCAAATTGGTCGCCTCGAAAAAGGGCGTCCTGCACCTGTTGAACAACTATACCGGCGACACCATGTCCTTCGACATGGGGCGTGAGATGGCCGAGGCTGACGGCATCGAGGTCAAGACGGTGGTCATCAACGACGACGTGGCGGTCAAAGAACTCGCTGTACACGGTGGGTCGCCGCGGTGTGGCGGGCAACTTCTTCGTCATGAAGGCAGTGGGAGCCGCCTCGGAGCAGGGCGCCGGCCTGGACGAGCTGGAATCGCTGGGCAAGCGCGTGGTGGCCGTCACGCGCACCATGGGCATGGCGCTGACCGGCTGCACCCCACCCGCCAAGGGCTCACCCATCTTTACCCTGGCCGATGACGAGATGGAAATGGGCATCGGCATTCACGGCGAGCCGGGCCGCAAGCGCGTCAAGATGACCAACGCCAACGCCATCGTGGACGAGCTGTTGGAGGCGGTGGCCAGCGACCTGCCCTACAAGGCGGGCGACGAGGTGGCCCTGATGATCAACGGCATGGGCGGCACGCCCATCTCCGAGTTGTACCTGCTCTACGGCCACGCCCACGAGCAGATCGAGAAGCGCGGCATGAAGATCAAGCGCAATTACGTGGGCGAGTACTGCACCTCGCTGGAGATGGCCGGCTTCTCGCTGACCCTGGTGAAGCTGGATCCGGAGCTGGAAGAGCTGCTGGCTGCGCCGGCCGAGATCGCCATCCGCACCTTCTAAACCTGGGAATCCTTCCCTGAACGCTGTGTAGCGTGGAAAGAGCGGAGCAACACTACCCTGGCTCCGCTCTTTCTTTTCCCGACCCTTAGCCTTGCGAAGGTTGGACGTAGAAACCTTCGCAAGGCGTGGCCTGCTTCCCAAAATCAGTTGTATTTTCTCTCAATTCGTTGTACACTAGACTTGACAGGGGTGTGATTCGATCAAGGTTATTTTCTGGATAGCTATTATCTCTCTAGGCTGCCGAATCTGCTTATCGAGGCAGCGGAACCCCGCGCAGGCCCCCACGGTCACCCCTGGCTGTGGGGGCCCTCCCCATTAAAACCGGGCTTTCTTCTATAAGCTTATTCATTGCCCTTGACAAACACTTGAAAACTGCCGATAATATAGAACAAATATTCTATTTATTCGAGCACGGGAATCCGGTTTTTCGATGATCCTTTGGCTTGCGCCGCCGCGCAGCCCCCTGCCTGGGATGGCTGCCGGCTTTCCCAATCAATAGAGGATGTGATGACCCGCCTTCTGGTCTTTCCCAACTCCGCCGCCTGCATCCTGCTGGAAGACCCTGCCTCCCCCGACGAGCTGGTAGCCGCTATCAACGCCGGCGTTTATCCCCTGCCGCAGGGCCTGGGGGCCATTCCTCGCGCGGCCCCGCGGCGCAAGCCCCCTCGCCAGGCTTCCGCAGAGCGCGAGGGATGGTACGCCAGCCGCCAGGGCCAGGTGGTCATCGTCACGCCGGGCAGCGTGCGCCGGCCACTGCTCACCGTGCGCGAGCTGGAGGTGCTGCAAGCGCTGGCCGAGGGGCGCACCCTGCCCGAAATCAGCGCGCGCCTGAAGATCAGCTCGCGCACCGTGTCTGAATACATCAGCCACATTAAGGGCAAGCTGGGGATGCGCACCCGCGAGCAGGCCGTGGCCTACGCCGTGACGCTGGGGTTGTGCAGCGTGCCGGAGGGGGGAAGGAAGAAGGATGAAGGAGGAGGGATGAAGCGACCAGGCTCCTGATCCCTGATTGCCTCATTGCCTGATCCCTTAATCCCACACCTGATACAGCCCCAAATTTCCTCCTTCGCCGTCCGAATAGAACGTCTCCGCGACCGTGAAGCCGGCTTCGGCGGCCAAACTGGCCAGCTCGGCTTCGCCGTACTGGTGCGCGTAGCGGATGCCCGGCGCCCCCTGCGCGCTGCCGTCTGCCTGGCGGCGCCAGTCCAGCAGGGCGTCTCCCTCGTCAACGTCTGCCTGGCGCAGGCCAACCGCCTCCCAGGGCAAGATGCGGGCCGCCAGGCGCGGGCTGTGGGTGAACTGCCATTCCGAGTGGATGAGCTGCCCGCCGGGGGCCAGCAAGCCGCGCGCCGCGCGCAGCACCCCCAGGCGCAGCTCGCGCCCCGGCAGGTGGTGCAGCACGGCAAAGGCCAGCACGAAGTCGTAGGCAGCCGGAGCGAGGCCGTCCGCCCAATGAGGGTCGGAGAGATCGGATTGGAGGAAAGCGACTCCGTGAGATAAGCCTCTGGCCTCTTCCAGCAGCCCCGCGCTGAAATCCAGCCCCAGGTAGCTCCCCTGGAAGCCCCGCTTCAGCAGGGCGCGCGCCAGCTCGCCGTTCCCGCAGCCCAGGTCCAGGATGCGCGCCTGCGGGGGCAAGCGCTCCAGGATGCGCTTCACCCCCGGCTGCAAGCGCTGGCGGGTGGCGGAAAACGGCCGGGCAAAATTCTGGTAAAATTGACGGTTAAGCTCTAAAAGGCGCAGGATGATGTTTTCATTCATTAAAGGTAATTATAATGGAAGTAATCTATAGTCAGGGATCAGGCAACCAGGGATCAGGGCCTGATTGCCTGGTTGCCTGATCCCTGGTCTTCTATCTTTATGGACGCCCAAACCTGGCTCGAAGCCCGAGACTATACCCCCGAAATGCTGGCCGCCGCCCGCGCCGCCCTGGAAGAAGTGCGCAAGGGCCGCGAGGTGTGGCAGGCCGTGCGCCGCTACCCGCTGCCCGGCGGCGGCTATCCGGCCAAACACGTGCTGATCGCCGTCTACAAGCAGCTCGTGGAGAGCGGCGAGTGGCCGGCCGACGCGGCCCTGCTGGAGCGCATCCGCATGAAGCCGGTGCGCACCCTCTCGGGCGTCACCACCGTCACCGTGCTGACCAAGCCCTATCCCTGCCCCGGCAAGTGCATTTTCTGCCCCACCGACGTGCGCATGCCCAAGAGCTACCTGCCCGACGAGCCCGGCGCGCGGCGTGGCTTGCAGCACCACTTCGACCCCTACGCCCAGGTGTGCTCGCGCATCCAGGCGCTGGAGGCCGTGGGCCACCCCACCGACAAGATCGAGCTGCTCATCCTGGGCGGCACGTGGAGCTCCTACCGCCACGATTACCAGGAATGGTTCATCCGGCGCTGCTTCGACGCCATGAACGGCGTCGATTCCCCCACCCTGGAAGAGGCCCAGCGCCTCAACGAGGGCGTAGAGCACCGCAACGTGGGCCTGGTGATCGAGACGCGCCCCGACGAGATCGACACGCGCGAGCTGGCGCGCCTGCGCCGCCTGGGAGTGACCAAGGTGCAGATGGGCGCGCAGAGCCTGGACGACTACGTCCTGGAGCTGAACCAGCGTGGCCACACCGTCGCCGACCTGCTGGCGGCTTGCGCCCGCCTGCGCGCCGCCGGCTTCAAGATCGTGCTGCACTGGATGCCGAATCTCGCTGGGCGCTACGCCGGATTCCGACCGCGCCGATTTCCTGCGCCTGTGGCAAGACTACTGCCCGGACGAGATCAAGATCTACCCCACCCAACTGCTGGCCAACGCCGAGCTGTACGAATACTGGCAGCGCGGCGAGTACCGGCCTTACAGCCAGCAGGAGCTGGTGGAGCTGATCGCCGACGTCAAGCCCTCCATCCCGCGCTACTGCCGCGTCAATCGCGTCATCCGCGACATCCCCTCCACCAACGTGGTAGCCGGCAACAAGTGCACCAGCCTGCGCCAGGAGGTGCACGAGGAGCTGGCCCGCCGCGGCACCCACTGCGAGTGTCTGCGCTGCCGCGAGGTGCGCCAGGAACAAGTCGACGTACATACCCTGCGCCTGGACGACCAGGTCTACGCCGCCGCGCACGCCGAGGAGCACTTCCTCTCCTTCGTGACCCCCGACGACCGCGTGGCCGGTTACCTGCGCCTGTCGCTGCCTTCGGGCCACACCCACCTGCGCGGCTTCGACGACCTGCAGGGCGCGGCCTTGTTGCGCGAGGTGCACGTCTACGGGCAGTCCCTGCCGGTGGGCGCCGAGAAAGCCGGCGCGGCCCAGCACATCGGCCTGGGCACCGCGCTGATCGAGCGCGCCGCCGGGCTGGCCGCCGAGCGCGGCTACACCCGCCTGGCGGTCATCGCCGCCGTGGGCACGCGCGCTTATTACCTGGCGCGCGGCTTCGAGCGGGGGGAGCTGTATCTGGTGAGGAAACTCGAGAGAAGAGAATAGAGAGTAGGGATCAGGCAATGAGGCAATCAGGTAACCAGGCGTCCTGATCGCCTGTTCCCTCATTGCCTGATCCCTCATTGCCTCTCCCACTCTCGGCTCTCGATTTTCGTCTCTCAATTCTATGATACACTTTCCCCAATGGACGAGAAGACCCTGACCACCCTCGAGTTTCCCAAGGTGCTGGAGCGCCTGGCGGCCTACGCTTCCTTCAGCGCCTCCGCCGGGCTGGCGCGCGCCCTGCGCCCCACCGCCTCCCTCGAAGAGGCCCAGGTGCGCCAGGCGCAGGTCAGCGAGGCGCGCCGCCTGCTGGACGTCAACGCCGACGCCAGCGTGGGCGGCGCTCACGACGTGCGCCCCCAGGTGGACCTGGCGAGGCACGGCGGCGTGCTGCTGCCCGCCGACTTGCTGGACGTCAAGACCACCCTGGTGGCGGCCCGCTCGCTGGCGCGCGTCCTCGAGCACGTCGCGGAGCAGTTCCCCCACCTGGCGGGGATGGCCGTCGCCCTGGCCCCGCCCGCCGGCCTGGTAGACGCCATCTCGCGCGCCATCTCGGAGCGCGGCGAAGTGATGGACTCCGCCTCCCCCGCCCTGGAGAAGATCCGCCGCGATTTGAAGACCGCCCACGAGCGCCTGCTCGCCAAGCTCGAACGCTTGATCAACGATCCCAAATCCGCGCCCATGCTGCAAGAGAACATCATCACCCAGCGCAACGGGCGCTACGTCGTCCCCCTGCGCGCCGAGTTCAAGGGCCGCATCCGCTCCATCGTCCACGACCAATCCTCCTCCGGCGCGACCCTCTTCGTGGAGCCGCTGGCTGTGGTGGAGCTGAACAACCAGTGGACACGAGCTAGGCCTGGCCGAGCGCGACGAGGAGCGCCGCATCCTGGCCGAGCTTTCCCACCAGGTGGGCGCCCAGGCCGAGGCCCTCAACTGGCTGGTGGAATCCCTGGCCGAGCTGGATCTGGCCTTCATGCGCGCCAAATACGCCGAAGACCTGCGCGCCGCCGAGCCGCTGCTGCTGCCCTTCCGCGAGAGTAAGGGTGAGAAGGCGCATCCCGGCAGCGCCATCCGCCTGTACCAGGCGCGCCACCCGCTGCTGGAGCCTGCCACGGTGGTGCCCATCGACGTCGTTCTGGACGACGACACCTATTCGCTGGTCATCACCGGCCCCAACACGGGCGGCAAGACCGTCACGCTCAAGACGGTGGGGCTGTTCACCCTCATGGCCCAGTCCGGCCTGCACATCCCCGCCCAGTCCGGCTCGCAGCTCAGCGTGTTCGAGTCGGTCTACGCGGACATCGGCGACGAGCAGTCCATCGAGCAGTCCCTCTCCACTTTTTCGGGGCACATCACCAACATCGTGCGCATCCTCAAGCAAGCCGACAGCCGCTCCCTGGTGCTGCTGGACGAGCTGGGCGCCGGCACCGACCCGCAGGAAGGCGCCGCGCTGGCGCGCGCCATTCTGCTGAGCCTGCTGGAGCGGCGCGTCACCAACCTGGTGGCCACGCATTACCCCGAGCTGAAGTCCTTCGCGCACACCACGCCCGGCGTGGTCAACGCCAGCGTGGAGTTCGACCTGCAAACGCTGCGCCCCACCTACCACCTGACCATCGGCCTGCCGGGGCGCTCGAATGCCCTGGCCATCGCCGAGCGCCTGGGGTTGCCCGCCGAGATCGCCCAGGCGGCGCGCTCCACGCTCAACCCGGACGACCTGCGCGCGGAAGACCTGCTGGACGAGATCCACCACCAGCGCGACCTGGCCCGCCAGGCGCGCGCCGCCGCCGATAAAGCCCAGCGCGAGACCGAAATGCACCGCACGGAGCTGATCGCCCGCCTGGAAAAGATCGACGACGAGCGCCGCGCCGTGCTGGAGGCCGCCCACCGGGAAGCCGAAAAGGAAGTGGCGGAGCTCAAAGCCGAGCTGGAGGAGCTGCGCCGCACGCTGGCGCGCGCCCGCCAGCCGCTGGAAGCGCTCAAAGGGGTGGAAGAGAAGGTCGAGGAGCTGGAAGAGCAGGCGCAGCAGCCCGTGGAGCGGCGCAAAGTCGTCCGCTCGCGCGGCGCGCGCCCCAGGGGGCCGTTGCGCCTGGGCGAGAAAGTGCGCCTGCGCTCGCTGCAGGCCGAGGGTGTGGTGACCGGCCTGAGCGAGTCGGAGGTGGAAGTGCAGGTGGGGGTGTTGCGCGTGCGCGCGCGCCTCAGCGACGTGGAACGCCGCGTCCAGGAAGAAGAAGCCGAGCCGCTCGAAGTCCAGACTGCCGCCAGGCCCGCCCTGGCGCCGGCTCCCGCCGCGTCCGGCACATCCGGCACGTCCGGCGTGTCCTTCCACGCCTCGCCGGGTATGGAGCTGGACCTGCGCGGGCAGCGCGCGGACGACGCTCTACAGGCCGTGGAGCGCCACGTCGAGTCGGCTTTCCTGGCAGGGCTGCCCTTCGTGCGCATCATCCACGGCAAGGGCACCGGCCGGCTGCGGCAGGTAGTGCGCGAGGCGCTGAGCGCCTCCCCGCACGTATCTTCCTGGGAATCCGGCCAGGAGAACGAAGGCGGCGACGGCGTGACGATCGCCCACCTGGCGCAATGAAATTCTGGTGAAGCCTCGCGAAGGTTGGCAATCTTCGCAAGGCTCTCCCCCTGATCCCTGATTGCCTGTTCCCTTAAAATAAAAAGGTCGGTAGTGATGGCCCACCCCAAAACACTATCGACCTTTTTGCACGGATCCCCTATCGTCCGTGCAGCGGGTAGCTCCGTTAAAACGATATTCTAATTAATGCAACTTTAATGTAATCTATTTATACCACTTAATCATTGTATGAACCGCATCAAATTCTTTACAATTTCGCAAGGAGGGGAATAAAGGATGAGGGATGAAGGATGAAGGATGAGGAAAACTGCTTTCCTCCGCCTTCATCCTTGTTCTTTCATCCTTGTTCTTTCATCCTTCATCCTTCCGCCTTCATCCTTCCGCCTTCATCCTTTCCATTGCCGCTTCCAGGATCTCCTCCGCCGAGGTGAGGTTGGCCTGGCTCACCCCGCCCAGCATCAGGGCCAGCTCTTCCCGGCGCGTCTCGCCGCTGAGCGGAGCCACGTGCGTGAGGGTGCGGCCTTCGCGCACTTCTTTCGTGACCTTGAAGTGCTGGTCGCCGAAGGCGGCCAACTGCGGCAGGTGGGTGACGCACAGCACCTGGTGCTCGCGCGCCAGACTCCATAGCTTCTCACCGATGACCAGCCCGATGCGCCCGCCGATGCCCTGGTCGATCTCGTCGAAGATCAGGGTGGGGATGGTGTCGGCGCGCGCCAGGATGTTCTTGAGCGCCAGCATCAGGCGCGAAGTCTCGCCGCCCGAAGCGATCTTCACCAGGGGCTTCAAGCCTTCGCCGGGGTTGGGCGCCACCAGGAACTCGGCCCGGTCGAAGCCGCTGCCGTCGAAGGCCAGGCGACTGCCATCCGGCAGGGGCAGCCCCTGCGGATCGGGCCGCGTCTGGAAATCGACCGCGAAGCGCGCCTCGGCCATGCTCAGGTCGTCCAGCTCGACCTCGATGGACTTCGCCAGGCGCTCGGCGGCCGCGTGGCGCGCCTGCGAGAGCGCCTGGGCCGCGCCGGATAATTTCCGCAGCAGGGCCTGCTCGGCCTCTTCCAGCTCGGCGATGCGCTCGCCGGCGTGGGCGATGGCGTCGAGCTGTTGGTGCGCCTCCTCAGCGTAGGCCAGCACCGCCTCGATGGCATTGCCGTACTTGCGCTTGAGGGTGTTGATCAAGTCCAGGCGCTCTTCTACCTGTTCCAGGCGGCGCGGGTTGAACTCGATGTGCTCCAGGTAATCGCGCAGGTCGCGGCTCAGCTCAGACAGGCTTTCCAACAGGCCCTCCGCCTGCTCTTGCAGGGCCTCGCGGGAGGCGTCGATGCGCGCCAGTGAGGAGAGGGCGTGCGCGGCCTGCCCCAGCAGATCGGTGGCGGCGGGCGTCTCCGGGCTGCCTTCGTCCAGCGCGGCCAGGGTGGCCTGGGCCAGCGAGGCCAGGCTCTCGGCGTTCGCCAGGCGGGTGCGATCCTGGCGCAGCTCTTCTTCTTCACCGGGGCTCAGGTGGGCCGCTTCGATCTCCTGGATCTGGTAATTGAGCATGTCCGTGCGGCGCGCGGAATCCTGCTCGGCCTGGCGCACCTGGGCCAGCTCCTTGCGCACCTCCTGGAGCTGGCGATAATCCCTGGCGTAAGCCGCCAGCGGCTCCTCGACCCCCGCGAAGCGATCCAGCAGGCCCAGGTGGGAGCGCACGTTGAGCAGCGAAAGGTGCTCGGATTGGCCGTGGATGTCCACCAGGTAAGCGCCGATTTCTTTCAGCAGGCTCAGGTTGGCGCTGCGCCCGTTGATGCGGGCCGCGTTGCGCCCCTCACGGCGCAGGTCGCGTTCCAGGACGAGAAACTCAGGCGAGTCTTCCAGCAGGTCCTCCCGCTCGAGGATCTCGAGGATGGGCCCTCTGGCCGGGTCGGCCAGGCGAAAGCTGCCCTCGATGCTGGCCCGCTCGGCGCCGCTGCGGATGGCGGAAGCGTCTGCTCGCCCGCCCAGCAGGGCCTCGATCGCATCCAGAATGATCGATTTGCCCGCGCCGGTCTCGCCGGTAAAGGTGAGCAGGCCTGGCTTGAACTCCAGCTCCAGGCGGTGAATGATGGCAAAATTCTCGATGCGCAATTCGGTCAGCATACGCTTCCACCCTAAGTTGAAATCGGTTCAACCGATGTTGATCCCGGCCATGCGATAGTAGACGGTCGAAGCCACCAGGAAGGTGAACAGGGCCTGGTAGAGCAGCGGCAGCAGGGCAAAGAGGCCGGTTGACAGGCCGGTGCCGCCTCCCGACAGCGTGAAAAAGAGCGGGAGGATGCGGATGAAGAGCTGCGGCAGGCTGCCGGCGATCGTGCCAAGCAGGGTCAACTGGAAGAGCAGCTTGGAGCGCCGCCGGTGCACCACCCAGCGCACCGCTTCGGCGATAATCACGCCGGCGATGGGAGCGACGAAGATGACGAAGAACCCCAAAACAGGGGCGATCCGGCTGGCCACATAAGACAGCCCGGTTGCCAGGACGATGGCCAGCGGGTAATCGATCCATTGCGCCGTGTCGAATATCTTCTGCTGGCCGCGCACGCACTCTTTGCAGCGATAGCCGGTGGGAGTGAGCACGGCGCACTGCGTACAGATGGGTTTATTGCAGCGGTTGCAACGCAGGCTGGTCTCGCGCTGAGGGTGGTTGGCGCAGTAGAGGATGGGGGCGGGATCAGATGTTTCAGTCATTGAAGATTTCCACCAATCGAAGGGTTTTTCTCCATGTGAGAAGTCAGATTCCGATAAAAATAACTGGGGTCCTGGAAGCGCACGAAGGCCGCCGTGTGATCGCAAGTAGCCACGTGCACCCGGTCGCCGTCGGCCATGTTGACCGGCGGCTGCCCGTCGATGCTCAAAGCCGCCTGGTGGGCGGTGCGCACGGTGATGTTGATCTCCGTGCCCTCCGCCAGCACGACGGCGCGGTCCACCGAAAGGTGCGGCGCCACCGGGACGATCAGGATGTTGCGCAGCTCCGGCGGCATGATCGGCCCGCCGGCAGCCAGGGCGTAGGCGGTCGAGCCGGTGGGGGTGGCCGCGATCAGCGCGTCGGCCACATAGGTGGTCAACACGTGCCCGTCCACACTGGCCGTCAGCCGCACAGGCCGCATGGACAGGCCACGCCCGATCACCACCTCGTTCAACGCGTCCCATTGACCCAGCTTTTCCTCGCCACACCAGTGCTGGGCGCACAACATCATGCGCTTTTCCAGCCAGTAGTCGCCCTCCAGCAGTTGTGGCAGCACGGAGCGCCACTGCTTGCCGTCGATCTCCATCAGGAAGCCGAAATGGCCCAGGTTGATGCCCAGCACCGGGACGTCGTGCTGGGCGCACAGGCGACCGGCGCGCAGCATGGTGCCGTCGCCGCCCAGGGCGATGACCACGTCGACCCCGCCTTTTTCCACCTCTGCTCGCAGCCCATCATCGTACAACGACCCGTGGAGCACCTCCACCCCTCTGTCTTGGAGAAAGTGGTACACCGGGGAAACCTCGGCCATGGCATCCGGGATTTCCGGATGGGCCAGCACGGCAATGCGCTTGGGAGGGGAGCTTTTAGTGGACATATGGGATTAATTATAGCCGCTTAAGAGAGCATTCGGTGACCGTCTTGGCGCGCCGATGGCTTCCGAAACCTGCCTGCAATGTCATTCTGAGGAGCCGGTGTCCTCCCGGCGACGAAGAATCCCGTTGTAATGCAGGCGAGCTTCCACGACGGTAACGGGATGCTTCGCTTCGCTCACCATGACAGCGCCGCAGCGGAATGCTCAAGCTAAACGTTGCTTGCAGCCCGACCTGTACCCGCAGCGCGCACAGCGCGCGGCGATCTCGTGCGAGCGCGCCTGTTCCCCGCGCCGCTCCTGGATGCGCATGTCGGCCAGCAGGTCCAACAGGGCCTGCTCCAATGCGGGGGTGTAATCCACGGCGAAAGTGCGGTTGGGATAATGCAAGATGCCGTAAGGCGGGCGTACGCCCAGGCTGCGCTCTACCAACAGGCAGTAGGCGGCGAGCTGAAAGATGTGGGTGTCGTGGGGCGCTTCAGGCGTGCGGCCGGTCTTCACCTCTACCGGGATGATCTGCTTGCCCTTCTGCACCAGGTAATCCGGCTTACCGGTCAGGCCCAGCAGAGCGTCGTACAACGGCTTCTCCACCGGCCCCCACTCACGCGTGTCGGCGTAGATGATACGCCCGCCGGGCAGACCGGCGGCCTTGCGCTGGCGCGTGGATTGCCACAACAGGAAGGCGGCCAGCAAGACGAGCAGGAGGATCAGGACGACCATCGACTTGAAAGCCGGGTCAGGCCAACAGCCTTTGCGTCAGATACACGGCCAGGAGCACCAGGGCCGCCAGCAGCAGGAGCATGGCGAAAAAGCGCAGTGCTCCGGCTGCCAGCGCGCGCCGTCCGTGCTCGCGGTGCAATTCGCTGCCGGCGGCCATCTCGGCCTGGTTCTCCGAGGCGATGCCCTGCTGGCCGAACCACCAGGCGCGCCGGCAGTACAGGTAGGTGCCGATCTCAGAGGCGCGGATCGTTCGCATCGAACTCCCCTGCGGGGCCCTCCAGGTGCGATTCCAGGTGGGCCAGGGCTTGCATGAGCTGCTGTTCGCGCAGGCTGGTGGTCAGGTCGCCGCGCGTGCGCTCGACGATGCCGCGCACCAGGTCGGTCTGGCGGCGCAGCCCGTTGGTGATGGCGTCCGGATAATCCAGCGTGACCAGCTCGCCGTAGATGTCGTCCATGCAGCTCAACAGGCGCTCGGTCTCCTGCGAGTAGCCCTGGCGCAGCAGGTCCAGGCAGCGCCGGCGCAGCTCGCCGGTGACCTCGGCCAGCCCGTTGAGGTAGGCGGCAAATTCCAGGCTCAGGTCTTCGGGGGTGGGGAGAGGCTGGTTCTCGATCAGCGCCACGGTGATGCTGGCCTCGCCGAACTCTTTGAGCGCGTCCTGGGTGTAGCCTGCGTAGTACAGGTCGGGGTAGCCCGTCAGGTCGCTGCGTAGCGCAGCCGCCAGGCCGCGGGCTTCGGCCAGGTGCTCGTGCGCCTGCTGGTGTTCCTCACGGTGAATAGCGCGGATGGCGTGGGCGGCGTGCCGGGTCAGCACGCGCGCGTCGGCCAGCGCCTTGTCGCGCGCCTGGGTACGGGTCTCGAATTCTCTGCGAATACGGTCGGTAATCTCGTTCTAGATTATCCATAGCACCTCATTTAGAAGGAGGGGGCTCCGGCGGCCGCGCCTGGCGGAAAAGCTCGTTGGCCAGGTTGGGGTCTCCGGGAATGTGGATCTCCCCGAAAGCGGCCTCGTAGCGGGCCAGGTTCTCGCCCAGGGCGCGGAAGAAGAGCTTGGCGCCCAGCGGCGACATCAACAGGCGCGCGTTGACGTGCGCCGCCGGGCCGCCGGGCAAGATCTGGGCGAAGTCGAACACCAGCTCCGCCGGCGAGTGGGAAATGCGCACCAGGTTGGCGTAGATCGGCTCCAGGCCGGAGGGATCTCCATGGGGGGCATCTGGGGTACGGGGGTCTGCGGCTGAGACATGCGCGCCTCCTTTTAGAAGGGGATATCCTCTTCGCCGCCGTCGTGCACGCCGGCCATTTCTTCACCGGGCGCAGCGCCGCTCTCGCCGCCTCCCTCACCACGCGAGGAGAGGAAGCGCACCGTTTGCGCGGTAACTTCGTAAGAAGCGGCCGCCGTCCCGTCCTGGCGGTTCCAGATGCGCGGACCGCCGGTGGCCTGGTCGGGCTGCAAGCGCCCTTCCACCAGGACTTTCGAGCCTTTCTTGAGATACTGGTTGCAGGTTTCGGCCTGCTTGCCCCACGCCGAGACGCGGAACCAGATGGTCTCTTTGACCGTCTGGCCGTTGTTGGCCGTGTACTGGCGGCTGGTGGCCACCGAGAAGGAGGTCACCGCCTGCCCGCTAGGGGTATAGCGCATTTCGGGGTCACGCCCCAGGTTGCCCACCACGATGATCGTATGCCACATGAGAAGTTCCTTTCTTGAGATCGATCGACAGGATGCGGATCAGGAACAATCAGCCTTCCGAGAAAAGGCGGCCCCGGGCTTACCCGGGGAAAACGGCCCTCCCATCAGTACTGGGGGTTACCTCCATCACTATTGGAGAGTCGCCCCCAGTAATATTGGGGGTTACCCCCATTCGTACTGGGGGCCTGCGGTAAATCGGTTAAAGGATTGGGGAAATTCCTGGCTATACATACCTCCTTAGAGCTGCTGGTGAACCTGGATCGACTAGGATTTCGGGGTCAGGAGGCAAGTATGCGCTGCTTCCTGAAAAGGCATTCTGAAACCCAGGTTGTTAGAACAATTGTACAACAAAATCAAGGAAAAGAAAAGGGTTAAACGCGGTTTTAATTCCCCTTTAAGAGGTGGCCGTTGGCAGGCGCGGCGCGAGGGTGGGCGTGATGCCCGGCGTAGGCGTGGGCGGCCTGGGCACCGCTGCCGTCACCTGGCGAATGACCAGTTCTGTAAAGCTCACCGTCACGTCGTTCTGCCCGCCGGAACGGGCAAAGACCCCCAGGCTGCCGCTGCTCAGCACCGGGTCGCGCGCGCTGAACTGGTAAATGTCGTTGACGAAGACGCGTATCTCGGGGCCAACGGCCCACACCGCGATGCGAGCGGCGCCCGGTGCTCCCGGCGGCACCTGGCCGCTGGGCGTCCAATCTTGCATCAGGGACACCTGGCCGTTGACGATACGCTCCAGGCGGATCTGGCCACTGCACGAGAGTAGCAGGCGGTAGAAGTTCTGCGTGCCCGTGGCGCGCAGCAACAGGCCGTACGTATCGTTGCCCATGCACAGGCTGGGAGACGCGGTGATCTCCACGTAGAAGTTATCCGGAACGGGCTGCGCCAGCAGGCTGGAAAGGTACGCCTGGGGCTGGTGCAGGGCGACGTCCAGCTCGTCGTTCTCCACCACCACGCTGCCGGCCTCCGTCTTGGAAGTCTGCCAGGCGAAAGCGCTGGAGAACCCATCACTCACCAGCACATCGCCCAGGCCGGGGTGCATCTCCGGGGTAGGGATCACCGCCTGGGTGGCGTAAGGAGTGAAGGTTGGTGTGGGCGGGAACCACACGATGGTAGGGGTAGCCGTGGCCGCCGAGAAGCTGGTGGCAGAGGGGGAAGCCAGGGCGGTTGCCGCCGGCGACCCGGCCGCCGGCGCGCAGGCACTCAGCGCCGCCAGCGCGAGCGCCAGGAGCAGGGCCAGCAGACGCCGTTTCGAGGGCAGGCTCTTCACGACTGCCGGTTACCCCGCCGGGATCTCTACGATCTGTTCCCGTTCCGGGCCAACGGAGACCAGCCGCACCGGAACGCCGCTCAGCTCTTCCAGGCGCAGGATGTAAGCGCGCGCCTGTTCCGGCAACTCTTCCCACGTGCGCACCTGGCGCAGGTCGTCTTCCCAGCCGGGCAGCTCTTCGTACACCGGCTCGAAGGGAGACAGATCGGCCGGGCCGTAAGGCAGCTCCTCATACTCGCGCCCGTCAGCGCGGTAAGCTGTACAGATGCACAGGGAAGGCAGCCCGGTGAGCACGTCCAGCTTGGTCAGGGTCAGCTCGGTCAGGCCGTTGACCTGCACGGCGTAGCGCAGCAAGACGGCGTCCAACCAGCCCACGCGGCGCGGGCGGCCGGTGGTGGTGCCGAACTCGTCCCAGGGGTTGGCGCCGGTGCCGCGCAGCCGGGTGGCCGCCTCCCCGAACACCTCGGTTGGGAAGGGCCCTGCGCCTACGCGCGTCTGGAAGGCCTTGGTAACCCCCACTACATGCTCGACCGCGCACACGCCCAGCCCAAGCCCCAACAAGGCACCGGTAGCGCTGGGAGACGAGCTGGTGACGAACGGGTAAGTGCCGTGGTCCAGGTCGAGCAAGGTGCCCTGCGCGCCTTCCGCCAGGACGATCTTGCTGGCGGCCAGCGCTTTGGACAACATGCCGGATACGTTCCCCACGTAAACGGCCAGCTTGCCGGCGTAATGGTCGTATTCTTCCGCCACGGCTTCCGGGTCGAGTGGCTCGGCGCCGTACAATGCCTGGAGGTGATGGTTGATCTCGCGGGTGTGCGCGCGGATCTTCTCCGCGAAGCTGGTCCTGTCCAGCAGGTCCTGCATCCGCAGGCCACGCCGGCTGGTTTTATCCGTGTAGGCCGGGCCGATGCCGCGCCCCGTGGTGCCGATTTGTCCGCTGCCGCGCGCCTGCTCCTGTGCGGCGTCCAACGCGCGATGCGCCGGGGTGATCAGGTGGGCGGCGTAGGAGATCTTCAGCCGCTCCGGCGAGACGTTGATCCCGCTGGCGCTCAAGGTGTGCATCTCGTGCAGTAAGGTGGAGGGGTTGACCACCATGCCGTTGCCCAGCACGCCCACGGTCTGTGGGTGGACGATCCCCGAGGGGATCAGGTGCAGCTTGAAGGTCTGCTTGCCGACCGTGACGGTGTGCCCGGCGTTATCCCCCCCGTTGTAACGGGCCACGATGTCGGCCTGCGCCGCCATCAGGTCCACGATGCGACCTTTGCCCTCATCTCCCCATTGCGCGCCCACGATAATGTTCAGAGGCATATTCTACTTCCTGTCTAAAGTTGGCTAAATGAGTCCGAATATTGCGATACCGATTATACCGCATCCATTGGGGAAGGGGGGAGCAGGCGATGAGGCAATCAGAGATCAAAATCGCCTGCTCCTTCTCTCCTATTCCCCGATTCTCCGTTTGCCTGTATAATCCACCAGCAGGTCAATAGCACCATAGCGCTGTCCTCCCCTTCACACTTTGCTCGAATTCAGGCGACCCCCTATGCTCAAAAAACTCTCCAGATTGCTCCTGATCTTCGTGTTGCCAGCCATGCTCTTCTCCGGTAGCTCCGCCCAGGCGGACACCAATACGCCTGGCTATGCCGTTTTTCTGCCTGTCCTTTACGCCGTGGGACATACCTATTTGCCCATGATTATAAATGTGCCCGAGCCCGAGTGGGTGCATCTGAACAACGGCAAGATCGTGTGCCTGGTCTACGACCCGAACAGCCCTGACATCGTTTACGCGGGCACGTGGGGCGGAGGCGTCTTCAAAAGCGTAGATGGCGGTAACAATTGGACGCCCATGAACAATGGGCTGCATAACCTGTACATCAACGCCATGGCCATCGACCCCAACAATTCCGATATCCTGTACGCCGGGCCTTACCAGGACAAATTGTACAAGTCTATCAACGGCGGCTTGTCCTGGGCTTATGCCGGGAACGCCACCATCCAGGATCAGGCCATCGTGTATGCCATTACGGTCGATCCCACCAATTCGAACCTCGTGTACATCGGCACCCGCGGCATCCCCGGCCCCACAGGCTGGAATCCCTGGAGCGGAATAGTCTACAAAAGCACGGATGGCGGCGCGTCCTGGACGCCCAGCCTGACCGACGTGGGCGGCTCCAACCAACAGGACTGGGCATATTCGCTGGCCGTCGATCCGGTCAGTCCCAATGTCGTCTATGCGGCTACGCACGAGCACGGCCCCTATCGAAGCGACGATTATGGGGCCACCTGGCGTCCCGTCACCACCGGCCTGAGTGACTTATCCGGACGGTTTATTGCCATAGACCCTGTCAATCACAATACGCTGTATTTTGGAGTCTGGCATAGGACCGCAATCTTCAAATCTACCAACGGGGGCAGCAGTTGGATTGATGCCAACAGTGGCATCGACGGCGCCAAGATCTTCTGGATTGCCATCGATCCGCTCAACACCAGCACGATCTACGCCGCCAGTCCTAAGGCGGATTCCGCAGATCACTGGGGGATAGTCAAGACCATCAACGCCGGGGGGTCCTGGAAAACGATTGAATTTCAAAACGATAATATGTATCGCGTGGCGGTCGATCCGTTTAACGACAACAACGTGCTGGCCGGCTCGGCCTATACCGGCATTTGGCTTAGCAATAATGCCGGCGGAAGCTGGCATCACAGCCAGGCAGCCTTCTCCAATGCCTCGGTTACTTCCTACCTGGTCCTGCCGGGGAATGGAAATACCGCCTTTGTGAGCACGCTGGGCGGGGGCGTCTCCGAATCCACCGACGGCGGGCAGACCTGGACGCTCTTGAATGACAACCTGAGCGACCTGAACGTCCACCAGATCGTCCTCAATCCGCAGGGCACCCTCCTGTTTGCCCTGACCGATGCGGGCGGGCTGTACCAGTACGACCTGAGCAGCCACGTGGGTTGGACGGCGTTGGACGCCGGTCTTCCGGCCGTCTCCGCCAACGCGCAAAGCGTGGAGCCCAGCTTCCCCCTGCCCAATCCCAACTTCCCTCGGGAGCCCTGGCCCGACCTGCAAGCCCCTGCGGCGGCCAGCGGCAGCGCCCCCGCGAATACCCCGCTGTACTCCCTGCGCTTCGATCCCAACAATAAGAGCGTAGCCTACCTGGCTACCGGCGCGGGAGTTTACAAGAGCGCTGACGGCGGGAGCACCTGGAGCGAAATCTACTCCGGCTCGGTTGCCTACGACGTGGCCGTAGCCCCCACCAACTCCAACATCCTCTATGCCGCCACCAGCGACGGCGTGGTGGGCAGCGCCGACGCCGGCGCCGGCTGGGCCACCCTCGGCGGGCTGCCCGATGGTGTGTCCGCCTACTCCCTTTCGTTCTCGACCGTGGACCACAAGCTGTACGTGGGCACGGGCGACGGCGTTTATAAGCTCGGCGACAATGGCCTGGTGCCGACCGGCCTCACCGGGGTTGCCGTTCAGGCAGTAGCCGCCCATCCCACCCAGTCCAACCTGGTCTACGCCGCCACGCTCAACGGAGCGTACCTTTCCGCGGACGGCGGGGAGAGCTGGAGCACGACGCCGGCCGAGCTGTCTGGCCTGAACGTCCAGTCTATCTACGTTGACGCCGCTCACCATCAGGCCTACTTCGGCACGGACGTGCACGGCGCGCTGCGCGTACAGACGCCTTAAATATCGACGCCGTTTTCTGTAGGGGCGCAGCAGGCCCGTGCCCCTACAGATGGCGCTCCACCCCGAGAAACGGGTGCCCGCGCCCTAATGTGCTATAATTAATCTGCCCCTCGAAAAAGAAGGCTCGGGGGCAGCTTTATTATATCTGGCCCGGATGGGTGGGCGTTCAGCGCTGAATTCTATGCAAACCGATAGCGATGGTGGTTTGCTACTACAAGAAATGGTCTTGAAAGTGGAATCAGAAGGCACCTCGATCTCCCCCAGGCGGCCTTTCAGCCTTACTGTGATCCTGATCCTGTGGCTGCTCCTCGCCTGCGCGGGGGGGCTGCGCCTGGTGGGGGCTGTCGCCAATTGGGGCCTTCTGCTAGAGCTGGGGGTCCAGCCGGGGCCGGTGTACCTGGCCGTGAGCGGGGGCGTGTTTGGCTTGCTGGGGCTGCTTTTGGCCTGGGGCTTCTGGAAAGGCTTCCCCTGGGCCGGGCTGGCCGGGCGCGTGGCGGCCTTTTTTTATCCCCTGGCCTATTGGCTGGAGCGCCTGGCTTTTTCTCGCTCGCCGGAAGCCTGGAGCAACTGGCCCTTTGCGGCAGGCGTCACGCTGCTGTGGTTGGCCTTCGCCTGGTGGACTCTTTCCAGGCCATCCAGCCGGCGTTTCTTCGCCCGGGAGGGAAGTTCGCACACGAAAGGGATGTGAAGCGATGTTGGAAGAAGAACTGGAAGTAAAGTTTTGCATCAAGGATTTGTCGGCATTGGAGAAGCGCCTGAGGAGTCTGGATGCCAGCCTGGCGCAGACCCGCGTCCACGAGATCAACCTGCGCTTCGACACGCCGGACGGCTTGATGATGCGCACGCAGCAGGTGTTGCGCCTGCGCATGGATAAAGAAGCCATGCTGACCTATAAAGGCCCCAGCCAGGATCGCGAGGACGTGACCGCCCGCCGCGAGATCGAGGTGGTGGTGAGCGATTTCTCAGCCGCCCGCCGCCTGCTGGAAGCCCTGGGGTATCGCGTGGTGGTGACTTACGAGAAATATCGCACGACTTACCTGCTGGATGCGCTGCGTATCACCCTCGACGAGATGCCCTACGGCGATTTTATCGAGATCGAGGGGCCGGACCCGCTCGAGATCCAAAGAGCAGCCGAACGCCTTAGCCTGGATTGGTCCGCACGGGTGATGGACAGCTATCTGGCCATGTTCGGCAAGCTTCCCAACCAGTTGACCCACGGCGCGCACGACCTGACCTTCGCCAACTTCCAGGGACTCCAGGTGACGCCCGCCGACCTCGGCATCCGCACCGGGGATTAAAAGCTCGCCTTTTCGACCAGCTTGCCACCCACCCAGTGGACGGCGCGCACCGCACCCGTTTCGCCCAGCAGCTCGGGCAGGAGAGCTTGTAGCCCCTCAACTCCGGCGCTGGTGAAGAAGCGCAGCGCACCCCGCTGGGTGTTTGTATTTAACCGGCCACGCGCCTCGAGCAGGCGGCCGGCCTGGCGCGCGACGGCCGGGGCCGGGTCGATGACCCGCACCTGCGGCCCCACGATTTCCTGGATGAGGGGGATAACGAAAGGATAATGCGTGCATCCCAGCACCACGGTATCGATGCCGCGGCGCAGCATGGGCTGCAATGCTTCTGCCAGGATGGCGCGCGTGGCCGGCGTGCGTAGCTCTCCCGCCTCGATCTGCGCCACCAGCCCCGGGCAAGTGCTCTGCATGAGCTTCACCCCCTGGGCAAAGCGCTCCACCACCGAAGCGTACAGCGCGCCCTGGAAAGTGGCCGGGGTAGCCAGCACGCCCACCACTCCACTGCGAGTGGCTTCGGCAGCGGGCTTGACCGCCGGCTCCATGCCCACGAAGGGCGTCTGGGGAAACTTCTCGCGCAGGGTGTGCAGGGCGGCTGCCGAGGCCGCGTTGCAGGCCACCACGATCAGCTTGGCTTCCCGCTCCAACAAGAAGCGCGTGATGCCTTCGGCGAAGGCGCGCACTTCCTGGATGGGACGCGGCCCATAAGGCACGTGGCCCTGGTCGCCAACGTAGATCACCGCCTCGGCTGGGAGCTGCGTCCGGATGGCGCGCAGCACAGACAGTCCGCCCACCCCCGAATCGAAAACTCCGATGGGAGCCGCCCCTTCCTCCCTCTCCTCATGAGGAGAAGGGCCGGGGGTGAGGTCAGAAAAAAGGGGTGAATCCATGGGCCGAGGGGTTCAATCCGTTCGACTGCTGGCTTCCACGAAGGCCCTGAACAACGCCTGCATGGACTCCAGCTCCGCAAGCCATTCGGGATGCCATTGCACGCCAACGCCGAAAGGATGTCCGGGCAGCTCCACGGCCTCCACCAACCCATCCGGGGCGCTGGCGCTGGCCTCCAGGCCGGGGGCCACGCGCTCCACACCCTGGTGGTGCAGGCTGTTGACTCCCAGCTCGGTGGCGCCCAGGATGGCGGCCAGGCGGCTGCCTTCCCGCACGCGGACGGTGTGCGCCAGGAACGCGTAAGGCTGCCCGGTCACGTGCTCGTGCTGTACCGCGCCGGGAAGCTGGTCGGGGAGGTGGGTGTAGAGGCTGCCGCCCAGCGCGACGTTGATCACCTGGATGCCGCGGCAGATGCCCAGGAAGGGCTTGCCCCCCTGGGCCGCCTGCTGCACCAGCCAGGTCTCCAGCTCGTCGCGCTCGGCGAGCACGTCGTAGACTTTGGCGTGGGGCCGCCCGTTGAAGCGCGCCGGGGCGATGTCGCCGCCGCCGGTCAGCAGCACGCCGTCCAGGCGCGGAAAGAGCTGCGCGAGGGCGCTTTCCGGTATCCCCGCCGGAAGGATCAGCGGCAGGCCGCCCGCGCGTAGAACGGCGCGCACGTAGGCGTCGTTGAGCACGGCCTGCCCGGCGCCGTCCGGGTTGGCCTTGTGGTTGGCTGTGATTCCGATGAGGGGGTTCGTGGACATGGGAGTCCTTTGGAGGTCAAGGCGATCAGGCAACCAGGAGACCAGGAAATCTGGGATGAAGCCTTGCGAAGGTTTAGAACGCAGGCCAATGTGTCTATGGATAGAAAACCGCTCTTTCAGCCAACCCTCACAAGGCTATCTGTTTTGATCACCTGTTCCCTGATCGCCTCGTTGACTGATTACCCTCTCCCTACTACACACAAAGGGCGCAACCCAAACGAACGGGCTGCACCCTGCCTGAGATCGAAGAGAAAGAAGATCAGGAAAACTTTTGCTTGAGCCGGGCGCTCTTGCCGGTGCGGCCCCGCAGGAAGTATAGCCGGGCGCGACGCACGATGTTGTGGCGGTCGACCACCACTTTGTCGATGCGCGGGGAACGCAGCAAGAAGGTGCGCTCGACGCCGATGCCGTTGCTCGCCATGCGGCGAACGGTGAAGGAGGCATTGTTGCCTCTGCCGCGCACGAAGAGCACGGTGCCCTTGAACTCCTGCACACGCTCGCGGTTGCCTTCCTTGATTTTCACGTGCACGCTGACCGCGTCGCCGGGTTGCAAAGCCGGGATGTTCGGGTTGACGGAGGCTTCAACAGCCGAGATCAATTCGCTCATTGCATTCAGTCCTTACCAAAATGTGCTGCCAAATAATTGCTGGCTTGCGCCTCTTAGAGCGCGGGGTGGAATTATACTATGCTAAGCGATTCAAGTAAAGGATATTTCAAAGGAATCGGGCGATCAAGGAAACGGGGAGCGGGCAATCAGGCGATGAGGCAATCAGGGACCAGGCGATCAGGGAACCTTTCCTTCCGCTCCAGCGTCCATGAGTACAGCGAAAGCCGTGATCCCCCTTCGCCCCCCTTACCAAGGGGGGTTGGGGGGGATCCGAATCTCAACCTAATAAGCGAGGTACTATGCGACGCAAAAACATCTTTTTAATGGTACCGGGCGCTCTCTGCGCACTTGCCCTGGCAGCCTGCAACCTGGGAGTCAAGCCTCCCTCCTCCCAGCCCATCCTCGAAATTCCCACCCTGCTCCCCACCCAGCCGGTAGCGAGCACGCCGGCGCCCATCGTCACGGCGACCCTGCCATCCCTGCCTACCCGGCCTCCCTTGCCCACAGCGGCGCCCTTCGTCTCGCAAAGCGGGCGCGTTTCGATGGCCGCCGGCGGCACCCAGGCCTCCATCACGGGCAGCGTATCTGCCGGCGGCAGCACGGACTACCTGGTGGGCGCGCAGGCCGGACAATACATGTTGGTGAGTATTAGCTCGATCGACCCGAGTCTGGCTCTGCAAGTCTTATCGCCCGCCGGCTCCACCCTGCTCTCGGCGACCAGCAAGCTGACCACCTGGCAGGGCACGCTCTCCGCCAGCGGCGACTACCGCGTCTCGGCCGTCTCGCCCGCCTCGGATGGAGGCGCCGCCACCTTCGACCTGAGCATCACCATCCCCGTGCGCGTGACCTTCCAGCCGGGCGCCGTCAGCGCCACCCTGAGCGGGCAGATTTCCGGCGGCCTGAATAACACCTACCTGCTGCGCGCTTTGAAGGATCAGACCCTCGGCGTGACCGTCAGCTCGCCGAGCAACGACATCTACCTGACCATCTACGGCCTGCAAGATGGCCAGCCCTACGTGCGCTCCAGCCTGGGCGTCACGCACGCTTCCTTCAAGCTGCCCTCCACCCAGGATTACGTCATCGTGCTCGTGCCCAATAGCAACTCCGAGGCTTATTCGGTGCAATTTACGGCGCAATAAACCTTGGCGGAATCCTCTTCTCTATGATATACTTGCTGCGCTTTTGCCACGGCAAAGCACACCTCTCATTTCACACGCCTCTCGACCTTCCCGGGCGTGCTGCGGCGGCCCGGCCGGCGCAGTTCTGGGAAGGGATGACGGGGGCGGAGGAAAAACGCAAAGGAGAATAGTAGATGGCTACAGTAGTCTCGATGAAAGCTTTACTCGAGAGCGGTGTTCACTTCGGACATCGCACCAACAAGTGGAACCCCCACATGCGCCAGTTCATATTTACGGAACGCAACGGGATCCACATTATCGACCTCCAGCAAACAGTTAAAGCCCTGAATACGGCCTACGCTCTCGTCCGCGATACCGTCGCGGGCGGCGGCACGATCATGCTCGTGGGCACCAAGCGCCAGGCGCAGGAAACCATCAAGGAAGAAGCCATGCGCTGCGGTATGCCCTACGTCACCGAGCGCTGGCTGGGCGGCATGCTCACCAACTGGGCCACCATGTACCAGCGCGTCATGGAAATGGAGCGCCTCGAGCACATGCGCGACTCGGGTGAGATCAACCGCCTCACCAAAAAAGAGGGCCTGCTCATCGAGCGCGAGATCAAGCGCCTCGATACGCGCCTGAGCGGCGTGCGCAATATGAAGCGCCTGCCCGATCTGATCTTCGTGGTGGACGTGATGCGCGAAGACACCGCCGTTCACGAGGCCAACGTGACCAAGATCCCGGTGATCGCCCTGGTGGATACCAACTGCGACCCCGGCGGCGTAGATTACGTCATCCCCTCCAACGACGACGCCATCCGCGCCATCAAGCTGCTGGTGGGCAAGATCGCCGACGCCGTGCTGGAAGGCAAGGCTTTCCGCAAAGATCAGGAAGAGGAAACCGAAGAGGCCCCCATGCCCGTTGAAGCGGCTCCCGCTCGCGGCCTGATGGAAGCCGAGCCGGAGCTGGAAGACAAGGATTTGCTGGGCGAATCGACCATGGCCAAGCTGGGTTCCAGCCGCACCCCGGTAGAGGATACTCCGGAAGAGAAAGTGGAAGTGGAAGCGGAAGAGACCGTAGAAGAGAATGCGGAAGAATAAACCGGCCGGCACCTTAGCCGAACGCCGAACTTACTTTTTAGTCTGAGGGATAGCTGCATGGCAATAACCACCGAAATAATCAAACAATTGCGCGAAGCAACCGGCGCCGGCATTCTGGATTGCCGCAAGGCGTTGGAACAGGCCGACGGAAATTTCGACAAGGCGCTCGATTACTTGCGCGAGAAGGGGCTGGCTACTGCCGCCAAGCGCTCTGACCGCACTGCCTCTGAGGGCATCGTCGAGCTTTACTCGCACGGCAAGGGCCGGGTGGGTGTGATGGTGGAAGTGAACTGCGAGACCGATTTCGTCGGCCGCTCGGAAGCTTTCCGCAATTTCGCTCACGAAGTGGCCCTGCAGATTGCCGCCAGCGCGCCCCAATTCATCAAGGAAGAGGATATTCCGGCTGAAGTGTTGGAGCACGAGGCCCAGATCGCCACAGCCAAGGCGCGCGAAGAAGGCAAGCCCGATGCGGTCGTCCCCCGCATCGTCGAGGGCTATCTGAATAAATTCAAGGACGAGACGGTGCTGTTGCGCCAGACTTACATCCGCGACGAGGAATTGACCGTGCAGAAATTGATGAACCAGGTCGTCGCCAGTCTGGGCGAAAATATCGTCATCCGGCGCTTTGCCCGCTGGGAATTGGGCGAAGCATCCGAGGGGTGAGAGACTCATCAGGCCAACCGAAAGGTTGGCCTTTTTATACCAAGGAGAATGTATGGATAGCCTGAAATACCACCGGATCTTGCTGAAGCTGAGCGGTGAAGCCCTCTCCGGGGACCAGGGCCTGGGCATCGACCCGCACCGGGCGCGCCACATCGCCGAGCGCGTGCGCGAGGTGCACGAGCTGGGCGTGGACGTGGCCATCGTGATCGGCGCCGGCAACCTGTGGCGCGGACGCTCCGGCCTGGACCTGGGCATGGATCGCGCCACCGCCGATTATATGGGCATGTTGGCCACGGTGATGAACGCGCTGGCGCTCATGGACGCCCTGGAGAGCCTGGGGGTGCTCACCCGCGTGCAGTCGGCCATCGAGATGCGCTCGGTCGCCGAGCCTTACATCCGCCGCCGCGCCATCCGCCACCTCGAAAAGGGGCGCGTGGTCATCTTCGGCGGCGGCACCGGCAACCCTTATTTCTCTACCGACACGGCCGCTGCTCTGCGCGCCATGGAGATCGACGCGGACGTGCTGATCAAGGCCACCAAGGTGGACGGCGTTTACGACTCGGACCCCAAGGGCAACCCGGACGCCGTGCGCTTCGACCACCTGACCTACATCGACACGCTCAATCGTCGCCTGGGCGTGATGGATAGCACCGCCGTCTCCCTGTGCATGGAGAACAAGCTGCCCATTTTGGTGCTCAACCTGTGGGAACCCGACGCGCTGCGCCAGGCCCTGCTGGGCGAGCCGGTAGGAACCCTGGTCACTGGCTGAAGCTACACTCGTGTGCACGCACGAGTTGTCAGGCAGTTGGAAACTGCACCTACAAACTGCACGAAGCCAGCCTGCGCTGGCTAAAAACCAGTCGGCGAAGGCCGACTTCGTGTACTTCGTTGCATCGATTTCAATCGCCTGAAAACGGCTGACAACTTTTGCGTGCACACGCTACACTCAAGGTGTGGCGAAATTTTAGATTTTAGAGTATGCTTAACCTTGCTGTGCGTTACTCCGCGCTTTTCACCCGGAGAGACACGCAAGGAGGATGTCCATTTAAGCAGCACTCAGTAGGAGGTCACTGTGATTAAGGAAACTTTGAAGGAAGCCGAATCCCACATGAAGACTGCCATCCAGTCGCTGGAAGACGAGCTGGGAGGGATCCGCACCGGGCGGGCCACCCCGGCGCTGGTGGAGCAACTCCAGGTGGAATATTATGGCGCGCCCACTCCCTTGATGCAGCTCGCCAGTATCAGCGTGCCTGAGCCGCGCGCGCTCATGATCCGCCCGTTTGACCCATCCACCCTGCGCGCTATCGAGCGCAGCATCCTGGTTTCTGACCTGGGATTGACCCCCAACAACGATGGCAAGGCCATCCGCCTCAACCTGCCGCCCCTCACCGAAGAGCGCCGTAAAGATCTGGTGAAGATCGTGCACGCTCGCGTGGAAGAAGGGCGCGTGTCGGTGCGCAACATCCGCCGCGACATGATCAAGGACCTGCGTGAGTTCGAGAAGGAAAAGTTGATCTCCGAGGATGACCTCGACCAGGCCGAAGAGGAGCTCCAGAAGCTGACCGACCGCTACGTCCAGAAGATCGACGAAGTGGGTGACCGCAAGGAAAAGGAGATTCTGGAAGTGTAAGTTTCCCGCCAGGAACTCGTTATGAGTGCAAAAAAAGAAGCTGAGCAAATCACCCGGCTGCCCGTCCACGTGGCCGTGATCATGGATGGCAACGGCCGTTGGGCGGCCCAGAGAGGCCTGCCCCGCATTGCAGGTCATCGTGCCGGCACGGATAACCTGCGGCGGGTGATTACCGCCTGCGTGGAATTTGGCATCCAATACCTCACTATCTACGCTTTTTCTACAGAGAACTGGACCCGCCCGACGGACGAAGTCCAGGGTCTGATGAGCATCATCGAAGATGTGATCGACCGCGAGCTGGTCGAGCTGCATCAGGAGGGCGTCCGGTTGCGCCACATCGGCCGCCTGGAGCACATCAACCCCGGCCTGCGCCAGAAGGTGCTCGACGCGGTCGAGAAGACCAAAAACAACAACCGCCTGGTGTTGTGCATTGCCTTCAATTATGGCGGGCGCGATGAGATCGTGTGCGCCATCCGCAGCATGATCGAGCACGGCGTCAAGCCCGAAGAAGTCAACCCCGACCTGGTCAGCAGCTACATGTTCACCGCCGGGGTGCCCGACCCAGACCTGATCATCCGCACTTCGGGCGAGATGCGCATCAGCAATTTCCTCATCTGGCAGGGAGCTTACGCGGAGTGGTACGTCACCCCCGCCTATTGGCCCGACTTCGATAAAGAAGAGCTGCGTAAAGCCCTGGTGGCTTACAGCCAACGGGACCGGCGTTTTGGAGGTCTGTCGAACAACTGCATTGGGGGCGACGAGACTGATGCTGGTTGAGCGCCTGCTGGTTACCATCGTTTTGATTCCATTCGGCGTAGGCGTGATTGCCCTGGGAGGGCCCGCCTACGCCCTTGTTGTCACCCTCATCATCGGCCTGGCCGCCTGGGAATATTGGCGCATGTTCAGCGCGGGTGGTTCTGCTCCCTCCGCCGTCCTGGCGATAGGCGGCGCCGGGTTGCTGGTGGTTAGCCGGGCCGTGCTGGGCTTCACCTTTAGCGACCTGCTGCTGGTTGTGTTGATCCTGGCTGCCATGGCCTTTCACCTGGTGCAGTTCGAGCGCGGGCGCCTCAACGCCGGCACCGACTTTGGGATCACCCTGGGCGGCGCCTTCTACCTGGGCTGGATCGGGGCTTACCTGATCTCTATCCGCGACCTGCCCGCCGGGCAGTGGTGGCTGCTGCTGGCCCTGCCGGCGGTGTGGCTGTGCGATTCGGGCGCTATGCTGATCGGGAGGCGCTTTGGAAAGCATAAGCTCGCCCCCCGCCTGAGTCCCAAAAAGACCTGGGAAGGCTATTTCGGCGGGATCCTGTTTGGCACGCTGGGGGCGGCTCTGCTGGCGGTGCTCTGGCACCTGATGGCCCCCGCCGTGACGCCCGCGCGCGGCGCTCTCCTGGGGCTGGTGCTGTCCATCCTGACCCCCCTGGGCGACCTGGGAGAGAGCATGTTCAAGCGCCAGGCCGGGCTGAAAGACTCCAGCAACCTCATCCCCGGCCACGGCGGCGTCTTCGACCGCATCGATTCCTGGCTGTGGGCCGGCGTGATCGGCTATTACCTGGTCACGTGGTTGTGGTAAGCACGGCCTTCCCCCCTTTTCGCTGTCTTTCTCCCCTCTCCCGCTGGGATCGCGTTAGCATTCTCGCCGCCCTGCGTGCCCCAAGGGCAAGGGAAGAGGGGCCGGGGATGAGGGAAACAGGCGGGAATAAGGCCAACCCAACGCTTTCGTTAGCGCTTTCAGTGATAAAGGAGGCCGTATGAATTCTGTACCCACCCGAAACCTGGCATTGGAGCTGGTACGCGTTACAGAGGCGGCTGCCATGGCAGCCGGGCGTTTTGTGGGCCGCGGTGATAAGATCGCCGCCGACAAGGCCGCCGTGGACGCCATGCGCCTGGTGCTGAACCTCGTCCAGATGGACGGCGTCATCGTCATCGGCGAGGGCGAAAAAGATAGGGCCCCCATGCTCTTCAACGGCGAGCGCCTGGGGACAGGCGACCCCCCCGAAGTGGACATCGCCGTGGATCCCATCGACGGCACGCGCCCCACCGCCCACGGCCTGCCCAACGCCATTGCCACCGTGGCCCTGGCGCCGCGCGGCACCATGTTCGATCCCGGGCCTTTCCTCTACATGAATAAGATCGCCGTCGGCCCGGACGCCAAGGACGTGATCGACATCGAGGCCCCCGTAGAAGATAACCTGAAGAAAATCGCGCGGGCCAAAGGGGAAGACGTCGACGACCTGAACGTGGTCATCCTGGACCGGCCTCGCCACGAGGAGCTGATCGCCAAAGTGCGCGCCTGTGGGGCGCGCATCTCTCTCATCCCGGACGGCGACGTGGCCGGCGCGCTGATGACTTCCTGGCCCGAATCGCACGTGGACGTGCTCATGGGGGTGGGCGGCACGCCCGAAGGCGTGCTGGCAGCCTGCGCGCTGCGCTGCATGGGCGGAACCATCCAGGGCAAGCTGGTGGCGCGCAATGACGACGAGCTGCGCCGCGGGCGCGAGATGGGCTACGACTTCGAGAAGGTGCTCACCATCGACAACCTGGTCTCTTCGGAGAACGTGTTCTTCGCCGCCACCGGCATCACCACCGGCGACCTGTTACGCGGGGTGGATTACTTCGCCCACGGCGCCCGCACCGATAGCCTCTCCATGCGCGGCTTGACCGGCACCGTGCGCCGCATCATCGCCACCCACCGCCTGGAAAAGCTCTCCCGTATCAGCAAGATTCAGTATTGATTGGGAAAAACCACAAAGACCACCCCAGAGACACAGAGGGCACAGAGTTTATTTAAAAGTTTTTCTCTGTGTTCCCTGTGCCTCTGGGGTGAAAAAGATCGCCTCTACCCTTCCCCACCCACGAAGCGAGCCTCTACTTGATCTCGTACACCACGTTGGCGCTGGCCGTGATGACCAACTGCCCGGCGGAAACGGGCACCGACCCGCTGGCCAGGGCCGGAGCCCCGCCCTTGGCGTCGTACATGGTGTAAGGCGTGTTGTTCGAAACCACGTTCAACGACTGCACCGCGCCCAGCGTCACGCCCGCCGCGCTGGCCAGCTCGGCTGCCTGGGTCTTGGCGTCCTGGATGGCCGCCTGGCGCGCCTGCGAGACCGCCTCGTTCTTCTTCGAGGAGTCGAAGGTGATGCCGTTGATGTTGTTCGCGCCGGCCTGGGCCACCGCGTTCAAGAGCGTGCCCATCTTGGTCAGGTCGCGCAAGGTGACGTAAACGGTATTATCCACCATGTACTTGATGCCGGTCTGCTCGCCGTTAGGCCCCACCATCTGCTGCGGGTAGATATTGAAATTGCTGGTCTGGATGTCCTTCACGTCGATGCCCATCCCCGTGAGCGTATCGGACACTTTTTGCGCCTGAGAGGTGTTGCTGGTCAGGGCCTCCAGCACGTCGCTGCCTTCGGAATGCACCCCGATATTGATGTAAGCCAGGTCGGGGGCCAGCATCACCTGCCCGGCGCCGGTCACGCTCATGGTGCGGGTGGCGGGCTGGTTGCTGCTGTTGCTGCTGTTGTTGCTACTGCTGGTGTTAGTGCTGGCCGGAGTGCCGGGGGCCAGCGGCGCGCCCGCCGCGCAGGCGCTCAACGCCGCTACGAGCATCAGAGCGATAATACCGAGAGAAATTTTCTTGAACATACTTGCTCCTCCATAGAAATAATTGTCTGAGCTTTAGACGTATTGTGGGGGAGAAAGTTCCCGAAGAGCAGTGGGGAGTGGTCAGTGGACAGGGGTCAGTAGCCAGGGAACAGTAAACAGTAGCCAGGGAACAGTGAACAGGGATCAGTTAATCAGGCTGTCCGATTACCTGATCCCTAATCGCCGATCGCCTGACCACTGACTACCTCCCACTGACCACTGTCCACTGACTACTGCCCACTGACCACTGTCCACTGACCCCTGTCCACTATCTCTAAACCAACCAAGCCTCGTCGTCGCTGAGCGGCAGGCCCAGGATCGAGCGCAGTTTGATGGCCGTGAGCTGCAAGCTCTGCCGCCCCTTGTTCATCTTCCCCCGTAGAACCGCGCGCCCCTCCCACATGCGGTTGGTGACCTTCCAGTCCACCCGGCGCAACGGCTCCAGGCGCATCAGCCAGTCCTCCGGGTAGCTCCTCACCAGGTGGCAGCCGGCAATTCCCAGCGCGTGCAGCAGCAGATTGTTGGTGCACACGTACTCCTTGCGCAGATCGCGGATGCTGAGGATGCGCTTGGCCGCCAATTGCCATTCGGGGATGGTGCGGCTCAGCTCGTTCCAGTACAGCCGGGCGGTCTTCTCCTCCTCGTCGCTCAGCCTGGAGTGTTTGCTCTTGCCCAGCAGCGCGGCGGTGGCGTTGTAGATGCCCCCCAGGGTGAAGAGCTTGGTGGAGCGGCTGGTAATGCTGGTGCGCTCCTTTTCCGTCAGGCCCTGGAAGGCCGGGATCTCCTCGGAGAGATCGCGCACCAGGCAGGCCAGCGGGTCGCGGAAGTCGTACAGGATGCCCAACGAGCCGGTGGGGTGCACGGCGTGCTTGTTGAGGTCGGCGAAGAGCTGCTGGGCGCGGCGCAGGCCGTTGTCCATGAAGAACACCACTCCGATGGTCTCGTCGCCCAGCTCGGGCAGCTTCTTCAGGGCGGCCTCGATGCCCGCCCGCCGGTGCTGCCCGTCGTTGATGATGAAGCGCGCCGTCGCCGGCGCTTCCAGGATGCCTGCGCAGATCTCGCCGCTCCCGTTTTGCGCGGGGGCGCCCCCCTGGGAGACGGGTGTAACCCCCTGGGAAACAGGGGTGAAGCGCACCTCGCCGTCGATGGAGGCCGTCAGCGCCGAGAAGACGTAGTCCTCGCGGTTGTCGAGCACGTAGCGAGCTATCTCGGGGATGCGCGCGCGGTTCAAGCCGCGCTGGGCGCGCATTTCTGCCGGGAGCTCTTTTTCGTCGAAAAGGAAGATCTTCGGGAGCAGCTTCAGGGGAACCATGGCGATGTAATATTCCCGCTTGCCCTGGATGCCCCTCAGTGCTGAAAAGCTGTGCACATAACCATCCGTCATAGCATCCCCTTTTGGTTATGCATATAGATAGATAGAGGTGAGAGTTCTGGAAGATTGCAAACTCATTATAGGGGTAGTTGTTAGCCTTGTCAATTTGATTCGATCGGATTGTCCCGGCCACAAGCCCCTCTTTGCCTGACAAACATCATATCGTTTGTCACATTTATCACAAGGCGGCTTTAACCCGGAGACAACATGGTATACTGATTTAGTTCGCCATCCAACGTTGACTCTCACGGTCGTCCGGCCTGTACGGAGTTTCGAGGCGGGACCACCCGTTCACTATCTGCTTCGCTACTGATTCTATGTCGACACCTGATATCCTGTTTCTCCACGCTCCCAGCGTATACGATTTCCGTCGCGAGGCCATCCTGTATGGCCCGGTCAGCGACTTAGTGCCCTCCACGCCGGTCTTCGAGATGTACCCCATCGGGTTCACCACCATGGCCGAGTACCTGGAGCGCCATGGATTGCGCACGCGCATCCTCAACCTGGCGGTGCGCATGTTGGAAGAGCCTCATTACGACCCCGAAGCTCACCTGGCCAGGATGGACGCCGCCGTCTTTGGCATCGACCTGCACTGGCTGCCGCACGCCCACGGCTCGATCGAGGTGGCGCGCATCGTCAAGCGCCTGCACCCCGGCCGGCCGATCATCTTCGGCGGCTTCTCTTCCACGTACTACCACGCCGAGCTCATCCGCTACGAGGCCGTAGATTTCGTGGCGCGCGGCGACTCCTGCGAGGAGCCTATCTTGCAGGTAGTCCGGTACGTTACCTCGGGAGGCAAGGCGCATCCCTCGCCTAATTCAGCGGACGCCCGCCGCCTGGAGAAGATCCCCAACCTGGTGTGGAAGGACGACGAAGGCGGCGTGCACGTCAACCCGCTCACCTACGTTCCCGACAACCTCGACCACGTTCTGCTGGATTATTCCGGCGTGCTGCGCGCCGTGGTGCGCTACCACGACCTGGCCAGTTACATGCCCTTCCGCCGCTGGACTCAGTACCCCATCACCGCGGCGCTGACCACGCGCGGCTGCCGCTACAACTGCCTGACCTGCGGCGGCTCGGCCTGTGCCTTCCGCAACCTGCACAACCGCCAGCGCCCGGCTTACCGCCAGCCTGAAGACCTGGCGCGCGACATCCGCCGCATCGGCCAGTACAGCCAGGGGCCGGTCTTCATCCTGGGCGACATCCGCCAGCCCGGCGAGGAATACACGCAGCGCTTCCTGAAGGCCATCTCCGGCTACAAGAAGCCGGTCTTCATCGAGCTGTTCGACGCCGCTCCCAAGGAATTCTTCCACCAGGTGAGCCAGGCCCTGCCCAACTGGACGGTGGAGGTCTCCATGGAATCGCACGACGAGGCGGTGCGCCGCGCCTTTGGCCGCCCTTATACCAATGCCGCCATCGAGCGCTCTATCGACGACGCCCTAGAAGCCGGCTGCCAGCGCCTGGACCTGTTCTTCATGACCGGCCTGGCCCACCAGACCTACCAATCCGTGATGGAGACGGTGGATTACTCGCGCAAGATGCTGGAGCGCTACGCGCGCGGCGGCGAGACGCGCGTGATTCCCTTCATCTCTCCCCTGGCGCCCTTCCTCGACCCCGGCAGCCGCGCCTTCGAAGAGCCGGAGAAGTACGGCTTCCACCTGTTCGCCCACACGCTGGAGGAGCACCGCCAGCTCTTGCTGGCTCCCAGTTGGAAATACGTGCTCAATTACGAAACGCAGTGGATGAACCGCGACCAGATCGTGGCCTCTACCTACGAGGCCGGGCGGCGCCTGAACCTGATCAAGGGCGAGTACGGCGTGATCGACCCGGCCGCCGCCGAGGCCACCGACCAGCGCATCGCCCAGGCCATCACCCTGATCGGCGAGATCGACCATATCGTGGCCACCTCGCAGGGCGAGCAGCGCCAGGCGCGCATCCGCGAGCTCAAGCATCGCGTGGATAACTCCAACCTGAGCACGGTGTGCGACAAGCGCGAGCTGGAAGTCCCCGGCGGCAACCGCGTCAACGTGCTGCAAGCCGCCGCCATCGTGGCCGGAGACTGGCTGCGCGACCTGGGCGCCCGCCATTAAAGCCAAACCCTAAGCTGGAGTTTCGCCTTTTTTGGAAGGATTAGAAAATCCACCACAAAGGCACAGAGCGCACAGAGAAATCGAGTAAAAAAGCGGCCAGAATCTCTGTGAGCTCTGCGTCTCCGTGGTGAAAATATCGCCCTGGCCCAAATGGATGAAAGTCCAGCCAAGAATCTGGGAGTCCAAAGGTCCTCCTGCTCCCTGATTGCCTGATCCCTGTTCCCTTTCCCTTATTCCTTAAACCCCAAAATCTTTCCCCGCAGCTCGCCCCACTTGAGCGCGTCTGCCAGGCCCTGCTCGATGGGCAAGCTGGCTTCCCAGCCCAGCAGCTTCTTGGCCGTGTCGGCGTTGGCGTAGGCGCCGGCCACGTCGCCGGGGCGCGGCGGCGTCTCGCGCTTGTGGATCGTCTGCCCGTAGACCTTCTCGAAGGCCGTCACCAGCTCGCGCACCGTCACGCCGTGGCCGGTGCCCAGGTTGATCACCAGGTAGGGATGCTCGGGGCGCTCCGAGCGGGCGAAGGCCTGGTCGAAGCCCTCCACCGCCTTGACGTGCGCCTCGGCCAGGTCCCACACGTGGATGTAATCGCGGATGCCCGTGCCGTCGCGCGTGGGCCAGTCCGTGCCGGTGATCTCGAACACCGGCTCTCGCCCCTGGGCCACGTCCACCAGCTTGCCCAGCACGTGGCTGGGGCGCTCCACGTGGATGCCCGAGCGCATCTGGGGTCCGCCCCAATGGGGTTGAAATAACGCAGGGCGATAGCCTTCATGCCGTAAGCCAGGCTGAAATCCTGCAGGATCATCTCCATCATGTATTTGGTGCGCGCGTAAGGGCTGGAGGGCTTGAGCGGAGCGCTCTCCGTGACCATGAAGCCTGGCACCACGTCGTACACCGAGGCCGAAGAGCTGAACACGACCCGCTTGTGTCCCAGGCGGTTCAGCGTGCGGAACAGCTCCAGCGACTTGCCCACGTTCTCGCGGTAATAGTCGTAGGGCCGGGCCACCGAATCGGGCACCACGATCAGCGCGGCGCAATGGATGGTAGCCGTGATGTCGGGGTGCTCGCGGAAGACCGTCTCCAGCGCGGCTTCGTCGGCGATGTCGGCCTGGTAAAAGATGCGCCCGCGGGTGAACTCGACCCGCCCGGTGACCAGCGAATCGAGGATGACCGGGGTATGCCCGTGGTCTTCCAACGCGGATGCGATCGTGCTGCCGATGTACCCGGCGCCGCCGGTGATCAGTATTTTCATGGGATCTCTCCGTCCGAGGTGTGAGGATTGGCAAAAAACGTCTGTGCGGGATTATAACGCGAATTGGGGGAGCAGGGGATCAGGGGATCAGGGATCAGGCGATCAGGCAACCAGGAGCAGAACGGGCCTCCCTCCCGCCAGAGTAGGGCGGGATTCACATCCCGCCGGAGTAGGACGAAGCTCCCTCCCGCCAGGGTAGGGCGGGATTCACATCCCGCCAGAGCAGGACGAAGCTCCCTCCCGCCAGAGTAGGGCGGGATTCACATCCCGCCAGAGTAGGACGAGGCTCCCTCCCGCCAGGGTAGGGCGGGATTCACATCCCGCCAGAGCAGGGCGAAGCTCCCTCCGCCAGAGTAGGGCGGGATTCACATCCCGCCGGAGCAAGACGAAGCTCCCTCCCGCCGGAGTAGGGCGGGGCTCACATCCCGCCAGAGCAGGACGAAGCTCCCTCCCGCCGGAGTAGGGCGGGATTCACATCCCGCCGAGGCCCGGGGGAGCCTTGCTCCCGCCGCGCTCTCCCCGAAGGGCGCCCTTTTCCGCCTGCGTCAAGAAGGCCGCCTCCAGGCCGTTGGCCTGCACCTGGCGGAGCTGGTCCGCGCTCAACCCCATCGCCTCACGCGCCACGTCGTACTCGTGCGCCAGGGTGATGTCACCGAACAGGCTGGGGTCATCCGTGTTGAGCGTGGCGCGCAGGCCGTGGCGCAGAAACAACGGCAGCGGATGGGCGGCGTAGCCCGCCACCGAGCTGGTGAACACGTTGCTGGTAGGGCAGCACTCGATGGCCACCCCCCGCTCCGCCAGCAGATCCAGCACGGCCGGGTCGTCGGCGGCGTGCACGGCGTGCCCCAGGCGCTCCGCGCCCAGCAGCTCCACCGTCTGGCGCACGCTGTCTGCCCCGGCGAACTCCCCGGCGTGCGCGCTGACGTGCAGCCCGGCCGCGCGCATGCGCCGGAATTGCGCCTCGAACTCCGCCGCCGGGTGGCGCGCCTCGTCGCCGGCCAGGTCTACCCCCACCACGCCCCGCTCGCGGAACGCCAGGGCGGCCTGCACCTCGGCCTCACACGCCTCGGCGCCGTACGTCCGCGAGAGGATCACCAACAGGCGCGCGGTCAGCGGCAGCCTGCCGCGCGACTCCTCCCAGGCCTCGCACACCGCCGCCGTCACGCCCAGGGGATCCAGGCCGTGCGGCTCGGCCATGAACAGCGGGCTGAAGCGCAGTTCCAGGTAGTCCACCCCCTGCGCGGCGGCGTCCTCCAGGCACTCCCAGGCGAAGCGCCGGCAGGCAGCGCAGTCCACGAAGGCGCAGCGCAGCAAATCGAAAGTAGGGAAGATCTGCACGATATCGTCCACCGGCTGGCGCATCCACACCCGGCGCTGCAAGGAAGGCAAATCTGCGGCGGGCAGGGGCAGGTGGTGCTTTTGCGCCAGCGCCAGCACCGTGGAGAGGCGCACGCTGCCTTCCAGGTGGCGGTGCAGGTCGGTCAGGGGCAGAGAAGGGTCGGGCATGGGAATCTCCTTAGCAGAACCTTGCGAAGGTCTAAAACCTTCGCAAGGTTGCCAGAAAAGGTCAGCCAATAACGCAATTGTAGCAGAGGAAGCCCAATTCCTCAAAATCGGCAATCCGAAATCTACGTTCAACAATTCCCCCTGACCGCCTGATCCCTGCTCTCCTCCTTCCTCCTTCCTCCTTCCTCCTTCATCCTTCCTAACCCCTATCTTACAACTCTGTAAGGTCTGGACACCCTTCTATGATTCCCCCTTATTTCAGGTTATCATTAAACTATGCGCGCATCGGATGGGCCTTATCTGGCCGACTGGTTTTCTATCTCTCTGCGCTGGCTGTCGCTGCTGGGCCTGGCCGTGACCCTGGTAGAGACGGACGGCCTGTTTGCCTTCCCCGCGCTGGTGCTGCTGTTGCTCGTCCTGTGGAATGTCTTCGTCACCATCCTGGCCATGCTGAACCAGCGCCTGCCCTCCCATCGCGCTCTGAACATCCTCATCGACGCTCTGGCGGCCAGTTACTTCTTCTGGGATAGCGGGGGCATCTTCGGCCCGGCTGCCTGGGCGGGGCTGCTGCCCCTCTTTTCATCCGCCATCTACTACGAGTGGCGCGGCGGCTTGCTGGTCGGCCTGCTCATGACCGCCATCGAGGCCGGCCTGACCCAGTTCGACGTGTCCCTGCGCGCCGCCCTGCTCCCGCTGGGAGCCCTGGCGGCTTTCAACCTGATCATCGGGGCGAGCTTTGGCCTGCTCGGCCGCCGGCTGATCGCCAGCGTGCGCGCCATCTACAATCATCAGGTAGGCCTGCGCAAAGAGACCGAGGCCCGGGCCCAGCAGCAGGAGCGCGAGCGCATGCGCGCTTTCTACGACCTGACCGAGATGCTTTCGGCTACGCTGAACTACCAGGTGGTGGTCAATTCGGCCCTCGACCTGAGTGTGAACGCCCTCAACGATGGCAAGAACGGCGCGGAGCACATGGTCAGCGCCATGATGCAATTCTCCGAGGACAGCTTGCAGGTGGGCTCGGCGCGGCGCTTCACCCCCGCCGACATGCGCCTGCTGCTGCCCGGCGCCCAGGGGGCCATCGGCGAGGCGCTCAAGAAGGGCGAGCCGGTGCTGTGCGAGGATCCCGCCGGCGATCCGGAGATGACCTGCGTGGTGGCCTTGCGCACCTGCCGCTCCGCCTACGTGCTGCCCCTGATCAGCGGCTTGAACATCTACGGCATCCTGCTCTTTGCCAGCCCGCAAGAAGGCTTTTTCACGCAGGAGCGCCGCGAAATGCTGGAGATGATCAGCCACCAGGCCGTGATCGCCATCCAGAACGCGCGCCTGTACCAGGACCTGGCGGAAGAGCAGGGACGCATCCTCAATTCGCAGGAGGAAGCGCGCAAGAAGCTGGCGCGCGACCTGCACGATGGCCCGACCCAATCCGTGGCGGCCATCGCCATGCGCGCTAACTTCGTGCGCCGCCTGCTGGAGAAGGAGCCTGCCTCCGCTCCTGAAGAGCTGAAGAAGATCGAGGACATGGCCATGCGCACCACCAAGGAGCTGCGCCACATGCTCTTCACCCTGCGTCCCCTCATCCTGGAATCGCAGGGGCTGGCGGCGGCCTTGCAGGCCATGGCCGAGAAGATGCGTGAGACCTACGGCCAGAACGTGGTGGTCCAGGTGGACCCCAAGGCGGTCGAGGCGCTGGAAATCGGCAAACAGACCGTCATTTTCTACCTGGCCGAAGAGGCGGTCAATAATGCCCGCAAGCATGCCCAGGCCGCGCATATCTGGGTGCGCCTGAAGACCATCCCGCAGCAGAAGGACCTGACCCTGCTCGAAGTCCAGGACGACGGGGCGGGCTTCGACGTGGCCAAAGTGAAGGATTCTTACGAGAACCGCGGCAGCCTGGGGATGGTCAATCTCCAGGAGCGCACCGAGCTGGTCAACGGCCTGCTCAACCTGGAATCGGCCCCCGGGCGCGGCACGCGCGTACAGGTGTACGTGCCCCTCAGCGAAGAAGTCGCGGATTTGCTGCACCGGGCGAAGTAGAGGGGAGGCAATCAGGAATCAGGCAACCAGGGATCAGTATTCAGTGTTCAGTGTTCAGTGTTCAGTATTTTCCTGGTTCCTTGATCGCCTCATCGCCTCATCGCCTGGTTGCCTGATCGCCTAATCCTCTGATCCCTCATCGCCTGACCACTACCCACTGACCACTACCCACTGACCACTACCCACTGTATTATAATCACCCCAGGGAGCCTCCTGATGCCCATCGCTGCCGAAATGTATTACCTTTACAATGGAGGGGGGAGTCGCGTCAAGCCGCCGCTGGTGCTGGTGCACGGGGCCGGCGGCAGCCATCTATCCTGGCCGGCCGAGCTGCGCCGCCTGGCAGGCTACCGCGTCTATACGCCCGACCTGCCCGGCCACGGAAAGTCGCCCGGCTCCGGGCAGCAGTTGGCCGCGGCTTACGCCGCCCGGCTGGTGGATTTCCTGGGGGAGTTGGATATGCACCAGGCCATCTTCGTGGGGCACTCCCTGGGAGGCGCGGTTGTGCTGGAGCTGGCCTTGCAGCACGCCCAGCACGTGGCCGGGCTGGTGCTGCTCTCCGCCGGCGCCACCCTGGACATCCCGCCCGATATCCTCCAGGCCGCATCTAACCAGGTCACCTACGCGACCGCCCTGGAAAAGCTCAACCTGCGCATCTTTGGCCCGCAAGCCAAAGCCGACCTGCAGGAAAGGTCGGCCAAAAGCCTGGCCGCCACCCGCCCCGGCGTGCTCTATGGCGACCTGCTGGCCTGCGCCTCTTTCGACGCCCTGGAGCGCGTGGCCGAGATCCACGCGCCGGCCCTGGTGCTGTGCGGCGCGGAAGACAGCCTGACGCCGCCCCATTTTGCCCATTACCTGGCCGCCCGCATTCCCGGCGCGCAGGTGCAGGTGCTGCCCGGCGCCGGCCACATGCTCATGCTGGAGCAGCCTGCCGCCGTAGCCACCGCCGTGCGCAAGTTCCTGGACGGCCTGGCCTATTAAGAATTTCACCCAGAGCCGCTAAGAAAAGACAACCCACCACGGAGAAACCCTTGTTAACGTTATTCGAGACAGGGACTTCAACCACAAAGGCCACAAAGTACACCAAGAAAAAAAATAGGGTCTTAGAGCAAAAACTACAAAGAACTTGGTGTCCTTCGTGTTCTTGGTGGTTTGAAGCTTTCACCTATCCATCACTTTTCAATCCACTGCATCAATAAGGGCCGGGCGGCCAGGATAGCCCGCGCGCGGTGGCTGAGGCGGTTCTTCTCCGCCATGCTCAGCTCCGCCATGCTCTTGCCCGTGCCTTCCACCAGGAAGATCGGATCGTAACCGAAGCCGTTGTGCCCGCGCTCCTCCGGGAGGATCTCGCCCGGGCAGTTCCCCTCGGCGTAAGACAGCTCCCCCTCGGGCCTGGCGATGGCCACCGTGCAGTGGAAGTGCGCTTTCCAGGGGCGCGCGTGCGGGCGCAGTTGCTCTAGTAGATAAGCACGCCGGTCCGCGTCGGTGGCGTGCGGCCTGGATACGAAGCGCGCCGAATACAGCCCCGGGCGCCCGTCCAGCGCGTCCACTTCCAGGCCGGAATCGTCCCCCACGGCCCATAATCCGCTGGCCCTGGCGGAAGCCAGCGCCTTGCGCGCCGCGTTCTCCGCGTAGGTGCTGCCGTCTTCGACCACGTTCAGGTGCAGCCCCAGGTCAGACGGGCTGACCAGCTCCACGGGCAGGTCTCCCAGCAGCGCGCGCATTTCCTTCAGCTTGCCGCGGTTTTCACTCGCGAGAAATAACTTGAGCATGGCTCTCCTTAATATTTATAATAAAAATGATATAAACTTGACTTTGAGAGTCGCCTGTGTTATACTACACAATATCTTATTCTACTATACTCAAAAAGACTGCGCTTGTGTATCACCCACAACACCCCCTACGGCTGAATGTCGGCTTCATTATCGGGCAGTCGATTGGGTCCAGCCGTGATTTTCACTTCGAGTTTTCCGATATCCATCTTCAACCCGACTTGGATTTAAGCCATTTTGTGGGCGTGGCCCGCATCGGGCGAACCCCCCAGGGTCTGCTGGTGCAGGCCAAATTCGAAGCCAACCAGACCTCCGAGTGTGTGCGCTGCCTGACCGAATTCGAGCAGCCGCTGAAGATAGAGTTTAACGAGCTTTTTGCTTTTTCTCCACGCACGGCGTCGGAATCCGGCTTGATCTTGCCCGAAAGCGGCAACATCGACCTGGAGCCCCTGGTGCGTGAATACATGTTACTGGAGACCCCTATGCGCCCCTTATGCAGGCCAGACTGCAAGGGGTTGTGTCCTGTGTGCGGCGAAGATCTCAACCAGAACATCTGCGAGCACCAGGCCAACAAATCAAAGGCAGAGAGAGAGCATTCCTCACCCTGACCCTTTTTTCTTAACCTGCGCTTGTCAGGGCGGAAGGCACGCAAGTTGCACCTTCCCCTACGGCGCACAGGATTGGGTAGGGGGTGAGAGGGCAGTCTTATTTTATTCGCTTATAGTTTTGGGACGGGCGATATGCAACCTGGGAAGGTCACCCCTGGAATTGATGGGGGCCATCATAGGAGGGTATAAGTGACGCATCCGGGTAGGCGTGGGCAAAATACCGAGATTCTGGGCATGTTACTGGAAAAGGCTGACGTGCAGGGTTACCTGACCACGGAAGACTTGATGGAATTCTATCCCAACGGCGATGAGGACGCCGAGCACCTGAGCGCGATCGTGGTGGCGCTGCGGCGCAGGGGCGTGGACATCCTGGACCGCGAGGCCGAGTTCGAGGCGGTGGAGGAGGAATCGCAGCCGCCCAGCGACCTCGATCCTTTCGTCGGCCTGGAGCGCATCTCCACCGACGATACGGTGGGGCTGTACCTCAAGGAGATGTCGCGCGTCCCGCTGCTTTCCGTGGAGGAAGAGCTGGCCCTGGCGCAGCGCATCGAGAAGGGCCGCGCGGCCAATAAAGACCTCAACCGCGCCGGCGCGCGCCTCACTCCCGAGCGCCGGGTGGAGCTGGAAAGCCTGTTGCAGGACGGCGTTTCCGCCCGCGAGCACCTCATCAAGGCCAATACGCGCCTGGTGGTCAGCATCGCCAAGAAGTACATCGGGCGCGGCGTGCCCTTCCTCGACCTGATCCAAGAGGGCAACCTGGGCCTGATGAAGGCCGTGGAAAAGTACGACTACCAGCGCGGCTTCCGCTTCTCCACCTACGCCACCTGGTGGATTCGCCAGACCATCACGCGCTCGATTGCCGACCAGGGCCGCACCATCCGCGTGCCGGTGCACATGATCGACCGCATCCGCCAGCTCTACAAGACCACCCACGAGATGGAGCAGCGCCTGGGCCGCCCGCCCAAGACGGACGAGCTGGCCGGCGAGCTGGGGTTGAGCACGCGTAAAGTGCAGTGGATGCTGCGCGTTTCCTGGCTGCCGCTCTCGCTGGAAAGCCCGGTGGGCGACGAGGAAGACTCCGAGCTGGGCATGTTCGTGGAAGACAACATCACTCCCTCGCCCATCCAGACCGCTTACAGCGACATGCTGCACGAGAAGATCGAGGAAGTGCTGGCCACCCTCTCGCCGCGCGAGGCGCGCATCCTGCGCCTGCGCTTCGGCCTGGACAACGGCCGCACTTACACCCTGGAAGAAGTCGGCCAGAAATTCGGCCTCACCCGCGAGCGCATCCGCCAGATCGAGGGCAAGGCTTTGCGCCGTTTGCGCCACCCAAGGCGCGCCCGGCAGTTGAAGGACTATTTGTAATGATAGGCTTATTCTCGATGTCGATGCCCGTTGATCAGGAGCGGCTGTACGCCAGATGAGCCGCCCGGGCATCCCTGTTGCCTGAACACAAAACGCTGGCCGAGGCCGGCGTTTTTGTTTCATGATAAAATCGCTCTATTCATTCGTTATCGAGGTGTTTTATGCCTGATCCAGTTCTAGTCGCCGTCGCCTGGCCTTACGCCAACGCCGAAATCCACGTGGGCAACCTGACCGGCTCTTACCTGCCGGCGGACATCTTCGCGCGTTACCAGCGCCTGAAGGGCCGCCAGGTGCTGATGGTCTCCGGCTCGGATGCCCACGGCACGCCCATCACCGTGCGCGCCGACGCCGAGGGCGTTTCCCCGGTGGAGGTCTACCAGCGCTTTCACGCCGGTTTCCTGGACCTGTTCCAGCAGCTCGGCCTGACCTACGACCTGTTCACCTCCACCCATACCGACAATCATTTCAAGGTCTCGCAGGCCATCTTCCTGGCCCTCATGCAGAACGGATACCTGTACACCGACCGCGAGAAGCAGTGGTTTTCACCCGCCCAGGGGCGCTTCTTGCCCGACCGCTACGTGGAAGGCACCTGCTACATCTGCGGTTACACCAACGCGCGCAGCGACCAGTGCGACCACTGCGGCAACCTGCTCGATCCCAGCCTGCTGATCGACCCGCGCTCCAAGATCGACGGCTCCACGCCTGAGCTGCGCGAGACCGAGCATTATTACCTCGACCTGGGCAAGCTCCAGCCCGACATCGTGGCTTTCCTCCAGCAGCGCGAGAGCTACTGGCGGCCCAACGTGCTGCGCCAGTCGTTGGGGCAGATCCAGGCCGACGGCCTGCACGGCCGCCCCATCACCCGCGACCTGGACTGGGGCATCCCCGTGCCCATCGAGGGTTGGAAGGGCAAGTGCCTGTACGTGTGGTTCGAGGCCGTCATCGGCTACCTCTCGGCCGCCATCGAGTGGGCGCAGCCATTCGGACGATCCCGAAGCCTGGCAGGCCTGGTGGACCAATCCGCAGGCCAGGGCCTATTACTTCATCGGCAAGGACAACATCCCCTTCCATGCCGTGATCTGGCCGGCGCAGTTGATCGGCTGCGGCACGGCCTTCGGCGGCCTGATCGGCAGCCCGGCGGACGCGCCCTTTATCCTGCCCTACGACGTGCCCGCCAACGAGTTCATGAACCTGGAGGGCCAGAAGATCTCCGGCAGCCGCAACTGGGCCGTGTGGGGGCGCGATTTCCTCATCGCGCTACGATCCCGACCCGTTGCGCTATTACCTGACGGCCAACATGCCCGAGAGCAAGGACACCGATTGGGATTGGGGCGATTTCTTCCATCGCAACAACGACGAGCTGGTGGCCACCTGGGGCAACCTGGCCAACCGCGTGCTCTCCTTTGCCTACAAGCACTGGGAGGGCCGGGTGCCCGACCCCGGCGAGCTGCGGCCTGCCGACCAGGAGCTCCTGGCAGCCGTGGAGGCCGGCTTCCAGAGCGTGGGCGAGCAGTTGGAGGCCGTCCACCTGCGCGCCGCCCTGGGCGAAGCCATGCGCCTGGCCAGCGAGGTCAACAAATACCTGGACACCACCGCGCCCTGGTTTGACCATCAAGACCGACAAAGCCGCCGCGGCACGCTCCATCTACACCGCCCTGCGCGCCATCGACTCGCTCAAGGTGCTGTTCTCGCCCTTCCTGCCCTTCACCAGCGAGAAGCTGCACACCTTCCTGGGCTACGACGCGCCCCTGTTCGGCGAGCAATCCACCGAGGTGCGCCCGGACGCGGTCGGCGAGCACACCGTGCTGCGTTATGCCCCCGGCCGGGCCAGCGGGCGCTGGGAGCCCAGCGCGCTCCAGCCCGGCGCGCCCCTGCGCCAGCCGGCACCCCTCTTCCGCAAGCTGGAGGTCAGCATCGTGGAGGAGGAGCGAGCTCGCCTGGGAAATTAGCCAGGCTCCGCCAGCGCCACCCACTCCGGCAGGGCGGCCAGCAGGCCCTCCATCACGCCCGCCGTGGCCGCGTGGAACACCTCCGGCTTGCCGTAGGCTTCCCCGCCCTGCGCGCCCACCAGGTCGGTCACCCCGCGCAAGATCAGGCAGCGCACCCCCATTCTGGCCGCCACCCAGGCGATGGCCCCCGATTCCCAATCCCCGGCCACCGCGCCGTAGCGCGCCTTGAGCCGGGGCACCTCCTCCGCCACCAGATCGCGGTCGCCGGAGACCAGCAGAGTGCGCACCACCGGCTGCGGCGTGCGCTCGCCCAGCCAGCTCAAATCCAGCTCCGTGGTGAAGGCCGCGATGGCCTCATCGGCATCCGTCATCTGCTCGACGATGTCGTACACCAGGGTGCGCTCGGCCAGCACCACCGCGCCGCGCCGGATCGCACCCTGGAAGCCGCCGCACGTGCCCAGGTTGACCAGCAGCGCCGGCTTCCAGCGGTCAAGAGCGTACTGGGTCGCGGCGGCCGCCGCGATCCTGCCCCACCCGCCGTGGAAGAAGACCGCCGGGCGGCCCTGCACCTGGCGCTCGAGCCACTCTCCCAACGGGGAGGGCTGCGCCTCGGCTTCCGGATAAAAAGCGCGCACGCAGCGCCATTCGGCATCCGCCGAGATCATCACCACGATGCGAGGAGATCCACTCAATGTTCCACTCCTTCACTCCCCTCTCCCAGGGGGAGAGGGGCTGGGGGTGAGGGCGCCGGCCTGCGCCACTGCACCCGCGGCGCGGTGAAATTCAGCCTCAGGCCAGGTCGGGGCGCATTCCGCTGGGAGGCGCCAGCAGCCAGCGGCCAGTGTCCACCTGGAAGACCAGCTCGTAGACCCGCCCGTCCGGCGTGCCGCACAGCACGTGCAGCCCATCGGGGCTGCGCCATTGCCGCCCGGTCGAATCCACGCGCACCGCCACCCCCTGCCAGGTGAAGCCCAGCGGAGTGACGCGTCCCTCGCGGTCGAAGCGCGTGGTGACTTCAATCGTCTCCATGCAACGTTTTCCCTTGCAGGTAATCCACCACCCATTGCAGCGCCGTCTGGGCGGCCTGCTCCTTGTTCTGCCAGCGATCCCCCGCGAACATGCGGTGGAAAGCCCACTCGCCAGTGGGCGTGCTCAGCCCGAACCACACCAGGCCCACGGGCTTGTTGGGCATCCCTCCGCCCGGCCCCAGGATGCCGCTCACCGCCGCGCCGATGTCCGCGTCCAGGGCGCGCCGCACCCCGCGCGCCATTTCCAGCACGGTCTCGCGGCTGACTGCGCCGTATTGCTCCAGCGTGGCGTGCTGCACACCCAATAAACGCTCCTTGGCCGCGTAAGCGTAAGCCGTGACGCTGCCCAGGTAATACTCCGAGGAGCCGGGCACGTTAGTGATGCGATGGCCGATCAGCCCACCCGTGCAGGATTCGGCCACACACAGCATCCATCCGCGCGGCCGCAACAGATCGCCTAATTGAGTTTCGATGTCTTTTTCCACAGATTAGCGTTCCTTTGCCCCTCGCCTGGAGGGATCGCGATAGCATTCCCTTGGGGAAGAGGGGTTGGGGTGAGGGGAAATCACCGTTTATTGCGACCACTTCGTGGGCTTGCGCTCCCAGCGATGCCCCTTGAGCTGCCGGTGCAGCTCCGCGGGCAGCGGGCCGGCGTCGCTGGCGGCGATGTTGCTCTCCACGTGGCGGCGCTTGCGCATGCCGGGGATGATCGTGCTGACGGTTGGATTGTTGAGGATGAAGCGCAGCGCCATGTCGGGCAGGCTCATGCCGGGCGGCACGAGCGGCTTGAGCGCTTCGGCGTGCTCCACGCTGGACTTCAGGTTTTCGGGCACGAAATAAGTGTTGCGCCAGTCTCCTCGCGGCCACTGGCTCTCCAACGTGAGTGTGCCGGTCAGGCGTGCCCTCGTCGAAGGGCACGCGCGCGATCACCGCCACGTCCATCTCGGCGCAGGCCGGGAAGAGCTCGTCTTCCGGGTTCTGGTCGAAGATGTTGTAGATCACCTGCACGGCGTCGATCAACCCGCTGCGCACGGCTTTGACCCCGTTCCAGGGCTCCCAGCGGTTGATGCTGATGCCCACTGCGCGGATCAGCCCCTGGCGGCGCAGGTCTTCGATCGTGCGGCTCCAGCGGTCATCTTCCAGCCAGGCGTCTTCCCACACGTGGAACTGGATCAGGTCGAGGCGTCCAGTCCCAGGTTCTTCAGGCTCTTGTGCACGTATTCTTCGATGTGTCGGGCGGGAAAATCGTCGTCCAGCGTAGAACTCGCGCGCGGCTAGGCCAGACGCGGTTCTTGGGCGGGATCTTGGTTGCCACGTACAGCTTTTTGTCGGGGTTGGCGCGCACGAGCTTGCCCAGCAGGCCCTCGCTGCGGCCGCTCGCCATAAGCCTAGGCGGTATCGAAGAAATTGCAGCCCAGATCTACGGCATGTTGCAGCGGACCGCAGCGACTGCTCGTCGTCCGAGCCGCTCCATCCGCCCATCCCCCACATGCCATAGCCGATCTCGCTCACCATCCAGCCCATACGCCCAAATCGGCGGGTTTTCATGGTCACACCTCCTGTTCTCAAAGGAATTTAGAGTCGCAGGCAATTATAACCTTCCTTACCAGGAGGATCGAGAAGCAAATAGCCCCCCTTTGTAAGGGGGGGTTGGGGGGATTCAGATTCTCCAATTTTCCCGTTTTGCGGATAGAATTGACCCATGCTTGCCGAATCTGGCCCGGCCCTCTCCCCTACCGATCCCGAGCGCGGACTGACCGAGCGCGAAGCTCAAGAACGCCGCGCCGCCGGGCTGGGCAACCACGTCGCCGTGCAAAGCAGTCGCTCTTACCGGCAGATCCTGCAAGAGAACGTCTTCACCTTCGTCAACGTGGTGCTCTTCTCCCTGGGCGCCGATCTCCATCGCCGTGGGCCGCACCAGCGACGCGTTAGTCTCGGTGGGCATCATCCTGGTCAACGTGGTGGTCAGCGTGGTACAGGAAGTGCGCGCCAAGCGCACCCTCGACCGCATCGCCCTGCTCACCCGCCCCCGGCCTCCGTGATCCGCGCCGGGCAGGAGCGCAGCATGGACCCCGCCGAGATCGTGCTTGGCGACTTGCTGGTGGTGCGCCCCGGCGACCAGATCGTGGTGGACGGCGCGCTGGTCTCCGGTGGCGCATGGAGGTGGACGAAGCCCTGCTCACCGGCGAGTCGACCTGCCGTGCCCAAGCGCGATGGCGCTCCGCTCTATTCGGGCAGCTTCTGCGTCAACGGCAGCGCGCGCTTCCTGGCCCAAAAAGTGGGCGCAGACAGTCTGGCCAACCAGCTCACCCTCGGCGCGCGCGCCTATCGCCGCGTGTTCACCCCCGTGCAGCGGGAGATCAACCTGGTGGTGCGTGTGCTGCTGCTCATCGCCGGCTACCTGGAGCTGCTGCTGGTGATCACCGCGCTGGTGGACAAGCTTCCCTTCGTGGAAGCCGTGCGCTCCTCGGTGGTGGTGATCGGGCTGGTGCCCAACGGCCTGTTTTTGGCCATCGCCACCGCCTACGCCCTGGGCGCGGTGCGCATCGCCCGCCAGGGGGCCCTGGTGCAGCAGGCCAACGCCATGGAATCGCTCGCCAACGTGGACGTGCTCTGCCTGGACAAGACCGGCACGCTGACCGCCAACCGCATCCGCCTGGCCGCTTTGCATCCCCTCGGCCCCTCCGAAGACGAGCTGCGCCGCCTGCTGGGCGATTTTGCCGCCAGCGCCACCACCCGCAACCGCACCGCCGAGGCCATCGCGGCGGCTTTCCCCGGCCAGGCGCGGCCCCTGTTCGAGGAGGTGCCTTTCTCTTCGTCTTACCGCTGGAGCGGGCTGGTCTACGCCGGGGAGGACGGCGCGCAGCGCGCGGCCTACCTGCTCGGCGCGCCCGAGACCCTGGGAGCCTCCCTGGGCAGCCAGCCCGTCCTCGCGGATGGGCCGTTGGCTGCCTGGACGGAGCAGGGATTGCGGGTGCTGCTCTTCGCGCGCCTCCTCGACCCGCCCGCCTTGCGCGGCGCGGAAGGCAAGCCGGCCCTGCCCCTGGGGCTAGAGCCGCTGGGCCTGCTGGCGCTCAGCGACGAGCTGCGCCCCGCGGCCCGCGAGACGCTGGAATCCTTCCGCGAGAGCGGTGTAAAGGTCAAGATCATCTCGGGCGACAGCCCCGAGACGGTGGCGGCCCTGGCGCGGCAGGCCGGCCTGGGCTCCAATTTGCGCCTGGTCTCCGGCCTGGAGCTGGCCGAGATGGAGCCGGCGCGCTTTTCCGCAGCGGCCGAACAGGGCGACATCTTCGGGCGCATCACCCCCCAGCAGAAGGAGCAGATCGTGCACGCCCTGCGCGATAGCGGGCATTACGTGGCCATGACCGGCGACGGCGTCAACGACGTGCTCTCTCTCAAGCGCGCCAACCTGGGCATCGCCATGCAGAGCGGCAGCCAGGCCACCCGCGCCGTGGCCGATATCGTCCTGATGGGCGACACTTTCTCCGCCTTGCCCGCCGCCGTGCGCGAGGGCCAGCGCATTACCAACGGGATGCAGGACATCCTCAAGCTGTTCATGGCGCGCGTCTTTTACGTGGCTTTGCTCATCCTCTCCACCGGCGTGATCGGCGGCTTCCCTTACGCCCCCAAGAACGTCTCCATTTTGACCCTGCTGACCGTGGGCATCCCCACCCTGGCGCTGGCCGCCTGGGCGCGTCCGGCGCGCATCCCGCACGTCAGCATGGTGCGGCGCATGTTGCACTTCGTGCTGCCCTCCGCGCTGACCTTGAGCCTGTTTGGGTTGGGGGTGTTCATGGCCTACTTCATTCCGGCTTACGCCAGCATCGCCGGCCGCGCGGACGAGACCACCGTGGCGCTCTTGCAGCAGCCGGCGCAGACCGCGCTGACGCATTTCACCCTGCTGTGCGGGCTGCTGTTGATCGTGTTCGTCGAGCCGCCCACTAAGCTGTGGGTGGGCGGCGCCCGGCTTAACGGCGACCCTAAGCCGGCCGTCCTGGCCGCGCTGCTCTACGTGATCTACCTGTTCATCGTGGCGTCCTGGCCCTTCCAGCGCTTCTTCGACCTGGCCCCCCTGGGGCTGCTGGACGAGTTGTTCCTCACCGCGTTGGCGCTGGCCTGGGCCGCCCTGCTGCGCTGGGTGTGGCGCACGCGCCTGTTAGAGCGCCTCTTGAGCGTGGATCTGGACTCTGGAAGGATGAAGGATGAGGGATGAGGAAGGCCACCAGGCGATCAGGCAACCAGGAATATGGCTCGCTTCCTGATCCCTGATCACCTGATCGCCTGATTACTTTCCCCTTTCATCCTTCATCCTTCTGCCTTCATCCTTTTCATCTCATCCTTCCTACTTCATCCTTTCCCTCATTCCTCATCCTTGATTATTTTCATACTTATTGGCGAGCCAGGCGCGCTCAGCTCCCACTCGTTTCCATTCTGGGCAGGCTCTGCGCGCAGCGCCACACCCAGGAAGGCCAGGCGCTGCGCCAGCTCACGCATGAAGCCCAGCGCCGCGGGAACGTCCGCGCAAGTGAAGACCAGCGCGTCCAGGCCGCCCAACGCCGCCGCGCCCTCGCCGATGGCCTTGATCAGGTGGTGGCGCAAGACGCTCACCGCCAGCGCCGCGCCCGGCTCCCGGCTGCGCAACAGCTCCTCGAAGCGCACCGGCTTCCCTACCAGCGCCTGGAAGCCGCTCTCGTGCGTCAAGATGTGCTCGATCTCCGCCGGGGAGCGCCCGCTCTCGCGCAGGAACAGCGCGATGCTGGGGTCCAGGTCGCCGCAAGTGGTCGCGCCGGGCAGCCCCTCCGAGGAGCGGAAGCCGTAGCTGGTCTCCACCGCCTGCCCGTCCAGGAAGGCCGCCAGGCTGGGCTGCGCGCCCAGGTACACGCTCAGCACGCGCCGGGCGTCCCGCGCTCCCTCCCAGGCGCGCTGGTGGCGCAGCCCGTCCCCGCCGAAGCGCCGCACCCCCTGGGCATAGAATTCGTAGGGCAGCGCGTAGACTTTGGCCCGCTCGGGCAGGTGCGCGAACAGGGCCGTCTGGCATAACAGCAGGTGCGGAATCTTCGGGGCGCAGCCTCAGGCCCACCTTCACGGCGGCCAGCGTGCGCCCGTTCTCTTCCGGCAGATATTCCAGGCAGGCCTCGATCTGGGCCAGCACGCTCTCGTCCACGCGCTGCATCGGCTCCTGGAAGACTTCTCCACCGTGCGCCAGCACGTAGCTGATGGCGCTGGCCACCCGGAAGGCGTTCAGCCCGGCCAGCCCCTCCGGGTGCAGCGGATCGAAGGCCAGCTCGCCTCGCGCTTGCTGCCCTGCCTCGTTCAGCTTCCAGCGGATGCCCTCCGCAGTAGGCTCAATGCGTAGCATGGCTCGCCTCCTTGAACAGCCTCACCCCTTCCATGCCGATCACGCGCTCCTCGTCGGTGGGCACCGAGAGCACCTTCACCGGCGAGTCTGGCGCGCTGACCAGCGTGATGCGCTCCGCCGGGGCCGCTTCGTTGGCCGCCCGCTCCAGCCGCACGCCGCACCACTGCATGTCCTCGCAGGCTTTCTGGCGCACGCGCCAGTTCTGCACGCCGATGTCGTCCGTGAAGATCAGCGCGTCCATGCCGCCCAGCAGGGCTGCGAACCCGCCGATGGTCTTCTTCAGCCGGTAGGTGTACAGCTCGAAGGCCAGCGCGGCGCGCGCGTTCTTTTCCTCATCCATCGCGTGGATCAGGTCGCGCAGGTCGCTGGAGAAGCCCGACAGCCCCAGCAGCCCGCTCTGCTTGTTGAACAGCCCGGTGAGCTGTTCCGCGCTGTAACCCTGCTTTTCCATCAGGAAGGTGGGCAGCAGCGGGTCGAGATCGCCGGTGCGCGTGCTCATCACCAGGCCGGCCAACGGCGAATAGCCCATGGAGGTATCCACGCTGCGCCCGCCGGCCACGGCCGCCACGCTCGAGCCGCCCGTGCCCAGGTGGCAGGCCACCAGGCGCAGCTCTTCCAGCGGACGCTCCAGGAAGCGCGCCGCCTGCTGCGTGACGAACTGGTAGGACAGCCCGTGGAAGCCGTACTTGCGCAGCCCGTAGCCCTCGCGCAGCTCCCTGGGCAGGGCGTAAGTGGACGCTTCCGGCGCCAGCCCGGCGTGGAAAGCCGTATCGAAGGTCAGGTATTGCGGCGTGCCGGGCAGCGCCGCGCGGCACACCTCGATCACGCTCAGCGAGTTGGGATTGTGGATGGGCGCCAGCGGCAGGAGCTCCTGGAGCCGGGCCAGCGCCTGGGGGGTCAGGCGGACGGATTCGCGGAAGAGGCTCCCGCCGTGCACGAAGCGATGCCCCACCGCGTCCACGCTGACCCCGGCATCTTGCAAGTAGTGAAGCGCCAGGGTGGCCGCCTCACGATGATTGGGAATGGGCGTCACCTGCTGGCGGGTCTCCCCACCGTGGTGATGCTCGATGAAAGAAGGCTGGCTGCCTCGCACTCCCACGCGGTGCGCTTTGCCGCTGCGTACCACTTGCAGCGTATCGTCGTCAGCGGCGGCGAAAAGCTTATAGTTGAGCGAGGAGCTGCCACAGTTAAAGACCAGGATGTTCAATGTTCGCCTCCTAAAACATCCGCTATTATAAGCCCGCTAAGGGATCAGGAGGCAGTGGATAGAGAGTAGAGAATAGAGAATAGTTACCCCCCTTTCTAAGGGGGGCAGGGGGGATTCCCCGTTCCACGCCCAACCCGCAACGGTAGGGCGGCTTTCCAAAGCCGCCCAGGATAAGCCTCGCCAGACTCTTTACAACGGGCGTTGCCGGTAATCCCCCAATTCCTCCGCGGATAAATCCTCCGGCCTTACCAGGCGATAATGCTTTTCAGCCGTCACACGAATGCCATCCGCGCTCTGCTCGAACTCGAACAGGGCGATGCCTTCTCCCCCCACGAACTGCGCGGCGATGGATCTGCAGATCAGCAAGGGAAATTTAGCCTGGCACATGGCAAAATCTTGCTCGATTTGCACGATACCGACTTTGTCATTTTTCCCCTTGGCCTGCACGGGCAACACGTAATGCGCGCCGCGTTTATCGAGGCCGACGTAGATCTCGTCCGTTTCCACCTGGCCGATCCCGGCCACGGCTGTGCGCAAATGATTCTGGAGCGAATAGCAGGTCAATCCTGTGAAAATGTCGATCAGGCGGTTGTAGCGCAGCTTTGCCAACAGGGCCTGCTCGTCATTCAACGCGTAGCGATTGATGATTCCCGGCGTCGCATCCGGGATCTTGGTCTCGGCCAGCAAGGGAGCCGGCATGATGATCGCCTGAGGCACCAGCACGAACCTGTATTGTCCTCGCCCGGCCGGCCGGATGATCCACTCAAAATCCCGGGGAGACTTTTCTAAAATACTCCTGGGCAATTCGCTCCGGTAGCGAAAGGAGTACAGCAGGTCGCCCAGGTTCTTCGGCAATACAATGCCCAAAGCTTGCGCCGCTTCGACGATTTCTGCCCGGTCGAACAGGAATTCGCGCGTCCCGGCTTGATAATGCCTGGTAAATACGGCTTCGATGAGCTGGATGTAGCGGTTTTGCGCCTTTGCCATTTAATGTTTTTCCCCTCCGGGCCAGCGTAACACGACCACCTCTTCCCGCAATTGTTCTTTCGTGGCAGTTGCGAACCGCGTGCGGAACAGGTCCACCTGCACAAGCTCGTAACCCAACGCCTGGGCGATGTCCGCCAGCAGCTCGCCGGTACGGATCATCACCCGCAGATAGGAAGCCTGGTCTCCCACCACGTAGGCCAGTTGAGCGCCCGGGCGCAGCACGTTGCGCAGATCGTCCAGATGGCGCGCCATTCCCCCAAAATAGAGCTTCGTCACGCGCCCGTACATACGCTCGAAGCCCGACGTTTTGCCAAGCTCTTGCCGGCGCGCCTCGATCGAGGCCGCGATGCGCTGGATTTCCGGGTGTTCGGCCACCCAACGGTCATCGTCGTCTTCCTTGTAAATGCCCCGGGTATTGGAGCGCACCAGCCCTTTCTTGAATTGGCGCAGCTCCGCTTTGTTGTGGATGAATCCCAGGAGCACCGATTCCAGACGCGTGGTCCGTGTGTAGTCTTTTTCGTTGGGGTAGGGCGGAGAAGTGATGACCCCGTCCACCGAGCTGCGCTCCAGGATCGCGCCGATGCGCCTGGCATCCGCCAACATAGCCCGAGAATCCGGGTGGGCCCTGCCTGAAACCGAGGAAAGATCCCTGGCCATATTTTCGACCTCGGATAACCAGCAAGCCACGACGGGCACGTTAGCCTTAATCTTCCCCACCCCCACTTCCGGCCCGAAATGAAGGTTGCCGATCTTGTACACCAGGGCATTGGCTAAGGCCAGGAGGAAATGCTTATATTCACGCTCGCCCTGGAACTTTTTGATCTCATCCAGCAAGACGAGGGTCTTGTGCAGCGGGAGTGGGCTGATCGAGTTTGTCAGCAGCAGGCTGGCGGCTTCAGGCTCCAGGCTCCTTAGGGGAAAGTCCTCGCTTTGAGCCTCGAAGATCTGGTTGTCTTCGATGCCTTGCTCGTGGAGGAAGGCCAGCGTGGCATCCGCGATCTCCTGCGCCCTCGCAGAGAAGCGGCCGGCATCGATTTCCCAATCCACCTTGGTGGCGCTGGCAAAATGGGCAAACGGGTTGGCTTCTACGCCGATGGATGGAACGCCGTTTCGCCTGGCCTCGACCAGTGTGGTGCCCGTGCCGCAGAATGGGTCGAGCACCATGGAATGCTCGTCGAGTCCGAACTTTTGCAAATAATCCCGCACCAGGTGAGGGGGAAAGGACAACACGAAGCGATACCAGTCGTGGAAGGCTTTGTCTTCCACGTCCAAGCGGTTGGCTTGCCCGTTCGAGCGCGTCTTCTCCTCTTTGGGCAAACCATCGGGGGTTGCCGGCGAAAAAGGCAGATTCAACTGGGTCACGTGTGCGGTCATCGACTACGCCTGGTTTCCAATTCTTGGTGCTAGAGTCGTTTAAAGTATACCCTGAAAAAATCGTTCTACCTTCGCCACCTCGTTCCACGCTCTCCGTGGAACGACTCTTGCGGCCGACGCTCTGTCGGGGTCGCTGCAATCCTCAATCAGCAATCAACAATCTAAAATCCCCTTCCCCGCTACGAACAACTCCAGCGACCCCAGCCCCGCCCCCGAGACGATCAGCGCCATGGCCGCCGCCGAGACCCAGGTCAGCGGCTTGCCCCCCAGCAGCACCAGGATCAGCGTGGAGGCCAGCGGCGTCAGATAGGCCAGCGAGCCGATCAGGCGCGGGTCGCCGCGCTTGAGGGCCGCGTCCCAGGTGAAAAAGGCCAGCCCCAGCGGCCCCACCCCCATCAGCGCCAGGGTGATCCAATCCGCCGCCGTCAGGGCAGGCAAGTCGCCGCCCGCCCCGCTCAGCGCGAACACGCCCAACGAGAGCAGGCCGGCCAGCAGGCAAAAGCCCCCCACCGCCCCGGTCGGAAAGGGTGGCAGGCGCTTGGTCAGCAGCGAATAGCTCGACCAGGTGAGGGCTGCCCCGGCGGCCAGCAGGTAGCCGCCCAGATGGGCCGGGTCGGGGTGGAAATTCCCGCCCGTGACGATGAGGGCCACCCCGCAGAAAGCGATCAGCCCGCCCAGCAGGTGATGCCGCCGCAGCCGGAAGCCCGGCAAGAACACCGGCGAGAGCAGCACGATCAACAGCGGCCACAGGTAGTTGATCAGATTGGCGTCCACCACCGGCGCGTAGCGGAAAGAGGTGAACAGCAGGAAATGGTAGCCGAACAGCCCGGCCACCCCCACTCCCAGCGTCTTCCAGGGCACGCGCCAGGCGCGCATCCGATAGGCCCCCACCAGCCCGCCGATGCACAGGCCGATGCCGATCACCAGGAAGGCCGGCAGGTGGATCAGGCGGTTGCTCAAATACGCCAGGAAGCTCCATAGCGCGATGGTGACCAGGGCGAGTAACGTGGCCGAGCCCGGCATAAGGTTCCCTCTCTGCATGCATAGTGTGACGGCGAACGCCTGTAGTATAAAGCCGCTCGCGCCAGAGCGCAATCGAAGCCGGCTCTCCCGGCTTTGCGAGATCAATGCGCCGGAGCGGAGCCAGGCGAGAAACCCCTCGTCCCAAATTGACTATTGTTGGCTAATTTGTTATATTATGTCTACCTTATTCCATCGAAACCCTTTCAACGCCAACTGCCGGATGTTCAGGTTTTTTCCCCTCGAGCTGCACTGGGGGAGAAAGGAAAATACCGATGCCAAGCAGTTTTTTAGATTCGGATGGAGCGGCCTTCTTTTCCGGGATCGGACCGCGCCAGGTGAGCGGCGCGCCGCGCCCCGTCGCCGACGAGGTGGCGCGGCGCATGGCTCTCAGCGACGGGCTGGACGCCCGAGAAGTATCCATTGAAATCGCGGGAAACGCCATAACCCTGAAGGGCTCCGTGCCCCTGCCGGAAATGGCCAGCCTGGCAGCGGAGATCGCCGCCTCGGTGGCCGGCGTGCGCATCATCAGCAACCAATTACAGATCATTCTGCAAGGCCCGCCGCAACCCTCTCCCGGCCCGGACGAAGAGGACAGCGGCACGCACGGCGCAGGCGGCGGCCCGGATTCCTACGAAGGGCTGGCGAAATACCTGAGAAGAGGCGGGCCGGACGTCGACCTGGGAGAGACCGGCGGCCCGCACGGCCCCGGCGACGGCCCGGACGTGAACGCCAGGCGCCAGAATTACCTGGGAACGCACGGCCCCGGCGGCGGGCCGGATACCGATCTCGACGTTTAGGCGCGATGGCCGCTTGCACCTACCTTCGCGCCAGGCCAATGCGCGCCCATCCTCCAGAATCCAGCCCGGCGAGGCTTAGCGTATGAAGCTCCCTTTCGATCTCAGCCTGAAGTTCATCTTCCGCGTCTTGCTGCCCGGCCTGTTCGCGGCCCTGGGCCTGCTGCCCTGGATGGAAACGGCCCTGAAATTCTTCCAGGCCGAGAATTACGCCGATCCCGTCTTCGTGGGGCTGATCTTGCTGAGCGGCTACCTGATCCTGCTGCTGGACATGCACATCTACATGCTCTTCGAGGGCCGGCGCTGGCCGGAAGGGCCGCGCAAGTTTTTCACGGGGCGCGAGGCGGCCCGGCTGGCGAAATTAATGCGCATAGATGAGGCTTACTCCAAGAAGGATCCCCAGGTCAGCCTGTCTCAATACAACGAAGCCTGGTCGGACATGCGCCAGTTCCCGCTGGACAAGGACGGGCGGCCCGAGGCGCAGTACCCCACCCGCCTGGGGAATCTGATCGCCGCCTTCGAGGAGTATCCCCACAGCCGCTACGGCATGGACTTCGTCTTCTACTGGCCGCGCCTGTGGATGAAGATCGACAAAGACCTGCGCGAGGAGATCGACAGCAGCCAGGCGCAGGCCGACAGCGCCCTGTATACCACCGCCGTGCTGTACTTCGACGGGCTGATGTTCCTGGTCTACGCCGGGTTGAAGGCCCTGGGCGTGAGCGGCATCGGCGTCGTGGACGGCCTCTCCCTGGTGGCGCTCTTGCTGATCGCGCTGGCGGCTTTCCTGGGCGGGCGCCTGCTGTATCGCATCTCGCTGTACACGCACAACGCTTATGGGGAATTGTTCAAGGCGGCCTTCGACCAGTTCAACCAGGAGGTCGATTTCGAGGGCGTGGTGCGCGAGGTGGCCGAGATCACCGGCAATTCCTGGCTGGCGGACGAGCCGGCCGGCCAGCGCCGCCGCGCCGCCTGGCTATATTTGCAGTACTACCGCGTGCGCCCCGACGGCGACCGGCCCTCCATCCCCGTGCCCCAGGCCCGGAAAGAGCGCCAGAAACAGGGCGACGGCCGCGCCGGCTCCTAGCAGGGGCGAAGCATTCGGAGGTCAAGCCCCCTTGGGCAGACCGGCTCGCCTTCCGAATGCTTCGCCCCTGCGCCAGAAATCTGCGGACTTCGACGGTTTCACCTCGTTCCACAGTCTCCGTGGAACGTTCCCTGCCGCCGCTCCGCCGCGATTGTGTAGGGCGGGTTTCCAAACCCGCCTCCCCTGGCGCCGTCCCAAGAAACGAAATCTCATCGCAAAGCCTTGCGATCGCACGGCATCCCTTCGGGGAAGGGTTGCCTTAAGACCCACGCGCCCTCACAAGGCTTACAATCATAGCCAACCTGCCTTTTAGCCAGGCTTATTTTTGCTTTCGGAATCGCATTGCCCGAAACCCGCGAATCCTGTAGAATCACATCATCAAACCAAACTAAGGAAATCATCCATGACCGAGCTCACCTGGGAAGGCAAATACGACCAGGACGGGCGCCGCGTCGCGCCCCTGCGCGTCGCACTGCCCTTCCAAACCGTCGAGACCGTCAACGAATCCGCCCAGCAGCGCCAGCACATGCTCGACCTGTTCAACGCCGGGCGCGATCCTGACTGGCGCAACCGCCTCGTCTGGGGCGACAAGAAATACGTGCTCCCCTCCCTCCTGGACGAGTTCGCCGGCCAGGTCAATTTGATCTACATCGACCCGCCCTTCAACGTCGGCGCGGACTTCTCCTTTACCGCCTCCATCCCTGACGACCCTGACACCGCAGAAGATGAAAGCGCCTCCTTCGTCAAAGAGCCTTCCGCCATCGAGATGAAAGCCTACCGCGACACCTGGGGACGTGGGTTGGATTCCTATTTGCAGTGGTTCTATGAAACGGTTGTGTTGCTGCGTGAGCTTTTGGCCGAGGATGGCAGTATTTATGTGCACTTGGATTGGCATGTTGGCCATTATGCCAAAACGGTATTAGATGAGGTTTTTGGAATAAATAATTACCAAAGTGAGGTTATTTGGCAAAAGGTTCGGGTCTCAAAATCACAGAGTACAGGCTTTGGGAATGTTCATGATGTAATTTTTTTCTACAGTAAAGGCGAAAATTATAATTTCATTCCACAATACATTGATTACCCAGAAACATATAAAAAAAGCCATTACGGGTTAGTTGAGGAGAAATCAGGACGGAGGTACGGCCTTTGGGACTTTACTCAAGCAGGTAGCGGTCCAGCCAGACGATTTGGAGATAAGATTCTCGATCCACCGCCGAGTAAACACTGGATTTGGTCGCAAGACAAAATTGATGTTGCGATGAATGAGGGCAAGATAGCCTTTACTGCTAGCGGTACACCGCGCTTAAAACGATATCTTGATGAAGCTAAAGGAAATTTTATTGAAGATATTTGGACAGACGTTTACGATGTAAATGCTGTTGCGAGAGAACGAACTGGTTACGATACCCAAAAACCCGAAGCCCTTTTGGAACGCATCCTCAAAGCCTCTTCCAACGAAAATGATCTTGTATTGGATTGTTTCGTCGGCTCCGGCACCACTACCGCCGTCGCCGAAAAACTCAACCGCCGCTGGATCGCCTGCGATTTGGGGCGCTTCGCCATCCACACCACCCGCAAGCGCCTGCTGGGCATTCCGGGCGTGCGCCCCTTCGTCGTCCAGAATCTGGGCAAGTACGAGCGCCAGGCCTGGCAGGCAACAGAATTCAAGCAAACGGACGTGCAGCAAAGATACCGCGAGTTCATCCTTGACCTCTATCACGCCCGGCCCATCACCGGTTATACCTGGCTGCACGGCCTCAAGGCCGGGCGCCTGGTGCACGTGGGCGGCGTGGACGCGCCCATCTCCACCGGCGACGTGGCCGCCATCGTCGCTGAGTTCCGCCGCGCCGTGGGCACCGGCCAGGACGCTCCCCAAACCAACGGCGTGGACGTTCTGGGCTGGGATTTCGCCTTCGAGCTGAACGAGGTCGCCCGCCAGCAGGCCGCCCTGGCCAACGTGGCCCTGCGCTTCCTGCGCGTGCCGCGCGACGTGATGGACAAGCGCGCCGTCGAGCAGGGCGACATCCACTTCTTCGAGCTGGCCGCCCTGTCAGTGGAAGTCAACCTGAAGGGCCGCGAGCTCACCCTGGCCCTGGCCGATTTCGTCATCCCGCCCGACGACGTTCCGCAAGACGTGCAGCGCGCCATCAAGCACTGGTCGCAGTGGATCGATTATTGGGCCGTGGATTGGGACTACCAGGGCGATGCCTTCCATAACCAGTGGCAGACCTACCGCACCCGCCAGGATCCCAATTTGCAGAAATCTTGCGTGCATACCTACCCGGAAGCGGGGGAATACACCATCGTGGTCAAAGTGATCGACATCCTTGGCAATGACACCACCAAGAGTGTCCAGGTGAAAGTGGGGTAAATCCATGCCGCGCAAGAAAGCCTCTCCCGGCCAGTTGAACATCCTCCAGCCGCCCGTCAAGACCGCCCCCTGCGTGCCGGCCATCCGCCAGGCCGTGGACGATTGGCGCGCCGCAGGCTATAAGGGCATCACCGACACCACCCGCATCCTGCTCAACTACTGGTTCAAGACCGGCCATCGCCGCCCCGGCGGGCGGCCCTTCGTCTACCACGACTCGCAGAAGTTCGCCGTCGAGACCCTCGTCTATCTCTACGAAGTGGCCCGCGTGCGCCGTCACAAGCAGTTGGTGGAGAAATATGCCGGCGTCAACCAGGATTTGCGCCTCTTGCAGTACGATGATTTTGCCCGCTACTGCGTCAAGATGGCCACCGGCAGCGGCAAGACCAAAGTCATGTCGCTGGTCATCGCCTGGCAGTACTTCAACGCCGTGGCCGAAGCGCGCGACGATTACGCCCGCACCTTCCTGCTGTTTGCTCCCAACGTGATCGTCTTCGAGCGCCTGCGCGCCGACTTCGCCAACGGCAAGATCTTCCGCGCCGACCCCATCATTCCCCCTGAGCTGAAGATCTTCTGGGATTTTGACTGCTACATGCGCGGCGACGCCGAGCGCGCCAGCTCCCAAGGCGCGCTGTATTTGACCAACATCCAGCAGTTCTACGAGCGTCCTGATAAAAACGGGGACGAAGAGCCGGAGGTCATGACCGCCGTGTTGGGTCCCAAACCACCCGCCCAGAACCTGGAGGTAGAGGATTTCGATAAGCGCATCCTGGCGCGCGGCGGCGCGGTGATGGTCGTCAACGATGAAGCTCACCACACCCACGACGAAGACAGCCAGTGGAACCAGGTCATCCGCCGCCTGCACGACGGCTTGCTCTCCTCGCCCTCTGGGAGAGGCGCCGGAGGGGAGAGCCTCGCCGCCCAACTGGATTTCACCGCCACCCCGCGTTACAGCAAGGGCGCTCTCTTCACCTGGACGGTTTTCGATTATCCCCTCAAGCAGGCCATCCTCGACGGCATCGTCAAGCGACCCCTCAAAGGCATCGCCCAGGGCATCCGTGAAGTCAGCTCAGACATCGCCAGCACGCGCTATAAAGCCTATCTCACCGCCGGCGTGGAGCGCTGGCGCGAATATCGCCAGCAGCTTGCCCCTCTCAAGAAGAAGCCCATCCTGTTCGTCATGATGAATGATACTACCGCCGCCGATGACGTGGGCGACTACCTGCAAAAGAAATACCCCTCCGAATTTGGCGGCGAGGGGTTGCTCGTCATCCACACCGACCGCGCCGGCGAAGTTTCCAAGAAGGATTTGGACAAGGCCCGCAAGGTCGCTCGCGAGGTGGACGACCCCGAAAGCCCCGTCAACGCCATCGTCAGCGTGCTCATGCTGCGCGAGGGCTGGGACGTGCAGAACGTCACCGTCGTGGTGGGGCTGCGACCTTACACTTCCAAAGCCAACATCCTCCCCGAGCAGACTATCGGGCGCGGCCTGCGCCTCATGTTCCGCGATCTGGCTACCGATTACGTCGAGCGCGTGGACGTCATCGGCAACAAAGCCTTCATCGAGTTCGTGGAAGACCTGGAGCGCGAAGAAGACATCGCCTTTGGTACCTTCGAGTTGGGCAAAGATAAGCTCACCATCGTCACGATTATGCCCGACGCGGAGAAGCTGGGCAAAGATATCACCATCCCCACCCTCAGCCCCATTCTCACCCGCAAGCGCACCCTGGCCGACGAGATCGCCGCCCTGGACGTGAGCGCTTTTGTCTGCCCGGTGCTGCCGCGCAAGGAGAGCGACGCCGCCGCGCAGACCTTCCGGTATGAGGGCTACGATTTGCTCACCCTACAAAAGCTGATCGAGCGCAACTATACCCTGCCCGAGATACAGACCTCTCAAGAGGTCATCTCTTATTACGCCAAGCGCATCGCCCAGGATGTAAAGCTGCCCTCCCAGTTCGCCGCTCTGGCGCCCAAGGTGCAGGAGTTTTTGGCCCGGCGCGCCTTCGGCGAGCAGGTAAACCTGGACGACCCGGCCATCATCAAGGCCATCAGCTCGAACGTTGCCCAATACGTCACCGTGCAGACCTTTGTCAAGGCCCTGCGCCCGCTGGTGGTGGAGGAATTGGAGCCGCAGCTCCTCAGCGCCGGGCGTCGGCTCTCCGAGACGCCCCCCTTCCCTTATTCCCGGCCCACCTTGCCCGCCGCCAAGACGGTCTTCAACCTGGTGGCCTGTGGCAACGAGTTCGAAAAAGCCTTCGCCAAGTTTCTGGAGGATGCCCCGGACGTAGCCGCCTTCGCCAAGCTGCCCGAACAGTTCGGCTTCGCCATCGAATACACCGATTCCAACAACAACCTGCGCTACTACGAGCCGGATTTCGTGGCCCTCACCGCCGACGGCGCCTACCATTTGATCGAGACCAAGGGCCGCGAAGACGTAGACGTGGTCAACAAAGACCGCGCCGCCTCCCTGTGGTGCGAGAACGCCACTCGCTTGACGGGCACGGACTGGCAGTACATTAAGATTCCCCAAAAAGAATACGAGAAGCTCAACGCCGACGAATTCGCCGACCTGATGGTCTTTGCAGGAAATAGTTCAACCGGCCTGATTTGAGCCATGGAACATCGCATAAAGGGTAAATCGAATGGGTAATGTAGCCTTTTTCGTAGATTTGCCGAATTTCTATAGCCGCCTCCTGAAATCCAAGATTGAGGATCCCAAGACATTACGAGATTATTTCCTCGATTGGCTGGATTTTGATCTATTGGCTAGAAGCCTGGCCGATTCGTTCACCGGAATATGGGTCTTCTATTCTGGTGAACGCATTGGCCCATCGAGTGAACGAATAAAAGGGGAAGACCTAAAAAAATACGTAAGGCGCATAAATGCCCTCGAAGGCGTCACCGCCCGGGATGTAAATATACCCGGTGAGCAGCGTGAGCCGGTTCCTTATAAGTGTGAGAATTGTGGTCGTGAAGGAATTTCCGAAGCAGTCTCCGAAAAGGGCATTGACGCATCGATTACCGTTCATTTATTCGACACGATGGATTCGTGGGATACTGCTTATCTTCTATCGGGGGATGCGGATTTTGTACCTGTCGTCGCTTCATTGCGGCGGCGAGGAAAAATCGTCATTGGCGCTGGCTTTTCAGATGCTTCGGACTCATTGATTCGAGAATGTTTCGATTACATCGACTTGAGCAAAGGCTATATCTTACAAGATGTGCTTGGATACTTACTTTTCAAGAAAGATGGCGTCTTGCAGAAATGGTTGACGGGAAAGGTTATTCCTCAAGAAGGCTTTATTCCCCCCGACTCTGTTGAGAGGTCCGTCGCCGTGGAACCTGAACTACATATGGAAATAGACTATATGGCCGAGGGGATGGGAATATACAAAATTTATCTTCGCTCTTTTAATAATCCTACTACTCTGTCGGAGTGGCTTGAAATCATAAAAAAGTTGAAAGATCGCTTTCCTGATAATGTCGAGGTCCCTGATATTCTCATACATAACCGTCCAGAAAAGTTTAAATTCATAGGATTGAGTGAATTGGAATGGGAATGTATAAAGAGACGGCTGGATTCATTCATTTCTGAAATAGCTGCGGTAAAAGTAATAGCAAGAACCGATAATGGAGTAGAATGCCTGACTGAATTTGCATTGAATACGGATAATGGCGAATATGAGCCTATGCCAGGCGTTGGGTAGGGGCGAAGCATTCGGAAGGCGAGCCGGTCTGCCCAAGGGGGCTTGACCTCCGAATGCTTCGCCCCTACGCCAGAAATCTGCGCGCATCGGCGGTTTCCCTCGTTCCACGCTCTCCGTCGAACGATCTGCCTTGAAAGCCGCCTCACACGATCCTTTTCTCCTTATTCTTCTTTGTGCCCCTCGTGTTCTTTGTGGTTGATCCTTCCCGCCCACTCTCTACTCTCTCCAATCCCCCCTTGACCCGCGCCGCCTTCCCCGCTATAGTCAGGGGCAAGGCTAGCGTCATGCACATCCCCCACCTTCACCCCCTCGAAACCGGCCAGATCACGGACGATCTATACGCCGTCAAGACCGGTACGGTCAACTTTTTCATCTACCAGTCTGCCGCCGGCTTGCTGTGCATCGACTCCGGCTACGGGAAGGTGAACATCCTGCGCCAGCTCGCTCGTTTGGGCATCGATCCCCGCCAGGTCACCCACCTGTTCCTGACCCATTCCGACTTCGACCACGCCGGCGGGGTGCACCTGTTCCCAAACGCGCAGATCTACCTGTCCGCCGCCGAGGAGCCTATGATCACCGGGAAGAAAGCCAGGGCGCTGGGCTGTCTCTATAACGCCAGGCTCAGGCGGCCCTATCATTTGCTGGCCGACGAGGCCGTGCTCTCGCTCGGCTCGACGCAAGTCCGCGCCATCGCCACCCCCGGCCACACCGCCGGCTCGATGTCCTACCTGCTCGACGAGTTCCATCCTGTTCGCCGGGGATACTTTCAAGCTGCGGGAGGGCGAGGTTTGCGCGTTGAGAGCCTATATCAACATGGACACGGGACGGCAAAAGGACTCCATCCGCAAGCTGGCGCGCCTCGAGCACGTTCGCCTGGCGTGTACGGGCCACTCAGGCTACACCCGGGAATTCGAGCGGGCCATGCGCGCCTGGAAATGAGTTCCCCCCCTTGACCCAGCCTTGCGAAGGGATGCTGCGCGATCGCAAGGCTTAAAAGCCGCTCAGCACGGCGTCCGCCAGGGCGCCTTCCAGCGCGTCCAGCGCCTGGCCCTGGCCGTCGGTGTTGGTCAGCAGCGCCAGCCCCAGGTCTTGCTGCGGATAGTACACCAGCAGCGCGCTGAAGCCGGGCACCCCGCCCGAATGATACACCGCCGGCCGCCCGCCGCGTGTGCCCAGCGCCAGGCCGAAGCCATACGGGGCGCTCGCGCCGTCGTTGAGCGTGAAAGGTGTGGTCATCTGGCGATAAGAGCCGGGCGTGACCACCTTGCCTCCCTCCAGGGCCTGCTGCCACTTCAGCAGGTCGCCGGCCGTGGAGCACAGCCCGCTGGCCGCGTACGCCTGGAGGATGTTCTGCGGCGCGATGGTTTGCAGCTTGCCGTTGGCGTCCTTCCCGTAGCCCACCGCCAGCCCCTGGGGCAGCGGGTCGCAGTACGCGGTGGAGTCCAGCCCCACGGCCTTGAGGATGTTTTGCTGGAGGTACTGGTCGTAAGGCACGCCGGCGATCTTCTCGATGACGCCGCCCAGCACGAAATAATCCTCATCGAAGAAGCGATAGGCCGCGCCCGGATCGGCGGCCAGCTCCGTGAAGGAATTGAAGTACAGCGTCAGGCTGTCGAGGGGAGTAAATTTGCGGCTGGGGTCGATGTTCACGTCGCCGGTATTGGGGTTCAGGGGGGGCAGGCCGGAGGTGTGGCTGAGCAGGTGGCGGATCTGGATGTCCTTGCCGGCCGTGGGCAGGGTGGGGAAATATTTCGAGACCGGGTCGTTCAAGCCAAGGCGGCCCTGCTCGTCGAGCTCCATGATCGCCGCCGCCGTGAACTGCCGGGTGATGGCGCCGATCTCGTAAACGGTGTTGACCGAAGCCGGCAGCCCGCTGGCCTCGTTCGCCAGGCCGTAGCCCTGCACGTAAGCCGGGTGGTTGCCATAACGGATGCCCACCGTGATCCCGGCCAGCCCTTGCTCCTGCATGACCTTTTCCACCATGCCGTCCAGAGCCGCGCGCAGGTCGGCGGACAGCACGGTGGCGGGCGTGGTGGGCACGATGAAGGTGGGAGTCGGCGTAGGCGCCGGGGTGGGCGTAGGCGTGGGAGCGGGCGCCGTCCCCCGGCAAGCCGCCAGCAGCAGGGCGAGGAGTATGAAAAGCGGAAGCACGGTTTTTTTCATGACATTTCTCGTTGAAACGTAGATTTCTGATTTCTGAATGCTGATTGAAAAGACAGGTTGGAGCAATCCGGGGCATCCTTCTTGACTGCGAGTCTCTACGCTCAACTCGCGCTCTCGAAATCAGAAATCTTCAATCCTAAATCTAAAATCTTCAATATTGTACGCCAGGAAAACTCGCGGGGGTAGGTGATTCGGTGAATCGAGTCTTCGAAGGCTGGCCAATAATGCGCCCATTGACACGCTGCTCGCGATTTGCTATAACATGAATGGAAAGGCCGATCTTTCCAGGCGTTGGCCGGGCATAGGCGGGCGCTGGCCCGCAAGGAGGGTAAGCAAATGGAAGCTGTCGGCCAGGAAACCGGCTCGTTCCCACCGGTCCGCGAGCGCGGCTACGAGGTTGCCCTGGGCGTCCTCCCCTTTTTCATCGTGGGTCTGGCGACGCTGTTCATGAAGCTGCCCTGGGGAGCCACAGCGCCTTCCTGGTCGACTGTCCTGGTTGGCCTATTCTTTTTTGGCGGATACCTGCTGACCCTGCTGGGACTGTTGGCCGGGTGGCTGGCCGGCTTTCCGCGCTGGGCCTATCCTTACCTGGTATACGGGTGCGTTTTCTCCCTATTTTTGACCAACGCCTCCACCCCCGGACTGTCGCTTTTCGGCGTTCAATTGTGGGGGCGGCAATTGTGGGGTTGGCGGGCCTTCGTGCCCCTGGGCTTCATCGTCCTGCTGGCACTCCTCTTCAGCCGCCCCATCTGGGGGAACCTGCTCCGCCTGGTGCGCGGCGTGTGGCAAGATTGGACGCGCCTGGTTTTCGGGCTGTATGGGTTGATGCCTTTTATGGTGCTGATCATCATGGACGAGGTGCACGTTTCCCTGCCCAACCTCCTGGCCATCTCCCTGGGAATAATCCTCGTGGTCGCCGGCGCCTTCCTCTACATGCGGCTCCCCTCGCAGCGCTCCCGGGCCCTGGGGTTACTGGGATGCGCCTTCCTGGCCGGGTGGGTTAGCGCCTTCGGCAGCGAGCTGTACTGGCAAACGCATTCCATCAATTTCACCACCGGAGAAATCCGTCTCCTGGAGGGGCCGCTGCCGCTCGGCTCGATCCTCCCCAGGAGCCTCCTGCTGGCCGGCTTTATGCTGCTGGTCTTGCTCCTGCCGGGCCTGATCGGCCTGACGCACGCCTTGGTAGATTTCCTCAGGCCGCCCGGCGTAAAAGCGGCGTGAGCCCCCGCTTTTCCAGGGAAATCCTCCTGAAAACGGCCGTTTTTTAATGTCCCATTCACGATATATATTATATAATTTGTTATAATGAAAAATTTTGAGGCTGTTAATGGTATCGTTTTTAGCTCAGGAGGCTGGCAATGTTCAAGCGAATGCTCGTGCCGTTAGATGGATCAGACGTGGCGGAATCGGTCTTACCTACCGCGCGCTATCTGGCGGAGCATTTTCACGCAACCATCGTGCTCTTTCATGCCTTTGAAAAGGACGCCTCGGAAATAGCGCACAACGAGCGCCATCTTTATCAGGTAAAAGAAGCGCAGTATTATCTCAATAAGGTCGCTTCACAGTTATCCGCCGAGGGCATCCGGGTGGAGAAGCACATCCACGAGACGCCCGAAGAGGACGTCGCGAAAAGCATCCAGAGACACGCGCAGGACCTGCGTGCGGATTTGATCGTCTTGAGCGCGCATGGATATGGCGCCTCGCAAGATGCTTCGTGCGGGAATATCGCCTTGAAGGTGATCCGCGAGGGCACCATCCCCATCCTCTTCATCCAGCCTGAGCGGATGAAAAGCACCTGGTCCTTTACGTGTGACAGGGTGCTGGTGCCTTTGGACGGAAACCGGGCGCACGAGGCCGTGCTGCCCATCGCGGAGGCCATGGCTTATCAATGTTACGCGAAGATGCTCTTGATGACCGTAGTGCCCGTCGTGGAAGCCGTGCCCGCCGTACAGGCGGCGCCCGAACAGGCCGGGGTCCATCCGGGTGTAGACGTCTTGCGCGCCAAGGAACGCTTGCTGAAGATCGCCAAAGACCTCTCGCTGCGCGGCCTGACGGTGGGCATGCGCGTGGTCAGCGGCGACCCCTCCTCCAAGATCATGGAGGTCATCCAGGCCAGAAACGTCGACCTGGCCGTGATCGCCACCTGCGGCCATAGCGAGCACGACCCGTTCGCAGGCGAGGGCCTGACCCCCAGGTTGCTAGAAGAGTTTCCCGTCCCGGTGCTCATGGTGCGGGAGTACGAAGGATCGGAAATCCAGGATCAAGCGCCAGACCCGCTGGGGTAAACGGCCGCTCGATCCCGGATCTCCTCGACGCTCCGCGTCACTTGCTCACGATCGCCGGCGTGAACCAAAAGGTCTCGGCGGCGGTCGCGTTGTTGTTGCCCACGCCCAACACGAATTGCAGCGACTGCCCGGCGTAGGAGCTCAAATCGATGTCGATCTTGCTGACTTCGCCGTCGTAGATCTCCTTCCACTTTCCCAGGTTGTGCAGCTTGCCGTCGCTATCCTTGTAATCCAGGGTAAAGGTGACGTCGCAGCCTTTGCTGCCGTCCAGGCAGCCGGCCCAGGTCACGAAGTGATCCTTGTCCTTGACCGTGTAAGCCGGGTAGAAGCCCTGCACCCAGGCGCCCTTGATGCTGTCCAGGTGTACCCACAGGGTGCGCTCGTTCTCCTGGCGGCCGCCCTCGAACTTGGGATTCATCTGTACGGCCGTCCACATGAATTTGCCCTGGTCTACGTTCGGGCAAGGCAGGGTGATCTGGCCGGCGCTGGAATCCCAGTTGGCGGAGCACAGGCTGGCGACGAAGTCGTAAGGGTAGATGCTGGAGGGCACCGCGTCGCTCTTGAAGCCGCCCACGGCGGCAATCTGCACGTAGAAGGGGGAAGCGGCGTCCGTCCCGATGCCAAACAGCTTGCCGGAAGCATTGCGCAGCATCCAATAGCCTTTATAAGTGCCGGGAGAAGACGGCGCGTTGAGCGTGACGGACAGGTCGATGGTCTTGCCGGGGTCCACGTTGGCGGGCACCGAGGCTGAGGCCGGGCCGCTCATGGCATTGCCGCTGGAAAAGACCACCGCGTAGCTGGGAGTCCACGAGCAGGAGCCCACGTTCTTCAGGCGCCAGGTCTTGGTGAACTGCGCCCCGGCCGCGACGCGCTCGCCGTCCGGGTAGGTGACGTCGCTGACGAACTGGGCCGCGTCACACGGGATGGGGTTGGGCGTCAGGCTGGGCGGCACGTGCGTGGCCGTGGGCGCCACCGGAGGCGCGATGGTCACAGCCGGCAGGGTAGCAGTCGGCGCCGGGGCCAGCGTGGCCGTGGCAGCCGCCTGCTGGGTCAACTGCGCGAAGGCGTTTTCCAGGGCGGATTGGGTAGTCTGGGCCACGACCGTCTGGTAAACGAGGGTAGACACCAGTTGGGTGTCGGGATGGGCAGGCGCGCAGGCGCTGAGCGCCGCCAGGCCCGCCAGCAAAATTACGATCAGGGATAAGCTCTTCTTGTTCATAGCACATTCTCCTTGTGAAAAGACGTACTATGGCGAAAAAGGTTCCCTAATCGCCTCTCTTCCCTTCCAGGTCTTCAATGGCCCTCTGCAGCGCCTGGCTGGCTTCCTTCAGGGCGTTCAGCAGGTGAGGGCGGGCTTCCTGCGCGCCCTTTTCTACGGCGGCGCGGGTAGTCTCGGCGGCTTTGGCCGCGTCCTCGCGCAGCTTTTGCCCCTCAGGCGATTGCGAGCCTTCCTGGATGGCCTGGCTCACCTCCGTGAGCATGGATTCTACGCCGGCGCGCATCTCCTGCACCCGGCGCTGGTTGTTCTCGTCCTGCCAGGCAGTGCGGAAAGCCGCCGCCAGGCTCTCGCCCAACGCCTCGAACTGGCGCCCGACTTCCTTCCAGGTCTCTTCGCTGAAAGCAGACCGGGACTCTGGGGGGAGTTCTCGTCCCCATTCGGAACCTTCGTATCGTCGCTCATAAGATAACTCCTTTAGTGTAGATTTTAGATTGAGGGTGTTTAAAAACTCCCAAATTGGGTTACACTCTGAACCCAAAGGCAATTTTTTTGAAGGTGCTTCACAACAATTGACATAATATATTCCAAAAGCAGGGTAAAAGCAGGCTTGCCCGGCAATAATTTGCTGGGTATCGATAATTCTCCCCTGGTTTTATTCTGTTGCATAGGCTCGCGCCTTGAAATTGACCCCAGTCAATAATTTAACCATCCGCTTGAGGTTCAAGACAATGGCCGTCAGAAAAGATTGGATGGCGAAACCAACTCTCCCAATATAACGGCAACGACCCAGCCCATGCCCCTGTTTGCCTTCTCCAAATTTTCGTTCGATTTTGTAGCGCTCTTTCAATCCGGCTTTGTATGGCTCTGTCTTTTCCAATTCAAGCCAAACTTGTTTATTGCCATCCTTTTTCTCAGTCCGGGTTCGTTTTAATCGGATGGCAGAGTGCAACCCCCGTAATTCCAAATAATAATGATTGTCGCCATCATCATACCCTTTATCCCCTGCGTAGGTCTCCACTGGTATTTTCTGTTCCAAATCATGATCCACCAGGGAACAAAAATGATGACCATCGTAAGCCTCCCCGGAAGTCACTTCCAGGCTGGTGATTATCCCGCTCTCGGCATTCATACTGACATGCGCCTTGTATCCGAAGAAGTACTCTTTCTGTTCTTCTTCCTCCCCTTTTTCGTTTTTGACCTTACGTTTGTGCTTTACCCCCCATTTGGCATCCGGATCATGCGGCCCTTTGCCTTTATTTTGCCGTTTTTGGTCTTTGTCGGTGTTTACATCTGCGATGGAGTGCACACTGTCTATGATTTGAATACTGCCAAATTTTACCCCACGCAACATGGCTTCCTTTACAATATTGGCCAGCATTTCTTCGAATATCTGCATTTTCCCATTCTTCATTAACCGGTCTCGAAATGTGCTGAGGGTTGAATGATCCGGCGCTTTTCCGTCCACCGCTAAGCCTACAAAATATTTCGCCGGTAGATTTTCGTTCACGAATACTTCGACTTGTCTTTCGGATAATTTGTACAAATAGGCGATCACTTCTACTTTCAACACTAATGCCGGGTCAAATGGCGGTCGCCCAACCACTCCCTGGCCTTTGTATATTTTGATCAGTCGCCTGGTGAAATATCCCCAGTCCACCACTTCCCGCAGCTTTCGCAAAAAGTGATCCCTGGCTACGACCTGATCGTACAAGTATTCTCCATAAAATGATCCGCTTCCTGTTTCAACATAGCGCTCTTGTTCCATTTCCGGCTCCTATTGTTAGGCTGCCTTCATTGTATTAATTTTTCCCTTTTTGGTCAATTAATCACTCGTTTTTCAACACCCTCTTAGATTGCTGATTGCTGATTGACAGGCAATGAGGCAATCAGGCGATCAGGAGATCAGGCAACCAGGTAATCAGGAAGGTGGTGTTACCTGATTGACTGATCCCTGTTCACTGACCCCTGTTCACTATCCCCTGCCCCCTACAGATCAAACCCAAACCTCACCGTCAGCACGGGGATGCCCACCGATTCGGCCACCTCGGCGGTGACGTTGGGCATGTAATAATGGCGCAGGCTGCGGCTGCTGTAGGGCGAGCCCAGGCCGATCAGGTCATATTCACCGCCTTTGAGCTCCTCCTGGATCTCGTGGATGACGTTGCCATGCCTCAGGCGCACGTCCGTCTCTAGCCCGGCGGCCAGCGCCTCGTCGTACATCTTCTTCAGGTTGCGTCCCTGGGGCGTATCCGTCTCGAGCAGCTTCTCCCAATGCTTTTCCACTTCCTGCGCCAGGGTGTAATCCAGCGTGGCCGGCTCTACCACGTGCAGCAAGGTGACTCTCGCGCCCGTGGCTTTGGCCAGGTAGAAGCTGAAACGCGCCAGGCTGGAAGCGTACTTCAGCCCGCCGCTGCACACCAACACGCGCTTGAGCGGCCAGCGCACGGAGGGAACGTAGATCAGGGGGGTGCTGACGTCGGCCAGGATGTGGCGGAAGGACCTGCCGGCGATCCACTGCTGGAGCAGGGGCCGGCCGAGCCGCCCGACTACCGTCAGGTAGGGAGCGCTGCTGGCCTGCTCCTGGATGACCTCCTCGGCCTGCCCGCTGACGTATTCGATGCTATAAGGGATGTTCCCTTCGGCCAGCTTGCCCGCGGTTTCGTCGATCACAGCGCGCACCGGGCTGGTCTGGCCGGTCTTTTCCACGATGCCGAGCAGCACCACCGGCAGGCGCAGCGCGCCCGCCAGCTCCACGCCGAAATCCAGGCCGGGCAGGGTCTGCGCGCCGCCGTGGGTGCAAAGCAGAATGTGCAAGTCTTTGGGTTTCATCGATAAAGAAATACTCCTATCAAGCCGGCCCCCAACAGCACCAGGGGAGCCGGGGCATTCAACAGGTAAGCCGCCAGGGCCAGGCCGCCGATCAGCAGCGGGGGCCAGTTGATGCCGGCCTCGCTCCTGAACAGGTTGACCGCCACGATGACCATCAGCACGGCCACAGCCGGGGTGAGGCCTTTCACGAAGCCGCCCACCCAGGCTTCGTGGCGGATGCGCTGCAGGAAGGTGACCACCCCCAGCATGATCAAGGTCGGCGGGAGGATCGAGCCGGCCAAGGCCACCAACGCGCCCGGCAGCCCGCCGGCGGCGTATCCCACGAACATGGCCAGTTGCAGCGCGTCGCTGCCGGGCAGGGCGCTGGAAAATCCCACGGCCTCTACGAACTCACTTTCTGTGAGCAGCGATCCGACCACTTCCTTATACAGCAGCCCGACCGATGCCGGCCCCGAGGTGGTCAGGAGGTTGATTTTAATGAACATCCAGAAAAGAGTCCACAACTGCGGCATGCCAGACCTCCTAGGAAGGATGAAGCCAGAAGGATGAGGGATGAATGTGAGCCTGAAACCGTTAAGGGAGTGGGCAGATCTGTGGGACTTGACCATTGAAGCGGATCGATCCGGACAGAAGCTTCCTATGGTCTGCGCTCATGATAGCCCAAATGAGTGGGAATTGCAATAAGAATGGAATTGTCTATAATTATTCGTATACTTCGGGTGTGCCAGTCTGCAAGCTGGGGGGAGGATTTTGGCAAGCACCGTGGCTGTGGCAAAGCGATACGATCTGCATGGGTGAGGGAATTGATGAACAAGCGCGCAGAGTATCTCCAGCTCGCGAGGACATTGCTGGTGGGGGCAGGACTGCTGGCTGCTATTTATCTGACCAGCCTGTATAGCTTTCTCCTGTTTCACAGCATCGTCGAGATCTTTACTATCGTAGTGGCCAGCGGCATCTTCATGCTGAGCTGGAACGCGCGCGACATGCTGGACAATCACTACCTGCTTTTCGTCGGCATCGCCTACCTGTTCGTGGCGGCGCTGGATCTGCTGCACACCCTGGCCTTCCAGGGCATGGACGTTTTCGCGGGCCGGCAGGCCAACCTGCCCACCCAGCTATGGGTTGCCGCCCGCTATATGCAATCCATTTCTCTGCTGATCGCGCCCTTGTTCCTGGGGCGCAGGCTGCGCACCTGGCCGGTGTTTGCCGCTTACGGGCTGGTCACGGTTCTGGTGGTGGCTTCGACTTTCTTCTGGCGCGATTTCCCCATCGCTTACATCGCCGGCGAGGGCCTGACGCCTTTCAAGCAGATCAGCGAGGTGGCCATCATGCTGATCCTGCTGGCCGCCGTTGGCCTGCTGCTGCACAAACGCGCCACCTTTTCTCCCGGCGTGCTGCGCCTGCTGGTGCTCTCGATCCTGGCCGCCATCCTGTCCGAGTTGTGCTTCACCGAGTACGTCAGCGTATACGACCAGATCATGATCGTCGGGCACCTCTTCCGCCTGGTCTCGTATTACCTGCTGTACAAGGCCATCATCCAGACCGGGCTGCACCGGCCCTACCAGGTGTTGTTCTGGAACCTGAAGCAGAGCGAAGAGACCCTGCGCGTGCAGGCCGCCGAGCTGCAAAGCCGTAACGAGGAGCTGGACGCCTTCGCCCACAGCGTGGCCCACGACTTGCAGAACCCCCTCACCGCCATCCTGCTGGCCGCCCAAACCGCGCGCAGCCCGAAAATGCCCCCCGAAGAGCGCCTGGAATTCCTGGACGACATCGCCTCCACGGCGCGCAAGATGAGCCAGATCATCGAGGCGCTGATGTTGCTGGCCGAAGTGCGCCACAGCCAGGTGCCCATCGAGCCGGTCGACACCGGCGCCGTGATCAGCGACGTGAAGCGCCGCCTCAGGGCTCAGATCCAGCAGGCGCGGGCGGAGATCCGCGAGCCGGCCGAGTGGCCCGAAGCGTTAGGCTACGCGCCCTGGGTGGCAGAGGTGTGGGCCAACTACCTGAGCAACGCCATCCAATACGGCGGGCAACCGCCGTGCATCGAGCTGGGCGCAGAGCTCCAGGCGGACGGCTCGGTGCGCTTCTGGGTGCGCGATAACGGCGCCGGGCTGGACCCCGAGCAGCAAACTTCCCTGTTTCAGGTGGGCGCGCGCCTTTCGCGCAAGAGGAACGGCCACGGGCTGGGCCTGTCGATCGTGAAGCGCGTGGTGGAGAAGCTGGGCGGGCAGGTGGGCGTAGTCAGCAGGAGTGGGCAGGGCAGCCAATTCTTTTTCACTCTTCCGGCGGCCGTCCATAAAGACAAGGAGTGGCCCGTTGGGCAACCGGCTCTACAGGCCGGCGGCCTGAATTGAATTCCATCCACCTTCCGGTCGCTTTCCGTTTGTGCGGAACTAAAGCCCGTGCAGTGGCGTTCTATGCTGGCGCGCTCGGCGCGCTCTATATTCCTCAGGAGGATTTTGATATGCCAGCCCTCATTTTTAACCGGCCTTTCGCCCGCGCTCTCACCGGCTTATTACTTCTGGCCCTTTTGGCCGCCTGCACGCCCGCCGCCAGCCCTACCGCCGCCAGCCCTACCGCCAACGTTCCGGGCGCCGCGTCCATGCCCGCCACCGCTACCCTGCCGGTCGAGTCTGCCCCCATGCATACCGCAGCGCCGACCCTGGCCCCCACGACCGAGACCAGCGCTGCGCAGCCCGGCGAGACCGCCACCGTCGGCTCGCCTGCCGGGCAAACCTCCGGCCAGGGTCTCAGCTTCGCGAACGACCCCAGCCTGTTTTCGAGTGCCACGATAGAGGTCGTCCCCGCCTCCCAGACCGGGAACGACGTTCCGTTTTGGGAGGTCTTGCCACAGTACACCCTCGCCACCCTGGAAGGGTATCCGCTCAGCGGCCACATGTTCAAGCCGCAGATCTTCATCTATCCCGTGGAGATTTTCAAAGAGATCAACCCCGGCGCGGAAAAGATCATCTCCGATTTGCAGACTCTGCTGGCAGATAAGCCCGACAACGTGCAGAACGTGCCTTTCCTGCCGCTGTTCAACGCGGCCCAGGTATTCCACGCCCAGATGAAGTACATGGACTTCGGGAATGGGACGGGCGTGCGCTTCCTGACCCAGTTCGACCAGGCCCCCCTGCCCATCAACAACCACGAGCTGTTTTACGCTTACCAGGGTCTGACCAGCGACGGAAATTGGTACGTGGCCGCCGTCCTGCCGGTCAACCTCCCCGCGCTGCCCGCCGACAACACCGTCACGCCCACCCAGGCGGCCACTTTCGGCCAGGGCTTCCCGCAATACATCGCCGGAGTCGCGCAGCAGCTCGAAGGCACGCCGGACGCGGGCTTTACGCCGGATTTGAGCAAGCTGGACGCGCTGATCGCCTCGCTGGAAGTTAAATAGGCTTTCCCCTGCCTTCCCTCAAATCCCCCAAAAAGTGTCTTATAATTAAGGGAGAGGGAAGGAGGTTCCTATGCCTACCCTGGTAAGTGAGCTAGACCAGATGACCGTAGAGGGCGCCCTCTACGATAAGCTGCCCGACGGCTCGGTGCGCTGCTACGCCTGCGGCCATCGCTGCCTGATCCGCCCCGGCCGGCGCGGCATTTGCAAGGTGCGCTTCAACGAAGACGGCGTTTTGAAGGTGCCCTGGGGCTACGTGGCCGCCTTGCAAGCCGATCCCATCGAGAAGAAGCCCTTCTTCCACGTGCTGCCCGGCAGCGACGCGCTGACCTTCGGCATGTTGGGGTGCGACTTCCACTGTGGCTATTGTTTTCCCGGCGAGACGATGGTGCTGACCGATCGCGGCCCCCTCCCGCTGGCCGCAGCCTTTGGCCTGGCCGGGCAGGTCGACGTACAACCGGACGGCGAGATCGGCTATGCGACCGGGCTTCGGGCGGTGGCTGCCAGCGGCGATCTGCGCGCCGTGCGCGCCGTGTTCAAGCATCCTTATCAAGGCGAGCTGATCTCGATGCGACCCTATTATCTGCCCGAGATGCGCTGCACCCCGGATCACCAGGTATACGCGACGGATGATCCGCAATCTCCCCCGCGCCTGCTGCCCGCCCGCGAGCTGACCCGCAAGCATTTCCTGGCGATTCCAGTCCAATATCCGCTCTCCAACCCTCCCCCGCAGAGGATGATCCGGCCGGCCGAAATGCTGTGCGATCATCAGGTCACGTACCAGGCCCCCTGGAAGCTTTCCCTGGCAGAGCGCGAGCTGATCCGCACGTCGAGCGCCCAGGGCATCTCATCCCGCGAAATCGGCCAGGCGCTGGACAAAAGCGCCTCGTATATTCGCCATGTGCGCAGCAAGCTGGCCCGGGGCGGCGGACAGGATTTCTACAATTCTGGGCCGCTGGTCGAAGAAGATACCCTGCGCTTCCCCAACGAGCACCGGCCGGGCATCCCCCTGGAAATTCCCCTGGATGAGGATATGGCCCGGCTGCTGGGGTATTACTGCGCCGAAGGCTCTGTGGTACAAAGCCTTCACCGGCCCAACAGCCTGGTGCTCAATTTTAGCTTCTCTCCCAGGGAAGCCCATCTGGCCGAAGAAGCCGTCCGGTTGTTGCAAAAATGCCTGGGGGTTCGGGGAAGATGCGTACCCCGCCCAACCACCTTGACGGCGAGCGCCACCAAAGCCTCGGCGGGGCTGCTCTTTAAAAAGCTGGCCGGCAGCGGCGCGCAAGGGAAACAGGTGCCCGATCTGTTGTTTGCCTCTCCCCCGGCAGTCGTGCGGGCCTTTCTCGACGCCTATATCGCCGGCGATGGGCATCGTTATCCGAACGGCAAGGTCAGCTCGACCACCGTTTCGCGCCAACTGGCCTACGGCCTGGGCTGGCTAGCCCTCCAGATCGGTTATTTCCCCTCGATCTACGTCACTGCAATGAAAGAAGACGGGCAGATTCAGAGCCGGAAAGTGAAGCGGGCCCCGTACCAATATACGGTGGTGTGGTATGAGCAGGCGATCCAACACCGCAAAGTCATCCAGACGGAAGCGAACTATTTGATTCCGCTGCGCGAGATCGGCTCGCAAGCGTATCATGGCGACGTCTACAACCTGGAGGTCGAAGCAGAGCACAGCTACCTGGCCAACTTCTGCGCGGTGAGCAACTGCCAGAATTGGCTGACTTCCCAGGCGCTGCGCGATCCGCAGTCCGACCGCGCCCTGGGCCTGGTGGAGCCGGTGACGCCGCAGCAGATGGTGCGCATCGCCCAGCGCACCGGCGCGCGCGTGGTGGCGTCTTCCTACAACGAGCCGCTCATCACCACCGAATGGGCCGTCTCCGTCTTCCAGGAAGCCCAGAAGGCCGGCCTGCGTTGCGTGTATGTCTCCAACGGCAACCTGACCCCCGAAGCGCTGAAGTTAATCCGCCCTTACCTGAGCGCCTACAAGATCGACCTGAAGACCATGCAGGATAAGCATTACCGCTCGCTGGGCGGGGTGCTGAACAACGTGCTGGACGGCATCCGCATGGCGCACGAGAGCGGCCTGTGGGTGGAGGTGGTGACCCTGATCATCCCGGGCTTCAACGATTCCAACGAAGAGCTGTGGGACGCGGCCCGCTTCCTGGCCTCCGTCTCGGCGGATATTCCCTGGCACGTGACCGCTTTCCACCCGGATTACAAGATGACCGATCCCGACCCCACCTCGGCGGGGACGCTACAGCGCGCGGCGGAGATCGGCCAGGAAGCCGGCCTGCATTTCGTCTACGCCGGCAACCTGCCCGGGCAGGTCAGCTCGCTGGAAGATACCCTTTGCCCTAAATGCGGCACGCGCCTGATCCGCCGCCACGGCTACATCCTCCTGGAATATCGCATCACTGCCCAGGGCGCCTGCCCGCAGTGCGGCACGCCCATCCCCGGCGTGTGGAGCGAGAACCCGGAGTTGGTGCGCCTGGGCGGGCCCGGCCGGCCCAGGTGGATCACCTAGCAGCTCAGGCGGTCAATCCGGCGATAAAGGTATCGAAGGCCGTCTCGGCGGACATCTGGCTGGTCTTCATGGCTTCGTCCAGATCCAGCAGACGCCGATAGATGGCCTCCAGCGCCTCGATGGGAAAATAGCGCGCCTGGCCCACCAGCTTCTCGGCCACAAAGGGATGCACCCCCACCTCTTTGGCGATGGCCTCTTTTCCCCCACCCTCGTCCATCACTTCCCGCGCCAGGAGCAGCAAGCGGAACTGGCGCACGATCATGCCGAAGAGCATGAAAGCGTCCTCATTCTCCAGCAAGGTGTGCAGCAGCCGCAAGGCCGTGCGCCCGTCGCGGCTGCCCAGCGCGTCCACCATGGCGAACACGTCTGCCTGGCCGCCCTCGGCGGTCAGCAGCTCCACGTCGTCGACCTCCACCGGGCGCTTGAAATTCACGTAGGTCAACAGCTTGGCAATCTCGTTGGAGGCCAGGCGCGTGTCGCTGGACACGTGGCCGGCCAGGGCCGCCGCCGCCTGGGGGGTGAGCTGCCCGCCCATCTCCTGGGCCTGCTTGCGGATCCATCCCGGCATCTCGCCGCCGCGCGGCAGGGGGAATTCGTGCAGGTATACGCGCGCGCCGGCTCCGCGCGCCCATTTCATCAGCCAGTGGCTTTCCGGCAAGGCCGACCAGCTCCACTGCCCGCGCACCCGCAGCGGCGTGTCCACCACCAGCAGCACGAAAGCGGTCGTCTCGGGCAGGGACTCGAGCAAAGCCCGGTATTTTTCGTCGGGGGCTTTGGCGGAGAGGCGCGCCAGGGGATTGGAGACGATTACCAGGCGCCGCTCGGCCAGGAAAGGCATGGACAGGGCCGCCGAGCGCAGATCCTCCAGGGTAGCAGAACGCCCGTCCAGGCGGGCCGTGTTCAGGTCTGCCGTGCCTGGCTCGCCGAGCTTCTCGTAGAGCTTATGCACGAAGCCGGCCAGAGCGTATTCGTCGTCTCCGTGCAGGAGGTAGATGACCGGTTTGTCTTCGCCCACGCGCACCCCTTCTCCCTCATCCCCGGCCCTTCCCCCGGTGGGGGAAGGGAGTCTTCCTCCCTCTCCCGATGGGAGAAGGCTGGGGTGGGGGTGAGGTTATCCTTCTGTTACCACCCGGTGCGCCTGCATCCCGCTGCGCGTGTCGGGGATCACCTTCACGACCTTTAAATTCCCGGGGATGCCCGAGGTAGTCACCCGCGCCTGGAGCATCGGTCCCAGCGGCTGGCCGAAGATCAGCGCCAGCGTCACCAGCGAGATGACCGTGGGGAGGCGGTCCAGCTTCTCCCGCAGGCTCTTGCCGCCGCCTAACATGGCTCCCCAGGCCACCAGCCCGGCCAGCATGCCCGAGGCCACGAAATTGGTGCCGCAGTTGGGGTGGATGGCCAGGCCGCGCTCGCCGGCCTGCATGCGCGCCAGGGCCTCGCCCACCGCCGTTTCCAGGTCCTGGGTGGGCACGTTGCCCAGGATCCAGAACCCGCCCCGATCCGAGTGCCCGGCCATGCTCTTGTGCGGGAAGCGGGTGGACAGGATGTTCAGAGTAGCGTGCTCCAGGCCGTGGTTGCGGCGCACGCGCGAAGCAGCCGGAGAGTTGAGAAGGTCATCCAAAACCGACATAAACCCTTCTTTCTTTGCAAATATTCCAACGTAGGGCGGCTTTCCAAAGCCGCCGAAAACCCGGCCGGGCTCAGCGCTTCAAGCCTTCCTTGCCGTTATAGGCCTGGAAGGTTTCGAGCAGGGAAAGCAGCACCTGGTCGGTAAAGGTGTTGATCTTGCGGAGCATCTTGCTCCAGGGTCCAGGCGCGGTGATGTGCGCCGATTCGTACACGCTGAGCACGCCGTCCACCAGGGCATTGTGGAAGAACAGAAAGGCGTCGACCGTCTCTACCTCGCTCAGGTTGTGGCGGAAGCCGCGCGCGGCATACTCGTAGCCCAGGGAGCGCGCCTCGGCCACGCCTTCCTTGAGGTTATCCGAGGCCAGGTAAGCGACCAACCCTTGAAAGAGGGCCTGCCCGCTGCGCCGGTATTGTTCGCGCGCCTCGCCGTCCAGCTTGCGATACCATTCCTGGCCTTCCAGGCGGCCCTCGCCGATCTGCATGCGGATCAGGCTGACGGCCTTCTGCATCACCTGGTCCGTCTCGAGCGTGCTTTCCTTGTTCTGGGACTGGAGCCACAGCTCCACTTCGCTGCGCAGGTAGCGCCGGTGGCCGCCGTGCGTGCGGTGCACGGGAATCTGTCCCTGGTCAGACCAGTTGCGGGCAGTGCTGGGGTGCACCCCCAAGATCTCCGCCACCCCGCTCAAGCTCAGCCATTCTTCGGATCGCTTCTTATTCATGCACAGCATACCCTTTAAATAAAAACCTACCTGAATCTATCAGATTTGAAGGGTATCTGTCAAGGGAAGGGTGAACAGGCGATGAGGCAATGAGGAAATCAGGCAATCAGGGATGAGGGATCAGGTAATCAGAAGCCTGCCTACCAACACCTGCCCACCGACCCCTGCCCACTATCCACTGTCTACTGACCCCTGCCCACTCCCTACTGCCCACTTTTCTCCCCACCCACCATGGCCAGATTGAGCGCATCGCGCAGGGAGCGCGCCTCCACCACCTGGATGCCCTCCGGCCAGGGCTCGCTGCGGCGCAGGGCGCGCGGCACCACCGCCGTGCTGAAGCCCAGCTTAGAGGCTTCGCGCAGGCGGGCGACCATCTGCCCCACCATGCGCAGCTCGCCCGAAAGGCCCACTTCGCCGATCAGCACCGTATCGGCCTTCAGGGGCCGGTCGCGCATCGAAGAAGCGATGGCCGCCGCCACGGCCAGGTCGGCAGCCGGCTCGCTGATCCGCAGGCCGCCCACCACGTTCACGAAGACGTCCTGCTCGCCCAGGTGCAGGCCCAGGCGGCGGGTCAGCACGGCCACGATCAGCAACAGGCGGTTGATGTCGATCCCATTGGGCGTGCGGCGTGGGTTGCCGAAATTGGTCGGGCTGGTCAGCCCTTGCAGCTCCACCAACAGCGGGCGCGTGCCCTCCATGGTGACGGCGATCGCCGAGCCGGGCGCGTTGATCATGCGCTCGGCCAGGAAAGCCTCGGACGGGTTGCTCACCTCCACCATGCCCTGCTCGCGCATCTCGAACACGCCCACCTCTGAAGTGGCGCCGAAGCGGTTCTTCACCGAGCGCAGCAGGCGGTAGGATTGGAAGCGGTCGCCCTCCAGGTAGAGCACGGTATCCACGATGTGCTCCAGCACGCGCGGGCCGGCAATCACGCCCTCCTTGGTGACGTGCCCGATGACGAACACGGCCATGCCCGAGGATTTGGCCAGCTCGCGCAGGCGTGAAGAGCACTCCCGCACCTGAGAAACCGAGCCGGCCGTCGATTCCATCTCCGGCAGGTAAACCGTCTGGATCGAGTCGACGATCACCAGGGTGGGCGCCACCTCCTGGATGTGCTCGAGGATGGTGTTCAGGTTGGTCTCCGTGACCAGGTAAAGCTCCCCGGGCAGGGGCAGAACGCCGTCGTGCTCGCCGTTCTGCGCGCGCAGCAAGCGCACGGCGCGCATCTTGATCTGGCGCTCGGATTCTTCTCCTGAGACGTACAGGACGCGCCCCGCGGCGGCCATCTCGACGGCCACTTGCAGCATCAAAGTAGATTTGCCGATGCCGGGGTCGCCGCCCACCAGCACGATCGAGCCGGGGACGACGCCGCCGCCCAACACGCGCGCAAACTCGCCGATGGGCAGGTGCAGGCGTTCCTCGGCCTCCCCCTGGATGTCGCCCAGCTTGCGGGGCGAAGAGCGCCCTCCCAGCCCGCGCCCGCTCGTAACGCTCAGCGTCGCCGGCGCAGACAGCACCTCTTCGACCATGCTGCCCCAGGTGCCGCACTGCGGGCAGCGCCCCAACGGGCGCGGCGAGGTGCGTCCGCATTGCTGGCAAACGTAATGGGTCTGTGTCTTGGCCATAATCCTTCCACTCATTAAGCCTTGCGAAGGTTCGGAGTCAAGACAAGCATTCGTTTGGGAATGGAAACACCTTTTTAACCCAACCTTCGCAAGGCTATTGAATTGAGTATACCCTCATTTTTTTAAATCGTGATTTGCCCGGGATAAAATACCGCCACCTCTGGCCCAGGGATATACCTTAGGTTATAATCACCTCACAATTTGATCCGCCGGGGCTGGAGAGCAAAAACACAAGGTGCTTTTCCTGGGCGCCTCGAAAGGGATCAGCGAGGTCTCTCATGGCAAAAACTCCCAAGCCAAAAAATGTTACCAAGAAGCACCTGGCTCGCATCGAGCGAGAACGTCGGCAGAACCGCTTGCTCATCATCGCCACCGCGGTAGTGGCCGTGCTCATCGTCGGCGTGATCGGGTATGGTTTCCTCTACAACAGCGTCATCATGCAGAACCAGCCCGTCGCCAAAGTCGATAACCAATCGGTTTCCACCCACGATTGGCAGATCGAGGTGCGTTACCAGCGCTTCGCCCTCATCAGGCAATACAATCAATATTACCAGCTTTACGCCGCCTTCGGCATGGACCCCAGCACGCAGCCGGTGCTCCAACAGATCCAGTCGTCGTTGAGCGACACGACCACCCTGGGCAGCCAGGTGCTCGACCAGATGATCAACGACATCGTGATCCGCGACGAAGCCGCCAAGCTGGGCATCACGGTGACTGCGCAGGAAATCGACCAGGCCATGCAAGATGCCTTCGCCTTTTACCCCAACGGCAGCCCCACGCCCACCATTACGCCTACACCGTGGCTGACGCCCACCTTGAATCCCACCGAGCTGTACCTGGTGACGGCTACTCCCACGCCGACGGTGACGCCCACCCCCACCGAGACCCCCCTGCCCACGCTCACGCCTACGCCGCAGGTCACGCCCACCCTCACCGCGGTACCCAGCGTCACGCCCACTGAGACGCCCACCGCCACCAGCACGCCCTACACCCAGGCCGGCTATGCGACCGCCGTGCAGAGCTTCATGTCCGGCGCCGTCACCGAAGGCGTTACCGGTTTTTCCCAGGCCGACCTGCGCAAGATTTTTGAGTTGCAGTTGTACAGCCAGAAAGTGGAAGCCAACGTCACCAAAGACATTGCCGACGTGCAAGACCAGGTCTGGGCGCGCCACATCGTCGTTTCTGACCAGGCCGCTGCCGCCGCCGCCCTCAACCTGCTCCGCTCCGGCGAGGACTGGACCAAGGTGTGTGCGGATACCTCCACTGACACCGCCACCAAGGATACCGGTGGTGACATGGGCTGGTTCCCCAAGGGCATCCAGGATGCCGCCATCGACAATGTCGCCTTCTCGCTCAAAGTGGGCGAGACCAGCGACCCCATTCAAACCGCTTCGGGCTGGGAGATCATCCAGGTGATCGGCCACCAGGTACGCCCGGTGGATGCCAACACCCTGCAGCAACTGAAGACCAACGCTTTCCAGAGCTGGCTGACCAGCGCCAAGGCGAACTACACCATCACCAAGTACGACTACTGGAGCCAGCGCGTTCCGATCGAGCCCACTCTGCCGGCGAGCGCCAGCTCGTCGGGAGGATAAAAACCAGCTTCTGACTTCCCCTGCCCATCGGGACGGCGCATCCTTTCCGCCCGGTGGGCCAGGGGAGGGCATTTTCCAGGCTTTGAGCTATGGGGGGAGGGACTGCCACGCCTTTTTAAGAGGGGAAAACATCGCTAAAGTTTGATCCGTACGAGGGGACAATTTTACTATGGCTAAATCGGCGGGGAGAAAGCCATCACTTAACCTGGAAGCCTCCAGGATCCTGCTGGCTTTCATCGTTCTTTTGGGGGCCGGGCTGCGCATTTATCAATTGGGCCAGGACAGCTTCTGGTTCGATGAGGCCGGCGTGGCCGCAGTGTCATTGGCTTCCTCCTTTAAGGACGTGGTCAATATCGTACGTTCACACGTCATGGCGGTGCCCCTCGATTATGTCATCGTGTGGGCCGTGAGCCACCTGGGATCTGGCGAAGCCATTCTTCGCCTTCCGGCGGCCTGGTGGGGGACTCTGACGCTCCTGGCCGCTTATGCGCTTTTTCGCAAGCTGGCCGGCGAGAGAATTGCTTTGCTGGGTTCCGCCTTGCTGGCCGTTTCCCCTTTCCTCATCCAATACTCGCAAGAGCTGCGCTTTTACAGCGCCCTGATCTTTTTCTACCTCCTTTCCACCACCCTGTTATTGAGCGCCTTCACGGCGCCCTCCCGAAAACGCTGGATCGTCTTCACCGCCGTCACTGCGTTGGGAATCTTCTTTCACGTGTTCGTCCTCTTTACGCTGGTCAATGGATTGGCCTGGCTGATCGTTTCCGATAGAGATTTGCTCCGGCGCAGGCGCTCCTGGGTCTGTTTTTTAGCCTCAGCGCTCATCCTTCTGATTACTTTTTGCGTGGCCTACCGCCTCTTTGCGGGCTGGAACGTGGACTTCCCCGGCTCCCCTTTTGATTTTGAAAAAACCATCCTGGCCGTGATTGCCACGGGCCTTGGCTGGATTCCATACTATAGCGACCAACCGGGAGTGGCCTGGATATGGGGCGGGCTTACCCTCTTTCTAGGGGGGATCGGCCTTTACGCCGCGGTCGTCCGGCATCCGCGCTCCAAACAGGCGGCCCTGTTTTATAGCGCCGTGATCCAGGCCGGCGTGATTTTCTGCGGGGATCTGCTGAGGCATTATTGCTTCGAGCCCAGGCAATTGATCGAGCTGCTCCCCCTCTGGCTGTTGTTTACGGCTCACGGCATTTCATTCTCAGGAAAGTGGATCGAAATCCTTGGGAGTCGTATTCAACGCCGGCTGCGCCTCGTTTCGATCGGCGGCTACGCCACGCTGGCTCTGGCCCTGGCCGTCCTGGCCACGGCTGCCCCGGCGATTTCCAATTATTACCGGGGAGATAAAGGCGACGCCCGAGAGATCTCTCAGCTCCTCTCCGCAAGCTGGCAGCCGGGAGAAAACATCGTCTCGATCCCCATGTTTTCCGCCGAGCTGTATAAGTATTACCTGATCGACGTTGGGGGTCGCCAGGAAATGGTTCCCAACCTGTGGAATGCCGACGCTTGTGATATCGACCAGATCATTCACTTGAAGGGTAAAGTCTATCTGATCGCTTCCGTAGCTCTTCCACAGGAAGATACCCAGAAGCTGGAACGCTCCAATTTCTCTCCCGTCTACGTTTCCAAATCGTCCCGCTTCAAGACGGCCCTGTGGATTCGAGCCGGGTCTTGAAGCCCGGACTCCCCCAATTGATCCTGGAAAGGCAGCCTCAATAAACAAGGCGCAAAGGGCTCGAATCCCTTTGCGCCTTGAATTTCATCAACCGTTCAGTAGAGAGGGGCTAGGCGCTGGCGCCCAGCGCCTCCGGCTGGGCCGCATCCCTCTCGCCCCGCCGCAACAGGATCTCCCCCTCGGCGTCCACGTCCACCAGCACGATGTCGCCGTCTTCGAACTCGCCGGCGAGCACCCCATCCGACAGGGGATCCTCCACCTTGTGCTGGATCACCCGGCGCAGCGGGCGAGCGCCGAAATCGGGGTCGTAGCCCTCTTCGCACAGCTTGTTGAGCGCCTCATGGGTAGCGTGCAGCACGATCTCGTGCTCTTGCAGGCGCTCCGCCACTTTCTCCAGCTCGAGCGAGACGATCTCCTGGATGTCTTCCTTGTTCAGCGCGCGGAAGACGATCACCGCATCCAGGCGGTTGGTAAATTCAGGCCGGAAGACGCGCTTGAGCGAATCGAGCAGCTTCTTGCGCATCTCGTCGTACGCCTCTTTCTCTTCCAGGCTCTGATCGCGCTGGATGGTAAAGCCCAGCGAGCTCTGGCGCTTGATCATGTCGGCCCCAATGTTCGAGGTCATCACGATGATGGCGTTACGGAAATCGACCTGGTGCCCACGCGCATCGGACAGGTGGCCTTCTTCCATGATCTGCAAGAGCATGTTGTGCGCTTCGGGGTGCGCCTTCTCGATCTCGTCGAACACCACGATCGAATACGGGCGCCGACGGATGGCCTCGGTAAGCTGCCCGGCCTCTTCGTAGCCCACGTATCCCGGAGGAGCGCCCACCAGCCGGCTGACCGTGTGGCGTTCCATGAACTCGGACATGTCGAGCTGGATCAGGGCTTCTTCGCTGCCGAACATGAAGCGCGCCAGCGCCTTGGTCAGCTCCGTCTTGCCCACGCCGGTGGGTCCGAGGAAGATAAACGAGCCGATGGGGCGCTTGGGATCTTTCAGGCCGGCCCGCGCGCGGCGCACGGCCTTGGAGACGGCTTCGATGGCCTCGTTCTGGCCCACGATGTACTTGCGCAGCTCATCTTCCATGTGCAGCAGGCGCTGCGACTCTTCCGTGGCGATCTGCATCACGGGCACCCCCGTCCACATGGAAACCACCTCGGCGATATCGTCCGCCGTCACGGTGGGGCTGGAGCTGCGCTCCCAACCGGTGCGCAGGCGCTCGAGCTGGCGCTCCAGGCCACTCTCGCGCTCGACCAGCTCCTGGGCGTCGTCGGCGCGGCCGTCTTCCAGCGCCAGGCTATGGTTGGCGCGCACTTCGCGCAACTGGTTCATCAAGTCCTTGACCGTCTTGGCCGCCGGACTCTTGTACATGCGCACGCGCGAAGAAGATTCGTCGATCAAATCGATGGCCTTATCCGGCAGGAAACGCTCGGTGACGTAGCGCGCCGAAAGATTGGCGGCCGCTTCGAGCGCTTCGTCGGTGATGGTCAGGCGGTGGTGTTCTTCGTAAGCGGCGCGAATGCCGCGCAGGATGGCAACCGTCTCCTCGACGGAAGGCTCATTGACGATGATGGGCTGGAAGCGGCGCTCCAAGGCGGCGTCGCTCTCGATGTGCTTGCGGTATTCGTCCATGGTGGTGGCGCCGATCACCTGCAATTCGCCGCGCGAGAGGGCCGGCTTGAGGATATTGGCCGCATCCACGGAGGAGCCCGCCGCGCCCGCACCCACCAGCATGTGCAGCTCGTCGATGAACAGGATGGCTCCCGAGGACTTCAGCTCGTCGATGACGCGCTTGAGGCGCTCCTCGAACTGGCCGCGGTACATGGTGCCGGCCACCAGAGAGCCAACGTCCAATTGCAAGACGCGCTTATCCAGCAGGGGAGCCGGCACGTCGCCTTCGATGATGCGCTCCGCCAGCCCTTCCACGATGGCCGTCTTGCCCACGCCCGGCTCGCCGATCAGCGCCGGGTTATTCTTAGTGCGGCGCGCCAGGATCTGAATGACGCGCTCGATCTCCATCTGGCGCCCGATCACCGGGTCCAGCTTGCCCTCTTCGGCCAGCATCGTCAGGTCCACGGCGAGCTGGTCCACCAGGGGCGTCTTGGGGCGAGCTTGCTGCTCCTGGTGCTGGGCGCTGCGCGGCCCGCTGCCGGGCAGCGCGGCGGTCGTGCTGCTCTCCTGCAAGACGCGCCGCGTCTGGCGGCGGATCTGCTCGGGGGTGACGCCTAGCTTGCGCAGCACTTCCATGGCAATGCCCTCGTCGTGCCTCACCAGCCCCAACAAGAGGTGCTCTGTACCAATATAATGGTGGCCCATGCGCCGGGCTTCTTCGATCGCGAATTCCAATACCTGCTGGGTGCCCGGGGCCAGATCGATCTTGCCGCCGAGGTACTCCTCGCTGTCGCTCAGTTTTTCCACCACCTCTTTTACGCGGTCTACTTCCAAGCCCAAATCGCGCAGTACCCGCCCGGCGACGCCCCCCTCTTCCTGGATCAGGCCGAGGAGAAGGTGCTCTGTACCAATTGTATTGTGGCGCATACGTTCAGCCTCTTGTTTTGCCAGGCTCAAGACGCGCCGCGCCCGTTGGGTAAATCTCTCCATACCAGCCAAGGTTAAAATCCTCCTACAAATACCAGAAGCCTATCCAATGCACGTTCACGGCGTATAGATAAGCCAATAGGGCCAAAACTTTTGGCCTGCCCTCCGCTGCCAGCGATACCGAGCGAAAAGGTCTAATTTGATTCTACCAAACTTTCAGGGGTTTGTGGTCATCCTTTTGGGGGATTAAACAGTAATTCCCACAAAGTTTGTCATATTATTATACCGCTAACCGCCAAACACTTTGAAGATCATTTCACCACGGCCGGCGAGATGCCCTCGAACGCGGCGATCTTCTCCCGCCAGCTCTCCGGGATAGGGATGGAATGCTTCTCGCGATAGTCATAGGCCACCACGACCACCTCGGCGCTGGCGTACGGCTTGCCGCCCTGGGCGTCTTCGAGGCGGTACTCGAAATTCAAGCTCTTGTGGCCCAGACGCGTCACCCGCGTCCACACGCGCACCACACAGTTCAGTGTGACAGGCGCCAGGTAAGCCACGTGCACGTCGGCTACGATGAAGGGCAGGTTCAGAAAGTCGACCCCGTCCCACACTCCCAGTTGGATCAGGTAATTCAGGCGCGCCTGCTCGATGAAAGTCAGATAGCGCGAGTTGTTCAGGTGGCCTTGCGCATCCAGGTCGCCGTAACGCGTTTGCACGTCTTGGAAGTAGCGGAAGGTGGACATGCCCGAAATTATATCGCAATTTTTCACATAAATTCTCTTTTTCGTAATCAAAGTAAACTTTATCATCCCAGAGCAATGATGTCTGTCACTTGTGAATGACACACTTGTCGATTAGACTTAAAACGATAAATATTACCCTTATTACCATAAGAGGAAGAATACTATGCAGATTACCCGACAGGCCGATTATGCGCTTCGTGCTATGCTCTATCTGGCCCGAATAGATCCCACGCAACGCGCGGCAACCAGCCAGATCGCGGATGAGCAACGCATCCCTCCGTCCTTCCTGGCGAAGATCATTTCACAGCTTTCGATCGCCGGCTTGATTCATACCTCGCGCGGCGCACGCGGCGGAGTATCCCTGGCCCTTCCCCCCGAAGAGATCACCGTCCTGGAAGTAGTGGAAGCCATCGACGGCCCCATCACCCTCAACGACTGCACCGATAGCCCGGAAGCCTGTCCCTTTGGGGAGGAATGCCCTCTGCGCCCGTTGTGGTGCGATACCCAGGCCGAGCTGGTCAACCGCTTGCGCGCTACCACCATGGCAAAATTTATGCAGTCGGCCGGCGTGGCCCAGGCGAACTAAGCGCATCGCGATCGTCAAAGCACTCACTCCCCATTTTTCCAGGGAGGGTTTATGCAAGGTGGAACACCGGTTGGCCGCCATTGTGTCGTGGTGTTAAAAGACGGCAGCACCGTGGTCGATTGGGGCGACGGCCTGGTGCAGGATATCCTCAGCGGAGCGTTCTCCCGCTGCGCGGAAGAGGATATCAGCCACACCATTCTCGAACTCCGAGCTGGAAGACTTGAAGCACGCCGGGCGCGTGGAAGGCTACACCGCACAGCAAGTGTACCTGTTCGCGCTGCCTGAGCCGCCCCGCTCTACGCTCGATTGAAGCCCTCCCCCGGAGAGCAATTTCTGCATTTCGACCTCTTCCCCCCTGACCCCCGCTCTCCCCTGAAGCGGGGGTTTATCTTGCTACCCGGCAGCCTTGCGAAGGTGCGGAAGGCGATTCCTCATCCCAGGTCGCCTGATTTCTGATCCCTTATCGCCTGATTTCTGCATTACAATGGAGCCTTGCGAAGGTTTCCTATGGCTGGCAGGCCGCTCTCCCCACCCCCCTTCGCAAGGCTCATTTCTGCGATGATACCTTTACCCTCCATGCGAGTCAAACGCACCCTTCGGCTGCCGTGGTGGGCCGGACTGGCGCTCACCCTGCTGCTGCTCGGCCTGGCGACCGTCTTTTCCCCGCTGGAAAGGACGCTGGGCGCCAACGCCCGGCTGGTCTATTTGCACGGCGCCTGGGTGTGGAGCGGCATGCTGGTCTTTCTGGCCTCCGCCCTGATGGGCGCCAGCGCCCTGCTCACCCGCCGCGCCGGCCTGCACGCCTGGTCGCGCGCCCTGGGCTGGACGGGCCTGGGACTGTGGCTCACCTATCTGCCTCTGGCCATGCTGGTGATGCAGCTCAATTGGGGCGGGATGTTCTTCGACGAGCCGCGCTGGCGCGTGCCGCTGGCCTTTGGCGTGGCCGGGCTGCTGCTCCAGCTTGGGCTGCTCCTGCTCGACCGCCCCCCGCTGACTTCGGCAGCCAACGCCGTCTTCGGGACGGCCCTGTTCCTCAGCCTGGGCGGCCTGCCATACGTCCTGCACCCCGACAGCCCCATCCTCAATTCACCCTCGCGCGCCATCCAGGCCTTTTTCGCCGGGATGCTGCTGCTCCTCCTGCTGGCGGCGCTCCAGGTGGCCCGCCGGTTGGCCCGCCACTCCTCCCAGGGATAAGCCCCGCTTGGCCCGCCGCATCCCCCTCTCCTTCCCCATTCCTCGCGAGCTGCGCTTCCAGGTGGCTTTATTCTCCGCCGCGCGCTTCGTGACCGACACCCTGTTCCGCATGGTGTATCCCTTCCTGCCGGTGCTGGCCCAGGGCCTGGGGGTGAGCGTCTCCAGCATCACCCTGGCGATCACCGGGCGGTCTCTGACCGGCGCGTTAGGGCCTTTCCTGGCCTCGGTCGCCGACAGCCGCGGGCGCAAGGCCGGGATGCTCTCCGGCCTCGGCATCTACGTGCTTGGGGCGGGGCTGGTGGTATTCTGGCCGGTTTACCCGGCCTTCTTTGCCGCTCTGACGCTGTGTGGGCTGGGAACGCTGGTGTTCATCCCCTCCATGCAGGCCTACGTAGGCGACCGCGTGCCCTATCAGCAGCGCGGTTTTGCCCTGGCGCTCACCGAAGTGAGCTGGTCGCTCAGCTTCATCCTGGGCGTGCCGCTGGCCGGCTTCCTCATCGCCCGCTACGGCTGGCTGGCCCCCTTCCCGCTGCTGGCCCTCCTGGGCGTGATCGTGCTGCTCCTGCTGGCCTGGAAGCTGCCGCCTGACCCCGCCCCGACCGAGGGCCAACCTAACCTGTGGCGGAACTTGCACGCGGTGCTCGCCAGTCCCACGGCCCGTGCTGCGCTGACTTTCAGCATCCTGGTGGCCTGCGCCAACGAGGTCGTCAACCTGGTCTTCGGGCTGTGGATCGAAGGCAGCTTTCACCTGCAAATTGCCGCGTTAGGCGCGGCCTCGGCCCTCATCGGCGTCTCAGAATTGGGCGGCGAATTCTCTTCGGGCGCGCTGGTCGACCGCCTGGGGAAGAAGCGTGCGGTGGCCGCCGGCCTCCTGCTCAACGCCCTGGCGGCCCTGTCTCTGCCGCTCCTGGGGCGCACCTTGCCCGGCGCGCTGGCGGGCCTGTTCCTCTTCTACATCTCCTTCGAGTTCACCATCGTCTCTAGCCTGCCGCTGATGACCCAGGTGCTGCCCTCGGCGCGCGCCACCTTGATGGCCTCCAACGTGGCCGCCCTCTCGCTGGGGCGCGCCTTTGGAGCGCTGCTGGCCACGCCGCTGTTCGCCGCAGGCATCCTGGCGCCGGCCCTGGCCAGCCTGCTCTTCAACCTGCTGGCGCTGCTCGCCCTGAGAAAAGTGAGGGGCGTGGAATGACGGCACATTGAGATATAATCCAATTATGCTCATCCACTCCGCTTCCCAAGTGCTCACCCTGGCCGGGCCGCCGCAACGCGGAAAGGAGCTGGGCCGCCTGGAAAGCATTCCGGATGGCGCAGTTTTGATCCACGGAGAAGAAATCGCCGCGCTCGGCCCCAGCGCCGAGCTGCGCGCCGCCTACCCGCACGAGCCGGCCCTGGACGCCGGGGGGAGAGTGGTCATGCCCGGCCTGGTGGACCCCCACACCCACCTGGTCTTCGCCGGCGACCGCGCCGCCGAGTTCGAGATGCGCCTGGAGGGCAAGTCCTACCTGGAGATTCTGGCGGCGGGCGGCGGCATCCTTTCCACGGTGCGCGCCACGCGCGCTGCCGGCAAAGCCGGGCTGCTGGCCGAGACGCGCCAACGCGCGCAGAGCATGTTCCGCCACGGCACCACCACCGCCGAAGCCAAGACCGGTTACGGCCTGGAGATGCGCACCGAGCTGCTCCAAATGGAAACCCTGCTCGACCTGGACGGCGAAGGCCCGCTGGAGATCGTCCCCACCTTCCTGGGGGCGCACGCCGTCGCTCCCGAGTATTCGAGCGACCCGCAAGGCTACACGGACCTGCTGTGCAGCCAGATGCTGCCCGCCGTGCTGGCCTGGTGGGGAGCGCACGCCGCCGGGCGCCCCCTGCCCTTCGTGGACGTCTTCTGTGAGACGGGCGTCTTCACCCTGGCGCAGTCGCGCCAGATTCTCGAGGCGGCCCGCCGGCTGGGCTTCCCCCTCAAGATCCACGCCGACGAGTTCGATAACCTGGGTGGGGCCGGCCTGGCCGCCGAGCTGGGCGCGGCTTCCGCCGATCACCTGGTAAAGACCTCCGCCGCCGATATCGCCGCGCTCGCCCGCAGCCGTACCGTGGCCGTGGCCCTGCCCTGCACGCCGTTTGGGCTGGCCGAGCCGCACTACACCCCCGCCCGAGACCTGCTGGAAGCCGGCGCCCTGCTGGCCATCGCCTCGGATATCAACCCCGGCACCGCCTGGTGCGAGAGCATGCAATTCGTCATCGCCCTGGCCTGCCGCTATCTGCGCCTGACCCCCGCTCAGGCGATTGCTGCCGCCACCATCAATGCAGCCGCCGCCATCCGCGTCGACCACCGGGTTGGCTCGCTCGAGCCCGGAAAACAGGCCGACCTGCTCATCCTCTCCATCTCCGACTACCGGCAGCTTGGGTACCGATTCGGTACGAATCTTGTATCCCAGGTGATCAAAAAAGGCAGGCTTTACCCGGTATAAGCTGGAAAGGAGAGAATGAGATGAACCTGGCAAACCAACCCGCCATCGTGCAATATGCCGCGCTGGCGCTGGTCGTGGGGGTGGCGCTCATCGCCGCCCGCTTCGTGATCCACCTCGTGCGGCACATCATTTCCATCGTGCTTACCCTGATCGTCGCCGGAGGCTTGATCTATCTGGCGTACCATTTTCTGATCCAATAGACCTCATGCCCACTATCGAACAAGCCCGCGCCTGGTACACCCAGGCAGACCCCGTCCACGACTTCGACCACGTGCTGCGTGTGTATCGCATGGCCGAGCGCCTGGCCCGGGCGGAAGGCGGCGACCTGGAGATCGTGCGCGCCGCCGCACTGTTGCACGACGCCCAGGGCAGCGCCCCCGGCGGCGCCGTCGAGGAGCGCGCCAACCATCACCACAGCTCGGCGGAGTTCGCCGCCGCGGTGCTGCGAGCGGAGGGCTGGCCGGCGGCGCGCATCGCCGCCGTGCAGCATTGCATTCGCGCCCACCGCTTCCGCGACAATTCCGAGCCGCCCGCCACCCTGGAGGCCCGCATCCTCTTCGACGCCGACAAGCTGGACGTGATCGGCGCCATCGGCGCGGCCCGCACCATCGCTTACGCCGTTTTGGACGGCCAGCCCGTGTACGCCCAACCCTCGCAGCGCTTTCTGCGAACCGGCGAGAAAGAGCCCGGCGAGCCGCACAGCTCTTACCACGAGTACCTGTTCAAGCTGAGCAAGATCAAGGATCGTTTGTTCACCCCCACCGCTCGCGCCCTGGCGGCCGAACGCGATGCTTACCTGGCGGAGTTCTACCGCCGGCTCGGCGCGGAAATGCAGGGGGAAGGATAGAGCAAGAAAGGCAGGCGTTATGTCCGTTCCTTACGGTCCGCTCCTGATCGTCGAAGACGTTCCCAACGTGCTCGAGCTGCTGGAAGTGACGCTGCGCTTCAAGGGCTACCCGGTCATCTCTGCCCAAAATGGGCAGGAGGCGCTGGAGACCGTCCAACGCGAGCACCCCGCCCTGATCATCACCGACATCCTCATGCCGCGCATGGACGGCTTTGCCCTGGCGCACCACATCCGCAACAACCCGCGCACCAACGCCATCCCCATCATTTTCCTCTCCGCCACCTACGTGACTCCCGAGGACAAGGCCTTCGCCCTCAGCCTGGGAGCGGCGCGCTTCATCGAGAAGCCCATCGACACCGAGGATTTCCTGCTCAGCGTGGCCGAGATCCTCACCGAAGGCCCCCCTACGCCGCCTTCGGCCATGGGAGACCGCGAGTTCTATCGCGGCTACCAGCAGCGCCTGGAAAGCAAGCTGCGCCACAAGGACTTGCAGATCGCCCGCACCGAGCGCCTGCTCGCCACCCTCCCCGAGGAGCAAAAGCCGGCCTTCCAGACCCTGCTGGATCAGGAGATCGTCGACCGGGGGGAGATCCGCGAAGAGCTGGAAGAGCTCTACGGCATCCTGCGGCAGCTCAACACCGAAGAGACCCAGGACTGACTCCCGTTTGCCATGTCCTCCTGAGAAACTCAGGCATGTCATCGCGTGGCGATCTCGACCCTAAAGTAGAAATGTCCCCTCTAAACAGGTATAATCTTAGAATCTTACCTGTTGAGGGGTTTTTTCATGCATCCATCCTTATCTGAGGTACAAACCATCGCCCGGCAGGCCGGGGAAATCCTGCGCGCCGGCTACGGGCGCGAGCACGACATCGACCACAAGGGCGTCACCGACCTGGTGACCGAAGTGGATCGCCAGTCCGAAGCGCTGATCCTCAAGGAGATCCGCGCGCGCTTCCCCGACCACAGCATCATCACCGAAGAGAGCGGCAGCCTGGACGGCGACCACGACCACTGCTGGTACATCGATCCGCTGGACGGCACGGTCAATTACGCCCACGCCGTGCCCATCTTCTCCGTCTCGCTGGCTTACGCCTATCGCGGCCAGCTTCAGATCGGCGTGGTCTACGACCCCATGCGCGACGAATGCTTCAGCGCCGAGCGCGGAGGCGGCGCCTGGCTGAACGAGACGCCGCTGCACGTCTCCCCCATTGCCGAGCTGGTCGACAGCCTGCTGGTCACCGGCTTCCCTTACGACACCTGGAAGAACTCGCACACCAACATGGAATACTTCGAGACCTTCGCGCGCCGCACGCAGGGGGTGCGCCGCCTGGGGTCGGCGGCCCTCGATCTGAGCTACGTGGCCGCCGGGCGCCTGGACGGCTTCTGGGAGATCAGCATCTACCCCTGGGACATCGCTGCCGGCGGCCTGATCACCCAGGAGGCGGGCGGCATCGTCACCGGCCGCTCCGGCGACCCGGATTACCTCAAGCCGCCCTGCACCATCCTGGCCGCCAACCCGGCCCTTTACCCCCTCATGCTGGAAGTCTTGAAGATTCCGTAATCGGGTAAAATAAGAACAGATTCAGGAGTCCACCTTGAGCGCTGTGCCTGCTGTTCACTCCCCTCCCACCGCTCCCGCCTCCGAGCTTCCCCTGGGGCAGGTCGTCCAGGGCGACTGCGTGGAAATCCTGTCCACCTTCCCGTCCGAGTTGGTGGACCTGATCTTCGCCGACCCGCCCTACAATTTGCAGCTCTCGCAGGAGCTGTGGCGCCCCAACCTGACCCGCGTGGACGCGGTAGACGACGACTGGGATCATTTCAGCAGCTTCGCCGAATATGACGAGTTCACCCGGCGCTGGCTCGGCGCCTGCCGGCGCGTGCTCAAGCGCAGCGGCACGCTGTGGGTGATCGGCTCTTACCACAACATCTACCGCGTGGGCAGCATCCTGCAAGACCTGGGCTACTGGATGCTCAACGACATCGTATGGGCCAAGACCAACCCCATGCCGAACTTCCGCGGGGTGCGCTTCACCAACGCCCACGAGACTCTGCTGTGGGCCCAGAAGGAGCAGGGCGCGCGCTACACCTTCAACCACCAGGCCATGAAGGCCCTCAACGACGGCTTGCAGATGCGCTCCGACTGGCTGCTGCCCATCTGCACCGGCAAGGAGCGCCTGCGCAAGAACGGCGAGAAGGTGCACCCCACCCAGAAGCCCGAGGCGCTGCTCTACCGCGTGATCCTGGCCAGCTCCAACGTGGGCGACGTGGTGCTGGACCCCTTCTTTGGCACGGGCACCACCGGCGCGGTGGCCAAGCGCCTGCACCGCCGCTGGGTGGGCATCGAGCGCGACCCGCGCTACGCGCAGGCCGCCCGCGAGCGCATCGCCGCCATGCAGCAGGTGGAGTTCGACCCGCCTTTGTTCGTCACCCCCGACCCGCGCAAGCTGGAGCGCATCCCCTTCGGGGCGCTGCTCGAAAATGGCCTGCTCCAGCCCGGCCAGGTGCTCACCCTGGACGCCAAGGAGGAGCTCGCCGCGCGCATCCTGGCCGACGGCTCGCTGGAGTTCGACGGCCAGCGCGGCTCCATCCACCAGATCGCCCGCCTCATCCGCAAGGCTCCCGCCAACGGCTGGGAGCACTGGTATTACGAGGAGGACGGCCAGCGCCGCCCGATCGATGAATTGAGGAAGGTGATCCGGGAAGAAGGAAGGATGAAGGAGGAAGGATGAAGGAGGAGGAAAACAGGGATCGGGCAATTAGGAATCAGAAATCAGGCAACCAGGCCCCCGATCCCCATCACCTGATCCCTCGTCGCCTGATCCCTCATCGCCTGATCCCTCGTCGCCTGATCCCTCATCGCCTGATCCCTCATCGCCTGATCCCTCGTCGCCCGATCCCCCGTCGCCCGATCCCTCATCGCCTGATCTCTCGTCGCCTGATCCCTCGTCGCCTGATCCCTCGTCACCTGATCTCTCGTCGCCTGATCCCTCATAGCCTGATCTCTCGTCACCTGATCCCTCGTCACCTGATCCCTATTCACTATTTTCTACTCTCTCTTAAACCCCTATGACAACCCCTACCTACACACTATCCCGTTGGAGTTTGGCGGACTTATTCCCCGCCATCAGCGGCCCTGAGATCGAGGCCGCTTTCGCCGAGCTGGAAACGCTCGTATCCGCTTTCGAGGGCCTGCGCCCCCGCCTGTCTCCCGACCTTTCCGCCGGGGAATTCCTGGACATCGTGCACAAGCTGGAAGAGATCAACCGGCGCGCGCACATCCTGGGCAGCTTCGCCGAATTGAGCTTCGCCGCCGACACGCAAGACCAGGCCGCCCAGACGCTGGTGGCGCGCGTGACCCAGTTCGGCGCCGAGCTTTCCAACCGCATGTTGTTCTTCAGCCTGTGGTGGAAGGAGCTGGAAGACGCTCCCGCCGCGCGCCTGATGGCCGCCTCCGGCGACTACCGTTACTGGCTGGAAGAGATCCGCCACTTCAAGCCCTACACCCTCTCCGAGCCGGAAGAGAAGATCATCAACATCAAGGACGTCACCGGCGCTAACGCCCTCAACCTGCTATACGACTCCATCACCAACCGCTACACCTTCAAAGTGGAGGTGGCCGGCGAGGCCAAAGAGCTCACCCGCGGCGAGCTGATGGTTTACGTGCGCCAGCACGACGCGGACCTGCGCGCCCGCGCTTATCAGGAGCTGTATCGCGTCTACGGGGACGACGGACCCATCCTCGGCCAGATGTACCAGTCCCTGGTGCGCGACTGGCGCAACGAGCAGGTCGGCCTGCGCAAGTTCGCCAGCCCCATCGCGGCTCGCAACCTGGCCAACGATATTCCCGACGAAGTGGTAGACACTCTGCTGGAGGTTTGCCAGCGCAACGCCCCGGTCTTCCAAAATTACTTCCGCCTCAAGGCGCGCTGGCTGGGCGTGGAGCGCCTGCGCCGCTACGACATCTACGCCCCGGTGGCCCGCTCTGAGAAGACCTACGACTTCGCCACCGCCGCCGGCATGGTGTTCGCTTCCTTCCAGCAGTTCATGCCCTCCTTCGCCGAGATGGCCCAGCGCGTCTTCGACCAGAACCACCTGGACAGCCAGGTGCGCAAGGGCAAGCGCGGCGGCGCCTTCTGCGCCACGGTCACTCCCGAGCTGACCCCTTACGTGCTGCTCAACTTCCAGGGCCACGCAGAGGATGCCGCCACCATGGCCCACGAGCTGGGTCACGCCATCCACTCCATGCTGGCCGCGCAGCACACCCTCTTCACCCAGCACGCCAGCCTGCCCCTGGCGGAGACCGCCTCCACCTTTGGCGAGATGACCCTGGTCGACAAGCTGCTGCAAGAGGAGCAAGACGAAGCCGTGCGCCGCGACCTGCTCTTCCGCCAGGTGGACGATTCCTACGCCACCATCCTGCGCCAGGCTTACTTCGCCCTCTTCGAGCGCCAGGCGCACCAGATGGTGCAGGACGGCGCCTCCGTGGACGAGCTGAGCGAGGCTTACCTGCAGAACCTGCGCGACCAGTTCGGCGACGCGGTCGAGGTCAGCGACGAGTTCCGCTGGGAGTGGGTCTCCATCCCCCACATCTACAACGTGCCCTTCTACGTCTACGCGTACGCCTTCGGGCAGCTCCTGGTGCTGTCGCTCTACCGCCAGTACAAGGCCGAGGGCGAAGCCTTCAAGCCGCGCTACATCAAGATCCTCTTGGCGGGTGGATCGGAGGCGCCGGTGCGCGTGCTGGCCGACGCCGGCATCGACATCCGCAAAGCCGAGTTCTGGCAGGGCGGCTTCGACGTGGTCAAAGGTCTGGTGGCTCAGCTAGAGCAGTTGAAGCGCTAGCGGCTTGACCTGCTGTTGCCAGCATCCACGAGGCGCTGGAGCATACCCAGCCCCGGGCGGCATCGGCCAGGTGCCGTCCGATGGCTGGGTTCATCGAGTCAATACAGCGTGCGGCCGGTGACGCGGCGCCCATAGCGCCAGTAGCCGGCGGGGCTGCGCTCGACGGGGGGGGGACAGGATGCCTCGATCCATCCGCGATCCGGGGTAGGTTTATAATATAAATTGCCAACTCTATTAGGAAACAGCTCATCTCAATGATCGGTGAATAGATCAACCTGGTATTGCCCGATGCCATTAATGGTTTTTTTTACTATCCCGTTGAGGATGGGTAGTAATAGAAAGAGTTAACCCCCCATGAAAACCCTGAAAGCGCTCCTGCAGGGAAGGAAGTTATCCCAGGTAACTTATTCCTTTTCTATCCTTTACATCCTGGTTTTCCTCCTTTTGGGAGTGAAGGTCGGGCCGGCGATTGCTTCTTTCTCCACCATTCCAGTTTTACTGTTTGGATGGACGTTCGGCCTGCAAGCTGGCCTTGTCGCCGGGTTGGTTATCTTGCCCGTCAACACCCTCCTGTTCAACCTGATCGGCTTTCCCGGGTGGGATGTGGTCTTCCGGGTAGGCGGCGGCCCGGGGAGCTTGATGCTGATTATCATGGGCGCGGCCACGGGCAGAATGCACGACCTGACTCAACAGCTTGCCCATCAAATTTCCGCTTTTCAGTCCGCCCAGGAAATGCTAAAAACCTCGGAGCAAAACTATCGGGATCTATTCGAAGGCATCCCGATCGGGATTTATCGGGCCGGGCCGGATGGACGGATCCTGGCCGCCAATGCGGCCATGCTAGAGCTCCTGGGATACCCGGGCGAAGAAGATCTCTCTTCTAAAAGCGCCCTTCATGCTTATTACAATCCAGAGGAGCGGATGCGCTGGCAAGAGGCCATCGAAGCCCAGGGGGTGGTGCGCCATTTCGAAGTCCAATTGCAGCGGCGAGATGGGTCCACCCTGTGGGTCGAGGACAACGCCCAAATGGTGCGGGATCAGGAAGACAACTGCCTGTACTACGAAGGCAGCCTGATCGACATTGACAAGAGGAAGAAAGCCGAAGAATTATTACTGGAGAGCGAAACCAAATACCGGGATCTGATCAACCATATCCCTCAAAAAGTCTTCTATAAAAATCTGGATTTGGTCTACGTCAAGGTCAATCCAAGTTTTGCCAGCGATTATCAGCTCACGCCGGAAGAGCTGATCGGAAAAACGGATTATGACCTGTCTTCCCCCGAGATCGCCGAGAAATATCGTAACCGCGACCGCCAGGTGATCGAAACGGGCTTGCCCGAAGAGCTGGATGAAGAAATCGTCCGGAATGGGAGCTATCAGATCAACCACGCCATCAAGGTTCCTGTTTGGGATCAACAGGGACAAATCGAGGGGATTCTGGGAATTTTTTGGGATATTACCGAACGGAAGCGGATAGAAACGGAGCTGCTCGCCAGCCAGGCTCAGCTCTCCAACGCTGCCAGGATCGCCCACCTCGGCCCCTGGGAGTATGATGTCGCATCCGACCAATTTACCTTCAACGATCAATTTTATTCCCTCTTTCGGACCACCGCCGAGCGCGAGGGAGGGTATACCATGTCCTCCGCTCAATACGCCCTGCGCTTCGTCCATCCCGAGGACGCGCCGGTCGTTGGCGAGGAAATTCGCAAGGTATTGGGAACCTCCGATCCCCATTACAGCCGCGAGCTGGAGCACCGCATCCGGTACGCCGATGGCGAGATGGGCAATATCAGCGTCCGGCTTTTTGTGGTCAAAGATGAGGCGGGCCGCACGGTCAAGGCCTTTGGCGCCAACCAGGATATCACCGAGCAAAAACGGGCGGAAGCTGTGCGGGAGGAGTTGTTGGCCGAAAACCGCCGGCAGAAAGAGCTGCTACAGCGCATCGTCCAGGAGACGCCCGCAGGGATTGCCTTCCTGGAAGGGGCGCAGTACCGCTATACCCTGGCCAACCCGGGCTACCTCGAGTTCACCCACGGTAAAGGAGAAATCCTCGGTCGTACGGTTGCGGAAGTCTGGCCAGAAGCGTACGATGCCCTGCGACCTCTACTGGATCATGTGTATGAGACCGGCGAGACCTTCCATGCCGTGGACATGCCCTTCACCATGATCCGCGACAACGGCCCTGAGACGGCCTACTTTACCTTTACGTATACCCCCCTGCTGAGCGCCCAGGGAAAAGTTGAAAGCCTGTTGGTTACGGCTCAAGAGACCACCGGTCAGATCGAGGCTCGCCAACAATTGGAAAAAGAATTGTCCGAGCGAAAGCGCATGGAAGCCGAGCTGTTGGAGAACGAGCGACGCTATCAGGGCCTTTTCGAGGATTCCCCGGTTTCTTTATGGGAAGAAGATTTTTCGGAAGTTAAAGCTTATTTGGAAGAAATCAAGCGCGCCGGAATTTCAGACCTTTCCGGATACCTGGACGAGCACCCCGATCTGGTCAGGAGTTGTCTATCCCGCGTCAGGGTTTTGGATGTCAACCAGGAAACGCTCAATATGTATCGAGCGCGAAGCAAGGCCGAGTTACTGGCAAATTTCGAGAGAGTTTTCTCTCCAGAGAGCGCATCCATCTTCCGCGAGGAGCTGCTGGCGATTATCCGCGGGCAGCGCGTATTCGAAGGGGAGGGATCCAATAGCACCCTGGCCGGCGAGACTATCGATATTTATCTGCGCTGGTCGGTCGCGCCCGGTAGTGAAGAGACCCTTTCGCGCGTATTCGTTTCCATCCTGGATATTACTGCCCGGAAAAGAGCTGAGGAGCGCGTCCAGAAGCAGATCGAACAGGCAGACGCGCTCGCCGGCATTGCGAGCGCCCTGTCGGCTGCCAGCCTGGATGCGGCTTCGATCTATGCCATCATCGCCACCCAGACGGCCAGCCTGATCGGTGATGCCTGTCTGCTGACTCTGATCTCAGAGGATCGAGAGCAGGTGGAGTTAGCGGCTTTCCACCATACCGACTCCAAAATGATCCCCCTCATGCGGGAAATGTTCCAACGTCAGCTAAACTGGTTGGAAGGTGGATCGACCAGCCACGTCTTGAGAACCGGGAAACCGTTGATCATCCCCAAGCTTCAAAAGAACGAGCTGGTTCCGATCGCGGAACCCGGCTACCAGGTTTATCTCGATCATTGCGAAGTCGATAGCTTGATGATCCTCCCTCTGATTGCCCAGGGCCATATGATCGGCACGCTGGGTGTCTTGCGCGACCATCCGGGCGCTACGTATACGCTGGAAGATCTATCGCTCTTGAGATACCTGGCCAACCAGGCGGCGCTTCCCATTCTGAATGCGCGTTTGCACGACCTGATCCGGCAACAGGCCCTCACCGATCCACTGACCGGCGTGCCAAACCGCCGCAGATTCTTCGACATAGCCGAGTATGAGTTTCGCCGGGCGGAACGCTACGGCCACGACCTGGCCGTCATTATGCTGGACATCGATCATTTCAAAAACATCAACAACGCCTATGGCCACGAGGTCGGCGACCAGATGCTCCAACTGGTCACCAGACAATGCCGCAGCACACTTCGCAGCGCGGATCTCATTGGCCGTTACGGCGGGGATGAATTCCTGATTTTACTACCTGAGACAAATTCGCGCGGCGCTGGCTACATCGCCGAAAGGCTTCGAAAAAGCATAGAGGAATGCTGCCTGGTTCTAGGCGGCAATTCGATCCAGGTCACGGTCAGCATGGGTGTGGCCAATAAAACTCAGGCCATTCCAGATATCAATCACTTGCTCCACGTGGCAGACGAAGCGATGTACATTGCGAAACGAGAGGGTCGCAATCGAGTGAGCCGATAAGCCCCCTGCCGAAGGTCAACATTCCAGCGTTCAAGAAGGCCTCCTCCCCGATGCCGTTGACGCTCTGCGCCGTCTTGGGGCGCGCCGCCGGCGCCTGGCCTAGTCCTCCGGCTCGCCTTCCTCCGCCTCAGGCTCTTCGGCGCGCCGCTCCAAAATTTGCATCTGGCGCGCGATGACCTTGGTGAAATAACGGGTCTCTCCCCCTTGCTCGTAGCGATCGGTTTGCAGGCGCCCTTCCAGATAGACCAGGCGACCCTTCTTCAGATATTGCTGGCTGACCTCCCCCAGGCGGCCCCACGCCTCGATATTGAACCAATCCGCGGCGGCCTTTGGCTCGCCCTCGGCAGTCTTCCAGCGCCGGTCCACCGCCAGGCTGAAGGCGCACACTTTCTTTCCGGTAGGCGTGAAGCGCGTCTCCGGATCTTTGCCCAGCCGGCCAATCAGTTGCACGCGATTTAAAGCAGGCATTTCGCTTCCTCCTTATGAGCGCGACACGCAAATGTGGTATATTTTAGTTTAGCCCAGAACTCCCCCCTGTCAAGCGCGAAGGGGTGGGAAGACATGGCATTCTCAAGAATAATGGGTGTCATTGCGAGGCGGGTGTCCTTTGCCCGCCGAAGCAATCTGGCAGTCGGCGTTGAGATCGCCACACCCTGGGAAGAGTGGTAGGGAGCTGGCGCAGATCAGCCCTCACTCTGAACTCAAACCGAGGAGCTACGCAACGCCTATGTACTTATCTATCGAAGGGGTCATCGGGGTGGGAAAGACCACGCTGGCGCGCCTCCTGCAGCCCGCCTTTGACGCGAATTCTGCTGTTGGAAGTCTTCGAAGAAAACCCTTTTCTGTCTGACTTCTACGCAGACCGCGTTCGTTACGCCTTCCAGACTCAGATATTCTTCTTGCTCAGCCGCTACCACCAGCAGCGCCGGGGAGTGCCGGCGCTGCTGGCCCAGAACAAGCCCCTTATTTCAGACTACACCTTTGAGAAAGACGCCCTCTTTGCGCGCGCCAACCTGGCAGGCGACGAGCTGGAAATGTATTACCGCGTCCACGAGGCCCTGGCGGAGAAGATTCCTCCGCCCGACCTGATCGTCTACCTGCGCGCCGGCACCGACACACTCATGCAGCGCATCGCCCTGCGCGACCGCCCCTACGAGCGCCAGATGGAGCGCGCTTACATCGACGAGCTAAACCACGCTTACGACGATTTCTACGCCGGCCAGCATGCCTCCCCCATCTTGACCATCAACTCCAATGCCCTGGACTTCGTCCGCCGCCCGGAGGATCTGAAGCGCATCGAAAACCGCATCCGCCAGGCGCTGAAGATGTCGCCTTTCCAGGCCGAGCTGCCCTTGATCCAACCCTGATCTGCTTGAGGACGTTATGCGCATAACTCGTGAGCTGCTGCTAAAGTTAGCCACCCAAACCGTCGAAGAACGCGTGCGCTCCAGCCGGGACGTGATGACGGTCTACCTGATCGGCTCACTGCTCGGCGACCAGCCCCTGCTGGGCGGTTGCACCGACATCGACCTGGTGTTCGTGCACACCAGCGCGCCGCTCAAGGAACACGAGATTGTGCCCATCAGCCCCGAGGTTCACCTGGATATCGCCCACCACAGCCAGTCCCTCTACAACCATCCGCGCCACCTGCGCGAGCATCCCTGGCTGGGGGCCGCCATTTACGCTAACCCGTTGTTGTTGCACGATACCCAGCATTGGTTCGAGTTCACCCAATCCAGCGTGGGCGCGCAGTTCTACCGTCCCGATTACGTGATGGTGCGCGCGCGCCAGCAGGCCGAGGAAGCCCGCCGCCTGTGGGCCGACATGCAGAGCGGCGCCGCCTCCCCAAACAGCAACGCCGTGCACACCTACCTGCGCTCGGTGGGCGCCGCCGCCAACGCGGTGTCCATCTTGAGCGGCGAGCCGCTCACCGAGCGGCGTTTCCTGATGCTTTTCCCGGAGCGCGCCGAAGCCATCCATCGCCCCGGCCTGGCCGCCGGCCTGCTCGATCTGTTGGGCGGCGAAACCACCGAGCCGGAGCTGCTGCGCTCCTGGCTGCCTCACTGGGAAGCCGCCCTCCAGGCCGTGGGACAGGCAGCCGACTTTCCCACCCGCCTCGATCCGGCCCGCCTGGCCTATTACCAGCGCGGCATCGCTGCCCTGCTCGAAAATGACCCGCCCCTAAACGCTTTGTGGCCCTTGCTGACCACCTGGTCGCTGGCCATGGACTGGCTGCCTCCGGAGTCGCCTCACCACGCCGCCTGGGAAGAAGCCCGCGCCGCCCTGCATTTGGAGGCAGCATCTTTCAGCGAGCGCCTGTCCAGCCTGGACGCCTATCTGGACAACGTCGAAGAGACCCTGGACGCCTGGGCCCAGGAGAACGGCGCCTGATTCACCTTCTCCATCCTGAAGGATAGAGGCCCGACAGCATGGCACTCCATCCCTGGGGGCTCCTCTCACCCGTCTTAATCGCATAATCTATACAAGACTGTGGATAACTCGCCTGAAACTGTGGATAACTTATGCGAACTGTGGAAAACTGGCTCAATTGTTCTGAAAATTGCCTGAAAACCTCGAGAGGGGTTCCCCCAGATGTGGGGGGATTCTCCTACCGGCGCCGATATCTTCCCTGCCCGCTTCTCCTCCACCGGGGAGCTTGCTTTTGTGCCGCCTTTCTCCACCGCCCCCTGTGGATAAAAAACGGCATCTAAATCCCTATATATGTATTTAGATTTCATTTACACCCCCACCCCTGGCGGTAAAAATTGCGGCTTATTTCTTTATCCACATATCCACAGCCTCTACTAAGATTACTGAATCCATTCTATAAATATTGAAATGAAGGCAAGCTTCCAAAAATCCGTGGCGGGTTTAGCTTGATTCTACAAGTGGAATGCTGTACAATTTAGTCGGGGTATTACTTGTTGATAAAGTAGTATTAAGAACTATTGCGTCAATAAGCAGGTTCCCCATGTTTGTTTTATAGGTTTGATTAATACTAAAGAGCAGGAGTGAAACGGAATGGACCTCGTAAGTGCTGATGGAAGAACCACAATGGACCGCTTGAGTACTGATGGGAGAAAAACAATGGACATCATCAAAGTCTCTGCCAACTCCCGCACCGCTGCTGTGGCTGGGGCAATTGCAGGGGTGATGCGTGAGCATAAACATGCGGAAGTCCAGGCAATCGGTGCTGGGGCCGTCAATCAGGCCATCAAAGCCTTAGTTCTGGCGAAAGGCTACCTGGCAAACGATGGCATCCCCATCATTTGCGTGCCAGAGTTCGTTGACGTGGACATCGATGGCAAGGTCCGTACCGCCATCAAGCTGGTGGTCGATCCACGTTAGCAGGGAGAAGCCTACTCTCCTTGAACGGACGGATGCGTAACCAGGGATTGGTTTTTGCGCGCACACGGCAGGGCTGAAATTAGGCCCTGCTGTTTATCCTCATAAAGAGATCGAAAGGGTGATTCCGGGTGGACTCGCCTTTTTCTATTTAACCGGGTTGCTCGACGCTTTCACTCCCCGTTTGCGCGCGCCACTTCCTCGGGGTCGAAGACCACTTCCTCTTTGCCGGTCAGCTTCTCCTGCACCTTTTGCGCTACCAGATCCAGGTGGCTGGGATGGGCTACGTAGTCCAGGTCGTCCGCCGGGACGGTCAGCACCGGGCACAGGGTAAAGTTGGCGATCCAGTTCTCGTACAGCCGGTTGAGACGCTCCAGGTAATCGGGCGAGATGGTGCGCTCGTAGTCGCGGTTGCGATGCTGGATGCGCTCCAACAGGGTGGGCACCGAAGCGCGCAGGTAGATCACCAGATCGGGCGGATCCAGGAATTCGGTCAGCACCAGGTACAGCTCGTGGTAGGTCTGGTAATCGCGCTGGCTGATGTAGCCTTGCAGGAACAGGTTGTGGGCGAAGATCTCGGCGTCTTCGTAGATGCTGCGGTCCTGGATGGCCGAATGCGGGAAGTTGAGCAGTTGGCGGTGCGAGCGCAGGCGATGGGTGAGGAAGAAGATCTGCGAATGAAAGGCCCAGGCTTGCATGTCCTGGTAGAAGTCGGCCAGGTAAGGGTTGGCCGCTTCCGGCTCGTAAAAGGGCTGCCAATCCAGCTTCTGGCACAGCATCTCCACCAGCGTGGACTTGCCCACGCCGATGTTGCCGGCGACGGCGATGAATTTCTTCATGAGATCACCCCTTTCGATCTTATTGGGAAACTCCCCGGCCAGCTCTTTGTCGATCACCTGGGTGAAGACCTCGTAAGACTGCGCGCCGACGACGGGGATGCCGTTGATGAAGAAAGTGGGCGTGGATTGTACGCCCAGGTTGGCGGCAAACTGGTAATTATCCTCCACCTCTTGCTGGTAACGGCGGCTGGTCAGGCATTCGTCGAACTTGGTCAGGTCCAGGCCCAGGTCGGCGGCGTACTGCTCGTAGCCCTGCGTGTTCAGGTCGTATTTCATGCTGAACAGTAAATCGTGGTAGGTCCAGTAATCCGTCTGCTCGGCGGCGCAATGCGCGGCTTCTGCCGCCGGCGCGGCGTTGCTGTGCAGCCCCACCAGGGGAAAATCGCGGTAGACGAAGCGCACCTTCCCGGCGTAGGCGTCCACCAGCTTAAGGAAGACCTCGTCGTGCCACTTCTTGCAGTAAGGGCATTCGTAATCGCTGAATTCCACGAGAGTAATGGGGGCGTCTTCCGCACCCAGCGAGGGGTTGCCGGCGGTGGGAATGTCGTAGCGCTTGATTTGCTGCTGATCGGCGCTGCTGGGGGTGGCATCCGCCTGGGCGGCGCGCAGGGCTTCGAGCGTGGCGGCCTGGCGCCCCCACAGCAAATAGCCGGCGCTCAATCCCAGCGCGATGGATAACGGCACGACCAGCACGAATAGGTGCCAGGTCTTGAAGGCCAGCGCCCTCTTTTTCCGGGCTGCGCGGCTTTCTTCTACGGGAAGAGGAGGGGGAGTTTCCATAAGGAGATTATATCAGGGATGGGGAGAGCAGAAAGCAGGCAATCAGGGATAAGGCGATCAGGTAATTAGGGAACGGGCAATCAGGTGATCGGGGATCAGGGCCTGGTCTCCTGATTGCCTCATCCTTCCTCCTTTCCCCAACTCCGGGTAAACTTATAAAAAGATCCAAGAAACTGTAGGGCGGCTTTCCAAAGCCGCCGAGAGGCAAGGACGGCGGGATATGAATCCCGCCCTACGAAAGGATACACGGGAACAGCAGAGTAGCCTCCGCAACCGCTGTAGGGCGGCTTTCCGAAGCCGCCGAGAGACAAGGACGGCGGGATGTGAATCCCGCCCTACGAAAGGCCCGCACGGAGACGCAGAGTAGCCTCCGCAACCGCCGTAGGGCGGCTTTCCAAAGCCGCCGAGAGACCATACACAAAAGAAAGGCAACGCACATGCAAACTACTCCAATCCAACTACCCTGGGGGGCGCAGACCCTGCCGCTCGACCTGCCGGAAGGCTGGGTCGTTTCCGGCTGCCTGGAGCCGGCCGGCCTGCCGCCCGTGGCGGACCTGGGCGACGAGGTGCGCCGCAGCCTGGCGCAGCCCATCGGACTGCCCCGCCTGAGCGAGCTGGCCAAACCCGGCTGGAAGGTCGCCCTGGTGATGGACGACGGCAGCCGTCCCACCCCCGTGGCAGGCATCCTGCCGCAAGTGCTGGCGGAGCTGGCCGCCGCCGGGGTGCGCGCCGAGGAGATCACCCTCGTCCCCGCGTTAGGGCTGCACCGCCCCATGCCCGCTGAGGAGATCGCCGGGCGCGCCGGGCCGTTGGGGGAGATGCGCATCGAGAACCCCGCCTGCGACGATTACGACAGCATGGCCAACCTGGGCACCACCTCGCGCGGCACACCCGTGTGGATCAACAAGACCGTGGCCGGCGCGGACCTGGTGGTCTCCATCGGCTGCATCGAGCCGCACATCATCGCCAGCTTCGGCGGCGGCTACAAGAACCTGGTGCCGGGCGTGGCCGGGCGCGCCACCATCGCCCACAACCACACCCTCAACTGTCGCCCGGATACCTTCAACATGGTCGGCCAGCCCATCGAGCGCAATCCCATGCGTCTGGATCTGGAAGAGGCCGCCGGGATGCTCAAGCCGCCCGTGTTCATCGTCAACGCCGTGCTGAACGGCTCCTTGCAGGCCGTGCAGGTGGTCAGCGGCCACCCCATCGCTGCGCATCGCGCCGGGGCGAGCACTAGCGCCAGGCTGTACGGCGTCGCCGTGCCTGAGCCGGCCGACCTGGTGGTCACCGCTTCGCACCCCATGGACTCGGACCTGCGCCAGGGAGTCAAGGCGCTGGCCAACACCATCCGCGCTTTGAAGCCGGGCGGCGTGCTGATCACCCTGGTGCGCGCCGACGAGGGCGTGGGCGTGTTCGGCCTGGCCAACCGCAAGCTGCCGCTGGGACGGGGGGCCTTGAAGGCCCTGGCGCCCGTGCTGCTGCCCCTGGTGCCCAAGCTGAACCTCAAGGGCATGGGCGAGGAGGACCGTTTCTTCCTGTATTTCGCGCTACAGGCCATGCGCCAGGGCACGCTGCTCATGCACGCCCCCACTATCCCGGAGAAGGTCAAGGCCAACCTGCCCTTCGTCACCTTCGTGGACGGGCTGCCCGAGGCCATCCAGCAGGCGCGCCGCAAGCTGCCCGCGCAAGCCAGGGCGCTGGTCTTCCCGCACGGCGGCATCACCTACCCGGCGCTGGGAGAGTAATTTTCCCTGGGGAATTGAATTGTTCCGAAAACGCAAACAATTGAAAACGAATCCTTTTTGACCGCCAGATAAGGGAGTTCTTTTCGGTTGGCAAGGTACGGGCGCAGCCCTGGGGGGCAAACGAATCCGTTAACGAATAAACGAAAACGCGGGGATCGAGGGTGTTGGTCTTGCCGAGCGGCGCACCGCGTTTCCGGCGACGAGGGGGCTGATCGAGCATGGGATTTCCTCCGGGGACGAGTGGACCTGTGAAGGCGAGAATATATTAGTACAAATGTTCTGATTTGGCAAGGGGTTGGGGAAAAAACGAGAGGAGAGATTAGAGAGCGGAAAGTGGTATGGAAGGGAGCGGCGATATTCCTACCAGACGAACGGCACGAGGCGGTAACGCACCTTCTGGCGGTAGGCCGCGTACCCGCTCAGGTTAGCCGCCAGGAATTTCTCCTCGTCCAGCAGCCGGACGATGATGACCAGGATCAGGGGGATGGGCAGCGGAAGCGACACCCAGGAGCCCAGGGCCAGCGGAGTAAACAGGAGCAGCAGGAAGGCGCCCGCGTACATGGGATGCCGCACCACGCCGTAGGGTCCGCTGGAGATCACCTTTTGCCCGGCGGCCACCTCGATGGTGGCGCTGGTGTAGCTGTTTTCCCGAAATACCAGGAAGACGATGAAAAAGCCCAGCGCCACGAAGCCATCCGAGACCAGGCTCAGGGCCGGCGGCACGCTCGACCAGTGAAAACGAAAATCCAGACCGGGAACGATGAACAGGGCGATAAAAAACAGGCTGGCCAGGCTTTGAATGATCTGCTGGCTCCTCTGGGTCTCCGCTACCGGGCCGCCCTGCACGCGCCGGGACAGCAAATCGCGGTCGTTCTGGATCAGGTAGGCGGTGATGAGCAGCGTGCAGCCCGCGAAGTCGGCCAGGTAGGCCCAGGCCTGCCAGAAGCGCAGCGATCCGGCGGTCAGGAAAAGCGCCAGAGCCAGAACCAGCATCAAAAATGCAAAGCCCAAAAACGTCTTCACCAACAAATTGCGCATTTTGATTCCTTCCTACTCGGAGTTTCTTTTTGAATCAGGCGGAAGATCTCACCACAGAGGCACGGAGGTCACAGAGTTTTCTTTTTCTAGGAGAATGCTCCGTGTTCTCTATGTCTCCGTGGTGAAATGGCGAAAGTCCCACCACAGAGGCACGGAGGTCACAGAGTTTTCTTTTTCTAGGAGAATGCTCCGTGTTCTCTGTGTCTCCGTGGTGAAATGTTGAAAGTCCCACCACAGAGGCACGGAGATCACAGAGTTTTCTCTCTCTAAAAGAATCCTCCGTGTTCTCTGTGTCTCCGTGGTGAAATAGGGCCTGCTATTTCTTCAGGTTTTGCGCGACCCTGAACTTGACGATCCTGCCGATCAATTCGTAGGGCATGGGCTGATCCAACGGAAATTGCACCGCTCCTTTGGAGCTTTTATACGCGGAGAGCTCGGCTTTGAAGGCCTCGATTCCGGCTCCCGTGGGATAGAATCCAATGTAGCTCTTATGCGCGCCGAACCATACCAGGTTGCCTTTTAGATAAAAACCCGGCATTTGATAGCTGATCTTCTCCACGGCGTCCGGGGCAGCTTCCCGGATCACCGCCCGGATTTTGGCCAGAACCGGCTGCACGTCTTGTGGACACTGCGCGATGTATTCATCGATCGTGGTTGGGGTACCTTTATTCTCTTCCATACCGAATCCCTTTCTTTCTATGGAAAATTCCACCGCGGAGTTGCGGAGGAGACTTTAAGAAGAGCCTGTGGATTGCGGGGTGCAAATATCGCCCGGGCTCAATTGGCAAAAGTCCAGGTTAATTATAGAGCCTCAGGTTAGATTGGTGGAAGGCAATAAAAATTGGTGGCCGTACAGGCCACCAATTTTTTAATCTTGCTTGCTCACTTGCCAATGAGTTCGAAGCGTGAGCCCGACCCATTGACGCGAAGGACTCATGGCAGGCTCAAGAAGTTGCCGTTGGGCGTGCCCAGGCCCGTGACGTTGTCCCAGCCGGGAGCCGTGTGCTGCGTGGGCGACCCGGAGTAATCGTCGAAGGTGCGCAGGAAGTCCGCCGTGCCGTTGCTGGCGTCGACGCCGTTGGCGAAGTTCCTGCGCGCCACGGCGGTCTTGACCGGCTGGACGTCGTAGAACGCGCCGGGGTTGGCGTAGAACAGCGGATTGGCGAAGCCGTGCGGGTGCCCGGCTTTTTGATCCAGCAGGGCCATCATCCCCGCGAAGATCGGGCTGGCCAGGCTGGTGCCGCCGATGCGATATTCGTCGTAGTATGTGCCGTCCGGGAAAGTCTGCGTCTGGCCGACAAGCAGTCCGGTTTGAGGATCGGCCAGCGCCGCCACGTCCGGCTCGGCGCGTCCGCTGAAGCTCAGCCCGGCGGCCGATTGGTACCAGGGCTCCGCGAAGAGCTGGCTCACGCCGCCGCCCGCCCCGTAGATCCATCCGGCGTTGGTGCACACCAGGGTGGTCGCATCGCAGCTATAGTTGCTGGTGCCCCAGCCGGTTTCGAGCGCGCGGGCGTTGCTGGCGTCCACGCCCAGGCTGGTGCCGCCCACGGTGGTCACCCAGGGGCTGGAGGCGGGCCAATCGGCGGTGGCGAAGCCAAAGCTCGAGGTTTCATCGCCGTTGTCGCCCGACGAGAAGTACACGCCGATGCCTTCCGCCGCCGCCTGGACGAGCGTGTCCTCGAAGGGCTTGACGTATCCCTTGGGGAGCAGCTCGGTGGGGAAGCCGTACGAGTTGGTCACGATTTGCGCCAACTGCCGGTCTACCACGTGGTTCATGGCCGCGTCCAGATCCTGGTAATTGTTCGGCGCACCCACGAAGACGATCTTCGCGGCGGGCGCCATGCCGTGCACCGCTTCCACGTCCAGCGTCTCTTCCCCATACCAGCCCTGCGGATCCTGCTTCGGGTTCTGGGGGCGATTGTACACGCCGGGCGGGGTGACCTGGACGAGCTGTGAGGGACTCATAGTCGGCAGACCGCGATTGACGGACCACTGGTTGACGTCTTGCAGGATGGTGGGCGAGGCGTAGGCGTCGATGATCGCCACGGTCTGGCCGGCGCCATCGTAGGCTCCCGAAATCCCGTAAGCCCCCTTGATTTGAGCGGGCGTGTAGCCTTTCACCGCCCAGGAGGCCGTGGCCGGAGAAGTCACGTCGGTAAAGCCGGCCGGGTAGGCGTAGGGGGAAACTTGCTCGGCCCAGTACGCCGAGAGCGGGGGCGCGTTGCGGAAGCCTCCGGCCGGCGGGGCGTCTTTGATGTGGTCGGTTTGGACGAAGATGGCGCTGTCGTCTAGCCCGATCACGCCGGTGACGACGGGGGCCAGCGAGGCGTCAATCGAAACGTCGCCGTTGGGCGAGCGCACGGACTTGCCCTTGACCTTGTACATGCCGAACTGCACGCCAAAGGCGGCCTCGGCCTGCGCGACCGTGCCCTCGGCCGAAACGTAGTGGTTGTTGGTGGGCGTATAGTCCACCTTGAAGCCCTGGCTCCTGAGCCAGGATTGCACGGCGCCCACCTGCGCTTGCGAGGGCGCGAATTGCTTGCGGAACTGCGCGGCCGTCAGGTACTGCCCGTACTGCGGGCTGCTGGGGTCCGATACGGCGCGGGCGAAGGCTTCGGCCGCGTCCCCATTTTGCCAGCCCAGGTAGACGCGGAATCCGACCGCGCCGTTGGGATCGGCGGCGCCGGCAAAGTTGGCCGAATTGGCCCACGCCGGGGCGCTCCCGTGCAGCGTGGTGCGGGGGGCGGCGGGCGCGGCGAAAGCGGTGCCCGGCAGCATGGCCACCACCATCAGGATTACAAGGAAGGTAAAGATTCTCTGTTTCATGTCCGACCTCTATTTACTCCTTGAAATGAACGGATGCACTGTTTGAATTTGGGGGTTACACGTGGAAAATCAGGTGGATAGGGGAATGATCTGTTGGGAGTCCCTCCTTTGGTTAAACCAAAAATTGGTGAGTCGTCACCAATGCCTAAGTAATAAACGAGCGTCAGGGCTGAACGTTACACGAAAACGTACTTTTGGGGTAAGAAAAGGGGTAAAAAGGAGAGCGCGAGAGAAGAGAGTGGATAGTAGAGAGGGGTTGGGGTGGGGCTTACGGCAATCGCGAAGGAAGTGGCCAGTAGGGCGCCGGTCGTTCTCGCGTGGTTTATGCGCTCCCGAGCGAAGCGAATGGAGTTGGCCATAGCCTACCCTGCTGACCGCAAAGGGGAAAGAGATACCCCCTCCTGCACCTCCCCCGTTTTGAAGAACAAAAATGGAGGAGGAAAAACGTTTGGGGATGGGGGACAATTAAGCACGGTTGGCCGGTGGAGCGGCAAGAGGACTTCCACCAGAGGCCGGAGGAACGAGGAAACTAATATTTATCCCAGGTTTAAGGGAGAATTTGATTATATTTTCTTCGATTTATGTCGATTTCTGTTAGCTGATTGATACGGTTTTGCATCTAACGGTATTAATTCCCCTTCAGCCTTGTCATGATTGTCCAGCGTTTCTGGCTCTGGGACGGGAGGAATTTCAGGATGATTGGTAGGTCTATATTCATTTCGAAAATGAGCAAGAGCAGTTTTTGCGTCTATAATTGCCTGAGAATGTTCTTGAAGCTCATCATCGTGAAGAATTCTAGCTTGATATTTATCACTTACCATTTCCAAGACAGCTATTCTAACCGGTCCATTAACGCCGCCCGGATTCCAACTGACGGCATTATCGAGCGTCCATTTTGCTGCAAAAATTCCATCATTGACATTAGGTACAGAAGAAGACCAAAACACTTCTTTTAGAAACGCTAAAAACGTGTCAGTGATATGTTGCGCACTGCCCATAGATGCAAACCATAGTTGTTCAGTTTTCATCTCGGGCTGAAAATCTGATAAAGGAAATTCGGTTAGACAAGCTTTTCCTAAGCATGGAAATCCAACGAGAGCTCCGTAGTTTCCATGTTGAGCTGCTGTTTCTGCAAAATCCTTGACCGCCTCTGCACAAAGTTTCTTCCCGACAGTATGCTGTTCGTTTTGAAAAACTTTATCATTCCAAGCTTTTTTTACAATTTCACAAAACCTTTGGCCTTGTCCAACAGATCCTGTCCCTACAACGATTACATGCTCTCCAATAATTTCAATTTTCTCAAATTTTTGTTCGATCATGGGAATCTGAATATGACCCTCTTGAACAAAAGTAACTGAGCTGTCCGCTCCAATGACTACACCGTCTCGGCAAAGAATACCCACAATGGATGTCATGAAGTTATTCCTGGAAGACGCTGTTAGCCCTCATTTCTGGATATGTTTTGTAGATGGCCGAAACCAATTGGGTGAAACTTAGGCTTCGAACAAATTCGGAAACCCGAATTATAAAACTCCTGGGCATATCAGGCAGGCTTGCAAGGATTCTATCCCCTTCTTCTTGTCCTTTTACAGTCAGTTTATAGGTCCGCCAGTTATGATCTATGTCAATATCGACAAATCCCTCTTCTTCCAACTTTTCAAGAACTCGATAAACTGTTTTGTCAAACGGTCCATAATTATATGGTTTAAAATCGAAAAGCGGTTCCATCTATTTCTTTGGGGATATTCCTATCAAGAAGAAAAAACATTTTTTGGACTTGGACTGGAGTATAGGAAGCTCCTTTGGCAGGGGCTAACCCAGCCAGAACGATTTCCCTTTGATCCATAATATCCTCACCTGTCTATGGATGATGTTAAATTGATTTAGAGAAACTGATTGCAAGACAGATACCATTTTACTCTTAATAAAATATTATATGCAAATATTAAGTAAGAACATAGTGTTTAAAATCACTTCTTTTTGCTCCTCTTACGAAATAGTCCCGAAAATAATTAATATAGTGGCGAGCTATATAGGTGTACAAATGATTACCTGTGATTGACCTTGTTCTTAATTAGAGTGAAGTAAGGGAAGTCTTTAACAATATTCTCAATAGCATCTTCATCAATCGAACCATCTTCCATCATTGGAACATATATTTTAACCTTCGAAAATTTATCCTTGTAACATTGGCGTCCATATGAATATCTCCATTTTTGATAATTCAACATAAGAGTAATGAAAAGTAAGGTTGATAGGCGGTAACCAGACCTTGGATTACAGATAATAACATTATCAGTTGCCATAAAATCTTCTAATTGCAAAAATGCATCTCCGCTTACCGTACTTACCGTTATTGTTCCTCGTTTATAAATTCTGGCATTAGCTGGCTTGTCAAAGTAACCAACAATGCCATTGTTAGTTGAAATTCTTGACACGGTCGGATAGAGGCCAGGGTCTAGGGCAGAAAGGGAATGAAAATCTCCTCTAATGATTTCAAAGAGAGAGAGTATGTCCATTTGCTTCCAATCCAGAGAGGATTTCAGAGTACCTTGGATTAATTCTTTTTCAGGAAAATATGATTTGAATTCATTTGGAAATAACTGTGAAATTAATTCTTCATCCATCCTTATAGTATCTTTAGTTTTAATCAGTGGCGCGAGTATTTCAACGCGTTTCATTTTTTCTCTATAACACTTGCGGCCATAACTATATCTCCACATTAGCCTTGTTAATTCAGCCGCAATAAAAATGAGAGCTTTTTCGCTCATTTCAATTCGCGGAATTAAGATAGCAACGTCATCTTTCGCGCCAAATGTGTAAGGATGATATTTGGCAGATAGAGGTCGACCATTATAAGCTACAGTAATAGCTTTTTTATATTGCTTATTTTTTGGTATGTCAAAATAGCCCAAGAAACCATTGTTTGAGTCTTTGCAAGAAATTAAAGGTATATTTCCTGGATCTAAATCTTTTGTCGCATGGTAATCACCAGAAATTATGTTAAATAATTCGAATAATCTTATTGATTCAAAATTAATATTCATCTTCTTTTCCCGCCTGCAATATATAGGCTACAGACTCCCTGATTGTTTTATCTATTCCATTCACAATCTCTTCGGCTGAAGGCGGATTTTGATCAAGATAATTCTCTGGTACTAACTCAAGCAATGGATCAGTGAAGTCAATCGGACATGCTTTGATGAATTTTGGTACACTTTGTATTGGCAAGGATTGATTTTGCAGGAACGCTCTCAATGTGTCTTTAATTGTTGAGAAATCATTGGTCGCCCTTTTATTTGGAAGCCTCTTGCCTTTATTTTTTAACAAACCATCATTTAATGCCCTTGTCCACAAAACATTAGACGAATTGGGATGGGATATACCCTTTTTTATAAATACACCTAATGTGTGAACTCCAACTGGATAGAATAGGTCTTCAGGAAAAGTAATTACAGATAACAATGTATTGTTTTCAAGTAATCGTTTTCTCCATGATTTATATGTGTTTTCTCTGACCATTGAAGAATACGGTAGAACTGAAAAAAGAATTTCCACCAATTTGCATTTGCTTTAGAGCTTGATCAATAAATTTGAATTCTTTTTCATCGCTTGCCTTAAGGGCAAATGGAGGATTCATTAATACTTTTGTCACCGATAATTCGTCTTTTCTCGGAATGGAATTGGAATATTCGGCTGTAACTGTATTGTTCCTTATTGTTCTCTTTAAGTTCTTTTGGAAGCAATTTCCCTCAATTATATTGTTCTTGCCGTCACCACGGAAAATCATATTAACAATGGCTAATGAAGCAACTTCGGACTCTTGTTCTACGCCAAATAGGTTGTTTACTTTAAATCGATTAACTTGGGTTTCGCTATAGTTTCGCTTTACCGAATCGAAAGCTGAAACTAGAAAGCCACCTGTGCCACAAGTGGGATCATATACGATATCTTGATCAGTAATGTTCATGACATCTGCTGCAAATTGCGTAATGTGCCTTGGAGTTAATACGATTCCTATTTCTTTTGCTCCATTACCATACTTTAGAAAGACTTCATAAAACTTTCCAAGTACATCAGTTCCAGAATTCATAGCAGAGCGAATATTTAGATTGTTCAATTCGGAAAGTGTTTGAACTATAGCAGACTTAAATTTAATGTGGTTATCTTGAGTTGCTGGAAGGGTCAATTCGATATATCTGTAGAATTCTACCTTCCCTTGGACTTTTAGAACTGCTTTCGCGCGAGTATTAATATCCCCTATCAGAACTTTAGGACTTGCATCAATATTGGGCGGAGTGTCATCTACTAATGAGAGTAATAGAGCTGCCATTACTCTTGCACGATAGTTCTTGTTTATTGCTCCCAAATGCAATATTTCGTTGATTTTCTCCGCGACACTCAAAAAAAGAGACTCGTCAACTGGAATATCCTCAATGCTAGGACCACTCCCTAGAACAATATTTGCAATTTCAGGGGAAATTAGCGACGATATTTCTTTTGAATTTATTTTTATAGGTATAAACTGATCACCGACGAGATAAAAAGTTTTAACTAAATAGCCATCAGTTTCATTTCCTGCTACACCGGACACAAATAAAGCTTTTATATTTTTACTATTGTTGATTTTGTTTGCATAACCAATGGCTTCGTTCATCGCCTGAGTTAGCTGTGAATGTGATCGCTTGGCCTCTAAAACCCAATATATAGATTCTTTTATTTTAACAATATTTTCGGGCTTGTCTAATACAAGTTGGGCCTGGATTTCTGGATGGGATAAACTTTCATTTTGTGTGTAAACTTGCCCATCTGGATGTTTAGATGGGTTCCTGGTGTCCCAGCCCAATTTCTTGAGTGTATCCCGTATGTAAATGTAAGCATGTACCTCTGAACTTCTAGACTGTGTAGAGATTTTTTGCATTATTTTCTCCCAATATAAGAACGAGATAATAATATACAAGCTAATGTTGATCTATTAGATCGGCAACAGCTTTCGTTTGAGCCAATACTTTTTTTAGGTCATCTTGATTTAATCGCCTGGCTTGGATAATAAGCTCAGTTTCAATTTCTGATGTTTGTTCTAATTCATATCTGGGTTTATATGGGCTGGGGAAAAAATAAATCAAAGGTTTCTTCAACGCTTCTGAAAGCGCTATTAATGTAAAAGCATCTGGTTCTATTTTCCCGTTTTCCATGTCAGATAATGCTGCTTGGCGGCGGTAAATTATGTTAGCTAAAACCCTCTGACTATACCCTGCCTCTTCCCTGGCAGCACGGATAAGTTTTCCCATTCCAATGGTAAATTTATTCGGTCTGGTAGGGTTGCCACTTATGATTTCTAGGAAATGGTCTTTCAACATAGTAGTGAGGAAACAACCACCCTTGATACTTGTTTCGTATATAATGATATGATTATAAAATCAAACAATCCTTATTGTGCCGTTATCTTACATCCGTATCAAAATATACGCAAGCGGGTTCTTGGCTTTATCTGTTTTCCTCCTGAGAGGAGCCTACCTAAAAATTCGTGGGTGCGTCCGTGCTTGAACGCACGCTTTTCCGTTACCCACTTACCCGCTCTGCCAGAATGCCCCGCGACCCCGCGAGTATCGCGCGTTTGGGTAGGGGCGATGCATTCGGAAGACGCGCTGATCTACTCAGGAGAGCCTTTCCTCCGAATGCATCGCCCTGACGCCGGCCATCGGCGGGCTCCCCCGCCGGCCTGCCCTCTGTCTTTCCCCTCTTTGCGTCCCTTGGCGTCCTTTGCGGTGAGACCCGGCGGCCATCAGCCGATTGCCCGCGGGCGCGGCGTCCTCACCCACCCAACGCCGGGAGCGCGTCGATTGCCCGGGCAGGGGCCTTCCTTTTTCGGCAAAACCCCCGTCGATGCCGGGAGGCCGGATTGCCTGAGCCCGGTCTAGCTCTCTTCCAAAAGTACCTGCATCATCTGATCGCGGTGATCGAAAAAGTCTTTGGCAATCTTATAATGCTCGGTCTGCTCATAGTCCACTTCGCGTATGCCTTCGTCCGAAAACAGGTAGATTCTCGCATTTGGATACGCCATGAGGATGGGAGAATGTGTGGCGATGATAAACTGCGAAGCGGATTTTACCAGGCGGTGGATGGCCGTCAAAGCCGCTAGTTGGCGGAGTGGAGACAAGGCCGCCTCGGGCTCGTCCAGCAGGTACAGGCCATTTCCGTGGAATTTGTAATTGAGCAAAGCCAGAAATGACTCACCGTGGGATTGGGCGTGAAGCGACTTTCCCCCATAGGCTTCTGCATATCTTACCTCGTCGATATAAGAGGCAACGTTATAAAAGGATTTTGCCCGCAGGAAGAAGCCGTCTTTGGGCCGCTTGAAGCTCTTGCCGGATTTCAGATATTTGTAGAGATCCGAGTGCGTTTCCCGCGTCGAAAATAAGGTGTTCTTATTCCCGCCCTCCGGGTTATAGCGCAATAAAAGCGCGATTGCCTCGAGCAAAGTCGATTTTCCCGTCCCGTTTTCTCCAACGAAAAAGGTAACATCGGGATGGAAACCAAGCGTCTCGAAACTTTGCAAAACAGGCAAACAAAATGGATAGGAATCCCAGGCGGGCACTTGTTCTCGAAGTAAGGTAATATCCATTAAATACGGCTTTGCCGTGAGCTTCTGGGTAGCGCCCAATCGAAACCTCCTTAACGGTTAAGTTGCCCTTGCCTGTGCGCCGCTGCCCCTTCTTTTCGGGCATCGCGTCCCTGGCGTCCTTTGCGGTGAAACCCCCCAACCGTGTGCGTCTGGCGCGTTTGGGTCGGGGCGATGCATGCGGAGGAGGCGTTCTGCCGGATAGCCCCGCGCGCCTTCCGCATGCATCGCCCCTACGATGGCCGCGAAAACCTGACCACCGTCCACTGTCTACTGACCCCTTCCCCCTTACAAATGCACCACCGTCACGTCCTTCCAGGCAGCCGCCAGGCGCTCGGCCACCAGGCGGCGATGGCAATGTTCCGGCGTGGCCTCGCTGCACAAGAGGCAGCAGGTTTTTTCTTCGAACAAATCGCGCTCCAACGTCTCCGGGATGCCGCGCTGATCCATCAGAGCGGAGAAGGCCGCTTCGTACGCCTCCCAATCCTTGCCGCTGCGGTACAGCTTGAGCATCTCGTCCGTGGGCGCCAGCCGCTGGAGGGAACGGTAATCGCAGTCGATGAGCTTTTTCAGGAAGTAGCGCAGGTCCTCCTGCTTGGTGAAGCCGGCGAGCTGCCCGCCGGGGCGCAGGCGGATGTCCACCAGGCGCTGCACGCCGTTCTTTTCGAGCAGCTCGAAGAACTGTTGCGCGGATTTTTGGGTGAAGCCGATCGTGTAAAGTCGCATGGATTTTTCCTGTGGGGGATTTTGCCCTGGGCTTATTTTACAACCGGGCGCTATCCAGGGCAAACCGCCTTCAGCGTATTATAATTTCTCCCAGAAGACTATCCGGCTACAAGGAAGGAGCGTTCGAATGCCAAATATCCCCGATTCCATGGCCGCCGAATTCCTGTACTATAACCGCTGGGCCAACCTGCGTCTGATCGACGCGTGCAGCCGCCTGACGCCCGAACAGTTGGCCAGCAGCGCGCCGGGCGTCTACGGGAGCATTTACGCCACGCTGGTGCACATCGTCCAGGCCGAGGCCCGCTATTATCAAAGGCTGAGCGGCGTTTCCCTGGCGCCGCCCTTCGCGTGGGAGGATCTCCCGCCCCTCTCCGCGATCCGCCCGTATGCGGAGCAGGTCAGCAGCGCCTTGGTGGAGGCCGCCGAGCACATGCAGAGCACGGATTCGTTCCGGCGGGATTGGGAAGATCCGGACTGGGAAGGGCTGAGCTCCCGTTTTAAGAGCGTGTCCATGCTGATCCAGGCGGTCAATCATGGGGTCGAGCACCGCACCAATGTCACCACGATTCTGGCGCAACAGGGCCTCCCATCCCCCGACCTGGACGGCTGGGAATACATGCGCTCGAACCCGGATCGCATGGGAGCCTAGCCAAAGCGCGGTAGAGCGTAGACCCTGGGGTCGATGGCCACCTGGAGAACTCCTCCCCCGAAATCGGGTTCTTCGATTTTGGGGGATATGGCGTTCTCATGTTTCCTTGACAGCCACTATGATCTGTGTCATCGCGAGCCCTGGGTGTTCTTCCCAGGGCGTGGCGATCTCAGGGCCGGCACCGAGATTGCTTCGTCGGGCAAAGAACGCCCTCCTCGCAATGACAACCTTTATTCTTGAGAACGCCATGTTTTGGGGGAGGTGGGGGCTTGTAAAACCAGAACATTTGTGCTAATATATCCTCGCATCCAACCCTCCCACGCAGGAGATTCCCATGCTCGCCGCAAACCCCGCCCTGACTGCTCTCCGCTCTCTATTCTCCACAATTCGTTTATTCGTTAATCGGATTCGTTTATCCCCCAGGGCTGCGTCCGCCTCTCCCCAACCGGGGAGAATCCACCATATCTGGCGCTTCCCGGGGAATTGTTTTGATTTGTTTGTGATTTTGAAATCGAATCCCCGGCGGGCCGCTCCCCCTGCTACGGCGTCGTGCACTGGAACTCGCCTTCCATCTGGCTGACCGCTCCCTGCTGGGCGGCGTCGGGCGTGGTAGTCTGCGCGATGCGCTGCCAGGTGGCGCACAGCATGGGCTTCATCAGCGCGGTGATCTTCAGCGTCTGCCGCGAGAGATCCTCGGCTGCCTGCCAGCGCCCCACGTGGGCGTAGCCCTCCACGAAGGGCAGGCGCTCGGAAGGCTCGTTGGGGTAATCCGACAGGCCGAAAGCGATGTCGCCCAGGCGGGCCACTTCGGCCCAATCGCCCTGCTGGCGCGCCAGGTCGGCCTTCTCGAAGTAATAGCACCAGTCGTGCTCCGGCTCCGGCCCCAGCAATTGCGTGATCACCTGCAAGGATTGGCCGCCCTCGGGCAGCACCAGATCGGGCCTGGAGAGGGGCTGCCACTCCTGCACGTCGGCGGGCAGCAAGGGGATGCCCGCGTCGTACACCGGGTCCAGCAGGCGCAGGCAGGCCGGCGGGCCGTAGTTGAGCACGATCATCTGCGAGGTGCTGCCGTTGAAGGTGGCCGCCAGGTAGTTGTTGTGGATGGGCGCGCCGGCTTGCGGGGTGGCGGGCAGGTCCGCCGAGCGCACGGTGGGGTAGGCGAACAGGTAGGGCAAGGACAGGCTCTTGTCCTCCGGCGCGTAGATCCAGTTGATGGGCGCGGTCAGCGAGTTGTCGCTGTCCTTCATGAAGGCCACCTCGGCAGACAGCAGGGTGGTGCCCGGCTGGATGGCCGGCGCGCGCCATACGAGCTGCCACAGCAGGCGGCGCTGGCGGTTCCAGTCTCGCCGGTAGTCGGTAGCGTTCTGGTATTGCACGCCGATGCCCAGCGCCACCGCCAGGCTCAGCAGGGCGATCTTGACCACGCGCGGGCCGGGGATCAGCTCGATCAGCCCGGCCAACAGCAGGCTGGCGCCCAGGATGAAGGGCAGGGTGAAGCGGTCGTTGGGATAGGTCAGCCCCACTTGCAGCCCGGTCAGCCAGAAGGGCAGGCCGCAGGCCAGCAACGCCAGCAGGCCGGTCAGGATCAGCGGCAGGGGCCAGCGGGTGAGGCGCGCGCGCGGGCCGTCCCCGCCGCGCAGCAGGAACAGGTAGACGGCCAGCCCCAGGAAGCACACCGCCACCAGCGCCCAGTACACCTGTGTGGAGCGCGCCCCGAAATCGGCCAGGGCCGGCGGCTGGAAGGCGCGCAGCCAGGCGCCCACGCTGGTGGTGGCCACGTCCTGCCCCACGGTGCTCAGCAGCCCGGCCAGGGCCCGCAGGGGGTTGGCCGAAAGGCTGCTCACCAGGGAAGGCTGGTAGGTCTGGAACTTGAAGATGAAGGCGCGCCAGAAGGCGTAGACGCAGTCCAAGGCGAAGAAGGGCGCCCAGCGCCGGGCGGTCTCGGCCAGGCGGCGGCGCGGGGCCAGCTCCTGCTCGCCCAGCGCCAGCCAGATCAGCAAGGGGCGCAGCAGGTCCAGCCCGAAGAAGTATTCCATGGCGAACAGGTTGGCCGCCGAGGTGAGCAGGGAGAAGCCGGTGAGGGGCCAGTAGCGTGCTTTCGAGCGCAAGGCCCACAGCATCAGCCCCAGCGAGAGGAAGAAGAGGGTGAGGATCAGGAAGAAGTGCCCGTAGGTGAGGGCGATGAACTGCTGGCCGAAGCCGGGATAGACCACGAAGAGCAGCGCCACCCAGGCCATCTGCGCCTTGCGCGCCGGCCACAGCTTGCCCAGCGCCCACCACAGCGCCACGGCGCTGAGCCAGCGCCAGGTGAGGCCGAAGATCTGCCACACCAGCGGGTTCTGCCCCAGGAAAGGCGTGGTCAGCTTGTAGAACAGGCCCCACACCGGGCGGTTGGTGGCGAAGTAGCGCGTCAGGCCGGCGTTGCCGAAGGTGTGCGTGATCCAGGCGAAGGGCCAGTCGTCCCAGTAGAAGCCCAACTGGTTGATCATCAGCCCGTAGCTGGCCACGGTGACGGCCAGCAGCGCCAGCGGAATCGTCCAGGATGGAAAGTGTAGTCTTTTGATACGGTTAAGCATGAGGGATTGTCTGTTCGCGAGGGAAGTGTCCTAAAAGGCGTAGGGCGGCTTTCCAAAGCCGCCGAAAATCCGGCGGGATGTGAATCCCGCCCTACGTGAAGGCAGAAGGCAATGGCAGAGTAGATTCATACGGGCCGGGGAGATCGGGGTTTCAAGGTTGCGCTTCGTCTTCCCCGGCCGGGATCTTGCGCCGCACCAGGTAGACCGGGCGGTGCTTGACCTCCTGGAAGATGTAGCCGACGTAGATGCCGATGAAGCCCAGCAGGATCATGAGGAAGCCGCCCACCACCAGCAGCATGAACATCAGCGAGCTCCAGCCGGGAGCCAGGTTGCTCACCCGCCCGGTGATCCAGAAGCTGCTCACGTAGATCACTTCGATGAGCGCCAGCACCAGGAAGAAGACGCCCAGCGAGATGCCCAGGTAGAGCGGCACCAGCGAGAAGGAGAAGACCGCGTCCAGGGCCAGGCGCAGCATCTTGCGCAGGGTGTACTTGGACTGGCCGCCCAGGCGCTCGCCCGGCAGGTAAGGCAGGATGACGCTCTTGAAGCCCAGCCAGGCCACCATGCCGCGCAAGAAGCGGTGGTATTCGGGCATGGCCTTGAGCGCGTCCAGCGCCTGGCGCGAGAGCAGGCGGAAATCTCCTGCGCCGGGCAGGACGTTGGTCTCGCCCAGGCGGTTGATCAGGCGGTAGAAGGCCTGCGAGGTGGAGCGTTTGAAGGCCGAGGGCTGGGTGTCTTCCACGCGCTGGGTGAGCACGATGTCGTAGCCGCTCAGGGCCAGGTCGAGCATCTGCCCGATCAGCTCGGGCGGGTGCTGGCCGTCGCCGTCCAGGGTGAGGACGTAATCGCCGCCGGCGGCGTCCAGGCCGGCGGTCAGGGCCGCCTGGTGGCCGAAATTGCGGCTGAGCTCGAGCACCGTGACGCGCTCGTCCTGGGCCGCGATGTGCTCCAGCGCCTCGCCGGTGCGGTCGGTCGAGCCGTCGTTGACGTAGCAGATCGAGAAGGCGTAGGGCAGCCCCTGCAGCGCCTGGCACACCTGGTGGTGGAAAGTCTCCAGGATGGCGCCCTCGTTGTACACGGGGACGACGATGCTTACCGCCGGCTGGTTGTGGGGGTCATCAGGGCTCATGCAGGCTCATTCTCGCGCGGAATCGGGGCGGCGCGCCCTGCCTGATTATAGCCCAGAATCTAAAGGATGAAGGCAGAGGGATGAAGGATGAGGAGAGCAGGGAGCAGGCAATTAGGAATCAGGGATGAGGGATGAGGGATCAGGCAACCGGGCCCTGATCCCTGATCGCCTGGTTGCCTGATCGCCTGGTTGCTTGATCGCCTCGTCACCTGATTGCCTGATGGCCTGGTTGCCTGATCGCCTGATCGCCTGATCGCCTGGTTGCCTGATTGCCTGATTACCTCATTGCCTCATTGCCTTTTTGCCTTCCTCCGCCTTCCTCCGCCTTCCTCCTTCATCCTTTAATCGCTTGCACCAGGATCTCGAAGGCGCGCCCGTCTCCCAGGTGGCCGGAGAAGCGCCACAGGGGCTGGATGATGGCCGCCGGGTCGTCGGGCTGGAGAGCGCTGGGGGGGCCGCCGTGGAAGTCGAAGGCGTAGTACACCAGCTCCACGCTTTCCACGCTGGCCGTGCCGGGCAGCACGTCCGCCGGGGCCTGCTCCTGGAGCACCTGGGGCTGGTTGGACTGCGCCTTGTAGGTCTCGCGGGTGGTGCCCTTGATGCCCAGCAGGCTTGCCCCCAGATCGTACAGCACCGGCCGGCCGCCAAAGCTCTGGCCCGGCAGCGGATAGCCGTCCACGGCGATGTCGGCGCCCGCCTGCCAGCCGAAGTCCGCCAGGCTCTGTGGGAAGAGGATGGAGTGCTCCAGCACCCACGTCTGGCCCTGGTCGTCGGTGAGGGTCAGCACGTTCTGGCCTTCCAGGCTGGCTTCGCCCACCTTCCCGAACCAGGCTTCGATCTTCGCGCCGGGGATGGCCGGCTCGTAGCGCTCCACGTTAATCACGGGCTGGTTGTCCACCAGCTCGTAGCTGCCCCACAGCTTGAGCGGCAGGCGGTTGTAGGCTTCGATGCCCGCCAACCCCGGCCCGATCAGGCGGGCGCTCCAGCCCAGGGAGCCGTCGGGCAGGGTCTGGCTGACGAACACCTGATTCACCAGCACCTGCGAGCCGTCCGGCTGGCGGTAGATCAGGTCGTCCAGGGTGCCTTCCAGGCCGTCGATCGCGCCGCCGGGCTGGTAGCCGTTCTGCGGCGGCTGGACCGGCTGGGTTGGGGCGGAGTTGCTCCCTGGCAGGGGCACCGCGCCGGAAGATTGCGCGGAGCCCGGCTGGATGTCGGTCTGGATGACGCGCCACCAGAACTGTCCCGTGGCGAGCTGCGCGCCGGCCACGCTCACTTTGGCGTCAGAGGGGATATCCGTGGGCAGGTCGGCCAGGGGCACCTGCTGGCCCTGGTCGGTGAGCAGACCTCCGTCCCGGATCACGCCGTGCAGGGAGGCCTCCTGGGCGCTGGAAAGCTCCCAGCCTTGCAGCTCCAGCCAGGCGCGCCCCTGGGCGTCGCTGTGGTAGAGGCCCCACACGTGCAGGAACTGGCGCGCGCCCAGGTCGCGGGCCAGGGCGGCCGTGTCGCCCTGCATGGGCACGCCGGCCACTTCCACGTAGGGCGGCTGGCTCGCGTCCACGGCCTGGGTGATGGCGGCGTAGCCGTACAGGTCCACGGGCTGGCCGTTGGGGAAGGCGTGTATCCAGGTGCGCAGGCTGCTCTGCCCGCCGAAGTCCAGCACCTGGTAGAACACGTCCTTCTGCTCCAGCGCGCCGGATTGGATCTCCTGCCAGGCGTCCGCCGCCGAGCGGATGGCATACTGGCCCACTTCTTGCGTTCCCAGCGCGGCGTAGCGCACCTGCTCCACCTGCCCGTCCGCGCCGATCTGCACGCGGATGCGTGGATCGCGCAGGTTGTTGGTGTACAGTGGGGTGTCGCCGAGCTGCGGCACGAACATGACCCCCGAAGGCTCGGTGGGCAGCGCCTGGGCCTGATAGGCGAAATCCAGCAGGCCGCGCGCGTTCAGCCAATCGGTAGCGATCTTCTCCTGCTCGGCGAAGGAGAGCGAGAGCGGCTGCGAGCCGGCCGCGGCGCTGCCGCGCAATTGGTAGGTGAAATCCAGGGGCGAGCTGCCGGGGAAGAGCACCGTGCTCTTCCCATCAGAAACCAGGTAGGTCGGGCTCCCGCCCTCGCCGGTGTAGCTGTAGACGTTCCCGTCTACGCCCAGGCGGGCGGCCATGGCCTGCGCGCTCTGCGGCGTGAGGGCTTCGGTGGGCGGAAGCTGGCGATAGAGCGTCACGGATTGGGGGCCTTCCGGCAGGGCGGTTTTAAGCTCCAGGGTGACGTTTTGAAGCGCCTGGCCGGCGTTGCTGGCGGCCTGGGCCAGCAGCACGTCCAGGCCGGGCAGGCTCAAGTGGGGGGAGGGTTGGACGCTGGCCGCCGGCAGGGGGGTGAGGTTGGCGGCCACCGGCAGAGGGGAGGGCGTGGCCGGGGGCGCCGGGCTGAGCAGCGGAGCGCCGACCAGCCAGATCAGCGCCAGGGCGGCCGCCCCGGCCAGGATCAAAGCAGTTTTCTTGAACAGAGTGGGTTTTCCCATGCTGTGAAACCTTTCGGTGAAAGCGGGCTTGGCTTGGTTTTGAGACGCGGCAGACAGGCGCTCTTCCAGGCGGCGCGTGAACGCCTCCTCGGGCCGGCAGCTCCGGGAAAGAGACAGCAGCTCGTCCGCCAGGGCGGCCTCCCCGGGGGGCAGGCCGGCGGCTTCCGCGCGGCGCCCGTCCAGGTAAGCGTCCAGGGCTTCGGCATCGGAAGGGGAAGGGTCGAAGGTCATGATTCCTCCGGAAGGTCGCGGGTTGGGTCTTGCGCCGGCTCGCGGCCGGCGTAAGGGGGAAGCTCGCTGTGCAGAATCTCGCGCAGGTCGCCCAGGCCGCGATGCACCAGCATCTTGACGGCGGCCTGGCTCTTGCCCAGCACGCGGGCGGTTTCGGCGGCGCTCAGCCCACCGAACAGGCGCAGCACCAGGGCCTCGCAGCGTTCGGGAGAGATCTCGTTGAGCGCGCGGCTGACCCGCTCGAAGCGCTCGCGCTGCTCGGCCTCCTCTTCCGGCGCCGGGTCCGGGTGGGGCAGGCCGGCGGCCGCCTCCAGGGGCACCTGCGGGCGCCGCTGGCGATAGTGCCCCACCAGCTTGTAGTGGGCGATGGACATCAGCCAGGCGGCGAAGCTGCCCTCGCCGCGGAAGGTAGCGATGCCTTCCAGGGCGGCCACGAAGGTCAGCGAGGTCAGGTCCTGGGCGTCCGAGACGCTGCCGGTGCGCGCCAGGTGGTAGGCGTATACGCGCTGCACGTGGCGCCGGTACAGCTCGACGAAGGCCGTCGGGTCGCGGCGCGCCGTGCGCGCCAGGGTCTCATCGGGGAGAGCATCGCCGGGAGGAATGTCTTGGGATGCAGGCATGAGCGGTTGGGAGAGCGGGGCTAGAAGGATTGCGCTGCCCAATTGTATCAAATTCGTCGGCCTCCATTTCGATGGGATGGTAGTGCGGACGTCCGATAGTATGTAGCGGCGGAGGGGGAAAAGGTAACAGGAGGAAGGAGGAAGGATGAGGAAAGAGGCAATCAGGCGACGAGGAGATCAGGGATCAGGCGACGAGGCAGTCAGGGAATCAGGAGGGGCGTGGCCGTCTGCGCAGGTTGGGGTCGACTTGCTGGCGGGCAAAGGCTATATAACCCAAATTGTCACCTTCCACACAAGCCCTGTCATGCTGAACGAAGTGATCGCGCTAGCATCCCCTTGGGGAAGCATCCCGTTGCTGTCATAGAAGCTCGCTTGCATCATAACGGGATGCTTCGTGCCCTTATTGGCAAGCGGGAGCATAAAACGGCCTATAGCGGGCACCCAGCATGACAAGGTGGCAACTTGGGTTATATAATAGAGAGGCAAGATTTGGGTGCGGCCCTTTTGTTCGATTTCTTTGTGCGCTTTGTGCCTTTGTGGTGGATTTTCTGCCCAATTCGGAAAAGGCGAAATTCCAGTTTTATAGTCATCGGGCGGGGAAGATACTCTTTATGAAACTGTCCTTTGGAAAACCCTTCCACTCTATCCTGATTGCGATGCTTCTTTCTGCGCTGTTGCTCTCCGGCTGCAATGCGCTGGATTACGCGCGCCTGCAATTGCTCAGCCCTTCCCAGCGCTTCGCGCAGGAAGGCGACCGGCTGGCCTCGGAGGGCAACCCGGCCGGGGCCTTGTTGGCCTACCAGCGCGCCGTGGCCGAGGACGGCCAGAACGTGGAGGCCCTGCTCAAGCTGGGCGCCGCCTACGCCGACCAGGGGCGCCGGCGTCTGGCGCTGCGCTACCTCAACCAGGCGCAGACGCTGCAGCCGGAGGACCCCGACGTGCAGGCGGAGATCGCGGCGCTGCCCTTGCTCACCCCTGAAGACGTTTCGCTGCGCCCGATCTGGCAGGCGGCGGTCGGGGAAGCGGTTCCTACCGGCCTGGCTTTCCTGGATGGGGTGATCTACGCGGCGCTGGAGGACGGCAGCGTGGCGGCTTTCCAGGCGGATGACGGCGCGCAGATCTGGAAGATCAGGCTGCCTGTGCCGGCCACCTCCGCGCCGGCGGTGGGCGACGCCACAGTGCTGGTCGGCGGGCAGGATGGGGCGCTGTATGCCCTCTCTGCGCGCGACGGCAGCTTGAAGTGGAAGGCGGCCACCCGGGCTCCCCTCTACGCCCCTGCGCTGGCGGCGGGCGACGCCGTCTACGCGGCCTCGGGCGACGGTTCGCTCTACGCTTTTTCCCTGGCGGACGGGGCCCCCCGCTGGAGCTTCCCCACCGGCGGCGCGCTGCACGCGGCCCCGGTGTTGAGCAACGGCGTGCTCTATTTCGGCTCGACGGACGCGCGCCTGTACGCCGTGCAGGCCGCCAGCGGGGCGCCGCTGTGGCCTTCCGGAGTGCCCGTGCAGGGCGCCATCGAGAGCCAGCCGGTAGTGGTGGACGCCGGCGGCCGGCGCAGCGTGCTCTTCGGGGCGGGCGACAGCCGGGTCTACAGCCTGGCGGCGGATACGGGCGGGGAATACTGGCGCTACTCCACGCCCGACAGCGTCTACGCTCGCCCGTTGGTGAGCGGAGAGACCGTCTACGTGGCTTCCAGCGGGCGGGTGCTGGCCGCCCTGGATCGCTTGACTGGAAAGCCAAGGTGGGAGCTGCGCACGGAGAAGCCGCTGCGCAACCCGCCGGCGGTGCTGGGAGAGGCGCTGTTGTACGGGGAGGATACGTCCTCTACGCTCTACGCGGTGGACAAGGACACGGGCAGCCCGCTGTGGGAGATGGATAGCGGCGACTGGATCGCCGCCGGGCCGCTGGCCGAGGAGGGCCGGCTCTTCCTGGCCGGCAAGGATGGCACGCTGCTGGCTTACCGGTAGGAGACGAGAGTCTGAGAAGGGAGCGCGGCGAGTGGGGAGGCTCTACCCGGCCGCCAGCGCGGATTGCAGCGCGAGGTAGCCCTGGAACAGCTCCTCTTCCTCCTGCGCCAGCAAGGGACTGGATGGGTCGCGATCGCTCGTTCACCCACAGATCCGAGTACCACATGCCGCGGGCGCGGTGGAAGGCCGCCGGGTGTACCCGCGCCGGGTCGATGCCGTAGGTGAGGGCGTACACGTCCGCCAGGGCCTGCACCAGATCCTGATTCTCTTCCTGGCCGAACAGCCGGCGATGGACGCTCCACCAATTCACCTCCAGGCGGGCGGCGCGCTGGACGTCGATCTCCAGGTGGTGGATGCGCCGGATGGCCGCGAAGAAGCGGCGCATGGACGCCTCGGCGCGGGGAACGTCGTTATCGGGGAAGGGCGCGAAGGCAATTTCGGCCCGCGCCACCAGGAATGCGGCGTAAACCGCCTGGGCCAGCGAAAGATGGTAGGTGGCCTTCACCAATCCTACCGAGACGCGCAGCAGCTTCGGCCAGTCCTTCTGGTAATAAGCGACGTAATTGTCTTTCTCGTAACGGGCGATCTCCCGTGGATCGAATTGGCTCAAACGGTTCATCCTGTCCATCCCTGGAGCGCGGCTGATGGCGTGGAGAAGAGCGCTATAGCGGTGATTATAACCCGAGTATGTGCATCTGAATAACCCAATTACACCTTCGTGTGCACGCAAAAGTTGTCAGCCGTTTTCAGGCGATTGAAATCGCTGCAACGAAGTACACGAAGTCGGCCTTCGCCGACTGGTTTTTAGCCAGCGCAGGCCGGCTTTGTGCAGTTTGTAGGTGCAGTTTCCAACTGCTTGAAAACTCGTGCGTGCACACTCCACCCTCTTCATCAGGCCCTGTCATTCAGGCGATTGAAATCGCTGCAACGAAGTACACGAAGTCGGCCTTCGCCGACTGGTTTTTAGCCAGCGCAGGCTGGCTTCGTACAGTTTGTAGGTGCAGTTTCCAACTGCTTGACAACTCGTGCGTGCACACTCCACCTTCTTCATCAGGCCCTGTCATTTAGGCGATTGAAATCGCTGCAACGAAGTACACGAAGTCGGCCTTCGCCGACTGGTCTTTAACCAGCACAGGCTGGCTTCGTGCAGTTTGTAGGTGCAGTTTCCAACTGCCTGACAACTCGTGCGTGCACACCCCACCTTCTTCATCAGGCCCTATCATTCAGGCGATTGAAATCGCTGCAACGAAGTACACGAAGTCGGCCTTCGCCGACTGGTTTTTAGCCAGCGCAGGCTGGCTTCATGCAGTTTGTAGGTGCAGTTTCCAACTGCCTGACAATTCGTGCGTGCACACTCCACCTTCTTCATAAGGCCCTGTCATTACGATTCTCTATTCTTCTATTTTCTATTCTCCCTTCACGTTTCTTCTTCCAGGGGATACACGCGGATGGCGCTGCCGGGCACCGGGCAGCCGCTCTCGCAGCGCCCACAGCCGGTGCACTTCTGCGGGTCCACGGTGACGCGCCCCTGGTAAGGCTGGGCGGCGTTGTTCTGGCAGGCTTCCACGCACACCAGGCACTTGACCCCCTGATTCCAGGCCAGGCACAAGGAGCGCTCCACGCGCGCCAGGCCGATCTTCATATCCTTCGGTGCGGTAGGCTGGAGCGCGCCCACCGGGCAGGCCTGCGCGCACAGGTCGCCGCAGGTAGTGGACAGGGCGCAGCCGCCCAGGCGCGGCACGAGCATGGGCGTGCCCATGCCGGCCAGGCCGCTCTCCAGAAAGGCCGGGCGCAGGCTGGCGCTGGGGCACACGCGCACGCATTCCTGGCAGGCGATGCAGGTCTGCACGAACTCCCCCTCTGGCAGGGCCCCCGGTGGACGCAGCACGGAGCGCTTTTGGCCCGTGCCCAGTCCGGCCAGCGGCGCGGAGGCCACCCCCAGCGCGCCCAGCGCCAGCCCGCCTACGAACTCGCGCCGGGTAATTTTCGCCGATTTGAGGCCGTTCTCCGCCGGGCGGTATTGGCCGGCCAGCACGAGCGAGCCGTCCTGGCGCCTGGGCTTTGCCCGCGCGCTGCCACTTCTCCCCGGCCAGCGGGCCGAAGCCGAAAGTGACGCCCTGGCGCGGGCAGGTATCCTGGCATTCCAGGCAGAAGGTACAGGCGGAATAGTCCGTGTCGTGGGCCTCATTGGGGATGGCATTCATGGGGCAGGCGCGGCGGCAGTCGCCGCAGCCGTTGCAGGCCAGGCTCACGCGCCGGTTGAGCAGGCTCCAGCGCGAGACCAGGCTGAGCAGCGCGCCCAGCGGGCACAGGTTGCGGCACCAGAAGCGCGGCTGCCAAAGCTCCAGGGCCAGTATTCCCAAGAAGATCAGCGAGATCAGGGCGGGAATCATGCGCAGGGCCGGCTGCTGCCCGCTCAACGCGTCCGTCGCCAGCGAGGTGGAGACGCGCTGGAAGATCACCAGCGGATCGAGCAGCCCCAGCAGCTTGAGCGAGAGCAGGCTGCCCAAGGCGACGGCGGCCAGCACCACGTAGCGCAGACGGGAGTTCTTATTACGCGGGAAAAAGCGCGCGTGAGAGGCGCGGCGCGGGCGCTTCTGCCAGAAGGCCAGCGGGCGGAGCAGATCGAGCAGCGTGCCGATGGGGCACACCCAGCCGCAGAAGGAGCGTCCTAAAATGAAGCTGAGCGCCACGACCAGCAAGGGCGCCCCTACCACCAGCAGCGCCCAATGGCGTTGCAAGGCTTGCCCGGCCAGCAGCAGCGGGTCCCAGGGCAGCAGCCAGGAGGTAAAGGTGGGCGTCTCCTGGTAGGTCAGGCGCCCGGCGACCAGCGGCGCGAGCGGGTAGAGGAAGAGCAGCAGGAAGCCGATCTGCACCAGCCGGCGCCCCAGGCGGTCGCTCCAACTGCGGCGCGGCGCATCAGCCTTGCGGGTGGCCATCGTCCGGCTCCTTCTGCTCGCGCTTCAGGCGTTTGGCGGCCACCAGGCCGGCCCCGGCGGTGATCACCGCCACCGGCACGAGCGCCCCGCTCAGGAAGGCGTTGGGGCTGACCACTTCTCCGGCGGAGTCCGTAGGCGCGCTGTCCGGCGGCGCGGCTTCTCCCGTGGTGAGGTCCGCCGTGGGGGTGGGCAGGGGCGTGGCGATGGCGGCCGTTCCGACCTCGGAGGCGGCCTCGCCCTGGGTGGGGGCAGCGGTCGCCTCGGCGGTGGGCGTGGCGATGGCCTGGCCCACGTCGAAGACCAGCAGGCGCCCGGCTTGCGCCGCCTGGCCCGGGTCGATCTCGCCCACGCCGCTTTCCGCCGCCAGGGTCAGGTAGTTGAGCTCCTGCGGCTGCATGCCGAAATAGGTCTGGCTGGCGTAGGCGTCGATCAGCGCCGGGTCGGTGCCGGCGGCGATCTGGTTGAAGCGCTTGACCACCTTGGGGTTGGTCTGCTCGGTCTCTGGCCCGGCGCACACGCGGTAGTCCCCCAGCGGCAGGCGCACGCGGATGGCCTCCAGGATGTGCAGGTCGGCGCGGATGGGTGAGGGCGTGCTCAGGTCGACGATGCCTTGCTCCAGATTGGCGTGCAGCAGGCCGGGGGCTTCCAGCAGGCCCATCATGTGCTTGAGGCATAGGGTCATCTTGGTGACGTTGTGGCTCTTGGCCAGCGCCAGGTTAATGCGCACGTCCGCTTCGGCGGCGGCCTTGATCACGCGCAACTGGCTGAAGGCCTTGCCCTGGGGCAGATCGATGGGGGTGTAGAGCGAGCGCGGCCCGTCGGTGAGGTTGGGGAAGAGATTCTCCACGCCCAGCTCTTTCACCGCCGCGCCGATGCCCGACACGCGCAGGCAGTCCGCCGTGCCGGGGTCGATGGCGCAGTGGTCCATGACGATCACGCGGCCTGCGCCGGCTGCGCGCACGATAGTCACCAGGGATTTGATCAGGTCGGGGTCGCTGGAAGAGGCGGTGAAGGGTGGGTAGGCCCAGGTGGCGTTGACCTTGATGGCTACCGTCTGGCCGGCCTGGACGAAGCGCCCGATGCCGCCCAGCCCTTCCAGGGCGGCCTTGAGGATGGCTTCGGTGGAGTCGGCGTTCGTGCCGCGCGCCACGACTGCCGTGGGCAGGGAAGCCGCTGCGACCGGCGTGGCTCCCCAGGCGGGCAGCGGCAGGCGGCGGCCCAGGCCGTAAAGGGCGGCCAGCCCGGCGGCCCTGAACAAAAACTCGCGACGCGTGATCCTACCCATGAAAGCCCCTCCCGTGGGAATGATCCGTTAAAGCGCCGTCCGCACCTCCCGTGTTGCGAGCGGCTCGATCTATTGCAAAGTATAGAGCATCCTGGCAGGATGGGCAAGAGGGAAGGAGAGTTTAAAGCGCTACCAGTCCGTATTGTATCCCCAGGCGCACGGCTTCGGCGCGGTTGGTGGCCCCCAGCTTGGCGTAGATGGACGAGATGTGGTACTTGACCGTGTGCGGGCTGATGGACAGCGCCTCGGCGATCTGCTTGTTGGCCAGCCCCTGCCCCACGAGCTGCAAGACCTCGATTTCGCGGGGAGTTACCCCCATGGATAGCGGAGTCCCTCCGGGGAGCGAGGGAGCTTCCTCGTCCAGCAGGCGCTCCAGCAGCAGGGGGTCGGCCACTACCAGGCCCTCGCTCAGCGCGTGGACGGCGGCGGCCAGCTCTTCTTGCGGAGCGTCCGGCAGCAGCAGCCCCCACACGCGCAGGGGCAGCTCGCGCAGCGCCTGGGCGGCGGCGCGCTCCTCGGTGATCAACAGCAAGGCGGGCGGGTTGGCCAGTGGAGCCAGCGTCTCGAGCAGCTCCTCCGGCGGGGAGGGATCCGCCATGACCACCAGCACGTCGCCGCCCAGGGCCGCCGGGGAAAGCTCGGAGAGGCGGGAGGCCTGCCCGGTCACCTCCAGCTCCGCGTCAGCCGAGAGCAGGGCGTGCAGCCCGGCGCGGGCGGCGGTGGAAGGCGCTACCACGGCCACGTGGATCAAATTACACCCGTTTCGTAGGGCGCCACTCTCTCCTGCGCCGCCTGTCCGGCCAGGGTCCTGGCGATGAATTCCCCGGCCAGGTGGATGGGGACGGCCATACCCTGGTCGCCGCCCACGATGAGGGTGTTGATGCCCACCACCCCGCCGGCGGCGTTGACCAGCGGCCCGCCGGAGTTTCCGGGGGCCAGGGCCGCGTCCGAGCGGATGATGGGCACCTGGCGTCCGCTGCGCGTGGAAACCGTGCTCAGCCCGGTGACGATGCCGGCGGTGACGAAGCCCACCTGCCCCCAGGGGTGCCCCACGGCGAAGACCATTTGCCCCACGCGCAGGTCGCGCGAATTGGCGATCAGCGCGGTGGGCAGGAGGCCGGCCTCGATCTTGAGCACTGCCAGGTCCACGTCCGGCTCGCGCGCCAGCAAAGTGGCCGGGTAGCGGCTGCCGTTGGCCAGCACCACCTCCAGGCGGCGGCGCCCGGCCACGTGATTATTGGTCAGGATCACCCCGTCCCCTCGCCAGACCAGGCCGGCGCCCGCGCCGGAGCGCTCGTTGACCACCTGCACCAGGCTGCGCTTGACGCGCTCCACGGTGGCGGTCATTTCCTCCGCTAGCAGCGCGGAGAAGGAAGAATATCCGTTCGTGCCTGTCATGAGATGCCGCTCCTCTCACCCCTGGCGCTCTTCCACCGTCACGTTGACGGTCAGCGGCTGCCCGCCGCGCAGCACCTCCACCGGCGTGGACTGGCCCACCAGGTCGCCGCTCAGGCGCGAGAGCAGGTTGTCGTGCTCCTCCACCGGCTGCCCGGCCAGGCCCACGATGATGTCGCCCACCATCAGGCCGCCTTTCTCCGCCGGGCTGCCGCGCTCGATGCCCACCAGCAGCAAGCCGCTGGCCTGCTGGCGGCCCAGTTTGGCCTGCACCGCCGCTGAGACTTCCACCTCCTGGCTGCGGATGCCCAGGAAGCCGCGTTTCACCCGCCCATGCCGGCTGAGCGTTTCGGCCACCTGCCAGGCCAGCGCCACCGGGATGGTCAGGGAGGCGCCCGGCAGGAAGCCCGAGGTGTTGATGCCCAACACCCGGCCCTCGCTGTCTACCAGCGGGCCGCCGGAGAAGCCGGGATAGGGAATGGCGTCCGTGCGCAGGAAGCGCTCCAGTAGGCCGCCGCGCCGGGTGCGGATGGCGCCGCCCAGCGAGCTGACCACGCCCAGGCTGGCCTGGAGGCCCTCGCCGGTGGGACGCCCCACCGCCAGCACGAGCTGGCCCACGCGCGCGTCGCGCGCTGCGCGCTCGGCGGGCAGGGCGGCGGCCCGTTCCAGCTTCAAGAGGGCCAGATCGCTGCCCGGGTCGCGCCCGGCCAGGCTGGCGCGCACCTCGCTCCCGTCGGGGAGGGACACACTGATGTCCTCCTCGCGCTCCACGACGTGGTCGGAGGTGAGGACGAGCTCGGGGGAATAAGCCGTGCCGCTGGCCGGGAAGCGCTGGCGGGCGTTCACCAGGAGGGTGGAGGCGCCGGCCTTGGCGACCGCCTCGGCCATGGCATCGGATAAAGTCGTAAAGGGGTTGTTGCCTGTAGATTGTGGCATTTCAGTCTCCTTAAGCATAACCATTAAGCATTTGGGGGAAAAGTCGGCCCCGCTTTTAGAAGAAGCTTAAATTGATTATAGCCACAACTCAGGCGGAAGCCATCCGCCAAACGGGCGGGGAGGGACTGGATGATTGGGTAAGTTTTTTCTCGCGGCGACGGAGAAAGCCGCCCTGCGACTTGATTGAGGAGCGCAATCTCCTTATACTGTAATTGTGCGCTTTTGTATAGACAAGCTGTCGTGGAAGAGTGCAATGAATAAGAGCGTCACCTTCTGGCTGGCATTGGCTCTCCTGGCGGCCTTCCTGGGAAGCGGCGGGATGGCCGCCGGCGTTCCTCCGCCCGGCGCCCCGGCCCAAGCCCCTTCGCCTACGCCCACCTACGATCCGCTGGCCGCGCCGGTGCTGCCCGAGCACCCTACCCAGATGGATGTCGGCCGCAGCCTTTTCTATGACAACTGCATGACCTGCCACGGCGACCGCGGCCAGGGCCTGACCGATGAGTTCCGCCAGGTGTGGGTGGAAGACCACCGAAACTGCTGGGCCTCCGGCTGCCACGCCGGCCGCCCCGGCGACCAGGGCTTCCCCATCCCCACCGTGGTGCCGGCGGTCATCTCCACGCAAGACGCCTTGAAGAATTTCACCACGCCGCAAGAGCTGACCGCGTTCCTGCGCAAGACCCATCCTCCGCAGAATCCGGGCGGATTGTCCGAGGAGGATTATCAGGCCCTGACCACCTTTCTGTGGGCCTCCAACGGGAAAAGCGCTGCGCTCACGCCCGACCGCATCCTGGTGCTCGCCAGCGGCTTCTTGGGTGTCCTCGTGCTGGGCGCGCTGGCTTTAGTAATCCTGCGCATCTGCCGCAGGGCGAGCGGCTAGCGCATCAATACGGGAAAATAGGTAGAGATTGTTCAAATCCCCGTCAACGTCCATGCGCCTCCAGGAATTTCTCTTCCAGGCGCGCGCGGTACTGCTCCACGTCCAGGTCGACGCGCGCTACCCCGCTCTGCATGGCCGCCTCGGCCACGGCGGGCGCCTCCCACACGCACACGCGCGGATCCAGCGCCTTGGGCACCACGTAATCCACCCCAAATTCCAGGTGATCCAGGCCGTAAGCGCGCAGCACCCCCGCCGGGACGGGCTCCCTGGCCAGGGCTGCCAGGGCGCGCGAGGCGGCCAGCTTCATGGCCTCGTTGATCCCCCGCGCGCGCACGTCCAGCGCGCCGCGGAAGATGAAGGGGAAGCCCAGCACGTTGTTGACCTGGTTGGGGGTGTCCGAGCGCCCGGTGGCCACGATGGCGTCCGGGCGGGTGGCCCTGGCCAGCTCATAGGGGATCTCCGGGTCGGGATTGGCCATAGCGAAGACCACCGGGCGGGCGCGCATGGTTCGCAGCATCTCGGGGGATACCAGGTTGGCTACCGACAGGCCGATGAACACGTCTGCCCCGCGCAGCACCTCCGCCAGGGTGGCCGGGCGCTCGCCCTTGGCGTAGGCCAGCTTTTCGGGGAACATCTCCTCGCAGCGGCCCGCGTACACCAGGCCGGCGGCGTCCGTCAGCCAGATGTTCTCGCAGGGCACGCCCAGGCGGGTGAGCTGCTCCGCGCAGGCGATGCCCGCCGCGCCTGCCCCCGAAAACACCACCTTGATCTCGTCCAGCTTCTTGCCGCTGATCTCCAGCGCGTTCAACAGGCCGGCCGCCAGGATGATGGCCGTGCCGTGCTGGTCGTCGTGGAACACGGGGATATCCAGCATGGATTGGAGCGCTCGCTCCACACGGAAGCACTCCGGCGAGCGGATGTCCTCCAGGTTGATGCCCCCGAAGGTAGGCGCGATGGCGCGCACCACCGCGATCAGCTCCTCGCAGTCGCGCGCCTCCACCTCGATGTCGAACACGTCGATGTCGGCGAATTTCTTGAACAGCACGGCCTTGCCCTCCATCACCGGCTTGGAGGCCAGCGGGCCGCGGTTTCCCAATCCCAGGATGGCCGTGCCGTTGGAGACTACCGCCACCAGGTTGCCCTTGCTGGTGTATTCGTAAGCCAGCTCCGGGTCCCTCTCGATCTCCAGCACGGGGACGGCCACCCCCGGCGTGTAGGCCAGGCTCAGGTCGCGCTGCGTGTCGAGCGGTTTGGTGGGCAGGATGGCGATCTTACCCGGCTTGCCTCCCATGTGATGGTAATCCAGAGCGTCTTCAGGGGTGGTTTTTTGCATGAACGGCTCCTCGATGAGATGGGATTGGGATACCCCCATTATAGTTCGAATGAGCTTTGGGGCCTTTTTTTAATCTTCGTGTAATTTTTAATCTGTATAATCCCATCATATATGTCTGGTTATGATCTGGAATCCTGGCGCCCACGCGGGATCGAGCAGCGCGCAGGATCTGATAGATATACCGATCCATCCTCGAAAAATCAAAGCTAGAGAAGACCATCTGAGAAGGAGATTTTCATGCGCATTCGACCGTTACGCCCCTGGTTTGTGATCCTGGCCCTGGCCCTGCTGGCCACCGCCTGCGCTGCGCCCCAGGCCTCGCCCTCTATCGTCTCGGCCACCAACCCCCCGGCGGCTACTTCCCCCGCCCCGGCGACCAGCTCCGCGGCTGCCACCAGCCCCGTGCCGGTGACGGGATCCACCAGCGCGCCCGCATCGACCTCTAGCTCCACTGCCCTTCCCAGCGGCGAGATCCTCTTTACGCTGGTGCAGGGTAGCAATGAAGCCTCTTACCGCGTGCGCGAGCAGCTCGCCAGCCTGTCCTTGCCCAGCGACGCCATCGGCAAGACGCAGGACGTCAGCGGCCAGATCGTCATCAAGCCGGACGGGAGCGTCGATTCAGCGCTGAGCAAGTTCACCGTGAATGTGACTTCGCTGGTCAGCGACCAGAACATGCGCGATAACTACGTGCGCAGAAGCATCTTGCAGACCGACCAATACCCCCAGGTGGTCTTCGTCCCGTCGCAGATCTCAGGGCTGCCCAGCCCCTTGCCCCAGTCGGGGCAGGTCTCCTTCCAGGTAAGCGGGGACCTCACCGTGCGCAACGTGACCAAACCGGTCACCTGGGACGTGACCGGCACGGTACAGGGCAACCAGGCCACCGGCCAGGCCACCACGACTTTTACGTTCGAGGATTTTAGCCTCACCCAGCCGCGCGTGCCCGTCGTGCTGAGCGTGGAGGATCACATCACGCTGCAAGTCAGCCTGACCTTGCAGCGCGCCACGAACTAATCCGCATACCCGCTCAACGCCAATGCTCTAGGCCCGGTCTGGATGCCCAGCACCGGGCCGGTGATGTTGACCAGCAGCTCGACGGGCGAAAATTCCTTGCGGATGCGCTCTGCCAGGACTTCGGCCTCCTGGAGGACGTTGCCGTGTAGCACGGCCACGTGCAGGTTGGCGGTTTTCCCCACCTGCTCGAAGAATTTCTGGTACATCGTCTCGACGGCGCTGCGGTGCGTGCGCGCCAGGCTCACCGGCTCCACCAGCCCGGTCTCGTGGTTGATGGAGACCACGGGCTTGATCTGCAACAGGCCGCCGATCCATTTGGCCGCGCCCCCGATGCGCCCGCCCTTCTGGAGGTATTCGAGCGTGTCCATGCTGACGTACTGCGCCAGCTTGCGGCGCACCTGGTCGATCCTGGTCAGGATGGCCTTCACGTCCTCGCCGGCGGCGCAGGCGCGCGCGGCGGCCAGCACCTGCCAGCCGAGGCTCATGGTCGGCCCCTTCGAATCGACCACGTGCACGGGAATCTTCACCAGCCTGGCGGCGCTCAGGGCCATCTGGTAAGCGCCGCTCATGGCGCTGCTCACCGTGAGCACCACGATCTCCTTCACGCCGCGCTGCGCGGCTTCTTCGTAAGCCCTGGCGAAGTCGGGGATGCCGGCCTGGGAGGAAGTCGGCCGTAGGGGGTCGCTCTCCAGGCGCTGATAGAAGTCTTCAGGCTGGAGGGTCACCCGGTCCAGGTATTCCTGGCCCCCCCAGATGATGTAATGCGGGATGACCCGGATGGCATACTGCTCGATCAGCTCCTGGGGAATGTCGCAGGTGCTGTCGGTGATGATTTCAATGGCGTTGGATGGCATGATAGACCCCTGTTTTGGCGCTTTTTTTCGCAAGGAATTATACCTCAACGCCCGCCGTTAAGCTCGCCGCCAGGCCTGCCAACCCCTCAGCCCCGCGCAGCAACTCCGCCACCAGGATGTGCTCGTCGATGACGTGCGCCAACCCCACCGTCGACGGCCCGAAGATCAGCGTGGGCAGCTTGAGCAAGCCGGCGGAGTAACTGCCATTGGTGCAGTAGGGCGCCGCGAAGAATTCGGGGGTGATGCCAGCGCTCTCCAGTTGTTTTGCCTTGATTGATAAAAGGTTTCTTCGCCTACGAGTGTATCACAAGTATTTCCCGGCCTTGCCATAGCAACCCATCCACCCTTCCAGTGTTTAATCTATAGGCGCGCCTTTTTTAGCTGCAAAAGATGACAGATGTAACGAAAATAGTGACAATCGTAATTTAAATATTGTCTGACAATCACATGTATTTCGCGCCGACATGTCCCATAATGTATATGGTATTTTTTCTTCACGAATGTAATTCTTCCTTTAGGAGGTGCATTCCAAATTTATACCAAAGTCCCGTTGTCTCTCTTTTGTTCCCCTTGTTTGTTCTACAATATTTTATATGGAGGCACTTGTATGGCAACACCTACAACCGCGTTAACTGCTGAAAAGATTTGGACAGTCGAGCAAGGTGAGAAGCGTTCGGTGGGCGTCATTCATATTGTCATTACCGCCCTGCTGATCGGCATCGGCTTTGTGGTCGGCGCCTTCGGCTCCATCAGCTTCCCCCTGGGCTTCGGCGTAAACTTTTTCTGGACGGGCATCGCCGTCCAGCAGGTTGGCCCCATCTGGTTCGGCGCCTGGGGCGTGATTGCCGGCACTATTTTCCCCTTCTTCTCCAACGCCATCGCTGGCACGCCCTTCTACGTCTCGCTGGCTTATATTCCGGCGAATTTTGTTCAAGCTTTCCTGCCCGCCTGGGCCTTCCGCAAATTCAAGGCCGATCCGCGCTTGAACAGCGCGCGCGATTACGTCATCCTGCTGGTGGCCATGCTCGTCTCGAGCGCCTTCGGCGCTTTGTGGTCGCCCCTGGTGGTCCTGCGCAGCTTTGGTTTGCTCACCACCGATTCGCTGCCTCTGTTCATCTGGGGCTGGTTCGGCGGCAACGTGCTCGCTGGGCTGGTCTTCAACTTCATCCTCCTGAAGGCTCTTTCCAGCGTCGTCATTCGTACGCCTGCCTTCGTGAAGAAATGGTGGGCTTAACCTAGTACTTGCCACTTAGAAAGGATTGGAGGGGGTAGATTTACCCCCTCCAACTTTTAGATGACTAATCCCTGTTTCAAGGATATTTCTGATGAACAAGACATTACTGGGTTATGTCCCGGACCAGTCGCCCATTTATAACATTCATCCTTTCGTCAAGCTCTTTTTCATGCTGGTTGTCAGCCTGTTTCCCCTCTTTATTAACGCGCCTGAATGGAATATCGCCATTATGCTGGCCATTGTTTTGCTTATGTGGTATAGCCGCGTTAACATGAGCACGCTGAAGATTTACGTGCCCGTGGCAATCTCCATGGGGACGATTATCCTGATCTCTTATACCGTCCTGGGAGGGTATCATCCCGAGTACCGTCTTCTGGTGCAATTCATCGGCGTCCACATTTACTGGGAGCGCATCCGCGACGCCATCGTGGTGTACTTTCGCATCCTGCCCATGATCTTCACCATGGTGTTCTTCCTGAGCACTTCCCGCGAGCGAGACGTGATTGTGGCCATGCGCTTTATCCGCGTGCCCTTCGTGGTGACTTACGTGTTCGCCATGGCGCTGCGCTCGGCCGGCATGGTGTTGGAAGATTTCTTCATCGTCCGCCAGGCGGAGCAGGCGCGCGGTTTCGACCCGACCGGTAAATCGCTGGCTTATAAGATCCGCAAATACATCATGTACATGATCCCCTTGTTCGCCCTCTCCCTGCGCCGCTCGGAGGAATTTACCAATGCGCTGATCGCGCGCGGCTATGCCTTTACCGGCGAGGCCGCCAAGGTAAAGCGGGCTGATTATGTCCTCACCCATTATTCCTTCAAGCCGCTGGATGGAGCCATTACGGCCGCCATTTCCGCCTTATTCGTGGCCATCCTGGTGGTGCATTTTGGATACGGTTACCTGGGGGTAGACACTTCTATCCTCATCCATTGGCTGCAAGGCGTATTGTAAGCAGAAGGGAAGACCACGTGAACCCAATCATTGAACTTTCCGACTATTCCTGGCGCTACCTGGATTCGGAAAACTTTGCGGTACAGAACGTCAATTTGACCTTTGAAGAAGGCAAGTTCTTCGGCATCATCGGCCAGAATGGGGCGGGCAAGACCACCCTGGCTTATTCCATCGATGGGCTGATTCCCGGCCAGTACCACGGCATCAAGCACGGCTCTGTGAAGGTGCTGGGCAAGGAAGTGGAAGAGTACGAGAAAGGCTCCTTACAGCGCATGATCGGCATGGTCTTCGCCGACCCCGAAGCCCAGTTCACCGCCATGACGGTGGAAGACGAGCTGGTGTTCGGTATGGAGAACCTGGGCATGTCCATCCCAGAGATCCGCGAGCGCCTGGAATGGGTCACGGATTTGACGAACATGCAACCGCTGATGGAAAAGCCGCCCTACGAGCTTTCGGGCGGGCAAAAACAACGCGTGGCCCTGGCGGCCGTGCTGGCCATGACCCCCCGGGTGATGATCCTCGACGAGCCCACCTCCATGCTGGACCCCATCAGCCGCAAGCGCGTGTTCGACGTGCTGGCCCGCCTGAAGAAAGAAAGGAGCATGACTGTCATCGTCATCGAGCACAGTCTGGAGAATCTCATTCCCCTCGCCGATGAGATGATCTTGATGGCGCACGCCAACATGCTGCTGAAAGACGAGACCCACGCCTTCTTCCAGAAAATGGACTTCCTGCTGGAGAACGGCGTCTACCCCCCGGAGACCTTGCTGTTCTTCCACCGGCTGCAGCAGGCCGGGAGTTACCGTGGAGAAATTCCCATCACCAATGACGAAGCCGTTCTCAGGCTGCGAGAAGTCTGCAAGCCAGCGAGGATACAGGCATGAGCGCATCAACCCCATTTATCGAGGTCAAGGACCTCTTTTACACCTACGCGGACGGGACGAATGCCCTGTGCGGAATCAACCTGTCGATCTCAGACGGCGAATTCATCGCCTTCATCGGCCAGAATGGGTCGGGGAAGACCACCTTCTCCAAGTGCCTGAACGGCTTGTTCAAGCCCACCTCCGGAGCGGTGCTCGTGGATGGATTGAATTCCAAGGAAACGCCTATCGTGCAGATGGTGAAGCGGGTGGGCTACGTCTTCCAGAACCCGGACCACCAGTTGTTCAATAGCAATTGCTGGGACGAGATCGCCTATGGTCCGCGCAACATCGGCCTGGACGAAGGGGAAGTGAAGGTGCGGGTGGCTGAGGCCGCCAAGGTAGTGGGACTGGAAGAATCCTATTTCACCGAGCACCCCTTCTTCCTCAACAAGGGCATGCGCCAGCGCGTGGCCATCGCCTCGATCCTGGCCCTCAAGCCCAAGGTCATCATTGTGGATGAGCCTACCACCGGTCAGGACATTCGCCAATCGCTGGAGATCATGAATTTCTTGCGCGATCTCAATGAGAATTATGGGCACATCATCATCTTCGTGACGCACGACATGCCCATTGTCTCCAGCTACGCCAAACGTGTGGTGGCGATGGGCCAGGGGCAGATCATCGTGGATGGCCCACCGGCGGAAGTCTTTGCAGAGCCCGAGCTGCTGGCAAAGACCTTCGTGGAGCCGCCCCAGATCACCGAGCTGGCCCAGCGCCTGAGCGACCTGGGCTTCTACCCCGGCACGTTGACCGTCCAGGAGATGGTTGCGCAGTACGAGAGGCTGTGCGCCTGCTCAGAAAAATAAACCGCGTCTTTCCACTCCCCCTTTTATTCCCGGCCCCCATGCTCTGCGTGGGGGCTCTTTGCATTCACCTCCCGAATATCAGATAAACAAGCCAAATTATATCAAGCTCAAAGGGGCAACCCAGGTATAATGTTTTTATGAAAACCGCAAGAGATCTCCCCATCCTGTCCTTCGAGAGTCGGCAAAGCTGGGAGGCCTGGCTCGATGAGCACCACGCGGATTCGCCAGGAATCTGGCTCAAGATCGCCAAAAAAGGGACGGGCGTCGCCTCGTTGGACTACGCGGAAGCGCTGGAAGGCGCCCTGTGTTATGGCTGGATCGACGGCCAGAAGGCCGCTTTCGACGAAGTGTACTGGCTGCAAAAATTCACCCCGCGCGGCCCTAAAAGCGGCTGGTCGAAGTTGAACTGTGACAAGGCCCAGGCGCTGATCGACGCAGGCCGGATGCAGCCGGCGGGGCTGCGCCAGGTGGAGGCGGCCAGGGCGGATGGCCGCTGGGACGCAGCCTACGAATCCCAAAGCCGGATCACCGTCCCCGAGGATTTCCAGGCCGAGCTGGACGCCAACCCACAGGCCAGGGAGTTCTTCAGCACCTTGAATAGCGTCAATCGCTACGCCATCCTCTACCGGCTCCAGACCGCCAAGAAGGCCGAGACGCGCACCGCGCGCATGCGGAAATTCATCGAGATGCTCTCCAAGAAGGAAAAGATATACCCATGATGGCGGATTATGATTTGCGGATCACGCTTGCTCATAGGCAGTGACCGCTTCTGCGAGCGCTGTCTGGCGGATTTCGGGGCTTAGGAATTTTATAGTTTGCAGATCGACTTTCCGCCCTAGTAGCCTGGACAACTCTTTAGCATAAAAAGGGGGATAAAAGCGGCACGGCCAGCCCTTCAACGAAAGAGACCGTCAAAAATAGTGGTACATACGCCAAAAAACCGCTATAATATTTCCTGCATCTCAAAGAACTAGACCAATTTCATAAGGGGAGGAATTGAACAATGCACCAAAGCTTTGTACCAAGATACAAGCTTGCCTTTTGCCTTGCATTCGCTATGCTGGCATTCGTTTTGCTTTCAGCGTCCTCTTCCGGCGTCCAGGCGGCGCAAATCTCGCCGCTGCCCGGCCGTACGGCCGCCGTCTTGCAGCCAGATTCACCCTATGCCGTTTATTTGCCGGCCGTAATTCGCGACCCGGACCAGCCCCGGTTAATCGCGCCGGCGAACGGCGCTGCCCCCAATACGTTGATCCCTACTCTTTCGTGGACGATGGGAGAACAACCCCCCGACACGGTCGTGTGCCTGGCATTGGGGACAAGCCCTCAGCCGGAGGGATGTGAGTATACCATCTGGTACAACGTAGATTACCCCGATCTATCCGAGATGCCCTGGGAAAACCTGAACCCGAATACGGTCTACTATTGGAGGGTTGGCGCGATCTATAACGAGGATTACGGTCACCCCAAATGGTCGGAGGAGTGGAGCTTTAAGACCGGGTCGAGAGGAACTATCCTTTCCGCCCCGGCGCTCAAGACTCCCGCTAACAATGCGCTCATGCCGGTCGACCAGCTAATCTTCACCTGGTCGCCGGTGAATGGCGCGGTTGAGTATTCTGTTTGGGTCTACTCGGTCAGTGAAGGGAATTTCCGTGTCTTTTTTGTGTCCTCTACTTCGTTGGATGTACGTGGTATGACCTACCTGTTCACGGCCAACGAACCCTACCTATGGTTTGTTGAAGCCAGAAATGATTATGCCTGGGGAAACGATTCGGCCGTCCGGCAATTTACCGCATTGTCTGCTTCTTATCCGACGACTTCAGCGCTTCCCCGGCCCACCGTCATCTTCCATTCACCGCTGGGTGATTGGAGCGGATGGAATCTCCAACCGTGATGCGCACAACAACTCCTTTCCTGGCCTTGTGAAGGGTTGTCTTAAAGCCGGCCTGTCTTTGCACGGCCAGCCGCCCGGAAAATTACCCTTCCCTACAGGGATGCTCCGCGATCGCAAGGCTTAACTTCTCGCAGCAGCTTGAGCACCAGCTCCTGGTCCACCGGGATGCGCTCCAGGCGCACGCCCACTGCATTGTAGATGGCGTTGGTGACGGCCGGCGCCGTGGGGATGGTGACGATCTCGCCCACGCCCTTGGCCCCAAACGGGCCGCTGGGCACGGGATGCTCCACCACGATGGGGATGATCTCGGGGGTCAGGGTGATGGGCGCCATGCGGTAGCGCGCCAGGCGGTCGCTGATCACGCGCCCCTCCTCCACGAGGAAGTTCTCCGTCAGGGCGTGGCCCACGCCCATCATCGCGCCGCCCTCGATCTGCCCGCGCAAGCCCAGCGGGTTGATGGCTGCGCCCACGTCGTTGGCGCTGATCAGGCGCAGCACGCGCACCTCGCCGGTGCGCGTATCGACTTCCACTTCCACCGCCTGCACCGCAAAGGAGAAGGCGAAGTGCATGTCGCCGCCCTCGCCCAGGGGCCTGGTTTCTGGAGCCCAGTACACCGTGCTGGCGCACGGCGTGCGCCCCGCGGCGGCCATCTGCCCGGCCACCTCGGCCATGCTCAGGGTGTGCCCGTCCACCTGGGCCAGCCCCTCCACGTAGCGGATGGTCTCCGGCGACACGTCGTAGCGCTCGGCCAGCTCGCTGGTCATCATCTCGCGCAGCGCGGCGGCGGTCTGGCGCACGGCGTTGCCGGTCACGTACGTCTGGCGTGAGGCGGTGGTGGGGCCGCCGTCGGGGGTCAGGTCGGTGTCCGAGAGCAGCACGTTCACCATCTTAGGCGGCACGCCCAGCTCTTCGGCGGCGATCAATTGCAACACGGTGGGCAGGCCCTGGCCCAGCTCGGCGGAGGAGGTGCGCACCTGGAAAGTCCCGTCCGGATAAAGCTCCACGTCCGCCCCGGCCTTATCCGGCGCGCCGCCGCCCAGCCCAGTGTTCTTGTAGGCCGCCGCCAGGCCCCAGGCCGTGCGCAGGTGCGGCGCGCCGGGCACGCTCCTGGCGGCAAAAGGCTGCGGCCCGCCCAGGCGCTGCATCTCGGCTTCCACCTTGTCGATGCACTCCAACAGGCCCACACTGTGCTTCAAAAGCTGCCCGGTGTTGGTCACGCTGCCCTCGCGCAGGGCGTTCATGCGGCGCAGCTCGATCGGGTCGATGCCCAGCTTTTCCGCCAGCATGTCCATGGCGCTCTCCACGGCGAAGGCCGACTGCACCACGCCGAAGCCGCGGAAGGCGCCTGCCGGCGGGTTGTTGGTGTACATGGCGTAGCAATCCGCCTTGACGTTGGGCACTTCGTAGGGGCCGGAGGAATGTGTGGTGGCGCGCGTCATGACCTTCTCGCCCAGCGAGGCGTAAGCGCCCGTGTCGCCGTACAGCTCGGTCTCGAAGGCCGTCAGGTGGCCGTCGCGTTTGGCGCCGATCTTCACGCGGATCTGCGTGGCGTGCCGCTTAGGGTGCGCGATCAGGCTCTCCTGGCGGTCGTAGAGCAGCTTCACCGGGCGCCGGGTGACCCAGGCCAGCAGGGCCGCGTGGATCTGCCCGGCGATGTCTTCCTTGCCGCCGAAGCCGCCGCCGATGAGCTGCCCTATGATGTGCACCTGGCTCTCGGGGATGCCCAACGCCCGCGCCACTTCGTTGCGGTCGTCGTAAGGAATCTGCGAGCCGACGTAGATCTCCACTCGCCCTTCCGGGGTCAGGCGCGCGATGCTGCACTCCGGCTCCAAAAAGGCGTGGTCGTGGATGGGGGTGTAGAAGGTGTGCTCCAGCACCAGGTCGGCCCCGGCGAAGCCCTCCTGCATGTCGCCCTTGCGCACCTTGATGTGCTTGAGCAGGTTGCCGCTGGGGTGGATCATTGGGGCGTCTGGCTGGCGCGCCTGCACCGGGCCGCTCACGATGGGCAGCGGCTCCAGCTCCACTTCGATCAGCTCCAGCGCTTGCGTGGCGATCTCGCGCGTCTCGGCGGCCACGATGGCCAGCGCGTCGCCCACCGTGCGCACCTTCTCTCCGAGGCCCACCAGGCTGGGCCAATCCGAGACGACCAGGCCGTGGGTGTGCTCACCGGGGATGTCTTCGGCGGTCAGCACGGCCGCCACGCCGGGCAGCGCCCTGGCCCGGCTGACGTCGATCTTCCTGACCAGGGCCGAGGGCAGCATGGCGCGCTTGACGCGCGCCTGCAACATGCCCTGGAAGCGGATGTCGTCCGTATAGACGGCCTTGCCGGTCACCTTGGCGACCGCGTCCGGGCGGGGTTGCAGCGTGCCCACCGTGTGGTGCGCCTGGCTGGAGGTGGGGATGTCCTCCGGCGGGCGCACGGCCTCGTCGTGGCGTAGGGCCCGGGCGGCCGCGTGCACCGAGTTGATGATGCTGGGGTAGCCCGCGCAGCGGCACAGCGTATCTTTCAGGGCGTACTTGATGTCTTCGTCGGTGGGGTTGGGGGTACGTTGCAAGAGCGCGTAGGAGGTCATGAGCTGGCCGGGGATGCAGAATCCGCATTGCACTGCCCCGTATTGGATGAACGCCTCCTGCAGGGGGTGCAGGCGGTTCGCCTCGGCCAGGCCCTCGATGGTGAGCACCTGTTTGCCCTGCGCCCTGGCCGCCGGATAACTGCAGGAGAGCACCGGCTCCCCATCCACCAGCACCGTGCAAGAGCCGCATTCGGCTTCGTTGCAGCCGATCTTGGTGCCCGTCAGGCCCAGGCGATAACGCAGCAGGTCCGAGAGCATCTCCCCTGGTTGTTCGTCGAGCGCAACGGCCTTCCCGTTGACGTTCAATTCGATCTTCTTGGGATTCATACCACCTCCACCAGCTCGGCCCGCTTCCAGGCCTTGCCAATCACTTCTTCCATTAAGACTTCGCACAATTGATAACGGTAATCTGCGCTGGCGCGTTGCGCGCTGCTGCGGAAGCGCAGGCTGTGAGGGATCAGCTCGCGCAGCCTGGCCAGCGCGTCCTGGTCGAAGGGGGAGCCGGCCAGGCATTGCTCCAGCTCGGCGGCGCGCTGCGGCACCGGGCCGGCCGGCCCTACCGCGATGCGCACCTCCCGCACGACGTCGCCTTCACGCCGCACCCAGGCGGCCGCGTTGAGGATGGGCAGGGCCACGCCCTGCGGCCTCATCACGCGCCCAAAGGCCGAGGCTTCCCCCGCCCGGCGCGCCGCCAGGTGGAAGCCCACCAGTAGCTCCTGCCTCCCTTGCAAGGTCGAGACTCCCGGCCCGCGGAACAGGCTCGACAAGGGAACCAGGCGGCGACCCTCGACGCTGGCGATCTCGGCCTGGGCGTCCATGGCCAGCAAGCCGACCATGCCGTCCGCCGCCGGCAGGGCGTGGGCCACGTTGCCCCCCAGGGTGGCGCTGTTGCGCACCTGGGGGCCGCCGATCAGCCCGCACGCTTCCGAGACGGCCAGGGCGTTTTCGAGCGCCAGGGGCGAAGTGGTGATCTCTCGCACGGGCACCCCCGCGCCGATGAAGAGCGTATCGCCGCGCAGCTCCAGGCGCTTGAGCTCGGGGAGGAAGGTAACGTCGACCAGGGTGTGTACGGGGGGATGGCGGCCCTGCTGGAGGTCGAGGAGCAGATCGGTGCCCCCGGCGAGTATACACGCCGGCCCTGGCGCAGAGGCCAGGGCAGCCAGGGCTTCTTCAATCGATTGAGCACGTACGTAATTGGACCAGAGGCTCATAGGATCGGTGGACTCCTTTTCAAGGATGGCGGCACTTTTCGACGGGCTCAGCGACCCGACGCCGGCAGTTTTTTGCTTGCCGACCACCGATTATGAGATGTAGTTTATCTAATTATACTGCTTTTTCCTCCACAACTCCAGCCATCATCAAGCCCAGTTGTTCCAGGGTAGCTTCCTCACTCTTCACGATGCCCATGATCTTGCCTTCGTAGATGATGGCGATGCGGTCCGAAAGGGCCAGGATTTCGTCCAGGTCCTCCGAGATGAGCAGGGTAGCCGTCCCTGTCAGGCGCTGTTCCAGTAAGCGCAGATGGATGTACTCGCTGGCGCCGATGTCCACCCCGCGGGTGGGCTGGGCGGCGATCAGCACCTTGGGCTTGCGCGCCAGCTCCCGCGCCAGGATCATCTTCTGGATGTTGCCGCCCGACAGGTTCTTCAGCGGCGTATCCAGGCTGGGCGTCTTGACGTTGAAGCCCTGCACCAGCTCGTTGGAGCGCTGCCGGATGGCGTTGAAGTCCATGAAGATGCCGCGCGAATAGGGCGCGCGCCCGTGGTCCTCGAGGATCAGGTTCTCGGAGACGCTGAATTCGCGGATCGCGCCGTCTTTCATGCGCTCTTCGGGGATGTAGGCCTGCCCGGCCAGGATGTGCGCTTCAGGCGAGGCGTTGGTCATATCCTTGCCCAACAGATCCTGCCGGCCTTTGACGACCGGGCGCAGCCCGGCCAGCGCCTCGGCCAGCTCGCGCTGCCCGTTGCCGGATACGCCCGCCAGCCCCAGGATTTCACCGCTGTGCACTTCGAAGGAAACGCCGCGCAGCGCGTCGGTTTCCCGGTCGCTCCTCACCCACAGGTCTTCCACTTTGAGCAACGGGTCGCTGATCTCTACCGGCGGGCGCTCGTACTGTACGATGATGTCGCGGCCCACCATCAGGCGCGCCAGCTCGCCCGTGGTGACGCCCTCCGTGGGCCGGGTGCCCACCACGCGCCCGTCGCGCAGCACGGTGATGCGCTCGCTGATGGCGAGCACCTCGTTCAGCTTGTGCGAGATGAAGATCAGCGCGTGGTTGTCTTTGGCCATCTGGCGCAGGGTGACGAACAGGTCGTCCACTTCCTGCGGGGTGAGCACTGCGGTGGGCTCGTCCAGGATGAGCAGGGCCGCGCCGCGGTACAGCGCCTTGACGATCTCCACGCGCTGTTGCTCCCCGACCGCCAACTGCCACACGTAGGCTTTCGGGTCGACCTTCAGGCCGTACTGTTCAGAAACCTGCCGGATGCGCTTTTCCACCTTGTCCAGGTCCAGGCGCGGCTCGCGCGAAGACTTCAGCCCCAGGGCCACGTTCTCGACCACGGTGAGCGAAGGCACCAGCATGAAGTGCTGGTGGATCATGCCGATGCCGGTGCGAATGGCGTCTTGCGGCGAATGGAACTGGTGCTCGACGCCGTCGATGAGGATCTTGCCCTCGTCGGGTCGGTACAGTCCGTAGAGCTGGCGCATGAGCGTGCTCTTGCCGGCTCCATTCTCACCCAGCAGGGCGTGGATCTCGCCGGCGTGCACGTCGAAATCGACGTGGTCGTTGGCCAATACTCCCGGGAAGCGCTTGACGATGTCGACCATGCGCAGCTCTTGCAGGCGCGGCAGGGTGTTCTGATGGATTTCGGTCATAAGTCTTCTTCTACCTGGCTGGAATAAGGCCCTAAAGGTCTGCGACTGTGCAGACCTTTAGGGCCTGGTGTCCCACATTACGGATTGACGGTGATGCTCCCGTCCTTGATGCCCTGGATGGCCGCTTCTGCCGCGGATTTGGCGTCGGCAGGGATGGTCACCTTATCGTTGTAGATGATCTGCAGGCCATTGTTCTTCAGGGTCAGCGTGTAGGCTTTGCCGCCCAGGACGCCCTTCTGCACCGAATCGATCATGTCCTTGACGGTGGGCACCCAATCGTACTGCTGGCAGGCCGCCACGTTATCGGGCGCCAGCGAAATCTGGCACCAGTCGGCCGAGAACCACAACACGTTCTTCGACTTGGCTACCCCCACCGCGCCTACGTCGGCCTGGGCCGAGCCGGTCAGCACGTCCGCGCCGGCCTGCACGAAGGTTTCGGCGGCGGAGGCCATCATGGAGACGTCGGAGAACGAGCCGGTGTAAGTGACGTTCACGTTGATGTCCGGCTTGGTGGCTTTCGCGCCCTGCTGGAAGCCGTGTACGTACAAGACCGCGTCGCCGGCTTCGACCGGGCCGACGATGCCCAGCACGCCGCTCTTGGACATCAGCGCGCCCATCGCGCCCAGCACGTAACCACCCTCCTGGGAGTTCGACTGGTAAGCGAAGACGTTATTGATGCCGTTCTCCTGGAATGTATCCAGCGAGGTGCCCCAGGCGAAGGCGGTCTTGGGGAAATCGGGGGCGATTTGCTGCAGGGAGGTGCCGTATTGCGAGCCGTGCGCGATCACCAGGTTGTAGCCCTTGGTGGCGTAGTCGCGCATGGCCGCTTCGGCGTCCGGCACGTTGTAGAGGTTCTCGGAATAGGCGATTTCGAGCTTGTCCTTGCCCATTTCTTGCTGGATCTGGGTTAGCGCGTAATACATGCCCTGGCTCCAGGAAGAATCGTTGACGGTGCTGGGCAAGACCAGCGCGATGCGGAAAGGTTGAGCCGGCGTAGCCGTGCTGCTCGCGGCTGGAGCAGCCGGGGCGCAGCCGGCTGCCAGCAGAGCGACGACCGTTAGAAACAGGCTGAGGCGGAACAGTGTAGATTTCATGAGTGCACCCTCCCAAGTGCGATACGATCATTCGCCATTCTTGCAGCCAGGTGGCCTCCGTTACGAGCCGGCCACCTGGCCGGAGATCAGTAAGCGAGCAACACGATTAAGGCTGAACGGTGATCTTGCCGCTGATGATGTCCGCGATTGCGGTATCAGCCGCGGTCTTGACGTCCGCCGGAACCGTGTAGCTGGGGTTGTATTGGATCACCAGACCCTTGTTTGCGAAGGTCAGGTTGTAAGCCTTGCCGCCCAGCACACCCTTCTGGATCGTGTCGATCATGTCTTTGACGGTGGGCACCCAGTCGTATACCTGGCTGGAGACCACGATGCTGGGAGCCAGCGAAGCCTGGTCCCACTGCTGGCCGAACCACAGGGCGTTCTTATCCTTGGCTACGCCGATTGCGCCTACCACCGACTGCGAGGAGCCGGTCAGCACGTCGGCCCCGTTCTGGATCTGGGTGGTGGCGGCGGCCGCCATCAGCGAGACGTCGGAGAACGAGCCGGTATAGGTGACGTTCACGTTATCGTCGGGCTTGGTGGCCAACGCGCCCTGCTTGAAGCCGTCCACGTAGAGCTTGGCGTCGCCGGCCTCGACGGGGCCGAGGATGCCGATCGTGTTAGACTTGGACAGCATCGCGCCGATCAAACCTTGCACGTAGCCGCCCTGCTCGGCTTCCGCCTGATAGGCGAAGACGTTGTTGATGCCGTTCTCCTGGAAGGTATCCAGCGAGGTGCCCCAGGCAAAGCTGGTCTTGGGGAAATCGGGAGCAATCTGTTCCAGGGAGGTGCCGTATTGCGAGCCGTGCGCGATCACCAGGTTGTAGCCCTTGGTGGCGTAGTCGCGGAGGGCCGCTTCGGCGTCCGGCACGTTGAACAGGTTCTCGGAATAAGCAATCTGGAGCGCGCTTTCACCGCCCATATCTTTCTGGACGGTCAGCAGCGCCTGGTACATGGATTGGCTGAAGGCGTTATCGTTGATGGCGCTGGGCATGACGATGGCGACCTTGAAGGGGCCGGCGGCCGCAGCAGCCGTGGGGGTGGGTGTCTGGGCCGGGCTGCAGGCAGACACCAGCAGAATTACGACGAGGGCGAGCAAACCGATACGAAAAGACGTGGATTTCATATCTGACCTTCTCCTTTTTGAGTGGATAGAGATGGATTGATTAGGAAACGCTCACGATTTTGGTTTTACTCAGTCAGGGGACCTCCTTTTCCAAATAGGTTTGAACTGCCTGAACGTTCGTCGTCCCATCCTTTAAAGCAGCGCCGAGGGATTGGTCAACTCTCGCCGCGCTCGAATGGCTTGTCCAATGCAGCCGGCTGCCTGGCGCGGTTCGCCGCGAAGGTGAGCGCCAGGATCGTCAGAACGTAGGGCATCATCAGGGCGATATTCGAAGGAATATTCACGCCCTTGACCTGCATCCATAGCTGCAGGGAATTGACAAAGCTGAACAACAAGGAGCCGCCTAAAACGCCCAACGGGCGCCAGCCGCCAAAATACACCAGGGCCACGGCGATATAGCCCATGCCGTTGGTCATGTTCTCCTGGAAGAGGTTGATCAACGCCAGTGAGAGGGAAGCTCCGGCGATGCCCGCCATCAGGCCGCCGAACGAGACCGTCAGGTAGCGGATCTTCGCCACGCTGATGCCCAGCGAATCGGCCGCCTGCGGGTACTGTCCCACCGCGCGGATCTTCAGCCCCAGGGTGGTCTTGTTGAGCACGTAGGTGCCGATGGGCACCATCAGGAAGGCGATGTAGACCAGGGCGTTGTGGTTGAAGAAAGTATCGCCGATATAGGGAATGCTCCCCAGCAGGGGGATGCGGATGGATTGGAAGCCGTTGATCGAGGTGACCGAATTCATGGTCTTCTCGAACAACAGGCTGGAAAGCCCCAGCCCGAACAACGACAGGCCAATGCCGCTGATGCCCTGCTCGGCCTGGAGCGTGACGCTCACCACCGCCATCAGCAGGCCCATCAGCAGGCCCACCAGGGCCGCCGCCAGGATGCCCAGCCACAGGCTGCCGGTGTTGGTGGCCACGTAGAACCCGCTGAAGGCGCCCATCAGCATGATGCCTTCCACGCCCAGGTTGAGCACCCCCGAAGCCTGGGCAAAGGTCTCCCCGATCGCGGCGAACAGATAAGGGGTCGCCAACCGGATTCCCGAGTAGATGACTCCCAGCAGCACAGGTAAAGTGAACAGATCAGACATTCGTCTCTCTCCTGCGGGCCCGCCATTTGGCAAATATGGTGGAGCTAACCACGAAGATCACGATCATCCCCAGGATGACGTTGATGATGGCGGACGGCACCTGCATGGTGCGCTGCATCTGGTTGGCGCCCACCAGCAGCCCGCCGAACAAGATGGAAGCCGGGATGGATCCCAGCGGGTTGAGCGAGCCAAACAGCGCCACCACGATGCCCGAGAAGCCGTAACCGCCGGACAGGCCCTCCAGCATACGGTGCTGCACGCCCATCACCTGCACCGCGCCGGCGATGCCGGCGAAAGCGCCGCCCAGGGTGAGCGCCAACAACTGGTAAACGCGCACGCTGATGCCGGCGTAGCGCGAGGCTTCCAGGTTCAGGCCCACCGCGCGGATGCGGTAGCCGATGGTGGTGCGCCACATGAAGACGTAGACCAGCACCGCCAGCACCACCGCCAGGATGGCTCCCGCGCTCAACAGGGTCTGCGGCACCAGGCGCGGCAGCCACGCGGCACGCGGCAGCAGCGCCGATTGGGCGATGCTCGTCCCGGCGGCAATTTCAGCCGGATCCAGCATGGGGCCGGTCAGCAGGTACAGGTTGAGCTGCACGGCGATCGAGTTCATCATGATCGTGCTGAGGATCTCGTTCACTCCCAGGCGCGCCTTGAGGAAGCCCGGAATGCCTCCCCACACCGCCCCCGCCGCCGCGCCGACCAGGATGCAGGTCGGCATCATCACCCAGGCCGGCAGATTGGGCAGCGACAGGGCAAAGGCGGCGGCGGCCAGGGCCCCCACGGTAATCTGGCCTTCCGCGCCGATGTTCAGCACCCCGCCCCGGAAGGCGATCACGATGCCCAGGGCCACCAACAACAAGGGGGTGGCCAGCACGAGGGTTTGCGTCAGGCCGAATACGCTCCCGACAATCCCGTCTAACAACGCTCCATAGGCGGCCAGGGGATTGACCTTTAGCGCCAACAACATGACCGCGCCAATAACCAGCGCCACGGGAACCGCAAGCAGGGGCAGCAGCGCTTCGACAGTACGATTGAGGGAATTTTTTATGGATGATCTGTCCGCCATAGGCTCCGTCTTCTTCGTATTGAATTTGACCTTGCGGAAATCAGCTATCGAGGGGGTCGGGGTTGTCCGACAAATGCAATTGTACCTCAAAATGAGCCGGTTGGCGGGTTATTTTTGCGCAAGTTGTCTGACAAGCAGACCAATTTCCTAGGAGCGCGCCTCCGCCGTTTCCGGCAGACCGGTCATCTGAGCGCTGATTTCCCAGAGCCGCCGTTGGGCGGGCTCGTCGTAAGAGGCCGGCGAGGAGCGCGCCGGCTTGCAGCGCACGAAATATTGGCCGCTCGCGCTCTCCACCTCTGGCGAGGACGCCAGGTAGATCTCCGTCTGCGCGCCTTGTTCTGGCGTCAGCTCGAAACGGGAGATCAAGCCCATGGCCAGCTTGACCAGGCCGCGGTTGTTCTTGCCGAAACCTGTGCCCACCGCCCCCGGGTGGAGCGCATTGGCGGTCACGCGGGTGCCTTGCAAGCGCCGTGCCAGCTCGTAAGTAAACAGCAGGTTGGCCAGCTTGGACTGCCCGTAGGCGCGGTAGCCGGCCATGCCGTATTCCCGGTTCTGCAAATCGTCGAAATTCAGCGATACGCCGTTGTGGGCCGCCGAGGAGACGTTGACGATGCGGGCCGGGGCGCTGGCCTTGAGGGTGTCCAGCAGCAGGTTGGTCAGCAAGAAATAGGCCAGATGGTTGAGGGCAAACGTGCGCTCGATCCCGTCCACCGTTTCTTGCCGCTGCGCGAAATACATGCCCGCGTTATTGACCAGCACGTCCAGGCGGGGGTACTTGTGTTGGAACTCCTCCGCCAGGCGCCGCACCTGCGCCTGAGAAGACAGGTCGGCCACCAGGAAATCCACCTGCGCGTTGCCGCTGGCCGGGCGCAGCTCCCCGGCGGTCGCCTCCGTTTTGGCGGCGTCGCGTCCCACGATCACCACCCTGGCGCCCAGCCGGGCCAGCTCCAGGGCGGTCACCTTGCCAATCCCATTGGTCGCGCCGGTAATCAGCACGACCTTTCCATCCATGTCTGTATTCATCCTATTATCATAATCTGACTATCTATCTAAAGTCAATCCCCCCAAAAGGGTAAAATGGGACGAAAGGGGATCAGGCGACCTGTCCGGCGAAACCTTCGCAAGGTTATCTGACCATCAGGGAGACAGGTAGGGCGGGTTTCCACAACCCGCCCATGCCAGGCCAAAACCACTGCTGAGACCCACCCCAGAGTCACGGAGGACCCAGGGGCTTTCTTTCTCGAAAAAGCCCCCGTGTCCTCTGCGCCTCCGTGGTGAACCGGCTAGATGAAAATGATCTGCGCGCCCTCGGTCATGTCCATGAAGTCGCCGGCCGTCACGATGTCTACCACGCCGTCGACGAAGTCTTCCTTCTTCAGCCCCATCATGTCCACCGACATCTTGCACGCGTACAGCTTGGCGCCGGCATCCACCAGCATCTGCACGTATTCCCGCACGCAGGGCACGTCCAGCTCCTTCATCTTATCGTTCATCAATTTGGTGGCGAAGGCGGTCATGCCGGGCAAGACGCCCATCAGGTTGGGGATGCCCAGGTTGCCGGGCACGCCCATCATGTTCATCTTCATGCTGGTGTTGGCCACCGGCGCGATCTCCAGGTGGTCCACGCGCGCCTTGTTGATGATGTCCAGCCCCCAGAAGGTGAAGAAGATGGTCACGTCGATGCCGTTGCCCAGGGCCGCCCAGCCCATCACCAGGGCCGGATAAGCCATATCCAGGTTGCCCTTCGAGCAAATGAAAGCTACTTTGCGAGTTTCGTCAGTCATGGTCGTTGATCCTTTCAATTCTTGAGCCTTGCGATCGCGAAGCATCCCTTTAGGGAAGGTTCCAAACCTTCGCAAGGCTATTATCTATTTTCAGCGCTAAACGCAGCCTTCTGGCTTGCCCAGCCCGGCGATCTTGGCGACCTTCTTGGCCGGGCCTTTGGGGAACAGGGCGAACAGCTCTTTGGTCGAGACGCCCGAGCCGGCGGTGATGGCGCGCAGCGTGGGCGCCTTGCCGGTCGAAGCCGCGCTCTGGCGGCAGAAATCGATGATCTTCCAGTGCGCCTCGGTCAGCTCGGGGATGCCTTCTTCCTTGGCCAGCTCCATGGCGATCTCCTTGGTCCATTCGGCAGGGTTGGTCATGAAGCCTTCTTCGTTGACCTGCAAGGTTACGTTTGAAATGGTACGGGTTAGCATTTTATTCCTCCGAAATAAATATGAACGGTTTGTATTTAGCGAGGGCAGGGCGTTTTATTTCTCGCTCCGCACCCCGTGGTCGTCAGCTTGCGCGCCGATGACGTGCAGCACGCGCATGGTCAGCGCCAGGCCCCGGCGCACGGCCGGGTCTCTCATCTGGCGCAGCAGGGAAAGGTAAGACACGTCCACCGGTTTTTCGACCTCTTGCGAGGCCACCAGCAGGGTGCTGCGCACGAAATTCATGATCTCCGGCTGGGTCATGTCCTTCACCGTGTTCAAGATGAGCGCCACGTTGTCGCCCAGGCGGTTGACGTCGTCTTCCGAGAACGAGGTGACTACGTTATCCACCACGCGCAGGCCGCTGCGGGCGAAGCTGAAGTAGCCTTTGTGCTCCAGGTCTTCCATTACCTCGGTCACTTTGTCGACGCCCTCTTTGGTGACATCGCCGGCCACGTCCAGCAGGTCGGACACGCTTTCGAGCTGGTCCAGCAGCATCTCGAGGTTGGGAGCCTGGCGCACCAGCTTCTTGAACAGGCGCATCCAGTCGTCCGGCTCGAGGTAGCCCTGCACGTCCTCGAGCTGGTCCGAGGCCAATTGCATGGCGCCCTTGGCCACGGGCAGCATGGTCTCCACGAGCTCCTCGCGCGAGCGGCGGGCGCTCTCGGCGATCTGGGCTTGCTCGGTCAGGTAAGCTACCTGAGCGGTGAGCCGGTCGATCTTTTGGTTCAGATCCAAGGTTGCCTGATCCATGCGGCCTCCTAGCTCTTCCATTTTCCCGCCATGCTCATCGTGGCGGACAGCGGCAGCTCCTGGCCTTTGAGCAGGATGTTCCAGTACATCCAGCGGAACATCAGCTTGCCCCAGTGGTTGGCTTCAGATTCCTTCAGCAGGGCGAAGGGACCCACGCCGGGCAGCGGATACAGACCGGGCAGGGGCTCCTGGTCGTAATTGAAATCGATCAGCACGCCCTTGCCGAAGCCGGACTCGATGAAGCAGTTGGCGTGCCCGTCGAAGTTTTGCAGCAGCTCCAGGCCCTGGGTGTAGCGCACGAAGTTCTCGCTGAACAGCTCCACCGCGAAGTGCGCCACCGAGCCGGCCTTGGATGTGGGCGCGTTGGAGGCGTCGCCCAGCACGAAGATATTGTCGAACTTGGTCGACAGGAAAGTATTCTTATCCACGGGCGAGTAGTTCAGCTCGTCTCCCAGCCCGGACTTGCCGACCACCTCGGCGCCCTTGTTGAGGGGCACGCTGACCAGCAGGTCGTATTCGATCTCGCGCTCGTCGTAGGAGATGATCTTCTTGGCTTCCGGGTCCACCCGCTCGATCAAGAATTCGGATTCGACCTGGATGTTCTTTTCGGTGAGGATGTCGCCCAGCATCTTGGAGGCCACCGGCTTGGTGAATGCGCCGGGCAGCGGCGTGACGTAGACCAGCTCCACGCGGTCGCGCAGGCCGCGCTGGTGGCAGCACCAATCCGCCAGCATGAGGAACTCCAGCGGCGCCACCGGGCACTTGATGGGGTTGTCCACCACGTTGACCACCATGCGCCCGCCTTCCCAGGTGCGCAGCTTGGCTTCCAGCGCCAGAGCGCCTTCGTAAGAGTAGAAGGTGTGGATGCTCTTGCCCCATTCGCCGTCGGCCAGGCCGGGCGTCTCTTCGGGGTGGATGTCTGAGCCGGTAGCGATGACCAGGAAGTCGTAATTGAGCATCACCCCATTGCTCAGGCGCACGCGGTTGTGCTCCGGCTCGATGATCTCGATCGCAGACTGGACGAACTTCACGTGAGGGGGAACGAAGTCCCGTTTGGGCTTGACCACGTCCTTCTTGGTGTAGATGTCGAACGGGATGAACAGAAAACCGGGCTGGTAGTAATGCACGGGGTCCTGATCGACCAGGGTGATCTGCCATTCTTCCATGTCCAGTGAGCGTCCCAGCCGGTTGGCGACCATGGTTCCGGCTGTGCCGGCGCCTAAAATCAACAGTTTCTTCATACGGTGCACTCCTTAAGAGATCTGAGTCAGGTTGGCAATTTGTTGCAAGCGCGTCATGAACTCGATGCGTTCATGTAGGATACTCTGCACGGCGCGCGCAGCCGTGAAGGGCCACGCCTCCACCCGCGCGTGCTGCTCCGGGTCGATCACCGGTATACTGTGCGCGGCCTGCTGGAGCGCTTCTGCGTCCAGGCCGTAAGCCCCCGCCAGCCGCCGCACGCGCTCGGCTTCTTCGCGCGGGTCGGGAGCCTGCCAGTAGAACCAGCCGGCCAGGAACAGCCCGAGCTGCTCGTTTTGGTCCAGGATGGGGGCGGCCACGTAGTGCAGCCCGGCGTGGCAGGTGAAGTATTTGCTGCCGCTGCCGCTGTGCCGGGCAAATTCCTGCCAGGAGGCCTGGCTTGCCTCGCGCCCGGCCGGGCTGCTCAGGATGAGCTGGTAGAAAGCGCCCGGCTGGCTGATCTGAGTCAGCGGACGGCCCTGTTGGTCTACCACCAGCGCGCTGATCTGGCTGACGTCGGAGAACAGGTCCTGGATCGTTTGTACGCAGTGGGTGGGGAAGGAGACGTCCGCTTCTGCCTGGGCGATCTCCTCGACGGGAAGGCTGCCCCCGGCGAAACGCTCGACGTCGCGCAAGGTGAAGCGCCATTGCTGCCCGATCTTGACGCCCTTGAGGCGCCCGTCTTGCAACATGCGGTAGATGGTGATGCGATCTACCTTTAAGATGTCCTGTACCTGTCTGGTTGTGAGTAAATCGTCCATAGTGTTATAGGTTGTTATATCAACTTTCTTACTACGATCATAACAACCTATAACAAACGCGAATAGTGACAAATATCACTGACATTTGTCACGTTCGTGTTTTCTTTCACAAATGGGGATTTTTCGGGTTATCTCGTCCCAAACAGCAGCGCCTCGCGCTGGTAGAGCCGGATCGACACGGCCACCGCAATTGCCGCCAGCGCCAGCGTGCCGAAGATGGACACCAGCACGTTGTTCGGGTCGATGATCTCGCTGCGCATCACCTGGTTGATCAGGATGCCCTGCCCAAAGCCGGGGATCAGCATCAGCCCCGGGTTGGCCTTGACCGGCAGGAAGATCAGGAAGGCGCTGGGCAGCCCGGCCACCAGCGGCAGGAACGAGAGGTAGGTCTGCGCCTCTTTGAAGCTGCGCGTGAAGGAGGCCAGGATCATTTGCAGCCCGGCCGCCAGGAAGACCATCGGCAGGCACACCCAGAAGATGGTCCACAGGGAAGACAGGCTCACCGACATGGGGAAGCCGGTGTATTGTTCCAGGGGAATGGTGTTGAACGAGATGCCGATGGCGGCCAGACAGATCACCAGGATGCCCACGGCGTAGGGCAATGAAGCCAGCAGCTTGCCCAGCACGAACTCGCTGCGGCGCACCGGGTTGATCAGCAGCGGCTCGAGCGATCCGCGCTCCCGCTCTCCGGCGGTCGCGTCGATCACCACGTACATCCCGCCCATGAAGATCACCATGATCACGAAAAACGGCAGCATGTTGAGGAAGATCAGCGACTGGCTTTGTGGGGTGGCCAGGTCCAGGTCCTTGACCAGGAGCGGGCGGGTGACGGCGGGATTGACCCCGCGCGCCATCAGCCGCGTGGCGCTGACCTGCTGGCTGTAAGCCTCCAGCATCGACTGGATGCGTTGGATGGAGACCGAGGCCGACATGCGCGAGCTATCCAGAATCAACTGCACGGCGGCCGGGCGCCCCTGGGTGAACTCCCCGCCGAACTCGCCGGAGATCGACAGGACGACGTCGCAGTTGCCGTTTTGCACTTCGGCCTGGGGGTCTGCGGGCGCCGGGAGGATCACCACGCCGTTCTGCTGGAGGAACTGCACCAGCTCGGGCGCGTTTTCGGCCCCCACCACGGGCAGGCGCAGCGGCGTTTCGGAAATGTCCGGGTTGAGCATCTGCCCCATCACCATCACCATGCCCACCACGAATAACGGCAGGAACAAAGAGGTGAGCACCACGGTGAGGATGGAGCGGCGGTCGCGCAGGTTATCGATGAACTCTTTTCCAAAGACGGCGAAAATGCGTTCGATCATCTCTCCAGCCCCTCCTCAGAGCCAATCGCCTCGATAAAGGCTTCTTCCAGGCTGTCGCGCCCGGTGCTCTTTTCGAGCTGATCGGGACTCCCGCAGGCCACTACCTGCCCCCGCGCGATCAGCACGATCTGGTCGCACAGGGCCGAGACCTCTTGCATGATGTGGCTGGAAAAGATGACGCACTTGCCCTCGTCGCGCATCCTTTGAATGAAGGCGCGCATGGCGCGCGTGCTGATCACGTCCAGCCCGTTGGTCGGCTCGTCCAGCAAGATATTATTGGGCCCGTGCACCAGGGCGCGCCCGATGGCCACTTTCATGCGCTCGCCGGTCGAGAATCCATCCGCGCGCCGGTCGGCGATCTCGGCCATGTCCAGCAGCTTGATCAGCTCGTCGATCCTGGCTTCCAGCGCCGCGCCGCGCAGCCCGTGCAGCCGTCCGAAATAGCGGATGTTCTCGCGGGCGGTCAGGCGCGGGTACAGGCCGTGGCTGTCGGGCAGCGCCCCGATCCTGGCCTGCACGGCCAGGGGGCTTGCGCAGGTATCGTAGCCGTCCACCCTGGCCGTGCCCTGCTCTGGGCGCAGCAGGGTGTAGAGGATGCGCAGGGTGGTGGTCTTGCCGGCTCCGTTGGGGCCGAGCACGCCGGTGATCTGCCCGTCGGCGGCCGTAAAGCTGACGCCCCGCAGCGCGATCACCTTGCCAAAACTCCGGTGCAGATTCTCGACTTCGATCATGTCATTGTTCCTGTAAAACACTTCTTTGCTCTTCTCCCCTTTCCCCATGGGAGAGGGGCCGGGGGTGAGGTTCCCAGGACTTCACAGTTCAGTGCCGGGGCCAAGGTTCCCAGGGCCGCCCGGTTCGTGGCCGGGGGTGAGGGGCCCTGGGCCTCACGGTTCAGACCCGGCGAAGTTCACCATGAAGGGCGCCGGCTGGATGTCCTTCACGCAGCTCGTGTCCAGCCCGGCCAGGCTCCCGCTCTCGATGAAGCTGGCGGCCACCTTGGGCACGCAGCCGCGAAAAATCACGTTGTGTCCGATGCCCGGCACGACCAGGCTCAGGCTGTTGGGCAGGTTCTGGTGCACCTGCTCGGCGTTGGCAGGCGGGGTGATCGGGTCGGCCTCACCGGAGAGAATCAGGGTGGGCACGTCCGACTTCACCGGCTGTTTGAACTCGGCCGAAGCCGTGGCGTGCGGCCAGATGGCGCACTCCCGCACCAGGTCCTGGGTGTGGTCGGGCAGGTAGGAATTTACCTTTTGTGGGGAGGCCGGGTAGAAGGGGGCGTCTTCGGCGCACAGCACCGAGAGGTACAGCCCATCGTAGAGCGTCTGCCCCAGCCCTTCGGTGGCGATCAGGTATTGGGCGGCCAACAGGCTGTAATCGTCGCGCGCCACCGCCGTGTGGATCAATAAGGGGATCAAAGCCACCGTCTCGGGGGTGTAAGACAATAATTGAAGCGTGGTCGCCAGGCTGCTATGGGTCAGCTCCACCTGGGTCATCTCGCCGGTGGTCGGGTCGGACAGCGACACCTGCCTGGGCTGCGCGTCCAGGCAGGCCAGCAGCGTGCGGAATTCATCTTGCAGGTGCGGAAAAGCGCTCTCACAGGCCGCGTCGGCGGCGCAGCGCTCGAAGGCCCACTCGAGCGCCTGCTGGGCGTTGGCCGGGTTTTGCGGCCCCAGCTCCCACTCCAGGGGGTTGACGCTGTCCAGGGTGACCGTGCGCGTGCGCTGCGGGTATTGGCGCTGGTAGGCCAGGGCCACCCGCGTGCCATAAGAGATGCCCACCAGATCGACGCTCTCGTATCCCAGCGCCGCGCGCGCCTGCTCCAGGTCGGCCACCGTGGCGGCGGTCGTATACAGGCGCGTGTCCGCGTCCAGCCCGGCCAGGCATTCCTTGAGCTGCTCGTCTTGCTGTTCCGGCGAGGTTTCCGTCGTTCCGCCGGCCTCTTGCGCGTCGCTCTCCGCGCAGCGCAGGGGATGCGAGCCGCCCGTGCCGCGCTGGTCGACCAGGACGATGTCGCGCTTTTGGTGCAGCCGGTCGAAGACGGAGATCAATTGCGGGAAGGTCTCCGTGGCGGCCTGGCCGGGCCCGCCGGCCAGCAAGAAGAGCGCGTCGGGCAGCGGGCTCTTGCTCACCGCCGGGATGACGGCCACCTTCAGGTCGATCTTCCGCCCGGACTGCTGGGCCTGGTCCTCGAAGACCGGCAGCTTCCCGCAGCGGGCAGGGATGGAGACGGCCGTGCCGGGGGAGGAAAGCTGGCAATCCTCGAGCTGGATAGCCGCAGCGGCCTGCGGGGTCGCCGTGGGTTGGGCCGAGCCGCCGCAGCCGCTGGCCAGGGCCAGGAGCAGCAGGGCGTTGAGCACGTGAATAAGCTTGATCGAAGGTCTCATCTTCCTTTTACCTGTCTTCGAGCACCACACAATCTATGCGCACGTGGGGCGAGCTTCTCTACCCGCTCCGCCTGGCGGTTCCAAAAGACTGCGCGGCCTGGCGACCTGGCGTGAAGCGCGCCCAGGTCAGGTTTTCAGACCCACCGCTAGAATGGTTTTTGAATTGTGCGCTGTCTATACCGGGAACGATAATGACCCAAGTATAAATGAAAAAGGCCGTTTTGCGAAGTACTTAATCGAAAATTAATCAAACCGGGAACGACGCCTGGCATGGCTCGTTCCCCGTTTACGTTCTACCCCGCCCAATCCTCCCCGGGTCGCTCCCCCTCCTCTCTCCCGGCGCAGTTATTGGGCCAGATTCAGCAGCGGTGGATAGATGACCTCGGCGTTTTCATCGCTGTCGTAATGGATATAGGTGTCGTTGGTGCCGCTCAGCTCGATGCTGTACCCCACCACCTGGCTGTTCAGGCCGGAGGGCGCTCCCGTGCCGTTGATGACCACGTTCGAGGCCGGCGCGTAGATCGTGCCGGTGAAGGTCGACTCGTTGTTGCCGTCGATTTTCACGGTGGTGGCGTTCGAGGGAGGAATGACCGTGTAATTTTGCGGGTCGACGTAGATCAACATGCCCTTGTACGGCCCTGTGTCCATCGCATCCAGGTGAATGGTGGCGCCGCCGTTGAAGGTCACCCCGTGCCCGTTTTGAACGTAGATCAGCACGTTGTGGCCGGTCAGCACCGTATTGCTGTTGACCACGAAATCCCCGTTCACGCAGTAGACCCCTTCCTGCAGGGTATCCACTTGATTGGGAGGGAACGTTCCGTCGAACTGCCCGGGGCTCATCACGTTAGCGTGGACGCTGGCCGGGGTGTCGCACTCGTGGGTCGGCGTGGGCACCTCGAACTCGGGGGGATAGGGCTCCTGGTCGGCCCCGGTCTGCACCGGCGCGTTGATCGTGTCCGGCTTTTGGATGTCCGTGCCGCCCACCACGGTGATGCCGGGGGCGGTCAGCTCGCCGGAGCCGCCGCTCTGCCTGAAGGCGCAGCCCGAATCCGAGTTGACGAAGATGCCGCCCCCATCCACCGTCCCATTCGAATTGCCGTGCGTCCAGAACAGCGCGCAGCCCTGCGGAGACAGGCTGACCATGGCGTCGCCGTAATACATCGGGCCGGTGTGGCCGGGCTTGGCGTGCGCCACCGCCTCGACCTTGTTTACGATCGGCCCCGGAAAGACCAGGTGTACCAGTGAGGTGTCCACCTGGGATTCGACGAAGACCTGCACGTATTCCGTGTTGCCGGCGTACGGCCCGCTGATGGGCGGATCGTACACTTCCACCTTTTTGGTGGTGCCGTTATTGGGATAGCCGTTGCTTTGCGCCCGATTCAGCGCCGCCTGCCGCCAGTTCTGCGGGGGGTTCACGATGGCCAGGGCCGCCGCCAGGGACGCGGCGTCGGCGGCGTTCTGGGCCTGCCGCCGGTCGGCGTAGATCATGCCTCCATCGATCGCCAGCGCCGCGAATCCCAACAGGCCGACCAAAGCCACCGCCATGAGCACCAGCACCTGCCCGCGCTCCCCAGAAGAACTCTCAACCCGTTGCTTGTTCATGCCTTGCCTCCACGCTTACTTAACTTTAGATCGTGCGTTGCTCGCCGGCCTGCCTCAAGGGGTGCAAGGGGGGCGCAGGATGGTGTCCACCACGGTGGCGCTCATGGGAAAGTTCTGCGAGCCGGTGATCATGCCCATCAGCGGGGTGGTGATTTCGAAGTTGTAGGTCACGCTCACTTTTACGCCGTTGCCGGCGCAGGCCGGCCCGTCGTAGGCGATCGCAACCTGCACGTTGGTCTGGTCGGTCATATCTACCGGGTTCTGAGAGGAGGTGCGCACCCGGGCCTCGATCCCGTTCGTGTCGATGGGATTCAACGAGGCGTAGACGGCGCCTTCCTGGGCCGCGTCCCGGATGGCGATGTAGGCAAAGAACGCCCGCCCCAGGTCGACCACCCCGCACAGGAGGATCAGCATGAAAGAAAGGGTGATGGCAAACTCGATAAATGACTGCCCGTTTTCTGCTTTTTCGAGAGGAAATTTCTCGCTCATTTTGTTCTCCTGCCTCTACCGGATGATGGTGGGCAGATAGGCGTGGAAATCCAGGTTATACAGCTCGTAAGCGCCCCGGTCGCAAATCTTGCTGCCGTCCCGGTTGCCGTCCGCCGGGCGGGCCAGCTTGCGTTGATCGGTGAGCGGGCACTGCCCGTTGTCTCCGCTATCGATCGCCGGGCTGCCCGCCTGGAGCGGAATATAACCCGCCAGGCTGCCGCTCACCAGCGCGTCCAGCAGCGGATCGGTGTTGGATAGATCCGCCAGGCTGGGGGTCGTAGACAATTTGCAACTGCTGCCGCTGTCCAGGTTGTGGCCCAGCGAGCTGATGGCGTTGCCGTCGCAATTCTCGCTGCCCGCGCCGTCCGCGAAGAGGGTATTGACCGCCCGTGTGGTGCCATAGTCGGCGATGTTCGCGCCGGTGCCGGCCGTGTTTCTCGCCAGCGTGACGTTGATGAGGTCCTCGCTGGCGTCGTTGTGGATGCCTCCCCCGATGGAGGCGGAGTTTCCACTGAACGTGACGTTGGTGAGGTGCGCCGTGGTGCCCGCCCCGTTGTTATCCAGCCCGCCTCCGTAAGTATTGGCATGGTTGCCGGTGAAGCTGACCCGGTTCGCCGTCAGGCTGCCGGAATTGAACACCCCGCCCCCCGTGTTGTTCTTGGCCGGGTTGCTGGGGTCCACGGCCTGGTTCTGGGCGAACTGCACGTCCAGCAGGGTGAGGCTCTTGCGGTTGTCGATCGCGCCGCCGATGTAATCCGAGGTGTTGTTGGACAGGATCACCTGCGTCAGGGTCAGGTAGCCGTTGTTATAGATGCCTCCCCCGCCTTCCAGCCCCGACCTACCCTTTTGCGCGCCGTTCTGCAGGGTCATAGACTGTAGAGTGACGATTCCCGTGTTTTCGATGGTGAAGATGCGGCTGTTGCCCCCGCCGTCCAAGATGGTGCCGGTGGCGCTGACCCCCTGGAGGGTGAGCGCCGTGGAGAGATCCAGCGCTCCGTGGGCGAGGGTATATTTGCCGGCCTGGAGCAGGAGGGTGTCGTTCTCCGAGCCTTTCGCGCAGCCGTCGACCGCCTGGTCTGTGTTGGCGGCAGCGATAGCTTCTCTCAGGGAACAATTCCCGTCTGGGGTAGTCTCGTCCGTAAAGGTATTCACCTGGATGGTGGCATTGGCGCTCGCTGCGCTCGCTGCGCTCGCCGGCGCGGGGCCGGCGGCTGCCAGTAAGAAGATGAGGATGAGGAAAACGGTAAGGAGTTGAAGCGGTCGCATGAGGTCCTCGGTGCTTGTTACGGGAATGTCAGGACACACTGATTGTCGAACGTAAGGGTAAATTCAAATCCGTAGAGCGTCGCCAGGTCGCGTGAGAATACCAGGTTCATGGGGAAATCGACGGATTGGGGCGGGATCGACAGATCCACGCCTTTCTCGAAGGTGAGCGCGCAGCCGGCCGTGCACACCTGGAATTCGGGCGGGGACTCCCCCGATGGCTGGTAGAAATACTCCGTCGTATCGTCGTGGCCGTTCGGATCGGTGGCCACTCCGTTGGAAAAGATGCGCAACTGCGCTTCGGGCTTTGCCGAGGCCCAGGTGAGCTGCAAGCCGGTCAGGGTGGCGGGCGCGGTGCTGAGGTTGGTGATCGTCCAGGTGGCGCTGTCCGGGTTTTGGGTATTGTCCAGGTCTTCGAAGGCGATCGCGCTCATCACCAGGCCGTATTGTCCGCACTGCGGCCAGGGGGTATTGGTGGGGGTCGGGGTGATCGTAAAAGTCGGGGTGGGAGTGAAAGTCCAGGTGGACGTGGGGGTTAAGCTGGGGCCGAGGGTGGGAGTCAGGGTAACCGTGGGGGTCAGGGTTTGGGTGGGGGTGTCTGTGGGCGTCGGCGTGGGCGTATCGGTGGGGGTGGGGGTGTCCGTGGGTGTGGGTGAAGGCGTCCAGGTGAAGGTGGCCGTCGGCCCCGTGGTAGCCGTGTACGGCAGGGTGCCCACCACGGCCACGTCCTTGATGACGGTGTGCGTATTCTTGGAGGAAAAAGTGAACGAAGGGATGGCCGGGACCGGGACGACGGAATTGAAAGTGTAGCGGATGGTTACCACCACCCGGTCGCCCAACTGCACGGAGTTATTGGGACAGGTGCCAAAGACGGGCGTGTTTGGGCCGTGATCGTACTCGATAGTGATGTCGCTGTCGCTGATCCCGGCGATGCTGCCCATGCGTTTGGCCGCCGCGCGGATGCCGGCGCAATCCTCGTAGCGCAGGGTGCTGTCGTCCGGCGCCAGCCCGGCGGCGGCCCCGTAGCGCGCGGCTTCGCGGCTGGCCGAAGACACCGCGTTGTAGATGAAGAGCAGCCGCCCGAACTCGATCAGCCCCAAGACCAGCAAGAGCAGCGTCGGCAGGATCAGGGCGAACTCCACCAGCCCTTGCCCCGGGGAGCGGCGCGCAACGAGTGCGCCGCAGCCATCCTCGCGCCGGCAAGGAAAGACGGGATGGGAAATACGTTTTGTGCGTTGAAGCGTCGTTGGGCCTGGCATGTGCTCCGTCCGTGTTCATCCGGTAGCGCTCATGTTTCTCGTCCGGTCGTTTGCCTGCCTGGAGATAGAGAAGATGAGCTCTCCCCATAAAATGGGGTCCCCTTTGTAGAATAGAACGAAGGCTGTAATAAAATGTTACAGTTTTTCTAATCGAATTGCAACCAAATAGATTCCCGGGCATGGCGGTGAAGCGGGGACTTTGCGGCTAGAATTGTGATACAGGACCCCTTCCGCCCGAATTAATAGATAACCATGAAAACTTACCTTACTGCAATGGGTAGAACTGATCGGACAGTCGAAGAGGTGGATTGGCAGGCGGTTTACACCGATTGCCTGCCCCGCGTCTTTCACTTCTTTTGTTACAAGATCGGCAACGCCCAGGTCGCCGAAGAATTGACCTCGATCACCTTCGAAAAAGCCTGGGCCGGCCGGGGAGGTTTTCGCAAAGAGCGCGGGCAGGCTTCCGCCTGGCTCCTGGGCATCGCGCGCAACGTGGCCGGGGACTATTTTCGCAAGCCCTCGCGCGAGGTCCCCCTGGAAGAAGTCCCCGGCCTGCGCGCAGCTTCTTCGTTGGACGAAGATTTGCAGCGCCGCCTGGACTTCCAAAGCATCTCTGCCCTGCTGGCGCGCCTCCCGGGGCGCGAACGGGAGCTGATCGCGCTGAAATACGGCGCCGATCTGACCAACCGGGAAATCGCCCGCTTGACCGGGCTGAGCGAGTCGAACGTCGGGACGATCCTGCACCGGGTCGTCGTTAAGCTTCGGGGAGAATGGGAGCAAGACCATGAAGGATGATTTTCTGTATCGAAACCGCCCGCCAGTGCGCAAAGCGTTTTCAGACAACTTATACCAGCGGTTGTCCAGCCGCTATCCGGATGGCCGCCCTGCAAGAAAAGGGGCTTTTCTGGTGAAAGCATTCCTGGCGCGCCCCGGCTTATGGAAATACGCGCTGCTCTTTGTGCTGGTGGTCGCCGCCTTGACGTTGACCCTCTCGGAGCCTGTGCGGGCCAAAGCCCTGGAATGGGTCAGGAACGTGGCCGGGTTTACGGTCGAGGAACGCAGCCAGTCGCCGCTGGATGAAATTACCGGCGCGGGGCTCGCCTCCCCCCAGGCGGGAGAAGCGCCGGCGGCCCGCTCCGCGCTCACCCAGGCACAGCCCACGGTTTACGCCGTGCCAACCGTGACCCTCCCGGAAGCCCTCCACAATCCGCCTTTCGCGTTCGATCTGCCCGCCTGGGTGCCTGCCGGCTTCACTCTGGACGAACAGGCGGCCATCGCCAGCTCGCGGGATTGGATCATCCTCACCTGGAGCCATTCCAATGGGATAGAAATCGAGATGCTGGTCGAGCGTGAATATAACGGCTATAGCCTGCCTACCGGCGAGGATAGCAGCCAGGAAGTCCAGATTTAACGGCCAGCCGGCCCTGCTCGTGCGCGGGAACTGGGCCTCCCAGGGGCAATGGGACGCCAGCCTCGGCCTGACTCTCTATTGGACTAACCTGGACGGCCGCTTCTATCGCCTGATCTACTCGCAACGCGACCCCGTCCACAACCGGCTCAGCCCGCTTCAGGGAGACGCGCAGGCCATTACCCAGGAGTTGATCCGTATGGCCGAGTCCGTTCCCTGAGCCAGGCTCTTGAAGCTCGGCGGGCGTGCAACCCATCCCCCGGCTCCCTTCCCCCAGAGAGTCCAAAAGCCCCCCTTATGAAGGGGGGCAAGGGAAATTTCGCCTTGCCCGGCAGGGAACGTCAAGCTACCTGCCTTTGGCAATCGCCTCCACTTCAAATACCTGATAGATGGCTACATTCGAACAAGCTAACGATAGCTGCTATACCATCCCCTTGGAACTTCCGGTCGGGGCCGAATTGAAGCTTCATTCAGTATCCCTGCATAGATTTAACAGCCCCTCCACAAAAACCCGAAAACTATAAGAGCGATTACGCATAACTTCTAAATGCTCGCCAATTTGCCGCGATCCCGCTACCTTTTGGTAACGGCCTTTGGTTAGATTCTTCAAAACTTCCGCGGGGTTTGACCGTGTATCTGGATTCCGGAATCCTCCCCTTCCCTGCTGCCGCCCCAAATTACGAAGCCCTAATCCATATTCAACGGCTAAGAGATCACCCAAATACCAACTTTCTAATTCATGACAAGCGATTCGTACCAATGCCTCTGGATGCCGTCCTTCCTGACATTTTCGTCTTAACCCAGCTTTTACCGCCACGCAATCTGCACTATCTTGATCCCGCAAAATAATAAACCGGCAATCAGGTTTTTGCCATTCGCGCAGTCGCATTACCAAGCGTTTTTCGAGGTCGGATTTTCCCTCAAAGACTACATATTGGAACTGATATTCGTCTGGCAAAATTCGGGGCAGCAAAGACTTTAACATGGCTTCCGCCGAGGGTTCTTCCAAAAAGAAGACCAATGTCGTCATCGTGGGTCGGCTCCTTCAAAGAAGCCTTCTTTCCACAGATACCCCATTTGATCACCTGCTGCCATAAAAGCCTGCAGTTGTGCATCATCTTTCGCTCTCTTTATTTGGGTATACCCGCCTAGCTTACTCAACCAGACGACTTCTTCAAGTTCGACTGCGTTAAGAAAATCAGGGGAATGGGTTGAAACGAATACTTGCCCACCACGCTGGGCATATTCGCGAAATTCTTCTGCCAGTTCTACCAAAAGCCGTGGGTACAATTGATTCTCCGGCTCCTCCACACATAGCAATGGATGTGGATTCGGGTCATGTAACAACACCAGGTACGCGAACATTTTGATCGTGCCGTCGCTAACGTATTTATCAATGAATGGGTCGCGGAACGATCCATCCTGGAACTTCAGCAACAAACGCCCATCTGCAGTCGCTTCAGGAGTGACTCGACCCATTCCAGGAACACGTTGACGCAGTTTTTCGAGAATTTTGTCGAATATATCACGGTGATTCTCATACAGGTAGTTTGCGGCAAGTTGCAAATTGTCGCCAGTCGCTGAAAGGTGTTCGGACGGCCCTGCCGCATCTTTACTGCCCCTGGCCAGGTTAATATGAAAGTCAGAAACATTCCAATTCTCAATAAATTGCCGGAATGCGTTCGCCGCTTTGAAGCGTTGGAATTGCCCTACTCCTTTAATCGCTAGTGTATCCGCAGTATTCAAGGTCTGCTCCTCGCGCTGGAGCTGCTCTTCTGCTTTATCAAAGTCTTCTTCGTTTGTGATTGCGAACCCTTTTCCATTTTTATAATCCAAAAAATGAAAGGGGGAACCGTGTGCTCCACGTTTATAGCGTAGGATTTCGCGCTTCACTACCGGCCGTTTTTTCTCATCCTGGCCTATTTCCAGCAAATAGGTCACCAGCCGGTTGGCATTATTGATCAATGTCCGAAATTGGATTTCGATCTCGATAGGATCCTCTTCGTGCTGTCTAGATACGACTTCGCGAAATCCTCCCCGCGATTGCAGCGCAGTGGTCACGTTGAATGACAGACAATCTTTAAAGAAAATGGAATACATCAAATAAGGTTGATTTTCCACTGCCATTCGCCCCCACTACGACGCAAAATGATGGGATCTCACACAGTTCTGCATCCTGAAATACTTTAAAATTTTTTAGGCGGATCGTTTCGATCTTCATCCTTCCCTCCTCACACCATCTTAAACTTGGGACCCCTCTGTCTTGAAAATCTGTACTGCATTGGCCAGTCAAGCCTATATTTTTGCAATTTGCATTCACACGGTTCGTAATGATCTCAGCAGGGGTGGCCCAGATGCGAAATTGGGTCGCCCGCAGACTGTTTACGCGATAGCCAACCGCAATAATAGCATCCAGGTGGTAAAAATCAACCCCACGCGCAACCGATCGCTCTCCTTCGTCTTGAACTATTCGAAATTTTCGAATAGTTGCCCCTTCTTGCAATTCCCCTGACTGGTAGATTTCTTTCAAATGGTAATTGATCGTGCTAACTTCCACGTCAAATAATTCAGCCATTCGGCGTTGGCTGAGCCAAAAGCTTTCATCCCGAAAATAAACCTCTACCTTGGCCACGCCGTTGGAAGTAGTATACAGGATAATCTCGCTTTCACGAGGTTGGCTGCGCTCTTCCATTTTTACCTTTTCTCCTGTTCTGAGCTGAAATACAGATCTTCAGGACTTGCTTTAGGGCACATCTTCGGAATATCTTATTTAACGTCAATTCGGGATAACGGTTTTAATCAAAGAAAGTGTCATGTTGAGCCGCAGAGAAACGGTGAAACATCTTGTTATTTAGCTTGCAACGAGACCCTTTAGTCGCTTCGCTCCTTCAGGGTGACATGATTCGGCTTATCCCGAACTCACGGTTAATTATAGACCATGGAATCCCAAATGAGTCGCCGTGCAAGCTGCGGAATCGAGATTTCTCCTCCCCAAAAATTCCCCCTTGCAAAACCAGAACGTATGTGCTATTGAATTGATGCGTTACACAACAACGATTCTTCCTCCCCTGATTCTTCCACGTGGCCTTCGTGGTTGAAGCCCTCGCCTCGACCACTCTCTATTCTCTGCTCTCCTTCCTATCCCTTCACCGCGCCGGTCAGGCCGCGCACGAAATACTTCTGCAGCGCCACGAAGAAGATCAGGATGGGCACCACCATCATGCCCACACCCGCCGCCACCCCGCGGAAATCCGAGCTGAACATGCCTTGCAGCGCGGTCAGGCCCACGGTCAGGGTCTTGTGATCCATGGTTTGCAGCATCAGCGAGGGCCACAGGAAGTCGTTCCACTGGTTGACGAAGGTGATGATGGCCACCGTCGCCAGCGAAGGCCGCACCACCGGCAGCAGGATGCTCCACCAGATGCGCAGCTCGCTGGCGCCATCTACCCGGCCCGGCGTCGATCAGGTCGTCCGGCACCGACTTGAACGCCTGCCTCAGCAGGAAGATGTTGAACACGCTCGCCAGGCTGGGGAAGATCAGCGCCGTGATGTTGTTGTAATAATGGAAGACTTTCACCGCCAGCACGTAGCTGGGGATGTAGGTCAGCTGGGCCGGCACGATGTACAGCGCCAGCAGCAGCGTAGAAGATCAGTGTCGCGCCCGCGGAACTTCATCTTGGCGAAGGGATAGGCCGCCAGCGCGGTAATCAGCATGTTGACGACCACCGTCACCGTGGCCACGATCATGCTATTCAGGAAGAACTTGGCGATGGGCAGGTTGTTCCACACGCGCACGTAATTGGCGAAGGTGGGGTCGTGGGGGATGAGCTGCGGCGGCACCGAAAAAATCACGTCGTTGGGACCTTTGAAGGAGGTCAGGAACATCCACAGGAAGGGCAGCACCATGCCCGCCGCGATCACGGTCAGCAAGACGTACCACAGGAAGTTCTCCAGCGTGCGCGCGGCGCACGGGCAGCCGTATGGTTGGTCGAAGTTCAGGATGAGCGAGTTCCAGTCAGTCCGCCTCCGAGCCGCGTTCGAGCATGCGCATGTTCAGGATCGAAAAAGCCAGGGTGATGACCAGCAGCACAATGGCGATCGCCGAGGCGTAGCCCGCATGCGACAGGCGGAAAGCCTGGCTCCACAGGTAGAACACCAGGGTCACGCCGCTGTTCAGGATGCCGCCGAGCTGGCCGAAGAGCACGTAAATCTCGTTGTACACCTCGATGGCCGCCAGGCTGGAGATCACCGCCACCATGGTGATCTGCGGGCGCAGGCCGGGGAGGCTCACGTGCAGGTGCTTCTGGAAGTTGTTGCAGCCGTCGATCATGGCGGCGTCGTACAGCTCCTCAGAGATATTCTGCAAGCCGGCCAGGAAGACCATCATGTAGTAGCCGATGCCCATCCATACCGTCAGCGCGATGGCGATGGGCAGGGTGAGAGCCGGCTCGGTTAGCCACTGCACCGGGTCCTTGATGGCCCCCAACCACATGAGCATGCCGTTCAGCAGCCCGCCCTGGGCGTCGAACAGCCAGCGCCAGATGATGCCCACCGCGATGCTGCCACTGATGGCCGGGATGTAATACAGCCCGCGGAACAGGTTGATGCCCGGCAGCTTGCGATTGACCAGGATGGCCAGCCCGATCGACAGCACGATCACGATGGGCGTGGCGATCAGGTAGATGAAGGAGTGCAGCAACGCTTGCCTGAAAACGTCGTCGCTCAGCAGGTGCGCGTAGTTCTTCAGGCCCACCCACACCGGCGGCGTGATGATGTCGTAATCGGTGAAGCTATAGTAAATCACCGCGAAGATGGGGTAGAGCACGAACACGGCGATGACCAGCAGGGCCGGCGTGAGAAACAGATAGGGCGTGATCGAGAATTTCCGGGTCATTGCGACCTCCCAGCCTGACCCCCGCGAGATTCCTCCTCCTGATCCCCCCTTCGCCCCCTTGCTAAGGGGGGTTGGGGGGATCAAGAGATAGGAAGGGCGTTTTACAAAGGTCAGACTACAGGGGAAAGCGTGAGGACGCTACTGCGCGAGCAGAGCGTTGGCCTTGGTGACCGCATCCGTGAGCGCCTTCTGCGCATCCACGCCGCCGAACAGGGCCGACTGCACGGCCTGGGAGACGATGTCGTTGACGTCTTTGTTCTGCGGGATTTCGGGCATGATGTCGGCCTGCTTGGAGATGATGTCCTTGGCCAGCGGTTTGGCGAAATCCTCGATGGCAACCGGCTTGGCCGAGAAGAAGGGATCCTCGTAAGAAGCCGGGGTCGAGGGGTAGATGCTCACGATCTTGGAGAATTCGAGCTGGCTCTGCGGGTCGGTGAAGAACACGGCCAGGGCCAGGGCGGCCTTGGGGTACTTGGTGTCGGCCTTCACCGAGAGGGCCATGGAGGTGGGGCTGGTCTTGCCGGACACGCCGTCGGGCATCTGGGCGATGTCCAGGTAGCCGTACATGCCGGGGTTGTTGGAGCGCACGTCGCGGATGAGCTGCGGCCCGGTCTGGTAGAAAGCGGCCTTGCCGGAGGTGAACAGCTCCAGGCCCACGCGGTCGTCCGTGGTCACCAACGCGTTGCGGTCCACCACGCCCTTATGGACCATGTCCACGTACATTTGCAGCCAGGCCACGGCCTCGGGAGAGTCGAAGGTGAAGGTCTTGCCGTCGTCGCTCATGACCTTGACGCCGCCCTGGTAAGCCATGTCGCGCAGCAGGTCGGTCATGGTCAGGCGGATGTCGCACAGCGTGCCGGTCTTTTCCTTGATGGTCTGGCACAGCGCGGGCAGGCCGTCGAAGGTCTTGGGGAAGTCCGCCACGGTCAGGCCGGTCTTGTCATACACCTGGTGGTTGATCAGCTCCACGGCCAGGGCTTGATACCAGGGCACCTGGTAGCTCTTGCCGTTGACGGTTTGCAGGTTGAACAGGCCGGGGAAGTACTGGTCGATCACGGCCTGGGGCAGATTGTCGGTCATGCTCAACAGTTGGCCCTTGGCGGCGAACTCGCGCACCCAGCCCTCGGTATCCGACAGGTTGGCCACGTCGGGGGCCGTGCCGGCCGCCATGGCGTTGCGGTAATCCTGCAGGAAAGTGGCCTGGTGGTCTTCCCAGTTCACTTTGACGCCGGGATAGGTCTGCTCGAAGCGGGCGATGGTGCTCTTGATGTAATCGTCGAAGGTGGGCGAGAGATAGAAAGTCCAGAAGCTAATCTCCGCGTTCGGTTCTACGCCCTGGATGACGGCCTCGGGATTGGGGCCGGGGGTGGGGGTGACGACCTTTTCGACCACCTGGGTTTGGTTGACCACCACGGTTTGCACCATCGGGGCGGAGGTGGGCTGGGCAGCCGGCGCCTGGGTGGCCGGGGAAGCGCAGCCGGCCAGCAGGATGCTGGCGACCATCAGCAGGACGAACATTTTCTTAAACATGGTTTTCGATCCTTTCTTCTCCTTAGAGATTTATCACGAATGAATGTGGGATGCCGGAGCGAAATCGCAGACGAATTGAATCCGAATCACCTCCTTTAGAAGCCCGAGTTCGACGGATTGATCTCACCCGGGGCCTTTCAACCGATCTCGAGTGAGGCGTATAAACGTTTTGCCAGGGCCAAAGCCCCTAAGACGCCGGCGTTGGTATCTGCCGGGAAGATTTCGATCTTGTCGGCGGTCAGCAGGTCACGCGCCAGGTCTGACCCGGCGCCGATGCGCGCCAGCTCCGCCAGCACCGGCTCCAGGAAATGCTCGCCCTCGCGCGTCACTCCGCCGCCCAGCACCACTTTTTCCACGTCGTAGCCCATGATCAGCCACTGGATGGCGATCGCCAGGCCGGCGCTGGCCTGTTGCACGATGCGCCGGGCCACGGGGTCGCCGGCGGAATGCGCCTGGTAGACGGCGCGCGCATCCAGGGGATCGGCGGTTCTAAGCGAGGTCTCTTCGCCGGCCGCAATGGCTCCCTGGGCTTGCTGGGCCAGGGCCGTGCCGGAGGCCAGCGCTTCCAGGCAGCCGCGCATGCCGCACTTGCACAGCGGGCCGCCCGGCAAGACGGTGGCGTGGCCGATCTCGCCCGCCATGCGGTTGTGGCCGCGGTAGATCTTGCCGTCCAAAATCAGGCCGGCGGAGATGCCCGTGCCGATGCCCACGAAAGCCAGGCTGCTCAGGGGGGCGCTGCGGCTGTAGAAATCCAGCGCGCCCAGCGCAGCCACGCGCATGTCATTCTCCAGAGTCAGGGGCGCCTGGAAGCGCTCGTGCAGCACCTGCTTGAGCGGATACTCCTCGAAATTCAGGTTCACCGCCCGCCGCACCACGCCGTGCTGCACCTGCCCGGGCACTCCGATGCCGATGGCCAGGATCTGGCTCTCTTCCAGGCCGTTGTGCGCCAATACTTCCTCGATCGACGCCACGATGCTGCCTACCGTGCCCTCGGCGCTCTGCGCGTCTATGGGCAGCCAGGCGCTGCCGGATAGCTCGAAGCCCTGGCCGGCGACGGCCGCCTCGATCTTGGTGCCGCCCACGTCCAGCCCGACGAAAACGCCCCGGCAGTTCATCAGGGCAGATCCAGCTCTTTGGAGAGCACCAGGGCCGAGGCCCCCCGCAGGACGATGTTCTCGCCCAGGCGGGAGAAGGAAATGGTCGTCCCGGCGGCCATGGCCGGCAGCACCCTTTGGCGGGCTTCGGCGCGCACCGCTTCCAGATAGCTCTCGCCGAAGGCCACCGGAGCCCCGGCGATGACTACCTGGCTGACGTTCATCACCCCGATCAGATAGGCGACCGCGTCGCCCAGGAAAGCCGCGGTGGAGGCCACCAGGTCGTTGACCTGGGCATGGTGAGCGGCGTAGGCCCGGCGCACGTCCTCCAGGCTGAGGCCGGCCTGAGACTGCTCTCCCAAAAGGAGCGGCCGGGCGGCGTGCAGCAGGGAGCGCGTGCTGGCCACCGTTTCCAGGCAGCCGTGGTTGCCGCAGTTGCATAACCGGCCGCCCTTTTCCACGCTGAGGTGGCCGATTTCACCGGCGCTGAAGCCGTCCCCGGTGAAGATGTGCCCGTTGAGCACGATGCCCGAGCCAATGCCTTCGCCGACCTTGATGAGCACCAGGTTGGGGAGGACTTGCCGCTCGCCAAAGGTGTATTCCGCCAGGGCGGCGATGTGGCTATCGTTGGCCAGGTAAATAGGGAGCCGGTAGCGCTGTTCGAGCAGACTTCCCAGGGGCAGGTCCTGCCAGCCGCGGTTCACCGACTGGCGCACGACGCCCTGGGTGGTGTCGATCAGACCGGGCGCGCCGATGCCGATGCCCAGGATGGGGGCGCCGGCGGCGTGCAGCAGGCGGTCGATGAGCCGGTAGACGCCTTCCAGCGCCTCCTGGCCCATGGGGTTTTCGAGGGAGACGCTCTCCTCGTACAGGAAATTCCCGCGCAGGTCGGTCAGCGCGCCGCGGAACTGGTCGTTGGACAGGTCCACGCAGATGAGCTGGCGCGAATTTTCGGAGAGCTGTACCTGGATGGGCGGCTTGCCGCCGTTGGCGGCGGCGCCCACGCCGATCTCCTGCACCAGGCCGGCGGCGATCAGCTCGCCGACGATGTCGGACACGGTGGTGCGCGTCAGGCGGGTGGTGCGCGCGATCTCGGCGCGGCTGATGTTTTCGCTCTGGTAGATGGTCTTCAAAACCAGGGCGGTGTTGTGCTCTTTAGTTTGCTGGCGGGTGGCTTTTTCCATAATCGATTCTGAAATCCGGGTGAGGCCTCAAAAGGGTAGGGACGCGCAGGCGCGTGGATAGACGCCCACCTGCGCGCCTCCTGGTCGGAGCTTCGACCGGGATCTTGCGCCTGGCGGCGAGGGGGTATGTCTGTGTGGCGGAAACCTGAATACCCGAAAAAAGGCTGAAACGAGCACGAATAAAGGGGTTAGTAAGTCCATTGAACTTACAAACTATATCATACTCCGATTCCGGCGTTTGTCAATCCCCCATTTTCTCCGGTGGTCTGCACCTTTCCTCAAGGGGGAAGCCCTGGCCGCCTTGTTTTTCTTGCATTTTCCAATGAATTGTGCAACAATGATATTGGATCATTATTGTCTAGTTTGGTTGATTCGGTCGATGATCTCGCGTCTGCCGGGACTTCTCACTCATTCCTCCCCCTCTGTAATAACCTTCTAAAAAGCCTCCATCACCGCGCCAGGCGTGGGGACGATGCCGGAATGAATTGGACAGGATTCCAAATTTCTGTGTTTTCAGTGCTTGTCTGCGTCCCCTTGCTTAAGACTGTCAGGTAGCCAGAAAGGACGATAAAAATGAATACCAGGCGACCAAACGAGCCTTCCAGAGTTCACGCCGCGGCTCCCCCCAGCGCCGAATTACAGGCCGAGCTCGTAGCCGCGCTGCATAAATACATCGGGAGATACAAGAAGCTGATCGTGCCCGTCCTGAGCGCCAGCACAAAGGAGCTGAAGGTCGCCGATATCGCCCTCTCCAACGCGGATAGCACGTACGTCTACGTTCAATTTGCGGTGAAGATTCGCGAGACCCTGGCCGGTGCGGTGCTGTACACGCTCGACGGCTCTGCGAGTGGGAAGTTCTATTTGGGACAGGTGACGCCTACCGAGATCTGCATCGTTACCACGCTGGGCTCGTTCAATGCGCTTACGGTCACGTCTCTCGATATCCCCCTCTTATCCGGCCCCGACGAGTATAAAGCCGCCGAGCGCGCCATTGCGGCTAATTTTCCCCTCAATCTGTGCGTGCCGCTCTATCCTAGCGTCACCATCGACAACGTCAACGTGGAGGAGTGCTTCCAGCCTCCCACCAAGCCCGGGCCGTTGCCGAACACCGCCCACTTTGCCGTCACCCTTTCCAACCTGAGCGCGCGTACGGTCGTGGTGCATTACGCCACCCTGGATGGCTCCGCCAGGGCGGGCACCGACTACACGAGCGTTTCGGGGATGCTTTCTATCCCCAGCCTGTCGCCGAAGGGAACCATCAGCGTGCCGCTGCGCTGTCGCCAGGGGGAGCAGGGCGACCGCACTTTCACCGTCGACCTCAGCAATCCCGTCAATTGCACCTTTGGGAATGACCAGGGGCAGGGCTTGATTATCGATTTCTTCCCCGGATAGTGATCTCCCCAACCCCCCTTACCAAGGGGGGCAAGATGGCCTCAGACGTCAGTCACGGTAATCCCTCAGTTCCCCTCATCCAAGGGGGGCAAGATGGCCTCAGGGGAGTAATCTTCACTCTACAATCAAAAATCTGAAATCGCTCACTTCTTCTCCACCTCCACCCACATCTGCTTCCCATCCGTGGTGATCTCGATCCAGCCGTGGCGGTCGGTGCGCAGCAGGGAGTGGCCGGCCACGGCCTGGAGCGTCTCGGCGTCCGGCTGGGCGCCGCTCCCATCGGCCGAGGCGCTCAACAGCACCACCTGCGGATCCAGGGCGGCGATCCACTCGGGCGGGTTGCCGCCAGCGGAGCCGCTCTGCGCCAGCAGCAGAGCAGTGACGGGCGCGGATGTACCCTCTTGAGCCAGCCCCAGCAGTTCTTCGGGTGGGCAGCCGCCCGGCAGGAACATGCGAAAGTTGCCCCATTCCAGCAGCAGCGCGGCTCCATTCTCGTCTGCGCTCAGCACACTCAGGCGGACGCCACTGCCCAGGGCGAGCGCCTGACCCGCCTGGGCAGGGGTGATGGGCGTGCCTGCCTGCGTCAAAGCCTGTTGCAGGAGGGCGGCGGAGCGCGTGGCCCCGCTATCACCGGCCCACAAGACCGCCTGGGCCGGGAAGCGTTCCAGCGCGCCGGGCAGGGCGTCCAGGTCTTCTTTGGCAGTGGAGGTCACCACCAGATAGTCCAGGCGGCGGTCGAAGGGCGGCAGGCGGCGGCCCAGGGCGTCCCCCAGGCGCCCGGCGCTGGAGCCGCCGTTGACCAGCAGCCATGCCCCGCCGGGAGTTTGCACCAGCACGGAGTCCCCCGCGCCGGCCTCCAGCAGGGTCACGTGCAGGCGCCCGTCCGGGCGGGTCATTACGCCGCGCCAGACCAGCACGGCCAGCAGCCCGGCGGCGGCAATCAAAACGGCCGGCTTGAGCAGGGCGCGCAGGCGGCGCCCGTCCGGGCGCTTGAAGGTCAGCCCCAGCAGCAGAGCGTAGAAGGCGACTACGGCGGGCAGGCTCATGCCGCCGGTGGCCAGCGCGCCGGAGGGCACGGCGGCCAGCAGCTCCACGGCGCGGATAGTGTAGGCCACCAGCGGCCAGGCCAGCCCGGCGACGGCCTGCCCCAGCGGCAGCCACAACATGCCCAGCAGGGTGGCCAGCCCGCCCAGGATCATCACCGCCGGCTGGGGAGGCAGCACCAGTGGGTTGGCCAGCACTGCTACCCGGGAGACGCGTTGGAAGTGGTAGAGCATGACCGGCAGGGTGGTGATTTGCGCCGCCAGGGTGAAGAGGAAGTATTCCCCCAGCGGCCCGGCCAGGCGTTGCGCCCATCCACCCGGCAGGCGCGGCCCGGCCAAACGCAGGAAGGCGGCTTGCAGCGGCTCGGCGTACAGCACCAGGCCCAGGGTGGCCATGAAGGAAAGCTGGAAGCCCACGTCCCACAGGAAGGAGGGGTTGAAGGCGCACATCAGCGCGGCGGTGAAGACCAGCGTGTTCAGGCCGGCCCCGCGCCGCCCGAGCTGTTGGGCGAAGAGGGCCAGGGCGCCCATGATGGCCGCGCGCACCACCGCCGCCGCCCCGCCCACCAGCGCGGTGTAGAGCGCGATGGCGGCCACGGCGGCCAGGAAGCCCCAGCGCCGCCCCAGCAGGCGGCTGAACAGCCCGGCGAAGAGACCGGCCAGGATGGCGATATTGAACCCGGAGATGGCGATGATGTGGGCGGTGCCGGTGGACTTGAAGGCTTCTTGCAATGTGGCCGGGATGCCGGTCTCGACGCCCAGCAGGATGCCGGCCAGCAAGGGCGATTCAGGCGGCGGGAAGAGGTGCTCCACGGTGGCCAGGGCGCGCCCCTGGAAAGCATATAAAGCAGTCAGGAAGGGATTCCCCACGTTTTCACCCAGCGGGCGGGCCTGGGCGTAGGGCAGGTAAGTGTAGATGCCCTGGCGGGCCAGATAGTCGCGGTAGGAGAAGCCCTCGTCCTCGGGTGGCGCCTCGGCCTTCCCCGTCACCTGCACGCGGTCGCCGTAGCGCCACGCATCGCCGTTGGGCACGCGCGCCAGCAGCAGCCCCTCCACGGGGATCTCGGGCGTGGTTGCGTCTCCGCCGGCGCGCAGGGTCTCGGCGCGCAGCCTGAGCTGGGTGTAGGCGTCGCGCGCGTCGGGCGGCTCGACCAGCACGCCGGTGATCTGCACTACGCCTCCGCCGTTGACCTGCGCCAGGTTTCTCTCGCCGGGCGCGGGCTGCGCGAGCAGGAAACGCCCCGCCCCGGCCAGCAGGAAGGCAGCCAACAGCAGGGGCGACAGGCGGGCGGGGAGGCGCTCGCGCAGCTTCTCCATGAAGCTGAGCCGGTTGGTCAATAGAGAGGCGGCCAGGCAAAGGCCGGCCGCGCCGAGCAGGGGCGCGGCATATTGCGCCGCCGCCGGGGCCTCCACCGCCGAGCCGAGCAGGATGCCGGCCAGGAAGGCCAGGGAGATCCACAGCAGGGGCAGGGCGGTCAGCGGCATAGGCAGGCGGCGACGGGGCGATGTCTGGCAAAGGTGGGCGCAGGAACGCGCGCCCGGCGGTGGGGGTCAGGGACCCCGGCGCGAGTTTTTCGGGCCGGGAATGAGCATGGGCGTGCGTCCCCGGTAAGTAGCGTATTGCTCGCCGAACTCTCTGAGCAGCTTGCGCTCCTCGAAACGGATGCCCACCAGGATGTAGGCGGTCAGGCCGAGGTTGAAGGCCAGCAGGTTGGCGGTCATCACCGGCGCCAGCCAGATGAAAACCAGCCCGGCGGTGTAGAGCGGATGGCGCACCCAACGATACAGGCCGCCGTCCACCAGGCGCGGGACGGCCTGGCTGCCTTCCTCCCAGAGCTGCTCGACGCCCAGGAAGGCGCCGGCGCCGGTCTGCTTTACCCCCACCAGCAGCACTCCCACGGCCAGGGCCTGGAGCAGCACAGTGACCGCCAGCCAAGGCCAGGGGATCGCGTACAGGCGAGCATCCGGAAGCAGGCGCGCCAGGGCCAGCACGGGCAGCAGGGTCACGAAGGCCGCGCCGTTGTAGAACAGGCGGTAGGCGCGCACGGCCGGCTTTCCCAGGGCGCGCTCCACCCAGGCTTTGACGGGCAGCGAGGCCAGCCAGGAGTGCAGCGCGCCCCAGGCCGCCAGCGCCAGCAAGATGAGCAGGAAGCTCGAGAGCATGGGGTAATTGTACTGGAAAATAAGGAGAATAGGGAACAGGCAATCAGGGAGCAGGCGACGAGAGTCGAGAATAGAGAGTGGAAGGGAGCAGGCGACGAGGAATCAGGCGATCAGGTAATCAGGGAAGCCGACGGATAGGCAATATGGCCTGTAGGGGCACGGCGGTGCCTGGGCACAACCGGGTTGCTCCAACGCTCCGCCGTGCCCCTACACCTGATACCCTGTTCCCTGATTGCCTAATCCCTGATTGCCTTCCCCTTAATCCGCCACGCCTTCGCTGGTTGACGGCCTGACGGCTCTCGACTCTCTATTTTCTACTCTCTTTTCCCCCAAAAGCTCCAGCAGGCGCGGATGGCCGGCGTAGAAGCCGTGGTATTTCTCCGGCAGCAGCGCGGCGATGCGGCACATGATCTCGTCGGTGTTGCGCCGCAGCGAGCCCTGGCGATCCCGGGGGTCGATGGGCGGCAGCAGGAAGGGCTGGCCGTAGCTCAGGGTCACTTTGGGCCGCCCCAAAACGAACAGCTTCTGCGAGGCGCTCTCCGTGCCGGCGATGGCCACCGGCACGACCGGCACGCGGGCCTTCTCGGCCACCAGCGCCACCCCGAATTTGGCCTCGATCAGCTTGCCAGAGGAGCTGCGCGTGCCTTCCGGGGCGATGCCCAGTGCTGCGCCGCGCGTCTTCAGCACTTCCACGGCCAGGCGCACGGCGCCAAAATCGGCGATGTCGCGGTCCAGCCAGATGCACTCGGCGCTCTCGACGATCCAGCGGAAGAAGGGATAGCGCTGGTACTTGGTAGTCACCAGCCCGGTGATGTCCGTGCGGCCGGGCGTCACGTAGATCAGCGGCAGGTCGAGGCGACTCATGTGGTTGGTCGCCAGCAGACAGGCCTGTCCGTCTGGCGGGACGTTTTCCGTGCCTACGAACCTGGCGCGCATCAGCGCTCGCACCAGGAAGTTCAAGATCGAGCGCAGGGTCTTGGGTCGCATGACCGAAATCGATCTGATTGGCCTCGGCGGTGGGCTTCTTCCGGCTGCGCAGGAACTCCACCACGGCGGGCATCACCGAGATGAGGATAATGGCCACGAGCACGATGGAGAAGTTGTCCTTGACGAAGGGCAGATTGCCGAAGAAATACCCGCCGAAGGTAAACAGCGCCGTCCACAACAGGCCGCCAAAGACGTTGAAGCTGATGAAGTGGCCGTAGGACATGCGTCCCACACCGGCTACGAAGGGGGCAAAGGTGCGGATGATGGGGATGAAGCGCGCCAGGAGGATGGTGATGCCGCCGTACTTCTCGTAGAAAGCGTGGGTACGATCCAGGTATTCTTTCTTGAGGAAGCGCGTGTTTTCGGTGAAGACGCGCGGGCCGATGGCGTGGCCGATCCAGTAATTGGCCGTATCCCCGGCCACGGCGGCCAACGCGACCACCACGTACAGCACGAAGATATTCAAGGTGCCGCCGCTCAAGGCGGCCAGCGAGCCGGCGGCGAAGAGCAGCGAGTCGCCCGGCAGGAAGGGCGTCACCACGAAGCCGGTCTCCATGAAGATGACGAAGAAGATCAGCCCGTAGACCCACGGGCCGAACTGGGTGATCAGCACGGTCAGGTGCTTATCCAGGTGCAAGAACAGATCGATAACGTATTGGATGAATTGCATGATTACCCTCTAATGGTTAGTCTCGGTGAGTTGGATGCGATCAAGAATCCCCCCAACCCCCCTTAGGAAGGGGGGCGCCTGAGCTTCCCTCACCCCCATCCCCTCTCCCGCCGGGAGAGGGGGGCAGGGGTGAAGGTCTGAGCGAGCGATTGGAGAAATACAGGATGGCCAGCAGGAGCACGATCAAGGCGCCCAGGCCAAACAGCGGCAGGCTGCCGGCTTGCAGCGCAGAGGGCACCTGCCACTGGCCGATGATGGGGGCAAAGCCCATCCACAGGCTGAACAGGTTCCAAAGTCCGTGCAGGCTAACCGCCAGCAAATAGGTCAAGAACAGGCGGCCGTAGCGCCCGTCGCGCCAGGCCAGCGCCAGGGCCCAGCCCATCAGCCCGGCGGTCGTCATGTGCACCAGGCCGGTGCAGGCGCGCCCGATGGCCAGCAAGGCCCACTCGCCGCCCGCCACCTGGCCGAAGGAAGCCAGAACTCTCCACCAACGCGAAAGCCGCCCCGCACAATATTCCTCCGCTAAAGCCTTCCTGAGGGGTGAGCTTGCGCCCGGCCAGCAACCACAGCGGCAGGGGCTTGATCAGCTCTTCCAGCAGGGGGGTCAGCCCGGCGGTGAACCCCAGGGCCGCGAAAATCACCCAGGGTTGCGACAGGTAAGGCGCCAGGATGCGGCTGAGCGCCTCGGGGTTGGCGCTGTTGTTGGCCAGACGTTGGCCCAATTGGGTGATCTGGTTGGCCAGGCCCGGCTGGCTGGCGAGCACCACGATAGCGGCCACGGCGCCCAGGATGAGCACCAGGATCTCGCTGACGAAGGCCAGGAAGGGATTCACGGTCAGCCCGGCGCCCAAGATGCCCCAGGCGCGCTGGGGAGAGCCCATGGAAAGCCCACGCGTGGCCAGGCTCAACAGCCACAGGATGGGCAGGCCCACCGCCAGCAATTGCAGGGCCGGCAACAGCCACCAGCTCACGTTGGCCTGGTTGGCGGCAAGCTGGCCAACCGCCAGCACCACGGGCCAACCGACCACGAACAGCGCCGTCGCGGGCTGCCAGCTCAGCCGGCGCACCCAGTGAGGCGGCTGCTTGCCGAACAGGCTCAGCAAGGAAAGCGCCACCGAAGGCAGCAGCAAGACGCCCACCAGCCCGCTGATCAGAGCCAGCGTCAGGCTGGAAGCGACGGTATCGACGCCGCCCGCCCGGCCCAGAAGGTTGGCGACGCCGGCCAACACCAGCAAGGCCGCCGCGGCGAAGGCCAGCAGGGCTGCGATGGCCGAAAGGGCGAACTGCCCGACACTGAGCCAGGAGAGGGAGGATTTATTGGCTTGCATCATTTTTCGACAATCGTCACGCTGAGGATCTTATCTCCCGGAGGCAGGTCCGCGTTTTGGGATGGGTCGCGCGGAGTCAGCTTGTTCACCACGTCCATGCCCTGGATGACCTGGCCAAAGATGGTGTACAGGCCGTCCAGGTTGGGTGTGGCCGCGTAAGTGATGAAGAACTGGCTGCCGTTGGAGCCGGGGCCGGAGTTGGCCATGGCGAACACACCGGCTTTGTCGAACTTCAGGTCGCTGATCTCGTTGTCGAAGGCGTAGCCGGGGCCGCCGTAACCGGTGCCGGTGGGGTCGCCGCTCTGGGCGATGTAGCCGGGCAGCACGCGGTGGAAGGTCACCCCGTCGTACCAGCCGTTCTTGGCCAGGAAGATGAAGCTGCTGACCGCCATGGGGGCTTTATCCGGGTAGAGCTGCACGACGATGTCGCCTTTCTCGGTATGGAGCGTGGCCACGTACTGCTTCTGCGGGTCCACGTTGACCGGCGGACAGGTGGCGTACTGCTTTTTTTCGATAGCGGTCAGACTGACGATGTCGGAGAGGCTCTGGTAATCGCGCAGGCCGGAGTAGATCTTGCCGTTGATCAGCAGCAAAGGCGTGCCGGGGATCTGGATGCGGTTGCCCTCGTCGAGGGCCTTCTGCACCTTCTGGACGACGGCGCTGCTCTTCAAATCGGAGGCAAATTGGGCGGCATTCAACCCCAGGTCGGTAGCCTGGGCCTGGAGATACGCCTCGAACTGGGTGGGGGTCTGCAAGACCCAGGTATCCTGCGTCTCGAACAGGCGGTCGTGCATCTCCCAGAATTTGCCTTGCAATCCGGCGGCTTCGGCGGCCTGCGCTGCCAGGGTGGATTTATCGTGAATGCTCAAAGGGAAAGGACGGAAGACCACGCGCACGTCTTGCGGGTAGTCCTTGAGGAGCTGCGCTAGCACCTGGGCCAACGCGGCGCAATAAGGGCACTGGAAATCGCTGTATTCCAGGAAAGTGACCGAGGGCGTCTGCGCGCCCCGCACCCAATCGTCCTGGCTCACGGGAGGGAAGAGGGAGACCTCGGTCGGCCCGGCGGTGGGCGAGGTGGAGGAGACCGTGCATTGGCCCGGCGCGGAGGTAGGGACGGTCGCTGCCTGCGGCGCTGTGGCGGTAGCGACGGCCGGCGCCAGCGTGGGGCCCGGGGCCGCGAAGGGGCCGCAAGCGGCCAAGAGGAGCGTAACCAGGGCGGCGGCCAGAGCTATTTTTCCGCGCATGATAATTTCTCCAGGCGCTGCAAAACTACCCGGCGCAGGTCGGCCTGGACGATAGCGGGAGGCCGGTCGGCGTCGAGGGTTACCCAGCGCTGCGGCTCGGCCCCGGCCAGCTCCAGGTAGCCGGCGCGCACGCGCTCGTAGAATTCCAGATCGTAGGCGTCCATGCGATTCCACTCGCCCCCGCTGGAACGGCGCCGGCGGATGCCCTCTTCCACGCGTTCTAGGTCGAGGAACAGGGTCAGGTCGGGCTTGAGCCCGCCGGTGGCGTAATCCAGCAGCAGGCGCAGGGCGGCCAGGTCGTTGCCGTAGCCGTAGCCCTGGTAAGCCAGGGTCGAATCGGCGTAACGGTCGGAGAGGACGATCTTGCCCTGGGCCAGCGCCGGGCGGATGACCTCTTCCACCAGTTGGGCGCGCGCCGCCTGGAAGAGCAGGATTTCGGTGCGCTGCGTGATGCCGGCGCTCTCTTTTTTATGGAAAAGGATAGCGCGCACCTCGTCGCTGATGGCCGTGCCCCCCGGCTCGCGGGTGGTTAAAACGTCGTAGCCCGCCTGGCGCAAGAATTCTGCCAGTGGGCCCATTTGTGACGTTTTGCCACTCCCTTCGGAGCCTTCCAGGGTAATGAACATGGCGGCTTATTCGCGGAAGATGCGCACCCTGCGGTAGGGTTCTTTGCCATAAGAATGAGAGGTGAGCTGCGCCTGGCGGGCCATTTCGTGTTGCAAGCGGCGCACGGCTGCCGAAGCCGGCGGCAGGTCGATCCAGCGCTCCCCGTTCAACACGGCCTGAATGGCGGCCTGCGTCTGGTTGCTATAATCGTCCCAGGCGCCGGGCAGCCCCTGGGCGGGCGCGTCGCCGGGCAGGTTGAACACGTCGGCCAGGAATTGCTCCATCTGGTTGACGGTGTTGGCCCGCAGCACGTAGATCGAAAGGCCGCGCTGCTCGGCTTCCAGGATGGTCTGCTGGCGGTTGCGGTAATAGGAGCGCAAGGTGACCACCGCCTGCGCTTCGGAGATATCCCGCACCACGATGGCGGGCACGCCCAGGCGCCGGGCTGCCTGCATCAGGCGATTGCGCGCCACGCCGTAAGGATAGATACGCAGCGGTTGAAGCGTCTCGCGCACCTGGAGGGCTTCCAGCCCCTCTTCCCAGGAGCCGTTTTCCGCGTGAGCGCCGTTGGTGCGCGTGGAAGGCGCGCCACGCCGGGTGGAGGGCGTGGCTTCTGCGCCGTTGCGGCGAAAGCCCTGAGAGATCTGGCGCGGCGCGCCCAAAGGCGCGGGCTGTTTTTCGATGCGGATCTCCCGTTCTCGTCGCGCGAGCGGATCTCCGGAGGCAGCGGGTAGCCGCGCACCAGGGCATCCACCGAGGCGGCCACGTCCGGGTGCACCGCCAGGCGGTCGCGCTCCTGGATCTCGATGAGCACGTCGAAGGTAGGCGGGGCGCGCCGTTCGAGCACGGTCTTTTGCGTCCCGCGCCGGCGGGCCTCCTCGTCAGAAAGGGTGACCGATTCGATGCCGCCCACCAGATCGGAGAGGGTCGGGTTGAGCAGCAGGTTATCCAGGTTGTTGCCGTGCGCCGTGCCGATGAGCTGCACGCCGCGCTCGGCGATGGTGCGCGCCGCGGCGGCTTCCAGCTCGCGCCCGATCTCGTCGATGACGATCACTTCGGGGTTGTGGTTCTCCACCGCCTCAATCATCACCTCGTGCTGCAGCGAGGGCATGGCCACCTGCATGCGGCGGGCGCGGCCAACCGCCGGGTGGGGCACGTCGCCGTCGCCGCCGATCTCGTTCGAGGTGTCCACGATGATGACGCGCTTGTTATCCGCCAGGATGCGGGCGGCTTCGCGCAGCATGGTGGTCTTGCCGATGCCCGGGCGCCCCAGGATCAGCAGGCTCTTGCCCGATTCCGACCAGGTCCTGGATGATGTCGATCGTGCCATACACGGCGCGTCCCACGCGGCAGGTCAGCCCCACGATGTGGCTGTGGCGGTTGCGGATGGCCGAGATGCGATGCAGGGTGCGTTCCAGCCCGGCGCGGTTATCGGCGTCGAATTCGCCGATGCGCTCGACCACGAAGTCGATGTCGCTGCGCGCGATCTCGACCTCGCTGAGGGGCACCTCACCGCTGGTGAAGCGCGCCATGGGCAGCCGCCCCAGGTCCATCACGATCTCTAATAAGTTGTCACTGTTGTTTGCCTTGATCACTGCATCCGCAATTCTAGGCGGTAAGACCCCCAACAGGACGTGTAAATCGTCTGTTATTCGGCGTTGTGTCATATAAAAAATTAGTTTAGATGTCTGTCAACGTGCACCAGGGGAGCCGAAGGCTCTCCCTGGCCGTTTTCCAGCGCAGGGATGCGCATGGGCATGGTCGAGCGCTGGATGATTGCCAGGTGCTTGACCATCACGGCCTGGCGCTGGCCCACCTGCAAATCCAATTCCTCCAGAGTGGTCTCCAGCCAGGCTTGATACGAGCGTACGCAAATGTACACCCGCCGCTCTTTGCGATTCGGCAGGCAACGCAGCAGGTCCACGAGTAGTTCGGAGGCGTCTTCCACGGCCGGGTGGATGAAAGGCTGTACCCAGATGCCGTACTTGCCGTACACCAGGTCGGCGTAGGCCAGCAGCTCGCCCTCGCGGCGGTACACCAGGCCGCGCAGGCGCCGGCTGGGCAGCGACTCGACCGGTTGGAAGAGGGCCGGCACCACCAGTTGGTACAGCGTGCGCACCGGGATGACGTCTACTTCGCGCGCATTGTGCCAGGTATAGGCCGGGGTGCTTTTTTCTTCCTCCCCGTCGTACTGCCAGATGCGCTGCCAGGCGTAGATCGAAAAGGCCACCTTGCGCAGGGCTTCGAAAGCCAGGGAGTGCTCGTCTACCTCTGCCAGCAGGTGGAAAGCGCCCCAATCCCCGGCCTGCTGGGTGAGGTGCTCGAGCAGGCTGGAGAAGTCTTGTGTTTCGAGGGCTTCGGCGGGCATCACGTAGCCCAGGTGCGCCGAGCGCGTGCCCAGCGTGTACTGAAGCTGCGCCATCAGCGGGATGTCGCCATGATTGCACTGGCAGACGCCCGTATAGGTGAGCACGGCGGGGTCCAGGTGCGAGAGGATCGCGGTCGGGCCGAGGGGATTCCCGCGCGTCAACCACAGGGTGCTGTCCAGGGGGAACACCTGGTCCCGGTAGCGAAGGATCGTGGGAAGGTCTTGCCAGCTAAAAGCTCGAATGGTTATTTTGCCATCTCCACAAAATATTGGTGGAAGCGGTCATCCTGGGTCAGCTCAGGGTGGAACGAGGTCGCCAGGAGCCGGCCTTCTTGCGCCGCCACGATGTGGCCGTCCGGCAGACTGGCCAGGATACGCGTATCCCCGTTCACCCTCTCGATCAAGGGCGCGCGGATGAAGACAGCGTGAAAGGGCTTCTCGTCCGCGCTCACCTGGCACAGAGCCGGCACGTTCAGGTCGACCTCGAAGCTATCCACCTGGCGCCCGAAGGCGTTGCGCTCCACGGTGATGTCCATCAGGCCCAGCAACGGCTGGTCGCGGTGGATATCCTTGGAGAGGAAAATCGCCCCGGCGCAGGTGCCCCAGATGGCCTTGCGCCGGCCGAAATCGCGCAGCGGCTCCATCAGCTCGAACTCGGTGGCCAGCTTCCCGATGGTGGTGGATTCACCGCCCGGGATGATCAGCCCGTCCAGGTCTTCCAGTTGTTCGGGCAGGCGCACCTGGCAGCTCTGTACGCCGATGCGCTCCAAGACGACCTGGTGCTCGCTGAAATCGCCTTGCAAAGCGAGGACGCCAATCTTCATAGAAATAAGCTTACCAGCCCCTTCCGGCGATCAGCTCTTCCGCGGGGATGGCGGAAATCTGGCGGCCCACCATCGGCTCGCCCAGGTTGCGGCTGACTTCGGCCAGGATGTGCGCGTCGTTGTAGTGCGTGGTGGCTTTGACGATGGCGGCGGCGCGTTTGGCCGGGTCGCCGGATTTGAAGATGCCCGATCCGACGAACACGCCGTCCACGCCGAGCTGCATCATCAAAGCAGCGTCTGCCGGGGTGGCAATGCCGCCCGCGGCGAAGTTGACCACCGGCAGGCGGCCCAGCTTGCGGGTCTCCAGCACCAGCTCGTAGGGCGCGCCCAGCTCCTTGGCGTAAGCCATCAGCTCTTCCTCCGGCAGGTTCTGCAGGCGGCGGATGGCGCCCAGCACGGTGCGGGCGTGGCGCACGGCCTCGACCACGTCGCCGGTGCCGGCCTCGCCCTTGGTGCGGATCATGGCGGCGCCCTCGCCGATGCGCCGCAGCGCCTCGCCCAGGTTGCGGGCCCCGCACACGAAGGGCACTTTGAAATCGTGCTTGTAAACGTGGTGCTCTTCGTCCGCGGGGGTGAGCACCTCGGATTCGTCGATGTAGTCGATGCCGATAGCTTCCAGAATCTGCGCCTCGACGAAATGGCCGATGCGGCACTTGGCCATCACCGGGATGGTAACCGCGTCCATGATCTTGAGAATCATGTCCGGGTCGCTCATGCGGGCCACGCCGCCGTTGGCGCGGATGTCCGCGGGAACGCGCTCCAGCGCCATCACGGCGACTGCGCCGGCGTCTTCTGCGATCCTGGCGTGCTCAGCGGTGACTACGTCCATGATGACGCCGCCCTTCAACATCTGCGCCAGGCCCTTTTTTACTGCGAAGGTTGCAACTTGCTGCTCCATAGAAAATCGACCTCCTGATGAAAATTACAATTATTGCTTTTAGATTCTACCACGCCCTCCCAAAGGCGACAACGTGTGGTGGATTTTTGAGCGGAGTGGATGCTGGGGTTGGCCGCCGCGCGAAAGGGAGAGAAAGGCCGGGCGGCCCTGGCGCGAGTCGGATAGTGATGTTGGCGGATGATGTAGAGTTTAAACCACCAAGTACACAAAGGACACCAAGGATTATTTGGGCTTGTCTCCACTGACCAGGCGTCTAATGCCGTGTTTCATCAAAGCCACGTTCCAGTTTAATAGAAATCCCAGCCAACACCCTTTGAGCTTTAAGTAGGTAAGTAATTGGGCTTCGTGCACCGCGTTGAGCTGATCGACCGCTTTGTTCTCGATGATCACGCAATTTTCCACCAACATATCAATCCGATACCCGGCTTCAATCGTTTGGCCGTCGTACACTACCGGCAACGTGACTTCGCAGGCCACTTTTAACCCTCTCTTGGTTAACTCGTAAGCCAGACAGGTCTGATAGGTCGATTCCAACAAACCTGGACCAAGGGCCCTGTGCACCTTGATGGCCGAAATCAACGATGATCTTGCTAATCTCTTCAATGTCCATGCCCTTGATGCCCTTTGTGAACTTCGTGGTTGATCTTAAGAGTGGTCAGGTGGCGGGGAATACTGCTTTGAAACCATCAAGTCCACAAAGTACACCAAGGAAATGAGCGTGGATGAAGAAAATCTTCGTGTCCTTGGTGTACTTGGTGGTTGATCCTGGTTTTACTTCTCGTCCGTATACTTTGATTCGTCGACCTCCCGGCGCAGGCGCTCCTCTTCGCTCTCGGCGCGGATGGGCGCTGCGGGCCGGGCGTCGGCCAGCTCGGCCTGCTCGGCGGCGGCCAGCGCTTCGGGGCTGGCGCGCCGCACCACGCTCCAGCGCCCGCAGAATTCGCAGCGGTCGAGCTTGCCGGTGAGCATGTTCAGTCCCCACCAGTGCCTGGAGAAGGGCCGCTTGCAATGCGGGCAGATGGCCCCGCCCAGGGCGCCGTAGCTGCGCGCTGCGCCTAGAGGAAGCTGGCGCTTCTTGCCCACGTTGATACCCGCGAATTGCAGCACCAGCATGATCACAATCAAGCCGCCCACGATGGCCAGGATGGGCACCATGATCTGGCCCATCCCCGCGAATTCCTGCTCCTGGCTGACGAACTCGAAGCGCTGGGCCGGCGCGGTGAGCGTGCTCCCGCCGCTGGTGTGGCCCACCGCGCTGAGGTCGTGCCAGCCCAGCGCATAGTCAGTAGTATTGAAGCGCAGCTCGAAGGGCGGCGCGTCCACGGTCTTGATGGACTGGCCGTCCATCAGGAAAGTCACCGAGGCCACCTTCTCGCCGCCCACGGCGCTCATGGTGAAGTCGCCGCGGATCTGGCTGCCGGCGTCGTAGCCCACGTTCTTATGCACGTTCAGCGAAAACTGGCTCTGCGCCAGGGCCAGGGTTGGCGCGGCCAACAGGGCCGCCAGCAGCACGCCGATGGAGAAAAGGGCCTTCTTAGAGATAAAAGGGATGTGCATAGCGTCTCACTTCCACCTGGTCAGGATGTTCTCGCGCTGGAACAGGCGCGCCCCCAGGTTGATCAGCACCACGTCCAGCGCCAGGATCACAACGATGGCCGCCAGCATCAGGCGCATGTTTACGATGATCACACCGGCCAGTTGCCCGAAGAGCACCAGCAGCAGCGGCAGGATCACCACCATGGAAATCTGCTCGGCGGCGCGCGGGTCGCTCACCCGCGAGGAGATGATCAGGGCGAAGATGACCGCCATGACCGCCATCAGCGGGCCGACCGCCAGGACGGCCGTCAGCCAGGTGGGGCTGAGGATATAGCCCCGCACCACCGTCGAGACTCCCGTGAGGGGCACGGCCAGGACGAAGATGGCAAACCCCGCCCAGGTAGCCAGCACCGCCGGGATAGCCGCCGCCAGGCATTTGCCCGCCAGCAGCTCGACCGTGGTGATGGGGGTGGCCAGCAGCGGCTCCAGGCTGCGCGTGGTCTTCTCACCCACCACGCTGTAAGCCGCGATCGCTACCGGGATGGCCAGCGGCATGATCATGAACAGCAGCAGGAACTCGTTGACCAGGTAGATCTGCAAGCAATCCCCGGGGCTGACGTTGCCGCAGGTCTGGAAGAACTGAGGCGGAATGTCGGTGGTGCCTCCGCCCGGCGTCGTGCGGGTGAAATACAGCATCACCAGCGGCAGAATGGTAAAAATTAGCGGCAGAAGCACCACAGTGAACAGCACCACGCGGTTCTTGAAGACTTCCGCCCACTCCTTATCGATAATGGTCTTGACACGCATCCACATTTTATTGACCCTCCGCAGTAGGATCAATTGCAGGTAAATATCTTCCAGGGAATGGCGCAGCTCGCCCACGAACTGCACGTCTGCGCCCAGCTCTACCAGCTTGCGCAGGATGACCGGATTCTGTTCCTCCGGATCGTCCAGGCCCACCACTAGGCGGTTCTCCACGGCCTGCGCCTCCTTGACGAAGGGCAGGGCGGCCACGGCGCTCTGCCAGTCCGGCTCCAGGCGCTTGAGGTGGAAGACCACCTTGCGCCCGTAGAGCTGCTTGCGCAGGTTTTCGGGCGTATCCACCGTGATCAGCCGCGTCTTGAAGATGGCGATGCGCTCGCACAGCCGGTCGGCTTCGTCCAGGTTGTGGGTGCACATGAAGATGGTGGTGCCCTCCTTCTTCAGATCCTCGATGAAATCGCGCACCAGCTTGGCGGCTTCCGGATCCAGGCCGCTGGTGGGCTCGTCCAGGAAGAGCACCTTGGGCTGGTGCAGCAGGGCGCGCGCGATGGCCAGCTTCTGGCGCATGCCCTTGGAAAAGCCGCCCACCTCGTCGAAGCGCCGCTCCCACAAGCCCAACATGCGCAGGTACTTCTGCACCTGGCCGGGAACGTCCTTCACGTTGTACAGGTTGGCGAAGATGGTCAGGTTCTTCTCGGCGCTCAGGCGCTCGTACATGCCGGGCGTCTCGGTGAGGATGCCCACCGACTGGCGGATGGCCTGGTCGTCCTGGCCGACCGTAAAGCCGTTGACGCTGGCGTGGCCCTGGGTGGGCGCGATCAGGGTGGTCAACATGCGCACGGTGGTGGTCTTCCCGGCGCCGTTAGGCCCCAGGAAGCCGAAGACTTCGCCTTCACGTACGTCCAGGTCCAGGCCGGACACGGCAGTGATGGCTTTGTGATCCTGGCCGGGGAACTGCTTGGTAAGACCTTCAGAATGGATCATAAGATTTGCCTTTGATACGTTATTCTACCCGAAAAACGGGTAGGAGCTTCTCGCTCTATGAGTACAATTATACAATAATACAATGAGACAATCAAGGGGATTGGGGTAAAACTGCCTTGCGAAAGCGAAACCTTCACAAGGCAGTTTTACAGCAAAAGCAGAGGGTGTTTAAAAACTCCCAAATTGGGTTACACTCTGAACCCAAAGGCAATTTTTTTGAAGGTGCTTCACAACAATTGACATAATATATTCCAAAAGCAGGGTAAAAGCAGGCTTGCCCGGCAATAATTTGCTGGGTATCGATAATTCTCCCCTGGTTTTATTCTGTTGCATAGGCTCGCGCCTTGAAATTGACCCCAGTCAATAATTTAACCATCCGCTTGAGGTTCAAGACAATGGCCGTCAGAAAAGATTGGATGGCGAAACCAACTCTCCCAATATAACGGCAACGACCCAGCCCATGCCCCTGTTTGCCTTCTCCAAATTTTCGTTCGATTTTGTAGCGCTCTTTCAATCCGGCTTTGTATGGCTCTGTCTTTTCCAATTCAAGCCAAACTTGTTTATTGCCATCCTTTTTCTCAGTCCGGGTTCGTTTTAATCGGATGGCAGAGTGCAACCCCCGTAATTCCAAATAATAATGATTGTCGCCATCATCATACCCTTTATCCCCTGCGTAGGTCTCCACTGGTATTTTCTGTTCCAAATCATGATCCACCAGGGAACAAAAATGATGACCATCGTAAGCCTCCCCGGAAGTCACTTCCAGGCTGGTGATTATCCCGCTCTCGGCATTCATACTGACATGCGCCTTGTATCCGAAGAAGTACTCTTTCTGTTCTTCTTCCTCCCCTTTTTCGTTTTTGACCTTACGTTTGTGCTTTACCCCCCATTTGGCATCCGGATCATGCGGCCCTTTGCCTTTATTTTGCCGTTTTTGGTCTTTGTCGGTGTTTACATCTGCGATGGAGTGCACACTGTCTATGATTTGAATACTGCCAAATTTTACCCCACGCAACATGGCTTCCTTTACAATATTGGCCAGCATTTCTTCGAATATCTGCATTTTCCCATTCTTCATTAACCGGTCTCGAAATGTGCTGAGGGTTGAATGATCCGGCGCTTTTCCGTCCACCGCTAAGCCTACAAAATATTTCGCCGGTAGATTTTCGTTCACGAATACTTCGACTTGTCTTTCGGATAATTTGTACAAATAGGCGATCACTTCTACTTTCAACACTAATGCCGGGTCAAATGGCGGTCGCCCAACCACTCCCTGGCCTTTGTATATTTTGATCAGTCGCCTGGTGAAATATCCCCAGTCCACCACTTCCCGCAGCTTTCGCAAAAAGTGATCCCTGGCTACGACCTGATCGTACAAGTATTCTCCATAAAATGATCCGCTTCCTGTTTCAACATAGCGCTCTTGTTCCATTTCCGGCTCCTATTGTTAGGCTGCCTTCATTGTATTAATTTTTCCCTTTTTGGTCAATTAATCACTCGTTTTTCAACACCCTCAAAAGCATTTCATTGACTTTTCCGGGAGGGTGTTTAAAAACTCCCAAATTGGGTTACACTCTGAACCCAAAGGCAATTTTTTTGAAGGTGCTTCACAACAATTGACATAATATATTCCAAAAGCAGGGTAAAAGCAGGCTTGCCCGGCAATAATTTGCCGGGTATCGATAATTCTCCCCTGGTTTTATTCTGTTGCATAGGCTCGCGCCTTGAAATTGACCCCAGTCAATAATTTAACCATCCGCTTGAGGTTCAAGACAATGGCCGTCAGAAAAGATTGGATGGCGAAACCAACTCTCCCAATATAACGGCAACGACCCAGCCCATGCCCCTGTTTGCCTTCTCCAAATTTTCGTTCGATTTTGTAGCGCTCTTTCAATCCGGCTTTGTATGGCTCTGTCTTTTCCAATTCAAGCCAAACTTGTTTATTGCCATCCTTTTTCTCAGTCCGGGTTCGTTTTAATCGGATGGCAGAGTGCAACCCCCGTAATTCCAAATAATAATGATTGTCGCCATCATCATACCCTTTATCCCCTGCGTAGGTCTCCACTGGTATTTTCTGTTTCAAATCATGATCCACCAGAGAGCGAAAATGATGACCATCGTAGGCTTCCCCGGATGTAGCCTCCAGGCTGGTAATCATTCCACTTTCGGCATTCATGCTCACATGTGCCTTGAACCCGTAAAAGTATTCTTTCTGTTCTTCTTCCTCTCCTTTTTCGTTTTTGACCTTACGACTGTGCTTTACTCCCCATTGCGCATCCGGGTCATGCGGCCCTTTGCCATCTTTATCGTGCCGCTTTTTATCCTTATCCGTGTTGACATTGGCAATACTGTGCACGCTGTCGATGATTTGTATGCTCCCAAATTTGACCCCTCTCAACATTGCTTCCTGGACAATCGTGTCCAGCATTTCTTCAAATACCTTCATCCGCCCATTTTTCAATAACCGTTCCCGAAATGTGGTCAGGGTTGAATGATCTGGTGCCTTACCGTCCACTGCTAATCCTACAAAATATTTCGCTGGTAGATTTTCGTTTACAAATACCTCCACCTGTCTTTCGGATAGTTTGTACAAATAGGCGATCACTTCTACTTTCAATACCAGTGCCGGATCAAATGGCGGTCGTCCTACAACTCCCTGCCCTTTATAGAGTTTGATCAGCCGTTTGGTGAAATATCCCCAGTCCACCACTTCCCGCAGCTTTCGCAAAAAGTGATCCCTGGCTACGACCTGATCGTACAAGTATTCTCCATAAAATGATCCGCTTCCTGTTTCAACATAGCGCTCTTGTTCCATTTCCGGCTCCTATTGTTAGGCTGCCTTCATTGTATTAATTTTTCCCTTTTTGGTCAATTAATCACTCGTTTTTCAACACCCTCTTTCCGGGCAATGTGAATAAAATGAATTTGCAAAAAAGATCCTCGTTAGGTGAGGCGTCTGCGTTGGAAACAGGCCGCTGCCCCGAAACGTCCAAAGACGCCAAGGGGTAGACCAGGTAAAGCCGGCTTAAGGCTTTGCTCAAGGTGGCTGGGCGATGACCCTACGACACGCAGTGCCAAAACTCAACCAGAGAGGCAAGCCCTTTGGCCCACAGCCATACGGCTTATTTGTGTGAACCGCCTCCCTGAGTACTTTAACGGGAGGTTTTCTTTTTTGCCCTCGTGTCCTGGCCGGCCGGTTTCGCCAAGTCTAAATACACGAGCGTAGGAAGGAGGTGATTGCGTGAACGCGGACGATAGTCTGGAGCTATCTGACGATTATTCTGGAGATGAATGTAAAGCTCGTCGAAAAGTTTTGGCGCTCTATGAAAGGATGCTTCACGCGTTAGCCTCCCACTCCTTGGGTTCTTCCGTGTAGTATCCCTTCATGGACAAGGTCCACTAAAACTCAATAGCTTTCCTGCTGTCTTTACGAAGCCCGTTCGATTAGAACGGAGGCGTTTGTCTGCCCGGGCGGGTCAATCTGCGCGCCCCTACACTCAAACTATCACCGGAGGTGGATCATGAATGTCCTGGCGAAATCTTTTTACCAATACCGCCGCTTGAGCAAGGTCATCAAGCTGTTCTTGATCATCGCCGGACCGGGGCTCATCGTGATGGTCGCCGACAACGACGCCGGCGGGATCACCACTTATGCCGCGACCGGCGCAAAATATGGGTACGACCTGATCTGGTTCCTGGTGCTCCTGGGACCGATCGCTTATTTCATTCAAGAGATGACCGTGCGCCTGGGGGCCGTCACCAAGCGCGGAAACGCCGAGGCGATCTTCGACGCCTTCGGCAGTTTCTGGGGCTGGTTCTCTTTCCTGGACCTGGGGCTGACCAACCAGTTGACGCTCATCACCGAGTTCATCGGCATGACCGCCGCCCTGAGTATCTTCGGCATTCCGCCCCTGTTGACCGTGGTGATCGTGATCGTGTTGATGAGCGCCATGGTGCTGCAAGGCAAATACTGGACCTGGGAAAAGCTGGCCATCGTCTTTTGCTTTCTCAACCTGATCTACATCCCGGCCGCCTTCATGGTGCATCCCTCCGTCTCGGACATCCTGAGACAGGGCATCATCCCCCACTTCCCGGCCGGCTCCAGCAACTCCTTGTTCTTCTTCCTCATGGCGAACATCGGCACCACGATTGCCCCCTGGATGATCTTCTTCCAGCAGAGCTCGGTGGTCGATAAGGGCATGAAGGAGAAGGACATCCCCTGGGAGCAGATGGATACCATCGTGGGCGCGTTTTTCACCGTGCTGGCGGCCGTTTTTATGGTCATCGTGACCGCCACGGTGCTGCGCGGCGTCGACATCGAAAGCGCGGCGCAGGCCGCCACCTTGTTGATGGGCGTCAACAAATACGTGGGTACCTTCGTCGCCATCGGCCTGTTCGACGCCGGTTTTCTGGGCGCCATTTGCATCTCGCTGGCCACCTCGTGGGCCATCGGCGAGGTGTTCGGCTGGGCGCATTCGCTCAACCTCAAGGTGCGCGAAGCGCCCTGGTTTTACGCCTATTACTTCCTTTCCCTGGCGATCGCCGGGGTGGTGGTGCTGCTGCCCAACGCGCCGCTGGTGCTCATCACCCTCTTCGTGCAGGTGATCGCCACCACGCTCTTCCCCGCCGCGCTGGTGTTCCTGATCTTGATGTTGAATAGCGAAGAGCTGATGGGAAAGTACAAGAATAACCGCTTCCAGAACATCGTCAACGTCACCATCGTGGTCGGTTTGATCGTCTTGTCCACAGCGTACAGCATCAGCGCGCTGTTCCCGAACCTGTTCAATTAGCTGGCGTTTGCCAGGAGGATAACTGTATGGATGACAAGAATCACCCCTTCAATGAGAGCAAAGGCTTCATCGAAAGCATCCACGAGATCAACGAGAAATATCGCACGCCGCGCATCAAGATGACCCCCATGGTCAACGCGGCCATGATCGGCCTGCGGGTCTATTTGATCCTGATCCTGCTGATCCTGTTCTACAAATTTGCCATTACCGTCATCCATTGATCTGGAACCGGGATCACACGCTTCTAAGCAGAAACGAGGGAACCGATGAGTGAACTTGCCGCTCTATTAAATGGTCAGGCGAAACAGGATTTTTTCCTGAGTGAGATCCTGGTCCAAGGTGCTGTTGCGCGGGAAGAAGATCGGCAAGCTGGCCGACCTGGTGATCAAAGAAAACGGCACCCTGCCGGTGGTGACCCACCTGTTCGTCAGCCGCCCCTTTGGGGAATCTGCGCTGGTGGAATGGGAGCGGGTCAAGTCCGTGTCGCACCGGGCCATCGAGATCGAGGTAGACAACCTGAATGCCCTGCCCAAGGAGCCTGCCGAGGAGGCCGTCTTGTTGAAGGATCACATCCTGGATAAGAAGGCCCTGGACCTGGATGGCAGGGAAGTGGAAGTGGTCTACGACATCAAGCTGGTGATGGGCCACAACAACAAGCTGTACGTCAGCGACGTGGATCTCAGCCGCTATGGCCTGCTGCGCCGCATGGGGTTGAAGGGCCTGGCCAACTTCATCTATAAGCTGGCCGAATCGATCCAGGAGCAGACTATCTCCTGGACCTACATCGAGCCTCTGCCCGCGCAGATCAGCCGCTTCAGGGGAGACGTGCAGCTCAAGGTGCTGAAAGAAGCCCTGTCAGACATGCACCCGGTGGACGTGGCCGACATCCTCGAAGAGCTGGACCACGAGCAGCGCGTGCGCCTGTTCGAAGAGCTGGAGCCGGAGCACGCTTCCGACACCCTGGAAGAGGTCAACCCCAACGTGCAGCGCGACCTGGTGCAATCCATCAAGGTCGAGAAAGCTGCCCAGCTCATCAACGACATGACCCCCGCCCAGGCCGCCGACGTCCTGGCGGTCTTGCCGGCCGACGAAGCCGGCGACATCCTGAGCCTGCTGGACGACGAGAACAAGCAAAAGGTGCAGCCCATTCTGGAGGAGCAGGCGGAGAACATCCTCAACTACGCCACGGAGGGCTTTATGCAGTTCCCGCCGGAGAAGACCGTGGAAGAGGTGGAGGATGGCTACCCCACCTTCGCCAAAGACAAAGACGTGGTCATGTACCTGTACATCGTCGACGAGCAGGGCCGCCTGTTGGGGGTCATGGACATCAAGGAGCTGCTGCAGAGCGACGAGCAGGCTCTACTCAAAGACGTGATGATCGATAACGTCATCAGCCTGGAAGAGGATAGCACCCTGCGCGAGGCGTCGGACATGTTCAAGCGCTACGGATTCCGCGCCATCCCGGTCACGGACGAGGAAGAGCATATCCTGGGGGTGGTAACCTACCGGGACGTGATGAACCTCGGCCACCGCTTCTTGGAATAATGAGCTCATCTTGACAACCTCTCCGGTGTGTCCTAAAATAATACCGACCGGTCGGTCTGATCTTAGCCCCTGACCGCAGCCGGTCGTGGCCCAATCCGAATCCAATTCGAGATGGGAGTTTAATAGATGAGCAACTTTTCCTTGATCGGGCGCGAGATCGACCCGTTCCCGATCTATCGCCAGATGCGCGCCGAAAGCCCGGTTTATTTCGACCCCGAGCGCCACAACTGGAACGTGTTCCGCTTTGCGGACGTGCAGCGGCTGCTATCCGAGCACGAGACTTTCTCTTCCCAGTTCGCCGGGCGGCGCGATTCCGATTCCGCCATGCCTTTCGCCGCCAGCATGATCAGCACCGACCCGCCACGCCACCGCATGTTACGCGGCCTGGTGTCCCAGGCGTTCACGCCCCGCTCGGTGGAAGCCCTGGCGCCGCGCATCACCGCCATCGTCGACGAGCACCTGGATGCCGTCCTGGGCGTTGGGGAGATGGACGTCATACGCGACCTGGGCTATCCCCTGCCGGTGATCGTGACCGCCGAGATGCTGGGGGTGCCGGCCGCCGACCGGGAGCGCTTCAAGCACTGGTCAGACACCATCGTGCAGATGGCCGACTTCGGCGGCACGATCGACCCGCAGCGCATGATGAGCCCGGAAATCATGGAGATGGGCGCCTATTTCTTCGACATGCTCGACCGGCGCCGCCAATCCCCCGGAGACGACCTGATCAGCGGCCTGCTGGCGGCCGAGCTGGAAGGCGAGCGCCTCAGCCAGATCGAGCTGCTGGGCTTCTGCATGTTGCTGCTGGTGGCCGGCAATGAGACCACCACCAACCTGATCGGCAACGCCATACTCACTCTGACCGAGTACCCGGAGGCATGGGAGCGCCTGCGTGCCGAGCCGGCCCTGCTGCCCCAGGCCATCGAAGAGGCGCTGCGCTACCGCTCGCCGGTACAGTCCATGTTCCGGGTGGCCAAAGAAGACACAGAGATCGCCGGACAGACGGTGCCGGCGGGGGGGCGGCTGGTGGCGTGGATCGGCTCGGCCAACCACGACGAAGCGCAGTTCCCCGAGGCCGAGAAATTCGACGTGGCACGCACGGCCAACCGCCACCTGGCGTTTGGGCAGGGCATCCATTATTGCCTGGGCGCGCCCCTGGCCCGCCTGGAAGCGCGCATCGCCCTGGGCGCCATGCTGGAGCGTTTCTCCAGCATCAGCCTGGCGCAGGGGGCCGCGTTGGAGCGCCTGCCCAGCCTGCTGGTGTACGGGCTGAAGCGCCTGCCGGTCGATTTCGAGCCGGCGTAATTCCAAAAACGTAGGGCGGTTTTTCACACCTGCGATACCCGGCACATGGAGGTGGGTTTCCCAACCTGCCTCCAGAGCCGGCGGCTTAGAAAGCCGCCCTACGATTGGTGTAGGGATTGAAGCGCCTGCCGGTCGACAGAAGACATCCATCAAGAACGTTCTGTATTTACAAAACGTTGGCAATCGTGTATACTGCCCTTCATTCGAAGGGCATTTTAGCATCCAGGAGAGGATGGATAGCCTGGCGAGCGGCAGGGATGCTCCTTCAAGGAGGTGGCTTTGCCTGTGAGCAGCGTTTCTGAAGTCGTCAACCGCTCTCCCATCGAGGAGACGCATTTTATCGAAGACATCGGCTTGTTCTTCGAGCAGATGGGCATGCCGCGCATGGCCGGGCGTATCCTGGGCGCGCTGCTGATCTCCGATCCGCCGGAGCAGTCCATCAACGACATCGGCCAGAAGCTGAATGCCAGCAAGAGCTCCATCAGCATTATGGCGCGCCTGCTGGTCGAGGTGGGCCTGATCGAGCGCGTGCCCTCGCCTGTGCCCCGCCGCGATTACTTCCGTTTCAAGCCGGACGGCTGGATCCTCTACATGCGCCAGTGGCTGGCGCTGATGTCCGGCCTGCACAAGATCACCGAGCGCGGCCTGGCGCTCATGGCAGACCGGCCGGTCGAGCTCCAGGAGCGCCTGCTGGAGGCTCACGACCTGTTTTCCTACCTCGAGGAGCATTTCCCCGCATTGCTGGAGAGCCTGCAAAAAGAGCGTATCCTGCGTAACGGCTCTGCCGACGCGGAGCAATGAGCTTAGATAGGTTAGAGGCACCATAAACTACAATGACAAAAGCTTTCGACGCCAACAATATTCAAGGCCTGACCGAGCAAGAAGTTCTGGAACGCCTGGCGGAAGACGGTTACAACGAGCTGCCCTCCACCAAAAGACGCACCTTCTTTCACCTGCTCCTGGACGTGGTGCGCGAGCCGATGTTCCTGTTGCTGCTGGCCTGCGGGCTGCTGTACCTGCTGCTGGGCGACCACGAAGAAGCCATCATGCTGCTGGGCTTCGTCTTCGTGATCATGGGCATCGAGTTCTACCAGGAACAGAAGACCGAGCGGGCCCTGGAGGCCCTGCGCGACCTGTCCAGCCCGCGCGCGCTGGTCGTCCGCGACGGCGAGCAGCGCCGCGTCGCCGGGCGCGAGGTGGTACGCGACGACATCGTGCTCATCTCGGAAGGCGACCGTATCCCGGCCGACGCCGCCTTGCTGGCCTCCACTAACCTGAGCGTGGACGAATCGCTGCTCACCGGCGAATCGGTGCCGGTGCGCAAGAGCGTGTGGGACGGCGTGCAGCCGGCCAGCCGCCCCGGCGGCGAGGACCTGCCTTTCGTCTATTCCGGGAGCATGGTGGTCAAGGGCCAGGCCATCTCCCAGGTGCTGGCCACCGGGCCGCGCTCCGAGATCGGCAAGATCGGCAAGGCGCTCCAGGTGCTGGAGCCGGAAGAGACCAACCTCCAGCAGCAGACCGGAAAGCTCGTCAAGACCTTCGCCATCGTGGGGCTGGGGCTGTGCCTGGCGGTCATCGTGATCTACGGCCTCACCCGCGGCGACTGGCTCAAGGGCTTCCTGGCGGGCATCTCGCTGGCCATGGCCACCCTGCCCGAGGAATTCCCCGTGGTGCTGACTATCTTCCTGGCCCTGGGAGCCTGGCGCATCTCGCAGCGCAAGGTGCTCACCCGGCGCGTGCCGGCGGTGGAAATGCTGGGCGCGGCCACCGTGCTGTGCACCGATAAGACCGGCACCCTCACCCTCAACCGCATGACCGTGACCCGCATCTCCGTGGGCGGGCAGTTCTTCGACGTATCCAGCAAACAGGTGTCTTTGCCCGAGAACCTGCACGAGGTGGTGGAATACAGCATCCTGGCCAGCCCCGCGGATCCCTTCGATCCCATGGAAAAGGCCATGAAAGAGCTGGGCGGGCGCACCCTGGTGCGCACCGAGCACCTGCACCGCGACTGGACGCTGGTCAAGGAGTATCCTCTCTCGGCCAAGCTGCTGGCCATGTCGCACGTGTGGCAGTCGCCGGACCGCCAGGATTACGTCATCGCCGCCAAAGGCGCGCCGGAGGCCATCGCCGACCTGTGTCATTTGAGCGACGATGAATTGATCGCGTTGAATCGCCAGATCGAGCAGATGGCCAACGACGGCCTGCGCGTCATCGCCGTGGCGCAGGCCAGCTTCAAGCCGGCGGCGCTGCCCGAAGAGCAGCACGACTTCAACTTCCGTATGGTGGGCCTGTTGGGGTTGACCGACCCCATCCGTCCGGGCGTGCGCGAAGCCGTGCAGGAATGCTACACCGCCGGCATCCGCGTGATCATGATCACCGGCGACTATCCCGGCACGGCGCGCAACATCGCCTCCCAGATCGGCCTGCGCCCCCTCGACCAGATCATCACCGGCTCCGAGCTGGACGCCATGGACGATTCGGAATTGCAGGGGCGCATCCGCACGGCCTGCATCTTCGCCCGCGCCGTCCCCGAGCAGAAGCTGCGCATCGTCCAGGCGCTCAAGGCCAACGGGGAAGTGGTGGCCATGACCGGCGACGGCGTCAACGACGCCCCGGCGCTCAAGGCCGCCCACATCGGCGTGGCCATGGGCGGGCGCGGCACCGACGTGGCGCGCGAAGCGGCGGCGCTGGTGCTGCTGGACGACAACTTCGCCTCCATCGTGGCGGCGGTGCGCATGGGCCGGCGCATCTTCGACAACCTGAAGAAGGCCATGGCCTTCATCTTCGCCGTGCACCTGCCCATCGCCGGGCTGTCGCTCATCCCGGTGATCTTCAAATGGCCGCTGGCGCTCCTGCCGGTGCACATCGTCTTCCTGGAGCTGATCATCGACCCGGCCTGCTCGGTGGTGTTCGAGATGGAGACGGAAGAAGCCGGCATCATGCAGCGCAAGCCGCGCCGTCTGGAGGATCCCCTGTTTGGCCGCCAGATGGTCTTCACCGGCCTGGTGCAGGGCTTGGGCGTGCTGGCGGTGGTGCTCGCCATTTACGGCTACACCCTGGCGCAGGGGTACTCCGATAGCGAAGCGCGCGTGCTGGCCTTCTGTACCCTGGTGGTCGGCAACCTGGGCATGATCTTCAGCAACCGCTCCTACACGCGCTCCATCTTGCAGACCTTGAAGATTCCCAACCCGGCCCTGTGGGGCGTGACGGGCGGCGCGCTGGGGTTCCTGGCGCTGGTGCTGGCGGTGCCCTTCCTGCGCGGCCTGTTCAGCTTCGCCCCCCTCCACCTGCCCGACCTGGCCCTGGTGGCGGCCACCGGGCTGCTCAGCATTCTGGTCTCGGAGAGCGCCAAGCTGCCCCCCGTGCAGCGCCTGTTCAACGCAGAATCCCCCCAACCCCCCTTATGAAGGGGGGCAAAGAGGCCCTCCCTGTGCAAGAGGGGTAAGCGGGGCAGATGTTCTTCCCCCCTTTTCAAGGGGGGCAGGGGGGATTCGCTTCCGGAGGTGACTTATGCCTGAAAGATCCTTTTGGCTCGGCTTAAGCCTGGGGGCGCTGGCCCTGGGCGTGGCAGCTTCCCAACGGCGCAGCTCACTGCGCAGGCAACGCTGGCGGAAGGCGATGGCCTCCCTCGAATCCAGGGCGGCCCTGGTGACCGGCGCTTCCAGCGGCATCGGTGCGGCTTACGCCCGCCGGCTGGCCTCCCTGGGCTACGACCTGATCCTGGTCGCCCGGCGGGAGGAGCGCCTGAAGGCCCAGGCGCTGCTGTTGAAGCGCGAATTCGGCGTGGCTACGCAGGTGCTGGCCGCCGATCTCTCCACCCCGCAAGGCGCACAGCGCGTCGAGGAGCGCATCCTCGCGCACGGAAAGATCGAGTTCCTGGTCAACGCTGCCGGCTACGGCGTGTATGGCAACTTCGCCGAGACCTCTATCGAGGAGCAGGTGGGCATGATCCACTGCCATACCGTGGCCAGCGTGCGTTTCTGCCGCGCGGCGCTGCCGGGAATGCTCGCCCGCGGGCGGGGCGCTATCGTCAACGTGTCCTCGGTCGCGGCTTTCATCCCCAAGTCCAAGGACGTCCTCTACTGCGCTACCAAGGCCAGCCTGAACGCCTTCTCCGAAGCCTTGCAGATGGAGCTGGCGGGCACGCAGGTGCGCGTGCAGGCGTTGTGCCCGGGCTTCACTCGCACCGAGTTCCACGACCACCCACAGTACGCGGCGCACCACGTCAAGGAGCGCATCCCTGCCTGGCTGTGGATGGCGCCCGAGGAGGTCGTAACGGCGTCGCTGAAAGCGCTCGGCGCGGGAGGCGTGATCTGCGTGCCCGGCTGGCCCAACCGCCTGATCGCCGCCGCCGGGCGCGTGGGCCTGACCAGCTTCTTTCTAAATAGATTCGGGGGTCTCTTCGAGTGGGCCTAGGGAATTCGTAACCACTCAGCGGGGTATTTATGGGACGCGGAGAACGCGGAAATTTCTATATGCGGGTCAGGGCTGAACTGAAAAACTATTTTCTCGTGTTGTTTCTCAGTGTTCATCATCTGTACCCGTCCGCGTCCTGTCTACTTAGCTCTGTCTTGTTTCAGCAATGCTTGTAAATCTTCCCACAACTCTGGCATTTCGAGAGCCACTGCGAACTGTCGCACCCAGTCCTCGAATTCGCGTTCGGTCCAACTGTGGGTAATTATCCACAATAGCTTGAATATCCAGCAGATCTTTTGGCCGATGCGCAATGGCTTTGAGAATGATCAGATCCTCTGGCGTTGGCAGCCTTAAAGCCAGGGAAGCGACTTGATGTACCTGGCTACGTTCTACTGCCTCCTCTTCAAAGGGGAGGATGCCAAGGGAGATATCGATATTGGTTGCGCTTTCTTGATGCCGTAACAAAAGCACACGATGCCTTTTGGCAAAGTCAATGGCATTCTCAATCCGAGGCACAATGCCTTCTTCACGGGCAGCGTCGAATAGACGAGGAAGATCGCTTACAGAAAGCAAGAACATTGCATCCAGGTCTGCCGTCAGGCGCGGCTTGCCGAGCAGACTGGCCGCGATTCCCCCATGATGATGCCACGATCATCGAAACGGTTGAGCAAGCGTTGCAATGCGGCCAGAGGCGCGAGGAATGGCACTATACTTTGCGGAAGACTCACAGCCCCTCTTTAAGCTTTGCCCAGCGCTCAAAGACCGCTTTTTCCTCTTCCATGTCCATCTGAAGGCCCAGGCCGCGCGCCAGGCGCACGAGTGAATTGAGCTGCTGCCAGCGTAATTCCATAGAGGCCGCTTGTTGCTCACGGCGCTCGACCTCTTCCACGGCTTTCCACCGTTCCAGGTAGGCTTTCAAGTTTGGATCGACCATAGAATGATTATAGCATGGCGCTAAATAAAACTCTGTGTTCTCTGCGCCTCGGTGGTGAAGTTCTCTTACGGCCGGCTGAACAGGGTGGCGATCAACGCCCAGCTCTTCCCCAGCGTCCAGGTGAACGGCAGCAGCAGGTAACCTATGCCCAGGTTGAGGTAGTGGAAGGCGCGGGCGCACATTTGCAGGGGAAAATGCAGGACTTTGCGCAGCAGGGGCAGCCTGGCGTAGGCCACTGCCAGCAGCAGTATGCTGACATTAAGAATGAAGCGCGTTATCTCGGGGATTTCGACGTTCAGCGCGCGCGCCAGGATCAGCTCCAGGCCGATGTTGAATACCAGCACGTAAGCGGCCGTGGTCAGCACGGGCATCTTCTCGATCAGCCTGGTGAAGATGCCGGCGGCGAAGCGCATGGTGAGAATGCCCAGGGCCACGCCGGCCATCACCAGCCACAGGTCGCTGGACATGGCCACGACTACCACCACGTTGTCCAGGCTGAAGACCAGATCCATCAGCTCGACGGTCAGCACCACGCCCCAGAAGCTCTTCCCCTGGCTGCGCGAGAGCAGGCTCGCGCCGGAGTCTTCCTCGCCTTCCCCGCCTTCGCCTGAGGAGCCCAGGTTCTCGATGGACAGCTTGAGCAGGTAAGCGGCGCCCACGAACTGTAGCCAGGGATTGCGGATGACGAAGCTGGCCATGACCAGCATCAGGCCGCGCCCCACGTAGGCTCCCAGCAGGCCCACGCGCAAGGCGGCGGTGCGCTGCCTTCCCAGCAGCGGCTCGAGGGCGCGCCCCAGGGGATGCAGGGCGCGCGGCCAGGGCACGGCCTGGTCGACCGGCAGGGGCAAGACGATGGCGCCCAGCACGGCGGCGTTATCGATGGAAAGGATACCTTCCAGGAAAGCGACCTGGAGGATAACGGCCAGAAAGCTCAGCAGGGTAAGTTCTCCCATGGAATCCGTTCTCTCGTCAGCTTAGTCTTGCGCCGGCCTTCTATTTTACCCGCTGCTCCACCGCGGCCCTCACCGGGGCGTAGCTGAAACGGTGGAACGAGCAGGGGCCCAGGCGCTCCAGGGCGGCGCGGTGCGCTTGTGTGCCGTAGCCCTTATGGCGCGCGAATCCGTAGCCGGGGTACTCGCCTTCCGCTTCGCGCAGCCGGGCGTCGCGCGCGGTCTTGGCCAGCACCGAGGCAGCCGCGATGCTCAGGCAGCGCGCGTCGCCCTTCACCAGCGGGGTTTGCGGCAGGTGCACGGCGGGCAGACGCAGATAATCCAGCAGCAGGTGCTGGGGCGGTCGAGCCAGGCATTCGACGGCGCGTTGGGCGGCTAGGCGCGTGGCGGGCAGGATGCCGATCGCGTCGATTTCCTGATGCGAGGCGCAGCCTACTCCCCAGGCCAGGCAAGCTTCCTTTATTATCGAAGCCCAGCGCTCGCGCTGAGCGGGGGTCATCTGCTTGGAGTCGCGCACGCCGGAGAGCACGTGCGTCATGCGCGCCTCGGGCGGCAGCACCACCACGGCGGCGAACACCGGCCCGGCCCAGGCGCCGCGCCCGGCTTCGTCGATGCCGCCGATGAATTGCACACCCGCACTCCACAGCGCGCTTTCCTGGCTCAGGTCGGGCGCAGCCGGGAGGGTGCTCGTGTCGAACTTAGCATAGGATCGCATAATTTCATTCCAGGTGCGGCGAATGAATTCGCAGCCACAAGAGCGCGAAGCCCCACCTGCGTGGGGCTTTAACGCCGTGCTTAGCGGCCATAGACGCCGCGCACGGCCTTCAGGCGGATGGACAGCAGGTCCAGCCCCACGCGAATGGAATCGCGCATCACGCGCACTTTGCTGTTGGGATAATAATACCAGGGGATGGGCAGCTCCACGATGTGGTAGCCGCGCCGGCGGGCCACGAAGAGCACCTCCACGTCGAAGGTCCAGCCGTCGATGGTTTGCAGCGGGAAGACTTCTTCCGCTACCTTGCCTCGGAAGCACTTGAAGCCGCATTGGGTATCTTGCAGGCCGGGCAGCGCCAGCAGGCGCACCATCGTGTTGAACAACCGCCCGACGTGATGGCGGTAGGGCGGCTCGTTGTAACGCACCGCGCCGGGCGCCTCGCGCGAGGCGATGGCGATGTCCAGGTTGGGAAGCTGGGGCGGGATGAAGCGGTTGACCTCGCCGATGGGCATGGAAAGGTCCGCGTCGCAGATGAAGCGGTATTCGCCGTACGCCTCCTGCATCCCGCGCCGCACGGCCAGGCCCTTGCCCCGGCCTTGCTCCACCAGCACGCGCAGGTTGGGAAGCCGGGCGGCAAAACCTTGCGCGATCTCCAGAGTGCGGTCGCTGCTGCCGTTCTCGACCACCAGGACTTCAGCCGTATAGGGTTGCTGCGCCAGGAAGGCCACCACTTCTTCCAGGGTATCCGGAAGGCGCTGCTCTTCATTGTGAGCGGGGATGATGATAGAAAGGAAGGGAGTGGACAAAGGCACTTTCACGCTGCCGCCCGCAGGTCAGGCAGCTACGATAAGATAAACCGCAAAGGCAATCAATAAGAGCACTTCCGCCAGGGCCATCAATCCCAGCAGGAGGAGCTGGTCGCGGGAGAAAGGCAGGCGCCGGGCGGCCGCTCTCCGCGCCGGGGCGGGCGTTTCCGGCTCTTCTTTCACCACCGGCGGGTGGGTGAAGCAGCCGATCAGCTTGCGCGCGTTCTCCGGCCCCAGCGCCACCTGGGTTTGGGTCAGGCTGGTGGCGAAGCGATCGAATGCCTCGCTCGAAACGATGCGCACCGGCGCATTCTCGGATTCTACCCGAAGATTGAGGTTGGTGAAGGCCAGCACCGGCTCGATTTTAGGGAAAGGGAACCCGGCGTGCTCCAGGTACACCCGCACCGCGCCGGCCATCAGCGAGGCGCGCTGCACCAGGTTGGGCTGCACCGGGTTGAAGCGCCCGGGGGGGCCTTCTACCAGCCAGGCTTCCCCGCTGGCCCGATAACTGCCCTTGATTTGGGAAGGGTAGATCACGTAGACGCCGGGCGGGCCGATCAGCACCACGGGAATGGTGACGTCCAGATCGGGCGGCTGGAAGGATTGGATCAGGCTATAACGGTCGTCCAGGAATTTTTGCAGCATGACGGCGGCTGTCTCGCGGGCTTCCACGCCATCGTCTCCGGAAAAGCCCCGGGAGAGCGTCCCGCCGATGCGCTCGAACAGGCTCAGGCCGTCCCCCCTGATCGCTCTTGGCGAACAATCGATGATTTTCACAGCGCTCTCCTCCCCCGCATCGTACAGCCCGCCGCAAAGGAATGGCAGGTACCGGCCAGCCGCAATAAGCATCAGAACAAGGGCACTCCGTTCAGGTGGTCCCGTTCTTCACCCGCGCCGTCGGTGGTAAGGATCTCCTTCTGAGCTGCCCTGACCAGCCGCACAGGGGCAGTCACCTCGAACATCGTGCCCAGGCTGGCGCGGCGCTTGCCGGCGACGAAGCGCTGGCCGTTTTTCAAGCGCTTCACCAGCTCCTCGCGGCCCAGCAGCACCACATCGGAAAAGGATGCACCGCGCCGTTCATACACCCGCGCGGTGATGATCTGCCCATCCTGGGCGTAGCGAACCGCCTCAATCACGCCATCGAACTTGATCTTTGCCATAGAGTTTTCTAAGGGTAGTGAAATGCTGAAGGATTTTTCTGACAGTCGGGGTGGGCGGACTCGAACCGCCGACCCCCGCGTCCCAAACGCGGTGCGCTACCAACTGCGCTACACCCCGGCGACTAAGAGTATAATGCGAAGTAGCCTAACCCGTCAAGGAGACGGTAGACAGAGCGTATGGTTTTCTCAAAGTATGCGCGCTTCCTCCTGGCGTTCTTTCTGTTGGCGGCTGCCGCCGGCTGCGAAGCGCCCGGCCTCCCCGGCTTTCAGGCCGGATCGACGCCCTCTCAGGTTGTAGAGGCGCTCCCCACTCCCCCTGCCGGCGATGCCCTCTCTTCTACCCCAACGACGCCCCCCACGCCGCTGGCCATGCTCGCGCCGCTGCCTTCCCCCATTCCCACGCAGGATTGCCTGACGCCGGGTGGGACGATCCAGCCGGGGCAGGTGGCCAGCGCGCTGTTGCCCGACCCCCTGGACTTCCTCGTCTACCTGCCGCCCTGCTACGCGGAGGAAAGCCAGCGCCGTTACCCGGTGCTCTACCTGCTCCACGGCATGGACTCTACCGACGATCAATGGGTGCGCCTGGGCGTGGGGGAGGCCATGAATCGCCTGGTGGCTGCCGGAACGATCCCGCCCTTCCTGGTGGTGATGCCCTACGACCGCGACCAGATCCAACAGCCCACGGACGACCCCTTCGGCGAAGCCCTGGTGCAGGATCTGGTGCCTTTCGTGGACGCGCACTACCGCACCCTGGCCGGGCGCAGCCAGCGCGCCGTAGGGGGCCTGTCGCGCGGGGCCGCCTGGGCGCTGCACCTGGGCCTGTGGCACTGGCAGGTGTTTGGGGCCATCGGCGCGCACAGCCTGCCCATTTTCCACGCGGATGCGCCGCTCGTCCCCGGCCAGCTCGCCGCCATCCCGGCGGGGGAGCTGCCGCGCATCTATATCGACATCGGGCGCAGCGACGCGGGCCTCGAGGACGCCACCAATTTCGAGAGCCTGCTGACCCAGTGGAACATCCCGCACGAGTGGCACGTATTCACCGGCTTTCACGACGAGGCTTATTGGAGCGCGCACCTGGAACAATACCTGGAGTGGTATGCTCAGGATTGGTAGAGACTGTACATTCTTAACCAGAATAGAACCCTGATATAATTCAACCTATGAGCCTGACATTAAGTGAAGTGGAACATATCGCCCAATTGGCCCGCCTGGAACTGACGGAAGAAGAAAAATCCCGCTACCGCGAACAATTATCGGCCATCCTGGATTACGCCCAGCGGCTACAGGAGCTGGATACGGCGGAGATTGCGCCCACCTCCAGCGTGCTGCCGGCGCGCAGCGTTCTGCGCCCCGACCGGCCTCACCCCTGCCTGAGCGTGGAGGACGTGCTGCGCAACGCTCCCGAAGCGGAAGACAACCAGTTCCGCGTCCCGCCCGTCCTGGAATGAGCCATGCCTGAACTCACCGACCTGACCGTCCTGGAAGCCCTCCAGGCTCTGCACAGCGGTTCTGTTTCCAGCCGCGAGCTCACCCAGGCCTATCTGGACCAGATCTACGGCCTGGAGCCTGAGCTGCACGCCTTCATCACTTTCACACCCGAGCTGGCCCTCAAACAGGCCGAAGAAGCCGATCAGAAGTTAAAGGAAGCCCGCCGCGACCCGCAAGGGCCCGTTCCGGCCCTGCTGGGGCTGCCCATCGCCGTCAAAGACGTGCTCACCCTGGCGGGGGTGCGCTGCACCTGCGGCTCGCGCATCCTGGAGAATTTCGTCCCGCCTTTCACGGCCACCTCCGTGGAGCGCTTGTTGGAGGCCGGCGTGGTGGTGCTGGGCAAGACCAACATGGACGAGTTCGCCATGGGCTCTTCTACCGAGAACTCGGCCTACGGCCCCACCCGCAACCCCTGGGACGTGCAGCGCGTGCCGGGCGGCTCCAGCGGGGGCAGCGCCGCGGCGGTGGCCGCGCGCATGGCCCCGGCGGCCCTGGGCACGGATACGGGCGGCAGCATCCGCCAGCCGGCTTCCTTCTGCGGGGTGACCGGCCTCAAGCCCACTTACGGGCGCGTCTCGCGCTACGGGCTGGTGGCCTACGGCTCTTCGCTGGATACGGTGGGCGCCTTTGCACGCAGCGCCGCCGACCTGGCGCCCCTGTTTAGCGCCATGGCCGGGCACGACCGGCGCGACGCTACCTCCATGGACGTGGCCGCGCCGGCGCTTTCCCTGGACGGCCAGCCCAACCTGCAAGGCGTGCGCGTGGGCGTGCCGCGCGAATATTTCATCGAGGGCATCCAGGTCGAGGTCGAGGCCGCCGTGCGCGAGGCCATCAGCGTGCTGCAATCGCTGGGCGCCGAAGTCAAGCCGGTCAGCCTGCCGCACACGGAGTACGCCCTGCCGGTGTATTACCTGATCGCTCCGGCGGAGGCTTCCGCCAACTTGGCCCGCTACGACGGCGTGCGCTTCGGGCTGCGCCTGCCCGGCGAGGACATGATCGACATGTTCCGCATCTCGCGCGGCGCCGGCTTTGGCGCGGAAGTCAAGCGGCGCATCATGCTGGGCACTTACGCCCTCTCCGCCGGCTACTACGACGCCTATTACGGCCAGGCGCAGAAGGTGCGCACCCTCATCAAAGGCGATTTCGAGGGGGCCTTCGCGGAGGTGGACGCGATCGCCGCCCCGGTGGCGCCTACCACCGCCTTCCGCCTGGGCCAGCATACTGACGATCCCCTGGCCATGTACCTGGAAGACGTGTTTACCCTGCCGGCTAACCTGGCCGGCATCCCGGGGCTGGCCTTCCCGGTCGGGTTCGACAGCGCCAGCCTTCCGGTGGGCATGCAGCTCATGGGGCCGCATTTTAAAGAAGAGTCCCCTCTTCCGCGTGGCCCACGCCTATCAACAAGTTACCGACTGGCACAAACGCCAGCCGGCCATCCTTTAAAAAATGTCCTCTTTCCTCCCTCCCCAAACGAATGAGCTGATGCACTGGGGCTGGCCTCAATTCGAGCCGCTCTACCGCGACCTGGCGGCGCGGCCCCTGGAGGCGGCCTCCCTCGGCGCCTGGCTGGCGGACTGGTCGCGCGTGAGCGAGTGCGTAGACGAGCTATATAACCGCCTGTACGTGGCCACTACGGTGAATACCGGCGACGCCACGGCTGCGCAGCGTTACGGCGCTTACCTGGACGAGGTCTACCCGCGCGCCATGCAAGCGGAACAACAGCTCAAAGAAAAGCTGCTGCAGAGCGGCTTACAAGCGCCCGGTTTCGAGATCCCTTTGCGCAACATGCGCGCTGAGGCCGACCTGTTCTGTGAGGCCAACCTGCCCTTATTAAGTGAAGAGCAGAAGCTTTCTACGCAATATGACCGCATCATCAGCCAGGAAACGGTGGAGTGGGAGGGCAAAGAAGCGACCCTTACCCAGCTCACCCCGCTGATGAAGAAGGCCGACCGGGAACTGCGCGAAAGCGTTTTTCGTCTGGCCGCCCAACGCCAGCTCGCCGACCGGGAGGCCATCAACGCCCTGTGGCAAAAACTCCTGGCGCTGCGCCTGAAGCTGGCTGCCAACGCCGGGAAAAGCGATTATCGCGCTTACCGCTGGCAGCAGTTCCAGCGCTTCGATTACACCCCGCAAGATTGCCTGAATTTTCACCGCGCGATCGAGGAGGTGGTCGTGCCGGCCGCGGCGCGCATCTACGAGCGGCGCCGCCAGCGCCTGGGCGTGCAAACTCTGCGGCCCTGGGACCTGGACGTGGATCCGTTCAACCGCCCGCCGCTCACGCCCTTCCGGGCGGTCGACGAGCTGGAGACGGGCGTGTCTTCCATCTTCCACCAGGTGGACCCCCAGCTCGGCGCTTATTTCGATCTCATGCGGCGCGAAGGGCTGCTGGACCTGGCGAACCGCAAGGGCAAAGCCCCCGGCGGCTATTGCACCACTTTCGCGGCGGTGAACCGCCCCTTCATCTTCGCCAACGCCGTCGGCCTGCACAACGACGTGCAGACCCTGCTGCACGAAGGCGGGCATTCCTTCCACGCCTTCGAGGTGGCGCATCTGCCTTATTTCCAGCAAAAAATGATGGGGAACGAATTCGCCGAGGTGGCTTCCATGGGTATGGAGCTGCTGGCCTCCCCTTACCTGGCGCGTGAGAAAGGTGGTTTCTACAGCGCCGGTGACGCGGCCCGCGCGCGCATCGAGCACCTGGAGAGCAGCATCCTCTTCTGGCCTTACATGGCCGTGGTGGACGCCTTCCAGCATTGGGTCTACGAGCACCCTGCTCAGGCGGCCGACCCGGCGCAGTGCGACGCCCAATGGGACTCATTGTGGCAGCGCTTCATGCGCGGGGTGGATTGGAGCGGCCTGGAAGACGTGCGGGAGACCGGCTGGCACCGCAAGCTGCACATCCACACCCTGCCTTTCTATTACGTGGAGTATGGCTTCGCCCAGCTCGGTGCCGTGCAGGTGTGGCGCAACTCGCTGCAAGATCAGGCCGGCGCGGTGGCTCGCTATCGCCAGGCGCTGGCCCTGGGCGGAACCAGGCCCCTGCCCGATCTGTTCCGCGCCGCCGGGGCCAGGCTGGCTTTCGACGCCGGCACCCTGCGCCAGGCGGTCGAGCTGATGGAAAACACGATCGAAGAATTGGAAGAAATATAATCTATGTCTGAGACCTTAAAGAATCGCCATTCCCATGGCCGGCCTGGGCACCCGCCTGCGCCCGCACACCTGGAGCAAGCCCAAGCCGTTGGTGCGCATCGCCGGCAAGACGGTGCTCGAATACATCCTGGAGCTGTTCGAGACGCTGCCCGACCCCGCCAACGCCGAGTTCATCTTCATCATCGGCTATCTGGGCGAGCAGGTGAAGGAGTTCATGCGCGAGCGCTATCCGCACATCAAGGCTCATTACGTGATGCAGGAAGAAATGCGCGGGCAATCCGACGCGCTCTACCTGGCGCGCGAATACCTGACCGGCCCTACCATCATGGCTTACGCGGACACCATCCTGGAGACCAGCTTCGCCTTCCTGGCGCAGCAAAGTGAGGACGCGGTGGTGTGGGTCAAGCCGGTGCCCGACCCACGCCGCTTTGGCGTGGCGGAAGTAAACAGCGGCGGGCGCGTGGTGCGCCTGATCGAAAAGCCGCAAGAGATGACCAACAATCTGGCCGTGGTAGGCTTCTACTATTTTCCCCAGGGCGAAGACCTGGTCTCGGCCATCGAGGAACAGATGCGCCGGGGCGTCACCTTGAAGGGTGAATATTTCCTGGCGGACGCAGTCAACATCCTGTTGGAGCGCGGCTTGAAGATGCGCACCCAGCCCGTAGATATCTGGCTGGACGCCGGCACGTCCGAAGCCCTGCTGGACACCAACCGCTATTTGCTGGATCACGGGCGCGACAACAGCGGAGAGGCCGCCCGGCGCAATGGCGTGGCCATCATCCCGCCGGTGCACATCCACCCGGATGCCGTGGTGGAGAATTCGGTGGTCGGGCCCTACGTTTCGCTGAGCGCCGACAGCCACATCCACGGCAGCATCGTGAGCAACACCATCATCGAGGAAGGCGTGGAGGTGGTGGACACGATTCTGGAGGGCTCCATCCTGGGGCGCAACGTCCAGGTGAAAGGCCAGGCCACCCACCTGAACCTGGGAGACCAATCGTGGGCGATGAGATAGAGAATCTGGTAGAATGTCATTCGGAGTACGAGTACGCCCAGCGCCCGGTGGCCCTGCATTGGGAAGGCCAGCGCCTGGAGATCGAAGGGGTGGAGAGCGAATGGCGCATCCCGGGCGGACACTGTTTCCGCGTGCGCACCCGCGACCAGCGCGTCTTCGAATTGTTTTACGGAGAGCTATACGACGAATGGCGTGTCAATTTGCTTTGAAGGCGGCCGGCGCCTTTTACGAATCCAACCATTGCCGCGGAGGCCGGTTATCTGCGGGGAGGCGAAAGCAGAGATGAGTATGACAGGGACGAAAATGCGCGAAACCTATCTTTCTTCCCGGGTTGCGGGCCTCAAGCCGTCCGGCATCCGCAAATTCTTCGATATCGCCGCTACCATGCAAGACGTGATCTCCCTGGGGATCGGCGAGCCCGACTTCACCACGCCGGAGAGCATCCTGGAATCGGGCGTGCGCGCGCTGCGCGGCGGAGAAACGCACTACACCTCCAACGCCGGGCGCATGGACGCGCGCGAAGGCCTGGCGGTGCACCTGCAGCAGTTGTACGGGGTGACTTACGACCCCGGCGCGGAGCTGATCTTCACCGTGGGCGTTTCCGAGGCCATGTACCTGGCCACCACCGCCTTGCTCGACCCGGGCGACGAAGTCATCATTCCTACCCCCTGTTTCGTATCTTATCAAGCCGAGGTGGCCCTGGCGGGCGGCGTGCCCGTGGAGGTGCCCTGCCGCCTGGAAAACAATTTCGACCTGGACCCGCAAGCTGTGGCGGCGGCCATCACCCCCAGGACCAAGGCCATCCTGTTGGGCTTCCCCAACAACCCCACCGGCGCGGTGGCTTCGCGCGAGACGCTGCTGGAAGTGGCCCGCCTGGCCGAAGAGCACGACCTGATCGTCATCTCGGATGAAATCTACGACCGCCTGGTGTACGGCGTGAAGCACGTCTGCTTCGCCGCGCTGCCGGGCATGTTCGAGCGCACCATCACCCTGGGCGGTTTCTCCAAAGACTACGCCATGACCGGCTGGCGCATCGGCTATGCCGCCGCGCCCAAAGCGATCATGCAGGGCCTGCTGCGCGTGCACCAGTACACCGTCATGTCCGCGCCAACCATGGCGCAGATGGCCGCCCTGGAGGCATTGCAGCACGGCGAAGATGCCGTGCAGGCCATGGTCGCCGAATACGACCGCCGCCGCAAGCTGATCGTTGGGGGCCTCAACGAGCTGGGGCTGGAGACCTTCGAGCCGCACGGCGCTTTCTACGCTTTCCCGCGCATCACCATCACCGGCATGGACGACGAGACCTTTGCGGACAAGCTGCTGCAAGAGGAACGCGTGGCCGTGGTGCCGGGCTCTTCCTTCGGGTCGGGCGGCGCGGGCTTCGTGCGCTGCTCCTACGCCACCGCCTACGAGAAGATCGAGGAAGCTTTGGAGCGCATGGCGCGCTTCATGCGCCGGCAGGGATAAGTTATCCGACCTGGTTCCCTGACGGCTTGAAAGAAGGGACGCGGACGAGCACTGAAAACGCGGAAAAGAAGAAATGGCCGAAAAATTGCTCATTAAAAATCTGCGTTCATCCGCGTTTATCTGCGTCCTTATTAAAGTGTCTGGCAGATAGTTGCCTGGTCAGTTTCTCGGGGTAAGTTGATGGAATATGAAGCTGTAATCGGATTGGAAGTTCACGCGGAGCTGCGCACGCACTCTAAGATGTTCTGCGCCTGCCCGGTGGTGGATTCTACGCAGGCGCTGCCCAACACGTCCGTCTGCCCGGTGTGCGCCGGGATGCCGGGCGTGCTGCCGGTGGTCAACCAGCAGGCGGTAGAATTCGGCATCCGCGTGGGGCTGGCCCTGGGCTGCACTATCGCGCATACCAGCATCTTCGCGCGCAAGAACTATTTCTATCCAGACCTGCCCAAGGGTTACCAGATCTCGCAGTACGAGGAGCCCCTGGCGGTCAATGGCCTTTTGCCCATCCGCACCAGCGCCGGCGAGAAGGTCGTACGCGTTCGCCGCGTGCACCTGGAAGAGGACGCCGGAAAGCTGACCCACGTGACCCGCGACGGCCAGTCCTTCTCCCTGGTGGACCTCAACCGGGCGGGCCTGCCCCTGCTGGAGATCGTCTCCGAGCCGGACATGCGCAGCTCAGAAGAGGCGATTGCCTACGCCACGGCCCTGCGCGACATCCTGCGCTATTTGGGGGTGAATTCCGGCGACATGGAAAAGGGTGTGATCCGCTTCGAGGCCAACACCTCCATCCGCCCGCTGGGCAGCGCCGAGCTGGGCGTGCGCACGGAGGTCAAGAACCTCAACAGCTTCCGCGCCCTGCAGCGCTCGATCGACTACGAGATCAAGCGCCAGACCGGGCTGGCCGAGCAAGGCCAGGCCATCCGCCAGGAGACCCTGGGCTGGGACGTGGAAAAGGAAGCCACCTTCTCCCAACGCGGCAAGGAGGAAGCCCACGATTACCGCTACTTCCCCGAGCCGGACCTGCCGCCCCTGGTGGTGGACCCGGAATGGATCGAGCGCGTGCGCGCCGCGCTGCCCGAGCTGCCGCGCGCCCGGGCGCTGCGCTTCCAGCAGCAGTATGGGCTGAGCGAATACGACGCTGGCTTGCTGGTGGACGAGCGCGCCGTGGGCGATTATTTCGAGCAGGCCGTGGCTTCTACGCCGGAGGTCTCTCCCAAGGCGCTGGCCAACTGGGTCACCGGCGACCTGTTCAGCCTGATGAACCAGAATAACACGCCCATCGAGGCCCTGCGCGTGCAGCCCGCCGGCCTGGCCGGCCTGGTGCGCTTGCTGGGCCAGGGCGAGATCAACACCACCACCGCCAAGGCCGTGCTGGCGGACATGTTCAGCAGCGGGCAGAGCGCCCAGGAGATCATCGCTGCGCGCGGTTTGCAGCAAATCTCAGACGGCGACACGATCGCCGGGCTGGTTGAGCAGACCCTGGCGGCCAACCCGCAAGAGGTCTCCGGCTATCTGAACGGCAAAGAGACCGTCTCGCGCTGGTTCTTCGGGCAGGTGATGCGCGCGGCGGGCGGCAAGGCCAACCCGCAGGTGGTGCAGGCCGAGCTGGAGCGCCAGCTCGCAGCGCTCAAGGAAGCCCATCAGGCGTGAAGCTTTCAAAATGTAACGATTGCAAGGTCAGAATATAGAGCTTTATCATCTTGACTCTATCGCCTTTCTCAGTTATCTTAAGGATATGACAGGCAAGCGGAGTAAACAGTGAAAAACTGGATTATCCAGCGTAAACCTGTAGACACAGACCGAAAGCGGGCACTCCTCCGAGATGCCCGCTTATTTTTTCGGTTCTCATATCCGCCGGTCGGGTAGACCTGCGGAGAACATAAACTCTCATCTCTTTGCATAGGAGAAAAAACATGGCCGTCACTACCAATGCTTTTGAAATGGCACAGCGCCAGTTCGACCACGTGGCCGACCTGCTCAAGCTGGACCCGCAGGTTGCTGAAATCCTGCGGTGGCCGGCGCGCGAATACCATTTCCACATCCCCGTCCGCATGGACGATGGCACCATCCGCGTGTTCGAAGGCTTCCGCGTGCAGCACAACGACGCCCGTGGTCCGAACAAAGGCGGCATCCGCTTCCACCCTTCGGAAACCGTGGATACGGTGCGCGCCCTGGCCATGTGGATGACCTGGAAATGCGCTGTTGCCGATATTCCTCTGGGGGGTGGCAAAGGCGGCGTCGTCATCGACCCGGCCACGTTATCGGTAGGGGAGAAAGAGCGCTTGTGTCGTGGTTTCATCGGCCAATTGTGGCGTAACATCGGGCCACGCCAGGACGTGCCGGCTCCCGACGTAGGCACCACCCCGCAAATGATGGGCTGGATGATGGACGAGTATTCTAAGCTGGCGGGGCAGTACACCCCCGGTGTGATCACCGGCAAGCCCCTGGGCGGCGGCGGATCGTTGGGCCGCACCGAGGCCACCGGTTTCGGGGTGATCCACACCGTGCGCGAAGCCATGAAGCACCTCAAGATGGATCCGCGCGAGTGCGTGGTCGCCATCCAGGGCTTCGGCAACGTGGCGCAGTACGCCGCCATCGGCTTCCGTGAGATCCTCAAGGGCAAGGTGGCCTGCGTGTCTTACTGGGACCGCGAAGACCGCACTTCGTACACCGTCAGCCATCCTGGCGGCGTGGATCCGCGCTTCCTGATGACTATTACCGACCAGTACGGCTCCATCGACAAGGGCAAGGCGCGCGCCGCCGGTTACGTCATCGAAGACGGCGACGCCTGGATCAGCAAAGAAGCCGACGTGCTCATCCCGGCGGCCCTCGAAGGCCAGATCACGGCTGAGACGGTGAACAAGATCCACGAGCGCGTGCGCCTGATCGCCGAGGGCGCCAACGGCCCCACCACGCCCGAAGCGGACGAGGTGATCAAGAGCCGCGGCATCTTCCTCGTCCCCGACTTTCTGTGCAACGCGGGCGGCGTGACCGTCTCTTACTTCGAGAGCGTGCAGAACGACATGAACTTCTACTGGACTCACGAAGAAGTCCTGGAGAAGCTGGACACCAAGATGACGCTGGCTTTCAACAGCGTCTTGGAGATGGCCGAGAAGGAAAACGTGTTCATGCGCGACGCGGCCTACATGGTAGCGATCGCGCGCGTGGTCAAGGCCATGGAGCTGCGCGGCTGGCTGTAGAAGGACAGTTGTCAGTGGGCAGTGGTCAGTAAACAGTAAGCGAATCCCACCTCCTCCCCTGAAATTGGGTCCTTTCAATTTTGGGGGAGGTCGGGTGGGAGTGTATTAGGGAGGAAAGCCCATGCCGGTCAACGCGGACGGGATGCGGGTTTTGCTGTACGTGAGCCTGGGGGCCATGGCGTTGCTGGCTATTCTCTACCTGCGCGGGCGGCGGCTCAGCCTGGCGGCCTACTGTTTGTGGGGGCTGCTGGCCGTGCTCCTGCCCGCGCTGGGGCCTTTTCTGGTCATCTTGCTGCGGCCAGGCCGGCGGGATCAATAGCTACTGGCGCTTTTCGCGCTCTCGTTGTATACTTTTCCCAGACCAAAAATATTAAAAAGCAGGAGAGGGCCCGTCTATGAAGGTAACCGTCTCACAACAAAACCTGGCGCACGGACTGAGTATCGTTTCGCGCGCCGTTTCTCCGCGCAGCACGCTGCCCGTTCTGGCCAACGTGCTGGTCGCAACGGACGAGGGCCGTCTGCGCCTGTCTGCCACGAACCTGGAGCTGGGAATCACCTGTTGGATCGGCGCGAAGGTCGAGGAGGAAGGCTCCACCACCGTGCCCGCCCGCACCTTTAACGATCTGGTCAGTACCCTGGCTCCCGATCCGGTGAGCCTGTCGCTCAACGCGCGCACGCAGACGCTCAACGTGCGCTGTGGCACCTCCACCACGGACATCAAAGGCATCGACGCCCAGGAGTTTCCGCCCATGCCGGTGCCGGATCTGTCCGATGGCATTCAAATCAACGTGGTCGACTTCAAGGAGATGATCCAGCAGGTGGCGTTTGCCGCCTCTGCCGATGAAGCCCGCCCCGTGCTGACCGGCGTGCTGCTCACCGTCAGCGGCAGCGAGGTCACCATGGTGGCGACCGACGGCTTCCGCGTTTCGGTGCGCAAGGCCAGCCTTTCCAGCCCGGCCTCTCATCCCTTCAAGGCCATCGTCCCGGCGCGCGCGCTCAGCGAGCTGGCGCGCATCGCTGCGGACGGCGAGGAAGCCATCACCATGATGATGCCCTCCGGGCGCGGCCAGGTGATCTTCCACATGAAGGACGTGGAGATCGTCTCGCAGCTCATCGACGGCAACTTCCCGCCTTACGAGCAGATCGTGCCGCGCGCCTTCAAGACGCGCACCGTGCTGTCTACCTCGGCGCTGCTCAAGGCCTGCAAACAGGTGGAGATCATCGCCCGCGAAGGCACCAACGTCACGCGCCTCAACATCGAGCCGGGCGGTGAGCTGAAGCCCGGCACGGTCGAGATCTCGGCCCAATCCGAAGAAACCGGCTCGAGCGAGATCGTGCTCGACGCCTCTATCGAAGGTTCTTCCCTGCTGATCGCCTTCAACGTGCGCTTCTTGCGCGAGGTGTTGGAGGCCATCAAGACGCCCAACGTGGCGCTGGAGACCAGCGCGGCCAACAGCCCCGGCATGATCAAGCCCGTGGGGGACGAGAATTACCTGCACGTGATCATGCCTATGCACTTGGGATAAATGGCCCTGCTTCCGCCTGCCTCCGACCGCCTGCTGACCGTCTTTCTGACGCTTAACCAATACCCCACCCTCAGCGCGCGTATGCGTGTGCGCATGCGCAACGAGATGTTCAGACAGGGTATCATCGCCCCTCACGCCTTCGAGAAGGAAGTGCGCGAGCAGGCCGTCCTGTCGCAGGAACGGGAAGGGCTGATCAATCCCTTCGCAGAAGAGCCGCCCGACATCTGGGATGCGCGCCTGAATATGGTGCGCGACCAGCTCACTGACCTCCATTTCAGCCAGCGCTGTTCCTACGAAACTTTGCAAGAGATCGTGAACGCGGTGCTCGGCGAACGGGGAGTCAGCACGAACGACCAGATTCTCTCGATCAACCCCGAATTAGCCCCTCAGGATCTGCTCTTCGAGCAGGCCATGATCATCGAAAAGATGCCTCCGCAGGAGCGCACCCGCCTGGAAGCGCGCCTGAGCGAATCCAAGGTGGTGCTGATCCGCAGCATGATCAGCGACCAGTTGCGCTACATCAATATCGCCAAGGAGTGGTTCACCGTCTCAGACCTGGCCGAGCTGCGCCGGCGCAAGATCGGCCACGGACGCATCGGCGGGAAGGCCGCCGGCATGTTGCTGGCCGCCCGCATCGTCTGGCAGGTCGGAGACGAAACCCTCCGCAATAGCATCCGCGTGCCCGACTCCTACTTCATCGGCTCCGACTTGATGTACAGCTTCATGTCCATCAACAACCTGGTGCATTGGAACGACCAGAAATACAAGCCCGAAGCCCAGATGCACGCCGAATATCCGGCTCTGCTGCGCGATTTCGAAGCGGGCGAATTTCCGCCGGACGTGCTGGACAAGCTGCAAACCTTGCTGGTCAACGAGGAGAAGCAGCCCTTGATCGTGCGCTCTTCCAGCCTGCTGGAGGATAATTTCGGCACCTCTTTCGCCGGTAAATACGATAGCTATTTCTGCCCTAACCAGGGCACCCTGAAGGAGAACCTGGTCTCCCTGACCCGGGCCATCGCGCGGGTGTACGCCAGCACCATGAATCCCAATGCCCTGCTCTACCGGCGCAGCAAGGGCTTGCAGGATTACGACGAGCGCATGGCCATCCTCATCCAGCCCGTGCAGGGGCGCTACTTCGGACAGTATTTGCTGCCGGATGCGGCGGGAGTAGCCTTCAGCCGCAACCTGTACCGCTGGTCGCCGCAGATCCGCCGCGAAGACGGCTTCCTGCGCCTGGTGTGGGGCATGGGCACGCGCGCCGTCGACCGCGTGGGCAACGATTATCCCCGCCTGGTGGCGCTCAGCCACCCCACCCTGCGGCCCAACTCTGCCCCACAGATGATCCGGCGCTACTCGCAGCAGTTCGTGGATCTGATCGACTTGCAAGCCAACGCCTTGCGTACCCTGCCGATACACGAGGTGCTGACCTCGCAATACCCGCCGCTGCGCTACCTGGCCCAGGTGGAAGAGGACGGCTATTTCAGCTCGCTGCGCACCACCTTCATCGAGGAGGACCCCCAGCGCCTGGTGCTGACCATGGACGACCTGCTGCGCCGCACGCCTTTTGCCGAGCGCATGCGCCAGATCCTGCACCTGCTGGAACGCCAGTACCACTCGCCGGTGGACATGGAGTTCACCGTGCAAATCATCGAGCCGCTCTCTGCGCATCCCGACGTGATCATCTCGATCCTGCAATGCCGCCCGCAGAGCTACCTGCAAGACGAGCCGGAGACGCTCCTGCCGGCCACATTGGACCCCAAGGACATCGTCTTTTCCACCCATTACATGGTGCCCAACGGGGAGGTGCGCGGCATTCGCTACGTGCTGTTCGTGCAGCCCGAGGAGTATTTCGCCTTGCCCACCGCCGCGGCGCGCGCCGAGCTGGGCCGGGCCATCGGGCAGCTCAACGCCGCCCTGGCGGGGAAACCCTACATCTGCGTCGGGCCGGGGCGCTGGGGCACCTCCAACGCCGACCTGGGCATTCACATCAACTACGGGGACATCTACAATACGCGGGCGCTGGTCGAGCTGGCCGGGCCGGGCATCGGCACCGAGCCGGAGCCCAGCCTGGGCACCCACTTCTTCCAGGATCTGATCGAGGCGCAAATCTATCCGCTGGCCATCTATCTGGATCGGGCCGACACGGTCTTCGAGCGCAAATTCTTCTACGACACGCCTAACTGCCTGGAGCAGTTCATCCCGGCGGACGAGCAATTGAGGGCCTGCCTGAGGCTGATCGACGTGGAATCGTTCCGCGCCGGGCAGCGCTTGAGCCTGGTGATGGACGACGGGGAGAGCCAGGCGGTGGCGTATCTGGAGAAGAAGTAGGGGGAAGGGGTCAGTGGACAGGGGGCAGTTTCCAGTGGCCAGAATAATAGAATAAATGTTCTATTAATGGCTGCCAGAAGGGGGGATTTTAGATTGCTGATTGCTGATTTTTCTATTGTGGACAGCGAACAGTCGCCAGGGTGACTGAATCCTACGATCGGTTGGCTGCTGCTCACTGTCCACTGAATACTGTCCACGGGTCATAAGGATGGCGCCGAGGGTGCGGGCAAGAGAGTCTCTCGCGGCTCGTGGCGAATCAGGTACCAGAGGATGCCTGCGTTAATCAGGCCGAAGACTACCACCACGCCTTCGATCGGCCAGTATCCCCAGCCGATCCCGCCCAACAGCACCACCGTGGCGTCGATCACGGCGTGCCACAACACGGCGGCCACGTACCACAGCGCATTGTGGCGGATGAAGGCCTGCAAGACGATCAGCGTGAAGGTGATCTGGGTCAGGATAGTCGCGGCGCGCTCCACCGCCCCGGCCAGGGGCAGGTCCCAGGAGGTGGCGAAGTAGGCGGTTACCTGTTGAGCGGTGAGTGGGTCCAGGTTCTGGATGCCCTGGGCGCGCCACACCAGCATGGTGGCGAAGCTGGCCAGCACGGGCAAGCCCACGAGCAGAATGCTCTCGATGCCCCCGTGGCCGATGCCCAGGGCCACCGCCGGCTTCCAGGAGCGGGCCTGATCTTTGAGGAAGTAGAAGGCGATGGCGCGCGCCGTCTCCTCGAAGAGTCCGGCCAACAACCCCAGGAGCACGGCGTTGAAGAGGACGCGATAGGCCGCGCCGGGCGCGGGCAGCGTTCCCGCTGTGAAGAGCGCGGTCAGCCAGGAGAGGAAGGGGATGTGCAGGGCTTGCGCGCCCACGAACACCAGGGCCCCGATGCCGACCAGCTTCCAGGAGCTGTGATACTTGCGCACGAACCAGATTCCCAGCAGGATGGGGCAGAAGATCTCAAAAAGGATGGCGATGGGAAAAGTAATCAACATGCTATTCTCCTTTTACGTTCTTGAGCCTTGCGAAGGCTCGTTCCAGGCGGTTCAGCCCTCGCAAGGCTGTGTTCCACGTGGAACATGGCATCGTCTTGCCAAGCCTTGCGAAGGTTGGCTTTGGGCGCTTCGGCCCTCGCAAGGCGAGTGAGTCTCAAGACTCCACCTTCGCAAGGCTTGTGTTCCACGTGGAACATGGTATCGTCTTGCAAGGCTGTTAGAGTTCTTGCCTTCTGAATATCAGCCAGGCGGCCAGGCCGGCGGCGACGATCAGGCCCAGGCTGAGCGCCAGGGCCGCCCAGCCCGGCTCCCCGCCGGAGAGCGCCATCTGCCCGCCCCAGGTCAGCAGGTAGTCGGGCAGGTACTTCCCCAGCGTGGGGAACGCGCCCAGGCCGCCCAGCACGACCAGCGCGGCGAAGCCCAGCCCACCCGCCACGGCCTGCGAGCGGCTGATGACGCTGAAGCACACGGTCAGCGCCGCGTAAACCATCAGGTAGACCAGCATCAGGGCGTTCAGCCCCAGCCAGGCAGACACGTCGAGGGGGCCAAACAGCAGCAGGGTGTAATAGTACGCGCCGGCCCCGGCCAGCAGCAGGCTGATGGCGAAGTTCAAGCCCAGGGCGGCGACCTTGGCCGCCAGGAAAGCGGAGCGCGGCAGCGGCTTACACAGGATCATGGCGGCCGTGCCCTTGTCCTTCTCCTGCGCCACGCTGCCCATGGAGAGCAGCAGGGCCAGCAGGATGCCGAACTGGCTGATGTTCTTGAGGTACTGGCCGACGGCGTCCGCCAGGGTGGGCGCGGGAATCACGCTGGCGATGTCTCCAATGCCGGGCACCAGCTTGAGCAGCTCTGGCGTGAACTTGGCCAGCGCCGGCGAGGCCAGCCCGAAGAAGGTGAACACCGCCGCCGTGATCAGGAAGCGGTAAGAGCGCCATTGCTCCGTCCATTCTTTGCGCAAAGCCACCAGGAAGCTCATCGCACTTCCTCCTTTCCCTGCTCCACCAGGCGCAGGAAGACGTCTTCCAGGGACGGGCGCACCATCTCGAAACGATTGAGCGGCAGGTTGGACTGGAGCGCATCCAGCAACAGCTCGCGGCGGGCGGTTTCCACGTCACGCACCAGGATGCGCGCCACAGAGCCATCCAGGCTGGCGGAGGCCACCCAGCGCAGGGCTTGCAGCCCCTCGACCCAGTATTTGAGGGCGTGGGCGGCCCCGTTGGCCGCTTCCACCTCGAAGACGGGTGAGGCGTAGCGCTCCAACAATTCTTCACGGCGCGCTTGCGTCACCAGGCGCCCCCGGTTGAGGATGCCCACCGTGTCGCACACGCGCTCCACGTCCGCCAGGATGTGCGAGGACATGAACACCGTGGCCTGCTTGCCCAGGCGCTCGATCAGGTCGAGCACGTCCTTGCGCCCGGCCGGGTCCAGCGCGCTGACCGGCTCGTCGAGGAAGAGCACCTCGGGGCGGTTGACCAGCGCCTGAGCCAGCCCCAATCGCTGGCGCATGCCGCGCGAGAAACCGCCGATGCGGCGCTTGCTCACCTCGGCCAGCCCGGCCAGCTCCAGCAGCTCGCGCGTGCGCGCCTTACGCTGGGCGGCGGGCAGGCCGTAGATGCTGCCCACGTAATCCAGATATTCGGCGGGGGTCATCCAGGCGTAAAAGGCCGGTTCTTCGGGCAGGTAGCCGGTCAGGTACGCCACCTGCGTCCCGTCGCCGCCTACCGCCCGGCCGGCCACGCGCGCCTGGCCCACGGTGGGGTGCGCCAGGCCGGTCAGGATGCGCAGGGTGGTGGTCTTCCCGGCGCCATTAGGCCCCAGGAAGCCGAACACCGTTCCCGCTTCGACGGCCAGGTCCAGGCCGTCCAAAGCCCGTACCTGGCCGTAGACTTTGGTCAGGCCTTCGATCTCGATGGCTTTCATTCTTCTCTGCCGATCACAAAGTACAGGATAGGGCCGAGCAATTCACCCAGGATGATGATCAGCGCCCACACCCACTTGGGTCCCCTGGTGCGCTCGCGGCGCGCCAGGTCCACCAGCGCCACCACCATCAGCACGAGCTGAATGAGTATCAGGGGCACTAGGAAGGGCAGGTATTGCAGGAAGGTATCGATCGGTTGCATGGCTCACTTCTCCATTTTTTTCTAGATCATTACTAAAACCGCCGATTGGCGGCGCAGCGCCCAGGCAGAGATCGCCGGCAAGACGATCGTGCTGCCTGGCAGGATGACGATATCCAGCAGGTTGCTGCCCAGGGTTCCCAGATTTTGGGCGGCGTTGACCACTCCCTCGGCCGGGCGTGCCTGGCCCTTTGCGTCGTTGCCTCTTCTCGGGTTTCTCGGCTTCAAGCGCAGAACGGATGGGAAGCGTACTCTTTGCTCCCCAGCCGTTCTCCAAAATGGTCTATGAGTAACTCTGCCGGCCGCATTAATCTGCCGCCGGGTCCGCGCCCTTGTTCGTCTGGTTCAGCCCCAGGGACACCAGGCCGCTCATGCCGCCCAGGTTCATGGTGTCCACCGCGCTGGAGGGCACGATCACCAGGGCGCCTTTTTCCTTGAGGCCCTCGAAGAGCATGTTCATGGCGCGCAGGTGCAAGGCGGTTGGGTTGTGTGCGTAAGCTTTCGAGGCTTCGGCGAAGCTGTTGGCGACTTCCATTTCCGCTTCGCCCAGGATCACCCGCGACTGGCGCTCGCGCTCGGCCTGCGCCTGCTGGCTCATGGCATCTTCCAGCGCCTGCGGGATGATCACGTCGCGGATCTCCACGCTCTGCACCGAGATGCCCCAGGGGGTGGTGCGCTCGTCGATGATCTTCTGCAAGTCGGCGTCCATTTTGGCGCGCCCGACCAGGATGTCGGCCAGCGTCATCTGGCCGATCACCTCGCGCAAGGCGGTCTGGGCGGCCCAGGAGATGGCGGCCTGGTAGTTTTCCACTTCCAGGGCGGCCTTCTCGGCGTCCCAGATGACCCAGAACAAGACGGCGTCCACGTCCACCGGCACGGTATCCTTGGTGAGGGTCTTCTCGGCGTTGAAGGGCGTCACCATCACGCGGTGGTCGATCCAGTTGGGGGTGGCGTCCAGGATGGGGAGGATCCAAAATAATCCTGGTCCACGCAGGCCGTGGAATTTTCCCAGGCGCAGCACGACGGCTTTTTCCCACTGGCGCGCCACCTTTAGGGCGAAGAGCACGTAAAAACTCGCCAGGGTCAGGATGGTGATGTAAGCGCCATGCACAGAACTTGAAACACGGCCCTCCATCCACGCTGCACTCAGGACAGTCCACAGGATGATGACGATAAAGACGAATGCTGCGATACCGCTGACGTGCACGTTATCGGGCATCTTGGCAGCCCTGGCCAGTTGGGTTGACGGGGATGACGATTGTTGGGATTGCGTATTCTTTTGTCTCATTTTTTCCTCACATTCTCTTGTGTACGATTATTGTTTTGATAGCTTGCGATTCTCTTCCCAAAGGCGAATTTGCTCGCCCAGGGCAGCAGTCGCTTCGTCTGGGGTAAAGCCCAGGCGTTGGGCTTCCTCCAGGAAGTGACGGGCCAATTCGGCGAGACCCTGTTGGCGCAGCTTTTGGGCGGCTTCCTGATCGGGCTCTTCCCAGATGTAAGTCCCGCGGCCCCGTTGGGTGGAAATCAGCCTGGTTTCGTCCAGCATTTTGTAGGCGCGGCTGACCGTGTTGAAATTGATGCGCAGCTCGGTGGCCAGCTCGCGGACGGTGGGCAGTTGGTCGCCTTGCTTCAATACTCCCTGCGCCACGAGCTGTTCGATTTGCCTGGCAATTTGCAGATAGATCGGCTCGCCAGACCTGAAATCAATCCCGATTTTGCCCGTGAGGGTGTTCAATCCATATCTCTCCTTTGTATCTTTGTTTTATTGTATCATTGTCTCTTTGAATAATTGTATACCGTTTTGGGAGCTTGTCAAGGGTGATTCGCGTTTGGACTGGACGGCGGGTGCGGGTGCGGCGAGATCAGGGCCTGCGGCGCTACCGCTTTTCTAAATTCGCCAACCAATTTTGGGACAGACACGCATTGAGCACCTATTGACTTTGGGTCAATAGGTGCTATACTATACCTATACACTGACTTGTAGTCAATGAATTTTTCTAAATGAGGTGATCAAACTGGCTAGAAGAATGGATGATTCCGAGTTTATCAGAGAGTATGAGATTAAGGACCATAAGTTCATGACAATGAACGAAGAAAAGCGTGCGCGTGTTATCTGTGCGGCGCTGATGGAGTTTTCAAAGGGTTATGCAGAAGCGAATACAGACCTGATCGTCAAAGAAGCCGGCATATCCAAGGGACTGCTGTTTCACTACTTCGGGTCAAAAAGAGGATTGTTCCTTTTTCTGCTGAAATACACTTTGGGAACTTTGGTCACAGAAATTGAAAGGGTCGTTTCGGAAAGCAATGACTTTCTCGAAAACATCCGGACGGCATCAAAAGTGGAGGGAGACCTGACCATTCAATACCCACTTGAATTCGGGTTTTTGGCGAAGGCGCAATCTGCCATCAAAGAAGTCTTTCCGGAGGGGCTGCCGGGAGCTTCACCGAATTCGCCCCATATGCTGATGCAGTTAATTTGCCAGAGATCGAATAATGATCCATCGCTGTTCAAGGAAGGCATCGACAGTAAAAAGGCCCAAAACATCATTATTTGGACAATCAATGGCTTTAGCGAAAGCTTGCTCCACTATGGCGATAATATCGAAACGTACAAGGCGCATGCCGACGAAATTGCAGAAGAAGAGGAAGCGTATTTGCGATTGCTTCGCCAACTTTTATATCGATAAACAGAGAATATCGACCTCGCTTTATTGAGGTTTCGAAGGTACACCTTGGAATTGGTCTATTAATGGAGAGATGGGTATGAGCTCGTTTGTGCTTGGTTTTCAAGAGATCGATCGGACAAAGCTAATGATGGTGGGGGGAAAAGGCGCAAACCTGGGTGAACTATCCAGGATCGAGGGGATACAGGTACCCGAGGGTTTTTGTGTTACCACAGAGGCGTATAAAAAAGCCACGGATCACCATGTGGAGCTAAATGGCCTGCTGGATGAATTATCGCATCTTGAGATGGAAGACAGAGAAAAAATCGGTGAAGTCAGTAGAAAAATTCGCACGGTGATCGAAAATATATCCATTTCAACGGATATTGAAGATGAAATCACCGATTATCTCTCGAAGCTGGGTGAAAAAGATGCCTATGCTGTACGCTCCAGCGCCACAGCCGAGGATTTGCCGACGGCCTCCTTTGCGGGACAGCAGGATACGTATTTGAACGTTATCGGAAAGGAAGCCATCCTTCAACACATCAGCCAATGCTGGGCGTCACTCTTTACCGAGCGGGCGGTGATTTATCGCATGCAGAATGGCTTCGATCATAACAAGGTACATCTGTCAGTGGTCATCCAGAAAATGGTTTTCCCCCAGGCGGCAGGGATCCTGTTTACCGCCGACCCAATCACCTCGAACAGGAAGGTTACGTCCGTCGATGCCAGCTTCGGGCTGGGCGAGGCGCTGGTTTCCGGCCTGGTGGATGCGGATATTTATAAAGTTCAGGAAGGCAAGATCGTCGAGAAAAAGATATCGACCAAAAAGCTGGCGATCTATGCGTTGAAAGAAGGCGGCACGCAGGAACAGCAGATCGAGCCCGACCAGCAGCACACCCAAACGCTATCGGACGAGCAGATTTTGCGGCTCGAGAAAACCTGCCGGAAGATTGAGGCGTATTTTGGCCGTCCCCAGGACATCGAATGGTGCCTTTACGAGGGTCAGTTTTATATCGTGCAGAGCCGTCCCATTACTACTTTATATCCCCTGCCGGATGTGAACGACAGGAAAAATCATGTCTATATGTCGCTCGGTCACCAGCAGATGATGACGGATGAGTGGAGGCCATTGGGCCTGTCCTTATTCCCGCTTTGGTTAAAGAAGCTTAGCAACGATCCGTTGGTCGAGGCTGGCGGGCGGCCTTATGTGGACGTTTCATCAGAGCTGGCTTCGCCGATGACGAGAAAGATATTTGTGAACACCGGTCTCGGTTCGATAGACCCTTTGATCCAGAAAGCCCTCAACAATGTCCTTCAGAGGAAGGATTATATTAAAACTTTGTACCACGGCAAGGCGTCGTCATTGGGTCTAAACGGCGGCTCGATCAGGAATATGGTTTCCGGTCTGTTCCAGGCGAGAAAAATCGAACGGGAAAATGACGCCGATTATATCCAAAAATTGATCGCGAAACACGATGCGCTGGTGCGGGATTTAGAGCAAAGGATTAATAGTAAATCGGGAGGCGACCTGATCGATGCTATTCTGCAGGATATCGATAACTCTTTAAAACCATTGTTACGGACAACTACGGCGCGGGCATCGTTCAATACTCTGCAACCAACTGGTTAAGTAAGAACCTGCGGAAATGGCTGGGCGAAAAGGGCGTTACCGATATCCTGTCTCAAGCGTTAGCCAACAATGTCACCACGGAAATGGGGCTTGCGCTTTTGGACGTGGCGGACGTCGTCCGGCAGTATCCGGCAGTGTTGGATTATCTCCAACACGCCAACGATGATACCTTTTTTGAGGATCTGGCCAAGCTGGAAGGCGGCGAGGCCGTCAGTGACTCCCTGCGGAGCTATCTGAGGGTATATGGCGTACGCTGCCCGGGCGAAATCGATATTACCAGGACACGCTGGGCTGAGAAGCCGACGCTGCTCATCCCCATGCTGATGAATAATATCAAGAATTTCGAGCCGGGTTCCCATAAGAGGATATTCGAGCAGAAACGGCTGGAAGTGGCTCAGAAGGAACACGAGCTGATTGACAAGATAGAGAAACTGCCCGGCGGCAAAGGCAAGGCGAAATCGACCAGGAAGCAGATCAGCGTTTTTCGCAATTTCATCGGCTTCCGGGAATATCCGAAGTATGCCATGATGCTGCGCTTTTACGTTTACAAGCGGGCTTTATTGAAAGAGGCTGCCCGGCTGGTACAAAAAGGGGTGATTCAAGCGCCGGAGGATATCTATTATCTATCCCTCGAAGAACTTCGCCAGGTTCTTGCCACGAGCCAATTGGATTACGGCCTCATCACCAGGCGCAAAGCGGACTACGAGGTCTTTGAGAAATTAACCCCGCCGCGTGTAATGACATCGGATGGCGAGGTCATCAGCGCTGAATACGACACCGCCAATATACCCCAGGGCGCTTTGATCGGGGTCCCGGTTTCAGCCGGCATCATCGAGGGGCGAGCCAGAGTCGTTTTAAGCCTGGAGGATGCCCACATCGAGGAGGGCGAGATCCTGGTAACCGCCTTTACCGATCCCAGTTGGACGTCGGTGTTCGTATCGATTAAAGGCCTGGTAACGGAAGTGGGCGGGATGAATACGCATGGCGCTGTTGTGGCTCGGGAGTACGGCCTGCCCGCAGTCGTGAGCGTAGAAAATGCGACCCGGCTGATTAAAGACGGACAAAAGATCCGCGTCAACGGGACGAAAGGATACGTGGAAATCTTATCCTAACGGTGGTTTATCGATTTATAAAAAAGAAGAAGTGGTCCTATGTCACACCAATCTGCTACGATAGTCAAAGGTAAAGTTCTGAAGAGCCTCATCATTCCAACCATAAAGAACTTCCTCCTCGGCGTGATCGCGCTGGGAGTCGTGCTCTTTCTGCCGGCCTGGACGCTCAACTACTGGCAGGCCTGGACCTTCATTGCGGTGTTTATGGTGCTGGTGACCCTGAGCGGCGTATACTTTTCCATTAAGGACCCGGCACTCATCCAGCGGCGCAAGCTAGGCGGACGACAACTTTCTACCGAGCAAAAAGTATACATGACGTATATCTATAGCGCAGAGCTTGGTATTCTGGTTCTTTCCGCGCTCGATCATCGCTTCAGGTGGTCCCGTATGCCGGCCTACGGTTCCATGATTGGAATCGGGTTGGTTGTTCTGGCCAACGTCATCTGGTTAATCAGCAAAAAAGTAAACAGCTATGCGGGCGCTGCGATCAAGATCTATGAGGGCCAACAAGTCGTCACGACGGGGCCTTATGCGCTCGTGAGACATCCCAACTACGTGGGTGACCTGACCCTAATCCTTGGCATCCCTTTGGCACTCGGCTCATGGTGGGGGCTGGCCGTTTTCGCACTGATCATCCCCGCGATGGTTTGGATGATTTTTGACGAGGAAAAGATTCTGAAGAAGGGTTTGCCGGGGTACGTCGAATACACCCAGAAGGTCCATTACCGTCTTGTGCCTTACCTTTGGTAAATCAGCAGGGTGGGACAGGTGCGCGCCGCGCCGCGACCGGTTTAATATTAGGGCACCGGCAACCAATCCGCAAAGCCGGGCATGGGAGCGCTCCAGGTCGAGCGCGGCGCATCCGCGCCCGGCGCGTAAACGGCCAGTCGGTAGGTGCCGTCTGGCTGAGTCTGGCTGTTGAGCCAGGCGCTGCTGCCGTCCAGCAGGTAGGTGGGCTGGAAATTGCCTTCCAGGTGCTTTGCAACCGTCCACTTGCCCACGTCCACTACGTCCGTCCAGGAGCCGTCCGCAGCGCTGGAAGTTTGCGCCCAGCCGTGCAGGAACAGGCTATGGCCATCCGGGGACAACGCCAGGCTGGTGGCGTCCGTAGCCAGGCTGGCGGTCAGAGCGCCATTGGCGGCGTTCACCATCTGCAAGCCGAGCGGCGTGGTCTTGGCCGTCAAGTTTCCGCCCGCATCCTGCACGGCCTGGGAGGTCTGCCCGGTCACGTAGAGGGTGCGCCCGTCCGGTGAGATCACGGCCGTCTTGCTGGAGCCGTTCAAGGTCTTGGCGTAGGCCACGCCCGCCAGGCTCTGCATCAGGCGATCCAGGAGGCTTTGCGGCGCCTGGATCGTGGCGCTGCGCACGCTGCGTTCCGAAAAGTCCACCGTGGCCAGCAAGGGCTCGTCGGCGGCCACGGCGTACAGGCGGCTGCCATCCGGGGAGAAGACGACGGCCGGCATCAGGTATTTTCCGGAAGTGGGGTCGTTGGGATTTTCCGCCGCCGCGTAGCTGGTGTAATTTACCTGGCTCAGGTCCTGTTCCCAGAGGGTTTTCAGGCTGGTGGCGTCCAGCAGGGCCACGTGCAGGCTGGCCGCCGGCTGCCCCTGCGCGGAAGGCCCATACACGGCCAGCCGGCCCTGGGGAGTGACGGCGATGCCCTGGATGGAAAAATTGAAGTCAGCCTGCTGGAGGAGCGCTCCCTGGTAAAGATCCGTCAGGAGCACCTGGCTGTGATCGTCCACCTGGGAGTCGAGCACGAGGGCCACCTGTTTGCCTTGCGCCAGGAAGACGCCGCCGGGGCACCAGGCGGCCAGCTCGGAGGTCAGGAACACCGGGAGGGCGGCCGGCTTCCAGGTGCGCAGGTCGAGCACGTGCAGGCATTGGCCGTTGCAATCCGGGGACTCGACCATCAGGTAGGCCAGCAGCGCGCGGTCGGAAGAAAAGAAGGTATCGATCTGGCGGCCCAGGTTCACCGGGGCATAGCCGGAAACGGGCGCGCCGCTCTGGGCGGAGATGGGGACGAGATTCCAGCTTGCCCCTCCATCGGCCATCTGGACGGTCAGCGCACTGGCGCCCAGCACGCTGGTGTTGGCCCCCTGGAAGGGAGCCGGGGTGGGAGTGGAGGCGGGAGTGAGGGAAACGGCGGCCAGCGGCTGGCAGGCGGCCAGGAGCAGCAGCAGCGCCGCGCACGCAATCTTCAGAGGGAAACGGGTGTGCATGGAAAGTTCCTTTCTTTGAGCTTTTAACGCTTATACACCGCTCAAAGAGGAAAGGTTCCCCGCGCTTACTGTAAAAATTCGGCCACGCGCACGGCGGTGGCCAGGTCGCTGCCCGTCTCCAGGCGGAAAGTGAACTTCCCGGAGGTCCAGACCAGGGTGTGGCCGTCGATGATCAGGCGCGTGGAGGTGGTCTGGCCGCTGCCGGTGACCAGCAGGTAAGGCGCATCCACCCACAGGGCCGCCTGGCCGTTCACCTGGGTATCCTGCACCGATTTGGGGATTAATTTCTGGAAGATGATATTGTCGGAAGAGGTTTCGGACAGCACCAGGCGCACGCTCTCGGGGGAAGCGGGCTGCATCCACACCAGCACCACCACCGGCCCGCCCATGTCCTGGAAGAAGACGTGCTGGGGCTGGCCCAGGTCGGCTGGAGCTGCGGGCAGCAGGATGGGGAAGCCGGCTTGCGCCTGGGCGTCTGCCAGGCTGGTCTCGCCGCTCAGATCCAGCACCGAGGGCAGCGGCGTGAGCGTTGGCGCGGGCGTGGCCGTGACGGCTGCCGTGGGCGTGCCGGGGAGCGGAGTGGGCAGTGGAGTGGAGCTGGGCTGCACCAGGAAGATGCGCACCGCTCCCAGGTGGATCCAATCCAGCACGGCGGCCCGCACGGGCGGGACGCTGAAGACGGCCGCCAGGAGCAGCGCCAGCAGCAGGCCGGCCAGCGCCAGGCGCCGCGCCGGGTGCCGGCGGGGGACGGACAGGCGGCGGGATACCGCGAGGCTCACCTGCGGGGTGGGAGGGTAAACGAAGGCGCGCCCCGCGGCGTGCAGGCGTTCTTCCAGCGGCTCCTGCGCATCGTGCGGTAGTTGGGAAATTTCGGGCGTGTCACTCATGGGTTTCGATCCTCTGCGAAGCCGGGCTGGGCGCGCAGCCTGGCCAGGGCGCGGTGCAGACGCGACTTGACCGTGCCCCGCGCGATTCCCAGGCTGGCGGCCGTCTCTTCCTCCGAAAGATCCAGGAAATAGCGCAGGTAGATCACCTGCTGGTCTTCCAGGCGCAGGCGGCGCACGGCTTCCCACAGGCGCCGGGCTTCTTCCCGTTGGCCGGCGGCCAGCCTGGAATCCGGCGAAGCTTGCGGCTCCAGGCGCGCCAGGCGCTGCAAGACGGCCAGCGAGCGTCCGAGGCTGCGCAGGCGGTTGCGGGCCAGGTTGGCGGCAATACTCAAGATCCAGGGGCGGAAGGGCCGGGAGGCGTCGAAGCGCCGGATAGAGCGGTAGGCGCGGATGAAAGCTTCCTGGGCGATGTCTTCCGCCTCGTCGGGGTCGCCCGTGAACAGGTACGCCAGGCGGAAGACGGGCTCCTGGTGCGCGCGCACCAGGTCCTCCCACGCCTGCGCGTCCTGGTGGGCCGCGCGCTGGATCAGGCCGGTCTCGTCCAAAGGTTCCTCTCGAGAGGCATTTCTATCAGTTATACACCCAATGGAGGCGAAAGGTTCCCGTATAAACCTTGCGAAGGTTTCTTGACCTTCGCAAGGTTCTAATGTCGAGCCGACGAATTTCAACCGGTCAGATTTTCAGGTTAGCGCGCCGCCAGGCCGGCGGCTCCGGCGGGGGCCGGCGTATCGCCCAGGGAAGTCAGGCTGCCGTCCGCGTTCACTTTGAAAGCGCTGATGGCGTTGCTGCCGTTATCCAGCGTGTACAGGAACTGGCTGTTGGCGCTCAGGCCCATGTCGGTGGGATGGCTGTTGTCGCCGGTGACGCCCGTGCGCCCGTCCGCATTCAGCAGGGTGAGCTTGCCCTGCGGGCTGACGGCGTAGCCGGAGATGGAGCCGCTGCCCGCGTTGGTGGTGTAGGCGTATTTGCCGTTCCCGGTAACGGCCACCCAGCAGGCGGCCGTCTGGTTATCGACCACCGAAGCGCTGATGACCTTGACCTCAGCCTCGGAAACGTGGTAAGAGGAGAGCGCGCCGGTGGTGGCCTCGGAGACGATCAACACGCCCTTATTGTTGAAAGCGAAGCCGAAGGGCGTCTCCCCGGAGGAGGCGTTTACTTTGAGGCGCAGGGGCAGCACCCCGGCGACCGCGTAGCTATCGATCCGGTTGGTGTTCTTCTCGGTGACGATCAACGACCTTCCATCCGGGCTGAAGGCAATCTGCGCCGGACCGGGCGCGCTGCCCTGGCCCTTATTGCTCAAGAGGCGCGTGGAGGCGGGGATGGCAAAGAGGCGCCCGTTGGGGCCCACCAGAAAGCCGGTAATGTTGCCGCTGCCGCCGCTGTTGAGCACGTACAGCAGATTGTGGTAGACCGCCAGGCTGATGGGGGCGCTGCCGCCCGAGGGGATCTTGTCTACCCGCTTGAGCTCGCCGGGCCGCACGGCGAAGGACGAGATCTCGTTGCTGCCCGCGTTGACGGCGAACAGCCAACGGTTATCCTGGCTCAGGGCGATCGCGCCCTGCGAGCCGAGGCTTTCGCCGCTGCCCAGCCCACCTGTGTCGAACGTTCCGCCGGGAGCCAGGGAGCCATCCGCGGCCCGATCGTATTCGACGACGGCGTTGCCGCTCGCGGCGTTGGTCAGGGTATACACCGCTCCCGGGCGGCCGTTAGAAGCTGCTGCAATTCCTGCGGTTCCAACCAGTAAAGGCAGGAGGAAGAAAGCCGCCACGAGCAGGCGCAGCCCACCAGACTTAAGGGAAATCCTTTTTCGCATGATCCAATCTCCTTTTTTCCAATTGAGGCTCGACAGCCTCATTCTACGGAAGGAAGCTTAAGCGCCTCTTACGCGGAGATTACGCAAATATTACAAGGATGAAGGCGGAGGGATGGAGGCGGAGGGCTGAAAAGAGACGCCCCACCTGGAGCGTCTCTTTTCAGCTTAGCGGCTCTGCGGCTTTGCGTGAGCCTGTCTTTGCGCGAGCGGGTCAGTCTGAGGAATTCTGATAATTCACCTGCACCTTCATATTCAGCGCGCCTTCGCTGACGCTGGCTTCCTGGAACTGCACTTCTCCTTCCGGGGCAGTCGCCGCCCGGGAGAGCTCCTCGGCCAGCCTTTGGTTGGCTTCCAGGATGCGGGGATCGCTGAGCTCCACGCCGGGCACGTCCACGCCGATGATCTGGACTTTGAGCAGGTCGTCTTCGGCTGCCAGGCTGGCGTCGAAGTAGCCGCTGACGACGGAGCCGTCGGAGCGCGTGTCCGTGCCGAAGACGCGGAGGAAGCCGTCGTGCATCTCCACGCGGGTGATCTTGTCCAGCAGGCTGTAACGGTCTGGCCGGTTATCCACTTCGACGTTCTCGAAGAATTGGTTGACCTGGTCTTCGTTGAGGTGCACGTCCAGCGTGGCGGAGTGCTGGCCGACGGTCAGGCTGCCCAGGGAGCAGGCCAGCGAAGTCAGCAGCAGCACCGCCAAGAAAGCGGCCACGGCCAAAAAGGGGGTCTTACGGGTTTGGGTTTGCATTCTCACATTCCTTTCGAAAATGATGGCAGGTTGAATGAAGTTGAGGTTGATCTAAAATCATATACGTCTCAACTTCCCAAGAGTTGCAAACCCCGGAGTGGATGTTCAAATACCGGAAGTTCACCACGGAGTCACAGAGAGCACAGAGTTATATTTTAAAGGTCTTCTCTGTGATCTCGGCGTCTCGGTGGTGCGAGAAATGTATCCCCCTTTTCATCCTTCATCCTTCCGCCTTCATCCTTTATTCCTCCGGCTTGAAGGCGACCATGATCAGCAGCCGGCCCAGGGCGCGCAGGTCGGCTTCGCTGCCGTCCACGCGGTAGCCCATGAAGCGTACCAGCTCACCCAAAACCAGCGGGTGGCGGTGGGCGTAATCCAGCAGCTCGCGTTCCCCTTCTTCGGGGGTGAGGCGCCCGGCGAGGGCCGCGAAGCGCCGGCTGCCCACCTGGACGGTGACCTGGGGGTGCTGCATGACGTTTTGGAGCCAGTCGGATTTCACTCCCCAGCCGGAGGCCACGATGCAGACGTGCGTGACCGGATCGTAACGCACCACCTCCAGCACCGTCTGGCGCGGCAGGCCGGACTTGCGCCCGATGTGGGTCAGCTTGAGGAAACGGTGCCCCAGCATCCAGCCCAGGTGGGCGCGGTAGAACCAGATGGGAGCGCGAAAAGCCAGGCGTGAGACCCCGTGGGGTCGGGGAGGATTGGAAATTTTTTCAGGCATGCTTCATCACTTTCTGAAAAGCGAATCAAGGGGTGGCCGAGGGCGGCGTAAGGGTCAAGGTAAGTGTACCGGTGGGGGTGGGCGTATCCGTGGGCGTGGGCGTATCGGTGGGGACAGGCGTGGCCGTATCGGTAGGCGTGGGCGTGGGAGTCGCGGTGTTGGTGGGTGTGGGCGTGGCGGTGGGCGTCTCGGTGGGGGTAGAGGTGGGAGGGACGAGCGGGTTGAGGTTGGTGGTAGGCACCACGATCAGTTGCAGGGCCACCGTCTGCTGCAAGCGGGTAGCCACCGCCTTTTGCAACGCGACGACTTCCTGGTACGTGGGTTGCTGGGAGATGCGCACCGTGACCTGGATTTGCAGGACGGAGTTCCACCGACTTGGTATCGATGCCGACCAGTTGCGCATTGGGGAAGGCGGCCAGCTCGGACAGCACCGTGGTCTGGATGGTCTGGTTGACCTGGGCGTCGTTGACGAAACGGATGGATAAGATTACCAATGGGATGGTAATCAATAAGACCAGGATGGCGGACACGATCACGCTGCGCGAAATCATGTGCTCCTGCCCGATGATGAGGGTCGGCCGGAACCCCATCAAGGCAAAGAAGAGGATGCCGGCAAAGGAGATGGCGACCAGGTTGGTGAGGAAGAGCAGCAGCGCCCCCAGGTAAACCGAGGGAGACTGGAGCGAGATGCCGATGCCAATCGTGCACAGCGGCGGCATCAAGGCCGTGGCGATGGCGACCCCCGGTAAGGCGGCCGAAAGCTCGGGCTGCGCCAGGGCGTACGCCGCAGCCGCCCCACCCGCCAGGCCGATCATCAGGTCGAAGGGGGTGGGCCGGGTGCGAGAAAGGATCTCGGCGGGCAAATTGGTCAACACCCCGAAGGGAAGTTGTTGGGCGAACCACCCCAGCAGCGCGGACAGGGCGATGGATAGCAAGGCGCCTTCGAAGACGGCCAGCGCGGCGGCCTGAAACACGCGCCGTTCCCCGGCCACGGAGGCCAGCGATAGCCCTAAAATGGGCGACATGAGCGGCGCGACCAGCATGGCTCCAATGATGACCGCCGCCGAGTTGGTAATCAGGCCAAAGGTGGCGATGGTGCAAGAGAGCACCGTCATGAGGAAATAATCAAAGCCCGGCGAGGAGGCCTTGGAAAGCTGGTCCAGTACATCGGAGCGTCGTTCTGCCGTCAGGGGATGAAATTGTAAGTGCATACATCACCCACCTTGAATTGCCGGTCTGAGCGGTCAGTTTTTCCCATTCGTGGTCGAGCAATCCTGCTTTAATTGCTCGCGCGCGTCTCCCTCGGCCACCGCTACCAGGACGTCCCCGGCTTCGAGGAGCGTGTCTCCGTGTGGAAACAACACTTCCCGGCCCCGGCGCACCGTGACGAGGATGCAGTCGTCCGGCCATTTCACTTCCTTGATCTTTTTCCCGTCGGCCGGGGAGCCCTTTTAATGGTAATTTCCTCGACGTTTACGCCGGTATACGTGCCCAGGCGGATCTGGTGGGCGCGGTGCCGCAGGGTGGTGCGGCGAGACAGAGCCAGGTCGTAAGCGCGCACCAGGTCGCTGCGCCGCAATAACCCCAACAGGTGCGTCGGGTCATCCCGGTCGACCACCGGCAAGCGCCCCACATCTTTATGGCTCATGCGGCGCAGAGCGGTGCCAATGCTCTCGTCCGGGTAAGTAACCAGCATCTCCCGCGTACAGAATTCCCCCACGGGTCTTTTGTTGTTCTCGACATTTTCCGCCACGGCCTTATCGAGGTCCCGAAAAGTGAATATCCCGATCAATATTCCGTCGGCGCTCACCACCGGGAAGCCGTGGTGGCGGGACTTTATGAAGAGCCGTGACGCCTCTTCGAGGGTGGTCTGATCCGAAAGGGTATCGAATTTAGTGTGCATCACCTCGCTGACGGTAATGCCCTGCAAGACCTCCACGTCTCTGCCACGTTCGAGGCGGATGCCCTTACGCGCCAGCACGAGCGAATACACCGAATCGGGCTGCAAGCGCCGCGATACCCCCAGGCTGACCACCACGGCGAACATCAACGGCAGGATGATCAGGTAATTATTGGTCATCTCGAACAGGAGCAGGATGGCCGTCAGTGGGGCGTGCACGGTTCCGGCCAGCACGGCGGCCATGCCCACCATGGCAAAAGCGGGGGGATTGATGTTTAAAGTCGGGAATAAGAGGGCGACCACGTGGCCGTAGGCGCCTCCCAGGGTCGCGCCCAGGAAGAGCGACGGCGCGATGATGCCGCCCGGGAAACCGCCGCCGATGCTGGTGGGCGTCAGGAGCAGCTTGCCGATCAGCAGCACCAGCAGCAGCATGATCGGCAAGGGGTTATTGGCCAGCACCAGGTCGATGGTGTTGTAGCCCACACCGAACAACTGCGGCAGGAAGATGCCCACGACGCCTACCAGGACGCCGGCAATGGCGGGCCGGTACCAGGGCGGCACGGGCAGGCGGTTGAAGAGATCCTTGGCCTTCCCAAAGGCGGTGCTGTAAAAAGCGGAGATGGGGCCGGCCAGCAGGCCTAATCCCAGGTAGAGAGGCAGTTCCCAGATCGAGTTGAAAGCGTAGGCAGGCACGTGAAAAGCCGGCTCAGGCCCCGATAAAGCCTGCGTCACCACCGCCGAGACCACCGAGGCCAGCACCACCACGCCAAAGGCGTCCACGCTCAGCTCTCCCAGGATGATCTCCAGGGCAAAGAAAATGCCCGCGATCGGGGCATTAAAAGCGGCAGCAATACCTGCTGCCGCTCCGGCTGCGACGATCGAGCGCATACGCTCGTCAGAAAGGTGCAGCCATTGGCCAAACATAGATCCCAGGTTGGCTCCGATCTGCACCGAGGGATCCTCGGGGCCGATCGAAGCTCCGGCTCCAATGGAGAGAGCCGCTCCGATGGCCTTGATGGGCATGCGTTTATAGCGCAAACGGCTGCCGGCCAGGGCCACCGATTCGATGACGCCGGCCACGCCTTCGTGGCGCTCCTCGCCGATAAAATAACGCCAGATCAGGCCAACCACCAGGCCGCCCGCCAGAGGGATCAGCACGACGCTCCATCCCCCGAACTGCCCCAGCCAGCTCCCCAGCTTTCCGAACAGCACCAGGTTGAACAGATCGATCAAGCGTTTAAAAGCCCAGACCCCCACCCCGCTGGTCAAACCCACCACGACTGCGATCGTGCTCAAAATAAACGTTTCTGATACGTGCCAGCGCCGCAACCCCTTCACTTGCTTATACCAACGCATAAATCAATTCACCTCTCAATAAGTGCATATCTTAAAGAATACTCCAAGTCCGGGCATCTGAAAAGGTCTCATTTTAGTTTCACCGTTAGAGACGCTAAACTGAGTTTGCGCTCTCCCCAAAAATACGTTATATTGTGGGGGAACGTGGACCCCAGCCTTTCAAGCCGAGCATTTAAATGGAACAAGTCCTGCAAACCGAGATCCTCGTCATCGAATTATTGGTCATCATCTCCCTGGTCGCTATTGGCGTCCAGCGGCTGAAGATTCCCTATACCGTGGCGCTGGTGATCGTGGGATTGGCCATCGCTTTCTGGCACCCTATCCAGGTGGAAGTCACCCCGGAGCTGATCCTGAGCATCTTCATCCCGCCCCTGGTCTTCGAGGCCGCTTTCCACCTGCGCTTTAGAGATCTCAGGACGGAACTGCCCGCCATCCTTACCCTGGCGGTGCCGGGTGTGATCCTGACGACCCTCATCGTGGGTGGCCTCACCGCCCTGGGGACGAGCCTGGCCCTGCCGGCTGCTCTCGTGTTTGGCGCGCTGATCGCGGCGACCGATCCCGTGGCGGTTATCTCTATTTTCCGCTCGGTGGGTGTGCCCAAACGCCTGTCGGTGCTGATCGAGGGAGAGAGCCTGTTCAACGACGGCACGGCCATCGTGCTGTTCAACCTGATGCTGGCGGTGGCCTTGACCGGCGGGTTTAGCTTCACCAACGGGGTGTCCGACTTCATCCGCGTGGCGGCCGGCGGCACGATCATCGGCCTGATCCTCGGCTGGATCATTTCGCGCATCATCTCGTGGATCGACGACTATCTGATCGAGACGCTGCTCACCACCATCCTGGCCTTTGGGGCTTATATCATCGCCGAGCAGTTGCATTTCAGCGGTGTGCTGGCAGTGGTGGCCGCCGGCCTGGTCAACGGCAATATCGGGCCGCGCGGGATGAGCCCGACGACCAGGATCGTCATCTTCAATTTCTGGGAGTACATCACTTTCCTGGCCAACTCGCTGGTGTTTTTGTTGATCGGGCTGGAAGTGAACGTGTACGCGATGATCACCAATTGGCAGCCCATCCTGTGGGGCATTGGGGCGGTCTTGCTGGCGCGGGTGGTGGTGGTCTATGGCCTGGGATGGCTGGTGAAGCGCATTGTCGAGCCGGTGCCTTCTTCGTGGCAGCACGTTCTCGTGTGGGGAGGTCTGCGCGGAGCCATCTGTCTGGCGCTGGCGCTCAGCCTGCCGGCCTCTTTTGGCGCCGACCGCGACCTGATCCGCTTGATGGCCTTCGGTGTGGTGCTCTTCACCCTCATCGTCCAGGGCACCACCATGCAGCCCTTCATCCGCCGGCTGCACCTGGTGACCACCAGCCAGGCGCAACAGGATTACGAGATACGCCAGGCGCGGCTGACGGCGTATAAGGTGGGCATGAGGCACCTGGAAAATTTGCACCATCAGGGATTGCTCTCCAGCCACGCCTGGGAACAGATCAAGCCGATTATAGAAAAAAGGGCGACGACCTTTGCGGAGCAGGTGCACGAGATGTTGCTCTCTGAGCCCATGCTGGAAGCGGAAGAGCTTGAAAACGCCCGGCGCGAGCTGCTGCAAGCCCAGAAAAGCGCTTTGGGCGGTATGCGCCGGCGGGGGAATCTGGGCCAGGATGCTTACGAAAGACTGGTCGCCGAGCTGGATGCCAACCTGGAGGAAGGCCGGATCATTCCTGTGGAGCAGGACGATCCGCCGGAAAGGGAGACGCAAGAGGACGCCTAGAGCCTCCCCATAAGACGGATTTAAGGTAACCATAAGGTCAAATGTAAAGGAGTCGAACTAATATAAGTAATTGTGAAATGTTTTACATTATTGTTGACCTGGAGGAAAGATGCTCAAATCAAAAGGTAGTCAATCCGAAGCGGTTCCATCCCGAGACTACTCCAAAATCCCTATCGAAGAACTCGAAACCCAGCTATTAAGCTCTCCAGACGGACTCAGCTCCGCAGAGGTGAGCAAACGCCTCGAAGAGTACGGTTACAACGAGCTGCCCGAAGAAAAGGCTAACCTGCTGCTCAAATTGCTCTCCTATTTCTGGGGACCCATCCCCTGGATGATCGAGGTGGCCGCCATCCTTTCGGCCGTGGTGCAGCACTGGCCCGACCTGGGGATCATCCTGCTGCTGTTGTTGATGAACGCCGCGGTCGGTTTTTGGGAAGAATACCAGGCGGGCAACGCCATCGCCGCCTTGAAGAAGAAGCTGGCCTTGAAGGCGCGCGTGCGCCGCGGGGGCGCCTGGACGAGCGTCGAGGCGCGCGAGCTGGTGCCGGGCGACCTGATCCGCCTGCGCCTGGGCGACATCATCCCCGCCGACGCCCGGCTGCTGGAAGGCGACCCCATCCAGGTGGACCAATCCGCCCTGACCGGCGAATCCCTGCCGGTGACGGACAAGCTGGGCGACGTGGTCTACTCTGGGGCTGTGGTCAAACAGGGAGAGGCCGACGCGCTGGTGTTCGCCACAGGCTCCAGCACTTATTTCGGCAAGACCGCCCATCTGGTCGAGACGGCGCACACCGTCAGCCACTTCCAGCGCGCGGTGCTCAAGATCGGCAATTACCTGATCGTGCTGGCCCTGGCCCTGGTGATCCTGATCCTGGCCGTAGCGCTGTTCCGCGGCGACAACATGCTCACTACCTTGCAGTTTGCCCTGGTGCTGACCGTAGCCGCCGTGCCGGTGGCCATGCCGGCCGTGCTCTCGGTGACCATGGCAGTGGGCGCCAGGCTCATGGCGCAGAAGCAGGCCATCGTCAGCCGTCTGGTCTCCATCGAGGAGCTGGCCGGCATGACCATCCTGTGCTCGGACAAGACCGGCACCCTGACCGAAAACCAATTGACCCTGGGCGACCCCTATACCCTGGCCGGCGTCAACGTAGACGACTTGATCCTCTACGGAGCGCTGGCATCCCGCGCCGAGGACCAGGACCCCATCGACCTGACGGTGATCGCCGCCCTGAAAGACGGCAGCCAGCAGGGCCTGTATAAAGTCACGCATTTCCAGCCCTTCGACCCGGTGAACAAGCGCACCGAGGCGACCGTGCAGGGCCAGGATGGGAACGAGTTCAAAGTCAGCAAGGGCGCTCCCCAGGTGATCCTGGCCCTTTCCGAGATCGACCCCAAGGAGAAGGCCCTGGCCGAAGACGAGGTGGACAACCTGGCCCACCGGGGTTACCGATCCCTGGGGGTGGCGCGCACCGATGCGAACGGCGTATGGCGCTTCATGGGGGTGCTGCCCCTGTATGACCCGCCCCGCCCCGATTCGAAGCAGACCATCCAGACTGCCAATGAGATGGGCATCGAGGTCAAGATGGTCACCGGCGACCAGATCGCCATCGGCAAGGAGATTGCCCGCCAGTTGAAGCTGGGCACCAACATCGTGGACGCCAGCATGTTCGAGACCACCCGCCACCATGAGGCGGCCCAATTGGACGACGCTATCGAGCAGGCCGACGGGTTCGCGCAGGTATTCCCGGAGCACAAGTACCACATCGTGGACGTGCTGCAACGGCGCGGCCACATCGTGGGCATGACCGGGGATGGCGTGAACGACGCCCCGGCTCTGAAGAAAGCCGACGTGGGCATCGCCGTCTCCGGCGCGACGGACGCCGCCCGCGCAGCGGCCGATATGGTGCTGCTTTCGCCCGGTCTGTCGGTCATCATCGACGCGGTGAAGGAGAGCCGCAAGATCTTCCAGCGCATGAACAGCTACGCCATCTACCGCATCGCCGAAACCATCCGCGTGCTTTTGTTCATGACGCTCTCCATCCTGGTGTTCAATTTTTACCCGGTCACGGCCATCATGATCGTCCTTTTGGCGCTGATTAAACGACGGCGCTATCCTGACCATTTCGCGCGATAGAGTCCACTATTCCGACCAGCCCGAAACCTGGAACATGCCGACCGTGCTCACCATCGCTACGATATTGGGCGTCGCAGGCGTGATTGCTTCGTTTGGGTTGTTCTACCTGGGCGAGCGGGTTTTCCACCTGGATCGCCCCACCATTCAGGCCCTGATGTATCTGAAGTTATCCGTAGCCGGCCACCTGACCATCTTCGTCACCCGCACGCGGGGTCCCTTCTGGTCGATTCGCCCGGCAAAAGTCCTGCTGATCGCGGTGCTGGGCACGCAGGCGGTAGCCACCCTGCTTGCCGTCTATGGGATCTTCATGTCGCCGATCGGCTGGGGTTGGGCGTTGTTGGTATGGGGCTATGCCCTGAGCTGGTTCCTGGTGAACGACCTGATCAAGCGCGCAGCCTACCGGTTTTTGGTGAAAGGATGAAGGAGGAAGGCGGAAGGATGAGGATCCACCCTCGCCATCAGAATATTTGAAGTGTCATTCTGAGGAGCCGGCGTTCTTTCGGCGACGAAGAATCTCGTTGTCGGTCAGATTGCCCCTTTGCTCTTCAGAATGACAGGCTTGAAGCCGATAAACAAGCAGCGAGATCTAGATTTCTCCTCCAACACTCGTTCGTGGCTCCGCTATTCTTGCTCCCCGGGCTTGACCACCCAAAAGGCCGGCGCGCCCACTTTAAAGGATGAAGGAGGAAGGCGGAAGGATGAGGACAAAAGGATGAAGGATGAAAGCGGAAGGATGAGGGTGAAAGGATGAAGGATGAAGAGGGGGCTTAAAGCCCATCCTTCCTCAAGGGGATACGACGCGATTGCAAGGCTTCTGATCGTTCTTTTTCAGCCTTCATCCCTCCTCCTTCCTCCTTCCCAGGATTAGCTTGCCCACCTCCGCCGCGGCGGAGGGCACCAACAGCAGCGGCAGGATCAGCTCCCACTGCTGCCAGCCCAGCGCCTCCGTATCGAATACCACTTGCAGCGGTGGCACGTACACCACCGCCAGGATCAGCACCAGCGACGAGAGCACCGCCAGATTCATGATGCGGTTGCCGAAGATGCCGATCTTGAACAGCGGGTAATATTCCGAGCGCGCGGTGTAAGCGCGGAACAGCTCCGAGAGCGAGAGGGTCACGAAGGCCATCGTCTCGGCAAATTCGATGTGCTCCGGGCGGGCGTAGCGCCCGATGAAAAAGGCCCCCAGGGTCACGGCGGTGATCGCCACGGTTTGCACGGCGATGCCGGTGCGCATGAAGCGGTTGATGATCGGCTCCTTGGGCGGGCGCGGGGGACGCTGCATGATGTCCGGGTCGCCCTTTTCGGTGCCCAGGGCCAGGGCGGGCGCGCCGTCCGTCACCAAGTTGAGCCACAAGAGCTGGATGGCGCTCAACGGCGAGGGCCAGCCCAGCAAGGTGGCGATGAAGATGGTGGCGATCTCGGCCAGGTTGCAGGACAGCAGGTAGTACACGAACTTGCGGATGTTGCTGTAGATGATGCGGCCCTGCTCCACCGCCGCCACGATGCTGGCGTAATTGTCGTCGGTCAGGATCATGTCGGCGGTCTCTTTGGCCACGTCCGTGCCGGTGATGCCCATGGCCACGCCGATGTCGGCCAGCTTGATGGCCGGCGCGTCGTTGACCCCGTCGCCGGTCATGGCCACCACTTCGTCGCCGGCTTTCAACGCGTCCACGATGCGCATCTTGTGCGCCGGCGAGACGCGCGCGAACACGTCCGTCAAGTGCACCTCCCGGCGCATGGCCTCGTCGTCGAGCCGGTCGATCTCCGCGCCGGTCATCACCTTGTGGCCGGGGCGCAGCAGGCCGATCGTCTCGGCGATGGCGCGCGCCGTGTTGGGGTAATCCCCGGTGATCATGATCGTGCGGATGCCTGCCCGGCGGGCCTTCTCCAGCGCCGGCGTCACCTCCACGCGCGCCGGGTCGATCATGCCCACCAGCCCCACGAAAACCAGCTCCTTCTCCAGCTCGGGGCTGGCGACTTCGCCGGGCATGACAGGCACCAGCCGGTAAGCCAGCCCCAGCACGCGCAGCGCGTCTTGCGTCATGCGCTCGTTGGCCTCCAGGATGACTTTGTGCTGCGCTTCGTCCAGGGGCTGCACCCGGTCGGCGGCGTCTGAGTGGTAAGCGCAGTGCTTGAGCACTACGTCCGGTGCGCCCTTCACCACGATGGCGTACCATTCGCGCTGCTTTTCGGCGTCGTACACCGGGGAGATATCTTCGTTGCGCGGCTCTTTCACCAGGTGCAGGGTGAGCATGCGCTTGCGCTCCGAGTCGAAAGGCACTTCGTCCGCACGCGGGTAAGCCTGGCCCACCGTTCCCGTTGGGGCGCCGGCTTTGGCGGCTGCCACCAGGATGGCCCCTTCGGTGGGGTCGCCCACGATGCGGTAAGTGGCCTGGCCGTCGCTGCTACCGGTGGCCTCGAGCTGGGCGTCGTTGTTGAGGATACCGGCCCACAGCACCGTCTGCAAGGCGGGGTAATCTTCCAGGGAGGCTTTCTTCCCATCCAGGAGGATTTCTCCGTTAGGAGAATAGCCGCTGCCGGTGATCTCGAAGAATTGCCCGCCGGCCCACAGGCGCGTGACGGTCATCTCGTTCTGAGTCAGCGTGCCGGTCTTGTCCGAGCAGATCACCGTGGCCGAGCCGAGCGTCTCTACCGAAGACAGGCGGCGGATCAGCGCGTGGCGGCGCACCATCTCGCGCATACCCAACGCCAGGCTGATGGTCACGATGGCGGGCAGCCCCTCGGGCACGGCGGCGATGGCCAGGCTCACGGCGATCATGAAAACGTCCACGATAGCTTGCAGGTTGCCGCCGGTGCGCAGCACGCCCAGGATGAACACGATGGCGCAGATGCCCAGGGTGGCCCAGCCCAGCACCTTGCCCAGCTCGTTCAGGCGGCGCTGCAGGGGCGTCTGCTCCTCCCCCACGGCTTGCAGCATCTTCGCAATCAGGCCGAGCTCCGTGCGCATGCCCGTGGCGACCACCACGCCGCGCCCGCGCCCGTAGGAGACCAGCGTGCCCAGAAAAGCCGTGTTCTTGCGGTCGCCCAGGGGGATGAGGGCTTCCAGGCGGGCCGAGGCGTTCTTCTGCACCGGCAGCGACTTGCCGGTCAGGGCGGCTTCGTCCACGCGCAGGTTGACCGTCTCCAGCAGGCGAATGTCCGCCGGGACGTAATTGCCGGCTTCCAGGAAGACCAGGTCGCCGGGCACCAGCTCACTGGCGGGAATGGAAAGCCGGTGCCCATCGCGCAGCACCTGCGTTTCCGGGGCGGCCAGGCGCTTGAGGGCCGCCAGGGCCTGCTCGGCGCGGCTTTCCTGCACCACACCCAGGGTGGCGTTGAGCAAAACGATGGCCAGGATGGCGCCGGCCTCGACGTAATCCCCCAGCAGGGCCGAGACGATGGCGGCCACAACCAGCAGGATGATCACGAAGTTGTCGAGCTGTTCCAGCACCATCTTCCAAAAGGTGGTGCGCGGCGCCTGGGCCAGCTCGTTAGGCCCATAAGTGGCCTGCCGCGCGGCGACTTCAGCGGAAGTCAGGCCGCTGGCCTGCGGCGTTTCCAGCCTTTGCAGCACTTCGTCGCTGCTAAGCGCGTGCCAGGTAACAGAAATACCCTCGCGGGAAGTTTCAACGGGTGAGGTGGAAGTGTTTTGCATGAACTTTCTCTCCGGGGGAATCGAGAGCGTGAGGTCCTCCTTCAACGCTCTTCGACGCCTAGGCCGATGTAGGTGCCCGGGCGGATGATTGTGTCTTTGGGGATCACCACGATGCCATCGCGCACGACCCAATCCTCGCGTTCGAGGTCCGTGCCTTGCGGGAAGGGGCGGATGACCACTCCGGCGCCCAGGCTGGCGTTCTTGTCGATGATGGCGCCCTGGATCTCGCAGCCGGCGCCGATGCCGATCGGGATGTTCCCCGCGGCGCTCGGCTCGCGCGAGTAATAATCGGCGCCCATTAGAATGGTATCCCTTAGCTTCGCGCCGTCCCCGATCTGGCTGCGCACGCCGATGATGCAGTTCTCGATATCCGCGTGGTGCACCATGCAGCCGTCGGCCAGCAGCACGTGGTACAGGCGGCTGTCTTCCACAGTGGAGCCGGGCAGGTAGCGTGGATGGCTGTAGATGGGGTGATCCGGGTCGTACAGGTCGAAAGGCGGATCGGGGCGGGCCAGCGCCAGGTTGGTCTCGTAGAACGAGCGGATCGTGCCGATGTCTTCCCAATAGCCGCTGAAGTCGTACCCCACCACATCGTGCGTCTCGATGGCGGCGGGGATCACCTGCCCGCCAAAGTCGTCGTAATTGTTCCTCATCAGGATGTCCACCAGCGTGCTGGTCTTGAAGAGGTAGATGCCCATCGAGCTGAGATAAGGCCGTTCGGGATCGTCGCGGCTGACCAGGCGCGCCAGGGCCGCCGGGTCTTTGGGCTTCTCGGAGAACTCGACGATGTGGCCGCTGCTGTCGCGCTTCAGGATACCGAAGCGCGAGGCGTCGCTGCGCGAGCAGGGCTGCACGGCCACGGTGATGTCGGCATTCGTGTCCCAGTGGAACCTGGCCATAGGCGCGTAATCCATGCGGTAGAGGTGGTCTCCCGCCAGGATGAGCACGAAAGGCGCGCGCGTGGCCTGGATCTCGAAGAGCTGCTTGCGCACCGCGTCTGCCGTGCCCTGATACCAGTCCGCGTTCTGGGTGGTCTGTTCGGCGGCCCACACCTGCACCCAGCCCAGGTGGAAGGTGTCGAACTGGTAGGTGTTGGTGATGTGGCGGTGCAGGGAGACGGAGTTGAACTGGGTGAGGACGGCGATGCGGTAGATGCCGGAGTTGATGCAATTGCTGAGGGGAATGTCGATCAGGCGGTATTTCCCCGCGATGGGGACGGCCGGCTTGGAACGCTGCCTGGTCAAGGGATAAAGGCGACTGCCACGCCCACCTCCCAAGATGACTCCCAGGATGTCATTCATGGACGCCATGCTATTGCCTCCTTTTCGAAGAACCTCGATTCGAGAATCGAGAAAGGAGATCCGAGAGTAGTGGTCAGGGCTCTTTTTCTACTCTCAATTCTCTAATCCCGCTTATTTAAAAGAATGCCCCTCGCCGCCATTGGGAAGGGCCATGTTATAATTTTGGTGCCGAAGGAGGGAGTCGAACCCTCACGCCTTGAGAGGCACTTGATTTTGAGTCAAGCATGTCTGCCATTCCATCACTTCGGCGATGAACACTAAGAGTATATCTAATAATTTACGAAGGGTCAAGGTAATCAAACCTTATGCGACTCGGAATCATCGGTCTACCTCAATCTGGCAAAACCACCCTGTTCAACGCCCTCACGCGCGGCACCCAGCCCACCGGGGCCGCCGGTTCCGGACGGATCGAGGTGCACACGGCAGTGGTGGACGTGCCCGATCCGCGCGTGGAGCGCCTCTCGGCCATGTTCCAGCCCAAGAAGACCATCTTCGCCAAGGTCACTTACGCGGACATCGCCGGGCTGGAGGGCAACCGCAGCCAGTCCGGCATCTCGGGCACTTTGCTCAACCAGCTCACCCAGATGGACGGCTTCATCCACGTGGTGCGCTGCTTCGAGGACGAGAACGTGCCCCATCCCTCCGGCAGCGTGGACGCGCGGCGCGACGTCAACAGCATGGACAGCGAGTTCATCCTCAACGACCTGATCGCCGTGGAGCGCAAGCTGGAGCGCCTCACCGAAGAGCGCAAGAAGGGCGCCGGGCGCGACAAGGCCCTGATCGAGCGCGAGACGGCCTTGTTCACCCGCTTCCAGGCGGAGCTCTCCGAGGAAAAGCTGCTGCGCGACGTGTCCATCAGCGCCGAGGAGGAGAAGCTGCTGGCCGGCTTCGGCTTCCTCAGCCGCAAGCCGGAGCTGGTGGTGCTCAATACCGGCGAGGGCCAGACCGCCCCTTCGATTGAGTATCCCCACCAGCACAGCCAGGTGGTGGCCTTGCAGGGCAAGCTGGAGATGGACATCGCCCAGCTTCCCCCGGATGAGGCGCAGCTCTTCCTGCAGGAGTACGGCATCGAAGAGCCCAGCCTGAACCGCATGATCCGCCTGTCCTACGACCTGCTGGGCCTGCAATCCTTCTTCACCGTGGGGCCGGACGAGGTGCGCGCCTGGACGGTGAAGCGCGGCGCCACCGCCCCGGAGGCCGCCGGCGAGATCCACACCGACCTGCAGAAGGGCTTCATCCGCGCGGAGGTGGTCACCTACGACGATCTGACCACGCTGGGCGGCTACGCCGAGGCGCGCGCCAAGGGCAAGCTGCGCCTGGAGGGCAAGGAGTACGTCGTGCAGGATGGGGAAGTGTTGAATATTCGCTTTGCGGTTTAGGCGCGAGAGTGGAGAACAGCGAGTAGTTACTACTCTCTATTCTCTATTTTCGGAGTATCCTTCCCACTTCATCACCCACAGACTTACCGAGAAGACCCGCATGACCTTCACCAGGCGCAGGATGCGCTGGAAGTAGGGAGGCGCTTCTTCCTCGGCTACCCGCCGGAAGCCGAATTTCGCGTAGAAAGGGCCGAGCGTGCTGCGGCAGGTCAGGTACAGCGGCGGGGGATTCTCGGCCATCAAGCGCTCGATGAGGGCGCGGGCCACGCCCTGCCCCCGGTAGTCCGCCACCACGGCGATGGAGGCCAGCTCGCGCGTGCCGTCGCCGTGCGGCTTGACCTGTCCGCAGCCGATCATCCGGTCGGCGCTGATCCCCTGGGAGACGGGGGTAACCCCCTGGGAGACGGGGGTAACCGCCAGCAGGAAGCGCCGCCAGTCCAGAGCGGTGGGATTGATGCCCACTTCGTGGATCAGCGCGCGGATGGCGGGCGCGTCTTCCTGCCGGGCGCGGCGCATGTGGAAATTGCTGATTTTAGATTGCTGATTGGAGATGGATGTGCTCATGATAGAACGTGAAGCGATGGCGTTTCGCCTTATTCTACGACAAAATGAAGGGTGAATCTATGAAATTTCTCCACTTGATCTTGATACTATTAGCGGTCGTTTGCCTGGCGGCGTGCGGCCCTGCCGCCGCCCCGGCCACGCCCACGCCCCTGCCCACGCCCACCGCGGCGCCCTCCCCTGTGCCCACGGCCACCGCCCTGCCCGTACTGACCGTCGAGCAGCTCATGAATTTCCAGTACCACACGCCACAATACGACAAGACCGTCACGCTCAAGGACGGCAACTACACGGCCGGCTCCGGGACGGATTACTTCTCGGTAGTGATGCAGGCCAACGTGGCTTTCGGCGACCTGAACGGCGACGGCCTGCCGGACGCCGCCGTGCTGCTGGCCGAAAACGGCGGCGGATCGGGCGTGTTCGTCTCGCTGCTGGCGATGATCAACCAGGGTGGCCAGCCGCTGCAATCCGGCGCCGTGCTGATCGACGACCGCCCCAGGGTCGACTCGCTGGCCATCCAGGACGGCAAGATCGTGCTGGGCGCCCTGATCCACGGCCCGAACGACCCCATGGCCAGCCCCACCCTGGCCGTGACCGAGACCTACACCCTGGCGCAGGACGGACTGGCGCTGGTGCGCTTCACCTCGCAGACTTCCGACGGGCAGGAACGCTCCATCACCATCCAAAGCCCGGCCCCCGGCGCGCAGGTCGGCGGCACGGTGCAGGTCAAAGGGGAGATGCCTATCGCGCCCTTCGAGAACACCCTCGCCTATAGCCTGTACGATGCCGCCGGGAAAGAGCTGGCCAAAGGGCCTTTTGCCGTGCAGTCCAATGGAGCCGGCGGCCCGGCCACCTTCGACGCCGCCGTCAGCCTGCCCTCCCTGCCCTCCGGGACGGTCGTGCGCCTGGAACTGAGCGATCTCAGCGCGGCGGACGGCTCTCCCCTGGCCATCGATTCGGTGGAGCTGAAGGTGGAGTGAATCAGTGGTCAGTGGACAGTGAATCAGTGGTCAGTGGACAGTAGACAGTAGACAGTGGTCGGTGGTCGGTGGACAGTAGACAGTAGACAGTGGACGGTGGTCGGTGAACAGTTAGTGGGCAGGTTACTGATCACCGGTTACTGACCACTGGATACTGATTACTGACAACTTGATATCCACCAGGCGCTCGACGTCTTCCACGTCGCGCTGGCTGGAGACGGGGATGAACAGCCAGCGCCCGTCGCGCAATTGGGGGGTGTCTTCGAGAGTGCGGCGGGCGGCCTCGGCCAGGTCGAGGGCCTGGGCGCGCTCCACCTGCGCCAGGGTCAGCACGATCTGCACGGTGAGGCCCTCCTGCTGCGGGTAGAGCGAGACGAGCGTCTTGCCGCTGCGCCGGTACCAGACCATCCAGCCGTAGCTCTTGCCGTAATGCTTGAGCTCCCCGGTGTAACGGGTATTTTCCGCCAGATAGCGCTCCAGGCGCTCCCACAACGGGCGCTTGGAGCCCAGCACGGCGTAGACCTCGGCCATTGTGGGCGGACAGTTCTTGTCGGGAAAAGCGCTGATGCTCATGGGAAACTCCTTGAAGGATGAAGGATGAGGGCGGAAGGATGAGGAATGGGGCGATCAGGCAACGAGGTGAGGAGAGCCGATCCTGGTCACCTGATCCCTTGATTGCCTGATCCCTGGTTGCCTCATTGCCTGATGACTAAACTGGGTTACAATAATGATACCCGTTTTTTCTATAATTCATGCTTTCATCATGCCGAATACCGGGGTCGAGGGGTAAGCCGTGCGCAGGTCAAAGCTATCCAGAAAAGGGAGTGGGTGGGGTATGTCGAATCGATCCTATTACGAAAAGCAGGAAAAAGACGAGAAAGACCGCGAGAAACACGATGAGAAGACCGTGGAGGAGAAGTGGCGCCACGATCCCCTGGGGGCGGTGGTGTGGGGCCTCATCCTGGTGTGGGCCGGACTGGTCTTCCTGGCCGACAACATGGGCTGGCTGGGGAGCCTGTCCTTCGGGCGGTTGTTCCCCGGTGCCTCGGTACTGAGCGCCGGCGCGTGGAGCCTGATCTTCGCCGGGGCGGGGGTCATCGTGCTGATCGGCGTGTTCGTGCGCCTGCTGGTGCCGGCTTACCGCGAGCCCATCGGCGGGAGCTTGATCCTGGCGGCGGTGCTGATCGGCATCGGGCTGGGTGACATCTTCGGCTGGAACGTGATCTGGCCGCTGGTGCTCATCGTGATCGGCCTGGGCGTGCTTTCGCGCAACTTCTTCCGCGCGCGCTGAGCGCCTACAAGCGCCCCAAATTGAGCGTGCGTAGCTCGTCCCAGGCGTAGCGCAGGGGCGTCCACCACTCCTCGCGGCCAATGCAGCGGAAATAGGGCGGCTGCAAGGCCAGAATCAGGTCGCCGATCTGGTAGCGGGCCAGCACCGGGGTCGAGACGACCAGGCTGCCGATCTCGCCCGGGCGCAGGTGGTGCAGCGGCTTCACCCCGGAGGGCGTCTTGACCTCGAAGAAGAATAGGTCGTAATTGGGCGTCCAGGCGCGTTTCTCGTCCATCTGCTGGCCGAACATACCCTCGGTGGCGCCGTAGATCTCGCGGATGGCCGCCGGCCCGTACAGGGCGCGCAGCGCCGGCTCCAGGCGGGTGTTGATGCCCGCCACGCTGCCCAGGGTCATCACCTGCGTCTTCCACACTTCCTTAGGATAGCGCCCGTATTTGCGATGTAGAAAGCGCCCGAAGTCGATGGCCGTGGGCGCCACGCCCCCCACCAGAGTCACGTTCAAGTCCTTGCACATCTGGTACGCCAGGTCGAAGCGCGCTTCCCAATCGCGCACCGTCTTGCCGCCGCCCAGGGCGTCGATGTCCTCCTGGGTGGGCACCGAGCGGATGGGGGTGGCAGTGGAAACGTAGCGGGTGTAGATGCCGGAGCTGTAGCCGTAGGACAGCTCGCGCTCGCCGGCCTGGATCGTGCCCACCACGGAGGGGAAATTCAGGTTCAGGTTGACTCCGGCGAAGAGATCGAAGCGTTGGGTAGCGGCCACGTAGTTCAGCATGGCCCGGCCCGCCGCCACCCGCATGCGCAGGTCGGTGGGGGTCATGGGGATGAACTTGGTCTCTCCGCGCGTGGTGCCGCGCGTGATGGCCCAGCCCACCGGCTCCTCGTTGAGCAGCAGGGAGGTTTCCCCCTGCATGACGCGCTCGATCAGCGGGCGGTATTCCTGGTAAGTACGGATCGGATAGCAGCGTTGGAAATCCTGGGGGCTGCCCAGGCCGGCGGCTGTGTGCTCCCGGCCGTCTTCGGTTTGGGCGTAAATGGCGAGCAGGTCTCGCAGCACCTTCTCCTGCGCCTGGGCCGGGTCGGCCAGCGCCGCGTGCCAGGGCTGGACGAACGCCTTGAGCTGGTTGAGTTTATCCTGAGGGCTCGCCTGAGGGCTCGTAGTAACCATGATCCCTTCCACTTTACAATATCGGAGAGCGTTCGGTAACTGCCCTGGAGATTGAAATCTCGGCTACAAAAATCACGAAGTCCACCTGCGTGGACTGAAAACCAGCCGACGGCGGTCGGCTTCGTGCTCTTGACAGGTGTGGTTTCAACCGCCAGCGCTTTCAGTTGAGTTTTCGAACGCTTATTATCGGGCCGATGAGTGACGCCTTTACGAGTATACCACGCGCAGCACTCTGGCCCAACCGGCGGGCAGCTCCAGGCTGAGGGCGGCTCCCTCCGCCCGAAAGCGCTCGCCGGGGTTGAGCAGGTCGATCAGCTCCGCGCCGGCGTATTCCGCGGGCAGCGCGAGGCTCACCCGGGTTGGCTTCCCGGCGGCGTTGACGGCCACGATCACGCGCTCGGAGTCGCTCTGGCGGGCAAAGGCCATCTGCTCGGACTGCACCAGGAGCTGGCGGTAATTTCCGTCTTGCAGGGCCGGGGAGGCCTGGCGCAGGGCGGCCAGCCGGGCGATGACCTCCGGCAGGTTGGGGTGCGGGGCGCGCCGGGCGGCTTCGTCCAGCTCCAGGCGCGGGCGCAGCGCCTGGTCGCTGCCGCGCCCCTTGCGCCCTGGCAGGCCCCATTCGCTGCCGTAGTAGATGGAGGGGATGCCGGGCATGGTGAACAGCAAGCAGTACAGCGGATACAGGTGGGCCGGGTTCTTCAGGCTGCTGGCCACCCGCTCTACGTCGTGGTTGTCGGCGAAGGTGTACAGGCGCAGCCCCTGGTAGAGGCCCTCCGGGCCGAACTGGCGGTTGAGGGAGTAGGCGATCTCGAAATAGTTGTGGTCTACGTGGCTGGAATAGAGGCCCTTGTAGCACTCGTAATTGGTGACCGAATTGAGCAACTGCGGCGGATTGGCCCAGCGGCGGTAATCCCCGTGGATGATCTCGCCCATCAGCCAGAAATCCGGGCGCAGGCCGCGGCAGGCGGCCGTCAGGGCGCGCAGGAAGTCGAAATCCAGGCAGTCGGCGGCGTCCAGGCGCAGCCCGTCGATGGCGAACTCGCGTACCCAGGCTGCGACCGCGCCGAAGAGGTGCTCTCGCACGGCGGGGTGCCCCAGGTTGAGCTTGACCAGGTTGTAGTGCCCGTTCCAGCCCTCGTAGGAAAAGGGATCGCCGTAGGGGCTGCGCCCGTCGAAGCGCAGGTTGGCGAACCAGTCCCGGTAGGGGGAGGCTTCGCCATAGGCCAGCAGGTCGCGGAAGGCCCAGAAGTCGCGGCCCACGTGGTTGAAGACGCCGTCCAGCACCAGGCGCATGCCGCGCGCGTGCAAGTCGGCGCTCAGGCGCGCCAGGGTCTCGTCCGTGCCCAGGCGGCGGTCCACGTGGTAGTAGTCGGCGGTGTCGTAGCCGTGGGCGGTCGACTCGAACAGCGGCCCGAGGTAGAGGGCGTTGGCTCCCAGGGATTGGATGTGCTCCAGCCAGGGGTGGAGCTGCTCCAGGCGCGGGTTGGGGGGGAGCGAAAAATCATTTTGCAGCGGCGCTCCGCATAGCCCCAGCGGGTAGATGTGGTAGAAGATGGCGTTTTGAGTCCAGGAATTCATGCTTGTCTCCGTAAGAAGAAAATAGAGAAAAGAGAGTAGAGAATAGAGAATAGAGACTATTCTCCACTCTCTTTTCTCGCCATTATACCTACTGTTAGGTATACTAACGCGATAAAAAAACTACGAAAAGATGCCGTGCATATACTGGTGAACGGCCTTGTACAGCAAGGGATCGTTCAGCTCGCCCTGGGCGTTGAGGAACAGGCCGATGTAGGTATTGAGCATGCCGATGAAGGTGGCGGTGTAGGCGCGCTGCCGGCCGCGCAGGTTGCCGTGCTGCGTGACGGCTTGTACGAACACGGCTTCGATGATGCCGTACTGCTCGCCCCAGAAGCGCGCCACGGCCTGGTTGGGCTGGCTGTCCGGCGGGGCGAATTGCATGGCGAGCTGCATGCGATAGAAGGCCGGCTGGCGGCAGGCAAAGTCGAAGTAGGCGCGGGCAATCTTCTCCAGGGTCAGCGGCAGGTCGCGCTCGTAAAGCGCCGCCTTGCGCAGGTCGGCCAGGAAGCCGGCGAAGTTTTCCTCCAGGAGAGTATCCAGCAGGCCGAGCTTGCTGCTGAAATAATGGTAGAGGCTCGGCTTGGTAACGCCGGCCGCCTCGACGATCTCCTGCACGCCCACGGCCTCGTAGCCGCGCGCGGAGAAGAGCGCCAGCGCGCACTCCAGGATCTTGGCCCGGTTTTCCATGCGCCTATTATACCGGTCGGTATAGGAGCTGTCAAGGGAGGAGAGGGCAGTGGTCAGTATTCAGTGGTCAGTATTCAGTGGTCAGTATGCTGTAGCCAGTCTGGTTTTCGGCAACTAGTTCCGAACGAAGGCGCTCTCCTCATCCTTCCTCCTTCCGCCTTCCTCCTTACAAAGCCATCCAGCCCCGCAAGGCATACACAATCATGCCCAGGTATTCCTTGAGCGCCCCGGAGGTGGCGTCCAGGTTGCCGGCCGTGGGCACCAGGTTGATGAGCTGGTTGCGGATGTCCAGACGGGTCAGGTCGTCCCAATCGGCCTGGGTGACGGAGAAGTCGGTGGGGGCCGGGATAGCGTCGATGCCCTGGGCGCGGAAGAGCGCCAGGGAGCGCGGCATGTGCATGGCCGAAGTGACCAGCAGCACAGTGCTGATGCCCTTTTCCTTGAGCATACGGCTGGAATACAGCGCGTCTTCGTGGGTGTTCTGGGATTGGTCCTGGATCCACAGGGCATCGGCGGGGACGTCCATCAGGCTGAGCAGGTTGGCCATCTCGCTGGCGGGCGTGCTGGCGCGGGTTTGCAGCCAGGTGATGTTGCCGCCGCTGAGCAGGATGTGGGCGGCCTTGCCCTGCTTATACAGGCGTGCGGCATAGATCACGCGGTCGCCCGCGCCGTTGACTTCCACGTCTGGGCGGGGATACTGCTGCGCATCGGTGCCGCCGCCCAGCACCACGATGGCTGCCTCCGTGGGCGGGTCGGCCTGGGGCAGGTTCTGCCATTCCAGCGAGCGCACCAGGGAGAGGGCCACCCAGCGGTTGCCCCCGACCAGCAGCACGGCCAGGGTCACGAGGAGAACGATCGTTTGCCAGCGGCGTTGGCGGCGCAGCAACAGCGCCACGCCCAGCAGGATACAGGCCAGCCCGACGGGGTAGACCAGGGGCGGCAGGAATTTGGAGAGGAAGACGAACATGGGGACAATTATAGTGGAGAGGAGGGGAATAGAGAATAGGGAACAGGCAATCAGGGAACAGGCAACCAGGGAACAGGCAATCAGGGAACAGGCAACCAGGGAACAGGCAATCAGGGAACAGGCAATCAGGGAACAGGCAATCAGGGAACAGGCAATCAGGGAACAGGCAACCAGGGATCAGGCAACCAGGGAACAGGCAACCAGGGAACAGGCAACCAGGGAACAGGCAACCAGGGAACAGGCAACCAGGGAACAGGCAACCAGGGAACAGGCAACCAGGGATCAGGCAATCAGGGAACAGGCAACCAGGGATCAGGCAACCAGGGAGTGGGTGTCTGGTAGCCTGATTACCTTGTCGCCTGATTGCCCGTTCCCCTTTCCCTCTTTAATGTTTCCTTAAGGACAGATAAACCCCCGCGAGTTATCATATAGATGACTAATTCGATCTTGTTCATACAACAACTGCCATCGACTGCGGTGTGGATTTGGAAAGTATAGGGAGCGGCAGTGCGTTTCAGTAGCGATCAAACAGGGACGCCCCCGAAGGAAAAGCAATTCCGGGGGGGTGTCTAATTCAGGACCGGCGAACCCCTGGAGCACCGGTCGGGGCGTATCGCCAAGGGCCCGGTTTTGGCCCACGGCGTGCGCCCCATTTAACCATTTAAATAAAATGACCTTAACCAATGCATAAGGTTGGATGCGCGGGCGCAAAGCTATAATCGAAGCGTGAGCTTTATTTTGGTCCCGGCATTCATTAGGGGTTATCCGGTGAGAGGTAATAAAAGCGCGGGTCCTTTTCCAGAATACGTCAGCGAACGGCCGTCGGCAGATGAGCCTGCCGCCCCCGGCCCCTCTTCCCTGCCGGCGCCGGCGGCAGGATTTTCGCAGCAGAAGGGAACGGCGCGCCGCCGGCGCTACGAGTGGAGCGCCTACCTGTACATCCTGCCGGCCTTCGCCATCCTGGCGGTCTTCCACATCTTCCCGGTCTTTTACGCCATCTTCATCAGCCTGAACAAAGGGCCTATCAACCACTTCGCCTTCGTGGGGCTGAGCAATTACGCCCGCGCCCTCGGCGGCCCGGATTTTTGGAGCTCGCTGGTCACGACTTTCGTTTACGCCCTGATGACCCTGCCCTTTACCATGCTGCTGGGGCTGTTCTTCGCCTACTTGCTCTACCAGGGCATTCGCGGCAAAGGCTTCTTCCGCACGGTGTTCTTCCTGCCTTACGTGATCTCTACGGTCGGCTCGTCCATCGTGTGGGCCTGGGTCTTCGACCCTTCCAGCGGGCTGGCCAACCAGGTTCTGGCGCCGTTGGGCATCGGGCCTTACCGCTGGCTGATCGAGCCGACCGGGGTCTTTCAGGTGCTGGGCGCGCAGTTCAATTGGAACCTGCCGGCCTGGCTGCAAGGCCCCAGCCTGGCGCTGCTGGCCATCGCCATCTTCTCGGTGTGGCAGTCCCTGGGCTACGACATCGTCATCTTCCTGGCCGGGCTGACCAATATTCCCGGCGAATTTACGAAGCGGCGCGCATCGACGGGGCCAACCTGGCGCAGCTCTTCCGCTACATCACCGTGCCGCTGTTGGCGCCCACCACATTTTTCGTGCTGGTCATCTCGGTCATCGCCTCGCTGCAATCTTTCAACCAGATCTTCGCCATGAACAGCGCTTCCGCGCAGACCCTGGGCGGGCCGTTGGGCAGCACCAACACCCTGACGGTGTACATGTTCAACGAGCTATACACCAACTCGAATTTCGGTTACGCGTCCACCATCGCCGTGCTGCTCTCGGTGATCATCCTGGTTTTGACGTTGGTGAATTTCCGCTTCTTCGGGCGGCGCTCGGAGCAGGTATAAGGAGGAAAGGCGTGGCTACCAACAGTATGCGTCCCAGGCGGATGCGCAGCAGATGGGGAACCTGGATCATCTACCTGATCTTGATCGCCGGTGCGGTCTGGTCGCTGTTTCCCTTCGTGTGGATGGTGCTGTCTTCCCTGAAGAGCTACGTGGAGGCGGCCGCGGCCACCAGCCTGCTGCCCAAGAGCTGGCTGTGGTCGAACTACATGACCGCCTGGAAGCAGGTGGGCATCTTCCCGCGCTATTTCGCCAACTCCATTTTCATCGCCGTCATGACCGTTCTGGGGGTGCTGGTTACCTCCTCGCTGGCGGCTTACGCTTTCGCCAGCATGCGCTTCCCTGGGCGGGACGCGCTCTTCTTCCTGCTGCTCAGCACCATGATGGTGCCCTTCGAGGTGACCCTGGTGCCCAACTTCATCCTCATGCGCTACCTGGGCTGGATCAACCACTACCAGGCCCTCATCATTCCCTGGACGGCCAGCGCCTTCAGCATCTTCCTCCTGCGCCAGTTCTTCCGTTCCATCCCGCCGGAGCTGCGCGACGCGGCGGTGATCGACGGCTGCTGCCATCTGCGCTTTCTGTGGACGATCGTGCTGCCGCTCTCCAAGCCGGCGCTGATCACCAGCGCGCTGTTCACCTTTCTGGGGAGCTGGAACTCGCTGATGTGGCCGCTGCTGGTCACCAACGATCCCCTCATCCGCCCCATCCAGGTGGGCATCGCGGCTTTCATCACCGACGCGGGCACCCAGGTGCAGCTGCTGCTGGCAGCCGTGACCATCAGCATCGTGCCGGTGATCCTGCTTTACCTGGTGCTGCAGCGCTGGTTCATCGAGGGCATCGCCACGGTGGGAATTCGTGGATAAGTTCGGATTTAGATTTCTGATGGGTTGGCTAACGGCAGGCGTGTGGCTTGCCGAGTCGAAAACAGAATTTCAGGAGGATAAAAATGAGAAGAAAACCAGTTTCTCTGCTGATTGTAGCTTTCAGCGCGCTAGCTTTGCTGCTGGCGGCCTGCGGGCCGGCAGCCACCGCCGTGCCCACCACCGTCCCCCCGGCAGCCACATCGCCGAATTGGCCACCAGCGCGCCGACCATGGCGCCTACCAGCGCGCCCACGTCGCCTTCCGCCACGGCGGCTTCCACTTCCTCGGGGCAGGCCATCGAGTTCAGTTCTGGCACGGGCAGAGCCAATCGCAGCGAGACGCCCTCAACAAGCTGGTCGACGAATTCAACAGCTCGCATCCCGGCATCCACGTGACGGCCACCTACCAGGGCACTTACAGCGACTGTATAAGAAGGTGACGGCTGCCATCGCCGCCGGCACGCCCCCCGACCTGGCCATCGCCTACCAGAACGACGTGTCCAACTACATCCATTCGGACGCGGTCATCCCATTGGATGACCTGATGAGCGACCCGCAGATCGGCTTTAGCGCTGCCGACTTGCAGGACATCTACCCGGCCTTTATCGACCACTATCCGCAGGCCGGCAACAAGGTGTACAGCATCGCCTTCATGCGCAGCATGGAAGTAATGTACTACAACGCCGACCTGCTCAAGGCCGCCGGCATCACCCAGCCGCCGACCAGTTGGGACGACTTCACTGAAGGATTGTGCGGCGGTCAACAAGCCGCCGGCCGTTTATTGCTACGAGATGAACACAGACGCTTCGCGCTTCGCCAACTGGGTGTTCAGCCGCGGCGGCGACCTGCTCAGCACGGACGGCACTTCGGTGGCCTTCGGCGGGCAGGCCGGCCTGGACACGATGAACTTCATCAACGATATGTTCCAGAACAAGTACGCCATCGTGATTGCCAAGGCCTACCAGGATCAGACGGACTTCTCGCTGGGCAAGATCGCCTTCGCCTTCGGCTCGACGGCCGGGCTGCCCTACTACAAGCAGTCCATCGACCAGGCCGGCGTGGTGAAGGATTGGGGCATTGCCCCCAGCCGCATACCACCCCCAACCCGGTGGTGGACGTCTACGGGCCCAGCGTGGCTATCTTCAAGACCACTACCGAAAAGGAACGCGCCGCTTTTACCTTCTTGAAATGGCTGATGGACCCCGCTCCCAACGCCGAATGGGTGCAGGCGACTTCCTACTTCCCCGCGCGCCAGTCTACCAAGGACCAGCTCACGGCCTTCATCCAGGCCAACCCGCTGTACGGGAACGCCCTGGGCTGGCTGCAATACGGGCGCACCGAGCCGACCATCGCGGCCTGGAACCCCATCCGCAACATCCTCTTTGACGCGATGACGGCCGTGGCCAACGGCAAGCAGACCCCCCAGGCGGCGTTGAGCGACGCCGTCACCAAAGCCAACGCGGCCATCGCCGGGCAATAAGGACAGGCAACCAGGCAATCAGGCGATCAGGAATACCAGGCAGTCTGGGGCCTCACTCCGATTGCTTTGAGTGACGTTTTCCCGCCCCTCCCCGCACGCGAGGAGGGGCGATTAGCCGTAGGGTGGGATTCACATCCCGCCGCCTGCGCTTATACGGCGGCTTTGGAAAGCCGCCCTACGGCTTTTCACCCTTCCGCCTTCATCCCTTTGCCTGCTACAGCAAGCCGTAGGGCGGGATTCACATCCCGCCGCCTGCGCTTATACGGCGGCTATGGAAGCCGCCCTACGGCTTTTCGCCCTTCATCCTTCATCCCTCATCTTTCATCCTTCCCTTAACGCGTTATAATTGCATCAGCCTACTGTCTGGAGTTTGCCATGAGCGAGCGAAGATTTCGCGTCTTGATCGCCAAGCCCGGCCTGGACGGGCACGACCGCGGCGCGAAGGTGGTGGCCCGTGCGCTGCGCGACGCGGGGATGGAAGTCGTCTACACCGGTCTGCGCTACACACCCGAGATGATCGCCGAGGCCGCCTTGCAAGAGGACGTAGACGCCATCGGGCTGTCCATCCTTTCCGGCGCGCACATGACGCTCGTCCCGCGCGTCCTGACCCTGCTGGAAGCCAACGGCCAGGGGCGGGTGAAAGTCTTCGTGGGCGGCATCATTCCCGAGGCCGACATCCCGCGCCTGCTGGAAATGGGCGTGGCAGGCGTTTACGGCTCGGGCACCTCGTTGGAAGCGATCACGCGCGGCGTGCGCGAGAGCGTGATGGGACAGCCGAGCGCGCCGGCCTAGTGTGATGGCAGCCGAAGAACGCTCGATTCCAGCGCAAAGCCCGGCGGAGGCAGTTCTGTCGGGAGACCGGCTGGCGCTGGCCCGCCTGCTTACCCAGGTGGAGAACGATTTGCCGGTGAGCCGCGAGGCATTGAGCCGGCTCTTCGCCCACACCGGGCGCGCCCACCTGATCGGCGTGACCGGCTCGCCGGGGACGGGCAAGTCCTCGCTGGTGAACCAGCTCGCGCGCTTTTACCGCCGTCCGCCCGACGGCGCGCCTGCCCAGCGCGTAGCGATCCTGGCCGTGGACCCCTCCAGCCCCTTCACGGGCGGGGCAGTGCTGGGCGACCGGGTGCGCATGCGCGACCTGGCCGGCGACCCGGGCGTGTTCATCCGCTCGATGGCTTCGCGCGGGGCGCTGGGCGGCCTGGCGCACACCACCGGCGCGCTGGCCCAGGTGTTCGACGCGGCCGGCTTCGAGGTGATCTTGATCGAGACGGTGGGAGCGGGACAGGCGGAGGTGGACGTTGCCCGTCTGGCGCACACCACCCTGGTGGTGGAGGCCCCCGGCCTGGGCGACGATATCCAGGCCATCAAGGCCGGCATCTTAGAGATCGCGGACATCCTGGTGGTCAACAAGGCGGACCGCCCCGGCGTGGACAGCACGGAGCGCGCCTTGCGCAGCATGATCGAGCTGGCTTACCCGGAGGCCGGCGAGTTTCCCTGGAAGCCGCGCATCCTGCGCACAGTCGCCACGCAGGGGAGCAGTATCCCCGAGCTGGCCGGCGCGATCGCGGCGCATAAGGACTACCTGCTTTCCAGCGGCGAGTGGCAGCGGCGGGAGGCCCGGCGCATGGCCGCCGAGCTGGAAGACCTGCTGCGCGCGACGCTGGTGGCGCGCTGGCGCGCTGCTGTGCCGGAGAGCCGGGTGAACGAGACGCTGGAGCGCTTGCTGGAGAGGAAGCTTTCTCCGCACGAAGCGGTGAAATACCTTATCGAGAACAGAGAGTAGAGAGTAGGAACAACCATGATTACTACCTCCCGCCTGCGCCTGCGCGCCCCCGAGCGCTCTGATCTGCCCAACTTCGTGAGATGGCTCAACGATCCCGAGGTGACCGCCGGGCTGTTGATCCACCTGCCGCTTTCCATGGAGGACGAAAACGCCTGGTTCGACGCCATGCTCAAGACCGATCCCAACGAGCATCCCCTGGTGATCGAGGTGCGCCAGGGAGAAGAATGGAAGCCGGTGGGCGACTGCGGCTTCCACGGCATCGACTGGCGCGTGCGCAGCAGCGAGGTAGGCATCTTCATCGGTGAGAAGTCGGTGTGGAACCAGGGCTACGGCACCGAGGTCATGCGCCTGTTGCTGCGGCACGGTTTCCAGACGCTCAACCTTAATCGTATCTTCCTGCAAGTGTTCGCCACCAACCAGCGCGCCGTCCGGTCTTACGAAAAGGCCGGCTTCGTGCACGAGGGGCGTCTGCGCCAGGACATGTACAAGAATGGAAATTACGTCGACGTGCTCTTGATGAGTGTGCTACGTTCGGAATGGAGAGAAGATGAGGACAAAGCCTGAGGCGCGACCGACCTTGAGGAGCCAGATATGCTAAACTTGCACCAACGCCACGAGCTGATGTACGGAGATATCAAGATCTATGCCGGCACGGGCAACCCTGAGCTTTCCGCCCAGATCGCCCAATACCTGCAAGTTCCCCTGTGCGGGCGGGATATCATTCAGTTCCCCAACGACAACCTGTTCATCAAGCTGCACAGCAGCGTGCGCGGGCAGGATTGTTACGTGATCCAGAACACCTCCACTCCGGTGCACCGCAACTTGATGGAGCTGCTCATCCTGCTCCAAACCCTGCGCCTGGACTCGGCGGGACGCATCACGGCCGTCGTCCCTTACCTGTGCTACGCGCGCTCGGATAAGAAGGACCAGCCGCGCGTGCCCATCACCGCGCGCCTGGTGGCGGACATGATCGAGGTGGCGGGCGCCGACCGCTACGTTACGCTGGACCTGCACGCCGGGCAGATCCAGGGCTTCTTCTCCATCCCGGGAGACGTGCTCAGCGCTTTCTGGATCCTGATGGACTACTTGAAGACGCTCCTGCCGAATATGATCTCCCCCGTGGTGGTGACCGCCGACCTGGGCTTTGCCAAGAAGGCGCGCAATTTTGCGGCCGGCATCGACGCCCCCATGGCCTTCATCGAGAAGCGCCGCATCGGAAACGACGCTAAAGCTCAAGCCCTGACGTTGATTGGCGAAGTCAACGACCGCGACGTGGTCATCGTGGACGACGAGGTGGATACGGGCGGCTCGATCGTGCAGGCGGTCAACCTGGTGAAGCAATACGGGGCGCGCAACGTGTACGTGGTGTTCGTGCACCCGCTCTTCTCGGCCACGGCCGCCGAGCGCCTGGCCAGTCTGCCGGTAACCGAATTCATCACCACCAATACCGTGCCCATCCCGGAGGGCAAGCGCGCCCTGTTCGGCGAGAAATTGAAGGTGCTCTCCGTCGCGCCGTTGCTGGGCGAGGTGATCTCGCGCGCCAACGCCGGCCGCAGCGTGGGAGAGATGTTCAACGAATGAAAGTAGACAGTGGTCAGTAGGCAGTGGCCAGTACACAGTGGTCAGTACACAGTGGCCAGAATAGTGCTGGCCGGAATAGTGCTGGCCAGGGGTCACTGTTCACCGTTCACCATCTACTTATTACTGTCCACTGGTTTCTTATGCCCGAATTACCCGAAGTCGAGACTATCGCGCGCTCTTTGAGAGAAGGTGGACGCATCGTCGATGGACGCGTAGCGCCGCCGGCGGTGGGGCGCACCTTCGCTGCGGCGCGCCTGGGCTGGGAGCGCAGCCTGGAAACGCCCTCCCCGGCCGAGCTCCTGGCGCGCCTGCCGGGCCAGCGCGTGGAGGATGCCGGGCGGCGCGGCAAGTTCCTGCTGCTCAAGCTGACGCGCGATACGCTGCTCTTCCACCTGCGCATGAGCGGGGACCTGTGGGTGGAGCCGGCGGACGGGCGCGGAGCGGCCCTCCCGCACACACGCTTTTCCGCCGAGTTTATCGACGGCGCGCGCCTGGTGTTCAACGACGCCAGGAAGTTTGGGCGCATCTGGCTGGCGGTCGATCCGCAGGAAGTGACCGGCGGCCTGGGCCCCGAGCCTTTCGACCCCGCACTGACCCCCGCCAGATTCTACGACCTGCTGCGCGAGCGCAAGCGCCAGCTCAAGCCCCTGTTGCTAGAGCAATCTTTCCTGGCCGGGCTGGGCAATATCTACACCGATGAAGCCCTGCATCTGGCGAAGCTGCACCCCCTGCGCTCTGCGGATAGCCTCACGCCGCAGGAAGCCGCGGCGCTGCTGGCGGCCATCCGCAGCGTGCTGGAGGAGGGCATCCGCCGCAACGGGGCCAGCATCGATTGGGTCTACCGGGGAGGGGATTTCCAGAACGCTTTCCGCGTGTACCAGCGCACTGGCCAGCCCTGCCCGGTGTGCGGCGCGCCCATCCGGCGCATCGTGGTGGGCCAGCGCGGCACGCATTTTTGCCCGGAGTGCCAGGCAATCGGGGAATAGGGATCAGGAGATCAGGCAATCAGGGATTAGGAATCAGGGAATCTGCCAGGGGGGAAGATTTCAATCTTCAATCAGCAATCCAAAATCAGCAATCTCAAATCCTCAATCCAAAATTCCCATCTGCCTGGCTTTGGCCGCCGCTTCGGTGCGGTTCTCCACTTCCAGCCGCGCCAGGATGCTCTTCACGTGGCTCTTGACCGTGTTCAGCGAGAGCACCAGCTCCTCGGCGATCTCCTGGTTGGAGCGCCCGGTGGCGATCAGGCGCAAAACTTCCAATTCACGCGGAGACAGGAGGATTTCTGATTTTAGATTTTTGATTGCTGAATTTGGAGCGGTGCCGGATGTTTGGGCAGAGAAAGCCTTCAGCAATTGGTCCGCGTAGGCGGCCAGGGCAGCGCGTGCCTCGTCTTTTTCAATCCTCGATCTAAAATCTAAAATCAACCTTCTCATGCCTTCGCCTTCATCCAGGAAAATACGCGCGAAGCCCCCTTCCTCCCCCAGCTCCAGCGCCCTTCCCAGCGCCTGGCTGGCCTGGCTATGCTTTCCCAGGGCTTGCAGAGCCAGCGTCTGGACGACCAGCGCCTCGATCACCTGCCACCAGCGGGCGCCGGCCTCCAGCGCGGCCTGAAGGCTCTGCCCCAGCGCGAGGGCCTGCTCCTGCCGCCCCGGCAGCGCCGCCAGAATGCGCGCTTGCAACAGCGCCTCGCCGTACAGCGGCGAGGAAATCGTCTCCGCCGTGTGAAGCGTGCTCGCGTTTACGTACTGCACGGCTTCCTCCAACTGCCCGCAGCGCGCCAGCAGGCGCGCCCGGTAGCCGTCCAGCACGTTCTCCCCCAGGGGCGATTTCAGCTTGCGCGACAGCGCTTTGAACTCGTCGAAGCAGGCCAGCGCCCCCGCCAGATCGCCGCGCACGGCGCCTATCTGCGCCAGGCCCAGGTAGCCCGGCATGAGCGCTTCCCAACTGGCCCACGGCCGCGAAAGCTCGACCCCGCGCTTTAGCAAAGATTCGGCCTGTTCCAGGTCGTTCCACTCGTAGACCAGGCTGCCGAGGCCCACGTAGCCCAGCCCGCGCATGGGTGTAGGCCCGGCGTCTCCCTTGCCCCGCTCTATGACCTGCCGGTAAGTCACCGCCGCCCGTTGCAGCTCCCCCTGGAAAGTCTGGAGCTGCGCCAGGTGGCTGGCCGCCAGCGCGTAGAGGTGCTCGTTGCCGTCCTGCTCGCACAGGCGGATCGTTTCTGTAAAGGCGCGCGTGGCGTTGGCCAAATCGCCCATGAGCTGCAAGGCCAGGGCGTTGTTGAAGGCGATGACGCCGTGCATCGACGCCTTGGGCTGGAACAGGCCCATCTGCACGTCTTCCGAGAGATAGCCGGTGGCCAGGTTGCACAGCTTCACCACCGCGCCGATGTCCATCTTGTGGAAGGATATGTTGGCGCGCATCGTGGCCACCTCGGCCAGCGCGCCTCTCACCCCGGCGGGCAGCTCCAAAGTTTGCGGCGCCCCGTCTGCTTTGGCTCCCAGCGCCTGCTCGATCTCGTCCAGGATCTGCTCGACTTTGGGTATCTGAGCGGTGGCAAGCAGCGCCCAGGCGTACATCATGTTGAGGCCCAGGTTTTCGCGCAGCACGGCGGCGGGCAGGGCCTGGCACCAGCGGATCAGCGTGATCAGCTCGCTGTGCTGGAACATGAACGTGGCCGACTCGAGCATCAATTGGGCGGCGCGGGGATAATCTTCCCCCTTCAGCGCGTGGCTGATGGCTTCCACGATGGACCCGTTGCGCTCGAACCAGGCGCTGGCCCGCCGGTGCAGCGCGGCGATTTCTTCCGGGCTGCTCCCCTGTTTCAGACAGGTCAGCAGGAAGTCTGCGAACAGGTGGTGGTAGCGATACCAGCGCCGCTGTTGGTCCAGCGGCACCAGGAAGAGGTTGGAACGGTCCAAGAAGTCTAAAACTTCCTGGGAGTGGTCGGTGGTCAGTGGTGAGTGGTCAGAAGGCGCTTCTTTGCTGACCACCGACTGCTGACCACTGACCACTTCTTCACAGAGCGGCGCGCAGAAGCGTTCCAGCACCGCCGTGCGCAGCAAGAAGGTCTGCACCGGCGAGGGCTGGCGGTTGAGCACCTCCTGGGCCAGGTAATCGAACACGTAGCGGTGGCTGCCGCCAAACGAGCGCAGGAGCGCCTCGGCGTTGCCCTCACCCTGGATGGAAAGCGCGGCCAGTTGCAGCCCGGCCGCCCAGCCCTCGGTCAGGTCTTCCAGGGCGGCGATCTGCTCGGGCGCCAGGCCCAAATGCATGGCCTGGTTCAAAAACGCGGCGGCCTCTTCGGCGCTGAAGCGCAGGTCCTTCTCCGCAAGCTCTACCACCTGCCGGCGCGCGCGCAACTGCGCCAGGTGTAACGCCGGCTCGGCCCGGCTGGAGATCACCAGGTGCAGGGGAGCGGGCAGGTTCTCGACCAGGAAATTCATGCCGGTGTGGATGTCTGTCTGTGTGATGGCGTGGTAATCGTCCAGCACCAGGAGGACGTCGCCGGGCAAGTCGGCCAGGTCGTTCAACAGGCCGGTGAGCAGACCTTCGATGGGCGGCGGCTGCGGCGTCTGGAGCATACCCAACGCTTCGCGGCCGACGCCGGCGTCCAGGGTTTGCAGCGCGGCCACCAGGTAAGCCCAAAAGCGCGCCGGGTCGTTGTCGCGCTCGTCCAGGGAGAGCCAGGCCACCCTGCGTTGCATGGCGCGCATGCACGAGCTGATCAGCGTGGTCTTGCCGAAGCCCGCCGGCGCACATACCAGCACCAACCGGGCGTGCAGCCCTTCTTCCAGTTTCATCAAGAGCGGGGAGCGTTGGATGGTGTCGGGGTGCGCTTCCGGCATGAACAGCTTGGTGCGCAGCAGCCGTAGAGGAGCGGCCCCCTCGTCCGTTTGGGTCTTGTTTGCGTTCATACTCACCTGCCTGGCCTTGTGTGAGGATGAATCCAGTTTACCATAAATTGGGGAAGGGGGATCGGAGATCAGCGCACAAATAGAAGAGCAGGGGCGCAGCCGCGCCCCTGCCTTGCGACTTATCTAAATTACCTTGAAAACAAACTTCCGACCACCGGCATGAAATAGTAATTCGCCGAGGCGGTCGTATCGAATTCCCACGGAACAGGCGCTGTCCAGATATTACTTGGAATGAGAATGGTCAATAGAGGGATATTGTCCCCATTGTCGATAGGCATGCTGGCCTTCAGCGTAAGCGTGGTGGTTTCACCTGCTTTGAGCCCGGGCAGCGTCCAGGTAAATTGGCCAAGAGAGGGCCCTTTGTCTACCGAGCTGGCGTTGATCGACGAAACCGTCAGTTGCGAGTCGACGAGGTAGTTCAGGGGTATGGGTTCCTTTATATCCTCCGCGCTGCTGTTGAAGAGCGTGGTGGTATAGGTGATATCGAACTTCCCCAGCGACAATTGGGTGTCGACCTTCGTGTCTGTTATTACAGGGTAGAAGTACAAAGTGCCGGTATCCCCGCTCTGTGAGGTTAGCATGAAGTTGACGCCATACTGCACTCCGTCGTCTGCCGGATTGCCGCTGCCCAGCAAGATGCCGCCGCCCAGGTCGATGCCGTAGAAATCAGGCAACGGATTGCCAACGCCGTCCGTGATGCGCGTCGAGTAGTTTCCACGCGCGGGGATGACGGCGCTGCCGTCGTAGTTAGCGACGCACACGTAACCCGGATCACACGGGGCTCCAAAGTAGAAGCCGGCGTAATACCCCCGGGAATCCCGGAATTCGTTGACGGCCGGTTCTGCGGCAAAGCTCCACGGCCCGCCGTCAAGCCCAAAGACGCTGGAGAGGGTAACTGCCTGGGTACCCTGGAGAGTCAGGGCGGCGTCGTAGCTCGAAACTCGTGAGTTCAAGTAGTCGATGGTATCTCCCAGCCGCATGGGGCCGGGATTCATGTCCACGATCAGCAGCTTGTTCTTGGGACCGTAGCTGGGCGGATCGCCGTACCACTGCCGTTGAGCGTAGGAATCCGGGTATTTCTGGTTGCGATAGTAGACCAGCGCGCCGGGGATATTGTAGGGCACGCGCTCTACCTGCCACTCGTCGTCATCCGAGTAGACGGTGGAGTAAGCCGTGCGCACCATCTGGTCGTACTTAGTCGCGCCGCGCCATTCCACCAGGTAGTAATTCACGTAGCTCTTGCTGACCGGCACCACCAGCCAGCCCGGGTCGGAATTGGTCCAGTTGGGGAAAGTGCCGTCGCCGGAAGCGCCGGAGAAATCGTCCAGCGCAGCGCCGTCCAGCTTCACGTCGTCCACCCACCAGCCGTTCTGGGTGGCGGCCGCGTCGGTTTTGTAGCGCAGGCGCAGGGTGACCGTCTTGCCGGCGTATGCTGAGAGGTCGAAGCGCAACGGGGTGGCCGCATCCGCAGTGCCGGTCAGCCCGACGCCCAGGTTGTTGCCGTTGGGGTTCGTGTCCGTGAAGATCCCGTCCATATCGGACAGGAAGACCCAGTCGGCGCTGCCGTCTTTGACCATCACGTAGCCGTAGTCCCAGTCTTCCTCGATGTCCCAGTAGGCATTGAAGCTCAAGACGCCGGCGGCTCCTGAGGGAATGGACAGCGAAGTGTCCAGGGTGGCGTCGGTCATGTCGCGCCCGGCGCCCGACCAGGCCGCCTTGCCCTCGCCGGCCTGATTGGGGATAGTCTCCTCGACGTTGGGCAGGTTGATCCGCACGCCCTTATTGGCACCCACGGGGGTGTCTTCCAACTGGCCGATGGTGACGCCTTCTGGCATGTCATTGTAGTTGCGGGTGAGCATGGGGTACTGCCAGTTGCACCAGTCCACGCCGCACCAGGCGTTCATACGGAACCACAGCGGCATGCCCACCGGCACCGAGCCGCCCAGGTAGCCGCCCCACGAGCCGGCCGACATGATGTTCCAGAAGCCGATCGAGTTTTGGCCATCGTTGGAGTACATATCCGGCAGGCCGAACACGTTGTGGCCGAATTCCTCCGCCAGCACGCCCAGGTCCAGGTTCTCGGGTTGCATGGTGTACGGCCCCACGTAGATATCGTCACTGGTGTCGGCCGGAGTGTCTTCGCCGGCCACTTGCAAGCCATTGGGATACCATGCGTTGTAGTAACGCATATCCGAGCTGTGCGACCAGATGGCAAAGGCGCCTTCGGCGCCGCCGCCGGCTTCCTCACCCATACCGGCGTGGATCACCCAGAAGGTGTCCAGCACGCCGTCGTGATTCTGGTCGTACTGCGCCCAGTCGAAAGTGGGATTGGCGGCCTTGAATTTCGCCACCGCGTCCACGATCAATTGTGGAACAGCCACCCCGGCGCCGCCGTCATCGCTGTAATTTTCGCAGTTCGGCGCGCCGTAATAGCCTTCGGAATGATCGACGGTCACCCAGCCGTTGACCGAGCCGTCCAGGGTGACGTTGCCTACCCCGCCGGAGACCTTATCGTAGTAGTCCTGCACGGTATAACCCGCCAGGTTGATACCGGGGTTGCCGTCCACGGGGTCGGTCAGATCCATGCGCACGCGCCCCACGCCATCGTAGCCGAAGATCAGCTTCTCGTAGAAGCTGGCGTTGGCGGTCTGGTCATTGGTGTACCAGACGGTATTGTTGTCCCTGGCGCCGGGCTGCGGAATTTCGCCTTGCATTGGCCCGCTGGTGACGACGTTCTGGTTTTCGCAGATGGGATTGCCGTCTTCATCCTCTCCCGTTTGCACAGACACGTTCGTGAGCGGATCCGTCCCGCCGAAGTCGACCGCCAGGGCGAAGATCTCTACGGACACCTTGGTTACTGAGGGATCTCCACTGGTATCGACCGACGTAGAGCCCATCTCGCCGGAAGTGTCTTTTTCGTGCTCCGCGGCGGCCGCCTCGATTTGAGGATTCACCCAGGTGCTGGATTTCTTGGCGAAGGATTGGTGGTAATCGTTAACCAGCGATTGGATCTCAGTGGAGCCGGTATCCTTTGAAATTTTCCCGACCTTGGTTAATTCTTGAACGACTTTGTCGTCTCTGGGAGCGACCAGATGGACGCCTGTCTGGGGCAGGGCGCCAATGGCTACCGGCGCTTTATCCTGCGCAGCGGCGGTTGCCGCCGGGGGAAGCGCCACAGAGGCGGTCAGCCCTGCCACGAGTTCCTACGATCATCAGACTGTAAAACAATTTGCGAACCATGTTCGGATTCCTCCAATGCAAGTCTTAGTGAATCGATACTGTGCGATAGAAAGCCACTCAAGATGAACCTCATTGCGCCGGAACATCACCTCCTTTTCGAGCGTCCTCTTCTTGCATGTATGCGGACAAGATTTCTCCCGGCGCATCCGTCGCGGAGATATACCGAGCAAAGCGTTGTGGAATTGAGTTGTGTAGATAGACAAACACAACCCAGAACCCCTACTCAAGGTGAGGATAACCGATAAAAAAATATGCGCTTGTAGAGAAAAATGCTGAGAAGGAGGGCTTCTATTGTTAATTACCGGCCCCGGGAGTCCTCCAAGATTAAACTGACGTTAATTTTTCAAGATTATAGAAGGACAGGCGACAATTGTCAACCTGCACTGCCTGGCCGAGATGGCCCACGCTGATCGAGGCAGCGAAATCATCCAGAAGAAAATCTTCTAGAGCTTGATTCGCCGCCTCGCCAGGGTAGGACTTGCCGATCCCGTCGATCTATGGCTGCGCCGGTTCTTCTACGCTACCCAACCACATTGAACGAGCTCAAAATCTTATCCAGCGCGTCCAGGTCGGCGTCCTTGGTAATCTTCACCTCGACCAACACCAGGAAGGCGGTCTGGTTCTGGATGGGTCGCGCCGCCAGCACCAGCACCATGGATTTGTCCGGGCCGCAGTTCTTCCACAAGTCATATTTGCCTTCATAGAGCTGGTCTGCATAATCGTTGCGGCTGTCGAACTTGCAGTCGGAGCTGTACCAGTCCCGCACGCCATCCAATAGCTGTACGAAGCCGCCGATTTGCCCCATGTCTTCTGAAGCAGCGAAGAACACCCCCAATTCGCCGTAACCGCTGCCGTACGCGCTCAGGTCGGCAGAAGCGGTGATGGACGGCGCGGTGAAGCTGAACACCCGCCCGTCGGGAAGGGTCCAATCTGAGCTCCAGGCTGTGCCGTCGATGTCCGACCATTCCGCCGGGATATCTAACTGGATGGCGTTGGTATCGTCGGTCACGGTGGTGTATTGGCTGTAGGTGCCGCTGCTGCTCGAGTTGGTGTTCGTATCCACCTGGTTGGAGAGCTGGTTGCTGAAGAACGAGGTGCTCACCTCCAACGGGCGGCCGTTGAGCTGGCCTTCCAGAACTTCCTGGTCGGCATAGCGCAGCACGGTGATGCTCAGCGTATCGCTGGGATCGTGCTGCGCAGGATGTCGCAGTAATCGGCCATGGTGCCGTCGGTGCCCAGCACCAGGCCCTCCATCTGGGTGATGATGTCGCCTGGCTTGACGCCGGCTTTATCGGCCGGCGAGCCGGACTTGACCGAAGAGACCCAGATGCCGGAGATGGAGCCATCGTCAGACTGGACCGCCTGGCCGTTCACGCCGATAGAGGTCACGTCCTTGCCGCTGCGCAGGTCATCCAGCACGCTCTGCGCTTCGGCGCGCGCGATGGCAAAGTACTGGTTGGCGCTGTTGCTGGCGTAGTTGATGCCCACCACCTGGCCGTCCGCGTTCACCAGCGGGCCGCCGGAATTGCCCGGGTTGATGGTGGCGTCGTGCATCAGCACGTTTTCCACCGAGGCCCAGCTGGTCTTGCCGTTGGCGCTGGCCTTGGAGACGACCCCGCGCGTCAGGGTGAACTCCGGCTCGCCCAGCGGGAAGCCCGCCGCGTACACGTCCAGCCCTACTTTGGGGCTGCCGTTGTACCAGTCCAGGTAGGGGAAGTCGCTGCCGCTGATTTTTATCACCGCCAGGTCCGAGCACTCCGACGCTCCCAGGACTTTGGCGTTGTAGGTCTTGCTCTGCCCGCCAACCCATACTTTGAGCAGCGCCGAGCCGGTGACCACGTGGTTGTTGGTCACGGCGATGCCCGAGGGGTCGATGATGAAGCCCGAGCCGCGCCCGGCGCCGTTCACCACCAGGCCAACCTGCGGGTCTACGAAAGTGCCTTCTGCTTCGATCTGGATCACGGCGGATTGCACGTCTTCCAGCGTGGAAACTGCCCCAGAGCTTTGCGGCGCAGGCGCCTGGGTGGACTCTCCTTGAACGGCCGCTTTGGTTGGCTGCGCCGGGATGTCCGGCGCTTGCGTTGGGGTGGGGCTGCCGGAAAAGCTACAGGCCAGGGACACCACTAATACGAATATCCCCGCCCAAGCAAATGGCCGTAGCAGTTTCTTGGTCATAATTGCGCTCCTATCTGTGTTAAATTGATAAAAGTAAAATACGCAGTCCCGGCCTCGAACAGAAATTCCCTCTATCACCGGGTTTCATTTTAGTATAGCAAATCTCTCGTAAAAAAGCACTAACAAATAAGCAAGGAATCTCAGAAGGCGGCTCGTGGAAACGCCCTCCCTGCCAAAGAATGTAATAATAATAACTAATTTCAATTAATGTATTGAAATATTTAATTATTTGATGTATAATCCTTGCAGATCAGGAGGCTCTTATGCTTACACTTTTTGAACAATGCCCCGCTTGTGGGGGGCCCATCGTCATCACGGAGTGCAAATGCGCCCATTGCCAGCTCACCATGCGCGGCGAATTCCAGCCGGGCCTGTTCTCCGTGCTTTCCCGAGACCAGTTGACCTTCGTGCGCGTTTTCTTGCGTGTGCGCGGCAATCTGAGCGAGCTGGAGAAGGTGCTGGGTATTTCGTACCCGACCATCCGCAACAAGCTGGATGAGATCAACCTGGTGCTGGAGCAGGCCGAGGCCGCCCCGGCGGCCACCCCACCCCAGGACGAGACTGGCGCCAAGGCCGAGGACGCCCGCCAGGCGATCCTCCAGCAGGTTTCCTCGGGCGGCTTATCCGTCACACAGGCCCTGCAGAAGCTGAGGGAGCAGAAAGGAGAAAATTAATGTCAGGAACGACGACTGTTTGGCCGGCGGAGGCGCTGGATGCCGTCAGCATCTGGGTGCCCGAAGCCCGCATTGCGATCGAGAGCGGCGATGGGGAGCAGGTGCAGCTCGAAGGAGATTTTGGAGGCGCCTACTCCAATGGCGGCGAGCCGGAAATCGCCGGCCGCTGGCTGCGGCTGCACGCCAGAAATGAGCGCCCCTTCGAAATGCGCCTGCACCTGCGCCTGCCTAAGAGTAAAGCCTGGGTGGTGGATCTTACCACCTTGTGGGGGCAGGTCGAGATCAACGGCGTGCAGGCGCGCTTGCAGGTTCCTGGTGCAAAAAGGCAACGTACGCCTGGCAAACTGCCGGGGCGCCTTCAACGTCACGGCCGGCGAGGGCGACGTGCGCCTGATCAACTGCCTGGAAGCTGCCGCGCCTGAGCGGCCGGCCGGAGGGGAAAGCTACGCTTCTCAACGCTTCTCCCGCCCGTGGATATCCTGGGGCGCGGAAGACTGGAGCGCCTGGGGCCTGGAGTTTGGCGAGCAGGCCGCCGCCTGGGCGCAGCAGTTTGGCCAGCTCGTGGAGCCGGCGAGCTGGAAGCCGCTGGATGCGGGCGTGAATGTGCGCCTGCATAAAGGCAATGCGCGCCTGGAAGGCATCGAAGCCAAAGCCTGCTCGGTGCGGCTTACCAAGGGCAACCTGACCCTGGAAGGCGGGCGCATCGCCGATCTCCAATTGAGCACGGCCAGCGGCAACGTCGAATGCCGCGCCGTCTTCCCTGAGAAGGATTGGGAGATGGCCACGAATCACGGCAACCTGCGGCTGAGCCTGCCGGCGGACGCGCAGGCGCGCCTGGACGCTGCCACCCGCCACGGCGACATCCGCTCGGCGGTGCCCCTGGTGCGCGTGGCGCGGCCCGGCCCCGAAGCCAGGCGCGGCGGGCGCATGGTGGGCGCGCTGGGAGCGGCGGAAGGCGAGCCGGCGCAAATTCACATGACGACCCTGCACGGCGATATCCACATCGACGTGCAGCCGGGAGGGAAGGCGCCCGCACCGGCTGCGCCCGAAGCGGCCCAACCGGCCCCTCCGCCCGTGGAGGCAGTAGAAGCGGCCAGGCCCGTGGAGCCGGTGGAGCCACCCGCGCCGCCGGAGGATCCTCGCCTGGCGGTGCTCCAGGCGCTCAGCGAAGGGGTGATCAGCGCCCGGGAGGCCGAACAACTGTTGGAGAGCCTGGAGCCTGAATAAGATAACCCTTTCCTCGCAACGCTGAAAAACCTGGCCCGGCCAGCTCATTCGCCCTAGCGCGCCGCCTGGCGCGCCGAGGGGACTCCTTTCCCGGCGGCATGCGCCGCGTGGGTGGAATTCTTGTTGCTGTTTTCTAGAGGTGGTCTATGCAAGTCTTTTTTCGTTCGTTCGGAGATATCTTCTCCCCGTTGCGCAACCGCAACCTCTCGATTTACCTGAGCGGGCAGGTGATCTCGCTCTTCGGAACTTTCATGCAGGCCACGGCGCAGTCGTGGGTGGTCTGGCAGATCAGCCACTCCACCCAGGCGCTCGGCCTGGTGGCCATGCTCGGCTCGTTGCCGCTGCTGGTGCTGGGCGCGTTTGCCGGCGTGTGGGCCGATCGCCTGGAGCGGCGCAAGCTGCTGGTCGGAACCCAGGTGGTCTCCATGCTGCTGGCCTTCATCTTCGCCTTTCTGCTGCTCACCGGCTGGATCCAGCTCTGGCACATCTACCTGCTCTCCGCCGCGTTGGGCTGCGTGAGCGCGCTGGATATGCCCGCGCAGAGCGCCTTCGTGGGCGACCTTTCCGGCGTCGGGCAGGTGCGCAAGGCCGTGGTGCTCAACAACATGGTCGTGCAGACCAGCCGCATGGTCGGCCCCGCCCTGGCCGGCTGGGTGCTGGGCGCTTTTGGCGCGGCCCCGGCTTTCTGGCTCAACGGCGCCAGCTTCCTGGCGGCCATCGCCAGCCTGTTAGCCGTGCGCGCCCAACAGGTGCGCCGCCCGGCCGGAGGGCAAAAGCAGGGCGAGATGCGCGAGGCTTTCCGCTTCATCGCCAACGAGCCCCGCATCCAGGATCTGCTGGTGATGTCCTTTTTGCTGACCTTCTTAGGCTATGCCGCCGCCCAGCTTCTCCCGGCCATCGTGACCGACACGCTGCACGCCGGCCCGGAGGCCCTGGGGCTGATCATGGGCGCGTCTGGCGCGGGCGCCCTGGCCAGCGCCTTCCTGGTGGTGCCGCTGGTGCAGCGCGCGCAGCGGCCGGGCCGGGTCATCGCCGGCGCGCTGATCTGGATGGGCGCCTGGTTTAGCCTGGCCGTGGTGGCCCGCACGACCCCCTTGTGGGCGGCGGGCATGTTCTTCGGCAGCCTGGCCAGCCCGGTGGTCAACACCACCTGCAATGGGCTGATCCAGGAGACGGCGCCCGCCAACATGAAAGCCCGCCTGATCAGCATCTGGATGATGGTCAGCTTCGGCATGTTGCCTTTTGGCTATCTGTTGGTCGGCTATACCGGCCAACTCTTGGGGGCCACCGGGGCGATCTTGCTCAACGGCGTCATCCTGATGCTGGGCGCGGCTGGTCTGCTGACCCTGCGGGCGGGATTGCGCCGCTGGCAGCCCCAGGCGGTGGGCCAGAGCGCCGATTGAGGAGGAAGGATTCTCCTCTTTTGGCTTCAAAAGGCAGGAGCGCGTTATGCAGCGCTCCTGCCTTTTGAATTAGTTCTCCAGGGCTTTCGTATCCTCGCCGTTCGCCAGCGCTCCCCGCGCAGCGTGTGCATACAGTCCGGCGGCAGGAGCGAACAGCACACCGGCAGCCAGGATGGCCGCTCGCAGGGAGATAAGCGAGCCGATGGCGCCCACTCCCGGGCCGACCACGGTCTGCCCCAGGGCGTTGGTCTGGCTGGCCATGGACAGCACCGTTGCCCGCGCGCGCGAACCGACGTTCTGTACCAGCCAGGTCGTATAGAGCGGCGCTGAAAGCGCGTCTGCTGCGGCCTTGGCCATCAACGCGGTGAAGGCCAGTGAGAAGCTGCGCGCTGCGCCAAAGACGATCACGGCGGCTACGAGCAAGCTTTGTAAGCCTGTCAGCACCCAGGCCGTGGCGCGCAGGTTGTTGCTCAGACCCTCCAGCCTGCGCCGGAATAGCTCGGTGACCAGCAGGCTGAACAAGGTGGCGCAGATTCCCAGGATGCCGAACCACACCACGGGCTGCAGCGCGCCCAGGCCGGGCAGGCTGAAATCTTCCAGCAGATGGGCGTCCCCGAGGCGGTCAAAGCCTTCGCTGGCGGCGCCGATGGACAGGTTGGCCAGCAACAGCAAGATCAACACTGGACGGCCACGCACTACCTCTACGCCCACCTGAAAAGTGGTGGTCATGTTCTGGAGGGGATAGAGCTTTTTGCCCTTCGCACGCGGCTGGGGTTTGAAGCCCCCCTCTGACATGACGCCTGCCAGGAGAGTTCCCAGCAGGAGGAACAAGGCGCCGCCGGCCAGGAACGGCAGGTTGAGGGCTGCGCTGGCCAGAGCCACGCTCGCCGCGATCCCGCCGATGCCAAATAGGCGCTCGATCTGCCCGCTGCGCAGGTAGACCGGCCCCACATTTTGCTCGCCGATCTCGTCTGCCAGCCAGGCGTCTACTGCTCCGCTCATCAGGGTGTAACCCAGGGCCGATACCACCTGCCCGGCCAGGACGACGGCGAAGAGGGGCGCGGCTCCCACCAGCAGCGCGGCCACGCCCAGGCAGAAGATCCCCAGGATCACCGAAAGCCTCCGGCTATAGGTATCGGCCAGCACCCCGGTCGGGACCTCCAGGGCCAGGCAGCTCGCTTCCAGCATGGTGCCCACCAGGACGAGCTGCAGCGGGTCCATGCCCACTCCCTTGAAGTAGTAAACCGTGTAAGTGGTGTAAATGAGGGCGTGGATCAATGCCATCCCGCCGCTCAGGAGGTAGAAGACCCGGCGAGGGTCCATTTTCTTGATTTGCGAAAACATGAATCATTTCCCTCTTTAACTGAATAAAAAAGGTCACGGCAGCCGTATCGCCGCCGTGACCTTAAAAAAATCACGGGCGCAGAGCGCGCCCGTGCCTCGCCGGTCAAAGGGAAATTCAGTTCAGGAGAAGCAGGACGCACTCACCAGGCCGCTGGATACTGGGCTGGGGAAGGGGTTAGGTGAAAAGATTGCCGTTAACATGGTTTACCGCCTGCTTTCTTTAACGTCCTTTTTTACATTGACGCCATTGTAATGAAGCCGGGAAAGGTTGTCAAGGAAAAAGAAACCTCACGGCGATTAAGAGGGCCTATTTTTCTTTCGTCAGGCTCTCCTGGTGAAACGCCACTCGCCAGACGCCGCCGGACGGTTGCCACAGGGAGGACGCCAGGAAATTGCCGGGGGCGTCCATGCTACCCGTGGTATAACGGACGCGCAGCTTGTAGGTCACCAGGGCCAGGTCGTGGCTGAACCTGCGGCAGGTCAGGTCGTTCAAGCCATAGTCCGAAAGGTCCGCGCCGGCCAGGAATCTCAGGGCCTGCTCGCGGGGGTAGGCGCCGGTGAGGAAGAAGCCGATATAATCTTCAAACAGGAAATCGAGATATTGAGAGTAGTTCTTCTCCTTGAGGTAATCCCATAGCTCCTGTTCTTTTTGGATGAGCTGTAGCTCGAGGGAGGTGCGCATTTTTTCCTCCGATCCCCAGTCAAACTATAGCATAATTGCGCACGCTTTCCAAGTCCTTCGGCAGGTGGACGGGCCTTAACGGATTCGGGAAATTATATTAGACAATAGTGCTCGTTTTGCGTTATAATCACGTTGTTCACTTCATCAAAGACCGTTAAGGGGGCATTGCAATGCGTAGATACCGGCTGGATTCCTTTCGTTTGCTGACGCTTTTCCTGATCGTGGTAGGCCATATAGAATTCTTCGGCGACCTGAATAACACCGGATTCATCATGAGAGCCATTCGGCCCACGGTAACCATGGGCGCGCGTTTCGCGATCCCGCTCTTCGTGATCATCTCCGGCTATTTTGTTGGCGGGAAGATCGCGGCGCAGCCGGCGCAGGCTAAAGCGCTGGCCATTAAGTATACCAGGCGCCTGCTGGTGGCTTTCCTGTTTTGGAGCGTGGTCTACGCCGTGGAGCAGCCGCAACACTTCCTGGAATTGTGGCGCGACCAACCCTACTTGCTTCTGCTGGAAGGCACCCGGCTGCACTTGTGGTACCTGATGTCCTTGATTATCACCATCTGGTTGTTCGCGCTGTGGCCCCTGGATAAGAACGCCAGCAGCTTCCTCATCTTCGGCGCGGTTTTGTACCTGATCGGGCTGTTAGGCGGCGCCTATGCCCCCACTCCCATTGGCTTCGACCTGCACATCCCCGCCCGAGACGGCCCCTTTTTCACCACTTTGTTCTTTGCCGTCGGGGTGGCTTTTCGCCGCAAGCTGCCGGCCATCAGCATGTGGCAGGCCGCCGGCATCGCGCTGCTGGGGCTGGGCCTCTTCGTGGCCGAAGGACTGGTGCTGCGCCAGTTTTGGTCGGTGCCTATCACGGAGAACGACTTCTTGCTGGGCAGCGTGCCCTATGGCATCGGCGTGACCCTCATGGCCTTTAAGGGCACGGATAACGCTTTCGACCGGGTGATCGGCCGCTACGGCGCGTATATGCTGGGCATCTATACCAGCCATCTGCTTTTCCTGGATCTGCTCAAGCCTTTAGGCGCCAATATCCAGCCGCTGCTGTGGCTGGGGATCTACTCGATCCTGGTCTTCGGCGCGGCCTTGCTCTTGAGCGTGGGCCTCGGCAAAACGCGGCTTCGCAGCCTGGTGGTGTAAACCCAAAAGGGGGTTGTATCGCGGGCAGTTCTTGTTAGAATAAGGCTATCGATATCCTCGTATCCTGTGTGACGAGTGGATTGAAAGCATCTCACCACCGAGGCGCAAAAGACACAGTGTTTTCTCTTTCTAAAGAATCCCCCGCGTTCTCTGCGCCCTCCGTGACTCTGTGGTGAATTCCCTCCTTAGGAGGTCCGCGATGCGACACAGACTGCTGATGGCGATCACCGCGCTGCTGGCGATCCTGCCGCTGGCCCTGGCCCCGCTCGACGCGCCGGTGCTGGGGGCGGGAGGCGTGAGTGTGTACCTGCCCCTGGTCAGCCGGGGCCTTTCCGCGCCGGTGCTGAAGTGGCAGCGGGGCGGGTGCTACTCCTCGTGGTGCGAGACGGGCTGGTATTCCTCTCCGGCCGTGGCCGACATCGACAACGACGGCCAGGCCGAGGTCATCGGCGCCGCTTACAGCCTTTTCGTGCTCAACGGGAAAACCGGCCAGTTGAAGTGGAGCATGGCCCTGCAAGGGGGGCGCATCTGGCCGGGTGTGGTGGTGGCCGACCTGGATAACGACGGCAAGCTGGAGATCGTCAGCGCTGAAAGCGGCGGCTACCTCAACGTGGTTCAGGACGTGAACCACGCCGGGAAGCTGCTGTGGAGCCGGCGACCGACCACCAGCGAGCTGCGCGGCCTCTCGGTGGCGGACCTGGATAACGACGGCAAGCTGGAGATCGTGGTCACGGCGGCCATCGGCAGCCAGACGGATACCTGGGTCTACGATGCCAGCGGGAATCTGCGCGCGGGCTGGCCGCAGCTCCAGGGCAACGGTGGCTACGCCTGGGGCGTCTATAACGATAACGCCGCCCTGGGGGATATCGACGGCGACGGGAAGAAAGAGCTGGTGGTGCCCTCGGACGTGCACTACATTAACGCTTATGAGGCCAACGGCGCGTTGGTCAAGGCCAACGCGCTCTACGGGAATAAGAACTGGGGCCAGGTGGGCGTGTGGGAAAACGCGAGCTTCGAGGTGACCGGCGGGGAGCAGTGCGCGTCCGGCCTGCCCCGCAGCAAGAATTATCGCGCCAATTTCGCCGACGGGCCGGCCGATATCCTGGATGTGAACGGCGACGGCCACAACGAGGTGGTCGCCACGGGCAACGTGTACGATTGCTCCAAGGACCCCTACCAGTCGCGTTACACGGGCGTGTACCTTTTCAACGGCGACCGCACGCGCTTCAACGCGGGCGGCTACGATTGGTCCACTGCGCCGGTGGACACGGGAGCGCCCATCAGCGAGGATTACAACGTGATCGAGACGGCCGAAGCCAACCCGGTGGTGGCCGACCTGGACGGGGACGGCAAGAAGGAGATCCTGTACGCCTCCTACGATGGCAGGCTGCACGCTTTCTGGCTGGACAAGACCGAGCACGGCCAGTGGCCCTACTCGGTGTACCACCCGGCCGACGGCTTCTACAGCTTTGCCTCCGAGCCGGTGGTGGCCGACCTGGACAACGACGGCAAGGCCGAAGTCATTTTCACCTCGTGGGTGCAGAAAGGCACACAGCGCAGCGGCAAGCTGTACATCCTGGGCTGGAACGGCAGCCCGATCTCGGTGACGGACCTGCCGCCGGCTTTCGGCGACGACTGGAACGGGGGCCTGCCGGCGCCCACCCTGGCGGACATCGACGGCGACGGGGAGCTGGAGATCGTGGTGAATAGCGCGCACTCCGGACTGCTGGCCTACGACCTGCCGGGCGTGCGCAACGCGCGCATCCTGTGGGGCACGGGGCGCGGGTCTTACTTGCGCAACGGCGCGCCGTGATCCCCCGGCCTTTCCTGCGTATTTTCATCCCTATTGGATTAGAAATATTCGTGGTAAAATAGGGACGTCTAGTATTAGGACCTGTGTGCAATTGCCGCCAGACCTTCTAATAGAGATTTGGCGGCAAATTTATTGCCTCGGCTTAATCCACCGGGGTGTCTAGGAAACCATGATGGAAACAAAATTGTATGTTGGGAACCTTTCATTCTCCACGACAGAGGATGAATTGCGCGCCCTGTTTGCCAAAGCAGGGACAGCCACTTCGGTGGAATTAATCAAGGATCGTTCTACTGGCAACTCGAAGGGCTTTGCATTTGTGCAGATGAGCACACAGGCCGAAGCAGAAAGCGCCATCAAGATGTTCAACGGTTATAGCCTGGGTAACCGCGAGATCAAAGTCAACCTCGCTCGCCCGAAGGAAGAAACCGGACGTGGCGGTGGTGGCTATGGCAATCGGCGCCGCTATTAGGATTGATAGTCAGAAGAAGAGGAGAATGAGGAAATGTCAGAACGTGTAGTTGGTACGGTCAAATGGTTCAATAACGGCAAGGGCTATGGCTTTTTGGCGCAAGAAGGTGGCCCAGACGTGTTCGTGCATTATTCCGCGATCACGGGTGACGGGTATCACACTCTGGAAGAAGGCCAGAAGGTGGAGTTCTCCATCGAGAAAGGCCCCAAGGGTTTGCAAGCCGCTTCTGTCGTGGTCCTGTAAATACGCTTTAGACTTTTCAAAAGCCCCGCTGACAGCAGCGGGGCTTTTTTTGTCGCGCTTCCCCGCCGGGTGTATAATCAGCGGGCCAACCCCAATCCCCTGGATGGAAAATTGAAGCCGCTCCGATTTATCGTCTCTTTCGCTCGTAAATATACGTTCTCGCTTTCGCTGACGATCTTCAGCATGTTGCTGCTGGTGGGGGCTCAGCTCGTCATCCCCTGGATCATCCGCCTGCTGGTGGATACGGTCAGCGCCTCCGCGCCCACGGCGGATACGCTGAGCACCATCGACCGCCTGGCGGGGGTGGTGCTGGTGGTGTTCGTGGCCCGCGCCGGGCTGGAATACTTGCGCTCTTATATGGCGCACATCGCCGGGTGGGGCGTGGTGGCCGACTTGCGCAAGCACCTCTACGACCACGTGCAGCGCCTCAGCCTGCGCTTCTACGAGGACAAGCAGACCGGCCAGATGATGTCGCGGGTGGTCAACGATACCGACCTCATCGAGCAGCTCATCGCTCACGCCATCCCCGACGTGGTGGTGAACGTGCTCACCTTCGTCGGGGTGGCGCTGGTGCTGCTCAGCCTCAACTGGAAGCTGACCCTGCTCTCGATGGTGCCCATCCCGCTGGTGATCCTGTCGCTGCGCCTGTATTCGAAGCGCGTCCTGCCAGCCTTCGTCTACCGCCAGAAGCAATTGGGCGAGCTGAACGCCATCCTGAACGACAACATCTCCGGCATCCGCGAGATCAAGGCTTTCGCGCGCGAGGAAGAAGCTCTCGAGCGCGTGGACGTGCAGATCGAGCGTTACCGCACCTCGCTGCTGAGCGCCTTGCGCCTGATGGCCACTTTCCAGCCCTTCATCGAATTCACTTCTTCGCTGGGCACGCTGGTGGTGATCTACTTCGGCGGGCGGCTGGCCTTCCAGGGCGCCTTGCCCATCGGCGACCTGGTGGCCTTCTTCTTGTACCTGGACCTGTTCTACCAGCCGGTGCGCAACCTGGGCGCGGCCTGGGAGGCGGTGCAGAACTCGCTGGCCGGCTCGGAGCGCGTGACCGAGCTGCTGGCCGAGGAGCCTGAGCCCCTCAACGTGCCCGGCGCCATCTCGCTCAACCAAAAGGCGCAGGGCGCCATCCGCTTCGAAGAGGTCAGCTTCCATTACCAGCAAGGGGAGACCGTGCTGGAAGACATCTGCCTGGAGATCCCCGCGCACAGCGTGGCGGCCCTGGTGGGGCCGACCGGGGTGGGCAAATCCACCCTGGTGAGCCTGATCCCGCGCTTCTACGACGCCAGCGCCGGCGTCATCCGCCTGGACGGGCAAGACGTTCGCAAGCTGCGCCTGGACAGCCTGCGCAAGCAGATCAGCATCGTGCTGCAAGACGTGTTCCTCTTCCACGGCACGGTGCGCGAGAACATCCTGTTCGGCCGCCCGGGGGCCAGCGAAGCCGAGATGATCGCGGCGGCGCGCGCCGCCAATGCCCACGATTTCATCGAGCGCCTGTCGGACGGCTACGATACCCTGATCGGCGAGCGCGGCGTCAAGCTCTCCGGTGGGCAGAAGCAGCGCCTCTCTATCGCGCGCGCGGTGCTCAAGGACGCCCCCATCCTGATCCTGGACGAGGCCACCTCGGCAGTGGATACCGAGACCGAGCTGCTCATCCAGCAGGCGTTGGAACGCCTGATGCTGGGGCGCACCACCTTGATCATCGCCCACCGCCTTTCCACGGTGCGCAACGCCGCCCAGATCGTGGTGCTGGAGGGCAAGCGCATCGCCGAGATCGGCTCGCATAGGGAGCTAATGGCGCGGGACGGGCTGTACCGGCGCCTGGTGAGCGTCCAGCAGCATCTGGAGCCGCAAGGAGAGCAGAATAGTGAGCAGAATGGAGAGCACAATGGAGAGCAGCATGACCCCGGCGAATATCGCCCTTCGGCGGCTGCGCAGCCAGCAGCTTGAGCGGCCCGGCTTCGAGCGCGCGGGTGAGGTGGTGGCCTGGCTGGGCGCCGTCCAGGCCCAGGACTACCTGGCCGCGCTGTGGGCCCTGGGCCTGCGCCTGCCGCAGGCCAGCGAGGCCACCATCGAGGCGGCCATCGCCGACCGGAGCGTCCTGCGCACCTGGGCCTTGCGCGGCACGCTGCACTTCGTGGCACCCGCCGATATCCGCTGGCTGCTGGGGCTGATCGCGCCGGGCGCACTCGCGCGCCAGGCGCCTTACCACCGCCGCCTCGAGCTGGACGAGGCCACCTTCGCGCGCAGCCAGGCGCTGATGGCGAAAGCGCTGGCAGGCGGGCAGCCGTTGACGCGCCAGGAGCTGGCCGGCGTTCTCGAGCGAGGCGGGATTTCCACCCGGGGTCTGCGCTTGAGCTTTCTGTTGTATCGGGCCGCGCTGGACGGGCTGATCTGCCTGGGGCCACGGCGCGGCAAGCAGTTCACCTGCACCTTGCTGGAGGAATGGGCGCCGGCGGGGGCAGTCAAAGCGCGCGACGAGGCCCTGGCGGAGCTGGCCAGACGCTATTTTACCGGCCACGGCCCGGCCACACTGAAGGATTTTACCTGGTGGTCGGGGCTGCGCGCCGCCGAGGCGCGCGAGGGCCTGGAGCTGGCCAAAGCGCAGCTCGCCCAGGAGACCATCGACGGCCAGAGCTACTGGCTGGCGCCGGATGCAGCGGAGGCGGGGGGCGCGCCGCCGGACGCCCGGCTGCTGCCCGCTTTCGACGAGTTCCTGGTGGGCTACAGCGACCGCAGCGCCCTGGTGGACGCGCCGTACCGGACGCAGGTGAGCTCTGGGAGCGGCCTGCTCAACCCCACCCTGCTGCTCGGCGGGCGGGTGGTGGGCACCTGGAAGCGCACCCTGGGCAAGGGCAGGGTGGCCGTGGCCTTCTCTCCTTTTGGGCCGCTGAACGTTGCCCAGGGCCAGGCGCTGGCCGCCGCCGCCCGGCGCTACGCGGAATTCCTGGGGATGGAGCTGATCTAGCCGGAAGTGGGGGAGTACAGCCTTTTGAACACGCGGCAGATCGCCAAACTCACCCAGGGCTGCAGCGACTGCGCCCTGGGCGTTTCTTTCCCCCGGGCGTAGGATACTTTCCACAGCCCCCGTAGATCGTCTCCACCTGGGTCACGCGCTCGTCCACGATGGTCTTCAGCCCAAAATTAACCAGGGCCACCTGGCCCACTTCAGAGCCGGTCAGTTGTTTGACCCGTTCGGGCGCGGCCAGGGAGACGTTCTTCAGGCCCAGCCGGCGCTTTATCTTCTTATAGGAGAGGCGCGTATCGCCCCGCACGATCGCCGCGCAATAGCCGGCTCGGTTTGCAGGATGAAAGTCGGCGCCATCGCCGACAGGCCGCTCTGCACGCCGTCTTGGGCCGAGGCGATGTTTTGTTCGTGAACCAGGATGGCGTAAGGGACGCCGGCGGCGTCCAGGCACGCCTTCAATTGGGAGAGCTGGTCGTGCGGCGCAGAGTCTTGCATGGGAAGCCCCGGATGGGCTAAGGATATCCGATTTTCCCTCCTCGAAAGTCCGTTCCGCGGATTTGTTTGGGGGGGTGAAAGCTGTGTTTTAGGCTCGAATCTCCCTTTGAGAGGGCTTTAGCTGGGTTGAACTTATGATTGCAGCGAGCATTTTGCGTACATACTGTATGACACGTCTATGTTCGCGTGAGATCGCGAGCCTTCTGAAAGAGGGGTAGGAGTGGTCTATGAATAAATAGATACAGCCATTGATTTCTGCAGAAAAAGTGGTAAGGCCTTGAGAACGACACCATCTACGAACTGAGAAAACCCCTGGGGCAGTAGGGGATCCTACCGCCCGGCGCAAGCGGGGATTGAGAAGAATGATTTAAGCTAGACGCTGACTTTCTATTTGTAGACCAATAAGCATTCCATCCAGCACGCACTGTTGCAGCCAAAAGTGAAGTTCATTGGCTTGGTTTGGCGGATTCCCTTCAAGATCAACATCCAAATATTCAAGGAGAGAGCTGTTTACATTTGGATTAAGTTTTAGATGAAAAAAATCATTCCTATAAACTCTTATACGCTGCAAGGCGTCCCATAACCCAGGATAAGTATTTTTAACATCTTTCCAATAGAAATCAGATTTACTTATGGACTTTCCATGGTTGTCTATTGATTCGACAAAACAACGGTAACAAGTATTGATAAAATTCGCAAAATCATCAGCATTTTGGCACACTTTAACACTTACGAATTTGTCGGCTTCTGGAAATGAGTTTGTTCCAAATAAGCAAGGGTAGTTAAGTTTTTGAATTAGCCGTTCTAAAAAGCGGAATTCGTGTAATATGCTTTGAGTGCGCTTTTCTAGCCAATCGATCCTGCGTGAGGGTTCCACTAATTTGTATATTGTGCGTCGGCCTTCTTTTCTGGCCGATTCAAGCCCAATATAACGACCAACAACTGGAATAGAGATGATAGGATGTCTTTTTTTATCTTGCCCCAATAATCCGTATGATTTCAAATGTCTTGTATATTCAGGATACGTTGCTAATTCAATAAAATCGCTTGTTTGACCACACGCTAGTAATTCAAGCATTTCATATTCTTCTGGATAGAATTGTTGTAACTCTGACACAACATGTCGACAATAAAAAACTAGATCTGCATCGCGCTCTTCTTCATTGTCTAAAAGCCACAATTTTGTTATATCTACCGGCTTCGTATCCCCTTTTGTCTTAATGCTGGAATTTATGAGACTACAACTTATTCTGGTTAAAAGTGGGTGACCACCATATCTTTTGTGTATGTATTCTTTTGAACTACTATCAAATTTCATCCCCATCCTTTTGCCCAAGACATTTAGCATAGTGGATAATTCATCTAGGCTAAAACCTTGAAGAAAATTATATGGCACTATTCCAAAAAGAGGATTTTGGACCCCATCAAATATGTCGATTTCTACAGCACTGGGATTTACCCCTGCAATAACCGCCGAAATATTTCTATTGCGGCTTTGACAGGCCCAAAATGTTTGCCAAAAATCAATGAAGTCACTTTTCCAATGAACATCTCGTAGTGCTATGGGTGAAATGTACTCTATTTCGTCAAAGACCAAGACTATTCTTTTTTCCGAATTTGAAATTTTAGATATTAATTCATTGAATGTATTGGCTATGTTAACTTCATCATAACTCCCCTTGATTTTTATATCAAAACGTTCGCGAATGTCTTCACAAATTTTTTCGAGTAATTGGGACCAGCGTAATCTGCGAATGGATGGCAATTTGCAATCATAGTAAAATAAGCTGAGGGTTCCATCAAGCTTGAACATGCGTTCAAGTTTAAAAATTAGCGATGTTTTCCCTGTTTTACGAAGTCCAAATATACCTCTGTTTTCTCCTCTTTTTATTGCGTCGTAATATTCCATTACTATGTCTTGGCGGCCAAAAAAATAGGTATCCTTTTGGAGAGGTAGGCGGTAGTCAAACAAATCCCTTCCAAAGAGTTGATGCGAAATTACATTTCTAACATACCAGCTATCACCCTTGCTGATTGATCTCAGTTCATTCGCGGAGAAATTAATAATTATGCGCGACTCTTGGTTATCAGCTAAATACGACTGAAGCCACTTCTTTGCATTTTCATCTTCGGAAATAAAGAAGTAATTTAATTGTTCAACTCTTCCTCTTGCAGGCGAGTCCGTTAGAAAAGATTTGCGGCTTGGACAGCGCGCGCTTCCAAACGTTCGAAAGGCGAGTACACTAATAGTATTTCTCTATCAAAGCCGAAAGTCTCTGTAATAAAAGGTTCTGGGTTAAGAAAATATACTGACAATTCGGTGTTGTTAGCACTTCTGCGCCTTCCCCAAGTCACAAAAAAGCCATCTAAAAATGGTTTTAATAGATCCTCTTCCTCTGGGTATTGATTTAGATGACCTTCTCTTACCTCTGCTTTTATAGTTCCCATGATTACTTCCCCCGTAAAAGATTAAATATATACTTGCCACTGCCCAATTGTTGATTCTATGAATCCCTGCTATAATCTGACCAAGAGCGACATATTGTACAAAAGCTCGGTTATTTGTGCACTATTCATACCCTCCATATCAGTTAATTATAGCCCTTTCTTATATTCATGCCACCAAAAAGTTCACCTCGCCCTACTTTTCGAGAGCGCTTCTCACATTCTCTTTATTCCAGGCTTGCATTCCCCATCCAATGTGCTTACGCCAGTGATAAATCTAACTGCGTGCCTTTATTAGGCCTTGCGCAATTCGCGCGAGGGTCGCGCCGCATCGTTCTCGAAGGGAAAGCACTCTGGAAGAGTGGGTGAGTTCGGTTGTGGACGGCAACCCCGATCAATCCCTCTCCAGGCCCAGCGCGTCTAAAATCGCCAGTAAGACGATTTCCTTGTGACGCAGCCCGTCGTCGTTCCAGAAACGCAGCACCCAGTAGCCTTTTGCTTGGAGGAAGGCGGTGCGCTCGGCGTCGTACTCCTGCTGATCCAGGTGCTGCCCGCCGTCCACCTCGACGACGATCTTTTGGCTCGGCGCGCAGAAATCCACGATGTAAGGCCCAATGGCGTGCTGGCGACGGTGAGGCACCCCCCCTCCTGCACCTCCCCCATTTTACAGAATAAAACGGGGGGGAAGAACGCTCGATTTTTTCCTGGGGATGGCTACACTTTGTTTTGCCCCCACATTTTTGCCAGAATGAACAGAATCAGGATCGTGGCCATCTCGTAACGAATTCCACGCCGATTACCCGTCTTTCTGGTTTAACTGCTGGGATTGTTTTGTGCTAAACTCCATTTTAGCCTTCCTCGAATGAGATTTGGTGCTGGTAACCCCAATTTACCGAAGAAGGCTTTTGGGTTCAACCCTTTTCACGCTTTCAAGAATGCCCTGGGGGCGGCTACTTCACCACCAGCACCGGGCAGGGAGCGTGGCTGATTACCTTTTGCGCCTGGCTGCCCAGCAGCAGCCCTTCCAGAGGACTCAGGCCGCGCGTGCCCATCACGATCAGGTCGCAGGCGCGCGTTTCCGCCACCCGCACGATGGCCTCCGCCGGCGAGCCGAAGAGTAGCTCGCGGTGGATTTCTGCGCCATCGCTCACCAGCCCCACGGCCTCGTCGATCAGCGCTTCGCCCTGCGTGCTGCGCTCTTCGATGCCGGGGTCGTCCACCAACCTGCCCATCTCCGCCGGGGCAGAGACGCCCTCCATCACCACCACCACCCACAGCCTGTCCGCTTTCTGCTCGCGCGCCATTTCCCCCGCCAGCCTGGCGGCCCGGCGCGCTTGCCCAGAGCCATCGTAAGCGATCAGGATATCCTTGAACATGATCCGCCTCCTTTCTATTTCTTGGCCCCTGGTCCCCGATTGCCTGATTGCCTATTCCCTGGTTCCCTGCTTTCCACTCTCTACTCTCTCCCTATTGATTCGTGGTATAGTATTCACACAGGTACATGCATTTCGCCGGTTCGCTTGAGGAGGAAATGCGATGAAACCCAAGATCCAATCCACCGCCTTCGGCTCGATCACCATCGACGGTGAGGAATATCCTCACGACGTGCTGATCCGGCTGGACGGCAAGGTGCAAAAGCGCAAGAAGAAGCTCTCCAAAGAGGTCTACGGTACCTCCCACATCCTCTCCCTGGCTGAGGCCAAGCACATCTACGAAGAAGGCGTTGCTACCCTGCTGATCGGCGCGGGGCAGGAGGGCCAGGTGCGCCTGTCGGAGGAGGCCCGCGAGTATTTCGCCTCCAAAGACGTGCGCGTAGTGCTGGCCGCCACCCCGCAGGCCGTTCGTCTGTGGAACGAAGCCAGCGGCGAGACCATCGGTCTGTTCCATGTGACCTGTTGAGCAGCGATAGGAGGCAGCTATGGTCTGGTTAGATCACTCTCTCTTCTGCGACGGTTGCGGTGTGGAGATCGACTGGGCGCCCGTGGTGGTTAAGCAGCGCCGTTATTGTTGCCAGGATTGCGCCGACGGCCGCGACTGCGACTGCGCCCTGCGCACTGACCTGGAAGACGAGCTCCGCCCCGGCCGCTCGCCGGCTTATTCGGACTTCTCCACCGGTCCCACGTAGGCGATGGCGCCGACGATGATGTGCGCCGCGGTGTCGAGGCTCCACAACCCCGTATTGATCACTAGGTGATACAGGGTCGGGTCGGTTCAGTTGACCTCGTAGAAGCGCTTGAGGTAATCCGCCGTCACCGCGTCCCGCTCTAATACCCTTTCCTCTGCGCTGACTCCATCCGTGCGTTCCCGCTTCTGGATGCGCGCCACGCGCCGTTCCAGCGGAGCCTCGATGCGCACGTGCAGCACGCCGGGCCGCCCTCGCAGCACCACCTGGCCTCCCCGGCCCACGATCACGATGTTGTCCTCGTGGTAGGCGGCGCGGATGGCGCTGCGCACCAGGGAGAGGGCCGTTTCTTCGGTGAGGACGGCGGCGTTGGCCTTCCCCCCCGGGCTGTTTTGTGCTCGAGGCGCCGGGCGCGGGCGGCGTAAGACGCGGTCGAGGAAGCTCTGCATCTTGTGCTGGTCCTCCGAGAAGTCCACCACGTCCTGCTCGGTCAGGCCAATTTCGGCAGCCACCCGAACGATGGAGCGCTTATCGAAATACTGATAGCCCAACAGCTCGCATACCTTCACCGCGATCTCGTCTCCGCCACTGCCGTATTGCCGGGAAAGGGTGATCACTGCCATACTGCACCTCCTTGTAGGATCTATACGTGGGAAGCCCAGCCCGGCGGCGTGTCGCGGCTCGAATCTACGCGGGGCCAGCCTGGGAACAAAAAGCCGCCGGCCAGCGCCGGCGGCTTGGATAATGCATCCGTGAGTGTCCCGCGGCCTTCGAACGCTGCGGGGTACCGCCTCTCATGGGGGCGTCTAGTCTTATTGTACATCCTTTGCGGAGCGGATTCAATCGGCTCAAGCCTTGCGAAGGTTCCCAGAGAAGCTGGCCGTTAGTCAGCCCCTGTCTTGATCCCTGGTTGCCTGATTACCGGATTGCTTTAATGCCTTCCCCCATTAAAAACTGAGGAAGTTCCAATTAACCCTTGAGTTGGATGCTCATTGCTCTTCACAGGGATCGCGCCTTTCCTCGTGCTCATGAGCCACGCGCGGGCGGATTTGCTCACCTGGATAGAGATTCTCGCCGGCTTGCTCTCTTCGGGGGATGCCCTTAGGTGGGCTAAACCTGTGGTGGAGCCAGCGTGAACTGGGCCCATCAGAAGATTACCGCAGAAAGTTTTGCCGTTGAGAATACTTCCACTTCCGCCGGCTTGGTAAATAGCAGGGTTTAGGCCCCTTCTCTACCAATGAATACCGGTTTCTGCTTCAGCTTCAATGAGGAACTCTCCAATTCCTTGGAACTCCCTCGACTCTTATTATAGTGAGCGCGAAGGGAATGTAAAGATATATTTTTTCGGGGAGGGGGATTGTATCCTGAGAAGGCGGAGAGTGGAGAGTGGAAAATAGAGAGTAGTCAAACACGGCATCTTAAAAAATAGAAAAGGCATAGCCACATTCGGTGCAATGGCGCGATTCCCTGAAGTGACCGGTGCTGTAATGCTTATCATTCGATAAGTTGTTTACATTATTTTTGCCGTATGATATAGTATATAGGATGTTCATCGATACTTCATCGCTCGGGGGTAAGGTTGAACGAATCAAAGCGGCTAGAGATTGCCAGTTTCCTGAAGGATTTCAAGGCGCTGGTTTCGGAACGGGGATTATACATAGCCTCCAGGGAGAAAAACAACCTGACTTTAGTGGCCTTGGGATTGACCAGGGAAGATCAGGTAAATTTCATTCTCTCTTTATCCGTTGAAGATTATTGTTCGGGTCCGGAAGAGGATCGGGATCGAGGCGGAGTCCTTTGGAAGTTTGGCAAGTCGATAAACCGTGTTGAAATATACATCAAGCTAAAAATTGCAGAATATACTCCAGCCGGCCAGGAAATTCAGAAAAGGGAAGCGAAATGTATCTCATTTCATCACGCCTCGAAGCCTCTGGACTATCCATGTAGGTAGCAACAGATCGGAGATAAAGATGAAAGGCTTTTGCCCTTCGTGCGAAAAAGAAACGGATTTAATCTCTATTTGCAAGGTCGAGAATTTTGACATCAAAGGCGAGGCCATCCCTGCTGAGGTTGAATTATTGAAATGCCTGGAATGTGGAGAGGAATTTGATGACCCGCACGCGCCTGCCGACCCTTTGCCATCCGTTTATCGGGAATATCGGAAACGGAAGGATATGGTGCAACCTGAGCAGATTCGCGAGTTCAGAGAGAGATTCGGGTTGACCCAAAAGGATCTAAGCGATTTGTTAGGAATTGGCGTTGCGACCCTGAGCCGTTATGAAAATGGCTCACTACAGGACCAGACCCACGATAACCTGTTGAAATTGATTATGGAGCCGCATAATCTGTTAAGATTCGTGCGTGAAAAGCCTCTAGCGCTCTCAAAGGAGAAAAGAACCAGGCTGCTTCGGCTATTAGAAAAAGAGCTAAGCCATTTCACGCTGCTATCTCTGCTGATCCAAAACGAGCAGGGTGGGGTTTCCATTGAAAATGGCTATAGAGAGTTTAACCTCAACAAGCTCTTGAACGAAGTGAAATTCCTGTGCCTTAAGAGCCGGATATATAAGACAAAATTAAACAAGCTGCTTTTTTACGCGGATTTCAAACATTATAAGGAAAACGCCGTATCGATAACCGGGTTGAGATATGCACACCTTCCTTTCGGCCCTGTACCCGATCAATATGAGCTCATCTATGAGATTATGCTTCAGGAAGATGGTACGATAAGGAAAGAAGAAGACCTCAATCAGGATTACCCTGGTGAATACTTTGTCTGTGATTCCTCTCCTGACCTGACCGTTTTCACTTCTTCAGAGCTAAAGATATTAGGGGAAGTCAAACATTACTTTGAGGATTTCACTGCCAAGAAGATCGTAGAATTCTCCCATGCTGAAGTCGGATATGCCGAAACCGAAAATGGAGACCTTATCCCATATTCCTACGCCGATCAATTAAAAATCTAAAATGTAGCTACAAATTCTAGGATCAAAATGTCTGGCTGGCGCGCGCTCCTCTCTGCCTGGGAGTGGTACCCCACCGTGGTGGCGGGGTGCCTGGCCCTGCTGCTCGCCTACCTGGCGGCGACGCGCTTCCGTCCCGGGGTGCGCGGGCTGTCTTACCTGGCGGGCGTGCTGGCGCTGCTCCTGGCGCTGGTCTCGCCGCTGGACGCGCTGAGCGACGAGTACCTCTTCAGCGCCCACATGTTCCAGCACCTCCTGCTGTTGATGGTCATCCCACCCCTGACGCTCATCGGGCTGCCGCCGGCGCTCTTCGAGCGAGGGACGCTGCGCGAGCTGGCGTCTCACCGCCTGAACCCGCTGCTCGCCTGGCTGGTGGGCGTGGGCGTCGTGTGGCTGTGGCACCTGCCGGCGCTCTACAACGCGGCGCTGGCGAACGAGAACGTCCACACGCTGGAGCACCTGTGCTTCCTGTCCAGCGCCGCGATCTTCTGGTGGCCGCTGCTCGCGCCGCTGGAGGGGGCGCGCCTGTCGTCCCGGGCGGCGGTGGGCTATCTGATGGCCGCCATGCTCTCCGGCGGCATTTTGGGCAATTTGCTGGCTTACTCCTCGCTGGGCGCCTACCCGGCCTACCTTCATCCCCAGGATACGCTGGGCATCCTGCCGCTGCTGCGCGAGACGCTGAAGCTCACTCCCTCCATCGACCAGCAGTTGGGTGGATGGATCATGTGGCTGCTGGGTGGACTGATCTACCTGGCCGTGATGGTGGCCGAGATTGCGCGCTGGCGTAAAACAGCCTGAGGCCATCCCACTTTGGGGGCGGCCTCAGGCCGTGGCAGGAAGGCAAATGCGCGTCAGAGGACGCCGCTGACCAGCGCCAGCAGCAAGCCCCCGGCGATGACGCTGCCGAGCTGCCCGGCGGTGTTGGAGCCCATGGCGTGCATGAGGATGAAGTTGTCGAAATCGTCCTGTTGAGCCATCTGGGCGGAGAGGCGCCCTGCCATGGGGAAGGCGCTGATGCCGCACGCCCCGATGAGCGGGTTGACCTTGCCGCGGGTAACGAAGGACATGAGCTTGCCGAACAGCGTGCCGGCCACCGTGTCGAGGATGAAGGCCAGCAGCCCCAGGCCAAGGATCTTGAGCGTGTCCAGGCGGATGAAGTTGGCGGCGGTCATTGTCGCGCCGATGGCCAGCCCCAGGAACAGGGTGGCAATGTTGATGATCTCGTTCTGCGCGGACTTGCTCAGGCGCTCCACCACGCCGCTCTCGCGCAGCAGGTTGCCCAGCATCAGGGTGGCGATCAGGGGCGCCGCATCCGGGGCCAGCAGGCTGATGACCACGGTCACGATGATAGGGAAGAGCACCAGCGCGCGCCGCGAGACCGGGCGGGGGGTGTACTCCATGCGGATCAGGCGCTCCTTTTTGGTGGTGAGCGCGCGCATGATGGGCGGCTGGATGATGGGGATGAGGCTCATGTACGAGTAGGCCGCCACGGCGATGGGCCCCAGCAGCTCAGGAGCCAGTTTGGTGGACACGAAGATGGCCGTCGGGCCGTCGATGGCGCCGATCACGCCGATGGAAGCCGCCTGGTTGAGCGGGAAGCCCAGCAAGACGGCCAGGATCAGGGTGGCGTAGATGCCAAACTGCCCGGCGGCCCCCAGCAAGACCAGGGAAGGCATGGCCAGCAGGGGAGAAAAGTCGATCATGGCGCCCACCCCCACGAAGATCAGCAGGGGGAAGAGCTCGGTGCGGATGCCGGCGTCGTAGAGGATCTTCATCAGGCCCACATCCGCAGACATGCCGATGTTGGCCAGGATACAGCCGAAGCCGATGGGCAGCAGCAGCACCGGCTCGAACTCCTTGATGACGGCCAGGGCGATGAGCACCAGGCCAACCGCGATCATGATCGCGTTGCCCCAGGTGAAGGCGTGCAAGCCCTTGAGTATCTCGGTTAATAATGTGGTGAAGTCCATGGGAAATCTTCCGTCAGTCGGAGAACTCAACCAGGGGCTGGCCATGCTGGACGTGGTCGCCGATGGAGACGAAAACGGCCGCGATGCTCCCGGCCCGCGTGGCGCGCACGGCGTTCTTCATCTTCATGGCCTCAAGCACCACCAGCTCCTGGCCGTAGGCCACGTTGTCGCCGGGCTTGACCTTCACGTCGACGATCACGCCGGGAAGCGGCGCCTTCACCGATTTAGTAGAGCCGCCGTTGGAAGCAGGGGTGGGGGCCGCCGCGGGGGCCGCTGTGGGCGCGGGGTGGGGGGCCGCTGCGGGGACGGGCGTGGCTGCCGGGGCCACCTCCTCGGGCCAGACCTCGAAGCTCTCGCCGTCCACCACCACCAGCACCGGGCGAGCCTGCAAATCGCCGACTTCCACGTCGAAAGACTGGTTTTCGATGGTCACTTTAACTTTCATCGCATGGCACCTCTCTGTTGGGCGGATCGATTTTGATCGGCGCGCATGACGGCCTGCCAGGCGCTGAGGGTGTTGGAAGGCCCCGCCGGGGCCAGGGGGGCCGGCGCCTGGCGCCTGGCCAGGGCTACGGCCACCGCCGCAGCGGCGGCGCGCCGCCTCAATTCGTGCAGGCGGCCAACCTCATCTCCGGCCGCATCTGCCTGGGGCGCTTCTTCGGCTTCGCCTGCTCCCGCCTCTTCGCCGTTGGCGGCAAAGGCGCGCACGATGAGGGCCATCAGCCCCCACAGGGCGATGATCGCCAGGAAGACCAGGCCCATTCCAATGAGGGTAATGATCAGGGCTTGAACCAGGGTAGGATTCATGGCGTCTCCTCGCGCTCAGGCCGGGTTGTTGCCATGCTTGCGCGCGCTGACCGGCTGGTATTTGTTGCGTAGGGCGGCCAGCGCGGCGATGACCCGGGCGCGCGTCTCGCGCGGCTCGATGATGTCGTCCAGGAAATTGCCGCTGGCAGCCGCATACGGGGAGAGGAAATCCTGGCGATACTGCTCCACCAGCCGCTCGCGCTCGGCGGCCGGATCGGCGGCGGCCTGGATCTCCTTGCGCTTCAGGATGTTGATGGCGCCTTCGGGCCCCATGACGGCGATCTCCGCGCTGGGCCAGCCGAAGTTGACGTCTGAGCCGAGCAGCTTGCTGCTCATCACGATGTAGGCGCCGCCGTAGGCCTTGCGCGTGACCACGCTCACCTTGGGCACGGTAGCGTTGGCGTAGGCGAACAGCACCTTGGCGCCGTGGCGAATGATGCCGCGGTGCTCCTGGTCGGAGCCGGGCAGAAAGCCGGGGGTATCCACGAAGGTCACCAGGGGGATGTTGAAGGAATCGCAGAAGCGCACGAAGCGGAAGATCTTGTCCGAGGAGTTGATGTCCATGGAGCCGGCCAGGTAGCTGGGCTCGGAGGAGACGATGCCCACGCTGTAGCCGCCCAGGCGCGCCAGGCCGATGACGGCGTTGCGCGCGAAGTTGGGCTGAAGCTCCAGGAAGGTGTCGCGGTCCACCACGCGCTGGATGACCTCGTGCATGTTGTAAGCCAGGCTGGGGTCGGCCGGCACGATGGAATTGAGGGCCTCGTCCATGCGCGCCGGGTCGTCATCGCCGGCGCTGAAGGGGGGATTCTCGGCGTAATTGGAGGGCAGGTAGGCCAGGGCGCGGCGCGCCAGGGCGATGGCTTCCTGGTCGTTCTCGGCCAGCAGGTGGGCCGTGCCGCTGACAGAGGTGTGCACCTCCGCGCCGCCCAGGCTCTCGCTGTCGATCACCTCGCCGGTGACGGTCTTGACCACGTCCGGGCCGGTGAGGAACATGAACGCCTGGCCCCTGACCATGACGATCAGGTCGGTGAGGGCCGGGGAATAAGCCGCGCCGCCGGCGCAGGGGCCGAGCATCACGCTGATCTGCGGGATGACGCCGGAGTAGAGGGAATTGCGGCGGAAGATCTCGGCGTAGCCGCCCAGGCTGTACACGCCCTCCTGAATGCGAGCGCCCCCGGAGTCGATCAGGCCGATCACGGGAGCGCCGTTTTGGGAGGCCAGGTCGAGCACGCGGCAGATCTTCTGGCCGTGCATCTCACCCAGCGCGCCGCCATACACGGTGAAGTCCTGGGCGTATACGTACACAGTCCGTCCGTCGATTGTGCCGTAACCGGTGACGACGCCATCTCCGGGGATCTTTTCAGCCGGCTCGGCGTGCCGGTGGGCGGCGAAGGCGCCGATCTCCTGGAAAGAACCCGGGTCGAGCAATAGCTCCAAACGCTCGCGGGCGGTGAGCTTGCCTTTCTCGTGCTGCCTGGCAACGCGCTCTTCACCGCCGCCCAATCGCGCTTTCTCACGCAGGAGGCGCAGTTCGGTGATGCGAAGGTCTTCTTGGGGCATAATTGCTTTCCTTATTAAGGTGAGATGGATGCAGAAACCGTAGGGGGCCAAAAAATGTGCGCCGATAAACCTTCCCAACCCAGGTCGCGCACTAATAGCATTGTACAGGTTTTATCCGTTTCCCTTCGTTACTGAAAAGCACTTTTTTGCCCTGATATTCTTCCTGATTCTACGTCTGCTCACACCCCCGCGATGGTCAGCACGAGGTCGGTCAGATAGGCAAACAGAAAGCCGATAAAGATGCCCCAGCCGGCCTGAAACTTCGTCCCAGGGTGGCGATTTACGTGGAACAATTCGCCGATGATGTAAACCAGCGCGCCGGCGGCCAGGGAAAGGAACAACACGGACATGGAGGTGGACACGAAATAATAGCCCAGCATCGTTCCCAGGAAGGTTGGCCCGCCGCCGATGAGTTCGGCCAGGCCCAAGAAGCCCCACGACGGCCGTTCCCGCCCGGCCAGCGGCCCCACGATGCCAAACCCTTCGGTGGCATTGTGCAGCCCAAAACCGACGATCAGCAGGGCGGCAAAGGCGATCTCGCCGCGCCCGGCCGATTGGCCGATGGCCAGCCCTTCCGAGAAGTTGTGCAGCCCGATGCCGATGGCGATCATCAAAGCCAGGCGGGTGGGGGAGAGCGCCTGGCCGGCCGCGGAGGGAAGGCGCACGAAGCGCTGCTCGAAAGCGATCAGGCCGAGCAAGCCCACTCCGAAGCCGAGGATGAAGATGGCCAGGAGAACGGCAAACTCGGAAAATCTGGCTTGCGTGATGGCCTCCTCGATGGGTGTGGTAAGCTGCTGGAAGATGTCCAGGAACAAAAAGAGCAGGATGCCGGCCGAGCTCATCGAGAGCAGCGTGCGCGTCTTCTCTGACATGCCTTTGATCCTGCCCACCGGCAGCCCCAGGTAGATCGTAAATCCGGCGATAGCGCCAAGCAGCACCGTTCGTGCGAAATCCATACCAGCCTCCAATGTAACAATAAGAGTAGTGAACCCTTCCCGGACGCGTATGCGGCGAGTATCGCTAGTATAATCGCATTCTCTCTAATAATTTAGATATTTATTCAAAAATTGATCTAAATTCACGGAGGCCACTCACGGCAGCTTGAAATGCAACAGCCGCCCGCCCCCGGAATTGCTCAGCCACACCCCGCCGGCCCCATCCACGGCGATGCCCGGAGGGCAGGGTCAGGCCGTCCGCGCTGCCGGGGAAATCGCCCCAGGCGCGCAGGATCTGGCCCTTGGGGTCAAACTCCAGCGCGCGGTAACCCTCCGGGTCGGTGAGGAGCACGTGCCCCTGCCTGTCCACGGCCAGGTAAGGCTTGTTGTCCAGCGACTGCCCGGACCAGCCCGCCAGCGGCCATTGCGCCGCCGGGGTGAAGTTCCCGCCCGCTCCCGGCGCGAACACCTGCACGCGCTGGTTCCAGGTATCGGCTACGTAGACCTTGCCGTCGACGCCTACGGCCACCCCCACCGGCTCGTCCAATTGCCCGGCGCCTGCCCCGGCTCCGCCAAACTGGGCCAGCGCCTTCCCGCTCCCGTCGAAGACCAGGATGCGCTTGTTGCCGGTATCGGCCACGTAGACCCGCCCCTGGGCGTCCACGGCGATGCCGCGCGGGCCATAGAGGGCCTCCGGGCTTTCGCCCTGCCCGAGGGATCCCCACATCGTGACGAACTTCCCGTCCGCGCCGAACTTCTGGACGCGGTGATTCCAGGTATCGGCCACGTAGACCGAGCCGTCCGGGGCTACGGCCACGCCCCAGGGCTGGTTGAAGGTGCCGCCCGGCGCCGCGCCGGCGGAGGCGTCCGCGAAAGTGCCCCAGGCCCCCAGGATCTCCCCGCCCGGGGAGAAGTGCTGGATGCGATTGTTCAGCGTATCCGCCACGTACAGGCTGCCGTCCGGCGCCACGGCCAGGCCGTGCGCCGACTGGAGCTGGCCCGGCGCGCTGCCCGGCGCGCCGACGGCCTGGTCGGGAGCGAGCTGCACGGTCACGGCGGCGTAAGGGTCGCTGGCCGCTCCGGAAGCGGCCGCCCCTGCGCCCGTGCCCCACACCTGCGCGGCGACGTCCTTGCGCAGGTACATGCGCATACGGTCGCTGGGCTGCCAGCCTTCCAGGGTGAGGGTGGGTGTGTTCTTGAGCGCGGCGTACTGGCTGTAATCCCGGTTGAGCCAGATTTGCCAGATGGCGCTGCGCACCTGCGGGTCGCTGAAGAAGGGGCGCAGGTGCTGCCAGGCGCCGGCCAGGTATTCTGGCAGGCTCATGGAATCGGTGGCGCCCGCCGCGGCGCGCTCGGCGGCGATCGTGCTCCATTTCAGACTCCAGTAATCCTGGTTGGGCCACCACAGGCGCGTGTAGTCGAATTCCAGGTAGTCATTCCCCACGATGGGAGCCATCTTGGCGGTATTCTCCTCACCGACCAGGATCACGGCCGCCCTGCGCAGGTCGCGGGTGGGGTTCACGTCGTAATCGATGCGGTTGGGGAAATGGCGCAGGTACCACCAGTAAGGATAGCGCGTGTTGTTGTCGTAGGCCACCACCAGGTTCAGCCCGTCGGTGGTGCGCCGTGAGATGTCTTCGATCTGGGACAGCACGTACTTGACGTCGCCGGAGGCGTGCGCGTACACCAGGTATTCCATGGCATTATCATAATTGATGAAGGCGGCGCGGTAAGCCGTGCGCATGGTTTGCAGCGCCAGAAGGGCGAAGCCGGCCAGCACGGCCATACGCGCCGCGCGCCGCCAGGTGGAGCTTTGCCGGGCGCGGCTCCAGCTCTCGAGCAGACAGCCCAGCCCCCAGCCGGTGGCCAGAATGAGCGGCAGGGCGATGTTCACGGTGAGCCAGGGCATCTTCTCCCCGGCGAAGCTGAAGGCCAGCAGGTTGCCGAGCGACCAGAAGAGCAGCAGGGCCAGGGTGGGCGCCGCTTGGAGACGCGCGGCGGGCGGAGTGGCGTCCTCGACCGGGACCTCCTGCTCCTCGGCGCTGGCCCCCTCCGGCTCCATGAAGCGCTGGAAGGGCTGGCCGGGAGAGGCCACCCAAAGGCGGCGGCGCAGGCCGGCCCAGGCGGCCAGCAACGCGCCCACGGCCGGCAGGAATTCGTAGAGAGGGATCTGCAACAAGAGGTAATAATAGAGGGGCTGCTCGCCGCGATTCACCGCCTGCTGCGCCGTCCAGTAGCCCAGCGCCCCCAGCAGGCCGCCCGCCAGGCCGGAGGGGTTGCTGAAGATGGTGGTGTAGAAGAAGATGAAGAGGACGTAGAAGATGGCGGCGCACTTGAGCCACAGGCGCGGCCGCCACCATAGGCCGATCAGCGCGGCGAGCAGCGCCAGCGGCAGGAGGGCGGCCGCCGCGCGCAGGCCGCCGGCAGAGCTCGCACCCAGGGGGTCGAAACCGGCCAGCTCGAGCGGCAGCGCGGCCAGGAGCGGCAGGATGAGCGTGCCGAGCAGGATGCCCAAATCGAAGGCGCGCTCCTCGCGCAGCAGCTTCCACACCCGGCGCAAGGGCAGGCGTCCCCGGCGGCTGAGCCGCCACAGCAGGTAGCCCGCCAGAAAGAGCAGCTCTTCGGCGGCGTAGATGTAGGCGGTAGCCTTATCGGTGAAGTGCAGGGCGTTGACGAGCGTGAACAAGAATAACATGCCCGTTTCGCCGCGTTCCAGGTAGCGCAGCATGGCGTATAGGGTGGCGACGCCCCACAAGACGGTGAAGGCTTCGTTGCGGGCGTAACGCCCGTAGAACAGCACAGACGGCGAGATCAGCAGCAAGAACCCGGCGACCAGGGCTCCCACCCGGCCCAGGTAGCGGCGGTAAGCGCCCAGCACGAAGGCGATGGCCGCCACGCTGAAGGCGGCCGCCGGGATACGCGAGGTGAAGTCGCTGTCGCCGAACAGGAAATAGGACAGCGCCATCAGGTGGTACAGGAGCGGCCCGTGGGTGATCGGGTCGTAGTGGTAGCCCTGGCCCTGGTACAGGCTGTAAGCGCCCACCACCGCGTTGACTTCGTCGTGGCTCATGCTGCGCGCTCCCAAATCGTAGAAGCGGCTGGCGACGGCCAGCAACAGAATGAGCGCGACCAGCAAGCTTTCCAGGGTGGGAGGGGCCCAGCGCGAAAGCGGGCGGTCGAGCCAGGCCTGGGGTTTGGGTTGGGGAATTTCCATGGAGGCTCCTCTTGGATTGGATAGGCGCGCCGAATCCACCGGATGCGCAGAGGCGCCGGTTTACGAGACAGGCGGGGTTGCTTTAGGTGGATAAAGGAATGGCTAAGGTTTTTCCGGCGCAGCGGGCGTGGGCGCCGGGAGGGGCGAGCCGCTGCCGTCTACCACCCGGGGTGTGGGCGCGAAGGTGGGCTGCCGCTCGGGAAGCTGGAAGGCCAGACTGAACGGGCCGGGCAGCGTCTCGAGCGCCGGGGCCTGGGCGGGATCGCGGGAGTCTGCCGTGGACACCGGCAGGTCGCTGAGGCGCAGCGTCAGCGTGCGGGCGTCTCCGGCCAGCGGCGCAAACTGCAAAGACCAATCGCCGGCCTTGTCCCCGGCTGCTGGCGGCGCGCTCGAAGCATAGACGCGCTGCTGCTCGTCCACCAACTGCGCCCGGAAGCTCGCCGGGGCGGCTTCCCCGGCGAAACGGGCGCCGGGTTGGAGCGCCTCCACCTCGAGCAGCAGGTGCGTGCCGCCCGCGTCGACGTAGGCCGCCTGGACGCAGATTCGCAGGAGGCTACCGGGCGTGGCGCAGGGAGCCGACAGGCTCTGGCCGGGGGGCGTCTGCGACTCGGTCGGAAGGATCACCTCGGTGGGCGAAAGCCCCACCTGGGCCGCCGGCGCCCATTCCAGGGGCACCTGCCAGCCGCCGGGCAGGCCAAGGACGGTTTGCCCGCTCCCCGGCGGCAGCGGCGGGAAGACCAGCAACGCGCCGGTGGGGTCGCGCTTGTCCGGGTACCAGGCCCAGGAGACGGCGGCCAGCTTCCGGCCGTCGTCCAGCGCCAGCCAGGCGCCTGCCAGGGATTGCCCGGCGTCGCTGGCGCGCACCCACACGCGCGTGCGCCGGGAGTCGGATACGCCCTGCCGCACACTTAAGGAAGCATTGCCTTGTTCTTGCACCACCGGGCCTTGCAGCAGGGTGTTATCGGCCAGCCGGATGAAGCCGGTCTCGGGCAGGTAGCCGTAGCCGAGCATACGCTGCACCGCCGCCAGCACGGGCTGGTTCACCAGGGCCAGCAGCGCCAGGAGGAGCATCGCCGCGGCGGCCAGGGCCAGCTTGCCGGCGGCCGGCCGGTAGAGTGGCGCCGGCCTTGGCTTGGTGCGCAGCGCCAGCCGGCTGCGCAGGGATTCGCGAACGGCGCTCTGCGGGCTGAGGTCGAGGGAGGCCAGCTCCTGGGCCAGGCGCAGCTCCGCCGCCACTTCCGCCGGGAGGGACTCGGACAGCCGCAACGGGCGGTAAGCGCTCACGCTCTCCAGGGTTTGATCGAAGAGGGACTCCCAATCCTTAGCACTCATCGGAGTTCTCCAGGCGATTCATGCGCTCTCTGAGGTCGTGGAGCGAGCGGTGCAGGATGACCGCCACGTTCTGTTCGCTCAGCCCGCTCATCTCGGCGATCTGGCGGTTGGTCAGCTCGCCCATGAATTTCAGCGCCAACAGGTCGCGCTGGCGGGGAGGCAGCGCCCGCACGCAGCTCGCCAGCAGGCTGCGGCGGTCGGCGGCGATGGCGGCTTCCTCCGGGGGAGGGTCGTTCCCCGGGCGGGAGAGCAGCGCTTCCAGGGGCAGCCAGAGGGTGCGCAGCTTCTGGCGTAGGGCCGCGTTGGCGTTGTTGCGCGCGATGCCGAACAGCCAGGCCGCAAAGCTGCCGCGTTCGGGGTCGAAGTCACGCAGGTGCGTCAGGGCCTGCTCGAAGGTTTGGGCGGTGAGATCGTCGCACGCCTGAAGGTCCGCACAGCGGCAGCGGAAATAAGTGTAGACGCGCGGAAAGTAGCGGTCGTAGAGCGCCAGGAAGGCTTGCGTATCTCTGGCCGCTTCCACCACCAGCCGCGCCTCGTTTAACACCGCATTTGCCGGTTCTACCATGCTCGACCCCAGGCTCCCGCTGTGATAGGGATGTCTATATATTAATATAAAATTGGAAGAGAAGTATTACATTTTCTGGAGAGGATCGTGAAATCCGTTAGGCTAATTCGCTGTCAGCGGCCCTTCGAATTCACCGGATTTTGGTAAAATGGAGGGGAACCGTGCATTCCCATTTTCCCCGCGGGCTTTGGCCCGTGGACCGATCCGCTGAAGAGGAAGGACCCCTTATGGCTGACAGGCAATCTCGTGAACCCGAAACCATTTCGAAACGGCAGGAGCTGAAGGCAAAACGCGCCCGCAATCAGCGCACGCAGCGTACCCTGCTCATCGCGGCTGTGGCCGTCTTGGCGATTGCGATCGCCGCCGTGATCATCTTGCCGCAGATCCAGGCGGCCAACGCTCCCGTGGGCACGATCGTGCAGATCACCCCGCGGGCCGCGGCTCAACAAGTGGACAGCACCTCGGAAGGCGACCCCAACGCCAAGATCAGGATCGACGTCTTCGAGGATTTCCAGTGCTCCTCCTGCCTGAACTTCACCCAAACCGTCGAGCCGCAATTGATGCAAAATGAAATCGCCTCTGGCCAGGTGGCTTACGTCTTCCATAATTTCCCCTTCATCGACGGGGCCACGTGGAGCTCGACCAAGAAAGAATCCCACCAGGCAGCCAACGCCGCCATGTGCGCCGCCGACCAGGGGCGCTTCTGGGATTACCACGACATGCTCTTCGCCAACTGGACGGGCGAGAACGTGGGCGATTTCGTCGACAAGCGCCTGGTAGCTTTCGCGCAGGCGCTGAACCTGGATATGAGCAAGTTCAACGCCTGCTTCAACGCCAACACTTTCAAAGCCCAGATCGACGCCGACTATGCCCTGGGCCAGAAATGGGGCGTGAACGGGACGCCGAGCGTGTTCGTCAACGGCAAGGAAGTCAGTCCGGGCTACATTCCCACCTACGACCAGATCAAGCAGGCCATCGCGGCGGCTGCGGGGCAGTAAGCGCGAGGCGGGAGCAGCCGGAGCCATTCCATTTTATCGGTAGAGAGGCAGGCAATGGCAGTTTACGTGGACGAGATCACCGACTTTGGGCCGAAGGGCTTCTGGTGCCACATGATGGCCGATAACCTGGACGAGCTGCACGATATGGCCGCCAGGATCGGCCTGCGGCGCGAGTGGTTCCAGGACAAGTCGGATTATCCGCACTACGACCTGAAGGCGCCCACGCGCGCGCTGGCGGTCAGCCTGGGCGCGCTGGAAGTCACCACCATGGATCTGGTCGAGCGCTTCGGTCCCAGCCGTCCGCCCCGGCGCTCGATTTCTGGGCAGATACAGCATGGAAAAGACCAGGGTTGACATCCGTTACGCCACTGCCGGGGACGCGGTCTTACTGGCCGAGATAGGCGCGAAGGCCTTCTCCGATTCCTTCGCGGCTGACAACACCCCCGAAAATATGGCGGCTTACCTGGCGGCTGCTTTCGGCCCGCACAAGCAGGCCGCCGAGCTGGCCGACCCCGCCACGCTCTTCCTCATCGCCGAAGTGGACGGCGAGGTAGCCGGGTACGCGCAATTACGCGCGCACCAGGTTCCCGAAGAGGTGCGCGGTCCGCGCCCCATCGAGCTGGTGCGCATCTACGCGCTGAAGGAGTGGATCGGCAAGGGCGTGGGGTCGGCGCTGATGGAGGCCGCCCTGCGCGAGGCCGCCCGCCGGGGGTTCGAGACGGTCTGGCTGGGGGTGTGGGAGCGCAACTCGCGAGCGCGCGCTTTTTACCGCCGGTGGGGCTTCGTCGAGGTGGGCACGCACGTCTTCCAGCTCGGCGACGACCCGCAGACCGATTTCTTGATGCAGAGATCGCTTGCCCCAGAATAGGAAGCCTGATCCTAGAGGCGAGCCGATCTCCGCCAGGCAGAAGGGTCGAAAAACGACCCTTCGCAAGGCTTGAATCATTCTTCTTTTCCGCGTTTTCCGCGCTCGTCCGCGTCCCATTCCTCGAAACCGCCGGGCAAAGGAAGAGCGGCGAGGGCCAGAGAGATTTGCGCAAGGAGCCAGAATGGACGTGCACACCTACGAAGATCTGAAAAACGCAGTGATCGAGTGCTATAACCGCCAGGCCTACCGCGAGGCCCTGGAGCTGATCGCCGGGCACGGGCGCCGCTTCCCCGAAAATGCCGACCGCTTCTTCTTCTTCCAGGCTTGCCTGGCCAGCCTGCTGGGAGAGACCGCCGCAGCCCTGGGCTACCTGCAGGCCGCGCTGGACGCGGGCTTCTGGTACACCCGGAAGGCCCTGCGGAACGACCCCGACCTGGCCGCCCTGCAAGGGCTGCCCGCCTTCGAGCGCCTCGCAGCCGTCTCGGAAGCCCGCCAGGCCGAAGCCCAGGCGGGCGCCACGCCCCAGTTGAAAGTCCTCCTCCCCCACCCGGCCGGCGGACGGCTGCCCATGTGGATGGCCCTGCACGGCAATACCGTCAACGTGCAGCAGGCCCTCGACAACTGGGGCCCGGTGGTGGAGCGCGGCTGGCTGCTGGCCGCGCCGCAATCCTCGCAGGTCTGCGGAGCGGACAGCTACGTGTGGGACGATTACGAGCTGGCTGCCCGGGAGATCCGGGGCCACCTGGCCTCCCTGGAGGCCCAATATCCGCTGGACCCGCGCCGCAGGGTGATCGCCGGTTTCTCCATGGGCGGCGGGCTGGCCGCCTGGCTGGCGCTAAAAGGGGAGATCGCGGTGGAGGGCTTCGTCCTCCTGGGGGCTTTCCTGCCGGACGTGAGCGCTATCCGCCCGCTGGTGGCAGCCCGCCGGGAGCGCCCCATTCCCGGCTACATCCTCATCGGCGACCGCGACGAGGCCTGCCTGCCGGTGGCGCGGGAGCTGCGCTCCGCCATGGCCGACTTCGGACTGCCGGTCGAGATGGAAGTGCTGCCCGGCCTCGACCACATTTTCCCGCCCGATTTCGCCTGCATCCTCGCGCGGGCGCTGGATTTCATCGAATCCGCCGGGGTGCAACAAACCAATTTATAACTTTAGGCAAACCAATGATTGACTTCGGCCCTTCGCCGTGCTATAATCAGGTCAGCTTCGATCATAGCAAACCCGGCGAAAGCCGGCGGCGCAAAGTTATGGGTCTAAAACCGGCCACGCCGGTCACGATTGCCAGACCGCCGAAGGGGCCTCGATACCTCGAGGAAGGTTGAGCATGGGCGGCGCTGGCAGCAGCGCCGCGAATTGTTTAACAACTCGATCTCAAAAATATTCCCAGCCGCAGCGAGGAAGGTCTGGCGCACGCCCGATTATTTATCCCAGCCGTCTCATCCTCATCCTTGCCGACCTCCGATTTTCGTCTCCTGCCGGCTGGCCAAAGCCCCGCCCCGCCACACTTTGGCCCTCCTCGAGCCCAGCTTGAGCGCAGGGAGCCTGGGCAGGCCACGGGGCTTGCGGAAAATTCTCGACGGGCAGATTCCCGAGTGCTGCCGTCGTCGATTAACGGTAAGCTGAGCAATTCACAACATGGGATTAACGGTGGGGGAGTTACTTGCGAACAGAGGCTGCCCAATACGCAGCCTCTGTTTGCATATATAATTGGGCTGAAATCGCCAATCTCCTGGAGGGCCAAAATGGAATGGTCGCAAGCCGAATACCTGGTCAGCACCGACAAGTCTCGCCTGTCCATCGATGTCATCCACGCCTACCTGTCGCGCTCGTACTGGGCCAGCGGGCGCTCCCGCGAAACCATCGCCGCCACGCTCAAAAATTCGCTGTGCTTCGGCGTTTACCACCTCGGACAGCCGGTCGAGCAGGTCGGCTTTGCCCGCGCCGTGACGGACTACGCCACCATGTTCTGGCTTTGCGACGTGTTCATCCTGGAGGAGCACCGCGGGCAGGGGCTGGGAAAATGGCTGGTGCAGTGTATCCTCGCTTCCCCACCCTTGAAGGGTCTGAAGGCTTACCTGGCCACGCGCGACGCGCACGGCCTGTACAGCCAGTTCGGCTTTGCGCTCTTGCCCCCCAATTTGTACATGCAGCGCACGCCCTAGCCGGCGCCCACTTCCCACTGCTGCCGGGATCAAAACATGCTACAATTTCGCTATGAGAGCCAGATCCTAAGGGTTTCTTCAAACCCTTAGGATTTCTTACCCGCTGTCAGGAGGATCCTATGGAGTTGATAAGCGTAAAGATCGAAAAGCCGGAAGAGCTCAATTTCATCCTGGGCCAGTCGCACTTCATCAAGACGGTCGAGGACATTCACGAGGCGCTGGTCAGCAGCGTGCCGGGGATCAAATTTGGGCTGGCCTTCTGCGAGGCCTCCGGCCTGTGCCTGGTGCGCTGGTCCGGCACAGACGCGCGCATGATCGACCTGGCCAAGAAGAACGCCCTGGCCCTCTCCGCCGGCCACAGCTTCATCCTCTTCCTGGGAGAGGGCTTTTACCCCATCAACGTGCTCAACGCCGTCAAGTGGGTGCCCGAAGTGTGCCGCATCTACTGCGCCACCGCCAACCCGGTGGACGTCATCCTGGCCGATACCGGCGAGGGGCGCGCCATCCTGGGCGTGGTGGACGGCATGAAGCCCAAGGGCGTTGAAGAGCAGGACGACATCGCCTGGCGCAAGGGCTTCCTGCGCACCATCGGCTACAAAGCCTGAAGCGCCTCCGGGGACGCATCTACCCTCTCCATTTAGGGTTATTAAATTGTGTGTAAGGTTGGTTTGGGATAAGGATTCCTGCCACAAAGAACACAAGCTATTAGAAGAAAAACCGCAAAAACTTCGCGCCCTTGGTGTTCTTTGGGGTTGAATGCGCTTACCACTCTCCATCCCAGATCCAGGCTGTACGAATTCGCCGGCGAAGGCCGATCCAGGAGGATATTGAGGTTTATGCCCGAAAAAGAATATCGTGTGTATGCTTACCGGTGGGTGGTGTTGGCCGCTTTCATGTTCATTAACCTCACCATTCAGGTCTTGTGGATCTGCTTCGCCGCGATCACCGCGCCCGCCGCCAAATTTTACGGCGTCAGCAGCCTGCAAATCGGCTTCCTGGCCATGTCCTTTATGATCGTGTACATCCCCCTGTCGATCCCCACCGCCTGGGCCATCGACAACTACGGGATTCGCAAAGCGGTGGGGCTGGGCGCCGTGCTCCTGGGGGTCTTCGCCGTGCTGCGCGGCTTGGCCGCCGAAAACTTCACCCTGGTGCTGCTCACCACGCTGGGCATCGCCGTGGCGCAGCCTTTCTTGCTCAACGCCGTCACCACCGTGGCGGCCAAATGGTTCCCCATCGAAGAGCGGGCCACGGCCTCCGGGCTGGCGTTGGTCGCCAATTTCATTGGCATTGCCATCGGCATGGCGCTGACGCCGGTGCTCATGCTCCAGTTCGGCATTCCCAGCACGCTCTTGATCTACGGTGGGGTGACCGCCTTCTCCTCGCTGGTCTTCCTGGTCTTCGCCCGCGAAGCGCCGCCCACGCCCCCCTGCCCTCCCGGCCAGGAGGCGCGCGCCCTGATGCTGGACGGCATCAAGAACATGCTCAAGCTGAGGGATGTGTGGTTCCTGCTGTTCATCTTCCTGGTCGGCATGGGCATCTTCAACGGCATCTCCACCTGGATCGGCGAGATCGTCGCCCCCCGCGGCTTTTCGGTCACCCAGGCCGGCGACCTGGGGGCATTCCTGCTGGTCGGAGGCATCCTGGGGGCGGTGGTCATCCCGGCCCTTTCAGACCGCACTCGCCGGCGCAAAGGCTTCATTTTCATCGGGCTGATCGGCAGTATCCCCGGGCTGGCCGGCCTGGCCTTCGCGCACACCTACGGAATGCTGCTGGCCTCGATCTTCGTGCTGGGCTTCTTCCTGATGGGCCTGGCGCCGGTCGGCTTCCAATACGCCGCCGAGATCACCTTCCCCGCCCCGGAGGGCACCTCCAACGGCCTGCTCAACCTGGCCGGGCAGATTTCCGTGGTGTTCGTCTACGCCATGGAGGCCCTCAAATCGCAGGATGGCTCCTTCACTCTTTCCCTACTCTTCCTGCTGGTGCTGATGCTGCTGGGCGCCTTCCTGGTGGCCGGCCTGCGCGAATCCACCCTGGTGCACGCTGCCGGCGCAGGAACTTAAGGATTTCTATAAGCTTCGCTTTAACCACAAATAAGGTCAAGCCACCCTCACCTTGCTAAGATGAGGGTGGAATTTTATGTTTCCGCGCCGTTCTGGAATCCTGCCAGGCGGTTTAATGGCCTTTAAGCGCTTTTGCGGGAGCGGATTCCGCTCCAACAACCAAGTTCAAGGGATTTGACATGAAGACTCGATCTTACCTCTCAACCGTTCTCTTGCTCGCTCTGAGCCTCTTCGTCCTATCAGCCTGCAGCGGCCAGGTGGCCGCTAACACCGTGACCTCCACGCCGGCCACCTTCGTCATCCCCACTCAGGCCACACCCGCACCCACCCAGGCGCCCACCGGGAGCCTTGCCACGCCTTCCCCCACCGAATCCATCCTCCCCGGCGCCACGCAGACCCCGCTCCCCATCCCCACCCTGATCCCCCAGCCCACCACGGCGGGGACGCAGCGCATCATCTTCCCTTCGGGCAGCGACAACTACACCCTGTCTACCTCCCTGGCCCAGGGGGTGCCTCAGACCTACGTGCTCAACGGGCAGCAGGGCCAGACGCTCTACGTCACCCGTAACGGCGCCGTCAGCGTGCAGGTGCTGGCGCCGGATGGCAGCACGCTCACGGATCCGAATGTGCAGCCCGGCCCCTGGGCGGTCAGCCTGCCGGCCACGGGCGACTACAGCCTGGTGCTCTCCGGCGCGGGGAACGTCAGCGTGAGCCTCTACGCCCCGTCGCTCGGCCAGACTTTCCCGCTGGCGGCTCCGTTACCCGATACCTTGCCGCGCATCAGCTTCCTGACCGGAGACGCTTCCCAGACCTTAACCGTCAATTTAAACGAAGGCATTCCCAGCGCCTACGTGCTCAGGATTCTGGCCGGGCAGACCCTGTACGTGACCGCCACGGGGAACGTCACCCTGGCCGTCCTGGACCCGTCCAACCTGCCCCTGACGCCCACCACTCCGCTTCCCGGAAAATGGCAGGTCACCCTCCCTCAGACCGGCGATTACACCCTGGTGTTCCTGGGTTCCGGGGCCAGCACGGTGGTCGTGTACATCCCGCCCGCCTGAGCGCTCTTTCGGGAAGTCAGACTTTTAGAGGTGGAATATGTTCGCCAGACGGTGCAATTTGAAAGGCAGGCGAGGCATCAAGCGTCTGGACCATGAAGGCGTTTATGCGATCATCGCCAACCGCGCGCTCTACGATCGCTCCCTGGCAACCCGCTTCGCCATCGTCAACGCCGAGAAATACTGGGTCGAAAACGTCTATGGGAGCCACAACGAGGCGCGCTCAGCGCTGCAAGCGCTCCTGCACAAAAAATAAATCCGGGCGCGCGCGCCGGTCACCAGAAGGCCGGTGAGAACATGTAGCGGATGCCTTTGCCGATCTCTGTGAGATGCGCGGAGTCCAGCCAGAAAGGCGTGCCCATTACCAGCAGGGTGCTGAAGAGCAGCAGCACCCCCAACAAGATCACCAACAGCCAGGCCTGGCGGTAAGTCATGGCCTGGGGAGTCTTCCAGGCGGCGTGATCGTCGTGCCGCTTTTCGATGAGCATACCGATCAGCAGCCACAGGGTCACCAAAAGGTAGCTGGTGATCTGCGGGGGAATAGTCTCCATGCCATTTTGCAGCACGAAAGTGATGATGATGCCGACCAGCATGGCCACGCCCCAGGTGATCGGCAGCCAGATGATCATCCAATCCCCCCGGTCGTTCAAAGACAGGAAGATGCGCCGCAAGATTTTCCCGCCGTCCGACGCTTTGCCGAGCGGCAAGAGGTTGAAGAGCGCCACCTGGGCGCTGAAATTGGCAAGCTGCAACAGGTCTGGCCTCTGCGGGCGCCACGCCTGGTAGACCAGGAGGGCCAGACAGGCGTACAACAGGCTGAAGACGGGGCCGATCAGGTGGATCAGAGAGTTGTCGAAATGATTGAGCGCCTGGCGCTGCTCCTGCGGCGTTTCCGTCCACGCCCCCACGAGGCTGAAGCGCAGCTTCCAGTCCATGCCCTGCAAGGTGATCAGCACGATGTGGCCCAGCTCGTGCGCGCTCAAGCTGGCCGCTATGATGAGGGCCAGCGCCCAGCTTTGCAGCAGGAGCGCCGCGATCAGCGTGAACCCGGCCAGTGAGACCAGGGTGAGAAACGCATCCCGGATCTCAGCCTTCAGATGCGTATCACGCACGAAGAAACTCTTCATTCCAACCCTGTTACTCCATCTCGCGCAGGCTTTTGGCAGCCAGGTTCCATAGCAAGGCCGCCAGGCCCAGGCCGGCCAGCCAGGCCAGCGGCGTACCCAGGGCCAACGGCAGGCCCGCATTGCTGACCCACCACAGGATGCCCGCCGGCACCCCGGCGCAAATCAGGCTCAGCGCCGCCCCCCAGGCGCCCACGTCGGCGGCGCTGCCGGCCAGCAGAGCGCTCACCCGTGATTGGCGCAGGATGTCATAGGCAGCCGAAGCGGCCACGCCCGCGGCGGCCCCCGGCGCCAGCACGGCCAGAATTAGATTGAGCGAGCCGCCCAAGCCGCTGCCGGCCGCCAGCCCGATCCAGGTGGCCAGCACGGTCAGCAACCAGGGATTGGCCACCTCGGCCAGCAACAAGGTCTTGCTCGTAAAGGGAAGCTGGCGCAACACCGGCCACAGTCGCAAGTCGCCGCGCAGGCGCGAGCCGGCCTGCTGCGAGATCAAGATGGCCCAGGCGGCCAGCACCCAGATGCGCGTTCCTAAACCGGCCGCAAACCCGCCCGCCAGCCCCATGGAGAAGACCCCCAGCCAGGGCAAGATCCCCGTCACCCGGAAGGGGCGTAGCGCTTGCACCGCGTCCTTCCATATCAAAGACCAGGCGCCTGCCCGGCCACGCAGGCGTGTGGGGGCGCGTCCCATGCCCAGGCGCTCGCGCTGCGCCAGCTCCTGAGCCAGATCGGTATTCCCGTAGAGTGACGCGCTGCGCTGGGCCTCCTGCCCGGAGGTTTCCTGGGCAGCCCGGCTCAAATTCAGCTCGGGGCTGGCCGCCCACAAGGCCGCCAGGGCCAGCAAGACCAGCAGCAAGGCAAACCCCGCCCCCCACGCCCAGGGCGCCGTCCCGAAGGCGGCCTTCAGTGGGAAGGACAGCACCCACAGGCTCACCTGCCAGCCTGTCGCGGAAAAGCCGGCCATCCCGGAGGTCAGCAAAGTCCACAGGGCCGCGACCACGAAAACGGCGATCAGCGCCAGAGCCGCCTTGTCCAGCCAGGCGATCTCCCGGTCGCCGCGCAGGCGCAGCGCGCCCACCGCCCAGGCCAGCGCTAGCAAGGCCAGTTGCAGCAAGAGCGCCACGCTCAAGGCGCGCAACCCCAGGCCGACGTAAAAGGGGATGTCCAGCAGGGTGGCGTTGCCGGCCAGAACGGCCTCGGCGCGGGCGAAGCCCAGCGTGACGGCTCCGGCCCAAAAGGGGATGCCCGCCCCGATCCAATCGCTGATGAACCAGCTCAGCGCTACCCCCCGGCGATCCACCGGCGTCTGGCAGATCAGGTAAGCATCCTCCTCGGAAAACACGAACGGGCTACGCCGGCTAACGGCCCTCAGGCTCAGCAGGAACCAGACGCTGAAGATCAGCACACCCAGCGTGCTGGCGGCCAGGTCCACGCTGCCCACGCCCAGGGCGGCCAGGAAGCTTGAAGTCACGCCCGCCAGCAGGGAGAGCACGGCGAAGCCCCAGATGCTGAAGAAGACGATGGCATACCCCAGGTAGATCTTCTGGCTGAGGGAGCGGTCGCGCAGGTTGTACCCGATGAGAGAAAGCCAGAAGGCAAAGCGCGTGCGCATTTGCCTCGACCGTACGAACCAGGTCGCGCGCATCTCAGGCCTGCTCCAGGACGCCGTGCTGCATGTGGAAGGTGCGGTCCGCCAACCCTTGCACCATAGCCGGGTTGTGCGTGCTCATCAGGATGGCGGCGCCATGGCTGCGCAAGCCGTCCAGGCGCTCGAGCAGGAGCTGCGAGCTCTCCGCGTCCAGGGCCGAGGTCGGCTCGTCGAGCAGCAGCACGCTGAAGGGACGCAGCATGGCCAGCACCAGGCCCAGCTTCAGCCGCATGCCGCGCGAATAGTTGTGCGGGTACAGGTTGCGCTCCTCCCACAGGCCAAACGCGCGCAACAGCTCCTCGGCCTTGCGCTCGAAATCCGCTCCGACCTCGTGGGCCAGGGCGATGAAGACCAGGTGCTCCCAGGCGGTCAGCTCGGTGTAGAAGCGGGGCACGTCTGACACGAAAGCCAGGCGCTGCTTGGCCTCGCGCTCTTTGCGGTAGAGGTCAAAACCTTCCACGCTGATCTCGCCGCTCGACGGGCGCAACAGGCCGCTCAAGCACAGCAATAAGGTGGATTTTCCCGCCCCGTTCAAGCCGGTCAGCACGGCGACCTCGCCGGCGTTCAAGCTGAGGTCTGTGGGCGCCAGCGCCTGGAACTTCCCGTAAGAACGGCTGAGCTCAGTGGCCTGTAGAAGAGGATTCATGTGATTAGAAGTGCTCCCTTCATTAAATTAATCTTTTCAATTATAAGCGCTTGTTCGCCGGAAAAGCTCCAAAATCCGTTGGCCGTGCAACTCTTCTTCCAATCTTGCGTATTTATAAGTGAAGGAGAAAATGAATAAAATGAATACGCGCAGACTTACTCGCAGTCAAGACAATAAGATGATCGCCGGCGTGTGCGGCGGTCTTGCAGAATACCTGGCCATCGACGTCACCCTGGTGCGCCTGCTCTTCGTGCTGCTGCTCCTGCTGGGCGGCCACGGCCTGCTGGTGTACGTCATCCTGTGGATCATCATGCCCCAGGCCGGCCAGCCCCTCCCGGCCCCGCGCATCACCAACGACCAGCCTTCCGCCTAAATCTCAGGGCCAGGCCTTGCCAAGGTTCTTGAACCTTGGCAAGGCTGGCCCGCTTCGCTATCCTCTTCCCCAGGTCCCCTGGTGTTCGCGAGCACCGGGGGACTGCTGTTTCCCAAAACGCAGTAAAATAAACGCATGGCGTCTCCATTCCATATCCTGGTCATCGAAGACGATCCGGCGGTGGCGCGCAGCCTGCAAAGCGGCCTGGAGCGCGAGGGCTTCCACGTCGCCTGGAAAGAAAAGGGGGAAGACGGCATCCACTACGCCTGCGAGCAGTCCCCGCACCTGATCCTGCTCGACGTGCGCCTGCCGGACGGCTCGGGCTTCGACTTTTGCCGCCGCCTGCGCCAGCTTGGCCTGCGCCAGCCGATCCTGATGCTGACCGTGCAAAGCGACGAGCTGGATAAAGTCCTGGGCCTGGAGATGGGAGCGGACGATTACGTCACCAAGCCCTACAGCCTGCGCGAGCTGCTCTCGCGCGTGCGCGCCTTGCTGCGCCGCTCCTACGGCGAGCTATCCAACGTGGACGCCAACCTGCTCTACGCCGCCGACCTGGTCATCGACCAAACTCGCGTGCAGGTGCGGCGCGGTGACCTGGACCTCAACCTGACGCCCACCGAATTCCGCCTGCTGGCCTATCTGGCCCGCCATCCCGGCCAGGTGCTCAGCCGGGCGCAAATCATGGAGGCGGTGTGGGGCTATGCGCCGGGCGCGGACAGCGAGCGCATGGTCAACGTGCACGTGCGCCGCCTGCGCGAAAAAATCGAGCCTGACCCGAGCCGCCCCTCGATCCTCTTGACCGTTCCCGGCATTGGTTATCGCCTGGCAAGGTAGGCGCGCACGAGTTGTCAGGCAGTTGGAAACTGCACCTACAAACTGCACGAAGCCAGCCTGCGCTGGCTAAAAACCAGTCGGCGAAGGCCGACTTCGTGTACTTCGTTGCAGCGATTTCAATCGCCTGAAAACGGCTGACAACTTTTGCGTGCACACCCTGGCAAGGTAGGCGCGCGCAACGGCCTTTCTTGTGGTATAATCCGGATAATTCTTCTCCACATCGGGCGTCATGCGCCCATCCCTTTCCCCCTTCTCAAAATTCCCAAACGACCCGCTGAGACCTGGAAACAGGCCGTGGGTCGCCTGTTGGAAGGGAGGAAAAAGGGACGGTTGCTCGCCTCCTCATCGAGCGACTAACCGGAGCGGAGAAAAGGAGATTTACAATGGACGACAATAACAACTTAGAACCTAACCAAGCACAAGACATGCCGATCACCGGCGCCGAAAACGTTGAGCCTGGCCAGGAGATCCTGGTGCGCAAACGCATTGCGCTGGTGGCGCACGATAACAAGAAAAATGACCTGCTGGAATGGGCCCGCTTCAACCGCGGCCTGCTGATCCAGCACGAGCTAATCGCCACCGGAACCACCGGGCGGTTATTGGCCGAGGATCTGGAAACCCCCGTGATCTGCCTGCAAAGCGGCCCGCTGGGCGGCGACCAGCAGATCGGCGCCCGCATCGCCGACGGCGGTATCGACCTGCTGATCTTCTTCTGGGACCCGCTTTCTCCCCAGCCACACGACACGGACGTCAAAGCTTTGCTGCGCGTGGCCGTGGTGTGGAACATCCCGGTGGCCTGCGACCGGGCCACGGCAGACTATCTCATCTCCTCGCCGCTCATGACCGGGCCTTACGAGCGCCAGCTTCCGGACTACACCGTGCACGTCGAGCGCCTCACAGCCGAGCACAAGGAAGTCTCCCTGGCCTGGGATAGCTAATCACACTGCCAGCTATTTTCATATCCAACCAAAAGCCTGCCGGGATTCCATTCCCGGCAGGCTTTTTGATTCGTATTCCTATGAATAGAAGTTATTCAGGACGTGGATAACTTCTATTCAGGCCTCGAAAGGCAGGGCAATCGCACCTACATGAAGGTTAGATAAGGATCGCGGCCAAGAGGAACGACCCTAGGAAAGCTGCTATTTCTCGGGCGACCAGGAGCCGATAAAACTGATCAGGTTGCCCAGGACTGCTGGTTGAGAAATACGCACGGTCAGCTTGCCGGTGGGAATCTGTCGATACATTTCTGCCTGGTAGAAGTGGAAGGGGTCATCCAGGTTGAAACTGCTGCCACCGCTCATGTCGGTTGTGTGACCAACCAGGCCAACCAGGCATTGGACGACCTTCCCTTCGGTACCATCGAAGAGGAAGGAGTAGCCGCCAAACTGGTTCTTTTCGATGGCTTTCAATAGGAATTGGACTGAACCGAGCCGGATTTCCCGGTTGATTTCAACGGGTTTGTCTGAGGTCTGTACCTGGGTGCCATCAAATTCAATCTCGGCATAGGCCTCTTTTTCGGGGAAGGAGCGTTCATAAACGTTTTGCTTGGCATAAACGGGGAAGACAACACCAGACTTAGGCACTACAAACGTGTGCATCGAGCCAGCGTATTTCATTTGATCTTGACCTGAAAGTTGGTTGCGCAAGCTATCTTCATATTTCCAAAGTTCAAGTTGGGTTTCTTGATTTGGCTCTGGCAGTTCCGTGCCACTCGCATCGTAAAGGACAGGATTGAATGGTACGACATAGAGCTGGCCATTGACCTGGATATCGTTATCGAACTGATCGGGATAAGCCCAGGTAACCCAGTATGAGTCCGGTTTTTCGACGACGCCAAGGACAACCATCTCCTCCTGGCGGTCTCCATCGACGATCCTGGCGGGCATAGCAGGGGCCTCGGTTTCGGCCTCAGGTTGTGCGGCAGGTTCTACCGTAGCCGGAACAGGGTTTTCGATCCTGGCCTGGGGCGGCATGAGGGTGGCCGGGTAAACAACCATGTCTTCAGGTGCGGGCTTGAAGGCAAGAGCGATTTGCCAGTTTTCAGGTCCCTTGCCCTGTGCTGTACCTTCCAGACAGGGGAAGACCAGAGTTGCCTGGCTGAAGCCCGCCGGGAGCGGGCCGCCGAAGCGGATATTGTGGACGAATGATCCGTCCGGTTCCAGGCCGCCGCTGCTTCCGGATGCTTCAACTTGGCTGCCATCCGGGAGGGTCAGGGATGCAGGCGTGAGGCACTCTGGGTCGCCAAATTTGGCCCGTTTAATTTCAGCGGGTAGGTCGGACATAGTATAGGTGATGATCGTCTGGTCAGCACTCAGGAAAGCGGATTGGATGGTAAGGGTAATTCCATCTCTCGTATCACTCACCGGCTCAGCCAGTTGCCTGAAGGGTGAGCTGGTATCTACAAGGCCGACATCTGGCACGAATCCGAAGACAGCTTGCATCTGCGCCAGTACCTTCGAAGGACCGATGGCGAGAACCATGACGCCCATTAAAAGCAAGGTGGCCATCGCGTAAGCCCAGCCACGGGCAAAGTGGAAGGTGGATTTGGCTTTTGCTTCAGGATTGGGCTGATGAGCCTGCAATTTGGCTTCGAGGCGGGCGAAGAAGGCCGGGTTGGCATCGGGCAGCCGGTAGGTTTGCTTGATATCTTTCTCAAAAGGATTAAGATCGTTCATTTTATTTCTCCACCTGGGCTTGCAGGCGCTCCAGGAGCCGGTAGTATTTCTTTTTGATGCGGGTCTCGGGCTCGCTGAGGATCGAGGCGATCTCGGCGAAGGGCAGGTCCGCCACAATGCGCAGGCGCAGGTACTCCTGCTCGAGCGGGCTGAGGCGGGAAATGAGGCTTTCCAGGTCGCGCAGGCGGTCCTGGTCTGCTTGGGAAAGCTCCCTTCTCACAACTTTCGTCTGATCAAGTTCTTCGTCATAGTCCGCGGTGGGACGACGCTGAGACTTACGGAAGAAGTCGAGGGCTTTATTGCGGGCGATGGTGAAGACCCAGGGCGTGAATTTGAGTGGGTCGTGCAGCTTGGACAGATTTTCGAGCGCGGTCACAAAAGTCTGTGAGGTCAGGTCTTCGGCATCCGCTACGTTGTGCACACGGCTGTAAAGGTAATAGAAGACCGGGGTCACATTTCTGTGGTAAAGCTCGGTAAAGTTGACCGCCTTCACCCGGCTTGCCTCTTCAGCTTCGTTCATCCTAAAAGCGGATGCTTCTTTCGCGAGGGTTTTGGTTTCATCCATTGATATCCCTTTGCAGGATCCTTTGATTGAATTGTAGCTACATTAATAAAGTCGCTGGAGGGGAAAGAAATGTGACAATCTATGCTCAAGTGTCAACACTGGTTTTAGCTTAAAGGGCAAAATCGGGGGCGAATCGGGGTACGGCGTGTAAAAAGGCGAAATACGGTTCGCAATTCGTTCTCTATTTCCAGTTGCCTCGTTCCCACGTTCCACGTGGGAATGTAATCTTCCTGGCCGGTGCCCGCCGGTGAGGGTTCCCACGCAGAGCGCGGGAACCAGAAGAAACTCGAAAAAGAAATGAGCTGGACCCGGCCCGACCCTCGCACATTACGAAACTGTAACCCCGGGGCAACCGGCGCGTAACCTGTCCTTGTTAGACTTATGCCTGTACTCACTTATTTCCTGGAGGTTTTCGATGAATTCGTCCCGGCAGCTTATCCCAGAAGGGATAAGATCCACCTTTTCCAGGCGCTGGCAGATCCTCCTGGCGGTTTTCCTGGCGCTGGCCGTCATCGGCGTGGCCGGCTACCTGGGTCTGCGCAGCGCCCAAGCGGACAACCCCCCGGCCGTCGTGGCGCCGCCCACCGTGCCGGTATCGCGCGGCGACGTGGTGCAGTCCGTCACCGCCCCCGGCCAGTCCGTCGGCACCCAGGAGAGCAGCCTCTCCATGGGCGTCAGCGGCCCGCTGGCGGAGGTCGACGTGCTCCCGGGGGACGTGGTGAAGAAGGGCCAGGTGCTGGCCCGCATGGGCGACCGCGAGAAGTTCGCCGCCGCCCTCTCGAACGCCCAATTGCAGGAGCTTCAAGCCCAAAAGGCCTACGATGACCTGGTGGCCAACGCGCCGCAGGCCACCGCCCAGGCGCAGATCGCCCTGATCCAGGCCCAACAAGCCCTCCAGGACGCCCAGAACAAGCGCGACTCGCTGACTTACCCGCGCGCCAGCCAGTCGCGCATCGACGATTTGCAATCGGCGTACCAGGGCGCTCTTCAAAACCTGGCCCTGGCGCAAAACGCCTACAACCTGGTGGCCAACAAGCCTCCAGATGATCCCACGCGCATCAACGCCCTGCGCGCCCTGACCGCCGCTCAGACCGCCAAAGACAACTCCCTGGCGACCCTCAACTTCGTGACCAGCAGGCCCACCACCGACGAAGTGGCCCAGGCCGGCGCCGAGCTGGCCCAGGCCCAGGCCAACGTGGACGCGGCCCAACGCGCCTGGGACAGCGTCAAAGACGGTCCGGACGCGCACAGCCTGCAACTGGCGCAGTACACGCTCTCCAACGCCCAGGCCACCGTGGCGCAGGCGCAGGCCGATTTACAGCACCTCGATCTGACCGCGCCCTTCGACGGCGTGGTACTGGACGTGCAAGCCACCCCCGGCCAGACCGTCAGCGCCGACGCCCCCATCCTGACCCTGGCCAATCCCCAGGCGATGGAAGTGGATGCTTCCGTGGTGGAAGAGGACTTCCCGCTGGTGGCCGTGGGCCAAAAAGCCACGCTCTACTTCGACGCCCTGCCCGACGTAGACGTGACCGGCGTGGTGACGCGCATCATCCCCAAGCGTCTGAGCGGCAACCAGGCCAACTATAGTATCGCCATCCGCCTGGACTCCATCCCGGCGCACCTGGTGGAGGGCATGAGCGTGGACGCCTCCATCATCATCGATCAGCGCAGCAACGCGCTGCGCCTGCCACGCACGGCCATCCGCCCCCGCGCGGACGGTAGCGCCACCGTGGACGTGTGGGCCAACGGCCACACCGAGAAGCGTGAGGTTAAAGCGGGGTTGCGCGGCGATTCATACACCGAAATCCTTAGCGGCCTGAGCGAAGGCGATCAGGTGGTGGCGAATTGAGCGCCGGCCCCTCCACCCCCACTTCCGCTCCCGCGCCCATCATCCAGACGCAAGACCTGGCGCGCGAGTACACCCTGGGAGCCTCGACCGTGCGCGCCCTGCGCGGCGTCGACCTGGCTCTGTATGCGGGGGAGTTCGTGGCGCTCATGGGCCCCTCTGGCTGCGGCAAATCTACCCTGTTACACCTGCTGGGCTGCCTGGACACCCCCACCGCCGGCCATTACTTCCTGGAGGGGCGCGACGTGAGCGCCTTCTCCCCCCGCGAGCGGGCCATCGTGCGCGGGAAACGCATCGGCTTCATCTTCCAGAATTTCTTCCTGCTGCCCGACCTGGACTCGCTCGAGAACGTGGCTCTGCCCCTGCTCTACCAGAAGGACGGCCACGACGCGCGCCAGCGGGCCGCCGGGATGCTGGAAGAGCTGGGCCTGGCCGACCGCGCCCACCACCGCCCCATGGAGCTTTCCGGCGGCCAGCGCCAGCGGGTGGCGGTCGCCCGCGCGCTGGTCAACCGGCCCGCCATCCTGCTGGCCGACGAGCCCACCGGCAACCTGGACAGCGCCACCGGCGCCGAGATGATGGCGCTGTTGGTGGGCCTGTGGAAAGGCGGCGTATCCATCCTGCTGGTCACCCACGATTCCCAGGTAGCGGCCCACGCCCAGCGTATCCTCTACATGCGCGACGGGAAGATCATCCGCGAGGAAAACCGGCATGACGCTCCTTAACCTCCTCCGCACCGCTTTGCGCAGCATGGCCTCCAACAAGCTGCGCGCCGTGCTGACCACCCTGGGCATCGTCATCGGTGTGGCCTCGGTCATCGTCATGCTGGCCCTGGGGAACGGCGCGCGGGCGGCCGTGGCCGCCAATTTCCGCTCGCTGGGATCGGACGAGATCCAGATCACCGAGAAGCAGGTCATCAAGAACAACGCGCTCGTGCCTGCCGGCAAGATCCTCTCCTACGAAGACGGGCTGAACCTGCGCCAGGCCGTCCCCGAGGTCACTCAGGTGGACATGAGCGTGGGCGGAACGGCCAAAGTGCGCCACGACCGCAACGTCGATGATCTCAGTTATACCGGCGTCACGGATAGCGGCCTGGCGCAGATCGCCGCTTCGGGCGCCTTGCAGCCGGTGAACTGGCCCCCCAACCAATCCTTGACCCCCGCCGATTTCCTGGCGGAGGGGCGCTTCTTCACCCCTGCCGATGTCTTGGGAGGCGCGGAGGTGTGCGTGCTGGGCTCTCAGACCGCCGACGACCTGTTCGGCGGCGACGATCCCCTCGGCCAGACCGTGTGGGTCAACCACCACTCCTTCACCGTGATTGGCGTGTTGAAGGAGATGGAATACACCGATCCCCAGCAACGCTACCGGAACAACCCCAACGTGGCCCTGGCCTTGCCCATCAGCTCGGCCATCCAGTACCTGTTCACCGATGAGCCTTCCGTGCAGATCACCGCCCACGTGGCCGATGAGAGCAAGATCGACGACGCCAAGTACAAGATCGCCGAATACCTGCGCCAGCGCCACGGCATCGCCTCCGGTAGCCCGAGCAGCACGCCGGATAGCCAGGGCAGCCCCGCCAGCAACCAGAGCGTCTCTGCCAGCAGCCAGGGCGATCCCACCGACGATTTCGACATGACCACGCGCAACGACGTCCTGGGGGCGCAGCTCAGCGCGGCGCGCACCTTTTCGCTGCTCCTGGCGGCCATGGCGGTGGTCTCGCTGGTGGTGGGCGGCATCGGCATCATGAACGTCATGCTGGTCACGGTCAGCGAGCGCACGCGCGAGATCGGCATCCGCCTGGCGGTGGGCGCCCAGCAGAACGACATCGTGCGCCAGTTCCTGCTCGAAGCCATCTTGATCAGCGCCATCGGCGGCTTGTTCGGCATCGCCGTGGGGGTGCTCACCATTCCACTGGCGGCCAGCCTGAACAACGGCGTGGCCTTGTTGGCTCCCAACAGCATCCCGCTGGCCTTCGGCGTGGCTTTGCTGACCGGGGTAATCTTCGGCCTCTACCCGGCCGCGCGCGCTTCGCGCCTGGACCCGATCGAGGCTCTCCATTACGAATAACAGATAACAGAAGGAGAATCAGCCATGAACAAAAAAATCTTGTTTGGAGCCGGCGGCATCCTGCTCGTGGCCCTGCTGGCCGGGGCGGCCTTCATGGCCATGCGTATGCTCAATGCGCCTGCCTCCAATTCCAATGCCGGTATCCCCGGCTCGGGCTCGGGGTCTGTGCTGCAAGGGAAATCCGCCGGGCCTGGAGGCTCGAGCCAATCGTTCGCCGTTCACGAGGAACGCGCCACGCAGCTTCCCCCGCAGAACCCCGACGTGGCCGGCCTGGTGGGCGACATCCAGGGGAACACTTTCTCGGTCTCTCCCACCAGCAAGGTCACCGTGATTAACGGCGCGATGCAGGCCACGCCCGATGGGCCGTCCGTCGAGGTGGTCGTCTCCAAGGATACGCAGATCTGGCGGGACGTGACCATGGACAACGTTGCCCCGCCTTCCGGCGGCTCGGCGGACAACCCCATGAATGTGCAACAACAACTGGAAGCGGTGGATATCTCGTCCATCACGTCCAGCAGCATGGTGCAGGTGTGGGGCCAGAAGCGCGGCGACCGCATCATCGCCGACGCGATCGTGGTGGAAGGGCCTGCCGTGGTAAAGGGTGGCCCTGCGCAAGGCGGCCAGCAGGGCAGTCCGCAATCGCAGGGAAGCCCGCAGGGCAGCTCTACAAAATCCCCGAATTAAGATAGAATTATTCGTGATAAATATATTGGATAACGATAGGCTCTTGGAGTAGTACATGTTCTTGCCGATTTTCCCTTCGGCCTCTCTGGGCACTTTGCGCCCCTGTGGCAGATTTTCTGCCTGATTCGGAAAAGGCGAAACCCCGGTAAATACGCAACGACATTCTGGCAGGTGTGCTGATGAAACTGAAATCCATTCGCTGGAGGCTGCCTCTCACCTACGCCGGCATCGCTTTGATCACCGCGCTGGTGCTGGGCGTCACGCTCCTCTTCATTCTGCGGGATTACTATCAGGCGCAGGAAGGCGCCTACCTGAAGAAGAACGCCGTCGCCATCAGCGAGGCCATCATCCCTTTGCTCAGCCAGGGCCAGCCCCCTTCTGAGCTGAAGGATCACCTGATGCTCTTCTCCTTCCTCTCCCAGACCCACCTGCGCCTGTTGGACGCCAACGGGAACGAGCTGGCCGATTTCAACTTTTCGGGAGGGAAAGATTCTTCCCTGGTAGCTTCGGCCATCTCCTTGCCCGCCCCGGGCAATCTGGAGGCCTCGCCTGGCCCCGCCAGCCAATCCGGAACTCTGAGTGCCAGCCCGAGCCCGAATGGCAAGGCCGTCATCAACCTGCAATTTGGCCTGCCCCTCCCGGAAGGCGCCACGCTCGCGACGGCCTCTCCCTCGGCCCAGGGGGGAAATATGAAGTTCTTCGTCATCAACAAGTCCTCGGCGGGATCCTCGGTGCAGGTCAGCGGCCAGGTGGAGGGAAACGGGCCTGCGTTGGTCTCCGTTTTCCCGGTGGCCGGTACCATGTTCGGCTTCGACCTGCAAGGCAGCGGCACGATCGTCCAGACCCGCTCCACCCAGGTCTACACCCAGGCGCTCGTCTCGACGGAGGGCAAGCTCCTGGGCAGCATCACTCTTTCCGAGGGCCCGGCTTACGGCCTGGACATCGTTCTGGGCGTGGCGCGGGGCTGGGCCGTCGCCAGCCTGGTCGCCCTGCTCATCGCCGCCCTGGCGGGCTGGTGGGTCAGCCGGCGCATGAGCGCGCCCCTGTTGGTGCTCACCGACGGCACCCGCCGCATGGCCTCCGGCGACCTGTCTGCCCGCGTGGCGGTGGCCCAGCAGGACGAGTTTGGCCTGCTGGCGGCCTCCTTCAACCGCATGGCCGAGCAGGTAGAAGATACCGTGCTGATGCTCAAGCGCTTCGCCTCGGACGCCGCCCACGAGCTACGCACCCCCCTGACCGCCCTGCACACCTACCTGGAGCTGGCCGGGGAGGAGCAGGCCGCCGGTGCGGTGCCCGTCCAATCCCTGGAGCAGGCCCTGGAACAGGTCAAGCGCCTGGAAACCCTCACCAACGATTTGCTGGACCTCTCGCGCATCGAGAGCGGCGCCAACGGCGCTCCCCTGGAAGACATCGAGTTGTGCGCCTTGCTGCGCGAGGCCAGCGAGCCCTACGCTTCGCAGGCCGAGCAAAGCGAGACGGCCTTCACCCTGGAGCTGCCCGAAGGCGAGGTGCGCCTCCAGGGACACAGCGCCCAGCTCCGCCGCGCCCTGGGCAACCTGCTGGGCAACGCGCTCAAATTCACCCCGCCCGGCGGCTCGGTCAGCGTGCGTCTGGTGGAAGAGGGCGGCCAGGCCCGCCTCTCGGTGGAGGACAGCGGCATAGGCGTTCCTGAGGAGGACCTGCCCTACCTCTTCAACCGCTTCCATCGCGGGCGCAACGCCACCGCCTATCCCGGTAGCGGGCTGGGGCTGGCCATCGTGAAGGCCATCGCCCAGGCGCACGGCGGGGGGGTCTCCGCCGAGAACACCCCCACCGGCGCGCGCTTTACCCTGCGCCTGCCCGTCGAGAAAACCCCCTATTTGTAGGGCTGACCTGGATTGGAACACGCAAAAGCCGCAATGGCGTGAAGGTGAGGAGCGAACCACCAAGAACACCAAGGGCACGAGGTTTTTTTCGTCCCTCTCTTTCCCCGCTCTTTCTTGGTGTGCTTGGTGTACTTGGTGGTTGAAAACTTTCCTCACCAAGGAATACGAGCTCATCTCGCCAGAACCCTTTGCGTCTCTGCGCCTTTGCGTGAGAACCTCCCGCCTTTAAAGCCCCGACAATTTCCCAAAGTTCACTATAATATCTATAGGTTTCCTGAAGCTCACGCAAGAAAGGAGTAAAACGTGCCGTTGAAAGTAGCCGATCGGGCCAATTCCCGGAGGATCAAGAAATACTCTAAATTTTTGATGGGGGGAATGATCTTCGTCCTTTTTTCCCTGTTCTTAGGCTTACACAGCGCCTCGGCCAGCAACGCTCCCCAGCCCGCCGGGGATTTCGAGATCGTCGGGAACGTCCTGAACCGGCAAAACCAGCCCGTGGGGGGCGTCACCATCCAGGCCCTGGCCTCCAGCAGCCAGGACCAGCAGGCCCTGGCCGAAACCGAGAGCAACGCCGACGGCACCTGGACGTTGCGGTTGAGCTCGGTGCCCGACAGCCTGACCCTTCAAATCACCCGGCCGCATTACCAGGCCACCGATCTGTCTCTCAGCCCCCAGGATCTGCTGGATCTGCGCAACCATGCTTCCCTGGTGACCCCCGAGGTCACCCTGGAGCGCCGGGTCGACGCCGGATTCTGGGCGGCCACGGGCGTGTTCCTCTTCGTCCTGCTGATCATCGCCTTCGAGAAGCTGCACACCACCACCGCCTCCCTGACCGCCATGTCGGCCATCTTCCTGATCTCCTTCGTCGGAGGGGCCATCACCCCCAGCCTGTACATCTTCAGCTTCGAGCAGGCGCTGACCTACATCAACTGGCAGGTCATCTTCCTGGTGATGGGCATGATGATTATCATCGCCGTCATCGAGGGCACCGGCATTTTCCAGTGGACCGCCTTTCAGGCCTACCGGCTCAGCCGGGGAAAGAACTGGCTGCTGGTGCTGATCCTGATGATCGTCACGGGGATCGCCTCGGCCCTGCTGGACAACTTCACCACCATGCTGCTGATGACTCCCATCACCATGGAGATCGGCATCGCCCTGGGCATCAACCCCATCGCCTTGATCATCCCGGAGATCCTGTCCTCCAACGTGACCGGCATCAGCACCCTGATCGGCACCCCCACCAATATCGTCATCGGCGCTTACGCCGGCATCGGCTTCAATGATTTCCTGGCCAACCAGACCCTGGGGGTGCTGCTGGCCTTCGCCGGCATGGCGGCCTTCGTGCTGTTCTACTACCGCAAGGAGCTGAGAAAGCAAAGCGGCGAGATCTCCCCGCGCCTGTACGACCTGCTAAAGAGGAACAGCCAGATCACGGATAAAACCACCCTGTGGAAAGCGGGGCTGGTCTTCCTCTTCGTGCTGGTGGGGTTTGCCCTGGGAGAGCGCATCGACGTTCCGCCCGCCGTGCCCGCGCTGGTGGGGGCCACGCTGCTCTTCGTGTGGCTGCGTCCGGACGTCAACAAGACCATCGAAGCCGTGGACTGGACCACGCTGGTCTTCTTCATCTCGCTCTTCATCGTGGTGGGGGCCGTGCAGGAAGTCGGTCTGATCGCCATCATCGCGGATGGGATGAAAAGCCTGGTGGGGGACAGCCTGATCCTGGCGGTGATCGTGATCATCTTTGGGGCCGGGACGCTTTCCACCGCCATCGCCAATATTCCCCTGGCGACCTCGCTGCTGCCGGTCGTGGAGTACCTGTCCGGCTCCATTCCCGGCGCGAGCAGCAAGGTGCTCTATTACGCCCTGTCCATGGGAGCCGCCATGGGCGGAAACGGGCTCTTGATCGGCGGCGAGGCCAACCTGGTCACCTCCGGCATTACGGAGCAAGCCGGCCGGCCCATCTCCTTCAAGGAATTCATGAAAATCGGCTTGCCGGTTACTTATATCACTCTGGCGCTTGGAACGATCTGGCTATTAGTGCAATTCATCGTTTTTGGATAATCCAAGAAGAGAGGAAGAATGGCAACCATTCTGTGTCCTACGCGCGGCGGCGAAGAAAGCATTAAGAACCTGGAAAAGTCCATCCAGATTGCTTCCGAAAGAGGTTGGAACATCCTGTTTCTCTACGTGAGCAACACCAGTTTTCTGCTCAACTTTGGCTCACCGGTGGTCATGAAGAATATAGAGAACGAGCTCGAGGATATGGGGGAATTCATCTTGACCGCCGCCCAGGAAAAAGCCGAAAAGATGGGCGTGAAAGCCGACATCCTGATCAAAAGCGGCACCTTTCGCGACATCCTAAAAGCGGTGATCGCCGAAACCCACACCGCCATCTTGATCCTGGGTTCTTCGGCCGGCGGCACGGGGGTGATGACGCGCGAATATCTCCTGCAATTGATCCAGCACATTCACGCGGACACCGGCGTCGAGGTGTTCGTCCTGAAAAACGGCGAGATCACCGACCACCTGGAAGGCGCCTCCTGAGCTTTCAGGTCGAGGAAGCTCTCCCCACCCCATCCGCCGGGAGTTCCACGCTAAAGGTCGCTCCCTGGCCCGGCCGGCTTTCAACGCTGATGCGCCCGCCGTGGGCCTGCACCAACTGCCGGGCGATGGCCAGCCCCAGCCCGCTGCTGCCCTGGCGCGCGCGGTCGCCGCGCCAGAAGCGGTCGAAGATAAAGGGCAGGTCTTCGGGCGGGATGCCGCTGCCGTTGTCCGCCACCTGGATGCGCACGCCGCCCGGCGCGGCCTCCGCGTGCAGGCTGATCTCTCCGCCCGCCGGGGTGTGGCGCAGGGCGTTGGCGACCAGGTTGCTCAACACCTGTTCCAGGCGCCCGGCGTCCCCCACCACGCTCAGCGCTGGGCTCCCCTGGCTCTCCGCCGCGCGCAGGGAGACCCCGGCGGCCTCGGCCTGGCCGCTGAAGCTGGTGGCCACGTCATTCAATAAATCGTAGACGTCCACGGCTTCCCGTTCCAGCGGAAGCTGCCCGGCTTCGGCCAGGGAGAGGGTGCGCAGGTCTTCCACCAGGCGGGTGAGCTGGTGGGTCTCGTCCAGCAGCAGATTGAGCTGATCGGGGTTGGCCTCGTACACCCCGTCCAGGATGCCCTCCAGGTTGCCCTGGATGATGTGCAGCGGGGTGCGCAGCTCGTGGGCCACGTCCGCGGTCAGGTTGCGGCGCAGTTGGTCAGACTGCTCCAGCTCGGCCACCATGCGGTTGAAGGATTGCGCCAGCCTGCCGAACTCCCCCGGCCCTCCTTCGGGCACACGCGCGCTCAAATCGCCCTCGGCCACGGCGTCGGCGGCGGCCATCACGCGCGCCAGCGGCGTGGCAAACCCGGCGAAGGAGCGCAGGGCGAACACGACCACCACCACCGGGAAGGACAGCGCCAGCAGGCTGCTCACCAGCCAGACCAGCAAGGTAGCCTGGCCGCCGCCCCCGAACAGGCGGGTGAACAAAAAGGCCAGGGCGGCCATGCCCACCAGGAAGAGCAGCAGGGCCAGCCCCATCACCCGGGCAAAGCGCACGAACAGGAACCTGCGCTTTTGGTGCCACCGGCCACCTTCTCTCCCGTGGCGGCTCCAGGGACCACCGCGCCAGTCCCAGGGGAAACGCTGCGCCTGGGGTGTGTGGGCTTCGTCTGGCTCGTGCCGGAAGTCCGAAGGCCGGCCCCGGTGAAAATCCTGCGCAGGGGGGCCGTCCGGCTCAGCCGGCGCATTGCGCCAGAAATCCGAGTGCGGTTCCCTGTGAGAATGATGCGAAGAGGGCATGGCTCACACCCTGTCGTTGAACTGGTAGCCGACGCCGTACACGGTGAGCACGTAGACCGGCTCGGCCGGGTCCGGCTCCAGCTTGCGGCGCAGGTTCTTGACGTGCGCGTCGATGCTGCGCTCGTAGCCCTCGAAAGCCACCCCGTGCAGGCGGTCGAGCAGTTGGGCGCGTGTGAAGATCTGGCCGGGATGCTGGGCCAGGATAGCCAGCAGGTTGAACTCGATGTGTGAGAGGCGCACCGGCTCCCCGGCGCGGGTCAGGCGGTGGCCTTCCAGGTCGATCTCCAGGTCGGCGGCGCGCAAGATGCCCGGCGACTGGAGACCCCCGCGCGCCCGGCGCAGCACGGTGCGCACGCGCGCCACCAGCTCGCGCGGCGAGAAGGGCTTGGTGATGTAGTCGTCCGCGCCCAGCTCCAGGCCGATCAGCCGGTCGGCCTCTTCCACACGAGCGGTCAGCATGATGATGGGCACGTCCGATTCGCGCCGCAGGGTGCGCGCCACGTCCAGGCCGTCCAGGCCCGGCAGCATCAGATCCAGCACGATCAGGTCGGGGCGCTCGCGGCGCGCGGCCTGCAGGGCCGCCGGCCCATCCGCGGCGCTCGATACGCGGAAGCCGGCCCGCTCCAGGTAATCGCGGGCCAGCTTCACGATACGGGCTTCGTCATCCACCACCAGGATCAGCTCATTCATAGTCTTTGATTAAGCCTTGCGAAGGTGGCGATTATCCCACCTTCGCAAGGCTCACTCCGCTATGCCCGCGCCACGGCCGTCTGCGCCCGCTTGATCCCGCGCGCCAGCCCTTCCGCCTGGCCGACCGCGCCGACGCCCACCAGCAGGTGCAGCGCGTCGATCACCCAATGCGCCGAGCCGACCAGCAACTGCGCCTGGGTCATCCCCAGGATGGGCATAATCAGGCCCCACACGATGGCCAGCGCCACCAGTCCCGTGCTCACCCCGGCTTTAGCGGCCAGCCCGGCCAGAGTCCACAACGAGAGCACCAATACCAGCCCAAAGAAGATGTGCACGGGGATCAACGTAGTCGCAATGCCGGCCCAGAAGAGCAGCCCTAAAACGATCAAGATCAGCCCGCATATACGCGTCAGCATATTAAAAATCGTCACCGCTGTCTTCATATCTCTAAACCTCCTTATCCTTCGGCGAGGCATTCATCCTTCATCCTTCTGCCTTCATCCTTCATAAATTATACGGTCAAACGCATCGCCGGTAAACTCGGCCGGCGGCTTATAAAATAACCTTATAAGAAATGTCCCTGATCCCCCTTTCACCCCCCTTTTCAAGGGGGGCTGGGGGGATTTAGGAATTGAACCATTCACCAACTATCCTCTCATCCCTGCGGCGCAGCGTTGCCGGGGCCTGCGCCCTTCTCGGGTTGGGGCTTAGGCTGCTCCTGCCCTTCGTAGCCCCATGCGCGCCCCCAGCGCGGGTCTGGGCCGCCGTAGCCCCAATGACCGGGGCCGTGCCCGTAAGGGCCGGCGAAGCGCCGCCCGCCGCGGAAGATGCCGCCGATCAGCAAGAAGACCAGTAGCAAGAAGCCGAACCCCAGCAGTGGGGCGAAGGGGAAGAAGAACGGGAAGCCCCATCCCGGCCCGTATCCCCACGGCGCAACGCCGTAGTAGGGGACTGCCGGCGCCGTGGCTTGGCCGCTCGTGCCTGCCGTCAGCGCGGCGGCCTGGTAGCCCTGCGCAAAGCCGGCGCGGTACAGCGCCACGCCGCCCACTGCCAGCACAGCGACCAGCAGCAGGCTCAGTAAAAGCCTCCAAATAAAACCATGTCGAAACATTGCCTACCTCCATAAGTCAAGAATTCATCTGGAGCGGCGCAGCGCCGCCCCGTTTGGCTATCCTGAGTATGCCAGGAGGCTGTGAAGAAATTATGAAAAGCCTGGGGAAAGGTTGTGAAATTCAGAAGTATAATCGGGAGAACTAATTCCTATTCTAAGGTGAACCCCCATGACCTACGCCGGCGTCCTCTCCCGCTACAGACCCTTATTGGATATCCCCGCCCATACCACCACCGTAACCCTCCTGGAAGGCGACACGCCCCTCATCCCCATGCCGCGCCTGGCCGAGGAGTTGGGCGGCGGCTTCGAGCTGTTCGTCAAGTTCGAGGGCATGAACCCCACCGGCTCCTTCAAGGATCGCGGCATGACCGTGGCCATCAGTGAGGCCGTGGGGCGTGGAGCGCGCGCGGTGATCTGCGCTTCCACGGGCAACACGGCCGCTTCCGCGGCGGCTTACGCGGCGCGCGCCGGGCTGCGCGCTATCGTCATCATCCCCCAGGGCAAGGTGGCCGCCGGCAAGCTGGCCGGCGCGGTGGCCTATGGGGCCGAGGTGGTGCAGATCAACGGCTCTTTCGACGACGCCATGCGCCTGGTGGTGGAGATCACCGACCGCTACCCCATCGCGCTGGTCAACTCACTCAACCCCTACCGGCTGGAGGGCCAGAAGACGGCCGCCTTCGAGGTCTGCGACACGCTGGGCGCCGCCCCCGACTGGCTGTGCCTGCCGGTGGGCAACGCCGGCAATATCACCTCCTACTGGATGGGCTTCACCCAATACGAGCGCTTGAAACAAACCGGGCTGCCGCAGATCCTGGGGGTGCAGGCGGAAGGCTCCGCGCCGCTGGTGCTGGGGCGCCCCGTGGATCACCCCGAGACGGTGGCCACCGCCATCCGCATCGGGCGCCCCGCGCGCGGCGAGCAAGCCCTACAGGCCGCCGAGGAATCGCGCGGGCGCATCATCGCGGTGAGCGATGCGGCCATCCTGCTCATGCAGCGCCGCCTGGCAGCCAGCGGAGTGTGGGTGGAGCCGGCCTCCGCCGCCGGGCTGGCCGGGCTGGCCCAAGAGCTGGCCTCGGGCAGCCTGGACGTGAAGGGCAAGCGCGTGGTGGCCGTGTGTACCGGCCACGGCTTGAAGGACCCCGACATCATCACCAACGCCATGGCCCTGCCCAAAGTGCTCGAGCCGCAGCTTTCCGCCCTGGAAGACATCCTCCTGGGAGAGAAGGGGCGCTGAGCCGATGGCCGCAGTCCTCACCGTTCACGTCCCGGCTACCTCGGCGAACCTGGGACCCGGCTTCGACTGCCTGGCGCTGGCCCTGGATCTGTGGAACCGGGCTTCCTTCTCCCTGGAAGGAGAGGGCCTGCGCGCCCAGGTCAGCGGCGAAGGGCAGGGGAAGCTGCCTGAGGACGCGCGCAACCTCATCCTGCAAGCCGCGCTGCGCTTCTACCAGGAGCAGGGCGCGCCCGCTCCCGCCGCTTTGCGGGTCGAGTGCGACAATCGCATCCCGCTCGGCTCGGGGCTGGGCTCCAGCGCGGCGGCCGTGCTCAGCGGGCTGCTGGGCGCTAACGCCTTATTAGGAGGGCCGGCGGGCACGGACGAGATCCTGCGCCTGGCCTGCGAGCTGGAAGGCCACGCCGACAACGCCGCTGCCGCCCTGCTGGGCGGGCTGGCGCTGGTCACCGGCGGCGAAGAGGGCCTCCTGGCGCACGGCTACCCACCGGCGCGCCTGCAAGTGGCCGTGGCCGTCCCGGAGATCGACCTGCCCACGCGCGCCGCCCGCGCTGCGCTGCCCACTCAGGTGCCCCTGGCGGACGCCATCTTCAACCTGGGCCGCGCGCCCTTCGTCATCGAGGCGCTGCGCTCCGGCGAGCTGGCCCTGTTGGGCGCCGCCATGCAGGATCGCCTGCACCAGCCGCAGCGTCTGAAGCTCATTCCCGGCGCGCCGGCAGCCATCGCCGCCGCCCGCCAGGCCGGCGCAGCCGGTGTAGCCCTCTCCGGCGCAGGCCCCAGCGTGATCGCCTTCTCGCAGGGCGATCCCCAGGCGATCGTGGAAGCCATGCAGGCGGCGTTCGAAGCCGCCGGCCTCCCCACGCGCGGGTTAATCCTGGCGACCAGCCCGCAAGGCGCCTGGGTAGAGCGGAGCGCTCCATGACGCCCCCCCAAACCGTCATCGGCATCGACCTGGGCGGCACGAACGTGCGCGCCGGGATTCTGGATCGCTCCGGGAAGCTGCTGGGCTGGGCCGAGACCCCCATCGAAGCCGCGCGCGGCCCGCAGGCCGGGCTGGAGCGCACCGCCGGACTGGTCGAGCAAGTGCGCCAGGCCGCCGGGGCGGTGGAGCTGCTCGGCATCGGCATCGGCTCGACCGGTCCGGTGGACCGTGAGAAAGGCGCCATTCAGAACCCCTACACTCTGCCCACCTGGGAAGACGTGGACATCGTCTCCCCCCTGGCGCAGCGCTTCGGCGTGCCGGTCACCATCGAGAACGACGCCGACGCTGCCGCCCTGGGCGAATATTGGATGGGCGCCGGGCGAGGGGCCAGCCGGTTGTACATGGTCACGCTGGGCACCGGCGTGGGCACAGCCTTCATCTGCGACGGCTTGCTCTACCGCGGCGCCAACGGCGTTCACCTGGAGGGCGGGCACATGCTGCTCGACCCATCCGGCCCGGAATGCTACTGCGGCGGGCGCGGCTGCCTGGAAAGCCTGGCCTCCGGCCCTGCCATCGCCCAGTACGCCCGCGAGCAGGCCCGCCAGCGCTCCACCCGGCTGCGCGATCTCGTCCAGGGCGACCTGGAGCGCATCGACGCGCGCCTGGTCTCGCAGGCCGCCGCGGACGGAGACCCGCTGGCGCGCGAAGCGATGGAGCGGGCCGCTTATTACCTGGGCCTGGGCCTGGTCAACCTCATCCATTTGTTCTTCCCAGACGTGATCGTGCTGGGCGGCGGGGGGATGAAGAGCTACCCGTTGTTCAAGCCCACCCTGGATGCCCTTATCCAACGTCACGCCGTGATGATGCCCGCCGATCAGGTGCGCCTCGAGCTGGCCCGCCTGGATCAGCGCGCGGGCGTCGTCGGCGCCGGCTATGCTATTTTGGAAATAGTGGGGAGGGGACAGTAGTCAGTGAGCAGTATTCAGTGGTCAGTGGTCAGTATTCAGAGATTAGTACACAGTGGGCCGCGATCAGTATACAGTAGACATTCTGACAACTGCCCACTGACCACCGGCCCCTAAACACTCAACGACCGGCCTTGCGAAGGTTTGGCTTTACGGGAAGCTCACCTTCGCAAGACGCGCGCCCCTGTCACGCCCACCTTCGCAAGGCTTAGCAGTGGTCGGCATCGGCTGACCACTGCCCACGGCCTACTGATTACTGATCACTGAATACTGACCACTGAATACTGACCACTGATCACTGCCCACTGAATACTGCCCACCAGCTCTTACCCCAGCTTCGTGCCGCACTCCGCGCAGAACTTGGCCCCCTTGGCCTCCGCGCCGCAGTTAGGGCAATGGGTCAACGCCGGAGCCTGCTCGATCTTCGCGCCGCAGTTGGGGCAGAACCTGGCGCCGTGGGTCTCCGTGCCGCACTGCGGGCAACGTTGTGCTTCCGGCTGCTGCATGGGGCTGCCGCACTCCGGGCAGAACTTCGTGCCGGGGGCAGCCAGGGTGCCGTCCGTAGGGCAGCGCGCCATCTGCGTGGAAGCCTGCGCGGCGGCCTTGGCGGCCTGCCCGGCCTGCTCGATCACATTGCCCAATCCGAAGGCGCTCGCCAGCCCTTTCAAGGCCGCGCCGGCCTGCTCCCCGCGCGCTTCGGCGATCTCATTGGTGCGCGGGCTGTCCTCCTGGCAGGTGCCAGACTGCGTGTCGAAGTCCGAGAGGCACACGATGCGGCTGCAAGTGGGGCACTCGCGGAAATGCACCTGCGCCTGCTTCCAGGCGGCTTCGACCTGCGCCGGGGTCATCTTGTAGCTGTAACGCGGGTCTTCTCCCGTCACGCTGTTGGCCACGCTGTTGCCTACCAGGGGCACCTTGCGCAGCAGCCCGCCCATCGCCGACCGCCCCAGGTCTTGCGTCACCGTATTGGCCAGGTCTGGCTGGCTGCGGAATTCCCGCCCGCAGGAGTCGCAATAAAAGACCGCGTACGGCCCCGCGCCATCATTGCGAACATCATAGTTGGGCATACGTGAGAATGTTGCCATGGGTCACTCCTTGTTCAATGGGTTTGCAGAGAATGTCCTTATGGCAATTTATACCGATGTTTGGGCGCCTGTCAAGCAAAAAACGGGGACAATTCACATGGTATCAATTTGACGGGCTGGTCGTATTCCAGATGAGCCAGGGAGAATCTTTGTCGTTCCTGACCAGATAAAAATACTGGGTCAAATTTCCCTCGTTATAGGGAACTTTGGTATTGTCGTAATCCACGCTGTACTGGGCGAAAACCGCGATCATGTTTTGAGAGATGTATTCGTCAGACCACCCCAGGCTTTGCGCCAGATCGCTCCCCGAATACATTTCCTTGATGCGCTGTGTTTCCTCATCCGCAACCTCGACCTTCCCGATGCTCAGGCTGATGACGCCGAGGTCGCCGGGCTTTTCAAAGGTTGGGGTGAAATTTTGATCGTTTTTTTCGGCAGGCCATAACGTGGACTTCCAGGCCTCGTAATCGTTGTTCTTTTTGGCTTCGAGATAAGTCTCGACCACGTTGGCGGCGTCGCTGCGCGCGTTGCGCGGGCTGCAAGCGGCGATTCCCCCCACCAGCAGGATACTCGCCAGGATCACCCAAAACGCCCTGACGCCAGGATGCTTTGCTTGGATATTCAAGATGTTCTGAAACCTTCCTCTCGTTGTATTCAGTAGACAGTATTCGGTAAACAGTATTCAGTAGACAGTATTCAGTGGTCAGCACACCATTCTATCCACCGGCCACCGGCCACTGCCCACTGACCACCGGCCACCGGCCACCGGCCACTGCCCACTGACCACCGGCCACCGGCCACTGCCCACTGACCACCGGCCACCGGCCACCGGCCACTGCCCACTGACCACCGACCACTGCCCACCGACCACTGCCCACTGCCCACTGATCACCGGCCACTGATCCCTAACTTACAGAATCATTTACGCTGCACCCACCACTCGGTGAACTCGCTGCAGCGGCCTTCCGGGTCGAATTTGATCAACCACAGGTTGGCGAATTCCCGCTGCGCCTCCAGGTAGAGCGTCCAGCCGCGCACCACCCCCAGGTCGTCTGAAGCGCTGAGCACCAGGTAGTGAAACCGGAAAGTGCCCGGCTCGTCCTTGCGCTCCAGCCAGTTCGCGACGATCGTTGCGCGTCCCTTCCAGGGCTCGTCGAAGGGGCCGGTGTAATAGGCGGCTTCCTCACTGAAGAGCTGCCCGATCGCTTGGGGATCGTTGCTGTTCCAGGCTTGCAGATAGCCTTCCACCCAGGTCTTTACTTGATCCACATCTACCATCTTACGATCCTTACCCGGTCTGATAGACGATCAGATCGTCCGGAGAATAGTACTATGCACAGTATAGGCATTTCTGCCTGCGCGTAAAGACCCAGTTCTGGGAAAAGCGCTCTATTTTCCGCTCCACCTCACGGACGAGCCTGCTGGGAAGAAACTTGCAGGCGGTAGAGCGGCCCTACCGGTAGGGCCTCGATATCCTCCGGGAGGCCGGTTGGCACGGAGTCCACATAGATGGAGCGGGAGCCAATCTCCTGCTCGATCAGCTTCTCCATGGCATCTGGCGGGATCAGAAAACGGTTGATGGCCTGCACGTCCGGGCGTTGGCCTTCCACCAATTGCAGGTATTGGAGGACGGGCACGACCTCCCAATACCCAAACACCAGCGAGCCGGGCGCGGCCTGCGCCAGGATCGTTTCGCCCTGCTTGCGGGTGCTGGTATCCCCCGAAAGGCTCACCAGCGGCCAGTTCCAGGCCAGCGCGAAGCCTACCGCGCCTACCAGGATGGCCGAGAGCAACAGGCGGCCCCACCCTTCGCGCCAGCCCTGCCAGGAGCGCAGTTGTGCCGGGTGCAATTCGCCCGCCCACCCCAGGATTTCCTGGAAGCCCACGCCCATCCACACCGCCCACACCAGGTAGGCCGGCAGGAACATCAGCTCTTTATCCGCCACCTGATAATTGACGAAGAAGATGACGTGGCCCAGGAACAGCAGAAGCAGCAGGCCGCCCGCCTTCCAATTGCGCTTGAAGACCACCCACAGCCCCAGCAGGCCGGGCCCCACGCCAATGGCGAAGAAGGCGCCCGTCAGCGAGCCGCAAAAGTGCAGGAATTCCCCCCAGGCTGCCGCCAGGGGATAGGCGAACATGGCCCCGGCAAAGGAGCGCCCGGTCACCAGCCATTCCAGACCGGCCAGCGAGGCCAGGTTCACCGGGTGGAAGATGCCGCTGGCGTCGTAAAGGCCGGCGTAATCGAAGGCCGGGTGAGCCAGGGATCGCAACGGGAGATAGAGGTAGAAGCTGAGGCCCAGGGCTGCGCCCCCACCGGCGGCCAGGAACGCCTTCCAGCTCAAGACGCGGCGCGGATGGGAAGCCAGCAGGTAAAAAGCGATTCCCGGCAGCATCAGCACGGTAGCCATGTGGTGGCTCAGCCCCAGGCCAATGCCCAGCCCCACCAGGGCCAGGCGCTTGAAATCCGGCTTTTCTGGCCAGCGCAACAGCGCCAGCAGCAGGCCCGCCATCAGGGCCGTTTGCAAGGTGTATACCTCGGCGATGAGCGCCTGCGACCAGAAGAATTTGGAGAAGGCCAGCAGCCCCAACGCGGAGAGCCTGGCGAAGGCGCCCACTCCCAGCCGGCGCAGGAGGCGCTCGCCCAGGGCCAGGGTCAGCGCGCCGGCCAGGGCCGAGAGCAGGTTCATGCGGTAGCCCACGTCGCCCAGTGGCAGGTGAGACCACAGAAAGCCCAACACCAGATACAACGGGTAACCGGTGGCGCGGGTAATCCCTCCCGTGGCAGCCGCGGTGGTCAGCTCGGCGCTGTCGAGGTTGTAGATGGTAGGCGCCAGCGTCAGCAGGTAGACCAGGAAGGGCAGCCCAAAGGCCGCCAGAGCAGGCCCATCCAACCAGCCAATGCGCACCTTCCACGAGGCCACCGGGAGAGCCACGTTCATACCCTTAATGGTTGCGGGCGACGAATGGCAGGCGTACGAACCACGAGAAGGATACCTCGTACGCACCGATGTCGCACACCGGCTGCAACGGGTCCAAGATACCCCGGCGCGGATAACCGCGCTGGTCATAGTGCAGGACGTTCCCGGCGGAATCCAGACAGCCGGCCGGGTTTCCACCGTCGATAGCGGGACTATTATTCAGAAGGGCGTGAGTTTGGGTAGCGCCATCGTTGTCTTGCAAGGTATCTAATCCGGCGTCCAGATCGACCTGGTCTTCCGTGGTCGAGGTAAAATCACAGCCCGTGGTCGAGCCGATCAGGTTGTAGCCGTTGGAGAGCAGGCTGCCGTTGTTCGTGAAACAGTCGGGCGCGGCATCGCTATGGTTGCCCGCCACGATCGTATTGCTCAAGCTGACTTTTCCATAGCTAAAGGCAATACCCCCGCCGGAGTCCTGGGCGGAATTATCGCTGACGGTGACGTTATAGAGGGGGAGTGGCTTGCTATCATAACCATAATAATCATCCTGGAACAGACCACCCCCCTGCTTCGCCGAATTCCCGCTGATCGTGCTGTTTTCCAGGGTCACGGTGCCTCTACCTACGTTATGCGCATTATCGAGATAATGGTTCAGGATGCCCCCGCCATCCTCATTGGCGGTGTTGTGGCTGATCGTGCTCCTGCGGATGATCACCGAGCCCGAATCGTTATACACCCCGCCCCCTTCGCCGGCCGAATTCCCGTCGATGGTTGAATCTTCAAGGGTCACAAATACATAACCGTCGAGAAAATCCCTGACCAAAATGCCGCCCCCGTGTACGCTGTGGTTGTCGCGGATCACGCAGTTTGTTATCCTGAGATCCACACCGCCGGAAGTGGTGATCCCGCCCCCATGATAGTCGCCGGGCGAATCTTTGCCTGGCTCATAATCGCTGGCGCCGTTCTGGATGGTCAAATCGGACAGGATTACGGAATCGGTAACGAGCATTACGCCGGCCGTCCCGTCGCTTTGAATGATGGTATTGTCCGCTCCCTGGCCGCGGATGGCCACGAACCAACTGCTGTTCCGGTGGATAGACAGATGGGTGTCTCCCCCGTAATAAGGATCTTGGTCCGTCTGGGTCAGCGTGTAGGTGCCCGCCGGCACTTCGATGAACACGCCGGCTTGTAAAGTTTCCTCGTGGTTGGCTTCATCGATGGCGGCGCGCAGGGTGCATTCGCCGGCGGCCGTCTCGCAGATGCCGTCGCCGGGGTTGGCGTCACTCGCGTCCACTGTGCTGTTGACGATATACTCGCTGGGATGGCTGCTGTAGACCATGGCATAGCGCTGCCAGGAGATCTTCTCCTTCCAGGGGAAGGCCAGGGCGGGGACGAAGGCCACGGCTGAGAAGAGCACCACCAGGGCGGCGACGAACCACTTGTAGCGTTTCATAATTGCGCTCCTTTTAGAGAGGATGCTAGAATGCGGTCGCCTGCGGAGGCTTCCGCGAAGGAGGATGATTCCACCGCTAAGGTATACCAGGCTAAAAGGGTGACGGTAAGCAAACGCCCAGAATCCAAAGACCAGGGGTAGCTATCCCACAGGCCGATGAAGCCCAACGCGAACCAGGCCGCCGCCAGCGCCACCGGCCAGGGCCGGGGGGAGCGCAGGCGCTTCTCCAGGCTGAGCACCGGCGCCAGCCACAGCCAGTACCACAGCCCGGCCCCCGGCGCGCCCACTTCGGAGGCCAGCAGCAAGGCGACGTGGTGGACGGAATGGGCCACGTCGTGAATGTTGGCCCCCAGGGCGGCGAGGGGGAAGTTGCCCGCGCCAATGCCCGTGAAGGGGTGGCTGAGGATCGTCCGCAGGGCCACGTCGATCAGCTCGCCGCGTGCGCTGATGGAGGTGTACTCCGAAAGGGAGGCGAATACGTCCAGGTGCCCCAGGATGGGCCGCGCCAGCAGAGCGCCGCCCAGAAGGCCGGCGCCCGCCGCTACGCCCAGCGTCACCAGCAAAGGCCGGCGCATAGCAGGCTGCTTCCAGGCCAGCCAGGCCGCCAGGGGTGGCAGCGTAACCGCCGCTGCCAGCCAGGCCGACCTGGAGAAAGTGAGCGCCAGCCCGGCGGCCAGTCCCCACCACAGGAAGCGGAAGAACCAGCGATCGAGGAGCGGCAGGCACACGAGCAGCCCAACGGCCAGGAAGCCGCCCAACACGTTGGGATGAAAGGTCAGGCCGTAAGCGCGCAGCCAGGAGCTCCCGTCGACGTAGATCACCGCCGCGCGGGATTGATCCACCCGCAAGGCCAGCTCGCCGGGCAAGCCGAGCGGGCCTTTAAACAGAAACTGGAGCGCGCCGACCATGGCTTGCAGCCCCAGCCCGGCCAGGAAAACCGGCGCGAGCGTCTCCATCCTTCGGGGCTGCGCCAGCCAGGCCAGGTACACCCCCATTGCCAGGAGCCAGCGGGCGCTGGTGTAAACCGCCAGGCCGGGCGAAAGCGCCCAGGGAGCAGTCATGAATCCCAGGAGCGCCAGGGCCGCCAGCGGCGCCAGGCTCCGCAAGACGACCGGGGAGCGCCAGCGCCGGAACAGGGCTCTCCAGGCTGCCCCCTGCCTCGGCAGGCTGGCCAGGATCATCAGGGCGGCTGCCAGGTCGGTAAGGAAGATGCCGGGCGCCACGTACAGGGGCAGCACTCCCTGCGCCGCCGGAGCTCCCAACTGCCAGAAAACCGAAAGCGGCATGAGCAGGAGCAGCGCGCCTGCACACGCGTCGAATAACCGTAGACTACCGAGACGTTGAGAAAAGGCCACGTTGGTTTCCCCGCCTATAGCAGCCAGTATAGCACGGATTTGGAAGTTTGTCTCTGCACCAGGCCCTAAGTGTGCACGCAAAAGTTGTCAGCCGTTTTCAGGCGATTGAAATCGCTGCAACGAAGTACACGAAGTCGGCCTTCGCCGACTGGTTTTTAGCCAGCGCAGGCTGGCTTCGTGCAGTTTGTAGGTGCAGTTTCCAACTGCCTGACAACTCGTGCGTGCACCAGGCCCTAAGGATCTCGCGAGATCCTTAGGGCCTTTCTTTTGCCTGGAACCGCGCTCTTATCCCCCAAACTCCGGCTCGGGCAGGCCGCGCACCTCGGTTTCCAGGCGGAAGAGACCCCCGGCCAACGGCTGCGCGGCGCGCCGCTCCGCCGGCACCAGCGCCCTGGAGGTGGTGATGTACAGCTCGTCGAGATGCTGGCCGCCGAAGGCGACGCTGGTGGGGCATTGCGTGGGCAACGCGATGCGCCGCTCGACCTTGCCCTGCGGATCGTAACGCACGATCTTCCCGCCGTGGCAGCGCGCGCTCCAGATGAAGCCCTGCGCGTCCACGGCCAATCCGTCCGGCACGCCGCCTTCTTCGGGGTCGTGGGCGAAGACGCGCCGGTTGGCGATTTCTCCACTGGCCAGGTCGAAGTCGTACTGGTAGATGGTGTGGCGCAGGGTGTCCGTGTGATACAAAGTGCGGTCGTCCGGGCTCCAGCCCATGCCGTTGGAGATGGTCAGCTCCTCCTCCATCCGGTGGATGGAGAGATCGAGGTCCAGGCGGTACAGGGCGCTGCTGGCGTCCGTCTCGGTCATGGTGCCGGCCCAGAAGCGCCCGGCGCGGTCCACGGCGCCGTCGTTGAAGCGCGCGCCAGGCTTGCCCGGCTCCGGGTCGCCGATGGGCCGCAAGGGCTTTCCGGCGCCCTCCCACAGGGCGAAGCCCTCGCGGGTGGCCAACACCAGGCCGCCCGCGGCGCGGAAGGCCAGCACGCCCACCGGCAGGCCCACCGGGAAGGTCTCCACCGCCCCGCTGGAAGGCTCCAGGCGGTGAAAGACGCAGCGCTCGATGTCCACCCAGTACAGGCGCTGCTCTTTGACGTTCCAGCGCGGGCCTTCACCCAGCTCATTTTGGATCGGTAAGATGCATTCAGGGGATGCTGCCATGGGGCAACCTTTTGGAGTGTAGAGATGCCGAAAAAGCTTTTGAACCGCAAAGAACGCCAAGACCGCAAAGGTCTTAAAAAAAACCTCTGCGTCTTTGCGTCTTTGCGTGAGATTTTACGGCATTACCCGGTGCTGGACGGCCATGATTTCCGCCATGATGGCCAGGGCCAGCTCTTCGGGGGTGCTGTTGCCCAGCTTCAGGCCGATGGGGCCGTGCAGCCGGCTCAGCTCTTCCTCGCTGAGGCCGTCCTCCTTGAGGCGCTGGCGGCGTTTGGCCTGCGTGACGGGGCTGCCCAGGGCCCCGACGTAGAAGGCCGGGCTGCGCAAGGCGATGCGCAGGGCCGGGTCGTCGATTTTGGGATCGTGGGTGAGCATGGCGATCGCCGTGCTCTCGTTCAGCTCGACCTGCGCCAGGGCCTCCTCGGGCCAGGCCTGGATGAGCTGGTCTACCTCCGGGAAGCGCTCGGCGTTGCCAAAGGCGCGGCGCGGATCGACCACCACCGTGCGGAAGCCCATCGTGCGCGCGATAGCGGTCAAGGGGATGGCGGTGTGCACCCCGCCCACCACCACCAGCGCCGGGCGCAGCTCGACCACTTCCACGAAGACCTCCACGTCCTCGCCCCCGCCGGTCTGCAGCGAAAAGGTCTGGGAGCGGCTCTCGGCCTGGGCCTGGCGCACGCGCTCCAGGAGGGCCGGGTCCAGCCCGGGGGTAACCCCGCCGGAGGCGCGGCCTTCCTTCGAGACCAGCATCTGGCGCCCCAGCAGGTCCGCCGGGCCGCGCACCACTGTGGCGGCGGCATACGGCCGCCCGGCCAGCAGCGCTGCCCGCGCCTGCGCGAAGAAGCCCTTCTCCAGGGGCTGGACGAACACGTCGATCTGCCCGCCGCAGGCCAGGCCCACGTTCCAGGCGGTCTCGTCGGCCACCCCGAAGTGCAGGAGCCGGGGACGGCCGTCCTTCAAGCTCTCCATGCCGGCCTCCACCACCGCGCCCTCCACGCAGCCCCCGCTGACCGAGCCGTTGATCTTGCCGCTGGCGGTGAGCGCCATCTTGGCCCCCACCCCACGCGGAGAGGATCCCCAGGTGCGGATGACCGTGGCCAGGGCGATCTTCTCGCGCTTTTCCAACCAATCTTCGAGTTCAGGGAAAAGTTCTCTCATATCGTTTTATGCCCAAAGGTTTGCCGCCGCACGGGCCGGTTCTCGTCGATGCGCCGCAGGTGCTCGGCGAGGTCTTCCAGGCTGGCCAGGTTGTGCACCGGCAGAAAATCATCGATATAGGGCAGCGCCGTCTGCATGCCGCGCGTTAGAGGCTCGTAATCCTTCCCGCCCAGCAGGGGGTTGAGCCAGATCAACCGGTAGCAGGTACGCTGCAAGCGGGCCATCTCGCGGCGCAGCAATTCGGCCTCGCCGCAATCCCAGCCGTCGCTGATGAGCAGCACCACCGCGCCGCGCCCCAGCACGCGCCGCGCCCAGCCGTAATTGAAATCCTTCAGCGCTTCGCCGATGCGCGTGCCGCCCGACCAGTCTGGCACGCTTTGCGAGACCTGGCGCAGCGCCTGGTCGACGTTGCGTTCCCTCAGTTGGCGGGTGATGCGCGTCAGGCGCGTGCTGAACACGAACGTCTCGCAGCCCGAGTTGAAGCCCCGGTTGAGGCTGTAGGCGAAGTGCAGCAGCAGGCGCGTGTAGCGCTCCATCGAGCCGCTGATGTCCGCCAGGATGACCAGCGGGCGCGGCCTGTAGCGGGGCTGCCTGTGAGACCATTCTACCACTTCTCCGCCGTAGACCAGGTTGTGGCGCAGCGTGCGGCGCATATCGAAGGCCAGCCCGTCCCCGGCCTGGAAGCGCCGGGTGCGGCGCTGGCCGATTTGCCAGGTCAGCTCGGCCAGCAAGCGCCGGATGGCCTTCAGCTCCTCGGCGCTCAGCTCGCCGAAGTCCTTGCGGCGCAGCGCCTCCCGCTGGCTGTAAGTCAGCGTGGCCTGCACGATGGGCGGTTCGTCTCGCGGCTGCCCCTCCTGCCCCGCGCGTGGCCCCGGCGGCGGAGGGCCCAAGGGCGGCGGGACGATCACCGGGCGCGGGCGGCGCACCGTGCCCTGGGTGCGCAACTGCCCGGCGGCGCGCGCCGCGCCCGGCCGCTGCCAGAAAAGCTCGAAGGCCAGGTCGAACAGGGGCAGGTCTTCGCGGCGCCGGACTTGCAAGCCGCGCAGGGTGTAGTAGAAATCGGCCCTGTCGCCGACGCCGATCGTCTCGAGCGCCTGAACCAGATCGATCATGCGCCCGGCATCGACCTCCAGCCCCAGGCCGCGCAGCAGACGCCCGAAGAGCAGCAGGTTGTGAAAGAGAGCGCCGCTCCCCTTCCCCTCTCCCGGGGTTGGGAGAGGGGAAGGGGCCGGGGGATGAGGTGAGGGGACGCCATCTGGCATTTGATCCTCCGATCGCTGTCGGCCTAAGCCGGCCCCGGCTCGATGCGCGCCAGGATCTCGTCGACCACCTTGCCGTTGACCTTCTCGACGTCCTCCTGGTACTTGAGGATCACACCCAGCGTTTCCTCGACCACCTCCTTGCCCAGGACGGCGTGATCCAACGCCATCAGCGCCGCCGCCCAATCCAGGGTCTCGGCCACGCCGGGAATCTTGTACAGGTCGTCGCGGCGCAGCTCCTGCACGAAGGCCGTGACCTGGCGGGAAAGCCCGGCCGGCGCCTGCGGCACCTTGGTGCGCACGATCTCCAGCTCCTTCTCGAAGGTGGGATAATCGATCCAGTAATACAGGCAGCGGCGCTTCAGCGCGTCGTGCACCTCGCGCGTGCGGTTGGAGGTGATCACCACCACCGGCGGGCGCGCCGCCTTGATGGTGCCGATCTCGGGGATGGTGATCTGGAAATCCGAGAGCAGCTCCAGCAGATAGGCTTCGAACTCCTCGTCGCTGCGGTCGATCTCGTCCACCAGCAGCACCGGGGGAGTGGCGCGCGAATCCTCGATGGCCTGCAACAGCGGGCGGCGCAGCAGGAACTGCGGCCCGAACAGGTCGCTCTCTTCCACTTTCTCGCCGCGCGCCTCGCTGACGCGGATGTGCAGCATCTGGCGCGAATAATTCCACTCGTAGACGGCCTGATTGACGTCCAGCCCTTCGTAGCACTGCAAGCGGATCAGGTCGGTGTCCAGCATCTCCTTGAGCACCTTGGCCACCTCGGTCTTCCCCACCCCGGCTTCGCCTTCCAGGAACAGCGGGCGGCCCAGCTTGATGGCCAGGTAGATGGAGGTGGCCAGGCCGCGGTCGGCGATGTAGCGCCGCGCGCGCAGGGCCTCCTGCAGAGCCTCGATCGAGGTTAACCCTGGGCCGCTCATCGCAGGTCGATTGCCCGGGCCGCGGAAGGGACGCGCGCAGATACGCGCACCTGTGCGCGCGGCGCGTCTTCGGCCAATAAGCCGCTGTATCCCAGGCGCCGGATGTCGGCGGCGCTCAGCGGATCGCCGGCCAGCAGGGCCGGCAGCACCCGGTCGATCACGTTGGGCTTGGGGCTGCGCGCGCAGCCCGGCACGCCCAGCACCGGGACGCCCTCGAGGTAGGCCAGCATGAGCAGGTTGCCCGGGTCCACCGGCGCGCCCACGCAGGCCACCTGGCCGCCCGCGCGCAACACGGCGCGCGGGGCGATGTCGTTGGCGTCCATGATGGAGGTCTCGCTGGCCAGCACGATCAGCTCGGCGCCTTCCGCCACCTGGCGCGCCAGGGCTTCGGCCAGGGCCGTCCCGTCCTTTTCGCCCGCCAGCTCCACGTACTCCTGCGCCGCCACCCTGGAGCCCCAGCTCTCGATGCGCCGGCGCAGCGGCGGCCCGAAAGTCCTGGCCACCCGCTCGCGGGCGAAGGGCAGCCCGGAAAATACCAGCCCCACCCGCCTGGGCTTCAGCTCGCGCACCTGCGCCAGGGGCGAATCCCCCCTCGCGGCGCGCTCGGCCTGCTCCAGAACGGAAGCCGGCAGCGCGTAGGGAATGATCTTCACCGTGGCCGCCGTCTGCCCCGCCTCGACGATGGTGAAGGACGGCAGGGTGGCGAAGGCCAGCCCGTCGAAGCGGTTGACGCGCTCCAGACGCTCGGCGTCCACGCGCAGCACGCCCTTGAACAGCGCTTCCAGGCTGACCCGGCCCGAAGAGCTGCCCTTGGGACGCAGCCCGGAGCCCCCAGCGGCCTCGGCCACCCGGCAGGCGGCCTCGTTCTCTTCCACGTCGCCGCTTTCCAGCTCCACCGCGTACACCCAGGCGTAGCCTTCTTCGCGCAGCGTGGCCACGTCCCGGCGGGTGATGAGCTTGCCCTTACGCAGGGCGGTACGCCCATCCGGCCTGGGAACGTTGTGGGCGAGGATCTTGCCTTCGGATTGTTCTACAGGAAGAGGTCCAAATTTCATACTTCGATCTTGGCCTTGATGCACTCGAAAAATGCGCCGGTAAGCTTCTTGGTCATGCCGCCCATCATGCGCGAGGCCAGGCTGGCGATGGTGCCCACCACCACGATGTCCGCCGACCAGCCCAGCTCGGTGGCGCCTTCCCCGGCGCTGGAAAGACGCATGTCCGAGGTCACGTCCACCGCGCTGCCGGGCGTCTTGGCGTGGGCTTTCACCCTGGCGTAGTCCGGCGCGCTCATCTCCACCCATTCCACGTCCGCGTTGAAGGTGGCCTTGACCGTGCCGAATCCGACGGCCGCCACGACCTTGAAGAGCCTGTCCGGCTCGATGATCTCCATGGATTGCAAGCCCGGCGCGCACTGGCTGACCAGGTTGGGGTCGGTCACGCTGGCCCACACTTTCTCGCGTGGGGCGTTAATGGTGACGGTGCCTTCGAATTTCACTTTCCCTCCTCTTTCTATCCATTCTCTCCGGCGGCGGCGGGCTGCAAGTACGCCTCCGGCGTTTTCTCGAACAGGCGCTGGCAGTGCGCCGAGCAGAAGTAGACCGTCTGGCCCTGGTAAGCAGCTTTGAAGCTGGCCGAGGCCACCTCGACCGTCATGCCGCACACCGGGTCCAGCCCTGTTTCAGGCTCTTCCGCCGCTTCGGCGGCCTCGATCGCCTCAGTTGGCGCGCTCCCCGCGCCCCGGCGGTGCTGCTGGACGATCTCGGCCAGGATGCTCAGGGCGATCTCCTGCGGGGTGAGCGCGCCGATGTCCAGGCCGGCGGGCGACCTCAGGCGCGCCAGGCTTTCCGCAGACAGGCCATCCCCGCGCAGGTAATCGCGCACGCCCTCGGCGCGCTTCTTGCTGGCCACGATGGCCACGTAAGCCGCCGGGGACGGCAGGGCCGCCTCCAGGGCCGGCTCGTCGTAATTTCCGTGGCTGGCCACCACCACGTAGGTGTTGGGGGTCAGCTCCAACTGCGTGAAATCCGTGCCTTCGATCACCCGGTCGGCGGCGGCGAAGCGCTCCGCCGAAACGCCTTCGCCCAGGACGGTGACGTGGTACTCCAGCGTCTTCCCCAGGGCCACCAGCGCCTCGGCGGCGGCTTGATGCCCGATCACCACCAGGTGAGGCTGGGTGAAGTGCGGCTCCAGGTAGATCTCCATGGTGCCGCCGCTCATGCAGGTGAGCTGCAGCTCGGTGACGCCCTCCTGCGGCTCGACGCCCATCTTTTCGGCGGGGCACAGGCGCAGCAGGCGCGGGCTGCCGTCTCGCAGAGCCTTGAGCGACTCGCGCTTGACGGTCGGCTCGGCGCAGCTCCCACCGATCCAGCCGCTCAGGCTGCCATCCGGAGTGATGATGGCCTTGGCGCCCGGCTTGGCCGAGGTGGGCTTTTCTATACGCACGACAGTGGCCAGCACGAACGGCTGGCCCCTGTCTTGCAGAGCTTTGACCTGATCCAAATAATCCATAGCTTCATTCCCATTCGTAGGGCGGGATTCACATCCCGCCCGCTCGCGGCGGCTTTGGAAAGCCGCCCTACGACTTTATTCTTCCAGATTGGCGCCGTGCTCCGCCAACAACGCCCATACCTTGGGCGGCGTGATGGGGATGTCGACGTTGCGCACACCCAGGTGCCACAGGGCATCCACCACGGCGTTGGCGATGGCGGCCGGCGCTCCGACCGTGGCCGATTCGCCCACGCCCTTGGCGCCGATGGGATGGTGCGGCGAAGGCGTCACCGTCTCGCCGGTCTCCCAGCGGGGCGTCTCGACGGCGGTGGGCAGCAGGTAATCCATGAAGTTGGGCGTGAGGATGTTGCCGTTCTCGTCGTAGATGATCTGCTCCAGCAGGGCCGGGGCGAAGCCCATGGTCAGCCCGCCGTGGATCTGGCCCTCGACGATCATGGGGTTGATGCGCACCCCGCAGTCGTCCACCGCCACGAAGCGGCGCACCTTCACTTCACCCGTGCCGCGGTCGATGTCCACCACGCAGATGTAGGAGCCGAAGGGATAGGTCAGGTTGGGCGGGTCGTAGTAATCCACGGCTTCCAGCCCGGCTTCCATCCCCTGGGGATGGTCGGTATAGGCGGCAAAGGCGATCTCCTGGATGGTCTTGGCCCGCTCCGGGCGAGCCTTTCACGTAGAACTTGCCCCGCTCCCACACCAGGTCTTCTTCGGAAGCTTCCAGCAGGTGCGCGGCGATCTTCCTGGACTTGTCGCGGATCTTGCGCGAGGCTATGGCGGCGGCCGCCCCGGCCGTGGGCGTGCTGCGGCTGGCGTAAGTGCCCAGGCCGTAGGGCGCCGTGTCCGTATCGCCCTCTTCGACCTTGATGTGGTCCGCCGGGATGCCCAGCTCTTCGGCGATGATCTGGGCGTAGGTGGTCTCGTGCCCCTGGCCCTGGGATTTCGTGCCGAAACGGGCGATGGCCTTGCCGGTGGGGTGCACGCGGATCTCGCACGAGTTCGAACATCTTGATCCCCAGGATGTCGAACTGCTTGGACGGCCCGGCGCCTACGATCTCGGTGAAGGAGGAGATGCCGATGCCCATCAGCTCGCCGCGCGCGCGTTTTTCGGCCTGCTCCTCGCGCAACTGCTCGTAGCCGATCATGTCCATGGCCTTGCGCAGCGCCCCGGCGTAATTGCCGCTGTCGTACTCCCAGCCCAGCGCGGAGTGGTAGGGGAACTGCTCCGGCTGGATGAAGTTCCTCATGCGGAACTCGGCCGGGTCCACCTTCAGGGTATGCGCCAGGATGTCGGTCATGCGCTCGATGGTGTACACCGCCTCGGTCACGCGGAAGGAGCAGCGGTAGGCGATGCCGCCCGGCGGCTTATTGGTGTAGGCCCCGTCCACCTCCACGAAGGCGTCCTTGAAATTGTAGGAACCGGTGCAAATGTGGAACAGCCCGGCGGGGAACTTCGAGGGATTGGCGGCCGCGTCGGTATAGCCGTGGTCGGCGATGGTATTGATGCGCAGGGCGGTCATCTTGCCGTCCTTTTCCGCGGCCACCTCGGCGTGGATGTGGTAATCGCGCGCGAAGGAATTGGCGGTCAGGTTATCCGTGCGGCTCTCGATCCATTTGACCGGCCGCCCGGTGACGATGGAAGCCGCTATGGCGATCACGTAGCCGGGGTAAACCGGCACTTTGCCGCCGAATCCGCCGCCGATGTCCGGCGAGATCACGCGGATGCGCTCCTCCGACAGCCCCAGGTGCGCGGTGACCAGCGCCACCACCGTGCGGATGGCGTGCGGGGCCTGGGTGGTCATGTACAGCGTCAGGTGCTTCTCGATGGGGTCCCATTGCGCCACGCAGCCGCAGGTCTCGATGGAGGACACGTGGATGCGCGGGATGTAAATATCCTCCGCCACCGTCGTGCCGGCCTTATCGAAGGCCTGGTCGGTGCGGGCGCGGTCTCCCCATTCCCAGTGCCAGATGTGGTTGCTTTCTTTGTCATCGCGCACCTTGGGGGAGCCCGGCTCCAGGGCCTTCTTGGGGTCGATCACCACGGGCAAGGGGTCGTAATCCACTTCCACGGCGGCCACCCCGTCGGCCGCCGTGAAGCGATCCGTGCCCAGCACGCCGGCCACCTCCTGGTACTGGTACTTGACCGTATCGACGGGCAGCACCATCTGGGTGTCGCTCATCAAGGTGGGCATATTGTGCACGTTGTATTGCTTCAACGTCTCGCCGGTGATGACCGCCAGCACGCCCGGCGTGGCCATGGCCTTCGTCGTATCGATGCTCTTGATACGCGCGTGCGCGTAGGGGCTGCGCACGATATCCAGGAAGAGCATACCGGGCAGCTTGATATCGTCGATGTAGTTGCCGCGCCCCTGAATGAAGCGGGCATCCTCGACGCGTTTCCGGTTGTGGCCCAACCCTTGAACGTCTATCGTCGTCTGACTCTCAGTCATTTCGTCCTCCACCGTTAACTTGCTTCGCCCTGGGCGACGGCGCTCTCGGCCTGCATCTTCCCGGCTGCGTATTGGATGGCCTTGACGATGTTGACGTAGCCGGTGCAGCGGCACAAGTTGCCCGAGATACCCTGGCGAATCTCATCTTCCGTTGGGTTGGGGTTTTGCTTGAGCAAGGCGATCGCCGTCAGCATCATCCCCGGCGTGCAGTATCCGCACTGCAAGCCGTGCTCCTCGTGGAAGCCTTCCTGGATGGGATGAAGCTGCCCACCTTGCGCCAGCCCTTCCACAGTCGTCACCGCCGCGCCGTCCGCCTGAACCGCCAGCACCGTGCAGGACTTCACGGGGATATCGTTCAGGTGCACCGTGCAGGCTCCGCAGGAAGTAGTGTCGCAGCCGATGTGCGTGCCGGTCAGGTTGAGCTGTTCTCTCAAGAAATAGACCAGCAACATGCGCGGCTCTACGTCGGCTTCCACTTTTTGTCCGTTCACGGTTAATGAAATGTGATGGGATTTCATCGCGACCCTCCGTTCTTACGGTTCTGCGCCGCATGTAGCGCGCGCACCGTCAGAGTCTTGACCAGAGCGCGCTTGTACTCTTCCGAGCCGCGCGCATCGCCCTGGGGTTCCGCCGCTTCAGCCGCCAGGCTGGCGGCCTCTCGTATGGCCGCTTCGTTCAACTGCCGGCCCACCAGGCTTTCCTCGGCGGCCCTGGCCTTAATGGGCGTCAGGCCGACGTTGGTCAGCCCGATCCCGGCGGATTTGCACTGCCCGAACTGGTCCAACTGGATCTGCAGGGCCACCGCCGCGGTGGCAAAGTCGCCGACCTTGCGCTCCATCTTCATGTACGCGCCGGTACTGCCGGGCTGGGGCGCCGGGATGCGCATCTCGGTCAGAATCTCGTCGTGGGCCAGGCAAGACTTGAAAGGCCCCACGAAGAAATCGTCGATGGGGATGACCCGCTGGCCCTTGGGGCCGGTGGCCACCACCTGCGCGCCGTAAGCCAGCATGGTGGCCGGGTGGTCGTTGGCCGGGTCCGCGTGGGAAAGGTTGCCGCCCAGCGTGGCCAGGTTGCGCACCAACGGGTCGGCCACCACGCGGGTCGTGTCGGCCAGCAGGGGGTAACGCCTGCGCACCAGGTCGGACCGGTCGAGGGTCGACTCGCGGGTGAGCGCGCCGATCTTCAGCCAGCCGTCCTCTTCGCGGATGTAGTCCAGCCCCTGGATGTGGTTGATATCGACCAGCAGATCGGGCGACGCCAGCCGGAAGCGCAGCATAGGCAGCAGGCTCTGGCCGCCGGCCAGGACTTTTCGAGCCTTCGTCCTTCCCCAGCATGGCGATGGCGTCCGGAAGGGTTGTGGGGGCGGCGTACTCAAACGGAGGTGGGATCATACGTATTGCCTCACTTTCTTAACACTCTCAAAAAAAGGGGCGGCAATCCCAAAGTTGGAAATCCCGTACTGAGCGTTTTTTGGATTGGGTTATGGTTGCGGGAATAGGTGGAGCACCAATATAAAATTGTGACCCCCTCGAGGCTGCGCCCTTTTTACGGGGTGGGCTTGCCAAAGGGGCATACTCCTGCCCACATATCGGATCATGTGGGTATTATTTGTAATATTATTATAGAAGGGAATTGACAAAAGTCAAATTAAAATAGATTAAATCCCCCTGGGAATTGCCCGGCGCAGCCCCCCGAACAGCCCCAGCGCGGCGCCCAGGAAGGTGACGTAGATGCCGATGCCCACCATGCGGAACAGCTCCTCCGGCGGGGGCTGGGCGACCAGCGTGCCGCGCATGTCCAGGGCAGCGATCAGCCCGGCCAGCAGCGGCAACAGGAGTACGGCGGCGGCGTACCAGCGCCCGGCCTTGTCCTTGACGTAAATCGCCAACAGGATCAGCGCCAGGCCGGCGCAACCCGAGACGATCCCCGCCCGTTCGTAGCCCTGCACCATCACCAGCTCTTCGGCGCTGATGAAGGCCGCCCAGGGGAAAAGCGCACCCACCAGCAACAGCGCGCCGCCGGCCACCGTCCAGTTACGCCCTCGGTTCATGCCTGCCTCCGATCTTCACAATAGGCCCGCCAGGCGGGCGCGCGCTACGGCTTCCATGCGCGAGGAAACGCCCAGGCGGTTCAGGATGTGCACGGCGTGGCTCTTCACTGTGGCCAGGCTGAGCACCAGCGCGTCGGCGATGGCCTGGTTGCTGTACCCGGCGGACATCAGGCGCAGGATCTCCAGTTGGCGGGGGGTGAGCAGGGTGTTCTGTTCCTCCTCGTCGATGGGCAGGCCCATGCGCTGCAAGAGAGCCGCCGCCTGCCCGGCGCGCAGGCCCTTCTTGGCCGCCAGGCGCAGCAGAGGCGCCGCCAGGGGCATGTCCTGCAAGATCGTCCCGGCGGTCTGCTCCTTTTCGCAGCGCGCCAGCAGCGCCTCCAGGTGCGCCAGGGCCTCCTGGGGCCGCTCCCAGCGATAGTAGAGGTAAGCCAGCAGCAGGCGCGCCGACCCGTAGATTTCCGAGACGCCTTCCCCGGATTGGAGCTGCTGCGCTTCGAGCAGGTACGCCTCCGCCCGGCCGTAGCGTTTGGCGGATAGCTCCAGCAGGCCGCCCAGCATCTTCTGCAGGGCGTTCACCAGCGGCAGGCGGACTTCCAGCGCGGACATCTGCCGGTAGACCTGGCGCGCCTCGTCGGTGCGGCCTTGCAGCCAATACAGGCGCCCCAGCGGGTAGAGCACGCCGCCGGTCAGCGCCCGGTTGAGCTCGGCCTGCCCCGCCTGCGCCTCGGCCCGGCGCAAATATTCCTCGGCCGCCGGATAATTGCCCAGCCCGGAGTAAGCGGCCGCCACCGTCAGCGAAGCGTTGAGGCCCAAAAAGGGATAACCTCCGAGCTGTTCCTTGACCAGCAGCGCGTCCCGCCCGGTTTCGATCGCCTGGCGTAGCCGCCCGCGGCGCAGGTGGACGCTGGCCCAGGTATCCTCCACGCCCAGGCGCAGGGGAGTGGCCTGCTGGCCGTAGCGCAGGCTGGCCTGCTGGCAGAATCCCTCTAACAGGTCGAGCATGCCCGGCAAGACGGTGAATTCGGGGGCTAAATAAAGCGAAAAGAGGAACCACAGGCGCGCATCCTCCGAGGAGCGCACCAGCGCCAGGGCCTCCCGCAAGTCCCCCTCGGCGCGCGCCCCATCCGAAGCGCAGAACAGGGCCAGCGAGGCGCGCAGCATGAGGAAATCGATGCGCTCCTGCAAGCCCTCCACCCAGGGCTCGGCCTGCTGCACCAGCTCGCCGCAGCGGGCAAATTCGGCGCGGACGAAGGCCAGCGAAGCCAGGCCGACCAGCACCTGCCCGCGGGTGACGCGGTCCTGCCCCGCCCCCAGCAGGTCGAGCGACTGCTCCAGGCTGCGGCGGGCCTCCTCCAGATCGCCCTCCAGCAGGCCGGAAAGCCCGCGCAGGTACATCAGGCGGTAGCGCCCGGCGGCCAGCTCGGCCGGCAACGCGGCGATCCAGCCGGAGACGGTGGCCTGCAAGCCGTCTTGCAGGCTCTGCTCGCCAACCCGCTCGATCTGCGCAGCCGCCGCCTGCCAATCTCGGGCGGCCAGCAGGTGGCCGATGGCCCGCCCCGGCTCTTCTTCGGCCTGCGCGGCGCGGCGCTGTAGCTCGCGCCAGCGCGCGGCGTCGCTGCGTTCCAGCTCCACCTGAAGGAACTCGGCGAACAGCGCGTGGTAGCGATACACAGCTTCCTGGCCGGTGGAGCCTTCGCGCACCTGCGCCAGGAACAGGTTGCGGCGGCGCAGCTCGGCCAGCAGGCCGGCGGCGTCCTCGCGCCCCGTCACTGCCCGGCAGGCGGAAGGGCTCAGCTCGGCCAGGATGGAAGTCTCCAACAAGAAAGTGCGCAGCGGCTCGGGCTGTTGGGCCAGCACTTCGTCGGCCAGGTAGCGGAAAGTAGTGGGGTCGATGTGCTCCAGGCGCCGCAGGAATTCGGCGCGCTCCGGCAGGGGAGGCAGGTCGCGCAGGCGCTCGGTCAACAGCACCAGCCCCACCGGCCAGCCTTCCGTCTTCTGCTGCAAGGCTTGCAGGTCGGCCTCGGACAGGCCCAGGCCGAGCAGGTCGTTTAGGAAGCGCTGGCTCTCCCCCAGGTCGAAGCGCAGGTCGGCCATTTTCAGCTCGGCGAGCTGGCGGCGCGCGCGCAGGCGCTGCAAGCGCAGGGGCGGCTCGCTGCGCGTGGCGACGGCCAGGTGCATCTGCGGCGGGAGGTTTTCGAGCAGGTAATCCAGGGCCTCGAAGATGGCCGGCGAGGTGATCTCTTGCAGGTCGTCCAGCGCCAGGATGCAAGCCGGCGCGGGCAGGCTGAGCACGGCGTTGATCAGCAGCACCATCACCTGGCGCAGCGGCACGACCGAGGCGCTGCCGCTCACCAGGCCGGTGGAGGCGGCGATCTGGTCTTCGATGAGCTGCTTGAGCTGTGGATGCACGGCGGACAACGCTTCCGCCAATCCGGAGAGGAAGCGCACCAGGTCGTTATCCTCGCCGTCCAGGGCCAGCCAGGCCAGGCGAACCTCCGGGGCCGCTTCGGGCAGGCCGGAGAGCAAGGTGGTCTTGCCGTAGCCGGCCGGCGCCGAGAGCAAGATCAGGCGGCTGGCGGGCAGCTCCTTGCGCAGCCAGGCGGTCAGGTCCGCGCGCGGGATGAGCTCGCGGTGCGGGATGGGCGCACAGAACTTGGTCTTGGGCAGCGTTTGCATGTTGTGATTGTACATCAACCTTAAGAAGGATGGCAAAACCATCCGCGCAGGTTATGCTAATATTAAGCCTGTCAAGCCTTGCGAAGGTTAGGGAGCAGGACTCGTACGCCTGGCGAAGACGACCGGCCTTAAGGCCCAACCTTCGCAAGGCTTAAATGGCTTAAATCCTGGGGAGGGACGCGCATGACCGAGGGCAAGTATTCCGTGTACGGCTACCGCTGGGTGGTGCTGGCGGTCTTCATGTTCATCAACCTGACCATCCAGATGTTGTGGATCGCCTACGCGCCCATCACCGGGCCGGCGGCCAAATTCTACGGCGTCAGCGACTTGCAGATCGGCATCTTCGCCATGTCGTTCATGATCGCCTTCATCCCCCTGTCCATCCCCGTCTCCTGGGTCATCGACACCTACGGTTTCCGCCTGGCGGTCAGCATCGGCGCGGTGCTGATGGGCGTCTTCGGCCTGCTGCGCGGCCTGGCGGGAGCCAACTACAGCCTGGCGCTGGTGAGCACCATCGGCGTGGCCGTGGCCCAGCCCTTCCTGTTGAACGCCTGGACCAAAGTGCCCGCCCAGTGGTTCTCCATCGACGAGCGCGCCACTGCCGTGGGGCTGGTCACCCTCGCCAACCTGGTGGGCACCGGCATCGGCATGGTGCTGACCCCCATTCTCAGCGCATCGATGGGCATCCCCGGCGTGCAGTTGATCTACGGCGGGCTGGCGGCCTTCTCAGCCGTGCTGTTCGTGGCCCTGGCGCGCGAGAATCCGCCCACGCCGCCCTGCCCGGCCGGCATGGAGGTGCGCGCCCTGATGCTGGACGGCCTGAAGCACGCCTTCAAGGTGCGCGATTTCTGGCTGTACCTGGCGGTCTCCTTCATCGGCATGGGCGTGTTCAACGGCATCAACACCTGGGTGGAGAACATCATCCGCCCGCGCGGCTTCACCCCCACCGACGCCGGCACGCTGGGCGCGCTGATGCTGGTGGGTGGGCTGTTGGGGGCGGTGGCCCTCCCGCCCCTCTCGGACAAACAGCACAAGCGCAAGCGCTACCTGCTGCTGGGCATCCTCCTGGCCATCCCCGGCCTCATCGGGGTCACCTTCGCCACCTCCTTCTGGCTGCTGTTGCTCTCGGCTTTCGGCCTGGGCTTCTTCCTGGTCAGCACCAGCCCCATCGGCATGCAATACGCCGCCGAGATCACCCAGCCCACCCCCGAAGGCACCTCCAACGGTCTGATCCAGCTCTTCGGCCAGGCCTCGGTGGTCTTCGTGTACATCATGGGAGCCATGCAGAGCCCGGACGGCGCCTTTACCCCCGCCCTGCTGCTGGCCGCCGTGTTGATGCTGGTCAGCGTGGGGATCATCACCCAATTGCGCGACCCGCTGGCGGCGAGGTGAGCCATGCCCACTGAGCCGACCATCCTATCCGTTGACCTGGGCACCTCCGGCGCCAAGGTGGCCCTGATTACCGTCCACGGCGTGGTGCTGGGCTGGGAATCGCAGGAAGTGCCCCTGTATCTGACGCCCGACGGCGGCGCGGAACAATCTCCCCAGGACTGGTGGGAAGCCATCCTGGCCGCCTCGCGCCGCCTGCTGGGGCGCGCCCTGGTCGATACGCGCGCGGTGGCGGCGGTGTGCTGCTCCACGCAGGGCGAGGGCACGGTGGCGGTCGACCGGAACGGCCGGGCCCTGATGAACTGCGTCCTGTGGATGGACATGCGCGGCGCGCCCTTCCTACGCCGCAACGTGCGCGGCCCGCTCAACCTGGCCGGCTACGACGCGCGCAAGCTGCTGCGCTGGATCCGCCTGACGGGCGGCCTGCCCTCGCTGACCGGCAAGGACCCTTCGGCGCACATGCTGCTGGTCAAGGAACGCTTCCCCCAGGTCTACGAAAAGACTTTCAAGTTCCTCAACGTGCTGGATTACGTCAACCTGCGCCTGTGCGGGCGCTTCGTGGCCACCGCCAATTCCATCCTGACCTCCTGGGTCACCGATAACCGCGACCCGGATCACGTGCGCTACGACGCCGAATTGATCCGCTACAGCGGCATCGATGCGGACAAATTCCCCGAGGTGGTGCCCTGCACGGCCGTCCTGGGCCCGCTCACCCAAGAGGCTGCCGAGGCGCTGGGTCTGTCCGAGAGCGTGCAGGTGGTGGCCGGCTCCATCGACAACACCGCCGCTTCCATCGGCGCGGGGGCCGTGGAGCTGTACGCGCCTCACCTGTACATCGGCACCTCCTCCTGGATCGCCGTGCACGTGCCCACCAAGAAGACCGACCTGCTCTCTTACCTGGCTTCCACGCCCTGCGCCGTGCCGGGGCGCTTCCTGCTGACCGCCCTGCAGGCCACGGCGGGCGGCAACCTGGCTTTCCTCAAAGACCAGATCCTGTACCACAAGGACGAGCTGCTGCGCGAGGAGCACGTCCCCGACGTGTACAAGATCATGGATCGCATCGCCGAAGGCGTGCCGCCCGGCAGCCACGGCGTCCTGTACACCCCCTGGATCTGGGGCGAGCGCGCCCCGGTGGACGACCGCCGCCTGCGCGCCGGGCTTTACAATCTCTCGCTCAACAACAACCGCGAGGACATCATCCGTGCCTTTTTGGAGGGAGTGGCCTTCAACACGCGCTGGCTGGTAGAGCCGGTGGAGAAGTTCATCGGGCGCAAGCTGGAGGTCCTCCATCTGGCGGGCGGCGGGGGCAGCTCGGACGTGTGGTGCCAGATCTTCGCCGACGTGCTCGACCTGCCCGTGCGCCAGGTGCAGGACCCCATCCAGGCCAACGCGCGCGGGGCCGCGCTGATCGCCTCCGCCGGCCTGGGCGAGATCACTTTCGCCGACGTGCCTCACCTGGTCGAGCTGCGCCGTACCTACACCCCCAATCCGCACAACCGCGCCTTATATGACCACCTCTATCGCGAGTTCCTGTCCATCTACAAGAGCATGCGCGGCGTGTACCACCGCTTGAACCCTTAATAATTCCGAACGGCCAAATTGCCCGTGCGTAGCGGCGCGGCGGAGAATCGCAAGACCCTTGTCCCTTCCAATACCCGCCGTGCCCCGGCCCAGGGAGCTATTCGGCCGCCCGCATCTGGGCACAGGAATTCAAATGAAAATCTTGCCATCCAGGGGGGGTCATTTCAGTCAGCTCGCCGCCCTCGCATAATCCTCCCGGAGCCGTTCGGCCGCCAGGCGCACCCGCGCATATTGGCGCCGGCGGAGCCGGGCATTCAGCAATTTCCGCAGCCCCTCGGAGAGGCTTTTGCGCCTCTGCGTCTTGGCGTGAGAGCTATTTTTCCACACTGGCCAGCACGTCCTCGAAGCAATTCAAGGCCTCGTCGATGATCTCGTCCGTGTCCGCCAGGCTGGTGTACATGCGGCTGCCCGCCAGCGTGATGAGCCCTTGCGCCATGTAAGCCGCGCCCATCTCCTGCATCATGTGGTTGCGCGGCTTCATCTCCCGCGCCACCTTGATGGGGTTGCGGAAATCCAGCAGCATCACCCCGGCCGTCTCCAGGTGCACGATGGAGCCCTGGTTGTAAGCCACGAAGGGCAGGCCGCGCCGCGCGATGATCTCCTGCAAGCCCCGGCACAGGCGGTCGCCCGCCTGCCCGGCCTTGACCGGCGCGTCCGTGCGCTCCATCTCCAGCAGGGCGTAATACCCGGCTGCGCAGCTCAGCGGGTTGGCGGAGAGCGTGCCGCCCACGTAAGCCCGCTCGCCCGTCCCGCCGATGCCCGCCGAGAGGTGCAGCATCACCTCGCGCCGCCCGCCCAGGCCGCCCGCCATGGGGTAGCCCCCGGTGATGCACTTGCCGAAGACGGTCAGGTCGGGCTTGACGCCGAAGTAGCCTTGCGCGCCGCCCATTCCCAGGCGGAAGCCGGTGACCACCTCGTCGAAGATCAGCAGCGCGCCGAACTCGTCGCACAGCTCGCGCACTTTCTGGTTGAAATCCGGGTAGACCGGGCGCGTGCCGCTTTCCGGCCCTACCGGCTCCACGATGACCGCCGCCGTGCCGCCGCGCAGGCGGTTGCGGCTCAACAGGCGGCGCAGATGGCCCAGGTCGTTGGGGAAGAACTCCTGAGTGTCGCGGTTGCAGCCGCGCGGGATGCCGGCGGCTTCGTAGGCGCCCGTGCCGGGGATGTGCAGCCCGTAGATCATCTGGTCGCTCCAGCCGTGGTAAGCGCCGCCCACCTTGATGATCTTGCGCTTGCCGGTGTGCGCCCGCGCCGCGCGGATGGCGGCCATGACGCTCTCCGTGCCCGAGCCGAACATGCGCAGCATCTCCACCGAGGGCACGAAGCGATGCACCAGTTGGGCCAGCTTCAGCTCGTATTCGTGGAACAGGCCGGTCACCGGGCCGCAGGATTGCAGCAGCTCGAAGAGCCTGTCGCGCACGGGCGGGTAATTGCTGCCCAGCACGGTCGGCCCGCCGGCTTGCAGGAAGTCGATGTAACGGTTGCCGTCCACGTCCCACAGGGTCGCGCCTTCGGCCTTCTCGATGGCCAGAGGGAAAGGGTAATTGAAGGCCAGGTTGTGCTGCACCCCGCCGGGGATGTATTGCTTGGCCTCGTCGGTCAGGGCCTTGGAGCGCGTGCACTGCGTCTCGAAGTAGCTCAGGTAGGCTTCCATCTTGTCGCGCCGGATGGGATGGATCGGCTGCTGGATCAATTCTTTCAAGCGCGCGTAGATCTCGGCGGTGTCCGGCCACTGCGAGATGGCGTAGGATTGTGCTTGGCTCACGGTTTGACTCTCCATGCGATTAGTTCCCTTCCAGTTTGGTCAGTGCGGCGGCCTGGCTCTGATCCTTGCGCAGCTTGGAGAAGGCGATCTCCCGCACCGCCAGGGGGATGCGCGAGACCTGTTTCTCCGTGCACAGGGCCAGCAGGTAGGTCAAGGCCACTTTCTCCAGCAGCTCTACGTTGAAAATGGCGCGCTCGGCGTTCTCCGCCAGGCACACCGCGCCGTGGTTTTGCAGGATGTAGGCGTTGCAATGGTTGCGCAGGCGGGAGACGAGCTGTTTCTTCAACAGGCCGGTCCCCGACGGCGCGTACGAGACCACCTCCACGCTGCGCCCCAGGAAGCGCACCTGCTCGTCGTACAGCGCCGGGATGGGCTCGCCGATCAGCGCGAAGGCGCTGGCGTAGATCTGGTGGGTGTGGATGACCGCCTGCGCGTCTGGGCGCGTCTCGTAGATGGCGGCGTGCAGCCCGCTCTCGATGGACGGCTTCAGCTCCCCTTCCAGCGGCTTCAAGTCCAGGCCGAGGATGCAGATGTCCTCCGCCAGCATCTGGGTGTAATCGTAGTTGGAAGGCGTGATAGCCAGCGCCGCCTGCCCCGGCACGCGCACCGAGACGTTCCCGCCCGTCCCGATCAGAAAGCCCTTCCCGACCAGCTTGCGGCAGGTCTCCACCACCAATTGCCTGGAATCGTCGTATTGTCCCATGCTTCACCTCGTCCGGTTATTCTCTAGCTATAGTTTACCCCCGCCCCGCCCGGCTGCCATCCTTCTTAAGGTTGAAAGATCTCGAACCGCAAAGAAATAGGATCTTTACCACCAAGGACACCAAGCGCACCAAGAAATCATCAGATTTTTGAAGGAAAATCTCGAAAACTTCGTGTCCTTGGTGTTCTTTGCGGTTTACTACTTTCTCTTTCCTGAGAGCCTTTGCGGCTTTGCGTGCAAATCTCTCCAAACTCACCTCAACAATCCGTCTCCATCTTCCTTATAATTAAGGGGAAGTTCTGGAATCCACGAAGGGAGGGACACCATACACACGATAAAAGTGGATGAACCCGTTGCCCAGGGGCCGACTGCCTCCGGGAAGATGTCGGCCAAGAACCTGCTCGCCCTGATCCTGGTCGGGCTGCTCCCACCGCTGGTGCTCTTCGCCGCCGCCGGACGCCTGGATTGGATCATGGGCTGGGCCTACGTCGCCCTCACCTACCTGATCACTCTCCTCAGCCGGCTGCTCATGCTGCGCATCGCCCCGGATATGGTCGCGGAACGCTCGCGCTTGCTGGACGAAGGCCGCGCGCCGGGCTGGGATCGGGCCATCGTGGCGGTGATCGGCATCTTCGGCCCGCTGGCCCTGGCGCTGGTCGCCGGCCTGGACCGGCGCCTGGCCTGGTCAGAAGTGCCCCTGGCGCTACAGCTCCTGGGCCTGGCCGGGCTGCTGGCCGGCGGGGCCTTGAGCATCTGGGCCATGGCGGTGAACCGTTATTTTTCCTCCGTGGTGCGCATTCAGCAGGAGCGCGGCCAGACGGTGGTCACTTCCGGGCCCTACCGCTTCGTGCGCCACCCCGGTTACGCCTCCGCCGTGCTCTCTTTCCTGGCGATTCCCCTGATGCTCGGCTCGTGGTGGGCGCTGATCGTCAGCGGGGTCGTCGTGGCCCTGTACGTCCTGCGCACTGCCCTGGAGGATCGCCTCTTGCAGGCCGAGCTGGACGGCTATCCACAGTACGCGGGGAAAGTACGTTTCCGCTTGTTGCCCGGCGTGTGGTAAGGGGGCTTCGCTCCGGCCGGGCGCGGGTGGAGCGCTAAACCGGAAAAGGGAGGGACAATGGCCGGTTTGAAGGAGCAAGTCGCCGATACCGGCGTGTTCGTGATCGCCAACCTGGCGAACCTGTTGATGATCGTCCTCTTCCTGTCGCGGGTGGTCAAAGCCAGGCGGGTAGAGTTCTACGTTGGCCTGGGATTGGAAGCGCTGGGCCTCCCACTGGTGGCCGCCGTGCTGTGGAGCCTGCTGCAAAAACGGGAATGGTGGACGGTCGTCCTGCCCTCTCTCCTGATCGCCTTCTTGATCGTCGAGCTGATCCTGGACTACATGTTGAAGCTGGATTTCCGCCACACCGCCTGGCTCGGCCCCTACCTGGGCCTGTACTACCTGGCCCTCATGGGCATGATCGGCTATACCTTCCTGGTCAGCAAGCCCTACGGCTTCATTACCCTGGCCACCTATTTCCTCAACCTGCTGGCGACCTGGTTCTCCTATGCCAGGGTCGGGCACGGCTGAAACCAATCTCCAAAACATTATACAATTGATTTACACGCACAATGTATTCTGATAGTATTGGGATATGAACACTCTACTTATCAGGGAGAATAAAAAAATGAAACGCGATCTTCTTCGCCAGCTCAGCGTGATCTTTACTACCCTCTACGCCCTCGCGCTGAACGGCGCCGCCAACGCCGTCCCGCTCAACGGGCGCAATACCGGCCAGATTTCCGACAGCTTCCACGTACTGTTCGTCCCGGCCGGGTACGTCTTCGCCATCTGGGGCCTCATCTACGCCGCCCTGCTGGCCTATACCCTCTACCAGGCGCTGCCCGCCCAGCGCGAGAATCCGCGCCTGCGCCGCACCGGCGCACTGGTCGCGCTGAGCAGCCTGGCCAACGGCACGTGGATCCTCTTCTGGCACTACGGCCAGTACGTGCTTTCGCTGGTCACCATGCTCGCCCTGCTGGGGCTGCTGGTGGCCGTCTACTTGCGCCTGGACGTGGGGCGCGCCCACTTCAGCACGCTCGAGAAATGGACGGTCTCGATCCCCTTCAGTATCTACCTGGGCTGGATCACGGTGGCCACCATGGCCAACGTCACGGCCGTGCTGTCCTTCCTGGGCTGGCAGGGCGGGGGCGTCAGCCCGGTGGCCTGGTCGGTGATCCTGCTGCTGGCGGGCGTGGCCCTGGCCGCCCTGGCGGCCGCCACCCGCGCGGACGCGGCCTACCTGCTGGTGCTGGCCTGGGCCTTCGCCGGCATCTCGGTGCGCTGGCTGAGCCTGCCGGTGTTGAACGTGGCCGGCTTTGCCGCGGCAACCGCCGTGCTGGGCCTGCTGGTCGCCAGCCGCTTGCGCCTGGCGCGTCGGGCTGCCCCCCATTCTGCGGGCTAACCGGACAGATCGACCCCCAATACCCCCCGGACACGAAGGCTTGTTTTTCCTTCGTGTCCTTCTTAATTCCTCCTTCGTGAACTTTGTGGTCTTCGTGGTTGATGAATCCCGTCCTCGGCTTACAATATTGTCGACCCCTTCGCTGAAAGATGTATCCTTGACGCGTGCACCAGATGATACAATGCCTTCATACGTTAAGATGGCCCGGATTAGATTTAGGGAATAGCCCAACCCAAAGTTCGTAGCTCAGTCAAAAAGAGCCTGGCTCGATGCGGACCTGGTGCCGGCAAGGGGATCGCGACTGCTTTTCTCCCCGGCCTATCCCTGAGGAATGCATACATGCTGGAAAACACCTGGTACCGCATGGGGCGCGCCCTGGTCAGCCTGCTGGCGCGGGAAATCCTGGAATTGAGCATCCATTGGAAAGCGCCCATCCCGGCGGGCCCCGTCATCCTGGCGGCCAACCACCCCAGCACGGTCGGACCCCGCCGTGATCACCACCCTGACCGACGAGCGCGTCAGCATCCTCATTCGCGGCTGCCTGTTCAAGATTTCCCTGTTTGGCCGCTCGTTGCGCGCCTGCGGCCACATCCCGGTGACGCCCGGCGGCGGGCAGCGCGCTTTCGAGGAGGCTCGGGAGCTGCTCCAGGCCGGCCGCACGGTGGTCGTCTTCCCGGAGGGGGAGATCAGCCCCCCGGAAGGCGGCTTTCACCGCCCGCACACCGGCCTGGCCCGCCTGGCGTTGAGCACCGGCGCGCCGGTAGTGCCGGTGGGCATCCACCTGGACCAGCGGCAGCTCCACCGCATCGAGACGCATATCGAAGATAAGATGGAAACGGGCGCCTGGTATTTCCACGGCCCTTACGCCATCACCGTGGGGGAAGCCATGACTTTCACCGGCGCAGTGGAAGACCGCGAGCGGGTCAGGCAGGTCTCCGAGCAGGTCATGCGGCGTATCGTGCTGCTCTCCGGGGAAAGCGCCCAACGCATCCGCACCGACCACCGGCTGGACTGGTTGGGAGCTACCCGCTGGTGGCTTGGATCGCCGCTGCGCCTGGTGCGCTATTGGAGCGCCTTCGAAGGGGTCAAGATCCAGTAAGGACGACCTTGCGAAGGTCGTCAGTCAACCTCGCGAAGGTTTGTTCTCAAACTCGACAGACTTAACCCCGACCTTCGCAAGGTTGTCACAATCGATCAGCCACTTTTCCAACGCCCAGCGCGCGGGCTGGTCGCTGACGAACAGCTCCACCAGGTCGGCGTGATGCCCGCCGCGCACCAGGTGCAGCGCCAGCGGGCAGGAGCGCGCCCGCGCCAGGCGGCGGGCGAAGGCCAGCGTGTTCTCCAGGTCCACCAGGGGGTCCCGGTCGCCGTGCATCAGAAAAGCCGGCGTGCGCTCGTCCCCGCGCAAGAAGCCGATCGGGTCGGCTGCCTTCCAATCCCCGCGTTTCCCCATGAGATCCGAGATCATCTTGCGCAAAGCCGGCTGAGTGCAATCCGCAAAACTAAGCGGCCCGCTGATGGAGAAATAGCCCCCAAGCTGTTCCTGGCGCAGGGCGCAGGTTCCCTCCCGGCTGCGCTGGTAGGCCAGCAGCCCGGCGAGCTGCGCCCCGGCGGACTGCCCGCCCACGATGACGCGCTCGACGGAAACGCCCCGCTCGGAAAAGGCGCGCAGGCCGGCCCCCAAGCCGGCGCACACGTCGTCGATCTGGGTCGGGAAGCGGTGGAGCGGCGCCAGGCGGTAGCCGCCCAACAGGGTAGGGAACCCCAGGCCGGCGAAGAAGTGCCCGACGAAACGGTACAGGAGCGGGTTGCCGGAATTCCAGCCGCCGCCGTGCAGGAAGAACACCGCCGAGCGCCGGCGCGCCTCCGCCTGGACGGGCCAGAACAACAGCGCGATCTGCTGCGGGCTGCGCCCGAAGCGCACCCGGGCCTCTGCCAGGTCCGCCCGGTGCAGGCTCTGCGCCAGCAGCTTGCCGATGACGGGCATCAGCGCTACTCTCTCTTCCACCAGCCAGGGGTTAATCATCGCTATCGATTAATAAAGAAAATACCTTCTCAACCCCCGCTCTTTTGAGAAGGTGCCAGGGTTGAAGCTTATAAAAAGCGGGCGCCCATCCACACACCGATAAAGTGGATCGCGAAGGAGGCCGCCGCGGCCACTTCCAGCGGCTTTTGGAAGGATTGCTGAAGCTGGAGGTGGGTCTGCTGGCGGCGGATCTTGAGCAGCGGACGCAGGGCGAGCGCCACGGCCAGGGCCGCCATGAGCAGCAGCACCCACAAGGGGATGAGGCGCACGAAGAAGACCGTGTAGACCGCCGAGACGGCCCCCACGCCCAGCAGCGCCATCATCAGCGCGTAGGTCGCCCGCCGCCCCAGCAGAATGGCCGTGTGGGTCAGGCCGGCCTTCCGGTCTTCCTCCAGGTCGCGCAGCTCGTTGAACAGCTCCCCGTACAGGCTGATGGCCACGATGGTGACGAAGGGGAATAACCAGCGGCTCAGCTCGCCGGGCTGGAAGGTGAAGTACGCCGTGAGGAACTGCAAGCCGGCCAGCATCAGGCCGTGGGAAGCCATATCCAGGAAAGGAATGGTCTTCAGCCGCACGGGCCGCCAGGAATAGGTGAAACCGATCAAAAGGGACAACCCGCCCAACACGAGCGGCCAAAATCCCAGCGTGGCGAAGGCGACCGCCGCCAGCAAGGCCACCCCAAAGGAAGCGATCCGCGCCGAGCGCGCGGAAATCGCGGCGCAGGAGACCGGGTTGCGGTTGGCTTTAGCGGGATTTTGCGCGTCCTCGAACGCATCTTCGACGTCGTTGATCATGAATGCAAAAGCCACCGCCAGCCAGTTCGCCAGCAGCACCGTTGCCAGGCGCCAGCCGAAGGCCCCGTCGGATGAGATGGCCCCTAACGAAGTGGTGATCATCACGAAGCACAGGAATTCTTTGAATCGGCTGAGCCGAACCAGGCCGTCCAGATTTCTCTTCAGGATGTTTACTCCATTGAATAGCGGGTAGGGAACGAAGGACAGACAATTCAATTATAGGGGAAGAATCTGGATTCGTGGGGTGAATTCGAGCCGTTTTCGGTCATCCGATGCGCACGCAGCGCATGGAGAGCGAGCCGCCCCACACCTTTTCGGCGAAGAAGCCGACCGGCTCGTCCTCCTCCTTCAAGCCCAGCACGTAGAGCAGCGGCAGATAATGCTCGGCCGAGTTGATCGACAGCGCGGCGGCCTGTCCCTGTTTCTCGTAGTGGATCAGGGGATCGTGGTCGCCCTCCTGGATGCACTGCTTGACTTTGGCGTCGAAATCGGCGGCCCAGTCGTAAGCCGTATCCTCCCACTTCATCACCCGCAGGTTGTGCACCACGTTGCCGCTGCCCACGATGAGCACGCCTTCCTCACGGAGCTGGCGCAACTGGCGGCCCAGCTCGTAGTGGAAGGGCGCCTCGTGGGTGCGGTCCAGGCTCAACTGCACCACCGGCACGTCGGCCTCGGGGAACATGCGCTTGAGCACGGACCAGGTGCCGTGATCCAGCCCCCAGGATTGATCGGGCTGCACGGCGGCCATCTTGACCACCTTGCCGATCTGCTGCGCCAGGTCCGGCGAGCCGGGGGCGGGGTATTGCACGTCGAAAAGCTCGCGCGGGAATCCGTAGAAGTCGTGGATGGTGGCGGGCTTGAGCATGGCGGTGACTTTGGCTCCCTGGGTCTCCCAGTGGGCCGAGATGCACAGGATGGCCTTGGGGTGCGGCAGCGCCTGGCCCGCCGCGCTCCACGCGCGGCTGAATTCATTGTCTTCGATCGCATTCATCGGGTTGCCATGCCCGATGAACAATACCGGCATCCGAGAGGTAGACACTCAACCCTCCTAAAGTTTTTATCTTCCTTTTAAAATTCTTGGCGCTCGTTGCAGTTCACAAGGTCTTTTTTTAGAGCAATCAACTCCGTATTCAATCTTATCACAATCCCGTGGGGAAAATAGCCGGAGAATGACGGTTCCCAACCTGGCATTCCTCCTGTAAAATACAAGGGTATGCGCGGCGCGGACTTGCAGGCCAGAGTCCCGCCGGGCCTGGAAAACAACCACGATGAACAGTGACCCCCTCCTCAGATTAGCGATTGTCTCGGAACAGGCCATCTTCCTGCGCGGCCTGGAATCCCTGGTACTGTCGCTGAAAGGCGTCAGCCTGGTGGGAGAAGCCAGGAGCGCGGCGGAGGCTTTGCAGCTCTGCCGGCTCTCCGAGCCGGGGGGGATCCTGGTAGACCTGAAAAGCCCCCTGGAGCAGCGCCAGGAGCTGGCGCGCCAGATGCACGCCTCCTGGCCGGCCATGCGCGTGGTGCTGCTGGTTGATTCCGAAGAAGCCGGCCGCCTGGCGCAAGAGGCCCAAACGGAGCCGCTGGCTTATTTTTCCAGGGACGTCAGTGAAGAAGAATTCAAAGCCGCCCTCACCCAGGTCTTGCACACCTCAGATGGAGCGGCGGGTGTGTACGCCAGCGCCGCTTCCCCGCCAGAGGAGAGGGATGCGGATGCGCCGGGCCTTCCCCGCCCGCGCAGCGCAGACATGGTCGCGCGCGAATTGAACATGGCCGGCAGGATCCAGGCCGACATCCTGCCCGAGGAGGCGCCCGTCCTTCCCGGCTGGGACATCGCCGCCAGGCTGGAGCCGGCCCGCGAGACTTCCGGCGATTTTTACGACTTCCTGCCGCTGACCGAGAGCAAGTGGGGCATCCTGGTGGCGGACGTCACCGATAAGGGCATGGGCGCGGCCCTGTTCATGGCCCTCACCAGCACGTTGATCCGCACCTACGCCGCCCGCTACCCCACCCTGCCGGCCGTGATGATGAGCGCGGTCAGCGAGCGCATCCTTTCGGACACGCGCGGCAACATGTTCATCACCACCTTCTTTGGCGTGCTGGAGCCTTACACGGGGCGCTTCATCTTCGTGAACGCCGGGCATCCACCGGGCTACCTGATCAGCTCGCAAAAGGGCAGGCAGACCGTCGACCGCCTGCGCCCGACCGGCATGGCGCTGGGCGTTTCCGAAAAGGCGCAATGGAAACAGAAGATCGCCAGGCTGGAGCCGGGCGACCTCCTGATCCTGTACACAGACGGGATCACCGAGGCCCAGAATTCGATGGGGGATTTCTTCGAAGAGGAGCGCCTGCTGGACGTCGCTCTCAGCCGGGCCGCCTGCACCGCCGGCGAGATCCAGAATGCCCTGCTGGGGGAAGTGCATCGCTTCGTGGGCGGCAACCCCCGTCAGGACGACATCGCCCTGGTGGTCATCAAGCGCAACACCTGAAAGCGCCGGCTGCCCGTCCCTAAGCCTTGCGAAGGATCGTTTTCTGGGCTACCTGCCTCGCTACGGCACGTTGGATTTAGAGCAACCCTTCGCAAGGCTGTGTAATTTCCCGGTCTATCCTTCTATCTGCGTTTATCCGCGATCGATTTACGGCACGATGACCTTCGCCTGGATGTCCAGGATCTCCTGCGGCGGGGAGGCGACCTTCTCCACCAGCACGGTCTGCACCGTAGAGTCGATCCGCTCCGTGCCATCTTCAAGCCGCCAGAAGTTCTGCGCCTTCACCTACTGGCCGCTGCCCAGGTCGATCCACACCCGCCGGCCCGAGCCGGAGAATGCCTGCTCCTCGCCCGGATTTTGCACCGGCTGGGCGAACGCATCCAGCAACGTTATCAGCAGGCAGTCCTGCCCGTCGTCGCAAGGCGCCTCCTCGCGGGTGATGTGTGCGCCGGATTGCTCCGCCTGGATCAGCGTTTGGGCCCAATTGCTCAACGCGAAGCGGTAGGGCGGGTTGTCGTTGACCCGCGTATCCCCAAAGGTGAAATTGACCGAATAGTTGCCCCGCGAAGCCGCCTGCTGGAGCACCTGACCGCCGGCGTCCAGGTCCAGCGAGACGCTCCCGACGACGAAACCGTCCCCGTCCAGCTCGTACCAGCGCTCTTCCTTGAGATAGGGTGGTGGGTAAGTCCTGTTGGCGCTGCGATAGCTATTGATCTCGCTGACCACGTGCACCCAGCCGGGGCCCTGCTGGAAGGGCGCGTTGAACTTCTCGGCCAGCGCCTGCACTTCCAGCACCAGCGGGTCGTCGGAAATCAAGGTGGGCGTGGGCGCCGGCGTGGGGGGCAATGTGGGCGCGGCGGTGGGTACGGCGGCCGTCCCTGCCGGCGCCGCCGGCGGCTGCCAGGGGAGCTGCCAGGGGCCGTGCGCGGTGTAAAATACGCGCGTCACCTGCACCTCCAGCGGATGGTTGGGGATCTGCGAGAAGGTCATACCGGCCTTGAAGTTGCCGTTTTCCCCCATCTCCATAATGGCGGCCCCGTGCACGAGCGGGTCAGAAGAGAAGACCATCGTGCCTTCTGCTCCCTGATCCCCCTCGAACTCGAAGACCAGGGCCGGTCCCGGCTACCAATGCGGCGCGCACGGCGTGCAGCGTGAAGCGCCCCAGCTTCACGGTCTGGTCCAGGTTCCACGTCTGCCCGATCTGCGCGTCTGGGCCGGGGTCGAAGGGGAAGGTGGCGCTCTGGGCGGAGAAATCCTCGAACACCGGCAGGCTATCGCTCTGCGGCATGGCCACCAAGCTCAGCATCAACTGCTCCGTGCCGCTGAAGGGCACCGTCTGGTAGATGCGCGTGCTGCCGCGATCCAGCGTGTCGGGAGTGACGTCCGTCATGGGATAGACCCGCCCGGCTGTGTCGCTCAAGATCACGTTCCACTCGGTGTTGACCCACGTATTGGGATAGTCGTAGTGCAGGGAGACCTGCAAGACGGTCTTGTCGCTGCTGGCGGCCACGTGCTCCAGCGCCAGGGACAGGCCGTCCCGGCTTTCACCCTGGGGCAGTGCCGCCTCCGCCGGCCCGGAGAGGAGCATCTCTTCCGGCCTGGCCGGGCGCAGCGCGAACGGCAGGCTGAAGCTCTGCCCGTCCAGGTTCTCCACTTGCAGGCTCACCGCTCCCGGCGCGCCCACCAGCGGGGCGAAAGTGAACTCCAGGCGGGCCCCGCCCTGGTCTGTATCCCCTCCACTGCCCATTTGGGACTCGATCTTCTCGCCGTCCGGCAGGAGCAGGAAGGCCTGGGGGAAATGGAGTCCGTCGATCGAGCCGGTCGTGGTCATCTCAACCCACAGCTTGCTGCTGTCGCTGACCGCGTTTTCCAGGCGCAGGGTGATGCCCCCGCTGTCAGCTTCTACCGGCGCCGCCAGCACGGAGGCCGCCCCGGCGTCCGAAGTGAAGCCGAATCCGGGGATGAAGCCCGCCAGCCGCCCGATGGCGTACACCGCGCCGGTGAGGGCCAGCAAAGCCAGCAGCACCAGCAAGATCATCAGGGCGGGGCGCAGGCGCAGAGTTCTGCATAAGGGATCTCCTTTCCTGCCGGGCCGGCCGCCGCTCTGTCTGGCGGCGCAGCTCCAGCTCCAGGCGCGCGGCGAAGGCCGCGTCCGGCTCGGGGCCGCCGTAAAATTCGGTCAGGGCCGTATCCAGGGTGGGCGGCAGGCTCAAGTTCATCTCATCCATCTTCGGCCTCCCAGTGCTGGCGCAGGAAGTCCAGAGCGCGGTAGAGGCTCATCTTGACCGCCGCCTGGCTGCGGTTTTCCAGCAGGGCCATCTCGGCGAAGCTCAGCCCGGCGGAGAAGCGCAGGCGCAGCAGCTCTTGCTTGTCCTCGTCCAGTTGGGCCAGCAGGCCGGCCAGGCGACGCAAGTCGTCGCCCTTTTCCACGACCGCCAGCAGGCCCGGCTCGGCGGAGGGCGGATCCTCCAGCGCGTCCGGCGGGCGCTGGCGCAGAAAATCCACCAGGCGCCGCCGGGCGATGGTGAACAGCCAGGCAGGGAAACATCCGCCGGCGCGAAAGCGGCTCGCGCTCAGGCCTTCCAGGGTATCGGTGAACACCTGGGCGGTCAGATCCTCGGCGTCGTGGACGTTTCCCAGCCGGCGGTAGAGGTAGCGGTAGACCGGCGTGAGGTAGCGCCGGTAGAGCGCGGCAAAGGCGGCCGGGTCGCGCCGGGCGTGTTCGGCGAGCTGTGCGTCATCCAACGCGGTGAAATCGGACATAGGTCTATATAGTATATCGGCGCAGGAACGGAAAAGTAACAATTCGTGGTAAGACTTAATTCCAATGGGTACCGGTTTGTTTGCTCACTCCGTCGTCGCCCAGGCCGAATCCAACCTAAATTCCATCAGTTTCACGGGCGAGGGAAAACTATGCAAATTGTTACAGACCGGGCTTGCGACATCACCGCCGCGCAGTTGCAAGGATTGGACGTCCATTTTGCCCCCATGTTTTTGACCCTGGAAGGGAAATCCTATTCGAGCGGAGAAGACCTGTCTCCCGAAGAGTTCTACGATCTCTTGGAACGCACGGACGCTCTGCCCATCACCTCGCAGGCCACGGCGGGCGACTTCGCTACCCTGTACCGCCGCCTGGCCGAAAAGGACCCGCAAATCCTGTCGATCCACATTTCTTCGGGGCTGAGCGGCACCCTGGATTCGGCGCGCATGGGCGCCGAGGCCGTGCCGGAGGCCCAGGTCACCTTCTGGGATTCGCACACGCTTTCCTGCCCGCTGGCCTGGCAGGTAGAAGCGGCCGCCCGGGCCATTCAAGACGGCTGGGCGCTGGAGCAGGTGCTCCAGCTTCTCCAACAGGTACACACCGTCACGGAGGGGCTATTCACCGTGGAGACGCTGAAATACCTGATCCACGGCGGACGCATCAGCCACCTGAAGGGGCTGTTGGCTTCCCTGCTGCAAATCCGCCCGCTGATCGCCGTGGAAAAAGACAGCGGGAAATATTACACGCTGGGCCAGGAGCGCACCAACCGGCGCGCCATTGAGAAGCTGGCCGAGTCGCTCCTGCGCTTCTACCCGGAAGGCAGCCTGTTGCGCGTGCAGCTCTTGCACGGTAATAATCCCACCGGGCTGGAAGTACTGCGCGAGGCCGTGGGAAAATTCTTCCAATGCCATTGGGTGCCTACCGCCTGCGTGGGGCCGATTCTGGGCGCGCACACCGGCCCTAGCCTGATCGGACTGTGCACCGCTCCGCTGGAAGTCTTTGGCGGCCTGCTTTCATGAGCGAAGCTACGCCGGCAGGCCTGGATCAGTATGTGGGGCCTGCCATTCAGTGGGCCATGCGCCGGATCGGGAGCACCGGCTATCCTTTCTTGTGCCTGGGCTTCGTCGAGGACGCCTACGAGCAGGGCAACGGCATCGTGCTGGACGGGTTTGCCTCCGCCAAAGAAGAGGCCGACGCTTTCCAGGCGGCCCGATACACCGGCCTTCCGCCGCGCGGCGCGTTCGTCTTCTACGACTGTTCCGGGCCGATCCAAGGGGAACAGCGTAACTGGGGCCACGTGGGGTTATCCTTAGGGGAGGGCAAGGTGATCCACGCCTGGGGAGAGGTACGCATCGACGACTACCTGGGCATTCAGGACTTGAAGCCCGCAGAAGGCTGGACCCAACCCCAGTATATCGGCTGGGGCCCCCTCCAGGAGATCATGAAGGGGATGACCCTCCGAAAGTGAGAGTCCCTTTCGATCTGTAGGGACTGTCATGCGTTATCTGGCTTTCCTTTTTGGAATCTTCTTGATGGGGTTGGCGGTGTTTGCCAACCAGATCGGCATCGATCATAATGCCGTTTGGGGGGCCGGCCGGTACCAGCTCTTTTACGCCGGGCTGGCGCTTGGCGTTCTCTCCCTCTTGGTCCATTTCTATAAAACCGGGATCCTCCCGCAGAAAATTCGCCAGAAGCTGGCGGCGGGAAAGCACTTCTTCGCCACCCGGGTGCGGCGCATCAGCGGCGACCTGCGCCTCTCCCTGATCCTGGGAGTCCTGCTGCTGGTCGGCGTCACGGCTTATGCCGCCTGGTTCACCTCCGCGGGCCTGTTCCCGACCTTCGAGCACCCCAGCTTCAACCCCTACGTCGACCTGGGAGAGGCCTTCCTTCACGGCCAGGTCTCCCTGCTGCAGAAGCCGGATCCCCGCCTGGTGGCCATCCAGGATCCGGTCAACGACTACCAGGCGCGCCTCCAGGTGCCTTATCTCTTCGACATCTCCTATTTCAAGGGGAATTATTACGTCTACTGGGGGCCGGTGCCGGCGCTGGTCTACGCCGCCCTGCAGGGGGTCGCGCGCGTGCGCCCGCCCGACCAATGGGGCGTGCTGCTCTTCTACGCCGGACTGGGCGCGCTGATCCTGATCTTGCTGTGGAGGGCGCGCAAAGGATTCTTCCCCAATGCCCCGGGGTTGAGTTTGCCCCTGTTCCTGCTGGCGGCGATGGTCAGCCTGCCGTTGATCGTGCTCTTGGAGCACAGCTACGTGTACGAAACAGCCGTCATCGCCGGGCAGTTCTTCCTGTTCCTGGGATTGGCCGCCTGGCTGTTCTACCTGTTGAAGCCGCAGCCGGCCTGGCTGGCGCTGGCCGGCTTGAGCTATGGGCTGGCGATTGGCTCCCGGTACAACGTGGTGTTCTCTGTGGCCGTGTTCTCGGCCTTCGCCCTGTGGACGCTCTGGCGGGAGGGCGGGGGAAGCCGCCCCTTTCTCCAGCGCGCTGCGGCTTTGCTGGCTCCCATGGCCTTGTGCGGACTGGCGTTGGCCCTCTACAACGCCGTCCGCTTCGAAAACCCGCTGCAAACCGGCCTGAGCTACCAGTTGACCTACCCCTGGTACATGAACCAGTATTTTTCCCTGGCTTACTTCCCCTCGAACCTGTACCAGTACCTGCTTTCTCCGCTGACCGTCAAAGACTCCTTCCCCTTCATCGTTTCCGCCCACCTCCAGGCCACTCTCGCGCCGGCCTGGGCCCTGGAACCGGTCGGGAAGTACCACGAAGAAGCCATCTTCGGCGCCCTGCCGGCGCTGCCCGTCCTGTGGCTGCTGGCCGCGCTGCTCCCTTTGGGCGGGGTGAGCCTGGCCCGGAAGCGCCGGCGGGGAACGACCCCGGTGGCGCGGACAGTGCGCTTGCGCCGCCAGCTCGCCGCCATGCTGCTGCTGGCCGGGCTGCTTCAGCTCGTCTCGCTGTTGTTCTACTACTTCAGCGCCATGCGCTATTACGCCGATTTCTACCTGCTGATTCTTTTGAGAATGGTTTTCGTCGCCTGGGAGCTGGACGAGCGCCTGCGCTCCTCCGGCGCGCGCTTCGCGCGGATCGCCCGCCTCGCCTTCTGGCTGGCCGCGGCGCTGCTGGTGCTCGCCACCAGCGGGATGGGCCTGTTAGCCGGCTTCGATCTCCCGCCCCAGTTGTTCCGGCACACTAACCCGGCCCTATTCAGCACACTCGCGGCTCAAATCAATCAGCTCTACGCCGGCATCGTCGAATTACCGGATACCCCTGGCATCCTGGGGATTGTCTTGCGCCTTGGAATGCACCTGGCAGGGCTTTAGGTTTCGATTCTCAGACCCAGTCCTGCGAAGATAGTGATCGCGCCAGCATCCTGTTGCCATCCTGGAACCTCACCTACCCCGTGACGAGATTCTCGGCCAGTAGGGCGGCTTTCACAAGCCGCCGCATGGGCTGGAAGCTCTCCTACCCCGCGACGAGATTCTCGGCCAGTAAGGCGGCTTTCACAAGCCGCTGCATGGGCCTCACCTACCCCGCGACGAGATTCTCGGCCAGTAGGGCGGCTTTCACAAGCCGCCGCATGGGCTGGAAGCTCTCCTACCCCGCGACGAGATTCTCGGCCAGTAGGGCGGCTTTCACAAGCCGCCGTATGGGCTGCCGACAATCCATTCCCTGCTCAGGCCAGGCCGTCTCAAAACGCCCGAAGCGCCTTCCTCCGTGAAATCCGTTTTACGAATCCGTTGGCAGGGTTATTCTTCTGCGAACCTCTTTTCGTCGATTTCCGTGGTCTTGGCCGGCAAGATGCCCCAGGACACGATGGCCGCCAGCAACATGGCGATGCTGCCGATGACCAGGGCTTCTTTCATGCCGTCCACGAAAGCCTGGCTGGAAGTCTGAACCACCACGCCCGCCAGGTCGCTGCCCAGGTTCTGCGCGATCAAATGCGCGCTTTGAATGCTGCTGCGCAATTGCGCCACCACCCCGGCGGATAACCCGCTCACGCCGATCAGGTGATCCACTCCAGAACGATAGGTGCCGTTCATGAGCGCCCCCAAAACCGCCACGCCCAATGCGCCGCCCAATTGGCGCGTGGTGTCATTCATGGCCGAGCCGATGCCGGCCCGGCCGGGGGGCAGCGAGCTCATCACCGAGTTGGTGGCCGGGCTCATCGTAAAGCCGATGCCGCTGCCGAGCACGATCAACACGACCAGCACCTCTCCATAGGGGGTGTTGATTCCGGCGAATTGCGCGAAGAGGAACAACCCGAGGGCGGAAAGCAGCAGCCCCAGGCTCATCGTGAATTTCGTGCCCAGCTTGCGGTCCACAGGCACGGATCCCATCGTGGAGATGAATACCGCCGGGGTCATGGGCAACATGCACAGCGCCGCCATCAGCGGGGAGTAGCCCTGCACGGATTGCAGGAATTGGCTGAAGAAGTACATGGATCCCATCATGGCGAAGGAGCTGATGGTCAGGCCGGCGTTGGCCCCCGTGAACGACATGTTTTTGAAGAACTCCAGCGGCAGCATGGGGTTGGGCGAGCGATTTTCCCACCAGATAAAGGCGCCCAGGAAGACGGCCGCGACGCCAAAAGCGATCAGCACCGGGCTGGAAGCCCAGCCGCTTTCTCCGGAACGGATCGTGCCATACACCAGCGCGACCAGCCCGATGACGGAAAGCGCCACCCCCGGCAGGTCCGGTTTGGGCGCGCCGGAATTCTTCGGATTCCGGCACGAGGAGGAACCCCCCGATCAGTCCGATGGCCACGATGGGCAGGTTGAGGTAGAAAACGGAGGACCAGTCGAACGAATTGATCGAAATCCGCCGATGATGGGGCCGATTCCGGCGCCGATCGAGAAGATGCTCGACCAGATGGCGATGGCCTGCGCCCGCTCCTTGCCGTCCCGAAACACGTCAATGAGGATGGACAGCGTGGACGGCATGACCAGGGCTCCCGCCAATCCTTGCAGAGAGCGGAAACCGATCAGCATGTCGGTGGACACGGATAAGGCCGCCCCTAAAGAGCCGCACCCGAAGAGCGCTAATCCGCTGAGCAGCAAGCGTTTTCGCCCGTAGCGGTCGCCGACCGAGCCGGTGGTGATCAACAAGGACGCAAAGACCAGGGTGTAGGCGTCCACCACCCATTGCAGTTGGCTGGCCGTGGCTCCCAGGCTGTCGGAGATGGAAGGCAGGGCCAGATTGAGCACCGTATTATCGATCGAGATGATGAATAAGACGATGCACATTACGCCCAAGATGAGCCAGCGGTTTTTATGTTTTTGTGATGTGTTCAAAGCAAGCATCCGTCAAAATAAAGATTGGTAAGATTCATTGGGTAAGGTTGGCGTCGATTGGTCCGAGAAAATCGTTCATCTTTTCTTGTTCCTCGGGTGAGAATCCGGCGAAAGCCGTCTTGTCCATTTCGTCTGCCAGGGCTTTCGCCCGCACCAGCGCTTCTTTTCCGCTCTCGGTCAGGTAGAACTCTGGATACGCGCGTATCGGCCGGGTCGCGCGCGCGGACGATGAAGCCGGAGGTTTGCATACGCCGCAGCATGTTGGTGATGGTCGCCGGGGTAACCTCCATTTTTTCGGCCAGCTCAGATTGGGTGATGCCATCCTGCCGGCCGATCTCGAACAATACGGGCGGCTGCCCGCGGTGCAGGCCCAGTTGCTCGAACACCTGGCTGGCCTGGTTATTGTGCGCCCGGCTGACGAGGAAGAGCAGCGGTCCAAGTTTTTTCTCTGGCAGGCTCATGACCCTCCCTGATATTTAGCTGGCTAATTATAGCCCAATGCTCCGGGCTGTCAACACAAAAAGGGAAAAACCAGGCGCGGAGAACCCAACCTCTCTCCCCAATGACCGCTATGCTATAATGAAATCATGAGTGTGGCGGCGATTTCCGAAGTATTTCCCGACGTCCTGGCCGAGTTTCTCGAAATCGATCTGGTGTACCTGTTTGGCTCGCAGGTGACCGGCCAGACAGGTCCCATGAGCGATTACGACCTGGCGATCTTCGCGGATGCCCCCGCAGACGAAATTTCCCTCCAATTTCGCTTCCAACATGCGCTTGTGCAGGCCCTGAACACGGAGCGAGTCGACGTACTCCTCTTGAGGCAAGCCCCGGTGGAGCTGGCTTACCACGTCATCTCGGCGGGGAAGTTGCTCTACCAGAGGGACACTCTGACTCGCGTTGAATTCGAGGCTCGCGTGCTGAGCCAATATGGAGATTACCTCCCGGTGTTACGATCCCAACAGGAAAGCATCCTTCAAGGAGGCAAGCATGCCCAGCGAGTTCAGCGGTATCGAGAGGCGCTTGAACGAACTCGACGAACGCTTAGCCAAACTCGGACCTCTTAAAGAGAAAGAGCGCGTCGAGTTCGACGCCGACCCCTACTTGCGCGATGTCGTTGAGCGCAACCCGGAGGTCGCCGCGCAATGTTGCATCGATATCTGCCACCGGCTCATCGTGCTGGAAAATGCCCGAAAACCCACCGACTATTACGAGGCTTTCTTGATCGTGGGTGAGCTGGGCGTCTTGCCCGCCGATTTCGCTCGCCGCCTGGCCCCTTTGGCAGGATTTCGCAACATTTTGATCCATGAATACCTGGGGGTAGATTGGGATCAAGTGTATAAGAACCTGCAAAATCTAGGGGAGCTCGTCACTTTTACCGATTACATTCGGCAGTGGTTATCTAAACGATAAAAGGCCAGTGGAAACAATAAATAAGGTGCGGCCTGAAAAACGACCGCACCCTGGTTACTTGGATCTCGCCTCACAGAGTGGCGATGTATGCTTTTGCCATTTCGGCCGCATAAAAGCCCGTGAAGTACGAGAAACCACTGCAGCCGCCGGAGAAACCGTGATTATAGTTGTCCTTGAAAAAATCGCCGGAATCTAAGCCGCCTGCATATAAGCCATCAATGGCTCGACCATCACTATTGATCACCTTGGTGTTTCCATTGATTTTGACCCCGCACAGGGTTGAGTACCACCCCCGGGATCATCTCGAAGGCATAGAATGGGCCCTTTTCGAGCGCGAACAGAGTCTCGGAGGCTTTAAAGAATTGGGTGTCTTGGCCGGCAGCGCACATGTCGTTGTAGTTTTTGACCGTTGCAGCCAGTCCATCAGGGTCGATGCCAGCCGCCTTGGCCAGATCAGCGATGGTCTCCCCCTTGTACACCAGCCCGTCTTTCACCCCTTGCTCAAGATCTTTGCCCATGGTTGGAATCGGCTTTGCCGAGCCAAGCACCGTCCGGGGGCTGGTCATCAGATCCTTCTCTTGCATTCTGACCACGGCGTTGGAGTCGATAATGTTGAAGTAGGTATACGTTTTTTCTTTGATCCCGACTTTGAAGGTCGTATCCATCACCGTCCATTTTTCGTTTCCAAGCCGTTCGCCCAGGTGGTTCACCCACAGGTAAGGCTCTCGGCCGGCGGTGTCAACGGACGATTCCCAATTGGCGCCCTTTACCGTGGAACCCGCGCACTGTGCAAAATGCATATCGAACTCGACGGCGCCGACGCCAAACATCATGCGAATGCCATCACCATCGTGCTTCAGGGAGGCATCGGCCTTGTGCGCCATGGGCCCGTAGCCGGGGATATAATACGCGACCATATCGGGGTTGGTGCTAAAGCCGCCCGTCCCCACAAAGACGGCCTTGGCGCTGACGTAAACCTTCGTACCGTTCTGGTCCGCCATCGCGCCGACCACGGCTCCAGAATCATTGATCGCCAACGCCGTCGCGGGGGTTTTTAGCAGGATCTTCGCATTATTTTTCTCGGCGGTCGTCTGCATAATTTGAAATGCCCCCTTGCCCTCACCCTTGTACATCATTCCATCCGTAGGAGCATCCAGGGAAGGCAGCAGCATCTGCGGATAGCCGCCGTTTGCATACAGAAAATCATGAAAGTTGTGATTGTTCTGGATGTAATTGGTCACCAACTGCGCGTTTGCTTCCCAGGAGTTGTGCATCATGAAATAGGTGTAGATTTGCGCCGGGGTTCCAGTTTGCTGGCTCAGATTCACCACGTTGGGATCTTTTCCGCATTCCTGAATGATCTTGCTATCGGAATATGCCTGCGTGACCTCTGTGCCAATCGATGAACCGCCGGTGATCGTGTTTTTCTCCAACACAATCACCGAAAGGCCCAAAGAGGCTGCGTGCGCGGCAGACATCATCCCGCAGTTGCCGGCCCCAATCACCAGGTAGTCACAGGTGTAGGCCGGCTTGCCTGCATCGGCGACTTTTACTGGAGCAATCGCGAATTTGGTAACTCCGCTTTCAGGGGGTGTCGCAGTTTCAGATTGCACCGATTCTGACACAGTTTTCGGTGCGCAGCCAGCAGCTCCCAAAACGCCCAGGCCGGCTGCCGCAACGGCTGCATCTTTCATTAACTCTCGACGCGTAATTTTCTTGCTCATCATTTCTCCTCCATGTGTTATTCCAAAAAAATTAAAAGGATGCAGGCCGCAATATTTTGACAAACCGCGTATTCTGCTGAACTGCAAGGTATCTCGGTCAAGAATAGCATTTCTTGGGGAAGGTTGTAATCCCCGATTCAGGTGACTTCAGGCGTGGAAAAGAGCGATCTTTCCGGCGCGCCCTCTTCCGAATGGAGGAGGAGCGGAGCGGAGTCCTCCCCCACTTAGGGGATGTGACCTGGAGTAAGCGCGTCCCCCCAAAAACTGGTGCAAAGCGGCCAAAATACTCTATAATAAATGGAGTCCAACTCTTCTCCCCTCCGGGCTGCGGGATCGAGCGCCGCGGTCGGGGAAAGGGGCCGTCTGTCCTTGGGATCCAATCAGGAGGAAATCGAGATGCAAGATCTGCAAGACCTGCCAACCGTTGAGGGCGGCGCTGCGCACGCCCGTGGGCCTGAGTTTACCGATTGGGCCCGTTTCGTTTCCTTCCAGCCCCGGCTTTACTTCCGGCCTCAAGACCTGGACGAGCTAAAAAGCTTCCTGGGCAGCCTGCTCCAGGGGGCCGCCAGATCCAGCGCCTTGCGCGTCCTGGGCGGGCTACATTCCTGCTCGGATATCTGCGTGTCAGACGCCATCCTCGACGTGAGCGATCTGCCCAAGACCCTTCAATTCGAGGCGGACAATTCGGTGGTCACCGCCTCGGCCAACTGGCGCCTGCACGACTTCCTGGCGGCCTTGAGCCAACGCGGCAAGTCGCTCAGCGCCACCGGCGGCACCGACGAGCAGACCCTGGCGGGGCTGATCTCTACCAACACCGCGCCGGCCACGTCGCGCCACGCCTTATACGACCTGCTCGAGTGGGTCGAATACCTGACGGTCGAGGGCGACCCAGGCGCCGTGGTCGAGAAGCACGTCTCCAGGGGCGACCCGGCCTTCCCCGCCGTGATCGCTTCGCTGGGCGCCATCGGCATCCTGACCCGGGTTCAGTTCAAGCTCATCGCCGAGCCATCCTTCGAGACCATCCAGAGGGTGGTCAAGTTGAAAGAAGTCCTGCCGGACGTGGCGCAGACCTCTCAGAAATACGAATTCTGGCGCGTCGACTGGATCCCCGACACCGACGAGGGCCTGCTGTGGGCCGCCAACCGCATCGCCCGCGCGGACCCCGACGGCGACTATCCGGTGGACCAATCGGAGAACATCCTGGAGGCCATCTTCAAGGTGCTGGATAAGGTCGAAGCGGTCGGCCCCCTGCTGGACGACGCCATGCGCCTGGTGTACGCCGGCCTGGCCTTTGCTTACGGCCAGGTGAAAGTCAGCGGTCCCCTGCGCAACATGCTGCCGGTGGACCGGCGCGCTCCGCTGCGCGTGGCCATGGCCGAATGGAGCTTCAACCCGGCCGATCTGAGCGCCCTGCTGGATTGCTGCCGGGAGTATTACCGCCAGAAGGGCTGGCCCAACCTGCCCATCGAGATCGAGCTGACCAAGACCGACGATTACTTCCTCTCGCCGTGGAACTGGCCGGGCCTGGAGTACGTCGTCAAGCTCAACTTCATGTACCTGACCGACGTGAGCGGCACGCCGGCGGAGAAAGCCGCCATCGTCGCGCACCTGCGCGGCCTGTGGAATCGCCTGCTCGAGAAGGGCATCCCCTTCAAGGCGCATTGGGGCAAGCTCAACTTCATGGACTACGACTTCGTCCGCACGCATTACGAGCTGGAAGCCTTCGCGCCCTTCATCCGCCCGGTCTTCCTCAATGCCTACCTGGCCGCCCGCCTCACCCCGCCCGCATAACGGGGCCAGGTTCTCGCTTTCATCCGCGTTGATCGGCGCGCACCGGCGGTTTAAATCTAACCGCCGATCAACGCAGATGGACGCAGATTTAAGCAGGAGGAGAACTCTTGCGGGATTCGGCGCCCCGGTCTTGCGTATCGTACCGCCCGCGCCGCTTTCCCCCGCCTGCCCGGCCTGGGCAGGAAGCGCGCCGCCAGGGGATAAACTCATCTGGAGGTTGGAATGTCCGAGATCCGCATTGACTCTGGTATGGCAGCCATCCATCATGCGCTCATCTACTATGAAATTGCTGGGCAGGGGGAACCCCTCGTGATGATTCACGCCGGCGTGGCCGACAGCCGCCAATGGGACAACGAGTTCGCCTATTTCGCGCACCGCTATCGGGTGCTGCGCTACGATCTGCGCGGTTATGGCCAGAGCGAGCCGGTCGAGGGTGAATTCGGCCACCTCCAGGACCTGGCCGCGCTGCTGGATCACCTGCACGTCGACCGACCCATCACCCTGATGGGATGCTCGATGGGCGGCGGTCTGGCCCTGGATTTCGCCCTGGCGCGACCGTCCGAGGTGAAAGCCTTGATCCTGGTCGACGCCGGGCCGGGCGGCCTGGAATTAGACGTGCCCACGCCCGCCAAATTCAAGGAAGCCGAGAAGGCCTACGACGCGGGCGATCTCGACCGGGTAGCCGAGATCGAGACCCAAATCTGGTTCGACGGCATGGATCGCACTCCCGACCAGGGGAATCAAGCCATGCGCAGGCTGGCCTACGAAATGGATCGCACCGCCCTGTCCCACGAGGCCAAAGGACTGGGCAAGCGCCTGCCCGACGCCCCCATTCCGGCCGTCGCGCGCCTGGGCGAGCTGAAGATCCCTGTGATGGTCATCGTGGGCGCTCAAGATACGCCCTTCCTGCTGGCCGCGGCCGACTATGTGCTGGAAAGGATTCCTTCCGCTCGCAAGGTGGTCCTCGCGGACGCGGCGCACTTATCCAACATGGCCCAACCCGATGAATTCCAGCGCATCGTTAGCGCATTTCTGGACGAGGTTACCCCTTATGGATCCCCATAGCGAACACGCAGAGCTGAATGAGCGCAAATGGGACTCGCGCGCCGTCACGTATGACCAGAAGCGCTTCGATTACTTTCGCTGGATGCAGCAGCGGGTCATTCGCCTGATCGACTTGAAGCCCGGCCTGCGTTTTCTCGACGTGGGCTGCGGCACGGGCTGGGCGGTGCGCTACGTGGCCGGCCTCCTGAAGGACCAGGGCGAGTTTTACGGCGTCGATCTTTCCGGCAAGATGATCGAGGCCGCCCAGGCGCAATCGGGCGGCTTCGACCACGTGCATTTCTACAAGGCTAACGCCGGGCAGATTCCCCTGGAGAGCGGCGGCGTGGACTGCGCCATCTGCACCAATTCCTTTCACCACTACGCGGAGCCGGTCAAAGTGCTGTCCGAGATTCGGCGCTTGCTGGCGGCGAAGGGCCGCTTCTATATCCTGGACGTGACCTCGGATGATTTCTTCCTACGCTGGGTCGACGGGCGCGTGCGGCAGCGCGAGCGCGAGCACGTCAGGTTCTACAGCAGCCGGGAATACCGGCGCATGTTCGCGGCGGCGCGGCTAAAGTACCTGGATAGCCATTAGGTGACTTATCCGCTCAAGGTGCACGTGGCGGAGAAGGTGTAAAATAGACGTAGGAGTGGGATCAGCCTCCCTCTAAGCCGGGATCTTGCCTCTTCACTTTTGTTTTCTTGCAGAGACAACCCCATAAGGATACACAGCATGGACATTGAAGACAAGATTTCGAACATTGGCATCAAAGTATGCGCAGGACCTGATGCAGAGAGTCGACACTCGCATTGAAGAAATGAAAGATGATGACAAGTCCCATTACTTGATCTATCAAGTTCTCGGGATAATGGATGAAGAAGGCGAACAGATTGATATCTATCAAAACAAAGGGCGCTTTCTTTACAACTACGCTGGCAAGTTCTTGGAAGAAGCCGCTGTCCTCTGCTTCAAGGAAAGGTTCCCTGAAGCAGAACGTACACGAGTAGAGAACACTACCGGACAGCGTCCACAGCAATTTGAAATAGATTGCCTGATAGGTAATGATGCGATAGAAATCAAATGGCGTGACGCAACCACAGACGGCGACCACATTAATAAGGAGCATGCACGCATAAGAACTATCAAAGAGCATGGATTCAACCCGATTCGAGTGATGTTCTATTTCCCAAACCGGGATCAAGCGATTAGAATACAAGAAAACATAAGAACTGAATATCAAGATACGGGTGGAGAATATTATATAGGTGAGGATGCGTGGAAATACATCAAGGAGAAAACAGGCATTGACTTGAAGGGGATTCTGATTAAAAATTGCAGAAGAGAATCAACGTGGGAGACAGAAATGAGTGTTTTATGCGGAGATTGCAGATTGATACTGCAGTCACTAAATGATGCGAGCGTAGACCTTGTGTATATGGATCCCCCCTTCTTCACGCAAAAGGTTCACTCTCTCATCACAAGAGATAACACTGACGAATATTCTTTTGAAGACCGCTGGGGCTCACTCGAAGATTATCTCTCCTTTATGAAGGAAGTTCTAATCCAATGTAAAAGAGTGCTGAAAGAAACAGGGAGCATTTTTCTACACTGTGACAAATCCGCCTCACACCACCTGCGTATCTTGCTAGACCAGGTTTTTGGCGGAGGAAATTTTCAGAGCGAAATCATTTGGGCATACAGAAGATGGTCAAGCTCAAGAAAAGGGCTTCTAAACGCTCACCAAACCATTTACTTCTACAGCAAAACGGGGAATTTCAAGTTTAATACACTCTATACAGACTATTCCCCCACAACTAACATCGATCAGATTCTACAAGCAAGAGCTCGAAATGAGAAAGGGAAAGCAGTATACCGTCGAGACCAAAACGGCGACGTAGTAATAGGTAAAGAGAAGAAAGGCGTACCTCTCTCTGACGTTTGGAACATCCCATTTCTGAATCCAAAAGCGAAAGAAAGGGTAGGCTACCCAACGCAGAAGCCCATCTTACTCCTAGAGCGTATCATTGAAATCTCAACCGATGTAGACGATTGTGTATTGGACCCATTTTGTGGGAGCGGAACAACGCTTGTCGCTGCGAAGTTGCTCGGTCGCTCTTTTTTTGGCATAGACATATCTCCTGACGCTGTAAAATTATCGGAGAACAGGATAAGGCAGCCCGTTAAAAGCGAATCACAATTGCTGTCCCTCGGCAAAGATGGTTTCCTCGAAAAATCCGACTATGAGCGAAAGATACTCAAGGCACTCGAGGCTGTCCCGGTCGAAAGAAACAATGGGATTGATGGTTTCCTACGTGAATTCATCAATGGTCAACCTGTTTCTGTGAGAATTCAAAAGAAAGACGAAGACATTGAGACGGCTAGAAGAAAATTGATTACTGCGAGCAAGACGAAGAAATGCGCGCTGATGATACTAGTTCGAACCCAAAAGGAGAAAAGCCACACTCTCTTTGATTGGGCGGACGAAAATTTGCTGGTGATCGACTCCTACGATTTGATTATCAATTCGTGGATCGAGACTGCCAACCATCTGAATCTGGTTACATCATAGCGGCCCCATGCCGTAACCTATCTTCCCGGCGTAGAGCGCGCGTCGGGTAAGGACGAAGTATTCGGAGATGAGACGTCTTTAGAAAGGATAATTTACCTTACGGATGCTTTCGCCCCTACATGTTTATTTGTCCCGAACATCCTTTGACCGTAAAATAGATACAGATTTCCTGCCAAAGGCGGTTTCGTTCAATTTGGGTGAATGCAACGGCGCCTTGAGCTGGCCTCGGCTTAGGCTTTGATCGCTTGATTCGTCAGACAATACATTTAATGGTAGGAGTACGCGATGCGAAAAGTGATTTACGCCATATCCGTATCCCTGGACGGCTTCATCGAGGCGGCGGACGGAGACCTCGCCTGGTCTTATCCTGGCGACGAGCTGCACCGGCATTTCAACCAGCGCGAGAGCGCGATCGACGCCCACCTGTACGGACGACGCCTGTACGAGAATATGTCCGCCTTCTGGCCGACGGCGGACGAGGACCCGGCGGCGCCGGAGCTGGTTAAAGAATATGCGCGCATCTGGAGAGCCAAGCCCAAGATCGTCTTCTCGAAGACGCTCCAGCAGGTCGGCTGGAATTCCAGGCTGGTCAGGGGGAACCTCGCGGAGGAAGTGAGGAAGCTGAAAGAGCAGCCGGGCCAATCCATGAGCGTGGGCGGCGCCGGGCTGGCCGCGTCTTTCATGCGGCTCGGGCTGATCGACGAATACTGGCTCTACGTTTACCCGATCTTCCTGGGGGGCGGCAAGCCGGTGTTCCCGCCGCTGCCCACCCGGAGAGGCGTGCAACTGGTCGAGACGCGCATCTTCGATGATGTCATCCACCTGAGATACCGGCGCCTGGATTGAGCGTCCAGGACGGCCTCGCAAGGTTAAGGTCCACAGATCCATCACCGAGGCACAGAGGTCACTGAGAAGACCCTCTTAGGCCTCAACACCCTTCGCGCAGCACCCCTCGCGAGTACGGCTGTGTGGTGAAAAGAGCGCTTTGGCTCAGATTGGCAAAAACCTGAAAAGTAAGGAAGAAACCCATGGCTACGGTTCAAGTTCGTTACATCGTCAACGATGTGGATGCCGCGATTGCCTTCTACTGCACCCACCTCGGCTTTCACGAGGACATGCACCCTGCCCCGGCCTTCGCCATGCTCTCGCGGGGCGACCTGCGCCTGGTGCTCAGCGCCCCCAACCCGGCGGGCGGCGGCGGGCAACCCATGCCGGACGGCGCCCAACCCCAGCCGGGCGGCTGGAATCGCTTCGCGATCGAAGTTCCCGACCTGGAAGCCACGGTCGCGGCGCTGCGTAAAGCCGGGGTACGCTTCCGCAACGAGATCGCCACCGGCGTGGGCGGCAAGCAGATCCTGGCGATGGACCCGTCCGGCAACCTGGTCGAGCTGTTCCAGCCGCTGCTCCCCGAAGCCCGCCTCAATCCAAGGGATTGAAGCGACCCATTTTCCTCTGTCCGCTTATGTCCCTCTTCGTGCCCTTCGTGGTTGTCAAAGACTCCCCGCCAGGGCTTCCCGGGCGAGCTCGCGCCCGGCCAGGAAGGCGGCGTAGTTGATCGTCCACTGCGCGGCGCGCGGCGTGGCTCCCCGCAAGGCTTGCAGCCACAGCTCCACCGGGAAGGCCGCGAAGAGCTCCGTGGCGCTCAGCACACCCATCATCACCACGTTGGCGCTGCGCCCGCTGGCGTCGCCCAGGCTCAACGCCTGGCCCAGAATGTCCACCGCCATCACCCGGTAGCCGGCCAGCGCCGCGCGGATGCGCTCATCGTCCGGATACTGTTCTTCCGGCATTCCAAACGGCACGATGCGCGTCTCCGCCAGGAGCACGCTGCCGCCCGGCTTGAGCATCTCCAGGAAGCCCGGGCGCAGCACCTCGCTCTTCTCCATGGCGATCAGACAGTCCGCGCTGCCGGGCAGCAGCACGTGGACTGAGCCCCTGGCCGCAGGCGAAGGTGCTGATCACCGGCCCGCCCATCTGGGCCATGCCGTGGGTCTCGCCCTTGACGATGTTGCGCTCGCCATAGCCGGCCAGGAAGGCCAGTTGGGTCAGCACGCGCCCGAAGAACAGGTTGCCCTGCCCGCCCACGCCGCGAATAGCCAGCGACAGGCTGTCCGGGAAGACCCTGCCCGCCAGGTCGGGAAGCTGGATCGCCTGCGGCGGCGCAGGCAGCTCGGGCGCCTCCGCGCGCTCCATCTCGGCCAGATCGACGACCTTGAGCACCCCGTAAGGGCAGCTCTGCACGCAGGCCGGGGTATGCCCGGCGCAGCCGCTGCACAGGTTGTTGGCGTAGGGCACGCCGTCCGCGTCCTTGGACAGGCCGGGGCAGATCAGGCACACGTCGCATTTCTTGCAGGCCTCAGGCTCCACGTACACGCGCTGCGTGCTGGCCGGCAGCTTCTGGATACAGGCGCCCTCCTGCACCACCAGGGTGGTGTAAGTACCCTGGACGCCGCGGCCAGGGCCGTTTTGAGCGCCTGGCGCAGCTTCTTCTTCTCGTAAGCGCCCACCAGCACCACGTTGGCGCCGTGCGCCTGCAAGGAAGCGGGCAGGTCGAAGCGGATGGCCTCGCCCGCCAGGTTGGCCGGAGAGGTGGGCGAGGGCTGCCCGCCGGTCATGGCCGTCCAGGAGTTGTCCAGGATGACCTGCACGCCGGCCACGTTGCGGAACACGGCGTTGCGCGTGGCGTCCAGCCCGCTGTGGCACTCCGTGCTGTCGCCGATGACGCTGATGCACTTGCCGGCCTTCTCCGGCTGCGACAGGACGAAGCCGGTGCGCTCCGCCTCGCTGGCGCCCATGGCCAGGGCGGTATCCAGCGCGTTCATATAATACAGCAGGGAGTTGCAGCCGATGTCGCCGAAGATGGCCTCGATTTGGCCCTTCTTCTTCAGCAGGGCGATCTCGTTGGCCACCAGGCGATAGGGACAGCCCGCGCAGATCATGGGCGGGCGGTTCACCGGCGCCAGGCCGCTCACCGCCTGGGGCAGGTCGCAGCCCAGCTTTTGCGCCACCAGGGCCGGGCTCCATTCGGTCAGCGTGCTATAGGGCTCCTTGCCGCTCGCCGGCACGCCCACCCCCGCGATGGCCTCTTCCAGGTAGCGGTAGCCGTCCTCGATCACCACCACCTGCTCCACCGAGGCGCAGAACTCGCGGATCAGGCGCATGGGCAGGGGGTGGCTGAAGCCCAGCGAGAGCACGTCCAGGTCCAGGCCGTAGGCGCGCTGCACCTCGTGGACGTACAGGTCGCAGATGCCGTAAGTGATCACGCCCACCTTGCCGGAGCCTTTCTCCCAGTGGTTCAGCGGGCTGCTCTCGACCATGTCTTGCAGCGCGGGCATGCGCTCGGTGAGGGTGGCGTTGTAGTTCTTGCGCGCCGAGCCGGGCAGCACCATAAACTCGTGCAGGCTGTCCGGCATCTTGACCGGCTCCGCCCGGCGGGTGGGCATCAGGTGCACCAGCCCTTCACTGTGGCACAGCGTGCCGTTGGGCATGACCACCACCTGCGTCCTGTACTTGCGCGCGATCTCCACGGCGATGCCGGCCGCTTCGTGCAGCTCCTGGTGGTTGCGCGGCTCGAAGACCGGGACGAAGCAGCTCTTGAACAGGTAGCGCGGGTCGATGACGTGCTGGGTAGAGCTGGGGGTAAAGTCGCTGGCGATGTAATAGATCAGCGCGCCGCGCTCCTGCACGAAGGTGGAGCCGCTGGTGAAGATGTCGCCGGCTTGAAACAGGCCGGGAATCTTCATGGTCACCACGCAATCGCGCCCGGCCAGGGTGTGGCCGTGCCCCACGGCGGAGGCCACCGCCTCGTTCACCGACCAGCCCACCTCGATCAGGTCCTGCACCTGCGATAGGCCACGGTCGATGACCTCCGAGCTGGGCGTGCCGGGATAGCCGTCGGCGCAGTGGATGCCCGCGCGCACGCAGCCGATGGCAAACGCCAGGTTGCCCTGCAAAACTTCTCCGCGCCCGCTGGGCGCCAGACATAGCTCTTTGACGACATTGCTCATTTCAGCATCCCTTTCAGCGGCGCGGGCGCCAGGCCCGCCGGGCCGGCTTCCACCGTCACGGGAACCTGCTTATACCGCAAGAATTCTTCGACGGCGGAGAGGAAATCCGTCAGGTACTCGTCCCCGGCCGCCTTGCCCAGGTGCCCCACGCGGAAGATCTTGCCGGACAGCTCGCCCAGCCCGCCGCCGATGGCGATGCCGCGCTGCTCCGCCAGCCACTGGCTGAGCTCCGCCACGCTGAACTCGGGGCGCGCCTTGACGCCGGTCACCATGGGCGCGGCGTATGCCTCTGGGACGAGCATCTCGAAGCCCAGGCTGGTCAGGCCGGTGCGCACGATGCGGCTGGCGCGCGCATATTTGGCGTGGTGCGCCTCCAGGCCAACGCTGACGATACGCCGCAGGCTGGCGCGCACCGCCAGGATATTGTTAGCCGGCAGGGTCACCGGGGAGGGATGCCAGGTGCCCCATTCGCGCAGGTATTTGCGCCAGGTCTTCAGGTTGAGATACCAGCCGTGCCCCGTGGCCGAATGGCTATCCGCCAGCTCCCAGGCGCGCGGGCTGACGCTCACGAAGCCCACGCCCGGCAGGGCCTCCAGGCATTTGTTGGGGGTAGCCACACACACGTCGACGTTCCAGGCGTCCACCGGCAGCTCCACGCCGCCCAGCGACGACACGGCGTCCACGATCAACACCTTGCCAACCTCGTTGGCGACCCCCGCCAGCTCGCGCAGCGGATTCAGCACGGTCGTGCCGGTCTCGTGGTGCACCAGCGCCACCGCGCGCGCATCCGGGTGCCGGCGCAGCAGGGCGCGCAGCGTCCCCGGCTCCAGCGGCTTGCCCAGCGGGGCCGGGAAGGGCACCACGTTCAAGCCGTAGTCTTCCGCGATGGCCAGCAGGCGCTCGCCGAAGAAACCGTTGTGGCCCACGATGATCTTCTCCCCGCCCGCCAGCAGGCTGCCGATGGCCATGTCCATCAGCGCCGAAGCCGGCCCGGGCACGCAGAAGAGGTCGTTATGGGTCTGGTAGATTTGCCTGAGAAGGGTCAGCGTTTCGTCGTCGATCTCCATCCACTCCGGCCCGTAATGGCGCAATACCGGCTGCGCCATTGCCTCTAGCACGTCTTCCTCGACGTCGCCGGGACCGGGGGTGAAGAGCTTGAGATGTTGGGTCATCGGATGCTCCCTCCAAGAGCGCGGATTTAGTTAAGTCAGTGGTTTTATGGTTTGATGGTCAGACCAACAAAAATTACTATACTTCGCGCCCACCCCTTTGTCAAGCCTTATTCAAATACCATTCTTGAAGGGATTATTCGGCGGCCTGCTGGTTGAAGGCGCGGATGTGCGCGCCGATCAAAGCCTGGGCGCGCTCGCCGTCGCGCTCGCGCAGGGCTTGCAAGACGGCTTCCCAATCGGCCAGCATCGGCTCTCGAGCCAATTCGGGCACGTAGGGCGAAAAGGATTGGATCCAGGTGGCCAGGGAATTCAGGACGGCCAGGCTGACGCGGTTGTGGGAAAGGCTGGCGACGGCGAAGTGGAACTCGATCTCGCGCTTGAGGAAGGCCCGCCAATAGTCGCTGCCCAGGCCGGAAAGCTGCTTCAGCTCGGCGAACTGCCTTTCGAGGTCGTCCAGCTCGGCCTCGCTGGCCTCCCGGGCCGCCATGAAGCAGCAATAGCTCTCCAGCACCGTGCGGAATTCGGACAGCTCCTCGCGCGTGGCGCCCTCGCGGCGGAAGAGCAGGTCCAGCGAGTCGCTGACCTGGCGGATGGAAGGCGCGGCGACGAAAGCCCCCCGTTCCCGCCGGTGCGGATGGTCACCAGGCCGGATTGTTCCAGGATGCGGATGGCCTCCAGCAGCGCCGAGCGCCCCACCCCAAACTGCTTGGCCAGCTCGCGCTGCGCCGGCAGGCGGTCGCCGGGGCGCAGTTGCCCGCTGATGACGGCCTGGCGGATCTGCTCCACGATGGCCTCGCTGACGCGGGTGGTGCTCACTTTTTGGAAGGGTTGCATTTCCATGGCATGACCATCATACCATAAATTCAGGAGGGATAAATCAAAGGTGTGCACGCAAAAGTTGTCAGCCGTTTTCAGGCGATTGAAATCGCTGCAACGAAGTACACGAAGTCGGCCTTCGCCGACTGGTTTTTAGCCAGCGCAGGCTGGCTTCGTGCAGTTTGTAGGTGCAGTTTCCAACTGCCTGACAACTCGTGCGTGCACACAACTCAAAGGAGGCGCGGCTTTATAGGAATTGCTATGGCCCGCCCGCAGCGCCGTTCAGGCCTCCGCCGGCAGCAGTTGCACCGGGCTGCCCACGCGGATCGCACCGCCCACCACCACTCTGGCCATGGCGCCCATGCGCCCGGCGGCTTGCTGCTTGGACCTGCCCTGGATGCGCTCGAAGCGCTGGCAGCCGGTGCGGTGGCTGACGATCTCCAGGCAGGCCTGCTCGCCGATCTGGAGCCGGTCGCCCTCGGCCAGCTTCCCCACGTCCAGCCCCTCGATCACGATCTGCTCGCCCATGTGGCCCGGCTGCGTATCAAAACCCTCCTCCCGTAGCGCCTGCAAGGTTTCGAGCGACATCAGGTTCAAGTGGCGCTTGGGGCTGCCGCCCTTAAGGTCGCCCTGGATACCGTAGCCTTCCACCAGGAGGGCCGAGGTGAGCGGGACGCGCAGATAATGATCCTCAGGATCGGGCAGCGCATCTTCTGGTTTATACACGATGCTGGCAACGGTAATCATCTTGTCTACCTCCTTTTCCCATCACTTTTTTACAAATGCCTGACTCACCTCCGGCATGTACTTCTCGACCGCGCGCAGCACCTCACTGCGTTGCCAGTCCTCCGGCTGCGACCACCCCTTCGCAAAGAAGTGCAGGGGAATGTCGTCATAGGGCCGGCCAAACAGCGCCCTGACCAGCCGGTTGGCCTTCGCCCGGTTGTATTGGCGGAAGCCCAACAACAGGCTTCTTTCGGTATAGAGGATACCTTTGACGTCCTGCCATTCCCCAGACACCGCGTACAGGGGCTGGGTATAGAACACGCCCTGGTCGGAAATCACCAGGCGCGTCTTGAGGGGGAAAGCCAGAAAATAAGGCCCGTAAACCAGGCAGCCGGCGGCGAGGAGCAGGTCGAACAGCCGCAGGCCCCACGGGAACCCGGTAAAGAAGAAAATCAGCAAGCAGAAAAACCCGGCCGAGATCAAAACGGCGCCAAGGATCGTGGTAAAGATGAAAAAACTTCCACTCCGCAATCTGAATTCCACAGCCTCTCCTCTATCGTGATTATTGATCGGCCACGACGGGCGCGCCTGTTGGCCGGCCCCTCCGCGCCTCCCACTCCCTGCGCAGGATGGCGTACCAATCCTCGTCCGCCCAGCGGCCTTTGAACCACAGGCTCTCCACGCAGCGCCCCTCGTGGCGCATGCCCACCCGCTGCAGCAGGCGCGCCGAAGCCCCGTTTTGGGGGTCGCAATTGGCGCGCACGCGGTGCAGCTCCAGCTCGCCGAACAGATACGCCAGCAGGCGCTCCACGGCTTCCGTGGCGTAGCCCTGCCCCTGGAAGGGGCGCGCCAGGGTGAAGCCGATCTCGGCCTGGTAGGGGTCCTCCGCCAGGCGGTGGAAGGCGCAATCCCCGATCATCTCGCCCGTGGATTTCAGCTCGAAGGCCACCTGGTACCATTGGCCCGGCTCCCCCGGCGCCCTGGACATCATCCCGCGCACGAAGCGGGCCGCCTTTTCCGGGTTGAAGGGCGCCTCCCAGCCCTGGTAGCGGGCCACTTCGGGGTCGGAACGGTAGCGCGCGAAGGGCTGCACGTCGCGTTCCCGGAACGGGCGCAGGATCAGGCGGGGGGTTTCCAGAAGAAAGGCCATAGGTGAAGGTGAAATTTGCCCTCGCCCCCGGGGGTGAGGAGGAAGCTATTCATATTCCCGGCGAGGTTACCTCCACCACCTGCCCGTCCCGCAAATAGAGGCGCGGCAGGCGCGGCAGGAGCGAGGTGGTGATCTCGTAATTGATGGTGCCGGCCAGGCGGGCCACTTCCTCGGCGCGGATACAGTCTTCGCCCTGGCGCCCGATGACCACGGCCACGTCGTCCTGCTGCACGCCGGGGATGGCGCTGACGTCCACCACGAACTGGTCCATGCACACGCGCCCGATGAGGGGCGCGCGCTGGCCGTGGAGCAGCACGCTGGCCTGGTTGGAGAGGATGCGGTGGAAGCCATCGCCGTAGCCCACGGGGACGAGCGCGGCGGTGGTAGGAACGCTGGTCACGTAGGTGCGCCCGTAAGACACGCCTGCTCCGGCGGGCAGCTCGCGCACGCGGCTGATGCGCCCCTTGAGCGCCAGCGCCGGGCGGATCTCGAAGACGGGCGGCCACTCGTCGGAAGGGTCCAGGCCGTACATAGCGATCCCCAGGCGCATGGCGCTGAAGAGCGTCTCGGGCAGGCGCATGGCCGCCGCCGAGTTGGCGGCGTGGATACAGGAGAAATGCACGCCCAGCCGGCCGGCCTCGGCGATCACCGCCTGGAAGACACGCAACTGCTCCAGTACGTAGGTGGGGTCGCTCGAATCGGAAGTGGCGAAGTGGGTGAAGAGGCCCTCGATCTCCAGGGCGGGCAGGCGCTGCAGCTCGCGCAGGAAAGCGGGCACCTCGGGCGGCATCAACCCGTAACGGCTCATGCCGGTATCCACCTTGACGTGCACCGGCACGCCCACGCCCCGCTCGGCGGCGCGCGCGGACAAAGCCCGGGCGAAATCCAGGGTGATCAGGCTGGGGGTGAGGCTGTGCTCCAGGAGCATGTCCACGCCGTCGGGCGGGGTGTAGCCCATCACGATGATGGGCGCGTCGATCCCGGCGCGGCGCAGCTCCATACCCTCGGTGGCGCGATGCACGCCCAGGCGGGTGGCCCCGGCCTCCAGCGCGGCGCGCGAGACGGGCACGATGCCGTGCCCGTAGGCGTTGCCCTTGACGATGGCGATCACCTCCACGCGCTCGCCCACGTGGCGCTTGAAGGCGCGCACGTTGTGGACGATGGCATCCAGGTCCACCTCGGCCCAGGCAACCGTTCCAGCAGGGATTGCAGCAGATTCGTTTGGTAGGGACATGGGGTGATTATAACTGGGGAGTAGGGATAAGGCAATCGAGGATAGTAGACAGTGTGCACGCATAGGTTGTCAGCCGTTTTCAGGCGATTGAAATCGCTGCAACGAAGTACACGAAGTCGGCCTTCGCCGACTGGTTTTTAGCCAGCGTAGGCTGGCTTCGTGCAGTTTGTAGGTGCAGTTTCCAACTGCCTGACAACTCGTGCGTGCACACTAGTAGACAGGGGTCAGTAGACAGGAGGCAGAGATCGGGCAATCAGGGTTTCTCCCCTCGCCCATGGGTAGAGGGGTTGAGGGTGAGGGGCAACCCGGGGGCTAAGCGGGGGCGCGGGCGGTCACCAGGAGGATGGATAGGCGTTTCGTGAAGACGATCTCGTGGCCGGCGGCCTCGGCCGCCCGCAAAGCGGTGCGGATGCGCTCCATCCCGGCGGCGTACTCCTCGTCGGAGAGCAGCAGGAGCTGGGAGGTGCTGTCCTTGCCCAGGAAATAATCGTCCAACACCTCGCGCCCCACGAAACGCTCGTCGATCCGCTCCACCACGCGGCTTTGAGGGTCTTCGAAGCCGGCCCCCGCCAGCCAGGCCAGCAACTGCTGCGCGGAGGGGTAGCGGCGCAGGTCGGTTTCCAGCGTGCCGGGGAAATAATGGTAGAGGTACCAGTCGTCGCCGGGCTGGTGCGGGTCGGGGTTGGCGATGGCCAGGCGCCCGCCGGGGCGCAACAGGCGGCGCGCCTCGGCGATGAAAGCGCCCGGGCTGCCGAAATGGTGCACGGCGTAGGCGGCGTAGATCAGGTCGCAGCAAGCCGCCGGGTAGGGCAGGCAAAGCGCGTCCCCGCAGGCCAGGCCGGCCGCCACGCCGCGCCGGCGCGCCTCGCCCAACATGCCGGTGGAGCGGTCCAGGCCGAGAAGCCGCTTTGCGGGCCGGCGCAGCTCCTCCAGCCAGCGCCCCGTGCCGCAGCCCACTTCGAGGATGCGCTCCACGCCCGGCGCCTGCCCCAGCGCGCGCAGGGCGGCGGCGATGTTCTTCTGGCGGCTAATAGCGTAGCGCTGGTGGTAGCCCGCTGCGACGCGGTCGTAATCGACCCTTTCCGCCTTCATCCTTCCGCCCTCATCCTTCCGCCCTCATCCTTCCGCCCTCATCCTTCCGCCCTCATCCTTCCGCCTCCATCCTTCCGCCTTCATCCTTCCGCCTCCATCCTTCCGCCCTAATCCTTCCGCCTCCATCCTTCCGCCTTCATCCTTCCGCCCTCATCCTTCCGCCCTCATCCTTCCGCCTCCATCCTTCCGCCTTCATCCTTCCGCCTTCATCCTTTCGCCTTCATCCTTCATCTGACCCACACCGTCTTCACGTTCACGAACTCACGCAGGCCGTATTCGCCCAGCTCGCGCCCGTAACCGGACTGCTTGACGCCGCCGAAGGGCAGGCGCGGATCGGAGGCCACCATGCCGTTGACGAACACCTGCCCGGCCTCGATCTCGTGGATGAAACGCGCCTGCTCGTCCGGGTCGTCCGTCCACACGCTGGCGCCCAGGCCGAAGGAGGTGTCGTTCGCCAGGCGCACGGCCTCGTCCAGGCTGCCCACCGCGAACAGGCTGGCCACCGGCCCGAAGATCTCCTCGCGATAGGCGGGGCTTTCCTTGGGAACCCGGACCAGGACGCCCGGCTCGTAGAAGAAGCCGGGGCGCTCGATGCGCCGCCCGCCGCATAACAGGCGCGCGCCCATCTTGGTGGAAGCCTGCACCTGCGTCTCCAGGTCCACCAGGATATCGCGCGTCGCCAGGGGGCCAACCTCGGTGGCCGGGTCCAGGGGGTCGCCCACCTTGAGCGCTTCCATCTTCGCCACGAACCGGCGCTCGAAGGCCGGGTAGACCTCCGCGTGCACGATGAAACGCTTGGCGGCGATGCAGGACTCGCCGTTGTTGAGGAGGCGCGCGCGCACGGCGGTCTCCACCGCCTCTTCCAGGTCGGCGGAGGGCATGACGATGAAGGCGTCGCTGCCGCCCAATTCGAGCACGCTCTTCTTGACGTGCTGGCCGGCCTGGGCGGCCACCTGTCTGCCGGCCGGCAGACTGCCGGTCAGGGTCACCGCCGCCACGCGCGGGTCCGCGATCAGCGCCGGCACGGCCTCCGCGCCGATCAGCAGGGTCTGGAAAACGCCCTCGGGGAAACCGGCGCGCTGAAAGATCTCCTCGATGGCCAGGGCGCACTGCGGCACGTTGGAGGCGTGCTTCAGCAGGCCCACGTTTCCGGCCATGAGGGTCGGCGCGGCGAAGCGGAACACCTGCCAGAAGGGGAAGTTCCAGGGCATCACCGCCAGCACGGCGCCCAGCGGCTGGAAGTGCAGGTAGCTGCGCGCCGCGCCGGTGGTGACCGGCTGGTCCGCCAGGAAGCGCTCACCGTTCTCGGCGTAATAGCGGCACACCCAGGCGCACTTGGCGGCTTCGGCCTCGGCAGAGCGGATGGGCTTGCCCATTTCCAGCGTCATCAGGCGCGCCCAGCGCTCCTTCTCGCCTTCCAACAGGTCGGCGGCCCTGTTCAAAAGGCGCGCGCGTTCCACGAAGGGCACGCCCTGGTAATTGCGGAAAGCCTGCGCCGCGAGCCGCAGCTTTTCGTCGATTTGAGTGGGGGAATGGGGCTGGAAAGTGCGCAGGGTTTCCCCGGTCGCCGGGTTGACGCTTGCGATAGGCATGATCCTCTCCTTTCTGGGGACAAGCGCCCCGATCGCAAGGTGGAAATCCGATATCCTTTATCATAATCCAGAAAGGGGATTCTTGAAAAGCCCAACGCAGAGCCATTCAGGTGCGCAGGGAAAAAGAATGGGATAAAATGGCAGGAGCACGAGAGACCTTTGGGGAGGAAGCTATGTCAACGACGGAAGAGCGGGCAGTTGCGCGGTTGGGCCTGGAGCAGGGGCGCCTGGCGGGGAAGGTGGCGGTGGTCACCGGCGGCGGGCGCGGCATCGGACGGGAGATCGCCCTGGCTTTCGCCTGGCTGGGGGCCGGCGTGGTGATCGCCGAGCTGTCTGCGGCGGGGCAGGAAACCGAGCGCCTCGTGCGCCAGGCCGGCGGGCAGGCGCTGTGCGTGCGCACCGACGTATCCAGCGCGGCGGACGTGGCCCGCCTGGCGGCGCGCGCCCTGGAAGCCTTCGGCCCGGCGGACTATCTGATCAACAACGCCATTGCCATCCCGGTGGCTCCCCTGGTGGAGATGGAAGTCGCCGATTGGGAGCGCGTGATGGCGGTGAACCTGAACGGGGCTTTCCTCACCTGCAAGGCTTTCTTGCCCGCTATGCTGGAGCGCGGCAGCGGCGTGGTGATCAACATGGTTTCGGCGGAGGCCATGCCCGGCCTGTCGGCCTATATCGCTTCCAAGCAGGGCCTGGTTGGGTTGAGCCAATCCCTGGCAGCCGAGGTCGGGAGCCGGGGGGTGCAGGTGGTAGCCTTCGCCCCGGGCATGGTGGATACGCCGGGCATCCGTGGCTCGGCGGATAAGCTGGCGCCCCTGCTGGGGATGAGCGTCGAGCAGTTCCTCGGCGCCTCGCTGCACCCGGCTTACGCCGGGATGATGCCCGCCGAGCACGCCGGCGCCGCCACGGCCTACCTGGCCGCCGAGCTGGCCGGGGAATATCACGGGGAGGTAGTCACCGGTTACGAGGTGCTGGAGCGCGCCGGGCTGATCCAAGCGGCCAGCGCGCCTTCGCTCCCTTCCGACGCAGCGCCAGCGGCGGCAGCCATACAAGGGGAGCGGCTACGCCAGACGATGGAGCTGAGCCGGCGGCTGGAAAGCGCCCTGGCGCAGACCGCCGCCGAATTCGAGAAGCTGCCCGTCTTCGTGCGCCCCATGGCGCGCAGCGGCTTCAAAGGCAAGGCCGGGCAGAGCATTCAGGATTGGGTGCGCCACAGCGCGCACCTGACCCAGTTGCTGGAAAAGGCCGCCGGCGGGGAGGCCGGCGCCGCGGCGCAATTGCAAGGCGAAGCCCGGCTCCTGAAGGAGCGCCTGGGGAAATTGAGCCTGTATTACCAGGGAGTCCCGGCGGAGACGGCGCGCTTCACCAAGGACGCCGGGCTGTTGCAAGAAGTGGCCCGCCTGACGGGCGAGCGGGTAGCGTTGATCTCCGCCCTGGCGGAGGCGCGTGTTCGTCCCAAAACTGGTAGGTCTTGAAAAAAGAGCAAGCCCAGGTTAAATTGGTAGTTACTTAGGCCAACAATTTACCGGAGCTTGCGATGTCAATTGTCACTTTACATTTACCAGAAGTCAAGGTTTGTGAAACAAGTCGTCCGAAACGATGCCCAGTGTGTGGGGGAGAAACATTTCAGCGATGGGGAGGGGCGATCAGGAAAGTACGCGATCCACAAATTAAGGAAGTGGTGGTATATCGCTATTGTTGTTGCACCTGTCGCCACACGTTTCGGCACTATCCGGAAGGGATCAGTCAAGCCCAGCAAACGGTGCGGATGAAGGCACTGGCGGCAATTGGCTGGATATTGGGGATGAGTTATCGCGGGGCATCCGGCTTTTTTGGGGCATTTCGGGTGGAAATAGGGCGGATGAGTATATGGCGGGATGTGCAAGAGCGGGCCAGGCAATTGGAGAAAGAGCGGCATTGGAAGAAGGTGAGGGTGGCGGGGGTAGACGGGGCGTATGTGAAGGGATGGGGAGAAACGCAAAAGGTATTGGTGGTGGTAGACATGGGGACGGGCGACCCGATCACGGTGGGGTATCTGGATGAGAAGGACCCACAGGCAGTGAAGAAGTTTCTTGAACCACTGGTGCAGCGTCTGGGGATCAGCGTGATTGTGACCGACGATTTGGCCAGTTACAAGCAAGTGGCGGATGACTTACAGTTGGAACACCAGGTATGCCAGTTCCATCTGCGGCGCTGGGTAGGACGCACGTTGCATGAATTGAAGGAAAGCTTGCCCCCCGATTGGCTGTGGATGGTAGATGAGGTAAAGCAGTTGCTTGCAGATTTGCCCATCGAGGGTGACAAGCGCCTGGTGGCTTTGGGACGCCAATTTCCACCGGCTCAAGCCAAACGAGCCGGGAGTGAATTTACGCCGCTTGAACAATTGCGTTATCTAATCGTCCGTCTGGGCGAAAATTGGGCTCGTTTTCGGGTATTCAATTGGCAGCCGGACGTGCCCTGGACGAATAACCCAACCGAACAAGTGATAGGTCGCATGAAAATGCGAGCCCGGACGGTTCGAGGGTATAAAAACTGGGATGGCATGACCAGTGGCCTGATGGCGGCCGGAGTGAAACTTGCATGATTTTCTCGCTCAGGCAAGGGAGAATGCTGCCTGCTCCCAATTCCTGAAATTCGCCAACCAAGTTTGGGACAAACACGGAGGCGCTGGGCCATTGATTTATGCCCAATTCTGACATATACTGTAAGAAATGTCCGACGATAGTCTCCAATTGAGGTTGAGAAGATAGTGGAGAACACTTACGCACACGTCAAGGCCATGCTCGTGGATCACAGTACAGTCGGTGAGGAGCACGTTACCCTCGATGCCAGGCTCTGGGAGGATTTACAGCTCGACGACCTGGATATGATCACCTTGAAAAAGGAGCTGGAAGCGGTATACAGCCGCAAGATCAGCTCCGAGGACTTACACCATCTGACAACCGTAGGTGATTTGGTGGCTTTCGTGGAAAGCCGCCTGACCAAATGACCAGAATAACTTGCCAGGAGGGATGCGATGAGTGGACCGGTTAGCGTAACGACGGAACTACCAGCGCAGAAGGCCAACCCGACCCTACCCCCCCGAGTGGGGACGATCAATTCAGTCATCAGCACTTCTTTGGAAAGGCTGACCGCTGCCGAAAGCTCGGACGTGCAGACGATTGCCACCACGCAGATACAAATGCTGACGGCTTATTACGATGAGGTGCTCAACCAATCGAAACGCAGCTTCCTGTGGGCATTGGTGGCTGCCGGCGTCGGTTTGGTCTTCTTCCTGGTGGCGGTCACCTTTGTGGTGGTCAGCTTCCCCCAAAACGGCTCCGTAGTCAGCGTGGTGGCCGGCGGGCTGACCGAGGTGATCGCGGGGATCAATTTCATCCTGTACGGCAAGACCTCCTCCCAGCTTGCGGATTTCCAGGGGCGCCTGGATCGCACGCAGCGTTATCTGCTGGCCAACAGCATGACCGAAAAGCTGGATGGAGACACCAAACAGCAAGCGCGCGCGGCGCTGATCCACGAGATCGCCTCGACCTTCCCCACGGAGACCGCCCTGCCTCGCCAATAAGCCCCGGGAACCGAGAGACAGACCCTAAAGGTCTTGTATCGAGGTCAAAACAATTCTGGATCAGATCCGGGCTCTCGTGGGGGATCAAGCTGCCTCGGTGGTCCTGAGCATGATCCAAAGCGTGCGCCGGCCGGCGGCGACCGTGCTGGCGACGTCCGTCAGCGTGGTCACCTCGCTGGTGGGTGCCCTCCTCACGGCGATATTCCTCACCCTGGGACAGGTCGCCATCGAAATCTACCTGGGCTTCAGCGCGGCGCGCTCGATCTACGGCGCGGCCGGCGCGCTGCTGGCGCTGCTGTTGTGGATCTATTATTCCGCGCAGGTGCTGTTCCTGTGCGCGGTGTTCACCAACGTGCTGGCCCGGCGGGAAGCTCGATAAGGGCGAATTCCCCCTTTTTAGCCGATAACGTGGCCTTTTAAACCTTTAGACCGGCGCGGGCTGGAATTCTCCTAACGCCCCCACCACTTCGTCGATGTCGGCTTCGGTGAGGGTGGGGGACATGTGCCCGATGCGGATGATCTTGCCTTCCAGCTCGCCCATCCCGCCCGAGATCTTGATGTGATGCGCCTCGGACAGGTAGTCTACGATCTGGCCGGTGGGCACGCCCTGCGGGCCGCGGGCGGCGGTCAACACCGGGGCCATCAGCTCGTCGGGGGTAAAAGGCTCCATACCCACGCTGCGCAGCCCGGCGCGCAGGCGCACGGCCAGCTTGCGGTAGCGCTCCAGGCGCTGCGGGATGCCCTCCTCCAGGAGCTGCCCCAGGCTGACGCGCAAGGCCGCGATGTTGTTGGTGGCCATAGTGACGGGGTAAGGGTGCCAGCTCCATTCGGTGGCGTACTCACGCCAGACGCGCAAGTCGCCGTACCAGCCGTGGCCCTTGTTCGGGTTGCGGTCGATGAATTCCCAGGCCCGGGGGCCAATGGCTACCGGCCCCAATCCGGGAGGCGCCCCCAGGCATTTCTGGGAGGCGCTGGCGCACAGATCGATGCCCCATTCGTCCATACGCATAGGCAGACCGCCGAGGGAGGAGACGGCGTCCACGATGAAAATGCCCCCGTGGCGGCGGACGATCGGGCCGATCTCGTCCACCGGGTTGATGATGGAAGTGGACGTTTCCAGGTGGACGGCCGCGGCCGCTTTGGCGTCCGGGTGCCGGCGGAAGGCCGCCTCGAAATCGCGCGCTTGCAGGGGCTTGCCCCATTCGCTCAAGACAGGTACAACCTCCAGGCCATAGCTCGAGGCCATCGCCCGCAAGCGATCGCCAAAAAAGCCATTCGACCCGACGATGATCTTTTCGCCCGTGGAAAGGGCGCTGCCTATACTGGCGTCGAGGGCTACCGAGCCTGAGCCTACCATCAGGTAAACGTCTCCTTGAGTGCCAAAGACCCCCTGAAGCAAGTTCGTCGTTTCTCGGTAGAGCTGCATGAAAGCAGTCCCATAGTGAGGCTGCACCGGTCGGCCCATGGCTTCCAGGACAGCCGGGTCCGGCTGGACGGGGCCTGGAATCATGAGCTTGAGCTGGCCATTATCCATTCATTCCTCCTCTTGGTGCATCTAACAGGATACGACTCCGTCATGGTATCACGCCGGGAGGAGTCCCGGATAGTGCTAAACCTCGTAATTTGACCGGAATATGCACCTATTCGATTTCTGCGGTTTCTTTCGCTGCGCGCAGGGCTTTTACCTGGGCTTCCAGCTTTTCCACCTGGGTTTGCAGGTCCTCCAGCAGCTCGGGGTCGATGCCCTCTTCCTCGGGCGCGGACTCCGGCTGCGGGGCAGGCCCGGCGGCCTCGGCGTCTGGGGATACGGCCTGGCGGCGCGGGCTCAGACTCAACAGCAGATCGACCATGCGCCGGCCCTCTTCCTCGGAGAGCTGTTTCAGCTCGATGAGCCGGCGCAGGCGATCGGCGATCTCGTTGTCGGCGCGCTGGGCAGGGTCCAGCGAGGCGGACCAGGCCTCGCGCAGACCCTTCCAGGTGCCCTCGCCGGCGCGGATGAGGCGAGATAGCAAGCCCTGCGACATCAGCCCGCCGATGCGCTTCTCCTGCTCGAACAGGATTTGCAGCATGGTCAGGGTGGTGAGGTCCTCGCCGGATACGTGGTCTACCACGCGCACATCTTCGTCGCGGCGAATCGCCTCGGCGATCTCATCCAGGGTGACGTAGCGCTTGGCCTCAGTATCGTACAGCTTGCGATTGGAATAGCGCTTGATGACGGTCATCTCAGGCCGCGCAGCTTATTTCCCCTCTTTATGGAGGGCTTCGATCTCTTTGGTCAGCTCGGCGATGCGCGCGGTGAGGTTGTCGATCTCGGTCTTGGTAGCGTACTGGGTGCGGGCGCGCCGCTCGGCTTCCTTCTCGCGCAGGTCGCGGCGATCTTGCTCCAGCTTCTCGCGGCGATCCATGACCTCCTGCACCAGCTTGCGGGCGTCTTTTTCGGCCAGCTCGCCGCGCTCTACCAGCTTATCCACCAGGTTCTCCAGCTCGTCCTGCGCGACCACCACCGCGCCGATGCCCGCCAGCATGACCTTGCGCAAGGCATCGTAGAGCGGGCCGGGCTTGCGGGGGCTCTCTTTGGCGGCATCTTCAGCTTTAACGTCAACGGTTTCGTTCGACATAGTACACTCCTTCTATCTAATCGGGTTAGCTATAACGCAGTGCGTTATGAAAAGATTATAACGCACTGCGTTATGAATGTCAAGGGGCAGAAAAGAATTCACCGCACAGACACAAAGGACACAGAGTTCTTTACTGCCACCCAATCCCTTAAAAAGGACGCTTTCCGCGTTTCCAGCGCTCGTCCGCGTCTCATTCCTTGAGACTTTCAGGCGGACAGAGCTCTTTGCCGGGATTTTCTGTGTGCTCTCAGTGTCTCGATGGTGAAAAGGTTCTCCCTACGGCCAAAAGCCACGCCCTTTGAGAGGGATGTTATAATCTTCTGAGGTTAATCAGAGTACGGGAGGTAAGACGGAATTGCTATGAAGCCTTCCTCTGGGCTGTTCAAGGTAGGCCAACCCTCCGATCACGCTTTCAATTTCGCCGACCTGGTGATCCTGATCGGGCTGGGCGTGCTGCTATTCGTGGGGGTGCGCCTGGCCTTTTTTGCCCCTCAAACCATTCAAGGGCCGGAGATTTCCCTGGCCCCTGCCAGCCTGCCCCTCTACGCGGCCTTCTCCCTGGGGCGCATGGCCGTGGCCTACGCGCTTTCCCTGATCTTCACCCTGGTCTACGGCTACGTCGCCGCCTATAACAAGCGCGCCGAGCGGGTGATGATGCCCCTGCTGGACGTGCTGCAAAGCGTGCCGATCCTGTCCTTCTTGCCGGTGGTGCTGCTCAGCTTTACGGCTCTCTTCCCCGAGGCGTTGGCCGCCGAGCTGGCCTCCATCGTGCTGATCTTCACCAGCCAGGCGTGGAACATGACCTTCGCCTGGTACCAATCGCTGAGCACCATCCCGAAGGAGCTGCGCGAGGCCAGCAGCATCTTCCAGTTCAACCGCTGGTTCCGCCTGAGGACTCTGGAGCTGCCCTTTGGAGCGCTCAGCCTGATCTGGAACAGCATGATGAGCTGGGCCGGCGGCTGGTTCTTCCTGATGGCCGCCGAGATCTTCACGGTGGGCCAGCGCGATTTCCGCCTGCCTGGGCTGGGCGCTTACCTCAGCCAGGCCGCCAACAAGGGCGACTTGCAAGCCCTGGCCTGGGGCATCGGCACCCTGGTGGTGCTGATCGTCTTGCTGGACCAATTCATCTGGCGGCCTTTGCTGGCCTGGTCGACGCGCTTCAAGCTGGAGATGCTCGAGAGCGAAAGCAGCGCCACCTCCTGGTTCTACGACCTGTTGCACGGCTCGCGCCTGGTGGATTGGCTGGGCGGGCGGGTGATCGACCCCGCCAAAGAGGGGATGGATACCTTTTTCCTGCGCCGTTTCCCGGTCGAGAACCGGCTGAGAGCGGCCTCGAACGGGCGCTCGCTGCGCTCGCTGGGCAGCACTCTGCTGGCCGCCCTGGTGGGCCTGGGGCTGCTGTACGGCCTGTATCGCATCCTGGAGATGTTGGCCGTGCTGCCCCTGGCGCAATGGGGCCAGATCGGCCTGGGGGTGGGGGCCACCCTCTTGCGCGTGCTGATCGCGCTGCTCATCGCCTTGCTATGGACTATCCCGGTGGGCGTTTTGATCGGCACCAACGCCCGCGCGGCGGCCATCCTGCAGCCTGCGGTGCAGATCGTGGCCTCGGTGCCGGCCACGGCCCTCTTCCCGGCGCTGTTGCTGCTGGTGGTCAATTATCCCGGCGGCGTGAGCCTGGCGGCCGTCTTGCTGATGTTGCTGGGCACGCAGTGGTACCTGCTCTTCAACGTGATCGCCGGCGCTTCGGCCATTCCCCAGGACTTGAAATACACGGCCACCATGCTGCAATTGGGCCGCTGGGAGCGCTGGCGTACGCTCATCCTGCCGGGCTTGTTCCCCTACATCGTCACCGGCGCCATCACCGCCGGCGGCGGCGCCTGGAACGCCAGCATCGTGGCCGAGTACACCGTGTTCGGCGGGCAGACCCTGAAGACCGTCGGCATCGGCTCGCTGATCTCGCAGGCCACGGCCACGGGCAATTATCCCCTCCTGCTGGCTTCCACCCTGAGCATGATCCTGACCGTGATCCTGATCAACCGTTTATTCTGGCGCAGACTTTACAATCTGGCCGAAGAGCAGTACCGCATGGAGTGAGTGTATGGAGAACGACCAGAACTTCATCGAGTTACAGCACATCAGCCAGGCTTATGGCAGCGGGGAGCGCCGCTTCACCGCCGTGCGCGACGTGGACCTGAGCCTCAAGGAAGGGGAATTCGTGGTGTTGCTGGGGCCTTCCGGCTGCGGGAAGAGCACCCTGCTGCGCATCATCGTTGGCCTGCAAAGGCCCACCTCGGGCGTCATCCTCTACCGCAGCCGGCCCCTGGAGAAGGTCAACCCCAAGGCCGCCATCGTCTTCCAGACCTTTGCGCTCTTCCCCTGGCTGACCGTCCAGGAGAACGTGGAAGTGGCCCTCAAGGCGCGCGGCGTGGTGCCCAAGCTGCGCACCACGCGCGCCCTGGACCTGCTGGACCGCGTCGGCCTGGACGGCTTTGAGACGGCTTACCCGCGCGAGCTTTCCGGCGGGATGCGCCAGAAAGTCGGCTTTGCGCGCGCCATGGCGGTCGAGCCGGAATTGCTGTGCCTGGACGAGCCGTTCTCGGCCCTGGACGTGCTCAGCGCCGAGACCCTGCGCGGCGAGCTGTTGGAGCTGTGGATCAACGGCAAGATTCCCACCAAGGCCATCCTCATGGTCACGCACAACATCGAGGAGGCCGTCTTCATGGCCGACCGCATCGTGGTGATGGATAAGGATCCCGGGCGGGTCGTCTCGGATCTGAGAGTGGAGCTGCCCCACCCGCGCAACCGCAAGGCGCCCGAGTTCGTGGCCGTGGTGGATCAGGCCTACGCTCTGCTGGCCGGCCAGACCCAGCCCGAATCGGTCGAGATGGGCTCCATGCCCGGCGAGCCGGGCTTCACGCGCCGGCTGCCCAACGCCCACATCAACGACCTGGCCGCCCTGCTGGAATACCTGGGCGAGCTGCCCAACAACCGGGGCGACCTGTACAAGGTGGCCGAAGACCTCAAGCTGGACTCGGACGTGCTGCTGACGCTGGTCGAGACGGCGGAATTGCTGGGCTTTGCCACCATTGCCCAGGGTGACGTGACCCTGACGCCCCTGGGAGAGACTTTCGCGGAAGCCAGCATCCTGGCGCGCAAGGAGATCTTCGCTTCGCGCAGCCGGCGGCTGCCGTTCTTCAAGTGGCTGCTGAGCATGTTGCACGCCGCCGACCGCCAGCGCCTGCGCTGGGACGTGGTGCAGACCGCCTTGGAGCTGGAGTTTCCCCCCGAGGAAGCCACCCAACAGCTCGACCTGGCCGTGGATTGGGGCCGTTACGCCGAGCTGCTGGTCTACGACGATGACGATGATACGTTCTATTTGGAGAGTGGAGAGTAGGGCGGGATTCACATCCCGCCGCAAAGGGTACCGGCGGCGGGATGTGAATCCCGCCCTATTGGCCACTGACCCCTGGCTACTTTCTACTTTCTATTCCCTCTTCTCGTCCTTACGGGCCAATCACCGGCTTGAGCATCTCCCAATTCTTGCCGCCGTCGGTGGATTGCACCAGGGCCCAATTCTCGGAGCCGGCGGCGATGACCCAGCCCAGTGTGGGGCTGACGAAATCCGGCTGGCCATGCCAGGCCACGGCTTTGAGCGCCGGCCAGCTCTTGCCCCCATCCGTCGTCCCATAAAGCTGATTATCCAGGCCCAGGAACCAGCCTGCGCTGGCGTCGAGGAACTGGAGCGCGCCGTAGGCAAAGGGCAAGGTGCTCGCGCTCCAGCTCTGGCCGCCGTCCGCCGTGGCGTACAGCCAGCCCTGCGCCTGCACGGACGTGGAGCGGCTGCAAACCACCGCCATCTTTCCCACCGTGGAGGACGTGAAGGCCAGGGAATTGATCGCGCAGGCGTTGGCCTCGTTGGTGAACAGGTCGGGGGTCCCGGCGGGCGCTGGAAGGGTCTGCGCCTGCCAGGTGTGCCCTCCGTCTCCACTACGGTAGAGGTACACGCCGGGGACGTTCCCCTGGCAATCGCCCGTCACCCAGCCGGTGTGCGCGTCGCTGAGGGCCAGGCCGGTTTTCAGGCAGCTCATGGGCAGGTTGTTGAGGTCCGGGTCGACCACGCGCTCCCAGCTTTCCCCGCCGTCTGACGTGCCCAACACGGCCACGTTGTCCTGCCCCATGCCGCTGCCTAAATGCGCCAGCATCCAGCCGGTTTGGCTTCCGGAGAAATCTAGATCCGAAGGGCGGTAGATGTCCACCAGGCCGGGCAGGGGCAGACCCTGGCTGGCCGTCCAGCTCGCCCCGCCGTCGAGGGTACGCCAGACTACCGGCGGTGTGGAGGGCGGCTGGTTATTGCTGGCCGCGTAAGCCGCCCAGGCGTGGTTTTCGTCCAGGAAGAAAGCCGTGGCCACCTGCTCGCCGGCAGCCCCCCCGGCGGCCTGCGGCGGCGTCACGTCGCTCCAGGTGTTTCCGCCGTCCCGCGTGCGCAAGACGTGGTCGTTGCTGTCGCTCGTGGTATGGCCGAGCGCCCAGCCCGCCTGTGGGGAAAGCATCTGCAAGCGCGTGAGGGTCACGGCGCTGCCCGGCGCCAGGTGTGGGAGGGCGTTGGCGTCGACCGCCTGGGTAGGGGTCGCCGTCTGCGTGGGGGGCAGGGGGGGTTCGCTCGGAGCGGGGAGGGGCGTCTCCGTCGGCTGGGGAGCCAGCGTAGGGGTGGGCGGCAGGCTGGGAATCTGGGTGGGGGCGGCCGGCGTCCTCTGGGCGCAGGCGGCCAGCAGGCTGAGGGTTGAGATCGCGATAGCGCGGGCAAGGATTTTCCGGAACATGGTTGCCTCGACAGAATAGGTAAGTCTGATGGGTTATTCCAGCCTTGGTTTCCCCTCGTCCCCGGCCCTTCCCCCGGCGAGGGAAGGGAGTCTGCCTCCCTCGCCCGGTGGGAGAAAGTTGGGGTGAGGGTCTTTCGCTCACCTTGGAGAAAACCATACTATTCTAGCACAGTGTGCACGCAAAAGTTGTCAGCCGTTTTCAGGCGATTGAAATCGCTGCAACGAAGTACACGAAGTCGGCCTTCGCCGACTGGTTTTTAGCCAGCGCAGGCTGGCTTCGTGCAGTCTGTAGGTGCAGTTTCCAACTGCCTGACAACTCGTGCGTGCACACTCTAGCACAGGGGTGCACAGAATGTGCCGGGCGGCATGGTAAAATTAGCGATTATGTCCCTCCAACGCATCGGTGTGATCTCAGACACGCACGACCTGCTGCGCCCGGCGGCGCTGGACGCCTTGCAAGGCTGCGAGCTGATCCTGCACGCCGGAGACGTGGGGCGTCCCGAGGTGCTGGATGCATTGAGCCAGATTGCCCCGCTGGTAACCGTGCGCGGCAACGTGGACAACGCCGAGTGGGCCCGCTGCTTGCCGCCCACGCTGACGATTGAGACCGGCGCCGGGTGGCTGTACATGCTGCACAACCTGCACGACCTCGACCTGGACCCGTCCGCGGCGGGCTTCGCCGCCGTGATCAGTGGGCATTCCCACCAGCCGCTGGTCGAGCGCCGCCAGGGCGTGCTTTATTTGAATCCCGGCAGCGCCGGCCCGCGCCGCTTCGCGCTGCCCGTCACCCTGGCGCTGCTTCACCTGACGGGAAACTCCCTGGAAGCCGAGCTGATCGATTTGGAGGCCGGCCGGGCCTAGCGCCGGCCTCCGCTTTTGCGCTTTCGCTTGAGAGGTGCGAGTGGTGAATACTCCCCAATTAAAAAGATACAAGAATTTAGAGGCGCTCAGCGCGGCGGCGGCGGAGCAATTCACGCTCCTGGCCGGGGAAGCCGTGCAGGTGCGCGGGCGTTTTCTGGTGGCGCTTTCGGGCGGCAGCACGCCCCTGGAGCTTTTCCATAAATTAGCGCGGCCGCCCTACCGGGACTCCCTGCCGTGGGCGCAGACCCACGTTTTCTGGGCCGACGAGCGCTGCGTGCCGCCGGAGGACAAAGAGAGCAATTACGGCGAGGCCTACCGCGCCTTCCTGGGGCCTTGCGAAGTACCGGCCTCCAATATCCACCGCGTGAAGGGCGAGCTGGAAGCGTCTGCTGCCGCCGGGGATTACGCCCGGGAGCTGGGCCGCTTCGCCGCCGAGGGGCTGGCCTGGCCGCGCTTCGACCTGGCGCTGCTGGGCATGGGCGCCGACGGCCACACCGCTTCGCTCTTCCCCGGCAAGATCGACCCGCAGGAAGACAGCTTGCCGGCCCTGGCCGCCAGCGGCGCGTATGAAGGCCGCCCGGCCCAGCGCGTGACGCTCACCCCACCGGTGCTCAACGCCGCGCGCCACGTGCTTTTCCTGGTCAGCGGCGCGGGCAAGGCCGAGGCCCTGGCGGGAGTCCTGGGGCAGGAAAGGGATCCCCTGCGCTGGCCGGCGCAACGCATCCGGCCCGAGCCGGGCTCGCTGCTGTGGTTAGTGGACGAGGCTGCCGCCGGGCAGCTTTGATTTCATTGTGTGGAGTGGAGTTCATGCTGATTGCCATGGCGGGCCTGCCCGGCAGCGGGAAGAGCACGCTGGCCGCCCGGCTGGCCGGGGCGCTGAAGGGGCAGGTGCTGGACAAGGATCGGGTGCGCACCTGCCTGTTCCGCCCCGAGGACGTCGAATATTCCCGCGAGCAGGACGACTTCTGCATGGACGTGCTCTATCGCACGGCGGCCTTCCTGCTGCGCAGGGACGCCGGGCGCAGCGTGCTCATCGACGGGCGCCCGTTTGCCTACCCCGATCAGGTGGAGGCCCTGGCGCAGTTTGCCCGCCGGGAAAAGCTGGCCCTCAAGTGGATCGAGTGCGTCTGCTCGGACGAGACGGCCCGGCAGCGGCTGGAGGCGTGCGGCGCCCAGGCCGACCACCCGGCGGCCAACCGCAGCTACGCCCTGTACCTGGCCCTGAAGGCCGTCCGCGAGCCGCTGCCCGAGCCGAAATGTATCGTGAATACGGAGCGTGGGTTAGAAGAATGCCTCCAGCGTTGCCTGGAATACCTTCGGTTTGAATAGGCGTGAATGGCTTGCGGCTTCGCGCGAGTGCATGTATATTTGGCAGTTAACCAAAAGAATTCCAGATGGGTGAAAGCCCCCTCAACGAAGCCTCCCACCGACAGTACGTAATTGACGAAGCATGCCGGGAAAGCTCGCCGGCCCAGACCAGAGTCGTAATTCTACGAGATCAGGAGCTTTACGGACTTATGCTGAATATTCTGACGCTAGACCAGAAGTACATCTCTTACACGCTTGCGCTGAAACGTTATCTGGCCAAATTCCTCTTTTCGGGGAAGCCCTTTCCCATCCACCTGGGCGCCACCAAGATCCTGGTCAAGCCGCGCTCTTCCGACCTGTTCACCATCTACGAGATCTACACCGACCGGGGTTACCTGCCCAAGATCACGCATACCCTGGGCGAGATTCGCACCGTGGTCGATTTTGGAGCCAATATCGGCGTTTTTTCGATCTGGGCCGCCGACCTGTATAAGCCCAAGATCATCTATGCCGTGGAGATGGAGCCGGTGCCTTACGGCCGCCTGTTGGAGAACATCGCCCTGAACCAGATGCAGGATACCATTTGCCCCATCCAGGCCGCCATCTATTGCAGCAGCGGGCCGGTGTGGGCCAGGAAGGTGCCCGGCTCGGAGTTCTATCGCCTCATGCCCGGGCGCCGCAGCCACCACGTGCAGGCGCTTTCCTTCGCAGACTTCTTCAAGACCACCGGCCTGGAGCAGGTGGATATGCTGAAGGTCGACATCGAAGGGGCCGAGAAATACCTGTTGACGCCGGAAAATGCCCGCTTGTTCAAGGAGCGCGTGCGCTACGTGGTGCTGGAAACGCACACGCTCAACGAGTTCCGCGCGGAGCACGGCGTGGCTTACTTCCAGCAGTTGGGCTTCGAGCTGGCCATGACCCCCACGCCTTACGTGATCGACCGCAACTTCATCATCGACGCTTACAACCCGGCGCTTTAAACATTCACCTTGCGATCGCGAAGCATCCCTTCAGGGAAGGTTGCTTTTACCTTCGCAAGGTTTGGTTTTGTACGCGACGAGAGTAGGCCAGGCGCAGGCCAATCAGCGGGGAAGCGTCAAGCAGGCCGGACGTTCCGCTGGTAAGATAGGAGCTAGAGATCAGGGCAAACCTTCTCCTCCTTAGAAGGGCCGGGCGCGGCGTACCCGGCCCTTTGTGTTATCTTGAGATCGGAAAGAAACTCACTCTATATTAAAACATGCCCAAGATTGCTATTTGAAAGTAGTACCTTTTCGACAAAAAGTTATATCATTCCGTTGAAATATTTTTGCTATAATTTAGACATTGGGTTTCGGAACGAATCAAAGAAAGGGTAAAAATGCATCTATCCTTTCTAAGAAAAAATCGTTGGGGGGTCTTATGCGCAAAAAGGTGGGCACTCTTGTTTTAATAACCCTTTGCATGTCTTTGTTGTCCAATCAGAATAAAGTCTTTGCAAAGGATCATGTTCTAAGCGTAACTTCGGGAACGAACGTTGCGCTTGGGAAAAATGTTACGGTAACTACCAATGGAACGAATGATAAACGTGAAAGCCCTGGGTTATATCCGTCCGATATCACAGATGGAAGCCTGGAATACAAACCATCCTCCTGGGCCCAGGAGGACGGTGTAGTCGGCTTTGTCAACGACGATTACGACCAACCAATGGAAGTTTACGTTCATGTTGACCTAGGTGGGACTTTTCATATCACTAACATTCGTTACAACATGGGAGATGTTCAATTTGCTAATTACTGGATGGCGGACTCGATAACAACGCCATTCGGAACGTTTACTCCCAATCCAGGTGGAAGCTACAGTGGAACGTGGACTGACCAATCAGGTAACGCGACCCTATCATCAGTGGATATTACCCTCAGGAAAACGAGAACAAATTTTTACACTGATTGGCTGTTTATTGGTGAAATTGAGGTATATGCTGATACTGAAGGAACGCCGATTTTTGATTTGCCATTGAATTATCCAGGCAGAGGGAATCCGACCGAACAACAATTTCTTTTAGGGTGGCAAAACTGTGTTTCCTCTTTTCTCGATCATCAATACCCATTTGAATCGGGCAACTCAGGAGATGGGATACTGGTCACTTTCTGGAATGGGCATTACCCAAATTCTGCCACTACATCTTGCGAAAGTTTTGATAACTGTTACGATGGGCATGAGGGTTACGACCTAGCTTTAAAATCAAATTGTGGGGGGACTGCGGTTTATCCTGTTGCCTCAGGCACGATTATTTCGGCATTTTGCGACCGAGAACTCTGACCAAAATTATCGCTGGTACGGTTGCCAGATAAAGATTCAGCACGGTACTAGCGGATATCAAACACTATATGGGCATTTGCTTGAAGATTCAGTATTTTCCCATACACAAACCCTCGTTGGCAAACAAGTTACAAAGGATACTCAGATCGGTACAATGGGATCAACGGGGAACTCAAGTGGGCCACACCTGCACCTGAGTACATATTATCAGGGTAAGATTGTGGACCCAAGTGGATGGCTATCCACACAACCGGATCCCTACGTTCGTGATAGAAGTGGCCCCGTCTCCCAGCGTCTATGGATATATACCCCAAGGCGTGACCAGATTATTAGTGCTAATGACGCAACTTCATTTGTTTCCCCATCTAATGGGGCGGTAATTACTTTCCCTGCTCAATCAACCAGTGAGGATTTCAACTTAATTGTAACAGAAGCCGCTCCTACTTTCTTGCCAATTGGGATGGCGAGTGGAGGACATGCGCTAGAGGTTGAGGCTACCTCATTGGATGGGCAAACACAAATCACGAGTTTTAATGGGGCAACTCTAACGTTCCGGTTCTCGATCACTGATTTAGAGCAAGTGCGAGCAGAATCCCTTGGAATTTTCCGCTGGGACAACGTTTTAAATGAGTGGATTCGTATGCAAACACAAGTTTCATCGACAGCCTCATCTTTAAGTGCTTTACAAATTACAATGGATGCAGGGCAAGCTACAGCAACTATAGACGAACCAGGGTATTATGCTCTTTTAGGGGATTCAATCGAATACGTCTATCTACCCACCATTATTCGCTGAAGAGCCGCGATTGTGTGATTAATCTATTTGTTACAATCCACAAAGAATGCTTATGAAATTGCAAGGGTGTAAATTAAAAAGTAGCAATTGGGAGATTGGGTTGGTTATACCTGAGCCATAAAAGCCCACTTTAGCCACTTGCTTTTCTAAACCGATAAACGTGAGCATGCCTTGGTGGTCAATAGTGGTTAATTGACCAATTCGTCAGTCTTTTCACAACCGGGCGCTGGCGGTATTGATGCGCTGTAGAGCGAACAGGCCGTCCTCCCGGAGGTGCAGGTAACGCCTCCAAATCTCGTCCGGCGTCAGGAACGAAACCTCCGTAAAGCCCATCCCGCGCAACATCTGCTCGATAGCTTCGGGTGTGAAGTGGCTCAACCACGGCTCGCCCAGGGCCGCAGCGCGCGCCCGGGTGGCGCCGGCCGACTGCCCCCGACCCTGGGAGCCGAAGGTGAAGACGATCTCGCTGGAACGCGGCAGGGAGGCCACCGCCCGGAAGACGCTTTCCACCGCCGCGCGGCGCAGGTAGACGATCACGCCCAGCCAGGAGAAGAAAGCCGCTTGGTGCGGGTCGAAGCCGCCGCGCTGCAAAGCGGGAAGCAGCTCGTCGCGCTCGAAATCCACGGCCAGGTAAGTGAGGTTGGCCGGCGCCGGGATGCCGGCCGCTTCCAGCCGCGCGCGTTTCTCCTCCTGGCTGGCAGGCTGGTCCACCTCGAAGATGCGCAGCTCGCCCGCCCAGGCCGGCTGGCGATAGGCGAAGGTATCCAGCCCGGCCCCCAACAGCACGTACTGGCGCACGCCGCGCTCGACGGCGGCGGCCAGGCGCTCCTCGGCGAAACGGCTGCGCACCAGGATATGCGTGCGCAGCGCCCGGCTGTGGGGCGTGGCCAGGCGCTCGGGGTGCGCGCGGATGCCCTCCAGAAAGGAGGCGTCCAGCAGGCGCAAAATCACGGGGTCTTCCAGTATCTTGGGCTCAGCGTCGATCAGTTGATGCGCCGCCCGCAGCGCTGCGGCGCCGAAGGCGGTCTGGCTGGGGTTCCGTTCGGTCATAAAAAAGAAATTATTGACGTTACCTGGCGGGATTAGGGCTGTACGAGCCGGCCAACTCGCGGGCTACGCTTCCGCGCAAGTCCCAAGCCGAGCAACATGCTAAAAGAATGTCAATCAGGTAGTGGTTAGATGTTCCCGCACCCAAGCCAGGGCATCCCCCGGCGTACCGATACGCACGCCACTGCGCCTGGACACTTCAGGGTCGTTAAGAAAATGCCGGGTATTGAGTGTAGCCAGGAAATCGACCCTGGCACGCTTTGCTGCAACCAGGATGGGAACATCGACGGCGTGGCCGATCCAGTCCAGATGCTTTTGTACCTCTTCGACCGGCGGATCGCGCAAGATGCGAATATTGGCGCTCAAAATGATCTCACGAGCAAAGGGCAGGGCTTTAGGTGCCTTACGGGCCACGTTACGCTCCACTTCAGCAATCACCTGCTCGGAAACCGTGAGGAGGATTTTCTCATCCTCGCCGAGTAGTAGTAATGCTCGCGCTGCGCCCTGGGCTGACACAATCCCTGCGATGAGAGCGCTGCTATCCAGGAAAATATCACTCCTGGGCATAATGTTCTTGATAGTAGCGTTCACGTTCCTCGTCCAGGGCATCCAGTAGGTCGTCCAGGGGAACTTTCTCTTCGTTCAAGATTTCCGCGACGCGGTCGCTCAGCCGATTGATTTTGGATACCCGCGGCGTGAGCAGGAATGAAGCGTCGCCCAGGTCAATCAGGGTAAAGATGTCACCTTCATCCAGGCTGTATTTATTGCGTAAATCTATTGGGAGGGTCAAGCTGCCCTTCTTGCGGATCTAAATCGTGGTAGCCATGTCCGATTATCTCCTTTTCCGAAATTCGGATTACCGGATTTATTATACTCGTTTACTCTTCAAGCTTCAAGCAGCTTTTTCAGCCCCTCCAGCACCATGCTCCAATTCTGCGCAGAATGATCCGCGTCTGCCTGCGAAGCGTTGTTGTCCTGGATAAGGGTCAGGCGCGTGCCGCGGCCTTCGGGGGATAATTCGTAGCGCACGGTCTTGTAGTTCTCGGGGAGGTCGGGCAGGCCTTCCAGGGAGCTCCAGAAAGTAGACACCAGCAGCTTTCCCGGCTCGCTTTGCACCACCCTGCCCTTGTCCTGGTAAGGCTTTCCCTGCCACACTCCCTGGTAAAGGATGGGGCTGCCCACCTGCCAGTCGGTAGTCACCTGGGTGCCAAACAGGTATTGCTGGATCAGCTCCGGATTCGTCAGTCCCTCCCACACTTTAGAAGCAGGGGCGTCGATAGTGATGCTCACTTTAGCCACAAAAGCATTGTCCATAACCATAAGTCTCCTGTAAATTTTGCTCGTGCCAAACGGCCTTATCTAGTATAGCAGAAAGGATGTTCTAATTCAATCGGCTTTTTGTGGCATGTTGAAGAAACGGGGAATCTCACCCCGGAGGCGCGGAGGTCACGGAGAAAACCTTTATGAAACTCTGTGCTCTCCGCGTCTCCGGGGTGAATTAAAAAAGGCCCCCCGGGCGGCGTTCCCGGGGGTATAAGGACGTTATAGGCTCCTCGACCAGGACTCGAACCTGGAACCTAGCGGTTAACAGCCGCCCGCTCTGCCGAATTGAGCTATCGAGGAATGCGGTGCTTATTATAAGTTCAAGCCGCACGGGTGTCAAGGTGGGCCATTCGCCCTTTTTTATTGTATAATTCCCTTATCTTTGGGAGGTTTCATGGAAATTACCTGGTATGGACATTCCTGTTTTCGGCTCATGGAGCGCGGCATGGCGGCGGTGGTCACGGACCCCTTCGACAGCCGCGAGATCGGTTACGAGCCGTTAAAACTTAGAGCGGATATCGTTACGGTCAGTCACGATTCTCCCGGGCACAACTTCACCAACGCCGTCAAAGGCTACTCACACGCCATCACCGGCCCGGGCGAATACGAGATCGGGGGGGTCTTCATCACCGGCGTGCAGACCAATGGCCACACCAAGAAGGGCGACGGTGAGCTGAGCAATACCCTGTACGTCTTCGATTACGACGGCCTGACCATCGCCCACCTGGGCGACCTGAGCCGCGTGCCCACCCAGGCGGAGATCGAGGCCCTGGGCTCGGTCAAGATCGCCCTGGTGCCGGTGGGCGGCGGGGGCGGGCTGAACGCCGCCAAGGCCGCCGAGGTGATCAACCTGTTGGAGCCCAACATCGTCATCCCCATGCACTTCGCCACCCCGGCCACCGGAAATACGCCGTTAAAAATGGATCCGCTCGGCAAGTTCGTCAAAGAGATGGGGCTGACCGGCGTGGAGCCTCAGCCTTCGTTGAAGATCTCTGGGTCTTCCAGTCTGCCAGAAGAAACCCGCGTAATTGTGCTGGATTACCAACACAGCGCCTAGGAGCCTATCTTGGCCGTCAAAATTATCATGACCTGGGATATCGCCCCCGAACGCGAACAGGAATATTTTGAATTCGTGGTGCGGGAGTTCATTCCCGGCGTTCAGCGTTTGGGATTCGAATTGAGCGATGCGTGGGCCACCGTCTACGGCAACCAGCCCCAGATGCTGGTGGGCGTGGTGGTGCCGGCCGCGGCGAATGCGAGGCGCATCCTGAGCTCTAACGAGTGGAAGAGCCTCAATAACCAGCTTCTGGACTTCGTGAAGAATTATTCCCTTAAAGTCGTCCCGGCCCGCGGAGGGTTTCAATTCTAGCTCCTGCGGGGCGCATCCATGAGTGAAGAATTTGCCCGGCGTTTGCTCGCGTGGTACGCCACAAATGCTCGCCAGTTGCCCTGGCGCGGCCAGGCGGACGCCTACGCCGTGTGGGTCTCGGAGATCATGCTCCAGCAAACCCGGGTCGAGACGGTGCTCCCCTATTTCGAGCGCTGGATGCAGCGCTTCCCCACCCTGACGGCCCTGTGCGCAGCTTCCCAGCAGGAAGTCCTGTCTGCCTGGGAGGGCCTGGGCTATTACAGCCGCGCGCGCAACCTGCAACGCGCGGCGCAGCGCGTGGCGGCGGAATACGGCGGGCGCCTCCCTGAAGAGGCCGGCGAGCTGCAAAAGCTGCCCGGCATCGGGCGCTATACGGCGGCGGCCATCGCCTCGATGGCCTTTGGCAAGGACGAGGCCGCCCTGGACGGCAACATCAAGCGCGTGCTGGCGCGCGTCTTCGACGTGGAGCAGCCCGCCGCCTCCCCGGGAGGCCAGCGCCGCCTGTGGCAACTGGCCGCCGAGCACCTGCCCCCCGGAAAAGCCGGCGATTATAACCAGGCGCTGATGGACCTGGGCGCCACGCTGTGCACGCCCCGCGAGCCGGCCTGCCCCACCTGCCCGCTGGCCGGGCTATGCCTGGCCTACCGGCGCGGCGTGCAGGCGCAACGCCCCGTCACGGCGCAGAAGCCCCCCATCCCGCATTACGAAGTCACCGCCGCCGTGATCCACCGCGACGGCCGGGTGCTGATCGCCCGCCGCCCCCCCAACGGCCTGTTGGGCGGGCTGTGGGAGTTCCCCGGCGGCAAGCAGCAGGTGGAAGAGAGCCTGGAAGAATGCCTGAAGCGCGAGATCTGCGAGGAGCTGGGCGTGGAGGTGGGCGTCCGCGAGCCGTTGGGCGTGTACCGCCACGCGTACACGCATTTCAGCGTGCGGCTGCACGCCTTCCACTGCGCGCTGGTGGAGGGCGAGCCGCAGGCGCTGCACGCCACTGAGATTCGCTGGGTGGGTAAAGGCGAGCTGGGCGCTTACCCCATGGGCAAGCTCGACCGCCAGATCGCCCGCCGCTTAGAAGCCGAGACCTGAGTATCCTGACGCCCGGGGAGGTGCAGCATGGAGGAGCAGACCTTCCGCGAAGCACGCTTGCTCATGGTAGAGGAGCAGATCGAGGGGCGCGGGATTAGCGACCCCCGCGTCCTGGAAGCCATGCGCGAGGTGCCCCGCCACGAGTTCGTCCCGCCCGAAGCCCGGGAGGATGCCTACAAGGACGGCCCGCTGCCCATCGGCTACGGGCAGACCATTTCCCAGCCGTACATCGTAGGGCTGATGACGGAATTGTTGCACCTGAAGGGCCACGAAAAGGTGCTGGAGATCGGCACCGGCTCCGGCTACCAGGCGGCCATCCTGGGCCGGCTGGCCCGCCAGGTGGTCAGCCTCGAGCGCCACCCCGAGCTCGCCCAGCGCGCGCGCCACAAGCTGGCAGAGCTGGGCCTGCACAACGTGGAAGTGCTCAACGGGGACGGCTCGCGCGGGCTGGCGGCCCAGGCCCCCTTTCAGGCCATCCTGGTTACCGCCGCGGCCCCGCGCGCGCCCCAGCCGCTGCTCGAGCAGCTCGATCTGCAAGGACGGCTGGTCGTCCCGGTGGGTGACCGCCAGGGGCAGGATTTGCACGTTTACGAGCGATCGGCGCAGGGCATCGAAGATTTTCTGATCGCGCCGGTGGCCTTTGTCCCCTTGCGCGGCCAGTACGGCTGGCGCGAGGAGGAATGGGGAAGGAGCGGAGAATGAGACGCCTGATCGGCTGGATGAGCCTTCTGATCGTGCTTTTCTTGGGATCTGCCTGCGTGCAGTCCCTCCCGGCGGAGACGCCGGCGCCCTCTCCGGCTGCGACCCAGCCGCCGGTGACCACGCCCGCGCCCACCTTCCCGCAGCCGAGCCAGATTCCCACCCTTCCGCCGGAGGCGACCCCCACCATGATTCCGCCCAGCCCTACCCCCTCTCCCTTGGTGCCGAATTTTTCCCACGTGATCGTGATCGTGCTCGAAAACAAGGAATTCGGCAGCGTCATCGGCAACCCGCAAATGCCCTATTTCAACCAGTTGGCCCAGGAAAACGTGCTGCTCACCCAGTATTACGCCGTGACCCACCCCAGCCTGCCCAACTACCTGGCCATGATCGGCGGCAGCACCTTCGACATCACCACCGACTGCACGGACTGCTTCGTGAACGCCCCCAGCCTGCCCGACCTGATGGAGAGCGCCGGCCTGACCTGGCGCACTTACCAGGAAGACATGCCTTCGCCCTGCTTCGTGGGCAGCACCTCGCTATACGCCCAGAAGCACAACCCCTTTGCCTACTTCGATGCCATCCGCTTGAACGCCGGGCGCTGCCAGGCGGGGATAGTGCCCCTCACCCAACTGGACACGGACCTGGTCAACGGCGACCTGGCCAACTTCGTGTTCATCACCCCCAACGAGTGCAACGACGCGCATAGCTGCGACGTGTCCGTGGCGGATAAATGGCTGGAGAACATGGTCACCAGGCTGATGCAATCGCGCCTGTACGACGAGCGCAGCCTGATCGTGCTCACCTGGGACGAAGGCCAGGGCAACCACGGCTGCTGTGGGATCGATCCCGCCGGCGGGCGCGTGGCCACCGTGCTGATCTCCCCCCTGGCGCAGGCCGGGCTGCAAGACGACACCCCCTACACGCATTATTCCCTGCTGAAGACGCTCTCGGCGGCCTGGGGCCTGCCCGATATCGGCCACGCCGCCGACGCCGAGACCAGCCTGATCGTGGCTCCCTGGAAGAAATGAGCCTGCACTTATTAATTGTGTGGATCGATCGGAAAACCTTGCGAAGGTTGGCTGGAAAGGCAGCTAAGTCCGGGTAAAGCGAGCCCCCTTGTTCACTAACCTTCGCAAGGTTGAAATCACCAAGAGCACCAGGATCACCAAGGAGGTTTTAAAAAGCTTGGTGTACTTTGTGTACTTCGTGGTTTAACTTTACCTGGAGCGCAGGTAGACGGTCAGGTCGATGTCGCCGGGAGAACACCCGTAAGCCGTCAGGGCCACGCCGGCTTCCGAGCGGAACTGCGTGCCGTGATTGACCAGGTGGACGAGGATCTGCCACAGGGGGGTCTCATACGCCTTGCCCTTGGTGTTGGTATAGCGGACGGGCCGGTCGAGGGCGCCCGCCTCGAGCGAGGCGAGGAAAGCGCGCATGGCGCGCTCTTCTTCCTCCCAGCGCCGGCGCAGGGCCGCCAGCGTGGAAAACTCGCTCTCAGCCACCAGAGCCGCCGGGGAGATACCTTCCTGGCAGCGCAGCCGCCACATGATCTCGGTTCCCAGGGTGTGCGCCAGCGCGCCGCGCAGGCTGCTGTGGCTCAAAGCATAGGGCGCGGTAAATTGCTCCTGGCTGACCCCGGCGGCTGCGTCCAGGACGCGCGCGTTGGCCCAGCAGTTGTAATCGTAGAGCAAGATGATCTCAGACTTGTTCATGAAACCTTGCCTTTCCATGCCTACGTTTGTAGATTGAAAGTGATTAACCACAAAGTACACCAAGTACACGAAGTCTTCTTTTTAGAAATCCCTTCGTGATCTTGGTGTACTTTGTGGTTTAACTTACCCGGCTTACAACCTAAGCATTTGCGGAGCCAGGCCCCACAAATGCTTAGGGATTCTGCGACGCTTTACAAACGGCTGACCGTCACGAACACCATCGGGCGGCGCCCGGTCTCGTTGTAAAGGAACGAGCGCAGCGCGGTCTTCACGTCGTCTTGCAGATGGCCGTTGGCGCGCGCAGCCGTATCGGAAATGCGCTTGCGGGCCGTCTGGAGCAGCTCTTCGGCCTCATTGGTGACGATGAAGCCGCGCGTGACGATCTCCGGGTCCTGGGCGAGCTTGCCCGTGAAGCGGTTGAGGGTCAGGTTGACCAGCACGATGCCGTCTTGCCCGAGGGCCTCGCGCTCGCGCATGATCTCCGGGCCAACGTCGCCGACGCCTGAGCCGTCCACGAAGACGTAGCCGCCGGGGATGCGCTCCGCCAGGCGCATTTCCCCATCCTCGAACTCGATCACCTGGCCGTTCTCGACCACGGCGATGTTCTCTTCCGGGATGCCCACGTTCTTCGCCAGCAGGGCGTGCTGCTTGAGCTGGCGGATCTCGCCGTGAACGGGGATGACGTATTGGGGCCGGGTGAGGTGGATGAGCAGCTTCATCTCTTCCTGGCTGGCGTGCCCCGAGACGTGCACCGGGGCGATGGCCTCGTAGATCACGTTGGCGCCGCGCTGGAACAGGCGGTTGATGGTGTGATAGACCATCTCTTCGTTGCCGGGAATGGGGTGGGCAGAGAGCACCACCGTGTCGCCGGCCTCGAGGTCGAAGAGGCGGTTGCGCCCGTTGGAGAGGCGCCCCAGGATGGAAGTGGGCTCGCCCTGCGAGCCGGTGCACATCAGCACCACCTCGTCCTTGGGCAGGTTCAGCGCCTGGTCCAGGCCGACCACCACGTCGTCGGGGATGTCCAGATAGCCCAGCTTGCGCGCCATCTTCACGTTGTCCACCATGCTGGTGCCGGCGAAAGCCAGCTTGCGGCCGTGGCGCTGGGCCACGTTGGCCACCTGCTGCATACGCGAGATCAGCGAGGCGAAACTGGCGATGATGATGCGCCCCGGGGCGTTGTCGAACACCTGCTGGAAAGCCGGCTCGATGGTGCGCTCGGAGGGCGTCCAGCCCGGGCGCTCGGCGTTGGTCGAGTCGGCCAGCAGGGCCAGCACGCCACGCTCGGAGAACTCGGCCAGCTTGGCGTAATCACTCGGCCAGTTGTCCACCGGGGTGTGATCGAACTTGTAATCCCCCGAATGCACGATCAGGCCGGCGGGCGTATCGATGCCCAGGCCGACGCCATCCGGGATGGAATGGGCCATGTGGAAGAAGTCCACTTTGAACGGCCCGATCTGCACGGTTTCCCCGGCCTGCACGGTGCGCAGGTCGGCTTTTTGCCCCAGGCCGTTGCGGGCCAGCTTGACTTCCAGCAGGCCGCGCGTGAGCGGGGTGGCATAGATGGGAGCGTCGATCTCTTGCATGAGATGGTGGATCGCGCCGGTGTGATCCTCGTGGCCGTGGGTGATGATGACGCCGCGCACGTGGTCGCGCTTGTCTAACAGGTAATTGAAGTCCGGGATGATGTAATCGATCCCTAACATGTCGTTTTCAGGGAACATGATGCCGGCGTCCACGACCAGGATGTCGTTCCCGTATTCGTAGACCATCATGTTCTTGCCGACTTCCCCGAGGCCGCCCAAGGGGATGATGCGAAGTATTTTCTTGTTCATAAAAAGTAATTTTCCCTCTACACTAATTAATGTTAATGTATATAAGTTCTAAATGAGAATTAATCAGATCAATTCTTTAGATGGCTATTCCCCGAAAAAGATGCAGCCGATGTGAAAGCAAACACCCCGGCAAGAATGTTCCTGGCCGGGGCAGAGATATCAGCACACTCTACGACGAATAAAAACACGTTCAATCAAAATTCAGGCCGGTTGACCGGCCGGCCACAAACTACTCCAGTAAAAAAAATTGTAACATGGGGGTGCGGTTTTGTCAAATCGAGTTTGTCCAGACAAGAACGTAGGTATAATCTAAGGCGTGAGCCACAATCGCCCGGACGACGAAACGCTGATCCGCCAGATTGCCGCGGCTGAAACGGCGGCCCTGGCGGAGCTTTACGACCGCTACGGCCGGCTGGTCTACAGCCTGGCGATGGCCATCACCGGCGAAACGAGCGTGGCGGAGGAGATCACCCAGGACGTCTTCCTGCAGGTGTGGAACAAAGCCCACACCTACGACGCCGGGCAGGGCAAAGTGGCCACCTGGCTGACCAGCGTGGCGCGCTATCGCTCCATCGACATGCTGCGGCGCAGCAGCGTGCGCCCCGAAGGCCACCGCGTGGCCTGGGAGGACGGCACGGTAACCGGCCCCAAAGTCACGGCGGGCATCGAGCCGCTGGTGGAAATGGAGCTGGAGCGCAGCCGGGTGCGCCAGGCGTTGGCGCAGCTCCCCCCGGAACAGCGCGAAGCCCTGGCCTACGCTTACTTCCAGGGTTATTCTCACCAGGAGATCGCCGAGGCTTTGGGCGAGCCGCTGGGCACGGTCAAGACCCGCATCCGTCTGGCCATGCAAAAGCTGCGCGCGATCCTGGAGGAGCCGGGCCAATAGGCGTATAAATCCAACCGGCGAGTTGGTGCGTATCTTAACGTGGAGATATTGGGCATGGAATACGGCGAGCACGTAGAAGAGTTATTACCGGCTTACGCGCTGGGCATCCTGGAGCCGGAAGAGCAGGCCCGGGTGCAGGCGCACCTGGCGGAGTGCGCGGCTTGCCGGGCGGAGCTGCTGGCTTACCAGGAGGTGGGCGCGCGCCTGCCCCTGGGGGCGGCGGATTACGCCCCCCCCGCCGGCCTGAAGCAGGCCATCCTGCGCCAGGCGCGCCAACCGGCGATAGACAGGGCCGCTCCAGAGGCCAGGAAGCCCATTCTGGGCTGGCTCGCGCGCCTGGGGCCGGTGTGGGCCGCCGCCGGCCTGGTTTTGATCCTCGCGCTGGCCGTGAGCAACCTGCTGCTGTGGAGAGAGGTGCGGCAATTGACCCAGGCCCAGGGCCAGCAGTTTTTGACGGTCGGCTTGCAGGGCATGGGCGGGGCCCCGGGGGCCAGCGGGCTGCTGGTGGTCAGCCCGGACGGGCGCTACGGCACGCTGGTGGTGGACGGCTTGCCCGCCCCGGCCGCCGGGAAGGAATACCAGCTCTGGCTGACCCGCGACGGCGAGCGCGACAACGGCGGCCTGATCCAGGTGAACCAGGCGGGCTACGGCTCGCTCCTGGTGTATTCCCGGGCGCCCCTGCGCAGCTACCAGAGCTTTGGCGTCACCCTGGAGCCGCTGGGCGGCAGCCCGGGGCCGACCGGCCCAAAGGTGCTGGGCGGCAGCTTTTAAAGCGCGCGCTGATAGAAGACCGGCTCGCTTCGAAGGCCATCCTTCCCTACAGGGATGCTCCGCCATCCCAAGGCTTTCCCCTTCAATACATCCAATTTTGATCTTCATCCGTATATTTATGCGAGTGTGTTTCTATTCATTTGGATGTTCAGTAAGGAGAAAAGACATGAGAAAGCGAATCGATGGTCTGTTCGGGCGAAACTCCTCCCGTGGGAGGGTATTGGGCGGCTTGTTCGTGGCCGCCGCGCTGGTTCTGGCGGCCTGCCAGTCGGCCCTGTACCCGACCGCAACGCTGGCCTCTCCCACTCAGGCGCCGGCGGCGTCCGGCGCTACCCAGGCGCCTATCCCGGTCACTGCGGGCGCGGTGATCGTCGACATGGCGCAAAATAGCAAGCTGGGGCAGCTCCTGGTAGACGGGCAGGGGCGCACGCTGTATGACTGGAAGAACGACGCGCCCGGCGTGAGTAATTGCTACGACCAGTGCGCCGTGAACTGGCCGCCGCTGTTAGTGAGCGACGCCAGCCACGTCACGGCCGGGCAGGGCGTGTCCGGCGCCCTGGGAGCGATCCAGCGCAAGGACGGGAGCTATCAGGTGACTTACAACGATTTGCCGCTGTATTACTTCAAGGGCGACGCCAATCCCGGCGACACCAACGGGCAGGGCATCGGGAACACCTGGTACGTCGTCCCGCCGGCGGCCGGCGGCCCTTCCACTTCCCCGACGTCCACCCCCGGCTCGGCCGGCTACGGCGGCAATTACAGCCAGTAGCCGGCCCTTTGGGGGCGAAGAAACTCTAATGCCCATTTAAGACAAAAGAGACCTTTTTATCTATAATCAGGATTTAGGGGTAGAAAATACTCTTGAAAGGACAAGTTTTATGAGAAGTAAGAAGAAGTTCAAGATCGCCAACTCCGCTCTCCACAGGAGCGTTGTAGCCAGTATGTTCGTGATTGCCGCTATAGTCATGGCGGCCTGCTCGCCGGCAGGAACCGCGACCCCCACGGTGGCGCCGACAGTCTCCCTCCCCACCGAAGCCCCAACCGTCATGGCGCCGACCACCGAGCCGACGATGGCGGCGACTGCCGCGGCCACCATGGCCGGAACGGCCATGCCCACTGAAGCTGCTACCAGCAGCGCCACACTCGCGGCCACGCAAGCCCCGGCTGCCAGCGTGGCGGTGAACGTCTCCAATAACGCCACGCTGGGGAACATCCTGGTGGATGGCCAGGGACGCACCCTCTACACCTATGCGAACGACGCTTCCGGCGTGAGCAACTGCTCCGGCACCTGCGCGCAGAACTGGCCGCCGTTGACCATCGTGGCGGGCAACACCCCCACGGCCGGCACCGGCGTGACCGGCACGCTGGCGGTGATCACCCGCGCTGACGGCTCGTCCCAGGTGACCTACAACGGGAAGCCCCTGTATTACTACAAGGGCGACGCCAACCCCGGCGACAGCAACGGCCAGGGCATCGGCAGCGTGTGGTACGCCGCGACCCCTTAGTCGATGTAAGCAATAACAATCTAGAATGAGGTTGTAACTCGTAGCGGCGCACGTCTGTGCGCCGCTACTGTTATTTTCTTTGCGGTTCAAAACTCCAAGAGGTTCGCGCAAAGACGCAAAGCCGCTAAGGCTTTACTAAGATTCTGGTCGTTCTTGGCGCCCTTTGCGGTTCAAAGATCCGTCAAGATTTGCCGCACGAAGCCCGGCCCGGCGTAGATCAGGCCGGTGTAGACCTGCACCAGCGTCGCGCCGGCCTCCAGCTTCTCGCGCGCGTCCGCCGCGCACATCACGCCACCGCTGGCCACGATGGGCAGGCGCCCCTGAAGCCGCCCGGCGATGCAGCGCAGCATGGCCGTATTGCGCTCTTTGAGAGGCGCCCCGCTCAGGCCGCCCACCTCCGAGGACAGGGGATGGCCCTCCACGCCTTCCCGGCTGAGGGTGGTGTTGGCGGCGATCACGCCGTCCATGCCCGCGCTGAGGATCACGTCCAGCGCCTGGTCCAGGTCCTCCGGGGAAAGGTCCGGGGAGAGCTTCACCAGCAGCGGAATAGGACGCCCCAGGTCGCGCGCCAGCTCCGCGCGGCGGGCGGCCAGCGGGTAGAGCAGCTCTTCCAGCGCCTTGCGCGCCTGGAGGCTGCGCAGCCCGGGCGTGTTAGGCGAGCTGATGTTGACCGCCAGGTAATCCGCCAGGGGAGCGAAGGTCTCCAGCAGGCTGAGGTAATCCTGGCCGGCCCGCTCCAGCGGGGTGGCCTTGTTCTTGCCGATGTTGACGCCCAGCACCAGCGAGCGCGGGCGCGGCCTGCGCAAGCGCCCGGCCAGGAAGGCAGCCCCGCGCCCGGGAAAGCCCATGCGGTTGATCACCGCGTTTTGCTCCGGCAGGCGGAAGATGCGCGGGGACGGGTTGCCGGGCTGCGCCAGGGGAGTGACGGTGCCCAGCTCCAGGTGGCCGAAGCCCAGGCAGGCCAGCCCGCGCCAGGCCAGGCCGTCCTTGTCGTAGCCGGCCGCCAGCCCGATCGGGTTGGGAAAGGTCAGCCCAAAGGCCTGCACGGCAAGGCCGGGGCGGGAGGGCCGGAAGACCAGGCGCAGCAGGGCGCGCCCCGCGGGCGTGGCGCCCGCCAGGCGCAGGAGCTGCACGGTGAGCACGTGGGCGCGCTCCGGGTCGGCGCGGAAGATCAACGGGCGCAGCAGCGGGTACATGCGCTAGGCCCGCGTTTCGGCCAGGAAGGCGCGCGCCGCGGCGATGTGTTCGGCGGGCACGCGCCCGTTGGCCTCCCAGTGATCCAGCAAGCCGCTCAGCGTCAGGGCGGCGTGCAGGCGGTAACCCGCTTTCCCCAGGGCTTCCTGCGCGCCCGACTGGCGATCGATCAGCACGACCACGTCCTCCACCAGCAGGCCGGCGGCAGTCAGCTTATCGATGGCCTCGAACTTGCTCTCGCCGGTAGTGGCCAGGTCGTCCAGCACGACCACGCGCTCGCCCGGCTGGTATTCGCCTTCGATCTCGGCGCGCGTGCCGTAGGCCTTGCTCTCCCGCCTGGGGTAGACCAGGGGCCAGCCGCCTTGCAGGCTGACGGCCGTGCCGATGGGCAGGGCCGCGTAAGGCAGGGCCGCCAGGCGCTCGAAGCGCAGGCCTTGCAGGATGGGCAGGTAGGCGGCGGCCACCTGCGCCAGCAGCCCCGGATAAGAAACCAGGCGGCGCAGATCCAGGTAGATGGGCGATTCCAGCCCGGATTTGAGGGTGAACTTGCCGAAGCGCACGCAGCCGGCGGCCAGCAGCCCCTCGGCCAGCCCGGCGGAGAACGGCGTGGGCCGCAGGGCCGCCTGCCCGGCGCCGGCTTGCTGCTCGGCGCGGATGGCCCGGCACAGCTCCAGCGCCGCCTGGTGCGGGTCGGCGGCGCGCGCCACCCCCCGGCTGACGGGCAGCAGCAGGCCCAGGCCGTCGGCGCGCAGGCCGGCGCGCAGCGTGGTGGACAGGTCGCCCCCTTGCGCGCCCACCCCCGGCGCCAGGATCCACAGGTCGGGGGCCAGCTTGCGCACGCGCGCCAGGGCTTCCGGCTGGGTGGCGCCTACCACCAGTCCCAGGTTGCCGCGCTCGTTCCAGCCCTGCGCCAGCAGGGCCACCTTCTCGTACAGGGTCAGGCCGCCATCGCTGCCGCCCAGGGGCAGGTCTTGCAGATCGCCGGCCCCCGGGTTGGAGGTCTTGCACAGCAGGAAAGCGCCCCGCCGGGCGTCTTGCAGGAAGGGCAGCAGCGAGTCGCGCCCCAGGTAGGGGCTGAGGGTGATGGCGTGCGCGCCCAGCTCCTCGAAGGCCGAGCGCGCGTAGGCTTCGGCGGTGGAGGCGATGTCGCCCCGCTTGGCGTCCAGCAGCACGGGCACCCCTGCCGGGATGGCGGCGATGACCTCCTTCAGGGCGGCCCAGCCCGCCGGGCCGAGCGCCTCGAAGAAGGCGGCGTTGGGCTTGAAGGCCGCCGCCAGGTCGGCGGTGGCCTCGATCAGGCGCAGGCAGAAATCGCGGGCGGCCTGGGCGGTGGGCGCGCTCAGGTCGGCGGGGTGCGGGTCCAGGCCGATGCACAGCAGCGAGTCGACCTGCCGGGCGCGCGCTTCCAGGGTAGAAAAGAAGGTATCCATACCCGGCTCAGGCCTTGCCCAGCACCAGCGCCAGCAGCGCCATACGCGTGTACAGGCCGTACTCCATCTGGCGGAAGTAAGCGGCGCGCGGGTCGTCGTCGACTTCCATGGCGATCTCGCCCACGCGCGGCAGGGGGTGCATCACGATCATCTCCTCTTTAGCCGCGCTCAGCGTCTCGGGGGTGATCACGTAGCTGCCCTTCACGCTCTCGTAGGCGGAAGGATCCTCGAAGCGCTCTTTTTGCACGCGCGTGACGTACAGCACGTCGCTCTCCGCGATCACCGCGTCCAGGGAGGTGTGCTCTTTTTGGGGCATGTTCTTGGCGCCCAGCTCGGCGATGATCTCGGCCGGCATGCGCAGGATCTCCGGCGAGACGTAGTTCAGGCGCACGTTGTAGAGCGAAAGCAGGCGCGACAGGGAGTGCACCGTGCGCCCGTATTTCAGGTCGCCCACCATGGTCACCGTCAGGCCGTCCACGTGCTTGAGCTCCTCCTGGATGGTGAACAGGTCGAGCAGGGCCTGGGTGGGATGCTCGCCGGTGCCGTCGCCGGCGTTGATGATGGGCTTGCGGGCGTATTTGGCCGCCAGGGCCGCCGACCCGGTTTCCGGGTGGCGCAGGACGATCACGTCGGCGTAGGCTTCCAGGGTGCGCACGGTATCCGGCAGGGATTCGCCCTTGGAGACGGAGGAGTAGCGCACTTCGTTGATGGGGATGACGCTGCCGCCCAGGCGCTCCATGGCGGAGGTGAAGGAGGAGGAAGTACGGGTGGAAGGCTCGTAGAACAGGTTGGCCAGGATCTTGCCCTTCAACAGGTCGAAAGAGCCGACGCGCGTGACCATCTCGCGCATTTCGTGCGCCACGGCGAAGATATAGTCCAGATCGGCGCGGTTGAACTGCTTGACGGAAAGGATGTCCTTGCCGTAGAAGGGGGCGTCTTGCCGGTCGCCGAAAGGCAGGATCGGGTTGGGCGTGCGGATGGGGGGGACGTGTATGGACATTTTAACCTCTTTTGATTTTAGATTTGTGATTTTTGATTTTAGATTTTCCTGAAAGACTTCACCGCCAAGGGCGCGGAGGTCGCAAAGGCTTCTCGAAAACGCAATACTGGACACTCTCTACTGACCACTGCATACTGACCACTGCATACTGGCCACTGACCACTGTCTACTGGCCACTGTCTACTGACCCCTCACGTTCTGCCCCGAGCCCGGCTGGGCGAGCACCTGGCCGTCGCGGAAAGCGTCCCGCCCGCGCAGCACCACGCGGCGCACCCGCCCGCGCACGGGCATGCCCTCGAAGGGCGTCCAGGCGCAGCGGGTGTGGGTCTCTGCGGCGCTGATTTCCCCGGCCGCCGCCGGGTCTACCTCCACCCAGGTCTCGGGCTGCTCGGGCAGGTGGAAGATGCGCTGTGGGTTAGCCAGCGTGCGCAAGAGCAGGTCGTTGATGCTCAGGCGGCCCTCGGCCACGGCAGTCAGCCACAGCGGCAGGGCCGTCTCCAGGCCGGGGAAGCCGGGGGGCGGGGTGGGGCCGTCCTTTTCCGCCAGGGTGTGGGGAGCGTGGTCCGTGGCGAAGCAGTCGATCACGGCCAGGTTATCCCACAAGGCCTGGCGGTCGGCGGGGGTGGCCAGGCGCGGACGCACCTCGCTGCGCCCCGCGCCGATGCGCGGGATGTCCTCCTCAGTCAGAAACATGTGGTGCGGGGTGACCTCGCAGGTGACCTTCAGGCCCTTCTCCTTGGCCGCGCGGATCAAGAGGATCTCTTCGCGCCGCGAGACGTGCGCCAGGTGCAGCGGGCGGTCGTAGAGGGCCGCCATCAGGATGGCGGCCGCCAGAGTACGCCCCTCGGCGTGCGCCACGATGGGCCAGCGATGCGGCCAGCGCGCGAAGTGCTGCATCCAGGCGGGCATGTCGTCCAGGCGCAGGGGCCCGTAGGTCTGGTCCAGGTACATCTTCAGCCCGGCGGCGCGCGGCGCCAGGGCGGCGACGTCCGCGGCGTTGTCGGCGCCGGCGCCCACGTACTGGGCGTAATCGCAGCGAGCCTTGCGCTGCGCGGCGTGCAGCGCGCCCTCCAGGCTGGCGGCGTCGGTCACCGGGGGTTGGGTGTTGGGCATGGCCAGGATCATGGTGAAGCCGCCGGCCAGGGCGGCCGCCGTGGCGCTGTCCCAATCTTCTTTGTATTCGCCGCCCGGTTCGCGCACGTGCACGTGTGGGTCGATCAGGCCGGGAAGTTGCATTTCGCCTCCTTCTTGCGGACGGGTGAGGTGTTTTCTGCCAACAGGCAAAAAAAGAGAGCCTCTACGGCTCTCTGTTTTTAGAAGTAAAAAAACGCGCCCATCCGGGTTGGAACCCGAAGGCGCGCATCTAAAAAAAACCTCAACGTGTCTTTTTTCATGTCGGGTCAATTCTATGCATTTTCGCGGTTCTGTCAAGGGTTATTTTTCCATTTCCAGGCCTTTAAGCTCTCCAGGGCCTGGTAATCGGTGAGGTCCAGCTTCAGGGGGGTGATGGAGACGTAGCCGCTTTCCAGGGCGCCGAAATCGGTGCCTTCCTCGTTGACGCCGGTGGGCGCGTCGCCGCCGATCCAGTAATAGGGCCGGTTGCGCGGATCCAGCCGGCGCACCAGCTCGTCGCGGTAGATGCGCATGCCCTGGCGCGTGAGCGTGTAGCCCTTGATCTGCTCGTCTTGCAGATAAGGCACGTTCACGTTGAGCAGCAGGTTGCCGGCGGACTCTTTGACGAGCATGGTCTCGGCGATGTGGCGCGCCGCGCGCGCCGCCGGGCCGTATTCGAGGGGACCGACGTGGTTTTCGGGAGAGTGTAGCGAGACGGCCAGCGCGGGCAGCCCCCAGATGGCGGCCTCCATGGCGGCCGTAACCGTGCCGGAATAGGTCACGTCGTGGCTGATATTGGCGAAGGGATTGATCCCTGAGACCACCAGGTCGAACTTGATCGGCAGCAGTCCCAGCAGGGCCAGCGCCACGCAATCGGAGGGGGCCCCATCGCTGGCCCAGGCGGACGTGCCGTCGTCCAGGCGGACTTCACTCACGCGCAGCGGGCGGTTGAGGGTCTTGACGTGCCCGGAAGCCGACCAGTTGTGGTCCGGCGCCAGGATGGTGACGTCTCCCAGGCGCTCCATTTCGTGCGCCAGGGCCTGCAGCCCCGGCGCCCAGACGCCGTCGTCGTTGGTGACCAGGATGTGCATGGGCAGTACGCTCCTTATCGTTCAAAAAGCTTATTTTCGTAGGGCGGGTTTCCAAACCCGCCGTTTTGGCTTTTCACCACTAAAACGCACAGGGCGCAGAGCTTCCTTCTGTACTCAACCCTTCGGCGGCTTGTGAAAGCCGCCCTACATCCGCTCGCTTTTTATAAAGTTTTTCTCTGTGATCTCTGTGCCTCCGTGGTGCGATCCCACTGAGTTTGGGGATTACGCTCGATTGGCCGGCAGCTCCTGGGAGATGCGCTTCACCAGCGCCTGGCGCTCATTTTCGGGCAGGAAGGCGGCTTGCGCGGCGGCCAGAATGCGCTCGATCAGCGCGGCCTTGGGCAGGCCCAGGTCTTCGCAGGCCAGACGATATTCGTCGCTCAAAGTGATTTGCGAGATGCCGGGGTCGTCGGTGTTGAGGGTGACGTTCAAGCCGGCGGCCAGCATCTTGGACAGGGGATGCTCGCTCATGTTGGGGACGGAGCCGGTCTGGTAGTTGCTGGTGATGCACACTTCGAAGGGAATGCCTCGCTCGCGCGCCAGGCTGACCACCGCCGCATCTTCCAGCACGCGCACGCCGTGGCCGATGCGCTCGGCCCCCAGCGTCTCGATCGCCTCGCGCACGCTGTGCGCGCCGGCCCACTCCCCGGCGTGGGCGGTGATGTGCAATCCGCTCTGGCGGGCCTCGCGCAGGACGGGCGCAAAAGGCAGCGCGGAGAACTCGGCCTCATTGCCGGCCAGGCTCATCCCGCACACGCCGCGATCCATACGCGCGGCGGCCTGCTCGGCGACCTCTTCAGCCAGGGCGGGGTCTTCGTGGCGATTCACGCTGGCCAGCAGGCGCGTGGTCACGCCGAACTCTTTCTCGGCCTGGCGGGCGCTGTCGCACACCCAATCCATCACTTCTCCCAGGGAATAGCCCTGGGCGCGGCTCAACGCGAACGGCGTGAAGGTCAGCTCCAGGTAGGCCACGTGGTCGGCGGCGGCGTCTGCCACGGCCTCGGAGGTAATCCGTGCGATGATCTCCGGGGAGCGGTAGAACAGCCGCAGCGTGTTGAACTTGGCCAGGAAGTTGCGAAAGGTATAGGGCTCTTCCGCCTGAACCTGCACCAGCGGACGCAAGGCTCCCGTGACTGGGAAGGCCAGCCCGTATTTGCGCGCCACGGCCATCATCGTGCCGACGCGTAAAGAGCCTTCCAGGTGGCGATGCAGCTCCACTTTAGGAAGCTTCTGGTAGAACGCGACCTGCTGGGAAGTCTCAGGCTCCAGGCTCAAAGTTTTCTCCTGCCCTCGATCGAAATTTTTCCAGGCTATCCGGCCCGGTTTGGCTATTATATACCCTTCGGGGGTTTCGAGGGGAAGCGCGAAAAAGGGTCCTGATCAATTTTGAATTTCAAATCCGGCAGCTCGAACTGGGCTACCCGACGGGCCGCAGGTCACCCCCGCCCGGCCTCCCCCCAAATTGAAAGCACCCGATTTTAGGGGAGGAGCCCCTCTCCAAAATGCGGTTCTGGGCATTTTGGAGAGGGGTTGGGGTGGGGTCATGCTCCTGATCGCCGGGTATGCCGGCCATATCAAAGGATATTCGTATCTACTCAGGCGTAAAGGCTTTGACCACGAAACACACGAACCACACGAAAAAGATGATACAAAAAGCGAGAATTTTACCCGTTTTTTCGTGTATTTTGTGTATTTCGTGGTCTACGACCATCTCGATGGTTCGTTTTCTCCTGATGGCTGAGTAGTTACGGATATTCCCCATAAGGTCTTTATTGGACTCCCTGGCGATCCGGAATCCTGTGCAGACCTTTAGGATCTTTCCCTCTTGCCGAGCAGATCCCGAAGAGCCGCCTCGGCCTCGGGGAACTGCCAGTGGAAGCCCAGGGCTTGCAGGCGGGCGGGCGCCTGGCGCTGGCTGCCCAACAGCACGTCCGCCTTTTCGCCGAACAACAGGCGCAGGGCGAAGGCCGGCGTAGGGAAAGCCGCCGGGCGCCGCAGCACCTGCCCTAAAATGCGGCTGAACTCCGCGTTGGTAAGCATGTGGGGCGCCGCCAGATTGAAGGCCCCCTGGGCCTGAGGGCTATCGATCAGAAAGCGGATGGCGCGCACCTCGTCGGCGATGTGCATCCAGGAGAACCATTGCTTCCCGCTCCCCAGGGGGCCGCCCACGAAGAGCTTGAACGGCAGCAGCATGAAGGGAAAGGCTCCGCCTTCCAGGCTGAGCACCACCCCGCCGGTGCGGATCACCGCCCGGCGCACGCCCAGCTCCTCGACGCCGGCGGTGCTGTTCTCCCAGGCAACGCACACCTGGGCGGCGTAGTCGCTGCCCGGGAGAGCATCTTCGGCCAGGATCTCGTCGCCCCGGCTGCCGTAGTAGCCCACCGCCGAAGCCTGGATGAGCACGCCCGGTTTATTGCGGGCGGCGCGAATGGCCTGCTCGACGGCGCCGGCGGCCTTCAGGCGGCTATCGCGGATGCGCTGCTTCTGCCGGGGCGTCCAGCGCCTGGTGACCAGCGCCGCGAGATTCTCCCCGGCCAGGCTTTCGCCGGCCAGGTTGACGATGGCGCCCGCGCCTTCGGCCAGTTGCCCCCAGCCGTTGGAAGTGCGCCCGTCCCAGGCCACGAGCTGCACGCCCGCCGGCGTCGCCGCCCGGTGACGCTGCGGGTCTCGGCTGAGCACGATCACTTCATGCCCGTCGCGCAGCAAGCTGTGGGCCAGGGAGCGCCCGATCAAGCCGGTTCCGCCGCTAAGGATGACGCGCATACTTATCCTTCTCCTGAATTGGTTTTCGTCCCTCCCACCAGGCGCTGGATGGAGCCCAGGCGCAGGTCGTCCAGGGCCAGCAGCGTGGCGACCAGGTTGTCGAGGGTGTGGAAGAAGCTCTGCATGGATTGCAGCCGTTCGCGGTAGAAAGCGCCCAGCTCCGCCGTCGCAGGGTCGGCGCTGCCCGCCGGGAGCATTTCCAGGCTCTCGCTTACGGTGCGAATGGCGTGGTCGAACTCGCTCTTTTCGCGCTCCTTGAGGATGTCGCGGATGATCCTCCAGAAGTCGGTCTCGGCGTAATAATAGTCCTTGCGCTCGCCGATGCGGATGTGGCGGCGCACCATTTCCAGGCGCTCCAGGGCGCGCACGTTGGTGCTCACCGCGCCCTTGGTGACGCCCACCTGGGCGGTAATCTCATCCAAAGAGAGCGGCTGAGGGGAAAGATAGAGGACGGCATAGATAGCCCCCATCGCTTTAGGGAAGCCCCAGAACTGGCTGATGCGGCTCAGCCCCTGGATGAAATGCTGGCGGGTGTCTTCGAGAGTTCTCGTCCATGTCAGTTTATATAGAACGTTTAGTTTAAACTAAATAAATTATACAGAGCACGACATCTGGAGTCAAGGGAGGAATTTGCGTGTCCCTCATCCCTGTCCACATTTAAAGGATTTCACCACAGAGCCGCAGAGGACACAAAGTTATACAAAAATATTCTCTGTGCCCTCCGTGACTCTGTGGTGAGATTCCACTTAAAGCGAAGAGGCGGCTGAGAGCCGCCTCCTTGTAAAACTTACGATCGTTGGGGATAGATTACTTCACTTCGATGTACATGGTGACCTGGCACCAGTTTGCGCCGCCCTGGCCGGTGAGCGCCCAGGTGGTGGTATACACACCGTCTGTGGTGGGCGCCAACATGTCGACCACCACCGTGACCGATTCGCCCGGCCCGGTCGCTTCGGGCAGGTCCATCCGGTCGGTGTTCTTCTGGAACTTGGTGCCGCTCACGTAGGCGAAGTCCACTTCGTGGGGATCCCAGATGGACGTGCCGATGTTCTTGAAGGTCCAGGAGCCGTCGAAGTCATTGCCCGGCGACATTTGCTTGCCGTAGGAGATCGACGTGGCCGTCACGGCGCAGGCGAAGGCGCCAGGGGTGCTCGTGATGGTCGGATAAGGGATCGTGGGGGCCCTGGTAGGAGTCGAGGTAGGCAGCACGACCGGAACGGCCGTGTCTGTGGGCACCGGCGTATCGGTGAACGCCAGGGTGGACGTCGCTGTGGGCAAGGCAGCCGCCGTTTGGGTCAACTGGGCCTCGATCGTCTGCGCAGCCTGTGTCTGCCCGGCAGAGACGGCCGTCTCAACCAGGCCCTGATCGGCGGTGGCCGTGGGCTGCGGGGCTACCGTGCTGCACGCGGCCAACAGGCCGGCCATGACCCCCAGCAGCACGAACTTAGGCAATGCTCGATTGTATTTCATGATTTTTTCCTCCTGATGGTAGCTGCACCTTAGGTTTTTATCAAATTTTAAAGGTGCGCACTCATCTATGACGCTTTCTGGATAGGTTTAGTTCCCCGGGCCGGGGCTTAAATCTGCCCATCATCGGGCAAAAATTCCACCGGATCGGTATTTGCGTAGGGATAGTTGTCACATAGCCGATAAGCTATTATACCTCGATGCGGGAATCTTCTAATGGCGGTGGCGCTTCTTGCGTGAGCTGGCCTCCACCTGAGCCTGGGCCTGCCCCGGAACGGCCTGAGTGGCCACGGCCGCCGGCTGTGCCTGCGCAGGCGCGCTTTCGCGCTCCACCGGGGCGCTGCTGGTTACCCGCGGGCGCACCGTGAACATGCGGGCGATGACTGCCGTGCGGATTTCCGAGAGCAATTCCGTGAACATCTCGGTGGCCCGGCCCTTATATTTCACCAATGGGTCTTGCTGGGCGTAGGCTTCCAGGCCGATGGATACCCGCAGTGCTTCCACGCGCGTGAGGTAATCGACCCACAGCTCAGAGATGGCGCTCAACAGAATCTGGCGGTAGATCTCGTTCTGCACGCTCTTCCCGAGCACTTCGACCACCTGCTCGCGATCTCCTGCCTCCAGCAAGCCGACCGGCTGGCCGGAGACCTCGGCAAAATGCTCCCTGCCCAGGGCGGTTTCCACCCTGGAACGCAGCGGCTCGCTCAGGTTGGACAGGCTGGCCTCGCTTACCGCCAGACGGTTCCATTCATTCCGGCCCCATAACTGGCGGACGGTCGCCTCGGCTCCCTCCAGGTGCTCCAGCACGTCTTCGGTAACGTCCTTCACGACGCGCGCGCCTAACAGCCGGGCTGCCAGGTAGATGTATTGCAGGCGGGTGGTGCGTTGGAAGCCCTGGCGGTGGGTCTTGCGGTCGAAAGCGATGCGCGTGCCTTGAGCGGTCAGGCTCAAGAGCTGCGCGATCTGGCTTTCGGTGAAAGTATCGACCTTCATGCGCTCCAGGGCCGCGTCCACGTCGCGGGCAATCTGGCCCTGGTCGCCCAACAGGCGCTCCTCGCGGCGCCGGTACACGTTCTCCACGGCTTCCAGCATCACCTTGCGCACCACGTTCCAATCCTCAGATTGGAGCTCGGTCACGCGCACGCCGATGCTCTCCTCCAGGCGGCGCTCGAAGGAGCCGATCACGCGGGTGATGGCCAGGTTGCCCATCGTGGAGCGGACTTGCGCGCCGATTTCCTCTTTTACTTCTTCGGGATCACTGGTCAGCAAGCGCATCTGTTCCGAGCTCAGCTTGATCGGCACGCGCAGGGCGCTGGTGAGCTCTTCCAGGATCTCTTGAGGCCGGCGTGGTTGGGCTTCTTCGTCCGTCTCAGACAGCCCTTCGATAAAGGTGTCCAGGGCGTCGAAGCGCTCGTCCAACTGGTTCTGCAGGTTGTCTTCGGCTTTATCCAGCAGGGTGTGCGCGCTGTTCAGCAGGTGCTCTTTTTCGGCCTCCAAAGTGAGCGCCGACATCTCCAGCAGGGCGGAGCGCACGCGCTCGCGCGGGGAGCCGGTGGCTTGCTCGATCTTCTCCTCGATCTCGTCCAGCAGCAGCCGCAAGGAGAAGGAGGGATAGACTTCGCCATCCTGCTCGATGGGCGGCTGGACGTCTTCCAGGTAAGCCAGCAGCTTCCAGGGGCCTTCTTCGTCCTTCAGCGATTCGGGGACGCGCCGCTCCAGCTCGGTGTGCAGCATGTCGATGACGTCTTCGCTGAGATCCTCTTTCTTGAACACCGCGTCGCGCTGGCCGTAGATGCGCTCGCGTTGCGCATTCAGCACGTCGTCGTATTCCAGCAGGTGCTTGCGCACGTCAAAGTTGGCGCCTTCCACCCGGGATTGGGATTGCTCGATCAAGCGCCCGACCATGCCGCTCTCGATAGGCAGAGCTTCATCGATGCTCAGGCGCTGCAAGAGGCCCTCCACCTGCCCGCCGCCGAACATGCGCATCAGGTCGTCTTCCAGAGAAAGGTAGAAGCGCGAAGAGCCGGGGTCTCCCTGGCGGGCGGCGCGGCCGCGCAACTGGTTGTCGATGCGGCGCGCCTCGTGGCGCTCGGAGCCGATGATGTGCAGCCCGCCCAGGGCGCGCACGCGTTCCATGTCGTCCATATATTGCAGGAAAGCCGCGGCTTCGTTCTCGTAGATGCCAAAATCTTCCGGGCTGAGCGCCAGCAGGGCCTTGCGGCGCTCTTCCATGTTCATGTCGTAGGGATTCTCGTAGCCGGCTTTCACCAGCACGCGGTTGGCATCCCGCAAGACCTCTTCAGACAACTCCCCGCCCAGCTTGATGTCCACACCACGCCCGGCCATGTTGGTAGCGATCGTCACCGCGCCGAAGGCTCCTGCCTTGGTGATGATCTGCGATTCCTCGTCGTGCTTGCGCGCGTTCAACACCTGATGGGGAACCCCGCCTTGCAGCACCGAGACCAGCCGGGCGCGGTAGCTCTCATCCAGGTTGAGGGTCTTGAGCAGCCGGGCCAGGTTGGCCGGCTCCTCGGGGTTGAGCGAGAGATCCAGAGAGCGCGCCATCTGGCGCAGGTCGCCGATGTTGATCTCCTCCAGCGGGCGGTACAGCGGTTGCAGCTCGGGGATGGCCCGCTCGTCGGCCTGGCGATTGTTCATCTCCAGCCAGCGTTCGCGCAGCAACTGGATCTGCATCAAGCGGCGCATGGGCTCGGCGTGCAGGCGCTCGGAGAGGATCTCCGAGTGCTCCACCGAAGTGGTACCCACCAGTTGCGGCCTGCCGATCAGGTAATAATCGAGGATCTCGTTGGTGATGGCGCGCAGCTTGGCTTCTCGCGTGCGGAAAACCACGTCGGGATAGTCCTTGCGCCGCCAGTAGACCGGCTTTTTCTCGGCGTCGTCGCGCCGGGTATAGTAGACGTACTTGTAATTGTCGTTATCGCGCGCTTCGACTTCCGACAGCGGCGCATCGGCGCGCATGGCCTGGTACTCCAGGTTGGTGGGGATGGGCAAAACGTCCAGCTTGTAGATCTTGAAGAATTCCTCCGCCTCGGTCAAAGCCGTGCCGGTCATGCCGGACAGCTTCTCGTACATGCGGAAGTAGTTTTGCAGGGTGATGGTGGCGTAAGTGACGTTTTCGGCCTCGACCTTGACGCCTTCCTTGGCTTCCACGGCCTGATGCAAGCCGTCAGACCAGCGCCGCCCGGGCATCAGCCGCCCGGTGAATTCGTCCACGATGACGACTTTGCCGCCCTGTACCAGGTAATCCTTGTTGCGTCGGAAGAGGAACTGGGCGCGCAGGGCCTGCTCCAGGAAGCCCATCAGGCGCGCCTGCTCGGGAGTAACGTCTTCCGGGCGCTCGGGGTCGCGCAGGGGCATATCCAGGAGCTGTTCCACGTGCGCCTCGCCGATCTCGGTGAGCGACACAGCGTGGTCCTTCTCGCTGACCTCGTAATCCTCAGGGTCGAGCTGTTTGACGATCTGGGCCATGCGGATGTACCACTCCGTGTCCTCGGAAGCCGGCCCGGAGATGATGAGCGGCGTGCGCGCCTCGTCGATGAGGATGTTGTCGACCTCATCCACGATGGCGAAGTGATGCTCGCGCTGCACGCGATCGTTGAGGCTCATGGTGGTGTTGTCGCGCAGGTAATCGAAGCCAAACTCGCTGTTGGTGCCGTAAGTGACGTCCGCCAGGTAGGCCTCACGGCGCAGCACCATGGCCAGTTGGTGCTGGTCCTCGTGCGGAGAAGTGCGCTCGAGGTCGACCAGAAAAGCATTGCGGCCATTTTCAGTGTGGGTGGCCATCTGCAGCACGCCCACGCTCAGCCCCAGTTTATTGTAAATGGGAGCCATCCAGCGCGCGTCGCGCCGGGCCAGATAATCGTTGACGGTCACCAGATGCACGCCCTTGCCGGTCAGCGCGTTCAGGTAAACCGGCAGGGTGGCCACCAGCGTTTTGCCTTCACCCGTGCGCATCTCGGCGATTTTCTTCTGGTGCAACGCGATGCCGCCGATGATCTGGACGTCAAAATGGCGCAGACCGATGGTACGCTTGCTGGCCTCGCGCACGGTGGCAAACGCCTCCGGCAGCAGGTCGTCCAGCGTCTCGCCCTCGGCCAGCCTGGATTTGAACTCGTCCGTCTTGGCGTGCAGGGCGTCGTCACTCAGGGATTCGAAGGAAGCCTCCAGCTCGTTGATCTCATCCACGAGGGAAGAAAGCTTCTCGATTTCTCGTTTGTGGGGATTGCCACCCAGTACGCGAACGATCTTGGTTAACATAGACTACCCTTTCTAGGGGTAGATTATAGCATAGGTAGGTAGGGTTCCCCGGAAAATAAATCCCCCCACCCCCCTTGTCAAGGGGGGCAAGATCAGTTCCCCTCATGCGCCGGAAAGCTTCCCCCCTCCCTAAGGCGGGCCAGGGAAATTCCCTGCGGGGGGCGCCAGGGAGCTCCCCCCCTTCCTAAGGGGGGCCAGAGGGGATTCCCCCGCGAGTAACTCCACAGCACCGAGGCGCACTTCCTTCGGGAAGAAACCATCCTGGAGTGTCATTGCGAGCGTTCTGTGCGAAGCAATCTGAGTGCCGGCCAAGAGATCGCCACGCCCTGGGAAGAACACCCAGGGCTCGCGCCGCTCTGCGTACCCGTAGGGTAATGACATGCCTAAGTTTCTTCGCGAGGAACGCCAGGGAGCTCCCCCCCTTCCTAAGGGGGGCCAGGGGGGATTCTCGCCAGGCGCTACGGCCAGGGAATCGTCGCCGGCTGGGAGTATCCGTGCTTCTCGACGGTGTAGATCTCCCCGCGCGATGGGGCATTGCAGCCCTTCTCGTCGGTGACGGTATAGCTGGTGGTGTACTGGTCGGGGAAAGAAACCGTCCACCATAAATAAGCGCCATTCTGGCACACCCAGGCCTCGATGAAATAACCGCGATCCTTGTCTACGGTCATCGCCATCTGCTCCCAGGTGATGGTGACCTGGTTCCCGTCGCGCGTGGCGCGCACGTTGTGGGGCGGGCCGTACTGGTTAGAGCCGACCTTCTGCAGATCCGGCTCGGTAAACAGCACGGTGTTGAGGTCGCCGGTCACGTCCACCACCGAGGGGGCCACCCAGCACCAATAGCTGAGCTTGTCGAATTTGACGAACAACCAGGAGCTGTGGGCGAAGCGCCCGCGCACGGTGCCGGTGTCGCCGGGATACAGGTCGGCGGCGTGCAGGTAGGCCACAGAAGGCCCATAACGGCAGTGCGCCTGCTGGTTGACCGTTACGGCCGGGAAGGTGAAGGTGGGCGTGAGCGTGATGGTAGGGGTATCGGTAATAGTCGGCGTAAGCGTGATGGTGGGGGTCGGAGTGGATGTGCGCGTGGGGGTGGAAGTGGGAGTAGGCGTATCGCTGGCCGTGGGCGTGGGAGTCCACGCCGTGGCAGTCGCAGTCAGAGCCTGGGCGGCGCGCGTGGCCTGGAATTCTTGCAGCGGCGCGCAGGCCGACAACAGCATCAGGCTGGCGAGCAGGAAACATTTTATGATCTTCATACCCCCATTTTAATCCCCGACCGCCAAAATGCACCCGAATTATCAAATTTGTTAAGTGGCCGGGCACAGATCCCGGCTCTGCGGCGGAAACTTTCCGACCGCGAGTGGGATGCAATCTACCGCCGGCTATTGGGCCCTTCCGAGGAGTAGGGGCAGGCCCCCCATCAAACCAGGCACACCATCTGGTAGGGCGCGAGCGGCAGGTCGGCGGCGGCGACTTGCTGGCCGGTGACCAGGTCGGTGAGCTGGTAGCTCAACCCATACACGCGCAGCAGGTTGCCCGAAATGGCCCCTTCCTCTTCGCTGAAATTGGCCAGCACCAGCACGCGCTGTCCGGCGTGGCTGTGCACGAAGGCCAGCACGTGCGGGCTACCGCTTTCGATCACCTGAGTTTGCGCCCCACAGAACACGGCGTTCCCCTTGCGCACCTCGATCAGGTGGCGCAGGCCGGCGTAGATGCGGCCCTCCAGGCTGTGCGGCTCCAGGCGGCGGGCCAGCTTCTCCCGGTCGGCGCGGGGACGGTGCACCCAGCGGCTATCCTTGGCCTTGGAAGGCTGGCTGCCGAAGGAATAATCGTTCAGCGTGCCCAGCTCGTCTCCCAGGTAGAGCAGGGGGATGCCGCCGATCATGAGAATGATCCCGTGGACGAGCAGAATCCTGCGGATGGCCAGCTCCACCTCGGCTTCGGTCTCTTCCTCGATGGCTTTCTCCAACCCGGCCAGGGAAGCGCACGTGCCCGAAATGCGGCAATCGCCCGTCTTGGGGTTCTCCTGAAAGGGCAGCCCGCGCGCGAAGCTGCCGGGAAAGCGCCCGGTGTAGAAATCGTTGAGAAAACGGCGGTGCCGGAAGCCGTCGATGTCCAACCTCGCCGCGTCTTCGTCCGAAAAGGTCCAGCCGATATCGTCGTGGCAGCGCACGTAGTTCACCCAGGCGCAGCCCGGCGGGATCTTGAAGCGGTCACGCATAGAAGCTGCCAGCAGGCGCACTTCGCGCGTCGCCAGCGCCTCCCACAGCAGCGCCATCAGCAGGGGATTATAAGAGATCTGGCATTCGTCCGCGGCGATGTAGCGCGCCACTTCGTCGGGGTGCACGATGGCTTCCGATTTGAACAGCAGGGCCGGCGCAGCGATACGCGCGCAGGCGTTAAAGGCCTGGATCAGCACGTGCGCTTCGGGGAGGTTCTCACAGCTCGTGCCGAGCTGTTTCCAGATGAAGGCCACCGCGTCCAGGCGCAGCACCTCCACGCCCAGGTTCGCCAGGGAGAGCATCTCGCGCGCCATGGCGGTGAACACCGCCGGGTTGGCGTAGTTGAGGTCCCATTGATAAGAATGGAAGGTCGTCCACACCCAGCGCCGCACGTCCGCGAAGTAGGTGAAAGCGCCGGGGTGCTCGTCGGGGAAGATCTCGCGCAGGCTGCGCTCGTAGGCGTCCGGCATCTCCCGGTCGGGGAACATCCAGTAATATTCCTGGAATTCGGCTTCGCCGGCTTTGGCCCGCCGGGCCCACTCGTGCTCGTTGGACGTATGGTTGAAGACGAAGTCCAGCACCAGGCTGATGCCGTTGCGGCGCAGGTCGGCGGCCAGCCCGGCCAGTTGCCCGATCGTGCCGACCTCCGGGTCCACTTCCCGGTAACTGCTGACCGCGTAGCCGCCGTCGTTCTCCGGGCGGGGCGAGCGGAAAAGCGGCATCAGGTGTAGATAGGTGATGCCCAGCTCTTTCAGGTAGGGGATCTGAGCGCGCAGCCCGCGCAGGTCGCCAAAGGACAGGTCCACGTAGCACACGCCGCCCAGCGCCTGGTTGGAAAGGTACCAGTCCGGCTCCTGCTCGCGCCGGCGGTCCAGCTTTTTCAGCGCCGGCGGCCGGTCGATCCAGGACTGCGCCAGGCTTTCCAGCAGACCTTCCAGGTGGTAAAAGAAGTCGTACTGGTCGCCGTAGATGCGATAGAGCAGGCCGAACAGGCGCGCGAAGTTGGCCTCCAGCCGGGTGAGGAAGGCCTGCCAGTCTTCAGGGCATTCGGCGGCGTAGGACGCGTATTGCGCCTGCACGCGAGGCAGCAGACGCTTCAGGGAGCGATCTGCCAGGTCCTGGAGCCGCGGAGCCATTCTCGGAGCCAGAGTTTAGCCCTTGACCGAGCCGGCCAGCAAACCGCGCACGAAGTAGCGCTGCAAGGCGAAGAACACGCCCAAAGGCAGCAGCATACTGATGAACGCGCCCGAAGTCAGCAACTGCCAGTCCTGGCCCTTCTCGCCGACCATGTTAGCCAGCACCGTGGTCAGTACCAGCGTCTTGTCTTGCAAGAAGACCAGGGCCACCAGGTAGTCATTCCACACCCACAGGAACTGGAAGATGGCGAAGGAAGCCAGGGCGGGGATGGCCAGGGGCAGGATCAGGCGCGTAAAGATGGTGAAGTTAGAAGCCCCATCGATGAAGGCCGACTCGAGGATGTCGCGCGGGAGCTGGCTGATGTAGTTGAACAACAGGTAGATCGCCAGCGGAAGGCCGAAGCCCGTGTGCGCCAGCCAGATCGCCAGGTAGGTTCCGTTCAGGTTCAGCTTGGTGTAGTCCTGCACGATAGGCACCAGGGCGATCTGCAACGGCACCACCAGCAAGGCCACCACGATGGTGAACAGGAATTTTCGCCCCGGGAAATTCAGCCAGGCGAAGCCGTAGGCCGCGAAGGCCGCGATCAAGATGGGGATGATGGTGGCCGGCACGGCCACCGCGATGGAGTTCAAGAAGGCCCCGGACAGGTTATCGCCCTGGCGAATGATCGAATTGCCGTTGGCGTCCAGGTAAGTCACCGTTTGCCCGCCCAGCACGTCCGTGTAGTTCTTCAGGGTCAGGTTGGTGTTGAAGCCCACCCACTCCAATTGCGCCACGTGGATCAGGCGCGTGCGCTTGTTGCCATACCAGGTCAGTTGGCGCCCGTCAGGCAGGACGACGCCCGCGCGCAACTGCTCGAAGGTATACTGGCCCTGCACGCCCGGGATGGACATGAGGCCGTTCACGTCCGCACTTGGATCGACGGTGATCTGTCCTACGTCGACGTAGGTGCGATGGGGGAAGATCGTCCACCAGCCGCTTTGGAAGATATCCTGGCTGTTCCGGAAAGAGGTGACGAAAACGCCCACGGTCGGGATGACCCAGAAAAGACAGATCAGGACCAGCGCGCCGTTTACCAGCAAGCTGGAAGCAACCTTTTGTTGTTTGAAACTGCGAGCTCTTACTGTGGCCATTAGAACGCCTTACTTTCCCGGAATTGCCGGAGGTTGTAGATTAAGACCGGAACGACCGCGATGAGCAGCACGATCGCGATGGCCGACGCCCGGCCGGCGTTCCCATACGTGAACCGCTCGAGGTAGAACTCGTTGGCGATCACGTTGGTGCCGTAGTTGCCGCCGGTCATGACGCGCACGATATCGAACAGCTTCAGGCTGAAGATGACCACCGTGGTGGTGACCGTCAGGATGGTGCCCTGGATGTAGGGCACGGTAATCCCGAAGAAGGTCTGGATTTCGGTGGCCCCGTCCACGCGGGCGGCCTCCATCAGCTCGGCGGGCATGCCCTTGATGGCCGAGGAAAGGATCACCATGGAGTAACCGGTCTGTAGCCAGACCATGATGACGATCAGGAAGAAATTGTTCCAGGGCGGGGTCTGTAGCCAGGGCTGGGGCGTCCCTCCCAGGGCGGTGACGATCGCATTCAACAGGCCGATTTCCTGGATGCCCGTGCCGGTGCCCTTGTAAGTGTAGATGAACTTCCAGATGACGCCCGCGCCGACGAAGGAAATCGCCATGGGCATAAAGATAATGGCCTTGTAGACGTTCTCGAAGCGGGTGCGATCCGCCAGCACGGCGATGAGCAGCCCCAGGCCCACGCTGAAGAAGGTGCCGAAGACCACCCACAGCAGGTTGTTCCGGAAGGCCTGCAGCATGATGCGATCGGTGAAGGCGTAGACGTAGTTCTGGATGCCGATCCAATGCAGGCTGGGGGCGTCCTTAAAGCTGAGGATCAGCGTGCGGATGGTGGGGATGGCCAGGAACCAGGCCAGAATAGCCAGCCCGGGGCCCACGAAGATGAACGGCTGAAGGCGATGCGCCACGGCCGCCGGCAGCTTCTCGACCAGCCAGTTGGAGACCGTGAAGAGGAGCGCCACTCCCCCCACGCCCCACACGATCGCCACCGTCACCATGACCGCCTGGGGAGCGTTGTTGTTGCGCAGGAAGAGGAATCCCTGCCAGAGCACGATGAAGGTGAGAAATGGGACAAACAATGAAATCAATATGCGCCCCAGGTTAGTGAATAACCAGCCCAGCGCATTGACGGGTTTGGGCTTTTCAGACACAGAATTCTGCATACTGGCCTCCCTTCAGCTCTCAAAATGAGGGGATCGATAAAAAAAGCACCTGGCTAGAATGATAGACTGAAATGATGGAAATGTAAAATGGAGAGGAGGGTGAGCGAGGGGCAGGATCTTGCGGCGATACAGGCTGACTCCTGCCCCTCGCTGCTTAGCTTATTGAGCCACTCCCGGGCTTACTTGGGCCAGGAAGCGTCGATTTCCTGTAAAGCCGTGTTCTCGTCGATAGAGCCGGACACCCAGGAGGTCATTTCCTTCCAGAAGGAGCCGGAGCCGACGGCGCCGGGCATCTGGTCAGAGGCGTCGAAGCGCACCACGGTGGCTTCCTGCATGATCTGGGCGATCTTCTTGGAGACCGGGTCCTGGTACCAATCCAGGTTGGCGTCGTTCTGAGGCCCGATCGCTCCGCCGGATTCCATCCAGGTCTTCAGCGATTCACCCATGGTGAAGTACTGGATGACCGCGCGCACTTCCGGCCGGTCGTTGAACATGGCATAGATATCGCCGGCGACCTCGAAGGGCTTGCCGTACTGAGGATCGATGGTGGGCAGATAGAAGAAGTCGTAGTCCACACCGGCCACCAGGTCGGTCGGGAAGAAGCTGGTGACGAAGTTGCCTTGCTTGTGCAGCCAGCACTTGGGCGGGTTGTCGAACATGGGCTTGGGGGCGTCCCCAAAGGCGGTGGTGGCGATGGCGCTGCGTCCGCCGTATACGTACTTATCGTTGAACCAGATCTTGGTCATGTAGTCGATGGCGTTGCGCACTTCGGGGGAGTCGAATTTCAGCTCGCCCTTTACCCACTTGTCGTAGTTCTCGGGGGTAGTGGTGCGCAGCATCAGGGCCTCGATCCAGTCGGTGGCGGTCCAGCCCGTGGCGGCGCCGGATTCGATCCCGATGCACCAGGGGGTGTCGCCGTCATTGGCGATCTGTTCGGTGAGGGCCATCATCTCGTCCCAGGTAGTGGGGACTTTGTAGCCGGCAGCGTCAAAGGCCTTCTTGGGGTACCACACCAGGTCCTTGCCGTTGGCGCGCGCCCAGATGCCGGCCGTGATCGGGCCGCTGGGGGCGTCCATCTGGGCCATGTCCAGCCAGGACTGCTTGTAGTTCTGCTTCAGCCAATCGGCGTTGATGATCTTGCTCAGGTCGAGGACTTTGCCTTCCACGACGAACGAGTTCAGCAGGCCGGGCTGAGGGAAGTCGACGATATCGGGAGCGCTGCCGCCCTCGATGGAAATACGAATGGAAGCCTCGAATTCCTTAGAGCCGGTGTAGTTGATCGTGATGCCGGTCTTGCTCTCGAAATCCTTGACCGAATTCGTCGAATTTCACTGCGTCCTGGTCGGTGAACGGGCCGGCCATGGTGACGGTGGTGCCCGTATACTTGCCGGTAAAGGCCGCGGCGAGCTCAGGGCCTACCTTCGAGTAGTCCGTGGTCGTGGTGGCCGGGGCAGTGGTGGGCTCGACCATAGCCGTTGTCGGGGCCGCGGTCGGTTGAACGGGTGCGGCGGTTGGCTGAGCCGGAGGGGTAGTCGGCACAACGGGAGCTGCAGTTGGCGTGGCCGCAGGCGCGCAGGCAGACAGGACCATTGCCAAGAGGAGCACGATACTCAAAATCGTAAACTGGCGTTTCATCTGTTTCTCCTTCGAAGTCTAATCTCGGTTAATAAGGTGGAACTGCCATTGACTGAACGTATCCTAGAGTTGTTTTACCACCTCCCTTCATGAGCTAGAATTTTTGGAAAGATCGAGGCTAGGCAGTCTCCCGTTCCACGATCGTCAAGGGAAGCTGCACGTGCTGGATCGGCCGGCTGCGGTCCGCCAGGCGCGACAATAATAGCTCCGTGGCCACCCGGCCGGACTCGTCCAGGTGCTGAGAGATCGAGGTCAATCCGACGTAATCGGCCAGGTCCAGGTCGTCGAACCCCATAATGGCGACGTCTTGCGGGACGCGCATCCCCAGTTCTCTGGCGGCTTTGATCAGCCCAACCGCCTGCAAGTCGGTGGCGGCAAAGATGGCCGTAGGAGGGTCGGGCTGCTTGAGGAATTCCAGGGCCTTATTGTGGGTAGCTTCCAGGTCGTAAGCCACCAAAAGCGTATATCGATCCGGCAGGGGGATGTGCGCCTCGGTCAGCGCCTGGCGGAAGCCGGACAGGCGCAGCGTGATCGGGTGGATGCCGAATTCCGGCACGGTCGTGTCGCCGGCAAATCCCAGGCGGGTGTGGCCCTTGGAGAGCAGGTATTTCCCGGCCAACCTTCCGCCGCCCACGTCGTCGATCTCCACGCTGCTCAGGATGGAGTGCGGATACTCGACCAGCACCGTTTCCAGGCCCACGTCCACCAGCCTTTCGGCGTGGGGATTGTCGAACTGGAGCGAGAGGATGATCAGGCCGTCCAGGTAAGAGGTGAGCAAGAACGTGTCCAGGTAACTGTTGAACTTTTGAGAGGAATCGACCGTGTAGATGACCAGCTCGTAGGGGGTATCCTTGAGCACGGAGGCCACCCCCCGCAGGCGCTGGACGAAAGAGGGCGCGGTGAAGAAGGGTGTGATCACCCCGATGCGGCGGTTGGCCTTGAGGGCGCGCGCCCGGGCGTCGGCCTTGGGGATAAAGCCCAGCTTTTCAATAGCGGCCAGAACGGCCAGGCGAGTATTGTCATTCACCTTATCGGGGGCATTCAGCACTCTGGAGACAGTCGAGATGCTGACCCCGGCCGTTGCGGCAACGTCATAGATCGTGGGGGTTGGTTTAGCCATTTGTCAAAGTATAAAAATACTTTCATGAAAGCACTTCTATTTGTTTATACAACATCTCCGAATTAAAGTCAATGGGGTTAATGAAATTTTAAGATTAGAGTTTTTGCGGGGCGTTCTATATTTAAATCCGGGTTCATGGGCTATAATAAGCCCGACCTGAAAAAAGCTACTCTCTCAATTACAGGCGTCGAACCCTATTTCCTTCCCCGGGTACTCACCTCTAAACAGATATGCGCCACAACCTTATCAAAACGCTGATCGGCCTGGTCGCAATCGAGGGATTGCTGGCCGTGGTCTGGCTCCTGGCCCTGCCCTCCGAGCCCGGCAGCGCATTCTTCCTGGGGCAATCCAGGCCGCACCTGGCCCTGATCGGTGCAACCCTGCTGGCGACGGCCGTCCTCGCCTGGGCCGCTTTCAAGGCGTTCGCCGCTCCTGCCTGGCTGGAGCGCGCCTTGTCCAGGCTGGACGGCATCCTGCTGGAGCGCGGCCTGCTCGTTCCCGGCGTGCTCTTCCTGGCGCTCAGCGCCCTGGCCGGCCTGGCCTGCTTCCTGATTCTCGTCGGCATGACCCCCGCCTATTATGCGGCTCTCGACCAGTTGTTCGGGTCGAGGTTTTCCACGATATACAGCGTCGCCACGCGCGCCATCCCCTTTTGGGCCTGGGCGCTGGCCGCCGTTTTCCAGGGGCTGGCCGCCCTTCTGGTTTACTATTTCGAAGCGCTGAAAGAGAAAAAACGCTGGTCCGTCTCGGTGATCTTGGAAACCCTGTTGGCCTGGCTGGTCTCTGCCGCGGTCTTGCTGCATTGGACGGTGCTCGTCAGCGTGTCCCGGCTGCTGCGCAATATCCCCGGCTGGTACTGGAAGCCGAACGCCAAAGCCTTCACCCCGCGCGACGCGCTCTTCATCGCCTTGTTCGCGGCGCTGATGGGTGCGGCCTATTGGGTCAGCCGCCGGCCGCAGCACGTCTGGCGTAACCTGATCCTCCTGTTCTTCCTGGGGTTTGCCGTGCAGGCCGGCATGGGCGTGGTGGAAGGCCAGGGCATCGAGTCGCTCCGTCAGAAATTCTTCTCCTCTTATCACAACGCTTATGCCTTGTTCGCCAGCAACCGGGACGACAGCATCGGCGTGACCATCAGCCGTTACGAAGAGATCTACGGGAAGCTCATGTTCCCGGGCACCAAGCCGCCCGGGGTCATGGTGACCTACATCGCGCTCGAGCGCACCCTGAACCACTTCGATCCGCAGCCCAATAACGACGCGCGCTATGCCCGGCTCACCCGTTTCATCGCCTGGACTTTCCCGTTCGTTTCCATGCTGGCCGTCTTCCTGATCTTCTTCGCCATGCGCAAGAGCATCGCCCCCGGCCAGGACCCGGGGCGGCTTACCTGGCCGCCTTCCTGTATCTCCTGGCGCCCAACATCGTGCTGCTCACCCTCTTCCTGGATCAGGCCGTCTATCCGGCTCTATTCCTGGGCGGAGCCTTGCTGGTGGCCTTCGCGCTCCACAGGCGATCTTTGTGGGTGGCTTTCCTGACCGGCTGTGTCCTCTACCTGGAAATATTCCTGACCTTTTCGATGCTGCCCCTGCTCGGATTTGTGCTCATCTACGCCGCCGCCGTCTTCTGGAAGGCGCCCGGCTGGAAGGCCTTCTTCAGCGCCGCTCTGCACCTGGCCGCTATGGGCCTGGGGCTGGTTGGCCTGTACTTCTTGTTCCGCCTGGCGCTGAATTACGACTTCTTCTCGCGTTACCAGTACGCCTCCGATCTCACCTTCCAGATCAACTACACCCTGCGCAGCGGCCTGGCCGTGCCGCAAGGCTCCATTCCGCTGCTGGAGCGGGCCAATTTGATCCTGTCCGCCATGGGGCTGAACAACCTCGAATTTGCCACCGCGGTGGGGTTGCCCTTTTTCGTCCTGTTCCTGCTGAGAGGAGTTCAAGACCCTGCTGGCGGTGCTGCGCCGCACGGCTACCCGCGGCGAAGCCATCCAGGCGGCCCTGTTCGGCACGTTCATCGCCCTCAACCTGTACGGGCTGAACCGGGGCGAATCGGCGCGCCTGTGGATGTTCTGGGTGCCGGTGGTGGTGATCCTGGCGGCCATCGAGATCGCTCCCTTGCTGAAACGCAGGCCGTGGTTATTCTATTTGCTCATCGCTGCCCAGTTCATGACCCTGGTGCTGACCTATAAATTCCAGGATTTGAAGATGTAAAAGCCCGCTGGGGCGAGCCGATCGCTTGCTCTATCAGAGCAAAACGAGCGGCAGGAACCGCGTTGCCGTCGGGGAATAAGGCATCGGGAAGGGATGGCAGGCTATGCTGGCTGAAATCGACACCCAGCGGCTAAAGCTGCTGGCGCTGGAAGACAAACAGCTCCGCCTCTACCTCGAAGCTCCGCAGGAGCTCGAGACGGAGCTGGGCTTTCCGCTCTCGCGCGTCCTGTTGAGCGACCGCGTGCGCCGCGCCATCGAGATCAAGCTGGCCAACATGGCGCTCAGCGCCGTGGCGCAGCACCCCTGGTACACCTACTGGTTGATCGTGGTCAAATCGCCCCCCTTTGGGGCCGGGCTGGCCGGCTTCAAGGGCGCGCCGGACGTGCAGGGGGAAGTGGAGATCGGCTATGGCGTCGATGCGGGTTACCAGAACAAGGGTTACATGAGTGAAGCCGCCCGCGCCCTGGTGGCCTGGGCCTTCCGCACGGGGAATTGCCGGGCGGTGACCGCCGAAACGGCCATAGACAACTTCGCCTCGCAGCGCGTGCTGGAGAAGCTGGGCATGTCCGTGGTCGCCCGCACGCGAGAAGCCGTCTTCTGGCGCATCGGCCAGGGGGAATTCCGCGAGGAGCCTTGAACGGGTGGTCAGGCCACCCATCTCCCCGTCGCGAACCAACCGGTCAGGCCCATCGAGATCGCCCAGCTAAGCCCCCAAAGCGCCCATTTATAGCCTGGCCGGCGCTCGAGGAGCATGCCCATGACGATGAACCCGGGAAAGAGCACCAGCACGTAACGCGATACAGAATATAAACCCAGGGTAAAGGGGCCGTGCGATACGGACAGGAAAAGCAGGCCCACGGCCAAATACAACCATAAGCCGGGGTTCTTGAGCAGCTTAAAACCGGGCAACAGGCAGGCAACGAATAATAAGAAGGCCAGAATATCCTGAAGGCTCCCCATGCGTACGAACCAGTTGTGCTGAAACCCCCCATATCCCCCCAGCGCCACCCGCAGGCTATCCACTAACGGCAGCCCCGGCCAGGTGATGGAACGTTTCATGTAATTTTGCTGAGTCAAGATGAAGGCAAAGGGGGAGCCTTTCGCCAGCCAGAGGTAGGCTCCGTAAAACCACAGCCCGGCAGCGCAGCCGAAGGAGACCAGGACGGCCTCCGTCCGCGCCCGGCGCGCTTTGCCCAATAGGATACTCGCCACGGGAATTACGGCGAGGAGAATGCCGGAAATCCTGGTCAAAGACGCGCAGCAGATGGCCAGGCTGGCCAGAAAGTACCTCTCCCGAGCCGAAAACCAATAAACCAGGATTGAGAATAGCAAGAACAGAACTCTCCGGATAGATCGCGGAGAAGAAAAGGGACGTGGGGAAAACGCTCAGGGTGATTACCGAATTCCAGGCAATCGCATCCCCGTATTCCCGCCGCGTTTGAATCCAGAGTAAGAATGCCGCCAGGACAAAGGCAATATTGGAGGTCAGAAAACCCGCCCATCCCATCAGGGGGTTCAGGCTTAAAGCCAGCCAGCGGGTGAGGAGCGGGTACACCGGGAAGAAATTAACATCGACGCCGTTGAGCACATCCCCGGAATGCGCGATTTCCAGGTAGTACCCCGAGTCCCAGCGGCTCCAGACGCCGGGCAGCGTGGTTGGGCGCAGCCCGGCTGAGCTGGCAGCCGCCACTCCCCCCCTGGGCGGAAAGCTGTTAGCCGCTACCAGAGCCGGGAGGTTAAGGATTGCCCGGCTAAAAAGCAGGAAAAGCAGAACGCTCCATAGAGCGTGTTTATCTTTAAAAGCAATCAGCTTGACCATGCAGCTCCCTTTTCAGACCCTACCCCCCCGCTCTTTAGAGAAGATGCATGGATATTTCAGTGGGTGAAACTTCTATTTCAACAGTGCCAGGAGTTAGATCCAACCCTTTCCTAACTTAACTCATTCTATCGAATTTGTGCTCCCTTGTCAATCGCGGATTTTCCTTTTTCCGGTGGAATTCCCATTTTCCCCTTGACAAATCTGTCAATCGGCCTATAATTTGAACATGTTCAAATTATGTTCAACAAGGAGGGGCTATGCAAGCCTCTGAGGCTGATCCCAAAGAACGCATCCTGGAAGCCGCCGTGCGCCTCTTGCAGGAAGACCGCGACCCCGAGAAGATCACCATCCGCCAGATCGCCAAGCTGGCCGGCGTCGGCGTGGGGCTGCTCAACTATCACTACCAGACCAAGGAAAACCTGCTGACCGAGGCCTGGGGGCGCATCATGTTGAGCGAGGCCAACCGCTGGATCGGCGAGCAGCACAGCGAGGCCGGCGACCCGGTGGCGCGTCTGAAGACCCTTTTTCGGCAAACGGGAGCCGTCTCCCTGGCCCACCCCAGCCAGTCCAGAATCGGCCTGCTCCACGAGCTGCAATACGGGCGCATGGGCACGTCGCTGATGACCCTCCCCACCCTGCGCGAGATCTTTGGCAAGCAGAAAGACGATCTGGAGCTGCGTATGATCGCTTTCATGCTGCTCAGCGCGCTCCAGGCGGCCATGCTCCAGCCAGAAGCCTTCCAGGCCTACATGGGCCTGGAGCTTCAAGACCCCCGGCAATTGGATTCCCTGATCGATCTGCTCGTCGATCAGATCATTTTGAAAATAAAGTAAGGCAAGGAGAAAAAATGAAAACTGCATTGATCGTCATGAGTGTATTGGACGTGGTTATGTTGCTGTCCACCCTGATCTGTGGCGCCTGGATCCGATCGACCCAGGGGCAGAACCCGGATCCCAGCAGCCTCAACTTCCACGCCGGCATCGCCGTCGCCAGCATCGTGATGGTGCTGGCCACCCTGGCGCTGGCCATCCTGCGCAAATAAGGAGCGGCGAAGCATTCGGAGATCAGGCCGCCTGGCGAGGACGGCGCGCCTTCCGAATGCTTCGCCGCTGCGCTAAAATCCGCGTTTGTCGGCGGTTTCCCCTTTCCCTTCCACCCGCAAAGCCTCCCTATCACAGACCCTTTCTTCGGGGTTGAAGGTCCCCTCGCCACAGCCCACTTTCATTTCCCCCTTGCAAAATCAGAACGTTTGTGCTAATATATGCTCGCCTTTCCCCGGGTGCGGAACCGGAAAACCCCTCCTGCCATTCGTTTTATTCGTTAAGGGATTCGTTCATCCCCCAGGGCTGCGTCCGCACTTTGACAACCGAATAGAGACCCCCGCATCTGGCGGTTAAAAAGAATTCGTTTTCAATTGTTTGCGTTTCCGGATCAATTCTCTCAAACCACGTTCTCCCTCCCCTCCCCGCCGGTAGGGGCGAAGCGGTCCTCGATGCCCGGCTGCCCGCGCGCCTGCCCTCCTCTCCCCCCCGGTAGGGGCGAAGCATACGGTAGACGCGCCGTCCCCGCCAGACGGCCTGGCCTCCGTATGCTTCGCCCCTACGCCGAAAATCCGCGGCATCGGCGGCTCTTTTCCACAAGCCTTTGCGTCTCTGCGCCTTGGCGTGAGCTTCCCCTCCCCGCCGGCCTTCTCAGCGTTCCGGGCGCCCTTTGCGTCTGCCGCAGGCTCTCCGTTTTGACCACTCTCCATTCTCTCCTCTCGTTTTCACGGACGTCGCCCGGCGCGGTTGACACACCCCCATCGAGACGGTACAATCATCCTCCTAGGATGACTTATGGATTTCCTCGACAGCCTCAACCCCCAACAGAAGCTGGCCGTCACCGCCGGAAGCGGCCCGATCCTGGTGCTGGCCGGACCCGGCTCGGGCAAGACGCGCGTGCTCACCCACCGCATCGCCTACCTGATCGGCTACATGGGCGTGCGCCCTTACAATATCCTGGCGGTGACCTTCACCAACAAAGCCGCGCGAGAGATGGAAGCGCGCGTGGCCAGGTTGTTGGGCGGCGAGACGCAGGGCCTGCTGCTGGGCACCTTCCACGCCATCTGCGCGCGCCTGCTGCGCCGCGAGGCCGACCTGCTGCCGGTGCAGTCCAACTTCGTCATCTTCGACGAGGACGACCAGCTCGCCCTGGTCAAGCGCGCCACCCGCGAGCTGAACCTGAACGAAAAGCTGTATAAGCCCAGCAGCGTGCTGGCGGCCATTTCGAACGCCAAGAACGAGCTGTACCAGCCGGAGACCTTCCCCATCACCAATTACCGCGACGAGGTCGTCTCGCGCATCTACGCCCGCTACCAAAATCTGCTGGTCGCCGAAAACGGCGTGGATTTCGACGACCTGCTGCTCTACACGGCCCGCCTGCTGGAGGAGAACCCCGCCGTGCGCGAGAAATACGCGCGGCGCTTCGAGCACGTGCTGGTGGACGAGTTCCAGGACACCAACGTGGCGCAGTACAACCTGCTCAGGCACCTGGCTTCTTACCACAAGAACATCTTCGCCGTGGGAGACGAGGACCAATCCATCTACCGCTGGCGTGGGGCAGACTACCGCAACATCCAGCGCTTCGAGCAGGATTTCCCCCAGGCGCAGAAGATCCTCCTGGAGCAGAACTACCGCTCCACGCAGACCGTGCTGGACGCGGCCCGCGCCGTGATCGAGCCCAATCCTTACCGCACCCCCAAGCACCTGTTCTCCGACCGGGGACGCGGCGAGAAGATCGTGCTGCACGAGGCCCCCAACGACCACGCCGAGGCCGCTTACGTGGTGGACACCATCGCCCAGTTGGTGGCCATGCGCCGCGCCCAGCCGGGCGACGTGGCCGTGATGTATCGCACCAACGCCCAATCCCGCCTGCTGGAAGAAGCCTTCTTGCGCGCGGGGCTGCCCTACCGCCTGGTAGGGGCGCAGCGCTTCTACGGGCGGCGCGAGGTCAAGGACGTCATCGCTTACCTGCGCCTGGTGTATAACCCCGCCGACGAGATCAGCCTGGCGCGCATCATCAACGTCCCGCCCAAGGGCATCGGCGACAAGACCCTGGTAGCCTTGCAGCTCCAGGCCCAGCGCGCGGGCCTGAGCGCGGGCGCCCTGCTGATGGATCTGGGCGCCAACCCGAATTCCGCTCACCTGGAAGCCTTCTCCGGGCGCGGGGCGGCCTTGCTGGCCGATTTCGGGGCCATGCTGGCGGAGTGGCGCAGCGCGCAAGAGCAAACTTCCCTGCCGGGCTTGTTCGACCGCATCCTGGCCGACGTGGGTTACCACGATTACCTCAACGACGGCAGCCAGGAGGGCCAGGAGCGCTGGGACAACGTGGAAGAGCTGCGCCGCATCGCCTTCGAGTATCAGGAGCGCGGCCTGGCGGATTTCCTGGAGACGCTGGCCCTCGTCTCTGACCAGGACACCCTGGCAGAGGGCGGCGCCAACGTGCCCACCCTGCTGACTCTGCACGCCGCCAAGGGCCTGGAATTCCCCATCGTGTTCATCGTGGGCCTGGACGACGGCCTGCTGCCGCACAGCCGCTCGATCGATGACCCGGAACAAATGGCCGAAGAGCGGCGTCTATTATACGTGGGCCTCACCCGCGCCAAGGATCGCCTTTACCTGCTGCGCTCCGAGCAGCGCACCACCTACGGCTCCTACGAGGACAGCACTCCCTCGCGCTTCCTGAAGGACCTCCCCGAGGAGCTGGTGGAAGGGCGCCGCTCGCGGGTCAGCCGGCGAACGGAACGCTACGAGCGCTGGGAGTCCCGGCCCACGCGCGGGAACCTGACGGCCAATGCGCTGCGCTCCGCGCCCATCTTGCAGCCACGTTTCCAGCCCAACATGCGCGTGCGCCACCCCGTGTGGGGCGAAGGACTGGTAGTAGATAGCCGCGTGCAAGACGACGACGAGACGGTGGACATCTTCTTCGACACGGTGGGCTTCAAGCGCGTGGCGGCCTCGCTGGCGAATCTGGAGATCGTAGCGAATTCATAAGGTAACCTTGCGAAGGTTTCTGAAAGACTTGCCTGTTTGTGCGACCAACCTTCGCAAGGTTGGATCTCAAACAATGAGCCTGCACAGATTGCGTTTGCTTTTCCCTCTCGTTCTGGCGCTGTTCTTTCTCTTGACGGCGTGCAGCGTCCTGGCGACCCCACCGCCGCCCCTCCCGCAAACCCCCACCTCCGATCTTTCCGCCTTAACTCCCCTTCCCACGTCCAGCCCGACCGCCGGTCTTTCCTCACAAGGCACTCCCGTGGCGGCCCCCACCCCCACTCCCGACCATCTGACCTCCGGTGGACCCTGGCTGGTCTACGCCAGCGGCGGCGGCACGCTATTGGAAGCGGTCAATTCCGACGGCAGCGGCCACATGGCCATCCCGGCGGATGCCTTGCTGAACGCCAGTGACCTGAGCGACGGCGCCTCTCCTCACGGAGGCTGGCTGGCCGTGCGCACCCAGGGCAGCCAGCCCGGCGACCTGGCCTTGCAGATCCTGCATCTACCCGATGGAACTCTGAAAACCATCACGCCCCTCTTCTCGCCCGATTTGCAGCGCCTGGCGAACACCACCGCGCAAGACGCCCTGCCGGAGGTGTTTTACGCCGTGCTCCAACCGCACACGTTAAGCTGGTCGCCAGACGGGCGTTACCTGGCCTTCGTCGCCGCTGTGGAGGGGCCTTCCTCGGATCTGTACGTCTACGACACGCACACCGGCCAGATTCGCCGCCTGACCAACGGCGTGAAGCAGGTCGCCACGCCGCTGTGGTCGCCGGACAGCCTGTGGGTGGTGATCCAGGAAGCCGAAAGCTTCGGCCCCGACGCGGACATCCGCACCGACGCGGTGTGGGCCGTGGCCGTGGACCACAGTGAGATGCGCAAGCTGTACGTCCCGCCGGCAGACAGCCTGGGCGAGGTCTTCCTGGGCTGGGCTTCTTCCGGCGAGCTGCTATCCTACAGCCGCAACCCGGTGGGCGGGCAGGCGTTGCGCCAGGTGCCGCTCAACACGCGCTTCGTCGACGTGCTCTTTTCCAGGCCCTTCCTCAGCATCGCTTACGACTCCGCCAGTCAAACGCTGGTCTTCACCGAAGGCCAGGGCACGGCCGTGCACAGCCTCCTGCCGGAGGGTATTTACCTGCTGCCGGCCTCTGCCGACAAATCCGCACAGGCCACGCAGGTGCGCGCCGGGCAATGGAACGGCGTGGAATGGGCGCCCAGCCTGGGGCGCTTCCTGGCGAACGGCATGAGCGGCCTGCTGCTGGTGGCGCCAGACGGCAGCGCCACCTGGATTAAAGGAGAAGGCCAGGGCGCGGCGTCTCCAGATGGGCAGTGGCTGGTGTGCTGGGGAGGCAACGATTCCCCGGGTGTGCGTCTGTATAACCCCGGCGGCCAGATGCTCCAGGAAGTGAGCGCGCAGGTGGCCCAACAGGTCTCCTGGCGGCCGGACGCGAGCGGCTTCTTCTTCCTGACCGGCGAGCGCCTGTACATCGCCAGCTTCCCGCAAGCGCTCCCGGCGCTGATAGACGGACAGCTCCAACCGGGAGACCAGGAAGGCATGACCTGGATGGAGCCATGAAGCAGCCCGATTCTGGCGTGGCTGGCGCTGGCCTTTTTAGGGCGCAAGCGCCGGTTGCAAGTCTGAGGCGTATAGGCGGGCATTTGTGGCTATAATTAAGAGACATTATGGCTGAATTGACGGTGCGATTCCTTCTTGCTCCAAGTTGCCACCGTGTCATTCCGAGTGCCCGCTGTTGACCATTTCATCTCTCTTATCCGCAAGGAAGGGCACGAAGAATTCTCGTTGCAAGACAGGGGAGCTCCTGGAACAGCAATGAGATGCTTCCCCAAGGGGGGTGCTAGCGCGATCACTTCGTTCAGCATGACACGGCCTGCTGAAGAAAGCGGCAGCTTGTGGGTCCTGGTTAACTTTTAGGAGGTTGATTTCGATCGAGTTCTCAAGCTCACCTGGTATGGACACGCGGCCCTCGGTCTGGAAACCGGGGGCTATCACATCCTGATAGATCCTTTTTTCAGCGGCAACCCGGCGGCTTCCACCAGCGCCGATAAGGTCGCGGCTGACTTCATCCTGGTCAGCCACGGCCACGGCGACCACCTCGGCGACACGCTCGCCATCGCCAGGCGCACCGGCGCCATGGTGATTTCCAATTTCGAGATCGTTGGCTGGCTGGAGAAAAAGGGCGTGGAGAAAACCCATCCACAGCACCTGGGGGGCGGCTTCAATTATCCCTTCGGCCATCTCAAGCTGACCCTGGCGCTGCACGGCTCGCAGCTCCCCGACGGCTCCAACGGAGGCAACCCGGCGGGCTTCTTGCTCACCACGAAGGAGGGCAAGAAAGTCTACCTGGCCGGCGATACCGGCCTGTTTGGGGACATGCGCCTGATCGGCGAGGAGGGCCTGGATCTGGCGGTGATTCCCATCGGCGACAACTACACCATGGGGCCGGCGGACGCCCTGCGAGCAGTCAAGTTCTTGCAGCCCAGGCACGTCATCCCCATCCACTTCAACACTTTCGACCTGATCGCTCAAGATGGGAAAGCCTGGGGAGAGAAGGTTTCCCAGGAGACACAGGCCCACGTGCACGTGCTGAAGCCCGGCGAGAGCTACATTCTGGAGTAGCAGGCGGGATTCCCATCCCGCCGGGCCGTAGGGCGGGATTCCCATCCCGCCGGGCCGTAGGGCGGGATTCACACCCCGCCGGGCCGTAGGGCGGAATTCACACCTCGCCGGGCCGTAGGGCGGAATTCACACCCCGCCGGGCCGTAGGGCGGAATTCACACCCCGCCGGGCCGTAGGGCGGGATTCACACCCCGCCGGGCCGTAGGGCGGAATTCACATCCCGCCGGGCCGTAGGACGGAATTCACATTCCGCCGGGCCGTAGGACGGAATTCACATTCCGCCGCTGGACTTACAAAAGCCTTGCAGAAGAAGAATCCTGCAAGGCTTTTGCTTGTGACAATTTTCTCTTGATGTATAATTGAGGTGCTTCAACCAGACGGGGGGACGAAATCTCAAGACCAGTCTGAGAAACGGCTCACGAAATTTTCCTCCACCCACGCCCATTCTATCCAACCATCATTCAAAGGGGAAAACCATGACTCAACGCGACCGTTCTTCTTTCAAGATTGCCCTCTCCTTGCTGCTGTCGCTTGCGATCGGCCTGATCCTCCCATTTGGCGCGGCCGGGGAAGGCGACCCGCCCACAACGGGGCAGGGAGGGTCCTTCCTTGTATATGTATACCTGCCTACCACATTGAATCAGGCCGGGCCTGGACCTTCACCGGTTTATCCCAACGACACCTATTTCAGCAGCGAGCAATGGGGATTGAATAATACCGGCCAATATGGCGGCATCCTGGACGCAGACATCGACGCTCCGGAAGCCTGGGGATATACAACCGGCAGCAACACCGTGATCGTGGCCATCGTGGACACCGGCATCGATACCAGCCACCCCGAGTTCAGCGGCCGGCTGCTGCCCGGAAAACATTTCTTCGATAATGGCTCCAGCGACAATAATGTATCTGACGATAAGGGGCATGGCACGCACGTGGCGGGCATTGCCGCCGCAAACGGGAACAACGGCACCGGCGTGGCCGGCGTAGCCTGGGGCGTCAAAATTCTCCCGATAAAGGTGTTGAGCTCTTCCGGTCAGGGCTACACTTCTGACGTAGTGGCCGGAATTAACTGGGCTGTCTCGAACGGTGCCAAGGTGATTAACTTGAGTATGGGCAGCACTAATTCCAATTCCTCTCTTCAAGCCGCCATAAACAATGCATATTCCCATGGGATCCTAGTCGTGGCGTCCGCCGGCAATTGTGGCGATCAATACTATCCCTATAATGGCTGCAGTTATCAGAGCCAGCCCAGTTACCCTGCGGCGGGAAGCCACGTCCTGGCGGTGGCTGCTACTGATCCGAATGACGACCGGGCCAGTTTTTCCACCGTTGGCAGTTACGTAGATGTAGCCGCGCCGGGATGGGATATCTACAGCACCTGGCCAACCTCAATTAGAGACTCTTCGGGGTACTATTCTGGCTATGATTGGGATAGCGGCACCAGCATGGCGGCGCCCTTCGTCACCGGTCTGGCGGCATTGTTGTATTCACGCTATCCCAACTACACCCCCGACCAGATCGCCCAGGCTATATTACAGAATGCGGACAGCGTTGGAGGCTACAGCGGGCACAACAGCAGCTTCGGCTGCGGGCGTATCAACGCCGCGAACGCCCTGGCCAACGGGATCTCGGATGGGAGCGCCTGCCCCGGCTGGTCCGCTCTTTCCGCGACTGTGTCCTCGGCGGCGCTGCCTGACACGCTTCCGACAGATAGTTATCGTCCAGGGGTGGTGTTGGTGCGTTTCAAGTCAGGCGCAACTTCTGACCAGCAGCTTCAAAGCCTGGAGGCTCACGGCCTGACGATTCTGAGCACTATCACAGACCTGGATATCCATCAACTCGCCGTGCCGATTGGCCAGGAATTGGAGATGGCGAAAACCCTCAGCGCCGACCCGCAGGTAGAATTTGCCGAGCCGGATTACATGATGAGCGTGATCGACTAATCTGATCGGCTTCAATCGTTCAGAGACCAGGCAACCAGGGACGATGCAATCAGGCAACCACAGGGGCCGGGCGACGAGGACTCCTCGTCGCCCGGTTGCCTTATCTCCTGGGCGCCTCTCTTCCTGATCCCTCATCGCCTCATTGCTACTTTTCCTGATCCCTTATTCCCATACCAGTCGTATAATTCAGCCATCGTTTCAACGCTGCTAAAGCCCAACCTTTTTTATCGGTAAAGGAAAGCCATGTCCAGGAATCCCCCTCCCCTCGTCGCTCTAGTCGCTTTACTGCTCTTCTCCCTGGCGTTCGGCCTGATGCTCCCCACCGGCGCGACGGCCAAGGCCGCGCCGGCTGGGAACCCCGCCGGCAGCACCTCGCGAGCTTACCTGCCCCTGATATTCAACGACTTTGAAACACTGTTCACCCCCAACGACCCGCTGTTCGGCCAGCAATGGCACCTGGCCATCGTCAATGCTACCCACGCCTGGTACCTTACCCGGGGCAGCAGCAGCGTAATGATCGCCGTGCTGGATACCGGCGCGGATCTCACCCACCCGGATCTGGCTGGCAAGCTGCACACGGACCTGGCCTGGAATTATATCGACAGCACGAATAATGCCCAGGATGACAATGGCCACGGCACGCACGTCTCCGGCCTGGCTGCCGCGGCGCTCAACAACGGCGTGGGGGTGGCCGGGCTGGGCGGCGATGCGACCATTATTCCGCTCAAGGTTATGAACAGCGCCGGACAAGGCGATTTTTACACCCTGGACCAGGCCATCCGCGACGCGGCGGACAAGGGCGCGAAGGTGATCAGCATGAGTCTGGGCAGCCCGGCCAGCGCCAATTTGCATTGCAACGATGACAACCCCGATCTGCAAGCGGCGGTGGACTATGCCTACAATAAGGGCGTGCTGCTGGTAGCGGCGGCGGGCAACGACGCCAGCAGCGGCCTGGTAGCCCCGGCCGACTGCGCACACGTGCTCGGCGTGGCCTCGACGGACGGCAACGATTCATCATCTTATTTCTCTAATTACGGCTCCTACGTGAGCGTGGCCGCACCGGGCGGCGCGAACGCCGGGAGCGGCATTCTCAGCACCTGTGATGCCAGTATTGACCACGCACAGTATTGTTATAAGGAAGGCACTTCCATGGCCACCCCGCTGGTGGCCGGGCTGGCAGCCCTGGTCTACGCACGCTACCCGTCCTACACACCCGGGCAGGTGGCCTCGGCCATCCTGGACAACAGCGTCGACCTGGGGCCGGCCGGCTGGGATGAGGTTTACGGCTGCGGGCGCATCGACGCTTACGCCGCCCTGGAAAACGGGGCCAAGAGCGCCCAGCCGGTGTGTGTGGGCGTCAACGCCTGGGCGGCCAGCGCCGGTGCCCAGGCCGTCCAGCGCCCCTACCAGGCCAAACCGGGCTACCTGCCCGGGGAGCTGATGGTGCATTTCACCGCCGGAACGTCCCAGGCGACGGCCAAGTCTCTCTTGCAGAAATATGGAGCCTCTGTGGAGGAAGTAAATGCCTCCGGCGTGTGGCGCGTGAAGGTCGCTCCCGGCCAGGAGCAGGCCGTTATCGACACGCTGGAGAGCCAGGCGCAAGTGGATTACGCCCGTCCGATCTACCCGCTGAAAGGATGAAGGAGGAGGAGAACGAGGGAACAGGAATCAGGCAATCAGGGAACAGGCAACCAGGGAAAAGGCAACCAGGCTTCCTGGTCACCTGATTGCCTTTTCGCCTCATCGCCTGATTACCTCATCGCCTGATTACCTCATCGCCTGATTACCTCATCGCCTGATTACCTCATCGCCTGATTACCTCGTTGCCTGATTGCCCCATCGCCTGATTGCCCCATCGTCCTGGTAGTCTTCCTCATCCTTCCTCCTTCTGCCTTCATCCTTTCCTCATCCCTGCTATAATAAATCGGACTGGAGGTATCATGTTTAACAGTACTCTTTCGACGAAAAGAAGAAGAGGAACGCGTCCGGCAGGAGGGCCGCCTGCCCCCCGGCCAGTCGTTGACTCAAAAATTTCCCGTGCTGCATTATGGGCCGGTGCCGTCCTTCAACCCCGCCACCTGGGATTTACGCGCCTGGGGCGAGGTGGAGCAAGAAGCCCGTTGGAACTGGGACGAATTCAACAAGCTGCCGCGCGCCAAGATGCAGATGGACATCCACTGTGTGACGCGCTGGAGCAAATTCGACACGACCTGGGAAGGGGTCTCGCTACGCACGCTGGTAGAACAGGGCCTCATCAAGCTGAAGCCCAGCGCGCACTATTTGTTGCAGCACGCAGAATACGGCTACACGGTGAATTTGCCGCTGGAGGTGGCCCTGGCGGACAATTTCATGCTGGCCACGCACCTGAACGGCGAGCCGATCACCCCCGACCACGGCTATCCCCTGCGCGGCGTGATAGGATACATCACTGACCGCCCGGAATTAATGACCCCCTACCTTTGGAAGGGGGCCAAGTGGCTACGCGGGCTGGAATTCTTGCAGCAAGACCGGCCTGGCTTCTGGGAGAAGGCCGGCTACCACAACGAAGCAGACGTGTGGAAGGAAGAGCGGTTCGCTTAGCGCAGTTAGTGGCGCAAGCGGCGCACGTAGATCGCCAGTCCAGCCCCGATCAGCAATAACGCCCCGCCCAGGACGCCCAGCATCGGCGAGTGGCCGCCATCACTAGGCGTGACCGGCGCAGCTTGTGAGCTGGTCTGCGCGCCAAAATCCAGGATGGATTGGTCGCCCGCCTTGACCGACAAAGCGTAGTTCATCACGGTGGTAGGGTTATAGCCCTGCGGCACCGCCACGCTGACGTTGTAATCCCCTTCCGGAACGTCACTAAAACACACCGGATCCGTGCCCGCAACGGTCGTGCCGGTTTGCGAGTATTTGCCCAGGCGGTCCGTCAGGCTGATCGCCCCGCCGGGGATGGCGACTTCTTCCGTCTGGCGCACAGCATCGCCGTTGACGTCGTTGTAGAGCAGGATACACACTTCGCCGTTGCCGTTGAAGGGCGTGGAAGAGGGCAAGATAGGTGTGGGGGTCAACGACGGGCCGGGTGTGGGTGTGCCGCCTGAAGGGCCACCCGTGCCGAGCAGCAGCTCCTGGCCCACCTGCAAGGTGCAGTCGGTGCCCTGGATGTTATTGAGCTGGCGTAGCTTGTCTTGAGAGATGCCCGTCAGCAGGGAAATGCTAATGCAGGTATCGCCGGCCTTTACAGTGTAAAGGATGCGCCCGTCTGCGCCGGGAGTAGGGGTCTCATAGACCGCCTGGGCTTGCGCTGGCGATGCAGAAGGGAGGCCCGCCAGGGAATAAACCAGCAGGGCTACCAGGGCCAGGCCCAAGAAGGTAAGCAGTTTTTTCATTTTGGTTTCACCGTCCAGGGGTGATTATAACATGGGGAAGAGGGGATCAGGCAACGAGGCAATCAGGGATCAGGGAACCTGGTTGCACGGTCCCTGATTGCCTGATTCCTAATCGCCTGTTTCCTGCCCTCCTGCTTGACACCTATGCAAACTGGTATATACTCACATTTGAACGATCTCATTCTTCCAGGCAAAATTCCGCAGTAGAGGGCGCCTCACACTATGAAGCTATCGATCTGGGACATCTTCTCCGTCGTCACCCTGGCCGGTATCCTGGTATTGGGCATGGTCTTCGCCACGATCTTCAGCAACCCCTACACGCCGCTCAATCCCTTCCCGCCGGCGACGCTGCCTGCCCTGGTCACCCTGCCGTCTCCCACTGCGACCTCCATCTTCCCAGCCACCTGGACGCCCACCTCAGAATTCGGGCAGACGCCGGCCGTAGACGTGATGACGCCCACGCCGAGCGAAACGTCTACTGTCTATGCCCTGCCGACCTTCACCGCGACCCTGGAAGCCACCTTCACCTTCACCCCCAGCCAGACGCCTACCTCTACCCTCACACCCACGCCCACGCGCACCAATACGCCCGCCCCGGCGCAGCCGTCCAATACACCCCACCCATCGAACACTCCCACCCCGCAGCCCACCATCACCACAGCGCCGTCCAAGACGGTAGCGCCTTCCAATACACCGGCGCCATCGCATACCCCCGCGCCTTCAAACACGCCAGGGCCCACCAATTCCCCCACTCCAGGACCGACCAACACCCAAAATATTGGCGGGTAAAGAGCCGGCCCGCCCGGCCTGGCTGCTATTGGTCCCCCCTTCCCCTCTGGGCATAGGGCACGGGAGCGTTAGTTGAGTGTAGTGCCCCTTGCCTCTCGTTCCCACGTTCCACGTGGGAATGCAGCTCCCAACGCTCCGCGTCGCGCGTGCGCCGCACAGGCCGCGATGGGTGTCCACGCAGAGCGTGGGCACCAGGAACAGGGGGTGGGGTGCGGCGACACAGAGCGTGGGCGCCAGGGAAAAAGAGAGCCTGCGAGCCGTGGTGGAATTCCACAAGATCGTATAGGATTGGGGGGGCGGAATATCTCGTGCCGCCGCGCAGCTCGCTTCACCAAACTCATCCCAGCTAGAGGGAACTTCTTGAGACTATTTTCCTTGCTCGCCCTGCTGGCCTTCCTGGCCGCACCCCTGGGACTGCCTCAAGCCATGGCGACTCCCCCTCCACCGCCTGACGACCACACGCCCTCGGCTGCCGTCGAAGGTGCCATCCAGGCCGCCGTTCAATCCGCGCGGCCCTCCCAGCCGCCTCCCTCCTGGAGCATCCAGCGCGTGGAGATCGACGCCAGCGGCACGCAGGCCATCGTCTGGCTGGCGCCCCTCGACCCCCAGAACGGGCAAGCCCTGGCCACCGAGCCGGGCCTGGCCGTGGCGCGCCGCCTGGCCCCGGACGGCGCGTGGCAGGCCGTTCTGCCCGGGGACCCCGATTGGGAAACCGCCGTCGCCGCCCTCCCGGAGGCCCTGATGAGCGCCGACCTGAAGCAGATCATGCTGCCCGGCCCGCCTTCGAGTGGCCCACAAGCCAGCCAGGTGTTCAGCGGCTACCTGCTGCCCTGGGCCAAGGAGGCCGCCAAGCAGCTCGAAGGCAGCATCGGGCACTTTCTGGTGTACAACCCGCCCTCCTGCTCCGAGGCCTATTGCCGCTACGCCTTCGACTTCGCGGACGGCAGCATGTTCCCCATCCTGGCCGCCAAAGGCGGCACAGTCTATTCCTATAAGGTGGGCTGCGCCAGCGGCGACGCCACGCACAACAACGCTTATTGCACCAATTACCTGGTGCTGAAAGACACCAGCACCGCGCCCACCACCTACCAGATCTACCTGCACATGGCCTACAACAGCCTGCCTGTCGAGCTGCGCACCCTCGGCGCTTCCGTGCGCCAGGGACAGTACGTGGGCAACGCCGACAATACCGGCTACAGCACCGACCATCACCTGCACTTCATGGTAGTCACCGATCCCTACATGGCCTATTTGAGCAGCGGAGATTGGTACATCTGGGGGCATTCGGTGGACATCACCTTCAGCGACGTGGCCGTCAACGGCGGCCGCCCGCGCACCTGTTACGAAGCCGCCAACTTTCCCCAATATGGCTCGCAATGCATCCCCGGGGATCGCTTCACCTCCGGCAACCAGGGCACCAACCCGCCCACCGGGAGCCTGGGCGCTCCCCAGCCCGGCTTGCGGGTCACGACCCCCAACCTGGCCGTAAGCGGCGCGGCCTCAGACGACCGCGGCGTCACCCAATGGCAATTAGTGTTCAAGGCCGGGGACGCCTGGCAGGCGTTGGCTTCTCAGGCGCTGGCCTCTCCGCAGAAAGCCTTCACCCTGAATACCAGCGTAGATTTGTGTGAAGCGAGCGTGCCTGACGGGCCTTTCAGCCTGGGCCTTTACGTATGGGACGTGGAAGGCAACCGCTCCATGTTCCTGCGCAATCTCTACAACGACGCCTGCCATGCCGCCGACCCCGTGCGCCCCTCCGTGTCCCTGCTGTGGCCGGCCAGCGGCGGTTTCATCGGCCAGAACAATCACCTGCAAGCGGTGGCCTTTTCTGGCGTGGGCGGCGTCAGCCGCGTGGAGTTCCTCTATCATTCCGCCGACTGGGAAAACGGCCAATGGGTCTCCGCCGGCGTGGACACCAACGGCGTGGACGGCTGGGGAGTGAGCTTCGCCCCGCCTTCTCTGCCGGAGGGTCCTTGCGGCGCGGACGGCCTGTGCCCGGCCGTCTACGCGCGCGCCTACGATAGCGCCGGCAACTGGTCGGGGGACGTGGCCTGGAATCTGGGCCTGGATGCCACCCCGCCGACTTCTTCCCTGGCGGCGCTGCCCGCCACGACCTACAGCGGCGCCGTCCTGCTCTATTGGAACGCCGCCGACGAGGGGGCCGGGCTGGATTCCTTCGACCTCCAAACCCAGCAAGATAGCAGCTCCACCTGGAACGATTGGGGCTCGCATCCGGGCGGAGACGCGCGCCAGGCCTGGTTCATCGGCGACCCCGGCCACACCTACCGCTTCCGACTGCGCGGCGTGGATCGCGCCGGCAACGCCGAGGCTTTCCCCGCCCAGGCCGAGGCCTCCACGACCCTCTCGGGGGACTGCACCCCGGACGAATTCGAGGCCGGCGGCGGGGATAATAGCCCGGCCAACGCCACTACGCTGCCGCTGGGGGAGAGCCAGGCGCACAATTTCTGCGCTGGCGACGTGGATTGGGTGAGATTTGATGCTACAGCCGGGGAGGAGTATCTGCTGTGGGCCCTGCCTACCCCCGGCAGCCCCGCCGCCCCCGAGCTGGCGCTCTACGCCAGCGACGGCGCCACCCAATTGGCGTACGTGGCGAACGCCCCGGTCGCCAGCCCGGCCGTGCTTGTGCGCTGGGTCGCGCCAGAGAACGGGACTTATTTCCTGAAGCTGACCCCGGCGGACGCGCGCGTGGTCGGCGCGAGCGTGGCTTATTTCGTCCGCGTGGGGCAGGGCTATTACGCGCACCTGCCGGTTGTGGGCAAATAAAAGGTTCCCCGGGTCTGCCGGAGTTCACCACAGAAGCGCGGAGAGCACTGAGAATTCCAGAAAACCCCAGGAAACTCTGTGTCCTCTGCCTCTCCGTGGTGAAAATTTTCCGCGCGCCCGCGCAGAGCATGGATACCAGAGACGCTCCCGATCAACCTACAATCCTGTAAAGTCACACCGCGCCTTTATCGGTTATGATAAAGGCGGTGGGAGACTCACGTTCCTGGCCCCCAAATTGCAACCTTACCCGGTAGCTTGAACAACCGAATTCGCTCCATCTTCACCGATCAATAGAGGTAGCTCATGAAACCTTTATCCCTCCCTATGCGCCTTGGCCTGGTCGCCTTCCTGCTGGTCTCCCTGGCCCTGCCCCAGGTCGCTCTGGCGGCGCCCCCGCCGCCCCCCGGCAGCACACCCACCCCTCAGGGCCCCACCCCGGCGGACGACCAGGCCGTCAGCGCCGCCGTGCAACAAGCTATGGCCGGCAACGTGAGCGTGCTGGCCTTCAAGGTCTTCGACATGCGCGTGGGCCCCATCGATTATTCCGACGACGGGCAAACCGCCCTGGCCTGGCTGGTGCCCTACGACAAAGATACCGGCCAGGTCATCGCCACCGAGCCGGGACTGGCCATCCTGCGCCGCCCACCCCAAAGCCCCGGCGCCGTGGCCCAATCCTGGGGGGTGACCTTGCAGTCCGACGCGACCTGGACGGCGCAATTGGGAAGCCTGCCGCCAGAGCTCCAGCAGCGCGTGGACAAGAACCTCTACCTGCCCCCGGCGGAGGCGCTCGGCCCCCAGGCCACGCAGGCCCTGGGGGGCTATTTGCTCCCCTGGGCCAAAGGGCAGAGCAAGGTGCTGACCCAAAGCATCGGGCACGCCCTGATCTACCAGAACTGCTCGACCTGCCTGTATGCCTTCGACTTCGCGGACGGCACCATGTTCCCCGTTTTGGCCGCCAAGGGCGGGGAAGTGTTCTACTATTACGACGGCTGCCCGAATAACGACCACTCCTGCGTCAACGAGCTGATCCTCAAGGACGTGACCACCAGCCCTACTTCCTATCAAATCTACTACCACCTGGCCCAGTACTCCATTCCCGCCGAGGTCAAGAGCGTGGGCCGCCAGGTGCGCCAGGGACAATACGTCGCCATCGCCGATAATACCGGGGCGAGCACCGGCCATCACCTGCACTTCCAGGTCTCCACCAGCCTGAGCGGCTATTGGGGGCAATCCGTGGACGTCACCTTCAACGACGTGTCCGTCAACGGCGGGCGTCCGCGCACCCATCAGGAGGCCGCCAATTATCCTCAATACGGCAGCCAGTGGGTGGCGGGCGATGCCTATACCTCCGGCAACCAGGGCACCAACCCGCCCACCGGCGACCTGACCGGCCCCCAGGCCGGCCTGCGCGTCACCGACCCGGTCTTGAGCGTGCCCGGCTGGGCCGCCGACGACCGCGGCATCACCCGCCTGCAAATCGTGGCCAACTACGACGGCAACTGGTACGAGCTGGCTTCCCAATCCTTCAGCAGCCCCCAAAAATCCATCGGTTTCCTCCCGCAGGTCAACCTGTGCACCTCCGGCGTGCCGGACGGCCCGGTCAGCCTGGGGCTGTACGTGTGGGACGTGGAAGGCAACCGTTCCAACACCCTGCTCGGCCTGCGCAACCTCTACAACGACGCCTGCCACACCCCGGCGGACACTATCTGCACCCCCAACGACAACCAGGTGGCGCTGTACGCCGACCCCGACTTCCAGGGAGCGTGCAAAGTCCTCGGCTCGGGCAATTACCCCGACGCTTCTTCTCTCAGCCCCGTGGCCGATAACGACGTGGCCTCCATCCAGGTGGGAGCCAACGTCCAGGCCATCCTGTATATGGACGCCAATTACAGCCTGCGCCCGGAGACCTTCCTGTCCTCGGACCGCAATCTGGCGGATAACCGCATCGAAGCGAACACCGTTTCCTCGGTGAAGGTGCAGGCGCACCAGACCAAGGCCAGTGCGCCACTCATCCTCTGGCCGCCCAGCGACCAGGCCTTGACCGCAGCCGGCAATTCCCAATACCTGGCCTGGGAAGACGCCGGGGGAGGCACGCAATTTCAGGCCAAGCTGTACCAGGGCAAGACCTGGAGCGGCAGCCCCCTCAAGACCCTGGACTGGCAGGCGGGCACTGCCTGGGATCTCGGCAGCCTGCCCGCCGGGGATTACTCCTGGGAGGTCGAGTTGCGCCCGGCCGGCTCCACGGACGTCAACAACACCTGGAGCGACTGGACCCGCTCCACTTTCACCCTGACAGGCACGGCCACCGTCCCCGCCGCCACTCAGACCGCGCCCTTCACGGACGATATGCAGAACAACAACGCCAACGGCTGGAGCACCTATGCCACCGGCACCGGCACCGCCTGGGGCCTGGCGGACACCAGCCAGACCCACGCCGGCTCCACGGCCTGGTGGCTGGGCGCGAACGCGGGAGGAACCTACCACGACGTGCGCAACGCCGGCCTGACCTCGCCGCGCATCGCTTTGCCCGCCGGCGGCAGTTATTTCCTGCGCTTCAAGTACTTCGCCCAAACCGAGGCCGACACCATCTTTTGGGATCAGCGCCTCGTGCAGATCGCCGTGGACGGGGGCGAGTTCAACACCCTCTCCCAGCTCAGCGACGACCAGCCTTCCACCTGGCGTAGCCAGGACTGGCACACCGCTACGCTCGATCTCTCCGCCTACGCCGGCCATTCGGTGCGCGTACGCTTCGAGTTCCTCAGCGGCGACATTCCCGGCGTGCACACGCTGAACGATTTCGAGGGCTGGTACATCGACGATTTCTCGATCGATTCCACGCCTCCCGCCACCACGCCTTGCGCCGGCTCGGACGCCGGGAACGACCCCGCGCACGCCGCCCAGATCGATTTCAACACGCCAATTTCGGGCGTGATCTGCCCCAACAACGACCTGGATTTCTATAAATTCAACGGCAGCGCGGGCGATTACGTCACCCTCAACATCGACGCGCAGTCGCTGAGCCCGGCCTCCGGGCTGGATTCGATCGTGAAGCTCTTCGACCAGGACGGCGTCACCCTGCTGGCCGAGAACGACGACCAAGCCGACGGCCAGCGCAATTCGCTCGTGCGCTTCTCCCTGCCGCAGTCAGGCGTCTACTACGTAGAGGTCAAGGATTACTTCTACCCCGGCGATCACCCCGCCGATGACCAGGTGAGCGCGGCGCGCAACTACAATCTGATCCTGACGCACGCCAGCGGCTCCAACCGCCCCAGCGTATCCCTGACTAACCCGCCCTCGGGCGGGTACATCGGCGCTTCCACCTTGATCCAGGCCAGCGCTGCCGGCGGCCTGAACGGCGTCAGCCGGGTGGAATTCTTCTATCATTCCAGCGATTGGGAAGGCGGCCAGTGGGTTTCCGCCGGGACGGACACGGACGGCTCGGACGGCTGGCAGGTGTGGTTCAATCCACAGTCCCTGCCAAACAGCACCTGCAAGAGCGACAGCCTGTGCCCCGCCATTTTCGTGCGCGCCTTCGACGAGGCCGGCAACTGGGCCGGCGACGTGGCCTGGAACCTGAACGTGGACCGCACCCTGCCCACTTCTGCTATGCAGGCCCTGCCCGCCACGGTCTACAGTGGCGCGTTCCTGCTCCAGTGGGGCGGCAGCGACGACCAGTCTGGGCTGGCCGGCTTCGACATCCAATACCAGGATAACGGCGGCGCCTGGCAAACGTGGGATACCCATCCCAACGGGGACGCCCGCCAGGCCTGGTTCATCGGCGCCGCCGGACACACCTATCGCTTCCGGATGCGGGCGGTAGACCGCGCCGGGAACGCCGAGGCTTTCCCCAGCTCGGCGGAGACCTCCACCACCATCGCCGGCGCGTGCAGCAACGACGCCTTCGAGGAGGATGGCAGCCAGGCCAACGCCAGCTCCCTGGCGCTGGGAGCGAGCCAGGCGCACGTCTTCTGCTCCGGCGACGTGGATTGGGTGAAATTCACCCCCCAGGCGGGTCACGAATATCTGGTGTGGGCCGTGCCGACCGGCAGCGGCGCCGCCGCCCCGCAGATGGTGCTCTATCGCAGCGACGGCGTCACCGAAGTGGCCCACGTCACCCCCGGGCCGGTAGCCGGCGCGGCGGTGCTCATGAAGTGGGTCGCGCCGGATAGCGGGCCTTACTACCTGAAGCTCAGCCCGGTGGACGGGCGCGTGGTCGGCTCGGCCGTGACTTACGTGGTGCGCGTGGGCGACGGGCATTACCTCACCCTGCCCCTCGTGGGGAGGTAATGCTCACTCGTCCCCACGTTCCTCTCACTCGTTCCCACGTTCCACGTGGAAATGCGTCCCTCGACGCTCCGCGTCCTGGCCAGCGCGCCGGTGGGGTCGCCCACGCTCTGCGTGGGCGCCAGAGGTCAGGCTGCCTCGTTCCCACGTTCCACGTGGGAATGGGGTCTTCGACGCTCCGCGTCCTGGCCAGCGCCTGCCGGTGGGGTCGCCCACGCAGAGCATGGGCGCCAGAGGGGCAGAGGGAGGGGAGCATGGGCAGCAGAGGACTTTCCCCCTTTCCTAAGGGGGGCCAGGGGGGATTCGCCTAGCAAAAAACCCCGCCATTGGGCGGGGTTTTCTTTTGACAAGAGGGTCAGCAACCAGTAAGCAGGCATTTGGAAAATTCCAGGAGCGCTGCCGTACTCTGGCGGCAGGGCTGGCGGTCATGAGAGCATGGATGAAGCTGGGTACTTCAGATTCTGGCTCGTTCCCGTGGGGGAACTTGAGGCTGCGTGGTTCTTCGATGGTGGACGCGCTGCGGAGGGCTGAGGTGCGGCTGCGACGAGCGGTTATCGGCTGCGGTGGGCGGAGATGCGCTTCATAGGACTGCGTTGAAGCTGCGACGGGCGGCATTGCGGGGTGAGGAGCTTCGATCGGCTGCGTTGGGCTGGGGTAGAGCTGCGGTGAGTTGGGATGCGCTGCGATGAAAGCGTGACGGGCGGCGGACGGCTTTAATGAAGGCATACCTATCCTGGCGAAGGGAGGGATGGGAACGCGTTGTTATCGTCAGGTGGGGAGTGCGTTGAGGCTGGATTGGGCTTGCTTGGGCTTTATTGAGGGTGCTTGCGCTGCGTTGGATTACCGGTCAAGTCGTGGCGTTGGTTGGCTGTATTGCGGGCGTACCAGATTCTCTTCTATTGTTAATTACCCATTGCGATACTGCTGCGGGCCTACTTCCAGGGGACAGCCTTGAGCGAAAGAAGCTGGAAAAACTGGGCTGACCCTCATATCTACCTAAAGATACCCCCGCAGGCCAGGTGTAACAAGTGACAAACGTCTAATTATGACGGGAAGACTCTCATTACATTTCTCTTCTCCCCCACCCGGAAGAAACCGTGGCGCAGCGGGCGCATATCCTCGGCGGTCACGAAAGCCCCCGGATCGACTGCTTCGGCGATCGAGCGCACCTCCTCGATGTCTTTGCGCTGCACCATACAATCGAGCACTCCCACCGTGCCTTGCATGCCTTGGGCCGAGATCTCGGTCACGCCAAAGCCGGCCTCCCGCAGGCGGGCGGCGATGCTGCTCTCGAAGCCCGCGCTGATGATGCGTACCCGGGCGAAGCCCACCCCCAGGCGATTTTCCAGCCACATGCCCACCACGTTGCCGGTAGCGAAGCCGGCCCCGTAACCGATGAGATTGAGCGGGTTCTGGAGGTTATTCAGCACCGAGCCGAGCACCACCACGTACAGGGCCGTCTCGAAGAAGCCCGCGATCCAGGCCGGCGCGCGCTCCCCGCGCACGGTGAACAGCACCCGTAAAGTATCCAGGGTGATGCCGACCATACGCAGGGCGAAGATGAGCAGCCCTCCCAGCCAGGCCGCCGGCGAGAGCAGGCTTTCCAGGGACATTTCTACACCTCTTGCGAAATGTCTCGAAAGGGAGTAAAGATCAGGCGCGGAAGAAGCCGCGCCGAATGGGACGCATGTCTTCGGCGGTGACGAAGGCCGCCGGGTCGGTTTCGAGGATGACCGTTTCCAGGTTGTCCAGGTCGCGGCGGTTGACGCTGCATTGCAGCACGGCCACCGTCCCGTCCTTGCCGCGCGCCGGGATCTCGGTGACGCCATACCCGGAGGTGCGCAACTGGTCGGCAATGGCGTTGCCGCGCTTCGAGCTGATGATGGTTACCTGGGCGTGCCCGATGGCCAGCCGGCCCTCGATGTACATGCCCACCACGTTGCCGGTGGCGAAGCCGGCCGCGTAGCCGATCACGTTGAGCGGGTTGCCCAGGTTAGAGAGCACCGAGCTGATGGCCACCACGAAGATGACCGACTGGCAGAAGCCCAGGATCCAGGCCAATTTTTTCTTGCCGCGCACCACGAAAAGCATGCGCATGGTATCCATGCTCATATCGCCTACGCGCAGGCAAAAGATGAGCAGGGCGCCCAGGAAGGCGTTCAGTGTAATGAAAGCAGGCATGGTTAACTCTTTTCCGGGGCCGGAATTTCTTCATCCAGGGCGTGCATGGCCGGCAGGTAGAGCTGGGTCAGGTATTCTTTGACCATGCGACGCATGTTGAATTGCGGGGCCAGTGTACGCATGGATTCCTTCATGCGCGCGATCCATTCCACCGGCAGGTTGTCTGCCGAGCGGTTGTTGTAATACAGCGGGATGATCTCGTTCTCCAGGGTGTCGTACAGGCTCTCGGCGTCCGCGTCGTCTTGCTGGTTGGGGTCCATGTACTCGGTGTCGTCGCCGATGGCCCAACCATTGCGCCCGTTGTATCCCTCCCGCCACCAGCCGTCCAGCACCGAGAAGTTGAGCACCCCGTTGAGGGCGGCCTTCTCGCCGGAAGTCCCCGAGGCTTCGTTGGGGCGCCGCGGCGTATTCAGCCATACGTCCACCCCCTGCACCAGGTAGCGGGCGACGTTCATATCGTAATCTTCCAGGAACACCAGGCGCCCGCCGTTGCGGGCATCCTTGACCGCGCGATACACCTCCTGAATGAGCAGCTTGCCCGGCTCATCGGCCGGGTGGGCCTTGCCGGCGAAGATGATCTGCACCGGCTGGTTGGGCCGGTTGAGCAGGTTGTTCAAGCGGTCGAAGTTGCGCAAGATCAGGTTGGCGCGCTTGTAGGTGGCGAAGCGGCGGGCGAAGCCGATGGTCAGCGCGTAGGGGTCCAGCAGCACGCCCCCGGCGATGATCTGCACGGGGTGCACGGAGCCGCTCAGCCATTGGCGGCGCGCCCGCTCGCTGATGTAGGCCATCAGCTTGCGCTTCAAGTGGCGCCGCACCACCCACAGCTCACCGTCCGGGATGTTTTGCACCGCCTGCCACACTTCCGGATCGTCCATCTGCTCGATCCAGTCCGGGCCGAGGTAACGGTCGTAGAGCAGGCGCATGCGCCGCCCCAGCCAGGTGCCCAGGTGCACGCCGTTGGTGATGTGCGTGATGGGCACGTCTTCCACGCGCAGGTCGGGCCACAGGGGATGCCACATACGGCGCGCCACCTGCCCGTGCAGCTCGGAGACGGCGTTGCGCTGCTCGGAGAGGCGCAGGGCCAGCACCGACATGCTGAAGACCTCGCCGCTCCAGGGGTTGGAGAAGCGCGCGATGTCGATGAACTGGTCGCGCGTCAATCCAAGCTGCGGCCAATAATTGGTAAAGTACTTGTCGATCAGCCACAGCGGGAACTCGTCGTTGCCCGCCGGCACCGGCGTGTGGGTAGTAAACACGTTGGTCTGGCGCACGCGGTCGGTAGCCTGCTCGTAAGTCAGGCCCTGGGCGATCATCTCGCGCACGCGCTCCACGGACAGGAAGGCCGAATGGCCCTCGTTCATGTGCCACACGCTCGGCTCGTGGCCCAAAAGGCGCAGGGCGCGGACGCCGCCGATTCCCAGCATGATCTCCTGGGAGATGCGCAGCTCCGGGTCGCTGGTGTACAGGCGGGCGGTCAACTGGCGGTCTGCCAGCGTGTTCTGCTCGATGTTGCTGTCCATCAGGTAGAGCGGCACCCGCCCCACCTGCATCATCCACAGCCGGGCGGCCACCTTGCGCCCCGGCAATTCGATGGAGACGGTCAGCGGCTGCCCGTCGGCGCTGAGCAGGGGAATGAGCGGCAGGTCTTCGAATTGCAAGCGCACGTTGCGCGCCTCTTGCCAGCCGTCTTCGGTGATGCGCTGGGAGAAATAGCCCTGGGTATACAGGAAGCCCACCGCCACCAGGGGCAGCCCCAGGTCGCTGGCCTCTTTGAGGTGGTCGCCGGAAAGGATGCCCAGGCCGCCGGCGTAGACCGGCAGCGATTCGTGCAGCCCAAACTCGAAAGAGAAGTAAGCGATCTGCCGGCCGGGCGCGCCGGGATAAGTCCTGGCGTACCAGCTCTCGCCGTTTTTAATGTAGGCGTCGAAGGCGCGCATCACCCGATCGTAAAAATCCAGGTAATAGCGGTCGTAGGTGACCGCGTTCAGGTGCGGGCGCTCCACCTGGCGCAGGAACAGCACCGGGTTGTGGTAGGTGCGTTCCCATAGCTCCTTATCGATCTGCGAAAACAGGCGCTGGGCGTCCGGATTCCAGATCCACCAAAGGTTATAAGTTAATTCGCTAAGACGGCTGATCCGTCGTGGGAGGCTGAAGTGATTCGGAATATCCTTTAGGACGTTTTCCATGACAAATGTAGTTTTCCTCTAAAGCCCAAAAGATCGCGTAGTTAAAAAGAAGATAAATTAGACAAATAATAATACCACAAATGGACGGGCCACATCGCCAGTTTCTCGCCGCCCGGTTTTTCTTAATCTGCGCCATGAAGTCCCTCGTTTTAGGGGATTTTCTTTCGGGTGGAAATATGTCATAATGAAGGCGTGGGGTTACAGGTATATGCGTGGGGTGCTCGCGAGATTCCCCTAACCAGGGATCTGCCCGATTTCTCTCTCCTTATTTTCGCTAAATAGAGAGCTTAAAGCCTAGGAGGAATTGCGTGTTGAACAAACCTCTGGTTCCCCGCTTTGGGATCGGCTGGAAGTTCTTGCTATTCCTGTTGGTAGCGGCGCTGATCGCCGCCCTGGCGTGGGTCGGCTTGCCCCTCATTCAGGAAGAGCTGGCCTCGCCGGTGAGCTCGCTCCAGGAGGTGGCCCTGGCTTCGTCACAATTGACCGCCGACCCTCCGGTTTTTCTCCCCATCCTCCTCAAGGATTATCCTGCGCTCGTCGGGCCGACCGCTCAATACGTGCTGTTGGGCTGGAACGACCTGGGCATGCACTGCTATAACCGCGATTTCCAGGACCTGGCCGTGCTGCCGCCCTACAATACCTTGTGGGCGCAGGTCGTCAAGCGCGGCGACCCGCCCCAGGTGGTTACCCAGGGCGTCACGGTGGAATATTCCTTCCCCGACAACACCTATTCCGCCGGGATCAAGTCCAACTTCTGGCAGTATGCCCAGGCGCTCTTCGGTTTGCCCCAGCCTCTGCCGGAGAACACCGGTCTGACCGGCAAGGGACTGGCGGGGGCTATGGACGCCAAGAGCAGCTATTTCGAGGCCCAGGGTATCCCGCTGACCGAATACAGCGATTCGGCGCCCTATTCACGCTATCCCTACCAAAAGGCGCTGCTGGTGGCCAGGGACGCCGTCACCCACCAGCCGCTCGCCAGCCTGACGGTAGTCGCGCCGGTCTCGACCGAGATGCACTGCGAGTACTGCCATTCCGACGGCCAGCGGGAGGGCATCGCCACCGGACGCGTGGAGACCAATATCCTCACCCTGCACGACCGGGAAAACGCCGAGGATTACCCGGCCGGTTACACCGGTGGCCTGATGAGCCACCGCCCGGTGCTGTGCGCCGCGTGCCACAGCTCCAACGCCCTGGGGACGCCGGGGGTGGGCGACATCCCCAGCCTGTCCAACGCCATGCACCGCACGCACGCCGAACAGGTCACGAACGATCTGCAGGGCTGCTATTCTTGCCACCCCGGCCCCAGCACGAAATGCCTGCGCGACGTGATGTCCTCACAATTCGACATGAATTGCATCTCCTGCCATGGCTCCATGTCTCAGGTAGCCCAAAACCCGACCCCCTGGCTGAAAGAGCCGGTCTGCTCTGACTGCCACGGGCCGAAGAATGGCATGACGTTCACCCAAGACCAGGCGCTCTACCGGAATTCGAAGGGACACGGCGGGTTGTACTGCGAATCCTGCCACGACAGCACGCACGCCATCGCCCCCAGCACGCAGATCAACGACGGCATCAAGTTCATCCAGCTCCAGGGCCACTCCGGCCCCCTGGATACCTGCACCCTCTGCCACCTGACCCAGCCAACCGGCCCGGGTCCGCATGAGTGAGGAAAGCAGTCGTCAGGGCTCAGTAGTCAGTCAGTATTCAGGGGCCGACGGCCCCTGAATACTGATCATTGATTCCTGACCCCTGTTCCTCGGAACCTTTCCGCCCTAAAAACCGTCTTAAGGGTGTAATATATTAATAGTACAAGCTGAAAGGACTCCTGACATGCCTCTTTATAAGCTTGTTTTCCCGCTCCTCCTGACGGGTGTTTTATTGGCAGCCTGTGCGGCTGCTCCGCAACAAGCGCAGCCCCCTACCCCTGGCGTTCCTCCTACCGCCAATGAGCCTGCCACCCCCACCCAGGGGGACCAGGCCACCCCTCCGGCCGGCGCTCTGGTCACGCCGCCGGTCGGCGTGCTGGCCACCCCCAGGGGAAACAGCGTGGGAACTTCCAATGCGACGCAGGCCGCCGGCGTCACGGATGCCGTGCGCCAGACGTTGGCTCAGCAGCTCAACGTGCAGCCTGAAACGATCCAGGTAGTCAGCGTCGAAGCGGTGGAGTGGCCCGACGCCTGCATCGGCGTGCAGATCAAGGACGTGATGTGCGCCATGGTGATCACCCCAGGCTACAAGGTCGTGTTGGAGGCCAACCAGCAGCACTACGAATATCACACCAACCAGAGCGCCAGCCAGATCCTGTTGGCCTCCGGCCCGCAATCCAGCCGGGGCGAGGTGGTGGTCGCCTGGCACCGCGAGGGCGGCTTTGCCGGCTTCTGTGACGACCTGGCCATGTACGCCAGCGGCGCAGTCTCCGCCTCCTCCTGCAAAGACGGGGCGGCCAACGCGCAGAACAGCCTGAGCTTGCAGCCCGCTCAACTCGATCAGCTCAATACCTGGGTGGATACTTATAAGAGCTTCGAGATCGATCAGAAGGACGCCGCCACCGCCGACGCCATGAGCGTCCGCCTGGCCTTCAACGGCACGGGCCAGGCCACCGCCGACCCCGCCACGCAGCAGGCCATCCTGCGCCTGGCCTCCGAAGTCTACGCGGGGCTGTCCTCCCTGAGCGCCCAATAGATATTTTCCGGATGGGGCACTCCGGTTTTTGCCCCAGCAGCCTAAGCAGCCCGGCTCCCCCCGCCGGGCTGCTCTTTGTCTCGTCAGGATGCGTCGCCGTTACGCAGGGGCGCGGGGTTTGATAATGCAGCAACCATGCTGGATGTCAACCCCATGCCCCTCTCTCTACATGGCATTCTCAAAGTCGAATTATGTCATTGCGAACCCCGGTGTTCTTCCGGGGTGAAGCAATCTGAGTGGCGGTCGAGAGATCGCCACGTCCTGGGGAGAACACCCAGGGCCCGCGATGACATGCCTAAGTTACTTAGGGGCCACGTTCTCGCCGCAGGTGGGCCGAAGCAATTCCAATGCCGACGCCAGCAATTTTACGAAAACCTTCAATCATCGCTCATGCTATAATGAGGCGGGGTATCCATGAGCCAGGCTCTTCGGCAAGATCGCGCGCACCACAACCGCCGTCCTATCCTCGCGCGGATAGGATGCCTCTTCGTGTGCCTGGCGCTGGCCGCCTGCAACGCTTTCGCCCCGCCCAGCAGCCCCACGCCCACGTCCTCCCCGCGGCCGGCCACGCCCACTCCCCGGCCCACCCTGTCGCCCACCCCCACCCTGACCTTCACTCCCGCCGGCCCGCTGCCGGTGTGGGGCACCTACCCCGCCCCCACGCTGACCCCCGCCACGCCCATTCCCTCACCCCTCTCCGGCCTGAACCTGCCCGACGAAGTCCAGATCGCCGTGCTGCTCGGCGCCGACCAGGAAGCCCCTTACATGGGCCGCACGGACGCCATCCTGCTGGTGCTGTACAACCCGCGCCTGACCAAAGCCGCCCTGATCGCCGTGCCCGGCGAGCTTTTCGTATACATCCCCGGCTACACCATGCAGCGCATCAACGCCGCCTTCGCCGTCGGCGGCATCCGCCTGCTGGAGCAGACCCTCCAGTACAACCTCGGCTTGCGCCCCGAAAAATACGTGCTCGCCCACCCCTCGGATTTCGTCGACCTGGTGAACGACCTGAACGGCCTCAATACTTCGGTGCTGGTGCCCATGCCGGACGCCTGCGGCGGCATCCCCGGCGGGATGGTGTTCATGGACGGCTCGACCGCCCTGTGCTACGCCACCACCGAAGACCCCACCAACGTGCTGGATCGCACTCGCCGCCAGCTCGAGCTGACCCGCGCCCTCTTCCTGCGCCTGGTCACCAACGGCAACTTGATCCAGATCACCGATCTATACCAGAAGTACAGCCAGCGCATGTCGACCGATTTCCCCCTGTACGACCTGATTACCAACCTCTCCCTGGGGCTGAAGCTGGCCGACCCGGGGCGCATGGCCTATTTCCAGATCGGCGCGGAGCAGACCTCGCCCTGGCAGGTCAACACGCAAGCCACGGTGCTCCTGCCCAAGCGCTCCGAGCTGCAAACCCTGCTGCAGCAGGCCATCAATTCCGTGATGGCGCCCGCGCCGCTCTCGGATATCGTCAGCACGCTGGCGTACGAGCTGACCGTCTCGCCCACCCCCACCGAAACCTTCACCGCCACACCCACCCCCACGCGCACTTTTACCCCCAAGCCGACCCGCACGCGCACCTTCACTCCCACCTATACGCGCACGCCCACCGCGGCCTATACGTCTACCTTCACCCTCACCCCCAGTCAGACCCCCACCCCAACGTTATCCCCCGCGCCCTCGAACACTTCCCCGCCGACCCTCACCCCCTCCCCCAGTGAGACGCCTACAGAAACACCCACTCCTTCTCCCACCGGCAGTTGAGCCGGATTCCGGAAAAGTACCAGGAGGTAGCCATGTCTTATTCCTATCTCGTTTTAGGCTCAGGCCGCCAGGGCGTGGCGGCCGCCTACGACCTGGCGCGCTTCGGCGAGGCAGATCGCGTTACCCTGGCCGACTTCGACCTCGAGACGGCCCAGGCCGCCGCCGCGCGGGTCAATGCTCTCAGCGGCGCGAGCCTGGCCGAAGCCGCCCAACTGGACGTGAGTGACGCGCAGGTAGTACAGCGCGCTATGCGAGGCTACAGCGCCGTGCTCAGCGCCGTGCCCTATTACCACAACCTGGAGCTTACCCAGGCGGCCATCCAGGCCGGCGTCTCCTTCTGCGACCTGGGCGGCAACACCGAGATCGTGCGCCGCCAGCACGCCCTGGACGAGTCCGCCCGCCGGGCCGGCGTGCGCATCGTGCCGGACTGCGGCATGGGGCCGGGCATGGGCAACACCCTGGCCGTCTACGCCATGTCCCTGCTGGACGAGGCCCAGCACGTTTACATCTACGATGGGGGCTTGCCCCAGGAGCCCAAGGCGCCCTGGAACTACCAGGCGTCCTTCAGCCTCGAAGGGCTGGTAAACGAGTACAGTGGCAGCATGGCTGCCCTGCGCGACGGCCAGTTGGTGGATCTGCCCTGCTTTTCGGAGCCGGAAATAGTCAATATCCCCCCCTTGGGCCACCTGGAAGCCTTCGTGGCCGCCGGCGGCGCCTCCACGGCTCCCTGGAGCTTCCAGGGCAGGCTGCAAACTTACCTGCTCAAGATCCTGCGCTACCCCGGCACTTACGACCATCTGAAGGGCTTTTCCGACCTGGGGCTGTTCAGCGCCGCGCCGGTCAAGGCCGGTGGGGTAGAAATCGCCCCGCGCGACGTATTCATCGCCCTGTACGGGCCGCAGGTGCAGGCCGAAAGGATCAAGGATATCTGCCTGATCCACGTGCGCGCCCTGGGCCACACCGGCGGAGCGCCGGCCCAGGCCTTCGTAGATCTGGTGGACCGCTACGATGAAGCTACCGGGTTCAGCGCCATGCAGCGCACCACCGGCTGGCACGCCTCGATCGTGGCCATCCTGCTGGCCAGGGGAGAGACGCCCCTGGGCGCGCAGCCCCTGGAGGCGGCCGTCCCCGGCGAGGTCTTCGTGCGCGAGGCGCGCCGGCGCGGCCTTTCGATCCAGGAGCACGTGATTGCCTGAGCCGCCGGAAGCCGCCGCGACCGTCGCCCGGCTGGAAGCCGCCCTGGCGGCCCGCGCCGGCTTGTTCGACGAGGAGCACCTGGCCGCCTTGCGCCTGTTCAACGGCTTCTACGAGGGCTGCCCCGATCTGGCGGTGGACCTCTACGCGCGCACCCTGGTGCTGCACGATTACGCCGGCCCGCCCCAATCCTCGGGTGAGAGCATCGCCGCGGTAAGCGCCTTCCTGCGCAGCCGCCTGCCCTGGCTGCGGGCTGCCGTGCTCAAATCCCGGCAGGCCGAGGCGCCCCAGGCGCGCGCCGGCGTGCTGCTCTTCGGCCAGGAGCCCGACCGCCGCATCCGCGAGCATGGGGTGGAATACGCCGTCGATCTGCGCATGAACCGCGACGCCAGCTTTTACATCGATACCCGCGAGCTGCGCGCCTGGGCCTTGCACAACCTGGCCGGGCAGCGCGTACTGAATACCTTCGCTTACACCGGCAGCCTGGGGGTCGCTGCGCTGGCCGGCGGCGCCGGGCGCGTGGTGCAGATGGATCGCAGCCGCCGCTTCCTCGACCTGGCGCGCCGCTCTTACGCGCTCAACGGCTTTCCGCTGCACGAGGGCGATTTCCTGGTGGGCGACTTCTGGGCGCACGCCAGCCGCCTGCGCCGCTCTGGGGCGCTGTTCGACTGCGTCTTCCTCGACCCGCCCTTCTTCTCGGCGGGCGAGCAGGGCACAGTGGATTTAGAGCGCCAGGCCGGGCGCCTGATCAACAAGCTGCGCCCGCTGGTGAGCGACGGCGGCTGCCTGGTGGCCATCAACAACGCCCTGTACGTCAGCGGCGCGGATTACCTGGGCGTCCTCGAGCGCCTGTGCGCGGACGGCTACATGGCCGTCGAGGCGCTGCTGCCCGTCCCGGAGGATTTTACGGGCTACCCCCTCACGCGCGTCACGCCTCCGCCGGTGGACCCGGCGCCCTTCAATCACCCCACCAAGATCGCCGTGCTGCGCGTGCGCCGCAAGGACGCGCGCCGGTAAAAAAACCAAAACCTTGCGAAGGTTTGACGGAAGGGCATGGATGTCTGTATAAAGCAAACAGCCCTTTACGCCCAACCTTCGCAAGGTTGATAAAAGAATCCTCCGCGTCCTCTGCGTCTCCGGGGTGAATGGAATCCCTTACCTGCTGGGCAGGCTCGGCACCCCCAATTCGTCGGCGCGCTGCACGATCGCCTTGCGCGTGTGCGCGTCCAGCTTGCGATAGACGTTCTTGACGTGCGTCTTGGCCGTATTCATGGAGATCATCAGCGACTCGGCGACTTCCTTGATGGAGTTCCCCGCCGCCAACAAACCGAGCACCTCTATCTCCCGGGGACTGAGCGGCTCTTGCAACGGCGAGATGGCCGTGACTCCCGGCCCGGCCTGCCAGACGGGCCGGTCAGGCGCGCCCTGGCCGCGCTCGAACGCGGCGATCAATTTTGTCAAATAATTGCGGCCGTCCATCTTCCCCGCGCCTTGTTCCTGCCAGGCGGAGAGCGTATCTACCAGCAGCGCCCGCATCGGCTCGCCTTCGTCCACGAAGACCTGCACGTACCCCTCCGGCTCGGCCAGCCGCACGGCCCGATCGATGGCCTCGAGCGCCGGCTCCCTGCGTTGGGCGGCTCGATAAGCCAGGGATTGTAAGACCAGGGCCTCGAGGCGGCGCTCGCCCTGCCCGGCTTTCTCGGCGGCCCGCTCGAGGTCGCTCAAAATGGGGAGCGCCTCCTCCGGGCGGCCGTGAGCCAGGTACATGCGCGCCCGGGCCACCTGCTCCGGCAGGCCGGGCTTGGCTCCGGGGTGCGGCGCCACCTCCCCCTCCTCGATCCAGCTCTCCATCGGCTCGTCCCTTTCGAAGGCCAGCCGGATGCGCACCTGGATGTCGATGATCTCCGGCAGCGGGTTGGGGGTGGCGGCCATCATGTCGTGATAGTTGTCCAGCACTTTCTCGAAGTAGAACCGCGCCCCGTCGAAATCGCGAACGCACAGGCAGTAGCGCACCAGCAGCACGCAGCGCAAGACGTACATGATGCGGCCCGATGCGCTCAATTCCACCTGGTCGAAATTGCCCATCACGTCTTGTGCCAGGCGCCCGGCCGTCTCGAGGTCGTTCTGCTCGCGCGTGATGTCCATCAGGCCGGTCTGAGCCAGGGCGATGGCCGCCACGTCCACCCCGGACTGGAGCGCGAAGTCCAGGGCCCGCTTGTACTCCTGCCTGGCGGCGTTCAGGCGCCCTTGCAGCTTGTAGATGCGCGCCAGCCGGCAGGTCGAATGCACGAACCCGAAGGGGAAATTCTGCTCGCTGGCGATCTCCCGCCCCTGTTGGAAGGCGTCCACCGCCGCGGGCAGGTCGCCAATCGCGTCGTAGGCTTCGGCCAGGGCGTGCAGCATCGACCCGGAAACATATTCGCCCTTTTTCGGCACCTCCTTCAGCAAGGCGGTGGCGTGGAGGATGCCCTGGGTGTAATCTCCCGACAGGCATTCGGCCGAGGCGCGTATCGCGCCGATCTCCCATCTCAGGGAGGCCTCTTCCTCAGCCGAGATCGCATTTCCTCGCGTTCCTGCGAGGGCCTGCTCGGCCATGCGCAGTTTCTGCTCCACCAGGTCCATCCGCCCAAGGAAGTAATTCGCCAGGGCGTAATAGATGCCCAGCCTGGGCCGCCTGTGGATCAGATCCTCCGAGATGCTGTCGATCCAATGCACCAGCCTGGCCACGTCGAAGTCGATGACCGCCTGCAAGGCGCAGGTCTCGATGATCTCCGCGGCTTTTTCGAGGTCCCCGATCGCCAGCGCGTGCGCGATGGCCTTGTCCGGGTAGCCGTGCTCGAGGAGCCAGGCGCAGGCCCTGGAATGCAGCCTGGGGAACGCATCGGGATCTCTGCGTTTCAACTGGAGGGCCAGGGCGTCGGCGAACAGCGGGTGATAGCGGTACCAGGCGTGGCCATCGTCGAGGGGCGCGATGAACAATTTGGCCCGCTCGATCTTTGCCAGCATATCTTCACTGTCGTTGCGCTCCAGCAAGACGTCACAAAGCGGCGCCGAGAGCTCGGCCAGGATGGAGGTCTTCAGCAGAAAATTCTGGGTGCGCTCGTCCAGTTGGTTCAAGACCTCTTCGGTGAGATAATCCAGGATTTCCCAGTGGTCGCCCAGGAAATGAGCGCCGACCGGCTGGCGGCCCTGGCGGCCTTTCAGGGAGAGAGCCGCCATCTGCAGGCCGGCGATCCAACCCTCGGTCGAATCGAGCAATTCGGCGGCCTGTTGCGCGTCTACGTCCAGCTTCATTACGTTGAAGAGAAAGGTCTTCGTTTCTTGCAGGGTAAACGCCAGGTCGCCGGCGGTGACTTCTATCAATCTCCTCTGGGCGCGTAAGCGGGACAAGGCCAGCGGCGGTGTAACCCGGCTGACCAGGATCAAATGCAGGTTGCGGGGCTGGTGATCGATGAGATAAGCCACGCCGCGCTGGACGTTTTCGTCCGTGATCGTCTGGTAATCGTCCAGGATCAGGCACACTTTGGAAGGAATCTGGGCGATCTCGTTGAATAGCGGGATCAGGCGCGTGAAGTCCAGCGGATCGTACCCCTGCTGGAGCATATATTCGGACCTGAAATGCAACTGGGGGCAGGCTTTACGCACAGCCGCCGTAACGTAAGACCAGAAGCGCAAGGGGGTATTGTCAAAAGAGTTGAGCGTCACCCAGGCACTGCGATACTCGGTGGCCGGCAAGGTGGACAACCACTCGCCCAGCAGGGTGGTCTTTCCATATCCGGCGGGGGCGACGATGAGCGTTACCCGCTGCTCGATATCCTCGTGCAAGAGCGCCGTCAGGCGCTCGCGCCGCACAATGCGGAATCCCAACAAGGGGATTTCCAATTTAGTCACTAAAAGATCACCTACTCGGCGACCATCATCCCGGCTTCTCTTCGCCATCAGCCTCCCTCCATGCATACGGCAATGCGGCCTGAGACCCTAAAGATTTGGGATGGATGCCAGGACGGCAGAAAACCTATGTGACCCTTTAAGGCCCTCACCCGTAACATAGGGAAGTAATTTTCTTACAGGGCTCAAGACTTCGATTATGAGAATAAGATTTAATGCCCAGAGATATTATACCACGTGGCTTGTTACAAATTTCACCAAGGCGATCACCCCGCAATCACCAATAAAGGGTGATATTTGTACCAGGCCGGTTTCACTATACTCAGTAGATGTCACTCCCTGTTTTATTGTGGCCGTCTTCTCTTAAATATTCTCTCCGAGGGAAATTAACGATGTTCAAGCGTAAACCCAAAGCCCAAAGACTCCCCGGAAGCTCCGCCTTCGAGCTCACCCGCGCCTAAAAAGCCCAACTGGCTGAAGATCAGCATCTACGCTAACGTGGCCGTGCTGGTCATCATCGTCATCGTAGCCGCCGGCGGGGTCGTCATCCACCAGTCCGATACCAACCCCTCCTTCTGCGCGACCTGCCACATCATGCAGACCAACGTGCAGTCTTACCTGACCAGCTCCAACCTGGATCACGTGCACGAGCAGGCCGGGGTGCAGTGCAAGGACTGCCACGACTATCCCCTCTCGGCCGAGATCAGCAGCGGATTCAATTACCTGATCGGCAACTACACCGTAGATGCGAACGGCGCTTTAGTGCAGCGCAAGTTCGACGACGCCATGTGCACCAAGTGCCACATCAGCGAGGAGCACGTGGCGCAGTTGACGGACTTCCTGTACCGCAACCCGCACGACAGCCACAACGGCTATCTGCCTTGCAGTACCTGCCACGTGTCGCACGGCGAGCAGATCGATTATTGCGCGCAATGCCACGACAACGGCGGGCAGCGCATGATCGGTGAGGAGATCACCCCGCGCGGCACGATCGGTGGGACGGCCGGCAGCAATTGATCTGAAGCCGCTCCCTAATGGGAGCGCCTGGATGCTGCTTTTCACAGGAGTGTGCCACTGCACACCCTGATACTCCAATAACCGTCGTTTTATATAGAAAAGGAGAATGAGCATGAGCACAGAAGAGAAAGAACCAAGAGGAATCAGCCGTCGAGATTTTCTGAAGGGAGCCTCCGTCGTCGCCGGAGGAGCGATTATCGTCGGCTGCAGCCCGAAAGTGGCCGCCACTCCCGCCGCGGGCCAGCAAGGAACCCAGGCGCCAGCGCTGGCCTCGTTCGAAACGCCGCCCGCTCCGATCGCCCAGGCGGACATCAAGGAGACGGTGGCTGCCGACGTGGTAGTGATCGGCGCGGGCGTCAGCGGGCTGATGGCCGCTCTCTCAGCGGCAGAGGCGGGCGCCAAGACCATCCTGATCGAGAAATCCGAGAAGTTCAACGCGCGCGGCGGGCACAACGCCGCCATCAACAGCAAGATCCAGCAAGAAGAAGGGCTGAAATACACTCCCGGCCAGGTGGTGCGCGACCTGACGCGCTGGTCTGGCAACAAATCCGACAGCGGCCTGGTGATGCTGTGGGCTCAGAATTGCAGCCCAACCATGGATTATCTCACCGACATGGCCGCCAAGTCGGACATCAAGGTGCTGCGCTGGGGCAACGACATCCCCACCGCCTACTACCCCGAGTACAAGACCGTGCACATGTTCGGCGCCATGGACCAGACCATCCTGGCCGGCATGCTCGAAAAGAACGCCAAGGACAAGGGCGCCGACATCCGCTACAGCACCCCCGCCGCACAGTTGGTGCGCCAGGATAAGGGGCGCGTGACGGGCGTGATCGCCAAGAACGCCAACGGCGACTACGTGCAGTTCAACGCCGCCAAAGCGGTCGTCCTGTGCACCGGCGATTATGCCCACGACGCCGAGATGGTCCAGCGCTATTGCCCCAAGGCGAACATCATCGACGTGAACGTCTACACTCCCGCGGTGAACACCGGCGACGGGCACAAGATGGGCATGTGGATCGGCGCGGCCATGCAGGAAGACGAGCCGCACACCCCCATGATCCACAACCTGGGCGGCGCGCCCTTCTCCGGCAACCCCTTCCTGCGGGTCAACCTGCTGGGAGCGCGCTACGAGAACGAGGACGTGCCCATTCCTTACATGGCCAACGCCATCCAGCTCCAGCCAGAGCACAAGACCTGGACGATCTACAACTCGACCTTCGCGGACGATCTGCCCAAGATGGGCACCAGCTTCTCGCGCACCAACGCCATGAGCGACGCGGTGCAACAATCGATCGACACGGCCCTGAAGGACGGCAAGTCCCTGTTCCAGGCCAATACCCTCGACGAGCTGGCGCAGAAGATGGGCGTGCCGGCGGACGCTTTCAAAGCCACCGTGGCGCGCTACAACGAGCTGGCCAAGAAGGGCTCGGATGACGACTTCGGCAAGAGCCCCGAAATGATGACCCCCATCGATACGGCCCCCTTCTACGCGGCCTACAACCCGCTGGCCCTGCTGGTCGTGCTGGGCGGCCTGAAGGTGAACACCAACCTACAGGTGTTGGACACCGCTGGCACCGTCATTCCCGGGCTGTATGCCTCCGGCAACGTCTCGGGCGGCTTCTTCTCGAATGACTACCCGGTGATCGTCCCCGGCCTCAGCCACAGCCGCGCGTGGACCTTCGGGCGCATCGCCGGCCAGAACGCCGCCGCAGAATCGGCCTGATCCAGGTTCAAAGGCCCGCGTTCCCCTGATTGCGAGTCAAAAAACCTCTCCCCTCTTGCGCAAGGGGGGAGAGGTTCGCATTTAACGTCCGGGATAAGGATTTCTACCACCAAGGCCACCAAGTGCACCAAGAAGAAACAAGAAATTAAGCCGAGAACCTCAAAACCCTTGGTGCCCTTGGTGTTCTTTGTGGTTCAGGTTTTTTTCTACCCTTCCCGAGCAAGGCTTATAAAAATTCTTAGCGCCTTTGCGCCTCTGCGTGAGACGTCCTTCCCTACCCCCCGAACATCTGGCTGACGATAGGGCGGATCTTGTCCCAATTAGGGAGCAGCACGTCTGCCCCTTCCGATGTAATGTAAGGAGTGACCTCGTCGCGGGTCAGCGTGCGATTGTCGATGCCGTCTGGCCCAACGCGCACCAGGGCCAGCGCCAGGCGCGGCCACTGCCAGGCCGGGATATTGGTATCCACCGCCTTGAACAAGGCAGAAGCGATGGCCGGCAGGCGCGGCCAGCTCAGCGGGCTGAGGAGCTGTTTGGCCACGGCTTTGAGCAGCAGTTGACCGTGCGCCATGCGATAGAAATCGTCGCTGCTTTCCCGCTCGCGCACGAAGGCCAGCGCCTGCGTGCCGTCCCAGTGCTGTTTGCCGGCCGGGAAGCCCGAGGCGGGCTGATCCAGGGTGATGTCCACGCCGCCCATGGCGTCCACCACGTCCACGAAGCTGTCGAAGCGCGCGCGCACGTAGTAATTCACCGGCACCTGGAAATTATCCTCCACCACCTGGGCCGCCGCCGCCGGGCCGCTGCCGGGCTGCTCGGCCTCGGCGAAGAAGTGCGCCGTGTTGATGCGGTTCTCCCCGTGGCCGGGGATGGGCACCCACAGGTCGCGCGGGATGGAGAGCATGCCCACGTACGGCCGCAGCGGGTTGACGGTGACCAGGATGATGGTGTCGGTGCGCCCGGTTTCGCCTTGATCCGGGCGCGCGTCCAGCCCCAGCACCAGGATATTGGTGCGCAGCGGGGCCAGGAAATACAAAGCCGCCACCCCTAACACAGCGATGAGGATCACCGCCAGGGGCCCCAGGCAACAGCCGCGTCCAGGGCGCTTCGCACGGGAGGCGTTCTGGACGGGCTTTTGCGGTACGCGCACCGGCTGGATGCTTTCGATGGGAGCCGGGCGGCTCGGACTGGGAGTCCTTTGAGATTGCTGATACGGCCAGGCTGCCCCCGGGGATGGCGGCGTGGAAATGCGCATGGGCCGCGTGGGGGCGTCTGGGTCGACGGGATTCAGATTGTAGTCGAAGCTCATACTGGACAGGTTCTTCCTTTGCTCGCCGGATTCTACCCTATATCCGCGAGTTTGTCATCGTCCGCCTCACGCCGTCCCCCTGGCCGGTGAGCTTTGCAGCCCCCGTTTCTGCCGCGCGGATTTCCAGCGGCTGCCGATCAGGCTGGCCGCCAACGCCGAGGGCACCAGCGCGCCGAGCGTTTGCAGGGCGCGGTTGACCCAGCCGGGGACGTAAACTGCCTGCCCCTGCAAGGCGCGATCCAGCGTGGCGCTGGCCACCGAGCCGATGTTTTGCGTGGTGATCTGCCCCAGCCAGCCCTGCGCGTCGATGCCCGCGACGCAATCCGGGTTGGTGGGCATACCCGCCGGGCACAGCGCCGTGACGGTGGCGCCCAGGTCGCGCACTTCCTCGCGCAGGGCCAGCGAGAAGTCCAGCAAGAAGCGCTTGGAAGCCGCGTAGGTGGCCTTGACCGGCATGGGCGAAAAAGCCGCCAGGCTGGCCACGTTGATGATGCGGAAGGTGGCCAGCGGGTCGCGGAACTCCAGCAGCGCGTGGGTCATCTCCAGCGTGCCTTCCACGTTCAGGCGGATGATGGTGCGGATGTGCTGGCGACTCTGCTCGTAGAACGGGCCTTCGTAATCCGTGCCGGCCACGTTGACCAGGCCCCAGAAGCGCAGGTCGTCCTCCCAGAAGCGGTCGAACAACTCCGCCCGGGAGGCCGGGTCGGTCAGGTCGCACGCCTGGGTGTACACCTGCACGCCGTAGGCGTTGCGCAGGCCGCCGGAGAGCGTCTCCAGCAGATCGGGGCGCAGGTCGGTGAGGAACAGGTTCCAGCCCCGGCTGGCGCACTCCACCGCGAAGGCCTTGCCCAGGCCGCCGGTCGCGCCGCTGATCAGGATCAGGCTTCCGGTGGGAGCCTGCTTTTTGGGTGAAAGAGGGGTCTTCATTTCATTTCTCCGTTGGCATGCCACATAGATGTTCTGAGAGCGCCCACAGGCGGCGCGCGGCTTCGAGATTCTGGGCGTAGCGGCTGGGGGCCTTCGGCCGGCCGGCGTACCAGTAGATCTCCGGGGACTCCTGGATGGAAGCCTCGGTCAGCAAGTAGACGATGCCTCGCGCGGGCACCTCGGGGGGAACGCCCCCCGCCCGGCGCCGTTTCCAGACCCAGCGCACCATGGCCGGGGTGCCCTTCAGGCCAATGTCGGTCTTCACCAGGCCGGGGTCGGCGGCGAAGGCGCGCACAGTCGACCCCGGCCCCAGGCGGCGGTTGAGCTCCGCCGTGAACAGCACGTTGGCCAGCTTGGTGTGCTCGTAGGCGCGCAGCCCGTTGTAATGCCGCCGGAGCTGCGGGTCCTCCCAGTTCAGGCGGGCGCCGTAATGTGAGTCGGAGCTGACCGTCACCACGCGCGCCGCCGGCGCCGCCTGGAGCAGGGGCAGCAGCTCGTTGGTCAACAAGAACGGCGCCAGGTGGTTGACCGCCCACTGCATCTCGAAGCCTTCGGGCGTCAGGGTCAGCCAATAGGTAAACGTGCCCGCGTTATTGAGCAGCCCGTCCAGGGCAGTCTTGCCGCTCGCCTCGAGCGCCGCTTTGATCTGGCCCGCCAGGCCGCGCACCTGGCCCTGCAAGGACAGGTCGGCCACCAGGTAGGCCAGGCCGCCTTCCGGCGCGATGCGCCGCAGGCGCTGTTCCGCCTCCCGGCAGCGCTGCGCCGAGCGCCCCACCCCGATCACGGCAGCGCCCTGGCGCAGCAGCCCTTCGGCGCAGGCCAGCCCGATCCCGGAGGTGGCTCCGGTGACGACGAACGTTTTTTCAGCGATGTGTGTTTCCATGTCTTGGTATTCCTTCCTCGATCTGATTTCTTCCCGGTCGCCCGCCCGCGTCATTAATGCTGTCAGGTAGCCGGATTTCTTTTCGAACGCAATTTCGCGTTTTTTATACCCGGCCAGAGGATGGAGCGACATCTGCCAAAAGGTGGACAGAGGGGGTGGATTCCCGTCTCCACCCCCCGATCCACCGCTGAGGGGAGGACACTCCATCCGCCCCGGCGGTATCGTATACATCGAAGTTTCGGATCAAAAGAGGAATTTTCAGACGAGCATGAATTCAGACCATCTTATCTAAGCCCGCCGGGCTACGCCAGAGCCGCCTGGGCCAGCTCCTGGCCGGCAACCCCGGCTTCCGGCTCTTCCTGCTCAGCGAGAGCGCCGCCCTGTTCGGCGCGCACTTCTTGCAGATCGCCTTGCCCTGGCTGGCCGTGGAGCTGACCGGGGACGCCCTGACCCTGGGGACGGTCAGCCTGCTGTCCGGCGTCACGCGCGTCTCCTTCGTCTTGTGGGGCGGGGCGCTGGCGGATCGCTTCTCGCCCAGGAGCCTGGCCCTGCTCGCCTACGCGGCCCGGGCCGCCTGCCTGGCCGCCTTCCTCGGCCTGCAGGCGGTCGGCTGTATGAGCCTGGCGGCCCTGTACGCCTTCAGCCTGGCTTGTGGGGCCAGCGACGCCGTGCTGTTGCCCGCGCGCGGCTCGCTGGCTCCCCGCCTGGTCGAGGGGCGGCAATTGCGCCCAGCCAATGCACTGCTCTTCGGGCAGGAGCGCGCCTGGGGCATCGCCGGGCCGCTCCTGGCCGGAGGGCTGATCGCTGCCCTGGCGGACACGTCCGGCGGAGTGGCCGCTGCCCTGTTGGTGGCCCTGGCGGCCCTGTGCGCCTCCATCCTGATCCTGTGGCGCGTGAAGCTACCTGCGCGCGGTGGGGCCGTCCCGCGCGAGCGCGCTGCGCCCTCCCCCGGCGCGTCCTTGCGGGAGCTGTTGTCGATGGTGTGGCGTCAAAAAAGCTTGCGGGGATGGTTGGGGATGGTGTACGGCGTCAATCTGCTCAGCACAGCGCCTCTCACTATCGGCCTGCCCACGCTGGCTGTTTCCCGTTTTGGCAACGGCGCGGGCATGTTAGGGGCGCTGGCCTCCGCCTGCGCCGGCGGGGCCTTGCTCGGCGACCTGCTGGCCGGCCTGCTGCCCATCCCCCGGCAGGAGCACTTCGGGAGGGTCTTCGCGGCGGCCCTGGGCGGCCTGGGTCTGGGCCTGGCCGGCGCGCTCGTGGCCGCCTCGCCCGGCGCCCTGCTGCTGGCCGCCCTATCCAGCGCCGCGCTGGTGGGTTACGTCAATACCCTCGGCATCACCAGCCTCCAACGCGAGACGCCGCCCGCCTTCCTGGGCCGCATGATGGGGCTGGTCAACCTGAAGTAGTCCCAATTCCCTGGCGCGCCGCACCGCCTGCACGCGCGTCTGCACTTCCAGCTTGCCGTAGATATTGTTGATGTGGGTCTTCACCGTGCTGGGCGCCAGCACCAATTTGGCGGCGATCTCCGCGTTGGAAAAGCCCTGGTCCACCAGGCGCAGCACTTCCAGCTCGCGGGCGCTGAGCGGCTCGATCAGCGCGCGTTGGTCGGGCGCCCCCGCCGGGGCTTGCACCGGATGGCCGGCCGGCTTGAACCAGCGCAGCACGCGCTCCGGGAAGATCTCTTCCGGGCGCAGCCGCCACAGCAGCAGGCCGCCCAGGGCCAGCAAGATAGGCGCCATGACCTGGATGAAGACCCCCCCGGCGATGGCCCCGAACAGCGCGAAGAGGGTCACCCCGCCCACCACCAGGCCCCATCCGGCCAGGCTGATTTCCTGGCGCCATTGGAGCTGCCCGTTGGCCAGCACCAGTCCCAGCCCGATGCCGGCTACCATGAGCAGCCAGGCGTAGGCCCACGCCTGCCAGTCGTTGGTGAGCACGTTGAGCAGGAAAATCAGCCCCAGCGCCACCAGCAGGGAGCCGGGCACGTAGAGCAGGCCCGCCCAGCGCCATTTTTTGGAAAGCACGAACACCAGCACGTAAAAGACGACCCCCAGCATGGTGATGAGCAGCGGCAGGGCCACGTTCACGCTCCAGCCCAGGAACACATTCAGGGCCAGGAGCACTCCCCCGGCGCCCACCAGGAGGATGCTGATCGCTTTTACCGTACGGTTCACACTTCCCATGCAGGACCCCTCCGCGTGTCCTTCCATCGTTGATCGACGCGCTTATTATAGTATGAAATCGCCTTGCGAAGGTTCGTTGAAAAAGGCCCCGCTCGATGGACAGACCGATCGCCTTCATTCCCAACCTTCGCAGGGCTGGTCTATCAGCCGCACCGAGATCAGCGTGAGATTCAGGCTGCCGATCTGCGCCAGGACGCCGTGCAGCAGCGAGGCGTCCTGCGCGGGCAGGCGCAGCAAAGTCACGCCCGGGCGGCCGGGCGCCGCCGCGAGCTGCACGCCGTCGAACCAATGCGTCCACACCTCCCCCAGGCAGCCCTGCACGCAAATCTCGTAATAGCCAGAGTGAGTCATAGGCATCCTTGTCCTTTGCGATGAAGATCTGCATTCAGGATAGCCGTTAAGACCCGCCCCGGCATCCCGCCTTGGGAGTATTTCCCCCGGGAATCAAAAGAGAAAAAGGAGTAGCCGAAAGTATACCCGCCTAGAGCAGGCCGAGCTGGCGGGCGCGGGCCACGGCCTGAGTGCGACTCTCTACGTCCAGCTTGCCCAGCACGCTGCTGGCGTGCTTCTTCACCGTGGCCAGCGAGAGCACCAGGCGGTCGGCGATTTGCTGGTTGGAAAGCCCCGCGCCGATCAGGCCCAGCACTTCCAGCTCGCGGGCGGTGAGCGGCTCGGCCAGGCCCGCTGGCGGTGCGGGCGGCCTGGCAGGCCGGCGGCCGGCTTCACGCAGCAAATGACCCACGTAGGTTAAGGAAGGATCGGCCCGGCCGGCCTCCTCCAGCAGCGCCAGGGCGGCCCCGCCTTCGTCCAGGAAGGTGCGCGTAAAGCCTTCCGGCTCGGCCAACGCCAGCGCCCCTCGCAAGTCGGCCTGCGCGCCCTGCGCGCCCTGCGCGTCCTGCGCGCTCCCCCTTTCCCGGCGCGCCAGCGCGCGCAGGAGCAGCGCCAGCAGGCGGCTGCCGGGACGCTGGTCGCTCTCGGCGATCTCCAGGGCCGTCTCCAGGGCGTCCAGGGCCGCTTCGGTTTCCCCGGCAGCGCTCTTCACGCGCGCGTAATTGAGGAGCTGCGCCTCGCGGGCGCTTCCCCCGCCGCCGGAAAGCGCCGGCGCCACCGCCTCGGCCCAGGCCAGGGCCTCCGGCAGCCTGCCGGCGCGCGCCCACAGGCCCGCGCGCCGCGCTTCCAGCTCGTTGAGCGGCTGTTGCGCGCCCAGCTTCGTGACGGCCGCCAGATCCTCTTCGAGGACCGCCAGCGCCCCCGCCAGGTCTTCGCGGGCCACGCGCAGGCGCGCGAGCACCACCCCATGATAGCGCACGTATTCCAGCGTGCCCCCGTAGCGCCCAATCTCTTCGGCCCGCTGCAAGCTGGCCTCCGCTTCGTCCAGGCGATTCCACTCGATGTACAGGTCGGCCAGCGCCAGGTGCAGGACGGCGGCAGCCGGCAGCTTCTGGATGCCCCTGTGCTGCGCCTCTTGCAGCCCTTCCAGGCAGATTTGCTCGGCCTGGCGCAGGCGCCCCTGTAAGACGGACAGGCGCGCCACGGCGGAATACGACCCCAGCGCGGCCACGTGGTTGCCGCCTTCCAGGGCGAAAGGAATCGCGGCGCGGTAAGCCGCGACCGCCTCGGCGGCCTGGCCCATCTCGCGGTAGGCGTGCCCCAACAGGGTGTAGGCGTTGCCCTGCAGGATGGCGTTGACCTTCTCGGCCAACGGGATGGCCTGGCGGGCCTGCTCCACCGCTCCGGCGAAGTCGCCCCGGTTGCGCGCCAGGAAGGAACGGATCAGGTGCGCCTCGCAAGGCAGGCGGCGCGGCAGCTCGTCCCCCGGCGGGATGCGCCCCTGCGCCTGGAGCGCGGCGAAGGCGTCCTCCGCCGCCAGCAGGCGCGGCAGCGCCGCGTCGAACTGGCCGGTCAGGCACAGGCCCCAGGCGAAGGCCAGGCTCAGCAGGGGCCGCCCGGCGAAGGCTTCGGCGGGCAGGTCGCGCAGCCAACCCAGCGCCAGGTTGATCTCCCCGGCGTGCATCATGGGCACCCAGGCCGCCTCCACCAGGTCCGCCGCCAGCGCGTAATCCCGCGCGGCGAAGGCGTGCGTCACCGCCTCGGGCACCAGTCCCTCGGAGGCCAGCCAGCGTGCCGCGCGGCGGTGCAGCTCTGCGCTGGCGGAGGGCTCCCGGCGGGCCAGGCGGGCGCGCAGCAGGTCGGCGAACAGGTGATGGTAGCGGTACCAGCGGCGCTGGCTATCGAGCGGGATCAGGAACAGATTCAGGCGATACAGCTCGGCCAGCAGGGCTTCGCTGTCGGCGACGCCGGTCACGGCGCGGCACAGCTCCGCGCAGAAACGTCCCAGGATGGAAGTCTCCAGCAGGAAATCCTGCACGGCCGGCGGCTGGCGGTTGAAGACCTCCTCGGCCAGGTAGTCCATCACGAATTCGTGGCTGCCGGAGAAAGAGTTCCACGAAGCGCCGGCGCTGCGCGAGGGAATCGGGGCCTTCCTCGGAGAGCATGGCCAGGGCAGCCAGTTGCAGGCCGGCCACCCAGCCCTCGGTGCGCTCCTCGATGACCTGCACCTCGTGTGGCTCCAGCTCCAGGCCGTTGAGGCGGTTGAGAAACTCGGCCGACTCTTGCAGGTCAAAGCGCAGATCTGCCGCGCGCACCTCGGCCAACTGGCGGCGGGCGCGCAGGCGCGCCACCGGCAGGGGCGGCAGCACGCGGGTGAGCACTGCCAGGCAGACCTGCGGAGGCAGGCGCTCGATCAGCGCAGCCAGGGCCTCGTGGATGGCGGGGTTGCGGATGGCGTGGTAATCGTCCAGCACGATGAAGGCCGCCCCTTCCAGGGTGGAGAGGCGGTTGACGAACAGGGGGATGCAGCTTTCCAGCGGCGCGGGAGGGTTTCCGGCCAGAATCAGCCCGGCCTCAGCGGATAGACCTGGCAACAGACCGTCCAGCCCGGCGGCCAGGTAAGCGGCCAGGCGCTTGGGGTCGTTATCGCCCTCGTCGAGCGAGATCCACGCGCAGGGCCGGCCCCACCGGCGCAGCCAATCGGCCACCAGCGTGCTCTTGCCGAAGCCGGCCGGGGCGGCCACCAGCAGCAGGCGCGCCCGGCTCGCGGCGGCTTCCTCCAGCTTGTGCGCCAGGCGCGGACGCGCCACCAGCGCCGGGCCGGGCTCCGGGAGGAACAGCTTGGTGGCGAGCAGGTTCTGTCCGGGTGAGGGCATACGCCTTTAGTATACTATCGAATTTCTCCCACCGCCCCGGCCAGAGTAGCCCTTGGAAGGATGCGCGCCGCGCCCCGCCGGCGTAAGATGGTCGCAGAATAAAAAAATAATTGGGAGGACGACATGAGCAAATGGATGGAGAAGCGCTGGTTTCGTTTCGTTTTTGGCCTGGTGGTCGTAATCATCATCCTGGTAGCCGGTTTTTCGATGGCCTACCCGGCCATCCAGCGCTGGGGGGCCACGGACGCAGAAGTGGCCGCCAGGCTGCCCGGCGACGAGCTGCTGAATCAGCCCCTGGTCTGGTGGACGCACGCCGAGACCATCGACGCTCCCGTAGAGCAGGTGTGGCCCTGGGTGGCCCAGTTGGGCGACCGTAAGGCCGGCTTCTACAGCTATACCTTCATCGAAAACCTGGTGGCGGGCGGCGACATCTACCACAACGCCAACGTGCTCCTGCCGGCTTTCCAGGACCCCCAGGTGGGCGATGATCTCATCGGCGGGCAGTTGAAGATCCGCGAGGTCGTGCCGGACGTATTCCTGCTGGGCGCGCCGGTCTCGGACGACTTCGGCTGGACCTGGCTGTGGTACCTCACCCCGCTGGACAGCGGCCACACCCGCCTGGCCGTGCACATGGGCATCCAGGTGCCCGCGCTGAAGGGCAACCCGGTGGTGACCTTCGTCATGAACGTGGGCGGCTTCGTCATGGAGAACAACATGCTGCAAGGCCTCAAGCTGCGCGCGGAAGGCGGCTCGGAACCGGCCGACATCGAGGTCCTCGAGATCGTCCTCTGGATGGCGGCCCTGCTCATCGGCCTGGCCGGCGCGGTGCTGTACATGCGGCGCCAGGATTGGGTCAAGTTCCTGGCGGTGGGCGCCGCCGCGGTGATCTTGCTGATGGCGCTCACCCTCGTGCAGCCCGCTATCTGGATGCGGGGAGCCCTCGACCTGGCCCTGCTGGGTGGGCTGGCCTGGGCGGCCTGGCCCGTGCGCAGAACAGCGCACATCCTCGCGCAACCGGCGCGGGCCTGACCCCCTTCGTAAAAAACTATGCGAGGGCCGCAATGCGGCCTTCGCGTAGTTTAAGCGCGTTCCAGAATGTATCCGGCCATCTCGTCGATCTCTTCCCGCTCCGGCGAGCGCACCAGGATGCCGTAATCGCCGATGGCGGCGGCGAAGATGCCGCTGACCGGCTCGTAGTGGGACACCTTGCCCGGGAAGGCCGCCAGGATCTCCTGAATGGGATGAGCGTACTCGTTTTGGGTACGGCGGCCCAGGTAGGCGCAATAGTAGGGGCGGGTCACGCTGGCCTCGAAACGATTGCGCGCCACCACGTGGGCGTACTCGCGGTAGACGTCGATGTCGTTGGCGTAATTCCACATGTCGGTGGTCATGCCGCCCGGCGGGCGCATGTTCACCTCCAGCGCCACCGCGCGGCCCTCGGGCGTGCGGAAGAACTCGAAGTGGAAGAAGCGCTCGCGCACGCCGTAGGCTTTCACCAGCTTGCGCCCCATCTCCTCCAGGTCGGGTGGAATGTCGCGCAGCACCACGTACCAGAAATCGAGCTGCTGGTTGACGATGTCCATCACTCCCTCGCTGTACACCATGGAAGAGCAGAACACCACGCGCGCGTCCTGGTCGGCCAGCCCGTCGAAGGTCTCGATGGCGCCGTCGATGTATTCCTCGAAGATGTAATCCGCCAGGGGCTTGTTGGCGAAGAACTCTTCCAGCTCGCTGCGGCTGCTGAGCTTGTAGGTGCGGGCGGCGCCTACCCCGATGTCCGGCTTGGCGATCAACGGATAGCCCACCTCCTCCACCAGTTGCAGCGCTTCGTCCAGGGCGTGCACCACCCGCCCGCGCGCCGCCGGCACGCCCGCCTTGAGGAACACGGACTTCATCTCAGACTTGCGCTTGATGCGCAGCAGGTCTTTGGCGTGGAAGCCGGGAATGTTGAAATCCGTGCGCAGGCGCGCGTCGCTCTCCAGCCAGTATTCGTTGTGCGATTCCAGCCGGTCGAGCTTGCCGTAGCGCCAGGTGAAATACCCCAGCGCGCGCGCCAGCTCATCGTAGTTGTGCAGGTCGCCGACGCGATAATATTCCACCAGCGCGCTGCGCAGCTCCGCGCGCAGGGCGTCGTAGGGCGCCTGGCCCAGCCCGACGACGGTCACCCCGGCGCGGCGCAGCTCCACGGCGAAGGGGTAGAAATTGGGGGGGAAATCCGGCGAGAAGTGCACGTAATTCATGCCAGCCTGCCTTGAACCGAAGGAGAGCGGAAAATTGCCACAATTATAATAGGAATTGAGGAATAAGAGAAAAGGGAGTAGGGAACAGGAATCAGAGAACAGGCGAGCAGGAAATAGGGATCTGGAAAGAGCGGCAGAGTTTTGCAATCGTGGAGCATCCCTTCAGGGAAGGTTCCAAAGCTTCGATCGGCAATCTAAAATCTTCAATCCAAAATTCGCATAGATTTCAGCCATTCTGCCCGAATCTATAGTAAAATCTCCTTACTTGACCGGTAGCCGGGGGGCTTTCTTACTGGTGTTTCCTTCCTGCTTTTGATCCTTTGGGAGGGCGTCTCTTCATCGTGGATTCATCGTCGCCGCTTAAACAGCGCGTACGTCCTCACACCCGTTGGATTGCCGGCCCTATGCAGCCTGCGTAGGGCTTCTTCGCATTTAACCACATCACAGGGAGGCATCCAAATCATGAAGTTCGCACAGAACAGAAGTTACGCATTCTTTACCCTCCTGCTGGTAGCCTGCCTGCTGCTTTCGGGCCTGGGCGGAGGCATCGCCCAGGCTCAGGCGCCCAAGGCGCCCGGCAGCGCAGTTTACCAATCCCTGCCTTTTTCACAGGACTGGAGCGACACGGGGCTGATCACAACCGATAATGATTGGAGCCACGTGCCGGGAATTGTGGGGTATCGCGGCGTGGACGACAGCCGCTCCAATTCGGATGTGGACCCGCAAACCCTGACCAGCTTTACCTCCACAGACGTGGATGTAAAGGCCAATCTGACCAACCCTAACAATCAATCGTATGGGGGAGTAGCCGAATTCCAGATCAGCAATCCGGTGGTGGCCTTGCAAGGCTCGGTAACTGCTGACAACCCTTATCTGATGATCTACCTCAACACGACCGGCTCGAGGAGCATTCAGGTCGATTACGACCTGCGAGACGTAGACGGCAGTAGCGATAACGCCGTTCAACAGGTGGCGTTGCACTACCGGGTGGGCGAAAGCGGCAGCTTTACCAACGTGCCCGCGGCCTACGTCCACGATGTCACCGAAGGGAACGGCGCAGTCGGCAAGGTCACGCACGTCTCGGTGACCTTGCCTTCGGCGGTGAACAGCCAGCCCAAAGTGCAGTTACGCGTGATGACGTCGAATGCCATGGAGAATGACGAGTGGGTAGGCGTCGATAATATCTCCATCTCGGGCACGCCCCTGGCCAACGACCTGGCCCCCGAGGTGACCGGCACCTCGCCGGCCAACGGCGCCACTCACGTAGCCGTAGCAGCCGACGTCGAGGTGCAGTTCAGCGAGCCGGTGAGCCCGGCCGCCGATTGGTATACCTTCGAATGCGATGGCAGCCCCGTGCCGGCAACCACAGCCGGCACCGCCCCAGCAGACACCTTCAGTCTGGATGCCAACGGCGATCTACCTTACGGCGCCGCGTGCAGCGTGACCGTGCTGGGAAACAAAGTGACCGACGCGGATGAAGATGACCCGCCGGATGCCATGGCGCAAGATTTCACCTTCAGCTTTACGACCGCCAGCCAGGAGGAAACCTGCGGCTCGGCCTTCACCTCCATTTATACCCTGCAGGGCAGCGGGGAAACCACACCCCTGGCGGACCAGTCCGTATGGACCGAAGGGGTAGTCAGCGGTGATTTCCAGGGCTCCACCCGGCTGAACGGCTTCTTCATCCAGGATCCGCTGGGAGATGGAGACCCGGCCACTTCGGACGGCGTTTTCGTCTACGCGCCCAACAGCGCGGACGTCGCCGTGGGCGACCGGGTACGCCTGCAAGGCACGGTGACGGAGTATAACGGCCAGACCGAAATGGGGACTCTGACCTCCCTGGCGGTGTGTGAAAGCGGCCCCGGCGTCGCTCCAACCACAATCAGCCTGCCGCTGGAGGAGGGCGCCAGCCTGGAGCCTTACGAAGGCATGTGGGTAAAATTCGACCAGGCCCTGGTGGTCAGCCAAAACTACTTCCTGGGACGTTACGGCCAGGTGACCGTTTCGGCGCCGGAGCGCCTGTACACGCCCACCAACGGCAATTTTGCGACGGATTCCCCCGAATCCAACGCGCGCCGTTCTTTCGTCTTGGATGACGGCACGTCTGCACAGAATCCCAATCCAATCCCCTATCTCGGCGAGGAGGATACCTTGCGCGCCGGGGACACCCTGGCGGCCGGCCTGACCGGCCTGCTGGACGAGGGCGGCATCTCCAGTACATCGGGCGCCTACGGCTATCGCTTGCAGCCCGCCGGCAGCCCCCCGAACATCTCGCGCGCCAACCCGCGCACTGCCGCCCCCGAGGCCGTAGGCGGCGACCTGCGCGTGGCCGGCTACAACCTGGACAACTACTTCACCACCCTCGACGCGGCTCCCTATCCCAACGGCTCGCCCTACGGCGGCAGCAACACCCCGCGCGGAGCAGACAGCGCCGCCGAGCGCACCCGCCAGCAGGCCAAGCTGGTGGCCGCCATCCGGGGCATCGACGCCGACGTGCTGGGTCTGGTGGAGCTGGAAGCCTGGAGCGGGGCCAACGCCGTAGGAATCCTGGTGGACGCGGTCAACGCGGCCTACGGCTCTGAGGTGTACGCGGCCGTGCCCGAGCCGGCCGGCGGCCTCGGCGCAGACGCCATCAAAGTGGCGCTGCTCTACAAGCCCGCCAGGGTATCCCGGGTGGGGGAAGCGCTGAGCGACGCGGCCCCCATCTTCGATCGTTTCCCCTGGCACAGACCTTCGCCAGCGTCGCCAACGGCGAGAAGTTCAGCGTGGTGGTCAACCACTTCAAGTCCAAGAGCTCCTGCCCCTCCGACCCTGCTGACGAGGACGCCGACCACGGCCAGGGCTGCTGGAACGCCAAGCGCACCCAACAGGCGCAGGAGCTGCTGGCCTTCATCGACACTCTACAGGCCGCTTCCGGCGACCCGGACGTGATCGTCCTGGGCGATTACAACGCTTACGCTCAGGAGGATCCCATCGCTGCGCTGGAGGCCGGCGGCCTGGTGGATCAGATCGAAGCCTTCGTCAGCGACCCGGCCACACGCTACACCTACGTCTACGACGGGCAGGCCGGTTCCCTGGACCAGGCGCTCACCACCCCCGCCATGACCTCACAGGTGGCCGGCGTCACGCTGTGGCACATCGACGCCGACGAGCCTGCCGTGATCGACTACAACCTGGAGTACAAAAGCCCCGACCTGTATTCGGCCACGCCCTACCGCGCCTCCGACCACGATCCGGTCATCGTCGGGCTGAATACCGGCAACCACCCGGCGCTGTCCTCCACCGACCTCCAGGGGCCCTTCGCAGTAGGGCAGACCGGCGGCTTCCACGTGCAGGTCGCCAACCCGGCGGAGGGCGGCAGCTACGCCAGCGTGCGCCTCGACGTCAAGCTGGTCGATGCCAGCCTGGCGGACGTCGCCGCGCTGGAAGTCTGGGACGGCTCGGCCTGGCAGACGGTCTCCCTGGCGCAATCCGGCGCGGACCTGACCGGTTCCATCGGCGCGGAGAGCGGCTTCGCCATGGCTCCCGGCTACGCCGAGACCCGCGAGCTGCGCGTGCGCTTCACGCGCCCCGGCTCGTTCGCCCTCGCTTTCACTCTGGAAGACCGGGTCTCAACGAGCACGCTGGCCACGCTGGCGGGCACGGCCACAGTCATCCAGCTCGTTTACCTGCCGGCCATTGTCCGGTAGCGCAGCAGGTTAAAGAAAAGCCTTGCGAAGGTTCAAAACCTTCGCAAGGCTGGCTCGTTTCTGCTTGTCTTCTTAACACCGTCTTAACCCCATCCGCGTTATAAATCGAAAGCTTTATCCAATGGCCTCCGCCATTGACTTTAAGGAGGATCGCGTGATTGATCTGATCTATCTTCTGCTCGTGGTGGTCTTCTTCGCCAGTTGTCTTGGGCTGATCGCCGGGCTGGACCGGCTGAAGGAGTAATTCTATGAACGCTCTCTATTGGATCGGCGGGGTAATTGCCCTGCTCTTATTGATCTATCTCTTCGCTGCGTTACTGAAACCGGAGAAGTTCGGATGACCCTAGCCGGCTGGTTGCAAATCGTGGTTTACTTCGCCGTTCTGATTGCGCTGGTCAAGCCCCTGGGAGGCTACATGGCCAGGGTCTACCAGGGCGAGAAGACCTTCCTCAGCCCGGTGGTAGCTCCGGTGGAGCGCCTGATCTACCGCCTGATGGGGATCGACTCTGAGGAAGAGATGGACTGGAAGGTCTACGCCGTGGCCATGCTGATCTTCAACCTGATCGGCTTTGTCTTCCTTTACCTGCTCCTGCGTATCCAGGGCATCCTGCCGCTCGATCCACAGGGGATGGCCGCCGTCTCCCCCGCCCTGTCCTTGAATACCGCCGTCAGCTTCGTGACCAACACCAACTGGCAGAACTACGGCGGCGAGAGCACGCTCAGCTACCTGACCCAGATGTTGGGCATGACGGTGCAGAACTTCCTCTCGGCGGCTACCGGCATGGCGATTCTGGCCGCCTTTATGCGCGCCTTCGTGCGCCACAACACCCACAAGCTGGGCAATTTCTGGGTGGACCTGACCCGCAGCACCCTGTACATCCTGCTGCCGCTCTCGTTCGTCCTGGCGCTGGCGCTGGTCTCCCAGGGCGTGGTGCAGACCTTCTCGCCGACCATCCAGGCGCACCTGATTCAGCCCTTTACCGGCGCAAACAGCCAGGCGATCAGCACGCAACAGATTGCGGTGGGCCCCGCTGCCTCCCAGGTCGCCATCAAGCAACTGGGAACGAACGGAGGCGGGTTCTTCAACGCCAATTCCGCGCATCCTCTTGAAAACCCCACCCCGTTGTCGAATTTCCTCGAGATGCTCTCCATCGTGTTGATCCCGGCGGCGCTGTGCTACACCTTTGGGAAGATGGTGGGCGACACCCGCCAGGGCTGGATGTTATTGACGGTCATGCTGATCTTCGTGGTGCTGTTCACCGGGGTCGCCTACGCCGCTGAAGCGGCCGGCAATCCTAAACTGACTCCCCTGGGCGTCGACCAGACTGCCAGCAGCCTCCAGCCGGGTGGAAACATGGAAGGCAAAGAGCTGCGCTTCGGCCAGGCCAACTCCGCCCTGTGGGCCACGCTCACCACGGCGGCTTCCAACGGATCGGTCGATTCGATGCACGATTCGTACACTCCCCTGGGAGGCCTGGTGCCCCTGGTGATGATGATGTTCGGCGAAGTGGTCTTCGGGGGCGTGGGCTCCGGGCTGTACGGGATGCTGGTCTTCGTGATCGTGGCGGTCTTCGTGGCTGGGCTGATGGTGGGGCGCACCCCGGAATACCTGGGCAAGAAGATCGAGCCTTATGAGATGAAGATGGCCTCGCTGCTGATCCTCATCATGCCTCTAACGGTATTAGGCCTGACCGCTGTGGCCGTGTCTTTGAGCGCCGGTCAAAGCTCCGTGCTCAACCCCGGTCCGCACGGTTTCAGCGAGATCCTGTACGCTTTCACTTCGCAGGGCAATAACAACGGCAGCGCCTTCGCCGGCCTGAACGCCAATACGGTCTTTTACAACCTGACCGGCGCGCTGGCCATGCTGATCTCGCGTTACTGGCTGGCCGTCCCCACCCTGGCCCTGGCCGGGTCGCTGGCGGCCAAGAAAAAAGTCCCGGCCGGCGCGGGCACGCTCTCCACCACCTCGCCGCTCTTCATTGCCTGGCTGGTGGGCGTGGTGATCCTGGTGGGCGCGCTGAACTTCGTGCCCGCCCTGGCCCTGGGGCCCATCGTGGAACACTTGATTCTGATTGGGGCATAATGGTATGAACGACTTATTGAGGAAACCGAAATCTCTCACCCGCAGCCTGTACCGGCAGGCCGTGGTTGACGCATTTATCAAGCTGGACCCGCGCCGCATGGTACGCAACCCGGTGATGTTCGTGGTGGAAGTGGGCAGCCTGTTGGCCAGCGGCCTGTTCGTCCAGGCCCTGGCCGGCCAGGGCGAAGCTCCGGCCGGGTTCATCGGCCTGGTAGCCGTCTGGCTGTGGTTCACCGTGCTGTTCGCCAACTTTTCGGAGGCGCTGGCCGAGGGCCGCGGCAAGGCCCAGGCGGCCGCCCTGCGGCGCACCCGCCAGGAGACCAACGCCAAGAAGCTGGAGAAGATTCCCGCCAAAGGCGAACGCCCCACTCACTTCAGCTTGACGCCTTCCACCGCCCTGCGGCAGGCCGACCTGTTCCTGGTGGAAGCCGGGGACATCATTCCGGCGGACGGCGAAGTGGTCGAAGGCATCGCCTCGGTGGACGAATCGGCGGTAACGGGTGAATCGGCGCCCGTGATCCGCGAGTCGGGCGGGGATCGCAGCGCCGTCACGGGCGGCACGCGCATCCTCTCCGACTGGCTGGTGGTGCAAGTCAGCGCCAACCCCGGCGAGGGCTTCCTGGATCGCATGATCGGGCTGGTGGAAGGCGCCCGGCGCCAGAAGACGCCCAACGAGATCGCTCTCAACATCCTGCTGGCCGCCTTCACCATCATCTTCCTGGGAGTGTGCATCACCCTGCTGCCCTATTCCCTCTATAGCGTGAAGGCCGCCGGCCAGGGCACCCCGGTGACCCTCACCGTGCTGGTGGCGCTGCTGGTGTGCCTGATTCCCACCACCATCGGCGGGCTGCTCTCGGCCATCGGCATCGCCGGCATGGACCGCCTGATCCAGCGCAACGTGATCGCCCTCTCCGGGCGGGCCGTGGAGGCTGCCGGAGACGTGGATGTGCTGCTGCTGGACAAGACCGGCACCATCACCATGGGCGACCGCCAGGCGGTGGAGTTCTTGCCCGTCGGGAAGACTGATGCGCAAGAGCTGGCGGAAGCCGCTCAACTGGCCTCCCTGGCGGACGAGACCCCCGAAGGGCGCTCGATCGTGGTACTGGCCAAGGAGAAGTACGGCCTGAGGGGCCGCCCGGTCAGCGCCACGCCGGAATTTCCGGAAGGGATGCGCTTCATCCCCTTCAGCGCGCAGACGCGCATGAGCGGGGTGGATTTCGACGGCACGCACATCCGCAAAGGCTCCCCGGACGCGATCTTCAGCACCCTCCAGGCGCAGAACAGCCCGCTCCCCGTCGAGCTGCGCCAGACCGTGGACACCATCGCGCGCAGCGGCGGGACGCCGCTGGTGGTCACGCGCAACGAGCAGGCGCTGGGTGTCATCCACCTCAAGGACATCGTCAAAGGCGGCCTGAAGGAACGCTTCAGCCAGCTGCGCCGCATGGGCATCAAGACCGTGATGATCACCGGCGATAACCCCCTGACGGCGGCGGCCATCGCCGCCGAAGCCGGGGTGGACGACTTCCTGGCGCAGGCCACCCCGGAGAAGAAGCTGACCCTCATCCGCGATTACCAGGCCGGCGGGCGGCTGGTGGCCATGACCGGCGACGGCACCAACGACGCCCCGGCGCTGGCCCAGGCAGACGTGGCCGTGGCCATGAACACCGGCACGCAGCCCGCGCGCGAAGCCGCCAACATGATCGATCTGGACAGCAACCCCACCAAGCTGATCGAGATCGTGGAGATCGGCAAGCAATTGCTCATGACGCGCGGCGCGCTGACCACCTTCAGCATCGCCAACGACGTGTCCAAGTACTTCGCCATCATCCCGGCAGCGTTCGCTTCCACCTACCCGCAGTTGGGCATCCTCAACGTCATGCGCCTGAGCACGCCCGAGAGCGCCATCCTGTCGGCGGTCATCTTCAACGCCATCATCATCGTCCTGCTCATCCCGCTGGCGCTGCGCGGAGTGCCCTACCGGGCAGTGGGCGCGGCGCGCCTGCTGCGCGACAACCTGCTGATCTACGGCCTGGGCGGGCTGGTGGCGCCCTTCATCGGCATCAAGCTGATCGACCTGGCCCTGGCAGCTTTGCACATCGTTTGAAAGCGGATCCTTTCAAGAGGAGATTTATGTTAAAACAGATCAAGCCGGCTTTGATACTTTTTGGATGCATGGTCGTTCTTACCGGCCTCATTTATCCCCTGGCCGTCACCGGCCTGGCCCAGGCGCTCTTTCCGCAGCAGGCCAACGGCAGCCCCATCGCGCAAAACGGCGTAACCGTCGGTTCTGCGCTGATCGGCCAGGAATTCGACCAGCCGGGATATTTTTGGGGGCGCCTTTCCGCCACGAGCGGTCTTCCTTATAATGCCTCCGCTTCCGGCGGGAGCAATTACAGCGTCCTGAACCCCAGCCTGCTGCAGGAAGTGCAAAGCCGCCTGGCCGCGCTGCACGCCGCCGACCCGCAAAACACCCAGCCGGTGCCGGCGGACCTGGTGACTTCCTCGGCCAGCGGCCTCGACCCGGACATCAGCCCGGCGGCGGCCCAATACCAGGCGGCGCGGGTGGCCAAAGCGCGCGGGCTGCCGCTACAACAGGTGGAAGACTTGATCGTTCAGCACACCCAAGGACGTTCGTTGGGCTTTCTGGGCGAGCCGCGCGTAAACGTGCTGGAGTTGAACCTGGCCTTAGATGCGCTAAAATAAGAGTATGGCCGACGATTACAAGCGTCCCGACCCCGATCAGCTCCTGGCGCTGCTGAAAGAAGAAGAGCAGCCCTCCCAGGGGAAATTGAAGATATTCCTCGGCTACGTGGCCGGCGTGGGCAAGACTTACGCCATGCTCGAAGCGGCCCACCAGCGCAAGGACGAGGGTGTGGACGTGGTGGTGGCCTACGTGGAAACCCACGGGCGCAAAGAGACGGAAGCCCTGGCGCAGGGGCTGGAGCTCCTGCCCCGCCGCCCGGTGGACTATCACGGCGCGACCCTGACGGAGATGGACCTGGACGCCGCCCTGGCGCGCAAGCCGCAGCTCGTCCTGGTGGACGAGCTGGCGCATACCAACGCGCCCGGCTCGCGCCATCCCAAGCGCTACCAGGACGTGGAAGAGCTGCTCAACGCCGGCATCGACGTGTACACCACCGTCAACATCCAGCACCTGGAAAGCCTGAAAGACGTCATCCAGCAGATCACCGGGATCGTGGTGCACGAAACGGTGCCCGACAGCCTGGTGGATCAAGCCCACGAGATCGAGCTGATCGATCTGCCCACCGACGAGCTGATCCAGCGTCTGCAGGACGGCAAAGTCTACGTGCCGGACCAGGCGGCGCGCGCCCTGGAGAAATTCTTCCGCAAGGGCAACCTGACGGCCCTGCGCGAGCTCTCCCTGCGGCGGGCCGCCGATCGGGTCGACGACCAGATGCTCAGCTACATGCACACGCGCGCCATCCCCGGCCCCTGGCCGGCGGGCGAGCGCATCCTGGTGTGCATCAGCTCGCACCCGCTGGGCGAGCGCCTGGTGCGCACCGGCCGCCGCCTGGCAGACGACCTGAAAGCCGAGTGGTTCGTCGTGTTCGTGGAGACTCCCGGCCACATGGACATGCCGGCCCACAGCCGCCAGCGCGTCCAGCGCAACCTGAGCCTGGCGGAGGAGCTGGGCGCGACCGTCGTGAACCTCCCCGGTGAATCGGTGTCCGACGCCGTCGTGGATTTTGCCCGGGAGCACAACATCACCAAGATCATCGCCGGCAAGCCCTTGCGCCCGCGCTGGTTCGAAGTGCTGCGCGGCTCCGTGCTGGACCAGATCATCCGCAACAGCGGGCGGATCGACGTTTACGTGGTCAGCGAGCGCGAGGAAGTCTCCCCACAGAAGGTGCTTCCCCAGACGTGGATGCCGCACCACCCTTTGATCCGTTACCTGCAAAGCCTGGGACTGGTGGCTCTCATGACCCTGATCAGCCTCCCGCTGCGCTCGTTCCTGGACCCCACCAACCTGGTGATGGTGTACCTGGTAGGCGTGGTCATCGCGGCCGTGCTGCTGGGCAGGGGGCCTTCCATCCTGGCATCCCTGGCCGGCGTGCTGGCCTTCGACTTCTTCTTCATCGATCCCCGCCTCACTTTTACCGTCAACGATACCCAATACCTCCTGACCTTCATCGGGCTGTTATTGGTCGGCATGGTCATCAGCAATTCAGCGGCCGTGCTGCGCAACCAGTTGGAAAGCCTGGTGGATAGGGAGCGCCAGGCGCAGGTGCTGAACCGCCTCAGCCGCGAGCTGACCGGCGCCGTCGACCTGGAACAGGTCTTCGAGATCGTCATCCGCAGCATGGTGGATATATTCAGCCGGGAAGTCGTCATCCTGCTCCCGAAGGGTGGGCAGATCGCCGAGCGGGCCTCCACGCCGGGATTCGAGATGGGCGAAAGCGAGCTGGCCGTGGCGGATTGGGCGTTCAAGAACGGCAAGCCTGCCGGGCGCGGCACGGATACCCTGTCGGCGGCGGCCATCCGCTACGTGCCGCTCAAAACGGCGCGCGGCACGGTGGGCATCCTGGGCATAAAGCCGCTCGACCCGCACAACAACCTGACTCCCGACCGGCGCGCGCTGCTGGAAGGCTTTGCCAACCTTGCGGCGCTGGCCATCGAGCGCGCTTCTTTCGCCGAGGAAGCCGCCCACAACGCGATCTTGCGCAACAAAGAAAAGCTGCAAACCGCCCTGCTCAACTCCATCTCCCACGAGCTGCGCACCCCGCTGGCTTCTATTACGGGCGTGTTGAGCACGCTGCGCGAATCCGAGGCGGCCGGCCAGAGCGCCAGCCGGCTGGAGCCCGCCACGCGCGTCGAGCTGATCGAATCGGCCAGCGACCAGGCGCGCCAGCTCAACCGCCTGGTAGAAAATCTGCTGGACATGACCCGGCTGGAGGCCGGCGCGCTGCGCCTCAACCGCGAGCCGGAGGACGTCCAGGACCTGATCGGCACGGTGCTCAACCAGATGGCCGAGCGGCTGCGCAGCCACCCGGTCAGCGTCGCCATCCCCGAAGAATTTCCCCTGATCCCCATGGACGACGTGCTGATCGCCCAGGTGCTGGCCAACGTCTTGGACAACGCTTCCAAATACTCGCCGCCGGGCAGCCCGATCGAGATCGGCGTGAAGAAAACGGGAGAGGAAGCCGCCATCAGCGTGCGCGACCACGGCCCGGGCATTCCGCCGCAAGACCTGGAGCGGGTCTTCGACAAGTTCTACCGCGTACAGCAGCTCCCCCCCAGGGTAGGCACGGGGCTGGGCCTATCCATCTGCAAGGGCATCGTCGAAGCGCACGGCGGGCGGATCTGGGCGGAGAACAACCTCACGGCGGAGGCCCCCGTTTCCCAGGGGGAAGCCCCCGTCTTCCAGGGGGAAGCCCCCGTTCTAAAGGGAGTCACCATCACCTTTACCCTACCGTTGAGTTCAGACCCCAAAGACAGACCCTAAGGGTTTTTGAAACCCTTAGGGTCTGTCCCGGGTCTGCCTGGAGCAAGCATGGCAGACGACACCTGGCGCGTGCTGGTCGTAGACGATGAGCTGGAAATCCGGCGCTTCTTGCGCGCCTCCTTGCGCGCCAACGGGCACACGGTCTTCGAGGCCGGCAGCGGCACACAGGCCCTGGCAGCCGTGCGCGAGCACGACCCGCATTTGATGATCCTGGACCTCGGCCTGCCTGAGCTGGACGGCGTGGAAGTGACCCGCCGCGTGCGCCAGTGGAGTCGCCTGCCCATCATCATCCTGTCCGTGCGCGACCGCGAATCGGACAAGATCGCCGCGCTGGACGCCGGGGCGGACGATTACCTGACCAAGCCCTTCGGCATGGGCGAGCTGATGGCGCGCGTGCGTGGGGTGATGCGGCGGGCCGCCCCGGACACCTCAGGGCCGGTCTACCAGGTGGAGGAGCTGCGCGTGGACCTGTCTCGCCACCAGGTGACCCTGGGCGGGAAAGAAGTCCTGCTCACCCCCACGGAATTCGACCTGCTGCGCGTGCTGATCCAGAATGCGGGCAAGGTGATCACCCATCGCCAGTTGATCCACAAGGTGTGGGGAACGGCCTACGAGGACGAATCGCGCCTGCTGCGCGTGAATATCAGCAACCTGCGCCGCAAGATCGAGCCTAACCCCAACCGGCCCTATTACATTCTGACCGAATTAGGCGTCGGCTACCGGCTAAGAGAAAGCTAGGCCGGCAGCAGACCCTAAAGGTCTAATAGAAGACCTTTAGGGTCTTTCTCGATTAGGGTTAAATCTGGGTCTCATTTCTCTTATAATGGGGAGCATCTGTCTCGCCCAATAAACTCCCTTTTCCCTCCAACTCATCGCTGTTGACTTTACCGACCCTCTCTCTTCGCCGACCCTGGGAAAGAAAGGAACGACCTTTTTTATGCGCGGTAATCAACGGATATTCTCTCCGACGCGTTGGCTGGCCCTGGTTCTGCTGGCCCTGGCCATCGCCTGCGGCCCGGCCAACGCCGGACTGGCCGCCTCGCCCTCCCCGGCGGGCGCCTCGGCAGCCTACGACTGGCTTCAATTCGACGGCAATCCCCAGCACAGCGGCAATAACACCAGCGAGAGCGCCCTGGTCGCCGGCAACGTGAGCAGCCTGGGGCGCTTCTACCAGGTGACCCTGCCCGCCGTCGCGGACGGGGCGCCGGCTTACCTCAGCAACGCCAGCACCCCGCAAGGCGCCCGCAATCTGTTATTCCTCACCACCAAAGACGGGCGCATTCTGGCCCTGGACGCTTATAGCGGCAGCCAGGTGTGGGCGCACCAATACGGCCCGGGCAGTTGCAAGATCAACAACGGCAGCCAGGCCTGCTACACCACCTCTTCCCCGGCCATCGATCCCAACCGCCAGTACGTGTATTCCTACGGGCTGGACGGCAAGGTGCACAAGTACCAGGTGGGCGACGGGACGGAGATCACCAGCGGCGGCTGGCCCGAGACGACCACCCTGAAAGGCTTTGACGAGAAAGGCTCCCCCTCGCTCAGCATCGCCACAGACAAGAACGGCGCCTCTTATCTCTACATGGCCAACGGCGGGTACCCCGGCGACCGGGGCGATTACCAGGGCCACATCACCGCCATCAACCTCTCGAGCGGCACGCAGAAAGTCTTCAACAGCCTGTGCAGCAACCAGACTGTGCACTTCGTGGAGACGCCCGGCTCCCCCGACTGCGACCAGGTGCAATCGGCCATCTGGTCGCGCGCTCCGGTGATCTACGATCCGGCCAACGAGCGCATCTTCATGGTCACCGGCAACGGCACGTTCGACCCGGCCCACGATCATTGGGGCGATACGGTCTTCGCGCTCAACCCGGACGGCACGGGCGCCAGCGGCAAGCCGCTGGATACCTACACGCCGGCCAATTATCAGAGCCTGCAAGACTCCGACGCCGACCTGGGCAGCACCGCCCCGGCCATTCTACCCGCGCCGGGCAATAGCTCGGTGGCTAACCTGGCGGTGCAAAGCGGCAAGGACGGCAAGCTGCGCCTGATCGACCTGGATAACTTGAGCGGCCAGGGCGGGACGGGCCACACCGGCGGGGAGGTCGGTACGGTGATCAACGTGCCGCAGGGCGGCCAGGTGCTGACCCAGCCGGCCGTGTGGGTGAACCCGGCGGATAGCAGCACCTGGACGTTCGTGGCCAACGGCAGCGGCATCTCCGGCCTCAAGCTGGTGGTGAACGGCAGCGGGACGCCCTCCCTGCAGGAAATGTGGAAAAACGGGGCGGGCGGCTCCTCGCCCATCCTGGCCAACGGGGTGCTCTTCTACGCCGGGGGCGGCAGCATCCGCGCCCTGAACCCCACCAGCGGCGCCCAGTTGTGGAGCGCGTCCATCGGTAGCATCCATTGGGAGAGCCCGGTGGTCGCCAACGGCGTCCTCTACATCACCGATGAGAGCAGCCACCTGACGGCTTACTCGCTCAACGGCGTCGACCCGCGCAACCTGACCCCGCGCGCATGGTTTCCGGTGATGATGAGGTAATCAGGCGACCAGGGATCCGGGATCAGGCTGCCAGGCGATCAGGCGCCCGGCTCGTCTACCCACTGCCCACTCCCCGCTGATTACTGCCTACTGACCACTGACCACTGATTACCTGATTACCTCATCCCTGATTGCCTCGTTGCCTTGTTGCCTTATCCTGATTACTCCAGGAGGGATACAAACATGAACCTGCTTTCTACCGGCCTCAATGGGTTGGCCTCGGCTGTCCTTCTCTTTTTAAGCCTGGTGCCCAGCCCGACCTGCGCCTACAACTGGCTGCAATTCGGCGGCGACCCCCAGCACAGCGGGAACAACACCCGCGAAACGATCATCGACGCCGCCAACGTCAGCAGCCTGCAAAGGCTTTATCAGGTCACCCTGCCGTCCCCCATCGACGGCCCCATTGTCTACCTGTATGGCGCCCAGACGGCGAACGGCCCGCGCGACCTGGTCTTCGGCACCACGATGGCCGGGGGCATCCTGGCCCTGGACGCGCATACCGGCCAGCAGGTGTGGGCCAAACAGGCTTACACCGGAACCTGCAAGGACGCCGCCGGATACGACTGCACCGTGCACTCCGCCGCGGCAATCGACCCGAACCGGCTGTACGTGTATTCCTACAGCCTGGACGGCTACGTGCACAAGTACCAGGTCTCCGACGGCACGGAGATCACCGGCGGCGGCTGGCCGGAGCTGGCCACCCTCAAGCCGGACCAGGAGAAGCAATCTTCGTCGCTGGTGTTCGCCACGGCGCACGACGGGCACACTTACCTGTACGTGCCCTTCGCCAGCTTTGCGGGAGACATCGGGGAATACCAGGGGCACATCGTGGCCATCGACCTGGGTAGCGGCGCGCAGAAGGTGTTCAACATGGTGTGCAGCAACCAGACGGATCATTTCGCGCTGGCCCCCGGCACGCCGGACTGCCCGACCACGGGAGGGTCGGTGTGGGGCCGCGCCACGATGGTGTACGTGCCCGGCCTGGACGAGATCTTCACCACTACCGCCAACGCCCTCTTCGACCCCAGCCTGCACTACTGGGGCGACACGGTCGTGGCGCTGCACCCGGACGGCACGGGCGCCAACGGCGACCCGCTGGACACCTATACCCCCACCAATTACGCCGATCTGGACAATTTCGACCTCGACCTGGGCAGCACAGCTCCCGCCCTCCTGCCGGTGTCCGGCAGCAAATACGCCTACCTGGCCGTGCAGGGCGGCAAGGATGAGATGCTGCGCCTGATCGACCTGGCCAACTTGAGCGGGCAGGGCGGGATCGGCCACACCGGCGGCGAGGTATTCTCGATGTCAGTGCCTCAAACCGGCGAATCCGCACCGCCCCTCTGGTGTGGAGCAACCCGGCGGACAGCAGCACGTGGGTGTTCGTCGCCAACGACAGCGGCCTCTCCGCCCTCAAGCTGGTGATAGACGGCAGCGGCAACCCCAGCCTGGCGAGCCAATGGACGAACACCACCTACACCGACAGCACCTCGCCGCACATGGCCAACGGGGTGCTCTACCTGGCCTCCGCCACCGGGCAAACCACAGGCGTGATCCGCGCCTTGGACCCGCTCACCGGGGACACGTTGTGGAGCGACAACACCATCAGCAACATCCACTGGTCCGCGCCGGTGGTAGCCAACGGCGTGCTGTACATCAGCGACGTGGGCAGCCCTTTCCCCACCTCACTGCCTATGCCTTGAACGGCGCCCTCCCGCAGGTGGGCGCCTGCCGGCAATACGCGTGGCTGCCGGTGGTGGGGAAGTAATCAGGAAACAGGCGACCAGGCAACCAGGGCCTTAAGCCTTGCGAAGGGTAGATTTCCAGGATACTGGCCTTGCAAAGACTCAGGTGCTTCCAGGATAACCCTTCGCAAGGCTGTGCACGGCTGTGGCCCGTCTGGAAAACGGCCGCACTCGTCCCGCTTCCAGATAGACTCTTGAAAAAGAGGCGAATCGCGGTATAATTATTGTACAATTGTACAATAGGGAGCGGGATGTGAACATTGTCATAGACGCCTCAGCCATCATCGCCGTGCTCATCAACGAGAGTTCTAAAACCAGCCATCGTTGAGGCTACCCTGGATACAACGCTCATCGCTCCAGAGTTGATCCATTGGGAAATTGGCAATGCCTTTTCGGCCATGTTCAAACGACGGCAGCTCACATTAGATGAAGCTTTGAAAGCTTTACAGATCTATGAAAGCATCCCTATCCGCTTCGTCAAAATTGAGCTTGAAGCATCCCTGGCATTAGCCAAAAGTCTCAGATATGTATGCTTATGATGCCTACCTGATCCAGTGCGCTTTAAAGCACAATGCGCCCTTACTCACTTTGGACAGACAGTTAGCGCATCAGGCCGAACAAAAAGGTGTAGAAATAATACAGGTTTGATGAGATGACCACTACGTACACTTATTCAGAAGCCAGGCAAAAACTGGCCTCCTTGCTGGAGCAGGCCGAACGCGAAGGAGAAGTGCGCATCGTTCGGCAAAATGGGCTGGTGTTTGTCATCCGCCCCGAAAAACAGGCGCGTTCTCCATTGGATGTGCCCGGCATCGATACGGGCATCAGCGGGGATGAAATCGTGGAGATCATCCGCGAAGGGCGCACGCGCGGGGCTTAAAGGCAGGGAACAGGCGATCAGGCAACGAGGGATGAGGCAATCAGAAATTAGGCAACCAGGCAACCTGGAGCCTGCTGGCCACTGTCTACCGACCACTTCATCGCCTGATCCCTGATTGCCTCATTCCCGATTCCTCCCCAAACTTGACTCATTTCCCCACCCATGTTATCATAAATACCGTCTTTTAGCACTCTCAAGCTTAGAGTGCTAAAATTGTACGGTGAAATATGCAAGAGTTGACCGATCGACAGAAATTCATCCTGACGCTGGTGATTTATGAGTACAGCCGCTCGGCGCAGCCGGTCGGCTCGAAGGTGTTGGTGGAGCGCTATCGCCTCAACATGAGCTCGGCTACCGTGCGCAACGAGCTGGCCTTCCTCACCGAGGCGGGCTACCTGCGCCAGCCGCACACCTCCGCCGGGCGCGTGCCCACCGAAGAAGGTTATCGCTTCTTCGTGGGCCGCCTGGTGCAGGAAACCGAGCTGCCCGCCACCATGCGCCACACCATCAGCCACCAGTTCTACCAGACGCGCCAGGATGTGGACCAGTGGATGCGCCTGGCCGCCTCGGTGCTGGCGCGCCAATCCAGAGCCGCGTCCCTGGTGACCGCCCCCCACCCTGACCAGGCGCGCTTCAAGCACCTGGAGCTCGATCAGCACCCGCGGCCGCCAGGTGCTCATGGTGATCGTGCTGGTGGGCGGCGAGATCCACCAGCACATCTTCACGCTGGTCGAGCCGGTGACCCAGGAACAGCTCAGCACTACGGCCAACCGCCTGGCGGCTCTCTTCCAGGGCAAGGACCCGGATGCTATGGCGACTCTCAAGTCGCAGCTCAATGCCCTGGAGGAGGATATCCTCAACGTCATGCTGGCCGAGCTGAACCGGGCCGAAACCAACGCCACCGGCGAGATCTTCCTGGATGGGCTGACCAACGTGCTGGCCGAGCCGGAGTTCTCCGGCTCAGAAGAGGCCCGCCGCGCCTTGCGCCTGCTGGAAGAGCGCTCCATGCTGGAAGATTTGCTCTCCCGCACCGTGCTGACCAGCTCGGTAGGCGGGGTGCAGGTGCTCATCGGCGGCGAAGGCACCTTCGACGATCTGCGCCAGTGCGCCGTGGTGCTGGCGCGTTACGGCACGCCCGGCCTGGCTACCGGCACGCTGGGCGTGCTGGGCACCCTGCGCATGCCCTACGGCCGCACGATTTCTACCGTCCGCTTCGTAGCCAACCTGCTCAGCGACATGGTCGCCGAGACGCTGGGAGGCTGAGAACGGCGTCCACGTGAAAATTGGCGGGGATTTCGATCCCTGCCTCATTCAGGTATATTCAATGATGGAGGCCATGCAATATGGGAGATCGCAAGAAACGTACAGATAACCTCACTCCCCAATCCGAATACCCACCCGCCGCTGCTCCCCTTGGAGCCCAGGGCGAGGCCCCTGCTTCTCAAGGGGAAGCTCCCGTTTCCCAGGGGGAAGGAAACAACGGGGAATCTGCGCCCTCCGCTGCCGAGGTGGAGATGATCAGCCTGCCTGCCGGGGAGCACGCCAGCATGAAGAAAGAGCTGGAAGAGATCCGCGCCAAGTCGGCCGAGTATTTCGAGGGCTGGCAGCGCGAGCGCGCCGATTTCTCCAACTACAAGCGGCGCGTGGAGCGCGATCAGAGCCTGCTGCACCAGAACCTGACCGGGGGTCTGATCAAGAAATATCTGGTCGTCATGGACGATCTGGAGCGCGCTCTGAAGAATCGCCCCACGGGGGGCGAAGCCCCCGCTGCGCAAGGGGAAGTAGTGGCCTGGGCGGACGGCATCGAGCTGATTTACCGCAAGCTGAAGAATATCCTGGAAGCAGAGGGCCTCACGCGTATCCCTGCCGAGACAGAGCTGTTCGATCCCACCCGCCACGAGGCGATCTCACACGAGGACAGCCCCGATCACCAGAGCGGGCAAATAATAGAAGTCGTTCAACAAGGCTATATGCTGGGCGACCGGGTATTGCGCCCGGCCCTGGTCCGAGTCGCACGTTAGGAGAGACAAAAAATGGGAAAAATCATTGGCATTGACCTGGGAACTACAAACTCAGTCGCAGCAGTGATGTTGGGCGGTGAGCCCGTTGTCATCCCAACGGCGGAAGGCGAGCGCCTGGTGCCGTCCGTAGTGGCCGTCAACAAGAACCACGAGCGCCTGGTGGGGCGCGTGGCTCGCAACCAGGCGATCATCAATGCGGAAAACACCGTCTTTTCGATCAAGCGCTTCATGGGGCGCAAGTTCGACGACTCCGAAGTGCAGCGCACCATCAGCCGCGTGCCTTACAAGGTCACCAAAGCCCCCAATGGCGATGTGCGCGTCGTCCTGGACGGCAAGGAATATTCACCGCCGGAAGTCTCGGCCATGATCCTGGCCAAGCTGAAGACGGATGCCGAAGCCTACCTGGGCGAGACGGTCACGCAGGCCGTCATCACCGTGCCGGCCTACTTCAACGACGCCCAGCGCAACGCCACCAAGGACGCCGGCAAGATCGCCGGCCTGGAAGTGCTGCGCATCATCAACGAGCCGACGGCTTCTTCACTGGCCTACGGGCTGGACAAGAAGAAAAATGAGGTCATCGCGCGTCTACGACCTGGGCGGCGGCACCTTCGATATCTCCATCCTGGACGTCGGCGACGGCGTCTTCCAGGTGCGATCCACCAGCGGCGACACCTTCCTGGGCGGGGATGACTTCGACCAGCGCGTCATGGACTACCTGATCGATGAATTCAAGCAAGAGAACAAGGCATCGACCTGCGCAAAGACCGCCAGGCCCTGCAGCGTCTGAAGGAAGCGGCTGAAAAGGCCAAGATCGAGCTTTCCAGCAGCCATGCAAACCGAGATCAACCTGCCTTACATCACCGCCGACGCTAGCGGCCCCAAGCACCTGGTGATGACCCTCACGCGCGCCAAGCTCGAACAGCTCACCGACGACCTGGTCGACAAGACGCATCGACCCCGTGCGCCAGGCGCCTCAACGACGCCGGACTGAAACCGGCCGACATCAACGAGATCGTGCTGGTAGGCGGCATGACCCGCATGCCCGCCGTGCAGGAAGCGGTGCGCAAGCGAATTCAACAAGGAACCCCACAAGGGCGTCAACCCCGATGAGGTGGTGGCCGTGGGCGCGGCCATCCAGGCCGGCGTGCTGGGCGGCGAGGTGAAAGACATCCTGCTGCTGGACGTCACCCCGCTGACGCTGTCCATCGAGACCCTGGGCGGCGTGGCCACTCCGCTCATCGAGCGCAACACCACCATCCCCACGCGCAAGAGCCAGATCTTCTCCACCGCCAGCGACAGCCAGACGCAGGTGGAGATCCACGTGCTCCAGGGCGAGCGTCCCATGGCGGCAGACAACAAGTCCCTGGGCCAGTTTCATCCTGGACGGCATCCCGCCGGCTCCGCGCGGCGTTCCGCAGATCGAAGTGACCTTTGATATCGACGCCAACGGCATCCTGAACGTGACCGCCTCGGACAAGGCCACCGGGCGCAGCCAGAATATCACCATCACGGCTTCCTCCGGCCTGACCGAGACCGAAATCGAAAACATGCGCAAGGAAGCCGAAGCGCACGCCGAAGAGGACCGCAAGCGCAAGGAGTTGATCGAGGTGCGCAACCACGCCGACAATACCATCTATACCAGCGAGAAGACCCTGCAAGACCTGGGCGACAAAGTGCCCGCCGACCTGCGCAAGCAGGTGGAAGAAGGCATCAGCAGCGTGCGCGCCGTGATGAGCAGTGAAGACCCCGACACCATCCGTAAAGCTACCGAAGAGCTGGGCCAGGCGCTGCAAAAGGTCGGCGCTGCCGCTTACCAGCAGCAGCCCGGCGGCCCCGCCGGAACGTCCGGCGGGCCGGATGCGCAAGGCGGGCAAGGTGGCGCCCCCGGCGGCCAACAGCCCGGCGGCGACGACGTGGTGGACGGCGAGTTCAAGCAGGTTTAACCTTAGAGCGCAAGAACTTTTAATGGCACAACGCGATTATTACGAAGTTTTAGAGGTTGGCCGCAACGCCACTCCTGAAGAGCTCAAAGCTGCCTTCCGGCGGCTGGCGCGCCAGTACCACCCGGACGTGAACAAGTCGACGGATGCGGAAGAGCGCTTCAAGGAGATCAACGAGGCTTACGCTGTGCTCTCCGACCCGGAGAAACGCGCCGCCTACGATCGCTTTGGTCACGCCGGAGTGAACGGCATGGGCGGCGCTGCCCCCGACTTCTCCACTTTCGACTTTTCAGACATCTTCGAGGAATTCTTCGGCTTTGGCGGCGGTGGAAGCCGCCGCCAGGCCCGCAATGCGCCCCGCCGTGGCACAGACATCGGCCAGAAAGTGCAGCTTACCTTCGAAGAGGCCGTGTTTGGCGTGGAGAAAGAGGTCGATATCACCCGCGACGAGGTGTGCAGCACCTGTCGCGGCTCCGGCGCCGAGCCGGGCACCTCTCCCGTGCGCTGCAGCACCTGCGGCGGCAAGGGGGAAGTCCGCCAGGTGCGCCAGACCTTCCTGGGCTCCATGGTGCAGGTGACCACTTGCCCGGTCTGCAACGGCTCAGGCGAGGTGATCAACAACCCCTGCCACACCTGTCGCGGGCGCGGGCTGGAGCGCAAGGTAGTCAAGAAGACGGTGCCCATCCCGCCCGGCGTGGATACCGGCACGCAGGTGCGCCTGGCGGGCGAGGGCCAGCCCGGCACGAACGGCGGCCCCAACGGCAATTTCTATCTGGAAATCGACGTCAGGCCGCACAAGTACTTCCGCCGCAAGGAAGACACCATCTTGCTCGACCTGAACATCAACGTGGCGCAGGCCGCCCTGGGCGCCGAAGTCGAGGTGCCCACCGTGGACGGCCTCACCAAGCTGCACATCCCTGCCGGCACACAGCCGGGCAAGACCTTTATCCTCAAGGGCAAGGGCGTCCCGCACCTGCGCGGCAGCGGGCGCGGCGACGAGAAGGTGATGGTCATGGTAGAAGTCCCCTCCCATCTCAGCAACGAGCAGCGCAAACTGCTCGAAGAGCTGGCCAAGACCCTGGGCAGCGACGTCCTGCCGCAAGAGCGCAGCTTCTTCGACCGGCTGAAAGAGGTGCTGGGTGGCTGAACCGCGCTGGCTGGAAGTCTCTCTGACCGTGAACGGCGAGCTGGCCGAGGCCGTCTCCGACGTGCTGGGGCGCTTCGTCTCGAACGGGCTGGTGGTGGAATCGGCGGTGGAGTACAAGGATGCCGAAGATGAAGGCACCCCCCACGGGCCATTGCGCGTCTACGGCTACATGCCGGTGGACGCGCACCTGGAAGAGCGCCGCCGCCGGCTGGAAGAGGCCCTGTATTTTCTGGGGACGATCCAGCCCCTGCCCCAACCGACATTCAAGACCATCGACGACGAGAACTGGATGGAGGCCTGGAAGCAGCACTACCACCCCATCCCGATTGGCCAGCGCCTGCTGGTGTTGCCGGCCTGGTACGAGCATGGAGAAGAAGGGCGCATCTCGGTGCGTATCGACCCCAGCATGGCCTTCGGCACGGGCACGCACCCCACCACGCAACTGTGCCTGGAGTTGCTCGAAGAGGCCGTGCGCCCCGCTCGCCCGCTGATCGACGTGGGCTGCGGCTCAGGCATCCTCTCGATTGCGGCCCTGCTGTTGGGCGCCAGCCAGGCCCTGGCGGTGGACATCGACAGCCAGGCGGTACGCTCCACGCGGGAGAACGCGCAGAGCAACGGCGTGCTTCAGCAGGTAGAGGCAGCCGAAGGCTCGGTGGTCGACATCCTGGAGGACAAATTCTCGCTGGTGATGGCCCCCCTGGTGCTGGCCAACATCCTGGCCCCGGTCATCGTGCGGCTGTTCGAGGCCGGGCTGGGCGAGCTGGTTGAGCCGGGCGGGACGCTGATCCTCTCCGGCATCCTCGAAACTCAGGCCGAAGAAGTGCTGGAAGCGGCCCGGCAGCACGGCTTCCGCCTCTCCGCCCGCCGGCAAATGGAAGATTGGGTAGCGCTGGCGGTAGTGAGAGAATAGGTTCTTACTCTTCATACGCTACGGCCTTCACCCGCCCCTCAATTTCGTCAAACAACACCTGAATCTCTGCCTGCGTGCGCGTGACGGCGTTATTCAGCGGCAAAAGGCTGCCCTCGCCGGCGTCCCGGCGGCGCAGCTCCACGCCGCCCTGTTTCAGGCTGCGCTCGCCCAGCGTCAGGCGTAGCGGCGCGCCGATCAGGTCGGCGTCGTTGAACTTGATGCCGGCGCTCTCCCCCCGATCATCGTAGAGCACCTCCACGCCGGCGGCGCGCAGGTCGTGGTAAAGCTGCTCCGCCGTGCGGGCGACCTGCTCGCTCTTGCCCGCCAGCGAAACCAGGTGAACCTGGTACGGCGCCACGGAGATGGGCCAGATCAGGCCGCGCTCGTCGTGGTGCTCCTCGGCGATGCAGGCCAGCAGACGCCCCACGCCAATGCCGTAAGATCCCATCACCACCGCGTGCGGCTGGCCGGACTCGTCCAGATAGGTGGCGCCCAGGGGCTGCGTGTAGCGCGTGCCCAGCTTGAAGATATTGCCCACTTCCACGCCCCGGCTGCTGCGCAAGGGCGCGCCGCAGCGCTCGCAGGCATCCCCATCCCGGGCGGCGGCCAGGTCGGCGACGATAGTCGCCTGGTAATCGCGCCCGTAGTTGGTGTGCAGCAGGTGAAAGCCCTCCTGGTTGGCGCCGGCCACCAGGTTGGGAGACCGCGCCGCCAGGTCGTCGACCACCACCAGCACGTCCTTCAGCCCGATGGGGGAGGCGTAGCCCGGCACCGCGCCGGTCGCACGGATCTCCTCCTCGGTGGCGGGTCGCAAATCGCGGGCGTGCACGGCGTTGGCCAGCTTGGTCTCGTTGACCTCCATGTCGCCGCGCACCACGGCGAACACAAAACGCTCCACGGGCCCGTCCGCCTCGTCCAGGGTAGCCATCATGAAGACCGCCTTGGCCGTGCGCGCGGCGGGAATGCCCAGCAGCGCCGCCAGGTCATTGATGGTGGTGGTGTGCGGCGTGGCGACCTTCTCCAGCGGCAGGGGGGCTTCGGCCGGCGGCTCGCTCTTGCGGAAGCGCGCCACCTGGCGGTTGGCCGCATAGCCACAGGCGTCGCAGAACAGCAAGGTGTCCTCGCCCACCGGGGTGAGGTACATGAACTCGTGCGCCACTTGCCCGCCCATCATGCCGGTGTCGGCCTTGACGGCGCGCACGGGCAGGCCGCAGCGGTGGTAGAGGTTGAAATAGGCCTGGTAGTGGGCGCGGTACTGGCGGTCGAGGCCGGCCTCGTCGGCGTCCAGGCTGTAGCTATCCAGCATAGTGAACTCGCGCACGCGGATCAGCCCGGCGCGCGGGCGAGGGTCGTCGCGGAACTTGGTCTGAATGTGGTAGATCAGCGCGGGGAGCTGGCGATAGGAGCGCACTTCTCCGCGCACCAGGGTGGCCGCGATTTCCTCGTGGGTCATGGCCAGCACCATGTCGCGGTTGGCGCGGTCTTTGAAGCGCGCCATCTCGCTGCCCACCTGGTACCAGCGCCCGCTCTGCTTCCACACCTCGGCGGAATGCACCACCGGCATGCTCAGCTCCTGCCCGCCGATGGCCTCGATCTCCGCGCGCATGATGTTCTCGATCCTGGCCATGGAGCGCCGCGCCAGGGGCAGATAGCTGAAGATACCCGTGGCCAGCGGGCGGATGAAGCCGGCGCGCAGCAAAAGCTGGTGGCTGGCAACTTCGGCCTCCGCCGGCGCTTCGCGCAAGGTCTGGGAAAAGAGAGAGCTCATTCGCATGGGGGACTCCGGGAATAACGAAAATAGAGAATAGAGAATGGAGAGCGGTGACTACTTTCGATTCTCCATTTTCCACTCTCGCTTGTTACAGAATACTCGCCCACTCGTGGACGGCGTGGTAGAGCGCGGGGGCCAGGACGTTGCCGCTCTTGGTCATGATCCAGCCGTAGATCAGGCCCGAAATGAGCAAGGTGGCCGCCTGGACGGCGATCTGCACGGGGTCGTTCACGCCCAGGAGCAGGGCGCGCTGCGGCAGCTTGAACAGGGTATACAGGCCGGCGGCGGCGATCCAGCCCCAGCGCTCGCCCAGCGCGGCTCCCAGGCGGAGCTGCACGTAGCCGCGGAAGATGAACTCCTCGGCGAAGCTCACCCCCAGCATGGCCACCAGGTAATAGGCTTCGGCGGTCGAGACGCCGCCCAGCAGGGCATACACCTTGCCGCGCAGGAAGAGGGCCATCAGCGCGATGGCGATGCCCAGGTAGATCGAAGGGCTGCGCGTCTGCTTCCCCAGCCCGGCGCTCAACAGCGGTTGGCGGCGGATGAGCAGCGCCAGGGCGAAGGGGATCAGGCTCAAGGCAACCAGCGAGAGCTGCCTGAGCAGCTCCAAGGCACTATAGCTGAGGGCTGCGCCCGTTCCGGCGGGCGGCGCCAACTGGGGCGAAGGCATGCCCGGAAAGAAGAGCCACAGCAGAGCCGCGGTCAGCACCACCAGCGTGGCGGCCACCATGGCCTCGCGCTGGGGATAAACGAACAACAGGGGGCGGCGCTTGAAGCGCGGGCTGATCGTGAGCAGCATGGTCACGGCGATCGCGCCCAGCCATTCCGGCAGGAACAGGATCAGGTCGCCGAGAGTGGAAAGCGAGGACGGAAGGGATTGTAAATTGATGATTGCTGATTTTAGATTGGTCATTGCGAAATGAAATTCCCCTTCCTCCTGATGGCGCGAAATCGGCCATTGCTTATTCCGTTTTTTTTACTATTCTCTACTTGCGACTCTCTATTCTCTTCTTCCCGCCCACCCAATCTTCAATCAAAAATCTAAAATCACAGCTCCCCACTGTCCACTAACTCCTGGCCACTTTCTTCTTTGACTTCCGGCTTGTCGTCCTCGATGCCCAGCTCCACCTTCTCCTCCATGCGGATCTGGCCGCGCAGGAAGGCGCCTTCCTCGGTGGAGAAGGCCCCGGTGACCACGTCGCCCCACACCCGCCCCGTGCTGCGGATCTCCAGCTTCTCAGTGGTGATGTTGCCGTGCACCGCGCCCGCCACGATCACCGTGTTGGCGCGCAGGTTCTCACAGGTGATGCGCCCGGTCTCGCCGACCACCAGCAACCCGTGCAGGGAGATTTCCCCTTCGAAGGCGCCCTCGATGCGCACGCCGCCGCTGCCGCGCAGGTTGCCTTCCCAATTGATGCCCGGGCCGAGCACCGAGGTGACGCGCTCCACGGGCGCGGCGGGCATGGCTGAGGGTTGGGTATTCCTTCGAAACATGGACATGAACGCATCTCCAGGGATAAGTTTATCAGGCCGGCCAAATCGTCCCGGCGCGCACCACGCTTCCGGCGGGCACGTCGGCTTTCACCGTAGCGCCGTTGCCGACGCGCGCGCCGCTGCCGATCTTGACTCCCAGGTTGACGGTGGCGCCCATGCCGACCAGCACGCGCTCGCCGGTCTGCACGCCCCCTGCCAGCATGGCCCCGGGCGAGATGTTGGTAAAGTCGCCCAAGGCACAATCGTGCGAGACGATCGCGCCGGTGTTGACGATCGCGCCGAAGCCCACCTGCGCCGCGCTGCCCACGTAAGCGTGCGGGAAGACCTGCACGCCCTGGGCGAGCTGCGCGCTGGCCTCCACGAAAGCCGTGGGATGCACCACCGCCGGGCAGGTGAAGCCGGCCTCGGCCAGGCGCTCGAAGACCTTCAGGCGGGGAGCCAGGTCGCCGATGCCGCCCACGGCGTTGATCGCCAGGCGCACACCCTTGCCGGCTAGCTCCGCCAGGACGCTCCCGCCGCCCAGCAGCGGCGCGCCCAACACCTGCGCGCCGGGCGGCAAGCCGTCGTCTACCACGCCGACCACGGCGTACGCGGGCAGCAAGCGCACCAGCTCCACCAGGGACTTGCCGTGCCCGCCGCCGCCGTAGACGATCACGCCCTCCTTGCCGGGCGGAACTTCGATCTCCGGCAAGACGGCGCCCAGCAGGGCGCGCACGTCCCCTTCGGTCACGAAGCGCTCGCGGGGCAGGCGCTCCAGGTCCAGGCCGTGCTGCTGCGCCAGGGCCAGGGCCGGCCGGCTGATGCGCAGCCCGGTGGGAAGGGCTTCCTCGGCCGGCGCGGAGGGCGCTTCAGGCAGGGGATCGCCGGGCGCATCCGCCAGGTAGCACAGCACCTCGCCGGCGCGCAGGCTGTCGCCCTCGCGGCGGCGCAGGCCGATCACGAAGCCGTCGCGCTCGGCGGCCAGCTCGCCGGTGGATTTAGTGGTCTCCAGGGTAGCCAGCACTTCTCCCGCCCGCACGGACTGGCCCTCGCGCACGTGGAGGCCGGCCAGGGCAGCTTCCACCTCGTTGGGGTTCAACAAGGGAATACGGACGGGAAGGGGCGCGGGCATAGTCTCTTTATACCATCTTTTGCGCCATCTCGACAATAGCGTCCACGCCCGGCAGGACGGCCTCCTCCAGCGCGCCGGAAGCCGGGATGGGCAGGTCGCGGGCGGCCACGCGCCCCACGGCGCGCAGGGGCGGCTCCCCATCCGCGCTCAGCGCCTCAGAAGTGGAAGCCAATACTTCCGCGCCCCAGCCCAGCGCACGCGTGCCCTCTTCCACGGCCAGCAGGCGGCGGGTGCGCCGCGCCAAATCCAGCAAGGGGGCAAGCTGCATGGGCGCAAGCTGGGTGGGCACCACCACTTCGCAGAAGATCTCGCGCTCGTAAGCCAGGCGCCGGGCCGCCTCGCGAGCCAGCTCGGCCATGTAGCCGTAAGCCGTCAGGGTGAGGATGGCGGGAGGAGCGCCCTTCAGGGAGAGGGTGTAGCAAGGGGTGGAAATTTCGGATTTCAGATTGCTGATTGCTGATTGCTGCTCCCTGGCCACTGACCACTCCCCACTACTCTCCATCAACGCCAGCAGATATTGCAGCTTGTTCTCCACGAACAGGGTCGGGCCGTCGCCGTACAGGATGGCCTGGGACAGCAGATCGCCGGGGGCGTCCGGGCCGAAAGCCGCCGGAGCCAGCACGCGCAGGCCGGGCGCGCCCAGGAAGAGCTTCTCCAGCGTCTGGCTGTGGGTGGGGCCGTAGCCGCGCCGCCCGCCCATGGGAGCGCGCACCACCAGCGGAACGCTCGCCCCGCCGTCGAACATCCAGGCGAACTTGGCGGCGTGATTGATGAGCTGGTCGGCGATCAGGGTGGTGAAATCGCCGAACATGATCTCGACCACGGGGCGCAGGCCGCGCAAGGCCATGCCGCTCGCCAGGCCGACCATGCCCGCCTCGGAGATGGGCGTGGCCAGCACGCGCCCCGGGAAGGCCGTGGACAGCCGGCGGGTGACTTTGAAGGCCCCGCCGTAGGGGTCGAGCAGGTCTTCGCCCAGCAGCAGCACGCGCGGGTCCTCCTGGAGGGCGCGGCGCAGGCCGGAATTGAGGAAGTCAAGGACGGTGGAAGACATAGGGGTCAGGAGTCAGTGAACAGTAGTCAGTGGGCAATATCCAGGCAATGAGGGAACAGGGGGTAAGGAACAGGAGGCTGGCAGCTCGCAATGCAGGGAAACGGGTCTTCCTCATCCTTCCGCCCTCCGCCTTCATCCTTCCACCAGTCTACAATTCAAAATCATAAATCTTCAATCTCTGGTAACGGATCTTGCAAAGCCTGCTCGAAGGCGGCGCGCACCTCCGCGTCCACCTGCGCGTGGAGGACTGCGCGCGCGGAGGGCTCCAGCCGCGCGCCGTGGATCGTCAGCGGGTCGCGGGCGGCGCGCAACTGCGCCAGCAGCTCGGGCGAGCGCGTGTCGTCGCCCTTGGAGTGCGGCCCGAAGCGCTGCGTGTGCAGCACCAGGGCGCGCGGCGTCCCTGTGCGGCGCACTTCCGCGAGCAGCTCGCCCGCCAGGGGAGAAATTTCCAGCACGTCAGAGCTGTCCAGCTCGCACACGGGAATGCCGAAGGCGGAGAAACGGGCGCACATGTCTCCCGGCCAGGCCAGGAGATCGGGGTGGTCTGCGCCCAATGGTTATCCTCCAGGACGAACAGCACCGGCGCGCCCCACAGGCTGGCGAAATTGAGCGACTCGTACACCACGCCCTCGCCCAGTGCGCCGTCGCCCAGGAAGACCACCGTGGCCACCCCGCTGCCCAGGCGCTTCTCGGCCAGGGCCGCGCCGGTAGCGATGGGCAGCGTCCCGCCCAGGATGCCGTTGGAGTAGAAGTTGCGCCAGTGCAGGTGCTGCGACCCGCCCCGCCCGCCGCACACGCCGCTGGCCTTGCCCATCAGCTCGGCGAACAGGGCGCGCATGTCCCCGCCGTAAGCCAGGAAGTGCCCATGGCAGCGGTGGTTGGAGAAGACCACATCCCCGGCCTGGAGGGAGTCGAGCACGCCCACCGCGTCGGCCTCCTGGCCCAGGGAGGTGTGCGTGGTGCCGTAGAAGGCCCCGTGCGAGAACTCCGCCAGCACGGTCTCTTCGAAGCGCCGGATGCGCACCATACTGCGATAGAGGTGTTGGTTGATTTCCATGCTTTATTTAATCACGCAAAGGCGCAAAGACGCGAAGGGAAAAAAGAAAAGCCTGTGCGCAAGGGCACGCAGATGCAGAGATGAATCCAAAGAATTGTAAATCATTTAGGCATTCCATTGGCCACCCGCGTAATGCCTTGCTTGATCAGCGGCGCGCCAAAGTTGATCAACAATCCCAGGCGTTTATCGTCCAGGCGGAGATAGGTCAGGAGTTGCTTGGAATGCACTTTGGAGATTTCCTCGACCGATTTAAGCTCGACGATCACCTTATCTTCCACCACCAGGTCGGCGCGAAACCCGACGCCCAGGCAAACATCGTCGTAGACGATCGACACCGGCATTTGCTGGACGATTTCCAAGCCCCGTTTCTCCAGCTCATAGGCCAGCGCCGCCTCATAGGCCAATTCGAGCAACCCCGGCCCAAGCGTGGTATGGACTTTATAAGCCGCGTCAACGATCTCCCTCGAAACCTCATTCTCGTCCAGGTATTTTCCCATTTTTCGCTCTCACGTGCCAACTGTGCAGGTGAAGGAATTTTTCTCACGTCTTTTTTTCTTAGCGTCTTTGCGCCTCTGCGTGAGATTGTTTTTTCCCTCGCATCTTTTTATAACCTTTGCGCCTTGGCGTGCGATCCTTCCTTCTTTACCACGAATCTCCACGGGATGCTCTTCCACGGCTCGGGGACGGTGAACAACCCGATGCGCGCCGTGCGGGCCACGTCCTCGTCGGGCACAGGCTCGCCGGCCTCGATGAACAAGCCGTCCTCGGTCGAGCACAGGTCCACGCCGTTCAGCCTCCCGTCGATGCCCAGCGCCCGGGTCAGCTTGGCCGGGCCGTCCGTCCAAAGCGCCTGGGGCTGCGGGGCGCGCCGCGCAGCGATCACGTTCAGCCCTTCGATGGGATAGATGGCGCGCAACAACACCGCCGCCGGCAAATCGACCGGCCCGGTCACCACGTTCAGTAGCCAATGCATCCCGTAAGTAAAATAGATATAGGCGTACCCCGGCGGCCCATACATGATCTGCGTGCGCGGGGTGCGTCCCACGTGCGCGTGGCAGCCCAGGTCTTCCTCGCCCTGGTAAGCCTCGGTTTCCACCAGGGTGCCCGCCAGGCGTTGGCCGGCGGCCGCGCCGTCCACGCGCACCAGGCGCGCCCCCAGCAGGTCGCGGGCCACCTCCAGGGCGGGACGGTCGTAGAACTCACGGGGTAAGGGCGAGGAAGGCATGGTGTTATTATAATAGGGATCAGGCGACCGGGAAGAAAAGTGCGAAAGCCTCTAGCGCCTGATCAACGGGAGGTAAGCAGAGAAGGTCACTTTGGGCCGGAAGATGAACAGGCCATCCCCTCCAGCAGACGCGTAATAAAGGCCATTCTTTGCAGATACATCCTCGGCTGAGATCCAATAGCTGGCAATCAACAGCGGATCTAAAGGATCGCTGACGTCATAGAATTGAGTAGACGTGCCGCCGCTTAAGATCAATATTGAGCCATCCACAGCCACAAATCCGGCCGGGGCATTGGTATTGATAGAGACTTTTTCCACAGGCTGGGCCGGGTTCGAAATATCCACCACCTTCAAATCCTGATTGAGGCCCGCTCCAACTACGTAGAGATAATTTCCGGCTATAGCCAGATCGTGAGCGTAACCCGCTTCCCCAAAGGTGGCAGTCTCGCTGGGGTGCTGGGGATCAGACACATCGATCACTGCTATCTTCTGGTCACCATCGGCCGCGTAAACGTAATGTCCCGAAACCGCGATGCCATTATCGTAATTTATACCGATAGTCAGCCCACCTACCTTTACGGGCCGGGTTGGATCGGATACGTCTACCACTGAAAGTTCGGGGAGGTAAAGATAATCCCCGGAGACGGCCATGTCCTCGGGTACGGCGGCAGGGTACATGCCCAAGACCTGGGGTTGATTCGGGTCGCTGATATCCACGATCTCGATTCCCGCTTCGAACATGCCATCATCGCAGGTGATATAAGCATATTGGCCGGCTACCGTCAGCGTCCTAGACCCAATAATGGGTAAATATCCGAAGAACTCGGGGTTGGCAGGGTTAGAAGCATCCATCACCCCTAATCCCACACCTGCTGTAAAAATATCATCTCCAGAAGCTTTGGCCGAGCTGATGCTAGCCAGAGTTTGGAAGATGCCCACGCTCACAGGATCGGCAGGGTCTGTCAGGCTGGCAATATCCAGGCCACCCCGAACTGCGGTGAGCACCAGGCCCCCACTGACGGCCACATCCACGGCATACAACTGATAAGATTGGCTCGGGTATTGACGCACCACGCTGGGGTTGGAAGGATCGCTAATGTCCACGACTTTCAAGCCTTGATAGTCTGAGGCGACATAAGCATAATTCCCAGACACGGCCAGGTCTTTTATGACAGCATCATTTATTATCGAAGTGTTGGACTTTACAATGGGGTTTGACGGCTGCGCAATATTCAGGATAATCAAATTTTGTCCATTTACCAGATAAGCATAATTTCCCGAGACCGCCAGGGCCTTTGCGTACACTTCGGGGACCGTTACCGGTTGGGGATGGATGGGGTCGCTCAGATCATACACCGTGAGCAGGTCCGTAATTGTGTATAAGAAATTGCCCACAATGGCTGCTTGTTGATAGCCCTTATGGCCCCCATCAAAATAAACATTGACCTCATCTGGATTCCGGGGATCGGAAATATCCACAACGCTGATATAGCCCAAATCGTTCAAAACGTAGGCATATTGCCCGGCAACCGCGATTGCCGTGGTGTAGTACGAAGCGTAAGTATCTACACTGCCGATCAAATCAGGCTCCAGGGGATTGGTTACATCGAAGACAGATAGACCATTCTCATTGACCGCATAGGCATAATTGCCCTGGTAAGCCATATCGGCTAAATTGTCCAGAATGAACGACTTCAGGCGTTTGGGTTGAGCCGGATCGGAAAGATCGATCACGGCCAGCTCTGGGCCAAGGTCTATGTAAGCAGCATTGCCTTTGGCGGACACAAAGTCTATTGGCCCGCCGATGTGCCCGACTAGCTCCATCGTCAATTTGCCGCCTGGAGGCAGGCTGCTCGCCTGGATTCTTCCTTGCGAATAGACCGGCCCAGCGCTGGCGCCGATCAGCATCAAGCTGACGAGCACAAACAAGAACTTGCGTCTCATTGACTTTCCCCTCCCATAGAATTGAATTAGCAGATGCTCGTTGTATCTCCGGTCAACCGGTGTAAAACTATCTGCCCCCACTCACAAGATTCTAAATCAACAATCCAAAATCAGCAATCTGAAATCCTCAATCATCTCAGGTTGGCGTCCCGCTCCAGCGTCAGCCTCAATCCCGTATCCAGCGAGATCACCGGGCGATAATTGAGCTTCTCCCCCGCCAGGCGCGTGTCGGCGCGCATCTTCGCCACCCCACCCTGCGAATGCGGGTTGTAGACCACTTCGGGCTTTCCGCCAGTCACGTCCAGCACGCGCCGCACCAGCTCGCGCACGCTGGTGGCCTGGCCGCTGCCCACGTTGATCACCAACTGGTTGATCCCCGGCGCCGTGGCTGCGGCGTCCATCGCGTTCACCACGTCGTCCACGTACACATAGTCGCGCGTCTGCGTCCCATCGCCGTGCACCACCAGCGTCCCGTTGCGCAAGGTCTGGCGCAGAAAGTAAGGGATGACCGGCGCGTGCGAGACCAGCAGGTGCTGGCCGGGACCGTAGGCGTTGAACACGCGCAGGCACACCGCCTCAATGCCCCACAGCGCGCCGATGGTGCGCACGTAATATTCCGCCGCCAGCTTGGAGACGGCGTAAGGCGAGCGCGGGTAAGGGACGAGGTCTTCGCTCAGGGGCTGGGTCTCCTGGTCGCCGTACACCGCGCCGGAGGAGACCAGCACCACGCGGCGCACCCCCACGTCACGCATGGCTTCCATCAACGTGACCGTTCCGCCCACGTTGACGGTGTTGTACTCGCGCGGGTAGAGCACCGAACTCGGGCACCGAGACGCGCGCCGCCAGGTGGTAGACGCAGTCGATATCCTGGAGCAGCGTCCACAGCTTGGGACGATCGTTGATGTCCCCGCGCGTGAAATGGACTTCAGGAGAGAGAGACTGCGGGTCGCCGGTGGAGAGATCGTCCAGCCCGCGCACGTGATGGCCCTGGCGCGACAGGCGGTTGGCCAGGGCGGAGCCCAGAAAGCCGGCCGCCCCCGTGATGAGAAAGCGCATAAAGAACCTTATGTAGGAAAGGATGGGCGCGTGTTCCCGCCCTGCAAGAAATTATAACATCTACCGGTACACATTCCACGGCAGGCTGCTCTTGTAGCTGAAATCCCCCTCCGCCATCCAGCCGGTCGAATTCCCAAAAGCCACCTTCCACCAGTAAGACCCCTTGGCCAGCACCCCGTTCAGCCCGCTCAGGTCGTCCAGGATGACCCCGGTCGTTCCGGCCGGGACGGTCTCGAGCGCGTCGTAATTCGTCCCTGGCCCCAGGCGCAGGGCAGCATCCGAATGCGTCTCCACCAAATCGAAGGGAGAGAGGGGCGCAGTGGAAGTTTGCTTGGGCTCCACCGCCACCATCATCAGGGTGTTGGCCACCTTGCGCTCACAGTTGTCCAGGCTGCTGGCGGGGCCGCTATCCTGATCCGATCCGGGGTTAGGCGCGGTCACCGTGGGGGTCTGGCCGGCTTGCGGGCCGGGCGCAGGATAGGGCGAGGGGGTGGGAGACTGGCTCGCGCCGCCCATGACCAGCGGCAGGTAGACCGCGTAGCAGGCCGAGACGGGGCGGTTCACCACCGCGCCGTTCACCACCATGGTCGAAGAGCCGCCGCCATCCTCGGCGATGGCCCAGATAGCGTCCAGGGTATCCCTGGCAAAGGCCCCCAGTTGGCCAAAGGTCATGCCGTTGGAAAAGCTCGGGCGGCGCCCATCCACTACGATGAAATACACATAGTCGTCGTTATAAGCGATGGCCGTGCGCGGGGCGTAGACCGTATCTTTGTCCGGAGCCTGCACCTGGCCGTCCTTGAGCACCGTGACGGCTCCGCCGATGCTGGCGTAAGTATTGGTCCAATCCACCGGCATGGGCGTAGAGCAGTCGCTCTGGTAAGAAGTGATCTCCTGCGAAAGATGGATCTCGTCGTTTACCTGGACGTTCTTGAGCAGCGTCTCCTGCGCGGAGCCGCTGGCAGACAGCACGATGCTATCGAAGGGAATGGGCGTGGAGCCCTGGCCGTTGCGCACCTCTTTGACCAGGCCGCGCACGTAATGCGGGATAGGGACGATGCCGGCCGGGGCGAGCAGCTCCACCAGCACCTCGCTTCCCGAGCTATCCGTGCCGGTGGTAGCGTCGTATTGCGGGGTATAAACCACGAGCTGATCCTGGCCGCGCGGGACGTTGATGGCATTGATACGCTGCGTCTCGCCTGTGGCATAGGTGATAACCTGCCGGTCGGGTGGGTTGGCCACGCACTGGCCGATGAACGCCTGCCGGCTGTAGGTCCAGGCGAAGCCGCTCCCGCCGCTCAGATTATCGAAACGCTTGACGTACCAACCGGATTGCACCTGGCCGCTGATGGGGATGCCGCCCGTGAGGAAATAGGAGCCGTTGATCGCCACCACCACGTTGCTGCGCGCGCCGCCGTTGGGGTCCCAGTCATTGAGGGTCTCGTCGTAACGATTGGCCATCCCGCGAACGGATTCGGCCCCGCCGCTGGCCAGCTTGCCCATGGCGATGCCGGAATCGATCGTCGCGCCCGGATTGCTGCGCTCCATGCGCGCTACGTACACATGGTTAACAGGATCTTCCAGGCTGAACTCCTGGTACTCGATGCCCGTTCCGACCGTTTTCCAGGCCGATGGGGCGCTGGCCGCCGCCACCGGCGTGGCAATCAGCGCCAGGATCAGCAGGATAGACAACCCATAAGGAAATTTCAACGAATACCTTCTCTTCCCGAGCACTTTCATTATAGAAAGCCTGTTCAATGGAGTCAATCACCCTGCCGTTGGGGGGCCATGGCATTCTCAAAGTCGGATTATGTCATTGCGAGGCAGCGTTCTGTGCTGCCTGAAGCAATCTGAGGGCCGGCGGAAAGCGCCTCAATCCTTTCTCTTCAGGCGCGCATTCCAGGCGCGCAGGATGATGAGCAACAACACGAACGCCCCAAAAGCGACCGCGAGCGTGGTAGCGCAGGCCGACAGGCGCCGGATCTCGCCGGTGACCCCGAAAGCGGCCACCTGCGCGGTGGGAGTAGGCATCTGCACACTGGCGGAAGCGCTGGGGTCAGGCGCAATTCCCTGCGCCGGGAAGGGCAAAGCAGCCAGGCTGGTCAGCACGGCGGCCAGGATCAAGCAAGCCAGGAGGAGCTTCTTCAAAGAGGTAGGCATAGCGGCTAGGGGACCTGCGTAGGTGTGAATGTAGGCATGGGGGTAGGCACAGATGTAGAGGTAGGCGCAGGGGTAGGTGTGGGCGTAGCCTCAGCCGGCAACACCCCTGGCGGCCCTTCGGCGGTCAGATCGTTCACGTATTCCACCGTTCCGGGGCAGTAGGAACTCAGCTCGGCGGAAACGTTGTCCCAGGTCATGGGCTGATTCTGGCTCGCCACGGTGTTGATGGCGTCCTGCAGGCAACCGGACCCGGAATGATAATTCGCCAGCGTAAAACGCCACAAGTCTGAGTACGAGGCCACCTGGCCGGGCTCCTTGCGCGTGGCGGCACTCACCAGGCCGCCCACCTGCTCGCAGTTGGCCAGCAGGCTGCGCGCAAACACGCGCACGCTGAAGTTGGCCTTGCTCAGGTCGATGCCCGAAGTACAGGTGGGGCAGGAAGAATTCACCTGGTTGAGCAGCGCGCCGCGCAGCATGGCCTGCTGGTCGGACGGCAACAGGCTGAAGCCACTTTGGCAGGCGTCGGCGGATAAGACCAGCGGGCAGAACTGGCTGTAAAAGCTGTAGTTCCACAGGAGCAGGGTGTCCGCGCCGTTCTCGGTGAGCTGGCCCAGGCCCACCTCGTTCATCGAGGTGTACATTCCCGGCCAGAACTGGCTCTCTTTGCTGAAGATGCGCTTCATCAATTGGGCCGGCACGCCGGTATCCGTGGCCACGCTGATGATTTCCTGGTCGAAGCTATTCTGCCAATTGGAAACGGTATCCTTGGCCTTGGTCATGCCGCAGGCGCTGGCCACGCCCGGGCTGAGCAGGCCGCCCTCCGGGCATTCGCTGGCGTCCACGATGTGGTTCTCGATCAGGATGCCGGCCAGGTTGTAATACGGCGCGTTGGAAGCCAGGTCGCTGGCGTTCTCGGGAGTGGTCAGCCAGACCGGTGGGCCGCCCACCTCCGGGAAGGCATCCCAGGTCTGCGAGCAGCTTGCCAGCGGCGGCCCCTGCCATTGCGAGCTGAGCACGTCCACGTACCAGGTCTGTTTGGTATCCGTGACTCCTTCCGGAGCCATGAAATCGCCGTAGGACACCACGCGCACCTGGGCGGTATAGTGCTCGGTCGAATCGCCAAAGCTGGAATCGCCCCAGAATTCCACGGTCACTCCCTGCGGGCCGGTCGGCTTGAGCGGCAGGGAGCAGGTGCTTCCCGAGCATTGGAACGGATCGCCGTCCAGGGTGCCTTGCAGGCTGATGATGGATTCGTTGGGCAGCGGCTCTTCACCCGTCAGCAACAGCTCGGGGAGCTGGTCGCAGGCGTTCTTGGGGGGCACCGGGTTGCAGCCGGTGACCGAGATCCACACCGACGGCGGCGGCAGATTGATCTCGATGTCGCGCTGGTAGGCATAGTTTCCCACCTGATGCAGGTACAGGCCGCTGCAATTGGTCGTGTTCTGATCGGGGCTTTCCAGGGTGCAGGGGCCCGTGTCCAGCCACTGGCTTTCGATTTGCGCGCCGCACTGAATCTGGATGTCATCCGCATTGGGCAGCCCTTCGTGCTCGATGAACAGGTCGCAGGCCAGGCTGTTGTCGCTCCAATAGAGCAGCATCCACTGGTGCACCACGAAAGGCACCGTGATGGTGGTCTTGCGGTTAGGTCCGGGAGTAGGCGTGGGAGTATCGGCGGCTGCCTGAGCCGGCAAGAGTCCAGAACCCAGGTTGGCCGCGCCCAGAGCCAGCAGGGTCAGGAACACCGATGCTACCGATATCACCTTCCTGTGTAAAGCCATATCCATTTAGATGTAAAGTGCATCTGCTTCAAAGAGAAAAACGCGCCCCAGCGCAATCCTTCCTTGCACTCCCCTTCAGTGTTGGAGCAATATGATTTTACACCAGGCCGGGATTAAAAAAAAGCCTCAAATTTGTAAGGAGGAAGACGAAAGGAGGAAGGCGGAAGGATGAAGGATGAGAAAAACAGGGAACGGGCAAACAGACAATCAGGGAACAGGCAAGCAGGCAATCGGGGATCAGGATTCATTGTCTGGTCATCTAATCGCCTGATTGCCTTGTAGCCTGATCGCCGTTTTTCATCATCCTTCCGCCTTCCTCCTTCTTCCTTACGAGGGGAATAGCTTGGGCAGCGCTTCGGGGCAGTAGTGCGCCACCATTTCTGAGGACAGGCCATTCTCGCGGCAGATCTCCATGTACAGGTTGGCGCTGCCGCGGCGGCGGCGCGCCTGCGTCTCCACGTCCAGCTCCCACAGGCCGAAGCGCTGCGTCCAGCCGCGCTCCCACTCGAAATTGTCCACCAGCGTCCAGTGGAAGTAGCCCTTGACCGGCCAGTTGAAATTGACCGCCCGCCACACCTGGTGGATGTGCTGCGCCAGGTAGCGCGGGCGCAGGTCGTCGTCGGCGTCCTCCACCCCGTTCTCGCTGACGATCATGGGCACGCCGAACTTCAATCCCCACTTGAGCGCCTCGAGCATCCCGTCCGGCTCGTTGGCGATGAAGCCCCCGTCGCTCAGGTCCGCGTCCGGGAGGAAGTATTGCTTCCCGAACAAAGTCCGCCTGGCCGTGGGGCTGAACAAAACCCGGTCGCGCGTGTAATAGTTCACCCCCAAAAAGTCCTGCGTCCGTGCAGCCTGCGGCAGGCGCGCGCGTTTATACACGTAGTCGAGCTGCCCGTCCTTCAGCGCGCGGGGGAAGAAATTGTTGAACAGCCTGGAGAGAGTGCCGGCTACCAGGCCGTCCAGCGGCATCCAACTGCGCGCCGGCAGGAAGCTGCGGTAGTTGACCGCGATGCCCACGCGCGCCGCCGGCTGCACGGAATGGATCACGCGATAGGCGGCGGCGTGCCCGCGCACCAGATTGGCCATCACCTGGAAAGCCAGGCCGAGGTCCGTCTTGCCCGGCGGGAACTCCCTGCCCATGTACCCGCTGGAAACGTACACGTTGGGCTCATTGATCGTGATCCACAGGGTCACGTATTCCTGCAGCGCCTCGACCATCTTGCGCACGTAAGCCGCGAACTGATCCACGATGGCCTCGCTCTCCCAGCCGCCCTGCTCGCCGACCCACAGCGGGTCGGTGAAGTGGTGCAGGGTGATCACGGGCGTCAAGCCGCGCTCCAGCAGGCCGCGCACCATCTGGCGATAATAATCGATGGCCGACTCGTCCCAGCGATCGGGGGTGGGCTGCACGCGACTCCATTCGATGGACATGCGGTGCGCGTTCTGGCGCGTCTCGGCGGCCCGGTCGAAATCTTCGCGCCAGCGCCCGCCCCACCAGTCACAGGCCAGCCCGGATTTCTGATCCTTGAGGATGCGCCCGGCTTCCTGCTCCCAGGCATACCAGTTGTTGTTGGTGTTGTTGCCCTCCACCTGGTGCGAAGCGGTGGCAGTGCCCCATAAAAATCCGCTGGGAAAGTGATAGGTTGCTTGGGGTGAGGTGCCCATGGGATGCTCGACTCCTGCGCGTTTCTTGGGTAGGTGTGCGGCAGGGGAAAAAGTGACCCCCACGGCACACGCCCTCCTATTTTACACCTTGAAAGCCTCCCGGCGGAGCCCTCCGTGAAATCCGTTTCACAATTCGTCCCCCGCTCTGCGACTCCTATCATAATTGAAAGGAGCGCACTCCTCTATACAACGAAGGAGGATTTTACGTTATACTAGAGAATGGCGACGGTCGCCATCTCTTCATCATCTTAATCGCATGTCGATGTTGATCCTCAAGCGCCCTTTATCGAGCCTGCGTCTCACCCTGTTCCTGCTGGTGCTATTGGCGGTATTGCCTGCCTCAGGATTGGTGATCTACTCAGAGCAAAGCGAACGCCATCTGGCATCCGCCAATGCTCAAAAAGAATCGCAATACCTCACCCTGGTCGCCAGCTATGAAGAACAGCATCTGCTCGACCAAACCTACCAGCTCCTGGCCACGCTTTCCCACCTGGACCAAGTGCACCAGTTCAATACACCCCAGTGCAGCCAGTTCCTGGGCGAGATCCTCAGCCAGTATCCCCAATACCTCAATTTCGGCGTGATCGACCTGCGCGGAGACATCCGCTGCAGCGCCGTGCCCATCTCAGGCGCGGTCAACGTTTCCGACCGTTCCTATTTCCAGCAAGCAGTCCAGGCCCGCGGTTTCGCGGTGGGAGATTACCAGATCGGGCGCGTCACCGGCAAACCTTCCATCAATGCCGCTTATCCCGTGTTGGATGGCAACGGCCAGATTCAGGCGGTGGCCTATGCCTCGCTGAGTCTGGACTGGATGAACGACGTGGCGGCTCAAGCTCCGCTTCCTGCCGGCTCGATCGTCACCGTGTTCGATCGCCAGGGTTTCGTGCTGGCCAATTACCCCGATCCGCTGCCCTGGGTGGGCCGGCAAATGGACGCCGCGCCCCTGACCCAGGAAGTCCTCAAGCAGGGGCAGGGCACCTTCGAGGGGCCGGCTCTGAACGGCGTCGCCAGCCTGAATACTTTTACCCCCCTCAATAACTATAAGAATACCTACGTCAACGTGGCCATTCCACTCACCCAGGCCTACGCCGAAGTGAACCGCACCCTGCAGCGCAACCTGATCGGCCTGGGCTTAGTTACCCTCTTCTCGCTGGCGGTGGCCTGGCTGGTCGGCGACCTGTTTTTCGTGCGCCGCATCAAGGCTTTGGTGGTCGCCACCCAACGCCTGGCGGACGGCCATCTGGAAACGCGCTCGGGGGTGAGCGTAGACCAGGGAGAAATCGGCCGGCTTGCGCGCGCCTTCGACGAGATGGCGGATTCTCTTCAGCGCCAGCACATCCAGGCCGCTCAGGCCGCCGAAGCCCTGCAACACAGCGAAGAGCGTTACAAGGCTCTATTTGAGAACTCGTACACCATCATGTTCCTGATCGATCCGCAGACCGGCGCGATCGTGGACGCCAACCCGGCCGCCGGCGCGTTCTACGGTTACAGTCGAGAGAAGCTGGGCACGTTTAAGGTATGGGATATCAATACCGCCCCCCGCGAGGTAATTCTCGCTTCTATGCAAGAAGCCGGCCGAGAGGGAAAGACGCAGTTCTCCTTCCAACATCGCCTGGCCAATGGAGAATTGCGTTACGTGGAGGTCTACTCCAACCCGGTCAATTGGAGCGGAAGGCAGCTCTTGTTTTCCATTGTCACCGATATTACCCCGCGCAAGCAGGCCGAAGAAGCCCTGCGCGATAGCGAAGCCCGCCTGAACCAGATCATCGAGCAAATGCCCTATCCGGTGGTGATCTGCAACCCGGATGGAGTGGTTTCCCAGGCCAACCGGGCCTTCCTCGACCTGATGTCCATCCCGGCGGCTGACCAGGTGATCGGGAAATTCGACATCTTCAGCGACCACCACGTCGCCGATTCCGCCGTTCTCGCTGAAGTCCACAAGGCTTTCCAGGGGGAAACCGTCTTCATACCCGAAATACCCTTCAGGTCGAACCGGAAATTGGATCTTTCTTCCCAATCACCGGCCTTTTTGGAAGTGACCACCTTCCCGGTGCGCCGCGAGAACGGCGAGATCGGGCAGGTAGTCGCCATTTGGAAGGACATCACCCGCCGTAAAAAGGCTGAGGACGACCTGCGCCGCGCGGAAGAGAAATACCGCTCCATCTTCGAGAACGCCGTGGAAGGTCTCTACCAGACCACTCCGGAGGGGCGCTTCCTCTCCGCCAACGCTGCCCTGGCGCGCCTGTTGGGGTACGCTTCCCCGGCAGAGCTGATCGCCGCCACCCAGGACATCCAGGGCCAGATCTTCGTGGACCCGGGACAGCGCTCCGAGTTCAAGCACCTGATCGAGCAGGGCGAGGTGCACGGCTTCGAGTGGCAGGCGCGCCGCCGGGACGGCAGCCCGATCTGGTTCTCCGAATACGCCCACACCGTGCGGGACGAGCAGGGCCAGGTGCTGTATTACGAAGGCATCGCCCAAGACATCAGCCAGTACAAGCAGGCCGAGCGCGACGTGCAGCGCCGCCTGGATGAGCTGGCCGCCCTGCACGCCGTGGCCCTGGCAGGCAATGAGGCCTCCAGCCAGGATGATCTCATCGAGCGCGTCACTCGCATCATCGGTGAAACCCTCTACCCCAACGACTTTGGGGTGGTGCTGGCCGACGAAGCCAACCAACAGTGGCACCCTCATTCCTCTTATCACACCCGCACCGGGGAGAAATTACGGTCTCATCCCATGGAAATCGGCGTCATCGGGCGCGTGATCTCCACCCGCCAGCCTGTTCGCATCCCCGACGTGCGCGAGTATCCCGGTTATCTGGTTTTCGATGAAGAATCCCGCTCCGAATTATGTGTGCCGCTGGTGGTGGGCGAGCGCGCCATCGGAGCCATCAACACCGAAAGCACGCAAATAAATGCTTTTGACGAGGCCGACGAGCGCTTGCAGCAGGCGCTGGCCGGAGAGCTGGCCACCGGCCTGGAAAGGATGCGTTTATTTGAGGCCGAGCAGCGCCGCCGCCAGGAAGCCGAGATGCTGCGCGAGGCCAGCGCCGCCCTCACCTCCACCCTCGACCTGGATGAGGTGATCGACGCCATCCTGGCCAACCTGGAGCAGACGATGCCTTTTACCGGCCTGCACGTCATGCTCATCGCGGACGGCAAGCTGCACATCGTCGCTCAACGCGGGCGTCTGGCGGAACAGTCCCAGGAAGACGAATCGAATCTTATGGAATTCGATAATGTGATCCGCCTCCTGGAGACAAAAAGCCCCCAGCTCATCGAAGATACCCGCGCAGATCCTGCCTGGGTCTTCCAGCCTGGCTTTGAGTACGTGCGCACCTGGATGGGCATTCCCCTGATCGTCAAAGACCGTCTCATTGGCATGATCCGCATTTTCTCTGACGTTCCCCAGGCTTATACCCAGGAGCATGTTCAGCTTGCCATGGCTTTCGCCAACCAAGCGGCCGTAGCCATCGAGAACGCGCGCCTGTTCAAAGCCGAGCAACAGCGCGGGCGGGAGCTGGCCGCGCTGGAAAAGGTTTCGGCGGCCGTGCGGGAAGCCGTGCGCCTGGAAGCCATGTACCCCGCCGTGCTCGACCTGGTGCTCGAATTGCTGCAAGCCCAGGCCGCGGTCCTGTCTTTGCGCGAGCCTGCCAGCGGCAACTCCGTGATAGAAATGGGGCGTGGGGCCTGGGCCAGCGCCACCGGGCTGCGCATCCCGGCCGGAAGAGGCATCACCAATAAGGTCATCGATTCGGGCCAATGGTATCTATCGGATAACGTCGCCGAAGATCGAGACGTCTACCGTCCCGAATGGATCGGGAACGTGGGCGTCGTCCTGATCCTGCCGCTCATCGCTCACGGCGAGACCATCGGCACGCTGCAAATCGGCCGGCGTGCCAGATTCGACCAGGAAGAGATCAAGCTGATGGGCGCCGTCGCGGACATCGTGGCCAACGGCATCTACCGCGCCAACCTGTTCGAGCAGACCGAGCGCGGCTTGCAGCGCCTGAGCATCTTGCGCACCATCGACATGGCCATCACCTCCAGCATCGACGTGAATCTGACGCTCAACATTCTGCTGGAAGAAGCCGTCAATAATCTCAAATTGGACGCCGCCGACGTGCTGCTCTACAACCCCGCCACGCGCACCCTGGATTGGGCCGCCGGGCGCGGGTTTCACAACCCCGGCCTCAGCCGTTTCAGCCAGCCGCTGTCGGCCCTAAAGCAACCCGAGGAGAGATCGCCCGTCACTCGCGCAGTGGCGGAGCGCCGCCCGCTGCAGGTGAACGATTTGAGCGAGTTCGGGGCCGGGCGGAGCCGCCTGCTGCGCCAGGAAGGGTTGGCTACCGCCATCCTGGTGCCGTTTGTGTCCAAGGGCCAGGTGAAGGGCGTGATGGAGATCTTCAACCGCGCTTCGATCAACCCCGACCACGAATGGATGGGCTTCCTCGAGTCGATGGCCGGACAGGCCGCCATCGCTATCGATAACGCCGAGATGTTCAACAGCCTGGAGCGCACCAACCTGGAGCTTTCCCTGGCCCGCGATGCTACCATCGAAGGCTGGACGCGCGCCCTCGACCTGCGCGATAAGGAGACGGAGAACCATACCCAGCGCGTCACCGAGATGACCCTGCGGCTGGCCAACGCCATGGGGCTGGGCGCCGCCGACCTGGAGCACGTGCGCTGGGGAGCCTTGCTGCACGACATCGGCAAGATGGGCGTGCCCGACAGCATCCTGCTCAAGCCCGGCCCGCTGACCGAAGAAGAATGGGTGGTGATGCGCAGGCACCCGGAGACCGCCTACGAGCTGCTCTCCCCCATCGGCTATCTGCGTCCTGCCCTGGATATTCCCTACTGCCACCACGAAAAGTGGGACGGCACGGGCTACCCGCGCGCCCTGAAAGGCGAGCAGATTCCCCTGGCCGCGCGTATTTTCGCCGTGGTGGATGTGTGGGACGCGCTCACTTCCGACCGGCCTTACCGCCCGGCCTGGTCCAAAGAAAAGGCGCGCGCTTACATCCTCGAACAAAGCGGCCAGCACTTCGACCCGGCCGTGGTGGCCGTCTTCGAGAAGATGGAGTTTTAGGGAAGGATGAAGGCGGAAGGCGGAAGGATGAGGAAGGCAGGCAATCAGGAGCCAGTATTCGGTATACAGTATTCGGTATACAGTATTCAGCATACAGCAGGCAGTGTTCAGCCGGCCCAGGTCGCTGGATTGCCCCATCGCCCGATCACTTGATTTCTGATCGCCTCATTGCCTCATTGCCTTATTACCTCATCCCCCGATCCTCTCATCGCCTGGCTGCCTCATTCCCTGATCCCCTCATCGCCTTGTTGCCTCATTGCCTGATCGCCTGATCCCTGATTGCCTACCCGTAGCAATCTAAAATCTTCAATCAGCAATCTTCAATTCCACCCTTCCCGCCTCCCCATAATACGTCGCGCCCTCCACGAAGGCGCGCCAGGGCTCCTGTGTATCCGCGGCGCGCAGCCAGTTGCCGGCCGGGTTGGGAGGCGCGGGCAGCGCGCCTTCGCTGGTGCTGATGCGCCCATCGGGCAGCAACACCCAATCGCGCTCGCCGGGAGCGGGCGCCTCGCACACGCTCAGCCGCCGCGAGCGATCCACCCGGGCCAGCAGCCGCCGCCCGCGCACGCCACCCACCGCGAACAGATCCAGCAGCTCGTCCAGCCCGGTGCGTCTCCCGTCGCGATACAGCGGCATGGCCTTTCCACTGGGCGCCTCGATTTCCACCCCTTCCAGGAATTGCCCACATTCCTGCGCGGTGCACAGCCGTTGGATCTGCGCGCTGGTCTCCTGCACGCCCTCCACGCGGAACACCAGATCCGCATCCGGGCTGCGCGGCAGCCAGCTCGCGCCGTTCCACAGGCGCAGCGCCCCGCGGGGATAGCCCAGGCCCTCCTCTACGTCCAGGCCGTATCGATTGATCGCGTCCAACCCTCCCGTGCGGCTGGCTTCCAGCCAATAGATCGTCTCGGGCAGCAACAGCGGGCCGCCCGCCAGCTCTACGGACACCTGGCGGTAGGTCTCCGTCAGCAGGTCCGCTGAGAGGACGCCTTCGGCCAGCAACGCGCCGGGCGCGCCGCCCGCGTCGGCTCTGAGCGCCAGCCGCAAGGCGTCTCCCGGCGCGCCAAAGCGGCGCGCCCGCACTGAGAGGCGCCCGGCCTGCCAGCCCTGCTCCCCGCATAGGCGGAAGGATTGCGCGGTGCGCGCTTCCGCCGGGGAATTGCCCAGGGGCTGCGCCCCCGTTCCCCCGATGGGGTGCTCCTCCACCCCCGCCGGTTGAGCGTAGTACTTCCAGCCCAGCGTGGAGAACCAGCCCCGGCAGGTGAGCAACGCGCCACGGCCCGCTTTACCCGGCGCGGTCACCGCCTGAATGGGGCGGCTGAAGCGCGCCAGGGCCACCTCCCGGGCCGCCTCTGCCGCCAGGCGGGAAGCCTGCGGCAGGCGCAGCAGGCGCTCTTTAGCGCCGTACAGACGCACGCTCTCGGCGTCCTCGGCCCATGCCGTGATGGCACACTCCCCGGAAAGCGTGCCCTCCACCGCGCTGTACCCGTAGGCCACCGCCACGCGATTGGCCATGCGCGCCAGGTCGGCGCTCAGGCGCAGCGCCCCGCGCTCCACCTCCACGCGGGAAAGGTAGCCCCACCACAGCGCGTCTCCGCTGTCATCCAGCACCTCGATGGGACTGCGCAGCAGCCCCAGGAGCTGCTCCAGGTCGGCCTCGCGCCCGGCGGCGCGTAGCACGGCCGTTTCCGGGCCGCCTTGTGCCGACCAGCTCAGGCGTTCCACGCTGTAGCTGCCCGAGGGCAGCGCCGCCGGCCCCAGCAGATCCACCGATCCCAGTATGATGGTAAACATGTCCGCCTCCTCCACGCCCTCACCCTAACCCTCTCCCACCGGGAGAGGGTTAGGGTGAGGGTAACATCTACACCAGCCTGCGCCTGGGGCGATATTGCACCCGCACGCGCAGCGTGCGCTCCACCGGCGCGCCCGGGCCGCAGTCGTGCAGGAAATACAGGCGCTGCCGCCGGCCTGGGGTGAGCTTCAGCCCCTTGCCGTAGGCCAGGTGCGAGACCTGGCGCAAGCCCGCCGCGGACAGCGCGCTGCACACGCCCTCCCCGCCGTCGTCCACCAACGTCTCCTGCCAGGCCAGCCCCGCCAGCGCCTCGTAGCGCCGCCAACCTTCCAGAGGCAGCAGCGCCAGGAAGTCCACTTTCAGGCTGTGCGTCCCGGCGGCGTTGCGCGTGGCGCACAGGGTCAGCGTCAGCGGGGAGGCGTCCGGCGCGCAGCTTGCTTCCAACGGCGCGGGCGGGAGCTGCATCACCGGCAGCTCGATTAGCTCGCAGGTGGGCGGCGCCAGCACCTTAGGCAGGGAGCGTACGGAGAGGCTGCCGTTGCTCAGGTGCAGCTCCAGCCACAGGTCGTTATAAGCCGGCGCCTCGTGCAGCCGCAACAGCGGGCGGAAGCTGCGCCCGGCGCAAGCCCTGAGCTGCGCGCTGCTCAGCGTCCACGCGAGCAGCTCCGTGTAGACAGGCGCCGACCAGCTCAACGCCTGGCACGCCCCAGCGCTGCACCCGGGCTGCAGCACGGTCGTCCCGCCCGTTCCGGCTTCGCCCTCCAAAAAGTGGGGCAGCCCGTCCGGCGCTTCCCCGTCGGCAAAGACCGCCTGCCCCGCCAGGATCAACAGGCTGCGCTCCGTGTCCTGGGTGGTGTTCTGCACGCTCAAGACGACCGGCGCAGGCAGCCCGCCGCCCACGTCTCCACCGTCGATCTCCACGAAGTTGCAATGCAGGCCGTCTAGGTGATTATCGACCGACAGCCCTGCCGTAACGCGCGCCCCGTGGACGTTGCTGAGCGGCGCGTCTCGCAGCGCGCCCTCCCAGGCGTTTTCGCGCAGGAGGCACACGCGCACCCCCAGGCTGCCGCGCCCGCGCTCGCCCGCCGCCGGTTCCAGGCGCGCTTCCAGCAGGCGGCTGCGCCAGGTCTCCTCGCCGGGGCGCGCCTGCTGGAAGAGGTAGACCCCCACCCCGCGCGCCGCCTCGACTTGCGCCACGGCGCGCTCCAGGGCCTCCAGCCCGGCGGCAATCGCCAGGGGGTCGCCGTCCTCCAGGGCCAGCTCGATGGTCTCCGCCGCCGTTTCCCCGGCAGGCGCGCATGCCCGGTAAGTCGCGCCTTTGAAGGGCAACGTGCGCCCCTCGCCCAGCAGCGTGAAGGCCGCGCTTTCCGTCCCGATGGCCAGGCGGTTCACGGTAGGCCGTCCCAGGCGTCCAGCTTCCAGCCCGCGCCCTCCCGGTCGTCCCACGGCGCGCCGCCCGCAGCGCGCAGCTCCTGGCCGCGCGCCCTGTCCAGCATCTCGCGGAAAGCCGCCAGGCGTTGGGCGGCCCAGCCGCTTAGCTCTCCCGCCGAACGCGCGTCGGGCTGGTCGCCTTCCGCACGCCGGGCCGCGCGCCCCTCGGCCGCGTAGCCAGCCGCCCCCAGCGCCAGCAGGCTCTCGTGCTGCCGCGGCAGGCTGGTCGCCGCCTCCCCGTCCAGCCCCTGGAGCGTGGCCTGGCCCCCCAGGGCCAGGTTATACTCGCTCAGAGCCAGGCGCAGGGCCTCCTCCAGGGCGGCCTCCGGCCAGGTCAAATGCGTGCCATCCTGCAGGGCCTGCCCCACCCGCTCCGTCAAGCTGCTTAGATCAGACATGCTCACCTCCTCTTCTCCGATCCCCCCAACCCCCCTTAGCAAGGGGGGCGGGGGGATCCCTCACTCAGCAATCCACAATCTACAATCTCAAATTCCTACACTCTCCGGCTCAGCCCATCCTCCAGGGACACCCCCAGGATGTAAGCCACGAGCACGTACACCAGGGTGGTGAGCTGCTCCTCCGCCAGGGGAAAATCCGGACAAAAGGCCTTGACCACCACCATCGCAAACCCGATCAGCCCCGCCCAAAACTTGCGCGACTTGACCAGCTCCAGCCATTTGGAAGTGTTGTGCGGCATCTTTGATCTCCTTGTTGAAATGGTTTGTGTAGCGGATTTCGGTAGGGCGGGTTTCCACACCCGCCTCCATAGGTGGCGGCTTAGAAAGCCGCCCTGCGGCTGATTCCCCTCCCCCTCCCCGCGTGCGGATCGCGAAGCAGGGGAGGGAGAGGGGTGAGGCTTACCCCACCACGTTCTGCTTGTACATCGGGCGATAATCCGCCACGAACACCGACAGGAAATGGCGAATCTTCAGGCGCGTTTCGTCGTTAGTGAACATGGCCGGCGATTGCTCGTCGCCCGCGATGAAGATTTCCGGCTTGAGCCCGAAGCGCTCGCCCACGTAGATGGCCGGCGCCAGGCGCGGATCGCACACCGCCGCCCAGTTATCCTCGTCCGTCCAATCCGGCACGGTGATCACGTCGCCCGCCTGGCCCTTCTGCATGTTCTCCGAGACGATGTTGGCCTCGCGCTCCCAGGAGGGATACAGGATGCGCATGGCCGCCAGCCGCAGCGAGCGCGGCACCAGCAGGTAACGCGGGTCGATTCCCAGCATGGGGGCGTTGGCCCCGCCGGTGAGCAGTTTCTGGCCGTACACCCCCGCGCAGGTCGCTTCCCACGCCTCCGGGGAGAGCGCCGCGCTGCCCAGGTTCCTGTGGACGTTCGTCTCGAACACGTTGAGATGGTCTTTCATCTCCGGCCCCACGCCGTTGGTTTCCGTGAACACCGAAGCCACCAGCCTGGAGATGGTGCGCAGGCTGGCATTGGCCAGCTTGCGCGGATAGGTGCGCAGCCGCGTCACTTCGTCCCGGTCGATCAGCTCCAGGGTGAGGGGCAGATAGCCGCCGTACTTGTTCCAGTCGCCCACTTCCTCGCTATCCGCCACGGCCAGGGCCTCGTAAGGCTCGCCCTCGCCCACATCCGGCAAGGTGGAGATATCACCCACCAGGATGCCGGTGATCTGTTGCAAGCGGGTAAAGTGCTCCACCATGACCACCGGCTCCCACCAGCGGTAGCCGGCGCGTCCCAGCTCGTCCCACTGCTGGGCGACGATTTTGTTGAGCGCGTTTTTCACCAGGGCCGGCATAGTGGCCGTGGTGGCGAACTGTGCACGCTGGCGGTAGTAGCCGCCGTGCAGGTCCACGTCGCCGGTCAGGCCGACGTACAGCTCGCGCAGCCCGGCCAGGCGCTCCACCGGCTTGCCTTGCATGGCCGGGTCGCGCGGCGCGCCCAGCAGGTCGTCTACGGCCGCCTGCAAGCGCTCTTCCGAGGTCAGCAAACCGTCCACTCGCCCCGGCCCTACCACCGCCGCTCCGCCTTGCAGGCTGGCGGCCAGGCCGCGCGCCTCCTCGATGGCCGCCTGCAACGCCTGCGCCTCGCAGGCCTTGCCGCTGAATTGTTTGCGCACGTGCTCCGCCAGGGGCAGCGGCAGGCGCGCCCCCGCCAGCGTGGATTCCAGCAGGCAGGCGCTCATCTCGGCGCGCAGCGCCCGCAGCGCGCTTAAGTCCTGCGGAGCGCTTTCCGCTACCGGCGCGGGGACTTCGGTCGTCTCGTTCTCGTTCTGGCTCATTGCATCCTCCTCCAATTGTTGGTTGAGTGCCCGCAGGAACTGTCCGCCCCTGGCGGGATTGAACACCACGTCCAGTGAAAGCACGCGCAGGATCTGCCGCACCTGGCGGCCCTGCGCGGTGAACACTACGTCGGCGGAAAAGCCCACCCTGGGGCGCGGCTCGGGGCCGGCCAGCCAATCCCGCCCGATGGCTTCCAGTAACGCTCCGCTGGGGCCGGTGGCGCGCAGGCTCAAGCGGATGCCCCGGGCGGCTTCGTCGTAGGCCGGCGCAGAGCAGATGCCCGCCAGGTCGCGCAGCGAGCGCCCGCCGCCTTCACGCCAGCCGGCGTGATCCACGAAAGTCTCCACGCCCTCCCACAGCGGCAGGCTTTCCCTCAAAGCGCTTTCGGGGAAGACCCACCCGTTGCCGCTGCCGGCCGTCATGGCCAGGATCTCGAAGCGCCCGGCTTCTCCCGCCTGCGGCTCTCCGCTGCCGGCGAAGCGCCCGCGCGCCTCGACCGGGGTTACTGCGTCATTGTGCGTGTCTTGCATGGGGATTCCTCCTTCAAAGATCGGGAAATCAGGTGAATTCAGTAGTCGAAAATAGCCTTGCGATCGCGGAGCATCCCGTAAGGGAAGGTTGGCCGAAGGGGCGATGATCTACCCCTAGATGGTTCGGCTTGCATTCCAAACCTTCGCAAGGCTCCATGCACGAATCAACGGAATAGCGCTTCCTGATCCCTGGTCGCCTGATCCCCAATCGCCTGCTTCGCCGGCTCGCCCGCGAAGCGATAGGCCAGGCGCAACAGCTCGCTGGCTTCGATCAGGCCCTTGTCGTACAGCCCGCTGAAGGCCGCCACGATCTCCCGCGCAGCCTGCGCCAGGGCGTAGTTATCCCGCGCCGAGAGGTCCGTGCTGGCCGCCTCCACCCGGGCGTCCGCGCGCACCTTCGAGTCCAGCAGGGCCCGCCGTCGCAGGGCAGCTCGGGCCAGGTCGGCCACCATCCAGGTGAAGAAGAGCTGGCGCTGCTCGAAGTGCCGGAAGGTGGGGCCGCCGGCGCTCTCGGCCGTGGTGCGGTTGGTGCCTTCCGGCTCGGCCAGGAAATGCATGGGCACGCCCGCCCCGGCTGCGATCATCTTCTTGATCGCCAGGCCGTCCTCGCGCGCCTCCGAGCCGTCCAACTGCGGGTTGAGCACCTCCCAGCTCTCGCTCTCGTCCGTCACCAGGATCGAGCCGGGATTGGGCGGGCTGGCGTTGAGCGCCGCCTGGCGCGCCAGGCGCTCGGCCTCGCCGCTGAAGCGCGCCTTGACCACGTACAGGAAGGCCTGCCGGAAGCGGTTGAGGCGCACGCGATCCTCCAGCCAGGCGGAATAGCGCGCCAGCCACTTGAGCAGGGGCGCCAGGTCGCTCTCCCCGCGCACCGCTCCCGCCGGGCGGTTGATGGCGTAATGCAGCATCACCGTGGGAAAGCGCCCCTGCTCGTCTGGAGCGTCGTTGGCCGGGTCGTAGGCCGGCCACACGTGCTCGTCGCCCGGCAGCGATCCGTCCGCCGCCCCCTTCTCCACGTAGCCCGTCTCTTGCTGCAAGTCGTTCTCGGCCGTGCGCACCTCGCGGATGGCGATGGCCGGGGCGGCGCGCACGTAGCTCATGCCGGCCGCGTCGGTGGAGAGCAGGAAGAACACCTCTCCCGAACGGATCAGCTCCTCGCACCATTCGAAGGCGCGCATGTCGCCCTGGTTGAGGGGATGCTCCCACCAGGCGTGCAGGAAGCGCGCGCTAGGCGCGTGCTTGCAGCTCAGCGTCACCCCGCCGCCCGCCACGTACTGGCTGGTCAGCGTGACCACCCGCCGCGCCAGGGGATTGGTACGCCAGGCCTCCAGCGCCTGCCGCAGCACCTCCTCGCGCTCGCTATCCGCCCGGTCGCGCGCGTCCGGGCCGCTGCGCTGCTCGTAGAACCCATCCCGGTCGGTGAGGATGAACTTCACCCGTCGGGTCACCTCGTTTTCGATGCTCTTGCGGAACACCTGCCGCACCAGGCCGTCGATCGGTTTCATGTCCGCCTCCGTGATGATGTCAGGGGATCAGGGGATCAGGCCACCAGGGATCAGGCAATCAGGCGATTAGGCCATCACCCGGCAACCGGGTCTCCCCAACCCTCAATCCAAAATCAGCAATCTACAATCTGAGAATCCCTCCTCGTCCATGCCCTTCAGCGGATCCTCCGCGCGGATCAGCGTCGCGCCGCGGGTGGGCAGCGGCCAATCCTGGGCGTCCAGCGTCGCCGCCAGCGCTGCGCTCAACAGCAGGTCGTCGTGCAGCAGGTCGCCGCTCTCGGCGTCGCGCGTGCCGTCGGGCACGCCCCACTTCAAGCGCCGCTCCGGCCCGTCTTGCACCTGCGCCTGGCAGGCGCGCACCTGCCGCCAGAACTCCCAGCCTTCGTCCCGCATACCCTGCGCCCCGGGGATCCAATCCCGGAAGCGCCCTGTCTCCACTACTGCCAGGAATTCCCAGCCCAGGCGGCTCTTGGTGGCCGCATTGAACAGGAAGGGAATCACCCGCCCGGGCAGGGCCTTCTCCAAAAAGCTGGCCAGCCCCGCCCCCACCCCGGTGGCGTCCACCACCACGTAGCGCGGGCGCCAGGTCTCCGCCAGGGCGCGCAGCTCGGCGTACAGACGCGTATGCCGGGCACCCACCCACTGCCGCCGCTCCACCACACGGTAGGTCGGCGCGCGTAGCACTTCGTCCGCCAGCGTGGAGAGATCCACCTCGAACACCGTCAGCGCCGTCGCATCCCGCCTTCCTTCACCTTCCCGCCTTCCTTCACTTTCCCGCCTTCCTTCACTTTCCCGCCTTCCTTCACTTTCCCGTCTTTCTTCATCCTTCCTCCCTCCGCCTTCCGCCTTGCTCTCCTCATCCTTCATCCCTCTGCCTTCATCCTTCCAATCCTCTCCCCCCACGTCCAGTGTGAAGGCGTACACCTTGCCTGCCGTGGGCGCGGACTGGCGGGGATGCGCCCCGGCCATCAGCGCCTGGCGCACCGGCGAGAACATGCCGCTCTCCGCGTCCACCTCCTCCGAGAAGAACTGCGTGCGCACCAGCGGATGGCTGCGCCCCAAACGGGCCACCTGCTCGGCCACGAAGCGCCCGTAAGCCGGCACCTCCGCCGCCACTTGCTCCGCATCCAGCACGAACGCCCGCCGCAGGCCATCGCGCTCCTCCGCCGCCCGCGCCGCGCGCAGCTCGCGCGCCAGCAGCGTATTGGAAGTCCACGCCGTGCCCCAGAAGACGCGCGTGGCGTTGGTGCTGGCCGCCATGGGCGCTACGTCCTTGTCGAACTTGTCCACCTGCACGTCTTGGGCTTCGTCCACCTCCAGCAGCAGGGAAGCCGTGGCTCCCACGATGTTGGCCTCCGGCGCGCCGCTCAGGAAGGCGATGCGCGCCTGCCCGATGCGGTAGAGATAGCCGCTCTCCTTCTTCCACAGGTCGCGGCACACCAGGTTGCGCGTCAGCACGCGCTCTAAGCGGCGCATGGCGTTCAGACTCTGCGGCTTCCAGGTCGGCGAGACCTTGACGATCTCCGCCGGCTGCTGCGAGAAGAGCGTCAGCAGGTAGGCCTCGATCTGCGCCTGGAGCTCGTTCTTGCCGCTCTGGCGCGGGAACATCACCACGAAGGTCAGCCCGCGCTGGTGTACCACCGAATCCACGACTGCCTCGGCCACCGCCTTTTGATAGCGGCGCAGCCGTACCCCGCCGGCGTGCTGGCTGAAGGCCGTCACGTCGCGCAGCAGCTTCTTGATCGCTTCGACCAGTTCTTCGCGCATAACGCGCCTAGCCTCCCAGGAAAGAGCGCACGAAAGCCAGCAGGGCGATCAGGCCGGCGCTCCCGTTGGCCAGCCCTGACCACAGCTTGAACTGCGTCACGCCCTCCGTCGCGGCGCGCAGGCGCAGCTCGTGGTCCTTGCCCTGCTCTTCCAGCGTGCGCAGGCGGTGCTCGAAGAACTCGCGCGTGTGCGCCTGCTCGGCGTGCAGCGCGTCGATCTCCGCGCGTAGCAGCGCGTTGGCGTGGCGCATCTGTTCCGCAATCAGCTCGGCTTGTGTCTCATCGTCCATCACGCTTTCCTCATACCTTCCTTAGACCCTAAAGGTCTGTATGGAATCCCCGGTTGTTTTGACCCCGATATCAGACCTGTAGGGTCTTATCGACCTCGTCCATTACTTCCAGCGCCGCGCGCCTCAGCGCCAGCGCCATTACCTGGCGGCCCTCGCAAGTCTCGCCCAGCGAGCAGCGCCGGCAGATGCGCGTACGGCTGCGCAACTGCTGCAAGAGCCGGCGGATTTCCAGGCTCAAGTCGAGCGTCTCGAACAGCACCGGGCATTTCGGAGTATTTACGGCGGCGCTCATGCCTGCTCCTTGCGGCGCTCTTCTTCCATCTCCTGGATTACTTCGGACAACGCCTGGCTGAGGGCCGCCGCTGCCGCGTTGCGCTGCCCGGCCAACGCCTGCTCGGTGCGCATCAGCGAGGCCAGCTTCGTGGAAGCCGCCCCCAGCACCGCCAGCGTCTTCCACCACTCGTCCAGGTCGTCGGCGTTCTCCGAGGCGAAGTCGAACACGCGCCGGATGCTCACCCGCAGCATGGCGATCTCGTCCTCCAGGCTGGCCGTGGAACCGCTTTCCAGGTCTTCCAGGTCGCCCGCGTGGAACTTGCGGGAATAAAAGCCGTGCCTGAGGGCGTTGGTGTTGCCGGGCTGCCCGCCCCGCTTACGTCTGGGCTTGGTCGTGGAAGCATCCATCTGTTTCTCTCCTGATGGCGGTCGAGATAGCCAGAATATTTGCCGGCTGTCCGCGTCCTTTTTAGGGGTCTAATTCATAGAATATGTGTTCTATTTATGGACACAATATAAGCCGTTCCTGCGTGGATTTCAAGCTGTCAAATCCTGCAGAAAACGGCCTTAAATCCCCCCAAATCTGCGCGTTTTGACGGTAGAACGAATGGGAGACGAAAGGGAAGAGCAGTGGGCAGTGGTCGGTGGACAGTGGTCAGGGAAAAGGCAATCAGGTAAGCTGGGAAGCTGGGAAGCCATTTGCCTGATCCCTGGTTACCTGATCCCTGGTTACCTGATCCCCGGCTGCCTGATCCCTGATTACCTGATCCCTGGTTGCCTGATCCCCGGTTGCCTGATTACCTGATCCCTGGTTGCCTGGTTACTCGACCAACGCCCCATACGCCCCCGGCTTGCGGAAGGCGTTGCCCCACACCTCGCGCGCCCGGTACTCCCGCAGGCGCTCCAGGTCGAACTCCGCCAGGATTACCCCCTCTTCCTCGCCCGCCTCCACCAGGCAGGTGTCCCGCGATTTCCCCTCCCGGTCGAAAGCCATGCCGTCGAAGGCCGCCGAATGCCCATTGCACTGCGGCGCGGCGTAATTCGCCATGGCCACTCCCAGCATATTCTCGTAAGCCCGCGCGCGGAACTGCCCCAGGCGGTTGGCCTCCAGCTCGCAGGCATTGGGCGTCAGGATGATCTCCGCCCCCTTGAGCATCAACACCCTGGCGCTCTCCGGGAACTCGCGGTCGAAGCAGATCATGGCGCCCACTTTCAGGCTGCCTTTGGCCGTCTCCAGCTCGCACACCTGGAACTCCTCGCCCGGCGTGAGGGCCGCCTCCACATCGAAATCGCAGGTGTGCACCTTGGCGTAGCGCAGCCGCACCTCGCCGCGCCGGTCGATGAGCGCCATCGAGTTGCGCGGCGCGGAGGGCCATTGCTCCAGGTAGGTCAGCGCGATGACCATTTCCAACTCTTTAGCCAGCGCGCGGAAGTGTTCTCCGAAGCGCCCATCCAGCGCGACGGCCTGCGCGCGCCAGTCTGCCAGCGTTTCGGGGCGCGCCGGATCGTAGAAAGTGTAGCCCACGTTCCACATCTCCGGGAACAGGGCGATGTCCGCGCCCATTTCCCTGGCGCGCCGGCAGAACGCCTCGCCTTTGGCCAGGTTGGCCTCCTGGTAAAAGCCGCGGCCCGTCATCTGCAAGAGCGCGATGCGGACGGAATCGCTCACGTCAACTCCCGGAGGGTTAAGAAGAATCGAGAAGATTCTTCACGAGATGAACTGGTCGAGATCGAAATTTCCACTGTTCAGCTCGACGAGCTTTACCCAGTCGATTGCCCCACTATCCTCGCAAAACTGATCGATAAAGAGCCTGGTAAAGCGGTTGATTACCTTGCCTTTCTCCACCAAAAAAGCCTCGTTATGCTCTTTCGCCCGGTGACCAATCGGCTGGATGATATCCGTATAAAGTTGCTTATCTTCACTGATGAGATACCAGAAGTTTTGCCCCACCACCTTGAGATAGCCCCTCAGATAACTCGTCCTGGTCTTGCCATAACAAATTCCCAGAACGGGTTGGACGTTCGCGCCCATTTTAGATTGCTTAACTCTGATGACCGCATTTTTGAGGTCCTGCTCTAATTTGTCCTGCTGAGAACTATTTCCCCAACTGGGCCCCGATTTGACGGAAACCACATAGTGGATATCTTTGTTGATGAATTCCAGGTCTACTCCCGGCGCTGCGGATTTATGGCCGCCACAGGTCATTCTTGCGGTGAACACGGCCAGACCCTCGAGGAAATCCCCGAAGAGCTTTTCCTCCGAAGAGGAAAGGTAGGCCTCCAGCAAACCGGATACCAGCGCTCCTGCCGTGGCGATGTCCTTGGCTTTGAACAGATAGGGATTCTTCGTCAACAACTTCTCGAGCTTGAGCCCTTCCAGGGACTTCAGCCTGCGCTGGTGGAAGTCGACGATGTTCTCGTTGACGTAATCACACACCCTATCCAAATCGAGGGGATTCATCGTGATTCTTGATCCACGATTTCAGCAAAATTGGTTATTGGATAGGCTTCTTTTTCTTCGGCCACGTTGGGCAAGCGAATCTGGATCTCGGCTGTCCTTTGACGGGACAAATCCACGTATTCCGGGCTGATGTCGATTCCTACGTAATTTCTGCCAAGCTGCGCCGCAGCCAGAGCAGTGGTACCCGAGCCCACGAAGGGATCCAGCACGAGGTCTCCCGGTTGGGTAAAGAGCTTGATGAACCATTTGGGCAGCTCGACCGGAAATACGGCGCTGTGATTGCGGTTGGAGCACTCAGTAGCCATGTGGATCACGTTGGTGGGATAAACCATATTGCGCCCCAGCCATTTTGAAACGTTTTTCCCAAATCCACTGCCCACTTTGGACTCGTCTCGAATTCTATCTGTTTCACTAAGGTTGCCCAACCGGTCTTTCGCCCAGTCGCCAACCGGCACCATGACTGCTTCCTGGTACATGTTAAACTTCTTGGACTTATTGAACTGGATGAGCCGCTCCCAATTGTCCCGAAAGCGATTAGGCCACTTGCCGGGATACGAATTCTTTTTGTGCCAGATAAATTCTTCGGTCCATAGCCAACCCAGTTTTCTCATTTCCAGGATCAGCTCGATCACGTAGGTATGTCTTTCCCCGTCCACCACGCGCTCTTTGATGTTTAGGACGAACGTCCCCGTAGGCTTGAGAACGCGCAGAAATTGCTCCGCTTTCGGCAAGAACCATTCCACGTAATGGTCGGGGCTGACGCCGCCATAGGTTTTGGCGCGCTGATCCGCGTAAGGCGGGGACGTAAAAATCAAGTCAACCGAATTTTCGGGAAGATCTTTCAGAATATCACCACAATCGCCCAGGAAGATCCTATTCTCATATTCCATAGATAATTTCCTCAAGATTAGCACACCTATTCTCTGATCCCTGTTCGCTATCATTATAACTTTTTTCAGCTTTTTGCATCCAATTCATAGCCCGCAGAGATTACCGATCCTTAATGTATAATTATAGCGTAGCGTTTGGCCTGCCGGTCCCTTTCTTTGCGGCGAAAAAACATCCGGCCGGCGCGCGGGAGTGAAAGCCATGAATAACAAGCCCAATCGGCAGAAGCAGGATCAGGACGAGGAAAAAGCGCGCCAGGAGCGTATGCGGCGGCAGATCCGCTTCAGCGTCGGTTATATCATCACCGCCCTGATCGCTGTGTGGCTGTTCCAACAGTTCTTCCTGTCCCCCTTACTGGTGCAGGCCACCGAGATCCCCTATAGCCAGTTCAAATCCATGCTGAAATCCGGCCAGATCGTGGATGTGAACATCGGCGACACGAACATCACCGGCGATATGAAGAACCCGAGCACCACTTCGAGCCAATCCACCGTGCCTTTCACCACCGTGGCAGTGCCTACCGGCGACCCGACCCTCATCCAGGAGCTGGATACGGCCGGCGTCAAATACACCAACCAGCCGCCGCCCAGCCCGATAGGCCAATTCCTCCTGGCTTACATCCTGCCGCTGGCATTTATCGGCGGGGTGTACTACTTTTTATTCCGCCGCATCAGCGGGGGCGGAGGCGGCGCCTCCAGCGATTTTCGGGGTAGGCAAGAGCAAGGCCACCGTGGTGAAGCCCGAAGAGGTGGGCATCACTTACAAAGACGTGGGCGGCGTGGATGAAGCCATCGACGAGCTGCAAGAGATCATCCAGTTCCTCAAAAGCCCCGAAAAATTCGCCCGCCTGGGCGGGCGTATCCCCAAGGGCGTGCTGCTGGTGGGGCCTCCCGGCACCGGCAAGACCTTGCTGGCCAAGGCCACCGCCGGCGAGGCGCACGTGCCTTTCTTCGAGACCAGCGGCTCGGAGTTCGTGGAGATGTTCGTGGGCGTGGGCGCGGCCCGCGTGCGCGACCTGTTCGAGCAGGCGCGCAAGGTGGCCCCGGCGGTCATCTTCATCGACGAGATCGACGCCATCGGCCAGCGCCGCGGCGGCGCCGTCTCCCTGGCCACCAACGACGAGCGCGAGCAGACCCTCAACCAGCTCCTGGCCGAGATCGACGGCTTCAAGGCCGACGCCACCACGCCGGTCATCATCATGGCGGCCACCAACCGCCCCGAGGTGCTCGACCCGGCCCTCATGCGCGCCGGGCGCTTCGACCGCCAGGTGGCCGTGGGCAACCCCGACCTGGCCGGGCGCTTACAGATCCTCAAGATCCACAGCCGCAACGTCAAGCTGTCCCCCGATTTCGATCTGGATCGCGCCGCGCGTACCACTCCCGGCTTCAGCGGCGCCGACCTGGAGAACATCATGAATGAAGCTGCCCTGCTGGCTGCGCGGCGCGGCGCGTCGGACGTGGCCAACGAGGATTTCGAGGCCGCCATCGAGCGCGTGGTGGCCGGCCTGGAGCGCCGCACGCGCGTCATGAACGAGCAAGAACGCAACGCGGTGGCTTACCACGAATGTGGCCACGCCCTGGTCGCCGAGCTGGTGCCCAATGCCGATCCGGTGGCCAAGGTCAGCATCGTCCCGCGTGGACGCGGCGCGCTGGGCTACACCATGCAAATGCCCACCGAAGACCGCTATCTTCTCACCCGCGAGGAGCTGGAGGACCACATCACCGTGATGCTGGGCGGGCGCGCCGCCGAGCAAGTCATCTTCAAGACCATCAGCACCGGCGCCAGCGACGACATCCAGCGCGCCACCGAGCTGGCCCGCCGCATGGTGACCGAGTTCGGCATGAGCGAGAAGCTCGGCACGGTGCGCTACGCCGGCCAGCAACTCCAATACCTGAACGGCGCCATCCAGGACGAAAGTCACCTCAGCCCGGAGACGCTGAAAACCATCGACTCCGAGATCCAGCGCATCGTCACCGCGCAGTACGAGCGCGCCCAGCGGCTGCTCGGCGAGCACGAGGACGCCCTGCACCGCCTGGCCAAGGTGCTCCTCGAGCGCGAGAGCCTGGACGGCAGCGCCGTAAAAGCCGCCCTGGCGCCCCTGCCCGAAAGCGCCTGACCCGCCCGGCTCGCCATTCCCCACGCTAAAGCCTACCGCGGCGGGACGCCCAAACGTCCCGCCGTCTTCCTGTCGGCTCCAAGAAACTTCGCGCCTCTGCGTGAGAGTGTTTTTATTCCTCCGCGCCTTTGCGTGAGCCTGTAAATCTCGAACCGCAAAGAGCGCCAAGAACCCCAAGGATTTAAAAACCTTTGCGTCTCTGCGTCTTTGCGTGAGAAAGCTCTGCGGGATAAATCAGGGCTTGACAAAACTAATTATATTAGTTACAATACTAATATAATTAGTTTACTGGAGGATCTTATGGGTACACAATTTCTGCAAGTAGAAGGCGGCCAAATCGCCTACGACGACGCCGGCAGCGGCCCCCTGGTGGTGTGCGCGCCGGGTATGGGCGACCTGCGCGGCGAGTTCCGTTTCCTCGTCCCGCAACTGCTCGCCGCCGGTTACCGCGTGGCGACCCTGGATGTGCGTGGGCACGGTGAGAGCAGCGTGCGCTGGGCGGATTACTCCGTGGCCGGCGTCGGCAGCGACATCCTGGCGCTGATTCGTCGCCTGGAGGCCGGACCGGCGGTGGTAGTGGGCAACTCCATGGCCGCCGGCGCGGCGGTGTGGGCCGCCGCCGAAGCCCCCGGGCAGGTCAGCGGGCTGGCGCTGATCGGGCCGGCCGTCCACGGCGATCCCGGCTGGCCTTACCGCCTGCTGCTGGCGGGCCTCTTCGCCAGGCCCTGGGGCCCCTCCGCCTGGCTAGCGTACTACGGCACGCTCTTCCCCAGCCGCAAGCCCGCCGATTGGGCGGATTACACCGCCGGCCTCAAGCGCAACCTGACCCAGCCCGGGCGCCTGGAGGCCCTGCACCAGATGATGATCGCCTCGAAGGCCGCCTCCGCGGCGCGCCTGGCGCGGGTCAGCGCGCCCGCCCTGATTCTGATGGGCAGCCGGGACCCGGATTTCAAGGCCCCCGAAGCCGAAGCGCAGTGGGTGGCCGCCCAGGTGAAGGGCGCTTACCGGATGATCCCCGGCGCGGGCCACTATCCCTTCACCGAGATGCCCGAGGTCACCGGGCCGCAGATCGTGGCCTTTCTCGAAACCTTGCAGCCGGAGGCGCGGCGTGTCGCGGCCACCCGCTAGCCGCCCCGGCCTGGACCGCGCCGCCGTGGTGCGCGCCGCCGCCGAGCTGGTCAACGCCGAGGGTCTGGAAGCGCTGACCCTCAACCGGCTGGCGCGCGAGCTGCAAGTGCAGCCGCCCTCGCTCTACAACCACGTCGACGGGCTGCCCGGCCTGCTGCGCGAGCTGGCTCTGCTCAGCACGCGCGAGCTGGGCCGGCGCATTGGGGAGGCCGCCATCGGCAAGTCTGGCCCCCCGGCGCTGCGCGCGGTGGCCCAGGCCTACCGGGCTTACATCAAGGAATGCCCCGGCCTGTACACGGCCGGCGTGCGCGCCTCGGGCAACCGCCAGCCGGTAGACAGCGAGCTGGCCGCCGCCGAAGAGCAGGTGGTGCAGGTGGCCCTGGCCGTGGTGGCCTCCTTCGGCCTGAGCGGGCCGGACGCCGTGCACGCCGTGCGCGGCCTGCGCAGTGTGGTGCACGGCTTCGCCACCCTGGAAATGGCCGGCGGCTTCGGCCTGCCCCTGGACTGCGACGAGAGCTTCCGCCGCCTGGTGGAGGCGCTCATCCGTGGCCTGGGGTCGCCGGCCGGCGATTGAGCCGCCGGCCGGAACCGTTGGGAAAGATCGGGGAATAAATCGCATGAGCATTTTATCGGTACTGAAACCTTCCAATTTGGCCCTGGAGATCGTCCTCTTCGGCGCGGCCGCCCTGGGGCTGGCGCAGGCCGGGCAGCCGACCCTGGCGGGCGCCTTCGCCCTGCTGGTGGCGCTCAACCGCGCGTTGATCTTCCTGTGGTGATTGGTATCCTGAACCGCCTGGGCTTTGATCATCACACCCATGCCCGCCGGATTTTCGATGCCTGCCCTGCCAAGGCTTTAGACCTCATTTGTGGACTTTAAGCCTGCCCTTTAGCCGCCCTGGCTTACAGGTCAGGCTTTTTCATTCGCAGTATAATTAATCTGTTCATCCGCAGGACTTGGAGAAAGGACGCCTATGACCTGCATCACTGTCTCGCGGCAACTGGGCAGCCAGGGCTGCGCCGTGGCCCGCGAAGTGGCCAACCGCCTGGAATATAAGCTGGTGTGGCGCGAGCTGATCAACCAGGCCGCGCGCCAGGCGGGCGTGCCCGAAGTGGCCCTGGATACCATCGACGAGCTGGGGCTGCTGGGCTTGCACCCCTCGCGCGAGGCGCGCCTGGCTTACCACAACGCGGTGCGGCAGATCATGGAAGAGCTGGCCTCACAGGGCAAGGTAGTCATCGTGGGGCGAGCCGGGCAGGCCATCTTGCGCGAGCGGCCAGACGCGCTGCACGTCAAAATCATCGCCCCCGAAGGGCTGCGCGCCGAGCGCCTGGCAGCCCGCAAGAACATCTCCCCAGAAGCCGCCGCCGCCCAGGTGCAGGCCAGCGACCGCGCCCGCCGCGACTACCTGCGGCGTTATTACCAGGCGCGCTGGGACGATCCGCAGCTCTACGACCTGGTGCTCAATACGGCCCGCCTCAGCGTGCCGCAGGCAGCCGACCTGGTCTGCCAGGCGGCCCTGCAGGGCCTGCATCCCTTCGTTCAGACACAACCATCGGACGGCAGCCTTGAATGCGAATGAGACCCTCGGCGGCGGGGACGATCACCAGCCTAAATTTTCACACCCTGCGGAAGAATCCTTCGCCCGCATCCTCGATTATTACGGCATCGAGTGGCAGTACGAGCCGCGCACCTTTCCCCTGGAATGGGACGAACGGGGCAACGTCACCGAGGCTTTTTCTCCCGATTTCTACCTGCCGCAGCAGGATGTGTACATCGAGCTGACCACGCGGCGGCCCCGCTTGAACACCCTCAAGAATCACAAGATGCGCCTGATGCAGGAGCTGTATCCCCAGGTGAACGTCAAGCTGCTCAAGCGCAAAGACCTGCGCGACCTGATGATCAAGTTCGGGCTGTACAGCCAGGCAGAGAAGATCTCCGGGACGGAGGCCCAGAAGCAGTGAGCGTGGACAAAAATCTACAAGACACCTATTCCGAGATGGCAAGCGACATCCTGGAAGTGCTGATGCCGGCGGAGGCGCTCCAGGAGCGCGTGCGCACGCTGGGGGCAGCCATCTCGCAGGACTACGCCGGCAAGAATCCCGTATTGGTGGGCGTGCTCAAGGGGGTGCTGTTCTTCATGGCCGACCTGCTGCGCGCCATCACCGTGACGGTAGAGGTGGATTTCATGGCCATCTCCAGCTATTCCCCCGATTCACGTGACCGGGGAGTGGTGCGCCTGCTCAAGGACCTGGAGCTGCCCATCGAGGACCGCCACGTGGTCTTCATCGAAGACATGGTGGATACCGGGCTAACGCTCAACTATCTGCTGCGCAGCCTGAAGGCGCGCAGCCCGGCCAGCCTGGAGGTGTGCACGCTGTTCAACAAGCCCGCCCACCGCCTGATCGACATCCCGATCAAATACACGGGCTTCGACCTGCCCGACCAGTTCGTGGTGGGCTACGGCCTGGACCACGCCGAACGCTACCGCAACCTGCCCTTCGTGGGCGTGCTCAAGCCCGAGGCGCTGCTCAAGCCTTCAGGGGGAAAGAAATCCCGCGCTTTCGAGTGACAGAAAAGCGCGGGAGTAAAAAGATAGAGAGTCCCAATTAACCTTTCGGCTGTCTCACCAAGCTTCTGGTTTCTAGAGCCTGTCCTGATGTGCGTCAGGAGTAAAAGCTATCAGCCCAGTGTGCTTTTTTATCAGCCGGCCTGTCTTCCAGTCCATCCCCGGCGTCTCCTTACCAGGTCGCGCCGGTGGTTCCCATCCGAACAGGTGAAAAAGAGCTTGGCCTCGGTGAGGGACCGTCTAATTCCTTGGGAACTCTCTTAAAATCTATTATAGCCACTTGTTCAGGCAGAGTCAATAAGAATTGGCTAAGAATCCGGAGGTTGTTTGGACAACCCTAGGATTGCTCCAGCGCCTGGCCCAGATCCCAGAGGATATCCTCGATGTCCTCGATGCCCACGCTGAGGCGGATGAAGTCGGGCGTGACGCCGGCGCTGGCCTGCTGCTCCGCTGAAAGCTGGCTGTGCGTGGTGCTGGCCGGGTGGATGGCCAGGCTCTTGGCGTCCCCCACGTTGGCCAGGTGGCTGAAGAGTTGCAGGTTGTCGATGAACCTGCGCCCGGCTTCCACCCCGCCCTGGATGCCGAAGCCTAAAATGGCGCCGGGGCCCTTGGGCAGGTATTTCTTGGCGATCTCGTAATCGGGATGGCTCTTGAGGCCGGGGTAAGTCACCCAGCGCACCTTGGGGTGCGCCTCCAGGAATTCGGCCACCGCCTGGGCGTTCTGCACGTGGCGCTCCATGCGCAGGCTGAGCGTCTCCAGCCCCTGGATGAACAGCCAGGAGTTGAGCGGCGACTGGCACGCGCCGATGTCGCGCAGCATCTGCACGCGCGCTTTGACGATGAAGGCCGGCGCGCCCAGGCTGGCGTAGACCAGGCCGTGGTAGCTTTCGTCCGGCTCATTGAAGTTGGGGAAGCGCGGGTTGTCCTTCCACGCGAAGTTGCCCCCGTCCACGATGGCGCCGCCGATGGAGGTGCCGTGGCCGCCGATGAATTTGGTGGTCGAATGGGTGACGATGTTGGCGCCCCATTCGAAGGGCCGGCATAGATAAGGGGTGGGGAAGGTGTTGTCGATCACCAGGGGGATGCCGTATTCGCGCCCGATGCGCGCCACTCCCTCGAAGGGGAACACGTTGATCTGCGGGTTGCCCAGCGTTTCCCCGTACAGGATCTTGGTGTTGGGCCGGATGGCCTTGCGGAAGTTCTCCGGGTCGCTGGGGTCTACGAAGGTGACGTCGATGCCCAGGCGCGGAAAGGTGTAGCCGAACTGGTTGTACGTCCCGCCGTAGAGGGTGGAGGCGGATACGATGTGGTCGCCGGCGCTGCACAGGGTAAAGATGCTCAACGCCTGCGCCGCGTGGCCCGAGCTGACCGCCAACGCGCCCACGCCGCCTTCCAGGTCGGCCAGGCGCTCCTCGAACACGTCGCTGGTAGGGTTCATGATGCGCGTGTAGATATTGCCGCTCTCTTCCAGGGCAAACAGGCGGGCGGCGTGGGCGGAATTCTTGAACACGTAAGAGGTGGTCTGGTAGATGGGCACGGCGCGCGAGCCGGTGGTCGGGTCGGGCCGCTGGCCGGCGTGAAGCTGGCGGGTGGTGAAGCCGAAGGTATGCTCGTTTTGTGGGGTACTCATGGGGTTGGGGTCCCTTTCTGTATGAGAGAAAACGGATAAAGGGGATGGGGCCTAAAGCTTGTTCAGGTCGTAAGGCGTTTCCTGGTAGACGTAATAGTTCAGCCAGTTGACGTACAAGAGGTTGGCGTGGCCACGCCACAGCACCAGGGGCGGCTGGGTGGGGTCGTCGTGCGGGAAATAATTGCGCGGCACCGCGATGGGCAGCCCCTGGGAAACGTCCCGCTCGTATTCGCCTTTCAGCGTCAACGGGTCGTACTCTGAATGCCCGGTGACGAATACCTGGCGCTCGTCGCGCGTCGCCACGATGTAGATGCCGGCCTCGTCCGATTCCGCCAGGATCTCCAGCTCGGGCACCTTTTCGATGTCGGCCCGGCGGATCTCGGTGTGGCGGGAGTGCGGGGCGTAGAACAGGTCGTCGAAGCCGCGCAGGATGGGGGCGTCCTTGCGCATCACGCGGTGCGGGAAGACCCCGAACTGCTTGGCGGGCAAGGGATACTTGGGAATGCCGAACTGGTGGTACAGGCCGGCCTGCGCTCCCCAGCAGATGTAGAAGGTGGAGTAGGCGTGCCGGTGCCCCCAGTCGATGATCTCGGTCAATTCTTCCCAGTAATCCACCTCCTCGAAGGCCAGGTGCTCCACCGGCGCGCCGGTGATCACCAGGCCGTCGAAATTCTGGTCGCGCACCTGGTCGAGGGTCTGGTAGAAGGTCAGCAGGTGTTCTTCGGGGGTGTTCTTGCTCTGGTGGTTGCGCGTGCGCAAGAGGGTGGTCTCCACCTGCAAGGGGCTGTTGCCCAGCAGGCGCAAGAGCTGGGTCTCGGTGGCGATCTTGGTCGGCATCAGATTGAGGATGGCGATCTTCAGCGGGCGGATGTCCTGGTGCAAGGCGCGATCCTCGCCCATCACGAAGATGTTCTCACTTCGCAGCGTTTCCGCAGCAGGGAGCTGGTCAGGTATCTTGATCGGCACAATCTCTCTCCTTTCTGTGCGTATAAAATAAAAAACCTCTTCCGGAAAAAAAGAAGAGGTAAGCCAATATACGCTGATCTCCTCTCATCTTCCAGAAATTCTATCTGCAGGAATTGGCACCATGCTCCCTTGCGGGCGCTGGTTGTCGAGGTTTCACAGGGCCTGTCCCTCCACCTCTCTGGATAAGAGTGTCACTTGCTATTTAGTTTTTAATTGGCGCAGTTATACCACTGTGGCGCCGTAAAATCAAGGGTAATTTGATCCGAATTTTGGTTTCATGCCGCTCAGCAGGAGCAGCGCCGGCCGCCCTGGTTCAGCCAGCGCCCCCACAGCGGGGAAGACGTTGCCCAGATCACGAGAGCTCCTTCCGGCAAGATTCGAGCCAGGCCAGCAGGGTCTCGGTTTGGGCGATGCGGAAGCGGTACACCATGCGCTCGTACTGCTGCTCTTCAGCCAGGGCCGTATAAGCGGCTTGCATCCCGCGCAGCCAGCCCGCGCAGGCGTGAAGCTGCCCCTCGACCAGTTCCAGGGCCAGGTTGGAGCCAACCTTGAGGGCGAAGTACAGGCGCGCCATGAACTCCATACGCACGTCGCGCATGTGCTCCACCGGGCTGGTCATCCAGGCGTAGAAGCTCTGGCGGCCCAGGTTGGTGGTGCGATATTCCTTGCGCAGCGGGTAGGCGTCGCCGGCCACCAGGCTGGAGGTCAGCAGGCCCTCCGTCTCCAGCTTTTCCAGCAGGGCGTACAACTGGCTCTGCTTGATCTGCCACACCAGGGAAACGCCTTCGTGCGAGGTGATCTTCTTATACAGATCGTAGCCGTGGATGGGGCTCTGGTCTACAAAGCCCAGTAGAACGTATTCCAGTGTGAGGGGAGATTGGCGCCGTGGAGACATGCTTTTTTCGAAGGATATTCAATGAATGAATACAGAAATTATATCACAGGCGGGCGGAAAGGGGAGAAAAGAGAATCGAGAGTAGAGAGCAGTCAACGGGCTGTCAGCGACCTGAAAGGCACAGGCGTAGGGCGGGTTTCCCAACCCGCCTCTGTGACCGGCGGCTTTGGAAAGCCGCCCTACTGGGGCAGCCATCTCCTGGCTCCCACGCTCTGTGTCCGCGTGGAAGGGAAGCCTTGCGATCGCATAGCATCCCTTTAGGAAAGGGTTGTCGTAAAGGCAAGTGGGTCTTTGCAAGACTGGTGCATCCTACGTCCCCTTCCAATGTATAATCTTGTTATCGCCGTTCTTCCGCAGGGATTCGCTCAGGAGGGGGCTCCATGCGCCGTTACAACTTCCGCTATCTGATCGCTGGCGTTCTCCTGGCTATTGCGTTCTTCGCCGGGACGCTCTGGCTGTGGCCCAGTCTAAACCAGGATTGGCGTTTGTATATTACTTTGACCATTCTCGTGGTACCCGGAGTGGTAAGCCTCCTTGCCGATTTCCGCCAGGCTTTCGAGAACCCTGCCGACAGCAACCTACTCCCAAGAGTGCACGGCGAAAGGGACACCATCTCTGTAGGCCAGGGGGACGTGCAGACCGGCGGCGTGCAAGTCCATGCCGGGCAGGTCACTTTTCAACAGCCCCTTATCCAGTCCCCGCCCCTGCAAGCCCTGCACCAGCTCCCCGACCCGCCGGCGGACTTCACCGGGCGCGCGGCCGAGATCAAAACCCTGTGCGCGGCCGTCGAGGGGGGCGGCGCGGCCATCACCGGGCTGCGCGGCATGGGCGGGGTGGGCAAGACCGCCCTGGCGCTGGTCGTGGCGCGGGAGGTCAAAGCGCGCTACCCGGACGCGCAGCTCTACCTCGACCTGCGCGGCGCGGATAAGATCTACGGCCCTCTCCCCGGCCCAGGCCATGGGCCACGTGCTGCACGCCTACCACCCCGCGCTCAAGCTGCCCGAGGAGCTTAACGAGCTGGCCGGGCTGTATCATTCCACGCTGGACGGCCAGCGCGCCTTGCTGCTGCTGGACAACGCCCTGGATGCGGCCCAGGTGGCGCCGCTGCTGCCGCCCACGACCTGCCTGCTGCTGGTCACCTCGCGCCGGCGCTTCAGTCTGCCCGGTCTGACGGAGCTGGACCTGGACACCCTGCCCGAGGGCGACGCCGTGCGGCTGTTGAAAGCCATTGCCGGGAAGAAGGTGGGCAAATTTGGGAAGGCGCTGGCGCGCCTGTGCGGCTATCTGCCCCTGGCGCTGCGCGCCGCCGCCAGCCTGCTGCGCCAACGCCCCGACCTGACGGCGGAAGCCCTGTGCCGCCGATTGGAAGACGCCGCCCGCCGCCTGGAGCTGGCCGACCCGGCGCGCGGCGACCTGAGCGTGCGCGCCGTTCTGAGAATCCAGCTACGCGCTGCTGCCTGAGGCTTTGCAGAAGGGTTTTCGAGAGTTGGCCGTCTTTCCGGGGAGCTTCGCCGCCCCGGCCGCAGCGGCCGTGTGGAAACTGGAAGCCGAGGCCGCCGGGGAAACGCTGGGCGGCCTGCTGGACTACAGCCTGTTGGAATATGACGCGAAATCCGGGCGCTACCGCCTGCACGATCTGGCGCGCGCTTTTGCCGTGGAAGTGCTGCCGCCCGAGGAGGAGGACGGGGCCCGTTTGCGTCACGCGGAGCACTATCTGAACGTGCTGAGCGCGGCGGACGAGCTTTACCTGCAAGGCGGGGAGCGCGTGCTCGAAGGGCTGGCCCTCTTCGACCTGGAGCTGGAGAACCTGCGCGCCGGGCAGGCCTGGGCGGCAAGTCAGGCGGGCCGAGACGAGGCCGCCGCGCGCCTGTGCAGCCGCTACCCGGATGCCGGGATTTATTGCCTGGATTTGCGCCTGCATTCCCGCGAGCAGATTACCTGGCTGGAAGCCGGGCTGGCGGCTGCTCGGACCCTGGGGGATCGCTCCCTGCAAGGCGCCGCCCTGGGCAACCTGGGCCTGGCCTACGCCGCCCTGGGGCAGCCGGGGAAGGCCATCGAGTACTACCAACAGCATCTGGAGATCGCGCGCGAGATCGGAGACCGGCGCGGCGAGGGGAACGCCCTGGGCAACCTGGGGGTCGCTTACAAGGATCTGGGCCAGCCGGGGGTGGCCATCGAGTTTTACCAGCGGCAGTTGGAGATTACCCGTGAGATCGGTGACCGGCGCGGCGAGGGGGCTGCCCTGGGCAACCTGGGCCTGGCCTACGCCGACCTGGGCCGGCCGGAAAAGGCCATCGAGTATCACGAGCAGGATTTGGAGGTCGCCCGTGAAATTAGCGACCGGCGCGGCGAGGGGGCTGCCCTGGGCAACCTGGGCAACGCCTATGCCGCCCTGGGCCGGCCGGGGGTGGCTATCGAGTTTTATCGGCAGCATCTGGAGATCGCCCGCGAGGTTGGCGACCGGCGCGGGGAAGCTATTGGGAGTTGGAACCTGGGCGACGAGTATCGCAAGCAGGGGAAGCTGGACGAGGCCCTTTCCCTTATGGAAGTTACTCTGGAATACGAGCGCTCCATCGGCCACGCGGACTACGAGAAAGATCGGCAATATGTCGCGGCGCTGCGCGCGGGGGGAGCGAAGGACAAGGATTAGTGGTCAGTTCTTAAGTCTTGCACTCAGATCCCCCACCCCCCCTTATCAAGGGGGGCGAAGGGGGGATCTATGGAAGGTTCGTTTTCCAGGCTGCTTGCCTTGCAATTAGGCGATCAGGGATCAGGTTATCAGGGTCTGGCCCTGGGATTCATGATCACCCCATTCCTGGTTGCCTGGTCTCCTGGTTGCCTGATCCCTGGTTGCCTGGTCTCCTGGTTGCCTGATCCCTGGTCGCCTGGTCTCCTGGTTGCCTGGTCCCTCGTTGCCTGATCCCTGGTTGCCTGGTCTCCTGGTTGCCTGGTCTCCTGATTGCCTGATCCCTGCTTGCCTGGTTGCCTGATCCCTGAGTGCCTGATCCCTCGTCGCCTGGTCGCCTGGTTGCCTGATCCCTGGTTGCCTGATCCCCTGAGTGCCTGATCCCCTGAGTGCCTGATCCCCTGAGTGCCTGATCCCTGGTTCCTGATCCCTGGTCCCCTGGTTGCCTGATCCCTCGTTGCCTGCCCCCTGTCCACTGCCCACTGCCCACTGACCACTTTCCCCATTCCCCTTTCCCCTTTGGCCGCTCTGCTGTAAAATGGCGGAAATCCGAAGGAGACTCTCATGAACTCATTGAAGAATCGCATTCTGCAAGACGGCAAGAACCTGGGCGGCGGCATTCTCAAGGTGGATTCCTTCATCAACCACCAGGTGGACCCCCGGCTCATGGACCAGAGCGGGCGCGAGTTCGCGCGCCTGTTCGCCGGGGTGGGCGCCACCAAGGTGCTCACCGCCGAAATCTCCGGCATCGCCCCGGCGCTGATGACCGGGCTGCACCTGAACCTGCCGGTGGTCTACGCGCGCAAGACCAAGCCCATCACCATGCCCGACCAGGTGTACCTGACCCTGGCGCCCTCGCACACCAAGGGCCGCATGGTGGAGCTGATCATCTCGCCCGAGTACCTGGCGGGGGGCGAGCGCGTGCTGATCATCGACGACTTCCTGGCCTCGGGCGCCACCATCAACGGCCTGGCGCGCCTGGCGCAGGCGGCCGGCGCCAGCGTGGTGGGCGTGGGCACCCTGATCGAAAAGTCCTTCGAGGGCGGGCGCGCTGCGCTGGGCTACCTGGGCGTGCCCATCGAATCGCTGGTGTGCATCTCCGCCATGGAAAACGGAAACTTTGAATTTTGTGAGTAAAGAGAGTAGAGAATCGAGAGTAGGCACTACTCTCTACCCTCTACTCTCTACTCTCTATTTTCTATTTACGACTATGACCGACACGATCGTCGTCCTCGACTTTGGCTCGCAGTACACCCAGCTCATCGCGCGGCGCGTGCGCGAGGTGCAGGTGTATTCCGAGCTGTTCCCCTGGGACGCGCCCGCCGCTGAGGTGCTGGCGCTACAGCCCAAGGGCTTCATCCTCTCCGGCGGGCCCAGCTCGGTGTACGCGCCGGGCGCGCCCAGCCTGCCGGAGTACGTGCTGGCTTCCGGGCTGCCCGTGCTGGGCATCTGCTACGGGATGCAGCTCCTCACCCACGCCCTGGGCGGGCGCGTGGCCCCTTCCGGCGAGCGCGAATACGGCCCGGCCGTGGTGGAGACGCTGCGCCTCAACCCGCTGCTGCCCGACGGCAGCCAGCCGGTGTGGATGTCGCACGGCGATCGCATCGAGGCGCCCCCGCCCGGCTTCGAGGTGCTGGCGCGCAGCCAGAACAGCCCCATCGCCGCCATGGGCGAGGAGCGCTCGCGGCGCTTCGGCGTGCAGTTCCACCCCGAAGTGCGCCACACCCCCGGCGGCACGCAGATGCTGCGCCGTTTCGTGGTGGAGGTGTGCGGCGCACAGCCCGAGTGGACGCCCGCGTCCATCATCACCCAGGCCGTCGAGCGCATCCGCCGCCAGGTGGGCGAGCAGCGCGTGCTCTCGGCCGTCTCCGGCGGGGTGGATTCCGGCGTGGCCACCGCCCTGGTGTACAAGGCCATCGGCGCGCAGCTCACCGCCGTGTTCGTGGAGACCGGCCTGCTGCGCCAGGACGAGCGCCAGGCGGTCGAGGCGGCCTTCGTGCGCTCCCTGGGCCTGCACCTGATCACCGTGGACGCTTCGGAGGATTTCCTGGGCCGGCTTCAAGGCGTTAGCGAGCCGGAAGCCAAGCGCCGCATCATCGGCGAGACCTTCATCCGCACCTTCGAGGCCCAGGCGCGCCTGTTGGGCCAGCCGCCCTTCCTGGTGCAGGGCACCATCTACCCGGACGTGGTCGAATCGCGCGCCCCGGAGCGCTCGCGCGGCGAGCGCATCAAGTCTCACCACAACGTGGCCGGCCTGCCGCAGGACATGCAGTTCGAGCTGGTCGAGCCGCTGCGTTACCTGTTCAAGGACGAGGTGCGCGCGGTGGGCCTGGCGCTGGGCCTGCCCGAAGAGCAGGTGTGGCGGCAGCCCTTCCCCGGGCCGGGGCTGGCGGTGCGTTGCCTGGGCGAGGTCACCCGCCCGCGCCTGGAGAGCCTGCGCGCGGCGGACGCCATCTTCACAGCCGAGCTGGCCGGGGCCGGCCTGCTGCGCATGGACGGGGAGGGCCAGGGCACGGCCCAGGCCTTCGTGGTGCTGCTGCCGGTGCGCTCGGTGGGGGTGATGGGCGACCAGCGCACCTATCAGGAGACGGCCGTGCTGCGCGCCGTCACCAGCGAGGACTTCATGACCGCCGATTGGGCCCGCCTGCCCTACGATCTGCTGGCGCGCATCGCCAATCGCATTGTCAACGAAGTGGACGGAATCAACCGGGTAGTGTATGATATAACCAGTAAACCGCCGGGGACGATCGAGTGGGAATGATGGATTATTAGAAAGGCATGGGCTGGTGGCGTCTCTGTATAAACGGGTGCGTGGATTCCTCCTGATCCTTGCCGGCCTCGCGGCTTTCATTCCTATCGTCGTTTTTGCCCAGACCGGCGCGCGCGCCACCCTGACCGCGCCGGACCTCTCCGCCTTCCCCACCGTGGCCGCCTTCCTGGACGTGCGCGACGCGGGCAATAATTTCGTCCACGGGTTGAGCGCCGGCGAGGTCAGCCTGCTGGAGAACGGCAGTCCGGTCAAGCTGGACACCCTGCAGGAGGTGCATCCCGGCCTGCGCTGGATCGTGGCGATTAACGCCGGCCCGGCCCTGGCCATCCGCAACGGGGAGGGCATCTCGCGCTACGAGCTGCTGGCGCGCGCCCTGCGCGCCTGGGCGCAAGCCGAGCAAAGCAGCAGTCCCAACGACGAGTACGATCTGTTCACCAACACCCCGGGCGGGAGCACGCACTTTACCAATCCGGCCGATTGGCTGGCGATCTTCAACGCCTACCAGCCCGACCTGCGCACCGCCCAGCCCGCCCTGGACAGCCTCTCCCTGGCCATGGCGCTGGCCACTTCGTCTCCGGCCCAGCCCGCCGTAACCAGCGCCATCCTGTACATCACCCCCTCCCCCGATCCGAGCGCGCTGGCCTCCCTGGCAGACATCACCCAGCGCGCCGCGCAGGCGCACCTGCCGGTCTTCGTGTGGATGGCCTCCGGCTCCAACACGCCCGCCGGCGACGAGGACAACGCGCTGGTACAACTGGCCGCGCAGAGCGGCGGGCAGTTCTTCGCCTTCACCGGCTCCGAGACCATCCCGGACATCTCCTCCTACCAGGACCCGCTGCGCAGCGCTTACCAGCTCAGCTACACTTCCGCCATCCGCAAATCGGGCGAGGACAGCCTGACAGCCCAGGTGAAGCAGGGCGACCTGCAAGCCGCCTCCGAGCCGCAAAAGTTCTCCCTGGACATCCAGCCGCCCAACCCCATGTTCCTCACCCCGCCCGGCGACATCTTGCGCACCAGCCCGGAGAACAGCTCCGATCCGCTGGCGGAGCTCAGCCCGAGCACTTACGCCCTCAGCGTGCTGGTGGAGTTCCCCGACGGGCACACCCGCCCGCTCAAGGCCACGCGCCTGTACGTGGATGACCAACTGGTGGCGGAGAACACCGCCCCGCCCTTCGACCGCTTCAACTGGGACGTATCCGGATACACCCAGGATACCACCGTCACGCTGAAGGTCGAAGCGCAAGACAGCCTGGGGCTGACCCAGGACAGCCAGGAGATTCCCGTGCAGGTGAAGGTCGAGCTGCCTCCCAGCGGCCTGATGCGCAACCTTTCGCGCTACGGCGCCTACTTTGGAGCGGCCGCCGCCGTGGCCGCCGGCGCGCTGCTCGGCCTTTTGATCTGGCGGGGAGGGCGCAGCCGCCAGAAGAAGCAATCGCGCCGCAGCCTGAAGGACCCCGTCAGCCAGCCCGTGCCCATCCAGGGTGTGGAGCAGAAAGGTCTGCGGCGGCCGCTTCCCCCCGTGGCTCAGCTCGTGCGCCTTTCCGCGGACAACCAGCCGCTCACGGCCACACCCATCGCGTTGAGCGCCCGCGAGATCACCTTCGGGCGCGACCCGGCGCAGGCCACCTACACGCTCAACGATCCTTCCGTGGATGGGCTGCACGCCCGCCTGCAGCGCCTCGAAGACGGCGCCTTCCTCCTGTCCGATCTGGGCTCGGTGGCCGGCACCTGGGTCAACTACACGCCGGTCTCCGGCCAGGGAGTGCGGCTGGAGCACGGCGACCTGATCCACATGGGCCGCGCGGTGTTCCGCTTTACGCTGGTGCGCCCGGGGCCGGCGCGCAAGCCCCAGATCACTCATTATAAAGAGAGTGCATGATCCGCTCTGAGCAAGCCCACGTGCAGGTTATCGCCCGCACCCACCCCGGCATGGCCGGCAAGAACAACGAGGACCGCTACGCCGTTTCGGCCTACCGGCTGAGCGCCAGCGACTCCACGCCGGCCCTGCTGGCCGTGCTGGCCGACGGCATTGGCGGGCATCGCGCCGGAGAGGTGGCCGCCGAGCTGGCCGTCGAGGCCATCACCCAGATCGTCGCGGCCAGCGACGGCTCGCGGCCCATCGAAACCCTGCAAGAGGCCATCCGCCAGGCCAGCCTGCGCATCCAGGAGCGTGCTTACGGGGACGCCAACCGCCAGGGCATGGGCTCCACCTGCGCCTGCGCCTGGATCATCGGCAGGCGCCTGTATTCTGCCTCGGTGGGGGATTCGCGCATCTACCTGGTGCGCGGAGAGCAAATCGTGCAGCTCACTACCGACCACACCTGGATCCAGGAGGCCCTGGATAAGGGCGCCCTGCGGCCCGAGCAGGTGCCCGGCCACCCCAACGCGCACGTCATCCGCCGCTACCTGGGCTCGCCCACTCCGCCGGAGGTCGACTTCCGCCTGCGCTTGCACGCCGGGGAGAGCGACCAGCAAGCCGCCGGCAACCAGGGCTTTCCCTTGCTGGAGGGCGACTTGCTGCTGATCTGCACCGATGGGCTGACCGACCTGGTGCACGACGAGGAGATCCTGGCGGCGCTGCGCTCCCAACCCTACGCGGGGGCCGCCCAGGCGCTGGTCGACCTGGCCAATTCGCGCGGCGGGCACGACAACATCACCCTGCTCCTGCTGGACGTGCCTCAGGAGAGCGCGCCGCGGCCCGTTCCGAGGCGCCGGCGCTGGCCGTGGGTGGCGGCGGGCTGCCTCGCGCTGATGACCGTCGTGGTGGTGGTCGGGCTGTTGTGGTTCAGCCTGGGCCTGCTCGGCCAACGCCTGCTGCCTACCGCCACGCCGGGCCTCACCCCTACGGCCGCAGCGCCGCTGCCGACCGCCCTCTCGCCCGGCCTGCTCCTGCCGGCCTATCCTACTCCCGGCTCAGCGGCCACCCTCCCGCCGCCGGGATACCCCTATCCCGCCGCCACTTCCTCGCTCTCTCCAACCTCCACACCATAACCTCACCGCCGGGAACCGTCTATTCTCCACTCTCACCTCTCCATTCACTGCCTCCAACCATGAAACCGACCACGACCCTCCCCGAAGATTATCGCCTGAGCGGCACGCTGGACCTCTCGAAGAACCAGAAAGCGGTGCTCCTGCTCAACCTCGTTGGCCTGGGGCTGTTCATCGTATTCGGCTGGCTGCTCCTGCGCGCGGCGATCGCCCTGCGCCCGGACATGGCCGGCGCGCTGTTCTCCCTCAGCGTCAATAACGCCTTGCAGTTCGTGGTGTGGCTGGCGGTGCTGCTGGCCTCCACGGCGGTTATGGTCTTGCTGCACGAAGGCGTGCACGGCCTCTTCTTCTGGCTGACCACCGGCGCGCGCCCCAAGTTCGGCTTTCGCGGCGCGTACGCCTACGCCTGCGCCCCGGATTGGTACCTGCCGCGCGGCCCCTACCTGTGGATCAGCCTGTCGCCGCTGGTGGTGCTCACCCTGCTGGGATTGGCCCTGGTGCGGGTGCTGCCGCTGGGCGCGCTGCCCCCCCTGTTGCTGCTGATGGTGCTGAACGCGTCCGGCGCCGTGGGAGACCTGGCGGTGTTCTTCTGGCTGCTCGGTAAGCCGGCGAAGTGCCTGGCCAACGATCGCGGCGACGCAGTCAGCCTGTACACTCCCGATTAATGGGGTAAACTTATGCCTGAAGGCCCCAGGGAGGGCGTCTTGCGTTGAAACGCCGCTCGAGCGGGCACTCATTTATGGAGGAAAAATGTCTAAACTTAAAACGACCCTTGCGCTAGCTGCCGTGCTGCTCCTGGCGGCGTGCGCCTCCCAGCCGACTGCCACGCCCACCCCCGCCGGTGGGGCTTCCACTCAGGCGGGCTACCCCGCCCCGTCGGCCGCTCCCGGCAGCACCCAGCCGGGCTATCCCGCTGCGGGGGCCACTCAACCGGCTTACCCGGCAGGGAGCAGCACCCAGATCATCGCCGCCCACCCGACCGAAGAAGGCTATCCCGGCCCGCAGGGCATCCCCCTGCCCACGCGTCCCGGCTATCCCCCTCCGGCCGGCAGCCTCCAACTGGTCAAGCCGGATGGCACCACCACGCAGCTCGCCCTCTCCGACCTGAAGGCCCTGACCCAGGCCCAGGTCAGCTCCGGCGGCCAGAACTCTCTCCGGCCCCACGCTCCTGGACGTGCTGCAGAAGGCCGGCATCACCTCCTTCCAGAGCGTGACCCTCAGCGGCTCCGGCAAAACCCTGACGCTGACGAAAGAGCAGGTGACCAGCAGCACCCTGCTCACCCTGGCGAGCGACAACACCCTCGGCCTGGCCGACTCGAACCTGCCCGCCGACCAGTGGCTCAGCGCGGTGGTGGAAGTGGCGGTCAAGTAAGCGGTTGACAAATCGCATCCCGAATGGATGAAGGTCCAATTAAGATGGTGAGGCCACCCCGCCAGAACGGGGTGGCCTCACCATTTCGCGATCCTGCCCGGCGCTTTCCCTTCGGGCAGTCCGGCGCTGATCGTCGGGCTACCTCCAATCTTGTCCAGGGGGGGTGAATGTGGTAGAATGATTGCGCCTGGGAGGGGAAACCCTGTCCACATGGAGGGATGGCCGAGTGGCTTAAGGCGCCTGTCTTGAAAACAGGTGTGGGGCAACCCACCGTGGGTTCGAATCCCTCTCCCTCCGCTCTTTACATTATTGATCCAGGATTGTCGATTTTAGATGGAGTGTATCATCCTTCTACGATCAGAAATCTAAAATCATCCATACCTGGGGAGGTGCCAGAGAGGCCGATTGGGCTCGCCTGCTAAGTGAGTGCTGGGGTTTAAACTCAGCCGTGGGTTCGAATCCCACCCTCCCCGCTCTGACAACGAATTGGTTCGGTAAGAGGCCAAAACACCTCGGTTGGCTGCAAAGCAACGAAGGTGTCGCCTCGGACAAAAGCTGCTCGGATGGCCGTCCGTAGCAGCTTTTTCCTATCCTTTGGTAATGTACTGTCCCAGTTATCGAGAACTCGAGCGTACTGTTTCGGCTAATGTCATTATAACATTAGCATCTTCGAGATGCAAGCTGTTTTTTGCCTTCTCGTAGCGCTCCTTCTCTAATTGGAATAAATCCCGTGGCAGATCGCCCGCCAGGTAGAGTTCTCGAGCGCGCTCAAATCGTTCTTCGATCTCGTGCTGTGCCTCCTGGATGCCGACTCCAGAATTCTCCCCTTCCCACCGGTCGAACACAACTTTTAGCAGATCGACCATCTGGTTTTCCAGTGGTACAGCGCGCACGGTATGCTGCGGGCAATCCTTCATGTGCTCGATACTCGCGCCATCCCGGTAGTACAGACGATTCTGGCTCGAGACCCCGCGCATAGGGCTGCCGCAATACCCACAGTAGAGAATACCCGTGAGCGGGTAGATGTGGGCAAGCTTGTTCCACTTTGTGTGCCGGGTTACGGTTTGGGTTCTCCGAAGTTCCTGTGCCTTCTTGAAATCCTCCATACTGACCAGCAGGGGATGCTGACCCTCATACAACTCCGCTTGTGCCAGTTCGCTGCGCCGTGTGCGCCGGGCACCCAGCCCGTTCGATGGTCGGTAAGGCAAAACCCCAGAGTAGAAAATGCGGTTCAACATATCACGGATGGTGTCCTTTTTGAAGGGACCAGGTTGAGAGACCCCCGGATGGCCACGTTGGTGTGCATTAACCTTTTCACCGCTGGGGAGCTCCATTTCGTATTGGTTTAGCCTTTCCGCAATGATCGCATAGGATGCATTGCCTTCCAGGTACCAGGAAAAGGCCAGCTTGACCACTTCACCATCAATTGGATGAGCAATCAGGTGTTTCCCATCTCCCTTATTGGGTTGGCCATAATTCGGACAGTACCCTTTGCCGTTCGGATCCTCGCACTCTGCACATAGCCCTCTGCAGTAGCCGTAGGGCGGCAGGCCGTTCCATAATCCCATACGAGCACGCTGTTTTTTGCCTTTAATGGTTTCCTGCCGCAAATTGTCCAAATATATCTCGGCCAGGATCCCCAGTACGGTCAGCATGAGTTTTCCCCAAGGGGAGGTGAAATCCAACCGCTCCTGTACTGAGGCAAACAACACGTTCATCTGGTGCAGCTCGTCCAGCGCGGTCAGCAGCCCCGCCAGATGCCGGTAGAAGCGGTCGATTTTGTCAACGACGATGACGTCGAATTTGCCTGCTTCGGCATCTTGCAGCATTCGCTCGAGATCGGGGCGGTGGCTGTCTTTCTTGGCTGAAATCCCGGCGTCGGTATAGATCTCCAGCAGATTCCATCCCTGGGCAGCAACGTAATCCCGTATGTTCTTTTCTTGCGCGTCCAGGCTGTGCCCGTCTACCTGTTCGCGCATGGACACCCTGCGGTATCCTACCGCTCGCAGCCTTTCTTTGCCCACACGAACCTCCTAGTGCTATAATGGTTTTGGCGTACGACTTTGAAACAAGTGTTCCCTTATTTTACAACAGGTGGACGAAAATGGATAAACCAATTGCGAAGGCCCGTAGAGAAACGCTGCAAAAACCTTACGACCCGGAACCGATCATCGCGAGATTGCGAGAGTTATTGGAAAAGCATAACGAAAGCTATCGCGAAGCCAGTTTGCGTGCGGGACTGGATCATCAGGGCGTGCGTCGTGTGTTGGAGGGCCAGCGACCCAGCATGCACATTTGTATTCTGTTAGCCGATCATTTTGGGATCAACCCGAACGAATTCCTGATGATGGCGGGGTGGCCGGCGCTTAAAATATTCGACGTGCGCGGAATGGATACAGAGAACCTGCCACCCGAAGCAGTCGATATCGCTTTGGCAGTGGCGAAGATTCCTGACCAAGGTACGCGTAAGGCAATTGCCGACGCAATGCTGATCTTGTTAAAGAAATACCTGGATTAGTATCATTTCGGGTTGTGTAGTTCAATGCCTCGAAACAATCATTGCTGATTAGCAGAAGGTGACTACATCATGGACTAAATCGTATGGGCCGAGACTTATAACCATACACTGGTGTTCTAATTCTGAAATTCTCAGGCACTTTGTGGAATTTTCAAGCCCTTATTAAAATCTTGAGTTTAGAGTTCGAAGAGTAAGCACCGCACCTTAACAAAAAGTGGAATTGCTGGTAAAAGCATAATCGACCAAGATGATGCCAATCCAACAATTCCGAGAAGCAGTATACCAAAGTATCATCAAACGCGGAGATGCATTTCTAGACCTACTGGATGCGCTCACGGTAGCTGGTCATGTTGAATCGCCTGTGGCATTGAGTGAAGAGCAGCCCTTCCGCCGGAAATTCAGCTCAATCTTCGACACATTGCTGGAATGCGAGTTCGACTTTGACCAACTGATGAACAGCTTGCACAGCCACCAACCCACTGACAGCGAAACGATCGCTGGCTATGAAGTGTATGCAGTGGACAGCACACCCAACGAACGACCGGAAGCGGAAACGCTGGAAGATCGTGGCTCGCTGAAAGCGCAGAAAGATGAACCCGTGCGCTATGGACATAAGTATTCGTGGTTAGTGCGCCTGATCCGTTGGGGCAGTTCGTGGGTCGCTCCGGTGGATGTCCAGCGCGTTGAAACCGCCCTGACCGATAACCAGGTCGCCGCTATTCAGGTGCAAGAGCTGGATGCGCGCAATAAACATTCCAAAGTGGTGGTGGCCGACAGCTTGTATGGCAGTCACCTTTTCCTGGCGGTCTTTCTGCTGGTCAAAACGGTGGTCGCCTTAGTCCGGGTGCGTGGCAACAGTGTTTTTTATGAGCGTCCCAAGCCGCGCAAGAAAGGTCAGCGCGGCGCACCGGCCAAACACGGCGCTCGCTTCAAGCTTTCGACACCCTCCCGATCGGCGGATCGCAATGAAACTTTCTTGCTCGGACAGCAAACGGTGGTGCTGACGGCCTGGCATGGCTTACACTTGAAGAAACTGCCAGAGCTGGTTGGGCTGGTGCTACGTGTTCAGTTTCTGCGTGCTGATGGTACGCCGCGCTATCAACGCCCGATGTGGTTATTCTGGACCGGTCCGGAAACGGTGGCGCTCAAGGATTTGTGCTGTATGTATCTCTGGCGCTTTGCGATCGAACACTTTTTTCGATTTGCCAAGCAGCATCTCGGGCTGAACGCCAATCAGTCCACCCAAACTGTCTCAACCGATCATTGGATGTGGCTGTGCGCGCTGGCTTTCTGGCAGCTGCTCCTGATGCGGGAAGGCGTGGACTTGGTTGCTCAGGCCTGGTATCCCCAGGCGGCCGCACGCGAAGCCACGAAACGAACCCCCGGGCAAGTCCAGCGCGTGGCTTTCGGATATTTGGTGAAGTTGGGTTCACCGGCTCGTTCACCCAGACCCGCTGGAAAAGGAAATGGTCGCTCGAAAGGCGTCCAGCCGCCTCCCAGAAAGCGTTTCCCGGTCGTCAAAAAGGCGAAAATGGCGCTTGACCGCGCTTCGGCAAGCTCGTAAAGCCGATTTTGGTCTTCTGCTTCGATTGTTAAGGTTCCAGCGTCACTTCGACGCTTTGTTCCGCATTTCTAAACTCAAGTAAAATAGCAGGAAGATTTAACCAATAACTGATCGAAAGGGCTGTTCGCCATAATTCTCCGAACTGACCCATCCTGATCAAAATACAGCGCCACGAACATCACCTTGAGCAACGCTTTTTTCTCGGCCAATTCCAACCTCTTCCACAAGGAATCGAAATCCTGCAGCAGGGATACGATCTCTTCTGTCTTGGGTTGAGAGGTGGGCTCCTGTGCCCTCAATCGCCGACTGATTTCAACCGCCCGCTCCTCAAATTGAGCTTGGTTGATAAATCCGCTGGTAAACAACCTCTGCAGCCGGTCCAATTCCTTGCGCAAGTTATACGTTTCCCGCTCGAATTCGGCCAGACCGTTATCATGTAAGTAATAGGCGCAGATCATGTCGTACCAGGCGGGTGGGATTACCAGCCCGCTTACCATCCGGTCAACTTCCCCTTCCACCTCCTTGGCTTTCCAATTGTTGGTGTGCGCGTCAAGCAAAGCTTCCCATTGGAGATCTGGCTCAATCGCCCTGGTCTCGGGAGCGAATGGCCTTTCCAAAACCGGTTTGGATGCGCTCACTTTCCCCCGATCTCGGACTGTTGAACAGCGATAGTACGAGATGCCACTTCCGCCGCGTACACCACATAGACCCGCTTTGAGATTTCCACGTTCATAGCAAACCCAACAACGCCCCAGGCCGGTCAGCAAATACTCGGGTCTGGGAGTTCGGGTAGCAGCTTTCATGTTGGATTTCGCTTTACGAAGCTGCAGGTTGGCTTCCCACAACCCCTTCGGGTAAAGTGGCGTGTGTACGCCCTCAACGAGCTTCTGAGGGGTCCGCTTGTTCGCCAGGGGCAGGGCTGCCGGTTTATGCCTGGGATTTTCGGGATCGTCTTCCATATCCAGCGGCCGGGTCGGGTAATGCGCTACCAGACCGACGTAGAAAGGGCTGCGGACGATGTCACGGATATTATCCCGGCTGAAGGGGCCGGGTGGAATGTTCCCCGGGCGCCCCTTGGTGCGAAACTGCACCCGGGTCCCATCCGGCAGGCAGAAGCGGTTGCCGTTCAGCCTGCTGGCAATATCCAAATCGCTTTCTCCCTGGTTGTATAACTTGGCGATCAGGCGGACGGCGTGAGATTCGATGGGATGTGGGACAGAAATCCGCCCGCGCTGGCTCTCTGGCCGGTCAGAGCGGCCAAATAAAGGGCAATAATCCTTGCCATTCGGATCTGTACAAGTAGAGCATAACCCATTGCAATAGCCGAAACGGTAAGAGGCATTCGACAAGCCTTTCATCACCCGTTCCAGCTTGGCTTCACGGGTGCGGGCACTGGCCTGCCAGATGTACATCTCGGCCAGGGCGCCCAACACGTAGAGCACCAGTCGCCCCCACCAGTTGTCCGTGTCAATTTGTTCGGTTTACTGAAACGAGCCGGACTTTATACCGTTTGATCATCTTCAGGAAACGCAACAGTGATTCGAGATTGCGGTAAAGGCGATCCAGGCGATGAACGACCACGACAGTGATGCGCCCTGCCCGAATGTCCTGGAGCATACGTTGCAGGCTTGGCCGCTTGCTATTGCGCCCGGTCCTGGCTGGGTCTTCGTAGACAGCGTAGATTCTCCAGCCTTTCGACTTGGCGTATTCCTCGGAACGATCAGGTTGAATCTCTAATGAATATCCGTGATGATGGGGATCGATGCGGGAGACGCGGGTGTAAATAGCGGCCACTTCTTCGTCAGGGTTGCGGGCCAGATCTCCCAAAAAGCTCTGGATCTTATTTTTCAGGTCGTCCGGGTTGGTCGGTAAGCTCAGCGTCATTGGCAGCCTCGATTGCTTCCTGGATCATTTGTGGAAGGCCTTCGTTTCCCTGGTCGATCTTTCGTCCCGTGATCCGCCGCAGCACCAGAGCCAGCTCGAAGCAAAACTCGCGGATCTTTTCTTCGGCGGCCGGGTTAGAGGGTTCATCACCTTCAGAAGGATTTGCATTCATAGAGCACCTCCTTGATCCGCTGTGACAGCTCCCGCAGCGTTCCCCGGGCAAGGTCGCGCTGGTCCGCTTCGAGGCCTTTCGAGCTTTCCTTCAGAGCCTGGATGCTTTTTTGCAGGTAATTGACCGCCATCAAATGCGCGTCCGCTTGCTCGAAGAAATCCTCGGGCAGGTAATGGGTGTCTTGATCCGCCAGCTGCAGGGTTACGACGGCCACGTCACAGATCAATTCGGCGGTATAGAGGGAATTCCACCCGGTACGTTTCAGGTCGCGGCTGATCCGAAGCAGTTTGCCCGGATCGGGCTCGTTGGCGTACCGTTCCAGGCCATCCGCGAGATTGCGCATGGCTTTCGCGGCTAAGCGTAATTGGTTGAAAGCATCCACAGCGAAGAGGGTGTCACCATCGGGGTCGGTCATCGTTGCTCCTCGTAGGTTTGAGATGCTATTAATTTACCGCGCACAAAGCCGTTTGCCTATTTGTCAATTTAGACATTTCGGGTACCAATTTTGCCGCTTCCGGCAATACTTCGAGGTGCCTTGCGCTTTCCCGCAACTTTCTCCCCTAATTGCAGCAACCCGCAACGTTTTTTGCGGATTTTCCCGGTTACCAGATTCTGAAAGGGATTCTAAAATTACCCCTGCCTGACAGCATTCAAACTACATTGAAGCGCAGGGGGAGGCGGATTCCTTGTCCAGAATAATCCTGATTGGAGAGAATGATACGATAAGCATCTTCGAGGAAGCCACTCAAACGGAGACCTTGATCCGACAAATTCAGAACGGCCTCTGGAAGCCCCCGGCCTTCGGTTTTCCCGGACCCTATTGCGCAATTCAAAAAGGCAACACGTTGGTGGTTACAACCGCGCCGAAAAAAGCAGCTGCACAGAAGCAACTGCCCTTCTCGGCAAAGGAGATGAGCACTCTGCAAGGCCTGGCGAGCGGTCTGACGGACGACCAAATTGCCGTCTCCACTGGAATCCACACGAGAACCGTCCGCCTTTACGTGGCCAGGTTAAAAAAACGTCTGGGCGCCCTCACCCGCGAGCACCTTGTGGCAAAGGCCGGGGGCATGGGCTTATACGATCTCAGCCTGATCGCCGGTGAAAATAATTCTTCCGAGATTTCAGCCGAGTAACTCATGGAAAAGCACGAGAGAAGCATAAAAAAATTGTGCGTGGCAGGATTGGCGAGATCTTATGTATAGTGGATAAGGAAAACTGGACAGGAAAACGGGCAAAAATAAGGTGGTAAACTGAAAACACCATGCCCAAAAGGAAGCACTTTTCCGCCAGTCAGAAAGCCCAAATTGCGCTGGAAATCTTGAAAGAAGAAAAAACGGTCAGCCAAATCGCCTCGGAAAATGGGGTGCATCCGAATGTGCTGTATCGCTGGAAAAAACAAGCGCTGGAAAACCTGCCGAAACTTTTTGAGGACGATACCAAAAGCGAGCGAGACAAGCAGGCTGAACACGAAAGGCAAGTCACTGAGCTGTACAGCGAGATCGGTCGTTTGACCACCCAGGTCAACTGGCTCAAAAAAAATATGGGATTAGTGAGTAGGCCGGAGCGCATCGCCATGTTAGAGCCAAACGTTCCAGAACTTCCCTTGATCACCCAAGCCGACCTGCTGGGGCTGAACCGTTCTGGCCTGTACTATCACGCTGTGCCGCCCTCAGCGGAAGAAGTGGTCATCAAGCATCGCATTGACGAAATCTACACGCGCTGGCCGTTCTATGGCTCGCGCAAGATTGCAGTGCTGCTCAACCAGGAAGAAATCCTCGTTTCGCGACCTACAGTACAGCACTATATGCGCGAAATGGGCATTTCTGGGATCGCACCAGGTCCAAACACCAGCAAAAGCGCCCCGGAACACAAGGTTTATCCCTATTTGCTGCGCCACATCCATGCCCAGCAGCCCAATCATATCTGGGGCATCGGCATCACCTACATTCGCCTGAAGGGCGGCTGGATGTACCTGGTGGCTGTTCTGGACTGGTTCTCCCGCTTTGTGGTGGCCTGGGAGATCGACCAGACCTTAGAACTGCCCTTTGTCCTGACGACCGTGGAGCGAGCGCTGCAAAACGCCACGCCAACCATCTGGAACAGTGACCAGGGCAGCCACTTCACCAGCCCGCAGTATCTCGACCGGCTGCTCTCAGCGAATGTCCAGATCAGCATGGATGGACGAGGACGAGCGCTGGACAACATTTTCACTGAGCGTCTGTGGCGCTCCCTCAAGTACGAGGAGGTGTACCTGAACGACTACCAGTCTCCGCGCGAGGCTCGCAGCGGCCTAACGCGCTATTTCAACTTCTACAACTTCGAGCGCCCTCATCAGGCTCTCGATTACCGCACCCCGGCAGTGGCTTACGCCATCGCTCCGGAGATGCTATACTCAACCTTAACAAAGGAGTCCACCTTACACTGACCCCTTTTCCTGTCCGAAGAGTCTTATCCACTCTAACCTGTACAGTGGGACCATTTTTCAGCAAACCCACCTGACCCCCAAGCAAGTTGTTTTGCTGATGCGTGGCATTTGCAAAGGAGAGAGTTCGCAGGTGCTGGCTGCCGAACTAAATTTAAACTATGGTACCGTGCTGGCTTTACGCCATGCGGCGCAAGCCAATGCGGAGAAAGCCCAACCGGACACGCCGCTCCCCGATCAGCGTACTGAAACCGACGAAATGTTTCAGAATGCTGGGGAAAAAAGGTGAGGAACACTTTGATCCAGACGATCCACCGCGCTGCCGCGCCAATAAGCAACGTGGACATGGCACGTATGAGAATGATCGGCCGCCTGTGGTTGGAACCGTGGGGCGTGAAAGCGGTCAAGTGCGTCTGCGGGTTGTTCATCACACCGACCAGAAAACTTTGGAGGAGCATGTTCACCATTTCACCCTGGCAGATACGCATTGCTCTACCGACGAATGGTTAGGCTACGATCACATTATTCGTCCTCATGCCACCGTCCATCATGCTGAACATGAATGGGCACGGGATGATGACGGCGACGGCATCCGCGAAGTTCACATCAATACCTGTGAAGGGATGTGGACCGACGTACGCACTTTTCTGCGACCTTTCAAGGGCGTCAACAAACGTTTCTTGAGTGGCTATATCGCCTTGGCCGAGTTCCTTCGCAACATAAAACGTGTCTCGCCTGACTTCATCGCCACTTTGGTCAAGTTGCACACTGTTCATAGATGAGCCAAAACCTTTTAGGAAAGTACGGAAATGAATACATATAATAGTCTTTACGATATTCTTGCGTGCCCAGTTTGCAGGGTTCACGTCGACCGAAAAGGTGATCGGTTGGAGTGCGGCACCTGTGGAACTGCTTATCCTATTGTAAATGGCGTACCCGTCCTGTTCCCTGGCGGTGGCAGGCCAGTGATCCAGCACGAAGGAGAGTTGAGCATTCGTCGTACCTACGATCCATGGGTGCATCGGGTAATCTTACAATCGCTGCTCGATCATCAGATCGTGATCGAGATTGGGTCTGGAAATATGGCTCTGGATGATCCATGTATTATTATCCGCATGGATGTTACCTTAAGCCCCTATGTTGATGTGGTAGCTGATGCCCATTATTTACCTTTTCTTCCAGAGTCGGTTGATTATATTTTTTCATTAGCTGTATTTGAGCATTTGTATCATCCTTTTCGGGCAGCAAAATCCATTTTTGACACCCTGAGAGACGGGGGATTAATTTATCACGAATGTAACTTTGTGTTTGCGTATCACGGCTATCCCCACCATTATTTCAACGCCTCTCTCCAGGGGATGGAACAGATCTTTGCGGATTTTGTTCCTCTGAAAAAGGGAGTTGCCCCTTACCAAATGCCGTCCTTTGCTTTAGAGATGTTACTGAAATCCTATCTGCACCATTCCCAGGCAGATCATTTCAGCCACGGGAGACAAATCACCGCACAGTTGCAGCGTCTTCTAAGGCATGATCTCACTCGCTATGATATATATTTTTCGGAAGACGCTGCGCTAAACGTGGCGGCGGGGACCTATTTCGCCGGGGTAAAACAAAAAATGCCGCAATCAACACTCGTGCCGCAGGCTGTTGTCAATATCTGGAATGAAAGTGCGGAAATGCAGAAGAAGTTCCCTGTGATAAACCAGTTAACGACTGCGAACAATATTTTATTATGGGCAAAGCAAGAAGGGATAAAGCAATACCCGGAGTTGCGAGAGCTCTTTAATGACTGTCAGCCTTTCAACAAGCGGGGTCCAGTTGCACCCTGGAACCGTGACGTGATAAAATCAATACCTGTTATTGAGCCTTACTTCGGTGCGGTAGGTTTCGACCCCAAAAATTCTATAACCGCGAATTCTCTTATAGCACAGAAGCTGCCTTCCACCAAAGAATCCCAAGGTGGATTCTTGTCGAAATATGTCGTAAAAGGATTATCAGTTCTGATGAAAGAGGGTCCTCTCAATTTCCTCCGCAGAACATCCAACTTTATCAGGTGCAGGTTGGGGAGTAAGTAGGGCGTACTTCAGCTTGTCCTTCCTGGTTGGTCAGGCGCAAGGCGCGCATCATTCGATCAACGAGATTCCTCGGTCGCTGCGCTCCTCCTAAGGAACTTAGGCATGTCATCGCGAGCCCTGGGTGTTCTCCCCAGGGCGTGGCGATCTCTCGGCCGGCGCTCAGATTGCTTCGCACAGAACGCTCGCAATGACATTCCAGGATAGTTTCTTCCCGAAAGAAGAGCGCCGCGGCGCTGTGGGGGAACTCAGAGGTTGTGAATTTATCGCATTCTGCCAACCAGAGCGAAGAAAAAATTCATGATTTTCTCGAAAAAAGGGCTCGCTAGCCTGCCCAGGCGGGTTGGAGGGAGCGAAAGCCCATCTCCAATTTCCGTTTGGGAAAGGTTTTGGCCACAGGATTGGCCCTCAAGCCACCCCTCCGCTGCGCTGCTGCCACAAGTTGAGGGTTTGAACCAGATTGTGGGCCAACACAAACCACAGCAAAACAGCCCGCACCTTACGCAGACCCCGCACCAAGAACCGGTCCAAGCCGCGATTGCGTAACAAAGCATTGGCCCATTCCACCGTCGCGGCCCGACCTTTGTATTTCTCTTTGGCCTCTTCACTCATCATGCGCTGTTTCCACTCTGCTACCTGTGGGCTGTCGCTGGGCAACACCTCTTCCGGCTTCTTGGAACTGGTTGGGTTGTAGCTATGCGGGATCGGCGTGTACATCTTCACCCCGCGTTCCTCAGCCGCCGTCACCCCGGCATTGGAGCGGAAGCCCCCATCGACGTAATGCTCCTCCATCAATTGCCCATAGCGTTCCTCGGTCTGATCCAGCATCGGTTCCAGCAAACGGCTATCGGCCTCATTACTCACTTCCACCCCCACGATGATGCGGCTTTTCATGTCCACGTTCAACTGACCGTTGAAGGCCGGCCGGAAGCCCCCATCCGGCATTTTGGTGATCCGAGCCTGCGGGTCGCTGGTCGAGGCGCGCGCCGCCTGCTGGCGGGGGGTGGGCCGCTCGTCTTCCTGGCTCTCGCTTTCTGCTTTGAGCTGCTGGACGCGTTTTTCGGCCACCTGCAAGCATTCCGCCAGGGTTGGACTGCGTCGAAAGGAGCTGGCCCCGGCACTGGCACGAATGCGCACCCCATCCTGAGCCGTCTGCTCCAGATCCACCCACCCTTCGCTCATCAGCGCCGCCACACTGCGGGTCAAGAGCTGATCCAACTCGCGCTCATAGTCCACCCGAAAATCCGCCAGCGTATGGTAGTTGACCCTCATCCCACCCAACAACCAGAGGTAAGCCAGATGCTCCTGACACAAGCGGTCCAAGGCCCGGGCGCTGCCCACCCCTTCCAAGGTGGCGTACAGCCACACCGCCAGCAGCAAGCGGGGGTCGATTGCCGGACGCCCCGCTTCGCCCTCGACCGCTTCGATCCGGGCATAGAATGCGCTCAGCTCATAGCTTTGGACTACCTCCCAGACGATCCGCACACGATGGTCGGAGGGCAGCATTTCGTCCAGACTGGCTAGACGCATCTCGACCTGCTGCCGGTTGGCTTGCTCCAAGCGTGGCTTTCCTTTGGCTATCTCGGCGGAACGAGGGTTCTCTTGGGGAAGGGGAAAAAGAGGTTCGCTCATGTTCACCTGTTGCGATTCGGTTTGCGCCTATCTTACTCGCTTTCTTTAACATTCGCTAGGATTTTTTCACAACCTCTCAGAATGACGTGCCCATACAAAAACTTCCGAGGCCTTTCTCTCGGAAGTTTTGCGTTTTCATCAAAGGACTTGCGCCCGGAGATTGTGAAAAGGGAAAGCCCCACCGCGGAGGCGCACAGATCACAGAGAAAACCTGAATGATCTCCGTGCCCTCCGCGTCTCCGTGGTGAATCTTCTCCTACGGCCCAATGTTTACCGTGGCGCTCATGCCCCACAGCAGGCCCTGCGGCTGGCCGTCTAACCGGATGGTCACCTTGTAGACCACGTCGCCGCCCAGCGTGGTGGCGCGCGAGGCGATCTCGACCACCTTGCCCGGGAAGCTCTGCCCCAGGCTGGCCACCGAAACGCTGGCCGCCTGGCCGACCTTGACGCGCGGCACGTCGCGCTCGCTCAGGTCGGTGGTCTCCACCTGCAAGAGGCTCAGCCTGGCCAGGGTGAGCACGGCCTGGCCGGGAGTCACCGCCTGGCCGGGGCTGACGTTCAGGCTGACCACCGTGCCGTCAAAGGGCGCCTTCAGATTGGATTGCTCCAGGGCGGCCTGCGCGGCGGCCAGTTGGGCGTTCGCGTTGTCCAGGCGAGATTGGGCCAGGGCCACCTGGTCCGCGTCGTGCCCGCTGGTTTTCACTTTGTCCCAGGCGTTCTGCGCGTCGGCGAGCTGCGCCTTGGCCACCGCCAGGTCCCCGGCGGCGATGGCGATATCCTGGCTGGTGGGCTTGCCCTGCATCCAGTTGAGCAGCGTCAGCGCCTGATCCTTGGCCTTCTGCATATTGGTCAGGTTGTTGAGCGCGCCCACCCGGATGGGGTTGGTGGTGTCCAGGTTCTTCACCTTGTCGAAGGCCAGCTGCGCCTCGGCCAGGTTGGTGGCGGCCAACTGGTAGTCGGTCTCGGCGTTCTGGATGTCCGTCTCGGTGCCGCGCGGATAAGCCAGGCCGTCGTAGGTGTTTTGCGCGTCCTGCACCGCCTTCTGCGCGTTGGCCAGCGCCTGCTGGGCCTGCGCCTGGGGCAGGCTGGACTGCATCAGGTCGTTCAGCGCCTGCTGGGCGCTGAGCTGCTCCAGCCTGGCGGCAGAGACGGCCGCTTCGATCTGGGCGGAATTGCTCAACTGAACCAGCAAGGCGCCCTGGGTCACTGCCTGGCCCTCCGAGACGCTCACCGCCTGGACGATGCCGGCGCCGGCGAAGCCCATGTCCACGGATTGGGCCGGGACGATCTGCGCCGAGGCGGTCACCGCGCCGCCGGAGGAGGGTGCAGCCCCCGTTCCGGAGGGGGTCACACCCTGGGAACCGGGTGTAACGCCCTGAAAAGCAGGTGTGACCGCCAGAGTGGGAATGCCGGTGGGCGTGGGCGTCGCGCAGCCCGCCAGCAGCAGGGCGATCAGTAAAAGGAGAAAAGCCCGTCGATAAGTCATGGTATGCCTGCCTGGTGTATTCTTTATGCGGGCTTCGCCAGCGCTTCGGCCTGGTGATTCTCGGCTACCAGCCCGTCGCGGAGCTGCACCACCCGCCGGGCGAAGGAGAACACGCGCGGGTCGTGGGTGGCGAACAGGAAGGTCACGCCCGTCTCCTGATTGAGGCGCTGCATGATCTGCATCACCTGGCGCCCGTTCTCCGTGTCCAGGTTGGCGGTGGGCTCGTCGGCCAGCACCATCACCGGGCGGACGGCCAGGGCGCGCGCGATGGCCACGCGCTGCTGCTCGCCGCCGGACAACTGGTCCGGGCGGTGGTGGGCGCGCTCGCTCAGCCCGACCGCCTCCAGCAACTGGTTGGCGCGCGCCTTGCGCTCGGCGGGCTTCTCGCCGTTCAGCAGGAGGGGCAGCTCCACGTTCTCGTAAGCGTTGAGGCCCGGGATGAGCGCGAAGAACTGGAACACGAAGCCGATGGTGCCTTTGCGCAGGTCGGCGCGCTGGTTGGCGTTCAGGCGGGTCACGTCCTGGCCCTTTATGAACACTGCGCCGCTGGTGGGCTTATCCAGGCAGCCGATCAGTTGCAGCAGGGTGGTCTTGCCCGAGCCGGAAGGCCCCACCAGGGCGGTAAACTCGCCTTCCTCGAAATTCAGATTGACGCCGCGCAGCGCCCGGGTTTCGATTTCGCCGATCTTATAAGTTTTCTTTACGTCTTGTACTTCTATTACCGACATTTTATGCCTCCACGATGGGTAACTGGCTTATTTGCCATGCAGGGCCTGGACGGGCTCCCGGTGGGCAGCGAACCAGGCCGGATAGAGCGAGACTACCAGGGTAATAACCAGGGCAGAAAGGGACAGCTCGGCGGCCTGAGCGGCCGTCAGGTGGGTGTAGAGCAGGCGCCCGTAGGTGATCATGTTCGAGGCTTTGGCCTGCATGACCGCCTGCCCGATGTCGATGCCCACGCGCGAGTAGTACAGCACGATGCCGCCGCCCAGGGCCAGGCCCAGCAGCACCCCCACCACGCCCAGGATGCCGGCCTCCAGCAGGAACATGGAGAGGATCTGGCGCCCCTTCATGCCCAGCGCGGCCAGAATGCCCATCTCGCGCGTGCGCTCGAAGGCGGACATGAGCAGCGTGTTGGCGATCACCACCGCTACCATGCCCAGCACGATCAGGCTCAGCAGGCGCATGAAGATCACGCTGGCCCCCACCGAATCCAGCAGCAGCTTGTTGAGATCCTGCCAGGTGAGCACGCTCAGGTTGGGAGAGCGGAAAGCCGCCGCGAAGGCGTCCGCGTTGTCTTTATTGGTCAGCAGGACGCGAATGGCGCTGGCGCGGTCGCCCGCCGCGCTGAAGGCCTGCGCCTTGGCCAGCGGCAGATAGACGGTGGCAGCGTCGTACTGGCTCACCCCGGTGTCGAACAGGCCGCGGATGGTAAAAGTGGCCTGGTCGGTGGTCTGGTTGGAGGTGCTGGTCACCAGCACCACGTCCTGGCCCACGCCCACCCCCAGGTTATCGGCCAGGGTCTTGCCGATCAGGATGCCGCTGCGATCGTCGGCGCCGATCATCTGCCCGGCCACCACCACCTGGCGGATGGGCGCCATGATGGCGGACTGCGGCTCCACGCCGTTGATCTGCACTCCCGCGGATTGTTCGCCGGAGAGGAGCATGCCGCTGCTCCACAGCACGGGCGTGGCGGCCTGCACGCCGGGGATGGCCTGGATCTGGCGGGTGAGCCCCTGGGGGTCGTTGAGCAGGTCTTTCCATTCCAGGCTGAGCTTATCCGCGTCGTAAGACGGGGCGCGCACCTGCAAGTGGCTGGTTTGCAGGCTGATGCTCATGTCCAGCGAGCCGTCGAAGATGCCTTGATAAAAGCTGCTGGTAAAGAGGAGCAGGCTCACGCCGATGACCACGGCCAGCAGCGTCAGCAGCGAGCGGCGCCGGTTGCGCAGTAAATCACGCAGGGCGATCTTCCATAATTTGAACATAATGACTCCTTTTCGCTAGCCGAGATGGGGCCGGGTCACACGTAATGCAGCGCCTCGGCCGGCTCGCGCTGGGCGGCCTGCCAGGCCGGGTAGAGAGAGGCCAGGGCGGCGATGACGATGACCGTGAGGGAGCGGGCGACCAGCGAGCCGGCCTCCAAGACGGGATAGAGGTGGTTGCCCAACAGGGCCGTGGCCTGGCCGGCCTGGTTGTAGGCGCTCAGGTCGAAGCCCACCCGCATGGTGGCCAGAAGCACGGCCGCGCCCAGCAGGCAGCCTACCACGGCCCCCACCACGCCGATCAGCGTGCCTTCGGTGAGGAACAGCGCCAGGATTTGACTGCGCTTCAGCCCCATGGCCGCCAGGATGCCGATCTCGCGCGTGCGCTCGAAGACGGCCATCAGCATCAGGTTGAGGATGCCGATGGCGGCGATGAGCAGCACGATCAGGCCGAAGATGTTGATGACCTGCTCGCCCAGGGCGTAGGTGGTCAGCAGGTCTGGGTTCAGCTCCATCCAGGAGGCCACTTCGTCGCCGGGCAGCGCGGCGCGCAGGGCGTTGACCACCGGGGCCTCGTTGCCCACCGTCTTCAGGGCGATGGTGACTTCCGTGACCTGCCCGGCCATGTCGTAGAGCGACTGCGCCTCGCCCAGGGAGATGTAAGTCGTCGTCTTTTCCGTTTCAGCGGAGCCTACGTCGTAGATGCCCACCACGGTCATGGTGCGCGTGCGCATCTGGTCGTGGGTGGCGCGTCCCGCCAGGCTGATGCGGTCGTTGACGCCCACTTTCAACTGGTCGGCCAGCGTCTTGCCGATCAGGATGGCGTCCTGGTCGCCGCCGGTCAGGTAGCGCCCCTGGGTGATGTGGCCGGCGACCAGGCCAAAGGGAGCCTCCTTTTCCGGCTGGATCCCGCTGATGCTGACCGGCAGGGTGGTATCCCGGCTGCTGACGAAGCCGCCGGTGATGATGCGGCTGGACACGCCCACCACCTGAGGTTGGGCCTGGGCGGCCTGGATCACCACGTCCACGTTGGGGATGGGGATGAGCGGGTTCTGCTTGGATTTTTGCTGGTAACCCTGCGCGTGCACCTGGATGTTGCCGCCCAGCAGCTTGATCAGGTTGCCGTAGATGGCGTCCCTGGAGCCGCTGATCAAGCCGTCCATGAAGACCAGCAGGAGCAGCCCCAGCGAGATGGCGATGAGGGCGATCAGCGTGCGCCGCCAGTTGCGCCACAGGTTGCGCCAGGCTATTTTGAATAATTTGTTCATAGAATGACCTTCAGGTTCCCTTCGACGAAAAATAGGACGACGAATACTACCGCAAAGGAGGCCCGGATTCCGGTGGAAATCTTTCGATCTCTTTGCGTTCTTCGCGTACTTCGCGGTTCATGCTTTTTATACGATCAGGAGTGGTTGCTCAGGATCTCTTGGGGCGCCCGCGCGGCCGGTGCTCCGGCTCGGGGGGCGGATGGCGGCGCACTTCGTCCAGCCGGGCCTCGATCATGTCCAGCCAGCGCAGGTCGGCCTCCACGTGCATGATGATCTTGTCCAGCAGCAGGATTTGGGCCAGCTCCAGCCGGGGGTCGGCCTGGTTGCGGCGCAGGGTGAGGTCGTGCAACTGCTGGAAGAGCTGGCTGCGCTGCACCTGGATCACCTGATAGGGGTCCACCAGGCCGCTCGCCAGGCTGAGCATGAGCTTGATGTAGAACTCGTCGCGCTGGTAGGGGGCCTCCACGCCGGAGGTGAGCCAGGCGAGCAGCTCGGCCTGGCCCAGGGGGGTGATGGCGTAGACGCGCTTATCGGGGCTGCCGGTGTGAACGGCCTCCTCCTGCTGCACCAGGCCGCCCTCTTCCAGGCGCGCCAGGGTGGTGTAGACCTGGGCCGGCTTGACGTCCCACAGGTCTTCCCCACCCGCTAGGGACTCGAAGGCGGCGCGCAGCTCGTAACCGTGGCGTGGGGATTGCGCTAACAAGCCTAGAATCGCATTGCGAACGGTCATCTCTAAAATACTCTACAAGTTCAGATTTAGAGATAAATATACTACGAGTTACTATTTATTGCAAGAGGGAAGGCACGCGTCGTCATGGCGTTCTCAAGAATAATGGGTGTCATTGCGAGGAGGGCGTTCTTTGCCCGACGAAGCAATCTCGGTGCCGGCCCTGAGATCGCCACGCCCTGGGAAGAACACCCAGGGCTCGCGATGACACAGATCATAGTGGCTGTCAAGGAAACATGAGAACGCCATACACGCGTCGTTCCCCTTGAATTCTACGCCCGGCGCTATCCTAAAGTTCGATCTGGCAGTGAGTTCAGGGGGGCAACCACGAAGTTCGCGAAGGACATAAGGACCCGGGAGTCGGCGGAATTCGCAGTATATATTCTCGATGCCCTTTTTGGGCTTTTGATATAGAATCAATCCACCTCCGATGGTTTGCGAAAAAATGCAGGCAGTTAAAGGATCGGTAAAAGATGCCAGCTTCACATTCTCCCCTCAAAGAAAAACCTTTACGCATACCAGGTCAATCGCTCGATGAGGAGATCAATCGAGTGGAAAATGACGAGGTGGGCACTTATGCCGGTATTGCTGTAATTGCGCTTGCCCTCGATCTTTACGTTTGGTTTCTAACTGTTACCCATTCCTCTCTACATCCCTTGGGTGTAACTATCGTTTGCGCCGCTTATTTTATCTATTCGATGTATCGTATCAGGAAGGCAAAAGCAAAGATTGCGAACTTGAAGCTCGGAAGAGATGGCGAGCGGATAGTTGCCGAGTCGCTGGATACACTCCGTGAAGAAGGCGCAGTTATCTTCCACGATATTCTTAGTGATGAATTCAACATCGATCATACTGTGTTAGCCAGGCAAGGTATCTATGTTGTCGAGACAAAGACTTGGTCAAAGTATTCGGATTCTAAAGTTGTTTATGATGGGAAAACGCTCCTGGTAAATGGGAAGAGTCCAGACCGAGACCCAATTGTGCAAGTTGTTGCACTGTCCAATTGGCTTCGAGCAGAGCTCCAAAAAAGCACAGGTAAACGATTTCCGGTTCATCCGGTAGTCGTTTTTCCTGGCTGGTATGTTGAAACCTTGGATAGCGCCAGGTCAGGTCCGGTTTGGGTTCTCAACCCGAAAGCTTTGCCTTCATTTATCCAGCACGAGCGCACAAAAATCAGCGAAGAAGATCTTCGGTTGGCGGCCTATCACCTGGCGCGGCTTGTTCGATCAAAAATCTAAGGGTAATTTCCATTAAGAAATTACCTCGGTGATGGATATATTGGATTCCCCTATTATTTTCAGGTTCAATCTTCTAAGAAATCTATGATCCTTCGAGCCACAGCCTTCTCCCCTCGTCACGCGACCCTGTTCCTGGCCTGGGCGGTCATGCTGCTGGGCAGCCTGCTGCCCGACATCCTGTGGAACGAGCTGGCCGGCCCCTCGCCGGCCTGGCTGACCTGGGCCAAGCTGGGCGTATTCGCCGGGCTGATCGCGCTCAGCCTGGTCGTTAAGCCGTTGCGGCCCCTGCGCGCGTTCGCCGCCGGGACGCTGACGCCGGGGGGCTGGGCAACCGCCAGGGGATGGCAGCCCGCATCAGCCGCTCAGGCCGCCCCGGCCAGTTGCGCGAAGCGCCGCAGAATCTGCCCGCCGTAGGGCGTGTCTGCGCTGGCGGCCAGCAGTGCGGCGGGGTCCTGGCCTTCTTCCATTAGCTCCTGGCGGTTGGCCTCCAGGTAGGCGCGCGTGACCCCCGCGTCGAACTCGGGGTGGAACTGCACGCCCCAGGCGCGCTCGCCCACCCTGAACGCCTGGTGCGCGTCCCCCAGGCTGGAGGCCAGCAGGGTGGCGCCTTTGGGCAGGCGCAGCACGGTCTGCACGTGGCCGACGTGCACGCGCAGGGGGCTTTCCAGTCCGCCCAGCAGCGCATCGTTACGGGCGGCACCCGCCAGGTGCACGTCTACCGTGCCGTACTCGCGCCCGCGCGGGTTGTCGCCCACTTCCCCTCCCAGGGCGTAAGCCAGCAGTTGGTGTCCGTAACAAATGCCTAGCAGGGGCGTTCCGGCCTCCATCGCCTCACGCAGCCAGACGGCAGCGCGCTCGCTCCACGCCTGGTGCTCGGTGACCATGGCGTGCGAGCCGGTCACCACGGCGCCAGAGACCTCGGCGGGCGGCGGCAGGGGCGCTCCGCGGCGCACGTCCACCACCTGGGCCCGGTCGGGGCCGTTTCCCAGGCCGCGCAGGATCCAATCCTCGAAGTCCCCTTTGTGGGCGGCCAGGGAGAGCAGCGTCGAGCCGGTCTTGATGATGAGTAACTTACGCATAAGTCCTCGCTGTGGAAAAATTCCTGTCGCTAGCCGGTGAGGCGGGTTTCCATAACTGTCTCTAGTGATGGCGGCTTAGAAAGCCGCCCTACGGAACTGCTCAGCCCTACGGAACGGCTCAGCGCACCAGATAGATGGCCGCCACGATCACGCCGATCACCACCACGGTCCAACGCAGCGTAGAGGGTTTAATGCGCCCGGCCAGACGCCCGCCCAACGTCCCGCCGATGAGCGCGCAGACGGCCATCAGCAGGGCTACCGGCCACACCACTTCCCCGGAAAAGACGAAGAAGATGGCCGCGGCGATATTGACGCTGAAGGCCACGGCTTGCTTCAGAGCGTTGATGCGGGTGAGCGAGTCGTTCAGAAACAGGCCGAGCACGGCCAGCACGATCACGCTCAGCCCGGCGCCGAAATAGCCGCCGTAGATGGCGGCCAGCCCCACCGGCAGAATCCCCAGGGTGGCCAGCGCGGCGGCCGGCGATCCGCCCTTGCCCATGCGGCGCATCATCCAGGCGCGCAGCGGGTCGGAGACGGCCAGCAGACCCGAGGCCAGCAGGATCAGGAAAGGCACCAGCGCGCGGAAGGTGCGCTCGCCGGTGTTGAGCAGCAGCAGCCCGCCCAGGATGCCCCCCAGGGCGCTCACCGGGAGATAGATCCACAGCCGCCTGCCCTGGCCGCGCAGGTCGCTCATCTGGGCGAAGGTGGCCCCCAGGTAGCCGGGGCACAAGGCCACCGTGTTGGTCACGTTGGCGGCTACCGCCGGAATGCCCACGGCGGTGAGCATGGGAAAGGTGATCAGCGTGCCGCCGCCGGCCAGCGCGTTGACCGCCCCGGCTGCTGCTGCGGCCAGCCCCACCAGAAGATAATCGTACCAAAGCATGGCGTTGTTTTGCTTCCTCCCGTTCGGTGTGGTGTGGCGAAAGAGGAAGTATACTCTATTGGATCGTCCAGCCGCCGTCGATCAGCAGGGTGGCGCCGGTAATCAGGGAAGCCGCCGGGGAGGCCAGGAAGACCACCGGCGCGGCCACTTCCATGGGGTCGCCCACCCGCCCCAGGGGAATGCGCCGGATCACCGAGGCGTGGAATTCGGCGTCGCCCAGCCATTTCTCCGTGCCGGGGGTCTCGATGAAGGTGGGCGCCACGGCGTTGACGTTGATGTGGTAGCGGGCCCATTCCAGGGCCAGGCACTTGGTCAGGTGCGCGATGGCGGCTTTGGTCAGGCAGTAGACCGACTCGGAGGGCAGCGCCACGAAGCCGGCCTGCGAGCTGATGTTGATGATGCGCCCCTGGCGCTGGGCGATCATAGCTTTTCCCACCGCCTGGGCCGTGAAGAACGTGCCCTTGAGATTGACCGCCAGGGTCTCGTCGAAGTCCTTTTCGGTCACGTCTTCGGCCAGGTTGGGCGCGCCGCCGCCCGCGTTGTTGACCAGGATGTCGATGCGCTTGAAATGGCGCAGGCCCTCTGCGACCCCCGCCTGGATTTCCTGCATCTGCGCTACGTCCATCTGCACGGGCAGCGCCTCCCGGCCCAGGGCCCGGATTTGCCCGGCCAGCTCTTCGCCCGAAGACTTCTGCCTGAGCCCCAGGATGACGTCGGCCCCGGCCTGGGCCAGCGCCAGGGCGCAGGCCCTGCCGATGCCCCTGGCGGCTCCGGTGACGAGCGCTACCTGGCCGCTGAGGTCAAAAGAATGATTGTTCATGTCCACGAGATCCCTCCTGATGCGGATTGACTTTCCGGCCGGCCTGACCCTGCCTCACCGGCTTCGGAGAAGTGTTGCATAATTATAGTATCTCTCGAGCAATTTATTTTGGACATGAGGGGATGTGCGGCGGAGCTGCAACTTCTGCGCCGTTCGTGCGTATAAGATAAGGAGGAGTTAATAAAAATGGAAACGAAACGTTTGTATCGAAGCAATACGGATAAAATGATCGGCGGGGTGTGCGGCGGCCTGGCCCAATATCTCACTGTGGACCCCACCCTGGTGCGCCTGGTCTTCGTCGCCCTGGCTTTGTTGGGCGGCCCCGGCCTGTTGATCTACCTCATCCTGTTGATCCTCACCCCGCCCGCGCCGGCCGGCTATTGATTTCTGGCTCTCGTTTTGATATCCTGGACTTTCGCCAATTCGATCTAAGGCGGTATTTGCGCCACGGAGCCACAGAGGACACAGATTTTTTCTGTAGATTCACAGAGATTCTCGCCGCTTTTTCGCTCGATTTCTCAGTGCACGCTGTGTCTTTGTGGTGAATTTCCTGCCGAATTCGAAAAGGCGAGGCCCAAGGATATCTATAATCGGAACCCTGTTTTTTTTGAATGGAGGGAAAGATGGATCGTTCACGGCCTTATCGTTCGTTATTCTGGCCGATCTTGCTGATCGGCGTCGGCGTGGTCTTCCTGCTGAGCAACTTGGAACTCATCCAGCCGGTCAACGTGGCCACCTTGTGGTCGCTGTGGCCGCTGATCTTGATCGTGATCGGCCTGGACCTGCTCTTCGGGCGCAGATCGCCGGTCATCGGCGGACTGATCGGCCTGCTGGCGGTGGCGGCGGTCATCGTCGCGCTGGTGGCCGGGCCTGTGCTGGGATTGCACCCCGGCGGCGCGCTGCAGACGCGCAGCCTCACCGAGCCGGTGGGGGCCGCCACGGCGGCTGACGTCACCCTGAGCTTCGCTTCCCAGCCGGTGAGCCTGCACGCGGTGAGCAGCTCCGCGGACCTGCTGGAAGCGAACATCGATTATTACGGCAACCTGCATTATTCGGCCACCGGCAACCCCACTCGCCAGATCCAGCTCACGCACACCAATGACGGCTTCGACTTCGGCTTCGACCCCAACGCGCGTTGGGACATCGGCTTGAGCCCGGACGTGCCCATCGACCTGCGCCTGGACGGCGGCTCCGGCTCCCTGGAGCTGAATCTTTCGACGCTGAATCTGAGCAGCTTCTCGCTGGATCAGGGCTCCGGCAGCGCGGACGTGAGCCTGCCGGCTGCCTCCCAGCCCTACACCGCCGAGCTGCAAGGCGGCTCGGGCAGCCTGGACTTGAGCCTGCCGGCCAACGCCGACCTGACCGTGCGCTTGAATCGCGGCAGCGGCAGCACCAGCGTCAGCCTGCCGGCCGGCGCAGCCGTGCGCTTCGAAGTGCGCGATAGCGGCTCGGGCAGCGTGAGCGTGCCCTCCGGCCTGGTGAAGATCAGCGACGGCTCGAACAGTAAAATGGGCGTGTGGCAGACCAACGCTTACGATGGGGCCGCCCACAAGCTCAATATCATCTGCGATACCCTGGGCTCGGGCAGTTTTTCGATGCGATAAAGGGAAGAAGGAATCAGGTAATCAGGGAACAGGGCTTCGATTCTTTTAGCCCTGTTATCTCGTGTGGGGCGGGCTTGCAAGCCCGCCCCTTTTTAATCTTTGCGTCTCTGCGCCTTTGCGTGATCAGCATCCCGACCCGTGTTGCGCGGGACTCCGGATCAACCCCCTTCTAAAAAATCTTTGCGCCTTTGCGGCTTTGCGTGAGCAGTATTATGCCCTAGGCATGTTGTAAGCGCGCTCCCCGCCGCACGGGTTGGCTTTGGCCCGGCCGCGGCGCGCTGGACGCGGGTGGGGGCGGTGCGGCGTAGTTGAAATCCTTCAAAGTCTGGCGCTCCAGCCGCTGGCCCATGATCCGCTCCAGCGACTTTACCATGTCATTGTCTTCGGGGGTGACCAGGGTGAAAGCGTCGCCGAGGCGCTCGGCCCGCCCGGTGCGCCCGATGCGGTGGATGTAGGCGTCGGCGGTATCGGGCATGTCGAAATTGATCACGTGCGAGATGCTCTCCACGTCCAATCCGCGCGCGGCGATGTCGGTGGCGACCATGATCTGGTAGGTGCCCTTCTTGAAGCCGCTCAGGGCGGACTGGCGCTGGCTCTGCGTGCGGTCGCTGTGCAGGCTGGTCACGCGGTAACCGGCGCGGTCGATCTGCTGCGCCAGGCGGTGGGCGCGATGGCGCGTGCGCGTGAAGATCAGCACCGAGGCGGTGTCGGTCTGCTTGAGCAGCTCCAGCAGCAGGGCCGTTTTCAAATGCTGGGGCACCGGGAAGAGGGCGTGCGTCACGGTCTGCACCGGCCGGCTGAGGCCGATGGCGATGCGCTTGGGCTGGGAGAGCGTTTGGGCCGCCAGTTGCTCGACCTCGGCCGGGAAGGTGGCCGAGAACAGCATCGTCTGGCGGCGGGCCGGCACGTATTTGAGGATGCGCTTGACGGAGGGCAGGAAGCCCATGTCGAACATGCGGTCGGCCTCGTCCAGCACCAGCACCTCCACGCCGTCCAGGTTGGCGCGGCGCTGTTCGATGTGGTCCAGCAGGCGGCCCGGGCAGGCCACCAGGATTTCCACCCCATCCCGCAGGGCCTTGATCTGCGGCTCCGCCCCAACGCCGCCGTAAATGGTGGCGCTGCGCAGGCGGGTGCCGATGGCCAGGTCGCGGATGGACTCGTGGATCTGCTCGGCCAGCTCACGGGTAGGGGTGAGGATCAGCGCGCGGGTGCGCTTGCGCGGGCCGTCGAGCAGACGGTTCAGGATGGGCAGCACGAAGGCGGCCGTTTTGCCGGTGCCGGTTTGGGCCGTGCCGATCAGGTCTTGACCGGTGAGGGCCGCCGGGATGGCGGCGATTTGAATGGGCGTGGGGGTGACGTAGCCCAGGTGAGTGATCCCCGCCCGCAGGCGCGAATTTAAATTGAACTGGTTGAAGTTCACTATTTTTCCTTTTCTTCAGAAGTCAAACGGATGTCAGGGGGATCGAGCGTCGCTCAAAAGATAAACAACGGAGACTGCTGAAATGATTATTAGATAATTTCTGTAAAGAAATACAGAAATCATTATACCATGTTCTCGCGAGATGCGCTGACAGCGGCGCTCGATCACGAAACGGAGCGTCAGAGACTACATTTCCATGTGGAACGCGAGAAAGAAAATTTCATAAGGGCCTTCCCTATTATATTCCCCGCACCCATTCCGAAATTTGACGCTTAACCTCCCGCCAATCTGTTGACCATAAAGCCGGGTCTGGCTCGTCTTCGGCCTCATCAAAATATGCCAGCCCTATAAGCACCGGCGCGGTATTCTCAGTCTGATATTTTTTCTGATATAACGCCAGCAACTCCGGTAAGGATTTATGCTTTTGCGCTAACGTATATACATCGATAAAATCTTTACGAGAACCTCTTTGCGCAACCGCAGCAAGTTTCATGCAGGCCAAATCATCCAGGGACGCCAGGTAACAATTGCCTTCCTCCCAAAAGGTGAGTGGTTGTAACATAGCGTAACGATATTCCAGAAAGCTAATCTGCACGTTGTCCACTTCACCATGCAACGTGCCACGATCCGTGCTGCCTGTCAGAAAGGGGAGGCCCTCATCTCGTAGAATTTGGGCAAATTCTACCGGATCGCCGAACGTTTGAGGCGTAAACCAATCCAAATCGACTGAGCGACGGTGACCAAAATAAATTGAAATTGCAGTCCCGCCAGCGAGGTAGAAATTTCTACGATTGACAGACTGCCCTGTTTTTTTCAACACCTTTAACTGAGCGGCAGTTAGCCCTGAAATGTGGAATTGCACGGCTCACCTCCTCTGTTCCCAGAGGGTTTTGCGGCTGGTTTCTACCCATTCGTCAGCCAGGGAGGAATTGATATTCAGAATCAGCGCCCAATAGCGTATCTGGCGCGGATCTAAGCCCCGGCCGTTACGCTTTACGATCCAGTCTCGCAGCCCCTCGTCTCCTATTTGGGAGCGCAGCCAGCGCAGCGACTGGAGGTCTCCGTATTGGAGTAAGCGCCGCACGATAAAATTGCGGTGCTGCTCCCAATTCAAGGAAGCAATGTCCTGGTCCCAGAAAAACCGGGCGATGGGCTGAAGGTCAACGCTCATGCCTGAATTATACAGCATCCGGCTCACCGGCTGCCTCAACCTCTGGTCTATGTGTTCCGTGGGGGAGCCTTCCGGGCCTGGCATGGGGCTCGAGCAGGACGCTGACAACAGATTTCTATCACGGATTTCACGGAGGCTCTTGCCCAGGCCTGGCGATCTCGAAAAGCGGGAAGAGTGCTTTTCCGTGGAATCCGTGCTGCGAATTCGTTGTCAGTCGTTCATTCAAGCACTTGTTTTCTTCCCCCATTCCCACTATACTGTACATATCAGAGTATTATCATCGCATTACTCGCCTATTCGGCATCCACAGGCAGGAGGGTATCCAGATGTCCGATAAATTCAACCTTTCCGGTGATTTTCGCGGGTCGATCGTCAATATCAAGTCCCGCCTGGACAACGTGCAGCAGGCGGTGGGAGAGGTGCAAGCCGGCCACGAAAGCGACCGCGAGGAGCTGAAGAAGCTGATCGCACAGCTTTCCGGCGAGCTGCAGAAATCTCCCCCGGAGAACAAGGAGCAGGCAGTGGCGGTGGCGGCCACCGCCCAGACGCTGGTCGAGCAGGTCAAGGCGCCCGAGCCCAACCGCACCCTGATTCGCATCAGCGGAGACGGCCTCAAGCAGGCCGCCAGGGACCTGTCTGAGGCGCTGCCCACCCTTTTGCCCATCGCCACCCAGATCGTCGCGACCGTCGCCAAGATCAGCGCGGGCGGAAGGTAAGCCGGGCGCATGAGCTCGTCCCCCTTGCCGCGCAAGGGCAAGCCGTCCACGCAGCCTCCTGCGCCGAAAGGCGCGCCCGGCGACCAATACAACCTGTCGGGAGATTTCCGCAACGCGGTCATCAACATCAAGTCCACCCTGGTGGGGCCGGCGGAGGTCAAGGACGTCGAAGTCCCTACCGCCCGAGCCGGGCGACCCCCCTTACCAGGGCCTGCAATATTTCGACGAAAAAGACGCCGATCTGTTCTTCGGGCGCGAGCTGCTGACCGCCAGGCTGGTCAATCGCCTGGCGGGGACGCGCTTCCTGGCGGTGCTGGGCGCTTCGGGCAGCGGCAAGTCCTCGCTGGTGCGCGCCGGGGTGATCCCGGCCCTGCGGCGCGGGGAGCGCCTGGCGGACGGCTCGCTGCCGCCGGCAGACAGCGGCCAGTGGGAAATCCGTGTCCTCACCCCCACCGCCCAGCCGTTGGAGGCGCTGGCCGCCTGCCTGGCGCGCGACGCGAGCTCGCTCAGCGCGGTGACGGCTCTCGCGGGGGAGCTGAAGGCCGATCCGCACGCCCTGGGATTGGCGGCCCGCAAGCTGTTGGCGGAGGGGGCCAAACCGCGCCTGCTGCTGGTGGTCGACCAGCTCGAGGAGCTGTTCACGCAGTGCCGCGATGCAGCAGAGCGCCAGGCCTTCCTCGAGAATCTGTTGACCGCCGTGGACCCCCAGGAGGGCCAGCCCGTCTCCTTGATCGTGCTGCTGCGCGCCGATTTCTACGCGCGCCTGGCCGAGGCCGGGCGCCTGCGCGACCTGGTGGCGCAGAACCAGGAGTTCATCGGCGCCATGAGCCGCGAGGAGCTGTTCGACGCCATCGTGCGCCCGGCGGCCCTGGGCCACTGGAAGATCCAGGAAGGGCTGGTGGAGGTGATCCTGGACGACATCGGCGACGAGCCGGGCGCGCTGCCCCTGCTCTCCCACGCCCTGCTGGAGACCTGGAAGCGCCGCCGCGGGCGCGTCATGACCCTCTCCGGCTACACCGAGGCCGGTGGAGTGCGCGGCGCCATCGCCCAGACCGCCGAGACCGTCTTCCGCCAGCGCCTGACGCCCGAGCAACAGCCCATCGCGCGCATGATCTTCCTGAGCCTGGCCGAGCTGGGCGACGACGCCCAGGATACCCGCCGCCGGGCGACCTTCTCGGAGCTGATCACGCGCTCCACCGATCCGCAGACCATCGACGCGGTGCTCTCCATCCTGACCGAGGCGCGCCTGGTGATCACCGATACGCTGGAGCCGGGCGACGTGAAGGTGGTAGAGGTGGCCCACGAAGCCCTCATCCGCGAGTGGCCCACCCTGCGTGGCTGGCTGGACGAGAACCGCGCCGGGCTGGTGCTGCACCGCGAGCTGGCCGACGATACCAACCGCTGGCTGCGCCTGCAGCGCGACCCCGGCGCGCTGCTGCGCGGGGTGCAGTTGCAGAAGGCGCGCGAGTGGGCCGCGCAAAACCCGACCCTGCTCAGCCTGAGCGAGCAGGAATTCCTGGACGCCAGCCAGCGCGTGGCCGACCAGGAGGCCGAGCGCGAGCGCCAGCTCAAGCGCACCGCCTTGCTGCGCAAGTTCGTCTTCCCGGCCATCGGGGTGCTGCTGGTGGGCGTGCTGACTGTGCTGTTCTTCGTCAGCGGGCTGAATTACCGCTTCAGGACGCCGGCCAAAATGAACGGCCTGTTCAACGTGGCCGTGGCGGAGTTCGGCCAGATCGGCCCGGACGGGAGCGTGACCCAGGCACCGGACGGCGCGGGACTGGCCATCAGCGGCTGGGTGGCCAACGCCTTGCAGAACGAGCTGGGCTCCGACCCCAACACCCTGGTGTGGCACGACGGCGCGGCGCTGCGCCCGCTCAACGTGACCATCGGACGCGTGGAAGGCAGCACCCCGCAGGAACAGGAGCAGGCCGCCCAGATCCTGGCCGAGCGCCTCAACGCCCACATGCTGCTCTTCGGCAATATCGACACGCGCCAGCAGCCGGCCCGCCTGGTCTTGCAAGCCTGGATCGCCCCGCGCCTGGAATACCATTTCGAGGACATCCAGGGCAGTTACCAGACCGGCGCGCCCATTCCCATCGCCGACCTGGCCAATCCCGGCGTGGAAGCCCAGCCGGAGATCCAGCGCCAGGCCAGCGCCTACGCCTGGCTGGCCATGGGCCTGACGCACACCTATTTCGGCCAGTCCAGCGCCGCCCTGGACGCTTTCCGCCAGGCCGAGAGCTTCGCGCCCGACTCGGAGGCGGTGCAGTTCTTCATCGGGCGCGAGAGCCTGTTCCTGTCCGACAGCGACGCGGCCCACCAGGCGGCGCTGACCGCCCAGGCCGAGGCCGCCTTCCAGAAGGCCTTGCAGCTCAACCCGCAGTACGCGCGCGCCCTGATCGGGCTGGGCAGCGTGTACTTCGCCCAGGCCAAGCGCCTGGTGTCCGCCGTGCAGGCCGGCGAGCCGCCCGACCAGACCCGGCAGGATTTGCAGCAGGCCGGGGAGCTGGCCGACCAGGCCGGCGCGGCTTACAACCGGGTCTTCCAGCTCCCTGCCGCGGCGCGCGAGCTGGCCGTGCCCATCGACCTGGCCGCCAAACTGGGCATCGGCACCAGCCTGCGCCTGCAAGGGGAGGTCGAGCAGCGCAGCGGGCAGGCCGGGCAGGCCGCCCAGACCCTCCAGCAGTCGGCGCAGATGCTGGAAGGCATCGTGCAGCCCTTCCAGGCCGCCGGGCAGGAGCGCTACCTGGCCCAGACTTACCAGACGCTGGGCACCGCCTACCAGTGGCTGGGCTACCTGGCCGAGCTGAAGCAGGACGTGCCGCAAAGCCAGGCGGCTTACACCCAGGCGGTGAAATATTATGGCCTGTGCACCCGCCTGGGCCAGACTTCGCCGGACCAGATCATCCAGCAAGACATCGCGCAGAAGCTGTGCGCCCCGTTCCTCAAGGACGTGCAAGACCGGCTGAACGCTTTGGAAGGAGGCTCCTCATGAAGCCGCACCTGCTGACGATGGGCGCGATCCTGTTTCTGGCCCTGGTGGAGGTAGGCTGCCAGGCATCCCCGACGGCCGCTCCCACCCAGACGCCGCGCGTGATCGTGCTAGTGGTGACGCCCACCAACGCGCCCATCCCGGTGACCAGCCCCACCCGGGCCATCCCGACCGATACGCCTGCTCCGCCTGTGCTGGAGCCCACGGCCACCGGCGGGCCGCAATGCACCGTCCAGCAGCAGCTCAATTTCCGCAAGGGGCCGGGCACGGACTTCAACCCGCCGCTGGCTTCCCTGCCGGCCGGCGCGCTGCTCGTGCCGCAGGGCTTCGACCCCCAGGGCTTCCCGGCGGGCGCCTGGGTGCAGGCCCTGGAGCCTATTTCCAACCAGATCGGCTGGGTGAGCGCCGGGACGCAATTCATCACCTGCAACGTGGACGTGACCCAACTGCCGCAGGTGGCCGTGGGTGCGCCGCCGCCCCCGCCGCCGCAGGTGAGCAATTCCCAGGTGGAGGGCGACCCTGGCGATATGCAGGCCAAGGCGGTCTTTTCGCCGCTCTTCCTGGTGCAGATGCAGGTGCGCGTGCAGGATACGGCCAACGACGGCGACGGCGTCCAGCAGGTGGTCTTCACCGTCGAGCAGAACGGAGCGCAGGTTTACACCCGCGCGGAGAATACCGCCAAGTTCTGCATCTTCGGGGGCGGCGAGCCGGACTGCAACCCCTGGCCGAACAATCAGGGCGTTTACACCTGGGGCGACGGCGGCCCCCCGGTGCAGAAAGGGGAATACGCCGTGCGGATCGAAGCCGTGCCCAACGCCAACTACAGCGACAGGCAGGGCGGAAGCTGGCACTTCACCCTCACGGTGAATTAAGGAGCGAAATATGAAGTGGTTTTTGAACATCCTGGGCGTCCTGCTGATCCTGGTGGGGATCGTGTGGATCTTGCAGGGAGTCAATATCCTGCCGGGCAGCTTTATGACCGGCGATCTGCGCTACGCCTTGCTGGGGCTGGTAGCCGGCGTGATCGGCGTCGTTTGCCTGGTCTTTGCCAACCGCCGCCCGAAGGCCAATCAATAGCGCGCTCGTTTTTTTCGCCGGCCGTTGCGCCGGGCCTGGAGCCTGTGCCGTCTGATCCACGCCGCCTGGGGAAGCACGTCTACATCCATTACGACGTCGACAGCGCGCTGAACCCTTCTGGCTGTCCTGGTGGCCGTCCTCCTGGCGGCGCTTTCCGGTTCCGTTGAGCGCCTAAGTCAAGGCCAACTCTGGTTGGAAAAGATGTGCGGATGCAGACACAACATGGGTTTAAGCGATCCGATTAAACGTTGTGTTAAGAAAAATCAACCCGGCAAGGATGTCTTTAAAGCATTATTTTGTTATCCTAAGACTGCTACCGAATACATCCATCAATCCAGGTTAACTGCAGGAGCCAGGTATCCGCTTGGGGAGGGAATCCGTTGTCGGGATACAGCCTGGCCAAAAATGAGGAGGGTGGGATTGACTTGTCCAAGATAGGCTGAAGCGCTATTCTTTTCAAAGTAACCAAGCCCTTGGGTACTGGTTTTTTTAGTCTCTCCAGAATCCAACGTTGAAAGAAAGGTGAAAAACCAACACACAACACAATGCTGTGGCGTATTGATGCGCCAATTTTCACTTTTCTATGCAGGGAGGCAAGATGTCCGGAAATAAGCTCAAGTCAGCAATCACCCTAATCCTTCTGCTCGCTTTCATCCTGGGCGAGCTGCCGGCGGACGCAGCCCAGGCCGCCGGCGGCGACACCTATTACGTCCGCATGGACGGCTCCGATGGGTCGTGCGACGGCCTGACGGACGCCGGTTTCCCGGCAGCCGGCAACCACTGCGCGTTTCAAGCTATCCAACATGCCGTCGACGTGGCTTCCTCGGGCGATACAATCCAGATCGCGGCCGGCACTTATGCCGAGCAGGTCGTGATCAACGGTGAGAATCTCACCCTGCAGGGGGCCGGCGAACCCACAATCCTCGAACCATTCTCCCTGGCTGCTTCCGTCAATACCAGCGGCGGGGGAACGTACGGCATCCTCCTCGTGGAAGGCGGCGCGACGGCCACGCTGCGGAACTTGAAAGTGGACGCTTCCAACCTCGGCGCGGGGCCCGGCCTCCGTTTCGCGGGCGTGGTGTTCTACGCTGCCGGCGGGGTGGTCGACGGCGTCACCAGCGTGGGCAGCAGCAACTTTAGCCAGGGGCCAGAGACAGCCGGTTTCTTCGTCGGCGCGAGCGGCAGCCCAATTTCGGTGGAGATCGAGTATTCCTCCCTGGCGGGCATCGGCGGGCCGGCCATTCTGGTCGGCGAAGATACTGCTACAGTTGGCGACAAGCGAGACAACGACGAGATCACCGTCGACATCCACGACAACGTGATCAAGCCGGATGCCTGCCGCTCTGCCATCCAGATCAATCCTTACGCGAGCGTTACGGAGGTCAGCTCGAACCTGATCGACCATCCCGCCTGCGCGACGGGCGTTTCCCCGGTCAGCATTTCCCTGAATACGGTGGTCAGCGGCGCGCTTGTGGAGGACAATACCCTGCGCGATAGCTGCCAGGGGATCGTGGCGACGGACAGCACCAACATCACGATCAGCGGGAACGATCTTTCCGGAGCGGGAGAAGTGAATGCTTCCAACGCCTGCTCGAATACCACCGGCATCGCGCTGAAGGCCACCACGGCCAGCCTGAGCAACGTGACCCTTTCGAACAACGTCATCCGCAGCGGCTTCACGGCTGCCGGGGTCGAGCTGTCCGCCGCCTCGCCTTACATGATCTCCGCCAGCCTCACGGGCAACGATCTTTCCTACGGCGATGACAGCGTGGATGTGAACGGCATCCTCGACGATGGCGACGGCACGGTGGCCGCCACCCTCTCCGGCAACAAGATCTACGGCTGGCAGAACGGGATTCACTTCCTCAATTCATCGGCGGTGAGCGGTTATACCATCACCGATAACAGCTTCACCGGGAATACCTACGCCATCAACAACGGCAGCAGTAGTGGCGTGAGCGTGAATGCGCAGGGCAACTGGTGGGGCTCTGCCTCCGGTCCTTTATACCCTGGCAATCCTGACGGCCACGGCGACGCTGTTTCGGCTAATGTCAATTACAGCAATTACCTTACTACCTGGCGCGAAGTGGTGGTGCCTGCCAGCGCAAGCTCAACCGACCTGGCGGACATCTTTGCCAACGCGGCTTCCGGGACGAGGATCGTCTTTGCCCATGACTACAGCCAGTCCGGCGCGATTGCCATCGATCAGCCCGGCCTGACCATCGAGCTGCAAGACGGCGTGGCCCTCCAGAACAGCTCGCCCTGCTTCACGATATCCGCTGCGGCCACCAACACCACGATTACTGCCCAGATGCCAGGCGGCGCGAAGTGCATTCCCACGAACGGCGCGGACGGCATCGACGTGGCGGATGGCGTGCAGAACCTGATCGTGGACGGCCTGGAGATCAACGGCAGTGGCCAATGGAACGGGGACGGCATCCATTTCGCCGGGACGGCTGCCAACATCCAGATCCAGAAGAACGTGATCCACGACCTGGGCGGCGATGGCATCTATTTCGCCGGCTCGGTCACCGATATGCAGATCGTGGATAACCAGCTCTACAGCAACGCCAGCGACGGCCTCGAGTTCGACGCGGCCCCATCCGGAGTGCAGGACATCAAGGGCAACCTCTTCCAGGGAAATTCTTTCTATGGGGTCAATGCCAATTATGGCGACCATGCCAATACCCTGGACGTGACCTACAACTCCTGGGGAAATTGGGCTGGCGTGGCCAGCCTCTCCGGCTTTGCCAACAACTCCAGTCTCTATACCCCTTACACTTACGCCGACGTGGTGATGTCCGGGTCAAAAACTGATCTTCAAACGGATAAAATCGTGGCGGGAAGAGCCGGGGATACCATTACCTATACCGTCAGTATGAACGCCGAGAACGTCACGGGCGTGGAGCTCACCCTGCTCTATCCCGCTGACAACATGAGCGTCGTCTCCACCGACACAGTAAACACCGCCTTCGGCAACAATATGACCCTGGATGCCTCGGTGGCCGGGGAGGTCTCGTTCTACGGCCTGGCCAACAGCGGCCTGGATGAAAGTAATAATGAGATCTACGCCAAGCCGGTTAGCGGCCAGTCGGTCTTCGTGTTCAGCGTCACCTTCGCGGGCGACACTCGTTTGATCCCTGCCCTGGCTACCCCCAACCTGAACTGGGAGGCTGCCGGCGTGGGCTTTGCCATGGATCCTGGCAGCGGCCCGTCCAACAACGTCTACGCCAGCTACCTCACCGAGGGGAGCCTGACCGTCCTGGCCGACGTGACGGTCACCAGCACCGTCTCGCTGCAGGGCCAGGTCAACCGGGGCGGCGTCGCGGTGGCCCTTTCCACCGGGCTGGAGAACGGCTACGCCGGTCCGTCCGCCACGTCGAGCAACACGCTGGTCGGCAACGTCAGCCTGGCGGACGTGGTGGAAGATCGTTATACGATCACGGTCACAAAGGCCCGCTACCTGGCCGCCTCCGTTACTATGACCGATCCTTTCTCCGGCGAGCTAAACGGCAAGACTTCTTTCGCCTTCCTGGAGCTGAAGGGCGGGGACGTCACCGGCGCGGATAACACCATCAACGTTGACGATGGCGCGCTCATTGGCAATGAATATGGATGGACCACGACGGGCCATGAGGTCCTGGACGGCGACGTAAACTACGACGGCCAGGTCGACATCTACGACCTGGCCCTAATGGGCGGCAATTACGGTGAGACTTCGGCTGGCGCCTACGCGAGCTGGACTCCCTGAAGGCCACTGTCCATTGTCCGCTGATCATTGTTCTTTGGAGGCAAACCATGCCAGACCACTTTCTCTGACCCCTGTGCCCTAAATACTGACTACCGACCACTGATCACTGTCCACTGGTCGTTAACGAAACATCCATCACACTATTCAACGCATTGGAGGAAAAATGTTTCACAAGAAAGGTCTTTGGAATATCATCACCGTCCTGGCCATGCTGAGCCTGGCGCTGGCGGCCCTTCCCGGCCAGGTGGTGCACGCAGCGGCTATCTACTACGTGCGGTCCCACAGGGGCAGACGAGAATACAACCCACGGCTCATCCGCAAACTCGCCCTGGCAGACCCTTGATTATGCCCTATCTCAGGTTTCGAGTGGAGATACTATCGAGGTAGCCGGTGGTACTGCTCTCTCTTATCAAAGTTACTCTGCGCCGACAGTAGATATCGCCCAGTCGGTGACCATAAGGTTTGATGATTATGTTTCTATCTCTGGCGATGCCACGAAGGGCTGTTTCTCTATCGCTGCGGATAATGTCCAGATCATCGCCAACACCCCGGGAACGGTGAAGTGTGTTCCATCGGGGGCCGTTGATGGCATTCTCGTGAGCGCTGGCCTTCAAAACATCGTCATCGATGGATTCGAAAATCGATGGGACTTATGGTGCCGCAAATGGTGTTAGCTTTGCCGGGGCTATCACCAACGTGCAGGTCGTCAACAACTATATTCATCATGTGAATGGAGATGGGATCAAATTCGCCCAGGATCCTACCGGCGATGTGATCGACATTCAGGGCAACCTGTTCGAGAGCAATAACGGTTATGGGGTTGACAATGTTCAGGAAGACGGTACTTTCAGCGTAGCTTACAATTCCTGGGGCGATCCGGCTGGACCGACCGGGCCGAGTGGCGATGGGATTTTTGGGTTCACTGATTCTTCCTACTATACCCCCTATACCTACGCCGCGGTCTCGATGGTGGTGAGTGATGGCTCCCCGAAGGTTCAAAACGCTGTTGCGAAAGACGATACCATCACCTATACCGTCAAGATAGATTCCAAGAATGTGATGGGCGTGGATGTTGCCTTGGTCTATCCAACGGATAATTTTACTTATACATCCTCGAGCACAGACGGAACCCCCTTCGTCAATGTCGTCGATGCTCAAAATCTGTTCAATTCAGGAGTACTTCTGGATGTCGATACAATAAATGGGGTGATTCGTTTTCATGGTGTCGCCAATAACTTTACGGCGTATAGCACAGTCGATGATCTTAATCCCGATACCTTGTTCACCGTCACCTTCACGGGCAATGGCCGTGTAATTCCTACGGAATTCGATCCTGTAAATCTCTACTGGAATACGACTGCGGCCGATTTTGCCATGGCTCCGGCGAGCGGCCCGTCGAGCAATATCTATGCCACTTCACTCGAGAATGAAAAGGTTACAGTTTTGGCCAAGCTGCCTATTACCAGCACGGTTTCGCTGCAAGGCCGCACCAACCGCAGCGGCGCCACAGTATCCTTCTCCACGGATGGGTCTACTTACGGGTATAGTGTAGCCGCGCCGGCCACATCCACCAACGTGTTAACCAACAACGTAAGCCTGGCTGACGTGGTGGAAGACAAATACACGATCACGGTATCAAGGCCTGGTTACCTTACCGCGAGCAAGGCCATGACTGATCCCTTCTCCGGCGCAGTGGACGGGAAGACTTCCTTTACCGGCCTGGAGTTGAAGGGTGGGGAAGTCACCAACAATGACGCAATCGATGTAAACGATGGCGCCGTCATTGGTGGTGAATATGGGAATACGACTTTGAATAACCCGGAACAAATGACCGGCAATGTCAATGGCGACGGCAAGGTTGATATCTTCGACCTGGCCCTGATGGGCGGAAATTACGGTCTTACCTCCACATCGGCGTACAGCGATGGGACGGGTACCACCGGCATCAATTGGCTGCCGTAAGCTAGACTGATATCCACTGGTTCCACTGGCGCCCTCTCTCCGCAGAGGGCGCCAGCCCCCTCCTTTCTCCTCCTTTCTCCTCGTTCGACGCTCTGCGTCGAATGAGGCCCGCCGCCGCTCCGCGGCGAATACCTCTCTAGAGATCAGGAAATCAGCAGCAGATGAACGCAGACGAGCACAGACTTAAACCCATTCCCTATCTGTTTTCCTCTGTCTTCCTCTGCGCGCTCCTCCTCCTTACCTTCCGACCCTGCCCCGTCCTCGCCCAGGACCCCACCGCCAGCCTGGCCGTGGACCCCGCCTCTTTTCCCCTCTCGACCACCTGCTCGGACACCCTGGCCATCACCATCGCCGGCGTCACGGACCTGTACGGCTTCGATGTGCGCCTGAGCTTCGACCCGGCTTTCCTCCAGGTGGTGGACGCCGACGCGAAGACCTCCGGCGTGCAGGCGCTCCAGGGGAGTTTCCTCGAAAAGGGCTTTACCTTCAAGAACACAGTCGATAACTCGGCCGGCACGCTCTGGTTCGCCGCCACCCAGTTGAACCCACAGATGCCTAAGAGCGGCTCTGGCGCGCTGATCCTGGTCACGTTTAGCGGGGTCCAGCCCGGCAGCTCGGCCATTACCTTCACCCACGTGCAACTGGCCCGCGGCGATGGCAGCGAGATCTCCGCCGTCGCCCAGGATGGCCAGGTGGAAATAACGGACCTGGGCCCGGGGCAGACCTGCCCGGCCACCCCCACGCCCACCTTCACGGCCACGTCCATTCCATCTGCCACGCGCACGCCCACGCGTACGCTGCTGCCCCCCACTGCTACCCCCGTTCCCCCCACGCGCACGGCTACGCCCGCCCCTACCTTCACTTCCACGCCCACGCGTACCCCCACGCTGGCCCCACCCACCGCCAGCGCGATCCCCACCCTGCGGCCCACGTCGACCCTGGCGACGCAGCCTTCTGCTACCTTCACCTCCCAGGCGAGCCAGACGCTTGCCGCCACGTCCGCCTCGCCCGAAACAGGCGCCTTGCCGGAGGAGACTCAGGCCCCTTCCTCCACAGCGAGCTGTGTTTGCACCTGTAATTGCGTCGCCACGCCTACCCCGGCCTCCGCGCGCGTGGACCTTTCTGCCTTCGTCCGCCGTTACGCGGTTTTCTTCCCGCTCGGCCTGCTGCCCCTGCTGCTCGTCCTGTGGGTAGTCTATCAGAGAAAGGAGCCGGAAGCGCCTGTCTCGTCCACGCAAGAGCGCCGCCAGGGGCCGAGAAAGAAGGCCCACGCGGAGATCGAGCACGCCCAATGGCTTTCCCTTCGAAAAAAACGGGGAACGAGGAACGGCAGGTGAAAAAGCGAATTAATGTCCTTGGGACATTGCTTCTGCTGGCCCTGCTCCCCTTTGCGAGCACCCATGCCCAGGCTCCCGGCGCGGCGGTCCGGTTCGACCCGCCCGCGGCGGTGGTCGAGCTGGGAGCGGAGCAGGAGATTGCCGTCCTCATCGAAAATGTGGATGATCTGTACGCCTTCGATATGCGCATCGACTACGACCCGGCCGCGATCGCCATCGTGGACGCCGACCCGGGGACGGTGGGCGTGCAGATCAGCCAGGGAGCCTTTCTGGACGAGGGCCTGACCGTCCTCAACCAGGTGGACGAAGGGGCCGGTGTGATTTCTTACGCCACTACCCAGCTCAACCCCAGCGCCTCCAAAGGCGGCAGCGGGACTTTGCTGCTTTTCCGGGTGCGCGGCCTCAAGATGGGCAGCAGCGCGCTGGCCTTCGAGAGCCTGCAATTATCCGACCGGGATGGCTTCGAGATCGTGGCTGGCTCCGGCCCCGGGAGCGTGACTGTGCCGAGCAAAATTTACTGGCTGCCCCTCATCTGCAATTCCAATCATTCCCCCACCCCCGTCACGGGGAAAGAATACTGGCTGCCCATGATCTTTTCTTCGTTATCTCCTTATTGATCTTCTCGTTCGACGCCCTGCGCCGAATGGGGCCTCGCCGCCGCCCTGAGACAACTTACCTATAGCTACTCTCGATTCTCTGACTCTCGAAAAAAGGAAAACATTAATGAAAAAGCTGCTCCGTATTTACCTGTTGATGGGCCTGTTGTTATCCTTGATTCCTTTCTCCGCTGCCCAGGCGCAAAGCTCGCCGGCGGTGATCGGATTTTCTCCGCAATCGACTACCCTTGGGGTGGATGGGGAGGGCCAGATCGCGGTGGTGATCCAGAACGTGACCGGGCTGTATGCCTTCGACATCACTCTGCGCTACGATCCTTCCGCTATCGAAGTCGTGGATGCCGATGCGAGCCTGGCGGGCGTGCAGGTCAGCCAGGGGACCTTCCTGGATGGAGGCATGGTGGTGAAAAACCAGGTGGATAGCGCCGCCGGCGTTGTCTCCTACGTTATGACTTAATTGAACCCCAGCGATGGGAAGAGCGGGGAGGGCATCTTGCTGGTGCTCCAGGCGCGCGGCCTCCGCGCGGGCACCTCAGCGCTCTCGATCGAAAACGCCCAGTTGTCCGACCGCGATGGGGTTGCGATTGCCGCCACCACGGACCCCGGCGAGGTGATCGTGTCGACGGAAGGTCCCAGCGGGCCGACCTCCACCCCTATCCCGGTGGTGACTGCCCAGGTCAATTTCACCCCCGACCCCAATCTGCCCACGGCAGCGCCCCTGCCGTCTGCCACGCCCACCCTGGGAGACCAGGCCACGCTCACCCCGGTCCCCGACGAGATGATAGGAACGCCCGTCTCGACGCCGGCTGGCCTGGCCCAACCCACCTCGAGCGTAAACGGCGGGGCGACCGTTCCCCCGACGGCCACGGCTATAGGAGCCGCGTCCACATCGGGGACAGGCGGCTTGCCCTGGTTCTGGATCATCCTGACCCTGCTCGAGATCGCCCTGATCGTCTGGATCGTCATGAAACTGCGCTCTCGGAAGAAGAAAGCGGCCAACGCCGGAGACAAAAAATAACTTACAGCGGCGCGGGTTTTCCCCGGGTCCCCACGCTCGCGTGGGGACCCTCTCTGGGCCTGGCGCAACGTTCGAGTAATGATTTGCGCCTGGAAAACAGCTCCCATCCACGCCAATCTCAGCCGTTTGGCCGCAATAACAGGGATGGCGCCTAACAAAATTGGTTCTGAAGGTTTTGTCCCCGTACCTGAGGGTATCCGGGTCGCAAAGGAAATGATTTTAGCCCGTGAAGGGTTTAATACCAATTCTCGCCTGTCTGTGAGCCGCCGGGATTTTCTAAAGCTCCTGGCGGCGGCCGGTGTAACCGAACCCTCTTGGGCGCTTATCGTCCCTGGCTTCGCTCGACGGCCTGTTCACGCATTGTCCGGGAAATCCGGAAGCGCCGTGTTGGCTGGGGAGGATGTTTGTGGCCGGCGCGAAGCCGCAGCAGCAAGCCGACGCAGACGCCCAAAACATAAGTCGATAACGGCATGCAGGACGGCCACGCTCCGGCGACCCTGCGCGCTTTGAGCCGGCCAGATCTCGCGCCGCTCGGGCAGGTAGAGACCACGTGCTCCGGCAGTTGGGGGCGGTTCCGGGGCTTCGCCGTCGACGGCGAGCGGGTCGCGCTGGCCGGCATGGATGGATCGTTCACGGTCTCGGCAGCTTCCCCCCATCGCCCCAACGGTTGGCTCAAGTGGCGTTGCCCGAATCTGGCGAACGCGTGGGTCTCCAGGGGGACCAGGCCCTGGTACTGACCGGGGCCAGTTTCGGCGCTGCACCGTTGCCCTGTGGCTCGCTCCTGCGCTTATCGCGCGTGGATGGGATACGATCCCAGCACGCGCAGCATGAGGGCGTATTCCTCCAGGTGGGCCAGTGCGCGTTGCACCACCGGGTCCAGCGTGGAGCCGTAGAAATCGACGTAGAACAGGTATTCCCAGGGCTTGCCCACCAGCGGGCGCGATTCGAGCTTGGTCAGGTCGATGTCGCGCAGGGCGAAGGCGCTCAGCGCCCGGAACAGCGAGCCGGGCAGGTTCTTCAGGGTGAAGACCATCGAGGTCTTGGCGTCCTTCGCCGGCCGCACCGGCTCGCGCGCGATGATCAGGAAGCGCGTGAAGTTGGCCGGGTTGTCCTCGATGCTCTCGGCCAGTACCTGCATGCCGTACAGCTGCGCCGCGCGCAGCGAGGCGATGGCGGCGACGGTCGGGTCGCCCTGCTCGCGCACCATCTTGACGCTGCCGGCCGTGTCGTAGACCGGCTCGACTTTGATCCCCGTTCAGGGAGCGCAGGTAGCCCTCGCACTGCGCCAGGGCCTGGGGGTGGCTGATCACCGCGCGGATCTCCGCCAGGCGCGCCCCCGGCAGGCCGATCAGGCAATGGCTGACGCGCAGGAAATGCTCGCCCACCACCCACAGCGAGTTGCGCAGCAGCAGGTCGTAGTTCTGGTGGATGCTGCCCGCCAGCGAATTCTCGATGGGGATGAAGCCGGCGTCGCAGCTCCCGTCCGCCACGGCGGAGAAGACCAGCTCGAAGGACTCGCGTGGCACGGGAGTCACTTCCTGGCCGGGGAAGTGCTCGATCACGGCGGCCTCGGAATAAGCGCCGGGCTCGCCCTGGAAGGCAATTTTCATGAGCTTGCTCCACTTGTAAGGGTAGTTTGGGAACTATTGTATACGAAAAGTAAATCTGCGGGGAAAGAAAGCTCCCGGATTCCTTTTGCGCCAGGGGCGGCGTCATCCGGTCATACATCCTCAGGCTCCCCAGGGCCGCCAGGAAGAACAAAAGATGGGTCGAGGGCGAAGGCCCTCGACCCATCTCATACCTATGAGATCGTCTTACTTGACGCTAAAGGCGAACAGGCTGCTCTGCCCGGCGCCGGCCCCTAATCCAAGGCGGCTGTAGCCGGTGCCCCAGTAGACCACCCCGTTGGCGATGGCCGGGCCTGAACCGACCGAGCCGCCGCTGACGAACTGCCACAGGATGTTGCCGGTGGCTGCGTCCAGGGCGAACATGGTGGGGTTGGTAGCTCCCAGGCCGGGTCCACCGCCCATTGAGCCAACGAAGACCACGCCATTGGCTACGCTCACTGCCCCAATATCCTTGACGAAGCTTGGGGTATAGGGATTGGGGTCGTTCGTCTGCCAGACGTAGTTCCCGGTCGAGGGATCTAAGGCGGCCCAGAACCCACCGGCGGCATTGGCGATGTAAATGCGCTTCCCGTCTGTGGCCGAGCCCCATTCCATGCCACCCAGCGCGCTGCCTGAGCCGGTGTCCTTCATCCAGACCACGGCGCCGGTGCCGGCGTCTACCGCCCAGAACTTGCCACTCTTCTGGCCATCGACGACCAGGTCACGCGATTGGCCGTTGACCTTGGCAGAGAGCAGCATCGGGCCCTGGCCGAAGTCGTAATCCGGGCCGGCGGGGTCGGGGCAGTTGGTCAGGCCGGGCTGAGAGGTGGCGAAGCAGGCCACGTTCCAGGCGTCATAAGTCAGGCCCATTAGCGGGTCGGCCCACACGATCTTACCGGAGCTCATATCCAGGGCCAGGAGCGCGTCGGTATAATCCGTCGGAGCGGCCGGGACGCTGCCGTCAGCGACATCCGCCGGGACGGTGTAATTGTTGCCCGTGCCGACGTAGACCAGCTTGCGGGATGGGTCGATAGCTGGGGTGCTGCCCCACACGGCATTCCCTGAGTAACCTCCCGGCTGACCGCCATTTTCCGGGATAGTGTAGGTCTTCCACAAAATATTGCCGCTCTTCGCATCCACCGCCAGGACGCTGCCACGGAACGTACAGCAAGGGTAGGCCGGGTTGGCCGCCGCGCCTTCTTCATTCGAGGACACGCCGATATAGATCACGCCGTTGAAGACGTCTGGCGACTGAGTCAGCACCGCCTGAGGGTGTGAATCCAATTGGGTCTTCCACAGCAAGTGCCCGTCTTTGCGGCTGACGGCCAGCAGCCAGGCCTGGCTCAACGTGCCCACGATCAAGGTGTTGCCCACCACGGTGGGCGTGCTGCGCGAAATCGTGCCGGAAATCCCGGTGAGCGAGCTCAGATTCACCGACCAGTTTACCGCCCCGCTCACCGCGTCCACGCTGTTCAGGTTACCCGCCCAATCGGGGAAGTACACGATGCCATCCGAGACGGAAGGCGTCGCGGAAACATCTGCGCCGCCGCTGTTCGCGACTTTGAACTTTACCTGTAGATTCGCGGCATTGCTTTTCGAGATGATATTTTCCATGGGTTGATAGCGCCAGTTCGTACGGCTCTGGCCGGACATTTGCCAATAAGCATTGTTCGGCACGGCCGCCATCAAGGGCAGTCCCAGCATAACTGCCATCACTGCAACCGCAAAAATCTTGCCGGCTTTCTTCAACTGCAGAAACCACGCGCCCATATTTTCTCCTTAATCAGACTCAGACAGGTTGAAAGGACCCGAGATGTGAATATCCGGGGTTTAAAAAGACACGATAGATTGTCGAAAGAGATCGGTGGTGTTAAGCCTAAAACAAGCGAATCAACTGAAGATTCACCCTTCAGGTGGATGGCGATCATCGCTCCAGTGCGGTTCAATATGTTTCAGGGGGAAGCTTATTTGTGTTTAAGTTATCATATCAAATCCCCGTCCCGGAAATCTATTTCCACCTCTAAAAATACCGATGCTTGGGTTGCCGCTTTCGAGATAATTACCACCCAATTTGTCGGTTAAGCGTAGATCCTTTATATCCAGTCAACGGGGGGGTGTCAAGATAGAATTGCATACATTTGCATTAGAGCTTTCCGCGAGCCAGACCTCAGCGCACGATAGTCGAGCCGTGCGAGCCGTCCGGGTGGGCGGTGACGATCTGATCCCCCTTGACCAGCGTGCCGTCGTAGGGCTGAGCGCCCGGCAGCGCCGTCCAGCCGCTCAGCGCGAAGGGCAGTGGCTCTCCGGCGCTGACCCACTCGCCGTTGTATTTGCGCGCCAGGTGCAGGTTGGTGCCGGTGGCGTCCCCGCCCTCGCAGGAGGGGTGTCCGATGGGGTCGTCGGTGTTCACGTGCGCGCCCACCGCCACGCGCCCGGCGTCGGCGATGTGCAGGTACAGCAGCACCCAGCCGGTCTGCTCGTGGCCGTCGCCGTCCAGGTCGAGCAGGACGGCCCCATTCCCGGCGCGTACCACCACCCCCGGGGCGGCGGCGCGCGCCCAGGCGCTCGAGACGGCGCAGGGCGGCTCGCCGGTGATGGGGGCGAAGTCCAGCGCCCCCGGCGGCGTGCCGGTGTTCCAATCCGGGTGAGGGCCGGCGGTGAAGCTCCAGCGCTCGCCCGGCGCGAAGGGCAGCTCCAGGTTGGGGGCTTGCAGCCCGGCCGGCAAGAGCGGCTCGATGGCTGCCGCCCGCGCCCAGGGATTCCCGAACATCTTCGCGTACAGGGCCGGCAGGCCGTTCGTCCCATACAGCTCGCTTAGCCAGGCGCTCTGCGCATACAGCCTGGCGAACAGGTATTGCAGCGCCACCGAGCCGGCGTTGAGCTGCGGAGCCAGCCGGACGCTGCCCCCGTCGGTGAAATTCAGTGTGGTGAGGGCGCCCTGCCGCCAGCCGTAATAGCCGATGTTCAGGAGCTTGGCGGCCACGGAAAGCTCCAGGTACAGGCCCTGGTATCCGGACACCTGCAAGTCCAGCGGGTGGGCCAGGTCCGGGGTGGGCGGCGAGGCGTACACCCAGCCCGAGCGGAGCTCGATCAGCGCCAGCAGCAGGCGCGGGTTGGTGGAGGTCTCTTGGGCCACGCGCTCCACCACCGCGGCTCCCGACAGGCTTTCCGATCCCACCCACTGGCGGTAGGCGTTCAGATAGCCGCCCGCCCCGGCCACGAAATCCTGGACACTGAATCCGACTGTGGAGGGCGAATCGACCACCTCGCTGTCCGGCAGCAGCGCGCTGGGATAGGGCGGAGCGCCCAGCGTGTTGGGGATGGACAGGCGTTGGCCGGGCGGAATCAGGCCCTGCGCGGGGATTGCCTCGGTGGAGGCGATCTGCGCAGGCTCTACGCCGAAGCGCCGCGCCAGGGCGGCCAGCGTGTCCCCGGATTGAGCATCATAGGAGAAGGACGTGGGGAGAGTGGGTGTAGCCGCCGGGTTTTCGGGCGGCGTCCCGGCCGGGGTGGCGGTGGCCACCCCGGCGAAGGGCGCGTCCGTTCCCCCCGGGGCCCCTCCCGGGGCGGGAAGCGGGCTTCCCCCCTCGCCGAGAGGCGTGCTGCCGCCGGTTGGGGTACGCGTGGGCGTCGGGAAGTTGCAGGCCAGCGAGACGCACAGCCAGGTGAGCAGCAGGGGCAGCAGGGCCTTGCGCCAGCTCCGGCCCGCGCTCATTCCAGGGACAGCTCCATGAAGATCGTGCGTTGGCGCACGGCGGCGGGCAGCTCGTAATAGGCCGGCACGCGGCGGAAGCCCAGGGCGCCGTACAGCTTTTGCGCCGATTTCATGCTGTCCAACGTGTCCAGGCGCATCGCGCGGTAGCCGCGCTCTTTGGCGGCGCGGATGATCTCCTCTGCCAGTCTCTTGCCCAGCCCCGTGCCGCGCTGCTCCGGGCGCACGTACAGGCGCTTCATCTCGCAGGCGTCCGGCCCGCTGGGGCGCAGGGCCCCGCAGCCCACCGGGCGGCCTTCCACCTCGGCCAGCAGCAGGCAGCCCCCCGGCGGGGAATACGCCCCCGGCAGGGAAGCCAGCTCGGCGGCTACGCCCTGGTAATCCAGATTGACCCCCAGTTGCTGCGTGATCCAGCCGGTGTATTCCTGGAAGAGCTCTTTGACCCGCTGCACGTCTTGCGGGGTGATGGCCGGCCGGATGGTCGCCGCCGGGGCGGGGGTGGGGGAGAAGGAGATCGTCATAGCTTTGATTTTACAGCAAAATTTCCCTCTTGACAAAGCGTGCATAATTATATAGAATACTCTGTAGTACAGAGTACTCTAAAAGGAGTGGTCAAATGAACGTCTCCCCTGACGAAGCTAAAGAAGCGCTGGCGGCCATCCAGAAAGTGACCGAGAAGACCCGCCATTCGATTGCCAGCAGCGGCGCTTATATTTTCTGGATCGCCACCGGTATGGTTTGGCTGGTCGGATTTGTCTCGACTCAATTCCTGTCCGGCACCACCCTCGTGGCGATCTGGGCTGGGATGAGTGTGCTTGCCAGCCTGGCGTCTACCCTGCTGGGCACCCGGGCGGGCAAGCGCGTGCGCAGCCCCTCGATCAACGTGACTGCCAGGCGGGCCGGCATTTTCTGGCTGCTCCTGGTTTTCTATTGCATCGCCGTCATCGCCGTCGCCCGGCCCACGGACGGGAAGCAGATAACCATGCTCATCATCCTGTTTGTCATGATCGGACAGTTAGGCATGGGCATGTTGCTCTCTTATGCTTCCGTATGGTGGGCCTTGCCGATCACCGCTCTGGCGCTGGCCGGCTACTTCCTGCTGCCCGCTTATTACTATCTCTGGATGGGCCTCCTGGTGGGCGGCGCGATGATTGCCCTCGGCCTGTACATCCGCTTGAGGTGGTAGGCCATGCCCGGGCTGAATGAGATCATTCACCAGCCGGTGCGCCTGCGCATCATGGCCGCCCTGGTGGCCCTGGAGGCGGGCAACGAGGTGGATTTCACCTATCTGCGCGAGCTGCTCGAGGTCACCGACGGCAACCTGGGCGCCCACCTGCGCAAGCTGGAAGAGGCCGGCTACATCGCCGTCAACAAGACCTTCATCGAGCGCAAGCCGCGCACCTTCATCGCCGCCACTCCCGAAGGGCGCAAAGTCTTCCAGGAGCACGTGGCGGCGCTGGAAGCGATTTTGAAAGGCAAGTGAGGAAAGCTATGGACACAATCGTGCAAGTGGAAGGGCTACGCAAGGTCTACGGCGCCACCGTCGCCGTGGAGGAGGTCTCTTTCGAAGTGCGCGAAGGCGAGATCTTCGGGATGGTCGGCCCCAACGGGGCCGGCAAGACCACCACCATCGAATGCCTGGAGGGCCTGCGCAAACCGGATGCCGGGAGGGTACGCGTCCTGGGTCTGGACCCGCAGCGCGACGGCCGGGCCCTGCGGAAACGCACCGGCATGCAGTTGCAGCAGTCGAACCTGCCGGAGCGCATGCGCGTGTGGGAAGCGCTGGACCTGTACGCCTCGTTCTACCCTCAAGCGGTCGACTGGAATGAGCTGCTTTTGCAACTGGGGCTGGAGGAGAAGCGCAACGCTCCCTTCGCCAAGCTGTCCGGCGGGCAGAAACAGCGCCTGTTCATCGCCCTGGCGCTGCTCCTGGACCCGCAACTGATCTTCCTGGACGAGCTGACCACCGGCCTCGACCCCCAGGCGCGGCACGCCATCTGGGATCTGGTGCGCGCCGTGCGCGCCAGGGGCAAGACGGTGGTGCTGACCACCCACTTCATGGAGGAGGCCGAGCGCCTGTGCGATCGCGTCGCCATCCTCGACCGCGGCCGCATCGTGGCGCTGGACACCCCGGCGGCCCTGATCCGCGGCCTGGGGGCCGAGCAGCGGGTGATCTTCAGCCTGGACGGAGGCCCCTCCCCGGCGCTGGAAAAGTCCCTGTCGCGGGCCGGCCGGCTCGAGGTCCTGGGAGAGCAGGTGACCGTCCGTGGGAAGGATGACCCCAGGCTCCCCCTGGTGAGCGAGGTGGTCGGCCTGCTGAGCGCAGAGGGAGTGCCCTTCCGCGACCTGCGCACCGAGCAGCCCAACCTGGAAGATGTCTTCCTGAGCCTGACCGGCCGCCAGATGAGAGAGTGAGGTGTGAGATGAAAAGCCTGTTGAAAATGACCTGGATGGAAGCTAAATTGTTCCTGCGCGAGCCGGTGGGCGCCTTTTTCACCCTGGTGTTCCCCGTGATGATGCTGCTCCTGTTCGGCGTCATCTATGGCAACACTCCCCCGCCAGGATCCAGCAGCCAGGGAGCCATCGACGCTTTGATCCCGGCCTTTAGCGCCATGGTCATCGGCATCACCGGACTGATGTCCGTCACCATCACCATGGCCACCTACCGGGAGAACGGCGTGCTGCGCCGCCTGCGTACCACACCGGTCAGCCCCCTGGTGGTCATGGCCGCGCAAGTCGTGGTGGTCTTCGTCATGACCGGCCTGGGCATGCTCCTGCTGGTCGCCGTGGGAATGCTGGTCTACCACGTGCACTTCACGGGCAACGCCCTCAGCCTGCTGGCCGGATTCGTCCTGAGCAGCCTGAGCTTCTTCGGCATCGGCTTCATCCTGGCGGGCACCCTGCCCACCGCGCGCACCGCCCAGATCGTGGCCCTGGCGCTGCTCTACCCCATGTTGATCCTCTCCGGGGCGGGCTGGCCGCGCGAGCTGATGCCCGCGACCGTCCAGAAGGTCTCCGCGTTCGTGCCGTTGACCTACGTGGTCAACCTGCTGCGCGGCCTGTGGAGCGGCGCGCCCTGGGGAGAGCACCTGCTGGACGTGGGCGTGCTGCTGGCCATGCTCCTGGTGGGGATCGTCGTCTCGGCCAAGACCTTCCGTTGGGAGTAGTTTTTCCAGACCCTAAAGGTCTGAGAGACCTTTAGGGTCTTTCTCTTTTCCCCCTTGAGCCATGGCGATGCGCTTGCTGAGCGCCGGGTGCGAATAGAAGACGATCTCCACCCACGGCTCGGGGTCGGCGTCGGAAAGGTTCTGGTTGGCCAGGCGCGTCAGGGCAGAGGCGAAAGCGCCCCCGTTGCGGGTGGATTGCAGGGCGTACTCGTCCGCCAGGCGCTCGCGCCAGCGCGACCAGGCGTTGCCCAGCGGCATGGTGATCAGGCCGTAAACGCCCATGGCCAGCAAGAAGACCGGCAGGGCGGCCACGTCGGCCGGGCCGCGCAGCCCGAAGAGCGCCGCGCCCCAATCCAGCACCAGCGAGGCCAGGTACAGCCCCAGCAGGGTGGTCAGGCTGTTGACGGCCATGCCCAGGGGAATGTCCTTGTGCACCTGGTGGCCCAGCTCGTGGGCCAGGACGGTCTCGATCTCGTCGGAGGTGAAATTCTCGATCAGGGTGTCGCCCAGGATGATGCGGCGGGTGTTGCCCAGGCCGGTCAGCGCGGCGTTGGCGGCCTGGGTGCGGCGGCTCATGTCCATGGTGTAGACCCCCTGCACGTGGGTGTGGGCGCGCTCGGCCAGGCGCAGCAGGCGCTCGGCCAGGTCGGCGTGCTCCTCGCCCAGGGGCACGTACTTGTTGAAGAGCGGCATGATTAGCACGGGAGCCAGGTTGGCGAGCAGGATGGTGAACAACACCAGCGCCAGCGCGGCCCACAGCCACCAGGTTTGCGGGGCGGCGCGCAGCAGGGCGTAGATCAGCTCCAGGAAGAGCAATCCCAGCGGCGCGGAGACCAGCAAGGATTTGAGCAGGTCGCTCAACCAGCCGGCCAGGGTCTGGTTGGAGATGTCGAAGCGCCGGGGCAGGGTGTAGCCGGTGTAAAAAGACAACGGCAGGTCGAGCAGCAGATAGACGCCGGCGAAGACGGCGCCATACGCCGCCACCACCAGCCAGGGGCTGCCGGTGACTCCTTCCAGGGCGCCCCGGAACAGGGCCGACCAGCCGAAGACCAGCCAGGCCAGCACGTAAAGCCCGCCCAGGGCCAGGTCCAGCAGCTCGAAGCGGCGCTGCAAGCGCGCGTAGATCTTGGCTTTTTCCTGGCGTTGGGGGTCGAGAGCGATCGTTTCCATTACCCTTCCGCCCGCTGCTGGATGCCCAGCAGCATCTTGCGATCCATGACGCAGCTCCCGATCTTGAGGAATTCGCCCGAGGCGAACAGGCTCGCCAGGCTGAGCTTATACCTCCAGTCCATGCGCGAGCGCGAGATCAGGCGGGTCGTATTGGCGCCACGCTCCTCCAGGACCCAGACCCAACTGGCGTCGATGTATTCCTGCGGGCGCGGGGCGTCCAGGTCGAAGGGTTGGAAGGTCTTGAAATCGACGCGCGCGGCGAGCAGCAGGACCTGGTGGGGCCGGAGCTCGGCCACCTTGAAGCCCATGCCCTCCGCGATGAGCACGTCGTCCCCCACCCGCAAATTCTGGAACTCGGGCAGGATGCGCGCCGAGCTGGATACGCCCCTAACTCCCAGGGCCCGGTCGACGAAATCGTAGCTGTAGAAGCCGGCGCGCTGGTAGCCCCATTGCACCAGCCAGGGCCACACGGCGGAGGCCGGCGCGTGGATGGTCACGGCCTGGGTGAAGACCCACCTGGGATCGGCGACCAGCTCGTCCCCCGGCAAGGGCCGCCAGATTTCTTCGGGTGTGGCCCCCCAGCCCTTCAGCCACGGGCGGAGCCTGGAAACGTACAGCGCGACGGAGGCCGCCCCCAGGGCTGCCCCTCCCCCCAAGAATGCCAGCGTCCTTTTACGGATCATGTCAAGCTCCTTTTACCAGGTTGTGCAGCTCTTGTATCGCCTGGCTTTCCACCTGGTGAATGGCCAGCAAGCGCCCGCGCAGGACGGCGCACAGCTCGCCGGCCTCGGCGGGACTCAAGGGGAAGGCCCACTCCACTTCCAGGCGGATCTCGTCCAGGCGGCTTTGAACGGATTGGAGGGCGTCGGCCGAAGCCAGGCCCAGCTCGGCGAAGAGGGCGCGCTTGCGCGCGGTGAGCTGGCGCGCCTCTTTGAAGGGCGCTACCCCGTCCGGCAGCAGGGCGGCGGCCAGCTCTTTCCACTGGCGGGCCGCTTCGCGGAACAGGGCGGCCACGCCGCGCAAATCGGGCAGACCGGCCAGCCCGCCGGCTTCCTCCAGGAACTCCGCGAACAGCGGGCGAAAAGCGGCGCCGTCGCGGCCGCGATTCTCGATCTGCTCGTAAGCCGCCAGCAGCGCGGCAAACAGGCGCGGGCCGGGCGGAAAGAGCCGCGGCCATCCGCGCGGATCGCGCCGGTCGACCAGCAGGTCCGCCCATTTCAACCAGGCGCGCAGCCCGGAATCGTCCCTGGCGTTGCGTGGGCCGAAGCCCTCTTCCATCTGCTGGCAGCAGGCGCGCAGGCCCTCGAGCACGGCCCGGGTAGGCTCCATCCGTTCGGGCCGCGCCGGCGCGAGCATGGCGCGGTAAGCCGGCGCAGTCTCTTCCTGGCGGGCGGCGGTCAGCGCGGCGGGCGTGAGCACCAGCGGGCCGTTGAAACGATCCGCGACCGAGACGCGCCGGTTGATCTCGTCCAGGCCAAACACCACCAGCGCGTGGCAGGCCGCCGGTGGAGCGTAATAAGGCAGCCGCCCTGCATTCACCCACACGATGGCCGGCCAACCGTCGTGGAGGGCGTGCTTCAGCTTGCTCTGGGCGACCCCGGCGCTGGCGGCGGGCAACATGCGCACGTTCAGCCCCAGACGCGCGGCAGCCTCCGGCAGGAAGCCGCCCTGCGCGGTCTCCTGGGTGGCCATGCGCGTCCCGATAGAGAGGGCTGTGTTGTCTTTCCCCTGATACAGCGAGTAGCCGCAGCCGACGCCGCCGGCGATGCCGAAGAGCAGCGCCTCGCTGAGGGGCTGGCCGTCGGCTGCGGAGATGACCCCTTCATGCGCTAAAACGTTGCACAGCGGGCCGGCCTCCGAGCGGTCGTTTCCGAACTGGCGGTAGCCCGGGATCAGGAGCACTTCTTCTGCCGGTGGGTTTTGCCCCGCGCCGAGCGGAACGGTTTTTCGATCAGCGTTCATGGTTTAGCCTTCGTTCATCTCTCCATCAGGCGCATGCGCGCGGCCAGCACGGGTGGGATCTCCCTGAAATTGGCCCACGACAGGGGACGCTCGGACTGGGCTTCCGCGTCGAAGCCCGGCTCTTCGATGCCGTCCAGGGCGAAGCCGGCGGCGAAGCAGGCGTTGAACAAAGCGCTGAGCGGGCGGTGGAAATAATAGTGGGGCCGGGGCTGGCCGACGATGGCCAGGCCCTTGGTGGGCGGGATGTTCAGGTAGCGGACGACCTTCACCGCGTAGGTGTTGACCAGCTCGCCGTCGCGGTCCTCCTCTTCGACGGTCAGGCGGCTGGCGCTGTGGTTGAAGCAGGGATGGAGCAGGGTAAACACGAAGCGCCCGCCCGGCTTCAACAGGCGCGCCAGGGCGCGCAGCAACGGGTCGATGGCGGCCATGTCCATGAGGGCCATATTGCAGACGGCCGCGTCGAAGCGCCTTTCCCCCAGGGCCAGGAGCTGGCCTTCGTCGGTGGCGTCCACCAGGCGGTATTCGATGCGCTCGCTGTGGCGGGAGGCGCGCGCCCGGGCCAGCTCGAGCAGCCGGGCGCTGAAGTCGCAGGCCAGCACCTGCGCGCCCAGCTCGGCCAGGCGGCGGGCGAACACGCCGTTGCCGCAGGCCACTTCGAGCACGCTCTCCCCCGGCCGGAGGCTCAACAGGCGTTCCGTGGCCGGGCCGACTAGCAGGCGCTGGAACTGGCTGCCCTCTCCCATCTTTTCGTCCCAGAAAGCGGCGTTCTCGTCCCAAATGGACTGGGTCTCCCGGTTCAGGTCGCGCAGCTCCCCTTTAGAGGGATCTGATGTCATTCTGTTCTCCTCTTGCAACGATCATTCGCCCTTGTTCCACGAGCCGATCTCGATCAGGTTGCCTTCCGGGTCGGCGATCATGGAAGAGCGCATGTTCCAGGGCTCGTCGCGTGGCGCGTAGACGGGCTTGGCGCCCAGGCGTACGGCGCGCTCGAAGGCGGGGTCCACATCGGCGAAATGGGGCAGGTCCACGGCCAGCTCGAAGGTGCCGTTGATGCCCGTAGTATAGGCGGGCGTCTGCCCCAGCAGGCCGGGGAGCTCGCTGCGCGCGTACATCGAAAAGCGGATACCTTCGTGCTGGAACTCGGCGTACGGCCCGTTGCCGTCCCATTCGATGGAAAGGCCGAGCACGTCGCGGTAGAAAGCGACCATGCCGGGGAGGTCGCCCACGAAGAGGCCAATCATGTTGAATTTTGCGGGCAAGGTTCTGCTCCCTTCTTCAGGCCTTCTCGATCACCACGGCGGTGCCGTAGGCCAACACTTCTGTGACGCCGTCCATCACGTCGTTGGCGTCGTAGCGCATTCCCACGATCGCATTGGCGCCCACCTGCTTAGCGTGCTGCACCATCAGCTCGAAGGCTTCCTCGCGGGCGTGCTCGCACAGCTCGGTGAAGACGGTGATGTTGCCGCCGAAGATGGTTTGGATGCTGCCGGCCATGTTGCCCAGCACGCTGCGCGAGCGCACGGTGATGCCGCGGATAACGCCCAGGTAGCGCACGATGCGATAGCCCTGGAAGTCGAACGAGGTGGTGACCCACAGATCGTTGTTCATGGATTTTCTCCTTTTTTATTGATCCCTATTGCGCTTTTCTGTGTGCCTGTAATTTCCCGCCCCAGACAGCGCAAGCTTGATTGGCAGACGATGGAAAGGATTTCTATGTGAATTATAGCGGGGTTCCGCGCTTTGTTGAACGGGTTTCCCCGGCAATTCCCGGATTGGATCCCCATCCCCTGCCTGGCTGAAGGCGCCATCGTGTGAAGGCCCTCTAAAAAAGCAAGGGCACGGGGTCGTCGTCCGGCGCGCACGCCGTCTCCTCAACCCCGTGCCCCTGCAAAAGGGTCAGCAAAAAATCAAACGCCCAGGTAAGCCGCCTTGACTTTCGGATTCTCGGCCACTTCTTTGGCGTCCCCGGAGAGCACAATCGTGCCGGTCTCCAGCACGTAAGCGCGGTTGGCGATGGAGAGCGCCATGAGCGCGTTCTGCTCGACCAACAAGATGCTGGTGCCCTGGGAGTTGATCTCTTTGATGATGCTGAAGATTTCTTCCACCAGGATGGGGCTGAGGCCCATGGAAGGCTCGTCCAGCAGCAACAGGGAAGGCTTGCTCATCAGCCCGCGCGCGGTGGCCAGCATCTGCTGTTCGCCGCCGGAGAGCGTGCCGCCAAGCTGGCCGATGCGCTCCTTGAGGCGCGGGAAGCTCGCGAACACCCGCTCCATCGACTTCTGGATCTCATTGGGATCATCGCGCGTATAGGCGCCCATCTCCAGGTTCTCTTTCACGGTCAGGGGGGCGAAGATCTTGCGCCCTTCCGGAACCTGGCTGATGCCCTTGCGCACGATTTCTTGGGGGGAACGGTGGTCAGCTCTTGATCCTTGAAGCGAATCGAGCCGGTGCGCGGGCGCAGCAGGCCGGAGACGGTGCGCAGCGTGGTGGATTTCCCCGCGCCGTTCGCGCCGATCAGCGAGACGATCTCGCCCTCTTCGACGTTGAAGGAGATGCCTTGCAGGGCGTGGATGGCGCCATAGTATACGTTCAGGTTTTCGACTTCAAGCAACATTTGCGGCTCCCTTCCCCAGATAGGCTTCGATGACCCTGGGGTTTTCCTGGATCTCTTTGGGATTCCCGCGGGCGATCACCTCTCCGAAGTCCATGACGGTGATGTGCTCGCAAATACCCATGACCACGCGCATCTGGTGCTCGATGAGCAGGATGGTGAGATCGAAGCGATCGCGGATGAAATGGATCAGGTCCATTAAATCGACGATCTCGCGCGGGTTCATGCCGGCGGCCGGCTCGTCCAGGAGCAGCAGGTGCGGGTTCGTCGCCAGTGCGCGGGCGATCTCCACGCGGCGCTGCTGGCCGTAGGGCAGGTTGCGCGCGACCTCATTTTGAATCCCTTCCAGGTGGAAGATGGCCAGGAAATCCTGCGCCCGCTCGGTCAGCTCGTTGTCCTTGCCTCGAAATCCCGAGGAGCGCAAGACGCCGTCGAACAGGCTGTAACCGGCGTGCGGATGATAAGCGATACGCACGTTGTCCAGCACGCTCAGGTTGGTAAACAAGCGGATGTTCTGAAAGGTACGCCCGATGCCCTGGCGGGTGATCTCGAAAGGCTCCAGGCCGACGATGCTTTCGCCCTCGTAAGCAATTTCACCGCTGGTGGGCTGGTAAAGTCCGGTGATCATATTGAAGACCGTGGTTTTGCCGGCGCCGTTCGGCCCGATCAGCCCGGACAAATTGCCGCGCTGAAGGCTGAGGCCGAAGCTCTTGACCGCGTGCAGGCCACCGAAATTTTTGTTCAGGTCTTTGACTTCCAGGACGGAGTGGTTGTGATTTGTCTCCATGGTTCCTCCTCCCTAATCCGAGCTGGGCGTGACTGCGCTGACAGTCACCGGCTGCTCTTCGTGGGTCCTCAAGCGCACCAGCGGCGCGCGCAAGAAGCCCCACTCGATGTTGCCCAAGAGGCCCTGCGGGCGAAGCAGCATGACCAGGAGCAAAGTGATGGGATAAAGGACATAGCGCCAGGTGGGCGCTTCCGTCCCCAGTTGGCCGAGCAGCACGCGCAGCAAGCCTTCCAGGAAGAAGATCCAGCCGAAGGAGGCCGCGATGGTGCCCGTCATGCTCCCCAGGCCGCCGAAGACTACGATGATCAACGGGTTGAAGCCGACCAGGAAGGTGAAGGTGTTGGGGCTGAGGAAGCCAATGTAGTGGGCGTAGACCGCGCCGCCGATACCGGCGAACAGGGAGCCGATCACAAAGGCCAGCAGCTTGGTATTGGCTACGTCAATGCCCATGGCCGTCGCGGCGGTTTCATCCTCCCGTACCGAGATGATGGAACGCCCGGTGCTGGAATAGATCAAATTCCGCATGACGATGATGATCAATAACAAGAAGAGGAAGGCCCAGAACCAGGTGGTCCATTGCGGAATGCCGATCATGCCGCGCGCTCCCTTCATCTCTGGGAAGGGCAGGATCGTATCCGTGTTCATCAGCAGGGTCTGGACGACGATGGCAAAGCCCAGCGTGGCGATGCCGAAGTAGTCCGAGCCCAGGCTCAGAACCGGCAGGCCAAACAGGAAGCTGACCTCAGCCGCGAAGCCACCCGCGAAGAGGATCGCCAGCAAGAACACCCCCTGCTGCACCAGCGGGCTGTTGAGCGGGCCGAGGGCGCCGTTCACTCCCAGCCCCGAATTGAGCAATGGATCTACGACCGCGCCGATCTGCACCGCTACCAGGCCGACCAGCAGGCTGCCCAGCAGATAGAGGGTGAAAGCCGAGAGCACGGGGATGCCCCGGTAACGTCTCAGGTAGGTGCTGAGTCCCCAGATCATCAGGCCGCCCAGGATCACGCCAAAGCCCAGCACCACCAGCCCGCGCGAATCGCCGTTTATCCAGCGGTAGGTCACGTCGGCGGCGGCGTAAGCCCCGATGCCGTAGAAGCCCCACTGGCCCAGGCTGAACTGGCCGTTGAAGCCATAGATCAGATTGAGGCCCAGAACCACCATGGTCATCGTGCAGGACTGGAATAGCAGGCCGCGGTCGAAATCGTTCAGGATCTGGAAAGAGCCAAAGCTGACGGTAAGCATGACCTGGATGATGGCGAAAGCCACCACCACACCCCCCACCTTGACCCAAATCGAGGGGTGTCCCAGCACCTTGAGCAGTCCGTAGAGGTAGGCCAGGATGGCCACGATCTTTAAAATTGAGAAAAAGAGCTCACCAATTCCCATGTGGAGCCTCCTAAGCTTTCTCTTTTTCCGGCTCGCCGAAGAGACCCGTCGGGCGCACCAGGAGTACGATGATCAGGATGGTGAAAGCTACCGCATCGCGCATTGGAGAAGAAATGTATCCCGCGGTGAGCGCTTCTGCCTGACCCATGATCAGCGCCCCCACAAAGGCGCCGGGAATGCTGCCGATGCCGCCCAGAACGGCCGCCACGAAGGCTTTCAGGCCGGGGAGGATGCCCAACTGAGACCAGATGGAAGAGTAAGCGATGGCGTACAGCACGCCGCCCAACCCGGCAAAGGCCGAGCCGATCGCGAAAGTGAAGGAGATGATCTGATCGACGTTGATGCCCATCAAGCGGGCCGCATCCTTATCGTAGGAGGTAGCGCGCATGGCGACACCGACCTTGGTCCTGTGCACCAGGAATTGCAGGATGATCTGCACCAGAATGGAAGCCAGGACGATGAAGAGGAAGATGTTCGAGAAGGTGATGCTGTTCGACGGAGCCGCTTCACCGGCCTTGATCAGGTGGATGCCGTTTTGGATGTACCAGGCGGCCACCTCGAAAGGCCGCTGGTAGGGAATGAAGCGCGGCGAATAGACAAAGCTCAATGCACCGAAGAACTCCAGGAAAAAGGAAACGCCGATGGCCGTGATCAGAGCGGCGATACGGGGGGCATTGCGCAGGGGCCTGTACGCCACGCGCTCGATGGTGATGGCCATGACCGCGCACACGATCATCGAGAGCAAGATGACCGTGAGCGAGCCGATCACCACTACCACGCCTTGAGGTAGGCCCGGAAAGACCGCCGCCGGCCACAGGTGCAGATGGAAGTTCGCAACCGCAAAGTAACTGGTGAAAGCGCCGACCATGAAGACATCGCCGTGAGCGAAATTAATGAGTTTGACAATGCCATAAACCATGGTATAGCCCAATGCGATCAACGCATACACGAAGCCCAACTGCAGGCCGCTCAGGACGATCTGCCCAAAGAGGACGGGGCCTTCGATCAGGTTGCGAACCAACACGTAGAGTACAGCCAGCGCCAGGACGCCCAGAAAGGCTTGCCCGATCCAGGCCAATGCCTTGCCGGATTTCCTGGCGTTTTTCATCACAAGGGGGGGAGTATTTGCCTGTTGCATAGGCTTGGAACCTCCAGACACATTTTGGGGAGTGATTCACTGACGAAGCCGGTTGAAGAAGACTGGTCTCCCCACTTTTGCCAGCGATCTCGAATAAGCGGTAATAAGCCCGAAGGAAGCTGAGTAAAAATCTTGTGCTCCTTACCCGTCGAATACCAGAACGATCAAACCTGCTGGGAGGGCGAAAGAGCTCGCCCTCCCAGACAGGTTTATCGCCTAGTTCGTTCTTACACTACGGGTTGACGACCTCTTTGAATTTGACGCCAGAGGTGGTCACTTCCAGGATGGTGGCAGACTTGATCGGGTTGTGCTGCGCATCGTAGGTGATCTTGCCGGAGACGGCGTTGTAGCTGATGGCCGCGAGGGAGTCCTTCACCTTGGAGGCGTCGTCGACGCCGGCGTTGGTGATGGCCTGCAGCAGCAGGTTGGTGGCGTCATAGGCCAGAGCCGCGAGCGCATCCGGAACCTGAGGATTGCCCTTGTCGTCCTTGTACTTGTCGCCGTAGGCCTTCAGGAAGTTCTGAACCTCGGGGCGAGGATCGTCGGGGGAGTAGTGGTTGGTGTAGTACCCGCCGGCGGCGGCCTGCAAGTCCAGGTCAGAGGAGTCCCAGCCATCGCCGCCCATGAAGGGGGCGGTGATGCCCTTTTCCTTGGCCTGCTTGGTGACCAGGTTGACGATGTTGTAGTAGTCAGGCAGGTAGACCACATCCGGCTTGGTCTCGGAGACCTTGGCCAGAATGGTGGAGAAGTCGGTGTCGGTCTTGACGTAGGTTTCCTTGCCGACGATCGTGCCGCCGCCCTGGGTGAAGGCCTGCTCGAAATCGGTGGCCAGACCCTTCACGTAGTCGTTGCCCTGGTCGTACATGATGAAGGCCGTCTTCGCGCCGAGGGTAGTCAGCGCGAACTTGGCGCCCACCGTGCCCTGGAAGGGGTCGATGAAGCAAGCGCGGAAGACGTAGGGCTTGACGTTGCCGTTGGCGTCTACCGTCACGGACGGGTTGGTGGAGGTGGGGGAAATTTGCAGCACGCCCTTGGCGTTGGCGATTTCAGAGACGGGGATGGAAGCGCTGGAGCAGACTTCACCGATGATGTAATGTACCTTGTCCTGGTCGATCACCTTATTGGCGGCGTTGACAGCCGGGTCAGCCGAGCACTGGCTGTCTTCTACAATCGGGGTGATCGTCATGCCCAGGACGCCGCCCTTGGCGTTCCATTCGTCGATGGCCAGCAGGGCGCCATCGCGCGTGCTGACGCCGAAGGTGGGTTGTCCGCCCGAGAGCGGAGCGAGGATAGCGACTTTGAGCTCTTTCTGGGCTGCCGGAGCCCCACCGCCGCATGCTGCGAGCAGCATGGCTACGACCATCACTACGCTTAGGATTTTAAAAGTACGCATAGTTTTGTTCTCCTCCAAAGGTTGATAGTTTAAAAGATTTTTGAGCATTGTCTGGGCCGGACTACCCAGAGGGCCAAAAGCGAGAGGCGAAATCCCTTTTTTAGCCCGGTTTAGCCTGCGTCAAGATATAGTTATAGGACGACCACCTCCCTTCTAAAGATAAAGGATAACAAACGGGGTACGTAAAAAATTACTTACAACGGTAGCACCATGAAGTCATGTTGGCGCCTATTCAACGCGATAATTGTTAAAGCATGTAAAGGGAAAAAAGAGATTGCGGAGTCGCAATCTGGCTTGAACTTAATTTGAGAAATCATAATAGAGGTTGGCCGAAAAGTCAAGTGAGTAAAGTAATTTGATTTGATCTATATACTTGACAGGATAGAGTAGCCTCCATATAATCTTCATAACGTCCCCCTATCCAAGCGGTACCCCGGTAAAGCTCGGGCTGTTATTCCTTTGTAAACCGAATTACCAACACCTGGAATTAAAAAGTATTATAGCATATTTGAATTGTGTGTGCACCGGTGAGTCTGCCGGTCTTGGCGCACACACCCCAGCCTTTCCGAAGCTGAAGGGGGGCGTACTCTCAACAGGCCCTTTAGTGAGGAGGAAGATGTCGTTATGTTTCGCCAAATGATCACGCGCTCTGCCACGGCCAATGCTATTCTCATTTTGCAGGTTATTCCTCTGCTCTTGCTGCCCGCCTCTTCATTCTCGCTGACCACGCAGGAATGGTGGCTGCCGGTCGTATTGACGGTGTTGACCGCGTGGGCTGTCTTCGACTTGCTGGTGCGCCGTACGAAATCCAATTCACCCTGGCTGCTCTTCTCTTTTTCACAGGGCTTCAACATCATCAGCCGTTTGATGCTGCTGCTGCCGCACGCCACGCTCAACGATAATGGCGTCCAGGTATTCAACGCCCCCTACGTTTCCCTGACGTTGGCGTCTATCCTGCTGTCTGTCTTTTTCCTCTGGTATACGGAGCTGCCGGAAGTGCGCATGCAGATGGCGCGGCGCTAAAACCCCCTCACCAGGCTTTCTTCCAATGCTCACGCCGTGAGCACGATAGGACGGTCGCGGGTGACCACGATGGTGTGCTCGTATTGGGCCAGCGGCCTGCCGTCGGCGGTGCGCAGCGTCCAGCCGTCCCGGCTCTCCAGGATCAACCCATTGCCCGTGGTCAGGAAAGGCTCGATGGCGATCACCATGCCTTCTTTGAGGCGGCGTGGGTCGCGCGGGTCGAAGTAATTGGGCACGGAGCGCGGCTCCTCGTGGAGATGGCGGCCCACTCCGTGGCCGCCGAGCGCGCCGATCACGCGCAGGCCGTGCCGTTGCGCCTGGGATTCCACGGCCTGGCCGATCACGTTCAGGGGGCGGCCGGCGCGCGCTGCGTTGATGGCCGTGCGCAGGGCCGCGCGCGTGCACTCGCACAGCCGCTGGCGCTCGGGGGAGACGGGCGGCACGCCAAAGCTGGCGCCCGTGTCGGCGAAATAGCCGTCCAGCTCGGCGGACACGTCCAGGTTGACCAGGTCGCCGGCCTGGATGATGCGCTCGCCGGGGATGCCGTGAGCGGCTTCCTCGTTGACGCTGATGCAGGTGGCGCCGGGAAAATGATAGGCCAGCTCGGGGGCCGAGCGCGCGCCGTTCTGCTCCAGGAAGGCCCGTCCAATGTCATCCAGCTCGCGCGTGGTAACGCCCGGAGCCAGGTGCTGGGACATCTCTTGCAAGGCCAGCGCGACGATGCGCCCGATGCGCTTCAGCTTCACCAGATCCTCTTCCGAATTTACCGTCATCCTGAACTTCCTTTCATCTGAGGTTCACCACAGAGGCGCAGAGGACACGGAGGAATTCTTTTAGAAAGAGAAAACTCTGTGGCCTTTGTGCCTCTGTGGCGGAATATTCTCTTTTCACGATATAGCCGTAGGGCGGCTTTCAAAAGCCGCCGGAAGCCCCCGAAGCATCATTGGCCCCTTTGGAAGGTGCCTGAGCCGCTGGTCTGCGCGCCCTGCGCGCTCCCGGAGACGGTGAAGGACCAGGTATAGGTGACGTCGTTGGTAGTGATGGTGGGCGTGTAAGTGCTTCCGGGGGTGAGCGGCTGCTGGGGAATCAGCACGATGGCGTCGCGTGAATCCAGCACGGCGTGCTCGGTCGTGCCGTCGGCGAAGCTGGTTTCGTCGTAGATACAAAAGGCCAGCGCGGTGGCGCCTTGTTTGAACGAGGATTGTCCTACATCCACGGCCGGGGTCTGGCTCCCGTCCCCAATTTCCAGGATGACCGGCAGGCCGGTAGGCGCCGTGTACCCGCACTTCGCCAGCGGGTTGGGCGTTTCCCCTCCGCTGTAGCGGCTCAAGGGCACGGTGGCGCCGTCGCCGGGCCATCGGATGGGGAAAACCACCGAGGAAGGCAGGTTGCCGCGCCCGCGCAGCACGTCCAAAGCGGCGGCCATCTGGGTAGCCCCGGACGCGGCCCGGTAACTTCCAAAGCCGGTGATTTGCAGGTGCGGATCCAGGATGCCCAGGGCGTGGAAAGGCCCCTGCATCCACAGATCGATGGCATCCTCGTCGGTATAGCTGGTGCTGCTGCCGGCCATGACGTTGCCATTGTGGGCGGCGAGGTCCCCGGAAGGGGTGTACCACGGGCTGGACGGGTTTTCCTCGTGGGCGAGGACGCCGGTTTTGACCGTGTAAACCGCGTGATTGTAGTCTCCTGCGCTATAGGTTGGGTCTTCAGTAAGAGCGGGCAGCCCGGCGATGGCGCGATAGCTGTTCAGGTAAGACAGCCAGGCGGGCTGTGAGTTTGGCTTCACCACGATGGGCAGATAAACCAGAGAGTTGCCACTCTGGATTGTCGCGGGCATGGCAAGGGCCGTCGAGTAGGTCAGCGTGAGGGCCAGGATGCTCCCCACGAGCAGAAAAGCCAGCAAAGATTTCTTGGTTGGGAAGGGCATGTTTTTTCCTCTGGCAGATGCGCCGTCCCCCATACCGGCATAGCGGAATCCGGGTGAAACTCCGGCCAAGAATATCCACCATTTTAACCCAATTTAGGAGGGATTGAGTTTAAGAGTTTTACCGTGTGCACGCAAAAGTTGTCAGCCGTTTTCAGGCGATTGAAATCGCTGCAACGAAGTACACGAAGTCGGCCTTCGCCGACTGGTTTTTAGCCAGCGCAGGCTGGCTTCGTGCAGTTTGTAGGTGCAGTTTCCAACTGCTTGACAACTCGTGCGTGCACACGTTTTACCGCCGGAAACCGGCCCAAGGTTTTACAAGGATTTTACACGCCGGAAGCGCCCCGATAACAATGCACCGGGAGATATGAAAAGAGTGTGGTCGGTTGCCCGGCCACACCCTTGAGTGTATGTTCTGGAAACCCTTCTTAGAAGCTGACGTCCGCCGGCATGCCGGATTTGAGCAGCAAATCCTTATTCGGCACCCGGATCTTGACGGCGTACACGGTAGCTTTGCGGCCTTCCACCGTCTGCACGTTGCTGGGGGTGAACTCGGCCTCGCTGGAGATGTACTGCACCGTCCCGCCGAATTTCTGGCCCGGGAAGGAATCCACCGTGATCGAGACTTCCTGTCCAAGCTGGACCTGCCCGTACCTGTCCTCGGGAATGTAAACGGTCAGGCTGACCTCCTCGAGCTGGCTGATGGTCATCACCGTGCCGCCGGCCGCCACCAGCTCGCCGACTTCCAGGTTGCGCGCTGAGATCACGCCCGCCGAGGGCGCCTGGATGGTGGCCTTGCTGATCTGCATGTCGATGAGGTCCAGGGCTGCCTGCGCCTGGTTTACGCCGGCGGCGGCCTGCTTGTCGGCGGCTTTGGCCTGCTCCAGCCCGGCGCTGGCGGCTTTGAGCCTGGGGTCCTGGTCGCCGGTATTCAAGGTATCCCGGCGGGCGTTGGCGTCGTCCAGGCGCGCCTGGGCAATCGCAACGCGGGCGCGGGCATCGTTGAAGTCTTGGACTGCGCTGTTGGAAAGTAGCTTGGTATAGGCAGATTGGGCGGCGTTCAATTCGCTTTGGGCGGAATCGTAAATGTCCTGCGCCCGGTCGCGCAGCGTCTGGCTGCTGCCGGTGACCTGATCGGTCTGGTCGTGCACCTGGCTGGCGTTCTGGAAAGCAACCTGGGCTTGCGCCAGGCGATTTTCTGCCGCGACGACGTCCTTGTAGGTGCTTTCTGCCAGCATGGCGTTGAGCTGGTCCTGCGCCTGGTTAAGGGCGTCCTGGGCGGCAGTGACTTCCGCATCGGCGGCCTGGATGGATTCGTCCTGGGTGAAATACCAGTTGGGCTGGTCAATTTCACTGGGCTGGGTCGCCTGCCAGTTGGATTGGAGCTGCTGGGGTTGGGCGCTGTGGATCTGGGAAAGCACCTGGTCGTACTGCGCCTGGGCCACTGCCTGGGCCGCGTCGGCGGTGGCCTGGGCTTGTCTGGCTTCTTCCAATGCCGCGGCAGCCTGGTTGCGCTGCGCGCCCAGGAGAGAAGTATCCAGCTTGAAGAGCACGTCGCCGGCTTTGACGGCGTCGCCTTCGGCCACGTTGATTTCGGCCACCTTGCCGCTTAATTCAGACGAAATCTTGACGTCGGTCCCGGCGATGATGCCCGATGCCGTCAGCTTGCTATCCGAGCTGTTGGCCGAGAATAAGGAACAGCCGCTAAGCGCCAGGACCAGGCCCAGGATGATAAGAACATGAATGCGTTTCATGAACAGCCTCCTAATGTTGAAGTTTTATAGTCTCTTGCGGAAAACCAGCACGCTGGCGACGAAGTAGCCGATGCTGAGGACGATGAGCGGGAGGATAGACGACCACCACAAGGTGCTCGCGGCCACCCCACGCAAGATGATGCCGCGCGATATGGTCAGATAATGGGTCACCGGCAGCAGATCACTGTAAAGGTGCGAGAGCAGGGGCATGTTGTCGCGTGGGAACATCAGCCCCGAGAGGATGATCGCCGGAATGAGGATGATGAATACGGCCAGGTAGATCGCCTGCATTTGCGATTGGGCCAGGTTGGAGATGAGCACTCCCATGCCCAGCGAGCCGATGATGAAGATCAGGCTGACCCCCACCAGCTCCCAGAAGTTGCCGGCCACCGTCACCCCGAAGAGCACCTTGCTCAATAACAGCAGGGCGAACAGGTTGAACAGGCTGACCAGCAAATAAGGGATGATCTTCCCCAGCATCAGCTCCCAGGGCTTGATCGAGGTGACGATCAACTGCTCCATGGTGCCCTGCTCGCGCTCTTTCACGATGGCCAGCGCCGAAAGCAGCAGGGCCTGCACCTGCAAAATGATGGGGATCAGGCCGGGGATCATGTATAACTTCTGGTCACTGTTAGGGTTATACAAAGTCTTCAAGAAGGTCGCCACCGGCAGGTTCAGGCCGCTGCTGTTGGACATGCGCACGATCTGCTGGACGAGGATATTCTGGGCGGCCATCTGGCTGATGGCGCTCAGCTTGAGCTGGATGGTTTGCACGTTGGTGGGGTCGGCCGAGCCGTTGACGTAAAACTGGACGTTGGCGGTCTCCCCAGTGTCGAGCTTGCGGCCAAAGTCTTCCGGGATCAAGATGCCCACCTGGATATCGCCGCCGTCCATCAGTTTCAGCATTTCGTCCTCGCTCAATACGTCGTAGGACACCTTGAAATCCCCACTGGCCGTGAAATTTTGGATGTACTGCCGGCTGGCGTCGGTTTTCGAAAGATCGACAATGGCCATGGGGATCTCGCGGCTTTCGCCGGAAATACCGTAGCCGAGCAGGATCAACAGCAAGCCGGGCAATAATAAGATCAGCCCCAGGGTGCGCGGATCCCGCCAGATGTGGTAAATCTCCTTACGCATGATAGTCCACAAGCGTTCCATAAGTTATTCTCCTGAAGAGGGGGTAGTACGTTGCTGGCGCTGCTGCACCAGGTAGAGGAATACATCTTCCAGGGAAGGCAGGATCGAGTCGATGCGCGCCCCGTTCACCCCGGCCTGGGTTAAGCCGTCGGCAACCGCTTCCTGATATTCCGGACCGGACAGGGTAACGTGCAGTTGCGCGCCGTGAATGGTCGTTTCGAGCACCCCCGGCATCTGGTCGAGGGCGCGCTTGGCGTCGAGGGGCCGGTCGCAATCCACCTGCAACAGATAGCCGGGCAGTTGATCGCGCAGCGTATCGGGGCTGGCCAGGGCGATCAATTCGCCGCCGTACATCATGCCCACCGAATTGCAGTATTCGGCCTCGTCCATATAATGGGTGGTCGCCAGCACGCTGGTGCCCTCCCCGGCCATCAGGTAGATCAAGTCCCAGAACTCGCGCCGCGAGACCGGGTCCACTCCGGCGGTGGCCTCATCCAGGAAGAGCATCGGCGGCCGGTGGACGATGGCGCAGGCCAGGGCCAGGCGCTGGCGCCAGGCGCCGGACAGATTGCGGGTGAGCTTTTTGCGATGGTCGCCCAGACCGCCCATTTCGATCAGCTCGGTGACGCGCTGGTCGCGCTGCAAGCGGGGCACGCCGTAGATGGAAGCGTAAAACATCAGGTTTTCGAGCGGCGTCAGATCGTTGTATAACGAGAACTTCTGCGACATGTACCCGATGCGTTTCTTGATCTCTTCCGGCTGGCGGGCCACGTCGTAGCCCAGCACGCTGGCCGCGCCGCCGGTGGGCATGAGAATGCCGCACAGCATACGGATCGTGGTGGTCTTGCCGGCGCCGTTGGGGCCTAACAGCCCGAAAATTTCGCCGCGCGGAATATGGAAGTTGACCTGCTTGACCGCGCTGAACTTGCCGAACTGGCGGCACAGATCGTGGGTTTCGACGGTATAGAGGGCTTCGCTCATTCTTTGCCTCGCTGCTCCATCACCAGGTGGACGAACACGTCTTCCATGCCGGGCCGTTCGGTGCGCAAGAGGCGCACTTCGAGCTTCTCGTCCGTGAAGCGCTCCCCCAGCGTCTGCATCACCCGCCCGACTCTGCCGTTGTCGTTGGGAACCGCCAGCCGCAGCCGGTCGCCAACCGGTCGCCATTCCAGGTCCCCGGCGACTTCACCGACCACGCGGCGCATCTCCTTGCGCGGCTTGACTTTCACCTCGACGATTGAAAAAGCCAGCTTTTGCTCCAGCTCTTCGGGAGTGCCGCTGGCCAGCAGTTGGCCGGCGTATAACATGCCCACCTGATGGCAGCGTTCGGCCTCGTCCATGTAGGGGGTGCTGAGCAGCACCGTGACCCCCTGCTGAACGATGGCCGAAAGGATCGGCCACAGCTCTCGCCGCGATACCGGGTCTACGCCGGTGGAGGGCTCGTCCAGGAGCAATATCTGGGGAGAATGGATCATGGCGCAGGCCAAAGCCAGCTTCTTTTTCATACCGCCGGAAAGCTTGCCGGCGCGAAGCTGCCGGAAGGATTCCAGGCGGGTGAAATCCAGCATTTCAGCGATGCGCACGGCTTTCTTGTCCGCCGTCATGCGGTGGATATCGGCGAAGAAATTCAGGTTTTCCACCACCGTCAAGTCCGGATACAGGCTGAAGTTTTGCGGCATGTAGCCGATGCTTTCGCGAATCAGCTCCGTTTCTTTGGATATATCGTGCCCGCCCAGGCTGGCGCTGCCGCCGCTCGGCTCCATCACGGTGGCTAACATGCGCAGCGATGTCGTCTTGCCGGCGCCGTCCGGGCCGACCAGCCCGTAAAGCTGCCCGCCCGGGATCATTAAATCGAGGCTGCGCACGGCCGGCTGGCCTTGTTTGGAAAAGCGCTTGTTCAACCCGTGGGCCTCTATCGCAATGTCCATAATGAAATCCTCCAGGCCGCATTTTATTCGCCCGACCCCTTTCCCCACAAGTTGCCAAGCGCCACCAATCCGGGTGACGCCTGTAACCAACCGCGATGATGTCCGTCACCATCCTGTTCCTACCTGTTTCCTGTGGGTGCGCTTGTGATATGATGTTTTTATGTCGCGACCGATCGAACCGGGCCTGGTGCGGGTTTTCCGCTATTTCACCGTGGTAGCCTTGGGCTACTTCGCTATATTGATCGTGTACACGGGCTTTCAAACCGGCCAGGGGCTGGCTTCCGTCCAGATCCAATGGTATTTAAACTTTGCCGGCAACCTGTTCCTGTTCTTTTACCTCGCCTGGCCGGGCTTGCAGCAGCGCCTGCGCGGCCTGTACCTGCCCCTGGCCCTGAGCGTAGCCGCCGGCGCGCCGGTGCTGAGCAATTTGATCTTCCTGGTGCCGCTCAACCATAACCTGGCAAACGTGGTAGAGCCCACCTGGCTGTTATTCCCAACCTTGCTGGTCACCCTGGTGCTGATCGCCTGGCAATACTCATTCGGCGTGGTACTGGCTTTTACGGGCTTCTCGGCGGTAGTCGAGCTGGGCGTGTTGATCCCCCTCTCGGGCGGCCTCAGCGCTCAAACGCTGCCCATCTTGGGCCTTCCGCTGGTACGGGCTTTTGCCTTCGGCATCGTCGGGCAGGTCGTCTGCCACCTGATGGCCATGCAGCGCGCCCAACGCCGCGAGCTGATCCGGGCCAATATCCAGCTTAGCCAGCACGCGGCTACCCTCGAGCAGTTGGCCGTGAGCCGCGAGCGCAACCGCCTGGCGCGCGAGCTGCACGATACCATGGCCCACACTTTGAGCGGCCAAATCGTGAACCTGGAAGCCATCAAATTGATGCTGCCGCCCGATCAAACCGAAGTACAGGGCATGTTAGACCAGACTCTCAAGATCACCCGCGACGGCCTGGCCGAGGTGCGCCGGGCATTAAAAGACCTGCGCTCCAAGACCCTGGAAGACCTGGGCTTATCCATCGCCATTCGCAACCTGGCCCTGGAGGCGGCCGCCCGCGCCGATTTCGTCCTGGAGCTGGACGTCGAGGAAGACCTGCCCCGGCTGGGAACCGAGGTGGAACAGGCCGTCTACCGCATCGTGCAGGAGTCTTTTGCCAACATCGTCCACCACGCCGCCGCGCAAAAGGTTGGCCTGCGCCTGCGCATGGAAAATCGTACCCTGCACCTGGCCCTCCACGACGATGGGCGGGGCATGAGCCTGGAACAAATTGATTATGATAACCAGCACGGCCTGCTGGGGATGCGGGAACGGGCTGCCATGACCGGTGGAAAATTAACCATCGAAAGTCAACCAGGCGCGGGAACCAGGATAGACTTCGCGCTGGAGGTGTCTGGTGATTAAAGTATTGATCTGCGACGATCAGGCCATCGTGTGCGAGGGCCTTTCCAAGATTCTGGGCTCCGATCCGGAAATCCAGGTGGTGGGCATGGCCCACGATGGCACGGAAGCTATCGAAATGGCCGGCCAGTTGCAGCCTGACCTGGTGCTGATGGATCTAAAAATGCCGGTCACCAACGGGATCATCGCCACCCGCAAGATCCACGAGCAGCACCCGTCTATCCTGGTGCTGGTCTTGACGACCTACGATGACGACGAATGGCTTTTCGACGCCCTTCGCAGCGGAGCAGCCGGCTATTTACTGAAGGATACGCCGCCCAAGAATTTAATCGAGTCGATCAAAGGCACCGTCAGCGGCAAGGTGTTCCTGGACCCGGCGGTAGCCGGCAAGATCGTAAACGTCTATCAAAACCACCCGTTGGCCACCAGCCCGGCTCCGGCCCGCTTTTAACCTGGGCGATCGTGACCGGGAGCTGCTCAAGCTGCTGGCCTGCGGGCTGAGCAACTCGGAAATCTCCCAGCAGCTCTACCTGAGTGAGGGCACGGTGCGCAATTACACCAGTGAATTGTTTAAGAAGCTGGGCGTTTCCGACCGGACTCAGGCCGTCATCGCGGCCTTACGCTACGGTCTGGTCAATTTAAACGAGCTGTAACGGCCGATTGCTCACTGGCCGATCCACGCTCAGGGCAGGGACTGCGCTTCTGTTGCAGCCAAAATGACCGGCGTCTCAACTCGCAGGGTATTCTGGATCTCGGCTACCCGGTCGACGGCGCGCATCAGCTCCAAAATATCCGCCTCGCTGGCCCGCGCGGCCACTTTTGCCCGATAAGCCACGTTGCGCGCCGGCTCCCCCTCTGCCCCAAACTCGCCTTCCACCCCGACCTCCACCCGTTCCACGGCAATACCCCGGTGGGCGGCCTCACGGTACACGTCGTTACAATAACAGGTCGCCAGGGCCAGGAAGAGCAGCTCCCCGCCATTGACGCTCGAGCCGGGGCCGCCGGCCTTAGGAGGAATGTCGAGCGTACGGGAGCTGGCGTTGGTGCTCACCTGGGCCTCGTGGCGCCCCTGGCTGTTGCGCACTTGCGCGCGGATGTGCATGATTTGCCTCCTGAAGGCTAAGCTCGTTTGCCCCAACCCTCGCGCAGGGCGCGCAGGGCGTTGCCCCCCAACACCTTCTTGATACGCTCCTCGCTGTGCCCATCCACCACCAGGCGCTGAGTCAGGCGCGGCATCTGGGCGGCGTTGTCCAGGTCGTCGGGCGGGGTGGTGAAGCCGTCGAAATCGGTGCCGATGCCGGCCACGTCTTCGCCGCCCACGTCGATCAGGTACTGCACGTGGCGGGAGATGAAGTTGAGGCCCTGCCCGCTCTCCTTGGGCATCAGCCAGTAAGGCATGAAGATCACTCCCACCACCCCGCCGTCGCGGGCAATGCGGCGGATCTCCGCGTCGGTCAGGTCGTAGGGCGAAGGGTTGATGCCGTAGGCGCCGGTGTGCGTGGCCAGCAGGGGCAGATGCCTGCCGCTGGCGTCCATGATGTCGTATACCTGCTGGCGAGCGGTGGGCGTGCTGTGCGTCAGGTCGATGAACATGCCCAGCTCGATCATGCGCTCCACCACCTGCTTGCCCAGATCGGTCAGCCCCAGGGTCAGGTCGCGCCACAGGGCCGGGTGGGCGGCCAGGTGGGCAATGTCCTCCGGGAAGGGGTAGCAGGGATGCGTGACGCGGTTGGGATAGAAATGCGCCAGGGTGATGTAGGCCACGCCGTGCTGGTAGAGCGTCTCCAGGTGGCGCAGCACCTCCTCGTCGCTGGCGTCTTGGTCGCCCAGGCTGTGCGCGCCCTCCACGCAATGGATCACCGCGATGGGGCGCTTGCCCTTGGGGTGGCTGAGGATCTCGTCCAGCCCGGCCACGGAGGGGGCCATCTTGACCGCGTCGTAGCTCTGCGAGCCGGCCACGGCGATCTCCATGTCGGCCATGATCTTGAGGGTGGCCTCGAAGGACGGCGCGGTGACCAGCTTCTTCCACAGGTCCGGGCGCAGCAGGCGGAACAGGCGCAGGATGGGAAAATCCCTTTGCAGGCCCTTCTCCGGCGCGTACAGCACGGAGAGGATCACGTCATAGCCGCCCTGCTTCAGGCGCGGGAAGCTGGAGCGCACGCTCAACGGGTTGCCGTGAAAGGTGCGGTTGATCACGTAGCGCAGGTTGAGGTTGCGGTGGAAGAGCTGCTGCTGCATCGAAGGGTGGATGTGCAGGTCGACGATGGTGGCCTCGTATTGGAGTCGTTTCCAATCTAAAGACACGTTAAATGACCTCCCTGGGATGTACTTTAGATCATTATAGACATTAATGGTAGGAATTACAATGAGCTTTTATAAAGTGCGCCTGGCCGGTTTGCAGATTTTCATGATGGGTTCATCTTGGCGGAATAGAATAACAAGTGAAAGCAGAGACGGTTACGCGTTTCACTTTTCTCCTCCCAACCCCCGCAAGGCGAAGCGGGGGTTGTTCTTTGCTTCCGCCGATGCCCTCATCGACGGGCAATACGCGGATCGGCAGCAGCTCCGCCCGATCTTGGACGCCATCATCGACGCGGCGGCGGGACTGGGTGAGGTGATCATCCAGACGCGCAAGACGTACGACAAGCCTATGACCAGAACTGCTGATCCTGTTGCCCGCGCTGCCGGCCGCTAAACGATAGGCTCAGGCGTATCCCACCTTACCTTACCCATTTGGGTGCTTTTTTGCAGGGGCGCGTTATTTGCGCACTTCTTTCATGCGCTGGGTGTTACAATGATATTGGAAACGAGCTTTCCGAGCGTTTCCATCCTCCTGTTGAGCTCTCGCTTGAGCAACGAGAGCTCAACAACGTTCATGACGCGTTCATCTTGGCGGGGTATACTTCTTTCTGTAAGCAGAAACGACACGCGTTTCACTTCTTCTCCTCCCAACCCCCGCATGGCGAGCGGGGGTTGTTTCTTTAAAATCTATTTGCCACGTTTTTCCAATGGGGGTCATTGAACTTTAGCTCAGAATGTTGTACAGTGAGAGGGAAGGAACTCAGCATCCTGGGGGGAGTCCGTTCCGGTAAGCTTCGTGGCCCCTGCGCCGTTGTCAGACGTTTCACGCTCAGGAGGTCGGCCGCATGGAAACCTGTTTAGGGATTGTCACCCATTATTACAAGCGCATCGGTGTGGCGGTGCTCTCACTCAGCGGTCAGCTCAAGACCAGCGACGTGGTGCACATCCTGGGGCGCAACACCGACTTCTATCAAAAAGCCTGGTCGATGGAGATCGAGCACCGCAAGGTGCAGTGCGTTGGCCCGGGAGCGGAGGTGGCTCTCAGGGTAGCCGAGCCCGTGCGCCGGGGCGACAAGATCTACCTGGCGGAGGCAACCACGCTGCTAGAGAGCAGAGACACCTTCGCAAAGACCTTTTAACCGGCCACCCGCGCCCGGCAGGCGCATCAACCTGCCCTGAAGAGCGGGACCCATAGGCACGAAAGTGAGGGGAATATGGGATTCCGGATTCGCAAGTCCGTTAAGTCTTCCGCCGGGGGCACTCTCGCGGAGAAACATCAGCGCGCCTATCAAGCCAGGGCTTCGGGCCAGGGCCCGGCAGCGCGGGCTGCTTCCAAGGCGCGGAGCAAGTCCTCCGGCAACACGCTCAAGATCGTCGGTCTGGGATTGGGTGGATTGGTGGTGCTGGGCTTTGCCTGCGCCGTCTTCGGGACGATCTTCAACGCCCTCGGCTTCGTGGGCGCCACGCCGACGATAGCCGCGCCGCTCATTATCGAGATCACCGCCACCTTCCCGCCCGCCGATACCTCCACGGCCACTTCCACGGCGACGTTCACGCCGCAGCCGAGCCAGACCCCGCTGCCGCTCACGGCGACGCCGACCTCACTCCCGACGAGAGTCCCCACCCAGGTTATTCCCATTAGCCCGCCGCCGATGAATACGCTGCCGCCGGCGCCACCACCGGTGACAAGGAATTGCGACCCTTCCTACCCGGACGTGTGCATCGCCCCACCGCCCCCCGATCTGAATTGCAAGGATGTTCCCTACAAGAATTTCCGGGTGTTGCCTCCGGATTCCCATCACTTCGACGGGGATCACGACGGGATTGGCTGCGAACGCTAAAGGTAGGCTGAGTTGTAGGGCCGCAAGAGGGAGACGTAGAAACCCCCGCAGATCACGTTTCCGTGGAGATCAAGCGCTCCCGACGACTTCGTAGTGCACCACGTTCGGCTCGAACTCGAGCAGGAAGTCGCCATCTTCGGGGTAATATTTCGCGCGCTCGACGTCCTGGCCGGCGAAGCCCCGGATGGCGCGCATGTCCTCCCAGAACGTCAGGGTGATGAAGTGGGTCACGTCGCCTTCGGGGCGCTCGAGCACGTGAACGCTGAGGTTGCCCGGAACGGACTGGTAGTCGGGGATGGCGCGCTCGTTGAGGAACTCCCGGTAGGCCTGTGCTTTGCCGCTGGGAACGCGCCCGTGCCACATCCGTGCGATCATTTTGCCTCCTTGCAACGCTCTTCAGGCTTTCTCTACATCTCTGAAATTATGAACGCCGGCGATTCCGATGAAAATGCACATGGTGGACGCCATGATGCCCACCCAGTGGCTGTTCATAAGCCCAATGATGGGGCCGGCGATGTGCAGCGCACTTGAAAACGTGACGAAAAGGAAAACGATCACGATGGCGGCGAACAGATAATTAAAGGCCGTGCCATAACTCTGCAAGAGGAGCTGGCTGTCGCGCTCATCGAGATTTTTGCGGTTATCGACCAGGTCGAGAATGGCAACCAGGCAAACCAGGAAGGTCAAGAGCGTGCCGTCGGCCATGAATTGATACACCAATCCGGATACGCCGGCAAACAAGGTGACGAAGCTCATTCCCCAACCGCTTCGTAGGCGATCAAATCCAGTCTTTGAGGGCATGGACGGCTCCTTCTTCGGATTTCGGTAGCGCGCCGGTGGGACGATCTTCAACCGGCCTCTTCCAGCCAAAACAGCTCATCGATGGGTACGTCGAGAGCGGAGGCGATTTCCAGGGCCAGCTTAACCGAAGGGACGAATTTGTCCTTCTCGATGGCCAGGATCGTCTGCCGGGTCACCCCGACGACCTTCGCCAGCTCTTCTTGCGTGGCGCCCTGCCGGTTGCGCGTCTCCTTTAATCGATTCCGCAGGACCATCTGGCTGCTCCGATGTAAAGTTTAGCTTACATTAGAGAGTATAGCACGCGCCCCGCAAATGTCAAGTATGCATTACATTTTCCCGAATGCCCTGATCAAGGCCGCCGCTGCCAGCCCAATCGCCAGCATCCAGATCAAGCCCACTACCACGATCATGATTCGATATTGCGGTTTTGCGTCGTTCAAATGCTCTGCGGCTTTGAGCTTGCATTCTTGCATTACCTGGGGCGGGATCATTTTCAAGGCCAGAGCCACTCCCAGGGGGATGATGATGAAATCATCCAGGTAGCCCAGAATCGGAATAAAGTCGGGGATCAGGTCAATTGGGCTGAATGCATAAGCCACAATGAGGACTACCCATCCCTTGGCGTACCACGGCACCCTTGGATCTCGGGATGCAAAATACAGTGCGTAGGTCTGTATTTCCAATTCTCCGGCTTTTTTCTTCCATAGGGAAAGCCAGCCCACTCTGCGACCGTTCATACGGAGAAAAGCCCCTTTCTGAGGAGTCGGCGGTGGTACAATCAATTCACCCAATTCTCGAAATCAGCGCCGCGCGGGCCATCCCGGCCCCCGGCGGAAGAATAATCAACTCTCAACCTGGAGAAACCATGACTGCTTTCCTCCCAACCGATCCCCACGAAGTGCGCGCCCTGCTAGAAGACAAATACGGCCATCCTGAAAATGATCCCATGAGCCCTTACGAGCGGGTCGAAACCGCCCTCCACCTCCGCCCGCCGGACCGCGTGCCGTTCGATTTCTGGGCGGTGCCCGAGACGATCGCCAAGCTCAAGGACTATTTGCGCGTTCAAAGCGACGAGGAGCTGCTGCGCTTGCTGGGGATCGATTGCCGGATGGTCGAGCCGGATTATATCGGCCCATCGCTGGATGTGTTACCCGACGGCACTTTTTACGCCATGGACGGAACGCACCGCAAGCGGTTCAGCAACGCCTTTTCCACCTATTCGGAATATGCCTCCTTCCCGCTGGCCGGGGCCACAACCAAAGCGGAGGTCGAGAGCTACCCGCATTGGAGAAAGCCCGAGTATCTGGATTGGAGCCACCTGGTCGAAAAAATCCAGGCGCTCAACGCGCCGGTGCGTTACCACATTCGCGTCGAAGTTGGGGGGATCTTCGAAACGGCCTGGGGGCTGTACGGCCTGGACCGCTTCTTGATCGATCTGGCCGAGAACCCGGAAGTGCCCTGTGCCATCATGGACTGCGTCACGGATGGGATGATCGCCGATGTCCACAACATGATGAAAGCTGCGGCAGGTGGCATCGATATGGTCTACACCTTCGATGACGTCGCCATCCAGAATGGGCTGCTCATGTCTCCGGCGATGTGGCGCAAGTTCATTCTACCACGCCATTTAAGGCTGAACCGCGTGATCAAGGAGTACGGGTTGAAGATTTTGTACCACTCCTGCGGGGCCATTTACCCGCTGATCCGCCCGCTGGTGGAAGAGATGCACATCGACGCCTTGAACCCGCTCCAGCCCAGGGCGCGCGGCATCGACATGCCTAAGATCAAGCAAGAATTCGGCGGGCAGCTCGCCTTTCACGGCGGGATCGACTTGCAGCACACCCTGCCGTTCGGGTCGCAGGAGGATGTGGTGGCCGAGGTACGCGAGCGCTGCCTGGTATTGGGCCAGGGCGGCGGTTACATCTGCACCTCGGCGCATTATCTCCAGGCCGACGTGCCCGTCGAGAACATCCTCGCCATGTACGCGGCGCCCAGAGTGGTGTAATTCCCCTCAAGAAGCTCACGCCGCGCCCAGGGAGGGCCGGCTTGAAGATGTCGGCCACGTCGCTGAAGGTGGCGCGGGTACCCGGGTTGGTATTGGGACGCACCTGTGGCCCCAAAACGAGCAGCGGGATGAAGGCGTCGAAAGCCTCCCACGCGCCCGCGTAGCCTTTGGCGCCGCCGTAACAGGGTCGCTGTTTACCATCCTCCACCCCGGAAAGCTGCCCAGGCTCGCCGATGGCAGGCTCGTTCAACCCCGGCTGGATAATGGCGAAAACGGCAGCGGCGGCGGCGATACTGGCAAACCCCCATTCATAGGGACATCGACACTTTTGCGGATATAATCCACCAGGGGCATAATGGAAGCGCCCGCCCCAAACCGGAATGAGGAGACGCAGCCATGCCACGGCCAATCGACGGATTCATCTTTGATCTGGATGGGACGGTCACCCTGGGAGACGCGGCTTTGCCGGGCGCCGTGGGGGGCATCGCCGGGCTGCGGCGGCGCGGGAAGCAGACCGTGTTCGTTAGCAACAACCCTACCCACACGCGCGCCTATTACGCGGCGAGATTGACGCGCCTGGGCATCCCCACGCCGCCTGAAGAGATCATCACCTCCGCCTACGTCCTGGGGCAGCACCTGGCGCAGACTGCGCCGCAGCAACGCCTGTACGTGATCGGCGAGGAGAGCTTGAAAAGCGAGCTGCGCGGCTTCGGGCTGCGCGTCCTCGACGAGCTGAGCGATCAAGACCCCCGCCAGGTGATCCGGGCGGAGGGCATCGACGCCGTGGTGGTGGCCTTCGACCGCACCCTGGACTATCGCAAGCTCAACACGGCTTACCAGGCCCTGGTGCGCGGGGCGGCCTTCTACGCCACCAATGCCGACAAGGTCTGCCCCATGCCGGACGGCGCCATCCCCGACGCAGGCGCCACGCTGGCCGCCCTGGGGCATATCACCGGGCGCGAGCCGCAGTTGCTGGCCGGCAAGCCCTCGGCGCTGATCCTCCAGGCGGCCCTGCAAAGCCTGGGGCTGCCGCCGGAGCGCTGCTTGATGGTGGGCGACCGTCTGGAAACGGACATCCGCATGGGCCAGCAGGCCGGCATGGCCACGGCTGTGACGCTGACCGGCGTGACTACCCGCGAGGACGCCCTGCGCATGCTCCCTCCGCCGGATTTCGTCCTCCACGGCCTGGACGAGCTGGCGGATTTGATCGAGTGAAGAGGAGTCATGGACTACACGATCGTCGCCACTTTAGGCCCCGCCAGCCGGGACGCCTCCACCTGGGAGGCCCTGCTGGCTGCCGGCGCAACTGCCTTCCGTTTGAACACTTCCCACCTTGGCCTGGAGGATCTCGACGCCTGGCTGGAAGGGCTGGAGAACTTTTTCTCCGCGCGTAGCGCGCGCGGAGCGCGTGCCCCTGGTGCTCGACCTGCAAGGCAGCAAGTGGCGCCTGGGGCAGTTCGCGCCCTGCGCCCTGGCGGAGGGGCAGCGCGTGGAGCTGGCGCTGGCGCCTTCCACGGATCGGCCCAACCTGCTGCCCGTGCCCCACGCGGATTTCTTCAAGGCGGCGCTCCCCGGGGGCGAGATCGTCCTGAACGACGCCCGCCTTCGCCTGGTCGTCGAATTCCACCGGCGCGGAGCGGCTGACGGCCAGGGTGGTCCAGGCCGGTGAGATTTCCGCGCACAAGGGCCTCACCCTGGCCCACACCGGGCTGCGCATCGAGGCCCTGAGCGATAAGGACCGCGCCATCCTGGAGCGCACCCGTGGCCTGGAGTCCGTGCGCTACGCCATTTCTTACCTGAAAGACGCCGTCGAGGCCACCCGTTACCGCGCCCTGTGTGGCCCGTCCGTGTCGCTGATCGCCAAGATCGAGCGCCGTCCGGCCATCGACGAAGCAGCGCAGATCGCTGCTTCGGTGGACGAGCTGTGGCTGTGCCGCGGCGATCTGGGCGCGGAGCTGGGCCTGCCGGCCATGGCCGAGGCCGTGGAGCGCTTCGCCGCGTGGCCGGGAAAGCTGCCCGGCCCCGTGCTCATGGCCGGGCAGGTGCTGGAGCACATGACGGAGCACGCTACGCCCACCCGCTCGGAGGTGTGCTACCTCTACGATTGCCTGCGCCAGGGTTACGGCGGCGTAGTGCTCTCCGACGAGACCGCCATCGGGCGTTATCCGGCTGAGAGCTGCCGCGCCGCCGCCATGTTCAACGTCTAGGGACTTGCTCTCGGGGAAATTGGAATAGCGTAGAAAGAACGCTCATCTTGCCCCAAGAGGAGAAAACCATGTTCGCAACGAATCGCTTGCGTTTTATCCTGGGCCTTATCCTGTCGAGCACGCTTTTGGTTAGATGCACGGCCACCCAGCCCCCATCCGTATCCACGCCGGCTCCCACTCAGGCTGCCTCCCCTACGGCCACTACCGCTCCGGCGTCTGAGGTGAGGCCGGATCTGGAAAAGTATTTTCAGGGATTCAGCGGGGCCTTCGTGTTGTATGACCTCAATGCCAATCGTTCCATCCGCTATAATCCCGAGCGCTGTGCTAAAAGATTTCTCCCCGCCTCCACTTTCAAGATCCTGAACGCTTTGATCGGCCTGGAAACGGGCGTCATTCCCGACGAAAACTACGTCATCCCATGGGACGGCACCCATTACGATGTCCCTGCCTGGAATCAGGATAACACCTTGAAGACCGCCATCCAAAATTCCGTGGTTTGGTATTTCCAGGAATTGGCCCGCCGCGTGGGCGAGCAGAGGATGCAGCAATACGTGGATGCGGCCGGTTACGGCAACCAGGACATCTCCGGACAAATTGACTCTTTCTGGCTCGCAGGGGGGTTGAGGATCTCAGCGGACGAGCAGGTGGCCTTTTTGCAGCGCTTGTACCAGGGTGACCTGCCTTTTTCTTCCCGATCCATGAACATCGTCAAAGAGATTTTGGTCCTGGAGAAGACGGATTCATATCAGTTGAGTGGCAAAACCGGATCGGTGCAGCGGGTTACGCCGAACGAAGGCTGGTTCGTGGGTTATCTGGAAACCAGGGGGGACGTCTACTTCTTCGCCACCAATTATGAAAGCTCGAATCCGGATGGCCTTGCCAGCGGCGACGCCGCCCGAAAGATGAGTATGGACATCCTGCAAGGGTTGGGATTACTGTCATCATGAGCCTGGATTCACGAGAAATCTATCACACGCGCGCCGAGGATTACGAGCGCCTGGTGGCGCGCGAGGATTATCAGGGCCACATCCTGGCTGCCCTTCAGGACATCCGCCCCATGCGCGGGCTGGACGTGGTCGAGACGGGCGCGGGCACCGGGCGGCTGGCCTGCTTGCTGGCGCCCCTGGCGCGCAGCGTGCGCGCTTTCGACGCCGCCGCGCCCATGCTGGCCGTGGCCCGGCGCAAGCTGGTGCGCAGCGGGCTGCGCAATTGGACGCTGGGGGTAGCCGGGCACCATGCCCTGCCGGTGGAGAGCCGCTCGGCGGACGTGGCGCTCTCCGGCTGGAGCCTGGCCTACGCCGCCCTGTGGGCGCACAGCGACTGGCGCGCCGAGCTGGGCCAGGCGCTGGGCGAGCTGCGGCGCGTGCTGCGCCCCGGCGGGACGCTCATCCTGCTGGAGACCCAGGGCACCGGCGTCGAGACGCCCCATCCCCCGGCGGACCTGAAGGATTATTTCGCCTATCTGGCGGCGGCCGGCTTCCAATCCGCCTGGATACGCACGGATTACCGCTTCGCCGGCCGCGCGGAGGCCGCCGAGCTGGCCGCCTTCTTTTTCGGGAAAGAAATGATCGGGAAGCTGCTCCCGCCAGAGCGCGTGCTCCTGCCGGAGTGCACCGGCGTTTGGTGGCGCTAGGATCAGTACAGAGGATCAACCACCCAGTTCACCAAGGACACCAAGGGGAATCAGAGAAAAGCCACGAAGCTTAGTGGTTCTTCTTTAAATCTCCTTCGTGATCTTGGTGTTCTTCGTGGTTAAAAGGATCAAACTTTCAACCGCTCCGCGTAGTGCTTGCGGAATTTAGCCACCTTGGGCGCGACCACGATCTGGCAGTAAGGCTGCGCCGGGTTGTTGGCGAAGTACTCTTGGTGGTAATCTTCCGCCGGGTAGAAAGCCGAGAAGGGCGCCACCTCGGTCACGATGGGATCTTCCAGGCGCCGGCCGCCTCCAGCTCGTGGAGGGTGGCTTCGGCGGTGGCCTTCTGCTCCGGGGTGTGATAGAAGATGGCCGAGCGGTACTGCGTGCCCTGGTCGGCTCCCTGGCGGTTGAGCGTGGTGGGGTCGTGGATGTCGAAGAACACTTCCAGCAGGTCGCGGAAGCTGATCTGCTGCGGATCGAAGGTCACCTGGACGACCTCGGCGTGGCCGGTGGTATTCGAGCACACCTGGCGGTAGGTGGGGTTGGGCGTGTGCCCGCCGGAATAGCCAGAGACCACGTCCAGCACGCCTTGCAGGTCGTCGAAGACGGCCTCCAGGCACCAGAAGCATCCGCCGGCCAGCGTGGCGACTTCCTTTTGTCCGGAAGGGGATTGGGGAGTAGAGTTCTTGAGACATAATCATCCTTTCGATAATGCCTGATCCTATCCTGCCCCTGGCGGAGGGCAAAATAGGAGTTTAGAGATAAACGATGGAACTATTATAACAGCCCAGGATTTCTTGCGCCGAATCTGTAAGAAAGCCATAATCATTTGAATTATTTTATCGGGGGAATTCCGATCCAGTCTTACACGCCCACATCGTCCCACGCTACCTGGCAGAGCCGGACGAGCTTCGCCAGGGGCTGCCCTGGTCGCATCCGGACGCCAACCGCGCATCCACCCGTTTCGATTATGAGCGAGACAAAGGGCCGATTAAAGAGCTGGGATTGGCCATTCAAAAACGCTTATGATTGGCATCCTTAATCTTCCTCTTTAACCGCAACGACTAATAAGATTCTTCCTTATTTCTCGACAATTGTGTTCGACTAATGGGAAAATTGATTGGCATTTTGGCCTCGAAGCCGCTGTTGAATTGATTCAGATGTTTTCCTTCTGGTTAACCTGTGTTTCATTACTCTGAATAATTTCTACATCAATTAGACCCGTATTGACCATATGTTCTGTAATAACTTGTGGATTAATAATCGGTAAAACATCAAAGGATGCGCCTACGCGGCGGAACTGATCACCAGTATATTCTCTGGCATACGGCCACAAAATGGAGAGGGTATACATTTTGGCAAAGTTGCCCAATTCCTCCGGCTTGATATCATCATTTGTAATGAATGTGGCTAAAAGACTAAACCGTAACCAATATCCGCCAAGTTGTTCACCTTCAACCGACGAGACAAACACAACCTGGGTATCCAAATAAGATAATGCGATATTTTCTCTGACGTAAGCCTTGATCTTAAATATGAACCTGGATTCTTTCTGCGCTTTGTCCTTCTCTTTGTCCAGTGGACGAAGCAAAGAGGAGACAAGTTTTATATCGGCACATTGGATGCGAGACTGAGACCCAGGCCTAGACACGTCTACTGAATTTTTTTCTTTCGTGAGGTCCTGTTCAGCCATTATGCAAACTCAATATGTTTCTTTTCGCGAATTTTAGGTGTACTTGGATCGGGTATGCCCCCAAAGCCTGACGGAGTTGGTTGATACCAATAAATAGGTTGCTCAGCTTTACCCGTACTACGCCCAAAATAGACGGCACTTTCAGTAGCGCCAGGCTTCTCACCATTTGGGTTGTCTTGATTTAAGCCTTGTTCGTTGGATACCTTTTCTAACTCTTCAGTAGGGATTAATTTGAGTTCTACTACGGCATCCATTGCTTCAGCTAACCGAATAACCGTTTCAATGGAACAATGGACAGAAGTATTCTCTAGGCGTGAGACAACCGCCTGAGTGGTTTGAGCCTTTTCCGCCAATTCTTGCTGTTTTAGACCACGTTTCTTGCGTAAGAGGATCAATTGATCAGCAAGGCTATAGAATGGCGCAATACGATAATACTCGCGCGCTATTTCTTTTTTGGCAAGCTGCTCTTTTAGAAATGATTCAAAATTCTCCATGGTTGGCCTTAATTAGTTTGGGATTTTCACTACAATGAATTTTTTTGTTTTGAGGTATTCTTGAAACCGCTGTTTGGCTAAATCTATTTCTGTTCTCGGAGTTTTCTGCGTTTTCTTGATAAAACCTGAAAGCAGTACGAACGTATTGCCATCACGTCCAAAGAGGATACGATGGCGGTCTTTGCGTAATTCGTAAATCGGGGATTCAATTTCATCACACATATTTGTGTTTATTAATTCAAGACCCACCGAAGCCAGGCGCTGGACAACGGCGATCAAAGTGGCAATATCCTTTTCATTGTGGTTCGTTAAAATGTAATTCTGAACTGGGACTAAACCATCTTTGTCCTGGAAAAATATAACGCTCCACTTTGAGGGCATCTCGACTCCGATGCTGCAATAATATATCACAAAAGATATATAAATACCATTAAGTTTACATTAGAGTTTCGTTATTACAGGAATTTTGCTCCAATTCTATCATCGTATTCCTTAATGATAGGAGTATCCATGACTTCTGATAGTCAGTATATGCCAATTGAATGCTGATATTGATTCCCTTATCATGAAAGTTGTGATAGCGCAAACTCTATATATCGCTTAATACTTGTGCGCTCACATTTCCTACATGAGCCAGTAGCTTTATGGAAGGGTCTAGTCCTCTTACCTCACCAGCGCCACGACCGCGATCAGCACGGCCAGTCCCCAGCGGTAATACACGAAGATGTCCGTGTTATTGCGCCGCAGATAGCTCAACAGGAAGCGGATGCACAGGTAGCCGCTGATGGCCGCCGCCAGGAAGCCGATGGGGAACAAGATCAGATCCCCGCTGGCAATGGAACCGCCCTGGATGCCGCTGTAGATTTCCAGCAGGCTCTTCAGGCCGGCCCCGGCGATGATGGGCGCTGAGAGCAGGAAAGAGAAGCGCGCCGCCGTGTCGCGCTCCAATCCCAGCGCCAGGCCGGCAGTGATGGTGCTGCCCGAGCGCGACACCCCCGGGAAGACGGCCAGCGCCTGGGCGAAGCCGATGGCCAGCGTTTCCTTGAGAGTCAGCTCCTTCATGCCGATGGTGTGGCGCGCCAGGTGGTCGGCCAGCATCAGCAGCGTGCCCAGCGCGGCGATGATGATGGCCATCACGATGATGGCCAGGCGCGAGATGGGCACGCCGGGCTGGTGGAAGAGCTGGTCGATCTTGCTCTCCGCCAGGAAGCCCACGATGGCCCCCGGGATGGTGCCGATGACGATGAACCACGCCTGCTGCCGGTCGGGGTCCTTGCCGATCTTGCGCTCGATCACGCTGGCGAACCAGGCTTTGATGTAGCGCACCCAGTCGCTGGCGAAGTACACCAGCACGGCGATCAGCGTGCCGATGTGCAGGGCCACGTCGAAGGTCAGGCTGGTCAGCGCCGGGTCGTTCCAGTTGAACAACCACGGCACGATGATCAGGTGGGCCGAGCTGGAAATCGGGATGAATTCCGTGGCACCCTGTACAATTCCCAGGAGGATGGCTTGCAGGATGGTGGTAAACATAGGCCCAAGTATACGGCAATTGAGACCGCAAGACAACCATCTTCGATGAGAAATCTCTTAACTTCCGGCCACCTTCAAGGCGTAATCCACCAGCAGGCCGGGAATGTCCACGCCGGTGAGCGGCACGGTGGAGTGGAACTCCATGGTGTGGTTGACTTCGTTCACCAGGTAGCCCCTGTCGGGGTCCTCCAGGATGTCCACGGCGATGGCGCCCCCGCCCACGGCTTGCGCGGCGGCCTGGCTGAGGCGATCCAGCTCGGGGGTCACCGGGCAAACCTCGGCCTGCCCGCCGCGCGCGGTGTTGGTGATCCAATGCTCCGAGGAGCGGTAGATGGCGCACACCGTCTGGTCGCCGATGACGAAGCTGCGAATGTCGCGCCCCGGCTTCTCGATGTATTCCTGGATGTAGAAGACCGAGTGCTGGAAGGATCCCAGCATCTCCTTGTGCTCCAGGATGGCCTCGGCGGCGTCGCGGTCGTTGATCTTGGACAGCAGCCGCCCCCACGAGCCGATCACCGGCTTGAGCACCACCGGGTAGCCGATCTCGTCCATGATTTGCAGGGCCGCTTCGGGCGAAAAGGCCACCCACACGCGCGGCTGGGGCACTCCGGCGCGCTCCAGGACCACGGAGGTGGCCAGCTTGTCGCCGCAGGTGGCCGCCACCTGCGACCTATTCACGGTGGGGATGCCCCAGGCGTTCAGCACCTGGGTGATGTATAAGCCGTTCTTGAACGACAGGCTGCGCTCGATCACCACATCGTAATCCGTCCAGCCTCCGGGGTCGGAGATCTGCAAAACCGCGGCGCGGTCGTCGATCTTGTCGTAAGAAACGCCGCGTTTCTCCAGGCTCTCGAAGAGCCATTTCTCTTCCACGCGCACTCGGGAACACAATACTGCCACTTTCATTTCGTTCTCTCCCTCTAAACCTTGCGAAGGTTCAGAAACCTTCGCAAGGTTTTAAAGCTGATTCAAGATAGCTTGCGTGATGCTGGCGGAGGGCGCGCCCTGGGCGGCCAGCGTGGCGTCCTCTTCCAGCGCGCGGCTGACGGCCGTCTCGATACACGCGGCCACCTCCGGCAGCTCCCAGAAATAGCGCGCCAGCAGCGCCGCGCTCAGGATGGCCGCGATGGGGTTGGCGATGCCCTGCCCGGCGATGTCCGGCGCGGAGCCGTGCACCGGCTCGGCGATGGCGGCGGCCTCGCCCCAGTTGAGCGAGGGCGCCAGGCCCATCCCGCCGCACCAATGGGCGGCCTCGTCCGAGAGGATGTCGCCGAACAGGTTGGTGGTCACCAGCACGTCCAGCGCCTGCGGGCGGCTGGCGATCTGGTTGGCGGCTGTGTCCACCAGCAGCTCGTCGATACTCCACGCCTGGCTTTCTCCGCGCACCTGGTGGGCCGCCTCCCGCACGCTGTCGCGGAACAGGCCGTCTGTGAGCGGCAGGATGTTGGCCTTGTGCACGATGGTCAGGCGCTTGCGCCGCCCGGATTGTACCAGCTCGGCGGCGCGCCGCCCGATGCGGTAAGAAGCCGAGCGCGTGATGACCCGCTCCGCCACCGCCATGTTGCCCTCCATGCGCTCCCGCCCGGCGTAGAGTCCCTCGGTGTTCTCGCGCACGATCACCAGGTCCACGTCGCCACGTGGCGAGACGCCCGGCAGGCTGCGCACCGGGCGCAGGTTGGCGTACAGGTCCAGCCCCTGGCGCAGAGTGAGGATAGCGCTGCGGTAGCCCTCCACCTTATGGGAGGGGGAAGATACCGCCCCGAAGAGCGCCGCGCCGCACTCGCGCACCGCCGCCAGGGTCTCCTCCGGCGCCGCCGCCCCGCATTGGAGGAAGCATTCCCAGCCGGCTTCGGCGCGCACCGGCTCCAGGTCGGGCAGCGCGGCTTTCAGTACCTTCACCGCCGCCGGGATCACCTCGCGCCCAATGCCGTCGCCTTCGATGACGCACAGCTTGTGCATGGCGTCACTCCTCGCCGGGGAAGCGCCCGTGCAGGCGCACGTACTGCACCACCCCGCCGGCTTCCACGATCTCGCGCGCGAAGAGGGGCAGCTCGGGCAGCGTGTAGACCTGCGCGCCGTCCACCAGGCGGCGTCCGGCCAGGTCCAGGCTGACCTGGTCGCCGTCGTTCACCCCCGCCACGATCTGCGGGGACTCGAACAGGGGGATGCCCAGGTTGATGGCGTTGCGATAGAAGATGCGCGCGAAGCTCAGCGCGACGACCGCGCCGACCTTGCGCCGGCGCAGCGCCTCCACGGCGTACTCGCGCGACGAGCCACAGCCGAAGTTTTCCAGCGCCACGATGATGTCGCCGGGCTGGGCGTTTTGCGCGAATTCGGGCCGCGCCTCGATGAAGGCCGCCTCGCCCACGTCCGCGTTAGGGCGCATATAAGGCGCGTAGCGCCCCGGAACGATCTGGTCGGTGTCCACGTCCGCGCCGAATTTCCATATTCTAGTCATAGTCGTTTCTCCTAAAGAATTCACCTTACAGTAGGGCGGCTTTCCAAAGCCGCCACCCATGAGGCGGGGATGGAAACCCGCCCTACGACTTATACCCGGGGAGGAGCTCCCTCATAGCTCCCTCGGATCCGCGATCTCACCCTTTAGCGCCGTGGCCGCCGCCACCGCCGGCGACGCCAGGTAGATCTTGGCCGAGGGCGAGCCCATGCGTCCCTTGAAATTGCGGTTGGCGGTCGAGAGGCACACGTCGCTCTCGCCCAGCGTGCCCATGTGGCGCCCCATGCACATGCCGCAGCCGGGTGTGGTCAGCGTGGCTCCCGCCTCGATCAGCGTCGCCAGCGTACCGTCGGCGGTGGCGCGCAGCAGCTCGCGGCTGGAGGCCGGCGTGACCACCATGCGCACCCCGTTGGCGACTTTCTTGCCCTTCAGGATGGCGGCCGCCTGGGCCAGGTCCTCGTAGCGCCCGTTGGTGCAGGTGCCCAGGAACACCACCGTCACCGGCGTGCCCGCCAGCTCGGAGAGATCCGAGACGTTGTCCACCGCGTGCGGAGCGGCCACCTGCGGCTCCAGCCCGTCCAGGTCGAGCGTGACCCTGCGCGCGTACGTAGCCTCCGGGTCCACGAACAGCCACTCCGGCACGGGGTAGCGCTCGTCCAGCCCGCCGCTGGGGGGCACGATGCCCACCTTGGCGCCCATCTCCACCGCCATGCTGGCCAGCGTCTGGCGCCCCGGCAGGGGCAGCCAGTCCAGGCCGTGGTATTCCACCGCCATGTAATTGGCGCCCGAGATGGTCAGCTCGCGGCACAGCTTGAGGGCCATGTCCTTGGCGTCCACGCCGGGGGGGAAGCGCCCCGTGATATCCACGCGCACCGTCTCCGGCACGCGCAGCCAGGTGCGCCCGGTGGCCCAGATCAGCGCCACGTCGGTGGAGCCCAGCCCCGAGCCGAAGGCGCCTACCGAGCCGTAGCCGGTGGAGTGCGAATCGGAGCCCAGCACGATCTTGCCCGGCCCGGCGATGGCTTCCTCCACCAGCACCTGGTGGCAGATGCCGCGCCCCACGTCGAACAGGCGGATGTTCTGCTCGCTGGCGAAGCGCCGCACCAGGTTCTGGGAATCGGCCGTGCCCACCGTAGACGCCGGGGAGACGTGATCGAACACGATGACCAGCCGCTCCGGGCGCTTGACCGAGGCCACGCCCAGCTCTTCCTGCATGATCTTGATGATAGAAGGGGTCAGCGAATCGTGGCTCATCACCACGTCCGGCTCGACCACCACGAACTCGCCGGGGTTAACCTCTCGCCCGGCGGCGTGCGACAAGATTTGTTCCGATAACGTTTGTCCCATTAGATACCTCCTCGTTATTTCTGATCAGCCTTGCGAAGGTTTTGGAACCTTCGCAAGGCCTTCATGCGGCACCCTCTTAGGCTGCCCGTGGATCCCCCCAACGCCCCTTATCAAGGGGGGCGAAGGGGGGATCTGGGCTTGAGCCTTCATACCGTCTGCGCAGCCACCTCTTCCTGCGCTCCCTCCCGCACGGAGGTCAGCAGACTGTCCACCTCGTCCAGGGTGAGCGGGTGCTGGTCGGCCAGCGCCTTGATCGTCTCGGTGATGTGCTTCACCTCCTCGTCGCTCAGCTTCAGGCCGAGCTGTTCCGCCCGGAAGCGGATGGCGTTCCAGCCCGTCAGGCGGTGGGCGATGTGGATGTAGCGCGTCAGGCCGAAGTCCTCCGGGTGGAGCGCCTCGTACGTGGAGGGGTCGTTCAGCACGGCCTTGGCGTGGATGCCGGCCTTGTGCGTGAAGGCCGTAAACCCGGTGATGTAATTGTTGAAGGGGATGTCCACGCTGACCAGGCGCGCCACGGTCTGGTCCAGGTGCATCAGCAGGTGCAGGTTGTACTTGGCCACCAGAGCCGGGTCGATGGCGTACAGGCGCGCGATCAGCCCGCCCAGGGGCGTGATGCCGTTGCGCTCGCCGATGCCCAGCACGCTGGTGTCCACGTGGGTAGCGCCCGCTTCCAGCGCCGCGAAGGCGTTGGCGATGGCGCAGCCCGTGTCGTTGTGCCCGTGGAACTCGATGTCGGCCTTCACCCGCGTGCGCAGCTCGCTCACCAGCTTGTAGATCTGCTGGGGCGTGCCGATGCCCACCGTGTCGGCCACCCCCACGCGGTGCACGCCCAGCTTGTCCACCGCTTCGTACACCTGGAACAGGTCTTCCGGGTCGCTGCGCAGGCTGTCTTCGGTGCTGAAGCGCATTTCCACGTCCTGTCTGGACAGGTAATCCAGCACCACCCCGGCCATGTCGATGATCTCGGCGATGCTCTTGCCGTGGCTGAACTGGCGCAGCTTGGACGAAGTGCCGATCACCACGTCCACCCCCTGCACGCCGGTTTCCACCGCCATGCGCACGTCGTCCAGCGCGCAGCGCGTGTGGGTGAGCGTCTTGGTGCGCAGGCCCAGCCCGGCGATGACCTCGCAGTCTCGCCGGCTTTGCGGTGAGGCCGCCGGCGAGGTCAGCTCGATATACTCCACGCCGAACGCGTCCAGCAGGGTCGCGATGCGGATCTTCTGCTCCGTGGTGAAGAAGGCGTTGACGAATTGCTCCCCTTCTCGCAGCGTGGATTCGATGATGGAAAATTTTTCGACAGACATAGAGAGGATCCTCCTCTGATGGATTATTCTGAGTTGCAACAAAAAGCGGGCTTACCCTTTTTGTCTGGTAAGCCCGCTTCGCATCCGTCCTCAAACTTCATTCGACCGTGAATACGCGACTCACCAGATCTCCATCCGGCTTCTTCTCCTTTCCGCACTTCTTGCTGACGTTGAAGATTTCTTTGTATTCAGAATATTGGTCGAAAATACCGCAACCTTTGATCATAAGCTCGCTCCAAAAATGAGAGTCAGGCGGCTTGCGCCGTTGCGCGGGTGAGCTGCGCCAGCGCGTCGGCCAGCACGTCCACGCCTTTCAGGTATTCCTGAATGAGGATGTGTTCTTGGGGAGTATGGTCCAGGTTCGAATCGCCCGCCCCATAGGCCAGGATGGGGCAGCCCCAGGCCGGGCCGGCCAGGTTCATGTCTGCCGTGCCGCTCTTGAGCACGAAACCGGGCCGCCCGCCGGCTTTGCGGATGCCCGCCAGGAAAGCGCGCACCAGGGGGGTGTTCTTTTCCGCCCGGTAAGCCGGGGTAAACTCGTCCAGGCGCAACTGGCCTTCTCCGGCCAGGCTTTGCAGCAACGCCTGCAACTGGGGGTATTCGATGCCGGGAGGGATGCGTATATTAATTTTCAGCCTGGCGGTATCGTTAAACCCGTCCAGGCTGGAAATCATCTCGCGTAAAGAGGGAGTCAACTGGTCGAAAACGCGTTCTCGCTCGGCGTTCAGGCCGTCGGCCGCGCTGACCAGGCCGTTCCAGAAATCGACCGCTCGCTCGCTGGCGCTGGCGCTGCGCGCGGCGGTGTGGGCCAACGGCAGGCTCACCGTGTAATCCAGCCACAGGCTGCCTTTATAGCCCAGGGTGACGTGCTCCCAGCCGCTGGGCTCGCCGACCACCACTAGGTTGGGCGGATTGTAAACATCGCACAGGTATTTCGCCCCGCGCGAATTGCCTTCCTCGCCCACCGCGCCGACCACCGTGATGCGCCAACCTGCTTGCGGGCCGACTTGCGTGGCGGCGGCCACGAAGCCCGCCAGCGGTCCTTTGGCGTCTACTGCGCCCCGTCCGTAGAGGCGTCCTTCTTCGCGCTGCACCTGGATGAAGCCGGGCACGGTGTCGATGTGCCCCAGCAGCAGGATCTCCCGGGGGCCGTCGCCGATCGTCCCCACGGCGTTGCCCGCGCCGTCCACGTGGGCGGCAAAGCCCAGCGTGGTCATGCTGTCCACCAGGTACTCGACCGCGCCGGCTTCCTCGCCGGTGGGGCTGTACTGCTGCAGCAAGCCCTCGAGCAGCGCCAGACTATCCATTTTCGGATGCGCCTGTCGCGGGGGCTGAAGCCAGCACGCTTTGCACCGCCGTCACCACCTGGGCCAGCTCTTCGCGGGTGATCACCAGGGGCGGCAGGAAGCGCATCACCGTCAGGCCGGCGGGCAGCGCCATCACGCCCTGCTCCATCAGCTTTTGTAAATAGGGCGTCACCTTTTGTTTCAGCTCGATGCCCACCATCAATCCCAGTCCGCGCACCTCGCGCACCAGGGGCGAGTTGATCTGGGAGAGCTGCCCTTTGAACCAGGCGCCCAGCTCGGCGGAATTTTCCGGGAGGTGGTGGCTCTGCAGGTAATCCAGCGCGGCCAGCGCAGCGGCGCAGGCCAGCGGGTTGCCCCCGAAGGTCGTGCCGTGCACCTGGGGCGGCAGGTCGCCCAGCCCCTCTGCCAGGAAAGTGGCCCCCATGGGCACGCCGCCGGCGATGGACTTGGCCACGCATAGCAGGTCGGGCTGCAAGTCGTAGTGCTGGAATGCGAACAGCTTGCCCGTGCGCCCGAAGCCGGTCTGCACTTCGTCCAGGATGAGCAGCGCCCCGTGCTGGTGGGCGATCTCCTGGGCTGCCCGCAGGTACTCCGGCTTGCCGGGGTTGACCCCCCCCTCGCCCTGTACCACTTCCAGGATCACGGCGGCCGTCTGCTCGCTGACCGCCTGGCGCAGGGCCTCGATGTCGTTGTAGGGCACGTGGCGGAAGCCCGGCACCAGCGGCTCGAAGGGCGCGCGGTATTTCTTTTCCCAGGTGGCCGAGAGCGCCCCCAGCGTGCGCCCGTGGAAGCCGCGCATGGTGGCCACCACCTCCGTCTTGCCCGTCAGCAGGCGCGCAAACTTGAAGGCCGCCTCGATGGATTCGGCCCCCGAGTTGCACAGGAAGACGCGCGGCATACCGGTCAGGCTGCACAGCTTCTCCACCAGCGCGGCGCGCTTGTCGTTGAAGAACATCTCCGGGCAGGAGATGAGCGTCTGCGCCTGCTCGGCGATGGCCTGCGCCACGGCCGGGTTGGCGTGCCCCAGGTTAGCGGCGCCTTGCCCGCCCACGCAGTCGATGTATTCTTTGCCGTCCGCGTCCCACAGGCGCGCCCCCAGCCCGCGCACGATGACCACCGGGCGCTTGGAGTACACCCCGCTGGCGTGCGCCAGCTCCATCTGCTGGATGTCAGCGGAAAGCGTTGTCGTTGGCTGAAGAGTTGTAGATGGGTCTGCTATGATATTTGCCATAATTTTATTTTTCCCTGAGCGTGTCGTTGCGAGCGTGTCATTGCGAGCGTGTCATTGCGAGCGTGTCATTGCGAGCGTGTCATTGCGAGCGTGTCATTGCGAGACCAGATGTCTTTTTCTGGGCAAAGCAATCTGTTTTGCTGGCGCCGAGATTGCTTCGTCCACAAAGAACGTGGTCTCGCAATGACAACGCAAGAAGATATTTCAGCTAATCACCGTCCCTGCCCCGGCCAGCGCCGCCTGCAGCGGGTGCTCCACGCGCCCGTCCGCGAAGATCACTTTGGACACGCCCAGGCCCAGGGCCTCGCTCGCGCCCAGCACTTTCTTCTTCATGCGCCCTTCCGCGAAGGACAGGGCCTGTTCCAGCTCGGCGCGCTGCAAGCGCGGGATGAGCGTGCTTTCGTCCGGGAAGTTGCGCAGCAGGCCGGGGACGTTGGTGAGCAGCACCAGTTGCTCGGCCTGCACCGCCCCCGCTACCATGGCGGCGGCCCGATCGGCGTCCACGTTGAGCGCGTCGCCCTGCGGCGAGATGGCCAGCGGCGCCACCACCGGCGTCAGGCCCGCGTCCAGCAACGTGCGCAGCAGCCCGCCGTTCACCGTCTCGATCTTGCCGGTGTAATCGTCGCGCAACATGCGCTGTTTGCCGTTTTCCACGATGCGGATGGCGTCCTTGCGCCGCGCCAGCATCAATTTGCCGTCCACGCCGGACAGGCCGAAGGCGTTCACCCCGGCTTTTTGCAGGCGTTCCACCAACAAGGTGTTGATGCGCCCGTTGGTCACCATGGCGAAGATCTCCAGGGTGGTGCGGTCGGTGTAGCGGCTGGTAAAGCCCGAAGCGTTGGCCACGAAACGCGCCGGGTGCCCCAATTTCTCGGAGATCTCGTTGGTCTCCGCCGAGCCGCCGTGCACCACGATCACCGCCTGGCCGGCTTTGACCAGCTCGGCCACGTCGTTGCACACCGCCTCCAGGGCCACTCCTTGCGCGCCGCCAATTTTAACCACGATCATGTGCTTCTCCTCTGCCGCCATGCTAGATGGGGTGCAGGCCGCTGAATTCCAGCGCGGCCGTTTCCTCGAAGCCGCACATCACGTTCATGGCCTGCACGGCCGAGCCGGCCGCGCCTTTCATCAGGTTGTCGATGGCCGCCATGCACACCACGTGGCCGCTCTCGGGATCCAGGTCGAAGCCCACGTCGGCGTAGTTGCTGCCCGCCAGGATCTTGGGCTCCGGCACGCGGTAGATGCCGCGGCGATCCTTGACCAGGCGCACGAACGGCTCCGCCTCTGCCCAGGCGCGGTAGGCGCGCCACAGGTCCTTTTCGGTCACGCCGGGCTTCACGAAGGCGTGCGCGTTGGCCTGCGCCCCGCGCACCAGGTCTACCGACACCATGGTGAGGTGCACGTTTTCCAGGCCCAACTCCTGCATGACCTCGGCCGTGTGGCGGTGCCCGTAAGCCGAAAAGGTGCGCACCACGCTGCTGCGCTCGGGGTGGTGCGAGCCGGGGTTGGCCGACGCGCCCCCTTCCGAGGAGCCTACCTTGATCTCGACGATCACCGGGCGGCTGGCGTCCAGCAGGCTGGCTTTGAGCGGGGCAGCCAGCGAGAGGATGGAGGCGGTGGCGTTGCAGCCCACCCCGCTGATGTAATGCGCCGCGCGCATCTCCTCGCGGTGCAGCTCGGGCAGCCCGTAGACGAATTTGTCCAGCCAGGCGGGCGCGGCGTGCTCCTCCTGGTAATATTTTTTATACAGCGCCGGGCTGCGCAGGCGGAAGTCGGCCGCCAGGTCCACGATGCGCGGCGCCAGCGAGGCGTAGTGCTCGATTCCCTTCTGGCTTTCCCCGTGGGGCAGGGCCAGGAACAGCACGTCGCACGGCTCCAGCATCTGGCGCGAGCTGAATTTCAATTGGGTGCGCTTGCGCAGGTTGGGGTGTTGCTGGTAGACGTATTCTCCTAAATGGCTTTCAGAGGTGGCCTGCTGGACTTCTACGCCGGGGTGGCTCAACAGCAGGCGCAGCAGCTCGCCGCCTGCGTAACCGGATGCGCCAACGATGGAAACATTCATCATCAATGCCACAGGTGTTGGAAGCTGTAGGGGAGCGCCGGCGCCGGGCGGTAGGCGTTCAGCCCGGACAGGGCCAGGCCGGGGGCGGCCACCGGCATGGCCGGCTTGGTGCGCGCTACGTCCAGGGTGTAATCCACGATCACGCCGGCGATGTCCACCCCCGTGGTGGGGGCCAGGGTGTGGAATTCCATGGTGTGGTTGACTTCGTTGACCAGGTAGCCGCGCTGCGGATCTTCGAACAGATCCACCGCCAGCACCCCGCCGCCCACCGCGTGGGCCGCCGCCAGGCACAGCTCGTTGAGCTCGGGCGTCACCGGGCAGACTTCTCCTTGCCCGCCGCGCGCCGTGTTGGTGATCCAATGTGGCGAGGTGCGGTAGATGGCGCACACCGTCTGGTCGCCCACCACCATGGCGCGGATGTCGCGCCCCGGCTTCTGGATGTATTCCTGGATGTAGAACACCGAGTGCTGGTAAGAGCCGAGCACCTCTTTGTGCTCCAGGATGGCCTCGGCCGCGTCGCGGTCGTTGATCTTGGACAGCAGCCGTCCCCACGAGCCCACGATGGGCTTGAGCACCACCGGATAGCCCAGCTCTTCGATGGCTTCCAGCGCCGCCTGGGGCGTGAAGGCGATCTTGATCTTCGGCTGGGGAACGCCGGCCTGCTCCAGCGCCACGGAAGTGGCCAGCTTGTCGCCGCAAACGCTGGCCACCTGCGCGGTGTTGACGGTGGGGATGCCCCAGGCATTCAGCAGGGACGTGATGTACAGCCCGCGCATGAAAGATAAGCTCCTTTCGAGCACCACGTCGTATTGCAGCCAGGCATCTGCTTGGTCGATTTCCATGTGAACGTTGCTATCGTCGATGCGCTCGTAAGACACCCCCCGGCTTTCCAGGGCAGAGAGCAGCATTTTTTCTTCGACGCGCACGCGGGATAAAAGGACGCCTACCTTCATCATTTCCCCCTTGGGCTATTCGCCCCAGTCTTCCTGTTCCATCGGCGCCAGCTCCAGGGTGAGCGGTTCCAGGCTGACCACTTCCAGGTCTACGCCGCAATCAGAGCAAACCACGATCTCCCCCTCGATGACATCGCTGAGGGTTAGCTCGGCATCACATTCAGGACAATTTACCGTAGATTGTACAGACATTGAATAACTCCTTGTTAGAATAAAAAAATCCCTCCGAGAGCGGAGGGATTTCGTTTTGACGCTTTTTCGGTCTTATCGATCCATACGTCAAGAACCCACGTTCCCGGGGGTGAATGTGGGGCTGGGTCGCTTAGCGTACGGTGAAAAGAGCGCGGTTGGATTAACCATATTGCATGTCATTTTAGCCAAAAATCGTCAGTTGTCAAGGGGTCAATTTTGATTCGGCTCCCGGCAGCCTTGCGAAGAATGGCTTTTCGCTTTCGGTTTACCAGAGATGAGGCGCAAGGCGATAGCGTACCTTCTGCTCATAATCCTTGTAGCCTGCCAGCTCGTTTTCCAGCACCTTCTCCTCGTCGAGGATGCGGATGGCCAGCATAGGAAGCTGAAGCGCAAGGATCAAGAGCGCCCACCAGGAGCCGAGCCCCAGCGCAATGCCAATGACCATGACAATCGTTCCTACGTACAATGGGTGCCGGACGATAGCATAGGGGCCGGTCGAGATGACCCTCTGGTTTTCCTCCACCCGAATACTGGAGCCTCCAAAGCTGTTCTCTTTGAGCACCACGTAAAACATGAAGAACGAAAATACCTCGAGCCCATCTCCAATCCAGGAGACCACCGGCGGCATGTGGGACCACCCGAAGCGATGGTCGAGCCCACAGGCGATGAACACGGCGAACAGGGCCGTAAAGGCGATCGTTGCCACGATCTTTTGCAGCGTGGATTGCTCCGCGCCCGGCCCGGCCTGCTTGCGTCGTTCGATGAGTTCTGGATCTTTGACGGAAAAATAGAAACCATACACGCTGATCGCGACCATAAAGACCGCGATAAAGACCCAGGCCTGCCAGTAATTGAATGTCCCCGCGGGAAGGAAGAGCAGCAGGGCCAGCAGGAGCACGCCGATAAGAAATGTTCCCAAAGTTTGAACGACCAGTTTGTTCATCTTATTTCACTCCTCAAAATGCCTATTGGATAAATACTGCTACGCACCCGCCAGATGGAGAAAATTCATCATCAGGGTGCAGGCTCTGGCCGGGTTTCGACCAGCCAATCGTTGAACGCGCCCGGCTCGAAGACGTTCAGGGAGCCCGCTGGCGCCCCCAGGATGCGTTCGACGCTATCGAAGTAGGCGGCCAGGATGGCCTCCAATTCTTGCAGGGTCGCCTGATTTATTTCTGGGGAGAGCATCAGCCCGACGATGGAATCCGTGAGGCTGAGGGCCACGCCCGCCAGGATCACGGCGGCCTGCGCGGGGTAGCGCGTGCTGAACACCTTTTCCTGGATGCCCTGGCGGATCATCGGCTCCAGGATGCGCGGCGTGCCCTTCAACGACTCTGCCGTCATTTTTTGGCGGATGAGGGCGTTTTCGTCGGTGTACCACATGCGTAGACCGCTGAGGATCACCGCCTTTCCGGCGGTTTTCCATTGGTAGGATGCCTCGAAATAGCGGCGGAATTTTTGGATGGCCGACAGTCCCGGGTCCTGCACGACGGGTAGGAAGGCCTGCGTCGCCGCGGCCCCCATGCGGTAGACCAGGGCTTCGAGCAAGGCTTCTTTCGAATCGAAGTAATGGTAAAGCGCCCCCCTGGAGATGCGCAGCCCGTCCAGGATATCCTGGATGGTCATCTGCGCGTACCCCTTGGAATAGATCAGGCTCAAGGCCATGTCCAGGATTTCGTTGCGCTTGGTGTTGTATTCTTCTTCTTTAAGGATGCGCGCCATATCTTCTCCGCAAGACAACGGGTAGGTCTTCTGCTTAATTAATAAACCGTTGAACGGTCTATTAATTAAGCACGAGTGTACTTCTGGAATCGCCGGTTGTCAAGCTCTCGCACGAAAGTTCACATGGCGTTCTCAAGAATAAAGGTTGTCATTGCGAGGAGGGCGTTCTTTGCCCGACGAAGCAATCTCGGTGCCGGCCCTGAGATCGCCACGCCCTGGGAAGAACACCCAGGGCTCGCGATGACACAGATCATAGTGGCTGTCAAGGAAACATGAGAACGCCATACGAAAGTTCAGTTTTGATATAGCGCTGAAAGTCTGGCCGCCTCGGCTGCCATCGCCCGCCGCATTTCCTCGGGCTGCAACACCTCCACCTCGGCCCCCCAACCCTTGATCCAGGGCATCATCTCCCGCGGCTCGGCCACGCGCGCCCGCCAGATCAGCCAGCCGTCCGGCTGCGCTTCGACCTCCTGCGAGCGGTGCCAGCGGCTCTCCTGCACGCGCCTGGACACGCGCGGGCTGAAGCGCAGCACCACCTCCACCGGCTCCTTCGCGCTCCCCCAGATGCCCCAGGCGTCGGCGAGCTGCGCGGCGGGGTCGAAATCCTCGGGGATGGTGTAGCCCTCTGCCAGCAGCTCCGCCTTCTCGATGCGCTCCACTTTGAAGGTGCGCAGCTTCTGGCCTTCTTCCCACAACCCGATTACGTAAGTGGACTGGCCCACGGCGTACGGCTCGAGGAAATAGGGAGAAAAGGTATACTCCTTGACGGCCCCCGCCCGCTCGCTGAAATACCACAGGTGTACCCTGCGGCTGGCGGCCCACGCCTCGGTGAGGCATTCCAGCGCCTGGGTGTAGTGGACGTCCGTCCACTGCTCCGGGCCGTCCATCCCGTCTGCGCTGCGCTGCAAGTGGCGGCTGATGGCCGGGCTGGAGCCTGCCAGCGATTGGCCCAGCTTGCGCACGGCCGAAGCGGCGTGCGGGTTGCGCCGGTCCAGGCGGGTGGCCAGCAGGCGAATGGCCAGGTGGATGGCCATGGCTTCGTGCAGGTTGAAACGCACCTGCACCTGGTAGGCTTTGCGATCCAGCTTCAGCCGCCCGTCTTCGTCCATGCGCATGCCGCGGCGCGCCAGGCTGCCGGCGTCCTGGTAACGCCACACGGTCGAGCGGTGCACTCCCAGGCGCTCGGCAATCTCCGGGATGGTCAATCCGTCCCGGTGGTCCAATAACAGGGTCTCGATTTGCAGCAAGCGGTCGGCTTTGGTTTCCAGGCTGGTCATAGGCGGTAGCAGGAATCTGGAAGGAGTTGGGATGGTTGCACGCCGTGCAACCAGGGTATTTTATACTTAAAATAGAAACCGGCAAAGAGGAGAACACCATGAACCCGTTCCGCAAACGCCAGCACGTTTTGTGCGCCTACGTGCGCGATGATTCTGGCGATTTCTGGCTCTTCGATGGGGTCTGCTACCTGCGTTTTACCTGGCAGGACCAGGGCGTGTGGTTCGTCCGCGCGCAAAAATGGCTGCCGGCCTTTGCGGTCGCCACCTACCCCATTCTGGACTCCGCCCAATGGCGCACCTTGAAGCGCGCGGCGCGGCGCGGCCGCCTCAGCGTAAGAGATTACGCCAGTGTGGCAGCGTGCCACCGGCAGCTTCGCCGGGAAGAGCACGCCCAGCACATCTTCGACCGCACTCCCCCGGCGGGCTACTTCTCCTTCGGCGAGAAGACCTGGAAGCCCGGCCGCCGTCCCTCGGCAGATTGACCGCTTCCTCCTGGGGGTGAGGTCTGCTCCCAGCCTTGCGAAGGGTAACCTTCCGAGCAATTCGTCTTGCAAAAGCGAGCTGATCCTAAGATAAACCTTCGCAAGGCTTAATCCCATCTTTTAAGGAGACTGGTTATAAAAACTCCTTAGCGTCTTTGCGTGAGCGTATTAAGGGCCGCTTTGAGGGCTTCGAATCTGTGATAAGATGGGGCGTGTACGTCAGCTTTTCCTGTTAATCGACCGTTTGTAAAGCAATTTATGAAAACCTGGGCCTTTAAAATTCTTGCCGTCCTCGGCGTGCTGGTCACTGCCATCGGCTTGCGCGTTTACGCTGCTCAAACCATCTACATCGATTACGACGAGCCTGTTTACCTGACGACGGCCTTGCAATACGCCAATTACGTGCGCAACGGACAATATACCTGGCTGGCCTGGAGCACCGCCAACCTGGAGCACCCCGTTTTTTACAAGCTGGTGTACGGGGCGGTGCTCTTGGGCCAGGAGCCGTTGCAGCAATTGAATAAAAAGGACTTCCCCTCCGGCGGAGCCATCCAGGCGGTGGACGGCCGGCCCTGGGGCATGGCCGACCGCTACGCTTCGGTGGCTTTTGGCAGCCTGGCGGTGCTGGCCCTGGCCCTGCTGAACCCGTTGGCGGGCCTCTTCCTGGCCGTCGATTCCCTCGCCGTGCGCTATACCAGCGGGGTATACCTGGAGGCCCTGCCGCTCCTCACCAGCCTGCTTTCGGCGCTGGCCTACCTGGCCTGGTTCGACCGCTACCGGCAGGGCGCCAGGGGGCGCACCTGGATGTGGCTGGGGCTTTCCGCGTTTTTCCTGGGGATGACGGCCGCCTCCAAGTACATCTATGCCGTGGTGGGTCTGGCCATTGGCCTCCATTTTTGTGTAGCCGTCGTGCTGAAGAAGGCCAGGCCCTCCGGGCTCAAATCCCTCTTCTTGTGGGGCGGCGCGGCCCTCCTGGTCTTTTTCCTGCTGGACCCCTACCTGTGGCCGCATCCCGTCAACCGCCTGCTCCAGTCCCTGGCGGCCAACCAGAGCTTCTCTCAATCCGAGAACGCGACCCGCTACGGGTATGCTTTCTGGCAGCCGTTGGTGTGGCTTTCTGCCCCTTACACCACCTACACCCCGGCGGCGCGGCCTTCCCTGCCGGTGCGCGTCGACCTGTTCATCTCCTTGCTGGGATTGGTGGGCCTTCCCCGGCTTTTCAAGAAACAGCCGTTTTACGTCCTCTGGCTGGCGGTGGCTCTGGGCACCCTGTTCCTGTGGCCGACCAAGTGGCCGCAATACGTTCTGATCCTCCTGGTGCCCTATTGCCTGTGCGCGGCGGAAGGGGCCCGGTGGCTCTTCGACCTCCTGGTGCGTTGGCTGCGGCGCTCCTTGCAAAGAGCGCCTGCCGTATAACTTCGTCTGCGAAACGAGAGCTAACCGCGAAGGACTCCGGGAGCGCAAAGGTTTTAAAAGTTCCTTGGCGACCTTTGCGCCCTTTGTGGTTTATTATTTCCCTACCCACCGGAATGCGAAGCGCAAATCCATGCTACACTTAAGGGACATCCTGCCCGGCGCCCGAAAGAGCCGGCCGGCGCCCGAAAAAGAACTCCTGACCTCGAAGACGGGGACTTTCCTATCCGCATGGAGAAGCTCAACTTCAACTTCGCACAGCGCGTCAGACGGCTGGTAAAGGCCCTCCCCCCCGAAAGCCGCCAGAAGGTCATCGAGGAGATTGCCCCCTCGGCCTCTCCGGGCTTCGATTTCTTCTTGCTGGTGGTGTTGTCTTGCAGCATCGCCACCCTGGGGCTGATCATCAACTCGCCGGCGGTCATCATCGGGGCCATGCTGCTGGCGCCCCTCATGTCGCCCATCATCGGCGTTGGCCTGGCTTCCATCACCGGCGACAGCCTCCTGCTGCGCAGTTCGCTTTCGGCCCTCTTGCGCGGCGCGCTGCTGGCCATCCTGCTGGCCTTCCTGGTCACGCTCATCAATACTTACGTGCCGATCATCTCCTTGCAGGAGCTGCCCCAGGAAGTGATCGCGCGCACGCGCCCACTCCCATCGATCTGCTCATCGCCCTGGCCGGCGGCCTGGCCGCCGCCTACGCCATGACCCAGCCCAATCTTTCGGCGGCGTTGCCAGGGGTGGCCATCGCCACGGCTTTGATGCCCCCCCTCTGCACCATCGGGATTGGCCTGGCCCTGAGCCGCTGGGACGTGGCCGGTGGAGCGGCCTTGCTCTTCATCACCAATACGGTCACGATCGCCTTTGCTTCGGTGCTGGTCTTCTTCTTGCGCGGCTTTTCCTCGGGCAACGTCGAAGGGGAGCAGCGCCTGCCGCGTAGCCTGTTGTTTTCGGCTTCCTTGACCGTCCTTCTGCTCGTCCCTTTGACTTTCTACAGCGTGAAATTCTTCAGGGACGCCGCGGAAAATCGGTACATCAACCAGGTGGTCGCCACTCAGATCCAGAACATGAATGGGGCCGAGCTGGTCGAGCTGAAGACCGTTCACGATGGGGATGCCCTGGACTTGAGCGTCACCATTCGCACCAGCTCGGCCTTGCAGTACCAGCAGGTGGTGGCCTTGCAGGAAGCCATCGTAAAAGAGATCAACCACCCCGTCTCGCTCAAAGTGGACCAGGTATTTGCGGAGCGCCTGGACCCGCTCGTCCCGCCCACTTCTACCCCCACCCCCACGAATACCAGCACGTTCACTCCCGGCCCCAGCCCCACTGCCACCGACACGCCTATCGCTACTCCCACCGGCACCCCCACCGCCCTGCCCACCGCTACCCCCACGATCGCGCCCACGGTCACGCCTCTCCCCGCGCAGGCCAAAGTCGTGGTCGATTTTCTGCCCCAGTTGAAGATTTATCAGTCGCCGGGCGGCCCGCAGATCGGCGCGCTTTATCCCGGCCAGATTCTCACCGTCAGCCACCAGACCACTATCGTAGAGGGTATCGTTTGGGCCCAGGTCACGGATGCCGATGGCCGCATCGGCTGGGTGCCGCAGATTTACCTTCAATTCCTGACCCTCACCCCCACGCCCACCGCTTCTCAAGCGCCGACCGGAACCTCCATCCCCTCCGCCTTGCCTTCTTCGCCTTCCTCTGCCACCCGCACCACCCTGCCATCTTCGCCTCCCTCTGCCACCCAGACGCCCTCCGCCGCCTCATGATCCGCAATCCTCGATCTCAAATCTAAAATCCTCAATCTAAAATTCCCCACTCCCCATTGATTTAATGTAATTTTAATCTTATAATAGGGCTGTTAGCATGAAGAGCGCTTGGCCATCTTAGTGGTAATTTGCTTTACCGCTTCGGGGGAAGGAAAAAGACGGCTGGGCGTCCCCCACATTAAAGATAAGCCAGATCGCGGCCAGACCGGATGGATCGTCCGCCTGTCTTTCTGTCTGTAGCGTCCATGGATTAGCGTAGGGTTGCAGGAGGTGCCTATGCATTGATGCTCACCCAGATCCAGTTTATGCGACGTTGGCGGCGCACGCCAGAACCAGCCTGAGCACGAGGGGCAATCTCACGGGGGCTCTCAACATCTAGCAAATTGCCCGGAGTGCTGGTTCGCCAGAATCAACGCAGATTTATTCCATATTCCGTCATCATCCCATGCCTCTTCACAGCCTGAACGGATACCCTGGCGGGTTCCCCATTGCAAGGCGAAGTCTGGCTGTCTGCGGAAAAGACAGCTCTAGCCTATCGGGATCGTTTCATTCAGACTGCTTGGTTTTTCCAACGTGCCAAGTTCATTTCCCAAAAAGGAGGAGGAAATGGGAAAGAAGCTACTCACCGTTTTCAGCGCTGTGATCGTTGTGAGCATGTTGATCTCGGCTGCCGCATTTGACTTTGGGCAGCCATCCGGCAACGTGGCCGACCTGGGGATGTTCAAAGCCACTAAATTCGACGCCCACTACCGGGTGCCGAACGAAGGCGCGGTCAACGTCCTTCTGGAAGATGCGGGGGTGCTCTCCCCGAAATCCAGCCCCAGCTTCAAGAGCCAGGCCATCCAGCAGTACTTGCAGGAGTTCATCCGGCGCAACCCGGAGACGCCCGCGCCTGAAAAGCTGCGCGAGCTTCTAAATCTGGAGCGTCTCAAGGACTTCATGAAGCCCGTGAAGACCGACCGCTCGATCAAGTCCCTGGTGACCCTGGTCGAGTTCGCCGGCACGGACGAAGTGACATACAACGGCGCCGACGAAAATGGCAATTGCGTGGACAAGACGGTGACCGCCAGCGGCCCGCTGCACAACGAGATTGCCCCTCCTGGCCCGCGAGACAACAACACCGTTTGGTACGACGACACCACCCCCGACCTTTACGAACAGATCTACTTCGGTGAAGGCCCGAATGCCGGCGTGGTCGTCAATCACCCCAACCTGGGCACCATCGATTTCCGCGGGCAAGACCATGGTGAACTACTATCTGGAACAGTCCGGGGGGAAGTTCGCCCCGGCGGGCGAGGTGTATCCCACCTGGTTCCAGGCGGCTCACTCTGAGGGCTATTACGGCGCCGATAACTGCACCAGCGGCTCGAATAACGTGCGCGCGCAAGACCTGGTCGAAGAAGTCATCGATTTGCTCGTCGCCCAGGATCCCGCCTTCAACTGGCAGGCCTACGACGGCAACGCCGATGGTATCGTGGATAACTTTACCGTGCTCCACGCCGGCATGGGGCAGGAAGCCGGCGGCGGAGCCCAGGGCGAGCTGGCCATCTGGTCGCACGCTTCCATCATCGATTGGCCGGACGGCAGGCTGGTCTGCGCCCAGGGCGCGGCCGGCTGCCCCGACCGCAATATCTACGTGCGCGAATACAGCATGGACCCCGAGAACATCGACCTGGGCGTCATCTCTGAGGAATTCGGGCACGCTGCCTTCGGCCTGCCCGACCTCTACACCACCGATTACCAGACTTCCATTGCCAACTGGGCCATCATGGAAGCCGGTTCGTGGAACGGCATCCTGGGTGGCATGGAGCCGGCTCCCTTCCCGCTGTGGTTCCGCTACATGCTGGGCTGGGCCCAGCCCAAGGAGATCGCCTACGATGCGGCGCCTACGGCCACCGTGGTGGGGCAGCTCTCCAAGACCCCACCCCTGACTTACCAGGGCCTCAAGATCAACCTGCCGGATAAGGAGGTCACCACCCCCAATCCGCTGGACACCGGCCAGGCCTGGTGGTCGAACGTGGGCGATCTGCTGGACAACACCCTGGCGCACGGCTTCAGCCTGGCGGGCGCCACCGCTCCCATCTTCTCCTTCTCCAGCTACTGGAGCATCGAGGAGGGCTGGGATTACGGTTACTTCGAAGTCTCTACCGACGGCGGCGCCACCTGGGCCATCCTGCCGGATATGGACGGCTTCCTGACGGATACCAACCCGAACGGCAACAACCAGGGTTGGGGCCTCACCGGGGAAGGCCAGGGCGTCCTGCGCTTCGACCTGAGCGCCTACGCCGGTATGGACATCCAGTTGCGCCTGCGCTATTCTTCGGACATGGCCGTCCAGTGGAAGGGTTGGTGGGCCGACGACTTCGCCCTCAAGGACGGAGATACCTCGCTCTTTAGCGACGACGTCGAAGCCGGCGGCGATGGTTGGACGGCCACCGGCTGGACGCTCGTCCCGCTCTCGCAAAGCTACCCGCGCTACTACCTGGTGGAGTGGCGCAACCTGAGCGGCTTCGACCACGGCCTGCTCTATCCTTACCAGACGGTCTACTCGGATGAGAACAACTGGGAAGTGGACCGCGCGCCCTACACCGTGCCCGGCATGTTGCTCTACTTCCGCGATTCGTCCTACGCCCTCGACTACACCCTGGGCGACGCCTGGTACGATCCCCCAAGCTGGGGCGCCCATCACGGCCTGCTGGTAGTGGATAGCCACTACTTCCCCTATGGGTGGAACGACTACACCTACGCTTCCGGCGCGCCGCTGCGCATCGGCAGCCGCGTTCAGCCGGCGGATGCCACCTTCACCGTGCAAAAGACCACCCCCTTCACCCTGCGCCTGGGCTACGACCCCAGCACCGGCCTGTACGTAGACGATCCTTTGCAGACCAAGACCTTTGGGCCGCGCCCGGCGGTCAGCACTTTCCACAATTCGCTGGGCTACACCCCCGGCTTCCTGCTCGGCCAGGATGGCTACCTGTACTGGTGGGATCGCGCCGCCAGCGCGGTGATCCCGGCCAGGGCTGATTACACTTCCCGCATCACCGACCTGGAGATGCAGCCCATCACGGACCTCTACGGCCTCGACATTGGCGGCACCGTGCTCGGCAGCGGCAATCCCGGCGACGCCGGCGTCCAGTTCGGCCTGCACATCGCCGTGCTGGGCAAGGGAGCGGATGGCAGTTGGGGTCTGATCCAGACCTGGAATTCCGCTGCTCTCACCACCCTGAAGATGACGGCGGGGCCAACTTCCACGCGGCAGAACCAATTGATCACCTACGTGCTCGCCCTGAAGAACCCCACGCCTACCCTGCAGAAGTTCACCCTCACAGACGCCATCCCGGAGGATACCACTTACGTCTCCGGCCTGTTCTATAACAGGACGGCCAACAGCATCGTTTGGAAGGGCGTCCTGATGCCCAACGGCACCCAGGTGGCCACCTTCCAGGTGAAAGTCAACCGGGGCGTCCCCAAGGGCACCGTCATCACCAACGAAGCCGTGGTGGCGGATGATGCGCTGGGTTCCGGCGCTTCGGTGAACGTAACCGTCAAGTAAGCCAGGGCCTGCCCAATCAGAGCCTTGCGAAGGTCTCTAGCCTTCGCAAGGCTAATCTTTCCCTCATCCCTGCCCTTCTCCCACCGGGAGAAGGGTTTTTTATCCCCTCTCCCGGTGGAGCAAGGTTTTTACTCCCTCTCCCCGTGGGAGAGGGCTGGGGTGAGGGCCTTTTTCAACTTGACAATGGGACTCTGATTGCGGATAATTGTTACAGCATTTATCGCGTGCTGAAGGATTATCTTGATAGAAAGGAGTGCTGTTATGACCACCGTCAGGGATCTTCTCGAGAAAAAAGGCAAGGAAGTCTGGTCCGTCGCTCCGACCACCCCTCTCAAAGAGGCGCTCGTGCTGATGGCCGAGAAAAAGGTGGGCGCGTTAGTGGTCGTAGAGGAGGACAAGCTGGTGGGCATTTTCTCCGAGCGAGACCTGGCGCGCTCGGTGGCGCACAGCGACGATTTCTCGACGCGCGCTCCCATCCGGGATCTGATGATCTCACCCGTCTACTTCGTCAGCCCGGAGCAAACCGTGGAGGAGTGCATGACCGTGATGACCGTGAAACGCTTCCGGCACCTGCCCGTGATGGAGGATAATCAACTGGTGGGGGTGATCTCCATCGGCGACGTGGTCAAGAGCGTGATCGCCGAAAAGGACAGCGCCATTCAAGACCTGGAGCATTTCCTGTGGGTGAACATGATCTGAAGCCCGCGTTTTGGGGCCTTCAGGGGCCCTCGTGAAGGCGTTCTGCCCTCACGAGGGCCTTTTATTTGAATATTTGAATTTACTTGTTGTAATACTCAGTAATTGTGCTAAAATCTAATTACGCTTAAATATCTCTGATAAGGGTGGATTAGGGGTAGCGTTTCATAAGTTGCCTAAAAAAGAATAACTGCTCCAGGACAGATCTCGCTGCACAGTTGCCGATTGAGTGGCTGTGTGTCGCACATCCATAGAGCTCTGACAGCCATCGCCTGTCATCACGCCACTGCGAGTTCAAATTCCTGCGCGGTAACCGGTCGGCCCATCGTTGGCATATTCCATCGGAGTCAGGCTGCCCCTTTTAGGAAAGGGAGTGGGGGTGCTTGAGTTTGCCGCTGTCCGGTTTCTGGCAGGCCAGGGATATCAGAAAGGGGAGATGAGATGAACCGCAAGGCTGTCACTAACCTGGGACTGATTGTCGCTCTATTGCTATTGGCGTTGTTGATTCCTCGTGAGACCGTTGAGGCGAGCACCGGCGGGCCGGAAACCTCAGGATACGTCTTCATCGATTCGGATAAATCCGGCGGGCCGGCTTATAACCTGGAAGATATCTCTTCCACAGGCACGACCCTCACGCTGGCGGATAACGCCTCCAGCGCCGCCATCCCCCTCGGCTTCACCTTCAAATTCTTTGGGGTTGACTACACCAGCCTGTACATCTTCTCGGATGGCTACGTCTCCTTCCTGTCGGGGACGGACAGTCCCACTGCGGCGGCCATCCCTTCCACCAATGCGCCCAACGCCATCATCGCCGGCTGGTGGGGAGATTTCAAGCCCAACCGGGGCGGCACGATCGCTTATAAGCTCGAGGGCAGCGCCCCCAATCGCACCTTCCTCGTCCAATACAAGGACGTTCCTTACAGCGGCCTCCTGTCGAGCAAGACTGCTTTTGAGATCAAGCTGTTCGAGACCAGCAACGCCATCGAAGTGCATTACAGCTCCGCCCCGGTCGACGGCAGCAATAACAATACCGCCGGCATAGAGAATGAAACCGGCCAGCTTGGCTTACAGTATTACTATGGCGCAGAGGGCCTGGCTTCTTCGCTGGCCGTGCGCTACACGCCTTTCGTGGGCGTGGCCCTGGAGCCGGCCTCCATCATCGGCTACGGCAACGCCGGCGAGAGCAAGGTCTACGACCTGAGTGTGTATAACTGGACCGGCCAGGCCGACACCTTCAGCCTGTCGGCCAGCGGTTATAGCTGGCCCACCACCTTCTCGGACACCAGCACCGGAGTGCTCGCCCAGGGGGCCGGTTTCAATTTCACCCTCACGGTGGACTTTCCCCCCGGGGCGATAGCCGCCGATTACGATGCGGTGGACGTTCAGGTCGTCTCCGGCCTCAACATGCCCAATTCGGGGGATAAGTGGAGGGACACCACCCACATCATCACGGCTGTGCCCCGCATGGGCTACATCTTCAACCAGAATGAAGTCGATTTCGTGGATACCCAGTTCCATCAGATTGTTACTGACCCGCTGAGCACCGAAGATTATGGGCCCTTCCTGCAATCCGGAGCGCTCAGCCCGGATGGCACGCATTTATTCGGTGTCTTGAGCGGCGGCCAGGACGACCAGGGCAACGTGGTCAGCGGGAAAATGCTGGTCTGGAACGTGGACGACATGAGCGCGCCTCCTGAACAGGTGGATATTGGCATGGACGCTGCCAATATCGCCGTCACCGCCGACGGCAAGCACGCTCTGATCACCAGCTATGGCGACGGCACGCTCTACGTCATCGATATTGACCCGGCCAGCGCTTCCTATTTGACCGTCGAGAATATCGTCAGCGTGGGCAGCCAGCCGGTGATGGTGGCTACCAGCCCCTGCTTGAATAAAGCCTACATTACCAATCGCCAGAGCAACTCGGTGACCGTTCTCGACCTGAGCACCTGGACGGTTAGCGCCACCATTACCGGCCTGAGCACCCCCTGGGGCGTTGTGGTGGCTCCCAAGGGCGACCGGGCTTACGTGGCCAACGCCGGGAAGATCGGCGTGATCGATACGCTCACCGATACTCTAACCTCCAACTGGAACGTGAACGGGTCGAGCCTGGAGGGCCTGGATATCACCCCCGACGGGAATCGCCTCTACGTGGCGGGCAGCTCCAATGCCCTGGTGGTGAATATCCCCGGCGGCGGCACCGTGGCTGCGACTATTGCTACCAGCGCGCAAGGCATCTATGACGCGGATGTCTTCCCGGCATCCGCCGGTCCTCTGGCTTACCTGGCCAACGGCGGCGGCCAGAGCATCTCGGTCATCGATACCGATACCAATACCCAAATCTATTCCATTGCCATGCCGGGCACCTCTCCTAGCGATTTGGCCCTCTTCCCGCCCGAAATCTACCTGCGCCTACGGCCCCGTCGCCGCCATCGGGCCTGCTAATCTCGTGGCTCAGGTCAACGTGCCCTTCCAATTCCTGGACGCCAGCATTCGCAATCCCACTTCCTGGCTCTGGGACTTCGGGGACGGCTCTCCGACCAGCACCGAGCAAAACCCCATCCACACTTACACCAGTACCGGCCCCTTCACGGTCACGCTGAAAGTGACCAACGCCTACGATAGCACCGGCAGCACCGCTTCCCGCACGATCAATTTCAAGCCTCTGGCAGGCTTCACCACCAACCCCGACCCGCCGGTGATCCTCAGCGGCGCCTCGGTGGCCTTCACCAACACCAGCACCGGCACCGCTCCGCTGACCTACGCCTGGAGCTTCGGCGACGGCGGCACCAGCACTGCGGCCAGCCCCACGCACACCTTCACCGGCTCGGGTCCCTTCACGGTCACCCTGAAGGTCACCAACAGCTACGACAGCACCGGCAGCACCGCCACGACCACGGTCAACGTCAAGCCCACCGCCAGCTTCACCACCAGCCCCAGCCCGGCCGTGATCCAGAGTGGCAGCCCGGTGGCCTTCACCAATACCAGCGTGGGCACCGCTCCTTTGGCCTACACCTGGGACTTCGGCGACGGCTCTCCGACCAGCAGTGAGGCCAGCCCCACCCACGCCTACACCGGCTCGGGCCCCTTCACCGTCACGCTGACGGTCACCAACGCCTACGATAGCACCGGCAGCACGGCCACGACCACCGTCAATCTCAAGCCTTTGGCCGCCTTCACCACCGATCCCAGCCCGGCGGTGATCCAGAGTGGCGGCTCGGTGGCTTTCACCAACACCAGCACCGGCAACACCCCGCTGACCTACGCCTGGAACTTTGGAGATGGCAACACGAGCAGTGAGGCCAGCCCCACCCATACCTTCAGCGGATCGGGTCCCTTCACCGTCACCTTGAAGGTCACCAACAGCTACGACAGCACCGGCAGCACCGCCACCACCACGGTCGGCGTCAAACCGGTGGCCAGCTTCACCACCGATCCCAGCCCGGCGGTCATCCAGAGCGGCAGCTCGGTGACTTTCACCGACACCAGCACGGGCAGCGGCCCGTTGACTTACGCCTGGAGCTTCGGCGATGGCAACACGAGCACTGCGGCCAGCCCCACGCACACCTTTAGCGGCTCGGGGCCCTTCACGGTCACGCTGAAGGTCACCAACGCTTATGACAGCACCGGCAGCACCGCCACCACCACCGTCAACGTCAAGCCTACCGCCAGCTTCACCACCAATCCCAGCCCGGCCGTGATCCAGAGCGGCGGCTCGGTGGCCTTCACCAACACCAGCACCGGCACCGCTCCGTTGACCTACGCCTGGAGCTTTGGGGACGGCGACACCAGCACGTCGGCCAGCCCGACGCACGCCTACACCGGCTCGGGGCCCTTCACCGTCACCCTGAAGGTCACCAACGCTTACGATAGCACCGGCAGCACCGCCACCACCACCGTCAACGTCAAGCCCACCGCCAGCTTCACCACCAATCCCAGCCCGGCCGTGATCCAGAGCGGCGGCTCGGTAGCCTTCACCAACAACAGCACCGGCGCCGCCCCGCTGACCTACGCCTGGAACTTCGGCGACGGCAACACCAGCAGTGAGGCCAGCCCCACGCATGCCTTTAGCGGCTCGGGCCCCTTCACCGTCACGCTAAAGGTCACCAACACCTACGACAGCGCCGGCAGCACCGCCACGACCACGGTCAACGTCAAGCCCACCGCCGGCTTCACCACCAGCCCCAGCCCGGCGGTCATCCAGAGTGGCGCCTCGGTGGCCTTCACCAATACCAGCGTGGGCACCGCTCCGCTGACCTACGCCTGGGACTTCGGAGACGGCTCTCCGGTCAACACCACGGCCAGCCCCACGCACACCTTTAGCGGCTCGGGGCCCTTCACCGTCACCTTGAAGGTCACCAACGCCTACGACAGCACCGGCAGCACTGCCACCGCCGCCGTCAACCTCAAGCCTTTGGCCGCCTTCACTACCAGCCCCAGCCCGGCGGTCATCCAGAGCGGTGGCTCGCTGGCCTTCACCAACACCAGCACCGGCAATTCCCCGCTGACCTACGCCTGGGACTTCGGCGACGGCTCTCCGACCAACACCACGGCCAGCCCCACGCACGTCTTCACCGGCTCGGGGCCCTTCACCGTCACGCTGAAGGTCACCAACGCCTACGACAGCACCGGCAGCACCGCCACCACCACCGTCAACATCAAGCCTGCCGCCAGCTTCACCACCAGTCCCGGTTCCGCCGTGATCCAGAGCGGCGCCTCGCTGGCCTTCACCAACACCAGCGTGGGCACTGCCCCGCTGACCTACGCCTGGAACTTCGGCGACGGCTCTCCGACCAACACCACGGCCAGCCCCACGCATATCTTCACCGGCTCGGGGCCCTTCACCGTCACGCTGAAGGTCACCAACGCTTGCGACAGCGTGGGTAGCACCGCCACGACCACGGTCAACATCAAGCCCACCGCCAGCTTCACCTTTGCGCCCGATACCGACCTGAAGGTGGGCGATGAGATCACCTTCACCAACGCCTCCACGGGCACGGGCGCGCTCAGCTACACCTGGTTCTTCGGCGACGGCTCGCCCCAGGAGCACTCCGCCAATCCCACCCACGCCTACACCCGGCGCGGGGCCTTCTCCGTCACGCTGACCGTCGATAACACCCTCGACGGCACAGACTATCAGGACACCCTCACGAAGACGGTCAACGTAGACCCCATCAAGGCCGACCTGGCGGTCACGGTGGACGACACCCTGGAGCGTATCGACGTGGGTAGCGCGCTCACCTATACCATCGTGGTGGCCAACCACGGGAGCGCGGACGTTCCCAACGCGATCGTCAAGGATACGTTCTCTCCCTGGCTGCTGGACGTCTCCTGGACGTGCGTGGCCACGGGCGGCTCGACCTGCGCGGCCAGCGGAACGGGCAACCTGCTGGAGGAAACCGTAGCGCTCCCCGCCGGCGGCACGCTGACCTACACGGTGACCGCCAGGGTCAAAGCCGACGCCGCCGGGATGCTGGCCAACACCGCCACGGTGACCCTGGCGGAAGAGTACGAGGATATGCATCCCCTGGATAACACCGCCACCGACCAGACGGTGGTGTGGGGCAAGCTTTTCCTGCCGTCCATCACCAGTTGAGGTCGTTGCGAGGGGCGCGGCGAAGCTCTGCCAGGCCGCGCCCCTCCTTCCCCAGCTCTCTTGGGGATCGCGCGAAGACGCGCTTCTCCATGCGCAGAAATCCTCCAGAGGCGTCCCGTCAGGGGCGCCCCTTTTTCCTCCTTCCTCCTTCCTTCTTCATCCCTCATCCTTCTGCCTTCATCCTTCCCCCCTCCTCCTTCATCCTATGGCGTTCTCATGTTTCCTTGACAGCCACTATGATCTGTGTCATCGCGAGCCCTGGGTGTTCTTCCCAGGGCGTGGCGATCTCAGGGCCGGCACCGAGATTGCTTCGTCGGGCAAAGAACGCCCTCCTCGCAATGACAACCTTTATTCTTGAGAACGCCATGTCCTTCATCCTTCCTCTGATGGGAGGCCGGCGGGGATAGGCTTATAATAAAGTCTGACACATTCTTTAGAAAATTTGCGAGGTGTTTTTATGGGTTTACATGGAAGCGGTTGGTGGGGCTTTATGCGTTCCTCGGACGAAAAGCCCAAGGTCACCTGGGACTTGATGAAGCGCGTGCTGGGCTATGCGGCAGCCCTACCGCTGGCAGATCGTCGGAATGTTGGTGATGATCCTGATCACCACCGGGCTGACCCTGCTGACCCCGCTCATCCTGCGGCAGCTCATCGACCAGACCATCCCGAACAGAAATATTAAATCAGCTGGTGCTCGCTGGCCCTGGCCCTGCTGCTGATCCCCAGGCCATCGGCGGCGCATCAACGTGGTTCAGCGGCGCTTGAACGCCTGGCGTGGGCGAGGGCGTCATCTACGATCTGCGCGTGGCGCTCTATTCACCACTTGCAGCGCATGTCGCTGCGCTTTTTCACCAATACCAGAGTGGGCGAGCTGATGAGCCGCCTGAACAACGACGTGGTCGGCGCGCAAAATGCCATCAGCAACACCATCGTCAGCATCATCACCAACATCATCCAGGCCGCCGCCGTGCTGGCCGTCATGCTGGCCCTGGAATGGCGCCTGACGCTGATCAGCGTGATCATCCTGCCTTTGTTCATCCTGGCCGCGCGGCGCATGGGCGGCCGCCTGCGCGACATTGCCCGCGAGCAAATGGAAGCCAACGCCCAGATGAACGCCATGATGAACGAGACCCTCAACATCGGCGGGGCGCTGCTGGTCAAGCTGTTTGGGCGCCAGGACACCGAGGTCGCAGCGCTTCCGCACACCGCGCCGCGGACGTGCGCGACCTGGGCGTGCGCCGGGCCGTCATGGGCAGCATCTTCTTCGTCATCATCGGCCTGGTCAGCGCCGTGGGCACGGCCCTGGTCTACGGCATCGGCGGCTATCTGGTCATCCAGAGGGCCTTCACCATCGGCACCATCGTGGCCTTTGGCGCTTATCTCTCCAACCTGTACGGCGCCCTGCAAGGCCTGGCGAACGCCCCGGTCGATTTCGCCACCTCCATGGTCAGCTTCGAGCGCGTGTTCGAGGTGATCGATCTGCCCACCGGACATCGACGAAAAGCCCGACGCGACCGGCCATGAAGGACGTGCGCGGCGACCTGGTCTTCGACCACGTCACCTTCAAGTACGACCGTGCGCGAGGAAAGCCTGCTGCAGCGAGGTCACCGCCTCGGCCAGATGGACAACGTCACGGCCGTGCTTTCGGGCGGCAAAGAAGCGCGCGCGGCCGACGGAAGGATGGCGGCGAGGAGACGCCCACGGCCAGGCGCGCGAGATGGCCCTGGAGCAACATCACCTTCACGTGCAGCCCGGCCAGCTGGTGGCCCTGGTGGGACCCAGCGGCGCCGGCAAGACCACCCTCACCTACCTGATCCCGCGCCTGTACGATCCCACCGAGCGGGCGCATCCTGATCGATGGGCACGACCTGCGTGATGTGACCCTGGACTCGCTCTGCGAGCCAGATCGGCATGGTCACCCAGGAGACCCACCTGTTCCACGATACCATCCGCACCAATCTGCTGTATGCCAGGCTGGACGCCACCCAGGCCGAGCTGGAGGCCGCCGCGCGCGCCGCCAACATCCACGACTTCATCATGGGGCTGCCGGACGGCTACGACACCGTGGTCGGCGAGCGCGGCTACCGCCTGAGCGGCGGCGAGAAGCAGCGCATCGCCCTGGCGCGCGTCATCCTCAAAGATCCGCGCATCCTGGTGCTGGACGAAGCCACCAGCCACCTGGACAGCGAATCGGAGGCGCTGATCCAGGAGGCTCTCAAGCGCGTCATGGCCGGGCGCACCAGCATCGTCATCGCCCACCGCCTGAGCACCATCCTGGCCGCCGACCTGATCCTGGTGATGGACCGCGGCCAGATCGTGGAGCAGCGGCACGCACCACGAGCTGCTGGCGCAGGGCGGCCTGTACGCCCACCTGTACGAGACCCAGTTCAGCCGCGAGCTTTCCTCCCCCGCGCATTAGCAGAGTCCCTTTTCCTGGACTATCGCCCATTCGAGACGAGACGAGATAATTTCACCACGGAGGCACAGAGATCGCAGAGTTTTCTCTTTATCAAAGAATCCTCCGTGCCCTCTGTGACTCCGTGGTGGATTTTTCTGCTCAGGAGATTGCTTTACCGCCCGAATTGCTCTACAATAGGAGCATGAGCGCCACCTGCGCCCATCCTAAAAATGGTTCTTCCAGGGGGTGTCTGGCATGGTTGACCGCGTAGATGAAGCCAGTGAGCCATCCAGATCGATAATCTATTCTTTACAAGTTCGGACCGCTGCGGTGGAAAGCGCCTGCCGGCGTCTTCATCTGCCAAATAGCAGCGGGGTTTGAATTTTCCGGGCGGGGCGGGAAAGCCATAAAAAACCGGGAGGAAAAACAGCATGTTGGAAAATCGGGCGGAATTTATGAACGAGCAGTTGGCGGTCTTCTTCGACTTCGAAAACATCGCCATCTGGGCCGGGCAAGAATTCTTCGATCTCAACATCACCCAAATCATGGAATACCTGAAGAGCCGCGGGCCGGTGGCCATCAAGCGCGCCTACGCCGATTGGAGCCGCTTCCCGGCTTACCGCGACGAGATGGTGGACAATGCCATCGATCTCATCCAGCTCTACAGCGTGCGCTCCGGCAAGAACCTGGCCGACATCCGCCTGGCGGTGGACGCCTTCGAGATGGCCATGCAGCACCGCCAGATCGGCACCTTCGTGATCCTCTCCGGCAACTCGGACTTCTGCCCCCTGGTGGCCAAGCTGCGCGAATGGGGCAAGTATGTGCTGGGCATCGGGCCGCGCAACATCACCCATCCCTCCCTGGTCAAGGCCTGCGACGAGTTCATCTACCTGGAGACGCTCTTCGGCACGGCAGCCAAGTCCAGCTCGCAGAGCGGCTCGGAGCGCGAGGAGGCGCGCCAGTTGTTGCAGCGCGCTTTGCTGGCCCACGGCAAGCGCGGGGAGGTGCCCGTGCTGGCCGCCAAGCTCAAGCAGACCATGCTCTCCATGGAGCCGACCTTCAACGAGCTGGATTTCGGCTACAGCCAGTTCCGCGCCTGGCTGGAGGATAACCGCGACCTGGTGCAGCTCTATTTCAAGGACCTCCAGCTTTACGTGGCCCCCGCCGATTTCAAAGAGCCGGCCAAGTTGGAAGCCCTTTCCGGCAACGGTGGAACGGCCACCAACGGCAGCCACCTGGTGAAGCACCTCCCGGAGCCGCCGCCCGCCCCTACCCAGGCCACCCAGTACGCCCAGCTCTTCAAGAAGATCGTCACGGTGGATATGCAGACCCGCCGCGACGTGCTGCGCGACATCTACCGCGAGCTCAGCCAGCGCCCCGGCGAGCGCTCCACCAACGACATCCTCGAAGAGTTGCGCCAGATTTACGAGGCCCAGGGCCTCACGCGCAGCAAGACCACCCTCATGCAGATCTGGAAGCTGGGCTTTCGCCAGGGCGCTTACGATTACATGGGCAACCCCGTTTCCTTCCAGTCGCCGGTGCAGTTGGCCGAGGACATCGACAGCGAGACGCTCTTCATCCGCCGCTGCGAGTCCGGCTTCGTCTACGCCGCGCTGCGCGAGGGCCTGCCGCTGGATCAGGCGGAGATGGCCGCCATCCTGTTCAACGACCGCAGCCAGAGCGAGTACATTGCGACCCTGCTCAAGGACCTCGAGCAGCGCCACGTGATCTTGCAGCGCGAAGGGCACTACCAGCCGGCCGCCAAAGGCACCGTGCAGTTCAAGGACGATCCTTACTTGCAGCCCGTCATCCGCGACGTGACCAGTATGCGCCTGCCCGAGAACCTCTCCCGGGGGGCCGAGGCGGCCAGCGAGCTGGCCGGCAAGGCCCAGCTCCTACGCTCGGAGGATTTCACCGCCGCCATGCAGAATTACCTGCTGGCCTGCCGCTTGCAGTGGGACGCCTTCAAGGACGGCGATCCCAACGCCAGCCTGGAAGACCTGCGCTGGTACCTGGCTTCTTACGCTTCCACCAAGGCCGGCACCCTCTCGCAGACCCGCCGCGATTACGACAACGCCATCCCCTACTACCTGGCCTTCTTCTCCATGGTGCAGGAGGACGATCCGCTGTGGGAGCGCATGCGCAACCTGATCAACCCCATGCTGTTCTATTATTGGATGAACCTGGCGCGCAAGGTGGGCGTCACCGTGACGCAGTCCAAGTCGCCCGGGCGCGTGGCGGTGGAGCTGGCCACCCATCCCAACGAGGAGCTGCGCTGCGCCTGGCAGGAAGCCACGCGCCGGCTGGCGCAGGTCAACCCCGGCTTGCTGCGCCGCATCGTCGAGCAGATTCGCCTCAACCGGGCCGAGCAGCACGAGAACGCCGAGGTGGCGGACCAGATCGAAGCCATGCTGTAGAGCAGCGCGAGGAGAGCGTCGAGAGCAGCTCGTAGAGGCGCGAGGTTGCCGTTCGGCACCTGGGTCGTTTTCCCCCTCTCCTAATCTCGCCCCCTTCGACCTCCTGCGCCATTCGCGCACCCCCTGGCCGTTCGTAGAAGCCCGTTCACTATTTAGGGCGGCTTTGTAGAGTGGTTTTGTAGGGCGGCTGTGTAGGGCGGCTTTCCAAAGCCGCCTCCATAGCATCAGCAATAGGCTACGGTCGGTTTCGCGGTTTATGCGCCCTCGGGCGAAGCGAGCGGGGCTGGCCGCACCTGCTGCTTTATGGGAGTAATTCGTAGAGCGCGCCAACCGCTTCATGGGAACTAGGGTTCGTCGTATGTAGGGCGGGTTTCCAAACCCGCCTCCTATAACGTATGGGAAGGTTCTGTCTCGGTGTTGGAATTCTCGATGCAGGACAATTCTACTCCGGAGAAGAGTGCGGGAAGAAGGTTGGTTCCAATAGGGTATATTACTTCAATACGCCCAAGGAGTTCTGATCGCTGGTCTTATATCAATTAGCTGACTTTATACGTCTTTACCTCGGAGGGATTTAAGCCGACACTCAACCTTAGCTAATTCGTCCAGGTTGAATAGCTCACGAAACTTATCTTAAGTCACTAATGCTTCAACACTTAGGTCCAAACGACCACATTCGTAAAGCCCATAAAGGCCAGATTAAATCTCAGTGGAAGATAGTAGTTTCTTTGCAGTCTGAAGCCCTCTAATTTCGACGACCATAGATAGAAAAGCTTTGGCCCTGTAATGGCACTCAGCAACTGCGGCTTTATATATTCCTATCATCGCAGGGTAATCCGCTTCGATAAACCGGTTTGCCAGGCAGTCCACATCTGGCGGTTTGTGGCTTCCTCCAACAGCGGCTTTTCTGGCAGAGTTTTCAGAATACTCTCGCACCTGTTCTTTGACCCACGGATGCAAAATCGCGTTGGTTGACTGTCTCACGCCTTTGACCCGTAGCTGTCCGGTAGCTGGATGGAACAAAGTGAGCATCTTGGCCGTTCCGCGAATATACTCATGCGGCTGGCGCACCGGGTGTTCTTCCGGCTGCCAGCTTTGCCCTGGGTTAGGGCCCAGCTTCATCTTCGACCCACACCGCCAAGCCCATTTTTTCACCCTCCCGATACGCCATCTCGATCAGTTCTTTTTTCGCACCGCATCCGGATCGATTACCGTCACCCTCCCGCGTTTGCGTTTGCGCGCCACCTGCCCCGTTTCACACCAACTGCGGGATTTCTGCCAACGAAACCCGGCCTCTTGTAGGATCACCCAGATCCGTTCAGTGCTGATGTAGGGCAGCCCATCCGGGGCTTTGCGCAGCGCCTTTTGCAACGTCGTCAACGACCAGGTGTTGGTGCCATCTTTCTCTGGGTCGGGTTGGCGGCGAACTTCGACCAGCACCCGTTCTCGTTCCACGGCGCTATATTTGACAGCGGGTCCCCCGCCATGTCCTGGCTGAATCGCCGACAAGCCTTCTCGATTGAAGCGCTCTACCAGCTTGGATACCGTATCGCCTGTTTTGATCCCGACTAGGCGGGCAGCTTCCGTGTAATCGTGTCCGGCGGCCACCGCCAGAATTTCTTTGGCCCGCATCACGTGCGCTGCGGCCTCACACTGGGAGCGGCTGATCCGTTCCAACCAGGTCTTTTCTTCTTCTGTCAAGGGGCGCAGTGGGTCTTTTGGGCGTCGGGTCATTTTGGAGGCATCCTCTTGATTCTGGGTTCCTCTTATTTTACCCAATTATGGCTGACTTCGTGCCAACTGACCCACTAGGTATATTATTGATGATTGTCATATGGTGTGTATTTCCGGTTATAGGTGCAAAGATCGACAGTGGAATTTCGGAAATTCACCGAAACTATGCATATTGTAAATTGATTACTCCTGGAATGACCGAAGCTGAGGTGGCGAGCAGGTTGAAAACTCTAGGAATTACAGTAGGTAATAACAGGCAAATTTACGGAAATGTGATGTACATCTTCTTGGATTTTGATACTCCTACGGCTTCTCACTTATTTGGTAGAGGCATGAAGTAGCGTATGATGAGACGGCCAACTGTCTTTTTATCTTGCTTGGGGACAGCCGGCAGTTATTTGCCTTCCAAGAACATTGAGCGGGTAGAATGGGTGGAGGGGTGGACAGGCCTGCCCCGGAACTGATTGTTCGCTGAGAAGAGGGGTGGCCTCCGGGGCAGTCGGCAGGAATTCATAGCCGGGTACTGGCGGCCTCTTCATCCACACTACGGGCTATGGGGGGACCATGAGGTCCGAGTACAAACTTCTTTGATAAATTCCTGGCAAGCAGTCTCCTGGTAAGCACTTTACCAGGGGCCTTTTATTCCTTATGTCCGATTTTGACTGGATGGGCGTTTAATTAAATAGGAGCGCTTCAAAAGACCCTTTAGGAGAGGTAAATGAGTGGACCGACTATGACAATGCTGGCAGACCCTGGCCATGTCGAAGAAGAAGTAGATCTGGCCTTGGCCGCACAACGGGATCGGACCCAATGCAAGAAGCTGTATCTTCGCTGGGTTCAACCCGTGTATCAATATATATTTTATAGAGTCCGCAACGTCGCCGATGCTGAAGATCTTACGTCAAAGGTCTTTCTCAAAGTTTTTGAAGAGCTTCCTCGATACCGCCATAAGGGTTACTTCTCGGCCTGGATGTTTACCATCGCACGCAATTTGGTGCGGGATCACTTCCGAAGAAGCCCACGAGAGATCTCCCTGGAAACTGTCGATCAAAAGCCAGATCAAATCGATCTTCTGGCCCAAATCATCCGCACGGACGAGTTGATCCGTTTGGGAATGCTTATTCGGGATCTTTCAGAGGAAGAGCAAGAAATTATCCGGCTGCGTTACATCGCTGGGCTCAACTTTGCCGAAATTGGTAGCACCTTGGGAAAACGCGAAGATACCGTTCGAAAAGCCCATTCCAGGCTATTGAACAGGCTCCAAATCCAGTTGGAGGGAAGAAATGCAGGACATTAATCCGGTTGAGTTTGAAGACAAGATCCGAGGAGCCGTAGCCATGCCTCAGGCTCGTCCCGAGTTTGTCGATAGCTTGTGGAAGCAATTGGAAAAACAACCATCGCGCAAACCAACGATTTCGTTGCGGCCTGTGATCCTTCGGCCAGTATGGCTTGTTATCGGGGTAACGGTCTTCATAATGCTTTTCGTTTTTCTTGCTGTGGGACCTCAACGGGTCCTGGCAGCAGCTCAGTCTTTGTTCAAATATTTACCAGGGGTTGGCGTAGTTAAAAATGTTGAGCAAGCCGTCGTCCTGGCGGAACCTGTTCGGGTGGAACGGGATGGGTATGCTGTTACGGTGGAAAATTTGGTAGCCTCTACCGAACGCACGTGGTTGCGGATTAAAGTGGACGGGTGGCGGGAGTCACCGGATTTCAATAACCACCCAGATCTCCAGCCTGCGTGGCCGCAGCTTCAGCCTGGAGATCAGCCGCCATTAATGGCGAATCTGAGTGATATTTACGTTGGAGATGCTCTCTATGCAGAATATCAATTTTCTTCTCTTCCCGATGGGACAGATGAAGTCGTTTTCTTGCTACCCCAGCTTCCACAAACTTTGAAGGGCGAAGCGCCTGAGAACTGGGAATTTCGACTCCGTTTGCGCCCGGTTGAGTCGAAGGATCTATTACCAGGCGCTTGGAGCAAAGCGCAGAGCAGCCCAATGGTGAATGGGGTGGCGATGAACCTGCTACAAACCGTACAGGACGTTAACGGGACGTACTTGACCATACGCTTCGATACCCCGACTTTGAATAGCACGCTTTCTCCCGACTGGTATTCCCAACTCTCTCTCGAAGACGACAAAGGCCAGATTTATCCGGTAAACTTCGTGAAAGGCATCGGTGGAAGAGCAGCAATTTTCCAGACACGGCCTTTCACCTCTGGAGAAGAGTTAAAGCTGAGGCTGGCGCGCCTACTGTTAGTGGACGAACCCCCGCTGGATGGATCTGCGCCCTCTTTCTGGCTCGATCTTGGCTCCGCTCCGAGCATCGGTCAACATTGGGAGCTGGATCAAACATTGGAAAGTGGAGCATTTCGCGTTCATGTCGTTGGCGTGACGCTTCAGCAAGGGGAAGATGGCTATTTCCGCCTGACTTTCGGCGTAGAACGTCCAGATGAGAGCGTGCAGGATGTGATGTTCCGCTGTTCCCAACCCATCTGTTACCAATCGACTACCGTCGATCCCGGCAACAAGCTCAGCTCGATGCTTCATCCGGTTCTCGAGTTAAGCAGTCTCCCAAAGGATCCAATTCTCGTTGAGCTAGGGAACCTGGATTATTCGATTGAGGGTCCATGGGAAGTTGATTGGCAGCCGCTGGCTTTGCGAGAGAACATCCAACCGGCAATCCCGGCCATCCCCTCCGTCCCCCCTACGCAAACCGTGGATTCGTCGCCCACCCCAACGAGCCAGGTTACCCTATCGCCCAGGGAAGCAACAGCGGAAGAAGTACGCGGGCTTTTAGAAAGAGGCTTCCAGATGCTATACGCTCAGCCCGGCTGGGTTCACGTTGTCCATGAAACTATCGAACAGGAAGACACCGAAGATTACCAAAGCGGCAGGCTGTTTGGGCCATCGCATTCCATGGGTGAAACCTGGCAGTACGTAGAACGGGACGGGACGATCAGCAAGGAGGTTTGGATCGAGAAGACGCCAGAGGGTGACGTTTGGCAACAGATAGCCCGGGCTGGAACAAGTGAGGTCAATTTCACCACCGGCACAGCCATGGAAGACGCACAGCTCGAAGCGAAAGCCCAGGTAGAGAATTTGCCCGACCTCATCCTCAGGCCCAATTATGCCAGCGACGTTATACGCGAGGAAACTGTTTTGGAAGGTCAACCTTGCCTGCTGATTACGCTAGCATCCAGGTTTGATCCACCCATTGAAACTACTGGAATAACACAGCCGGTAGTGCGGACCGAAAGTAAGACCTGGATCGATCAGGAAAGTGGACTGATCCGCATGGTACAGACTGTTTACAAATTGGAGGACGGTACCCGTCTCACCATACAGACCATGCGTTATCCGGTCAAGGAACGAGTAGAGGAGCCGCCGCAAGAAGTACTGGATTTGCTCCAACGCGTGAATCCGTAACTGGTGAGTAGGGCGGGTGAAGGGGTGGACAGATCTGCCTGTCCTCGATGGGTTCCTTCTCCACCTCGGAACCCGCCTATTGGCAAGAACGGTGGGTTCCGGGGCTACCGGCAGAGGAATTCATGCCCGATACTCTTTGCCCCTTCACCCACCCTATAGCTATGAATTACAAAACAATACCTTTCCCGTTTATCATAAATCTTTCCTGATATCCAAATTCGCTATACAATCAAATTGTATTTTTCAAATCAATTCTTCTACAGTATCATTCGTGATGTATCAGTGAAAATCCAGCACGAAGTTGCTATTTGGATAGAAATGCTCGGCCAAGTCAACCATATGCTATGTCAAATAAGCGTTGAACAGAAAACTTCCTTCCATCACGGTTGTCACTTCACTGGAACATAGATATCACCTGTTTCTCTATGATTGATTTTAGCAAAAAGCGAATTGTCATCTTTGATCCTTTTTGGGGAAGTAGGACTAAACCAATGGCTGTGCAGATTTAATTAGTCATTGGGGTTGTGGGATAAAAAGGGATTGCCTCAAACATAACCACAAAATCTTTCAACCGGTTGCCAACAATTTGGCAAGTCTCAAAGAGATTTAAACTACAGAATCGTTGCCTTCGGAGGGACTATCCATGACACAAGCTGTTCTTCCTACGGAGAAATCCATTACTCTCAATATTGTCCCCGTTACGTTTTCGAAAAAAGATATAACGATTGGCAGATTGGAGTACAGTAACAAGGACGATTACGTCCGTTTACAGGAGTGGCGCCGACTAACCCATGCATTTCAGATATGATTCTCGAGATGGGCAGATCGCAAATATCGCTATCTCGCCGGGAATCCAACCTTTAGGTAAAATAGAGACTGTCGAAGTCCAAAAAAACCTATTGCTCCTAGGCAGAGCTATACAGCAATCTATATTAAACTGGTTAGCAGAACATCGACCGATCATAAAAGCAGGTAAACGGCTGACTTTTTGGGGGGGACTTACAGATGCAATGCTTCTTTCCAGTGTCGTAACCAAACTAGGATTAAAAACTATCCCAGGTCTTGATGTTGTTATTCGCTACGATCTAGACACTCGGTTGTTCTGGCCACCTGGCGATGACCCTGTGCCATACCTAGTGCATGCTCCGACAAGATAAGTGGAGATATGGTATAACAGGTGGCATGAAACCACCGATTTTCGTACGGACTTTAACAGATGAAGAGCGAGAGCAACTCGAAGTCGGCCTGCATTCATCCGATGCGTTTGTCTTGCGCCGTTGCCAGATCCTGTTGGCCAGTGCCCGCGGCCAACATGCCACGACCATCGAACAAAATGTAGGCTGTGATGATGAGACCGTCCGCAAAGTGATCAAAGCCTTCAACGCCACCGGCTTGGCGGTCTTGACCGCCGGGTCACGGCGGCCCCACCATACCTCGGCCGCCTTTTCCAACGAGCAAACCGACCGGCTCAAAGACTTGCTCCACAAGAGCCCGCGCCAGTATGGCAAAGCCACCAGTGTCTGGACGCTGGAGCTGGTAGCCGAGGTCAGTTTTGCCGAAGGCTTGACGGCTGAACGGGTCAGTGATGAAACCGTCCGCGCCACTCTGGAGCGCCTGGGGATCCGTTGGAAACGAGCCAAGGACTGGATCACCAGCCCTGACCCCGAATACGCCCGAAAAAAAAGCTCCGTGACCGGCTGATTGCTCTGACGGCACGCCATCCGGATTGGGTGATCGGGTTTCAAGACGAAGTCTGGTGGAGCCGCTTCACCCAGCCGCACTTGCACACCTGGTCGGTGGACGACAAACCCTGGCGCCTGGTGGAACAAACGCCCCTGTCCAAGGAAGACACGCCCAAAGCCTTGGCGTGTTACGGGCTCTTGCTGCACCACTGCCCGCAGGCAGCCGGGAAGTGGCGGGAGGAAACCTGGTTGCGGTTTGTGGATGGCCGTCCGGTGAGTGGGATCACGCTTCAATACCTGGCCTGGTGTTGCGATAAGTTGCAAGCGATGGGCAAGCGCGTGTTGATCCTGGTGTGGGATAATGCCTCCTGGCATATTAGCCGAGCCGTGCAAGATTGGATCCGGGCCCATAACCAGGAAATTAAACAGCAGGGACACGGGGTTCGGATTTATGTCTGCCCCTTGCCGATTAAAAGTCCTTGGTTGAATCCGATTGAACCCAAGTGGGTGCATGGCAAGCGGCGGGTGGTGGAACCCGAGGCTACGCTTCCCCCCTCGGTCTTGGAAGAACGCGTTTGTGCGGCTTTGGGTTGCTCGCAGGAACCTCATCTGACCCTTTCCGATAATGTTTCCTGATTATGCACTAGGACTAGTAATCGATCTAAGTACAGCAAATGTAATTGACCTCTCGGTAGCCCAACTACTTGATTTGGGAGTAGATGTAATCGGAAAATATGTATGCCGACATGAGGAGAGTAGACAAGACTATCTACGCCCACGCTTAGGCTTGATCGGTATGATCAATCAGATATCTGACGATCACATATTGCTGACTGACACAGATGGAATAAACGAGATAGCTACTTCTGATGCTTTTTCTAGAACCAAGAGCGGAATATCTTGATGAAGTAATTACTAAGGTTTATGGAACTCAGGCCAATCGCGTGTTATCTAAACTCAGAGAAATTTGTGGTCCCCTAAGCACTGCGCCTGCCAAACTTGAAAGAATAAAGCAGACTTTGAATGGCTTGAAGGAAAAGCACCCCATCATCTTAGGGGGTGATGTTCAGGCAGAGTTTGGCAATCTGCTTTCAATTGGGAACCCACTTTTCCCAACTGTTATTACTACAACTCGCCCAAATTTCCTATTTGGTCCACAAGGACGTAATTCTGGACCTTATCCTGATATTGGTATTCAGAACTGGGGACCATTCAAGTACTCCTATCATACTCGTAATACTCCTGTAATCGGAGTTGTTTGCGAAGCTCAATACCGGGGACGAGTGGATCAGTTCATCAAACTGCTAAGAGATGGATTTTCTGAAGAAGCCTGGCAGAATGCTATAAGTTGGCAGAAAAATAAATCCCTCAATCCTTTTCAAGGTGGGCTTATTGGCAAATTCCGATTAACACGAGTTGATCTTCAATTTGAAGAGGCAAAAGGAGTCACTGCAAAAGATTACCACGATGCTGTAGAGAGATTATTAACAAGGGTGCCAAAGGGAATTGATTTAGCCATTGTCCAAACCAGAGATGCTTTTACCCGATTGCGCGGAAATAATAATCCCTATTTCGTTACAAAAGCCGCGTTCATGGAAGCTGGAATCCCCGTCCAAGCGATCAAGATAGAAAATATGGAAACCAATGACTATCAATTAGCCTATATCCTCAACAACATAGCCTTAGCCAGTTATGCGAAACTCGACGGCACTCCTTGGGTAATTTCTACACCCGGCCCAGCTACACATGAATTGATAATCGGGCTCGGATATACCGAAGTTGCAGAAGGCCGCCTCGGCGAAAAAATACGGTATGTAGGGATTACCACTTTGTTTCAAGGAGATGGGCGCTATCTTCTATGGGGGTTAACGCGAGAAGTGGAATTTGATAGCTACGTGACAGCCTTACTTGATAATCTCCAAACAACGATCCAATATGTGAAAGAAGAGAACAATTGGCAAGTTGGTGATAGTGTACGCCTGATCTTTCATGTCTATAAACCATTAAAGAATGTAGAAATAGAATCTATCAAGAAATTGGTTCAAGGTCTGACGTTGGACCAATATCGAGTGGAGTATGCATTTCTGGACATTTCGGAGTATCACATGTACCAGATCTTTGATCCAGCACAAAAGGGAAAAGAGTATAAATCCGATCTTAAGGGAAAAGGTGTTCCGATACGAGGGATATGTTATCAACTGAGCAACTGGCTTGGTCTTCTTCAACTCACCGGGCCAAATGAACTCAAGACAGGGTATCAAGGTATACCGAAACCACTACTTGTGGAATTGCATCCCGATTCCGATTTCAAAGACATGACCTATTTGTTGCGGCAGATATACCATTTCACGTATATGTCCTGGCAAAATTTCTTTCCTGCATCTGAACCTGTCACTATCCTCTACTCACGATTTATAGCTCGAATGTTAGGAAACCTAAGAACCATCGAAGGATGGAGTAGTAAAGTGATTTCGGTAGGTAGTCTAAAGGATAGAAGGTGGTTCTTATGACAACACAATATTTTCTTAGAGAACGAAGAAAAGAACTAATAGCCCAATTGAAGAAGGATTTCGAAAATGCAAGGGTCCATTCAAAAGGGTTTGTATTACGTTTATTGGGGTCAGTAGAGATAAAAAATGTACTAGAGATCAATGGTTTTGACTTTACTTCACTTGCAAATGATATTAAATACGGAGGTTCCCCCTATTTAGCCTATTTGGGGTTTGGAATCGGATCTGGTTACTCTAACAGCTTGGAGCAACCAGTTATAGATGCCTTCATCGCCGGACTTCACCGTCTACAAGGAAAGAACCAAAGCGGTTTACAAGAATTTTTAACAGATGATGTTGCAGTTCTTGGGGTTGCCGATGGGATAGCCAGATTAGGAAATCTTCAAATAGAGTCAGTAATTTCATCAAAAGAATGGTTTCTCAATCTTCTCAATGAATTTCCACCCAAAAGCCTCTGGTCAAACCGTCTACGTGATTTAGCCGGAGATTTATTAGATGACCGTGGACGGCTAAGGGGAAAAATAGTAGAAGAAGATCCGGTCAGACTTGCATTAGAATTATCTCTACGTGATTCCTGGCCATATCCTTTTCGTAACTCGGTATACCCAGACCAAAAAAGCAGAAATGACCTATTAAAAAGTTTATTAGTCGATTTGATCCCACGCCAGGGAGATATCGAATTAATTTGCGTGTGGCATAAAGCACTTGATCTTCTGATCGATAAGTCTGTTGAAGCATTAACACCTTCAATATCAGATATTACACACATCTTACAAAGGACTCAACACTCTTTCAAACGTTGGGTATGGGATGAGAATTCCCGACGGGGGCAAACTGATCCTGCCCATTGGTTAATAGATAATGAACTTCACGTTCAATCCTTCCTCTGGGCAGTTTTATACCCGATCTTTGGGCAGGACATCGTCGACGAAAAATATTTACCCAGCTATGGTCAAGTTCAGCCTCGATTCGATCTAGGCATCATAAAGTTAAAGCTTATTATTGAAGTTAAGGTTGTGCGCGAACGTGGAGATTTCGCAAAGATTGAGGAGGAGATAGCCGGTGATTTGGGGTTATATTTCAAAGAGACCGATCAATTCGACCGTATGGTTATTTATATATATGATGACTGCAACATCTATTATCCAGAACGTTACGACGCGCTTGTAAATGCTTTAAAGAGTTGAGACCGCATTGAAGACGTGGTTATAGTTCGTCGGCCAAGCATGATCCCCGATCGGAACCAGAGAAAGGGTGGATAACGACTTTTCGAGATGAGTGGGTAGGACGGATGGTGGGGCAGGTCTGCCCATCTTCGACGAACTCGTTCTCCAGCCCGGAACCCAACCAAGCGCAGCAGGAAGAAAACACGTCCTCTTCCAATTTCTCTACAGCGCATCCTTCACCCAACGGATCTCCTCCCCCTCCCCCAGATTCCTCTTTCGCCACTGCTTGCACTGCTCCGCCAGGCGGCCGGCGTACACATAATAATCCGGCTCGTGGCGCCGCTGCCGCTCGTACAGCACGTACGGCCCCAGCTTCTCCCACGCCTTGGCGATCATGGGATGCATCCACGGCATGAGAATCTCCTCCGGGATCCAGCCGGACTGCGTCAAAAAGGCCACGTGGTCCAGCGAGTTGAGCACTTTCTTGACGGAATCGCGGCCCTCCTTCGACAGCCCGGCGATGCCGGCCTGCGGATCCTCCGGCAGGTTCTGGAAGATCCAGCGCCGCGCCGCCACGTTTTCGGCGGAGTTCAGCTCGCCGAAGAGCTGGTTGGCCACCTCCATGTGGCGCGTGCTGGAGACCTCGGACAGCTCGCGATGGGCCACGAAGGCCGCCCCGAACACGCCCGCCGCCGTCACCGCCGTGCCGATGGCTTCCGTCATCAGCCAGAAATCCGCGTGGATTTGGAACAGCTCCAACGTTCCCCAAAACAGGACCAGCCCGATCAGGCCAAAGAACAGGCCGAAGACCACGATTCCCAGGAACAACAACAGCGTCGAATAATGCGAGAGGTTCTTTTTCATGCGGGCCGCCTCCAGGGCGCCTGGCGTTTAAAAGCGGTCGATGACCGTCACACCCGTCCCCCGGAACTCGTCCATGCGCGCCAGCTCTTCCAGGGAGTTCCTCCAGGCGGATGGTCTTGCCCAGCAGCTTCTGCGGCTGGAGCTTGCCGGAGAGGATCATGGCCAGCATGGCGGGGTACTCGTGGGCCTGCATGCCGTGGCTGCCCAGGATTTCCAGCTCGTTGGCGATGACCCTGTCCATGGGCACGGAGGGGTGGTGCTGGTCGCCCAGCATCAGCCCCACCTGCACGTGCTTGCCGCGCTTGCGCAGGCAGGCGATGGAATTGAAGCAGGTCGTCGGGCTGCCCAGCGCGTCGATGGAGACGTGCGCGCCGCCCTGGGTGATCTCCCGCACGCTCTCCACCACCCCTTCGTGCGTGGCGTCCACCGTGGCCGCCGCGCCGATGGAGCGCGCGAAAGCGAGCTTCTCCGCGCTGATGTCCACGGCCACCACGTTGGCCCCCAGCGCGCTGGCGATCATGATGGCCGAGAGGCCCACCCCGCCGCAGCCGTGCACCGCCACCCACTGCCCACCCGTCACCCGGCCCTGGTGCACCAGCGCCCGAAACGAGGTGGCGAAGCGGCAGCCCAGGCTGGCGGCGGTCACGTCGTCCAGCCCGTCCGGCAGGCGCACCAGGTTGGCGTCGGCGTAATCGATGGCCACGTATTCGGCGAAGGATCCCCACCCGGTGAAGCCCGGCTGGAACTGGTGGTCGCACACCTGCTGGTTGCCCGACTCGCACTGTGGGCAGGCGCCGCACCCGCACACGAAGGGCAGCGTGACGCGCTCGCCCACCCGCCAGCGGGTGACCTGCTTGCCGGTGGCTTCCACCACGCCGGCCAGCTCGTGACCGGGCACGTGCGGCAGGCGGATGTCCGGGTCGTGGCCCATCCAGCCGTGCCAGTCGCTGCGGCACAGGCCGGTGGCCTTCACGCGCAAGACCACTCCGCGCGCGCTGGGCGTCGGGTCGGGCACGTTCTGGATGCTCAAGGGTGCGGCAAATTGTGTGAAGACGGCTGCTTTCAAGGATACCTCCCCAATTCAAGATGATTTGCTCAGCGCCCAGATCATAAATGGGCTTTTCTCTGCATCGAAGGCGGCGCGCTGGTAATCGCCGTAGAGGGCCTCGACCCGCCAGCCCAGCGCGCCGGCCAGCGTCTCGAAGCCCTCGCGAGTGTGCACGGAAAATTGCAAGTCCACGAAGCGCTTGGCCTGCATGCACCCATCCGGGGCGTAGATCTCGTAGAATTGCGCGCCGCGGACCAGCGCAGCGCCTGCGTCATAATGCTCGACGGACGAGAAGAACAGCGAGCCGCCCCCCCCGGGCAGGGCGAGCCTGCTCCGCACGTGAAGCTGGCCGTCGACGCTCTTGAGGCGCACGGCCGGGTTGTGCAAGATACAGATGAAGCGCCCCCCGTCGCTCAGGTGGGAACGGATGGCCGCCAGGCAGGCGCGCTGCGCCTCCGGCCGGGTGATCTCCGAGAAAGAATTGAAAGGGAAGAGGATCAAATCGAACTGCTGCGGCAGGCGGAAATCGGTGGCGTCCAGGGCGTAGACGGGCGCCGTTAGCCCCTGCGCTTGCAGCTTGCGGCGCAGCACCGCCAGCATCTCCGGAGAGCTGTCCAGGCAAGAGAGCGGCACCCCGGCCCGCAGCAAGGGGACGGACAGCCGCCCGGTGCCGGAGGTCAGCTCCAGCACCTTGCACCGCCCCTGCGCTTCCTGGAGGAAGAAGGCCACGTCCAGGTCGGTCTGCACGTAAACGTCGTAAAGCTCGGCAATTTGAGAGTAATCCATTTAACCCTCCCACGCACGCCCCGGGCGCCCCAGAGCCACTACGCCTTACACGCGCTAACGATGCTCCAGATGCCCCTGGCGTAGGCGGTTTGAATATCCTCAAACCCGGCGCCCTCCAGCAGGGACTTGAGCTCCGCCTGAGTGAACGAGCCTACCCCGTACAGGCGGCGGAACAGCCGGCTCTGCCAGGCCGCCGCCCGGCCCGCCTCCCGCCGGAAGACGGCCAGCACCACCCGCCGCCCCGGGCGCAGCGCGGCGCCCACCTCCGCCAGCACGCGGCCCGGATCGGCGAAGAGGTGCAAGGCCCCGCAGCAGAAAGCCGCGTCCAGGCTATTTGCCTGGATAGGAAGAGCGGCCGCGTCGGCGCGGGCCAGCGCCAGGTTGGGGAGGCCCTCCTGCGCCGCGCGATGGCCGGCGTGCTCTAACATAGCCCAGGAAAGATCCACGCCGATGACCCAGCCCTCGCGCAGCTCGCGCGCCAGGGGCCGGGCGTAGACCCCCGGGCCGCAGGCCAGGTTGAGGGCCACGCGCGCCCCGTCCAGTCCGGCGGCGGCGAAGATCAGCTCGCGCTCGCGCTCGAAAGGCAGGCGAGCGGCCAGCTCGAACAAGGGGTTGCGCCGCCACCAGCGGCTCTCGTAGATGCGCGCCACCGGCGCGGCCTCCATCAATGCCTGCGCCAGCCCGCGCGAAGACGCTGCGGAGGGCAGGAAATCGACGATCCCGTCGCGCAGCGGGTAGGACGCCGCGCAGCCCGCGCACTTCAGCTCGGAGGCGAGCTGCGGGCCAAGCGCCAGGGGCGTTCCACACGCCGGGCAGCGGAAGGGCAAGGCTTGATTTTGCATGCACAGATTATAGTCTACCGTCGGGATTTTATAAAATACAGCCAATCAGGAGGACTTCAGGCCAGCGCTAAAGGAAAATCCCGGCGGCAAACAGTGGCCCAGCGATCAGGTTCCGCAGGCACCTTGCCTTAGGCGAGGAAATCGCCATGCATATCGTTGGAGTACGGGATGGTGAATTTCTTTTGGATGTCCTCCACCTGGAGTGAAATGAATTATAAAACATCAATTCGGGATAACGGCTTTATCAAAGAAGATGTCACGTTGAGCCACCAAGAGGCGGCGAAACATCCCATTTCGGGCTTGGAACGAGAACTCTTCAGTCGCTCCGCTCCCTCAGAGTGACATGATTTGGTTTACCCCGAACTCACGTTATTTAGGCCTCGCGCGACGGCCTTAATTCTCGACGGTCAGCCCCTGCGTGTAACGCACGTAATCTCCCGAATAGGGCCTGACCACGTTGTACACCACGTGACCGGCCAGCACCACCAGCACCAGGGCCATCAAGGCCGTGGAAAGGCGCGGGCGGAGCGAGAGCTTAGGGATCAGCTTACGCTTCAGCGCCCAGGGGATGTTCAGCGCGGTCGAAAAGAGCGGCAGCATGACCGGCAGCCAGTAGTAGTCCGGCTTGACCGCCACAAAATACAACAGGTAGATCGAATAAGGAATAATCCAGGCCAGGATCAGGCGGTTGAGCAATGGATTGGGGCCCCAGATGCAGCCCACCAGCAGGGAGAGCAGCAGGAGGCCCAGGAAGGGCGGGTAGCCGTACCAGGTCTTCAGGGTCCACTCCCACCACTGCGGCCCTTTGGAATACAGGATGGGATCGTCCTGGTTGTTGTAGCCCGTGTCGAGCTGCTCTTGCTTGTAAGTCTGGATCTTGACCAGCTCCTGGCGGGCGCCCTGGTTATACAGGAAGGGATTGGAACCCACCAGCCCGGCGGCCATCACCACCACGAACAGGCCCCCGGCGATCAGCGTCTTCCTGGGGGTGAGCACGCGCTGGAACAGCCCGGCCAGCAGGTAGGCGGCGATGGTCAGGAAAAAGAAGAAGCCCGCCAGCTTGATGCCGGCCGCCACCCCGCACATCGCCGCCGCGATGTAAAAGTTGCGCCCAAAGCGCAGCCGGTCGCGCTGCAAGAAGAACAGGGTCAGCACCACCGCCAGCACCGAGAGCGCGTCCGGGTGCCACCACTGAATGTTGTTGCGCACCACCCCCCGGTTGCTGAGCAGGATCACCAGCAGCCCCAGGGCCACCCAGGGTGATTCGAAGCGCGTCTGCATGTAGATCAGCAGCACGATGACCAGGATCATGGGCAGCACGCTGATCATCTGGCGCAGCAGCCAGATGTTGAGCGCGGTGAACTTCTCGAAATTGGCGCCCTCTACCAGGCGCACCGGCAGCACGGATACGGAGGAGAGGAAGTAGAAGGGGTAGCCGTAGTGGTAATCCCCGTAGATGATCCAGCGGCTCCACAGGTCCTTGAGATCCTTGGCGGGCGAGAGCATGCGCACCACGTAGGGATAGGTGATCGGCTCGTCGGTGGAGGTGGCCGCCAGCATCGTTTCGGTCTGTGCGCCGCGCGCGTTGGGGATGGCAAACACGCCGAAATAGACCAGACAAATCACGACAGTCAGCCAGATCACCCTTTTCTTGGTGAGGATCATACACGGCTCCCGGGAGGATTTGCCTGGATTATAGTTCGATCCCCCAACCTTGCGAAGGTTTGGGAGAACCTTCGCAAGGTTTGCGGTGACTACTCTCTATTTTCTGCTCTCTATTCCTTCAGATACTCGTCATAGAAGGCGATGGTGTGGTCCATGGCCAGGTTGAAATAATTGGAGAGGTTGTGGTTGTCGCCGGGGTAGCTGTAGATCTCCACCGTCTTGCCGGCCGCCTGGACTTCCTGGGCCAGCGTCTCCGAGAAGGCCGGCGGCACTTCGGTATCGCCCGTGCCGTAGTCGAGCTGCAGCGGCCCGGAGAGATCCGCCAGATAAGAATTGGCCGAGACCGAGTCCCAGAACTGGGGGTTCTGCTCGGGCGTGCCGTATTGGGCCACCCAGCGGGCGCCCCAGCCGCGCCCTTCGGGCGGCGGGGTGGGGGTAGGGCCGCTGAACACGTGCCAGTGGTAGAGCATGTCGGGATAGGAGCCGACCACTCCCGACCAGATCACCCCGGCCTTGATGTCCTTGGAGATGACCATGGCCCGCAGGGTCAGAAAGCCGCCCATGGAGTGCCCCCAGATGCCGATCTTTTGCGGGTTGGCCTGCGGATAGCGCTTGATCGAGGCGATGGCGTTGAGCACGTCCACCGTGTAGCCGGGATCGCCGTAAGCGCCGCGCGCCACGCCCTCCGAGCGGTCGTTGCCGCGGTAGTCGATGCGGAAGACGATGTACCCGGCGCGCGCCAGGCGGTCCACGTAAGCCACGTAGCGCTCGGTGGTGCGGTACTGCGCGGGCGGGATGTAGCCGTGATTGAAGACGATGGCCGGCCAGCCGCCGGCGGGCGCGGGGCCGTTGGGGACGGTCAGCAGGGCGTAGATCTTCAGCCCCTGCGAGAGGTACGAGGCGTAGTAGCGCTTGTAATTGGCTCCCGGGTCCAGCTCGTTCTCGAGGGTGATGTCGCTGCCGGGATAGTCGCCCTGGCGCATCACTTCGATCTGCATGGGGTTGGGCACCAGCGTAGGCGTGGGGGTGATGCTGGGGGTCGGCGAGGGCAGCGTCGGCGTCGCCGAGGGCATGGGGGTGGCGGTGTGCACCTGAACGGAAGGGGCCGCCAGCGTAGGCGGCGCAGCGGCTGCGTCGCCGCTGGGGCCGGCCTGCCCGCAGGCGCTGAGCGCCACCGCCAGGATCGACAGGAACAGGACGAATCGCCGCGTAGGGAAAAACTCCTTAATCATCCGTTTTATCCTAACTGATTTAATAATTACAAACATTAGGCGTAGATTAATGAACCTCTGGTAGAAAAGATCAACCCCAAAGTCCACCGGGTACACGAAGCGTCCTGGATACACTTATGTCTTTTGGATTGGACACGCGCCGGAAACCTGCCAGAGCCCAACCACCCCCTCCGTGCAGGCCGTCAAAAGGCGCGCGAGCTGAGGCTCATTTACCTCCGGTTTACCCTTTTGCCCGGTGAAAACCGTGACTCCTTCCAAGAATTCCGATTCGCCCGCGGTTTACGAGAGCGAGATCGAGGGCCAGTTGAGCCGGCGCTGGGCGGACTATTTCGGCGAGCTGAAGATAACGACGCGCGCAGCAGGCGACCGCCCGCACAGCCTGATCACCGCCGCCTGTGAACGAGGAAGCGACGGTAAAAGTTTTCATTGACAGTGAAAACTTTTGCGGCTCAATGGCCCATGCCTATCGGCCGGCGCTGGCCCAGAGTGGGATTGAAGCCGGGGCGCGCTAAAGATCCCTGTTTCGCTCTTTGAGCAAGTCGCGAATCTCGGTCAGCAAAACCACTTCCGCGGGCGGGGCAGGCGGCGGAGAATCCTTGGCCGGTTTGGCGTTGCGGGCTTTGAGCTGGTTGATGGAGCGCACTACCAGGAAGACCACAAACGCAATGATCAGGAAATTGACCAGCGCCTGGATGAAATTCCCATATTTCACCTGGGCGCTGCCGACCTGGGCCACCAGCCCGGTGAAGTTGATCCCGCCGATGAGGATGCCGACCAGGGGCATGACGATATCGTTGACCAGCGAAGTAATGATGGCGCCAAACGCCGCGCCGATGATCACCGCCACCGCCAGGTCCACCACGTTCCCCCGATTGATAAAATCCCGAAATTCTTTCCACATGGGTGCCCATCTCCTCTCTTTCTGAACAGGACTTCGTCCGGCATAGCCATTTGACGAATCGGTATTTTAGCAGGAAACCGACGACGAAGGCAACCGCCTGGCGGGCCCGATCTTCCGAGCCGGTCTCTACGAGTATTTAGTTCTTTTGAAGCGGTGAAAGGATCCCTCGATTTTCAGTATAGCGATGGGGAGGAGGGTTTTCAAGCGAAGCGGAGGGCCGTGAGGCACACCGCCAGGGCCCGGGATGGATAAGATTGTAAAATATACGGCAAAGCCGTATAATCAATATACAACATGGAATTCATCGAGGCCCCCCGCCTTTACCAAATATCTCTACGATTATTTGACCGATGATGAGTTTATCGGCTTGCAAGGCTTTCTACTCAAATATCCAGCTGCAGAAAAGGTCGTTCCAGGCTCAGGGGGCGTCAGAAAGCTTCGCTGGGCAATGGCGGGGAAAGGAAAAAGCGGTGGTGTGCGGGTGGTTTACTACTTCAGAAAGCAAGAGGATGAAATCTGGCTGCTGACCATCTATAGCAAGAACGAAGTGGAAAATATCCCAGCGCATGTTTTGCGCCAGATTGCAAAGGAAATCGAAAATGTCTAAGCGTGATATTGGTCAGGAAATCTTGGAAGGGGTGCGCGCCGTCAAAGCCCACAAAGCGGGTGAGAAGACTTTACGCACCCATACGCTCAAGGAGCCGGCTCCGCCCCAGGTCATTCGCGCCCGGTTAAACCTCTCCCAGGCGGCCTTTGCCGGCTTGATGGGCGTCAGCGTGCGCACGGTGCAAGATTGGGAACAAGGTCGCCGCAAGCCCAGCGGCCCGGCCGAGGCTCTGCTGCGCATTGCGGAGCAAAGGCCCGAAGTGTTTATGGAATTGTCGTAATACGTTTCCGGCCCTGAACCTTGCGAAGGGTTTGTTAAAAGGAGCGCCGCTCTTTAGGTAGAAAAAAGGCCTTTACGACAACCCTTCGCAAGGTTTCTTTGCGCAAAATGTCCCTTTCCTCACGGTCAGGAAAGGGACGTCGAACAAGGGTTGCAAGAAGCCTATGCGACCAAGGTAGTGCCGTCCTCAGGAGCAGGAGCAGGCATACCGTCCCCCTAAAGAAACAAGCAAGAACCGCCAAGGACACCAGAGCCATCGATTCTTTGAGTTCTTGGCGTCCTTTGCGATTCAAAGGTTTTTCCCAACTCCAGACCTCTTTAGGTCAATAATGGCGCCTTGAGAAGTGAATATTTGGCTCAATTGGTAATAATTCCCGTGGTTTTGTAAATCTATCCCAGCAGCTTCGGCATCCGCTTTTAGTAAAGACTATTAGGTTGAGCTACTATGGCTCGACCCAGTTTTTCTCTTATCCAGAATTACTTTCCCGTGATGGTGACGCTTTGGATGGCGTCGCCGGAGAAGGTGGGGTTCTGCGTCGGATCGCGCCGGGTGAGGCCGTTGACCACGTCCATGCCGCTGATGACCTGCCCGAAGATGGTGTAGCCGCCGTTCAAGGTGGGCTGGGGGCCATAGGTGATGAAGAACTGGCTGCCGTTGGTGTCGCGCCCGGCGTTGGCCATGGCCACCACGCCGGCTTTGTCGAAGGTCAGGTTGTTATCCTCGTTGACGAACTGGTAGCCCGGCCCGCCCCTGCCGGTGCCGGTGGGGTCGCCGCCCTGGGCCATGAAGCCGTCGATCACGCGGTGGAAGGTGACGCCGTCGAAGTAGCCCTGGCGCGCCAGGAACACGAAGCTGTTCACCGTGATGGGCGCCTTGTCCGCGTAGAGCTGGATGACGAACTCGCCGCCCTTGGCCATCTTGACCGTGGCGGTGTATTGCTTGCTCGTGTCGATCAGCATGGGCGGCGCGGAAGAGTACTGCTTGGTGCCCACCAGCGTGGGCATTCCTCCGGCGGCTTGGGTGGGATTCTGCGCGGCGGTCTGCGCCGGCTTCTGGCTCGAGACGATGACATAGATGACGGCGGATATTGCCAGCAGGGTCAAACCTCCTAGCCAGGGAGGTATTTTGCCTGATTTGCCTTGTCTTGTTGGCTGCTCCCCTGGCGGTTGATGGTATGCTTGTTTTTCTGGTCTAGTTGGAGATGGGCCACTTCGCGACTCCCCTTCTGTGTTACGTTCTGCTCTGAAGCTGTCATACCGCTGCCGGCTTTCCGGATTACTCAAGACTGCGTAAGCTTCGTTGATTTCTTGCATATGAGTTGTTGCATCATGGCCAAGGTTGTGGTCTGGATGGTACTTTTGTGCCAACCGTCTATATGCAGCATTGATAATTTCTTTTTCGGCGTTTGGAGAGACCTGAAGTATCTCATAGTAATCCCGACGATTTATTTGCTTCTCCTTAGCTGTCTGGTTTCCGTGTTAGGAATAATAGGGTGTGCTTCAGCACACTATCGCCTTACAAAAAACGAGGCAGAACCGCCAGGGACGCTGAGGCCATCGATGCTTCGCGTCCTTTTATCCTCTTAGCGGCTTTGCGACTTCGCGTGAGCTTGTTCTTTCTTCGCGTCCTTTGCGGTTCATGATGTTGGGTTTCGGGCTTCGCCCTCAATCCAACCTACAGACTGAAAACGAGATTCTTCGTCGCCGGAAAGAACACCGGCTCCTCAGAATGACACTTCAAGGCTGTTTTCGGAAACCATCAGTAAGCCAAGATAGTTACCGAACGCTTACTTTTCAATCATCCCTCCACCCGGAAGCTTCCTTCCAACCCCTCCTGGCTGTTGGGGCCGATCCACACCTTGAACTCGCCCGGCTCTACCCCGAAGCGCATGTCCTGATCGTAAAAGCCCAGCGCGGAGGCGGCGATCTCGAAGCGCACTCGCCGGCGCTCGCCGGCCTCGAGGAACACCTTCTGGAAGCCCTTCAGCTCCTTCACCGGGCGCGTGACGCTGCCCACCAGGTCGCGCACGTAGCACTGCACGATCTCGCGCCCGTCCCGCCGGCTGGTATTGTGCACCTCCGCCGACACCCCCAGGCTGCCGTCGGTCTTGATTTCAGGCATCTCCACCACCAGGTCACTATAGTGGAAAGCGCTGTAGCTCAGCCCGTAGCCGAAGGGGTAGAGCGGGGCGTTGGCTTCGTCCAGGTACACCGAGCGGTGCGCCTGGTTGAACTGGGTGATGCCGGCGATGTCCGCCGGCCGCCCGGTGCGCTTGTGGGCGTAATACACCGGGATCTGCCCTTCACTACGCGGCACGCTGAGGGTCAGCTTGCCGCCGGGGTTGGCCTTCCCCAGCAGCACGTCGGCCAGAGCCTCCCCGGCGCGGCTGCCGCCCTGCCAGGCCATCACCACGGCCGCCGCGTTCTGCGCCAGCCAGGGCGCGGCCAGGGGCCGCCCGCTGATCAGCACGGCCACCAGCGGCGCCCCCGCCGCCAGCAGGCTCTCGGCCAGCTCTTGCTGCCGCCCCGGCAGGCCCAGGTGGGCGCGCGAGTGCGCCTCGCCGCTCATCGTGTCGGCCTCGCCCACCGCCAGCACCACCACGTCCGCCTGGCGGGCAGCTTGCAGCGCGGCGCTCAGATCCGCCGCCGGCCCGTCCAGCTCGCAGCCCTGGGCGTGCAGCAGCCGTGCATCGGGCGGCAGGGCCGCGCGCAGGCTCTCCAGCAGGCTGGGAGTCTCCTCGGCGCGCCCCTCGCAGGCCCAGCTTCCCAACAAGCCGCGCCGCTCGGTGGCCAGCGGCCCGATCAGCGCGACGGTCTTCCCGGCAACGTCCAGGGGCAGCAAGTCGCCTTCGTTCTTAAGCAATACGATGGAGTCCACGGCGGCCTCGCGGGCCAGCTCCAGGCGAGCCGGCTGGAACAAGGCACGCTCCGAGAGCGCTTCGTCGGCGTAGGGCTGCTCGAACAATCCCAACTGGAATTTCAGCGCCAGCACGCGCCGCACGGAAGCGTCGACCTGCTCCTCTGAAATCTGCCCGCCGCGCACCAGGTCCGCCAGGTGGAAAGGATAGGCGTTGCCCATCATGTCCATGTCCACACCGGCCAGCGCGCTTTGCAATGCTGCGTCGCGGTGATCGGCGGCCAGGCCGTGGTAGATCAGCTCGCCGATGGCGTCGTAATCCGAGAGGATCACGCCCGCGAAGCCCCACTCCTCGCGCAGGATGTCTTGCAGCAGGTGGCGATTGGCCGTGGCGGGCACGCCGTTCAGCTCGGTGAAGGCCGTCATCACGCTGGCGGCCCCGGCCTGCAGGGCGGCCCGGTAAGGGGGCAGGTATTCGCCGCGCAGCCGCCGCTCGGACATGTCCACCGTGTTGTAATCCTTGCCGCCCTCCACCCCGCCGTAGGCGCCGTAGTGCTTGACGCAAGCCGCCAGGCGCCGGCCCCCTGGCAAGTTCTCGGCTTGAAAGCCGCGCACCCAGGCCCCGGCGATCTCGGCGCCCAGGAAGGCGTCTTCGCCCGGCCCTTCGGCCACGCGCCCCCAGCGCGGGTCGCGGCTGACGTCCACCATGGGGGCGAAGTTCCAGTGCGTGCCGGCGGCCACGGCTTCCTCCGCAGAGGCGCGCGCCACGCGCTCGATCAGCGCCGTGTCCCACGAGCAGGCCAGCCCCAGCGGGATGGGGAAGATGGTGCGGTAGCCGTGGATCACGTCGTTGCCGACCACCAGGGGAATACCCAGCCGCGATTCTTCCACCGCGATCTTCTGGAAGGCGTTGATCTTGCGCGGGCCGCGGATGGAAAGCAGCGAGCCGATCTTCCCCTCGCGAATGAGGCGGGGGAGGTCCTGCTTCCAGGTGGTATCGACCTGCACCATCTGGCCGATCTTTTCATCCAGGGTCATGCGGGCGATCAGCTCCTGGATGCGCGCTTGCGCCTGCGCGCTCGGCTCGAATGCCTGAGGAGGTTGGGAAGGCTGGTTCATACGCGCTTGCCTTTCTGGTGAAATCGAAGTGGGTGAGATTATTCTTGGTGTAAATTCGAGCTAAGGATAGTCGAAAGCCTTGAACCACGAAGAACACCAGGGGCACAAAGTTTTTTGTGGTTTTTGTTTTAGGATCTTATTTTTCTTCTTGGTGCACTTTGTGCCCTTGGTGGTAGAAATCTTTATCCCAAACGAACCTATTTTTAGCTGCCTGGCAATTTTATAGTATCTGGCAGCCAGGATTATTTTACTTTATGGAACGCCATCTTTGCCAAGCAATGTTAGAATCAGCCCATGCATCCATACGAGTACTCCAATTCCAGGGAGAGGTAGACCATGTCCAAGAAGAATCGCGCTACGCGAGCCAGCCTGCGGGCGGCCAAAGCCAGACAGACCAGGAATATTCGCCTTGCCGCGGGAGTTCGTGCTCCTGCTGGCCGTCGCCGTCGTCATCTACTTCATCGTCTCGAGCCAGAAGCCGGCGCAAACCGCCGCGCCGAACTCCACGCCGTCTGCCGGAGGAATGCCCACACTGGTGGGCACCAAGCAGTACTCCTCCGCGCCGCCCATGCTGATCGACACCGGCAAGCAATACACCGCCACGGTCAAGATGGCCAAGGGCGGCGAGTTCGTCATCCAGCTTTACCCGGATAAGGCCCCCATCACGGTGAACAGCTTCGTGTTCCTGGCGCGCCAGGGCTACTTCGACGGCGTCACCTTCCACCGCGTGATCGACGGGTTCATGGCCCAGGGCGGCGACCCCACCGGCACCGGCACGGGCGGGCCGGGCTACCAGTTCGTCAACGAGAACAGCGACCTGACCTTCGACAAGGCCGGCGTGGTGGCCATGGCCAACGCCGGGGCAGACACCAACGGCAGCCAGTTCTTCATCACCTACGGTCCGCAGCCCAATTTGAACGGCGGCTTCACCATCTTCGGGCAGGTCATCAGCGGCATGGACGTGGTCAACGGCCTCACCCGGCGCGACCCCACCCAAAACCCCACCTTCTCCGGCGACGCCATCCAGACCATCACCATCACGGAAAAATAGCAAGCCGCTGACGACGGATTGTGACGCGGGTCAAACGGAGCGATCTCTAAAAGCTCGAAGCGCCCTCATCCGTGAAATCCATTCTGCCAATCCGTCGTCAGCGTTTCTCGAACAGGACGCGGGGCCAAGGCCTGGAATAGAAGCCGCCAAAGCCTCTGATTTTATTTCATCGTTTTGGCGTTTTAAATTAAATATTGTCATCAAATTTGAAAAATTGTTGACATTTTTACAATTCGGCCTATAATGAAAACCAGCAATTGAATAATTCCAGCCCCACGCTTCGTCAGGCTTCCCCCCTTGGGTTAGCAAAAGATCAGCCTGGATAAGAGAACATTCTTCTCAACTGGAGAGGACGGGTGATACGGTCATCCGCTTGCCTCAGCTTTGCTATTGGTATTCCCTTTTCTTGATTGCATCCCAAAACTTTACTTTACCAGGAGATGATATGGCCGAACTGGATGATTTGGATTTTCAGATATTAAAAATCCTCATGAAGGATGGTCAAACCTCTTACGTGGACATCAGCAAGCTGTTGGGCAGCTCGATTAACACCATCCGGAATCGCATCCAACGCATGATCGACAATAAGGCCCTGCAGATCATCGGCGTCACCAATCCGATGCTCCTGGGCTTCGATGTCCACACCATCATGGGGATCGATGTCGATTATCCCTATCTCACTTCGGTTGCGGAAGGATTTGCCAGGATGAAATCCGTCCGTTACGTGGCCTACGCAGCCGGAGAACACGATTTAGTGGTGATGGCGTTCTTCAAGAATATGGATCATTTCTTCCAGTGGCTCACCGAGCAGGTGTCGCAGCTCAAGGGCATCACCGGCATAAAAACCATGTTCGTGGCCCAGGAAGTCAAACGCAACTACGATTACGTTGGACAGATCGAAGAGATTAAACAATTCATGAACTCAACGGAGGAACAACATGATAATTGATTTTCACGCCCATGCACCTGAACGCGGAGATTTCAAGGATTTCTTAAAAGGTATGGATGAAAACGGAATCAATCTCGCGGTTTTGTGTCCCCTGGGAACTTCAGTTCAAGAAATTTCGAATTCCAACGATCATATCTGGTCATTGGTCAAACAATATCCCGATCGTTTGATTGGGTTTGCTTCGGTGATGCCGCGTGAAGACGACGCCGCCCAAACTCTAGATCACTACGTTCGAGATTACGGTTTTCGAGGCTTAAAGCTACATCCCCCCATCCAGAATTTCTCCCCGCTAGACCCATTGATTGCCCCGGTCATCGAAAAGGCCATCGAATTGGATATTCCGATCCTGTTCCACACCGGCCCGATTTACGCGCAGAGAGCCGTCACCGCTTACGGCTCTCCCTTGTTGATCGACGAGCTGGCCATTCGCTATCCCGCAGCGAAAATCGTGATGGCGCACGGCGACCCCCTGGGGGCCGACCCGGCCATTGCCAGCAAGCATCCCAACGTATATTGCGATACGACCCTGAGGTTGGCCGACCTGACCCGCGTGCTGCCCAATATTGGCGAATTGTACCTGGATCTGCTGCGGGGAGACGAAAAATTGATGTTCGGGACCGATTCCAACCCGACCCGCACCTGGCGCTTTAAATACAACCTGGATGCGATCAAGGCGATGCCCATTCCTCAGGAAAGCAAAGAAAAGATCCTGTGGAAGACGGCCGCAAAGCTTCTCAAGCTCGCTTTGTAGACGAACAAACACCACATTTTTAGAGGAGCCATCATGAGCAGTGTCAAGTTTTTGAGCGTCGAAGCCCGGCCAGGTGAAAAGGCCTTCGGACGCGTGCCCGTTGGGGAATTGCCGGATGGAAATATGCTGGAGATCCCCATCCACGTGGCCCACGGGGAAAAGCCCGGGCAGGTCATGCTGATTACTAATGCGCTTCACGGCGATGCGTTGTCCGCCGCCTGGACGATCCGCGAGTTCTACACCAACCTGAACACCGCCGAGTTAGCAGGGACGGTGGTGGTCATTCCGGTGTGCAATCCGCTGGCGGCCGCCGCCAACCGGCGGCACACCCCCCAGGACGGCTGGAACATGAACCGGGTATTCCCGGCGCGTTTCGACAACCTCCACAATCCGGGCTGGGTCACGCAACAGATGGCCGTCGTCGTCACCAACGCGGTGGATCAGGCCGACATGGTGCTGGATTTCCACAGTGGATCGGACTCGATCATCCACTATATCTACGCCCGCACCACCGATCCCGACCAGCACGATCATGCCCTCGAGATCGCGCAAATGTACGGGTTCAAGTGCATTTACGCGGGCGCCCCCGCTTTTTCGGGAACGATCACCGATTATGCCGCTTCGCAAGGCAAGGAAGCGCTGTTGATCGAGCACGGCGGCATCGATATCCCGCAGCGCTACAAGCAAGAGGCCATCCGCGGAGTCAATAACATCCTCAAGTATAAAGGGATGATTCCCGGAAAGCCCGATCTGCCCAAGGAACAGATCGTCATCCGCGATAAACAACGCCCCTTGCTCCGCGCTCGCAACGGCGGCTGGTTTGTGCCGGGCGTCGATGTCTCGCAGCTAAACAATCCCGTTCCCAAAGGTACGGTTTTGGGAAAAATCGTCAACCCTTATACCTTCGAGGAAGTGGAGGTGCTCCGCGCTCCCTGTGAAGAGACCATCCCGTTGATGATGAAAACGCTCCCCAGCGTGATGTACCCTGGCGATTACACTTATATCGTTGGGGAAGGAAAGACCGCGCTGAAATTAACCAACTAACCAGACGCCCAACCCGAGCCAGAACGCTCCCACCTTCGCCGGTTGGATCGTTCTGGTTCATCAAGAGTTTCTATTTCACTGTAAAGAACAGTCAAAGAGCCGAGAAGGACACATCCTTTCGCCAGAGGAGGTCTATATACACCAACCAGACGCAATCCCTCCAAAAAATATCTATATCCTCTTGTAAGTCCACATCCACCGGGTGGCGCGGGATCGAACCTCCCGACCACCACACGATCCAGGTGGCCCAAGCGATACCCTCCCCTTGTTTGCGGTCCGTTGTCCCTTCCCCAAACAATAGGCGTCGCAGAACCTTATCTATCATTGGAACAAATGGCGATCATTCGCCGGAGGAAAAGATGAGAAGCAGGTTATATCCGATATTTTGTGTGGCGATCGTCTGCTCATTCGTTTTGAGCGCATGCGCTTCGCCTACCGCGACCCCCTCTCCAACCAGCGCCCCTGGCAGCAGTGAGCCAGCCCAGGCGACGGAAAGCAGCCCCGTCAGCAGCCCGACCGTCGCGACCGCGCCCGAGGCCACCACCCCGTCCACGTCAGGGGAATCCTCGCAGGTTGTAATTGCCCAGGTCGGCGAGCCGAGCACCCTCGATCCCCAGAAGCCGGGCGGAACCGAAGGCGGCAATATCGATTTCAATGTCTTTGAAGGCTTAACCGTCCAAACTTCCGGACATGACCGAGGTTAAGCCCGGCCTGGCGACCGAATGGAAGATGGTCGACGATCTCACCTGGGAATTCAAGCTTCGCCAGGGGGTCAAATTCCAGAATGGCGAAGATTTCAACGCCGAAGCCGTCAAGTACACGGTGGATCGCTTGTTTATGCCCAACGCAGTGCGCAACCTCTACGATTTCGGCGACTTCTCCGGGGTCGAGATCATCGACGACTACACCATCAACATCAAGACCAAGACTCCCGATCCCCTGGTGCCGGCCAAGGTGTTCGGCTTGAGCATCCTCCCTCCCAAGTACGACCAGGAGGTTGGGGAAGACGCTTTCGGTATGAAGCCCATTGGCACGGGCCCCTACCAGGTGGTCGAATTTACGCCCGGCAAACAGATCGTCCTCGAGGCATTCGATGGCTATTGGGGAACCAAGCCAACCGTCAAGCGCCTGATCTTCAAGCCGGTGCCCGAAGCCTCCACGCGCCTGGCCGAGCTGATGTCGGGCCAATCGGATATCGTCTTGAGTATCTCCCCCGAAGATATCCCCACGATCAAGGCCAACGCCAACCTGCGCGTGGCCACCACCCACGGGAAACGGGTTCCCTACGTCGGGTTGGACCTGTTGCCGGATGGTCCCGACTACCTGAAGGACGTACGCGTTCGCCAGGCGTTGAACTATGCGATCGACGTGCAGGGCATCATCGATTCCATCCTGCTGGGGTATGGGCAACGGGTTGCCACCGTATTCCGCCCCGACATGGCCGGTTACGACCAAAGCCTCACTCCCTATCCTTATGATCCTGAGAAAGCCAAAGCGCTTCTAGCCGAGGCCGGCTACAAAGAGGGCGATATCACCCTGAAGGTTTCGGCGAGCGATAGCACCACGACCAAAGGCGTCGAGATTGGCGAGGCCATCGCCGGCATGTTGCAGCAGGTGGGAATCAACGCCGAAGTGAACGCGCTCTCTAACCAGGCCATCCGCGATATGTACATTGGCGGGCAGGAAGCCCACAAGGGGGACGCCCTGTTCCTCTGGAACTGGGGCTCCCGCGAGCCAGACGCCGATTCTACCTTGAGCGGAACTTTGTTATCATCGGGAATTACCTCCTACGTGAAGGACGATAAGCTGGACGCGATGATCAACGAAGCTCGCACCCAAATGGATCAGACCCAGCGGGCCGAAAAGTACAAAGCCATTCAGCAATATATATACGACACGTGCCCGGTCATCTTCCTGTACGTCGCCGACGATCTGTACGGGGTGAGCAACCGCGTGAATTGGACGCCCCGCCGCGATCAGTACATCCTCGGCGTCGATATGTCCCTGGCAGAGTAGGATCGACTTGCGCTCCTCCCTCTGCTGCGTAGGTGGATAGGCCCACCCGAAAATGGCGGGTTTAAAGTGGGGGCAGACGGTTTGCCCCCACTACTCTTATCGAGGTGATTTCTTACCCGGGTGTCTCTTCCTCTTGACCAGAAATGGGACACCATCCCAGGAGTTCTATGGGAAGATATATAGCTCGACGACTGCTTCAAACCGTATTTGTGCTGTTCTTCGTATGCACCTTCGTTTTTATCATGCTTCATTCGGTGGGCGACCCGGCTCGCTTGCTGGTAAGCCCTGAGAGCACAAAAGTGAACATTGACGAGCTCCGGCATGCCCTGGGATTGGACAAGCCCTTGATCGTCCAGTATGTCGATTTTATCTTTGGAGTGCTCCACTTCGATTTTGGCAAATCCTTTACCTACAATCAACCCGCCATCCATATTGTTTTATTGCATCTTCCCGCGACGCTAAAATTGACGTTTTTCTCTTTATTGCTCTCCATTCCACTCGGCATATTGTTGGGGAGCGTTTCCGCGCTCAAGCCTTATACCTTCTTCGATAACCTGGCTGCCCTCCTGGCCGTTTTTTCAAGAGCAATCCCGGCTTTCTGGCTGGGGATTATGCTGATCCTGTTATTCAGCGTTAAGTTGCAGTGGCTTCCGCCGTCAGGAGATGGCAGCTTCAAACAACTGATCATGCCAACCATCGCCCTGGGGACGAGCATGGCTGCCGTAGTAGCCAGGCTCACTCGTTCCAGCATGCTGGAGGTATTAAGTTCGGATTACATCCGCACTGCCCGGGCAAAAGGCCAAAGGGAAAGCGCCGTGGTGCTGCGGCACGTGCTCCCCAACACGCTCTTGCCGGTGGTGACCATTATCGGTCTCCAGATCGGGAATTTGCTGGGCGGGTCCATCGTCATCGAGACGGTCTTTGCCTGGCCGGGAATTGGTTGGCTGTTAACCGAGTCGATCAACATCTTCGATTTTCCGGTGGTGCAGGCCACCGTCTTCATCATCGCTTCGTCCTTCATCCTGATCAATCTCCTCGTCGATATCCTGTACGTCTTTATTGATCCGCGCATCCGGCTGAGCTAGGTGAGACATGAAACAACTACAACACTCCTACGCTAGAAGCATGGAATTTCTTAAAAAAAAGTCCATCACGAAATATTTGACCCTGCTCTGGAAAAGGCGAACGGCCATGATTGGGGTAATCATTCTGCTTCTGCTGTTCGTGACGGCGGTGTTTCAAAGCCAAATCGCGCCCCACGATCCAACCCAGCAGAACATTCGCCATCGTCTGGTCCCCCCCATGTGGGATGCCAAAGGCGACCCCGGATATATCCTGGGAACGGACCAGTTGGGCAGAGATATTTTCAGCCGCCTGGTCTACGGAGCCAGGATTTCGCTGTTCGTGGGCTTGACCGGCGTAGCCGTTTCCTTCGCGGTCGGTTCTCTCTTGGGGATGATCGCCGGTTATTACGGCGGGGTGGCCGACGCGGTGATCATGCGCTTCGTGGACGCCTTCCTGGGCTTCCCCTTCTTGCTGCTGGCCATCACCATGGTGGTTACCTTGGGTTCCAGCCTGAGGAATATCGTCCTGATCCTGGGGCTAACAGGCTGGGTGCCGTTCACCCGCCTGGTGCGCGGGCAAGTCTTATCTTTTCGAGAGCTGGAATACGTTCAAGCCGCTCGAATAGCCGGGGCCAGCGACTGGAGGATCATGTTCAGGCATATCTTCCCCAACATGGTGGCCCCCGTCATCATCTATTCGAGCATGGAAGTGGGGTTATACATCATCACAGAAGCCTCCCTGACCTTTCTGGGAATGGGCATCCCGCCCTCTATCCCCACCTGGGGGAACATGCTGGCGACCGGGCGCAATTACCTATCGAATTCCTGGTGGCTGGCCACCTTCCCCGGCATTGCGATCGTTCTGACCGTGCTCGCCTTTAACTTTATTGGAGACTGGCTGCGCGATGCCTTTGATCCCACCACCGTCTACTGAATCCAGAGTTTATCATCGCGAAAAAGGAGATTTGAATGTACAACACAGAAATCAGAGCTAAGGTTTACGCCGATATCGAAGATCATTTCCCCAAATACCTCGAGGAAGCCCGGCAGCTCGTTCGCCAGCCCAGCATCGCCTCGCAGAACATCGGGATTTGAGAATGCGCTGCAATGGTCGTAGAACACATCCGGCGCTTGGGGTCGACCGATGTCCGCCCGGTCGAATATCCCACGGGAAGCCCGGTAGTCTATGGAACGGTCAAGAGCAAGGATCCGCGGGCCAAGACCCTGATCATTTACTGCCTGTACGACGTTCAACCCCCCGAGCCGATCGACGAATGGAAAGTGGATCCTTTTGCCGCCGAAATCGTCGATCTCCCCAAATTCGGGCCGAGCATCGTGGGCCGCGGGATTACCAACTCGAAGGGGCCTTTGGTGGGCACCTTCAAGGCCATCGAATCGATGCAGCGCGTGATGGGAGATATTCCCCTCAACTTCATCTTCGTCATCGAAGGGGAAGAAGAAGCCGGAAGCATCAACCTGAAGCGTTTCGTCAACGATTACCGGGAGGAGCTGTCCGTCGCCGATGGGGTATATTTACCCGGCACGCGCGAGGATGAAAACTTCCACCCCAAGGTCTTGCTGGGAAATAAGGGGATGCTGTATTTCGAATTGGAAGTGAAAGGCGGCGAATGGGGCGGCCCGCGCAGCGGCGATATTCACAGTATGAACGGCGCGTGGGTAGAAAATCCCATCTGGCGGCTGGCCTGGGCTCTCAACACCATGCGCTCGCCCGACGGGAAAATCCTGGTGGACGGCTTTTACGACGACGTGGCTCCCATCAGCGCGACGGACCAAAAATTGATCGAACGCCTGGTAAAGACGTTCGACGAGGCCACCTTCAAAGAAGCCCTGGACGTTAGAAGATTTAAAGAAGATCTGCACGGAGAGGCGCTGGTCAAACAGTTCCTCTACACCCCCACGATGAACATCCCCGGCATCTACGGGGGATACACGGGTGAAGGCACCAAGACCATCGTCCCCTACCGCGTGAGGGTTAAATTCGACTGCCGTCTGGTGCCCAATATGGACCCCGACGACATCATGAAGAAGATCATGGCCCACTTGAAGAAGAACGGTTTCGAGGATATCTCGGTCGTATTTGCGGAAGGGACTTACTTCTCGAAGACGGATGCGCAGAACGACCTGGCGCAGGCCGCCATCCGGGCGATGGAAGCGAGTGGGAGAACCTCGAATGAGATCTGGCCGCTGCTCCCCGGAACGGGTCCGGCCTACTTATTCACCACCCAACCATTGCACGTGCCCTTCGTAGCTTACGGCCTCGGCCATGGCGCCAAGATCCACGCACCCAATGAATACCTGGTGGTCGATGGCTTGCGCGATAATATCCAATCCGTCGCAGCCACTTTCCTCGAATACCTGCAAATCCAAAGCGAGAAGCAGGCCTCATGACTCGCTAGCGCCGGTATTCTCACTCCCTGAAGGATTATCCGGCAGCTCCACAGGCAACCTGGCCACGAACGCCCCCCTTCAGCTTGCCCCGGGTCCCCGCGCAGAGCGCGGGGACCTTTTAGCATCCGGCCTGCGTCTCAGCCGTTGACCAAAGCGCTTCTCTTTTACGCTCCAAACCCCTTGTAAAATCGGGGACTTTATTTATAATAGAGTCATCAATGCCCACCACGCCTCTGCCACCGGCACGCGCACCGAGGTGGGTCGTTTTTTAGTTTTCAACGGCTCGCGTGTGGGGAGAAGTGGGTGGGTGGACGTACCTGCCCAGGCGCTATGCCTGGCAGCTTTGATTTTCATCTTCTTCAGGAGGAACATTTATCATGCCCAAAGCGCTCCTTTCGGTGTTCGACAAGACCGGCCTGGTGGAATTTGCGCGGGGCCTGGTGGCCCTGGGCTGGGAGCTGCTCGCCTCGGGCGGCACGGCCCACGCCCTGGCGCAGAACGGACTGCCCGTGACGGAGGTGGCCGCTTACACCGGCTCGCCTGAGATCCTGGGCGGGCGCGTGAAGACCCTGCACCCGGCCATCCACGGCGGGTTATTGGCCCGCGACCGCGCCGCCGACCGGCGCGAGCTGGCCGGCCTGGGCTGGGGCATGATCGACCTGGCGGCGGTCAACCTGTATCCCTTCGAAGCCACCATCGCCCGGCCGGACGTAACCTGGGAAGAGGCCGTCGAGAACATCGACATCGGCGGCGTGGCCCTCATCCGCGCGGCGGCCAAGAACTGCGACCGCGTCACCCTGCTGTGCGATCCGCAGGATTACCCGGCCGTGCTGGAGCGCCTGAAGAGCGGGGGCGTGCCCCCCGACCTGCGCCGCGAGCTGGCCCTGAAGGGCTTCTCGACCACGGCGCACTACGACGCGGCCATCTCGGCCTACCTGGCCGGCGGCCGCCTGGAGGCCCTGACCCTGTACCCCGTGCAGGCCCTGCGCTACGGCGAGAACCCGCACCAGGCGGCCACGCTGTACGGCTACGCCCCCGGCGCCTCTCCCCTGGGCGGGCAGGTGCTGCAAGGCAAAGAGCTATCCTACAACAACCTGCTGGACCTGGACGCCGCCTGGCGCGCGGCGTGCAGCTTCGAGAAGACCAGCGTGGTGATCGTCAAGCACCTCTCGCCCTGCGGCATCGCCTCGGCGGGCGGCCTGGAGGAGGCCTACCGCGCGGCCCTGGCCAGCGACCCGGTCTCGGCCTTCGGCAGCGTGGTGGCCGCCAACCGCCCCGTGGACCCCGCCGCCGCCCAGGCCATGAGCGAGCTGTTCATCGAGTGCCTCATCGCGCCCGGCTTCGAGGAGGGCGCCCGCGCCGTTCTCGCCAAAAAGAAGAACTTGCGCCTGGTAGAGATGCCCGGCCTGGAGATCGCGCCGGCCTTCGAGCTGCGCTCCGTCAACCAGGGCGTGTTGAAGCAGTCCGTCGACCTGGGCGACCCGCCCGGCAGCGCATGGCGCGTGGTCTCGCAGCGCCTGCCCACCCCGGCGGAAGAGGAGGCGCTGCGCTTCGCCTGGCGCGCCTGCCGGCACGTGAAATCCAATGCCATCGTCTTCGCCCGCGGCGAGGCCACGGTGGGCATCGGCGGCGGGCAGCCCAACCGCGTGGACTGCGTGCGCATGGCCGCCGAGCGCGCCGGCGACAAGGCGCGCGGAGCGGTGATGGCCTCGGACGCTTACTTCCCCTTCCCCGATTCGGTCGAGCTGGCCGCCGGGGCCGGCGTTACCGCTATCGTCCACCCTGGCGGGTCGCTGCGCGACGCCGAATCGGTGGCGGCCGCCGACGCCCACGGCCTGGCCATGCTCGTGACCGGCGTGCGCCATTTCAGACATTAAGCTCGCAGGCCAGGATTCTCCTCTCGCCGGACGTAGGTCGGGATTCGCATCCCAACGGGCGCGAAAAACGGCCATAAGGATAATTACCGTGCTCCAATTTAAGAAAATCTACCGCGAATTTCCCCAGAAATTCTGGCTGGTCGTGGGGGTTTCCTTCGTCGACAGCGTGGGCGCCACGCTGCTCTTTCCCTTCTTCTCGCTCTACATCACCCAGAAATTCGGGGTGGGCATGACCCAGGCCGGCCTCATCCTGGGGCTGTTCTCCATCTTCGGCCTGGTCGGGCAGATGATCGGCGGGGCCCTCACCGATAAGTTCGGGCGGCGCAAGCTGATCCTGTTCGGACTGGTCTTCAGCGCCCTGAGCACCCTATCCATCGGCCTGGTCAACGATTTCGCCAGCCTGTATCCCCTGGCGGTGATGGTGGGCCTGCTCTCCGACATCGCCGGCCCGGCCCGTTCGGCCATGATCGCCGACATCCTGCCCGACAAGCAGCGCCAGGAGGGTTTCGGCATCCTGCGCGTGGTCGGCAACATGGCCTGGATCATCGGCCCCACGGTGGGTGGTTTCGTGGCCGGCAAATCTTTCTTCGCCCTGTTCGTCATGGACGCGCTGGTGAGCTGTATCGTGGCCGTCCTGTTCTACCTGCTGATCTCCGAGACCCGCCCGGAAGCGCACGCCGGGCAGCCCCGCGAAAGCGTCCTGGGCGCCTTCAAGGGCTACGGCCAGGTGGCGCGCGACTACGCCTTCATGGCCTTTCTGACCGCCGGCATCCTGATGGGCGTCGTTTACCAACAGATGTACAACTCCCTGTCGGTGTACCTGCGCGACGTTCACGGCATCCAGCCCCAGGGCTACGGCCTCCTGCTGACCATTGGCGCCATCACCGTCATCCTGTTCCAGTTCAGCGTGACGCGCCTCATCAAGCACCGCCCGCCCTTCCTGATGATGGCCCTCGGCACGCTCTTCTACATGATCGGCTTCAGCCTGTTTGGCTTCATCTCGGCCTACGCGCTGTTCGCCCTGGCCATCGTGGTCATCACCGTGGGCGAGATGATCATCATGCCCACCACCCAGGCGCTGGCGGCGAATTTTGCGCCGGAGGACATGCGCGGGCGCTACATGGCCGTGTACGGGCTGAGCTGGATGATCCCGGCCACAATCGCTCCCGGCGCAGCCGGGATCATCCTCGACAATTACAATCCCAACCTGCTGTGGTACATCGGCGGGGCGCTGTGCGCCCTCTCCGCGCTCGGCTTCTACGCCCTGCACCTGCGCCTGGGCCGGCAGAAACGCTTCGCCCCGGCTCCCATCGAGCCGCAGGTCCTTACAGCGTAAAACCGCCCATCGGAAATGCTATAATAAAAATATGCCTGAGACCCTCTCCGATACCCGCCCTGAGATCGCTGCTATTCAGAGAAATCTGCTGCGCCAGGCCACGCCGGCGCGCAGACTGGCCATGCTCGGGCAAATAAATCAAACCGTGAAGAAGCTCGCCCTGGCCGGTCTGCGGTCTCGTTACCCGGAGGATTCCCCTGAAAAGTTGAACGGGAGGCTGGCCAATCTCCTCCTCGGCCCGGAGCTGGCTTATAAGGTCTACGGCCCGCTAACCGAGAAGGATTGATTCTACAAAGCAATCGAGAAAGCCAATAATGAGCATACCCTTAAGTCTGGATCTGACCGGCCAGGGATTATCTTCCCTGCCCGCATCGATTTTCGAGCGGCTCGACCTGGAAGAGCTGCTCCTGGACGGGAACCGCCTGGAGGCCCTCCCCGACAGCCTGGGGCGCCTGGCGCACCTGAGAACCTTGAGCCTGTACGACAACCGCCTGGCGTCCTTGCCCGCATCCCTGTGGAAGTTAACCGGCCTGCGCACCTTGAACCTGGCGGGCAACCGCCTGGCTTCTCTCTCCGAGGGCCTCGGCAAGCTGGCCGGGCTGCACATGCTGGACCTGGGCCACAACGAGCTGACCTCCCTGCCCGCCTCGTTGGGGAGCCTGCGCGAGCTGGCTTTCCTCTACCTCAGCAACAACCATCTGACCAGCTTACCCGCCTCCCTAGCCAAACTGGGCAGCCTGATCTACCTGAACGTCACCGACAACGAGCTGGCCGCGCTCCCCGATTGGATCGGGCGCCTGACGGGCCTGGTCGAGCTGCGCCTGTACAACGATCGTCTGGCTTCCCTGCCCGAAAGCCTGGGGGAGCTGAGCGGGCTGAAAGAGCTGCACCTGATGAATAACCCGTTGGCCTCCCTGCCGGAGTCGCTCGGGAAGCTGCGCGGCCTGCGCAAGCTGGACTTGCAGGGCAACCTGTTGGCGGCGCTGCCCGCCTCGCTGGGCGGCCTGGCCGGCCTGACCGACCTGAACCTGCGGGACAACCGCCTGGCTTCCCTGCCCAATTCAATTGGCGAGCTGCGCCGCCTGCGCTTCCTGGATTTGCGCGCCAACAAGCTGACCTCCTTGCCTGCCGGCATCGGGGACCTGGCGCACCTCGAGAAGCTGGATCTGCGCTGGAACCGGCTGGCCTCCACGCCGGGTTGGATCCGCCAGCTCGAATTGCAGGGCTGCACGGTTTTCTTGTAGACTTTCAGGCCATTACGAGATCTCACCACAGAGCAACTGTGTCTATTGTCAAGGGTTATGCCGGCACAAAAGCCGGATTGAAAGGCTGCTGATCCCGGATCATGGCGTTCAGGATGGTCAGGAATTTGCGCATACACGCCACCAAAGCCACCTTTTTGAGCTTGCCTTGCTGCAATAAGCGTTGATAAAAGGGTTTGATGAGCACATTGGAACGCGTGGCAGCCAGGGTGGCCATGTACAGCACTTTTCTCACATCTGCTCGTCCGCCCTTGATCCTTCGTTTTCCACGTCGCCGGCCGCTGTCATCATTGAAAGGCGCCACTCCGACCAAAGCAGCGATCTTCTTGCGGTCTAGCTGTCCCAGTTCAGGGAGGCCGGAGAGCAGCTTGGCGCACAACACCGGGCCGACCCCCTTAGCGCTGCGCAAGAGGGCTTCCTTCTCTTGGAAGTGGGGAATTTGGTGGATTTGGTCCTCGATTTGCCGGTCCAGATCGGCCACTTCTTTTTCCAACCAGGTGAGATGTTCTTCGACTTTGGGGCGCAGCGACAAGCAGGTGCTGGCCAGGTGGTTCTTCTCGTCCACCAGCATGTCGAGTAATTGCCGGCGACGCACCATCCAGGCATTTAACTCCTGCTCTGCCTCTCCAGGTAGCTGGGAAGCGGGCGGTTTGACGGCTTCGCCGAAGCGGGCCAACAGGCGGGCATCCAACTTATCGGTCTTGGCTAATAAACCAATCGAACGGGCAAAATCCCGCACCCGTGCCGGATGCACCAGGGCAAACGGCAACCCGGCCGCAAAGAGCTCCGTGATGAGAGCTGTCTCCAGCCCACCGGTGGATTCAACGATGATCAAAGCCGGCTGGAGGGCTTGCAAGCGTTGGAGCGTACGCCCGATGCCGGCTGCATCATTGCCTGCCTGCCAATATTCACCGTCTTGGCCCATCGCCACGTCGAGCTGGGTCTTGGACACATCCACACCCACGTACACAGCAGATCGATTCTCAAGCATTTCACACCTCGCTAGCTGTATAATCAAAGGGACCCGTTCTAGCTTGGATACGGGCTCAAAGCCCACGCAACTGTTCGGGTTCATTTGGCTTAGGGCACGACGACCATGCTCTGTGACGGTCTACACGGACCAAGACGCGTGAGCGGACTGCCGTGCCCTTCACCATTTTACTGCCGCTCTTTGAATATACTAGACGCAGAGAACACTGAGGATTCTTTTCGTAAAGAAAAACTCTGTGGCCTCTGTGCCTCCGTGGTGGCATTGTTTCCAATAGGCTAGACGCAAAGGACACAGAGGATTCTTTTAGAAAGAGAAAACTCTGTGTCCTTTGTGTCTCTGTGGTGGGGTATTTTCAATGGACGGAACTCGTGGAACGCAGGAATAAAAGGGGCTTGACAGTTGAGGTTTATATATGTTACAAATAACATAAGTTATTAAAAGATTACAGCCGCCGGTCACAATTCGGCTCCTCCGTGTTTTCAGCGTTACTCCGCGTCCTATACCTAGCGCAGGTGCGACAAAATGACTATCCAATATGCCATCCTGGGTCTTCTAAGCTGGCGGCCCTTTTCGGGATACGACCTGAAGAAGGTCTTCGCCGATTCGACCGTCATCTATTGGTCGGGCAATAACAACCAGATCTACACCGCCCTGGTCCAGCTTCACACCGAGGGGCTGGTGACGCAAGAGATCCAGGTTCAAGAGAGCTTGCCGGCCAGGAAAATCTACAATCTCACCGAGAAAGGCCGGGCGGCCCTCAAGCAATGGGTGCTTTCCACGCCGGAGCTGCCGGAGCTGCGCAACACGTTCCTGATCCAGCTTACCTGGGCCGACCTGCTGGACGACGCCGAGCTGGACGCGCTGCTGGCGCGCTACGAAGAAGAAGTGCGCGTGCAACTGCTCATGCAGCAGGAGAAAGCCCGGCGCCAGGAAGCCCCTCCCGCCCGCACCGAACGCGAAGCCTATCTGTGGGAGATGATCTCGCAGAACGTCCTCTCAGTCTATGAAAACGAGCTGAGCTGGGTGCGCCGGGTGCGGGAAGGGCTGAAGCGCCTCGCGGGGCTGGCGGCGGGAATCGAATCGGACCCCGAACGACCGCGAAAGGAGAGCGGAGCATGAACTATCGCCTCATCACAGACCTTCCCAACGCATACCTCGAGTGCCTGGCCGGAGACGGGCAGATCCAATCCGAGCGCGACGCCCTGGATCTGGTCGCCGCCTGCGGAGAGCACCAGGTCCACCGCCTGTTGTTGCACGCCGAAAACCTGGCCGACGACTTCTACCACCTGCGCACTGGCCTGGCCGGCGCTGTGCTGCAAAAATTCAACACCTACGCCATCAAGCTCGCCGCCGTGCTGACGCCGGAGCTGGTCAACCAGGGCCGCTTCCAGGAGATGGTGCTGGAGGCCAACCGCCGCGACCGCCTGTTTCACGTCTTTTACGACCGGGAGGCCGCCGCCGCGTGGCTGGTCGAGGAGTGACGCAAGCATGAAAACTCAACCCATCTTCAAATCCCCCCAGGGCAGAGAGGCCATCCTGGCAGCCTACGACGCAATCTTGCGCCACTGGCCGTTGCCCTACCAGACCCGCAGGCTGCCCACCCGCCACGGAGAAACGTTCGCGTTGGCCTGTGGAGACGAAGCCGCGCCGCCCCTGGTGCTGCTGCACGGTTCCGCCTCCAACTCGGCCATGTGGATAGGGGACGCCCTGGCCTACAGCGCCTGCTATCACATGATCGCCGTCGACCTGCCGGGCGAGCCCGGCAAGAGCCAGGCGCTGCGCTCTGAGCTGGCCGGGCCGGCTTCCGCCGAGTGGCTGCAAGACGTGCTGGCCGCGCTGGGTCTGGACAGGGTCACCCTGCTGGGCATCTCGCTGGGCGGCTGGATGGCCCTCAAATTCGCCACCACCTTCCCCGCGCGGGTCGAGAAGCTGGCGCTGTTGTGCCCCGGCGGGGTGGCGCCGGCGCAGGGCCTTTTCATGCTGAAGGCCCTCCCGTTCATGTTCCTGGGTGAGCGGGGCTCCGCCAGGGTCTTGAGCCTGTTGAATGCCGGCCAACCCCTGGATGTGGAGACCATTCGCTACAGCCAGTTGATCAACGCCCACTTCAACGCGCGCGTGCAAGGCGGGCCGCTCTTCTCCGACGAGGAGCTGCAAAGGCTGACCATGCCGGTGCTGCTGGTAGCCGGGGCCAAAGACCCCCTGCTGAACACCCAGGGCACCGCCGCGCGCTTGCAGCGCCTGCTGCCCTGCTTCACCGCCGACGTGCTGCCCGAAGCGGGCCACATCCTGGCGAATATGTCCGGGCGCGTCTTGCCTTTCCTGGCCGCTTAGAGCGCTACCGCCCGCACTTCCACGCTGCCACAGTATAGTAAATGTCAGAGGGATAGCCTCTGGCATTTACTGTTAAAGTTATTCCCATTCTATATCTCCCACGTGACGCCTAACGCCACTCGGTCGCCTCGACGAATTGTTTGAGCTGCCGGCGATATTCATCGAAGGCCTGGCGGCCCTGGTCGGTTATCCGGCACAACGTCATTGGGGTTTTGCCGCGATAGGTCTTCTCGATACTGACGTAGCCGGCCTCTTCCAGCCTGGAGAGGTGCACCGAAAGATTGCCCTTGGTCAGCCCGGTCTCCTGTTGCAGATAGAGGAAGTCGGCGCTGCGGATGGCGCCCAGGACGGCCAGGATGACGCTGCGGGACGGCTCGTGGATGAGGCGGTCCACCTCGATCAGAGAGGGCTGGTTAGCGCTCATCCGGCTGCGCGAGAAGCTGGCGGATGTGGCGCAGGTAGGCCCGGCGCGTCAGGCCGCCAAAAGCGACCAGGACCAGGCCGATCAGTCCGCACAGAATTCCCATACTCGGCAGGTAGCCCAATCCGCTGATCGCCAGAGCGCCGCCGGCCAGCAGGCAGAAGAGGGCCAGGAAATAAAAACGCGGCGGGGCCGCCAGATAAGCCGTCCAGGCGAAGACCAGGGCAAAGGCCAGCCCGCCAGCGGCTGGGGACCACAGCAGGGATTGGGGAGCGCGCAGCGTCAGGTACAAGTTCACGGCCAGCAGGAGAAGCGTAAACAAGAGAGTGGCCGCGACGGTGCGCTTGTTCTCCCAGCCGCTGAGGGGGGCGACGTAACCTGTGTAAGGATAAGTATCCCGTTCCTTGATGCGCTGGATCACCCAGCGCAGCCCCATAGTGACCGCCAGGGCGGCCAGGAAGAAAACCGGCACACTCCACCGCGACCGGAACGCGGCTGGCCCCATCACAAAGGCCGCCGAAAGCAGCAGGCCAATCACCCCGCCGCCAAGCTCGACCAGGCCGTCCACGAACCAGTACTGGGTGGCGCGTTGCTGCGCCTTTTTCAGATGATCCCTCATAAGGAAACTCTCCTCACATCCATACGTGGTCTACATTGTAGACCAGTCTATATAAATAATAGACACTTTCCATTGGGATGTCAAGGAGGAAATTTCCGCATTCTGCCCAATTCGTGATAGCAGATGCACGCAAATGTGCCCCGGTCGCCTGCTATTGCGAGGCTGCCAGATAGGGGAAAGGGTTATCCAGCACAGAGGTGTCGAATCCATCCTCTTGGAGGTGATTCGCCATCCACGTGACGGCCTGTTGCTCGGATAGATCGCCGGCTCCTTTGCACGTGGAAGAAGATCCCACCACCCCTCCCGTCTCCAATTGGTAATTTGACAGGTCCAACTGATACCACTCATCGCAATAGATCAGGCTGATACTCCCGAATTGATAAAAAGGAGGTTCCTGCGCCTGTACGTCGGTGCTATAAAGGCCCTCTTCATCCTCTCCTATTTCCAGAGAGTTAACCGAAACCCCAAAAATGGGCCGTTCGGGAAGCCCTCCCGCGAGCATAGACTGTCCTTCCATCCAGGCAGGCTTCTTAATCCCCATATAATCGAGTATGGTTGGAGCGACGTCCAAAATTTGAACGTTTGTATCGATCTTCCCTGCAAATCGTCCCCCTGGGAAATGAATGATCAAAGGAATTCGTTGGGTCGTCAGGTGTTGCTCGTTATGGTCGCTGCTAATTACCAGGATCGTGTTATCGAACAGATCGTCCTTCTTTAATTCGTCGATGATTTGGCCAACGTCTTGATCGAATTCGAGGATACTATCGTCGTAAAAGTCATCGTTCCAGGGCTCTTGCGTGTCGTACGATTGGCCTGCCGAAAAAACCTGCTTTTCAGGGCCAAAGGTCGGCCCGTGAAGTCACCATAAAGTGGATTTGAACGAACAAGGGGTCGCTCGAGCTTTGAATCAGATCGAGCAAATCCTCCAATTTTGTCTGATCGATCAGGTTTTGGGGCGGTTCCGTCACCAGGTCGTACGAGTTCTCCATCGTCTTCAAATAAAAAATCTGGCTCAGCCGATCCACCAGCCGGTCGGTCATGTCATCGATGAAGTAGGCGTAATCGCTGGGAATATACGCGCTCAAGCCGGCCTGGATGCCACTCTTCGGGATCGCGCGGCCATTGGATACGTCGAACCCGTCCAGTACGTTCAAGGTGTAGGCGTCTGCATAATGGGGATAACCGTATTGTACGGAATAGTATCCCAGGGATCTCAGCATTCCCGGCAGATGCTGGTAGGCGTCGGCGCCCCTCAGAATGTCGGGCGGGAACAGCACGCGCGTCTGGGTCGGGTACTTGCTCGTCAAGAACGAGATCAAAGAGCCGCTGGTGTTCCCCGAATTGGTAAAGGCGTCCTCGGCCACCAGGGAGGTTTCGGAAAGCTCCTTGATCTGTGGAGTTGTGTCCCGATCGTACCCGTATACCGAGGTATGGGTCGCGTCTACGCCATCGCCTGTAATGAACACGATGTTTGGAAAGGAATTGGCCTTATTGGCGCCGACGCTCTTATTGAATTGCGCTCCCCAATGGGTGTCCGCCATCGTTACAAGAAGAGAAAGGAGGATTACGCCGTTCAGCCCGGGAATCACGAGCTTCTTGATGGATCTTTTGGCCGTCAGCCGCGTGAATTGGGGCATCCTTTGCGACACGATGCGGAAACTGAGCACGAAAAGCCCCACGAACAAGGCCCCATAGAGCCCCCGCGTGACTCCTCGCGTCGAAACGATGCCAAACCCAAAAACGGTATAAGTAAAATTGTCGATCATCATCAGGAAAAGGGAAGCAAGCACTGCCGCCGGCAGCAAGCCGCCCAGTTGGATCGATAATCCTTTCCTCGTTCTGAGGCCGGGGAGTAAGCCAATGAGGGCCAGGAGGGATAAGAGCAAGAAGCATAGAGCAGAGCCAAGCGCGCCGCTAAACAGGAAAATTCCCACCTTCTCCTGAAAACTGAATGCGCTCATGAAAGACGGTTTGGTAACGTCAAATAACCACTCCATGAATACGTACAGGTAAACCGCCAGGAAGGTGATCAGGAAAAGGCTTCTCCAGGACGATCTGGGCCTCTTTGTGCTCTCTTTTGTTAATCCCATTGTGTGCTCCCACGACATTCCCTTTAAATGGCCATGCTATGCGCTGGCGCCCTTCCAGGATCATCTCGAATGAATGGCTTCTTTCCGAACGGGAATGGGGGCTTCCACCAGGTAATTTGAATTGCCACGCCGGTCCCCCCAATAAGACCGTCCATGCCACCTGGAGGAGCAAACAGGAAAGTGGAAGCAAATTATAATACGATTTCTACCACTTGCCGCCGCACCCTCATGCGCGGGATGGGCAGGGGCGGCTCCGCGCGGCAGGCGATCAGCACGTGGACGCGCGGGGGCAGGTAATCCAGCAACAGCCCTACCCGCTCGTGCACCTCTTCAGCCCAGATGAGGTGATATTCGTCCAGCGCCAGCGCCAGCTCCCCCGGCTTCTCCGCCAGCGCGTTGACCAGCTCGATGATGTCCCCCTGGGGCTGAGGCGCGGCGCCCCACAGAACCCCCTTCAGGTCCGCCAAAAAGCGCTCGGCCTGGTTATCCTCCTCCACCAGGGAGAGCCGGGCCACGGCCACCCCGCAGCCCTCCGCCCAGCGCTGCAAGAGCGCCGACTTGCCCCACCCCGCCGGCGCGACGAGCAGCCCCAGCCGGTGGCTGAGCGCCTGGTCCAGGCGCTCCAACACGGCGGCTTGCTGGGGGATGAGTGAGGGCGGGGGAGGCTTCATGGGAAGGATGAGGGATGAAGGCGGAAGGATGAGGAATTGGGCAATCAGGGATTAGGGATCAGGGATCAGGCGATCAGGGATCAGGCGATCAGGGAACAGGCGACCAGGGAACAGGCGACCAGGGATCAGGCGATCAGGGATCAGGCGATCAGGGATCAGGGATCAGGCGACCAGGGATCAGGAACCAGGCAACCAGGGATCAGGAACCAGGCAACCAGGAAACCTGCTCTCCTGATTGCCTGGTCGCCTGATTGCCTGATTGCCTCATTACCTGATTGCCTCATTGCCTCATTGCCTGATTGCCTCATTGCCTCATTGCCTCATTACCTCATTGCCTGATTGCCTCATTACCTGATTGCCTCGCTGTCCACTGCCCACTGTCCACTGCCCACTAATCTCAGCTCATTGCCTGCGCTACCGCGAAGACCACGTAGGGCGCCAGCGCGATCAGCGCCATCAGCGGGTGGCCGCGCCGCGACTGGTTGCGGCTGTCCCAGTTGAACAGGTAGACCGCCAGCCCCAGCGCCAGGACGCCGCTGCTCAGCAGCACAATCGTAGCGGTCAGCGGGTTGAAGACCGTCTGCACCCCGTAAGCCGCGCCCAGCAGGGCTTGCATGGCGTGCGCCGTGGGCAACAGCGCCGAGACGGGCTGGATCGATTTGGGCAGCATGTCCAGGGGCACCATCAAGCCGCCCAGCAGCATGGAGGGCAGGAAGATGCCCTGCGAATAGAAGATGGTGGCGCGCGCGTTGGCCGAGACCACCCCGATCAGCGTGCCGATGGCGCCGAAGGTGAAGGTGGTGGCCAGGGTCAGCAGGGCCAGATACAGCCAGTTCTGCGGCTCCGTCCCACCGAACAGCGGCCCGCCGGTCACCGCGATGACGGCGCACACCAGGAGACCGTGGATCATGGCGCTCTGCATAGGGATCACCAGGATGGAAGCGGCCGGCACCCCGTTGATCTTGAAGCTGCGGAAGATGCCCGCCTCACGCGCTTCCACCAGCGGCGAGGGCAGCCCCAGGATCGTGCCGCACATGGCGGCGAACACGATCATGGCGGGGATCAGCACCGCTTTGAAGCCGGGGTTGATCTGCGTCATCACCAGCCCCATCATGGCGTAGAAGGCCAGGGGGAAGAGATAATTGAGGAAGGACTGCGAAGGGTTGCGTAAGCCCGTCTTGAACTCGAAGGCGAAATGATTGAGATAAGCGCTCATTGCTTGGCTCCCGTCTGAGTAATCTCCAGGAAACGTTCTTCCAACGAAGGGCGCTCGACCCGCAGGTCTACCAGCTTGTCGCCCTTCTCGCGCACGTAATCCAGCACGGCCGAGACGGTCGGGCCGGGATCGGTGCTGTAATAGATGACGTACTCTTCCTTGACGGCCTTCTGCGAGACGGCCGGGAAGACCGTGCCGTTCTGTTGCAGGATGGCGTTCTCGGTGCTCACCGAGACCTTGGTGAGGCCCTCCCCGGTAGCGGTCAGCTCGCGCGGGCTGCCCTCTGCCACGATCTTGCCGCGCAGCAGGATGGCCACCCGGTCGGCCATTTTCTCAGCCTCGGCCATGTCGTGCGTGGCCAGCAGGATGGCCGCGCCCTCTTCGCGCAGCTCCTGCATGATGCTGTGCAGCACGCTGCGCGAGTCCACGTCCAGTCCGGCGGTAGGCTCGTCCAGTACCACGATCTGCGGACGATGCGCCATAGCCAGCGCCAGGGCCAGGCGGCGTTGCTGCCCGGTGGAGAGGTCCTTGAACTGGAATTTCTGCTTCTCCTCCAGCCCCATGCGCGCCAGCAGGTCGTAGCGCGGCGCCACGCCGTGATAGGCGCAGAAGAAGCGCATGGCCTCGGCCGGGGTCATGGTAGCGGGCAGGCCCGAGTTCTGCAACTGCACGCCGATGGCGTTGCGCAGCTTGAGCGCCTCGCGGGTGGGGTCCACCCCCAGGATCGAGATCGCCCCGCCGTCCGGCTTGCGGATGCCTTCCAGGCTTTCCAGGGTAGTGGTCTTGCCGGCCCCGTTGGGGCCCAGCAGCCCGAAGATCTCCCCACGCTGCACTTCGAAGCTCACCCCGTCCACGGCCTGGAAGCTGCCGTAAGCCTTGCGTAAATCCTTTACCGAAAGCACTGATTCTTTCATCTTTTCCCTCACTGGCAAACTCACTGATTCGTTATTTTGGTTGTCCATAGTATAGCCAGGGGAGGAGCGCCCGTCATCCCTCGCGAGAGTGAACCGCGCGGGTGATTCCGCCGCCGGGAGGGCGCTCATCCTTAAGAGTGAGAGGAATTCGGAATTTTAGATTGTAGATTGCTGATTGTGGATTGTGGATTAGGAAAATGGCCCCCCGTAAACGTAGGGCGGATTTCCAAATCCGCCGTTTTGGCTCTTAGCCCCCCTTCCTAAGGGGGGTTGGGGGGATTCCGGGTCACCCCCACCAACGAATTGGGGGAATTCCAGGATTACTTCAGCCAGTACAGCAGCCCTTCCAGCGCCACAGCGTACACCCGGTAGGGCTTGGGCCCCACGTAGACCTGGTCGTTGATGAAAATGGTGGGCGTGCCGTAGAAATTCGTCTTGGTGATCTGGCTCAACTGCCCCTTGATCAGATCCTCCGTCAGCGGATCGTCCACACATTGCTTGACCTGCGCCGCGTCCAGGCCCAATCCGGCCACGGTCTTCAACGCGAAGTCCTCGTCGTCCAGGTTGGGCTTATCCGTGGTGAAGAGCAGGTCGTTCAACTGCCAGTATTTGGCCGGATCCTGCCGGTAGACGCATTGCCCCACGCGCGTCATCAAATCCGTCCTGGTCTTGACCGGGTAATCCAGGAAAGTGAAGCTGGCCCCGCTCCTGGCCACCAGCTTCTTGATCTCCGGGTAGGCCTCGCGCGTGAAGTCGCAGGCGTAGCAGCCCACCATGACGATCTGGTCTGGAGGCGCCCTCGTTCAGCACGGGGAAGCCCCGCAGGTCGACCCCATCCAGGGTCAAATCCGCTCCGCTGGTGGGCTTGACCTTGCAGGTGCCTGAGACCGTGGAGACCTCGTTGTTGGAGCCGCTCGGGTCGAACACGCAAAAGGCGGCCTGGTTTAGGCCGTTGCAGCTCCCGGTGACGTAGAACAAATACACCCCGCGCACGGCCCAGACGCTGCTGGCCAGCATGAGCAGGAAAAAGACCCAGGAGAGCAGCTCGAAGTTCTTGTTCAGCACGCGCGCGGCCGTCTCGGAGCGGGTGATCACGCTGCCCAGGATCTTGGCCTTCATTTTCTCGTCGAAGCCGGAGTTGCAGGGCCGCAGGGTTACCCGGCGAAAGACGCAGTCCAGCGCCTCTTTGGCCAGCGCGCGGTTGGTGGCGCTGAAGATCCCCAGGATGGACAGTACGACGAATGCGACGATGCAGAACATAGGCCCTAGAGCACCTTTCTGATTTTCTTCAGGCTGGCGCTGAACAGCGCCGCTTCTTCCTGGGTGTTGTAGAAATACGCGGAAGCGCGCACCGAGCCTTTGATCTGGTGGGCGTTGAACCAGGAATGCACGCAATGCTGCCCGGAGCGCACCAGCACGCCCGCCATCTGATCCAGCATCAAGGCGATGCGGTGCGAGTCGATGCCTTCGATAGTAAATGAAACGACCCCACCACGCAGCCGCGGGTCGGGCGGGCCGAGCAGCTTGAGGCCGGGGATGTCCGCTGATCTCCGCCGTGATCAGCTCGTTGAGCAGCAGCTCCTGCTTCTCGATGGCGTCGAAGCCCACGTCTTCCAGGTATTTCACGGCGGCGCCCAGCCCGATGATGCCCGGCGTAATCTTGCAGGCCGGCCTCGAACTTCTCCGGCGGGGGCAGGAATTGGCACGCATCGTAGGTGGAATTGAGCCACCGTATCGCCGCCCACCAGGAAGGGTTCCATCTCCTCCAGCAGGGCATACTTGCCATACAGCACGCCCGTGCCTGAAGGACCCAGCATCTTGTGCCCCGAGAAGGCCAGGAAATCCACGTCCAGGGCCTTCACGTTGATCTTGCGGTGGGGGGCCGTTTGGGCTGCGTCCAGCAGCACCAGCGAGCCGTTGGAATGGGCGCGCTTGATCGACCTCGGCCGCCGGCACGCTCACCCCGTCCAGGTTGGAGGTGTACCCCAGGGAGACCAGCTTCACCCGCTTATCCAGGCGCGCCTCGAAGGCGGCCAGGTCGAAGGTGTTGTCCTCCTTGGAAGGCACGATGCGGATCTCCACCCCCGTTTCCTGGCCAGCATCTGCCAGGGGATCAGGTTGGAGTTGTGCTCCTTATCGGAGATCAGCACCACGTCGCCCTTTTGCCAGCTCAAGGAGTTGGCCACCAGGTTGATGCCCTCGGTGGTGTTGCGTGTGAACACGATCTCCTCTTTTTTGGCGGCGTTGAGGAATTTCGCCATCGCGCCGCGCGCCTGGTCGCAGTTGCGGGTGACTTCGGCGGCCAGTTGGTGCATGCTGCGCCCGCTGCACGCCGAAGACTTCAGGTAATACTGGTCGATGGCCTCGATGACGGAGCGGGGACGCAGGCTCTGGCAGGCGCTGTCGAAGTAAGTGAGGGCCTTGTGGCCGTTGTCTTGCAGGAGGGGAAAATCCTGGCGAATTTTTCGAAGGTCCATGGCAAATATTATAACTTTAAAACTTGTGATTTTAAGTCACGAAAATGTCCCGCCCCGGCGTGGCCCTTCTCAGATTTAGCCTGTCATTGCGAGTTATCCCACAGCGCCGAGGCGCTCTTCTTTCGAGAAGAAACCATCGCGGAGTGTCATTGCGAGCGTTCTGTGCGAAGCAATCTGGGTGCCAGCCGAGAGATCGCCACGCCCTGGGGAGAGCGCCCAGGGCTCGCGATGACGCAAATTCAAGGTAACGCGAGAATGCCGTGCTTGCCCCGGCGGCGCCGGGACGAGGAGGGGAAGCTCAGCCGCATAATAGAAGATTGGATATAATAGATACGGCAAGTCCATTTTCCGGTCGGCGTGGACTTCTCGGATATTCTTGGGTGGAGGCGAAGCATGTCCCATTTTCCTTTTCGGCGGCGGGTTGAGCGCGCGTTACCCGGGCTTTCGCGGGCTTTTCGCCTGGCGCTGCTGGGGCTGACCCTGGGAGCGCTGTTCCTGTCCGCCGCGCCCGTCTCGGCCCACGCCTACCTGCTGCGCTCCACACCCGCGGCCAACGCGCACCTGGATCACTCCCCCGCGCAGATCGACATGTTCTTCAGCGAGCCGCTCGAGCCGCAGCTCAGCGACATCGCCGTGTACGACGCCGGCGGGGCGCGGGTGGACCAGCACACCACCCGCCTCGACCCGGCTGACGCCACCCACCTGTCGGCCAGCCTGCCCCCCTTGAAGGACGGCATCTACCTGGTCACCTGGAAGGTCATCTCCATCTCGGACGGGCACCTGACCGGCGGCTCCTTTCCCATCCTGATCGGGGACGTGTCCGCCGGCGCAGCTTCTACCTTGCAGGCGGCGCCCCCGGCGCCGGCTTCCACGCTGCCCGGCCAGGCGCTGGTCAAGGGGCTGCTCTATCTGGCGGTCGCCATTCTGGCCGGCGGGGCAATCTTCGAGCGCTTTGCCTGGCGGCCGGCGGCGCGCGCCCTGGGCGAGGAGCAGGCGGGCCTGGCGGGCTATGCGCCCCTCTTGCGGCGCTATTTCCTGGTGGGGCTGGCCCTGCTGGGAACCGCCAGCCTGCTGGGCGTGCTGGTCGAAGCGGCGGCCTTCGAGGGTGGGTGGATCCTGCCGCCCTGGGATCCCGAAGTGCTCACCATTCTGACCGGCGCGCGCTACGGCCTGCTGGCCCTGGCGCGCCTGGCGGCCCTGTTCGCCCTGGCCGGGGTGCTGCTGCCCTCGCCCAACCGCTGGAACCGCTGGGCGGCGCTGCCGCTGCTGGCCCTCCTGCTGCTCAGCGTGAGCCTGGGCAGCCACGCCGCCGCCCAATCCAACCCCTGGATGATCGCCGCCGACCTGGCCCATCTGCTGGCCGCCTCCGTCTGGGTGGGCGGGCTAGGATTGTTCCTGGCCAGCCTCTGGTGGGCGCGCCGCTGGGAGCCGCAGCAGCGCACGCGTCTGGCGGCCTTCCTCCTGCCGCGCTTCTCGACCCTGGCCATGATCAGCGTAGGCGTCCTGGGCCTGACCGGCGTCTACGCGGCGCTGACGGACGTCGGCTCGTGGGACGGGCTGCTGAATACGGATTACGGGCGCGTGCTGCTGGTCAAGCTGTTGGCCGCGCTGGTGATGCTCGCCCTGGGAGGCGTCAACCACTTCGTCATCAGGCCGCGCATTCAGGCAGCGGCCCAGGTCGCGCCGGGCGACGCGAGCCGGGTGCAGGGCTTCCTCAAATTCTTGTCGGCGGAGGCCGCTCTGGGAGCCCTGCTGCTCTTGTGGGTGGGTGTGTTCACCTCGCTGCCCATGGCCAACGAGCAGGCCAGCATTCCCAGGCTAACCCAGACCCTCCAGGCCGACGATCTGACCCTGAAGCTGACCGTCTCGCCCGGCCGCGTGGGGGTGAACACCTACACCCTGGCGCTGGCCACCAGCGCAGACGGCAAGCCGCTGACCCAGGCCAACGAGGTCGATCTGTTATTCTTCCCCAGCGACGTGTCCATCCCGCCCAGCACGGCGGTGCTCGCCAACCAGGGGAACGGGATCTACAGCATCCAGGGCGCCTACCTGAGCTTTGCGGATCTATGGCAGGTGCGCGTGGCGGTGCGCCGCCCGGATCGCTTCGACACCTTCGCCGACTTCTCGGTGGATACCCGCCCCGGCGGATCCCTGCCGCAGAACGTGGTAGCCGGAACGCTCCTGGGCCTGACGGCCCTGGCGGCTGCCTTCGCGGTTTACATGCTCGCCGGGCGCAAGGGCGGGCCGCCGCTTCCGGCCAATTTCTGAGGATTCGCGCCAGGGCGGCCATTGGGAGATTCGAGATGGATAAAGGACGCGTGGAGGCGTTCAGCGATGGCGTGATTGCCATCCTCATCACCATCATGGTGCTCGAGCTGGCGGCCCCGCGCGGCGCCGCTCTGGCCGACTTGATCCCGCTGGCGCCGGTCTTTCTGAGCTACGTGCTCAGCTTCATCTTCCTGGGCATCTACTGGAGCAACCACCACCACTTGCTCCAGGCCGCCGAGCGCGTGGACGGCCGCGTCCTGTGGGCCAATTTGCACCTGCTGTTCTGGCTGTCGCTCATTCCCTTCGTCACCGGCTGGATGGGCGAGAATCGCTTTGCCGTTTGGCCCGTCGCGCTGTACGGCGTGGTGCTGTTGTTCGCCTCCATCGCCTACTACCTCCTCGCCCGCGCCCTCATCGCCCTGCACGGCAGCAATTCGCTCCTGGCCGCCGCCCTGGGCCGCGATTTCAAAGGCAAGGTGTCCTCGTTGATCTACGCGGTCGCCATTCCACTGGCGCTGGTGAACGCCTGGATCGCCTTTGGGCTGTACGTCGTGGTGGCCATCGTGTGGCTCATACCCGACCGTCGCATCGAAAAGATCCTTGCCCGTTGAGGTGTACATTCGCGTTTTCCCCACGCTCTTACTCTCTACTCCCTACTCCCTGTTCCCTACTCCCTGTTCCCTATTCCCCTTCCTTGCAATCTTGTAGGTATTGTTTTTTCCTTTTTGTTATACAATAGTTTCGTAAGGAGTGTCGCAAACAACTCTTTGGCCTGTATTTAACCACGCCCGAGGTCCCCTGAGGCCGAAGGCAGGTGGGAGGGTGAGTTCATGGATGTTCGCACACTGTTGATCGTCGCCTTCGTCTGCGTGACGCTGGGATATCTGGCCGGAGCGCTGGTGAGCTCTCTCACCCGCGAAAAGGAGCCCGACGAAAAGGACCTGGAAGGCGGGCGCGTAGAAAGCGCGGCCACTTCCGGCCCGCCGCCCGCTGCCATTCCACGCGCCTCTCGTCCCGGACGCCTGGTGGCCGCCCTGTGGCGCGCCCCCGAGGGCAACGCCTTGCAGGTGGAGGTGGACGGCAAGATGCTGCGGGTACACTCCGAGCTGAAGTATGAGCAGCGCGAGCGCCTGGAGAAGGCCGTCCTGGAGCTGAAAGCCTGGCTGGGCTACGGGCAGCCGTCCGCGCCGGCCCCGAGCCCCGCAGCGGAGCCTTCCGCCGCGGCGCCCAAACCGGTCACCGGCGCGCTGAAGACCGCCGGCGAGCCGCTCCCACCCTCCCCTGCGGTCGCGACCCCCCGGCCCGCCACCGGCCCGCTCAAGCCGGCCACGGGGCAGCTCCGCCCGCCCGATACCGGCCCGCTCAGGCCCAGGGGCACCGGCGCGCTGACCCCGCCCTCCGGCGCGCCCGCCGTCAAAGACACCGGGCCGCTCAGCATCGTGGCTCAGGTGGACGAGATCTTGCAGGAAAAGCTGGCCAATTCCTCCCTGGCCAGCCGCGGCATCCGCCTGGCGGAAATGCCTCATCACGGCGTGATCGTGTGGATCGGGCTGGATCACTACGAGGGCATCGAAGCCGTGCCCGACGCGGAGGTGCGCGACCTGATCCGCGAATCGGTCAAGGAGTGGGAAACGCGCTATAGCTGATTTTTGAGTATAGAGTTGAAGAACGAGAGTGGTGAGTGGAGAGTAGTTAATGCCTCTACGCTTGTTGTGAGTCTCTGATCCTGCAAATCTTGAGGCGCGCCACGCATCGTATGGGGGAAACTATGCCGAAAACAAGGGGGGCACAATGAATGAGTTTGGCTTTAAGAGCATTACACGCGAAAATTGGCTTCAACCCGATGAAATTTTGAGTGGATTTGTTAAACTTACACCACATGGGCCCGAGTCGATCACTTCCGATGATTTGCTCGGTGACATTTTCAGAGTCTCGGCTTAGCGAATCGGTTCCTCGGGAAGTAAGGGCTCTTTTTGAGGTGGCTCGCGGTGCTATGTGTTATGGCTATTTCTTCTACCCATTGTATACACTGACATTTGAACAACTTTTCAGAGTAGCTGAAGCCGCTGTTACTCTCAAATGCAAGTCGTTATCTGCCCCAAAGAATGTGAAGAACTTCGCCAACAAGGTTGACTATCTCATAGCGAAGTCTGTAATCCCAGAGAGTGAAAAGTTAAGATGGGAGGGTATACGCGGTTTGCGGAATATCGCATCGCACCCAGAGAGCCAATCAATAGTCGTGCCAGGAGACGCATTGCACGAACTACGGCTGATTGCTACTATCATTAACAGGCTCTTTGGCAGCGCCTAAACCACGCACACGGCAAGTCCCAAGAGGTCATCGACTGCTCACTAGTAAAAAAGGCCCGTTCAGACTGGGAGGCATCGAAGCCGTGCCCGACTTGATCGCGAGTCGGTCAAAAAGTAAGAAGAGCGCTATAGCTGATTGGGAATTGTTGATTTTGGATCTAGCCACCAGACACTTTTAAAAGGGACGCGAACCTTCGGCGCGGATGAATGCGGATTTTATAATTTTACTGTCCCCAAAATGGGTGGTTTTTTGCAATTTTCTTCTTTTCCGCGTTTCACTTGCCCTGGCAGGCGGTGCCGGGTCTGTGCTCGTCCGCGTCCCATTCCTTAAAATTGTCAGGGGGCTAGATTTCGGATTACTGGGTTGAAGGACGGTATGGCGTTCTCATGTTTCCTTGACAGCCACTATGATCTGTGTCATCGCGAGCCCTGGGTGTTCTTCCCAGGGCGTGGCGATCTCAGGGCCGGCACCGAGATTGCTTCGTCGGGCAAAGAACGCCCTCCTCGCAATGACAACCTTTATTCTTGAGAACGCCATTTGAAGGACGGAAGGGAACCTGCTTTTTGATCCTGCTTGGATTATAATTTCCCCGGCAGCTCCCCTATGATCACAAACACCCTTGGCATCCTCCTGCAAGTCCCGTTTTTCGTCGGTTTAGGTCTGCTGTTTCCCTGGCGTCCCGATCGGAAGAGGCTCACCTTCGAGCGGTTGCTGCTGACCTTTTTCACGGGCTGGGGGCTGGCCATCGGCTTTTTGCAGCTCTGGCATTTCTTCTTCAAGGTAGACCTGCTCCCGCTGGGCCTGCTGGTCGCCGGGTCGCTCCTGGGCTGGGCATTGGCCCGCGCAGAAGTCGCCGCTTATTTCCGGAGTCTTCCCAAGAAAGAAGCTTTCTGGCTGGCAATCGTGGGGTTGGCGCCGGCGGTGATGATCGCCAACCACGTGATGTTTAGCACGCCCCAGGCCGACTTCGGGCTGTACCACCTGCAAGCGGTCACCTGGATCAACAGCTACGCCATCGTGCCCGGCCTGGGCAACCTGCACCACCGCCTGGCCTTCAATAACTCCAATTTCTTGTTGGCCGCGGCGCTCAACACGGGCTTCTTGAGCGGGCAGGCCTATTACCTCTCCAACACCGTTCTGGCTTACGTGATCGTCCTCTTGGGCGGCGCAGGGGTGTACAACACGATCTGCTCTAAAGATGGGCTGCTTTACCACGATTGGTACTACGCCTTGATGCTGCCTTTCGCCCTGTGGCAGACCGGCACGGCCTACGTGGTGGGTTTTTCCCCGGATTTTCCCGGATTTGTCCTGCAATTCGTTCTGGGCGGCGAGCTGCTGCGCCTGTTCGAGCTGGAGCTGGAAGCGGATGCGCTTCAAAGGCAGAGCCTGTATATCGTTTTGCTGGTGGCGGTGGGGCTGACGGTCAAGCTGAGCTCTGCCGGTTTCGGCTTCCTCATCCTGCTGGCGATCCTGGGCTTGTGGATCGTGCGTTACAAATTCCCGCTTCGCCAGGCGGGCAGGTATTGGCTGAGCTGGGCAGGGGTGCTGGCGGCCTGGGTGGTTCCCTGGCTCGTCCGCAACCTGATTTTGAGCGGGTACCTGCTCTATCCTTCCACGATCATTTCCTTCCCTTTCCCGTGGACCATGCCGGATTACCTGGCGGCGCCGATCTCGGCGGGGATCTCCAGTTGGGCGCGCACCCGCTCGGATACCATCCCGTATACCGCCAACTGGAGCTGGTTTCTGCAATGGTCCCACGATTTCGTCTACGAAGTTAAACAAGGCTTTGTGCTTTGCCTGGGATTGATGGCCGCCGGAGCCGGCTGGTTCGTGCTCTTCAGAAAGACGATCGTGAAGAATTGGAAGACCGCCACCACCGGTCTGGCAGCCCTGGCCGCCATCAGCCTGGCTTCTATCCTTTACTGGTTCATCCTGGCGCCGGACTACCGCTTTTCGGGCGCCGTCTTCTGGACCTTTTTGGTGAGCTTGATCCTGCTCGGCTACGACCTGGTGGCGGCGGCCGGCAAGGTGCGGCTGAATTCATGGGGGATTGTCTTCCTGCTGCTGGCGCTCACCTTCTGGATCTCCCCCAACCATTTTTCCAAAGACCTCAGCCGCCAATACATCCTCACCCCGCCCAGCCTGGCGCAGGTGGCGGCCAAGGCCAGGCCAGCGGACACCTTGAGCAGCCGGACGACGGACTCCGGCCTGGTGGTCTATTTCCCCACCGTAGGGCCGGAATGCTGGAACTTCCCGCTGCCCTGCATCCCGCAGAATGATTACAACCCCAAATTATCCCTGATCGTGCCCGGCAACTTGCAGGCGGGGTTCGAGATGGTGAAGTAGGGGAACAGGCAATCAGGAATTGGGCAACCAGGGATCAGGTAATCAGGGATCAGGCAACCAGGGATCAGGCAACCAGGGATCAGGGTATCTGGCCGCCTGGTTGCCTGTTCGCCTGTTCTTTTCATCCCTCCTCCTTCCGCCTTCATCCTTGTTCTCTTGCCTGTTTCGGTCTAAAATGGGGCCATCCTCTTCGAATGGAGACCCCCGAATCGATCCGGTATGTCGAACTCCCCCCAACCTGACGTCGCACAATTCAAACAAGAAGCCGCGGAACACGCGGTGACGCTGATCGAGGCAGGCATGATCGTCGGCCTGGGCTCGGGCAGCACCACGCTCTTTGCCATCCGGCGCATCGGGCAGCTTTACCAGGCCGGCCGCCTGAAAGGCATCCTCGGGGTCCCACCTCGCTGGCCTCCGAAGGGGAAGCCCGGCGCCTGGGCATTCCCCTCACTACCCTGGCGGAGCATCCCCACATCGACTTCACCATCGACGGCGCCGACGAAGTCGATCCGCAGCTCAACCTGATCAAGGGGCTGGGCGGAGCGCTGCTGCGCGAGAAGATGGTGGCCCTGGCCAGCCGCCGCGAAGTGATCATCGTGGACGAGCGCAAGCTCTCCGCGCAGCTCGGCAGCCTGGCGCCCATACCGGTGGAAGTCGTCCCCTTTGCCTGGCAGGTGACCGGCCGCTATCTGGAAAGCCTGGGCGCACAGGTAAAGATGCGCCTCCAGCCGGACGCTGCGCCGTATACCACCGACCAGGGCAATTACATTCTGGATTGCGCCTTTGGGCCGCTGGAGCATCCCGCCGAGCTGGCCGCCCGCCTGAAAGCCCACACCGGCATCGTCGAGCACGGCCTCTTTCTGGGCCTGGCCACGGACGTGATCGTCGCCGGCCCCGCCGGCGTCCGCCAGTTGGTCAAGGAACAGTGAACAGTGGGCAGGGATCAGGGATGAGGCAACCAGGGATTAGGGGTCAGGTAATCAGGTTGCCCAATTATCCGGATCCCTGATTACCTGATTGCCTCATCCCTGTTCTCCTCATCCCTCATCCCTCATCCTTCATCCCTCCGCCACTTCCGGGATCACTTCCTTCCCGATCGTCTCGATGTCCTTCACCTGCGGGGCGCCCGCCAGGTTGAAGATCACGTGCTGGAAGCCCAGCTTGCTCAACGTGCGGCAATGCTCCACCAACTGTTTGGCGCTCATCTGGCTAAAATTCGCCGTATCCAGCGCCGTCTTCTCGATCGCCTCGTAAGGCCGTCCGGCGGCCTCGCAGTGGCGCTTGAGCACGTCTAGCTTTTGGCTCAGCACGTCTTCTCCGGCGCGCGCGAACAGGTTGCAGGCGTCCGCGTAGCGCGCCACCAGGCGCAGGGTCTTTTGCTCGCCCGAGCCGCCGATGAGGATGGGCGGGTGCGGCTGGCTCAAAGGTCGCGGCACGTTTAGCGTCTCGGCCAGGTGATAATGCTTGCCCTCGAAGGGCGCCACCTTCCCCGACCACATTTGCAGGACGATCTGCAAAGCCTCCTCCAGGCGCTCGAAGCGCTCCTTGAGGGGCGGGAAGGGCACGCCCAGGCCGTTCGATTCGCGCTCGTTCCAGGCCGCGCCGATGCCCAGGGTTGCCCGTCCGCCGGAGAGCACGTCCAGGGTCGTGACGGTCTTGGCCAGCAGGCCGGGATAGCGGTAGATAACCCCGGTGACCATAGCGCCCAGCCGCGCGCGCTGCGTGTGCGCCGCCATGAAGCTCAGCGCCGAATAGCTTTCCAGCATGGGCTCGTCCACCTGCCCGACGTTGCCGATCTGGAAAAAGTGATCCATGACCCACAGGCTGGCGAAGCCCAGCTCGTCGGCCCGCCCGGCCACCTCCGCCAGGCGCGGCCCGATGGCGGCTTCCCCGCCCGGCCAGGAAAAGTTAGGAATTTGTAAACCGATTTTCATGGGAAATACTCCTTGGAGTAAAAGAACTGATGAGTAGAGATCAGGGATCAGGCGATAAGGCCATCAGGGAATCGGGCGATGAGGCAATCAGGTAATCAGGCGACGAGGCAATCAGGCGATGAGGCAATCAGGAGACGAGGCAATCAGGTAATCAGGAAATCAGGCACCCGGCAGTCAGGCATCCTGATCGCCTGATCCCTAATCCCTGATCGCCTGATTTCCTCATCCTTCCTCCTTCCTCCCTCATCCTTCCATATACTTCTCCGCCGGCTCCTCCTGGATGGCTTCCAGGATCTTGCCGGCCACGTATTCCGGGGGATCCACCACCACCCCGCTGGCCCCCTCCCGCTGGCGCTGGCGCATCCCCCGGTTCCCCAGCGAGTTGGCCCCAAAGTTGGTGGCCGTGCTCCTGGGCAGCACCGTGATGACGCGGATGTTGTCGCCCGCCAGCTCCACCCGCGCGGTCTGCGAGATCATGTTCAGGGCCGCCTTGGTCGAGGCGTAGCCCGCCAGGCCGGGGATGCTCATCTTCGACACCATCGAGCTGATGTTGACGATCAGACCTCCGCCCGCCTGGCGCATCTTGGGGATGGCGGCCTGCATGGCGTACACCGGCCCAAACACGTTCAGGTCGATCACCTGGCGGAAGCTGTCCAGATCCAGGTCGGCGATGGCCCCGGCCACCGCCTGCCCGGCGTTGTTGATCAGCACGTCCAGGCGCCCGAAGCGTTCCCAGGCGCGCTCCACCATCTGCTCCACCTGCTGAGGATCGCGCATGTCGGTGGGGAAGACGGCCGCCTGGCGCCCCTGCCCGCGCAGCTCGCCGGCGAGCTTTTCCAGCTTGTCGGTAGAGCGCGCGGCCAGCGCCAATTGCGCCCCGGCCTCCGCCAGGCGGCGGGCGGTTGCCTCGCCGATCCCCTCCGAAGCGCCGGTAACGATCACGACTTTGTTTTGAATCTCCATGAGTAGGCTCCGTGATAAATGATTCGTTTCCCAGGAATAGTGCCCTGGGAAACGGGGGGTTCAGACAAACAAGACTTATTGTATCGCAAAAGGCTGGAAGGCGCGAATCGGGGAAGGGTGGAAATCGGGCGACCAGACGAACGGCGATAAAACCTTCGCAGCTTTGCCGTTCAAAGTTCAGAGATGCGCACGCAAAGACGCCAAGTTTTCTATAGAATCCTTTGCGCTCCTGGCGTCCTCTGCGGTTCAAGGCTTAGGGGCGGCACGCAAAGCCGCGAAACCGCAAAGTTTTTTAAGGTACTTTACGTTCTTTGCGCCCTTTGCGGTTCAAAGCCTTGCGGTTCAAAACAGGAATGCGCGCCCTCCGCGATTACGCCTCTTTGCGGTAGGGCGTTTCGCCGATATTCCCCACGAACTGGGCCAGGCCCTGGTGCCCCAGCATCTGGCGCACCGCGCTGGCCTCGCCGGTGTGATACCAGTAATGATAGATGTTGCGATACAGCATGGTGCCCACGTTCTCCGGGTGCACCTTGCCGTTATATTCGAGGAACGTCTCCAGCACGTCGGGGGTCAGCGTGTCCAGGTACTCGTCCGCCGCCGCCGTGATCTCCTCCCAGGCAGCCCGCATCTCCGCCAGGGAAGGCGTGCTGGCCGGGCGGCCCGTGCCCACCAGCTCGCGCAGCTCGGCGTGCAGGCTGCGTCCCTGCGCCCGGAAGATCCAGTAACTGCTCTCCTGGTTGGCCAGGTGGCCGACCATCCAGCTAATGCAGTTCATCGGCTCCAGGCGGCGGCGCGCGTCCTCCTCGCTCAGCCCCTCCAGGCAGCGCAGGAACTCGCTGCGCGTGAAACGCAATTGAACGACCAACGGATGAATGCTCATGCTTTGCCTCTCCTTTTCGCAAACTGGACGCCGGGGTCGAATCCCGACGACGGCGGTGTTCCTCTACTATATCATGAGTTCCCCAAGGGTAGGGGCGAAGCATTCGGAGATCAGCCCCCCTTGGGTGGACCGACTCGTCTTCCGAATGCTTCGCCCCTACTCGCCTTCCCACCAACGTCGGTGAGAGTTCAAACGGTCGGGCGCATCCCAGGCCACGCTCTGAAGGGCCGGCTGCTGATCTTCCAGTTCGTGATATCAGGTTGCCCCTACCCTCATGCCGGCCTATAATTCAGGCATGTCCGCTCGCGGGGAAGATCCCCATGCCCAGCATAGCCGCCACTCCATCCGCCTGGAAGGATACGATTACTCCCAGGCCGGGGCCTACTTTGTCACGCTGGTGGCCAAAGATCGCGAGCTTGCCTTTGGCGCGATAAAAGATGACGAAATGCTCCTCAATCTTATAGGAAAATTGGTCGCCGTCCTTTGGCAGGCCCTTCCCCGGCATTTCCCCGTCTCATTGGACGAATGCATCCTCATGCCCAATCATTTCCACGGCATCGTGATCCTCTCCGACCCGCGTAGGGGCGAAGCATTCGGAGATCAAGCCCCCTTGGGCAGACCCTCTCGCCTTCCGAATGCTTCGCCCCTACCCCCTCGAGGCACCCAGCCGGGGTCTTTGGGCGCGATCGTCCAGAATTTCAAATCCGTCAGCACCCGGCGCATCAACGCCCTGCGAGGCACCCCCGGCGCGCCGGTCTGGCAACGCAATTATTATGAACACATCCTGTGGGATGAAAATGATCTGGCCCGCGTCCGGCGCTACATCGCAGACAACCCCCTGAGATGGGCCCTGGACAGGGAGAACCCTCTCGCGTAAAGGACAAAGATGTAGATCGAGATTCTATCCCGGCGATAGTGCCCTTCCTATGTATAGCTACCTTAAACTGCAAATAAATTCAATGGATCAATTTAGTCTATTTGTCTTATAATATAAGTATAGTAAGTTGGGATTCTCTTTGGAAATCAAGAAGACATTGAACAATTTGGGGGGATAGATCAATTGTTGCAGAGCAACAAGCAGAAAAAGTTAGTCAAAAATCTCCAAGGTTTAACAGTTGATACAGATGGTTAAAAAGGGGCTCGCAATGGACACCATCACACTACAAAGGGTCATTATACACAAAGTAGATCATATAAACTATGATAAAGCTCAGCTTTCTGATATGGAGTCTCCCATTTCAGAAGAGGTGGGGAGCTTTCTGCGAAAACATATCCTTAATAACCGTGAGCACAGATTTACTAGAAGCGCTGTTTTTCAAGAGGTTCCAACTGGTAACGCCTACCTCAGAACGATGTGTGATTTTATTGTCGCTGATACCGACCAGTTCATTGACAGGAGCCGCGAAATTGCGTTACATCTTTTCGGTTCAATTGAAAATAGCAGAAACAAAAAGAATATATCTCCTGGCGACTTGGTCGTATGTACATTCAATGAGGAAAATTCGCCAAAATTAACCTGGGTTGCTCTTCTAAAGATGGATCCAGAAGATGGATTTGTCGGTGAGCGGGTTGAAGTCAACGGAAAAGTTCAAATTACATTGAAACGCGTGAAAGATGTCATACCAACCGGTGAGCTTCAAAAGTGCGCATTCGTATTACCTCATGAATTACGGAACGAAAATTTGCATTTAAAGGTGCTTGATCAACAAGCGGCTCGGTATGGTATTAGAAGATTAGTCGCTTCTTTCTTCTTGCATGATTTCCTACAGTGTAAGGTGCTGATAAATCCATCCGACCAAACTCGTATTTTTTTATACGGGAGTCTAGGACTGGTTAAAAGAAAGAGGGGAAGCTTGGAATGAAGCCGATATTAATCGCTTCATAGAGCGTACTTATACAACAGTTCAAGATGAAAATGTAGATATTACTGAGTTTGCTCGGTCTGTAATTCCAACGGTTGAAGAACAAGATGAATACATCCATTATATGCGCCAACATGGGATGAAGGACCTAAGCTTTCTTCCAGATCCCAGAACACGTGACAGGCTAACCCAATATACTTGGTTTGAAGGTGAGAATGGCCTCCTGGTTCGAATAAATCCAGATGCAATTGGAGAAGGAAGGACTTTATTTGAGGAATATAATCCGAATACAAACACCTGGACAATTACATTGCGAACTCCAAAGTGGGCCAGAAAGACAAAGAGCAGAGCATAAAATGCTTTATGAGGCTTTGGTTTCCTTTTGCAGAAAAATTGATTTATCCCAAGATCAAGTCAGCTCAGCAGAAAGTTTCCAGCAGTATTTACTGAGCACCCAAGTGCCAGTAATACAATTGAGGAATTTGATTGCGGAGGACATTGTTTCCTTGTGTACAGTATTTAATGAGTTCACTTTCTATAAGATTAGGAGAGGAAGGTTCTCCACTATTGGAGGTTCTCGACGGGAAGATAGTGGGTAATATTCAGGATAATATAGATTTTATTCAAAGACTTGGTGAGAAACTACCGGTAAAACTAGAAATAAGAATAGACAAAGGCAAAGTTTTAGAATGTTTAGGAGTCGAACTGGATAAATTTAAATACGTTTTCTACTTTTTCTCAAAAAATCTTCTGTCGCTATTAAGGACACCGGTTACCGAAATTGATAATCTGTTATTCAAAGACCCCTACACGCCCACAATAATCATAGTTTCCGATGCAAATTCGTATATTTCTGGTATATTCATAAATATTTTGGGCGAAAAACAATACATAGATCGTGAATTTTTTATTATCGCCACAAGCAGCGGGGTAAAGCGTCATGTTGAAAATTTTCGAGATATTGCAAGAGAAAACTTGTCTTGGATAAACTTTCAGTTAAAAAATGTCACTCCTCTTCACTTTATTTGTTCAAATCGAATCCAAGATTCTATTGATTTCTATCCATCAATAAACAATCATTTGCTTACGTTAACAATTTTATATACTGCTAATCGTTCAACCCGAAATGATAAGGGTTATGAAAGTAACTATTCAAACTCAGAGCAGACAGTAACACTCGCGATTGATGGGGATAGTTTCTGGGAAGGGGAAAACCAAACTTTATATCGGGTTGCTCTCTGGCCTTATCATGGAAAAGATACAGACAGGCTTGTCATATTTCAAAATGTTGTTGCTCGCCAAATCGAATCCGAAAGCCCCCCCAAAAACTTGGAGCTCTTTAAAAAACAAATTGGTCATTTATTAGATGACGCACGATGGCACCATAGGGTTTATATTGAGGGACAAATTACAAAACACTTTGATCAAATTGAAGAGGTTATTCATTTTGTCTCCAATACCACAAAAGAGATTGGGGCAGCAATTGATTCTGTAACAAAGGGTCTGGTAGAGTCTCTGCTTGCAGTAATAGGAGTTGTGGTCCTTTCTGTTATCGCCTCGCTGCTAGAAAATAAAATCACCAAAGAGTTTTTTCCTATTGTTGTAAGAGCTTACGCGATCTACTTATTGGCATTTCAAGTTGTTTTTAGAATGGGTAGTGTTTTACATGGATACATATTGACTCGCCATGAAACAGAAGAACAAGTTCAATTATTCTCCAGCCAACTTGGAGAAAAGCGGATATTGTCATTGACTCGACCAATAAATAGAAGGAATATCCAATTTTGGGTTTGGTTTATCCTATCCATGATTATTGGTACCGGAATTGCTCTTTCTTTGCTGACTTTTGCTGGTCCAATGCAAAATATTCTTCTTCCAAGCCCGTAGGTCGGGTTTTTGGGCGGAAAGTACGGTTATTTATACGGTTTTCTCCGCGCCAAAGCCCAATTGTCAATATTCGCCCGTAAATGCGCCACCTCTTTTCGGCAACACTGCGCCAGCACTTTTCGGCCGTGATGCGCCACCCGGAGAGCGGATGCAAATGCAAAGTGGCTGGAATTTTAAGGTTCGGTTGTCTGAGTCTGCACCTCCTCCAACAGCTTGTTGCGGCCCTGGGAACGGAAGCTGGGACCACGGATCACGATGACTTCCGCCCGATCTAGGAGCCTGTCCAGCCCGGCTGAGGCCAGCAAGGGATCCAGGAACAGATCCGGCCATTCGTTGGGAGCCCGGTTGGAGGTCAAGAGAATACTACCGTGCTCGTAGCGCTCGTTAATCACATCGTACAAGTCTTCCGGACCCGGTGGTTGCAGCGGTTTGAGCCCGAAGTCGTCCAGGATCAGCAGTTCCGGGCGCAGGTACAGGCTCATGCGGCGCTCCCAGGAGCCATCCGCCCGGCCGCCGTTGAGGTGCTGGAGCATCTTCTGGGTATTCAGAAACAACACGTCCAGCCCCTGGCGGGCCGCTTCCTGGCCCAGCGCCTGGGCTAAATGACTTTTTCCGACCCCCGTGGGGCCGCAGATCAGCACGTTGTGCTTCTGGCGCACAAACTCGCAGGAAGCCAGGTTGAGGATCTGCTGGCGATTGAGGTTGGGGTTGAAGTGGAAATCGAAGCCCTCCAGGGTCTTGGTGGTGTTGAGCGCACCCCGGCGCAGGCGCAGGTTGAGCTGCTTCTGGGATCGGCGCTCGACTTCGTCCTCCAGCAGGCGGGAGAGGAACTCGACGTAACTCCACTGCCCGTCAATGGCCTGGCGGTTGCGCGCGTCCATCGTCTCCAGCACCCCCGAGAGGCGCAAATGGCGCAGTTGGTCGGAGAGTTGGTGTTTCAGCTCCATGACGGCACCTCCGCCAGAGTCCCCACTAATTCAGCCGAGTTGCGGGCAAAAGTGGTGGCAGGCGGCAGCTCCACGGGGATGGGTGCTTCCTGAGCTTCGGAGCCTTGTTTGAGGATGCCCTTGACCGTCTTGTAGCTGGGATCGCCATAGTCCAGGGCTTTGCGGCAGGCGGCTTCCAGGCGTTGCGCGCTGTACTTCTGGGCCAGGCGTACCAACAGCCCGGCGGTGGTCAGGCGGTCCAGGACGGGATGTTCCAGCAAGGTTTGCACGATCTGCGCCGTAGCAGGACCCGCTTCCTGGGCCTCGGCCTGGACGCTCTCGCGGGTCTGGGTCAGGGCGGGCAGCTTCTCGGACGGGATGTGATCTGGATGCGTCAGGCGCTCTCCAGGTTTCTGGGCGCGTTCGTGAGTGGCCTTGAGCTGGTAGTTCAGGTCATAGATGCGCACCTGGCGGCTCCCGCCGCAGATCCACACCCAGCCTGGGTACATCCGGTAGGGCACCGAGTAAAAGGCGTGGTCGAAGCTCACGTAGCAATCGCGGTAGATCTTGACCTTTTTCCACACCGCCAAATCGTAGGGCGAGCTGGGCAGTGGCTTGAGACGGCTTTTTTCGACCCCTTCAAAGCGCTTCAGCGGGGCTTCGTGCGTCGTGCCGTGGTCGCGCAGCCCGGCGGTGGTCAAGCACCAGGTGCGCACCTCGCGATTGGCCTGGGTGATTTCCGTCGGGGTGCGCCCGCCCAGGAAGTTGCGGCAGACGTAATGCACCCCGCCCTGTTCGACCTTGCCTTTGTGTTCCGGGGTTCTCACCCGGCAGGGAGCCAGCAGAAAGCCGTAGTGCGCGGCGCACTCCTGGTAGGTGGCCTGCACCTGGGGATCGTCCCAGACGGCCTGGATAATCGCGGCCTTGAGGTTGTCCAGCACCACCCGCGCCGGGACGCCGCCAAAGAACTCGAAGGCATTGCGGTGGCAGCGCAGCCAGGTCTCGATTTTCTGGTCCCAGACGAACTCGACGTAGACGTGGCGGCTCCAGGACAGGAGCATCACGAAGGCCCAGGCTTTGCGCAGCTGACCAGTTTGTGGATCGATCATGCGCCCGGCATAGCCAAAATCGATCTGGGCCTCCTCGCCGGGTTTGCGTTCCACGCGGGCAGCGGTCTCAGGATGACTGGGCTGGATCGCCCTGGCCAGGCGGTAGACGGAGGAATAGCTGCCGGTGAAACCACGTTCGCTGAGCCGCTGGTAGATGGCGGCCACCTCGACCTTCTCGTCGAGCAGCTGTTGGATCTGGCTCCGGTAGCTCTCCGCTGACGAGTTGTTCTGCGGAGGGGTCTTTTCCGGGAGGGTGGCCTGGAGGCGAGTAGCCAGTTCTTCGGGAGCAGGCAGCGCTCCTTCCAACAGTCCCTGAACCTGGGCCCATTCCCGGTAGCGTTTGATGGTTCTGCGGTTGAACCCGGTGTCCTTCTGGATCTGGCGATCGCTGGATTGGGCCCGCAGGTGTAAGAGCAGTTCTCGGATGTCCATGAGCTTGAGCTTCCTTTCGGTCATGTCGCTCCTCCCGGTAAGTGGAATACCGGAAGGATACCGGAAAATGACGCATCCGAGGGTGGCGCAGTGTGGCCGAAAACCAGTGGCGCACTTTGGGTGAAAATTAGTGGCGCATCGTGGGTGAAAATACCCGGCGCACTATTGGTGAAAATCTATGGCGCATTATAGGCCGAAAAGTGACACCAATATCTTGCCCATCTTTCGATGTGCTCTGGGTAGTAGATTTGTGGGTGTAGGACTCCCGAACAAATGGAACCAATTTTTCTTGTCCCCACCGACCAACCCACAACTCGCACAAAGACAATGGGGCACAAAACCTGGCCATCCTTCGCCATATCGCCCTCAATCTCCTCCGCGGTGAAAAGACGGCTAAGGGGGCATCCAGGCTAAACACTTACAAGCAGGTTGGGATGATAGCTACTGCCTCAAAGTCCTCTCTTCATAGTGCAATCCCCCTGGAATGCCTGCTACTGAATTGGTTATATAATAAATATGTCATAGATAATTTCAAAAATTAGTAATAACAGTGGGGATTAGAATGCCACCAATAAGTATACCAGGCAAACCTATAACACCATTACCAGGCAAAAAAGGAACTATAAGATGCCCTAATTGCGAACGAGCAACCTCCGTTCTAGATATTAGAAAGGGCAAAACAATATGTCCTTATTGTAAAGAACCCATCAAAATAGAAAAGGGCACAAGTAAATGAAAAAGAAAATTTTTTCAGGCCCTTCGACTATTGGAATTCAAGGAATAAGTCCTATTAGTTTTATAAGCCAAAATATCGGTTATTCCGAATATCGCGTAAGCGGGTTTAAGAAAAAGTCTATTTCAATATTCGATTTCAGATCAATTCAAGAAAAGCTGGTCTCGCGTTATGTTTTTGTAGAAGAAAAAAGGAAGCTATTTCTCAAGCATTTTTGTAGATCATCTTTTATTTCCGTGTTTAAAAATAGCCACAGCATAACTGTAGAGATTCGCGATTTACAAGGTCAAGATCCCCAGTATTGCCTATGGATAGTTATTGGCACTGATAAATTACCTCTTTGCGATTATGAGATCAGAGAGGAAGAAAGTTTGCCAACAAATGAATATGGAGATACAATTGCTCGTTTTTCGATAATAAAGTTGTAAAGCTATCGAAATTTTGTTCCTAACAATTTCGTTGAAGATGGGGTTATTATGGAAAAAGATACTATAGATGTACCCATAGAAATGCCAACAACGCCCATAAGGGCGCCAGTCAAACCAAACAAGAATATTTGTGGTTCATGTGGACAAGTTTACGAAGCGGCCGACATCCAAATAGAAAAAGGAAGAATATCCTATAAATGTCCAAATTGTGGCGAACAATTGGAGAATGAAGACATTTTAGCAAAAAACAATTACGCGAAAATTTAAAGGAAAATTTTCAAGCTCCCATCTCGAATTTAAACAAAGAAACTCAAAAAATGTGGCAAGAAACGATGAATTATGCCCAGATCGGTTTCAAAGTAAGGATGGCCCTCAGTGTCTTTGTTTTTGCGATTGGTATGATTTTGCTGTGTGTATCTATAGAGGTTAAGAAAAAGAAATAGACAAGGGTCAAGCAGCCGATGGATTGGCCGAGGATTGCGTATAAAAACCCATCAGGTGCAGGATTTCTTGGGGTTGCTCATCGAAAGATGATAACGCCGCTTCCACGGAGTTGACCAGTTTAGAGAATTGGGCGAAATAGCGATTATGCGTGGCTTTCGTTTTGACTTTCTTCCACAGGTATTCGATCGGGTTGTAATCCGGCGAATAGGAGGGCAGTTGATACACGCTGAGCCGATCTTGGTGTTGCTCAAAAAAAGTGCGCATCTCCCGGCTGGTGTGATAGCGGGCGCCATCCTGGATCAGCATCAGCGGGCCAGGGACCTGCTCCAACAGGCAGGTCAAGAAAGCCTGGTAGGTGGCGCTGTTGAAGCGTTCGTCACAATCCAGCCAGAAAAAGCGCCCACTGAAGAACTCGATCAGTCCAAAAATCTTGTAGCCTTTGCGCAGCCCGCTGGTTTTGACTTGGGGTTGACAGCCTTTGAGCGCCCAGGTATAGGACAACGAGCCCCATTGGGCAAAACACACCTCATCTTCAAAGAAAATCGCCTTGCCCTCCCGCTGCGCTTGGGCCAACAGGCCCGGCCAGACCGTTTCCACCCAGGCTTTGCGGGCGGCTTCATCCAAATGATCCGAGATAAAGCGCGCTTTTTGATAGGACAATCCCAAGTTACGCAGCAATTCGGCCACGTAAAAGCGGCTGTAGGTCACCTGGAAATGTTGATAAATCCATTCCTGGATCAGCGTGGTGGTCCAACAGCCACAAGCATATCCGGCCGCTTCGGGTCCGGCTTGGACGACCTCGACCAATTCTTGCTTTTGTTGCTGGGTCAAACGAGCCGGTCGGCCCGTTGGCGGGGTGTAGTGCAGACTGTCCCAGCGCTGTTCCCCGAAGGCTTTCAACCAGCCGTAGACAGTAGCTTCGCACAGTCGCCAGGTGGCCAACAGTTCCGTCAACCCTTCCCCGTGGGCAATGGCGAGCAAGACCGCCAAGTGACGCACCAGGCGGAGGTTTCCAGTTTGATAGGCTTGGCCCAGACGGGTTTGCATTTCCTTGACGGTTTCCTGCTGAAAGGTTATTCTAAACATGGGACCCTTTTCCTTACCAGTAGATTTGCTCAATCCACTTAAGGATAAGGGGTCCCTCTTTTTATTGCCACCTTTTTGGTCTAATTCATTTTCTTAAGATCTATAGCTGGAGAATTTTGTTTGGAACCTTGACTACTGAGCAAATCATGGGTACGGGCGTTTCTTTTGTCAGTGGTTTAGGCACTATGCTGATCATCGTCTATCGGGGACCATTGAAGGAAATTCGACAGTCAGTAAGCGATTTGGGGATAGCTAGCGCAGCTTTTATCGCCTATATTCATCAAGTTTTACAGATAAGTCATACTTTTCAGTATCTTTACTTGAATCAAAAAATATCCTTAAAGGAAATGAAGGATTCAAATGATCTCATAAGAAATGCCATGATAGGGACAGTTGGTGTCTTAAATTCAAAACAAACTAAAGACTAAAAATTACTACTGAATAATCTAAACTTCTGAAAGTGAAAACCAATTCGTAGATTGCATGGGTCGCATAAGGTTGTCCGTTCCAGCGGCTCCTACTGGAACGTCCTCTCTCTGCTCCGCCGGCCTATACCAGGTATCAGAGTAGAATGCAAAGCGTTCGGGGATAAGTTGGAGTTTCAGAGGAGGCCTGACCTCCTAATGCTTCGCCCCTACACTGTCTTCCCTGTTCTTCTTTGTGTTCCCCGTGTTCTTTGTGGTTGCCAGGGACCCCGTCTCAACCACTCTCTATTCTCCACTCTCGTAAAATCCAAAATTCCCCCTTGCAAATTCAGAACATTTGTGCTAATATTCTCGCATCCAACTCCCTCGGAGGGACTCCCCGTCTCGCACCCGCTCTATTCTCCACCTTCGTTTTATTCGTTAACCTATTCGTTTGCCCCCCATAGCTGGCCTGAACCTTGCCAATCGAAGAGAATTCCCCGCATGTGGCGCTCAAAAAGGAATCGTTTTCAATTGTTTGCGTTTTCGGAACAATTCCTTCCGGCCCAGGCCTACCTCCCCGGCGCGCGCCTGCCGGGTGGCCAGGGATCAGTCGACAGTCATCCGCTCTGACCCCTGTCCACTGTCTACTTTCCCCTGTCCCCCACCGCCCTCCTCATCACCCACACCGCTTGCTCCATCTTCCCGAACTTCCTCGGCGGGCGCTTCTCCACGATCGCGAACCCCACTCCTTGCCAGAAGCGCAGCGCCTTCTCGTTGCGCTCCACCACGCCGATGCCGATCTCCGTCGCCCCCAGCCCCGCGGCCCAGCCCTCCAGCGCGAAATACACCTGCCTGCCCAGCCCCTGGCCGCGCCGGGCGGGATGCAAGAGCAGCAGCCCGATCCACCAGCCGGCCGGCGCCGGGTAATCGCGCACCACGTCCGCCACGCCGATCAGCTCGCCTGCCTGCGTGAAGAGGCCCACCACGAGCTTATCCTCCGCCGTCTTCTGGGGTGGGAGCTCACTGAGCAGCCCCAGGGCGTCGTCCGCCCCGGCCGCCTCGCCGGTGACGATCAGTGCGTAGTCCGAGGCATCTTCCAGCAGCTTTTGCAGCGCCGCCCGGTCGCCCTCGTCCAGATAGCGCGTGGCGTAGCCGGGCACGCCGAAGGGAACGGGGCGGTGAGCTTCCATACCCTATTTCTCCCTGCGGTAGAAGCGCCGCTTGGCGAACTCCGCCGCCGCGAAATAGACCAGCACGATGCCCGCCACCGCCGCCAGGAACACGGGCGGCAGCGCGACGAAGGCCAGCGGCCCGGCCAGCGGCGAGATGGGGATGAACAGCGCCGCCAGCATCACCAGCCCGGTCACCAGCATCATCGTCCGGCTGGGCTGGCTGTGCGTGAAGGGCAGGCGCGTGCGCACCGCGAACACCACCAGCGTGGCCGAGAGCACCGACTCCACGAACCAGCCGGTGTGGAACAGCATCTGCCCCTGGGCCGTGTCCAGGTTGGAGCGCAGCAGCAGGTACAGCGCGCCGAAGGTCACGAAGTCGAACACCGAGCTGAGCAGGCCGAAGACCAGCATGAAGCGGCGGATGAAGCGGATGTCCCAGCGGCGCGGCTGGCTGATCATCACCGGCGTCGACGTTGTCGGTGGCGATGGTCATCTCCGGCAGGTCGGTCAGGAGGTTGATCAGCAGCACCTGCTTGGGCAGCATGGGCAGGAAGGGCAGGAACAGCGAGGCGCCGGCCATGCTGAACATGTTGCCGAAGTTGGCGCTGGTGGCCATGAACACGTACTTGAGCGTGTTGGCGAAGGTGCGTGCGCCCCTCGCGGATGCCCTCGCGCAGCACCCCCAGGTCGTTCTTCGAGCAGCACGAAGTCGGCGGCCTCCTTGGCCACGTCCACCGCCGTGTCCACCGAGATGCCCACGTCGGCGGCGTGCAGCGCGGAGCGCGTCGTTGATGCCGTCGCCCATGTAGCCGACCACGTGCCCCGTCTTGCCCAGCGCCAGGATGATGCGCTCTTTCTGGTTGGGGTCCACCTCGGCGAAGAGGTTGGCCCGCTCGGCACGCTGCAGCAGGGCCTCGTCGTGCAGGTCATTCAGCTCCGCGCCGGTCACCACGCCGCTGACCTCGAGGCCCACGCTCTCGGCCGTGTGCAGCGCCACCAGCTGGTTGTCGCCGGTGATGATCTTGAGGCTCACCCCCATGTCTTCGAGCTCGGCGGATCGTCTCCTGCACCCCCGGCTTGGGCGGATCGAAGAAGAGCAGGAAGCCGGCGAAGATCAGCTCGGTCTCGTGCGCCCGCCCGTACTCCGCCTTCTCGTCCACCGTCGCGGTGCGCCACGCCCAGCACGCGGTAGCCCTGGCTGCTCCATCGCGTGAAGCGCGCCTCGATCTTCGCGCGGCTGGCCTCGTCCAGCGCCAGCGCGCCGCCGGGGCCGTCCGACCCGCGTGCAGACCTCCAGCACCTTCTCCAGCGCGCCCTTGGTGATCATGCGGTCGGCGTCCTTCTCCTTCACCACCACGCTCAGCCGTTTGCGCACGAAGTCGTAGGGGATCTCGTCGACCTTGCGTCCACGTTCGAGATCTCCGGCTGGGCGGAGCCCAGGATGGCCTCGTCCAGGGGGTTAGCCAGGCCGGTCTGGAAATGGGCGTTGAGATAGGCCTCGCGCAAAACGCCTTCCGCCGGCTGGCCGTCCACGTCCAGGGCCCCGTCCAGCTTGACCACCCCCAGGGTGAGCGTGCCGGTCTTGTCCGTGCACAGCACGTCCATGCTGCCGAAATTCTCGATGGAAGCCAGCCGGCGCACGATCACCCCGCGCCGGGCCATGACCTGCGAGCCTTTGGACAGGTTGATGTTGATGATGGCGGGCAGCAGCTGGGGGGTGAGGCCCACGGCCAGAGCGATGGAGAAGAGCAGGAGTCCAGCACCGGCTTGTGGAAGAAGACGTTGATGGCGAAGACCACGATCACCAGGAACAGGTCACTTCGGTGAGCAGGTAGCCGAAGCGGCGGATGCCGCGCTCGAACTCCGTCTCCGGCGGGCGCAGCTCCAGGCGCTCGGCGATCTGCCCGAAGGCGGTGGCCGTGCCGGTCTGCACGATGAGCGCCCGCGCGGTGCCGCTGGGGACGTTGGTGCCCATGAAGACCGAGTTGGTGCGCGCTGAAAGCGCAGGCTTCTCGGCCACTCCGCCCGGCTTCTTCTCCACCGGGAAAGTCTCGCCGGTCAGCACGGCCTGGTTTACGAAGAAGTCTGTGGCCTCCAGCACCAGCCCGTCCGCCGGGATCAGGCTGCCGGCGGAGAGCAGCACCACGTCGCCGGGCACCACCTCCGCCGCCGGGAGGGTCAGCGTCTGCCCGCCGCGCTCCACCGACACCTTGACGGTCACCTGCGCGCGCAGCTTTTCGGCGGCGTTGCTGGCGCTGTACTCCTGCGAGAAGCTCAACAGGGCGCTGATCAGGATGATGGTGGTGATGATGGCCGCGTCCAGCGTGTCGCCCAGGATCAGCGACAGCAGCGTGGCGAATAGCAGGATGATGATGATGGGGCTGTTGAACTGCGCCAGGAACAGCTTGAGCGGGGTGGCCTTCTTGCGCGCGCGCAGCAGGTTGGGGCCGTAGCTGCGCAGGCGCTGCGCGGCCTCCTCCGGGCTGATCCCGTTCGGGCCGCTGGCGAGGCGGCGGGCCACCTCTTCGGCCGGCTGGCTCCAATAGGGATCGGAAAGAATGGACGGATTGGCCATAGAAGGGTCTCCTCAGCTCCCAAATGACTTGGGCGCGCCTCCCGGACGAGCCAGGGCGCGGCGCACGCCTTGCACATGATAGCCCTTCTCGGCCCACAATTCAAGCGGGAAGTTGCTCCTCCGCAGCCCGCGCCACAATGCGGGGATCGGTCTATAATAACACTTTAGAATAGGGCGCGCCCGGTTTGCCCGCTTCCCGACCACCCAATCCTACGCCCCAAAAGGAACTCCTCATGGCCTCTTCCCTCCCCGCCGAAACCACCGCCCGTCCGCGCATGTCCACCCTGCGCCAGGCGCTGCTCAGCTTCTTCTGGCTGGCCACCAACGCACACTGGTCGGCCATCCTCATCGTGCTCATGCCCAGCCAGATCAAGGCGGCGGTGGGCAACGACGTGAAAGGCAGCGCCCTGGGGCTGGCCCTGGGCCTGGGGGCGCTCATCTCGATGGTGGCGGCGCCGGCCTTCGGCGCGCTCTCTGACCGCATCCGCCTGCCGGGCGGCCGGCGCAAGCCCTGGGTGGTGGTAGGCGTGATCGGCAACATCCTCGGCCTGTTCGGGCTGGCCTTCCTGATCCAACCCGGCCAGCCATCCAGCCTGCTGCCGTGGACGGTGGTGTTCCTGTTCGTGGAGCTGTTCAACAATGTCGCCACCGCCCCTTACAGCGCCCTCATCCCCGACCTCGTCCCGGTGGAGCAGCGCGGCTCGGCCTCCGGCTGGATGGGCATGATGACCGTCCTGGGCACCTTCATCGGCGGGCTGATGGGCTTCTTCCTGGATGCTTTGGGCGGCATCACCGGCGTCTATTTCGTGCTGATGGGCATCCTGGCGCTGGGCGCGCTGGTCACCGTGTTGGGGGTGAAGGAGCCCACCGCCTATACCCTGCGCCCGTTCCAATGGAAGGAGTTCTGGCGCGGCCTGTACGACCCCTTCAAGCACTCCGATTTCACCTGGGTGTTCCTCACGCGCCTGCTGGTGACCATGGGCATCTACACCGTGCAGGAGTTCTTGCAGTATTACATGGGCGACGTGATCGGCGCGCCCTTCGTCCTGGCCGGGGTGGGCAAAGTGGCCGACGCGCCCGAGCAGGCCGTCTCCTTCTTCCTGTTGCCCCTGCTGCTGGGCTCCATCCTCAGCACGCTGGTGGCCGGCGTCCTCTCCGATCGCCACGGGCGCAAGATCATGGTCTATCTTTCCGGGGTGATGATGGGGGCGGTGGCGTTGGTCTTCATCCTTACCCACAATTTCACCCTGACCGTGCTGATGGGCATCGTCTTCGGCCTAGGCTACGGCGCTTACCAGAGCGTGGATTGGGCCCTGGCCTCAGACGTCTTGCCTTCGATGGACGATTACGCCAAAGACATGGGCGTCTGGCACGTGGCCATGGTGCTGCCGCAGGTCGTGGCCACGCCCATCGCCGGCTTCCTGCTGGACAATTTCCAACGGGTGGGCCGGGCGCAAAACGTCGCCAACCTGGGCTACACGGTCATCTTCCTGCTGGCGGTGGTTTACTTCATCCTGGGCACGGTATTCGTCAAGCAAATCCGGGCCGTCCGCTAGCTCGAGCCAGAGGCAGCTTCCGCCCCTCAATGGTCGCCCAGGCTGCGCAGCTCGCCCGAGCCGCCGCCGGTCTTATTCACCGTGGGCCGCCCGTAATAGCTCACCGAGCCGCTGCCGCTGATGCGCGCGTCCAGTCGATCGGTCGCCCACACCTTCATGCTGCCCGAGCCGCTGATCCCCGTGGAGGCGGACGTGCTGGCCAGGTCGCCGGCCCGGTACTCCCCCGAACCGCTGATCTGGGCGCTCTGCTCGTCCACCTTGCCGGCCACGTCGATCGAGCCGGAACCGCTGAGGGTGGTATCGATGCGCTGTGCGGTCAGGTCGCTCAAGCGCACGTTCCCCGAGCCGCTCAACACCAGGCGCAGGCTGTCGGTCTGGAGCGGGCCGGCCTGGACGTTTCCCGAGCCGGAAAGCGTGAAGGCGTTGAGGTTCTTGACCGTCAACGTGTAATGGATGGGGTCGTGCAGGTTCAACGAGAGGTTAGGCTTCATGCCCAGCACCAGCTCACCACCGCGCACCTCGCTGGTAAGAAGGGGCAGGATGTTGTCGTCCGCTTCTATCGTCAGCGCTTCCTGCTCGCCCTGCTCGATGCTAACGTCGCCGCTGCCGGCCAGGGTGACGGCGTTGAAGCCGCTCACCTGGCGCGTCTCGCTGGCCATCTTCCCCGAGCCCACCGTCACATTGGGCGCGTCGATGCTGATGCTACAGGCTGCCAACGCCAGGGCCAGGAGCGCCGCCGGAATAAAAGTCAAAACTCGCTTGTTCATAGCTTTCCCTCCGAATTTTAGTTACATATTGATTACGCAGGGAAGCTGAAAAAGTTGCAAATAGCGGAGCGGGTATAGAAACCCGCTCCGCTATTAATTGTCGAATGGGTCAGGCCGGCAGGGTCAAAGCCTGCGCAACAGCCGCAACAAAGTTTAACAGCACCACCGCCCCCACGAAAGCGGTGAACACTTCGCTGAGAAAGCCGCTGCCGACGGAAATGTGCAACTGCTGGAACAGCCACCCGCCAATCAAGGCGCCCAGGACGCCGATCACGATCGAGCCGATCAGGCCTACCCGCACCTCTTTGATCACGGCGTCCGCCAGGATGCCGGCAATCCCACCGATGATGATCCAGACGACGATATTCTCGAGGGTCATAAGTTTCCTCCAATCCGCTCCTCACCGGAAAAAACTCCCTTAATTCCTTTAACGACTCCAGGGCAGGGATCGTTACACCCGGCGGGCCGCGCAGAGAAAGCCGCCGGAGCAGTCTGGGCTAGGGGCGCCAGAAAGGGAATTGGTCGTCGGCCGGGTTGCGCGTCAGGTTGAGCGGGTCTGAGCCGTCGGCGTTCATCAGGTAGATCTCCCAGTTGCCGTCGCGGTTGGTCTGGAAGGCGATCTTGGCGCCATCTGGCGACCAGGCCGGCGACCAATCGTCCGCCGCCGGGTCGTTGGTCAGGTCGCGCAGGTTGCTCCCATCCGCCCCAATCACGTAGATGTCGGCCGGCCCGTCGTGGTGCGCGCGGAAAGCGATCTGCGCGCCGTCCGGCGACCAACTGGGAGAATAGTCGATCTCACTCCCGTGGGTCAGGCGCTTCACGCCGGAGCCATCCGCATTCATCACGTACAGGTTGTTGATCCCGGTGGGGTTGTCCCGGTCAGACACGAAGGCGATGTGCGCGCCGTCCGGCGACCAGGCCGGAGCGAAGTCGTCGGTAGGGTTGAAAGTCAGTCGGGTGGGATCCGAGCCGTCCGCGTTCATCACGTAGATCTCGTTGTTGCCGTCGCGCCGCGAGGTAAAAGCGATACGCTTGCCGTCCGGCGACCAGACCGGGAAGCCCTCGTCGGAATCGGGCGCGTTGCTCAGGTCGGCCTGCCCCGTGCCGTCCGCGTTGATCACCGCCACGTAGCTGTGGGTCAGGCCGAAGGCGGTATAGATGATCTTAGAGCCATCCGGCGACCACGGCCCGGCGAAGCTGTTCGAACTCGCCCTGGGTCAGACGCACCACGTGCGAGCCGTCCGAATTCATCGTATACAGGTCGCTGTAATCGCCGCCCCGCGTCGAGCTGAAGACGATCTGCCCGGCGCCGCCGCCCGGCGGCGTGGCCGTCTGGGTGGGGACGGCGGTCAGAGTAGGGGCTGGCGTGGGCGTGGGAAGGGCCGTCTGGGTGGGAGCCAGGCTGGGCGCGGGCAGGGAGAACGCCGGGGTCGGGCCGGCCGCTTGCGGCGCGCAGGCGGCCAGCAGCAGGAAGACGATGGCCAGGATCGGGTTGAACTTTTTGCTCATTTTACGTAGGTGTCGAAAAAGGTGGCGATTTTTTGGGCCAACTGGTCGAACGGGGGGTTGAAGTCCCCGGAGGGCGGGAAGCTATGGTTAGCGCCCTGCACCGGCACCAGCTCCACGTGTGGGGCGTCGGCGGCCACTAACTTATTATACAGGCTAATCGACTGGTAGGGGTCCACGACTGAGTCCTCGGTGCCGTACATGATCAGGAAGGGCGGGGCCTGGGCGGACACGTAATTCACCGGGCTGGCCAGCTTCAGGATCAGCGCGCCGGAATTGCCGGTCTGGAACACGATCTGGATGCTCTGCTGCAACAGGTCGTTGCCCACCGGCCAGTGATTTAAATCGGAGATGCCGGACAGATCTGCTACGGCCTTGACGCTGCTGGACTGGTTCAGGTATTGGCCTACGTCCCAGCCGGCCGAGGGCCCGGTCAGGCCGGTCAGCGCCACCAGGTGCCCGCCCGAGCTGAGCCCCAGGGCCCCGAAGCGGTTAGGATCCAGGTAATAGCCGGCGGCGTTGGCGCGCAGGTAGCGCACGGCGCACTTGACGTCCTCGATCATGGCCGGCCAGAAGTACGGGTCGCCAATCTCAGCCCCTCCCAGGCGGTAGTTGACCGAGGCGACCGCGTAGCCGGCGTCGACCAGGGTAGGCACGAAGGTCTCATCGTTGACCGCGTTGCTCTTGTCGCTATAGCGCCAGTAGCCGCCGTGCACGTAGACGATCAGCGGCAGGGGCACCTGATGGGCGTCCGGGTAGCGCAGGTCCAGCTTCAAATTCACGACCCCTTGCTTGGTATTGACGGTGCAGTAAGTGATATCGTAAAGCACGGCCCTGGGGGTATAGGGCGTCCCCTTGTTCACCACAGGAAAATAGTAGCGCAATTGCCCCTGCGTTGACTGGTTGCCGGCCTCTATGGGCGTAGCAGTGGGGGTCGGCGTGTCCTCTTCGGGCGTGGGGGTGAGGGTAGGGGTATTCTCGGTTGCCGTGGGGGTGGCCGTCGGGGGGATTTCGGTGGGCGTAGGAGTGAGCGTCGAGGCGCTTTCGGTCGCGGTGGGGGTGGCCGTCGGGGGGGTTTCGGTGAGTGTAGGAGTGGGCGTCGGGGCGCTTTCGGTCGCCGTAGGAGGGACAGGCGAGGTCGTTTCGCCGGTCGTGGGGGAGGCGGTCGGAGAGCTGTCTGTGGCTGTAGGGGAAACAGTTGTGGAGCTGTTTTGTGCAGATGCAGCGCTGCCGCCTGCGTCAAAAATCAAGATCAAGCCAAGGATCAGCGCCAGGAAGAGCGGCAATGCGGTCTTAATGAAGGGCTTTGAATGTTCTGCCATAGTTTGCTGGAATGAAAAGGTCGTGGGTCAGGCTATAAGCCAGGTTTCATCGATAGGGTCTCAGGGTTTTTCTTTAAGAAAACAACCGCCACTCCTGATCGGGCGGTTGGGTATTGATCCAATGAGCTGTTCGCGTCTGCAAAATCAGGAAGCTCCTTCGACGCGCTGAACGCGCCTCAATTCGGCGGGGTATTCCTCGCCGGTAAAAGCTCCGCCTGGGCCGGGCCGTGCGCCTGTTAACTCCAGGCCCTGGCGCCGGCCACTTTGTTGTCCAGCATCCCCAGGTACTGGTCACGCAGGGGGTGGTTGTTGGGCAAGTCCCGGTAGTATTTTCTCGCCCGGTCGATCTGCTGCAAGCCTTCATTCTCGAATCCGTTCGCCATTTCCTGCAAGCCCCAAATCTCGTAGGAATACCCCAGGGTGTAAAGCGAGTAGGGATCGACCGGATTCTTGATCAGGTCCACGGCCTGCTTGAAGTACTCCCGGCCGAGGTCGAAGCTGTGCAGGGGTCCGGGGCCAAAATAAAAAACCCCCAGGGATCTCAACGCCACGCATTTCAGGATGACCGTCTGGCTGGCTTTGACGGCTCTCTTCAAGTATTCCTCGGCCTTGGAGAAGTTCGAATCCTGCATGAACTCGTAAGCCAGCGTATCGTAAATCGAAGAGGACACGTAGTTCGGGATGGCATTGGCCAGACTTTCGGCCTCCTCGAGGTAGATCACCCGCTTGGTGTTGAAGGAAATGCCCGATGCCTCGCGCTTCTGCGGGTCGTCGATAGTAGCATCCCTGGCGAAATACTCCTCCCGTAGCTTGAGGAACTCCATGATGATCTTGCGAAGCTCTTGCTTCTTATCGTTGATCTGCTGGTTGCTTTGCAGCCACCAGGCAAACAGGCCGGTTAAAACTGCGCCCAGGATGGCGCCGCTCAATCCAGTGAGGAATTCTACGGGCACCTCTCACCCCTTTACCGATAAATGTTCGAGCCAATCCCTATTATAGTCAGGAATCGGCGAGACAGGAAGATGCTTTGCATCCCCAGGCTACGCTCAACCACCCCGGTCGCGCAGCAGCACGTCGATCAATTCGAGCGCGCCGTCGATCCTGTCCAGGCGCGAGCGGGCTTCCACGAAGCCTATCCCCAGGCTGATGGTCACGAGCGCTGGAATGAATAGTGAGAGGCCGGTGGGCGCAGCAGACAGGCCGGATAAAAGATACAGGCAGGCGAAGGCGCCGATGGCAAACAAGGCGCCTAGAAGGATGGCGTCTCTGCGGGCAGCGGCCTTGCGGATACGCAACAGATCGCCATACTGGCGCAGCGAGTCGCTAGCTTTCATGCTCCCTCCCCTGGAATGGCTTGGGCCTGCTGGGCTTCCATCTGCAAGCGCCGGGCTTCGCGCCAGCGCAGCCAAAGGATGAACACGCCGGTGAGGCCCACGGCGGCTTGCCCGATGAACACGTCCAGGCCCGGCCCCAGCAAGAAGGTGACCAGGGTCGGCAGCCCGTCCCACAGGCCGTGCAGGGCGGCGACGAGCAGGTATACGCCGATCACTTTCAGGTTGATGCGGAAGCGCCCGGCGCGGCTCTCGCGGAACAGCACGCTGGCCAGGATGGCCGTCCAGGTGCCGTGCCCCACCGGCGAGAGAATGCCGCGCAGCAGGGTGACGAAGAGGGTCGCCGACAGGCTGCCCCCGCTGCTGAGGAAGGCGGTGAAGGCATAGCCTGAGCTCTCCAGGGCCGCAAAGCCCATGCCGGCGGCCGCGCCCAGGATCAGCCCGTCCATTTCAGCGTCGTGCCGGCGGCGGCGCGCAATCACCAGCACCCCCAGGATCTTGGCGAACTCCTCGATCAGCCCCACCACGAAGGTATTGGTGATGGTCAGGCTGCGAACGAAGATCGGCTCCAACAGGGAAGCGGCCAGCACGCCCAGGATGCCCCCATACACGAAGCCCATGAGCGTGGTGGATAGCGACAGGCTGCTCAGGTGGCGCCGCTCGTAGAAGAACGTGACGTAAGTCACCGGCACCAGGAAGCTGCCGATCATCACGACGGTAGGGAACAGGTTGGGATTCCCGGTCAGGATCAGAAAGAAAGTCGAGAGCAGGTATAGCAGAAAACCGGTGAATAAAACCTGGAGCCATGCGTTGGCCTTGTGCGGCTTGTCCGGGGTCTCTGGTCTGTCTTGCGTGGATTCCATTTCGCCCTCCTGGCAAATCGTGGCCCTTGGCTATGATTTTCCATCCCTTTTTCAGGCGCGGATGCGCTGTGCTTGAGGTATTTGGGTGAGAAACAAGTTGACTTTCACCCATGATTATACCGGAATAAGCCCCTGGCGGTCGCCCAGCGCATTACCTCAAAAATAATCTTACTTTACGAAGTATCGTTGGCTCAAAAAGAATGTTACCCTAGCGCGGATTATCGATCCGCAGAGGGAGCCTATGGTGAGTCAACGCAGCAAGCGCGAAATGATCGCCGCCATCCAGCCACGTTATCTGAAAGCCAACAAGGCGGGTAAGGAACAAATCTTGAACGAGTTTATTGCTACGACCGGCTATCACCGCAAGTATGCCATCCGGGTTTTGAAACATGGCTCCCCACCCAAAGGGCTAAAAAGACCTGGACGCCGCAAAGTGTATCAAGGCGAAGTCATCCAGGCCTTGGAGCAGATCTGGGAAATCTGCGGGCGGATCTGCTCCAAACGCCTCCACCCCTTTTTGCCCGAGATGGTCAGTGTCTTGGAGCGCTGCGGTGAACTGAGCCTGTCGGCTGAGACCCAGGCGCTCTTGTTGGGGATGAGCCGGGCGACGATTGATCGCTGTCTGCAACCAGCTCGCTTTGAGCCGCATCCCCACGGATTATCCACCACCAAACCCGGCAGTCTGCTCAAAGCAGCCATCCCCATCCGCACCTTTACCCCGTGGGAAGAGGAACGCCCCGGCTTTCTGGAGATCGATCTGGTAGCCCATTGTGGCAATACCACCGAAGGAACCTATCTCAACACTCTCACAGCCACTGATTTAGCCACCGGATGGACGGATGTCCGAGGGTTGGCCAATAAAACTCAAAGCGCGGTCTCCGAAGCGATCCTCGAACTGCGCCAGGGACTGCCCTTTGCCTTGCTCGGCCTTGATTCGGACAATGGCAGTGAATTCATCAATGACACGCTGCTGCGTTACTGTCAGACCGAACAGATCACCTTTACCCGCTCCCGGCCTTATCAGAAAAACGATCAGGCGCACGTGGAACAAAAGAACTGGTCGGTGGTGCGCCATACCGTGGGCTATGACCGGCTGGAAACCCCGGAGGAGTTGGCCTTGCTGTGCTCGATTTACAGCGATCTACGGGTGTACATCAACTTCTTTCAGCCGGTGTTGAAACTGGTTGGTAAAGAACGGATTGACGGGAAGGTGACTCGCACCTATGATCAGGCACAGACACCCTATAGGCGGGTGATGGGGCTGGACACGATACCCCTGGAGGTCAAAGCTCGCCTGACTGCCCAGTACGTCCAATTGAACCCGGTGACTTTGCGCACCAGTATTGATGCCCATGTGGCCCGCTTATGGAAAATCGTTCGGTAACATTTCTATTTGAGGCAACGATGCCTCTAACCCACATTCCGCACCTTAAGAGCCGAATAAATAACAATTTTGGACCGGTGAGACCGAGCAGGGAAATCACCAATTGTTGCACAGGATTCAGGTTCAGGAGCTGACGCAACACGATTTTTCCATTTTGCCTGACGAGTAAGATGTCCAGTCCTTCAAAAAGTTGAAAGACCCAGCGGATGGTCGGAGTTTGGGTCGGTTTGCGGCGTTGATCGGGGAGGGTGGCGTTCATCTCTTGAAGCGCCTGGCGTAGCTTGCGTTCCGCCAGGGAGTAGATCAACAGGGCCAGTCCCATGACCATCAACAGCGCCATCAGACGTTCCGGTTTTTTCAAGAACAGGCTGTTAGCAAAGAAGAGCGGGTCTTTCAAGAAGCGAAAGCCACGTTCGACCGAAACGCCCTGGTCTTTGTAATTCTCCAGCATGGCTTTTGCAGACAGACGGCTGGAGTCGACCTCGTTGGTCGCGACGATGAAACGCCCCAGGCTACGTTTGGCTTCGGCAAGAGCTGCCGGGTTCACTTCCAATTGGCCTTGCAGGAGGTAGCCGGCTACTTCTTGTTGATCTTGAGGCGTAGGCCGGCCGCGGCGCGGAAATTGCAGGATGGCCGTGGCCTGCGCGGTGGCGCGGTGATATTTCCATTTCTGGTTGAACTGTTCCAACGCGGCCTCAGCATCTGTCTGGCAGTTGAAAGTCCGCTCTTCGAGCTGGCGCCAGTCTTTTTGGGCCTTTTCCCATTCTTTGGCCTGGGCTTTCTCCAAGGTTTTCAACTCCCGTTCTCTAGCTGCCTGGGAGAACACCACCAGCCAGCGCTGCCGGATCCCGGCATATTCACAGGCCACCTCTTTGCCCCAGTAGCCCGGCTCCAGCTCGATCATCTCTGCGAAGTCCGTTTCCCTCACTAACTGCCTGGCCTGCGCCAGGGTCTCCGGAACACGCATCAACCAACCTACCCCTTCAGCCTCTTTCAAGGTCTCTTTCGAATAACCGGCGCTGTCCATCACCAGGTAAGCCGCTTCCCCCTCTTTCAACTGCTGGCGGTAAGCCTTGACGCTGGCAGCAAACGTCTGGCGATCGTTGCTGTTACCGCTCAGCACTTCCAGCCAAACGGGGAGAGCCGAGCGGTGGGTGGTGATCAGCTGCATGACCACCTGTTTCAAATCCGGGCGATGATCTTTCGAGTACCCATAGGGGATACTGATCGCCTCCCGCTCCGGATCTTGCCGGTCATAGGTTCCATGCAAATGGAAGCTGCTGCTGTCCAAATGCACGAAGTGGGAGGGGATCCCGTACACCTGAAGCGCATGGGCGGCTACTTTATAGAAGACTTCGGTCACCCCGTCCGCGTACAGATCCTCCAGGCAGCGCCCCAGGGTATCGTCGTTGAAGTCCTCGGCGGTCAGGTCTGGGCTGATCAGCAAATCCACCGGCTTGTTGTGCAAGTAATCGGGCATCAGGTACAAGGCCCGCCCGACAAATCCCAGGGCGTTCAAGATCAGAGCTTGGGTTCCTTGACCGCAGCTCACCTTGCGCTGGCTGGTTTTCACACTGGCATCGATCTGCTCGATGAGGGCGATCTCCCGGCAGACCCCGGAGACGATCCCGAGGTGGTCCATCCTTTGGGTTTCATAGGTTTGTTCGGCGCTCATGCGCCTGGCTTACCCGAAATTCCCCAAAAACGCCATCTTTAGGTGCGGAAGATGGGCTCTAAAGTAACATTTTAATCTGAGGCATCACGCCAGCCTTGCAAAGCATACTATAAGAAATAAGTCAAGTAAGGGATGCGCCCGGGTGCATTTCAATTCTGGGGCGAGTTATAGACCCTTTGCCAGGTCTGGTCAAATCGGCCGCTGAGAATTGCGCTTCGGATCGGCAACATTCTTTCTGCGCCGGCTCAACTCCACTGCATGCCTGGTCCCGCCATACGGTGTTTGAATTGCTTTCCTCCACTTTCGATCATGCCGCTGCCAATTACCCAGCCCTGGACGCGTAATTCCAGATAGTCCATGCGGCGCTTATTGTTCTCAAAATAGCCTGCCTCTTGCAACAAACCCTCGCCCAGCTTGGGTTTTTGCTGAGCTTCTCGCCGCAGAAGCGCGGCAATCTCCTCGGCATGTCCCTGGAAGAGACAGGTTTCTTGCTCGTGCAGCCAGCTATGTAGCTGAGGGGTTCCTTCGCCATGCAACCACTGTCCGGCTTTGCCTAAATGCTCCTTGGCATGAAACCAATCCACGCCTTGTTCACTGTCATAAAAATGTTCGCCTGCCAGGTTCCAAATCCAAACCGCTCCATCCCCTAAGACCTGCGTATCCCGCGCCTTCTGCCATCCTCGCCGTTTGGCTTCGGCCCAGACTTTCTGACCAAACACTTCCGGCCCTCCCAGGTAAGCCGTGTAACTGGTGTGGACTGCTCGCCCCACGTCGATTTCCTCCCCCGTGATCTCGTCGACGGCTTGGCCCGGCTCCACAGCGAATACACAGCCCACTTTGACCTCTTTCCAGCCTTCCTGGCGAATATGGATCAGGACCCCATCCATGGCTACCCCCATCCGCTCCTCCCCTGGCGCTTCTCCAGGGACCACCCCATCGCGCATTTCCACCTGTCCAGCCCCCATCCGCTCCTGCTCCTCCGCCTGCCGATAGGCTTCCCCCCACCTCTGCGTTCGTTTCCACACACTGGTGCCGGAGGTGTGGATCCCTCCTACTTTTTCCAGGATCTCTGCCGCACTGGCAAACTCGGTCAGCCCACTGAGCTAGACCGTCAGGCGGCACACTGCTTCACTCCAGTGTTTTTCATTCAACTTCAATTGTCGATCCAGGGGGAAAAATCCCTTCCTGGCACCTTTCGCAGTAGTAATGGCCGCGCTCTAGCTCCACCTCCCCCACCCGGCTTTCCACCACCTTGTCTTTGCGCCCTTTGTAACGCAACGGCCCGCCGCATTTCGGACAGCGTAATTCTACCGGCTGCACGCTCTCCTGGCTTTCCACCACACTCTCTACCATGGCTCGGCTCAGTCTCTCGCGCAACTCTAGCACGATGTCTTCAATTTGGGTCAAGTCCGGCGCTGCGTGGGCTTCGTTCCAATCCAATAATTCTTGGATCACTTGTTGCGACTCTTTTTCCAACTTCGCTTCCAATTCCTTGCGGGTCTTTTTCATACCAACAGCCCTCCTACCGCTAATTTGCCCTTATTGTCTCACCTTTTGCCCCCAAACGAAAATGCACCCGTTAAACCTTAAAACAAAACAAGGCAGCCTGGAATTTACCTTCCGGCTGCCCTGTCTTGCTTTGCTGCGCGGGTTAATCTGCGCCGGCGGGCTGAGCCTCTTCCTGACGCAGGCCGACCAGCTCTTCTTCCACCGAACGGATCTCGGCTTTCAAATCTACCAGATATTGCTCTAGTCGCGCGACGTATTCCTCGCGGGTCAGATAGATTTCCTCCGCGTGGCTTTCGCCACAGCCACAGTTGCCACCGCAACTGCAAACGTGCTCAGACTGAGATTCTTCGAATTCGGGCATTCGGCGCTCCTTTCGTGGGTGTGCGGTACCAGTAGTAGAAATATTATACACCCAAAGTTATCCAATTAGAACGATTGATTTCTGAGGCGTAAACGCGGCGTTTATAAGCATCTCCCTCACCCTGACCCTCTCCCAGCGGGAGAGGAAAGCACATCCCAAAGGCAGGGCGTGGGGGGAAGGTGAACGGCCCAGGGTTTGGACGGCACCCCCCATACCCCCGCAGAACATCTTTTATGCCTGATCAGGTGCAAAGTCTTTTACTTGAGGCGCGACAGAGGCTCTCCCCGCCAGATAGACCAGGATTACCCCCATCAGGAACAGGATCATATTTAGGATGAACGGAAGGTTTTTGTCCAGCCCCGAGAGAATGCCTGCGATCCAGCCGAACGGAGAGGTGATCAAGATGATGCAAACAGCCAGAATGGATTGGATCCTGGCGCGTTCTTTCGGATCGATGGTCAACACCGTCATCTGGTCAAGCAGCGGGCTGATCGTCGCAATACCGCAAGCTTCCAGAAATACGCTGAACAATAGTAAAGCGTAGCCGCCCACGGGAGCGCTGACTAACACCCATTGGCTGGCAAGAAACCCTGCAAAACCGAGCATCAGTGGAACCTTGAAATGAACGGCGCGTAGGCGGGGAATGACAAGGAAAAAGAACAGCAGCATAACCACCGACCTGGCAAACGGGAAGATGGCAATATTTTGCGCCGGGATTTTCAGTTTTTCGGTGGCGATGATGGACCAGAAAGTCCCGTTGATCATGGTGCAGATGCTCATGATCGCCATGATCCCGGCTGTGTATAGAGTTCTGGGGGTGTGTAGAATCTCTCCCAGCACGCCTTTATATTCACTCAGATCGGCAAAGAAGCCGGCTCCTTGCGTCGCTCGCATTCGTACCGACCCTTGTTGGGTCTCGCTGGTCATTTTGTAGGTAACCCACGCCTTGAGCGCGAAGCTCAGGGCAGCGAAAAGATACAGGATGCGCATGGTTGGAACGAGAGAATAGGATCGAATCATCAGCCCCGCCAGGGGAGCAAAGAAGGCAGACAGCATACCGGCGATATAGATCCATGCAAAGATGTCGATCAACTGGTCGGCATCGGCATCTTCCACCATCAGGCACATCCACGAATTTTGTGAAACCCGCATTAAGCTGTTGATGATGCCGGCGCCGAGGAAGAACCAGAAGTTTTGCGCCACGGCTGAGATCAACGCCGGCAGCGCCCAGGAAGCGAGATCAAAGACCAGGGTCGTGCGCCGGCGTCCGAGCTTGTCGGTGATCACCCCGCTGAGTAAGGCCAGAGCCAATTGAAACGACCAGCTAATGCTCAGGATCAATCCGATCTGTGCTTCTGTGACGCCGAGAGCAAGCATGTAAATGGAAACATAAGGCGTGTACAGGTTGTACGGAATGCCGTTCAACGGTTCAGGGTAAACGCAGCCGCGTGCGTTGCCCTTGAAATTGAATAGGGAGGAAAAAAGAGGGGGGGTCTTCATGCTTCGGGGTTTTTTGAGCATCTATAGTAAACCTCTCTCCTTTTGTTTCCGGAGAGAGGTTTACTTACCGCTCAGGAGAGGAAAGCGTTTGCAGTTCCCCGGTTTTCAGGGATATGGATGCGGGTCGCATTCCGGTCGGGCATCCAGGTCCAAAAGGCGGCCATGCCACTGTCGCTTTCTTCAAGGCGAGGCAGTGGGGCCCCGTCGACGCTCACCTGGTGAGGCTCATTCCCCAATACCAGAATGTCCATTGCTAAAATCGATCCCTCCAAGCTCACGCTCACCGCATCACCGGATGGATCGTTCTTCGCGGAAACGCGAACCGCCGGGTGATCCGCGCCCTGGTAAACGTCCACCCGCTTTTCCTTCCCCGGGAAGATCAACAAGACCAGGCTTGAGATCTCCTCGGTCGAGTTTCCCACCGGGCTGCATAACTCCAGGCTGCTCCCCAGGTTGAGCGGAACGATGCTGCCCTGGCGCTGGAACACAGGAATGCGATCCCTCGGGGTTTCCAGAACGATCGTCTGAGAGCCGGAGAATGATTTCCCCGACCAAAGATCGCGCCACTCGCCTTCCGGCAGGTAGATCGGACAGGCGGAAACACCTTCTTCCGTCACCGGGGCCACCAGCAGGGCATCGCCAAACATATACTCGTACGGAAATTCCCGGCAGGCGGCATCTTGGGGATATTCCAGCGGCAATGCCCGCATAAGCGGCGCGCCGCTTTGGCTGCACTCCAACGCCTCACCCAGGATATAGGGGAGCAAATTCATACGCAGGTTTGCGAATTGTCGGAAGAAAGGCAGCACATCCGGGTCACCGGTTTGCTCCTGGATATTCCACGGAGTGCGATCCCGGCTGGGTTTACGCCGGGCGTTGACGTCCGAATGATATTGCATGATCGGGCAGAACACGGAAAATGCCGTTGCGCGCAGGTACAGCTCGCTGCTCGGCAGGGGGCCGGCAAATCCTGCAATATCCCAGCCCATGAATGGAACTCCGCACATGCCCACGTTGAGCATGGCTCGCAGGGAGGCGCGGAAAGCATCCCAGGTAGAGTTTTCGTCTCCAGCCCAATGGCAGGAGTATCGTTGGGCCCCGGTATAGCCGGCCCGGCTGAAAAGAACGTGATCCTCTCCACGGTGGGCTTCAAAAAAGCGGTGATATGCGCTCTCGTACGCCACCGGGTAGATATTGATCCCGCGGTTACCGCGCATCCCATTCGAAAATCTGGTTTCGGAATCCCAGATATGCTCCCCACCATCGGTCTTGAATCCATCCACTCCCACTTCGGTTACCAGATATTCCCGTTTCTCGAGCCACCACTGCGCGGCCCTCTGGTTGGTAAAATCCAGGACCAAACTGTTGCGGAACCACGGCATGTGCGGCTCTACTCGATGCGGGCTGCCATCGGCTTTGGTGACCACAAAGCCTTGTTGAATTGCGTATTCCTGGTCGGCCTGGTTTAGCCTTTCATCCAGGTTTTCTCGCGGCTCCCCGAATTTGATGGTCGGATTCTGCCACAATACCAGCCGTAGCCCTGCCTGGTGAAGCTCATCTACCATCGCCTTCGGATCTGACCAGCGCCCTTCTGGCGGAAAGTTGAAATCACCCAGGCTGTACGACTGGGAGGAAGGTTTTTGCTCGTATTGGGCGTCGTTCCAGATGTAGAAGTTGATCTCGTCGCTCCACGCCTCGATTACCAGCACGGTGGCCGGAATTTGTTGTTTCTGAGCCAATCGCAATTGGCGGTGTACCTCTGCCTGGCTGTTCCAATCGTTGCTGCTCATCCAGAGGCCAAAGACCCAGGCCGGCGGCAATTTCGGCTTGCCGGTCAGTCTTACGAACGCGCGTACGATCTCGCGCGGATGCGGGTGGAAAAACCACTTCATTTCAATGCTCGCGTCTTCCTCTTCGGCATAACCGGTCAGCATCCACAGGTCACTCTCAGCCGCTGCCAGGTCGAACTCTGCCTGGCGATCAGTCTCCAGCCAGAGGCCGTACCCGCGGGAGGAGATAAAGAAGGGTATCGGAATGTAAGAACGTTTTCCCTGGCCCGTATATTGGCCATAGACATAATTGTCCAGATGATTGCCTCGCTGATCGAGCGCATTGAAGCGCTCGCCAAAGCCATAAAAAGCTTCCTCCGAGGGGCTCTCGAAACCCAATCGATATTGCAGCACCGTCCCATCGGCGCGCACCAAAACACGGATTGGAACCGCGCTTTGCAACGCCAGACCATCGCTTTGGCGGCCAAGCGCCAGCCTCAGTGGGCTGCCATGCAAGGTGACAGATAGCTCTCCCCAGGTTGCCGTCAAGGGCTCATGCGTGGCTGGCGGGAGGGGCAATGCGCCGCTTTCATAAAACGCGGAAAACCGTAGGGAGAGTATGCCCGAGGAATCGGGCTCCGCCTGGAAGCGCACATACAGCCCCGGACGGTTGGTAGCCAATTTCACGACCCATCGTTCTGCGTTTTTCTCCACCGCAGCCACGGATAGAACATCTACCCAACTGGAAACTGAAAAAGTGAATTCTTCACTTTCAACCGGCTGCCCTGCATTTCGTGAAAAAAGGCGATAATGGATTATCTCGCCGCCCTTGAAGGCAGGCAAGTGAATCTGCCACTGGTCGGAAGCCTCGCCATGGGCGCGATGCACCGCATCGGCTCGGTTGGCCACCGGATTGCCTTCGACCTGCCAGACGCACCAAACCGCGTCCGCGGCAGGATTGCGCCCGGTCTCGACGCCCAGCGTTACAGGCTCACCGGCAGAGGGGTCTCGTGGAGAACGCTCACAAGGCAGAGGCTCGTAAGGGTGTTGTTCACCGTATGGCTGGTGGTGAAGGATAAACGATAAGGAATCGGAAGAAGCTGTCATTTCGAGGGTGCCTCACGAATAGCTTTGACAAGAAGGATGTACATGGCGTGCGACCAGAGCAAAGGTGAAGCGACCGGCCCCCATTTGTTAAGCCACGGCTCATAATGCTCGGGAGTCAGGAGATGATCGCTGACTTGTTCGGGCAGATTCCCTTCCGGGTCGGCTTTGTTTTCTATCCAATTCAACATCTCCACGGCCTTGTCTTCTTGCCCTGAACGCAACAGGTGAAGACCCAGCCAGGCAGTCAACAAGATCCATTCGCCGCCGCCATAATAAACGTCGGCTTTATAACGGTATACTCCTCCTGCTTTCCGCCATAGCCTGGTCTCTATTTCTTCCACGGTCGCAGTCATGAGAGGGTCTTTCAAGTCGAGGACGTTGAAAGGAAACGACATTCCCAGCAGGCTGGAATCTTATAGCACTTTGCGCCACGGGTTTGGCAGGCTCATCTGCGCACGGAGGCCAAATATGTTTGATTAGCTTTCCTTCGGCCACCCCATAGCGCAAAATGAAGTTTTTGATTTCATTGGCAAGATCAATGGTGTCGATATCGAATGCTGAGAGCTTTCCCTCCTCAACCAGTGAGGCAATCGCACTCAGTCCTCCGTACGCACTGGCTAACGAATAAGGATGGATATATTCGGGATGCTCTTCCCAGCAATCATAATTCGGCAGCTTCCAGGTAAGCGCCAGATAACGAACGGTGGTCTTGATCGCATCTTCCATCTGTGCGAGCAAATCGTAATTTCCGGTTTGCCTTACGTGGTAAGCCAACCCCCACAACCAGGTTCCATAGCCGTCGATTTGGAAATTTCCCCACGTCTTGTCGAGGGTGCCTTCAAGACCATCCAGGGTGAAGCGGGTGTGCAGTATCAAATCCTGGCCAATTTCGCGCCCTTCGCACAAAGATCGTTCTACACCATCTACTTTCCACGCATAACGCCGAATGGTGCTGGCAACCCAGTTGTAGAAAGAAGCAGCACTTTTGTGTTGGCCTGCCTGATCCATCGAATAAGCGATGAAGCTACCATCTCTAAGCCAGCAATAATGATAAGTGGGAAATGCGGGTGAAGCTACATACGAACCCCAAATACTCTGATTCTGAAGAATGATATCGATTGATCTGGAGTATAGTTTTTGATTCATGAAATATTTACCCTTAACCTTTAACCCCGTCATTTTGATGCTCTGAACGAAGTACTTTTGTAAGAAGAAGAACAAGATGAGGATGGGTAATACCGTCAAGACGGACCCCGCCATTTGCAAATCCCAACGCGTGGTATATTGACCTACCAGGTAGGAAAGACCGACCGAGAGTGTACGTTTCTCGGGGCTGGTGAGCATCACCAACGGCCAGAGAAAATCGTTCCAGACCCCCTGGAAGGTCATGACCGCTAATGTGGCCAGAATGGGTTTTGAATTGGGGATCAAAATCCGCAGATAGAACATGAACGGATTACAGCCGTCCAGCTTGGCTGCATCTTCTAATTCGTATGGGAAGGTCAGGAAGAACTGGCGCATCAAGAAGATGCTGAATCCGTCGGCGATTTGCGGCAAGATTACGCCAAGATGCGTATTGACCAGGCCCAGGTAGCGCATGATCACGAAATTCGGGATGAGCGTGATTTGGGACGAGATCATCATCGTTGCCAGGGTCAATAAGAACAGGAAATCCTTTCCGGGGAATTTCATTCTGGCGAAGGCGTAACCGGCCATCGAGCACAAAACCAATCTGGAGAGGGTCACGATGGTCGTAATTTTTAAAGTATTCCAACCGTACAACCCGAAATTGATGCGGCTAAATACGTCTGTGTAATTCTTCCAAACAAAGGGATTGGGAATCCAGTTAGGAGGCCAGGCAAATAATTGCGGTTGATCTTTTAACGAAGTGGAAAGCATCCAGACAAAAGGTACGATCATGGTCAGCGCACCCAGTGTCAAAAACAGGTATAACAGCAGCTTGCCGAAGCTGAACTTGTGCCGAGCCGTCTTTTGAGGAGATGCAGATATCGTGGCCATTTTATTACTCCTCACCGTAAACCCATCTACCGCGCAATTTCCATTGAATGACCGTCAGCACGAGCAAGATGGCCATCAAGGCAAAAGAGAGCGCTGCTGCATACCCCATGTTGGAGTACTTAAATGCATTCTGCCATACGTAGAACCCTACTGTGCTCGTGGCCCGCGCCGGCCCGCCTTCATGGCGCATCGACATGTTGTAGACCAGATCGAAAGCCTGCAATGAGCCGATGATGCCCATAACTGCGGTAAAGAAGATGGATGGGCTGATTAAGGGCAGCGTGACGTGCCGGAAAATTCCAACGCTACTGGCGCCATCCACCTTGGCGGCATCGCTGAGCTCTTCGGGAACGTCCTGCAAGGCGGCCAGAAAGATGATCACATTAAATCCCAGGTTTTTCCAGACATCCACCAGGGTGATGGACGTCAACGCATAGCGCGTATCGTGCAGAAAGTTGATCGAGCTAAGGCCGATGGTGGTGAGAAAGGTGTTGATGACCCCAAAATCTGAAAGCAGCCAGACCCAAATTGCGCTGACCGCGACCGATGCCGTGACTACCGGGATGTAATACGCAGTCCGAAAAAAAGCCAGCCCCTTGATCTTTTGATTAAGGGCGATTGCCAACCCCAGCGAGATGGCCAGGTTTAATGGAACACTCAAACCCGCATAATAGAAAGTGTTGCGGAAGACAATGCCTGAAGTAGGGTCAACAAATAAATGGGCATAATTTTGTAGCCCAACGAATGCAGGCGCGGAGAGGAGATTCCAATCGGTGAAAGAGATGGCAAAACCCACGACCAGCGGCACCAGCTTGAATACAGTGATGATCAACAAGCTGGGGAAAACAAAAAAATACCCCCAGAACGCTTTTCCGAATGACCTCCGCAGTCTACGCGATGCAGAAAGCATGGGCTGAATTGCCCGAGTAGTTTCCATTTCTTACTCCCGCAAAAGGAATCCCTTGATACAGGTGGGGGGCGATTTTCACCGCCCCCCACCTATTCTGGAAGAGCTTTACTTTGAGGCTAAAATTGGATTGATGGCATCGCAGGCGTTTTGCATGGCCTGAGGCACCGTGATGTCCCCGAGCAGGGCAAAATCTAATTGGGAAGAGATAGCATCCGCGATCTCTGACCAGCGAGCGTGGGTTGGCACGCTTTGTGCAAAATCGGCAGAGCTCAAGAAGACTTCCGCATTGGCCGGTTTCTTGCCCACCATCGATTTCAGGAAGGAAGATTCCGCGACGGATTTGATCGGCGCGATCTCGAAGCCGGAATCCTGGCGGATTTGATCCCCTTCGGGGCCGGTGACGAATTTCAAGAACTCGAAAGCAGCCTGTTGTTGCTTGGAGCTCGAGAGCACAGAGTAAGCGTTGCCAAACAAAAAGGTCACTTTCTTGCCGGTGGGGCCGTAAGGCAGCGTGGTGGCGTCCCAATCGAAATCTTTGATGACGTCGTTGAATTCACTGATCGACCAGGGGCCGATGGGGTACATGGCAATGCGGCCGGCTTCGAACATGTGCCAGTCATCCTGGGCGGCCAGGTCATTCGCGGAGGGGGCCACTTTGTCGGTCAAGGTCAGATCGACCATCGCCTGGAAATCCATCGATCGCGGCCTTGTCGGTCAGCGTGCAGGTAGTTGCGTCTGCGTTGAAGGGAGTGGCGCCGGTGAGCAGCATATAATACGGCCACCACAAGCGGGCGGTGCCAAAAACATCGATCGTTCCATCCCCGTTGGTATCTTTGGTGAGCTTCTTGGCATAATCGAGGAACGTGGTCCAATCCATCTTGTCATCAGGGTACGGTAAACCGGCTGCATCGAAAAGGTTCTTGTTATAGTACAGCACGACGTTTGAATAAGAAGCCGGCAGGCCGTATTGCCCCCCATTATTCTGGAACATGTTCAGCGTGCTCTGGTAATAGGCGCTCAGGTCGTATCCATCGGCTTTGATCATCGGGTTGAGATCTACGATAGAGCCGGCCGCAGCCATTTCCTGAAGCATGGCCAGGTCAAGTGAGGCGACATCCGGGGCTGTTCCACCGGCGATCCAGGTCTTGAGGGAGGTGAAGTAATCCGCGTAGGGCAGCAACTGGAAATCGACGGTGATTTCCGGATGAGCCTTCTGGAAGGCCGCAACCACCTGGGTTTCTGCGCCATCTTTGTTCTCGTCGTAAGTCAAGAAACTCACAACCTTGATCGTGACGGGATTAGACGGTGCGGCAACCGGGGCTTCGGTCGCGGCAGTAGTAGCTGCCGCCGGGGCCTGGGTCGCAGCGGGGGTAGTTGGCTGAGCGGCTGTTGGGGTTGCGGCTGGCACGCAAGCGCTCAACAGCATCCCCAGTGCGAGGAAAACGGACAAAACGACGAGCACCTTGTTCTTCATCTTCTACTCCTTCCCTTCTCGGTTAGTTATAGGTCTCAATTCCCTGCTCGCGCAAGGTGGTTAATTACTTTATACACTGAATGAATAAACAAAATGTAAAAAAAGTTAACGTCCTTTTTCGCTGATTTCCTCCTTTTGCATCGGGGAATTAAACAACTCACCTATCACCACGCTGGCGGCTGCGCGCGCCCACACGTCGTCTCCCCAGGGAATCACACGGATTTCGGTATCCTCGATCAAACCAGGCATGACGTGCTGCTTGAGGGCCGTGCGTAACGCCGAGAAGAAAATCTCGCCCATGCGCACGCCTTCGCCGCTGATTAAGATCATCTCTGGGGTTCCAGAATATTTACCAGGTTCGCGATTTCCCGGCCCAGCAACTGACCCGCGCGGGTCAGCACCCTGGCGGCGGCCGCATTCCCCTGATTCGCACGCTGCAACAGGTCGTCGAAATCTTTTATATCCTCGCTGACCTCCTTGCGCGAGATGGCCAGCAAGGCCCGGTCGCTGAGATAGCTTTCCAGGCACCCGTGTTTACCGCAGTCGCAGAGCGGACCTTCGGGGTCGACGACGATATGGCCGAATTCGCCCGCCCCGCCGCTTTTTCCGCGGTAGAATTTGCCCGTTGATGACGATTCCCATACCGATCCCACGCCCCACCGTGATCACGATAAAATCATCTACCGGCAGACCGTTCCCCAGCCATTTTTCACCGAGGGTCAGGGTGTTCACGTCGTTATCGATGTAAACCGGAACGCGGATGCGCGTCTGCAGGAGATCGCGCAAGGGCGTGTTCTTCCAGCCAAAGAAGGGACTCTGGCGCAAAATTCCCTGGCTCGAATCGACGACACCGGCTAACCCGACCCCCACTCCCAGGAGCAGCTTCTTGCGAACGTTCCCCTGGCGAATCAAGCGATTGACCAATGCTACCAGCGAATCGATGACGGTCTCCAGACGGTCTTCGGTGAACTCGATCGTCTCTTTGACGAGCACCGTGGCATTTAGATCGGTCAGCGCCGCTACGGCTTGATTCTCCATCAGCTTTACGCCGACCACGTAGCCGCCGCGCGGGTTGAGCGCCATGAGGATAGGGGGGCGCCCGCCGCTGGAGTCGCCGGGGGCCTTCTCCAGGATCAGGTTGCCCTCCAGTAGCTCGGCGGTGATGCCGGTGACCGTGGCGGGGCTGAGGCCGGTGCGGCGCGCCACTTCGGCCCGCGCGATGGGGCCGTAAGTCTTGATGGTATTGAGCACCGTAGAACGGTTGAGCGCCCGGATGAGGGTTTTATTGCCGAGAGGTGGGTTGGGCATGATGGGTAACTTTGTTCACTGAATGAATTAACTAGGATTATAGCCAGATTAATGCGTTTGTCAAGCCCCATTTTTGTTAAAGAAAGCCCCTAAAGGTCTTTAAGACCTTTAGGGTCTGAAGTCTGGGTCACATTTTTCGCTTGTGAAGGCACCCCCGAAAATGTGAGCCTGGGCCATGACTCACGGCCCATCTCAATTTAAAGGCGGCGGGGTAGAATGAATCCAGACTACATTAGTCTATATTCATCCGCCGCCCCGGCTGGACATGGGGCGAGGAGTGAGGAGATTTTCATGCAGGAGAAAAAGAGCTTATCCGTAAACCGCAAAGTACGCATCGCCGGAGAAGTGGTCTCGCAGATCATGAACGTGCCCATTCTGACCGGCGCGCTGATCACTTTCCTCTTCTTCCAAATTCCCACCAGCGTGCCGAACCGCCTGTCCGGTTTCGGCTGGACGCTGGTTTTCCTGTGCCTGCTTCCCCTGTGCAGCCTGTTCTTTTACATCCCCGGCAAGATCAAGGATTGGCCCAAGATCATCAAGCGCCAGCGCATCGCCAGCTTCGTATTCATGATCGTCAGCTACCCGCTGGGGTTTCTCATCTTGCGCCTGATTCACGCCCCAAGATTTTCGAGGCGATTGCCGTCACCTACACCTTCGTTACCCTGGGGTTGATCCTTTTCAACCTGCTCTTGCGCGTCAAGGCCAGCGGGCACGCCGCCGGGGTGGCCGGCCCGATCGCGGCGCTCATGTACCTTTACGGCCTGGTGGCGGCGCCGCTGATCGCGCTGCTGCCGCTGGTGGCCTGGGCGCGCGTGGCGGCCAAGGGGCACAACCTGTGGCAGACGGTGGTCGGCGCGCTGCTTTCGCTGTCCATTGCCGTGACCGTGCTGTGGTTGTTTGGGTATCTGCCTTTCAAGGGCGTGGTGTGGTAGCCTATCGATAACCTTGCGGGTTCGTTAAAAGGCGCTCGTCTGATCCAAAGCACGCATTCCTTTCAATCTCCCTTCGCAAGGTTCAAGCTCCTGGCGGCGCCACCGATTTCCGCGCCACCAACGAGACGGGCAAGAGGTGGTGCAGGGGCTGGGCCTGGCCGGCGATGGTCTTGAGCAGCAGCTCGGCGGCCAGGCGGCCCTTCTCGGTCAGCGGCTGGGCCACGGTGGTGAGGGGTGGGTTGACCAGCCGGGCCAGGGGAATGTCATCGAAGCCGATGACGGACAGCTCCCCCGGGACGCGAATCCCGGCGGCGCTGGCGGCTTCCATCACCCCGATGGCGATGATGTCGCTCATGGCCACGATGGCGGTCGGGGGATGTTTGCTTTTCCATATCTCGGCAAAGCCGGACTGGCCGCCTTTTTCGGTGCTGACGCACTCCCGCAGGCGGATCTTGCGCCGGTTCCAGGGTCAGGCCGTGCTGGTCGAGCGCGGCCAGGTAGCCGTTCATGCGCAAGCGCAGCGTGCCGTGGTATTCTTCGTAGTGGCCCTGGGTGCCGGAGCGGATGGCCAGGATGGTGATCTCGCGGTGCCCGGCGGCCAGCACGTGCAGCATGGCCTGTTGGGCGCCGTTCTCGTCGTCGGTGTTGACCGCCGGCACGCCCTCGATGGGATCGCTGTCCACGGTGATGAAGGGCACCCCACGCTGGCGCAGCACCATCATGGTGGCCTTGTATTCTTCCAGCCCCAGGGTGATGAAACCGTCCACGGCGGCGTTCTCGATGGCGCGCCGCATGCTGCCCTTGAGCGGCGGGACGATCATCAGCGACAGGCCTTCCTGCGTGCACACCTCGCCGATGCCCTCCAGGAATTCGGGCATGAACGGGTTGCGGATGATCTCGGGGATGGGTTGGGGCACCAGTAGACCGATGGTGCCCGTCCGCCCGGTGGTCAGGGTGCGCGCCACCGGGTTCGGCGTATAACCCAGCTCCTCGGCGATCTTCATGATGTGCGCGACGGTGGTTTGCGATAGCCGCCCCGGATTGTTGAACGCAAAGGAGACCGCCGTCTTGGATACCCCGGCCTGTTGAGCGATATCACTGATATTAACCTTCGCCATGGTTCCCTCGTCGCACCTTCTCGAGCCAGGGAGCTGGTTCCCTCCCACAGCCGAGAAGATACTTCAGATTATTGTATCTATTCTGGCAGCAGAATCAAAGCTGTTTTCGCGGGAAGCCGGTCGATGCGCAGGCTTCCGTCGGTACTGGAATAACGCTCTCCGCTGAGCACGTCTCTCATCCCCTGTGGGCCAGAGGGAAGGGGAACGCTCAAGCCCGGTTGAGCTTCGCGCGGGTTGAGCACCACGATCACCTGGTCGGCGCCCTGCCGGCGGCGGAAGGCATACACGCCGTTGAAGGTGAGCAGGGTCTCGAAGCCCCCGGAGCGCAGGGCGGGGTGCTCGCGGCGGCATTGCATTAGCTTCTGCGTGGCCGTGTAAATCGTAGAGTTCCAGCTTTTCGGCGTCCCACACCATGCAGCGCCGGCAATCCGGGTCGTTGTGGCCTTCCATGCCGACCTCGTCCCCGTAGTAGACCATGGGGGCGCCCAGCAGGGTGAACTGGCAGGCGATGGCCAGCAAGGCCCGCTCCACGTCGCCATTGCACAGCGTGAGCAGGCGAGGGGTGTCGTGGCTGCCCAGCAGGTTGAGCTGGAAGGGCGCCGCCGGGCCGTAGGTCTGGCGCAAGCGCGCCGTGAAATAGTCGAAATCTTCCGCGTCCATCGCGTCGCGGACGCAGAAATCCAGGATGGCGTCGCGCAGAGGGTAGTTCATGATGCCGTCGCAAGTGTCGCCGGCCAGCCAGGGTTGGGGGTCGCGCCACACTTCCCCGATGATGCACGCCTCGGGGTTGGCGCTCTTGACCGCCTGGCGGAACTCGCGCCAGAAGTCCATGGGCACCTTCCAGGGCACGTCCAGCCGCCAGCCATCGATGCCGGCTTCCCGTGTCCAGTAGACGGCGGCGTCCAGCAAGTAGCGGCGCAGGGCAGGGTTGGCGGTGTTGAGCTTGGGCAGATCGACGGCCCCGCCGCAGGTCTGGTAATTGGCGGGCGCCTGGCGCAGCGGCAAGGACTGCGGAAAGAACCAATCCTTGTAGGGGGAGCTTTCTCCATGCTGCATCAGGTCCGCGAAGGCCCAGAATCCGTCGCCGCAGTGGTTGAAGACGGCGTCCAGCATCACGCGCAGGCCCTGGCGGTGAGCCTCCTGCACCAGGCGACGCAGCAGGGGCAGATCGCCAAAGGCCGGGTCGATGTGTAGATAGTCGCAGGTGTCGTACTTGTGATTGGTGCGGGCCTCGAAGATGGGGGTCAGGTACAGGGCCGTGACGCCCAGGTCGCGCAGGTAAGGCAGGCGGTCGAGAATGCCTTGCAGGTCGCCGCCGAAGAAGTTGTCCCTCTGCGGGGCCGCGCCCCAGGGCTGGGCGCCGGGCGGGTCGTTGGCGGCGTCTCCATTGCAGAAGCGCTCGGGGAAGATCTGGTAGAAAATTGCATCTTGAAGCCAATTGGGAGCCGAATAAGTCATTATTGCACCAGGTAAGAGAGGAAGGATGGATTACGCCCTGTAAAGTGGGTGTTACACCCTGGGGAACGGGTGTCACGCCCTGCAAAACGGGTGTCACGCGCGCAGCCCCGAGCGCGACAGGCCGGAGATGAACTGCTTCTGCGCCACCAGGAAGAGCAGGATGGGCGGGATGGTAGTCAAAACCGTGCCGGCCATCCAATAAGTCCATTCGGTCAGATAACGCCCGCTGAAAGCCTGCAAGCCGGTCTGGATCATGCGCATATCCGTGGCGTTGGCCACCAGGAAGGGCCACAGGAAGTCGTTCCAGATGAACAGGAAGCTGAAGATGCCCACGGTCAGGACGGTGGGGGTATTCATGGGCATCACGATGCGCCACAGCACCTGCCAGTGGGAAGCGCCGTCGATGCGCGCCGCGTCCAGGTAGTCTTTCGGCACGTTGAGAAACGCCTGGCGCAGCAGCAGGATGCCGAAGGCGTCCGCCATGCGCGGCACGATCAGCGCCTGGTAGGTGTTGAACCAGCCCAGGTCGTTGATGATCAGATAGGTGGGGATCACCACGGCGTAGAAGGGGATCATCATGGTGCTCAGGTAGAGCAGGAAGAGCAAATCCCGGCCCTTGAACTTGAGCACGGCGAAGGCGTAAGCCGCCAGGCTGCCGATGAAGATGCGCGCCAGCACCACCGCCACGGCCACCACCGTGGTGTTCAGGTAATAACGGGCGAAGGGCGCGCCTTCCCAGGCCTTCTGGTAATTGCTGAAATCGAAGGTGGTGGGGAACAGGTAAGGCGGCGCGCCGATGCTGCCGCGGTGCTTGAGCGAGCCGGTGATCATCCACAGGTAGGGCGTCAGGACGATCAGCACCGTGGGGATCAGCACCAGGAGCAAGAGCAGGTTGGCGCGCAGGCGGCGGTTCTTCAGGAAGGCGAAGCGCGACGGGGCTCTGGAAGCGGCGTGGACTGGAAGGGTTGTACCCATAAGCTATTCCTCGCTCTGGCCAAAGCCCACCGTGCGCCATTGCAGCAGGGTGAGGGAAGCCACGATCACCAGGGTGACCACGGCGATGGCCGAGCCGTTGCCCATCTTGAACAAGGTGAACGCATCCGTGTACAGGAATTGGCCGATGACCTCGGTGGCCCCGGCCGGGCCGCCGCGCGTCATGATCAGCACCTGGTCGAAGACCAGGAAGGAGTTGATCAGCCCCAGGGTGACCAGCATGAGGGTGGTGGGGGCGATCAACGGGATGGTGATGTGGCGAAAAGAGCGCCAGGCGTTGGCCCCATCCACCTGGGCGCTCTCGTAATATTCGGCGGGAACGGCCTGCAAGGCCGCCAGATAGACGATCACGGTGAAGCCCAGGCGCCGCCAGATGCCCAGGGACATGATGGTGGGCAGGGCCCAGGTCGTGCTGGAAAGCCAGTTAGGCCCCTGGATGCCGACCTGGCGCAGGAGCGTGTTCACGTATCCGAAAGTCGGGTTGAAGAGCAGGATCCACACCATGGCGGCCGCCACGGTGGGGGAGACGGTGGGCAGGAAATACAGCACACGCCACACCGATTTCAAGACCAGATAATGGTTGTTCAGCGCCACGGCCAGCAGCAGCCCCAACAGGATGCTGATGGCTGTGACCACGAGCATGTAGGTGAAGGTGACCCTCAGCGAATTCCAGAAGCGCTCGCTTTGAAAGAGCTGGACGTAGTTGTTCAGGCCGGCGAAGACCGGCGGGAAGGCTAGGTTGTCCCACTTGTAAAAGCTGAGACGGATGGCGGACAGCATGGGGTAGAAGCTGAAGACTGCAAACAACACGAAGGATGGCAGCAGAAAGAATAGCGCAGCCGGAGCGTCCCCCCAGCGCTTTTTGTGGGTGAGAGACTGCCGCATTGTCTGGGAACCTCCTGGGTCGAAGTATTCTTTTCCCAGGGCAGCGGTACCCCGCTGCCCTGGATCGAAGGGGAAACAGAGGATTTACTGGTTCTGGCTCAGCACGTCGTTGACGGCTTTTTCGGCGGACGCCAGGGCGTCTTGCGGGGTGGCCTGGCCGAGCATGGCCTTTTGAATCTCGCGGGAGAAGGCGTCGCTGACCTGATTATACAGGGGTGTGGCCGGGCGCGCGTGGGCAGTTTGCATGCCCTGGACGAAGGGCAGCATGCGCGGCTCGGTGTCGTTGATCCATTTCAGGTAATCCGGGTTATCGCCCACGGCTTTGCGCACGGGCAGGAAGCCGGTGGCCTCGTCCCACTGGAGCTGGGTCTGGGCGTCGGTCATGTACTTCATAAACTCCCACACGGCGGCCTTGTTCTTGGAATTCTGGAACATGATCAGGTGCTCGCCGCCGATGTTGGAAGTGGTCTGGCCGCCTTCGGGATAGGGCACAGGCGCGATGCCCCACTGGAAGGGCGCGTCCTTGCGGTAGCCGAACAGCCAGGAGCCGTCGAGCTGCATACAGGCTTTCTGGTCGCCGAAGGCGCCCCACGGGCCGGGAATGGAGCCGTGGTTGGCCAGCATGTTCGAGACGTAGGTGAGCGCCTTGAGGCCCTCGGGGGTGTTGAAAGCGGCCTTGGTGTTATCCGCGTTGAGGAACTGGCCGCCGGCGGCCCACAGCCACACCTGGAATTGCCAGGTGATGCCCTCGCCGGTGGGTTGGGTGTAATACTCGAAGCCGATCACGCCGTTGGCCGGGTCGGCGCACTTTTCGGCCATGGTCTGCATCTCGTCCCAGGTCTTGGGCGGTGTTTCCGGGTCGAGGCCGGCCTTGGCGAACAGGTCTTTGTTCCAGATCAATTGCATGTTGTTGGCGCTGACCGGCAGGGCGTAGCGCTGGCCGCCTATGACGTCATATTCGGCGAGCAGCGGGTAGAAATCGGCCAGGTCGAAGCTCGAATCGGGCTGGATGTAGTCGTCCAGGGGCGCGAGGGCTTTGGAAGCCACCAGGCCGGGCACCCAGATCAGGTCTACGGCGGCCACGTCGGGCGTGGTGCCGGAAAGGATCGAGGTTTGCAGCAGGGTCTGGTATTCGTCGTAGCTGGGCTGAATGACGGCGTCAACCTTGATGTTAGGATGCGACTGGTTGAAGGCATCCACCAGTTGGGTAATCATATCGGCGTTGACGTTGTCGTACTGGTGCCAGAAGGTGATCTCCACCGGCGCGCTGGGCTGGGTGGGCGCGGCGACCTGAGTGGGCGCGGCCGGCGGGGTGGTGGGCTGGGCCGGGGGAGTGGTGGGCGCTACGGCTTGCGGCGGTTGGGTGGGCTGAGCCGGCGCGCAGGCAGCCAGCAGCATCGCCAATGCGACGAGCAAAACGAGGGACTTGGTTTTCATGGTTCACTCCTGAAGGGTACTAGGAATCTGGAAGACTGGATGGCGGGCCATTTGCTACTAAACCGGATTAGTAAACCGGTTTAATTATAGTAAATCGCGCCGCAAAAGTCAAGTATGAATTGCGGCTAGAAAACCTGCTCATTACGGCCGGCGCCCGGCGCGACGCGCTGGCGTCCCAGATCATCGCGATGCTGGAGGGGGCGGAGTTCAACGGACAGGTGTTCAACGACGTGCAGACCCATCTGTTGATAACGCAGGGCCAGGCGCTGTTAGCTATGGCGAACGCCTTGACATCTCTATCATGACGGTGTCTGGCATATAGCCGAAAACTAGCCAAGGCATTCTCAAGAATTTGGATGTCATTGCGAGGAGGGCGTTCTCGCCGCAGGCGCGCTACGCGTGCCCGACGAAGCAATCCAAGCGCCAGGCTGAGATTGCTTCGGGCCGGGAAGAGCACCCAGCCCTCGCAATGACGTAACTCGTAGCCGCTGGCAAGAAAGCATGAGAATGCCATGGCGAACTGGCTGGCATGCCTTGGAATGTCGGCGGGTTCTTTTGTATAATTAGGCTGTATGGAATGAGGCTGTCCAAAAGGGACGAAATCTTGGCATAGAGGCGGCGGCTTAGAAAGCCGCCCTACGTCTTTTTGCGGCACCCCCCTTTTCAACCCAACTCTATTTCTAGGATGGGCCCGATGAGCGAAAACCCCTTCTGGTATAAAGACGCTGTCTTTTACGAAGTCTATCCGCGCGCCTTTTTCGACTCCAACGCCGACGGCCACGGCGACCTGCGCGGCCTGGAGATGAAGCTGGATTACCTGCGCGACCTGGGCGTGAATTGCATCTGGCTGCTGCCTATCTACCCCTCGCCGCTCAAGGATGACGGCTACGACATCGCCGATTATTACGGCGTGCAGCCCGCCTATGGCAGCCTGGAAGATTTCAAGTCGCTGGTGGCGGCCGCCCACGCGCGCGAGATGCGCGTCATCGCCGACCTGGTGCTCAACCACACTTCCGACCAGCATCCCTGGTTCCAGGCGGCGCGCTCCGACCCGAATTCCCCTTATCGTGATTACTACGTGTGGAGCGACGACGACCAGAAGTATAAAGAAGCGCGCATCATCTTCGTGGATACGGAGAAGTCCAACTGGGCCTGGGACGAGGCGGCCCAGAAATACTACTGGCACCGCTTCTATTCCTCACAGCCGGACCTGAACTACGACAACCCGGCCGTGCGGGCCGAGGTGCTCAAGGTGATGAAGTTCTGGCTGGACATGGGCATCGACGGCTTCCGCGCCGACGCCGTGCCTTATCTCTTCGAGCGCGAAGGCACCAATTGCGAGAACCTGCCCGAGACGCACGCCTACCTCAAGGCCATCCGCCGCTACATCGACGAGAATTACCCCGGGCGTATCCTGCTGGCCGAGGCCAACCAGTGGCCGGAGGACGTGCGCCCCTATTTCGGCGACGGCGACGAGTTCCACATGGGCTTCCATTTCCCGGTGATGCCGCGCATCTACATGGCGCTGCGCCAGGGATTGCGCACCCCCATGGTCAATATCCTGGAGCGCACCCCGGAGATTCCCGCGTCTTGCCAGTGGTGCATCTTCCTGCGCAACCACGACGAGCTGACCCTGGAGATGGTCACCGAGGAAGAGCGCCAATGGATGTGGAAGGAATACGCCCCCGAGCCGCGCATGCGCCTCAACCTGGGCATTCGCCGCCGCCTGGCCCCCTTGCTGGAGAACGACCGGCGCAGGCTGGAGCTGGCCTATTCGCTGCTGTTCACCCTGCCCGGCTCGCCCATCCTCTATTATGGCGACGAGATCGGCATGGGCGACGACATCTGGCTGCCCGACCGCAACGGGGTGCGCACACCCATGCAGTGGAGCGCCGGCGACAACGCCGGCTTTTCCAATGCCCCGGCGCAGCAGCTCTACCTCCCCCTGATCGACTCGCCGGAATACGGCCCGCAAAAGGTGAGCGTGGCGGCGCAGCAGGCAGACCCCGGCTCGCTCTATCATCTGGTGCGGCGCATGATCGCCGTGCGCGGGCAGAACCCGGCCTTCGCGCGCGGGAGCTTCCGCTGGGTGGAGGCCGGGGGGGAAGAAATGGCCGCCTACCTGCGCGCCGGCGAAAGCCAGCGCCTGCTGGCCGTGCACAACCTTTCCGCCTCCCGGCAGGCCGCTGTTATCTCAATCCCGCAGGGGGCCGCCGCCCCGGCGCGTGACTTGTTGGGCGGGGCGGGGGTTCCCCTGGAGGAAAACAATTCCGTGCTGCGCCTCGATTTGCAGCCTTACGAATATCGCTGGCTGCTCATCCCTTGACCGAGCCGGCCAGCAGGCCGCGCACGAAGTAGCGCTGGAAGGCGAAGAAGACGATCATAGGCAGGAGCATTGAAACGAAGGCGGCTGCGGTCAGCAATTGCCAGCCCGCTCCCAGCGAAGTGACCATGTTGCTGATCTGGTAGGTCAGCACCGGGGTGGTGCCGCCCAGGAAGACCAGGGCTACCAGCAGGTCGTTCCACACCCATAAGAACTGGAAGATGCCCAGGGCAGCCACGGCTGGCATGGAGAGCGGCAGCGCCAGGCGGATGAAGGCGGTCCAGTGGGAGGCGCCGTCCAGGTAAGCCGATTCGAACAGGTCGCGCGGCAGCGAGCCCAGGAAGTTGCGCATCAGGTAGATGGCGTAGGGCAGACCGAACCCGGTATGGAACAGCCACACGCCCAGGAAGGTGCCGTTCAGGCCCAATTGGGCGTATATGCGCGAGATGGGCACCAGGGTCATCTGCAAGGGGATCACCTGCAAGCCCACCAGGATGCCGAACATGGCCTGGCGGCCTTTGAAATCGAACCAGGCGAAGGCGTAAGCGGCGAAGGCCGCGAAAAGGATGGGCAAGATGGTGGCCGGGATGGTGACGATGACGCTGTTGAGAAAGGCGCGTCCCATACCGCGCGGGTTGAGCAGGTCGCTGAGGTTGCAGTGCAGATCGCTGGCCTGGGTGCCCGTGGCGCAGGCCTGCTCGTAGGTGGTGGTGCCGCGATAGCCCATGATGGCGTCGATGTAGTTGTTCAGGGTAAAGCGCGGGATGATCTCGATGCCCGAGATGTTCTTCAAATAGGTGACGATATCCGCGGCCTGGGTGGTGGTGGGCAGGGGCTTGCCTTGCATGTGGGGCTGCCCGTTGATGTTGGCACGCAGGGCTGCCAGGAGCTGGATGGAGCGCGAGAACTGGTTGACCAGCTTGGGATCGGTCAGATCGGCGGCGGCGATGGCTTTGCCGTTTGCGCCGTGGCAGGAAGCGCAGAATTGAGAGTACTCGCTGGAGCCGGTGGGCGGGGAGAGCACCGTCCACCAGCCGGTGGTGTTGATCGACTGCAAGGGGCGGAAGGAAGTGACCAGCAGTCCCAGGGTAGGCACGACCCACACCACCACCAGAAAGAGGATCACAAAATGCAGCGGAATGCGCCGGATGAATACGACTATCTTGGGTGGGTTCATCGCATGGCCTCCTGTGCCAGGAAACGCTGGATGTTGAGGTACACGAAGGGCAGAATGACGATCACCAGCACCACGGCCACGGCCGTGCCGCGCCCGGTTTGGAAGTTGGAATACATCTCGCGGTACATGCGCAGGGCAATCACGTCGGTGCCGTAGTTGCCGCCGGTCATGACGTAGACGATATCGAACAGCTTCAGGACGTTGATGACCATGGTGGTGATCACCACGGTGACCGTGGGGGCGATCATGGGCAGCATGATGCGGAAGAAAACCTGCCATTCGTTCGCCCCGTCCACGCGGGAGGCCTCGAGGATCTCATCCGGAACGCCTTTGAGCGCCGCAGCCAGGATGGTCATGGAAAAACCGGTCCAGATCCACACCCCCACCACGATCAGGGAGAGGGTGTTGACCTGGGGCACGGTCAGAAAGGAGACGGGCTGGCCTCCCAACGCGGTGATGATGGCGTTCAGCAGGCCGATTTGCGTGCCCCCTGTGCCGTAATTGTAGACGAACTTCCAGATGACGCCGGCGCCGACGAAAGAGATGGCCATGGGCGCGAAAATAATCGATTTGGCCACCACTTCGTAACGCACGCGGTCGGCCAGCACGGCCATGAGCAGGCCAAAAACTACCGTGCCGCTGACCATCAGCACGATCCATTTGATGTTATTCCCGTAAGAAGACACCCAGAACGAGTTCCAGGCCGCCAGGGGGGAGCTGAGATCCAGCTCGGCGGTGAGCGCGTAACGGTAATTTTCGAAGATGCCCCAACAAGGCTGGCCGGCGGTGCAGGAGGTGGCGGCCGAAGCCGTGCCATCCTGGTTCAGAAAGCTCAGGTAGATGGTATTGACCATCGGGTAAACGATAAAAAAAGCCATCACCACGAGGGCTGGCGCCAGGTAAAACCAGGGAATCACGCGGCCCTGCCTCATGATCTGAGGGACGGGTCTCGCTGCCATAGAACACCTCCCTAACTTGATTCCTGTGAGGTGCCTGGCGGCCCAGGGCTGCCAGACACCTCTTCCTCTCTTGATAAATTGAAGAGGTCTTGCGGGTGGGATTCAACCCGCAAGACCTGGGGGAGAAAGCTCTGATTACTTACCGACGTCTTGCTTCTGGGTGGTAGCCAACGTGCTCAGGATCGAGTCGAGGTTGCCGCCGTTGACGTAGTTGATGATGCCCTTCCACAGGGCCGTGCCGAAGCCGCCCGACACCACGTCGCCGACCGAAGGCACTACCTGGGTGGCGCTGTAGAGCAATTGGGCTTGTTTCTTCAGCATTGGATCGGTGTAGGCGCTGGCCCCGCTCTGGTTGGGAGTGATGCCGAAGCCTACTTTGGCCCATTGTTGCCCGCCGGCGTCACTGCTCAGGTAGGCTACCAGGGCCTTCACGGCGTTCGATTTACTGAAGGACATCATCCAGTCCGCGCCGATCTGCATGCCCTGCGCCCCCGGTACGCCGAAGAAGTCGTAGTCAGTCCCATACTTCAGCGAAGGGAACTGCGCGGCGATGTTGCCGCCGGCGAAGCCGGACTGGCGCACCATCATGGCCTGCGGGGGATCCATGAAGGGCTTGAAGATGGCGTCCCCGAAGGCGGTGGAGAGGGTGCCCTGGGCGCCGCCGACCGTGTACTTGGCATCGGTGGCCCACTTGCCGTAGTCCTCGAAGGCGGTCTTGACGCCCGGGTCGTTGTAAGGAACCGAGCCGTCGATCAGCCCGCGGATATAGTCTGGCCCCTGGGTAACCAGGAGGATGTCCTCGATAGTATCGGCGCCGGTCCACCCGGTGGCGTCACCGCTCTCGAAGCCCATCGACCAGGGCACGTTCCCGTCGGTGACCATCTTTTCCACCAGGGTGTTTAGATCATCCCAGCTCGTGGGCACGGTGTAGCCCAGCGCCGTGAAGGTGGCAGGGCTGTACCAGATGATGGTCTTGATGTCCGTCTTGACCGGCAGGCCCAGCCATACGCCGTTGACGCTGCCGGAATTCTTCCAGGTGTCCGGGTAGTTGGCGGCGTTGACGCCCAGATCGGTCAAGGGAGTCAGCTTGTCGCTATATTGCTTGAGGGTGGTTACCTGCCAGAAAGCGATGTCCGGCGGGGTGCCGGCCTGCACGCGGGTATCCAGCAGGCTCTGGTCGCGAGTGGATTCGGGCTTGAGCACGATCCCACAGGCATCGACCAGCGGTTTGAGGATCGCCATGAGGTTCTGCTCCTCGGTGCCGGACCACTGGTAGAGCATGGAGATTGTGTCGCCTTGTTGGGCGCCCATGCAATCGATGGCCCCAGTAGCCGGCGCCGTCGTGGCCGCACCCGTCGCCATTGCCGTGGGGGCGCTGGTGGGCGCCGGCATAGTCGCGGCTTCAGTCGGCGCTACGACGGGGGGTGACGTGGGCGGCGCGCTGACAGTTGGAGTGGCGGCTGCGCCGCCACATGCGGCGATCAGGCTGGCAGTAGCCAGACATACAACCAAAATTTTAACGAAACGCATACCTTATCCTCCTTTCACTGGCGCAAGTGAGTGATCCTCGGCTTCGCGCAATATTAACCAGTGGCGATGGATACGGCCTACTTCTATGAAATTTTTTGTGGCAATGGGGATCGTTTGACCGCTGTGTTCTATGCCTTGCCGATCACGGGTCGATGGTAATGGTTCAGATGGAACCTTCCGGGGGCCTCCTCTCTTGCATACGAATAGAACCCAACCTTAGCCTGCCTACCTTTCTCCGGTTTCCCGGACGACGGGCCTGGCACACACTACGCCTGGGTGTGGAGGATGGCTTTCCCCGCACCCAGATCGCAGCTCACCTGCTCGATCGATCAGACAAGCTGCGATCTGTTGCCTTCCCGGTCTCCTGTCTACCCCCCTGATAAGATATCAAGACCCTAAAGGTCTATCTACCGGAGACCTCGCGGCGCGAGCGTGTGTAGGCATCCAGGGTGACGGCCAGCAGCAGCACTGCGCCGGTCACCATAAAACGAATAGAAGATTCGAAGGCCATCAGGTTCATCCCATTGGCAATCGCGCCGATGACCAGGGCGCCCAGCAAAGCCGACCAGGTGCTGCCGCGCCCACCGAACAGGCTGGTGCCGCCGATGACGGCGGCGGCGATGGAATTCAACAGCACGTCGCCGGCGCCGGAAGACTGGTTGACGGCGAACAGGCGAGAAGCCGCCAGGATGCCGCCGCAGGCCGCCAGCAGCGCGCCCAACACGAAGGCTGCGATGCGGATCGCTTCCACGTTGATGCCGGCGCGCCGCGCAGCTTCCACGTTGCCGCCTACCGCAAAGAGGTGGCGGCCAAACGTGGTACGGCGGGTGATCAAATCAAAGAGGATGATAAAACCGATGAAGAACAGCACCGCGGCGGGGATGCCCTGGATGACCACTTTCGGGTTCGGGTTGCGGTCGATGCTCATGATGCCGACCGCCCCGAGGGTGACGATGCCCATCCCCACGATTTGAAGGACGGTCAACCCTAAAGGCGGTTGGGGCAGGCCCGAGCGCAGGCGATAGAACCGCTCGCGAATCACGTTATAGGCATAGACGCCCACGAAAATGACCCCGATGACCCAACCCACCGCCACGGGAAGGAGATAGTTAGAGATGCCCGTGATCAAGGGATCATTCAAATTGATGGTGCCCGTGCTGCCCAGCACGTAGAGCAGCGCGCCCTGCCAGCCCAGCCAGCCGGCCAGAGTAACCACGAAAGAAGGCACGTGTAAGCGGGCGAACCACCAGCCCTGGATCAGGCCGATGGTGGCTCCGGCGAGCATGCCTACCAGGATGGCCAGAAAGGCCGGCACGCCCATCTTCACGTTTAAGACCGCCATGATGGCTGCGCTCAATCCGCTCACGGCGCCTACTGAAAGATCGATCTCGCCGATGAGCAAGATCAATACGATGCCAACCGCAATGGTGCCGACCGAGGCGATTTGCACCATCAGGTTGGTCAGGTTCAAGGGGGTCAAGAAATTCGAATTAAGGACTTGAAAAACAATGCCAATGACGACCAGACTGAAGATAACCGTCAACGAACCGATATCGCCGTGCGTCAGGCGGTCTGTCAGCGCCTCACGCAGGCTTTTGGAAGGAGCTACGCTCTGTCCCCCACTTCGTTTCACCTCAGGTATTTGACTATCCATGTTCATTCCCCTACTCGAGATTAAAGACCAGGTTCGAATTGGTTATTGGCAGATCCGTTTTCCTCGCTGACCGGCCCAAAGATCGCGCCGGTGATGGCTCCCACCACTTGTTCGGCGTTGGTTACGTGCGTGTTGAAAGTGGCCACGCGTTTTCCCAGGCGGAGCACGATGATGCGGTCAGAAACGTCGAAGACGTCGGCCAGATTGTGGCTGATCACCACCACGGCCAGGCCCTGTCCGCGTAGCCTGAGGATCAATTCCTTCACTTGCTGGGTCTGTTCTACGCCCAGGGCCGCCGTAGGCTCGTCCAGCAGCACCACCTTCGAGTTCCACATCACGGCGCGCGCCACGGCCACCGACTGGCGTTGGCCGCCGGAAAGCGCGGCGATGGCCGTCCTTAAAGAAGGAATGCGCACGTGCAATTCGTCGATAAAGCTGTGCGCTTTCCTTTCCATAGCGATCTCGTCCATCAATTTGACGCCGGGGATCACGCCCTGGGTTGGCTCTCGCCCCAGGTAGAGGTTGGCCACCACGTCCAGATTATCGCATAAGGCCAGGTCCTGATAAACGGTTTGGATGCCCAAATGGGTGGCGTCTGAGGGGCTGTTGACCGAGACCACTTGGCCGTCGAAGATATATTCTCCCTCGTCTGGCCGGTAAGTGCCGGCGATGATCTTGACCAGGGTGGATTTACCGGCGCCGTTATCGCCTACTAATGCGGTAACTTCGCCCTGGTAAACTTCGAAATCTACTTTGGAAAGAGCCTGGACTGCGCCAAAGCTCTTGCTGATGCCGTGCATCTCGAGAACCGGTTTGCGCTCTTGTTCATCCATGCCAGATCTCCGCGGGGTGGGGAGCAGCCGGGCTGGCCGCAATGCCCGGCTGCTCCCCTTGTGTTAAAAGACTTTAGTCTATTGTACGCCCGCTGCCGTACAAGCGCTAGCGTAATCCGCCGTACAAATGTCCGATGCCTTCAAGAAGCCATCCGCCACCACGGTCGACTCGACGTTGTCCTTGGTGACTGACACAGGCGTCAGCAGCACGGAGGGCACATCGATCTTGCCGTTGTTGGTGGTAGCGCCGTTGGTCATCGTAGCGGGTACCGGGGTGTTGGTCAGCAGGTCGAAAGCCAGCTCAGCGGCTGCTTCAGCTTCAGGCTTGATGGCCTTGTACACGGTCATGTACTGCTCGCCGGCGAGGATGCGCTGAATGCCGTCCAGTTGGGCGTCCTGGCCGGTGACAGGAGGCAGCGGGCTGAGGCCGGCGGCCTTCATGGCGGCGACTGCACCACTGGCGGTGCCGTCATTGGCGCAATACACGCCGTCCACCTTGTTGCCCAGGGCGGTCAGGGCCTGTTGCATTTCGGTCTGGGCCTGGTCTGGGCTCCAATCGGGGGTGTCATATTCCTTGGCGATGGTCAGCTTGCCGGCCTGCACCAGCGGGTCGAACACGCTGTGGGCGCCCTGCTTGAACAGCTTGGCGTTGTTGTCGGTCGGAGATCCGTTGATCATGACGATGGTAGGATTAGCAATTCCCATGGCGGTCAGCTTGTCGACCAGGGCCTGGGCCTGCAGCTTGCCAACCCCAACGTTGTTGAAGGAAAGGTAGTAGTTGACGCCGTCAGAGTTGAGGATCAGGCGGTCGTAGGCGATCACGGGCACACCCTGCGCCTTGGCCTTGTCGGCGATGGACGCGGCGGCGGCGGAATCGACGGGATCGAGCACCATCACCTGGGCGCCGTTGGTCAGGGCGGCTTCAGCCTGGGAGAGCTGAGTGTTGGCGTCCTGGTTGGCGTTGCTGTAGAGGATCTCGCAGTTGGGGCAGAGTTCCTTTATTTTGGCCTCGAAGTCGGGGCGGTCGGCCGTCTCGTAGCGAGTGGTCTTCGTCTCAGGCAGCAACAGGGCAATCTTCCCGGTCCCGGTGTAAGCTGCCTGGGTTGCAGCAGCCGTGGGGGCCATCGTAGCGGCTTCGGTTGCCATTGCAGTAGGTGCCTCGGTTGGCATGGCAGTTGGGGCCGCTACGGTTGCCGCTTCAGTGGGTAACGGGGCCGTGGTCGGCGTAGCTGTGGCGCCTCCGCCACAGGCAGCCAGCAGGCTTACCATGAGAATTCCGAGTGATAGATACTTTTAAGGCACGCATTCAATCCTCCAAATTGTCTCTTTTAGATTGATATTGGGTGAGTGGCGCCGGTGAGTCTTTGAGGCTGGTGCATCCAGGGAGCCGGGGTTTAGCGGCCGTTATCGGCTCTCTGCATAAGTTGCCCGTTCCTGCGGCGTTCAATGCTGTGCGAGAGCGCGGGTAGCCTTCTCTCGTTTGCTTTTCAGGAACATTTCGCGGGCCATTGCGCCACTTCCCATAAAGGGTTAGAGCAGCAAGCGTCGATCTCTGCTCCAGAGGTCTTTGACCTCTCAGGTCGTGCACAGGCGGCGTCCTGGGCAAGACCTGAGAGACCAAAACCCTATTTGCCTGGAAGGCGCATTCTTCCCTGCCTGGGGAAATCGAGCGCAGCAATACCAGAGGTTTTAACTTTCCTCTGGCTTCTCGCCACACCTTGGGTCACATCTCTGAATGTGGAGTAATGATCAGCTTTAATTGATATGGGGGGAGCGTTGGCAGAAATCCTATTCGCGGCGTCGATTCGAGCGCTCCTGAAAAGGGCATGTCTTCTCTTTTGATTCAGCCTATAAACATTTGCCTCCCTGTCCGCATGATTGCCAAGCGAATAAAATCTACCGGGTTGCCCAGTTCCTATCAGTATAGCATCCTGGCTCTGGCTTGTCCTTAAGAAGCCTTTAAAGGTTTCTAAGTCAGGATTAATGTTGCGGCGAAAGCCTAAATAAGGCCGGCTTGCAGGGCCACAGCGATGGCCTCTTCCCTGGATTGGGACCCGAAGCTTGGCGAGCAAGGCCTGAACCTGCTCCGCGAAGGTGTCTGCGGGGATTCCCAGCTTCAGGGCGATCTCTTCGTCGCTGCTCTTATCCATGATCAGCCGCAGTAGCTTCAGCTCCCGGTAGGTGACGGCGTTGCGCTCCAGAGAGGATTCGCGCCTCCAGCGGTTGATCTTGGCGGTCACCTCCGGGCTGAGCCAGCCTTTCTCGCCGTGCGCCACGCTGCGCACCGCCTCGATCAGGCGCTCGTTCCCTTCTCCTTTGACGAGGTAGCCGGCCACCCCGCTTGCCAGCATCTCCAGGATGTATTCCTCGTCGTCGTAGGCGCTCAAAACCAGGATATTGACCACCGTTCCGGTCGTTTTCAACTGGCGAGCCACTTCGATCCCGTTCAATACGGGCATCTCCACGTCCAATAAAAGCACATCGGGCCGCAATTCCTTTACCAGGCGCAGGGCCTCTTTGCCATTACTGGCTTCGCCAACCACCTGGATGTCCTCAGCCTTGGTCAGCAGGTTGTGAATGCCCTTACGCACGAAAGCGTGGTCTTCGGCCACGACTACTCGCGCCGTACTCACTTCTCCCATGAAACTATCTCCCGCCCGTTATTGTTCGCCCCGAGATTTAGATGCAAGCTTTCGGCGACCCTGTGAGTCGCCTTTTCGCCCTCACCCCCAGCCCGCGGCTGGAAATGAGGGCGAATGAGCCAGGATACCAATAAGCTTTCCAATACTTTTTCCACTATAATCTGAAAGCGCTCCGGCTTCAAGCCAGAAGTTTCCCAATTTCCGAGTAGGGAAGTCCCCATGTGATTTGAACAATCCGGCTCCTTTATACCAATCCGTTGCGCACGGCATACACGGCGGCTTCTACCCGTGAGGCGACGTTGAGCTTCCCAAAGATCTCCCCCAGGTATTTTTCTACCGTCTTTTCGCTGATCCCCAGGCTATGCGCGATGTACTGGTTCGTTCTCCCTTCTACCACCAGGCGCAAGATCTCCATCTCGCGCCCGGTGAGGCTGTCTCCGCCGCTGCTCTCGTTGCGCATCCAGGTTGCCATTTGCGCGGCAATCCGCCGGCTGACCCACCCCTGTTCCCCGTTGGCGACCCCATGGATGGCCTCCAGGATGGTGCCTTGAGCCTCGTCTTTCATGAGATACCCGGAGGCCCCGGCTTCCAGCAGCTCGCGGATGTAGATGATGTCGTCGTGAGCGCTGAGCGCCAGCACCTTGACGGGGGAGTGGCTCTCCTGGAGCCGCTCGGCCACCTCTGTGCCTTTGATGTCGGGGAGCTCCATATCCAGAATGAGGATATCCGGCTGCAATTCGTACGTCAGCTTGAGGGCCTCGCGCCCCGTGGACGCCTCTCCCACGATGGTGATGCCTTCATCTTTCTCGAGTAAGCCGCGCAGGCCGCGCCGCACGACCGGATGGTCATCCACCAGTACAACGCGAATGGTATTCATGTCTGGACGCCTCCTGAGCGCAGGGTGAGGTTAGTTCGGCAAGGGGCTATACGGCAGGAGCACACGGATCAGCGCGCCGTTGCCCGGTTGGGAGAGGACTTCCAGTTTTCCCCGGCGGCTTCGGCCCTTTCGATGGCTCCCACCAATCCCAGGTGGCCCTCGCGCGCCAGGTCTAACCCACGTTCGGGCATCAGAAACCCTTTCCCATCATCCTGGATTTCCAGGACGGCCTGTTCCTCGTCCATCAAAAAGCGCACCCAAATGGTGCTGGCCTGCGCATGGCGCAGAATGTTGTTCATCGATTCCTGGTAGATGCGGAACAGGGCCAGACGGGTCTCTTCGGGGAGGATGTGCCTGTCGTGGGCCAGATTGAGCACCACGCGGTATTCCGGGTGGGTCTCTTGAAAGCTCTGCACGTGGGAGCGGATGGCTTTCTCCAGGCCGAAGGGCGCCAGCGCAGGCGGCCTCAGCTCGCCGCAAATGGCGCGCACGGTGCGGGTGAGCTCCTCTAAAGCGGATTTGGTAACGCGCAACTGAGCCAGGTCGGACTCCTCTTCGAGCGCATCTTCCAGCGCTTCCAACTGGTAGGAGACCCCGATGATATCTTGCAAGGGGCCGTCGTGCAGCTCCTGGGCCAGGTGCAGGCGTTCCATCTCGCGCTCTTGCAGCAGGCGGCGTTGCACCTCGATCAGGTCGGCTTCGATCTGCTTCTGGGCGGTGATATCTTCCACCGTGCCGATCATAAACCGGGGTTTTCCATCCGGGGTGCGCACCATGGCGGTAATCATGCGCCCCCAAACGACCTCGCCGTCTTTGCGCAGGTAGCGCTTGACGATCTGGTAGCTCTCGCGCTTGCCGCTCACCAGCTCGTCGAAAAACTTCTGGCTGAGCTCCACATCCTGTGGATGGGTCACCTCGGAGAACCAGCGTTGGCGCAGCTCCTCGAGGGTATAGTCGAGCATGGAAAGGAATTTGGGGTTGCTGTCGAGGATGCGCCCTTGCGCGTCTTCGATGACGATGCCGATGCCGGCTTCCTGGAAGATGGTGCTGAAACGGGCTTCGCTTTCCACCAGGGCCTCTTCGGCCTTTTTCTGGTCGGTTACGTCCGTGGAGACGACGATCACCCTCTGGACTTGCCCTTGCTCATCTCGCACGGGAAAATAATGCGAGTCGAACATCACGCCGTCGAGTCGCACGTGGTCCTCGAAGGCTTCTCCCTGCAAGGCGCGCTCGAAATTGCGCAGGACCTGGGGCGCGCCGGCGTAGACTTCGTAAATTGACCTGCCGATAATCGTGGAGCGTGGACGGGTTAGGCGCTCGGCGCCCTTGCCGATCGAGAGGCTGATCGCGCCGCTGCGGTCGATCATGGATAGGGCGATCGGAGCGCCGGTCACCGCCAGGTGCAAAAGACGATCCTCGGTTTGCAGCGCCTCGATGGTACGCCGGTATTCGGTGTGGTCGCGCCCATCCACGAGGATGTACTGCACTTCGCCACGCTCGTCGCGCAGGGGTCTGAACCAGAAGTCGAGGGCCAGCTCCTTGCCCGACCAGCTCGAGATCCTCACTTCGTCGTGTACTGCCACTCCCTGGGCCGCCCGCCGGATAGTTTCTTGCAAATTGTGGTTTCTTTGGGCAGAGGCCCTCCACCAGCCGCCCTCCCACAGAGGCTTCCCCAGCACCTCGTCTTGCGTCAACCCGCTGAAATCGAGGGCGGCCTGGTTGATCTCTACGAGCGTGCCGTCCGGCGTAAGCAGCCCCAAGAAGGGGCGGATGAGATTGAAGATGTCTTTGTAAAGGGAGACGGAGGCTTCCATAGTCATAAATTTTATCTTCTTATTCCTGATTTATCAATCCTGGTGGAGAAGCAAAAAGAAAGCCCGCACCCTACGGCGCGGGCCAACCTTGCAGAGGTTAGGAAAGCCAGGCAGAAACCCTGTCTACCCGAAGACGCTATTTCATTTGCCGCGCAAATTCAGCGGCTTGAACACATCGATCAGCCCGGCGCCGTAGGCTTCACTGCTGGGGATGGCTTTCCCGCCCAGGTGGCAGTAACCACTCGGGCAGGTCGCGCCGGTCAGGTCGCTGGCCGAGGTATCGGTGGCGCTGAGCCCCGGGGTGGTGTTCCCGTTCAGCTTTTGGGCGCCTTGCTTCAGTAAAGTGACCAGCAGCCCAGGAGAGCGCTGGGCGACTGGGTAGCGGCTGGCGATCAGCGCCAGGGCAGCCGATACGTGCGGCGTGGCCATCGAAGTGCCCTGGATGGTGGAATAACATTGGTCTGCCGGGAAGTAGGGGGTGTTGTTGAAAACGTAGCAGGGGATTTCCAGAGCCCAGTTCGAAGTGATGCTGAAGGTCTCCCAGGCGGCGGTGCCATCCGTGGTGGTGACCGGGAAGCCGGGTGTGCCGCCGCGATCCCAGACGGGCAGGTTGAACTTGCGCGCGCCGCCGGGAGCGGCCACGTCGATGCGCGGGCCGTAGTTGCTGTAATAGGCGAGCTGGTTGGTCGCGCCGACCCCGAAGGATGGGTGCGCGTCTGAGCTCGGCTTACAGGTAGCGTTGGAATTATCCGCCGTGCCGCTCGGGCAGCTCGCCGAGGGCGCTTCGACTACGTTGCCCGTAGCAGCCACGTCCACTACGCCGGGAATGCCGCCCGGTACTTCGAGCATCCCGAACAGGTCGGAGACCGCGTCGCCGGGGGTGGTCAGGCTGCCGTGGCTGAGCACCAGGCCGCCGGGGCCAACCCGTACGTGCTCATTGCCGGCGGCTGCCGCGATGATGGTGCCTTTGAGGCGGGCGTAAACCACGGCGGCCAGGTATTGTTGGTAAGTGGCGCGCTGGTCGGGGTCACTCGGATCGAGATAGCCGCCGAACGAGATGCTGACCACCTTGATGCCATGGTCGGCTGCGTACAGGAAGGCATTGATGATGGTCGAATCGTAAGCGTAGCCGCACCACTGCGAGATCTTCAGGGCCACCAGGCCGACGCTGGGGGCGATGCCGTTCATGCCTTGCCCGTCCAGAGCGGCGGCGATATCCCCGCCGATCCAGGAGCCGTGGCCGTTCCAGTCGGTAGTGGCCGGCCCGCCGTACTGAGCGGCAAAGTCGGCATCCGACACGCCGAAGTAGGTCGTGCACAGGGGCGGGTCTTCGGTGGTGGTGAGATCGACCACGTCCACGACTTTACTCTGCAGCTCCGCGTGGGTGAAATCCAGACCGGTATCGGCCACGCCTACCAGGACGTCTGGGCGGCCGGTGGTGATCCCCCATGCCTTGGGGGCCTGGATGCGGTTGAAGTCCCAGAAGAGGCCGGGCAGGGAGAAGGCCGGATCTGGTTTGACGATCTTGTCCTTGGCAGGGCCGTCCATGGGAATGTGGTTGAGCTGGGGCTGGCTATTGGCGTTCAGCAGGTCTGGCGCCATGCTGGGTGGAACGATGCGCACGATGCCGTCTTTGACGGCGGCCTTGGCGTGGCTGCTGGACGCAATCTGGCCTTTGAACGAGCCAGGGGCGACCACGACCAGGGTCTGCACCTGGGGCAGCTCCCCGACCACTTTTCCGCCCATGCGCTCTACGTCGCTGCGCAGAGCGTTGAAATCAGCATCGCTTTTTGCGACCACCATTAAACGTTCAACAGGCCCTGAGCCAGCCTGGACATTGGAGGGCAGAGCGGCAGCATTGACAGAAAACAGCACAGTAAGGACTGCCATGAATACGAGCACCAAACGATTGGATCTCGAACGCATTTTCATACCTCCTTAATTAACGCAGAAAAGAAACAACCGTCAGGTTCACTGTCTGACAAACGCATCCCCAGGCCGGTCTTCTCACCGGGAGACACGCCTCTGCACATTCTTATCCGCGCAGCATAAGGCTCTTTTGGCTGTGTAGTAGGGACACTCCGCCTGGCAGAATTTTCGTATACGGCGGTAAGGAGATTGTGGTGCGGGTTCCATGGTTATTAACTTGGATTTGATCGAGCGGTAAGGCGCTGGCCCCCTTGCGATCTGTTCCCCAAGTTCTGCTTGGATATCACAGCAGATTATAGATAAATAAAAGAGTTTGTCAAGTGGAAATATCCGAATTCGGCGCCAACCTGTCCAGCGGGGAAACTTTTCGCGCCCATTCGCGTATATAGATTGGAGGATAGAAAAATGACAGATCACAGACATGTTCCCCTGTTGTTGTGGCCGTTTTGGGCCATTTGGCGCTTGATCGTGCTGGTCATCGAGCTGACCGGGCGCCTGGTAGGTGCGATCCTGGGGATGGTGCTGATGGTGGCGGGCGTGCTGGTCAGCCTGACGATCATCGGCGCCATCGTGGGCGTGCCGCTCTTCATCGTAGGCTCCCTGTTGCTCGTGCGCAGCATCTTTTAGTCAGAAAAACGAAAGTAGAGAATTGAGAAGAGTAGGGCGGCTTTCCAAAGCCGCCGGGGTATGGGCGGCGGGATGTGAATCCCGCCCTACGTGTGTAAGATCGAGTCTTGATATTCCCTTATTCACCCAGCCAGCCGAATTCGGCGAAGTCCACCCGGTTGGAGGCGTCGAAGCGCACGCCCTCCTCTTCGAGCAACAGGCGCTGCATGGCGCTGCCGTAGCCGAAGCCGTGCGGGCTGATCTTGCCCTGGGCGTTGATCACGCGCTGCCAGGGCACGTCGTTGCCCTCGGACAGGGCGGCCAGCGCGTAGCCCACCATGCGCGCCGTGCAGCCGCCCACCAGCCGGGCGATCTGGCCGTAGGTGGCCACTTTGCCAGGTGGAATTCTGGCGCACCATGGCGTAGATCTCCTGGTGCAGCCGCCTCTCCGGCTCAGCCATGCCCGGCCTCCCCTACCGCGGGCCTCCTGATCTGTGGCAGGAGGATGGCGGCCAGGATCAAAACGCAGCCCAGCACCTGCACGGCCGCCAGTTGCTCTCCCAGCAGGAGGAAGCCGAACAGCGCGGCGAAAATCAACTCCGTGCTCATCAGAATGGCCGCGTCGGTGGGCGGCGCGTAGCGCTGCCCGCTGGCCTGCAAGGTGTAGCCGGCGCCCACCGAGAAGATGCCTGTGTAGAGGATGGGCAACCAGGCGTGCCCGATCCCGGACAATGAGGGGGACTCGAACAGCAGGCTGGCCAGCAAGCTGAGCAGACCGGCCACCAGGAACTGCCCGAAGGCGAACTGGAATACGTCCACCTCGGCCACCGCCTGGCCGATGACGATCACGTGCAGCGCCCACATCAGAGCGCCGGCCAGCTCCAGCCCGTCGCCGGGAGCCAGGCGCAGCTCCCCAGAGCCGCTCAAAAGGGCGATACCCGCCGTGGCCAGCAGGGCGGCGGCCCAGGCCAGCGGCGTGATCTTTCGTTTCCAGAAGACCAATAACAAGAGCGGGATGAGCACCACGTACAGGCCGGTGATGAAGCCGGCGTTGCCGGCGGTGGTGTAGCGCAGGCCGGCTTGCTGCAAGGCGCTGGCCACGGCCAGGATGACCCCCGCCGCGCTACACCATAGCAGGGGACGCCGCTCCAGCTTCCAGCGCGAGCGCGCCATGGGCAAAAGCACCAGCGCTCCCAGCAAGAGGCGCAGGCCGTTGAACAGCAAGGCCCCCAGCTCGGAGGCGGCCACGCGTTGGGCGGCGAAGGCGCTGCCCCAGATGAGGGCCGCCAGCAACAAGGTAAGGTCGGCTTTCAGGCGCGTCAGGTCGCCTGCTTTGAGAGAAGTGGATTGCATGGGGCGGCGGGCGGTCCGGGCCTAATGCCCGTACTCTTGCTCGTAGTCCTCCATGGCGGCCCGGATGACCTTTTCGGCCTCTTCGCAGCCGTAGACCTTCTCGATGGTCATTTGAGAGTCGCGCCCCGGCACCAGTTTATAGGTGGTGAAGTAGTGCTGCAAGCGCTCGACCAGCGCCTTGGGCAGGTCGTCAATGTCTTTGGCGTCTTCCCAGAAGGAGTCGTTGGCCAGCACGGCGATGATCTTATCGTCGGCCAGGCCCCCGTCTACGCCCTGGATGCCGCCCACCACGCGAGCGGTCAGAATTACTTCCGAATGGGTGATGGCGCGCTCGCTGATCACGCAGATGTCGAGCGGGTCGCCGTCGCCCTTGCCGGCCTTGGGGGAGAGCGCCCCCACCCGGGTGCCGCAATAGGTGCGCGGAATGAAGCCGTACAGCGTGGGGGGCTGAGACGAGGTGAGCTGGGGGCGATCCACGCGCAGGTAACCGGTGACCTTGTCTACCTCGTACTTGATCAGGTCGAAGGGGGTAATCTCGATAAAGGCGGTCACCAATCCCGGTGGGTTGGGGCCAACCTCCAGCCCGTGCCAGGGATGCGGGCGCCAGCGGTAGAACGGAGCCGGAAAAGTCATATTTCCTCCCAAATGCAAGCTAATTTTCTGATTTTTCGCGCCGCCGAAGGGCGGGCGCTTTTCTTCGTCCATCGGCCAGGTGCCGCACGGCCAGAATAGGATGCCGGTAGAGCATACGCGGCCCGGCGAAGCGCATGACCTGGCGCATCCGCTCGCGCAGAGCGGGTTGGTAACAATGCACCGGGCAGTTGGCGCAGGTCGGTTTCTCTTCCTGGAAGGGGCAGCGCTCCAGTCGCGCGCGGGCATAGCTGGCCAGCTCGCTGCAATCCGGGCAGAGGGCCCCTCGGCTGCCGTGCCTGGCCTGGCAATAAATTTGAAGCATGGCCTGCACGGTGCGGCCTTCTCGGGCCAATCTGGGATGATCGACTGCCATGATGAGGGATATTGTATCGCGGAAATCTGATATTGGAGGAAAATGCTCATAATCTTCTTCGTTGTGGGAAGTGGTAGAATTTAACCTATGGCCGAAATTTCTGCGCACCTGCAAGGGATTCTGGATACCTTGCCCAATAAGCCCGGCTGTTACCTGATGCGTAACGCCGCCGGGGAGATCATCTACGTGGGCAAGGCCATCAACCTGCGCAACCGGGTGCGTTCCTATTTCCACAGCAGCGCCGAGATGGAGATGAAGACGCGCCAGCTCGTGCGCCATATCGCGGATATCGAATGGATCGTGGTCGGGTCGGAGCTCGAGGCCTTGATCCTCGAGATGAACCTGATCAAGAAGCACCGCCCGCGTTACAACGTGCGCCTGAAGGACGACAAGCGCTACCCCTACATCAAGGTGCATTGGGCGGACCCCTTCCCCAAGGTGACGGTCACCCGCCAGATGGCAGACGACGGCTCGCGTTATTTTGGCCCCTATACCAGCGTGTGGGCCGTGCACCAGACCCTGGACGTGCTGCGCCGCATTTTCCCCTATCTGACCTGCGACCGGGTGATCACCGGCCAGGACGAGCGCCCCTGCCTGTATTACGACATCAAGCTGTGCAGCGGGCCGTGCATCGGCGCCATCGACCAGGCCAGCTTACCGGCAGATGATCGACGATCTGTGCCAGTTCCTGGAAGGGCGCACCGAGGCGCATCGTGACGCGCTTGCAGGCCGAGATGGAGACAAGCCTCGGAAGAGCTGCGCTTCGAGCGCGCCGCCGCCCTGCGCGACCAGATCCAGGCCATCGAAAAGATCGTCGAGAAGCAGAAGGTGATCTCTACGGAAGAGAAGGACTCGGACGTGATCGCCATGGCGCGCTCAGACGGCGAAGCCTGCGTGCAGATCTTCTTCATCCGCAGCGGCAAGCTGATCGGGCGGGAGTATTTCATCCTGGAAGGCACGGAGGATACCGCCGACGCCGAGGTGATCTCCCAGTTCCTCAAGCAGTTCTACGCGGAGGCGGCCTCGGTGCCCGCTCAACTGCTGCTGCCGAACGAGATCGAGGAAGCCCATATCATCAAGCAGTGGCTGCGTACGCGGCGCAGTGGCAAGAAAGTGGAGATCAGCGTGCCCCGCCGGGGCACTTCGCACGACCTGGTAGCCATGGCGACCGAGAACGCCACCGAGACGCTCAACGCCCTGCGCGCCCAATGGCAGGCGGACACCAACCGGCAGAGCGAGGCCCTGGCCGAATTGCAGGGCGCTCTGACCCTGCCGAAGCCGCCCAACCGCATCGAATGCTACGACATCTCCAATACCCAGGGCATGGCGGCGGTGGGCAGCATGGTGGTGTTCGAGCAGGGCGTGCCGAGCAAGCAGCGCTACCGCCGCTTCAACATCAAGACCGTCGAGCGGGCCGGACGATTTCGCCAGCATGGAAGAGGTGCTGACGCGCCGCTTCCGGCGCTGGCAGTCCAGCCAGGAGGCCAAAAACGCCCCCGGTGAAAAGCCCGATCCTTCCTTTGCCGTCCTGCCGGACCTGCTGATCGTGGACGGCGGCAAGGGGCAGCTCAGCCGCGCGGTGACGGTGCTGGAGCGCTTCGAGCTGCTGGACAAGGTGCCGGTGGCCGGGCTGGCCAAGCAGCAAGAAGAGCTCTTCCTGCCGCAGCGGCCCGATTCGATCTTGCTGCCGCGCCATTCGCAGGCGCTGTACCTGGTGCAGCGCATCCGCGACGAGGCGCACCGCTTCGCCATCACCGCGCACCGCAAGCGCCGCACCAAGCTGGGCCTGGCCTCGCGCCTGGATGCCGTCCCCGGCATCGGCCCGATGCGCCGCAAAGCGCTCCTCATGCGCTTCGGCTCGATCGACCGCATCCAGCAAGCGGCCGTGGAAGAGCTGACCCAGGTGCCCGGCATCACCCTGGAGCTGGCCCAATCCTTGAAATCGCATCTGGAGTGACGCTCCCGGCGCCTGCTGTCCACTGAACACTGTCTACTGTCTTAAGGAGTTTACGCATGGGTAACAAAACCGGAAGCAAGTCCCCGCCCAAGGTGGCCGCCAAAAAGTCTGCGCCCACGCAAGACCAGCGCACCAAACGCATAGCGCAGATCTTCTTCACCATTTTCGTGGTGATCATCATCCTCTCGTTCGTGATCTCGCTCACGGTCAAATAGAGATGGACTTCTCCTTCGTCCAGATCAGCGACCACCATCTGTTGGATACGGAGGAGGAGCTGAGGCGGGGCTTCTCTCCGGCCTACGCCTTCCGTCGGGTGATGCGCCACATCGCCGAGACCGTCGGCAGGCGTATCGACTTCATCGTGTCCACCGGCGACCTGGTCGATCCGCCTTCGGCGGCGGCTTACGCCAGCCTGCGCGAGATGCTCGCCATGCGCGTGGACGCGCCTCCGCCCGGGCCGCAGCGCGTTTCCATCGAAGGGCTGCACGATACGCCGATGTACTTCCTGCCCGGCAACCACGACGAGCGCACGCTCTTCCGCCGCGCCCTCTTTCGCGCGGCGGAGGATGACTTCCTGGTGAACGCGCGCTTCGAGCACAAAGGCGTGCAGTTCGTGTGCATCGATTGGGGCAGCGACGCCAAAGCCGTGGCTTTTCCGGAGATGCTGGCGTTCCTGTCCGGCGCGTTGGAGAGTGGATTGCCCAGCGTCCTCCTCAGCCATCACCACGTGCTCCCCATCGGCAGCCGCTGGCTGGACGATTTCATCGCCGAGGACATCGACGCATTCTGGAAGATCGTCAGCGGGCGGAACGTGCTGGGCATCCTGTGCGGGCACACTCACATCACTTACGAGAAGCAAAGAGCGGGCATCCCCGTGTATGGCGTGCGCTCCACGGCCTATCCCTTCGCCTTTCAGGACGAGCCGTTGATCGCCCTCCAGCCTCCCCATTATCGCCTGGTCAGCGTGCGGGACAACTTGCTCACCACGCGCGTGTTCGAAGTGCCCATTTAAGAGAGCTCATATGATAGGAACCTATGGCTGAATCGGTTAAAGAGAACGTGGCGCTCATCACCGGCGCTTCGCTGGGCATTGGGCGCGAGATGGCCTTGCGGCTCGCGGAGCAGGGCGCGCGGCTGTGCCTGGCGGCGCGCAACGCGGCTTCCCTGGAAGAGGTGGCGGCGGCCTGCCGGCAGCGCGGCGGGAAGGCCCTGGCGGTGCCCACCGACGTGAGCCAGCCGGCGCAGTGCCAGGCGCTCGTCGCCGCGACGCTGGCGGAATACCGGCGGATGGACACCCTGATCAACAACGCCGGCGTGGGCATGTGGTCCACATTCGAGGAGCTGCGCGACCTGTCCGTGCCGGAGCAGGTCATGCGGGTCAACTACCTGGGCAGCCTGTACTGCGCTTATTACGCCCTGCCCGCGTTGAAAGAATTGCGCGGCAGGATCGTGGGCGTCTCCAGCCTGGCGGGCAAGACGGGCGTGCCCCTGCGCAGCGGCTACGCTGCCAGCAAGCACGCCATGAACGGCTTCTTCGACTCGCTGCGCATCGAGCTGGCCCCTTATGGCGTCAGCGTGACCCTGGCCTACCCGGATTTCGTGGATACGGGCATCCAGGCTCGCAACCTGGGCCCGGACGGCCGCCCGCTGGGCAAGATGCCGTTGCAGCTCAGGAACGCCCAGTCCGCCGCGGACTGCGCGCGCATCATCCTGCGGGCTGCCGCCGGGAGGAAGCGCGAGGTTTACACTACCTCCCGCGGGCGGATCGGGCAGTGGATCAAGCTGGTGGCGCCGGGCCTGGTGGATCGTATGGCGCGCCAGGCCGTCGAGGCGGGGCAGTGAGCATGGCGAAACAGATTTTGCTGGCCTCCAACAACCCGGTCAAGGTGCAGGCGGCGCTCAACGGCTTCCGGCGCATGTTTCCCGGCGAGGAGTTCGAGGCGCAGGGCGTATCCGTGCCTTCCGGCGTGAGCGACCAGCCCATGTCCAGCGCGGAGACGCTGCAAGGCGCGCTCAACCGGGTGGGGCAGGCCATGCAGGCCTTCCCCCAGGGGGATTACTGGGTGGGCATCGAGGGCGGGGCGGAAGAAGTGGAAGACGGCCTGGCGGCTTTCGCCTGGATCGTGGTGCGCTCGCGCGAGATCGAGGGCCGCAGCCGCTCGGGGAGCTTCTGGCTGCCTCCGCGCGTCACGGAGCTGGTGCGCCAGGGGGTAGAGCTGGGTGAGGCGGACGATATCGTCTTCAAGCGCAGCAATTCCAAGCAAGGCAACGGCGCCATCGGCCTGCTGACCGGCGACGTGATCGACCGCGTGGCGCTGTACGAGCACGCCATGGTGCTGGCGCTGGTGCCCTTCAAGAATCCCGAGCTTTATGGGAATTTTTGATTTTGGATTGCTGATTTTCGCTTGGGGATGAGGCTGCACTGAGAAACATCTGAACCGCAAAGAGCGCCAAGTACGCAAAAATTCTTCCAGCCCCCTGACAGTTTTAGGAATGGGACGCGGACGGGCACTGCAAACGCGGAAAAGAAGAAAGTGGCAGAAAAATCCTCGTGAGCGCTCTTTCTCCGTGGGCATCCAATCTGCAATCTAAAATCAAAAATCAAAAATCAAAAATCATCATTCAATCTGGTCTACCAGGCGGGAGAATTCCAGGTCGGGCAGGGAGAGGATGACGAAAGACGGCATCCCCAGGCGCCGCCACAGGGCGTAGGGCGCTCCGCCGCCGCAGCCGGCCACGAACAGGGCGATCACCGTGCCGTGCGTGACCACCACCAGATTGCCTCCCGGGAAGCGCTCGACGATGTGGTTGATGGCCCCCTCGAAGCGCAGGCGCGCTTGCTGGGCGGTCTCGGTGCCCAGCAGCAGCGCGTCGGGGCGCTCGAAGGAGCGCTGGATGGCGCTCTCGAAGGCCGCCCGGCTCATGTAAGGCACGTTGCTGCGATCGTGCTCGTGCAGTCCGGAGACGGTCTCGCAGGTCTTTCCCAGGTGCCCGGACACCAGCTCGGCCGTCTGGCGCGCCCGGCTCTCCTCGCTGGAGAGAATGGCGGCCGGGTCGTAGCGCTCCAGCAGGTGGGCCAGCACCCGGCAGCGCCGCTCGCCTTCCTCAGAGAGCTGCCATTGAGCGGCAGGCAGGCTGGCGACCACCTCAGGCAGCGAGTGCCTGACGAGGATGAGCTTGCGTGCGGGTCGATCTTCTCCTGCGGTCATCTCCCCTCCTGAATTCTGACCGGTCGTCCGATCGCTTTCCTCTTTTAATTTTCAGGCGCGCTTGCCGAGCGAAGCCAGGTAGATCACGAAAAGCTCCTCGCCGTCCAGGCCGAGGGTCCGGTTGAGGCGCTCGTCGTCGTAAGCCGCGATGGCGCACACACCCGCGTGGATGGCCTCAGCGGCCAGGTACAGGTTCTGGCAGACGTGCCCGGCGTCCAGGTGCAGGTAGCGGTAGCCGCGCTGGCCGTACCGCCAGCGCATGCGCGCGGTCACGGCCACCCAGATGAAAGTCACCGCGCTGTTGCGGATCTGTTGCTGGTTGAAGCAGGCCAGCGTGATGCGCTCGCCCAGGTCGGGCGAAGCCTCCAGGGGGAGCAATTGGTGCTCCAGGGCGGCGAAGCGGTACAGCCCCGGCGCCAGCCCCACGACGTTGTTGGCCAGCAGGTAGGTCTCGAAGGCGTGGCGCGCCCCGGCGGAGGGCACGCTGCGCAGGGTGGCGGGCCGCCGGGTGACTTCCTTGACTCCCTGGGTACACCACAGCAGGTAGGAAAGCTCCTCCAGGGTGAGCGGCTCGCGGCTGTACTTGCGGATGGTGTGGCGCCGCTCGATGGCCTGGCGCAGGTCGATGTGACCCAGGTCGATCTCCTGCGGGGCGGGCAGCGGGAACCGGGCGGCGTTTTCCGGCAGGGGCAGCTCCAGAGGTGGCTGCGGCAGGCCGCGGGACTGTTCGGAAGGGCCCTGGAAAGCGGATTGCGTCTTCAGCATGAATTCTGCGCCGGCGCCGGGGGTAGGTTTCTCTTCCTGAGCTGGGGGCGTGTCGGATGGAGAGGGGGCAGGCTTCTGCATCAAATGACCTCTGCGGCGTTGAATGGTTCGGTATGGGTTGAAGGAGTGTGCATAAGGAGCGCTTCTATTTTACATGGACTCTCGATTAAAAGGTGTCTTTGGGATACCAGCGAAATTCACGTGGGGGAAAGAGCGCTTCCAGCCCGGCCAGGATCTCCGCCTGGGGGAGACGGCTCTCGACCCACAGGTCGGGCAGGTGCGCCTGGCCGAACAGCAGATCGACGGCCTGGGCGTGCGTCAGGTGCAGGCTGAGGAGGGGCGCGGCGGCCTCCGCCTCGTCCGCCAGGCGCAAGCCCCCCGGGTCGATTTGCAAGGCGGCGCTGCCGGCTTCGCTCTCCACGCGCAGGCACCCATTCCAGGCCAGGCCGGCCGCCTGCCAGCGCGCCTGCATCTGGGGGAGCAGGCCGGCCAGCAGCAAGTCCAGGCGCATGACCCGGTAAAGCTGCCCTTTCACCGGCTCGCGCTGCAGGGTCAGGCCGCTGTGCAGCAGCCGGTGGTGCAAGGCGGGCAGCTCCAGGGCTTCCATCTTTACCTGGCCGCTGCGCCGGGTTTCCCGGCAGGCAAACAGCACCAGGGCGTGCAGGGCCTCCTTGGCGTCCGGCAGCATGCCTGCCTCGACGATGGCGCGGCTGTAGCCGTTGCGCAGGTAGGCGACCACCCGGCCGGCGCGCTCGGCGACGTAGAACAGCGGATAGTTGAAAAGCGCCAGGCCGGCGTATTCTCGCCACAGGTCTTGAGCGAAGCAGGCCGGGCCGGTGGCGTTGCGGTTGTATTCCGCCCGCACGGCGTAGATGGCCGGCAGGTCTCGCTCGAGATCGGCGGCGCGCAGCTCCCCGCCGAAATCCGGCAGGTCGAAGGCGTTGGGCAAGGTCAGGCGATTCTTGTAGAGGTGCGCGAAGCTGCGCCAGCCGGCGCGCTCGTAAAAAGGCTCGGCTTCTGCGCCGAAGATCAGGGAGAGCGGGTAGCCCTGTGCGCGCAGGTAGGCGCGGGTGTCCCATAAGAGCAGCGAGCCGGCGCCTCGCCCGCAGTACTCCGGGTGAGTGCCCACCCACAGCAGCACCCCCATGCGCACCGGCACGCCGCTGATCAGCATCTGGCGGTCGGCCACTTGCATCACGCTGACTACCTGGCCGTCTACCAGGGCAATGCGCGTGTTTTCCGGGTTGTAGACGGTGTCGGCGGTCAGGCTGTGCAGGAAGGTGGCCGCCATTTCCTGGGTGTCGCCGTGATTGAGGTGAAAGGCCAGGGCGATGACCTGGGCCGCTTCGTTCAGCTCTTCGGGATGGGCGCCGCGAATTTCGAGCATGAGTTGTCCTCCGGCTCTATTCCGCGGAACCCTTGAGGCGCTGGCGGTAGTGCTCCAGGTTCACGCGGGTGATCTGGGTCAGGTCGGCGGGGACGTCTTCCACGCGGAACCAGCCGATCTGGCTGCATTTGCCCGGCTCCTGGATGGCCGGCTCCCCGGAGACGATGCGGCAGAGGTAAGTGGGGGAGACCCAATGCTGGCCCTCCTCCGGCAGGATGTGGTCGGCCACGTCCAACAGGGCGCCCACGCTGATCTGGATGCCGTATTCTTCGCGCATCTCGCGCTCCAGCGCCTCGGCCAGCCGCTCGCCGAATTCCACCGATCCGCCGGGGAATTCCCACAGTCCGCGCTCGTTCCTGGCCAGCGGCCCGCGCCGCGCCAGGAAGACGCGTCCCAGGTCGTCCACCAGGATGGCGCCCACGCCCACACCGATATAATCGATGCCCCTTCTCAGCTCCATCATTTCACTTCCTGTCCTTTAACCCTTGCGAAGGTGCGCCGCACCTTCGCAAGGGTTAATTCTTCCGTAGAAAATCCACCAGCAGGCGGTTGAAGAAGGCCGGGTTGTCCATGTTGGCGGCGTGGCCGGCGGCGGGGATGACCTCGTAGCGGCAGTTGGGCTCCCGCGCGGCCCAAATGGGCGCCATGCGGCGCACGCTGGCGGTGAGGTCCTCGTCACCGTGGGTGATCAGCAAGGGATGGGGGATGCAGTAGGCCGGCTCCGGGTGGATACAGCGGGCGGTGGCCTGGAGCGTCTCGATGAATTCCTCTTTGGAGACCTGGTTGTACAGGTTTAGCAGCCAGGCCTGCACTTCGGGACGCACCGCGCTGGCCCGGGCGCTCTGCCGCTTTAGCCGGTCGTAAGGATAGAGGTGCAGAGTGGGCCAGATGAGGGTCAGCCCCAGGCGGTCGCCCAGGGAGAGATCGAGGGTGGTGCAGGGGCTGCCGATGGCGACCAGCGACTTGACTCTTTGGGGGTGATAGAACGCCAGGTCCTGGATGATCATGCCGCCCATGGAATGCCCGATGAACGTGGCGCGCGGATAACCGATCCAATCCAGCAGGGCGATCAGGTCGTCGACCGCGCGTTGGAGCGTGAAGGGTTTCAGGCTGGGACGCGACAGGCCGTGGCCGCGCACGTCCCACAGCAGGATGCGGTATTCTCCGGCCAGCGCCGGGAGCTGTTTTTCGAAGGTGGTGTGGTCGTTGGAGGCGCCATGCGTATAGACTACGAGCGGGCCATCCGGCCGGCCGCCGAGCCAATAATGCAGGCGGCAGCCATCCTGTTCGAATTCGCGATGGACGAGATCAACGTTCGACATGCTGGTTTGGCCGGGGGAGGGATCGAATGCGGCTCGCGGAATCCTTCATCCCCCGGAGCGGATGGCCTCCTTGATGTCTGCGACGCGCCCGCCGGTCATCTCGACCAGCTCGGCCGGCGTGAGCTTGAACACGGCGAAGGGGTTGCCGGCCGCGGCCCAGATGTCGGCGTATTGCAGCAGGTCCTCGTCGAGGAAGGTGGGCAAGGCTTGCTGGTGCCCCACCGGCGGCACCCCGCCGATGGCGAAGCCGGTCACCTTTTGCACGAAATCGGCGTCGGCTCTCTCGATCTTCTCGCCGAACAATTCTCCCAGGCGCTTTTCGTTCACGCGGTTGCCGCCGCTGGCAATCGCCAGCACGGGGCTGCCGCTCTGGCGGCCCTTGAAGATCAGCGATTTGGCGATCTGCTCGACGGTGCAGCCGATGGCGGCGGCGGCTTCCCGGGCGCTGCGCGTGGTTTGGGGCAGCTCGACGACCTGGCAGGCGAATCCCAGCCGGTTCAATGTTTCCTGGACTTTCAGGGCGCTAGAGCTCAGGTTTTCAGTCATGCAAATGTGCCTCTCCTATGTGGATTAATCGCCTTGCACCTGGATGGTGTAATGGTCGAAGTCGGGAAAATGGTCGGTGGAGCACTGGAAGGGGGCTTTTTCGCCCGGCGGGATTTTGTCAGCCTGGGCGCGGGTGAAGCATACCCCGGCAACGCCGCCCTGGCTGTCGTACAGGGTAACCACCACGCGCACATTTTCGACGGGCCGCGGGCTGTCGTTCTGCACTTCGCCAAAGACTTGCAGCCAGCTTCCCTCGGCATGTGTAGCGTGGTGAGGCACCTTCAGCGCGAGGCCGTCCCGATCTCCCGGGCGGCCTTCGGCCTGCAACGCGTAACGGCTGAAGCCGGCCAGGCTGTCCCAGGTGATCCTGAAGGGGGATTTCTCCCCCGGCGGGATCACCGCCAGGCTGCTGAAGGAATAGGTGACCGCGATGACGTGGCCGCCGGGGTCGTAACAGGTGGCCAGCACGCGCACCAGCTCCATGGGCAGGTCGTAAGGATTGCGCACCTCGCCGAGGATGTGGAAACGGTTGTTGGAGGCATACGTGCTGGTGGCTGGGAATCTCCAGCGGCCATTGGGGGCCGTCTGCCGGATCCCTGCCTGGGGCTGCCGGCTGCTCGTATTCGTCGCCGCACTGGGGACAGGTGGCGTGGGGCCGGTCAACCGGGACGTTGATGGTTGCGCCGCAGGTTGGGCAAGTGGTCTTGGTCGGTTCATTCATAATGGAGTTTCTACCAGTGATAACGTACTGTGCAAATCCTTGATTCTCGTTAGGCCTGGAAGCCACGCTATGATTATACATTTAAATTCGCGCAAGGGTTAGCGTTGAACGGCGCGTGGCGTTCAAGGTCGAATTGTGTCATTTAGGGCTGCCTGACCAGCGCCCACACGGCCAGCTCTCGTTTGGGGAGCTGCCCTTCCCGGACGACTTCGAATCCGAATTTCGCGTAAAACGCCAGATTCTTGGGGTTGTGCGTCTCCAGATAACAGGGCATTCCAGTGGAGCTGGCTTTTTCCAGGATGGGCGCCAGCAGCTTTCCACCCAGGCCGCGCCCCTGGCAGGCCGGCGCGACGCCGATGGCCCACAGGTACCAATGCGGCCCCGGCAGGACCTGTTTGTGGAGCCGGTTGGTGTAGGCCGTGTTCGCCATCAGGCGCCGGGTGGCGACTGCGCCCAGCTTGAACTGGACGGTTGCCATTCCGCTGCGCAAGATGCGCCCGGCCGTCAGGGTAGTCTGCCCCGGCGGAAGCCAGCCGGCCACGCCTTGCAGGTCGGCGGTCGCGTAGATTTCGCCGTAGAGGATGCAATAGTGCACCACCGTTTCGAAAAGGCGCAGCACGCCCGCCGGGCGGCGCGCCTCTTCCGGGAGGGCAAATTTCATCAGGGGGTCGTCTTGAAAAGCCTGCGCGAGCAGTCGCGCCGCGGGAGCTTTTGCGCCAGCGCCACGGGAGTGAACGGGAGGGAGGGAGTCATTGGATGGCTTTGGCCGTCGAAGTGGTCGAATAGCCGATGCTCGTCCCGATTTCGAGGACACGCCTGGCCTGGGTGAGGTGGAGCAGGAACTTCAAAAAGCGCGCTACGTCGTCATCGACAGTGGGGATGAAGTTCTTGAGCTCGGTGGCGCCGGCGTACTGCTGGCGGGTCAGATCTGTCGCGGCGGAATATAAGCCCGAGATGTACGCATTTATTTCTTCGAGCTGCATCTTTGAATCTTCCTTTGGAGGGCACGTGTCTGGACTTTAATTCTACCCTTTCCACACAATCTGTGGGCTTATTGTAGAGATGCCGGTGTTGGGTTGGTGAGGCACTGAATTTCCGAACGGATGGAGACCTGGCCTTGCCCCCTCAACCCATCCTACGACTCTATCAACCCAACGCCTTGTTCGTTCTATTTGTTAGGCAGCAGGGAGTTTAGCCACCCCATCTTGAAACCACGGTTCTTGCTGTAATGCCTCACGGAGAGGTGTTTTAACAAAATCTGGTGCTCGCCAAATATACTCGATAGCTTTTACTTTACTTGGTGGCGTCAGTGATTTCAAATAAGTTAGAGCTTCTTGTATCGAGAACGGATTACCTCGTTCTACTTTAAAATTGCTAACCAAATCAGTCCAAACAACGGCATCTAAATGTTTTGCCGTTACCCAAGAATGTATAGCCGTGTATGCCTTATCTCCGCGAAAGTGATTGCGCTCTGGATTGCTGGGGAATACTCGTCCAATATTGCTTAACGTAGTACCTTCACGGCAGCGTAAGTCACATATTGCTTCCTCTGGATCATTCCGTTTGCTTAGGCACCAGGCAACCTTAGTATAAAAGCCATGTTCATAGTCGATGACAAGAGTTAATGCCCCCAGACGCGAGGATGAGATACGTGAAAATTCAAGCTTTAGTGTTGGCCCATCATATTCCCAGGGTCTGTGTTGCCGGTCAAATTCTTCTCTTTCTTCCCAGAGGAGAGATCCCCAACCTAAGATTGCGATTCTCATCGTTTCACCTTTAGCATTTCCGAGCCTGTAAGTTGGGTTTTGGGGCAGAGAACTGCAATTTCTGAAGGCTTCTCTTCATTCCCCCAAAAACCAACATCTTGTTCGCCCATTTTAGACATACTGCTGGTGGTGGGTTGGTGGGGTAAAGGGCATATGGGCTGACGGATACTTGATCTTGCTCCATCAATCCAACCTACGGTTGCTCAAGTTCTTTGGTGCATAACTTAACGGCCGTAATAGCAAATGATGCCTCGTCTTTCGTGACCTCAATGTGGTTCGTAAGCTGCCGACCTAGATGGATCAGGTTTCTGTACTCACGGAGAGCCTGACTCAGATGAAAGGTTCTATTGCTTAGTATGGAAAGCTCCTTAGCTACATCTACAAGATCTGCGAGGTCCCATTCATAAACGGGCCGGCAACGCGATCTTCCTCTGAGCTTTTTAAGGGTTTCTCTTGCAGTACTTTCTCGTGTTTGGAGTACATGAATGAGCATACCCTCGAGAATAGCGCCGCAGAGAACGACGGTTGCCTTCCATGCATTTGCTTTGAAGATGATCTGTGCCTCGCGCCAATCGGCTTCGAGCAATTCTCTTAACGCCGGATCGGTGACAAAGTGAAACTCCGACTTGCTTGGTTGTTGGCTCCCATGGGGCGATAAGGGTGTACCAGGTACATAGTGCTGGAGGGCGAGGTCTACAACGTATTCGTGCGGATCTACCGGTATATCCTCTATATCTCTTGGAAGCGCGTAGTTCCATTCTGCAAGTGAGGATGAACCCCCATAGTGTAGACCTGATATGCTGATCAATTGACCAAGAATGATGGTTTGGTCCTGATCGAGTTTTAGGCCAGCAGCGACTTCGTTGCTGTGTATATGAGTGCGGAGAGGCTCGGAAGAAATCAGTTGCTTAGCGAATTGAATGTAATAGATTAGTAGCCCCTCCAACTGTAAACCTTGATCCGTTAGAAATATGCCAAGGAGAGTTAGACCATAATTGCTGTCGTTTGGTCCCTCCACATCAAAGACGATTGAACCGCCGAGCTTCTCGAGCTCTGGACGGACAGATTGTTTGCCTCCATAGTTGTGATGCAGGAGTCTCGGTAGGAATCCAATTCTGGTTCTTTGCAAAGTAATCCCATATCGAGCTCAGGAGTTTCCTCTGGAGTGGTGACAGTGATTCCCGAAGCGCCTTGATATCAATATCAGACATACTCACCTTAGCTTATAGGTCGGGTTTGGGGACGAGGAAATGAAAGCCTTTTAGAGAATTTGTAATTCCCCGTCTTAAAGCCCAATACTTTGCTTATTTTCCGGTGCATGTTTGATGTTGAGTTGATGTGCACCGAACTTTTTGACCAATAGATACCCGATTCTGTCCCGCAAAAACACCCTACGGTTTGGATTTAACTTATTTTAAAACATAGCCTGTTGGATTGATTTAAAGTAGATAATGTGATCTGATTTACTCTAAACCCATATTGTTTAATAAGCCTGTCCTTATGCTCTTTAAACTCACTGTAAGTTAGCCTTGGATCAAGCCTTAGCGAAGTGAAGAACTTAAGAGGGTCAATTCTTATACGTGCTAAATCTTCGTTTGTTTTGTCTACTATTGTTTCGTTGGAAAGAGCGAAAAGCCGAATCTCCTTTTCGTACTTGTAGGACTTTCTTTTTATTAGCAGAGTTTTTATATGCTGCTCCGATATTTTGTCAGATTTTAATCCCTTTTAACAGGGTTTTATTCTGGGGGAGGGCATCCAGTTCGTTTTTATATAGATATCTGACCGTGCCGAAATAGAACTCACCATAGTTCATAGTTGTAATGATGTCAAGATTATTAATACGTGTTTCCATCCGGATGCCTGATGGATCTTTTGCATAAATTTGCCAAAGGGCGTAAGAGTCCGATTCTACTGTCCAGCATTGTGCATAGATTCTTCTTTTACCTGGGTGCTCGTATTCTTTGCCATTCTTCAGTATTTTTGCATTAAAAACTTATATTTTCGAGTGGATCGGACCACTTCGTTGGCCGGACAAAAGTCAATTCCTTCTTGTCCAATACATCGTAAAACCTATCCAGGCTATCAATTCGATAAATTGGCTTATCCACTATCCCCTTTTTGATTTCACCAATCCTTTTCATTAGACTTATTCTCCTTAATCCAGCAAACGATTGAGTATATGGATCCTTGCTGCACGGAAAATTCGTCGCACCTCCGCCCGTTCATAATTAGATTTATTGCAAGTAAGTCATGAAATTCACCTTTAAACGATATCCACCCTATCGGTGCATATACTTATTATAGCCACACTTGAGAAAAATAAAAGATGTTGGGATGACCGCTGCCAACGGATTTTCAACACGGATTCCACAGAGGCTCTGCTCAAACAAGGTGACCTCGAAAGTCTGGAAAGGTTCTCGTCCGTGAAATTCGTGGACACAATCCATTGTCCGCACGCCTTGACCTCAAAAGATTGGGTAGAATTGACTCCAGCCGGCCATAAATAGACCCAGGAGCAGCAGAAAAATGGTGCTTATAAACGTGTCTATGGAGCGATGCTTGCCGATTATCGAAAAAACCCAAAAGAATGGGAAGGCAACCATGGCTAAGCGGGCAAAGCTCATCAGGGATCCGCTTAAAAAGGACGGAGCGATCAACAGGAAGGCATACAGGGCATAGGCACGCTTGGGTAAGATGACCCAAGCGACCAACACCAGGATAAGGCACCCGATCGCGGTAATTTTTTGGAACATACCGATATAGGGATCATACCCAACTGGATTGGCGATCGTTTGCCAGGGAAATGATAAAATTTTTCCCCAGGCAAATTGAGCTTTAAAAGGGGCAAAGAGATCGTGGGTGATATTGTACAGGCTCATTAAGTAGACCAATAACCCGGATGGAACCAGCAGCAACCAGGCCGATTCGGCCTTTATCTTAAATAATTTGTAGTCGATCGAGCTCAAATAGAGCAGGACCAGGGGGATGAAGATCAAAACTCCTACAGGGCGGCTGAGGGCAGCCAAAAAACCCAAGATGCCGCAAAGCATCCAGGATCGCTTTGAAGCCGCGTAAAAAGCTGCAACGGAGAAGAATAAATAGATTGACTTGGTATAAAAGGCCGAAAAATAAAAGCTGGTCGGGCAGATCAACAGGTAAAATACGGCGCGTTTGGCAATATCCTCGTCAGAGGAGAAGGATGAAATCAATTTATATAAAACGATCATTGCCCCCAACAAGAATAAGTTGGACAGAATAACCCCAATCAGCAAGATCATGGATCGGGTCCGTAAATTTCCGGGCAGGATGCTTGAAAGCAACCTGGTAAGCAAGGGATAAAGCGGATAAAAAGCTATATTGCTTTGGGTATTTTCGATATTGCCTTTTAAGCTATATCCCCGGTTGACAATTCCCAGATACCAGCCCGAATCCCACCTGGTCCAAATGTCTAATAAGCGAAAAGAAGAGTTAGGCGTAATAATATATGGATATCGTGGATTTACGGCTAAGAACTGAGAAAACCAGCCGACGAGTAATAACCCCACCCGGGTTGCCAAGAATGGAACGGCAACGTCTTGCCCTATCCATCGTCTGTTATTTCTCCACGCCTTGATCCATCCACTTGAAAGAGTCGTGAATCCATTCCTCATATTTTCTTTGGGCATCCTTGTCAATTGCTATCGCGGCGATAACGAGGAGATCTCGGAAGGGCTAAGTATAAGGCCGCAGATCCGAGCTATAAGTTTTTAGTATTGTATCGTTTTGGTGAGGCTGATTGAATTCTAACACAAGTCCCGGATCGTCCAGGGAAAACGAGCACCCCCAACGCCAGGCGCTGTCTGACGCCGCCATGCGCGCCGAGCCGGACGGGGTCAAGGCAGCGGTAGGATGGATCGAGCAGGCGGGAGAAAGACCCCAAAGGTCTGGCCGGGTTCCCTGAAGTCGCTTTACAGCGCGGAATACAGGACCTGATCGGGAATCTCGGCCCGCAGCGTGTCGCCGGCGGCGATCACCCCGGCGCGCTCCACCGTGGCCACCAGTCCGCGCCGGTGCAGGCCGGCCTTCACGAAGGCGTTGACCAAATCGGGCAGCTCCGGGTAGTGCGCCTGGAGCACTTTGCCGGGCTCCACGCAGGGCTTGTTCTCGCCGCTGACCAGCAGCACGGCCCCACCGGGGAAGAACAGGCGCGTGTTGGGCGGCAGGAAGGTCAGGTGAGGGAGTCCGCTGAGCAGCAGGTTGGCGCCCAGCCATTCGGCCGGCAGCGTCCCCAGGCCCAGCCCGGCGGCGATGAGGGCCAGCTCCTCGGTGGACACCAGCGAGACCTGGCGGCTGTTACGGATGGGCGTGCCGCGCGGGTAGAATTGCGTGCGTCCGTCGGAGGGCCGCGTCAGGCCGGCGTGCACGTCGCCGGCGAAGCCTTCCAGCGTGACCTGGGCCTGCGCCTGGGGCTGGGAAACGATCGATGCGTGCGTGAGCGTGACGTAGACGCCCTGCGTGTGGCCTTCCAGAGTAAGCATAGGAACCTCACCAATAAGGAATTTCCCCGATTTTACCAGGAAAGATAGTCCTCCGGCATGGATGCGGCTCGCCGGGACGCCGTGGCTGTGTAGGGGCACGGGGGAAGTTCCCCGACTTCTGTTATGGCGCAAACCCCCGTGCCCCTACGCCGGACGATTGCCCAATGAATATTGCCTCTCGAGGTTTAGCCAGAAGTCGGCGGAGGTTCCAAAGGCCCCGGCAAGTTGGCGCGCGATTTCCGCAGTGATATGTTGCCTGGCCTGGATGATCTCACGGATTGTCTGCACTGGGCACGCGAGGATCGCCGACAGATCCTGTTGGCTCCAGCCTCGAGCCTCTAACTCGCGAAGGATAATCTGGCCTGGCGCAACCGCCTGGGCCGGGCGGATAACGGCGCTCATTTAAAATCCCAATTCCTTTAAAATCTGATCCTGGCCGCGCTTGTGGGTGGACTTCCCCAACAGCTCGCCCCAGAACTGGTCGTCGTAGCGCCGCGAGCGCACCGGGATGGGCATGGGCACGCCCCAGCCCAGCAGCAGCACTTCTTCCTTGGGCTGCAGGCGCGCCAGCATGCCGCGCAGGGCCTCGCGCCCGGCCAGGCCGGAGAGCACGGCGTGGATGTCGTCCTCGTCGCCCAGCCAGCCGGAGATGCGCGTGCCGAGCTGCGACATGACCTCGTCGTAGATCTGCGAGGGGCGCTGGTCGATGATCAGCAGGGTGACGTAATATTTGCGCATCTCGCGCGCGATGGTGCTGAAGGTGGTCTGGGCGGCCATCTCGCGGTTGAGCAGCTTGTGGGCCTCCTCCACCACGATCACCAGCGGGCGCGGCTCCGTCTCGCCGTGGGTGCGGAAGCGGTTGGTGCGCTCTTCCCAGGCGGCGCGGATGCGGCGGGTGAGCAGGTTGGTGACCAGCAGGTAATCCAGGTCGCGCTCGTGGTCGCCGAAAGACAGCACGACGTGCTGCCCGGCTTCCAGAGCCTTGATGATCTCGCCCAGGCTGTCGGCGGCGGGGTGGTCGCACGATGTAGGGCTGGTCGAACACGCGCCCCAGCTTGGAGTGCAGCCCCTCGGCGGCCAGCCACGTTCACCCCCGCGCCCAACGCCCAGGCCGCCACGCTGTCCGGGGCGGGCACGCGCTTGCCCTCCTCGGTCTCGATCGTGGCGCCCGACCTTCATCGCCTTGAACTCGGCGAACCAGCTCCCGCGCCCGAAGCTGCTGACCAGCGCCTCCAGCGTGGTGGGGGTGGTCTCCTTCAGGTTCAGCTCGCGGGTGAGCAGCTCGACGTCTTCGGGCTGGATGTCGCTCTCGGCCAGCTCCAGGTTGAAGTCGGGCGTCTGGCCGCGGATGGTGCTGCCGCGTCCCAGCCCCACCACGCGCACCTTGCTGGCAAACTTGGTGTTCAGCCCGGGCACGCGCTGGCCGGTATCCGAGGCGGTGTCGTCGGGGCCGTACTCGTTGTGCATATCGAAGACCAGCACCGAGGTGCGGTTGGCCTGGATCAGTCCGGCCAGCAGGATGCGCGTGAGGAAGGATTTGCCCGTGCCGGTGGCGCCGAAGATGCCGGAGGAGCGCTGCACGAGCTTGTCCAGGTTGACGCACACCGGGTGGCCCTGCTCGCGGGTGTAGCCGACCACGAAGTTGCCCTCTTTGTCCTCCTTGCCGAAGATCTCGGCGATGTCGCCGGGGCCGGCCAGGCGCGCCCGCGCGTGGTGCGGCGGGACGGTCTTGACGGGCAGCGGGCGCGGCTCCCTGCCGCCCAGGCTCGCGCGCCAGGCGGCGGAGCGGGCCTCGTCGCTAGGGTCCGGCCCGCGCTCGAACATCAGAGCGGGCAGCACCTCCAGGTTGGTGTAGAGCGTCTGGCCGTGGAGCAGCTCGGCCAGGGCGGCGGGCAGGCGCGTCTCGCTCTGCTCGTCGGCGAAGCGCGGGTCGGTGGCGCCGAGCTGCAGATCGGTCACCAGGCCGTAGAACAGCCAGTCGCCGCTCTCGATTACCACGAAGCCGCCTTCCTGCACCTGCTGCGCCGGCACGGTCAGGCGCACGTTCAGGTTTTCCTTGAGGCCGCCGCCGACGACGTAACCGATGAATTGAGAATCCGAGAGTCGAGAATTGAGAGTCGTATCCTTCGAAAGGGAGGTCGATTTTGAGGGGATAGGATTATTCATGCTTCACCTGTTTTTACGATTCTCTATTCTCCACTCTCGATATTCGCATCCGACAGTGTGGAAAGAACGCTCATCAAGACCGCATAGTCGTCGCGCAACAGGGTGATCAATTCCTGCGTGGCGGCGCTGACCCAGTTGGGATCGCCGCCGGCGGCGTGGGCCGCCTGGGCCTGGCGCATGTGCGCGGCCAGCAGCTCGCCCACCGGCAGGTCTACGGCGCGCAGCACGTGGCGGAAGTAGCCGAAGCGCCCGGCGCTGGTGAAACGGCACACCTCGTCCGCGTCGCACAGGTAGATGGCGTCCAGGCTGAGCGGGGGGCGCGGCGGCAGCAGGTGCGAGATGCGCCCCTCCTGCCGGTAGCCGACCGCCAGCACGCTGATCTCCACCGGCACGTTGCGATTGGCGCGGTTGTCGGCGATCACTTCGGGCGGCACGCTTTCGGCGGTGACGAGCTGGCGCACCAGACCGTCGTCGTCGATGTGGATGTCGTAGATCAGCCCGTAGACTTCATAACCCGCCGCCAGCGGCGCGCGTACCAGCGCTCCCAGCTCGGGGGCGTCCAACTGTGAGACGCGGCAGCCGGCCACGAAGCCGGTGGTGCCGGCGCGCAATAGCTTGCCGATTTCAAGGGGAATCATGGTGCATACCTCGTCCTGCCACTGGATTCTTTGTGGAACTGCTTGTTGGATTTCTGCCCCAGGCCCAGCCCGCGGCGTTGCAGCTCGCTGCTGAGGATTTCTTCCAGGCGCTCTTTTTCTTCGAAGGCCACTTTGGCCACCTCGTGGGCGCGATGCAGCGCGTAAGGGTAGGGGCGCGCGCCCAGGATGCGGCACTGCGCCACCAGCACCGCCTGGAGATCCTTGAGCATCTCCGCGTTGGAGGCCACCCACTCGGGGATTTCCACCCGCACCAGGGACGGCTTCCCCGGCCGGCCCACGTTCAGGTAGAAGAAGTGCAGGCTGAGGCGGGCGGTGAATTTCTGCGCCGAGGGAGACTGGATGGCGAAGACCGCCGAGCGGTCGCCCGGCGTGGGCAGCAGCTCCTGGAACAGACTGGTATCCGCCAGGCGGCCCAGCTTGCGTTCTTTGCCGGCCCGCTCCAATTGGTCTTCGGGCAGCAAAGCCAGCTCCAGCAGGCGCGCCACCAGGTCGCTGCGTGGCCTGTCCACGTAGCCGGCGGTGGCGGCGCCGGTTTCGGAGAGCTCTGCCAGCACCTTCAGGTAGTCCTCGAAAGCGCGGTCGAATTCCGGGGTGGGCCGGGGCTCGCGGAAGAGCTCTAGCTGGCCGTCCGTGAGGGTGATCACCGGCGGCGGGGCGTCCTGCACCAGGTCCACCAGATAGCGGCGCTCGGCCAGGTCGCGCTTGAGCGCCACGGTGCCTTCGCTGATGAGACCCTCGTCCACGTACAGCTCGTCGACGTCCAGCAGGCGGCTGCGCACGCTGGCCTGGGGCGGGGCGCTGGATCCCATGCGCATTTGCAGGGCGCCCACGTTGATCACGCAGAAATCCACGGCGGCGTGGCGATCCGGGTTGATCTGCGAGCCGTCCGCCGCCAGCAGGGTCACTTCGGGTGGGCCGGGCGGCAGCGGGAAGCGCGCGTCCAGCGCTTCGGTGGTGGGCCGGGCGCAGCGCAGGGAGGAATTGAAGCCCAGGGCGCGCTCCACACGGGCTTGCAAGGCCTCCAGATCGCGGGCGTGGGCTATGAGCGTCTCCAGCCCCAGGCGGCGCTTCTCGCCCAGCTCGCGCTCGCGGGTGAAAGCCTTGTCGCCGTAATCTTTGATCTGGTTTTGGATTTGTAAGTAGTCGACCGGCATACAGGCCCCTTATACATCGAACAGATGTTTGGATTATACCGGGAATGCGTGCCGAAAACAAGTCGCCGGGAACTCCGGGGGCGGAGCGGACGTCTTAATCGCAGCGTATACCGTGTGGTTACCGTCAGAAGAAAGGTAATCCACTGGAATCTATCCATCAAGGAGCTTGGTATGTACAAAAAATTTTTAGCAGTTGTGGCAGGCTTGTTGCTGATCGGCGCGCTGGCCGCTTTCACGCTGCAAGCCCAAACCAACAGTAACCCATCGACCCCGCGCACCATCAGCGTGTCCGGGTCGGGGCAGGCGTATTTGACCCCGGATATTGCCTACATCAATATTGGTGTGCAAACTCAGAATGCCGACGCGTCTACCGCCGTCTCCAGCAATAATACCCAGTCGCAGAAGGTCATCGACGCCCTCACCGCGCAAGGCGTGGCCGCCAAGGATATCCGCACCACCGACTTCAGCATCTATCCGCAGCAACAGACGGACAACCAGGGCAAGTCGACCGGCGTGACCCAGTACATCGTCAACAACACCGTCTACGTCACCCTGCGCAACCTGGATAAGGTCGGCGCCGTTCTGAATGCGGTGGTCGCGGCGGGCGCCAACAGCATCAACGGCATCCAGTTCGACGTGGCCGACCGCAGCGCGGCGCTCACTCAGGCGCGCCAGGCGGCCATCAGCGACGCTAACGCGCAGGCGCAAGTGCTGGCCAAGGCGGCCGGCGTGACGCTGGGCCCCGTGCAATCCATCAGCACCCTTGCCAGCACGCCTACGCCCATCACTTATGGACTGGGCGGCGGCGCGGCGGCTCCCTCGGCGGCAGTCAACGTGCCGGTTTCCGCCGGGCAGTTGAACGTCACGGTGCAGGCGGACGTGGTTTACACCATCCAGTAAATCCCCCCTGGCCCCCCTTAGGAAGGGGGGAAGCGGAGGACTCCCCGCCCTCAGAAGGTAGAGCGGCTTTCTAAAGCCGCCCCATCCAGCGGCGGGATGTGAATCCCGCCCTACTTCCCTGCCCTCAGACGCAGCTTTCCAAAGCCGCCGCTTCTGAGGGCAGGATATTTTAAGTTAACCGTCAGGCTCCACTTTCCCTGCCCCATGCTATAATGAATTAATCTATGGGGTAGTCATGGTCATTGCCAGAGAGCGTCGCAGCCCCGCGCAGAAGATCCATCAATTTAAAATCCTGGCTTAATCCTTACCGGTCAACCTTATGTCTTTCGTCCACCTTCACGTCCATTCCACTTATTCTCTCCTGGACGGCTTCAGCGATGTTAAGAAGCTGGTCAAGCGCGTCAAGGAGATGGGCATGCCCGCCGTCGCCCTGACCGACCACGGCACCATGTTCGGCGCGATCGAGTTCTACAACGCGGCCCTGGCCGCCGGCGTCAAGCCCATCATCGGGCTGGAGGCCTACCTGGCTGCGCGCGGCATGCACGATAAGGACTCCAAGCTGGACAAGCAGTCTTCGCACCTGCTGTTGCTGGCCGAAAACGAGGCCGGCTACCGCAACCTGCTTTCTATCGCCAGCGCCGCGCAGCTCGAGGGCTTCTATTATTTTCCGCGCGTGGACAAGGATTTCCTGGCCAAGCATTCTGAGGGGTTGATCGCCACTTCGGGCTGCATGGCCGCCGAAGTGCCGCGCACCATCATGAACCAGGGCCCGGAGGCGGCGCGCGCCAAGCTGGACTGGTATTACGACGTCTTCGGCCCGAACAACTTCTTCCTCGAATTGCAGCAGCACCAGATCAAAGAGCTGCCCGAGATCAACAAGGCCTTGCTCGGCCTGGGCGACCGTTACCAGGCGCGCTACATCGCCACCAACGACGTGCATTACATCAACCCGGCGGACGCGCGCTTGCAAGACATCCTGCTGGCCATCCAGACCGGCTCCCTGCTCAGCGAGCCAAACCGCTTCCGCATGAGCGACACTTCCTATTTCCTGCGCACGCCCGAGGAGATGAACACCCTCTTCGCGGAGGTGCCCGAGGCGCTGAGCAATACCCTGCTGGTCGCCGAGCGCTGCAACGTGGACCTCAAGACCAAGGGCTACCACCTGCCGCTCTTCGAGGTGCCGGAGGGCAAGACCGCCGAGTCTTACCTGCGCGAGATGTGCGAGGACGGCTTGCAGCGCCGCTACGGGGAGCACGCCAACGACGCCAAGGTGCGCGAGCGCCTGGATTACGAGCTGCAAGTCATCCACCAGATGGGCTTCGACACCTATTTCCTCATCGTGTGGGATCTGTGCCGCTACGCTCGCCAGGAAGGGGTATGGTATAACGCGCGCGGCTCGGCGGCCGGCTCTATCGTGGCCTACACCCTGGACATCACCATCGTCGAGCCGCTCTACCACGGCCTGATCTTCGAGCGCTTCCTGAATCCCGGGCGTATTTCCATGCCGGATATCGACCTGGATTTCCGCGACGACATGCGCTCCAAGATCATGGAATACTGCGCCAAAAAGTACGGCGACGATAAGGTGGCGCAGATCATCACCTTCGGCACCATGGGCGCGCGCGCCGCCGTGCGCGACGTGGGGCGCGTGATGGACATCCCCATCTCCGAGGTAGACCGCGTCGCCAAGCTCATTCCCAATATCCCCGGCAAGCCGGTCAGCATCGCCGAAGCCCTGGAAGAGAATCCGGAATTCAAGGCCGTGTACGAAGAGGCGGATTACCTCAAGGAGCTAATCGACACCGCCAGCCAGATGGAAGGCACGGTGCGCAACGCGGGCACGCACGCCGCCGGGGTGATCATCACCGACCGCCCCATCATCGAGTACGTGCCCCTGCACCGCCCCACCAACGACTCGGTGGACAGCCCGATCAAGACCGTGACGCAGTTCGAGATGTCCATCGTCGAATCGCTGGGCCTGCTCAAGGTGGACTTCCTCGGCCTGGCCACGCTCACCATCATGGCGCGCGCCTGCGACCTGATTAAGCAGCGCCACGGCATCGAATTCACTCTTTCCAACATTCCCACCGACGACCCGGAAACGTACGAATTCATCGGCAGCGGACACACGGCGGGCGTCTTCCAACTGGAAGGCACGGGCATGACGCGCTACATCATGCAGATGAAGCCCAAGACGCTGGCCAACGTGATCGCGATGGTGGCGCTCTACCGCCCCGGCCCGCTGGAATTCATCCCCACCTACATCCGTCGCATGCACGATGAGGAGCCGGTCACCTACCGCGACCCGGCGCTCGAGCCGATCTTCAAAGAGACTTACGGCATCCCCATTTACCAGGAACAGATCATGTTCGCCGCCATGGACATCGCCGGTTACACCGCGCCCGAGGCGGATGACCTGCGCAAGGCGATTGCCAAGAAGAAGGCCGAAGCCATCGCCAAACACCGCAAGATGTTCATTAAAGGCGCGGTGAAGAACGGCATGGCCGAAGAGACCGCCGGGCTGATCTTCGAGGATTGGGAGAACTTCGCCCGCTACGGCTTCAACAAATCCCACGCCGCCGATTACGGCATCATCGCGGTGCAGACGGGCTACCTCAAGGCGCATTACACCGTCGAATACATGACGGCCCTGCTCTCGGCCTCCAAAAACGAGTCCGAGAAAGTGGCGCTCTACGCTGCCGATTGCCGCAGTATGGGCATCGACGTGCTGGCGCCGGACGTGAACATCAGCGGCTGGGACTTCACCATCGAGGATCGCCCCAACGGCCAGTCCGCCATCCGCTTTGGCATGGGAGCGGTCAAAAACGTGGGCAAGGACCCGGTGGAGGTGATCGTCACGGCCCGTGAAGAGGGCCCCTTCACCGACCTGACCGACTTCGCCCGGCGCGCAGACCTGCGCCAGGTGGGCAAGCGCGCCCTGGAATGCCTGATCCGCGTGGGCGCGCTGGATGGCTTTGGCCCGCGCCTGGGGCTGCTCCAGGCCCTGGATCGCATCCTGGCGGTCAGCGCCGCGCATTTCCGCGCGGCCCAGGCCGGGCAGATGAGCTTCTTCGGCGGCGAGACCGGCATCTCCGAGGAGATCAGCCTGCCCGCCACCAGCAACCTGGACCGGCGCGAGCAGCTCAATTGGGAGCGCGAGCTGTTGGGGCTTTACGTCTCCGACCACCCGCTCAGCCCCTACATGGCCGCCCTGAAGAACAGGATCACGCACTTCTCCGGCCAGCTCGGCGAAGCGCGCAACAAGGAAAACGTGGTGGTGGCCGGCCTGGTGACGCGCTTCCGCAACTACCAGACCAAGAGCGGCAAGCCCATGGGCTTCGTCACCCTGGAGGACATCCAGGGCAATATCGAGCTGGTCGTCTTCCCCAGAACCTGGGAGAAATACGGCGGCCTGTTCGAAGTCGACAAGGTCGTGAGCGCTGAAGGCAAGGTCGATAACGAAAGCGGCGATCCCAAAGTGCTGGTGGATCGCGTGGCGATCGAGACCCTCGACAAGCTGCAAGCCGCACCGGCTGCGCAGGAACAGGCGACCCCTAAGCCGGGCGGCCCGGCGCCGGTAACCTATGGCGTGGCAGCGCCACCCATCCTGGATTTGGAGGACGTCAACGGGGAGGAAGATTTCCCGCCCCCGCCGCCCGAGCCGGAAGATTGGGACGCCATGCCGCCCCCGCCCGATTTCGGGGAAGGGGAGTGGGCGCCGCCGGCGGCGCCTGCCGGGGTGAAAGCTTCCGAAAGCAGCCCGGCTTACCAGCCGGCGCCCAAACCGGCCCGCATCGATCTGGCCCCTGCCTCGTTAGCGCCCGACGCAGCGCCCCCCGTGGTCCTGCCGACTTACATGTTCTCCCCGGCGCTGCTGGCGTATAAGACCGGCGAGCAGGAAGACCAGCCGCGCATGGTCACCGTCTTGCTACGCTCCGGGGGCGACAAGAAGCGCGACGTGCTGAAGATGCGCTGCATCCATGGGGCCTTGCTCTCCACTCCCGGGCGGGACAAGTTCGCCTTTCACATCTTCGAAGGCGAGCGCGGCTACCTGCTGGAGTTCCCTAACGAGACCACCGGAATCAATGGAGAGTTGATCGATAAGCTGATAAAATTGGTAGGCGAAGAAAACCTTCGCGTTGAACCGATTAAATTGCACTGAGCTCGACAAAGGTATGAAGTTCTATGGTGACTGAAATTTCAACGGTAGGGGTATTGACTTCCGGGGGGACTCTCCGGGGATGAATCCGGCCATCCGGGCGATCGTCCGCACCGGGTTGGCGCACAATCTCAAAGTGGTGGGGATTTCCGGCGGTTACGAGGGGCTGATCCACGGCAATTTTCACCCGATGGGCCCGCGAGACGTGGGCGGCATCATTCAGCGCGGCGGCACCATCCTGGAGACGCGCCGCAGCGAATATTTCCGCGACCCGCGCGGGCAGCGTGAGGGCATCCGCCAGATGAACAACGCCCAGATCGACGCCCTGGTGGTGATCGGCGGCGACGGTTCTCTGACCGGCGCCAACTTGCTCGCCCAGCAGGGCGTCAGGATCGTGGGCATACCCGCCAGCATCGATAACGACATCTGGGGCACCGACATGTGCATCGGCGTGGATACGGCCTTGAACACCATCGTGGACGCCGTGGATAAGCTGCGCGATACCGCCTCTTCCCACAACCGCGCCTTCCTGGTCGAGACCATGGGACGCGGCTCGGGCTACCTGGCCGTGATGGCCGGCATCATCTGTGGGGCCGAGATGGTGCTGATCCCCGAGGTGCAGGTGCCCATCGAAGAGGTCACGGCGGCCATCGAGAACGCCTACCGGCGCGGCAAGACCCACGCCATTATCATCGTGGCCGAAGGCTCGCCGGTGCACACCACCGAGCTGGCGGCGCTGATCGACCAGAGTGACGTCGGTTTCACCACGCGGATGACCATCCTGGGGCACATCCAGCGCGGCGGCAAGCCCTCCGCCTTCGATCGCTTGCTGGCTTCGCGCTTCGGCGTCAAAGCCGTCGAGTTCCTGGCGTCCGGCCAGAACGCGGTGATGACCGGCCTGAACGGCAACCAGATCGAGCCGGTGGCTTTGGAGAACGTGATCCAGAACAAGCGCGCCGTCAGTCCGGAGTATTACGAGATGGCGCGCATGCTCTCGCGTTGAGCCCCTCTTGTCTTATCCATTTTTAAGTCCGGCAAGGAATATTCTGGTATACTTGCTTTAACAGTCGTGTTTGTGCTGGAAAAAGATCTTATAAACTGCAAAGGATGCCGGGGACGCCGAGAATTTGAGGCCACCTAAAAGCCTATGCCACGAGTAGAATTAGACCTGAACCCCGTAACGTATCTGACCATAGACGCGATCGGCAAGCCTGGAGAGCGCGTGTTCTACCTTCAGGGCCGGCAGGAGGACGAGATCGTCACCTTATTGGTGGAGAAGGTGCAGGTCCAATCGCTGGCCGTGGGCGTGGAGCAGTTCCTCAACGAGATCACCCAGCGCAGTCCGCAATTGCCCGAGGCTTCGGAGGATTACATCGAGGAAAAGATGCGCATCCAGCCCCCGGTAGATCCGCTCTTCCGCGTGGGCGAGCTGGGCCTGGGCTACGATACCGAGAAAGACCTGGTGGTGCTGGTGGCGCGCGAGGTGCAGATGGAAGGCAGCGACCCGGAAGAGGCCGGTGTGGTGCGCTTCTGGTGTAGCCGCTCCCAGGTGCGCGCCCTGGTCTCCTGGGGTATCACCGTCGTCAACCGCGGGCGCCCGATCTGCCCCCAATGCGGGGAACCGATGGACCCCGAGGGCCACTTTTGCCCGAAGAGAAACGGGCACAAGCACTAGGCCGACTCCCCGGCGGCCGGGATTGCCCCCTTAAAAGCAGCTCGAACCTGGTTGTTAATTCTTATGTCCACCCTGCTGGACGAGCCCCAACTCCTCTTGGCCTTGCGACAAGGTTCCCTTGATTTGCAAGGTCAATTCTTACACGGCTCGAATTACACCTTTATGGCGCAGCTCAATTACCAGGGCGTGTGCTTCAGCGTGGTGTATAAGCCCAGCCGCGGCGAGCAGCCCCTGTGGGATTTCCCCGGCGGCACGCTCGGCAAGCGCGAAGTGGCGGCTTATCTGGTCAGCCAGGCGCTGGGCTGGGAGCTGGTGCCGCCCACCGTTTACCGCCGCCGCGCCCCCCTGGGGCCGGGCTCGCTTCAGGAATACGTCGAGCACGACTCGGCTTATCATTACTTTAATTTTCAGCGACTCCGACCGGCAGCGCCTGCGCCCGGTAGCGTTGTTCGACCTGTTGATCAACAACGCCGACCGCAAGGGCAGCCACGTCTTCCTGGATGATAGCCAGCACATCTGGCTGATCGACCACGGCATCTGCTTCCACGAGGAAGACAAGCTGCGCACGGTGATCTGGGATTTCGCGGGCGAGCCGATCCCGGACTTTTTAATGGAAGACGTTCGCCGCATCCTGGGGAGCCTGGGCGCCTCCGGCGAGCTGGCCGTTGCTCTCCGGCCTTATCTGAGGGGGAGCGAGATCAAGGCCCTGGCCGCTCGCGCAGAAGGATTGTTGGCCGAGGGGCGCTTCCCGGCGCCCACCGGTGGACGGCGCGTGTACCCCTGGCCCCCGGTGTGAGCGGAAATACGCTCGCGGAATTAACCACTCTGGATGGGAGGATTGTATCTGTATGCCACATTACAAATTGGCCTTTCTGGGCTTCGGGAACGTGGGCCGCGCCCTGGCGCGCCTGCTGCTGCGCAAACAAGACGAGCTGAGCTCCCGTTACGACCTCACGTTTTCGGTGACCGGCATCTCCACCGGCCGGCACGGCGGCGCCATCGACTCGCGCGGCCTGGACGTGCAGCAGGCCCTGGCGCTGGTCGAGAGTGGGGGCTCGCTGGCGTCTTTGTCGCTGGAGGCCGCGCCCGTTGACGGCGTGGACTTCGTGCGCCGCTGCGGGGCGGACGTGCTCTTCGAGAACACCCCGGTGAACCACCACACCGGGCAGCCCGCCATCGACCACCTGCGCACCGCCCTGGAGGGGGGCATGTTTGCCATTACTGCCAATAAGGGGCCGGTGGTGCACGCTTACCAGGAGCTGACCGCCCTGGCCGCCCAGAAAGGCAAGCGCTTCCTGTTCGAGTCCGCCGTGATGGACGGGGCGCCCATCTTTTCCCTGTTCCGCGAGACCCTGCCGGCGGCGGATTTAATCGGCTTCAAAGGCATCCTGAATTCCTGCACCAACCTGATCCTCACCCGCATGGAAACGGGAGAGACCTTCGAGCAGGCCGTGCGCTACGCCCAGTCGATCGGTATCGCGGAGACCGACCCCAGCGCGGACGTGGACGGTTGGGACGCGGCCATCAAGGTGGCGGCCCTCTCTACCGTGCTGATGGGCGTGCCGCTCAAGCCGCAAGAGGTCGAGCGGCGCGGCATCCGCGAGGTCGGCCCCCAGCAGATCGAGCAGGCGCGCCGTTCCGGGCAGCGCTGGAAGCTGGTGTGCTCGGCCAGCCGCCGCGACGGGAAATTCCAGGCGCGCGTGGCTCCCGAGCTGGTTTCCCCCAACTCGCCCCTGTACAGCATCAACGGCACCAGCTCTTACGCGCAATTCGAGACGGATACCCTGCCCGGCCTGGGCGTGGTCGAATCGGACCCGGGGCCGGAGACCACCGCCTTTGGCCTGTTGGCCGATTTCATCAATGCGGTGCGCTAGCCCATGCCCGGCGCTTTCCTGATTGCCGTCGCGCAAAGCGCGCTTCTCACGGAGGCCCCCGGCGAGGCCGGGCCGGCGGCCATGGTCGCGGAGCTGCTGCGCGGCAGCGGCGCTCCCGCCGGGCGGGTGGAAGACGTCTATTGGGGCGGCGTGCGTCCCACCGAGGCGCTCGTCGCGGGCCTGCCCCTGGCGCTGGTACAGCGCGGCGGCTACGCCGTGCAGCAGGCCCTGCACAGCGCTGCCCAGGCCATCCTGGCCGGCGACGTCGACCTGGCGCTGGCCGGGGGCACGGCCGAGCCTGAGGGCCTGACCACGGCCGCCTTGCTGGCCTCCCCACCGGCCGTGGGCCGTTACAACCTTTTCCCCCAGGCCGAGGTGGTGGCGCGCGTCGCCTTGAGCGTGGACGGCCCGCAGGCGCCGGTCGTCGCCGCGCTGGAGCCGCTCCTGCGCCGGGCCGGCGTTCCCCCGGAGGAATTGTATGCGGTGGCCGTGGTCAAGTGTCGCCAGGCTGCCTCGCGCCCGTTGTTGGACGAGCTGAAAGGCGCGGGCTTAAAGCGCGTCAAAGCGGGCGGCCTGCCGGACTTGCTGGCCACGCTGCGCGGCGGCGCGGCGAAGAAGAAAGCCGGCCGCCGTGGCCTGCTGCTCAGCCTCGATGCGCAGGGCACGCTTCTTGCTACGGTGATCGAGACGGTGTGACGGGCCGCCTTCCCCACCCCCCCTTTCTAAGGGGGGCCGGGGGGGATCCGCTCTAAAGGGGGCCGGGGATTTCGCTCTAAGGGGGGTCGGGGATCCCGCCACGAGGTGAGCTTGGAGAGAAGTACTATGCAGCATCACGTAATTCTGGCGCTGGGCACCAACCTGGGGAACCGCATGCTCAACCTGCGGGCGGCGCGGCGCGCCCTGGCGCCCGCCATGCGCGTGGTGGCCGAGTTCGCCCATCTACCAGACGGCGCCCTGGGGCTATACCGACCAGCCGGCTTTCCTCAACCAGGTGCTCAGCGGGGAGACAGACCTGCCGCCCGTCGAGCTGTTGAAGGCGCTCAAGCGCCTGGAAGTGGAGCTGGGGCGCCAGCCCAACTTCCATTACGGCCCGCGCCTGATCGACCTGGACATCCTCTTCTACGACCAGCAGATCTTGCAAACTCCCGAGCTGACCCTGCCACACGCCCACCTGGCGGAGCGCGCTTTCGTGCTCGCGCCCCTGGCGGATCTGGCTCCCGACCTGCGCCATCCGCTCCTGGGAAAGAGCGTGCGCGAGCTGCTGGCCGGCGTGGACACCGCCGGCGTGGCGCTTTACGCCCCGGCTTATCCCCTGCGCTGGGGCGAGCGCACCTACGTGATGGGCATCCTCAATATCACCCCCGACAGCTTTTCGGGGGATGGGCTGATGCAGCGCGAGGACGCCCTGGCCGCCGCCCTGCAGCAGGCGCGCCGTTTTCTGGCCGCCGGGGCAGACATCCTCGACGTGGGCGGGGAGAGCACTCGCCCGGGTTCGCAGCCGGTGAGCGCCGCCGAGGAGATCGAGCGCGTGCTGCCGGTGATCGAGGCCCTGCGCGCCGAGAGCGGCGCCCTCCTCTCGGTGGACACCTATCGCGCCGAGACGGCCGAGGCAGCCTTGAAGGCCGGCGCGGATTGGGTCAACGACGTGTGGGGGCTGCGCGCCGACCCGCGCCTGGCCGGCGTGGTGGCGGCTTACGGCGCGCCCGTCATCCTGATGCACAACCGCAGCCAGCCCGCCAGCGCCGAGCTTCAGGAGCGCCTGGGCGGGCGTTACGTGGGCGTGCATTACGCCGACCTGCTGGCGGACGTGCGGCGCGAGCTGTTGGAGTGCGTGGCGCTGGCGCACGCCGCCGGCATCCCCGACGACCGCATCCTTCTCGACGCCGGCATCGGCTTCGGCAAGACCGTCGAGCAGAACCTGGAATTGCTCGACCGCCAGGGGGAGATCCGCGCCTTGGGCTACCCGCTGCTGTTAGGCCCCTCGCGCAAATCCTTCATCGGGTATACGCTCGACCTGCCTCCCGAGCAGCGCCTGGAGGGCACGGCCGCCGCGGTGGCGGTCGGCATCGCGCGCGGCGCAGACATCGTGCGCGTGCACGACGTAGAAGCTATCGTCCGGGTAGCGCGCATGACGGATGCCATCGTGCGCCGCCCGCGAGTTTCTCCCCAGACCTGACCTGAAGCGGCGGACATGCGCAGCCTCGAGACCTATACCCTGATCGACCGCCGCAACCGCCACAAGAACCACCGGCGGCAGAGCGCCAACCAGCGCCTGGGGCGCCTGGGTCTGGGCCTGGGGATGCTGCTGGCCGTGCTGCTGGGGGCCGCGCTGATCGCCCTGGGCATCTTCTACGCCGGCCTGACCCAGGGGCTGCCCTCGCCACAGGAGCTGCCGGCGCTGCTCGATCCACCCAACGGCCTGCTGCTCCAGCCCACGCGCCTCTACGACCGCAGCGGCCAGCGCCTGCTCACCGCGCTGGAAAACCCGGACGCGCCGCGCCGCGCCCTGCCCCTGGAGTCCGCCCAGGGCGAGCACCTCTCCGCCGAGCTAGCTAAAGTCACCGTGGCGGCGGAAGACCCCACTTTCTGGAGCAATCCGGGCTTTCACCTGGACGGGCTGGGTGCGGACTCCCATCCGGCCCTGGCGCAGCGCCTGGTGAGCGAGCTGCTGTTCGCGGACGAGCCTGCCGGCCTGCGCCGCGAGGTGCGCGAGCGCCTGCTGGCCGCCCAGGTCACCCAGCAGTACGGGCGCCAGAAGGTGCTCGAATGGGTGCTCAACAGCCGTTATTACGGCCACCTGGCTTACGGCGCGGACGCCGCCGCCCAGCTCTACCTGGGAGTGCCCGCCTCGCAGCTCGACCTGGCGGAGGCCGCCCTGTTGGAGGCGGTGGCCCAGGCCCCGGCTTTGAATCCCCTGGATACGCCCCAGGAGGCGCTCGACGGCCAGAAGAAGCTCCTGGCGCGCTTGCTGGCCCTGGGATCGATCACCCGCGCCGAGTTCGACCAGGCCGTCCAGGAGCCGCTGAAATTGCGCACCTCCTCCCAGGCGGCCCCTGACCTGGCGCCGGCCTTTACCCGCCTGGCCCTGGAGCAGCTCTCCGCGCGCTACGGGGTGGATCGCCTGGAGCGCGGCGGGCTGCGCGTGATCACCAGCCTGGATTACGACCTCCAGCTTCAAGTGGCCTGCGCCTTGCGGGCCCAACTGGCCCAATCCCAGGCCGGGGAGAGCCAACCGGCGGATGCCTGCGAGGCCGCCCGCCTGCTGCCCAGCCTGGCGCCCGGCCAGTCCAGCCCGGGCAGCGACCTGGCGGGCGGCGCCGTGGTGCTCGACCCGCAGAGCGGGCAAATCCTGGCCCTGGTGGGGGAGAACCTGGCCGGCGACCTGGCGGCCGGCGCTTCCCTGAGCGGCCACGCTCCCGGCTCGCTGCTGACCCCCTTCGTCTACCTGGCGGGCTTCACGCGCGGCATGGGGCCGGCCTCTCTGCTGTGGGATATCCCCTCCTATTTACCCGCCGACCTGGCCAGCGCGCGCAACCCGGACGGCCAGTATCACGGCCCGGTGCGCCTGCGCATGGCCCTGGATAACGATTACCTGGTGCCGGCTGCCTGGCTCCTGGAGCAGCTTGGCGCGCAGAACGTGTGGCAGATCGCCGGGCAGTTTGGCTTGAGCGGCCTGGACCAGGCTACCGGGAGCGTGCTCTTCGACGGGGGCGACACTACCCTGGCCGAGGTGGCCCAGGCTTTTGGCGTCTTCGCCAACCAGGGCATCCTGGCCGGGCAGAACGTGGCCGGCGCCGGAGCGGATCATCTCGGTTCGGCGGCGGTGCTGCGCCTGGAGGCGGACGACGGCCGCACCCTGCTGGATTGGAGCCAGGCGCAGATCCAGCCCGTGGTCAGCACGCAGTTGGCCTACCTCATCAACCAGACCCTGAGCGACGAGACGGCGCGCTGGCCCAGCCTGGGGCATCCCAATTCGCTGGAAGTGGGACGCCCGGCGGCGGCCAAGCTGGGGGTCACCGCTTCCGGAAAGGACGCCTGGGCGGTGGGCTACACGCCCCAGCGCGTGGCGGCCGTGTGGATGGGCGCCTCCGGCGGCGCGCCGCTCTCCCCGGAATTGTCCGCCGGCCTGTGGCACGCCATCGTGCAGTACGCCAGCCGGGAGCTGCCGGCGGACGGCTGGACGACTCCCGCCGGGGTCAGCACCGTCCAGGTGTGCGATCCTTCCGGGCTGCTGCCCACCTCGGATTGCCCCAGCGTGGTCAGCGAGATCTTCCTGAACGGCAACGAGCCTACCCAGGTGGACACCCTGTATCGCGCCTACCAGATCAACCGCGAATCCGGGAACCTGGCCACCGTGTTCACCCCGCCCGATCTGGTCGAGACTCACGTTTACCTGACCGTCCCGGCGGACGCGCAGGCGTGGGCCCGCTCCACCGGCCTGCCCATCCCGCCGGATACCTACGATCCCATCCAGGTGCAGCCCACCTCGCCGGACGTGAAACTCTCCGCCCCGGCCATGTTCTCGAACGTGCGGGGCACGGTGGAAATTCGCGGCAGCGCCAGCGCGACGGATTTCTCCTCCTATCGCGTGCTGGTGGGCCAGGGTTTGAATCCCCAGGAATGGCTTCAGGTGGGCGCAGACGGCGCTGCGCCGGTGGTGGATGGCCGTCTGGCCGCCTGGGATACCACCGGCCTGAGCGGCCTGTACGCCGTGCGCTTGCAGGTGGTGCATCGGGACCAGCGCGTGGAGACGGCCACTTTGCAGGTGACGGTGGACAACGACCCGCCGCAGGTCGCCGTGCGTTCCCCCCAGGCCGGGCAGCACGTCCAGGCGGTCGCCGGCCGTTCCCTCATCTTGCAGGTGGACGCCACGGACCAGATCGGCGTGCAGCGCGTGGAGCTCTACGTGGACGGCGGCCTGGTGGCCGCGCTGACCCAGGCGCCCTTCAGCTTCCCCTGGCAGGGGCAGCCGGGCGCGCACACCTTCCAGGCCAAAGCGTACGATCGCGCCGGCAATTTGGGGGAATCCGAGACGGCGACGTTTTACGTGGATAAATAACGTTGCTGTGGGATAGGTGAGGGGCAATCTAGGGCATAACTCAATTCGATGCGGCTGAACTGGACGGACCAGGTGGCCATCTGTTCGGAGGAGACCGGCATGTCCTCCTCCAGCCACCATAAAATCGCCCCCAGGCCGGCGCTGGAGATCGAGCGCACGATCATTTCGAGGGGAGGGCAGCCGGGGCGGGACGGCGGCAGGTTGGCGGGCAGAGAGCGCCGGAAGCGTTTTTCGATGTAGAAGCGAATCCTTTCCGCGAAAACCGGATAGCCTTTGGGGCCGAGCATGGCGCGGTAGAAGTCGGCGTGGCCGCGCAGGTGCTCCAACATGCGCACCAGGCCGGCGGGGGGGTCGTCGGGGCTATCGGGATTTTGCTCCCCCTGGAATTGATCCAGCAGGTCATAAAGCTCGTCCATGTACTGGTCCAACAGGTCGAACTTGTCCAGGTAATGGCGGTAAAAGGTGGCCCGGTTGACCATGGCTTGCTCGCAAATATCCTTGACGGAGACCGCGTCGAATCCCTTCTGAATGGTCAGCTCCATCAGGGCGGTTTGCAGCAGCTTCCGCGTGCGCCGCACGCGTAAATCCTCGTTGCCTTCTAATTTTTGCGCCATTTCGCTTCCTCCTGTCGCTTATGCAGCGAATCCGGGTGAATTGATGATTGACGACTGGCTGCCCGCTTGCTAAACTGCTGTTTGTAAACAGGAAGTCACTTATGCAACAGGTTGATGCTTATTCTATCACAATTCGACACAGGAGGATCCCAATGATCTTAATCACCGGCGCAACTGGAACAGTAGGCAGTGAGCTCACGCAGCAGCTTCTCGAAGCGGGGCAGCCCGTGCGCGTCCTGACCCGTGACGCGCAGAAGATGGCGGCGTTGGAAGGGAAAGTGGAGGTCGCGGAAGGCGATTTGTCCAGGCCGGAGACCTTGCGGTCTGCCCTGGAAGGGGTGGAGAGGTTCTTTTTGATGACGGCCAGCACCCAGCAAGACATCAACGCCCTGCAGGCAGCCAAGGAGGCCGGCGCTCGCCACGTGGTCAAGCTGTCGACCTTCGAGGCGGTCGACCCGGGCATGATCGAGCACGTCAAATGGCATCGCGAGCGGGAGGAGCTGATCCGCGCCTCGGGCCTGGCGTGGACCTTCCTGCGCCCGACCATGTTCATGTCGACGGCGCTGGATTGGGCGCAGACCATCCGCCGGGAGGGCGCTTTCTACTACCCGGGCGGAGAGGGGAAGGTCCCGGCGGTGGATCCGTGGGACATTGCGGCGGTCGCGGCGGCGGCGCTGACGGGCTCCGGGCACGAGGGCCAGGCGTACGCGCTGACCGGCCCCCAGGCGCTCAGCTTCGGCGAGATGGCCGAGGTGCTCGCCGGGGTGCTGGGCAAGCCGGTGCGCTACGTGGATATTCCGGATGAAGTCGCCGGGGAGGGGATGCGCCAGGCCGGGCTGCCGGAGTACGTCATCGAGGGCCTCGTCCGCACGTTTGGAAGCATTCGCGCCGGCCGGCTGGAGGGTTGCACCGACGAGGTGGAGCGCGTCACCGGGCGGAAGCCGCGCAGCTTCGAGACCTGGTGCCGGGAGCATAGCGAGGCGTTCCGGTAAACCTTGCGAAGGTCGCTCTCTACGACAGAAATGTCTTAAGAAACCTTCGCAAGGTGTGCGTGCGACATAGATAACCTTGCGAAGGTTCGCAAACCTTCGCAAGGTTTATGCCTGCTAGTCCAACACCAGCTTGGAACGCTGGAAGCGGGAGAAGGCCACGCCCAGCAGGGCAGCGTCCGCGACGATCAGCACGACGGCGAAGATCAGCACCACGCGCAGGGGATCGACCCCGTTCAGCGATTGAAGGAGCGTCGCTCTCCACGCCTGGGGCATGATCTGCAAGCCCAAGATGGGGACGAACCAGATGGCCAGGAAGCCGATGCTCAGGCGCTGATAGGCTTGCCGCACCGTCTCGGCGTTTAGCGAGACCAGGATACCGATGCAGGCCATCAGCAGGGCCGCCAGCAGGCTCACCACAGCCACCCCCGCGAAGAGCAGCGGCGGGTAAAACAGGATCGTGCCGGCGTGGACGGTCACGTTGACCGTCAGCGCACCGACCAGCACAGCGGCCATAGCCGTGCCCCAGCCGTACAGCACGGAGGCGGCCAGCTTGCCCAGCAGGATGGCTCTGTCGGACAGGCGGCTGGCCAGCAGGGTCTCCAGGGTGTGGCGCTCGCGCTCCCCGGCGATGGTATCCGCGATGGTGCTCATCACCAGGAAGAGGGGCAGCCACGACCAGGCGATCAGCCCGACCGGGCTTTCCACCCATTGGCGTCCCGATTGCAGGGGCAGGAAGACGCCCACCACGAAAATCAAGATCAACAGGGTGGCCATGCCGCCGCGCAGGCTGCCGCGCTGCAAGAAGATCTCTTTGAATTCCTTCCATACGATCGTATAGATATCAGTGAACATTTTCTTCCTCCATCAAGGTCAGGAAGACCTCTTCCAGACTGGCCTTGCCTTTGTGGATTTCTTCGATCTGCGCTCCGCCCGCCACCATCAAGGAGACCAGGGGCGCAACGTCCGTCTCGCCGCGCAGCTCCAGGACGAGGTGGCTGTTGCGCAGCTCCACCCGGACGACCTCGGGGCGGGCGCGCAGCGTCGCCAGCAGGCTTTCCGTGAAGCCCTTGCCGATGACCTCGGCGCGCGGAGCGCTGTTCTGCGCGCGCAGCTTGTCGGGCGAGCCGATGGCCAGCAGCTTCCCCTGGCGGATGACGGCCACCTGGCTGCACAGTTTTTCCGCTTCGGCCAGGTTGTGGGTGGTCAGGAAGACGGTCACCCCCTGGCGCTCGGCCAGCGAGGCCAGGTCTTCGTGCAGCGCCGCCGCCGCCACCGGATCCAGGCCGGCGGTCGGCTCGTCCAGGAAGATCAGCTCCGGGCGGTGCAGCAGGGCGCGGGCGATGGCCAGCTTCTGCTTCATGCCGCGGCTCCACGAGCTGACGATCTCCGTGCGCCGCTCCCATAACCCCAGGTTGGTAAACAGCTCCTGGATGCGCGCCTGGCGCTCTTGAGGCGGCAGGCGCCACACGCGCCCGTAGAATTCCAGGTTGTCCAGCGCGCTCAAGCGCTCGTACAGCCCGGTGTGCTCCAGCAGGGCGCCGCAGTGGATGCGGATGCCGTTCGCCTGGGTGCGGGTATCCTGGCCGAGCACGCGCGCCTGGCCTTCGCTGGGCTCGATCAAGCCCAGCAACAGGCGGATGGTGGTGGTTTTCCCGGAGCCATTCGGCCCCAGGAACCCGAAGATGGCCCCACGTGGCACTTCGAGGGTGACGTGATCCACGGCGCGCACGGAGGTGAAGTCGCGGGTCAGGTTATTAGTAGAAATGACGTTTTCGCTCATTCAAGTTTTCCTTCTGAATTGGTTATGATCTGATTCATCTGTTTCCGATAGGCTTCGAAGGCCGCCCTGCCGCCCTGGGTCAGGCTGACCAGCGTGTGCGGCAGCTTGCCGCGGAAGGATTTTTCGATGCTGACGTAGCCGGCTTGCTCCAATCGGGAAAGGTGCGTGGAGAGATTTCCCTTGGTAAGCTCGGTTTCGCGCAACAGGTAGAGGAAGTCGGCCTGCTCGGCCGTGTAGAGGATGGCCACGATCAGCAGCCGGGCCGGCTCGTGGATCACGCGGTCGACTTCGGTGAGGCTGCGCAGCTCCCCCTTCGCCTGGCTCATAAGGGTTCCTCCGGGGAGGCCGGTTGGGTGTGCCTGAGGTAATTCCCCAGGGTCAGGCTGCCCGATACGGCCAGGCCCAGGCCAATGCCAGCCAGTAAGAAGGCGTTGCTGAAGGTGTCGCTCAGCGCCAGGAGGGCCGTCAGTATCCCCAGGCCGAAAATGTAGGCAGCCAGGGCGTAGAAGCGCACCAGCCCCAGACGGTAGGCCAGATACGCCGTAGCGATGCTCAGGATGGCGCCGGCGCTGGCCGGGATCCAATTGCGGTGGAGGTAAGTGCTCAACCAGGCTACCAGGAGGGTCATGCCGATCGAGATGCCGATGGCCAGGGCCATCGTCTTGAGGCGGGTCTTGCCGCCCTTGGGCGGGTAAGTGAGATAGCCGGTGCGCGGGTAGGTGATGCGCTCTTTGAGCGCCTTGACGGTCTTGCTGGCGCCCCACCAGCCCAGCAGGATGATAAGGGGTTGCCCGAGGCCCACTACCCAGGCGGATACGGTATGCGGCTCCGCCAGCCCGAGCAGGAAATAGAACAGGCCTATGATCAGGATCACCCCTCCTACTACCATCTCGGCCAGCCCGTCCACGTACCAGTAGCGCTGCGTGCGCTGCATGACTGCATCGATTGGGTCTTTCATGTCTTTCTCTCCGAAAACTAGTTTGTTTTGCAAACTGGTTTGGATTCTACGATGGATTGGGCGGGTTGTCAAGGGTTTTGGGGATGCGTAGGGCGGATTTCCAAATCCGCCGCAGGGGCGCAAGCGTCGGGATGTGAATCCCGACCTACAGTTTGGGGGATGCGTAGGGCGGATTTCCAAATCCGCCGCAAGAGCGCCGGTGTCGGGATGTGAATCCCGACCTACGGTTTTGGGGATGCGTAGGGCGGATTTCCAAATCCGCCGCAGGGATGCAGGCGTCGGGGTATGAGTCCCGACCTACGTCGGGGTATGAATCCCGACCTACAGTTTGGGGGATGCGTAGGGCGGATTTCCAAATCCGCCAGCAGAGGTGCGGGCGTCGGGATGTGAATCCCGACCTACAGTTTTGGGGGATGCGTAGGGCGGATTTCCAAATCCGCCGCAAGAGCGCAGGCGTCGGGATGTGAATCCCGACCTACAGTTTGGGAGGATGTGTAGGGCGGATTTCCAAATCCGCCGCAGAGGCGCAGGCGTCGGGATGTGAATCCCGACCTACAGTTTGGGGGATACGTAGGGCGGATTTCCAAATCCGCCGCAAGGGTGCAGGCGTCGGGATGTGAATCCCGACCTACAGTTTTGGGGGATGCGTAGGGCGGATTTCCAAATCCGCCGCAGGGCGCAAGCGTCGGGGTACGAGTCCCGACCTACGTCGGGATATGAATCCCGACCTACGGTTTGGGGGATGCGTAGGGCGGATTTCCAAATCCGCCGCAGGGGCGCAGGCGTCGGGGTATGAGTCCCGACCTACGTCGGGATGTGAATCCCGACCTACGGTTTTGGGGATGCGTAGGGCGGATTTCCAAATCCGCCGCAGGGGCGCAGGCGTCGGGGTATGAGTCCCGACCTACGTCGGGATGTGAATCCCGACCTACAGTTTGGGGGATGCGTAGGGCGGATTTCCAAATCCGCCGCAGGGATGCATGCGTCGGGATGTGAATCCCGACCTACGATTTTCTAACGGTTTACCCAGCGCTCCAAACCGGGGGGCGGGCGGTGCGCCTCCAGGGCGGCGATCAGCGCTTCGGGAGTATCCTCACTCACCAGCAGGGCGCGGTGCTCGGCGTAGATGAAGCCCTCCTCCCGCGCGTGCTCCACCATGGACAGCAGGGGGCCGAAATAACCGCGCGTGTTCAGCAGGCCGACGGGCTTCGCGTGCAGGCCGATTTGCGCCCAGGTGAGCGTCTCGAACAGCTCGTCGAAGGTGCCGTAGCCGCCCGGCAGGGCGATGAAGGCGTCTGCCAGGGCGCTCATGCGCGCTTTGCGTTGCTGGATGTCCGCCAGCACTTCCAGCCTGGTCAGATTGGCGTGTATCAACACGGGGGTGTTGAGGTTTTCCGGCACCACGCCGATCACCTCGTCGCCGGCTTGCAGCGCGCCCTCCGCCAGGGCGCCCATCAGCCCGGTCTTGCCGGCGCCGTACACCAGGCGGACGCCGTGGCGGGCCAGGGCCCGGCCCATCTCCCCGGCGGCCTGGTAGTACTCCGGGTTGACTCCGTCGGCCGAGCCGCAATACACGCACACCGTGGCCAGCTTCGCTCTCTCCATGGCGGTTGGCTTACTTCTCTTTCACGTCGAGCTTGATGTGCAGCTCGCGGAGCTGTTTGGGCTCGGCTGGGGAGGGAGCGTCGCTCATCACGTCGCGCGCGGCCTGGTTCTTGGGGAAGGCGATCACTTCGCGGATGTTGGATTCGTCGGTCAGGATCATGCAGATGCGGTCGATGCCGGGGGCGATGCCGCCGTGCGGCGGCGTGCCATACTCGAAGGCTTCCAGCATGTGGCCGAAGCGCTGGCGGGCCACCTCCGGGTCCAGGCCGATCAGCTTGAAGACCTTCTCCTGCAAGGCGCGGTCGTGGATGCGGATCGAGCCGCCGCCCACTTCGTAGTTGTTCAGCACCAGGTCGTACTGCTGGCCGCGCGCTTTGGCCGGGTCGGTGTCCAGCAGGGGGATATCCTCCAGCATGGGCGAGGTGAACAGGTGGTGGCTGGGATCCCAGCGCTGGTCTTCCTCGCTCCACACCACGTAAGGGAAGTCGATGACCCAGCAGAAGGCCAGCACATCCGGGTCGCGCAGACCCAGCAGGTCGCCCAGGTAGACGCGCAGGCGTCCCAGGCTGTCGTAGACCACGGCGGGTTGGTCCGCCACGAACAGCAGCAGGTCGCCGGGCCTGGCCTCCAAACGCTTCAGCACCTCTTCCAACGTCTCCGGCGTGAGGAATTTCGAGAAGGAAGAGCGCTGCTCGCCGTCCTTGGTGATGGCCAGGTAAGCCAGCCCTTTGGCGCCGAACTGCTTGACGAACTCGGTCAGCTCGTCGATCTGTTTGCGGCTATAATCTCCCAGCCCGGTGGCGTTGAGGCCGCGCACGTGGCCGCCGTTGGCGACGGCCTCGTCGAAGACTTTAAAGCCGCAGCCGGCCGCCAGGTCGCTGATATCCTTCAGCTCCAGGCCGAAGCGGATGTCCGGGTTGTCCTTGCCGAAGCGATCCATGGCCTCCTGGTACTTCAGGCGCGGCCAGGGGCTGGCCAGCAGGCGCTTGTGCGGCACGACCTCGGCCACCATCTTGGTGAACATGTCTTCCACCAGACGCATGATGTCTTCGCGCTCGATGAAGGACATCTCCATGTCGAGCTGGGTGAACTCGGGCTGGCGGTCGCCGCGCTGGTCTTCGTCGCGGAAGCAGCGCGCGATCTGGAAATAACGTTCCATGCCGGCCACCATCAGCATCTGCTTGAGCTGCTGGGGCGACTGCGGCAGGGCGTAGAACTCGCCGGGATGCACGCGCGAGGGCACCAGGTAATCGCGCGCGCCTTCCGGGGTGGTCTTGAACAGGATGGGCGTCTCGATCTCCAGGAAGCCCTGCGCGTCCAGGTAGATCGCGGATGAAGCGGGTCACCTTGTAGCGCAGCTCCAGGTTGTGGCGCATGCGCTCGTGGCGCAGATCCAGGTAACGGTATTTGAGGCGCAGATTCTCGTCGACCTCTTCTTCTTTGTTGACCATGAAGGGCGGCGCTTTGGCCGGGTTCAAGACGTTGATGGCCTGGGCCTCGACCTCGATCTCGCCGGTCGGCAGGTTGGGATTCTCGGAGCCGTCCGGACGCCTGCGCACCACGCCGGTGACCTGCACCACCCATTCATAGCGCAGCTCGGAAGCTTTCTGGGCCACCTCGGCGTTTTGAGTGGGGTTGGTGACCACCTGGACGATGCCGAAGCGGTCGCGGAGATCGATGAAGGTGACCCCGCCGTGGTCGCGGTAGCGGTGCACCCAGCCCGCCAGGGTCACGGTCTGACCGCTATGGGCGGCGCGGAGCTCACCGCAGGTATGGGTTTTATACATTCTGGCCTCCAGATGAATAAAATCAGTGTCGGGATGATAGCTTACGAATTTTAACCTCAAACCCTTAGATTCGATAGTCCCCCCTCGGGTTTGCTCGCAATTTTCGACGCCTTTCATTTTCCTTAAACGGCAAATTCGTGTTTAATAACGGTGGTTCGGGGTAAGGGCTTCAACCACAAAGGACACAAAGTGCGCCAAGAAACCCCAAAATTTTCAAAGAAAAATCACAAAACTTTGTGTCCCTGGCGTTCTTTGTGGTTTAATGCTTTTACCTTAATTCACGTTTCATAGGCATCGCAAACTGCGATCGAAAAGGATGGCTCATGCAGAGAAGGAAATCCAGACCGGAAAACGAAGAGGATCTGCCGAAGAAGATCGGCATCGTCTACAGCGATGTGAAGAGGGAGTATTTCCCCACCGAGGCGCAATATATCACCGAACAGGATGCCGACCAGGACGCCGAGCTGATCGGCACGTATCTCTCGTCGCTGGGGGTGACCGTTTCGCTCTACCCCGGCAACGCGGAGCTGCCCGCGCTGCTCTACCGGGACAGGCCGGACATCGTGATGAACCTGGTCAATTCGATCAAGGGCGACGAGAGCCTTTCGTCGGCCATCCCCGGCGTCCTGGAGCTGCTCGACGTGCCCTACACCGGCGCGGACATCCTGGGGCTGTCGCTGGATACGAACAAGTTCCTGATCAAGAAGCTCCTCCAGCAGAACGGCATCCCCATTCCGCAATACCAGCTCTTCAACGCGCCGGGGGACTACCTGGACCCCAGCCTGCGCTTCCCGCTCATCTCCAAGCTGAACTCGATCCACGGCGCGGTGGAGATCACCGAGGACGCCGTCTCCGAGAATGAGAAGCACCTGAGGGAGCGACTGAAATTCCTGATCCAGACCTACAAGCAGCCGGTGCTGGTGGAGGAGTTCATCGCCGGGCGCGAGATTACCGCCATCCTGCTGGAAGGCATGATCAAGAAGGTCTACCTGGCGGAAAAGGTGTTTACCCGCCACGCCGACAAGTACCTCTACACCACCTTCGAGGACCAGTGGCTGCTGCCCGGCGAGGCCAGCTTCCATTACGTCAAGTACGACGACGCGCTGTTGAAGGAATACGTCAAGAAGGCCTTCGACGTGACCAAGATGTACGATTACGGCAAGTTCGACGTGCGCCTCGACCAGTCCGGGCGCTACTTCTTCATCGATACCAACTGCAATCCCGCCTTTGGCCCCAAGGAGCTGGACGTGGCCCTGTCGGTCATCCTGGACATGTATAACATTCCCTTTTCGGAGATCTTGAAACGCCTGCTGCTGAACACGGTGCGCGACGCCATCGGGCGCGAGCGCCTGCCGCTGCCGGCCGAGACGGAGGCTTAGGAGGATCAACCCCGATCAATTTGGAGAAATATTGGAATAATACTCGCATATTCCCCCAATTCTCACTATAATAGAGGCAGAATTATGGCCGGGCCGTAGGCGCTGGCGCCCGGCCAACCAGGGTGGAATTCCGGGCAAGGCAAAGAAGCTCCATCCCCTTTATCGGTTCCCAACTTTATCAGGAGGAAATTCGTGAAACCCCGCATCGCATTGATTTTGGCCGTCCTTTTACTCGCGTCCCTGGCGTGCAGCCTGGGCACCACCGTGGTGGTTACCGCTACTCCCGCCCCCACCGCTGCCTCCGCGGCGACGATGGCCCCGCAATCCACCGAGCCGCCGCCGGCCACCCAGCCTCCCGCTGCGACCCAGGCCGGGCCGACGCCGGCGGGTTCCTCGCAAGAAGTGCCGCACCCCTCCGGCTTGATCTCGCAGGTGGTGCTGGCTGAGGATGCGCAGGGCGAAAACATGGACCCGGTCAACCCGACCACCGCATTCAGCCCGGATGCGACCATCCACGCCGTGGTGGAGATCCAGGACGCCCCGGCCAACACCAGCTTCAAGGTGGTCTGGTACGCCGAGGACATCGGCAGCGGATCGCCCCCGCACTCCCTCATCGACCAGTACGAGCTGACCAGCGACGGCACGCGCAACCTGGATTTCTCGCTCTCGCCCAACACTTCCTGGCCCGTGGGGACCTACGAGGCCGAGATTTACGTCAACGGCGCGCTGGACCAGGTGGCGGTATTCACCGTGCGATAGGTAAGTAGCAGAGCTTCACCACAGAGGCACAGCCCGCAAGGGGTGCTTCGCGAAGGACACGGAGAATTCTTTAATAAAAAAGAAAGCTCTGTGATCTCTGTGACTCTGTGGTGGATTTCCGGTTATAAGCGCACCGGCTTGCCTGTGCGCGCGGATTCCAGCAGGGCCAGCAGGACGGCGGTGTTGGCTCGGCTGTCGGCCAGGCTGACGCGCTGGGGCTTGCCCAGCAGCACGGCGTCAGCCAGGTCTTCCACCTCGCCCAGGTAAAGCTCCTCGCCGGGAACTGTGAGGATCTCCTCCTCGTCTCCGCGTCGCAAGACGATCTTTTCGTTCGTTTCCGGGCCGAACGGCCTGGGCACCACCAGGCTGCCCGTCTCGCCCAGGAAGGTCATTTGGGTGTATTCCGGCGAGGCGAAGCTGGAAGAGACCTGCGCCAGCGCCCCGCTGGGGAAGCGCAACTGGCCGGTGAGGCTCATGTCCACGCCGCTCGACGCCTGCACTTGCCAGGCGAAGACTTCTTGCGGCTCCTCGCCCAGCATGGCGCGCGTGTAGCTCAGCGGATAGCAGCCCACGTCCCACACGCTGCCGCCGCCCAGCTCGGGCGCCAGGCGCACGTCTCCCGGATTTTCCAGCTTGAAGGTGAACGCGCCGTTGACCAGCAGCACTTTGCCGATCGCGCCGCTTTCCAGGAGCTGCTTCACCTGGAGCGTCTGCGGGTGGTGGCGGTACATGAAGGCTTCGGCCAGCACCTTGCCCGTCTCGCGCGCCGTGGCGATCATGGCGTCCATCTCTTCCAGGCGGATGGCGATGGGCTTCTCGCACAGGACGTGCTTGCCGGCGCGCAAGGCGCGTATGCTCCATTCGGCGTGCAGACTGTTGGGCAGTGAGACGTAGACCACGTCCACGTCGGGGGAGGCCAGCATCTCTTCGTAGCTGCCGAATGCCTGCGGGATCTTCCATTGCCCGGCGTATGCGCGGGCCGTCTCAGGCGAGCGGCTGGCGACTGCCACCAGCTTGTTCCTTTGCGAGGCGCGCAGCGGTGTGATCAGCGCGCGATTGATGTTGGCCGTACTGAGCAACCCCCAACGAAGGATTTCAGCCATTTTCCTCTCCTTTTCTGAAAAGATCTCACGCAAAGGCGCAGAGCCGCTAAGCATCTCAAGAAAACCTGGCGTTCTTTGCACGCTGTGTGGTTCTAAGAATCTTTGTGTGTCCTCGGCTAAAGAAATCTCACGCAAAGGCGCGAAGGCGCTAAGCATCCCAAGAAAGCCTGGCGTTCTTTGCGCTCTTTGCGGTTCCGATATTCTTCGGGTACCCTCAGCTATGCGACAGGGCCACCGCCGTGCGGAACATACGGTAAGCCATGAGCATATCCGGGACGGTGAACTGGATGCGCTTGCCGTCGATGCGCGTCAGCCCCGGCAGCAGCGCCGCGCGGTCGGCCATGTCGGAAGCCATGAACTCGACGGCCACCAGGATGGGCGCCTGGAGCTTGAAGGGCTGGGCAAAGTCGTCGGCGCGCAGGCGGCTGATGGCGCGCGCCGCCATCTCGCGCAGCTTTTGGTGAGACAGCTCCAGCGGCAGGCACTCCGCCGACAGGCGTCCGTTAGCGCGCTTGACCACCGCCAGCTCCGGCTGCCCCAGCACCTCGCCGGCCTCGGCGCAGGCGGTCTGGTCGCCGGACACGAGGATGACCGGCACGTTGAAGTGGCCGCACAGGGCCGCGTTCAGGCCGATCTCCCCCATGGGCTTGCCGTTCAGCCACAGGTTGGCCACCTGCGTGCTGGACGAAGGTATGGTCGAGGATGGCGTTCAAGGAGCCGCAGCGGGCGTGATAGCCCACGAACATGACCCCCGAAACGTCGCTATCCAGCCCTTGCAGCATGGCGTAAGGAGAGGTCAGCCCGGAGATCAGCCGGGCGCGCGGGTCCAGCTCCTCGATGAGGATGTTGCGCCCGTTCCAGTGCCCGTCCACCACCACCACTTCGTCGGCGCCGGCCTGGATGCTCCCGCGCAGTACGGCGTTCACGTCCGCCGTCATGATGCGGCGGAAGCGCTCGTACTCGGGTTGGCCGGGGGTGACCTGTTCTGAATGTACCACGCCGGAGATGCCTTCCATGTCTGCTGCGATCAAAATCTTCATCGTTCCCTCCCTTTTAGCGCTCTGGCAAAAAAGACTTTACCCGGTCTCCTTCATCGCCAGGCTGGCGACCGGCAGCGCCTGCATGGACCAGGGTCCCGTCCAGGTGACCTGCACGGGCCGTACCTTGCCCATCAGATCTTCCTCGGTAGCCACGAAGACCAGCTTGTTGGTCGGCGTGCGCCCCTTCCAGCGGCCCCTCACTTTTTCCTCGAAGAGCACCTCCACGCGCTGGCCCAGATAACGCGCGTTGATCTCCGCCACGATGCCTTCCTGCAAGTCCTCCAGGAGGCGGAAGCGGCGCATCTTCTCCTCTTCCGGCACGTCGTCCGTCATGCGCCGGGTCGCCACCGTGCCGGGACGCAGCGAGTAGCGCGCCAGGTGCGCCACGTCCAGCTTGAGATCCGCCAGCAGATCGTAAGTGCGCTGGAATTGCGCCTGCGTCTCGCCGGGGAAGCCCACGATGATGTCGGTGGCGATGGAAACGCCCGGAATGCGCCGGCGCAGCTTTTCGACCAGGCGGCGGTAATCTTCCGCCGTGTAGCCGCGCTTCATGCGCTCCAGCACCTCGTCGTCCCCGGCCTGGATGGGCACCTCGATGTGCGGGCACACCTTGGGCAGCTCCGCCACCGCCTCGATCAGCTCGTCCGACATCCAGTTAGGGTGCGAGGTGAGGAAGCGGATGCGCTCCAGGCCGTCGATCTCGCTCAACAGGCGCAGCAGGCCCGCCAGGCTGGGTCCCTCGGGAATATCCTTGCCGTAGCGGTCCACGATCTGCCCCAGTAGGGTGATCTCGCGCACGCCCTGGCCGACCAGCGCGCGCGCCTCGGCCACGATCTCGCCCAGGCGGCGGCTGCGCTCCACCCCGCGGCGATACGGGATGATGCAGAAGGTGCAGGCGTGCGAGCAGCCGTACACCACCGGGATGTAGGCGGCCACCAGCTTGCCCTGCTCGTTCCGTGGCAGGGCGATCTCCCCGTCCATCCAGGCGAAGCGGCGCCGGGTCGCGTCCTGCTCGAGGGCGCGGGTTTCCTCTTGCGTCAAAAAGCTCACCAGCGGGCCGGGATCCGATGGCGGGGAAAAAACGTCTACGTAGGGGAAGCGCTTCTGCAAGCGCTCGCTGCCCTTGACGCCTACCAGGCAGCCCATCAGGTTGATCACCAGCCCGGGGTTTTGCTCTTTCAGCGGGCGCAGCGAGCTCAGCCGGCCGTAGGCCTTGTCTTCGGCGCTCTGGCGCACCACGCAGGTATTCAGCACGATCACGTCCGCCGTTTCGGGCTGCGGAGTAGGCTCGTACCCCAGGATTTCCAGGGCAGAGGCCACCCGCTGGGAATCGGCCACGTTCATTTGACAACCTTCGGTCCAGATGTGGTACTTCATGCACCCCATTATAACAGAAGGATTCCTGGCGTAATCGGGTGAAATTACGCCAAATTGGCACCGCTAAAAAGCTGGTAAAATTATGCACATGTTTCGCTCATTACTAATCAAGCTTGCGCTCGGCCTGGCCTTGCTGGTCGTCGCCGCGGCGCTGATCTATCAGCTTCCCCCCGTGCAGAGCCGCCTGGGCTGGCGCATCGATTTTGCCATGGCCTATGTGCGCGGGGTGATCTACCCGGTGAAAGATATGCCCACCCCGGACACCGCCGTCAGCCAGTCCTTCCAGGCCAGCCTGCCCCCGCCGGCCGTCACCACCCGCCACCTGGCCACCCTCGACCCCACCGCCGGCGCCACCCAGGAGCCTACCGCCGCCGCCTCACCCACGCCCACCAGGCCGCCCCTGCCCGCCAGCGCCAGCCTGACTCCCCCGGCTTACGAAAAACAGGATTTGAACAACTGCGGCCCCACCACGCTGTCTCTCTACCTGCGTTATTACGGCTGGCAGGGCACCCAGTACACCATCACCGACGTGATCAAGCCCGTCCTGGCGGATCGCAACGTCAACGTGGACGAGCTGATCTACTTCGCCAGCACGCGAGTGGGCTGGCTGAAGAGCATGTATCGCGTGGGCGGGAACCTGGAGCTGCTCAAGAGTTTCCTGGCCTACGGGCTGCCCATCGCCATCGAGGAAGGCTTTCGCGACGACGCCTCTTACTGGCCCAACGACGACCTGTGGGCCGGGCATTACCTGCTGCTGACCGGCTATAACGACAAGACCGGCACTTTCATCACCCAGGATACCTTCTACGGCGCTAACCGCGAAGTGCCCTACGCCGAGCTGGACCATAATTGGGAAGCCTTCAATCGCGTGTATCTGCTGATCTATCCACCCGATCAGGAAGATACCGTCAAGTACCTCTTGGGGGAGAATTGGGACGAGGCCAAGAACCGCCAGAATGCGCTGGCGGAGGCCCAGGCCGAGGCGAGCGCCAACCCCAAGGACGCCTTTGCCTGGTTCAACGTGGGTACCAACCAGATCTATTTCCAGGACTACACGGATGCGGCCCAGGCTTACGACACCGCCCGCGAGATCGGCCTGCCTCAGCGCATGTTGCGCTACCAGTTCGGCCCGTTCGTCGCCTATTTCAATACCGGGCGCACCGCCGATTTGCTGGCGCTGACCGAATACGCCCTCAAGATCACGCCCAACTCAGAGGAAGACCACCTGTGGCACGGCTGGGCGCTGGTGCGCAAGGGAGACAATACCGGCGCGGCCGCCGACTTCAGGAGCGCGCTGGAGGTCCACCCGAATTACCAGGAAGCCATCTACGCCCTGAACTACATCGGCGCGCCTCAGTAATCCGCCGGGAACGGTTATAATAAAAACCTATTTCGATCTACCCTCGAGGACGGGATGTCTACCACGACCCGACACGTTTTGCTCTCTTGCCTCATCCTGCTGGTCGCCGCCTGCCTGTGCGTGGGCGTGGTAGCCCTGGGAGGCGCGGGCGCGGCCCTGCTGCAAGTCAGCCGCAGCGCCACGCTGCCCCCCACGCGCGTGCTGATCACGCCGCTCGCTCCCACTGCCACGCTGCGGCCCGGCGTTACCCCCACCCTCACCTCCACCCCCGTGCCGGGCGCGGAAATCTCGCCCGACGAAGCCCGCCAGATGGACCAGATCCAGCAGCAGGTGGTGCAGATACGTGGCTTGCAGCCCAGCGGCCCGGTGCAGCGCGTGCTGCTCACCCCCGACCAACTGCGCCAGCACGTGCTGACCAGCTTCCTGAAGGATTACACGTCCCAGGACGCGCAGAAAGACGCCATCCTGCTGGCGGATTTTGGCCTGCTGCCCGTCCATTTCGATCTGATCAGCTTCTATCGCGCCCTGTACAGCGAGCAGATCGCCGGCTTCTACGACGACGAGACCAAGGTCATGTACGTGGTGGAGGGCCAGGGCTTCCAGGGGCCGGAGCGCATGACCTATGCCCACGAATACACCCATGTGCTGCAAGACCAGACCTTCGACCTGCGCAACGGGCTGAAGTACAGCGACGCGCAGTGCCAGGAGGATACCGAGCGCTGCGCCGGCATCCAGGCGCTGATCGAGGGCGACGCCAGCCTGGTGGAGCAGGACTGGCTGCTGAGCGATAGCACTCCCCTGGATAAGCTGCAAGTGCAGCAATACTCCCAGAGCCTGCAAAGCCCGGTGTACAATTCGGCCCCGCCCTTCATGCAGGCGGATTTCCTCTTCCCCTACCAGTCCGGGCTGGAGTTCGTCCAGTCCCTCTACGACCGGGGCGGCTGGAACGCGGTGGATGCGGCCTTCCAGAATCCGCCCGTCTCCAGCGAGCAGATCCTGCACCCGCAGAAGTATCCCGACGATAAGCCCGTGGCGGTCAGCCTGCCCGACCTGTCTGCGGCGCTGGGCAGCTCCTGGAAGGAGCTGGATAGCGGCGTGATGGGCGAATGGTACACACAACTGATCCTCACCCAGGGCTACGACGCGAAGATGCGCCTGCCGCAATCCGTGGGGCAAAAGGCCGCCGCCGGTTGGGGCGGGGACGCCTACGCCGTGTACTACGACGCCCAGACCCAGGCCAGCGTGACCGTGCTCTCAACCACCTGGGACACTTCGCAAGACGCCCAGGAATTCGCCAGCGCCTTCCAGCAATACGGCGCGCAGCGCTGGGGCAGCTCCACACAGCAGGGGGACGTCTCCACCTGGGAAAGCAGCGGCGCCTACACGGTTTTCCAAAGCCAGGGCAACACCAGCCTGTGGCTCACGGCGCCCGACCAGGCCACCGCCCAGGCGGCCTGGCAGTTACTCGACCAACCCTAGCCTTCTTACGACCATGCCTCTGGACATCGCCCGCATCCGTGCTATCTGTTTCGACATCGACGGCACCCTGAGCGATACCGACGATCAGGCCGTGCTGCGCCTGGCCCGCGCCCTGTCCTTCCTGCGCGGCCTGCTCCCGCGCCGCGACCCGCAGCCCCTGGCGCGCTTCCTGGTGATGGCCGCCGAGACGCCCGGCAACTGGCTGTACGGCCTGCCCGACCGCCTCGGCCTGGACGCCCAGATGGACGCTTTCCTCGCCGCCCTTTCCCGCCTGGGCGGGCCCCGTCCGGCGCCCAGCTTTTTGTTGGTCCCCCAGGTGGGCGAGGCCTTGCAGCGCCTGCGCGCGCGTTATCCCCTGGCCATCGTCAGCGCCCGCAACCGGATGGGCACGCTGGCCTTCCTGGAGCAGTACGCGCTGGGCGAGCTCTTCCGTCCCGTGGTCACCGCCCACACCTGCCGCCACACCAAGCCCTATCCGGATCCGCTGTTGTACGCGGCAGAGCAGTTGGGCCTGCCGCCGGAGAGCCTGCTGATGGTGGGGGACACCAGCGTGGACATCCTGGCGGGCAAGGCCGCCGGCGCGCAGACCGTGGGCGTGCTGTGCGGCTTCGGCGAAGAGGGGGAGCTGCGCCGCGCCGGCGCGGATGAGGTGCTGGCCAGCACGGCGCTGCTGGCGGAGGTGCTGTTGCCGGGGGATTGAGAGGCGGGGCCGAGATGCAATCTCCTTTTTATGTTTTCAGCCGGGCCGCATTTTTGGCCTATTAATCCAAGGGAATATATTTTATGAGCGGCTGTTCTATCTCACAGGGAATCTCGAGATTATCAGCAGGAAAATAAACAAATAGATTAATCCGAAGAACAGCCCAAGGATGAGCTGCGCAACGAAATAATGCCCCCAGATCGTAAAAGCTCGCCAAAGAAAATTATGACTTAATAATCCGGTTCTTGGTAATCGAAAATAATTTTCGTTGCCGAGATCGTTGATTGCGCCTTTGATTACTTTCTCTTCGCTTTCCAGGGCGGCAATGCGTTTATCGAGGCCATTGAGGTAATTGTTCAGCTCGGTAAGGTTGTTGAATTGCGGCGATGCCATATCTCCTCCCTGGGTCTCATAATTTTGCGGTGGGTTTTATTTGTAGTTTAATCAAGCCCGAAGCTTGGGCCATCGGTTATATCTAATGGCCGCATCATTCGATCTGTACTTGGCGATAAATTCGACTTCTTTTTGATTGACCTCTTTGTCTGAGGCGTATTCGCTCTCCCACAGAATTTCCTTACGAATGGTCATATCTCGTCGTTCTTTTGGAGTGAAATCTTTAGCTATAAGTTCGCTGCTTGCGCTGCCGAAATAGTTGAGGCTTCCTGTTAAGTCCTTCCCGATGTATATTTTCCCGTTTGGGTAAGCTATTTTGTAGATGACTTTCATGATCCCTTGATCTTCAACCTGATTTATAAGACCAGGTTAATGGCAAAGCTTGAAAACCAACGTCTCTTCTGCCCAATTGACAATTTCAATTGTAGTGTGCCATAGGTAACCTCTCTCAATTTAACAATAGCACATGTTGTATTGTTGGCTGCGTCGAATTTTATGCTCATTTACCAGTAATCGCTGATGCGAGTGGTTTGAGGCTACGTAAAACGACGCGACATACGCCTGCTATGGCAAGGAGACTTGGCTGTTCGCCATTTATTTCGATAGCATTGTCCCAATCGATAACGACTTTCTCTTCGGTTGTTGTGACTTTTCCTAGATGTACACCGCCTTTAACGTTTGCACAAGCTTTGATCAAATCCGCAATCGAGGCGGTTTGCCCCTGTAAAATTAGACAAGGTGATTTAAGGAATGCATCTAAACTAATGGACACGGTTTGCGCTTTGGGAAACGATGAGCAATCTGGATTGATCCAGTGCGCGTCTGGAGTTATCGGTGGTTGGGTGTGGTATTCACCTCGTTCGAATTGGAGCCTTACTCGATAATTTCTGTTTACTTCGTGGATCAGCGGTGTAGCATCGAGAAATAATTGACGTAGAAGACCTGCCGCCCTTATCAAGCTGTAACGAGTTCCTTCCATTACTTTTATGTCAATGTCTGCAAGTGTTGCCAAGAAAAGTCGTTCAGCTTCTGATTTCCCAGCATTTGGATTTATTCCAGGAAAGATGTAACCTCTATCCACAGTTACTGCCGATGTGTGAAGCGTGTATCGTTCCTCACCTGCGTTGATGTCGAGCTTGAGCTCTTTTCCGTTGAGGCGTAAGGATGCTATGTCTTTGGACCAGGTTATAGAAACTATTGAGCGACCATCCCCCTCTATGTCAAGTGGCTGAAACGTGTAATCTGCAATGACTTGGCCTGCGTAGATAATTGATAATTTTAGCTTTCCTGATGGATCTGCCGTCAAACATACACGGTCTAAGTCAGTGCTGTGAGAGAGAAGGCTGATCGGCTGTATAGGTGGCCAAGGTTTTGGAAAAGTAAAGACGAAGAATATAGTTCCTTCCTGCATAGTAAACCTATTATTGCTTGTAAGTCCAACTAATTATGAATTGATGTATCGGTCAAAAGCACTGCAGAAGCCAGATCAATGCAACTGCTAAGTCCATAGATTGATTGAGGACAAGACCTCAAATCCAACAAGCTGATAATCTAGGCCTTTCAATTAGCGCAGGAAAATTTCTTCAATCTTCCTCTTGAGTTCGTTAAAGTGAAGTTGTCAACCATTTTATGATCCTTTCTGGGTGACATCCTGGGCAGCTTTGCGTGTGATTACTAAGAATGCCCTATAAATGTGTTTTACCCAGTAAATTTCTAATTGATGATGCCTTTTCATTAATTGATATTAAGTCATAATTGCAACAACAACTCCAATAAGTACCCCATACCACATTGTTGCAGACAGCAAGACTAAGGCCAAAAGAATAACAAGGGGTACTGGCAAGAGCAAGCTTTCAGTGAGATTGGCCAGGCTTTGTGCGCGTTCAGCTAGTTTTGCGCCTGCACCGCCATGTTCCAACACATAGGCGCGAATTGGGTAAAAATATAAATGAATATCTTTCTCATAATGAATGCTAAAAATTATTTTTGCCTGGTTCACAATTTGTTCTGCTTCTTTGGCGGAGATTCTTCGACCTCTCAAAAATTCGACGCCACCTTTCTTCAGGACATATAATTTGGGGTCTGGGAAACATTTTCGATCTTCTCCTTCCCATGCAGAGCGCATCAGCGTATTGAATGGGAATAATGAAAAGCCTATAACATAAGGGATAAAAATGACGAGTGCGCTTATGGGGATTAAACTTCCCACTTTTGCATCCAGCGCGAGTAATATATTCAGAACGCCAATAAGTTGGTTACCAGTAATTAATAATCCGACCTCAAAGAAAACAATGCACCATACCAGCCCTGAAATATAATAATTGAAATAGTCTTTTAAGGAAAGGAAGTCATTCGGTTTCATCTTTGCCCCCTTATAAAGATCAATCAGTGAATTTCCTTGCACTTTGCTGGCAGGCCAGTCTTGTGGATAAGGCCCCGTTTGATATTCCCCGAGTTGTCGATTGTGTTGAGGGCGATGCCCAAGGCCCTTCCCAGTTGATGGGTGAAGTGGCTTTTTCACCAATCGCCAGCGTGCCGAAAAATTGCCGTCGTCTTGCAATAAAATCCAAATGATATGAATATTATCGGACAGAATCGCAAGGGAGTCTATCGGAAATAGGCGCCGATTTAGAGGTGGGCCCGGCAGGATACGAATACCATCCTTCCGTAGGGGCCTGCGGCCAAAATGATTTGTAAGGAACGATCGTAAAAAAGTCTACGGATCGGAGACCTTTTCCTGTTCCGTGACGTCGGTGAACTGGAACTGGTTGGTCAAAGGCGAGAAGTAACTCCGATCGTCCAGCAAGGGCAGCCCCGCATCGAAATATGCGTCGAAGACCACCCGGAAGGAGTTGACCGGGGAGATGCTCGCGTATAACCACTGGTCGGTATCGACGCCGGGTAGATAATAGGCGCTCAGGATCGACATGCGCTCCCACACGTCCGATTGGCTCAGATCGTTATGGTTCAATCCCAGCCCCGGCCCGTGATCCGCTTGCAGCAGGATGACGGGCGGCTCGGGCGAAGACTCCAGAATATCGGTAATGACCGTTTCCAGCCGGCCGGTGATGTAGGCCAGTTGGTCGCGATAGCCGTCGATGTACTCTTCCCGGCTTCCGACTGCCAGGAAATCACTGGCGTCGTTGATCGTATAGGCCCAGGGCGGGCTGATCGCCTCTCCGTTACGTCCCAGCACGAAAGGTGGGTGGGGCGCCACGATGTGCGCGAAGACGAAAGTCGGACCCTCTATCTGGGTAGTGTCCGGCAGGTGGTCGAGGGTGTAGAGGATCTTCTCGCGGTGCCACTGATACTGCTGGCCGAGCAAGAAGACGGACAAGGGCGTGTTCCCGATCAGTATGTTTTGAAAATCGTCCGGAGAGGCGCCTGGGGAAAGCGTCAGATCTGCGGTGGGGAGCTCGGTATACGAGAAGCCGGTCGCAAAGGTGACGATCTTGTAGCCGAGCTGCTTGAGCTGGTCGAAGACGCGGTTGTAATCCAGCAGGGGATAGAACGGCGTTTGATCGGTGGAGTTCACCCCCACCTGTTGCGCCACTTCATCCAGGTACATGTAGTTCAGCGAGGATGATAGGGATTCCTGGGTGACCTTGTAGTTCGAGGTGGCCTTTGTGGCCACGTAGAAGCCCTTGTTTTCCAGAAAACTCACGAATGCACTGTTGTCTTCCTGGTAGATTTTCTGCAATACGTCGCTGCGGGCGTATCCGTCCACGATGATATAGTAGATCGTGGGGAGCCTGTCCCCGGTCGCCTGCAAGACGGGCTCCTCAGCCGAAACCTGGTCGATCCATTGATCGCTAAACTGATCTACGGGCTGCGCTGCCCCGGCCAGCGCGGTGATGGAAACGCGCGCCCAGGTAAGCCCGACCGTGGCGAGCAGGCCGATCGCGACCACGTTCAAGACCAGGGTCACGCCGGAGGTTTCCCAACGGCCTTTGAGCACCTTCCAGGAGAGGCTCGCCCAGAGCATCAGGCATAAGGCCAGCCAGAAGATCATCCACGCCTGGGTCTCGAAGTAGGGCCGGACCAGCCCAGGCGAGGCGATCAGGCCGGCCAAAGCCTGCAAGCCAAGCAGCAGCGAGCGAAACGAGAAGAAGAGGAAAAGGAAGATGGAAGCGATCGCGCTGGCCTTGGCCGGCTCGCGTACCAGGGCGTACAGCAGGCCCCAAAGCAGTGTTCCGCCGATCACCACGGCGGCCAGCGTGCCGAGGATGCTCTGAAAGCGGATCAAATTGGCGTTGGTGACGTACAGGGAAAGCAGGGGGAAGATCGCGAAGAATAAAGTGTGAAATGGGATTTTTCTGAGCACGATGCCTCACACTCGCAATGCGTCGATTGAAATTGAGGTTTGGTTCTATGAGGTAGACCCGGCAGGATGCGAATACCACGACCAAAATGGATCAACTAAAGAGTGGGCCCGGCAGGATGCGAATACTATCCCCCCCGTGGGGGCTTGCGACCAAAATGGATCAAGCGAGGTGGGCCCGGCAGGATGCGAATACCATCCCCCCGTGGGGGCCTGCGACCAAAATGAGGCAAGTGAGGTGGGCCCGGCAGGATTCGAATACCATCCCCCCCGTGGGGACCTGCGACCAAAATGGGTCAAGCAAGGTGGGCCCGGCAGGATGCGAATACCATCCCCCCGTAGGGGCCTGCGACCAAAATGAGGCAAGTGAGGTGGGCCCGGCAGGATGCGAATACCATCCCCCCGTAGGGGCCTGCGACCAAAATGAGGCAAGTGAGGTGGGCCCGGCAGGATTCGAACCTGCGACCAAGCGGTTATGAGCCGCGCGCTCTGCCGCTGAGCTACGGGCCCACGTTGGGTGTCTCCCCCCGCGGGCACTGGGATTATAACATGGCTGCCAGCCTTTAACAAGCGCCGGCAGCCATGCGGTCTCAATCGTCGATCACCCACAGCCAGCTATTCGAGAAGATGCACTCCGTCTTGCCCGATTCCTGGTAGGAGAGCAGCGCGGCGACGCCATCTTTCAGGGCCAGGTTGGTCACGGTCTGGAGCTTCTCGCCGTTCACGTAGGGGGTGAACTCGTTGCCGTTGGTGACGATGGCGATCTTGTTGGTGCTGCCCGGCTCGTCGTTGATGGCGTTGCTGAAAAGCACCTTGCCCGTCAGGGTCGCCTGCCATTCGCCGAACTTGTAATACTCGATGTCCCAGGCCGGCTGGAATTGCAGGCGCATGAGGACGAATTCGTAATGCGCGCCGTTCTTGATGTCGTCATCGGCGCGGAAGATCAGGCCGCAGCCGGCCAGGCCGCTGGTCGAGTCCCACTGCACCTCAGACTGGAACACGAAATCGGCCGCCTTTTGCATGTCCACCGGCTCGTAGCGATAGGTGCCGTAGGTGGTCACGGTCATGTCGATGGGATCTTTATTCTGCCATTCCAGGTGGCCGCCGGTGGTGGAAACGCCGTAATTGGTCAGATCCTCTCCCACCAGATCGAGCACCGCTTGCGCGTCGGAGGTGGCCCGGGCGGATATGGTGGCGGTGTAGTTGGGCGTGGGCTGTGGGGTATTCGTCGCGGTGGCGGTCGGCGTGGGGGTCTCCGTGGGTGGGGGCGTCGGCGTGGCCGTGTCCGTCGGCGGGGGCGTGGCGGTGGGCTGGGCCGCCGATAGGCTGCAAGCAAGCTGGACGAACAACAGCGCCAGCACAACGACCAGTACGGGCGCGCGCGAAGTGAGCCGTGATGAGCGCATTGAACTCCTCCATTTTCAGTTTTAGGTTCGGGAGCGATGTGGAAAGGGACCCCCTACGCTTTTATTCTATACCAGCTTTTGGCAGGAGGATAGTGAAAAATGGCACCAAATTGCAGGCAGAGGAAAAAGCTTTAACCACCAAGTTCACCAAGTCCACTAAGAGAACCTAACAAAAAACTTAGTGACCTTTGTGCTCTTAGTGGTTTACCTTCCCTGACCCCTGCACGAGATAGTGGAAAGGGGAAAAAGCCTTAACCACCAGGTTCACCAAGTCCACCAAGAGAACCTAACAAAAAACTTAGTGACCTTTGTGCTCTTAGTGGTTTACCTTCCCTGACCCCTGCACGAGATAGTGGAAAGGGGAAAAAGCTTTAACCACCAAGTTCACCAAGTCCACTAAGAGAACTTGAAGAAAACTTGGTGACCTTCGTGAACCTGGTGGTTGACTTTACCTGAACCCCTACTGAAGATTGTCGAGGGAAGAGCGGGCGACGGGATGCGGATGTCATCCCCCCCGTGGGGACCCGCGAATAGGATTGGGAAAAGGGAAGAGCGGGCGACGGGATTCGGACCCGCGAATATCAGCTTGGAAGGCTGATGCCTTACCACTTGGCCACGCCCGCATCAGCACGTATTTTACTCGCACTGCCGGAGCCGGTCAAGGCCCATTCCTCCTTGACGAAAATATTAACTCGTTTTATATTAATTAATTTCCGATAACCGGTAGAATGTTTCTGGCCGCCTGCGAGGCCAAAGGAAAGTATGCCCCTCATCGAGACCCAAGCTCTCACCAAAATTTACGGCCAGGGTTCCGCCGCCGTGACGGCCCTCAACCGGGTGAACCTGACCCTGCGCGCCGGCGAGTTCGCAGCGGTCATGGGCCCCAGCGGCTGCGGCAAGTCCACCTTGTTGCACCTCATCGGCGGGCTGGACCGCCCCACCTCCGGGCGCGTGCTGTTGGACGGCGACGACCTCGCCCGGCTCAACGACGACCGGCTGACCGAGCTGCGCCGCCGGCGCATCGGCTTCGTCTTCCAGTTCTTCAACCTCATCCCCGTGCTGACCGTGGAGGAAAACGCTGCCCTGCCCCTGGTGCTGGACGGCGTCAGGCCGGCGGAGGCCAACGCCAGGGCCGCCGAGTGGCTGGGGCGCGTGGGGCTGGAAGATCGCCTGGCGCACCACCCCGACCAGCTTTCCGGCGGGCAGCAGCAGCGCGTGGCCATCGCGCGCGCCCTGGTGGCGGAGCCGGGCCTGGTGCTGGCCGACGAGCCTACCGGCAACCTGGATTCGCGCGCCTCCGACGAGATCGCGGAGCTGTTGCACGAAGTCTCCAACCAGTGGGGGCGCTCTGTCCTGATGGTCACGCACGACCCACGCATCGCCGCCTACGCCGACCGCATCATCTTTCTCAAGGACGGCACCCTGGTGGACGAGACGCGCCTCGACGCCAGGCGCAACGGAGGAGAGCAACAGGCGCGCCAGGGGGTAAAGCGGCCATGAAGCTGCTTTTCCGCCTGGCCTGGCGCTACCTCATGGGGCGCAAGCTGCGCACCTTCCTCACCACCCTGGCGGTGATCTTCGGCGTCATGGTGATCTTCGGCCTGAACGGGATGCTGCCGGCTTACGCCAACGTTATCCAACAGAGCCTGATGATCTCGGCCAACAAAGTGGACCTGACCTTGACCAGCGCCTCGGACGGGGCGTTCGACGCCCGGGCCGCCCAGGTGGTGGGCGACACTCCCGGCGTGGCCGGGGTGAGCGGCTATTTGCAGCGCAACGTCATTCTGCCGCCCGGCCAGGCTCCCAGGGACCGCCAGGGCGCGCCGCTGAACGCCCTCAGCGTCATCGGCGTCGACCCGGCCAGCATCGGGAAGGTCCATCCACTGCAGGCCGCCTCCGGGCGGCTCTTGGAGGCCGGCGATGGGGACGTGGCCATGATCCCGCTGGAGCTGTCTCAGCAGACCGGCCTGGGCGTGGGGGATACCTTGCGGCTGCCTTCCGCTTCCGGCGTCACGGCCTTCCGCATCGTCGGCGTGGTGCAAAGCGCCCCCGCCGACGGCCAGAAGGTCTACCTGCCCTTGCCGGCCGCCCAGGCGCTGTTCAACCTACCCGGCGAGATCAACACCCTGGACGTGTTGTACCGGCCCGGCGTCGCGCCGGCGCAGGTCTCGGCAGAAATCCAGAGGCGCCTGGGCGACGGATTCAAGCCGGGCGAAAACCAATCCGGCAGCCAGTTCGCGGCCGCCTTGCAGGTCGGGCAGGTTGCGCTGAACCTGTTCGGAGTCTTTGCCCTGGCGATGGGCTGCTTCATCATCTTCAACACCTTCCGCACCGTGGTGGTCGAGCGCCGCCACGATATTGGCATCCTGCGCGCGGTGGGCGCTTCGCGGCGTACCATTTTGGGCCTGATTCTGGTGGAAGGGCTGCTGCAGGGCGTGCTGGGCACGGCCATCGGCATGGCGGCGGGCTATGGGCTTTCCCTGCTCTCGATGCTCGCCATCGAGCCCATTTTCGAAAAATACCTGCGCGTTCCCATGCTCGGGCCGGCCTATTCTTTCCAGGTAGTCTGGTTGACCGTCGCCCTGGGCATCGGCGTTACGGTGGCCGGCTCGCTGTACCCGGCCGTCGCGGCCATGCGCGTCACTCCGCTGGAGGCGCTGCGCCCAGACGCGCCCGAAGCCGTCCGGCGCTCGACCAGGCGGCGCGCGCTGGCCAGTGGCATCCTCCTGCTGGCGGCTTTGGCCTGTCTCTTCGTGGGCGACGTGCGGCTGGCCGGCTTGGGCACCTTGCTCTTCCTGGCCGGTCTGGTGATCGTAGCCCCGCTGCTGGTGGGGCCTATCGCAGACGGCCTGGGTGGAGTGCTGCGCCTGGCCTTTTCCCGTGAGGGCCACATCGCCAGGGGCAATCTGGCGCGCCAGCCCGGGCGGGCGGCCATCACCGCCTCGGCCATGATGATCGGCCTGGCCATCCTGGTGTCCATGACCGGCATCTTCACCAGCCTGTTTACCGGCTTCCTGGGTTACCTGGATAAAAGCCTGGGGGCAGATTTCCTGATCGTTCCTCAGGCGATCCTCCTGGTGGGCGGCAACGTGGGCGCCGGTCCCCAGCTCGCCGGGCAAATTGGCGCGCTGCCCGGCATTCAGGCGGTGGCCACGCTGCGCCTGGCCCCGGCGCAATGGAACGGGAGCGAATTGCAGGTCATCGGTATCGACCCCCGCGCTTACCCCCAAGTCGCCGGCCTGGAGTTCAAGGCGGGCGCCCCGGCGGAGATCTACGCCGACCTGCAAGCTGGCCGCGCGCTGGTCGCCAACCCTATCTTCGCGGCCAGCAACGGCGTGCGCGTGGGCGACGTGCTCGATCTCAAGACCCCCAACGGAGATTTCGACTACCGCGTGGTGGCCATCGGGGTAGATTACCTGAACGCCAAGCTGGCGACCGTCTACATCTCCCAGGCCAACCTGCAAAAGGATTTCAACGACAGCAGCGATCTGTTATTGATGGCCAACGCCGCCCCGGGCGTGGAGAAAGCCGGCGTGCGCGCCGCCCTGCAGAACGTGTTGAGCGCTTACCCGGCCTTCACCCTCTACACCGCTGGCGAGTGGCGCCAGAGCCAGGTGCAGCTCTTCACCGACGTGATGAAGCTGTTCTACGTCCTCCTGGTCGCCCTGGCGTTGCCCTCCCTGATTGCCCTGGTCAACACCCTGCTCATCAACGTCCTGGAGCGCACCCGCGAGATCGGCGTGCTGCGCGCCGTGGGCGCCACGCGGGCGCAGGTGCGCCGCATCGTGCTGGCCGAGAGCCTGCTGCTCTCGGCGGTGGGCATCTTCTTCGGTATTTTGATGGGCCTGGGATTAGAGTACGTGCTGGTGAACGCCTTGAACGTCAGCGGCTTCGTGCTGCCTTACTTTTTCCCCTACCCCGGCATCCTGCTGACGGTGGCCGTGGGCCTGCTGTTCGGGGCGCTGGCGGCCATGCTGCCTGCCCGCCGCGCGGCCCAAATGGACGTCATTACGGCGCTGCACTTCGAATGAGGCGCCGAATTCTATTTTATAAAAAACCCTTGCGCTGTAGGAAAATATTTGCTATAATGCAGTTGTCCCGTTCACCGGTTGCCCCCCTCAACCGGCGAGCGGGATCTTTTTATTGTGGCGTTCCATAGGATGTAGGCGGCTTTCCAAAGCCGCCGTGGGGAACAGGCGTCGGGATGTGAATCCCGACCTACGCGGGCGAGGCATGTCGCAAAGAGCTTTCCAAATCCGCCGCATAGGCGCAGGCGGCGGGATGTGAATCCCGACCTACGCGGGCGACGGCATGTCGCAAAGGATCTTCCCAAAAGCCGCCGGGGGGAACAGGCGTCGGGATGTGAATCCCGACCTACGCGGGCGAGGCATGTCGCAAAGAGCTTTCCAAAAGCCGCCGTGGGGAACAGGCATCGGGATGTGAATCCCGACCTACGTAGGCGAGGCATGTCGCAAAGAGCTTTCCAAAGCCGCCGTGGGGAACAGGCGGCGGGATGTGAATCCCGACCTACGCGGGCGACGGCATGTCGCAAAGAGCTTTCCAAAAGCCGCCGTGGGGAACGGCGTCGGGATGTGAATCCCGACCTACGCGGGTGACAGCATGTCGCAAAGAGCTTTCCAAAAGCCGCCGCATAGGCACAGGCGTCGGGATGTGAATCCCGACCTACGCGGGCGACGGCATGTCGCAAAGAGCTTTCCAAATCCGCCGCATAGGCACAGGCGTCGGGATGTGAATCCCGACCTACGCGGGTGACAGCATGTCGCAAAGAGCTTTCCAAATCCGCCGCATAGGCGCAGGCGTCGGGATGTGAATCCCGACCTACGCGGGCGACGGCATGTCGCAAAGGATCTTCCCAAAAGCCGCCGTGGGGAACGGTGTCGGGATGTGAATCCCGACCTACTAATTCGGAACCTTAGCGGCGCAGGCCCCAACGCCACAGCAGCAGGTACAGGCCGAAGAGGATCAGGCCCACCGAGCCGGTATTGCCGATGAAGCTGAGCGCGTTGTGGGGGTCGCCGCCCAGGTACAGCCCGCAGCCGGTCACCGCGATCACCCCCCCGGGGATCAGCGGCCACCACACGAACTTATCCTTCAACAGCCTGGAAAAGAGGGTGATCAAGCCCCAGCCGATCGAGAAATATACCAGCATGACGCCGGTCTGCGCCAGAACGTTCACGGGCGCCTGTCCCAGGCTGCCCCAGGCGGTATAGATGCCCGGCCCGATGCCGATCAGCACCGCTCCCGGGATGATCAGCCCGATCAGGCGCGTCCACAAACCCCACACCAGGAACATCACGGCCACGCCGGTCAGCACGTACAGGGCAAAATCGACCAGGCGCAGCGAGCTGAAGGTCAGGCAGCCGCCCAGGGAGGCCAGGATGCTGGCCGGGATCAGCGCCCAGCGCGCGGTCAGATCGGTGAAGCGGGTCGCCAGGGGTGTGATCAGCGCCCATCCCAGCGCGAAGCCGATCAGGATGGCGCCTGCCTGGCGGGGAAGGCCCAGCCCGGAGCCGGGATTCAGGGCCACCCAGATGCCCAGGCCTACGCCGGCCAGCAGGCTGCCGGGCAGGATCAGCCGCAATCTGCGCGAGAGGAGGCCCCAGGCCAGAAAGATCAGCCCGGCCGCCGGCAGGAAGAGCTGGTTCAGCCAGCCGGTTTGGAAGAACTGACCCAGCAGCACCGCGATTCCCAGCAGGATGAAGGCTGCGCCTGCCAGCCAGGCGTGGTTGGATGCCGGCGAGGAGACCGGGCCGCTTTTGTTGAGAGGATTTCACCGCGGCTTGCCTCCATCGAAGATTCCTTGAGGGTGGAACGGCGCGCTGCTCATACCAGCCCCAGGTTGCGCGCTTTGATCACGGCTTGCGTGCGATCTTGCACGTCCAGCTTGCGCAGGATACTGGTAACGTGATTCTTCACCGTTCCCTCCGTGACGAAGATGGCCGTGGCGATGTTCTTGTTGCTGGCCCCCGTGGCGATCAGGCGCAAAACGTCCAGCTCGCGGTCCGAGAGGGGGTCCACCAGGCTCTCCCGGTTGGCCGGCGCCTGGTTCGCCAGGCGGGAAAATTCCGCCACCACTTTGGCGGCGATGGAGGGCTGCAAGAAAGACTCGCCCCTGGCCGCCGCGCGGATGGCGTCAAACAGCCTGGCCGAGGGCAGGTTCTTGAGCAGGTAGCCCACCGCCCCGGCTTTCAGCCCCTCGAAGATGTCATCGTCCTCGTCGAAAGTGGTCAGGACGATGACGCGGCAGTCCGGCAGGCGCGCGTGGATGTGGCGGGTGGCGGTGATCCCATCCATGACGGGCATGCGTAAATCCATCAGGACCACGTCCGGGTGCAGCTCGATCGCCAGGCGCAGCGCCGCCTCGCCGTTGTTGGCGCTGCCGACCACTTCGAAGTCCGGCTGGACGGACAGCAGGGTTTGTAGCCCCTCCAGGAACAGGTCCTGGTCGTCCGCCAGCAAGATGTGAATGGGCTTCATGCGGGCACCTCCATGGTCAGGCGAAAGCCTTTCCCCTCTCCGGTCACGATCTGGATGTCTCCGCCCAACAGGTGGGCGCGCTCGCGCAGCCCCAGGATGCCATAGCCGCCGCTGATCGCCTCGGTGCCCACGCCGTCGTCTTCGATCACCAGGCGCACCTGACCGGCGCCGGAATAATCCAGGCTGACACGCGTATGCTCTGCGCGCGCGTGCTTGCGCACGTTGTTCAGGCTTTCCTGAACCGTGCGATACAGGGTCAGCTCGACCTGGGGTTGCAGCTCGCGCATTTCACCCGTGAGGCAAAATTCAGCCTGGACGCCCGCCTGGCGGCACTCTTCCAACAGCGGCTCGACCAGCTCGGGCAGCGGCCGGCTCTCCTCGGGCAAGGTTCTCAACGCGGAGACCGAGCGGCGCACGTCGATCAGGGCTTCTTGCGCCAATTTCTCGGCCTTTTCCAGGGCGTCTGCGGCCCGCTCGCGGTCTTTGGGCAGCACGGCCTGGGCCGCCTGGATCTGCATGCACACGGTGGTCAGGTAGTGCCCCAGGCCATCGTGGATCTCGCGCGCCAGACGGTTGCGCTCTTTGGTGATGGCCAGCTCTTCGGCCTGGACGGCGTATTCGCGCAGGCGCGTATTGGCGTTGGACAGCTCCTGGGCCAGGCGCTCGATTTCTGCCCGGGCGCGCCTTTCGTCGATGATGATCTGCGTGAAGACCACGATCAAAGCCAGCCCGCCGATGAAGGTCGGCAAGCCGGCCCACACTGCTGCGATGCTGGCGCCGAACCAATACACTACCAGCACGTAGGTGAGGAGGATGGCGCCGCTTACCACGGCCGTGCCGCGCCGGGCCAGCAGCACCACGGCGTGCCCTGCCAGCGGCAGCATCAACAGGGCATTGAACCCCGCGCCCTTGCCCAGGTAAACGATCGCGCCGCTCAGGGGAATCTGGAGGACGAAATAAAGGATGGCCAGGCCGACTTCCCCGGATTGCAGGCAGTAGTTGAAGCCATAAATGCCCAGGGCGATATAAGCGATCCCCAGCAGGATCAGCAGGAAGATATCGCGGGTGGTGAAAGCGCCAATGGAGGTGCTGAAGGTGGCCAGATAGGAAAAGCTGACCACCACAGCGAAGGCCAGGTCGACGCCGCTGCCAATATGGGTGATGCGGTCGGGTTGCGTGCTCATCAGGCTTAAATTATAGCATTCCCTGCCGTGTGTACGCGGCGGCTTTTCCAGGCGTAGGGGCACGGCGGGTATTGGGAGGGACATCGGTCTTGCTATTCTCCGCCGTGCCCCTACGTGGCCGGGATCATTTCATCCTTCCGCCTTCATCCTTCATCCTTTACATCGGAGGGAAGGGTTTCTACACAAAGGGTGAATTCCCGCGCGGGGCGGCGCAGCAGGGAGCGCAGGCCCGCGCGCAGGATGCCGCCGGCCAGCGCGAGCGGGGTGAGCTCTCGCACCACCAGGCCGGTCTTGCCGTCTGTGGCGCTAGAAGCCAGCCACACCGCCTTTCGAGCGGGCACCTCCGGCGGGTTGGCCCACAGGCGCATGACGTTCACCAGGGGCTTGAGCCTGGCTTCGTATCCCTGGATGGCTTCCACGTTGGACATGAACTCAGTGTACATCAGGCCGGGATTATAGGCGAGCACGCTTACCCCCGTGCCCTGGGATTCTTTGGCCAGCGCCTGGGTGAAGGCGCGCACCCAGGCCTTGGTGGAAGTGTAGGCATTCTGCATGGGCACGGGCCCGTCGTCGCCGCGCCCCAGGATGTTGATCAGCTTGCCCGCATGGTTTTTTACGAAATATTGCATGGCCACCAGCGAGCCGTGGTAGGTGCCGTGGATGTTAGTTTGCAGCACCCGCGTGAAGCGCTCCGGGGGAATCGCGTAGGTCGGCCCGTAAGGGCCGGCCATCCCGGCGTTATTCACCCACACGTCGAAGCCCCCAAAAGCGCGCACGGCAAAATCGGCCAGCGCCCGCACCTGCTCCAGGTCGGCGACGTCGCAGGCCAGGCCGGCGGCGCGGGCGCCCTGGGCCTTGAGCCTTTCGACCACTGCGGCAACGCTCGCCGGCGCGCGGGAAGCGACCACCACCGCGGCCCCTTCCCGCGCGTAGGCTTCGGCGATAGCCAGTCCCAGTCCCCGGCTGCTGCCGGTGATCACGGCGGTTTTTCCGTCCAACAGTCCCATGAGAAAATTGCTCCTATGTAGAGACCCATAAAGGCGTAGGGCGGCTTTCCAAAGCCGCCGCATGGGGTAAAAGGCGGCGGGATGTGAATCCCGCCCTACGAAATGCAGGCCGTAGGGCGGCTTTCCAAAGCCGCCGCGTGGGATGAAAGGCGGCGGGATGTGAATCCCGCCCTACGAAATGCAGGCCGTAGGGCGGCTTTCCAAAGCCGCCATATTCGTGCAGGTGGCGGGATGTGAATCCCGCCCTACGTGTGTTCTCTTATGCTTCGCCCGTCGAGAGCGCCATGCCGGTGGCGACTTTGCCATCCCCGGAGGGGTTTTCCTCTTCCTTGCGGAACTGGCGCATGTACATATTGTAGTACACACCCTTCTTCTGTAGCAGGGTGGTGTGCGTGCCGCTCTCCACTACCTCGCCGCCTTCGATGACCAGCACCTGGTCGGCGTTGCGGATGGTGCTCAGGCGGTGAGCGATGACGAAGCTGGTGCGGCCTTCCAACAGCTTTTCGAGGGCTTGCTGGATCAGGCGTTCCGTGCGCGTATCCACGCTGGAGGTGGCTTCATCCAGGATCAAGATGCGTGGGTCGGCCAGGGCGGCGCGCGCAATCGAGATCAACTGGCGCTGCCCCTGGCTGAGCCCGGCGCCGTGCTCCCCCAGGATGGTGTTGTATCCATCCGGAAGGCGCTGGATGAAATCGTCCGCGTGGGAAAGGCGGGCGGCGGCGTAGACTTCTTCGTCGGTAGCTTCGGGCCGGCCAAAACGGATGTTGCTCAAGACGGTGTCGTTGAACAGGTAAGTATCCTGCAAGACGATGCCGATCTGCCGGCGCAGGCTGGAGCTGGTCACGTCGGCGATGTTCTGCCCGTCGATCAGGATCCTGCCGGAAGCCACGTCGTAGAAGCGCGGAATCAGGTTGGCGATGGTGGTCTTTCCGGCGCCGGTCTGGCCAACGACGGCGATCGTCTGGCCGGGCTCGGCGGTGAAGCTGACGTCTTTCAGCACCATGTCCTTGGGATCGTAGGCGAAGTAGACGTGGTCGAACTCGACCCGCCCCTGGATGGTGCCCAGGTCCTGCGCGTCGGCTTTATCCTGCAAGTCTGGCTCGGTGTCCAGCAGGTCGAAGATGCGTTCTGCGCCCGCCAGGGCGCTTTGCAGGTTGGTCCACAGCACGGAGATCTGTTGGATAGGCTGGTTGAAGCGCTGCACGTAGCCGATGAAGGTGATGATCAGGCCCAGCGAGATCACCGTGCCCATCAGGGTCGTGCCGCGCAGCAGCACGATGCCGCCCGTGATGGTCACGATGGCGATGGCGATGTAGCCCAGGGAGGCCAGGGTGGGCGCCAGGGCCGCTGTGAAGGAAACCGCGCGGATGTTGGCGTCACGGTTGGAGGCGTTGGATTGGCGGAAGGCCTCGATGTTTACCTCTTCGCGTCCGAAGGCCTGCACGTCGCGCACGCCGGCGATGCTCTCTTCCAGGTTGGCGTTGACCTTGCCGATCTCCACGCGTGTGGTGCGGAAGGCCTTGCGCGCCTGATTGGAGAGGTAGATGGTCGCGAGGGCCATCAGCGGCACCACCGCCATGCTGATGAGGGCATAAGCCGGGCTGAGGGTCAGCATCTTGATCGCCACCCAGACCAGCAGGAGCACGCCGCTGATCACGCTCACCAGGGCAAAGCTGATGGATTGCTGGATGGTGCTGATATCGTTGGTGATGCGGCTCATCACGTTGCCGGCCTCGTTTTCAGCGTAATAGCTCAGCGAGAGCCGGTGGATGTGGTGGAAGATCTCCACCTGCAAGCCGCGCAGCACGTGCTGCCCGGCCCAGCTCATCAGATAGAATACCAGGCCGTTCATCAGCGACCCGGCGACGTACAATCCCACGATGATCAGGATCAGGACGCCCAGGCCGTGGATGAAATCGTTGGTGGTCGGGTTGGCGGGCAATGGCGAAAACCAGCAGTTCGCCTGCGAAGTGCTGGTGCCGGTGCCTAACAAGGATTGAAGGCCGGCGGGCATGCCGCTCGCCTGGCTTTCGACGCGCGATAGCGTGGCGGGGGTCAGATAACAATCTACCAGCTCACCGGTCAATTGCGGGGTGGTCACCTGGGTATAGGCTACCGCGAACACCAGGATAGCCACCGCGATCAGCGCAAAACGGTAAGGGGCGAAATAACTCGCCAGGCGCGCCAGCGTGGCGCTGGTCTTCTTAGACTTGCTCGTTTCTTGGTTCAACATGCGGCTGAAGCCGCCTGGGCCGTGCATCATAGTTCACCTTCCTCAACGCTCAGGGTGGGAACGCTCACCTCGGTCTGGCCGGGGGCGTCCTCCACGAGCTGCGAATTGTAGATTTCAGCATAAATGGGGCTGTTCTCGATCAAATCCTCGTGCTTGCCCTGCGCGGCGAGCTTGCCCTTGTCCAGCACCAGGATCTGGTTGGCGTTGCGCACCGTGCTGATGCGCTGGGCGATGACGAAGCTCGTGCGGCCTTTCATCAGCTCGGTGAGGGTCTGTTGGATGTGGTATTCCGTGACGGCGTCCACGCTGCTGGTCGAGTCGTCCAGGATCAGGATGCGCGGATCCATGAGCAGGGCGCGCGCGATGGCGATGCGCTGTTTCTGCCCACCGCTCAGCGACGTGCCGCGCTCGCTGACCGGGGTGTCGTAGCCCTGCGGGAAGCTCAGGATGAATTCGTCGGCTTCCGCGGCTTTGGCGGCCTCGATGACCTCGTCCAGGCTGGCGTCTGGCCGGCCAAAGGCGATGTTGTCACGAATGGTGCCCGAGAACAGGGTCGTGTCTTGCAGGACGATGCCGATCTGGCGGCGCAGGGAGTCGATCTGTACATCGCGGATGTCGTTGCCGTCGATCAGCACGCGCCCGCCTGTGGCGTCGTAAAAACGCGGGATCAGGTTGATGATCGTGGACTTGCCGGAGCCGGTGGCTCCCAGCAACGCCACGGTTTGCCCCGGCTCGGCCTGGAAGCTGACCTGGTTGAGCGCCGGGTCTCCGCTGCCGAAGTAGCGGAAGGTCACCTTGTCGAATTCTACCCGGCCCTGGATGGGCGGGAGGGGCAGCGCATTGGGCTTGTCCACCACGTCATTCTTGGCGTCCAGGATCTCGAAGATACGCTTGGCCGAGGCGCCGGCCTGAGACATCTGGTTGACGATCATGCCGAGCTGGCCGATCGGCAAGAAGATGTAGATCAGGTACATGCTGAACTTCTGCCACTCGCCCAGGTCCAGCGTCCCGCCGATGATCTGGCGCCCGCCGAAGTACATGACGGCGGCCTGGCCCAGGTTGGCGATCAGGAAGATGATCGGGAACAGGAAGGAAAAGACCCTGGCTACCTTGATCTGCTGGTTCATCAGCTCGTCTGCGGAGACGTTAAAGCGGCGTTGCTGTTCCGGCTCGCGGGTGAAGGCTTTGATGACTTTGAGGCCCGCCAGGTTTTCTTGCAGGATGGTGTTCAAGCGTGACAGGCGGATCTGCACTTCGGTAAAGAGCGGCTGAGTGAGGGCGCCGAAGAATCCGAATACGATCAGGGCCACGGGCAGCAAGGGCAGCACCACCAGGGTCAGCTTGAAGTTGGTGAAGAACAATATCAGCAGGGTGCCGGTCAACATGACGATGGCCTGGGTAGCCATGAGCAGCCCCTGGGCCAGGAACAAGCGCACTTTTTCGACGTCGTCTGTGGCCCGGATCATGAGCTGGCCGGTCTGGTTCTTGTCGTGATAGGAGAAAGACAGCCTCTGCACCTTGGAGAACAGGTCGTTGCGGAAGTCAAAGGCCATGCTCTGCGAGAGCTTCTCAGACATGTAGGTTTGCGCGTACGAGAAGGCCCCCTGGATCACCGCAAAAAGCAGGATGAGCAGCCCGGTATACAACAACGCCCGTTCTGCGCCGGTGCTGTACTGGGTGTACTGATCCATCGTCCAGCCCAATTTGCTCAAGGCCAGCGACAGGTAAGCCGAGGGGATCTTGGCCAATTGCTGGGCAATCACACCGTTCGTGACCGCGTTGATGATATTTTGCACCATCTGGGGCACCATCAGCATGGCGCCTGTGGAGATCAAAAGGAAGAGATAGGCCTGAATGGCTATCTTCTTGTAATGGCCGATGTAGGAGACAGCGCGCCCCAGATCGGCGGTGTTCATGCCGCGCTTTGGCTTGGGCGTGGACGAACGGGCTGCTGCTTGTGAATTCATACTCATTTAACCTCCGTAAGGGAAAGGCGTAGACGGATTTAACAGGAATAGAAAATGCAGGTTGGGCATTTTGGCGGCTATCTACGACAGACTGTTTTGGGAATGGAACAGCACTTCGGGGTCTAACTCTATTTTGGAGTGCTGCGTTTGCTTTAGAACGGAGAAATACAATTTGACCAGGAGCTCGTGGAGCTGTGAGCGCTCCTGCGCGCTCAGCTCGGAAGCCAGATGGTTGGTGTAAGCGATGGCTTTGGGAGCTACTTCTTTTACCATCTCGCGCCCCTGCGGGGTGAGCTGGATGCGAAAGATGCGATGATCGGAAGGGTCCAGGGTACGTTGGATCAGCCCTTGTTCTTCCAGGCCGCGCAGCAAGGCGCTGACCGTGTTCTTGCTCACGTTCTGGTGGTGGCTGAGGTCGGTAGGGGTGAGGCCTTCCAGCTTGCCGCGCTTCTCCGCGATCAGCAAGTGCACGAGGATGCCCCAGCGTGGCCCCGACAGGTTGGCTTCTCCCGAGTCGTAGCAGGTGGCCAACTCGAAAATTCTGGAGAGCATGGAGATCATACGCACCAGCTCGATCCCGCTCGCATCGCTGATGCCGGTCAGCTCCTGCATGTGGGCCTGCATTCGAGCGTGCATTGCCTTAAACTGTTCTTCGTTGACAGGAAAATTCATTTATCCTTCTTTGCGTATATTGTAAGCCGACGAATAGTTCGGCATAGAAATTTACGATGCCTAACGAAAGTCGATTATACGCCATAGAATTATTTTGTCAAGAGGATGAATTCTTAAAATCTTATTAGAGTTTGGGCGCGGGGCGGGCGGCCCGAGGCCGGCGGCCCCGGAGGGGTTCATGGTATACTTGGGCTGCATTTTCACAATACCTTGCCCTGAAACGGGAGGGATGGGCCGCCAGGCATCGCCATGAAGCTCATTATCCAGATCCCCTGTTACAACGAAGCCCAGATCTTACCCCAAACGATCCGGACTCTGCCGCGCCAACTGCCCGGCGTGGACGCCATCGAGTACCTGATCGTAGACGACGGCAGTGAAGACGGCACGGCGGCGGCGGCGCGCGCCAGCCAGGTGCATCACATCGTGCGCATGCCCATGCACGTGGGGTTGGCCGGGGCTTTCAGCGCCGGCCTGGATGCCTGCTTGCGCCTGGGAGCCGACATCATCGTCAATACCGACGCGGACAACCAGTATCACGCGGAGGATATCGCGCGCCTGATCGAGCCGATCTTGAGCGGGCGTGCGCAGATCGTGGTGGGCGACCGGGGGGTGAGCAGCTTGCCGGCCTTTTCGCCCGTCAAGCGCCGCTTGCAGACCCTGGGCAGCCGCATCGTGGCGCGCGCTTCGGGTCTGCACGTGCCGGACGCCACCAGTGGGTTTCGCGCCATCACGCGCGACGCGGCCCTGCGTACCCTGGTGCTCAGCAACTATTCCTACACCCTGGAGACCCTCATCCAGGCCGGAGCGCACCGCATCCCGGTGGAATACGTGCCCGTGCGCACCAACCCGCAGGTGCGGCCTTCGCGCCTGATGCACAGCATTTCGCAATACCTGCTCAACTCAGGAGTGACCATCGTGCGCGCTTATACCATGTACCGTCCCTTGCGAGTGTTCACCACCGCCGGTGGGGTGATCGTGCTGGCCGGATTGGTCGTGGCTCTGCGTTTCTTGTATTATTTCCTGCTGGGGCAGGGCAACGGGCACGTGCAATCCATCATCCTGGCGGCCATCCTGCTCATCGTAGGCTTCCAGATCGGCCTGATCGGCCTGGTGGCCGACCTGATCAGCTTCAACCGCAAGATCATGGAAGAAGTGCTCTACCGCGTGCGTAGAATCGAGCTGGGCGAGGAGCAGGAATTCCCCGACGGCGACACGCCCCCGCAGCCCTGACCCAGGCAGGATTCAGTCCCAGCCGGTGGCGTAGAATTTCCTTTCATATACAGGCCGGATCACATTGCTCGAACAGATCATCAACTCCCTATGGATCGTGCTGGCCGGCGGGGTGGTACTGGCGCTGCCCGGCCTGGCCTGGCAGGCCTGGTTTCCTCGCCGCGATAACGATTTCCTGCAAGGCCTGGGCGATGCGGTCGGCTTGAGCGTGGCCATCACGGCCTTGTTGGCGCTGGCGGCTTTCCTTCTGAAGGTGCGCCTGTTCGGGACGGCGGTGGCCGGCTTCTACCTCCTCCTGGCCGCCGCGACCATCGCCGGATGCCTGTGGCGCTGGCCCTCCTGGCGCTTGAGCTGGGGGCTGGCTGCCGGCCTGGCCCTGCTGGCGGGATTGATTGCCTGGCGGCTGTACCAGGCGCGGGCGCTGGTGCTGCCCGCCTGGGTCAATTCCCTGCATCACGTCCTCATCGTGCGCAAGATGCTGGAATACGGCGGCCTGCCGCCCGACTTACAGCCTTACCTGCCGGTCGCCTTCTATTACCATTATGCCTTCCACGTCATCACCGCCGCCTTTGCCTTCCTGACCGGCCTCTCCCCGGATCGCGCCGTGCTGCTCTTCGGGCAGGCGCTCAACGCGCTGGTGTGCGTCTCTATCTACCGCCTGGTGATGGCGGTCTGGTCTGACTGGCGCAAGGCCGCCCTGGCGGCCCTGCTGGCCGGTTTTTTCTCCCAAATGCCGGCCTATTACCTCACCTGGGGGCGCTATACCCTGCTCGCCGGGCTGCTGGTCTTACCGCTGGCCATGTCCGCTGCCCTGGACGTTTCTCGCCATCCTGCCCGCAAAGAAAACGTGGCGCGCCTGGCGGTGCTGACCGCCGGAGTGGCCCTGGCCCATTACCTGGCGTTGTTCATCCTGGCCATCTTCCTGGCCGCCCTGGGCTTGCAGCACATCTCCACCGGCCTGCGCGAGCGCCGCTTCGACCGTCCCCTGTGGGCGGCCTTCAGCCTGGGATCCCTGGGCGGCCTGGCGCTGGCCGGCCCCTGGCTGCTGCGCGTCTTTCAATACTCCAACCAATCCACGCAGGTGAGCCTGGACCTGCCCCTGGGATCGGCGGCTCAATCCACGGCCGCCTACGCCGGCTATCTGTGGAGCCTGCTCGGCCCGCGCCACAATTACTTCCTGTTGCTCCTGGGTGGGGTGGGGCTGCTCTTTGCCCTGCGTCGCCCGGCCGCCCGGCCCCTGGCGCTGTGGAGCGCACTGCTGGTGCTGCTGACCCTGCCCTGGACGCTGCGCCTGGGGCCTTTCCGCCCGGACCATTTCGCCATCGTGCTGTTCCTGCCGGCGGTGCTGTTCGCCGCCGATCTGCTGGCCTCGGCCGGGGAGGCCTTGGGGCAGGTGGGAGGCCGCGCCTGGGGAGGGATCGCGCTGGCCGCGTTGGCCCTGGGGTTGTGCCTGTGGGGCGCCCGCGAGACGCAGGACATCGTCAACCCGGTCACGGTCTTCACCGATCAGGCCGACCTGGACGCGTTGAACTGGATCCGGGACAATACCCCTCCGGACGCGCGCTTCTTCATCAATACCACCCCCTGGCAGGGATCGGTTTATCGCGGCGTGGACGGGGGCGCGTGGATCTTGCCCTACACCGGACGCTGGAGCCTGGTGCCGACCGTCTTTTATGGCTTCGGGGACGCCGCCCTGGTCAAGCAGGACAGCTCCCTGGGCGCGCAGGCCAGCGCGATCACGACCTGCGACGCGAAGTTCTGGAAGCTGGTGGAGGAAACGGGCATCGATTATATCTATATCAAGCAGGGGGTGGGAGGGTTGCAGGCCGGAGGCCTGGCCGGTTGCACGCAGCTATCTAAGGAGTATGATGCCGGTGGAGTCTCGATTTATAGGTTCCAATCGGCTGAATGATATAATAGCCGCATGAAGCTGGCAATAATTGGGCCTGTGTACCCCTATCGGGGTGGAATCGCGCATTATACCACCCAGATGGCGCAGAAATTTTCTCAAGCCGGGCATACGATTCGGGTTTTTTCCTTCCACAGGCAATATCCGGCCTTTTTATATCCAGGCAAAACCGATAAGGACAATAGCCGGGTGACCTTCCAGGTTGAAGCGACCTATTCGCTGGACCCGCTCTGGCCCTGGACGTGGACGGAAACAGCCAGGCAAATCGCAGCCTTTGAGCCGGATGTCGTAATCATCCAGTGGTGGGTTACGTTTTGGGGGCCGGCTTTTGCTTTATTGGCATCCCACCTTCGCCGCAAGCATATACCGGTCGTATACCTCATCCATAACGTTTTACCGCACGAGCCTGGAATGGCAGATTCCCTGTTAGCCCGTATGGCGCTATCGCAAGCCTGCGGATTTATCGTACAAACCTCTCGCGAAGAAAGCAGGTTGCGCTCCATCCTCCCCAAAGCGCAGATCAAGATGTGTCCTCACCCGAATTATGATCTGTTCGATGGGCAATCGATGACCAGGGAACAGGCCAGAAAACTCCTTGGCCTGCGCCAGGAGATACCCGTAGCTCTGTTCTTCGGGATTGTACGACCGTACAAAGGTCTCCACGTCCTCATCGATGCGATTGCTATGCTGCGGGATCAGGGGAGGGAGCTTCCCCTGGTCGTCGCAGGGGAATTTTGGGAAGATATTCAAAAATATCGTGACCAGATCCGGGAGCTACGCCTCGCCGATCTTGTCACTCTGGATAACCGATATATCCCCAATGAAGAAGTGGGAAAGTATTTTTCCGCTGCCGACGTATTTGTGGCGCCGTATTTAGGAGGAACGCAAAGCGGCGTAGTCAAGATAGCGGTTAGTTTCGGATTGCCCGTTTTAGCCAGCGATTGCATCGCGGCAGATTTAACCCTCGAGTCCTACCCGTTCAGAATGCATCCGGCTGGAAATGCCCGGGCGCTGGCTGCGGACCTGTTGCAAGTCATCGATCACAGCCCCCAGATTCCCCCGGCGTCTTCCGCCGTGGATGGTTGGTCCGAATTGATGCACGCTATCGAAGCGGTTGCGCGGGATATATGCTGGCGAAGTTGACAATTTACCTTCAAGCCGGCTCTTCCCGCCTATTACGCAGCGAATTTTTCCGTAACCTGGGCCGTTATAGCGTCAGCACTGGGGCAGCCCAGGTGCTGATGATGCTTTATACCATTCTGGTGGCTCGCACGCTCGGCCCCGAACAATTCGGACGTTATTCCGGCAGCTACGCGATAAGCGGATTGAGCATCTTCCTGGTAAGCTGGGGGATGGATACCCTGCTTTTGCGTGAGCCGGGCAGCCTGGCGGCGCCCCGGGTGTGGTCGGGCAAGGTGCTACAAATAAAAATCGGCCTGGGCCTGGTTTGGGGTACATTATTAGTGGTCTGTGCGCCGCTTATTCGCCCGGACATATTTACGCCGGCGTTGATGTTCGTGTGCGTGCTGGATGTGTGGTGCGATGGGGCCTTGAATACCCACATAGCGGCGCTAAATATCCAGAAGCGGATTAAATCTCTCTCGCAATTGATTTTTTTCTCACGCCTTGCCCGGTTGTTAATCGCCGTAGCCCTCGTATTGATCGGAACTAACAGCCTGTTGGTTTTCGTCTCGGCGCGCCTGGTCACGACCGCTGGTAGCTTGTTGGTTGCCATGGTCGTGTTAAAGCCCGACTTCACTGCACGCAATGCCCCAACCACCCGAGACGTATTGCGGATGACGATATCCTTTGGCTTGTCAGATTTTCTGGCCATGGTTTACATGCAGGCAGACGTAGCCTTGATTACCTTGTTGGCGGGGAGCACAGCAGCCGGCCTGTATAGCCCGGCCGATCAATTGGTCAATGCACTCTTCGTCATTCCCACTGCTTTTTTCTATATGGTTGTGCCGGTGCTCTCCAATCAGTTTACGAAGGATAGCCGCCATTTGCGTCGTACTCAGTGGCGATTTACTTTTGGATTCTTGGGGGTGGGACTGGCTCTCGCGCTGGCCGTGTTATTGGGCGGACATTGGGCCATTCAGCTCTTATTAGGGCCACAATACCTGGTCACTTCATTTCTGCTGGTAATCCTCAGCCCTCTGCTCCTCTTTTAAGTCCCTTAGCTTTAGCTGGGCGGCTTTCCTGGTGGCGGTGGGTTGGCAGAATCGGCGCCTGATTCCGCAGGCAGCCAGCGCGGCCGTCAATGTATTCTTCAACTTGTGGGCCATTCCCCACCTGGGCTTAGCCGGTGTGGCGATGGTCTATGTCGCCAGCGAAATAATCCTGGCAATTGGTTACGCCGGACTGGTTCGCTGGTGGTACCACGAGAACCCGGCCTCAAAGTAAAATGAGCGAAACATCGATCTCGGTACTCATCACCAATGTGCACTCTACTCAGAATGCCGGCGACCTGGCGTTACTGGAGATGGCCATCCATTTAATCAAGGCGGGATTTGGAAACCCCAGGGTGACTATTCTGACCAATTGGCCCGACAAACCGTATGGCGCCTATCTCGAGAATCTAAATGTAATTGCCTCTCCCTGGGCCATCGTCGGAGCAGGAAACGGTAATCCCATTTGGCGGCAAGTTGTTTCGGCCATGCGTGGCTATGGATTAACCCGCCTCGCAGCCCAGGGCGTTCGGGTGAGTTTGCCCTCCCGCTGGCGGAAAGTAGCCGAGGCCTATAAAGCCGCCGATCTGATCGTAGGTGTCTCGGGCAACCAATTTTATTCTACCGGCCGTTATGGCTGGCCGTTTCCGTTGACCCTCCTGCAAGTGGACCTGGCGCATCGTTTCCATAAGCCATTCTACGTCCTTCCACAGTCCATCGGTCCTTTGCGCCGTGGTTGGGAACGGAGGATGTTGGGATCGGCCTACGGTCATGCGCGGAGTATTTTCCTCCGCGACGCAGTCTCGTTGCAACTGGCCCACGAGATTGGCCTGCCCGAAAGTCGCGTACATTATGCCCCCGATCCGGCTTTCGCTTATGCCCCCGCCGATCACGAAGCAGCCGTTCAGGTATTAACCCAACACGGCTATGACCAGGCTCTTCCTTCCATCGGCGTTACGCTCATCGCTTCACAAGGCGGCTCACTGGATCACTCGGTGATCATGAATTACTACGCGGCTATGGCGCGCTTGCTGGAACGGATTCATAGCGAGATGCAGGTGCAAGTGGTCCTGTTTTCCCAGGTTCGAGGGCCAACTCGTTATGAAGACGACCGCCTGGCCGTCGAAGAGGTTCGCCGCTTGGTGGGCCCCGCAGCAACAGACTTTTGTGTCGTTGACGAACCCATCCCTCCTGCGCTGCTCAAGGCATGTTATGGCTGCATGAGCCTTTTCATTGGCTCGCGGTTGCATTCGGGTATCTTTGCCATGGGCATGAGGGTTCCGGTTCTGCTCATTGGGTATCTCTCGAAGACCCGTGGGCTGATGGATTCGTTGAATCTTGCCGATTGGGTGATTAATCTGGACGATGTTAACGAAATCACCCTATGGAACGCTCTTCAGCAAGCCTGGTCAGAGCGTGAGCGGCGCGCTGCGCAGTTAGAACGTTTGCTGCCGCAGCTCGAACAATCGATCAATGAGATAGCCGACCAGATCAAGGCTGATTATGCCAGACTCGCGGTCTAAGCTCCATATCCTCCAAATCATCAAAGGGCTGGATATCGGCGGATTGAACGGCGGCGCCGAGCGCTTCAGCATCGATTTGGCGCGCGCGATCGACCGAAATTTATTTAATGTGTCGATTTGCGTCTTCTTCCAGATGCACACGCCGACCGCGTTGGCCTGGGAAAAGCGCCTGGAAGAGTGCGGCATGGACTTTTTCTATGCCACGCAGTGGGCCGGCAATAACAATTTCCGTTCATATTTGCGGGGTGTAAGTACACTTCGGGAACGTGCCAGGCAAACGACCTTTGACCTGGCCCACAGTCATTTTCAGCTCGGCACGTTGGCAGCGTTATCGCTTAAGGCTTCTGGGTTAACCCGGCGCGCTCTGCGTACGGCCCACATCGATAAGGAATGGGAGCCCAATGCTTATGGATGGGCGCGGGAACAAGCCCTGTCGAATTGGCTTCTACCCATTCTGCTGGATGCCGAAGTGGGCGTCTCGCAAGCCATTGTGGATAGACTGAACAAACACCCTGGGGCCCGTTTATTTTCCCGTAAGGCTTTTCTCATCCACAATGCTATTCCCCTGGAATCGACCCCCCAGGCCCTCGGCTCATTTAAAGCGAGAAAGAAGGATCAGGCTTATGTAGTCGGGGTGATCGGGCGCCTGGCCGAGCAAAAAGGCCACCGCTTCTTGCTGGAAGCTGCCCCCCTGGTGCACGAGGAAATCCCCGAAGTGAGCTTTTGGATCATTGGAGACGGTGAGCTGCGTTCCGATCTGGAGGCGCAGGCGGCTCGGCTGGATTTGACCGGGTACGTAAAATTCCTGGGTCATCAAAACGAAGTTCCTACTCTATTGAAGCAAATGGACTTGTTCGTTTTGCCGTCTTTATGGGAAGGACTTCCCACCGTCATCATGGAAAGCTTCGCCCAGGGCGTGCCGGTTCTGGCAACGGATATCCCCGGTACCAGCGAGCTGGTCCAGCATGGACAGACCGGCTGGCTGGTGCCCCCTCACAACCCGGCTGCGTTAGCCAGGGCGATTGTTACGATATTGAACGATCCCGCAGGTCGGGAGCGGGCCCGGCAGGCAGGCTTCCAGGCTGTGCAGCAATTCTCCATAGAATCCATTGGCGGTCAATATATTCGACTCTATCAGTCTCTTCTCGGGGAGTAAGCCATGAAAACAGAAAAGCAATGGCAGCCTATGGGGGAATATGCCAAAGCCGGATTATGCTGCCCAAATTGCCGCAATCCCTTAGCGCAAGAGGGGGAAAACTTACGTTGTTCTAACCCGGGCTGTGGGCGCATTTACCCCATTGTAGGGGGCATCCCTGTTCTTATCAACGAAGAGAACAGCCTTTTTTCGATATCCGATTATTGTATAGAAGACGCTTTGCGCGCCAGGTTGGATAAGAACTCGAAGGAATGGATGCGTTGGTTGCCCGGCATCAGCTTGAATTTGCGCTCCAACCAAAATTTCCATCGTTTCGCCGAACTGCTCTTGCAAAAAACTCCCCAACCCCTGGTGCTTGTAGTGGGCGGGCGAATAACGGGCAAGGGCATGGAAGCCTTAAGCGCCTACCCTTCTCTGCGGCTGGTCAGTAGCGATATAGCTTTTGGGCCACAAACTCAATTAATCTGCGATGCGCACGACATTGCGTTTGTAGACGGATTCTTCGACGGCGTGATCGCTCAAGCCGTGCTCGAGCACGTTCTCGATCCCACTCGATGTGTAGCGGAGCTTCATCGGGTGCTCAAGCCAGACGGGATCGTATATGCCGAAACGCCGTTTATGCAGCAGGTTCACGAAGGTCGTTATGATTTCACTCGCTTCACCGATCTGGGCCACCGTCGCTTATTCCGCTGGTTCAGCGAGATCGTGAGTGGCGCGGCGGGCGGGCCGGGCATGGCATTGGCCTGGTCGCTCCGCTATTTCTTCCTCAGCTTCGCTACTGCCGGCTGGCAGCGTGAGCTTATTGGGGCTTTAACGCGTTTAGGCTCGTTTTTCTGGAAGTACTTTGACCCGATTTTGATCCGCCACCCTGCGGCCTACGATGCAGCCGCAGGATATTATTTCCTTGGCCGGAAGAGTGATGCACCCTTATCTGACCGCGAATTGATCAAGCTCTATCGCGGGGCAATTTTAAAGTAGGAGCTGGCTTTGCGCGTTTTGCAGGTGATTAAAGGACTGGATATCGGGGGAGCCAACGGCGGCTCGGAGAAGTTCGGCCTGGAGCTCAGTCGGCGCTTGCGTGCAGTGGGAGCCTCCGTTAGCCTTTGCGCCTTTTACCGCTATGGGACCGTGACCGAGACTGCCCTGGAAAATCAGCTTCGAGGAGAAGGCGTCGATGTGCTCTTTGGACTTGAAAGGGGCCAGGGTAATCCATGGCCTGGGTTTCGCCGTTTGGCGCAATTCTGCCGGAGCGAATCGGTTCAAATCGTACACAGCCATTTTCAGGTTGGCTCACTGGCAGCGGTATCCCTCAAGCAGAGCGGCGTGGTAGACCATATCATCCGTACGGCGCACATCAGCAAGGAGTGGGGGGATGGCGCGATTGCCTGGGCCGCCCGGCAAATTTTTACGAACGGGTGGTTTCCCGTCGTTTTCGATGCGGAAGTAGGTGTGTCGAAGGGGATTGTCGACCGGCTCGATCGCCGCGCCATGGCTCGTGTTCTCCATAAACGAGCCACCTGCATTTATAACGGTTTGCCCGATCCACTGGTGGATGAGGCCTTGGGCCGCGTACAGGCGCGCTGGGCGCGTGCAGCCGATGAATCCCGATTCGTGATTGGCAGCGTGGGCCGTTTAACCCCACGCAAGGGTTACCGCTATTTAATCGAAGCTATGGGGAGCATTGTCGATTCAATTCCCAATGCCTGCCTGATGCTCGTTGGAGAAGGTGAGGAACGCCGCGAATTGACGGAGCTGGCCCGGCGCCTGCACGTAGAAAGGCAGGTCGAATTCCTTGGCCAAAGCGCTGGCGTGATGGATCTGCTTGGAAAAATGGATTTATTCGTGCTGCCTTCCCTTCAGGAAGGTCTGCCGACGGCGATCATGGAAAGCATGGCCTGTGGCACCCCCGTGGTCGCCAGCGATATTCCCGGCACTCGCGAGCTCGTAACCAGGGAAAAGAATGGTTGGCTGGTGGAACCGGCTAACCCTGAGGCGCTCGCTCGGGCCATTATTTCCGCTTACCAGCGGCCTGACCTCCGGCAAAAGTATTCTTTACAAGCTGCCGCAAGCTTGAGCCAGTTCAAGCTCAAGGAAATCGCCGCTTCCTACTTAAATCTATATTCCCGTGGGGGTTTTTAGATCAGAAATTTGATCGGCAAGGTCAAGGGGTATAGTCGGTTTTTAATACCCCGGCGTCGAATGTTTTTCCGGCCTCGACGGTAAAGGTGAGAGGTTTCCCATCCTGGCCCTGTACGATGGTGTAATTGTTATCTTCCGGCTCCCCCACGACGATCAAATATTCACCGGCGTCGAAGTTCTGGATAAAAAATTTCCCATTTGAATCGGTGTAATTGCCGGGGCTATGAGACGTATCCAATACGAATGCGCCTTGCGTCACCTGGCGATATACCTGGGCAAGACGAACGGCCACATCCTTTATGGGGGTTCCATCTTTTGCGCTGGTTACCTGCCCGATCATGCTGGCCTTCCCCTCGTTGGGAGAAGGTAAAGGGGTTGCAGACGGGCTGTTTTGTGGGGTGCTGGGGGTAACCGTTTGGCAGGCTACCAGCGGAAAGGATAAGATCAAAAGAAGGACAATTAGTTTGTAAATTTTTTTCATTAGAAACACCTATGTAGGATCGTGGAATTTACGCAATGCTAATATTATAGGGTTTCATTCATTGTAATTGAAACAATAATCCATAAGGGTTATTGTTCCAGGAAAGGTTCATGCTAGAATGATCTTAAATTCCTGTTCGCCTGTATTATACACTAGAAGGAGAAAATCAATGAAACGCAAAGCCTCAATGCTCCTGATGACATTAGCTCTACTTGTAGCTCTGATTGGCGCAGCGAGCCCAGTTCAAGCGGCTGCTTATGGGACTAGTTTCACCACCTCGATTACCTACTTCAACGTAGGAACGGGCCCCGCGAATATCACCCTCAACTTCTACAACGAAGCTGATGGTACGGCCATCCCGATTAGCGTGGCCCAGCTTCCGGCCAATGCGGGTGCCTCATTATATGTGGGTAACCTGACACAGGTTTCTTCCGGGTTTAGAGGCTCGGCATTATTGAGCTCTGACCAGCCGCTTGTGGCCACCCTGGTTCAGTTGGCTCCTTCGAGCAGCAGCGTGAAAGTTCGCCCACTGTCGAATGGCTTCGGCAGCGGCTCTGCTTCCGCTTTGGTGCCCACTGTTCTGAAGAACACCTTCGGCTCGACCAGCATCGTCTCAGTTCAAAACGTCGATACAGTTGGAGCAGACCTGAGCATAGCTTTTATCCCCGTCTCTGGCTCAACGGTTACCGAAACGTTGACCAACTTACCCCCCAATACGGCGAAATATTTTGACCTGGGCACGTTGTCTGATCTTGGCCAGAGCTTCAACGGCTCCATGAAGATCACGGCTGTTCAAACTGGCACTTCAAACCCCGGCTCTATCGTGGCAACCTCATTGGAGCTTTCTACCAATAGCATCGCTGCCTATGCCTTTGAAGGCGCTTCCCAATTCGGCACCACGATCTACATGCCGTCGGCCCTTTGCCAGTTCAGCGGCCAGAATTCATACTATGCTGTACAGAATACGGACACTTCGAACGTAAGTGTCGTCGTCAAATACAGCAATGGGAATTCCGAGCCAAGCCAGACGATTGCCCCAGGCGCCAAGTTTAGCTTCCCGGGCTGCGGCGTCTCCGGCTCACTGAATCCGGCCGGCTTTCTTGGCTCGGCCACCATCACCGCGACCGGTGGCACCATCACCGCAGTAGGCAAAGTTTCCGGCGGTGGTCTGAGCACAGCTTTCCTGGGCTTCCCCAGCGGTTCTTTCAAGGTCGCGTTGCCTTACGTTCGCTGGACGACCAGCAACTGGCTGAGCGGCCAACGCCAGCGCGCTTACATTGCCATCCAGAACATCGGCGCTAGCAACCTGGCCGCGGGCGCTGTTACCGTCAAATACTACGATAACAATGGCAACCTGGTCGGAACGGATAGCCTGGGTGCAATCGCTGTTGGGAGCAAGGCCAATTCTAACCCGTCCAACCTTGGAGCTGCGGGGGCCGAATTCGGTTACTACGGCACTGCTATTGGCGGTGGCGCGGTAGTTGAAGGACCTTCTGGTAGCCAATTGGCCGTAGTGGTACGCATAACCTCCTACTCGGCTGGCGCTACTTTGGGCGAGGACTACACCGGTACATCGGTTGGGGTTAATTAATCTTTCGCGGATTAGAAGTGAGAGGCAAGGCTCCAAAGGCCTTGCCTCTCCTCTTTAATCTGAGAAACTATGCATCTAAAGTTTCTTTACGGCCAGGATGGTATAGTTTTTGCAAAAGCCGTCTCGCGTATATTTTTCTTCCTGGATAGAATCGATTCCAGGCGAATAAAAGCGAGATGGCAAAAAAGATGGGCTTCAAGAAAAGTAGCGGGAAGAATAACAGGCAGCCCAATGAGGGCCGGCCATACGTCCGTGGTGAAAGCGGAAGAGCGCGGGCGGCCACCCTCAGTTGATAAGAAAGACTGCCAAAATAGCCTTCCAGCCAATCTAATTCACGGATTGAAAAACCGGCAAACTCCAAAAGATAAGTCAAGCCATACCGCGTGTAGCGATAATAGTCATAGGGAATTTCGTGCTCTGGAAAGAAGAATGGAGCGCTCAGCCACAATACCCCTCCAGCTTTCAACAAGCGGTTTATCTCTTGTAAAACCTGTTTGGGCTCGGGGAGATGCTCCAGAACCTGGGTGCAAACGACGATATCGAATACTCCATCCCTGAAGGGGATATTCTTCAGATCACATATCGTATCAAGCTTGCCATAAACCTTTTCTACCTTACCGAAATCAACCGCCAGGTATTTCGAGCGCGAGAACAAATCCCGGTAGAGTCCATCTCCGGCACCGGCATCAAGGATTACCGTCGATGGGTTGGCGGAATCAGCCGCACGTTGCAAAAAGGCTTTCAACCTTTTCCGCGATGGGTTAAAGTGGTAGATACGATTGAGCATAGACATAATGAACTATCGGGTGACGCCGGGTATTGCGATTGTATATAATGCACGGTAAGCCTGTGTCTTGGCTTGAAAAACAGGGGGATTCTCGTTGGTTCCCCCCATGATGTAGATGAAATTTCCTGTTCCTACTAAAGCCATGTTCCAACCGGCCTGCTCTTGCGACGTATCGAAAATCGTCCAGCTCTCTGTGTCGGCCACCAATTCAATGGGAGGCAGATCGCTGGAGCTCTTGCCGCCTATTACGTAGACTATATCCGCCAGCCCCGTCACCCCCATCCTGTATCTCGCCTCCGGCAAGGGCGCCTTCTCTTCCCACGGCTGCTCCCCGTCCCCGTCGCGCTGGGGATAATAGGCCTCGTTGGCTGCCAACGCCTTCTTCCCGTCGTACCCACCGATCACGTAGATCTTCCCGCCGGCTTCGGCTGCGCCGGCGTACTCGCGCGCGGTGGGCATGGGCGTGCCCTCTGACCAGCTATCCGTCTCGGGGTCGTAGGCGAAGACGGTGTTCACGATCTGCGCGCCATCCCACCCGCCGAACAGGTACATCTTGCCGTCCAGGGCCGCCAGCGCGTAGGCGGAGCGCGGCGCGGGCAGCGGCGCTTTGCTCTCCCAGGTATCGTGGCGCGGATCGTAGATTTCCAGCCGGGTGGTGGGCTGGCCGTCTGCCTGGCGCCCGCCGGGCACGTAGATCTTCTCGCCGATCAGCACCGCGCCCACGTCCGTCACCGGAAGGGGCTTGGCGGCCAGGGTCTGCCAGGTGTTCGTGTCCGGCTGGTAGCGCGTCACCTGGCCGGTGACGCCCTGGGCCGTCTCCCCGGCGATGGCGTAGATGGCGTTCTCATAAGCGGCCGCCGCTAATCCGCTGCGCGCCTCGGGCAGGGAAGCGCGCACCTGCCAGCGCTGCGGCGTGGGCAGGGGGGTAGGGTTCTCCACGGCTGCGGCGGGGGTGAGAGCCAGAGAGCGCGTCAGCGCCATCCCCAGCGCGCTCCCCCCGGCGATCAGCGCCACGATCAGCGCGGCCAGCACTGCCCAGCGCAGCTTTCCCAGGCGCGACCAGCGCGAGGGGGGGACTACCGGCGCCTCTACGGCCGCGTCCGTTGGGTCCAAGGCGCCGTTCTCCGGCGGGGTAAGCGGCGATTCCACCAATCCCTCGCGGATGGCGTATAAGGTCGCTTCGGTTCGGGAGACTACTCCGATCTTCGCAAAGATATTGCGCAAATGCACTTTGACCGTGTTAGGACTGATGACCAGCTTTTGTGCAATTTCTTTGTTGCTCGCCCCCGTAGCGACCAGCCGCAAAATATCACACTCGCGCTCGCTTAGTTCGGTCTCATTCGCCATAGCAGATGAATTATATCATTTCCATTTGTCCAGGCTGTTCATTCCGTCCGGTTTCTTTTCAGGGGAGAAGATGGTATATTTATTTATGCATTGGGTCTATTGTAGAAGACCCCACCACAGAGGCGCAGGGGACACAGAGAAAATCTATACAAAAACTGCGCGCCCTCCGTGGTGAAAACCTGCCTCAAATTGGCGACTATCCAGGGCAGAGCATAAGCAAGGGCAGAATTAGCGCGTGAAGCGAGAAGGAGGGTAAACATGGGCTTTTGGCAGGACCTTTTTGGCGGTGGAGGGCCGCGCCTGGGGAAGAGTGAGAAGATGGAGGCCGATCGCCTGATCGAGGAGCTGATCAAGATCGGCCGGCAGGACGACTATCTCTCCGAGCGCCCCGGCACGCCGTTCAACGCCCAATGCCGGCACGTCCGCGCGCGGCAGATCGGCGCTCGCCTGAACGATCTGGGGGGCCTCGAGCTGATGCAGGCTGCTCATCGGCGGGTCAAGAAGAAATTAGGGGCCACGCTCAGCTCTCACCTGGAATACGCCTGGGACGAGATCGGCCAGTGGATGCCGTAAACGGGGGAGAATCCTGTCTATGCCTCTTTCCGGGGATTATGTGCTGGGCATCGACCTGGGCACCTCTGGCGCCAAGAGCGTGCTCCTGGCGGCGGATGGCCGGGTAAAGGCCTGCGCCGAATCTGCCTACGATATCGACACGCCGCGCCCCGGCTGGGCAGAGCAGGACCCGCAAGTCTGGGTGCGGGCTGCCCTGCAAACCGTGGCCGAGGCGCTGCGCCAGGCCGACGTGTCTCCCCGACGCGTGGCGGGCATCGGGCTGTCCGGCCAGATGCACACCACTGTTTGCCTGGATGAAGCCGGAAACGTGCTGCGTCCGGCCATCCTGTGGGCCGACCAGCGCAGCCAGGCCCAGGTGGAGAGAGTTCTACCGCGAGCCAGGCCGGGAGAAGCTGGGGGAGTGGAGCGGCAACCCATTGGCCACCGGCTTCATGCTGGCGAGCTGGCTGTGGCTGCGCGAGAACGAGATCGAGACCGCGCGGGCCACGCGCCGCCTGGCCTTGCCCAAGGATTACCTGCGCTATCGCCTGACCGGCGCGTGGGGCAGCGAGCCTAGCGACGCCTCCTCTACATTGTTATTCGATCCCATCCACTGTACCTGGAGCGCGCCTCTATTGGAAGCTCTGCACGTCCCCGCCGGCCTGCTACCCCCCGTGCACCCCTCCGCGCAAATCGCCGGCGGGCTGTTGGCCGAGGCCGCCCGCGCCTGCGGCCTGGCGCCGGGCACGCCGGTGGTGTACGGCGGCAGCGACCAGGCGCTGCAAGCCCTGGCCCAGGGGGTGATCGAGCCGGGCGTGCTCTCCTGCACCATCGGTACCGGCGGGCAGCTCTTCGCGCCCCTGCGCGCCCCGCGCTATGACCCCAAGCTGCGCGTGCACCTCTTCTGCCACGCCGCCCCGGGTCTCTGGCACCTGGAGGCGGCCATCCTGGCTGCCGGCCTGGCGCTGAAGTGGCTGAGGGACGGGGTTTTTGAGGGGAAGAGCTATCAGGAGCTGGCCGACCTGGCTGCCCTGGCGCCCCCCGGCGCGGAAGGCCTGTTCTTCCTGCCCGACCTGGCCGGCGAGCGCACCCCGCACATGGACCCCTCTGCCAGCGGCGCGTTCTACGGGCTGACCCTGCGCCATCGCCGGGAGCATTTGGTGCGGGCCGTCATGGAAGGGGTGGTGTTGGCTCTGCGCCAGGGATTGGAGGTCATGCGCGAGCTGGGCACGCCCGTCGAGCGCGTGGTGGCCTCCGGGGGCGGCGTGCGCCATCCCCTGTGGTTGCAGCTCCAGGCGGACATCTTCGGCTGCCCCATCCACCAGACGGAAACGATCCAGCCCTCGGCCACCGGCGCAGCCCTGCTGGCCGGCATCGGCACGGGGACGTATGCGGACGTGGAGGAGGCCTGCCGCAAGACCGTGCGCTGGCGCGCCGAGGTGACCCGGCCAAACCCCGAAAATGTGGAGGTCTACGCGCGCGCTTATTCCGCCTACTGCCGGCTCTACCCGGCGTTGCGCCAGGTGCGCTCAGAAGCCGTGTAGCTCGCGTAAGGAGGCCAACCGCTCGTTGGCGTTCGGCTCGGGGTAAGGGGAAGGCCCGGAGGAATCGGGCGTCTCCGCCGCGCCCGTCAGGGCCGACAGCACCGATTGGGCGTTCTCCATCAGGGCGTAAGGCTCGTAGCCCCCTTCCAGGATAAAAACGATCTTTCCTGCGCATACCTGCCCGGCCAGGGAAACCAGGTGTTGGTTGATGTGGAAAAAGCCGCGGGTGGAGAGTCCCAGGCTGGTCAGCGGGTCTTCCCAATGGGCGTCGAACCCGGCCGAGACGAAGATCATTTGCGGGCGGAAGCGCTGCGCCAGGGGCAAATAGACCTGCTCGGCGATCTGCTCGAAGCGGCGGTCGCCGGCGTACAGGGGCAGGGGCAGGTTGACGATGCGCCCGCGCGCGTGCGGGGCTTCCTCCATCAGGCCGCTGCCGGGATACAGCCTCTCCTGGTGGGTGGAGACGAACGCCACGCGCTCCTCGCTCCAAAAGGCGCGCTGCGTGCCGTTGCCGTGGTGCGCGTCGTAATCCACGATCAGGACGCGCTCCACACCTTCCTGGAGGGCGGCGCGCACCGCCAGCGAGAGGTTGTTGAACAGGCAGAAGCCCATCGAGCGGTCGGGCTCGGCGTGATGGCCGGGCGGGCGCACCAGGGCGAAAGCCGAGTCGGCCTGGCCGTGTACCACCGCGCGGGCGCAGGCCAGAGCGGCCCCGGCGGCTGCCAGGGCCGCGTCTAGCGAGGCCGAAGTGACGTAGGTGGGGGCCGGGTCGATGGTGGTCGGCGCTTGCTGGCAGGCGCTGCGCAGGAAATCCACCTGCTGGGGGGTATGCACCATCAGGATTTCTTCCGGCCCGGCGGGCGTCGTCTCCAGCCAGGTCACCGCGCCGGGGAAGGCTGTCTCCCGCAGGCGGGTCAGGTATTTAAATCGGGCAGCATTTTCTGGGTGTTCCCGCTGGGTGTGCTCGGGGGAAGGCACCATGGCGCAGGCAACCGTCATCTTTCCTGTTTGTCCTCCGCAGAATTTTTTACAGATGCGTAGATTATAGCCCGGATTCCCTGCTTAAAAAGCGACCACCAGGCATGGGGGGGACATGCCGGGTGGTCTTCAGGGAGGGAATGCCACCAGTGCACTACAATAGCACGGGGGGGACGTGCGATTATATGCGTTCCAGTGGTAGACACCACACACATACCAGTAAACACAAGGTGTCTTACACGATAATATACACCATAATTGTCTCTTTTGCATTAAAAAAGGATTAGAAGAATATTTAACCCTGGTGCTTGCCCTTGCGCTTGAATTCTTCCATCCACGCCTGTACCTCATCTGGCGAAAGGGGCGCGTCTCCCGCCTTTTGGGGCGGGGCTTCACGCTCGGCGGCTTGCATGTCGGCGGCGAACTGCTCTGAAGTGATCACCTGGGCGCGGGCCGCGCGGGCGTCTGCCTGCACCTGGTGGTCGGAAGACACCACCGTCCAGTTGCGTGCATTCCCGCCCAACCGGCGCAAGCGCTGGCGAATGGCCTCGTCGGCGGTCTTTCCCAGCGGCACGAAGTGGGCGGCCACCATGCCGTAACGGCGCGCGCCCTGCTGGCCGGGCGGCGCGCCGTCGAAGTACACCTCCAGGGGCTTGTGCCTCTTCAGGTAGTAAGCTTGCAGGCGCTGAATCAGTTGCAGCTCGTCGTCGATGTCGCGCAAGCCCAGCCCGGGAAGCTTGGGGATCAAATTGTGGCCGTCGATCATGATTGGCATAGGCAGTCCATTCTCTCTTCTAATTTTATTCCTTTTTGCAGCAATCTACAGATTGTGCTATCATTCAGCCACAGGGAGATGAAACCGCCATGAGCCAGTGGAAACGTCTGCTTCCATACATCCTGCTGAACATCGTCCTGTCTGCCTGCACCACGCTGATCGTCCTATGGCTTTGGGGGCGCGCCCACGAGCTGCCTCCCCCGGTGATCGATACGCCCGCAGCCGTCTTGCCGACCGCAGCATTCCTCCCTACCGGGACGGCCTCCGCCACCAGCGTCTCTCCCGCCCAGCTCGACACGCAACAGGCCGGCGCCGTGGTCTCCATCAAGAACGTGTACGGCGTGGGCAGCCTGAACGACGAGATCGTCCTCATCCAGAGCGACAGCGGCGGGCCGGTGGCCTTGAACGGCTGGAAGCTGGAAGACGGGAAGGGAAACGTTTACACCTTCCCGCCACTCACCCTCAATAATAACGGCGCCGTCCAGGTGCACTCCGGGGCAGGCACCGACACGGTGATCGACCTGTATTGGGGGCGAGATACGCCCGTGTGGCACATGGATGACGTCGTCACCCTGCTGGACGCGCAGGGCAATATCCGCGCTACCTATCAGATCCGTTGAGCCTTCCCGCGAGTCGGGAAGCCCAAGCGCTGTTTTCTGGGTTACAATTCTTCTATGGCACAGGCATTGTATCGCAAATGGCGTCCGCGCCAATGGGATGAAGTCGTCGGGCAGGAGCACATCGTCCAGACCCTGAAGAACGCTGTGGCAGGTGGGCGGGTGGGCCACGCTTATCTGTTCGCCGGCCCGCGCGGCACCGGCAAGACCACCACCGCGCGCCTGCTGGCCAAGGCGGTCAACTGTCTGGCGCCCGACCCCGCCGACCGGCCCTGCAACCAGTGCGAGAACTGCCAGGCGCTCAACGAAGGCCGTTTCCTCGACCTGATCGAGATCGACGCCGCCTCCAACACCAGCGTGGACGACGTGCGCGATCTGCGCGACAAGATCAATTTCTCCCCTTCCAAGGGAGCTTTCAAGGTCTACATCATCGATGAAGTCCACATGCTCTCGACGGCGGCCTTCAACGCCTTGTTGAAGACCCTGGAAGAGCCGCCCGATCACGCCATCTTCATCCTGGCCACCACCGAAGTCCACAAGATCCCGGCCACGGTGCTGTCCCGCTGCCAGCGCCACGAGTTCCGGCGCATCCCGGTGCAGGAGATCGTCGTGCGCCTGAAGGCGATGGCCGGGCAGGAAGGGCTCCAGGTCGAGCCGGAGGCGCTCACCCTGATCGCTCGCCAGGCGACCGGCAGCCTGCGCGACGCCATCTCTCTGCTGGATCAGCTCGCCTCCGTGGACAAGAGCATCACCCTGGCCATCGCCCAGACCGTGCTGGGCACGGCCGCCAGCCAGGCGGTCATCGATCTGACCCGCGACCTCCTGGAGCGTGATCCTGCGGCAGGCATGGACCTGATCCACCGCGCGCTGGACGGGGGCACGGACCCGCGCCAGTTCGCCCGCCAGATCGTGGACTACCTGCGCGGCCTGCTGCTCATCCGTATGGGCAACTCCGAGGCCGTCGACGTAACCCGCGAGCAGCTCGCGCAGATGGCGCTGCAGGCCCAGGCCTTCGACGTTCCCCGCTTGCTGGAGGTGGTGCGCATTTTCAACGCCGCCGCCACGGACCTGCGCAGCGGGTGGCAGCCCAGCCTGCCCCTGGAGCTGGCCTTTGCCGAAGCCATCCAGGAGAAAGCCCCGGGAGCGGCGCGCGAGGAACCTTCGGGAGCCAAGCCAACTTCCAGGCCGGAACCGGCGCCCTCGACCGGAAATACGCCGGCCCCTGCGGCTGGACAGTCTCCAGCCCCTGCGGCCGGACAGACCCCGGCCCCTGGCCCTACGCCAGCGCGTAGCGCCGCGGCGCCAGAGAGCAGCCCGCCCACCCCGCCGCCCGCTGCTTCAGCGCCCTCTCCGGCCACGCCGGGAGGCGGCAGCCTCAATTTCCAGGCCGTGGTGCAGAGCTGGCCAAAAGTCAGGGCCCTGGTCAAGAAACACCGTTCCCAGACGGACGGCTTGCTGAATTCGTGCCGGCTGCTGGGCATCAAAGAGGGCGTGCTGGTGCTGGGCTTCGACACCGAGATCGTCAAGTCGAAGATGGAGAAGGGCGACCACACCCTGCTGACTCAGCAGGCTTTACGCCAGGTGCTGGGAGCCGACTTGCCCGTGCGCTGCGTGGTGGCCAATAAGAAGTCCGGCGAGCTGCCTGAAGACCTTGCCATCGAGGACGACGGCATGGTAGCCGCCGCTCTGCGCGACATGGGCGGCAAAGTCGTCGACATCCAGTGATCGTTGCGTTAACTATTTTTTCAAGGAGTTGATTATGGCCAAAGGATTCAATCGTCCGGGCGGGGGCCTTTCCGGGGGTGGCGGCGGTGGTATGATGCAGCAGCTCAAGAAGATGCAGGAGCAGCTTGCGGCCGCCCAGGCGCAGCTCGCCGAGGAAACCGTCACCGCCAGCGCCGGCGGCGGCGCGGTCAAGGTGACCGTCACCGGCGACCAACGCTGCACGGCAGTGGAAATCGATCCGGAGCTGCTCAAGGACGCAGACGCCGAGATGCTGCAAGACCTGATCCTCAGCGCGGTCAACCTGGCGCTGGACCAATCGCGCGACCTGGCCGCCGAACGCCTGGGCCCGCTGACGGGCGGCCTGGGCGCTTTGGGCCTCTAGGTCCACATCGGCCTGAACGAATGCTATGACAGTCTACCCTGAGCCGGTCGAGAACCTGGTGAATGCCTTTGCGCGCCTGCCGGGCATCGGCCCCAAGACGGCCTCCCGCCTCACCTTTTACCTGCTGAACGCCTCGGATGAGGTTTCGCTTCAGCTCGCCCAGGCGCTGGTCGAGCTGAAGCGCGGCATCGCCTTCTGCAAAGTGTGCTTCAACATCACCCTGGCAGACCAGGAGCTGTGCAGCATTTGCGCCGACGCGCAGCGAGACGAGAGCAGCCTGTGCGTGGTCGAGGAGCCGCTGGACGTGATGGTGCTGGAGCGAACCGGGGGCTTTCAGGGGCGTTACCACGTCCTGCACGGCGTGCTTTCCCCCATCGAAGGCGTCGGGCCGGAGGATTTGAAGATCCGCCCGCTGATCGAGCGCGTGAAGAGCGGCGCCGTCAAGGAGGTCATCCTGGCCACCAACCCCAGCATGGAAGGGGACGCCACGGCGCTCTACCTGCGCCAGCAGATCCTCCCCCTGGGCCCGCGGGTGACGCGCCTGGCGCGCGGCCTGCCGGTGGGCGGCGACCTGGAATACGCCGACCAGAACACCCTGCTGCGCGCGCTGGCCGGCCGGCAAGAAATGAATTAATCAAAGCCTTGCCAGGTTTACCAACAGATCCCCCCTTGATAAGGGGGGTTGGGGGGATCCATGGGTGGCCTAAGAGGATAAAGGGAGTTCGAGGGAATAAAAGGGGGATCAGTTAATTCCCAGAGAAGGCCGGGATCTCGGCCACTTTCCCTTCCACGTCCAGCACGTAATAAGGCAGCCACAGCACCCCGAACAGGTCCGGGAAGATGTTCTGCTTCTGGGGGGTCACCGGCAGCTCGCTCACCTCGTCCACCAGCTTTGCCCAGCGCTCGTTCACTTCCTGAACGGCGGCAGCCTTTTCCTTCTCCAGCGCGGCCAGTTGTTTCTGCATGTCGGCGATGGCGTCCTGCAATTCTTCGACGTCGGCCCTGGCCTGCTGCGACATGCGGCGCTTGCTGAGGGAGGTAGACACGCTGCGCTTGCGCCCGCCCAGCAAGCCCAGCACGAATTCCGCGCCGCTGCCGAGCTCCTCCATGCGCCGCTCGGAGAGCTCTTGTTCGTCCTGTTTTAGCTCGCGCTGCTCGCGCGCCAGCTTATCGTTGAGAGCAGACAGCTTGCGCTCATAAGTCGCCGCGACCTTGGCCGTTTCAGCGTCGCGGCCCTGGCGGGCAGCCTGGCTACAGCGCTCGCGGAACTCGGCGGTCGAGACTTCGGGGCCGGCAAACACGTTCAACGCCTGGTTGGCGCGGGCGCGCACCGTGCTGGAGCGGTAGGCCCAATCCAGGAAATCCTTCTGCATGGCCGCCATCATCTTGGCGTCCGAGAGGGGCGCATCCAGGCTGGTGAAGCGCGCCCCGGGTGCGTTGCTTTGCCCCAGCCGTTCGGGGGCCAGGGCCGCGTAGGGGCAATCGTCCCAGCGCACCTGGCCGCGGCGATCCGGGTCAGTCACCAGGGCGGTGCGTTTCCGCTCGAAATCCATGCCGTGGCGGCGCTCCAGGTAGCGGATGCTGGCCTGGGCCACCAAAGCCGGGCGGTAGAGCAAAGCCGGCGCGGGCGCATTGGCGGGCAACGCCATGCTCACTGCGCTCAACGCTTCGCTCAGGCTGAAATCGTTGGGCATAAAATATTCGGCCACGCCGGCGGGCAGGGCCGGGCGGGTGGTGGAGCTGGCCTCAAGGGAGGTGGGCGGCGCGACGGCCTCCGCTGCGGGCTGGGGCGGTGCCTGCACAGGGGCAACGGCCGGTTGAGCGGGCTCTGGCGCCGCCGCAGCCGCCGTGGGTTGGACCAGGCGGTTCAAAGCAGGAATCTGGGCGCGAGTCAGCGGGCCGGCCAGATAATTCATGGTCCAGCGCGTCTGGAAGAGCACGGGATGCGGTGCGTGTACGTTGTGCAGCAGGAACACGCGCTTGTCCAGGCCCGAGATCATGCGATCGAGCTCGCTGCGCTCCAGGTCGGGGGCGGCGCCTTGCAGCCCGTCCAGCAGGCGCTGCTTGTCCTGGTCGGTCTGCAATTTGCCGATGAACCAGGTGCCCGCATTGGAGAGCGCCTTATAGTCCACGTCCACGGGGTTCTGCGTGGCCAGCAGCAGGCCCAGCCCGAAGGCGCGCGCCTGCTTGAGCATGCGCAGCAGCACAGGCTTGGAGGGTGGGTTGGCGGCGGGCGGCAGGTAGCCCACGATCTCGTCGAAGTATAGCAGCGCGCGCAGGGCAGTCGAGCCGCTCTGGGCGCGCATCCAGGTCTCGACGGCTGAGAACAGTAGCGTGACGAAGAACATGCGCTCGCTTTCGCTCAAGTGGGCGATGTAAAAGATGCTGTGGCGCGGGCGGCCGTCGGGCGTGTACAGGAAAGAAGCAGCGTCCAACGCCTGGCCTTCCATCCAGGTCTGGAAGGCCGGGGCGGCCAGGAAATTGTTCAACAGAATGGCCAGGGAAAAACGATCCTTCTCCGGGAAGAAGGTCTCCACCGGGAAGACGCCCAGCTTGGCGAAAGGCGGGGACTGCGTCTGCAGGATCAGCTCGGCCAGGTCCAGGTCGTGGCCCTGGCTCCAGGCGTTCTCGAAGATACTTGGAGAGCAGGATGTGCTCTCGCGAGCGCACCGGGTCGATGTCGGTCAGACCGACCAGCCCCAGCAGCGCGGTCACCGTGCTGGAGATCTTTTCGCGCAAGATTTCCCGGTTGCCTTCCCAGGGAATGGAGGGGGACTTCAGAGAAGCCAGGATGCTGACCGGCGCGCCGGCGTCCGAGCCGGGAGTGTAAACGCAGAAATCGACCGCTCCCCGCAGGGCGGCGATATTGTCCGGCCCTAATCCCCACCCGGCCAGGCCCTCGCGCCACAGGGACGCCGTCTCCTGGGCGGCGGCCTCGGGCGTCTTTTCCCGGCGGCGCGCCTGGTCGGCGTCGATCCACGGCAGAAAATCCTGGGGGGCAAGCTCCGGGAAATGCAGCAGGAGGTTGGTCAGGTCGCCCTTGGGGTCCACGATGACGGCCGGAATGCCCTGCAATGCGGCCTCCTCCAGCAGGCCGATGCACAGGCCGGTCTTCCCGGAGCCGGTCATACCGGTGACGATGCCATGCGTGGTGAGATCGGCGGGGTCGTAAGAAAGGGGCTGGTCGCCCGTTTTCCCTTGGGCAGGGTCGAAGTTTCGTCCAAGATAAAAAGAAGAAGCTGAAGACATCAGCGGGTCCTTTCTGGCTTGATTTCGAGAGGCTCACGGTCGAGCCAATGCTTTTACCGGTAAAACGGGCAGGCTCCCGCCCGGAGGCGGCGCCTGGCAGGCCGCGCCCGTGCACTTCCTCAGCGCCACCTCATCGATGAAAACGCCGGAACGATAATGCACCTCGGCGTCACTGTGAAAGCGGAAGGCCACCCACACCCGCGGCTCCCCCAGGAAGCTTAGCGCGCCGTCCCCGGTTACGTCGGCCAGGTTAAGGGAGATTGCTTGCCAGTGGGGATAGCTGCCGGCCAGGGCGCTCCCGTAGAAATTCTCGCCGTCCCTTGAGACGATCCAGGAAAGGCTATCGTTGTATTTTCCCTCATCGTTCTGGGTGTTCATCCACAGCTCGAAACGCAGCTCCGCCGCGGAGGCCCCAGACAGGTCGAACGGTCCGGCGATCATCCAGCTATCCACCTGGTTGGGATAATAAGTCGAGCATTGCAATAGCTTGCCGCCTTGCCCGCCGCCGACTGCCCAGGCGCTATTGGATCCGGCAAAGGGCTTGCAGCCCGACTTGCCCCACAAGTAAGAAGAGCTGCCGGAGTAGCTCAACTGCCACAGCCTGGAAAGATTTCCCTCGAAGTCATCCGTCATCAAGTTGCTCCATTCTGGCGGAGGAATGTAATCTTTGGTGACCAGGGGCAGATAGACCTGCTGCTCCTGGCAGGATCGTGCAGAGGGGACAGGCTTTGCCAACAGGCCCAGGCCCAAAATAGCCACTGTGGCCAGGAGGATTCTGACGGGCTTTCCGGTGAACATCGCTCTCCTTCCTTTGTGTTGAGGGTCGTGCGCTGCAATGCTCGTAGCTGGATGCACCGGTATCGAAGGAGTCGGATTGGCCTACCAATATGGAAAGATTATAGCATAGAGGGTTTAATAAGCAAAAAGGACGCAGGTTGGCAAAAAACACAACCTGCGTCCTGGAATAAGGGGGTCTGGCTTACCGGTAAGAATTCAAGCGACCCTTACTTGGCCACTACCTTGATGGCCTTGGGACGAGCGGTCTCGGCCTTGGGCACCCGCAGCGTGAGCACCCCGTTCTCCGCGTGGGCTTCGGCCGTAGCCGGATCGAGCTGCGCCGGCAGGCTCAAGACACGGCTGAAACGCCCGGAGGGCCGTTCGCTCAACAGATAGGTGTCTTTCTCGTCGCGCTCGTCCTTGAACTCGCCCTGGATGCTGACGGTCTCGTTCACGATCTGGATGTTGAGGTCTTCGGCCTTCACACCCGGCAGCAAAGCCGTGATGACGAAGGCTTCCGGCTCGGCTTTCACGTCCACGGGGAAGCTCACTTCGCTTTCCATCGCGCCGGGCCATTCATTCTCGTCTGCCATGCGTCCCCACGCGCGGCGCATTGCCAATCGACCAAAGGGGGTAATATAAACGGTCATTTTCTGATCCTCCTGTGCTTATTTTTCAATAAAAATTACGATTTTCGAGTAGTCGATGTCGTAAGTTCCTTTGTTTTTCTTATGCTTATCATAAGCGTCTTGTGTCAGAAGCTTGCTAACGAAAGATTGGCGTTTTATAAGAATTAGCCTTGCGCCAGAGTTGTGGATGAATAAAGGTATAATTAAAATCCAATGAAATCCAGCCGGCTGGTTGTTTCCGCTTTTATCGTCGTCGGGTTGGTAGGAGGGTACCTGGCTTACCGGCGTTTTGCCGCAGGCAGCGAGCGCACCCAACGCGTGCTAAGCTGGTTGAAGGATCCCCAGGGCCACGCCGATTGGTCCGTCCAGGCCGGCCAGCGCTGCGGGGACGCCCCCTTTTCCCTGCCCACCGACGGCCTGGTCGGCTACCTGTGGGACGATACTTTCTCGCCGGGGCACCGCCACCAGGGCATCGACGTGTTCGGAGGGGGCGCGCCCGGTGAGACGCCGGTGGTCTCCGCCTACGCGGGGTATCTGACGCGCCTGCCGGGCTGGAAGTCCAGCGTGATCGTCCGCATTCCCGAGGATCCTTTGCAGCCCGGCCGCCAGATCTGGACCTATTACACGCACATGGCCGACCCGCAAGGCAATTCGTTCATCTCGCCCCAATTCCCGCCCGGCACGCAAGAAATGTACATCCCGGCCGGCACCTTGCTGGGCTACCAGGGCGATTATTCGGGCGACCCCAACAGCCCGGTGGGCGTGCACCTGCACTTTTCCATCGTGCGCGACAACGGCGCGGGCGGCTTCCTGGACGAGCGCAACATCGCCAACACGCTGGACCCCTCGCGCTATTTGGGCCTCTCGCTGAACGCGCAGGAAAACCAGGGCGAAGTGCCCGTCTGCGGAACGCCTACCACTTCATAGATCGAACCTTAGGGAGGAAAGCCATGGCCACATCCTATCACGAGATCGTCAGCGCGCTGCGCGACCTGGGGCTGGAGAGCACGCGGCCCGTCATCGTGCACGCCTCCTTATCCGCTTTCGGAGACCTGCGCGGCGGGGCCGAGACGCTGATCGGCGCCTTGCTGAGCTCTGCCAGCGCCGTGCTGGTGCCTACTTTCACCTATCGCGCCATGCTGGTGCCCGAGTCCGGCCCGGATGACAACGGCATCGCCTACGGCAGCGGGGGAGACGCCAACCGCATGGCCGAGTTCTTCCGCCCGGACCTGCCGGCCGACCCGCTCATGGGCACGCTGGCCGAGACGCTGCGCCTGCAGCCCCGCGCGAAGCGCTCTTCGCATCCCCTTTTGTCCTTTGCCGGGCTGGGCGCCGAGGCGTTTCTCAAATCCCAGACGCTGACCGACCCGCTGGCGCCCATCGGCATGTTGAGCGAGCAGGGGGGCCTGGCGGTGCTGATGGGTGTGGATCACACCGTGAACACCAGCATTCATTACGCCGAGAAGCTGGCCGGACGCAAACAGTTCGTGCGCTGGGCGCTCACCCCCGAGGGCGTCTACGAATGCCCCGGCTTCCCGGGCTGCTCGATGGGCTTTCAGGCCATCGCCCCTCACCTGGAAGGGTTCGCGCGCCAGGCCCAGGTCGGAGGCGCCCAGGTGCAGGCCATCCCCTTGCCGGTCTTGTTCGCCACCGTCAAGGAGCTGTTAGCCGAAGACCCCCTGGCCCTGCTGTGCGATTCGGAGACGTGCGAGCGCTGCAATGCGGTGCGCGCAGCCTCTGGGCAATGAGGGGAGGTTTTATGCTATACTGTACGAAATGAACTCTCCCATCACCAGTGCATTGCTTGAGCTGAATTGCCCGGAATGCGGACGCGCATTCGATGCCAATACCTTACAAACTTATTGCCAGGATTGCCGCTCTCCACTCTTCGCGCGTTATGATCTGGACGCTTTACGCGGCCGGTTGAGCCAAGAGGAAATCGGGCGGCGACCGCGCGGCCTGTGGCGCTGGGGCGAGCTGCTGCCCGTGCGCCAGGCGTCCTTCCGCCTCACCCTGGGGGAAGGCGACACCCCCTTGCTCTCCCTTCCCCGCCTGGGAAAAGAATTCGACCTCCCCCACCTGTACGTAAAAGAAGAAGCGCTCAACCCCACGGCCTCCTTCAAAGCGCGCGGGCTGGTAGTGGCCGTGGCGCGCGCGCTGGAGCTGGGCGTGCGCGCTTTCGTCATCCCTACAGCGGGCAACGCCGGCGGAGCGCTGGCGGCTTACGCCGCACGGGCGCACGTGGAGGCGCACATCTTCATGCCCGCCGACGCGCCGCACGTCAACCAGGCGGAAGTGCTCGCCAGCGGGGCAGACCTGCGCCTCGTAGACGGTTTGATCAGCGATGCGGCCAGGGCCGCTGCGGATGAAGCCGCTCGCTACGGCTGGTTTGACGTTTCCACCTTCAAAGAGCCTTACCGCGTCGAAGGCAAGAAGACCATGGGCCTCGAGCTGGCCGAAGCCTTCGACTGGGAGCTTCCGGACGTGATCGTCTACCCGACCGGCGGCGGAACCGGGCTGGTGGGCATGTGGAAGGCCTTCGCCGAGCTGGAAGCGCTGGGCTGGATCGGGCCGAAGAGGCCGCGCATGGTCAGCGTGCAAGCCGAGGGCTGCGCCCCGGTGGTGCGCGCTTTTCAGCGCGGCGACGAGCGCGTCGAGGCTTGGCAGAACGCGCAAACCATCGCCGCCGGGCTGCGCGTGCCGGCGGTGTTCGCCGACCGTTCCATCTTGCGCGCATTGCGCGAAAGCCGCGGCAACGCCGTCGCTGTGAGCGATGCGGAAATCCTGGAAGCCCAGCGCCGGCTGGCCCAGGGCGAAGGCATCTTCGCCGCTCCCGAAGGAGCCGCTACCCTGGCGGGCCTGGGCAAGCTCCGCGCGCAGGGCTGGGTGCGGAGCGACGAACGCATCGTGCTCTTCAATACCGGTAGCGGTTTGAAATATCTCTGATCGAGGGACGAAGGGGAATCCATGGTTCACGATACTACACGCGCTTCACTCGAGCTTCTCTACCACATCAGCCGCGAGCTGGCTAGTGCGCTGGATTTGCGCACGGTCTTACAGAGCGTGCTGACCCTTTCGCTGGCAAACGTGGGCGGTGAGCGAGGCAGCATCGTGGTGCTGGACGACCGCGGCCAGCCGGTGGACGCCGCCATCGTGTACGGCAAGCGCATCCACAATCACACCACCCAGCAGTTGCGCGACATCGTAGAGCGGGGCATGGCCGGCTGGGTGGTGCGCAACGGCAAGGCCGTCCTGGTGAGCGATACCAGCCGGGACGAGCGCTGGCTGCGCCGTCCGGACGACGCCGTGGATCGCAGCGGGCCGAAATCGGCCATTTGCGTGCCGCTGCTGGCGCGCGAGCGCCTGGTGGGCGTGCTCACCGTCGTCCACCCGGTGCCGGGCACCTTCAATGAAGACCACCTGGCTTTGATCCAGGCCATCGCCGACCAGGCCGGCATCGCCATTCTGAACGGCCGCCTGTACGATGAGAGCCAGCGCCAGGCGCGGGTGATGACCGCTCTGGCCGAGAGCGCCGTGACCATGAACGCCTCCCTGCGCCTGGAAGAAGTCCTCCAGCGCATCCTGGAGCAAACCGCCCAGGCGCTGCGCGTCGAGCTGGTGGCGCTGGCCCTGGCCGATGAAGAGCGCCAGGAGCTCGTCTTCCGCGCCGCCAGCGGCCAGGGGGCGCAGAATATGGTCGGCGTGCGTTTCCCCTTTGGAGACGGCGTGGCCGGGAAGGTGGCTCAGGAGGGGCGCGGGCGGGTGGTGCTCAATCCCAAGCCGTCAGACCTGGTGCAGTTCCCCGGCATGGACGCGCAGGCCATCATTTGCGCGCCGGTGCAATCCCACGGGCACGTCATCGGCTCCCTGGAGGCGATCAACCCCATGGGAGGCAACGTCGACCCCGACGCGCTGCTGGTGCTGACCGGCCTGGGCAGCCTGGCCGGCACGGCCATCCAGAACGCGCAGCTTTACGAGCGCCTGGAATCTACCAACCGGCGTTACCACGAGCTGTTCGAGGATAGCATCGATCCGATCCTGATCACCGACAGCCAGGGGAACATTCTGGAAGCCAACCGCAGGGCCTCCGCCACGATCGGCTACGACCAGGCCGCCCTCCAGCGGCAGACCATCGGCCAGCTCCACAAGGTCAACCTGGAAAAGGTCGGCGAAGACTTTACCAACCTTTCCGACAGCGGCGCCTGCACGTATGAATCCAGCTTGCAGACCCATTCTGGCCGCATTCTGCCCATTCAGGTGTACGTGCGCAAGCTGAAATTCGAGGGCATCGATTCCCTCCAATGGATCTTCCGGGACATTTCCGAGCGCAAGGACCTGGACGCTTTGCGCGAAGACCTGCTGGCCATGATCTACCACGACCTGCGCTCCCCGCTGGCCAACGTGGTCTCCAGCCTGGACGTGCTCGCCACGCTGCTGCCCCAGGACGCCAATCCCTCCATCCAGGCGGTGCTCAATATCGCCGTGCGCTCGACCGACCGCATCCAGCGCCTGATCAACTCCCTGTTGGACATTCGCCGCCTGGAAGCCGGCCAGCCGATTGCCTCGCAGGCCGAGGTGGACTCGCGGGCTTTGATCAACGAGGCGCTGGAAACGGTCAACCCCACCCTGGAAAACCGCCGCCAGGAGATCAGCGTCTCGCTGGCGGAAGATTTGCCCGACCTGTGGGTGGACGCCGACATGATCCGGCGCGTGCTGATCAACCTGTTGGAGAACGCCATCAAGTTCACCCCGGCCGGCGGGCACCTGGGGATTGGGGCGCAGCGCGACGGGCAGTGGCTGACCCTGTGGGTGCAGGATGACGGCCCCGGTATCCCGACCGCCCAGCAGGAGCGCATCTTCGAGAAATTTGCCCGCTTGCAGATCGAAGGATCTCCCAAAGGCATGGGGCTGGGTCTGGCTTACTGCCGGCTGGCCGTGGAAGCCCACGGCGGCAAGATCTGGGTCGAGAGCCAGGTGGATGAAGGCAGCCGGTTTTTCATTACCCTGCCTCTTTCCTTGAAAAATTGAGCACAGTTTCCGCATTATCGATGCTGATCGATTACTGCTGACTTTACTTCAGGAGATTGTATGCAGGAAATATCGCGTGATGTCTACATTGAAACCGGCTACCTGGGCGTTACCCTGGGAGCCATCAGCCTGCCCCACGGCTTGATCTTGATCGATGCGCCGCCGCGCCCGGAGGACGTGCGCTCCTGGCGCTCGGCCTTGCTCAACCTGGGCGGCGGGGTGGAGCGCCTGCTGGTCAACCTGGATGCGCACGTGGATCGCACCCTGGGCGGGCGCGCCATGGAGTGTACGGTGGTGGCCAACGAGAAGGCCGCCCAGGTTTTCCGCAGCCGGCCCACGACCTTCAAGTCCCAGAGCCTCGATACGGGCGCAGAATGGGAATTGTCCAACGGCCTGGGCAGCATCCGTTGGGCGCTGCCGGAGATCACCTTCAGCAACCGCCTGTCCATCTACTGGGACGATTTTCCCGTAGCGCTGGAACAGCACCTGGGGCCAAACGTCGGGGCGGTCTGGGTCGTCCTGCCCGAATCCGGCGTAGTCTTCGTGGGAGATGCCGTGCTGAATAACCAGCCGCCCTTCCTGGCCAACGCTGACCTGCCGGCCTGGATCGAGAGCCTGAAAGAGCTGCTCACCCCCCAATACCAGAATTACACCCTCGTCAGCGGGCGCGGCGGCATGGTGCCGGTGAGCGCGGTGTACACGCAAATTGCCAGCCTGGAGAAGATCCAGGGCATGTTAGAGCTGCTCGCCGGGGAGAAGGCCCTGCCCGAGGCCACGGAGAATTCATTCCTGAGCTGCTGGCTGATTTCGAAATCCCTCTCGGCCGCCAGGCGCAGTACACCAACCGCTTGCGCTGGGGACTTTCCCATTACTTCACCAGGCGCTACCGGCCCACCAGCCTGGAAACCGAAGAAGGATCCAATTAAAGGGACAACTTCAATGAGCCATTCAACCTACGAGCCCGTCGTGGAAGTGACGCGCGGGAACATTGTCGAGTTGATTCATTTTGGGGCCATGGCGGTGGTGGACGCCTCCGGCAACCTGCTGGCCAGTTATGGGGACGCGGATACGGTTACTTTCTTGCGCTCGACGGCCAAGCCTTTCCAGGCCTTGCCCTTCGTGGAGATGGGCGGCGACCAATATTTCCACTTGAGCCAGCGCGAGCTGGCGGTGATCTGCGCTTCGCATTCCGGCACGGACGACCACGTGGGGGTGATCTCCGGCATCCAGAAGAAGGTCGGCGTGAGCGAGAGCGACCTGCTGTGCGGCGTGCACGAGCCTTTCGACGAAGAGACCGCGCGGGCCATGCGCAGCCGCGGCGAGGCGCTCAGCCCCAACCGGCACAACTGCTCCGGCAAGCACACCGGCATGTTGGCGCACGCTGTGATGCGCGGCCTGCCCAAGGCCGACTACGTCAACCCGGCGCACCCCGTGCAGCAGACCATCCTGCGCGCCTTTGCCGAGATGTGCGGCCTGGCGCCCGAGCAGGTGCAGCTCGGCACCGACGGCTGCTCGGTGCCCACCTTCGCCGTGCCGCTGCGCAACGCCGCCTGGGCCTACGCGCGCCTGTGCGACCCCAGCGGCCTGGCTCCCCAGCGGGCGGAGGCCTGCCGGCGCATCACCCAGGCCATGACCAGCAATGCGGACATGGTGGCCGGCCCCGGGCGCTTCGATACGCGCCTGATGTCCCTGGCCAACGGCGCCATCCTGGCCAAAGCCGGCGCGGAAGGCTACCAGGGCATCGGCCTGATGCCCGGCGCGCTCGGCCCCGGCACGCCCGCCCTGGGCATCACTTTCAAGATCTCGGACGGCGATACGGGGGGCCGGGCGCGCCCGACCGTCGCCATGGAAGTGCTGCGCCAGCTCGGCGCTATCTCGCGCCAGGAGATGGACGCCCTGCTGGAATTTACGACCCGGCCCATCTATAATTTCCGCCAGCTCAAAGTGGGCGAGATCCGCCCGCACTTTACCCTGGTCAAGTCCGAGACAGCTCTCACCCAATAATGCCGGCCGCCAGCGAGTTCACCCTCTCCCCTGAAAAGCAGTCCGAGCTGGCGCGCCGCGCGCTGGATGTGCACCAGCGCCTGCTGGAGTTCTACGGCGAGCCGCGCTGGCGCAACCCGCTGCCCCCGGTGGACGAGCTGGTCTCAACCATCCTGTCGCAGAACACCAACGACCGCAACCGCGACGCGGCCTTCCAGCGCCTGCGCGCGCGCTTCCCCACCTGGGAGGAAGTGCGCGACGCTCCCCCCGCCGGGGTGGTGGAGGCCATCCGCACTGCCGGGCTGGCCAACCAGAAGGGGCCGCGCATCCAGGCCGTGCTGCGTGAGATCACCCAGGAGCGCGGCGCGCTGGACCTGGCCTTCCTCAACGACCTGCCCCTGGAGGAAGCGCGCGCCTGGCTGAAGCAGTTCAACGGGGTAGGCCCCAAGACGGCCGCCATCGTGCTGCTCTTCTCGCTGGGGCGGCCGGCCTTCCCCGTGGATACGCACGTCTACCGCGTCACGCGCCGCATCGGGCTGGTGCCGGAGAAGATGCCGGTGGAGCAGGCGCACCTCCGCATGGAAGCGCTGCTGCCCCCGGAGAGCTACTACGGGGCGCACCTCAACATCATCCGCCTGGGGCGTGAGGTGTGCCACCCGCGCAGCCCGCAGTGCTCCGTCTGCCCGGTGGTGGAGCTGTGCGCGTACGGACAAAAAGTAAAGTCTTAACCGGTTAAACCTTGCGAAGGTTGGTTGGAAGGGATCCGCTCCTTGCGATGGAGTGTGTGTCTTCAAACAAAACCTTCGCAAGGTTTGGCCTTTAAGAGCCCCTGGCGAGGTTAGCCGCCGTGCAGCCCTTCAACAGCGAGCTCCAATCCACCTGGCCGTAATAGCCCGCCGCTGAAGGCAGCGGCGCCTGGCAACCCGGCAGCGCCTGCGCCGCGCCGCTGGCCGGGTCGGCGGACATCACGCTCGCCTGGCTTCCTTCCATCTGCACGAAGTAGAGCGTCTTGCCGTCCGCGCTCCAGGCAGGAGCGTCCTGATAGGCTTCCGTGGCGTTCAAGCGATGGTATTCCCCGCTGTGCGGATCGATCAGGTAGATGCGGCGCGCCTGGATGGCCGGATTATCCCAGCCCATCCAGTCGGCCCAATCCGGCCCGGTCTTGCTCGCCTCCACCGCCGCGAAGGCGATCGGGCCTCCCTGCGGCGACCAGGCCACCGCGCCCGGCACCAGCTTCTCCTGCGGCGCCAGGGTAGTCGTTTTTCCCGTGGCCGCCTGGAAGAGCGACAGCCATTTATCCACCTGCGCCGAACGGTAGCCTCCGTTGGTGAAAGCCAGCGCGCCGCCGTCCGGCGACCAGCTCTGGTAAGCCGGGTTGACCAGGCTGGTATCTGCCACCGGTGTGGCTCCCCCGCTCGCGACTTCCAGAGACCACAGGGGCAGCCCGTCCGCCAGGAGCGAGCCGCTCAACGGGCCAACCCAGAACGACAGGCGCCGGTCGTCCGGCGACCATTTTCCCAGGGTAATCTGCTCGGGCAGCCCGGCTTGTCCCACTGCGCCGGTAGGCCGGTAGAGGAGCTGGGCCTGGCCGGCCTGCTCCCCCTGGATCACCACCTGCCAGATCTCGGCGCCGTTCGCCGGCTCGGCCGGCTCCAGGGCGGCCGGCTGGCTCAGCGAGGCAAAAGCCAGGTGCCGGCTGTCCGGCGACCATATCACGCTGGTCACCGCGCTGCGCCCCACGGAAAGGCTCTGCCCGGCGCCCTGCACGCTGTGGGTGTTTTGGAGATCCAGGCTGCCCGTCTGGGTATCCAGGATGGCGCTCCAGCGCCCATCTGGAGAGGGGAAAACCTGTGTGTCAGTGGCGGAGGCAGGGGGCTGCGTGGCCGCCAGGGTGGAAGCGGCGGTCGCTTCCTGGGTGGAAACCGTTAATCCGCAGGGGTGGGGGTCGAGAGCGCCGTCCCGGTCGGGGACGGGCTGGAGGTGGGGGAAAGGGAAGGCAAGGCTTCCGGCGTGGGGGCGCAAGCGGCCAGCAGCATCAGAAGCAGCAATCCGCTCAAGCCGAGGCGAGAACGCATGTGGAAAGCAGAAAAAGACATGGGTACCTCCTCAGAAATGAGCTAATGAGCGCCTCGCTGCGAGGTGTTGACAGGCCTTAGACGCCGGAAGCGGGGTTTTGGTTCCGGCGAATTGCGAACCTCGCGAAGGGTGGTTGGAAGGGCTGCGTTCTTTGGAGCGGATAAACGCCCTTTAGCGAATCCTGCGCAAGGTTTTCAAAAGGTTTGCTATAATAGTCTTAATTTCATCCTTCTTTCTTTCATCCTTCATCCTTCATCCTTCATCCTTCCCATGTCTCCTTCTACCGCTCCGTTCGAAGCCAATGAGTATATCGTCGAGGTGCGCTACAAGCTGGCTGCGCCCTTCCCTCAGGACCTCGATCGGCTGACCGGCCAGGTGCGCGAGCTGATGACCCTGGCGCGCGACAAGATCAAGGGCAAGCGCGTAGACGTGTTCGACGAGGATAACGCGCGCATCGCCTTCGTCAGCCCGGATCACGCCGGTTTCGTGGTGCACAATGGCGAGACGCCGCGCTTCTTCAACGAGCAGGCCGCCCGTTTCCTGGGCTTCGTCTTCTCGTCCCAGGGAGTGGGCCAGCCGGCGCGCATCGAGCGCATCGGGGTGCGCACGCGCTTCGCCGAAGCCTATGAGGGCGCCTTCGACGCGCTGAAGGTGGATTTCCAAAGCCGCCTGATGGCCCCCGTGGAAGGGGCCAAGTCGGCCCTGCACAAGAAGATCGCGCAGGTCATCGGCCACGAGGACGAAGCCGTCATGGGCGGGCAGATCAACTTCAACGGCGGCCCGATCAAGGCCAAGAAATTCATCGAGATGTTTCCGCGCTTCAAGCAAGGCCCCGAGACGGCCTTGTTTGTGGAGACGGATTATTGGGTCATGCCCAAAGCGGCGGTGGAGAGCGCGCGCGTGCTGAGCACTTTCCAGGCGTATACCTCGCGCAACTACGCCGTTTACCAGTGGGTCAAGAAGTTCCTGGAGGACGAGAAAAAGTCGTAGGGACTTGACGGCTTCCCGCTTTTATCTATACTGAATTAAAAACGCCGGCGCGCCTGGGGCCGGCCACCAGACAGGACGTGGGGAGGAGGTGCACAATGGGTTCCCCTGTGCGTGCAGCGACGGTCCTTTTGGTTCTTCTCTTGTTAGCCAGCGGCTGCGGGCTGATCGCGCCTGCCGCGTCGCCTACTGCCTTGCCCAGCGACACGCCGCCGCCCAGCCCAACCCCGGTTCCACCCACCCCCAGCCCGGCGCCCAGCTTGACGCCTACGCCCAAGACCATCTCGCCCATCGAGGCCCACGTGAGCACGGCCATGATCAACTTCCGCGCCGGGCCGGGGACGACCTTCCAGGTTCTGGGCACCTATTTGCGGGATGCCACCGTTTCCGCGCTGGGGAAAGCGCCCGGGGACGAATGGGTGTGGGTACAGACTGCCGATAACAAGAACGGCTGGATGTCCGTGGCTCTCCTGGACCTGGGCACTCAGGTGGCCGACCTGCCGGTGCAGGCGCTCACCGACGGACTGACCGTCACCGGGAAGGTGGCCGACGCTTCCGGCCTGCCCATCGCCGGCGTGGACGTGGCCCTGGTGCAAAGCTCGGACACGACCAGCCTGCGCACGGACGCCACCAGCGGGGCGGACGGCGTTTTCTTCGCTTATTTGCCGGCCAACAGCCAGGGGCAGTGGTCGGCCCAGGTGGTGGGGGTGAACTGCCGCAGCCGCATCATGAACGCCCAGTGCCAATACACCGGCAAGTTCGACCAAAATGGCGTGCTGCCGGTCGCGTTGCCGCAATCCGCGCCGATAGACTTCGTTTACCGCCCGTAACGAAACCTTGCGAAGGCCATCATGGCCTTCGCAAGGTATAAGTCGAATTTCGCCCGGGGGCAGGGAGCTCTACTTCACCCCATTCAGGGACAGCACGTAGGCGATGATGTCGGCGATCTGCTGCGGGGTGAGCATCTTGCCGTCCCCAAAAGCCGGCATCACGATCTTGGGATTGTCGCCATCCGGCTCAGAGCCATGCTCGACGAACAGGTCCACGTTGGTGAAGAAGGTGCTGGCGTTGGAGTTGGCAATCGTCGGGTCGATAGGGTTGAGCGGCGGCACGCTGCCGTCTTCCGAGCCGGGATTGGGGACGCCCAACAGTCCTTCTGGCCCGTGGCAGGCGGCGCAATACATGCCGAACTCGGGCTTGCCGGCGGTGGGGTCGCCTTTCAGGCTGACCGCCTGGCCCGGGTTGCCGGCGTTGGAGGGGCGGGCCGGCTCAGAGGTGGGGGCGTTGGCCGGGGGCGGGGACCTCCGTGGCTTCTTCGGTGGGCTGAGCGATGGGCTGCATCACGGGCACATTTTGTAGCGTGCGCAGGTAAGCGACGGCGTCGTTGATCTCTGAGGCGTTCAGCGGCCCACCGTTATCCAGCAGCCAGGCCGGCATGACGGCCGTGTCGCTGGCCACGCCGTTGGCAATCACGTTGAAAATGGCCTGGTCGTTGCCGGTCTGAATGAGCGAGTTGTTGCGCAGCGTGGGGCCGATGGCTCCCTGGCCCTGGTCGCCGTGGCAGGGCGTGCAGTTTTCCTCGAAGACGTGCGCTCCGGCGGCAGCCACGCCCTGGCCGGGCGTGCTGGCCGGGCCGCTGCTTCCCGAGGATTGGATGGCCGGCAGCAGAGTCAACCGTGGCTCCCGGCGCCAGCGATGGGACGGGCGTCAGGCCGGTCAACTGGGGATTGGGCGAGCCGCACGCCGCCAACAGAACGCCAAACAGGATCAATCCAACAAGCAGACTTAATTTTCGGAATCTCATCATCTACCTCCTCTGCCTGATTTCCCCATAGAGAATTATGTAGGGCGCAGTTGCATTATATGACCGAATCTATCTGAATACAACCGGATTTGTCCACTCATTTTCCTAGTGTGCGCACGTGGTTGATCACGTCCCAGCGGTCTTGCACGCTGAGATTCTCAGCCATAGAGGGCATGATCCCGAATCCCTGGGTGAGCACCAGGAAGATCTGGTTATCCGCTAAGCCCTGGACGGTGCTGCCGGTAAGGTCGGCCGGTTTGGGGTTGAAGAAACCGCTCACCGGGCCGTTGCCCTGCCCACCCGCGCCGTGGCACATCGCGCAGATCGTACTGAATAACACCTGGCCGCGTTGCAGCGAATCCGCCGAAGCGGAGACGGGCGCAGAGGCCGGCTGCCCGTCGATCAACACCGGCCCCTGAATGGGAATCGCCGCGCTGGGCGCGGCCAGGCGCGGCCCCTGGAGGTAAGCGACGGATTCCTGGTCGATCATCTGGCTGGGGAAATTGATGTGCAGCACGTCGTAGAAGAACAACAAGGAAATCACGATGAGCGCGGCGCCCCCGCCCAGGACGATGGCCCAGAACCTGCGCTGGCCCACGTCGACCCGCGGGCTGGCGGCGACGCGCTCCACATGGTAGCCCCCGGCGTTGGTGAAGACCGCTTCGATCTGGGCCGCCAGGCTCTCGTCCGCCTCGACCACCACGCCGATGGAGCCGGCGGTGATGTCGGGGTGGTAGGCGCGCTGCTTGAAGACGGGGAAGCGATTGGCCGACAACATGCTGAAGAAGGCCGTCCACATGGTGCCCAGCATGGTCAGCTCGAAGATGACGATCAGCGTAGGCGGGATGGGGATGGAAGGCTGGCTGCCCTGGTTCAGGGTGTACAGCAGCCAGATGCCGGCCGTCAGGAAGCCGGCCGTCAGCACCCCCAGGATCGCGCCCAGGAAGGCCATGCGGCCCACGCAGCCGGTCGGGTGCGGGCGGTTTAACATCTGAGGCTTGTAGGGCGCTCCCGACAGCACGCTGACGCTTTGATCCGGGACGCCGGCCTGGCGCAGCCCTTCGACGGCCTCGGCGACCTGGTTTACGTCGTGAAACAATCCGAGCAATTGAATTTCAGCCATGGCTCCCTCCTAGTCCTCGGATCTGGTCTGCACGAAGGCGCGTCCGATGCGCTTGAGGCCGTGCAGGATCTGGCCTTCGCGCACCTCCCACAAGGGAATGATGGGGAAAAAGCGCGTAAAGAGGATGTAGTTGAAAGCCACGAAGGCGAACGCTCCCACGGTGATCAGCGACTCCGGCCACTGGGGCGGGTAGACGCCCCAGGAGAAAGGCAGCTCGTTGGTGCCCAGGCTGACCGGGACGATGATGTAGCGCTCGAGGTACATGCCGATCTGCACGAAGATGGAGATGAACACCAGGGCGGTCAAATTGGTGCGGATCTTGCGATTCCACAACGTGGCCCAGGGCACGACGATGTTGGAGAACAGCATCAGGAACCACAGCGGCGCTGCCCAGCCCGTTTCCAGGATCTGGTGGAGGATCTTTTCCACGGGCGCCTGCCCGTACCAGGGCACCAGGTAGTCGTTGAAGTAGAAATAGGCCCAGGTGAGGGAAAGCACCAGCAGGAACGTGGCCATGCCGTCGAAGTGCTCGGCGCGCAGGAAATACTCCAGGTGCATGAACTTGCGCAGGGCCACCAGCGCGATGATCACCGCGCCTGCCCCGGAGAAGAGCGCCCCCACGACGAAGTAGGGACCGAAGATCGTGCTGTGCCACCCCGGCTGGATCGCCATGGCAAAGTCCCAGGAGACGATGGTGTGCACCGAGAACATGACCGGAATGATGCCGTAGCTGAAGATCGTTCAGGGCGGTCTCGTGCGTTACGCCCATTCGTGCTCGCGTGCCGCGCCAGCCCAGCGCCAGGGCCGTATACAGGCGGTGGCGCCAGCCACTGGAGTGGTCGCGCGCCATGGCCAGGTCGGGCAGCAGGCTGATATAGGCGAACAGGATGCTGCAACTGAAGATAGGTGATGATGGCGGTCATGTCCCACAGCAATGGCGAGTGGTAGCTGGGCCAGATCCGCGCTCGTTGGGATAGGGCAGCAGCCAGTAGAACTTCCAGGTGCGGCCCAGGTGGACCAGGGGAAACATGCGCCGCCGTCGTGCAGGGCGAACACGGTCAGACGATCTCGGCGGCGCGGCTGATCGGGCGGCGCCATTCGAATCTTGAGCACGCGCAGGGCGGCCGAGATGAAGGTGCCGGCGTGGCCGATGCCGATGAAGTAGACGAAGTTGACGATGTAGAGCGCCCACATCACCGGGCGGTTCAGGCCGGTGATGCCCAGGCCCCACCACATCTGGTAGACCCAGGTGACGCCCCACATCGCCACCAGCCCGCCCAGGACCACGAAGGAGACCCAGAAGCAGGCGCCCGGTGCTGGTACATCGGGTCGAGCACGGCGTTGTTGAGCCGCGTTCCAGGGCTCGCGCAGGTCGAGCAGCAGGTGCTCTTCGACGCATGCTGCTCCACCTGATGGGCCAGGTCTGCGTCCTCGCGCGGAGCGGTCGTTCCACAAGGAGCAACGTGGCAGACTCTTGTCTAGCGACATTGGATTTACCCCCTTTCAGGTAGTAGACCGAGGGCTCGGTGCCCAGGTGTTCCAGCAGCCGGAAGGTGCGCGGATTGTGCGCCAGCATTCGGCGACCGGGCTGTCCGGCAGTCGTTGAGGTCGCCAAATAGCAGCGCGCCGGGCGGGCAGGTCTGCACGCAGGCCGGGGTGACCTCGCCGTCGGCAAGCGGGCGGTCTTCCACCAGCGCCTGCTCTTCGGCGCGCCGGATGCGCTGGACGCAGAAGGTGCATTTCTCCATGACGCCCGCGCTGCGCACGGTCACGTCCGGGTTAAGCTGCTGATTGAGCGGCTCATCGAAGACGGGTCGAAAGAAGTTGAAGAAGCTGCACCTTGTAGGGGTCGTTGTTCTGGCAGTAGCGGGTGCCGACACAGCGGTTGTAGACCTGCAGGTTGAGGTTTTCGCGCTCGCTGTGCAGGGTGGCATACACCGGGCAGACCGGCTCGCAGGGGGCGCGGAAGCATTGCTGGCACAGCAGCGGCAGGAAAGCGGCGCTCTGACGCCGGGTACTGCCCGTCCCAGTAGCGCTCGATGCGGATCCAATGCATGGCGCGTCCGCGGATGACCTCGTCGTCGCTGCACGATCGGGCACGTTGTTCTCGGCGTGGCAGGCGACCACGCAGGCGTTGCATCCCGTGCATTTATCCAGATCGACGACCATCGTCCATTTACGTGTAGGAAATTCCATCGCTCGCCCTCCTGGTTACTGGCCAGGGAATCCCTGGTTGGTGAAGCCTTCGATGACGCCTTGTTTGTTTTCAAACCACGCCATGCTGGCGCGCTTGCCGGTGGGCTTGACCATCACGCGCACGTTCGACCAGACCATGCCGTTGCCGCCCGAGTCGGCCTGCATCCCTACCAGCGCTACGGGGTTGCTGCCACGGCCCTGCGCGTAGCGCCCGTAGTCGCTGTGGCCTTGCCCCATGGGGATGGCCACGGTGTCCGGGCGGATGGCGGGATAAGTGTAGACCGGCGCTTCGATGAGGCCGAAGCGTGAGCTGACCTGTACCACATCGCCGTCGCTTATCCCCAGCTTTTTGGCGGTATCCGGGTTCAGCTCCACCCAGGTCTGCCAGGCGATCGTGGTCATGGGGTCGGGCGCGGATTGCAGCCAGGGCAGGTTGGCGCCGCGTCCGTCGCTGAGCAGATCAGACAGGTACAGGTGCAGGTAGTAGGGGAACTGCTCCGCCGCGCCCTCGAATTGGGCCGGCGTGGCCGGGGGCAGGCTGCTCCCGGCCGCCTTGGGCGAAGCGGGCGGCGGATTGGGGAGCGATTCGGACGCGGCATTCGGCCACCAGCCGCCGTACTGCTGGAAGCGCGCCCACAGCACGTCCGTCCCCGAGCCGCCGGCGGCGCCCGCCGGGAGCTGGGCGATGGTCTCCTTCAGCAGGGTCACCTCGTCCGGCCAGGGCAGGGCCGCGGCCGCCTTGGAGATGCCGCGCGCGGCAGTCAGCATCACGTCTGCCGTGGCGCGCGTATCGTAGAGGGGCGTGACCACCGGCTGCTGGCCGCTCACCACCGGCGCCCCGAAGTTGGGCGAGACCACGTCGTAGCCCCAGGCTTCCAGGTAGGTGTGGTCGGGCAGGATCAGGTCGGCGTAGGCGGCGGTTTCATCCACCATGGGGCTGAAGGAGACCACAGAGGGGATCTTTTCCAGGCCCGAGGGCAGGAAGCCCGACACGCTGGGCAGCTCGTAGGCCGGGTTGGCGCCGTACACCAGCAGCAATTTCACCTGCCCCGCCGAGATGCGCGAGGACAGGTTCTGCAGGTCGGGGAAGGTCGAGGGCTGCGGCTTGGCCAGGCCGGAGACAGGCGCAGGCGCGGAGAGCGCGGAGCCCCCGCTTTGCCCGGCGGCGGCCACCAGGTTGAGGGCTTGCACGGCCAGGGTGGCGTCGGTGGCGTTGTCCTGGCCGGTGAGAGGCGCGCCGGGGATGGCCAGCGGGCTTTGCGCGTTAGCGAAGATTCCCGCCAGGCGCTTCAGCTCGTCCACCGAGATCTCGCTGGCGCTGGCTGCCGCGTTGAGGTCCACGTTGGAGGCCAGCGCGGCGGCCTGCTGCGCCCGTTCGGGGGAGCCGAGCTTGCCGTCGGCGATGATGCGCAAGATCGCCTGGGCCACCAGGTTCTCCGTGCCGGGCTTGATCGCATACCAGCGGTCGGCTTTCACGCCGGTGAGCGACATGCGCGGCTCGAATTGCACCAGGTAGCCGCGCTGGCCCAGCGGCCGGCTGCGGAAGGCGCCGTAATCGACGCCGTAACGCACCTGCGACGGCCCCGGCCCCAGGAAATTGGCGCCAAAGGAGAAGATCACGTCGGCCTGATCCACCGGGTAGCCGGGCAGGCCCTGCCCGGCGGCAGCCAGCACGGGATAGCCGTTCATGGCCGTGTAGAGGTCGAATACCAGGGGGTCGGGCGCGCCGACGGCGGCGGTATAGCGCTTGAAGACGTCGTACACGTGCCCGGAGGTGGTCGAGCCGAGCCAGATGGCCACGCTGCTGCCCGCTTCTTGCAGCCGGGTGTACAGGCGGTTGAGAGCTTCGTTCCAGGAGAGGCTCTGGTACTGGCGGCTGCCCCGTTTTGCCTGGCTCACCGGCCCGCTCAGGCGGTCCGGGTTATAGAGGAGCTGCAAGCCGGCCTGGCCGCGCGCGCACAGCTTGCCCTGGTTGAGCGGGTGCTGTGGGTTGCCCTCGATCTTCAAGGCGCGCCCGTTCATCAGGCGCACGATGATCCCGCAGCCTGCCGGGCACATGCGGCAGGTGCTGGCGTACCAGGTGGCCTGCCCGGCGAGCTGTTCTTCGGGCGGCTTGACGAAAGGCTCCAGCGTGACCCAGCGGCGCGGGAATTTGCAGCCGGTGAGGGCAGCCGTGGCGGCGCCCATGGCCCCTATCTTGAGGAAATCGCGGCGAGAAATTTTTGGTTTCATGCTCCCCCTCCTATTGGTGGCACACCACGCAGTCGGTCAGTTGGCGGGCGTTCGGCTGCTTCTGGTGGCAGCTCAGGCACCAGCCCATGTTCATGCGCACCACCGGCTGATCCACCGTCATGTGGCTGACGTCCCCGTGGCAGTTCTCGCAATTCTGCGCGCCGGCCACCACGTGCACTTCGTGGCTGAAGTACACGAAGCGCGGCAGCACGTTGACCCGCACCCAGGGAATGGGTTCCTGGCTCTGCCAGAAACTGGCCACCTTCTGAATTTCGCTGTTGGTGGGGTCGACGACGTTATGGCAGCCCATGCATTTTTCCACGCTGGGCATGCCCGCCGCCGGCGAAGTGGTCACCGTGGTGTGGCAGAATTGGCAGGTGATGCCGACCCCCACCATGATCTGGTGGTTGAAGTTGATCGGCTGGGCAGGCGCCGCAGCGCTGTGGGGCACGAACAAAAAAGCCGCGCCAAATAATAAGACTCCCAGGCCCAACAGGAGCAACACTCGAATGAATCTCGACGATGCCCGGCGGGAAACAGCCTTCCTCTCTTCGTCCATAGGCGCACCTCCCTGGAAAAGTAGGATGATCTTACGCAGATCCGTGATTCAGTTGTAGAAAGTCACCGATAAAGAGGTTTTTCTTTCAGACTGGCAATACCCCACCACTAAGGTTTGCTGAAAGAACGATCTTCTGATTTGAAGGCTGCTGTACGATGATCTGACTGTTCCCACCATCCCCGTCGATGGCTCGATGAAGCGATTGCAGCCGCTTGCTAGGATATGCAATCGCAGCACTCTGGGAATGATTACGCCACCGTTATTTTTGCTTCCTATAGTCTATAACAGTTTTCCCCAAAATGCAATCAGATAAAGATAAAATTCACGATTTCTGGCCAGGGGCCGGTCAGAACGTCCGGGAGGACGATCCGGGATCCCCCGCGCCCCTGGCCGGGCTTTAGCAGGGCGCTTTAGTCAGGAGAGGTCGGCTGTTTGGCCGGCTCGGCTGGACTCGGGAAGCCTACACCGTGCTGCCAGGGCGTGCCCAGGGCCGGCAGCAGCCAGCGATCGAGGCCCCACCAGCCGGCGGTCTTCCAGGCCAGCACCAGCCAGGTAGCGATGATGAACAGGATGGGGTTCGAGCTGACCGTGCCTGCCAGCAGGTAGTTCACGTTCATGAAGCTGCCGAAGAAGGCGGCGATGCCGGTAAAGATGCCCAGGACCAGGGCCACCCCCACCAGGGTTTCTCCAATGCTGATCATGAAGCTCCATAGGCGCGCGTTGGGGATGACCACGTTCTGTAAGAAAGCTCCATACAGGGCGGTCACGTCCGGGTGGCTTCCGCCTACCTTCGACAGAGCGCCTTGGGCGAACCCGGTGATGGCCGTGCCGGCCTGAGCGCCGGTCCACGCCGCGCTGGTCAGCTTTTCGTAGCCGGCGGAGATCCACTCGTATCCCACGTATAAGCGCAGGATCAGCCAGATCCACGCCCAGCGCACCTCGCCAAACAGGGCTCGGGCCAGCGGCGGATCGCCAACGGCGACCACTTCGGGCTTGTTTTTAGCACCCGTATTTAATGCACTCATAAGAACCTCCTAACGATAAGAATTGATCCGGCCAGCGGGTTGCCGCCGCCGGTTTCACAGGCGCACGCCCAGCAACAAACCGAGCAGATAAGTGACCAGCGCCACGCCCATGCCGACCACGAACATCTCGGCCCCGCTGCGCAGGGCCGGCCGGCCGGTAAAGATCGAGCGGCTGGCCCCTACCAGGAAGTGCGCCAACATGCTGACGAATACGCCACACCAGATGGCAGAAACGCCCGACAGGAACAGGAAAGGCAGGATGGGAATGATGGCTCCCAATCCGGTGGCGATGCCCGTCACCACCCCCTCGCGCAGCGGGCTTTCCGGGGCTTCCGGATCGATACCCAGCTCCTCGCGGGCCAGTTGGGTCAGGGCCACCTCCGGCTTTTGCATCAAGCGGTCGGCCACGGTCTTGGCTTCCGGGCGCGTCAGCCCCTTTTGGGTGAAGAAATAGATCAGCTCTTCCCGCTCTTCCTGGGGCATCAGGCGCAGCTCGGCCGCCTCCAGCGCCAGGTGATGCTCGCGTACTTCCTGCTCCGAGCGCGCCGCCAGGAATCCGCTGGCGGCCATGGAGAGCGCATCCGCCAGCAGGCCGGCAAAGCCGGTGAGCACCACCACATTGGGGTTGACGTTGGCGCCGATCACCCCCATCACCAGGCCGAAATTGGCCGTCAGGCCGTCGTTGAAACCGTAGACGATGTCGCGCACCGACCCGCTGGCAGAAGCGCCGCGGTGCCAGGGCTCACTTTTATCCGTATTGCCGGGCTTTTCCAGGGCGGTCAGAGCCCGCGCGTGGGCCGTCTCGTCGGCCAGCACGCGTTTGTAAATGTCCTCGTGGCCCAGGGTGTTGGCCTGGTCGGAGTAGGTGGCGATGTCGCTGACTTCATCGTTGACCAGCAGGCCGAGCACGGATTCGGCGCCCAGCCAGCGCGCCAACAGGATGGTCAGGTGGATGCGCAGGTCGAGGCGCGGGATGCTGGCCCGCTGGTCGTGCGAGCGCACGTTTTCGGCCCAGATGGCGGCGTGCTCCTCTTCTTGATCGGCCATCTGCAATAGAGCCTTTTGCACGTTGGAAGTACGCGCGGCCTCGGCCAGCTTGCGGTAAAGATACGCGCCTTCAACCTCGCGTTTCCAATTGTCTTTCCAGGCCGTAAGATCGATGGTCATCTTCCCTGTGCGTCCCCTTTCAGGAGGAGCTGGCGCTGCTCTGGGTCAGCAGATCGAGGGCCTTCAAGAACTGCGCGTCCTGGCTGCTCTGCACCTGGGCCGCCGTGAGGCTCTTCAGCGCGTCCGGGCTGAGGGGAATGACGCCGGTCGGCAGGGCCACTTGCACGTCCGGTGCGATGCCCTTGTGCCAGATGACGCGCCCGGTGGGGGTCAGCCATTCTTCCGTCGCCAGCAGCAGGGCCGAGCCGTCCGAAAGCGGAAACTCGTTGAGCACCGTGCCGGTGCCGAAGGTGGTCGCGCCGACCAGCTTGGCGCGCTGGTTGTCTTGCAGCGCGCCGGCCAGGATCTCGGAGGCGCTGGCGGTGCCCTGGTTGATCAGCACCACCATGGGAATCTTGGTCGCCAGCCCGCCGGCCTGCACCGGCACTTTGGTGATCTGCCCCTGGGCGTTCTTTTCTTCCAGGATGGTGCCGCTGCTCAGGAACTGGCTGGTCACCTGCTCGGATTGGTCCAGCAGCCCGCCCGGGTTGTTGCGCAAGTCCAGCACGATGCCGCTGAGATGCTGCGCCTGGATCTGGGTCAGCGCCTGCTTCAACTCGGTGGTGACCCCATCTGAGAAGGCCGAAATGCTCACGTCCGCGAAGTTGGTGCCGGGGATCTGCGACCAGGTCACGTTCTGCAAGGCGATGCGCGCGCGCTCCAGGGTAACGTCCCGGCTGGCCCCGCTGGTGGGATCCTGGATGGTCAGGGTGACTTTGGATCCCGCCGGCCCCAGGATGAGGTTGACCGCGTCCGTCAGCGACAGGCCGGAGATATCCTGGCCGTTGACTTTCAGGATGATGTCGCCGGGGCGCAGGCCGGCCTTCTGGGCCGGAGAGTTATCGATGGGCGCCACGATCACCACGTGGCCGTTCTCCATCTGGACTTCCGCGCCAATGCCTTCGAACTGGCCCTGGGTAAAATTGTGCTCAGCCGATAGCATCTGGGGGCTCAAGAAGCGGCTGTGATCGGTATCTCCCAGGGCATCCACCATCCCGCCGATGGCGCCATAGGTCAGAGTTTGAGAGTTCACCGCCTGGCGATCCACGTAATTCTTCTGGATGATGTTCCAGGCCTGCGCCATTAATTGAAAATCCGGTTGGGCGGCCTGGGTCACGTTGCTGGTCGGGACGTAGGCCGAGAGCACCTGGCGGTCCAGCACCACTCCACCCACCAGGCCGAGCGCCAGCAGAATGACGACCAGGCCGGCCAGGGCAAAATAACGCCTTCCCATGGGTTCCCCTCTCCGGCCGGAAGGTTGATCGTCGGGATTCAACGGGTCGGGCCGGGAGTCATTATTTGAGTTAGTCACGGTTATATTTTCCATAATTTATCTACATTATATCAATTGTTTCTTACAAAAAGGTAAGAATCACACAAAAGGGTGAGAGTACCCAGTGCATCTCGCCTTGAGTTTACATCCCTATCAAAATATCACAAAATTTGCGTGGAAACCTTATCGGAAGATTAGCTCTACCCTAAGGCAAACTTAAGCGGGCCATAGAAACCGGGATTGGCTTGCTTAACTTTCCCGATCAAAGTAAGATAATCGTGCCGAAAGAAAACTATAAACCGGACGCCGGATTGGGCTGGACCCATTCCGGGGTCCATTGGAATGGAGGAAATCAACCTTATGAAAACCCCGGCGCAGTACCAGCATCAAATCGCCGAGTTCGATGTGGAGAAGATCAAGGTGGAGGGAGCCACGCCCGCCGAGATCCAGGCCGGCCTGGACCTGGCGCAGGCCATGCACGACCAGCTGCGCGAGATCGAGCGCAGCCTCAACCTGGATCTGCACGCCCTGCGTTCCCAATTCCAGGGCAAGGAAGCCTCCATCAACCTGATGAACCAGCGCAGGATGAGCGGCAAGCGCCGCGCGGAGGAGGAGCAGCGCCTTCAGGAGGTGGAGCAGGGCAAGCTGGCCCCTTACGAAGAGGTCAAGAAGGCGCTGGAAGCCTTGTTGGCCGGCCTCGAAGAAAAGCGCAGCCAGCTCGAGAGCGCGCCGCGCTCCTGAGGCCCATGCTCCCCGGCCAGGAGGCGCGCCTGCGCGCCTACATGAGCGCCTCGCTGAACCTCCTCGAGGACAGCTTGGCGTCCTACCGGGAGGGCCGCCTGGAGAGCTACCGCGTGGCGGCCGTGCAACTGCGCTTGCTGCTGTGCGACCAGACGCGCCGCCACGAGCGCATCGTCGACATTTCCCTGGCCCGGCGGCTGTGGCCCGAGCTGCGTCTGCATCCCCTGGCCGGGGGCGCTCCTGATTGGGGCAAATTATTCGATAGACAGGGGGAAAGGCTGGCCTTGGAGGATTGGCTGGAGCAGATGCTGACCAGCGTGCAGGGCCAGCCGGTCAGCATCCGGCGCTTGATTCGCACGGTGTGCGACCAGGACGGCGGCGCCCACGTGGACTTGCGCCTCAGGGACCCGCTGCTGGCCGGCCCCGCGCCAGACCTGCGCACTGCCTTCCACGTGCGGGCGGTGGTTGCCGCCGGCGAATACGTCTTGCCCGAGCTACGCGCGCTGCGCGCGCAATTAAGACCCTAAAGATTTAGGAAGTCTTTAGGGTCTCCTTGAGCGGCGTGAAGTGAACCACAAAGTTCACTAAGAACACGAAGTTTTTTCCCCCTTTAATTCAATTCTTTCCTGGTGCTCTGCGTGTACTTAGTGGTTAAGAATCATCTTTTCAACGAGACGATAGCCGGCACGCCGTCGAACATCCAGAAGCCCAGCGGCAGGCCGATGATGGTCAGGCTGATGGCGTAAGCCAGCTCCATCCAGATGGCGCTCAGCCACCAGCCGACGAGGATGAAGTACAGCGCGCGCAGGAGCAGGTTCACCTGGGGACGCTCCACGACTTGCGTCACCAGGGCGCCGTCTGCCCGCCGGGTGACCATGCGCTGCACGGGCTCGCCGCGCAAGGCGATCACTTTCGGCAGGCGATCCAGCATCCACACGCCGAAGGGCAGGCCGATGACGGTGACCATCAGCAGCCAGGCGGCCACGATCCACACCTGGCCCAGCCACCAGCCCACGAAGGCAAACCACAGGATCTGAATCAAACATCCGGGGTTCTGCTGCTCGGTTATCACAGTGCTCATTTTTACATCCTCTCTTTTTGTCGAATAGCCTTTTTGACCAACCTGCGCAAGGCTTGCCAATTCTTTTCATATATCCATATCTTATACGCAGGTGGCCCCGCAGAGTTGCGCCTTTTGGAGTTCTGACTTCCTCTCCCCGTGGGAGAGGGTTGGGGTGAGGGTCATGGCATTCTACTAAGAAACTTAGGCGTGTCATCACCCTACGGGTACGCAGAGCGGCGCGAGCCCTGGGCGTTGTCCCCAGGGCGTGGCGATCTGTCGGCCGGCGCTCAGATTGCTTCGCATAGAACGCTCGCAATGACACTCCGTGATGGTTTCTTCTCGAAAGAAGAGCGCCTCGGCGCTGTGGGATTACTCGCAATGACACCCGTTATTCTTGAGAACGCCATGGGCGAGAGCACTTTCCTCCTTCACGCTTTGGATGGGGCCGTCTATAATTGCTTGTTTCCATATCATAGGGAAGGAATACGGCTGTGAACCCTCGACCGGCATCTCGCAAGCATCTTTTAATTGATTTTTCCCCCGCCTCTCCCGCAAGGATTTTTCCTGGAAGACCGGCCGGGATTACGCGCTCATCCTGATCGGCGCCGCCATCCAGGCGCTGGCCATGGATCTGTTCCTGGTGCCCGCCGGGCTGGTCAGCGGCGGGGTCAGCGGCGCGGCCCAGTTGATCAATCATTACACCCTGTGGCCCATCGGCCTGATGGTGTTCGTCGGCAACCTGCCCCTGTTCGTCCTGGGCTGGCGCTTCCTGGGCGGGCCGCGCTTCGCCTTCCGCACGGCCTTCTCCGTGGCGGCTTTTTCCTTCCTGACCGATTTCCTGGTGCGTTTCGTGCCCGCCGGCCTGACGCAAGACCTGGTGCTGAACTCGCTGTACGGCGGCCTGCTGCTGGGGGTGGGGCTGGGATGCGTCTATCGCGGCCAGGGCACCAGCGGCGGCAGCGACATCCTGGGGCGCATCCTCAATTCCCGCCTGGGCATCTCCATTTCCCAGGCCTATCTGGCTACCGATTCGTTGATCGTGCTGCTGGCCGGCTTCACTTTCGGCTGGGAGCGCGCGCTCTACGGCCTGGTGATGATCTACGTCAGCGGCCTGGCGGCCGAGATGGTCTCCGAGGGCACGGACGTGTTCCGCACCGCGCTGATCGTCACCAACCGCGCCCAGGAGGTCTCGGAGCGTATCATGACCGTGCTGGAGCGCGGCGTGACCGTTTTGCCCGGCACGGGCGGCTACACCGGCGCGGAGCGGCCCGTGCTGTACTGCGTGGTGACGCGCGCGGAGGTCAACCAGTTGAAAGTGCTGGTGAGCGAGGCCGACCCCCAGGCCTTCATGGTGATCGGCTCGGCGCACGAGGCGCTGGGCGAGGGCTTCAGGCCGTTGGGGGGAAAGAGAGCAGGGAGTGGAGAGTAGTGAGTGGACAGTGGACAGTGGACAGTGGTGAGTGGGCAGGGATCAGAGGCAATCAGGCAACGAGGCAACCAGGTAATCAGGAACCTGATCGCCTGATCCCTGCTCCCTGATTGCCTGTTCACTGATTGCCTGCTCCCTGACCACTGTCCACTGATTACTGCCCATTGCCCCCTATCCCCTCCACACCAGCCCGGCGATCAGCCCCAACTGGCCCAGGTGGTAGCTGATGCGCACCAGCAGGCGCCCGTTGGGAATGGGCTGCAAGAAGCGGTCGAAGGCCAGCAGGGTATCGGAGGTGTAGAAGAGCAGGCCGCCGCCCGCCACCAGCAGGGCCGGCGTGAGCGCCCAATCCGGGCGCAGGGGGGTAAGCAGGGCCGAGGACAACATCAGGGTGATCGCCAGGCTGTAGAAGGCCACCGGCAGGCGCAGCCGGCGCCCGCCCGGCTTGTCGCGCAGCCCGGTCTGGATGCGCCGGTAGAGGAAGGCCGCCCCCGCCAGGAGGAGCGCGATCAGCCCCAGGCTGGCGGGCTGCAACGGCGGGAGCGTGGGGTTCAGCCCGATCACGTAACAGGCGTGCGCCAGCAGGAAGGCGACCAACCCGCCCAGGAAATAGCGCCCCGGCAGCATCAGCAGCACGTCTCCTGCCAGCGAGAAGACCAGCGCCAGGCCAAACCACACGTGCCCGTCTCCCCAGCCGGCCGCCAGCGTGAACCAGGCGATCAGCGCCAGCAGGGTAGCCGGCTTGGTGACGTACTTGGCGCGCTGCCATCCCCGGGCGATGGCAGCCCAATCCAGCAGCGCCCAGACCAGCGTCAGGCCCAGCAGGAAGGCGGGCATCTCAGCTCTTTTCGTCGCTGCCGAAACCCAGATGGCGCAGGGCGGTAGTGTCGTTGCGCCAGTTCTTGTTGACCTTGACGCGCAGCTCCAGGTATACCTTGCGCCCGCTCATCTTTTCGATCTCCTTGCGGGCCGTGGAGCCGATCTGCTTGAGCATTTCTCCCCCCTTGCCGATCACGATAGGCTTGTGCGATTCGCGCTCGACGAATAACGTGGCGGCCACGTGCGCGCCCGTCTCGCCGCGCTCGGTATATTCGTCCACGCGCACGGCGATCCCGTGGGGGATCTCGTCGCGCAGGTACAGCAGAGCCGCCTCGCGGATCAGGTCGGAGGCGATGTCGCGCTCGTACAGGTCGGTCACCTGTTCCGGGTCGTAGAAAGGCTCTCCTTCCGGCAGGCGCGCGACGATCTCCTCTAACAGCAGCGCGAGCAGCCTGGCGCGGCCTTTCTCGGTCGTGGCGGAAAGCGTCACGACGGGCGCCGCCGGGAACAGACTCCGGTAAGCGGCGGTGTTCTCTTCGCGCTGCGCCTCCGGGCAAAGATCGATTTTATTCAAGATGAGGATCACGGCGCCGGCGTGCTTCAGCTCCTTGAGCTTGTCCGCCAGCAGCAGGTCTTCTTCGGTGGGCAAGACGCTCACGTCCACCATGAAGACGATCACGTCGGCGTCTTGCAGGGTGAAGGTGGCTTCCTCGTTCATCAGCTCGCCCAGCCGGGTGTGCGGCTTGTGCATGCCGGGGGTGTCTTCGAAGACGATCTGCGCGTGCTCCTGGGTCAGGATGCCCAACTGCCGGCGGCGCGTGGTTTGCGGGCGGGGCGAGACCGCTGCGATCTTCTGCCCCAGCAGGGCGTTGATCAGCGTGGACTTGCCTACGTTGGGCCGCCCGACGACGGTCACGAATCCGGACTTATAAGGGAGTTCAGGCATCTCTCCTCCGAGGGAATTTCGTTCGAAAAGATCTCAGCGCAACAGCTTGTGGCCCTTGAGCTGGTGGCCCTCCAGGGTGAGCAGCCAGGCTTTGGTGTCCAGGCCGCCGGGAGCGCCATAGCCGTGCAGCCCGCCCTCCGAGCCGACCATGCGGTGGCAGGGGATGATCACCGGCACCGGGTTGGCGCCTTCGGCGGCGCCCACCGCCCGCGCCGCGCGCGGCTTGCCCATCTCCTGCGCCAGGCTGCCGTAGGTGCGCACCTCCCCGAAAGGGATCGCCAGGGTCAGACGCAGCACGCTCTGCTGGAAGGCGCCCATCTGCGACCAATCCAGGGGCAGATCGAAGACCTGGCGCTGGCCGTTCAGGTATTCGCCCATCTGGCGCAGCGCCTCGCGCACCAGCTCGTGCTGCGGGTCAGGGACGGCCTCCACGTGCTGCAGGAAATCCGCCAGCCCGGTTTGCAGCTCCAGACTGGCCAGGCCGCGCTCGGAGACGGCCACACACAGCGGGCCGAGGGGAGTCTCGCGCAATTCTCCGGCCCATAACTCGGGCGTGTCTTTGTGAGTTCATACGCTCCTCCTGGGGTTTTGAATAGCGATCCATTCCATTCTACCAGCGGACGGGGATTCGGGGTAGCCTGGCCCCGCTTCTCAAGATTTGGGTTGTCATTGCGAGTAACCCCACCTCGCCGAGGCGCTCTTCTTTCGGAAAGAAACCACCCCAGAGTGTCATTGCGAGCGTTCTGTGCGAAGCAATCTGAGCGCCGGCTTTGAGATCGCCACGCCCAGGGCTCACGATGACGTGATTTCCGACAGGGAGGCTCCCGGTTTGCAGATTTGTTGGGTGAGCGTAGGGCAAGCGTAGGGTAAGCGTCAAGCAGCCCCATTAATCCCCTGGTAAGATAAACATCAAAGGGCGACTTCTCTTCTTCTCCTCCTTAAGAGAGAGCCGGGGTCGGCGTCCCCGGCTCTCGCTGCAAAATAAATGGGACCTCCTACACGGGAGGTTCTCATTTTTTAATCTGGGGGCCAGTGAATTTAACCCCTGTTCAGGCCGAAAACGTACCAGCCATCTGCCGAGTGGAAACGTCCATGAGGCTCCGAATCTCCTGGGCATGGGAATCCAGGAAAACGAAAGCAGATTCACTGATGTAGCTGTTACCCAGCTACCATACATGGGGAATGAGACGGTACTTTACCTGGGCAATGTACGCTGCATAACCAGGCAGTTCCCGCCGCAGCTCACCTTCTTCCAATACCGACCGCCAGGCTAAGATGAGCATCACCAGGATTCCTAAAGGTATCCCAAGCCAGGAACCGAGTAGAAGCGGGGTCCCCAAGAAAAAGAAAATCATCGCAGCGTACATCGGGTGCCGTACATACCGATACGGGCCGGTGGAAATGACGGTTTGCCCGCGCTCTGCCTGAATGCGGACGGCCATTGATAGGTATGTATTTTCTCGAAATACGATGAAAAGGATATAGCAGGAGCACAAAAGGAGTGCCATCCCACCCACCTGAAGATATCTTGCCACCGGTGACCAGTGGAGGCGAATCACATCAAACGCCATGAAAAGTAACCATAGAAAGATGGAGCCATACAGCAAGAGGGTCAGGGCCTTATCCCAGCCTGGCCGGTTCTTGGTCTCCACCTGCAAGCGTTCCTGCAATAAATCAGGGTTATGCAGATATAGCCAGGCTAAAATGCCATGATTGAATCCTAACCAGATCACCAGAAAGATCCACGCGGCCGTCCAGGCTCGAATACCCCCGGGAATAAACAAGGGGACGGCATACGTCAACAAAAACATAGCGCCTTGTGCCAGAGCGTTTCCCAAATTAATTTTCACTGGCCGCTTCTTTCATTCGTGGGGTCGATAATCATTCCTTGGCTGACAAATTTAGCGTTATAATCCCGGGCGCGCATGATAGCGTTGGGCGAGGTGAGGTCCTCATCCGGTGAGAACAACCGAGCCAGGGGCAGACAAGCCAGATACGCCAGGGAATACACCTCGGCGGTGATCAACTGGAGGAGGGGGTCCAGGCCGACCGCACCAACCCTACGGATTGCAGCTTGCTCAACAAGGGCTTGAGATGATGAACCTCGTCAAAATCGCGGTCGGACACAATCTGGGCGTAGGTTTTCCAGCCTTCTGCCATTTCCCACAGATAGATCTTCGCCATACGCGGGTGCGCAAGCAGATAATCAAAGTAGGCTTTGAGGTAGGTTTGGAGTAAATCCCGAAGGCTGTCTGCATTGAGGGCAGCAGCGTTGTCGAGCAGGGGGGCGATGCTTTGCTCCTGGAAGATACGCGTCTGTTCATCCGCCCGCCGGATCACCGCCGCATACAAATCCAGTTTGCTGCCAAAATAGCGAAAGAGCAAGCTCTTGTTATAGGAAGATGCCGCTGCAATGGCATCCACACGTGTGCCATCAAACCCGTGTTCAGCAAACTCTTTTTCCGCTGCATCCAGGATCGCCTCCCGCGCTCCCCTGGCATCATGAATCCGCCCTAATCTGTGTCTGGTCTCAGTCATTATGCTATACCCATTAGTAATTGTTTGGTTGATTATGTAACTATATAGTTACATTGTAGCACGATATGCTGATTTGAGCAAAGGGTTGGGGAGAAAACCCATTAATCCTTAATGTTTGCCCGCCCAAAATAGTAGAGCCAGGATAAAGCACCTACCCTGTTCTTAAGATCCTGCGCCTGATCCTTGTTCCTAAGATCAATAGAAGGTTATTAACTCAAGTTGCTACCTTCCACAACAGGCCCTGTCATACTGAACGAAGTGATCACGCAGTATCGCTTTGGGGAAGCATTTCATTGCTGTCTGAGTGGTTTTCTCGCTAATTTTCCGGTCGAAACCTCACCCCAACCCCTTGGCCCCTTCCCCTCTCCGCATGCGGAGAGGGGAAGGGGTGGGGGATGAGGAGAGATTTCCTCCATCTCCATTCAAGAACTTCGCGAGAGAATCAGGGGCCATAATAGGTTTTTACTGAATTCCAGAATGGAAATCAGATATTAAGGTTTACCCCTGATCATGTGGAGGCCTTTCGCGATGACCAAAAAAGTGCTGACGGGAATGGCTCTTGCCCTATTGCGGCTGCGGTCGTTCTCGGGTTGATCAGATCAGATGTGATTGCCGGGTTAGAAACCACTCAGCAAGGAACGCCTGACCCTTATAAGGAAATCATTCAGGAGCGAACCGTCAGTTAGCCAATAGCAGTTTGTCCCAACAGGACAGAGCATCGCTTACCCGGAAATTGGAGTTGATGGCCGTGCTGGCGACTTAGAGGGCGGAGGGATTGAAAGGGCTGGCATCAAGATTGCTTCACCCCGGAAAAAACACCGGGGTTCGCACGCACTGCGAACCCGCGCTTTGCGTGCCCTCTGGGCAAGGGTAATGACATGACTCGACTTTGCGGAAGCACGTAAATTCCCCAAACTTCTTCCCCCTAAATGCCCAATCTGCGATAAACTTAACCCCCGGTAATCCATTCTTATCGGAGGAATTCTATATGTCTCCTGAACGCCAGACCTACCCTGTTGAGCTTGCCGGCCTGCACCGCGAGCTGCCCTTGTTCGAGATCAAGCCCGGCTTGAAGATCGCCATCTTGAATATCCTGGGAGACACCGAGCTGGTGCAGGCATGCGCCCGCGCCCTGGCCGGGAAGCTCGATACGGTCGACTACGACGTGCTGGTGACGGCGGAGGCCAAGAGCATTCCTCTGGCGCACGCCCTCTCGGCGGAGACGCACAAGCCTTACGTGATCCTGCGCAAATCCTACAAGCCCTACATGGGCGAGGCTCTGCAGGCCGAGACCCTTTCCATCACCACCGGGCAGCCGCAGACCCTCTTCCTGGACGAGAAAGACCGCGAGATGATGAAGGGCAAAAAGGCGGTCATCATGGACGACGTGATCAGCACCGGCTCTACCCTGCAAGGCATGCGCCTGTTGTTGCAGCGCGCCGGGGCCTCCGTGGCGGCTGAAGCCGCCATCTTCACCGAGGGCGAGCGCGCCAAGTGGGCGGACATCATTTCCCTGGGGCATTTGCCCGTATTTTCAGAATAAGTCGGAAACGTTATTCCGGGCAGGTCTCGACGTGCGCGCCCTGGCTGGCGTGGCACAGATAGACCTGCGCCGCGCGTCCGGTGGCCTGGCGATAGCCCGCTTGCAGGCGCGGGATGAATTCGGCCGCGTGCTTTTCCTCTACCAGATTCAGCGTGCAGCCCCCGAAGCCGGCCCCCGTCAGGCGCGCTCCCAGGCAGCCCGGCAGGCCGGCGGCGACCTCCACCAGTCGATCTAGCTCCGGGACGCTCACCTCGTACAGGTCGCGCAGGCTGGCGTGGGTGGCGAACATCAATTGGCCGAAGGCGCGCGCGTCGCCGCTTTCCAGGCAGGCCAGGGCGCGCTCCACCCGCGCGCATTCCTCCACGATGTGGCGGGCGCGCTTCTCTACTTCCTCCGGGAGGCAATCCGCATAGCGGTCGAGCTGCGCCGGGGTCACGTCTCGTAAGGCGTGGATGCCGGGCAAATAGGGCTTGAGCAGGGTCACGGCCTTCTCGCAGGCCGCGCGGCGGTCGTTGTAAGCCGAGGTGGTCAGGCTGCGCCGCACGCCCGAATCGGCGATGACCAGCGCCGTGCCTGCCGGCAGGGGCACGGCCCGCCAGTCCAGGCTGCGCGTGTCGAAATACAGCGCGTGTCCTTCCACCCCGTGGGCGCTGGCGAACTGGTCCATCAGCCCGCAGTTCACGCCCACGTAGCGGTTCTCGGCCCGCTGGGACAACTGGGCCAGGCGCGTGGCGTCCGCCTCCCAGCCGCCCAGCTCGCGCCAGGCCACGGCGAAGGCCATTTCCACCGCCGCCGAAGAGCTCAGCCCGGCGCCCATGGGCACGTCCGAGGTGAAGGCCGCTTCCAGGCCCGCCACGGAGAGGCCCTGCTCTTGCAGGGCCCAGGCCACGCCCGCCGGGTAGAGCGCCCATTCGGGCAGCGGGCTGCCCTGCACGTCCTTCTTGCCCGCCAGATCATCCAGAGAGAAAGTGACGGATTGCTCCAGGTCCAGCGCGTGCAGCCGCGCCAGGCGATCCGCGCGGGGCGCCACGGCCACGCGCACGGCGCGGTCGATGGCGGCCGGCAGCACCGGGCCGTCGTTATAGTCGACGTGCTCCCCCAGCAGGTTGACCCGCCCGGGGGCCACGGCCAGCAGGCGCGCGCAAGGCACGCTCGCGCATAGCGCTTTAAGTTTCGCTACGCTCTCGGATTTTGTGATCATGGCCTTTTTCTTCGCGTGTGAGAGTTTCTTGAGGGCCCGCTCGCGCCGCATGGCCGCCGCGCGATCCGGTTGAGCTTCGACGTACACCAGCCGCACCGGACGGCGGGTGCGTGTATAGCGCGCCCCTCGGCCCAGGTTGTGCGTGCGGGCGCGCCGGGCCGGGTCCGTGCTCCAGCCCGTGTAATACGTCCCATCGGCGCATTCCAGGAGATAGCAATAGAAGCCCGTGCCTGCGGGGGTCACTTCTTATCTTTGTCAGGCTTGCGCCGGAAGCCGATCAGCTTGCTCAGCATATCCCCCGGGGAGGGCACGTCCACGCGTACTTCCTCCTGGTTGGGCCAGTTGGCGGCCTGGCGCTGCTTCCACCACAATTCCCGGCCCTTGAGGGCGTTCTCCATCTGCTTGTGCAGCTCTTCGTGGTTCTGGTTGAGGATGTCGTCGCGCAGGGCCGCCAGGGAATCGATCAGGCTATCGATCATGCGCACCACGTTTTCGCGGTTGAGGATGGCCGCCTGGCCCAGCAGCTTGCTCTCGTCCAGGTGCAGGATGGGGGCGGTGGCCTGGGCGAAGGGCCGCCCGGCCAGCTTGCGCCCCTCCCGCCAGCCGGGTTGGTCCACGGTGGCGTTGAGCAGGGCCACCGCCGCGAGCTGCGGCAGGAGGTGGCTGGCAGCCAGCAGGCCGTCGGCTTCCGCCGGGTCGGCAAACAGGGGGGTGGCCCCCAGCAGGCCGATCAGGTCGGAGGCGATCTTGATGGCCGGGGCCGGCGCGCCGGGCGGCGTGACGATCACGGCCAGCCCGTGCTCGAACAGGTCCTCGTGGGCGGCTTCGATGCCTACTCCCGTTTCCTCCAGGTAGGCGGGGTTGAAGGTGGGGGTGAGGCCCATGAAATATCGCCTGGCGGGCAGGATTTCCTCCGCCCAGGCCAGCACGCCGCTCTTGACCGGGGAGGTATCGATGACCACCGTGTTCTCCTTCAGGTCGGGGGCGATCACCTCCAGCGTTTCGCGCAGCTCGTCCACGGGCACGGCCAGGATCACCAGGCCGGCGTTGCGCACGGAGGCGGGCAGGTTGTAGGCGATGTGGTCGATGGCCCCCATCTTCTGCGCTTTTTGGGAGACGGTGGGCTCGCGGTCGATGCCCGTGCGCTCCACCAGATCCTTGTGCTTGCCTAACGCCAGGCCGATGGAGGCGCCCACCTGGCCCAAACCGACGAGGGTGACTTGCGTTGCCATAGGCATGTCCTTAACCGATCAGCAAGTGGGTCAATGCGTTGAGCGGCGGCCCCATGATGATGCCCAGCACGTCGAAGCCCACCAGGGGCAGCACGAAGAGCACCACCAGCAGGATCATCGGCCCATAGGGGCGGATGCGATCCAGCGCCTGCGCCCAGGAGGGCGGGAAGAAATATTCGGCAATCTTTTCACCGTCCAGGGGCGAGATGGGGATCAGGTTGAACAGCATCAACACCAGGTTGATCGTGAGAAAGTCGTACAGGATCTGAAAGAGGGTGGGGAAGATGCCGTTAGAAGAGTAAACGAAGGGCACCAGCCCCAGGCGCAGCGGGATGGCCGCCACGATGGCCATCCCCAGGTTGGATAACGGCCCGGCCAGCGAGACCAGCATCAGCGCCGCCGGGGAGCGGCGCTGCAGCGCGTAGGGGTTGACCGGCACGGGCTTGGCCCAGCCGAAGCCGGCCACCAGCAACAGCAGCGAGCCCATCACGTCCAGGTGCGCCAGCGGGTTGAGCGTCAGCCGCCCGTTGGCGCGCGGGGTATCGTCGCCGAACGAGTTAGCCGTCCAGGCGTGGGCGAATTCGTGCACGGAAAAAGCGATGATCAAAACGATAATTCGGGAAATCAGAGTAGGGGGATCAAGTCCAAGCATGATGTCCTTGGGTCTAACCAGACGATCGTCGGTGTAGATTTAGATGCAATGAAATCATTATAATGTCCTCTTCCCCGGCTAGCAAGTTTTCCCCGCTCGCCGCCCGAATTGCCCTCACCCCGTCCCTCTCCCACAGGGAGAGGGGTTGGGGGTGAGGGACTTGGGTGCAAGTGGTATAATCTGCTTAAATGGTGGTCGAGCTTAATCTGGGTGATATCGTACGCTTGCGTAAACCCCATCCATGCGGCGGCTACGATTGGAAAATCGTACGCTTAGGGGCAGATATTGGATTGGAATGCTGCACTTGCGGACGGAAGGTGCTCCTGCCTCGGCGAGAATTGTCGCGCCGTATGAAAACCATCTTGCCAAGAGGTGCTGATGAATCATCCTCAAGTTGATCAACCCCATGTGTTGTTTCTGTTTTCCGACACAGGAGGTGGTCATCGTAGCGCCGCAGAGGCGATCATTGAGGCTTTAAGCCTCGAGTTTCCCAACAAAATTTCAACCGAGATGGTGGACATCTTCAAGGAATATGCGCCACCGCCTTTCGATATAGCCCCCGAGGTGTACCCGCCTATGGCGCGCATCCCGGACGTGTGGGGCCTGGGCTACCACATCACCGACAGCAGCAAGCGCACGCGCTTCGTCAATAACCTCTTCTGGCCTTACGTGCGGCGCGCCACCCACCGCCTGGTCAACGAGCACCGTTCGGACCTGATCGTCTCGGTGCACCCCATCGCCGTGGCGCCCGTGCTGCGCGCCCTGGGCAGCGACCGGCCGCCCTTCGTCACCGTGGTGACCGACCTGGTCTCCGTGCACGCCTTCTGGTACCACCATGGCAGTGATATCCTGCTGGTGCCCACCGAAGCTGCCCGCCAGCGCGGCCTGGAGCATGGCTTGCGTCCCGATCAGGTGCGCGTGGTGGGCCTGCCTGTGGCCGACCGTTTCTGCCGGCCGGTGGGCGACAAGCGCGCCCTGCGCGAGCGCCTGGGCTGGCCTCAGGAACCTGCCCGTGGTCGTCCTGGTGGGCGGCGGCGAGGGCATGGGGCCGCTGGAGCGCACCGCGCACGCCATCTCCGCGGCCCGCTTGAAGATCGCACTGGTGATCATTTCGGGCCGCAACCGCAAGCTCAAGGCGCGCCTGGAGTCGCGCAGTTGGTCGATGCCCACCTTTATCTATGGCTTCGTGCGTGAGATGCCCGATTTTATGCGCGCCGCCGACGTGCTGGTCACCAAGGCTGGCCCCGGCACCATCAGCGAGGCGTTTATCGCCGGGCTGCCGCTGATCCTCTATAGCCGTATGCCCGGCCAGGAAGACGGCAACGTCACCTACGTGGTGGACGAAGGCGCTGGCATCTGGGCGCCCCACCCCGACGAAGTGGTGGATACCCTGCGCCGCTGGATCACCCACCCGGAGGAGCGCAAGCGAATTGTCGCCGCGGCGCATCGTTTGGCCCGCCCGGAGGCTTCGCGCCAGATCGCCCGCATCATCGCGGCAGAGGTTGGAATCAATAAAAATGGCCAGGAGATCACCCAGCCGCTGGCGCAAATCTTGCCGCCGTCCTTACCCTGACTTATAATCACTGGTTATGCCGATCCTGGACGCCCACACCCTGGAGTTCTTTAGTCGTAGCGCGGAACAGACCCGCCGGGTGGGGATGCGCCTGGGCGCCCTTTTGCAGCCGGGAGACGTGATCTGCCTGTCTGGCGACCTGGGCAGCGGCAAGACTACCCTGGTGCAGGGCATCGCTCGCGGCTGGGGCTCGTTGGATCACGTCTCCAGCCCTACCTTTATCCTGGTGAATGTTTACCGCCGCTCGGATGGACAGCGCCTGCATCACATGGACGCCTACCGCCTGCAAGACGCCCTGGAGGCCGAAGACCTGGACATCGATCAGATCCTGGAATCGGGCACCCTGGTGCTGGAATGGCCGGAGCGCATCAAGGCGGTGCTGCCGGCGGAACGCTTGTGGATCAACCTGCGCTGGATGGCAGACGAGCAGCGTGGCATGGTATTTTTGGCGTGCGGGCCGCGTTATGACGGCCTTCTGGATGAATTCCGGCGGCGCGTCTTTGGAGGTGTATGATTCTGCTGGCGGTGGATTCTTCAACGCGCTGGGTCAGCCTGGCGCTATTCGACGGCGCGCAGGTATTGGGCGAGATGACCTGGCAGAGCCAGAACCACCATACGGTCGAGCTGGCTCCCGCTCTGCAAGAGCTGATCCGCCGTTCGGGCGTCGAGAAAAGCAGCCTGGGAGTCCTGGCCGTGGCGCTCGGGCCGGGGTCTTTCACCAGCCTGCGCATCGGCCTGGGATTGGTCAAGGGCATGGCCCTGGCGCTGCACCTGCCCATGGTGGGCATCCCCACCCTGGATATTCTCGCGGCGTCCCAACCGGTGCAAGAGCTTCCCCTGGCGGCTGTCTTGCAGGCCGGGCGGGGACGCCTGGCCCTGGGCTGGTACGCCGCGCAGGCCGGGCGCTGGGCCGCGCAAGGTGAGGCGCAGGTCGCCACCCTGGAGGAGCTTTCCCGGCAGATCCACCGGCCCACCCTGGTGTGCGGCGAGCTGACCGCCGAAGAACGCCAGCACCTGGGACGCCGGCGCAAGAACGTGATCCTGGCTCCGCCGGCGCAGTCCTTGCGGCGCGCTTCCTTCCTGGCCGAGCTGGCCTGGGAGCGCTGGTGCGCCGGGCAGGTCGATGACGCCGTGACTCTGGCCCCGGTGTACCTGCACGTCGCCGAGCCAATTCCGGGTTGACCCATGGATTCCTCCGCGGGCGATTTGCTGATCCGCCCGATGCAGTTGGCCGACATCGAGCAGGTGCACGCCATCGATGTGCTCTCTTTCAGCCTGCCCTGGTCAGAACGCTCCTTCCGTTTCGAGCTGACTGAAAACGAGAGCGCCTTCGCGTGGGTAGCCGAGGTTGGCTTGCCGGATGGCAGCCGCGGCGTGGCCGGCATGATCGTCATCTGGCGGGTGGTGGATGAGGCCCACATCGGCACCATCGCCGTCCATCCTGACTTCCGTGGCCGCGGCATCGGGCGGCGTTTGCTGGCGGCCAGCTTGCTGGAGATGATCGAGAAGGGCGCCTTTCAGGCCCTGTTGGAGGTGCGCCGCAGCAATTTGCCGGCTCAGGCCCTCTACCGGCATTTTGGCTTTGTAGTCGTGGGTATCCGTCCGCGTTATTATCACGATAATAACGAAGATGCCCTCTTGATGACGTTGAAGCCATTGGACGCCGAAGCTTTGCGGCGTCTGATGGTAGCCCCAAATTAACTCCACCCGAGGAGGTGAAACCGTGCAGCCAACCGAGGTGCTTGAACAAGTTGCGCGTGAAGTCTCCGTGTGCGCCCAATGCGCTCTGCACCATTCGCGCAAGCTGGCCGTCCCCGGAGAAGGCCCCGCCGACGCCGAGATCATATTCATCGGCGAGGGGCCGGGTTTCTACGAAAACGAGCAGGGCCGCCCCTTCGTGGGCGCGGCGGGGAAATTCCTGGACGAGCTGCTGGATAGCATCCACTTGCAGCGCAAGGACGTGTTCATCTGCAACGTGGTCAAGTGCCGCCCACCCGGCAACCGGGACCCCCTGCCCGAGGAAATCTCGGCTTGCAGCCTTTACCTCAACCGGCAGATCGAGGCCATTGACCCCAAAGTCGTGGTTACCCTGGGGCGTTTTTCGATGGCGCATTTCCTGCCCAACGCGCGCATCAGCTCGATCCACGGGCGGGCCGTGCGCGTCAACGGCCGGCTGGTGGTGCCCATGTACCACCCGGCGGCGGCCCTGCACCAGCCCTCCCTGCGCGATACGGTCGTCCAGGATTTTTCGCACCTGCCGGCTTACATCGCGCAGGTGGATAAGGAAATTGCGCCGTCCGCGCCGGCCCCAGAAGAGTCCCCGCAAGAGCCTGCCCAGGACGCCAATGGCAACGACGAGCCGAAGCAACTGAGCCTGTTTTGACTTTGCGCCCTGAAGACAGCAAATCTCATCAGGGTGTCATTGCGCGGGCGTCATTATGAGTGTCATTGCGTGGGTGTCATTGCGAGGAGCGTTTTTTGCGACGAAGCAATCTCCCGCACGGGTCAAAAGAGATTGTTTCGGCAGAGAACGCCTACTAAGAAACTTAGGCATGTCATCACCCTACGGGTACGCAGAGCGGCGCGAGCCTTGGGTGTTCTCCCCAAGGCGTGGCAATCTCTCGGCCGGCGCTCAGATTGCTTCGCATAGAACGCTCGCAATGACACTCCGTGATGGTTTCTTCCCGAAAGAAGAGCGCCTCGGCGCTGTGGGATAACTCGCAACGACAACATGAGACTTACTGCAACCAAGAGGAAAAATGAGTCATTCTGTTCAGAGTGAGCTGATTGCGCGCCTGCAAGACCACAGCGCCCGCGTGGCCGTATTGGGCCTGGGCTACGTGGGGCTGCCCCTGGCCGTCACTTTCGCCGAAGCCGGCTATCAGGTGGTGGGCGTCGATCCTATCGCCTCCAAGGTGGAGGCGCTCAACCGGGGCGAGAGCTACATCCTGGACGTGCCCACCCAGACCGTGGCTCGTCTGGTGGAGCAGGGCCGCTTGCGGGCCACCACCGATTACGCCGTGCTGGCCGAGGCGGACGCCGTCTCGATTTGCGTGCCCACGCCGCTGCGCAAGACCGGCGACCCGGACCTGTCCTTCATCGTTTCCGCCGCCGAGGAGCTGGCCCCTTACGCCCACGCCGGTCTGGTCGTGGTGCTCGAATCCAGCACCTATCCCGGCACCACCCGCGAGCTGGTCGCCCCCAAGATGACCGAAGGCAGCGGGCTGGCCATCGGGCAGGACATCTTCGTGGCCTTCTCCCCCGAGCGCGTGGACCCCGGCCGCACCGATTGGACTACCCGCAACACCCCCAAAGTGGTGGGCGGCATGACCCCCGCCTGCACGCAGGTGGCCGCCGCCTGGTACGCTCAGGCGCTGGACACGGTCGTGCCGGTCACCTCTACCGAGGTGGCCGAGATGACCAAGCTGCTGGAGAACACCTTCCGCATGATCAATATCGGCATGGTCAACGAGCTGGCCATCATGTGCGATCGCCTGGGTGTGGACGTGTGGGAGGTGATCGACGCGGCTGCCACCAAGCCTTTTGGCTTCATGAAGTTCTCCCCCGGCCCCGGCCTGGGCGGGCACTGCATCCCCATCGACCCGCTGTATCTCTCCTGGAAGCTCAAATCGCTCAACTATACGGCGCGCTTCATCGAGCTGGCCTCCGAGATCAATTCCTCCATGCCACGCTACGCGGTGGGCAAGGTGCAAGACGCGCTCAACGAGGTCGGCAAGCCCCTCAAGGGCAGCCAGGTGCTGGTGCTGGGCGTGGCTTACAAGCCGGACATCGACGATCTGCGCGAATCCCCCGCCCTGGACGTGATCGGCCTGCTCGAGCAGAAGGGCGCCCAGGTTCAGTATCACGATCCCTACATCCCGCAGTTCAAGCACGAGGGTCTGGAGATGTGCGCCGTGGGCGACCTGATGGCGGCGGTGCGCGCGGCGGATTGCGTGGTCATCGTCACCAATCACAAGTCCTACGATTACGCGGCCATCCTCGAAGCGGCCAGCCTGATCGTCGACACGCGCAACGCCCTGGGGAGCGCCGGGCGGGATCATCCCAAAGTGGTCAGGCTGTAATGTCGCATTACCTGGTCACCGGCGCCGCCGGTTTTATCGCCTCGCGCGTGGCGGAGATGCTGATGGACGCCGGGCACACCGTCCTGGGCGTGGACAACCTCAACGACGCTTACGACGTGCGCGTCAAGGAGTACCGCCTGCGCAAGCTGCAAAGCTGCCCCGCCTTCACCTTCCGGCGCCTGGATATCTGCCACAAAGAGGAAGTCCTGGCGCTCGGCGCGGGAGAGGGGCGCTTCGACGCGGTCATCAACCTGGCGGCGCGGGCCGGCGTGCGCGCCAGCCTGGAAGACCCCTGGATGTACATCGACACCAACCTCAACGGCACCACCAACCTGCTGGAGCTTTGCCGGCGCACGGGCATCCCCAAGCTCGTGCTGGCCTCCACCTCTGGACTGTACGGCACCAGCCAGGACATGCCCTACCGTGAGGAGGCCGAAACCGACCACCCTTTGCAACCTTACGCGGCCAGCAAGAAGGCCGCCGAGGTCATGTGCCACGCCTATCATTACCTGTACGGCCTGGATGTGACCGTCTTCCGCTACTTCACCGTCTACGGCCCGGCGGGGCGCCCCGAATTGGCCACCTTCCGCTTCACCCAATGGATCGGCGAGGGCCGCCCGGTGCGTGTGAACGGCGACGGCCAGCAATCGCGCGGCTTCACCTACCTGGACGACATCGCTCGCGGCACGATCCTGGGCCTGAAGCCCCTCGGCTACGAGATCATCAACCTGGGTGGGCACGAGGTCATCAGCCTCAACGAGCTGATCCACCAGTTGGAGCAGCGCCTGGGGCGTGAGGCCCGCCTGGAATATCAGCCCTTGCATCCCGCCGACCTGCTGGCCAACTGGGCCAACGTGGAGAAGGCCCGCGCTCTGCTGGGCTGGGAGCCGCAAGTCCCGCTCGCTGAAGGCTTGACGCGCATGGTGGATTGGTACCTGGCAGAAAGGTCGTGGGCCGGCCAGGTGCTCACGCCATGAAGTATTTACCTCCGGCCCTGCGCGAGTGGACCCAGGACCGCCTGTTGCGCCGTGTGGTGCGCAACACCGGATATCTGTTCAGCAGCAACACCATCAGCATGGTGTTGACCTCTTTCCAGGGCATCCTGGCAGCCCTGCTGCTCGGCCCGGCGGACTATGGCATGTTGGGGATCATCACCATGTTCGCCTCCACGGTCAACCGCCTGTTGTCCTTCCGCATGGGCGAGCTGGTGGTGAAATACGCCGGCCAATACCTGGCCCTGGAGCGCAAGGATCAGGCCGCTGCGGTCATCAAGGCCGCCGGCCTCACCGAAGCCGTCACCTCCGTGGTGGCTTACGCCTTGCTGGTGCTGCTGGCGCCCCTGGCGGCCATCTACATCGTCAAGGATCCCACCAAGACGGGCTGGATCACCTTCTACGGGCTGGCCCTGCTGGCCAACCTGATCACCGAGACTTCTACGGCCGTCTTGCAGGTGAGCAACCACTACCGCACCCAGGCGGTTTTGAACCTGGCCCAGAGCATCCTCACCGCCGGTTGGATCCTGGTGGCTTTCCTGACCAAAGGCGATATCTACCAGGTGCTGTTGGCTTACCTGGCGGGCAAGCTGCTCTTTGGCCTGGGGATCATGGCCGCCGCGCTGTACTGGCTGAAGCCGCTGTTGGGAGCCGGCTGGTGGAAGGTTTCTTTTCGGCGGGCTTCCGGCTGGCGCGAGATGGCCGGCTTCGCGGTGAGCACCAATTTGAGCGGCACCATCAACATGGTCATCCGCGACAGCGAAGTCTTGTGGGTGGGCTTCTTCCTCACCAGCGTGCAAGCCGGCTATTACAAGTTCGCCCTGGCGGTGATGAACATCATCCTCTTGCCCATCACGCCCTTCATCTCCACCACTTATCCTGAGATCTCGAAATCCGTCGCCCGCCAGGAATGGCAGCCGTTGCGCTCGCTGCTCCGGCGCACCACGCTGATGGCGGCGGCCTGGACCCTGGGCTGCGCCGCCGGGGTGCTGCTCGTCGGGCAGTGGTTCCTGGGGCTGCTGAAGCACGGCGAATACCTGCCCTCCTTCCCGGCCATTCTGGTGCTGCTGATCGGTTACGGCGTGGCCAACGTCTTCTTCTGGAACCGCCCCTTGTTATTGGCGTTGGGGCACCCCAACTTTCCCCTGGGGGTCACCTTCGCGGTGGGAGTGGTCAAGACCGGGCTGATGTTCGTCCTGGTGCACCCTCTGGGCTACCTGGCGCAGGCCGGGCTGCTCTCCGGATATTTCGTGATCTCGGTCGGTGTGATCGTGTGGCGCGGGCTGAAGGAGACGCGCCGCGCCGAGCGCGCGGCGCTGGCGGATACGGTGGCGCTATGAAGATCGCCTGTATCTCCGCCTCTCAGGTGCCTTCCGCTACGGCCAACAGCATCCAGGGCATGAAAGCCTGCCAGGCGCTGGCCCAGAACGGCCACCAGGTGCGCCTGCTGCTGCCCGAGACCGGCCCCGGCGCTCCGCCGGCCTGGGCGGCGTTGGCCGCCCACTATGGATTGGAGGCCCCCGTTCCGCAGGGGGAAGCCCCCGTTTCCCAGGGGGAGGCCTCCGTTCCGCAGGGGGAAGTCCCCTTCGAGGTGCAGTGGATTCCGGCGGCGCCTGCCTGGCGCCGCTACGACTTGGCCTGGAAGGCCGTGCGCCGCGCGCGCGCCTGGGGCGCCGAGCTGGTCTACACCTGGATGCTGCAAGCTGCCGTGCTGGCCCTGCGCCAGGGACTGCCGGCCGTGCTGGAAGTGCACGACCGCATCACCGGGCGCGTCGGCCCCTGGCTCTTCCGCGAATTCTTGCGCAGCCGGGGGCGCAAGCGCCTGCTGGTGATCACCCAGGCTTTGCGCCTGCGCCTGGAGGCGGATTTTAGCGTCCACTTTCCAGAAGACGAGGTGGTCATCGCCCCCAACGGCGCGGATCTGGAGCGTTACGCCGATCTGCCCGATCCGTCCGCCGCCCGCCGCGCGCTGGGCCTGCCGGAATGCACCACCGTGGCCTACAGCGGCCATTTCTACGCGGGGCGCGGCGCAGACCTGCTCTACGAGCTGGCGCGCGCCTTTCCCCAGGTGAGCTTCCTGTGGGTGGGGGGCCGCCCGCCGGACGTGGCCGCCTGGCGCGCGCGCCTGGCCGCCGAGGGCCTGGGGAACGTGCACCTCACCGGCTTCGTGGAGAACCGCCGCCTGCCCCTCTACCAGGCCGCCGCCGAGATCCTGCTCATGCCTTACGAGCGCGCCATCGCCGGCAGCAGCGGCGGCAATTCGGCGGAGATTTGCAGTCCCATGAAGATGTTCGATTATATGGCCGCCGGGCGGGCCATCTTGAGCAGCGACCTGCCCGTGCTGCACGAGGTGCTCAACCCGCGCAACGCCGTCTTCTGCCCGCCTGAAGACCTGCCTGCCTGGCAGCAGGCGCTGGGCGAGCTGCTCGCCGACCCCGCCCGCCGGGGGGCGTTGGGGAGCCAGGCGCGCCGGGACGTGGAAGCCTACACCTGGCGCGCGCGCGCCGCGCGCGCCCTGGCCGGTTTTGGGGGGGCGTATGCCGGCTGAGCGCCGCGCGGTCTCGGGCTGGCTGGCCGCCGGGCTGCTCCTGGCCGTGGCCTTGTTGGAGCGCCTGCCCTTGTGGCTGGCTTACCCGCCGGCTTCCTACAGCGACACGGGCGGCTATCGCTTCCTGGCCGGGCGCATCCTGGACGGCTGGAAGGATTACAACGGCGAGCGCCTGCCCGGCTACCCGCTCTTCATGGCCCTGCTGGGACCCGATTCCAGGGTCTACCTGGCCCAGCTCCTCCTGGGCGTGCTGATGACGCTGATCTTGTTCTACATCGGCTACCGCGCCAGCGGGCGCATCTGGTTCGGCGTCCTGGTCGGGCTGAGCCACACCCTCAACCTGGGCCAGCTTTTCTTCGAGGCCGACCTGCTCTCGGAATCGTTGACCACCTTCTGGATCCTGTTGACCGTCTTGGGGGTCTTCGTATGGCTGAAGTGGCCCGCCCGCCGCTCGCTGTTCCTGGCGGTGGGCATGGGCGCTGCCGCCGGCATGGCCGGGCTGACTCGCCCCCTGTTCGTGTTCCTGCCCTTCTGGGTGGCGCTCTTCCTGGCGCTCGTCTCCAGTTGGCCGGGAAAGCTGCGCCTCTCCTGGATGGCCCTGATCGGCGTGACCCTGCCCGGGCTGCTCATCCTGGGCGCCTGGGTGAATTACATCCACAGCCGCTTCGGTATGTGGAATCTCTCCACCATGACCGGCTACCAGTTGATGCAGCACACCGGCTATTTCTTCGAATACGTCCCCGACCAGTACGCCGCCTTGCGCGATACTTACCTTCAGTACCGCGACGCCCGCATCGCCCAGTATGGCACGCAGGGCAACGCTATCTGGCCTGCCATCCCGGCCATGATGCAGGCTTCCGGCCTGGGATTCACCACGCTTTCCCAACTTTTGACTAAAATATCTGTGCAATTGATTTGGGAGCATCCCGGCCTGTACCTGCGCAACGTTCTGGAGGGTTGGTGGATGTTCTGGCGCGCGCCGGCCTACTGGCAGCCGGATGTTTTCGCTCAGCCCTGGCGGGGCATCCTGGAGGCGTTGGTGAATTTGCAGCATTTCGCGCTGATCGGCGCCAACCTGCTTTTCCTGGCCACTTCCTTCCTGGCGCTGGTTTGGTCGCGCCTGCGCCGCCTGTGGGGCGTCGATGCCTTTATGACTTTCATCGCCAGCACCGTGTGGGTGACTTCGATCTTGCAGACCCTGCCCGACCACGGCGACAACCCGCGCTTTCTGGTGCCTATGCAGTCGCTGGTCGTCTTGTGGGTGGTGTGGGTCGCAGTCCATTGGATAGGACAACGCTATGCGCCGGCTCGTTTCAGACCTGAGATTTAGACTTCCCTTCTTTCTGGCCCTCAGCCTGGCGCTGGGCGCGGCCCTGGCCGCCCTGGACGCGCAGGGCAGCTTTCTCATCGAGTGGCTGGGCGTCAGCGCCCTCCTGTGGCTGGGCGCGCTGCTCCTGGCGGCCGCCTGGGACTGCACCGGGCGCGAGAGCATGGCCGGCTGGCTGCTGCTGGTCGCGCTGCTCCTGCGCCTGGGGGTGGGGGTGGCCCTGTTGGAGCTGATGCCGGTGGCCGGCTACAGCGGGGAAGTCTACCAGGCGGGCTACACCTTCAAGGATGCGTATAGCCGTGATACGCAGGCGTGGACCCTGGCCGCTTCCGGCCAGCCCCTGTGGGAAGGCTTTACCCAGGAGCTGGCTTCCGACCAGTATGGCGGGCTGTTGACCCTCAGCGCCGCGCTCTACCGCACTCTCAGTCCCGACCTGCACCGCCCGTTGCTGATCGTAGTTCTGGCCGCCCTCGTGGGCGCGCTGGGGCTGCCCTTCTTCTGGGAGGCCGTCAAGCGCCGTTGGGGACGGGGCGTGGCCCTCCCGGCGGCCTGGATCCTGGCGCTTTATCCCGAGGCGGTGGTGTTGGGCGGCACGCAGATGCGCGAGCCTTTCCTGATCTCTTTCATCGCCATCGCTTTTTGGGGCGTGATCTTCTGGAAAGAGCGCCGGCGGGCGGCCATCCTGGCCCTGGCCCTCAGCCTGGCCGGCATGTTGCTCATCTCCTGGCTGGTGGCCTTGCCGGTGATGGGCATCCTGTTCGTCTGGTTCTGGCTGGAATACGCCATCGGGCGCGGCTCGCGCCGGGTGCAGGCGTTGGGTTGGGGCGTGCTGGCCCTGGGGACGCTGGTCATGGTGGCCCTCCTGGGAGTCTGGTTCCGCCTCTCGGCCCAATACGACGCTTTTCTGACTTTTCAAGGCTCGGGCATGGTGCAGGTGCTCATCCGTGGGCTGGGGACGAAGTTTCTGATTCCCTTCGTGACCGCCTACGGGCTGGTGCAGCCGGTGCTGCCCGCCGTCCTCACCGACCCGGATACCGTGCCGCTTTTACGCATCCTCTGGGGGCTGATGGCCGCCGGCTGGTACCTGCTCGCTCCGCTGCTGGTGTACGGCTTCTGGACGCTGTGGAAGACGCAGGATGCCCACGAGCGCCGCATCCTCATCTGGCTGGGCCTGCTGTGCTGGGGCTGGATCTTGATCTCCTCCATCCGCGCCGGCGGCGACCAGTTCGATAACCCGCGTTACCGCACTATTTTCATCGTCTGGCTGGCCTTGCTGGCCGGCTGGGGCTGGCAATGGGCGCGCGCCCACCACGACGCCTGGCTGGGGCGTTGGCTGGGGGTGGAGGGGGTCTTTCTGGCCTTCTTTACTCAATGGTACGCCAGCCGCAATCTGCACGTCGGCGGCCGGCTGGAGTTCTGGCAGATCGTGGGGCTGGTGCTGCTCCTCAGCGCAGGAATCTTGATCGGCGGTTGGGTGTGGGACCGGCGGCGAAAATCTAAATTAGCCTGATTGGGGCAACAACGTGGACCGTAAAACTAACCTGAGGATATTCCGCATCGGTGTGCTCATCGTGTTGGTCTTGAACACGGTGGCTTTTTACCAGCTCAATCCGTTTTCCCAATATTCCATCCTCCTCAGGCTCCCCTATAAGCTGCGCGTGTTCACCGGCCTGGGCATGGCCGCCCTGGTGCAGTTGGAGCTGCTCGCGTTGATCTTCTCTTTTGTCCTGGGGGGAGCGCTGATCTTTTGGGCGCAAGAGGCGCTGCTGCGCATCGTGCGCCGCCTGGGCTGGCTCAACGCGCCCTTGTTCGCCGCTTTTTCGGTGGTCTACCCCTTGTTGCTGATTCGCGTGGCGAAATGGGTGCTGGTGACCCGCTATTCGCGCCTGTCGTTGTTCCTGGGGATGGTGCTGGTGGGCTCCGTGCTCTTGATGGGCCTGTGGAAGCATAAATCCTGGGGCACGACCGCCGTCCTCACCCTGCTCGTGTACACGCTGGTCTACAAGCTGGCGGCTTACCTGCCGGGCATCTCCAATTACCCGCTGTCTCTCTCCTGGTCGGAGGGCAGCATGTTCTACGAGGCCTCCCTCTTCTTTTCCAGGAAAATTTACGGTGTGGCCTTGCCCTGGCCGGTCTTCAACCCTGCCCAGCGCCTGTTGACGGCGTTGCCCTTCCTGTTGGGCAACCTGCCCATCGCCGTCCATCGCTTCTGGCAATCTTTCTTGTGGGTCTCCATTACACTGCTCAGCGCCGGGGCCCTGGCCTGGCGCTTGAAGGTCAAGGGCTGGCTGACGGTGATCTTTTTTGTCTTGGGAGCCTACTTCTACATCACCCAGGCGCCGGTCTATTACCACCTGTTGTTGTGCGTGCTCCTGGTCATCCTCGGCTTCGATCGCCGCCATTTCTGGAGATCCCTGTTCGTGGTGCTCCTGGCTTCGGCCTGGGCCGGCTTGAGCCGCGTCAACTGGTATCCGCTGCCGGGCCTGTTGGCTTCCTTCCTCTATTTGCTGGAAACGCCCTTCGAGAAGGACGTAAAGGCTTATCTGTGGAAGCCCGTCGCCTGGACGGCGGCCGGCCTGGCGGTGGCCTTCGCCTCCAACGTCGTTTACATCCGGCTCTCCGGGAATCCCTTCGATTTCTACACCACGGCCTATACCTCGGCCATGCTGTGGTATCGCTTGTTCCCCAATATCAATAATCGCCTGGGAGTTTTGCTGAACGTGGCCTGGGTCTCGTTGCCGGCCTGGATCTTGCTGGGGCGCTATTTCCTGCGGGCCGGCAAAAGCTGGCACGCGCTGCGCCTGCTGGGCATGGCTGCGATCCTGGGGGTGTTCTTCGCCGGCGGCCTGCTGGTCAGCGTCAAGATTGGCGGCGGCAGCGACATCCACAACCTGGACGCCTACGTGATCTTACTCTTGACCCTGGTGAGCTATCTTTACTTTGATAAAGCTGCGCCGGACCTGCCGGTGGCCCCTCCCGCCATGTCGGGCTGGCTGGCCGCCTTCCTGCTGGTCTTGCCTGCCCTGATCGTGCTGAACTCTACCAGCCCCGTCGTCATTCCCGACCGCAGCCACGGCCAGGAGGCCGTCAACGCCCTGCGCGAAGTCGTGCAGGAGGGCCAGGCGCAGGGCAAGCCGGTCTTGTTCCTCACCCAGCGGCACCTGTTGACCTTCCACTTGCTGGGCGACGCCCAGGTGGTGAGCGATTACGAGAAGCTGCTCATCAACGACATGGCCCTGGCCGGCAACCAGTCCTACCTCGACCGCTATTATGCCGACCTGAGCGACCACCGTTTCAGCTACGTGATCACCGACACGCTCCTGTTGATCTATCAGGACCCGGCCGAGAAAGGCTTCGCGGAAGAGAATAACGTGTGGGTCAAGGATGTGGACATTCCCCTGCACCAATATTATCAAACCCTGGATTCGCTGGGCAAAGTGTATATCGACGTGCTCGAGCCCACTCCCTGAGGATCGCTATGTATTGGTTTAGATCCTTCGATGTGCCTGGTTTGGCTTCCTATGCCGTGTTGACCCTCGCCTGGGCGCTGGGGGGCTGGTTGATCGCCGCGCACGTCTTTCGCCTGCGCAGCTCCGAGCGGATTTTGGTGGGCCTGGGCGCCGGTTTCGTGCTTTTCCTCACCCTGGCGAATCTCTGCGCCAACCTCATGCCGGTGACGCCTTCCTTCTGGCTGGCGGCTGCCGCGGTGCTGGGAGCGGGCGGCCTGGCCGCCTGGCGCTCAGGGAGGCGTCCGTGGCTCGACCTGCGCGATCTGCGCGCCTGGCCGCAGCTCCTGGCCTTGCTGGTCTTGACGGTGGTCTTCGAGCTGATCGGGCGCGGCTTCGCCTTCGCCGACGATTACCACCACCTGCCCCTGGTCTCGGTCATGGCCGCCGGCGATATTCCCCCTCACTTTTACCTGGATCCGGTCTATCGCTTTGCCTACCACTACGGCTTGCAGATTTGGGCCGCCAGCCTGATCCGGCAGGCCAGCCTGTTCCCCTGGAGCGCCTGGGACCTCAGCAAGGCTTTCGCCATCGCCCTGGCCATGCTGCTGGGCTGGACGTGGCTCAAGCGCCTGACGCGCAGCGGCTGGGCGGGCGTGCTGGGGGCTATGGGGGTGGCCTTTGCCACCGGCGCGCGCTGGCTGCTCCTGCTCTATCCCACCTCGCTGCTGGCGAAGCTGGACGGCAGCGTCACCCTGATCAACACCGGCGCGGATACGGCCAAAGACCTGGTCACGGCCCTCATGCGGCCCTGGCCCATCGAGGGCGGCGGCCCGATTGCCTTCCCCTTCGCCTATCAAAGCGGCGTGTTCGAGCCGCTCATTCAAAACCTGGGCAATACCGGCGCGCTCTCTTTCCTGACCGTGCTGCTATTGCTCCTGCTGGTGAAGCCGGGGCGCCTGTCCCGCTGGGGCGTGGCCGGGGTGGCCTTGATCTTCGCCAACCTGGCCTTGAGCGCGGAGCACCTGTTTGCCACCCTGTGGGCCGGCATGGCGCTGGTGCTGCTGGTCTACGCCTGGGAAGCGCGCCGCCGGCGCCGCCCCCTGGACAAGGGGCTGGTTTGGTCCTGGCTGGCCGTGCTGGGGGTCAGCGGGTTCCTGGCCCTGGCGCAGGGAGGCGTCATCACCGAGGCCGCCCGTGGCTTCCTCGACAAGCTGCGCGGGGTCAGCCTGCCAGACAGCTATAATTTTTGGGGATTTAGCCTGCGCTGGCCGCTGGCCGTTTATACCGCGCAGTTGGGGGTGCTCTCGCCCTTCAACCTGAAACAACTGGCCGTCCTGCTGCCCGAGCTGGGCGCGGGCCTGTTCCTGGCTCCCCTGGCCTCTTATTACGCCTGGCGGGGTTACAAGCGCGGCGATTGGCTGGCCGCCGGCTTGGGCCTCTCGGCGCTCATCAGCTTCATCTTGCCCATCTTCGTGATGTACGGGGAGGATCGCAACATCACGCGTTTCACCGGCGCTGCCCTGTGGACCTGGGTCGTCTTGAGCCTGCCGTTGCTGTGGCTCATCGCCCGGCGCGGGCGGGACTGGGCCAAGGCCCTGGCCGGGCTGGCCTATTTCGTGGCCGTTTTCGGCGGCCTGGTGTCTCTGGCGGTGCAATTGATCGCCATCCCCGCGCCGCAGCTCAGCTATTACATCACCGGCATGGACGCCCGCTTGAGCCAGCAATACTGGCAGCGCCTGGAGCCGGGCACGATGGTCTTCGATAGCACTTCGTACCGCGCCGTGGCCCTCTTTGGTTATCCGACCGAATCCAACTCCTCCATGTACGTGAGCCTGCCCGCATACGATAGCTTGCTGGCCTCCGCCGACCCGGCGGCCATCGCCCGCGCCGGCTACGGCTACGTCTACATGGACGAGAAATGGTGGGGCAGGCTGACTCCCGGCCAGCGCGGAGCGTTTTCGCAAGCCTGCGTGCACCTGATGGGCGAGCAGCAAGACGACAACGACCATTTCCGCCAACTGCTGGACGTGCGCGCCTGTAAGTAACGTCGCAGATTCGCCCTTTACCAAATTCGCGATCGCGGTTATAATTCAGCCGTTGAATATTGGAAATTTCCTATGGACTCCATCCCCGACAGCGCCCGCGACCGCATCATCCTGGAACAGATCGAAGAAAATCCAGACGCCACCCAGGCTTCTCTGGCAGCCCAATTGGGCGTGGCCGTGGGCACCATAAACTGGCATTTGAAGCGCCTGATTGCCAAGGGCTACGTCAAGGTCAGGCGTGCGGAACGCCGCAAGCTGCGTTATATCATCACGCCCGAGGGCCTGGCCCTGCGGGCGTATCTCACCCTGGACTACATTCAAACCTCCTTCCGGCTCTACCGCGCCACGCGGCAGCGCGTCAGCGACCTGTTGGACCAGGTCAGCCAGGCCGGTTACAACCAGGTGCTGCTCAGCGGCGAGGGCGACGTGGCCGATGTCTGCCGCCTGACCTGCCTGGAGAAGGGCATTGGCATCGTGAGCGACGGCCGCCCCGCCGATGGCTGTGACGAGGATCTGCCCCGCCTGGAGGCGCGCGGCCTGAAGGTCATTCTGTACATGGATAAGCAAGCCTAGAAGAGGGAAGCATGGAAAATACCACGTTTTGGCAGGGCCGCCGCGTGTGCGTCACCGGTGGAGCAGGTTTTCTGGGAAAGTTTGTGGTCGCTAAGCTGCGCCAGCGCGGCGCGACCGACATCTTCGTGCCCGAGTATCCCCAATACGACCTGGTCAAGCCCGAGGACGCCGGGCGCATGTTGGACGACGCCCGCCCGGACCTCGTCATCCACCTGGCGGCCCACGTGGGCGGCATCGGCGCCAACCGCGAGCACCCTGCCGAATTCTTCTACGACAACCTGATGATGGGCGTGCAGCTCATCCACCAGGCCTGGCGGCGCGGCATCCAAAAGTTCGTGGCCATCGGGACGGTGTGCGCCTATCCCAAATTCACTCCCGTGCCTTTCAAGGAGGACGACATTTGGAACGGTTACCCCGAGGAGACCAACGCGCCTTACGGCCTGGCCAAGAAGATGCTCCTGGTGCAGTCGCAGGCCTACCGCCAGCAGTACGGCTACGACTCGATCTTCCTCATCCCCGTCAACCTGTACGGCCCCGGCGATAACTTCGACCCGGCCAGCTCGCACGTCATCCCCGCCCTGATCCGCAAGTGCGTCGAGGCCCAGGAGCGCGGCGAGCAGGAGATCGTGGTGTGGGGCGACGGCTCGCCGACGCGCGAGTTCCTTTTTGTGGAGGACGCCGCCGAAGGCATCGTGCTGGGCGCCGAGCGCTACGACGGCCCAGAGCCGGTCAACCTGGGATCCGGTTACGAGATCAGCATCAAAGACCTGGCCGGGCTGATCGCGCGCCTGACCGGCTTCTCCGGCCGGCTGGTCTTCGACGCCAGCAAGCCCAACGGCCAGCCGCGCCGCGGCCTGGACGTATCCCGCGCGGAGAAGTACTTCGGCTTCCGCGCCGGCACGGACTTCGAAGAGGGCCTGCGCCGCACCATCGAATGGTATCGATCTTCGAAAGGCTAAAGATAACCGCAAAGGACGCAAAGAGCGCCAAGTTTTTAGAGAGTCTCACGCAGAGACGCAAAGAGCGCGAGAGGATTTGATTAAAAAGAGGTAACCGCGAAGGATTTGGAAAGGGACTGACAACGTGGATGAGAATGCGCTTTCCAACCAGGCCCCTGTCATGCTGAACGAAGGGAAGCATCTCGTTGCGGTTGAAAAACTATGATAGTTAAGACCGAGTCTCCCGTCACCATCTTGAAGCCGCCGCACGGCTGGATCGCGCTGAACCTGCGCGACCTGTGGCTGTATCGCGAGCTGGTGTATTTCCTCACCTGGCGCGATATCAAGGTGCGCTACAAGCAGGCCGTCCTGGGCATCTTGTGGGCCATCATCCAGCCGTTGATGACCATGGTCATCTTCAGCGTCATCTTTGGCAATTTCCTCAAGGTTGGAACGGAAAACGGCATTCCCTACCCGCTGTTCAACTTCGCGGCCTTGCTGCCCTGGCAGCTCTTCGCCGGGGCCCTGTCGCGGGCCGGAATGAGCCTGGTGGGCAACGCCAACCTGCTGACCAAGATCTATTTTCCGCGCCTGATCATCCCCTTTTCCGCGGTAGCGGCGGGGGTGGTGGATTTCGGGTTTTCTCTGCTGATCATGCTGGGCATGATGGTCTATTACCATTACCCCATCACCTGGAACGTGCTGTGGCTGCCCCTGCTCGTTTTGCTGGCGCTGATCACCGCCCTGGCAGTGGGACTGTGGCTTTCGGCGCTTAACGTCCAGTACCGCGACGTGCAGCAAATGATCCCCTTCGTCGTCACGGCCTGGCAGTACGCTTCGCCGGTGGCCTATTCCACCGGTATCCTCCCCAGCGAGAAGTGGCGTATCGTCTACGGGTTGAACCCCATGGCAGGCGTGATCCAGGGCTTCCGCTGGGCGCTGTTGGGAGCCCAGCCGCCCGGCGCTATGTTTGCCGTCTCGGTGGGCATGGTGCTGGTGCTCTTTGTGAGCGGATTGTATTATTTCCGGCGCATGGAACGTACTTTCGCGGATATGGTCTGAGCAGATCTGCGTCGCCGGATTACAGGATTGACGATGAGCGACCTGGCTATTCATGCAGAGAAATTAGGAAAACAGTACCGTATCGGTGCGATCACCGGCACGTATTATCGCACTCTGCGCGATAGCATCAGTGATGCGCTGAACGCGCCGAAGCGCTGGCTGGCTTCCGGCCGGAACCACAATGGCGCCGGGCCTGACAGGCACGCTTCGCAAGAGCGCATTTGGGCTTTGCGAGACGTGAGCTTCGACGTGCAAAAGGGGCAGGTGCTGGGGGTGATCGGGCGCAACGGCGCGGGCAAGAGCACCCTGCTGAAGATCCTCTCGCGGGTCACCGACCCCACCGAGGGCTACGCCGAGATCCACGGCCGGGTCGGCTCCCTGCTCGAGGTGGGCACCGGCTTCCATCCGGAACTGACCGGCCGGGAAAACATCTACCTCAACGGCGCCATCCTGGGCATGCGCCGCACCGAGATCGAGCGCAAGTTCGACGAGATCGTGGACTTCTCCGAAGTGGAGCAGTTCATCGACACGCCCGTCAAGCGCTATTCCAGCGGCATGTACCTGCGCCTGGCCTTCGCGGTGGCCGCCCATCTGGAGCCGGAGATCCTGGTGGTGGACGAGGTGCTGGCGGTGGGCGACGCCGAGTTCCAGCGCAAGTGCCTGGGCAAGATGAGCGACGTGGCCCAAGCAGGGGCGCACGGTGCTGTTCGTCAGCCACAACATGTCGGCCATCCTGCGCCTGACCGAGGAGACCCTCGTGCTGGAAAAAGGCCGCCTGGCGCTGCGCGCTCCGACCCCCCAGGCGGTGGATTATTACCTCTCCAGCGGCTTTTCGCAGCAAGGGGAGCGCGCCTGGACGGAGGACGAGATGCCGCTCGAATCGGCCCCCTTCGAGCCGGTCGCCATCCGCGTGCGCGACGGCCAGGGGCGCGTTACCGAGACGGTGCGCTCGTCCGAGCCGATCACCCTCGAGATGGAATATTGCCTGTCGGCGCCCATCACCGGCTTGCGCGTGGGCGTGTATCTGATGAGCACGCGCGGCGAGCAGATCTTCACCTCCTTCGACACCGACGAGCCGGCCCTGTTCGAGCGCTTTTCCACTCGCCCGTCCGGACACTACGTCAGCCACTGTGTGCTGCCGCCCGATTATTTGAACGAAGGGCGTTTCGTGCTGGGAATCAACGCCAGCTCTTACCGTATCCGGCGTTATTTCCAGGACGAGCAAGCCCTGACTTTTTCTGTGGACGCCGCCGGTGCGCCGGGCATGCATTGGCCCGAGCCGCGCCTGGGCCCGGTGCGGCCACGTTTAGATTGGCATATCGAGGAAGTCAAATGAAAGTATCCGGAAAGGAGTCCCTCAAGGAGTTCTTAGGGGAGATTCCGTTTACCGCCGAATTGTATTGGTTGTTGCGCCAGCGCGGCAAGCCCATCCGCAGCCGTTTTTCGCTGAAGCACCTCCAGGCGGCCTTGCCTGAGGCCGCCGCCCAGGCTTTGCCCTTCGCCCAGGCTGCGCCCAAGGGCCGCAAGGTCTTCATCTTTGCGACGCTGCATTACTGGATCGAGCACGCCGCCATGTTGGGCGTGGCGCTGGCCGGGCAGGGGCATCACGTGACCCTGGGCTATCTGCCTTATGGGGAATGGCAGAACGCCCATCAATCGCTTCGACCTGCGCCGCCAGAACTTGTACGCCAGGCGGGTATTGAGCCAGGCTTCGCCCCTCATCCAGGTGGTTCCTTTCCTGGACCTGCGCTCTTCGGCGGCCACTTTGCCGCCCGAGCTGGTGAGCGCCATCGATAAAGTCTCCCTGTTCGATACCCAGTACACCCTCCAGGTGGAGGACGTGGATCGCAGCCACGACGTGTACCGGCTGCGCTCTGCCCGCAACCTGGCCGCCGCCCAGTCCGCTTTCCAGTGGCTGAAGGCGCACCGCCCGGACGTGGTCATCGTCCCCAACGGCACTATCCAGGAGCTGGGCGTGATCTTCCGCGTGGCGCGCTTCCTGCACATCCCGGTGGTCACCTACGAGTTTGGCGACCAGCGCGAGCGCATCTGGCTGGCGCAGAACAAAGAGATCATGCGCCAGGACACCGACGGCCTGTGGGAGTCGCGCAAGGATAGCAAGCTGAGCGAGGAGCAGATGGAGCGCATGCGCGCCCTGTTTGCCGCGCGCCAGCGCGGGGCCATCTGGGAGAATTTTGCGCGTATGTGGCAGGGCGTCCCGGCGCAGGGTGGGGAGCAGGCGCGCGCGGCCCTGGGCCTGGACGATCGCCCGGTGGTGCTGCTGCCTACCAACGTGATCGGCGACAGCCTGACCCTGGGGCGCCAGGTCTTCACCCACACCATGACGGATTGGCTGGTGCGCACCATGCAATATTTCGCCGGCTGCCCCGGCGTGCAGCTCGTGGTGCGCATCCACCCCGGCGAGGTGCTCACGCGCGGCCCTTCGATCGAGCAGGTCATCCGCGAAGCCCTTCCGGCGCTGCCGGAGAACATCCGCGTGATCGGGCCGAAAGAGAAGGTGAACACCTACGACCTGGTGGAAGTGGCCGACCTGGGGCTGGTGTACACCACCACCGTGGGCCTGGAAATGGCCATGAACGGCGTGCCCGTGCTGGTGGCCGGCCATACCCACTATCGCGGGCGCGGCTTCACCTACGATCCCGATTCCTGGGTGAATTATTTCAAGATGTTGGGCCAGATGCTGGCCGACCCCGCCAAATTCCGCCTGCCCCTGGCCAAGGTCGAGATGGCCTGGCAATACGCCTATTATTTCTTCTTCGAATACCCCCGGCCCTATCCCTGGCACCTGGTGCACATGTGGGACGACGTGCAGAAGCGCCCGGTGGCCGAGGTGCTGGGTCCGCAGGGCCGTGAAAAGTACGGCGATACCTTCCGTTATCTGGTGGGCGAGCCGATGGATTGGAAAGCCGTTCCCGATTTGGCCCCGGCCGAGGAAGATTTAGAGCAGGAGTGAAGTGGATTGAATTCAAAGCCGGCTGAAAGCGACGTCAAGCAGCAGGTGCGCCAGTTCTACGACCAGGTGGGTTGGCAGAGCGCCGGCGAGGGCCTCTACCAGAACGCCCGCTACGAGGACCTGCGCCCCGTGTCTCACGAATACATCCGGCGCTGCCACCTGCGCGTGGCGCGTTACCTCCGGCCCCAGGGCCGCTTCCTGCTGGACGCCGGCTCCGGGCCGGTGCAGTATCCCGAATACCTGGCCTATTCCCAGGGATACGCCTACCGTGTGTGCGCGGATCTCTCCATCGTGGCCCTGCAAGAGGCGCGCAAGCGCCTGGGTGCGCGTGGGCTGTACGTGGTGGCCGACGTGGCGCACCTGCCCTTCCGGCCCGAGGCCTTCGAGGGCGTGGTTTCGCTGCACACCTTCCACCACCTGCCCGCCGGCGACCAGGCCCCCGCTTATACCGAGCTGTATCGCGTCCTGGCGCCCGCCAGCTCGGCTGTGGTGGTCAACGGTTGGACCGACTCGCCGCTCATGCGCCGCCTGGGCTTTTGGGTGACGTTCATGGAAAAGCTGCCCGTGTGGCTGAAGCGCGCCCTGGGCAGGCGCCAGCCGGCGGAGCAGCCTGCCCCCGCGCGGGGCAAAGCCCAGCCGGTGGGCACCTTCGTGCAGAAGATGGACGCGACCTGGCTGAAGAGCCAGCTCGCGGGGCGCATGGATTTCGAGATCCGCGTGTGGCGCAGCGTGAGCGTGCGCTTCCTGCGCGCCGTGATCCGCCCTTATCTGGCGGGGCGCCTGTGGCTGCGCTTGCTGTACGGTTTGGAGGAGCGCTTCCCACGCTACTTCGGCGAGAACGGCCAGTACCCGCTGATCGTCATCCGCAAGGCGTGAACGTTTATGATCGAATTGGAGCGAGCAATGGATTGGAGCGATAAAGTTGTGCTGGTCACCGGGGGCACCGGTTCCTTTGGCAAGAAATTCATCGAGATCATGCTGCGCGACGTGCACCCCGCCAAGCTGATCGTCTACAGCCGCGACGAGCTGAAGCAGCACGAGATGCGCGCGGGGGGCTTCGACCACCCTACTCTGCGCTACTTCATCGGCGATGTGCGCGACGTGCGAGCGCCTGCGGCGCGCCTTCCAGGGTGTGGACATCGTCATCCACGCGGCGGCGCTCAAGCAGGTGCCGGCCTGCGAGTACAACCCCATGGAAGCGATCAAGACCAACATCCTGGGCAGCAGCAACGTGATCGAGGCCGCCCTGGACGCCGGCGTGCAGCGCGTGGTGGCGCTCAGCACGGACAAGGCCGTCAACCCGGTCAACCTGTACGGGGCCACCAAGCTGGCCGCCGAGAAGCTCTTCGTGCAGAGCAACGCTTACGCCGGCGGCAAGGCCACCCGTTTTAGCTGCGTGCGCTACGGCAACGTGGTCGGCAGCCGCGGCAGCGTGGTGCCGGTGTTCATCAAGCAGCGCCGCAACGGCAAGGTCACCATCACCGACGAACGCATGACCCGCTTCTGGATCTCGCTGGAGCAGGGCGTGCGCTTCGTGATCCGCTGCGCCGAGCAGATGCACGGCGGCGAGGTGTTCGTGCCCAAGATCCCCAGCATGAAGGTCATCGACCTGGCCCGGGCCCTCGCCCCGGAGGCAGAAGTCAACGTGATCGGCATCCGCCCCGGCGAGAAGCTGCACGAGGTGCTGATCTCGGAGGACGAGGCCCGCTCCACCGTCGAGCTGGAAGACATGTTCGTGGTGCAGCCTGAGCTGGCCCTCTGGTTTGGCCACGAATGGACGCGCCAGGGCGGCGAGCTGGCCGACGGTTTCCGCTACGCCAGCAACACCAACGCCCAATGGCTGGACGTCGAGCAGATCCGCGCCATCACCGCGCCCATCGAGGAAGAATTCGAGGAAGGCAGGCTGGGCTGATGCGTCTCCTGGTGACCGGCGCCAGCGGCCTGTTGGGCCTCAACCTGGCCCTGGAGGCCGGCTCTGAGCATGCGGTGACCGGCGTGGTGAACGCGCACCGCTTGAACGGCGCGCCTTTCCCCGTGCTGGCCGCCGACCTCTCCCGGCAGGGAGAGGTCGAGCGTGTGCTGGAAACAGCCGCTCCCGACGCGCTGATCCACTGCGCGGCCCTGGCCAACCTGGAGGCTTGCGAGGCCGACCCCGCGCGGGCCCGCGCGGTGAACGCCGACCTGCCCGCCCGCCTGGCCGAGGCCTGCGCGCGCCGGGGCGTGGCCCTGGTGCACGTCTCCACCGACGCGGTCTTCGACGGCGTGCGCGGCGGCTATACCGAAGCTGATCTGCCCCACCCCCTCAGCGTTTACGCGCAGACCAAGCTGGAGGGCGAGCAGCGCGTGGCGGCGCTCTACCCGGCCGCCATCATCGCCCGCGTCAACTTCTACGGCTGGAGCCTGAACGGGGAGCGCAGCCTGGCGGAGGTGTTCTTCAACAACCTTTCCGCCGGGCGGGCCATGCCCGGCTTCACCGACGTGGTTTTCTGCCCGCTGCTGGTCAACCACCTGGCGCGCCTGCTGGTCGAGATGGCCGCGTCTCGCCTGGAGGGGCTGTACCACGTGGTCAGCGGGGAATGCCTGAGCAAATACGATTTCGGCGTGGCCCTGGCGCGCCAGTTCGGGCTGGACGCGGATCTCATCCACCCCGTACCCGTCGCCGAGGGCGGCCTGCGGGCGCAGCGCTCGCCCGACCTGCGCCTGAGCTCCGCCAGGCTGGCTCGCGCCCTGGGCCGGCCTCTGCCCGGTCTGGCCGACGGATTGCGGGGCTTCTACGATCTTTATTGCCAGGGCTATCCCGCGCGGCTGCGCGCCCTGGCCGCGTCTTCCTGATCGGGGATCGAAAATCATGAGGAGCACACATGGAAATCAAGATTGGCTCTCACACCCTGGGGAATAACCATCCCACTTATTTCATCGCGGACATCTCCGCTAACCACGATGGCAGCCTGGAGCGCGCCAGGTTGCTGATCCGCCTGGCCAAAGAAGCCGGCGCGGACGCGGCCAAGTTCCAGAATTTCCGCGCGCCGGAGATCGTCTCGGATTACGGCTTCCGCAACCTGGGGGCGCAGCTCTCGCACCAGTCCACCTGGAAGAAATCCGTGGCGGAGGTGTACGCGGGCGCTTCGATTCCCTTCGAATGGACGCCCATCTTGAAAGAGACCTGCGATGAGGTCGGCATGGATTATTTCTCGGCGCCCTACGATTTCGACGCCATCGACATGCTCGACCCTTACGTGCCGGCTTACAAGATCGGCTCGGGCGACATCACCTGGCCGGAAGCTTTGCAGCGCATGGCGCGCAAGGGCAAGCCGGTCATCCTTTCCACCGGCGCCTCCACCATCGGCGACGTGCAGCGCGCCGTGCACGCCATCCTGCCCCTCAACCCGCAATTGCTGGTCATGCAGTGCAACACCAACTACACCGCCAGCCTGGAAAACTTCAAGGACATCCACCTGCGCGTGCTGGAGACTTACAAGGTCATGTTCCCGGAGGTGCTGCTGGGCCTTTCGGATCACACCCCCGGCCACGCCACCGTGCTGGGCGCCGTGGCCCTGGGCGCCTGCGCCGTCGAGAAGCATTTCACCGACGACACCTCGCGGGAGGGGCCGGATCATCCCTTCTCTATGACCCCGCAAACCTGGGCGGACATGGTGGAAAACACGCGCCGCCTGGAGCGCGCCCTGGGCAGCGCGGATAAGGTCGTGGCCGACAACGAGCAGGAGACGGTCGTCGTGCAGCGCCGCTGCCTGCGCGCTGCCCGCGACATTCAGCCCGGCGAGGCGATGGCGCGCGAGATGCTGGCCGTGCTGCGCCCGGCTACTCCCGGCGCGATCCTGCCCTACGAGATCCCCGAGCTGATCGGCAAGAAAGCGCGCGTCGCTCTGCCCCAGGGCAAAGAGCTGCGCTGGACCGATTTCACCGACTGATTGAGTTCTTATGCGCGTTCTGTACTTTACCAGGGACTATACGCCGCACGACTATCGCTTCCTCGCGGCGCTGGCGGAGACGCCCCACCAGGTTTTTTATCTGCGCCTGGAGCGGCGCGGCGCCCAGTTGGAGGAGCGCCCCCTGCCGCCCCAGATCGAGCAGGTCCCCTGGCGCGGGGGGCGCGCCCCGGCCCGCCTGCGCGACGGGCCGGCTCTGCTGGCCGACCTGAAACGGGTCATCGCGCGCGTCCAGCCGGATCTGATCCACGCCGGGCCGGTGCAATCCGCCGCGCTGCTGGCCGCCCTGGCCGGCTTTCGCCCCCTGGTGAGCATGTCCTGGGGCTCGGACCTGCTGCGCGACGCGGAGCGCGATTTCCGCTGGCGCTGGGCCACGCGCTTCACCCTCGGCCGTACTACCGTCATGCTGGGCGATTGCCAGGCCGTGCGCGACAAGGCCGTCTCGTTGGGCTTCCCCGCCCAACGCTTCGTGACCTTCCCCTGGGGCGTGGATTTGGAGCATTTTTCGCCCGCGGCGGGCGACGCCTGGCGCGCGCGCCGCGGCTGGCAGGAGGCTTTCGTGCTGCTTTCCCTGCGCTCCTGGGAGCCGGTCTACGGCGTGGACGTGCTGGCGCGCGCCTTCGGCCTGGCCGCCCAGGAATGCCCCGAGCTGCGCCTGATCCTGTTGGGCACCGGCTCGCAGGCCGGCTTGCTGCGCCGCATCTTGCAGCAGTACGGCGTCCTGGATCGCGTGTTCTTCGGCGGGCAGGTGGGCTATGCCGGCCTGCCGGAATATTACCGCGCCGCCGATCTCTACCTGAGCGCTTCGCACAGCGACGGCAGCTCGGTGTCCCTCATGGAGGCCCTGGCCTGTGGCAGGCCCGTGCTGGTCTCGGACATCCCCAGCAACCGCGAATGGGTGGCCCCCGGCGTGCAGGGCTGGCGCTTCCCGGACGGCGACGCCGCCGCGCTGGCCGCCGCCATTTTGCAGGCCGCCCGCGAGCGCGCGCGCCTGCCCGAGATGGGCAGCGCGGCCCGCGCCCTGGCCGAAGAGCGCGCGGACTGGAAAAAGAACTTCGCCAAACTCTTGCAGGCCTACGACCTGGCCGTCCAGGCCGCGCATTGAGCCGGTTGTGTCATTGCGAGCGTTCTGTGCGATGCAATCTGAGCGCCGGCCTTGGGATCGCCACGCCCTGGGGAGAACGCCCTGGGCTCGCGCCGCTCTGCGTACCTGTAGGGTGATGACATGCCTGAGTTTCTTAGGAGGCCACGCCGCGCAGCGTGTAGGACCGAAGCAATCTCCGCGCCGGTGAGTCCGGCGCGATGAAACAAAGGAAATCAGGATGATCTTGGAAGGAGGACGACCCAACCGCACACTCCAGCTCGTCGTCTGGCTGGCCCTGGCGGCCTTCAGCCTGGCCGTGCTGTGGGCGGACGCGCCGCTCTACCACCCCATCCCGGCGCGGGATTCGGGCGGCTTCCTGTACATCGGCCAGCAGTTGCTGCACGGCCAGCGCTTGTACGCCGACCTGTTCGACGACAAGCCGCCCATGATCTTCCTGGTCAACGCCCTGGGGCTGTGGCTCTCCGCCGGCACGCCGTGGGGCGTGTGGCTGCTCGAGGTCATCTCGCTGTGCGCTACCCTGGGACTGGCCTTCTGCCTGTTGTCCAGGTTCACCGGTTGGTGGCCGGCCCTGCTGGGGTTGGCCGCCTTCCTGGGAAATTTCCTGCGCCTGCTGCTGGGCGGAAATTTCACCGAAGAATACGCCCTGCCCTTCCAGTTCTTGATCCTGGTTTGCATCCTGCCGCCTGACCTGGATCAGCGCCTGACCTGGCGCGCCTTTCTGGCCGGTGTGGCCTGGGCCGTGGTCTTCTTCTTCAAACAGAGCATCTTTGGCTTCGGGCTGGCCGCCGGGGGCTTCCTCTTCATCCGCGGTATCTTGCAGTGGAAACGCGGGCGCTTCCGCGAGCCGCTCTTCTACGCCGCCGGCTTCTTGAGCGTGGCCGGGCTGGTGGCCGGCTATTTCCTGCTGAAGGGCACGCTGTGGGAGTTTTGGGACGCCACCTTCCTTTCCAATTTTGCCTACATCGCCCCGCAAGGCATCTCCAGGGCGGCCAGCCTCTACCAGACCCTGGTGGGATTGATGACCCACGGCTGGTTCCTGGCCGCGAGTTTGGCCCTCTGGCTGGTTTTGGTTCAGGGGAGCGTCCTCTGGGTGGACGGTCTGGTGCGCGATTGGCGCGGGTGGCCCGGCTGGCTGGCGAATTCCCGGCGACGGGCCTTAGGTGTGGCGGGGGGCGCCTTGCTGGCCCTGGTCAGCCTGGCCGGAGATTGGCTGGCGCCGGGCAGGCAGGCGTTCCACCTGGGCCTGCTGCAAGTGCTGGGGATTTTCTTCGGGGTGCAGGCGCTCTTGTTTGGCCTGTTGCAGTACCGGAGCCGCGCCGAAGAGTGGATCAAACATCTGCTTTCCAGGCTGCTCGATGGGCGCCGGGCTTTGCTCCTCTGCCTGGCGGGGGTGGCTTACCTGTTGGACATCCTCTCGATCAGCCTTTCGGGAAAGGGCTTTACCCATTACTACCTCATTATCTTCCCCTCGGCGCTGATCCTGGTCGCGCTGTTCGCCTCGCTCGGGCTGTCCCTGCCGGCTTCCACCCGGGGCAAAGCCCTGGCGTGGGCCGCGCTCCTGGCCGTCTTTACCCCGCTGGCCTTCCTTCCCCTGGCCAACGTTCCCCGCCAGTACCGCCTGGGCCAGGACGTGCAGCGTGCGGACGTGGTCGCCTACGTGGAGGCCAACACCCGGCCCGATGCGCAGGTATTGATGTGGGGCGGGGAGCCGGTGATCAATTACCTGACCGGGCGCACCCGTCCCAATCGCTTCGTCTTCATGACCCAGTTATTCCTTCCCGGCTACGCTCACGATGGCCTGGCCGAGGAGATGCTGCGCGACTTGCAATCCGACCCGCCGCAGTTGATCATCTACACCCACAATTGCGCCATTCCTTTCCTCGACTACCAGACCCAGGCCTGCCTCTCGCTCCCGGAGGGCTGGGACGCGGTGTACGCCTACATCCAGGAGCATTACGTTCCCTTGCAGAATATCGGCCCGGAGCATTGGGATGTTTATCAGTTGAAAGGCTAAATGAGACCGAACACGATTGCCATCATTCAAGCGCGCATGAGCTCCAGCCGTTTGCCGGGCAAGGTCCTGAAGGACATTGCCGGGCAGCCCATGCTGGCGCGCGTGGTCGGGCGGGCGCGCCTGGCCAGGACGCTCGACGAGGTGGCGGTGGCCACCACCACCGACCCGGCCGACGACGCGGTCGAGCAGCTCTGCCGCCAGCGCGGGATTTCCTGCTATCGCGGCAGCCTCTTTGACGTGCTGGAGCGCTACTATCAGGCCGCCTGCCTGTTCAAGGCCGAGGTCGTCGTGCGCCTGACCGCCGATTGCCCCCTGATCGACCCGGCCGAGATCGATCGCACGGTGGAGGCTTTCTTCGCCTCCGGCGTGGATTTCGCCGCCAATCGCCTGCCGGAGGGCCGCACTGTGCCCATCGGTTTCGACACCGAGGTGTGCACCTTCGCCGCCCTGCAGCGCGCCTGGCGCGAGGCGCAGCAGCCCTACGAGCGCGAGCACGTCATGCCCTACCTGTACGACACCCCCGGCCGCTTCAAGGTGCTGCGCGTCAAGACCCAGCCGGATTACGGCCACCTGCGCTGGACGGTGGATACCCCCGAGGACCTCGAGCTGGTGCGCGCCGTGTACGCGCGCTTCCCCGGCCGCGACGACTTTACCTACCAGGAGATCCTGGACCTCTTCGCGCGCGAGCCTTCCCTGGCGCACATCAACGCCGGCGTGAAGCACAAGACCTTCAAGGATGTAGATGAGAGAATCGAGAATAGAAAGTAGCGAATCGTTTCCTACTCTCTTTTCTCCACTCTCGATTTTCCAGGTGCTTATGTCCTTCCTCACCCTCTTTACCGCCCCCAAGCCCTTCACCCACCCGCACATTGCCACCATCCAGCGCAATGCTATCCGTTCCTGGACCCACCTGGGTGAGGAAGTGCAGGTGATCCTGTTCGGCCAGGAGCAGGGCCTGGCCGAGGCCGCTGCCGAATTGGGCGTGGTGCACCTGCCGGACGTGCAGCGCAATTCCCTGGGCACGCCCCTGGTCAGCTCCATGTTTGCCCTGGCGCGCCAGGCCAGCCCGGCCCCCGTGCTGGCCTGCGTCAACGCCGACATCCTGCTGCTGCCGGATTTCGTGTGCGCCGCGCAGCAGGTGGCCGCCCAGGCGCAGCGCTTCCTCATCGTGGGCCAGCGCTGGGATCTGGACGTGCGCGAGGAGCTGGATTTCTCGGCGGGCTGGCCGGAGCGCCTGGCGGAGCGCCTGCACAAAGATGGGCGCCTGCATTCTCCCGGCGGCAGCGACTACTTCGTCTTCCCGCGCGGGTGCTTCACCGACATGCCCGCCTTCGCCATCGGGCGCGCCGGCTGGGACAACTGGATGCTCTACAAGGGCCGTTACGAGGGCTGGCCGGTGGTGGACGCCACTCCTTCGATCAAGATCGTGCACCAGGATCACGATTACAGCCACCTGCCGGGTGGGCAGCCACATTACCACCTGCCTGAAACGGCCGAGAACGTGCGCCTGGCGGGTGGCCCGCGCACGATGTTCGTCCTGGCGGACGCCAGCCGCCGCCTGGTGGACGCCCGCCTGCGCCCCGTGCCCCTCACCTGGAAGAAGCTGTGGCGCGAGGTCGAGATCTTCCCGCTGGTCAGGCTGCATTCGCGCCCTTTGGCGCAGCTCACCTTCGCCCTTTTCCATCCCATGAAGGCTTACGCGGGTGTGCGCGCCTGGCTGAGGGAAAGGATGAGGGATGAGGGATGAAGGATGAAGGATGAAGAAAACCCTATGTGAGGCAGTCGGGCGGGACATCACATCCCGCCGCTTGTGAGGCCAGGAGGGCAGGGTTTCCCAACCCGCCCTTGGGCGGCGGCTTAGAAAGCCGCCCTACCCCAAGGCTTAGAAGTTCTGCGTGAGGCAGTCGGGCGGGACATCACATCCCGCCGCTTGTGAGGCCAGGAGGGCAGGGTTTCCCAACCCGCCCTTGGGCGGCGGCTTAGAAAGCCGCCCTACCCCAAGGCTTAGGAGTTCTGCGTGAGGCAGTCGGGCGGGATTCACATCCCGCCGCCCCGCTTAGCGGCTTTGCGTCCTTGCGTGAGATTGTCTTCAGGGCGCTTTCGAGATTGTGGTAAGATACTGGATTGTCTCAGGAGAATTTTCATGCGACAAGGTCAAAACCCGGCAAAATACCTCCCCCAGGTGGCTCAGCCGCAAAGGATCACGGTAGCCGTCTTGAACTACATCCCCTTCCAGAGCGGTTTCTACGCCGAGACGCTGGACGTCTTGCGCGTGTGCCTGAACAGCCTGCGCGAGAACACCTCCTTGCCTTACGACCTGCTGGTCTTCGATAACGGCAGTTGCGCCGAGGTGCAGAACGAGCTGCTGGCGGAGCAGCGCGCCGGCCGCATCCAGTACCTGTTTCTCTCTCAGCAAAACCTGGGCAAGGGCGGCGCCTGGAACCTGATCTTCGGCGGCGCGCCGGGCGAGATCATCGCCTACGCCGACAGCGACGTGCTCTTCCTGCCCGGCTGGCTGGAAGCCTCGCTCGAGCTCCTGGACGGCTACCCGAACGTGGGCATGGTCACCAGCCGCCCCTTCCGCACCAAGGAGGAGCTCTTCACCAGCGCCCTCGCCTGGGCGCAAAGCACGCCGGGCGCCACATTGGAGCGCGGCCAGTTCATCCCCTGGGAGACCTTCCTGGAGTTCAACGTCAGCCTGGGCCACGAGGAAGAGGAGATCCGCCAGATCTACGCCTCCACCCAGGACGTGCGCGTCACTTACCGGGGCCTGCCGGCCATCCTGGGCGCCAGCCACTGGCAGTTCGTGGCCTACAAGCGCGTCTTGCAGCCGTTCCTGCCCTTCAAGATGGATAAGCCCATGGGGCAGGTGCGCCGCCTGGACGAATTGATGAACGACGCCGGTTACCTGCGCCTCATGCCGGTCGAGCCGCACGTGATGAACATGAGCAACACGCTCATCAACGTGCCCGGCCAGCGCCGTTCCGTCCAGCCCGTGCAGGAGAGGGCCGGGCTGCGCCGCCGCCTGCTGGAGCTCCCCCCGCTCAAGCGCGGCCTGCTCTCGTTGTACGATAACATTTTCCGCTGGTATTACGCGAACCAGCGCTGATCGAAAGGATTCGCTCGCATTTGAAGACCATCTTCGTTGTCCTGGATCACGGCCTGGCCCTGGCTTATTTCTTGCAGACCGACCTGACCCGCATGTTGCTGGAGCGGGAGGACGTGCGCATCGTCTTCCTGGTGCAAGACGCGGTCTTGCCCCTCATCCAGAAGGAATTCTCGCACCCTAACGTCACTTTCGAGTCCATGCGTGACGGGCAGGCCGGCCAATATGCCGCCACCCACCTGGCCGGCGTGCAAGAGCTGTTCGACTACGTGCGCCGCACCAGCGCTTCTCCCAAGGTGCCCCTAACCTACGTGGACACTCACCGCCAGCGCAAGGAATACGAAGCCCTCGGGCGGCGCAAGCGGGTGCTGCTGGCCCTGCGCCCGGTCATCCGCACCCTGCGCCGCTCGCGCGCAGCTCGCCGGCTCTTCCGCCATAGCCTGGACCTGTTCTTCACCCCGCACATCTACGCCGATCTGTTCGACCGCTACCGGCCCGACCTGATCGTGTGCAATACGGCCGGCTGGCGCCTCGACCAGTACCTGCTGCGCGAGGCCGACCGGCGCGGCATCCGCACCGCCACGGTCATCGTGGGCTGGGACAACCCCAGCAGCCAGGGCCTGCCCGGCGCCTTCGTGGATTACGTCAACGTGTGGTCTGAGGTGCATCGTTGGGAGATGGTCGAGGGCGTGGACTGGCCGGCGGACAAAGTCAACGTGGGCGGCATGCCGCTCTACGACGGCTACATCAGCGGTAAGTGGGTCACGCCGCGCGAGGAATATTTCAAGCTGCACGGGCTGGACCCCGACAAGCGCCTGGTGGCTTTTGCCGCCACCGCCCTGAGCATTTCGCCCAACCTGCACATCGTCAAGGCCCTCGCCGAGCTGGTCTCTTCGCCGGCCATGGAGACGCCCGCCCAGCTCCTCATCCGCCTGCACCCCAACCACTTCAAGCCCATGCCGCACTACCGACAGGAATGCGAGGAGATCGTCAAGCTGGCCGCCCAATATCCGGACGTGCACGTGGTGGAGCCTAAGGAAGTGGCCGGCGGGCTGGAGCGCTATTCCGGCGAGGATTTCCCCGAGAAGGCTTCTATGCTGACCCATTGCGACGTGCTGGCCACCGTGTATTCCACTATGGTGGTGGAAGCCGCCCTGCACGATAAGCCCTTCATCAGCGTGTGCATCGATTCGCCGGATGGCTGGCCGGGCAAGTTCTGGATTCCCCTCTCGCAGGTGCCTTCCTGGCCCACCGCCGCGCGCGTGAACAAGATGAAAGCCGGGCGCACCGTCTTTAGCGTGCCGGAGCTGGCCGAGGCGCTGAACGCCTACCTGAAGGACCCCGGCCTGGACGCTTGCGAGCGCCGCCAGTTCGCCCAGAGCGAGCTGACCTACCTGGACGGTGGGGCCACCCGCCACACCGCCGATTACCTGCTTTCTCTCGTAGGAGCGTGACATGCCCGCTGAGATGGCTTCCTTCGAGATCGCCGGTCGCCGCGTCGGGCCGGAGGCGCCCTGCCTGATCGTGGGCGAGATCGCCCAGGCGCACGACGGCAGCCTGGGGAGCGCGCACGCTTACGTCGACGCCGTGGCGCGCGCCGGGGCGGACGCGGTCAAGTTCCAGACCCACATCGCCAGCGCGGAGAGCTCGCCCGAGGAGCCTTTCCGCGTCCAGTTCAGCCAGCAAGACGCCACGCGCTACGCTTACTGGAAGCGCATGGAGTTCACCCCCGAGCAGTGGGCCGGCCTGGCCCAGCACGCTCGTGAGAAGGGCCTGATCTTCCTCAGCTCGCCCTTCTCGGAAGAGGCCGTGGAGCTGCTGGCGCGCCTGGAAGTGCCCGCCTGGAAGATCGCCTCGGGCGAGGTCAACAATCCCCTGTTGTGGGAGAGCCTCTTCCAGCACGCGCGCCCCATCCTGCTCTCCACCGGCATGAGCGCCTTCGCGGAGATCGACCGCGCCGTGGCCCAAATTCGCGCCCACGGGCTGCCCCTGGCCGTGCTGCAATGCACCTCGAAGTACCCTGTTCTACCCGAAGAGGTGGGCCTCAACCTGCTGTCCTATTTCCGCTCGCGCTACTCCGCGCCGGTGGGCCTCTCGGATCATTCCGGCAAGATCTACGCCGGGCTGGCCGCCGCTGCCCTGGGCGCCAATATCCTCGAGGTGCACGTCACTTTCAGCCGCGAGATGTTCGGCCCGGACGTGCCCGCCTCGCTGACCACCGCCGAGCTGGGCCAGTTGGTGGAGGGGGTGCGCTTCATCGAAGCCTCCCTGGAAAATAGCGTCAACAAGGACCAGCTCGTCGAGGACATGGAAGACATGCGTACTATCTTCGGCAAGAGCCTGGTGGCCGGCGCCGACTTGAAGGCCGGCCAAATTCTGCGCCGTGAGGACGTAACCGCCCGCAAGCCGGGCTGGGGCATTCCCGTCTCCCGCCTGGACGAGGTGCTGGGTAAGGCCCTCAAGCGCGCCGTGGCCGCCGGCCAGTTTTTCAAGCCGGAAGATTTTGGAGAAGGGGAGGAGAGCCAAGATGAGCGCCAGGCGTAAGATTTGCGTGGTGGTTACCGCGCGCCCCAGCTATTCGCGCATCCGCACTGCCTTGAAGGCCATCCAGGAGCATCCCGACCTGGAGCTTCAGCTCGTGGTAGCCGCCTCTGCCCTGCTGGATCGCTACGGCAAAGTGGTGCAGTACATCCAGAGGGAAGGCTTCCAGGTCGACGCCCAGGTCTACATGGTAGTGGAGGGCGAGAATCTGGTCACCTCGGCCAAGACCACCGGCATCGGCGTGATGGAGCTGGCCACCGTGTTCGATAACCTCAAGCCGGACATCGTGGTGACCATCGCAGACCGCTACGAGACCATGGCCACCGCCATCACGGCTGCCTTCATGAACATCCCCCTGGCGCACGTGCAGGGCGGCGAGGTCACCGGCTCGATCGACGAGAAGGTGCGCCACGCCATCACCAAGCTGGCCGATTATCACCTGGTGGCCACCCAACTGGCCCGCCAGCGCGTCATCCGCATGGGCGAGGACCCCGATTACGTCTTCGTCACCGGCTGCCCTTCCATCGACATCGCCGCGCAGGTGCGCCAGGACCCCGGCCTGGAGATCAATCCTTTCGAGAAGTACGGCGGCGTGGGCGCCCAGGTGGACCTCTCCAACGGTTACCTGGTGGTCATGCAGCACCCCGTCACCACCGAGTACGAGCTGGCCCGCCGCCAGGTGACCGAGACGCTGCACGCCGTCCACGACCTGGGTCTGCCCACCCTGTGGTTCTGGCCCAACGTGGACGCCGGCTCGGACGGCACTTCCAAGGGCATCCGCGCCTTCCGCGAGATCCAGCAGCCCGCCAACATCCACTTCTTCAAGGACCTTCCCCCCGAAGATTTCCTGCGCCTGGTGCTGCACAGCCGCTGCATCGTGGGCAATTCCAGTGTGGCCATCCGCGAATGTTCTTTCCTGGGCGTGCCGGCCGTGAACATCGGCTCTCGTGAGGAGGGCCGCGAGCGCGGGCCCAACGTGCTGGACGTGGCCTCCGAGCGCGGCGAGATCACGCGCGCCATCCGCCAGCAGCTCGAGGACGGCCATCCCCAGGGCGTGACCCTGTACGGCGACGGGCTCGCCGGCCAGCGCATCGCGGACATCCTTTCCCGCGTGCCGCTGCGCTATTCCAAGCGGCTGACCTATTGAGGCGGAGCGTGGCATGACGGAGAGGATCGAAGAGAAGATTCTGGCGGTGATCCCGGCGCGCGGCGGCTCGAAGGGCGTAGTCCGCAAGAACGCCCGCCTGGTAGCCGGCAAGCCGCTCCTGGCTTATACGGTCGAAGCCGCCCTGGCCGCCAAGGATCGGCTTTATCGCATTTTGGTCAGCACGGACGACGCCGAGATGGCCGGGATTGCCCGCCGGTACGGCGCGGAGGCGCCCTTCGTGCGCCCGCCCGAGCTGTCCGGCGACCGCGTGCCCATGATCCCCGTCTTGCAGCACGCCGCGCGCTTCGTGGAAGAGCAGGATCGCGTCCGCCTGGATTGGGTGCTGCTGCTCCAGCCCACCGCGCCTTTGCGCACGGTAGAGGATATCGCCGCCGCCGTGGAGCTGGCCCGCCAGGGCGGCTGTACCTCGGTGATCAGCGTGGTGCAGGTGTTTGCTACCCATCCCATCCTCATGAAGCGCATCCAGGACGGCCGCTTGCTGCCCTTCTGCATCGAGGAGAAAGAGGGCACCCGCCGCCAGGATTACCAGCCCCCCGCCTACATGCGCAACGGCGCCATCTACCTGACCCGCCGCGATACCTTGCTCGAAGGCGGTTCCATCTGGGGCGATGCCATCCGCCCTTACGTGATGCCCGAGGAGCGCTCGGTGAGCATCGACAACGAGCTGGACATGAAGCTGGTCGAGCTGATTTTGGGGGAGCGTCGCGCTGCCCAATCCTGAGGAGCTTATGCCTTCTTTACGCATTCTCAACGCTGAACCGGACAATTATTCCCCCGACGCGCGGGCCATCCTGGACTCCCTGGGGCAGGTGGATCTCGGCCCGCTGACGCGCGCGCAGCTCCTGGAGCGCGTCGGGGACTACGACGTGCTGATCGTGCGCCTGGCTCACCAGATCGACGCCGAGGTGCTGGAGCGCGCCGGGCGGCTCAAGGCCGTGGTGAGCGCTACCACCGGCCTGGATCACATCGATTTAGAGGCCGCCCAGGCGCGCGGCGTGGCCGTGCTGAGCCTGCGCGGCGAGGTGGGCTTCTTGCGCAGCATCCCCGCCACCGCCGAGCACACCTGGGGGCTGCTGTTGGCCCTGACCCGCCGCATTCCGGGCGCTTTCCAGTCCGTGCTGGCCGGCCGCTGGGAGCGCGACAGCTTCCGCGGGCACGACCTGGCCGGCAAGACCCTGGGCATTCTGGGGTTGGGGCGCGTCGGCGTGAAAGTAGCCCGCTACGGCCTGGCTTTCGACATGCGCGTGGCGGCCTACGACCCGCACCCGCTGGATCAGGTGGAAGGCGTGTACCTGGCCGGCAGCATACAGGAGCTTTTCACGCAGAGCCAGGTGCTTTCGGTTCACGTTCCGCTGAAACCAGAGACGGTGCATCTGGTCGGCCAGCGTGAGCTGGGCCTCCTGCCGCCCGGCGCGTTGCTGGTGAACACCTCGCGCGGCGACGTGCTGGACGAGCGCGCCTTGCTGGCCGCCCTGGAGGGTGGGCGCCTGGCGGGCGCGGCCCTGGACGTGATCAGCGGTGAGCGCGCCTCGACCGGCGGCGTCTCTCCCCTGGTGGAGTACGCCCGCGCCCACGATAATCTGTTGATCACTCCGCACATCGCCGGAGCGACCTGTGAGTTGATGGCCGCCACCGAGGTTTTCGTGGCGCGTAAGCTGGCGCGATTTTTAGGATAGCCTTGCGAAGGTTGAGAGGGAGGGCGAGGCCCCATCCAGCCAACCTTCGCGAGGCTTAATGGAGAGGAAAGCATGAAAGCGAGGGAAAACGTCCTGGTTCAGGCCGGACTGGCCGCCATCGCCGCGCTGGGGGTGCTCCTGCTGGTCTTCAGCACGCATTGGGGCCCCGGCGTAGGTGGGGACGCCGCCGCTTACATCTACTCGGCGCGCAATTTCCTGGCCGGGCGCGGCCTGGGCCTGCTCAATCCGCAGGGCGGGCTGGATCCCCTCTCCTATTACCCACCGCTCTTCCCCCTGGCCTTGAGCCTGGTCGGCCTGCCCGGCCTGGAGCTGACCGGCGTGGCGCGCTGGTTGAACATCCTGCTCTTCGCCGGGCTGATCTGGCTGTCCGGCGACCTGCTCTATCGCACCACCCGCTCGAAAGTCCTGGCCTGGCTGCTGGCCCTGCTGGTGATGGCCTCTCCGAGCCTGATTACGGTCTATTCGTGGGCCATGTCCGAGCCGCTGGCCCTCCTGCTGGGCTTTGGCGGCCTGGCCCTATTGCTGGCGTACCTGCGCCGGCCCGCCGGGCGGACTGCCTTCTATCTCTCCGCCCTGGCCGTCGGCCTGTCCATCGTGACCCGCTACGCGGCGGCGCCCTTCCTGGCCGCCGGCGCCCTGGGCGTTTTGCTCTTGAGCGACGCATCCATCCGGCAGCGCATTCGCCAGGCCGTGGTCTACGGCGTGGTGGGCGCCCTGCCCCTGCTGGCCTGGCTGGGCTGGGATTACCTGCAAACCGCCACCCTGGCTTCCCGCAACGTGGGCTCCAAGGCCCCCCTGCCGGTGCTGCTGTCCTCCTCCTGGAGCTACGTGCGCGAGGTGGTGTTGGAGTGGCTGTTGCCCTCCTCCTGGCTGGATCGCTTCGCCAGCCGCCCGCATTTGCTCACCCTGGCTTTGGCGCTGCTGGCCCTGGGAGCGCTGGCCTGGCTGGGGCTGGTGGCGCGCAAGGCTTACGCCGCCCGGGCCGAACAGAGCCAGCAGCAGCGCGACTTGCTGCGCTGGCTGTGGCTGTCCCTGATCTTTGCCGGCCTGTATCTCGTCTTTACCCTGCTGACCTATTACATCGTCTACCCGACCATCGACCTGAACAGCCGCATCCTTTCGCCGCTGTACGTGGCTGTGCTGTGGGCGCTGGCCGCCCTGGCCGGCCTCAGCCTGGACTCCTGGCCGGGGCTGAGCTGGCTGCGCCGCTTCCTCCCGCTGGCGGCGCTCCTGCTGGTGGCCTGGCTGGGCTGGCGCTCCGTGCGCGTGGTGCAGCAGAATTACGCCCTCGGCCTGGGGTACAATACCCCTGTCTGGCGCAGCTCGCCCATCCTCCAGGCCGTGCAGGACATTCCCCCCAACACGCCCATCGTGACCAACGACATGAAGGTGGTGTTGTTCCTGGCCGGGCGGCCGTCCTATTTCCTCCTGGAGCTGAACCAGACCACCCCCACTACGCCCTACACGCGTTACGGCGACGGCGCCTTGAGTGGGGACGAGTCTCAGCAGGCCTTTCGGGATGGGGCCGCCCTGGTGCTGTTCAGCTCGGCGGACGACCAGTTCGCGCGTATCTACGGCGCGCAAACCGCCGATCGCCTGGCTGCCCTGACCCAGGGCTTGCGCGTGGCCTACCAGGGCGACGACGGCGCGATCTATTACTACCCAACGCCTTGACTGGGGAGCAGCCACCCCAGTTAGGGGTGAAGAGCTTGACCTTCGGAAAGAAATGATGAGCGAAACGTTGCAATCGACCCCCGACTCGTTCGACCTGGCCTGGATGCAGACCCGTATCCGGGCTTCTATCGCCGTGAAGCAGGCCCTTCTGGAGTCGACGCCCCTGCTCGAGCAGCTCTTGCGCGCCGGCGGGGCCCTGGCGGAGCGCCTGCGCGCGGGCGGCAAGCTGCTGGTGTTCGGCAACGGCGGCAGCGCCGCCGACGCCCAGCACATCGCCGCCGAGCTGGTGGGGCGCTTCTATGAGGAGCGCCGCGCCTTGCCCGCCCTGGCCCTCACGGCCAACTCTTCCTCGGTCACCGCCCTCGGCAACGACTACGGCTACGAGCGCGTGTTTGCCCGCCAGGTGCAGGCATTTGGCGCGCCGGGCGACGCGGCCCTGGGCCTCAGCACCAGCGGCGGCTCGCCCAACGTGCTGGCCGCCATCCAGGCCGCCCGCGCCGCCGGCCTGTACACCCTGGCTTTGACGGGCGCAGACGGCCGGGAGCTGCAATCCGCCGCCCACGAGTGCATCTGCGTGCCCTCGCGCGACACTCCGCGCATCCAGGAGAGCCACATCCTCATCGGCCACCTGCTGTGCGAATACATCGAACAGGCTTTGTTTGGAGACCAAAGACCCTAAAGGTTTTCTTAGACCTTTGGGATCTGTTGACAATCAAATACGGGTCTTGCGTCCATTTGGGCGAGGCGATCTTTCACCACAGAGACGCGGAGAACACAGAGGATTCCTTATAAAAAGAGAAACTCTGTTGCCTCTGTGACTCTGTGGTAGATTTTCTGCCCGATTTGGAAAAGGCGAGACTCTGGTAAAAAATGATTAGAGTAGGTACAAGGAGCAGAAAATCATGCAACCGGTCAAAATCGGAAACCGCCTGGTGGGGCCCGGCCAACCGGCCTTCATCGTGGCTGAGATCGGCATCAATCATAATGGTGACGTAGCCATCGCCAAGAAATTGATCGACGCGGCCGCCGAGTTCGGGCTGCGACGCGGTCAAGTTCCAGAAACGCAGCGTGGAGGTGGTCTACACCCCCGAAGAGCTGGTCCGCCCGCGGGAAAGTCCCTTCGGCGCCACCAACGGCGACCTCAAGCGCGGCCTGGAGTTTGGCCGCGAGCAGTACGCCGAGATCGACCGCTATTGCCGCGAGCTGGGCATCCAGTGGTTCGCTTCCTGCTGGGACGAAGGGGCCGTGGACTTCATCGAGCAGTTCGCCCCGCCTTGCTACAAGATCGCTTCGGCCAGCCTGACGGACGACGCCCTGCTGCGCTATCATCGCCAGAAGGGCCGCCCGATGGTCATTTCCACCGGTATGAGCACCCTGGCCGAGATCGACCACGCCGTGGAAGTGCTCGGCCTTGAAGATCTGGTTATTCTGCACTGCACCAGCACTTACCCGACCAAAGTGCAGGAGCTGAACTTGAAGGTCATCCACAGCCTGGCGCAGCGCTACGACGTGCCCATCGGCTATTCGGGGCACGAGGTGGGGCTGTACACCACCCTGGCGGCTGCCGTGCTGGGCGCCTGCTTCATCGAGCGCCACATCACCCTGGACCGCGCCATGTGGGGCAGCGACCAGGCCGCCTCGGTCGAGCCGCAGGGCTTCGTGCGCCTCATCAAGGACATCCGCGCCGTGGAGCTGGCCATGGGCGACGGCGTGAAGCGCGTGTACGAGAGCGAGGTGCCCATCAAGAACAAGCTGCGCCGTGTCTCCAATGGAGAGGTCTAGGGCATGAATCTCATCGGCATCATGCAGGGGCGGCTCTCTCCGCCCGTGTCCTTCCGCTTACAGGCTTTCCCCTGGTCCTCCTGGAAGCAGGAGTTCGACCACGCCGCCGCCCTGGGTTACGACCTGATCGAGTGGCTGTTCGAGGAGGACGATTACGAGCAGAACCCCATCTGGACGGAGGCCGGCCTGCGCCAGATTCGCCAGCGCGTGGCCGAGACCGGCGTGCAGGTGCACACCTGCTGCGCGGATTACTTCATGCCGCACCCCTTCTTCCGCACCCATGAAGAGGATCGCCGCAAGAGCATCGCCGTGCTCCAGCGCCTGATCGAGAACACCGCCCAGGTGGGCGTGGACACCATCCTCCTGCCGGTGCTGGAGATCTCCGAGATACGCACGCCGCAAGAGAAAGCCTCCCTGCTGGCCGCCTTGCAGGCGCCGCTCGCGACGGCCCAAAAGTGCGGCGTGCGCCTGGGCTTCGAGACCGAGCTGCCCGCCGCGGAAACCCTGGCCCTGGTGCGCGAGGCCGCCCACCCCCAGGTGGGCGTCTATTACGACACCGGCAATAACGCCGCCCAGGGCCACGACATCCGCGCCGACGCGCAGGTGCTGGCGCCCGCCCTGGTGGGCGTGCACGTCAAGGACCGCAAGCGCGGCGGCCCCAGCGTCCTGCTGGGGCAGGGCGACGCCGACTTCGACGGTTTCTTCCGCGTGGTGAAGGCCGCCGGATACAGCGGCGCGGTGATCTTGCAGGCCCAATTCGGCCCGGATTACCTGGGCATCGCCAGGACGCACCTGGAGTTCGTGCGCAGCCGCCTGGCGGATGGAGAGTAAAAGATCATGATGAAAATCTTGATGGTCGGTCTGGGAGGCATCGGTCAGCGCCACGTGCGCAACCTGGTCGCGCTCCTCGGCCAGGATCTCGAGCTGATCGCCTACCGCTCGCGTAAGCTGCCCACCGTGCTCACCGACCGCCTGCAAGTCGAGCCGGGCAGCGACCTGGAAAGCAAATATCACATCCGCGCCTTCGACAGCCTGGAAGCCGCCCTGGCGCAGGGGCCGCAAGCCGCCTTCATCTGTAACCCCAGCAGCCTGCACGTCCCCATCGCGCTGCAAGCCGCGCGAGCCGGCTGCCACCTTTTCATCGAGAAGCCCCTCTCGGATAAACTGGAGGGCGTCGAGGAGCTGGCCGACCTGGTCGAGCGGAAGGGATTGGCGGCCTACGTCGGCTACCAGATGCGCTTTCACCCCTGCCTCCAGCGCCTGCACGCCCTGTTAAGCGAGGGCGCCGTCGGCGCAGTTCTGGCCGTGCGCGCCGAGGTGGGCGAATACCTGCCCGGCTGGCACCCCTACGAAGATTATCGCCAGATGTACGCCTCCCGCCGCGATCTGGGCGGCGGGGTGATCCTCTCCCAGATCCACGAGCTGGATTACCTCTATTGGCTCTTCGGCCTGCCGCGCCGCCTGTTCGCCTTGGGCGGCCACCTGAGCAGCCTGGAGATCGACGTGGAGGACACCGCCAGCATCCTGATGGAATGCGCCGCCGGCGGGCGCGCCTTCCCCGTGCATTTGCACCAGGATTACCTCCAGCGCCCGCCCAGCCGCACCTGCCAGGTGATCGGCGAGCGCGGCAAGCTCCTGGTGGACTTCCACGCCCTGAGCGTGCGCCGTTACGACGCCGGCGGCCAGTTGGCGGAGGAGAGCGCCTATCCCGAATTCCAGCGCAACCAGCTCTTCCTGGACGAGCTGACTCATTTCCTGGCCTGCGTGCGCGGGGAGGCCCGGCCCCTGGTGAGCCTGCGCGAGGGCGCTCAGAGCCTGCGCCTGGCCCTGGCTGCCCGCCAATCCCTGGAGACCGGTAAGGTCGTGGAGCTGCCATGAGCTCAGATACCCATCGCCCCGAAATCCTGGCCCTCATCCCCGCGCGCGGCGGCTCCAAGGGCATCCCGCGCAAGAACATCCTGCCTGTGGCGGGCAAGCCGCTCATCGCTTACTCCATCGAGCAGGCCCTGGCCTCCCAATGGATCACGCGCGTCATCGTTTCCACCGAGGACGAAGAGATCGCCGCCATCTCCCGCCAGCTCGGCGCGGAGGTGCCCTTCCTGCGCCCGCCCGAGTTCGCCGGCGACCTTTCCCTGGATTTGGACGTCTTCAAGCACGCCCTGGGCTGGCTGCGCGAGCAGGAAGGGTATACTTGTGAGCTGGTGGTGCACCTGCGTCCCACCGGCCCGGTGCGCCGCGTGGAGCTGATCGATCGGGCCATCCAGGACATGCTGGCCCACCCCGAGGCGGACGCCTTGCGCTCGGTCAGCGTCCCGGCGCAGACGCCCTACAAGATGTGGCGCATCGAGGGCGACCACCTCAAGCCGCTGTTGGGCGTCGCCGGCGTGGCCGAGCCTTACTGTATGCCGCGCCAGAGCCTGCCGGCGGTGTATTGGCAGAACGGCTACGTGGACATCGTCCGCCCGGCCACTGTCCTGGAGCAGGGCCTGATGGCGGGGCGCGTACTGCTGCCCTTCGTCGTCGACGAGCCGATCCTGGAGATCGACTACCCCGAGACCATCCCGCTGGTGGAAGAGGCGCTGCGCAAGCTGGCGCGCGGCGAGTGGCCGGAGAGTGAAGCGGAGCGACGGCACGCCGCCTGACAAGGAAGAGAAGTCTTATGACCAAGAGTGTGAAAGAAGTTTTCGATCTCAGCGGGCGGGTGGCCCTCATCACCGGCGGGGCCGGCCTGCTGGGGCGCATGCACGCCGAGGCGGTGGCCGAAGCCGGCGGCATCCCGGTGATCGTGGACATCGACGGGGATCGGGCCGAGAGCGCGGCGCGCGATCTCGGCGCCCGCTACGGCGTGGACAGCCTGGGCGTGGCCACCGACATCACCGACCCGGCCTCCATCCGCGCCCTGCTGGGGAAAGTGGTGGCGCGCTACGGGCGGGTGGACATCCTCATCAACAACGCCGCCAATAATCCCAAGGTCGAGCAGACCGCCGAAGCGCACACGGAATGGTCGCGCTTCGAGAATTTCTCCCTGGAAGCCTGGCAGCGCGACCTGACGGTGGGGCTGACCGGCGCGTTCCTGTGCTGCCAGATCATCGGCGCGGAGATGGCCGCCCGCCAGGGTGGCGTCATCCTCAACATCGCCTCCGACCTGGCCGTGATCGCTCCCGACCAGCGCATCTACCGCCAGCCCGGCCTGCCCGAAGATAGCCAGCCGGTCAAGCCGGTCACCTATTCTGTGGTCAAGTCCGGCCTGGTGGGCCTGACGCGCTACCTGGCTACCTATTGGGCCGCGCGCGGCGTGCGCGTCAACGCACTCTCGCCCGGCGGCGTGTACAACGGCCAGCCCGAGGAGTTCGTGCAGAAGCTCACCGCGCTCATCCCCATGGGGCGTATGGCGCACATCGACGAATACAAGGGCGCGGTGCTCTTTCTGGTGTCGGACGCCTCGGCTTACATGACGGGCGGCAACCTGGTGGTCGAAGGCGGCCGCACGATATGGTAAGCGAGGAAAGCGCCCTGGCGCTGGTGCTCGCCGGCGGCTCCCAAGATTATCTGCGGCCCCTGGCCGGGCACCCGTTGCTGGCCTATAGCCTCGCTGCTGCGCGCCAGTCAGGCACTGTGGAACGCGTGCTGGTGGCCGCCCGTACCGCGGCCGTGGCCGCCGTGGCGCGCGAATACGGCGCCGAGGTGTTGGTCTTGCCCGGCGGCCAGGCGGCGCAGCCGGTCCTTCGTTACGCCCTGGCCGAGCTGGCCCGCCGCGAAGGGGCCGCGCCGGAGATCGTGGTGGCCCTGCCGGCCGAAGCGCCCCTGCGCCCGCCCGCCTGCGTGGAGCAGGCCGTGCGTACCCTGCGCGCCCATCCCGAAGCGGACGCGGTGGTCAGCGTGACGCCCCTCGGCTTTCCCGGCGGCGAGCTGTGGCGGCCCGGCGCGCAGGGCGCGCTGGAGCCGGCCCTGCCGGGCGCCTGTCCGCCCGCGCTGGCGCGTAGCACCCGCCACGTGGAAGCCTGGCGGACGGAGGCGCTCCTCTCCGCTGAGGCGGAACAGGGCGGAGTCGTTCTGCCCCTGGAAGTGCCCGGCAGCTACGCGGTGGACCTGTCCGCGGATCTCGGCTGGGAGTGGGCCGATTGGCTTTTGCAGCACGCTCGCCTGGAGGCCGTGCTCCCCGGCCGCGCGCCGCGCCCGTTGCCGGAGCGCGTGGCCCTGGTGGTGTTCGACTTCGACGGCGTCTTCACCGACAACCGCGTGTGGGTGGACGACACCGGGCGCGAGTCGGTGGCGGCTTTCCGCAGCGACAGCCTGGGGCTGCGCTATTTGCGGGGGACGGGCGTCGAGGCCCTGGTGCTCTCCATGGAGAAGAACCCGGTGGTGGCGGCCCGCTGCCGCAAGATGAGCGTGCCCGTGCTGCAAGGCATCGAGGATAAACAGACCGCCCTGCGCAATTTGTTGGTAGAGCGCGGCATCGACCCGGCGCAGGTAATCTACCTGGGCAACGATACCAACGACCTGCCCTGTTTTCCCCTGGTGGGCTGCGCGGTGGCCGTGGCGGACGCCCTGCCCGCCGTGCTGCGCCAGGCCGACCTGGTGCTCACCCGGCGCGGCGGCTACGGCGCCGTGCGTGAGTTGTGCGACCTGCTCCTCGATCGTGTTCATGGATAGATTGACGTTACTGCTCGGCCCAATGGATGATAGGACGCGGACGAGCGCAGAGGAACGCTGAGAGATAAAATTTGGGATCGGGAAGGGTAAAAGATCAACCACCAAGGACACAAAGGACACGAAGTTTTCTTTGATTCTTGTAAAATTTTGTGTCAGCTTGGTGTACTTTGTGCCCTTGGTGGTTGAAATTCCCTACCCGAACGAAGCATAAATCAAGAAGGAATCTGGTATAGTGAATTTCCCCGACCTTATGGATGCCAATCGCCAGCGCGTGCGTCGCAACTGGCTCTTGCTGAAGAACCGTCTTTTCGTCCGGCAGCAGGCCATGCGCCTGGCGGCCCTGGCCGCCCCCCAGCCGGACGGGCGCCCGGTGGTGGTGTTCAACGCCAGCGCGCGCCTGGAAGGCATCAGCCTGAACGCCTCTTTTTCGCTGCTGACCGCCTGGGCCTTGCGCCTGCGTGGCGTGCCGGTGGTGCATTTCGTCTGCAAGGCCGGCATGAGCCGCTGCGTGCTGGGCACCAAGCGCGAGAATTACAAGGCCGCCCCGCCTTGTGGCGCTTGCCTGGCGCAGTCGCGCGCCCTGTACGCCGGCGCGGAAGCCCACTGGTTCGGCTACCGCCGCAACCTCGAGCTGGCCGGGGCGCTGCGCGACCTGTCGCTCGACCAGATGCTCGTTTTCGAGCACCGTGGCCTGCCCCTGGGGGCGCTGGTGCTGCCCTCCCTGCGCTGGGCCTTGCGCCGCCACCACCTGCTGGACGACGAGGCCACCCGGGCCCTCTTGCGCCACTACCTGCTGTCGGCCTGGAACGTGGCCGAAGAGTTCACCATCCTGATGGACCAGCGCGACCCGCGCGCGGTGGTGATCTTCAACGGCCAGTTCTACCCGGAGGCCGTGGTGCGCTTCCTGGCCCAGCGCCGCGGCCTGCCGGTCGTTTCCCACGAGACGGCTTTCCTGCCCTTCTCGGGCTTCTTCACTACCGGCGAGGCCACCGCCTATCCCATCGACGTGCCCCCCGATTTCGAGCTGGACGAAAAACAGAACGCCCGCCTGGACGCCTATTTGCAGCAGCGTTTCCAGGGCAACTTCTCCATGGCCGGCATCCGCTTCTGGCCGGAGATGAAGGGCCTGGATCAGGCCTTCCTGGATAAGCTCGCCGGCTTCCGCCAGATGGTGCCGGTCTTCACCAACGTGATCTTCGACACCAGCCAGGGTCACGCCAACGGCATCTTCCCCCACATGTTCGCCTGGCTGGACGAGGTGCTGGAGATGGCCCGCGCCCACCCGGATACTTTCTTCGTGATCCGCGCCCACCCCGACGAGAGCCGCCCCGGCAAGCAAAGCCGCGAGAGTGTGCACGACTGGGCCGAGCAGCGCCGCCTCCGCGAGCTGCCCAACGTGCTCTTCGTCGATTCCGGCGAGCACGTCAGCTCTTACGAGATGATCCAGCGCGCCAAATTCGTCCTGGTGTACAACTCCACCGTGGGTCTGGAGGCTTCCCTGCTGGGCGCGGCGGTCTTGTGCGGCGGCAAGGTGCGTTACGCGCGCATCCCCAGCGTGTACCTGCCTGCCACCCTCGCGGAGTACCGCCGGCAGGCCGAGGCGTTCCTGTCGGCGCCGGGGGAGAAGGTGGCTCCCGATGCCGAGTTCCGCCGCAACGCGCGGCGCTTCATGTACGCCTCGCTGTACCGCGCCTCGCTGCCCTTCGCCGACCTGCTCGAAGAGGACGGCGTGTGGCGCGGCTTCGTGCGGCTCAAGCCCGACGCCCTGGAAAGGCTGCAATCCGGCCACTCGGCGGCCTTGCGCGTAGTCGTGGAAGGCATCCTGGAGGGCCGGCCCTTCCTGATGGAGGACCCGGCGGAAGAAGCGCCATGAACCCTGTCTGCTCGATCATCATCCGCGCCTACAATGAGGAGGAGCACCTCGGGCGCCTGCTGACCGGCATCACCCAGCAGACCCTGCGGGACGTGGAGATCCTCCTGGTCGATTCCGGCTCCACGGATGGCACCCTGGGGGTGGCCGCGCGCTACCCGGTCAAAGTGGTGCACGTCCAGCCCCAGGAGTTCACCTTCGGGCGCTCCCTGAATCGCGGTATCGCCGCCGCCCAGGGGGAGCTGCTGGTCTTCGCCAGCGCGCACGTCTACCCGGTCTACCCGGATTGGCTGGAGCGCCTGTTGGAGCCTTTCGCCGACCCGGCGGTGGCCCTGGCCTACGGCAAGCAGCGCGGCCACGCCGAGTTGCGCTTCTCCGAGCACCAGATCTTCGCGAGCTGGTACCCGCAGCAATCCCAGTCCAGGCAAGCGCATCCCTTCTGCAATAACGCCAACGCCGCCATCCGCCGCGCTTTGTGGCGGCAGCACGCTTACGACGAGACCCTGCCCGGCCTGGAGGACCTGGCCTGGGCGCGCTGGGCCTTCGAGCAGGGCCACGCCATCGCCTACGTGGCCGAGGCGGAAGTGGTGCACGTGCACCACGAGACCCCCCGCGGGGTCTACAACCGCTACCGCCGCGAGGGTATGGCCTTCAAGCAGATCTACCCCCAGGAGCACTTCCGCCTGACCGATTTTGTGCGCCTGTTCAGCACCAACGCCTTCAGTGACCTGCGCGCGGCGGCCCGCCAGGGCGAATTGGCCGCCCATTGGCGCGACGTGCTCTGGTTCCGCTGGATGCAATTTTGGGGCACTTACCAGGGTTATCGCCGTTCGGGCCCCATGACCTGGCAGTTGAAGCAGGCATTCTATTACCCCAACCCGCCGCGCCCCCAGGCCCCCAAGGATGGCCGCGACGTCGAGCCGATTTGGTATAATGACACCAAAAAGTGAGTGCGCAGATGATGATGGAGAACAGCCAAACGGATGTGCAAGCCAGAGTCAAGCGCCTGATGGCCGAGGTGTTTGCCGTCTCCCCGGAGCTGATCGGCGATGAGCTGGCCTACGGCGACCTGCCTCAATGGGATTCGCTGGGCCACATGGACGTGATGATGGCGTTGGAGACCGAGTTTGGGGTCGAGATCAACGCCGATACCATCGCCGAGCTGGTCAGCCTGCCGGCGATTTGCGCGTATATCGAGGATCCTAACCATGTCTGAGCAATCGATCGAGATCGTTCCTGCGTTGACGATCCCCGACTTTATGATCGGGGAGGTGCAGTCCAAGCTGGCCTACGTGGATGAGAGTATCGCCAGCGCGCATATCGTCCCCACCGGCGACCGTATTCGCCTGGTGCTGCGCCGGGATCCCCCGCGAACCTGGAGGACAAACTGCAGCGGGTGGTGGAGCTGATGGTCAAGGGCGCGCGTCCCCTGAAAGTCCAGGTGCTGGAAGACCACCTGGAGCGCCCGGTGCCTTATAGCCGCGACCCACTGGCCGAGCTGTTGGCCCAGGGCCAGGTGGTGCAGGAAGGCGACGGCATGTTCATCCTGGGCCCGCTGCTCTCCGACCTGATCGCCTACTTCGAGAGCCGCTTCCTGGAGCTGGCCGCTTCTTTTCAGGCGCGCCCCTACCGCTTTCCCACCCTCATCTCGGCCCGCTTCCTCGACCGGGTCAATTACTTCCACTCCTTCCCCCAATCCCTGTCCTTCGCCACCCACCTGCGCAGCGACCTGGACGTGATCGACGAGTTCGCCGAGCACGCCCACTGCGACGAGCACGGCCTGAGCACCCCGCCCGAGTCCTTCGCTCCCATCCAGGCGCTGCTCTCGCCGGCGGTGTGCTACCACCTGTATTACGCTCTGGCCGATAAGCCCCTGCCGGACGGCCAGGTGGTGGCCACGGCGGTGGGCAACTGCTTCCGCTACGAATCCAGCAACCTGGTCTCGCTGGAGCGCCTGTGGAATTTCACCATGCGTGAGGTCATCTTCGTCGGCTCGCAGCAGTTCGTGCTGGAGAACCGCGAGATCGCCCGCCAGCGCATGATGAAGGTCCTGGAGGAGGTGGGCCTGGCCTACCGCGTGGAGAGCGCCAGCGATCCCTTCTTCATCGGCGAGTTCCGCAAGCAGGTCACCTTCCAGACCGCCTTCCAGCTTAAGTTCGAGATCCGCGCCAGCCTGCCCTTCCGCTCCGGGACGCTGGCCGTCGGCTCCTACAATTACCACCAGGACTTCTTCGGTCGCCACCTGAACATCACCCTGCCGGACGGCTCGCCCGCGCACACCGGCTGCGTGGCCTTCGGGCTGGAGCGCATCGCTTTCGCCTTCCTCTCCCAGTACGGCCTGGATGCGGCCAACTGGCCGGCGGCCGTCCGTAAGGGGCTGGCTTGAGCCAGGTCAGCCTGCGTCCGGCCACTCCCGCGGACCTGCCCGGCGCGGCCCGTCTGTGGGAGGCGCTGAACGCCTTCCATCGCGGCGTGGGGCTGGGCTTTCCGGAGAGTGAGGGCGCGGCGCAGGCCTGGCTGGCCTCCTTCGAGCGCACCCTGGGGCGCTTCAGCTTCCTGTGGGTGGCCGAATCCGGCGGCCAGATCGCCGGCTTCCTGTTGGCGCGGCTCAAGCGCGTGCCCGCTTACCTGGGCGGCGTCATGGTGGGCGAGATCAGCGACCTGTACGTGAGCGATTCCCTGCGCGGCCAGGGCGTGGGCGCCAGGCTGGCGGCCCTGGCGCTGGAACAGTTCGAGCAACTGGCAGTGCATTCCGTGGAAGTGCAGATCATGTCCGCCAACGCCGGCGGCCTGGCCTTCTGGAAGGCGCAGGGCTTTTCCGAGGAGCTGGTGCAGGTGCGCCGGGTGTTGAACGCGGATGAGGCGCGTCGTGCTTGAGGTTACTCAGGCCCAAATCGCCGGGGCGCTGCGCGCGGTCGGCCTGGAAGCCGGCGACGGCGTGCTGGTGCATTCCGCGCTGCACTTCCTGGGTCGCCCGGCGGGCGGGGTGGAAGCCTACCTGGCTGCCTTTCAGGAGGTGCTCGGCCCCCAGGGCACGTTGGTAGTGCCCGCTTTCAACTTCGGCTTTGCCCGCGGCGAGCGTTTCGACCCGCAGGAGACGCCCTCGGACGGCATGGGCGTCTTCGCCGAGTACGTGCGCCACAGCCCCGGCGCCTGCCGCTCGCCCCATCCGCTGCAATCCGTGGCCGCCCTGGGAAAATTCGCGCCCGACCTGTGCGCGCGCGACACCCTGTGCGCCTTCGACCCCGGCTCCCCTTTCGAGCGCATGTTGGAGCTGGATTTCAAGCTGATGCTGCTGGGCGCCTCGATGCAGTCCGCTTCCATGGTGCATTACTGCGAGCAGCGCGCCGCCGTGCCCTATCGCTATTGGAAGGAATTCAGCGGCCCTTGCCGCGTCGGCGACCGTTGGGAGACGCGCACTTACCGCATGTTCGTGCGCGACCTGGCGCTGGACCCGCAGCTCGCTTTGCAGCCCATCCAGGCCGCCCTGGAGGCGCGCGGCGCCTGGCGCTCGCAGCCGCTCAACTACGGCCGCGTGGGCGCCTGCGGCCTGGCCGATTTCGTGGCAGCCACCACCGCCCTGTTGCGCGCGGACCCCTGGGCGCTGGTGGGCAACCGCGCCCCTAAAGCTGTTTGAATCCTGAAGAAGGGGACGCGGACGAGCACGGAAAACGCGGAAAGGGAAAGGAGCGGGAAACCACTCATGATCTGGACAGAAAAGTAAAAATCCGCGTTAATCTGCTTCCATCTGCGTCCTTTAAATTAATTCTTACAAGGTTCCCTTATGACTTCCATGTTGGACCTGATCCACGAATTGTGGTTCCTCAAGCGCGACATCCTCTCGGACGACTTCGACCGGGCGCTGTCTCGCCTGGGGGATGAGCTGCCCATGACCATCCACGAGTACCCCACCGGCGAGCCGTGCTGGACCTGGCGCGTGCCCGAGAAGTGGACCTGCCGCCAGGCCTACCTGGAGACCCTGGACGGCCGCCGCCTGCTGGATTACGCCGACCATCCCTTGCACGTGGTCTCCTATTCCCTACCCTACGACGGGGTCGTCTCGCGCGACGAGCTGCTCCGCCACCTGCACGTGCACCCGCGCCTGCCGGAAGCCATCCCCTTCGTCTTCAAGTATTACGAGCGTGACTGGGGCCTGTGCGCCCCGCAGAACTCTGCGCGATGCGCTGACGGAGGACTCCTACCGCGTGCTGATCGACACCACCTTCGAGCCGGGCGCCCTGAAGGTGGCCGAGGCGGTCGTCCCCGGTGAGAGCCGGGAGACCTTCGTGCTGGTGGCCCACCTGTGCCATCCCGCCATGGTCAACGACGACCTGACCGGCGTGGTGGTCGGTCTGGAAGCGTTCCGGCGGCTCCTGGCGGGACCCAGGCCCTATTACACCTACCGCCTGCTCATCCTGCCCGAGACCATCGGCTCGGTGGCCTACCTCAGCCACCACGAAGAGCTGATTCCGGATATGGTCAACGGCCTGTTCCTGGAGATGTTGGGCAACAACTCGCCCCACTCGCTGCAAGGCTCCTTCCAGCCGCACAGCCAGGCCGATCGTTGCCTGAACGCCGCCTTGCGCGGCCTGGACCCGCAGGGCAGCCTGGGCCCTTATCGCTCGGTGATCAACAACGACGAGCGCCAGTTCAACGCCCCCGGCGTGCGCGTGCCCATGCTCTCCCTTTCGCGCGTGGAGCCGGCCGGCTCGCCCACCCGCCCTTACCGCGAGTACCACTCCAGCCTGGACACGCCCGACATCGTCAGCGCGGAGCGCCTGGACGCCTCGCTCCAGGTGCTGCTGGGCCTCATCCAGGCCTGGGAACGCAACCAGTACGTCGTCAACCACTTCAAAGGCGAGATCTTCTGCTCCGGTTACGGCATCTGGGTCGATTACCGCGTTAACCCGGAAGGCCACCGCCGCCTGTTCGAGATCATGGAGCGCTGCGACGGCGAGCATACCCTGGCGGACATCGCCGCCGAATTGGAGATTCCCTTCCAGGCCGTGTGGGAGGTCGTCTCCCTGCTGGAGAGCAAGGAGCTGGTCAGCCTCAGCCGCTCTCCCCAGCCCACCGCCCCTCGATCCCCTCTTCGCCCCCCTTCGTAAGGAGGGGTGGGGAATTTCGGAATAAGGAAAGATGAATGCGTGAGATGAATGAGGAAACGCCTATGAGCACAATCGTAGCCCTGGTCCCCATGCGCCACCATTCCCAGCGCGTGCCCGGCAAGAACTATCGCCCCCTGGCCGGCAAGCCCCTCTTCCACTACATCCTGGAGACGCTGCTCGCCTGCGCGGAGATCACCCGCGTGGTGGTAGACACCGACAGCCCCGAGGTCATGGCCGGGGTAGAGCAGCATTTCCCCCAGGTGAGCCTCCTGGAGCGTCCCCAGCACCTGCGCGCGGACGGCGTCCCCATGAACGAGATCCTGCTGTACGACACGGCCTGCTTTCCGGCAGATTTCTACCTCCAGACCCACAGCACCAACCCCCTCCTGCGCGCCGAGACCGTCTCGCGCGCCGTCCAGGAGTTTACCGCCAGCTACCCGGCCTACGATTCGCTCTTCTCCGTCACCCGCTGGCAGACGCGCTTGTGGGACGGCCTGGCGCGCCCTATCAACCACAACCCGGCCATCCTGCTCCAGACCCAGGACCTGCCGCCGGTCTACGAGGAGAATTCCTGCATCTATATGTTCGAGCGGGGAACTTTGGAGACGCGCCGCAACCGCCTGGGCCAGCGCCCCTTGATGTTCGAGATCGAAGCGCGCGAGGCCCTCGACATCGACGAAGAGCTGGACTTCAGCCTGGCCGAATTCCTGATCCAACGGCAACAGAGACCCTAAAGGTTTGAAAAACCTTTAGGGTCTCTAATTTAGGCCTTCTGTTCTTTCTGCCGGGAGGTAATCATCCGGCCCAGGTTGGCAAACGACTGCCCCACCTGCCACAGGCCGATCACGCCCAGTCCGGTGGTGATCAGGTAATAGATGATGTAAGCGCCCATGGTGATGGCCAGGGCCGTGCTGGTATCGTACTTGCCCCCGAAGGGCAGCACCAGCGCCTGTTGCCCCACGTACTGGAACACCCCGATGAAGCCGGGGCTGGAGGGCACCGTGATGGCCAGGGCCAGCGCCACCACCATGAAGATCGCCTCGATCAGGGTGGCATTGGGCTGGTAAGCCTGCATCACGCACAGGTAAATGCCCATCGAAAAGATCCACGAGATGACCGTCCACAAGACCGCCCCGCCCCCTGTCCTCAGGTGAGTGAGCGGCGCCAGCCCATCCACCAGCTCGGTCCAGCGCGCCAGCAGCGTCTCGGTGGGCAGGAATTTGATGTGGCTCAAGATGCTCCTGAGCAGGCGGTCGCTAAACTGGCGGAACTTGACCACCAGCCACAAGATCACCAGCGCGATCAGCACCAGCACGCCGAAGGTCGTTCCGGCGCGCACCACCAGCTCCGGGACGTGCATCCACGGCAGCACCAGAATCAGGCCGATGACCACCACGGTCACGTCCAGCACGCGCTCCACGATGGCGGTGGCCGCCACCTGGAACACCGGGATGCCGGTGCGCTCGGACATGACCACCACGCGCGCCACCTCGCCCATGCGCAGGGGGAACACGTTGGTGAACAGGAAGCCGATGCTCTGCGCCCAAAAGGCCGTCTTCACGATGCCCTTCTTGTCCAACAGCGCCGACCAGCGCACGGCCCGCCCCCACACGGCCAGGAATTGGATCAGTACCGCCGGCACCAGCCACAGATAATTGGCCTTCTGCAATACGCTCATGAAATCGCCAAAGGGCACGGCGCGTAAGGCCAGCCACAAGCACACCAGGCTCAGGGTGATACCGAGCCAAAACCGCCAAGAACGAAGAGTTTCCATAATGAGACTTTACTCCGGAATTGCTTTCTAAGGCCCCCAGGCCTTCTGGCTATTATACAGGATGAATCCTGCGTGGAAGGCTTACAATGTCGTTAGTATAACTCGTTCTCACAAAATTGACAACTAAAGTCTGAATTTTGAATTTGGCAGGAGATTATCTTTCTCCAGGGATTGCCCCGGAATTTCACCACGGAGGCACAGAGTCCACAGAGATTAATGGAGGTTTTCTCCGTGACCTCTGTGCCTCCGTGGTGGGATTTTCAGAATTCAGAACAGCCTTCCCATCTCACCTTCGCAAGGTTTCAGAGTCCACAGAGGTTGATTGAGGTTTTCTTTGCGCCTCTGCGCCTTTGCGTGAGAAAAGTTCTGCGTCCTTCTGGGCATGTTATAATACAGCGTCGTTGCTTGCAGACGAACACAATCGAAATCCAAACTCTTTGTGAAGACCCGACCCTCGCATGAATCCAAATCTAAGACCTGCCTTCGGGACCCCCTGAACGGGAGCACATAGCATGACCACCGTGCTCTTGACCGCCCCTTACATGCTGCCCTTTATCGACCGCTTCCGGCCCGTTTTCGAGCATTACGGCCTCGCGCTGATCCTCCCGGAAGTTCACGAGCGCCTCTCGGAGGGTGAGCTGTTGGCTTACGCCGGGCAATTCGACGCCACGATCTGCGGCGACGACCGTTACACCCCGCGCGTGCTGGAAGCCTGCGCTCCGCGCCTGAAGGTGATCTCCAAATGGGGCACGGGCATCGATTCGATCGACCGTCTGACTGCCGCTCGCCTGGGTATCCAGGTGCGCAACACGCCCAATGCTTTCACCCTTCCCGTGGCCGATACCGTGCTGGGCTACGTCCTGGCTTTTGCCCGCCGCCAGCCCTGGATGGATCGCTCGATCAAAGCCGGCGACTGGGACAAGCTCCCCGGCCGCTCCTTGAGCGAGTGCACCCTGGGCGTGGTGGGCGTTGGCAACGTCGGCAAGGCCGTCCTGCGCCGCGCGCGCGCCTTTGGCATGCGCTTGCTGGGCAACGACATCCTCGAGATCGCCCCCGATTTCCTGGTCGAGAATGGGGTGGAGATGACCGGCCTGCGCGACCTGCTCGCGCGCGCGGATTTCGTCAGCCTGAACTGCGACCTGAACCCCACCAGCCGCCATCTGATCGATGCGCGTAGCCTGGCCTGGATCAAGCCCGGCGCGGTGCTGATCAATACCGCCCGCGGCCCCATCGTGGATGAGGCCGCCCTGGTAGAAGCCTTGCAATCCGGGGCGCTGGCCGGCGCCGCCCTGGACGTGTTCGAGGTCGAGCCGCTGCCTCCCGACAGCCCCCTGCTGCGCATGGAGCAGGTCATGCTGGCCCCCCACAATTCCAACTCCAGCCCGGCTGCCTGGGAGCGTGTGCACTGGAACACCCTGCGTAATTTGCTGGACGGCCTGGGCCTTCCCACCGGCGACCTGGATCAGCTCAAGGCCGGCGCTCAGGTGAGCCGCGCCTGAAGGAGTTCTGCCCGGCCAGGGCAATCGCAACCATGTCCCTCACCTTTAAACGCCTCAAGTCGAACGAGACTTTCCTTTCCGCCGCGCTGATCCTCCTGGTGGCGGCCATCACCTATCTACCCCTGGCCGCTCAGTTGGGCTTCTACCACGACGACTGGCACCCCATCGCCGGGGAGATGAGCAATACCTGGCTGGTGAAGATGTTCGCCATCGATCGCCCCTTCATGGGCGTGTTCTACTGGCTGACCCACCTGGTGTTGGGCGACCAGCCCATCCTCTGGCACCTGTACGCCTTCGCGGTGAGGATGGTGGGGGCCTTCGCCTTCTTCTGGCTGCTGCGCATGTTGTGGCCGAAACAACGTCTGGCCACCACCTTGATGGTGCTGATCTTCATCGTCTACCCCGGCTTTTTGCAGGAGCCCAGCGCCAATACCTTCCAGAACCAGTTCCTGGGCTTCTCGATGGGCATCCTTTCGCTGGCCTTCACCGTGCGCGCTCTCAAATCGCAAAGCCCGCGCGCCGTCTTCTGGCTGACGGCCCTGGCGGCCCTCTTCGAGCTGGGTTATTTCGCCATCTATGAATACATGATCGGGCTGGAGGGCGTGCGCCTGTTGTTGATTGGGTACCTCTTGCCCAAGGAAGCCGGCGCCAGGCTCAAGGAAAAGCTCATCGCGGTGGCCAAACGCTGGTGGCCCTACATTCCGGCCATCCTCCTCCTGCTGGTCTTCCGCGGCTTCATCTTCCACAGCGCCCGCCCGGCCATGGACGTGGGCGCCCTGGTCGGCCAGTACCGCCAGGACCCAGGCGGCATGTTGCTGCGCCTGGTGCTCGAAGAGGGCAAGGATTTCGTGGAGACTATCTTCGTCGCCTGGTTCCTGCCTTTCGAGAACTTGCTCATCATCACCAGCAATAGCGACCTGATCCTGGCCGTGCTGCTGGCCCTGGCCGGGGTGGGGTTGGTGCTGTTTTACGTGCGCTGGCTGCGCCGCCAGGGCCTCGCCGGGGAAGAAGATGAAAGCGGCGACCGGAGCTGGCTGCGCTCTGCCATGGGCATGGGCGCTATCGGGGTGGCGGCTTTGCTCTTCCCCGTCATCCTCAGCGGGCGCAACGTGGACTTTCGCTCTGGCTTCGACCGCTACACCCTGCAGGCCACCCTCAGCATGGCCATGCTGGTGGTCGGCTTCATCCTTTACACCATGCGCTCGCGTTGGCGCACCTGGACGCTGCTCTTCTTGATCGGTATCGCCATCGTGACCCAGGTGTTCAACGCCGCCTCTTACCGCACTTTCTGGAATTACCAGCGCCAGTTGTGGTGGCAGATGTCCTGGCGCGTGCCGCAGATGCAGCAGGGCACCGTGCTCATGGCGCTGCTGCCGCAGGGCTACCGCCTGGGAGAGGACTTCGAGATCTGGGCCCCGGCCAATATGATCTATGCCCCCGATCCCGGCACGCTGTGGGTGGTGTCTGAGGTGTTGAACAGCGACACGGCCAAACAGGTGATCTACGGCGAGAGCAACCACCGCTCCTTCCGCAACATCAACTTCGACCGGAATTTCCAGAACGCCCTGATCTTGAGCATGCCTTCCTCCGCCACCTGCCTGCACGTGATCGACGGCAAGGCGCCGGAAGTGTCCGCCAGCGACGATCCCCTGGTCAGTCTGGTGGCCCCCTATTCGCGCGCGGACCTGATCGAGGCAAACGCGCCCCTCAAGACGCCGCCCGCCCTGGTCTTCGGCCAGGAGCCGCCCCACACCTGGTGTTATTATTACCAGAAGATGGAGCTGGCCCGCCAGCAGGGCAATTGGACCGAGGCGGCCAGCCTGGCCGACCAGGCCGCCAGCCAGGGCTATCAGCCCGCCGACACTTCCGAGTGGCTGCCTGTCTTCCAGGGCTACGCCAACACCGGCCAGACCGAAAAGGCCAACCGGGTGGCGGACGCCATTCGCCAGGACGTGCCCGTCCAGTTGGGCTACTGCCAGAACTTCGATCTGGCGGCCGGCAGCGCCTCTCAGGCCGCCGCCGATTACATGCGTACGGCCCTCTGTACAGGGAATTGATTTGAATCTTAAGCTTTGCTCCAGTTACCTGACAAGTTTTAAGGAATGGGACGCGGACGAGCAATAAAACGCGGAAAAGAACAAAATGGCAGAAAAGCCATCCATTATTGGAACAATAAAAAATCTGCGCTCATCTGCGTTCATCTGCGTTTTATCCGCGTCCCTTTTTAAAAAGTGTCTGGTGAGTAGACCTTGCGAAGGTTGTCTACAAATAAAACTTTGTGTGCTTGGTGAGCTTTATGGTTGATCTTTCTCATTCAGGAGGTGCATCCAACATGCCGGAGCCAGCTCGTATCCTGTTGATCACCGGCGCCGCCGGTGGGGTGGGGCGCGCCACCGTGCGCGTCTTCTCCCAGGCCGGCTGGCGCGTCATCGGCGTGGACCGCGCCGAGTTCGGCGAGGGCTTTCCTCAGCCGGGGTTGTTCATCCGCGCCGACATCTCCAACCCGGCGAACCTCAGCCTGATCTACGAGCAGGCCCAGGCTTTCGGCGGGCGCCTGAACGCCGTGGTGAACAACGCCGCTTACCAGGTGACCAAGCCCATCCTGGAGACCAGCGTCGAGGAATGGGACGCGGTCATGGCCTCCAACCTGCGCTCGGTCTTCCTGGGCGCCAAGCTGGCCCACCCCTTGCTCAAAGCCGCCGGGGGCGGCGCTATCGTCAACGTCTCTTCGGTGCACGCCATCGCCACCTCGGCCAACATCGCCGCCTACGCTGCCAGCAAGGGCGGTTTGCTGGCCCTCACGCGCGCCATGGCCATCGAGTTTGCCGGGGATAACATCCGCGTCAACGCCATCCTGCCCGGCGCAGTGGATACTCCCATGCTGCGCGCCGGCCTGGACCGCGGCCACCTGGGCGGCGCGGACATGCACGAGCGCCTGGAGAACCTGGCGCGCAAGACCGTCAACGGGCGCGTCGGTCGGCCCGAGGAGATCGCCCACGCCATCTACTTCCTGGCGGACGAGGCGGGCTCCTCCTTCATGACCGGGCAAGCCCTGGTGGTGGACGGGGGCGCCACGGCCAGGTTGAGCACCGAATGAGCACGTTGCGCGCGCGCCTCAAAACCGCCCTGCCCAGCCCCTTCTTGAATCTGGCCCGGGAGACCTACGACGCCGCCCGCCGCCTGCCGGAGTGGCCCGCGGCGGCTTTCCACCCCCTGCGCCGCGCCAGCGTTCAGCGCTTGAAGGCCATGCGCGACACCCATCGCGGCGAGCGCTGTTTCATCATCGGCAACGGCCCCAGCCTGCGTAATTTGGACCTCAGCCATCTGAAGGGCGAGTCCACCTTCGGCGTCAACCGCATCTACCTGGCTTTCCCCGAATGGGGCTTCCCCACCACCTGGTACCTCTCCATGAACGACCTGGTCATCGAGCAGTGCGCCCAGGACATCCGCGCCTTGCCCATGCCCAAATTCCTCGCCTGGCGCTCGCACGCCAGGATCCAGCCCACCGACGACATGCAGTTCCTCTACACCTCTTATACCGGCCCCAAATTCGCCGGCGACGTGGCCGGCCGGGTGTGGGAGGGCGCCACGGTGACTTACGTGGCCTTGCAGCTCGCCTTCCACATGGGCTTTCAAAAGGCCATCCTGATCGGCGTGGATCACAATTTCACCACCCAGGGCCCCGCCAACGCCACCGTCGTTTCCCAGGGAGACGACCCCAACCACTTCAACCCCGGCTATTTCGGCAAGGGCTTCCGCTGGCAGCTCCCCGACCTGGACACCTCTGAGCGCGCTTACCGCCTGGCGCTGGAGGGGTATCGCCGGGCCGGGCGCGAGGTCGTCGACGCTACCCTGGGCGGCAAGCTGCAGGTCTTCCCCAAAGTGGATTACGAAAGTCTCTTCTCCTGAAGCATGCCCTCCTCAGCTCGCGTATCCATCGTCACGCCTTCCTACAATCAGGCCGCTTACCTGGAAGAGACCCTCTGCTCGGTGCTCGACCAGGGCTACCCCGACCTGGAATACCTGGTGGTGGACGGCGGGTCGACGGATGGCAGCCTCGAGATCATCAAGAGATACGCCGACCGCCTGGCCTGGTGGGTCTCAGAAGCCGACCGCGGCCAGGCGGACGCCATCAACAAGGGCTTTGCCCGCGCCACGGGGAAGTACGTGGCCTGGCTGAACTCGGACGACGCTTACCTGCCCGGCGCCATCCAGGCGGCGGTGGCCGCCTTGCAGGGCCACCCTGAAGCCGCCCTGGTCTACGGCGACATGCTGGCCGTGGACGCCGCCGGCCAGGTTACCAACACCATCCGCTACGGCGACTGGGGCCTGGACGATTTGATGCGCTTCGACATCCTGGGCCAGCCGGCGGTGTTCATGCGCCGCGATGCGTTGCAGCGCGCCGGCGGCCTGGACTTGCGCTATCATTACATGCTCGATCATCACCTGTGGCTGCGCCTGGCCCAGGAGGGCCGCCTGCGCCACGTGAGCGCCTATTGGGCCAGGGCGCGCTTCCACCCCGCCGCCAAGAACGTGGCCCAGGCCGCCGCTTTCGGGCAGGAAGCTTATCGCATCGTGGCCTGGATGGCCACCCAGCCCGCCCTCGCCCCCCGTCTGGAGCTGGATTCGCGGCGCATTTGGGCCGGGGCCTACCGCTTCGACGCCCGCTACCTGCTGGACGGCGGCCGGCCCGGCGCGTCGCTGCGCGCTTACGCCAAGAGTTTCGTGCAGCATCCGCCCACCGCCCTGGCGGAGGGGCATCGCATCCTCTACGCTTTATTCAGCCCCTTGAGAATCGGCTGGCTGAAAAGGCTCTACCTGCGGCTGCGCCGTTTTGCCAAGAGTCTCAATGGAAGGTTTGAAGAATGACCCAATTAAGTGAACCCTTACCACCCAAAGCTTCATCCCGCAAAGCCCTGAACGTTCTGTGGGTGCTGGCGCTCGCGCTGGTCTTCGTCCTGGGATTGGCCATCCGTTTCTACGATTTGAACGACCTGCCTCTGGATTTCAACCCCACCCGCCAGTTGCATTCCATGCTCATTGCCCGCGGCATCTACTATCAGAATCTGACCTCCGCGCCCGCCTGGCAGCGCGACCTGGCCGTTCAGCAGTGGAAGGGCGAGGGCTTGATCGAGCCGCAAATCATGGAGCACCTGGCGGCTTACACCTACGACCTCCTGGGGGAGCACTTGTGGATTCCCCGGGTGTACGCCATCTTCTTCTGGGTGCTGGGAGGGCTGGCCCTCTATTGGCTGGCGCGGGACATGACCAGCCGCGCCGGCGGGATGATCGCGCTGATCTTTTACCTGATCGTGCCCTTTGGGGCCATCGCCAGCCGCGCCTTCCAGCCGGACCCGCTGATGGTGTGTACGCTGATCTTCGCTTTGTGGGCCGTGTACCACTGGTACCGCACGCCCGGCTGGAAGTGGACTATCATCGCCGGCCTGCTCTCCGGCCTGACCATCTACGTCAAGTCCACCGCCGTTTTCTTCATCGGCGGGGCCCTCATCGGCCTGATGCTGGGGGGCGTGGGCCTGAAGAAGGCTGTCCTCAACCCCAAGGTGTGGGTGCTGGCCCTGCTGGCCGTCGTGCCTTACGCCCTCTATACCTATTACGGCGTGTACGTCATCAAGCTGTTGCAATCCCAGTTCAGCCTGCGTTTCTTCCCGCAGATGTGGATCGACCCGCTCTTCTACCTGCGCTGGAACGGAGAGATCCGCGGCGCAGTCGGCACAGAGATGTTCCTGGCGGCTCTGGTGGGCACTTTCCTGTTCTCCACCAAGGCCAAGCGCTCTATTATGCTGGGCCTGTGGGGCGGCTATTTCGTCTACGGGGTGCTGTTCTCGTATTACACCGGCTCCCACGATTACTACCAGGAGCCGCTCATCCCCATCGTGGCCCTCGGCCTGGCGGCCCTGACCGACGTGGTCTTCCAGCGCATCTCCGAGGTGAAGCCGGGCACCTGGGCTTACGTGGCCATTACCGGCGCGGTGCTGTTTGGCGTCACCATCACCGCCTGGGACGTGCGCAATACCTTGAAGCGCGTCACCTATTTCCAGGAGGCCCCCTATTGGGCCGCCCTGGGGAATGAATTGCACGGTGATTTCGATCGTGGCTCTCAGCCAGGATTATGGCTATCGCCTGGAATATTGGGGCTGGCTGACGCCCGATAACTGGCCCGTCACCGGCGATTTCAACCTGCGGGAGCTGGCCGGCTATACCATCGACCCCCTGCAATGGTTCCAGGAGCAGGTGCAGGGCAAGCAGTACTTCCTGGTCACCATGCTGGCCGAGCTGGATAACCAGCCGCAGATCAAGAAAGTGCTCTACGAAAACTATCCGATTTTCGACAAGGGCGACGGCTACGTCATCTTCGATCTCCAGCATCCCTCTCCCCAGTCGACAGCAACCCCTTCGGCCACTCCGGTTCCTACGTCTACCCCGGCTGCTTCCTCCACTCCCGCCCCTTCATCTACTCCGCTTCCTTTATCCACTGCAACTCCCTGATGCCTTCTCGCCCCCTCGTCTCCATCGTCACCCCCTCCTATAACCAGGCCCCCTTTCTGGAGGCCACCCTGCGCTCGGTGCTCGACCAGGACTACCCCAATATCGAGTACATCGTGGTCGACGGCGGCTCCACCGACGGCAGTCTGGAGATCATCCAGCGTTACGCCGGTCGCCTGGCGGGGTGGAGCTCCGAGCCGGATAAGGGCCAGACGGACGCCATCAACAAGGGCTTCGCCCGCGTCCGGGGCGACGTCCTGGCCTGGCTGAATTCGGACGACGTTTACCTCCCCGGCGCGGTGAGCCAGGCCGTGGCCCTTTTGCAGGAGAATCCCCAGGCCGGCATGGTCTATGGGGACGCCAGCTACATCGACGGGAGCGGGCAGGAGATCGGGCGTTTCCCCGCCCGCCAGACGGATTACCGCCGGCTGTTGCAGGGCCGCGTCTACATTCCCCAGCAGGCGGCCTTCTTCCGCGCGGAGCTTTGGCGCAGGGTGGGGCCCCTGGACGCCTCCTTTTATTTCGCCATGGATTACGACCTGTGGGTGCGCCTGGCGCGCCTGGCCCCCCTGGTGTATACCCCCCGCCTGTGGGCCAGCTTTCGCTTGCACGCCGGCGCCAAGACGGTGGCTGCCGACGAGCGCTGCTGGCCGGAGATGCTGCGCGTCTACCGGCGCGAGGGCGGTACGCGCTTCTCGCTGATCTACGCCCGCTATGCCCTGCGCCGCGTGCTGGCCCCCCTCATCAACCGTCGCCGTCGCCAGATGTTTGAGGGGGAAGGCAATCAGGGGACCAGGCAATGAGGCCACGAGGTAATCAGGTAATCAGGCGGTTCTTCCTGATTCCTAATCGCCTGATCTCCTCATCCCTCATCCTTCCGCTTTCATCCTTCTTCACACCCTCACCGCCAACAACGGAATCAACATCTCCTGCGGGCTGAGGCCGCCGTGCCGCCCCAGCATGGAATTCTCCTTATCCGCCCACCACCAGTAAGCGTTGCCGCGCGGCGCCAGGATCAGGTCGCCCAGGCGCTCCCACACGCGCGGGTACACGCTGCCCGGCCCCAGCAGGCCGGCCTCGACCGCCTGGGAAGGCGTGAGCATGAAGAACTGCCCCGGCCAGCTCGCCTGGACGTACTCGCGCACGGCCTCTTCGTACCCCGGGCGGATGTACAAGATCGGCAGGCGATGCTCGCCGGTGGGCAGGATGTGCAGCATCTGCACCAGCCTGGGATGATTGCGCAGGTCGTTGTGCGCCTCGTGGGGGGTGTAGATCAGCCCGTGGTCGGCGGTGACGATCAGCAGGGTGTCCTTTTGGGGCCGCCCGCGCCGCGCGGCCAGGAAGGTCTTCTCGAACGTGTGGCTGAAAGCGTCGAACTCGACGCCAATGCGCTCGTCGTCCGGGCCGAAGCGGTGCGCCAGCTCGTCCAGATCGGACCAGTAAGCGTAGGCGTAAGCGCGCTCGCCCTCGTGGGCCGCCGACCAGTCCCGCAGGCTGACCCACAGGTCCGCCGGGGAGCGGTAGCCGTAAGTCTTCACCCCCGCCAGGTGCATGGCCGAGAGGCCCGAAGCAGCGATGGCGCGGTGCATGAAGGCGTAGGAGCGCACCCCGTGGGCGCCCAGGTGTGGGCCGAGCGTTTTCACCGGCAAGAAGCTGGTCGGGTCGAAGCCGGCGCGGCTCAACCCGCCCACGTCGCCGTTATAGCTGATGGGGGCGTGCAGGATCATGTTGGCCGTCACCCCGTACTCCTTCAGCCATAATTCGTAGGCGATCACGCCGTGCTCGGCCGGGCTGCGCCCGCTCCACAGCGTGGTCAGGGCGGCGGCCGTGGTGCTGGGCGTAATGCTGGTCAGCGGGGCCAGCAGGCCCTCGGGCAGCAGCTCCTTCCACACCGGCGCCAGGCCCTCGTCCAGGTAGCGGCGCAAGCGCCCCAGCCCCAGGCCGTCGATCAGCACCAGCAGCACCTGCCGCACCCCGTCCCGCAAGGGGTCGAGCAGCTCGGCGTCCAGCGGCCGCGCGCCCAGCGGCGGCGCGCCCAGCAGGCCGCACACGCTGGCGGGCAGGTTGAGCAGCGAGCGCCCCGTATAGTGCGGGTAGACGAACTCCTCTCCCATCTCCAGTCCGTCCAGGCGGTAAGATAGCAGGTCGGGTAACAGTTTATCGGTCCAATCTGGCATGGTCGGCTCCAGAGTTGTGTATAATACTTTTATCATACTACAAACTTGCTCCCTTCCCCCATCGAAGGAAGGGCCATGGATGAGGGCGATGGGAAATTCTCGCGCTTCCCCATGGGGTTCGTAGGCGGGTTTCGAAACCCGCCGCCGTGTGGGTTGGGATTCACATTTCGCTTTGCGTCTCTGCGTGAGGCAGGTGGGGTCCGCTCAAGGAGGGAGACATGACCACTTTTGATCCGGAGACAGAAGAAAAGCTGCGCCAGGGATTCAAGCTCCTCAACCGCTTCATGCTGCTCATGTGGCGGCTGGGACTGGGCCCCTGGTTGAATCTGTGGCCGCCTGTCCTGGGACGCTACTGCGTGGTCGCGCACACCGGGCGCAAGACGGGCCGGCGTCGCTACACCCCGGTGAACTATTCCGAGATCGATGGGGAGATTTACGTCACCGCCGGCTTCGGCGCCATCGCGGATTGGTACCGCAACCTGGTAGCCAACCCCATGCTGGAGGTCTGGCTGCCACACGGCTGGTGGGCCGGTCTGGCCGAGGAAGTTATTGACCCGGCCAAGCGCATCACGATCATGCGCCAGGTGATCATCGACAGCGGCTTTGCCGGGCGCCTCTTCGGGGTGAACGCCCACGAGCTGAGCGACGAAGAGCTGGACAAGCTCACTGCGGAGTACAAGCTGCTGCACATTCGCCGCGTCACGGCGCGCACCGGGCGCGGCGGCCCGGGCGAGCTGTCCTGGGTGTGGCCGCTGGCTACTTTTCTGCTGCTCCCCCTGGCCTTCAAGAAGCGCAAGCGCTCTAAAAAATCGTAGGGCGGCTTTCTAAGCCGCCGCTCACATATCGATCAACGCTTCCCCGTCGATGCTCAACGTCGCCCGGCAACCCTTGCCCCCCTCGGCCGGGGCCTTGCGGCACTGCACGACGATGAGATCGCCGGGCGGGTCTTCTTCCTCACCCCCCAGTGAGGGGTAGAAAATCACGTCTGTAAAACCGCAATCCTCCAACACGTCCCTGTAATCCGCCTCGGTGTAGGCCTGGAAGGTGTGCGCGAAGCGGCTCACCTCGGCGGTGGCCGCGTCGATCACGAAATAGCGCACCGTGGCCGTGTGCTGGGCGCTATCCCAGGAGTTCTCCACCAGGCACAGGTGCGGCTCTTCGCTGAACAGCCCCGAAGAATTCGTGAACCACTCCGGGCTGCGGCTGCCGATGCGCCGCAGGGCCGCGAAGGTGTGCGGCTCCAGCAGCAGCACGCCGCCTTCCAACAGGGCCTTGTGCGCCTTGCACAACAGCAGGCGCGCGTCTTCCGGTCGAAACACGTTGAATTCCCCGAAGAGCAGCATCGCCAGGTTGTAATTGCCGCCGTACTTGGCCTTGCGGATGTCGTCCAGCACGTAGCAGCATTCCAGGTCTTCCAGCTCGGCCTCTTCAGCCGCGTACACGATCGCCGCCGGCGAGTAGTCGATGCCCACACAGGAGTGTCCCAGCTTTGCCAGGCGGTTGGTGTAGAAGCCCGGGCCGCAGGCCAGATCCAGCACCCGGCTGGGTCTTTGCCCCAGCACCTCGTGATGGATGCGCTCGATCTGCCGGTCGATGATCTCGAAGCGCCGGCTGGCTTTGTCGTGCGCCTGCGAGAGGTGCTCCTCCAGCATCCGCGCGCTGAAGCCCGGCTCGTCCCAGGGGATGTTGTCGCCCTCGGCCCAGGGGATGGGAATAGCGGTGCGCGCGACCAGGTCAAACAGGTCCATAAGCATAGTTTAGCATAATTTGCCCGGGTTGGCACCAGGCTTTATCCACCAGTAGTCTTGCACTTTTGGCCGGAGAGCGACTAGAATCATTTCCATGAAACCTTCTGATCGCTCTAGCAACTCTTCGTCCCCCGAGATCCTGGCCTGTATCCACACCGCCCTGCAGGAAGATATCGGCGCAGGCGACGCCACCACCCGCTCGATCGTGCCGCCGGAAGCCCACATGCAGGGGCGCATCATTGCCAAGCAAGCCGGCGTCGTCGCCGGCCTGGACGTGGCCGCCGCCGTTTATCGTGCGCTCGATGAGCGCGTCAGCTTTGAAGCCTGTGTCCCGGAGGGCGCTCAGGTCGAGCTGCGCCAGGCGCTGGCCGCAGTGTCCGGCCCGGCCCGCGCCTTGCTGACCGGGGAGAGGACCGCCTTGAATTTCGTCGGGCGCATGTCGGGCATCGCCACCCTGACCCGCCAGTTCGTGGACGCCGTGGCCGGAACCCAGGCCGTCATCCTGGATACCCGTAAGACCGCTCCCGGGCTGCGCGCCCTGGACAAGCTGGCCGTGCGCCGCGGCGGCGGCCAGAATCACCGGGCCGGTTTGTATGATATGATTTTGATCAAGGATAACCATATCGACTTCGCCGGGTCGCTGGAAGAAGCCGTTTACCGGGCTCGCTCGGCAGCCGGGGACCTCGAGATCGAGGTGGAAGCCCGCACGCTGGAAGACGTCCAAAGGGCGCTCGCCATTGGCGTCGGGCGCATTTTGCTGGACAATATGTCGCCTGAGCTCATGCGCCAGGCGGTCGAAATGACCGCCGGTCGGGCGAAATTAGAGGCTTCGGGCAACGTCAGCCTCGCCAACGTTCGCCGGGTGGCCGAAACCGGCGTGGATTTTATCTCCATCGGGGCCCTGACGCACTCGGCGAGCGTGTTCGACGTCAGTTTCTTGGTGGCTACTCAGCTCACTTAGAGCATAGGACGCGGACGAGCAAGAATGGACGCCGGGAGACAGCGTGAGGAAACAACGCAGTTGCTGTTTCACACTCAGTTATCCCTGTGACAAAGAATTCCGTGTTCTCAGTGTCGCTCCGCGCCCAAAATCGGGCCGGGCAGACACGTTTTTTGTGCGTGGATTGAAGGCATCCTATGATAGTTGCTGATCTAACCGTTGCTGAAACGTACGCGAGCTTGAAATCGTCGCTGGCGGACGTGGTGCCGGACGTGGAGCTGCGCTATAAAGCGGAGATCGCCGTCCAAATCAACCGGCTCAAGCGAGAGAAGAATGCGGTCATCCTGGGCCATAATTATATGGAGCCGGTTTTGTACCACTCGGTGACCGACATCCAGGGCAACTCGTTGGAGCTCAGCCGCAAGGCAGCCCAAACCGATAAGGACGTGATCGTCTTTTGTGGGGTGCGCTTCATGGCCGAGACGGCCAAGATCTTGAATCCGTCCAAGACGGTGCTCTTGCCCGCCGAAGCGGGCTGCTCGCTGGCCGCCAGCATTACCGCCCAGGACGTGCGTGCGCTCAAGGAGCGCTTCCCCGGCGTGCCGGTGGTGAGCTACGTGAATACCTACGCGGACGTGAAAGCCGAGTCCGATATATGCTGCACCTCGGGCAACGCCGTGGCCGTGGTCGAATCCTTGGGCGCAGAGACGGTCATCTTCCTCCCCGACGAATACCTGGCCCGGAACGTGGCGCGCGAGACGGGCAAGCACATCGTCTTCCCCACCCTCGGCTTGCGCGCGCCTTTGCGCGCGCCCAGCGCGGAGGACGAGATCGACTACCAGATGGTTGGCTGGCGTGGGCGCTGCGAAGTTCACGAGAAGTTCACCGTCGAAGATATCCGCGCCGTCCGCCAGCAGTTCCCGGACGTCAAGATCCTGGCTCACCCGGAATGCAGCCCGCAGGTGATCGAGGCGTCTGATTTTTCGGGCAGCACTTCGGCCATGATCCGCTACGTGGCCGAGACTGCTGCGCCGCGTTATCTGCTGCTGACCGAATGCTCGATGGGGGATAATACCTCTGCCGCCAATCCGGAGAAAAACATGCTGCGTTTGTGCAGCGTGCGTTGCCCCCACATGAACCAGATTACGATGGAGAACACCCTCCACGCCCTGCGATTCAATCAAATCGAGATCGACGTGCCGGAAGACGTCCGCCTGCGGGCGGCGCGCGCCGTGGAGCGCATGATCGCCATCGGATAAGGAAAATTCACCGTGCTTCAAACAGACGTCTTGATCATCGGCTGTGGCATTGCGGGTGCCACCGCTGCCCTTCGGCTGGCCCGCGACCCGCGGCGCAAGATCCTCGTCATCACGCGCAATTCTGACCCACAAGAGTCGAACTCGCGCTACGCCCAGGGCGGGATCATCGGTCGTGGTCTGGAGGATGACGCCGATCTCCTCGTCCAGGACATCCTGGCGGCCGGGGCCGGGGCCAGCTCTCCCAAGGCCGCCCGCATCCTGGCGGAAGAGGGTCCCTCCCTGCTCCAGGAGATCCTGGTCGAGATGGCGGACATCCACTTCGACAGCCAACCCGACGGGGAGCCTGAGTATGGTCGGGAAGCGGCCCATTCCCGCCGGCGCATTTTGCACGTGGGGGATGGCACCGGCCAGGCCATCATGACCGGCCTGGTGGCCGCCATGCAGCGCTGCCCGAACATCACCATCTTGACCAACATGACCGCCGTGGACCTGATCACCTTCCCGCACCATTCCCACGATCCGCTGGCGACCTACGAGCCGGTCGTCTGTCATGGGGTCTTTGCCTTTGACCGCAAAGAGCGCGCCGTCCACCGCTACGTTGCCGCCGCCACAATCTTGGCCACCGGCGGCCTGGGCCGCATCTATCGCACCACCTCCAACCCGCCGGGGGCGCGCGGCGATGGCCTGGCCATGGCCCACCGCGCCGGAGCGCGCATCGTTAACGCCGAATACGTCCAATTCCACCCCACCACCCTGGCCGTGCCGGGGGCGGAAGGCTTCCTGATTAGCGAAGCCGTGCGCGGGGAGGGCGGAATCCTGCTCACCCCGGATGGGCGCGCCTTCATGGCGGATTACTCTCCGCAATGGAAAGATCTTGCCCCGCGCGATGTCGTGGCGCGCGCCATCCATCACCAGATGGAGACCCAGGGGTATTCGCACGTCCTGTTGGACATTGCTTCCCACATGCCGGCAGATGCCATCCGCGCGCGCTTCCCGAATATCTACGCCCAATGCCAGCGGGCCGGCGTGGACATCACCCGGGATCCCATCCCGGTGGTGCCCGCCGCGCATTATTTTTGCGGCGGCGTGCTGGTGGATGAGTGGGGGCGCTCCAGCATCGAGAATCTCTACGCGGTGGGCGAGATCAGTTGCACCGGGCTGCACGGCGCCAACCGTCTGGCGTCCACCTCTCTCCTGGAAGGATTGGTCTGGGGCGACCGGGCCGCCCGGCACATCGCCAATCGCCTGGAGCATACGCCCGATTTGCGCCTCCCCGGCCGGGAGGACGTGCCCCCCTGGGACGAAAGTGGGCTGGTGGCCGACGCCGATGCCTCTCTGATCCAGGGCGACATGCAGACCATCCAGAATATCATGTGGCATTACGTCGGGCTGGCCCGCAACGCGGAGCGGCTCTCCCGCGCCATCCGCGAGCTGCGCCATCTATGGAACGAGATCGAGACCTTCTACCGCACCACCCGTGTGAGCGACGGCCTGATCGGGCTGCGCAATGCCGTGGAGGTCTCGTTGATCATCGCCCAGGCGGCGTTGCACAACCGCCAGAGCCGTGGCTGCCATTATCGCGGGGACTCCGTCACCGCTGAAGGGGACCGCTTGATTTGATTTACCGGGCTTTCGCAGCTTGAACCAGGGCCGCCTTTGCACCATGGGGCCATAGAGGAAACGAAGGATTCCTTGCCACCGTGGTGGATGTTTTTATATCCTTCGAATAAAGAGAAACTTCAGAGGATGATTAGCCAATTTGGCTAAAGTGTAGTAAAATCCCCAAATTAAACTGAATATGTCAGACAATTTTGGCTTTCTCTCTACCCCGGCCCGGTAAGACTTCTCAGGAGCAAGACCATGGAAATCGGCAACTACAAACTCTTTGACGGCAAAGTCATCATCCGCTTGAAGGACCGTGTCTGCGACAATCCGGACGAGCTGCTCAGCAGCAATCTTTTCCGCGCCATCCTGAAGCGCTGCATCGCCGAGCTTACTCGCAAGGACTCTCGCCTGCTGAATATTTTCGAGCACCGGCCCATCCGCGAAGAAGACATCCAACGATTGATCGAAACCTTGCATTACCTGACCAAGCTTACTGGCGAAATGGTGCCGCGAGTGGTGCCCGACTCCGGGCAATTCTTCCGCGACCCTATTCTATTCAACGATTTTGTCGAATACCTTTACAACTATTGGCGCCACTTACAGCGCCTGGTGGTGTGCGATTCGGAGGGCGACCGCTTCGACAAGCGCCCCTATCGCACGTTCAACAACACGGTGGAGACGCTGACGCATGTGGTGCGCAGCACTTATCGCGACGTGCAGGAGAACATCACCGGCAACCACCCGCGCATCTACCGCCAGGTGCGCTCCGGCGCCGAGATCGCCACCATTGCCCTGTCGCGCGACATTCCCTTCCCGGCGGAGGTCTACCGCAAGCTCAACCCGGTCTCGGTCATCCGCCAGGTGCTCATCTACCCGCCCCTCATTTTTTCTCCGCCCATGAACAAGCGCACGGGCGTGTTCGAGCGCGTCTATCAGAATCCGTTGGACGGCTTCGACTTGAGCAAAGAGGAGTGGCTGTGCTACCCGGCCAAAGTCGGCCCGTTGCTGGTGATGATCTACTTCAGCCTGCGCTTCTTCGAGCTGGGCTTTTCCCTGTGTAACCTGTTCGAGCTGGCCGACGACGTCGACCTGCGCCGCAAGCCGGACGCGGTGTTCCTCTACGGTGTGCCGGATAGCTCGGCGCCGCAGAGCGCCAGCGGCTCGCGCACCGTTTTCTACGAGGATAAAGAGCACGATATGCTGGTGGCTACCATTCCCGACCGCAGTGATTTCGGCTATTTCGGCTACCTGAAGAAGATGGTGCTCACTTTGCACAATATCAAGATGATGAAGCTGGGGCGTATGCCCTTCCACGGCGCCCTGGTCAACCTGGCCCTGCGCGGCAAGGGCAATTTTACCGTGCTCGTCATGGGCGATACCGGCGCGGGCAAGTCTGAGACGTTGGAGGCGCTACGCTCACTGGGCGCGGATGAGGTGCAGGATATCACCACCATCGCCGACGACATGGGCTCGCTGGACATCCTCGATGGTCAGGTGCGCGGTTTTGGCACCGAGACCGGCGCGTTCGTGCGCCTGGACGACTTGCAGCCCGGCTACGCCTTCGGGCAGATCGACCGCACCATCATCATGAGCCCCTCGCAGGTCAACGCTCGCGTGGTCTTGCCGGTCACCACCTACGACAACATCACCAAGGGTTTCTCCATCGACCTGGTGCTCTACGCCAACAATTACGAGCCGGTGGACGAGGAACATCCCATCGTACAGCGTTTCGAGACCCCCGCAGAAGCGCTGGAAGTCTTCCGCGCCGGCACGGTGATGAGCAAGGGCACCACCACCACTACCGGCCTGGTGCAGACTTATTTCGCCAACGTCTTTGGCCCGCAGCAGTACCAGGATCTGTACGAGCCGCTGGCCACGCAGTATTTCCAGGCATTCTTCGATCGCGGCATCTTCGTGGGGCAGTTGCGCACCCGCCTGGGCATCGCCGACATGGAGCACCAGGGTCCCCAAGAAGCCGCCCTCGAGCTGCTGTCCACGCTGAAGAAATGTAAGTAGATCAGGTTGTCGCCCTGTCATGCCGCCGGCATGACAGGGGGCTGCCGTCCGCGTGTCACGCTGAATTCCCACTACCGGTCGTTATAATCCCTTTGTTGCCTCTCTCTATCCCTGTGGAGAGAGGTTTCGTATTCCTTGACAAATTCCTCGATCGATGCTATTCTATTACTAGAATATCATCAAATAAGGATAGCACTTTGACCAATGCAGAGTTAGCCATCCTCGGCCTGCTGGCCGAGAAGCCCCGCTACGGCTACGAGATCGAAGGCACCATCGAGGAGCGCGGCATGCGCGACTGGAGCGAGGTGGGCTTTTCCTCGATCTACTACCTGCTCAACAAGCTGGAGCGCGGCGGGTTGGTGGAGAGCCGCCTGGAGCACCCTGCCGGACCCGGCCCGGCGCGCAAGGTCTACGTCCTCACGTCCCAAGGCTGGGAGACCTTCCGCGCCGCTTCGTTGGAGGCCCTCTCCACGCCGGGGCGTAGTTACCCGCCCATCCAGTTGGGGCTGGCCAACCTGCCTGCCCTGCCGCGTGAGGAGGCCCTGGCGGCGCTGCGCCGCTACCGCGCCGCTCTGCTCGAGCGCAGGGAGTACGTCTGCGCCCGCCGCGATCGCGGCGAGCCGGGCCGCCCGCCCCACGTGGCCGCCATGTTCGCTTACAGCCTGGCCCTGCTCGAGGCCGAGCTAAATTGGATCGAAGCTTTCATTCAGAAAATGGAGGAATTCTTGATGGCGATCTTCCCTACTCACCACTGCGTCACCGGCTCCATGCGCCGCATCTATGCTTTCTACGGCCACGCCATCAGCGAGGAGATGCTCCTCGGCCTGGGGGCCGGCGTTGGCTTCGTCTACTGGCACATGCAGGGCACGGATCCCTTCTTCGGCGGGCGCGTCAACACCGGTCGCCCCGGCGAGGAGGGCCTGGAGCGCACCGCCGCGCGCCGCACCGGCGTGAAAGTGGAAATCTTCCACACGAACAGCGCCGCCAAAGCCGAGAAGGCCCTGCTCGAGCAGCTCTGCGCCGACCGGCCCGTCATGCTTCAGGTGGACATGGGCTATCTGCCCTACTTCGATTTTCCCGAGGAATACCACTTCGGCGGGCACCTGATCGTGGCTGCCGGCTACGACCCGGCCTCGCGCCAGGTGTTGGTGGCCGACCGCGACACCGAGCTGCACCCCGTGCCCCTGGCAGACCTGGCGCGGGCGCGTAGCTCCCAATTCAAGCCTTTCCTCCCGCGCCACACCTGGTACGCTTACGACTTCGCCGAAGTCCACCCGCCCCGCGCCGAGGACCTCCTCCAGGCCATGCGTGAAGTGTGCGCCGGGATGCTCGAGCCGCCCATCACCAACCTGGGCGTAAAGGGCATCCGCAAGGCCGCCCAGCGCGCCCGCCAGTGGCCGCAAAGCATGAGCGCGGATGAGCTGCGCCGCGCCTGTTTCAACGTGTTCATCTTCGTCGACGCGACCGGGGGCTCAGGCGGCGGTATCTTCCGCTACATGTACGCGCGCTTCCTGGAGGAAGCCGCTGAGATCACCGGCGAGCAGCGCCTGGTGGACGTCAGCCGTAAGCTGCGCGATGCCGGCGACGCCTGGCAGACAGTGGCCCTGGCCTTCCGGCGGGCCTCGGAAGCCGGCGACCCGGCTGCCCTGCTCCCCGCCGCGTTGGCCGACTTGCCGGCTATCGCCGCCCTGGAGCAATCCGCCTGGGAGGAATTGCGCGCCCTGGTAGGCGCCTGACGCCCCGGTCTCAATTCCATTTCAGCGCGCTGCGCCTGGCCCAATATTCTTCGGGCGGCTCGGCCAGCGTGGCCAGTCTGGCCGCCAGCCCGGCGTCCCAGGCCACGTCGACCGCCGCCACGTTGGAGATCAATTGCTCGCTCGCCGCCGCCCCGCTGAGGGCGATGTCGACCCAGGGCTGGGCCACCACGGCCGCCAGCGCCAGCGCGTCCAGCGTGGCGCCCTGTTCGGCGGCCGCCGCTTCCAGCAGCGCGCGCTGAGCGGCGAAATCAGGGTTCTCGTTTTTTTGCGTCAGGCGCCCGTTGGCCAGCGCTTCTTTGATGATCACCGCCATGCCCCTGTCGTGCGCCTCGCGCAGCGCAGCGCCGGCCGAGACCTCCAGCAGGTTCCAGGTGGCCTGCACGCAGTCGAAGAAGGGCCGCTCCCCGCCGCCGATCTCCAGGGCGCGCAGTAGCGTTTCGGCCTGGGCCGGGCCGCTCAGCGTCAGCCCGATGGCCAGCCCCGCCTGGCGGTAGCGCGCCAGCTCGTCCAGCACTTCTTTGTTTTCCAGCACGCCACTCTCCAGCGTGGCCGAATGGATCTGGTACAGCTTCAGATACTGCCCCAGGTTGGCGTTGCTCTCCTGGCGCTGGCGGCGCAGCACCTCCAGTGAGTGTTGCTTGACCTCGTGCACCTGCGCGTCTACCTGCCAGTCGGCCGTGTAGGTATATCCCCACTTCGAGCCGACCGTCACTTCCTGTGGCGAGAGGCCGCGCTCCCTCAGCCAGCTTCCCAGGAAGGCCTCCGCCCGGCCGTAAGAGCGCGCCGCGTCGAAATAACGGACGCCGGCCTCCCAGGCCGCGTCCAGCACTTCGTGGGCGTGCGCTTCCATATCTTCTACGTTGTAATCGTGCCCCAGGTCCTCCGCGTGGCCCAGGTTGATGTACCCCGGCCTTCCCAAGGCGGCCAGGCCCAACCCAATCGGGGTGACCGTCAGTCCGGTTTTCCCTAACAGGCGTGTTTTCATCGCAATCCTTCTCCTTCACAGGTCGAGAATGGAGCGTCGCGGGCCGGGGGGAAGTCTCTGACTCCTCCCGCTCGACGCTCCGCAGCATCAGGAAATCCCTGTCTCCTGTTGTTCAATCATTTATACCAGAGGTCGCCTATCCTGGCTATCGTCCGCCCGGCCAAAATCGAGAAATCATGGCCAACTAAGATAGAGAAATATAACCGCCTGTTGTGTTGTCTCGCGCTCTTAATGCTGCTGCTGGCCAGCCCCGTTACGCAAGCTCTCGAGCGGCCGGCGACGTTGGTCAACGCCATCTTCCGGGGGTTTATCTTCTTGATCTTGATCGTGTACATATCCATGATCGCCAATCTATTTTTAAGGATCGGCCAGCTCAAGAAGCTCTCTAAGCCGCTTTGACCCCAAGGTGTGCACGCACGAGTTGTCAGGCAGTTGGAAACTGCACCTACAAACTGCACGAAGCCAGCCTGCGCTGGCTAAAAACCAGTCGGCGAAGGCCGACTTCGTGTACTTCGTTGCAGCGATTTCAATCGCCTGAAAACAGCTGACAACTTTTGCGTGCACACGACCCCAAGACAGCCATTGAAACGGCTTGCAGAACGGGTGTAAAATAAAATGCGAATTATGAACGCTGAGCCTACTCGCAAATCCCCCAAATCTCAGCCCTCCCTGACGCTGGCCCAGGCTTACGTGGCCATCCGCAGCCGGGTGCTCACCCTGGCGCCGGGCGAGGTGGGCATCTTCCCCACAGAAGAGGCCCCCAACGTGTGGGGCGTGTTGATGGAGATGGCCTATCCCAGCGCCATCTACACCCTGGTCGCCCTGGCGGACGGCACCACCAGCCTGTACTCCAGCCTGGGCGGCGGCATCCTGGCCAGCGGCCAGCATGCGGGCGTCGCTGCTGCTGCGCGCGCCCTCATCACCGAAGCCGAGAACTACGTCGACATCCTGGACGTGGCCCAGGCCTACCCTCTGCCGGGCGCCGGCCGGGTGAAGTTCTACGTGCTCACCTTCCGGGGCAATCGCACCGCCGACTTCCCCGAGCAGGAGCTGGCCAAAGCCGAGCACGACTTCAACAAGTTCTACGCGCGCGGGCAGGCGGTCATCGACCAGATCCGCAAGATCGAAAAAGAACGCAAATCGTAGCGTCTGCTCGGACGGCGTTCTTAGCCTGCTGACCGAAGGGATCGCGCCAGCATCCCGTTGCCGGCCTGGAATCCTGCCTGCCTTGCCATAGGTTTTCTTGTCCTTCCTCCCCACTCCCTAACCAGTATATTGAATTAAAATACCAGATATGGTAAATTATTGCTATGGATTTTTATCAATTGCTGCAAATTGTCGAAAATGAGCCAGTCTTTGAAACCGGGCTGTTGCTCGCCGGAGACGTTGATCCCCTGGCTGTGCGCAAGCAGCTTTCTCGTTGGACGGCCGCCGGCAAGGTCTATCAGCTTCGGCGGGGCCTGTACAGCCTGGCGCCGCCCTATCGCAAGGGGATTCCCCATCCGTTCCTGATTGCCAACCGCCTTCAGCCCGGCTCGTACGTCAGCCTTCAGTCGGCCCTGGCGCATTATGGGATGATCCCTGAGTATGTGCCGGGAACGACGAGTGTTTCCTCTGGCCGGCCGGAGATCTTCCATACTCCTCTGGGCGAGTTTGTTTTTCGACATGTGAGTTTGGGCTGGCTTCGCGGGTATCGCCAGGTTGCGCTCGCAAACGGCCGGGAAGCGTTGCTGGCTACCCCCGAAAAAGCCTTGTTGGACCTGGTCTATCTCCAGCCCGGCGGCGATTCGGACGCCTACCTTCGCGAGCTGCGCTTACAGTCGCTGGATAGATTGGATCTGGATCAACTCCGCCTCCTGGCGCAGGAGGCCCAAAAACCGAAGTTGATTCGCGCTGTCGAGGGAATCCGACGCCTGGCCGAAGAAGAAACCGCGGGGTTTGAGGAGCTATGAAGGAATTCTTGAAAGACTTGATTCGCGATAACCCAGACGCTCCACATGGCCTGAATTTGGTCAGAGAGTATCTACAGGCGCGCATTCTGGAAAGTTTACAGCGCTCCGGGGCCATGATCCCGCTGGCTTTTCAAGGCGGTACAGCGTTGAGGTTTCTCTATAACATCGCGCGCTTTTCAGAGGACCTGGATTTCGTGCTTGAGCGTCCGAATAGAGATTACGATTTTCGCTCTTATCTCAAGGCGATCCAATCCGATTTCACGGCTGAAGGATATACCCTTCAGGTCAAAGTTAGTGATCAAAAAACCGTTCATTCTGCGTTTGTGCGCTTCTACGGTCTGCTCTATGAGTTAAAACTCTCCTCTCAAGTCAATGAAGCCCTTTCGGTCAAGATTGAAATAGATACCCGTCCGCCGGCAGGGGCAGGCTTAGAGATAGATCTCGTCCGGCGCTATGTCACCTTGCGCTTGCAGCATCACGATCGCGCCTCTTTATTAGCCGGAAAACTGCACGCTATTCTTTCGCGCGGTTATGCCAAAGGCCGCGATCTATATGATTTGATGTGGTATCTGAGCGACCCAGACTGGCCAGAGCCGAATTTGATTCTGCTCGGTAATGCGCTCCTTCAAACGGGATGGCAAGGGGCCTTCCCCACCCCGGAGAACTGGCGCGAGTTGATCTATGCACGCCTGAAAGGACTGGATTGGAAAGTTGCCCTGGCGGACGTGCGTCCATTCTTGGAGAGACCCGGAGAAATGGAGCTCCTGACCCTTGAAAATCTGGCGCGTCTGCTTCATCAAGTCGATAAGGAAAGCTGAATCAATAACCTTAGCGGGCTTTGCGCCTTTGCGTGAGAATAAAAGATATTCCCCTCACGCCAACGGCAGCAGCTCCTCAGGCAGCGCACCCTCCTCGATCCAGGCGCGCACCGTGGCGTTGAAGAATTCCGGCGCGGTCATGGCCCAGTTGTGCTCCGCGCGCAGCGCGCGCAGCGCGCGTAGCGAGGACTCCGGCCCCAGCGAGATCATCCCCCCGCGCGCCCTGGGCAGCGCCGCCACCAGCCCGCGCGCGGATTGCTGCATTTGCTTGTATTCGTGCCTGCCCACCACCACCAGCGTGGGTGCGCCCGCCTTCCCCAGCCCGGCCGGCAGGCGGAAGTGCATACCCTCATACAGCATGTCGGCCGTACCGTCCTCGCTGGCCTCCTGGAAGCTGCGCTTGAACTCCGCGTAATACGCCTCCGGGATGCCGGCCGAGTATTTCATGTTCAGGTGGATCCATCCCTCGTTGTTCTTGAAAGGCTGGATGAACCAGCGGTGCGACCAGGCCATCAGCCCGCGCGTATAGAGCCAGTTGCCCGGCATGGGAAGCAGGAGCGCGCTGCTCACCACGGCGCGCTCCACCACTTCGGGAGCGCGCGCCAGCAGCGCCACAGTCACCTGCGCGCCTTCCGAGAGGCCCACCACGTGCGCCCTGCCGCCCCGCGCCTGCTCGCGGATTAGCTCTGCCACCAGGTCGGCGGCGCGCTCGGTGCTGTACGGCCCGGCCCCGGCGCTCTGCCCCTGCCCGGGCAGGTCGGGCGTCAGCACGTGGTAGTGCGGGCTGAAGGCCCTCACCTGCTCGCGCCACATCCAGCCTGCCGCCCCGCCGCCGTGCAGGAAGACGATGCTCTGGCCGTTTTCAGCTCCGTGGGTCTCATAGAAGATTTTTGTCATTCCGGCTTTTTCCTTATTTTTCTCCCTCTCCCTCTGGGAGAGGGCCGGGGTGAGGGTGCTTGCTCGTCCGAGGCGAGGATCTTGCCCACTCGGAGCCAGGCTCTTTATTCCCGGCTTCGCAAGGCAGTCTCTTTCATTGGTATAATTCTAGCAACTTTTCCGGCCAGGGTGGATTTGATCCTGGCCTTAGATTGCACTTATCTGGAGCAGGTATGACTTCAACCGCTTGACTTTCAATCCATTATCATGACTTTGCAACACTTCTGGGCCGACCACGGCTGCATGATCTGGCAACCCTATTATAGCCAGATCGGCGCCGGTACCATGAACCCGGCCACCTTCTTGCGCGTGCAGGGCCCCGAGCCCTGGAACGTGGCTTACGTGGAGCCTTCCATCCGCCCGGACGACGGGCGTTACGGCGAGAATCCCAACCGTATGCAGCAGCACTACCAGTTCCAGGTCATCCTCAAGCCCGACCCCGGCAATCCCCAGGAGGTCTTCCTGCAATCCCTGGAGGCCATCGGCATCGACCTGCACCAGCACGACGTGCGCTTCGTGGAGGACAACTGGGAGCAGCCCGCCCTGGGCGCCTGGGGCCTGGGCTGGGAGGTGTGGCTGGACGGGCAGGAGATCACCCAGTTCACTTATTTCCAGCAGGCGGGCGGCATCCAGCTCGACCCCGTCTCCGTGGAGATCACCTACGGCCTGGATCGCATCGCCATGGCGTTGCAGAAAGTGCGCAGCTTCAGGGACATCCGCTGGAATGCGGTGCATACCGCCGGCGATTCCAATCTGCAAGGCGAGCAAGAGCACAGCAAGTATTACTTCGAGGTGGCCGACGTGAGTCGCTTGCAGCAGATGTATACCTTGTTCGAGGCTGAGGCTAACTCGGCCCTGGAGCAGGGGCTGATCCTGCCCGCCTACGATTACATCCTGAAGTGCTCGCACACCTTCAACGTCCTGGATACGCGCGGCGCGGTGGGCGTCACCGAGCGCCAGGCCATGTTCGCCCGTATGCGCGATCTGGCCCGCCGCGTCTCCGAGGGCTACCTGGAGCAGCGCCAGCGCCTGGAGTTCCCCTGGCTGAAGGAAGAGGATCAGTCAATCAGTCAATCAGGCAATCGGGCAACCCGGCCATCTGGCGTCCTGATCCCTGGTCGACTGATCCCTGCTCCCTTCCTCTTCGAGATCGGCACCGAGGAGCTGCCTGCCGCGGATCTCGAATCCGCGCTGGCCCAATTGAAGGAGCGCGTCCCGGCCCTGTTGAGCGAGCTGCGCCTGGACTACAGCGGCGAGCTGCGCGTGCTGGGCACCCCGCGCCGCCTGGTCGTCTCTGTGGAGGGGCTGGCCGCCCGCCAACCGGATCGCACCACCGTCGTCAAGGGCCCCCCGGCCTCCCGCGCTTTTGACGCCATGGGCCTGCCCACCAAGGCCGCCGAGGGCTTCGCCCGCAGCAAGGGCCTGAGCGTCAAAGAGCTACAGGTGCGCGAGATCGACGGCGGCAGTTACGTCAGCGTGGAGGTGCACGAGCCGGGTCGCTCGGCGGTAGAAGTGCTGGCCGAAGCCCTGCCCGGCCTGATCGCCGCCGTCAAATTCGACAAATCCATGCGCTGGAACCGCAGCCAGGTGTACTTCTCGCGCCCCATCCGCTGGCTGCTGGCCCTCTTCGGTGAGACGCTCATCCCCTTCTCCTACGCCGGCCTGCAATCCGAGCCCAAGACGCGCGGCCTGCGCCTGCGCCAACCGGCGGAGATCCCCGTCTCTACACCATCGGAATATTTTGCCGCCCTGGCCGCCCAGGGCATCCTCCTCGATCCCCAGGAGCGCCAGGAGGCCATCCGCGAGCAGACCGAGCGCCTGATGGAGGCTTCTCAGGCGGACAAGACCCTCGCCGCGGATCTGCTGGACGAGGTCACCCAGCTCGTGGAGGCGCCCACCGCGCTGCGCGGCTCCTTCGACGAGGCCCACCTGCGCCTGCCGGCGGACGTGCTCATCTCGGTCATGAAGAAGCACCAACGCTACTTCCCGGTGCAGGCGGGGGGCAAATTGCTGCCCTATTTCATCGCCATGCGCAATGGGGACGACCGTTTCCTGGACGTGGTCGCCGACGGCAACGAGCAGGTCATCCGCGCGCGTTTTGCCGACGCCGATTTCTTCATCCAGGAAGATTTGAAGTATCTCCTGGAGGACTTCTTGCCGCGCCTGGGCACGCTCACCTTCCAGGTCAAGCTGGGATCCATGCTGGATAAGTCCAGGCGCGTCACGCGTCTGGTGCAGGCCCTGGCGCCGGTAGTGGGGCTATCCGCCGAGGAAGCCGCCACCGCCGGGCGCGCCGCGCAGCTCTGCAAGGCCGACCTGGTGACCCACATGGTGGTCGAGATGACTTCCCTGCAAGGGGTGATGGGGCGTTACTACGCTCTGCGCTCTGGAGAGACTGCGCAGGTGGCGCAGGCCATCTTCGAGCATTACCTGCCGCGTTTCGCCGGAGACGCCACCGCCGAATCGCGCCCCGGTCTGTTGGTGGGCCTGGCCGACCGCCTGGATTCGCTTTCCGGGCTGTTCGCCGCCGGGCTGGCCCCCAGCGGCACCAAGGATCCCTACGCCCAGCGCCGCGCCGCCCTGGGGCTGGTGCAGAACCTCACCGCCTGGGACATGGACTTTGATCTGCGCGCCGGGCTGGAAGAAGCCGCCAAAGCTCTGCCCCTCCCGGCCACCGCCGAGGGCCAGGCCGCCTGCCTCGAATTCGTCAGCGGGCGCCTGCGTAGCTTCTTATTGGAACAGGGCTTCCGCTACGACGTGGTGGACGCCGTCCTGGCCGTGCAGGGCAGCAACCCGGCGGGTGCGGCCCGCGCGGTCAAGGCGCTCAACGCCTGGGTGGCCCGCAGCGACTGGAGCACCATCTTGCCGGCTTACGCCCGCTGTGTACGCATCACCCGCGACCAGGCTGAGCGCTACCCGGTCGACCCGTCCCGCTTCGTCGATCCGGCTGAAAGTGAATTGTTCCTCGTCCTGAATCAGGCCGAAGAGGTCACCCGCCGCCCCGGCGACGTGGACGGCTTCCTGAATAATTTCCTGCCCGTGATTCCCGCCATCGACCGCTTCTTCGAGGCCGTGCTGGTCATGGCGGAGGATCCGGCCCTGCGCGGCAACCGCCTGGGCCTCTTGCAGCGTATCTCTGCCCTGGCCGCCGGCGTGGCGGACATGTCGGTGTTGGAAGGGTTTTAGGAGGAAAGGGATCAGGGATCAGGAGATCAGGCAATCAGGGATCAGGCAAGCGGGAGGCCAGGGCTTGGTTACCTCATTACCTGATCGCCTCATTCCTCGTTGCCTGTTCCCTTACTCCCCTAAATATGCACTGACCTCCGCCAGGATATCCTCTAAAGGGCGGAGATTCGGTTGAAGTTTTCGGCCCAGGGCCTGCCTGGGTGGAGCGTATCCCAAAGGGAGCGTTGTTGGTTGTAACGCCCCTTGCCTGGATCATGGTTGCCAAACCCATTGAGTCTCTGATTCCATAGTGGTGAGAACATAGCGATCAACAGAGAACTTCTCCAAGCGGAATCCATATATCGTCTACGACCAGGTAACGGCAAGAAAAATCTTCTATTGAAAGGTTGGCAGCCTGCCCGATCGACTCGCCATGCTCGTGTAAACGCCGGTAGAGAACCTCGCCAGGCGATTCGCCTAATCCGTAACCACCTTTCCGCGCTCCTGCCGGAACTGCCTTCCCGACATAAATAGGGGCTTCCCATCTGTCTCCGCTATTCTTGTCTGCTATCCTTTGGTATGCTGGAAAATCCCCTGTGTAATAAAGTGCATAAATTCCTGCGCCGGTGAAAGCTTCGGGAGGCGGTAAGGATACGACGGGTTTATCAAGAAGCGCCTTGGCGACGCTTTCCCCCAAATGCGATTTGTCTAAAGGATTGTAGGGTTGATGCGCCATGTTCCGTTCAAGCCTTGCGAACCACCACCGCCGATTCTGATAACGTTGCGCGATTTTGCTTGCCGTGTCTTACAGATGATTGGGTAATACTGGCGCCTACTCGTTTTTCCCGGACGCAGTATACTCCCTCCAGCGATAGCCCATGCATTTCTCCAATTTCGCCTAACAGGTTTTCCGTGTCGATGTTTATCCCCTGAATGATTGAATTCCCGATGACGATGACGCCTACGCCGCCGCGAGCGAGCACGCGTTTAAGCTCGCCCATAAACCGGAAGCTGTCATTGAAGTATGCCGTGACGTAATTGGCCCAACCTGGACCGCCATAGGCTTTTTTTTCTTCCCGGGTTTGCCGAAGCTGGTGGATGATTTTCTCCAAACGCGGGTGTTTGAAGGCTAAATCGAGAGGCTTGGCGTCTCGGACTGTTTGCCAATATTGCCCAAAATTGTGGATTTCCAAATATTTTTGTTCTGATGGTGAGGAAATAAAGTCCAACCAATAAAGTTGCGGGCGGGTATTGCGAACATAATGGTAATTATTCATGTAAGGTGGGGAGGTTACCATTAAATCGACGGTTCCCTCCTCCAGTTGCGTGTCACCGTCGAAAAAGTCATTATTGATGACTCTCCCGGTAAATTGCTCGCGCTCGCTGATCTCTTGTTGCAGCCAGTCTATATCGGCCCTCATCTGGTGTAGCTTGCTTAACAACACTCGACCTACGTCAGCATCCTCCACTAAAGGTTTTCCGGCTGACGTGCGAGTGCCGAGGCTGGGTTCGTAAGAATAATTCGAAAAGCTCACCATAACTGCCCCAAAAGCAGTTAGAAAAAGGCGATGGATTGCTTTGGAAGAGATGTTGTTGATGAAAGCCAGCGCATGGAGCACCTGGTTTTCAACCACAGGGCTAAAAAAGGGGATACGGGATTTGAGCGGTGGGGAGAAGATACCGGGCGGAACCGGCGCGGTCCTCCAATGGATCGAATCTTTTTGCATGAGGGCAAGTTCTGCGTCGATTTTAGCCAGATCAATCCGAAAAGCGCTAAGCTTCGCGTCGGTAGCCAGCGCGGGGTAGGGATTGATTTCGTACCCGATGGCATCGAAGCCGCGGTAAACGGCCTGGAAAACCGTCGTGCCAACTCCGCAGAATGGGTCAAGCACCAAGGCGGATTTTCGATTCGGCAGGAAGGTGAAGATTGCGTCATCGACGAATGAAGCCGAATATCCTGCGATCCACGGAACCCAGCGATGGATCGGCAGATTTTTATTGTCGCTAAAGGCAGGGTCTCGGAATCCCGCAGAACCGTTGACATTCGTTGGCGAAGGAAATAACGGCAACTGCCGCTGGCCGAGGGAATATTCTACCCAACTCTCGGATATCCCCTTCTTGGGACGAAGACTCTTTGTCATCTTTTGCTTTGATTGGCGGACGGTTACGAGATAGGATGTGGTTCGGTATCTCGGTATTATACGATATTCTTGCCTGCCTTACACAAGGATAGGCTCCCTCAGTTAATCGTGGCTGGTGCTTCTTGCTCCATCCCCCCTGCAAAAGGGTTTTAGGAGAACCAGGAAACAGACAATCAGGCTCTTGCCCCCTAGTCGCCTGATCCCTGATTGCCTGATCCCTACTCCCGAACCCCCTGCTCCGAGAACCGCCATTTGACGCGCAGCTTGCCTTCCAGGCGGTAAGCCGCCAGACGGGCGGGGGACATCTCCATCAATTGCGTGCACACCTCGGCGATGCGGCTGGCGGATCTGCCGCCATTTTGCTCGGGCAGCAGCCTTTGCAGCGCCCGCACGTCCAATTCCGCGTGGACTTCTTTCCCCAGGGCGATGCCCGTGTTAGATCGCCGACGAGCGTTGCGCCACCAGCACGTCGCAGTTTGCGATCATCTCGTGCAGGTTGCCGTCCGTGAGCACCAGCGCTTCCGGCAGCACCTGGCTGATCTCTTCTTTGGCGCGCGAGAAATTCTCATTGGGGTGCAGCTTGAAGACGACCGGCCTTCCCGCGGCGATCCCCCGCACTTTCTCCAGGAAGAGCCTGCAATTCTCGAACTTGAGCGTTTCCCGCGTGCTCGAGGTGGCCGCCAGCACGAAATTCCGCAGGGGGAAAGTATTCTTCAGGTACTGCGCAGCGTAGTCGAAATTGGGGATGCCGGTCACCACCATCTTGTGCGGCTGCACTCCCTTTCTGAGAAACAGGTCGCGATAGCCCGGCGAGGCCACGCAGAAGACGTCGTACGCGTTCGAAAGGCCGGTGGCGGCCGTATTCGCTAAATAGCGCGGCAGTTTCAAGGAGCGCACCAACTGGTAAGACAGATCTTCCGGCTCCGTCATGCCCTCTTGCACCAGAACCACCCTTTTCCCGCGCAGATTTTGTTGGACGACCAGATCGGTGCCGGTGACGACGAGGTCGTAATCCCGCTTTTTCCCCGCGAAATCCACCGGTAAGCGCTCTTTGCGCAGGTAATCTTCGGTGAGCGTGCGGTGGCGTCCGCCCAGGATCGTGAAATCCAGCAGCCCGGCCTGGCTCATCCATCCCAGGAAATAATCCGCGTAGAACGGTGTGAAATAACAGTTGTACCCAGACAGGTGCTGCGCGATCTTGTGCATGATCGTCGTCTGGTTCAGCGAGCCGCAGATCAGCAGGATATTCTCGGCCATACGGTAAAGCTTGCCTCCCCGTGATTCTGTTAACCTGCCTGAGTATTGGCTTGAAGCGCCATCGCCCGAGACAGGCGGATCAGGGAAAGGGGCGCTTCCGGAGCCGCGTTCCAATCTGCCCAGCCCAATTTCCGCAGGAGGAAGCGGGGAATGTAATCTCGCACTACCTCCAGGCCGCCCAGTTGGCTTCCACGCCGTGGGGTGGTTTCCGCGTGTTCCAGCGCGTGGCGTAGGTCGGCGGCGCTTCGCCCGGGGAATTCCGATGCGCCGTGCCCGATCATCTTCAGGATGTGGGCGTCGCTATCGCCCACCTGGCTGATGGGCAGCTCCTGGCACCTTTGGGCCACCGCCGTATTGCTGCGCGTGTAAACCAGCCCGGCGTTGAAGGCCTCCACGCCCACCAGCACGCCTTGCGCCGCGGGCTGCCGCAGCGTTTCGTGCAAGACTTCGAAAGTCACGCTGCTGGTGCCGCGCGCCGTGGGGTGCGGGGCCACACATAGCCCGCCCTGGGCTTTTACCTGTAAGATCGTTTCCAGATAAGAAAGACCGGCCTGGATGGGCCGGTCGATGAACAGCGCCAGCAGGTGTCCCTCAGCCGTGGACACCTCACAGCCTGGAATCACTTCCAGCCCGTAGCGGGGCGCCAGGGCCGCCGCTTCTCGCAGGCCTGCCAAAGAATCGTGGTCCGTGATCGCGATCACGTTCAGATCGGTGTGATCGGCGACGTACTTGAGAACAGCCGGCACCGTCGCGGTGCCATCGTAGCTGTGAGCGGTGTGGATGTGTAAATCTGCGAAATCCCATCGGTTTACCTCCCATAAACGTTAATCTTCTATCTGACAGGATTGTAGCCACCCGCTGTAAAGGGCGGATCAAGAATGGTTTAAAATCTTGTTATGGATTTGTTGAGATTTGTTTAAATTGGGGGTGGAGGAAACGGGGGATGAAGCAATGAGGTAATCAGGCAATCAGGCAATCAGGTAATCAGGCAATCAGGCAATCAGGAATCAGGTAACCAGGAATCAGGCAATCAGGAATCGGGCAACCAGGAATCAGGCGATCGGGAATCGGGCAACCGGGTAATCAGACAACCAGGGCTTTCCACTGGTCGCCTGATCCCTGATCCCTGATCCCCAATCCCTAATCCCTAATTGCCGCGTTCCCTTTTGGGGGAAGGTTGGGAGGGGGGGCGCTTCTGCGCCCCTGAGAGCAGCAGCTTGAACAGCCCGATCCCGCCAACTCCGCCTGACACCCCATAGAAGAGCGAGCCGGGCAGCAGAGATTCTTCCAGCGCAGACAGGAGCGGCACGTACGGCATCCAGCCCGCCCGTTGCAGGGTGTAGAAGAACGCGATGGGATAGATCAGCAACAAGCCTCCCACGGCCAGGAAGACCCACCCGATCCAGCGCGGCGTGCGCGTCATGACGATCCAAAACAGCCCTAACAGGGCCCCTACCGCAAGCAGGCTGGTGAGCGCGGACGACCCTAAGTTGAGGTAGATCAGATTTAGATCCAGCAGGCGCGCATTCTGCGCCGCAATCATCTTCACTAAAGCCTGGCTGCCATAAGCCAGAGCCAGCACCCCGATCAGCCCCACCAGGGAGAGCACAATCGAGCGCCAAGATTTCCGATCCATGCCTTGCCTCCCATCTCATCAGCCCCTTAGTCTGCGCTGCTTGCCCACGCGTCGATCTCGACTTTGTAAATGGGGCTCGCCAGCGCTGAGACAAAAAGCAAGGTCGTGCAGGGTTGGTGGCTTTGCAGCCTGGAAGCGATCACCTCTCGCCGTCTTGACGCATCCATCTCGCCCACCAGATAGAAGGTGAGCTTCACCAGATCTTGCACGCCCATATTGGCGGCCTGGAGATTGCGGAAAAGATTCTCCAAAGCCACGTCGATTTGCTCGATTGGGTCGTCCGGCACTGTGCCGTCTTCTTTTCGGCCAATCTGGCCGGAAAGTACCAACAAGCGTTCTGGGCCGCGGATTTCTATCTGATGGGTATAGGCCGCGACGGGGGGATGCACGTTGGGCGGGTTTCGATACTCTTTCACAGATCAGCTCCTTTCCTCAGAGACTCGGCATTATTGTTCGATCTGGTTTGCCATTTCCAGGATTAACTCAACCACTTCTTTTGGGCGGATCAGCATGTGCAGATGCCCAACCTCTCTCGCAGTGACGGGCCAGCCGGCTGCATGTGCCCATTCTGCCAGGGTGACGTAGAACTCGCTCAGTCGAATATAGCCGCAGCCTGCATCTGGCCAGTTTGCCATGACCTTGAGTGGCTCCTCGAATAATCCCAGGGGGATGGGCCTCAGCTCCTTCAGAAAGCGAGCCCTGATTTCATGATCCGACAAGGACTCTTGGATCACTTTCGCGTCGTACCAAAGTAACCTTTATCCATAATATAGACGCGCTAATCGGCCTGCAATGCCTTCACCAGCGCGGCGGGGTCGAGGATGGGGCCCAAAGGGAAGGTTTTGCCGTCGTGCTGCAGCTCGATAGTTCGCCCCGTTTGCATCGCCGTCGACCAGAATTCGTCGGGCGTGATGGTCGGCTTCACCTGGGCTGCCAGCGCGTACATGCCGGCGATATAGGGAATCGACCAGCTCCAACCGCCTTCGCGATAGAAAGCATATTCGTCGGCGCCCCCTGGGCTGGCCGTCGTGCGTGAGTCCATGGGAACCAGCAGCCGGTCGGAGATGCGGTTGCTCACGTAGAAATCGCTCGCCCACCACAGACCGGGCTCATACGACTCGAACTTGTCCGGGTCGGCCAGCGGCGCTCGCCCCAGCCCGTGGAATTTGAAGCCAAAGGTCTCTTCCAGGCTGCTGGAGACCACCAGCAGGCCGGCTGCTTTGGCCTCCGCGACCGCCGCCATGATCTCGTCGTAGCCGCCCTGCTCGGGCGACCACCCCGTCTGCATGGCGATCACGCGGATCTTGCGGCCTTCGGGCAACTGCCGGTTGATCTGCAGGATGCGCCGCACGGCCTGGGCGTAATAGCGGAAATTCCAGGTGTAGCTATCCGAGCCACCCGTTCCCCAATCCACGTTCCAGGTCCCGATGTAGTACAGATCGGCTTCGGGCGCTACCCCGGTGGTTTTGCCCACGGCAATCGAGGCCACCGCCGGCCCGTGCATCTGGCTCTCTGTGCTCGGGTCGACGTTGATCTCCTCGTAGAGCTGCATCCGGTCGGCGTATTCCTGGTGATCTACGATCAAAGGCTGGTCGATGATGGCCAGGCCCACGCCGCGCCCGGTGATCCCCTGGGCGTGCAGATCTCGCACCCCCAGGCCCGGGTTCTTGCCCAGCTCCATGATTCGCTGCCAATCGAAGCCGGACGGCATCTGGCCGGCGGAGGGCCATACGGTCTGGGTATCGAAATCAGCGTACATCAGGTCGTCCAGCGACTGGCGCAGGTCGAGGCCGGCGAGATCGTAGCTCCGCAAGTCCACCTGCCACACGTCGTTGGAGGCCGGGTCGTAGGCGGGCAGGGACGTCAGGCTGCCCCGTTTCCAATTTGCGACCGCCGGGGAGCGGTCGATCTTGGGGAACGCGATCCCTCCGGTTGTCAGAGCGGGCAAGGTGGATGTCGGCGTGACCGGGGTGAGGGCGCTACACGCGCTCAAGCAGATAACGATAACACACCATAAGAAGCCAAGCGCTGTCCTTTTCATGGTTTCCCTCCAAATGTGTCTCGTGTGATTTCAACGTGAATCTAAAGCCTCCAGGCAAACGTACACGGCGCGGCACAGCTCGTAAGCGCGCGCGTCTGGGCCGAAGGTCCATCTGTAGGCTGCAGACAATCTCGTATCCATTGTACGGCCAAAAAAAGCCTGGAGCAAGTAGGGGTAAAGCACATCTCTTCCCTTGCCAAGCCGGGGATTTGAACCGGAAACGCAAACAATTGAAAACGAATCCTCTTAACCGCCAGATGTGGGGGATTCTCTCCGGTTGTCAAAGTGCGGGCGTAGTCCTGGGGGACAAACGAATCCCCTTAACGAATAAACGAATCTCAAGAGGCTTTTTCCGGCGGTGCGCCAGGGGAGGAGGAATGGGCGGCGGAACGCTGCTCGTAAAAGTCGGAGAAGCCCTTAACGAGGGCGCTGCGCAGGGCGGCTTTCTCGCGGGCGGAGCCGGGGATACGCTGGTACATGCGCAGGAGACGGTCGAGGCTCTGCATGGCGAGGTCAAGGGAACGCAGGGAGCCGTTCTCATCCTGGGCGGCTTCCATCTGGGCGCTGAGCTGCCTGACCTCGCGGATGTAGGCTTTGAGGAAGTAGATGTGGCCGGGGAGATCGGAGAGGTTGGTATTTTCGAAGCTCCCGGACGAAGAAGAACGAAAGCGGCGAGAGTAACCGCCGTGCTTGAGGGCGTTGGTGTTGCCAAGCGGCGCGCCGCGTTTCTTACGACGAGGGGGCCGGTCATCCTTGGGATGAGGAGCATCGGACATGGGGAGTTTCTCCGAGGGAGCTGGATGATAGCGAGGATATATTAGCACAAATGTTCTGAATTTGCAAGGGGGAAATGATGAAAGTGGCCGGTGATCAGCAGTCAGTGGTGAGAGAGACCAGGAGGCAGTGGCCGGTGGTCCGTAGTGAGAAGGGACAGTAGTCAGTGGCCGGTGGTCAGCAGTCAGTGGTGAGAGAGACCAGGAGGCAGTGGCCGATGGTCCGTGGTGAGAAGGGACAGTAGTCAGTGGCCGGTGGTCCGTAGTGAGAGGAGAACTTCGAGAGCCGTATTATGAGAATCTGATTAGAAAATCCATTTTCTGTCATTTTGCCCCCTTTTCGTTCGACGTTATAATAGAATGGCGAAATAAGGCCGTAATACAATAATTTATTTAAAGGTAAGGAGGTTTTCATGAACCAAGATAGCACCCCCAAGAAGGCTACGCAGAAGCCCGCCGGGAGCGCCACGGCGATCAACAAGAAATCCAAGGGATTCACGGACGAGGAAATGGCCGCGATGAAGGCTCGCGTCAAAGAGCTGAAAGCGGAAGAGCGCGCGAAGGAGAACAGGGCCGCCGGGGAAAGCGCCGTGCTTGCGGCGATCGCAGAGATGCAGGAACCGGATCGCAGTATGGCCGAGCGGATCCACGCCATCCTCACTGCTACCGCGCCAGATCTCATGCCGAGAACCTGGTACGGGATGCCCGCGTATGCCAGGGGCGACAGGATCGTCTGCTTCTTCCAACCCGCGCAGAAGTTCAAAGCGAGGTACGCGACGTTGGGCTTCAACGACAGTGCGAACCTCGACGAAGGCGCTCTGTGGCCGGTCGTCTTCGCGCTGAAGGAGCTGACTGCCGCCGCAGAGGCAAGGATCGCCGAGCTCGTGAAGAAAGCGGTGAGCTGAGTATGAAGGCAAGCACGAATCCTTCCCCGAAAGGGGAGTCCCCATCTCAACAGATCGATGCCATCATCGAGGCACCGGGTGACTGGCGGGGCGAGAAATTGGCACAGTTGCGCGCTTTGATCAAGAAAGCCGACCCTGCCTTGGTCGAAGAAGTGAAGTGGAAAAAACCCTCCAAACCAACGGGCGTCCCCGTTTGGTCTCATGATGGCATCATCTGCATAGGAGAGATCCTCAAGAACGCCGTGAGGCTGACCTTCCCCAAAGGCGCTCAGATGAAGGATGCGCAGAAGCTCTTCAATACACGCCTGGAAAGCAATACGGTGCGGGCCATCGACTTCCGCGAAGGCGACACAGTCGATGAGGCAGCGCTAGAGGCGCTCATTCTCGATGCCGTGGGGTTGAACACGACAATAGAAAGAGCGCGAGCGATAAAATGAATTTACGATCAAGACAGCCCACAAAGAGCTGAGCGACACGAGAGGTTAAACTTATGAAGTACCTGTTACTGATGTATGCCAGCGAGTCGCAAACGACGAAATTACCCCCGGAAGAAACCCAGGCATTATTCCAGACCTGGCAAAGCCTGCTCAGAGAAGCGCAAGACGCGGGGGTGCTGCTATCCAGCACAGGGCTTGCCCCTATCGCAAATGCGACCACGGTACGCGTGCGGGAAGGCCAGACCCTCTGCACCGATGGGCCATTTGCCGAAACCCACGAGCAGTTGGGCGGATTCTTTTTGGCCGAATGTAAAGACCTGGATGAAGCCATCGGCTGGGCCGCCAAAGTCCCCCACGCGAGGTACGGCTCAGTCGAGATCCGCCCGCTCTGGGACCAAATATAACGGCGCTAAAAGAGGGTGGCCGCGACGCGCAGGCCCGGGCGAAGCAATCGACGGGACCCCGGCGCTCGACTTAAGCCGGTCGCCGTAAAGGCGGACGGCTTCTAGAAACACGAAAGGGACACGGCGCATGACGAGCTGGGCGGAATTCGCAAGACAGGCGCCGGAATTGGCTGCCTTTGGCGAGGCCCGTTTTCGCAGCGGCGTCGCCTATCTCGGCACGCTGCGCGCGGATGGCAGCCCGCGCGTGCATCCGGTGACCCCTATGGGGTTGGAGAAAATCGAGAGTGGAGAGAGGCCAGTGGCCGGTGGTCAGTAGTGAGAGGAGAACTTCGAGAGGGGAGAGTGATGGAGGCGAGAGGGGTGGGTGGAGGGGCGAAGCCGCTGTCCGCTGCAAGCCGGTGTTGGGCGGCTTCACATTTATATTACCCTCGTGAACTGAACAAATTCTCATAGTTCTTTAGTACGCCCACGCATTTTGCTTAAACAGTTCAACTTCTTTAGGCAGTACTACTTCTTTAGTGTCAGGTGCCGATCCTACAACGATCTTTGATACTCTTAATGCATTCTTCAGATCATTGCTGGCGATCCATCCGTTTTCCCACAAATCTGGAGTTTCGCCATTCACGATTTTACAAATTGGCTCATTACTTGTGAACTGTATACCAATCGCTTTCGGCTGCGTCACCCGTTGCAACCATATATCAAGGTAGCCGTTATACGGTACACGAGCCATTTTTTTATACACTTTCATCCACAGTTGAGGCTTTTCTTTAGTTGAAGCGAGTGAGATGAGGTGACTCAGTATACCGGCGACGGCCGGGAAAGTGGCTGGGGAAACGAACCCAATGTCTGTTGCAATTGCAACTTGCACTTCAAGATCGTCGGGTCTTTCGGTTTGTGTAGAAATCTTGTTATGAAACTCGCTAACCAGGCGCCGAAGCGCTCCACTATTCGGGAAGCGTAGACCAAACGAATGTAGTCTCAGAAGTTGCTTCTGAAATTGTCTTTGCATTTGTATCCCCTAGGTCTTGCAAATCAATGCCTGCTAGCTTGTCCGGCTTGATCGACCCTTCAACAACATTCCTGTTTAAGACAGTTTTTGACACCCCTAGTCTCATTCCGGCTAACCGCAATTTGTCGCTGATCACTTTCAATATTTCTTCAACACGATCATCGCTATTTGCGAATATCCTGTAATCATCGCGATATCGAAGAATTCGAAAATCGTCTGGTTTGCCTAGCGCGGAATTAATCTGTTCGTCGATATACCCGAGAACGATCTCCGCCACGAAGTCCATCAGAACAGAACCCTGAGAAATGCCATTGGTCTGCCCATACCGGCTTGCCTGAATGTGTGAATCGATCTTATTTCCCAAGAGAGAGTTATCCCCCTTATTCTTCTTTGCTTCTTCCAAGCCGTGAATTGCCCAAGAAATACTATGTGTGTAAAGAGAACCGTAACAGTCTGTTACATCAGTGTGGAGAACATGACTAAACTCCAAAGAGTAAATTAAAGACCGTTGTTCGACGCTTTGCCACCAACTCCGGATCTGCGTTGCCGTATCTGTCTGATTGTCGAGGGACATCACAGGAGCGCTGCAGCAGTCAACCGCACCACCTTCGAACTCCGACAATCGATTTTTAATATTCGTCCAATTGTTAGGATCACATATCACATTTACCAGAGAAATATAAATCGCTGGGTGAATCAGCTCCAATGGCCGCCAAGCGAATTTGCCGTCCTTATTTGCTAAGAAATTGTAGTTTACACCTGAAAAGTCGTTTGGATTTGCGGATTTAAATGCAGCATAATTGCCCCCATTTAGCACCGCCGCGACATCGTTCAGAATTGGCTCAAAGCTGATATAACCCGGCACATCTGAATTGAAGTAACTACTCCCTTTAAGGAAATGTTTCCTCGCCTCTTCGTTCGAAAGTTCAATTAATCTCTTCATACACTCACCTCGAGCTTTAATTTGCGAATCGCGACGTAGACTTCGCATTCAGTGCGAGAATATTGTTGCTTATTCGATGATAACTGCCGCCCAACGGCTTGCGTTAGCGGCGGACGGGGGGGCGGGGTAGACAAAAGCCAGTGAGCAGAAAAATGCTTGGGTGTAGAAAAAGCCTGAAAATGCCGAAGAATCCGGCCAGTCAGGTGTACCTGGTCAGGACGGCAGGCCATCCTGTTTCCAGAAAGGACACGGAACGTGTCCTGAGAACGCTGTGTTGGGCGCTGTTGGTGCTATAAGATTACCCAATGGTTGCTTCACGAAACTTGCCAATATAATCGACGCCTTCTTGTACCGCCCCTTGAATCAGATTTGCTACTTTGGGCATTGTTTCTTTGGCTAATTCTTTCTGAAGTCTACCATCTTGTATGTAATATGGACGTCTCAGAATAGAATATTGCTTTGATATTTTGTGACCTTGAAATCCCGTAGGATTAAAATGAGTTGCATTATGACGGGCATGAAGAGTTTTGCTGGGTTTTTTGTGCTGAGTTTTTAGGATTTTGAAAGCCTTTTCTTTGTCAGCGAAACCTTGAAGTTTTTCCCAAGCATTTGATATCTGATAGCATAATTCCAGAAGATTTGACGCAAAGAATTCTTCAACATCAATTTGCCAGAATTCCCAGCCGAGAGAGCCTACTCGTGCTGGGTCTTTCATCTCTTCAATTGCCAGTTTGGAGAGATGAACACTAATTTCAAAACGAGTTAGCACGGTCTCCAACAAATCTAAAGTATGAACAAAATCTTGGACAAGTTCCAAATCTTTCACTTCGGCGTATTTTTCGGGATGAGAGTAATCGCCAATCCATTCACGAATAGACTTTGCCGATGAAGCAACATCATCTAATTGTTGCAGACTAAGATTCGTTCTCATACTTTGATAAACTTTTGCGAAGCGGCTAATGGCCTGCGTTAGCGGCGGTGGGAGCCAATGCCGAAGCCCGGTTCAAAGCGCCGTCACATCAATCCGTTTTCCAGCAAATCAATTTGCATCCATTGTACGTCAAAACCACCCTTGGACAAGCCGGACGCGCGCGACAGGCCCTTCTCAAGGGGGCCAATGCCAGGCCTTGCGAAGGGGTGTCCTAAGAGCAGGCCGCCATTGCGAGGCGAGCAGCCCGGAAAGCCACCCTTCGCAAGGCTTATAAGGGATGACCTCTGTCCATTCTCTACTCTCTACTCTCTACTCTCCATATCTCCCTCCTCCCACCTTGCAAGATTGATAGTCTCGAATCCCAATTTTCGTGTTGCGATTCCACCTGACTCCATCTATAATTCACCTGCTATTCGATGGACGCTTCGTTTGCATTCCTCCTAACTTCATCCACGCCGCCATGCACAAGCTAAATTCGGTAGATTCACGGCGCGTTCCTGCCTGAGGATCGCCGCCCAACTCGTCGCCAGGAGGTCTCTTCTGCCCTATCCATTGAGAGGTGCCCGCTATGAGCGCGATTGAGGAAATCAAGTCCCGTCTGGACATCGTCGACCTGGTTTCCGAGACGGTCAAGCTGCGCCATTCGGGCAAGAACTACACCGGCTTCTGCCCCTTCCACCCCAACACGCGCACGCCTGCCTTCGTGGTCTTCCCCAATTCGGGCACCTGGCGCTGCTTCGGGCAGTGCAACGAGGGCGGCGATATCTTCAAGTTCGTCATGAAGAAGGAGGGCTGGGACTTTCCCGAGACCTTGCGCTACCTGGCCGAGCGCGCCGGCGTCAAGCTCGAGCCGCTCACGCCCCAGCAGGAAGCCGCCACCGAAGAGTACGAGCGCCTGCGCGCCCTGCTCGAAGAGGCCGTCACCTTCTACCGCCACCAGCTCTTTCACACCGCCCCCGGCCAGGCTGCCCTGGCCTACCTGCACAAGCGCAGCCTGCAGGACGCCACCATCGAGGCTTTCGGCCTGGGCTACGCCCCGGACGCCTGGGAAGCCGCCTCGCAGCACTTCACCTCCAAAGGGTATACGAACGAGGAGCTCCTCCAGGCCGGCCTGGCCACCCAGCGCGACTCGGGCGGCCTGTACGACCGCTTCCGCAACCGCATCACTTTTCCCATCCGCGATATGGCCGGCCACATGGCCGGCTTCGGGGCGCGCATCCTGGATCCCAACGACGTGCCCAAGTTTCTCAATTCCCCGCAGACCGCCCTGTTCGACAAGGGCCGCCTGCTCTACGGCCTGGACGCCGCCCGCAAGGCCCTGCGCGCCCAGGATCAGGCCGTCATCGTGGAGGGCTACCTGGACGTGATCGCCCTGCACCAGGGCGGCTTCACCAACACCGTCTCCCCCATGGGCACAGCGCTCACCGAAGACCAGTTGCGCCTGCTCAAGCGCTTCACGCGGCGCATCGTGCTGGCGCTGGACGCGGACGCCGCCGGGGAGAAGGCCACCCTGCGCGGCCTGGAAGTGGCCCGCCAGACTATGGACCGCGCCCAGGAGCTGGCTTTCGACGCGCGCGGGCTGCTGCGCCACGAGGCGCGCTTGCAGGCGGACCTGCGCGTCACTACCCTGCCCGAGGGCCTGGACCCCGACGAAGTCGTCAACCGCGATCCGCACGAGTGGGAGCGCATCCTGGAGGCCGCCCGCCCGGTGGTGATCCACGTCATGGAGACCCTGGCCGCCGGCCGCGACCTGGACGACCCCAAGATCAAGAGCAGCATCGCCGCCCAGGTGCTGCCGCTCATCGAAGACGTGCCCAACCCCGTCGAGCGCGACACCTACCGCCAGCGCCTGGCGCGCCTGTTGCGCGTGGACGAGCGTTCCCTGGCGGGCGCCGCGCCCGCTCCGTCTCGCTCGCGCCGCACCGTCCGGCAGGCGCCCGCGGCCACTCGCGGCCAGGCCGCCGCCGCGGCCGCCCGCACAGCCCTCAACCCCTCGCAGGCCCTGGAGGCCTACTGCGCCGGCGCGCTGCTCAACCGCCCCGACCTGCTCTTCCTGCTGGATCGCGCTTTGCAGCAGGCCGGCCTCACGCGCCTCTCCGTCCAGGATTTCGAGCACACCGACCACCAGGTGCTCTTCCGCCTGGTGCAGCAGTCGTTGGAGCAAGACGGCCTCGAGCCGCACCTGTACATCGCCCAGCAGCTCCCCGAAGCCCTGGAGGAGCGCGTGGCAGACCTGCGCGCTTTGCCCGAGGCGCGCGAATCCAATCCCAAGCTCGTCGAAGACCTGCTGCGCGCCGTCATCCGCCTGCGCATGAACAACATCACCGAGAGCCTCAACCAGTTGCGCTTCTTGCAGGAAGAAGTCCAGCAGCAGGGCGACCCGCGTGCTATCGCCTATCAAGATTTGGTGTTACAACACACGCAAGCCCGCATCCGCCTTGACCTTGCCTTGCAACAGGCGGCCAGTAATCGTTAGCTCATTTTGGGTTCTATGGTATATTAAAGTCTATGGTCCGAAAAACTAATTCGCATCGTTCGACCCCCAAAAATCCCTCACGGCCCGATGGTCTTCCGGAAAACGCTCCCCTGGAGGAGCTGGAAGAGCTGCCGGCGGACGAGAATGAGCTTGCTCCCGAGGAGGAGGGAACCATCCCCCCCGTGGAAGAGTTAGAGCTGCCTGTGGAGGAGGAGCCGCTGGCAGAAGAGCCTGATGAGCGCGAAATCTCCCGGCAAGTGGAGGAGTGGGGCGATGTTCCCATGGAGGACACCCTCGAGATTCTCGAAGACCCGTCCCTGGCGGCGGAGCTTTCCGAGGATCCGGTTCGCCTCTACCTGAAGGAGATCGGGCAGATTCACCTGTTAGACGCCGATAGTGAGCTGCGCCTGGCCGCGCGCATCGAAGCCAGCCGCCACATCGAATCTCTCGTCCACCAGCCCCTTCACGCGCATAGCGCAGAAAATCCCACTCCAAACCGCCAGTTGTTCCACGCCCTCAGCGAAGAGCTGATCTCTTCCTGGGCGCGCCTGCGCGAGGACGCGCAGCGCCTGGGCTACGACAGCCCTGACCTGGGCCTGATCCTCGCCGAAGCGCAGATGTTGCGCCGCCAATGGCAGAGCGACGACCCCTCTTACCTGCGCGCCTACCTGGATAACGGCCTGTGGGGCAAGGACTCCCACTGGGACGGCCTGGTGCGCAATGCTTTTGCCCTTTTCCTGTGCCTTTACACGCTGCCCTCCGAGCTGGCCGAGCGACTGTTGAAGTATCTCAGCAAAGACCACGAGCTGCCCTCGCTGCGCTTCTTCGAGCATTACATGCCCGAGGAGGCCGAGCTTGAGGAAGAAGTGGACGGGATTCAGCGGCGCGCCGACGAATCCAACCAGACCCTCATCCGCGCCAATCTGCGCCTGGTAGTCAGCATCGCCAAGCGCTACCTGGGGCGCGGCGTCTCCTTCCTGGATCTGATCCAGGAGGGGAATCTGGGGTTGCTGCGGGCGGTCACCAAGTTCGATCCCACGCGCGGCTTCAAGTTCAGCACCTACGCCACCTGGTGGATTCGCCAGTCGATCAGCCGCTACATCGCCGAGCAGGCGCGCACCATCCGCATCCCCGTACACCTGTTCGAGTCGATCACGCGCCTGCTGCGCGTGCAGCGCGCCCTGGTGCAGAAGCTGGGCCGCGAGCCGAACAACGAGGAGCTGGCCCTGGAAGGCGGTTTCCTGGCGGACGCCGACGTGCAGGCCATCAGCCGTTCCAAGGCAGAGAATAGCCCCCGGACCGGCCGTTCAGCGCCGCTGGGCCTGGGCGGCGGCCAAGGTGCAGCGTATCCTTCAATCAGCGGAAGAGCCCGTCTCCCTGGAGCGCCCGGTGGGCGACGAAGACAGCAGCCAGTTGGGTGACTTCATCGAAGACGACGAGGCTCTCGAGCCTATGGACGCAGCCGCGCGCGAGATGCTGCGCGAGCAGGTGCAGAGCGCTCTGGCGGCCCTCTCGGAGCGCGAGCGCCAGGTGCTGGAGCTGCGCTTCGGCCTGATCGACGGGAAAGACCACACCCTCGAGGAAGTCAGCCGTTACTTCAACGTGACCCGCGAGCGTATCCGCCAGATCGAGGCCAAAGCGCTGCGCAAGCTGCGCCACCCCACAAGGAGCCGTCATCTGCGGGAATACCTGGGCTGATATTTTTAAGGAGAGCTTCACCGCCAGCAACGCACCCGGCAAAGGAAAAGATGGCGCTACGCGTACTGATCGTACAATCCGAACAACAAACCGGCCAGGCGTTAGGCCATCTGTTCATCGAGCGAGGCGACCAGGTTTGGCAGGCTAACGACATAGCCGATGCGGCCAGGTTGTTGGAGCAGATGCGGCCCGATCTGCTGGTCGTGGATTTGCACTTCCCGGAGACCGATTGGCTGCCGTTGCTGCGCAAGGTGCGCACGCGTTTCCCCGATACCCGCATCATCGTCACCAACAAATTCCCTGATTTCAAGCGCGAGCTGCGCGCCCGCGAACAGGGCGTGACCGTATTCCTGCGCGAGCCTTTTTCCCAGCATTGGCTGGATCAGGCCATCGAGCACCTCGACGAGACTCCCCAGCCGGTGAGCAGCCAGCCGTCCAAGGCCAGGCCCGCCCAGGCGGTGGACAAACAGCCCAGCGTGCGCATGCCGGTGCGCATCAAGATCACCGTGCCTTACATGCTCCTGGCCTTGCTGTTTGCGCTGGTGGGGGCTTATCTGGTCAGCCGGGTCATCTTCAACTCGATCCAGGAGCGCTTCAACAACCAGCTCGTCTCGACCGCCAAGCAGTCGGCGGACTGGATGGTGCAGGAGGAGAACCACCTGCTCGAATCCATGCGCCTGCTGGCCAACACGCAGGGCATGGCCGACGCCATCGTCGCGCAAGACGCCGAAGGATTGCGCCAGCTCGCCTTGCCTGTGGCGGTCAACAACAAGATGGGGGCCGTGGAAATCCTGGATACGCAGGGCACCAGCCTGTTGTCGCTGCGCCACAATTCCGGCGGCAGCGTCGAGGATTACGCCGTGACCCGCGGCGATTCCCAATTCAAGCAGATGGACTTCGTCCGTTTCGTGCTGGACCGCCAGCAAGATCCGCAGGGCGACAAGCAGGCCGGCCTGGCGCGCACCTCGCAGGGGGATTATTTTTACGTCAGCGGGCCGGTGCTGGCCGCGGACGGCAGCCTGATCGGCGCGATCCTGGTCGGCGAGCCGTTGGCGGACCTGGTGCACCAGATGAGCACGGATACGCTGGCCGGCATCACCCTCTACGATCTCAACGGGCAGCCCATCACCTCGACCGTCTTCCTCACGCAGACGGAAGATGAGCCCCTCACTGCCCAGCAGGTGGCGCAATTGCTGGCGGTCAAGGATCAATCCAGCCTGAAGCGCAACCTGAGCGTCGCCAGCAACACCTACGCCGAGCTGCTGGGCCCGTGGGAAGCGCGCAGCAGCAAGGTGCTCGGGCTGCTGGGGGTGTCCCTGGCGCAGGGCGTGCCGGTGGCTACCAGCCAGATCACCCGCGCGCAGATCTTCGTGCTGGTCACTATCTTCTTCCTGCTGGTGATTGCCGTGGGCGTATCCATCGCCGGCCAGATCACCCGCCCGCTGCTCAAGGTGGTGAACGCTTCTTCGGAAGTCGCGCGCGGCAACCTGGAGGTCAAAGTCGAGCCGAGCGGCAACGACGAGGTGGCCGTGCTGGCCCACGCCTTCAACTATATGGTCGCCGGCCTGCAGGAAGGCTCCATGTATCGCGACTTGCTGGGCCGCACCGTCTCGCCCGAAGTGCGCGAGCAGCTCCGCCAGACCTTCCAGTCCGGCACCCTGCGCCTGGAAGGCCAGGAAGCCGTCGCCACGGTGCTGATGACCGACATTCGCGGCTTTACCACCCTCTCCGAGCGGGCGGACCCGGCCACGGTCTTCAACTGGCTGAATGAATATTTCGCCGAGCTGGTGCCCATCATCACGGCCAACAGCGGCGTGGTCAACAAGTTCGACGGGGACGCCTTGCTGGCTTTCTTTGGCATCCTGCCCAAATTGCTGCCCCCCAAGCAGAGCGCTTACCTGTCTTGCCGCACGGCGGTGAGGATCTTGAAAGTGGTCGAGCGCATCAACGTTCGCCGCGTGGAGCGCGGGAATCCGCCCCTGGCGACGGGCATCGGCATCAACACCGGCGTGGTGACTGCCGGCGGCCTGGGCACCTCGGACCGCATGCACTACACCATCATCGGCGATACGGTGAACACCACCCAGCGCCTCGAAGGGCTCACCCGCCAGTTATTCAACGTCAGCGGCATCGTCATCAGCCACTCGAACGTACATGGCGCTGGGAGAGCACCGCCGCGAGTTCCGCCTGGATCCGCTGGGCGCTCACGCGGTCAAGGGCAAGCTGGAGCAGATCCAGGTCTACCGCCTGCTCTCTCCCGCCATCGGGCCCGAACAGCAGGAGCTGGTGGCATGATGCAGCCGCCTGCCTCCCGCCGGGAGCGCCGCGGTCGCCCCAGTTGGGGCGCCGTCTTTTTGGGCCTGTTGGTGCTGAGCGTGGCCTGCCTGGGCCTTTCCCTCTTGCTCCAGGACGCCTGGGCGTCGAGTAGTCCCCAGTTTATCCGTGTGGCGCTGCGCTCCGTGCTGAGCGCCGATTACAGCACCGACAAGCTGGCCCTCTCCGTTCCCCCCGCGCAGATCAGCCTGATCCAAAGCGCCATTCAAGACCAGCCAGAATTCTACCGATCTGCCCCAGCGTATGGCTACCCTGGTGGGCGGCCTGACCACCCCCGTGCCGACCGTCACGCCCTTCCCCACCTTCGGCGCGACGCTTGCCCCGACTTCCGCCCTGACCTCCACCCTGGCCATCACCCAGCCGCCCACGCCCACGCTGTTCCCATCGGCCAGCCCTACGCTGTTGGGGACGGCCACCCCAAGCTGGACGCCCTTCCCCTCCGCCACGCTGGGGATAGGGACTTTGCAGCCCACGGCCACCCGCCCGACCAGCACCCCCGGCCTGCTGCCGACGAAGACGCCTGTGCTGCCCACCCGCACCTCCGCGCCGCCCACGAGGACGCCTGTGCCGCAGCCCACGAAGACGCCCGTGCCGCCGCCCACGCGTACGCCTGTGCCGCAGCCCACACACACGCCCGTGCCGCCGCAGCCCACGAAGACGAGCGTTGGCTACCCGCCCCCCGCGACCAGCTATCCTTAAAAAATGCCGTCAGGCATTGTGAAATTTTCCACCTTTTTTTGTCCTGTGTTATACTTAAAAGGTGCAATTCAGACTTGATAGGTAGGGTTTTCTATGCTGAATGAATATCTCCCCTTGCTAATCATCATGGTTTTGGCAGTCGCCCTGGGTTTCCTGGTCATCCTCCTGGGCACTGTTTTTGGCCCGCATCGCCCCACGCTGCGCAAGAGCCAGCCATACCAGTCGGGGATGACGCCTTTCGGCGCCGGCACCCGGCGCATAGCCGTGCGTTATTACCTGGTCGCGGTGCTTTTCATCCTCTTCGACGTGGAAATCGTGTTCTTCTTGCCCTGGGCGGTGGTATTCCGCAAGCTAGGGCTGTTTGGCCTGGTGGAGATGATCGTTTTCGTGGCTATCTTACTGGTAGGTTATTTCTATGCCTGGAAGAAGGGAGCTTTCGAATGGGAGTAGAACAGAAGCTGGGCAATATGGGCATCGCCACCCTCAAGCTCGAGCAGGTGATGGATTGGGCTCGCACCAATTCGATGTGGCCGATGCTTTTTGGACTGGCCTGCTGCGCCATCGAGATGATGTCGGCGCAGGCCTCTAATTACGATATGAGCCGTTTTGGCATGGAGCTGATGCGCCCCAGCCCGCGCCAGTCGGACTTGATGATCGTGGCCGGGCGGGTCAGCCGCAAGATGGCCCCCGTGCTGCGCAACCTTTACGACCAGATGCCCGACCCCAAGTGGGTCATCGCTATGGGCGATTGCGCTTCGTGCGGCGGCGTGTTCAACAATTACGCCGTCGTTCAGGGCGTGGACGAGGTCGTGCCGGTGGACGTGTACGTGGCGGGCTGCCCCCCTCGCCCTGAGGCGCTGATTCACGGCGTGATCACCCTGCACGAGAAAGTGCGCGGGGAGAAGTTGAAGGCCTGGGCCTGAGGGCGCTATGGACGAGAAACTCCAACCCGTAGTTGACCTCCTTCAAGAACGCCTGGGCGCCCAGGCCGGCGAATTCCACGGCGATGTCAGCCTGCTGATCGCTCCTGAGCGCCTCGTGGAAGCCTGCCGCATTTTGCACGACGAGCTGAGCTTCGAGATGCTGGTGGATGTCACCGCCGTGGACTACTGGCCGCAGACCGAGCCGCGCTTTCACGCCGTGTACACGCTCTATTCCGTGTCTCGAAACCTGCTCCTCAGCCTGCGCGTTCCTCTGAACGGCAACAATCCCTCCCTGGACACCGTCGAGGGCGTCTACCCCAGCGCCAACTGGCACGAGCGCGAGATATGGGACATGTTCGGCATCTTCTTCAACGGCCATTCCGACCTGCGGCGCATCCTCATGCCGCACGACTGGGAGGGCCATCCCCTGCGCAAGGACTACCCGCTGGGCTACGAAGAAGTCCAATTTACCTTTAATTACAACGAAATAAACCTCCGCAAGCCTTACGCGAAGGAATAGCTAAGCGACCCTCTCGCGCAGGACGCGCGCCGTCCGGAGAGCCGGTCAAGAGAATTGCCTCGCGAGGTACGAAGAGAAGAGAAGATTATGGCTGAATTTCAAGAAGTAACCTTGGACGGCCTGCGGCATCTGGTGTCGGAGCGCGCTATCGAGGGCGAGACCATGCTGCTGAACATGGGCCCCCAGCACCCCAGCACGCACGGGGTGCTGCGCCTGTTATTGGAGCTGGACGGCGAGATCGTGTTGAACTGCATCCCCGATATTGGCTTCTTGCACACCGGGGTCGAGAAGAACATGGAAGCCAAGACCTACCAGAAGGCCGAAGTTATGAGCGACCGTCTGGATTATCTCTTCCCCATCGGCAATAACCTGGCGTATTGCCTGGCGGTGGAGAAGCTGGTCGAGCTGGACGTGCCCCCGCGCGCGCAGGCCCTGCGCGTCATCCTCACCGAGCTTCAGCGCATCAATTCGCACCTCGTCTGGCTGGGCACTTCCGCGCTCGATCTGGCGGCCATGTCCGTCTTCCTGTACACCTTCCGCGAGCGCGAGTTGATCCTGGATATCTTCGAGATGGTCTCCGGGCAGCGCATGATGACCACCTACATCCGCCCTGGCGGGGTATGGCGCGACGTGCCGGTGGAGTTCGAAGCCGCCGTGCGCGACTTCCTCAAGATCTTGCCCGCCCGCCTCGACGAATACGAGTCCCTTCTGACCCATAACCGCCTGTTCAAGATGCGCACGCAGGGCATCGGCAAGATCACCGCCGAGCAATGCCTGCAATGGAGCATTTCCGGCCCCATCCTGCGCGGCTCTGGCATGGCTTACGACTTGCGCAAAGCGCGCCCTTACAGCGGTTACGAGCAGTACGATTTCGACGTGCCCACCTATCCTGAAGGCGACGTCTACGCCCGCTACCTGGTGCGCATGGAAGAGATGCGCCAGTCGATCCGCATCATCCAGCAGGCGCTGGACAAGCTGCCCTATGGCCCCGTGCGCAGCAATAACCGCAAGTTCGTGCCCCCGCCCCGTTCCGAGATCGGCACCAGCATGGAGGCCCTCATTCACCATTTCAAGCTGTGGACGGAAGGCTTCAATGCCCCCAAGGGGGCGGTGTACGCGGCGGTCGAATCGCCGCGCGGCGAGCTGGGCGTTTTCCTGGAAGGGGACGGCGGCCCCAAGCCCTACCGCGTCCACTTCCGCACGCCTTCTTTCGTAAACTTGCAAATCATGCCGTTGCTGTGTAAGCAGCATTTCATCGCCGACGTGGTCGGAATCATCGGCAGCGTAGATATCGTTTTGGGAGATGCAGACCGGTGAACGAACTCTCACACAAATACCCCGAGGAAGTCGCGCGCATCCTGGAAAAATATCCCGCCGAGCAGAAGCGCTCGGCGGTCATGCCCCTGCTCTACCTGGCCCAACGCGAGGCCGGCTACGTGACCAAAGAGTCGCTCCAGGACATCGCCGAAATTTGCGAGATCACCCCTACCGAGGTGGCCTCCATCGTCGGTTTCTACACCCTGTATCACGACCATCCCGAGGGCAAATATCGCCTGCAAGTGTGCACCGACCTGCCCTGCGCCTTGCGCGGCGCGGACGAGTTTCTCGAGCGCCTGTGCGAGAACATCGGCGTGCGCGTGGGAGAGACCACTCCCGACGGCCTGGTCACCATCGAGGAAGTCAAGTGCCTGGCGGGCTGCGATAAGGCTCCCATGTTCCAGCTTCAGGGCCCGGAGGGCATCTCTTACCACGAGAATCAAACGCTGGAGACCACGCTGGCGCTGATCGAAAAGCTGCGCCGGCACGTCAAGGAGGCGGCGCATGACTGAATACGAATACGTCCTCCTGCGCCACCGCGACATCCCCGGCCTCAACCAGCTCCCGCTGTATCTGAAGAACGGCGGCTTCGAGGCCTTCCGCAAGGCGGTCACCAGCCTGACCCCCGACCAGGTGCTGCAAGAGGTCAAGACCTCCGGGCTGCGCGGTCGCGGCGGCGCGGGCTTTCCCACCGGCGTGAAGTGGTCCTTCCTGCCCAATAACGTCTGGCCGCATTTCGTGGTGGCCAACGCCGACGAATCCGAGCCGGGCACCTTCAAGGACCGCGAGATCCTCGAGCGCAATCCCTACCAGTTTCTGGAGGGCCTGGCGATCGCCTCTTACGCCGTCCAATCCAACCTGTCTTACCTTTACCTGCGCGGCGAGTTCTGGCAGATCGCCGAGCGCCTGGATAAATGCATCAGCGCCCTGGAAGAGGCGGGCCTGTTGGGCGAGCGCCTGTTCGGCACGGACTATTCGCTGCGCCTGCGCACCCACCTGGGCGCGGGCGCTTATATCTGCGGCGAGGAGACCGCCTTGCTCGAATCGCTGGAAGGCAAGCTGGGCCAGCCGCGCCTGCGCCCGCCCTTCCCGGCCCTTTACGGCCTGTTCGGCAAGCCCACCGTGATCAATAACGTCGAGACGCTCACCAACCTGCCGCCCATTCTCAGCCGGGGCGCGGATTGGTTCCGTTCCCAGGGCACCGAGAAGAGCCCCGGCGTCAAGATCTTCAGCCTGTCGGGCAACGTCAACCACCCCGGCAATTACGAGCTGCCCCTGGGCACCTCCTTCCGTGAGCTGATCTACACCCACGGCGGCGGCATTCCCGGCGGGCGCGCGGTCAAGGCCATCCTGCCCGCCGGCGCTTCCTCCAGCATCATCAAGGCCAATGACGCCGTCCTGGATACCCCCATGGACTACGAATCGGTGGCCGCCATCGGCTCGCAGCTCGGCTCGGCCTCGGTGATCGTGGTGGACGAATCCGTGAGCATGGATCGCCTGGTGGAAAAGACCGTGCATTTCTTCAAGCACGAATCCTGTGGGAAATGCACTCCCTGCCGGGAGGGCACCTACTGGATGGATCACATCATCCGGCGTATCCGCTCTGGACAGGGCGCCCCGGGAGACGTGGATCTGCTGGAAAACGTGGCGCGCCAGATGCAGAACAAATGCCTGTGCGCCCTGGGCGAGTTTTCTACCATGGCGGTGGTCACCGGCATCGAGCAGTTCCGCGCGGATTTCGACGCGCAGGTGGAGAGATAGGCTTATGGGTAACCTGGTTACGTTGACCATCGATGGACAGGAAGTGAGCGTGCCGGCCGGTACGCTGATCGTGGATGCCGCCAAGCAGATTGGCGTCGACATTCCCGTGTTTTGCTATCACCCCAAGATGGAGCCGGTGGGCATGTGCCGCATGTGCCTGGTGGAGATTGGCCGCCCCATGATCGACCGCGTCACCAAGGAAGCGCTGCGCGAAGCGGACGGCTCGCCCAAGATCCAGTTTGGGGCCAAGCTGGAGACGGCCTGCACCACGCCCGTCTCGCCGGGCATGGTCGTGGTGGGCATGAGCGACAAGGTCAAGGCCGCCCGCAAGGACGTGCTCGAGTTCCTGCTGACCTCGCACCCGCTGGATTGCCCGGTATGCGACAAGGGCGGGGAATGCCCCTTGCAGAACCAGACTATGGGCTTTGGCCCTGGCGAGAGCCGCTTCATCTACGACGACAAGATGCACTTGCAGAAGCACGTGCCCCTGGGCGAGCTGATCTACCTCGACCGCGAGCGCTGCATCCAATGTGCGCGCTGCGTGCGCTTCCAGGACGAGATCGTGGGCGATCCGGTGATCGGCTTCTACCAGCGCGGGCGTTCTTTAGAGATCGTCACCTATTCGGAGCCGGGCTTCAACTCCTATTTCTCCGGCAACACCACCGATATCTGCCCGGTGGGGGCCCTGACCACCGCCGATTTCCGCTTTGGGGCGCGCCCCTGGGAGATGAAGGCGGCGGCTTCCATCTGCACGCACTGCCCGGTGGGCTGCAACCTGACCTTCAACGTGCGCCGCGAGGCCAGCTCGGACGGCAAGATGGTCATCAAGCGCGCCATGCCGCGCCAGAACGAGAGCGTCAACGAGATCTGGATGTGCGACAAAGGCCGCTTTGGCTATCACTTCACCGAAAGTAAAGAGCGCCTGACGCAGCCCATGATCCGCAAGGACGATAAGCTGGTGCCCGTCTCCTGGGACGAGGCGCTGGATCACGCCGCCACCGGGCTGGGGCTGGCCGGCTCCAAGCTGGTCGCGCTGGCCGGCGGGCGTTTGCCCAACGAAGACCTGTTCAACCTGCGCGAGCTGGCGGCGGCCCAGGGCGGGCAGGCCGTGCTGTATTCCTCGATGGCCGGCGGCGACCTGGTGGCCCAGGTGGGCGTTGGCCGGGGCACCAACCTCTCCGCGCTGGGGAAGGGCAGCGCTATCCTGGTGGTAGCCTCCGACCTGGAGGAAGAAGCTCCCATTTGGATGCTGCGCGTCAAGCAGGCGGCTGAACGGGGGGCGGCGCTCATCGTGGCCAACCCGCGTCCCACTCGCCTGGAAAAGTACGCCACTCACGTGCTGCGCTACGCTTACGGCCAGGAAGCGCAGACGATTTCTGCCATGCTGCCCGGCCAGGGCGAGCCGACCCCGGCGGCCAAAGCTTTTGCCGAGGCCGAGAACGCCGTGGTGCTGTTTGGCAGCGAGGGCCTGGGTTTGGAAGGCTCTGCGGCGCTGGCCCACGCCTGCGCCCAGTTGCTGGACACCACCCGCCATACCGGGCGCGCCAACAACGGCCTGATCGGTGTGTGGCCGGCGGCCAACACCCAGGGCGCCTGGGACATGGGCTTCCGCCCCCAGGCTGACCTGGCCGGCGCGATCACCCACGCGGGCGCGGTGTACGTGGCCGCCGCCGACCCGGCCGGCGATGACCCGGCCCTGGCGGCTGCCTTGAAGCGCACCGCTTTCCTGGTGGTGCAGGAGCTCTTCCTCACCGAGACGGCCCGCATGGCCGACGTGGTCCTGCCGGTGCAGGCTTTTACCGAGCGGGAGGGCAGTCTCACTTCGGGCGAGCGCCGCGTGCAGCGTTTCTATCCGGCCGTGCCGCCGCTCCGCGGCACTCGCGCCGATTTCACCCTCCTGGCGCAGGTGGCCCAGCGTCTGGGCCTGGTATTGGAGGGCGGCTCACCCGCCCGGGTGATGGCTCAACTGGCCGGCAAAGTGCCGGACTACGCCGGGCTGACTTACGCCCGGCTGTCTGAGGCCGCTCCGCAGTGGCCGGCCGTTGGCCGTAAGGACGTCTATTACGGCGGCACCACTTACGACAACCATCAGGGCCTGGGCGTGCAGCTTGCCCCCGCCGCGCAGACGGACGGGAAAGTCGATCTGCCCGCGCTTCAGCCGGCTCCCGCGCCGGTGGAGGTCGAGGTCGGCAGCCTGCTGGCCGTGCCTGTGACGCGCCTCTACGACCGCGGCCAAACGCTGCTGCCTTCGCAATTGCTGCACCAGCGCCTGGCGCAGCCGGGGTTGCGCCTCAACCCGCTGACCGCCGCTCACCTCGATTTGCACGCCGGCGAGCAGGCCCGGGTCAGCTTGAAGGGAGCCACCCTAATCGTTGCCGTCAGCCTGGAAGAGGGCGTGCCCGAAGGGGTGGCCCTGGTGACGCGCAGTATGGGAGTGCCCATCGCGGGCCCGCTTCCCTTGCAGGTGGAAAGTAGAGTTTCTGAGATCGATGATTGAGAATTGAGGATTTGCGCATGGATCCTGCCCTGATCACTGAATGGGTTATCAAATCGGCCTTCATCTTGCTGTTCTTGACCGGCGGTTTTGCCTACACCACGCTATACGAGCGCAAAGTCCTGGCGCGTATGCAGGTACGCGTCGGCCCCAACCGCGCCGGCCCCCTGGGTCTCTTGCAACCGGTAGCCGACGGCGTGAAGCTGATCTTCAAGGAAGAGCTCATCCCCGCCAAGGCGGATAAGCTGATTTTCATCCTGGCGCCGGTCGTCACCGTCTTCCCGGCCCTGGTCGTCACGGCCGTGATCCCCTGGGGCGATACGGTGACGATGTTTGGCCGCCAGGTGCACCTCTACCTGGCCGACATCAACGTGGCCGTGCTGTACATCATGTCGATCACTTCGATCTCGGTCTACGGCATCACCCTGGCGGGCTGGTCTTCCAACAACAAATACGCCATGATGGGCGGGCTGCGCTCCACCGCGCAGATGATCAGCTACGAGCTGGCCCTGGGCATGTCCTTCGTGGGGCCCATCCTGATCGCCGGCTCCATGAGCGTGCTGGATATCGTCAAGGCCCAACAGCCGGTGCCCTTCCTGGTCTACCAGCCGTTGGCTTTCCTGATCTTTACCATCGCCACCTTCGCCGAGGTCAACCGCGCGCCCTTCGACATGCCGGAGGCCGAGCAGGAGCTGACCGCCGGTTACCACACGGAGTACTCCGGCATGAAGTTCGCCTTGTTCTTCATGGCCGAGTACATCAAGATGATCGCCGTGTCCATGATCGGCGCTTCCCTGTTCCTGGGCGGTTACCTGGGGCCGGGCATCGACCGCTTCCCCTGGCTGGGGCCGATCTACCTGCTGATCAAGGTGGGCATCTTATTGTTTGGCTTGATCTGGGTTCGCGCCACCCTTCCCCGCATCCGCTACGACAAGCTCATGGCTTTCGGCTGGAAGATCCTCTTCCCGCTGGCCTTGCTCAACGTGCTGGTGACGGCCGGGGTGCTCGTGCTGGTTGGAGGTTAAAGACTTATGTTACAGGGTTTAGTGACGACGCTCAAGTCGATGTTCGAGAAGCCGGTGACGGTGCAGTATCCGGAGCAGAAGCGCCCGGTGCGCACGCGTTTCCGCGGGCGGCACGTGTTGAAGCGCTACGAGAATGGCATGGAAAAGTGCATCGGCTGCGCCTTGTGCGCGGCGGCCTGCCCGTCAGACGCCATCTTCGTCGAAGTCGTCTGAAAACACAGACGACCAGCGCTATTCTCCCGGTGAACGCTACGCCAGCACTTATGAGATCAACATGCTGCGCTGCATCTATTGCGGATTTTGCGAAGACGCCTGCCCTACCGAGGCCATCGTCCTCGAGGATAACTACGAGCTGTCCTTCGTGGACCGGGCGACAGCCATTTATACCAAGGACATGCTGCTGGTGCCGGTGTCCGAGGGCGGCCAGCCCACCCCGCAGAAAGTGGAGCCGGGGGTCTACACGCGCTCCGTGCCTGCCATGCAAGATCCGAGCGATTAGGGAGGTTGACGGATGACGTTGGGTTTGATCTTCTTCCTTGTGCTGGCCGTGGCGGCCGTGGTGACCGCCGCAGGCATGTTGCTGAGCCGCAACGCAGTCTACGCGGCGCTGTTCCTGATCTTGAACTTCGCCGCCGTGGCGGTGATCTACCTCATGCTGGGAGCGCCCTTCATCGCCATGGCGCAGGTCACGGTTTACGCCGGCGCCATCATGGTGCTGTTCCTCTTCGTGATCATGCTGCTGGGGGCCGAGAAGCTGAGCGGGGGCGAGCCTCTCACCTGGCAGCGCCCGCTGGCCATCGTCATGGCGATCTTGCTGGTGGCCGAGGGCGCTTACGTGCTCTTCTCGCAGAGTATGGGCACGCAATTAGTGGGCCTGCCGCCCGCCGATTGGGCCTCCCCCGAGGCCATTGGGACGGCCCTGTTCGGCCAATACCTGCTGCCGTTTGAGATTACCTCGATCCTGCTCCTGATCGCCTTGATCGGCGCGGTGGTGCTCACCAGGACGGAGAAGAAGTAAGATGCGGCTTCATCAAGGAGGGATGCTATGATTCCGATGGCCTATTTTCTCGGCCTTTCAGCCATCTTGTTCATTATGGGGGTGCTGGGTGTGGTGATTCGGCGCAATGCTATCGTCGTTTTTATGTCTCTGGAATTGATGTTCAACGCCGCCAACCTGGCTTTTATCACTTTCGCGCGCTTCTTCCAGAATATCAACGGGCAGATTTTTGTGTTTTTCGTCATCACCGTTGCCGCTGCGGAAGTCGCCATAGGTCTGGCACTGATTGTAACCATCTTCCGCACCAAGCGCAGTATCGATGTCGATCAGATGAGCAGCTTGAAGGGCTAAAGCGGTCGAAAAGGAGGTAAGGTATGCTTTTTAGTGTAAGCGCAACTCCCGGGACGTACTTCAACCTGGTGCCCTGGGTGGTTTTCCTGCCGGTGATTGGGCTGCTCATCAATAATTTCTTCGGCAAATTCTTCAGCGAGAAAATCATTGGTTGGATCGCCAGCCTGGCGTCTGGGTTGGCCTTCGTCGTCTCGCTGCTGCTGGCTTTTTCGCTCCTGTCTCATCCCGAAGCCGTGACCGTGCCCCTCATGGATTGGATCACGGCCGGCACGCTGAACCTGAGCTGGGCCTTCCGCGTGGATACCCTCTCGGTGACCATGATGCTGGTGGTCTCCGGGGTGGGCACGCTGATCCACGTCTACTCCATCGGCTACATGCACGACGACGTGCGCCACAACGGCGACCCGTCGCGCTATCGCCGTTTCTTCGTCTTCCTGAACCTGTTCATCGCCGCCATGATGATCCTGGTGAGCGCCAATAACTACCTGATGATGTTCGTCGGCTGGGAGGGCGTGGGGCTGTGCTCCTACCTGCTGATCGGCTTCTGGTTCGAGAAGGGCAAAGACAACATCGGCAACGCCCTGGCCGCCAAGAAGGCCATCGTGGCCAACCGCATCGGCGACTTTGGCATCCTGATCGCCATGTTCCTGATGTTCTGGTATTTCGGCGGACTGCAATTCGACACCGTCTTCGCGGCGGCGCCTGGGGTGGCGGCGGCCATGCCGGGCGTGATGCTGGCGGTGACCTTGTTCATGCTGTTGGGCGTCGCCGGCAAATCCGCGCAGATACCCCTGTTCGTCTGGCTGCCGGATGCCATGGCCGGCCCCACGCCGGTCTCGGCCCTCATCCATGCCGCTACGATGGTGACCGCCGGCGTATACCTGGTGGCGCGCTCCGCGCCCATCTATACCCTGGTGCCGGACGCGCAGGCCGTGGTGGCCTGGGTGGGCGCGCTGACGGCGCTCTTCGCCGCTACCATCGCCGTGGCCCAGTTCGACATCAAGAAAGTGCTGGCTTATTCCACCATCAGCCAGCTCGGCTACATGGTGGCGGCCGTCGGCATGGGCGCTTTCACCGCCGGTATGTTCCACCTGGTGACGCACGCCTTCTTCAAGGCGCTGCTCTTCCTGGGCGCCGGCTCGGTGATCCAGGGCGTGGAGCACGGCGAGGGCCACGACGCGCACGGCGAGTCTCGGCCTGGACCCGCAGGACATGCGCAACATGGGCGGCTTGCGCTCGCGCATGCCGGTTACCTTCTGGACCTTCCTGCTGGCCGCGCTGGCCCTCTCGGGCGTGGCGCCCCTGGCCGGTTTCTTCTCCAAGGACGAGATCCTGGCGGCCGGCAGCACGCTCAACTTCCCCATTTATATTCTGTTGGCGATAGCCGCCTTCCTGACCGCCTTTTACATGGGCCGCCAGGTGGTGATGGTCTTCTTCGGCAAGGCGCGCAGCGACGCCGCCGCGCACGCCAAGGAAAATCCCACCGTGATGCTGGTGCCCATGCTGATCCTGGCCGTCTTCTCGGTGATCGGCGGGGCCTTCAATTTCCCGGGAGTCAGCTCGCTGGAAAAGTGGCTGGAGCATACCCTTACCGCCATCACTCCGGCGGCCTTCGTGCCCCTCATCGCCGCCGTCTCCACCGTCATTGCCCTGCTCGGCCTGCTGTTGGGCTGGCTGATCTACGGGCGCGTTCCGCTCCAAAAGGGCCAGGACGACCCCTTGCGCAAAGGGCTCGGCCCGCTCTTTACCGGCATGGAGCGCAAATGGTGGGTGGATGAGCTTTATGAAGCCGTGGTTTTGCACCCCTACCACCAATTCTCTGAGTTTCTGGCGCACCCCGTCGATGCGGGCTTGATCGACGGCATTGCCAACGGGCTGGGGGAGGGCGCCAGGAGCCTTTCCAGCGGCCTGCGCCGCTTGCAGACGGGTTACGTGCGTTCTTACGCCCTCTACGTCGTGGCGGGGGTGGTAGTAATCCTGGCTTACTTGATCTTGCGGTAGAGGATAGTCCATGAATATTGGAACGTATATCCTGACTCTGGTAACTTTTTTCCCGCTGGTAGGCGTCCTGGCGATCGTTTTCATCAAGGAAGAGCATAAGGACGCCATCCGTTGGACGGCTTTGGGCACGTCCTTGATCACCTTTGCGCTTTCCATCTGGGCCCTGACGCAGTTCAACGCCGCCGATCCCAACCTGCAACTGGTGGTCAACCAGACCTGGCTGAGCCTGGGCGGGCTGACGATCTCTTATTACATGGGCGTGGACGGCTTGAGCATCTTGCTCTTGCTGCTGACCACCTTCCTCACCCCCATCTCCATCCTGTCCACCTGGAAGGCCATCGACGAGCGCGTCAAGGGCTTCATGATCTTCTTCCTGCTGCTGGAAGTCGGCATGACCGGCGTCTTCCTGGCCCAGGACCTGATCCTGTTCTACGTCTTCTGGGAGTTTGCCCTCATCCCCATGTACTTCCTGATCGGTATATGGGGCGGCGAGCGCCGCGTGTATGCCTCCATCAAGTTCTTCCTCTTCACCATGACCGGCTCGGTGCTGATGCTGCTGGCCATCCTCTACCTGGGCCTCCAGGCCGGCACCTTTGCCGTGCCGGAGCTGGTGGGCGGACACGGGCTGTCGTTAGCCGCCCAGACCTGGCTCTTCCTGGCCTTTGCGGCGGCCTTCGCCATCAAGGTGCCCATGTGGCCTTTCCATACCTGGCTGCCGGACGCGCACGTGGAAGCGCCCACGGCCGGATCGGTCATTCTGGCGGGCGTCATGCTGAAGATGGGCGCTTACGGCTTCCTGCGCTTCAACCTGCCGCTCTTCCCAGAGGCCGCCATCAAGCTGGCGCCCTGGATGGCGGGCCTGGCCGTGATCGGCATCCTGTACGGCGCGGCCGTGTCTTACGTGCAGAAGGACTTCAAGAAGCTGGTGGCGTATTCCTCGGTCAGCCACCTGGGCTTCGTGATGCTGGGCCTGTTCGCCCTCAACGCCGAGGGCATCTCGGGGGGCATCTTGCAGATGATCAACCACGGCATCAGCACCGGCGCCCTCTTCCTGCTGGTGGGCGTGCTCTACGACCGGCTGCACACCCACGAGATGTCTGCCTTCGGCGGCATCTGGAAAGTGATGACCCTCTACGGCTCGATCACCCTGCTGGTGGTGCTGTCTTCGATGGGGATACCAGGGCTGAACGGCTTCGTGGGCGAGTTCACCATCCTGGTCGGCGCGTTTGGCTCGCCGGTGCTCGGCCACTGGTTTGCCGGCGTGGCTGCCCTGGGCGTGATCCTGGCGGCGGTTTACCTGCTGGTCATGTTCCAGAAGGTGTACCAGGGCGCGGTGACTAACCCCGAAAACTTGAAGCTGAAGGACCTCACCACGCGTGAGGTCATCACCCTCTTGCCTCTGCTGGCTTTGATCTTCTGGATCGGCCTGTATCCCAAGCCGTTTTTCCTCCTGATGACGCCTGCGGTCGATAAACTGGTAGCGGTCATGCAGACTGCGGCCGTGGCACTTCATTAACCAGCCAAGGATTGGATATGACCAGTAACGACCTTTACGCACTGCTTCCTCTCATTACTCTGGTAGTCTGGGCCCTCGTGCTCCTTTTGGTGGATTTGTTCATCCCCAGGGAGCGCAAGGGCGTCACGGCGCTGCTGGCCGCGCTGGGGCTGGCCATCGCCCTGGGGTTGAGCCTGAGCCAGAGGGGCCAGTCCCTGACCGCTTTCGGCGGCATGGTGACCGTGGACGGCTTCTCCGTCTTCCTGAACGTGCTCTTCCTGGCCAGCGGCCTGGCCGGGGTGGCCCTGGCTTACGATTACCTGCGCCGCACCGGCATCGAGCGCGGGGAATATTACGTGCTGCTGCTCTTCAGCATCGGCGGGATGATGCTCATGGCGGTCGCCGCCGACCTCATCGTGGTATTCCTGGCCCTCGAGATGCTCTCCATCCCCTTGTACATCCTCACCGGCTTCGCCCGCCCGCAGGTTAATTCGGAAGAAGCCGCGCTGAAGTACTTCCTGCTGGGGGCTTTCGCTTCCGGCTTCGTGCTGTACGGCACCGCGCTGATCTACGGGGCCACCGCCCACACCGATTTGCAAGGCATCGTGGCGGCTGTGGCCAGCGGCAGCCAGACTCCGCTGCTCTTGCTGGTCGGCGCCGGCCTGTTCCTGGTCGGCTTCGGCTTCAAGGTGGCGGCGGTGCCCTTCCACATGTGGACCCCCGACGTCTACCAGGGCGCGCCCTCCTCGGTGACCGGCTTCATGGCCGTGGGGGCCAAGGCCGCCGGCTTCGCCGCCCTGCTGCGCGTGTTCGTCACCGCCTTCCCCAGCCTGGCCCCCGGCCTGACCCCCATCCTGTGGGGCCTGGCCGCTCTCACGATGGTGGTAGGCAACGTGGTGGCCCTGGCTCAGAACAACATCAAGCGCCTGCTGGCCTATTCCAGCATCGCCCACGCCGGTTATCTGCTCATGGCCCTGGTGCCCTTTGGCCAGGGAGCCGTGGTCAGCGAACTCGGTGGCCTCCATCCTGTATTACCTGGTAGCTTACGCCGTCGCCAGCTTCGGCGCCTGGGCCGTGGTGATCTCGCTCGAAAAAGCCGAGGGGCGCGGCCTGGAGATGAGCGACTACGCCGGCCTGGGGCGCAAGTACCCCTTGCTGGCGGTGTGTATGCTGATCTTCATGCTGTCCTTCATCGGCGTGCCGCCCACGCTGGGCTTCTGGGGCAAATATTACCTCTTCCGCACCGCCATCCAGGGCGGCTATATCGGCCTGGCCCTGGTGGGCGTGCTGGCCTCGCTGGTCTCGGCCTATTACTACCTGCGCGTGGTGGTGATGATGTTCATGCGCGAGGGCCAGCCCGAGGCGCAGCGCGAGCCCTGGCTGAACCTGACCGCCGTGCTGGCCGCCGCCGGGCTGATCGTGCTCAGCTTCCTGCCCACGCCCTTGTTCAACTGGGCCGTCCAGGCCGTGCTGAGCATCTTGTAAGGCTTATATTAAAACCGCCAAGAACGCAAAGGGCGCAAAGACCCGAGAAAGGTCTTTGCGCCCTTTTGCATTAACTGGCCGTTCTTCACCCCCCTTTCTAAGGGGGGCCGGGGGGGATTTTGTGGTGCTAGCCTTGCGAAGGTTAGAGTCGAAAGGCATTCCAGTTCGCAGAGACGGCGGGAGTCAGCAGCGAACCTTCCCCAAGGGGATGCTGCGCGATCGCAAGGCTAAGGCTGAGACCGCGGTGATATAATCGCTGTATGCGAAAATACGTTCCCCGCATCTTACTGGTACTCGTCGTTCTGGTCGCCGGCGCGGTGGGCGTCTACAACCTGCCCCCCGTGCACGATCGTTTAGCCTGGCGCCTCGACAACCTGCGCGCCAGCATCCAATACGCCATCTCCCCGCCGGAGAAGATGGTCTTCGTCCCGCAGGATCAGGTCTCGGCCATCGTGCAGGCCACCATGCAGGCCTTCACCGCCCAGGCCCCCACCTCCACCCCCAGCCTGGCGCCCACCGACCCGGTCGTCACCGGCACGCCCGCTCCCACAGCCACCCCCACCATTCCCCCCACCCCCATCCCGGCGCGCGTCGAGCTGCAAGGCATCGTCCACGAATACCAGAAGTGGAACAACTGCGGCCCCGCCACCCTGGCCATGGACCTGTCTTACTGGAAGTGGCAGGGCAGCCAGACCGACACGGCCGCCTTCCTCAAGCCCAACCAGCGCGACAAGAACGTCATGCCTTACGAGCTGGTGGATTACGTCCAGCAAAAGACCGACTTCAAGGCCCTCGTGCGCGTGGGCGGCGACATGCAACTGCTCAAACAGCTCCTGGCCGCCGGCTTCCCCGTCATGGTGGAGAAGGGCTTCGAGGTCTCCGGCGAGGGCTGGATGGGACATTACGAGGTGCTCAACGGCTACGACGACGCCCAGGGCTTCTTCATCGCCCAGGATTCGTATTCCCAGGCCGAAGGCAGCAGCTACCTGCCGGTGCCTTACGACAACATGCTCAGCAACTGGCGCGCCTTCGATTACACCTACATCATCGTCTATCCGCCCGATCAGGAAGCGACCGTCCTGTCCATCCTGGGCCCGCAGGCCGACGAGACCGCCAATTACAAATACGCCCTGGACAAGGCCTCCACCGAGATCTACCAGCTCAGCGGGCGCGACCAGTTCTTCGCCTGGTTCAATCGCGGCACCAATCTGGTGGACCTGAAGGATTACGCCGGCGCCGCGGCGGCTTACGATCAGGCCTTCCAGATTTACCCCACCATCCCGGATAAGCAGCGCCCCTGGCGCATGATGTGGTACCAGACCGGGCCTTACTTCGCCTATTACTACACCGGGCGTTACACTGACGTGGAAACCCTGGCCACCACCACCCTGGCCCAGGTCGGCGAGCCGGCCATCGAGGAGACCTGGGTGTGGCGCGCGCGCGCGCGCGCCGCCCTGGGTGACACCGCCGGGGCCATCGACGATCTGCACAACGCGCTCCAATGGCACGCCGGCTTCCAGCCTGCCCTGGACGAGCTTCAAGCCTTGGGCGCCAATTAACCTGGGGACATCCATGCTGACTCTTCTGCACTTTGCCGACGCTCACATCGATATGGCCAATTATGGCCGCCACGACCCCGCCAGCGGCCTGCCGCTGCGCGTGCTGGACTTCCTCAAGTCGCTGGATACCATCGTGGACACCGCCATCGCCGAGAAGGTGGACCTGGTGCTCTTCGCCGGGGACGCCTACAAGGATCGCACCCCCGCGCCCACCTTCCAGCGCGAATGGGGGCGGCGCATCATGCGCCTTTCGCGCGCCGGCATCCCCACCCTGTTGCTGATCGGCAACCACGACATCTCGCCGGCTTCCGGGCGCGCCCACGCCATCCAGGAGTTCGACACCCTGGAGGTGCCCCACGTGCACGTGCTCTCCAAGCCGGCCTTCCTCACCCCGGACGACCTGGAGGGCCTGCCGCTGCAGGTGCTGGCCCTGCCCTGGGTGTCGCGCTCCGGGCTGATGGCCGCCCTCGATCTGAGTGCCGCCGACCCCGCCCAGGTCTACGCGGAGCTGGAAACGCGCCTGACCGAGCTGGTGCAGGGTTGGCTGGAGCAGGCCGATCCCTCCCTGCCGGTGGTGCTCACCGCTCACGCTTCCGTGCAGGGCGCCAAATATGGCGGCGAGCGCAGCGTCATGCTGGGCGGCGACCTGGTCTTGCCCGGCTCGCTGGTGCGCGACCCGCGCCTGGATTACGTGGCCCTGGGCCACATCCACAAGCCGCAGGACCTCAACCCGGGCGGGCATCCCCCTGCCATCTATCCCGGCTCCATCGAGCGCGTGGATTTCGGCGAGGCCCAGGACGACAAGTTCTTCATCGTTGCCCACGTGCAGCGCGGCGAAACGCAGGTGGAGTGGCGCAAGCTGTCTGGCATTCGTCCCTTCATCGACCGCTACGTCAACCTCAAATCGCCGGAGAATATCACCGAGCGCCTGCGCGAAGCCCTGGGGCCTTCAGAAAAACTGGACGGCGCCATCGTGCGCCTGGTGGTGGATTATCCCCGCGAGTGGGAGCCCATGCTGGACGAAGCCGCCTTGCGCGAGTACGCCGCGCCGGCCTTCGAGTTCCACCTGGTCAAGCGCCCGCAGATGGAAGCCCGCATCCGCCTGCCCCAGGACCAGACCATCAGCAGCCTCACCCCCCAGGATTTGCTCGACATCTACTGGCGCGCCGCGAAGACCGGCCCGGACGAGGCCGGCGAGCTGAACCGGTTGGCCGGCGAGATCATGGGCGAGGCGCCCCTGTGATCCCCATTTGCCTGCGTCTCACCGGGTTCCTGTCTTATCGCCAGCCGGTCGAGGTGGATTTCACCGGCTTCGACCTGGCCTGCATCTCCGGCTCCAACGGCGCCGGGAAGTCCTCCTTGCTGGACGCCATCACCTGGGCCTTGTTCGGGCAGGCGCGCAAGCGCGACGACTCGCTCATCAATTCCGCCTGCGAGGCCGCCGAGGTGGTCTTCGAGTTCACTTACGAGGGCAACCTCTACCGCGTGCAGCGCAGCAAGCCGCGCAACAAGACCGCCCTGCTGGAGTTTTCCGTCTGCCGGGAGCCGGGCGCTTCCGGCGGGAACGGCTCGCGCGATTGGAAGACGCTCACCGAAAAGTCCCTGCGCGAGACCGAGGCGCGCATTCGCCAGACGCTGCGCCTGGACTACGAGACCTTCATCAACGCTTCTTTCTTCCTGCAGGGCAAGGCCGACCAGTTCGCTCAGCAGGCCCCCGGCGACCGCAAGCGCATCCTGAGCAGCATCCTCGGCCTGGAGATCTGGGAGACCTATCGCGAGCGCGCCGTCGAGCGCCGTAAAACCATCGAGGGCCAGGTGGACAACCTGGACGGGCAGATGCTGGAGATCAACGCCGAGCTGGCCGAGGAGCCGGCGCGTAAGGTGCGCCTGGCCGAATTACAGGCCGGCCTGCAGAGCCTGTCTACCGGGCGCGCCGCGCAGGAATCCGCGCTGGAGAGTCTGCGCCATTCGGCGGCCGTCCTGGCGGAGCAGGGCAAGCGCGTGGAGGATTTGCGGGCGCGTCTCGATTCCGCCGTTAAGGCTTACGAGGCCGACGTGCAGCGCCTGCGCTCCCGCCAGGCGGAGGGCGAGGAGTATCGCCGTGAAGTGGAGCACGCGGAGCAGATCGAGGCCGCTTACCGGGGGTGGCAGGCCGCGCGCGCCGAGCTGGAGCGCTGGGAGGCGGTGGCGGCGCGTTTCCACGAGCAGGAGCAGCGCCGCTCCGAGCCTCTCGTGCAAATCGAGGCCGAGCGCGCCCGCCTCACCCAGGAGCGGGACTCGCTGCAAGCCCAGGCGGAGGCCGTCGCCGAGGCCCAGGAGCGGGTCGCCGGGCTGGGATCCCAGCGCGCGGAGCTGGAAGCCGCCGTGGAAGGCGCCGAAGCGCGCGTGCAGAGGCGCGCGGAGCTGGAAGTTGCCTTGCGCGAGCTGCACCAGCAACAGGCCGAGGCGCGCGCCGAGAATCCGCGCCTCAAAGCCGAGATGGACGACCTCAAGGCGCGCATCGACCAGTTGAGCGAGGCCAGCGGGGCAGTCTGCCCGGTGTGCGGCCAGCCGCTGGCGCCGGCCGAGCGGGAGGCCCTGGTGCAGGAGCTGACCGCCCAGGGCCGGCTGATGGGGGAGCGCTTCCGCCAGAACCAGGCCCTGCTCAAGGATTTCGATAAGCGCGTGCGCGAGATGGAAGGCCAGATCAAGGAGCTCTCGCAGGCTGAGGCCGATCTGCGCGCTTTGAGCCGCCGCCTCGACCAGCTCAATACCTACCTGGAGCTGGCCCGCCGCCAGCAGGAAGATTGGGAAGCCGCCGGCGCGCCGCGCCTGGCGGAGCTGGGCGCGGCCTTGAGGGAAGAGACCTTCGCGCCCGAAGCGCGCGCCCGTTTAGCGGAGGTGGACGCCGGGCTGAAGGCCATCGGTTACGACGCCGCCGCTCACGACGGCGTGCGCCGCGCAGAGCTGGCGGGACGCGCTTCCGAAGAGGCGTTGCGCCAACTGGAGAAGGCTCGCGCCGCCCTGGCCCCCCTGGAGCGCGAGATCGCCGGGCTGAGCGCCGCCGTTGCCGCGCAGGAGGAGGACATCGCCCGCCAGCGCACCGTCGCCGGGGAGGCCGCCGCCGCATACGCGGAGGAGTCCGCGCGCATGCCGGACCTGGAGCAGGCCGAGCGCGAGCTGTTTTCCCTGCGCGAGCAGGAGAACCGCCTGCGCATGGAGGTGGGCGCCGCCCGCCAGAAAGTGGACGTGCTGGACCGCCAGCGCGCCCGCCAGGCCGAATTGGCCGCCCGCCGCGAGGAATTCACCCGCCAGATCGCCCAACTCAAGACCCTGGAGCGCGCCTTCGGCAAGGACGGTGTGCCCGCCCTGTTGATCGAGCAGGCCCTGCCCGAGATCGAATCGCAGGCCAACCAGGTGCTGGAGCGCCTCAGCGGCGGCAGTATGTCGGTGCGCTTTGCCACGCAAAAGGATTACAAGGACCACGCCCGCGAGGACAAGAAAGAGACCCTGGACATCCTCATCAGCGACGGGGCCGGCACCCGCGATTACGAGATGTTCTCCGGCGGCGAGTCCTTCCGCGTCAACTTCGCCATCCGCCTGGCGCTCTCGCGCGTGCTGGCCCAGCGCGCCGGCGCGCGCTTGCAGACCCTGGTGGTGGACGAGGGCTTCGGCAGCCAGGACGCCGAGGGCCGCCAGCGCCTGATCGAGGCCATCAACCTGGTGCAGACCGAGTTCTCCAAGATCCTGGTCATCACCCACCTGGAGGAGCTCAAGGACGCCTTCCCCACCCGCATCGAGGTGGAGAAGACCCCCGAGGGCTCCAGCGTGCGTATCGCCTGATCTCAACCTTGCGATCGCGTAGCATCCTTTTAGGGAAGGTTCTAAATCTTCGCAAGGTTTAATCGGACGGGAAATCGTTGCTTTATTGGCTGCTCGTTTCCACCCTCGGCTTGCTGTTCGGCCTGCTGCTCGACACCTGGATCCATAACCAAACTTACATGGACGTGGTCGTGCGGCCTGCCCCGCCGCCCCCTCCCGGCGAAGCCCCCCTCATCTCGGTCATCGTGCCGGCGCGCGACGAGGCGCGCAACATCGGCAATTGCGCCCGCGCTTTGCTGGCCCAGACCTACCCCAATTTCGAGCTGATCGTGGTGGACGACCGTTCCACGGACGGCACCGCCCACATCCTGGCCGAGCTGGCCCGCCGTGACAGCCGCCTGCGTGTGATCAAAGGCCAGCCGCTGCCGCCCGGCTGGGCCGGCAAGCCGCACGCCCTCAGCCAGGGCGCCCAGGCCGCCCAGGGCGCATGGCTGTGCTTCGTGGACGCGGACACTTTCGCCGCCCCCGAATTGTTGGCTTCCACCTACGCGGCGGCGTGCGCCAGCGGCGCCGACCTCTTCACCCTCCTCACCCGGCAAGACATGCTCACCTTCTGGGAGCGGGTCGTCCTGCCGCTGGTCTTCACTGCCCTTTCGGTGGGCTTCTCGCCGCGCCGCGTCAACGATCCCTCCCGCCCCGACGCCATCGCCAACGGCCAGTTCCTGCTCTTCCGCCGTAGCGCCTACGAGGCAGTCGGCGGGCATTTGGCCGTGCGCAATTCCATCGTCGAGGACCGCGACCTGGCCCTGCTGGTGAAGCGCGCCGGCTGCCGCCTGGTGATCGCGGACGGGCGCGCCGTAGCGCGCACGCGCATGTACACTTCCCTGGCGGAGATCTGGGAGGGCTGGAGCAAGAACGTTTTCATCGGCCTGTCCGGGCAGCCCCGCCTGATGGGGCTGGGAGTCCTGGGGGCGTTCACCCTGCTGGTCGGCGCGCTGGTGCTGCCCGCCTGGCTGGCGGCCGGGGCCATCTGGCTGGCGCGGGGAGGCGGCTGGCTGGCCGGGGTCGTGCTGGCGGAAGCCGCCGGCATGTGGGCGCACCTGCTGGCCAAGCGAGTTTGGGTGGCGCGCGGCCTGGAGATCCCCGTGTGGTCCGCCCTGGGCGTGCCGCTGGGCGCGCTGGTCTTCGCCGGCATCATGGCCAACTCGGCCTTCCGCGTGCTCTCCGGCAAGGGGGTGATGTGGAAGGGAAGGCTGTATCGCCAGGCACGAGAGTCGAGAATCGATCATCGAGAATAGTTACCACTCTCTACTCTCTACTCTCAATTCCCTCGATCACACGTGGAACGTGGGATCGTTAATTGTGAACGCTCCGCGTTGTATTAACCCTATAGCCTGGACTTTTGTGGCGAAAGAACCAAAGCCGTTCCCGAAATTGTGTTCCCCGTCCTGAGATTCGACGGCTTTTAATTAACCCAAGTTGCCACCTTGTCATGCTGAATGCCCGCTATAGGTCGTTTTATTCTCTTGTCCGCCAACAAGGGCACGAAGCATCCCGTTATGATGCAAGCGAGCTCCTATGACAGCAACGGGATGCTTCCCCAAGGGGGTGCTAGCGCGATCACTTCGTTCAGCATGACAAGGCTTGTGTGGAAGGTAGCAACTTGGGTTAATTACTCGGATAAGCACTTGTCTTCAGTACTTCTTAGGGAACACCTCTTTTCCAAGCTGCCACAGATATTTGTCTATATCTTTCAGGTTATACGGCTCAAGGTTATAGAAGCTCCTGAGCTGAAGTAGAATATTCTTGAAATCACTATAGTTCTTCAAATCGGCATTGCTAAAATGGAAGAAACTGTCTACATCTCTAAAGTATCGTAGCACGTGGTCAACGTAACTATCGTAGATAGGAAAATCCGCAGGAAAGTGGTGGCTACAATATTTCGTTGCAAAAGAATAGAAGTTCTTGGTTGTTCCATTTATTTTTACTTTTGCTAGATCGTTGACCAGGGTGACATCGCCCGCTTGAAGCTTGCCATCGATTTGCAATTCTAGAATATGTTTTGCAACCTGAAACGGCGAGAAAATATGAGTGCTATAAAAATCATTCAGAGCTGATACTTTGATCAGGACTTCATCTATATCCGTATTTTTGGGGTAGGTTCTGAGAAAGAGCTTGTCCAGCGCACTTTCCTGCAGTGTGTAGTTTTCCAGGGTTTTCCACTGCGACAGGTATCTTTTTACTTCATCCTTGCAGGGTCGAGGAACATTCGCAGATGACAAGCTCGTAACTCTATTCTTTACAGGTTTCTTAATAGGGATAGCGGGAGGCAATGGATGCTTATTGCGAAGTTCCTCAACAGAAAGTTTTCTAAAGGTCTCTGATCCGTCATAGGTGGCATCCATTCTCCACTCTCTCTTTTGCCTCCCCAATCTAAAATCCTCAATCAAAATTCCTTCAACAGCACCCTGTCCGGCCCGCGCTCGACTTCCCAGGGATAGACGATGTGCGCGTCGGTGGTGGCCGCGAAGTAGTCCGGGCGCACCGTGCCGAACAGGCTGCGGTAGGGGTTGAAATGCAGCACGCAGGTGGAGGGCAGCCCGCCCCCCGCCATGACGCGGCTCTTCACCGCCGTGATGGTTCGCCCGGAGCCCCACACGTCGTCCACCACCAGGATCCTGTGGCCGCGCACCAGGCTCTCCTCGGGAAATTGCAGGAAATTGGGCCAGGCCATCAGCTTGGACTTCTCTTTTTCCGTCTCCTGTTGCGCGGGAAAATCGACCGCCGCCGTGAGGATGTGCTTCAGGTCCATGGCCTCCGCGATCATCCCACCCGGCACGATGCCGCCGCGGGTGATCATGATCATGGCTTCGAATTCGAATTCGAATTGGGGGAGCAGGTGGTCGATGAGCCGGTCAATTTCGTTCCAGGTGAGCACTTCGCGCCGCATAAGCTTTTCCTCGATCTGGGTTTCACCGAATGGCGAAGAATAATTATAACAAATAAGGGCCGGGTTGTACTAACGAAATGACTAGAGCAAACTGGCCGGGTCGATCTCCACGCGCCAGTCGGCCAGGTTGCGCCCGCGCAGCAGGGAGGCCGGGTCCGGGCCGCGCAGCACGATCTGCCAGCGGTAAGCTCCGTTCACGCGCGCGAAGAAGCACGGCGCCGGGCCGATCATCTCTGTGGCGCGGCGCTCCTCGCGCTCGATCCAATGCCCGATCTGCTCCGCCAGCTCTTCGGCGGTGGCGCGGGCGCACTCCTCTTTGAGGTGGCGGGTTTCCAGGCGCGCCAGGCGGTAGAAAGGCGGGTAACCGAGCTGCTTGCGATAGGACAGCTCCTGCCGGTAGAAGGCGGCGTAATCCTGCCCGGCTGCCGCGCGGATGGCGTAATGTTCCGGCTGGAAGGTTTGCAGGATGGCCTGCCCGCCCAGGGCGCTGCGCCCGGCGCGCCCGGCCACCTGGGTCAGCACCTGAAAGGTGCGCTCGCCGGCGCGATAGTCCGGCAGGTTCAGGCCCACCTCGGCCAGCACCATCCCGACCAATGTCACCCGGGGCAGATCCAGCCCCTTGGCCAGCATCTGCGTGCCGATCAGCACGTCGGCGCGCTGGTTGGCGAAATGCGACAGGATGATCTCGTGCGCGCCGCGCTGGCGCGTGCTCTCAGCGTCCCAGCGCAGGGTGCGCGCCTGGGGGAACAGCGCCTGGATCTCGCTTTCCACCTTCTCCGTGCCCATGCCGTACTGGCGGATGGCGCGGCTGCCGCACTGCGGGCAGGTCTCCGGCAGGCCGCGCGTGTAGCCGCAGGTATGGCAGGTCAACTGGCGTTCGGCGCTGTGGTAGGTGAGCGGCCGGCTACAACGCGGGCAGTGCAGCGCCGCGCCGCACTCGCGGCAGAACACGTAGGTGGCGGCGCCGCGCCGGTTGAGGAACAGGATGGCCTGTTGCCCGGCCTCCAGCACGCGCCCCAGCTCCGTTTGCAGCGCCCGGCTGAAGATGGAGCGGTTGCCGGCCTTCAGCTCGACGCGCATGTCCACCACGTGTACCCTGGGCAGCTCTCCCCCGGTCTCGCCGCCGGCCAGAATGCGCGCCGGCAGCTTGAGCGTTTGCAGGCGCCCGCGCTCCGCCTGGTAGGCCTGCGTCAGGTCCGGCGTGGCCGAGCCCAGCAGGCACACCGCGCCGAGCTGGCGGGCGTAAACCGCCGCCGTGCGCACCGCGTTGAAATACGGTCTGGATTCCGTCTGGTAGTACGAGTTCGTCGTGGCACTCGTCGGCCACGATCAGGCCGATCTCCGGCAGGGGGGCAAACAGGGCGCTGCGCGGGCCGACGATGACCTTCAGCGAGCCGGAGCGCGCCCGCCGCCAGGTGTCGTAGCGCTCGCCCGGCGTGAGCCGCGAGTGCACCAGCCCCACCTGCCCGGGGAAGCGCGCCATGAAGCGCCGCACCGTCTGGGGCGTGAGCGCGATTTCCGGCACCAGCACGATGGCCTGTTTGCCCTGTTTCAGCGCTTCGGCCACGGCGTACAGATACAGCTCGGTCTTGCCTGAGCCGGTGACGCCGTGCAGCAGGTAGGGTTTGACCGCCTGGCCCGCGGCAGCCGCGTTCAATCCCTTTTGGATCTCGTCCCAGGCGCGCTGCTGGTCGGGCGTCAACGCCAGGGCTTCCGAGCGCTCGACCTCGATCTTTTCCAACGGATCGCGCCACACTTCGGTCTCGCTCAGCGTGATCAGCTCCAGCTCGGCCAGTTTTTCCAGGTCGGCCCATTTCCCGCCGCTGTGGGCGTAGACCCAGGCCACTTCCACCGGAACGGCCTCGCGCGCCAGGAAGTGGAGGATGGCCTGGCGCCGCTCGAGCACCGCCGAGCCGGGCTTTCCCAATGCGGGCAGGGCTTCTTCGATCTTTTCGGGCGGGCAGGCGATCTGCGCGGTGCGCGCCAGCTTGGCGCGTACCGTGGGAGGCGGCAGCGCCGTGCGCGTGCTGATCCACCCGCGCCGCGCCAGCGCGCGCGCCGTGGCGCGCCAGTTCTTATAAGGCAGGGCCGCGTCGATTTGCCCGCTGCGCAGCTCGCCGCGCCTGCGCAGCAGCTCCACCAGGCGACTCTCCACCTGGGAGAGCTTGTCCGCCGCCTCGGATGGCCCTTCCACCAGCCGGTAGAGGCTCTCGGCGTGCTGGCTCAGTCCCACCGGCACCATCAGGTCGATGCAGGCCGCCAGCGGAGAGAGAGTTTGCTCGGCCAGCCACTCGGCCAGGCGGATCTGGGCCGGGGTCAGCACCGGCTGGGGATCGAGCGTCTCCAGCACGGGGCGCGTCTCCATCACCTCTGGCTCCAGGATGGGGCGCAGCACGATGCCTTGCACCGTCTGCGATCCGAAGGGCACCACCACCAGGCTGCCCGGAAAAACGCGCTCTTCTAATTCGGGGGGCAGATGGTAATGGAAAACCCCGCTGACCTGCGGCAGGTTGACTGCGATTTCGACGTAGCGGGTTGTTTCCATTGCAGCGGCCCGGGCCGGGGCTATTCCATAGAGGTCAGGTGCAGGCGGGCGATGCGCAGGCGATCCATGGCTTCCACCTTCAGGCGCACCTTTTCTTCGGGGATTTCCACGCTGTCTCCCACCTTGGGGATGCGTCCCAGGCGGCCCAGCACGAATCCGGCGATGGTGTCGTAGTTGGGGTCTTCCAGGTGCAGGCCAAAGTGCTCGTTGATCTCCTCGAAGGGCGTCAATCCGTCGATGAGGGCCGAGCCGTCTGGCAGCACCTGGATCGAATCGGGAGTGTTCTCGAAGGGATCGCGGTATACCCCCACGATCTCCTCCACCAGGTCTTCCAGGGTCACCAGCCCGGCCGTCCCGCCGAACTCGTCCAGCACGATGGCGATGTGCTGGTGGCTGGCGCGGAATTGCAGCAGCAGGTCGTTGACCGAGATGGTCTCCGGCACGAACAGCCCCTCGCGCGCCAGCGCGCGCGCCGTGCTTTGCTTGCGCTGGGGTCCAGCCAGGCGCTGAACAGATCGTGCACGTGCAAGATGCCGATGATCTGGTCCAGATTGTCCTCGAACACGGGGTATTTGGTGAGCGTATGCTGCGCCACCAGGTTGACGACTTCTTCCAGGGGGGCGTCAGCCTCGATGCCCACGATCTCCGTGCGCGGCAGGCTCACCTGGCGCACCACCAGCTCGCCGAAGTCCAGGATGGCCGAGAGCATCTCGCGCTCAGGCTGCTCGATGATCCCCTCCGCTTCCGGGCCGGCCACGATCTGCTTGAGCTCTTCCAGGGAATAGACGGTGCTGGTGGAGCCGGGCGGGATGCCTGCCAGCTTGAGCACCAGCCGCGTGGAGCCGTCCAGCAGGTGGATGAAGCCTTTGAACACCTTGCTGTACACGTCCATGATCGGCGCCGCTTTCAGCGCGAAGCTTTCCGGCCCGCGCAGCGTGGCCACTTTGGGCACTTGCTCGCCCAGCACCACCGTCAGGCTGGTGACGATCACCAGGGACAGCACCAGGGGCAGGGCCGGCAGCACGCTGGCGAAGGCTTGCAGCCAGGTGGGCAGGCTGTTCCCGTTGAAGATCGGATTGAGCAGCTCCTGAAAGGTGTTTTCTCCGACCGCGCCCAGCGCCAGGCTCACCGTGGTGACTCCCAGTTGAGACGCGGCGATCAAGCGCTCACGCGCGCCTGCGTCTTCCAGCCAGTTTCTTACCAACTGCACAGAGCGGCTGTTGGTGTCTGCCAGCAGCTCCAGGCGCGAGCGGCGCGAGGCCACTGCCGCGAATTCTACGGCCACGAAGAAGCCGTTCAGACCGATCAGCGCGAAAATAAGCACCAGATTCCAGAGGATCATTGGGTCTTCAAGATTACCGCCGAGCCATAACCGACTACGGAGGAGAAATCCCCGGTCACATTCCCCGAGGTGGCGTGTTGCAGCACCTGGACGCGGTCGGCGCCCAGGCCCCTGGCGGCCCACAAGACCGCCGCCAGCGCTCCCAGGCCGCAGGCATACCCCCGGCCCTCTTCCTCGACGCTGTATAAGCCTTCTGGCGAGAAGGCCTCCACTTGGCGCAGCGTCTCCTTGTCCAGCTCTTCCGCCGAGTTCTCCGGGTAGAAATGGGACAGGTCGGTGCTGGCCACCAGCAGGGCCCGGCGCCCGCGCAGGCTGTCGGCCAGGGCCTTGCCCAGTTTCTGCGCCACCTGGGGAGATTGGTCGCGCACCATCACCGGCAGCAGCTTGAACTCGCCCCCCAGCGCGCATTGCAAGAAGGGCAGCTCGATCTCCAGGGAATGCTCCTGGTCGTTGAGCACCCCACTCAGGCCGAAGCCCAGCTCGGCGCGCAAGGCGCTGTCCACCTGGGCTACGGCTTCCTGCTCGATGGGGATCGTGCCCAGGGGCGTCTGGTAGGCGCGGTGCCCGCAGGTCAGCAGGTGCTGGGGATAGGGCTGGTGCATGGGCGAGACCACCGCCACCAGGTCGAAATGCAGCCCTTGCACGCTGCGGAAAGCGTACGCGGCCACGCTGCCCGAATAGCGGTGCCCGGCGTGGGGCGCCATGATGCCCACCACCTGGCCGTCCAGCTCGGGCAGCTCGGCGGCTTGCAGGTAGGCTTCGATTTCTTCTCTCAGGAGCTTCGGATCGCCGCTGTACCACAACCCGGCGATCGGAGAGGGGCGGATTTCAGCGGAGCTATTCATAGGTGCATCTCCAACTATTCTCATAAAAGGATTCGATTGGGTAAATAAAGCCTTATTCTTATTTTAGCATACCAGGGGGGAAAACCTTACCCTATCTTCCCGCGCGCGCAGGCGGGATTCCACATCCCGCCGCTTTGGATCGCTCGGCGGCTTTGGAAAGCCGCCCTACGACTGAGCGGAGCTATCCGTGGGCGGAATCCGTTCTCGGCCGCCGCTTAAACCTTCGCGTCTTTGCGTGAGCCTCATCCTGTGGGGCGGGATTCCACATTTCGCCTTCTTGGATCGCTCGGCGGCTTTGGAAAGCCGCCCTACGACTGAGCGGAGCCAACCGTGGGCGGAATCCGTTCTCAGCCGCCGCTTAAACCTTCGCGGCTTTGCGTGGGCCTCATCCTGTGGGGCGGGATTCCACATCCCGCCGCTTTGGATCCCTCGGCGGCTTTGGAAAGCCGCCCTACGACTGAGCGCAGCCAACCGTGGGCGGAATCCGTTCTCAGCCGCCGCGTAAACCTTCGCGGCTCTGCGTCTTTGCGTGAGATTTCCACTCACGGTTTGAGGAAATTCCAGGGATTGACGCGCCCGTATTTGTCGCTGGACAGCTCGAAGTGCAGGTGCGGGCCGGTGGCGTTGCCGGTGCTGCCCACTGCGCCGAGGGTATCGCCCTGATTCACGCTGGCCCCGCAGGCCACCGAGATAGCGCTCAGGTGGGCGTACAGCGACTGCCAGCCGTTGCCATGATCCACGACGATCACGTTGCCGTAACCGATGTCGCTCGGGCCGGCGTATACCACCACGCCGTTGTCCACCGCGTAGACCGGGCTGCCCTCACTGCCGGCGATGTCGATGCCGTAATGGTTGGTCTCAGGCGAGTAATCGTATCCGGACAGGCTGTGGGCGGTGGTCGGCCAGATGAAGGTGCCCGTCCCCACTGCCCCATCCACCACGGCGCTGCATACCCCAGGCCCCAACACCTTGGCCACGGACGGGTCCTGGCGCGTGATGCGCGGGGCGCTCCACGTGACGAACTCGCGGTGCCCGCCGGGGATCACCAGCCACGTGCCGGCCTTGATGTTTGGCGATGCCAGATCCCCCAGGGTATTGGCGTCCAGGTGATTGCTCGGCCAGTTGATGATGGCTTCGGCGTTCACGCCGTAGAACTTAGCCACGCCGTTCAAGCCGTCGCCGGCGTGCCACTCGTAGTACACGCCGTCCACCGGCAAGATGTTGAGCTGCTGCCCCGGCTGCAGGCGTTCCGGGTCGTCTGCCAGCACGTTATAGTTGCCCCACAAGACCGTCTCGGGCTTGAGGTTGAACCTCTCGGCGATTCCAAACAGGGTGTCTCCCGCCTGGACGGTGTAAGCGACCACTTCGAGGCGCGCCCGGGTGGGCAGGATGGTGTGCAGGTTGGCCTGGCGGGAGATCCCGTAGGTGTACAGGGAAGAGGCTTGAATGTCTGCCATTTGAGGCGGTGGGATGGTGGGGGTGGCCGTCGGCAGCGCGGCTGCGTTGGCCGGTGAGCCGGACAGATCCGGTTGGGCGGAGCGCACGTAAAAATTGCCCATCACCCACACCACGATCAGGAACAGGAAGATGGAGGCCACGCTGGTGCCCACGCGCAGGGCGGTTTCCCCCAGGCCGAGCCTCACCAGGCTCTCCCAGGCGCTTTCCAGCCCTCCCGGCCTGTCTTGCGCATCGCGGGCTGAATCTAGATCGCCTGGCTCTTCTGTAAGGGGGTCGCCTGGGAATGGATCTGAACTATCGGGTTGCATCCTGTCTGCATCTCCATCGCAGATCATAACATAGCGCCGGAGAATGGTCAAGCGAGATTAAACCTTGTGTGCACGCACGAGTTGTCAGGCAGTTGGAAACTGCACCTACAAACTGCACGAAGCCAGCCTGCGCTGGCTAAAAACCAGTCGGCGAAGGCCGACTTCGTGTACTTCGTTGCAGCGATTTCAATCGCCTGAATGACAGGGCCTGATGAAGAAGGTGGAGTGTGCACGCACGAGTTGTCAGGCAGTTGGAAACTGCACCTACAGACTGCACGAAGCCAGCCTGCGCTGGCTAAAAACCAGTCGGCGAAGGCCGACTTCGTGTACTTCGTTGCAGCGATTTCAATCGCCTGAAAACGGCTGACAACTTTTGCGTGCACACTAAACCTTGCGAAGGTTGAGGGTCGAGGTGATATTTTCTTCTCGAAGGGGAACCGCCTTTTAACCAACCTTCGCAAGGCTGACCCGGCTAGGCGATGGTGATGTGATTCCCCTCTACCACTTCCCCGATCTCCCACAGCGGTTGGCGCAGCGCTTCGGCGCGCTCCAGCAACGCGGGGAGCTTCTCGGCCGGCACGGCCAGCAGCAGCCCGCCGCTGGTCTGCGGGTCGAACAGCAGCATCTGGGCCGGCTCATCTAATTCGGCCTCGAAAAGGATGTGCTCCTGGAAGTACATCTGGTTGTCGAAGGCTCCGCCGGGGAACGTGCCGGCCTGGGCGTAACGCCGCGCGCACGAGACGAAGGGCAGCCTGGCGTAATCGAAGCGCAGCCCCACCCCGGAGGCTTGCGCCATTTCCCAGGCGTGCCCCAGCAGGCTGTAACCGGTCACGTCCGTGCCGCCGCGCAGGCCAGCCTCCACGGCGAGCTGAGAGGCGTCCCGGTTGAGCCGCTTCATCCAGCCCACCACCTCGGCCACGTCCGCCGCGGCCGCTTCCTCGCGCTTGATCGCCGTGGTGGTCACGCCGAAGCCCAGCGGCTTGGAGAGCACCAACCGGTCGCCGGGCCGTGCGCCGGCCTTGGTGAGCATGTGTTCCGGCTCCACGAAGCCCAGCACCACCAGCCCGTATTTCGGCTCCTGGTCCTGCACGGTGTGCCCTCCGGCGATGACCACGCCCGCCTCGCGCGCTTTCTCGGCCCCCCCGCGCATGATCTCGGAGGTGATCTCCACCGGCAGGTTGGTGGGCATGGCGGCGATGTTCAGCGCCAGGAAGGGCTTCCCGCCCATAGCGTACACGTCCGACACGCTGTTGGCGGCGGCGATGGCCCCATAGTCGTAGGCGTCATCCACCACCGGCGTGAAGAAGTCGGTAGTCATCACCAGAGCCCGCCGCTCGTCCAGGCGCCACACGGCAGCGTCGTCCGGCAATTCCAGACCCACCAGCAGATCGGGGTAATCCCTGGGGTTATAGATTTGTCCGATCGGGCGCAGCACCTGCGCCAGCGCTTCCGCGCTTAGCTTGGACGCTCAGCCAGCGCAGTTTGACAGGCTGGTCAGGCGGATCTGCTTTCCCGATGGCGGGTTGGCCGGTTGGCTCATCAGAACCTCGTTGCACGAGAGTTGAGATTGAGGAGAAGTGCTCAGTAGACAGTGATCGGTATTCAGTGCTCAGCGGCCGGTATCCAGTAGCCAGGTTATCTCTCTTAATCGAGGCCGTAACTATTCTCGGCTCTCTGATCACTGGCTCCCAATCCTCAATCCTCAATCTAAAATCTTCAATCATTATACCCTCATTGCGCCGCTGCTTGATCCATGATAGGATGCTGTCATGCAATTTGAGACCGCCATCCTCTCGGAGCTTTGGCTGGAGCGCGGCGCGCTCGCCGGGCGCATCGCCTGCCCGCCCGCGCTGCGCCCGGCTCCCGGCCAATACCTGCTGGCCTCCGCCTGGGAGGACGCTTCCTCTCCCTTTCCGGTAGCCCTCTTCCCTTCCGCTTATGCGGCGGACGGCTTTTCGCTCGCGCCGCCCCTGCCGCCTGCCTGGGGGCCCGGCGAGCGCCTCTCGCTGCGCGGGCCGCTCGGCTGCGGCTTCGCGCTGCCGGGGAACCTCTCGCGCCTGGCGCTGGCCGCCCTGGGCGCCACGCCTTCCCGCTTGTTGCCCCTGGTGCAGCAGGCCCTGGCGCGCGGCGCCGCCGTGACCCTGTATTGCGACGTGGCCTTGCTGGAGGGCAAAGACCTGCCCCTGGCCCTGGAGGTCTCGCCGCTGGAGGCCTTGCCGGAGGGCCTGGCCTGGGCCGATTTCCTGGCCCTGGACCTGCCGCTTTCCCGTCTGGCGCAGCTCGGGAGCCTGCTGGGCCTGGCCCACGCCGAAAGGCCCCTTTGCCCGGCGCAGGCCCTGCTGCTCGCGCCCATGCCCTGCGGCGGAGTCGCGGAGTGCGGCGTGTGCGCCGTGCCTGCCCGCCGGGGCTACAAGCTGGCCTGCAAGGACGGCCCGGTCTTCGACCTGAACGAGCTGGATTGGTGAGGCAAGCCTCCATGTTCAAGCGTGATCTCACCTTTGCCTCCCCCTGGATGAACGCTGCCGGCGCCCTGGGCTTCGCGCCCAACCCGCGCGGCCCCGTGGACCTCAGCCGCCTGGGCGCTTTCGTCACCAACCCGGTCAGCCTGGCGCCGCGCCGCCCGGCCGAGAGCCGCTGCCTGCTGCCTTACCCCGGCGGCGCGCTGCTGCACACCGGACTGCCCAACCCCGGCCTGCGCCGGGTGATCCAGCGCCACGCCGAGCGCTGGGCGCGCGGCCCGCTGCCGGTGCTGGTGCATCTCATGCCGGGCACGCCGCAAGAAGCCGCCCACATGGTGCGTGCTCTGGAAGGGTTGGAAGGCGTGCTGGGTGTGGAGATCGGCCTGCCGCCCGGCCTCTCCCTGGACGAAGCCCGCGCCTTTTTCGCGGCGGCCTCTGCGCTGGGGGAGCTGCCCGTGGTGGCCAGCCTGCCCCTTGAGCTGGCCGGCGCCTGGGCCGGCGGCCTGGCTAAGAGCGGCATCTCAGCCCTCAGCCTGGCGCCGCCGCGCGGCTGCCTGCCCGGGGAGGACGGCAAGTTGGTCTCCGGGCGCCTGTACGGCCCCGGCTTGTTGCCCCTGGCCCTGGCCGCCGTAAGGGCCGTGGCCGCCTGCGGCCTGGCGGTGATCGGCGCGGGAGGCGTGTTTAAAGAAACAGACGCCGCTGCTCTGCTCGCAGCCGGCGCCTTCGCCGTCCAATGGGATACGGCCCTGTGGGGGTCAAGCCTTGCGAAGGTTTAAGAACCCTGGCAAGGCTTAAGCGGCAAGCCTCAAGCTTCCATCCAGATCGTCACCGGGCCGTCGTTGGCAATCTCCACCAGCATGTGCGCCCCAAACTCGCCCGTCTGGGTGGGCACACCCTGCTCCCGTAGCAGCCCGGCGAAGCGCTCCACCAGCGGCCGGGCCAGGTCGGGCGCCGCCGCGTCGGTGAAGGAGGGCCGCCGCCCTTTGCGCGTGTCCGCGTACAGCGTGAATTGCGAGACCACGATCGCCCCGCCGCCCACCTCCAGGATGGAGCGGTTGAGCTTGCCCGCTTCGTCCTCGAAGATGCGCAGTTTGGCGATCTTCTCCGTTAGGGCGCGCGCCTGCTCTTCGCCATCCTGCGGCCCGATGCCCAGCAAGATGACCAGCCCCAGGCCGGTCTCGGCGATGCGCTGCCCGCCGACGCTCACGCTGCCGTGCTGCACTCGCTGGAGGACGGCTCGCATCTTTCCCCGCGATTAAGGCAGGCCCACGGCTTCGCGCACCTGGCGCATCGTCTCGCTGGCGATCGCGCCGGCGCGCTTGTCGCCGTCGCGCAGCACGTCCCACACGTGCTCCGGGTTCCGCCCGATCTCGGCGCGCCTGGCGCGGAAAGGTTCCAGGTGGGCGTTCATGTTGTGCGCCAGCAGCTTCTTGCAATCCACGCAGCCGATGCCCGCCCGCCGGCATTCCACGTTGATCCTATCCACTTCTTCCTGGCCGGAAAACACCTTGTGCATGGAGAACACGTTGCACACGTCCGGGTTGCCCGGGTCGCTGCGCCGGATGCGCTGCGGGTCGGTGACCATCTGCATCACGCGTCGCGTGGTCTCTTCCGGGGTGGCGGCGATCTCGATGTGGTTGTTGAGGCTCTTGCTCATCTTCTGCACCCCGTCGATGCCGATCACCTTGGGCACGGCGGTGGCCTTCATCTGTGGCTCGACCAGCACGTTGGTGTTGAAGCGGAAGTTGAAGGAGCGCACCGTCTCCCGCGCGAACTCCAGGTGCGGCGCCTGGTCCACCCCCACCGGGACGACGTCGGCCTTGTACAGGGTAATGTCGGCGGTCATCAGCACCGGGTAGCCTACCAGGCCGTAATTGATATTGTGCGGCTGCTCACGGGCTTTCTCTTTGAAGGTGGGCAGGTCGGTCAGCTTGCCCAGCGGTGTGACCATCGAGAGGATGGTGTGCAGCTCGGTCACCTGGGGCACGTGCGACTGGACGAAGACGATGGATTCTTCGGGGCGGATGCCCGCCGCCAGCCAATCCAGGGCCATCTCGTAGGTGTTGTCGCGCAGCTCCAGGGTGGTCTCCATGGTAGTCAGCGCGTGCAGGTCCACGATGCAGTACACGCATTCGTAATCGTCCTGCAGCGCCACGTAATTCTTGATAGCGCCCAGGTAATTTCCCAGATGTTGCCGGCCGGTGGGACGAGCCCCCGAGAAAACGCGTCCTTTTTTGATTGTCATTCCTTGTTTTCCTGAAGGTATTTTTTGACCAGGGCCGCCACTTCGCCGGGTTCGGCGTGGCGGCGGGTGGCCAGCTTGGAATAGATCAGGCTGTCGTTGACGGATACCTCGAACTGTCCTTCGTCGGCAGGTACCAGCGTGACCGCCTGGATGTCAGCCTCAAAATGGTTGAGGAGATCGGCCGCCAAACTGACGGCGCGTGGAGTGTAGTGTCAGACTGCGCAGTAACGGATCGTGATCTTGAGCATAGAATGGCTTATATCCTTGGAAAGATTGTTCTTCCAATCCCAACGCCGTGAATTATATCATAGCCGTTCCAGGGCTATATCATAGCCGTTCCAGGGTTGTATTTACCCCCCTTTCTAAGGGGGGATAGGGGGGATTCCTCCTAATTTGCGCTATAATGGGACGCATGACCTCATCCCCCTTGCCGGCCCCCGTGTGGGTCAACCGGCCTTACGCGCTGCACCACATGGTTGAAGACCTGGCCTCCTGCCCCATCCTGGCGGTGGACACCGAATCGAACAGCCTGTACGTCTACCGCGAGCAGGTCTGCCTGATCCAGTTCTCCACGCCCGATACGGATTACCTGGTGGACCCCCTGGCTCTCGCCGACCTTTCGCCCCTGGCCCCCATTTTTGCCGACCCGAATATCGAGAAGGTCTTCCACGCGGCTGAATACGACCTGATCTGCCTCAAGCGTGACTTCGGCTTCCGCTTCACCAACCTGTTCGATACCATGCAGGCTGCGCGCATCCTGGGCCGCGAGGCGGTCGGCCTGGGCTCCATCCTCGAAGCCGAATTCGGCCTCCACGTGGATAAGCGTTACCAGCGCGCCAATTGGGGCCAGCGCCCGCTCTCGCTCGAGATGCTGGCTTATGCTCGCCTGGACACTCACTACCTGGCGGCCCTGCGCGACCGGCTGTGCGCCGGGTTGCAAGAAGCCGGGCGCTGGGAGCTGGCCGGAGAGGATTTCGTCCGCCTGTGCAAGGTGAACGGCCACGCCCCCAACGACGAAGACGCGGCTTGCTGGCGGGTGAGCGGCGCACAGGACCTCTCGTCGCAGCAGATTGCCGTGCTCTTCGCCTTGTGCCAGTATCGCGAGGAGTGCGCTCGTTCCGCCAACTTACCCCCTTTTAAAGTTCTCAACAACCAGACTCTCCTGGAGATCGCCCAGGCCGCGCCCTTCACGCCCGAAGAGCTGAACAAATGCACCCGTTTGAGTCCCCGCCAGTTCCAGCGCCACACCGACGGCCTGCTCAAGGCCGTGCAGCGCGGCCTGAAGATGTCCCCGCCCCGGCGCCCGTCTTCCCCGCGCCCGGAGGAGGCCGTGCTCGAGCGCCTGGAGCTGCTGCGCAGTTGGCGCCGCCAGAAGGGCCTCGGCTGGGGGGTCGATTCGGACGTCATCCTGCCCAAGGACGTCCTGCAGGCCATTGCCGACAGGAATCCGGGCAGCCTGGCGGAGCTGGCCGGGGCCATGGAATCCCTGCCCTGGCGCCTGGAGCACTTTGGGCCCGAGATCATTCAGCTTTTGCAGGGAGGCAGAGCAGTCTGATGAAAATTACCTTTGACGGCGCCGCCCGCACCGTGACCGGCTCGCAGCACTTATTGGAAATCAACGGTTCTCGCCTGCTCCTGGAATGCGGCCTCTTTCAGGGCCACCGCCAGGACACTTATGCGCGCAACTCCTCTTTCCCCTTCGACCCGCGCTCTATCGACGCGGTCATCCTTTCTCACGCCCACATCGACCACAGCGGCAACCTGCCCAACCTGGTGAAGCACGGCTATAGCGGGCCTATCTACGCCACCCCCGCCACCGTGGATCTGGCCGACGTGATGCTGCGTGATTCGGGCCACATCCAGGAAGCCGACGTGGAGTTCGTCAACAAGCGCCGCGCGCGCAAGGGCCAGCCGCCCCTGGAGCCGCTCTACACCTCCGCGGACGCCGAGCGCGTGGCCGGCCTCTTCCAAAAGGTGGATTATGAGCGCGATTTCCAGCCCGTCCCCGGCGTGACCGCGCGCCTGGTGGAGGCCGGGCACATCCTCGGCTCGGCCGCCGTCGTGCTGGAGATCGAGGAGGCGGGCGGCAAGCGCACCCGCCTGTGGTTCTCCGGCGACATCGGGCGCCTCGGCCTGCCCCTCCTGCGCGACCCCGTGCTACCCTCGGACGTGGATTACCTCCTCATGGAGTGCACCTACGGCGACCGGCCCCACCCCGACCCTAAAGCTGCTTACGACGAATTCCGCGAGGTGCTCGTGCGCACCGTGAAGCGCGGCGGCAAGGTCATCGTGCCGTCCTTCGCGGTGGGGCGCACCCAGGACCTGGTCTATTCGCTCAACCAGATGATCGAGGAGCGCGAAATCCCGCCCATCCCGGTCTACGTGGACAGCCCTCTGGCGGTCAACGCCTCGGAGGTCTTCATCAAGCATCCCGAAGTCTACGACGAGGAGACGCGCCGTTTCGTGCTGGAGGGCCACCATCCCGCCTTGAATTTCAAGCAGCTCACCTACGTGCATTCCGTCGAGGAATCCAAGGCTCTCAACCAGCGCCACGATCCTATGGTCATCATCTCCGCCTCGGGCATGGCCGAGACCGGGCGCATCTTGCACCATCTGGCCAACAACATCGAAGACCCGCGCAACACCATCCTCATCGTCTCCTGGCAGGCCCCCGACACCCTCGGCCGGCGCCTGGCGGAGCGCGCGCACGAGGTGCGCATCTTCGGCGAGGAGTACCACCGCCGCGCGGAAGTGGTCACCATCGGCGGGTTTTCCGCCCACGCCGGGCAGGAGATGCTGGTCAAATACGCCACGCACGTGGACGGGCGCACCAAGGGCATCTTCCTGGTGCACGGCGAGCCGGACGCTGCCGCGGCCCTCACTGCCAGGCTCAAGGACGCCGGCGCCCCGCCGGTGCGTTACCCCGATCTGCACGAAGTCGTGGAAATTTAAGCCGCTCTCTGTTATAATTCCGGCAGGTTTCCGGAGAGGTGCCAGAGTGGTTGAATGGGGCGGTCTCGAAAACCGTTGTGGCCCGACCGGACCACCGTGGGTTCGAATCCCACCCTCTCCGCCTGTAATACCCCCGTGGGTCCCCAAAAGGGGATGGTATTCGAATCCCACCCTCTCCGCCTGTAATACCCCCGTGGGTCCCCAAAAGGGGATGGTATTCGAATCCCACCCTCTCCGCCATTCCATTTTTGATTTCCGATTTCCGATTTTAGAATTTGGGTCTTCCCCCTTCCAGCCTTCTACGTGGGAAGGCTCTCTCCCTCCGTGAAATCCGTGGTCGCATCCGTTGTCCGCCGCCCCAACCAATTCTCTCTGGCGTGCGTCATCCCTGACAACCCGAAGAATCCGCGTTGATCTGCGTTTATCAGCGGTTCTATTTCACGAGCCTCCCCTCTTTCCCATGTTCCACGCGTGAAGGCCCTGTGGTGGACCCAAAAGGGGATGTTTGGGGTGATACCGCTTCAAGCTATCGGAAGATCGGCGATTTTGAATCGCCGATCTTCCGATTTGTCTGTATTTTAACGGGGTCGCAGAACGTCAATGTTGGAAGACCACTGGTAACTGGTGAGGGAGTGAAAGAGCTTTCTGAAATCCACTTGGCTGTGTTCGCTCTTTCGTTGTTTGAGGGTCTGATACGAGCCGCTTAATTTTTGAAATAGTGTCCCTGTTCGAGATCCGCGATCAACGTGGGGTGAACGGGCTGCCATCCCAAAAGTTGCCGGGTCTGTGTGCTCGACCCCGGAATCATACTCGGGATATCGAGCGCCGCCAGGGCGCCGAGAAAGCCGAAGTGGGCGTCTGCTTCTTCACGTGCAATGCTGACCACCGGCAGGTTCAGGTGCTTACCGATGACCCCGGCGATATCGCGGAATGGCACGCCTTCTTCAGCGCGACCTGTTAGCCGTGAACCGGCTGGCGCCTTTTCCAACGCGAGACGGTACAGGGCAGCCGCATCCAGCCGGTGGACAGCCGGCCAGCGGTTGGCCCCGTCTCCTACATAGGCAGAGACACCCTTCGTGCGGGCGATGTTGATCAGGCTCGGCACGAAGCCATGCCTGTCCCCCTCACCATGTACCGTCGGTGCGAGACTGGCGATCGAAGTGCGCACGCCAGAAAGCGCGAACACGGCTTTCTCCGATTCCTCCCCGTTCATGTGATTGGTGATTACGAATGGCTTGCCGGAACCCTCGAGCGCTGCTCCCATCGTCTCGACGGCGCGCAGATCGATTTTAAGTGAGCTGGCAAAGTTAGAGAGGCCTTCCTCATGCTTGAACGCCAGGTGAATGACGCCGTCTGCCGCGGCGGCGCCGCTGCGAAGGCTATCAAGATCTTCAAGGGTACCGAGATGCACCCCGGCCCCAATCTTATTCAGCATCTCGCTGCCATTGTTTGAGCGGGCCAGACCGACGACATGATGGCCGGCATGGATGAGCTCGCGGACGACGGCCGAACCGATGTAACCTGTTGCTCCTGTGACAAAAACTTGCATTTTAATTTCCTCCGTAAAAGGTTGAATTTCTCGGATAATTGTAGTATAAACTATAGAGTTAACTCTAATGCAAGCCTTTTGGGGAGGGATACATTTGAAAATTCAAGAATTAGCCCAAAAGACCGGGTTATCGGTTTACACAATTCGCTTTTACGAAAAGCAAGGTTTGCTGGACAGCCGACATGTGGTGCGAGAGAACAATAACTATCGTAACTATTCGGACGAAGCGATCGAGCGCCTGAAATTTGTGAAGAAGTTTCAAGGGGTGGGTTGTTCGCTTATTGAAATCAAGGAGATCCTGCAGGAAAAAGACGAAAATGCGATTTCCAATCAACAAGTGATTGAATGGATTCGTAATAAGATCAGTGAGATTGAACGGAAGAAGGACGAATACGATCAAATTCTTGCTACGCTTAACTGGATGTTGGAATACAGGATTGCATTGGACAGCGATCCGCAAAAAGCAGATTCTTTGTTATCGGATCGACATTCGATAGGATAGTCGTAGGGTGCGGTCGTTTCTCAGACCGCACCGCCTTTATTGGTTCATCCCGCCAACTGATCCTCTCTGGCGCGCGTTATCCCTGACAATTCGGAAATCCGCGTGCATCTGCGGTTGCATTTCACAAGCCTCCCCTCCTTCCCGCGTTCTATGTTGGAAGGGGATCTGCTCCGCGCTCCTCCGTGAAATCCGTGTTACTCATCCGTTTCTGGCTTGTCTCCAATCATCCCGTTTGTCGATCCGCGAGCCGAATTCGTTGGTAAGCCGTTCTGCGGCGATGCGCGCCCCGTGCAGCTCGATGCGGCTTGCCAGCGCCTGAGCGCGCGTAGTCACCTCGGGTCGCAAACATTCGCGCAGCGCCTGGACCAGGGCGTCTACGCTGAGGTCGTCCCGCGTGGGGCCTGACACGCCCACCCCCAACTGCTGCACGCGGTGCGCCCAGTAGAACTGATCGTAATTGTGCGGGATAATCACCTGGGCTCTGCCCGCCCGTATCGCCGTAATCGTGGTGCCTGCACCGCCGTGATGGACGATCGCGGCCACCCGAGCGAACAGCTTTTCGTGATCGACGTCGCCAATCGAGAGGCAATCGTTCCCCGTATCGCCTGGCGTGAGATTCGCCCACCCCTGCGAAAGAATCGAGCGGAGCCCCAAGGCTCGGGCCGCTTCGATCAGCATACGAGCGGTCTGCTCGGTGGCCCGCATGCTGCCAAAACCCAGGTAGACGGGAGGCGCGCCGTTGGCGAGAAAATTTTCCAGGTCATCCGGCAGCGCCGTCTGATCGGAGAGCATCCAGGCGCCGGTCTGCACGACCTCCATGCCGGTGGACGGGAAGGCCGGCGCAATCACCGGATCGGCGGCGAGCCACGGACGATCCGTAAAGATGTGGCGCTGCACGCTCGCAACGGGACCCAGGCCGGCTTTCGCCCGCTCCTCATTCAGCGTCGCGCCGAAGCGCGCATCGAACTCCGCCTCGTTTTCTTTCCACAGCTCCTGATTGGCCGCCTCCGGCAGCGATTGCGAATAGTGGCCGCCCGTTTTCGGCGGAGGATATTTGGACGATGGCAAGACGGCCGGGCAGTAGGCCGCGAAGACGTAAGGGATGTTATAAGATTAACAAGCGATCTTGCATGGGGTCTCAGAATTTTGTGGCTGCCCGAAAAGCGATGGGCAGCCATTTGCTTTCTTTGTAGAGACTCTCTCCATCTCACGTGGAACGCGGGATGGCAGTCCCCGACGTTCCGCCTCCCCCTCCGTGAGTACCACCTGTTGTCAGCCAACCCGCACCTGCGCGATGCGCTCCCCCTCGGATACCACCAGCTTGCGCTTCAGCGGCCGGAGATAGCGCTCCTGATAATCCGCGTTCCCCACGTCTTCCACCAGGCTCAGTTGAAACGGTTTCAAGAACGCCGGCAGCCCGGCAGGCTCCAGGCCGAAAATCCAGGGCGCGCTCTTCGCCACCACGTCCAGCATGTGCTCCGCGTCCGGAATATCCGAGCGCCGCTCGATGATGTTCTTCAACACGTAAGTGAACACCAGCACGCTTCCCGGCGCCGTCTTCCCGACGAAGGCCAGCGTCTGGCGCACGGCTTCCTCCGTGATGTACTGGGTGACGCCTTCCCAGACGAAGGCCGCCTGCCGGGAGGGGTCGAAGCTAGTCCCGGCAAAAGCCTCCTCCAGGCTCTGCGTATCGAAGTCGATGGGGAGGTAGGTCACGTTTTCCGGCAGCCTTCCCAGGAGTTTCAAGAGCTTCTTTTTCTTGTCCGCCTGCACCGCCGGCAGGTCCACTTCGAACACCTGGACCCCCTTCATCCCCGCCAGGCGATAGGGGCGCGTATCCAGCCCCGCCCCCAGGATCACCGCCTGCCCAATTCCCTGGGAGAGGGCCGCCGTGACCGCGTCGTCGATGTAGCGCGTGCGGCAAAGCTGCGCGCCGAAGATGCCCTGCGCCACCGCGTCCGTCTGTTGGATCGTAAAATTCCGCATGAAAGCGAGCTGCAGCATCACCCGGATGGGCTCGCCGACCAGTCCTTTGACCACCGCATCGTCGAATAGCCGCGTTTCTTCGGGCTGGTACTGTTCGATCAGCCGGCAAGTTGCCGCGCCCAACGCCGTCCTGCCAACCGTTTGTTTTGCCATCTTGAATTTCCTCGATGAATTCTGTATTATTTGAACTAAAAACCAATCTTGAGTTCATTTTACTACCTGAAGACGAGCTTGTCAATCATAATGTACTATAATAAGGGGCGGAGTTCATTTTCGAGGGCATGGAAAGACGGCCTGGATCAATTGGATTGGGGATGGGAGGGTCTATGGACGGACGTACCAAACGAACGCAGCGGATCGTTGGCCGCATTAAAGAATCCGCCCTGCACTTGTTTTTGGCTCATGGAGTGGAGCAGGTCAGCATGGACGAAATTGCTGCCGGGGCGCACGTCTCCAAAGTCACGATCTATAAATATTTCCACAGTAAAGCGGAGCTGCACCGGCAGGTCATCGACCTGTACTTCGACGAAATCCTGGCCGCCACCGAAGAGCTGCTCGACGGCCCTCTGGATTTCCTCGAGAAGCTCAATATTACCCTGGTGTCCAACTTGAACGCGCCCAGGGTAGCCGATAACGACGCCTTTTTCGCCATATTGGAAAGCGGCGGCCAGGCCGCAGATGGCGAGCCTGGGCGCCTCCCCAAGAGGATCCGGGATATCATGTACCGCTTCTACGAGCAAGGGAAAAAGGAGGGCTATATCGAGGAGGGCCTGTCCTTCGAGCAGCTCTACTTATACCAGCAGATCTTTGAAGCCGGCTTCAAGGCCAAATCTGCTGACCTTGAAGCCGTCATGGCCGACCCACCGGCCCTCGAACAACTGCTGCACTTATACTTTTTTGGCTTCATCCGCAAGAAGGAATAGGATGCGGCCTGTGACGCTCCGCGTCTTGTTCCGTGAAATCCGTGATAATCATCCGCTGTCAGCCATCCGCGCCTACGTGCTGGTCCCCGGATTGGGGGTGCCGGACAGGAACTGGAGGCTGAAATCGAACGTTACGTCCCCGGCCGGATACGGCGAAGACGTGATCCCGTCGTCGAGCGAGTTCAGGAACTTTTGGGTCAGCACCACCTGGTACTTCCCGTTCAGATTGCCGTTAGGGGTGATCAAGATCCCGGTCATGGCGCAGGCCTGGCCTTGATTATTGTTGAAATACAGCGTCGGATATTGGCTCAGGTCGATCTGGGTGCCGTTGATGCTGAACTGGAACTGCATATTCGCCAGGTTCTGCTGTAAGGTCGTCGCATCTTTGGCGCACCAACCGTTCCCCAGGGTAAAGCCGGCGCTCGGGTCGAGGGCAGCCGTGCCCGTATAGGTTTTCGGGGCCATAAAGTCCGAGTCGGCGTTCAGGTTGAGCGAGGTGACCATCTGGTCCATCAAACTCTGGTTGGATAGCGCCGTCGGGTCCTGGATCGCGCTGAACGTGAAAGGCAAGCTTCCGAAGCTCGATCCGCCCCCGGAGCCTGAATTTGAATTTGGGACGGCCGTCGGGCTAACCAGGGGCGCTGGCAGCGGGTTGGGCGATAAACTCTGGCTGGCGATCGCGCTTCGAATCGCCGGCAACGCCACGAAGGCGAACACCGCCGCCACCGCCACCACCCCGATCACCAATACGCCGCATCCGGCGGCCACCCACCCCCACGGGAAACGCTTCTTCTCTGTCTGATTCTCCATACCTGCTCCTCATCCCGGCATAGTCTGTTCTTATTATTAATACTATAAATGCCCGAGATGAAAGGAAGATGAACAGCCGTAGCCAGGCTTGAGGACAAAGCTCTCGCCGGCCCCCGGAGCATGGGGTAGGAGCGAAGCATAGGGAAGGCGCGCCATCCTCGCCAGGCGGCCCGGCCTCCCTATGCTTCGCCCCACGCCGGCCGCCCGCGGATTATTTGGTGCTCGGCGTAGTTCCCGCCAGGGTGCTCACGTCGATGAAAGGAATCGTGCCGCCGGTGACCTGCGGGAGCTTGCCGTCCCATTTCGTCAGCGCCAGATATTGCAGATATTCGGGGGTCAGCGCGCCGGCGTCTCTCAGCTTGGCCTGGGCATCCGCCTGCCCTTGGGCCTGGGCGATAGCGGTTTGGGCGTCCACCTGGGCTTGCGCCAGGTGCTGCTTGGCCGTCTCGACCTGCTGCTGGGCCACCTGCTTGGCCTCGATGGCCTGATTGAAGGCGTCGCTGAAATTGAAGTTGACGATGTTGAAATTCTCGACGACCACGTGGTATTGGGCGAGCTGTTCCTTCAATTGTTCTTCGGCGTTCTGGCGCACCTTCTCGCGGTCCTTGATGAGCTGTTCCGCCGTGTATTGGGCCGTCACCGCCTTGAAGGCGTTCTGGATGCTCGGCGCGATTACCTTATCGGCGTAATCCGCCCCGATGTTCTGGTACACCGAGACGGCCTGGTCGCCTTCGAGGTGGTAGTTCACCGCGATGGTCGAGCTGACTTGCTGGAGGTCCTGGCTGGCCGCCTGCGCGTCCACCTGATCTTTCTGCGTGCGCACGTCCAATCGGACGATGCCTTCGACGAGCGGGATCTTTACGCCAATGCCCGGGTAAGCCACCCGATTGACCGCCCCGAAGCGCGTGATGACCCCCACGCGCCCCGCCGGAACCGTGTAAATTCCGGACAGCAAGGCCAGGACTACTAAAACAACGACGACACCTACCAATCCCAAAGTACGGCTATGCTTGTTTCTCATGCCCGATTACTCCCTTCTGAACTATAGTCTTGATTGCGATTCCCGGGCGGATTATACTCGATCCATCTCCCCCAATCGTATTTTACCGGATAATTCAAACGTCCCCCCGCGCCTAAATCCCTTTGCCTGAGCCTCCTTGCTCCGCCCGCCGCTGAATAAACGACAATTTCCGGCCTGTGTTGCTTAGGCGACGATAGCCCGTTATTGTGGGTTGATCTTCCCGCCCAATGCGGTATCCTATTTAGGATATATTTTGTCGCATTAAACCGGGACCTTCAACCTTGCGCTCATCGGCAAGAATCCCGGCATCGTAAAAATTGTTGTGCCCTATGAGGAGTCTATAAATGTCAGAAGCTACTATGCAAGCCATCCGCGTCAAAGACTACGGCGGTGCGGAAGTGCTCGTGCTCGAGCCGGCCCCCCGCCCTCAGCCCTCGGCGGATCAGGTTCTCATCCGTGTTTTAGCGGCAGGCGTCAACCCCGCCGATTGGAAGATGCGCTCCGGAATGTACAAGGGCTGGATGCCCCTATCCTTCCCCTGGACGCCCGGCCTGGAAGGCGCCGGAGTCGTCGAGTCCGTGGGGCCGGACGTCACCCACTTCCACCCCGGGCAGGCCGTTTATGGCCGTTTCACGGGCGCCTACGCTGAATATGCGCTCGCCCCGGCCGCCGACTTGCAGCTTAAGCCGGATCCTCTCAGCTTTGAGCAGGCCGCCTCCGTGCCGGTGGGCGCCCTCACCGCCTGGCAGGCCGTCATCGAAGACGCCGGGGTTCAACCCGGCCAGCGCGTCCTGGTGCACGGCGCAGCCGGTGGCGTGGGGCTTTACGCGCTGCAGCTCGCCAGGTGGAAAGGGGCCCACGTCATCGGCACGGCTTCGGCCGCCAACCTCGAGCTCGTTCGCTCCCTGGGCGCCGGGCAGGCCATCGACTACCAGGCGGCCCCGTTCGAGACCCTGGTCGCAGGGCTGGACGTGGTCGTGGACACCGTCGGCGGCGACCTCCCCGAACGCTCCTTGAAAGTGCTTTGCCCGGGGGGCACGCTGATCTCCGTGGCGGCCAGGCTCTCCCCGGAGATGGGCCAGGCGCAAAACGTCCGCACGCTGAGCGCCGGGCGCGCTCAGCCCGAGCTATTCGGCCAGATCGCCGGGCTGATCGCCTCCGGGCAGATCACCCCGGTAGTGGGCGCGGTCTTTCCCCTCTCCCAGGCGCGCCAGGCGCAGGAATTGAGCCAGACCGGCCACGGCCGGGGCCGCATCGTCCTGCATATCGCGGATTGAAGGAACCGTCATCCCGCCAATCTTTCGGCGGGTCCCTTGTGCATTGGGTAGGGGCGAAGCATACGGAAGGCGCGCTGTCCTTGCCAGGCAGCCTGGCCCCCGTATGCTTCGCCCCTACACCTCGTTTCCGGCTCGCAGCCAGTCGATGTAATCGGCGATGCCGGCCTCTATGTCAAACTGAGGCTCGAAGCCGGTATCCTCACGGAGTCGGGCGATATCCATATACCATAAGGTCTGCGGCCCGCCTGGATAGTGGCCGGCCGGCAGCTCGGCATCGAAGCCTGGGACGGCCTTCCTGATGGCGTCCACGATCGCTCAATTCGTCGTCGGTCGTCCCGCAGCTACATTGTACACGCGATGGCTGAGCTTATCCGCGCTCTGCAAGAGGGCCACGGCCCGGGCGGCGTCTTTGATATAACACTGGTCGCCGCCGTCCTCGGCATAAACCGACCCACGCAGGCCCTCGAGGCCTAATTTTGCGCCACTTACCGCAGCATATACCAGTCTTCCGGCGAGGCCTCCTCTGGTTGCATCATAATTTGGCCCGTACATGGCGCCGAAACGCATTTCGATGCAGTCTACCTGGGTTTGAAGGCTGATGTAGCTGGAGACGATTTCGCCGCATTTCTTGGCCGCCTCAATCGGGAACGCTGCCGTGAGAGGGAGCGGCTGGTCTTCGCGCCAGGGTAGCTCTCGGATGCCATTGTATACGACCGGCGCACCTGCCATCGAGACCCGCCTGACACCCCACTCGCGGGCGGCCTGGAGCACGTTCGCGATGCCGGTCACAGTGGCCTGGATATCCCCGGCCAATTCAAGCGCGGTGGCTCCGGCTGGCATTCCCCCCGTAGCGAGATGGACGATCCCGGTAATCTTATACTTCTTGCCGAGCGCCCACAACGTTTTGAAGTCGGTGACGTCGGCTGGCTCTATGAAAATACGCTTCCCGACCTGGTCTTTTAAAAATTCCGGCACGCGGCCGTTTTTGCGCTGCATCAGGATGCAGTCTTCGCCCACCTCGAGCATTGCCTGGGCGGTATTCGAACCGACGAAACCAAGCCCACCGATAATGAGAATCATGTAGCTCTCCTTGAAAAGCTATTCCTCTAAGTTTTGGATCGCTTTTTCTAAAATCTTCCTGGCGGTCTCTTCATCTTCCGCGCTGATGCCTTTGAGCATCCGCCGGCGGACCGCCAGGATGGGGTCTGGAAGTGAGTCCCATAACTCTTGTCCGGCCGGCGTCAGGTGTAGCTGATTTGCCCGGCGGTCGGCCGTGCTCTGCTTGCGCATCACCCACCCCTTTTTCTCCAGCGAATTGACGGCCGCCGTGAGCGTAGCCGAATTCGACCTGCAAGACACGCTGGAGCTCTTTCTGGGTCAGCCCTCCGCTTTGGTGAAGGTAGTAAAGCATGTACCATTGGCTGCGGGCTACGCCGTAAGGTCGCAGCGCATCGTTGAAGTATTGCCCCATCAGGTGATAGAGCCGCTTTACCGAATGTGCCAGGTGATTGTCATAGGGGATATCGTTCTGCATGGATGCTCCTTTAGCTAGCTACCTAGCCAATTTTAGCTAGGTAGCTAGCCATTGTCAAGAGTTATCCTGGATTTGGGTATAATTGTCACCATATGAGCGACACAGCGCCTGCCTCCCCGGCCTCTTCCGAGCCTCTGCTGAGCACCAAGTTGATGCCGCCGCGCCTGCACGCCAGCGTGGTGCCGCGCCCGGAGCTGCTGGCCCGCCTGGATCAGGGCCTCTCCAAAAAGCTGACCCTCGTCAGCGCCCCCACCGGCTTTGGCAAGACCACCCTGGTCAGCCTGTGGCTGGCCGAGCGCCGGCTTCCCGCCGCCTGGGTGGCCCTGGATGAGAACGACAACGACCCGGTGCGCTTCTGGACCTACGCCATTTCGGCCTTGCGCCGCCTGGACGCCTCGCTGGGCAAGGCCGCCCTGGCCACGCTGGCCGCTTCCCAGCCCGGCTCCTTCCACAGCCTCTTGCCGCCGCTCATCAACGACCTTGCCCGCCTTTCCCAGGCCCGCGTGCTGGTGCTGGAGGACTATCACGCCATCACCGCCCCGGAGATCCACGCCGGCCTGTCTTTCCTGCTCCAAAACCTGCCCGACGCCCTCCACCTGGTGCTGATCTCGCGCAGCCAGCCGGACCTGCCCCTGGCCATCCTGCGCGCCCGCGACGAGCTGATCGAGATCGATGCCGCCGCCCTGCGCTTCAGCCAGGCGGAGACCGCCGCCTTCCTGCGCGGGGCCGTGCCCGGCGAGCTGCCCGCCGCGGCCCTGGCCGGCGTGCAGGAGCGTACCCAGGGCTGGGTCGCCGGGCTGCGCCTCCTGGCGCTGGCCCTGCAAGATAAGGGCGCCCTTCAGGACGCCGCGCGCATCATCCGCACCTTCTCGGGCAGCCATCGCTACGTGGCCGATTACCTGACCAAAGAGGTCTTCGAGACCCTGCCGGAGGCTCTCCAGACCTTCTTGCTGAAGACCTGCTTCCTCAGCCGCCTGACGGGCGCCCTGTGTGATGCGGTCACGGGATCGACCGGCGGGGAAGCCACCCTGGAGCAGCTCGAGCGCCAGAACCTGTTCCTCGTGCGCCTGGAGCACGGCGGCGGGCGCGTCTGGTATCGCTATAACCCGCTGTTCGCCGAATCCATCCAGGTTCTGGCCCGCCAGCGCTGGGGCGAGGCCGGCGTGCGCTTCATTTTCGAGGCCGCCAGCCAATGGTATCAGGCGCAGCACCTCTACGACCAGGCCATCGAAGCGGCGCTCAGCGCGAAATCCTTCCAGCGCGCCCTGGCGCTCGTCGAGAAGTTCATCGAGATGCACGACATCGGCGAAATGTTCACCCTGGGCCGCTGGCTGGAAGCCATTCCCCAGGAGCTGACCCTGCTGCACCCGGAAATCTGCCTGGCCTACGCCCAGGTGATCCTGTATAGCTCCGATCGCTACGCGGCCGCCACCGCCACGCGCATCCAGCCCTATTTGCGCGCGGCAGAGGAGGCCTGGAAGGCCGAGGGCAACATCGGCCGGGTGGGCGCGGTTTCGGCGCTGCGGGGTATGATCGCCTTCTGGCAGGGCGATTTCCCCACCGCCTTTGCCTGCGTACACCGCTCTCTGGAGGAGCTGCCCGAGCAGGAAGTGCTCTGGCGCGGTGTGAGCCTGCTGAACGCCAGCTTCGAGGCCCTCTTTGGCGGGAAGATGCTGGCCGCCCTGGATCGCACCCTCGAGGCCAAGGCCCTCCTGGGCGCTTCTCAAAACATCCACGGGGTGCTGGCCGCCGACCAGGTGTTGAGCGAAGTCTTCTACTGGCAAGGCGATCTGGAGCAATCCGCCCAACTGAACCGGCAGATCATGGCCGAAGCCGTCGGCGGCGAGGAGATGCTGGACGATCAGGGGGTGGCCCGCCTGGGCCTGGCCGACGTGGCTTACGAGCAAAACGACCTGGAGGCCGCTGAAGAGTTCGCCGCGCAGGCCCTGGATCTGGCCCGCCAGCGCGCCAACGCGGCCCTGCAAGCCCAGGCAGTGGTGCGGCTGGCCTACATCCAGTCCGCCCGGGGCGACGCGGCGCAGGCCCAGGAGAGTCTCAAGACGTTCATCTCCGGGCTGGGGAGCCCCGCTTTACTGCGCGAGGTGCAGTGCGCCCAGGCGCGCCTCAGCCTTTTAGCCAACCAGGCGGATTCCCTGGGCTGGTGGCTGGCGGTCATTGCGCCAGAATCGCCCCCCGTGCTGCCCGTGCAGGCGGAACGTGAGGCCTTCACCCTGGCCTGCCTGCGCATCGCCGAGGGGAAGACGGACGACGCCCTGGCCGCTCTCGCGGGCTGGCCGGCAGACGCCGCCGAGAACGGGCGGGTGCGCAGCCAGGCGGAGGCCCTGTGCCTGCGTGCCCTGGCGCATTATCGCGCCGCGGATTTGCCCCAGGCGGTGCAGGCGCTCACGCCGGCCCTGGCCATCGGGCAGGGCAAGGGCCTGCGCCGCCTGTTCCTGGACGAAGGCGCTCCCCTGGCCGCCCTGCTCAAGGAGGCCCTCCCCGCGCTGGGCAAGCGTTCTCTCAGCCTGTACGCCGCCGCCTTGCTGCACTCTTTCTCCCCCGAAGCCCTCTCCCGCCCGGCGGGGGCCGGCTCGGCGGCTTTGGTCGAGCCTTTGAGCCAGCAGGAGCTGCGCGTGCTGCGTTACCTGGTAGGCGGCTTGTCGAACGCCGACATCGCCCGCGAGCTGGTGGTCTCCACCAACACGGTCAAGACGCACGTCAAGAGCATCTATCGCAAGCTGGACATTCGCTCCCGCGAGGAAGCCCGTGAGGTGGCCCGCGAGCTGAATTTGCTGTGAGGGATCGAGCCTCAGGATCACCCCTCCAATCACCCGGGGCGGGTGAAGCGCCGGCGCCTGCCGGGCGCTAGAATGAGGTCAATTCGAGCGCCACAGCGCAGAAAGAAGGAATTGGGGTATGACACAACGATCTATATTGGCAGGCGCCGCTCCCACCGTGATCATCAAGGCCGGCGGCAGCGTCACGGTCAGGGGCCACGAGAGCGACCGGCTCCAGGCGGAGACCGGCTCTGCCTGGGGATTGAAGGTAGAGCAGCACAGCTCGGCGGAGATCGGGCGCGCCCGGGCCGCCATCGGCGATCTCGTGCTGTTCGACCTGCGTTTGAAGCTGCCCGGCGGGGGGGAGAAAGGCGCGCCCGACGAGGTCATCGAGGTGCAGTTGGGCGGCAGCGGCCAGGTGCTGGTGCCGTTTGGCTCCAATCTCAAAGTGTACGCCGGCAAGGATATCGACGTGCAGGGCATCCGCGGCCGGGTGGACGCCTATTCCGGCCTCAAGCTGAATTTGCAAGACGTCTATTGCCTGCGGTATGCCTCGGCCGGCCGCACCATGAACCTGGACTGCCAGACCGTGCTCGGAAGGAAGGTCGAGTTCAAGGCCGGCAGCGACATTCGCTTCCACGTCCACGATCTGACCAGCGCCCACATCCAGGTCGTCGACCTGGGCGGCTATTGGGAGGCGCGCATCGGGGGCGGCGAGCGCTCGGTGTACCTCAAGTGCGGGGGCGACGTTACCCTGGTGACCGATCAGCAGGTCGAGGCCTTGCCCCCCAATTACGTCCTGGGGAAGGTCGAGCGCCCGCCGGCGGTCTGAATCCCCACTCCCGTTCAGCGAGACGCCCGGCGCGAGCGGGGCGTCTCGCTTTAAGACATCCCCCCCGCAATCACCCGGGGTGGGTGATGCCGCTTCACCCCTCCGCAGGCTATTCTCTGCACATCCATACTTTTTAAGGAGAGGTGATCATGGAAAAAAATTCCTCAACCGGCAAAGCCTACAAAGGCATGGCTATGGAAGGCCCCATAGCCACCTGGTATACCCAGATAACCCTCAAGGATTTGAAGCGCCACAAGCTCATGGCGCAGCAATTGAAAGGGAAGATCCCCGCGCACGCCCGCGTGTTGGAGGTCGCGCCTGGGCCGGGGTACTTCTGCATCGAGCTGGCCAGGCTCGGCGACTATCAGATCACCGGCCTGGACATCAGCAAGACCTTCGTGGAGATTGCCCGCAAGAATGCGGCCGAAGCCGGCGTCGCCGTGGAGTTCAGGCAGGGCAACGCCGCCGACATGCCCTTCGAGCCGGAGTTTTTCGACTTCCTCTTCTGCCAGGCGGCCTTCAAGAATTTTACCCAGCCGGTCAGGGCCATCGCCGAGATGTACCGTGTCCTGCGTCCCCAGGGGGTCGCCGTCATCGTGGATTTGCGCCGGGATGCCAGCCTCGCCGATATCGAGCAGGAGATCAAGGGCATGCACCTGGGCTGGTTCGACGAGGTACGCACCCGCTGGACTTTCCGGAATATTCTCCTGAAGAGCGCCCATAGCACCGCCGAAATGCGCGCCTACGCCTCGCAGACTCCCTTTGGCGGCTGCAGGATCGACGTGAGTGGCATCGGCTTCGAGGTGTGGCTCGAAAAATAGAAATCACACTGTAGGGTGGGCCTTTGCCCTGGCGATCATGCGCAGCACTTCCTGGTTGGCTCTGACCGGCTCCAGGCGGATGTCAGGATGCTGATTTTGAAAGACGCGGAAGATCTCGTCGGCAAAGGCTTGCCCGATCTTATCGACGCCTTCGAAGTCCAGGAGGATCTCCCGAAAGCGATCGAATCTCATCAGCAGGCGCCTGGCTTGCGACCGGGAGACCAGACTCTCGTCCCCATATCTGGCCAGCGCCACCGGAACCTGCGTCCTGGAAAATCCGAAATCCTCCCCGGAGGCGTAGCGGTCGAATACCTCCGCCAGCCTCCGGGGAGATTGTGGGCTGATTTGCAGGCGCACGGCCGTCCCCTTGAGGATTTCTTCCCGTTCTTCGACCAGCCAATTCCCGCTTGCTTCTGTGTGGGAAAAATAGAGATTGCCAGAAGCAATTGAAAATTGGTCGAATGCGCGCGAGGTGAAAAAGATGCCTTCGCCGGTATGACGTTCCGGTCCGTGGTCAATTTGCCTTTGGATAGCTCCAGGATGGCGTGGAGATTGTCTTCGAGATTTAGACTCTCCCTGATTTTTTGGAATATCCCGACTCCATCATCAATGATCCATAGATCAATGAGGTCGAGAGTGAATTTGAGGCGGATCGATAGGGTTTTCCCGTCCGAGTGATCGATGGCGTTGTTGGCTATTTCTGTGAAACCGTATTCACAGATCTCGCGCACGTTGTTCGCCACACTTCTGAGCGAGGGGAGCAGGTTTTCCCGCCAGATTTTATCTTCTTCCAGGCCGCTGGTCAGGTTGAGCTTGAAAGTTTCTTCTGCAAAAGGGATCAGCTCGTAGTACCGGTCCCGCGTTTTCCCGTGGACGGACAAGCGGCCGGCCTCAATTAACTTGCGGACGTGCCTGAGGACGGCTTGCCGGGTGATCCCAAATTTCTCTGAAGTGATGCTGGTGATATCGCGCGGATGCCCACGCACGTTCATTTCGATGAAAGAAAGGATCTGGTGGCTTTGCTCTCTTGTATGACCCATAGCGCGCTCCAAAGGGAATCTATTATAAACAAAATACGATTAAATTGTAAACATATTCTTCGCCTTTGTCAACAATGGCTCATTGGGGATTATTGCTGGCTTATTAGTAAGAGCTACCGGTTACTCGGCAAACTGCCAGGGACGCCAGGGTTGCGCAGATTCTCGACCAGAATGAAAATTGGTATCAGTACTTGTATCCCGGGTAACCCACAACCAGAGAAGGAATAGCCATGAACGCAAATGCCGTATTGTTGAATTCCGCCCCGCTCATCCGGGAGCGCGTTGCCGAGGGGCGCATCGGCTGGCTGAAGCCGGCCGGTATGTTGGCCAGCCGCTTCCTCCTGTTCGCGTTCTTCCAGGGGCTGATAGCGCTCGTTAACGTCCTCGCCGGGAACCCCCATCCCTGGGAAGCTTCGATCGCCTGGTGGATCGTCTCGGCTACGCTGGCCAACCTGGTCAGCATCGGCTTGCTGGCCTGGCTGGCCAGGGGCGAGGGCATGCGCCTGATCGACATCTACCGGGTGGGGCGCTCTTCCTTCTGGCGCGAGATGTTGTTCTGCCTGGGGTTCGTCGTGGTGGCCGCTCCCCTGGTCATGCTGCCCAATCTTGGCCTGGGCCAGTTGCTTTTCGGGGACGCGAACGTAGCGGCTGCCAGGATGTTCCGCCCGCTGCCGCTTGGGGTCATCCTTCTCAGCGCGGTCGCGTTTCCGGTCACCATCGCCCTGTCCGAGCTTCCGACCTACTATAGCTACGCCATGCCGCGCCTGATCGCGCTCACCGGCAAGACCTGGCCGGTGATTTTGCTGGTCAGTGTCTGCCACAGCGCGCAGCACGTGGCGCTGCCGCTGATCCTGGATGGAAATTTCGTGTTGTGGCGCCTGCTGATGTTTTTCCCGTTTGCGCTGTTTATCGCCATCCTGTTGCGCTGGAGGCCGCGCCTGCTGCCTTATCTGATGGTCATCCACGGCCTGCTGGATGCCCAGCTCGTCTTCATGCTGCTTGCGGCGAAATGAAGCGCGAGGCTCAGGGAAATGCTTCCGTTGCCAGCCGGAAGAAATTACCGGCTGGCCGAAGCTCGCGTTCCCTCAGTTTCTCTCATCGAGCCGGAGTTGCTTCCGCTTCTGCGATTTGCGCTTTGGGGTCTGCCCTTTTTTCGACGTAATCGTGCTGCCAGGCGGGGGCCATGAGGGCCTGCACGCACTGCGCGTAGGCGTCCAAGGCCGGTTTTAGCCCGTTGACCATGCTTTCTGCGCCCGGATGAGTGGGATGGGGATGATAGGTGGCGTAAACCTCGCGGAAGGCCTGGGGGTTATCGATCAGTTGGCAGGGGAGCAGCAGGTTCTGGTTGAAAGGCTGGCGGGCCTGGATGCCTTTGAAGAAAGGCGATTCGAGGGCCTGGCGCAAGCTCTTGATCTTGATATTGTCCGTGGCAAAATGAGTGAAGATGCACGGTTCCACATCTCCCAGCGAGTTGATATGGAAGTATTCCTTGCCGCCCGCGATGCAACCGCCCACGTAAGGCGCATCGTTCCAAAAGTCGATCACGAACAGCGGCCTGGTGGAACGGATACGTGCGGCGCCATTCAGGCGCATGAACTCGCGCTGCTCGGGCGTAGGCATCAGCTCGGGTTGTGGATCCCGCCCGATGGGCATGTATAAGAAGTGCCAGCCCAGGTAGCAGCCTTTTTCGACCAGCATGTCGTTGAAGCCATCGCTGCAGATCGTATCCACGTTGTGGCGCGTGACCATAGAAGAGAAACCGAAGAGCACGCCGGCCTTGCGCAAATCGTCCATAGCGGTCATGATCCGGTCGAAAGTGCCCGTTCCGCGCCGCGCATCGGTTTCGTCCTTGAAACCCTCCAGGCTGATCATGGGTGCGACGTTGCCCAGGTCCGCGATGCGATCCACGTTCTGCGGGGTGAGCATGCAGCCGTTGGTAAAGACGATGAATTCGACGTCGTGGTGTTTCTCGTAGATTTCCCACATATCCTTGCGGATGAATGGCTCTCCACCCAGGATGGTTACCAGGTAGATACCCATTTCCTTGCCCTCTTTGAGCAGGCGATCGATCACGTCGATGGGCAGGTCGTCAGACTGGGTGTACTCGCCCGCGTAGCAGCCCGGGCACCGCAGGTTGCAGCGCATGGTAGGGCTGATCAGCATGGTGAAAGGTGGCCGGAAATTTTCTTTCCCGATCAGGCGCCCGCGCACGGCGGCAGCCGGCCCGTAAGCATTGTTGAGCACCACGTTGTTGATCAGCTCGCGGCGCACCCGCGGGCTGAGCTCACGCAGGCCACGCTTGATTAAACGGGTGGTCGGATAATCTTCTTGCCAGGCTTTTTCGAATGGCCGGTATTTGCGTCTGGGCCAGCTCGCTTCCACGCGTGAGCCCTTCGAGCGCTGCAAAAAGCTTTTCGATCTCCCTGTCCGAAGCGTGCTCGACCAAAGTCAGGAAGGCAGACACGCTGCGCTCCTGGGCGAAGCGGGTAATATCGTTTGTATTCATGATCTCCTCCCCACGAACGGTAGTTTTTTACGTTGAGATCAATCATAAGCCATTTATGTTAAGTATATAGTGATTATATATACTATTAATCACGTGACATAGCTCACTTCTGCCCCCAATCGCTTTCGGTTACGGGTGGATGCAGATAAAATAGGAGCACCAGGAATGGAAGGAGTGTGTATGGCTGCCGACCCTGACCGTATCCCCATGCGCGAGCTAGAGCGCCTGACGGGGGTGACGCGTATGACGATAAATTTTTATATCAAAGAGGGATTATTGCCGGAGCCGCGCAAGACAGCGCGGAACATGGCCTATTACAACCAGGATTACGTGGAGCGCTTGAAGCTGATTATCAAGCTGCGCTCCCAGCACAATCTCCCCCTGGCGCAAATCAAGCATATCTTGCAAGGCGCCCACGGGGAGAGAGACCTTGGGTTGATGATGGACGTTCGCGACCGGTTGTTTCACCAGTCCCTGGGAAACCGAGAGGAAAACTCAGTGACCTGGAAGGAGCTGGCCGATCGCACCGGGTTGGACGAGGATACCTTGCAGAAGATGCTATCGATGAACCTGCTTTATCCGGACGAGAACGGAAGCAAAGGCGCGGATCAAAACGCCTCTTACCACTACCATTCAGATAGCATCGTGATCGGTCAACTGGTCAGGAGGATCCTCGAATTAGGAATCACGCTGGAAGAGATCGAGCCGATGACGCGCGCTTTGAAAGAGATCGCGGATTTGGAAGTCGAGCTCTACAACCGCTACCTCGCCAATTTGCCGGAGGCGGCCGATTGGAGCTGGGATGACGTCCTGGAATTGTCCAGCTCTTTCATCTCGTTGGCGCACCTGCGCAACCTTTACGAGCGTATCCCTCCCGGATAAATCCTCGAGGGCGCCCCTTAACTGCCTGAGGAAGGCTGACTTTGGGAGGTTCCGGACGAAGATTGCTCATCCGGGACCTCTTTGTCTGTGACCTGGCGATGCGAGCGCCTGGTGGGAAGTTTATTGCCAGAAGCCTTCGTGCACCTGTCTGCCTTCGTCCTCCAGCAGCGGGCCGACTACTTCAACCGGCCGCCCGCCCTTCGAAAACACCTCCCGGCAAGGGAGAGAAAAATGGTCTTTGGCGTCCTCGCGCTGCAGCGCTCCCAATCCGCTTTCACTGAAGGCGTACACCACCCGGCCGACGTTGCCCCAAAAGATGGCGCCCGAGCACATGACGCAGGGTTCGGTGCTGGTGTAAAGCGTGCATTTTGCCAGGGTCCCAGGGTCGAGCTGGCGCGAGGCCTTGCGCATCAGGTTGGTCTCGGCGTGGCCGGTGCAGTCGTTCTCGGTGATCACGGTGTTCTCGGCTTCCAGCAGGAGCTGGCCGTTCTCGTCGACCAGCACGGCCCCGAAGGGATGGTTGCCGTGCTCTCTGGCCTTGCGCGCCACCTCAATGGCCGCCCGCAGGTATTGCAGATCGTATGCTCTCATCAAGAATTTCCTCCAATAGGTTGGGATGGTGAAGCGCTGTGTACCTTCCTATTCTATCCCAATCGGTTCAGATAGAGACCAGGAGTTCATCTCCCCTTGGGCTGAGCCCCGAGGGCGTAAGTCCGTAAGCTGGCTTTGATCCACCTGGCGTGGCGCGCCAGATGGGTGACCTGGAGACCTACCAGCAGCACGGCCACCAGGACGTGGCAGAGGCTCAAAAAGATGGGATGGAACAGCGATTGGGAAAGGGCCAGCCTGGCGGCCAGGCCTGCCCCACCGCATAGGAGGTACAAGCCGAAAAGGGCCAGGTCGATCAGGCTTCATCGGCGTCTTTGACGACCACACCCAGCAGGCTGACTACCTGCACCGCCTGCAATGGGGAAATGATGGCGCCTTGCAGCTCTTTGGCCCCCGCCTGCACGCCGTCGATGACCGCCGTGCGCAGGTCCGCGCCGTTCAATTTCGCGCCGCGCAGGTCGGCCCTGGTCAGGTCGCAATGCTGGAAGACCACCCCGCTGAGGTCGGCGCCTTCGAAAGAGCTGCCTTTGAAAGCGCATTTTTCGAAGCGGGCGGCTTTGAAGCTGGCCGAGGCAAAATTGGCCTCTCCTCCATTGCATTCGGTGAAAAGCACGTCCTCGAAGCTGCTCTCCATGAAGCGCGCGCCCAAGAGCCGGCAGCCCTGGAACTCCACGCGGCGGAAGCGCGCCTTCTCCAGGACGGCCCCGGAGAGATCGCAGCGCTCCAGGCGGCCATCCAGGATGCGCAGGGAGGGCAGCCGGCATTCCATGAAGATTACGCTGCGGCAATGCACGCCTTCGAGGAGCAGGCCCGCGGCGCGCTGGCCGCTCAGGTCGTGCTCTGCCAGCAGGACTTGCGCTAACAGATCGTGGTCTGCGAGGGTCGTGACCGTTGCGGCGGTCAGGGGAGTGGGCAGTTGGGGGGATTGGACCCCGTATCTGGTGCGAGGCTTCATCGCGGGTTTTCCTCCTGAAGGCCCAGCTCCCAGGTCTCGCTGACCAGGTCGTGGCCGAAGCTGTGAATCTCTTCCTGGGCGACGATCTCGAACCCGGCTTTCTTGTAGATGTGCCGGGCCTCGACCAGAATGCTGTTAGTCCACAGCGTGATCTTCTGGTAGCCGCATTGCCGGGCAAAGCGGATGCATTCTTGCACCAGGCGCGTGCCCAGCCCCAGCCCGCGCGCTTTCGGCTCCACCAGGAGCAGGCGGAGCTTGGCTACGCTTTCACCGGCCTGCACCAGGAAGACCGAGCCCACGATCTCGCCCTCGATTTCCGCGATCCAGCAGTGTTCGCGCTCCGGGTCGTAATGGTTGATAAAATCGGCCACGATCTGAGCCACCAGCGCCTCAAAGCTCGCGTCCCAACCGTACTCCTGGGCGTACAGGGCGCCGTGGCGGTGCACGACCCAGCCCATGTCTCCCGGCTCTGGCGGGCGCAGGAAGAAAGGCTCCGAGAATTTGAAGCCCTGGCCCTTCCCCAGGATCTCCTGGATGGTGCGCATGGCTTTCAGCAAGCGTTGTTGGTCGCCGTGGCTGAGGCCGGCCAGCATCTCCGCTACTTCGTCGCGCGCGCGTTGGTCCAGCAGGGCAAACGCGCCGCGTCCCTCAGCGGTGAGGCGCAGCAGGCGCTGGCGCCCGTCGTTCTCCGATACGACTTTGTCGAGGAGGCCCTGCTGTTCCAGGCGGGCCAAAATCCGGCTGAGGTAGCCCGCGTCGAGGCCCAGCTCGCGGCACAGCGTCGCAGCGGTCAGGTCTTTGCGTTGAGCCAGCTCGAAAAGGATGCGCGCTTCGGTCAGCGGGTAAGGGCTGTGCAAGAGGCCTTCCCGCAAGACGCCAATCTCGCGCGTGAAAAAGCGGTTGAAGCGCCGCACGGCGCTGATGTTTTCCTCGAAATTTTGGGTGAGCATGGTTACGCTCCTTTTTAGGCTATTATCCACAATTGGTTGCTTTTGTCAAGTATTTTAGAGAGAATAGTCCCCCTTTGGCCAGCGCGCGCTCTTTATAAAACGCCACTCTCATCTGGTAAGAATCTCGGCCCTGGCGGCGTCTAGGTAAACGTGAAAGCCGGAAAGATTTTGATATGGAGGAGGCGCTTATCGCGCGACGATCAAGCTTAGAAGGCGCGGCGCGAAGCGCGCCTGAATCCTGAAAACCTTATCTAAATTGTACATTTTGGAGACGTTTTTGGTTATAATATACCCGTAAGTCTTTCGCGGGGGTACCTATTGGAGTGGGAAGATCGGGCCAATGGACTTATTTCAAAGCGCCTGGCAGTACTTTCTTCAAAACCAGGCAGATTTTTGGCGGGCTTTTCAACAGCACCTGGCGTTAAGCTCCTCGGCGATGGGCATCAGCTTGCTGGTGGGCTTGCCGTTGGGAATCTGGATCGCACACCGGGCCGGCGTGGCCCAGGTGGTGATGAATATCTTCAACGCATTCCGCGTGGTGCCCAGCCTGGCCATCCTCTTCCTGGCCCTGCCCTACCTGGGACTGGGGTTCCTGCCTTCCCTGGTAGCCTTGACCGTCCTGGCTTTTCCGCCCATCTTGATCAACACCTATGCCGGCTTGCGGGGGGTAGACCCCGCTATCGTCGAAGCCGCCTACGGCATGGGCATGGCCTCTTCCCAGGTGCTGCGCCAGGTGGAGATTCCCCTGGCCGTTCCGGCCGTCGTGGCCGGTATCCGCGTGGCTGCCGTGGAAGTGATCTCCAGCGCTACGCTGGCATCCTTCATCGGCGGCGGCGGCCTGGGAGATTTCATCACGCGCGGATTTGCGCTTTACGATGTCTCGATCATGCTGGTTGGCGCCGTTCCGGTGGCTTTGTTGGCGCTGGCCTCTGAGGCCTCCTGGGCGACTTTTCTGCGCTTGTACCGCATCCCGCAGTAAACCGGGATCTCAAGAGGATGACAGGCGGCACCTTGCAGGTGTTTCCAGAAGCCTGCCTACCCAAGGCGGTTTTTTCAAGAACCGCCGGCTCATATCAATAAGGAGTGAAACCATGAAAAACCTGTTCAGGCAAGGACGTTTTCTCTCGATTCTGCTTCTAATCACCCTCGCGTTGAGCGCCTGCGCCCCGGCTGCCAGCACGCCCGCCGCGACCAACACGGCGCCGGCCAATGTGGGCACGATCACCGTTGGCTCTAAAGATTTTACGGAGGAGTTTATCGTTGGCAACATGTATGCAGACCTCCTCGAAAACGCCGGCTTCACGGTGAACCGCAAGATCAACCTGGGCGGCACGCCGGTGGCTCAAGCCGCCATCGTCAAGGGCGACATCGATCTGTATCCGGAATATACCTCCACGGCCCTGCTCACCGTGCTCAAGGCTAACCCCATTCAGGACCCCACGCAGATCTATAACACCGTCAAGAGCGGATACGAGCAGCAGTTCAAATTGACCTGGCTGGATGCCTCGCCCTTCAACGATACCCAGGCGTTGGCCATGACCAAGGCCGGAGCGGACAAATACGGCATCAAAACTTACTCGGATCTGGCGCAAAAGGCCTCCCAGTTGGTGCTGGGCGGGCCGGCTGAATTCATGGCGCGCGAGGACGGCTTACCCGGCCTCCAGAAGGCCTACGGGGGCTTCCAGTTCAAGGACGTCAAGCAGCTCGGCACGGGCAGCCTGCGTTACCAGGCGCTCCTGGACGGGCAGGTCGACGTGGTGGTAGCCTTCAGCACCGACGGGCAGATCGCCGGCGATAACCTGGCGCTGCTCACCGACGACAAGAATTTCTACCCGGTCTACAACATCGCCCCGGTGGTGCGTATGGATACCCTGCAAAAGTACCCCCAGATCGCCGACGTGCTGAATAAGCTGGCGCCCCTGCTGACCACCGACGTGATGTCGGGGTTGAACTGGCAGGTGGACGGCCCCGATAAGAAGGAGCCGGCGGCTGTGGCTACCGCTTTCTTGCAACAACAAGGGCTTCTGAAATAATTGCGCAACCTCGTGATGACTAACCAGCCCGAAGCCCCTTCGACGGCCTCTCCAGCCGGAGCATTGATCTCGGCCGAGATCGCCTGCGAAGGGGTTACCAGGCAATTTTCCAATACTACCAGGCCGGCCGTCGACCACGTCAGCTTCAAGGTGACGGCCGGCGACCTGGTGGTCCTGCTCGGTCCATCCGGCTGCGGCAAGACGACCTTGCTCAAGATGATCAACCGCCTGTACGAGCCCACCGAAGGCAAGATCTGGATCGGCGGAAGAGAGATCCACGACCTGCCCGCCAACGAGCTGCGCCGCCACATCGGCTACGTGATCCAGCAGGTGGGGCTCTTCCCGCACATGACCATCGCGCAGAACATCTCGGTGGTGCCGCGCCTGCTGGGATGGCAGCGGGCCAGGACGGACGAGCGGGTGAAATCCCTGCTCGAAATGGTGGGGCTGCCCCAGGCCTATCTGAAGCGCTATCCGCGCCAGCTTTCGGGCGGCGAGCAGCAGCGCATCGGCCTGGCGCGCGCCCTGGCCGCCGACCCAGACATCCTGTTGATGGACGAGCCGTTCGCGGCCGTGGACGCCATCAACCGCGAGCGCTTGCAGGGAGAGCTGTTGGAGATCCAGCGCAAGGTGCACAAGACCGTGCTGTTCGTGACGCACGACGTCGAGGAAGCCTTCCGCCTGGCGGATAAGATCGTGGTCATGAGGGCCGGCAAGCTGGTGCAATACGGCACGCCCCTGGAGATCGTCACCCGCCCGCAGGACGAGTTCGTTCAGGAACTGGTGGGCAGCGGGAACATGCTGCGCCGCTTGAGCCTGATCGACGTCCAATCTGTGTTGGACGCACGCACAAGCTGGGCCTCGAAACAGGCGCTGGCCCACTTGAGCCTGAACGACCCGGCGGTGGTGCATCCGGAGGACGACCTGCGCAGCGTGCTTTCCCTGTTGTTGGACAGCCACGGAGACACGCTTCAGGTAGTAGATCGGGACGGCCGGCGGGTGGGCGAAATTTCCCTGGCCGACCTGCGGGCCACGCTGGTCGAGAATGCTCCCAAGGCGCAGGGACAGGTCCAAGATGGGCTACCTGGTCAATAACTTCGCTTACGTCGTCCAGCTCTTTGGCCAGCACCTGGGGCTTACCCTGGAGGTGCTGGGTTTTTCCCTGCTGATCGCCATGCCGCTGGGGGTGCTGGTGGCCCGTGTACACTGGCTGGAAGGGCCGATCCTGGGCGTCCTGGGCGTCATCTATACCATCCCCAGCCTGTCGCTGTTCGTCTTGCTCATCCCGCTCTTCGGATTGGGCATCACCCCGGCAGTGATCGCCCTGGTGGCTTACGCCCAATTGATGTTGGTGCGCAACTGGGTGGTGGGGTTGACCTCCCTGGACCCGTCCGTCGTCGAGGCGGCGCGCGGGATGGGCATGAGCGGCTGGCAGCGCTTCTGGCAGGTGGAATTCCCGCTGGCGCTCCCGCTGCTGCTGGCCGGCATCCGCCTGGCGGCCCTCTCGGCCATCGGCATCGGCACGATCGCGGCCTACATCGACGCCGGCGGACTGGGCGTCCTGTTGTTCCAAGGCGTGATCACGGCCAATTATCAAAAGATCCTGGCGGGCAGCATCGCCGTATCGGTGCTGGCGATCGGGGTCAATTATTTCCTGCGCTTCCTGGAGCGCCGGGCCGAGATCGCCATCCGGGGAGAGTTGCGTTAGCGGGCATTCTTACAGGTAGAGGAGACCATTCATGGAGAAGTTCGATGTCATCATCCTGGGGGCCGGCCAGGCGGGCAACCCCCTTTCTACGGCATTCGCCAACGCGGGCAAGAAAACGGCGCTGGTCGAGGAAAAGTTCGTGGGCGGAACCTGCATCAACGTGGGCTGCACGCCGACCAAGACCATGATAGCCAGCGCCGAGATGGCCTGGCTGGCCCGCCGCGCTCAAGATTACGGCGTCAGCAACGGGGAGGTCTCGGTCGACCTGCGCAAGGTGCGCCAGCGCAAGGACGCCATCGTGACCAGCTTCCGGGGCGGCAGCGAGCGGCGCATTGCCGCAGCCGGGGTGGAGCTGATCTACGGGCACGCCAGCTTTAGCGGGCCGAAAACCCTGGAGGTCAGGCTGAACGCGGGCGGCGCGATGCGTTCGTTGACCGCCGAGACGATCCTCATCAACACGGGCGGACGCCCGCGCATACCCGAGATCGAGGGGTTGGAGCGGGTGCCCTTCCTGACTTCTTCCACGATCATGGAGCTGGAGGCCGTCCCCGAGCATTTGCTCGTCCTGGGCGGCGGCTACGTGGCGCTGGAGTTCGGGCAGATGTTCCGCCGCTTCGGCAGCCGGGTGACCATCGTCCAGCAGAGCGCGCGGCTGCTGGGCCGCGAGGACGAGGACGTGGCCGACGCGCTGCGCGAAGTGCTGGAAGCGGACGGCATCGAAGTGCTATTGAACGCCAACGCGCGGGGGGCGGCGCAGGACGCGAGCGGAGAAATTTCCTTGCAGGTAAGCACGCCGCAGGGCGAGCGCAAGCTGGCCGGCACGCACCTGCTGGTGGCCGTGGGACGCATTCCCAATGCGGATAAACTCAACCTGGCGGCGGTCGGAATCGAGACGGACGAGCGCGGCAATATCCGCACGAACGAGCGCCTGGAGACCAGCGCGCCCGGCGTGTATGCCCTGGGAGACGTCAAGGGCGGCCCGGCTTTCACCCACATCTCCTACGACGATTACCGCATCTTGAAGACCAACCTGCTGGAGGGCGGGAACGCCTCCATGCGGGGACGCCTGGTGCCTTACGTGCTGTTCACCGACCCGCAGTTGGGGCGCATCGGCCTGAGCGAGGCGGAGGCCCGCGCGCAAGGCCTGAACTTCCGCGTGGCCAGGCTGCCTATGGACTACGTGGCGCGCGCCATCGAGATCGACCGCACGCGCGGCTTCATGAAAGCGCTGGTGGACGCAGACACCCGGCAGATTCTGGGTGCAGCCATACTGGGGGTAGACGGCGGGGAGCTCATGGCCATGATCGAGATCGCCATGCTGGGCAAAGTGCCTTACCCTGTGCTGCGAGACGGCATCTTCGCGCACCCCACCCTGGCCGAGTTGCTCAACAACCTGTTCGCCGGGCTGCCTTGAAAGGGATGAGATGGGAGGGCCGAACGTGGGGGAAGAGGATCAACCACGAGGGACACGAAGAGCGCCAAGGAAAATAAACGGAAATTGCAGAGGCGCACGCCGCGATTTTTTAGAAATCTACAGGCCGTGCGCCTCTGGCAAAAACGGAGGGGAATGCCCCGAAAATCAGCCGGCCGGTTGGGCGGCTTTTTGTTTCTCGACCGGGTAGATCCAGTCCGTGCGGCGGCTCATCAATTCGCGCAGATCCATGCGGATCTCTTCCGCGGTGGGCCGCCCCAGGAACCACCAGCCGTTATAGACCTTGTAGATAGTGCGGTCGCGGTCCAGGATGAAGGTGTAGGGGATGTAGACCTCCCCGTGGATGGGGTCGGTGGTGTCCACCATTTCCAGCTCGTGCAGCAGCTTGGGGTCGGTGTCGCACAGGAAGGGCCAGTCGGCGTTCAACTGGTCGCGCACTTCCTGGGTGGTGATCTGGTCGTCCACGGAGACGGTGATCATGTGGCAGTAATTGACGCGAAATTCCGGCTGCAAGGATTGGACGTAGTTGGTCATCTGGCGGCGATCCTTCGGGCAAAAATAGCCGCGCGAAAAGATCAAGACGCCGGGGAAGCCGTGGAGGAGGTGAGAGAGCTTATTGGGGCTGCCGGTATGATCGGGCAGCTCGAAATCGGGAAATTTATTGCCGACCTGAAGGTCGGCGCGCATTGGGTAATCCATACGAAAATCAAGCCTATCCTTTCTGCTAAAAGATGTTTGCATCCCCCTTGAGCCTCTATCGGGTTCGTTAATTAGACGAGGAGAAGATTGGAATCCTTACCCTTTTGAAGGACTCTCACGCAGAGACGCAAAGAGTTTAAAATCACCCATCTAACGATGGTCGCGTGTAAGGATTTCTACCACAAAGGACACAAAGCTCACCAAGAAAGCATAAGATTTTAGAACAAAAACTACAAAAAACTTTGTGCCCCTGGTGTGGTTTAATGCTTTACCTTTCCTCTTCCCCCCATACGCTGACGCGGTTGCGGCTGCGCAGCTTGGCGGCGTAGAGCGCCCGGTCGGCGCGCTCCAGCAGCCGGTCGAGGGACTGCACTTCGCCCTCTTGCAAGCAGGCCACCCCCAGGCTGATGGTCGTCCCGGCCGGGCCGGCGTTGGTGTGGGTGATGATCTCGGCGGCAGCCGCCCGCAAACGCTCGCCAATCTGGCGCGCCCGGGTGGCATCCGTCTCGGGCAGTAGAATGATGAATTCATCTCCGCCGTAACGCGCGATGACGTCGTAGGGGCGCAGGGTCTCCTTGCAGCGCTGCGCCAGAGCCTCCAGGAACTGGTCGCCGGCCAGGTGGCCGAAGGTGTCATTCACGTCCTTGAAGAGATCGACGTCGAAGAGGATGATCGAAAGGGGCGCTCCGTTGCGACTGGCGCGCTCGAATTCGCGCCTGGCGAGCGCCAAAAAATAGCGGCGGTTGAACAGGCCGGTGAGGGGGTCGGTGATGGCCAGCTTTTGGAGGGTCTCTTCGGTTTGCTTGCGGGTCGTGATGTCGCGCAGCAGAACCAGGCGGCCGTTAGCTACCCGGCGGTTATCGTAAAGGGGGTTGAGTAACACTTCAAAGCTGCGCTTTTCGCCGTTTACCTCCAATTCCAGCTCTTTCTTGCGGGGTGCGCCTTCCGGCTGGCTGGGGAACGTATCTTGAAAGACGGGCAGCTCTTTCAGAATGGGCGCGCCCAGCGCCTGGTTGAGGGGCAGGTCGAGGATGCGCTGGGCGGCCGGGTTGAGGTCCACGATGCGCATGGCGCCATCCAGCACGATCACGCCGTCCTCCATGCATTCGACCAGCGTATCGTAGGCGATCGGGACGAGGTCGAAAAGCCGGTAACGGAATAGCGCCCAGGCCACGATCAAATTACTGACCGCAAAGGTCAGCGGGGTCACCACGTGTAATTGGACGGGCACCAGGTTGAGCCAGGTAATGATCGTGGCGACCCAGGGGATACTGATGCCGATGATCAGGGTGGCGATTTGCAGGCGATAGACTTTGGGGGCGGCGATGTAATTGGTTATCAGGGCTACCGAGCCGAGCACCAGCAGGCTGTAACCGAATAGCGGATAGAGGTTAAAGGCCGGCCCGTTGATGAAGACGAGGGCCGCGAATGGCTTGCCGGGGACGAGATGAGGGTTCGTTCTGAATAAGCCGGTCAGGCCGTCCGTCCAGATGACCAGCAGGATGGCAGTGGCCAGGCCGCGCAGGATCCAGCGGGTGAGGCGTGGGCGGAACATGAAACGCCCGGAATATTCGAAGCCAAAAATGCAGTAGGCCAGTGGAGCGGCGACTGCCCCGAAGAATTGGACGTTGTTCCAGAACAACTTCCCGGCCAGATCGGGGCTGAGACTCTGGAGGACATAGCCGAGAGTCCAGATCGCTTCGAACAGGGCCAGGAGGCCGAAATGCTGCGCGCCGGGTAAGGGCCGCCGGCGGATGGAATAAATACCGATTGAGATGCAAATCAGGGCTGAAAGAAAATAGGGAAGTAAATAAAGCCAATCCTGCCAATTCATCGAGGCAACTTTCTTTATAGCAGGTGAAGCGAAGAATGGATGATCGTTCTTATATTATCACTACTTTTTGTGCTTTCCTTTACAATTTCGTCAGGGGGGCGGCTGACAACGGATTTTTATCTCGGATGAAACGGATTCTTCTCTCAGATAGAGCGATCTCGCCAGGCTCGAAGGGCCGACGACGAATGCTGCCACGGATTTCACGGAGGGCTGCGCCCAGTCGTAGGGCGGCTTTCCAAAGCCGCCGCCGGTGAGAAGAGCGGCGGGATGTGAATCCCGCCCTACGAGGGCCGAGTCAGGGCGTGGGGCCGGCCGGCGGCCAGGGGATCTGGATCCAGCGGGAATAACCGTGCTTTTCGGCGGTATACAGGCGCGCGTGCGAGGGATCGGCGCAGCCCGCCTCGTCGGTAAGGGTCACGCCGGTGGTGTAGGAGCCGACCGGGGTGAAGATGAGCTGCCCGCCCGTACACAGCCAGGCTTCGATGAGGTAATGGTAGCTCTCGTCGTCGCCGGCGCGCAGGGGCACGTCATTCCAGGACACGCTGACCTGGTCTCCCTTGCGCGTAGCCGAGACGCCCGACGGCGGGCCGTAATAAGGCGAGAGGGGCAGCGGGTACTCGGTAGGCGCCAGGCTCAGCACGTCGCCCTTGACCTTCATCAGCGAGGCTTTCACCCAGCAGGGGTTGTTGCCGCCGATGGCCTGGATCAGGATCCAGGTGCCCAGGTCGTTGCGGCCGATGATCTCCAGGTTGGAGCCGGGCACCAGGCCGTATTTGTACAGGTAGACCGCGCCGGGGCCATAGCGGCAGTTGGATTGCTCGAGCACCTCGCCGCGCAGGATGGCGTAGGTGGGCGAAGGCGAGGGGAGAGGTGTGTCGCTGGGGACGGGAGTGGGGGTCCCGGTGGGTGGGGGCGGCGGGGTGTTTGTGACGCTGGGCGCCGAGGTGAAGGTGGGCGTGGCGGTGGGCAGGGGCGCGCCGGTGGGGAGGCGCGTGGGGACGGGCGTGGGCGTCGCGCCGGGAGAGGGGCTGCACGCGGCCAGCAGCAGGCCCAGGAAGAGCAGGAGGGAGAGGAGTTTGCGCAAGTGCATTTGGGTTATTTTATGCCTTTTCGAGCCAAAAGAGAAGCCTATGAGTTTCACGCAAAGTCGCAAAGGTTTTAAATGGGGTAAAAGAGTTGAACCACGAAGAACACTAAGGGCACCAAGAGGACACCAAGTTTTTACTTGTTTTTTCCCTTGGTGTGCTTTGTGTACTTGGTGGTAGAAATCCTTACTCCAGACTGACGGGGGTTTTGAACCACGAAGAACACTAAGGACACCAAGAGAACACCAAGTTTTTCCTTGGTGTTCTCGGTGTACTTGGTGGTAGAGACCTTTACTCCGCGCTAATCACGGAGTGGCCGAAGAGCTGCGACTGCACCAGGTCGCGGCTCTCGGCTCCCAGGGGGTAAATGTGCCCGGCAGCCAGGCGCTCGCGAAGCGCGCCGGGGAGCGGCAAGGAATCTTCGAAGATGCGCAGGAGCGCGTCCGGGAGGTCGTCGGCGGCCAGGCGGTTGATGGAGACGCCGCTACATGCGGTGCAGGCGTGGATCAGCATCAGCTCACCCGAAGCGCCGCCGTATTTCTTGCCGGTCTGTTTCAAGGTAAGCCCGACCGGGCGCATGAGCGCCTTGCAGGCGCACAGGCGGTCGCCGGCCCGCTGCAGGTCCAGGTGGCGCGACCACAGGCAGTAAGGGCAGTGGTTGCGGTTGAGCACCCCCGCCAGGGCCACGGCCGAGGAGACGAAGCCGCCACAGTGCTTGCAGGTGAAGCCGTCCTCCAGGTGGACGCGGAAGGCGCGCAGCATTCCCGCGCGCGCGGAGCCGGCCTGGCGGCGGGCGCGCGGGCGGGCCTCATCGAGAGCGAGGTCGGCGAAGGGGTCTTTCATGGCTCCCCTCCGTCTTCCCGCAAGCGCAGGTAGCTCTGGTAGCGGCGGGGGCTGATCTGGCCGGCCATCACGGCTGCGCGCACGGCGCAGCCGGGCTCTTCGTCGTGGCGGCAATCCAGCCCGAAGCGGCATTTCCCGAGAAGGGGCCGCATCTCCGGGAAGAGGGAAGCCAGGTCTTCCACATCGACGTCCCACAGGCCGTACTCGCGCATCCCCGGCGTGTCCAGGATCGCTCCGCCGCCGTCCAGGGCAAACAGCTCCGGGGAGGTGGTGGTGTGCTTGCCTTTCCCGGTGGTCTGGCTGACCGCGTTGACGCGCAGGCCCAGGCCGGGCTGAAGCGCGTTGAGCAGCGAAGTCTTGCCCACGCCGGATTTGCCGACGAAGACGGAGATACGCCCGGCCAGGGCCTGGCGCAGCTCCTCCAGCCCCTCTCCGCTGTGCGCGCTGACCAGTTGCACGGGGTAGCCGATGCGGCGATATTCTGCCACGGCGGCCTGCACGCCTTCGGCATCCCGCGCCAGGTCCAGCTTGTTGATGCAGATCAGCGCGGGCAGCTCGCAGGAGGCAGCCGAGGCCAGGTAGCGGTCGAGCATGTTCCAATGCGGCTGAGGATGGGCGGCCGCAAAGATGGGGACGACCTGGTCCACGTTGGCGGCGATCACCTGCTCGAAGCTCTTCTTGCCCGGCATGGGGGCCGCCGTGCGGCGGGCCAGGCGGTTGCGGCGGGGGAGGATGGCGACGATCAGGCCCGTGCCGTCGCCGGCCTCCACGAAGCGCACCCCATCGCCGACGGCCAGCGGGTCGCTATGGTCGAGCTGCCTGACCTCCCTGACTTTATGGCTCAGGGAAGAGAGCGCCGCGGTGGGGTAGACCAGCTCCTTGCGCAGGCGGTTCGAGAGCGCGCAGAGGATCATGCGCTCCGGCGATTGCGAGGGGCGCACAAAGCAGGTTCCGATGGATTTCTTATAAACGACGCCTTCGGCGTTTGAAGCGTCCTCTTTTATAGTCATGGTTGCAGGTTCCTGTCAAACCGCCCCTTCTCAGCCGTTTCAGCGCGTCTGATAGAAGGCGGCCATCAATCGAGAAAGAAAGAAAAGATCGATCCACGCCAGGCGGGTAGCTTGCCTGGGAGAAATTGTCTGCGCCGCGCTCCACGTCTGCGCGGAGGCGGCAGACCGCGGCCGCAGGGTGGGCAGCGGCGGGGTGATTTTGAGAGACTTGAGACATAAAAACGGTGCTCCTTTCGGGAGGTGTACGAGAAAGTGAGGAAACAAAAACGCCAGCCACGACGAGTCCCGTGGCTGGCGCAAGGATCGAATTCAAGGATAGGAATTAAGCTGAGCTTCCCGGTGTTTCGATCGAGAGACCTGCGGCCAATCGCTTAAAACGAAAGCCACGGGGCATGAGAGCGCCCGTGGCTGGAATTATTTCAAAATCAACGGAGATAAGAGCTTATCTCGCGACCTGGAGGCGCGCACATGCGACTTGAACTACGACAAACACCGAGACCGATTTAAACACACACGCCTCCTTTCGTTAGATGACGACAAGGAGAGTTTATCATGGCAAAGGGCGGGCGTCAAGGGTTCTTCTTGCGATTGGGGCAGGTGTCGCGCACCCCGCAGAACTCGCAGGGCGAGCCGACTCCTTGCGGGCAGCCCAGGCCCATCACGAAAGAGAAGGACTTGCGCGGGACCATCTGCCCGCTGGGGGTGAGGCGGATGGCGGCTGCGTCGGGCTGAAGGACGGCGAAGATCTGCGGCTGGCCCTGCTCGATCGGCCAGCCAATCAGGCCGGGGCTGAGCGGAAGCGAAGTGGGCAGATTCTGGGCATCGGCTTCGGCCCGGAAGTGGGCTTCCAGTTGATTCGCCAGGGCCTCGGCGCCGGCCGAGCCATACGCGTCCAGGAAGAAGCCGAGGGAGGGATCTTGCTTCATGCGGGCGGTTATCTGCGCCTCCAGGGCGTCCCCCAGGGTGCCGATGGCAAACGCCACCGCGCTCGAGCCGGCCAGTTGCTCGGCGACCAGCGCGCCGCGCAGGGAGTGCCCGTCTTCCAGGTCGATCCGGCCGTGCAGGAAGGAGCGCACCGCAACGGTCTTCAGCCACACGGCCGGGCGGAGCAGCTCACGGCCCAGCTCGACGACCTCCTCGGCCAGCTTTACGATGCCCGGACGCCGCCGGCGGATCGTTTCCGGGTCGGCCCCCTGGGCGCGCAGCACATCGTCGACGCCGATCTGAATGGAAAGAGTTTCCAGGGTCATGGCCGGCTACCCTTCCCGCAGCCCGGCGGCTGCCAGCGCGATGTGGCGCAGGTGCTCGGGCGAAGTGCCGCAGCAGCCGCCCACCACGGCAGCGCCGGCCTCCACCCAGGCGGCGACCTGGGCGCCCATGTCCTGCGGGGTGACGTCGTAGACCGGCTCTCTCTGCTCGTCGGGGTGGGGCAGCCCGGCGTTGGGCTTGAACCATAGGGGCAAATTCGTCGTGGCGCGCAGCTCCCGCAGGGCGGTGAGGTTTTCGGCCAGGCTGCGCCCGCAGTTGACGCCGATCAAGTCCACGCCTAACGGCTCCAGCTCGGCGGCCAATTGCCCCGGCTTGACGCCCATCATGGTGCGCGTGCCGCGGTCGAAGCTGAACGAGCACACCAGTGGCAGGGCCGTCACCGAGCGCACGGCGCGCAGGGCGGCCCTGGCCTCCACCAGGTCGAATTGAGTCTCTACCACCAGCAAGTCGACCCCGGCCTCTGCCAGCGCGCGCGCCTGCTCGGTAAACGCGCTTTCCGCATCAGCCTCCGGCAGGGGGCCTAGCGGCTTGAGCAGCTCTCCAATCGGCCCCATGGAGCCGGCCACGAATACCTCTTGGCCGCCGGCCGCCTCACGCGCCAGGGCCACGGCTTTCTGGTTCAGCTCGACGACGCGTTCCCCTATCCCCGAGTGGGCAAGGCGCAAGCGCGTCGCGCCGAAAGTGTCCGTCAAAAGGATGTTGGCGCCGGCCTCGACGAACTCGCGGTGGAGCCGGATGACGGCTTGCGGATTTTCCAGCACCCAGCGGTCGGAAGGAACGCCCCGCGGCAGGCCGTGCTTCAGCAGGTTGGTGCCGGTCGCGCCGTCGGCGACCAGGATGTGGCGGCTCAATTGGGTCAGGAATTCGGAATTGCTCATAGACTCCTCGAATGGGAAGGATGGTCACGCCGGGAGGATTGGAAAACTCGCGCGCCCTTATTCTAAATCAAAACCCGCCTTGCGGCAATTTGACTTTAAAACCGAAGACGCCAGGCCGGGCATACCCCCTCACTCACGGCTGGCGTCTTTTTATGGGCTTTTGAATTGGCCCCCTGAGATGTAATGATGATACCATTTTCCAACGCAATCTCAAGCGAGGGATTTCCCTACTTTTTCAGGGGGTCGTCACGTAGAAGAAATCCCGCCCGTAGGGATAAAGATAGCGGTCGATATTCTCTTTCATCGTGCCGGGGAAGAGCGCCTCCAGCGAGAGCTCCCCATTCTGCCAGTGGACGGCCACGAAATGCACCCAGTAATTGTTGATATCGAGCTGCATGCCCTGGGCGACGTGCGCGGCCAGCATACTCTTGGCCAGGGCTTCCATCGAGAGACTCGGCCCGGCGAAGTAGTACAACGTATGCCTGTCCTGGCTGAGCGCGATCCCCGAGCGCCAGGTGGGCGAGACGTCCTTGACCGTGTAGCCCCAGTCTTGCGGGGAGTTGTTATAAATGTCCGGGTTGATCTGCCCATCCTGCACGACCAGGGGACCGTTCTGTCGCCAGGCCTGCATGTCTGCGGAGGGCTGGAGGTCGCTGCCCCACACGCCCATGCGCAGGCTGCCGTCCTGGTAGATCGCCAGGGTGCCCAGGCCGGGGCGCGGCGGCAGGGCCACGATTCCGCCGGACATGGCCCCGAATTCCCCGTTGGCGGCCTTGAAGCCCCCGTTGAACATGGCCAACAGCCGGCCGGGAAGCTTGTCCCCGGCGGGCATGGCTCCCGAGCGCTTGGGCCCGTTGGGCGCATAGGGCTCTTCGAAGCCCAGCACGTAATGCAGGCGCGTGTGCGCCAGGTCGAAAGCGACCACGGCCACCACGGCGTAAGGCCGCTGGGGGTCGGGCTGAAGGTAAGCGCGGTAGCTGACCGTGCGCCCGCTGGCGTCCTGCAGGTAGGGCGACCACTGCCCTTCTCCTGCGAGAGAGCCGAGGGGCGTGAGCGGCGCGGGCTGCCAGGCGGCGGGCGCGGGAGTGGCCGGGGACGGAGGGGTGGGCGAGGCGGGGGCGGCCGTTTGCGGCGCAGGCGCGATCTGTGCAGAAGGCGTGTCGCGGGGCAGGGGCGTCTCCGTCGGCGATTGCCAGGGGGCCGCGGGAGTGGCCAGCCCCAGCGCGTAGCGGGCCTTCTGGAGCATGTCCTGGGCCTGGAAGGCGGCCATTTCCAGGGAAGCCACGACGCGATCCCCAAGGACGCCGCGCAACAGGTCCGCGCCTTGCGCGGGCAGGGAAGGCCGCTGGACGAATACGACCGCCAGCCCCATCAGGAGCAGCAGGAGGAGTAACGCGCCCCCGGCCAGGAGCAGACACCCTCGGCGAGGATGAAACTTCGCGTGCATGGCTTAATTCTAAACCCTAAAACGGCACGGCCGTCTCCGGCGTGTACACGCGGATGGCGGACTCGCCGTTGACCGGGCACTTGTATTCACAGATGCCGCAGCCGATACAGCGCTCGCGCACCACGTGGGGAAGCTGTAGCTCTACGCTGGCGCCTCCCGGTGTCCACACTTCGGCGACTTCGAGCTGGATGGCCTTTTCGGGCAGCGGGCACATCTCCTCGCACACGATGCACGGGAGGTGCTCGGACCAGGCGATGCAGCGGTTCTGGTCGATAGACGCTCTGCCGATCACCTGCAGGCGCTTCTCCTCCAGGCTCAAGGGCGGGATGGCCTGCGCCGGGCAGACCTGCCCGCAGGCGTTGCAGGCGTAATCGCAGTAGCCCAGGCGCGGCGCCAGCAGCGGCGTGCCGAAGCCCGCCAGCCCGGCCTCGAAGACGGCCGGCTGCAGGCCGCCGGTGGGGCAGGCGCGCAGGCACTCGCCGCAACGCACGCAATGAGTCAGGGACAGCGCGTCGGGGTTGGCCTCGCGCGCGCCCGGCGGGCGCAGCAAATGAGGCGGCTCGCGCTTGGCCAGCGCGCCGGAGCGGGACAGGGCCAGCCCGGCGGCGGCCACGCCGACCGCCAGTAGAACTTTGCGCCGCTCCGGGTCGTAGGCCTTCCAGGCGGCCACGTGAAGGCCCGGCTTGAAGGCAGTCAGGCCGCGCGGGCAGGCTTCCAGGCAGTCCAGGCACAGGGTACACTCGCCGGGGTCGCTGGCGTAAGCTTTGGCCGGGTCGATCGTGCCGGTGGGGCAGGCGGCGGTGCACAGCGTGCAGCCTTTGCACTCTGCGCCCACTTCGCGGCGGAACAGGGCGAACTTGCCGATCACGCCCAGCAGGCCGCCTAGCGGGCACACATAGCGGCACCAGAAGCGCGGCGCGAACAGGTTGAGCGCGATCACCCCCAGGAAGATGCCCGCAAAGAGCAGCGCGTCGCGGTAGAAAAGTGGCTCGGCGGGCAGGAAGACCGGCCGCACCCAGGCGTCGAAGGCGGCGACCGGAGCGGAGAGGGCCGGTATCGGGTAGAGGACGGTCTCCACGGCCGTGACGGCCTGATCCAGGGCGGGCCACAGGCCGGCCGTGAGGGTGCGGAACAGGAGGGTCAGCGGGTCGAGGGCCAGCAGGGTCAGGTTGCCGAGCAGCGCCGCGACCAGGAGGGTGAGCAGCAGGCCGTATTTGAGGCCGCGCCAGCCTTCGGGCGGGGCGGGTCGCTTAGCGCGCCAGCGCTCGAGGGGGAAGAGATCCAGCAGGGTGCCCAGGGGGCACAGCCAGCCGCACCAGGCGCGCCCGAAAACCAGGCTAAAGAGCACCAGCAGCAGCGCCAGCGCCGAGCCGGCCAGGAAGGCGCGGCTGGCCAGCAGGTTGGCCAGCACGGCCAGCGCGTCCAGGCGCATGGGGAAGTTGACCAGGCTGGCCGGCCAGCTCCCCTGCCGGGAGGCGACGAACAGCGCGACGAAGAGCAGCAGCGCGGCGGCCTGGACGAGCTTGCGCGCCGTGCTCCACGCGCCGGGGGGGCGGCCCTTGCGGGAAGGGCGCCGGGCGAAGGGGCCTGTCATCATCCACCCACGGGGATCTCTTCGATCCGCAGGTTGCTCAAATCCATGCGGCCCAATCCCATGGCGGCGGCGGCCGGGATGTAATCGATGTCTGCGGGGCGCATGCCGAAGAGCGAGACGGCGTAGCTGTCGGCGGCGACCATGTCCGGGCTGGCGATGACCGTATCCAGCTTCTTGACGTCGTCCAGGTTTCCACCCGAGGGCCCGTTGGCGGTCAGGATGCGCACCGCGTCCACGACGGTGAGCCTGGGGCGGAACAGGCTGGCCAGATCCGGGATGCGCTGCTTGAGGTCGACGTGGATGGCGGCGCGGTTCTGCACCAGCCCCATCATGTTCTTCATCCCCAGGGTCAGGCGCGCGGCGCTGTGCGTCTTGGCGATGGGCACGTTGATCATCACGTCCGCCTCCAGGGCGTCCTGGAAGGCTTTGGTAGTCTTGAGGCTCACTCCCTGGGGAATATCGGCGGCCACGTATTTGAAGCCGGGCATGGGAGTCATCTCCCCACCGGCGGCCTGCACCTGCTCGGCGATGCCGCTCTTGACGTAAGCTTCTTCCAGGGTGCCTCCAAAGGGATAGTCGAACACCTGCACTTTTTTCGCCCCGGCCTCCAGGCACAGCTTGACCAGGGCGGCCACCACCCAGGGATTGGTGGTGGCCGCGTATTCGTAGGTGTGATAGGAAACGCAGATATTGGGCTTGACCACCACGGTCGCGCCTTGGGGCACGAACTGTTGCATACCGCCCAGGGCGGCGATGGCGCGGCGCACCAGGTCTTCCGGCTCGCCGCCGCGCGCCACCACCAGGTCGGGCGGGGCGGGGGAGGTGGCCGTCGGAGAGGGAACGGCCTCACCGGGCGTGGCGGTAGGGCCTTGCGCCTGGGAAGGCGCGGCGGAGGGGGACGGGGAAACGGCGCCGGGGGTGGGCGAGGATGGCGGCAAGGGGGCGCCCTTTTCGGGGCTGCACGCGGCCAATAAAGGCTGGATCGCCGCGGCGCTCAGGCCGGCTGCGGCGGCCCGCAGAAATTCACGTCTGGAGAGTCTCTTCATGGGCGCGATCTCCTGGGCGAAAACGAAGATTTGTTCAGACAAATTGCCGATAGGAATAATCAAAATATACCTGATCCCCGGATGAAAATCATGTGTCATTTGTCATGCTGTTCTGGCGCGCGGCCGGCGGCCTGCGAACCAGCCGCTGCGCCGCGAAGGGGCGAGGCTTTTTGGGGGGCGATCCTTGACCTTTTATATCCGGAAATCATCCTTGCATCCCGGCGGGGATGTGGTTACAATATAAAACAAATGTTCTGGTAGGGCTTGTCGGAAGAGCTCGATGACAGATTTGGAGGTGTCTTTTGGAAACGAGCGTGTTCCAAAACATCCAGAGGAGTATACAGGTGAAACGCCAAAACCTCATCAACTGGCTGAGCGCCGCGCCGGCGTCCGAGAGAGAAGTGCGCCTGGGGCCCGAAGATGAGCAGGCTGTGCAGGCGCACATCCGCGTTCTGGATTCCGCCCTGGATAAGATCGAAGAGGACGCCCTGGGAATTTGCGAGGTATGCCACGACAACGTCGACGCCGAGCTGTTGGAAATGGACTACACCGCCAGCGTATGCCTCGATCATTTTTCAGAAGAGGACCGGCGCCAGCTCGAGACGGACCTGGAGCTTTCGCAGGTGCTGCAAAAGGCGCTCCTGCCGCACCGGGCCCCCGCCATCCCCGGCCTGGACGTGGCGGCTTTCAGCCGGCCGGCGCAGATCGTGGGCGGCGACTATTTCGACTTCTTGCGCTTTCGGGACGGCGCGCACGGGCTGGCCATCGCGGACGCGATGGGCCACGGCCTGTCTGCCAGTCTGCTCATGACCGGCTTGCAGACTTCCCTGCGCACCCTCGTCCCCGAGAGCAAAGCGCCGGAGGAAGTCTTGCGGCGCATCAATCATTTTTACCTGCACAACGTCAATTTCACCACGCTCATCACCGCTTTCCTGGGAAAGTTCGACCCGGTTGCCCGGACGCTCACTTACAGCAACGCCGGCCAAAACCCGCCCGCGCTCTACCGCGCGCAGCAGGATCAGGTGGCCTGGTTGACGCCCACCGGGGCGGCCATCGGTTTCGTCGAAGATTACGAGATCAGCGCCCAATCTGTATCGCTCGCCAAAGGGGACGTGCTATTGCTCTACACGGATGGGGTGGTGGAGGCTACCAACGACGCTAAAGAAGAATTCGAGCGCGAACGCCTGGAGGCCAGCGTGCGCCAGAACGCCGGCCTGCCGGCCCAGGAGATCGTCCACGCCGTGCGCCAGAGTTTGAAGGAGTTTACCGGCAGCCAACCCCTGGCGGATGACCTGACCATCCTGGCGTGTAAGGTCGCCTAATTATTGCTGGAGATCAAAAAAAGACGGGCCCTACGGCCCGTCTTTTTTGCTGAGGAAACCTTGCGAAGGCCGATGCTGACTAACCTTCGCAAGGTTGTCTATTCATGAACTGGCCGGTAACGGCTCGGCGAGCACCATGCCTTCCAGGATGATTTCCAGAGCCATGGTGTGGCTGCAACGGCCGCGGCTGTGGAAGAAATCGCAGTCGCACTCCCATATACCCTTATCGTAGCGAACGGTGTGCGGGTTATTTTCCCCATCGAAAGTGACAGTAAATGCGTCAAAATGGATCCGGGTGCGCTCACCAGCATAACGTTTGGCCTTGTCAATCTTACCGATCATGCCATAATCCATGGTCTGACTCTCCTTTCGGATTTATTGAGTATGAAAAGCGGCACACGCAAGAATACGTATGCCGCACACACTGATCACTATTTCCATTGAGAGGGGTACAACTCGCATAGTGGGAACCAGCGCTCCTTTTGAAAAAAGTATATACTGAGTTGGGGGGAAAGTCAACATGATTCGAGGAATTGTAGACTCTCTGATAGGTTTTGAAGGCTAAGCCTTGCGAAGGATAGTCTGCTTTCAGATGTTGCTAAAGTAAGAGCGTTCCCTTTTAAACTAGAGAGGGTGGAGCGCTCGACGCCCCACCCTCTTCTTTTTTGTTCCTGCTCACATCTTCTTTTCCAGCACCAGGGCGTCTTCACCGCCGGAGTAATAGCGCGGCCAAACGCCGGTCTGCTGGTAGCCAAAGCGCCTGTATAAAGCGATGGCCGGAGCGTTCGAGCGGCGCACGCTCAGCTTGACGAAAGGAACTTTCATCCTCTCTTCGCAGGTCGCCAGGAGAGCGGCGGCGATGCCCTGGCGGCGGTACTCGGGCAGCACGCCCAGGGTGGTGATCCAGCCAATCCTTTCGGAGCGGCGGATATCTCCGGCGATAAAACCGACCATCTGCTCGCCGACCGTGGCCTTCAGGCGCTCGATGTCCGGGAAGGTCAGCACGCCGAGCAGGTCCAACAGCGGCCAGGCATCCTGGGGGAAACACACCCGCTCGATGTGGCGGAGAGGCATCAGGTCGCGCAGACTGGCCGGGAGGATCTCGAACGGTTGTGCCTCTTTCAGAAGGCGCTCGTTCTCAGTCGCCACAGTTTCCCCGACGGGAACCCTATTTCTGGTCCTGCCCCTTGAGGAAGTTGCCGATCAACCCGGTGAACTCGAGCGGGAAGATGTACTTGGTAGAAGGCCCGGCGCCCAGCTTGTTGAGGGTATCGAAGTATTGCAGCGTCATGGTCTTGGGGTCGACTGCGTTGGCAACCGAGTTGATCTTGTCCAGGGCCATGGAGAAGCCTTCGGCGCGCAGGAGCTGGGACTGTCTTATCGCCTTCGGCGCGCAAGATGTTGGACTGCTTCTCGCCCTCGGCGCGCAGGATGGCGGCCTGCTTCTCGCCGTCGGCCACGTTGATGGCGGCCTCGCGCGTGCCGGTGGATTCGGTGACCACCGCGCGGCGGATGCGCTCGGCGGACATCTGGCGGTTCATGGCTTCCTGTACCTCACGAGGCGGCACGATCTCGCGGATTTCCACGTTGGTCACTTTGACGCCCCAGCGTCCGGTGACTTCGTCCAGGCGCGTGCGCAGGATATTGTTGATCTGCTCGCGCTCGGAGAGCACGTCGTCCAGCAGGATGCCGCCGATGACGGAGCGCAAGGTGGTGGTGGCCATACCCTGGGCGGCCAGCTCGAAGTTGCCGACTGCCAGCACGCTGTCCGTGGGGGTAATGACTTTATAGAACCACAGGAAGTCGATGGAGATGGGGGCGTTATCCTTGGTGATGGAGGTCTGCTGCGGGATTTCGCGCACCTGCTCGCGCAGGTCCACGCGTACGGCCCGGTCGATGATGGGGATCAGGATGACCAGGCCAGGGCCGCGGTCGCCGATGCAGCGCCCCAGGCGGAAGACCACCAGGCGCTGATATTCCGACACGACGCGGATGGCGCTGGCCAGAAAGACGATGGCGGCCAGCACTACGATACCGATCAGGCATAACACACTGGTTGAAAGAGCACTTGTCATATTTCCTCCATTAGGAATTACATAAGGAATTACACGATGAAATGGGATCAGGCGGAGGGGCTTTGACCGTCCTTGGCATCCACCTGTTCAACTTCCAGCATCAGGCCCTCCTTGCGGATGACGCGCACGCGCGCCTCCGCCGGGATGGGATGGGCGCTGTGCGCGCTCCAGTTTTCCCCCGCCACGTACACGCTGCCCTCGCTGTGGATGGGCGTCTTGGCTTCGCCGATGGCGCCAATCAGGTCTTTCAGCAGGCTGGGCTTGCGGGCGCTGGCTTCCAGCGTTTTGGTGCCGGCGATCCATAGCAAGGCCGTCGTCAGCCCGGAAACCACCACGGCCAGCAAGGGGTTGACCCCCGGGCGCCACCATTCTCCCGAGCTGAACAGGTAAGCCGAGCCGATGATCAGGGCCGCCAGGGAAGCGGCCAGATAGATCAGGTTCCTCGACCGGCGCAGGGCCAGCAGGAGAGGAAATACGCCCAGGATCAGGAGGGCCAACGCCCACCAGTTGATCGGAAGGTTGGAGATCAGATAGCCGGAGAAGATGAGCGCGGCTACGGCGCTCAGCTCCAGGATGCCGGTGCCTGGCGCAAACAGAGCCAGAGTTGCCAGCAAAAATCCGGCCACCAGGATAACATAAGCCGCGTTTGGGTCGATCAGGCCGTTCATGGTAACCTCGATTGCTCGTACAGAAAATGGAAAAATCTCTTTGTCTATAAGAGATTATACATCCATTTAAGGATGAAACCTTGCGAAGGTCTCTTTCCTTCGCAAGGTCTGGATGGATCAGGCCTGGCGGTCGCGCAGCCTTTCAGCGCTCACGATGCGCTTGCGCACCCAGATCAGGGGCAGGAGGATCACGCAGTAGGCGGCCAAAGCCGGGTTTGCCTGCCAGAGCAGCGCCGCCAGAGGGATCCACGCCAGGCCGATGGCGCAGGCTACGTCCCAATTGCGGGTGACGGCCAGGCAGGCAGCGATCAAGAGGATGCCGATGGCGACCAGGGCAGGAGAGAGCGCCAAAAATACGCCCACCGTGGTGGCCATGCCCTGCCCGCCCTGAAAATGGTTGAAGACGGACCAGTTGTGGCCGAGGATGGCCAGCAGGCCGACGATGAAAAGCTGCAAAGTGTCCAGACCAAGCCTCTGGCCGAAAATCACGGGAAGCGCGCCTTTGGCGATGTCCAGCAGGCCGGCGAGCGCGCCTTCGGGGCGCCCAACCTGTAAAAAGACGTTGCGGGCGCCCAGGTTGCCGTCGCCCACCCGGCTCAGAACGATGCCGCGCCGGCGTGCGATCCACACCGCAAAGGGGAGAGAGCCGAGCAAGTACGCCGCGAGCACACACCCATAAAAAGCGAGCATCACTCACCTCTTTCTATTTCATTGTATAACTTTGTGGCCTTCAGAATCAATCCGGTATCTCACGCAAAGGCGCAAAGCCTTTTAGAAACGCCAGGAGGCGGGATGTGAATCCCGCCCTACGCGGGTCTCACGCAAGGACGCAAAGCCTTTTAGAAACGCCAGGAGGCGGGATGTGAATCCCGCCCTACGTGGGTCTCACGCAAGGACGCAAAGCCTTTTAGCCAGGGGGCGGGATGTGAATCTTGCTCTTGTTGGGGCTGTCTAAAAAGAGGGAGATTTTTGTAAGCCTCTTGACAGGCCGGGAAATTGGCGTATTATAGGCTCGTATTTCGAGTAATCGCTCGTAAAGCGAGCGATTACTATCCATGAGTTTATCCGAAGGAGGAAGGATGTCCCTTGAGATTGGCCGTTCGAACGGCGCGTCCCGCCGGGAGCGCCGCATCCAGCGGCAGCGCAAGGAGATCATGGACGCGGCGGCGCGCCTGTTCGCCGAAAAGGGATACGCGGCCACCACCACCAAGGACATCGCCCTGGCAGCCGATATCGGCGAGAGCACCCTGTACGGTTATTTTCCCGGCAAGCGTGACGTGCTGATAGCCATCCTCTCCCAACAGGCCGAGCAGGTAGATTCGCTCTTCTTGCAGAGCGTCAACCTCAAGGACCGCCAGGATTTCATCGATCTGGCCGACTCGATCATGGAGATCGTGCTCTCCAAGGTGGTCTATACGCGCGCCTTGATCGCCGAAGCCTGGGTAAACGATGAGATCCTCGACGATTACGTGGTCTCGCGCACGAATCGCATCATCGATTATCTCAAGGACTTCATCCTCGAGAAGACGGCTGCGGGGATCTTCCACCCCATCGACCCGGGCCTGGCGGCGCGTATCGTGGTAGCGACCTTCATCGGGGCGCTGCTGCCGGTGCTGCGCGGCATGGAGCCTCCTCCCCCGCCAGAGGAGCGCAAAGCGCTGGCGAACGCCATCGTGTCGCTCCTGTTGGACGGGATCATCGTTCGCAAGAATTCGTGAGAACCGTTATGTTGCAAAGAATACTTGCCATTGTTCAAAAGGAGTTTTTCCAGACCCTGCGCGACCGCACCACGCTGGTCATCATGCTGACCATGCCGCTGCTGCAACTGATCCTGTTCGGGTACGCCATCCACATGAACGTGAGCCACATCCCCACGGTGGTGGCCGACCAGAGCCTGGACGACGCCAGCCGCAGCTACATCGACGCCATGGTGAACTCGGGTTATTTCGACGTGGTGTCGACGGCGGCGGATCAAAACGCGGCCATCCAGGCCATCGACGCGGGGCGGGCCAGCGCCGGGATCGTCATCCCGCCGGATTATGCGGAAGCCGTGCAGCGCGGAGACGCGCAGGTGCTGGTGCTGGTGGACGGCTCGGACCTGTTCACTTCCCAATCGGCCTACAGCGCGGCCAACGTGATCGGGGCGTCCTACGCCACGAACGTGGTCATGAATCAGGTGGATCGCGCCGGCCAGGCGGGCGGCGGCGCGACCCTGCCTTCCCTGGTGGCCGACCTGCGCATCCTCTATAACCCGGACATCAAGGATCTGTGGTTCCTCATCCCCGGCATGGCCGCCATGCTGCTCCAGACGCAGACCATCGTGCTTACCGCCGCAGCCGTGGTGCGCGAGCGCGAGGTGGGCACCATCGAGCAGATCCTGGTCACCCCCATCCGCCCCATCGAGCTGATGCTGGGCAAGATCGTGCCCTTCCTGGCCATCGCCATGTTGAACACGCTGACCGTGATCGGGCTGGGGGTGTTCTTGTTTGGGGTGCCCTTCCAGGGTAGCTTCTGGCTGTTCATCGGCCTAGCGTTCGTTTACGTATTCAGCGGCCTGGGGCTGGGGTTGTTGATCTCCACCGTTTCGGAGAATCAGCGCCAGGCGCAGCAGCTCATCATGCTCTTCACCATGGTGGCCCTGGTGCTGGGCGGCTTTATCTTCCCGCGCTACACCATGCCGACGGTGATCCGCCTGGTGGGGAATCTCTTCCCGTTGACCTATTTCGTGCCCATCTCGCGCGGCATCATCACCAAGGGCATCGGCTTGCAGGCGCTGGGCGGTGAGGTGTTGGCCCTGCTGGCCTACCTGCTGGTAGTGATGTTCCTGGCAGCGCGTACCTTCCGCGAGAGGCTGGAGTGAGTATGCAAAAGCGCTTCCAGCGCCTCAAGGCGCTCACCTACAAAGAGACCGTCCAGACACTGCGCGACCGGCGCACGCTGATGATGTTCTTCATCCTGCCCCTGGTGGAGCTGTTCCTCTTCGCTTACGCGGTCACCCTGACGGTGAACCACCTGCCCACCGCCGTGGTGGATCAAAGCATGGATTACCGCAGCCGGGACTTCGTCCAGGCCCTGGTGAATTCGGGCTATTTCGACGTCAAGCTCACCCTGCAAAACGAGCAGCAGGTGATGCAGGCTATCGACAATGGCACGGTCAAGGCCGGGGTGGTCATCCCGCCGGATTTCGCCGAGAGCGTGACGCGCGGCCAGGGGACGGCGCTGATCCTCCTGGACGGCTCCAACTCCTTCAGCGTGCAGTCCGGCTACAACGCCGCCAGCGCCATCGCCCAGCAGGTCTCGGTGGACCTGACCACGCAGCAGGTGCAGAAAGCCGGGGCAAGCTCGAGCCTGGTGGACCTCTCCGGGGGCCTGCCGGTGAGCGTGGCTACCCGCGTGCTGTACAACCCGGATCTGAAGGATATGGTGTTCATCCTGCCGGGGCTGATCGCCTTGATCATCCAGAACATCATCGTGGCCCATTCCGCTATGGCCTTCGTGCGCGAGCGGGAAGCCGGCACCCTAGAGCAGTTGCTGGCCACCCCCGCCCGGCCGTTGGAGATGATCATCGCCAAGCTGATCCCCGGCGTGCTGGTGGTGATCCTGGACATGGTCGTGATCCTCCTGTTGGGCGTGTTTTGGTTTGGCGTGCCCTTCAACGGGAATATCTGGCTGTTTGCCATCCTGTCCGTGCTCTTCATCATCGCGGGCATGGGGTTGGGGCTGTTCATTTCCACCCTGGCCAAGACCCAGCGCCAGGCGCAACAGATCACCAACGTGCTCAACCTGTTCGCCATGCTGCTGACCGGGTTCCTCTACCCGCGCATCACCATGCCCCTGTGGACGCAGCTCATCGGCGACCTGGTGCCGCTGACTTATTACATCAGTATCGTGCGCGGCATCATCACCAAAGGCGTGGGCATCGCCTTCCTGTGGGGCAGCGCCCTGGCGCTGGTGGTTTATTCCCTGGTGGCCCTGGTGGCGGCTGCCTCGGTGACCAAAAAGAGATTGGATTGAGGGACGCATGGAAGCAGAAATTGCCATTTCCGCAGAGGGGTTGACCAAGCGTTTCCGCGCGAACCGCACGGAAGTCGTGGCGGTGGACCACATCAGCCTGGAAGTGAAAAGCGGCGAGACTTTCGGGCTGATCGGGCCGGACGGCGCGGGCAAGAGCACCACCACGCGCGTGATCCTGGGCCTGCTCAGGCGCGACGAGGGAGGGAGCAGCATCCTGGGGTTCGACTCCATGCGCGACGTCTACGAGATCCGCGAACGGGTCGGCTACATCGCCCAGCAATTTGCCCTGCCGGGCGACCTGACCGTGATGGAGAATCTGCGTTTCTTCGCCGATCTGCACGGCATTCCCGCCGGGGAACAGAAGCGCCGCATCCCGGAGCTGCTCAAATTCGCCGGCCTGACCGAGTTTACCACGCGCCCGGCCGGACGCCTGTCGGGCGGCATGAAGAAGAAGCTGGCCCTGGCGTGCAGCCTGGTGCACGAGCCGCAGGTGGTGCTGCTGGACGAGCCGACCCTGGGGGTGGACCCGGTCAGCCGGCGCGAGTTCTGGAACCTGCTGGGCAACCTGCGCGCCGAAAGGGGCCTGACCATCTTCGTGTGCACGCCTTACATGGACGAGGCCGAGCGCTGCAGCCGGGTGGGGCTGATCTACAAGGGGCGCCTGATCGCCAACGACACTCCCGCGGAGATCAAGAAGAGGGTGCCCGGCCGCTTGCTGGAGTTCGCCCCGGCCAGGTTCGTGCCGGCCCGCGACCTGGTGGCGGGGCTGGAAGGCGTGCGGGAGGTGCAGACTTACGGCGCCATGCTGCACCTGTTCCTGGACGACATCGAGCGGCGCAGGCCGCAGGTCGAGGCCGCGCTGTCTGGCCAGGGCCTGGAATGGAGCGGGATGCGCGTGATCGAGCCGCGTATGGAAGAGGCTTTCATCAGCCTGATCAATCAGCAGGAGGCGCTGCAACATGCATAGACCTTCCTCTTCCCACGCGGCCCCCGGCCCGGAATTCTCTGACCCGATCGAGGTCGAGGGCCTGACCAAACGCTTCGGGAATTTCGTGGCGGTGGATCAGGTCAGCTTCCAGGTTCGCGCGGGCGAAGTGTTTGGCTGGCTGGGTCCCAACGGGGCCGGCAAGACCACCACCATCCGCATCCTGTTGGGGCTGCTGCGGCCCAGCGAAGGCCGCCTGCGCGTCCTGGGCTACGACCCGGTCAGCCAGGCCAAGGCCATGCAGGCCCGAGTGGGCTACATGTCCCAGGCCTTCACCCTGTACAACGACCTGACCGCGCGCGAGAATATCCGCTTTTACGGTAAGGTCTACGGGCTATCGCGCGGCGAGCTGCAACAGCGCGAAGTGGAGATCATGCGCATGGCCGGGCTGGAGGGGCGCGAAAACACCCTGACGGCCAACCTTTCGGGGGGCTGGAAGCAGCGCCTGGCGCTGGGCTGCGCCATCGTGCATAACCCGAAGGTAGTCTTCCTGGACGAGCCAACCGCCGGGGTGGATCCCATCAGCCGGCGGGATTTCTGGGGGCTGATCTACGCCATGGCCAAGAAGGGCACCACGGTGCTGGTCACCACGCACTATATGGACGAAGCCGAGCTTTGCCAGCGGGTGGGCTTCATCAGCCAGGGCAAGCTGGTGGCGCTGGATACCCCCGAGCGCCTCAAACAATCGCAGATGCGCGGGCAGGTGCTGGAGATCAACACCAGCGAGCCGGACCGCGCCTTGCGCGTCTTGAAAACCGCCGGAGCGCAGGGCCGGTTGCCCATCGAGGAGGTGGCCCTGTACGGCGCGCAGATCCACGCGGTGGTTCCGGACGCCGAGAAATACCGCGAGCCGGTGCAGCAGGCGCTCGTGGAGGAAAAGGTCGCCGTCCACAGCGTCGAATGGATCGCGCCCACCCTGGAGGACGTTTTTATTTCTGCTGTGAAATCCTGAGAGTGCGTGCGCGCGCCTGTCGCCGCGCCGGGCACCTTTCTGGTCAATGCTTAGAGGAGATGGACTATGTCAACAAAACGCTGGATTTCAATACTTGTATGGGTGATCGCGTGGGTCTCGCTGGCCGGCTGCGCCGGCCTGACCGGCAGCGCAGGCAGCACCAGCCTGAAAGCCTCCGGGACGATCTCGACGGATACGATCCAGGTCGCGCCGGAAATCAGCGGGAAGATCGCGGAGATCAAGGTCGCGAAGAGCGACGCGGTGCAGGCCGGAGAGGTGATGTTCACCCTGAACTCGCAGATCTTGCAGACGCAGGTCGATCAGGCCAACGCGGCGGTGAAAGTGGCCCAGGCGAACCTGAACGCGGCGCAGCAAAAGCAGGCCGGCGCTCAAACCCAATATGACCTGGCCGTGCAGGCTGCCCGCCAGCAGGATCAGGCCAGCCGCACGACTGCCTGGCAGGACAGCCAGGCGAGCCAGATCACTCTGCCGGCCTGGTATTTCCAGAAGAGCGAGGAAATCAGCGCTTTACAGGCGCAGGTGGGGGTGGCGCAGAAGGACCTGGACACGGAATCGGCCAACCTGGATACGGAGCTGAAAGATGCCAGCAACGGCGATTTCGTCTCCGCCGAAAAACAGCTCAACCAGGCGCAGCAGGCCTACACCATCGCCCAACAGACGCTGGACGAGGCCAAAGCGGCCAAGGACACCGCCGATCTGCAGGACGCCGCCCAGAAGCAGCTCGATTCGGCCCAGGCAGACCTGGATTCGGCGCAGAAGGCGTATAACCAGATGCTCACCAGCGACGCGGCCAGCCGGGTGCTGGAAGCGCGCGCCCGCGTAGCGGTGGCCCAGGAGCAGTTGGACAACACCCAGACCGCCCTGGACAAGCTGATGACCGGCAGCGACTCTTTGCAAATCACCGCCGCCCAATCCAGTCTGGATCAGGCCAAGAGCGGCGTATCTCAGGCGCAGGCGGCCCTGGATCAGGCGCAGGCGGCCCTCCAGGCGGCTCAAGTTCAATTGGACAAGAGCAGCGTGAGCGCGCCGGCTTCGGGGATCGTGCTCTCGCGCCCCATGAACCCCGGCGAGGTGGCGGCTGCCGGCGCCACGGTGGTGGAGATCGGCAATCTGGACCAGGTGAAGCTGACCGTGTACATCCCGGAGAGCGATTACGGGCACATCCAATTGGGGCAGAAGGCCACTATCTCGGTGGATTCTTTCCCGGGGAAGACTTTTGGGGGCACGGTCTCGTACATCGCGGACCAGGCGGAATTCACCCCGCGCAACGTGCAGACGGTGGATAGCCGCAGCACCACGGTGTATAAGGTGGAGATCAGCCTGCCCAATGCCAATCACGATTTGAAGCCGGGCATGCCCGCCGACGCAGTGCTGGCGATCCAGTAAGAAGAAACTTCCTCACGCCAAGGCGCAAAGCCGCAAAAGAGACAAAGACCCTAAAGATCTTCCGAGATCTTTAGGGTCTTTCTAAAATGCGGTTCTGTATGTTTCGGAGCGCGGCCCCCTCCCCTAAAATCGGGTTCTTTCGATTTTAGGGGAGGCCGGGTGGGGGCGCTCCTCTAACCTTGCGATCGCGCAGCATCCCTTCAGGGAAGGTTAGCGAACCATCAAACCTTCGCAAGGTAGAATCAGGGGGCGGGCGCCCCGATCAGCGGCAGGAAGATCGTCGCGCCCGCGATATCCAGGCGGTACTCCGCCGTTGCCGCCAGCGGAGCGGAGTAGAGCGTGCTCGTCTCCGCCGCCTCGACCGTGAAGGTGTACCTTCCAGCCCTGGCGGGCGCGCCGCTCAGGCTGCCGTCCGCGCTCAGCGCCAACCCCAGCGGCAGGCTGCCGGAGATCAGGCTGAAGCCGTAAGGGGGGGGTGCCGCCACTGGCGCCGATGGACTGCGCGTAGGCTTGTCCCAGGACGGCATCGGGAAGGCCGGCCGGGCTGAGCGCGATGCGGGGCGCCTGTCCGTCGGCGTTGCTCCCCCAACAGGCCAGCGTGCCGTCCGCGCGCAGGCCACAGCTATGGTCGAAGCCGCTGGCCACCTGGGTGAAGCTCCCGCCGGGGGGCTCACCGATCAGAGGCGCTATCCAATCGGCGGACCAGCAGGCGAGCGCGCCGTCCGTGTGGATGGCGCAGGTATGATAGGCGCCTGCGCTGAGCCGGGAAAATCCTCCGGTTGGAACGTTGCTGATCTGCCCGTCTGTGTCGTCTCCCCAACAGGCCAGCTCACCCGTATCCCGAATTCCACAGGTATGCCCGCCGCCGGCGCTGATTTCAACGAAGGCGCCTGACGGGATACCGTCCAACTGCCCCCCGCTGTCGTCTCCCCAGCAAGCCACGCCGCCATCCGCCTGGATGGCGCAGGTGTGGTAATCCCCGGCGCTGACCTGGAGGAAAGCGCCGTCCGGCGGCGTGGCCTGCCCGTCGTAGTCGTAGCCCCAGCAGGCCAGACTGCCATCCTCGCGCAAGGCGCAGGCGTGCTCCTGCCCGGCGCTGACCTGGGTGAAGGTTCCAGGCGGAATATCGTCCAGCGGGCTTGCGCCTTCCTCCCCCCAACACGCCAGGGTTCCATCGCTGCGGATGCCGCAGGTGTACTCTTTGCCGGCGCTCAGGGTTGCGGGCAAGGCGGCGGAGGGGGATATCCGGTTTGATGAGACGGGCAGTGGTGAGCCGGCTTGAGCCGGTTGTGGGAAGGCAATGCCTCCCAGGAAGAAAAAAGCCAGGCAAAGGGAAAAAGCTTGACGAAGTAAGGTCGGCATAAAGCTTCCTTCCATGCGCAGTGGAATGTGGGTTATCGATCTTCAGGTGGGTGGTTAGAACAGTTTTCCTCCCCTGGAGAAGAATTATAGCATTTTCTTCTTTGGCGCGCGGGAAACTGGCAGGCTTGAAAGACATGATATTTGTCACTGGTAATACTATGTATCACATTGTATAATATGTCAAAGGATAGGAGATATGGAACAAGATCAGCTCGTCGATAATCTCATTCAGGAGCTGCGGCGCGGGGTGATCGGCCTGGCGGTGCTCAGCCAGCTTCAAGAGGAGCAGTACGGCTACTCGGTGATGAAGCTGCTGGCAGACAAGGGCCTCGAAGTAGAACAGGGCACGCTCTACCCGCTGCTGCGCCGCCTCGAATCGCAGGGGTTGCTGGAATCGAAGTGGCGCCTCGAGGACGCCCGCCCCCGCCGCTATTACGTGATCAGCCCGCAGGGGAGGGAAGTCTTACCCAGGCTGGAAAAAGAATGGGCGAAGATCGTGGCTACGATCCAGCCGCTGCTTACATTTGCAGGGAAGGAATAAAGAAGATGAATCTGGTTGAATTGTACGTCGATGAGGTGGGGCAACGCCTGCCGGACAAGCTGCGCGAGGATATCCAAAAGGAAATTCGCTCGCTGATCGAGGATGCGTTGGAGGACGAGAGCCGGGCGCAGGGGCGGGCCCCGGATGAGGAGATGGCCGCGGTGGTGCTCGAGCGCCTCGGCCCACCGCAGAAGGTGGCGGCTTCTTATTTGCCGCCGCGCTATCTAATCGGGCCCCAGCTTTATCCCTACTTCATCAACACCGCGCGCATCGTGCTGCCCATCGTGGTCATCCTGGCCATGGTCGGGCTGGGGGTTTCCCTGGGGTCGTCGACCAGCCCCTCCATGGATATTGGCGAAGTCATGGCGCAGATCATCTCCGACCTGTTAGGTGCGGTCATTCAGGCTATGGGCATGATCGTGTTGGTCTTCGCCATCCTGCAATGGACGATGCCCGAATTCAAGCTTCGGGAAAGGGGATGGGACCCGCGCAAGATGAAAGCTGCGCCCGATCCCGAACGAGTGCGCTTCGCCAAAGCCATCACCGATCTCTTCTTCACCGTTGCGGGGCTGGTGGTGTTCAACCTCTACCCCCAATGGATCAGCTTCTCGCGCATCCAGGGCGGCCAGTGGGTGCACGCGCCGCTGCTCACGGCGGCTTTCTTCCAGTATTTGCCCTGGTTGAGCCTGTTGTGGGCGCTGGAAATTTGCCTTTACACCCTGCAGATCGCGCAGGGGCACTGGTCGGCGCTGACGCGCTGGCTGGCGGTGGGCCTGAACCTGTTCACGATTGGCCTCGCGGCGCGCATGCTGGTCGGCCCGGCCATCGTCGGGCTGGACCCGGCGGCCCTGTCCGCGGTGGGCTTCGCCATCACGGACCCCCAGGCGATCCAATTGCTCGGCGTGGCCCTGGCCAATTCGGCCCGCGTGGTGCTCGGCATTGTCCTGATCGTGAATGCCATCCGGCTGGTCCGCAATCTGTACAGGCTCCTGCTGCGCGGGCGCTTGTCGACGGCGCTGGGCTAGAACTTTAATGAAACTTTTAAGAATTGCCTATTGACTTTGACCTGAAGTATCCTTATACTGTACCTATTATCCAATGAATACTTACGCCCTCTCCCTTCTAGTTATTGTAGTACTACTTGCGGTTCTTATTATTAAGAGCCAAATTCTGGTTGGGAGGCCCCAAGAGGAGTTTACGGAGTAAATCCAGTAAACGGAAGCACAAGAAAGTAACTCGAGAGCCACCTGACCAGAAGGTGGCTCTTTTTATACCTTTTGACGGAGTGAATCAATGCGATCAAAGCAAATCAAGGCCGGAATTGAACGGGCCCCCCACCGGGCATTACTGAAGGCGGTTGGCGTCACCGACGCCGACATGGACAAGCCATTTGTGGCCGTAGTCAACTCCTACGTGGACATCATTCCGGGGCACGTGCACCTGCAAGAATTTGGCCGGTTGGTCAAGCAGGCCATCCGTGAGGCGGGCGGGGTGCCCTTCGAGTTCAACACCATCGGCGTAGACGACGGTATCTCCATGGGGCACGTGGGCATGAAATATTCCCTGCCCTCCCGCGAGCTGATCGCCGACTGCGTGGAGACCATGATGGAGGCCCACCGCTTCGACGGGATGGTGTGTATCCCCAATTGCGACAAAATCGTGCCGGGAATGCTGATGGCTGCCATGCGCGTCAACGTCCCGGCAATTTTTATTTCTGGAGGGCCCATGGCCGCCGGGCGCACCCCTGAAGGCGAAGCGGTGGACCTGATCTCGGTCTTCGAAGGGGTGGGGGCTTACCAGAGTGGGCGCATCGACGCCCAACGCCTGAAGATGTTGGAAGACTCCGCCTGCCCATCCTGCGGCTCCTGCTCGGGCATGTTCACGGCCAACAGCATGAACTGCCTGATGGAAGCCCTGGGGCTGGCCCTGCCCTACAACGGCTCGGCCCTGGCGCGCACCCCCGAGCGCGAAGAGCTGGCCCGGCGCGCCGGCGCGCAGATCCTGAAGCTCATCGAGCAGGATATCACCCCGCGCCAGATCGCCACCCTGGAAGCCTTCGACGACGCCTTCGCCCTGGACATGGCCATGGGCGGCTCGACCAACACGATCCTGCACGGCATGGCCATCGCCCACGAGGCCGGCCTGGATTACCCGCTGGAGCGCATCAACCAGCTTTCCGACAAAGTTCCCCACCTGTGCAAAGTCAGCCCGGCCGGAAAATGGCACATGGAAGACGTGCACCGGGCGGGCGGCGTGCCGGCCATCCTCAAGGAGGTGCAGGCGGCCACCGGCTTGCTGCACCTGGATCGCATCACCGTCACCGGTGGGCCGCTGCGCGAGGCCGTCGAGCGGGCGGAAGTCAAAGATCACGACGTCATTCGTTCTTACGCCGAGGCGCATTCGAAGACGGGCGGGTTGGTTTGCCTGTTCGGCAATCTGGCCCCAAACGGAGCCGTGGTCAAGGCCGGCGGTGTGAGTGCGGGCATGCGCAAGTTTAGCGGCCCGGCGCGCATTTACGAGTTCGCAGGAAAGCGCCCAGAGCGGCATCCTGGCGCACGAGGTGCAGCCCGGCGAGGTGGTGGTCATCCGCTACGAAGGCCCCAAGGGCGGCCCCGGTATGCAGGAGATGCTCAGCCCCACCAGCGCCATCATGGGCATGGGGTTGGGCGATAAAGTGGCCCTGATCACCGACGGGCGCTTCTCGGGCGGCACGCGCGGAGCCTGCATCGGGCACGTCTCTCCCGAGGCGGCGGCGGGCGGCCCTATCGCCGCGCTGCAGCCCGGGGACGTGATCGAAATCGACCTGGACGCACGCACGCTCAACGCGTGTTTGAGCGCCGAGGAGATCCAGAGCCGCCTGGCAGCCTTGCCGCCCTTTCAACCGCGCACGCAAAGCAAGTGGCTGCGGCGCTACGCACACTTCGTCACCAGCGCTGACCGGGGCGCAGTTCTGGAATACCAATAGCAAATTTTTGCGAGGAGGAAGACTTATGAAACTTACCGGCGCTCAAATCGTTTGGGAGACCTTGATGCGTGAAGGGGTTGAGATCGTGTTTGGGTATCCTGGTGGGGCCAACCTGCCCATTTATGATGCCATGCCCGACTATCCGATTCACCACGTGCTGGTGCGCCACGAGCAGGGCGCCGCCCACATGGCCGACGGCTATGCCCGCGCTTCCGGCAAGGTGGGGGTGGCCATGGCCACCTCCGGGCCGGGCGCAACCAACCTGGTGACCGGGATCGCTACCGCCATGATGGATTCGTCGCCGACCGTTTTCATCACCGGCCAGGTGACCAGCAAGCTGATCGGCTACGATGCTTTCCAGGAGACCGACGTTACCGGCATTACCCTGCCGATCACCAAGCACAATTACCTGGTGACCGACGTCCACGAAATCGTGGCGCTGTGCTGCGCGAGGCCTTTTACATCGCCCGCACCGGGCGGCCCGGCCCGGTGCTGGTGGATATCACCAAAGATGCCCAGCAGAATTCGATGGAATGGGAATACTGACGACACCCCCATTCGCATGCGCCGGCTACCGCCCCGATCTACCGCCCGGCTCCGGAAGACATTCAACAGGCCGTCGAGCTGATCCAATCCGCCAAACGCCCGGTGATCCTGGCCGGGCAGGGCATCCTCATCAGCGGCGCGATGGACGAGGTGCTGGAGTTCGCCGAGCGCACCCACACCCCGGTGGCCATGACCCTGCTGGGCCTGGGCGGTTTCCCGGCCAGCCATCCGCTGAACCTGGGCATGATGGGCATGCACGGCGAAGCCTGGGTCAACAAGGCCATTCAGGAAGCCGACCTGCTGCTGGCTTTCGGCATGCGCTTCGACGATCGGGTCACCGGCAACTTGAGGACTTACGCCACCAACGCCAAGAAGATCCACATCGACATCGATAAGGCCGAGATCAATAAGAATGTCAAGGTTGACGTGGCCCTGGTGGGCGACCTGCGCGAGCACCCTGCGCCAGTTGCTGGAATTCGTCGAGCCGCTGGATCACAGCGACTGGCTGGACAGAGGTCAAGGAGTGGAAGGGCAACAGCGCCGTGCGCGACATCCAGAACCTGCCCGATAACGGCCATCTGTACGCCGCCCACGTGATCAACGACCTGTGGCGTTTCACCGGCGGCAAGGCCCTGATCGTCACAGATGTTGGCCAGAACCAGATGTGGGCCGCCCAGTATTACAAGCAGGACTACCCGCGCAATTTCATCACCTCCGGCGGGTTGGGCACGATGGGCTTTGGCCTGCCGGCGGCCATCGGCGCCAAGCTTTGGGCGCCCGGAGCAGGAAGTATGGGTGATTGCCGGCGACGGCGGTTTCCAGATGACCGCAGGCCGAGCTGTCTACAGCCGCCCAGGAAGGCATCAAGGTGAACGTAGCCATTATCAACAACGGCTACCTGGGCATGGTGCGCCAGTGGCAGGAATTCTTCTACGACCGGCGCTATTCGGCCACCCCCATGCGCAGCCCCGATTTCGTCAAGATCGCCGAAGCGCACGGTCTGATCCGGCATGCGCGTGAGCCAGCCGGGCCGAAGTCGAGCCGGCGCTGCGCAAGGCGCAGGAGACCGAGGGGACGGTAGTGATCGATTTCCGGGTGGAAAAGGAAGACAGCGTTTATCCCATGGTGCCGACCGGGGCCGACCTGAAAGAAATGATCCGCCGGCCTGTGCCCATGCCGATACCGCGTCGATGATCGACCGTAGAGAACGACGTTTAGAGGAGAGAAGCATGAATCATACCCTGGTTGTTTTGGTGGAGGATAAACCGGGCGTGCTGAACCGGGTCGCCTCCCTGTTTCGCCGCCGCGCATTCAATATCGAATCCCTGACCGTGGGCCATACCGAAACGCCCGGTGTCTCGCGCATGACCATCACGGTGGACACGGATGAGCCCAGCATCGAGCGCCTGATCGGCTTACCTGTATAAATTGGTGAACGTCATCCAGGTCATCGATCTGTACCTCGATCCCCACGTGTCAGCCGCGACCTGGCGATGATCAAGGTCAGCGCCAGCCCCGAGAACCGCTCGCAGATCATGCAGATCGTGGATGTCTTCCGCGCCCGCATCGTGGACGTGACCAACAATTCCTTCATCATCGAGATCACCGGCGACGAGGAAAAAATCGAAGGCTTCATCGATGTGCTGCGCCCATGGGGCATCATCGAGATGGTGCGCACCGGCATCGTGGCCATGGCGCGCGGGGTTTCCCCGGTCTACGTCAATGGGAGCGAGGCCGTAGACTCGCAATGGCAACGGGCACTATGCCCGGGTATTGGAATAGCGTAACAAATTTGGAATTTTCAAAAATCAAAGGAGAAATAATCAAAATGGCAAAGATGAATTTCGGCGGCGTCGAAGAAGAGGTGGTTACCCGGCAGGAGTTCCCGCTGGAAAAGGCGCGCCAGGTGCTGAAAGACGAGACGGTGGCAGTGCTCGGTTACGGCGTCCAGGGCCCGGCCCAGGCGCTGAATATGCGCGACAACGGCATCAAGGTAATCGTCGGGGTCAATCAGGGCGGGCGCTCCTGGAACAAGGCCCTCAAAGACGGCTGGGTGCCGGGCGAGACGCTTTTCTCGCTGGAAGAAGCCGCCGAACGCGGCACGGTCATCCAGTACCTGGTCTCGGATGCGGCCCAAAAGCTGATCTGGCCGAGGATCAAGCCCTGCTTGAAGCAGGGCGACGCCTTGTACTTCTCACACGGTTTCGCCGTGGTTTACAAGGAGCAGACCGGCGTGGTCGCGCCCGATTTCGTGGACGTGATCCTGGTGGCGCCCAAGGGCTCGGGCACCAGCGTGCGCGCCAATTTCCTCAACGGTAGCGGCATCAACAGCAGCTTTGCGGTCGAGCAGGATTACACCGGTCGAGCGCGGGAGCGCACCCTGGCCCTGGGAATCGCCATCGGCTCGGGCTATCTGTTCGCCACCACCTTCAAGAACGAAGTCTATCAGCGACCTGACCGGCGAGCGCGGGGTGCTGATGGGCGCCCTGGCGGGCATCATGGAAGCCCAATACACCACCCTGCGCAAGCACGGGCACACCCCCAGCGAAGCTTTCAACGAGACGGTGGAAGAGCTGACCCAGAGCCTGATCCGCCTGGTCAGCCAGAACGGCATGGACTGGATGTACGCCAACTGCAGCACCACCGCCCAGCGCGGCGCGCTGGATTGGGGGCCTGTCTTCCGCGACGCCACCCTGCCGGTCTTCGAGCGCCTGTACCAGAGCGTGGCCTCCGGCGAGGAGACCCGCATCGTCATCGAGGCCAACAGCGCGGCGGATTATAAGGAAAAGCTCGAAGAGGAATTAAGCCGGATGCGCGAAACGGAGATGTGGCGCACCGGCGCCAGCGTGCGCTCCTTGCGACCGGAGAATTGGAAAGAAGCCTGATCTGGCTACCTGGCAGCTTTGAGGAATGGGGCGCGGATGAGCACTGCCCCTGGCACCGCCCGCCAGGGCAGGTGAAACGTGGAAAAGAAGAAAATGACAGAAAACGACACCATTCTTGGAAAAACAGAAAATCTGTGTTTATCCGCGTCCCTACAAAGTGCCTGATGACCAGACAAGCTTTTAGTGTCAGGTAAGAAATGGAGAGAAGCATGGACAGCAACTACGTTCGCATCTTCGACACCACCCTGCGTGACGGTGAGCAGTCCCCCGGCGCGACCATGACCAGCGCCGAGAAGCTGGAAGTGGCGCGCGGGTTGGCCAAGCTGGGTGTGGATGTGATCGAAGCCGGTTTCCCGGCGGCTTCTCCGGACGACCTGGAAGCGGTGCGCAAGATCGCCGTGGAGGTCGGGCGGGTAGACGACGACGGCTATGCCCCGATCATTTGCGGGCTGGCGCGAGCCACCCGTAGCGACATCGACAAGGCCTGGGAGGCTATCCGCCCGGCAGCTCGCCCGCGGATTCACGTTTTCCTGGCGACTTCCGACATCCACATGCAGTACAAGCTCAAGATGACCCGCGAGCAGGTGGTGGCGAAGGTCGACGAGATGGTCACCTACGCCCACAGCCTGTGCGCTGACGTGGAGTTCAGCCCGGAGGACGCCGGGCGCAGCGACCCGCAATTCCTGTACCAGCGTGCTGGATGTGGCCATCCAGGCGGGAGCCACCACCCTCAATATCCCCGATACGGTCGGATATACCCTGCCGGAGGAATTCGGCGGCCCTGATCAGCGGCATCATCGAGCAACACGCCCGGCATTCAGAATTGCATCGTCTCGGTGCACTGCCACAACGACCTGGGCCTGGCGACGGCCAATACGCTGGCCGGGCTGCGCGCCGGGGCGCGCCAGGCGGAAGTCACCATCAACGGCATTGGGGAGCGCGCCGGCAACACCGCCCTGGAAGAGGTGGTCATGGCCTTGCAGACCCGTTATCCGGTCTTCAACCTGGCCACCGGCATCGACGCCACCCAGATCACGCGCATGAGCAAGCTGGTCAGCAACTACACCGGCATGGCCGTACAGGCCAACAAAGCCATGGTGGGCGCCAATGCCTTTGCCCACGAAGCCGGCATCCACCAGGATGGCTTGCTGAAGAACCAGCAGACCTACGAGATCATGCGTCCCGAATCGGTGGGCGCCTCGCAGACCAGGCTGGTGCTGGGCAAGCATTCCGGGCGCCACGCGCTGAACGCGCGCCTCTTGTCGCTGGGCTACACGCTGGACGAGAGCGAGCTGGGCGTGATCTTCGAGCGCTTCAAGTCCCTGGCGGATAAGAAGAAAGTCATCACCGACGCCGACCTGGAAGCGCTGGTCTCGGACGAGCTGTACCAGCCGCGCGAGCTGTACACGCTGGACGGCTTGCAGGTAGCCTGTGGCACCATGGGCATGCCGACCGCCACGATTCGCCTGCGCGACCCGCAGGGGAACCTGCACGTGCACGCCAGCGTGGGCACCGGCCCGGTGGACGCGGCCTATAAGGCCATCGACGCCATCGTGGGCTACCCCAACGTCTTACAGGAGTTCGTGGTGCACGCGGTGACGGAGGGCATCGACGCCCTGGGTGAGGTGACCGTGCGGCTTCAGGGAGAGGAGCCGCCCCAGGATGGGGCGACGGAGGAGCCCGAGCAGCCGCATACCCTGGGCGGCTATGGAGCAGACGCGGACATCGTGGTGGCCAGCGCCAAGGCTTACCTTTCGGCCTTGAACAAGATGCTGGTCGCCAGCGGGCAGTACGGCCCACCCGAAAAGGTGTCCACTCAATCGATCGCCGAAGCATATAAATGAAAGGTGCGAGCATTAAACCGCAAAGGACGCAAAGAAAAAATGTAGGTTCTCTTGGTGAGCTTTGCACCCCTGGTGGTTGATATCCTTGCCCCGAACGAAAAAATAACCTTTGCCAAAGGAGAGAGACATGACCCCTACGAGGAAAGAAGCTGTTGAAATGCAAGTCGAGCAATCCTTCGAGCCGTTCAGCGAGCCGCACACCATCCCGGCCGGCTGGGACGTCTCGGCCTTTTCCTCATCGGAACGGGACAGCGTGACCCAATATGGGATGATGCGCGACCTGGCCGATGAACCCTTTTTTAGCGAGTATAAGGAATGAATTCTGCGAAGACCCTCTTTGACAAAATCTGGGATAACCACGTCGTCACGCAGGAAGCGGGTGCGCCTGCCGTGTTGTACATCGATCTACACCTGGTTCACGAGGTGACTTCCCCTCAGGCTTTCGCCGGCCTGCGGGAGCGCGGCCTGAAAGTGCGCCGCCCGGATCGCACGGTAGGCACCATCGACCACGGCGTGCCCACCCGCACTGCGGATGGCACTTCCGCCGGGCGCATGGCCTTCGCGGACGAGATGAGCGCCAAGCAGATCCACCAGATGGAGGAGAACTGCCGCGATTTCGGCCTGCGTTTGTTCGGGTTGGAGGATCCCAATCAGGGCATCGTGCACATCATCGGGCCGGAGCTGGGCCTGACCCAGCCGGGCAAGACCATCGTGTGTGGCGACAGCCACACGGCCACCCACGGAGCCTTGGGAGCCCTGGCCTTTGGCGTGGGCACCAGCGAAGTGCAGCACGTGCTCGCCACGCAATGCCTGCTGCAGCGCCGCCCGAAGACCTTCCAGGTGCGCCTGGACGGCCGGCTGCGCCCGGGAGTGACCGCCAAGGACATCATCCTGGCGCTGATCCACGAGATCGGCGTGGGCGGCGGCACCGGGCACGTGCTGGAGTACAGCGGCGAGGCCATCCGCGCCCTGAATATGGAAGAGCGCATGACCATCTGCAACATGTCTATCGAGGCCGGGGCGCGGGCCGGGATGGTAGCCCCCGACGACGTGACCTTCGAATACCTGGCCGGGCGGCCGTTTGCGCCCCAGGGAGCCGAGTGGGAACGCAGCCTGGCCGAATGGCGGCAGCTTCCCAGCGACGAGGGCGCCGCTTACGATCGCCAGGTCACCCTGGACGCTTCCAGCCTGGAGCCGATGATTACCTTTGGCACCAATCCCGGCATGGGCATGCCCATCAGCGGGCGCGTGCCCCGTCCGGAGGAGATCGGGGACGCCAGCCAGCGGGCCGCATTGGAGAAAGCCCTGGGCTATATGGGCTTGCAGGCCGGCGCGCCGTTGGCCGGCCACGCGGTGGACGTGGTCTTCATTGGAAGCTGCACCAACGGGCGCCTGACCGATCTGCGCCAGGCCGCCGGCCTGATGCGCGGTCGCAAGGTGGCGCCGGGTCTGCGCGTGCTGGTGGTGCCCGGCTCTCACGAAGTCAAGCGCCAGGCCGAAGCCGAAGGCCTGGACCGGGTCTTCAAGGAAGCCGGCGCGGAATGGCGCGAGCCGGGCTGCAGCATGTGCATCGCCATGAACGGCGACCAGCTCGAGCCGGGCCAATACGCGGTCAGCACCAGCAATCGCAATTTCGAAGGCCGCCAGGGCAAGGGGGGCCGGACTCTGCTGGCCAGCCCGCTGACTGCCGCCGCCGCCGCCGTGACCGGGCAGGTCAGCGACCCGCGCACGTTGCTATAGTAATTTATATGAAGGGAGTTCTCACCACAGAGACACAGAGAAAACCTTTATGAATAAACTCTGTGCCGTAGGTCTGTGCCTCCGTGGTGAACAACGGGAATCATTCTATGGATCTGTTTACCACGCTAACTTCTCGAACGGTCGTGCTGCCGGCCAACGACATCGACACCGACCAGATCATTCCGGCGCGTTTCCTCAAAGTGACCGATAAGGCCGGGCTGGGCGCTAACCTGTTCGCCGACTGGCGCTACCGCCCGGACGGCAGCCCGAACCCTGATTTTGTCCTGCAATCAGCCCGAGAGCCAGGGTGCGCAGCTCCTGCTGGCGGGCGACAATTTTGGCTGTGGCTCGTCTCGTGAGCACGCCCCCTGGGCGCTGCTGGGCTTCGGCTTTCACGCGGTGATCTCCACGTCCTTCGCCGACATCTTCCGCAACAATTCCCTCAAGAACGGCCTGCTGCCGGTACAGGTCAGCGCCGAGGAGCACCGGGCGCTGCTGGAGCTGTTCGCCCGCGACCCGCAGGCGCAGTTGACCGTGGACCTGGACGAGCAGGCGTTGGTCCTTCCGGACGGGCGCGCGTTCGGTTTCCCTATCGACGCCTTCTCCAAGACCTGCCTGCTTAAAGGCGTCGACGAGCTAGGCTATCTGCTGCGGATGGAAGCGAAGATCGCCGCGTATGAGCAAGAACACCTTGCGAAGGTTTCCTAAACTTTCCCTGACGGGATGCTGCGCGATCGCACGATTGATAATGGTGGCCTATGATCCAAATCTACGATACTACTTTGCGAGACGGCACGCAGCGGAAAGACATCTCCCTGTCGTGCAATGATAAATTGAATATTGCCCACCGCCTGGATGAGCTGGGAGTCAGCTATATCGAGGGCGGCTGGCCGGGGTCGAATCCGAAGGACGTGGAGTTCTTCCAGAGAGCCCAAAAGGTGCCCTGGAAGAACGCCCGCATCACCGCCTTCGGCGCGACCTGCCAGGCCAACAAACATCCCTCTGAAGATGCCAACATCCTGGCTTTGCTTGAGTCGGAAACCGGCGTCTGCACCGTCTTCGGCAAGACCTCGATTTTGCACGTGACCGACGTGCTGCGCACCACCATGGACAACAACCTGCGCATGATCGAGCAGAGCGTGGCTTACTTGCGCAGCCGGGGCCGGGACGTGATCTACGACGCCGAGCACTTCTTCGACGGCTACCTGGAAGACCCGGCCTACGCCATCGAGACGCTGAAAGCCGGTGTGCGCGGCGGGGCCGAGCGGGTGGTGCTGTGCGACACGAACGGCGGCACGCTGCCCTGGCAGGTGAGTGAGATCGTGCGCGCCGTGCGCCAGGCCATCGACGCGCCGCTGGGCATCCACGCGCACAACGACAGCGAGTGCGCCGTGGCCAACACGCTCGAAGCCGTGCGGGAGGGCTGCACCCAGGTACAGGGCACCATCAACGGCTACGGCGAGCGCTGTGGAAACGCCAACCTGTGCTCCATCCTGCCCGACCTGGAGCTGAAGCTCGGCGTGCAGACCCTGCCGGAGGGCCGCCTGGCCAGGCTGACGGAGCTTTCGCATTACGTGGCCGAGGTGGCCAACCTGTCGCCCGACGAGCACCTGGCTTACGTGGGCAAGGCGGCCTTCACCCACAAGGGCGGCGTGCACGTGGCCGCCATGCGCCGCAACCCCCGTTCTTACCAGCACATCGACCCGACGCTGGTGGGCAACCGCATGGAAGTGGTGGTCTCGGAGCTTTCCGGGAAGGGCAACCTGCTCAGCAAGGCCGAAGAATACGGCATCGAGATCGAGCAGGAAGAGCACACCGCCGCGGTGCTGAACGAGATCAAACAGCTCGAGGCGCGCGGCTTCTCCTTCGAAGCGGCTGAGGCTTCGGTCATCATGATGTTCAAGCGCCAGGAAGAGGAATACGCCCCGCCCTTCGAGCTGATCGATTTCTCCGCCATGGTGGAGCAGCGCCTGGGGCGCGGCCTGTTCGCCGAAGCCACAGTCAAGGTGCGCGTGGATGGGGAAGTGGTGCACACGGCCGCCGAAGGAAACGGGCCGGTGAATGCCCTGGATATCGCTTTGCGCAAGGCCCTGGCGGGGCGCTACCCGACCATCCACAACTTCCACCTTTCGGATTACAAGGTGCGCATCCTGAACGGCGGCAGCGGCACCAGCGCCATCACCCGCGTGCTGATCGAGACGCAAAACGGGAACAAGAGCTGGAATACGGTCGGCGCCAGCACCAACATCATCGAGGCCAGTTGGCAGGCGCTGGTGGACTCGATCGAGTACGGGCTGCTGGTGGTGTGCTAGAGCAAAGAAAGGCCCTAAAGGTCTGAAAGACCTTCAGGGTCTAAAGTCTAAACTACTTAAAGAGAAGAGATCATGGAAGCAAACATCGTATTGGTGCCTGGGGACGGAATCGGCCCGGAGGTAGTGGGGGAGGCCGTGCGCGTCTTGCAGGCTGTGGGGCAAGCTTTTGGCCACCATTTTCATTTCAGCGAATACCTGATCGGTGGCTGCTCGATCGACCGTTACGGCACGGCTCTCACCTCGGAGGCGTTGGCGGCGTGCAGCTCCGCCGACGCCGTCCTGTTGGGGGCCGTGGGCGGCCCCAAGTGGGACGACCCCACCGCCGCCGTGCGGCCCGAGCAGGGGTTGCTGGCCCTGCGCAAGGGGCTGGGGGTGTTCGCCAACCTGCGCCCGGTCAAGGTTTACCCGCGCCTGGTCGGCGCATCGCCGTTGCGCCCCGAAAAACTGGCCGGGGTGGATCTGATGGTGGTGCGCGAGCTGACCGGCGGGCTGTATTTTGGCCAGCCGAAGGGCCGCCAGCAGGTGGGCGAGCACGTGCGCGCGGTGGACACCCTGGAATACCAGGATTTCGAGATCCGCCGCATCGTCGAGATGGCCTTCCAACTGGCCCGCCAGCGCCGCAAGAAGGTGACCTCGGTGGACAAGGCCAACGTGCTGGAGTCCTCGCGCCTGTGGCGCCAGATCGCCACGGAGGTGGGCAAGGACTACCCGGACGTGGCCCTGGAGCATACGCTGGTCGATACGGCGGCCATGCGGTTGGTCTCCAACCCGGCCGGCTTCGACGTGCTGGTGACCGAGAACATGTTTGGCGACATCCTCACCGACGAGGCGGCCGTGCTTTCGGGGTCGATGGGGCTGCTGCCCTCGGCCTCGCTGGGCAGCGGCGGGCCGGGACTGTACGAGCCGATCCACGGCTCGGCCCCCGACATCGCCGGGAAGGGCATCGCCAACCCGATGGGCACGGTGCTCAGCGCGGCCTTTTTGCTGCGCTATTCGTTGAAATTGGAGCGGGAAGCCGACGCGCTGCAGGCCGCCGTGGAGAAGACGATCGCAGCGGGCCGGCTGACGCCTGACCTGGGCGGCTCCGCCTCCACGCGCGAGGTGGCCGACGCAATCATTGCCAATTTATAAGGAGAAATAGAAAATGGGTATCGAATCGAAATTCATCTGGATGGATGGCGAGCTGGTCGAATACGAGAAAGCAACCGTCCCGTTCTTGAACACGGCCCTGCACTACGGTCTGGGCGTTTTCGAGGGCATTCGCTGTTACAGCACGGAGCGCGGCCCGGCCGTGTTCCGCCTGACCGAGCACATGACGCGCCTGGTCAATTCGGCCAAGATCCTGGGCTTCCGCGAGCTGCCCTATACCGTCGAGGAGCTGTGCGCGGCCACCAAGGAAACCATCCGCGCCAACGGCTTCCCGGCTTGTTACATCCGCCCGCTGATCTATCATAGCAGCCCCAACCCCGACCTGAACCTGGACTCCGGGTTCGCCAAGGTGGGGCTGGCCGTGTGGGAATGGGGAGCTTACCTGGGCGACGAAGCCGCGGAAAAGGGCGTGCGGGCGAATATTTCTTCCTTCACGCGCCTGCACCCCAACATCATGATGACCAAGGCCAAGGTCACCGGCAATTACGCCAACAGCGTGCTGGCCAAGACCGAATCGATGCGCCTGGGCTTCGACGAAGCCATCTTGCTGGATCCGCAGGGCTACGTGGCCGAGTGCAGCGGGGAGAACCTGTTCCTGGTGCGCAATGGGGTGGTCTACACGCCGCAGGCGTCGGCCGTCCTGGAAGGCATCACGCGCGACGCGCTGATGCAACTGGCCGGCGACCTGGGGTACGCGGTGAAGGAGATGCAGGTCAGCCGCGACCAGCTCTACATCGCCGACGAAGTCCTGTTCTGTGGGACGGCAGCCGAGGTGGTGGCCGTGACCGAGGTCGACTTCCGCAAGATCGGCTGCGGCAAGATGGGCCCGGTCACCCGCCAGTTGCAGCAGGCTTTCCACGCCATGGTCACCGGCAAGCATCCTCGCTCGGCCGCCTGGCTGACGTACGTGAACGATTGAGATCGGAATTTTTCTACCACGAAGGGCACAAAGTACACCAAGAAGGAAAGATCTTAAAACAAAAGCCACAAAAAACTTGGTGTCCTTGGTGTTCTTCGTGGTTTAAGGCTTTATCCTGATTCTAAATTCATGTTATGAAGGGTGTTGACTTCGCACTTGCGTTGATTGAACAAAGGCTCAACTGATCTCGAATTCCTGGATCAGCTTCTTTTCGCTCTCGCGCTCAATGATGGCGTTTACCTTGATGTATTTCTCGATACCGGAGCCGACCAGCTTGCTCTTCAAGAGCTCGTCCACCTGGAAAAGCCCGGCGGAGTTGTTCATGTGAATGTTGATCTGGATGGGCTTTTCGGCGCCCTCCAGGATCTCCACGTTATCGATGGCGGCGGCGGAGATGGAGTAGATGTCCACATTGCCGGCCTGGTAGGGGATGCGCGAACGGCCTTCGCTCATGTCCAGCGCATCGGCCACGCGCACGATGCCGGCCTCGACCGTGTGGGGCTTCCCGCCGCTGCGGTGGGAAATGATGGCGTGCAGCACCTCCGAAGAGACGATAGTCCTTTCTTCAACCGGCAGAAATTCCAGCACCTTGTGGAGCAGGTTGTTGGCCAGGAACAGGCTGAACTCCTCGTGGCCTTCGCGGCTGATGGACATGCCCAGGTCGTGGAACAGGCTGGCCAGGAGCACGACCAGCTCGGCGTGCTTCTGCGAAAGGTCGAAGTATTGGGCGATGGACATCTCCACGCCGTTCTTCAGCAGGATGCGCGTCAATCGCAGGGCGATATTGGCGACGATCTGTACGTGCACGGGGCCGTGGTCGCTCATCCCCAGGCGGTCGATGGCGTTGACGTTGATCACCTTCCACAGGGTCTTGATCTCGACGTCGTTGTTGATAGCCTCCAACGCCTTTTCCAGGAGCTCGTTGCCGGCGGCCGGCACGTAAATGTTTTTGGGTTGAGGGTTCTTTTTAGGTTGCATATTTATCCTTTTAATAATTTCCATTATAGCGTGATCTCAGGATGAGCGCATCTGTAGAGAGGAAGAATTCACCACAGAGGCACAGAGTTTTTTATTGAGGTTCTCTCTGTAACCTCTGTGCCTCGGTGGTTGGGCGGATCTTTGGCCGGGGAGAATCCACTGCAAAGATACAGAGTCCGCGGAGTTTTTATACAGAATTTCTCTGTGATCTCTGTGCCTCTGTGGTGAGGCTGTTTTAATTGCGCCAGGACACGACCGGCAAATAAAAACAGCCTTGAGCGAAGGGTCCCTGGCTCAAGGCTGTTTTTCCGGCGGCCCGGCTTCAATTCTTCAGGCGGGCCAGGATATCGCTGCATTCCATCAGCAGATATTCCTCACCGTCCACTTTGAACTCGGTGCCGGTGTACTTGGCGAAGAGCACCTTGTCGTCCACCTTCAGCTTGATCTCCTCGTCGTCGCCCACGGCCACCACCAGGCCGGTTTGCGGCTTTTCTTTGGCAGTCTCAGGCAGGTACAGCCCTGAAGAGGTTTTCTCCCCTTGTTCCAGGGGCTTGACCAGAACGCGCGCGCCTAGCGGCTCGATGTTGACGTTGCTCATGTTTATTTACCCTCCGAAGAATTAAAGTCTCAAATATTTATCGATTTTAGGGCGGTCGAAGCCCACCACGATCTTCCCGCCGATGTCGATCACCGGCACTCCCATTTGCCCGGAACGGCGCTGCATGTCTCGGGCGGCAGCCGCGTCGCGGCTCACATCCACTTCCTTGAAACGGACACCTTTCTCGCGGAAATAGCGCTTGGCGGCGTTGCAATAAGTGCAGGTGGGCGTGGTGAACACGATGACGCGTGGCTGCGGTTTTGAAGCTTCAGGCATGAAAGATAACCTCCGATTGAAGATATGCTTCTCAGCTTGGGCTTTTGGAAATCTAATTTTTAGATGCCGGAGGCGGTTGAAAGTTGCATTTATTCAATCACCCAGGTTGCTACCTTCCACAGCAACCGCTGTCATGCTGAACGAAGTGAAGCATCCCGTTGCTGGCCTGGAACCTGGTCTTCATTGCAACGGGATGCTGCGCGATCCCTTCGGTCAGCATGATAGGGTAGGGTGACTTGGGATAATTCTTCAGCTATTCTGGAAGGATACTCTCTATCAAGGCGTGCTCGCGCACGCTCACCAACCCGCGATCCGTCAGGCCCAGCTCCGGCACGGTGGGCAAAGAGATAAAGGAGAGGGTCATAAACGGCGCGGGCAGCTTGCAGCCCAGCTCCTGGGCGATGGCCGTGATCTTCTCCAGGGCCGCGTTCACTTCCCGGGCAGGGAGGTCGCTCATCAAGCCCCCGATGGGCAGGGGCAGGACGCCCAGCACCTCCCCCCCGGCGGCCACCGCCAACCCGCCGTGAGCTGCCTCGATAGCGCACACGCAGGCGGCCATATCTTCATTGTTGGTGCCAACCACCACGATATTGTGATGATCGTGGGAGACCGAAGAGGCCAGCGCCCCGCGCTGCAACCCAAACCCACGCACAAAGGTCACGCCGATGTTGCCATTCTTGCCGTAGCGCTCGACGACGGCCAATTTAAGCACGTCTTTTGCGGGGTCCGGGAGCACGGCGCCGGCGCTGATTTCCAGCCGGGCTTCTTCCTCCCGGTTGATAATCTGATCCGGGAACAGGCCGATGACTCTCACGTGGGCCTGCGGACCCTCCGCGTGAAGATCGAAGTCGGCGGCCTGGCGACCGCGCGTGACCTTCACCGTATCCAGGATCCAGGCCGGGCTGGGCGGTTGGGGCAGCGCTTCACTGAGAAGGCCCTCCTGGGCCACCCGGCGGCCCTGCACGAACACCTCGGAGGGCACCATGCGTTGCAGGTCTTCCACCAGGAGGATATCTGCCCAGCGGCTGGGGGTCAGGCTCCCCACCCGGTGATCGATGCGAAAATGGATGGCTGCGTTCAGGCTGGCCATCTGAATGGCCTCGACGGGGGAATACCCCAGCTCGATGGCGCGCCGCACCATGTAATTGATATGCCCTTCGGCCAGAATATCGTGCGGGTGTTTGTCGTCCGTGCAGAACATCAGATGGCGTGTGTCCATCCGGGCTTCCAGGGCGCCCTTTAAGATCGGCTCCAGGTTGCGCTCGGTGCTGCCCTCCCGCACGAACACCGCCAGGCCCAGCCGCAGCCGGGCGTAGGCATCCTGGTAATCCACGCATTCGTGGTCGTCGAGCAGCCCGCCACAGGCGTAAGCGGTCAATTCCTGACCGCCCAGGCCGGCTGCGTGGCCGTTGGCGATTTTGCCCAGGCGGTAGGCGGCCTGCACCTTGGCCAGATATTCGTCGCCCAATCCCAGTATCTTGGAGGGATCCAGCTCGCCCAGGCTAATGGCGCTGGGCCAGCTCAAGATTTGCCGCACCTCTTCCAGGCCCAGCTCGCCCCCCGTGGTCTCCAGTCCGGGTGCGGTGGGCACGCGGGAAGATACCTCCAGGAAGACGTGGTAGGGCACTCCCTCGGCCAGTTTCACCAGCGTTTCCAGCCCTTTAAGTCCGGCCACGTTGGAAATCTCCATGGGGTCGGCCAGCAGGGTGGTCGTTCCGGTGGGCACGATTAGCTCGGCCAGGCCGGCCGGGGTGAGCAAAGTGGAGTCGATGTGCACGTGGCTATCGATGAAACCGGGAACGGCGTAGCGGCCGGCCCCATCCAAAGTCTGCTCAGCTTCCAGGCCCGCCGCATAGGCGCTCACGATCCGGCCGGCTTTGATGCCTAACGCGCCGGGCTCGATGGCCCCGGTATATACGTTGACGACCCGGACGTTTTCAATCAGCAGGTCCAGCCGCTCGCGGCCCAGGGCGGCCCTGATCAAGGATTTTTGTTCGTGAATGGGATCCATCTTCTCTCCTAAAGTGGCGTAGCTATAAGATTGGCTGGATGATCTGCATGGTGTCGGTGTCGATCAAGCCCTTATCCGTGATTCCCAGGTGGGGGATATTCGGCAGGCAAAGGAAATTGATGAAATAAAGCGGGTGGGCCAGGGCGCAGCCCATTCGCTCGCCCAGGATGCGCTCGAAGGCTTCGAATTTCCCGGCCACTACCTGGATGGGCTCCTCGGAAATCAACCCGGCGATGGGCAGCTCGACCTGGGCGATCACATTTTTCCCCTGGACGGCTACGTGGCCGCCGCCGATGGCCGCCAACTGGTTGACGGCCAGGGCCATGTCGTCGAAATTCGTCCCGATGACGAAGAAGTTGTGCGCGTCGTGGCTTACCGAGGAGGCCACCGCTCCATCCCGGAGGCCGATGCCGGTGACGAAGCCCCGGCCGATGCTCCCGCTGGCTTTGTGGCGATCCAAGACCGCCACGCTCAGGAGGTCTCGATGCGGGTCGGGCAGGACAATTCCGTCTCGAACGCTCAATTCCCGGATCAGCTCTTGCTTGGGCATGCCCATCTGGATGACCCTGGCCTTCACCGTGGATGTCTCGCGGCTGACCCGGATGGGGAAATCGTCCGCCAGGGCGGGGCGCTGGAGGTGCACGCTGCTCCTGGCCCAGGCCGGGTACACCATGCGCGGCGGCTCCTGCGCCAGCTCACCTCGCTCTGCGACCACTTTCCCGTGATGTAAGACTTTATCCACTTTCAGCGTTTCCAGGTCGTCCAGGATGACGATGTCCGCGATCTTGCCGGGGGTGAGGCTGCCCAGTTCGCGGTCCAGGCGGAGGAAGTCGGCCGTGTTGAGGGTGGCCATCTGGATGGCGGTGATGGGGTCGATCCCGTAATGAATCGCCAGCCTGATCCTGGCATCTAACGAGCCTTCGCCGAGGAGAAAATGGGGCTGCACGTCGTCGGAGCAAAAGCACAGCAGACGGGTATCCAAATTTTTTGTGTTTATCGCTTCGGCCAATTCGCGATAATCTTCGACCCGGAAGAAATCCTGGCGGTGGGTGATCAACGCGCGCAGGCCGTGGCGCAGGATGTCCAGGACTTCGGCCGTATTCTCGGATACGTGCGAATCTTCCGGCCCCACGGCGACGAAGGCATTCAACGCCCCGTCCTGTAAGCCAGGCGACTGCCCGCTGATGGTTTTCCTCAAATCCATGCAATAGGCGATCTTCTCGAGCTGCTGCTGGTCCGCGCCGACCAGGAGGTTGGGGTTGATGTCCCCCGCCAGGCACACGGCTGCCTCCCAATTCAACAGTTCTTGGGTCTGCTCCAGGCTGATCTCGCCGCCGGAGGTCTCCAACGCGGCGGAGATGCCCGGCACCCGCCCCGGCACGCGCAGCAAGAAGTTGATGGGAAGCTTTTGGGCTTCTTCGAAGAAGAGCTTGAAGCCCTCGATCCCCAGGACGTTGGCGATTTCGTGGGGATCTTCCGCCACGGTGGTGATTCCCCTGGGAACGGCGACCCTGACGTATTCCGCCAGGGTGACGGCTGAGCTCTCCAGGTGAATGTGGGGATCGATAAAGCCGGGAACGAGGGTCTTCCCTTGCGCCTGGAGGAGCGTGCACCCCTCCGGGCGCCGGACGCCGGGCTCTTCCAGCGCGGCGATGCGGCTCCCGCGAATGAGGAGGTCCGCCGGGTAGATCTCGTGTGTGTGCACGTTCAGCAGGCTTCCCCCGCGAATGAGCAGATCGCAGGGATCGTTCCCCAGGGCCACGCCTACAAGCTTCTCACGCTCTTGAATGGAATTCATCGACCAAGCACTCCTTGAGTTGGTTTATAATAGGCCCATGCCCAACCGAGCCCAGAAAATTTTCATCCTGATCGTCATTGTCCTTATTGCCGCATCCATCGTCCAGGCGTGCGCGCCGAAGCCCAGCATTCTGGGCAGTTGGAACAGCGGCGCCCCGTCCAACATGCAGTTCGATTTCCGCTCCGATGGCAGCGTGTGGCTCGTCACCCAGGGGGATAGCCGACAGATCTGGCGATATGAGTTCGTTGGAAAGGATATCGTGGATCTGTACGATGGCATTGGCCGCAAAGTGGAATACCGCTTCTCCATCAAGGACGACACGCTGACCTTCCTCAACGTGCAAACCGGCGAAACCGTCGAGCAGTACGCCCGGGTGAAATCGTAAGCCAGGCCATCCGGGGGGAAGCGCTATGCCGCTTTCCTAATGCCATTCCTGAACGGTGCGGGTTTCCACCAGGACCTTGCCCTTGCGAATGACGTAGCGGCGGTCGGGCCGGGAGCGGAGGGCCTCAATATCGCTTCTGGCATCCAGCACGACCAGATTGGCCTCTGCCCCCACTTTGACCCCATAATTCTGTAAGCGCCGGCCACGCGCGGCATTATAGCGGGGCATGTCGAATGCCTGGCGAATTTCCTCCGGCGAGCTGAGATGGGCGGCGTGGGCCGTCATCATAGCCACTTCCAGCATATCCATATTCCCAAACGGATAGAACATATTTTGCAGGTCGTCCTGCCCACAGGAGACGTTCACGCCGGCCGCGAGCAATTCCTTCACGCGGGTGATCCCGCGCCTTTGGGGCTGGCGATCTTTGCGGCCCTGCACGATCAGGTTGACGGGCGCGTTGGTCACGATGTGCAGATCGGCCTGCTTCACCTTGGCGATGACGCGCTCCGCCATGGCATCCTCCCAGGCGGATAAGGCGCAGCAGTGGCCGGCGGTGACCCGGCCTTGCCAGCCCTCCGCGATGGTCTTCTCCGCCAGCAGCTCCAGGGTGTGCCAGTAGGGGTCGTCCGTTTCATCTATGTGCATGTCGACGTCGGCGTTGTATTTCCTGGCGACCTCGAAGGCGATCTCGATGTGGCGGGCGGCATCTTCCATATCCCGTTCGCCGTGCGGCATGCCCCCCACCACATCGGCGCCATTTTCCATCGCCTGCCACAGGAAGTCCACCGCAGCCGGGTTGCGCGCCAGGCCCAACTGCGGGAAGGCGATCAATTGGATATCGATCTGGTCGCAAAAGCGGCGACGGATCTCGGCGACGCCCTGCAGCAGGTGCAGCCCGCCTATCTGGTCGACGTCCACGTGGCTGCGCATCCACAGCGTCCCGTTGGCGATGGCCAGGCGCAGGGCCTGGGAGCCGCGCGCGACGATGTCTGCGAGGGGCATCTCACGCTTCACCTGGGCGTAGAGCCGGATGGCTTCTTCCAGCGTGCCGCTTTGATTGGTGGGGTCGCCCCAGATCAACGCATTTTCCAGGTGGAAATGCGGGTCGAGAAAGGCGGGGGAAATCATCCCCCCACCTGCGTCGATCTCCCGGTCGCCGGCGGGCAGCCCCTGGCTGGCGAGGGCCGCGATCTTTCCATCCTGAATGCCCACTTCGAGGGGCTGGTAGGTCGTATCGGTGATGCCGTTGCGGATGACAAGCTCCATGATGGTTTATTCTTCGCCTCGATGATAAGGAATCGTGAATGCGGCGGGGAACTCGGCCCGGCGCGAGACGCCCACCAATACCAGGATGGTGATCACATACGGCAGCATCAGCAGCAGCTCGGAGGGCACCGGCGCGTTCAGGGTTTGCAGGCTGAGCTGCAAAGCGCCGGCGAAGCCGAAGACGAGCGCGCCCAGGAGGGAGCGCAAAGGATCCCAGCGCGAAAAGACGACCACCGCGATGGCGATGAAACCGCTGCCGGCGGTCATCTGGGTCCAGAAGACGCCCAGGTTGCCGATAGAAACGTAGGCGCCCCCCAAGCCGGCCAGGGCCCCGCCGATCAGGATGGCCAGGTAGCGGATGCGGCTGACGCTGATGCCGCGCGTATCCACCGCGTCCGGGTTTTCTCCCACCGCGCGGACGGCCAGGCCGAAGCTGGTGCGGTAAAGCACGATCCAGGCGATGGGGGTCAGGATCAGGGAGATGTACACCAGGATATTCTGGGTGAATAGAATCGGCCCCAAACCGGGGATGTGGCTGAGCAGGGGGATGGGGATATCCGGAAAGATTTTAATGGTGGGCGGCTGAGAACGCAGCCCAAAGGCCAGGCGGTAGAAAAGCGTGGAAAGGCCGGTGCCCAGGATGGTGATGCCCAACCCGGCGACGACCTGGTTGACCCTGGCCGTGATGCTCATAAAGCCCATCAGCAGGGCAAAGATGATGCCGGTGAAGAGAGCCAGGAGGGTGCCTACCCACAGATTCCCACCCGACCAATAAGCTCCCAGGAAGCCCATCAAGGCTCCCATGAGCATGATGCCTTCCAGCCCCAGGTTCAGGATTCCGCAGCGCTCGGTGAAGACTTCCCCCAGGGCAGCCAGAAGGATGGGGGCCGCCAGCCGGATGGTAGCCGAAAGAATGCCGATGATGAATACCGGCGTGATTAATCCGAGGTTCATGAGGAGCTCCTCTTGAAGAAATAGGAACGGGAGAGCACCAGTAAGATGACGATCCCCTGAATCACGTCCACCAGGGCGAAAGGCGTTCCGGCGTTGCGCTGCATCGCGTCTCCGCCTACGACCAGGGAGGCGAAGAGGAAGGCCGAGACGACCATGCCCAGCGGGTGCAGCTCACCCAGCAAGGCGACCACGATGGCGAGCGAGCCCCATCCGGTAGCGATGTTTTGGATGAGGCGATACTGGATGCCGAAGATCTCTCCCCACCCCGCGATGCCCGCCAGCCCGCCCGTAAGGATCGAGACGAACACGATCGTGCGGGTGACGTTCAGGCCGGCGTATTTGGCCACCCGGCGGCTGGCGCCCACGATCTCAGTTCGAAAGCCCAATCCGCTGCGCCAGAAGACGATGGCGAGCAAAGCCAATGCCAGCGCGACCAAAAATGCGACGTTCAGGCGGGTGCCCGCCACCAGGTGGGGCAGTTGCAGCGCGTCCGCGATCAGGGGGGATTGGGGAAAATTGAATCCCTGGGGATCCTTCATGGGCCCATTCACGAGATAAGCCGTCAGATAGACGGCGATGTAATTGAGCATGGAAGTGGTGATAACTTCGTTGGCGTTCAAATAAGCCTTCAGCAAGCCGGAGATGCCGCTCCAGATGGCCCCCCCGATGAAAGCGGCGATGAAGGTGAGCGGAAAGAGGAGGTAAATCGGCAGAAAAGAGAAAGTCAGGGCCGCCCAGGTAGAAGTAATCGCGCCGAGCATGAACTGCCCCTCGGCGCCGATATTCCACACCTCGCAGCGAAAGGATACGGATACCGAAATCGCCAGGATGAGGAAAGGCGTGGTTTTTACCAACGTCTCGGTAAAGCGGCTGAAATTGCCAAAGGCTCCATCCCAAAGGCTGGCGTAGGCAGCCAGCGGGTCGCGGCCGTTGGTAAGCAACAGCAAACCGCCGATGACGAACGCGATGACGATCGAGATCAGAGCCGGGAAGACCTGATCCCAGGTGCGTTTCAAGCCATCTCGATATTTATGGGTGCGGGTTATTTGTGCAGCCAAGAAGTTCCCTTCCGTTTCTATACAGGGGATGAATGCGGCGTCCCGGCCATCATCAACCCAATTAATTCCGGATCCGCCTGACCCTTGGGTAATTCACCCATGATCTCCCCTTCGTAGATGACCAGGATACGATTGGAGAGAGCCAGAAGCTCATCGAGATCGGCGCTGATCAACAAAATCGCTGCCCCGCGCTCTCTCTCGTCCACCAGAATCTGGTGGATGTTGGCGGCTGCGCCAATATCGAGGCCCCGCGTGGGCTTATTGGCGATGATCAGGGGCGGGTTGGTGCTCAGCTCACGCGCCAGAATCAGCTTTTGCTGATTTCCCCCCGAAAGCGTCCCGGCGGAAGCGTGTGGGCCGGGAGCTTTGATGTTGAAGGTGTCGATCAAGGTCTGCGTGAAATGGTCGATGGCGGACAGATCCAGCAGGCCACGCCGCGTGAAGGGCTTGTCGCTGAAGTGCTTGAGGATCGCGTTTCGGGATAGATTGAAATTGAGGATGAGGCCCTCGTTCTGGCGATCGTCCGTAATGTAGGCGACGTTGTGCTTGATGTAGTCGCTGGACGACCAGCGGGTGGCCTCTTCCGCTTTTACCCTGACCTGCCCCGCTTCGATGGGCCGGAGGCCGGTAAGCGCTTCGACCAGCTCTCGTTGGCCGTTCCCATCTACCCCGGCGATGCCGACGATCTCTCCCGCGTGGACGGAAAACCCCAGGCCGCGCACGGCCGGCAATCCCCGGTCGTCGCGGACGCGCAAATCCTGGACGTGAAGCACTTCGATCGCCTCCCCGGAGGGAGCCGCCGGCCCGGACTGCTCTCCCGGCCCCTCGGTCAGGCTGGCCGCCCCGGCCAGCGCCATGATCGAGGAGGATTCACCGATCTTCAACTTGGCGATGTCGTGCCCGATCATCTCGCGCGCCACCTGCTTCTTGTCCGTGGCCGCGGTCAGTGATTCGAAGACTACCCGGCCGGAGCGCACCACGGTGAGCCGGTCGGTCACCTTGAAGACCTCTTCCAGCTTGTGGCTGATGAACACGATGGTCTTGCCCTGGCGGGCCATCTCGCGCAGGGCCGTCATCAGCTCCTCGGCTTCCTGGGGGGTGAGCACCGCCGTCGGCTCGTCCAGGATGAGCACGTTGGCCCCCCGGTAGAGGCTGTTGATGATCTCGACGCGCTGCTGCTCGCCCACGGAAAGCTCCTGGATACGGGCGTATGGATCGACCTTCAATCCATATTTCTCCGAAACCGCCACGACTTGCTGCGCGGCGGTGCGGATGTCCAGCAGGGCTTTCTCGCCTTCCAAGCCAAGAATGATGTTCTCGGTGACCGTGAAGGGGCGCACCAGGCGGAAGTGTTGGTGCACCATCCCGATTCCCCTGGCAATCGCATCCGCCGGGGAGCGGAGAAAGATCTCTTCATTGTTGATGTAGATATGCCCCGCATCCGGCTTGTATAGGCCGAAGAGGATATTCATGAGGGTGGTCTTGCCGGCGCCATTTTCACCCAGGAGTCCGTGAACCTCAGATTGGCGTAGACCCAGGTGAATATGGTCGTTGGCCAGCACCCCCGGAAACTTTTTGGTGATGTCCACCATGCGGATATTGATGTCAGTTTGCATGTTTTGCGTCAGGCCAGTCAAGCGTTAGATTCCTGTTCAATACGTAGCGAAGCTCAACATGAAGGAAATTTATCTGTCCGGCCGGTATTTCACCGGCCGGACAGACAACGGGAAACCTGCTGAAAAGATCCGGGTTACTGCAGCGTGGCGTTGTCCAGGTCGCCCAGGTCGAGGGTGCCCGCGGCAAATTCTTGCTGCGCTTTGTCCATCTCTTCCAGCACGTTCTGGGGAACCTGGCTCTTGAGGGCGTCGTTCCATTCGATCTGGATGCCCTGGTTGGCAAAGTCGATCCAGTATTGTTTGTTGCCGAACGTGCCGGCTTTGATCTCCTGCATCATTTGCAGGTAAACCGGCCCCCAGTTGTAGACCACGCTGGCCAGGGCGTTCTGAGGGGCGAGGTCGTTCTGGTTGAAGTTGTTGCCCATGCAGAAGACGTTCTGCTCGGCGCAGGCGCCCATCACGGCGATGCCAACGCCATCCCCGGACTGCCAGAGGATGTCTGCCCCGGCGCTGACCTGGTTGATGGCGGCTTCTTTGGCCTTGGCCAAATCGTTAAAATCGCCGATGAAGGTGTTGATGACTTTGGCGTCCGGGTTGTATTTCTGGGCCGCCATGGTGAAAGCCACATGGCCGCGATGGATTTCGGAGATGTCCTGGCCGCCGGTCACCCCGATGACGTTGCTCTTGGTCATCATGCCGGACAGGATGCCCATCAGGTAACCGCCCTGTTCCAGCTTGACATCGTAAACGCCCACATTGGAGGCTAGCTTAAATCCGGTGCCCAGGGCAAAATGCACGTCCGGAAAATCGGCAGCCACCTTGATCATGGGCTCCTGGAATTGGAAACCGTGCCCGATCACCAGGTCGTACCCTTGCTGGGCATAGTCGCGCAGGGCAGGCTCGATATCGGCCACGTTATAGACCTGCTCCACCACCTTCAGATCCACGGGGAAGCCGGCATTGTCCTTGGCCCAATTCATCGCGGCGTAAGCGGACTGGTTCCAGGACTGGTCATCGGCTCTTCCCGGAAGGATAAGGGCCACCCGGAAGGGAGTGGTCGACGCCGTGGTGGGCGCGGCGGCCGCAGGGGGAGTAGTGGGCGCAGCGGCCGCAGGGGGAGTAGTCGGCGCCGCAGCCGGTGGGTTGGTGGGCGCCGCGGCCGGCGGAGTTGCGCAGGCTGCCAGCATAGCGATCATCGCCAGAACAAACAGGAACTTCATGGACTTCTTCATTGTTTGGCCTCCTTAGAAAGAGAACTACACGTACGAAAGTGAGCTGCAATCGAAAGACCGATGGCAGGCGTGGCCTCGAGTAAAAACTCGGCCGTCCAGCTTCAGCAAAATAAACTCAATCGAGTTATCGCTTCTTTTCCCCTCCTTCCGTTGGTAGAGCTTGAAATGCCGGTTAGATCTTCGCTCGCAGGACGGTGTACGTCAAAATGCCTGGAACGTAAACTTCGATATTATATAAAATGGGAAACCCATCGGGATTGTAGCCGATGGCGGTGGAGGCAATGGTAGGCTCCTGCGGATCGACGCCCATGAGCCGGCCAAGCTCATCCCCCATGCGGCGAGGAAATAAATTGGCGATCTGGTAGTTGACCACCTGGTTGCAGAACTCTTTAAGGAAGGAAAAGATGTCCTCGTGCAGCAGGTCGTCCCGGTAGGCGTTGTGAATCAGGCGGATGGGGATCGAATCGGTGCACCAGATGGCGGGCTTCTCATCCGCAAACCAGAGCTTGGTGATGCTGAGCAGGGGATCCCCCTCCTGCGTCTTCAGGGAAGCGGCGCGCTCGGCGTCGGCAGGCTCTTCCTTCGCGCTCAGGAAATGCACGGTGGGCTTGTAGCCCAGGTCGCTGAGCAGGTTCGAGAACTCGGAATTGAGATCGAAGCGGGCGATCATCTTGCAGACGTTGCGGTCGATGATGGTTCCCGTTCCCTGGCGGCGGCTCAGGTAACCTTCCTGCTCGAGCACTGTGACGGCGTGGCGCAGGGTCGTGCGGCTGACCCCCAGGCGCTTGCACAGCTCGGTCTCGGTGGGAAGCCTATCCGCCGTGGCAAATTCCCCCTGGACGATCTCCTTGAGGAGGAGCTTGCGGACTTGTAAGTGCAGGAGGGTGTGATCGACAGCTTCAATCATCATTCATCATACAACATACATATTATCTATTTGGGGATATGTTCCTATTATAGAAAACTGAGAGACGAATGTCAATAGGCTTTGAGCCGATTTTGTTGTCGGTAGAGATTAATTATTATTATGGCGTTGGCCGCACAAGTTTTTCGGCTGTGATCGGGAGGTGTTTCACCCGTATTTTTACCGCATCGTAGACCGCATTGGCGATGGCGGGAGCGGTCGGCACCAGGCTGATTTCCGCCACGCCCTTGGCGCCGTAAGGGCCGCTCTCTTCCGGGATCTCCAGGATGTGAAGCTCCACGCGCTCCGGCACATCGCGCGCGGTAGGGAGCAGGTACTCCGTGAAGCTGTCCACCCAGCGCCGGTTGGATTTCAGGGCGACGTCTTCATACAGGGCATACCCGATGCCCGTGGCGATGCCACCTTCGATCTGCCCCTCCAGGGCGGCGCGATTGATAATCTTGCCCACGTCGTTGACGGCCACGACTTCTTTCACCACGACCGTGCCCAGCTCTGGATCTACCTCCACGCGCACGATCTGCCCGCCGAACACGAACTTGACGTGCGGCATGCCGATGGGGAGATGCTGCGGGGTGGTCTCCTGTGGATAGGGGAAGGTGGCCGTGGCTTGCGCACGAATGGGCTGGCCCGCATCCGCGGCCCGGCTGGCGAACTCGCCGGCCGGGTAGCGCTGCCCATCCGGGAGCACCACGGCTCCCTGCTCGTAAGCCAGGCGTTCTTCGGGCAGCTTGAGCAGGCCGGCCGCTTCTGCCAGCAAGCTTTTCTTGAGCTGCTCCGAAGCGGCCAGCAGGGCCTTCCCGACCAGGTAGGTCATGCGCGAGGCGCAGGTCACCCCTCCGTCCGGCGTGGTGCGCGTATCGATGGGGGCAGTGACGACCGCGTCGTAAGGCAGGCCCAGCTCTTCCGCTACCATCTGCTCGGAGATGGTAGCCAGCCCCTGGCCCAGGTCTGGCGCGCCGAGGTGGATCAACACCTTGCCGTCCGGGAGCCATTCCAGGCGGTGAGTGGAATCGTCGGGCACTTTGGCGCCCAGCCCCATGGTCTGGATGGCCAGGGCCAGGCCGACGCCGCTGACCTTTCCCGGGGCGGGGAGGGTCTGACGCATACGCTCGCGGGCCTCTTCCATAATATCCAGGTAGCGGGGCAGGCTGAGCGCGCCCTGGTCGACCGGAACCTGGGTGGAGGCGCGATCCCCGGGCCGCAGGAGGTTCTTGCGCCGCAGCTCCAGGGGGTCCATTCCCAGGCGCCCGGCGAGCATGTCCAGGCAGCTTTCCAGCGCAAAATGGGCCTGGGGGCTGCCGAAGCCGCGCATGGCGCCCGAATAGGGGCTGTGGGTGTAGACCACGTGGGTGCGAACGTACGTGTTGGGGATGCGATAAGGGCCGGGCACCACTTCGGTCAGCAACTGGCCCACCGCTGGCCCGTAGGAGGCGTAGGCGCCCGTGTCCATGTGCACGACTACGTGCAGGGCCACCAGGGTGCCGTCGCGCCTGGCCCCGATTTTGACGTGGAAACGGGCGGGGTGGCGCTTGGGATGCGCCACGAAGGATTCGTGGCGGGAATTGACGATCTGGACCGCTCCCCGGGTGGCCCAGGCCGCCAGAGCGGCGAGGATGGCCAGGCTCGAATCTTCCTTGCCGCCAAAGGCCCCCCCGACCACGGCGCCCATCACCTGCACCTGCTCCAGGGGCAGGCCGAGCACTTTGGCGATGGCTTTGCGGTCCTCGAAGGGCTTTTGGGAGCTGACCCAGACGGTCAGGCTGCCGTCCGCATTCCAGCGCGCCAGCGAGTTTTCCGGCTCCATGTAAGCGGGCGAGATGCGCTGGACGGAGAATTCCTCTTCCAGGAGCACTTCCGCCCCGGCCAGCCCGGCGGCGACGTCGCCGGCGGAGACCTCATAGCTGGAGAGCAGGTTGCCCCCCGGGTGCACCTGCGGCTGGCCGGGCTGCAGGGCCTCGAGCGGATCGAGGACGGCGGGAAGGGGCTCGTATTCGACCTGGATGCTTTCGGCGGCCTGGCGCGCGAGGGCCTGGCTCTTCGCCACCACCAAAGCCACAGGCTCCCCCAGGTGGCGCACCTCGTCGATGGCCAGCACCGGCTGGTCCTGGACGATGGCGCCAAAGGTCTGGTCGCCGGGCACGTCCTGGGAGGTCAGCACGGCCAATACTCCCGGCAGCGAGCGGGCTGCGCTGGCGTCCAGCTCGAGGATGCGGGCGTGGTGATGGGGCGACCTGAGCAGGGCGCCATAACGGAGGTTTTGCAGGGGAATATCGGCCGTATAACGGGCAGCGCCCATGGCCTTGGCCCAGCCGTCCTTGCGCGGCTGGGAGGCGCCGATGAGGTGAAGCTCAGCAGTCATGGCTCAGCTCCTCGGCGGCCAGGTGCACCGCGGCAAGTATCTTGGAATAGCCCGTGCAGCGGCACAGGTTGCCGGCCAGGGCCTCCCGGATCTGCTCGTCGCTGGGGTGCGGCACCCGATCCAGAAGCGCCTTGGAGGCGATGACTGCCCCGGGGGTGCAGTAGCCGCACTGCACCGCGCCCGCCTCCACGAAGGCCTTCTGGATGGGGTGAGGCCGGCCGTTTTCTGAGAGGCCCTCGATGGTCACGATCCGGCGCCCATCGGCCTGGCCGATCAGCACCAGGCAAGAATTGACCGGCGCGCCGTCCATGAGGACGGTGCAGGCGCCGCATTCCCCTTCGCCCCCGCAGGCATCTTTGGCTCCCGTCAGGCCGAGGTCTTCCCGCAGCACTTCCAGCAAGGTGCGGGCCGCGGGCGTATCGAGGAGATAGGAGCGCCCGTTTACGTTGAGCTGCACGCGAATCGTGGTCATAAACACCTGTTTTCTGCCTGCCGCAGGGCCTGCTCCAGGGCGCGGCGGACGAGCACCGGGACGACGTGCGCCCGGTATTCGGCGGAGGCGCGCACGTCGCTGATGGGGGCGATGTCCGCCAGGGCAGCCTGGCCGGCCTGCTGGAACAACCCCGGGGCGGGGAGCGCGCCGGTCAGGAGGGCTTCGGCGTGAGGGCTGCGCAACGGGCACGGGGCCACGGATCCCAGGGCCAGCCGCGCGGCTTGCAGGCGCCCATCTGCCCCCAGCTCGAGATAAGCGGCCACGCTGGCAACCGAGATGGCCATCCCGCTGCGCTTGCCGAGCTTTTCAAAGGCGGCTCCCCAGCGCCCGGACGGCCGGCGGAAGGCCACGCTGTGGATGTATTCCCCAGCTTCCATACGGGTCGCGCCGGGGCCGCTAAAGAAGTCGCGCAGCGGCAGGACGCGGGCCCCCCCGGCGCCGGCCAGACGCACGTCCGCGTCCAGGCTGAGCAGGGGAGGCGCCGAGTCGGCGGCCGGGGAAGCGTTGGCCAGGTTTCCGCCGAGCGTGCCGCGCTGGCGCGTTTGGGGGCAGCCGATGGCGGCTGCTGCCTGCGCCAGGGCCGGCGCCGCCGGCGGCAAGAGGAGCGAAGCCAGCAGATCGGCGTGAGTGGTCAGCGCGCCGAGCTGGATTTCGTCCTCGGTCTCGCAGATGAAGCGCAGCTCTCGGAGGCGGCTGATGTCGATCAGACAGTCTGCCAAGAACTGGCCGCGGCGCAAACGCGGCAGGACGTCCGTCCCCCCGGCTACCAGCCTGCCTCCGGTGCGGGCGAGGATCTCGCCCAGTTCCTCCGCGTTTTGGGGTCGATAATATTCGAAATCGAGCATCCAGAGCTCCTCCTGAGATCAGCCGCGCCGGGTCAGCAGATTGAAGCTGAGCACTTCGCGGTTGAAATAGTTGAGCGAAAAAGCGACGGGAAGCGTTTGGGTCTCGTCCAGAAAAGTCTCTTTGAACAACAAAATGGGAGAGCCCACCGGCACCTGAAAGGTATCCGCGATCTCTCCCACGGCCTCTACCGGCGCGATATCGATCAGGACGTATTCCACCGACTTGTGCGAACAGTTTTCCAGGTATGTCCAGAAGCCCTCCCCACCCACCGGCGGGTTATTCTCGCCGGTCAGCTTGTAAGGCAAGAAGTCCTGGGTGTACATGGCCGGGCGGCCATCCGCGAGGAAGACCATGGTATGGCAAAAAACTTCCTCTCCTTCTTGGAGCTGGAGCGCGCTGCGCACGATCTCGGGGGGACTCCCCTTCTGGGTGGAGATTTGCCGCATGGAAGGCGTGTAGCCGGCGCGCCGCAAAAGGTCGTGGTTTTCGAGGAAAGTATCCAGCATGTACTGGAAGTTGTTGGACAGATTCGACACGTAGGTGCCGTGGCCGTGGTCACGCACGATCAGCCCTTCATTCTCCAGGATGCCCAGGGCCTGCCGCACGGTATTGCGGCTCAAGCCGTGCGTCTGCATCAATTCGCGTTCGGAAGGAATTTGATCTCCGCCGCCTAAATCGCCGGAGCGGATTTGCTCGCGCAGGAGCTCGGCGAGCTGGTAATAAAGCGGGATGATCGAGCGCTTGTCTATGGGTTTCATGAGCAGCCAAATGAAGTGGTTGGTACGTCCCTACCAATAGATAGAGTATATCCGGGAAAATCGGAAATTTCAAGGGGGTAAAAGCGGCGCAACCAGGAGAATGAGCACCTTGCTTAACGGGTGATTTGTGGTAAAATTTTTTCGCTTTGACGGCCTTCACGGACGCAAAGTAAACGACGGTCCACTAGCTCAATTGGTAGAGCAACTAACTCTTAATCAGTGGGTTCAGGGTTCGAGTCCCTGGTGGATCACCTAGATATAGGGGGTCGAGAAGCAATCTCTCCCCACAGACATTGGTCCAGGCCCGCTCTCAGGAGTGGGTCTTTTTGTTCGTGGGCCACGAGAATTTTTGAAATATGAAAATTTATGGAGAAAGTTTCGATAATAGAAAAATTATGTGACATTTGTCACTTGTAATCTGAAGCCTTGCCCCTTATAGTTTTGATATTGGTAAAATAAACTTTGATATCTTCGAAGCGATTTTGGGAGGGTATTTATGATAGATCGGAGCTATAAAGGGAAAGTCATTATAAAAAATGTTGGCAAAATGGTTTCGGGCGATTTTCATCGGGGATTGCTCGACGCTGACACTCTGGTAGTAAATAATGGGATTATCGAGCAAATCGGTTATGAGAAAGATCTCGACCTGAGCGGCGCCGATCACGAAATCGACGTTCAAGGGCAAGTCGTATGCCCGGGTTTTATCGATCCTCACGTTCATAATACGGTCGATGATTATGCCCCTATGACGCAGACCGTGAATTGGATGGAATGCTATCTCTGGTATGGGATAACCACGATCTTGTCTGAAGGGGAGCAGGGGCCTGGCTATCCACGTTTCTTTGATGATCCAATTGGCGCGAAGGCCACTGCTATCGCGGCCAAAAGAATCTTTGATAATTTTCGCCCGGGCGGTTTTTTGAAGTTTCACGGCGGGGCGTTGGTCCTGGTGCACGGCCTTACAGAAGCGGATTTTAAAGAAATGGCCGATGCAGGGGTGTGGCTCGTGGCGGAAATCGGCGGCGGGGGCGTTTATTTGGCCGAAGAGGCTGTCCCGATGATCGCATGGGCTCGTAAATATGGCTTCAAGATTTCCACGCACATCGGTCCTGCCTCAATCCCTGGTTCGGCGCCAGTTTTTGCTGACATCGCCCTGGCGCATAGCCCGGATAAATACGCCCATCTCAACGGCGGTTCGACGGCAGCGCCCTGGAAAGACATCCAACGCATCATCGATGAGCGTGACCCGAAATCGTACGTTGAGTTTGTCGCAGTTGGCAACCAAAAAATGGCCGATCGTATCGTTCGTACCATGGCTGAGCGCGATGAGTTAGACAAGGTCGTCTTCGGCTCGGATACACCCACCGGCCAGGGAGCGTTGCCCAACGGAATTCAACGCATGGCCATGCGCATGGCGGCATTCGATGATATTCCTCCGGCGCAAGCCATCGCAATGGGCACCGGTAATACGGCCGACTTGTTCGGGTTGAACACGGGCAAGCTAGAGGTGGGCCGTGAAGCCGATATCCTGGCAATTGATTCTTCGCATGATGCGGTTGGAAAGGATGCGCTTGAGGCTATGCGGCTGGATGATACTTTTGGTGTGTCTATGGTGATGGTGGATGGGCAAGTAGTCTCGTTGAAAGGACGAGATGGGCGGCCAACCCAGCACAGAATTCTTATCGATGGAGCTCCGTATTTCATGGATAACATCAATGAATATCTGTTTGGGCCCTATTTCCCCGGTTATTTGAGGTGAGTTTCTCGTATCCGTCCTTGGGCTGAATATGTGCGGCTGGAATTATTTTGAGGTTGGGGCTGTTTGCTGGAGGAAAAATGGGAACCAAGATGCTTGCTCTGGGTGAGCTATCCACAGACAAGATTGCCCAATTGGACCGGGGGAATCAGATTGTGCTATGGCCGGTCGCTTCACTCGAACAGCACGGCCCCCATCTCCCCCTGGGGACGGATGCGATTATCCTTAACGACATCGTCGAGGGCGTTCGGGAAAGATTGGGCGAGGATTTCTCTGGATTTGTCCTTCCGCAGATGAGCTTTGGCAAGAGTCCCGAACATCTGGGATTCCCAGGCACAGTTTCGATGCAAGCGACCACCCTTCTGGCGGTTGCCGATGACATGGTTGCCAGCCTGGCGAAACATCAATTCACAACGTTCGTTTTCCTAAACGGCCATGGAGGCAATTCGGCTCTTTTACAGGCGGCCAGCTTCGACCTCCGGTATAAGTACGGCGTGAAGATCTATTGCGTTGACCTTTGGACGGGAAATGGCTTCGATGCACTCTTGAAGCAAGCTTTCCCGAAGTTGAATGACTCTGAAGTCCACGCGGCTTCTCTGGAGACTTCCGTTATGCTTTTCCTGCACCCTGGGCTGGTCGGGAAAATCCCTTCCGGCAACGCCGCAAACAATCTCCTGGGGACCGATCCGTGGGGTTGGTCTTCACAGGATTTTGGAGAGAATGGCATCATAGGAGATCCTTCTCACGCCTCCGCTCAATCCGGTGAAGCTTTGTACAATTATGCCGTCAATCGGATCTGTGAGATGCTGCGCGATCTCAGTGGGCGATTACTCCACGAGCACGCATAGACGCCCCTGTAATATAATTTACTGGTTGAGAACCCCAGATATTATTATGGAAGATGGTAAGGACATGGCCGAACAAATAACAGACAATATAGCGTTGATCGGTGGACGGATACGCGAGGATAGAAAGCATAAGGGGTTAACTTTGCTGGAGGTTGCCGAGATGGCCGGCCTTTCGGTCTCTTATTTGAGTCAGATTGAGAACGGAAAGGTGAATATTAACATAAGCATCCTGGAGGCGATTAGCAAAGCTTTGGGCACTACCATGGCGAGCTACTTCCTGGATGCCGCCAATCCTGAGGTAAGCCTTGTCCGCAAGATGGAACGACGCTGGTATGGCCTTGGCAACAATGCCATTGAATCTCTTTTGATTAAATCCAGGGGAAATCTCGAGGTTGCCGTGATTCACATTGAGCCGCATGGCAATACCGGCCACCCGAGCAGCCATCAGGGTGAAGAATTCTCGTATGTTTCCCGGGGCTCGGTACGTATGATCTTGAATGATCGGGAATCCTTTGATCTCAATGAAGGCGATGTAATCTACTATCAATCAGATGTCTCCCATAAATGGGAGAACATTGGCGACATTACGGCGGAGGTATTGATCATAAACACGCCAGCGACCTACTAGCAATACAAACACGCCAATCCAGGACTACCAATCGAACACAACCTTCAAACCAGGGAGGCTGCTATGGGAACTTTGCTTGTAAAGAACGCAGAGGTTGTTATCAGCATGGATGATGCTCGCCGGTTGATCTACGGCGGGGGGCTTTATGTCAAGGATAATATCATTCAGCAAGTAGGAAAGACTGAAGAGCTTCCTGCCCAAGCGGATACGGTCATTGACGCCAAAGGTTTGGCCGTACTGCCCGGGCTGGTGAATACTCACCACCACTTTTATCAGACGCTTACCCGCGCTGTGCCCGGGGCACAGGATGAAGAACTGTTCGATTGGCTTGTCCGTCTGTATCCGATTTGGGGGGAATTGGATGATGAGGCGGTCTATGTTTCCACGCTGACTGCCATGGCCGAGCTTATCCTTTCAGGCTGCACCACCAGCTCTGACCATTTGTATCTCTATCCAAACGGCGCCACGCTGGAGGCCCAGGTGCGCGCTGCACGGGAGATGGGAATGCGTTTTACGGTCACGCGTGGCTCGATGTCTTTAGGCCGCAGCAAAGGCGGCCTTCCCCCCGATCACGTTGTACAAGAGGAAGACGAAATCCTGGCGGATTGCCAACAGGTGATCGAGAAATACCATGATCCGCAAGATTATGCGATGCTGCGCGTTGGCCTGGCCCCCTGTTCGCCTTTCTCCGTAACCGATGAGCTTTTACGCCAGTCGGCAAAGTTGGCGCGTTCTTACAAGAACGTGACTCTGCACACCCACGTGGCCGAAACGCGTGACGAGGAGACCTTTTGTTTACAGCGTTTTGGAAAGCGCCCTGCTGCTTACATGCAAGAAGTTGGCTGGGTCGGTGCGGATGTCTGGTGGGCTCATTCTGTCTATGTAAACGATGCTGAAATCAAGATGATGGCCGAGACCGGCACGGGGGTGGCTCATTGCCCTTCATCGAATATGCGCTTGGGGTCTGGAATTGCCCGCGTGCGCAAGATGATCGATGCGGGAGTTAAAGTGGGCCTGGGCGTAGACGGCTCGGCCAGTAATGACTCCAGCCACATTTTTACCGAAGCGCGCATGGCTTTGCTGCTGCAACGGGTGCTAGGGGGTGCATCGGCGCTTACAGTTTATGAGGCTCTCGAGCTGGCCACGCGGGGCGGCGCTGCGGTGTTGGGCAGGAATGATATTGGCGTATTATCCCCTGGCAAAGCGGCCGATTTTGTTGGTGTGAGTTTGAAGACCCTGGGCATGGCCGGAGGCGCCGTTCATGATCCGCTGGCGGCTTTGCTCCTGTGCACGATCGATCACGTAGATCTTTCCGTGATCAATGGGCAGTTGATCGTTCGGGATGGCAAGTTGATCACGATCGATTTGGAAGATCTTATCGAGCGCCACAACGCCATTGCAGCCAGGATGGTTAAACGGCACCCAACCCCGGAGAAATTTAAGCTGGTTTGAAATCTGGCTCCGGTGTTTAGCAAATTGGAGGGAAACGATGCTCTATTTTCCTGTAGAAGCAGAAAGGAGGATGAACCGATAAGACATAGCAGCATTTCGGGCTCAGCTTTCTTGTATTCAACCATCAGAATCTGGAGGAGATACTCAATGAGTAATAAATCGTTCTGGAAGGTTAGTATTGTCTTGTTAGTGCTCGTTTCGCTTTTAGGCGCATGCGCCCCGGCTGCTACTCCTACAGCAGCGCCCAGCCAGCCAACTGCTGCTGTTGAGGCTACTCAACCCCCGGCCGTAGAGCCGACCCAGCCCCAGGTTGCAGAACCAACTCAGCCCGCGGCTTCAAATACATCGTCTTGTGACTTCGATGAGCAGACTTGCGCTTTCTTGGAGGGCAAGGATTTCGGCGGCCAAACTTTGGTCGTGGGCGTATGGGGAGGTGTCATCGAACAGATCTACCGTGACCTGGTGATTCCTGAAATCGAGAAACACAATGGGAAGGTAGAGCTTCTCCTCGGCGGCACCGGAGATCGGACGGCGAAGATCTATGCTGAAAAAGGCAATCCGACCATGGACATTGCCTATTTGAATATGTATGAAGCGGCACAAGGCGTGGAAGATGGCGTATTGGAAGCTCCATCGAGCGAAGTACCGGCCTATAACGACCTCTATCCTGCGGCGCAAAATGTCGGCTATGGAATGAGCTTTATGGCGCTGGGGATTGCCTATAACCCCAAAGTCTTCTCGACCCCACCCGATTGGCCCGATTTGTGGAAGCCGGAATACAAGGGGAAAATTGCACTCGCTAATTTCCCCGGCGCGGATGGTGAAGGCTTCGTTGCCATTGCTGGTTATCTGAACGGCGGGGATGAGAATAACCCGGATGCCTGCTTCAGCAAATTAGCCGAGCTCAAGCCCATCCCGCTGGTGTACACCAATCTTGACGAGCTGTTCATGATGATGGATAAGGGCGACGTTGTGGCGGCTCCCGTGATCAGCGGTTATGCCTGGACTTATATCGATAAGGGGATGAACGTGGCCTTCAGTTGGCCGAAGACCCCCGGCGCGGTGCAGATGATGGACACCCTGACCATTGTCAAGGGCACCAAGAATCGTGACATGGCTTTGGCCTGGACCCAGCTCTCCTTAAGCCCGAAAGTCCAGACGGCATTTGCCGATCAGATCTTCTTTGGGCCGACGAATTCGAAGGTCCAGCTCGATCCCAAAGTTGCCGAGCGTGTAGTTTACGGCCAAGACAAGGTCAATTCGCTGATACACCTGAGCACCTATATGTTGGATAACCGCGATACACTGACAGAACGCTGGAATCGTGAGATCATTGGACAGTAAGCAAGTGAGTTAAAGAAATTGGATTAGCTCCGAGGAATCGGAGCTAATCCAATGATCGCTTTAGGAGGTTGGACGATGAGGCCGAAAGCAATAGGGTCGTTGAATTCTTTTAATGTTACCCGCCACACTGATTATTTGTGTGGTATTTCTAGCCCCTTTTATCCTTTTAGTGCTTCAGAGTTTCTGGACTTATAAATCCTCTTTTGTCGTTGAACGGATTCTTACGTTGGAGAACTTTGCCAAGTTATTTGCCGATCCTTACTACTTTGAAATTTATGGAAGGACGGTAAAACTCAGCCTGATTTCCACTGGGATTACGCTTATTTTGGCATATCCATTAGCCAGGTTCATCTCACGCCTTCCCGTTGGGAAGAAAGGCTTTTTGTTATCATTGGTTTTCTTACCCATGATAGGCGGCACCATGATCCAGACGATGGGCTGGATGACCATGATGATGCGTTATGGCATGATCAATGGGATATTGACGGCGATCGGCTTGACCGATAAACCGATCCAATTCCTCGGCTCGGAATTGGGGATTACGATTGAACTCGTCCAATCCTTCATCCCTCTCATGGTATTGCCCCTGGTGACTTCGCTGGGCGCCATTGATGTTTCCCTTGAGGATGCAGCCAAATCGCTTGGGGCAAATCCAATGCGAACTTTTCTTCAGGTGGTCTTCCCGTTGAGCTTACCCGGGGCCGTGGCCGGCACCTTGCTCGTTTTGATGGCCAACCTGACCATGTTCGTTACGCCTTCGATTCTTGGGCAGAATAAATATCAGGTATTCGGCACCCTGGCCTACCAGCAGGCTGTTGCGGTGGGAAATTGGCCATTCGCTTCCGCTTTTGCCCTCTTTTTCATCCTCATGATAGGCGTCTTCGCTCTAATCGGCCGTTGGGTCACCCTGGCGATTCAAAAATCCATTCTCAAGGGAGCTTCATTGTGAGCGACAAAATAAATCGAATATTGTTGGTCGGATTGTCACTCGTAATCCTGCTCTTTACTCTTGCCCCCATCATCGTTCTGGTAATTAGCAGCTTTAATGCCAGCCGTTTCTTCGAGTTCCCGCCCACAGGATTTACCCTGGAATGGTATCTCCGCTTTCTTCAGAGCGTGGAATATCAACAATCCCTGGCGATAAGTGGTCGCGTGGCTCTGACGGCTGCCGGGTTGGGGTTATTGGCGGGCACACCGGCTGCATTTGCGCTCGATCGCTACAAATTCCCTGGAAACACTTTTATGCAAAGTGCGTTTTTGTCCCCTCTCTTGCTCCCGCAGATTATTTGGGCAATTGGTTTGGTACAGTTATTCTCGTTTTTAAGAATTGGTGGGCAGAGTGTTTTGGGCACTTTTTATGGGATTGTGCTGGCTCACACGGTGATTATTCTCCCTTATGTAATCCGCATGGTATTAACCAGCCTTAAGTACGTCGAGGCAGATCTTGAAAATGCCGCGATGAGCCTGGGGCTTCTCCGGTGCGGACCTTTTTTGAGGTGACTACACCCATCATCCTGCCAGGGATTATCGTAGGAGCAGTCTTTGGTTTTATGGTGTCCTTTACAGACGTAGTGGTTTCCTCCTTCGTCGCCGGCGCGCGTTACATCACTTTCCCGGTACGCATGTATAGCGAAATCCGAACGGAAGGCCTGGATCCGTTAGCCGTGGCAGTGAGCGCAGTCATCGTAATATTCGTGGTGATCCTCGCATTAATCGGTGAAAAGACAATTCGGTGGTCTCGGTTTATTTAGAATCTTGGAGGATCTATGAAGAAATCAGTCAAGAAGCTCCTGGACAATTATGAGCATTTGGATTACCTGCCCAATTTTGATGCTGGCGGCAGACCGGGGCTTACCCGGGTTGATCCGGATTTATTGGGGGATTACGTCATTCTAACCGTACGGGACCCCCTTTGCGATTATGGTGAAGATCCGGCAATGCAAATTGCTCAGTTGATGGAAAATAGCCAAATGATTGGCCGAAGCGGCATGTTCGTGACTTACTCCGGTTATTACGATGGATCCCACATCAGCGTGGTGAGCAGTGGCAGTGGCTCTCCGGAGGCCGAGCTTGTATTGAACGAGTTTATGCGCTATGGCAACGTTAGCGCATTCCTCCGCATAGGGGGGGCGGGGTCGTGGAATGAGGACGTTCATCCAGGAGAGGTGGTCATCGCAAGTGGCGCGGTTCGCGACGAGGGCATGTCGCGGGCGTATATGTGCCCCCAGTACCCGGCGGTGGCCCATTACGAGGTCGTCACTGCTCTGGCGCAAGCCGCCGAAGAATATGGGCACCCTTATCATATAGGCGTGATTCTGATCGGGCGACAGCGAATACTGCGGCTGGGGGAAACCGGCGGTTGACGGTTATATTCAGCCAGAGCATCTGGAAATTATCGATTACTATAACCGGGCGGGGGTGCTTTGCGCCGACCGAGAGTTTGCGGCATCGATATTCTTGCCACAACTGTTCAATCGTAGGGGCGGTTCTATCGTATCGATAGGGGACAATGTGGTAGGGCGAGAGCCTTTTCAGTCCGGCAAAGGGCATCAGGCAGCCATAGAAATTGGCCTGAAAGGGATCGCGATTCTACACCGGATGGACGCCTTGAAGAAGAAATTCAATAAACGTTTCTGGCATCCATCCCTGGGAATAGCAGGGTGATGTTCGACGCCGCAACATCTTCGTACGCTTATGAGGGAATGCAAATGAGCAATGACCAGAATTTTGCTTTGGAAATCAAGGATATCAGCAAGTCTTACGGTGACCTGAAAATCCTTAAGGGGATCGACATCGCGGTCAGGGATAAAGAGTTCCTCGTTCTCTTGGGGCCTTCGGGGTGTGGGAAGACGACCCTTCTAAAAATTATTGCCGGTTTACTTCCCCATAATTCGGGTTCGGTGGTTTTGAAAAGCAAGGATATCACCACCCTTCCCACCTATCAACGGGACATTGGCATGGTATTCCAAAATTATGCTCTGTTCCCGAATATGACCGTGTTCCAAAATATTGCCTTTGGCTTGCGTATGCGCGGAGTCTCTAAAGATGAGATCCGGCAACGGGTCGAGAATATTTTAGGGCTGGTACGCCTGGAAGGGCTGGGGAACCGGTCTATCAAGAATTTGTCCGGCGGACAGCAACAGCGCGTGGCCCTGGCGCGCGCTTTGGTGATAAAGCCTTCGTTGCTGCTGCTCGATGAGCCGCTATCCAATTTAGACGCCAAGCTCCGGGCCGTGATGCGGGTTGAAATCGCCCAGATCCAGCGCCAACTGGGGGTTACGGCCATCCTGGTGACCCACGACCAAACCGAAGCCATGACGATGGGCGATCGCATCATCCTCATGCGGGACGGCATTATCCAACAATCCGCTACTCCAACAGACATTTACGAGCGGCCCAATAATATTTTCGTGGCTTCTTTCATCGGATCCCCCCAGATCAACCTTTTCAACGCGCGGGTGGACAAGCGGGGCTTCCATTTTGAAGAATTTGACCACTCGATGCCGGTTGAGGAGATCGGCGGATACTTGTGCAAAGAGCTGCGCGACAAGAGCATCCCTGAGGGCCACTACACGATCGGTGTTCGCCCGGAAGGCTTTATCTTGGACCGGGCTGTAACGCGCGCTTCGATGTTCGCAGGGAAGATCACCTTTATTGAAAACCTGGGCGCGGATTATTATCTGCACGTCAGCATAGGGGAGAAAACCATCGTCGTCCGCAATCCCCAACAGAGCAATCTCGAATTATCGGAAGGCGCAAATATTGGCCTTGGTTTTCAACCCGGCAAAGTCCATCTTTTCGACGCCGACTCTCAAGAACGGGTGATTCTGTAGAGAAAGGGCGAATAATGCCAGAGGTTATCGTCGTTGGGGATATCGATACGGACCAATTTTACATCGTTCCTCATTTACCCGCCTGGGATGAGGGCGTGCTCGTAGACGAGCGCTATGAGTGTCCGGGGGGCAAGGGTGGGAATACCGCTGCCGCGCTGAGTATTTTAGGCATCCACACGGGCATCCTCGCGTCAATGGGGGATGACCGTTTGGGGAGAATCGCGCTGGAGGGGCTGAGAAGCAAGGGAGTGGACGTTGACGGTATTGCCGTCGTGCGCGGTGGCCAGACTTATTATTGTGTGATGATGCTGGATGAATCCGGCGAAAAAGCGCTTCTCGTAGTGCGAACAGACCTGATTTATCCCACTTTTAAGATGATCGAGGAGCGGCGAGAATATCTGGCTTCCGGACGGCATGCCCATTTTATCTGCATCGATCCGGCGCGGATGAGCGACGCGATATGCCTGGCTAAAGAGCTGGGGTTATCTGTTTCTATCGACCTGGATGCAGCTTATCAGGGCCTGGAGGCATGCAAGCCTGCCATCGTGCAAGCTGACGTCGTATTCGTGAATCGGCAGGGCGCTGAGAGGTTGTTTCCTGGAAGGAACACACGCGAAGTGGCCGAAGAAATTCAGAAAATGGGGCCTTCAATCGCCGTCGTAACGGCTGGAAGTCACGGAGCGGTGGGTGTTGACGGCTCAAAAGTGGCCGCAACCAGGGCCTTTAAGGTAAAGGCAAGAGATACGACCGGAGCCGGCGACGTTTTTTCAGGGGCGTTCGTGTTTTGTTATCTACAAGGCCGAGATTTGGAATTCTCGCTTAACTTTGCCAGCGCCGCTGCCGCATTATCCACCTTGCAAATTGGCGGGCAGACTGCATTGCACACGGAGGCGGAAGTGTTGGACTTTCTAGAGAGGCATTCGGCCGATTTAGCAGTACCGTTGCATAAGGAGGACGGCGATGAAGATTAAAGGCATTGCGTGGGCAGGGACAAAAACGCCGAAATATGACGAGACGGTCGCATTTTTTCGGGATGTGCTCAATCTAAAGGTACGCGAATCGAATCCGGACGTAACCGTCTTTGAGTTTCCCAACGGCGACCTTTTTGAAGTGATTGGCCCCAATGTGGCGCCAGAAATGGATGCGCTTACCGGCCCGAAAGTCGACTTTTTGGTCGATGACGTGGATGAAGCTGTCAGTGAGCTCGAAGCCCAAGGTTGTAAGATAGAAGGCCAAATTTACAGAGCCGCGATTTAAAATTGGGTGAATTACTATGCTCCCGATGGGAACATTTATGGGATTACCGACCTGGCGATCCATCCTTTGCGGGCCGGAACGTCCAAGCAGATACAATTTTACGGCCCTCATGGGCCAAATGGCTATCTAAGTAATTGGTACCCGTCTGCGTTATGCCTGAAAGGAAAAATCTGGCCAAGTGTTGAGCATTATTACCAGGCGCAGAAAATGGCCGGGACGGAATTCGAGGAATTCTGCAGGCGGTTGGCTTCGCCGCGCGAGGCCTTCGAAATGAGCCGGCGGCCCGATGTTCCCCTCCGGAAAGATTGGGAGGGTGTAAAGGTGGACGTAATGCGGGAAGCTGTGCTTGCCAAATTTAGCCAGAACCCCGATTTGTTGGAGCTTCTATTGGCAATTGGCGATGCTGAGATCATAGAGAATTCTCCGGTGGACTACTTTTGGGGCATCGGGCAGGATCGCACCGGGCAGAATGTGCTCGGGAAAATATTGATGGAGGTTCGTGAAAAGCTGAAATAAGGTGAGGCTGATGCAAAATAAAAAAGTAGTTGGCAATAGGACTCGCATAAATGCGATATCGATGGTCGAACCCACTCACAAGAGTGGGCTCTTCGTTCCTGCTTCCTGCCCGCCTTTCAAATATGTAAGGTCGGCGTTAAAGGGCTTGTTCAGACTGCCGATTCGTGTATAATGTGGGGGTACAGTTATGGGTTATTGCGGTCCCCGGGGGACACGAATTGGGCGTACCACCGAGCTTCCATCACCCCCCACGCTTAGCTTTTTGTAGATCAATTAAATAAAACGTCAAGGCAACGGAAAGCCCTCACCATTCGAGGCGACATTTCCGGCCTGGTTGGATCATGGATATTACGCGTACCTGTAGTTCAACTTCATCGCACCCTTCCCCTTGCCGAGGTGAAAAATCCCGCAAGGGTGATATCGTTTAACGGCCCAACTCATGGAAAAGATCACGTTTCCTCCCACGGATGAGATGAGCGGCGACGCCGATGTGCTGCATTTCTTGCAACCAGCCCAGGTGGCGTTGATCGATTGCGCACTGACCCAGGTGGGCGATTTCGGCGAGGTGCGCCTGGTGGTTGAGAAGGGACGCCTGCGTTTTATGGTTTTGCAGCGCAGCCTGGACTTTTTGAAGCTGCAAAGCGGCCAGTAAAGCGGGCGACAAACCGCCTGCCGACGGAGGCCGGGGAAGGCTTCCGGCGGCGGGGCGCGTCAAGGAATGCGATGAGGTTCGGCGTGCAAGTGCATGTCGAAAGGGCGGAGCGCGCCCGGACAGAAAACTTCAATCAGGCTCTCCAACAAACTGCTAGAAAAATTTTACGGATGGGAATTCTAAATCAATGAAGGTTCTGGTTGCAGGAACAGGATACGTAGGCTTGACCACCGGGGTGGCGCTGGCTTACCTGGGGCACCAGGTGGTCTGCCTGGACGTCGACCCCCACAAGATCGAAAAATTGCAGAAGGGCGAAACGCCGATCTACGAGCCGGGCTTGCCCGAGCTGATGGCGCTGGCACGGCATAACCTCAAGTTCGTCTTGAGCTATGACGACGCGGAGCTGGCCGACTGCGACGTGGTCTTCATTTGCGTGGGCACGCCTTCCTTGCCGGACGGCAGCGCCGATTTGCGCTACGTCAAGGAGGCCGCCGAGGCGGTGGGCGAGCGTCTGAACCGTCACTTCACCGTGATCGTCAACAAATCCACCGTGCCGATCGGCTCGGGGAATTGGGTGGGCGCTTTGCTGCGCGAGGCCTACGAGCGTAGCCACGGAACCAGGCCGGACGGCAATTACGCGGTGGCTTCTAACCCGGAGTTCCTGCGCCAGGGCTCGGCCATTCTGGATACGCTCTACCCGGACCGGGTGGTGATCGGCTCGGAGGACCCGCGCGCCATCGACGTGCTGGCCAACCTGTACCGGCCGCTGCTCAACCAGGACTTCCCGGCGCCGGCTTTCCTGCCGCGCCCGGAGCGCATGGCCGTCGTTCCTTTGGTGACCAGCGACCTGGCTTCTGCGGAGCTGATCAAGTACGCGGCCAACGCTTTCCTGGCGCTCAAGATCAGCTACACCAACGAGATCGCGCACCTGGCCAGCAAGGTGGGCGCGGACATCACCCAGATCGCGCGCGGCATCGGGCTGGACACGCGCATCGGGCCGCGCTTCCTGCAGGCCGGCATCGGCTGGGGCGGGAGCTGCTTCGGCAAGGACACCGCCGCGCTGGTCTCCACGGCCAAAGAATACGGGCTGGAGATGCCCATCGTGCAGGCCGCCCGCGACGTGAATTACCGCCAGCGCAAGTGGGTGGTCGAGGAATTGCAGGCTCGCTTGAAGATCCTCAAGGGGCGCACGGTGGCTTTCCTGGGCTTCGCCTTCAAGGCCAACACCGATGACCTGCGGGACGCCCCCTCCCTGGATATCGCCAGATATTTGCTCCAGCGCGGGGCGCGGGTGAACGCCCACGATCCCGTGGCGCTGGGCAACGCGCGCCGGCTTTACCCGGACCTGGGGGTGCACTATACCGACGACGTGCTGGAGACCCTCAAGGATGCGGATGCGGTGGTGCTGGTGGCGGAATGGGCCGAGTACCGCGAGCTGCCCTGGGAAAAGATCAAGGGTCAACTGCTGAATGCCTTGATCCTGGACGGAAGGAATTTCTTGCCCGGCGAAGAGCTGGTGCGGCTGGGGTATGAGTACGTGGGCGTGGGGCGCTGACCTTCACAGGGCTACTTTCTTACTGGGCTTTCGCCAATTTGGGTTGAGGTGGCATTTTCACCACAAAGGCACAAAGTTCACAAAGAAATTGAACGAAAAATCGGCAAAAATCTCTGCGAATCTACGATAAACTCTGTGGACTCCGTGGCTCTGTGGTGAATTTTCTGCCCAGTTCGGAAAAGGCGAAACTCCAATTTCTTAAAAAACTACGACAATCTTATGACACTCAAAGCAGAACTCATCGAAAAACTAAGCAACAAGAAAGCCACTGTAGCGGTATTGGGGTTGGGATATGTAGGCTTGCCCCTGGCAGTCGTATTTAGCGAGGCGGGCTTCAAGGTCATCGGTGTGGACCCGGTGCAGGAGAAAGTGGAGAGGATCAACCAGGGCGAAAGCTACATTATGGACGTGCCGTCCGCGACGGTGGCCAGGCTGGTCGGCGAAGGCCGTCTCTCCGCCACCACCGATTTCTCGGCCTGCCTGAAGGCCGACGCCGTCTCGATCTGCGTGCCCACCCCCTTGCGCAAGACCGGCGACCCGGACCTGTCCTTCATCGTCTCTGCCACCGAGGGATTGGCCCCTTACGTGCATTCCGGCATGGTGGTGGTGCTCGAATCCAGCACCTATCCCGGCACCACCCGTGAGATGGTCCTGCCGCGCCTGACCGGGCAGAGCGGCTTGAAGGCCGGCGAGGATCTCTTTATTGCCTTCTCTCCCGAGCGCGTGGACCCCGGCCGCACCGATTGGACCACCAAGAATACTCCCAAAGTGGTGGGCGGCATCACCGAGGACTGCTCCGACGTGGCGGCCGCCTGGTACCAGCAAGCGCTGGATACGGTGGTGCGGGTTACCTCCACCGAAGTGGCTGAGATGGCCAAGCTGCTGGAGAATACCTTCCGCATGATCAATATTGGGCTGGTCAACGAGCTGGCCATTATGTGCGACCGGCTGGGTGTGGACGTGTGGGAGGTGATCGAGGCCGCCGCCACCAAGCCCTTCGGCTTTATGAAGTTCACCCCCGGCCCGGGACTGGGCGGGCACTGCATCCCCATCGATCCGCTGTACCTGTCCTGGAAGCTCAAGTCGCTCAACTACAACGCGCGCTTCATCGAGCTGGCCAGCGAGATCAACACCAACATGCCGCGCTTCGCGGTGGGCAAGGTGCAGGATGCGCTCAACGAGCACGGCAAGGCGGTCAAGGGTAGCCAGGTGCTGGTGCTGGGCGTGGCCTACAAGCCGGACATCGACGACCTGCGCGAGAGCCCGGCGTTGGACGTGATCCATCTCCTGAAGCAGAAAGGCGCGGACGTGAGGTATCACGACCCGTACGTGGCGCATTTCCAGCACGACGGCTGGGGGATGGCCTCCGTCCCCGATCTGATGGAAGAGGTCAAACAGGCCGACGCCGTGGTGATCGTCACCAACCACAAGTGCTACGACTACGCCGCTATCCTGGAGTCCGCCGATTTGATCGTCGATACGCGCAATGCGCTCGGCGAGCGCGGGCGCCGTAGCTCGAAGGTGGTGAGGCTGTAATGGGGAATTACCTGGTCACCGGCGCGGCCGGTTTCATTGGTTCCAAAGTGAGCGAATTGCTCTTGGCGGAGGGGCATACCGTCACCGGCGTCGATAACCTATGCGACGCCTACGATGTGCGCTTGAAGCATTACCGTCAGGGCCGCCTTCAACCACAGCCGGGCTTTTGTTTTCACCCGGTGGACATCTGCGACCGGCCCGCGTTGGAGGGCATCGCCCAGGAGAGTGGGCCTTTCGACGCAGTCATCAACCTGGCCGCGCGCGCCGGGGTGCGCGCCTCGGTCGAAAACCCGTGGGCGTTCGTGGATACCAATATGACCGGCACGCTTAACCTGCTGGAGCTGTGCCGCCAGCACGGCATCCCCAAGTTCGTCCTGGCTTCCACCTCCAGCCTTTATGGGAACGACGCGCCCTTGCCCACCCCCGAGACGGCCTCCTCGGAGCGCCCCTTGCAGCCCTACGCGGCTAGCAAGAAGGGCGCCGAGGCCATGTGCCACGCCTATCACTTCTTGAACGGCATCGACGTGACCGTCTTCCGCTATTTCACCGTGTATGGCCCGGCCGGGCGCCCGGACATGGTCATGTTCCGCTTCACCCAGTGGATCAAAGAGGGACGCACCGTCCACCTCAACGGCGATGGGAACCAGTCACGCGGCTTCACCTACGTGGATGACATCGCGCGCGGCACGCTCCTGGGTCTCAAGCCGGTGGGCTACGAGATCATCAACCTGGGCGGGCACGAGACCATCACGATCAATGAGATGCTCGCCCGTCTGGAAGGGCTGCTGGGCGCGAAAGCGCTGGTCGAACGCCAACCCGCGCACAAGGCTGACATGCTGGCCAACCAGGCGGACGTGAGCAAGGCGCGCGCGTTGCTGGGCTGGGAGCCGCAGGTGGGCCTCGCGGAAGGCATGTCCCGGATGGTGCAGTGGTATCTGGCCGAGCGCAACTGGGCCAGCCAGGTCGTCACGGACTGAAGAATCTTATTATTATGGCAGAGCAGCAAACTATCCCTTCTATGCAATCTTATCCATCCATTGAGTCCGAGCACTGGGACATGGTCATTCGGCCGCAGCGCAACCTGCTGGATTTACGTTTGGGCGAGCTGTGGAAGTACTACGACCTGGTGATGCTCTTCGTGCGTCGCGATTTCGTCTCGGTCTACAAGCAGACCATCCTGGGCCCGCTGTGGTACCTGATTCAACCGTTGTTGACGACCATCACCTTCACGGTCATCTTTGGCAACATTGCCAAACTGCCCACCGACGGCCTGCCGCAATTCCTCTTCTACATGTCCGGCACGGTCATCTGGACCTACTTCTCGGACTGCCTGACCAAGACCTCGCAGACCTTCGTCAATAACAGCCAGCTCTTCGGCAAGGTCTATTTTCCGCGCCTGGCGGTGCCGGTCTCGATCCTCATTTCCAGCCTGATCACCTTCGCCATCCAGTTCGCCTTCTTCCTGGCTTTCATGGGCTACTTCGCCTTGACCGGCTCGTCCATCCATCCCAATTGGTGGATCGCCCTGAGCCCGCTGCTGGTGCTGATGATGGCCGGCCTGGGCCTGGGCTTTGGCATCATCGTCTCCTCGCTGACCACCAAGTACCGCGACCTGCGTTTCCTGGTAACGTTTGGGGTGAGCCTGTTAATGTACATTTCTCCCGTCATCTATCCAGCTTCGTCCGTACCAAGTCGTTTTCAAATATTGGTTGCTGCCAACCCAATGACGCCGATCATCGAGGCCTTCCGCTATGCTTTCCTCGGCGCAGGGTCGATTTAACCCGGGTGGTCTACTGTACAGCTTCGGATTTATGGTGGTGGTGGTGGCCATTGGAGCGGTGATCTTCAACCGCGTGGAAGCCACCTTTATGGATACGGTGTAGCTATGTCGAATGTTGTGATCTCTGTTGAAAATCTAAGCAAAGCCTACCGCCTGGGCCAGATCGGCACCGGCACCCTCACCAATGATCTGAAAGTTTGGTGGGCAAAAAAACGTGGCAAGCCCAACCCGCTGTTGAAGATTGGCGAAGCTGACCATGGCAACCGGGATGGCGAGACCGTGTGGGCGCTCAAAGACATCAACTTCCAGGTCGAGCAGGGCGAAGTATTGGGGATTATCGGGCGCAATGGAGCTGGCAAGAGCACGCTGCTCAAGATCCTCTCACGGGTGACCGCGCCCACCGGCGGACAGATCAAGGTCAAAGGGCGCATTGCCAGCCTGCTAGAGGTGGGCACCGGCTTCCACCCCGACCTGACCGGGCGGGAGAACATCTACCTGAACGGCGCTATCCTGGGCATGACCCGCGAAGAGGTGTCCCGCAAGTTCGATGAGATTGTGGCCTTTGCCGAGGTCGAGAAGTTCATTGATACGCCGGTTAAGCGCTACTCGAGTGGCATGTACGTGCGCCTGGCCTTTGCCGTGGCTGCTCACCTGGACCCGGAGATCCTGGTGGTGGATGAGGTGTTGGCTGTAGGGGATGCGGAATTCCAAAAGAAGTGTCTGGGAAAAATGGGAGATGTGGCAAAGGGAGGGCGTACAGTGTTGTTCGTGAGCCATAATATGCAAGCGATAACTCGCTTGTGTAAGCATGGAATATGAATTCATCAAGGGAAATCAAAGGCCATGGGTGGAATATACGAAGTCACCAGCCAGTATTTACAGTCTGGCCTAGGGATTACATCCGAAAGACAATGGGAAAGCCCACCTCTGGCGCCAGGAGATGATGTTGTTCGTCTTAAGTCGATTAAGGTGGTCTCTGAAGGGAGAATTTCAGACACAATTGATATTCGTTTTCCGGTTTTTCTAGAAATGGAATATTGGAGCTTGACACCCAATGCCCATTTATTATCGGCTTTTAGTTTTATCAACGATCTAGGACAAGTTGCATTTGTCTCGGCAAATTTTGATGATCCAATAAGAATTGATAAATCTAAACCCATTGGTATCTATCGAGTTCGCTGCAATGTACCAGGAAATTTATTTTCTGAAGGTAGAATGAGCGTTGTCGCCGAAGTGAGTACACGATACCCTATGTATCAAACCCATGTATTGGAATGGGATAGCGTAAGTTTTCAAGTAATTGATAAGGGTAAATCTGGGAGTGTAAGGGCTGGATGGGGGCGTTCAATACCTGGTGTCGTTCGACCAAAATTAGAATGGCAAAGTGAATACGTAGGTTCGAATGGACTTTTTTAATACACACATTTCCCAAAAATCAATAGCACTGGCTCACCAAGTTCTAAAATCTTCATGGCTTAGCGAAGGAAAGATGGTTAAGGAATTTGAGAAACAACTGGGATTCCAGTTAGGCATTCAAAATCCTGTAGCCTTAAATCGTGGAACATCGGCCCTTCATTTGGCACTGGTTGTTGCCGGAATTGGGCCGGGTGATGAAGTGATATTGACAGCGCAGACCTTTGTGGCAACAGGATTGGTGATCCTCATGCAAGGGGCTACCCCAGTTTTTGCTGATATCGACCCTTTTACCGGGAACATTTCATCGCAGTCAATTCGCGAAAAGATTACACAACGTACTCGAGCGATCCTGCCCGTGCATTGGGGGGGGTACCCTTGTGATATGGATGAAATCAATGAGATTGCTGCCAAGAATAACTTGACGGTAATCGAAGATGCGGCCCATGCACTAGGAGCTATTTATAAAGGGCGACCCATCGGCGCTATTTCACAATTCACGGCTTTTTCTTTTCAGGCCATAAAACATGTTACTACGGGCGACGGGGGAGCGCTAGCTTGCTTAAATCCCGAAGATGCTAAAAATGCATTTGTGCGTAGATGGTTTGGAATTGATCGTGCAAACAGCCAACCTTCGGTTCTGGGCGAACGAATTTATGATATTTCTCAAATCGGTTACAAGTATCATATGAATGACCTGGCCGCTGCAGTAGGTTTAGGTAATCTTGAAGATTTCTCTGGGCGTTTGGCGTCTCGAAGGGGGGCCGCCAAAACGTATTCTCGAGAATTGGCGGAAGTTCCGGGTCTTCAATTACTTAAGTACAAAAATGATCGAGAAGGCTCATTCTGGTTCTATACAGTTCTTGTTGAACATCGGGAAGATTTCATCCGAAAATTGGCTGAACGAGGAATACCTGCTTCAGTAGTTCACCTAAGAATTGACCATAACTCTATTTTTGGTGGGTTTCGTAAGGACCTGGTTGGTCAAGCCTGGTTTAACGAACATCAAGTTGCCATTCCTGTCCACGAAGCCTTAACCCCCGATGATTTGGAGAAGATTATAAGGGTAATTCAAGAGGGATGGTGATTGTAATTGCGGGGGGCCTAATGTACAATCCTTTTTGAAAGAAGATGTATTTGATTCTGGGGAAAAATGACTGAATATCCATATAGCTTACTAAAGACCTGCGGGGAAGATCTATTTATCAGTGGAAATGTAGAAATCCGTCGCCCCCAACTTGTCTCAATTGGTAACCATATTGCCATAAATTCGGGCTTTTACTGTACCACGAATTTGGAAACTGGAGATTACATACACATCGGTCCTTATGTAACTGTTATTGGGGGCGCAAAAGCTCATTTAGAGTTGAAGGGCTTTAACACAATTGGCGCCGGGAGCAGAATCCTTTGTGCCAGTGATGAGTTTTTGGGGCAAGGCTTGGTGGGGATGAGCCCTCCAGAGTATCGGGATAAGATACATTTTTCCCCTGTTGTTTTTAATCTTTTTTCCAGCATTGGCACAAATGTGGTAGTTCATCCAGGCGTCACATTAGCAGAGGGGTGCGTTGTCGGCTCCTGTTCTTTGGTTACAAAGGATACTGAGCCGTGGACTATTTACTATGGAACACCCGCGCGACCAATAAAACAAAGACGACGCGATAAAATGATTTCTGCCGCGATAAAAATGGGATACCTTAAGGATAACTATGAGTAAATTGCGGATCGCAGTTCTTGGTGGCACCGGTTTTGCCGGTAGAAATATTCGAAATGAGCTTGAAAACGCTGGGTTCGAAGTCGGCGTTTTTAGCCGAACTTCCGGCTGTGATTTGTTGGATTTGACTAAATCGTGGCAATGCTTAGATGCTTTTAAACCCGAATATATCATCAATTGTGCTGCACTGGTTGGCAGCATTAATTATGTAACCGACTTTGCCGCTGACGTCCTTGATGTTAATATGCGGATCATTCTAAACACGTATAAGATTGCCCAACAAATGCGCGAAGTAGTCGTAGTCAATCCAATTGCGAATTGTGGCTATCCGGGGGTGATGGATCATTACGAGGAAAAAGGCTTTTGGGATGGTCCTATCCATCCGTCGGTTCTATCCTATGGGAGTACCCGGCGGATGATGTGGGTGGCTTCGAAGTGTTTTCATGATCAATATGGGGTAAGGTCGGTTAACCTCATCGTTCCGAACATGTATGGCCCTTATGATAGCACTAATCCGAACAAGACCCATGCCTTAAACGCCCTTATTATCAAATTTGTGAAGGCGGTGAAATACAATTTATCGGAAGTTGAAATCTGGGGAACTGGAAAACCGATTCGAGAATGGCTGTTCGTTAAGGACTTTGCAGGAATTATTCGCCGTGTTGTAGAAGACAAATCATCGACTATTGATCTAATCAATATTGCACAAAACCATGGCCAAAGCGTGACAGAATTGGTCGACCTAATTCGTCAGGCGGTAAGCTTCCAGGGGCAGATCACCTTCAATACACGATATCAGGATGGATCGCCCAAAAAGGTGATGGATGACACAATTTTCCGTCAAAGATTTCCCGATTTTGAGTTTACGCCAATCGAGACTGGAATTAAGGAAACGATCAGTTATTACAGTGCCATCTTATGAGTAAAATTCTTACTGTTATCACCACCACTTATAATTCATCCAGATACTTGCCCCTTTACTTTGAGAAAATTCTAAATTTGGAAGGGTTAAGTGATTTCCAATTCGTTTTGGTAATGAACGTCCCTGATGCGGAAGAGAGAGAAATCGCAAGTATCTATAAGCACAAATATCCAGACTTGTTTAATGTCGTTGAAGTTCCCGAACGCGAGACAATTGGAAGATCAGTCAACCGTGGTTTTTCTTATGTGGGCACACCTTATTGCTCTTTTTTGGACGTAGATGACGTTCGGGAAAGGAGCTCATTTTTAAGGCAGATTAATGTGCTTGAATCTAATCCCTATGTAGATTTCACATATGGCGATTTTATAATGGTGGATCAAATGGGAAAGGAAGAGGGTGTGTATTACTCCACACCCGAATTTGAGCCAATTGAATTTCGGAAAAATTCGTGGGCCAGCCCTTCTCAGTTGTTTCGAACTTCGATCTTGGCCAAAATCGGTGGATTTGATGAACAATTCCGTTCTGCGGGGGATAGGGATTTTAATATACGTTGTGCTTTCCACTGCGAATTTAAAAAAACGCCGGGTGTTATCCTTTATTACACTCGCTATAGAAAAAGCCAGAGTGCTAGTAGCTTAACCATTGGAAGAATCAAATCGGTAGGCATTGATCTGAGATATGGTTATTATGATGATATACTGTCTAGCCCCAAGAAAAGATTTAAATATGTTGGGAAAGTACGTAGATACCGACTCGATGATTTACAAATTAATGGGAAGTGGTATTCGATCGCTCAATTTCTGCCTGATGGAATTGTCCGTCAATCTCCTCCGAGGGGATTTGAAATTCAATGGCGGTATAAGAAAATAATGTCTCAAATGTCTCAGATTCTACCTCGGCAGCTTTATCACAATTATCTATCTAAAATATTTTCCCCTTGTAGACTTCGATAATCTCCCATAGATTGTATGATTGTTCCTTAGTTGTCGAGCTTTTATTGATCAACTTTTTAGAGCCGGCGAATTCACATTGGATATTATTCGCTATTTTTTCCCAATTTCATTGGCCTTCTATTTCTTGTGGAGGGCGCGCAAACAACGCCTCTTCTTGCTGGGCATTCCCTTCCTGCAGGTAATGGGAGAATCGGTGTTCTTTGAAAATGCCCAGATATTTTGGATGCCGGGCAGGCTCGGCAGGCCTTTATTGATCCTTTTATGGGTTTTTGTGGCCTGGTTGTTTGTTCGAGTGGAGCAGCTTGGGAGGGAGCACAAGAAATTTACCCTGGGGAGCCTGTTTGGACCGCGCCTGGTCTTTCCAGATGAGCTGTTTGTGCTGATATTAGTGCTCGTCTGGGGGATTAATTTTTCAATAAGCTATACCCAATCATCCGTCTCGACGCAACCGGCGTTGCAATATGGCGCCATGTTTGTGGGGTATTTATTATTACGCGGTATTTTTGCCCATACAAGCAAAAAGGATATACTGGATTTCCTTGACGCCCTGATTGTGGTGAATACGCTTGCCAACATACTCTATATCTTGCACTCCGGGTTTCATTTGCCGATCTATTTGTCGGAGAACTACCAGGAAACATATCTGGCCGGAGCATTAATCATCCGAACTTTTTGGGTAGCGCCTAAATTCAACAGCCTGGCAGTGGTTTCCATTTTAAGCAAATCCCAATGGAATGTAAAAACGATAGCTACCCTTCTACTTACCCTGGCGGGTTATTACTTTACTTATACCAGGAGCTTTATTATCGGTGTGTCGCTTTTATTCATCCTTTCACAAGTGTTCCTGGCGATTAAGAACAGGAAAAACGTGAAACGGGTGTTAATAACGATTTCGGTGTTTACCCTGGCGGGGGTGGCTGGTTTTAACATATTAAATCGCTATTACCCGCAGAGTCTGAACTTTTTCTCGCAAAGATTCAACCAATTATCTTCCAGTGGAATTTATGGGGAAGGCAGCTCTTTTGTAATCAGGATGAATTATCTTGAGGAGACATTCCAGATGGTAGAACAGGTGAATCCAATTTTGGGCATTGGTTTTATCGACCCAGAAACGAGCGCCCGGTCTGCTTATGCCACTAATCATACTGCCGATAACCTTTTCATTGGGGTTGTCTATCGGTATGGCATGATCGGAGTTATTTGTTTCCTGGGATTGCTTGGTTTGGGGGCCTGGCGGGCATTGAGGAGGTATTTTATCTCTTTTGAGCCTGATGCGTGGATATGGCTGGCATGTTCCCTTTGGATCATTGGCCTGGCTTTTGAAAGTTTAATTTCGTGGACTCTCCTGGATCCAAGAAATTTTGCGTTGGCCTTATGGATGTTTGCCCTGGTGGAATCAAAATCAGCTAGAAGGAAAATAACTGTAAGTGCTCGACCAAATCTCGTCCTCGCGGGTATTGCTGGTCGATGATATTTCTGCCCATCACTAAGGATCATTAGCTAAAAACTCACTTTACATGAAGGGGCTATACCTCAGTGGAGGTTCCCATTAGGGGTTTTTCTGTTCGTTCGTTTTACAATAATGATCGGTTCAGTTGATGGAGGTAGTCAATGCAACATTATGACGAGAAATATTTTGTCAAGCAGAAGAAAAGGGGAGAGCTGGCAGCGGCAGTTAATCTTTTCCTTTTTTCCCCATTTATCCATAATTCTGATGTGGTTTTGGATTTCGGTTGCGGGGGAGGATATTTATTAAATCAACTCAAGCCGCTGTGTAAAGAGGTGTATGGTGTGGAGATTAACCCCGCTGCACGGGTAGAAGCGAAACGGTTAGGTATTGATACATTTGAAAATGTTGAAGAGTTATCAGATGCGTCTTTAGATATTGTCATCTCAAATCACGCGCTTGAACACATAACAAATCCTTATGGGGTACTGGTCAATATTCGGGAGAAGATGAAAAAAAGTGGAGAAATCATTTGTGTTGTTCCCCATCAATCCTGTGGTGAGCCATTCGTAAAAGGGGACCGTAATCAGCACCTCTACACCTGGAATCCAATGACATTGGGGAATCTATTCTCTGTTGCAGGTTTTGATATCGAAAAAGTCGATGTGATCCGCCACAAGTGGATTCCCAACTACACTTTCTGGTACGGGCAGTTAGGCGAAAAAAGATTTCGGTTTCTTTCAAAGGTATGGGCTTATTTTAACTCACAATTATCAAGTACGCGTTATAGCTAAAAACCTAACATAGAATGACATTAACAGCATTACTAATTAATGATATCCCCACTCATCATCAATTGCCATTAGCCCAAGAGTTACACCGATTTCTCGGTGACGATTTTCGCTTTGCTTGCTATAGACCAGTTTCCGACGAACGCACGGCAATTGGTTGGCAGGATATGGGTCAAGGATTCCCCTGGATGATTCGAGCCTGGGAAATGAAGGAATTGAGGAAAGAGTACGAGCGTTGGCTGATCGAAAGTGACGTGGTGATCGGTTTCCCGGATGATTGGCGCTATCTCAAAGAGCGTCTATCGATGGGCAAATTTTGTTTGCCGGCCACTGAACGCCCTTTGAAACCATCCAGCCCTCTTTGGGGTTGGCCGCCGGCCCACCGCAATAAAACCTGGTTGCGCCATGTATTGTCATATTATCGTGGTAAGGCTCAGCAGATTCGCCGTTGGCGCGAGATTGATTCGCCCTACTGTCATGCGTTAGCTATTGGCGCTTACAGCCCGTGGGATTTGCAGCGTTTGGGTGTATTTAAAGGCCGCATGTGGACCTACGGTTATTTCACCGAAGTGCCCTCCACTCCACCCGTGCAGCGAACCGGTGAGCCGGTGGAAATTCTATGGGCCGGGCGTATGCTGGATTGGAAGCGGGTGGATGTGTTGATCAGGGCTTGCGGAATCTTGAAAGAAAGCGGTTGGGATTTCCACTTAACTCTGATTGGCGATGGGCCTGAAAAAGCATCACTCGAGCGGCTGGTTGTGGAGCTGGGATTGCAGAGTGTGGTTTCCATGCTCCCGCCGGTCAGTCCCCAGGAGGTGCGCCGGGCGATGCGATCTGCGTACATCTACGTTCTTCCCAGTACCCAGGAAGAGGGTTGGAGCGCCGTGATCGGCGAGGCGATGGCAGAAGGTTGCGCGGTGATTTCTACGCGCGGGGCCGGAGCAGCTCCGCTGTTGATACAACCCGGAAAAACCGGTTACTTGTTCCCGGTGGATGATATCGAAAGTCTGGCCGGATATCTCAGAGGAGTTGGTGAGTAATCCTGAGAAAGTACAAGAGATGGGGAGACAGGCGTGGGAGCTCATGCGCTCCACCTGGAGCCCGGCTGTAGCAGCGGAACGGCTGGTGAGTTTGGCTTATGGCTTGTTAGATCGCGCTCCAATGCCAGCATACACCGATGGGCCGTGCTCGCCAGCGATGGTTGTGGAGCCGGAATAACGTTGGGATAAAACAATGGGAGATCGCCTTCGAGTCCTATGGATGGTCAACGTGCCTTTCCCGGCGATGAGCGAGCGCTGGAAGCATCTCTCGATGATTACCGGTTGGTGGCTGGTTGCAGGGGCGGAGTGGCTTTCGAAACGCGACGTAGAGTTAACTGTAGCCTATCGAGATTCTTTCTATTAATAGAATTGATTGTTTCAGAAAAGGGGATATTAACTACGTCATTTACCCTGAAAGTATCCCCCTGAAATTTCATAACATCACCCCTTCTCTTTTTAAACTTTATAGACGTTTATACCGCAGAATTCCTACGTCCATGCGGCCGAAATTTTCAAACGGAAATGACATGGGCCTTATTCAGAAGATAGATCCTCAATTGATCCATATTCATGGAACGGAACGAGAATATGGTCTGGTCACGAAGAATATTCACATCCCAAGCTTGATCACAGTTCAAGGATTAATGACAGCCTACCTAATAAACTATTGGGGGACATTGCCCCCTGAAAAATGCGCCCAGTTTAAAGAATTAAATTATCGTTATAGAGATATGAACAAGCGAGCCAGGATTGAGCGAAGGATTTTTCGGGAAAACGCTTATTTTACTGGCAGGACCGAGTGGGACAAAGTCTGGACTCATGTTCTGAACCCACAAGGCAACTATTATGATGATGGTGCTAGAATTTTGCGCGATGACTTCTACAATAAACATTGGTCGATCGATAAAATTTGTCGCCACACAGTTTATACTACGGTAACACTCCAACCTTATAAAGGGCTTGAGGTTTTGTTATATGCACTGCGCTATCTGATCGAGCAGATTCCAGATATACGGTTAAGATTGGCCGGAAATATTTCAAATCGAGGTTATGGGAAATATATACGGGAGCTTATTAATGATTTGGAACTGGCGAAGCATGTCACTGTGCTAGGATTTCTTCGTTCTGATGTGATTGCCGCGGAATTATCCTCCTCGCACGTTTATGTTCTGCCTTCCATGAGTGAGAACAGCCCTAACAGCCTGGCAGAAGCTCAAATGATCGGAACTCCCTGTGTAGCTTCCTATGTAGGCGGTGTTCCCTCGATGGTAGAAGATGGGAAAACCGGGCTGCTCTTTCCCAAAGGAGACCCTGCTATGCTGGCAGACGCTGTAAAAAGAATCTTTGAGGACAATGAATTGGCGTGTTCTCTTTCGATGAACGAGCGCAAAATGGCATTGGAACGACACGATCCAGAAAAGATTACAACAATATTAATGGACATTTACACACAAGTGCTCACACAGCAACAAGATCATGGCTAGTCTGGTTCACCAAAAGGCCGTAAATCGAATAGATTCATTTTGGCAGCACCTCGCTTTGTTGTCTAGCACTCTTGCAGGACGTTTTCAAGCGAGGTTGTGGGGCATTGAGTTGGGTGTGAATAGTCTATTTTATGGGGTGCCCCAATTCAAAAACGTTCCTGATGCCTCTATCATCATTGGCGCAAACTGCAGATTTCGCTCCGCGAGCTGGTCCAACATGGCGGGGATTAATCGCCCCTGTATGCTCAGTACGCTTCGTCCAAAGGCAAGTCTTGTAATCGGATCGGGGTGCGGATTTAGTGGAACGGTGATCGCTGCCGCTGAACATATCCGCATTGGGAACAATGTCATGTGCGGGGCAAACACTTTCATCTCTGATACCGATTGGCATTCCGTGGGGATCGAAGAGCGCCGCACCCATCGTCCGGGCTCAACCTCACCGGTTATTATCGAGGATAATACCTGGCTGGGGTTGAATGTGGTTGTTCTGAAAGGGGTGACGATCGGCGAGAATTCTGTGATTGGGGCAGGGAGCATTGTTACCCATTCCATTCCTGCCGGCGTGTTGGCTGCCGGGCAGCCGGCGCGGGTTATCCGCGAATTGTAAGTTTTCCCTGAATGCATTTATGAAGGATTCTACTAAACCCAATATTTTGTTCATTGGTTTATTTGGGTTCCCAGATGGTATGGGAACCAGTCAGTATATTCGGCAACTTTCCTTGGGGCTGATTCGAGCTGGCTGCAATGTGCGTGTCGTTATACCAATTTTTACCGAAAGGGTCGAAAATCCTCACAATACCCGATCTGTTGGTTCGATCGATGGGATTGATTTTCTCTACACCACCGGTACCCCAATTCCGCCCACTAATCCCTTTTTACGAAAGTTTGCCCGCATCCGTGGAAAATGGGAAATCCCGATTTTGTTGTACACTTTATATAAGCGCAAACAGGTCGATTGTGTAATTCTTTACGGTAGGCCATATAAATTGTTGATCACCTGTCAAAGAGTGTGTAATTTCTTGGGTCTACCCTTGATCGCGCATATAACTGAATGGATGGAGAGCCGCTCTGGAGTAACCACTAAAGAAACTGACGAATTTAAAAAATTCCACCAAGAAGTGTTTCAGCGAGTTTCCGGTGTTATTGCTATATCGAGTGATATTGAGCATCGTGCGCTGGCAGCCGCAGAATCCTCACCAAAATCACTCCCTGTGATTCGCGTCCCCGTCGTCGCCAATTTTAAGGAATGGGAGGGAGTAAAGCCTGCACAGCGTGGAAAGCCATATATTCTATATTGCGCCAGTTTGGATGGTTATCTGGAGGATGCACTATTCGTTGTGAAGGCTTTTGGATCATTGAAAGCGCCGAACCTAAGTTTGATAATGGTGGGCAAGGCATCTTTGAGTACTATTGAATTCATACACATTGCAGCTCAGCAGCAGGGATGTGAAGATTCGATACAACTCTATACTCATTATCTCCCAAACAGTGAACTGAATGCCCTATATGTTGGAGCACAAGCTCTTCTAGCCCCGCTTCATGATGATGAAATTTCTCGAGCGAGATTTCCAAGCAAAATTGCTGGTTACCTTGCATCGGGGGTTCCTGTCGTATCTTGTAAAGTGGGCGAGGTAGCGCAGTATCTTGCGGATAGAGAATTGGCGTTTCTTAGCCCACCAGATGATCTGCAAGCTTTTTCTAGCAAGATTTCCGAAGCTTTAACGCATCCAAGACGTAGAGAAATTGCGTTATCAGGGCAACGAATTGCCCAAGAGCATTTTGATTGCTTTATGGAAGGGCAAAAGCTTGCAGATTTTTTAAAGGATATAATTCCAGAAAAATAGTGAAGCGCCTTTTTTTGTGTTATAACGAATTCAATTTGTTAAATTGGAAAAGAACAATGAAGATTTGTGTGGTAGGTCATGACGCCAGTGGTTTATGGGGAGAAGCTTTAGGAGGTGGAGAGCAACAAGTTGCCTTGATCGCTAAGGCAATGGCCGAAAGAGGGCATGAAGTGGTCTTTGTCCCTTTGGGCAACGCAGTTCCTCAAGAAAGAATAGGCAAGGTGGTTGTCAAGGCTGGTTATTTGAATAACGTAGGGCAACGTGGCTTGCGTTATTTTACTTACCGCATGCCTGAGCTTCGTCGTGTGCTTCGAGATGAGAAAGCCGACGTTTATTACATGCGGGGCGCAGGGATGTATTGGCCTACTGTGATCCAGGCAGCGAGAGAAACTGGTGGAATATCTTGGCTGGGGCTGGCCAGTGACCGCGATTTGGACCCTCGCAAAGCTAAAGTTTTATTTCCTTTTCTCCCCTCATATTTATTAGGTGTGTTAGCGCCTATTATGTATAAGATGTTTTTTATAGGTCCTATAAGGTCTGTAGATTATGTGATCGCGCAGAATGAGTACCAAGCAGAATGGTGCCAGAAAAAGGGGATTAGGACTGTATTAATACCCAATATGGTAGAACAACCCCCGTTTCACTTATTATCTCATAAGCCAAAATATGACGTGGTGTGGTGCGGGAGTGTGACAAGGGGTATTGTGCGGGATAAAGGGGTGGATCAACTCGTACAACTCAGTATAAAGCTGTCCAACAAAAAATTTGGGGCAGTAGGCGAACTCAGTTCTGATGTGATACAGGAGTATGTTGGAAAATTGCGATCTATGCCAAATGTGGAATTATTAGGGGGAGTGTCACATTCTGCTGTTTTGGAGATCATCGCGAATTCACGGGTGGTGATTAATACAGCCCCTTATGAAGGGTTTTCAAATGTAATGCTAGAGGCATGGTCATTAGGAAAGCCAGTGGTATCACTTAAGGTGAATCCTAATAGATTACTTGATGAAGGGGGATTAGGATATTGCGCGAATGGAAGTTTGGATAAGATGAAAGACTATGTGGGTAAGTTGCTCAGCAATAACGAGGATTACGACGAGATTAGCGCGCGAAGCAGAAAATACGTGTTGATGAATCATTCTCCAGGTGAGATATGTCAAAGGCTCGAAGCATTATCTGGATCAATTCAGAGAGTGGATTTAAGGAGGAATCCATTAAGTTATGAAAATACAGTTTCCTGGGAACCTCATTCGGCTATTTAATTATTGGATAATTTACAGAGGGGATAATGTTAGATATTTAAGATCATTGGGTGCCAAAATTGATGGGAATAATGATATTCAGATTAATAGTTTCGGTAGTGAGCCGTGGTTGGTTGAGGTTGAAAATAATGTCACGATAACGGCTGGTGTGAAACTTATTACCCATGACGGTTCAAGCCGTTTGTTTCGTTCGAAGTTCCCTGAAATGAGCCGTTTTGGGAATCGCTTCGGAACAATTAGGATTTGTAATAATAGCTTTATTGGGGTAAATACGATCATTCTCCCTGGAGTTGTCATTGGTCCTGATGCGATTGTTGGCGCAGGCAGTGTTGTTACTAGAACCGTTCCCCAGGGAATGGTGGCGGCAGGAAATCCTGCGAAGGTAATATGTACATTAGAAGAATATGTACAAAAGTTTCAAAGTAAGATGGTTCCGATTCGATCAGAAGATAGAGGGTCATTAAGAAAAGAATTGACAATGATGTTCTGGGGCGAAGAGCGCTAGACATACATTTGGCCAGCATTCCTATGTCCAAGGTCCTTTTTCTAACTGACTCATTGAGTAACGGTGGCGCCGAACGGCAATTGGCTGTTCTAGCCAAGAATTTACCGGCTGCGTGGGAGCCCCGGGTCTGGAGCCTGGACGATGGCCCCTACTTAAATGTAATTCGAGGAGCAGGTATTGAGGTAGGGGTTGCCCAGCGGAAGTGGAAGAAGGATGTCTTGCCGATGCTTGACTTATGGCGCCTGGCAAATTTCTGGCATCCGAACATCATGCACGCCTGGGGCTGGATGAGTGCATTAGCGGCGGTCCCCATCTGCCGATTGAAGCGTATACCTTTAATAAATGGATCCATTCGATCTGGGGCAAATATCACAAAAAAAGTCCCGTGAAGTTGGGTTGACCTTGAAGTTGTCGAATGGCGTTATCGCCAACAGCCAGGCAGGCCTGGACGCGTGGAATCTCCGGCCTCCAAGGGGAAAAGTAATCCACAATGGCTTTGATCTAGAACGCCTGAAATTGTTCAAGCCAGACAAAGAAAAACCGAAGTTTACGGTGATTATGGTTGGCCGCATGGTGCCCGAAAAGGATTATCCTACTTTTTTTCTTGCTGCCAGAGAGGTCCTCAAGGAATGTGAGAAGCCGGTTCATTTCATGGCGATTGGGGTGGGAGTTGTGCGCGAACGGTGGATCACTGAAAATCAGGATCTGATTGATTCGGGGGTGTTGGAGTTTCCTGATGCCGGATTGGAGGTCATCCCTTATTTGAACGCGGCAGCAGTTGGGGTTTTGATGTCCAATGCTTTTGTTCAAGAGGGGATCTCCAACGCAATCATGGAGTACATGGCATGCGAGCTGCCGGTAGTATGCAGTGACAGCGGTGGAAACCGAGAGTTGGTTTTGGATAATGTGACCGGATTTATCATTTCACCACAAGATGTATCTCGGCTTAAAACAGAAGATTCTCTTCTTGCTAAATCATCCGGAAGTTGCCCGGGAAATGGGAAAATTGGGAAAGGAGCGACTATTAACGGAATTCTCGTGCGAAAGAATGGTGCAGTCGACAATAGCGTTTTACGACCAGATAGATAAATCGATGAGTAAGTAGAAATGCGGATTCTCCTAGCTAATTATCGTTACTTTATCTCTGGCGGCCCTGAACGATATATGTTTAACTTTACCGAAGCTTGGGCCAAACGGGGCCATGAAGTCATTCCCTTTTCTGTCCGGTATTCGCGTAATAAGCCCAGCCCTTATTCCTCTTATTTTGCAGAGCCACTAGGCTCTATGGATGAGGTCTATTTTCAGGACCAGAAACGAAATCCTAGAACGATATTCCGAACTTTTCAGAGATTGTTTTATGATCCGGGCGTTGAGCATAAGGTTTCTAATTTAATCAGAGATACGAAGCCGCAGGCAGCTTATATACTTCATTACTTACGTAAGCTCTCTCCTGCTTTGTTGGTGGGTATTAAAAAAGCAGGGCTCCCGATTGTAGTTCGCCTTTCTGACTATGCTATGCTTTGCCCGCAAGCCCATTGTTTGCTAAATGAGCAACCATGTGAATTATGCATCTCGAAAGGGAGCTTGTTGCCCAGCATAAGAAACCACTGTGTGCAGAACAGCTTGATTGCTTCGGGTTTGAATGCTTTTGCGACATGGTATCACTATTCGCAGCATTATTTTGATCTCATTGACATGTTTGTCACTACAACTCAATTCATGCGTGAGAAAATGATTGCGGGGGGTTTCCCTGAGCAACGTTTATGTTATATTCCGACATTTGTGAACACCGAAAAATTTTCCCCTTCCGTGGACTTTTCTAAAGAAAATTATATTGCATTCGCCGGACGGATTGAGAAGATTAAGGGGCTTCATGTTCTGATTTCTGCTTTAGCCATTTTGCGTTCTAACCGACCCGACATAACAATCATTGCCAAGATAGCTGGGGATGGCGATGGCGAGTATATCAGTGACTTAAAACGACAAATTTTGGAATTTGGCCTGGGTAATGCTGTGCAATTCGTTGGAAAACTCGAGGGAACAGAATTAACCACTTTTCTGAGCAAGGCTCAACTGAATATTGTGCCTTCTATATGGTATGAGAATCTGCCCAATGCGATCCTTGAGAGCTATGCCTGTGGAACAGGAGTTATTGCATCCAGGCTGGGTCCTTGATTGAGTGCGTAAAAGAAGGAGAGACTGGCCATTTACTTAATCCTGGGGATGCGACTGACCTGGCTTACTGGATCGCTTTTTGTTTAGATCAACCAGAACATCTTTTAGCACTGGGAAAGAAAGCGCGGAGTTTTGCGGTAAGCACCTATTCCCCTGTTCAACATTTAGACAAGTTAGAGAAGCTGTTTGGCCAATTAGTCCAGAAATCCCAAATATAGATTCAGTGGAGAAATGATTGGGGTTAGGCCTCATCCTGAGGAGACTGCAAAGATAGGACGTAATGCACAACAATATGCTTATCCCACATTCCGCATCTTAAGAGCCGAATAAATAACATTTTTGGACCGGCGGAACCGAGCAGGGAAATCACCAATTGTTGCCCAGGATTTAGGTTCAGGAGCTAACGCAACACGATTTTCCCGTTTTGTCGGACCAATAAGATATCTAATCCTTCAAGAAGCTGAAAGACCCAACGAATCGTGGGTGTCTGGGTCGGTTTGCGGCGTTGATTGGGGAAGGTGGCGTTCATCTCTTTGAGCGCCTGGCGTAGCTTGCGTTCCGCCAGGGAGTAGATCAAGAGCGCCAGCCCCATGACCATCAGCAGCACCATCAGACGTTCCGGTTTTTTCAAGAACAGGCTGTTGGCGAAGAAAAGTGGGTCTTTCAAGAAGCGAGAGCCACGTTCGACCGAGACGCCCTGGTCTTTGTAATTCTCCAGCATGGCTTTTGCAGACAGACGGCTGGAGTTCGACCTCGTTGGTAGCGACGATGAAACGTCCCAGGCTACGTTTGGCTTTTGCAAGAACTGCCTGGTTCACTTCCAATTGGCCTTGCAGGAGGTAGCCGGCTACTTCTTTTTGATCTTGAGGCGTAGGCCGGCCGCGGCGCGGAAATTGCAGGACGGCCGTGGCCTGAGCGGCGGCGCGGTGGTACCTCCATTTCTGGTTGAACTGTTCCAAAGCGGCTTCAGCATCTGCCTGGCAGTTGAAAGTCCGCTCTTCGAGCTGGCGCCAGTCTTTTTGGGCCTTTCCCATTCTTTCGCCTGGGCTTTCTCCAAGGTTTTCGACTCCCATTCTTGAGCCGCCTGGGAGAACACCATCAGCCAGCGCTGCCGGATCCCGGCATATTCACAAGCCACCTCTTTGCCCCAGTAGCCCGGCTCCAACTCGATCATCTCTGCGAAGTCCATTTCCCTCACCCACTGCCGGCCTGGGCCAGGGTTTCTGGAACGCGCATCAGCCAACCTACCCCTTCGGCCTCATTCAAGGTCTCTTTCGAATAACCGGCGCTGTCCATCACCAGGTAAGCCGCTTCCCCCTCTTTCAACTGCTGGCGGTAAGCCTTGACGCTGGCAGCAAACGTCTGGCGATCGTTGCTGTTGCCGCTCAACACTTCCAGCCAGACAGGGAGAGCCGAGCGGTGGGTGTGATCAGTTGCATGATCCCCTGCTTCAAATCCGGGCGATGATCTTTCAAGTACCCATAGGTGATACTGATCGTCTCTCGCTCCGGCCCTTGCCGATCATAGGCTCCATGCAAATGGAAGCTGATGCTGTCCAAATGCACGAAGTTGGAGGGGATCCCATACACCTGAAGCGCATGGGCGGCCACTTTGTAGAAGACCTCCGTCACCCCGGCCGCATACAGATCCTCCAGGCAGCGCCCCAGGGTATCGTCGTTGAAGTCCTCGGCGGTCAGATCTGGGCTGATCAGCAAATCCACCAGCTTGTTGTGCAAGTAGTCGGGCATCAGGTACAAGGCTCGCCCGACAAACCCCAGGGCGTTCAAGATCAAGGCCTGAGTTCCTTGCCCGCAGCTCATTTTGCGCTGGCTGGTTTTCACACTGGCATCGATTTGTTCGATGAGGGCAATCTCCCGGCAGACCCCGGAGACGATCCCGAGGCGGTCCATCCTTTGGGTTTCATAAGTTTGTTCGGCGCTCATGCGCCTTTGCTTACCTGAAATTCCCCCAAAACGCCATCTTTAGGTACGGAAGATGGGCTTAGAAGTATCACTAAGCGGAAACGTACTACCAGGGTTTATTAAAGATCTTAATCAATAGAGGGGCTATGCACATAAAGAATTTTATCAGGCTGATATTGGGCAATGTTTTAGAAAATTAAGAACTGATAAAATGCGACCTTGGGTGGAAGCATTAAAGCGGCAAACGGTTGTTTTAGATGTTGGCGTTTGGGCAAAATTTCCAGAGCCTAACCCAACCGAGAATTGGTTAGAAAAACAGTCCATCCAATCTGGAAAATTAATTGCGGTTGGGCTAGATGACATGAAAGAATTTAAGAGAAAATACCCACACGTTATTTGCGTCCGGGCCAATGGATGTGTGTTGCCATTTAAGGATGGAGCAGTGGATTATGCCGTTTCGAATGCAGTGTTGGAGCATGTTCCACCTTCTGGGCAAAGGGATTTCGTGGAAAGTATAGGCAGGGTGGTACGCAAAAGTGCATTCCTTGCGGTTCCTGATCGATGGTGCCCCATAGAGATTCACAGCCGAATACCCTTTTTACACTGGATGCCCGGTTGGCGGAGATTATTTCGCCTGGTGGGGGAAGGGTTTTGGTCAGAGTTCTGAAAACTTGTCAACTATTTTTACGGAAACTTCGCTTGCTCGGCTTCTCGATCAATCTTCAATAAAGATGAAATGGGAGCTAAAGCATCAAAGGATCTTCGGCATTCCAGTATCACTGCTCGCTTATTATCGTAAAAAGGAGGAGTAATGGATTTTACGATTATTTCCACTTATCGGTGCAACTCAAAATGTTCCATGTGCTATGTCTGGCAGAATCCCACCTTACCAGTTGAGGAAGTGAGTCTCAAGACATTGGAAAAGGTGCCTTTTGGCATCGATAATCTCAATATCACTGGCGGCGAGCCAACTTTACGTGCTGATCTTATGGAGATAGTCGACCTGCTCTATCCACGGGCGCGCAAGCTGGAAATCAGCTCCAATGGTTTGCATCCCGAACGCTTGAAGTCAATCGTCAAGAAATATCCGGATGTCAAGATTTGCTTCAGCCTGGACGGCCTTAACGGTACAAGCGACAGGATTCGCGGTGAGGAGAATGGCTTTGCCACCAAGGTCAATGGGCTGAGGCGACTGAAAGAATTGGGTGGCTGCGATCTGGGTTTTGCGATCACCATTCAAGATGATAATGCTCATGATTTAGTGAAACTTTATCGTCTGACGCAAGAAATGGGAGTGGAATTGGCGACTTCTGCCCTGCATAATGGTTATCAGTTCCATAAAAGCGATAACTTTCCTTACAATCGCGTCAAGGTGGCAAAGGAGATCGAAAAGTTGATCGTGGAGATGCTCAAAACCAATTCGGTCAAGAATTGGTTCCGCGCCTACCTGAATTTGGGCTTGATCGAGAAGATTCTCGGCGCGATCGCCTGATCCCTTGTACGGCGGCAACCGATTTCGTTTTTGTGGACCCATGGAGTGACGTATATGCCTGCAACGTTCGCTCCGATTTGAAAATGGGAAATCTGGCAGAGTACAGTTGGGAAGAGATCTATCGCAGTACAAAAGCAGAAGAGATCCGTAAGCAAGTATCGGCCTGCCATCAAAACTGTTGGATGGTTGGGTCGGCCAGAACGGCCATGCGTAATCCCCGCTTTACCAGACTGCCAAAATGGAAACCCATGGGGTGGGTGATCACTCAAAAGGCCCGGATTTCCCTCGGGATGTCTATCCGGTTCGAAGATTTGTGGATTACTCGCAGGCTGAGGGATTGCAGATTGGAGCAAAAAGAGAATTTTTCTTGGGCGCGCATGGCATTAAGCGTAATTTGCACAAGGAAACAGATGGGCATTATGCTTCATTCGGTGAGTTTGACAATCGGTAAGCTTATTCCGTACAACAGGCATATTGATGAAAATTGCAATGCTGGGATTAAAAGGCATCCCTTGTCCAGCGGGGGTTGAAAATGTCGTCGAAGAGTTAGGCAGCCGGTTGGTCGCGCGTGGGCACGAGGTCACTGTCTACGTGCGCTCGCACTATACCCCGCGTGAGATGGTGGAATACCGGGGAATGCGGCTTGTGCATTTGCCTTCCATTCCAACTAAGAACCTGGATGCCATCACACACAGCTTTCTTTCTACATTAGCAGCCTTGAAAGATAAGCCTGATATTGCCCACATTCATGCGACTGGAAATTCGATTTTTGCCGCTCTACCAAGGTTATGGAATATTCCTACGGTTGTTCAGAGTCATGGGTTGGATTGGCAGAGGGCGAAATGGGGCAAATTCGCGAAAACTTACTTGCACCTGACCGATTACACTACAGTAAATTTCCCGTCCGCAGCAACTGCGGTTAGCCAAAAGCTCCAAAAATATTATCAAGAGCGTTATCATCGTCCAGTTATCTACATTCCTAATGGAGTCAATCCAGTCGAAAGGGCAAAGCCCAACGAAATTCATTCGTTAAGTTTACATGGAAACGATTACATCCTCTTTGCAGCGCGGCTAGTGCCAGAGAAGGGTTGCCATTACTTAATCAACGCTTTTAATCGTCTGGAGGGATGTTCAAAGAAGTTAGTCATTGCTGGCGATGCGAATTATGGTGATCTCTATTCGGAAAATTTGAAAAAGCAAGCTTCCGAGCGCATATTGTTCCTGGGCTTTGTTCGCGGGAGCCTGCTTCAAGAATTACTAAGTAATGCCTATTTGTATGTGCTCCCGTCTGAGATCGAGGGTCTCTCAACCGGCTTGCTTGAAGCTATGAGTTATGGAAATTGTGTCATGGTTAGCAATATTGATGAGAATCTGGAGGCGGTCGGGGATAATGGTTTTACTTTTCAAAGCCGGGACGAGGAAAGCTTGCGCGAGAAACTCCAATACTTGATAGATCACGAAGAAATTATTGATGAATATCGTGTACAAGCCAGGCAATACGTCCAGAATAAATATAACTGGGATGAAGTGACAGACCAGTACGAAGCGCTTTATTATTCCCTTCTGAATGATAAAAAGGCAATTGGCATTGCTGAAACCAGAAGTAATAATGATGTATTAGATGTGTTGGGATAGATTGAGCGATTGACCAACTGGCGCAAAGTGCGCTTTGGCCAACTGCTAAAATAGCGCTCGTAACGCGCTCAACGCGCGAATATTCCTCGCGGGGGTAAAAAGAGATGGAGAATATCTGCAATGATCTGAATGCTCTAATACTAGCCGATCAGCGGACCGCCCGCCGCTGGCTGGATTGTTATGCTTCGCTATTGATGACCTCTGCGATGATCTTCGGCGATGTACTCGGTCTGTGTACGGCAGGCGCCGCGGCGGTGTTGCTGCGCAGGCTGTTGCTCGGGCCTTTCTCGCTGGATTTCTATTTATGGATCGCTCCCATCTGCGTGCTGTTGGTGCTGCTCTTTATCATGCGCCGGCTCTATCCGGCTATTGGCCTGGGAGCAGTGGAAGAATTCCGTAGTCTGACCATCAGCATCTCGTTGATGTTCATTGTGGTAAGCACGTTGACCCTTGCCCTCAGGCAGGGTGCCTCAATTTCCCGCTTTGTTTATGGCCTACTCTGGTTGTTCAGCCTGATCACCATTCCGGCTTATCGGGTTATCGTGCGCCACTTGATGACGCGCCTGGGATTATGGGGTGAGCCGGTGGTGGTAATTGGGCCGCTAGAGCAAGCTCGTCGACTTGCTGAGCATTTCCACAAGAGTCCCAAGATTGGGCTGCGGCCGGTAGCCATTTTTACCCCGGCAGACAACGGGCAGTGCGATTCCGCGGAAACGCCCGTATATTCTGTCGACCGCTTGTTGGAATATCGTCAGCAGAATCATTTGCGCATGGCGCTGGTGCTGTACGATGATCCACGTCAGGTGCAAACTCTCTGTGAGCAGTATCGCGATACCTTCGAGCGAGTGTCTTTATTTAGCTCTCGTTCTGATAATTTCCACCTTAATAAGATGACGGTGCAGCAATACGGCGGCTTGATGAGCTTGGAGGTCCGCCACACGTTGCTCGATCCATGGGCGCAGGCATTGAAACGAATCATTGACATTTTTGGATCCGGGATAGCTATACTGCTGCTTTCCCCGTTTTTCTTGGTGGTTGCTGCGCTCATTTATCTGGATTCGCCCGGGCGCATCTTTTATCGCCAAAAGCGTTTGGGAAAGAACGGCAGTCCCTTTACGTTGGTCAAGTTTCGCACCATGCATCTCAACGCCGATAAGGTTTTGCACTCTTACTTGGAGAAGTACCCGGCGCTTAGGCAAGAGTGGGATATGTATCAGAAATTGCAGAAAGATCCGCGCATCACCCGAGTTGGGCATCTCTTACGCCGCTTTAGTATTGATGAATTGGCTCAGCTATGGAATGTCTTTATCGGCGAAATGAGCTTAGTAGGGCCGCGCCCCATCATGCTTAACCAGCAGGAAATCTATGGGAAAAACTTACGGCATTATGTGCGTGTGTTACCTGGAATCACGGGTCTATGGCAAATCTCTGGACGCAATCAAACCTCGTTTGCCCGACGTACTGAGTTCGATGTAGAATACGTGATGAGCTGGTCTGTCTGGTTAGATATTTACATTCTGATACGCACTGTGTGGGTAGTTTTGAGTCGGGATGGAGCCTGCTGAAGCGCAGGCTGGTTTGTAAAACAGTGTCCAAAAAGCCGTTCGATAAGCGTTTTCGTTGGGAGGGACAGATGAATAACTCAGAAGGAAGCAAGAAGAGGTCGCCGGTCGTCCTCATCGTGTTGCTGGTGCTCCTGGTGGCTGTACTGGCAGTCGGCGGATACTACCTGATCAGCCTGTATCAGACGCCTATGGCCGAAGCGCTGGTGTTGCCCACTGCCACTATTGCGCCACCCGCCCCGGTTCCGCCCACGGAAGTCAATGTGTTGCCGCCCACGGCAACCAGTCCTCCATTGGCAACAGCCACACCAGTTGGCACCTGCAATAATACCGGGCAAATGACCCTTCTCTTTGCCGGGGCTGACTTCAGCGGCGGGGTTTGGCCGAATGGCGCCGATGCGGTGCGCCTGGTGCAGGTTGATTTCAGCCAGGGAAAAATCGTCGTGGTAGCCTTCCCACGTGATTTGGTGGTGCAGACACCCGGCTTGGCGCATCTAAATATGTCCGAGCAGCGCCTTGGCCTGGCTTATTTCTACGAGAAACAGGCCACCTCAGGCACTGACAAGGATAAGATCATAGCCGGTACCTGGCTGTTGGCGCAAACGATGCAGGAAAATTTCGGCGTGCGCGCAGATCATTATTTTACCCTTCAGCTCGACTCGGTAAAGAGCATGATCGACACGGTGGGCGGAGTGGAAATAAACGTTCCTCAACAGATCACCACCGAGCATAACGTGACCTTCCTGGCCGGGCAACAGACTCTGAACGGCGATTTGTCCGCCGAATACGTGCGCGCCTTGCAGCCGGGGGGTGAAAATGCTCGTCTCGCCCGGCAGAACCAATTCTTGCAGGCCCTGATGGCCAGAGTGATCAGCGCGGGGATCATTCCCCAGGTACCCACCTTGCTCAATCAGTTCAGTGCGGCGATCACTACCGATCTGAGCCCCAAGCAGATGGTAGACCTGGCCTGCATGGTGAATACACTTAATAAGGACCAGATTGGCTTCCATGAGATCACCAGCAGCGACCTGGTCACGCCCGGCAACAATGGGGCCCTGATCCCGAACATCGAAGCGATCAAAACTTATCTGGCAGGGCTATTAGCAGTCCAGTAGAATAGATGCGAGCACGGGATGAGCTGTCCTGAGAGGCGGAATAGTAGATCGGCGCTGTTCCGCCATTTGTGCATTCTCAAGATGTCCGATCGGGGTAAAATATAGAGAAGGCTGAATTAGTGATTAAAACTTGGGGTTTACGTTCAACCCTTAATAACAAAAATGCAAGGAACGCGCAATTTCAACTCAGCGAAGCCTACCCTTGCTTGACGCCTCGCACCTTCGTGCTAGAATTGACGAGTGCGATCCAGGCTTTCAAATCGGGCGGGATCATATTGGAAGGTGATGCTCTGCAGAGGGGGTAATGAATTCGTCTCCCCTGGGAGGAAGCGTCGCTTCTTGCTGGCTTAAATGCACCCTACTATCTTTGTGATTTATACTCAATTGCTATTGGTTCATTACAGTTTATACCGTTGCCTGACAATAGCAGTAGATAAGGATATCTCCTATGCAGGACTATTCTGATGAACTTTCCCAAGCGACCGAAGGCGAGGATCTGCGCGAATATCTGAGCCTTTTCTGGCATTGGGCCTGGCTGATCCTGCTCGTGGCGGTCTTGGCCTCTGTTGTGGCGTATTATCAAAGTTCACAAATCACTCCTGTTTATCAGGCTTCGACCACAGTTTTGGTGAACGTAGCTCCTGCCAGCGTGACTACGGATTACAGCACTTTGATGCTCAGCGAGCAATTGACCACCACTTATTCCCAGATGATGACCAAAACGCCAATCCTGGAGGAGGTGGTTAAGACGCTGGGCCTGAATATGCCCGCTGGTAGCCTGAAATCAATGATTTCCGTCCAGCCGGTGACGGATACGCAGTTGATTCAGGTATCTGTCCAGTCCACCGACCCGGGGTTGGCGGCCAACGTTGGGAATGCCCTGGTGAAGGTGTTTGCAGACCAGGTTCAGTCTACTCAGGAGGGCCGCTTCGCGCAGTCCAAGCAGCAACTGGAAACGCAAATGGCGGACATGGACAAGCAGATCCAGGACCTTACCCAGCAGTCCAGCCTGACCACCGATCCGACTGCCAAAGATTCCATCGAGACCAAGATCACCCAATATCGCTCGATCTACTCCAACCTGTTGACCAGCTACGAGCAAATCCGCCTGGCGGAAGCGCAAACCAGCTCGTCGGTGGTGCAGGTCGAGCCGGCCACACCCCCTACGGAGCCGATCAGCCCCAACGTATTGCGCAATACGCTCCTGGCGGCGGTGGTAGGCGTCTTCCTGGCCGCCGGGGCGATCCTGGCTCGCGAGTTCCTGGACGACCGCCTCAAGTCTCCGGACGACATCATCCGTTCTCTGGGGCTGCCGGTCTTGGGAGTGATCGGACACTATAAGGTGGAGGAGAGCCGCCTGGTCTCAGAGGCGCAGCCACGCTCGCCTATTAGCGAATCCTTCCGGACGCTGCGCACGAACGTGCAATACACGACGGTGGATAACCCGGTGCAATCCATCCTGGTGACGAGCGCCGAGCCCGGTGAGGGCAAAACCACGGTTGCGGCCAACCTGGCGACGGTGATCGCTCAAGGCGGTCGGGACGTGACTTTGATCGATTGTGACCTGCGCCGCCCGGCAGCCCATAAAAAGTTCAACCTGCAGAACCGGACCGGCCTGAGCACCCTGTTCATCCAATCGGTGGAAGACCTCCTGGAGATTCGCCAGCCAACGCAGATTCCCCATCTCTTCGTGCTAACCTCGGGCGAGTTGCCCCCCAACCCATCGGAGCTGCTCGGCTCGCAGCGTATGAGCCTGATCATCAACCGGCTCAAGCAGACCGATTTCCTGGTGATCGACACGCCGCCGGCTTTAGCCGTTACTGATGCCACCGTCCTGGCGCCCTTCGCCACCGGGATAATCTTGATCGTAAAGCCCGGCGCGACTCACCGTCAGGCCGCCCGCCAGGCTGTGGAGCAATTGCGCCGGGTGGGTGGAAACGTCGTGGGGGTGGTGGTCAATAATCTGGATGTGCGCCGCTCCTACTATAGTTACCGTTACTACAAGTCGTACGATAAATATAATAAATATTATTCTCAGCACGAGAAGCAGCCCTCTAAGTTATTGCCGGACAAATCCTAGGCAAGCTTACCTTGTCAGAATGAAGGATTCCAGGCAGACAACATGGCGCAATGAAGAGCAACACCGTCTCAACGAATGATTCAACTCTGGGGGCAGGCTTGAAGACCTGCCCCTTTCTTGGCCTGGCCGAGGATCCCCGTACCTGTTTCAGCGTACCTGACCCCTATAACCTTTGCCATCGCGCACGCCGGCCGCAGGCGATAAACCTGGACCACCAGCAGTCGGTGTGTTTAACGGCAAATTATGTTCAATGCCCCATTTTTGAGAGCAAGGATGCTGTTGAAGTGCCTAAAGAGCTGCGGGAGCAGAATACGGAACGCTCCTGGTGGAAGGCCGGCAGTTGGCGCTGGCCGGCGTTGGCTGTGATTATCTTGCTCTTGCTGGCAGGCATTTCCTATCAGGCATTTTCATTCTCCCAGCTTCAACCCCCTGCCGCCACGCCGACGATAAATGTATCCGGCGCGGCTGTGACGGCTACTTTGCGGGTTCTATTGGCAACCACTCCGACCGCCGAGCCGACCGAGACCCCTATCATCACTATTCCTCCCACGGTTACCTATACGCCTTCCGCGCCGACCCCCGGCCCTTCGCTCGACGCTCCTTTTGGTCCTGGAAAGAAATATCTGATCCACATCGCTCAACCCGGCGACAGTTGGGCCAGATTGTCAGATCGCTTCGACACTACCCCTGAGGTGCTCGCGCTGCTCAATTCCGGCTCCGGGCGCAATGGAATCTGGGTGGGTTCCCCGGTAGCGGTGATGCCCGGACAAAAAGACACTAACGGCGTGCGACCCTTGTTGGCGGTTCAAATAACGGAGCGTACCCGTGTGGCTGATATCGCCAGCCAATATGGAATGCAGGAGAGTGACTTGCGCAGCGAGAATGAATTGGGAACAGACGAATGGCTCGATGCAGGCAGGTGGCTGATCGTTTACGCCAAGGCGTCCTGAAAGGTCATTTCGCCCCCTGAATGGCTGACACCCCACCGAGATCAAGCCTCGTGGGGTGTTTTGTTTCTTAAGGAAACGTAGAGCTGGTATATGAGGATGGCAACGATTGCGGCGAAAAGATCGAGGAGGACGTCTTGGAAGGAGCTATGCCGGCCGAGGACGAATCTCTGGTGGAACTCATCCGAGGAAGCATAGGTCGCGGTTACCAGAAGGGTCGCCAGGAAGGGCCTTCCCACGCTGAGCTTGAAGGCGGTCAGGAGCGACATCCCCAGCAAGGCATAGCCGATGATGTGGCCCACCTTGTACCAATCGAGGGTGACCAGCACGTAGTGGGCCGTCACCTGATTCGCGGCCGAAAAAGACGGCTCGGTGATTTGATTCAGCTCTTCGGCTGGCGTAGAGGACAGGATGAAAATCGCGATCATGGTCAGGATGGCTGGAAGCCACTTGAGAATCCTGGCTTGATTGTCGGTGAAACTCTTTAGCATTTAAACGTCCCTTCGACGAGATCCTTTTGGGGCCCGGCAGGGCCTGGAATTTTAGGCGCCAAAGCGTTATTATACAACGGTTGTTCACCAAGTATCCTTCCGCTAAAATTTACCCTCCCATCGAGGTCCCCCTGACCCACATGAAACCTATCGCTATTTTGCCGTTAGACGACCGCCCGGTCAATTACGATGCCCCTGAAATCCTGGCGCGCTCGGCTGGGCTGGAGTTGCTGCGCCCGCCCAGGGAATGGCTGGCCAACCCCTGGCGCGCGGGCCGCCCGGCTGCCCTGGCCGATTGGCTACGGCAGGTTAGCGGCCAGGTAGACGCCCTCATCCTGGCGATCGATACCCTGGCTTACGGCGGGCTGATCCCGATGCGCGTCTCGCACGAGCCGTTCGAGAGCGTCCGCGCCCGGTTGGAGCTGCTGCGCGAGGTCAAATCGGCTCACCCGCGCCTGGCGCTCCTGGCTTCGAGCGTCATCCAGCGCGTCTCACGCGCCAATTCCGCTGAGGAAGAGATGCCTTATTGGAAGACCTATGGGGCGCGCCTGTTCCGCCTGTCCTATCTGGAGCACAAGGCTGCGCTGGGCGAGGCTTCCCCTGCGGAGGTGGGGGAAAGGGATTCCCTCAAAGGAGAGATTCCCGGCGAAGTGCTCGAAGATGCCTTGGGCATCCGGGCCCGCAACCACGCCGTGAACAACCTCGCCCTGGATTGGGTCGAGGAAGGCATCCTGGATTATTTGCTCCTGCCTCAAGACGATACCGCAGAATACGGCTGGAATATCACCGAGGCGCGCCGCTTGCAGGCCGCCATCCGGGAGCGCGGCCTCACCCAGCGCGCCATCAACTATCCGGGCGCGGATGAGATCGGTTGCCTGCTCCTGGCGCGCTGGGCCTGCCAACGAGCAGGATTGGCCCCGCGCGTCCACCTGCGTTTCAGCAGCTCCTCGGCGGCGACTGTGATCACTGATTATGAAGATCGTCCGATGGCCGAGATGGTCAAGGCGCACCTGGCTCCTTTAAATGGAACGCTGGCAGATACCCCGCAAGAAGCCGACCTGACGCTGTTCGTCAACGCACCCGCGGTAAAGCAAGGGGCGGGCGAGCTGCAAGCCCTGGTGCGCCTGGGGCCGGACAAGCTGCGCAAAGGGCTGCCCGCAGAATTCCGGGCGTATGCCGACGAGCTGGCCGGCGATGTGTCTTATCGGGATACCCGGCGTGAGATGGAGACCCCGCTGCGCAGCCCCGAGGAATTCACCCGCGCCATCCTGGCGACGCTGCGCGCCGGGCGGCCGGCGGCGGTGGCGGACGTGGCCTTCGTCAACGGCTGCGATCTCATCTTCGCCGGGCAGCTCGTGCGCCACGCCAAGATCGCCGGGCTGCTGGCTTTCGGGGGCTGGAATACGGCCGGGAACACGCTGGGCAGTGTGCTGGCCCAGGCGACCATCCGGTTAGCAGCTTTGAGGGCGACGCCCTCTCCGGCCCAGACCGCCGCGCATCTGGAATTCCTCTTTCTGCGCTTTCTGGACGATTACGCCTATCAGGCAATCGAGCGTACGCGTTGCATGGTGGAGGATCTGCCGGGGCTGGGCATCGCGCCCGGCCTGGCGCGCCTGCCGGATGGCGAAGCGGCGGCGCGCATCCAGGCCGGCGTCAGCGCCCGGCTTTTGCGCCAGGCGGGAGAGCTGGAGAAACAGTTCGTGGCCTCGGGCGGGGTGAAGTCTGTGACGCTGACAGAAATCCACCTTCCCTGGCAGCGCCTGTTCGAGGTCGGCTGCCGGGTGAAGGTGGATCTAGGGTAACGGCACGGGGGCTTGAGGAATAGCGCAGGCACTCTCCCGCAACCCCCGTTCCTCTGCTCGAATCTTCTTACGACTTAGTGGCGTCCACCGCCCCCATCGTTATTGCCGCCGCCGGAGCCTTGTGTGGCCCCTTGCTGGGGAGTGGATTGAGGGCCAGGGCCGGTACCCATTCCGGGAGCGCTGGTCGGGTTGGGGCCGGGGCCATACCCGCTGCCCGGGGTGGGTGTGGTATCCGTCCAGGGGTTGCCGCTTCCACCGCCGGACGGCGTGCAGGTCGTGCAGTCGCCCGGTCCGGGGCCGTAGCTGCTGCCGGGGGTGGGGGTGCCGGTGGTCCAGGGGTTGCCGCCGTTGCCGGAGCCATAGCCGCTGCCGGGCGTGGGGGTGCCGGTGGTCCAGGGGTTGCCTGCGCCCGTACTGAGGGTGCCTGCGCCAGTGCCCGGGACGGGCGTGTTTACGCCGGTGGGAGCCGTGGTGGGCGGCGCTGCGAATTGCCCGTTGCGCGTCCGGGCGCGGAAAGTCTGCGGGTCCGCCAGGCCGCTTTCCACCAGTTGGAGGCGGGTTTGCAGCATATCGCGCGCGCGCAGCAGGACGGGCTCAGTCTGGCCGGAGGCCTGCACCTGGTTGAGATCGCCTTCCTGGGCGCGCAGGGTCTGGCGCACCTGTTGCAGGGACTGGCTCATTTGGGCATTGTCCAGTCCGGCGGAGAGGCGCAGGGCCTGATCGACTTCGAGCTGCCAGCGGGCCAGGAGCGAGGCGGGAGTTTGCTTGCCGGCCTGGAGCATCTCGGTCATCTCCTCCGCCCGCCGGCTGGCGAACTGCAAAGCCAACTCCAGGCGCGCCTGGGTGGAAGGGGTCAGCTCGCTGCGCAAGTCTTCACTGGCCAGCTTCACCGGATAGAGCAGTTGGTCGGGGAGACTGTTCTGGGCTGCGTAAGCCGTCGCCCCGCTTCCTCCAAAGAGGAGAGTCAGGATCAAGAGTACGGATGCAAGGGTGGACATTTTCAAAGGCTCCTTTCTGATAAAGAGGTACATCCACCCTTTATGACGCCGTTCTACCGCGGGAGATACCGTCGGCGCCAAAGTCCTGGCCTGTTCCAGGAAAGCTGCTCTTCCGTGAGCGACCGACGCGGGATCAGGCGAGGGGACGGGGCGTAGCTTCTCCAGCAGGGAAACGACCTCGGGGTCGGAAGGAGCCTGAGAAGTCTCAATCGGCTTCATAGCTTTTCTCCTCTTCGGGAAGCAGCATCTTACGCAGGCTGCCCAGCCCACGACGCTGCAAAGCTTTGATGGCGGTAATCGGCTTATTCAAGATCTTGGCGATGCTCTCATTTTCCCAGCCCTCCAGGAAGTGCAGCACCAGCACCTGGCGCTGGTCGGGGGTCAGGCGCACCAGCGCCGCGCGCACCTGCGCCTGCTGCATACGCTCGTGGGCGGCCTGGGCAGGGTCATCCTGATCGTCCTGGATCTCTTCGGCCAGGGGCAAGGGGGGCGGCGGCTGGCGGCGGTAATGGTCGGTGATCCAGTTATGGGCGATCTGGTAAAGGTAGGCCTGCAAATGATCCTGGGGTCCCCCGCCGGCCTGTAAGGCTTTGAGGAAGCGGTAGAAGGTATCCGCCACACATTCCTCCGCCAGACACACGTCTCCCAGCAGGCGCATGGCGTAGCGATAGACGCCCGGCTGGTAGAGATCGTAAATCTCAGCCAGGGAGTCTCCGTCGAATCTTCGCGCCCTCCCCAAGAGTTGCTCTTCAGATGCGGTCATGGTGTCTACCTATTATGACGCCAATTATCCCGAAAGGATACCGGCCAGGGAGTGAATTCGTTGGATTGAACAGGCCACCCTTCCAGTTTTCCGGAAGGGTGGCCTGCTTTTTATGTACTGGATTTTCAACAGAAAACCTTGCGAAGGTTTGATGGAAAGGCATCTGAGTCTGGGAAAAGAGAGTGACCTTTTTGCCAACCTTCGCAAGGTTGAAATCGAGGCGTCATTTTCACCACAGAGGCACAGAGATCACAGAGTCTCTCTTTCTAAAAAAATCCTCTGTGTCCTCTGTGTCTCCGTGGTGAGATTCTTCCGATTATGGCTCAAGCCTTGACGGTGCGGAACTTGAATAAAGCGTATAAAGGGCAGAAGCCAATTATCCCGGTCAGTAAAGGTACGAAGCCGATAATTTTGAGCGCCAGGCCCAATCCACCAGTAACGATCCCGCCAAAGCCCAAGGCCAGCAGGACGACGCCAAGCACCACCCGGATCAGCCGGTCTACTCCCGATTCATTTACGAAGCTCATCTTGATTTCTCCTTTTCGAATCCGATCTACCTTATTTTCATCGCGTTATACTTACTTGGATGCAGATATTCGGGAAATGTTGCATACTGAGGGGGAGTATCTTGACGATCTAAAGATTCGCGCCGGTGCATAGCCAGCCGGGCTGTTTGGGGATACAATCAGTGGAAATTCAAGATTGGGAGCTACGCAGGGAATCCCCGCTTATGAATTCACTTTCCTCTCTTCCCAAAGTTTCGATCGTCACCCCCTCTTATAACCAGGGACACTTTCTGGAGGAATCCATGCGCTCGGTGCTGGCGCAGGATTACCCCAACATTGAGTACATCCTGGTGGACGGGGGCTCGAAGGATGAGAGCGTGGAGGTCATCCAAAGATACCAGGAGCGGCTGGCCTGGTGGGTCTCGGAAAAAGATCGCGGGCACGCCGATGCACTGAATAAGGGCTTCTCACACGCCAGTGGCGAGATCCTGGCCTGGCTGAATTCCGACGATACCTATTTCCCGGGCGCGGTGGGGGAGGCGGTGGCTTTCCTCAAGGATCACCCTGAGGTGGGAATGGTTTACGCGGACGCCAACCTGACCGACCAGGCCGGCGCGACGGTGGGTAAATTCGCCGCGAAGCAAACCGATTACCGCCGTATGTTGCGCGGCTCGGTGCACATCCCCCAGGCCACGACTTTCTTCCGCGCCGACTTGTGGCGCCAGGTGGGGCCGCTGGATCTGTCCCTGTTCTTTAGCTTTGATTACGATTTTTGGGTGAAAGTGGCTAAGGTGTCCGAAGTGCGCTACCTGCCCCGCTTGTGGGCCAACTTTCGCATGCACGAGAGCGGGAAGAGCGTCAAGAATGATGACCAGTGTTACCCGGATATGCTGCGTGTCCACCAGCGCGAAGTGGGCGGATGGCTCTCCTGGCTGCGCCTGAGATACGTCGCCCGGAAATTACTCTACGCCTGGATGCCCTGGCGCCTGCGCCTGTGGCTTAGAAAAGCGCTGACTTTTTAGGATTTTCAAAAGAAGACCCTAAAGGTTTCTCTAAAACCTTTAGGGTCTTCTTTTATAAAGTATCTTCCACCACTCTCTTGCCGGCTTTGCGGTCGTAATATTGCTGCTCGATCCAGGCGTAGGTGCGCGCCATGCCCTCGCGGAAGGGCGTGCCGGGCTCCCAGCCCAATACTTGCTGGATGAAGGTGTTGTCGCTGTTGCGGCCGGCCACGCCGCGTGGAGCGCTCGGGTCATATTTGCGTTCGAGCTGGACGCCGGCGATGGCTTCCACGATGCTGACCAGCTCGTTGACCGACACCAGCTCGCTCGATCCCAAATTGATGGGGGTGGCAATCAACTCGTCGCAATGCGTGATCCTGTCGATCCCGTACACGCAGTCCTCGATGAAGGTGAAGCTGCGCGTCTGGTGGCCGTCGCCCCAAATCGTGATCTCGTGCTGGTTCTGGTCTTTGGCTTCGATCACTTTGCGGCAGATCGCCGCGGGAGCCTTCTCACGACCGCCGTCCCAGGTACCCAGGGGGCCGTAGACGTTGTGGAAACGCGCGATGAAGGTCTTCATCTGTCGCTCGGCCCAATATTCCTGGCAGAACATCTCTGAGATGAGCTTTTCCCAGCCGTAGCCCCGCTCGGCCATGGCCGGGTAAGCGTCCGACTCTTTGAGCGCGCGCACGTTGGGATCTTGCTGCAAGTCGGTGTTATACACGCAGGCCGAAGAGGAATAGAAATAACGGTTCGCGCCGGCCCGATAGGCGGCTTCGATCAGGTTGGTGTTGATCAAAACACTGCGCAGGCACTCGACGCGGAAGCGCTCGATGAAACCCATCCCGCCCATGTCGGCGGCAAAGTTGTAGACTTCCACGGCCCCTTCGGCAGCGCGCGTGCAGTTCTCCTTCTCGCTCAAATCCAATGACAGACATTCTACCCCCGGGATGCGCTGGTACCAGTTGGGCAAGGGCTTCTTGTCGACGGCGCGGATGCGGGTAAAGCCCAGGTCGTGGAAATAGTGCGCCAGCGACCCACCGATGAAACCGCCCCCGCCGGTGATGAGGATCAGATCGTCTTTTTTTGAGTTCGCGCTGGAATTCGGCTGCCGGTATTGAAGGCATAATTCTCTCCTGTGTTATTGCAGTTTGAAAGCAAGCTTACGGGGCTAAGTATACGATCATATTGCAATTTCTGGGAACCCTTTCGAGGCCCTGCCCCATGGCGTTCTCAAGAACAAAGGTTGTCATTGCGAGGAGGGCGTTCTTTGCCCGACGAAGCAATCTCGGTGCCGGCCCTGAGATCGCCACGCCCTGGCGCTCTGCGTGCCCGAAGGGCAAAGAACACCCAGGGCTCGCGATGACACAGATCATAGTGGCTGTCAAGGAAACATGAGAACGCCATAGGCCCTGCCCCGGCTGCCCTTTGGGGAGCTGCCCAAAATTTGCGGAATATCGAACTTGATGGTATAGTTTGTGGGTAAGTCGCTTGCAAGGACCGCGTGAATTACGAAATGGGAATTTGATCTGCTCAAATCCTGTTCGGCGCAGCGGTAACGGAAATTGTGCAGGCGTTGCAGAATCTAAAAGGCGAAAAACAGCATCTCATCAATCTTGAAGGGAGGGTTTCATGAAAGGAAACGATCGCTTACTCGTCACACTCAATGATCTTCTTGCCGAAGAGCTGACTGCCGTGAACCAATACATGGTGCACGCCGGTATGTGCGAGAATTGGGGATATGAAAAGCTGCACCAGTTAATCGAAAAAAGAGCCATCGATGAAATGAAGCACGCTGAAAAACTCATCGACCGCATCATTTTTCTGGAAGGGTCTCCCACGGTCAGCACCCTCAACACGATTAACATTGGGGCGAAAGTGGAGGCGCAGTTTCAAAACGACCACCAGGGAGAAGCGACAGCGGTCAAAATCTATAATGACGCCATCAAGCTGGCCGCGGAAGTTGGCGATAATGGCACCAAGCTGCTTTTGCAGTCCATTCTCTCCGACGAAGAGCGCCACATTGACTGGCTCGAAGCGCAGCTCGATCAGATCAGCCAGATGGGCATCCAGAACTACCTGGTAGAGCAGTTGGGTTAACGGATAGCCTTACGATCTAGCCTTGCGAAGGTTTGCTCTCGCCCGTAAAATGTCGCAAGAGTTTTCTGCCTTCCAGTCCCACCTTCGCAAGGCTTAAGCTTGAAACCCCCGGCAGCGCATAAAGCTGCCGGGGGTTTTCTTTCTCCAGGGCAATTACCGGGCGCTCTCTTTCCTTGAATTTAACCGCCCGGTGAACTATACTTCACTCAATATGCCTTTGCTTACTTTAGGGAACCTCGATCCTACTTCCTTCGCTTATTACGATTACAACGCTTACTCGCGTGGTAGTATCTACTTTAAACAAGGCCGCGTCGAGATGGCCAGCTTTGACGGCCAGACGGCCGTCTGCCGCGTTCAGGGGGATAACGGCCTGTATAGCGTCACCCTCACGGCTGAAAATAAACAACACGTCCGCGCCACGTGCAATTGTCCGCAGGCCGCCAGGACGCGCGTCTGCAAGCACATGGTCGCCAGCATATTGGCAGTGCGCAACCATATCGAGCACGAGGCCCAGAATGATTGGCAATACCGCCTGAAGCAGGCGTTGGAAAGCGCGCCCAAGCGGAAAGCATCCGGCGCGCCCCGCAACCATTACGCGATCGTGCTGGGATTGCACAGCGAAAAGTATTACACCAACGAATACGCTTATACCCTGACGCTCTTCACCGTCAAGTCTCAGGATTGGCTTGGAATGGACGACCTGGAAAATGCTCCCAACCAGCACGAGCGCAACCTCGGGCTGGAAAAGGACCGTTCGTGGACGCGGTTTGCCAAGATCGCCTCGCGCCTACCGGATTATCGAGCCGTCGTGAACCTGCCGCCGGAAGCCGTGCAGTTGTGCCATCTGATGTTGAAGTTCTCCGCTTATTATTCCGGCCTGTCAGATTTTTCGTCGTATTTGCCCTTGATCGCCAGGATGGACATGCCGGTGTTCCAGATGAGCTCGCGGGATACGTTCAAGGAACGTTTACAGGTGGTAGCGGATCCCGTGAAGATCGAAGCTGCCCTGGCGCGGGACGGGCAGGGATTCTCCTTGCAAGCGGGCCTGAACCTGAACCAGGAGAGCTTTACCACCATCAAAGGCAGCCTGCAAATTCTCACTACGAATCCCGCCTGGGTCTTGGCCGGGCGCTACATCCTCCCGGTCGAAAACCCTGAGGTGTTGAATCTTCTACAATTCTTCCCTCTGAACATCCCGGCCAGGGACGAGCAAGAGTTCCGCAATAAGTATTGGCGCGAAATCGCCGAGCGCTTCCCGGTGAAGGGCGACGTGGTCTCGTGGATCGAGATCGACAGGGATCCCATTCCGCGCCTGTACCTGCGCGATGACGGAGGCGCCTTGATCGCCGACCTGCGTTTCGGGTATAGCGAATTCGAGGTGGAAGCCGACCCGAAAGCAGAGCCCTTGACCTTGCGCGATCTGCCCGATTCGTGGGACATGGTGCGCATCCATCGGCGCCAGGAGCAGGAACAGGGCTTCTATCAGATGCTCACCGATGCCCGCTATGGGTTGAAGCGCGCCGCCAATAGCGGCTCAGTGGGAGCATTCGAGCTGCGCGCCCGCACACATCCGTTCGATTTCATGCTTCATTCCATTCCGCTGCTGCTCAAAGCCGGCTTCGAGATTTTCGGCGAAGAGAACCTCAAAGCCGGAAAAGTCAACCGCGCCACCCCCACGCTCTCGCTCAACATCACCTCCGGGCAGGATTGGTTCGACGTGCAGGCTGTGATCCACTACGGCGACCAGGAGGTTGCCCTGCACGACGTGCGCCGCGCCCTGTTGAAAAAAGAGCATTACATCAAGCTGGCGGATGGCTCCATCGGGCAGATTCCCGAGGAGTGGCTGGAGCGTTACAAGAAGCTCTTCGGCCTGGCGGAAGAGACGCAAAGTGGATTGCGGGTGCGCGACTACCACCTGCCGTTGGTAGACGTGCTGTTGACGGACGCCGACGAAAGCCACGTGGCCGCCGAATTTCAGCAACGCCGGGAGTTGCTGAGTGGCTTCGAGCACATTCGCCCGCAGCCCGTGCCGCAAGGCTTCGTGGGTGAGCTGCGCCCTTACCAGAAAGCCGGTCTGGACTGGCTGCATTTCCTGCGAGAGTACGGCTTTGGCGGCTGCCTGGCCGATGACATGGGGCTGGGAAAGACGATCCAGGTGTTGGCATTGTTGCAGTCCATAAAAGAGCAGGGCAAGAAAGAAGCCGCCAGCCTGTTGGTCGTGCCGAAATCGCTCATCGCCAACTGGCTGCGCGAGGCCGAGCGCTTTACCCCCGGACTGCGCATCCTCGATTTCACCGGCAACTTTCGCAAAAAAGACGCCGCCCTCTTCGACCAGTACGACGTGGTGCTGACCACCTATGGGGTCATGCTGCGCGACATCGAGTTCCTGCGCGGTTACCGCTTCCTGTACGCCATTTTGGACGAATTGCAGGCGATCAAGAACCCGCTGGCGCAGAGCTCCAAGGCGGCGCGCTTGCTCAACGCCGCCCATCGCCTGGTGATGACCGGCACACCGGTGGAGAATAACACCTTCGAGCTGTGGTCCCAATTCGCGTTCCTCAACCCGGGCCTGCTGGGCAGCACGGATTACTTCAAGCGCGAGTTCGCCACTCCCATCGAAAGCCGGGAAAGCGAGGAGACCACTCAGCTCCTGCGCCGCCTGGTTTACCCGTTCATCTTGCGCCGCACGAAAAAGCAAGTGGCCACAGAGCTGCCCCCGCGCACCGAGCGCGTTCTCTATACGGACTTCGAGCCGGCCCAGCGCAAGCTCTACAACCATACTCGCGATTATTATCGCGGCCTGTTGTTAGGCATGATCGACAAAGAGGGCATCAACGACGTGCGCATGAAGATCCTGGAGGGGCTGCTGCGCCTGCGGCAAATCTGCATCCACCCGCTGCTGGTAGAGCCAACTTATCGGGGCGATTCGGCGAAGTTTGATATGCTCCTCCAAACGCTCGAAACCCTGGTCACCGAAGGGCACAAAGCGCTGGTCTTTTCGCAATTCGTGCAAACCCTGCACCTGTTGCAGAAGGAATTGGACGCCCGCAAGCTGCGCTACGCCTACCTGGACGGACATACCCGGGATCGCCAGGCGCAGGTGGACCTCTTTCAGGAGGATGATGGCATCCCGCTCTTCCTGATCAGCCTGAAAGCCGGCGGTGTGGGTCTCAATCTGACCGCCGCCGATTACGTCATTCACGTCGATCCATGGTGGAACCCTGCCGTGGAAATGCAGGCCGCCGACCGCGCCCATCGCATCGGGCAGGATAAGCCCGTCTTCGTCTACCGCATCATCACCCGCGATTCGGTCGAAGAGAAGATCTTGCGCTTGCAGGAGCGCAAGAAAGAATTGGTCGACCAACTGATCTCGGCGGAGGGCAGCTTCTTCAAATCGCTCACCAAGGAAGACGTGAAAGCCCTGTTCAGTTAGCGCTTTCGAAAAAGCGTTTTTCCTACAAAAAATATAGATCGTGCTATAATCGATGTTGCTTCCTTTTTCTTTCAATCTAAGCAGCGATTATCGGTTTTTTAGCCATTACGGGTGGGGTAATGAAAAGGAGGCTTAAGTCTATCCATGCTTATGAACTGCTAATTCTACCTTTGTCGATGGGGGGATAAGAATCCGTCCTCACAAGCATCCATTCGAGTGGAATTAGAAGTAGCCTGCACTGCCACATCGGGATCTCATCGCAGCCATGGACATCTTGCCCCATTCCGTCATTCTCTTTTTTACCGCCCTGGTCTCGCTGGGAGTGGCCTGGGTGGCCTTTCAGAGAAAAGGGGTGCCCGGCAGCCACACGCTGGCGCTGCTGATGATCGCAGCCGCGGAAGTGGACCTTTGCGGCCGGGATAGAATTTGCCGTAATTTCCACGCCCGATAAAATCCTCTGGTCTCAAATCGAATATGTGGGCTTTGTCAGCGCGGCTCCCCTCTTGTTGACATTCGTCCTTCAGTATTACCATAAAGAAGGCTGGTTGAGCCGCCGCAACCTCCTGTGCTTGTGGACCGTTCCAATCATCACCCTGATTCTGGCTTTCACCAATGCCTGGCATGGATGGGTCTGGTCCGGTTTTAGCCTGGGGCCTCGCGGAGCCAACGTTCTGGTGTATCATCACGGTTACTGGTTCTTTATCCACACTGCTTACGCCTATTTTCTGCTCATTCTTAGCTTCCTGGTCTTGTTGCAAGCGATGCTGGCGGCGAACCGTCGGTATCGCCAGCAGATCGCAATATTCGCCATCGCGCTTTCTTTTCCGATGGTAGGGGGCATCCTCTATCTCACCGGGTGGAATCCCGTTCCCGGCCTGGATTGGACCCCGGTCGGTTTTGCCGTGACCGGGGTGATGGTGGCCTGGAATATTTCCCGCTTGCAGTTTCTGTCTCTGGTGCCAGCGGCTCGTGAGGCGCTGATCGAATGCATGAACGACGGGATCGTCGTGCTGGACGACCAGGGCCGCATTGCCGACGCCAATCCGGCCGCCTTGCGCCTCATTGGAGACAAGGCGGAGGTGTTTGGAAAATACTGGGAAGACGTTTCCGTGCTACGCCAAATGGTCTCGCCGCACCTGCTTCAATCCTACCCGCAGGAGCGCGATACTTCCTTGCGATCGCCCACCAGCTTACGCACGGAGACGTGCCTGAATGCTGCGCCGCTGCGCTTCTTTCAATTGGAGATTACGCCCCTTCACGACCAATGGGGGCTTTATTATGGCCACCTGCTGGTCATGAGCGATATTACTTCCATCAAATTGAGCGAAGAAAATTTGCGCATCAACCGCGAGCAGCTCCAACTGGTGATCGACGGCGCGCCCTGGATGATCGCTTATATCGACGCACAATGGCGCTATTTGCTGGTCAACCAGGCCTTCGCCAATTGGTATGGCCTCGGTAAAACAGAGTGCGTCGGCAGATCCGTCGAAGAAGTCGTTCACCCGAACACATTTCAGCAAATCCGCCCGTATTTACTCAAAGTCTCGAAGGGCGACGTAACCATCTTCGATACTTTTGTGATCGACACAGACGGCGGACGGCATAAAATACAGACCAGCTATTATCCCTTTTTTGCCAATGATGGCGCCGTCCAGTCCTTTTGCGCCTACCTGCTGGACGTCACCGAGCAGGCCCAACGCGAGGCGCGGCTCGAGGAAGCCCAATGCGAGCTGCAACGCCTGGTAAACGACCAGACCCAAGAGCTGCAAGAAACCATCTACGAGCTGGAAAACGAGGTCGAGGAGCGCCAGCGCGCAGAAGCCACCCTGAACGAAATGAAAGAGAGCCTGGTCCAGCGCGTCACCGATCAGAGCCGTAAACTGGCCGGCTTGTACGAAGTGATCATCGCCGGGGGGCAATCGGATAACGCGAACGAAGTATTGGAAGCCACCCTGGAGCAGGTGAAGACGGCTGTGGAAGGCCAGGCCGTCTGCATCCACCAGATAGAAGAGGACTGCCTGCGGCTGGTCTCTCAGCGTGGACTCTTTCCTGAGGCGTTATCTCAGATGGGGAACCTTCCGCGGGATTGGAAGCTCAATTTAGAGGTGCCTTACCTGGTGGCCGATCTACCCTCCGACGAGGCCCTTCCCGAGCCGTTTCGCCTGACAGGCTTCGACTCTTACATGGCTGCGCCTATCCGCCGGCGTGGCAAGGAAGATGGCATCTTGAGTATTTTCTGGCAAGGGAAACGCATTTTTTCTGTGGAAGAAATTTCCCTGATTAGCGCTATTGCTGAAGAGATAGGGGTTATCCTCGAGAACATCAACCTTCATCAACGCATCGAAGAGGCGGCTACCTTGCGAGAACGCCGCCGGTTGTCTCGGGAGCTGCACGATTCGGTCACACAATCCTTACACAGCCTGGTCTGGTCGGCCTATGCAGCCAATAACCGCCTGAAACAAGGCAATCTGGATCGCCTGGAGGTCTCGCTCGGCCAGCTTACCGAAGGCGCGCAACAGGCGTTGAAAGAGATGCGCCTGTTATTGTACGAGATGCGCCTGGCGCCGCTCAAGGAAATCAAATTCGCCGAGTCCATTCAGACGCGCCTGGAAATGGTGGAACAACGCGCCGGGATACAAGCCGGACTCCTGATCGAACTCCGAGGCGAGCTGGCCCAAAGCCTGGGAAGGGGAGCTATACTGCATTGCTGTGGAAGCTTTGAACAACGCGCTCAAACACGCCCAGGCCAGCCAGGTGAGCGTGGTTCTGCGCGGCGACCCCAACGAGTTCGAGATGGAAGTGATCGATAATGGACAGGGGTTTGACCTCCAGCGGGTGGATGGGGGCGGTATGGGCCTTAAAACCATGGCCGAGCGGGCCGAACGCCTGGGCGGCAGCCTGGCCGTTGAATCAGCTCTGGGAGTAGGAACACGTATTCACTTTTTCCATAACGCAGCTTCTTCACCGAAGGGAAAGCAATGAACCGAACACGCATCCTTGTGGTCGACGATCATCCCATTCTGCGCCGCGCCCTGATCGAGGTCATCGGGGATGAGGCGGATTTGGAGGTGGTCGGCCAGGCCAGCAATGGCCAGGAAGCCGTCGAGCAGGCGCGCAGCCTGGCCCCGGACCTCGTCCTCATGGACTTGCTCATGCCCGGGAAAGATGGCGTTCAGGCTACTCAAGAGATCCACGCTGAAAATCCCGACGTCAAAATTCTGGTGCTTTCCAGCTCCGTCGAGGGGGCCAACGTGCTGGCGGCTATTCAGGCGGGCGCGATGGGTTACCTTTGCAAGGAAGCCCAGCCCCAGGAAATCTTGACGGGCATCCGCAGCGTGGCGCGGGATGGGATGTACCTGCCGCCGGCCATCGCTGCCAGGCTCGTCAAGGGCATTCAGCAGGGTACAGGCGAAATGGCCGAACGGCGGCCGGTCAAGGCGGGAGATACCGTACCCTTGCGCGAGCTGACCGGCCGAGAGCAAGAAATCATGGGGCTATTGGGCCAGGGCCTTTCTAACCGGATTATCGCGCAGAAATTGACCCTGAGCGAGGCGACCGTGCGCTCGCACGTGTACCATATCCTGTATAAGCTGGGATTGGAAGACAGGGGCCAGGCCATCGTTTACGCGTTGCGTCCCAAATAGCGGCGATCTCCGCAAAATCAGACCCTAAAGATTTCCAGGAATCTTTAGGGTCTTTGCTTTAATAAACGTTTTGTTTAAACGTTTTGTTTAAAAAAATTCAACCCCTCAAGGATGCTTTTGGGCAGCCAATTTGCTATTCTATAGCCGGTATCACATCCAAAAAGTGGGATCTTCATGGACCCTCATCGCCCCAATTCGTTGAATGTTCTCCTGATTGCCCAACCGGGTCTGTTGCGCAATTCTTTGCGGGCCTTCTTGGGGGGAATTTCCGAGATCAAGGTAGTCGCTCAAATGGATCATCTTCAGGCTTCCTTGGAGATCCTGGGTGAAATTCATCCGGATGTAATCGTTATGGATGTGGATGTGAAAGACCCTTCCATGGGCAGCCTGATCCGGCAGATGCGGGGCGAGTATCCTGCTTTGAACTGTATCGTGCTGGCGGATAATTCGGAGCAACAGCGGCAGGCGCTGAATTGTGGCGCCAGCCATGCATTGGTCAAAGGCATGCTGGGCGCTCAACTGCGGGAAGCCATCCTCGCGCCGCCGGGCTCAGTCTTGTTAAAAGGGGGAGGTGAATAACGGCATAATTTGAGTTTTGTTTACTCTTGGCGGGGTTCTCGATTCATCAAACTGAAAGGTGGGGTTCTATGAAAATAATCAGGCTTCAAGATCTCAACAAAGTTTTCTCTGTGCTTGTCGCGGTCTTCATGATGGCCGGGCTGGTGTTTGTGGCCTCACCGGTGTTTGCGGCTACCCAGCGATTGAGCGGCACGGCCAGCAACGGCAACCTGCGCATCACCGTCAACGATGACGGCAGCATGTTGGTCGAGCGCTACGTCAAGATCATCACTGGAAGCTGGGTCAAGCAGACTTACGTGGACGGCTCGACGGATAAGAAGGGCTCCTACCTGCGAGTGGGGGACGCATCCTACAACCTGGGGTATTATGGCGGAACCCCCGCCACCCAGGTTAGCAACACGCTTACCGGCAACCAGATCACCACGCAATGGACTGCCGGTGGTCTGAACGTGGTGCAGAAGGTGGCTTATAACGACGGCACGAATTATTATCGCCTCGAGTGGGACGTCAGCAATCCCACGCAGGCGGCTGTGTCGAACTTGAGCTTCTTCCATGGGGAGCACACCAACTTGCTCGGGGGCGATTTGGCCGGCGGCTCGTGGGTCGCAAGCGATAACACGGTTTACGCAATAAAGGCTCTGGGTGCGGGAAGCATGGGGCTTCAAGGTGTTACGGCGCCTTTCGCTTATGAGAGCCGCAAGTATTCGAACGTGGAAAGCGATGTAGTCAACGGCGACCTGAATGACACCACCGATTCCAACACGTTGGTATCTAACGGTTACGCTCTCGAGTGGAAGCAGGAACTCTTTGGCGGCCGGCGAAACCTGGACGATCGTGGCCTTCGAAAAATTCGATACCAATCCGCGCGGGGCCGTGCTGGTCAGCGCGCCGGCTGCGTCCACCTGCCACGCGGGCACCCCTTGCGACCTGACCTTTACCCTGAACAACCCGACCAATGCCGCGGCCAGTGGGATTACCCTCTCGATCGACGGCGACCAGGCTACCTGGAGCCCGACGATTACCAACCCTAGTGGGACGGTCAGCGTTTCGGCCAACAGCTCGAAGAACGTCACGGTGGAAATCACGCTGCCGGCTGACACCGAAAACGACGCGGTGGGCAATTTCACCCTGAAGGCGACCGATGCCCTGGGCAGCACGCAGGCGACCGCCAAAGTCACCGCGGTGGCGCCGGTCATTACCCCAGAGAGCCCCATTAATGTGGAAATAGATGAGGATGGCTCGATTTCCAATGACGATGTGACCTTGGACGCCACCAACTCCGCAGACTGCGGAACGCTCACCTGGAGCATCTCCAGCGCAGCCAGCAACGGCACCGCCTCTGTCGATCCGGAAACGGGAGGCAGCACGAACGTGAACTACACGCCTGATGCCGATTACAACGGGACGGACAGCTTTGTGGTGAAAGTGGTTGACGACCTGGGCGGTGAAGACACCGTCACGATCAACGTCACCATCGACGCGGTCAACGATGCCCCGACCGACATCACTTTGAGCAACAGCAGCGTGGCGGAAAACCAGCCGGCAGGCACGGCCGTTGGCACGCTCTCCAGCACGGACGTCGACAGCGCCGTCTTCACCTACAGCCTGGAAGACGCTGACGTGAATTGCAGCGGCACGGATAACACCTCCTTTGGCATCGATGACGATGAGCTGGACACTGCCGCCGTTTTCGACTACGAGGGGCAGAACAGCTATACTATCTGCGTGCGCACGACCGATAAAGGCGGCCTCACTTTCGACAAGTCTTTCACCATCGACGTGACCAACGTCAACGAAGCGCCTGTCCTGGCGACGCCTCTCGACGACCAGAACGTTTCGGCCTACCAGGACTACGCGTTCACCCTGCCCGGCACGGCCTTCACGGACGAAGATGGCGATACCTTGACCTACACCGCCACCCTGGATGATGACAGCGCTTTGCCGGCATGGGTAAGCTTCGATCCGGCTACGCGGACCTTCAGCGGCACGGCTCCCGATCTGGCGACTCTGCCCATTACCATCAAGGTCACGGCTACCGACCCCTCGAACGCCAGCGCGGAAGACACCTTCACGCTAACTGTGGAGGCCGGCACCACGCACTGGACGCTCACCATCACGCCGGGCAAGAATATCGTCAACCAAACGATGGGCACGGTGACCGCCCAACTGGTGGATGCAAATGGCAATGTGCTGACTACGTACAACGGCCCGGTAACGATCCGTCTGCACGAGGGCAGCATCCTTCCGGCCAGCATCACCAATTTACCCACTCACCTGCACGGCACCACAACCGTCGACGCGGTGAACGGCCTGGCGACCTTTACGAATCTGTGGATCGACCAGCCCGGCTCCACCTACCGGTTTATAGCGGTTGCGGGTGGCTTCGACAGCAACTATAGCAACGTATTCACGGTATGGCAGCTCTACTGGTTCCCGTTGATCTTCCAAAGCGGCAGCCCGTCGTAGCTTTGATCTGGAGAACACCCTGAGGGGGGTGAACGCTCCTGCCAGGTCTTGCCCGGAAGCCCGGTTATGCCGGGAAGGAGAGTTAAGATGGTTCCGGAGCGTTCATCAACGAGAGAAGCCACTCTGACACGACCCTGGGAGTGAAAGAAAGAGGCCCGAAGGCGAGAGAAGAGGCTGAGGGCCTATCCAAATGGCGAAGCGGAGTCGACCCCAATCGGCTCCGCTTCAACGTTTAATAGCCCTGAGCGGAATGGGGGTATACTATCTCCTTGCAGCCCGGCAGAAGATCCAAGCCGTCATCCCTCTACTATCGCAGGAAATACTCGTGGCCGAAAATACCCTAAACGCGGATTCCCCCTCTTTGCTTAAAACCTTCGACGTTGCCCACCTGGGAGCATTCCATTATAAAATCCTGCTGGTTACCGGTTACCACTGGATCTGGGCGGCTTTTGGCGTCTCCATCGTTGGCTTCTTATTGCCGGACCTAAAGGCGGAGTGGGGCATCAGCTCCAGCCAGCAGGGACTGGTCGCCAGCGCCGGGTTGATCGGCATGATGCTGGGGGCGGTGCTGGCGGGTTGGTTGGCCGACCGCATTGGACGGCGCAAGACGATCCTTATGACCATGCTTTGGATTGGCTGCTTTTCCGTGCTGGCTGCGCTGGCCTGGAGCTACCCGGCGCTGTTGGGCTTGCGCTTCCTCACCGGCTTCGGGCTGGGCGCAGTGCTGCCGGTGGGCAGCACGCTGGTCAGCGAGTATTCGCCGACGAAATATCGCGGGCGCCTGGTGGTGCTGTTGAACGGTTTCTGGGGACTGGGGAGCATCCTGGCCTCCCTGGTGGGTTACTGGCTGGCGGCGGAGCACGGCTGGCGCCTGCCGCTGCTCTTTGGGGCCTTATCTATCACGGCTGCGCCGTTGGCCTATTTCTTCTTGCCCGAATCGTTGCGTTTTTTGCTGTCGAAAGGCCGCCTGGAGGAGGCCAAACGGATTGCCGCCCAGGTTAGCGGGGCGCCAGTGGAGGGGGAATCGCTGGGGCTCCCGGTGCAGGCGCAGGAAAAGCCCAAAGTTGCCCCCTGGTCCAAGGCTTACCGGATGCGCACCCTTTCCTTGTGGGTGCTGTGGTTTACGCTCAATTTTACTTTCCAGGGGGCGTTCATCTGGCTGCCCTCCATCCTGGTCTCGAATGGCTATTCGACGGCGCGCTCCTTCTTCTTCGTGCTGATCATCAGCATCGGGCAAATCCCGGGGGCGTTGGCCGCCGCCGGCCTGGCGGACCTCGCCAGCCGGCGCCTTACCCTGGGGCTCTTCGTGCTCGCCTGGGGGCTGGGGGTGGCGCTGCTGGGCTTTGCCGGCAGCTCAACCATGATATTGGTCAGCGGGCTGATTTTCGCGGTGGCCAACGGAGCCGTGTTTGGCCTGGCCTATCCCGTGACCACCGAGCTGTATCCCACCCGTATGCGTGCGACGGCCACCGGTTGGGCCAGCGGTATGGGGCGGGTGGGCGGTATCCTGGCCCCTTTGGGGGTCGGCTGGCTGGTGCAGGCCGGCCTGGGGACGGCGGGCATTTTCTCGCTGCTGGCCCTGGCGCCGGTGGCGGCTTTGTTGGCCGTCGCCGGCTTGCGCCAGGAGACCACCGGCCGGACGCTGGAAGAAATTACCGGTTAGCCAGCCGCTCTCCGGCCGGGACGAGCTTCCAGAACAGCAGACCGGCTGCAATGGTGAGGGCCGAGCCGAAGAAGAACGGCGCGGAGGGGCCGAAGCCCTGCCAGCCGCCCACTCCCGACCAGAGCAGCCCGGCGATGAGCGAGGCGGGGAAGGCGCTCAGGCCGACGGCCGCCGCGTACAGGCCGTAGGCCGTGCCGCGCTTTTCGTCAGGCACCAGGTCGGCGATGAGCGCCTTGCTGGCCCCTTCCGTCAGGGCGTAGTAAATGCCGTACAGCCCGAACAGAATCCAGATGCCGGCGCCCGTCTTCGAGAGGCCAAAGCCCAGGTAGATCAGGCCATAGGCCAGCCAACCGAAGAGCACCAGCCGGTGGCGGCCGATCTTATCCGACAGAGCCCCGGCCGGGCCGGCCAGCAGGGAATAGACCGCATTGAAAGTCAGCAACATGCCCATCACTCCCAAAATGGAGAGGCCGCGATTCTGCCCTAACAGGACGATGAAGGCGTCTGACGAATTGCCCAGGGTGAAGAGCACGGTGATCAGCAGAAAAGCGATGAAGCGCCGGTCCATGCCTTTGAGGCTGAGCACCGGCGCCGCTTTGGTCTCCCCTTGGGCGGGCGCTTCCCGAGCGCCCAATCCCAATACCAGGACGGCCAGCAGGGCCGGCAGGATGCTGGCGAGCACTACGATCTGAAAGGTGTGCGCCGAGAGCCGGTCGGGATTGGTCTGGGTCAGCCAGATGATGAGGGCGGCGATCAAGATGCCCAGGAAGGCGCCGGCCGTGTCCCCCGCGCGCTGCACGCCGAAAGCCAGGCCGCGGCGTTCCTTGGCGACGCTCTGGGCCAGGAGAGCTTCCTTCGGCGCGGTGCGGATGCCCTTGCCGAGCCGGTCCGAAAAGCGCACCCCCAGCACGATTCCCCACGAGTTGGCAAAAAACAGGAAGGGCTTCGACAGGGAAGACAGGCCGTACCCCAGCACGGCCAGGCTCTTGCGTTTGCCCAGCTTATCGGACAGGCCGCCGGAAAAGATCTTCATCAGGCTGGCGGTCGTCTCGGCGATGCCGTCGATCAGCCCGACGATCAGGGTGGTTTGGCCCAGCACCTCGGTCAGGAAAAACGGGATCAGGTTCACGATCATGTCGGAGGAAATGTCCGTCAGGAAAGACGTGACGGTGAGGATCCACACGTTGCGCGGCAGTTTGCGCAGGGTGAATTTTTCCTCTTCAGCTTTTTGTGTTGAAACTGCACCCATGGCAGCCTCCTCGTTCAGGAATTTTCGAAGCGCAGCATTGTACAGAGGAGCGGGGCCCGGCGGGTTTTGCGCGGCCTGGTTGGTTTGACGGTGAGGTCAAGCGATGATTTCGTCGATCAACTGCCTGACTTTTTCTTTGGCCTCGGCCAGGGCGCGTTCTCCTTCAGGGGTAATGCGATAGTACTTCCTGATCTTTCCATCCACGTTGCGCCGGGAGCTTTGCAAATAATGGCGCGATTCCAGGGAGTGCAGGATGGGATAGAGCGTGCCGGGACTGAGGCGATAGCCGTGGTGGGCCAGTTCCTCGATCAGCCACAAGCCGTAGATCTCACCTTCGGCGGCGTGGTGGAGGATGTGGATCTTGATAAAGCCGAGAAAAAAGTCCTGAATTATCTTATTATCCATTGGCGATATCGAAATCCGATAGCAAAGAGCAATCTTACACCCCCTGTAAGTGAACGTCAAGAGGGAAGCTGTGGCACGAACGAGGAGAGGACCTTCGCTTTGAGGCGATCATCCGCCCGCGGCCAGGATGTCGTCTACCTGGGTCTTGAGGTAAGCGTAGCTGGGCGGGCCGGCGTAGGGCTTGTCGTTGATCAGGAAACCCGGCGTGCCCAGGAAATCGCGATTGCGGGCGTCCCGAGTTTCTTTACTCACCAGGGCCTGATATTTTCCCGAATCCAGGCAGGTGTCAAAAGCGGCGCTGTCCAGGCCGAGCTGAGCGGCGTAGGCTTTCAAGTCGTCCACGCTCAAAGCGGGGGCCTTGGCGTACAGCAGGTCGTGGTACGGCCAGAATTTGTCTTGCTCGAGGGCGCAGCGGCCGGCCTCGGCGGCCTTGGGCGATTGGGCCGTGATGATGGGAAAATCGCGCCAGACGAAGCGTACCTTTCCGCTGTACTCGGCCAGGATCTTGTCGATGGCGCCCGACTGGTACCAGGCTTTGCAGGTAGGGCAGCCGAAGTCGCCGTATTCGATGATGGTGACCGGCGCATCCGCCGGGCCGATGGCGGGGTCCTGCGTCGAGACCGCCGCGTTCGCCGCGGACGGTTGGGAGCGGGGCAGCAGGAAGAACGCGGCGACCCCCAAAATTGCCAGAATCACCAGGATTGCACCGGCCCAAACGCGGGGAATCTTTTTCCAGCTTTGTTTCGTATCCAAAAGAATCACCTATTGACAAAAACGATAGTATATCTATAATTACTCTAATTATAGGACGAAAAGCGTCGAAAACTATTACGTGGAGATTAACATGTTCTATTGCAGGTGTATGAGGCGGGGCTTCTAGCCACCGCTTGATAAGCTCTCCTTCCCCTCTCGACAGAATGGCGATCAATCCATAGCAAGGTGGCTGGGCTCCGCACACAACCTCGCGTGTCCGGAGAGTAAAGCTGTCTAGCAGCCTTGACTCCAGGCGTTGGTCGCTTTTGCTTTAATCCATCCAGCGACCCGCCGATCGATTTCTTTTATTCTTCATGATTGTGTCTTAGGAGTGATGACCATGTCTCTGTACGTTGTCCAGCATAAGCACGACGCCTCGACCTGCCCGGCGAAGGACCCGCAGATGGGCGAGTTCTTGCTCAACCACCTCAGCAAGCGCAATGCTTCCAAGTACGGCATCTCCATCCATGGAGAGGGCGTCCTGGATGGGAAGCACACGCTTTATCTGATTCTGGAGGCAGAGGACCCTGCCACGGTGGAGCAGTTCATGCAGCCATTCAAACAGGCCGGCAGTGTGGAAGTCTGGCCGGCCAATACTTGCGAAACGGTGGTGGAACGAGCGGGCTGCTGAGCTTCTCGACCTGAGCGGGGCCTTTCCCTTGCCGAAGTGATATTTCACCACAGAGCCACAGAGAGCACGGAGGGTTTTTTAGAAAGAGAAGAACTCTGTGCCCTCCGTGACTCCGTGGCGGGATTTCTCATTTTCATACCAGACTACCAGTCATCTCAAAGTGTGGGTTGCGCCTTGATTTCTCCTGGCATGCGGGGCTGCTCCAGGCCGGGCTGGTAGCCAAGCCGGCCGCGTGTCAGGACGACGATCAGCAGCGCCGGCACTCCGAAGCCGATGAGGGCGGCCAGGTTAAGGCTGGTCGCGCTCACGGCGAGAAAGAGGGGCACCAAAACGACCTGGGGGGTATTGACGCTGGCATGCGCCAGCATAGAGGTGAAAAGGCTTCCTCCGGTGTGGTTGAAGATCCAGGTTAAGATGATTGCAATCGCGATAACCAACAGGAGAAAAATAGGGAAGTTTGTGAGGAAGGTAGCCAGGCCCGTGCCTGGGCCTCCCCCTTGCGCCGACGTCAGGAAGTGCGGCAAATGCCAGAAGCCCCACAAGACACCCAGGAGCAGGGTGCCCCCCAGCGGCCCATAGCGAGATTGCAAGCGGGGCAGCGCGAAGCCACGCCAGCCGATTTCCTCGCCCAGCGGCCCACCTCCAAAGAAGACGGCCACGTAGGTGATCGGATAGCTCACCAGCAAGAGGGGCTTAAGGCCCTGAAAGCTCGCCAGCGCTCCCGGCTGGAGAATAATCCCAAGCAGAAGCAGCGCTGGAATGCCCAGCAAGATGAACCCGTACCACAGCCAGCCGGCGCGCCATTGTCTAATGCGCCGTCGCAAGGAGAGCACGCCTGCCTTCCCTTCGGTGATATTGATCATGATGATGGCGGCCAGGGTCGGTCCCGCGAACGCGTTGAGGATGAAGGCAACGCTCCAATCCCCGGACAGGAAGCCCCACTCCGAGAGTATAAAGGGGATCAATACGATCCAGGAGAATGCGTACGCCATAAAGAAGAAAGAGAACAAGGGGTGCTGCCGCATCCACTGTTTCAGATTTCTCGAAGTAGATGCTGATTGACCGGACGCCATCGAAGGTTCCATGTAAACAATTCCTCTCTGTGCTTGAGAACCAGGCTTTTGATTGCCAGAAATACCCGCTGTGCGGGAACAGCGACCAGAAGATGGACGGCAAGCAGCACTCCCATGCCCCCAATGCCTTAGGAAACCGGGGCAATTGGGGGATTAAGCAGCACGACAAAAAGCAATCCTGGTCTGTTGTTGATCTGGCTGATTTGATTATATATCCAAATAGAAAAATGATAAGGAGTCATCTCAAAGGCACGCCCTGAGCAGGGTTAGGATACGACCCGGGTAAAAATAAGGCCATTCTCTGGGAAGCAATTTGCACAGCGCTCGGAAATTGCCTGCCGTAAAGGGCAATCTGCATATATAATCGACTTATATCGTCTGCCAACAAATAACCTGGAGAAATACGGAGCTTATGACTGATGACTCTCTCGACTCCCTTTTTCAACCCACAGGGGGTGGTCGTGATCGGCGCTTCGCGCAACCCGACCAAGCTGGGGTATGGATTGGCGCACAACCTGGTTCAAAGCGGGTACGAGGGCGCCATACATTTCGTCAACCCCAAGGGGGGGGAGCTGATGGGCCGCCCGATCTATGCCAGCCTGGCCGAAGTGCCAGACCCGGTAGACCTGGCCGTGGTGCTGGTGCCGCCGGCCTACGTGCCTTGCGCCCTGGAGGATTGCGGCGCTCGCGGCATTCACGCGGTGATCGTTGCCACGGGTGGCTTTCGAGAGACCGGCCCCGCGGGAGCGGCGCTGGAGGAGCAGTGCGCGCAAATTGCGCGCAAGCACGCCATGCGCATGATCGGGCCAAACTGCATCGGGCTGCTGGATACCCATTTGCCCCTGGATACTACTTTCCTGCCGCCGCCCGGTCCGCCGGTCGGCGACGTGGCTTTCATTTCCCATTCGGGAGCCATCTGCGCTGCGGTCATCGACTGGGTGCGCGGGCAGGGTTTCGGCCTCTCTCACCTGATCAGCCTGGGCAACCAGGCGGACGTGAACGAGACGGAGATGCTGGCCTCGGTGGCCGCCGACCGGCACACGCGCGTGATCACCCTTTACCTGGAGGGGGTCAGCAACGGCCGGTGCTTTGTGGAACAGGCGCGCAAGATCGTGCGCCAGAAGCCCATCCTGGCGTTGAAGGTGGGGCGTTTCGCCAGCGGGCAAAAGGCGGCAGCCTCGCACACCGGCGCACTGGCCGGCGCAGAGTCGGCCTTCGACGCCGGCTTTCGGCGGGCGGGAGTGATCCGGGCCAACACCAGCGAGGAGATGTTCCAGTGGGCGCGCGCGCTGGCCTGGTGCCCGCTGCCCAAGGGCCGCAACGTGGCCGTGCTGACCAACGCCGGCGGCCCGGGAGTGACTGCCGCAGACGCCTTGGAGCTGAACGGCTTGAGGTTGGCCGTGCTTTCGGAGGCCACCCGCCAGGCGTTGAAGACGATCTTGCCGGCGGCTGCCAGCCTCAATAACCCGGTAGACATGCTCGCTTCAGCCACACCGGAAAACTACGCCGAGAGCCTGCGCTTGCTCGTGGAAGATGAGGGGGTAGATAGTGTTTTGATGATCCTGCCGCCCATGCCGGCATTTTCCACCGGAGGGGTAGCGCGCGCGGTCATTCCGGTCATTCAGGATACGCCCAAGCCGGTGGTGGTGGCCTTGATGGGCGATAAGCTCATCCAGGAAGCGATCGAGCATTTCCGCGCATTTCACATCGTGGAATACCGTTTCCCCGAATGGGCAGCGTCTGCTCTGGGGGTGCTGTCGCAGCGGGCTGAGAGCCTGCCCCTGCTGGACGAAGAGCCTGTCGTCCCCATGAACGTGGATAATAAGCGCGCCGCAGCGGCCTTGCCCCTCCAATACGCGGGCAGCTTCCTTCCCCAGGATGCGGCCTACGAGCTGCTCGAGGCTTATGGCATCCCCACGCTCAAGATGCAACTGGCGCAGACGGCGGAAAAGGCCGTGGAAATGGCCGGGCGCATGGGCTACCCCGTCGTTCTGAAGGTGGCCTCTCCGGATATTTCGCACAAGTCGGATGTGGGCGGGGTCTTGCTCGGCCTGGAAAACGCCGAGGCCGTCGCCCAGGGTTTCGATACCGTCGTGCAGCGGGTGCGCCTGGCTTCTCCGCAGGCCGAGATCCAGGGGGTGCACATCCAGCGCATGTTGCCGCCCGGCCAGGAGGTGATCGTCGGCGTGGTGAGGGACCCGCAGTTCGGGCCGCTGGTCATGTTTGGCTCCGGCGGGGTGGAGGTGGAGGGATTAAAGGACGTGGCCTTTGCCCTGGCGCCCCTCACGAAGAGCGACGCGGAGCGCCTCCTGGAGAATACCTGGGCCGGGCGCAAGCTGAAGGGCTTCCGCAGCCTGCCTGAGGTAGACCGCGAATCGGTGCTCCAGACGCTCTTCCGCCTGGCGCAGCTTGCCGAGGATTTCCCCCAATTGAGCGAGATCGAGATCAACCCGTTGAGGGCCTTGCCCGGCAAGGGCGGCGCCTTCGCGGTGGACGTCAGGGCCAAGGCATAGACGCTTTGCCCTAATTTGCTTTCTTCCCTGCGTAAAACCTCACCCCCTACCCCTGGCCTCTTCCCCTCTCCGCCGCGGAGAGGGGAAGAGGTGGGGAATGAGGTGAGATTTTATAGGCAGGTGGGGAAAAGGTTAATGGTGGCCGTTGCCGTTGCCATTGCCGCTCAGCTTCGTCAGCAGGTAGATGGACTCCTCCGAAGCGTTCATGTGGGGCGGCTTGAGGTGGGCCAGATCTTTTCCGGCGGCCGCCATGGCAGCCTGGTAAGCCTGGAAAGTGCCCGGCTTGAGCAAGGTGACTTCGAGCGCGCGTTTTTGGATCATGGATTCGTAGTCTGCGTAGAATGAGTTCAATGATTTCAACAATTCGTGTACTTTGCAACGCGCGGTCTCGCAGTCGATGGAACCGGACGGCTCCAGGTACAGGCGCAGCACCGGGTCGCTCTCGGTGGTCTCTTTGCGAATGGACCACTCGTTATAGTCGATGCCGGTATTGAGGATGGCCTGCCAGACCATCTTTTCATCGATCAGACCGGTGAACCCGGCCAGGTCGATGAAATCGCCTGAGCGGCCCGCGAAAGACATTTGAGGCAGGTCGACGCCGGTCTCCTTGTCCCGAAGCTCGGGGAACTTGACCAGGTCGTAGGTGCGGTAGCGCAGCAGCGGTTTCCCATGGAAGCTGGTGATGACGACTTCGTAACGCTTGTCTTTCTGCACCTCGTTCATCAGCACGGTTTGGGGGACGTAAGCAGGATTGCGCCGCCATTTGGCCCACTCTTCTTCCGGGATGAATTCCAGGAAAGCGGCGTCCGGGAAGAAGGTCATGTACTTCTTGTTCCAGCCCTGGGTGGCAAGCGAGCCTTCTTCCGTGCTACCGTATTGTTCGTATGGTTCGACGCCCCAGTAGTAAGCGATCTTGTCTTTGTAGATGGAGGTATCCATTCCCCCGGTGGGCAGGGCCTTTACCGACCAGAGATCTTTGGGCAGCATGGGCCGGCCTTTGAGCTTGCTGCGCGCGAAGCCTTTGAGCAGACGCAAGGCCACCTTGGGGTGAAATAAATTCCTGGATAGCTGGCTGCTGCGCGCTCCTTCCGCGAAGCGCTCGCCTATTTTCACGAGCACGACCGACATCGAGCCCAAGACGTCGATGCCCGTTTCCAGGCCAACCTCGAAACCCATCTCGATGCGCTCCTGGAAATCCATTTCCTCGGTTTTCTCCAGAGCGGGGACGAAGTGGAAATCGAATTGTTCGGCCAGGGCCCGCAGGGCAATGCCGCTGATATAGGGGCGGGGAGGCGTATTGTAGACCAGCGTGTCTCCCTCTTCGATGCGCACTTCGCCTTTCTCACGGGCGGAGGCCAGGATGACCCCGGCCAGGACGCGCTCGCCCAGCCGCTGGTAGGCTTGTTGGGTGTAGGGAATCCATTTGAAGTGCCCTGAGCGGCCCGAGGTGTGCGCCCAGACGTGGGCTCCCTGGTATTGGTCCCTTTTTTCTTCAAAAAAGACCTGGTAATCCTCGTAGTTTGTGATAGGCGCCTTTTCCCTGAATTCTTCCAGACTGGCCGGCGCTTTGTCCCCCAGGAAGCGTTTTCCGATTTCGGTGGTTGAGATCAGGTTCAACTGCTCTAATAGCAAGCGTTCCTGGATTCGCATGAATTCGTCGATGTTAAGATCCAGGAAGCCGCAAAACTTTGTCCAAATCTGGCTCTTGCGTCCTTGTTTCAGGAGCTCGGTTGCCGTCGACAATTTTTGCCTCCTATAAAATCTTTCCAGACAGTTTCCAGACTGCAGGGCCTTCCCCCAATTATCGAGAAGCTGCCTTTTTAGCTCGTATTACGAGCGGAGACGGCGACCAGGAATGGCTGGTCGGCAGTTCGGTAATTTGGATCTCTTCAAAATGGGTTTCTCTCAGCTTTTCTTTCCACTCCTCCCCGGTGTAGACGTTTGAAAGTGCGCCCGCTTCGGAACGGGCGCGGGCAAATCCCTCGCCTGGCAGAAAATACAAGAAAGCGGCGGTACGTATGAGCGGCTTGATGACCGGCAGCCGCCAGGCCGGCGAGCCGCCCACGTCGGCAATGGTGAGGCGCCCATCTTTCTTCAGCACCCGGCCCATTTCGGCCAATAGCACGGCCACGTCCAGGTGATGGGTGGCCAGGCCGCACAAGACCACGTCGAAGCTGCCGTTGCCGTAGGGCATGGACATGGCCGACGCGCAGGTCAAAGAAATGGGGGCTGGCTGGCTGCGCGCCTCGATTTTCTGCTGGCCCTTCCTGAGCATGGCCAGGGTAATGTCCAGCCCGACGATACGCCCGGTGTGCCTTCCCCTGCCCACGATCTTCAAGGGAATGACCGAGGTGCCGGTGGCCACGTCCAGGACGGCGTCTTCCTCCCGCAAGGGCGTCAGGTCCATCAAATTCTCGACGAAGCCATCGTAGCTCCACCCCCAGAACTTCTGGAGCTCGCCATCTACAGTGCGCTCGTAACGGGGAGCCATCTCCGTAAAGGCTTGAACGATAACGCTCCTGTTACCCATCCATCCAGCTCCTCCTCATGCTCATATTTCGATTAAAATGCGAAGCCCGGTTTATCCGCATGGCGGAAGACCGCCTGGAAAACCCAATTTCCAACGAACGATCCAGAGGATACGATTAAAAAAGCAGTGCAATGCTTGCGCTGGCGGTCAGAGTCGGCGTTTTGGCCTTACCAGGCGTTTCCCACGGTGTATGCGCATACGAAGTTGCGGCCCCTTTTCTTGGCGGCGTACATTGCTTGATCGGCGCACTCGATCAATTCGGCTAAACTCTGGGCTTTGCTGTCCAGGCTGGCGACGCCCAGGCTAACCGTGATCCTCAAGGAGCCTGCGCTGGTTGGCACAGGCGTTTTGGCAATGATCTCGCGTAAGCGTTCGCTCAACCCTTTGGCTTCCGATATCCCGGTTTCCGGCAGGAGGATGGTGAACTCTTCGCCGCCATACCTGCCGAGGACGTCTACGTCCCGAACGTTAGATTTGAAACGCTCGGCGATCACCCGCAAGACCTGGTCCCCCACAGCGTGGCCGTAATTGTCGTTGACCAGCTTGAAGTGATCCAGGTCGAGCATGAGCACGGATAAGGGCCGGCTGAACCGTTGGGCGCGGTTGAATTCGCGCTCTCCCAGCTCGAAGAAATGCCGCCGGTTGAAGATGCCGGTGAGATCATCCGTGATCGCCAGCATCTGGATCTCTGAGAACAGGCGGGCGTTCTGAAGCGCCAGGGCGGCCTGGCCGCCGAACACGGTCAGAAGGCCGGCGTGCTCCGCGTGGTAGTAGCCCGGCTCAAATTTTACCAGAGAAAAACAGGCGATCACTTCCCCGTTGATCAGGATGGGAACGCCGGCCCAGGAGCCCACGGATGGATCGCTGTCTACCCTGTCGGCCCATTTGGGGTCCGATCGAATGTCCGAAACGATCAGAGGCTCAGCGCTCGAGATCATCTGCGCCAGCCAGGGAGAATGGGCGGGGTCGACCGACAGGCTGCCAAGCCCTATCGTCGAAAGGGAGCCGGCCTGCTCGTAGGCGCGCCGCCTGGCGACCTGCAAGTGATTGTCTTCCATGAGCAGGATATGGGCAACGTCATAATGGACGATCCGACCGACCTGTTCCAGGAGCAGGTCCAGCACGTTGTTGAAATCGAGGGTCGTATTGAGCACCGCGCCAATTTCACGGAACGCCTCGGCAAGCTGGCGTTGTTCCCGTTCTACCTGGAACAGGCGCGCGTTCTCAACGCTGATGGCGGCGTGGCTGGCGAAGGATTGAGCCAAACTGGCAGTATCTGCCTGGGTATAGGCGTTGGGGGTGTAGCTGTCTAACGTCAGGTAGCCGATCACAGTTCCCCGGGCGATCAAAGGCACGCCCATCCAGCCTTGAACGGCGTGAGTGTTCCCGTAGCCTTTAAACCTGGGGTCCGCTGAAGCGTCGTTGAGCACCAGCGGTAACCGTGTGTGTTGAATTTCCCGGAAGAGGTCATCCTCTTCGGCGTTGTAATTGCGGCCAATGACCTGGCTCACATTTTCGAACCCCCTGGCGGCGACAGCGTGGAGGCTGGAATCTTGTAGCAGGAACACGCAGGCGCTGTCGTACGGGATGACCTGCTCCAGGCGCACCAGGATGTTTTCCAGGACTTTTTGAAGCTCGAGGTCGGAGGTCAGCTCAGACAGCGCATTCTGTAAAGTCTCGGCTTCCTCGCGGCGCCTGGCCTCAGATGCAAACAGCCGGGCATTTTCAATGGCCGTGGCGGTCTGGTTGGCCAGGGTGAGCAAGGTAAGGTGCTCGTCTTGAGAGTAGGTCTCCTCTGAGAGCTTGGGGCCCACGGTGAAGACGCCCACCAGCTCTCCTTTGGCCCTCAGCGGGATGAACAGCTCGGCGCTGATCTGTTCCAGCTCCTGCTGCTCTTGTTTCCATAAGGCCTTGAATTGCGGCATGATTTCCATGTCGTAGCGCGTGAGCACCTGATCGTAGGCATTGAGCTGTAGCACGAGCGGATGCTGCCGGCTCAATTTCAGGTTGATGCCCGCCGGCAGGCCCCATTGGGCGATCAGGTAAAAGTCCCCACTTTCTTCCTGTTTGATCAAAATCGCGGCGTAGCGGATGTGCAGCACCGAAGTTACTTCGCTCAAGATCATGGAGGTCAGCTTTTTCAGATCCAGCACGGAGGCGGCGGTGTGGCTCAACCTTTGCAGCATCTGGCTGCTGTCGTATTTTTCGCGGTAGAACAGGCGGTCGACCCAGGATTGGGCCCGCTCCCGCAAGGGCTGCGCGACCAGGGCGGTAAGCACCGCTACGGCCAGGGAGACCAGGATGATCCCGAAATCCGAGGGAGTGTGAAAGATGCGGATGGCCAGGGAAATGACCAGGAAATAAGAGACGCTGATGAGCACCGTGGGGATGGAGTAGAGCAGGCCCTTGCGTACGACGACCGTGATATCGAGGATCTGGTGGCGGAGAATGGCGTAGGCGATCAACAAGGCAGAAATGATGTTGAAGGAGATGTCGACCGGATAGGCTTGAAGGGCCGTCGCATTGGTCAGGCTGCCGGTGAAGATCACCAGGATTACAGCCAGCAAGTAGCGGATGCGATTGCGGAAGACAATATCCAGGGTCTTCCGGTATTCCCTGATCAAGCTAAGCGCAGAGAAACCGATGAAGATCACCCATAGCCCGCTGGAAAAGATCATCCCCGGCCCGTAGCTCACGTTCAACTTGCCCTGGCTGATATAAGCGTCGGCGATTACCTGCCCCTGGGCGGCGGCGGCCAGGATCGCCACGTAAGACAGCGCACCTAGCCCCAGCCATTGGCGCCAATCCCGCATCAGGAATACCTGGACGAAGCCGAAGAATGCAATCGGCATGCCCATCGAACCGATCAGCATGAAACGGTTCCAGAACAGGGTATTGCCCCTGCCGGTGTCGGCGAACAGCATAAAGGAGCCAAAGCTCCAGAGGATCATGGTCAGCAAGTACAGAGCGAAGGATTGGTTGATCCTGCTCTTGTATTCGCGCGAAATAACCACCCACAGCAAGACACTGTAGAATAACAGTGCGATCAAGGAAATAATAGCCGGTGCGGTTATCGTCATCTCGTTTCTTGCTGCTCCGAAAAAGTGCGCGTTGAAGGAGCAACTTTGTAGGATTGGAGCCGATCTATGAAACTGCTTTTCTCTACGAGAAGTGGGAGCGATGTGGGCACGATGGTTAGGATTTAAAATACGGGTAATTTACTCGTAATGTTAACACAGAATCAAGCATCGATACAGTGTATTTAGTCAGTTTTAAGAAAATCCGATTCGCCGTGGAGGTAGAAATGCCGTTATGCTTTCTGCCCGGATAGATGATAAAATGTATCTGGTAACCCTTGGATAGCTATCGATCCATACCCTTCAGGATGCATTTATGTTGAATTGGCTGCGCAGAATCTTTCAACGAGGCCCGCTTTCTACGCAGGCTGGTCAGTCCCCACGAAATAAACCCGTAATGGCGTCCAATACCCGGAGCGGAGTCGCAAGCTCCTCGGGAGGAGCGGGCATCCGCTCGATTCGCTCGCAAGAGCAGGCCAGGCTTCACCTGGAGAAACTGCACACGAAGATCAATGCGCTGGCCGAGCGTTTCGCTTCGGGCAGCATCAATCGCGCCCAGTTCCAGGAGCTTTACGACCATTACCAGGATGAAATCCAGACCATCGAAGCGCTGCTGCGGGAGGACCCTCTTCTGAGGAATGGAAGAATGCCGTCAGCGAGGGCCAGTCGATCCTCATCCGCCGTCGCAACATGGCGATAGCCTTGGGCTTTTCCATCTATGAAAACGCCTCCGGGATGCCGTTGAAGAGCCTGGGAGAATTTGGGGTGGACCCGGCTCTATTCGTGCCGATGCTGTCGGCCTATCGCTCGGCAGCCGAGGAAATCTTTGGGGCGGGCTTGCGCTCCACGCAAATCGAGGGGGGAAAATGGCTTTCGTTCGTGCCCGGCAAGCTGACCACCACGCTGGCGCTGTTCAGCACCGAGCCGTCCGCGAAGCAGATGAAGACTCTGGAAGAGGTGCACAGACTGTTCGAGAGGGCCAACGCCAGGCAGTTGGGGCGGCAGCCCATGAACGTGGATGGCCTGGTCTGTCCGCACGAATTCTTCATCAACCACACTTTGTTGTAAGCTCACAGAAGACCGGCATGTCTGGCATCCCTTTACTTTAAAGTCGTGGTCGCCGGCGATGGGAACGTGGGCAAGACCTCTTTGGTGCGCCAGTACTGTGAAGGCAAGTTCCTCTCGTCCCGCATGATGACCATCGGGGTAGACTTCCAGACCAAGCTGGTGACGTTGGAGGAGCGCACCGTGAAGCTTTCGATCTGGGATATGGCCGGGCAGGAGCGCTTCCGGGTGGTGCGGGACAGTTTTTATAGGGGAAGCCTGGCGGCTGCCCTGATTTTCGATTTGAGCGTTCCCCAAACCCTGGTGAACCTGGTGGGCTGGTACCACGAGATCTTGAAAGTGGTGCCCGACCAGCACTTCGTGGTGGTGGGGAATAAGGTGGACCTGACCCCGGATGTGGACGACCGCTGGGGGAAAGAATTCGCGCGCATCCTGCGGGCCAGTTACGTGCGCACCAGCGCACTCACCGGCGAGGGTGTGCCCAGATTGTTCGAGTATCTGGCGCGGGCGGCGTTAAGAGACCCTAAAGGTTCCCCAAACCTTTAGGGTCTCTTAACGGGAAAGCTGTTTGAGGAGGGCCGAGACTTCTGCGGTCGGGATGCCCCCATAACCACGCCAGCTCAGCTCTTGCAGGAGGCGGTTGAATTCGGCCTGGCCCCATTTAGGACGGCCGGTGCGAGCGATGCGGTCGGCGGCGTAGGCGCGCCGGCGGTTCAGGAAGACGCTCAAGAGCGCTCGCAAGCCGTCGTCGACCTGGACGGGCAAAAAGTCGAAATCCCAATCCAGACGCCAAAGCTTGAGCCAGGTATCGGCGCCGGTCGTGGCCAGGAAACGCCCGTCTACGGAAACGGCCAGGGCGGTGATCGGGCCGGCGTGGGCCTGGATCCTGCGCAGGCTCTGGCCGCCGGGCTCCCAGACGGTGAAACAGCCGTCTTCCTCCCCTGAAAACAGGAAACGGCCGTCGGGGGAGAGCGCCAATGCGCCGATGCGCCCCGCAACCCCCGTGATGATTTGCGGATCCACTTTGCCCCACAGGTCCCACAGGCGCAGGGTGCGGTCGAGGCCGCCCGAGAGGGCGAATTTGCCATCCGCGGACAGCGCCAGGGCGTCGATCACTTCGGCGTGGCCCTTGAAGACCTTCGAGCAGCGCCCGGAGACCAGGTCCCACAGGCGCAGGGTCCTGTCCCAGGAGGCGGAGAGCGCCCAGCGTCCGTCGGGCGCCAGGGCCACCGCGCGGACGTAATGCTCGTGGCCCTTGAGCAGGCGCAGGCTGACTCCCTTTTTCTAGATCCCACAGGCGCAGGGTGTTATCGTTGCTGCCCGAAAGGCCCAGGCGGCCGTCCTCGGAGACGTCTACGGCGTTGATCTGGCTGGTGTGTCCGGATAAAGCCTGAAGAGATTTCCCCGTGTTGACGTCCCACACGCGCAAGATGCCCTCCTCGCCGGCGGATAAAGCCAGCGGCGCGTCGTCCGCCAGAGCGATGGCGTTGATCTTGCCGGCGCCGGCGGAGAGACTCAATTTGGCGGAGGCGTTCTGCAAGTCCCACAGGGAGAGGGCGCCCTCTGCGCCCGGAAGGAGGGCCAGCAGGCCCTGGGACGAAAGGGCCAACCCGCTCGACCCGGACGGATTCGCCGGGATATTTCTCAGCAGCCAGATGCCGCGCAGCCCCGAGCGGATGCCTTTGTGGCCATTGCGCTCCCAGGCGGCCAGGAGGTGCGGGTTTTGCTGGTATTCGGGCAGCTTGCGCGGCGCAGCCAGCACCTTCTGCGCGCCGGAGTAATCGCCGGCGGCGTGCTTCTTTTCGGCTTCTTGCAATTGGGATTCGATCTGGGTGGTCAGGTCGAAGACTTCCTGCGAGCTGCGCGGCAGGACGGTGATGTAAGGCGCCTTGCGGCCGGCAGCGATCCACCACAGGCGCAAGGTCTGGTCGCTGCTGCCGGAAACGGCCAGCGTTCGATTGGGACACAGGGCCAGGGTGTTCACGGAGGAGACGTGCCCGCTAAAAGTGCGTATGCAGCGCCCGCTGGCCAGATCCCACAGCAGGATGCGGCCGTCGGTGCCGCCTGACAGCGCCCAGGCGTCGTTAGGCGCCAACCCCACCGCGCTGATGGCGTCGGTGTGGCCGCTATAGGAGCGCAGGGGGGCGCCCGTCTCCAGGTCGATGAGCCATAGCCGGCGGTCTCCGGCCCCCAGCAGGGCCCGCTTGCCGTCCGAGGAAAGGCTGAGGTTGCTGGTGCAGGCCCTGATCCAGTCGATGGTCGCGAGGCATTCCCCGCTGTTCAGGTCCCACACGCGCAACGTGTTGTCGTAGGAAGCCGATACCGCCCGCTTCCCGGCCGGGTCCACCGCCAGCGTCCAGACCGAATCTTTATGGCCGCTGAGGGTCAAGGCGCATTTCCCCGTCTCCAGGTTCCACAAGCGCAGGGTCGTATCGCTGGAGGCGGACAGGGCGCGCCTGCCATCCGGGGTGAAAGCCACGGCCTGGACGGTGTCTTCGTGGCCGGTGAAAACTTTCAGGCAGGCCCCGCTGACCAGATCCCACAGGCGCACTTCGTTATCCCAGCCCCCGGAAAGCCCGAAGCGCCCGGTGGGAGAAAAAGCCACCGCGTGCACCAGGCCGGTATGCCCCAGCAGGGTGCGCAGGCATTTGCCGTTGGCCGCGCTCCACAAGCGCACGCAATAGTCGTTATCGCCGGATAAGATCAGGTCTCCCTGGGCGGACAGGGCCACTGAGTTGACCATGCCCCCCGACCCGTAGAAGACTTGCAGGCAGCCGCCGGACACGGGGCGCAGGCGCTGGGCTTTGGCGGCCAGCTCCACCAGAGCGGGCATGTTTCCAAACCTCTCGATGGCCCCGCGAATGACGCGCTCGGCGGATTGGACGTCGCCGCGCTCCAGGTGAACCAGCGAGAGCAGGTAAGGCGACTGCCAGTCCATGGGATGGTTGCGCTGGCTCTCCTGCAAGGTTTCCACGACTTCACGATCCGTGAGGTGCGCGTTGCGCCACAGGAACAGGCTGTGGTTGTAGAGCGCCACCGGGTGGGCGGCCTCGGCCAGCAGGGCCGTCTCGAAGAAGCGCTCGGCTTCCGCTTCGCGGCCCAGGTCCACCATCGACACGGCGCGGTTGTTCAAGGTATCCGCGAGCATCGTTTCCGTGTGCGGCTCTGAGCGCGGGTAGGGCCGGCCAACCTCCCTGGCGTACATGGCTTGCAAGTCGGCCGCCAGGCTGCGCATGTCTCCCGGCCGGTCTTGCGGATCCAGGGCGAAGCACTGGCGCAGCAATCCTCCCAGCGCGGGGGGCATCCGCGCGTCTGGGGAGGCCAGGTGGGTCTCCAAAGCGTCCAAAGCGTAGGGGCCGAAATTCCAGGTCTTCTTGCCCGTGAACATCTCCAGCACCGAGACCGCCCAGCTCCACATGTCGGTGCGGCGAGAAAGCGGCCGGGCGGCGGCCTGCTCGGGCGAACAGTAAGCGGGGGTCATGCCCAGGGCATCCACCAGGACGCTCTTATTCCCGCCCAAATCATCAGGCTTGAAGCGCGGCGCCATTCCCCCCGGGCGGGCCGTGGCCTGGGCCTGCGCCATGCCAAAATCGGTGACCTTGGCGGTGCCGTCTCGCGCCAGGAGCAGGTTGGCGGGCTTGACGTCTTGATGCACCACGCCTTTTTCGTGGGCGAAGTGCAAGCCCCAGGCGAACTGGATGGCGATGTCCAGCAGGCGGGGGAGCATCTTGCGCGGATCTTGGTTATACAGCCAGCCCTGCTCGATGCCATCCGCCAGCGTGCCGCCCTCGACGTATTCCATGAATATGCGCGGGATGCCCTTCACCACGCGAATGTAATAGCAGCTTACGATGTGGGGATATAAACCGAGGTTCACCCAGGTTTCGGCTTCGTGGATGAAGCTTTCCAGGCCGGCTTCACCCTCGAGCATGTCGCCCCGGGGACTTTTGATGGCCAGATCGATGCCCCAGCCGGGATGATGCACGCGATAAACGTAGGCCATGCCGCCGCTGGTGTAAACCTGCCTGACCTGGTAGGTGTCCAGAATCAAATCGCCCACCTGCCATTCAGGTGCGCTACGAGATGGGTCACGCGAGGGCTCGAGCATGTTGACGGTCATCCCGTTTCATTTTACCGCCACTTGGAACAGTTGAGAACCAGTTTGTAAATCAAGTTTGACAAACTGGCGATGCCTGGCCTATAATTAATACGATGATTTTGCGAGACTTTATCTCATATCGAGCGCCGCAGGGGGCAGCCTCAGTATGCCAAGGGGAAGGATTTATCAGCCAACAGCAGTAAGGAGCAGATCCATGCCAACTGAAGAAAACGTTGCAGCCCAAAAAGAGATGCCCGCCCCCAAATCGATCCGCATGCCCGGCGATTGTAAAACAATTTTATGCGAGAGGATCTCTGCCAAGCTTCCCACGTGGCGGGAACGGGTGTTGCACCTGCTGAGGGATCACGGTTCCTTCGTGGTGAGTGAAGTGACCGTGGAGCAGATCTACGGCGGCATCCGGGGAGTGCACGTCCAGGTGAGCGACATCTCGTACGTCGATCCGCAGCAGGGCATCCGCATTCGCGGCTATACCATCCCCGAGCTGTTGGAGCGGCTGCCCAAGCCTAAAGACGCGACTTACCCGTTGGCCGGCGGATTGTACTATCTGCTCATGGCCGACGAGCTGCCCACGCTGGAACAGGCGCTCATGGTCGAGGAAGAATGGCAGAACCGCAGCGCCCTTCCGGATTACGTGTTCGAAGTGTTGAAGTCCCTGCCGCGCAGCACGCACCCCATGACCATGCTCTCGACCGCCATCCTGGCTCTGCAGAACCAGTCCGTGTTTGCCCGGCTGTACGAGAAGGGGCTGCAAAAATCGGATTACTGGGAAGCTTACCTGGAAGATAGCCTCAACCTGACGGCCAAGCTGCCCTCCCTGGCGGCTTACATCTATAATCTGAAGTACCGCGACGGCCAATACGTGCCGCCCGAGCCGGAATATTGCTGGAGCGGCAACTTCGCCCACATGATCGGCCGCTCCGACGATAAAGAATACATGGACCTGTGCCGGCTGTTCTTCTTGCTGCACTGCGACCACGAGGGCGCCAACGTCAGCGCGCACGCCTCTGCCCTGGTTTCCTCGGCGCTTTCGGACGTGTATTATTCCTCTTCGGCGGCCATGAACGGCCTGGCCGGACCGCTGCACGGCCTGGCGAACCAGGAATGCCTGGAATGGCTCCTGGGCGTGCAGGCCAGCTTCTCTTCCTTCCCGACGGAAGACCAGTTGGAGAGCTATATCTGGGGCTGGCTGAATTCGGGGCGCATCATCCCGGGCTACGGCCACGCCGTGCTACGGGTGACCGACCCGCGCTTCATGGCGCAATTAGAATTCGGCAAGCAGCACATGCCGGAGGACGAGCTGTTCAAGCTGGTAGAGCTGACCTACCAGGTGGTGCCGCGCGTGCTCAGCCAGTTTGGCAAGGTGAAGAACCCCTGGCCGAACGTGGACGCCATCACCGGCACCCTGCAATATCACTTCGGCCTGCGCCAGTTCGATTTCTATACCGTGTTGTTTGGCGTCAGCCGCCTCTTGGGATTGACCTCGCACGCGGTCTGGGCGCGCGCCTTGAACAAGCCCATCGAGCGACCCAAATCGCTCACCACGCGTATGTTAGAGGAAATGGCCGACCGGGGCAAGCGTTAACCGGGGCCGGGCCTTTCTCGAGCTAAACTAGAAGAACCACCACAGAGGCACGGAGATCACAGAGGAAATCCTAATAAGACTCTGTGGACTCCGTGCCTCTGCGGTGAAGATGCTCTCCCGGTGATCGGCCCGTTTTGAAGGCAAGAACCGGATAGATTCCCCCTTGGATAGGTCGTATAAAAAGTATAATGGATCATCCTTGGAGGCTCGCATGAATTCCACCGGTTCTACCCACGAACACGTCAACCAGGCCAGCTCGTTGGCCATTTGGGCCGCATTGATCGCAATTTACATCACGTGGGGGTCTACGTATCTGGCCATCCGCTTTGCCGTGGAGACCATGCCCCCCTTTTTCATGGCCGCGATCCGTTTCTTCATAGCCGGCTCGATCTTGTTCGCCTGGCGGCGGTTGGCGGGGGATCCCCTACCGACGCGGCGCCAGTGGCGCTCTGCGGCGGTGGTAGGCCTGTTCTTGCTGTTGGGTGGAAATGGCGCCATCGTGTGGGCCGAGCAGACGCTCCCCTCGGGGATTGCCTCGCTGATGATCGGCACCGTGCCGCTGTGGATGGTGCTTCTGGATGCGCTGCGGCCCGGCGGGCGCCTGCCCGCCTGGCAGGCCCTGTTGGGCGTGGTGATCGGCTTTGGCGGGATCCTGCTGTTGTTCCTGCCCGGCCAGGCGGTGGGCGGGCAAGCCCTGCCCCTGGGCGGGCTTCTGGTAGTGTTCTTGGGGTCGTCTTTGTGGGCCACTGGGTCGCTCTACAGCCGCCACGCGGCCCTGCCGGCCTCGCCGCTGATGGGCACGGCCATGGAGATGCTGGCGGGCGGAGCGGGCCTGCTGGTAGCCGGGTTCTTGACCGGCGAGCCGGCCCAGCTTCACCTGGCGGAGATCACTTCGAAATCTCTGCTCGGATTGGCTTACCTGATCGTCTTTGGATCGCTGGTGGGGTTCGCCTGTTACACCTGGCTGCTGCGTTCGGCTCCCACTTCACTGGTCTCGACGTATGCCTACGTCAACCCGGTGGTGGCGATCTTCATGGGATACCTGCTGGCCGGCGAGCAGCTCAATTTTCGCACCCTGGTGGCCGCAGCCATCATCCTGGGCTCGGTGGTGCTCACCACGCGCGTAGGGAATAAGCCGGCGGCCAGAGCGGCGCCGGTCGGGGTGGGGGACGATTGACAGAGAATCCCGTTACGAGGCAGGAGAGCTTCCAGGATAGCAACGAGGTCCTTCGCCCCGCTCAGGACGACAGGGCAGGTTAATTGAATCCCAACGCGAAAACAAGGATGCCAAGGGTGACGACCACCCACCAGTAGGGGGTATTGAGCGGGTGGGAAAGCACGGTTGGATTGAGCAGGGAGCCAGCGCCGATCACCACCACCCCGGCGGCCACCAGGTACCAATTGGTGATGTTGAACAACATGGCCTGCGCATCCACAGGCGGGCCGCCGCCCTTCTTCTTCCTGCCCCCCTTGCGCATGGCGTGCTGGGCGGCCAGGGCTTTGGCGCGGCGGTTTCTGACTTGATGCAGGAGGATCAGACGGGTGTAAAAGATCGCCACGGCTATCAGGATAACGACGGTACCCAAATCCAGTTTCATGAAGCCTCCTTGTCTGCGTCCGCTCCCTTAAAAACTGTTGGGTAGCCGGAAGCCGGGTCAGCGGTGGGATGCGGTCAGAGCCAGGGCCATCCCGATCAGGGAATCCGCGCCAGAGCTGTTTCCCCAGCCCAGCAGGCCAGAGACGGCCTCCGCGGGCTGGATAGAAGCCCCCTCTCCCAGCACCAGGTAATCGAGAGCGCGGATCAGGCGTTCGTCGGCGCCGCCGATCGTGGCGCAGTCGATCAGGTTGGCGCTCAGGGTGGTGGTATGCGCATAGGCTGCTTGCACCAGCGCCTGGTTGAGGGTATAGAAGCCATCCGCCGGGGCGAACAGCCCGCGCCAGCGGTTCAAGGCCAGCAAGAAGCCGGCGACCACGTCGTCGCCGGAAGGGGTCAGGCCGTTGCCGCGCCCCAGCAACGGCTGCAGCGAAAGCGCGGCCTCCCGCTCGCGATCCTCCATCAAAGCCTGGCGGCAGGCGTTAAAGACCGGGCGTAAGTCTTCCACCGGCTCCTCCGCCGGCTCCCGGCCGGCCAGGGCCAGCAGAGAATGCATGAAGGCATCCGCTCCCGGGCTGCTCTTATGAGCGACCAGGCCGCCGGCAACCCCGCGAATGCGCTCCAGGCGGGAAGCATACGTCGAGGAGGCGCTGGCGGGCCGGCTGGGCCGCCATACCTGGCCCTGCGCAGTGGCAAGATGCAGGTCGGCGGAAGGGAAGAACAGCTCCCCAGCGCGGATGTCTGCCTGCACGCTGGCGTCCAGGTGGTCCAGCACGTGGGCGGCCCCGTGGAGGTTCAGCGTGAGCGGTCCCCGGTGCGGCTCGCGGGAGAGGAACACGATCCAGCCGCTTTCGGCTCGCAGGAAGGCGCCCCGCGAGGTATGCCCCACCAGGATGGCCGGTTGGTCGACAGAAAGAATGCGATGCGCCACCCAGCCAATGCTGGCGAAGGTGAATGTGGATTCACTGAGCTGTTGGGCGGAAGTCAGTAAAGGTTGCAAAGATTGAATGATCCGAAAGCGGAGGTCAGGTTCAACTGTTTTGTGGGCTAAAAGGACATTAAGATTATACACTGCTCTGCAAGCCTTGCGAAGGCCCCTTCGAAGTCGAAGTATGGCGTTCTCAAGAATAATGGGTGTCATTGCGAGGCGGGCGTTCTTTGCCCGCCGAAGCAATCTGGCAGTCGGCGTTGAGATCGCCACGCCCTGGCGCGCTGCGTGCCCGTAGGGTAGTCAGCCTTCTCCAGGCCGAGCTTTGCTGAATTACAAATGACACTACTATTTAGTGCCTTTTATAAGTTGCGTGAAGGAACCTTTCCAGTCAATATTATTAAGCAATTCGGGCTGCTTCTCACAGCCGCCGTCCAATCTGAATATTCTCCCATTGCGTGGATTTCAACGCAGCTCGTTTGCTATTGCGTTTCCAGTGCGAAATACGGTTCAGGCCAGTAGTGCCAGTGCTTTGCAAGAGTAATTTAGCCCTCAGCGCAGGTACAGCACGGTATAGTCATGATGACCGCAGACCTTACTGGAATCCCTTCTTTTACTGTTCTCTCTGAACGGTTCTCTCTCCCTGCGCCTCTCAATCGATCTAAATCCCCACCGTTACCGCCGGAGGATGGATTCCGGATTTAACCTGCTTTTCTGGAGAGGAAATCCTATGAGTATAACGGCACACCCTGGACTTCCGGAATTTGATTACGTCAAGCCGGTCAGCCTGGCCGAGGCCAGCCAGTTCATGGCCGCGCATCCCGCCGAAGCCAGGCTATTCACCGGCGGCACGGATACCTTCGTGCGCATGCGCGACGGCTTCTGGAAGGAAAAGTATCTGGTGGACGTCAAGGGCCTGGAGGGCATGGGCGAGATCGCCTTCGACGCGCGCGCCGGCCTGACGCTGGGGGCGGCGGTCAACATGAACCGGGTGATCGCGTCCCCGGTGGTGCAGCAAGCTTATCCGCTCCTGGCGGAGGCGGCGCATTCGGTGGCCAGTTACCCGTTGCGCACCCGCGCCACCATCGCCGGGAACATCTGCAACGCTTCGCCGGCAGCCGACACCACCGGCGCCTGCCTGGTGCTGGGCGCTTCCCTGCGCGTGCACGGTTTGGACGGTTACCGGGAGCTGCCGTTGGACGCCTTCTTCCTCGGGCCGGGCAAGACCCAATTGAAGGCCGGCGACATCGTCACGGCGCTGAAATTTCCGCTTCCCCCGCCGGGCTGCCAGGGCAAGTACATCAAGCTGGGACGCAATGCCCTGGGCGACCTGGCCATCGTGGGGGTGACGGCGCTGGGTTACCCGGACGCCGCCGCGCCTTCCGGTTTCCGCTTCAGGATCGCCCTGGCCTCGGTGGCACCCACGCCCATCCTGGCGGGGAAAGCCGAAGCCCTGCTGGCGGAGGGCCCCATCACGGCTGAGAGCATCGACGCGGCGGCTGAGGCCGCCATGGGAGCGTGCAGCCCCATCGACGACGTGCGCGGCAGCGCCCGTTATCGCAAGCTGATGGTGCGCAACCTGACCCGCAAAGCCCTGCTGGACGTTTGGGGCCGGCTCCAACCCTAGCGCCTGGCCCGGAACTGGAGGAAAAGGATATGTCCTTACACCGCATTAACCTGATCGTGAATGGAGAGGCCGAGCAGGTGGACGTGCCCTCCAATATGACCCTCTTACAAATGCTGCGTGAAAAACTGGCTCTGATCGGCACCAAGAACGGCTGTGCCTCCGGAGAATGCGGCGCGTGTACAGTGATCGTCAACGGCGACGCGGTCAATTCCTGCATGGTGCTGGCGGTCGAATGCGACGGCGCCGACGTCCTGACCGTGGAGGGCCTGGCCTTCGACCACCGCCTGGACTCGCTGCAGCAGGCTTTTATCGACGAAGGCGGAGTGCAATGCGGCTTCTGTACGCCGGGCATGCTCATGTCTGCCAAGGCTTTGCTAGAGCGCAACCCCGACCCTACCGATTTCGAGATACGCGATGCATTGGTCGGCAACCTGTGCCGCTGCACCGGCTATGGGCGCATTATCGAGGCGGTGAAGAAAGGCGCGCAAGCCTCAAAGGTTCCCCAGGCTTAGGCGCTGCTTTCTCATCCTGGGTGCTCACCGAATTTCGGAGGAAAAATGGAAAAGACGGAAATAACCAGCGAGAAGATCCCTCAGCCCATCGGCCAGAGTGTAACCCGTTTAGACGCCCGCGAGAAGGTGACCGGCTCGGCCATCTTCGCCGACGATATCCAGTTCGGGCCGGGCATGTTGTATTGCCGCGTGAAGCGCAGCCCCTATCCGCACGCCATCATCAAGAAGATAGACGCGAGCAAGGCGCGCGCGCTGCCGGGCGTCAAGGCGATTGCCATGGACGAGCCGGACACCAATTACACCGGCCTCTATTTGCAAGACCGCAAGATTTTCGCCAGCGATCGGGCGCGCTACGTGGGCGACCCGATCGCGGCCGTGGCTGCCACCAGCGAGGAGATCGCCGAGCAGGCCGTGGAGCTGATCGAGGTCGAGTACGAGGTGCTGCCGGGGGTGTTCGACCCGGAATACGGCGCCTCGCCGCAAGCGCCGCTGATCCACCCCGACCTGGGCAATTACGTGGTGGCCAACTTCATCTTCCCGGTGCCGGGCACCAACATCTCGAACCACTTCAAGCTGCGCCGGGGCGACACGGACAAGGCCTTCAAAGCCTGCGCGGCGGTGGTGGAGCATTCCTACCGCATTCCCCACGTGCAGCACGTGCCCATCGAGCCACACGTGGCGGTGGCCAAGGTGACCGAGAACGGCAAGGTGATGCTGTGGGCCAGCTCGCAGTCGCCTTTCGCCCAGCGCAACCTGATCGCCAAATCCCTGGGCATCTCGCACAGCGACATCGAAGTGATCGCGCCCCTGGTGGGCGGCGGGTTCGGCAGCAAGGCGGGCGTCAGCATGGAAGCCGTGGCAGTGGCGGTGGCCTTCAAGGCGCCGGGGCGCCCGGTCAAGCTGCGCCTGACGCGCGAGGAAGAGTTCCACGCGGCCTTCGTGCGCCAGGGGCTGGTGGCGCACTTCAAGATGGGCTGCGACGAGAACGGCAAGCTGCTGGCGATGGAGAACAAATATTACTGGGACGGCGGGGCTTACACCGAATACGGCGTGAACATCACGCGCGCTTCCGGCTACAGCGGCACCGGCCCTTATCTCGTGCCGAACGTGAAGAACGACGCCTACTGCGTGTACACCAACCATCCGGTGGGCGGCCCCATGCGCGGCTTCGGCATGCCGGAGATGCACGCCGGCCTGGAACAGTGCATCGACGAGCTGGCAGAGGCCGTGGGCGTGGACCCGGTGGAATTCCGCCGGCTCAACTGCGTCAAGGGCGGCGACGTTACCCTGACCGGCATGGTCATGCACCCCAACGGGCTGCTGCAATGCATCGATAAGGTGGCGGAAGAGATCCACTGGAAGGAGAAGCCCAAGGCCAGCGCGCCCAACAAGCGCCGCGGCAAGGGCATCGCCATCATGTGGAAAGCCCCGGCCATGCCGCCCAACGCCGGCTCGAGCGCCTGGGTGGAGCTGAACGAGGACGCCACGGCCACGGTCGGGTTGGGGGGGCAGGAGCTGGGCCAGGGCACCTTCACGGTCATGGCGCAAATGGTGGCGGCGACCCTGGGCATCCCTTACGAATCGGTGCGGGTGGCCCGCCCGTTGGACACGGACTACAGTCCCTACGAATGGCAGACCGTGGCCAGCCGCCTGACCTGGAGCATGGGCAACGCCGTCCTGTCTGCGGCGCGCGACGCGCGCACGCAGATCCTGGACATGGTGGCGCAGGCCTGGGGCGAGAAGTCCGAAAACCTGGACATCGTCAACGGTACGGTCATCTCCTACAAGAGCGAGGAATCCGTCTCGCTGCACGACATTGTCATCTACGGCATGCCCCGCCCCAATTTCGAGGGCTGGGTGGGCGGCCCCATCGTGGGGCGCGGCAAGTTCATGCCGACCTACGTGACCGGCCTGGACGCGGACACCGGCCAGGGAACGCGCGCGGTGGTGCATTACACCACCGGGGCGCAGGCCGTGGAAGTGGAAGTGGATCTGGATACCGGCAAAGTGGAGGTGATCAGGGGCGTGGCGGCCTTCGACGCCGGCCGCGCCATCAACCCCGAGATGGTCAAGGGGCAGATCGAGGGCGGTTTCGTGCAGGGCCTGAGCACGGCGCTCTTCGAGAGCATGAAGCTCAAGGAAGGCATCCTGACCAACCCCAGCTTCGTGGATTACCGCATCGCCACGACGGCCGACGTGCCGCAGGAGCTCAAGGCCATCATCGTGGAAGTTCCCCAGGACGACGGCCCCTTCGGGGCGCGCGGCGTGGGCGAGCACCCCATGGTGCCCACCATCCCGGCCATTGCCAACGCGATCGACGACGCCGTGGGGGTGAGGGTGGGCAGCCCGCCGTTTTCTTCCGAGAAGGTGTATCTGGCGATGTTAGACGCCGGCGTGGTAAAGTAACTCTATCATTTCATCAAAAGGAGAAACTGTCATGAAAATGATCGACCTTACCATCCCTCTAGGCATTGCCACGCCGCCGTGGCCCACCTACGAGCCTTTGCAGATCAAGTATTTCAAGCGCCTGGCCCCCAACGGCGCTAACGGGCAGGTCGTGACCCACTCCAACCACCTGGGCACCCACCTGGACGGCGAGATCCATTTCCACACCCCCGGGCGGGACATCGCTGCCCTGCCGATGGATTACCTGGTGCACGAGGCGGCCGTCGTGGACCTGAGCGACGTCTCCGGCGATTACGACGTCTACACCAGCAAGATGGTGGAAGAGCGCGTGGAGGTCAAGGAGGGCGACATCCTCATCCTCCACACCGGCTACCACCACTTCGGCTGGGACATGCCCACCGCCAACGAGATCCGCTACATGGTGATGCACCCCGGCCCAGACCGCGAATTCGCCGATTGGGCCAAGGCCAAAAAGCTGCGCTGGATCGGCGTCGACTGCGGCTCGGCCGACCACCCCATGAACACCATCATCCGCGATTGGATGCCGCGCCAGGCGCGCCAGGCCGAAAAGGTCTTCCAGAAGAAATTCGGGGTGCCCCTGGCCGAGTACTTCGACGACAGCAAGTACCAGTTGATGCACCTGGAGATGTTCCCCTACGGCATCATCCACGCGGAGTGCATCGGCGGCGACATCGACCTGCTGGTCAATCGCCGCACGACCATCGGCTTCTTCCCCTGGCGCTTCGTGGACGGCGAGGCCAGCATCGGGCGCTGCGTGGCCATGGTCGAGGACGGCGAGTACGAGGAATTGATGGCGAAGAAAGCCGAGATGCCTAAAACCAAGTTCGGCGACGCCTACGAGCCCAAACACGTGGAAAGCCTCAACAAGCTGAGCGCCGCCAACCTGAGCTGATCCGGCCGTTGAGACACTTCTTATCAATCTAATCTTTGAAGGAGAGCCCTATGTATCTCGAACCACCTGAGAAGGTATCCCAGGAACAGATCACGATCAACGTCTCGGAGATCGAGCCGCTGTTACAGGCTCCTCCGATGGATATCAAGCCCTGGCCGGGCGCCATGATTACCCTCAAGGACGGGCGCAGCATGTACATCCGCGCCGCCAAATTAGAAGAAGCGCCGGCGATGATGGCCTACATGAAGCGCGTCATGGAGGTGGAGCACGACTTCTACGACGTGGTCGGCGCCCGCGTGTACGCCGAGCTCATCGGCTGGTATCGCCAGCGCCTCAAGGACCCCTACGTGCTGGTCGGGCTGATCGACGGGCAGTGGGTGGGCTTCGCCAACGGGCGCCTGATGAATGAGGACGTCAACATCAGCCTGCACACCATGGCGCTGGCGCGCGGCGGGCGCATCGGCGCCATCATGTACTACACCAAGGCCTATTACGCCTTCGAGATGCTGGGCAATAAAGAATGGTGGGCCACTTACGAAAGCTACAACGGCTGGCACCGCTGGGGCCTGGGCATGGCCCAGCCCAGCTATCCCTGGCCGGAGTACCAGCACGAGCTGGGCGGCGCGCGGGTATATTACGTTACCAAAAAGTATTGGGACACGACCGTCAAGAATTACGTCCGCCAGATGGTCGGAGCGGATCTGGTCTTCGACGTGCCGGATAGCCTCGTCAAGGCCAACGAAAAGATGATCGTCCCGGAAGAGGTGGTGGTCTAGCCTCACCCCTTATCTTCCCTATTGATCCCCCCAACCCCCTTCGTAAGGGGGGATCAGTTTTTTGTAGGGCGGCATTCCAATGCCGCCGCCTTGACCAGAAAGGCGGCGGCATGATTACCTTTTCAGTGATCTGCTTCCACAGTCTCTTTCAGGCCGGTCAATTCTATGCTGATCTCCCACAGGCGGCGGGCGGCGTCTCGATCATAAGAGGCCGGCGAAGACACGGCCAGCTTCTGGTTGGTGAAGTATTTGCCGGTGATAGTCTGCACCTCCGGCGAAGAGGCCAGAACCAGGCTGGTGTCTGCCCCGCGCTCGGGGTGGGTATCCATCATTTTGGAAACGCGCATCACCAGGCGCGAGAGGGCCGGATTGTTCGCGCCGAAGGTCGTGGCCACGAAGCCGGGGTGCAGGGCGTTGACCGTCACGCCCGTGCCGTCCAGGCGGCGCGCCAGCTCGTAGGTGAAGAGCAGATTGGCCAGCTTGGACTGCTTGTAGGCCAGCAGGGGGTCGTATCCGGCTTTGAATTGCAAATCGGCGAAGTTGATCTCGGTGTTCTTGTGCAGCTCTGACGAGACGTTGATGATGCGCGCGGGAGCGCTGCCTTTCAGCCGGTCCAACAGCAAATTGGAAACCAGGAAATAGCTCAAGTGGTTGAGCGCCAGGGTCATCTCGATGCCGTCCTTGGAGAGGGTGCGCACGTCGAAGACGGCTTCGATGTTGTTGATCAAGACGTCCAGGCGCTTATAGCGATGCTTGAATTCTTCGGCCAGCTTCCCCACCTGCTCTCGTTGCGAAAGGTCGGCGATGAAATAATCCACCGACGGGTTGCCGGTCTCCTGCTTGATCTTGTCGCGCACTTCTGCTCCGCGGTCGGGGCGGCGACCCACGATCACCACCAGCGCTCCCAGCCTGGCCAGTCCCTGGGCAGTCAGGGCGCCGACGCCTGAAGCGCCGCCGGTGACCATGCAAACCTTTCCTTTCATGCTGGTTTCTGGAGCGGGCATAGCACCTGCCTTTCTTGAGGGGCGGCCTCACCGGGGTCGCCCGGTTAGAGGTTTAGATCCGCCCGTCCTCCTGCCCGTCCAGATAGAGCAGGACGGCCCTGGCGATGGCCCGGCCCAGCCTGCGTCCGGCGGGGGTGATGGGCGCGCCCCCGTCGAGCGGCTTGCGGAAGTCCGGGCGGGTTTCCAGGTGGAGGGCGTGGGTTTGGTAGAGAGCGGCTTTGTTCAGAGAGACGGTAAGCAGCGCCGGGCGTTCCAGCACGCCCAGCTCTTCGGGCCGGTCGTTGTAAAGCAGAAAAGCATCTTCGGACCCGGCCGGATCTGCGCGCCCAGGGGAGTGGGCCATTGCAGGTCGGCGGCCAGCAGGCGGGCGAAATCCAGCGCGCGCGTGAGGCGGTTGCAGCCCGCGCTCACTTCCAGGTCGAGGCGGCGTTTCTGGGACATGCCGTGGCATTCCAGGAGGAGTCGGGCCGGCTCGGAGAAGATCTCCACGAAATAAGGGCTGGTCTCCTCTTTGTTCGGGTCAACGCGGGTGGCGTGCGCCATGACGACCAGCTTGCAGGGCACGTTCTGCTCGACCAGGCGCGAGAAGGCCACCAGCCCAAAGGAAGCCGAGTTCTCGTCCGCCGGGCGTGAAAAGGGCCGGCCGTTTTTGTCCAGGCGCTGTTCGCACAGCCGGCTCTCTCCGAGGGCGGTATGGTGAGGCGCGCCCAGCACCACCTGGTAGGGCGGTTCCCCGAAGCGCAGGGAAAGCAGCAGGTCCTGGCTGTCCATCCAGGCCGACAGCCTGGCCGTTGGGACTTCTTCGTCGATCTTCCAGAGCTCTTCTTTACGCTGTACCTGCTGGATAACGGTATGAACTTCTTCCATCGTGATTCCGTCTGGGATGCGAATCGAGCTGAGCTGCAATGAACGGCCAGCTTGATCGGGCTTTCCCTTGTGTAGATAGGGAACGAAAGGTAAGGCCATCGATATGCAACCCCCACAACGTTGATCGCGTTTGCATAGAGTACTGCTTTAAGAATAGCCCAACTCGAAAGAAAAGTCAAATTCAAAAAAAGCCGGGAGAGCATTCTTGGGGCGCTATTTCGCTTGACCTGAGGAAAAGGGCGTTATAAAATCGTCATTGTTTCTGAAAAATGTAATGTAGTTGTAAATTGGTTAGCGTTTTATTCTGTTTTAAGTTTAGGAAATTTGTGCTATACTGGTACCGTGCAGACGAATCACGATCTCTGGCAAACCTGGTCTGATCGCTTAGGGCGCCTGGGTTTGAAAAGTGTGGCAGCCTCGTTGCTGGATGCGTCTGGTCCGCTGGCCGTTCTAGGGGCGCAGGCGCTCTATCTGGGGCAGCCTTTTTTGAATCAGGCCCTCCCCGATCGTCATTTCCAGGCCCTGGCCGAGCTGCTCGAAAACCAGGACGAGCTCAGGTCTTTTACCGCTTTCCTGCGGGAGGAAAAGCCTTCGTGAACGGGTTGAATCTGGTGGGTTTCATCTTCGTGCTCCTGTGTGCGCTGCTCATGGCGGTCTTCGGATTCGCCCGGCGCAAGCGGCCACGCGTCAATCTGCGCAATATTATCGCCTTCAGCCGCTTGCAGCGCGCCATCGGCCTGGCGGTGGAGGACGGCTCTCGCCTGCACGTGGCCCTGGGCAGCGGGAATATGCTCACCCCGCAGAACGCCTCCGGCCTGGTGGGGCTGACCATGCTGCAACAGATCGCGCTGCTCAGCTCGATCAGCGACCGGCCGCCCATCGCCACCAGCGGCGACCCGACCCTGGCGATCCTCAGCCAGGATACCCTGCACTCGGCTTACCGCACGGCCAATGCCCTGGACCTGTACGACCCGACTCGCGCCAGGTTCAGCGGCCCCACCCCCTTCTCTTACGCTGCCGGCGCGCTGCCGGTGGCCTGGGACGAGAGCGTATCGGCCAGCATCCTGGTGGGCAATTTTGGCGCGGAGCTGGCCCTCTTGCTGGACGGCGCCGAGCAAGAGAACTCCTTCACCCTGGCCGCCAGCGATTCCCTTCAGGCGCAATCCATCCTGTACGCCGCCGCGCAAGAGCCGCTGATCGGCGAGGAGCTGTTTGCCGGGGGGGCTTATCTCCAGGCCGGCTCCATGCATACCGCCAGCCTGCAAGCTCAAGACGTTTTACGCTGGGTCATCGTGGGCGCGCTCCTGGCCGGATCCGTGCTCAAATTGATAGGTGTGCTGTGAAATCACCCTTTTCTGCTGCGGTCGCTATCGGCGTGGGACTGATCGTCCTTTTGGGATATTTCCTGCCCATCCCGGTGTTGGGCGAGCTGCGCACCCTCTTCCTGAACTGGGCTATCATCCTGGCGGCGGTGGCCTTGTGGGTGGGCGTCGTCAACTTGCTGGGGGTGCACCTTCAAAAGGTGCGCACCACGGCCAAGAATTCATTTTATAGCGTGGTTTTGCTCCTGGCTTTCCTGGCGACGCTGGTCGCCGGGGTAGTCCTGGGCCCTGCCAATTCCTCTTTTCAACGCGTGGTGACCGACGTTCAGGTGCCGGTAGAGGCCAGCCTGATGGCCGTGTTGGCCGTCACCCTGGCGTTTGCCAGCGTGCGCCTGTTGCGCCGCAGGGTGACGCCCATGGCGGTCTTGTTCGTGCTGGCGGCGGTCGTTTTTCTATTTCTCGGCCTGGGCTTCTCCCCGCTGAACGAGTTCCCCACGCTGGTGTCCGGGTTGACGCGCCTGCCGGTAGCCGGGACGCGCGGTATCCTGTTGGGCGTGGCTTTGGGCAGTCTGACGACCGGGCTGCGCATCCTGATGGGCGCCGACCGCCCGTATGGTGGATGATCTATGGCTGATGTGCGCTGTCCAATGTGTGGCAAGCTCAATCCGGCAGAGGCGGAAGTCTGCCAGTTTTGCCAGGCGCGGCTTAAACCGCTGGGCATGAATTCCGCAACGCCGCCCGCCGCCCCGCCTTCCGGGGCAGACGACGCGGATTGGCTGAGCTCGCTGCGCGACAAGAACCTCGACGACCAACCCTCCGAGCCGGACTCCGAGAGCGAGACGCCGGAAGAGCAGGGCGGGGAGGAAGGCACCGACTGGCTGGCGCGCATTCGCGAGCGGAGTCAGGTCGAGCCGGACGCCCGCACCCCCCTGGCGGATTGGCCGGGCAGCGATTTCAAGCCAGAGCCCCCGCCGTCTGAGGAAGAGCCGGATTGGCTGAAGAGCATCCGCGAGAAGAGCGAAGTGGAGGGGGCCATCTCTCCCTTTGCCCAGACGCCCGAGTCGGAAGGTGAAGGGGCCCAAGAAGAGCCGGAATGGCTCAAACGCCTGCGCGAGCAGCGCCCACCCGAGGAACAAGGCGAAGGGGCAGTCAGTGGTGGCGAGTCCCTTTCCGCAGAAGATATTCCCGGCTGGCTCAAGGGAGATTCCGCCTCCGACGCGGGGGCGGCTGAGGGCGAGCCTGCCGCGGGCGGCGCGGGAGCGGTGCCGGATTGGCTGCAAGAATTTTCCGTCCCGGCCTCGCCCGCGCCTGAGGAGTCCGCGCCGGCCGCGCCAGAGGAAGGGCTGCCGGATTGGATGAAGGATTATGCCACGCCCTCCCCGGCAGAGACGCCGGCGCCGCCGGCGGCGGAGGACCTCCCCGACTGGTTGACCGGGCTTTCCGAGCAGACCGCCGCAACCGGGCCGTCCGCCGAAGCGGCGGAAGAAACACCTGAGAGCGCCGGGAGCGGTGAGACCGGCGAGGTCGCCGAGACGCCCGCCGAAGGGCCTGTGGAGGCCGGCGAGACCCCGGATTGGTTGAAAGAGCTGGGCGCCGCCTCTGCCGGGCTGCCTTCCGAGGCGGAAACCCCGGCGGCGGAAGCGGGCAGCACCCCCTCGCTCCTGTCTCGCCTGGGCGCCGCCCCACAGGTGGAGCAACCTCCCTCCGCGGCCATCGAGCTGGGCGGGCCTGCCGCGCAAGAGCTTGACGACCAATCCCTGGGCGAAGGACTGCCGCCCGACTGGCTGGCCAACCTTCAGCGGCCCATCCCTGCGGAGGAAAGCCAGTCTTCCGAGTTGGCCTCTTCCTCCTCTCTGCCCGATGCAGGGCTGCCGGCCGGCGACGAAAGTGAAGCAGGGGATTTTTTTGCGACTGGAGAGCTGCCCGATTGGCTGGCGCAGTTGAACCCCAGCGAAGCGGCCCCGGCTGCGCCTTCCTCCGCGGAGGAAGCGGCGGAAGAGGCCCTGGCGCCCGCCGAGCTGCCCACCTGGGTGCAGGCCATGCGCCCGGTGGAAGCCGCTACCCCCCAGCCGACGGCTATCAAGGGCGAAAATGACCAGCGCGTGGAGCTTAGCGGCCCCCTGGCGGGGCTGCAAGGCGTCTTGCCCTCCGAGCCTTCCATCACGGAGTATTCGAAGCCGCCCGTCTTTTCCGTGAAGCTGCAAGTCTCAGAGAAGGAACGCATCCACGCCACCCTCCTGGAAAGTATCCTGGCCAGCGAGGCCGAGCCGCAGCCGGTCAAAGGCGAGCGCCTCATCTCGCCCCAGGGCATCTTGCGGGCTGCCATCGCGGTCTTGCTGTTGGCCGTGGTGATCTACACCACCATCGCGGGCAGCCAGTTCTTCCCCATGCCCACTCTGTATCCCGGCGACACCGTGGCCGTGCGCGACCTCATCGAGAGCCTCCCGCCGGATGCGCCCGTGTTGCTGGCGGTCGATTTCAGCCCCTCGCTGGCCGGCGAGATGGACGCGGCCGCCTCCGGCGTGGTGGAACATTTGATGCTGCGCGGCGCGCGCCTGGTCTTGATCTCTACCGTTCCGACCGGGCCGGTCCTGGGCCAGGATCTGCTGGCGAAGGTCAGCGCCAGCCCGGACGCAGCCCTGGCGGCTTATCAAAGTAGCGATAAAGTCGCCAACCTGGGCTACCTGGCGGGCGGGCCGGCGGCCCTGCTGGCGTTTGCCACGGACCCCAGGACGGCGGCGCCCTACGCCATGGATGGCAGCAACGCCTGGGATCAGCCCGCCTTGCAAGGGGTGAATTCCCTGGCGGATTTCAAGCAGGTGATCGTCATCACCGAGAATTCGGACACCGGGCGGGCCTGGGTCGAGCAGGTTGGCGCCAGCCTGGGCAGCGTGCCCCTGTTGCTGGTGACCAGCGCGCAATCTGCGCCGCTGATGCAGCCTTACGTGACTTCGGGCCAGATCAAGGGCATGGTGGCCGGCTTGCAAGGCGGCGCGGCTTACGAGCAGATCATCCAGCGCCCCGGACTGGCGCGCACGGATTGGGACGCCTTCCAGGGCGGATTGATGGTAGCGATTGCCTTGATCATTATCGGCGGAATCGCCAACGCCAGCCTGGCGCTGGTCTCTCGCCAAAAAGTCAGGAGTGAAGCGAAGCGATGAACCAGGCCGATCTCATCTGGACCTTTGTCAGTTTTGCCCTGACCGTGCTGGTGCTCAGCTATTTATTGGGCGATAATCCCTTCTTCCGTTTCGCGACGGCCCTTTTTGTGGGCGTGGTCGCCGGTTACGTGGCCGTGATCACGCTCTACAACGTGATCTGGCCCAAGCTGCTGCTGCCGCTGTTCTTCTCGGAGACGCCCATCTTCCAAAAAGCCTTGCTGTACGGCATTCCCCTGATCTTGAGCCTGCTGTTGTTGGCCAAGCTGTTTCCCCGCCTGGCCAGGGTCGGAAACGGCGCCATGGCTTACCTGGTGGGGGTGTCGGCGGCGGTTTTGATCGGCGGCGCGGTGATGGGCACCCTCTTCCCGCAGGTGCAGGATACCATCAATTTCTTCGACCTGCGCGCGATCCCGGCCGGCGGCAGCCCGCTCTCGCGGCTCCTGGAAGGCGGGTACATCCTGGTGGGCGCGGCCACCACCCTGATCTATTTCCATTTCGGCGCCATGGCCAAAGCCAAACAGCCCGGGCAGCGCGCCCCCATCATCGAGATGCTGGGCGGGCTGGGGCAGATCTTCATCGCCATCACGCTCGGCTCCCTGTTCGCGGGCGTTTACATCGCTTCGCTGACGGCGCTGGTCGAGCGCATCCACTTCTTGTGGAATACCCTTGGCACGCTGTTTATTTGATAGGCGCATGTGATGACCTCTCTGGTTGATGCAGAATCCCTGTTGGCAATCGATATCGGCTCGGTCAATACGCGCGCCATGCTCTTCGACGTGGCCGAGGGCCATTATTATTTCGTGGCGGTGGGCGCCGCCCCCACCACCGCCGGGGCGCCCTTCAAGGACATCAGCGAAGGGGTGCGCCTGGCGCTGGACCAGCTTCAGGAGGTCACCGGCAGGAAGCTGGTGGGTGAAGACGAGCGCCTCATCATTCCCGGCCGCCCCAACGGCTCGGGGGTGGATAAGGTGGTCTCTACCTATTCCGCCGGCCCCACTTTGCGCACCGTGGCGGTGGGCCTGCTCGAGGACGTGTCCCTGGAGAGCGCCCAGCGCCTGATCCAGACCACCTATGCCAGCGCGGTGGAAAGCATCGGGTTGAACGACCGGCGCAAAGAGGACGCGCAGATCGACGCGATCATCCGCGCTGCCCCCGACCTGATCGTGATCGCGGGCGGCACGGAGCAGGGAGCGACGCGCTCGGTGATGAAGCTGTTGGAAACGGTGGGCCTGGCTTCTTACCTGCTGCCGAACGACCGCCGCCCGGAGGTGCTCTACGTGGGCAACCAGGCGCTGGAGGCCAAAGTCAAATCCAGCCTGGAGGCCTTCGCGCCGCTGCACTTCGCGTCCAACATTCGCCCGGCCTTCGACCTGGAAGACCTGGGCCCGGCGCAGGGCGCTCTGGCGGAGATCTACGACAAGATCTATAGCCGCAAGGTCGAGGGGGTGAGCCCGCTGAAGGCCATGACCAGCGGGGGCATCGCGGCGACGGCCAGCGCCTTCGGGCGCGTCATCCGTTTCCTCAGCCAGCTTTACGACCCGGCCAAGGGCGTGCTGGGAGTGGACGTGGGCGCTTCGGCCACCACGGTGGCTACCGGCCTGGCCGGCAAGCTTGCCTTGAACCTGTTCCGCCCCCTGGGGGTCGGAGAGGGCCTGAGCGGCTTGATGGAGCAGACCCGGCTGCAAGAGATTCACCGCTGGCTGCCCATGCACGTGCCCGAAGAATACCTGCGCGACTACGTCATGCACAAAATCGTCAACCCGGGCAGCCTGCCGGCGACCCTGGAGGACCTGGCGATCGAACAGGCCCTGGCCCGGCAGGTCTTGCGCACTGCCCTCAAGAATGCGGCCAGGGGCAACGGCGCCGGCGTTTTCAGCGCCTCCGGGGGGCTGAACCGCATGTTCGAGCCGATCCTGGCTTCGGGGGCCGTGCTGACCCGCGCGCCGACGCCCGGCCAATCGGCCCTCATGCTGTTGGACGGTCTCCAGCCGATCGGCGTCACCACGCTGGTGCTGGACCAAAATAACCTGACGGCTGCGCTGGGGGCGGCGGCCAACGTCAACGCGCTCCTGCCGGTGCACGTGCTCGAATCCGGGGCGTACCTCGCGCTGGGCACCGTGGTCACGGCCATCAGCGACGCGAAGTACGGCTCCACCATCTTGCGCGTGCGCCTGACCCAGGAGGACGGCGCCGAGGCCAGCCTGCAAGTCAAGCAGGGCAGCATCGGCGTCCTGCCGCTGGCGCGCGGCCAAAAGGCGCGCCTGGCCCTGGAGCCGACGGCGCGCACCGACGTGGGCATGGGCCGCCCGGGCAAGGGAGGCAATATTCGCGTGACCGGCGGGGCGCTGGGCCTCATCATCGACGCTCGCGGCCGGCCCATCAACCTCCCGGCGGATACCCCGCGCCGGCGGGAAATGATCAAGAAGTGGCTGTGGACTCTGGGCAATTAACCCTGGGTACGGTACGATACTTGCATCCTGGTCTTCTGTGAGATGACACCATGCTGGCTCCTGTGACACATATTCTCCCCTTAACATCCATCCGCCGCGAGCGGCTGTTGCCGGTTCCGGGGCGCGTCGTCGTGCGCGCCGGCCAGAAGGTGAGTGCGATCGACGTGGTTGCGGACGCCAGAACAGCCAGCGAGCACGTCCTGCTGGACGTGCGCCGGGGATTGGGCGTCTCACTCCGCCAGGCAGACAAGCTGGTTCAATACAAAGTAGGCGACCGGGTGACTGAAGGAGACGTGATTGCCGGCCCGGTAGGCCTCTTCCCGCGCGTCATCCGCGCGCCGCGCGCCGGCCGGGTAGTGGCGATAGGAGGAGGGCAAGTGCTGTTGGAGATTGACACCTCGCCCTATGCACTCCGCGCCGGCATTCCGGGGGTCGTCTCTGACCTGATCCCCGACCGGGGCGCCGTGATCGAAAATACCGGCGCGCTGGTTCAAGGAGTATGGGGAAACGGCCCTATCGACATCGGGATGATATCCATCCTGGCGCAGGGGCCTGAGGATACGCTGACCGCCGACCGCCTGGACGTCAGTATGCGCGGTTCCATCCTCCTGGCCGGCCATTGCGGGCAGGTCGAGGCGCTGCGCGAGGCGTCTGAGCTCCCCCTGCGTGGCCTGATATTGGCCAGCCTGTCTGCCGACCTGGTGCCCGTGGCCGCTGCGGCGCGCTTCCCAATCATCGTCCTGGAAGGCTTTGGCAAGCTGCCCATGAATCCGGTGGCCTTCAAGATCCTTTCCACCAACGAGAAGCGTGAGATCACGGTGAATGCCGAAGCGTGGGATCGCTTCAGTGGAACGCGCCCTGAAGTGATCATCCCGCTGCCCTCCGTGGGGCAAATTTCTCAGCCGCACGACACCGATATTTTCGCGCCCGGCCAGATCGTGCGCATTCGCAGAGCGCCTTACACCACGCTCACCGGCACTCTCGTGTCCTTGAAGCCGGGCTTGACCGCTTTGCCCAGCGGAATTCAATCTTCCTCCGCCGTCGTTCGCCTGGAAAACGGTGACCAGGCGATCGTCCCTCTAGCCAATATGGATGTCCTGGAGTGAGCTCCCCGAAATAATCTATATACAGGAGAAGCCCTATGTCCGATTCTGATTTAGACAATCTCGATATGAATAACCTGGAGAACAACGGGGAAACTCCTCCCCCAGAGGGTCCCAATAATCGCACTTTTATCATCGCGATTGGCATCCTGGGAGCGATCTTTCTCATCTCGCTGATTGCTATGGCGGTCTTTGCCCTGGTCATCCTGCCGGGGAACCGGGCGCGCCAGCAAGCGCAGGCCAACCAGATCAACGCGGCCAATACCGCCACGGTCATGGCGATCACCCAGTTCGCTCAGAGCGCGATCGGCACTTCCACGTCGATCGCCGCCACCAACGCTGCGCCGACCGCCACGTCCACCCCCTTGCCCAAGCCGACCTCCACGCCGGTGATCGCGCTGCCCACCAACACGATCGCGGTGGCCCAAATCGACCCGCGCACCGCAACGGTGGCCGCCCTGTTGACCCAGGCGGCCCAGGCCCAACAGACGGCGGTGGGCCTGCCCACTTCCACGGCGCTGCCCACCACGGGCTTCGCGGACCAGGCCGGCCTGCCCGGCCTGCTGGGTTTGACGGTCGCCCTGGTGGTGGTCATCTTCCTGGTGCGCCGGCTGCGCACCAACACCAACTAGACTTGTATTCAGCCCGGCCCCCGGACTTGTGTGATGGGGAACGGGTGTTAATTTCACCACAGAGCAACTGTGTCTATTGTCAAGGGTTATGCCGGCACAAAAGCCGGATTGAAAGGCTGCTGATCCCGGATCATGGCGTTCAGGATGGTCAGGAATTTGCGCATACACGCCACCAAAGCCACCTTTTTGAGCTTGCCTTGCTGCAATAAGCGTTGATAAAAGGGTTTGATGAGCACATTGGAACGCGTGGCAGCCAGGGTGGCCATGTACAGCACTTTTCTCACATCTGCTCGTCCGCCCTTGATCCTTCGTTTTCCACGTCGCCGGCCGCTGTCATCATTGAAAGGCGCCACTCCGACCAAAGCAGCGATCTTCTTGCGGTCTAGCTGTCCCAGTTCAGGGAGGCCGGAGAGCAGCTTGGCGCACAACACCGGGCCGACCCCCTTAGCGCTGCGCAAGAGGGCTTCCTTCTCTTGGAAGTGGGGAATTTGGTGGATTTGGTCCTCGATTTGCCGGTCCAGATCGGCCACTTCTTTTTCCAACCAGGTGAGATGTTCTTCGACTTTGGGGCGCAGCGACAAGCAGGTGCTGGCCAGGTGGTTCTTCTCGTCCACCAGCATGTCGAGTAATTGCCGGCGACGCACCATCCAGGCATTTAACTCCTGCTCTGCCTCTCCAGGTAGCTGGGAAGCGGGCGGTTTGACGGCTTCGCCGAAGCGGGCCAACAGGCGGGCATCCAACTTATCGGTCTTGGCTAATAAACCAATCGAACGGGCAAAATCCCGCACCCGTGCCGGATGCACCAGGGCAAACGGCAACCCGGCCGCAAAGAGCTCCGTGATGAGAGCTGTCTCCAGCCCACCGGTGGATTCAACGATGATCAAAGCCGGCTGGAGGGCTTGCAAGCGTTGGAGCGTACGCCCGATGCCGGCTGCATCATTGCCTGCCTGCCAATATTCACCGTCTTGGCCCATCGCCACGTCGAGCTGGGTCTTGGACACATCCACACCCACGTACACAGCAGATCGATTCTCAAGCATTTCACACCTCGCTAGCTGTATAATCAAAGGGACCCGTTCTAGCTTGGATACGGGCTCAAAGCCCACGCAACTGTTCGGGTTCATTTGGCTTAGGGCACGACGACCATGCTCTGTGACGGTCTACACGGACCAAGACGCGTGAGCGGACTGCCGTGCCCTTCACCATTTTACTGCCGCTCTTTGAATATACTAGACACAGAGAGCACAGAGAGCTCTTTTTGAAAGAGAAAGCTCTGTGACCTCTGTGTCTCTCTGGGGTGGTTCTTCTGGGGGCTTAAACTACGCTGGCGGCTACCTGCTCTCCGTAACCCATCAGGGCCTTGACCATTTGGGGGCTACGGCCTTCGGCATATACCCGTAAGACGGGTTCCGTACCGGAGGGGCGAATGAGCAGCCAGGAATCGTCTGCCAGGATGTATTTGATCCCATCCGCGCTCTTCACCTCCACAATGGCTTCGCCGCCAATTTCAGCCGGCGCCCCGTCCAGCAGGCGCTCGGTGATTTGGGCTTTGGAGACGGGGTGGCTGAGGCGCAGGTCGTTGCGATGGTAGAAAGCCGGGCCGACTTCCTTTAACAGATCTTCCACCAGATCGTACAGCGTTCCGCCGCTGGCAGCCACGATCTCGACCAGCAGCAGGCCCATCAAGACCCCGTCGCCCTCCGGAATGTGGCCGCGGAAGGAGATCCCGCCGGATTCTTCGCCGCCGATGAGCACATCCTCTTTGAGCATGTAATCGGCGATGTGGTTGAAGCCCACCGGCGTTTCGTAAATGGGAAGCCCATAGCGGGCGGCCAGCCGGTCGATCATGCGCGTGGTGGAGACGGTGCGCACCACCGATCCCCTCCAGCCGCGCTTTTCCACCAGGTAGCGCAGGGACAGGGCCATGATCTTGTGCGGGTCGACGAAATTGCCCCGCTCGTCCATGGCCCCGATGCGGTCGGCGTCGCCATCCGTGGCCAGGCCAAAGCCGCCGATGCCGCTGCCGATGGCGCCGGAAAGGGCGCCCAGGTAGCGGGCAATCGGCTCAGGGTGCACGCCGCCGAAGCCGGGGTTCATCTCGCCGCGCACTTCCATCACCTCGCAGCCGGTGCCTTGCAGGATGCCGCGGATGACGCCCCGCCCGGCGCCGTACATCGAGTTCGACCACGAAGCGCTGCGGGCGGTCGGCGATGATGTCGAAATCGATCAGCTTGCGCAGGTGGTCGTTGTAAGCCGGGATGGGGTTGAAGCGCTGGATCAATCCGGAGGCGCGCGCCTGCTCGTAGTCCATGGAGTTCGGCCCGCGTCCCAGGGATTCGTTGTCGTTCAGGTACACTTCCACGCGCCGGCATTGTTCGGGGAGCGCCGAGCCGCCGTAGGCGGCCTTCAGCTTCACGCCGTTGTAGCGCGGCGCGTTGTGCGAGGCGGTGATCATGATGCCGGCCGAAGCGTTCAGGTTTTGCACCGCGTAGGAGATGGCCGGGGTAGGCGCATCCGCTTGAGCCAGGTAGACTTTGTAGCCATTGGCCGCCAGCACCCGCGCGGCTTCCACGGCGTAGCGGTCTGACAGGAAACGCGTGTCGAAGCCAACCACCATGGTGTGCGGGTCGGGAGTATGCCCGTGGGAGTTGCCATTATTCCACTTGTCCGACGCGACGGCGTCGGCGATGGCTTGTGAAACCAGGCGGAGATTATGGAAGGTAAAAGTGTCTGAGATGACGGCTCTCCAACCGTCTGTGCCGAAATGTATGGTCATTGTTGCATTCTCCTGTGTTCAAAACGGTATTATCTCGTTTACCAGTTAGGTGCGGGCGTAGCCGTCACCAGTAAGGATTGCACCATCCAGCCTTCCAGGCCCTGGTTGGTGAGCACGTGCGCCCAAATCACCCCGTCGGCTGTCTCGATTCCGGCAAGATCTGTACCAGCGTGCCGTTGAGGATGCTGGTCAGGGTGGGAGAATTGTAGCCCGGCTTGGAGCGGATTACGCCCCCGTTCGCGGCCTGGGCTTTGATCAGCGCCCAAACCGGCGTGGGCACGGGAGTGCCCGTGTGGGTGGGGGTGGCGGAGGGGATGAGGGATTTGGTGGGGGTAGGGGTGGGAGTGGACGGCCGGGGAGTCAAGCTGGCCGTCAGAGAAGCGGTCGCGGTAGGCGTGGCGGTTGCCTGGATGCCCGGCACGGCGATCTGCTCGCGCAGCGCCGTTCCCAGGCCGGTCAGCCCGATCAGCAGGATCAGGCTGAGCAGGGTGAGGGTGGTCCCCAGGGTATAGCCAAACAGGTTGAGCGGGCGGAATTTCAGCGCCGCCAGGGTGAGCGTGCCGAGCAGGGCCGACCAGGTAAAGTAGACCAGCGCTACCACCAGGCCGCCGGGCCACAGGCGGGCGGCTCCGCTGCTCAGCCCAAAGCCGGCCACGGCGATGGGCACGCACAGCTCGTAGGCGATGGCTACGCTGGGCACCGCCGGTTTTTGCGGCGAGCGCACCAGGGACAGGGTGGTGATCACCACCCCCAGGCTCAATACCAGGAAGTTGGGCCAGGAAAACCCGTAATAGGAGGCAGCTTGAGACAGGGGCAGCCCGGGCCAGATGCGCGCCGCCAAGCCGCCCAACACCCCGCCCAGGAACACCAGCAGGAAGCCTACCAGCGCTCCGCCCAGGGTCTGGAGGAAGTAGCGCAGCGAGCCGACGATGGTCGCCAGGGACAGGCCGATGACGGGAGCCATAAAGGGCGCGAACAGGGCGCCCAGCAGCAGCAGGGCCGGCGCATCCAGCAGCAGGCCCACGCCCCACACCGCCCCGGCCAGCAGCGAGAACAGGAAGAAGTCGAAAGAGGGGGTGGTGCGGTGGGCCAGCTCATCCAGCAGGGCCGCGCGCTCGTCCGCCCCCACGGGCACGATCAGGCGCCGTCCACGCCGGCGGCGAGCCGGCGGAAGCTGGGAAGAATCATCTGGCAGGGGTTCGCTGGTTGGCAGGCTCATTGTCTCAGGCTGGCGATCAGGCGCATGGGCTTCTCCAGGAGTTCCAGGGCGGTGAGGATGTCGGGGACGAGCAGGTCGGCGGCGGCCAGGCTGGCCGTAGAAAGCCCCTCGCGCGAGAGCACGCAAATGCCGATGGCCGCTTCTTTCAGCATCAAAGCGTCGTTGGCGCCCTGGCCGATGGCAATCACGCCGGCGGCGCCCAATTGGCGCACGTAGCGCGCTTTCTGCTCTGCCTCCTGGCCGGGCTGCAAACGCACGGCTTGCAGATCGAGCTGGCGGTCGATGTCTGCCTGGCACCCGTGGGTGTCCGCGGTGATCAGATGGATTGCGAGGCGCTCGCGCAGACTGCCCAAGGCCTCGGCTAATCCCTCGATCAGAATCCCATCTACGGCCAGCGTTCCATTGACGTCACAAACCAGGTGTTCGATTTGCAGAATTCCCCGCCCGGGAATGTGGAGTTCTATCATAGCGATATTATAATACAGCTAGGAAAACGCGGCGTCATCGAGTAAAATACCTGCATGTCACGGACGCGCCTTTCCTTTACACTTCCTCCGATCCTTCTCATCATCCTGGCTCTGGCGGCGTGTTCTTCCGGACCGCTATCGACGCCGCCGACGGCGACGATCTCCGGCCTGTCCTCCCCGGCAACCGCTACGCAAGTTCCCACACCTACCCCGCCTTCGCCGGCGGTGGTGCTGTTGGCCTCCGACCAGGCCGACCCGCAGGCGCTGCAAGCCCTTCAGACGACCCTGGCCGACCTGGCCTCTACGTCGGGCCTGGCTTTCGAGACGCGCGCGGCGCTGTCCGCCTCCGAGTTGGAACCGACCTGGAAGGTGGTGGTCGCCTTGCCGCCCGACCCCGGGCTGGCGGCCCTGGCCGCGGCTGCGCCTCAGACGCAATTCGTGGCGATCGGTATCGAGAACGTGCCGGCGGGCGCCAATCTCACCACGATCGGGGGGCGGCCAGCGCGCAGGCGCAGCAAGAAGCTTTCGTGGCGGGCATCATCGCGGCGGTTACCAGCCAGGATTGGCGCGCGGGGATTTTGAGCCAGGCGGGCACGCCTGAGGGGGAAGCCGTGCGGGACGCTTTTGTGAACGGCGCGCACTATTTCTGCGGCCTGTGCAACCCCAGCATGCCGCCCTTCGTCTCCTTGCCGCAGGTGGCCGAGCTCAACGCCGGCGCCGCCCCGGCTGACTGGCAGGCGGCGGTGGATGAGCTGGTCAAGCAGGGCGTGCAAACGGTCTACGTGGCCCCGGCGGTCAGCACACCGGACTTGTTGAGCTACATCGCCCAGGCAAACCTGAAAATCATTGGGGGACAGACTCCGCCCGCCGCCGTGAGCGGGCAATGGGTCGCGACGGTGAGCAGCGACCCCCTCGCGACGCTGCGCCAGGTATGGCCGGACCTTTTGAACGGCAAGAGCGGCGGGAGCCTGACGGAAGAGGTCACCCTGAACGACGTCAAGGCAGACGTGCTCACCCCTGGCCGCCAGCAGGTGGTTTTGCAGGCGCGCGACGACCTGGCCGCCGGCCTGATCGTGCCGGGCAATCCCCCCGCGCAGTAGACCTCATTCGTTTCCCATAAATTCTTCTGTCGTGGCCTGGCCGGGCGGGGTGATGCCCTCGCGCTTGATTACCTTCCAGACGGTAGAGAGCAGAATGCGCATATCCAGCCAGAACGACCAGTGATCTACGTACCATACGTCCAGGGTGAATTTTTCCGGCCAACTGAGCGCGTTGCGCCCGTTGATCTGGGCCAGGCCGGTGACGCCGGGGAGCACGGTGTGGCGGCGCGCCTGTTCCGGCGAGTAGCGTGCGAGGTACTGCACCAAGAGGGGGCGCGGCCCCACCAGGCTCATCTCCCCGCGCAGCACGTTGAGCAGCTCGGGCAGCTCATCCAGGCTGGTGGCGCGCAAGAAGCTTCCCAGGCGAGACAGGCGCGACCCGTCGGGGAGCAGGTTGCCTTGCGCATCGTAGATCTCTTGCATGGTGCGGAATTTGCGCAGCGCGAAGATCTTCCCGTGGTATCCCGGGCGCTCCTGGCGGAAGAAGACCGGAGGGCCCTCCACCAGGCGAATCAGCAGCGCGATCAATCCCATCACCGGTGATAGAATCACCAGGATGAGGCCCCCCACCAGCAAGTCGAAGATGCGCTTGGAAAGGGGAATCCCTCGGGGAAAGGCGGCTGCGGGCATGATTGCATTTTACCAATATTTCCCACAACCGTGTTTTAATAATATAATCATTAAATCAAAATAAAAAGATGTTATTTGTCAGGAGAACTAATTGGATGATCCAATGCAAGCTGGGATTGCTGTCAATTCTTACTCTCACCAACCGGGAGGGGCTATGAAAGAACGCATCCTGATTATCGAAGACGATGAGGCCGTTTTAAAAATATTGAAGCGCGTTCTGGCTTATGATGGTTACCAGGTAGACACGGCCCTGGATGGACAGACGGGATTGAACATCGCGCGTGACGAGCGCCCCGATCTGGTGATTCTGGATTGGATGCTGCCCGGCATGGACGGCCTGGAAGTCTGCCGGCGGCTGCGCGCGGGCGGAAATTTACCCATACTCATGCTTACCGCCAAGGATACCGTGCAGGACCGCGTACAGGGCCTGGACGCGGGCGCCGACGATTACCTGGTGAAGCCCCCGGATATGGACGAGCTGCTGGCCAGGGTGCGCGCGTTGCTGCGGCGCACGCAGCCCGAGCGCGCTCAGGTGCTGACTTTTGCCGATCTGACCCTGGATACCGGTACGCGCCAGGCCACGCGCAAGGGGCGGGTCATTTCGTTGACGGCCAAGGAATACGAGCTGTTGGAGCTGTTCCTGCGCCACCCTCGCCAGGTGCTCACGCGCGACATGATCTTCGACCGCGTTTGGGGCTACGACTTTGGCGGAGAGAGCAACGTTCTGGACGTTTACATCCGTTATCTGCGGCAGAAACTGGAGATAGAAGGAGAGCAGCGCTTGCTCCACACCGTGCGCGGTGTGGGCTACGTTTTACGAGAGCAGCCTTGATATGTCCCTGCGTTTACGGCTGACGTTGCTGTATACCTCCCTGCTGGTGGGAGTTCTGCTCATCTTCGGTGTGGTGGTCTACAGCCTGGTCAGCGTGATCCTGATCAACCAGGTAGACGAAGTCCTGATCCAGACGGAAAAAGATGTGCTGGCCGTCACCCACATCAATGCAATGGGGGAACTGGACGTCAGCTCTTTACCTCCGTTAGAATTGAACGAGGTCGTATTAGTGCAGGTCTGGGGGCGAGATGGCACTTTGCGCGCTTCCACTCCCAACATCAGCCGCCTGGGACAATCCATCGACCCGGTTGGCTTGAAGCTTTCCCGCCCGGCCTTCCGCGATTCGAAGATCCAGCAAGCCGATCTGCGCGTATTGAGCGTGCCGTTGAAGGTGGGCGATCGCCAGGTCGGCATCTTGCAGGTGGGCGCCAGTCGCTCGCTGGTGGATACGGCCCAGCAATCCCTCCTCAGCGTGCTGGCCATCACCGCGCTGATCTCCATGACGGTGGCCGGCCTGGCCGGCTGGCTGAGCACCGGGCAGGCGCTGGCCCCGCTCCAGACGGTCACCAAGACGGCTACCCTGATCACCCGCGCCGACGACCTTTCCCGGCGCATTCCCTTGAAGGGGCCGCCCGGCGACGAGGTGGGCCAGCTCATTCTGGCCTTCAACCAGACCCTGGAGCGCCTGGAAAAGCTGTTCAATACACAGCGACGATTCCTGGCAGACGTCAGCCACGAGCTGCGCACCCCTCTGACCGTAATCAAGGGCAACGCCAGCTTGATGCGCCACATGAAAGTGGCCGACGAGGAGGCCCTGGGCAGTATCGAGCAGGAAGTGGACCGCTTGAGCCGCATGGTGGGAGACTTGCTGCTGTTGGCCCAGGCCGAATTGGGAAAGCTGCCCCTGGACTTGCACCCGGTCGAGCTGGACACGGTGCTGCTGGAGGTCTGGCAGCAAATGCACGTGCTGGCCGGGGATAAGCTGCAAATGCACGTGGCGGAGATCGACCAGATGCAGGTGGTCGGCGACCGCGACCGGTTGAAACAGGTGCTGGTCAACCTGGTCGGCAACGCTATCAAGTACACCCCCGCCGGGGGGCAGGTCAACGTGCGCTTGAGCAAGATCGACAACCAGGCGCGCCTGGCCATCGCGGACACCGGCCAGGGCATCCCTGCCGAGGACCTCCCCCATATCTTCGAGCGTTTCTATCGCACGGAAAAGGCGCGCACCCGGCGAGACGGGAGCGGCTTTGGGCTGGGATTGTCGATCGCCTATTGGATCGTGCGCAACCACGGGGGCCGCATCGAGGTCGAATTGAAAGAGGGCCAGGGGACAACCTTCTACGTCTGGCTGCCCTTAGCCACCCAGGAAAAGGCTCAGGGCTGAGCTCCCAGGCGGCGGTGGGCCTGCCGGCACAGCGCAGAGCCGCCACTCGCCAGCCATTCCCGCAAGGTGGGGCTTTCAGACGCCCCCTGCCGGGCCTCCTGGTAGAGGCTGCTGCCCCATTGCGCGTAGCGCAGGGTCTCCGCCGGCCAGGTGGACTCTGGGAGCATTGCTCAAGGCTACCCCCCCGTTGTAGCCCGCCAGGGCGCGGTGCGCGTCTCCCCCGGAGGCGGCCAGGGCGAGTTGGAGATATTCCAGCCCTTTTTGGGCGTTGGTCTCAGGGTCGTAGGGGTTTTCTCCCGCTTCGAAATGAAAAGGCATGACCTGAAACAGCCCTCTCGCGCCGCTGGCTGAGACGGCTTGTGGATCGCCGCAGGATTCGATCTGCATGACGGTGGCGATCAGGTTGGCGTCGATCTGCCATTGGGCCGACCAGGCTTCGATGGCCGCGCCCCAATATTGCACTTCGGGGGTAAAGAAGGTGGCCAGGACGCCCGGCCTGGCCGTGCCCAGCGGGGAAATGAGCGGCAGCTCCCTGAAGCCGAGGGAATTCCCGGAAAGGAACACCACCAGCATCCCGGCTACGATGAGACCCAGGGGAGGGAGCAAAAAAACCGGCAGGCCGCCGCTTCTCTTGCGTGGAGAAGAAGCTGCCTGCCGGATGTGAGCGGGAGCGTAGCGGGGATACATGGACGAGCTCTTCAGGCTTTCCCCGCCGGCTCGATCCAGGATCAGCGGCGGGTTTCTGGTGAAATTGGGTCGCCCACCCGCGAAGGGACGTTCGCGTTGCGGGCGTTCATGCCCATGCTGTGGTAAGTAGGCTCCGGGCGCGAAAAGCTCGTCTCCGGGCGCATGGCCGGCTTGGGCGCCGGGCGGGGCGACATCCCGACGGTGGGCAGGCTGGCCGCCACGCCGCCCAGGGAGCGCACGCGCGAGCTCGCCGCGCTGCGCGGCCGGTCGCCCTGGCTGAAAAGGCGGTCGCCGGCGTAGGACAGCGACCCGATGATCAAGATACGGATCAGCCACACCATGACCGCCACGAAGACGGGCACCACCTTCATCAAAGTCGAAGGATCGACCACGGCGCTGCTGGCCACTTTGTGGCTGACGATGGCCATGGAGACCCCCCACCAGGTGAGGATGGCGTTCATGGTGGCCGCCAGCATCCAGGCGCCGAACAGGTACCACACTTCGGTCGGCTCGCTGGAGCCTTGCTCGGGGGTGAACAGGCGCGCGATGCCCGCGAAATCGATGCCGCAGAAGGCGATGGAAAGGATGGTGGCCCAGCGCAGCCCGGCAAAGGTCAAATCACCCAACAGATCGCCCAGGGCAAAATCGGTGGTGCTGAAGTTAAAGATCTCGAATGCCAGCAGCGCAACAATAATGATTATACCAAAAGCCGCGCCCCGGCGGAATTGAAAGCCCCTCACACGGCTGAAGAGAGGACTGGCCTGCCCGGATGGATTCATTTTTACCTCCTTGGTAAAATGGATGAGATCGCAAAGGGTGGATCGGATGGTTATTTGGCATTATAGAACAAATTTTCTATAAAGTCAATAGGCCAAATGAAGTGGATTTGAGACGGTTTTGAGGGCCGTCTGTCCTATAAAATGCGCTTTTGGCGGATTCCTTGACTCTTCCGGGGATATCTGATAAACTGCGCTCCCGGTGAATTGAGTGCAAGTTGCCCTTAACCTTGCCTTAGTTTAGGGGCTTTGGTATAATCTAGCGCGCCGATCAATGTGAATTTTTTCATCGAGGCGCCGACGTAGCTCAATCGGCAGAGCAACCGCCTTGTAAGTGGTAGGTTACGGGTTCGATTCCCGTCGTCGGCTCACGTTGCAGGCTGGTGATCGGGATCGTTCTTGTGTGGGATAGAGGATCCCGATTGCGAGCAGACAACGGCTCGTGACAATTGAATGGACGGTTACCCAAGTGGCCAACGGGGACTGACTGTAAATCAGTTGGCGACACGCCTTCGGAGGTTCGAATCCTTCACCGTCCACAGGTCCTGCTGACCAGCAATCTTCTGGGGTTCAGCCAGTGGCCAGTGCATAACAGCAAGCCCTCATAGCTCAGTTGGTAGAGCACGTTCTTGGTAAGAACGGGGTCATGGGTTCAAGTCCCATTGAGGGCTCTTGCTGCCGCGTTGAACCGATATTCTTTGTAGGAGAAGGAATTATGGCGAAGCAAAAGTACGAGCGAACGAAGCCGCATCTGAACGTAGGGACGATGGGACACATCGACCACGGGAAGACGACGTTGACGGCGGCGATCACGAAAGTGAGCCAGATGATGGGCTTGGCGCAGTACAAGGCCTACGATCAGATCGACAACGCGCCGGAAGAGAAAGCGCGGGGGATCACGATCAACATCGCGCACGTGGAATACGAGACGGCGAAGCGGCACTACGCGCACGTGGACATGCCGGGGCACCGGGACTACATCAAGAACATGATCACGGGAGCGGCGCAGGTAGACGGGGCCATTCTGGTGGTAGCGGCGCCGGACGGGCCGATGCCGCAGACGTTCGAGCACGTGCTGTTGGCGCACCAGGTGGAAGTGCCGTCGATCGTGGTGTATTTGAACAAGATCGACCAGATGGACGACCCGGAGCTGTTGGAGCTGGTAGAGCTGGAGCTGCGGGAGATGTTGAGCAAGCAAGGTTATCCGGGCGACACGATACCGATCGTGCGAGGGTCAGCGTTGAAAGCGCTGGAGAGCACGTCGACGGATCCGAACGCGCCGGAGTATGCCAGCATCCGCGAGCTGTTGCGGGTGGTGGACGAGTACATTCCGGAGCCGGTGCGGGCGACGGACAAGCCGTTCATGATGCCGGTGGAAGACGTGTTCTCGATCAAGGGACGCGGGACGGTAGTGACGGGGCGTGTAGAGCGCGGCAAGGTGAAGACGGGGGAGCCGGTGGAGATCGTAGGGCTGCGCGAGAAGAGCATGACCTCGGTGGTGACGGGTGTGGAGATGTTCCACAAGACGTTGGACGAGGGCATGGCGGGAGACAACCTGGGGCTGCTGCTGCGCGGGATCGAGCGCACGGACGTAGAGCGTGGGCAGGTGGTCGCGAAGCCAGGGAGCATCACGCCGCACCGCAAGTTCATGAGCCAGGTGTACGTGTTGAAGAAAGAAGAGGGGGGCCGGCACAAGGCGTTCTTCACGGGGTATCGGCCGCAGTTCTACATCCGGACGATGGACGTGACGGGGTCGATCAAGCTGCCGGAAGGGGTAGAGATGGTGATGCCGGGAGACGACGTGAACCTGGAAGTGGAGCTGATCGTACCGGTCGCGTTGGAGCAAGGCTCCAAGTTTGCTATTCGTGAAGGTGGTCTGACGGTAGGCGCCGGCGTGATCACCAAGATTCTGGACTAGGTAAAGGAGCAGTGGGGAGGCGCCTTCCGCGCATCCCTGCTGAGTGTGAAGAGTTATGGCTTCCAAAAAGAAAGATGTTCGCCCCGTAATTACGCTGGCCTGCACGGAGTGCAAGGAACGCAATTACACCACCGAGAAAAACCGGCGTAACGATCCGGGTCGTATGGAATTGCAGAAGTATTGTGCGCGATGCCGCAAGCATACGCTGCATAGGGAAACGAAGTAAGAAAACATGGGGAGGCAGATTGGCTGGGATAGGGTTGCCAGTCGATCTGTTCCTCCATACAGGCCAGTAGCTCAATTTGGCAGAGCGCCTGTCTCCAAAACAGGAGGTTGTGGGTTCGATTCCTGCCTGGCCTGCCTGAGAAATCTGGCAACGCCGTCCTTAGTTGGCGGCGTTTTAGCCGTAAAAGAAGGAGCGCTTCGTGGCTGAAAAAGTAGAGAAACGGAAACAACCCAACGCTATCCAGCGTTTCTCGCGTGAGACGATGGGTGAGCTTCGCAAGGTCACCTGGCCTACGACGAACGAGGCTTTAAACCTGACCAAGATCGTGTTGATCGTCCTGGCGGGGATGGCTGCGCTCCTGGGCTTGCTGGACTTCGTTTTTTCTTGGCTGGTTACCCACCTGCTGTAATCTTCAGGCAGGAGAGATGGGTATAGGAAGAGTAGAGGTAATTTAGGATGGACGCGCAGGATAAAGACGAATTTTACGAAGAGCCATTAGAGCCAGAAGAAGAAGAGGAAACCCCTTCCAGTTCTGAGGCTGAGATCGCGCCTATGGCTCCCCTGGAGACGCCTGTTCCATCCCTCGCCACTTCGGAAGAGTTTGAAGGTGAACTCACAGGCGATCAGCGGGCCTGGTACGTGGTGCATTGTTATTCCGGGTATGAGAATAAGGTCAGGCACAATCTGGAGCAGCGCATCGAGACCATGGGGATGAAGGACAAGATCTTCGACGTGGTCATCCCCACCCAGGAAGAGATCGAGGTCAAGGACGGCAAGCGGCGCACGGTGGAACGCCACGTTTTCCCCGGCTACGTTCTGGTGAACATGATCCTGACCGAGGAGTCCTGGTACGTGGTGCGCAACACCCCGGGTGTGACCGGCTTCGTGGGCATGGGGAATAACCCCACGGCGCTGCGCCCGGAAGAGGTGGCTCAGATTTTGAAGCGCATGGAGGCCGAGGCGCCGCACATCAAGGTTACCTTCAAGACCGGCGAGCGTGTGCGCATCGTAGACGGCCCCTTCAACGATTTCCGTGGCACCGTGGCCGAGATCGACATGGAGCGTTCCAAAGTTCGTGTGATGGTCAATTTCTTCGGGCGCGAGACGCCCGTGGAATTGGACTTTTTGCAGGTAGAAAAGGCATAAACCAGGCGGCGGCAACGCCGTTTGGGTGGGAGGGTGCTCCCGAAATCACCCGTTAGAACCACAAAGGAGAAAAAGCTGTGGCAAAGAAACTAAAGGCAATTGTTCGTTTGCAGATCCAGGCCGGCAAGGCCAATCCTGCACCGCCCATCGGCCCCGCCCTGGCAGGCCACGGGCTCAATATCATGGCGTTCTGCAAGGAATACAACGCTCGCACGTCCAACCGGGCCGGCGAGATCATTCCGGCAGAGATCAGCGTCTTTTCAGATGGCTCGTTCACCTTCATCTTGAAATCGCCGCCGGCGGCCGTGCTGCTGCGCAAAGCAGCCGGAGTGGATAAAGGCTCCGACCAGCCCAACCGCAACAAAGTCGGCAAAGTGACCCGCGCGCAGGTGCGCGAGATCGCCGAGACGAAGATGAAAGACATGAACGCCATCGATGTCGAAGGCGCCATGCGCCAAATTGAAGGGACAGCCCGCAACATGGGGCTGACTGTCGTTGACTGAACCCCTGTGGGAGGGTAATTCGATTTACCCGTCAGGACCACGAAGGAGTATGAATGGCTAAACACGGTAAGAAATTTGTAGCTGCACAAGCTAAAGTGGAGAGTGACCAGTATTACGATCCGCGTCAGGCGCTTACCCTGGCAAAAGAAACCTCTTTCACCAAGTTCGATGCGACTGTGGAAGTTCACATGCGCATGGGCCTTGACCCTCGCCAGGCCGACCAGATGGTGCGTGACGTGGTCGTGCTGCCCAACGGTTTGGGCAAGACCGTGCGCGTGCTGGTCTTCGCCCAGGGCGACGCCGCCAGCAAGGCGCAGGAAGCCGGCGCGGACGTCATCGCCGACACGGATGAGATGATCACCAAGATCCAGGGCGGTTGGACGGATTTCGACGTAGCCATCGCCACCCCGGACATGATGGGCAAGGTCGGGCGCCTGGGCCGCGTTCTCGGCCCGCGCGGCTTGATGCCTAACCCCAAGGCCGGGACGGTGGTGCCCGGCGAGGACCTGCCGCGCGTCATTCAAGAGGCCAAGGCCGGTCGCGTCGAGTTCCGCCTGGATAAGACCGCCAACCTGCACGTTCCCATCGGGAAGGCTTCGTTCGATATCGAAAAGCTCTATCAGAACATGGCCGCTCTGATGGAAGCCATCAAGAAGGCGCGCCCCTCGGCGGCCAAGGGCACTTATATCAAACGCTTGACCGTCTCCTCTACGATGGGTCCTGGCATCAAGGTGGACGCCAACCTGGCCCAGAGCATGACGACGCTCGAATAAGAGAAAATGTGGCCCCGGCCAAAGCCGGGGAAGTCACCGCAGACAGCCGGTGCCACTTGTGTGGCTCAATATCCTGCCGAGGTGAAGAGGATCCACTCCCGCGAACGCGGGGAGGAAAGTCTTTGCCCGGCAGGCACATCAGGCAAAGACTTTCATCTTTAAACAGGAAGGAGGTGAATTTAAATTGGCTTTTACGAAGCAAGAAAAGGATGCAATGGTAGCCCAGTATGAAGGCTGGTTGAAGAAGAGCCAGGCAATCTTCATGTTGGAGTATTCCAAGATGACGATGAAAGACGTCGACGCCCTGCGGGCGAAAGTGCGCGAGGCCGGCGGCGAGCTGCACGTGGTCAAGAATACGCTTCTGGGGATCGCCCTGGACAACGTCAAGATGCCGCGCGCTGAAGCCGTCCTGGAAGGAAGCTCCATCGTCGGATTTGCTTTTCAAGACGCGCCCGCGCTGGCGAAAGTGATGATGGATGCCGGCAAGGCGGCCGAGATCTTCAAAGTGAAGGGCGGGTACCTGGGCGCGCAGACGATCACTGCGGGCGAGGTCAAATCGCTGGCCGAGCTGCCGCCGCTGCCCGTCATGCGGGCGAGATTGTTGGGCGCCTTCCTGGCGCCTGCCAGCCAGCTCGTTAGAACGCTGGCAGAACCGGCTCGCCAGGTGGCTGCCGTGGTGAAGGCGTATTCCGAGAAGGAAGCCGCCCCGGCCGCCGGCTAGCGCTGGCTAACCGTCCTCAGGGCATTCTCCGAGGACGACTGAAACTGTAAGTCAATTATTTCATCAATTCTGTAAGGAGTGTTTAAAATGGCTGATCTTGAGAATTTGGTCGAAGAGCTGAGCAAGCTGAGCGTGCTCGAAGCGGCTGATCTGGTAAAGAAGTTGGAAGAGAAGTGGGGTGTTTCGGCGGCGGCCCCCGTGGCGGCTATGGCGGCCGGTCCGGCCGCTGCGGCTGCGGCTGAGCCTGTGGAAGAGAAAACCGAGTTCGACGTCGTGCTGAAAGACGCCGGCCCCAAGAAGATCGAGGTGATTAAGGTCATCCGCCAGCTCACCAACCTGGGCCTGGTGGAAGCCAAGACCATGGCCGAGACGGTGGGCGGCAAGGTCTTGCAGGCAGTCGGCAAGGAAGCTGCGGCGGACGCCAAGGCGAAGCTGGAAGCCGCCGGCGCGGTCGTCGAAGTCGCCTAGTCTGCGAGCGATTCGGTAAAAAACAGAAAGAGGGTGCGGGCGTAAGCCCAAACCCTCTTTTAGATTCTCAAGCGGCCACCGTCTCGATCTTGCGGATCACCATGACCACCTTGCCTTGAACGCGCACGATGCGCGGGTCGTCGATGATGATCGGGCGCATGGTCGGGTTGGCGGGCTGCAAGCGCACGCGCCCGTTCTCCAGGTAGAAATACTTGAGCGTGGTCTCGTCGCGGTCGTCCAGCCAGACCGCCACCATCTCCCCGTTCTTGGCCTCGTTGACCGGCTTCATGATGACGATGTCGCCGTCGTTGACCATGGCGTCGATCATGGAATCTCCGCGCACCTCGAGGGCGTACAGGTCGCTGCTCTTTTCACGGGCGGGCAGCAGGCTGCGGGCGATGTCGATGCCGGATTCGGGGTCGAAGAAGGCCAGGTCTGAAGACGGCACGGGCACCGGCTCACCGGCCACGATGCGCCCCAGGATGGGGATGCGGATCAGGTCGTTGATGGCCGCCGCGGCGTTTTGCATGGCCTGGGCGGCGCGGTTGGTCGACTTGGTATACCAGGGCAATGGCTTGAGCTGGCGGATGCCGCGCGAGATGTGGCTCTCGCGGGAGATCCAACCGTTCTTTTCCAGTTGATCCAGGTAATAGTTTACGACCGAGGTGGAAGTGATGCCGGTTTTCTCGCCGATCTCGCGGATGGAGGGGGGGTAGCCGAATTGATCCTGGTAGTCTTCCAGAAATTCCAGGATCCTCTTATGGCGGTCGCTTAACCCTGATGCTTTTCTAGCCATACACTCATCTCCCTTGGCGGTATTACCGCTCATTTGTGCTAAATTAAATATACACGAACATTCGTTCTGTGTCAAGCACCAATTTCCTTAAAAATTGCTCCCTTCCCAGTCTGGCGAGGTTTATGAGATAATTACCGGGCGAAAACCTATCCGTCTAAGGAGAAGCTGTGGAATTCAAGAAGATTTGTGTCCTGGGATTGGGCTACATTGGATTGCCCACTGCCAGCACTTTTGCCAGCAACGGGATCAAGGTCGTAGGGGTAGACGTCAACGAACAGGTGGTGCAGACCCTCCAAAATGGCCACCTGCACATCCACGAGCCTGGCCTGCGCACCCTGGTACAGGCTGCCCTGCGTTCCGGGAATCTGACGATCCGCTCGCAGCCGGAGGAGGCAGACGCCTTCATCATCGCCGTGCCGACGCCCTTCTACGAGAACAAGCGCGCCGACATGCGCGCCGTGACCTCCGCCACGGAAGCGATCGTGCCGCACCTGCGTCCGGGCAGCCTGGTCATCCTCGAATCGACCTCGCCGCCGCGCACCACCACCGACCTGCTCGTGCCCATCCTGGAGCGCTCCGGGCTGAAGGCCGGCGCAGATTTCCACCTGGCCTATTCGCCGGAACGGGTGCTGCCAGGGCAGATCTTGCGCGAGCTGATCGAGAATGCGCGCGTCATCGGCGGCATCGACCGCGCCTCCGCCGAAGCCGGGCGCGACCTGTATTCCATCTTCGTGCGCGGCGAGATCATCCTGACCAACGCCACTACGGCCGAGATGGTGAAATTGATGGAGAATACCTATCGCGACGTGAACATTGCCATCGCCAACGAGTTCTCGCGCCTGGCCGACCGCTTTGGCGTGGACGTGTGGGAGGCTATCGAGCTGGCCAACCGCCACCCGCGCGTCAACATCCTGCGCCCCGGCCCCGGCGTGGGGGGGCATTGCATCAGCGTGGACCCCTGGTTCCTGGTGGAGGCGGCCCCCGACCTGACGCCGCTCATCTACACCTCCCGGCTGGTGAACGATTCTCAGCCGCACTTCGTGATTGCCCTGGCCAGGCGCGCCCTGGGCGACCTGGCCGGCAAGCGCCTGGCGGCCCTGGGGCTTTCCTTCAAGCCGGACGTGGACGACCTGCGCGAAAGCCCGGCCATCGAGGTGGCGCGCCTGCTCCAGAAGGAAGGCGCGCTCGTCACGGCGTACGAGCCGAATAAACTGGACGCCAGCCTGGACGGCCTGACGCTGGCGCCTACGTTGGAAGCCACCATTCAAGAGGCGGACGCCCTCCTGTTGCTGGTGGGGCACACCCCTTTGAAGGCGCTGGACCCGCTGCAGGTGGCGCGCTTGAGCACCGCGCGCGTGGCCATCGATACGGTCAACGGCTGGCCGGCCGAGACGTGGCAGGCCGCCGGTTTCCGCACTTTCCGCCTGGGGGTGGGGGCTTGAGGCGCTTGCGCGTCCTTTCCATCTTTGGCACCCGCCCCGAGGCGGTCAAGATGGCCCCGGTGGTGCAGGCCCTGGCGCGCACGCCGGAGGTGGAGGCGCGCGTGTGCGTGACGGCCCAGCACCGCGAGATGCTCGACCAGGTGCTGGCGCTCTTCGACGTCCACCCGGACATCGACCTGGACCTGATGCGCCCCGACCAGAACCTGGCGGAGCTGACTGCGGCTATCTTTACCCACCTGGACCCCGTGCTGCAAGCCGAGGCCCCGGATTGGATCCTGGTGCAGGGAGACACCACCACGGTCATGGCGGCGGCGGTCAACGCCTTTTACCGGCGCATTCGCATCGGCCACGTGGAGGCCGGCCTGCGCACCGGCGACAAGTGGCAGCCCTTCCCCGAGGAGATCAATCGCCGCCTGGCTTCGGTGGCCGCCGACCTGCACTTTGCGCCCACCGAGTGGAGCCGCCAGAACCTGCTGCGCGAGGGCATCCCGGAGGCGCAGGTGGTGGTCACCGGGAACCCGGTCATCGACGCCTTGCAGAGCATCGTGCGGCAGCCGGCCCCTCCCGAAGTGGGCCGGTGGTTGCGGGAGAACGGCATCGCCCCGCAAGGGAACAAGCGCCTGGCGCTGGTGACTGCGCATAGGCGAGAGAATTTTGGCCGGCCCCTGGAGGATATCTGCGCGGCGCTGCGCGCGCTGGCCGAGGAATACCGCGACAGCCTGCATTTGATCTACCCCGTGCACCTCAACCCCAACGTACAGGAGCCGGTGCATCGCCTGCTGGACGGGGTGCCCAACATCAGCCTGCTGCCGCCCATCGAGTACCTGCCGCTGGTGCACCTCATGCAGCACGCCGTGCTGGTGCTGACCGATTCGGGCGGCATCCAGGAAGAGGCGGCCGGGCTGGGCGTGCCCACCCTGGTGATGCGCGAGACCACCGAGCGTCCGGAAGGCGTGCAGGCGGGCGTGTTGAAGCTGGTCGGCACGGATCGCCAGCGCATCGTGAGCGAAGCGCGGCGGCTATTGGACGACGCGCAGGCCTACCAGGCCATGGCGCACGCCGCCAGCCCCTTTGGGGACGGGCACGCCGCCGAGCGCATCGTCAAGGCTTTGCTGGAGTACTCCGCGTGAGCCTGTATCGCCGGGATTTCTACACCGGGCTGGTGTACGCGCGCAACTGGCCGTTGCTGGGGCCTCTGGCGTACTACCTACTCAAGCTGCTGGGCGCGGAGATCCCGCGTTCCGTGCCGGTCGGCCCCGATTTCCTGCTGGAGCACGGCGGCTTCGGGGTGGTGGTGCATTCTAAGAGCGTGATCGGGGCGCGCGTGCGCATCTATCCCGGCGTGACCCTGGGGCGGGCGGATATCTACCTGCCCAGCTCGCAGTCGCGCTTCGAGGGCCTGGTGATCGAGGACGACGTGATCCTCTCGCCCGGCGCGAAAGTGTTGTGCAAGGAAGGCGTGCTGGTGGTACGGCGCGGCACGGTGGTGGGCGCCAACGCCGTGCTGTTGCAATCCACCGGCGAGGGTGAAGTGTGGGCCGGCGCGCCCGCCCGCTGTGTGGGAAAGCGCCCGGGGATCCCGGTGCCTGGAAAATGAAGCCGCAACTCGAAAAGGTGTGTATGGTGCCCCGCCTGAGCGGATTGGGCGGCATGGTCTCCTTCCAGCACAAGCTGGCGGCGGGACTGGCGCAGCGTTCCATCCAGGTAACTTACGATCTGGAGGACCCGGACTGCCACACCGTGCTGGTGGTGGGCGGCACGCGCCAGGTGGCCGCCTTGTGGCGCGCCCGCCGGCGCGGCGCGCGCATCCTCCAGCGCCTGAACGGCATGAACTGGCTGCACCGCAAACAGCCCACCTCCCTGAAACAGTACTTGCGCGCGGAGGGCAACAACCTGTTGTTGGCCTTCATCCGCCGCCAGCTGGCCAGCGGGATCGTTTACCAGTCCGAATTCTCGCAGCGCTGGTGGGAGAGGGTGCGTGGGCAGGTGGATCGGCCCGCTTGGGTGGTCTACAACGGGGTGGACCTGTCGCTTTATACGCCGCAGGGCGCCCACCAACGGCCCGCAGAGAGCTGCCGTCTGCTGCTGGTGGAAGGCCACCTGGGCGGCAACAACCAGCTCGGCCTGGAGAATGCCGTGCGGCTGACGCAGGCGTTGAACGAGCGTTATCATTTTCCCATGGAGCTGATGGTGGTCGGGGACGTGCCCGCGGAGCTGCGCGAGCGCTGGCAGGCGCGTGCCGGCGGGGGCATCACCTGGGCGGGCGTGCGTCCGCGCGAGCACATCCCGCAGACGGACCGCTCCGCGCATCTGCTCTTCTCCGCCGACCTGAACGCCGCCTGCCCCAACTCGGTGGTCGAGGCGCTGGCCTGTGGGCTGCCGGTGGCCGCCTTCGACACCGGCGCGCTGGCGGAGATGGTGCCGGGGGACGCCGGGCGGGTGGTGCCTTACGGCGGGGATCCCTGGAATTTGGAAGCTCCGGATATTCCGGCGTTGGCCGCGGCCGCGGCGGAGATGCTGGCCGGGCAGGAGCGCTTCCGGGCGGCGGCGCGCGCGCGCGCGGAGGCCGTTTTCGGCCTGGATCGCATGGTGGACGGCTACCTGGAAGCTTTCCTGGCATAGATGGATGCGAATCAGGGTAAGGAAAAGATCAAACCACAAAGAAGATGAGTGCTTATCGGATTGGCGTACAGCAGCGGGTGCTCCCCGGCTATCGCGCTCCCTTCTTCGACGCGCTGGCGGAGGCGTGCGCGGGCGGCTTGAGTGTGTTTGCCGGGCAGCCGCGCCCGGGCGAGGCCATCGAGGCCACCGACCGGCTGCAAAGCGCCCAGGTCGCTCCGGCCCGCAACCTGCATTTATTGAGGGGCGCGCTGTCCCTCTACTGGCAGGCCGGCCTGCGCGCCTGGCTGGAGGATTGGCAGCCGCAGGTGCTGATCACCGAGACCAACCCGCGCAATGGCAGCCTGTCGGGGGGCATCGCCTGGATGCACGCGCGTAGCCGCCCCGTGATCGGCTGGGGCCTGGGCGCTCCGGCCCTGCGTGGGCCGCTGGCCGGGGTGCGCGACGCGGCCCGGCGCGGCTCCTTGCGGCGCTTCGACGCCCTGCTCGCCTACAGCCGCAGGGGCGCCGAGGAGTACCGCGCCAGCGGCTTCCCAGAGCGCAAGATCTTCGTGGCGCCCAACGCGGCCACGCGCCGCCCTGCGCAGGCGCCGCCCCCCCGGCCTGAAGGCTTTCGAGGGCGCCCGGTGGTCTTGTTCGTCGGCAGGCTTCAGGCGCGCAAGCGCATCGACAACCTGCTGCGCGCCTGCGCCGCGCTGCCGGCGGACCTCCAGCCCAGGCTCACCATCGTCGGCGATGGGCCGGCGCGCGCCGAATTCGAGGAGCTGGCCGCGCGCATCTATCCGCGCGTCGAATTCGCCGGCGCGCGCCAGGGCGCCGCGCTGGAGCCGTTTTTCGCCGCCGCCGACCTGTTCGTGCTGCCCGGCACGGGCGGTCTGGCCTTGCAACAGGCCATGTCTTACGGGCTGCCGGTCATCGCCGCCGAGGCGGACGGCACCCAGGCGGACCTGGTGCGCGCGGAGAATGGCTGGCGAGTGGCCCCGGGCAGCCAGGCGGAGCTGACCCACGCCCTGGGTGAAGCCCTGAGCGACGCGCGCCGCCTGCGGGCAATGGGAGCGGCGTCTTTCCGTCTCGTCTCAGAGGAAGTCAACGTTGACGAGATGGTGCGCGCTTTTCTTCAAGCCATCGAGACGGCCCTGGCTGGGGCGGGTGGATAGATAGAAGGAAGAATGAGCTTGGAGCAGCAGTCAGACAGTCAGTTAGTTCAGTCTGGGGCAGGGAAGCGCTTGAGCTTGCTGGATAAGCTCAAGCTGTCCCTGTTTCAGGAGCGCAAGAGCCGCTCAGGCGTGCGCCAGGTTGCCATCATCGTCAATCCCGCCGCGGGCCGAGACGCCCCCTTCTTGAAGACGTTCAATTCTGTGTTTCGAGAAGCGGGCGCCGAGTGGGACTTGTTCGTCACCCACCGGCGTGGGGATGGCCGCCGTCTGGCCAGGGCGGCTCTGCACGCCGGCGCCGACGTGGTGGTGGCCTTCGGCGGCGATGGCACGGTCAACGAGGTGGCCAACGGCCTGGTCGGCGCGCGCGTTCCCATGGCCATCTTACCGACCGGTACCACTAACGTGATCTCGGCGGCCTTTGGCATCCCCCGGGACCTGCGCCAGGCCTGCGAGCTCATTGTTGACCAGGGCGCTGAGGTACGCGCGGTGGACGTGGCCCGCATTGGAAAACAGTACTTCCTGCAATTGGTGGGCATTGGCATGGAAGCCAGGATGGTGGAAAATGCCGGGCGCGAGCTCAAAGAGCATTTCGGCATGTTGGCCTACGGCCTGGCGGCCCTGCACGCCCTCGGCAATCCCTCCCAGGCGCATTACCGCCTGGCGCTGGACGGTCAAACTGTGGCGCTGGACGGGGTGAGCTGTCTGGTCGCCAGCGGAAGCAACATGGGCCTTTCCAGCCTGGCGACCAGCGACGGCCTGCTGGACGTGGTCATCCTGCGCCAGGCGGACTTCAGCTCGCTGATCACCCTGGCGGCGCGCATCGCGGGCGCTCCCGATAATACCGAGATCATGCCGCACTGGCACGCCCGCCAGGTGACGGTGGAGGCCGACCCGCCGCAAACCGTCCAGGCGGATGGCGACGTGATCGGCCTGACCCCGGTGAAGATCAACGTGACTCCCCAGGCGGTGCGCGTGATCGTGCCCGGCAACGGCGGCCCGCCGAGGGCCGAGTAAGGAGCCGCCCTATGCGCATCCTCCTGGTAGCCGATGGGCGCAGCCCAATCGCCCGCCGCTGGCTGGAGCTGCTGGCCTCCTGCGGTTACGAGGTGCATCTGGCCAGCAGCTTCCCGTGCGGGCCGCTCGAGGCGGCCGCCAGCCTGCACGTCTTGCCCGTGGCGTTCGGCCGCTTTGCCGGCAGCGGCGCGACCATGGGCGTCGGAAGCGCCAGCCGCTCCTCGCTGCGTCCCGTCATCGCGCGTTTCCGTTCCTTGTTCCTGAAGGGCCGTTACGTCTTCGGCGCGCTTTCCGTGCAGGCTTACGGGAGCTCCTTCCGGCGCCTGGCACGCGAGATCCAGCCGGATCTCGTCCACGCCCTGCGCATCCCTTTCGAGGGCATGTTGGCCAGCGCCGCGCCGCGAGGCGTGCCCCTGGTGGTCTCCATCTGGGGCAATGACCTGACCCTGCACGCCAACGGCTCCGAGCGGATGCGCGCGCTCAGCATGCGCTGCTTGCGGCGGGCGGACGGCCTGATGGCGGACGCGCGCCGCGACGTGCGCCTGGGAAAGCTGTGGGGATTCGCGCCGGATGCGCCCACCCTGGTCGTGCCGGGGTCGGGGGGCCTCGACCTGGAGGGGATGCGCCGCCCCGACCAGGAGGGAGGTGGTCGCTTTGGGGACCTGCCCACGGATACGCCCCTGGTGATCAACCCGCGCGGATTCCGGCCCGGCAGCGTGCGCAACGACACCTTCTTCCAGGCCGTGCCGCGCGTGCTGCAAGTCTTCCCGCGGGCGGTCTTCCTGTGCCCGGCCATGGCCGGGCAGGCGGAGGCGATCCAACAGGTGGACGCTTTGAAGATCGCCGGGCGGGTGCGCCTGTTGGAGCCGTTGCCGCAAGTCGAGCTGTGGGGGCTGTTCCGGCGCGCGCAGGTGATGGTCTCGCCCGGCGCGCACGACGGCACCCCCAATTCGCTGCTGGAAGCCATGGCCTGCGGCTGCTTCCCGGTGGCGGGCGACATCGAGTCGATCCGCGAGTGGATCACGCCCGGCCTCAACGGGCTGCTGGTGGACCCGGGCGATCCGGGCGCGCTGGGAGAAGCCATCCTCACCGGCCTGATGCGCCCCGACCTGCGCGCGCGGGCGGCGGAGCACAACGCCCGCATCCTTTTGCAGCGCGCCGAGCGCGGCCAGGTGCGGCAGCAGGTGATGGCGTTTTATGAGGGGATGAGGGAACGGGCAATCAGGGATGAGGGAACGGGCGATCAGGAAGAGACGAGAGTAGAAAATAGAGAATAGTCACACTGGGGCTTGGCCTTTTTCGAATCAGGTAGAAAATTCACCCCAAAGGCACAGAGCCTCAGAGCATACTGAGAAATCGAATGGAAAAAGGGGCTAGAAATTCTTGTGAATCTACGAAAAAAAACTTTGTGCCCTCTGCGTCTCCGTGGTGAGAATATCGCCTCGGCTCAAATTGGCAAAAGTCTAGCAAAGGGGCCGAACTCCAGGGGCCGGGGGTGAGGTTTGAGGATAGGGATGGGAGGAAGGCCTGATGGGGAAGATCGAAATCTTATCGCGAGAAGCTGCGTGAGCTGGACGATTGGGACGCCTACCTGCTGGCGGAATCCGGGCTGCCGGGGCCGCGTGGCAACCTGGAGCTGGTGCAGGCGGCGGCGGAAGAAGGCCGCCCGGGGCAGTTCGAGCGATGGCTGGGCCTGACCGCCGAGATGACTCCGCCCACCACCCCGGACGAATTCCTGCCCGTGTGCGGCGCGGTGGGCCTGGGGCGCCTGATCGCCGAGGGCCGGCGCGAATGGCTGCCGCTCCTGCGCCAGGCCGCTTCCGACCCGCGCTGGCGCGTGCGCGAGGGCGTGGCCATGGGCTTGCAACGCTGGGGAGACGCTGACCTGCCGGCGCTCTTGGACGAGATGGCAGCCTGGGCCAGGGGCACCCTTTACGAGCAACGCGCCGTCGCCGCCGGACTGTGCGAGCCGCGCCTGCTGAAAGATGCGGAAGCCGTCCGGCGGGTGCTGGGATTGTTGGACGAGATCACCGCCGGCCTGCCGGGGGCGCAGGAGCGCAAGAGCCCGGCCTTCCAGGCCTTGCGCAAGGGATTGGCGTATGCCTGGAGCGTGGCCGCCGCTGCCTTGCCTGAAACGGGCCTGCCGCTTCTGGAGAAATGGCTGGCCAGCCCCGACAAAGACGTGCAGTGGATCATGCGCGAGAATCTGAAGAAGGCGCGCCTGGAGCGCGTCGCGCCCGAGTGGGTGGCGCGCTGGCGCAACCCATAAAAGCGGCCCTGCGGGGCGTAAATACCTTCGCAGGGCCGCTTTATTTTATTCTTCCTGGTCACTGGCGACTGAATACCGACTACTGACCACTGCCCACTCGATACAAACTACTCTCGATTTTCTACTCTCTTCTCTAAATATCGATCGCGTGGCCTTCGGCGGCCTCGGCGGCCCCCTTCAGCGTTTCACTCAGCGTGGGGTGCGCGTGCACGTTGCGCGCGATCTCTTCCACGGTCAGCTCCATGCGCTGGGCGATGGTCAGCTCGGGCAGCAGCTCGGTGACTTCCGGCCCGATCAGGTGCGCGCCCAGGATTTCTCCGTACTTGGCGTCGGTGACGAGCTTGACGAAACCGTTATAATCTCCCAGCCCCAGGGCCTTGCCGTTGGCCTGGAAGGGGAAGCGCACCACTTTGACCTCGTGGCCCTTCTCTTTGGCCTGCGCCTCGGTGAGGCCGAAGGAGGCGATCTGCGGCTGGCAGTAAGTGGCGTGCGGCATCATGGCGTAGTCCAACTGGACGGTCTCCACGCCGGCGATGTTCTCGGCGCACACCACGCCCTGGGCAGAGGCCACGTGGGCCAGCAGCACCTGGCCGGTCACGTCGCCGATAGCCCAGATGCCCGGCACGTTGGTGGCCATGCGCTCGTCGATCTCGACGAAGCCGCGCGGCGATACCTTGACGCCCACGTCCTCCAGGCCGATCTCCGCGCTGTTGGGCTTGAAGCCAATGGCCACCAGGGCCTGTTCGGCCTCCAGGGTCTGCTCGGCGCCGTCCTTGGACACTTTGACGGCTACCCCCTGGGATGCGGGGGCTTCCCCCTGAGATGCGGGGGCTTCCCCCTGGTCTGTGGCTTGCAGCGACTTCCACCTTTGTGCCGGTGAGAATCTTGATGCCGCGCTTGGCCAGCGCCTTGGACAGCTCGGCGCTGATCTCCTCGTCTTCCAGCGGCACCACGCGCGGCAGCATCTCGACGATGGTGACGTCCACGCCGTAGGAATTCCACACGGTGGCGAACTCCACGCCGATGGCGCCCGCGCCGATGATGACCACGGAGGAGGGCAGCTTGTCTTGCAAAATAGCTTCCAGGTAGGTCAGGATGTGGCTCCCGTCCACCTGAACGCCGGGGATCATGGCCGTGTGCGCGCCGGTGGCCACGATGATATTCTTGGTTTTGAGCTGTTCCACCTTGCCGTCGGCAGCCGTCACGCTGACCGTGTCGCGGGCGGTGATCTTGCCTGCTCCCATGTGTACTTCGATGTTGTTTTTCTTCATCAAGAAGCCCACCCCGCGCACCAGGCGGTCGGAAGTCTGGCGGCTGCGCTTCACGGCCACCGAGTAATCCAGCTTCAGGTTGTCGAAGGAAAAGCCGAACTCCTTGCTGCGCTCGCGCAGGATGTGAGCGATCTCGGCGTTCCTGAGCAGGGCTTTGGAGGGAATGCAGCCCACGTTCAGGCACACGCCGCCCAACCATTGTTTATCCACAATAGCCGTCTTGAGACCTAACTGGGCAGCCCGGATTGCGCTGACGTATCCCCCCGGACCGGCCCCGATGACAACTACATCGTAATCACTCATATTTGTCCTTTTCCTGTCTTAATTTGAAATTTCTTAACGCTCTTCGCGTCTTTGCGTGAGATTTTGTGAAAAACCTTCACGAGCTTTTACGGCAACGCACCGATTATACCCAGTTTTGCAGCCCTTCCACAACTTTCGCCAGAAACTGGTCGGCGCTGGAGCCGTCCAGGATGCGGTGGTCGAAGGTCAGGGACAGGTAGACCATGGGGCGGATGGCGATGGCGTCGTTGATCACCACGGCGCGCTTCTGTACCAGGCCCACGCCCAGGATGGCGCATTGCGGCTGGTTGATGATCGGCGTGGCGAAGAGCGAGCCGCTGCCGCCGTGGTTGGTGATCGTGAAAGTGCCGCCCTTGACCTCCTCTGGCTGGAGGCGATGGGTGCGGGCGCGCCCGGCCAAATCGTTGACGCTGCGCGCCAGGCCCAGCAGGGAGAGGCCGTCCGCGCCCTTGATCACCGGCACGATCAGGCCGTCTTCGCCCAGCGAGGCGGCCAGGCCGATGTTGATCTCGTTGTGGAGCAGGATGCCTTCCTCGCTCCAGGAGGAATTGACCAGCGGATTGGCCTTCAGCGCGGACACGCTGGCGGCCACGAAGTAGGCCGTGTAGGTCAGGTGCGCGCCGGCCTGCTCGAAGGCTGCCTGGTTGGCCTGGCGGTGGGCCGCCACGCGGCTGAGGTCGGCTTCCATCACGGTGGTGACCTGCGGAGAGGTGCGCGTAGAGGCTAACATGCGCTCGGCGATGGATTTGCGCACCGGGGAGAGCGGCAGCACCCTGGCCTTCGGCGTGACGAGGGGAGCTGCTAAGGGGGGCGCGCCGCCGGCGAAGACCATCTCGGTGGGGCGGAAGAGGTCGCCTTCGCCGGGCGTCTCCCAGGCGGCCGGCTCGGCGGCCGGTGCGGCTGCCTGGCGGGTCTCCAGGTAGGCCAGCACGTCTTTCTTGGTGATGCGCCCGCCTTCGCCGCTGCCTTTCACCTGGGCCAGGTCCAGATTATTCTCGTGCGCCAGGCGCGCCACCACGGGCGAGATGAATCCCAGGTCGCCGTCGCGCCCGGCGCTGGGAGCCGCCGGCGCCGTTGCCGGAGCCGGCGTCGGCGCGCGGCTGGTAGGCAGCGAGCCGCCGTTTTCCGGGATGACCTCGCCCGGCTCCCCGATCCAGGCCAGAATGGTGCCGGCTTTCACCGTGCTCCCTTCCCCGACCAGGATCTTCAAGAGGGTGCCCGAGGCCGTGCTGGGGATTTCGGTATCCACCTTGTCGGTGTTGACTTCCACCAGGGGGTCGAGCTCGTTGATCTTTTCCCCCTCCTGGCACAGCCACCTGGTGACGGTGCCCTCTACCACCGATTCGCCTAACTGGGGCATGATTACTTTGGTTAGCATTCTTGGACTCCTTTGTTCACCACAAAGACTGTATCTAGGTGATTCCTGGAATTTTTCACCACGGAGACACAGAGCACACAGAGGTTCTTTATAAAGGTTTTTCTCTGCGACCTCCGTGTCTCTGTGGTGGGATCAGGTAAACTCATCCCTGATTTTCACCACGGAGCAACTGTGTCTATTGTCAAGGGTTATGCCGGCACAAAAGCCGGATTGAAAGGCTGCTGATCCCGGATCATGGCGTTCAGGATGGTCAGGAATTTGCGCATACACGCCACCAAAGCCACCTTTTTGAGCTTGCCTTGCTGCAATAAGCGTTGATAAAAGGGTTTGATGAGCACATTGGAACGCGTGGCAGCCAGGGTGGCCATGTACAGCACTTTTCTCACATCTGCTCGTCCGCCCTTGATCCTTCGTTTTCCACGTCGCCGGCCGCTGTCATCATTGAAAGGCGCCACTCCGACCAAAGCAGCGATCTTCTTGCGGTCTAGCTGTCCCAGTTCAGGGAGGCCGGAGAGCAGCTTGGCGCACAACACCGGGCCGACCCCCTTAGCGCTGCGCAAGAGGGCTTCCTTCTCTTGGAAGTGGGGAATTTGGTGGATTTGGTCCTCGATTTGCCGGTCCAGATCGGCCACTTCTTTTTCCAACCAGGTGAGATGTTCTTCGACTTTGGGGCGCAGCGACAAGCAGGTGCTGGCCAGGTGGTTCTTCTCGTCCACCAGCATGTCGAGTAATTGCCGGCGACGCACCATCCAGGCATTTAACTCCTGCTCTGCCTCTCCAGGTAGCTGGGAAGCGGGCGGTTTGACGGCTTCGCCGAAGCGGGCCAACAGGCGGGCATCCAACTTATCGGTCTTGGCTAATAAACCAATCGAACGGGCAAAATCCCGCACCCGTGCCGGATGCACCAGGGCAAACGGCAACCCGGCCGCAAAGAGCTCCGTGATGAGAGCTGTCTCCAGCCCACCGGTGGATTCAACGATGATCAAAGCCGGCTGGAGGGCTTGCAAGCGTTGGAGCGTACGCCCGATGCCGGCTGCATCATTGCCTGCCTGCCAATATTCACCGTCTTGGCCCATCGCCACGTCGAGCTGGGTCTTGGACACATCCACACCCACGTACACAGCAGATCGATTCTCAAGCATTTCACACCTCGCTAGCTGTATAATCAAAGGGACCCGTTCTAGCTTGGATACGGGCTCAAAGCCCACGCAACTGTTCGGGTTCATTTGGCTTAGGGCACGACGACCATGCTCTGTGACGGTCTACACGGACCAAGACGCGTGAGCGGACTGCCATGCCCTTCACCATTTTACTGCCGCTCTTTGAATATACTAGACACAGAGCACACAGAGGTTCTTTTATAAAGGTTTTTCTCTGTGATCTCCGTGTCTCCGTGGTGAGATAATTAAAGATCCTCTATCGAGCCCAATACCATCCTGCGGACGCCTTTTTTCAAGATCGATACGTTGAAATTGAGTAAGAGGCCCGCCTTCCACCCACCCAAGCGCAGGTAGGTCAAGAGCTGTGCTTCATGGATGGGTTGCAGGGACTCAACAGCTTTGATTTCAATCACAACAGTCTTCTCCACGAGCAAGTCGATCCTATAACCGCAATCTAGCATCAAGCCTTTATAGGATACAGGCAAGGCCAACTGCCGCTCGAAATACGATCCCCTCAACTCCAATTCCTTGCACAGGCATTCTTCATAAGCAGACTCAAGCAGGCCAGGGCCTAAATTGCGATGCACCTCGATGGCTGCTCCGATGATCGTTTGGGTGGTCTCGTTGATGCTCATCTTTGATTCTCCCTGATCCTTGTATCCTTGGCGTCAACAGGAAATTATGTTTTCCACATGCTCCTTTTTTAACATGGAAAGTCGAAACAGTCCACCACGGGAAACAACCCACCACGGAGACACAGAGGACGCAGAGAAAATCTCTTAAATAAACCCTGCGTTCTCGGTGTCTTTGCGGTGAAAAATCCAGATGATCCTCTCCACGCTACTAAAAACCTCTGTGTTCTCTGTGCCTCTGTGGTGATCTCCATCAATACCTGGCCAGCTCGCGGATTGCTGCCGCAATCTTCTGCGGATTGAGCATGAACCAGTCCTGCATGGGATGGCTGAAGGGCACGGCCGGCACGTCGGGACCCGCCAGGCGGCGCACCGGGGCGTCCAGGTCGGTGAAAGCCTGCTCGGCGATGATGGCGGCGATCTCCGCGCCGTAGCCGCCGGTCAGGCAGTCTTCGTGGACGATCAGCGCTTTGCCGGTCTTGCGCACCAACTCGAGGATGGCCGGCTTGTCCACCGGGTAAAGCGTGCGCAGGTCGATGACCTCGACCTCGATGCCCTCCGCCGCCACTTCCTCCGCCGCCTGCAGGGTGTAATAATGCATCATGCCGTAGGTGAATACGCTCACGTCGCGGCCTTCGCGCGAGACCCTGGCCTCCCCCAGGGGGACGGTGAACTCTTCCTCGGGCACTTCCCCGCGGATCAGGCGATAGCCTTTCTTCGGCTCGAAATACAGCACCGGGTTGGGATCGCGCACCGCCGACTTGAGCAGCCCCTTGGCGTCGTAGGGATTGGAAGGGATCACCACCTTCAGGCCGGGAGCGTGCGTGAAATAGGCTTCCATGCTCTGCGAGTGGTACAACCCGCCGCCGATGCCGCCGCCGTAAGGCGCGCGGATCACCAGCGGCACGGTCCACTCCCCGTTCGAGCGGTAGCACATCTTGGCGGCCTCGTTGAGGATCTGGTTGAAGGCCGGGTGGATGAAATCCGCGAACTGGATCTCGCAGATCGGGCGCATCCCGTACAGGGCCGCCCCCACGCCGACGCCCACCAGGGAAAGCTCCGCCAGAGGCAAATCGATCACCCGCTCCGGGCCGTACTTTTCGAATAGCCCCTGTGTAGCGCGGAATACCCCGCCGCGCCTGCCCACGTCCTCGCCCACGATGAAGACGTCCTTATCGTGGGCCAGCTCCTCGTCCATCGCCTGGCGGATGGCCTCGATCATGGTCATCTCAGGCATACATCCCCTCCTCGGCGTAGACCGGGTGCAGGGCCTCTTCCGCTTCCGGGTAGGGGGCCTGGGTGGCGTATTGCACGGCGTCGTCGATCATCTCCTTCGCGCGCGCCTCCAGCTCGGCCGATTTCTCCGCGGGGAGGAGGCCCTCTTGTTCCAGGCGGGCGCGCGCCAGCAACAGCGGATCACGTTTCTTGTGCTCTTCCACCTCTTCCCGCGAGCGGTAGGAGCGATCGTCGTCGTCGGAGGAATGTGGGGTCATGCGGTAGACGCGCGTCTCAATCAGAGCCGGCCCCTGGCCGTTGCGCGCGTTGTCGACCGCCTCTTTGACCACTGCATACACGGCAAACAGGTCCGTGCCGTCCACGCTCACGCCCGGCAGCCCCAGCCCGCAGGCCTTGTCCGCCGAGCTCTTCACCGCCATCTGCTGCTCCGGGGGCTCCGAGATGGCGTACTGGTTGTTCTGCACGATGAAGAGCACCGGCAGTTTATGTATGGCGGCCCAGTTTACCGCCTCGTACCACTCTCCCTGGGAGGTCGAGCCTTCTCCCAGGGTGGTCAGCACGACTTTGTCCTCGCCGCGCAATTTGATCGCCAGCCCGATGCCGGCGGCGTGCGGATTCTGCGTGGCCACCGGGGCGGAGTGGCTGATCACGTTGGCGCGCTTCAGGCTCCAATGGCTGGTCATCTGCCGTCCCCCGGAGGTGGGTTCTTCCTTCTTGCCCATCACGATGAGCATGAATTCGCGCGGGGTCAGGCCCATCGCGATCATCAAGGCCAGGTCGCGGTAATAGGGCGCCACCCAGTCGTAGCCGCGCCTGAGCGCAAACGCCGCGCCGACCTGGGCGGCCTCGTGGCCGATGCCCGACATGTGAAAAGCGATCTTGCCCTGACGGTGCAGCACCCAGCCGCGCTCATCTGTCCGACGAGCCAGCAGCATCGTCCAATACATATCCAACATCAGCTCTTTGGATATTTCCATATCTACTCGTCTCCTTTCATTGAATAGAAGTCCCCGATCTAAGTCGAAAATGGTGAGTGGAATTGCACCTGACAGATACTCAGCCTGCATTTCCCTGAGACGGATCTATGGGGGCGCTTCAGCCTGGCCCAAATGAATGCTGAAAGTTTGGCCGGGGAGGTGATTGGCGTGCCCCCTGAAATCCCGGCAAGAAGAAAGAACATCGTAGCACCAGCCTCCCGGAACAAGAAAGGCACAAGTTCCTGGCCATAGGGCAAGGAAAGGCTGGAAATTGCGGGGCATGACATCGACTGTAGTTGTCAACCTCGGCCCTGGATACTTTGCAATGCCTATCTTATTGGTAAGTTTACCATAGGCTAGAGCGTGATGCAAATTCTTGGGGAAGCAAGAATCTTCCCCTCTCCATGGCCGGCGGCTTGGAAAGCCGTCCTACAAATCTGTGCCCATGGGCGGTTCCTTTCTGTGTCTTTGTGCGAGGATCGTAGGGCGGGTTTCCAAACCCGCCTCGGTGGCCGGCGGCTTAGAAAGCCGCCCTACAAATCTGTGCCCATGGGTGGTTCCTTTGCGCGTCTTTGTGCGTGGGTCGTAGGGCGGGTTTCCAAACCCGCCTCGGTGACCGGCGGCTTAGAAAGCCGCCCTACAAATCTGTGTCCATGGGTGGTTCCTTTGCGCGTCTTTGTGCGAGGATCGTAGGGCGGGTTTCCAAACCCGCCTCGGTGGCCGGCGGCTTAGAAAGTAACCGGCGGCTTAGAAAGCCGCCCTACAAATTTGCGTGTATCTGCGGTTGACATTCTACGGGAGCGAAGCGGCCTACTGACCACTGACCACCGTCCACTGATCACTGACTGCCCACTCCCCGCTTTCGTTTTTCGTTACCGCATTCGTTCGCACCCGACCGGGCGTTGCGCCGGGCAGTTAATAAAATTGTCGGTTGGCGCGGCTTGCCTCTGCTTGCGCGCCGTGATAGACTCTTAACATGACGGCTACTATCCTGATTGGCACCCCCCACGAGGCATTTGGCGAGCTCTTGCGCCAGAGCTTGGCGGAGCATGGCCGTTACCAGGTCGAAGTGTTCCCCAAAGCCACTGCCTTGCAGGATCGCTGCGCTCAAAATGGCGCAGAGCTGGCCATCCTGGACACCGACCTGAAGGACGTGCCCTTCCTGGCCTGGGTGCGTGGCCTCCAAGCCGCCCACCCCGGGATGCGCCTGATCGTCATTCCACCCTACAACGACCCTCAGGACCCCATGCTGGGGGGGTGGAAGCCGGACGGCTACCTTTCCAGGCCATTTTACCTGCCGGAGCTCCTGGAGAAGATCGAGGGCCTGGTGGATGGGCGCAGAGCTGCCGGGCAACCGGCTGACTACCAGGCGGATCCGCCGGGTGAGGGGAGGATTTCCGGCGGCTCGGGGGCAGACGCATCTCCCTGGCTGGAAGAGCCCCAGCGCGCCGCCCAGGACCTCTCGCGCTTTCTGCAGGATGCGGCTGCCCAGGCGGCCTTGATCGCCCGCAAGGGCGAGCTATGGGCTTACGCCGGCCAGGTGCCCCAGGATGCAGCCAGAGAGCTGGCCGCGGCCATTGCGCGTTATTGGGACAGCCAGCGGAGCTGCGACCTGGTGCGCTACGTGCACCTGGAGAATCCCGGCGGGGACTACATGCTGTACGCCACCCACCTGACCGGCGAGCTGGTGCTGGCGCTGGCCTACGAGGCCGCCACGCCTTTCAGCCGCGTTCGCGCTCAAACGATCCGCTTCGCGCAGGCCCTGTCTTCCCCCAGCCCGCGCTCGTCCGGCTCGCCGCCGGCCCAGGAGCCTGCCCAGGAAATGGAAGGAGAGGGTGGGGCGCCGGACATCGCCCCCTTCCTGGCCGATCTGCCCGACCCCGACCCGCAAGCCGAGCTTCCCCGCGCTTACAACCCTGCCGCGCAGGCCTGGGTGAAAGAGATCAGCGGCGAGCCGGTCGAGGCGCAGCCGGCCGGCGCAGGGAATCTGCTGCAGGTCGAGACGCCCGAGTTCGACCAGGAATTGCTGGCCGTGCTGGCCGGCCACGCGCCGGTAAGGGAAGCTCCTGCCGAGGATGCGCCACCCCTGGAGGAAGAGGCGAGCGTCGCCCAACCCGAAACCGAATCAGAGACGGGGGAGCGCGGCCTGGCCAGGCCTTCTCCCAGGCACTTGCTGGTGCCGGCTAGGCCCGAGGCGCCCACCCACCTGATGGTGGACCTGACCTACGCCGGGGTGCTCATTCCGCGCTTCCCGCAGCACTACCTGGCCGGCGACCTGGCCGCCCGCCTGGGCCGCTGGCTTCCCGACCTGTGCATCGCCTTCGGCTGGAGATTGGAGGGCATGGCCGTGCGCCCGGCCTACCTGCACTGGCTCGTGCGCCTCCCCCCTGAGACCTCCCCGGCGGCGTTGATCGCGGTCTTTCGCGAGAAGACTTCCCGGAGCATTTTCGAGGAGTTCCCCCAACTGAGCAAGGAGAACCCCTCGGAGGATTTCTGGGCGCCCGGCTATTTGTTGGTGAGCGGCTCGTACGCCATCCCGGCCCAGCTTTTGCGCGATTTTATCACTCGCACGCGCCTTTTCCAGGGCTTTCAGTAGTCGTTGAGAGACCCCTTCTGAACCTTTGACCTCAGATTTTCCGGATCCCGAACCTCTATGCCTCCTACCCTTTACCTGATCGACGGCCACGCCCTGGCCTACCGCACCTACTTCGCGTTGACTGCCGCCTCCGCAGGCGGCGACCGCTGGCTGACTTCCAGTGGAGAGCCCACCGCCGGCATCTACGGCTTTGCCAGCGTGCTGATGCGCATCCTCGAGCAGGACCGCCCGGATTACCTGGCCGTGGCCTTCGACACGGGCAAGACCTTCCGCGATGCGCTTTATCCCGAATACAAGGCCACGCGCGCCAAGATGCCGGAGGACCTGCGCGTGCAAATCGAGCGCATCCGCCAGCTCGTGGACGCCTTCAACATTCCGCGCCTGGAGGTGGAAGGCTTCGAGGCGGACGACGTGCTGGGCAGCGTAGCGCGCCAGGCCGCCGGCAAGGGTTTGGGAGTCAAGATCGTCACCGGCGACCGCGACCTGCTCCAGTTGGTGGACGAGCACATCATCGTCAACCTGGCGGGCAGCAAGCTCTCCGAGGCCAAGGATTACACCCCCAAGGAGGTGAAAGAGTACCTGGGGGTGCGCCCCGATCAGGTGGTGGATTACAAGGCGCTGGTGGGCGACGCGTCGGATAATATTCCCGGCGTGGCCGGCATTGGCGAGAAGACGGCTATCTCTTTGTTCGAAACCTATGCCACCCTGGACGAGGTCTACGCTCACCTGGAAGACCTGCCCACGCGGGTGCGCACGCGCCTCGAAAGCGGGCGCGAGAGCGCCTACCTCAGCCAGAAGCTGGCCCAGATCGACACCAACGTGCAGATCTCACTGGACCTGGAGAAGGCGCGCAGCGAGCAGTACGACCCGAGCGCCGTGGAAGCCCTCTTCCGCGAGCTGGAGTTCCGCACGCTGATGGCGCGCTTGACGGCCATCACCCAAAAGATCCAGGGGGGAAGAAGCGAGACGCAACAGCTCTCCCTGTTCGGGGAGCCGGTACAGCGCGTGGGGCAGCCCGCCGAAACGGACACGCAGGTGCACATCATCGACACGCCGGAGGCGCTTGGCGAGCTGGTGGAGACCTTGCGACAGGCTAAAGAGATCTCCTTCGACACCGAGACCACCTCGACGGACCCCATGCGCGCGGAGCTGGTGGGCATTTCCCTGGCCGTGCGCGAAGGTGAGGCATATTACGTCCCGGTCGGGCACCGGCAGGGCGCGCAGCTCCCCCTGGAAAGCGTCTTGCGGGCGCTGCAGGGCCCGCTGACCGACCCGGCCATCGCCAAAGTGGGGCACAACCTCAAATATGACGCCCTGATGCTGGCGCGCTACGGGGTGCGTGTGGCCCCCTTGAGCTTCGATACCATGATCGCCGAGTGGCTGGTCAACCCGGCCTCGCGCAACCTGGGCTTGAAGAACCTGGCCTGGGTGCGCCTGGGAGTGGCCATGACGCATATCGAGGAGCTGATCGGCAAGGGCAAGAACCAGCTCACCATGGACCAGGTGTCCATCCAGGACGCGGCGCCTTACGCCGCCGCCGACGCGGAGGTCACCCTGCGCCTGGTGCCCGGCTTGCGGAGCGAGCTCAAGGCTCAAAACGCGGACAAGCTGATGGCCGAGATGGAGATGCCGCTGATCGCGGTGCTGATGGACATGGAAATGGCCGGCATCGCCCTGGACGTGCCCTTCTTCCACAAGATGGCCGCCGAATTGCAAGAGAGGTTGAGCACCCTCGAAACCCAGATCTACGAAGCCGTCGGCAGCCCCTTCAATTTGAACTCTACCCAACAGCTTTCCAAGATCCTGTTCGAGCGCCTGCGCCTGGAACCGCCGGACCGCAGCCGCAAGACCTCCAGCGGGCATTTCTCCACCTCGGCGGACGTGCTGGAGGAGCTGCGCGGGCAGCATCCGGTGGTGGATGGGATCCTGGAGTACCGCGAGCTTGCCAAGCTGAAGTCCACTTACGTGGACGCGCTGCCGGAGCAGATCAATCCGGCCACCGGGCGGGTGCATACCTCTTACAGCCAGACCGGCTCGGTGACGGGGCGCCTGGCCTCTTCCGATCCCAACCTGCAAAACATCCCCGCGCGCACCGAGCTTGGCCGCCGCGTGCGGGAGGGCTTCGTTGCCAACCCCGGCGAGGTGTTGCTTTCGGTAGATTATTCCCAGATCGAGCTGCGCATCGTGGCGCACATGGCTAACGATGAGGCCATGCTGGATGCCTTCCGCGCGGATCAGGACATCCACGCCACCACAGCGGCGGCGATTTACGGCGTCCCCTTGGAGAAGGTCAGCCGGGAACAGCGCCGCCACGCCAAGGCGATCAACTTCGGCCTGATCTACGGGATGAGCTCCTTCGGGTTGAGCCGCACCACGGACCTGACCCTGGCCGAGGCCGAGGAGTTCGTCAAGGCCTACTTCAAGCAGTTCCCGGCGGTAAAGAGCTACCTGGACGAGATGCGCCGGCGGGCGGCCCGCCAGGGCTACGTAGAGACCCTGCTGGGCAGGCGGCGCTACTTCCCCGGCCTGAGCGCCCAGACCAATCAAAACATCCGCAATCGCGAGGAGCGTGAGGCCATCAACGCCCCCATCCAGGGCACGGCCGCCGACATCATGAAGCTCGCCATGCTGCGCGTTCCGCCTGCCCTGCGCGAGGCCGGAACTCGCGGGGCACATCCTGCTCCAGGTGCACGACGAGCTGGTTCTGGAATGTCCCCAGGCCGAGCTGCCCGAGACAATCCGTGTGGTGCAACAGGTGATGGAAGCCGCCTACCCCCTCTCGATCCCACTTTCCACAGAGGCAAGCTGGGGTTACAATTGGGGGAACCTGCGATCTGTCGCCGAAATCCAATAATGTGTCCCGCGTACACCCTCATTCCTAGCCCAGAAGATCATCGAGAGAAGCCATGAGCGGAAATCAGGAAGCGTTTCAAAAAGCCATGAACCAGGGCCATTCGGCCGCCTGGGACCAGAACTGGGAGAACGCCGCCGGATTTTACCGGCAGGCGCTGGTGGAAGCGCCCGATCATCCCAAAGCGCTGGCCAGCCTTGGCCTGGCGTTGTTCGAATTGCAGGATTTCGAGGAGGCCCTGGCCGTGTACCAGCGGGCGGCCGGCATTTCACCGGAAGATCCCCTGCCGTTCGAAAAGATCGCGCAGATCTACGAGCGCCTGGGCCGCTTGAAAGAATCTATCCAGATCTCGCACAAGGCAGCCGATCTGTACATCAAGCAGCACGACGTGGAAAAGGCCATTGAGAACTGGCTGCGCGTCACGCGCTTCAATTCGGAGAACTTCCTGGCGCACTCCCGTCTGGCAGTGGCTTACGAGCACCTTGGCAGAAAGGCCGAAGCCGTGACCGAGTACCTGGCGGTGGCTTCCCTGGTGCAGCGTCCCGGCGACATGAGCCGCTCGCGCCAGGCGGTCGAGCACGCGCTGCAAATCTTGCCGGACAGCAGTGAGGCGCATAACGCGCTTTCTCTGGTGAAGGCCAATCAGGCGCTGCCCAAGCCGGCGCGCACCCGCGGCGGCACCGGCCCGATGATCATGGCCCAGGTGCGCATGTTGGAGGGCGCCGCTCAAGAGGCCGAAGAAGAACAGGCGGAGCTGGATCCCATCGCCGAAGCGCGCCAGAAAGCCTTGATCACCCTGGCGGACATCCTCTTCGAAGGCTCTGAGGAGGAAGAAGAAAGCCCGGCCGGCCGGCGGAATCTGAAGTCTATTACGCGCGGCAGCGGGCTGCTGGGAAGCGCGAAGGTAGACCGCAACAAGATCATTTTATATCTGAGCCAGATGATTACGGCGCAAACCCAGGGGCAAGAAGCAGAGGCTGCCTCCGAGCTGGAACGGGCCGTGGAAGCCGGCCTCGATCACCCGGCGGCGCATTTTGACCTGGGTCTGTTGCGTAGCAAGAAACAGGCCATCGAAGAAGCCCTGCCAGAATTGCACAAGGCCTTGAAGCATCCTGATTACAACCTGGCCGCTTGCTTGCTGATGGGCCAGATCTTGCAGAAATTGGGCCGTCTCAGCGAGGCCTCGGTGCAATACCTGGAGGCGCTCAAACTGGCGGATGTTTCTACCGTTCCCCAGGATCAGGCCGATAATCTCTACCAGCTTTACGAGCCGCTGATCGAGGCGCAGACTCACGAGGAAGTCGACGAGAATGCGCTCAAAGCGTTGTGCGATAACATCAACGCCCAGTTGATGCGCAAAGACTGGAAAGAGTATCTCCGCCAGGCTCGCCAACAGCTTCCCACTCAGCCGGAGGGCAGCCAGCCGCTCCCTCTGGCAGAAATGATGCTTCAGACCGGCAGCGGGCAAATCGTCGAATCCATCGCCAGGATCCATTGGATGGCCGATAACAGCTACACGCTTACGGCCTTAGAGGAGGCCTACAACGCCCTGGATTATGCTCCAACCTATCTGCCCTTGCACATCCTGATCGGCGACCTGACCCTGAAGGATAACCGCGTCCAGGACGCGATCGACAAGTTCATGATGGTGGCGAATACCTATTCTGCGCGTGGAGAAGCCTCCCAATCCATCAGCCTGTTGGAGCGCATCCTGGCGCTGGCCCCCGCCGACATGGTCGTGCGCAGCCGCTTGATCGACCAGTTGATCGCGCAAGGAGAGATGGAAGAGGCGATCCAGGCCTACATGGACATGGCCGACATCTATTACCGAGGGGCCGACCTGGATAATGCGCGCAAGACTTACATGGTGGCCTTGCGACTTTGCCAGCAAACCAAAGCGAATCGCTCGCTCAACGTAGAAATCCTCAACCACATGGCGGACATCGACATGCAACGCCTGGATTGGCGCCAGGCCGTGCGGGTATTCGAGCAGATCCGCACCTTGCAGCCGGGAGACGAAAAGGCGCGCGTCAACCTGATCGAGCTGAACACTCGCCTGGGGCAGGAAACGGCGGCTATGAATGAATTGGACAGCTACATCTCCTATCTGGACAGTAACCAGAAGAGCGACGCGGTGATCCAGTTCCTGTTGAACCTGGTCGCCGAGCGGCCCGATGCCCCCGAGCTGCACAAGCGCCTGGCCGAGAAATATCGACAGGAAGGGCGCGCGCGCGAAGCGATCGCAGAATTGGATACGGTGGGAGAATTATTGATGCGCACCGGCGACAAGGCGGGCGCCGTGACGGCGATTAAGACCATCCTCAGCCTCAAGCCGTCGAACGCCGCCGATTATCAATCGCTCTTGACGCAAATTCAGGGGAGTAAATAAAGCCGGCCGATGGGCTCTACCACCAGATGCGGAACCAGGTCTCCGTATCGACCGTGTCGCTGCCTTCGTAGGAAATTTCTACTTTGATCTGGGCCACCGTGTTGAATGATTCTTTGCCAACGGGGAAAGTGATCTGAGAGATGCCGTTGTCGTCCGTCAGCGGCAAGTTGTAGGAGACTTCACGACCGGATGGATAAACGACGGTGGCCGCGACGGTGGCCCGGGATACCGGCTGCAAGCCAGGATCCTGGACGATCACGTAGAGCGTCTGCTGGCTGCCTGACCAGGTTACCGGCTGGGCCACAAAAGCGCGCGCCTGCACCTGAACGGGCGATTGGGGAATACCGTTGCCAACCCCGGTCAATAGCGAGGGGTCCAGGCGGCGCTGGTCGAAGTAGAGCTTTCCGAGGTCTCCCAGGGTCACGCGTTCACCGGCGGGCAGCTCCGGATGCCATTCGAAGCGCGCCAGCTCGAAGTACTGCACGTAGATATCGTTCTCTATTTCTATCTCGGAAAGCGGCGCGCCGAACTGGCTTTGTCCGCCGTTGGCGTCGTAGAAGTCCAGGAAGGTGTAGCAGACGTTATGGTTCGTCCGGCTGAAATAACGGCAGGAAGCCGGATCGTAGGGGATCTTGACCGGTTCTCCGGGATGAATGAGCCACTCGCCCAGCGGGCTGAGCACTACCCGTTTCCCCTGGGGCTCTTCGATATGCAGCTCGAAGCGGGCGCGCTGGAAATATTGAACGGTTCGCCCCGAAAGAGTATCCTGGATGGCCTCGGTGATAGGATAGCCGAAATTGAGCAGCGGGTCGCGAGCACTCTCGTAATAACGCAGAAAATCCCCCGAAACCCAATGTTGAGTCTGTGGGAAGTAGCGGGTGTCTTGTCCTTGAGCGTAGGTTGGCTGTGAGCCAGAAAGCAAGACCCCCAACACGGCGATGATGATCCCCAGTGTGCGTCGCATCTGCATAGCCCGATTATACCTACAATGGCGGAGGGTGGCAATGGCAAATGAGAATAATGTTAAAAAGAATCGACCCGACAGTCCCGTCGGGTCGATTCTTTTCTTATGGGTGGATTCTCAGACGGATAAAGGATTGGCCCGCCCGTAGAGCTGCTCGCGGATCTGGATGAGCTGCCTGCGCAGGCGGTCGTCGCGCTCCAACAGATCGGCCACTTTTTCACAGGCGTACAGGACAGTGGTATGGTCGCGCCCCCCCAGGGTCTGGCCGATGACCGGCAGGGAAGCGTTGGCTTCTTCGCGCATCAGATACATGGCGATCTGGCGCGGCAGAGCCACTTCGCGGGAACGGTCACGGCTGAGCATACGCTCGGTGGAAATCCCAAAGGCGCTGGCCACCACGTTCATCACGTATTGCGGCTGGATGTTGCTATGCTGTGGCAGGAGGTCAGCCAGGGCGGAGCTGACCAGTTGGGGGGTGAGGGGCAGGCCGCTAAGATCTGAAAAGGCCATCACGCGGGTCAAGGCGCCTTCCAGCTCGCGGATATTCGACTGCACCTGGCGGGCAATGGTTTCCAACATTTCGATGGGCACCTGCCGCCCGGCGCGCTCGGCTTTGGAGCGCAAAATGGCGATGCGGGTTTCCAGGTCAGGGGGTTGGATGTCGGCGATGAGGCCCCATTCGAAGCGAGAGCGCAGGCGTTCTTCCAGGGTCACCATGGCCTTGGGCGGGCGGTCCGAGGTCATCACGATCTGCTTGTTCTGCCCGTGCAGGGTATTGAAAGTATGGAAGAATTCTTCCTGGGTCGATTCTTTGCCGGCAATGAACTGGATGTCGTCGATCAGAAGCACATCGATGCGGCGGTAATGCTCGCGAAAGGCCGGCGTGGTGTGCGTGCGGATGGCGTTGATCATGTCGTTGGTGAATTCTTCTGAAGATACGTACAGAGCCTGAAGCCCCATGGCGCTGGCCGCATTCCCGATGGCGTACAGCAGGTGGGTCTTGCCCAGCCCCACGCCGCCGTACAGGAACAGGGGGTTATAGGCGTGGGCAGGGTTTTCCGCGACGGCCAAAGAAGCCGCGTGGGCCAGACGGTTGCTCGGACCAACGACGAAATTGTCGAAATTGTAACGAGAATTGAGCGTTGAGTTCGACGGGCCGTCGCCGGGAGCAACGGCATCCTCTTCAGAAGCGCCGGTAGAGTTGGCTGCCTCGAGCGTCTCTCGATCCTTTTGGCAAACGATGAAATTGACCGCCTGCGGCCGGTTCATGATGCCGCTGAGGATACGGACGACCGTGCCGGAGAGGCGGCTTTCCAGCCAATCGCGGGCATAAGCGTTCTGCACGCCGATCGTGAAAAGCCCCTCGTCGCACGTGACCAATTCCGTGTTGCGCACCCAGGTATCAAAGGCGGCTTTTGACATGTCCATTTGAAGCTGTCCAACAGTTGCCTGCCACGCTTGTTCTGCGTTCATCGAATAAAAGACCTCCCGGGTCGGCGGTGTCCATCCAGGTGCGCAAAAATCCAGACCCGCTGCAACCGCAGTTGGATAATATAAGAATATAAAGCTTGATTACCTTACTAAATGGGCAGTGCGAAAGACTTCTAACCGTCACCCCATTGGCTGTGACTTCTGACATTCTATCAGAAATCGGAGACCCAAACAAGTTATTTAACCTACGCTAGTTTAAAAAAACGCCATTCTTTAAGGTTTTTAATCCTTAAAGAATCTCCGCGTATTCGGCGGTTTGGATTCGATTTGATCGAAAATAATTTCGGCCACAAGTGCCGGACAGGTTCTGATCGACCCCCATATATGGCGTAATTTTGCTCAATCTGGGGGTACTGCCAATACTTGGGCGGTTGTACTTAAAAAACTGTAGAAGAGAACTCGTACCGATTCGGGTAAGTTTGAATCCGGATTCGGAATCTCCTAATATTTCTGGGAGAAGAGCGTTTAGAACGCTGGCGTGGAGGTGGAATACGGGTAGTTCTACCCGCCGGCCATTTGAGACTCGGGCGGATGGGCAGACTGAGCTGCCAGCATCTGGCCGACGGCGCGGCGGCCAATCTCCACCGCGAAGTTCGTGCCGCGATCCCAGGGATAGACCTGGCTCATGCTGGCGAAATACAGCCCGGGGATGGGTGTGCGGATGGCCGGAATGTTCTTGGAATGATCCACGAGAGGAATGGGCTGGGCGTAGCTGGTGCGGAAAAGCCAGGTGTCGAGCACCCAATCCGGCTTGAAATCCGGGTTGAAGCGCGGCAAGGTGGGCAGGAAGCGCTCCAGCAGCTCCTCTTTCGTCAGGTGGAAGTATTCGTGATCCGGGTCCAGGTAATCCCCGATGTAAAGGATGTGATTCCCGCCGAAATGCTCGGGGGGGATGAAGTTGGTGTGCTCCACCAGGGAGAGGAAAGGAAAGCCGGCGGATTTGGGAATGTTGTACCAGTAATAGCCCTCGCGCGATAACTGGTGCTTAATGGCCAGGATCATGACGACGGCGCCCATGCTCTTCAATTCCAGCAATCCTTTGAGGTAGTCCGGGGGTAAGGAAGGGGCCATGCGCGCCAGCAGCGCCGGGGAGGTAGTCACCAGCGCCTGATCGTAGTGCAGGGGGCCGGTGGGGGTCTCCAGGATCAGGCCGCCCTGGGGGTCGGCGGTGATTTGCTTCACCGGCGTGGATAGGGCGATAGTCACCCCCATCTCCCGCAGGCGCGCTGCCAGAGCGTCCGAAAAGGCCTGAAAGCCGCCCTGGAAGGTGCCCAGGCGGGTAGTGCGCGCGTGCAGCCGCGCCCACATCCAGGCCATGTTGACTACTTTGGCGTAGCGCTCTCCAAACTTGCCGATCATCATCGGCTCCCACATCTGTTCGTAAACGCTGCTGCCGGCCCACTTGCGCATCCAGCTCTCCACCGTGGTCTTTTCGAGGGACTGCCAGTTGGTGGTCAGGCGCAGGAACAAGCCCACCAGCCCGAACCTGATCTTATTGAGGCCCCATCCCAGGCCGGGGTAGAGCAGGGCGGCGGGGATCGAGTTCGAACGGGTAGAATTTGCCCTTGAAATACATCACGGTTACCGGGCGGGGAAAGACGACTTTCTCCTGCCAGCCCAGCTCGTTGATGAAGCCCAGGATGTGGCGATCGGTGGCAAACCAGTGGTGGTAGAAGCGCTCCACCGACCAATCCCAACCGGGCTCCTTGAAGCCGGCGGCCAGGCCGCCTACGGAATTGGCGGCCTCATAGATCGTTACGTGATTCCCGGCGCGGCACAGGTCGTAAGCCGCCGCCATCCCGCCGATACCGGCGCCAATGATCGCAATTTCGTGGGAGCTGAATTCATTTTTCACTCATGCTTGTCAGAAGGGAAAGGAGAGGCTTATGGGGTCGGCGTTGCAGCCGTCTTGTCCTCAGTTTCCGATAGCTGAGGCTTTTGGCCCCAGCGTAGACCCTCTTTGGCAAAGAAATAGGCGCCTACCAAAGTAATTGGCAGCCACAAGGCCGCGTGCAGCACCAGGGTGTAACCGGCGGCCATGGCGCCGTCTACCCCATAAGCTTGCAGCAGGGCGATCCCGGGGCCGTCAAAGGTCCCCACGTACCCGGGAGCAGAGGGCAGGGTGGTGGCCAGGTTGACGATGCCGTTCATCAGCAGCAGGGCGAAGAAGCTGACCCGGAAGGAGAAGGCGTGCATGACGATCCAGTACTTGCCGGTCTCCAGGAGCCAGATGATCACCGAAGTGAGGAAGACCATCAAGGCGTCCTTGGGAGAGCGCAGCGATTCCAGGCCGCTCAGGAAGCGCCTGGAGATATCGGCGGTTTTCTCGCGGAAGCGGGCCGGCACCCAATGCACGATGATCCAATCCACGATCTTTTCCGTGCGATAGGGGAACATGGCGGCCAGCAGGAAGACCGCCAGAGCGCCGATGAAGATAAAAGCGCCCACCAGGGAGAGGGTGCGGATATCCCAGCCCAGGAAGCCGGCGTCTGAAGTGAGGCGGGCCAGCTCGGGCAGGTTGAGGAAGACGAAGCCCAGCATGACCACGGCGTCGAAGATGCGCTCCACGATGATGGTGGCCAGGGAAGCCGAAATGGCCACGCCCTCGTTCTTTTTCAGCACGAAGGCGCGCAGAACCTCGCCGGCGCGCGCCGGGTAGATGTTGTTGCCCATGTAGCCGATGCATACGATGGGGAACATCTTATGGGTCGAGATCTCTCTTAAGCGGGCGGAGCAGGTAATGCCAGCGCCAGGAGCGTACCCACACAGCCACGAAGTAGACGGCCACGCCGGGGATCAACCACAGGTAGTCGGCCGTCCGCATGGCCGTCCAGACGTCCCCCAGTTGCAATTTTCCCATAGACCAATACAGCAGCGCAGCGCTGATGAGCAGCCCGACCCAGAATTGCCAACGTTTCATAGGCTGAATTCTACCATGGGAAGTTGGAATTCCGGTATGGTATACTTTCCCGCATCACATCAGAACGCGTGTAAAGCAGTATGTCTTTAATTACGACCACCGACCTGGGAAAATCCTACGGCCCCAACGACATCTTTGGCGGCATCTCCCTCAGCATCCCCCAGCGAGCGCGCATCGCGCTGGTGGGGGCCAACGGCGTAGGGAAGACGACCCTGCTGCGCTTGCTGTTGGGTCTGGAAGAGCCGAGCGCGGGGGAGATTTAGCGCGCGCGTGGGCTGCGCATAGGCTATCTACCCCAGGAAACCTCCTTCGCATCGGAGCGCACGTTGTGGGAGGAGTGTCTGACCGTCTTCAACGACCTGCTGGAACAGCAAAGCGAGCTGGCCCGCCTGGAAGCCCTGATGGCCGACCCGCAGCAGGTCGACGCCGTGCTGGAATCCTACGGGAAATTGCAGGAATCCTTCGAGCGCCAGGGGGGCTATACCTACGAGTTCCGCACCCGCCAGACCCTGACCGGCCTGGGCTTTTCTCCCGCGGATTTCAACCGCCCGCTCAGCCAGCTCTCCGGGGGGCAGCGTACCCGGGCGCTGCTGGTGCGCCTGTTGCTGGAAAGCCCCGATCTCTTGCTGTTGGACGAGCCGACCAACCATCTGGATATCGCCGCCGTTGAATGGCTGGAAGCCTACCTGCGGGATTGGGACGGCGCGTTGCTGATCGTCTCGCACGATCGTTATTTCATGGACCAGGTGGCGGACGTCATCTGGGAAATGACGCCCTCGATGGAAGTCTATCGCGGCAATTACAGCGCCTACGTCATGCAGCGGGGCGAACGTTACCAACGCCGCCTGGAGGAATACCAGGCGCAGATGGCCTTCATCGAAAAAGAAGAAGAATACATCCGCAGGAATATCGCCGGCCAGAACACACGCCAGGCCCAGGGCCGGCGCAAGCGGCTGGAGCGCCTGCTGGAAGAGGCGCGCCTGACGCCCCCCATCGAGCAGCGCCGGCTCCATTTGCACCTGGAACCGGCCAGGCGCTCCGGAGACCTGGTGGTGCGCACCCTGGGCCTCCAGGTGGGCTACGCGGACGAGGGCCGTCCCCTGTTCACCGTCCCCGATCTGACTCTCATGCGGGGGGAATGCGCGGCCATCATCGGCCCGAACGGCGCGGGCAAGACCACTTTCCTGAAGACTTTGCTGGGCGGCATCCCTCCGCTGGCAGGGGAGGCGACCCTGGGCGCCAGCCTGAAGATCGGCTACTTCGCCCAGGCGCACGAAGGCCTGCATGCTGAGATGGATCTCGTCCAGGAGATCCAGAGCGTCGCGCCCAATATGCGTCCGGCAGATACGCGCGATTACCTGGCCAAGTTCCTCTTTACCGGCGACGATGTGTTCAAACAGGTGGGCCTGCTATCCGGCGGAGAGCGCGGCAGGCTGGCGTTAGCCAAGCTGGCCTTGAGCGGGGCCAACCTGCTGCTCCTGGACGAGCCTACCAACCACCTGGATTTGCCCGCGCAGGAGGTGTTGCAATCCATCCTGGCGGATTATAACGGCACCATCTTGCTGGTCTCCCACGACCGCTATTTGATCGACGCCCTGGGTACGCAAATCTGGGAGGTGTTTCCCGAACAGGGCAACATGCGCATCTTCGAGGGCACCTATAGCGAGTACCGCGCCGCCCTGGCAGCCGAAGCGGCCAACGCCAAAGCCGCGCAGGCCGTGGTGTCCGCGCCCAAGGAGCAGGGCGTTCGCACGCGGCAGAAGCCCTCCTCTTCCGGCGCGGAACGCAAGCGCCGGGAGCAGCTCGCAACGCTGGAGCAGCGCATCGCCGACCTCGAAGGGCAGTTGAAGAAGCTGGGCCGCTTGCTGGAGAATCCTCCCGAAGACCCCGCCAAAGTCCAGCGCCTGGGGCACGATTACGTGCGCGTGCAGGCGGATCTGGAGCAACTGATGCAGGAGTGGGAGACGCTGCAAAAGTAGGGCGGCTTTCCAAAGCCGCCGGTATTACACGGACGAGGGCGGCGGGATGTGGAATCCCGCCCTACGGGAGGCGAGTAGGGCGGCTTTCCAAAGCCGCCGGTATTACGAGGACGAGGGCGGCGGGATGTGGAATCCCGCCCTACGGGAGGCGAGTAGGGCGGCTTTCCAAAGCCGCCGGTATTACGAGGACGAAGGCGGCGGGATGTGGAATCCCGCCCTACGGGAGGCGAGTAGGGCGGCTTTCCAAAGCCGCCGGTATTACGCGGACGAGGGCGGCGGGATGTGGAATCCCGCTCTACGGGAGGTGAGTAGGGCGGCTTTCCAAAGCCGCCGGTATTACGCGGACGAAGGCGGCGGGATGTGGAATCCCGCCCTACGGGAGGTGAGTGGGGCGGCTTTCCAAAGCCGCCGGTATTACTAATCTGCCGGAGCGCCGGCCAGCACGGGCTCATCCCCATTGTAGCGGCGCAACTGCGGCCAGCGCCGGGCGATCCAGGCAGCCGCTACGATGCAGCCCAACCCACCGGTGATGATGGCCAGCGGCGTGCCGAAAGCTTCGGCTACCAGGCCGGCTTCCACCTCCCCAAGCTGGGGTCCCCCCATGAAGAAAATCTGATTGACGCTGGTCATGCGCCCGCGGATGAAATCCGGGGTTTGGAGCTGGCGCACCGTGTTGCGGATGATCGTGCTGACCGAATCGGAGGCGCCCACCAGCACCAGGGTGATCATGGTCATGAGAAAAGTCCGTGACAGACCAAACAATACCGTGGCTACGCCAAACACGCCCACCGCGCCAATCAAGAGCACGCCCTGGCGGCGGATCTGGTCGCGTTGGGAGATGATGAGGGCGGCAACGATAGCACCAATGGATTGGGCCGCGGACAGCCAACCGTAAGCAATCGCGTCGACGTGCAAGACGTCGCGGGCCAAGTAGGGCAGCAGCGTGTTCGCGGACGAGAAGAAGGTGGCGAAGAAATCCAAAATCATGCTGGAAAGGATGATCGGCTGGCCGAGGATGAAGCGGATGCCTTCTGCGATCCCGGAGATATCCAGCCCGAAGCGCTTGGCGGCGGTGGCCTTCCTCTGCTGAGGCACCGGGCCGATCATGGCCAGGGCCAGCAGCACGGCCAGAAAAGAGACGGCGTTGATCCAATAGGCGTATTGCTGGCCAAGGTAGGCGATCACCAGGCCACTGAGGGCCGGGCCAATCACCGCGCCGACGTTGCTGGCGATGGAGTTCATGCTGAAGGCGGAGGGCAGATCGGCGACCGGCACCAGGTTGGGCACCAGCGCCTGGCGGGCAGGCAGGTCGAAGGCGGAAGCCATGGCCTGGATGGCGGTCAGCACGTAAATGTGCCACAGTTAGATCTGGCCGGTGAGGGTCAGCCAGCCCAGGGCCACGGCCACCAGGGTCAACGCGGTCTGGGTGAAGAAGATCACGGTGCGCCGGTTGAACAAATCGGCCACCAGGCCGCCGATCAGGGAGAAGATCAAGACCGGCAGGAAACGCGCCAGGCCAAGACCGCTCACGGCGATGGGGTTGGCGCTCAGGGTGCGAATGTGCCAGTAAAGCGCCCAGAGCTGCATCTGAGAGCCGGCGAAGGAAATCATCAGCCCGGCCCACAGCAAGGTGAAACGACGGTGAGATAAGGCAGGAGGAAAGTGTAGTCCCATAGGAATTCGTGAATTAAGAGTTAGTAAGATAGCCTGTCAACAGGCCGGCGAAGGAACGCGCCGATGGATCAGCGAGGTGGAAGAAAGATCAAGGTTATATGAAACGGACAGAAATGAGCCGGCGAAGCGAGGCGATTCCCGGCGAGCAGGGTCGGAGGATGGATTATGGCGAGGAGTTGGGTCAGGTGCCCCAATCGCGCAGGTAGAGGAAATCGTACCCCACGGTGCGGTTGCTCAGCTTGGCGATGGGCGGGAGGACGCGCTTGAACTGGTTGCGGCGCACGCGCTCGGCTACCTGGCTCACGAAAGCCCGGGTAAAGCCGGCCTCCACGCAGTCCGCCTGGCTGTAGCGCTGGTCCACGATCAGGTAGAGCAATTGGTCCACCTGCTCGTAGGTGAAGCCCAGCTCGCTTTCGTCGGTCTGGCCCATCCACAGGTCGGCGGTGGGAGCCTTGTCGATGATGGCCTGGGGAACGCCCAGGGCCCGGGCGAGCTGGCGCAGTTGGGTCTTGTACAGGTCGCCCAAGGGGTTGACGGCGCAGGCCGAGTCGCCGTACAGGGTGGTGTAACCCAGCATGATCTCGGTCTTGTTGCCCGTGCCGACTACCAGCCCGCGAAAAGCCGCCGACTGGTCGTACAGCACGATCATGCGCAGGCGCGCCATGATATTGCCCTTGCGCATGGCGTCCATCTCGGGGAACATTCCTATCAGTGGGTCGGCCATCTCTGTAATGGGAACGGTGAGAGCGCGCACCCCGGTCGCGTCGATCACCTGTTGGGCGTGCTCGAGCGAATCTGGGAGAAGAAGTCTTGTAGGGCATGCGCACGGCCAGGACGTTCTGAGGCCCGAGCGCTTCGGCAGCCAGAAAACACGAGACGGCCAAATCGATCCCGCCGGACAGACCGACGACGGCTCGCTCCAGGCCGGTGCGGGTGATCTCGCTGCGGATGAAGCCGGTGAGTATCTGGCGGGCTAAATCGGTATTGATCGTCAGGTCAGGCATAGAGTTGTTCCAAGGTTTGTGAGAGCTAGCGGCCGGAGCTCTTGTCCGGGGCGCTGCCCAGGATGCGATCCATCTCGCGCAGCACCAGGCCGGTGCGCTCGTCGCGCAGCAGGGGCAAGCGCGCCCGCGTACGGTGGAGCTGGTTCAGGTCGACTTCCGCCACGAGCAGGTTCTCTTCGTCGTAAGGCCCCTTGGCCAGCAGGTCGCCGTTCGGGTCGAAGAGGGTCGCGCCGCCGCTAAAGCTCAATCCGTCTTCGTAGCCGACGCGGTTGGTATGCGCCACGAAAGAAGTGAACAGGCTGGCGTAGGCGCGATTGATGCGCTCTACCCAGCGGGAGGATTCGAGCTGGGGGCTGTCGCTCAACCCGCGCCCCGGCGAGGCGGAAGCGAACAGGAACAGATCGGCGCCGTCCAGCCACAGCAGATAAGGCGGCGAGGCGTGCCAGAAATCCTCGCAGATGAGCATACCCACCCGGCCGAAGCGGGTGTCGAAGGCGTTGATCGAATTGCCCCAGGCGAAGTAACGGCCTTCGTCGAATAAGCCGTAGGTGGGCAGGTAGATCTTGTGATGCACGTGCAGCACTTCCCCGCCGGAGAGATAGGCGGCGGAGATGAAGAAACGATGGCGCCGGTCTTCGTCCACGAAGCCCACCATCAGGTCGATGTCGTGGCTGGCTTTCAGCAGCGGCGCGAACACGGGATCGTCCGGCGTGGGGCGATGGGCCACCGCCGAAGCCAGGTCCTGCAAGACGTAGCCGGTCAGGGACAGCTCGGGGAAGACCAGCAGCTCCGCGCCTTGGGAGCGGGCTTCTTTTACCAGGGACAGGTGTTTCTCCAGGTTGGCGTCTACGTTGCCAAGCTGGGTATAGATTTGAGCGAGGGCCAGGGAAAGTTTCATAAGTCGGTTTGGCGGTGCGGGCGGGAAGATTGCGGCAGGAGCATCGAGAAGAAATTCAAGCGCCGCAGGAGGGGCGATAGCCAGGCTAGAACGGCAAACAGCCCGAAAGCCAGGCAGGCCCAGGTCTCCAGCCGCAATCCGCGCCAGGTGGGAGCGGGGTCGGCGCGCAAAAAGGAAGCCGCCAGCAGGATCAGGGAGAGGCCTAACAGGGCCACAGAAGCAAGCTGGCCGGGCGCTTTGAACTTCGCGCGCAGGGCATCCAGCCCGGCGAAGAGAGCCAGCGTGGCCAGCGCGCCGATCAATTGCAGCGGGAAACGGGCCGCCAGAACACCCCACTCGTCGCGAGCCGGAATCGCCCAGAATTGCCCCGCCGCCAGGGGGCCATAAGCGCTGCCGCTCTGCCAGGCGCCCAGCCACACAGCAATCGTAAGGGGCAGCGCCAACGGCAGCAGGCCGTCGGCGAGCTGGCCGGTGGTAAAGTTTTCGGCGCGGGCCGCAAAGGGCAGCGCCAGCAGGCCGCCGGCCAGAGCGCCGGCCCAGGTAAGGCCGCCCGACCACACGGCGATGATCTCGAACGGGTTGGCCTGGAAATGCCCCCAATCGACCGCCACGAAGACGGCTCTGGCCCCGACCAGGCTTCCAAACAGAACTAACAGGCCGGCGTCTACCCAGCGCTGCACCGATCGGCTGGGGGAGCGCAAGGCTACCCAGACCAACCCCAGGGCGATTCCAACACCGGTGAAAAGCGAAAAGGAAGTCAATGCAATCTGACCGCTAACGACGAGATGATATTGCAATCATACCATGAATTGCCGCACGAGATGATTCGCGCCGCCTGATCCTTGCTTTCCAGGCAGGATTTGCTATATACTTGAGAGCGAGCCAAAATAGAAAAGGCTTCGAACGTGCGGTGCGAAAGGGCAAGTCCAACCTTCAATCTTGGCAGTGAGAGGAGACAGGACATGGAATTTACGGTTCACGACTGGATGATCGACCTGGTAGTTTACATTGATCCAGACAGCACGGTCTCCGATGCTCTGGCAGTCATGCGCCGGCGCTACATTCATAGCCTGATCGTCAATAAGAGCAAGACGAGTCCCGACTATGGCATTCTGACTTCGACGGATATTTGCGACAAGATCATTGCCGCCGAGGCCGACCCGACCAAGACCAAAGTTCGAGACATCATGACCAGCCCCATCCTTACGGCGCACAAGAACTGGACGCTGAAGGAGTGCTCGGCGGTGATGAGCGAGCACCACATCCATCACATGCCGGTGGTCAACAATGATGGTAAGCTGGTCGGCATGATCTCGGCCTCCGATTTTCTGGTGGCCGCCGAGGCCATGGGACGCGCTCCAGGGGAAAGGATTACGGGGTAACCTTGTCCGTATGCAGAAAGGAAACCCCATCGACGGACTTACGCTAGAACGTTCCGACTGTGAGCTTATGTACGCCCTGCCAACGCGCAGGGCGTACTGATTCTTACCCCGCCCTATCCAGGATGCTCAGGGGCAGGTTATAATCCTCCCCAGGATGCGCAAAGTTCCTTTCCTCCTCATGATCAGTTTTCTGGTGGGCCTGTACCTGGCCGTTCAGCCCGTGGCGGTTTTCGCCCAGGGAAGCAGCGCTTCTGAGCTGATCGATGCGGTCAACGCCCTGCGGGCCTCTCAGGGCCTGCCCCTCTTGCGGACGAATTCGATTTTGATGGGGACGGCGCAGGCGCAATCGACTTACCAATCCGACAACAATTCCCTCACGGACACGGGCCCCGGCGGCACGCTTCCCAGGGAGCGCGCTCTGGCAGCCGGCTACGGAGGCGGCGCCACGGTATTCCTCTCGGAAAATGTCCTGGGTGGAAACAACCTGACGGCGACGCAAACGGTGCAGGCCTGGGCCAGCGATACGCTGCACTGGAATACCATGATGGGCGCCAATTACCAGGACGTGGGCGCCGGAGTGGCTGCGGTGGGGGAGTACGTGTATTACACCCTCGACGTGGGCTACGTGGCCGGCAGCGCGCCCCTCGACCCGGCCCCCAGCCAGGCGGCTACGCTGGACCCTTCCAATCCTACGCCGGTGCCCCTGCCAACTATGCTCCTGTCCACTCCCAACCCGGACGGCTCGATCGTCCACATCGTCCAATACGGGGACACGCTGCTGACGATTGCCAAGGCTTACGGCGTGCAGGTAGACGACATTCGCGCGTTGAACGGCATGGCCGCGGGATCTACTAATATCTACGAGGGGCAAAAGCTGATCATCCGCGCGTCTAACCCGCCCACGGAAACGCCTACCATTACCGACACGCCTTTGCCGTTCACGGGAACGCCTACCCCTACTCTGAGTCCACGCACGCCCACCCCCACGCGGACGCCGGCGCCCACCCTGACGCCCACCCCCAGACCGTTGATTCCCGGCCTGGCAAGCCTGCCTTCCGGGCGGCGCATGGCGGGGATCGCGCTGATCGTAATTTGCGTGGCAGGGCTGGCCTTCGTAGGCGTCAGCTCATTGCGCTCGAAGGGGCAATAGCGGGCACAAACCAGTCTCGTAGCAGTTGAAACTGCACCAACAAGGTCGCGAAGCCGCCCTTCGGCGGCTAAAACTAGACGGCGAAGGCCGCCTTCGTGCATTTTGTTGCCGCGATTTCAATCGCCGGGCAAACGCCCGATGAATTGGGCGCACGTCAGTCTCGTGGCAGTTGAAACTGCACCAACAAGGTCGCGAAGCCGCCCTTCGGCGGCTAAAACCAGACGGCGAAGGCCGCCTTCGTGTATTTTGTTGCCGCGATTTCAATCGCCGGGCAAACGCCCGAGGGATTGGGCGCACGTCAGTCTCGTGGCAGTTGAAACTGCACCAACAAGGTCGCGAAGCCGCCCTTCGGCGGCTAAAACCAGACGGTGAAGGCCGCCTTTGTGTATTTTGTTGCCGCGATTTCAATCGCCGGGCAAACGCCCGAGGGATTGGGCGCACGTCAGTCTCGTAGCAGTTGAAACTGCACCAACAAGGTCGCGAAGCCGCCCTTCGGCGGCTAAAACCAGACGGCGAAGGCCGCCTTCGTGTATTCTGTTGCCGCGATTTCAATCGCCGGGCAAACGCCCGAGGGATTAGGCGCATGTCAGTCTCGTGGCAGTTGAAACTGCACCAACAAGGTCGCGAAGCCGCCCTTCGGCGGCTAAAACCAGACGGCGAAGGCCGCCTTTGTGTATTTTGTTGCCGCGATTTCAATCGCCGGGTAAACGCCCGAGGGATTGGGCGCATGTCAGTCTCGTGACAGTTGAAACTGCACCAACAAGGTCGCGAAGCCGCCCTTCGGCGGCTAAAACCAGACGGCGAAGGCCGCCTTTGTGCATTTTGTTGCCGCGATTTCAACCGCCGGGCAAACGCCCGAGGGATTGGGCGCATGTCAGTCTCGTGGCAGTTGAAACTGCACCAACAAGGTTGCGAAGCCGCCCTTCGGCGGCTAAAACCAGACGGCGAAGGCCGCCTTTGTGTATTTTGTTGCCGCGATTTCAATCGCCGGGCAAACGAGATTTTCTTGGTTTGACAAAATAGCCCAGTTCGATATACTTAGGATGGCATTGAGCGGTCTGGCATCGAGCTATTGGCGAATGAATTCGCGTTTACGAATGCACAAAGTCCACCTGCGTGGACTTTTGATTGGCAGCCATTAGGAAAAACATTTTCATGCGCGCCCCTTTCACTCAGCTCTATTTGCATTGTGTTTGGGCAACCTGGGATCGATTACCTCTCATTACCCCGCTCAATGAGCCGCCCATCTATGCCTCAATTCTGCGCAAGTGTCAGGAATTGAAATGCCATGCCTTGGCGCTTGGCGGCACCTCAGATCATGTTCATCTCCTCGTTCGTTTCCCGACCACGATTGCTGTGGCAGAGCTGGTAAAGGAGGTCAAAGGAGCTTCGTCCCATCTGGTTACCCATCAGATTGCTGTGGGAGAATTTTTTAAATGGCAAGGAGCTTATGGCGCTTTCACTGTGAGCAAAGGCCTTGTCGAGGAAGTAAAGACTTACATCGAGCATCAGAAGCAACATCACGCGGGCGGCAATGACCTTTGCCTGGATTGGGAGCAGACCACCTCAGACGAATAGCTCTGTAAGGAGAACCCCACGAAGGTGGGGGTTCGCGCCTTCGTGAGTGCAGTTTCAACTGCCGAAGAAGGGGATAACTCTTACAAAGGAGAGCTGAATGCAGATCGTACTGCTGCATTACGCGGCGCCGCCGGTGGTAGGCGGAGTCGAGACGGTGCTGGCGAAGCAGGCCAGGATGTTAGCGCGGGCCGGGCACCGGGTGAGGATCCTGTGTGGGCGGGGCGCAACCTGGGATCCGGCCATTCCCGTGGAGGTTTTGCCGCGCCTGGATTCGCGCCACGCGGACGTGTTGAGAATAAAAGCCAGCCTGGACGAAGGTATCGTCCCTGATGAATTTGACGACCTGACCGGCGCGATCCGCGCCGAATTGGAAGCCGCCCTGCGAGGAACGGACGTGCTGATCGCCCATAACGTGGCTTCCCTGCACAAGAATCTGGCCTTGACGGCCGCGCTTTACGACCTCTCGAAGCAGTCTTCCATGCCCCGGATGATCTTGTGGCATCACGATCTGGCCTGGACCGCGCCGCGCTACCAGGCCGAGCTACATCCCGGCTGGCCCTGGAACCTGTTGCGCACTCCCTGGCCGGGCGCGAGGCAGGTGGTGGTGTCAGAAGCGCGGCGCAAGGAGCTTGCCAAGCTGATGAGCCTCCCGGCCGATGACATCGCGGTGATTGCGGCCGGCATAGACCTGCCCGAATTTCTGGCTCTCCACGCCGAGACGCAGGCGCTGGTGGAGCGCTTGGAGCTGGCTTCGGCTGCGCCCCTGCTGCTCACCCCGGTGCGCCTGACGCGCCGCAAGAACCTCGAGCTGGGGCTGCGTACCCTGGCCTGCCTGCGCGAGCAGTTCCCGGCTGCCCGGCTGGTCATCACCGGCCCGCCGGGGGCGCATAACCCGGCCAACGCCGCTTATTTCAGCGCTTTGCTGGATTTGCGCGCCGGGCTGGGGCTGCAGGCGTGTGCGCACCTGTTAGCCGAATTCGCGCCCGAGGGCTTGCCCGAAAGCAGTGTGGCGGATCTTTACCGCCTGGCGGACGCGCTCTTGCTGACCAGCCGCGAGGAGGGTTTTGGCATCCCCATCCTCGAGGCCGGCCTGGCCGGGCTGCCGATCTTCTGCACCGACCTGCCGGCTCTGCAAGCCCTGGCGGGTGACCGCGCCGTCTACTTCTCGCCTGAGGAAGACCCGGCGCGCGTGGCGCGGCTGATCGCGGCCCACCTGGAGGGGGACCCGTTGTACCACATGCGGGTAGCAGTGCGCACGAAATATACCTGGGGTGCCGTGTACGCGCGCCAGATCGCACCTTTGTTGGAGGATGCGTGAAACAGACCGAAAGAATCTTCAATCCGTTCAAGCGCATCCTGGTGCCGTTGCTGGCAGACATGCCGGTCGCCGCGGCGCTGGCCTGCGCGCGCAGCATGGGTGGGAATGTGATCCTGCTCGGATTGGTGGGCGTCCCTCCGGAGACTTCCCTATCGACGGGGGCGGCGCTGGCGCGCCAGTTGCGCAAACGCATCCAGGAAGAAATGCGGCCCAACCGGCGGCCGGGAGGGTACCGGCGGGTGCGCGTTTCCTACGACCCCTGGAAAGATTTGCAGGAGTACATCGCCCAGGACCCGCCGGACTTGTTGGTGCTGGAATGGCCGTATTTTTTTGAGGCGCTGGGCATGCCGGCCGCTGAGGCCCTCTCCAGCGCCGGGTGCGACGTGGCCCTGGTGCGCGGGCCGTGGCCCGAGGAGGAGCGGCTGGAGCGCATCCTGGTGCCCGTGCGCGGCGGCCCGACCGCCGAGCTGGCGCTGCGCCTGGGCCTTTCCCTGCCGCACAAGGCGCTGACCGCCGTGCACATTGCGAGGCCAGATTTGAGCGTTTCCGACGAGCCCTTTCGCGGGCTGGAGCGCATCCTGCCCAGTCTGCACGAAGTGGTCTACAAGAAGGAGGTGGCCGCCGATCCGGCGCAGACCATCCTGGAACAGGCCGGGCAAAATGACCTGCTGGTGCTGGGCTCCATGGCCAAGAGCACGGGGGGCAAGGCCTCTTTAGGCGCGCCGGCTGAGAAGGCGCTGGCGCAGGCGGCCTGCCCGGTGGTGGTCGTGAGGGCCAGGAAGCCGTTCCCGGTGGTGTTCACCGGCCCGGAGGCGGAGCGCGCCGGAGCCGAGGCCATCTCCCTGCTGGTGGATAAATGGTTCGCCGAGAATACTTACCACGTGACCGAGTTCGACGACCTGGAGCGGCTGGTGGCCTTGAAGCGCAGCCGGCACCTGACCATCAGCCTGGCGCTGCCCGCTCTGAATGAGGGAGAAACGGTAGGGCAGGTGATCCGCACCGTCAAGAAGGCTTTGATGGAAGATTGCCCTCTGCTGGACGAGATCGTGCTGATCGATTCCGATTCGACCGACCGCACGCGTGAGATCGCCGCCGGGCTGGACGTGCCGGTCTACATCCACCAGCAGCTCCTGCCCGAATACGGCGCGCGCGTCGGAAAAGGGGAAGCCCTGTGGAAGAGCCTGCTCGTCACCCACGGCGACCTGATCGTGTGGATCGATACGGACATCGTCAACATCCACCCGCGCTTCGTCTACGGCGTGATCGGGCCGATGCTGCTCGACCCGCGTATCCAGTTCGTCAAGGGCTTTTACCAGCGCCCGCTCAGGACGGGCGAGATGCTCCAGGCGGGCGGCGGCGGGCGGGTGACGGAGCTGGTGGCGCGCCCCCTGCTCAACCTGTTCTACCCGGAGCTCTCCGGCGTGATCCAACCGCTGGCGGGGGAATATGGCGGACGGCGCAAGGCCCTGGAGCAATTGCCCTTTTTCTCGGGGTATGGCGTAGAGACCGGCTTGTTGGTGGACGCTTTCGAGAAGTTCGGGCTGCGCGCCATCGCCCAGGTGGACCTGCTGGAGCGCATCCATCACAACCAGCCCCTGGAAGCGCTCAGCAAGATGTCCTTCGCCATCCTCCAGGCGGTGTTGCGCAAGCTGGAAAGCCGTTTGGGGCGGCCCATCCTCGAGGAAGTGAACAAGTCTTTGAAGCTGATCCACTTCGAGGAGGGCAATTACTTCCTCCAGGTTCAGGATGTCGTGGAACGCGAGCGCCCGCCCATGCTGGAGATCCCCGAATATGTGCGGCAGCACAAACGCGTCTCCTGAATTTGGAGGATAAGGTGGCCGATTATTCCCGCTTGGAACCCTTTTTCGTCGACCTGTACGGCGCGCAGGCGGGGGCATCCGCTTACCGCCAGGCGTGCGCCTTGCTCGAGCGCTGGGAGCCGCAAATCGCGCAAGCGGGGGTGCATCCCGGCCGGCTGAATTCCGGCGACGCCATCCTGATCACTTATGGCGACCAGATCCGCCAGACCGGCGAGGCGCCCTTGCAAACGCTGGCCGCCTTTTGCCTGGAACGCCTGCGCGGCGCGATCAGCGCAATCCACATCCTGCCGTTCTTCCCTTATTCCTCTGACGACGGCTTCTCGGTGATCGACTACCGCAGCGTGGACCTGCGCCTGGGCTCCTGGGAAGACGTTCAGCGCCTGGGGGGCAGCTTTCGCCTGATGATCGACGGCGTCATCAATCACATTTCCAGCCAGAGCGCCTGGTTCCAGGGATTCTTGCGGGGCGACCCGCGTTACCGCGACTTTTTCATCCGGGTTTCCCCGGGCGCCGATCTTTCCAGGGTGGTGCGCCCGCGCGCTTTACCCCTGCTGACGGCCTTCGACACCTCTGAAGGCGAGCAATCCGTGTGGACCACCTTTAGCGCCGACCAGATCGACCTCAATTACGCCAACCCGGCCGTGCTCCTGGAGATTCTGGACGTGCTGCTGGCTTACGTCTGCCATGGCGCGCAGCTCATTCGTCTGGATGCCATTGCTTACCTGTGGAAGGAGGTGGGAACCGCCTGCATCCACCTGCCTCAGACGCACCGGGTGGTGCAGCTCCTGCGCGCCGTCCTGGATGAGGTGGCGCCCTACGTGCTGCTGGTCACGGAGACCAACGTGCCGCACGCGGAGAACCTGTCCTACTTCGGCGACGGAACCAATGAGGCCCAGTTGGTGTACAACTTCACCCTGCCGCCCCTGGTGCTGCACACCTTCCTGAGCGGCAGCGCCAGCCAGCTTTCCGAATGGGCCAGCGGGTTGAAGCTGCCGTCGAAAGAGGTCACCTTCTTCAACTTCCTGGCCTCTCACGACGGCATTGGCCTGAACCCGGTGCGCGGTATTCTCTCCTCCGGGGAGATCGACGCTCTGGTGGAGGCGTGCCTGGCGCGCGGCGGCCTGATCGGCAGGAAGCAAAACCCGGATGGCACGCAAAGCCCCTACGAGCTGAACATCAACTATTTCGACGCGCTCACCCCCGTGGGCGTGGAGGAGTCGCTGGAACGCCAGGTAGACCGTTTCATGGCTTCCCAGGCCATCTTGCTGGCGCTGGCGGGCGTGCCCGGTATTTACGTGCACAGCCTGCTGGGCTCGCGCGGCTGGCCGGAGGGGGTGCGCCAGACGGGGCGCAACCGCACGATCAACCGCCAGAAATTCGAGCGGGGCAGTCTGGCCGCCGACCTGGCCGATCCACTTTCCCGCCGGCGCCTGGTTTTCGAGCGCTACATCCGCCTCTTACGCGCGCGCGCGGCTTCCCCGGCCTTTGACCCTTACGGGGGGCAGTCCGTGGTGGAAAGCGGCCAGGCGGGGGTGTTTGCCCTCCTGCGCTATTCTCCGGGCGAGGCGCGCCCGGCGCTTTGCCTGGTCAACGTCAGCGGGGAGGCCCTGCTGGCCCGGCCCGGCTTGAAGAAGGGCGACTTCCCCTCCGCGCGCTGCCGCGACCGGATCGGCGGCCAGGGTTTCGAGCTGGGGGAGCATCCGGTCATCGGGCTGCTGCCGTATCAGGTGATGTGGCTCGAGCCAGAATGATTCGAGTGCGAGCAGCCGGTTTGCCAGGATCAAGAAAGCTGCCTATAATGGTAGCGGGGATGCTGAAAAGAGGAGTATGAGCGGCTCGAAAAAACTTTTGACTGGCCTGCGCATCGGGTTCGTTTCCACCCGCTTCCACGGCACAGACGGTGTCTCACTCGAAACCGAAAAATGGGCGCACGTGTTGGCAGACCTGGGGCACGAGTGCTTTTTCTTCGCCGGAGATTGCGACCAGCCCGCGGAGCGCAGCTGGGTGGTGCCGGAGGCGTTCTTCAAGCACCCGGAAATCGCCGCCATCAACGAGATCGCCTTCACCCGGCGCAGCCGCCCACCGGAAACTACCCGCCAGATCTTGCGCTTGAAGGATTACCTGAAAGGCCAGATTTTGGAGTTCGTGCACAAATTCGACATTCAACTGCTGATCGCGGAAAATGCGCTCACCATCCCCATGAACCTGCCCTTGGGGATGGCCCTCACCGAATTCATCGCCGAGAATTACTTTACCACCATCGCCCACCACCACGATTTCTTCTGGGAGCGCAAGAGGTTCCTGGTCAATTGCGTGTGGGATTACCTCAACATGGCTTTTCCCCCCCACCTGCCCTCCATTCGCCACGTGGTGATCAACTCCTCTGCCTCCAACCAATTGAGCCTGCGCTCGGGTGTATCCAGCTCGATCATCCCCAACGTGATGGATTTCGGCAACCCGCCCCCGCCCGTCGATGATTACGGGCGAGACGTCCGCCACAGCCTGGGGATCGAGCCGGATGAGCTCTTCATCTTGCAGCCCACGCGCATCGTGCAGCGCAAGGGCGTCGAGCACGCCATCGAGCTGGTGCGCCGCCTGGATCTCAAGGCCGGCCTGGTCATCTCCCAAGCTTCCGGGGACGAGGGCTACGAATACGAAAACTACATCCGAGATTACGCTCGCCGCCTGCAAGTGAGGACGCATTTCGTCTCGGAGAGCATCAAGGACCAGCGCGGCCTGACCGGGGACGGACGCAAGATCTATACGCTGTGGGACGTCTATCCGCACGCCGACCTGGTCACTTATCCTTCCGACATCGAAGGCTTTGGCAACGCCTTCCTCGAAGCGATCTACTTCAAGAAGCCGATCGTGGTCAACGACTATTCCATCTTCGACATCGACATCAAGCCCAAAGGCTTCGCGGTGATCGAGTTCGACGGTTTTATTCGGGATGAGACCGTCGAAAAGACCCGGCAGGTGCTTTCGACCCCCGCTCTGGCGAAAGAAATGGCCGAGCATAATTACGAGCTGGGGAAACGCTATTACTCCTACGCCGTGCTGGAAAGGCGCCTGGAGACCATCCTATCCGATTGTTTTGGTGAAAAGGAATATGCTTGAGATTGATTCCCCTTACCTGGAGCTGTTGAAGAATCGCATCGACCTGACCAAGATCCCTTTCAGCGAGCGGGGGTCGCGCCTGCTGCTCATGCAGCAGGATTCGGGGTTGTTCATTCGCATGACCGAGCGCTGGTTCAAGGCCGATCCGCGCCTCTCTGCCTACCGCGAAAGGCCACCCATCATCGACCAGTTGCGCTTTCTGGATGGAAACGGGAATCCGTTGGAGATCGCCTGTGAAAGCTACCCGCATCGCCTGGGTTTCACCACCCGCATCGGCCTGTTCTCCCTGATCTTTGCGGATCAAGAGACCTTCCTTTTGCGCCTGCCCACTGCAGCCTGCGGCCTGACTTTCGAGGCTAACCTCAACCAGGGGCAGATCGACCGGCGCGGCGGGGTGCTGCGCGTATTGGGAGACATCCGCCGCAACGTGGCTTATACCACCAACCGGCCCATCCTGGAGAACAGCATGACGCCGCAAGGGGAGGGCCACCTGGTGGTGCGCCTGCTCCTGGCGGCGGGAGAGGCTCCCTCCGGCCTGTTGCTCAACCTGACCCCGCGCCTGGGATTCAACCGCTACATTCCCGGCCTGGAGCAGGCTTTCCGCGCCGCCGCCCAACGCTGGCACGATTGGTTCGCCGCCGTGCCTGCCGTGGAGGAGCCTATCCGGCTTCAATACTATTATGCCTGGTGGATCATGCGCGCCGGGTTGATCTCGACGCGCTTCTATACCACGCGCGAATCGATGACCCCTTCGAAGATCCACTACGTGGGCATCTGGCAGTGGGATTCCTACTTCCACGCTTTGGCCTACCGGCACATCGATCCGCACCTGGCGCAGGACCAGATTCGCGTGGTGCTGGACCACCAGCGCGCGGATGGCATGATCCCGGACGCCGTGCACGACGAGGGCACCATCACCCACCTGGATTTCCCGGTGGATGCGGACGTGACCAAGCCGCCCCTGCTGGCCTGGGCCGCCTGGAAGGTATACGAGAGCAACCACGATCGCGAGTTTCTGGACGAGATCTACGAGCCGATGGTGCGCTGGAACCAGTGGTGGTTCGAGAAGAATGATCTGGACGGGGACGGGCTGTGTGAATATCAGCACCCCTATTCCTCCGGGCTGGACGACAGCCCGCTGTGGGACGAGGGTATGCCGGTGACCGCTCCCGACCTGAATACCTATCTCTACATGCAGCTCGAAAGCCTGGGCCGGATTGCGCGGACGTTGGGGCAGGTGGAGGAGGCGGAGGAATGGCAGCGTAAAGCGGATGCCTTGTTGGAGAAGATGCGTAAAACGCTCTGGGATCGGAAATCCGGGCTGTTCTGGGCGAAGAGGAACGGCAAGGTGATCCGCGTGCGCACGCCCTTCAGTCTCTTCCCCTTGCTCACCGGGAAGCTGCCCAAGGAGATCAGCCAGAGGCTGGTGGATCATTTGACCGACCCGGCCAGCTTCTGGACGACCTACCCGGTGCCCACGGTGGCCTGCGACGACCCGCATTACAACCCCACCAAGATGTGGCGCGGGCCGACCTGGGTGAACGTGAATTATCTGCTCATCGAGGGGCTGGAGCGCTCGGGCTACGTCGAGGTGGCCGAAAACCTGCGCCAGCGCACGTTGACCATGCTCATGCGCCATGCGGACGTCTTCGAGTATTACCAGCCGGAAACGGGCGACCCGCCCGTGGACGCGGCTTCCGTCTTCGGCTGGTCCGCGGCGCTGTTGATCGAGCTGGCGTTGCGCGCCTACCGGCAAGACCTCCAGGAGTGAAGCGGAGCCGGATGAAGCGCTATTTGGGTTTGCCTCTCCTGCTGGTTTTTACCTTGCTGGCTACAGCCTGTGCACCGGCCGCTACTCCCGCCGCGGGGAATACCCGGCCGGCCACGCCGGCGACCCAGGCGGAGAGGCTCGCCACGCCGTTTGCCGGAGCTCCTTCCCCCCAGGTGAGCGCGCCGGCGGCCCCGGCGCAGCCCGAGACGGTGGCGATCACGGCGGCGGATGGATTGAAGATCGTGGGCACTTTTTATCCGGGCAGCGGCTCGCCTCCCTGGCCGGGCGTGCTCCTGCTGCACATCCTGGGCAGCAACCGGGGCGCCTGGGCGGGCTTCGCCGGCCAGCTCGCGCAGAAAGGCTACGCGGCCCTGGCCATCGACATGCGCGGCCAGGGCGACACCGGCGGGCAGATGGATTGGAAGCAGGCGCCGGACGACATCCAGAGAGCCTGGGCTTATATCTCCGCTCGCCCGGACGTGGACCCCGCGCGCACGGCGATCGTGGGGGCCAGCATCGGCGCGAACCTGGCGCTGATCACGGGGGTGGCCGAGCCAGACATCCGCACGGTCGTGCTGCTCTCGCCGGGGCTGGACTACCAGGGGGTCTCTACCCAGGACGCCATGCCACCCTACGGCGAGCGGCCGGTCCTGATCGTGGCCAGCCAAGAAGACACCTACGCCGCCAATTCTTCGGCCAGGCTGCGCGATCTGGCCCGGGGAAAATCTCAGCTCGAGTTATACGACGGCGCCGGGCACGGCACGGCCATGCTATCCGCGAAGCCTGAGCTGGCCGGGCTGATCCTCGACTGGCTGGGCCAAACGCTTCGATAACCCCAATTGCCGGGTATTTTTTCGGAACTTTTTCCCTGCGATTTACGTATAGATAGTATAGAAAAGGTGCTGCGCCGGCAGCGCCCCAATATGGTTTTGCTGCCCAGAGGGGCGCTCGAAAGCCCCTTTACAGGGAGCTGACAGGTACATTTCCATCTTGCTTATCGGCGTCTGGATGGCTATAATAGAGACGTAAAGACGCTTGCATCGTTCGTTTGAGAGAGTAAGGGGGCCAGTACCTGTTATGTCCTGGAGATCAATGTCCGGGAAAGAATCACCCTCTGGATTATCAGCAATTCCCCCAAAATGAGGATGCTTTTCTGCCTCTCAGGGGTTATATTAATTGTGGACAATTTATAGCCGATTTACTTTCCCCTTCGGGGGGGCTGTGATTGTCCGGCCATTCCGGAAAATCGGTATGGATACCGGTTGCGGGAGGATTTGTAGGAGGTGTACCATGGTATTGGTATATGTAGTAGTCGCTCTGGTCGGTCTGATGTTCGGTGTCATAAGTCTGATGGGTTCTAAGTCCGAATTTTGAGAACGTCTCGAGGCTTGAATTTGCGGATAAATGCTGACTGGAGCCAGAAATAGATGAGGTTTGATCCGGCAGGATGTGCGCCAGATTGGCAAAACGCTCCCTGCGGATGAAGTTCGCCAGCTTCCATTTTCTGCCACGCCGGGCAAAAAATGCAGAGGTTCTGGGGGATTAAACTGGCAGTCAATCAGACGCACAAGCATTCAAAGTACCAGGAGGTCGGGCAATCCGGTAAGATCGTCGGATTGCCCGACCTTTTCGTCGTAGAATAGGGGCAGACAAAGGATAAGGAGGCAAGCGATGCTCTTCCGCATTGGCCTGGAGAACGGAATCGAAGGACGCTCGCTGGCCTGGGCGCTGGACTTCCCGGGCTGCTTTGCCTACGGCGCGGATGGTCCTGCGGCGGTGGTAGCCATGGGGCGCGCCATCCCGGCTTACATCGCCTGGCTGGAGCGGCACGGGGCGGCGCTGGGGTTCGATCCTTCCGAGATCGACATCCGCCTGGTGGAGACCTGGGACGTTTACTCCGTCAACGCCGACCTCGAGCCCGTCCCGATCGGCTACGAGGTCAACGCCTGGTTCCGCGACGATTGGCGCCCATTCGACCCGCCGGAGATCGAGCGCGGCGCCCTGCTTCTCGCCTACAGCCGGGAGGATTTGTTGAGGGCCGTCTCCGGGTTGAGCGCTGAAGAGCTGGACGTGAAGCAGCCGGGCGAGCGCTGGAGCCTGCGTGGCATCCTGAAGCACGTTGCCAATGCGGAGCGTTGGTACCTGGAATGCCTGGAGCAGCCCGTCCGCGAGAGCGCGCAGCTTTCCGGGGAGGCCTTCGAGCGGCTGGCGCAGGTGCGCGCGGACTTGCTGGCGGCTCTGCCGGGGCTGGCGGGCAGCCGGCAGGTGCTTGGAAAAGAGGGAGAATTCTGGAGCCCGCGCAAGCTCCTGCGCAGAGCCGTGTGGCACGAGCTGGATCACGTGGAGCAGCTACGCAAACTGGCCCAAATCGGGTAAAATCGAGCTGGCAATTGATTTCGTGAGGTGAGACAAACTTATGCAGCCGATAAAAGTCGCCAGGCTCGACCCGCAGGCGCTCCTCCCCACTCGCCGGCATCCCGAAGACGCCGGGCTGGACCTGTACGCCCTGGCGGAGACCACCCTGGAGCCGCATAGCATGGGAATCGTGCGCACGGGCATCACCCTGGAGATTCCAGAGGGCTACGTGGGGTTGCTCAAGCCCAAGGGCCGCAACGACCATCTGCTGGGGGCGGGCGTGGTGGACGCCGGCTACCAGGGCGAGATCCTGATCAAGGTGGTCAACCCCTTCGACACCCCTCTGACTCTGCACGCCGCAGAAGCCATCGCCCAGATGTTGCTCCTTCCAATCGTCACACCGGGCGTTCGTGAGGTAAGCCTGGACGAGATCCATGCGCAGGCGTCGGCGCGCGGCGCCAGCGGTGGCATCGTCAGCCAGCACAGGCGCAGCCGCCTCTGACCGCGGCCATGCGGCGGGTATCAAAGGCCCGGGAACTTTTTCAATTCGAATAACGTCAACACTCAATACCGGTAATTTACGCGCAAAATGGCGTTGTGTCTGCACGCCTATACACTACTCGCACATCCCTGAGGGGGGAGACTTGCCCTTGGGGGAAAAGGACACTTATGATCGAAAACGAGTTAGCTCCTGTTGAGCCGAAGCGCCGCTTCTATTTCAATTTTCTCTTGCCGCTGCTGGTCAAGCCGCGCAGCACTATGGAGGAGATCGTTGCGCAGGCGCGCAGCACCTGGCTGACCCCGCTGCTGGCGCTTAGCCTGCTGGTGTTGCTCACCGTCCTGATCGGCGGGCCGATCCGCACGCAGGCGGCCCTGACGCCGTCTACCCAGTTGCCCGAAAACTACCAGTACTTCAGTCCGGAACAGCAGCAACAATTCCAGACCGCCCAGACCTCGCAGGCCGGGGCGCTCTTCGTTTACGTGTTCCCGGCGGTTAGCGGGCTGGCGGGGGTGTGGATTAGCTGGCTGTTGCTGGGGGGATTGCTGCACTTGCTGCTCACCCTCATGGGCAGCCGCAGCAGCAGCGCCACGGCCATGAGCGTGTCCGCCTGGGCCATGCTGCCCTTCGCGCTGCGCTCGCTGGTGCAGGCCGTCGGCATGTTGGCCACCCACAGCCTGATCAGCCATCCGGGCCTGTCGGGCTTCGCGCCGGATGGAGCGGGCCTGGTCGCCTATCTGGCCGCTCTGCTGGGGCACATCGATCTCTACCTGGTGTGGATGGCGGCGCTGCTGGTGATCGGCGCGCAGCACATGTCCGGGCTGAAGCTGGGCAAAGCGGCTGCCAGCGTGGCCGTGGCGGTGATCCTCCTGGTGAGCTTGCAGGCGGTGCCCGGCTTTATCAGCGCTCAATTGAGCGGCCTGGGCACGGCGCAGCCCTTCTTCTTTTTCTAAACGCCATGCCCGAACAGCCGTTCATTAGCATCCGGGGACTACGCAAGTCCTACTCGATGGTCAGGGTGACCGTGCACGCCTTGCGCGGCGTAGACCTGGACGTCAAACAGGGCAGTTGCACGGTGGTGATGGGCCCCTCCGGCTCGGGGAAGAGCACGCTGCTCTACCTGCTGGGCGGGCTCGACCGGCTGACGGCCGGCTCCATCGTGGTCGGCGGGAAGGCCCTGGAGGGTCTGGACGAGAACGCCCTGGCCGTGTACCGCCGCCGCGAGGTCGGGTTTATCTTTCAATCCTTCAACCTGATCTCCAGCATGTCGGCCCTGGAGAATATTTCCTTCCCCATGCGCTTCGCGGGCATCCCGGCCGGCGAGCGCAAGCAGCGCGCCCGCCGGCTCCTGGAGCAGGTGGGGCTGAAGGAGCGCGCCGACCACAAGCCCACCGAGCTATCCGGCGGCCAGCAGCAGCGGGTGGCCATCGCCCGCGCGCTGGTCAACGATCCGGCGCTGATCCTGGCGGACGAGCCGACCGGCAACCTGGACACGAGCAGTGGTTACGGCATCATGCAGCTCCTTTCAGAGCTGCACCGCAGCGGGCGTACGGTGTTCGTGGTGACCCACGACCCGCGCATGGCGCACTTCGCCACCGATATGGTGCGCTTGCTGGATGGGCAGGTGGTGGACGAAGCCGAATATAACGCTGCCGTCGCGCTTCCCGCCGGCGAGCAGTCCGCTTGAGCCGCTTATCCTGAAAATTGGAAAGATTCGACCCTATGAAACTGACCCAGATAAAATCTTCTTTGCTTGCTTTGCTGCTCCTGGCCGCCCTGATGGCCAGCTTTTTGCCGGCTCAGGCCGCCGCGTCTCTGCAAGAGACTTCGCCCGCTGAGACTGAAACTGAGACAGACACGCCCGTTCCTACGCAGGCCACACCCCCCACCGCCACGGCGACGACCGCTCCATCGCCTACCGCCACGGCAACAACCCCTGCCACTCCACCGACGGACACGCCCACAGTCCAGCCAACTCTGCCGGCTTCACGACCGCTGGTGCTGCTCAGCTCCTATTCCACGGATACCGATCCGCTGCAGCCCGGCTCGAACCTGAGCCTGCACATCAACCTGGTGAACAACGGCCAGCACAACGCCGTGAATATCGTGCTTGCCTTTACGCCCGGCGACCTGATCCCGCGCGATACGGGCGGGGTCATTTCTGTGGACCGGCTTGCGCCGGGAGAGAAAAAGGGCATCGACCAGGCCATGCTGGCCGGGGATGCGCTGCCGCCGGGTGGGGTAGCCAACCTGGCCCTGGAAATCACCTACACGGACGAAACCGATGGGACGCCCTACACGGGCAGCTTTGCCCTGGTATTCCACGTGGCTTCCCCCACCTACGTCTATAGCGGGCCGACGCGCACGCCCACCCCGGTCACGGAGCAACGCCCGCAATTGGTGATCGCCTCGTACAGCGCGGACGTAGACACACTCCAACCGGGCACGCCCTTCAACCTGACCCTGGAGGTGCGCAACCTGGGCACCACCAACGCCCATAACGTGATCCTGGTGCTGGGCGGCGGCGTGACCGCCGATACCGGCGCCTCGGGCACTCCCCAGCCAGGGGGCGGGGGGGTGTCGGGAGCGTCCGGTGAATTCACCCATTTCGCTCCCCTGGGATCTTCCAACATCGTCTACCTGGGCGACCTGGCCAGCGGCACGGCCACCAGCTCCACCCAAAAGCTGATCGTCAACACCAGCACCGATCCCGGCGCCTATTCGGTCAAGTTTTCGGTGGTCTATTCGGACGAAAAAGGCGAGCGTTACGTGGACGAGCAAGTCATCACCCTGCTGGTCTACAAGCTGCCGGTAGTGGAGATCAACTTCTATCGCCAGCCGGACACCTTGTTCATGGGACAGCCCGGCCAGCTCCCCCTCCAGATCGTCAACCTGGGACGCAGCAGCGTGATCCTGGGCAGCATGAAGGTCAGCGTCGAAGGAGCGGAGCTCAGCAACGATACCACCCTGGTGGGGCCGCTGGATCCCGGCGGGTACTTCCCGCTGGATACGACCATTATCCCTTCCCAGTCCGGGCCGCTGGACATCAAGATCACGGTGACTTACACGGATGATTTCAACCAGCCGCAGGAGATCACCCAGACCTTGAACGTGGTGGTGCAGGAAGCTCCGCCTATGGAGCCTGGCCTGGGGCCGGACGGAAGCGGCCTTTCGGATAAGCCGGTGGAGCTGCCCGAAACCTTCCTGCAGAAGGCGCTGCGCTTCTTCAAGGGGTTGATCGGCCTGGACAGCGGCAAGTCCCAGCCGTCCGGCCCGTTGACCATCCCCAGCGAGACGGTGCCCATCAGCCCGCTTCAGTCCGCGCCTCCGCTCAAAGGCGGTTGATTCTATGCGTTTTATCGATCTGGTCTTCCTGATTTTTGAGAACCTGAGCCGCCGCAAAGGCCGGGTAGCCCTGACCGCCATCGGTGTGGTGATCGGCACGGCGGCCGTGGTGGTGCTGGTTTCGCTGGCGATCGGCTTGCAGCAGAGCGCCACCAGCCGGCTGGGCGGCATCGGCGACCTGACGCAGATCCAGGTCTATCCCGGCTTTATCCAGGAGGGAGGGGGCGGCTCTTCCGTGCAGGCCGTCAGTCCCGGCGGAAAAGTCGCGGCGATGGGGCAGCAAAAGATGCTGACCCCCAACGCGATCCAGGACATCTCGGCCATCCCGGGGGTCGAAGCGGTCATCCCACGGGATTACTTGCAGACATCGGGGATGATGCAGTTCGGCAAGCTGCAAGGCTACGGGAACCTGATTGGGATCGGCGTCTCCGACCTCACCGACCTGGGCCTCACCGCGCAATCCGGCACCTTGAAGCTGGAGAAGGGCACGGCCATCATCGGCATGCAGGTGCCCAATAACTTCAACGACCCGGGCCTGCGCCCCGGCCAGACGCCGCCATCCCCCCCGGATTTAATGGATCAACAGATCAAGCTGGTGCTGACGAAGTGGACCCAGGATGGCACCCCGGTCACCAAGACCGTTCAACTGCGCGTTGCCGGCGTAATCGCTGAAACACGCGGCGAGGCGGACTACAGTGTGTACCTGCCGCTGGAGGATGTCACCAGCTTCAACGAGTGGTCTATGGGCAAGCGCGTCAACCGCAACAAGGACGGCTATTCTATGGTGGTCGTGAAGGCCAAGGACGTCTCGCAGGTGATCGACATCGCCGATCAGATCAACACGCTGGGGTACCAGGCCAATACGCCTCAATCCTTCGTGCAGGGCATCAACAGCTTCTTCCTGATCCTCCAGGTGATCTTCGGCGGGGTAGGGGCGGTGGCTCTGCTGGTGGCGGCCATCGGCATCGCCAACACCATGGCCATGGCCATCCTGGAGCGTACGCGCGAGATCGGCCTGATGAAGGCCATTGGGGCGACCAACCGGGACGTGTTGAGCGTGTTCCTGGGTGAGGCCGCCGGCATCGGATTCCTGGGCGGGCTGGGCGGCATTCTGGTGGGCTGGGGCGGCGGAAAGGTGCTCAACGTGCTGGCCCTGTCCTACCTGACACAGCAAGCGGCCCAGAGCGGCGGCGCACCGCCTACCCAGGCAATCGTGACCCCGATGTGGCTGATCGGCTTCGCCATGATCTTCGCCACGCTGGTGGGCATGATCTCCGGCCTGTACCCGGCCTTGCGCGCCGCCACGCTGGTGCCGGTGACCGCGCTCAAATACGAATAACTTTTCTACCTTTTCTTCTTTTCCGCGTTTCACCTGCCCTGGCAGGCGGTGCCAGGGTCAGCGCCCGTCCGCGTTCCCTTCTATAAGGCCTAACCTACTGTGTCATTGCGAGCCCCGGTGTTCTTTGCCCTACGGGCACGCAGAGCGCCGGGGCGAAGCAATCTCAACGCCGGCACTGGGATTGCTTCGTCGCACAAAACGCTCCTCGCAACGACATGTCAACGATTTTTAGGATAGGCTCTAACTGTCAGGTGGCCAGTTAATTTTCAGTTTTGATGGGCGGTAAAGAGGAGGAGATCAACAATCCCAGCGTGCGCGCTTTGGTGATGGCGGCGCTGCGGTTGCGCACGTTCAAGCGCAAATAGGTACTGGAAAGCAAGTTGCGCAAGGTGGAGTTGGCCACACTCAGCTTCTCGGCCAGCTCGGCGGTGGTCATGTCGGGGTAGGCCGCGCACAGGGACAGCACTTCCAATTGCCGCGAAGTCAGCAGCGGGCCGAGCACGCCGGATTGGCGTTTGAGCAGCTTTTGATGCACCACCTGGCTCAGATAGATGCCGCCGCCGGCGATAGAAAGGATGATGGAGCCCAACTGGCGGATGGAAGCCTGGTCGTCCTTGAGGATGTAGCCGCTGACGCCCGCTTCCATCACGGATTTGACCAGCGTGTACTGGTTGTGCATGGAAATCACCAGGATGGATAGGGCCGGGTAGGCCTGGAGCAGCTTGGGGATCAGGTAAAGGAGGGGGTAAGGGTTGAGGTTGCTGGGGGAAGTGGGAACGTTCACGTCCAGAATGAGAACGTCGGTGGGGTAACTTTCCAGCATGGCCTCCAGCTCGTCCCCATAAGTGCCCACGCCGCCGATCTGGATCTCTGGCATGCTGCTCAAGCGGTAGAGGTAACCGTCTACGATGCTTTGATGGTCGTCGAGGATAGAAACGCGGATCTTTTGCGGCATGTGATTATTGTATAGCAGCGTGGTTAGAAAAGCTACCTTCCAGAACGCCCAAATTGCGAATCAGTACAAATGCCTATGCGCGGCTTGAGGATGTCTATTAACTTCCCGGTGGAAATGTTGTATAAACAGGTTAGAAAGTTACACGCCAGATAATTGAGATTGTTATGGGTCAAAGGGGAAGCCCCATAGCAATAAGCCAAAGGCTGTGGGTGCAAACGGGAGCGCCCACAGCCTCTTTTGTTAAGGAACCTTGCGAAGGTTTCACAACCTTCGCAAGGTTTTCGATATCGATTTACTGAGCCGACAGCCACTTGGTGGTGAGCTGGTCGATCAGCCCTTCCGCCTTGACGGCCGCCAGACCCGCGTTGATCTTGGCCTGCAAATCCTGGTCCTTATTGCAGATGGCAATGCCGTAGGATTCGTTGGTGAATACCTTGCCAACATTCTTCAATTTATCGGGGTTCTTGGCGACAAAGCCCAGGGCCAGGGGATTGTCGGCCACCACGGCGTCTATCTGGCCGTTGATCAGGTCCTGATAAGCCAGGTCTACGCTGTCGTAGGTGCGCAAGGTGGCGTCCTGGATCTTGCCCACTTCGATCGCGCCGGTGGTGCCGATCTGCGCTCCCACTTTCTTCCCGCTCAGGCTCTCGACGCCGGTGATGTCGGTGTTGTCCTTTTTGACGGTGACGATCTGCCCGGCCTCAAAATAGGGGTCAGAGAAGAGCATGGATTGCTTGCGCTCGTCGGTGATGGTGATGGCCGAGATAGCAGCGTCGTACTGGCATTGGGCCATGCCGGCCAGGAGTGGATCGAAGCCCACGTTGATGAACTCGATCTCCAGGTTGGCCTTCTGAGCGATGGCCTTGAACAGATCGATGTCCAGGCCGACAATGTCTTTGGTTTGCTCGTCAACCGTCTCGAAGGGCGGCCAGGTGGCATCCGTGGCTACGCGGATTTTGGTGGGCGTTGGGGCCTGAGCCTGGGCGGTTGGCTGGGCCGGAGCAGCAGTGGGCTCGGTTGGAGCGGCGCCACCGCAGGCGCTCAGCAGGACTGCGGCCAGAATCAGAATACTCAGGATGGTAAAAGATGTGCGTTTCATTTCCTCCTCCAATTTGGGCTTTTTGATTGGCTGGTGACGGACGGTCAGATACTGGCGCAGGACAGGCCGCGCAGTACTTTGCCCCACCTCCGTTTTCACCACCCCAGGGTTAGATTAAGCCATTATAGCATACAATGGAGGGCTGAAATTCAAAATCCTTTAGAGCGAACGCGTGTAAACTCGGTGGTTTTTATAGGGCTTGGCTCCAAAACGCAGGATGTCGCGGCGCATCTGCATGGCGGTATCGGCATTTTGGGGGATATCGATGTGCTTGAACTGGAAGTCGTGCATGATATTTTCCAGCTCGGCGTACATCAAAGCGTTGCCCCCGCGTCCCTGGTAGTCGGGCAAAATCCCGCCCCCGTTGGTTGTGACCCATTGCGTGCGGCGCAGCTCCAGGAGGAGATCGGCGATGCTGATCGGGTTGAGGTGGCCGTGGGCGCGCTGCAGGGCCGCCGAAATGTCGGCGAACGCCAGGCCAAAGCCCACCACTTTATCCTTGCGCGTGACGATCTTGATGAGGCGTGGATCGCCGATGATCAAAACCTGATCCAGCAGGAAATCCACCTCGCGTTGGCTCAAGGGGTAATATTCCCAATTTTCCACGAAGGAGCCGTTGTAAGCTTCTCCAATGCGAGGGGCCCAGGCCACCAGCTCTTTCTTGTTCTTGAATTTGTGCACCTCGAACTTGCCTTGCTCGACCACTTTGCGGGCGATGGTGCGCACCTCTTCCGGAATGGTCAGGTTCTCCGCGCTCATGTAGAAGGAGACGAAATCGACCTCTTTCTGAAAGCCCTGCGCTTCCACGAGCTGTTGATAATAGGGCAGGTTGTAGGGCACCATGGTCATCGTGGCGCGCCGGTCGAAGCCCTCGATGAGGATGCCGTATCCGTCAAAGGAGCTCAGGCCGCGCGGGCCGACGATGTGGGTCAGGCCGCGCGGTTGGGCCCACTCGAAGGCGCGCTGGAAAAGGGCCCCTGCCGCCTCGGGGTCGTTTTCGCATTCGAACAGTGCAAAATGAGCCTGTTGTTTGGCGTGGTATTCGATGAAATGGTGGTTGTGCAACACGCCAATGCGCCCCACGTCTTTGCCGTCGCGCACGGCGATGAAATACTCTGCCTGGGAGTGCTCGTAGAAGGGGTGCTTCTGGGGGTTGAGCATGGCCTTCATGTCCGAATAGAAGGGGGGCACCCATTGAGGGCAGCCCTTATAAAGACGAAATGGAATCTGGATGAAGCGATTGACCTGAGATCGATTGGAGAGATCAACTCTCTCGATATTGAGCATAACCTACCTCCCAAGCGCCAGTTGATAAATTGTCACCGCCCGTCCACCCCTATCAGGGAGCCATTGCGGCAAATCGAGATTCATTATACATAGTACTTAACCCCGTCCGCGAGGACAGTTGCTCGACTATTTTTATAGATGGATTCTCGCGGGGCCGCATTTGGATGTAAAATAGCCGTGATTGAGTGATGCCTTATCCATCCGGAGGAAAAAACCTTGATCCCTGTGCGCGTTTCACAAGCGTGGAGAGTCGCTTACCCCGGCGCAGCCGCCGGCTTCCTGGCCATGCGCGCGGTGGCCAACCCCGCATCTGACTCCGCACTCGAAGAGCAGAAGCACGAGCTGGAGCAGGAACTGCGTTCCCGCTTCGCCGGCTGGGATCGCGCCCGGCTCTCCGCGCTGGCGCCTTTCCCGGCCTACGCAGCTTATTACAAGCGCTTCAAGAAGACCTACCACGTCCAGCTCCAGCTCAAGTCGCTGGCTTTCAAAGGGAAATCCTTCCCGGGCGTGGCGGCCCTGGTCGAGTGCATGTTCATGGCCGAGCTGAAGAACGGGCTCCTGACCGCCGGCCACGACCTGGAGAGGGTTCGCCCTCCGCTGCAATTGGACGTGGCCGACGGCAGCCAGCGCTACACGCTTCTCGGCGGCCAGGAGCAGGAATTGAAGCCGGGAGATATGTTCATCGCCGACGAGGAAGGCATCCTCTCCAGCGTGATCTACGGCCCAGACCAGCGCACGCCCATCCTCCCGGAGACGCAGCGCGCGCTTTTCACGGTCTACGCCCCGCCAGGGGTCGGCGCGCAGGCCGTGTCCCGCCACCTGGGAGACATCGAGGCTTACGTGCGCCTGATTGCCCCTCAGGCGCAGACCGAGCTGAGCGAAGTCTACGAGACGGGGGAATAACCCCCGGCCGCCTCTTAACCTGCGAAGTGGAGCGTTCTGCCGTGAATGCAGTTCCCCCGAAAATCCTGCTGGCCGACGACGAGACGGCCATTACCGCCAACCTGGCTCCCTTCCTGGAGCGGGCCGGTTTTGTGGTGGCCGTGGTGGGGGATGGACAGGCGGCTTTTCAAAAGACGGGCGAGTTTTCGCCGGACCTGATCATCCTGGACGTGCTCATGCCCGGCCTGGACGGGCGCGAGGTGCTGCGCCGCTTGCGCCGGGAGGGCAACTGGACGCCCGTGATCTTGCTCACCCAGGTGGGCGAATCGGCCGAGCGCGCCCTGGCGCTCGAAGAGGGCGCCGACGATTACCTGAACAAGCCCTTCGATCCGCACGAGCTGGTGGCGCGCATCCACTCGGTGTTGCGGCGCGCTTCGCCGGGGCAGCCGCCCCTGGCCAGCGCCTGGCAACTGGCCGCCGGTGGGCTACGCCTCGACCGGCGCGCGCGGCGGGCCGTCTTGAACGGGCGGCCCCTGGAGCTGACGCCCAAGGCCTTCGCCCTGCTCGAATACCTGATGACCCACCCCGACGAGCTGCTCACCCGCGAGCGGCTGCTGGACGCCGTGTGGGGCTGGAATTACCCGGCCGGCACGCGCACGGTAGACACGCGCATGGCCGAGCTGCGCCGCGCCCTGGGCGACGACCCGGCCCAACCCCAATTCATCGAGACCCTGCCGAGTGAGGGCTACCGTTTCATCGGGGAGGTCGCTCCCGCGCCATGAACCGCCTGACTCGCAGCCTGTTGCTGGCTTGTCTGCCCGTGGCCCTGTGTCTGGCCGTGGGAATATTGCTGCAAGTCGAGCTGGGGCCGCTGCCCTTGCTGCTCGCCCGCGCGGACGTGGGCACGGCCTTGATGCTGCTGGGCGGACTCGCCAGCCTGTTCCTGCTGGTGTACGTGCTGGCCCAGGAGATGAACGAGCGGCGTTGCCAGCGGTCGCTGGAGAGCTTCAGCCAGGAGCAGGACGAGGCGCACCGCCGCTTCATGCGCCGCCTGGATCACGAGCTGAAGAACCCGCTCACGGCGCTGCGCGCCGCCCTGGCCAACCTGACCGACATCACCCACCAGGAGGGCCAGGTGCGCATCGTCCAGGATGCCGAGCACCAGGTGGGGCGGCTCAGCCGCCTGGTCGGCGACCTGCGCAAGCTCTCTGAGCTGGAAGAGCGCCCCCTCGAAGAGCTGCCCGTGGACGTGGCGGACCTGCTGCAAGAGGTGGTCGAGACCACCCAATCTCGCCCGGATTGCGCCGGGCGCCAGGTGCGCCTGGTGGTTTCGCAGGTGCCCTGGCCGCTGCCGTCCGTCAGCGGCGACCGCGATCTGCTCGGCCTGGCCTTCTATAACCTGGTGGACAACGCGCTCAAGTTCACCGGGAGCGAAGATACCATCGAGATCCGCGCCCTGGAAGACGGGCGCGCTTTGCTGGTGGAGGTCGCCGACACCGGCTCGGGCATCTCGGAAGAAGACCTGCCGAAGATCTTCGAGGAGCTTTATCGTGGGGCGAATGCGCGCAGCTACGAAGGCAGCGGTTTGGGGCTGGCCCTGGTGCTGCGCATCGTCTCTCGCCACGGCGGGACGGTGGCGGTGCGCAGCCGCACCACCAAGCCCGGCGGAACGGTCTTCAGCGTGCGCCTGCCATTTACGAGATAGGGCGTGTTACAGGATCGTAACAACCTCGTGACGGCGCCGTAACATCGGGGGGATATACTAAACAAGGTCGCCGAAGGGCGCGCGCCTTTTGGAGTCGTTTGGTAATTTCATTTTACCTGTGTGAAGGTGGTCTCATTGAATAAACTTTCCTTTTCTTTGCGGGCTGCGCCCGTCCTGATGTTGGTGCTGTTGGCCGCCTGCGGCACGTTGAACGTGCAAATTCAGCCTGGAATCGATCAAACGCAGCCGCAGCCTACCTCGCGGGTGGTCACGGCTACGCCTCCCTCGGCCAGCCCCACTCCCCTGGTGGTTACGGCCACCGTTCCTACCGGCCTGCACCTGAAGCCCGGCGAAGCGCTGAAAGTGACCTCGATCCACATGCTGGACGCGGCCCTGGGCTGGGCCGTGGGGCGGGGGAGCACCGACCCGAACGACCACATCCTGCGCACCACGGACGGCGGCAATACCTGGCGAGATGTTTCTCCGTCCGGCGCTTTCAGCGCCTCGGACAATAGCGACAAGGCCGCCGCGGCTTTCTTCCTGGACGCCAGCCACGCCTGGATCGCCGTGTACAACCGTACGCCCTCGCCGCATCCGCAGCCGGCCCAGGTATGGTTTACCACGGACGGTGGGCAGAATTGGACTCCCAGCCAGACGCTGGATCTGGCCAACGTCCAGCAGGATTATTACATGCCCACCGGCCTGGGCTTCGCGGATGCCAATGTGGGCTGGTTGATGGTGCACCTGGGAGTGGGCATGAGCCACGATTACGTAGCCCTCTTCACCACCCGCGACGGCGGCAAGAGCTGGAAGCGCGTGGTAGACCCTGAAAAGAACAACCTGCCCATGGGCTGTTACAAGAACGGCGCGGCCTTTATCGACGCGGATAACGGCTGGGTGGCCGGGGACTGCGGAGGGGTCATGGCGGGCCTGTATCTCTACCGCACGAACGACGGCGGCGCCACCTGGGAACAGGAAAGCTTACCCGCTCCTTCCACCTATCCGGACCTGTACCAAAACGAGCAGGACGTGTGCGGCGCGACCGCGCCGGTGATGACGCCGGCGCTGGATGGGTACCTGGCGGTCAAATGTACTTTTATGACGGATGGACAGAACCGGCGCTGGTTATACACGACCGCTGACGGCGGAAAGACCTGGACTCCCCACGTTCTGCCCCTCCCTTACGGCGATCTGGAATTCATCAGTCCCCAGGCCGGCTGGCTGTTAGGGGCGGTGGGGGCCGATTCCAACGCCGAGGGCCATTTATACGTGACCCAGGACGGCGGCGCGAGCTGGTCGCCCGTGCAGGCCCTGGGGTGGCAGGGGCAGCTCGATTTCATCGACGAGCAGAACGGCTGGGTGGTGGCCGAGGCCGGCGAGGCGTTGGCCCTGGTGCGCACCAGCAACGCCGGCGTCACCTGGCAGGAGATCAAGCCGGTGGTGGCGCCTTGATAACAAGCATGAGAATCCTATGCCTCCATTTTCCCGGATGAATCCCGGGCCGGCGTTGGAGTCAGGTCGAGGTGCAGCGATAATGGACGAGCGCGAGCTGGTGCAAAGAGCAAAGCAGGGTGACCTGGAGGCTTTCAATGCCCTGGTCCTGGACTACCAGGACGCGGTGTATACCCTGGCGTATTACCTGCTGGGGGACGAAAGGCAGGCCGGCCTGGCAGCCGAGACGGCTTTCCGCCTGGCTTATGGCGATCTGCGCGAGTTCCGGGCCGGCTCTCTGCACGCCTGGCTGCTGCGGCGCGCGGCGCGCGCCTGCCGGGCGTCTATGCGCGCGGGGGGGGCGCTGAAGCCCGGGGGGGAGGATCGGCTGCAAGCCGGGTTGGCTTCTCTGCCGGGGGAGCTGCGCCTGGTCGTCGTGCTGGTGGACGTGATGGGGATGGATTACGCCGAGGCCGGGGAAGTGCTGGGGAGGCCGGCGGCCGTCGTCCGCGAGCGCCTGGCCCGCGCCCGCCAGGTTTTGAAGGGGGTCTTCCAGCAGGCCGGCCTGGTGAGCGTAGGCCCATATTCTTAAGGCGGGATTCCCTTTTCGCCGATTGGCGGTATAACCAACCCGTGCGGCGGCTTTGGAAAGCCGCCCTACGATTGTCGTAACAAAGGCGAGGCGCGGGATTCACATCCCGCCACTTGTAGCCCATGCGGCGGCTTTGGAAAGCCGCCCTACGATTGTCGTAACAAAGGCGAGGCGCGGGATTCACATCCCGCCACTTGTAGCCCATGCGGCGGCTTTGGAAAGCCGCCCTACGATTGTCGTAACAAAGGTAGGGCGGGATTCACATCCCGCCACTTGTAGCCCGTGCGGCGACTTTGGAAAGCCGCCCTACGATTGTCGTAACAAAGGTAGGGCGGGATTCACATCCCGCCACTTGTAGCCCGTGCGGCGACTTTGGAAAGCCGCCCTACGATTGTCGTAACAAAGGTAGGGCGGGATTCACATCCCGCCTCAGTCACGGGCTTGCTTTTTCGCCATTTTTCCGCTATGTTAAGCACATCTGCGCCGCATGAGGGAAATCACCCGGCTTGAATGGCTTGAGCGGCGTGAAGAGGTTGGAGGATGAGGAATCGAAAAGCCCTGGTTTCATTGTGCCTGACGATCTTTGCCAGTTTTCTGTGCCTGACCTATGTCACCGCGTCTGGTTTCTACGCAGTTGCCGCTCCCCAGCCGGCGGGAACGCCGGCCCCAACGGCCACCGGGCTGCCGAGCCCTGCTCCTGCCCCTACCGCCACACCGGTGCCGTTGGCGGCCCTCTTTAGCGTTCAGCCCAGGCAAATCCTTTCCCGTTTCCTCAATTCTGCTTTGATCCTGGCCGCCGGCTTCGTGCTGGCCTGGCTGCTGCAAAAGCTGGTCTTTCGCGCCCTCAGCCGGGTACACCGCGAGATTCAAATCTTCGTATCCCGCCTCACTTACATCGCGGTGTTGGTAGTCGCCATCCTGTGGGTGCTGGCCGCCTTCAACGTGAACGCGGCCACCCTGGCGACCATCCTGGGTTCCCTGGGTCTGGCGCTCAGCCTCTCGTCGCAGGACCTGTTCAAGAACCTGGTGGCGGGGGTCTACATCCTGCTGGAACGCCCGTTCGGCGTGGGGGACGAGGTCACCGTCTCCGGCTTTACCGGGCAGGTCGAGATCGTCGATATGCGCACCACCACCTTACGGACGGAGGATGGCAAACAGGTGATCGTGCCCAACACCCTGTTGATATCCCAGGTGATCGTGCGCGGTCGCGTTGCCAGAGCCGCTCCGGAGGGCGAGGAGGCCGACGAAGATCACGGGGAAGATTTGAAGTCTGGTTAGGGGATCATTTCAGCAGGCGCGCCAGCAGGTTGAGCAGCAAGGTCAGCACCACGCTGACCACGATGGAGGCCAGCAGCGGGAAAAAGCAGGTCATGCCGGCAAAGTCGATGCGGATCGTGCCGGGCAGGTGATTCAGGCCCAGCCGTCCCAGCAGCCAGAGGATGCCTCCCAGGACGACCAGCGCGATCCCGCCGATCACCAGCCAGCGTCCAATGGCCTCGAAACCCGGCATAATCATTCCTATCTTTAGGGTCTGGCAAAACGGCGGCTTGAGAAAGCCGCCCTACTTTAATTCGGAGATGTAAATCGAGTCCACAATCCCCACGATGACGGAGATGACGCAGGCGTCCGGGTTCTTGAGCGCCTGGCGCGCGCCGTTGCCCTCGCGGTTGACCAGCACGGTATCGCCGATGCCGGCGTGGGTGTTGTCCAGGGCGATGAAATCCTCCGTGGGCTCGTCGCCCGGCAGCGTCAACGGCTGCACCACCAGCAGCCGGCGGTTCTTGTAGTGCGGGTGGCTGAGGGTGGTGACGACCGTGCCCACGACCTTGCCGATCATCATAAGCGCTTCCTCACGTATATTGCGTCCAGCCCGGCTTGAGGGTGAAGTCGAACTCGCCGTCGGGGCGCACTTCCAGATCGTCCACGACGCCCACCAGGGCCAGGTCGACCGGCACGAACTTGACATCCGGCAGGGCCAGCGAGGCCTCGCGCGAGCGCACCATGACGCACAGGTCGCCGGGGCCGGCCTGCACCACGTCGGCTGCCACCTGGAGCGACCCCAGCGGGCGCAGATGCTTATCCAGCGGCTGGACCACCAGCAGCTTGAGGCCCTCCAGGCCGGGGTACTTCAGGGTGCAAACCGCAGTGCCGTGGACGCGTCCGAAGAGCATGGGCTATTTGATCCCCACGCTATTCAGCACGCGCGTGATGATGCTGTCTAGCAGAGCCGGGTCCACCTGCCCGCCCAGGCGGGCGACGGCGGCCTCGCGCACGCGCTTGCGCAGGTCGCCTTCGTCCTTGGCGGCTGCCTGAGCCGGCGTGGAGGGCGCCGGGGCCGGCGTCGCGACCGGTGTCTGCGCGATGTAAGGGCGCACCGGCGCGCTGGGAGGATTCTCGTGCGCCTGCACCAGGTGCAGGCCCAGGCGTCCGGCGCGTTCGTAAGCCAGCTCGGTCAGCACGGTGTTATCGTCGATCTCCAGGGTGGAGACTCCCCGGCTGAACAAGTCCTCGATGTCCCGTTCGGTAAAAAACTTCTTCGGCATAGGCTGCTCCCCAAGGCGAAATGCCTCTCCTTGTCTATCCTTCGATGCCATCCAGACTTTCCAGGGCGCGCACGGCGGCGTCGCGCGCGGTGATGATCTCGGCCTCGCTGCCGGAGAGCCACATGCGCCCGTAGCGCCCCACGGAAGAGACGTGCACGATCTTGATGCTGGCCTTCTTCTCGGCCTCGTTGCAGGCGTAGTTGATGTAGGCTGCCGGGGCCACTTCCAGCACCAGGAGCGTCTCGCCGGGCACCAACATGCTGCCGCGCCGGAAGCGGTTGAGAAGCTGCGCCTGGTAAGGATCCACGCGGGTGATGACCTGGATGGAAGCGATTTGCGGGCGGATGCGGTCTTGCACTTTCAGCCCCAGGCGGTCGAGCACCACGTTGCCGGCCTCGATGACCGCCGCCTGGTTGAGGGAGTGCACCTCGAACATGCCAAACTCGCGCTCGACGATCTGCGCGCCCGGCTTGGCCTCCGTGGCTTTCACGGCGATGTCTACCATGCGGAAGACTTCATTGCCGGGGGACATCTCCACGTAGAGAGACGCCATACCCTCGACGGGCAGGTCGCCCTGCGTGATGGTGCCCACGAAAGCGGCGTACTGGGCCTGCATACGGTCCAGGAAAGCATAACAACGCAAGGAAAAAGTTTCGGCCATAAGATCTCCTCAAGGATTTACGCCAGGGCGGCGTGCAGGGCGATGCCCAGGGGGGTGACGAATAGTGGACGCTCTGGCACGCGAGTCGGCAGGCCGGTATATTCTTGCACCACCGCGGCCATGCCGGGGAAAGCCGCTGAGCCGCCCACCAGCACCAGGTTGTCCACAGCTTGACCGGCAACGTGGCGGGCGACGATGCTGGCTACTTTCTCCATCACCGGCCGCACCACGGGGAAGAGGCGCGCCTGTTCGGAAGGCTTCTTCTTCAGCGCTTCGGCCTCCTCGAAGGGGATATCCAGCGCGCCGGCGATCACCAGGGAAAAGTGCGTCCCACCGGTAGGCTCGTCAGCGGTGTAGACTACCTGGCCGCCTTGACCACGGCGATCCCGGTCGTCCCGCCGCCCACGTCCACGATGGCGCCGTGCGCAGGCCGAGCACGTGATTGGCGGCGCTGGGCTCGTCGATCAGGCCGGTGCAGCGCATCCCGGCGGCCTCCACCACGTTGGCCGTGGCGCGCACTTCGGCGCGCGGCACCCCCGGGGGAAATGCGCTGGCGGCCTGGGCCAGTTCGCGCCCCAGGCGGCGCTCCACGCGCTGCTTCATGCCGCGCAGCAGGTCGATGGCCCCGATGAAATCCACGACCAGCCCGTCGCGCACCACCTGGGCGAACTGGTACTCGCCTGCCAGGGGCCGGCCGTTTTCGTCCAGCACGACCAGCACCACATAAGCGGTGCCCAGGTCGACGCCCACCAGCAGCCGGCCTTCGGGAGGCGCGGCTAACGGGGGTGAGCTGCCATCCGGCGCGCCGTCGTCTAGCGCGGGCAGGATGACGCTTTCAGCGTGAGTGAGGTAGGCTTCGATCCCGGAAGCGGCTGCGGCTGGTAAGCCTGTTCCGCTCAAGGCTACTTCTTGGACTCGGATGCACGGCCGCCGAAGCTACCCTTGGTGTTCTGGGGCAGGATCATCTCGACATCCGCGTGGGGGCGTGGAATGACGTGCACCGAGACCAGCTCGCCGACGCGCTTGGCAGCGGCAGCGCCCGCATCCGTGGCCGCCTTGACTGCGCCGACGTCGCCGCGCACCATCACGGTCACGTACCCGCCGCCCACGTACTCGGAGCCGATCAGCACCACGTTGGCGGCCTTGACCATGGCGTCGGCGGCCTCGATGGCGCCCACCAGTCCGCGGGTCTCAACCATTCCTAAAGCGATCAGGGCAGGATCTTAAGCCATGTTTGTATTCCTTTCGGTTTTAGAGGTCGATTAGCATCTCTCATTGCAGCTCAAGATCTCATTCACCACCTGGCGCACCATCCCTTCGATCTCCTGGGGAGAGGGGCCGGCCGGCGCCTGTTCCTGGAGAAGGCCGCCTCCGGCGGGGGCGTGAGCTCGTACGCCAGGCGCTTGACGTTGAACAGGTGATATACGGTGATGTTGTCGCCGGTGATCGCGCCGCCGATGCCGCCCGGAACCCGAGGGTCAGGGAAGGCATGACGCCGGTGGTCAGGCCGATGGCTGCCCAGGGTGCCCATGGTATTGACGGCGATGCGAAAGACAGGCTTTTCCAGGCCAAAGGCCATGATGACCTTTTCGTCGGTGGCGTGGATGACCAGGCTGTGGCCGCGTCCGCCGAACTGGATCAGCTCGATGCAGCGCTCGCAGCCGGCCTCCCAGCCGTCGGCTTCGTACCAGCCCAGCACGGTGGTGAGCTTCTCGCGTGAGAGCGGCTCGCCCCGGCCCACCTGGGTGAGCGGGCGCCACCAGGATGCGGGCGCTCCCCGGGAACCTGGATGCCGGCCATGCCCGCCAGCACCTGCGGCGATTTGCCCACCGAGGCCGGGTTGATGGCTCCTTCGGGTGTGAAGAGCAGCTTGCGCAGCGCGTCCGCCTGAGATCTCGTCCATGAAATAAGCCCCTTCGCGCTGCATGAGCTCTTTCAGGCGCGCGGCGATGGGGCGGTCGGCGACCACGGCCTGTTCTGTGGCGCAGATGGTGGAATAGTCGAAAGCCTTGCTGGCTCACGATGTAGCGGGCGGCTTTTTCCACGTCGGCGCTGCGGTCCACGTAGACGGGCACGTTGCCGGGGCCCACGCCGTAGGCCGGCTTGCCCACCGAATGGGCGGCCTGTACCATGGCCAGCCGCCGGTAGCCAGGATGAGAGCCAGTGTGCTTGTGGCGCATCAGCTCCTGCGTGCCGGCCAGGCTGACGTTCTGGATGCAGCTCACAGGCCCTTCGGAGCGCCGGCTTGCTCGGCAGCCTGCGCCATGAGCTGGGCGGTCTCGTAGCAGCAGCGCACGGCGGAGGGGTGGGGGGCCACCACGATGGCGTCGCGCGCTTTGACCGCGATGAGAATCTTGAACATGACCGTCGAAGTGGGGTTGGTGCTGGGAATGAGGGCCGCCACCACGCCCACGGGCCAGGCGATCTGGTAGATCTTTCTGGGCGTCATGGCCGATCACGCCCACGGTTTTGATGTCCTGGATGCTCTCCCACACGTGGCTGCGAGCCGAATTCGTTCTTCAGCTTCTTGTGGGCTGGGACGCCATAGCCGGTTTCCTCGCAGGCCATGCGCCCCAGGCGCTCGGCGGCTTGATAGGCGGCTTCGGCCATGGCCTCGCAGGCGCGATCCACCTCTCCTGGCTGGCTTTGCCCCAATTTCTGGGCCGCATAGGCCGCCTCGGCCAGGATCGCGGGCTTCCTGGATGGAGAGGAGATCTTTATCGAGGGCCATCGCTTGTCCTGGGGTGAGCCTTGCGAGGCTGAAACTTTCCCTGAAGGGATGCTTCGCAATCGCAAGGCTTGAGAAGTTAGGATTTTCTAAACACCATTTCGCCGTCGACTTCCAGCGAATCGATAATGGCCATGATGACCGCGTCCACCGGCGTATCCTTGGTCTGGGTCGTCTGGCGGGCGCTCGACCCGGCGGCGGTCAGCACCAGGTCTCCCGCTCCGGCGTCCACCGTATCCACCGCCACGAAGGGCTTGCCCACGGGATCGCCGCGCTCGTCCGTCTGGCGCACGATGAGCAGCTTGCGCCCCGTTAATTTTTCGTCTTTGATCGTAGAGACCGTCGTACCGATGACACGGGCGATGAACATGGGAGAGCCTCCGCTGGGGGTCAGTAACTTTTGGCTGGCGTGGGGGCCGCTGTTGCCGGAGCCGTCCCGCCGCCCTGGACGATCTTGATGCCCGCGCTGGCGCCGATGCGCGTCGCTCCGGCGCGGATCATGCTCTCGGCGTCTTCGCGGGAGTGGATGCCGCCCGCAGCTTTGACGCCCATGGTGGGGCCCACCACCCGGCGCATGAGGGCCACATCGGCCACCGTGGCGCCGCCGCTGGAAAAGCCGGTCGAGGTCTTGACGAAATCCGCGCCGGCTTCTTTCGAAAGCAGACAGGCGATGACCTTCTCTTCGTCGTTCAGCAGGGCGGCCTCGATGATGACCTTGACCAGCGCTCCGGCGGTGTGCGCCGTCTGCACCACCCCGCGGATATCGCGCGCCACCAGGTCCACGTTGCGGCTCTTCAGCGCGCCGATGTTGATGACCATGTCGATCTCGGTAGCGCCGAGCTGGATGGCCACCTGCGTCTCGAGCACCTTGATGTCGGGCAGGGTGGCGCCCAGGGGAAAGCCCACCACCGAGCAGACCTTGACGTCTGTGCCGCGCAGCAGGTCGGCGCACAGCTTGACGTTGGCGGGGTTGACACATACCGAGGCGAAATGGTACTGGCGGGCCTCGTCGCACAGGCGGGTGACCTGCTCCACCGTGGCGTCCGGCTTGAGCAGGGTGTGGTCGATCATTTTGGCCAGGTTGGCGTCTTTGGGGATCATGCCCAGGGTGGAGCTGACCCGCTCTGCGCCTGCACTGACCACATGGCCGACGCGGTCGAAACAGGTATTGACACATAAGCCTTCCGCGCATTCCTGCGTGCAGAAGCTGCCGGAAGGGTTGGTTTTGCGCTGTTCCTGCTCGGCCAGGGCCAGGAGCACCTCGCGCGTGATCACTTCCACGATGTTTTCAACGGTTTTTGGATCGGGGGACATACGTCAATTTCCACTTTTCAAGAATTGTTTTTCCACTGCCATGATCTTGTCGACGCGCTTGGCGTGCCGCCCGCCGCCGAATTCGGTGGAGAGCCAGGTCTTGACGATGAGGCGGGCCTGGTTCAGCCCGATCAAGCCGGCGCCCAGGGTGAGCAGGTTAGCGTCGTTATGCTCGCGGCTGTTCGCGGCGCTCGCGTAATCGTAACACATGGCGGCGCGGATGCCGGGCACCTTGTTGGCCGTCATGCACGAGCCAATCCCGGCTCCGTCGATCATGATCCCGCGCCAGGCTTTGCCCTCGCGCACCTGTTGGGCGACGGCCAGGGCCAAATCCGGATAGTCCACGGCGTCCTTGTTGAAGGCGCCGCAGTCGATGGGAAGGTATCCCAGCTCGGCCAGGTAGGTCTTGAGGGCTTCTTTCATCTCAAAGCCGCCGTGGTCCGCGCCGATGGCAACGCTCGCTTGTGCGGCCTGCGCTTTTTCGGGCGCGGGGGAAGCTGGTTGGGGAAGGGCGGCGCTGCCGGCCGGCGGCGCCGACTGGCCCAGGGTGCCTTCGACTACCCGCTGCACGATCGCATGGATTTCAGCATCAGAGATAGGAACCATCGGGTTTTGTGTGTTTCCCTCTCAGGAGCGTCTAAAAAGCGCCGTAACGTTTCCTGTCACGGCGTGGCGATGTTTCCATATTACCACAGCCGTTTGATTATAGCAATTATTTGTCGTCAGAAAGTTGCCTCAGGAAGATCCTTCGTGTATAGTATGCTTACAACTTCACATGCATCCCAGGAGCCGCCTATGACACCATCCTCTATCACCCAACCCTTGGCTGCCTTGTTAGCCTTCCCGTTCAAAGACCCAAAATGGAAGACGAAAGCTTTGATCGGAGCGGTGCTGATCTTTTTCAGCCTTTTCCTGCTCGTCCCCATCTTCTTCGTCTATGGGTATTTTGGGCGCGTCCTGAAGCGGGCGATTTCAGGCGAGGGGGAAGCTCTCCTGCCCGAATGGGACGACTGGGGCGAGCTTTTCGTGAGCGGCCTGAAGCTGTTTGGGGCCGGCTTCGTCTATCTCCTGCCGGGCACCCTGATCTCTGTCTTCGGTTACGCGATAGTATTCTTGCCGTCTTTCTTGGTCATCCTGTCTTCCGACATGGAGAATACGGCGGGCGCAACTCTCGGATTGCTTCAGTTTTTTGGATCGTTTGGCGGCATGGCCGTGTTCGGCGTGGCCATGCTGGTCAATTTAACGTTGGGAGCCTTTCTGCCGGCGGCCATCGGTCATCTGGTGGCGCGCGATTCGTTTGGAGCCGCTTTCCGCTTTGGAGAATGGTGGCCGATCTTCCGCGCCAACCTGGGCGGTTTTTTGGTGAGCTACGTCATGCTCATAGGTTTTGCCGTGTTGGCGATGATGGTGTCCCAGGTGCTGTACATGACCATCGTTCTGTGCTGTTTTTACCCCGTGGCCCTCAGCGTCTTTTCCCTTTACCTGATGGCCATAGCGGGCGCCCTTTTTGGCCGGGCTTATCGCGCCGGTGTGGAGAACCTGGCGGTAAAATCCGTCCAGGGGAGCGTTGCAGGGTAGAGGATTTAGGGAAGCATGACGGGCAGCCAGCCAGAACTTCAGGTGATTACGATCCACGCGGGGATGAGCCTGGCCTACCTGATCGTCGGCCAGATGGGAGTTGTCCTGGTGGATAGCGGCTCCCCTGGCAACGCGCACCTGATCCTGCGGGAGATGCACAAGCTGGGGCGGGAGAACCTGCGCCTGATCTTCATCACCCACGCGAATTTCGACCATTACGGCAGCGCCGCGGCGCTGAGGCAGATGACCGGCGCGCCGCTCGCCGCCCACCGCGCGGACGCCGTCTATCTACAGCGCGGCCTGACTCCCATTGGCTCTACCCGGGGGCGAGGCAGGCTGATCAGCCCCTTCCTGGGCCTGGTGGATCAGTTCGTGCCTACCGAGGCGGCCCCGCCGGACGTGCTCCTGGAGGATGGCAGCGAGCTGCACGATTTTGGGCTGGATGCGCGTGTGGTGCACACCCCCGGCCATACCCCCGGCTCGTGCTGCTTGCTGGTGGAGGGGCGACTGGCTTTCGTCGGCGATCTAGTGACCGGCGGCAGGCGCCCGCACGCGCAGCGTTATTTCGCGGTAGACTGGTCTCAACTGCCCGCCAGCCTGAAGCGTGTCCAGGCGCTGCACCCCGAATGGGTCTACCCCGGCCACGGCCGCCGGCCTTTGAGCGGGGCCGAGTTCCAGGCCATTTAGAGCCGGCGGCTTCTTTTCAAAGCCTGGGGCAGGGGCCTGAAAAAGAGAGAATGCTCACCAAGAATTTGATTCTGATCGATCCGACGCCCGACCTGGAGGCGGAATTCCTCTCCCTGGTGGACGAATACCTGGAGACCGGAGAGGGATACCCCTACCACGAAGAGGCTCGCCAGGATTTCCCCACCTTTATCCGCAAGCTGATGGAACGCGCCAGCGAAGAGCGCATCCCGCGCGGCTCGGTGCCCATGAGCACCTATTGGATGGTGGAGGACGGGCGTTTCCTGGTCGGAGAGAGCCGCCTGCGCCACCGGCTTTCGCCTTTCCTGGAGACGGAAGGCGGCCACATCGGTTATGCCATCCGCCCGTCCCGGCGGGGCCAGGGCTACGGCACGCGCATCCTGTCGCTGACGCTCGAAAAGGCGCGCGAGCTGGGGTTGAAGCGCGTGCTGACCACCTGCGAGGCGGAGAACGCGGCTTCGGCGCGCATCCTCGAGAAGCACGGCGGCGTGCTGGCGGGCGCGGTCGTGTCGCAGTACTCGCACCGCAAGATTCTACAATACTGGATCAATTTGTAAGCCAGAGGATTGCAGGGCATGGGAAAACTCATCACGCTGGTGGGGAACACCGGCGCAGGCAAGACCACTCTGGCGCGGCTCTTGTGCCAGCGGCTGCCGTTCCTCTCCGGCCTGGAGCAGCACGTGGAGCGGCCCTTCCAGCGCGCTTTCTCGCTGGATTTGCAGCGCTATGCCCTGGCGAACCAGGTCGATTACCTGCTGCTGCGCGCCGAGCAAGAGCGGGCCATCCGGCGGGGCGCCTCACCCGGCATCCAGGACGGCGGCCTGGACGAGGATTTCTACCTGTTCACGCGCCGGTTTTATCGCAAGGGATACCTGAGCCAGGGGGAGTACCAGCTCTGCGAGCGCATGGTGACTCTGTTGCGCGAGCTGCTGCCCCCGCCGGAGCTGGTCATCCGCCTGGATTGCCCCCTGGAGGTACTGGCCGAGCGTTACCGCCGGCGGGGGCGCGCGCTGGAAATCGCCGCGCTGGAAGATTTGGAAGACTTGCAGGTGCTCCTGGACGATTGGATGCAGCGGGCAGCCTACGCGCGCGTGCTGCGCATCGACAGCAGCCCCGACGACCCCAGCTTTTCCGCCGTCATCGAAGAGGTCGTGGCGGCCGTCCGGGCGCTCGCCTGATTCCCTAATTTACTTGACATAATTTATCTAAATTATTATAATTAATTCTAAATTATTCCTGGAACTCACCTGGAATTCTTGTGGAGGTATACCCATGGCTGGCACTTATGCCCACCCCGAGTCTCTGGTCGAGACCGGTTGGGTGGCGGAACACCTGAACGATCCCAAAGTCCGCATCGTCGAATCGGACGAGGACTATCTTCTCTATGACACCGGTCACATTCCGGGCGCCGTCAAGGTGGACTGGTTCACCACTTTACAGGCCCCCCTGCGGCGCGATTTCTTGAGCCGGGAAAGCTTCGAGGAATTATGTAGCCGCTCAGGCATCGCCGACGATACCACCGTCGTGTTTTATGGGGACAAGAACAACTGGTTCGCCTGTTATGCCTTTTGGCTGTTCGAGTATTACGGCCACGCCCATCGCAAGATCATGAACGGCGGACGCCTCAAATGGGAAAGGGAAGGGCGCCCCTTCGTGCGCGACATTCCTACCTATGCGCGCACGTCTTACCGCGCCCAGGACCCCGACCAGGGCATCCGCGCCTACCGCGACCAGGTGCTGAAACAGTCGGAAGGCAGGCTGCCCCTGGTGGACGTGCGCTCGCCCCAGGAATACAGCGGCGAGCTGATTGCCATGCCCAATTATCCTCAGGAGGGCGCTCAACGCGGCGGGCACATTCCCGGCGCGGTCAACATCCCCTGGTCCACGGCGGTCAACTCGGAGAACGGCACGTTCAAATCGCCGGACGAATTGCGCGCGATCTACGAGGATCGCGGCGTCTCCTCTGATAAAGAAGTCATCGCTTACTGCCGGATTGGCGAGCGCAGCTCGCATACCTGGTTTGTGCTGAAATACCTGCTGGGCTACCCGCGCGTTAAGAACTACGACGGCTCCTGGACGGAATGGGGCAACCTGGTGGGCGCGCCCATCGAAAAGGACGCCAAATGAGCGCTGAAGACCGCGCCGCTCAGCTCGAGTTCGTGCTGGACCATTTTCAGAACCCACGCAACTATGGGGAGATGGCGGATGCCGACGTTCACTTCCAGGGCGGGCACTCCGGCTGCAGCGACATCGTCACCGTATACTTGAAGATGGATGGGGATCGTATCAGCCAGGTGTCTTTCACCGGCGAGGGCTGTACCATCAGCCAGGCCGCCGCGTCCATGGTCACCGAGAGGGTGCAGGGCATGACGGCCGGCGAAGTCCAGGCGCTGGATTTCCGCGTGCTGACGGAAGAGCTGGGGGAAGAAGTGGTGGCCACGCGTCCCCGCTGCGCCACGCTGGGCCTGGATACCGTCAAGGCGGCTCTGCAAGAGCTACGCGCCGCGCACATCCGGGCCGGAGGGATCGCTTAATTCCTGGAGTTTCGCATTTTTGAATTGGGCGGAAAACTCACCGCAGGGGCGCAGAGCTCACCGAACGAGCAGAGAACTCGAGCGGAAAAGCAGCGAGCATCTGGTTGAATCTAAGGAAAAACTCTGTGCTCTCTGCGCCTCCGTGGTGATGGGAATGGGGGAATGCCACCTTGCCGGCAGGAGCGCCGGATTTGAAATGGACGCTGGCTCCCGAATTGAAGGAGGGATCCCGGGCTGAGTGAGGCAGGGGGAGTTCTCAGCAGCCGCCAGTTTCGGGGTGTAGAGGCTATCCAAAAAGAACGAAATCCCGGCACCTGTAGGGCGGGATTCATATCCCGCCTCTAGGGCGAGTCACTCAAAGGTGGCGGCTTAGAAAGCCGCCCTACGTCTTTTGCGACATCCTCTACACCCCTTTTTTCTTAATTCAGGTGTGACGTTTCTGCCGATGTTCCGTTAATCCTTATGAAAGGCTGACCGAATACTCGTGGGTTAAACGACCGGAACCTTTCTCCGCAGACCGCAAAGACACCGGGGGATCGATCAGAAAGAATTCCTTTGTGGCGAGAAGATGGTGATCAAAAAGCCATTCCCGTATCTAACGGAGGAGCTCTCCGTTATGCATATTAGCAAGCGAGGTTCTCTCACCATCCACTCGGACGCGGCCCTGGTCGAGCTCGCCCAGCAGGGGCGCCAGGAAGCCTTCGAGGAGATCTACCAGCGCCATTTCGAAGACATCTATACCTACCTCTATTATCGAGTGGGGGATGGCGCCTTGGCGGAGGACCTTTCGGCTGAAGTGTTCGTGAGGTCGGTAGACAAGATCCACACATACGATCACACCGGGAGGCCACTGCTGGCCTGGTTGTACACCATAGCCCGCAACCTGGTGATCGACCACTACCGCAAGACCGGCCAGGTGACCTGGCTTCCCCTGGACGACAGAATGGAGGCCAGCCGGGAAGAACACCCCGCCGAGCAGGCGGAGGAGCATCTCGACCAGATGCGCCTGGCCGGGGCGCTGGAAAACCTCACCGAGGTGCAGCGCCAGGTGATTCTGCTGAAATTCGTGCATGGATATTCGAACGTTGAGGTGGCGCAGCGGTTAGGCAAAGAAGAGGGCGCGATCAAATCTTTGCAGCACCGCGCCTTGGAAACGCTGAAACGCGCGCTTAATGAGGAGTAAATTTTGGCCATGGGTGCCGACTTCGATGGAATTCTTAGATGAATGTTTGTCTCGCATGGAGGCAGGTGAAAGCCTGGAAGAGTGCCTGGAGCGCTACCCGGACCAGGCGGAAGCCCTGCGTCCGCTGCTGACTTTAGCCGTCCATATTCGCAAGCTGCCTTTCCCGCAGGTGCGCCCTGAGGCGGCGCAAGTGGCCCGGGAAAGGATGCTCACGCAAATCCAAGCTCACAAGACTACACGGGTGCACAGCCTGTGGACGCTGCCGCAGAACCTTTACGAACGGGCTGCCCAAGTTATCCACGGAAAGGAGAGTGTAAACATGAAACTGGTTCCACGCTTGATTACGGCTCTGTTGCTCGTTTGCCTTCTGGGCGGCGTGCTGGTTGTCAACGTTTCCGCCAACAGCCTGCCGGGCGACGCACTCTACGGCGTCAAGCGCGCCTGGGAAAGCGCTCAGGTGACCTTCACCAGCGGGCAGACCCGCACCCAGGTGCAAGCGCGCCAGGCAGCCGAACGGGTCAAGGAGATCGCGGTCTTGCAGGAGCAGCACCGCGCTGCGCTGGTGGAGTTCATCGGCCGCGTGCAGAGCATCAGCTCCACGCAGTGGGTCGTCGAGGGGATCCCCCTGGCGGTCGACGAAGCCACCGTGATTACCGGCGACCCGGCGGTCGATGATTGGGTCAAGGTGAAAGCGCAGGTCAATGCGGACGGCAGCTTGACGGCCCTGACCATCGATAAGCTGGCGGTGGAAGTGCCCACGCCGCCCGTGGTCTCTGTGACTCCACCGGTATTCCCCACGGAGCCAAGCGAAGTGCCGTCCATCGTGTGGACGGAGGTGGGAAATCCCACCCAGTGGGCTTCGCCGCCCATCCCCACCAACTGGTCCACTTACGTGCCGACGCAGTACCAGACCCTGGTGCCGACGGAATTCCCGCACATCACCTTGCAGCCGACCTACTTTATAACCCTGGTGCCCACTCAATGGCAGACCTACGTGCCGACGGAGCTCCCGCCCGTGCCGACCGGCTGGCCCATCGGCATCCCCACCCAGTTCCAGACCCTGGTGCCCACCTGGTTCCCGACCTTCGCGCCGACGCAGTTTGTGACGCTCTTCCCGACCGAGAACCCGACCCGCCAGCCACCGGAGAACACGCCGAACCCCATTGATTACCCGACCTACATTCCCACGTTCGTCGAGATGACGCGCATCCCACCCACCCCCGCGCCCGGTACCCCCATGCCGCCCATCCCCACCTGGCCGGCGCCGTAGCCCCCAGATTCTCCCCTGAATCTGGCCGAAAGTTGTAAAGGCCCTGCGAAGGTTTTGCTTCGCAGGGCCAATGTTTTTAGGAATTTTCAGCCCTCCTCTTGCTTTAATGGGAAAGATTGGATATACTATTGATATATCACTGATATATCAGAGGACGATGGAACCCTTCCCTGTATTGAACTCCTCTTTGGCCGAACAGGCCTATAAGGTCATCAAGAACGACATCATCACTTGCGAGCTGGACCCCGGCATGCAGATGGCCCAATCGCAGCTCGTGGAGCGCTATGGCCTGGGGATTACGCCTATCCGTGAGGCCCTCAAGCGCCTCGAGCAGGAAGGGTTGGTGCAGGCGATTCCCCCGCTTTGGCTACGTCGTGGCGCCCATTACCGTCGCCGACGTCGAGGATATCTACGAGCTGCGCCTGATCCTGGAGACTTCGGCAGTGCGTCTGGCGGCCCAGCGCATTTCGAGCGAAGAGCTGGCGCGCCTTCAGGCCCAATCGGGGTTTACTTACCAGTATCACAATCGCCAGAGCTACAACGAATTCCTTTCCAGGAATACCACCTTCCACGCGGCGGTGGCTGCGGCTTCCGGAAATAAGCGCCTGGCGCAGGTCGTGTCGAAGCTGTTGGACGATATGACGCGCATCTTTCAACTGGGGCTGGACCTCAGGGATAGCGCCGCGGAAATGACGCGTGAGCACCTGGACCTGGTGGGGGCCATCGCCGACCACGACGCCGACCAGGCCGAGCTGCTGCTCCGTGACCAGATCGTTACTTCCCGGCAGCGCGTGCTCGAACGCCTGGCGGATCGCATCAACGAGCGTTTCGTAGGTGAAGCGCCCATCCTGAAAGTTAATCGCTCAGATCAAGATCGAATACAAGGAGGAGCATCCTGATGGCAGTTTCAACCTCGCCGCAGAAAAATTCTATAGAGACACTTCGCCAGGAAATCGTCGGCATCGACCGGCAAGTCCCTTTGCTGGATGGCAGCCTGCGAGCTTACGTAAACCTGGATAACGCCGCCAGCACGCCCGCCTTGCGCCGGGTGAAAGAGAAGCTGGAGGAGGCCATGGAGCTGTACTCCAGCGTGCACCGCGGATCGGGGTTCAAATCCATGCTCTCGACTCACCTCTACGACAAGGCTCGCGAGGTGGTGGCAAACTTCGTGGGCGCAGACCTCGACCAGGATGTGGTCATCTTTGGCAAGAATACCAGTGAGGCTATCAACAAGCTGGCCAACCGCATGCCTTTCGAGCCGGGCGACGTCGTGCTCACCACCATGATGGAGCACCACTCCAACGACCTGCCCTGGCGCGCCAAGGCGCAGGTGGTCTACGCCGGTTTGAAGCCGGACGGCTCTCTGGACGTGGAGGATTTGCAGGCCAAGCTGGAACGCTTCGCCGGCAAAGTGAAGCTGGTTTCTGTCACCGGGGCTTCGAACGTCACCGGCTTTTTGCCGCCCATTTACGACATCGCCGAGATGGCCCACCGCCAGGGCGCGCAGATTTTGGTGGATTGCGCCCAGCTTCTGCCCCATCGTAAGATCGACATGGGGCCGGCCGGTACCCCTCGCCACCTCGATTTTATCGCCCTGTCGGGGCATAAGGTGTACGCTCCCTTCGGCACGGGCGCGCTCATCGGGCCGAAAGAGTTCTTCAACCGGGGCGTTCCGGAATACCGGGGCGGCGGCACCATCGATCTGGTCACGCTGAATGAGGTGCAGTGGGCGGATGCGCCGGAACGGGACGAGGCCGGCAGCCCCAACGTCTTGGGGGCGGTGGCGTTGGCGGCGGCCCTCAGCCGGCTCGAGGAAGTGGGCATGTCTGCGGTGGCCGCCCACGAGGCGGAGCTGACCCGCTACGCTCTGGAACGCCTGACGCGCATCCACGGCATCCGCCTGTACGGCTCGACCGACGCGGAGCGCACGGACGATCGCCTGGGGGTCATCCCCTTCCAGGTGGAAGGTATGAAGCACGCCAAAGCCGCCGCCATCCTCAGCTTTGAAGGCGGCATCGGCGTGCGCAACGGTTGCTTCTGCGCGCATCCCTACGTGATCCAATTGCTCAAGGTCAGCGACGAGGAATTCCAGGAGCACCGCGAGCGCGTGCTGGTGAAGGATCACAGCGCTTTGCCCGGCATGATCCGCGCCAGCTTTGGCTGCTACAATAATTTCGAGGACATCGACCGCCTGGCGGAAATGCTGGAGCGCATCACGCGCGGCGACTACCGCGGCGAGTACGTCGTACATACCCGTTCAGGCTCCTATTACCCGGCCAGGTTTGAGCTCTCCGCGCTCGACGCGTATTTCACTTTTTAGGGGCAGATTTCAGATCCTAAAGGTCTTCCCAGACCTTTAGGATCTTCGCTCGCGATTATTTCACGATCTCGATTCCAAAATTCTGCTTGAAGCCGCGCACTTCGATGGCGATCTCCCCGCTGCCGGCTTTTGTGTTGCTGGCGATTTTCCAGGTCCAGGCGCACGTTCCGCTGGCGTCGGCCGTCGCGTCATCCAATCCGGCGGCCGTGCTGAGCGTCCCGCTGGGAGTCAGGTAGCGGATTTTGCAGGTGTCCCCGGGTTGGGCCTGGACGGCAATCGAGGCGTCGTCACCCGCCTGTACCGGGGTTGTCACTTGAATTAAAAGTAAAGATGGGCGCAGGAGAAGGGGTCAGGATGGCGTCCAGGCGGGGCGGCTCGGCCACGCTGGCGGCAGCGGTTCCCAGGATGCCCAGGATGGCTACGCCCCAAAAGGTTATCCACAGCGCGATGGGCTTGCGTGCGGGTGGTTTATCCTCTTTGCAGCCGGGAGTTCGAAAGAGCCGGTGGAAATAATAGACCAGGTTCTCTATCAACAGGGCCGTCAGGATGACCAGAGCCAAAGAACAGATGCCAACGAGCACCCACAGGCCGAAAATGAGGTTGGATGGCAGGGTGAGCATGTCTTTCCTCCCCGATTGCAACAAAACACCGCTTCGCTTGCAAGCACTCGGGCGGTTCCTTCCCTGCTATTCAGGCTGTGGTGTTTTTAAGGGGACCTTCTGCTATGCTTTCCGCCAGCTCAACTTCATTATAAGGGTTGCCGGTTAAAAAACAATAGGAGGGAATTGCACCCTCCTATTCACCAATAAATTCTTGCGAAGGTTGGCGGAAATGGATGTGTTCTATCGATAAGGCAAATACTTTCAGCCTAAACCTTCGCCGGGGTCAAGCGGGCAGGTTATTCCCCCTCAGGCAAGGGACTGGCTTCTGCCGCGTTGATCACTTTCCCGGCCCAATGCGAGCCGTTGAAGACCTTCAAGACCTCTCCGGCGCGCTCGTCGGGGACTTCCACGCGCCCGATGCCTTTCGACCTGCCGGTAGCTCGATCCACCAGCATCTGGACTTTCAGCACCGGCGCGATGTTCCCGACGGCCTCGGCCAATTCCTGTTCCGTTTTATAGGGCGGCAACCCGGCGAATACGATGATAGCCATAATGTGGGCCTCCTGAAAGACTGCTTCTCCCTTCCTGTATTAAATTATAGCGCTTCAGGCTGCGTTCCGGCCTAACAGAAACGTTAACTGCCCTTTAACCGCTCCCGCTCTGCCTGACGAACAAACGGCGTTCGTTGTACTTGACGTTGCTGGGATCGTAATACGGCTGCCACCAGGGGGTTCCGGCGCCGCGCTTTTCGAGGGTCACAGACTTGTTTTTCACGATCATGCGGAAGTGATAATGGTCCACCAGACGGATGCCCTCTACCGCGTAAGCCGCCACGATCTCCGGGTCGTAGATGGCCAGGAGATTATCCCCGTTCGCCATTTCGCCGCCCTCGGCCAGGTTGGAGGAGCCGGTAAACACGACCGGATCCTGGTCGTTGAAGTCTACCACCACGAACTTGTGATGGATCACCTGCCCCAGGCCGCCGCTCCACTCGGTGCGGAAGGGGGCCGGCACGTGGGCGGCCAGGTAGCTGAAATCCGCGAAGAGGCCTTCCGTCTGGCCGGGTTTGTAGACGCTCAAGCCCTTTTCGGATTGCGTGATCCCATAGGCGAAGACGCCGGGAGTATCCCCCAGTCCGCGCAGCTCTTTGAGCACGTCTCCGCTGCCGTCCAGCTCCATGACCGCGTAGATCACCGAGCTTTTGGCGTGCGTGATGGCCTGCGAGACTTTATCCAGCGAGACCTCTCCGGTCTTGTGCGGCGAGAAGCACACCGAAAAGGGAGGCAGCCCCGGGTCGTTGACGTCGAACCATTGTTGCGAGATGGGCGCGCGCGAGAAGCCGCTCATGTCGGTGAACGATTCGTCGAAGGCTTGCTCGTACAGGCCGGCAGTCCCTTCGTCATCGATCACCAGCACGTTGTTGGCCTGGATGTACAGGCCCCGGATGGAGAAGTTGGCCGAGCCGGTGAGGACTTTTACCGGCGTCCCGTTTTTCTTCTTGATCAGGACTTTGTCGTGCGCGAAGCGCTTGAAATGCCCGCTGTGGATGTTGCCCGCTCCGGCCGAGGCTTGCAACTGGGCTTTGACCGTGATTTCTACCGCGCCCGGCTTGGTGTGCAAGGGGGCGTCGTCCAGCACGGCGCGCAGCCTGCCCCCCAACTGTTGCAGCCCGCGAATAAAATCGGGCTCGTCCAGATCGTAGGCGAACAGGTCCACGCTGACCTCGGGATCGGCCAGGCATTCGTTCAAGAAGCCGAATACCATCTGGCGGGCGTGGTAGCCCAGCCACTGGTATTGGGCCTGGAAGGGCTTGGTGTCGAAGTCGTCCGTCTTGGGCGGGGGCGGCGTAATGGCTGCGTTGTGGAATTTGTCCGCGTAAGCCTGCGAGGAGGCGTAGCCGCGGGTGAAGCCGGCCGTCAGCTTGCCAACTTGCAGCCCCAGCAAGTCGACTTGCACGGCGGCGCTTGGCCCGGTTTGCAGGCTGCCGCCCTGGCCGGCGTACATGGCCGTCACCGCGTAAGTGTAGGCGCCGGGGGCGGCGTCCGGCGGAAAATCTACCCAGCGAAATTTCTGGAAAGGCGCCTGGTCGGAAGGAGTTCAGACGCGATTTTCCGGCGCCGTTTGCCCCGTCATGGGGATGTTGAAGTTGAGCCGGTTGGGCAGGTAATACGGTTTGCCGTTGGGGGGAGTGCACTGGATCGCAAACCCCGCCAGGTTGGGGGTGCGCTGCTGATCGAGGTCAAAAGCCAGGAGCACGGCCCCGTCTGCGCTGAAGCCGCGCACGCTCAGGCCATCTTGCGCGCTTGCAGGGGAAGGATTGTCGCTCATCAATTCACCTTCTTTCAGGAATAGAACCAGACTTTTTGAGAACAGGTAGCGTTCGACGTACGTTTCCCACTCGGAATAAATTCGCAGCCTGCCCACGAGTGTTTCTCTGGACAGGCTGCGATGACAAGATCATTATACTCAGATTAGTCTGGATTACTAGTCCTCAAGAGGTCGCTTTGCCCGGCGAGCTTATAAGTTCTCCAAAAAATAGTCGCGGACGCGCTCTTCCATGTAGACCCGGTCTGCTAGGCGGCGCGGCATGTGGCGCTCGTCGGGGAAGATCAGCAGGTCGTAGCGTTTGCGCGCCCGGATGAGGGCATTGATCAGGCGGGCGGTGTGGCGGAAGTGCACGTTCTCGTCGATCAGGCCGTGCACCAGCAGCAGCTTCCCGCGCAGGTTGGCCACGTACGTAGCTACGTTGCTGTCTTTATATCCCTGGGGATTGGATTGGGGCGTGCCCATGTAGCGCTCGGTGTAGTGGGTGTCGTAGCCGTCCCGGCCCGACACCGGCGCCCCCGCGACCGCCACCTTGAAGACCTCGGGCGCGCGCAGCAGGCACATCTCGGCCAGGTAGCCGCCGTAGCTCCAGCCGTAAATGCCCACCCGCTGCGGGTCGGCCAGCCCCCGGCTCACCAACCAGCGCACGCCGTCCACCTGGTCTTCGACCTCGTGGTGGCCCATGTCCCAGCGAATAGCGCCTTCGAAGGCCAGCCCGCGCCGGGCGCTGCCGCGGTTATCCAGCACGAAAACCAGGAACCCCAGGCTGCGCAGGTATTGGGCGCGCATGCTGGCGGTCAGCTTCCAGTGCTCGGCCACCAGTTGGACGTGGGGGCCGCCATAAGCGTAAACGATGGTCGGATACGGGCCGCGTCCGAATTCCTCGGGGGGGCGGAAGATGGCCCCATACAGGCGCACGCCGGAGCGGTTCTCCAGGCTGACGATTTCCGGCGGCAGCAGCCCCAGCGCCGCCACGCGCGCATCCTGGCCTTCGTAGAGAGCGCCCAACAGGGATCCATCCGCCAGGGAGCGCAGAGTGACCGCGGGCGGGCGGCTGGCGGATTCCTCGATATCGATGAAGCGCCGGCAGGCGTGGTCGAGGACGATAGTGTGCATCCCCGCGCTGCGCGTGATGCGCTGCGGCTCTCCTCCGGCCAGGGGAACCCGATAAAGGTGCTTTTCCAGGGGACTTTCGAGCGTTCCGGTGAAATAGACCATCCCCCGTTCTTCATCCACCCCGCAAAGCTCGTCCACCATCCATTCGCCCTGGGTGAGCGGGCGGATCAGCTTGCCCTGGGCGTCGTACAGAACCAGGTGGCGAAAGCCGCTGCGCTCGGAGGCCCAGATGAATTCGCCGCGCTTGAGGGGCTTGAACAGGTCGTGCAGGTTGATCCACACCTGGCTGGTTTCGCGTACTAGCAGGGTGGATGCTCCGCTGCGCGGGTCGAAGCGCAGCAGGTCGAGGCGGGTCTGCGCGCGGTTTTCTACCTGGGCGCACAGGCTGCCGTCGGGCATCCAGTCCACGCGCGCCAGGTAGGCGTCTTCCTCCGGGCCCAGCTCCATCCAGATGGGCCGGCCGCCCTTCCTGGAGACGACTCCCAGCCGGACCCTGGCGTTGGCCTGCCCGGCGAAGGGGTAACGATGCGTTTCGTGGATCGCCGGCCCGGTGGCTTCCTCTCCCTGGTGGACGATGGTGTACACGGGGATGCGCGTCTCGTCCACTTCGGTGAAGGCCAGCCATTGGCTGTCTTCTGACCACCAGAAACCGTGATGGCGCCCCATCTCTTCCTGGGCGATGAACTCGGCCAGGCCGTGCGTCACCCCCGCGCGCCGCGCTCCGTGCGTGATCTGGCGCGGCTTTCCGCCTGCGGCAGGCAGGAGGCACAGCTCGTCCTCCTGGACGTAGGCCACCCAGTTTCCATCCGGCGAGAGCTGCGGGTCCTGGAGGGGACTTCCGTGGCTTTCCAGCACGCAACGCGCAGGGGCGCCGTCCTGGTCGATCACGTACAGGTCGCCGTTCAACGGCGCCAGCAAGCGCCCGGCATGTTTGGCCCAGGCGTAATCGACGACGCCTTCTTCGCGGCGGCGCAGGCGCTGGCGCAACAGGACTTCTTCCAAGGACTCGCTTTTTGCGGCCCGGTCGGCGGGCTGGAGCAGCGCCTGGCGGCGATCGAGCTGGGGATCATAGGCGAAGAGCTGGTTGGTCAGGCCGAGCTCGGGGCTGAACAGGTAGGTGATCAGCCGGTCGTCTGGGCTGAAGGCCAGCTTGCCGGGGATAGCCATCCCCGGCAACGGGAACCCGGCAACTTCCTCGACCGGGAGTTTGGATTGAGGTTGATTTGGCATGGGAGATAATTCTCGATCAGACTGGGATGCTCTCGCGGCCCCTCTCTTTTTCCTCGATGCGCCGCGCGGCGGGGAGAAGGGTGAGGTAGAGGTTTTCATAATTACGGACGGTATTCGCCAGGCTGTGGGGGCGCACGCGCGCCAGGCTGGCCTGCCCCATGGATTCCCACTCGGCGCGCCGCTCCAATAACAAGCCCATCTTGCGCGCGGCGTCGTCCACGTCGTTTGGCTTGAACAGGAAGCCGTTCACCCCATCGGCGACCAGCTCGGGCAGGGCGCGCGCATCGGCGGCCAGGATGGGCTTGGCCGTGGCCATGGCTTCCAGGGTGGCGATGCTCTGCAATTCTTCTGTGCTGGGCATGGCAAAGATGTCGGCGCTGTACAGCAGGTGCGGCAGGTCTGCCGGGGGAATGTAGCCGGTAAAGACCACCTGATTTTCCAGGCCGAGCTGTTTCGCCAGGGCCTTGAGCGGGGCGTCCATTTTCCCCTCCCCGCCGATGGCGAGCTGCACGTCCTGGCGCCCCAGCTTGTGCAGCGCGTGTAACAGGACGGGGATGCGCTTTTCACCGTCCAGGCGGCCCACGTAGATGAAAAGGGGCCGGTCGGGGTGCAGGCCAAACTTTTGCCTCACTGCGCTTCGCTCCACTTCAGGATAGGGGCGGAAGCGTTGAATGTCGACGCCGCAGGAGATGGCGTAGACGGGGAAATGGATGGGCTGTTGGCGAAGAATTTGCGCGGCCGTCTCAGTAGGAGTGGTCGCCACGTCTACGTGATTGTAGACTTCCAGCATATTGTTCCACAAGAGGCGAATGACCAGCTCGCGCTTGAGAGGGACGAAGTTTAGGTAGGGCAGCAGATTCTCCGGCAAGAAGTGGTTGGTGCCCACCAGCGGAATTTGTAGCCGCCGCGCCTCGCGCACGGCGGTGCGCGCTAAAGGATAATGATCCTGGATGTGAATCACGTCTGGCTGGAAGGTTTTTAACATGCGCTGCATTTGCCAGGCGAAAAGGGTGGTGACGCGCGCGTCGCGCTGCACCACGGGAATCTTTATCCCTGCGGCCTTCTGCACCAGCACGCCGTTGATGGTTGCCGGGTAGGTAGCAAACCGGTCGGAAGGCACGATGGCCATGACTTCATTTCCGGACTGAGCCAGGCCCTCTGCCAGGCGAATCGAAAAAGCTGCCTGGCCGTTCGAGCCAGGATAATAGGTTTGTCCAACGATGACAATGCGCATAAGCTTCTATTCACCTTGTGAGCGAATTTGGTGGACTTTATTCCCCCATATCGGTGGAACGTTCCTGGCGATGGGTGACGATGCGGATCATCAAAAGCATGAAGACCACGGTGCCCACTAAAGCCACGATCTGGAGTCCCGCTTCCAGGTCCTTGATGTATCCGCCCAGGTGGTAGCCGACCAGAACCAGGGTGCCCGTCCAGATGCACTCTCCCAGGAACAACACACCGAACCAGCGGCGCCACGGCACGCGCGCCAGTCCTGTTGCGACCAGAACAGGGATGATGAATCCCAAAGTCAGCTTGGCTATGAAAAGTATCTTCAGGTTGTGTTTCTGGATGTTGTGCTCCAGCGCCAGGACTTGCTCGCGCCGCACGCCGACCCAGCGGCCATAGCGGGTCAGCCATTCGAGCTTGCCAAGATAGCCCAGGGTGTACCAGAGGATATCGGCGGTCAGATTTCCTAAACCGGCGGCCAGGAATACCAGGTACGGGTTGAAGTAGCCGGCAGAGGCTCCTACTGCGGCCAGCAGGGTTGCGATCGGACCTTCGATCATGACGACGGCTGCCAAAGCAAAATAGGTCCAATCGCTCAAGGGATGCACGATGCTGTAGTAAAGAAGTCATGCGCCTATTATACCAGCACCCTCAGACGAAATTTACGTGGCTCGAGCAACGCTAACGTCGCTGAATTCAATATAGCTCATTTTGGGGAAAAGTCAACGGATTTAGAATCCCTATTGAATCCTTGGGCCAAATCGAGTATTTTATGGGAGTGGAAAACGACGACGGCTCATCTCCTCAAAGCGAGCCTGCCAGGATCTTTCTGGTTCTCAACCCGGTAGCAGGCTATACCCTGGTGCGCTTCAGCCGGCAGAAAATCGAGCGCCACTTTGCCTCGGCCGGCTGGGACATCCGTATCTATGAGACCACCGGCCATGAGCGCCTGAAAGATGTGGTTTGTGAAGCCCTGGATCAAGGTTATCGCATCCTGGCGGCTGCGGGCGGGGACGGCACGATCTCAGCCGTGGCCAGCGCTTTGGTGAACACTTCCATCCCCCTGGCCATCCTTCCCCTGGGCACCGGGAATATCCTGGCGCGTGAATTGGGCATCCCCTTGAACTTCGATCGGGCCCTGCGGCTGATCACGGGCGCGCATAGCGTGCATGCCGTGGATGGGATGCAGGTGGGGAGCGGATTTTACCTGGCGAACGTGGGGGTGGGCTTTAGCTCGTTGAGCATCCGCAACACGCTGCGCCAGCAGAAGCGCGTTTTGGGCCTGTCGGCTTACCTCTGGAACATCTTCTTGCAGTTGGCCGGCCTGCGCATCGACCGCTTTTCCCTGGTGGTGGACGGGCGCCCTATGAAAGTGCGCGCGTCTGAGGTGTTCGTCGCCAACGCCAGTGTGCTGGGGTTGCAGCCTTTTAGCCCGCAGGCCATCATCCGCCCGGACGATGGCCTGCTAAATTTGTGTATCTTACGCACGCGCACGGCTTTGGACTTCATGCGGGTGGCCTGGACGGTGCTGGCCGTCCGGCAAGATCCCCGCCCGGAATTCGTGAGCATGAAAGTGCAGCAAAAGGTGAGCATCCGCACGCGCCATCCCCAACTGGTCGAAGCGGACGGCGAGATCATCGGCAAGACACCCCTGGAGGTCACCCTGTTGCCCGGCGCGGTGCAGGTGATCGTTCCGGATCGTTCAGGCGGCTGAGCTCAGGGCAGCACGGTCCAGGGGTTGATGAACCCACCCATGAAACGAACTTCAAAGTGCAGGTGCGGGCCGGTGGAATTGCCGGTGCTGCCCGCCAGGCCGATCAGTTGGCCCTGGGTAACGCTTTGCCCGCAGCGCGCGATGACCTGGCTGAGGTGGGCGTAAAGGGTCTGGTAGCCGTTGCCGTGGTCGATCATGACCATGTTGCCGTAGCCGCCGGAGATCGCGCCAGCGTAGATCACCACGCCGCTGTCGGCCGCCGAAACGTGGTCGCCCAGCCCGGCAGCGATGTCGATGCCCAGGTGGCCGGACCAGAAGTCATTGCCCGAGAGCACGTGCTGAGGGGTTGGCCAGATAAAGGTGCCCGTGCCGTAACCGACGGAGCTTACCTGGCAACCGCCAGGCCCCAAGATATTGGTGATAACTCCGGCCTTCCCGCTGGCTATGATGGGCACCACCCACTGCACCAGCGCACGGCTTCCACCGGGAATCATGATGTACGTTCCCGGTGTGACCACCGGGTTGCCCATGTCCAGGTGGTTCCCCGGCCAGGCGAGGATGTCGTAGGGGTTGGCGTTGTAAGCAGCCGCGACGCTATCGACCGTGTCGCCGTTCTTCCACTGGTAGAGGATGCCGTCCACCGGCGGGATTTTCAACACGTCCCCGGGGGAAATCGATTCGGGGTTGTCTTTGAGCAGGCTGTAATTCGCCCATAAGACCGTCTCGGGGTGGAGGTTGAAATACTTGGCAATCCCGAAGATCGAGTCGCCGCTGGAGATAGTGTAATCTTCCACCGTCTCGCGGGGATGGGTAGATTGGTTGGTGTGGATATTGGCCAGGCGAACGACCCCGGTGATCGATGGGTCCGATGAAAAAGAGGGTAAATCCAATCCCAATCCGGCTTGCGGAGAGGGGGTGATGTCTGCATTCGCGGAATGAGAGAAGCCAGGCGACCCAATAACCAGGGAAATAGCCAGGATGGCAATCACGATAACGCCGCCCAAAATCAAGCGGGGAGATCTACCTGAGAGATTTATTTTCGACATAGCTCTTCCACTTCAACGCAATTTTAGCACGCATTGGGGAATCATGGAAGCCGGGTAAAAGTGCACTTAATACCCGTACCGGTCGACGAATTTCTCGACCGGCATCCAGATTTCGGCCCGCCAGAGGGAGAGCAGGCTGCGCTGGCGCATACTGCCGGGGTTGTAGGCTTCCAACAGCCACCAGGAATACAGGTTTTCCCAAAATTCACCGAAGCGTCCCAACGGGCGGTGGTAGGGGACGACCACGAATCCAAGGCGCTCTATCCAGCGTACACCGCTGCTCCGCCCGTGGGGAGAGAAAAGAGCCGATACGCCGCCAACGGCCCGGGCGCCTGCCAGGCGGGGGTCGCGCCCGCATCGCCGGGCCAGACTCCCCAGGGAATTGATGAACAGGCGCGAGGTACGATTAGCCCAGCCCAGGCCGGAGTCTTCGGGCGGCATGGGAGGCAGATGCTCATTCCAGAGGTGTAGCAGCAGTACCGGTTGCCCGGCTTCCACGAGCGTACAGTCCGGAAACTCCAGGCGATGAGGAGCTTGAGACACCTGGACGTGCAGGATGCAGTCTGGGCTTTCGTCGAACGCAAAGATGCCGTACTGTTTCGACAGCCAGTGATCGAAAGTGCGCACGATAGCCGGGAACACTAGCGCCCCCCGATCAGGATGATGCCCAGGACGATGAAGATGGTGCCCCACCACTGCGGCGTGGTGATGCGCTCGCCGAAAAGGAAGCCCGAAGCTACCACCTGCATGCCGATCACGGCCAGACCCGTGGTGAGCGGAAAGGCCACGTGGAGGGGGATAAAGCGTAATAGCCAGGTGAGGGTGATTACAGTCACCAGGCCTGCCAGGTTCCCAATTACCTGCCAGATCAGAAAGGTGCGAAAGGTGGGGCTGTCTGCTGAGACTTTAAAGCTGGCGTTGGCAATAATGTTGAAAAGAAAATTCCCTGCGATCAGAACCAGCACGAGGATGATATTTGGAACAGAAGAAGAATTAACATTCGTGCGGTCCAAAATGTGAAACATGGACACACCTCCTTATGGATTGTTAAAGTTCCCTACCGCACGTAGAACCGGTGGGCAGCCTGGAGGCGGGGTGGAGGCAAGGATGGATGAAAGAAGAAGGGAGGCTTTGGAGTGCGTCCGCCGGGCCAATCGACCTGGAAAATAAAAGGGCCCGCAGGACAACGTGCACGAAGGATTTCCCGCCGCGATGCTGCCGGAAGGTGAGATGCAGTAGCTTTGCTTAAATTATCGCTCGAATGGCCGCGTGGTTCAACGGGGAATTCCCCTTATCTTCTGCGGCTGTCTTCTCCTTCCTGTTTCCGGCATTCAGGAGCCTGGAGTAGTCCGGGGCCAATGAATTCGGACTATAATAGTGCTATTATGCAGCCAGCACCGAAACCAGGGTTGCCGGGTTAAATGATTGAGGTGAGTGGAATGGCTTGGACGGGTAAAGTGGCAGTCATCACGGGGGCTTCCAGCGGCATAGGGAAAGCAACGGCCCTGGCCCTGGCGCACTCGGGAGCGCGCGGAGTCGCGCTGGGGGCGCGCCGGGCCGACGCCCTGGAAGCGGTGCAGCGCGAGGCGCTGGCGGCCGGGTGCGAAGCCTTGGCCGTGCCCACCGACGTTTCCAGCCGGGAGCAGGCGCGGAATCTGGTGAGCCAGGCCCTGGCGCAGTGGGGGCAGATCGACCTTCTGGTGGCGAGCGCGGGCCAATACATTCGCGCGCCCATCGCCGCTATGGATTTCGAAGATCTGCGCTGCTCGATGGAAGTTAATTTCTACGGGGCGGTGCACGTCGTGCAGGCGGCCTTGCCGCACATGCTGGCCAGGCGTTCCGGCCACATCGTGCTGGTCTCCAGTATGGATGGGCGGAAAGGGCTGCCCCCGGATGCTCCCTACGTGGCGGCCAAGTTCGCTTTGACCGGATTCGGCGAGGTGCTGCGCCAGGAGCTGCGCCACACCGGGGTCTCCCTCTCCATGGTTTACCCCGGCCGGGTGGATACCCCCATGGTCGAGCATCTGGAGTTCTCCTGGATATCGCCCAAGGTCCCCCCGGAAGCCGTGGCGCGCGCGATCTTGAAAGCCGTGGAACGCCGCCAGGCGCAGGTGATCCTGCCGGCGCGGGCCAGGCTTCTGGTTGCGTTAAATTTTTTCTTTCCCAGCCTGGCAGATTGGGCCGTACGCTTATTCCATCTGGAAGGCAAGCAAACCTAGGAGGTTGGTTTTTAAAATGGAACTTAGCTCTCCTCAGCCAATGCATCCCAGGCATGTGCACGCCTGGCTGCGCAAGCTGCGCGTAGCTTATGCGCCGGATGAAGTTTCACCGTTTATGGAAGAGTTCGTCAGCGAGCTGCTGGATTCCTTCGCGCACGAGGGCCATACCGTGCTCCAGCGCCCGGAAGGGGTCACGGACGTGCTCCTGACCACGGCCACCTTCGGGCAGCCGGTCAACTGGCATGAGGCCGTCCTCTTTACGGCGCGCCGGCGTTTTGGCCTGGCCAATAAGCCGGTCGTGTTTACCCTGGTGCAGGTCACGCTGCGAGAGTTCGAGCGCCTCCTGGCTCATTTCAACCGGGCGCTGGAGAAAGAAAAACCTGATCCGCAGGATTACGCTTTCCCCGGGCTGGCCCCCAGGGCCTACCACACCCTTCACGAGCAGGGCCGGCGTGGTGGGGCCCTCATGGCCGTGGTGCGCCTGCTGCAATCGCAGACCTTGAGCGCGCGGGTAGTCCTGGTGGTGGGCGAGGAGCACCCGCGGAGCGCCTATACTTTCGACCTGGTCGGAGCGCACCCGCGCACCGACGGCTCAGACCTGCCGGACTTCTATCGCGACCTGGTGCTGCGCATCGCAACCGCAGCCAGCACGCACGAGATTACCGACCACGAGGTGATCGGCGCTCCCATCCCGGCGGCCGTGTGGAAGAAGCTGGGCACGCCCGAAGCCATGTGCCGCGCCAGCCGCGAGCTGGGCGAGAGGGAATTTTTCACCGAGATGGTCAGCGTGGCCAACCTGGTCAGCGTGCCGCTGCTGGATAGCGCCGTCTCCAGCCAATATAGTGAAGGCTGTTTCGCCACCTGGGAGCCGGCCCTGGGCGGGCTGATCGCTACGATCACGGGCAGCGCCCGCCCGGTGGAGAAGGACCGCTTGAGCGACGACGAGCTGGCCGTGATCGTGGGCGTGCGCTCGCACGGAGACGGCGTGCAGGTGCGCCATGTAGAGGGCAAGCGCAACGACCCGCCTTCGTCAGAAGCGGTCGAGATGATGCAGATCGACCTGGGATTGCCCCATCCCCGCCTGGGTGCGGAATGGGGCTTCGCACAGGAGGCGCCGGTGGTGCGCTCCAAGCTCCACGGCCACCGTGGGGTGCGCGCTTACGATCCCCAGCGGGTGGAGCACCTGCCTCTGGGCGCTGCTTACTACGATTACCCGGTGTCCTGTTCGACCGAAGCCCAGGCGAGCGCCATCTGCGCGGCTTTTGCGCGTTCTCAGGCGCTGAAGGATCCCCAGGATGCGCGCCAGGTGGTGTTCACCGTGCTGCCGGGGCACGGCGTGGTGATCGCCGAGAAATGGGTGCCGGGCAAGGTGCCCTTCCAGGTGATTTGGGAAGCTATGGATAGCGGGATCTTGCAGATCGACAACCACGTTCCGCAGGGGCCGCTGGAATACCTGCCCACCGGGAACGGACGCGTGAAGCTGCACGAATATTAGCCCCCGTCGCGGGAATCACTCTGCGCGCTTGCGGCGCAGGTAAAAGCTCCCGATCAGCACCAGGCCAATCCCGCTCACGCTGCGAATGGCCATAGAAAGGGCGCCTGTCGTCGGGTCGTTGTCCAGCAGCGGGATCCCGTGCACATACGTGGACGCAAACAGCAGGACGCCGACGATCGTCAGGCCGATCCCCACGTATTTGAGGCGTTTCCGTCCCTGATTCTCCTCATAATCCATGATCCAGGCTCTCCAATCTGTGCGGGCTAAGGTTGGATATTGTGAAGCGCAGCCCAATCATAACCCGGAATCGCCGGCCGGGCAACGCGGGAAGCCGAGGGTGTTTGCACGCACGAGTTGTCAGGCAGCAGTTGGAAACTGCACCTACAAACTGCACGAAGCCAGCCTGCGCTGGCTAAAAGCCAGTCGGAGCAGGCCGACTTCGTGTACTTCGTTGCAGCGATTTCAATCGCCTGAAAACGGGGGTGTTTGCCTCACAGCTTTTCGCGCGTGTGCAGGCCGCCGGCGGAGATTTCCCATACCCGGCTGGCAAAGCCTTCGATGAAGTAACGATCATGCGCCGAGGCGATGACTGTGCCTTCGAAGGCGGAGAGGGCCTGTTCGAAGCGAGCGCGGGAAGCGATGTCCAGGTGATTGACCGGCTCGTCGAGCAGGAGCAGGTTGCAGCCGCGCGCCACCATGCAGGCCAGCGAGAGGCGCGCCCGCTCGCCGTAGGAGAGCTTCGCTACCGGGGTGAAGACCTCGTCGCCGGTGAACAGAAAATAGGAGAGGAAGGCGCGCGCGTCGGTCTCGGAGAAAGCCGCCTGGCGGCGCAGGCTGGTGAACGCATCGGCGCCGGGGTCCAGCTCTTCCTGTTCCTGCGCCATGAAGCCGGCCCGCACGCCGGAACCCAGGCGCGCCTGGCCTTTCACGGGCGGGATCGACCCGGCGATGGTGCGCAGCAGGGTCGTTTTCCCGCAGCCGTTGGGGCCGATCAGCGCCACGCGCTCGCCATAGCGGACGGTTTCATTCAGGCCGGCGAGCAGGGCTTGTTCCCCATAGCCGGCGGAGAGGTCTTCCAGCACGACCACGTCCCTTCCGGTAGGAGAGGTCTCCCCAAAGGCGATCTTCATCTGCCAGCTCGCGCGGGGCTTTTCCACGTGATCTTCGTTGAGGAGCTGATCCAGGCGGCGCTCGAGGTGTTTGGCGCGCCCAACGGTTTCCAGGCCGCGGTTGGCGAAGAAGCCGCGCGCGAACTTGTCGTTGGTATCGGCTTTCCCGCCTTTGCGCGGACGCGCGAGACCGCGCAGGTGGCGAGCGGCGGCCTGCAGGCGGGCAATTTCCTCCTGCTGGTCGCCGTATTCCTGCCTCTGGCGGGCCAGCTCGGCCTCCTTTTGCTCCAGGTAAGCGCTGTAATTGCCGGGGTAGGCGCGCAGGCGGTGCGTGGCGGCGTCCAGCTCGAGGATGCCGTTCGCCACCCGGTCGAGAAAGGCGCGGTCGTGCGAGACGACCAGCACCCCACCCTGAAAGGCCAGTATCCAGTCTTCCAGCCAGGCCAGCATGGCTAGATCGAGGTGGTTGGTGGGCTCGTCCAGCAGCAGCAATTGCGGGGTGGAAAGCAGCACACCCGCCAGCGCCAGGCGCGTCTTTTGGCCGCCGCTCAGATTGGCGACCGGCGTATCCGGCGGCATTTCTCCCAGGCCGAGGGCCGCCAGGGTGGCCGGCCCCTGCCCGGCGCCCTCGGCGGCGGCTTCGAGGCGGGCCAGCACGTTGTCGTATTCCTCTTGCAAGTCGGCGCGTTGCGGGGCGCGGGCCAGGACTGCGGCCAGCTCTTCCAGGCGAGAGGTCAGAGCCGGCAGGTCGCCTTCCATGCGCAGGATGAAGCTGTCCAGGGTTTCTCCCGGGGCGGGCGCGAACCCCTGGGGCAGGTAGCCCAGGCGCAGGGCAGGCGGGTTGAAGCGCACTACGCCGGCGTCGGGCCGCTCCTGGCCGGCCAGGATGCGCAGCAAGGTAGTCTTCCCGCTGCCGTTCGGGCCGACCAGGCCCAGCCGGTCATGGCCGTTCAGCGTGAAGGAGACTTCGTTTAGGATGGTTTCAATACCAAAGGCTTTTGAGATTTGTTGTACCGTAAGCATGAGCAACCTGTGTAGGAAAAGAAAACCGGAGGCAGAAGCCTCCGGTCGATAACAAGACGTAACGTCGTGCGCCGATCTGGCACGTTCTACCTGAACAAGGGGGTTTTTTTACAGGTTGCTGCGAGTCACGGGTGATACCTCCGAGCGAGTAAAAAAATTATATCACATTCCCGCCGGAAGGTCGATTTTGGCTTGCGCGCGAAGGTTGTTTCCCAATTAGGGTGGGGTACACCCTAAAAGAGGGTGTTACAATAGGGGCGGAGGGGTTGACTTCACGAATGGGGTTTGCCTGCTCCGATTCTCACACCTATCAGGGAGCCCTATGGTACTCACTGTGATCGTAATCCTGCTGGTTATCCTGCTCGTCCTGGCGGCCGTCCTGTTCTTGCGCGCCGCTTTTTTCCCACTCATCGCCGAGCCTGTCGATCCTCCGGAAGAAATCGAGATCGATGACCAGCTCGTCGCCGAGCACCTTTCCCGCGTGATCCAGTTCGAGACGATCTCGCAATCTAATTCCAACTATTTCACCGGCTTGATCCAGGCCCTGGAGCGCATGTACCCGCGCTTGCACGCTACCCTGCAACGGGAGGTAGTCAGCGAATTCAGCCTGCTGTACACCTGGCCGGGGCGCGACCCGGCGAAAGATGCCCTCTTGCTCATGGCGCACATGGACGTGGTGCCGGTCGAGCCGGGCAGCGAGAAAGACTGGACTTATCCCGCGTTCGCCGGTCAAATCGCGGAGGGTTACGTGTGGGGGCGCGGCACCCTGGACGATAAAGGCAGCCTGGTCACCCTGCTTGAGGCGGTCGAGTGGCTGCTCAAGAGCGACTTCCAGCCCGAACAAACGGTTTACCTGGCTTTTGGGCAGGACGAGGAAGTCGGCGGCCGCAAAGGCGCCCTGTGCATCGCGCGCCTGCTCCAGGAACGGGACGTACATCTGGAGGCGGTGCTGGATGAGGGCGGCGTGGTCGCTTCGGGCCTGCTGCAAGGCGTCGAGCGGCCGGTAGCCATGATCGGCGTGGCCGAAAAGGGCATGTTGACCCTGGAGCTGACGGCCGAGGGCAGCGGCGGGCATTCTTCCATGCCGCCGGCGCAGACCCCGATTGGCATCCTCAGCAACGCGATCAGTCGTCTGGAAGGACAGACCTTCCCGGCGGATCTGTCCCATTTGCGCACCATGTTCAGCTACCTGGGGGAGGAGCCGTCGATTGGGCTGCGTCTGGTGATGGCCAACCTCTGGCTGTTCGGCGGAATCGTGAAGCGTCAGATGTCGGCGCACCCGCAAACCAACGCCATGATCCGCACGACGATCGCCCCGACCATCTTCAATGCCGGCCTCAAGGAGAATGTGCTGCCGCGCCAGGCGCGCGCGATGGTCAACTTCCGCATGATGCCCGGCGAGGACACCGAATCGGTGCGCGCCCGGGCCGAGCGCATCATCGGCGATGCGCGCGTGCAGGTGGATTATCCCCTGACCGGGGCGGGCTGGAATCCCTCGCCGGTCTCGGACACATCTTCGCTGGCTTATGCGCTCGTGGATCGCACCGTGCGCCAGATCTTCCCAGGCGCGCTGGCGGCGCCCTATCTGATGTCAGGGGCCACCGATTCGCGTTACTATCGCGATTTGAGCGATAACATCTTGCGCTTTACCCCCAACCGCATGAGCCCTGAGGATCTGGAGCGCGTGCATGGCGTCAACGAGCGCATCGCAGTGCAGGACTGCGGCTCGATGGTGCGTTTTTACGTGCAGCTTCTGCGCAACTTCAGCGACTATACTCGCGCACAAACACCCGAGGAATGAATCTGGCCGGCGGCCGCGTAGGGGTAGGGCGGCTTTCACAAGCCGCCGCCCAGGGACGTGTAGTTCGGTAGGACGGCTTTCCAAAGCCGCCGTTTATGAGGGCGGGGAATGAAAGCCCCGCCCGGGGCGCCTTACATTTCCGTTAGGTGGGGACTCTTGAGCGCGATTCCGAGTTACAATCGTGCCGTCTGGTAAAAATTTACAACTGAACAAAGATATGCATTATCCTCGGCGACGCGCCATCTGCCCCTTATCGTTACCTGCCGCGCTGAAATATTGTTTGGAGGTTTGAGTTGAAGCGCATTTCCATGGCACTTATCGTAGGGGGGATCGCTGTCCTGTTAGCCGGAATGGTCGCTCCGGCATACGCACAAACGCCCGCCCCTACGCCACAGGCACAGGCTTGTATAGGCTGCACACCGAACGTGGCCGTCACCCCCGGCGCTTCTCCTGACGTTTCTACTACTGCCAGCTCGTCGGCTCAGGCCCTCAGCCTGCCGCCGCTGAAGGCGGTATTGATCGTGGGGCCGATCGTCAACAACGGCGACCCAACTCCCTATGAACAACAGATGGATTTAGCCGCCAGCGAGCTGGCGAACAATAACGTCTCCGTGACCAAGCTCTACACCCCCCACGCCACCTGGACGCAGATCAAGGCGGCCGCCCAGGGAGCGCAGTTCCTCTTCTACGGCGGAGACGGCGTAGGCGGCTGGGCGAATAATGCGGTAGGCGGCTTCAGCCTGGATGACGGCATGATCTCTCCCGACCAGATTTCGCAGCGAACTGAAGCTGGCCGCCAATGCCATCGTGATGATCAACGGCTGCTTCGCCGCCGGCTCTTCCGGGGACCCGAGCGAGGTGCTCACCAACGCACAGGCCCAAACGCGCGTGGCGCAATATTCCGACCCGTTCTTTGCGATCGGCGCCGGCGGTTATTTTTCGGATTGGTATCCGGACGCCTTCCAGAGCATCGTGCATTCTCTTTTCCAGGGAAAGACCCTCGGCCAGGCCTATCAAAGCTATACGGATTTCGCCTCGGGCTCGTTCGAGCAGTATTCGCATCCTGATTACCCCTCCCTGGCCCTTTGGCTGGATAAAGGCGCTAAAAACTCCCAGAGCCTGTATAGCTATGCCTTCGCCGGCAAAGCCAACGCCACCCTGCAAGACCTGTTTCCCCAGCCGACCATGGTGCTTTCGGCGACCAGCCTGATCTTCCTGGCCGACTCGAAATCCCCCCCACAGACGCAATCCGTGCACATCGATAATTCCACCAGCGGCACTTTTGACTGGACGGCCTCTTCTTCTACCATCCCCTGGGTGACCAACCTGCAGCCCAGCGTCGGAAAGAGCGGCACTTACCTGTCGATCACGGTGGATGCTTCAAAACAGAGCGTCGGCACTCAGCTTGCCAAAATCACGGTGCAAACTTCCACACCGGGCATCCAGAATTCCAACCAGACGATCAACGTTACCCTCAAGGTAGTCAGCCAGTTGGATCGCGCCTACCTGCCTGCGATTATAAGGTAAGGCTCCCCTTCTGGCGACCGTCGACCCGCCCAGGCTGCCGGTCTTCCCCCACGATCTCCAGGAATACCCTCACCACCTCCGGGTCGAACAATTTGCCATTCTGTTGGAGGATGTACTCTCTGGCTTTATCGATGGGCCAGGCCAGGTGATACGGCCGGTTGGAGAGCAGCGCATCCCACACGTCTACCACGGCAAAGATGCGCGCCGGCAAGGGAATCTCCTCGCCGCTCAGGCCGCGTGGATACCCCGAGCCGTCCCAGCGCTCGTGGTGACAATAAGGGATATCCAGGGCCGGGCGCAGGTAGGTGATGGGCTCGAGCATCTGGTAGGCGTAGGTGGGGTGGTCTTGCATAAGGGCCCGCTCTTCTTCGGTGAGAGGCCCCTTCTTGAGAAGGATGGTATCCGGAACGCCTATCTTGCCGATATCGTGCAGCAGCGCGCCGCGGCGCACGTGCACGAGCTTTTCCCCCTGAATGCCGAGCTTGCTGGCCAGCCTCACGGTCAATAGAGCTACGCGTTGGGTGTGGCCTTCGGTCTCGTGGTCGCGCAGCTCCATGGCGCGCGACCATCCGGCGATGGTGGCGTCGTAAGCCTGGGTGAGGTCCAGGTTCGAGCGTTGAAGCTGATCGACCAGGATGGCGTTCTGGATGGCGATCCCGGCGGCGTTGGCGGCGATGGTCAGCACCTCTATCTTGTCGGCGCTGAAGTAGTCGGGAGTGCTGCTCTGCACCTGAAGCAGCCCCACGACGGTTTCACGGGAAAGCATGGGCACGTAGAGCACCGCTTTGGGGGGAAGGGCATTCTCCAGAGAAGGGAAGTTGACCGGCGTGATCGGCATGGTCGGCAGGTCGTGGATGAGCAGGGGACGCCGGGCGCGGATGGCTGCTCGCGGTCCTTCATACCCTGGCAGTTCCAGCGGAATGGGGGCGTTGTGCGTTACGGTCTCGTCTTCCCCTTCTTGATTGGTAAAGGTGCAATTGATCCATTGCTGTTCGTGGTTGTAAAGAGCGAGGCAGACGCTGCTGACCATGGGGACTAACTCGCGGATGGCTTCCTTGAGGTGCAGATAGATCTCTTCCAGATCAAAGGTATCTGCCAGATTCTGGCCCAGGGAATTGATCGTGGCCAGATTTTCTGCGCGGCGTTGCAGCTCGGCATTATTCTGCTTGAGATCGCCCATCAGGTCGTTGCGGTCGCGATCGAAGGTTTGCCAGGCATCTTCACGCTGCTTCATTTCCCTGAACATCAAGATAAAGATGAGAGCTGCGCTCGCCAGAACGAACACTCCCCCCTTGTAGGTCTGGAGCTTGGTGATGAACGATGGATCGTGGCTGAGGCTCTCCACCAGGCGATCTGAGAAGAGGATCCATAGACCGGAGAAGACAGCATAGAGAAGCGCGGCGCGCAAGATGGGTAAAACCTTATTGGCTTTCATTTTTCTTCATTGTCCAGTAGAGAAAAGAACCAGAAGGTTTAGCTTCGGGATGGATGCGTCTGCCCGTTCGACAGGCGATTTGGGCGAAACAGAGAATATGTATCTAATTATACATAATCGCGGGGTTGTTTGCTGATGGATTCGATCCCCCTGATTTTTCTTTCTCAAAACAAGCGCAATCCTCTCACCCTGGCCCTTTCCCGAAAGGATAAGGGCAGGGTGTGGCCTGAAAGACGGCCACATCCTGCCCCGTGGCCTTGCGTTCAGCTTTTACAGGCGCGGATGGCTCGCCCAGCGGTTGTCTTGCCAGGCGCGGTTGGTGTGCTTGGGCTGTAGCTTCATCGAGCTGGCGCGCAGCAGCAGCTTGCTCAGCTCCTGTACCGTGGCAGTCTGTAGCTCCTCACGATACCAGCCTTCCATCTCGTGTAGATAGACGCCGGTCATTTCGAGCAGCTTTTCTTTGCGGGCTTCTTCGTTCAGGCGCCGGTCGTGGTAAATGGCTGCCAGGCGCGGGCGGTGCTCTTCCCGCCATTGGGCGATGCGCCCATAGGCGGCTTCGGAGCGCTCTGACCAGCTAGTGATTTCGTTGAAGCTCTCGTCAAAAAAAGTGAACACCGGGAGATGCGTGATCCCGCGTTCCTCGTAGGCCGCGTTGAGCTCTCGCGCCCGGGAACGCCTGAAAATTCGCAGCTCCATAGCGGGCGCGAATTCCACGATGCGCTCCAGGATGGGCAGGCTCATCAACGAATCACCACTCCAATCTTCCGTCAGCGCCAGGGTATAAAGCGGCCCCACGACGCCATTCAGCAGCCCTTGTTCGTCAGGTGAAAGGGCGACTTCTCTCAAGCGCCGGCGCATTTCGGCCTGGTGCTTGCCCATGCTGTCTACGAACCCCTCCAACGTCAGACCCGTGCTCCAGTAAGCCAGGTCTACGATATTCTTGCCGTTCATATCTTACTCTCCTCAGGCAAACCTGCCCGGTGCAAGCCTTGAGAGCGCTTTCCCGCGCCCACACCTCGCTCCTATCATTCTCCCTCCGCAAAGATCGGCAGCCAGTGGTAGGCCCAGTCGGAGAGCGCATCGATGATCGGCAGCAAGTCGTTTGCCTTGCCGGTTAGCTCATATTCTACGTGGAGCGGCGCCATCGAGATGGGGAAGCGCCGCACCAACCCTTCACTTTCCAGAAATTTCAACCGTAGGGAGAGCGTAGCAGGGTTGATCCCGCCGACCAGCTCTTGCAGCTCGCAGAAACGCCTGCGCTGGCGGAGGTGGTGAATAATCTGTAGGGTCCAGCGGGCGCCCAGGATTTGAGCGGTGGCCGCTACCGGGCATGATTCATCCTTCATAATAGAAACTCAACCAATAGAAGAATGCATACTATATTTTTCATATTACTTTATAAAATATAGCAAATATTATCTATAATGTCAATATATTTGTCAAATTCTTATTCAATGCTAATTATTTCCTTTGTGGTATCATATAGACCCTTTCGGGCATGTTTCAAAAGAACTTTGCCCGGGTTCATCGACGACCTTGGCAAGGTGAGTGGACTGGATGGCGGCGGGGCAATCTTGTGATTTTCCTGTATCTCTTGATCGGCATATCGGCCCTATTCGACTTTCTCAGCGGCCTGCGAGATTCCGGCAATTTTGTGTCCACGCTCATCTCCACCCGCGCCCTCCCGCCGCGCACGGCTCTGGCGGTGGCTGCCATCGCCGAATTGGCCGGGCCGTTCATCTTCGGCGTGGCCGTGGCTTACACTTTTGGGAAAGGCATCCTCGATCCCCGCTATGTTTCCCTTAAAATCCTCCTGGCGGCCCTGATCAGCGCCCTGCTCTGGAATCTGGTCACCCTGGCGCTGGCGCAGCCCAGCAGCTCCACCCACGCTGTGCTGGGAGGCCTGGTCGGGGCGGCGCTGGTCGGCGCCGGAATCCAGGCGATCTACCCGGCGGGGCTGATCAAGACTCTGACGGCTCTATTCATCTCCCCATTGTTGGGATTGGCGGTAGGCTACGGGGTGACCCGGCTGGTCTTTTTCTTTTCGCGCTCGGCCACTCCGCGCGTCAACTCATTTTTCAGGTACATCCAGATTGCGACCAGCATCGGGCTGGCGCTCAGCTACGGTACGAACGACGCCCAGAAAACCATGGGCCTTGTCACCCTCGCCTTGTTGACCGGCGGGGTGATCTCCAGCTTTTCCGTCCCTTATTGGGTGGTCTTGCTCAGCGCCGGCTCCATTGCCCTGGGGATCGGCATTGGCGGCTGGCGCGTGATCCGCACGCTGGGCGCAAAATTCTATCGCATCCGGCCGGTGCACGGCTTTAGCTCGCAATTCTCCGCGACCCTGGTCATCCTGAGCGCTTCTCTGCTGGGCGGGCCGGTTAGCTCCACGCAGGTGATTACGGCGTCCATCCTGGGAGCCGGATCGGCCGACCGCATCAACAAGGTGCGCTGGAACATCGCCGGCCAGATCCTGACGGCCTGGCTGCTGACCATCCCCATTTGCGCTCTTTCCTCTGCCGGCATCTGGTGGTTGTTAGGCTTTCTCATGCCGTGAGCCGGGCGGCTTTGCGGAAAACTGTGTAAAATAAGCGTTGTGCGTACTCTTATTATTTCAAAAGGTGGAGAGTCTGACAGTGGAGAAAACCTTCAGGGCCTTGCGTGTCAATGAAACTGCGGATGGCAAGTTCACCCGTGGCATCGTCACCCGATCTTTGCGAGATTTACCCCCAGGCGAGGTGTTGGTGCGGGTGCATTATTCTTCCCTGAATTATAAGGATGCCCTGTCCGCTTCAGGGAACAAGGGCGTAACCAGGAATTATCCGCACACGCCGGGGATCGACGCGGCCGGCGTGGTGGAAGAAAGCGCCAGCCCGGAATTTGCTCCCGGAGATGAAGTGCTCATCAGCAGCGCCCAGTTCGGGGTGAGCGTCGACGGGGGCTTCTCTGAGTATGCTCGCGTGCCGGCCGGCTGGGTGCTGCGGCGGCCCGCCGGCCTTTCCCTGAGAGAATGCATGGCCTATGGAGTGCCCGGCTTCACGGCGGCGCTATGCGTGCTGCGCCTGCAAGAGGCCGGCGTCAGGCCGGGTCAGGGTGAGGTGGTGGTCACCGGGGCTACCGGTGGAGTGGGCAGCCTGGCGGTGGCGTTGCTGGCTCTGTGTGGTTATGCGGTTGTGGCTGCCACCGGCAAGTTGGAGCAGGCCGATTTCTTGCGCGACCTGGGCGCGCAGGCCGTGATTCTCCGTGAAGAGATCGACGATACCAGCGGCAAAGGCTTACTGAAGAGCCGGTGGGCCGGGGGGGTGGATACCGTGGGTGGAAATTACCTGTCTACGGTGCTCAAGGGCACGCGTTATGGGGGCGCGGTGGCCTGCTGCGGGAATGCCGCCTCCGGCGAGCTGGCGACCAGCGTCTATCCTTTCATCCTGCGAGGGGTAAGCCTGTTGGGCGTAGATACGGCCAATGTGGCCACGCCGGTTCGCCAGCAGGTGTGGGAGCGCCTGGCCGGCGACTGGAAATTGCCGCAGCTCGGCCAGATCACCCATGCCTGTTCTCTGGAAGAGCTTAGCTTCCAAATCGAGCGCATCCTGCACGGCGAGCAAGTGGGCCGTGTAGTCGTAGAGTTGTTGGGCTGACACAAGGCGTCGCATCTATGGATCAAAGGAGGGTTTGAGGTGAAGCACAAGGTTGCGCTGATCACCGATAGTACCTGCAATATCCCTGCTGACCTCATCGAGCAATACCAGATAACCAGGGTCCCGCTGTATATTCTGTGGGGAGCGGAGCATTTCCGGGAGGGCGTGGATCTCCAGCCGGAACAGTTCTACGAGCGGCTGGTGTCTTCCCCCAAACTTCCCACCACTTCCCAACCCACGCCGCAGGATTTCCTGGAGGCCTACCGCAAAGTCCGGCAGGCGGGGGCGGAGGAGATCGTTGCGATCACGATCAGCAGCGCGCTCAGTGGGACGATCAACTCGGCCCGCCAGGCAAGCGAAGCGATGGACGTGCCCGTGCACGTGCTGGATTCGAAGTCGACCACCATGGGCCTGGGCTGGCAGGTGCTGGCGGCGGCCCGCGCCCGAGAAGACGGCGGCGACGCCCAGGCGATGCTCGCGGCTGCCGAGCAGGTGCGCTCCCGCGTGGTGCTGCTGGTCACCCTGAATACCCTGGAATACCTCCACAAGGGCGGGCGCATCGGCGGCGCCACGCGCTTCATCGGCACGGTGCTGGATTTGAAGCCCCAGATCTACGTCGATCACAACACCGGGCGGGTGGAGGCCGGGGAGCGGGCGCGCACGCGTGAAAAGTCCCTGGAAGTGCTGTACTCAGGCTTCTTCAAGCAGGTGGACCCGCAGCACGGGCTGCGCATAGCCGTCCTTTACACCACCGGGCCGCAAGACGCGCAGCGGCTGGCCGAGCGTGTCCGGGCCGAATATCACCCCCAAGAGCTGCTGGTCGCCATTGGCACGCCGGTCCTGGGGGTGCACACCGGCCCGGGTACGGTGGCGCTGTGCGGGTACGCTTTAGCGGATCACTAGCGGCAGCATGACCTCATAGAGAGCGACGCGGGTAGTGAGCGCGGCGCTGTCGTGCCTGGCGCCGTTCCCCTGGGAAGTAGCCGTGAGGGTGACCTCCTCGGAGGCGCCCTGTGGGGCGCCGGCCGGGATCGTCACGGTGACGGTGACGTTCACGCTCGCGCCGGCGGCCAGGGTGACGTTGGTGGGGGTGCTGGTCGTCCAGGCATGCGTGCCCAGGCTGAAAGTGAACGTATCCGCGACGTTGCCGGTGTTCTTGACCGGCACCGTAAAGCTTATCGTCGTGCCGGGGGTGCCGGCCTTGCTCTGAGTGGCCGGGTTGAGATCGACGCCGTACATGCTGTTGGCGGTGGTGGTGAGCTTAGACGAGACCAGGGTCGTGCCGTCGCTGGCGGAAGTAAACGTGACGGTCGTATCCTTGCACGCGGCGCCGGCCGCGTCGGCCGGAACGGTCACAGTGACCTTGACGTCTGTCGAGGCGCCGGCTAACAGGGGGAAACCTGAGACTGTGTCGCTCACCGCCGGCCAATCGCCGCTGATGCCAATGTTAAAGGTATCGCTGGTATTGCCGGTGTTGGTCACGTGGAGGACGTACTCCACTTGCGCTCCGGGGTCGCCTGCTCCAGCGGTTTGAGATGGCGTTGAAATGACCCCGTACACAATGCCCACCGTGGTGGTCAGGGTAACCTGGGTGGTTTTGCTCCCGTCCGCCTGCGAAGTGGCGCTGATGGTCACACTGGCCGCGTCCCCGTCGAGCACATCGCCGGGGATGCTCACTTGGACGGGAACGTCCGCCGTGGCGCCGGCTGCCACGGTTACCGAGGATTGGACGGTCGTCGTCCAGTCGGATGCGCCCTTGGAGAGCGTGAAGGTGTCCTGGGCGTTGCCGGTGTTCTTGACGTGTAGGGTGTAGCTCACGTTCGTGCTCGGAGCGCCGGTGCGGGCGCTCGAATCGGGGGTAACCTGCACGCCGTAGACCGCGTTAGCGGTGGTGGTCAGCGTGGCCGTGTCAGAAGTGACGTTGTCTTTGGAGGTAAACCTGGCCGTGGTCGTGTTCTGCGCGCCTCCCGCGGCGCCGGTTGAGACGGTCACACTGATCTTGACGTCCTTCGAAGCGCCGGCTGCCAGGATGAAGCCCGAAGCCGTGTCGCTGATTGCCGACCAGGGGCTGTTAAGGCTGATGGCGATGGTGTCGCTGGCGTTGCCGGTGTTGGTGACGTGCAGAGTGTACTCCACCACCGCGCCCGGGTTGCCCGAGCCGGCGGCAGTTTCGGGGGTGACCGTTACGCTGCGCACGGTACCGGCAGTGGTGGTCAGGGTAAGGCTATCCGTCTTGCTTCCGTCGGCCTGTGAAGTGGCCGTGATGGTTACTGCGTCAGAATCGCCGGCCAGGGCGCCCGCGGGAATGCTGACCTTCACGCTGGCATCCACCGTATTGCCGGCCCCCACCGTGATGGGGGTGGTGGGGCCGGTGGTCGACCAGCTTCCGCCGCTCTTGGTGAGGTCGTAAGTATCTTGCACGTTGCCGGTGTTCATGACGTGCAAGGTGTAGGTCACGTCCGTTCCCGGGTTGCCGGACTTGGCGTTGCTATCGGCGCTGATCTGCACGTCGTGCAGGACGTTGGGCGTGGTGGTCAGGCTGGCCGTGGCCGATTTTGTGCCGTCCCCCACCGAGGTAAACTTGACTGTCGCGGTGCTGCTTACCCCGCCGGGCGCCTGGCCAGGGATGGTCACGCTGATCTTGACGGTCTTGTTGGCGCCGGCCGCCAGGGAGAAAGGCGAAGCGGTATCGCTGTTCGCCGACCAGGGGCTGGCGGTCTGAATATCGATGCTGAAGCTGTCGCTCGCGCTGCCGGTGTTGGTCACTTTGAGGTTGTAGGTTACGCTGGAATCGGGGTTGCCTGAAGCCGCAGCGCTGGTCGGATCGACCGTCACCCCGCGCACCGTGTTGACGTTGGTGGTCAGCGTAACGGTCGCCTTTGCGTTGGCGTCCGCTTGGGAGGTGGCGGTGAGGGTCACCGCGTCGCTATCCCCGACCTGTGCGCTGCTCGGGATGGTCACGTTCACGGTGACGTCCTTCGAGACGCCCGGCCCCATCGTGACCGAGGCAGTAGACGTGGTCGTCCACGCGTGGGCTCCCAGGGTGATATTGAAGGTATCTCCGGCGGGGTCGCTGCCGGTGTTGGTCAGTGAGAAGGTGTAGCTGGCGGTCGTACCGGGGTCGCCGCTGAGGGTGTGCGGTGGGCTGAAGGAGGCTCCGTGAGTGGTGTTGGCCGTGGTGGTCAACGTCGAGCTGCCCGTTTGGGAGCCGTCTCCCTGGGAGGTAGCCGTTACCGTCACCGCGTCGGAGCTTCCCCCCAGCGCGTTCGTGGGGACCTGTACGCCCACCGTGACGTCCTGGGTGGCGCCGGAAGCGACGGTGACGCTGGCGGGAAGGGTAGTGCTCCACGTGCCGCTCTTGGACAGGGTGAACGTATCGGAGACCGTGCCGGTGTTTTGCACGTGCAGGGTGTAATTCGCCGTCGCGCCCGGATCGCCGGATTTCGCATCCGTCTCCGGGGTGACGCTTACCCCGTAGGAAACAGGAACCTAAGTCCCCTTCCCGCGTATCATCCAGTTCCCGGCGAAGCCCTGGCTATCGATCAAAGCCACGGATACGTTAGAGCCGGTCAGGGTTGGTGGATCCGGTACGACGGTGGTGCTGTAATCGGCAGCATACGAGCGCCTTTGTGAGGCGGTGGTGTCAACCGCGGCCGGGGCATCGCTTATGCCAGCTCCTCCCGAGCGATTCACCATGCCGATCAGCACGTCCCCGGAGGGCCCATTAAGGGTGACGGGGGTGGCGAGGGTAAACACGTTCCAGGTCGTATTGTCGGCGTATTGAATGGTGAAATTCTCTTTGTATAGAAAGGTGGCTCCGTTGGCGGGGTTGGTATCGGTGTCCGCATAGACGACCACTTCGATGGTATTGCCTACGCTGGTCGAATCCGGGAAGATGGCCGAGACCTCCTCCAGGGTGAAGGGATAATCAGACGCGGAAGGGGAGAAGCGGTTGAACCACAAGAACTGTTTGTCCTGGATACCCGCCAATCGTCCCTGCTGCCGTCGTCGAGGGCCAGGGTAACCTCAGTCGCGTCTGTGGACAGGGAAGCGGAAGGCCGATCCTGTCCGAGAAGAACGGCCTGTGCCTGTTGGGCCGTATCTTTCGGTGGGGCTTTTGCCTGCACCTCCACGGGGAAGGCCAGGTTGGCTGCCAGGCCCAGGAATAGAATAGATGAGGATATCCATTGCCCGATCCTGCGGTTTGACATTGCGATCCCTCCTGTGTTGAGCTTGAAGACCTGAAACCGGCGCGAATGGGGTTCTTGGCTGCGTTAATTTCCCTGCGATGTCCCCCTTGTGGATGTCGATCAGACGGGTACAGAGAAGTTAAACCGTTCAGCGCCCAGACAGGGATCGATGTTCGACGGGTCGACCAACCCCGTGGTGATCATCTGGTGCCAGGTGGCAGGCAATCAGGCACGGCTGCCTGCCGGTAGTCGCATCGAGCTATTCAGTTGTGACGAAATTTACCGCGTAATTCGGGTGGTTCGGATTTCAACCCCTTGTCCAAACCTTTAATATTGATCCTTGGTAATAAGAGTATATCTTTGAAAAATGCGTTTGTCAATCACTTTTGCGGCTCAGGTCTCATTGCCCCCGCGCACGATGAAGAACGCCCAGAAAAGGATCACCAGGGCGCCGCCGACCAGGATGCTTCCCAACGTCTTTTCCCCCGCATCGTAGAAATGTTCTCCACTGACCAGCAAGGCGGCGAAAACCACGCCGCCAAACAGGCGCGTGACCGCCGTTTCCAGGTGGGCGATCTGCCGGCTGACCTGGGAAATCTGAACGTTTAGCTCCCCGCCTTCGAGTAAGCTCATTACGCGGTCCAGGTGCCCTGGCACGGTGAGCAACGCGCTGACGATCTTGCCCAGCTCCTCGATCCATCTGCCCAGGTTCCCGCCGGCTTCCGCCGCGACCAATTTTCGCGCGTAAGGAGCCAACCCTTCCCACACGTTGAACTGTGGATCCAGGCCGGTGCACATGCCCGAGAGGATCGCCACCGTGCGGCCGAGCAGGAGCAGGTTGTTGGGGATCTGAAAGGGCATGGTGTAGATCAGATCGCGGAATTCGTGGGTGAGCTGCTCGATCTCCTCCCGGCTGATATTGCGCAGCTCACTCATACTCTTTCCCCACATCGTCTCGAAAGCGCGCAGCTCGGCTTTTTCGATCAGCTTGAGATCTTGCCCCGGGCAGGAGCACCCCCATCAACTGGTAGGCCTTGATCAGGCGCGAGGTATCGCGCGTGCCAACGGCGATCACCGTCTCACGCAAGCCGTCGCGCAATTCGGGAGCAACGTGCCCCACCATGCCAAAATCTACGAAGGTGAGCTGCCAGCCCGTCCCATCGCCCTGTTCGGGAAGGGGCGAGACGAACAGGTTGCCGGGATGCGGATCGGCGTGGAAGAAGCCATCTTCGAAGATCTGCTGCAAGTAGACCTCGAACAGCCGGCTGGCCACGGCGGCCCGGTCGATGCCGGCCGCGCCGATGGCGGCGTAATCGGTGATCTTGATGGCGAAGACGTCTTCAAGGGTCAGCAGGCAGCGGGTGGTGTGCGACCAGACCACGCGTGGGATGCGCACGTCCGCATGGCCGGCGAAGTTGGCGGCGAAGGTCTCCGCGTTTTGGCCTTCTGCCAGGTAATCGATCTCCTGGTGAATGCTGGTGGCAAACTCTTCGGTCAGCGCCGGCACGTCCGCCCGCTTGCGGATGGGCTGGTAGCGGTTGATGAAGCGGGCCACCTGGCGCAAGGCCATCAGGTCTGTGTCGATCAGCGCTTCGATATGGGGGCGCTGCACTTTGACGACCACGTTCACGATGGAAGCTGCGCCGTTCGCAAGCGCGTCTCGCGGGTATAACTGCGCCCGGTGCACCTGGCCGAGCGAGGCGGCTGCCAGGGGAGTCTCGTCGAAGAAAGCATATTTCTCGCTGAGCGGGGCGCCCAGCTCGAGCTCGGCGTGGCGGCGGATCTCTTCGAAATCCACCGGGGGGACCTCGTCTTGCAGGCCGCTCAATTCCTCGGTGACCTCCGGCGGGAGCACGTCCAGGCGCGTGGAAAGGAACTGCCCCACCTTGATCAGCACGCCTCCCATCTGGATGGCGAGAGCGCGAAAGCGCACGGCGATCGAGCGCAGCCGGCTGGCCCGGTTGCGCCGGGAGAGCCCCCTCAGGCCAATCTTCGGCAGGACGATCTCCCAGAAGATCAGGCTGGCGATGATCCTTCCGAAGAAGAAGAGGATACGACGGTAACGGGCGCGCAGTAAAGAAGTGGGCATTTTCTCTCCTGAACGGATATTATAATGTGCTCCTCGGTTAATCACGCTTTGAAAGGAGAAATTGGATTGGCTTCTCGCATTATTTTCCCCCAGCCACCCGATCGGCCCGGCCTGAGCTGGCGGGCCTTGCAAGTGGAAGACGCCCAGGCCATGCAGGCTCTGGAACGGAGCCTGCACTCCTGGGCGGATTCCCGCTGGACCCCGTGGAGGATATCCGCGGCGAGCTGGCCGATCCCCAGAATGGCGCTGTGGAGAATTCCCTCGCGGCGCTCGACGCGCAAGGGGTATTGCAAGCGTATGCCTGGGCGCTCCCGCCGCGGCCCTCTCAGGTGGAATATCGGATCGATTTACAATGGGCAGCTTCTATCGAGCTGATCGAAGCGGGGGTAGGGGATTTCCTCCTGGGCTGGATGGAGGCCTGCGCCGGGCAATCCATTTCTCTTCTGGCGCCAGGCGACTTGCCGGCTTGGTTGAGCCTGTGGTGTTATAACGAACGGGAGGACCTGCTCGCACTCTACGCGCGGCACGGATTCCAGGCGCGCCATTCCGAGGTTTTCATGCACCGGGATTTGGGCCGGCCCATCGCGCCGGCAGTCGTCCCCCAGGGGGTCGAGCTGCTCCCCTGGACCCGGGAGAGGGATGAGCTGATGAGGCAGGCCTACATCGAAGGCTTCCGGGATCGCAATCCGCAGGTCGAGCAGGGGGTGCCTCCCGCTTACTGGCGGAGATATTTCACGGGAGGGGCCAATTTCTATCCCCCGCTGTCCTTCATCGCCACCTCAGGCGGCCAGGGGGTGGGCTTCACCCGCTGCCTGATCGACCGGGAAGAAAATGCCCGCAGCGCGCGTCCCACGGGGGAGATCGCCCACATCGCCGTGCGCCCGGGTTGGAGGCGGCGCGGCCTGGCCGGAGCGCTGCTCGACCGCGTCTTGCTGGGTTTCCGCGAGCTGGGCTTGGAAGACGCCGTGTTGGCCGTGGACGTGAATAACGACCGCGCGATGCGGGTCTATGAGCGCGCCGGATTCGTGGCGGTCAAGCAGTACACCAGTTTCAAGAAAGTTCCTCCTTCGCAAGGCTTGACGGAAACCCAGCCTTGCGAAGGATGGATGTGAAGACGAGCCGGTCTTTGCAAGACGAGAAGGCAGAAATCTAATCCTTCGCAAGGCTTGATAACGTTAAGGATTCATGGCGGTATACAGGGCTACTTTGTTGCCGGTGGGGTCGGCGAAGAAGGCAAACCAGCCCATGCCCGGGATTTCGGATTTCCCTTGCAAGATTTTCCCGCCCAGCTTTTCGATGCGGGCCAGGTCGGCCGGGATGTCATCCGAGTCGATGTAAACCATCACCGTTCCGGCGGGGTAATCCTCGCTGACCGGGTTGAAGCCGCCCGCCGGCCCCCCTTCGGCTTTGAAGGTGGCGTAGCTCATCTCGGGAATTTGTTGCACCTCCCAGCCAAAGGCTGCGTTGTAGAACTTGCCGGCCTCGACGCGGTCGCGGGCGGAAAACTCAATGTGAACGATCGGGTGTTCAGACATTTAAACCTCCTGAAGACAAAGAGAAATGGGGGAACATCAGTCGAGAAGAGTTTAGCACAAATGTTCTCGATATACAAGTACTTTTATCTTAAAGATCAAATTTAGCCTGATATGTAAGCGTTCGGAAACTCGGCTGAAAGCGCTGGCGGTTGAAACCACGCCTGCCAAGAGCACAAAGCCGACCGCTGTCGGCTGGTTTTCAGTCCACGCAGGTGGCCTTCGTGATTTTTGTAGCTGAGATTTCAATCTCCAGAGCAGTTACTGAACGCTCTCCGATATAAATAGCGGCAATGGCGACCGGATTCGTCGGGTTGATTCTTCCGCCGATCTGGCCTATACTTGACTTAACCTGTCAGGTGGGATGAACAGGGTGTGGGATCGACGCAGACAAAGGATGCCTTCACGCTGTTGTGGTACCGGCAGGTCAGATAGCTGCGGGCGGTCATCGCGAGGGTGTGTTCCGCGGCGCAAGCTTGAGGAGGTTCTGAATGGAGTTCCTGACCCCTGCCGAGATTGAGCTACCGGCCTGGAGAGGGGAGCTGGCTCCGGGAGAGCCCCAGCAGTCAGAAGGGGGATGGGGGCCGCTGGCAGCCGTCCTGGCAAAATTGGAGGCCTGGCCGGTCTCCGTGGCCCTGGCGGATGCGCCTCGTCCCTATCGCCAGGCTGCCATGGGCCTGAGCGGACGCTGGTTGGTGCGCCTGGGGTGCGGCCTGCCCGCTCAGGCTGAAGAGGTTCCTATCGCTGAGGCGCAGCTCACTTTACACCTGCGGCCGCGCAACCGCCTGGCCAACGACACGTCGGTCTACGTAGCCAGCCTGTTTCCCGAACGGATGGGCGTGGAAGAACGCCTTGAGCTCGTGGTCGGTTTGGGGATGGACCTCAAGTTCTCTATGGGCGAGGACGCCGTCGCGGAGTCCCGGGCCGCCAGGATCTTCTTCCGCAAGGTTTATCCGGTGATTCAGAGCTTTGGAACGGGGGAGACCGCTCCCTATTGGATCTTCAGACCCCACGGGAAGCGCAACCTGGAGGGTAGCCAGTTCGTTTACGCCGTCCTCATCGCTTCGCCCAGATCAGAAGGCATCACCGGCTATTCTGACCTGGCGGTGAGCGTGGAAACGCCCTCGGGCAAGGTGCGCTACCACACACCGCGCGGGATCGATGAGATGACCCATTTCGAAATGCCTTAATCGATGCGCCTTGGCCACAAAACATCAGCCAACTCATGTGAATTAAGATATAATATATCTGATCACATAAAAGGTGTGTGCAACCGTTTAGCGTTGAGTTCCTCTTATGGAACGCTAAGGCGGCTTTTCTATAAATCCCTCGACCTACCCTCAGGAGAGAATCGGAATGGACGTGAAATTGTATGTTGGAAATTTGTCGTATAGCGCTACCGAAGACGATCTACGCAACTTGTTTGCCCAGGCAGGCAATGTTACCTCTGTGGCGCTGATCAAGGATCGTGAAACGGGTACCTCCAGAGGGTTCGCGTTCGTAGAGATGAGCACCCAGGTCGAAGCAGAAAAAGCCATCAGCATGTTCAATAATTACAAGCTGGGGAATCGAGAGCTGCGAGTGAACCTGGCGCGCCCCCGGGAAGAGCGTGGCGGCCCCGGCAAGCGTGGTGGCGGCGGCGGATACGACCGTTACTAAGATAAAATCAATCAAATAGGGTTCCGGGTCCCCCCTCCAGGCGGGGCCCGGCATCGAGTGGATTCCATGCCGGCAAGAGGAGCATTTTATGATATTCAAGATCGGCGAGACAGTCGTCCATTATGCTCATGGTGTGGGCCAGATCATGGGAATCGAAGAGAAGGCTTTCTTTGATTCGCCATCGCGCCAGTATTACGTGATCTCAATTCAAAACGGCACCTTGTGGGTGCCTGTGGAAGCGCGGGAAGACGCCGGCTTACGCGTTTTATCTCAAAAGGGGGATTTTAAGAGCTATCGGCTTTCCCTGAAAAGCCAACCTGCGGCGCTCGAGCACGATTTTCGCAAACGCCGGTCAGAGCTGGCGGAACGATTGAAGGAAGGCACTTTCCAGTCGATGTGTGACATCGTGCGCGACCTGACCGCTCTGAGCTGGCACAAGCCGTTGAGCGAAGCGGACGCCACCCTTTTGAGGAAGATCCAGGAGAATATGTGCCAGGAATGGGCGGCCTCGAACGGCATTTCCGTGGCAGACGCCTCCAAGGAGATCGAAATCGCTCTTGATGGAAGCCCGGAAATCCTACAGCGTCTAGCGGGTCATTTCTTCTTGTCCAGCTCCTCCAGAATTTCGAGGTCGCGGCGCAGGTTGCGGTTGCGCACTGCCAGGCTGACCAAATAGACCAGCATAATGATGAAAATCACCGCGAAGCCGGCGATCATATAATTCAGGGTGTTGGCAGGTTCTGCCAGAATAGAAAGAGTCACGGGTACTTCTCCTGAAAGTCACTCGCTCAATTTGAGTTTAAGCTGCTCGACCGTGTCGGCCAGCCTGCCAAGGCGGATGCGGTGCCATAAAAGGTCTACAAACAAGACCGTGAAGGTAAGCAGGCTGAACATAAAAGTCTGCAACATTCTGGGGCTCATTTCGAAGGTACCCTGGGCGGACGGATCGCCGCCGCCGATCACCACCGGGTGGATGGTGCGGAAGATGCGGATGGACAGGAAGGTGAGCGGCACGCTTACGAAACCGATGATGGCGTAGACCGCCCCGAAGCGTGCGCGCCGGTCCGGGTCTTCGATGCCCTGGCGCAGCATGAGATAGGCGGCGTACACCAGCTCCATGATCGTAGTCGTGGTGAGGCGCGGATCCCAGGTCCACCAGGTGTTCCAAATCGGGCGCGCCCAAATCGAGCCGGAGATGATCGTAATCAGGGCGAAGGTCATGCCGATCTCGATGGCCGCCATCTCGACCAGGTCCCATTTGTGGTTTCCCGTGCGCAGGAAGATGCCCCCTACCACGGCGGCCACCAGAAAGCCCAGCATACCCACCCAGGCGGCGGATACGTGGAAATAGAAAACTTTCTGCACCATCCCCATGACGGCCTCTTCCGGGGCATAGAAGAAGACCAGGGCCGTCGCGATGAGGAAAATAGCGGCGGTTACGAAATCCAGGACAACCAGTAAGCGGGGTTTAGTCGGTAGATCGGTTTGCATTTCAGCACCTCCAAGGCGAATTCCTTCACTCACCCCGTTCCTGGTTGGCCGGGATGAGGTTATTCCTCCACTACGTAATCGAACACCATAAAAGCGATGGCCACGAAGATGACGTCATACACGATGAGCAAATTGAGCCAGGGCCAGATATCGCTCATGGCCAGGCCCTGAAGATACCCGCTGCTGGCCTTGACCGCGGCCACCAGCACGGGGATGGCCACCGGGAAGAGCAGAATGGGCAAGAGCATGTCGCGCGTGCGCGCCTGAACCGCCATGCTGGCCAGCAAGGTGCCCACCGCTACGTATCCGATGGAGCCTAATAAGACCACCAGCAACAATCCCGGCTGCAGGGCGTTGATATTGTAAAGGAGGCTGTAAACCGGCAGGACGATGGCGGCCATGACCAGCATGAACACCAGGTTGCCGATGGCCTTGCCGAAGTAGATCGCGCTGCGGTCGACCGGGGCCAGCAGCAGGCCGTCGAGGCAGCCGCGGTCTTTCTCAACGGCCATGGAGCGGTTCAAGCCGAGCGTCCCGGCAAAGACGAAGGTGACCCACAGCACCCCTGAGGTCACGTTGGCGCGCGCGGTGGCATCCAGCTCGAGGGCAAAGTTAAAGATCAGGATGACCAGCAAGGCGAACACCAGCATGGCCGAGAGCAGCTCCCGGCTGCGCAATTCGGCGGCAAGGTCTTTCCACACCACGGCAGCCATAGCGCGCAGGAAAGGTGTGGCGGCCCCCACGCGCCGGCCGGACGCCGCCGGCGCCTCCGCGCCTGGTCGCAGGCTCTCCTCTACCGGCGCGGACACCGGCTCGTTGTGCGGCGCGCTCACGCCGGCTTCTCCAGCGCCTGGCGGTAGAAGGCCGGCAGGCCGTCCGGCGCGAGCTGCTCTTTGCGGATGGAAGCGCAGATCACGCCGCGAGAGAGTACATCGAAGCGTGAAGCCAGGTCGGCGGCGCGCGTCAGGTCGTGCGAGGTCATGACCACCGTGCGGCCGCGAGCGCCTACCTGTTGCATCACCGAGTTCGAGCATCTGGCAGGCGTCCTGGTCCAGCCCGGTGTGCGGCTCGTCGAGCAGCAGCACTTCAGGCTCGTGCAGCACGGCCCGCCCGATTGCCAGGCGCTGCTGCATCCCGCGCGAGAAGGTGCGCACCAGGTCGCGGCGGCGGGGCGCCAGGCCCACCAGGTCTAGCACCGCGGCAATGCGCTGCTCCAGGCCGTCCACGGCGTACATGCGCCCGTAGAAGCGCAGGTTTTCTTCGGCGGTCAGCTCACCGTACAGCAAAGGCAAGTGCGAGACCACTCCCAGGCGGCGGCGCACCGCCGCCGATTGGTCGGGCAGGCGATAACCCGCGATACGCACCTCTCCAAGCGCCGGCCGCGACAGGGAAGCCAGGATGCGCAGGAAGGTGGTCTTGCCGGCACCGTTGGGGCCCAGCAAAGCCACGAACTCGCCCTGCTCGACGTGGAAATCCAGGTTGCGCAGCACGGTCTTGGGGCCGAAGCGTTTGACGAGGTGCCGGACTTCGATCATAGGCTATTCGAGCTTCATGGCCTGCTTCAATTGGGCTTTCAGCTCGCTGCGCCGCTGCATGTAGGCTTCTTGAGGGAGCTTACCGGCCCGATAGAGGTCGTCCAGAGCCGCAATGGCGTCCATCAGTGAGTCTGCGTCCGGAGCGGCGGCTTCCGGCGGGGCGTCGCTGGCCTGGGGAGCCGGCTTCAGCTTGCGCTGCTTGAAGTAAAGCCACAGGCTCGACCCGGTCAGCGCCAACACCAGCACGATCCCGCCGATGAGGATGTTTAAAGCTGAGCCGGGGCTGCTCGCTGCGCCGGAAGCGCTCTGGTCGGCCTTGCCCGATAGGGCCAGCTTCAGGGTGCTGCCCAGGTTTAGCTCGCCGCTGGTAAACACGTGGAAATTCATGCCCTGCACGGTCTGCTGCCCGGAATCCTGGAGCTGGCTGCTCTGCATGGATACGCCGGCGTCCGGCAGCATCACTACCGCCGCCTTGACCGGCAGGCTGACGGGGATATCCACAGAGAGCTTGTTCGGATAGGGCAGGTCGTAGGCGAACAACACCTGGTGCTGGGCGCTGCCGGGCTGGACGCCCAGGGTATCCCCAAAGCCATTGGGGGTCTGGACGTAGCGCTGGCCGATGGTGCTGTCCTGAAACTGGAGGTTGGAAGCGCCCGCAGGCAGATCGAAGGTGAGCACGGCCTGGCCCGCTTGGGGAGCCACGACGACCTTGTTGGTGGGGTTCGAGATAATGTACAGCTCCACCACTTGCATCGTATCGGGCTTGCTGAAGTCCAGAAATACGTGCATGCGGTCCGCGCTGAGCACGGAAGTATCGGTGCTGGTATCGTAGATCGTGACCGGCATAGTCAGCGTGTCGCTTCCACTTTGCGGGTTGGCCACGTCCGAGCTGAAGGTCGTCCCGTTGACCTCCACTGAAGCCAGGAATACTCGCCCGGTGAGCATCTCCACGTTGGAGAAGCTGTAAGTGTCATCCGCCTGGAGGGGCGCGGTGACTTTATAGGTGGGCTGCATATTGTCGAACCCTTGCAGGGTGACGGTCAGCCCGGAAGGCACGCTCCCCCCGGAACCGTTGGTGATTTTTCCGCTTACCGAAATTTGGCTGACGACGGGCGTTCCACTGCTGGCCGGGGTGGGAGCTGCGGCGCTGCTCTCGGGAGTATTGGCCGGCGGGGTGAGCGTTCCGCTGGTGGGCGAGCCGGTGGTCGCGGCGGCCAACTGCTTTTGCGGGCCGCTGGCAAAGGTCAGCGCGCGCAGGTAAGCGGTCACGGCCCACGTCTGGTCCTGGCTAAGGTTGCTGGCGAAGGCCGGCATAGAGGAGCCCTTGCCGTTAGCGATCGTATCGTAGAGGTTCTGTTGGGACAACTGCGACATGGCTTCCTGGCCGGTTAGATCCAGTGGGGCAGGGGCGAGGCTGGCTGCCTGCGGCCCGTCGCCCTTGCCTTGCGGCCCGTGGCACCCGGCGCAGCTCGCCTGGTAGAGGCTCTGGCCTTGCGCGAGGACGTCGGGCGACGCGCTCAGCGAGTAGACGTAAGCCAGCACGTCCCAGCGATCCTTGTCGCTCAGGCTCCCCGAAAAACCGGGCATGAAGCGCGCCAGGTCGCCCTGGGTGATGATCGTGTACCAGTCGGCCGGCACGGATTGGCGCGCCACGTCGGGAGAGCCAATGGCTGTGGGGGGATTGGGCAAATTGGCCGCCTGTGGGCCGTCCCCTAATCCGCTGTCCCCATGGCAGGGCGCGCATTTTTCCGCATAAATAGGCGCACCCAGGGAGGGGTCTGGCGACACCAACGGGTAGGTCGGCCCGATATTGGCCGCCTGGGGAGCGGTGGGAGACTGGTAATTGGGGGGCGGAGTGACGTCGGCGGCCAGAGAACAGGCGGTCAGGGGAAGCAAAGCGAGCAAGGCGAGCAGGGGGAAAAATTTACGGAAAGAATTCATATCAAGCAGTGACGGCGAGCCAGAGATATTTCCTTTGCGAGATTAGTTGGTTTGCAGGGTTGTGCCGCAGCGGGGACAGAACTTATCTGACTTCACCACCGGGTTGCCGCAGCGCGGGCAGAAGCCGGCGGCTCCCTCCTGGCGCTTATTGCGGCGGGCGGAAATCATGCGTTCCAGATCGTCGTCTGCCAGGGGGCCGGCGGCCGAGACTGCCGTGGCGACCAGTACGCGGCGGGCGGCAATGGCCTCCTCGATGCGATCTTCAGCGGCTTGTTCGACGGCGCTGGCGTCTTGTTGCAGGCTGTCCAGTTTTCGCAGCACCTCCACACCTTCTTTGATCAGGTTCGCGCGTTGCGGCGGATATTCATCTTCCGGGATCTTCCCCAGCGCGTGGTCGAAATCCAGCTCCGCGAGGGAATTCAACAGGCGATCCTGTTCGGCCAACAGGGTGGATCGTTGGTGTTCTTTTTCTTCGACGGCTTGCAGGCTCACGGGTTGCTCGGTGGAATTACCCCCCAGAAACGGACGGGTCACAAAGAGGGTGACCAGCAAGATCACCGCGAGGATCAAGAACAACGCGCCAATATCCATGAATTTCTCCGTGAAGCAGCCTCATTGCAGGGAAGGATCGCTGCGAACCTTCTCGATAGCAGCTTTGATCTCGTCAACCGAATTGAACGGGCCGATCTGGGCAAAGCCCAGCTTGCCGGACGGGCTGATGATATAGGTCTCGGGTACACCGGTAATGCGGAAGGCCTGCGAAATGCGGGTGCCCAGGTCTGGGCCGTTGGGGTAGGTAATATTGAACTTCGACAGGTAAGCCTTGGCTTCCGGCTCGGTGTCTACGTAATCGGCTCCCAGGAAAACCACCTGACCCCCCGGCTTGTAAAGCTCGTAAGCCGTTTGCAGGTCGGGGGCCTCGCCTTCGCAAGGCGTGCACCACGACGCCCAGAAATTGAGCACGATGATTTTGCCCTTCAGATCGTCCGTATGGATGGTTTGGCCGTCGAAGGTGGTCAGCACCAGAGGCGGGATCTTCTGCCCGACCACGATAGAACCCTGCTGCGCCCGCTCGAGTCCCTGGAAGATCAGCACCAGGAAACCGAGCAGCACGGCAAAGGCCAGCACGATGACCCACACAGGCAGCCTGCGAGTCGTCTTTTCCGGTTGGGTGAGCTCAGGATGGATTTCAGTCATAGAGGTGATTTCCTTCAAGATTGCTCGCGCTTGCGCAGCTCTTCTTCCAGACGCCGGCGATACACGTCATCCTCACCGCCGGCGACCCCGGCGCCGTTATTCCTGCCTGGTATGGCGCTCCCTCCCACCTGGGCGGCGCGGCGCATGCTCCGCAAAACATTGTACAACAAAAATGCCCCGCCCAGGATGACTACCGGCGGAAGGATGTAGACCAGCCAGTTCAAGCCTTTGGCGGGCGGTTCTGCCAGGACGCGGTCGCCGTATTGGGCGACGAAATAATCCTTGATCTGTGGCTCGCTCCAGCCGGCGGCCAGCTTCTGGCGGATCAGGTCACGCCACTGGGCGCAAGCTTGCGTCGGGCAGACGTCCAGGGGAACGTTTTCGCATACCGGGCAGTACAGGCCCTTGGCCACGGCGTTCACCTGGTCGTCCGAGGGGGTGGGTTGTTGGGCGTAGGCGCTGGCAGTCCATACCAGTCCCCACCCCAGGGCCATGGCGAAGGCCAGCCACAGGCTGATCGGCTTGATCATTCTTTCAGACAATCCTTCCATCTTAAGCTTTGCCGGGCACGACGGCCCCCACGGGCGCTTTCATTTTGGCTGCCTCGGCTTCCCTTTCAGGCCAGGCCGCTACCAGCGCGCCGATGATGAAGACGAAGCCGCCCAGCCACATCCAATTGACCAGCGGGTTGTGGAACACCTTGAAGGTGGCTCCCTGGGAAGAGATCGGTTGCCAGTCCACCAGCAGCACGTACACGTCGTCTTGCATCGTGCTGCGCACGCCGGGAATGGTCATGGGCTGCTGCGATTCGTAATAATAATCGCGGCGCGGGTAGAGCTCGGTCAGCGTGCGGCCGTTCTGGCTGACCGTCACCACGGCGCGAGCCACGTTGCGCCCATCGTTGGTGTCGAATTGCGCCAGCGAGTTGTAGGTGATGCTGTACCCGTCGATCTGCAGAGATTGGCCTTGCTTGAGCGTGCCCTGCGTTTGGGTCTGGAACATATTGATGCCGATCACGCCCAGGGCCATCATGACCACCCCCAGGTGGATGATGTAGCCCCCGTAACGCCGGCGGTTGCGTCCCGCCAGGTGCCAGAAGGCCAGCGGCAGGGCTTCGCCGGTGGCGCGGCGGCGCGCCCAGACCGCGCGCCCGTATTCGTACAGGGTGACGAAAGTCACGAAAAAGACCAGCCAGAAGCCCAGCAAGGCGGCCCACAGGGTGATGTTCCCGACGAAGATGACCAGCAACAAGGCCAGCACGGAGGCGATGAAGGGCTTCCACACGGCTTTGCCCAGCGTCTTTAAGGTGGAATGGTGCCAGGCGGCCAGCGGGGCAATGCCCATCAACAGCAACAGACCCGCGAAGAGCGGGCCGGTGGCGCGTTCATAGAAGGGCGGGCCTACCGTCACCTTTTGCCCGGTGAACAGCTCGGAGATGAGCGGGAAGATCACTCCCCAGAAGCACACCACCAGAATGCCCATGAAGAGCAGATTATTGAAGAGGAACAGCGACTCGCGGGAAAGCAGCGAGGACATCCCGCCTTCGGAGCGCAGATCGTTCCAACGGTAGAGCAGCAGCCCCAGGGAGATGGCGAAGGTTACGCCGATGAAGACGAAGAACAGCGGGCCGATGGAGCTTTCGGCGAAAGCGTGTACCGAGGAGAGCACGCCCGAGCGCGTCAGGAAAGTCCCGAAGATGACCAGGTCGTAAGTGAGGATGATGAGGATCATGTTCCAGCGCTTCATCATGCCGCGCTTTTCCTGAATCATGACCGAGTGCAGGAAAGCTGTACCGGCCAGCCAGGGCATCAACGCGGCGATCTCCACCGGGTCCCAGCCCCAGTAACCGCCCCAGCCCAGCACGTCGTAGGCCCAGCGCATTCCCAGCACCAGCCCCAGCGAGAGGAACAGCCAGGCCACCAGCGTCCAGCGCCGGGTCAGGCGGATCCAGCGGTCATCCGTGCGCCCGGTGACCAGGGCGGCCACGGCGAAGGCGTAGGGGATGACGAAGGAGACAAAGCCCAGGTAGAGCATGGGCGGGTGGATGATCATGCCGGGGTGGCGTAGCAAGGGGTTCAGGCCGTTCCCATCTTGCGGGACGATCATGCTGGCGCCGGCCGGCTGGAACATGGCCGTGACCTGCTGGCCGGTCGAGGTCTGCCAGAGGCGCACGAAGGGGTTCCCCGCGAAAATGATCAGGCCCAGGAAGAAGGCCAGGGTCACCAGGCACACCACGACCACCCAGGGCAGGAACTCGCGGTCCCGATCCCATTTGCGCAGGGTGGCGGCCGAAGCGAAGGAAGACATCAGCCAGGCCCAGAAGACCAGCGAGCCGGCCTGCCCGCCCCACAGGGCGGTCACTTTCAGGTAGGTGGGCATGCTGAGGCTGGTGACCGAATAAACGTATTCCACCTCGAAATGGTTGGTGAGCAAGAGATAAATGATGCTCAAGGCTGAAAGCGTGATCAACGGCCAGGTGAGCATCATGGCCGAGCGCGCGCTTTCTACCCAGGCATAGGAATTCTTGAGTATTCCATAAACTGCCGCGACGATCCCATAGATCGCCAGCAGGAAGGTGATCACCAAGACGCCGTATCCGAAAATTGCTATCATAGGTTCTCCGGGGATAGGATTAGAGACATGCGCACGTGGAAAGCCTCTGATCTAGCTGCTCTGGTTGGGCAGAGCTTCCTGATACTTGGTGGGGCATTTGAGCAGCAGATCGTCGGCGTAGAACACCCCGTCCTGGCCGATGTGGCCGGTCATGATCGCCTGGGCCTCGTTCTTCAATAGATCGGGCTTGACGCCTTTGTACACGATCTGAAGCTTGGAGCGGCTGGGGTCCGTCACTGCGGCGTGCAGAACGGCCGCCAGGCCGCCTTCCTTGTCGATGACACTGTTATCGCCCGGCACGTGGGCCACTGTAAAGGTGAGCGTGAGGGTCTGAGGATCATATTGGATGCTGTCTCCAATCACGGCGCCGGAGATGCGCACCTGCTGCCCGACGATGCTCTGGCCTTTCGCCTTGAGCTCATCCACGGTAAGGAAATATTGGGCATTCGCCTGAGTGGAGGAGTAGATCAGATAGATCACGGCAGCCAGGATGAGGAGGCCGCCGATGAGGAATTTGGTGCGTTTGGTGGATTTTGGCTGAGCAGAGAGGGTTTGTTCCATAGAATTCACCTCCAATGGTTAGAACGCGCAAAATATATACCTTTTAAGATGGGATAAAATCGGGAAGGATTTTTCCGTTTTCACATGCACAGCTTAATCTTACCTGAAATCCATATCATGACAAGTGAGAATATTTTAATATACAGAATTATCCCCTATCGTATAGAAAATATCCAATATGCTCCCTGATCCATTATAACAGATTCCCCGGAAGGGCAGAAACGGATGCTGCCCGGCGTGTGCACGCACGAGTTGTCAGGCAGTTGGAAACTGCACCTACAAACTGCACGAAGCCAGCCTGCGCTGGCTAAAAACCAGTCGGCGAAGGCCGACTTCGTGTACTTCGTTGCAGCGATTTCAATCGCCTGAAAACGGCTGACAACCTATGCGTGCACACTGCCCGGCTGAAAGCAAAGGGGGTACAATTGGAGCGAGCTATGAACGAACGAAGCGAGATTATTAAAGAGCTATTATCCGTGCTGAGTCGGTATAAGGAAGAGATCGCGGCATCCTGGGCTGAGAGAATTCATCTGGCGGCAGGCTCCCAGGATGGGGACCTGAGCCGCGCTGAGATCCTCACATCTACCTTGCGTGGAGTGGGCGCGCTGATCGAAGCCTTGAGAACGAGCTCCTTCGCAACGCTGGAAGATCCCTCCGGCGAAGACTGGCTCGTCCGCGTGCAGAAGCGTTTCGAGAACGGCGGCGTAAGCGGGGCCTTGTTGCTCTGCAAGGAGGCGGCCCTGCCGTTCATCGTCTCCGCTTATCCCCAGGATGCTCCTTTGGCCTGGGCGATGGTTTCCGAATTAGATGATTGCTTGTTGCAGATGGCCGGGCAATTGAACACTTTGTCTGCCGCTGAGATGAGCCGGCAACTGAAGGATCAGCACGCGCGCATGGTGTTGATGCTGAAGGTCGTCCAGCAGGCTACCAGCTTCCTCGAGATGGACAGCGTGCTTCGTTCCGTCGCCTCGGGGATCATGGCGGCCGCGGGGGTGGATCACTGTGTCTATTATCTGGTAAGTGAAGACCAGCATCAGGTTATCCTCCGGCGCGGAATCGGCGCGTTCCCCACCCTGCCCATACCGGTGGATCCCATCCTGGATCAACCTCTAGACCCCGTATACGAGGCCTTCATCCGCCAGGTACTGGAGCAAAAACGACCGCTGGCCAGCAACGATGTGCAAGCCGATCCCAGGGTGAATCAGCCGGTCGCCAGGGCGCTGGGATTCAAGTCCGTCCTGGCCGTGCCCCTCGTAGTTCACGACCGGGTGCTGGCGCTGGCGATGACCGGTACGGTCTCGGATTACCACCCCTTCACCGAAGAGCAGATCGAGCTGGCCGGGGGCATCGCCAGCGCCGCCGCTCTGGCCATCGAGAATGCCCGGCTGTACGAGGAGAGCCGCAAGCAGCAGGCCGAGAACCAGGGCATCCAGCGCGTCACGAGCGCCTTGCTGCAAGAGCTGGATCTGAAGGAAGTGTTGGAAATCGTTTGTCTCGAAGCGCAGCAAATGACCGGGGCCCGGGGGAGCGCGGTCTATTTTCTGGAAAGCGCAGAGGAGCTGCAATGTGTCTTTAACACCGGGGAGGAGCCTACGTTCGAGCGAGTGCCTCTCGAAGGATCTCTGGGCGGCACGGCGCTGCGCGAGGGAAAGCCGATCCTGATGAATGACCCTGCCGGCGAGAGGAGGGTATTCCGTCGCGAAGCGTCCCCCTTGAATTTGTTGGTCGTCCCTTTGATGGCGAAAGAGGATAAGATCGGCACGTTGTACATGGTCAACAAACCGGGGGGCTTTACCCCAAACGACCTGCGCTCGATTTGCATTTTTGCCGACCAGGCGGCCATCGCCATCAAGAATGCCCGGCTGCACCAGCAGATGCGCTACCTGGCCGCGCTGGAAGAACGGGATCGCCTGGCCCGTGAGATGCACGACAACGTGGCGCAATCCTTGAGCGCGCTTAAGCTGCAAGCTTCGTTCATCGGCGAGCTGCTTCGCAACGGGCAAATCGAGCAGGCGCAGAAGCAACTGGCCGAGCTGACCCAGGCGGCTACCGAGGCCCACACGGACGTGCGTGAAGCCATTTTCAGCTTGCACAACAGCGCCAGCAACGATGCGGAGTTTCTGCCAACTTTACAGGCTTACCTGGAAAGATACCAGAAATCCTATGGAATAAAAGCCCATTTGAGTGTGCAGCAAGGGACGGTCATCTCTCTATCGCCCAAGGCGGTGGTTCAGATGACGCGCATCATTCAGGAAGCGCTGACCAACGTGCGCAAGCATGCCCAAGCGCACACGGCCTGGGTTCGCCTGGAGCAGAAGGGCGACCTGTTAACTATCACGGTGGAGGACGACGGCCAGGGATTTGATCCCGCCGCTATATTTGAGAGAGACAGAGATAGCGGAGGAGTTGGCTTGCAGGTCATGCGCGAGCGGGCGCAGAGCATTGGAGGAGATCTCCAGATCGATGCTCGGCCGGGCAGGGGAACGCGCATCGTGGCCTGGACGCCACTTTCCACGAAGGATGAGAAAGAGTATGGAGCCTTTGCGCGTATTGCTGGTTGACGATCACAAGCTATTTCGCCAGGGAGTCCAATCCTTGCTGGCTTCGCGCCCGGATTTCGAGGTGGTGGGCAGCGCCGGAGATGGGTTCGAGGCCATCCGCCTCGCGCGCGAGACCATGCCCGACGTCATTCTAATGGACGTCGAGATGCCCCGCTGTAACGGGCTGGAAGCCACCCAGCAGATCAAGCGCGAGCTGCCGCACATCAAGATCATCATGCTTACGGTGGTTGACGACGATGAGGTGGTCTTCGAGGCGATCAAAAGCGGCGCCCAGGGATACCTGCTCAAGGATCTTGAAGCGCGCCAATTATTCGAGATGTTAGAGGGCCTTCGGCGTGGCGAAGCGCCCCTCTCTGGCGGCATCGCCGCCAAGATCCTGGAAGAATTTTCGCACATGGAAGCGGCTCCCAGCGCACAGCCGCGCGTTGGCGAGGAGCTTTCGGAACGGGAGCACAAAGTTCTGGAGCTCATGGTGGCCGGCAAGAGCAATAAAGAGATCGCGGAAGCCCTGGTCATCACAGAGAACACGGTCAAGACTTCACCTGACCAATATCCTGGCCAAGCTGCACTTGCAGAACCGCATTCAGGCGGCGGTATACGCGGTGTCCCGTGGGCTGGTAAAGCCCCCTATCTAGAGCCAAGAACCCCTCTGGGGGATGGACGCCATGCACTTTCCCCCGAATGGGGGAAAGTCCCCCGAATGGGGGAAAGTCCCCCGAACGGGGGAAAGTCCCCCGAATGGGGGATGGAAAGATGCTCAGCCTCCCCCAACCCAATGAGAGGAACGATCCAAAGATCGCTCCTCTCATTGGATTTTAATCCCTCGGTTCGGCGTTAACACGCGCGAACCGATATGCTATGCTGTACCTTGTACTTCCCGCACGTACAGAGGCCAGGATGATGAAACGCATCTTCATTTGCTCCCCCCGATCCATGTTCAGCCAGGGCCTCGAGAAATTGCTGGACGAAGAACCGGGCATAGAAGTAGTCGGCTGGGAGAGCCGTCCAGAAGAGGCCATTCGCTGCATTAAGGAAGTGCAGCCGGACGTGGTGCTCTTCGTAACGAGCGTTCAGGCGCGTCCAACCGGGCTGGATGGGCAATGCCTCATGCGAGAGGGCATCAAGACTTCTCATCATTGAGATGAGCCTGGAAGATGAGATCATGTGCGTCTACTGCGGGGAGCAGCGGGCCGTCAAGGAGGTTGGGGATTTAGTGAGGGTCATCGAGCAACCCCTCACCTGATCTTCCAGAGCCTCGCGTATTGAAACCACGAGATGCGTGTCTTTATCCGCTTATCGGAGGAGACACGTTTCTCTCCTTCACACTTTATCAGGAAGATGTCCATGTTCAAACGCAAACCAAAAGCTCAGCAAGAAGGAAAAGGTCAAGAAGGAGGAGAGCCTGAAAGCCGGCCGGCGCCTAAAAAGCCCAACTGGCTGAAGATCAGCATCTACGCCAACGTGGCCGTGCTGGTGATCGTGGTCATCGTAGCCGCCGGGGGAGTCGTCATCCACCAGTCCGACACCAACCCCTCCTTCTGCGCGACCTGCCACATCATGCAGACCAACGTGACCTCTTACCTGACCAGCTCCAACCTGGATCACGTGCACGAACAGGCCGGGGTGCAGTGCAAGGACTGCCACGACTATCCCCTCTCAGCCGAGATCAGCAGCGGATTCAATTACCTGATCGGCAACTACACCGTAGATGCGAACGGCGCTTTAGTGCAGCGCAAATTCGACGACGCCATGTGCACCCAGTGCCACATCAGCGAGGAGCACGTGGCCCAGTTGACGGACTTCCTGTACCGCAACCCGCACGACAGCCACAACGGCTATCTGCCGTGCAGCACCTGCCACGTCTCGCACGGCGAGCAGATCGATTATTGCGCGCAATGCCACGACAACGGCGGGCAGCGCATGATCGGTGAGGAGATTACTCCGCGGGGGACGATCGGCGGATCTGCGTCGTCCTCCCAGTAAGGCAGCGGTTAGATAGGGGATAACCATCTGCCGTTAAGCGTGAAGCGCCGGCTCCTACGAAGGAGCCGGCGCTTTGCTTCATCCTTCCGAAATTAATTGCCTCGCAGACGGGTGCCGCACGCGCGGCAGAAGAGATCGCCGGGCACGGCGCGCTTTCCGCATTCGTGGCAATACAGGCTGTCGTCGCTGGCGGCCAGCAGCTCCCCGTTGACGCGTTTGGAGACGTGGCGCTTGCGCCCACCAGAAGATTCCTCCTGCCCCGCCCGGATGTACCAGAATACACCGCCGGCCACCAGGAGCACGCCCAGTCCGCCAAAGATCCAGGGGAGCACGTCTTTGGGGGTGGGGCTGCGCCCAACCGTGTTATCGCTGATGGGCGTGCTGGGCACGACTTGCAGCGCTTCGACGCTGAGCTTATCGTTGTCCTTCTGGTAACTGAGCTTGACGTTGAACGTCTGCCCGGCCTGGATGGCGCCCTCGATGCCCGTGTAGTACACCACCCCACCGTCGCCAGACAAGCCCGTGCCCAGGGAAGGGGAGATTTGCATGCCCGTCGCGCCGATGGGCTGCTGAACCTGGATCGTCAGGGCGGCGATGGCGTAATCGCCCGGCCATCGGTAGGTGTAGCTGCGCGTAGAACCATTACGGGTCAATTGGGGATCGTAATACTCGAATTGGATCTCCTGCCCTGGGGTGGTAAAGCTGATGACTGCCTGGTCGCCCTGCACGGTGCGGGAATGCGCCAGGTTGTAAAGCTGGCCGTCTGTTTCCCGCACGGCCAGGTTATAAGGATCGCCGGCCGACGCCGGAATGTGCAGGGAAACATTCGCGGGCAGGGTGGTTCCCGGGGCCAGGAAGAGGTGGTAAATGACCAGCATGGAAGGCTTATCATACTCCGGCCACAGGTCGAGCTCCATCTTGGAGAGGGTAACGGTATCCTGCGCCTGGGCCGCCGTGGGCCAGGCCAGCCCCAGGGCCAATATTAAGAGCAACAACCACTTCCGCATACCCTTCCTCCTCAAGATGTCCGCCAACGGCCACCCGTACGATCAACCTTTAGAATTTATCCTAAAAATCGTGAGCATGTCATTGCGAGGAGCGCCGCCCAGCGTATGCGACGAAGCAATCTCATTGCCAGCCTTGAGATTGCTTCACCCCGGGAAGAACACCGGGGTTCGCAATGACACAGGTAGGATAGGCTCTTAATAGATAGAAGGAACAGAACTTATCCTATCGTCTGGTAAATGTTATATTACCATGTCTGCTATCCGGGGAAAAGGATAACGAGGGTTGTATTTACCATCTTTTAAGAAACATCTAATCTTAATTCATGTTACAATTTTAATCGTTCAAATTAGCAGCCTCTTCTCGAAGAGTGGGGCAGCTTTCTCCCGATCGTCGAGAAGAACCCATTAACAGTTCACAGGAGTGAGTGGATGTCAGCGATTAAAACTGCACTGACCGGATATACCCGCTACCGCGGGGAGGTGGGACATTGGAGTTTTTTATTGCACCGCATCACCGGCTTGGGAACCTTGCTCTTTCTCACTGTTCACATCCTCGATACGGCGACCGTCTATTTCTTCCCTAACCTTTATGCAGGCGCCATTGCTTTGTACCGTACCACGCCGGCCGGCCTGGGCGAGATCGTGCTGGTCTTCTGCGTGCTCTATCACGGTGTGAACGGCTTGCGCATAGCGATCACAGACATGTACGTTTCTCGCGGGTGGAACATCCCCGCCGAGCGTAGCGTCGCGCGTTGGACGCTGATCGCCAGCCTGATCTTGTGGGCGCCGGCGGCGGTGCTGATGTTGCGCGCCATCCTGTTCTATAATTATCATCTGTTCGGCGGGTAGGAGGCAAGCATGGCTACGAATACGGAAGTTACTCCCACCCCGCGCCGCGTGTCGGTTCCCGGCAACTTCGAGACTGTGGCCTGGAAATGGATGCGCTACAGCGCCATCCTGCTCATCCCGCTGGTGTGGATCCACGTCATGCTGCAAGACGTGTTGGTCGGCGTGCACCAGATCAACCTGGATTACGTGGCGTTGCGTTGGGCGAACCTGGGCTGGCGCGTCTACGACGTGCTCCTTTTGGGATTCGCCTTTGCCCACGGCATGAACGGACTGCGCCAGGTGCTGAATGATTATTTCCACACCGACGGGGCGCGCCGGGCCTTCTCCTGGCTGTTGCTCATTGCCTGGGCGCTCATTACCGGGATCGGCGGGGCGGCCATCATTGGCGGCGTCAGATAATCCATTTACGGAGACTTTCTTATGACCCAAGAGCATCAATTCGATGTCGTGATCGTCGGCGGGGGAGGAGCGGGTCTGATGGCTGCCCTGTACGCTTCACGCACTGTGAAGACCGCCGTGGTGAGCAAGCTGTATCCCATCCGTTCGCACACCGGAGCGGCCCAGGGCGGGATTGGAGCGGCCCTGGGAAACATCGAGGAAGACCACGCGGAGTGGCACACCTACGATACCGTCAAGGGCAGTGATTACCTGGGCGACCAGGATGCCATCGAGTTTATGTGCGGAGAGGCCATCCAGGCCGTCTACGAGCTCGAGCACATGGGGCTGCCCTTCTCGCGCACACCCGATGGGCGCATCAATCAGCGCCCCTTCGGCGGCCATACCAACAACGTGACCGGCAAGCCGGTGCGGCGCGCCTGCTACGCCGCCGATCGCACCGGGCACATGATCTTGCAGACGCTCTACCAGCAATGCATCAAAAACGAGACTACCTTCTTCAATGAGTTCCAGGTGCTGGACTTCATCCTGGTAAACGGCCAGGCCGCCGGGGTGGTAGCGCTCGAATTGGCCACCGGCGAGCTGCACATCTTCCGGGCCAAGGCCGTCATCGTGGCCACCGGGGGGTTTGGGCGCATCTGGGAGATCACCTCGAACGCTTACGCTTTCACCGGCGACGGGGTGGCCGTGGCCTTGCGCCGCGGCATTCCCATCCAGGACATGGAGTTCTTTCAGATCCACCCGACCGGGATTTACCGGCTCGGCATCTTGATCACCGAGGCCGTGCGCGGTGAAGGCGGGGTCTTGGTCAACAGCAAGGGCGAGCGCTTTATGGATCGCTACGCCCCGCACGTCAAGGACCTGGCCTCGCGTGACGTGGTCAGCCGGGCCATGTACCTGGAGATGCGCGACGGTCGCGGCATCGACGGCAAGCGCTTCCTGAATCTGGACATTCGCCCCGAGACGGTCAATCATTACGCCGAGATCGACGGGCGCACGCGTCCGGATGGCTCGCCCTACCGGGTCACCGGCGAGGAGATCCTGCGCAAGATCCCCGATATCGTCGACTTTTGCAAGACTTACCTGGGGGTAGACCCCATCACCCAGCCGATGCCGGTGCAGCCCACGGCCCATTACGCCATGGGCGGCATCCCCACCGACATGGTCGGGCGCGTGGTGATCGACGATAAACACACTGTTTTTCCCGGCCTGTACGCGGCCGGCGAATGCGCTTGCGTCTCGGTGCACGGCGCTAACCGCCTGGGGACGAACTCGCTGGTGGACATCCTCGTGTTTGGCAAGCACGCCGGCCTGGACGCGGCGCAATATGCCAAGGGGGCTTCCTTCCAGCCGGTCCCGGCGGACGCGACCGATTTCAGCCTGGCCCAGACCAACGGCTTGCTGAGCGAGACCGGTAAAGAGAATGTGACCGATATCTCCCGCGAGATGAAGTCTGTGATGTTCGAAAAGATGGGAGTTTTCCGCACCGAGGAAAGCATCCAGGAGGCCCTGGACAAAGTGCGCGAGCTGAAGGAACGCTTTAAGCACGTTACCATCAAGGACCACGGCAAGGTCTTCAATACCGAGCTGACGAACGCCTGGGAGCTGAGCAACCTGCTGGACCTGGCCGAGGTGACCACCGTCTCGGCGCTGGCGCGCAAGGAAAGCCGGGGCGCCCACGCTCGCGAAGACTACCCCAAGCGCGACGACCAGAACTGGCTGAAACATACGCTGGCATGGATGGAGGATGGCAAGATCAGGCTGGGTTATAAACCCGTCGTGATTACGAAATATCAGCCCAAGGAACGTGTTTATTAATCGGGAGAGCTTCCATGCAGATTACACTTAAAGTTTACCGTTTCGATCCGGAGAAAGACGAGAAGGGCCACTACGACAGCTTCAAATTGGAGGCCGAGCCTTCTGAGCGCGTGTTAGACTTATTGGAAAATGTGAAGGGGTATCAGGATGGCTCTCTCACCTTCCGCCGCTCGTGCGCGCACGGTGTTTGCGGCTCGGATGCCATGCGCATCAACGGCCACAATTATCTGGCCTGTAAAGTGCTGGTGAGAGACCTGGATTTGCGCTCGGGCGAAATCACGGTCGAGCCGATCCTGGGCCTGCGGGTGATCAAGGATCTGATCGTTGACCTGGAGCCTTTCTTCGCGGCCTATCGTTCCGTGCAGCCTTACCTGGTCAACGACGAGCCGCAGCCCGAAGGGGGCAAGGAGCGCCTGCAAAGCCCGGCGCAGCGGGAGCGTTTTGACGACACCACCAAGTGTATCCTTTGCGCGGCCTGTACGACGGCCTGCCCGCCGTACTGGTCGAACAATCGCTACGTTGGCCCGGCCGCCATCGTGAATGCGCACCGCTTCATCTTCGACAGCCGTGACCGGGGCGCAGCGGAGCGCCTGAACATCCTCAACGACCGGGACGGGGTGTGGCGCTGCCGCACGGCCTTCAATTGCACCGAGGCCTGCCCGCGTGGCATCCTGATTACCAAAGCCATCGCTGAAGTCAAACACGCCCTTCAAACCGGTAGCCTGGAGTGAGCCAGCAACTACTTCCCCTGGAATGGGTGAACGCCAATCATTCACTTCGGTCAGGAAAGGTAACGCGCGTATGCGCTTATCCATTAACTCTTCATCGATTCTAACGACTTTATTCACCCCTCTCCTCTCAGTCTGGTTGAAGTGGTACGGCCGGTCGAACACGCCGAAGGTCGAAGGCACTTTGCGCCTGGAGGAGTTGCAATTCCCGGTCGAAGTTCTGCGCGATCGTTGGGGCGTTCCCCACATTTTTGCCGAGAATATCCACGACATGCTGCTTACCCAGGGCTACGTGCACGCCCAGGATCGCCTGTGGCAGATGGACTTCCAGAGGCGCCTGGCGGCCGGGCGGTTGGCCGAAGTGCTGGGAGCAGAGGCGCTGCCGGTGGATCGTTGGATGCGCACCCTGGGGCTGCGCCGCGTGGCGGAGCGCGAGCCGGCGCAGCTGTATAAGCGCAACCTGGGGTATTTGGAAGCCTACGCGGAGGGCGTCAATCTGTTCATGCGCACTGAGCGCTTGCCGGCCGAGTTCACTCTGTTAGGCTATAAGCCGGAGCCCTGGACGCTCGCCGATTCGCTGTCCTGGGCGAAGGTGGTGGCCTGGTGCCTCTCCGTGAATTGGGAAAGCGAGCTGCTGCGTACCGCTTTGATCGAGCGCCTGGGGGAGTCAATGGCAGCCGGGCTGGAGCCTCCCCGCCTGGAACGCTGGCCGGTCATCCTGCCCAAAGAGCGCACGCCCGAGAACATCCTGCCCCCCTCTGACGATACCCTGCCTTTGGAAATGTTAGGAGATCCCCCGGATCTGGATGCGTTGCGGAAGGCCGAAGAAGCGCGCCGGTTCACCGGGCCGCCGACCTCGTCTGGCCTGGGGAGCAATGGCTGGGTGGTGAGCGGCAAATTCTCGACTACGGGCAAGCCCATCCTGGCCAACGATATGCACCTCAGCCTGGGGGCGCCCAGCATCTGGTATGAGAACCACATCGTAGGGGGAGACATCCACGCCGCCGGCGTCACTTTCCCCGGCGTGCCGGGCGTCGTGGCCGGCCATAATGGGAATGTCGCCTGGGGCATCACCAACGGCTTCGCGGACGTGCAAGACCTGTATCTGGAGCGCCTGCGCACCGGCTCATCCGGGAGCCTGCAATATGAGTTCAAAGGCGAGTGGCGCGAGGCAGAGGTGCGCCGGGAAGTCATCCGCGTCAAGGGCCAGGAGTCGGTCGAGGTCGCGGTGGTGGGCACCTGCCACGGCCCCGTGTTGAGCGATCTGCCCGCGGATCTGGGCGGCGGGAAGACGCCTGTGGCCCTGCGCTGGACTTCCTTTGAGCCGGACGGGATGCTGAACGGCTTGTTCGGCATGTTGCGTGCCACCAACTGCAAGATGTTTCAGGAGATGCTGCGCGATTGGGCGGGGCCGGTGGTCAACGTGGTGTGCGCTGATACGCAGGGCAACATCGGCTACAGCTACGCCGGCAGGATACCGGTGCGCGCTAAAGGCGACGGCCGTTTGCCTGTGCCGGGTTGGAGTGGGGAGTACGAGTGGAGTGGAAACGTCCCGTTCGAAGAATTGCCGCGCCTGTTCAACCCTCCGCAGGGGTACATCGTGACGGCCAACAACGACCTGGGCGTGGCAGATTTTCCCTACCCCATCGGGAACGAGTTCTGCGCCGGCGACCGCGCCCAACGCATCGTGGAATTGCTGGAAAGCCGGGGCTCTCTGAACCTGGCCGTGACCAAAGAGATGCAGTTGGATCAGGTGTCTACTTCGGCGAGAGCCGTGGCGCAGGTCCTGGGCCAACTGGCCGTAGATGGCCCCGACCTCCAGGCGGTCGTGGAGCTGATGAAAGCCTGGGATGCGCATCTCTCGGCCAATTCTCCGGCGGCTGCGCTGTACGAGGTCTTCATCCGCCAGTTGATCCAAAAGCTGCTGTCCACCCGCCTGGGCGAGCTGACCCTGAGGGCGGCCGGCAAGGAAGCCGCGCCGCTGCCCGAGGTCGGCAGCATGTTCGGCGATAAGCTCATGACCTGGCTGTTGGTGATCCTGGAAGACGCGCAGTCCCCCTGGTACGACCTGGGCGGAGGCGAAGATCGCGATACGGTCTTCAGGCAGGTGCTGGGAGAGAGCGTGGAGCTTTTGCGCGCCCGCTGCGGGCCGCGCATCGAAGACTGGTCGTGGGGGAAGCTGCACACGCTGACTTTTGCGCACCTGTTGGGCAGCGTCCCCGGGTTGGAGCAGGTTTACAATCGCGGGCCTTTCCCGGTGGGTGGAGACGCCTCCACCATCTGGGCCCTGTCCAAGCCCCTGTACAGCCTGGACGGCGCAGAGACCGTCGGGCCGCCTTACCGCTTCATCGCCGACCTGGGCGACTTGAGCCGTTCCCAAAGCGTATTGGTGCCCGGCCAATCGGGCCGCGCCGGGAGCCGCCATTACGATGACCAGATCCAGGCCTGGTTTAGCGGCGACACCCACACCCTGCTCTTTACGCGCGAGCAAGTAGACAGCGCCCTGGAAAGCCGCTTGATCTTGATCCCCCGCGAGACGGAAGAAATGAAGACCGGCTGACCGGCCCTCAGCGACCCGTAATCCGACTATTGATATCTACATTGGCAAGAAGTGACAGGTGTCCCTAGTGAATCGGGGACACCTGCCACTTCTTTTTTTCTCTGCAATCCGTAAAATGGACAATGTAAGTTGGATTTGTCGATTGTACATAACCTAAATGAATGGATCGAGGAGAATCTCAAATGTCTAATGCAGTAGTGACCCGCAAGGGCAACGTCGTTCAGGAACCTGCTTTTATCAAGTGGTTGTTCAACAGCCCTTTGGCCGGCTGGGTTTGGCTGATCCCCCGTCTTTGGCTGGGCTGGCAATGGATCCAGGCTTCTGAGCACAAGATCTCGGACCCCGCCTGGGTACAGACCGGCACGGCTCTCAAGGGCTTTTGGGTGAGTGCGCTGACCATCCCCGCCAGCGGAAAATCCGTCATCGCTTTTACCTGGTATCGCAATTTCTTGCAGATGATGCTGGATTCCGGCTCTTACACCTGGTTTGCCAAGGTGGTAGCTTACGGTGAATTACTGGTCGGCATTGGCCTGATCGTGGGCGCCTTCACCGGGATTGCGGCCCTCTTCGGCGGGCTGATGAACTGGAACTTCATGATGGCTGGCTCGGCCAGCACCAACCCGCTGCTCTTCGCGGTAGCCATCGGCCTCATCCTGGCCTGGAAGGTATCCGGCTACGTGGGCGCGGACTACTTCCTGCTGCGCTGGATCGGCACGCCCTGGAAGAATACAGAGCAAGACACAGAAAATTTACCCAGGGTGGGGGTTCCCCAACCGGGCGCGGCTCACGCCGGCGACTGAGTAGAAAACACTTCTTCTCCTAAAAAAGAAACTAACGCTTCCTGTATACAGGAAGCGTTAGTTTCTGATTATTCGTCTCCTCGCAGGCGCTCGCTGAGGTGGTGCTCGATGGCGAAGGTCGCCAGCTCGATGCGGTTGTTCAATTGCAGCTTTTCGAGCACCGAGCTGATGTAATTGCGCACCGTCTTTTCGCTCAGGTTGAGGACCAGCCCGATCTCGGCGTTGGTCTTGCCACGCGCCACCTGGACGAGCACGTCCAGCTCCCGGTCAGAGAGATCGCTGAAGGCATTTTCCTCCGCTTTCCGCTCGGCTTCTCGCACCCGCGAAAGCAGCCGGGCGGTGGTGGAAGGATCCAGCAGGGCTTCCCCGCGGGCCGCCGCCGAGATGGCGCGCAACAGCTCTTCGTTGCCCACTTGCTTGAGCACGTAGCCGACCGCCCCGGCGCGGATGGAGCGCACTACCAGCTCGTCGTCGGCGTAAGAGCTGAGGATGACGACCCGCGATTCCGGAAATCTGGCGGTGATCTGCTGGGTAGCTTCTATGCCGCCTTCTCCCGGCAAGCGGATGTCCATCAGGATGACGTCGGGCCGCAGGCTTTCCACCGCGCGCACCGCGTCGGCGGCCGTGCCGGCCTCGCCAACTACTTCCATATCTGATTGATCGTTGATCAGGGTGAGTAAGCCCAGACGGACGATTTCATGGTCATCGACAAGAAGGACTTTTATTTTGCTCATCGCTCATCTACCAGGGGGATGTCTAAACTGACCAGCGCGCCTTTCCCGTTAGGGCTGCTGATTTCCAATTGGCCGCCAAGCAGCCGGGCGCGGTCGCGCATATTGCGCAGGCCGTAGCCCGCCTGGAACTTGCGGGGAATGCCGACGCCGTCGTCCTGAACGGTCACCTTCAGGCGGCCCTGCTCCGTTCGGGCGCAGATCTTCACATTCCCTGCGCGGGCGTGCCTGATCACGTTGGACAGGGCCTCGTTGACCACGGAGACCACGTGCTCGGCGCGCACCGGCGAGAGCACATCGATGCCCTCCAGGTCTGTGGTCAGGGTCACGTCTACCAACGAGCGAAAGCGCGGGTCTTCGGCCAGCTTGCGCAGCAATTCGGGCAGCGGATCTTCGCTGGGATTGACGTGCAGGTCGCTGAGGTTCTGGCGCAAATCGGTGATGGCGTCGTGTAAGACGTTTACGGCTCTCTCCAGGCGATTGGTCAGCTCCTCGCTGCCGTTCGAGGCCAGCTTTTGTGCCGACTGCACCAGCAGGCCGGCGGTGTAGACCTTTTGGATAGCGCCGTCGTGCAGCTCGCGCGCCAGGCGCTCGTGCTCGCTGGCCAGCACCTGCTGTTGCTGCATGGCTTCGATCATGCGGGCCGTCTCCACGTTGAATATTTCCAGCCCGCGGATGATGGCTACCAGCAGAGCCAGCCCGATGATCGAGCGGAAAACCGGCGGGGGAATCCCCAGGGCAGCCGTGAAGACCTGGCTGTTGATCACGTTGCCGGGAAAGAACGGGATCGGATCGACCAGGAGTCCGCTGAAGATGGCGTATAAGCCCAGCATAATGCCGGCAAAGCGCAGCATATTGACGATATCCGGTACGTTCAGCGGCGTGATGCGATGATAGGTATGCTTGCGCAGGCCATAACCGGCCAAAAAACCGCCGGGAACGCAGATGAAGTAACGCGCCAGCGCATCGGACACGTTTGTCCACACGTTGAAATCCGGCAGCAGAATGGGCAGCGGGAAATAAACCACGAAGATCCAGACGGCCAGCAGGGCCGGAGGAAGCAGATGCAGCCAGCGCATGCGGCCCAAAGGCCGCAGCAGGGCCACCCCAAATTCGAACAGAAACGCGAACGAGACGGCCAGGAGCAAGAGGTGCAGCCTGTGCAAGAGCTCGACGATGCCGGGACTCAAATAGGCCGCCTGTATGGGGATGAAGAAATCGCCCCATTCGTGCAGCCCATGGGCGAATCCGAAGGCCGCCAGCCAGCTCAAGCTGCGCGCCAGGTCGAGGCGTGAATAACTGCGGGATTGCAGGGCGATCACCGCTCCCAGGAGGAAGAAAACCAGCCCATAGATAAAGTAAACCAGAACTTTGTTGACTTCGAAGAACGTGCTGATCGTTTCCATAGGAATGAGAGAATTATACCTTTAATTGACTGGATTAAAATCCCTGAGAGGCATTGGTTAAAACCAATCCAATATGATATAACTGAGGTGTTTGTGAGATGAATTGTTATCGGGGGTGTTTGGAGGAGGGAGCATAAGATGGCAATCGTAAGCGAAGCCCGTGAAGTGAGAGGTTTTGACGAAATTTCCCTGGAGGGGTTTGGGCATTTGTACGTCGAGCAAGGGGACGTGGAAGGTCTGACCATCGAAGCCGACCAGGAGCTGCTGCCCCACATCAAGACCGAGGTAGTCAACGGCCGGCTGGTCATCGGCTACAAGAGCTGGTTGGACCGTATCTTGCTGTTGCCTTCCGCAGATCGAAAAGCTGATTTTCACGTGAAAATGAAGGCGATCAAAGCCGTGCGCATTTCCGGATTGGGGACGCTGGACGCCGCACGCATCCACAGCGGGCAGTTGGCCCTGGATGCCAGCGGCTCGGGTGAGTTTCGCATCGCCGAGCTGCAAGCCGATGAGCTGCAAGTAACCGTTTCCGGCTCGGGACGCTACAAGCTGGCCGGCAACGTGAGCCGGCAGTCGTTGAACGTGAGCGGCGCCAGCCAGGTGGACGCCCTGGACCTGGCCAGCCAGCAGGCCGTAGTGCGCATCAGTGGGACGGCCGAGGTGAACATCCACGTTCAGCAGAGCCTCGACTTGCACATCAGCGGCTCCGCCAAAGTGCGCTACCAGGGCAGCCCGCAAATGACGCAATCCATCTCGGGCATCGGGCAGGTGGAGAGGGTCGAAGGCCACTAGAGCGGGTCTTCGTGGGGAGGTGTGAGGATGAATACTGGAAAAGCTCAAAACGAGATCGCCTTGATCGCCGGCCTGGTACTGGTGGCCCTGGGGCTGATCTTCCTGTTCGGCCAGGTATTTTCCGTTCCTCTGGGCCACTACCTGTGGCCCTTCTTCATTATCTTTCCCGGCCTGGCTTTCTTCGCCGGCATGGCCCTGGGCGGGAAGGCGGCTGCGCCGCTGGCCATTCCGGGCAGCATCATCACCATGACCGGGGTCGTCCTGTTTTTCCAGAACGCTTTCGACCTATGGGCAAGCTGGGCTTACGCCTGGGCCTTGATCTTCCCGACCGCGGTGGGGCTGGGTCTGTACATTCTGGGCCAGCGTATCGGCGATCCAAACCTGCGCAAGGTTGGCGCGCGCATGGCGCAAGTAGGCGTGATCCTTTTCCTGGTTTTCGGCGCCTTTTTCGAGTTCATTTTCTTCCTGAGCGGGGCGCGCCAGGGGGCGGCCGCCCGGCTGGTCTGGCCGGTGTTGTTGATCTTGTTGGGGCTTTACCTGCTCTTTTCCCGCGGAGCGGCTTTCAAAGCGCGCCGGGAAACGCCTCCTGCGGTGGTGGACGTCGCCCCTTCGGCGGAACTCCCCGGAGCCGGATGCGACGGATCATTTGCCGCCGTCAGCTTGACCTTGCCAGATTGGAAAGTTTAAAGTATAGTCACCCAAACGTTTCATGCGCTGGACGTTCCGGCGAATTGTGCGTTAAACGGATAGATCCATTTCAAGACCAACTCGATGCCTGGAAATAACACAAGCTATGTTATCCGAAACCGAACCCCAAAAATCGTGGCTTGATCGCCCTATCTCCTCTTTCCTGCCGGCGCTCAATGTGGAGACGCTGATCATCGTCCTCATCCTTGTCCTGGCGGTATTCAGCCGCCTGTATATCCTCGGCGACCGGGTGATGAGCCATGACGAGACCAACCACGTCGTGCCTTCCTGGGAGTTGTTCCAGGGCCAGGGGTATCGCCACGATCCCGTGACCCACGGCCCGCTCCAGTTTCACCTGATCGCCTTCACTTTCTTCCTGCTGGGCGATAGCGATTTTACCGCCCGCCTGCCAGCGGCGATCTTTAGCATCGCGGCGGTGGCGGCTGCGCTGTTCTTGTTCCGGCGCTACCTGGGGCGTATTGGCTCTTTGCTGGCCGGCTTCATGTTCCTCATCTCGCCGTACATGCTCTTTTATGGGCGCTATACGCGCAACGAGGCCTTCATCGAGCTGTTTGGGGTGGTGATGTTGTTCTCGATGCTGGCCTATCTGGAAAAAGGCCAGAAGCGTTACCTGTACCTGTTTACCCTGACGTTGGTCTTGCACTTCACCGCCAAGGAGACCGCCTACATTTATGCGGCTGAAGCGCTGCTCTTCCTCATCTTGCTGTTGCTCGAGCGCGTGACGCGCATCTCCTGGCCCCACGCGGAATTCCTGCGCCCCTTCATCTTTTCTGCAATTGCGGGAATGCTCTTGATCGGGGCAGTGCTGGGAATCGGGGCGATGACGCACAAGACGGTCGAGGCTCCGGCGGCTACGGCTTCCCCCAGCCCAACGCTCCCCTCGGCGGGGACGACTTCGCTGCTGAGCCAGAACCTGCTGCCGCTCGCGCTGACGGCTCTGGCGTTGGTGGCCCTGCTGGCGGCCCTGTATTTCCTGGTGCGCGGCCTGTCGCTGGCTCGCATTCGCCAGGAGCGCTCCTTCGATCTCCTGATCCTGCTCGGCACGCTGGTCTTGCCGCTCCTGGCGCCCTTGCCGATCAAGCTGCTGGGTTTCGACCCGTTGGATTATTCCAGCCTGGGTATCCTGCGCACGGGGATCACCGTGCTGGTGCTGGCCGCCATCGCGGCGGCCGTCGGGTTGTGGTGGAACCCGCGCCTCTGGCTGGGCAACGCGGCCATGTTCTATGACCATCTTTATCGTGCTGTTCACCACCTTCTTTACCAACGGCATGGGCTTTGTGACCGGCCTGGTGGGAGCCTTGGGCTATTGGCTGTCCCAACAGGGGGTGGAGCGCGGCAGCCAGCCGATCTATTACTTCGCGCTGATCCAGGTCCCCATGTATGAATACCTGCCGGCCCTGGGCGCGCTTCTGGCGATCTTCTACGTGCTGCGGGATTGGCTGCGCAGGTCTCGCGCCGAGCGGGCCGCACTCAGCCTGGAACTGGACGACCCGCAAGACGCCGGGGAACCCGAGATGGGGGATGGCATCTCCGGGATCGCCGCGTTGCAAGAGCCGGACGTTCCTTCGGAATACGAGCCGGACGAGATTCAGCCCGCCGCGCCGCTGGTGCAGAAGCCGCCCGTGATCGGCTTGCTGATCTTCTGGTCGATCTCCAGCCTGGTGGCCTTTAGCGTGGCCGGCGAGAAGATGCCCTGGCTCACCGTGCACATTGCCCTGCCGATGATCCTGGCGGCCGGCTGGTCGTTCGGTCGCCTGATCGAGAGCACCGATTGGGCCAAAGTGCGCGAGCACAGAGCCTGGCTGGTGATCCTGCTGCTGCCGGTGTTCTTTGCCAGCCTGGGCGGCGTCTTCGCTTCCCTCCTGGGCACGGCGCTTCCCTTCCAGGGCAACGATCTCACCCAGCTCCAGGCGACGGCCACCTTTCTGACTTCGGCGGCCGTGGTGTTGCTGAGCGCCTGGGGCCTGTTCAGCCTGCTCAAAGACTGGCCGGGGCACGTCGTGCGGCACGTCTTCGCCCTGGCCTTGCTGGCCGTTCTGGCCGTCCTGACCATCCACGCTTCGATCCTGGCCAACTACATCAATTACGACACGGCGGAAGAGTATCTGGTCTACGCCCACGCGGCGCGCGGCCCCAAGGACATCCTGGCGCAGATCGAGGAGATCTCGAAGCGCACCACCGGCGGGTTAGACATCGCCGTGGCCTACGACAACGAAAGCCTGTATCCCTTCTGGTGGTATTTGCGCGATTACCCCAATAAGGTCTGGTACACCGACCAGCCCACGCGCGAGCTGCGCAACGATCCCATCATTCTGGTGGGAGAGGGCAACTACAGTAAAGTCGAGCCGATCGTAGGGGACGCCTACGACGTGTTCGAGTATACGCGGCTGTGGTGGCCCAACCAGGATTACTTCAACCTGACCTGGGACCGCCTGTGGGGTGCGATTGCCAACCCTGCCATGCGCTCGGCCATCTTCCAGATCTGGCTCAATCACGATTACACCCAATATGCCCAGGTGACCAACGACCCCAACCTGACGCTGACTACCTGGCAGCCTTCCAATAAGATGCGCATGTACATCCGCAAGGACATCGTCGCGCAGATCTGGAACTACGGCGTTGCGCCGAGCTCGCAAGCGGCCGTCGTCGCCGACCCCTATGCGCAGGGCACCATCAGCTTGAGCGCCGACCAGATCATCGGCAGCGCGGGCACCCAGCCCGGCCAGTTCCAGTCTCAGCGCGGCATCGCCTTCGCCCCGGACGGTAGCCTTTACGTAGCCGATACGAACAACAACCGCATCCAGCATCTTTCGCCGGATGGCAAGCTCCTCCAGGAATGGGGCACCTTCGGGGACACCAGCACCGGCCAGGCAGTGCCCGGAGGGCAGTTCAACCAGCCCTGGGGAGTGGCCGTTGGGCCGGATGGCTCGGTGTATGTCGCCGACACCTGGAATAACCGCATCCAAAAGTTTACCGCCGACGGCAAGTTCGTCCAGATGTGGGGCTACTTCGGCCAGGCCGAACAGCCGGACGCTTTCTGGGGGCCGCGTGAAATCGTGGTGGACGCTAAGGGCCACGTGTATATTACCGACACCGGCAATAAGCGTGTGGTCATCTTCGACTCGGATGGGAATTACCTGGCCCAATTCGGAGGCACGGGCGCGCAGCCCGGGCAGTTCGACGAGCCGGTGGGCATTGCCCTGGATAAAACCGGCAACGTCTACATCGCCGACACCTGGAACCAGCGCGTGCAGGTCTTCGCTCCGGACGCGACCGGCCTCAACTTCACCTCGCTCGCTTCCTGGGACATCTCCGGCTGGTATGGCCAATCCCTGGATAACAAGCCCTATATCGCGGTGGACAGCCAGCAGCACGTCTTTGTGACGGACCCGGAGGCGTACCGTGTGCTGGAGTTCAGCGACAAGGGAGACTTCATCCGCGCCTGGGGAGATAACTCCACCGGCGCGGACGGCTTCGGCCTGCCGGACGGCATCGCGGTGGACGCCCAGGATCACGTGTGGGTGAGCGACGCCGCCAACAACCGCATCATGCGCTTCACTCTGCCGGCGCAGTAAGGGTTAGGATGGGTAAAAACGGGAGGGACGCACGGCCGTGCGTCCCTCCTTATTTTAATGTTGCCGGGTGGTCTTATCCTTCCCCGTCCAAACGCACGATCTCGCCCGCCACTTCCCCGCCGGGGAAGATGCGCAGCAAGCCCACCGTCGGGGATTTCCAGCCGGGCAGGCTGATGACCCCCGCCGCGCCCGGGTTGAAGAGCAGGCGCCCGGCGACCCACAGGTTGGCCGGGCGGTGGGTGTGCCCGTAGACGATCACGCGCGCCCCCGGGTAGGCTTTGAGCAGCGGGCGCTGGTAACGCTCCGCGCGGTAGCCCCTCAAAAGATATTGGAATTTATCGAAGAGATAGCGGCTCCAGCCGCCGTGCCCGTGGGCCAGCACGACCTGCACGCCGGCGAATTCCAGGCGCGCCTGCATGGGCAGCGAGCCGCGCAGCAGCCAGTCCCGGTTGCCGAGCACGGCCGTCACCGGCGCGACCCGGCCCAGCTCTGCCAGCACGGCCGGCGTGGAGATGTCCCCCGCGTGCAGGATGGCGGTCACCCCGGCTTCCTGGAAGAGAGGCATCACCCGGGGGTGCAGCCGGCGCGCCCGGTCGGGAACGTGCGTGTCGGAGATCACTCCCAGGGTGACCAGGGGAGCCGCATTTGGGGGGAGAGGGGGAGAAGCCATCAAGGTTGGGTTGGCCGGAGAGGAAGATACGGGTACAGGCAACCGATTTTATCATACATTTCGATCCTCTATGAAAGTCCCCCTCTCCGTAAACCGGTGAGGGGGACTTGAGGGGTTGAGGTCTCATCGCCTGCGGCGACGGCTTAGAAGCCCGCTACATATCCTTGTAATAAGCGATGGTGCGCTGCACGGCGCGAAAGCTGAGGCGATTGTACAGGCGCAGTGCGCCGGTCAGGTTTTCTGTGTCCACGAACAGGCCGGCGTACTCCATGCCGTTGGTCTTGAACGAGCTCATGCTGCGGTCGAGCAGGCTGGCGGCCAGCCCGCGCCCGCGCCAGGAACGGCGCACCGCCAGGCTATCGATCCAGCCCTCTCGCAGGCCCTGGCGGGCATTGTCTTCGGTATGCACCTGGCACAGGCAAGCGCCCGCCACCTGTTCTCCATCCAGGGCCACGAAGGACAGCTCCGGATGGAAAGTGCTCGCATGGGTGAAATGCAGCGCCCACCTCTCCGCCGAGAGCGGCTCGGAGCCCCAATGGTCCCGGAAGGCTTCGTTGGTGGCCTCGCGCACGGCTTCGTCCAGCTCGAGCGTCCAGTTGACCAGGCGCAGCCCCGTGGGAACGGGTTGTGCGGGGCTCGCCAGGCTCAAATCGCGGCGCATCTTGAAGTAATAGCGTCGCGCTTCGAAGCCATGCTGCTCGAACAAATGGATGCGATCGGCGGCGGTGGAAGGCGCGTTGACTTGCAGCCGGCGGGGCAGCTCATCCTGATAGCCGGACAGGCGCTGGATACCGCGGCGCTCGAGCCAGCGCAGCATGGCGCTCCCCAGGCCGCGCCGGCGGTGCTGCGGATGCACTCCACCCCACAGGAAGGCGCGGCGTTGCCTCTCGGCCTGCGGGTCGAGGAAGACCCAGCCCAGGGCCGCCACCTGCCCCTCTGGAGTCACGGCGATCAGCGTGTCCGTCTCGGAGCTGGAGGCCGGATCGTCGAAGTCTCGCTGGATTTCGTCCGGCTCGCCGGCGTAAGTCGTGTCGTCGGCAGCGTCCATGTCGATGGAATAGCGGTAGAGGGCCGGCGCGTCTTCGCGCCTGGCCGCCCGCCAGGTGTAATCCGTTAGCAACGGTAAGGTAAGGGTTGGTTGTATGGTCGTCATACGATTCTCCGATCTGCCAGGGTAGAGGGGTGAGCGCTGTCGCTTTTCTCTGATTTCCATTCTCTACTCTCTATTTTCTATTCTCATCTATCCATTCCGGTGCAATTTGCCCGTGCGCTTGGCGTAGCGCTCGGCCCGCCCGAAGATCCACAAGCCGGCCGGGATGAGCAGGGAGCCCATTAACAGCACCGGCCAGACGTAGGCCCACAACTGCGCTGTCGGCAACCCTTCCAGCAAGGCCCGGCGGGTGCCGGTCAGCACGTAGGTAGCCGGGCTGAACACGGCGATCTTTTGCAGGGCCCCCGGCAGTACGTCCACCGGATAATACACGCCCGAGACCAGCAACAGCAGGGCGATGAACACGTGCGTCATCTGCTCGCCGCGCTCCGGGAAGAGCAGCGGCAGCACCGAGGCCATAATGCCGATGCCGATGAACGAGAAGCTCCCGGCGATCAGCATCAGCGTTCCGCCCAACAGGTTGGCCTGGCTCAGGTCGAGGTTGAACATGAGGGTGGTGACCAGCAGGATGACGCCCGTGAAGAACAGGCTGTAGCTGACTGCGAAGAAGGTCTGCCCGCTCATGTGTGTGACGCGCCGCACCGGCGCCATGAGGGTGTATTCGATGGTGCCCTCCCAGCGCTCGATGCCGATCAGGTTGGTGATCCAGTAGAAGATGGTGGACAAATAGCGCCACACCAGCGTGCCGATCAACAGGTACAGCACCAGGTAGCGTCCGCTTTGAGGCGAAGCGCCGCCAATTTTTTCCATGCCCAGGCCGATAAAGCTCACCGAGAGGCTCTCGGCGATGGAATACACCATCCAGACCAGCTCCCATGACCAGTAACGCTTGATCAGGTTCAGGTTGCGCTCGACAAAGGCATAAGATGCCCGAAATCTGGGTAACAACGGTTGACATTTGACCTCCGATTTTAGGGCGCGGCTTGCGTGGCTTCCCATTCGCTGCGCAAGATGCCCATGTAGACCACGTCCCAGCGCCGTCCGGCGCGCTTCATCCATTGGTGGGTGCGGCCTTCCTCGCGAAAGCCGGCTTTTTCGTAGCAGCGGATGGCGCGCGGGTTGTACTCGAAGACGGTCAGGGACACGCGATGCAGGTTGAGCTGGCAAAAGCCGTAGCTCAAGATCACCCGCATGGCGTCTGTCCCGTAACCCTTTCCCCAGTAATCTCGTTCGCCGATGCCGATGCCGACCCAGGCGTTGCCGGCGATGCGGTCGATGCCGTCCAGGCCGATGTCGCCGATCAGACGATCCTCCTCCAGGGTGTAGATGGAGAAGGGATAAGCGTTCGGGGATTTCAAGTCCTCCTCGGTCCAGCTCTTGATCTGCTCGGCTGAGAAGGGGCGGGCCGGGCCGCCGCCCGCCAGGCGCAGAAACTGGCTGTCGCGGCCCCAGCGGGAAGAGACCGGGCCGACCTTTTCGGGGTCGGGCACCGCCAGGCGCACCAGCTTTCCGGTCAAGACGTTTGTATTCATCGTTCTACCTCCTCCAGGGGAGTATTCCACTTGCTTTGCGTCAGGCAATAACCCAACAGGTCCCAACGGCGGCCGGCGTAATAGCTCCGCTCCCTTTGCCGCACTTCCAGGGTAAAGCCCAAATCTTCCAGGACTTCGATCTGGCCGCGACGGTAAGCGGGCGCCCAGGCGCGCACCGAAAACAGCCCCAGCTCGTCGAAAGCGTAATCCAGCGCGAGCCGGTGCATTTCTTTCAGATAGGCGGCGAAGGCCTCGGGATCGCCGACGCCGGCCTCCAGCGCGCCGTCGCCGTTGACCCAATAGATGTGGTGGATGCGCACGAAGCCGATCAGGCGATCGTCTTCCCGCAGGCGCGCGGCGAAGCAGAAAGCGCGGTTCTTTTCGGTGTCTTCCTTCTCTTGCGCCTGGCGCAGCTCTTTGACCTCCTTGGGCAGCAGAGGGCGCAGGGGTTCTTCGCGTAGCAGGCCGGCGTATTCCAGATTGTAGGACCAGGCCGCTTCGATCTCCGGGTCTTTCTCCAGGTCGAACGCGGTCAGGCATACGGCTTGTCCTTGAAATAATGGGGCATCGATCTCGTTCATGCTTCTTCCTCCTCTTCTTCGTCCTTGTTAGCGAGCTTCTTTCCGGTCAGTTCCAGGAAGACGTCTTCCAGGGTCGTGTCTCGCCCGTCTGCCGCCGCGATGAGAGTTTTGAGCTTTTCCGGGGTGTCCAGGGCCACGACCTTGCCGCTGTCCATGATGGCGATGCGGTCGCACAGCGTCTCGGCCTCGACCATATCGTGGGTGGTCAGCAGGATGGTGGCGCCGTGCTCCTGGCGCAGCTCGCACACCACCGCCTGGACTTCGCGCTTGGAGCGCGGATCCAGCCCGGTGGTAGGCTCGTCCAGCAGGAGCAGGCGCGGGTGGGAAAGCAGCGCGCGGGCGATGGCGACCTTTTGCTGCATTCCCCGCGACATCTCTTCCATGGGGCTGTAGATAGAACGCTTCTCCAGTCCCAGGCGGGTGAGGATCTCTACCACCTGGCGGCGAGTGTCTTTGCCGGCCATGCCGTACAGGCGCGCTCCGTAGAGCAGGTTCTCCATGGGGGAGAGCTTTTTGAAGAACGAGGCTTCCACGCTGACACGGTTGATCAGGCGCTGCACCTGCATGGGCTGGCGTACCACGTCGTAGCCGAAGACGGTCACCTGGCCGTGGTCGGGCAGCAGCAGGGTGGAGATGAGGCGGATCAGCGTAGATTTTCCACCTCCGTTGGGTCCCAGAACGCCGAAGATCTCGCCCTCGTGCACGTTGAAGGACACCCGGTTGACCGCCACGACCACGCTCTTGTTGTGACCATTGGCGGAGCCAGGATGGCCATTAGGACCGTGCGAGCCGTTCCTGGCGCTGCCGTTGTGGAACATGCGCTTCCAGAAAGGCTCGCCGGGCTTGCCAAATTGTTTGAAAACTTCGTTTACGATGATTGCTTCGGACATCTTTACTTCCTCCTCGGGCCGGTGGATGAGTCCGGCGGAAAAATAAAAGGCCACAGAACAGGTCCGTGGCCTTTGTGGGGAAGGGGGGCGATTAAAACAAATCGGCCACGGGATCTGGAGTGTCACCCGTGGCCGCTATAAGCTCGAAATTCGTTCTAGCGATGAATAGGCGCACTCCGAGAAGGCATTTCAACACCGCCGCTGGCATCGACGGCGTGAAGCCGGATGGTGCAGATGAACGCGGGATAAACCTTCATCCAGTACGGTCCTTTCTTCGCAGGATTAATTACGGCCCTAGTGTAACATAGGCGTGGCGCGCGTGTCAAGCATGAAATTGTGGAGATTAAGGAGCGCATTTTCCGAATATTTCCAGATTGGCGCCGGTCTGCACCGCCAGGTAGCTTCCGTCCGGCGAGAAGGCAGCCGGGCCGGCGCTGGCGCCGCCCAGGTCTAACTGATAACAACTCCCCTGGTCCACCACGAGCACCCACAGGTTGCCGTTGCCATCCGGGTAGATCACCTGACTTCCGTCCGGGGACCACATCGGTTGCAGGGTCTGGAAGGGAGCCAGCAAGTTGGGGGTGAAGTCTACTCCCGCCGCGCCGGCGATGTCGAACAAGGTCACTTTCCCTGTGGAGGCGTCGTAAATCCCCACCCCGAGTGGGTTATCCGTGTCGGCGGCCAGCGATCCGTCGAACCAGGTGCCGTCGGCGTTTAGCTTGCTGTCGCCCAGGCTGAGGAAGGCGATGCGCCCGCCTTGCGGCGACCAGACGGCGCTGGTGGCCCCCACCAACAGGCGGGACGCCTGGCCGCTGCTCAAATCGTAGGACCACAGCTCGGGCGCTTGCACGGCGATGTGGGACTTGATGACGAACAAGAAGCTCGAGCTGTCCGGATTCCAGGTGGGGGGGAAGAGGATGCTGCTCCACACCGGGTCGAACACCTTTTCGCCTTGAAGCCAGGTGATCGTCCCGCCGGAAGCCGGGGCCGCGCCCAACAGGTAGCTGCCGCCCAGGGCGGCGACGGCCGCCTGGCTGTCATTCGGGCTGATATAGATCTCGGCCGGGCTTTGCAGGTCGGGGAAGAGGGGCGACAGGTCGCCGTTGGAAGGATTCAAATCTTCTAGCTTGCGGCAGCCCGCTCCGCAGCTCGTATAGATCAGCAGGCGGTTCTGCGCCGGCCAGCCAAGGATGGCCTTGGGGCTGGCAAAGGCGTCGCTGTTGGCCGTGTCCCCGGTCAGGAGGTCGATGGTATTGGTGCTGCCCGGCTGGGTCAGCATCAGGGTGTAGACGCTGTCCTCGGCGCGCAGGGCCGTATAAGCGATCGAGGCGCCGTTGGGCGACCAGGCCAGGTTGCCCGAGGCGTCCGAGGCCACCACCACCGGCTGGTCGAATTTGGGCGCCTTGTCGACCACCACGTCCCCCAGGTACCACGTGGCGGACTTGGAAGGCTGAAGGATGGCGATCGATTGGCTGTCCGGCGACCAGGCGAAGATGGCTTCCAGGCTGTCTCCGGTCTGTAGCACCGGCAGGCTGGTCAGGGGGCACAGCTTTGGCGCCGTGGTCTTCAGATTAGAAGCCCGCGTGGGAGTGGCCGCGGCCATCAGGGTCGCGTCGGCCGGCGTGGTTGGCGTGGGGTGATTCGCGTCCGTCGCCAGGCCGATTACGCTACACCCGGCGGCAAGCGACAGGAGGATCGCCAGAGCGATCCCCCATAGAGTTTGTCGCAATCTCCTCATGAATTTTTCGTTATACCTCATATTTCGTGATCGTTCCCTGAGGAAGGTAGCTGGTTTCCTGCCTCACTGCTGTCATTATAAAGCAGGCCAGGCCGTGGTGAAAGGGGAGGTGCGAAGAGAAGGGGTTAATAAAAAAGGGAGGCGGCCTACTAAACAGCGCCGCGCTCCCTTACGTGAATAGTTCTTGTGGTTAGTTCTGCGAGGGCAGCACCCTGGCTCTGGAATCGGTCAGCCCCTGGATGAGGACTTTCCCGCCCTTGCGCAGGGTAACGCTCTCTCCCTTGTTGAGCAGATAATCTTGCTCGTCTCCCTCCTGAGTGACCCACAACACGCCGTCCACGGATACGATCCTGGTGTTGCGGGGCGCCTTCGGGAGGGCAACCAGCTTGTTGCTGGGCAGTTGGATATCGCTGGACGCCGGGCTAAAGCCCGTGCTTCCGGTTTGGGTGCTATTCACTTTCTGGATTGTAGTTTCCATTTCCCATCTCCTGTTCCTTGCACTGATAAACGGACGATCTGATCCACTTCCTATTGTAGGAGATTCTGTGTATAATAACAGATGCAGAGAAATCGAGATTGTACCAGAACAGATTTTTGTTTGACAAACTGTACTCTATCCCTTGACAGCCAGGTGTGCTCAATCAGCGGAGAGTGGTAATGGAAAAATTAATCCCCACGCAAGACGCGCCATTGTTCGAGCAACTGGTGGAAGAGATCATCCACCAGGTGAGTCAGGGCACCTTCCGCCCTGGGGAGCGGGTGCCGTCGGTGCGCAAGATCAGCCAGCAGAAGAACTTGAGCGTGACCACGGTGCTGCACGCTTACCAGATCCTCGAAGACCGCGGCGTGATCGAGGCGCGACCGCAATCCGGGTATTTCGTCCGCGCCCAACATTCCACGGTCATTCCCGAGCCGGAGATCTCCGACCCGGTGAGCGACCCCACGCAGGTCAACATCGCCGAGCTGGCCTTGCGCGTGATGCGCGACAGCCTGGACACTAGCCTGGTGCAGTTTGGCGCCGCCATCCCCGACCCGCAGCTCCTGCCCACGGCGCGCTTGAACCGCATCCTGGCTTCCATTGCGCGCCGCGTCGATCTCCCCCAAAATATCTGCGCCGAGCCGCGCGGCCTGGAAGAATTGCGCGTGCAGGTGGCGCAGCGTGCCTTTTACGCGGGCTATTCGCTCAACCCGGAAGACGTCGTGATCACCTCCGGCGCGACCGAGGCGATGAGCCTGGCGTTGCGCGCGGTGTGCCGCCCCGGCGACCTGGTGGCCGTCGAATCGCCCACCTATTTCGGCATCTTGCAGATCCTGGAATCGCTTGGGCTGCGCGCCCTGGAGATCCCCACCCATTCGCGCACGGGGGTCAGCCTGGAGGCCCTGCGCTTCGCCCTGGAGAACCATCCCGTGCGAGCCTGCCTGTTCGTGCCCAATTTCAACAACCCGCTGGGAAGCCTGATGCCCTCCGAGAGTAAGAAAGAGCTGGTGGAGCTGCTGGCCGAGCGGGAGATCCCCCTGATCGAGGACGATATCTATGGGGAGCTGTATTTCAGCGGCCAGCGCCCGGAGGTGGCCAAGGCCTACGATCGCAAGGGATTGGTGCTGTTGTGCTCCTCGTTCTCCAAGGATATCTCGCCCAGCTACCGGGTGGGGTGGATTGCCCCCGGACGCTACAAGATTCAGGTGGAACGCTTGAAGCTGGCCACCAGCATGTGCACTTCGATCTTGCCGCAGTTGGCCATCGCCAATTACCTGGGCAGCGGCGGGCACGACCGTCATTTGCGGCGCATCCGCCGCGCTTACGCTCAAAAGGTGGCGCAGATGGCGCAGGCGGTGGCAGCCTATTTTCCGGAGGGTACCCGCGTGACCAACCCCCTGGGGGGCCACGTGATCTGGGTGCAGCTCCCCGAGGGCGCCGACGCCCTGTCGCTGTACAATATGGCCCTCAAGGCCGGCATCACCCTGGCGCCGGGACACATCTTCTCGCCTACGGCCAAATATCGCAATTTCATCCGCCTGAACGCTTCCTATTGGGATGCGCGCGCCGAGCAAGCCATGCTGCGCCTGGGAGAGCTGGCCGCGCGCCTTTCGCGTTAAAGTATTGACAGTTCGTTCCCAGGGCGTATAATCCAGGTTAACTCAAGGCCAACCCGGAGCAGAGTACCTTGCATTCCTTTTCAGAGAGCCGCCGGCCGGTGTGAGGCGGCAGGGTTGCAATGGGAAAATCCACCCCGGTGCTTCCGGCCAGTCCGGAAGCGGCCATCCTCGCAGGGGCGCTCGTGAGAGCGCCGTAAGAGGATCGGGAACGCCCGTTAGCGCGTCTTAGAGGCTGCCCGGCCGGGTCGTTTCCCGGCAGCAGCAAAAGCAGGTGGCACCACGAGAGCCCCTTCGTCCTGCAATGGCGAAGGGGCTTCTATTATCCAGATGGAGGTGCGATCGTGTTGGACATCAATCTGATCCGTGAAAATCCCGAGTTGGTGCGCCAGTCGCTGCTGGCGCGGCAGATGACCACTGAAACGGTGGAGAGCGTTCTGGAGCTGGACGTAGAACGGCGCGGCCTGTTGAACGAGGTGGAGCGGCTGAAAGCCGAGCGCAACGCCGTCTCCAAGGAGATCGGGCGCATGAAGGATGCCGCCAGCCGGCAGGAGAAGATCGACGCCATGCGCAGCGTGGGTGATAAGATCGCCGAGATGGACGAGCGCGTGCGGCAGGTGGACGCGGATCTCCAGGCAGCCCTGGCCGTGCTCCCCAATATTCCCGACCCCAAGGTGCCGGTCGGCAAGGACGATCACGATAACGTGGTCGTGCGGGTTGTGGGCGAGCAACGCAAGTTCGACTTTACCCCTCAGCCGCATTGGGACCTGGGACCGGCGTTGGGCATCCTCAATTTCGAGCAGGGCGTCAAATTGACCGGCTCGCGCTTCTACGTGTTGAGCGGCGCCGGCGCGCGCTTGCAGCGCGCCCTGATCGCCTGGATGCTCGACCTGCACATCCGCCAGGGCTACACCGAAAAATACACGCCCTTCATGGTGCGCAGCGATGTCCTCTTCGCCTCGGGCCAGCTTCCCAAATTCCAGGATAACCTCTATCACGACGTGGAAGAAGATTTCTGGATGGTGCCGACTGCCGAGGTGCCCCTCACCGGGCTGCACATGGGCGACGTGCTCGACGAGGCCGCCTTGCCGTTGCGCTACACGGCTTATACGCCCTGCTTCCGGCGCGAGAAGATGAGCGCCGGGCGTGACGTGCGCGGCATCAAGCGCGGCCATCAGTTCGACAAAGTCGAGATGTATAAGTATTGCCTGCCCGAAAATTCGGCGGCGGAGCACGACCAAATGGTGGCCGACGCGGCCCAAACTTGCGCGGAGCTGGGCCTGACCTATCGCGTGCTGCTGCAATGCACCGGCGACCTGAGCTTCGCCTCGCACATCACCTACGATCTCGAAGTGTGGGCGCCCGGCTGCGGCGAGTGGCTGGAGGTCTCCTCCATCTCCAACGTAGGAGAGTTCCAGGCGCGGCGCGCCAACATCAAATACCGTCCGGCGGACGGGGGCAAGCCGCGCTTCCTGCACACGCTGAACGGCTCGGGGCTGGGCCTGCCGCGCACGCTCATCGCCGTGCTGGAGAACTACCAACAAGCCGATGGCTCGGTGGTGGTGCCTGAAGTCCTGCGCCCCTGGATGGGCGGCGTGGACGTCATCCGCCCGGCCTGAGCGGGTGCCATGAGCAACTGGCTGCACCTGTCTCTCCAGGCCCTGGTTTTCATCCTCATGGGGGTGGGGTTGTTCGGGCTGGTGATCCCCATTTTCCCCGGCCTGGTGGTGATGTGGCTGGCTGCCCTGGGATACGGCCTCGCCACCGGTTTTGATCTGGCCGGCGGGCTGGTCTTCGCGGGGATGACCCTGCTGATGCTCTTCGGCTCGGTGGTGGATAACCTCCTGATGAATGCCAAGGCCCGGCAGACGGGAGCGAGCTGGCTGGCGCTGGGAGCGGGCCTGGCGGCGGGAATCGCCGGCAGCCTGCTGCTCCTGCCGCCCTTTGGCGGATTGCCGGCTTCCCTCCTGGCGGTGTTCGTCGTGGAGTTCGCCCGCCTGCGCGATTGGCGGCGCGCCTTCGGCTCCACGCGCAGCATGGCCGTGGGCTGTGGGCTGGCTTTTGGGATTCGCTTTGCGATCGGTGTCGTCATCCTCCTGGCCTGGCTGGCCTGGGCGTTGCTTCCCTTATAGGGGATTTTTTCCCTCTCTTTCCTCCTAAACTTACCTGAGACCGGGGTCGACCTTTCATCTGACCGTCATATACGTCAGGTATACTTTTCGTAGTTAATACCCTGAAATTTACCTGAATTAGAGAGATAGCTTTTGCCGATACTCTTCGGGGCAATCGATCTCCCCCGCGAACGTACGGGCAGGTTCTACAAGGAGAAAAAAGAATTATGAAGCAAATCCCAGCTCTTATTGCAGCGTTTGTGATCACCGCCATCATTGGCGCAGGTATGTTCATCGTGGGGGGGAGCGCTCTGGCCAACAAGAATACCGTCACGACCTACAATTCGCCGAGCGGCGCTGTGGCTGCCAGTAACGTGAGCAACGTGAGCGCCAGCGATCCCGCCGCTTCCAGCCAGACACAGGCTCAGGTGGCTCAGTTGCAAGACCTGATCAACCAATATAAGGCGCGCGATCAGCAATACCAGGCTCAGATCACCCAGGCGGAACAACAGCTCAGCCAGTATAACGATCAGTTGACCCAGGCCAACCAGGAGATCCAGCAATTCCAATCCCTGTTAGCGGAATTGCAGAGCCGCGGGGTGATCCAAATCACTTCGAATGGCCAGATCTTGATCCCGCGCGGTTTCGGGGATTCCCGGTAAGCCAAAGTTGAGCCATCTACACTTATAAAAAGAGGTCTGACGAAAATGAAAGGGTTTAAGCTTTTATTACGCATTTGGATCGCTATTGCCAGCGTGTTGGGCTTCCTGGGGGGCTGGAGTTTGCTGGCGCACGCTAACAAGCCGGCTCCGCTGATTTCATCGTCCAATACCGCGGCATCCAGCTCTCAACTGGCGCCCTTGCCCACCCTGGCGCCGCTGCCTTCTTTCAATTCATCTGGCGCTAGCAACAACGGCCTTCAGTCCTTCCAGGTGCAACCCCAGGTACAGGCGCCGGTACAGAGCTTCTCACGGATGAGGACATCGGGTTCGTAAATGGAAATCTTCGAGTTCAGGGCCATGAATACCCGGATCGTGCTGGCCGCCGCAGGCTCTCCTGAAGAGGTCGCAGCGGGCTTCGCGCAAACGCAGGCGTACGTTCAGGCTTGCGAGCAGCGCTTCACCCGTTTTTCTGAGGACAGCGAGCTGGCCGCGCTGAACCGCTCGGCCGGCGCGGCCTTTCGAGCTTCGGACGAATTGTTCGACGTGGTGCAGCAGGCGCGCTCTTACCTGGAGCAGACGGGGGGGCTTTTCGATCCCGCGATCTTGCCGGCCCTGGAATATGCGGGTTACGACCGCAGCATGGAGCTAATCAAGATGGACGACGGCGCGCCGCTCAAGATGCGCTTGAGCTGGGAAGTGCTGGACTTTCGTGCAGTTGCGCTGAACGCGGACACCCACGAGATATGGATGCCGCCCGGTATGCGCATCGACCTGGGCGGCATCGCCAAGGGTTGGATCGGCGAGCAGGCCGCCCTGCGACTGGCCTCGTTTTCGACGGCCTGCGCGGTGAACGCGGGCGGCGACATGTTCCTGGTGGGATCCCCCGACGGGACGCAGCGCGGCTGGCAGGTGGAGCTGGAAGACCCGCGCGATCCCGAGCGGATTTTGGCCATCTTTCAGGTGGGCCCCGGCGCCGTAGCCACTTCTTCGGTAACCAAACGCCGCTGGAAGCAAGGCCAGCGCGAGCAGCATCACCTGATCGACCCGCGCAAGGGCGAGCCGGCTGCCACGGAGTGGCTCAGCGTGACGGTGATCGCTCCCCACGCCACCACCGCCGAGGTGTTTGCCAAGGCCTTGCTGATTGCCGGCCCGCGCGATGCGGCCGCTCTGGCGGCGCGCCGCAAGGACGTTGCATTTATTGCAGTAGATCATGATGGGCAGTTATGGGGATCCCGTAACAGCCAGGAGTATTTATATGTCGAGTTTTCGAGATGATTGGAAAAATGCCCACCCCATCCTCAAAGGCGCTGCCTGGGGATTGGGCCTGGCCGGGACGATTCTGTTGGTTCTAGTGGCGCTCCTGATCGGTAGCACTTCGGTGGGAAGCACCCTGGGGGGCGGGCTTAGCTGGCTGTTCGCGCTCAATACCGTGCAGGCCATGTGGTACGTCACGCGCGCCGCCGGGCTGACCGCTTACCTGTTGCTGTGGCTTTCGACGGCCTGGGGGCTGGCGGTCTCCAGCAAGGTGCTGGATTTCTTCCTGCACCGCTCGTTTACCTACGATTTCCACCAGTTCATTTCGCTGCTGGCCATAGGCTTTACCTTCTTGCATCTGGGCGTCTTGCTCGCGGACCAATACCTGCCGTTTACGATCCTCCAGGTGCTGGTGCCGTTCATCTCGCCCTACCGGCCGCTGTGGGTGGGTTTCGGGGTTATTGGGCTCTACCTCATCCTGCTGGTCACGGTTACCTTCTACCTGCGCAGCCGCATCGGGATGAAGGCTTTCCGGGCCATCCACGTGTTCAGCTTGCTGGGCTACCTGGGCGTGACCGTGCACGGTTTCTTCTCGGGGACGGATTCTTCCCTGCTGGCCACCCAGTTGATGTATGCCGGCACCTTCCTGGTGGTTGTCTTCCTGACCGGCTACTGGTTCCTGGCCCGTGCTCCCAAGAAAAAGCCGGCCCAGGTTCCGGCGGCCAGAAACCTCCCCGAAAGAAGGCAGTCGAGGAGAACGGTATAAGGGCGAATCGAACCACAGAGCAACTGTGTCTATTGTCAAGGGTTATGCCGGCACAAAAGCCGGATTGAAAGGCTGCTGATCCCGGATCATGGCGTTCAGGATGGTCAGGAATTTGCGCATACACGCCACCAAAGCCACCTTTTTGAGCTTGCCTTGCTGCAATAAGCGTTGATAAAAGGGTTTGATGAGCACATTGGAACGCGTGGCAGCCAGGGTGGCCATGTACAGCACTTTTCTCACATCTGCTCGTCCGCCCTTGATCCTTCGTTTTCCACGTCGCCGGCCGCTGTCATCATTGAAAGGCGCCACTCCGACCAAAGCAGCGATCTTCTTGCGGTCTAGCTGTCCCAGTTCAGGGAGGCCGGAGAGCAGCTTGGCGCACAACACCGGGCCGACCCCCTTAGCGCTGCGCAAGAGGGCTTCCTTCTCTTGGAAGTGGGGAATTTGGTGGATTTGGTCCTCGATTTGCCGGTCCAGATCGGCCACTTCTTTTTCCAACCAGGTGAGATGTTCTTCGACTTTGGGGCGCAGCGACAAGCAGGTGCTGGCCAGGTGGTTCTTCTCGTCCACCAGCATGTCGAGTAATTGCCGGCGACGCACCATCCAGGCATTTAACTCCTGCTCTGCCTCTCCAGGTAGCTGGGAAGCGGGCGGTTTGACGGCTTCGCCGAAGCGGGCCAACAGGCGGGCATCCAACTTATCGGTCTTGGCTAATAAACCAATCGAACGGGCAAAATCCCGCACCCGTGCCGGATGCACCAGGGCAAACGGCAACCCGGCCGCAAAGAGCTCCGTGATGAGAGCTGTCTCCAGCCCACCGGTGGATTCAACGATGATCAAAGCCGGCTGGAGGGCTTGCAAGCGTTGGAGCGTACGCCCGATGCCGGCTGCATCATTGCCTGCCTGCCAATATTCACCGTCTTGGCCCATCGCCACGTCGAGCTGGGTCTTGGACACATCCACACCCACGTACACAGCAGATCGATTCTCAAGCATTTCACACCTCGCTAGCTGTATAATCAAAGGGACCCGTTCTAGCTTGGATACGGGCTCAAAGCCCACGCAACTGTTCGGGTTCATTTGGCTTAGGGCACGACGACCATGCTCTGTGACGGTCTACACGGACCAAGACGCGTGAGCGGACTGCCATGCCCTTCACCATTTTACTGCCGCTCTTTGAATATACTAGACACAGAGTCCACAGAGTTCTTTATAAAGGTTTTCTCTGTGCCCTCAGCGCCTCTGTGGTGAAAAATCCCAAAGGGGGGATATTTGGGGATTCAATCCTGATGAGAGAGATAGGCTTCCAGCATGATCAGGTTGCGCTCGCCGGCCTGGTGGACGACTTTGAGCAAGTTGTCCATCGTGGAGACCTCCTCGAGCTGTTCGGTGACGAACCAGCGCAGAAAGTCCTGGGCAATGTGGTCGTTTTCCTTGATCGCCTGATCCATTAAGGCGTTGATGCGGCGGGTCACCTCCATCTCCCAATCCAGGGAGAGCTTGATCGCCTCTTCGACCGTCTCGAAGGCCGCCTTGGGGGCCGGGATGGCCGGGATCTCTACCTTGCCGCCCGCGTCCACCAGGAAGTGGATGAACTTCATGGCGTGCTCGCGCTCTTCCTCGCCTTGCTTGTAGAACATTTTCCCCAGCTTCTTCAACGCCCGGTCTTCGAAAAATGCGGCGATGTTGACGTATTGGTGCGAAGCCCCCAATTCATGGCCGACCTGCTCGTTGATCGCGGCATTCAGCCCTTTACTGATTAGCATGGTTCGCTCCTCTCGATTTTATGCGGATAAATAAGAGTTAAAATGTTTTCTTCACTACGATGTGATTATAGCATGGTCTCACGGATTGGAGCGCGCCAGGCGCGCCTGTAAAGCCAGATAAAGCGCTACCGAGCCGGCCACGGCGGCATTCAGCGACTCGACTTTGCCGCGCATGGGGAGACTGACCAGCAGGTCGCAAGAACGGCGCACCAGGCTGCGCATTCCCTCGCCCTCATTCCCGACCACTAGAGCCAGCGGGCCGTCCAGGCGCACCTGGGCGATGGGCTGCGCCTCAGGGCCGCCTTCCAGGCCCACGACCCAGGCGCCGGCTTTTTTGAGAGCCTCGATGGCCTGCGCCAGGTTAAGGGTGGTGATCAGCAGGTGCTCGCTGGCCCCGGAGGAAGCGTTGACCACCGCGGGGGTCACGCTGGCCGCCCGCCTGAAGGGCATTAGAACGCCGTGCACGCCCACGACCTCGGCCGTGCGCAGCAGCGTTCCCAGGTTCTGCGGGTTTTGCAGCATATCCAGGATCAGCAGGAAGAGGGGTTCTTCGCGGCGCTGCGAGAGCCTGGCGATCTCGTCCAGCGTGCTGTAAGGGTAGCCGCTGGCCTCTATGGCCACACCTTGATGGTTGTCCCCCAACGCATCCAGCTCCTGGCGGGGAACGCGCTGGATGGGGAGCTTGCGCTCGGCGGCCAGCTTGAGCACTTCAGGCAGGTGGCCGGTCTCCTGAACGCCGGCAGCCACTTGCAAGCGGAATACCTGGCGCCGCCGGGCGCGCAAGACTTCGTAGACCGGATTGCGGCCGGTGATCCATTCCTTCAAGAGTTGTCTCCTATACTGCGAGCAGCCTTGCGAAGGTCTCTAACCTTCGCAAGGCTGCTTCGCGATTGTCTACGTCAATTGTTGGCGACGCGTTCTTCCGGCCTGGCGAAGATCATGCGACCGGCGGCAGTCTGGAGCACCTTGGTGACGGTGACCAGGATCTCCTGATTCATGTAATCCCGGCCATTCTCGATCACCACCATGGTGCCGTCATCCATGTACCCCACTCCCTGGCCGGACTCTTTCCCGTCCTGGATGACGCGGATCGCCAGCGATTCGCCCGGCAGCAGCACGGATTTGACAGCGTTGGCCAGCTCGTTAACGTTCAAAATGACCACCCCCTGCAGCTCCGCAATGCGGTTCAGGTTGTAGTCATTGGTCAGGATGGGGCAGCGCATCTGCCGGGCGAGGATCACCAGCTTGTCGTCCACCTCGCGCACGCCCTCGACGTCGATGTCCGAGATGCGCACGGGCATATTCGGCTCTTTTTGAAGCTGCGTGAGCACTTCCATCCCCCGGCGTCCGCGCTGGCGCCTGAGGCTGTCCGCCGAATCGGCGATGTATTGCAGCTCGAGGAGGACAAAGCGAGGAATCAACAAAGACCCGGGCAGGAAGCCTGTCCGAGCGATATCACCGATACGTCCATCGATGATCACACTGGTATCCAGAAGAATGGTGCGCCCTTCTCCGTAATTGCCGCTGCTATCATTCGCCGGGGCCGCCGGGTTTTCACCCCTGCGGGAGAATGAAGAGATCAGGTTAAACAGATCATCCTGGCGCGTTGAAAAAACAGCCACGCCCAGGTACCCCAGGAGCAGGACGCCGACGAAGGGCAGGATATTCCCAAATGGCGCAGGCAGTAGAGAGAGTGGGAATGCCAGCAATGCCGCGATGAGCAAGCCGATAACCAGTCCAATTAAAGCCGCGAATAGTGCATGGGAAGAAATTTTGCTCAGGACACTTCTCAAAGCACGTACAGGACGGGTGGTGATGAAGGGAGTGATGATTAATCCCACCAGAACTCCTACCAGCCCCATCGTGACCGCGTATTGTTCAACCGTAAATGAGAACTGTCCTCCGGGAGTTAAGTTGGCGAGATTTCCTAAATAAGAACCCCAATAAATGCCGATGATGCAAAAAACGACCATGCCGATCAAGCGTGCAATAAGATCTACACTCATGAAAAACTCCTTTAGTTGTTAAAGAACGGGATAATGAAGAATAATTGCGGAACGTCTGTATGTGATGATAGCACGGGAGGTCTGGTTCGTCAATCTGAATCAGCAATTCTTTATCTGTTTTGCGGTTTTTACGGTTTCCTCCGGTTCTTCATTCGGGTGGGTTGCGCTGGCCCGAGAACGCCATGGTATCGATGGTGCGCCCGTTGAGCAGGACGTTCTGGCTGTCGAGGTGCAGCTCCGGAACGTGGATAGCCTCGATCGAGACTTGATAAAGGGGCACAAAACCAAGAATGCTTTCGGTCATCAGAGAGGTAAAATCGAAGCGACCGGCCAGCTCCATGATCCCATCGAATTCATAGATGCTGGTGCCGATGAACACGGGATATTCGACCATGCGGGCATAGCCGATGCGCGCCCTGGCCTGGGTCCGAAGTCGTCGCGGCGACTGGCGCACACGGCGTACACGTGGGTTTTTACCAATCTCATCGTTTCGAAGCGCTTTATGATGCGGGTGGGGTTGGGCAGGCGGGCGATTTGCGCCTCGTGCACTTCCACGAAGGATGCGCTGGGATCATTCAGGATGCCCATTAATCCCGAGTTGGGGATCAGGATTTTACCGACTACGCGATAGCCGGCAGTCAGGAAATCGGCCGGGACGGGCCGGTAGGTCATCCCGGAAATATTGGTCATAGCAGCCTCCGCCGATGGGGTTATTCCGTGGCCGGGCGCGTACCTTTGGGAGAATTGTGTACGTGGCTGGGCCGGATGGGGGTAGAAGGACGGCCTGCGTTAGGATTAAGTAAAAGCTGCAACCGGCTAAGAGCGTGCGCATCGTATTCACGGCGCCCGCATACGTCACAGATCCACGCGGGGAAATTGGGCACGGTGATCAATTCATCCGCCAGCCAGGTAAAGTAGGTCACCATGCTCTGGCGCATCTGGCCCGCCTGGCATTCATAACAGGGCCGGGTGGCTTCGGGATTCTGAGTAGTCATCTTAATGTTCCTTGACTTTCCAAAAATTGGCAGTGTTATTGAGCAGCATTCACCACGTTTGGATGCTCAAGGATCTGTAATTGGTCCAACGGCCAGTAAATGACCAGGGCTTTCCCAACCACATAATCGTAGGGCACGAAACCCCAGGAATGCGAATCGGAAGACTGGTTACGATTGTCACCCAACACGAACAGGGAGTCGGCCGGCACCTCCCAGGAACCCGTATAGGTCGGCTCTGCCGCGATGTACGGCTCGTCCAGAGGTTGGCCGTTCACGTAGACGTGGTCGCCCTGCACCTGGACTTTATCCCCAGGGAGGCCGATGACGCGCTTGATGTAATCTTCGGTTGGGTCACGTGGATAATGAAAAACGATGATGTCCCCTATTTGGGGCTGGCCCAGTTTGTAGGCCAGCTTGTTCACCAATACGAACTCTCCGGAGTGCAGCGTGGGCTGCATGCTGATGTTCTCAACGCGCACGCGAGCAGAGATGGCATTGATTCCAAAAAACAGAACCAACGCCAGTAATACCGTCTCAACGGTATCGATAAAGAAGCTCACACACCCTGAACGGGACTTGCGCTGGGTCTGTTCGACCGGTTCAGTGATCGCTTCACTATGATAATCTTCCAAAAGAGTTCCTCCAGGCAAACCATTAAACTTCCCTAAAAGGATTATAAAACCCCTTTTCTATGGAAGCAAGGGGGAAATCATTTATTCGCGTCTGGGACGCATGATCAGGCGGATGGGGGTGCCCAGGAATCCGTATTCCTGGCGAACGCGGTTCTCCAGAAAACGCAGGTAAGAGAAATGGCCCAGCTTCGGATCGTTGACGTACAGCAAAAAGGTGGGCGGGTCGCTGCGCACCTGGGTGCCATAATAGATGCGCAAGGGACCGTCCGGCGTGCGAGGGCGCCGGATGCACGTCCTGGGCTTCCTGCAGGATGCGATTGAACGTGGAAGTGGTCAGGCGCGCCAGGCGTTCTTCCTGCACGCGCAAAGCCATCGGCATCACTTGATCTACGCGCTGGCCGGTCTTGGCCGAGATGAACAGCAGGGGCACATAGTCGACGAAATTGAGCTCCTGGCGGATGTGGTTGGTGAAGTTCTGCATGGTGTAGGTGTCCTTCTCGACCAGTATCCCATTTATTCACCAGCACGACCGTGCTTTTCCAGGCGTCCAGGATGTAACCGGCGATGTGCGCGTCCTGAGCGTTGATGCCGCTGGTGGCGTCGATGATCAGCAAGGCTACATCGGCGCGCTCGATAGCGCGCATCGAGCGGATCACGCTGTATTTTTCCACGCCCGGCTCCACCCGCCCGCGCCTGCGAATGCCGGCCGTATCGATGAGGGTGACGGGCATCCGTCGTAGGTAAAGTGGGTGTCGATGGCGTCCCGCGTCGTGCCGGCGATGGGGCCGACGATGACGCGCTCCTCGCCTACCAGGGCGTTCAGCAAGCTGGACTTGCCTACGTTCGGTTTGCCCACGATGGCGATCTTGACGGAACTCGTCCTCTTCTTCCTCCGGAAGATCTTTGAAGAGGGCCACCAGCGCATCCAGCAGGTCCCCGGTGCCGGTGCCGTGGATTGAGGAGATGGGATAAGGCTCCCCCAGCCCCAATTCGTAGAACTGGGCCGCCTGAGCGCGCAGACCGCTGCTGTCGGCCTTGTTGGCCACCAGGAGGATGGGCGGCCAGGGCTCCCCGCCGCGTTTGCCCTGGTTGCGGCGCAGAATTTGCGCCACTTCCTGGTCCGCCGGGGTCACACCGCTGCCGGCGTCGGTGAGGAAGAGCACCGCATCGGCTTCGCGGATGGCCAGCTCAGCCTGGGACCGGATTTGAGCGATGTAATCGGCGGAGCCGATAGAAAGGGGCTCTTTTCCGCCCACACTGGGGTCAATTCCCCCTGTATCCACGATATTGAACGTGACGCCGTTCCACTCCGCTTCGCTAAATAACCGGTCGCGGGTGGTTCCGGGGACGTTATCGACGATCGCCAGCGGTTCGCCCGCCAGGCGGTTGAATAATGTGCTTTTTCCTACGTTAGGTCGCCCGACCAGGGCGACAACCGGCTTAGGCATAATGGATCATCCTTTAAGGTCTGGGGGTACGGGTAGGTGTTGGAGCGACGGTTACCGTGACCTCCAGGGTAGCCGGTAAAATCAATTCCACGTGCAGATCTGGCGAAGGCGGGTTGACCTGGGGCGTGACCTGGTAGGTGCCGATGCCCTTGCCGGTCAGGTCCACGGTCACTTCGACGCCAGAGGCGCTCAATGCATCCAGCAGCGGCAGCGGGCCGGAGAGGATGACTACCACGGTTTGGGGAGAGATGGAAGCGGTCAGGGTGGGATCCAGCCCCACTACGGTGACCTGCATATTCGAGAGGGTCAGGCTGCTTTCAATCGCCGCGATGCCCACCTGCACCAGCACGGTTTGCTGCCCCACCACGGGCACGCCGCCAGCGCCAACCACCGAGATGCCGGTGGGTAGATTCAGCGGAACGCGCAGGTCTAAGTCATCCTTGGCGTTGGTGATGTCCACCGGCTGGGTCTCCACGAAGCCGGGCAGGTTATTGACGTCTTGTGGATTGGAGGAGAATACCGTCACGACGGGTGGGAAGATAGAGATATTGGTAAGACGATATCCCTTGGTCACCTGGCCGCTCATTACGACCTTGACGACCACATCGCGATACCCTCCCAATTGCGTGACGGGGATGGAAACGTCCACTTTGTCCGGCGAAAGCGTCAGACCTGAGATGGCGCTTTCATTCGCATCGACGGCCTGCAAGGTGAGGCTGGTGACGATATTCTGGTTCGCCTGGTTCAAATCCAGGCTGGCGCGAACCTCTTTGACGCGCTGCATGAGGGAGGCCGGCCCGGAAACGGTGATCGTTTTGGCGCTCAGGGTGGGCGTTCCGGCCTGGAAACCAATCGCCGCGTCCCCCTGAACGACCAGATTGACGGGGAAAGTGTTCGTCAAAAGGTCTTCCAGCGTCACGGTGATCGTTTCTGGGGTCTTGGTGACGACCTGAATGGGGCGCAGGTTGTTTTGAATCTGCACCTGAACGGGCACGCTATGCGTGCCGGCCCCCAGACCGGAAAGGTCTACGGTGGCCGTCACCAAACCGGTCTCGTTGGATAAACGATCCCAGATAGACTTTGGCGCGTTGATCGTCAAAGTCACCTGTTTGGCAGCTTGATCCACCAGGATCAAGCCGGGGTCTTGCCCCATGATCTGGATGGGCACGGCGCGAGGATAGACCTGTTTGACGTTCGGATCGCTGGCGGTCACGGCGATGAGCCACACGGCCAATGCCAGCGCAAAAGCCAGCAGGAAGGTCGGCAGGACTTTCGTCAATCTGCGCAGAGAGGCCAATATCATTAAAGCTCCTCTCTGGGCTTCCTGCCGAGGAATGCGCGCGCCCGCTCTAGCAGGTTGCTGGACGTGCCGCTAAACTGGTTGGGGCGATAGAAGGCGATCAGGATGTTTTCGAGACGCTCGGCGTCCAGCCGGCGGATCATGCGCCCGGCGTGGGCAATGGAGATGGAGCCGGTCTCTTCGGATACGACCAGGGCGATGGCATCGCTTGCTTCTGAGATACCCAGTGCGGCCCGGTGCCGTAAGCCCATCTGGCGTTCAGGCGAGCGGGTGAGGATTCCGCTCGCAGAGAGGGGCATCACACAGGCCGCCGCAACCAGCCGGTTTTCATTGATGATGACCGCGCCATCGTGCAAGGGGGTGTTCGGGTAGAACACCTGAAGCAGCAGCTCGGGGGTAACGTCGGCTTCCAGGAAGACGCCGGTCTTGGCATAGTCGTTGAGGGGGTCCGAGCGTTGCAGGATGATGAGGGCGCCGTGCTGGCGAGCAGACAGGCGCGCCGCGGCGTTGACGATGGCTTTGATGGTCTTCTGAATGGCCTGGGCGCCGCTGGAGGTGCTGATGGCCAGAATAGGCCCGGCCGGGCTGCCCGCGCGGCCCAGCCTCTCCAGCGCCCGGCGGATTTCAGGGGCAAAGATAACCGGGATGGCGAAGAGGATCGCCGGCAGGGTCGTGCGTACCAGCCAGGAAAAAGCGGTCAAAGGCACGAAGCTGGTAAACAGGCTCAGAATGATGATGACGAACAGCACGCCCCTCAAGAGCGCCATGGCCTGAGTATCGCGCACCAGCATGAGAATGCCGAAAAAGATCGCGGTTACCAGCAGCAGATCCAGGACGCTTAACCAGGTCAGGCGCTCGAAAAGAAAGAGAATTTCATTTAAAAGTTGTTGCACAGCAATCTTTCATTATATCAGGTTAGATCGGACGCAAGATGCGGTCGCTGCGCAGTTGTTTATACAGAAGAAGCGCATTTCCATCCGGCATGGATTCCTTGGCAGCTTCCTGCCAGGCCTGAACGCCGAGCGTCGTCGCCGTGCGGCGCTCGTACCCCAGGCGTTTCAAGATGACTTCGTAGCTGGCAAGCTCCGCCGGTAAGAACAACAGCGAGACTTCACATTGAAGATCGCGGGAAGAACTTTCCACCTCGTTGATGAGATCTGAAAGAGCGTTGTTGAGCGAGAGGTGCGGGTCGATATAGACATCCGTGGTGCGAGCTACCAGATTTTCGACCTGCCATCCGGCTACCCCTACGAGCTGGTTATCGAGCTGAAGGAGTAGGAAAGCCTTCTCTCCAAAAGCGGCCATGATGTCTTCCTGCTTCAGGTTGCGCCGGCCCTGGGCGATGTGGTTGATGAAGCCGGCAATCCGGCCTGAATCTCCCGGCCGCCCGCGCTGGACTCTGAGCTGTCCGCGGTGCGCCGGACTCGTTTTGAGAGGAGTCGTAGCGTCCTGGCTGGGGATGGCCTTGCTCCAGGCGGCCAACACCTGCCGCCAGGTGTCTTCGAACGTCGAAATATTACGGATGACCACCTGGGCGGCGGCCACCTTTTGTTCCTGCGCCGGCTGGGCCTGAATGCGCAGCAGCGCTTCAGCTTCGCTTAGCTTGCGGTTGTGCGTCAGGCGCTTGAGCTGCACCTCGGGAGATGCATAGCTGACCCATAGGCTGTCACAGTCCTTGGCCAGCCCGCTTTCCAGCAGCTTGATGGCTTCGATCGCGACCACCTGTTGTCGGGCGCGCTGCACGATGATGTCGATCGCCTGGCTGACGAGGGGATGCACGATGGCTTCCAGCGCCGCCAGGGCCTCGGGATCGAAAAATACCACGCGCCCCAGTCTGGAGCGATCGATTTCTTGCTCAGGAGTTCAGCAGCCAGCGACCAAAAGCGTCGATCACCGGCTGGTAGCCTGGCGCGCCCCGGGCGATGGCCCGGTGAGCCAGCGCATCGGCATCGATGCCGTAGGCTCCCAGGTGCTCCAGCATTTTTCGGACGACGCTTTTACCGGTGGCGATATTGCCGGTTAGACCAATGACGAATTTTCCCGGCCACTTGCTCACGTTAGCTCCTTGCAGTGTAGAATTAAGCCACCTTGATCAATTCGGATTCTAGCGCTCCGGTCATTCCAATTTTAGCCTTGGGGGCCGGGATTGTCAAACAATCCACTTGACATAAATGAAAGCCAGGATATAATTAGATTGTCTAATTATTAGAAAGGTTAACAAATGACCATCACGACGGATGAATGCGCCAGGGAGATTTTAGACGTGACTCCTCTTATCATGCGTACCATTCGGACGGAAATGCGCCGGCATCGGGCTGCGGGGCTCTCCGTTCCTCAGTTCCGTGCGCTCGTATTCCTGAATTCACACCCAGGCGGGTCGCTGACCAGGGTCGCCGGGTACCTCGGGCTGACCCTGCCTTCCACGTCCAAGATGATGGATGGTCTGGTGACCCGCCAACTGGTAACCCGTTTGTCTTGCGCGGAAGACAGGCGCAAGATCACCTTGAATCTGACCGAGGCCGGCCAGGTGATGCTGGCAGGCGCTTATCAGGCTGCCCACGCTTATCTGGCCGAGAAGATTTCGGCCCTGGAACCCGAACAAAAGGCGGCAATCTTCCATAGTATGCAGGCTCTGCGGCCCATTTTTACTCTAGAAGACGATCCTGTATCGGAGGCTGAAAAGTAATCTATGGCTATTTTGACGACCCAAGGTCTCACCAAAACCTTTGGAGACTTAACTGCGGTGAAGGGGCTGACCCTTTGTATCGAAGAGGGGGACGTATTCGGCCTGCTGGGGCCCAATGGCGCCGGCAAGACCACCACCCTGAAAATGCTAACGACTTTGCTGCCGCCTACCTCTGGCAGCGCTCAAGTAGCCGGCTATGACATCGCCCACCAGGCCGCGGCTGTGCGCCGCCTCATCGGCTACGTTCCCCAGTTGATCTCCGCCGATGGAACGCTGACCGGTTACGAGAATCTGCTGATTTTTGCCAAACTCTACGACCTGCCCCGCAACGAGCTGGAGAAGCGCGTGCGCGAGTCTCTGGAATTCATGGGGCTGTCCGACTCGGCCGATAAGCTCGTCCGGCAATATTCCGGCGGCATGATCCGCCGCCTGGAGATCGCTCAATCCATGCTGCACCGCCCGCCGGTCTTATTCCTGGACGAGCCTACCGTTGGCTTGGACCCGTCAGCCCGCCGCATGGTGTGGGAGCACATCCGTGAACTGTGCCGCAGCTACGGCACGACGATTCTGCTGACCACGCATTTGATGGAAGAGGCGGACGCCATCTGCAATCGGGTGGCCATCATGCACCTGGGGAAGGTGGCCGTTCTGGGCACGCCGGTTGAGCTGAAAGCTTCTATCAAGGACGAAGCCCATCTGAATGGCAACGGCAATGGAAACGGCAACGCCGTTACCCTCGATGACGTATTTATCCATTATACTGGAGATGAGATCGAATCAGGAGGAAGTTACCGTGAGACTTCAAGAGCAAGACGTACGGCGCGCCGGCTCGGTTAATCTGCCGCTTCCGCGACAGAAATCGCCGCTGGCGTCCGTTTTCTCTTTTATCGATAAGACCCTGATCATTACCGAGCTGGAGGTGCGCAAGCTGCGCCATGATCCCACTGAGCTGCTCACGCGCGCCATCCAGCCGGCGCTTTGGCTGTTGGTCTTCGGGCAGGTCTTCACCCGCGTGCGCGCCATCCCAACCGGGAACCTGCCTTACATTGCCTTCATGGCCCCCGGCATCCTGGCGCAAAGCGTGCTCTTCATCGCCATTTTTTACGGCATCGCCATCATCTGGGAACGCGACCTGGGAGTGGTGCATAAATTCCTGGTCAGCCCCACGCCGCGCACGGCCCTGGTCCTGGGCAAAGCCCTCTCGGCGGGAGTACGCGGCCTGACCCAGGCGGTAATCATCTACATTCTGGCGCTGTTGTTGGGCGTGCAGATGAACTGGAATCCCCTCGCGCTCCTGGGCGTCTTGCTGGCGGTGCTGCTGGGTGCGGCCTTGTTCTCCACCTTTTCGCTGATCATCGCCTGCTGGGTCAAGACGCGCGAGCGCTTCATGGGCATCGGACAGGTGCTCACCATGCCGCTCTTCTTCGCCAGCAACGCCATCTATCCGATCTCGATGATGCCGGGCTGGCTGCAAGCCATCTCTCGCGTCAACCCGCTCACTTACGAAGTGGATGCCTTGCGCGCTCTGATGGTCACCGGCGGCGCCAGCGCTTATGGCCTGGGCGTAGATTTTGGGGTGCTGCTGGCCGTCTCGGCCTTGTTCGTGCTGATTGGCGCCATGATGTACCCCCGCGTGGTCGTGTAATTTTGGCCGCCGAAGAAGCAGCTTCCACTACAACCGCCAGCACGAAATGGTGGGTGCTCCTGTGTATCGGCATCGGCACGTTCATGTCGGCGCTGGACGGCAGCGTGGTCAATACCGTCCTGCCGGTGATCCGGCAGGCTTTAAACAGCGACGTAGCCACGGTGGAATGGGTCGTCACGGTCTATCTCCTGGTAGTCAGCGGGCTGCTGCTCAGCGTTGGCCGCCTGGGAGACATCCGCGGGCACAAGGTGCTCTACGTCTCTGGCTTCGTCATCTTTGTATTGGGCTCGGCGCTCTCCGGGTTTTCTCCCTCGGACACCTTTCTGGTTGCCGCACGCGCATTCCAGGCCCTGGGGGCCTCTATGCTTTTTGCCAATTCGCCCGCTATTCTCACCGCTAATTTCCCCGCCGCGCAGCGCGGACAGGCGCTTGGCATCCAGGCCGCCATGACCTACCTGGGCCTCACGGCTGGCCCTTCCCTGGGCGGGTGGCTGGCAGACGCCTTTAGCTGGCGGGCCGTATTCTTCATCAACATCCCGGTTGGCTTACTGGCGCTCATCCTCAGCCTGGTATTTCATCCCGCGCGATGCGCTCAATAAGCGTTCAGAACCGTTCGACATCCCCGGCGCGTTGCTCTTTATGGCCGGGCTCGTGGCGCTATTGTTGGGCTTGAACCAGGGATCTTCCTGGGGCTGGACTTCGCCGGCTATCCTGGCGTTGGTGGTTGTCGCCTTCGTCCTGCTGGGCGCCTTCCTGTGGGTGGAACGCCGCGCATCTGGCCCCCATGCTCGATCTGTCCCTTTTTAGCAAGCGGATTTTTTCGGCCTCGGCGGGCAGCGCGGTTTTCATTTACATCGCTCTGTACAGTGTGCTTTTCTTGATGCCCTTCTACCTGATCCAGGGCCGGGGTCTCAGCCCGGCGCAGGCGGGCCTCTTGCTCACCGCCCAACCGCTGGTCATGGCGGTGGCGGCTCCCATCAGCGGCACCCTGTCGGATCGCATCGGATCGCGCCTGCCTACCACCCTGGGGATGGCCATCCTGGCTGCCGGCCTGTACTTGCTTTCGCGCCTTGGGCCACAAGCTCCCCTTTCCAGCGTGGGGATCTATCTGGCCATCGCCGGGTTGGGCACGGGAATTTTTATCTCACCCAACACGAGCGCTTTGATGGGGTCTGCGCCGCGCAACCGCCAGGGGATTGCCTCCGGCATCCAGGCCACGGCGCGCAACGTGGGCATGGTGCTGGGAGTTGGGCTGGCCGGCGCCATTCTGACTTCTTAACGGTGCAGCCTTCGCCCTCGGCTTTGTACGTGGCTGTGGATACCGGCCTCCTGGTGGCGGCGGGTGGTGCGCTGCTGGGCTGCCTGATCTCGGCTGCGCGCGGACGGAAAATAAGGAGCTGTAAGCGCTCGCTTTCTCTTGCGAGTGTGTAGGCAGCGTGCTATAATCTTGGCGGTTGCCCCAGTAGCTCAACAGGACAGAGCAAGGCACTCCTAACGCCTAGGTTGGGGGTTCAAGTCCCTCCTGGGGCACAAACATAGTGTGGAAGCGCGGGCTACGCTCCCGCACTATGTTTTTTATACGACAACCAAATCGTAACAAATCTGTAACGGAAACCACTTGCATATTCGCCGGGTATCTGCTATCATACAACATGACGAACGCCTGGGTGCCCCCCTCACCCTGGCGTTCGTCACTTAAAGCGCTAAGCGCCTAAATCCTCGCAAATCTTATTTTTCTGCCACAATCTTTTCCAACGCCTCGCCCAATTTGTGGATTTCCTGCACGGTGTTGTAATGCGCCGGCCCGATGCGCAACATGCCGCCCTGGCCTTCAAGTCCCAGGCGTTCCGTAACGGCCAGCGCGTAATAATTGCCGTCCCAGGTGTGGACGCCCCTCTGCCCCAGGCGGGAGGCGAGGTCCCGCGGAGACCATCCCTGCAGCGTGAGGCTCACCGTGGGCACGCGCTTGTCCAGGTGACCGCGATCGGTGATCCCGTGAATGGTGGCTCCCGGCAGCTTCTCTACCTCCTCCAGCAGGGCGCGGGTCAGCTCGTACTCGTATGCCCGGATGGCGGCCATGGCCTGTTTCAGGTGCAGCTTGCGGCCCTGGAATCGCCCAGCATAGCTCTCGCGATGATCTCCGCCGAAAGTTTTCCCAACCCACTCCAGATATTCGACTGCCCCCAGCGCCCCGGCCACGCCCTCGAAAGAGAGCGTTCCCGTCTCGAACTTGCCGGGCGGCTCCACCGGGGCAGGCCGCACTTTATAGGCGCGCAGGCTCTCGAGCAGGTCGTAGCGCCCATACAGGATGCCCATGTGGGGGCCGAAGAACTTGTACGCCGAGCAGACCAGGAAGTCGCAGCCGAGGTCTTGAACGTCGATGGGGCCGTGCGGAGCGTACTGCACGGCGTCGACGTAGACCAGCGCGCCGGCCGCGTGCGCCATCTCTACGATCTCTTTTACCGGGTTGATGGTGCCCACCGCGTTGGAGGCGTAACCGACCGCCACCAGGCGCGGCTTCTCGGCGATGGCGGCTTGCATGTCACGCATATCCAGCGTGCAATCTTCTACGTCGAAATCTACCCAGCGGATGCTGCATCCGTGGTCTTCGGCCACTTGCAGCCAGGGGGAGATATTAGCGTCGTGGTCCAGGCGGGTCACGACGATCTCGTCCCCTGCGCGCAGCGTGCGCCCCAGGGCGCGGCTCATCGAGAAGGTCAGGCTGGTCATGTTGGGGCCATAGATGATCTCTTCGGGGCGCTGTGCATTGAGCAAATCCGCCATGGCCGCGTGGCCTTCGTATGAAATCGCGTCTGAAGCTACGCTGGTGGAGAAAGCGCCGCCGTGGTTGGCGTTGCTTTCCACCAGATAGGCCTGGATGCGTTCCAGGCTGGGGCGGGCAATTTGCGTCCCCCCCGGGTTATCCAGAAAGATAGCCGGTTTTTGTAGGGCAGGGAATTGTGCGCGGATGGCTTCCAGGTCCAGGGTCATGTTTGCTCCTCGTGAATAAGTATGGGATAGAAAAAACCCCAGGCCACGCCCGGGGGTTTATTCGCTATGCAGGAGGTGAAGTCAGTCCACGTCGCCGTCGAAATCATCGTCGTCGTTCAGGCCGAGCTCGGTCTCGGCTTCTTCGGGGTCGCGGCGGATCCACAACAACAGCACGAAGCCATCGTCGGTGTCCTGGGCTCGAACGGCCATGATGGGAGCGTTGGCTTCCATCCCGGTGGCGTCTCGATATTCCAGGTAGATGGTGGATTGATTCTTCCAGGTGCGCCGGCAGCGTTCCACCAGCGCCGGCCCGTTGAAGGTGCGCAGGCGAGTCAGGGCTATGTCGTAAAGCAGAGGCCCTTCAGTCAGGCCCAAGGCCCATCCATCCTGAATGGTTTCGAATGTTGGAGGAGGTCCCTCAATAATTGTGATCTTATCGTCCATAGTATCCTTCGTCAAAGAACCGAATAGTGAAATCATACCATAAAACGCGCAAAGCGAAAATCGAGATCGGAGATTGGGGGTCAGAAGGAAGTGCTCAGTGGCCAGTAGACAGACGATAGCCAGAGTCGATTGTATATTCACGCAATTCTTGGCTGGCTTTTACCCATCCAATCCTGATCCCTGATCGCCTTATTGCCTGATTCCTGGCCACTGTCTACTGCCTACTGATCCCTATCTTCCTCCGGCATTTTCAGCGAGCCGGTGCCCATGCGATAGCCGAAACCGCGCACGGTCAGGATCAAGCGCGGATGGGCGGGGTCTTCTTCGATCTTTTGCCGCAAGAGCCACACGTAGCGCCTGACGGCCGTGGTGTCTTCGTCTTTGTAAGGCCCCCATACCTCTTGCGCCAGCTCTGCCTCGCCCACGGCTTTGTCCTGATTGCGCGCCAGGTATTCCAGCAGGCGAAACTCGGTGGGGGTGAGGGGGATGATTTCGTCTCCCCGGCGCGCCTGGCGTTTGTCTACGTCCACGAGGATCTCCCCAAAAGGCAGCAGGTTGCGCTCCTTGGCAGGATGGGCCCTGACCCGCGCCAGCACGGCCTGGATGCGAGCGGTCAGCTCGGCGAAGCTAAAGGGCTTCGTGACGTAATCGTCCACTCCCAGGCGAAAGCCGCGCAGCTTATCGGCTTCTGAGGATTTGCCGGTCACCAGGATGATAGGAATGTCGGTCAGCTCGCGCAGGCGGGCGCAGACCTCCCAGCCATCCATGCCGGGCATCATCACGTCCAGGATGACCAGGTCGGGGTGCTCGTGGTACGCCAGGCGCAGGGCGTCGGGTCCATTGGCAGCCGTGAACACCTGGAAGACGTTGTTTTGCAGGTATTCACCCAGGAAGCGCAGCAAAGTGGCGTCGTCGTCTACCAGCAGTATTTTGTCACTCATCTTTCTCCTGAACGGCATTCAGCCAAAAGGTGAAGCGGGCGCCGCCAAACGGGCGGTTTTCTGCGCGGATGTCTCCGCCCATCGCTTGCAGCAGGCGCCGCACGATATAGAGGCCCAAACCGTGCCCGTAGACGGTTTGGGCGTCTCCGTTGTGCAGCCGGTAAAATCGATCGAAGACCAGCGATAGAGCGTCGGGTGGAATTCCGGGGCCTTCGTCGTCGATCTCCGCCACCACCAGCTCGCCGGCGGGGAAGGCGCTCACCTCGATCTCTCCCTCGGGAGCGTATTTGAGGGCGTTGTCGATCAGGTGAAAGAAGACGCTCGGCAGGGCGTGCTCGTCTGCCAATACGAAGGGCAAATCAGTCGGGATTTTCCAATGCAAGCGGCCGGCGCTGGCCAGGGGGCCGAACTGGCGCTGGACGGCGGCGGCTACCGTCCCCAGGGACAGGGGGATGGAATAAAACGGCACGCGGCCCGCGTCCAGAGCGGAGATGTCCAGGATGGCGGCCACGAAGTTATCCAGGCGGCGGGTCTCCGCCTGAACCAACTGGAGGGATTCTCGCAATCGTTCGGGGAGCGGCTGCGGGCTGCCCAGCATCAGCTCAATTCCGCCGCTGATATTGGTCAGCGGGGCGCGCAGCTCGTGAGAGACCAGCGAGACGAAGTCCGTCCTGACTTCGTCCAGTTTTTGCAAGGTGCGGTTTTGCTCTTCCAGTTGGAGGTAGGCCTGGCTGAGGTTCTGGGTCTTTTCCAGCACTTTGATCTCGAGCTGTTCGTTGAGCGTTTCCAGCTCGCGATGGGCGGCGGCCACTTGCTCGTAAGCTTCCTTCAATGCGGCCTGCTGGCGTTTCTGCTGGCTGAGATCGTGAGCGGTGCCGGCCAGCGCCGGGCGCTCGGACATGCGGCGCAGGATGGGGCGCAGCGAAAGGTAAACTGGCAGAGCCGCGCCATCCTTACGGTAGAGGTGCACTTCGCCGCTCCAGCCCTGATTCAAGCTGAGCTGGACGACAGCATGGGGTAATTCCTCAGGAGCGAAGAGCATCTGCATAGGCCGGTCGATCAGGTCCTGAATCTGCGCATAGCCTGCTGCCTGGAGCAGAGCCGGATTGACCAGCTTCAAGCGCCCCCGCGCGTCGCACACGAAAGTGGGCTCGGCTACGCTGTTGACCAGACTGGCGTATTGTTGCTGCTCGATCTCTCCGGCGATGACCCCCTGGCGCGCGATCAATACCAGGCCGAGCACCAGGGTCATCCACAACCCCAAAGAATCGCCCTGCCCGACGATTTGCCAGGAGATGAGCGAATAGATCGCCAGGATGAAAGTCAGCAGCAGGGGCAAGTTCGATTGAACTCGCTGCCTGGCATTGATGGGAGCCGCTTCCCCTTTGTCCTCACGCGCAGCGGCGAGAGCAGGATCTTCCGGGTGATTGGCCTGGTAAAGCCCGCCTAACCCGATCAGGCAGTAGCCGATGGCCCAGCCCAGGTCGATTGGACTGCCAACCTGGTAAATATTGTAAGACGCGAGGGTGCTAAGCCCCAGGTCGCTCAGGAGGAAGGCCAGCCACCCCAGGAACAGGAGGGCTAACGGAGGACTGCTGCTGTTCGGATCGGTGAGCAGGAAGGCGTCCAGCACAAACAGCAAGAGGGTTAAGTCGCCCAGGGGGTAAACCATCGCCCAAAAAGTGTTTCCATTGAAATGGGCGCTGTTGGTTACCGGCGCTACCAGGATGAGCCAGCCCAGGGTGAGGAGGACGGCGGAAGTAATGGTAATTTCCATTAACAGGCGCAGGTTGCCAGAGGTTTGGCGCAACCGGCGCGGATAGAAGATCAGGCCGGCCAGCAGCAGCGGGTAAGCGGCCAGGCTGAGCCAATTCGCGAGCGTGCCCTGGGTGACCTCGCTTCCGTAGGCCACGTCCAGACCCGTGCGGGCCAGGTTCGCGGCGGCCAGACAGCCCAGGCCGGCTCCCAGCAGCAGCCAGGAACGTTGCATAGCCGTCCCCCGGGCGTTGTGGCGCGCCGTGTGGCGCGCCCAGAAGGCCAGCGCGCAGGCCGCCGCGGCCACGAAAAAGAGAGCCAGGTTGCCCACCACCAGGCGCTCGCCCTGGCTGCGCGCTCCGAGCAGCAGCCAGGCAGCGTAGAGGCCCAGAAACGAGGCTGCCCCCAGCGAGCCGTATTTCAAAGGGAAGCTCTTCCCCGTGAGGGGCCGGGAATTAGATTGCATAGCATGATTTTACATTATTGCTGGCATTCCTGATTACCTCGTTGCCTGATCCCCGTTCTCTTCCTCCTTCCGCCTTCATCCTTTCACCTCACTACCATAAGTAAGTTGAAGACCACGTGAGCCAGGATGGCCGGGAGCAGGCTCTCCGTCCACAAGGTGAGGCCGGCCAGGCAGGCTCCCACCACCAGCAGTCCAGGGAAGGCCAGGAGGTTGAAATGCAGCGCGGCGAAAAGCGCTGAGCTGAGAACCACGGCCAGGGGAAGCCCCCAGCGCGCCTTCCATTTGGAAAGCACGTAGCCCCGGAAGAAGACCTCTTCGGCGAAGGGCGCCACGCTGACTGCCACGGCCATGGCTACGATTGCGTTGCCCGCATTGTCCGGCCAACTGTTCACGCCGGGGGCAGCCAGATCCAGGAAAATGCGTTGCAGAAAGAAGGCCGCCAGCCATAATCCCAACCCGGCCAAAACCCCCGCCAGGCAGGGCCAGAAACCGGCCTTGCTGGGCCGGATCAGATCGAGGGATAGCGCTCCCGGGCGCAAGATCGACCACACGGCGATCCATCCCAGGCACAATGCGTTCAGGATGGCGAACCAGGAATTCCAACCGCCGTCGATGGGGGAGAAGAGGCTGTAAAACCACCCCGCTATTTCGTGAAAGGAGACGTCCGCAGCCAGCCCGTAGATCAGGGCGCCGAGTAAGGCCGGAAATCCCAGGGCCAGGAGGGGCAGGAGGTAAGCCAACCCCAGCGTGCCCAGGATGGAAGGGCCTTTCGAGGCATCTGGCGCGCGCAAACGGCTGCGCACGCTCAGGCTGACGCCCAAAAAGCTGACCGCCAAACTCAAGGCCGCCCCCCCGATCAACACGAGCAGGGTAAGCCCGGTATTCCCCGGGCCATTGTACAGTTTCCCACTGTTGAGCAGCAGGAAGAAGACCAGGATAGAGATCAAGACCCCCAGCAGCCCTAAAAGGGCCAGGCTGACCCCTCGGTGAGGAAGGGCCAGCCTGGGAAGAGACCTGGGGGAGCGAGGTTCAGGGTTCATCTGCGCCCATGCCCGGCTTCAGGCTAATGGCAGCCGCCCATCTCGAAGGGCGTCAGGCACGGGGTAGGCGTCAGTGTAAAGGTAGGCGTGCGCGTGGCTGTGTTCGTCGGCCTGGGTGTAAAAGTGGCGGTTGCCACAGGCGTGTTTGTATGGGTAGGCGTGTAGGTGGCCGGGACCGTGCGGGTGGCTGTGGGCGTGCGGGTGGCTGTGGGCGTGCGGGTAGGCGTCAGCGTGATGGTAGGCGTCAGCGTACGGGTAGGCGTCAGCGTGATGGTGGCCGTTCTGGACGGCGTCGGCGTGAAAGAAGGGGTACGGGTGGGTGGCAGAAACCCCGTGCCTGGATAGAGGTACTTCTGTGGGACGATCTGCTGGCTCATACCGTCCATCGACCAATATAACTTGGCTACGGCGCTGCCGCCGTTTTCGTAATACTCCATGGTGATATTGTACATCTGGCAGGCGGCCAGGGTGATGCCACTCCCGTTGACGTACTTGACGCCGTGGTCAGTCCAATCGCTGATGACGGTGGTGTTGTTGACGTACAGGCGCGCGCCATCGTCCGTGTAGGTGGTAAAGGTGTACGTGCCCGTATAAGGGGCCATCACCTGGCCGGTCCAGCGCACGGAGAAGTGGTCCACGGGCATTCCGGGAACGTTTGGCGCGCCGTTTCCCCAATCGAAGTCGATCGTGGGGTCGGTCTTGGCGGCAACCAGGCCGGTCAAACTCTGGTCGCCGTAATACTCGCCGCGCAGCCCGCTGCCGTTGGAAGGGCAGCCCGTGGGGGTAACGGTAGGCGTCCTGGTGGGGGTGCCGGTTGGCTCGGGCTGCACCGCATAGATATAAGGTGCAGCCAGGACGGTGGGGCCGGGATCTCCCGGGCGGCTCCAGGCCACGGACAGGTTATCCCCGCCGCTGCCTTCCTTTTGCAGCGCCTCGAGCGAATAGAATACCCCGCCTTGCAGGATAAAGGTGGCCGATTGCTGGGCAGGGTCGGCATTCCAGACGTTGTGGTTGGTCCAGTTGCTCACTTTGGCGATCAACTGGCCGTTCAAGAAAAGCTGGCTGTTGTCGTCGCTGGCGATCCAGAAGGTGTATTCGCCGGTAACCGGCACGCACAGGCTGGCGCGCATACGCGTGCCATAATAATCGGCCCAGTTGACCGGCGCGTCGAAGCTGCTGAGTATTTGTGAGCCGCTGGGGTTGGACGGGTAATTGGGCGAGCTGGTCAGGTCGTTGACGCTCGTGCCGTTGATGTTTAACCACCACTGGCGCAGGACGCCGTTGCCCGCGCAAGGGTAGGGCGTGCTGGTGGTGGTAGCGGTGGCGGTCTGGGAGGGAGTGGGGGTGATAGTGGGCGTGAGAGTCCAGGTGGGCGCGAAGGAGATGCCCCCGGACAGACCGGTGACGCGCGAGGTGCGGAATTTCTCCACGATGCCTTCACGCTGGGAGGTGAGGCGCAGGGTGGGCCACAGATTGCTGAGGAAAGGCGTGATCAGCGGGTGGCGGTAGGTGACGACGACCCGCACGCGGTCGCCGGGGCCGCCGGCGTCGTCGATGAATTCTTGCGGCTGGAAGGTGTTTTGATCGGCCATCTCGCATACCTGTGGGAACAGGTATTGGTCCTGGTTGGAAGGGTCGGAATAATAAGGGTTGGGGTCGAACATGAAGCGGCTGTTGGGCGGCACGCCGCGATTGCTGCACGTGGTGACGTCGAAATAGCCCTTCTGGTCGGGGCTGCCCCGGTTGGCGCTGTTGAACGACGGGCTGGGATTGGCGAGGAAGGCGATGTAATTCCCGGAGACGCTGGGGTCGGCGGCTACGCCCATCCCTCCGGAGAGGGCCGCGTCGCGGATGGAAGGCAGGCGCGCCCAGTCCTGAAGCTGGGCCGTCTTATCTTCGTAGCCCGTGACCGTATCCGGCACCAGGCAGTCGATCCGCCCGTCCGCGTTGTCGGCGGACGTCAGGCCCAGGGCGGCGCCTGCCGCGGCGCAGTAAGAAGAATTGTACGAGCCGGTGACGGCATAGCGCACGCCGAAGCGGGCGGCGTTCTCGACCGCCAGCCAGGCCTGCAGCAGCCGGCCGAACTCGATGATGCCGAACAGGAGCATGAGCAGGATGGGCAGGGCCAGCGCAAACTCGACGATGCTCTGCGCTCTGGGCTGGGTGTGAAGGCGGTGGACGAGGCGGTCTTTTAGGTTCATGGTTTTTAATTAGAGATGCGCGTGTAGATGCGGGAGGCGATCTGGTCGAAGATGGGGCGTAGAGCGTCGCCGGTGGGCGCGTAGAAATACTGCCCGCAGGATTTCATCGATGGAACGCCCGCGCAAGGATCGGTCGAGCGGTCGCCGTCGTCGCCCACGGCGGCCATGTAGCGCAGCAGGGGCTCGCCATCTGGGGCGGCTGCGCCCAGGCCGATGGTGTAGATAGCAATATCGTTACCTAACAACTCCTTGGGTTGGGAGAGTACCTGCAGAGCAGCCTGGTCGGTCATGTCCCGCGCGTAGTTTTCAACGCTGTAAGGCGGGGAATGAATGGGACCCGGCAGGTAGGTAGTGTGGAGCGGGCAGGTATCGCTGGAGACATTAATACAATAACGTGGGTTGGCATGGGTCGGATCCGTGCAGGCGTCTTTCCAAAATTCGGAATTGAGGCCGCCGCCGCAAAAGCCGTTTTGCTCGCTGATTTTGGATTGAGTGAGATGGGTGTCGCTCAGATTGACCAGGCCATCTGAAAGGAACACCATCACCCACACCGAGGAAGGGCGTCCTCCAGATTTGAGCATATCGGTGGCCACGCGGATGCCGCAGCCCGTACAGGTAGAGAGCGGCGAGAAAGACACTGCTTGCTGACTACCAATATTCACGAGGTGGCTGGTCAGGGTGACTTTGCTTCCGTTGACCAGAGTGACCGTGCCGCCGTTGACCCAGGCGTTGGCGTAGTCGGTATCAGACTGGGTATATTTGCCGTTGGTGGTGGAATCGCTTTGATCCCAATCGTAGGCATCATAGATGTAACCGCCGGGGTCACCCGGGCCGTTATCGGCGTCGCAAGGTACGCCACCCCACCCATAGGGATCTGGCCCTTTCTCGATATTGTCGCTGCTCCACCAGCGATCGGCCATACGCGGGTCGCTCATTGCTGGGCAGGTGTACCCTAATATGAGTGGATTGTCGTAATCCTGGCCGTCTCCGTCGCGGTCGTCCGGGTTGACCGGGTTGAAAGAGCCCGGGTGGGCTTTCCAGGCCGGCCACAGCTTAGCGTAGGGCGGGTCGTCGTGCAAAGGGATCGAATTGATGTCGGCTTTGGCCTGAGCTAGATTATCGTCTAATCCGTGGCGCACGATGCCATAAGTGTCAAAGGTAACTACTCCCACCCGGTCGTAGCCGCCGTACAGGTTATCGATCAGGGCTTTGGCGGCGTCTTTGGCCTGCAACAGCGGCTCGCAGGTGTTGGTAGGGTTGCAGCCCGTAGCAGGGTCGTTGGGGTCATAATCGTCTACTGTATAAGGGCTGGGATGTAGGGTATTCACGCCCATCGATTCGGAGGTGTCGATCACGATCACCAGGTCCACCGTAGCGGCTTCGGACATGGCGTTGGTGGTGAGGGTCACGGCGTCGAAGCCGATCAGGGAGAGGAAGTACAGGGGGGCTTTCTCGCTGGCTTGTACCCACACCAGCTTGCGCGCGGATTTACCCGCTGTGATGTCAGGGCATTTGGCGGCAAAATCGGCAGGTAAACCGGGTGCCCAGCTACTGGGGTCGTTAGGATTTTGAGGGCAGGTGAATACCTGTAAATTGACCGTGGTAATGTCCACGTTGTGCAGCTTCAGCAATTCCAGCGCATTGTTTTGCATCTGGGTGACGTTGACGTTGCGCTTGTAGTCGTTAGCGGCGGCCACCGAGGCGGCGTCTACGGCGCGCTTCAACTGGCCGTAGGTGATGTAAAGCGAGCCGGCGTCCACCACCAGGCCCACGAAGGCCAGCAGGGTCAGCAAGGCGAAGGCGAAGATCACGATCACCTGGCCGCGCTTGCGGTCGGGCCGGGGGTGCGCCAGGAAGCCCAGACGATCATTAAGGAAGCGGCGTAGGCGTGGGCGCTGCGGCGGGCATGGGCATGACGGTGTATGCATGGATCCTCATCGGGTTAGGCAGAAAATCGGAAACGATAGGCAGGTTCAAGACCTGATGGTAACAATAATAGAACTCGACGGTGACCAGCCCCCTGTTCTGGGTGGAAGACGTGTCTGTGGTGCTATCTACCAGGCTCTCGACCTTAGCTTTCGTGAAATATGGCTGCGTGGCGACGATGTTGCCCTGGCAGTCCTTCTGCCAGTTGCCGTTGTGGGCCGTGTCTGTGTCGTGGTCGGAGAGAGCCCAGTAGCCGGCGGGCTTTGGATAGACGTCGCATATCCTATCCCCCGCGCAGGGCCCCGATTGCAGGGTGCCGCTGATGGTGAAGACCGAGATGACCACGTCGTCTGTGGCCGGGTTCAACAGGATGTAAGGGTTGAAGCCGTTGCAGAAGGGATCGGTGAGCGGGTCGTTTGGGTCGGTGCCGTTGGTGCAGGCCACGTTGTTCTTGGGCGGCGAAAAGACGCAGGCGGTGTCGTAATAGAAGTTGAATATGTCTTCTCTGTTGCAGTCGAAGATATCATCGCTATTACTGGGGTCGAAGGGATCGCGCACCGAGGCAAAGCGGGCCGCTTCGCGGGTCAGGTCTAATCCGTCCAGGTAGCGGCCGATAAAGATGGCCACTTCCACCATGCCGGCCAACATGATGAGCAGTACCGGTAAGATGAGCGCAAGCTCTAAAAAGGACTGGCCACGCCGGGGATGAGGTCTGCGAAGGAAGGCGGGTAGTTTTGATGAGAGGAATGGCAATCGCATTGGTTTTTCCGCTGATAAAGGTTGCCCGGAAGTAAAATGCCCTCTACCGGGGAGAACAGGCTTCAGGATGGTTAACCTTAAATTAATTCTGATTGTACTTTACCCACTCGAAAGGCGCTTGTCAATAGAAAATAGGGAATTGAAGGGGGATTGTAATCTGGGCTGGACGATTTTGTAACCAAAAAAGGACTTAGCCTTGTCTCATCTGATCTGGCCGCTTTTCTCTCAGATTCCCCCTTCGCCCCCCTTGATAAGGGGGGGTGGGGGGATTAATGCATTTTGCCCTTCCCTAAAGGGATGCTGCACGATCGCAAGGCTTAATCTTCCTTGGGTGGGGCCGTAGGGCCGTAATCGAGCACCTGGCGCGTGCCGGTGCCGGCTTCGGGCGGGCCGACGATGCCTTTCTCTTCCATGGCTTCGACCATGCGGGCGGCGCGCGTGTAGCCAATGCGCAGGCGGCGCTGCAGCATGGAGATGGAGGCGCGCCCCTGGCGGCGGACCAGGTCGACGGCCTCGTCCATGCAGCGGATCCTTGTCCTCTTCGTTGACGATGTCGTCCCACATGGGCGATTTGCTTGAGGGGGACGCCTGGGGGGAGGGCGTCCACGATGCCGGCCTACGGCTACCTGCGTCGGTGGCGGCCTGCTCGGAAAAGCCCTGCCAGTACTGCACCAGGCGCTGGATCTCGCTGTCGGAGACGTATACGCCCTGCAAGCGCACCGGGGCGGGGGCGTCGGGGGCCTGGAAGAGCATGTCGCCGCGCCCCAGCAGGCGCTCGGCGCCGGGCTGGTCGAGGATGACGCGGCTGTCCACGCCGGAGGCCACGGCAAAGGCGATGCGGGCCGGGAAGTTGGCTTTGATCAGGCCGGTGACCACATCCACCGAGGGGCGCTGGGTGGCGATGACCAGGTGGATGCCGGTGGCGCGGGCGAGCTGCGCCAGGCGGGTGATGGTGCGCTCGGTCTCGTCGGGGGCCAGCATCATCAAGTCGGCCAATTCATCGATCGATCACCACCAGGTATGGGATCCGGGGCTGGCCCGTGCGGCCATTTGCGTTGTAATCCTGGATGTTGCGCGCGCCGACATCGGCCAGCTTGCGGTAGCGCATATCCATCTCGCGCGTCACCCACTGCAGCGCGCCCACCACGCGTTCCATCTCCACCACCACCGGGGCCAGCAGGTGCGGGATGCCGTTGTAGCCGGTGAGCTCGACGCGCTTGGGGTCGACCATGATCAGGCGCAGATCGTCGGGGGTGTTGTTGAGCAGCAGGCAGCGAGATCAGGGCGTTGACGCACACCGACTTGCCGGAGCCGGTGGCGCCGGCGATGAGCAGGTGCGGCATGGCGGCCAGGTCCGCCGCCACGGCGTTGCCGGCCACGTTCTGGCCCAGGGCAAAGCGCAGCGGCGACTTGAGGCGTTTGAAGGCCTCGCTCTCGATCACGTCGCGCAAGGCGACCATGGCGATCTCGTCGTTGGGCACTTCGATGCCCACGAAACCCTTGCCAGGCACGGGGGCCTGGATGCGGATGGTGCGGGCGGACAGCGCCAGGGCCAGGTCATCGGCCAGCGCGGCGATCTTGCCGACGCGCACGCGCGTGCGCCCGCCGCGCGATTCCATGAAATCCGGCTCGACGCCGAACTGGGTGATGGTGGGGCCGCGGTTGATCTCCACCACGTGCGCCGGCGCGCCGAAGGAGGCCAGAGTCTCTTCGATCAGCTGCGCCCGCTGGCGGTCGATCTCATCATCCACGCTGGTCTCGCTGACCCACATCCAGGATATTCTTCGATAGGGGGGCAGGACCCAGGGGGCCGCCGCCCTTTGGATTACGGGGGTGATCGTGGCAGCCGCCGGGCTGGGAGAGGCGGCAGGCGCCGCGCCGGTTTCGGGCGGCAGCGGGGAGCGCCCCACCACGTCGTGCACGGGGGGCGGCAGTGGGCTGAAATTAGGCGGAAAGGTCTGCGCGCCCGCTTTGTTCCAGCCGGCGCCCCAACGATTCCCAGGCGGCTTTGAAGCGCGCCGCTAACGGGGAGAGCCAGCGGAAAATCTCCGGGATGGACAGGTCCAGGGCCATGGTCAGGGCGATGAGCAGCCAGGCCAGCAGCGCAATGACTGCGCCGGCCGTGCCCAGGGCAGACACTAGCGCGCCCAGGATCAGGTTGCCGATCGCGCCGCCCCCCTGGCCGCTCTCCGCCAGGGTGTCATTTCCACCCGCCAGTAAATGCAGCCAGGCGAGCAGGTTCAGAAAGAGCAAGAAGATGCCGCTCAAGCGTTCCACCGAGAACTGCGGCAGGCGCTCGATATTGCGCAGCACCAGCCACAAGCCGATCCCCAGCAGGCCCAGGGGCAACAGGTACATGCCCCAGCCCAATCCCTGGGCCAACAGGTGGGTGAGCCAACCGGTGAGCGAGCCCTTATTGACCGAAAGCAGGCTGAGCAGCATCACCAGACCGACCAGGGCTAACAGGATGCCAACCGCATCCAGCTTGCGTTCCGGGGAGATGCCGGTCGGCACCCGGCGCCTGGCGGTCTGCGCCGCCGTTCTGACTGCCGGCCTGGCAGCGGGCTTGCGCGCCGCCGGCGCAGACTGGCTTTTACCCTTCCCTCGGGCGGGTTGGGGCTTATTCGGTTTCGGGGAAGCGGGCTTCCGGCCTGGCATAAGAGGTTCTCGGTGTGGGTGAATGGAATAATTGTTCTGAGAAAGATTATAGCACAGGAGGAAGGCGGAAGGATGAAGGAGGAAGGCGGAAGGATGAAGAAGAAGGATGAAGGGATCAGGCAATCAGGCGACCAGGTAATCAGGGGAGCCGCCTTCCTGATAACCCGGTTGCCTGATCCCTTATGGCGTTCTCATGTTTCCTTGACAGCCACTATGATCTGTGTCATCGCGAGCCCTGGGTGTTCTTCCCAGGGCGTGGCGATCTCAGGGCCGGCACCGAGATTGCTTCGTCGGGCAAAGAACGCCCTCCTCGCAATGACAACCTTTATTCTTGAGAACGCCATGCCTGATCCCTAATCCCTGATCCCCCATCTTAAGGTAAAATTGGTAGGCTTACCCGTTTGGGAGAAGGGTAAATCCCGTCTGAAAGGATCCCCTGTGTTTGAAATCGTCTTTCTCGGTACCTCAGCTTCGGCGCCTTCGGTACGGCGCGGACTTTCCGCGCAGGTAGTCAAGCACGACGAGTACCGCTTCTTAATCGATTGTGGCGAGGGCACGCAGCGCCAGATTCTCCAATCCGGCATCGGTTTTAAGCGCCTCAGCCGTATCCTGATCACCCACGGCCACCTCGACCACATCCTGGGCCTGGCCGGCCTGCTCTCCACGTTTATGCGCTGGGAGACGATCGACCAGATGGAAATCTTCGGCGGGCGCTGGGCGTTGGAGCGCATCCGCGATTTGCTGTATGGCGTGGTGCTGCGCGGCGCCACGCCGCCCATGCCGATCTTTTTCCGCGAGATCACCCCGGGGGTGTTCTTCGAGGGCGAGGACTTTACCGTCTCGGCCTTCCCGGTTTCGCATCGCGGCGCGGACTCCTATGGCTACCTTTTCGAGGAAAAAGCGCGGCGGCCCTTCCTGCCCGAGCGCGCGGAGGAGCTAAAGATTCCCCCCGGCCCGTGGCGCAGAGACCTGGCGGCGGGCAAGCCGGTCACGCTGCCCGACGGACAGGTGATCGACCCCGAGCAGGTCTTGGGGCCCTTCAAAAAGGGCACGCGCCTGGTGCACGTCGGCGACGTGGGCGAGACGGACAGCCTGGTGGAGGTTTGCAAGGACGCCGACGCCCTGGTAATCGAAGCCACTTATATGGAAAACGAGACGGAAATGGCGCGCCAGTTTGGCCACCTGACCACTCGCCAGGCGGCTGACCTGGCCCTCAAGGCCGGCGTCCGGCAATTGTATCTGACGCACATTTCGCGCCGCTATCGCGAGAAGGACGTTCTGGCCGAAGCCCAGGCGGCCTTCCCCAACGTCCACGTGGCCCGCGATTTTGACGTTTACCAGGTGAAACGCGAAGAATAGGCTTGTGGGGAAGTGGTGGCCGACCCCAAAAATTTGACACTCCGGCGGAGTTGTGATAATATCTTTCTGACAATTGCATAGCCCCTAACGGCACTCTTATCCAGAGAGGTGGAGGGACCGGCCCTATGAAACCTCGGCAACCGGGACATGTTTTTTGATGTCCGTCGGTGCCAATTCCGACAGAAGGATGTTCTGGAAGATGAGAGGGCAGCCGCTTTTCTTTGGATTGCCCCTCCTGTTTGTCGCCGGGGCAATCTTTTTTTAATTTCCTGCTATGGAGGTAGCCAGTGAACACAACCTTTATGAATTCTTCCCGGTACCTGTTTACGTCCGAATCGGTGACGGAAGGCCATCCGGACAAGCTGTGCGACCAGGTCAGCGACGCCGTCCTGGACGCCTGCCTGGCGGAGGATCCATATTCTCGCGTAGCCTGTGAAGCGGCGACAAAAACAGGCTTCGTCATGGTATTAGGGGAGATCACCACCCACGCCAATTTGAATTTCGACACCCTGGTGCGCCAGGTGGTCAATGATATTGGCTATGATGACAGCTCGAAAGGCTTCGACGGCAATACCTGCGCCGTGCAAGTGGCCATTGCCAAACAATCAGGGGACATCGCCATGGGCGTGGATAAGGCCCTGGAGGCCAAAGCGGGCGAAATGACCGACGCCCAGATCGAGGCCATCGGCGCCGGCGATCAGGGCATGATGTTCGGCTACGCCTGCAACGAGACGCCCACGTTGATGCCCATGCCCATCTACCTGGCCCACAAGCTGACGCGCCGGCTGGCCGAGGTGCGCAAGAACGGCACCCTCCCCTGGCTGCGCCCGGATGGCAAGTCGCAGGTGACCGTGGAATACCATTATGGCCGGCCCGTTGCCGTCGATACCGTCCTGGTCAGCACGCAGCACGCCCCCGAGGTCTCCCACGCGGAGATCACCGAATCGGTGATGGAGAACGTCATTCACCCCGTCCTGCCGGAAGGCATGGTCGACGGGCACCTGAAGCTCTTCGTCAATCCGACCGGGCGCTTCGTGATTGGCGGCCCCATGGGGGACGCGGGAGTGACGGGTCGCAAGATCATCGTCGATTCTTACGGTGGCATGGGCCGGCACGGCGGCGGCGCTTTCAGCGGCAAGGATCCCACCAAGGTGGATCGCTCCGGCGCCTACGCCGCCCGCTGGGTGGCCAAGAACGTGGTGGCGGCCGGGCTGGCAGACCGCTGTGAGATTCAGGTGGCCTACGCCATTGGCGTGGCGCGCCCGTTGAGCGTCAACGTCGAGACTTTCGGCACGGGCAAGATCGAAGATGAGAAGATCGCCGAGGCGATTCTCGAGGTCTTCGACCTGCGCCCCGGCGCGATCATCCGTGATCTAGACCTGCGCCGGCCCATCTATCGCCAGACGGCCGCTTACGGCCACTTCGGGCGGGATGACCTGGACCTGAGCTGGGAGCATACGGACCGCGCAGAAGCGCTGATTAAGGCGGCCGGTTTGTAATCGCACGCGACTCTCGGGCCTGCATCTGAGTTCCTTCACCCCAGCTCCTCTCCTTGGAGAGGGGCGCAGGGGTGAGGGAACTCTCTGATGATTTTAGTCTATTATTAATCCCTCTTTCATCCAGATTTTAATATTGCGGCGTATAGTAAAACTAACCAGATGGCAGGCAGTAAGCTCATGAGACGGGTTGAGGTTTTACCTGGGCCACGAAATCTCGACCGGTTGATCGGAGCAAAATGGACACTGGTTTTCTCCTCCTTTAGAACGTCGGCCGTGGGCTAGCGGCCGATGTTCTCTTTAACCAGCCTTTCAGCGTGAAGCATTGAACCACAGCGAAGCATTGAACCACAAAGAACACCAAGTTCACCAAGATTTAAAATCTTATGTTTCTTGGTGCACTTGGTGCCCTTGGGGATAGAAATCCTGGCTTCGAAAGTAACGTTATCTATTCTTCCGGGATTCCCAATATCTTAAAAGTGGCTTTGAAGGCCAGCGGCGGCAGGTGCTGGCGATCGAAGAAATCCGCTTTGTCCGCATCGTCGCCGGCGCACAGTTTTCCCCCCACGATCTCGGCCCGATAGATGATGATGATGTCTGCTCCATGCGGGTGTTCTCGCCCGGCGATGACGTCCATCAGACTGGTCACCCGCACCTGCAAGCTGGTCTCTTCCAGGCACTCGCGCTCGGCGGCGCGAGCCGGGTCTTCTCCGGCGTCTACAAAGCCTGCCGGGAACGTCCAATACCCGCGCTGAGGCTCGTTCACCCGGCGGGTCAGCAATATCTTTCCATCTTGCTTCAATCAAAGTGGCGGCAGCCACCTTGGGGTCGGCGAAATAGATCCACCCGCATTGCGGGCAAGTGGGGCGCATTCCACCGAATTGATTTTGAAGGTGCACCGCCGCTCCGCAGCGTGGGCAATAGTGAACATTTTCAGCGATCAATGACTTGCCTTCCGATTGATGAGATAAGCAGCCAGGCCGGTTAGGATAGCGACGGCTCCCAGCGAGATTTCTGCCAGGCGCCACAGGAGGGCGGAAGAAGAGGGCGCAGGCGCTGGCGACGGGGTCTGCTCTTCAGACGGCACAACGATCTCCGTTCCACTTTGATCCGTAGGGAGGATGCCCAGAATGGGGCCGGCGGAGTTTTTCGCCTGAGGATTTTGGGCCAGGGCGCCTACGCCCGCCTCGGCTGTTGGAGTGGCCTGGGGCGCGAGCGGCGGGTTGGCCTGCAAGGGCGCCGCCGATGTGGCCGCCAGATCCATCGTGCCCATTTCCGGCGTTGTTTGCGGCAGGGGAATGTCCTCGCTGCCCCCGCCTCCGCCTCCGCCCAGGCCGTAAGCGCGCAGGTTCTCAGGGGTAGGCGTGCCCCAGGTGACGATGAGCGGGGCGCTTTCTCCGGTTGTTGGGGCTGCTGCGGCGGCGTTGGTCGTGCTCCCCGCCAGGGGGGCAGCTTGAGGAGCCTCCGGGCGGAACGCCGTGGCCGGCGCCATCGTCGCGCCCTTGCCCAGGGTCAGCTCTCCGATAAAAACCAGCACGAAAAGGACGCCGGCCAGCGCCGAGGCGAAGCGCAGGGTGGGGAAGAAGCGCGGCGTCTCCCGCTGCGGCTGTACCATGCTGGGCGTCAGCGTGAAATTGTGTGGCGCATGACGGGGGGGCAGGCTGCGTAAAAACGTGCGGGTATGCTTCAGCTCTTCCATCCCGTCGCGCAGCTCGGGCCGAGAGCGCAGACGGGCTTCGAAATTGCTGCGCTCTCGTTCAGAAAGCTGGCCGTCCAGGTAGGCGGAAATGGTTTCCCATTCTTTATGCGAAAGTTGCGTGGTCATCGTGTCGCCTCATCCTCAAGACGATAAGCAGCCGGTAAAAGTTCCCGGGAGTCCTGCAGGCAATGGCGCATGCGCTCGCGCGCCCGCGCCAGGCGACTTTTTATGGTTCCCAGGGGCTTGCGGGTGATCTCGGCAACTTCGCTGTAATCCAGCCCTTGCACATCTACCATAATTACCACCGTGCGGAATTCTTCTGGCAAACAATCCAGGCAATGCTGGAGAGCCTTTTCAAGCTCGGCCCGTTCGGCGGATTCTTCAGGGGAAGGACCGTCATCGGTCATCCACTTGGGTGATTCGAGCTCTTCGTCCTCGTCGATGACCGGCTCCAGGGCCACGCTGGGGCGCCGCTTGCGGCGGCGCAGCTCATCATAGCAGGTATTCGTCACCGTGCGCAGCAGCCAGGCCTTGAAAGAACCGCCCCGGAAGGAACCCAGGCTGCGAAAGGCGGCAATGAAGGCATTTTGCGTGGCATCCTGGGCGGAGGCGTCGTCCCCTAACATGCGGTAGGCCAGGTTGAAGGCCATATCCTGGTAGGTCAAGACCAGGGCATTGAATGCCTCTAAGTTGCCCTTTTGAGCGTCCAGCACCAGGGCCGGTTCATTGACCATAGGCCGGCCTCTTTGCCTTGCGGCCGATCAGCAGCCACGCGCTGCGCCACAGGAGGATCGCCAAAGCAGAGGTGGCGGCGATCACCAGGACGAAAACAGGCGGAATGGCCTCATTCAGCCAAAAACCACGCAACCAGGCTGCCAGGGGCGCCGCCAGGAACATGGCCAGCAGCGGCCGCCACAAGTCGCGGACGCTGTGGGTATAGCGGGTATGGTAGAGTCCCAGCCAGGGGGAAATGAGCGCCCAGCCGATACAAAGCGGCACGAAGGTGGAGAGCAGACGCAGCCCGGCGCTGCTCAGCTCTCCGTGCGTGGCGAACCCGATAAGGGTGACGACGGCCAACGCCAGCGCGTCGCCGAGCGCCAACAACGGGTCAAAAAGGGCGGGTTTCACGACTTCTATTTTACACTATCTGGCTCTTCTTCGTCGTCGCGATTGCGCAGATGGGGGAAGAGGATGACCTCGCGGATGCTGTGCTTGTTGGTTAACAGCATCACCAGCCGGTCGACTCCGATGCCGAAACCACCCATGGGGGGCATTCCGTAGGACATGGCCCGCAGGTAATCTTCATCGAGAGGATTGTTCTCTTCGTCCTCGGCGTCAAAGGTCACGACCCATCTCCAGGAAGCGTTTTTCCTGGTCGAGCGGATCGTTCAGCTCCGTGAAGGCGTTGCACAATTCCATGCCGCCCACGTAGCCTTCGAAGCGCTCCACGGTCTGCGGGTCGCCGGGCTTGCTCTTGGCCAGCGGTGAGATGTCGCGGGGATAGTCGTAAACGAAGGTGGGCTGGATCAGGGTGGGCTCAAGGTAATCGCCCAACATGCTGTCGATCAGCTTGCCGCGCGGCGCACCGGCGTGAAGTTGCAGCCCGTGCGCCTGCATGGCGGCGGCCAGCGTCTCGGCGGTGGGATACTCCTGGATGTCGATGCCGGTGACGTCCAGCAGCCCCTGGCGCAGCTCCACCCGCCGCCAGGGCGGGGTCAGGTCGATCTCTTGTTCGTCGAACTGGATCGATGCGCCGCCCCAATACTTTATCGGCCACGGAAGCCACCATTTGCTCGGTCATTTCCATGACCGTCAGATAATCGGCGTAGGCCATGTAGAACTCGAGCTGGGTGAACTCGGGGTTGTGTTTGTAGGAAACGCCTTCGTTACGAAAGTCGCGCCCGATCTCGTATACGCGGTCCAGGCTGCCAACCAGCAAGCGTTTGAGGTACAGCTCAAATGAAATGCGCAGGTAAAGGTCCTGCTTGAGCTGGTTGTGGTGGGTAACAAAGGGCCGCGCCGCTGCGCCGCCGTAGATGGGCTGCAGGATGGGCGTCTCTACCTCCAGGAAGCCGCGGCCGTCAAGGAATTTGCGCAAGGCCGAAACGATGGCTGCGCGCGCGCGGAATACGTTACGTACCTCGGGGTTGACGGCCAGGTCGGCGTAGCGCTGGCGGTAGCGCTGACTTCCGGGTCCGCCAGGGTAGCATGGCGCACTACCTGGCCGTCCACGACTTCATCTTTGGCAGCCGGCAGGGGGGTGATGGCCTTGGCGAGCATCTTGAAGCTCTCGACGTGCAGGGTGACTTCGCCCGTGCGCGTGCGGAAGATGAACCCACTGGCCTGGATGAAATCGCCCAGGTCGAACTCGCGGGCGAAGAAGTCCATTTGCTCCTGGCCCAGCTCGTTTACCCGAAAAAACAATTGCAGCCGCCCGCTGCTGTCCTCGATGTGCGCGAAAGTGATCTTCCCCATGGGGCGCATCGCGCGCAGGCGGCCTCCCACGGTGACCTGCACCGCGTCGGTAGCTCCGGCCGCCTCGGCGGTGGTAAAGGCCTGGATGGCTTCGGCGATGGTGTGCGTGACTTCAGCGCGCGTGGGGTAAGGCTCCACGCCTGCGGCGCGCAGTCTGTGGATTTTCTCCAGGCGAGCTTGCTCCAGGGGGTTGCGTTCCATTTCCATGAAGTTGCGTTCCTTTATTTGTTTTAAGCGTTATTATCAACTTGACGTTCGCCAATTTGAGCCGAAGCGATATTCTCATCACAGAGCCGCAGAAAACACGGAGGAATTTTTTAGAAAGAGAAAACTCTGTGGCCTTTGTGTCTCTGTGGTGGATTTTCTGCCCAACTCTAAAAAGGCGAAACCTCAATTATTAAGCAAAAGCCCCGCGCCAGGCATGTGCGCGGGGCGAATGGTCTTGCCCAGATTCACTCGACCTTCAAAACTGTGACGGCGAATGAACCGGCTGGCGCATCTACTTGCACCTGGTCTCCGACTGTATGATTTAGCAAGGACTTCCCCAGCGGCAATTCGTTGGATATACGTCCTGCCCGCGGGTTGGCCTCAGCCGCGCCCACGATGGTATAAACTTCTGGATCGCCGCCATCCTCCTGCACCGTTACCTTAGAGCCGATCTGCACCGTTCCGGTCTTATCTTGCTCCGCGATCACCCGCGCATTCGCCAGGAGAATTTCGAGCTCCTTGATGCGCCCTTCTACGAAGGCCTGTTCGTTCTTGGCGGCTTCGTATTCGGCGTTCTCGATCAGCTCCCCGCCTTCCATAGCTTCGTGGAGACGGTTGGCAATCTCTTGGCGTTTGACAGTGCGAAGGAACTCCAGCTCATCTTGAAGCTTCTGATAGCCCTCGCTAGTCAGGAATGAGGTAGGCATACGATTTCCTCTTCTTCGGAAAGGACTGTTGCCAATCCTAGTTAAAAATATCCCCACCGAGGGGGTGCGTTGTGTCACCAAAACACAAAAAGCGCCGCGAAGGTAGCACCTTCCAACGCTGTGCGCATATCATAACATAAATCATTTTTGAATGCAAGATTGCTAGAAACCCGCTCAGGGAGCGTCAGGGGGCGCCGTTCCCCGGGTTCCGCAGACGAATAACCGGCTGAGCCAGCCGGTTATTCAAAAGGGCGGGTGATCGAGACCTGGGGATTACGGGGTGGGGAAGGACTGTCCCGGCAGCGGGAGGGGGCAGGAAGGCGGTCAGCGTGGAGGGGATCTCCGCTGATCGAAGTCACCGTAGAGATCACCCAGCAGGTCTTGTCCGGCTGCTTGGGCTCCTGGATGACCCAATAGCTGCTCGTCACTTCGCGCCCCACGGCCTGAGACTGGTCGCCTTTGTAAAGATAGGCGGTCACCGGATACATGATGCCGGGACCGGAGCGGCAGTACGCGTCGCTATCGATGGTTACGATCACGGGCGCGATGGTGGGAGTGAGCGTCTGGGTCGGAGTGGGAGTGCGGGTCGGGAGAGGGGTGTCCGTTGGCATGGCCGTCAGCGTTGCGGCGGCTTGCCGGGTAGCTTGCGCCTCGAGCGTCCTGACATCCCGAGTCGGGAATTGTTGCGCGGGTGTGGGGCTCACCTGGGGGGTACTGCACGCGCCCAGCGAGAGGGCCGCCACGATAAGGGCACTAAAATAAAGGGGTGTTCGACGCATCATATCTATTTCCTCTCCTGATAGTTGAATTATTCTCTCGTACAGAGATCTGTTCGCCAAGCACGGGTGATGCAGGCTGGCAATTCAAAAGGGCGACGATCGAGCCGGGATGCCGGCCCATCGTTTGTCGCGGCAACCGACGGATTAATAATAATCTGTATTCGATAATTGTGCAGGACCAGTTAGGCAAAGACGTTCCTTGACGGAGTGGTTTATAATTAAGGTGTGCCAGCGGAACAGCGCTTACCGGCAAACTGGCAACTTCTCTACGACGGATTGAGATCATGACTTTACGCCTTTACGATACCTATTCCCGCAGCCTGCGTGAGTTCGAGCCGCTTCACCCACCCGAAGTGGGCCTGTATACCTGCGGGCCTACGGTCTACAATTACGCTCATATCGGGAACTTGCGCACTTACATCTTCGAAGACGTTTTGCGCCGGGTGCTGGAATTCAACGGATATCCGGTGCGGCATGTGATGAACATCACCGACGTGGGGCATCTGACCTCGGACGCCGACACCGGCGAAGATAAGATGGAAGCCGGCGCGCGCCGCATGGGCAAGACCGCCTGGGAAATCGCCGAGTTTTACACGGCTGAGTTCAAGCGCGATATGCAGCGCTTGAATCTGCAAGAGCCGAATATCTGGTGCAAGGCCACGGATCACATCCGGGAGCAGATCGACTTCGTTCAGTGCATCGAGAAGAACGGCTACACTTATCGTACGTCGGACGGCATCTATTTCGATACCTCCAGGCTGCCCAGTTATGGATACCTGGGGCGGCTGGACATCGAAGGCTTGCAGGCAGGCACCCGCATCGAGATGGGCGAGAAACGTCATCCCACCGATTTTGCCTTGTGGAAATTCAGTCCCACGGACGTGAAACGCCAGATGGAATGGGACAGTCCCTGGGGGGTGGGTTTCCCCGGCTGGCATATCGAATGCTCGGCCATGTCGGCCAAATACCTGGGGAGCTTTTTTGACATTCACTGCGGCGGCGAAGACCACATTACCGTGCATCACACCAACGAGATCGCCCAAACGGAAGCTTGCTACGGGACGCGCCTGGCGAACTTCTGGATGCACGGCTACTTCCTCCAGCTCGACGAGCATACGCGCATGTCCAAGTCCAGCGGGAGCTTCCTGCGGGTGCAGACCTTGATCGACAACGGGTATGACCCCCTGGCCTATCGCCTCTTCTGCCTGAGCGCGTTGTATCGCGCCAAGCTGAACTTCACCTGGGAGAGCCTGGACGGGGCCGCCACGGCCCTGGAACGCCTGCGCAGGGCGGTCTACGAATGGGGAGAACCCGGTGTCATCGACGAAGATTTCCTGCAAAAGTTCTCCGACCAGGTCAATGACGACCTGAACATGCCGCGCGCCCTGGCGGTTACCTGGGACCTGGTGCGCAGCGATCTGCCGCCTTCCGCCAAGAAGGCCACTATTCTGGCCTTCGATAAAATATTGGGCTTGCGCCTGGCGGAATGGAAGCCCAGCGAAGAGGTCGTTCCGGAGGAGATCCAGGAGCTGGTGGAAAAGCGACAGCAGGCCCGCGCCGAGAAACGTTGGAAAGACGCCGACGGACTGCGCGAGCAGATCGCTGCCGCCGGTTACGAGGTGGAAGACACGCCCCAGGGCTCGCGCGTCAAGCGCAGAAAAGTGGAGAGCGGGGAATAGGGAGCGCTGAAGCTCTGGGCCTGAAAGCATCGTTCTCTTCAATAATGTAAAGGCGGAAGGATAGTCTTGGACCATCTTTCCGCCTTTCAACTAAGCTGTGGCAATGGATTTACTCGCGCGGTTAAGGGGTTGGGGTGAAGATGGGGGGAAGCATGTAGGTCAGCGTAGAAGGATCTCCGCTTGAGATACTGGTGCTGCCGCTATCGATCCAGCAAGAGACCTGTGGATTCTTGGGGGTGAGGATCACCCACCAGGAGTCGACCGTATCGCGGCCAACCACCTGGGCCGTGTCTCCTTTGACGAAATAGGCGATCACCGGATAGGCAATGCCGGGGCCCTGGCGGCAATACGCGGGTTGATTAACCGTGAGCATGACGGGAGCGGGCGTCGGCGTGGGTGTGTCGGTAGGCATGGGCGTGTTGGTGGGGGGCGGCGTCGGGCTGGGCAGCACGGCGGTCTCTGTGGCCGCGGCCTGCTGTGTTTCCCGGGCAACCAGGCGCGTCGCCAGCGCCGTCGGGTTGAAGTTCGCGTTAGTGCCCGAGAATTGGAATCCGCTCGGCGTGGCCGTGGCCCCCGCAGCAAACCCGCAGGCGCTGAGCGCCAGGGTAGCGATGAAAATCACACTGAGCAAAACAGATTTTCGATAGGTCATGTTATTCCTCTGGTCTTTATTCATTCTTCTTTTATATTATCCTCAGGATACGGTCGCCTGGGGTGTGCTCGCTGCGCTCGCTGGGCTCGCCGGCGAGATACGCTGGGCAGTGTTGCGTGCGATGTTCGCGATCAGGTAGAGGCCCTCACCCAGGGCGGCCGTTATCAACCCCTGTACGAAGATGATCAGCCCAGCCAGCAGGTTGAGACCGGGAAAGACGCTTGGAGCCGCAGCCAGACCCTGGCGGAAAGGCGCGCGTCCCAATCCTCCCGCCATGGTAAGACCCATACCACTGCGGAAGATGCCTGCAACGCCCACGCCGAACCCTACCAGCATCACCAGGACTCCGACGATAAGGATAATAACCGCGGTTACTTTTACGAATGTTTGCATAAGAATTCTCCAATAAGAAGGCCTTCACGAAAGGATGCGTTGGTCGGGTTATCGGGGAGGAAGGAGACTGTGATTTCCCGATTTCCCGACCAACGATTTACTCGTAGCGTAAAGCCTCTACTGGCTCCAGGCTGGAAGCCCGGTTGGCCGGGTAGAAGCCGAAGAACAGTCCAATGGCTGCCGAGGATAACGTGGCCAACAGGATCCCGTTCAGGCCGATCACCGGCGTAATATTCGCGTTGCTGGCAGCCGCAACGCGCGCTACTATGCCGGAGATGCCCCACGCCAGCAGGATTCCTACGATTCCGCCGACCAGGCTGAGCACAAAGGATTCCATCAGGAATTGAGTCAGGATGTCAAACTTGCGGGCTCCCAGGGCCTTGCGCAGCCCAATCTCGCGCGTGCGCTCGGTGACCGAGACCAGCATGATGTTCATGATGCCGATGCCGCCGACCAGCAGGGAGATGGCGCCGATGCCGCCCAGGAAGATGGTGAACGTCCCGGTAATGGACGAGGCCGTGTTGAGGATGTCTTGCTGAGTGAGCAGGGTGAAATCTTCCGCTCCGGAAACGACGTTATGGCGCTGGTCCAGGATCTGGGTGATTTCATCGGTGGCCGCGGTGACCGACTGGGCGTCGGTGGCCTGCACCAGAATCTGGTCCACCTGGTCGGCGACGCCGCGATGCGTCAGGCGTACTTGAGCGGTGGTGAGGGGGATGAAGACCACGTCATCCTGGCTGCCGAGGCTGGTGCCGCCTTTGCTCTGCAGCACGCCGATCACCTGGAAGGGCTGGCCCTGGATGCGAATGGTCTGCCCCACCACGTTGTCTGTGGTGCCGAACAGGTTCGTAGCCGTCGTCGGGCCGATCACAGCTACCGCTGCGCGCCCGGTGACCTGGGAATTGTCGATGAAGCTGCCTTGATCTATAGTTTCGTCCCGTAAAGTCGCATATTCGGGAGTCACCCCGGTTACCGTCGTCGATTCAGTCTGGCCCTGGGTAGTGATGGTTACCCGGCTTTCCAAAGTGGGGGCCACCCCGCTGATGTCCGGCGCCTGGGAAGGGTCGGCCAGGGCGGTGGCGTCTGCCAGGGTGAGTGGTTTGGGGTTGGTTACGTCTCGCGCCCCCGAGGAGACGAAGATCAGGTTTGTGCCGATGCTGTTGATCGAGTTGTTGATCGAGTTTTGCGCCCCATTGCCGATCGCCAGCATGGAGATGACCGCGGCGACGCCGATCACGATGCCCAGGATGGTCAGACCCGAACGAAGCTTGTTGGAAGTGAGACTCTCCATCGCTTCGAGAAAGTATTGTCCGAGTTTCATTGCGCTACCTCCAGTAGCCCATCGCGCAAGCGAATGACGCGCTGGGTGCGCGCTGCGACGGTTGGATCGTGGGTAACGATGATGATCGTCGTGCCCCGCTCGCGGTTCAAAGACAGGATCAGCTCCAGGATCTCCTGGCCCGATTTGGAATCCAGGTTGCCGGTAGGCTCATCCGCCATGATCATGGCCGGATTATTGATGAGGGCGCGGGCGATGGCCACGCGCTGTTGCTGGCCGCCGGACAGCTCGTTGGGCCGGTGGTTTATGCGATCTGCCAGGCCGACGGCTTCCAGCGCCTCGCGGGCGCGCTGGTGGTGGTCCAGGCCCGTCCCTGCGTAGCGCAGGGGCAGCTCGACGTTCCCCAGCGCGGAAACGCGCGGCAGCAGGTTGAAGCTTTGGAAGACAAAGCCGACCTTGCGGTTGCGGATTTCGGCGAGCTGGTCTCCTTTCAGATCCGAGACGCTCTCACCGTCCAGGATGTAAGTCCCGCTGGTGGGTTTATCCAGACAGCCGAGGATATTCATCAGCGTGGATTTGCCAGAGCCTGAAGGTCCCATGATGGAGACCACCTCACCCCGCTCCACGGCCAGAGAGACGCCGCGCAGAGCCTGCACTTCGACTTCACCCATTTGATAAGTCTTGATAAGATCTTCAGCAGTAATCACCGAGTCGGCCATGATTAATTGCCTCCGGTAGTTCGGGCACCCCCACCCGTACTACTGCCGCCACTGGGAGCGGCCCGTTGAAAGTTGCCGCCGCCGCCGAAGCCACCCCCACCGCCAAGGCCGGGGATTTTAAGGCCGCCGGTGCCAAAACCGGCCGTCGTCGTAGTCAGCGTCGGCGGGTTCAGGATGATTGGGTCGCCGGCTTTCAAAGTGCTCGATATGATCTCGCTGTTTGTGTCTGAGGTGGCGCCCAATTGTACTCTAACCGGCACCGCCTGGCCATTCTGCTCGGTGTAAACGATGTGCTGGTTGTTGATGGTTTTAAGCGCGGTATTCGGCACGACCAGCACGTTGCTCACGCTTGAGGAGACCACGTTGGCAGCCGCGGTCATGCCGGGCTTAACCTCGGCGTCAGGATTGCTGACCTGCACGGTGACCGTATAGTTGACCACGCCTGAGGAGGCTGTGCCTACCACGCCAACCTGGGTAACCACGGCGTCGTAGGTCTTATTCGTAATGGCGTCGAAGGTCAGGCTGGCCGGCTGTCCGACTTTGATCTTGTTGATATCCACTTCGTTAACCTGCAAGTCGACGAAGAGCTTGTTCAAGTCATCGATTTGGAAGGCTTCTGCGCCTGAGGTGACCAGGTCGCCGGGCATGACCGGCAAAGCGGTAATCGTGCCCGAGAAGGGGGCCGTCACGACCATCGAGGCGATAGCAGCCTGATCGGATTCGATTTTTGCCTTAGCTGCGGCGACGTCCGCCGGATTGGGGCCGTTCTTCACCAGATCCCAGGCGCGTTGGGCATCCGCGAGCTGCGCCTTGGCTACTGCCAGGGCGCCTGCCGCATTCGCAATGTCCTGGCTGGTGGGCTTGCCTTGCAGCCAGTTGAGAGTAGCCAACGCCTGGGATTCTGCAATCTGTGCACTCGACAGAGAGTTGAGCGCGCTAACCCGCCTCGGGTCGGTCGTCGAGTAATTGGCTACCCTTTCGTAAGCCGAGGTTGCGTTGCCCAGTCGCGTTTGCGCCAGCTCATAGTTGGTCTGCGCGTTCTCGATATCTGTGGCAGTTCCACGCGGGTACGCCAGACCGTCATAAGTGTTTTGAGCGGTGGTCACAGCATCCTGCGCGGTGGCGAGCGCCTGCTGGGCCTGGGCCTGAGAGGTGGTCGACTGCATCAAGGAGTCTAATGCCTGCTGGTCGGCGGCCAGGTTAGCCTGAGCCGTGATGATCGATTGGGCTACTGTGGTTGGATCCAGTGTGGCGATGATCTGCCCGGCCTGAACGGTGTCGCCCAAATTGACGTTCACAGCGTTTACGGTTCCGGAGGTCTGCCAGGCCACGACGGCCTCCTGGTTCGTGCGCACCTGCCCGGTCGCTCCCACTGTATTGGTCACCGTCCCGTTTGCCAGGGACATGGTCCTGTAGATTATCTGGTTCGCGCTGGCTTGCTTGGAGCGGTAATAGTTGTATCCAAAATAACCGGCTACGGCAACCACCAGGACCACAGGGATGATCCATAATTTACGAGATTTTTTCTTCATGAGAATTCGATCTCCTTCCTCCGATAAACGTATTTTCCGACTCTTATAATATCCTGGTGACCTTGTGGAGGCTAGGCGTGCATGTCATAAGCCGGGTTGACAGGATGCATATCCTGGTATGACTGGGGTCATAGGGTCTGGTGATGCCTATCAGCATCTACTTAAAATCAATCGTGCTACAATAATTTCATGAAACAGGCGGCGTATGACCCGGGTTTGCTGGACGTGTTCCGACTATTTGTCGGGGTCAGGTTTCTCTTTTCCACCCTGCCGCTCTTGATTCAGAGATATTTCGGCAATTTTCGCTTGAGCCGCCTGGAGGCTGACCCCATCTGGGGCCTGGTAGAGGCGGCCTTTCTATTGATGTATCTCTCCTGGCCATGGCTGCAAAGGAAATTGGGAAAATTCTATATGCCCCTGGCGTTGGCTGTGGCCACTCTCGCTCCGCTCCTGGAAAACTATATCGCTATAGACTTGCACCTCACCGATGAAATTACCCAGGTGCGTTTTGTCGCCGGCCAATGGCAGCTCGCCATCTTCTTGCTCCTGCCGCTCATCCTGATTAGCTGGCTGTACAGCTATCGCGTCGTGGTGGGGTACAGCCTCGTCCTGGCGCTCATGGATGGATTTCTCCTGGTTCCCTCCGTCTTGCACGGCGGTGGGGGAGGCGTGGTGATCCTCTCCAGCATTACCGCCATCCGCACGATGATCTACCTGCTGGTGGGGTATGCCATCACGCGCCTGGTAGGTGACCAGCGCCAGCAGAATACCCGCCTGGCGGAGGCCAATCGCCAGCTTTCCAGCTACACGGTTACCCTGGAGCAGCTTACCATCAGCCGGGAGCGCAACCGTATGGCGCGGGAGCTGCACGATACCCTGGCTCACACGCTGAGCGCGGTATCCGTGCAATTGGAGGCCGTCAGCGCTTTGTGGGGCAACGATCCTGAGAAGGCCCATAACATGCTGTCCGATTCGCAAAAGCTCACCCGCGATGGGCTGAACGAAGCCCGCCGCGCGATCCAGGCTTTGCGCGCCACCTCCCTGGACGATATGGGGTTGGCCCTGGCGTTGAAGAATCTGGCGCGCAGGGAGGCCGAAAGAGGCGGCTTGAACCTGGACTTACAGGTTCCAGACGAGGTTTCCGGGCTCAAGCCGGACGTGGAGCATGGTGTTTTTCGCATCGCCGAGGAGGCTATTCGCAACGTAGTGCAGCACGCGCAGGCCAAAAATCTGAGCGTCATCATGAGCCAACGCGGCGCTGATTTGAACTTGATGATCCGCGATGATGGCCACGGAATTAAGAACGGGCACCAGCCCCGCGAAGACCACTATGGTCTGGATGTCATGCGGGAACGGGCCGAGGCGATTGGCGCAAAATTGAACGTCGAAAGTAAGCAGGATGCCGGCACGACCATAATGCTTCTTTATGAAGGTGAGAATGATTCGCGTATTAATTTGCGATGATCAGGTTGTAGTTTGTGAGGGTTTACGGGCGATTTTGAGCACGGCGCCGGGGATCGAAGTGGTGGGAGTCGCCAACGACGGCCAACAGGCGCTTGAGCTGGTGGATCAATTGCATCCGGATGTAGTTTTGATGGATTTGAAAATGCCGGTGATGAACGGCATTCAAGCGACGCGTCTCGTGCGCACGAAGTACCCGGACGTGCGCGTGTTGGTGCTGACCACCTATGATTTCGACGAGTGGGTCTTCGATGCGATTCGCAGCGGGGCCTCCGGATACTTGCTGAAAGACACCCCGCGCGATGCGCTGGTAGCCGCCATTCAGGGTACGGCCGTGGGCAAGACTTACGTCGACCCGGCTGTGGCGGGTAAATTATTTGCGCAGGTGAGTCGGGGGGGCGCTCCTGTGGATACGGACCTGGCCGGCATGTTGAGCGACCGCGAATTGGAAGTGCTGCGCTTGCTGGCGCGCGGACTCAATAACACCGAGATCTCGCAGCGTTTATACCTCTCGGAGGGCACCGTGCGCAATTACGTGAGCTCTGTCCTGGACAAGCTGAACGTTACCGACCGCACCCAGGCCGCCGTGATGGCCTTGCGGGCGGGCATCGCCGACCTGGACGACAGTACCCCTTAATCTTGATATTCTAATGAAGCGCCGCCGCCCCGGCTCCAATAGTCCCGCAGGGCGGCGCGCATTTCCTCCACGCCCGGCCAGAAGGTGCTGATCTGCGAGCGGTATTCGGCCACCGCCGCTTGCCAGGCCGCCAGCCCCGCCGGGCCGACGGCCACGGAGACGCGCTGCCGCTGGGGTTCTGTGGCTTGTCTTTCTCCGTGTTGAACGTAAGGATAATCGGCGTAATAGTACAGGGGCTGCTTCAGGCGCTCGGCCGCGCTGCGCGTCAGGCGGTGGTCTACGTGGTGCCCCAGCCCCAGCGGGCTGACCAGCGCGGCGTCTGCGGGCGCTTCCCTTGCCAGGCGATCGGCCAGGCTGTTCACCAGGTCTGTTTCGGGCCTGGCGTTCCAAAGGTCTTCTTCGCCGCCGATCAAGGGGCGGCCACCGGGCAGCCGGCGGTAGATGCAGTCGGGCACGTCCAGGAGGCGGGGCATGGCGTGCAGCGCGCGGCAAGCGGCGCGCTCCTCGTGGCGGCGTTGTACGATTGCCTCCGGGCCGGTGCGCCAGCGGGCGTGTAATTCCTGCGCGAAGGGGGTCAGAGGAAAATTGCCGGGTGGGTCGCCGGCGCACACCGTCCAGATCTCGATCTGCTCTCCAAGGCGCGCCTGTTCCCAAATCAGGCCGCCACAGGAAAGCGCTACATCGTCCAGGTGGGGAGAGAGATAAATCCAGCGCATCCCTTTATTGTAACCGTAAAACCGGCCGGAGCCGTTTTAACTTGCCTAGCCCGAAGGCTGGTGTTATCATGTTACCTATGTGGAGGAAATGGATTTATGGCGGGTGAAGCCGAGGGACGGGTTCGTCTGCGCCGCACTCTGATCATCATCATCCTGGCAACCCTGCCCTGCTATTGCCTGGGTCTGATTACCTTACAGGTAGGAAAGCTGGCGCGCCAATCCATTACGGCGACCCCCACGATTACCGACACTCCTACCATCACGAATACCCCGACGATCACTCCAACCGGCACGCTCAGCCCTACCCCAACCTTTACGATCACACCGACTTTTACGGTTACACCCACTTTCACGCTGACCGCTTCGCCGACGGCCAGCGCCACACCTACTTCAACCTGGACTCCGACGGCTACGCCCGTGCCGCCCACGGATACACCCCTGCCAACGCCTACGGATACGCCTTTGCCGCCCACGGAGACGAATACCCCCGAGCCAACGGCTACGGCCACGCCGCTGACCGGCTAGCGGCCCCCGTTCCTGGCGCCTTGCGCGTATAATCGACTGTATGCGAGCCTGATTTAGAGGAGGAAGGGCGTTCCACCAGATTGCTGACCCTTGAGCCTGACTTAAATGACTGAATTGAACCCGTTTCTGAAGAACTTAATCTCTGCCTCCGGGCTATCCGGCCACGAAGCGCCGGTGCGCAGCCTGATCGAAGAAGCCTGGCGCCCGCTGGTGGACGAGCTGAGCGTGAGCCGCCTGGGCAGCCTGCACGGCCTGCGGCGCGGCGCAGCCCCGCTGCCTCGCCCGCGCATCCTGCTGGCCGCTCACATGGACGCTATCGGGCTGATGGTGACCGGCGTGGTGGACGGCTTCCTGCGCGTTACCCAGGTGGGCGGCGTGGACGCGCGCATCTTGCCGGGGCAGCTCGTCACCGTGCATGGGCGCAGCGACTTGCCGGCCGTGGTCGTCCAGCCGGCGGCGCGGCTGCTCCCCCCGGCGGTGGAGAACGACCCGGTGCCGATGGAATACCTGTGGGTAGATACCGGCCTGCCCGTGGGGCAGGTGCCGGAGCTGGTGCGCGTGGGCGATCTGGTCTCCTTTGCCCAGCCGCCCCAGGAGTTGGGCGAGGACGCCGTGTGTGGCCACTCGCTGGACAACCGCGCCTCAGTGGCGGCCGTCACCGTTTGCTTGCAAGCCTTGCAGGAGCGCCGGACGGCCTGGGACGTGGTGGCGGCTGCCACCGTCCAGGAGGAAGAAACCCTGAGCGGCGCGTTCACCTCCGCCTTTCAAGTGCGCCCCGACCTGGCCGTGGCCATCGACGTGACCTTTGCCAAAGGCCCCGGGGCTTCGGAATATAATACTTTCCCGCTCGGCAAGGGCGTGACCCTGGGGTGGGGGCCGAATATCCATCCGGCGGTCTTCGCGCGCTTCAAAGAAGTGGCCGACGAGGTAGAAATCCCCTACAGCCTGGAAGTCATGCCGCGCCACTCCGGGACGGACGCGATGGCCTTGCAGGTCGTCGCGGAAGGCATCCCCTCGATGGTGATCGGCATTCCTCTGCGCTATATGCACACGCCCGTCGAAATCGTTTCCTTTAAAGACATCCGGCGCGCCGGGCGGCTGCTGGCCGAGTTTATCACTCGTCTGGAAGCCGACTTTTTCGAAAAGATCGTTTGGGACGGCCAACTATGAGCGCGAAGAGTTCCGCTTCTTCCTATACTCCTGCGGTTGGAGATGAACAACTGGCTTTGTTGGAACGGTTGTGCAACGCCTGCTCCGTATCCGGCGATGAAGGCGAGGTGCGCGCCATCGTGCTCGAAGAGGTCAAGGCCTTTGCGGACGAGGTGCGCGTGGATGCGTTGGGGAATGTGCTCGTCAGGCGCGGCGGCGAGGGGCAGCATCCGCTGCGGGTGATGCTGGCCGCTCACATGGACGAGGTCGGTTTCATGCTGGTGGACGGCGACGAAGATGGCTTGTTCCGCTTCGAGCTGGTCGGCGGACTGGACGTGCGCCAACTGGTGGGCAAGCCCGTGCTGGTAGGTCGCTCGCACGTCCCCGGGGTGATTGGGGCGCGTCCCATTCACTTCACCACCTCGGCGGAGCGCAAGCACGCCGTCAGCCTGGAAAACCTGCGTATAGACGTTGGGCCTGGGGAGGGCGGCAAGGTCAAGGTCGGCGACCGGGCCACTTTTGCCACCCGTTTTGCCCGCCTGGGGCCCAGCCTGCGCGCCAAGGCGCTGGACAACCGCCTGGGAGTAGCCACTTTGATCGAGCTGGTCAAGCACGCACCGGGGAATGTCGATTTGCTGGCCGCTTTTACCGTCCAGGAAGAGGTGGGGGCGCGCGGCGCGCGCGTGGCGGCTTACAGCCTGCATCCTGACCTGGCGGTCGCCGTGGATTCGACTCCGGCAAACGACCTGCCCACGTGGGATGGCAGCGAAAACGTCTATTACAACACGTGCCTGGACAACGGCCCGGCGATCTACGTGTCTGACTCCAGCACACTTTCAGATCCGCGCCTGGTGCGGCATTTCGCTGAGACGGCCCAGGGGGAAGGCATCCCCTATCAGCTCCGGCAGCCCGGCGGCGGTGGAACGGATGCGAGCACGATCCACAAAGGACGCGCAGGCATCCCCAGCATTTCTGTGTCGGTTCCCGGTCGCTACGCCCATAGCGCCGCCGGCCTGGCGCGCATCTCCGATTGGGAAAATACGCTGCGTTTGCTGGTTGCAGCGCTGCGGCGGTTGCCGCCGGCGCTCCTGGAGCAGGAAAGGGAATGATTGGCGGGGGTAGGTTAGCAAGGTGGATTGAGATGTGAGGATTGTATGCAAAACTACCTCTGTGTTACCTGTGGCACCCAATATCCGGCCTCGTCTGAGCCGCCGTCGGCTTGCCCTATCTGCCAGGACGATCGCCAGTACGTCAACCTGGCCGGCCAGCAGTGGACCACCCTGGCGGCGCTGCAGGCCGATCATCATAACTCTTTACGCGAAGTCGAGCCGGGCCTGACCGGCATCGTCACCCAGCCGGAATTCGCTATCGGCCAGCGCGCCTTGCTGGTGCAAACGCCGGGCGGGAACGTCCTTTGGGATTGCATCAGCCTGGTCGACGAGGCTACCGTTGCGGCAGTCAGCCGCCTGGGCGGAGTGCGGGCGATGGCCATCTCGCACCCGCATTTCTATTCCAGCATGGTCGCCGGGAGTCAGGCTTTTGGCGGCATCCCTATCTATCTCCACGGCGGAGATCGCCAGTGGGTGCAGCGCCCCGACCCGGCGATTAACTTCTGGACCGGGGCCACCTTCGACCTCGGGGATGGCCTGACCTTGGTGCACTGCGGTGGACATTTCCCCGGCTCGACCGTGCTCCATTGGGCGGCTGGGGCGGCGGGCAAGGGCGTCGTCTTGAGCGGCGATACCATTGCCGTTTCGGCGGACCGGCGCTCGGTCAGCTTTATGTACAGTTTTCCCAACCGGATTCCCCTTTCTGCGCCGGCGGTGGAGCAGATCGTCGCCTCGGTGGCGCCTTTCCAGTTCGAGAGCATCCATGGCGCCTGGTTCGATGGGGACGTTTGGACGGGCGCCAGGCAGGCGGTCGAATTCTCGGCGGAACGTTACATTCGCGCTATCAGCGTATAGCGTCTCGTGCAGCACACAGGAGAATTTATGAAAGCGTTGATCCAAAAATTGGTCGAGGCGTATGGCCCCTCCGGCTCGGAGAAGGAGATCCGTGAGATCGTCCGGGAGGAGATCGCCGCCCACGTGGAAGACATGCAGGTGGATGCGCTGGGGAACCTGATCGCCCGCAAAGGACCCGAAAATGGCCCTAAGGTCATGTTGGCCGCCCACCTGGACGAGATTGGCGTGATCGTCACTCACGTCGATGAGAACGGCTTTGCGCGTTTTACCTCGGTGGGTGGGGTGAACCCGCGCAACTGCGTCAGCGGCCGGGTGCGATTTATGAACGGCGTCCGAGGGGTCATCGGCGTGGAGCGCCTCGATGGAATGGAGAAAGCCCCCGATCTGGATCGGCTCTACATCGATCTGGGCGCCCACAGCCGGGAGGATTGCCCGGTAAAGGTGGGCGACGTAGGCGGTTTTGAGCGCCCCTTCCTCGACCTGGGCAAACGTCTGGTAGCCAAATCCATGGACGATCGTATTGGCGTAGCCGTGCTGGTCGAGACGCTGCGCCAGTTGAAAAGCACCCCGAACCGCCTGTTCTTCGTGTTCAGCGTTCAAGAGGAAGTGGGCACGCGGGGGGCCACGACGGCCGCCTTTGGCGTAGACCCGGAGCTGGGCATCGCCATTGACGTGTGCCCCACGGGAGATACGCCCAAAGGCCTTACTATGGAGATCGGTCTGGGCAAGGGCCCGGGCATCAAGGTCCGCGACCAGGGGATGCTTTCAGATCCACGCGTGGTAGACTGGATGGTGGCGGGCGCGAAAAAGGCCGGGCTGCCTTACCAGCTCGAAGTGCTCGAGCGGGGCTCTACCGATGCTCGCGCCATCCAGCTTTCCAGGGCGGGTGTACCGGCGAGCTGCCTTTCCATCCCCTGCCGTTACGTGCATTCTCCTTCTGAAATGGTCGATTACGACGACGTTCAAAATGGGGTCAAATTGTTGGTGGAGCTGCTCGCCAACCCGGTGAAGTTATAGGTCGGCAAAGTACCAGGCAGGTTCAGGGAATGAAACCCATCCAAGCTCTCGTGTCCGCTGTGCTCCTGGCGAGTCTGCTGCTCGTGTCAGGCTGCAATGGGATTCCATTCCTCCAGCCTGCCCCTTCCCAGGCGAGTCAGACCCCTGTGGGGACTTCCGCCCCCGCCTTGGAGACCGCCACGCCCGGCCCCACCGGCACGGCCCCCGCCGCGGGGAATCCTTCTGCGCTGACCCTGTGGGTGCCGCCGCAGTTCGACCCCAACTCCGGCACGCCGGCGGGCAGCTTGCTCAAACAGCGCCTGGATGAATTCAGCCAGCAGCACGACAACGTAAAATTGGACGTGCGCGTCAAGGCGGTCAGCGGGCCGGCCAACCTGTTGGATTCCCTGACGGCTACCAGCGCGGCTGCCTCTCAGGCGCTGCCGGACCTGGTGGCGCTCTCGCGCAGCGACCTTGAGTCGGCTGCGCTGAAGGGCTTACTGGTTCCCTTCGACGGGCTGACGAAGCTGCCAAACGATAACGACTGGTACAATTACGCCCGCCAGCTTGCCCTGGTTCAGGGCAGCACCTTTGGCCTGCCCTTCGCGGGCGACGCGCTGGTAATGGTCTACCGCCCGTCCGGGGTCACCGACCTGGGCGCCGATTGGGCCGGCATCACGCGCCAGCATTCCCCGTTGGCATTCCCGGCTGCCGATTCACAGGCGCTATTGACCCTCGCTCTCTACCAGGCAGAGGGGGGACCTATCGAGGATTCCCAGCGGCGGCCCACTCTTTCGGCGGATGCGCTGGCGCAGGTGCTGGACCTTTATCTCAACGGCACCCGCGAAGGGACTTTCCCTTCCTGGATCGTGCAAGTTGAAACCGACGCGCAGGCCTGGCAGGCCTTCCACGATCAGCGCGCTCAGATGATGGTTACCTGGATGTCTCGCTACCTGTCTGAATTGCCGGTGGACGCCGCGGCGCAGCCCTTGCCGGTTACCGGAGCGGCCCCCTTTACTCTTTCGACCGGCTGGGCCTGGGCGATGGCCAACACTTCTGCCGACAGGCGCACCTTGAGCGTGGAGCTGGCCGAGTGGCTGGTGCAGAGCGATTTCCTGGCCAAATGGACGGCGGCGGCCGGTTATCTGCCCCCACGGCCCACGGCCCTCAGCGGCTGGACGGATCAGAGCCTCCAGTCACTGGTCAGCCAGGTGGTGTTGACTGCCCAGGATCTGCCCAGCAATGATACCCTGGCAGCCTTAGGCCCCGACCTTCGCGACGCTACCCTGGAAGTGTTGAAAGGCGAAAGCGACCCGGCGACGGCTGCTCAAACTGCCGCGGAGCAGTTGAAAGGCCCTCAGTGAGGAGGATGAACACGTACCGGCAGACATCGAGAAACGCCTCGACAGATTTGCGGGCTATCTTCCACCAACATCCCGTTTGGTTTCTGGCGACTCTGTTGGCCCTGCTGCTGGTGATGGTAGCCTGGAGCGCTCCAAATTCGGGCGGGCCGCAATCCTTTCACGAAGGAGGCCTCCCCAGGCTGGTGGTCTTTACGGTGACGCCTTCGCCGGAGTTAGCCCCTTCGCCGGCCGGGCCGATCCTTACGCCCACTTATAGCGCCGAAGTGGAATCGCCTCATACGGATGGGATCATCCTCGGCGCCATCTTCCTGGTGCTGATCATCATTGGCGGCACGTTAAGCACCACCCGCCGCAAGCCCGGTTAACCGCCTCCCTGTAGTCCGCCTGATCGTAAACAGGGCGACCCACCTGGGTCGCTCTGCTCTTTTTTATCCGCAGTGTGATAAAATCTTGACCTCATCGGAGATCACATTTTATGCTCACCCGCTTACGCGCAACCTATCACAGTTATCCGCGCCAATTCTGGCTGATGTTCTGGGGCCTGCTGATCAGCACCATCGGCTCCAGTATGATCTGGCCGTTCTTGATGATCTACGTGAGCGAGCGCCTGCGCCTGCCCATGACGGCTACGGCCAGCCTGATGACCGTCAACGCTACCATGGGGTTGATCTCTTCTTTCATCGCCGGCCCGGTGATCAACCGCTTTGGCCGCAAGTGGATGATGGTCGCCAGCCTGGCGCTCAACGGCGTGATGTATTTCTTCTTGAGCACGGCCGGCACGTTGCCGGCCTTTGCCGTGCTGATGGCCCTCAGCGGGGCCGTCAACCCGCTCTACCGGGTCGGCGCGGACGCCATGATGGCGGATCTGGTCTCCGCCGAAAGGCGCGCAGATGCTTATTCCCTGCTGCGCTTGAGCAATAATATCGGGGTTGCCCTCGGCCCGGCTATCGGCGGCTTCATCGCCACCATCTCTTACGGCACGGCCTTCTATTTCGCTGCGCTGGGAATGGTCGCCTATAGCTTGCTGCTGACCTTCTTCGCCGTGGAAACGCTGCCGAAGCTGCCCGGGGGAGCCTCTCCGGTCAAGCCTCAGGCGGAAAAGCTCGGCGGGTACGATAAGATCTTTAAGGACAAGCCGTTCGTCAGCTTCGTGACCGCTTTTGTGCTCGTGCAGATCTGCGCGGCCCTGGTTTGGGTGCTTTTGTCGGTGTACACCAAGCAGAACTACAACCTTCCGGAGAGCCAGTATGGCCTGCTGCCTACCACGAACGCGCTCATGGTCGTCACCTTGCAGATCGCGGTCACCCAGGTCACCAAACGTTATCCGACTTTGAACGTCCTGGCCGTGGGGGCGCTCTTCTACGCCGTGGCCGTGGGCAGCATAGCCTTTGGCACGGGCTTCTGGGGCTTCTGGCTGAGCATGGTGGTCATGACGATGGGGGAGCTGATTCTGGTGCCCACCTCGAGCACGTACGCCGCCAACCAGGCCCCTGCCGAAATGCGCGGGCGTTACATGAGCATCTACGGCCTGACCTGGTCTATCTCTCAGGGCATCGGGCCGGTGCTGGGCGGCTTCCTCAACGACAACCTGGGGCCCAAGGCCATCTGGTACGGCGGCGCGCTCATCGGGCTGGTCAGCGTGGTCAGCTTCCTGGTGCTGGCCAGGCGTTACCCGCGCACGCGCGCGGAGGCGCAAGTGGGCTAGCCGGATTGGATGGGCGGGGAATTGTATTTTCTCCCTATTCTCGTTATACTTTTACTAAGAGGGCCAGGCAGAAGAGAACCGGGATTTTCCTATGATTCGCTCGATGAAGGTACCTTCCCATGAAGATCGGCGTTGTATATCCGCAGACTGAGTTCGGCAGCGACCCGCTCGCTGTTCGCGATTACGCCCAGGCGGCCGAAGGCCTGGGCTATGCCCACGTCGTGGCTTACGATCACGTATTAGGCGCCAATCCAGACCGCCCGGGCGGCTGGAATGGCCCCTATACGTACCAAACCCCGTTCCAGGAAGTATTCGTCCTGCTCACCTACATGGCGGCTTTCACCAGGAAGCTGGGACTGGCGCCGGGCATCTTAATTCTTCCCCAGCGCCAGACGGCCCTGGTAGCCAAGCAGGCCGCCACGCTGGACGTGTTGAGCGGCGGGCGGCTGCGCCTGGGAGTCGGCCTGGGCTGGAATGAGGTCGAATATACCGCCCTGGGCGAAGATTTCCACAACCGTGGACGGCGCATCGAAGAGCAGGTGCAGCTCTTGCGCCTGTTGTGGAGCCAGCCGCTGGTCAGCTTCAGCGGGAAATGGCACACCATCCCGGATGCGGGCCTCAACCCGTTGCCGGTGCAACGCCCCATCCCCCTCTGGCTGGGTGGGCAGGCCGATCCGGCTATTCGGCGCGCCGCCCAAATTGGAGACGGCTGGATGCTGAATTACCGCGCTGCGGACGCCGCTCGACAGCCTTTGGAAAAATTCAAGCAGTATCTGGGGGAGGCCGGCCGCCGGCCGGACAGCGTTGGCATCGAAGCGCGCCTGTACTACGGGGATGGCAACGCCCGGCTCTGGTCGGCTGCCATTCAGGATTGGCTGGCCCTGGGGGTGACGCAGTTCTCCCTCAACACCATGGGCTGTGGCTTCACGGCCCCCTCTGCTCATCTGACGGCTTTGCGCACTTTTGCCGATGCCATCTTGAAGGGAGGTTCGTGAGCTCTGATCGACGACAATTACAACCGCCAGCCTGCCACATGCCGGTTGCCCATCCGGCGGCCACTACCCGGTGTTCTTTCATTGCAGGAGATATGCTATGTTGACACTGATCAATAACCTATCCATCCTCCTCCTCAGCGTCTGGATGATTTATTCGGGGTTGCGCCCGTTCTTTTCCTTCAACGTCCCTTACTTAGCGACCATTACCGACCTGTTCGCCATCCTCACCGGGCTGGCCTTCCTGGTGCGCATCCGCGAGACCAAGCCCATTTATGCGGTAGGAATGCTCCTTTTGAGCGTCTGGTTCATCTTGATGGGCGTGATTCCCATTCTGAAGGCGGACTTGCCCGGCGTGAATGTCTTGCTGTCTGTCATGGCCGGCATCGCGGGAATCTCCTTGATGGCCATGATCCGCGAATCCCGCTCGGCTACCTATATTGGGCTGCTGCTCCTGGGACTCTACCTGGTCTGCGTGTATCTGTTGCCCCTGTTTGGCATCTATTTTGCGTATGGAACGGCCGTCTTTGCCGGCATAGCCGTTCTGTCGGGCCTGTTCATGTTATTGGGATTCTGATAAGAAAAACATGGGGGGATGCTGTATAATGTAAGTGCTTATAGGGTTGGGGGTCACTCTCTTATTTTTAGGCGGGAGTTGATCTTGGGCCGGGATTTGCGGGAACAAAATTGGGCGGTTTATCGTTAAAAGCTTATACACGGTTAATCTCCGCTGCCGGGTAGGGTTTGGAGACAGAACGAGCCGGCGGTGGCTTCCTGAAAAATCTTGATCTTTGCATCTATAGAGAGAGGAGACGACTATGAGCAAGAAAGCAGTTCTCATCATTGCCGTTAGCTTGCTATTAACGGCATCCCTGGCTTACCCTGGGATCGCCAACATCGTTCAGGCGTACAGCGGTATCCCTACTTTCAATATTCAGAGCGTCGTGACGGATAGCACGGTGACCATTTACACCTATAATTTCCCGGCTAACGACAGTTTCACGGTCACCATGGGGCCTTATGGCAGCCTGGGCATCGGCGGGATGGTAGTCGCCACGACCAATTCCGGCAGCGGAGGCAGCTTCCAGGTCACTTACAGCATCCCGGATGGCTTGAAGGGCTCTTCCAAGATCGCCATCCGCCTGCAAAGCCCCACTTCTGGGTACTATGCCTATAACTGGTTCGTAAACAATACCACTACCACGGCCACCCCTACCCCTACCGGCGCGACTGCCACCCCGCTCCCCCCGCAGGTGATCCCTACTTTCAATATTCAGAGCGTCGTGACGGATAGCACGGTGACCATTTACACCTATAACTTCCCGGCCAACGATAGCTACACGGTCACCATGGGGCCTTATGGCGGCCTGGGCATCGGCGGGACGGTGGTTGCCACCACCGGCTCCGGCAGCGGAGGCAGCTTCGCGGTCACCTATTCCATCCCGGATGGCTTGAAAGGCTCCTCGAAGATCGCCATCCGCCTGCAGAGTCCCACGACCGGTTACTTTGCCTATAACTGGTTCTGGAACAATACCTCCAGCACGGTAGCGACCGCGGTGCCCACGGCGACGCCTATGTTCCCGGGATACGTGGGCTACCCCAGCTTTAGCATCTCATCCGTGGTGCGAGATAGCACGGTGACCATCTATACGTATAACTTCCCGGCCAACGATACCTATACCGTGACCATGGGGCCTTATGGCAGCCTGGGCATCGGCGGGACGGTGGTCGCCACGACCAGCTCCGGCAGCGGAGGCAGTTTTACGGCCACTTATTCCATCCCGGATGGCCTGAAAGGCTCCTCGAAGATCGCCATTCGCTTGCAAAGCACGATATCCCCCTATTTTGCCTATAACTGGTTCTGGAACAATACGGCTCCTTTAACAAGTAACTTTCTGGCAAACGCTAGCCCGCCGGCCTTATTTGCGGCGGGCTATTTTGTGCTATACTCATATTTATTCGAGGGAAAGGAGGCACTATGTGGGATAACTGGGTGGTTGTGGCGAAGGCTTCAGGCAAGCTGGATGCCGAGATCATCCACGGTCTGTTGCAATCCTTCGAGATCCCTGTCGAGATCGTCCAGGAAAGCGCCGGGATCGCCTACGGGTTGACGGTTGGCCCGTTGGGGGAGGCTCAAATTCTGGTGCCAAAGGAATTTGAGCAGCGCGCACTTTCTGCGTTAGAGGCTTACCAACGTGGTGATCTGGCCGATGATAGCGAAGAGAGTTTCCCATCTACAGATAGCGACTCAGAAGAAGTCTGACCCGCCGAGAGGGGCCTGCTGGCCCACCAAGGCGGACACGCAGGGGGTTCAACGCATAACTTAAACTTATTGGTCGGGTTATCTCTATCGTACTCCGGCGCTTGCGTCTCTTGGGCGTGCGCGCTCCTGCCCGAGGAAGTTCCTTCGATTGGGATGGAAGGCTACACCGCCCTGGCCTATAGCCGGGAGGAAGGTCGTACAGTCGGGAGGGGTGGGGCGACCGTTTGGGGCCGGCGTGGAAAAAGCGCTATCCCGCCCGCCGGCCAGCCATAATCCGAAGGATCTGATCGCAAAATCTATTTGTGTAGGAGTATGCTCATCTATGGACCTTAGTTTTCTGAATAACATGTTCATTTTGAGCGTGCCGGTGATCGAGAAGGTACTGCGCGTCTTGTTCGTGTACGCTTTTCTGGTCGTGGGGCTGCGCCTGGCCGGAAAACGCGAGCTGGCCCAGTTGAACACCTTCGACCTGGTCGTGCTGCTGAACTCTATCCAACACCGTGCAGAACGCGATTATCGGGAACGATAACACGGTGACCGGGGGGATCGTGGGGGCAGCTACCTTGCTGTTGGTCAATTATCTGGTGGTGCGCTTCCTCTACGAGCACGAGCGCATCGATCGCTGGGTCGAAGGCAGCGAAGATAAATTGATCCTCAACGGGAAGATCCTGCGCAAGAACCTGGAAAGGGAGCTGATCACGCTCTCTGAGCTGGAAATCGCGGCCCACCGGCAGGGATATTCTACCCTGGCCGAGATTAGAGAGGCCACCCTGGAGCCGGGCGGCACGGTGGTATTCGAGCCCCGGGATCCTTCGCCAGAAGTGGCGCGTTACCGGGAGCTGCTCAAACGCCTGGATCGCATCGAGAAAGAGCTGTCTTCGCTGCGCATGACCCATCCGGGCGGCGCCGAGTAAGCCAGCCGAGGCAGCCGGAGGCGGGTGCACACATCCGGCAGATGTCCACATCACACGGGAGTTCTGCATGAAGAAGAATAGCTGGCTCATTGGGGGCGTTCTGACCTGTCTCATCCTGGCTGTAGGAGCTTATTTCTGGGCCACGGGCTTGATGGACTCGTTGTACGACTTTCGTTCCCCACTGCACGCCAACCCTCCTGCGCCGGGCCAGACCCTGGGCCAGCCCCAAACCCGCCGGGTGGTTTTTGTGCTGATCGACGCGCTGCGGCTGGATACTTCTGAAAATGCGCAGGTTATGCCGGTGCTCAATGAGCTGCGCCAGGAGGGGGCTTCAGCACAGATGCATAGCCGGCCGCCTTCGTACTCGGAGCCGGGATACAGCGTGCTGTTCACCGGCGCCTGGCCCGAATTGAGCGATGGCCCGGCTCTCAACCTGGATTACGCCGACATTCCCACCTGGACGCAGGACAACCTGTTTTCGGCTGCCCATCGCGCCGGCCTGAAGACGGCCGCTTCCGGTTATGACTGGTTCGAAAAGCTCATCCCGCAAAAGGATGTCGATCAAAGTTTTTACACCCCCGGCGAGGACAAAGTCGCCGACCGCCAGGTGGTGGACGCGGCGCTCCCCTGGCTCCGTGAAGGTGGGGCCAGCCTGGTGTTGATCCACATCGATCAGGTGGATTACGCCGGCCACCACGAAGGCGGGCCGCGTAGCCCCAACTGGAATGCCGCCGCTTCTCGAGCGGACGGCCTGTTGGGCGAGATCCTCGCCACGCTGGACTTGAAGCAGGATACCCTCCTGGTGGTGAGCGATCACGGACAAATCGACGCCGGTGGGCACGGCGGCAACGACCCGGTGACGCTGCTGGAGCCTTTCGTGTTGGCCGGCGCCGGCGTAAAACCCGGCCAATATGGCGATATCTATATGGTGGACGTGGCGCCTACCCTGGCGGCCTTGCTGGGCGCCAACCTGCCGGCCTCGACTCAAGGGCAGGCGCGCACGGCAATGCTGGCCCTCCCTCAGGAAGAGCTGCAAGCCGTCCAGGCGGCCCAGGTGCAGCAGCAAGCCGCGTTGGTTTCAGCCTTCCAAACGGCGATCGGGCAACCGGTGTCTGTCCCTGCGGGCGCGCAGGATGTGGCTGCCTACGAGGCGGCCATCGAGGCCGCCAGGGCCGCTCGCCAGAATAGCGAGCGCCTGCCGCGCTTCTTCCTGGCGGGGATGCTGGCCCTGATTCCGGCGATCCTGTTGGTCTGGAGACGCAACCTGGCGACGGTTTGGTGGGCGGCGGGCAGTTTGCTGTATCTGGGGTTGTTCAATTTTCGCTATGCCATCGCGGATGGCCGCACTTATTCGCTCAGCTCGGTGACCGGGGTGAACGACCTGATCGTTTACATTGCCGTCACCAGCTTTCTCAGCCTGCTGGTGAGCTGGCTGTTCGTCGCATTCGTCCTGGGGGCTTTTCAGTTCAAGCCTCGCCGCGCGGCCAAAGTCACCATGGGGCTGGTCGTGATGACCCTTTATCTGTTGTCTCTGCCGGTGTTGTGGAGCTTCGCCTGGAATGGAGCTTTGGTCACCTGGAGCATGCCTGAATTTACCAGCTCTTTCCTTTCCCTCTTGTCCCTGATCCAGATCCTGATGGTCTCCGTAGTTGGCTTGCTCTTCGTAGGATTGGCGGCGTTGGTAGCCAGGTATTCCCCGGTTTTGGCGCGCTATCGTGGGATGTTTGGGAAGACCCCCAAAGACGCTCCCTCTTAAGCGGTGGATCGAGTTACCCTGCCCGGTGATCTGATAGGGAGGTTTCAATGGCACGCAGGCACAATCGTCAAGACGAGCTGGATAGAAATGAGGATGACCGAAGCGAGGACGTGCGGGCCGATCCCAAGGCTGACTTGTTGCGTGTGGAGCACATCCTGAATACGATCCCGGCGATGGCCAGCCTCAATGACCTGGCAGAGGGTCGCTGTCTGTACGTCAACGACAGCTTCTTGAGAGCCTTAGGGTACCAGCGCGAGGAAGTGATCGGCCATACCTGCCTCGATCTGGGCATCTTCGCAGAACCGGACAGGTGCAGCCGCGCGCTGGAGGCCCTGCGCACGGAGAGGGAGGTGCCTGATATAGAGACGCACCTTCGCCGCCAGTCTGGTGAGTATCTCGATGCCCTGCTCTCGCTGGATAGGTTTGAAGTAGGTGGGGAGACTTACATCCTGGTCTTGAGCTGGAATATCTCGGAACGCAAGCACGTCGAAAAACTGCTCCAGTTCAATGAGAAGAAGTTTCGTACTCTGTATGAAGAGGCTCCCCTCCCCTACCAATCCCTGGGAAATGACGGCACGATTCTGGAGGTCAACCAGGCCTGGCTGGATCTGCTTGGCTATTCTAAAGAGGAAGTAGTCGGGCGCTGGTTCGCCGATTTTCTCTCTCCGCTATCCGCGGTAGATTTCAGGGAAAGTTTCTCTGGCTTTGCGCACGCCGATCAGGTGGACGGGGTAGAGCTTGACATGTTGCGCAAAGACGGAGAGATCATCCAGGTGACCTTCAACAGCCGCATCTTCATGGACGAGGACGGCAGCTTCGACCGCGCTCACTGCATCTTATACGAGATCACCGAGCGCAAGCGCGCCGAGGCAGCCTTGCGCAACTCGGAGCGGCAATTGGGCGACTTGCTCAATTTCTTGCCAGACCCCACCTTTGCGATAGACGAGCAGGGACGCGTCATCATCTGGAATCAGGCCATCGAAGCTTTGACGGGTGTTCCGGCGCGAGAGATGGTGGGCAAGCGTGACTTCGAATATGCCTTGCCGTTTTTCGGAAAGCGGCGCCCGCTGCTGGTGGATCTGGTGATCCAGGCAGACCTGGACCTGGAAAGCGCCTACCCGGTTTTCGTTAGAAACGGCCAGACCCTGATCGCAGAGAATTTCCTGCCGGGGCTGGGAACCAACGGTATATACACGCGCAGCAAAGCCACGCCTCTTTACGATGCGGACGGGAAGATCGTTGGGGCCATCGAGACGATCCGCGACATCACCGATACCAAACGGGCCCAGGAAGAGCTACAGCAAAGGTTGCTGGAATCGCAGTTCCTCAATCGCGTCCTTGCTGCCGCCGCTTCGACTTTGGATTCCAACGCTGCGCTCCAGTCGATCTGCGCCGAGCTGGCGCGCATGTTCGATGTCCCCCAGGCCACGGTGGCGATGCGCAACGTCGTCCTGCGAAGCCTGACGGTGGTAGCCGAGTGTAAGATGAAGGATGCGCCATCGGTGCTGGGCATCGAGATTCCCACCGAGGATTACGCTCCGATTCGCTCGATGCTGGAGGGGCGCGTGCCGCTGGTGGTGAATCGGGTTCAATCCGGCTCGTTTAGGGAGGATCTCTTCGAGCTCATGCGCATGCGCCACACCGACTCTGTGCTGCTGGTGCCGATCCTGATTCACGACGAAGTCATCGGCGCCCTGGGATTGGAGGCCTACGAAGGGCGGGTATTCACTTCCAACGAGATCGAATTGTCGCAAAAGGCTGCCCAGGCGATTGGCCAGCAGCTTGAGAATGCCAGGCTCTACGCCAAGGTGCAGCGCGAGCTGGCCGAGCGCCAGGAGATCCAGGAGGCCTTACGGGAAAGCGAACAGCGTTACCGCACTTTGGTGGAAAATCAGGGCGAAGGTGTGGCGATCATCGATCCCGAAGGGCGTTTCATGTTCACCAACCCGGCAGCCGACTCGATCTTTGGGGTTTCCCATGGAGAGCTGCTCAACCGCAGCCTGCGCGAGTTTGTCGATCAGCGCCAACGTTCCTCTTTGTTTCAATTATTTGCCGTGCGCAACCCCGGGGATAAAACGACTTTTGAGATAGACGTGGTGCGCCCCGACGGCGAGCGCCGCAATCTGATCGTGACTCCCAGCCCGCGTTTCGACCCGGGGGGAGGTTTCACCGGCATCTTCGCGGTTTTCCGGGATAATACCGAGCGCAAGCGCGCCGAGGATAAGCTGCGCTACTTGAGCACGCACGACGTTCTCACCGGGTTGTACAACCGGGCCTTCTTCGAAGAAGAGGTCAACCGCCTGGAGCGAAGCCGCCTGTTCCCGGTCAGCGTGGTCGTCGCCAACGTGGATGGGCTGAAATCCGTCAACGATAGTTACGGGCATTCCTTCGGCGACGAGCTTATTCGCCGCGCGGCGGGCGCGTTGCGGGCGGCTTTCCGCAATGAGGACATCGTGGCGCGGATCGGGGGAGACGAATTTGGCGTGTTGCTATCACACGCCGACGCCGAAGTGGCTCAGGAGGCTATCGAGCGCATCCATGCATTCCTGGCCGCGCACAACCTGGCAAACCCCGACCTGACGGTCAATTTATCGATCGGCGCGGCGACCGCTACCGAAACCGAAAAGATCATGGAAGCCATGCGCGAGGCGGACCAGGTGATGTACCGGGAGAAGCTTGCCCGGCGCAAGCCCAACGATCCGGCGCATTGAGGCGGGGTTAGCCTCGCTCTTTCAGCCACTTCACCAGCTTTTCGAGGGGCCAGGTATTGACGACCATCCCCGGCTCTACCCAGGCCCGCCGCGCAGTGGCGATCCCATAGAATACCAGATCCAGATGATCGGGCGCGTGGGCGTCGGTATCGATGCTCAGCGGGATGCCCATCTCGCCGGCTCGCCGGGCGTACACGTCGTCCAGATCCAGGCGGTCGGGATGCGCGTTGATCTCCAGGGCCACGCCGGTTTCCCTGGCGGCGGCCAGCACGGCGTCCATGTCCAGGTCGGCGCCCTCGCGATCGGGCAGCAGCCGCCCGGTGGGGTGCCCGATCACGTCCACGTTGGGGTTGCGCATGGCCTTCAACAGGCGCGCCGTGACCTGCTCGCGCGGCTGGCGCAGGCTGGAGTGCAGCGAGGCGACGACGATGTCCAGCGAGGCCAATACTTCGTCCGGAAAATCCAGCCGCCCGTCCGCCAGGATCTCGACTTCGCTGCCCTGAAGCAGGCGGATCGAGTCTCCCAGCTCCCTCTGCACCGCGTCGATTTCGGCGCGCTGCTTGAGCAGGTCTTCGGCCTTCAGCCCGCCGGCTACCCCCAGGCTGCCGGAATGGTCGGTGATGGCCAGCGCCTTCAAGCCGCGCTGGCGGGCCGCTTTGGCCATTTCCAGGATAGAGGCGCGCCCGTCGCTCCAGGTGGAGTGGGAGTGCAGCTCGGCGCGCAGGTCCCCGCGCTCGATCAGGGCTGGCAGCTTGCCGGCTCTGGCGGCCTGCACCTCGCCGCGGTCTTCGCGCAGCTCGGGGGAATCCAGGGCAGGCCCAGCGCGGCGTAAACTTCCTCTTCCGTGGCGCAAAACAGCTCGCTGCCGTCCTTGCGCTGCAAGGAATGCTCGGAGAGTGAGAAGCCCTTCTCCAGGGCCAGCTCGCGCAGGCGCACGTTGTGGTCCTTCGACCCGGTGGCGTATTGCAGCGCCGTACCGAAGTGCTCGGGGGGATGCACCCACAGTTGGGCGCGCAAGCCGTTGTTGAACTCCACGCTGGACTTGGTCTCCCCGTGGCCCAGCACGCGGCTGACATCCGCCCGCCCGACGAAGGCGTCCATCACCGCAGCGGGCTGGCTGGAGGCCGCCAGGATGTCCAGGTCGCCGACCGTGGATCTCATGCGCCGCAAGCTGCCGGCGGCCTCGGCGGCTTCCACGCCGGGCAGGGCGCGTAGCCAGGCGAGCAGCTCCTGGGCGGCCGGCCAGGCCTTGCCCAGCGGGTTGCGCCCGCTGCGCCGCGAGAGCGCCTGGATGCCCGCCAGGATGCGCGCTTCGGATTTTTCGCCCATGCCGGGCAGGTCGCGCAGCTTTCCGGCGCGGGCGGCCGCCTCCAGGTCGGGCAGGCCGGTCACGCTGAGCTGCTTCCAGAACATGGCCGCTTTCTTGGGGCCCACGTCGGGCACTTTGAGCAGCTCCACCAGGCTGGCCGGCACCTCGGCCTCGAGCTTCTCCAGGAAGCCGAGCTGGCCGGTAGTGAGCAGCTCGTCGATCTTCTCGGCGATGGCCTTGCCCACGCCGGGGATCTCGGTGAGCTCGCCGGCGCGCCACGCCTCGTTGACGTCGCGGCCCAGATTATTCAGGCTGTCGGCGGCCTTGCGGTAGGCCAGAATCTTGTAGATCACCTCGCCCTTGATCTCCAGCAGGTCGGCGATCAGGGTAAAAGTAGCGGCTAATTCAGCGTTCGTCATAGGCTTATTCATTACTCCCACTCCTCCGGGACGAAGCGCCGGGTGCGCTTGACCTGGCCGCGTTTCTTCTTGTCGCCCACGCGGGCGGCTTTGGCGCTGAGGCTGGGGCGGGTGGGCCTGCGCGCCTTGGGCGGCGTCAGCGCCCTTTGGATCAATACCACCAGGCGTTGCACGCCGTCCGCCCGGTTTTGTTCTTGCGTGCGGTATCGTTTGGCTTCGATGATCAGGATGCCGTCCTCGGTCATGCGGCTGCCGGCCAGCCGGGTCAGGCGTTCTTTCACTTCCGGCGGCAAGGAAGGCGAATTGCGCACGTCGAAGCGCAGTTGGGCCGCCGTGGCGACCTTGTTGACGTTCTGGCCGCCCGGACCCGAGGAACGGACGAAATCAAGCTGAATTTCGTTCTCGTTAATGGAGAGCGATGGAGAAATTTCGATCATGAGCGGCCCGGTTCGATAGGGAACGTTCCCTAGAGCGTTCCCGCTTCTTTGCTTTTCGCCAGGATTTGTTTGCACAATTGGACGCCTACTACGGCGTCGGTGGCCCAATAGTCTGCTCCAACGTAGGCGCACACCACGGCGTTGACTAACCCCCCGCCGATGATCACCGGCAGGTGGGCCACCTGAGAGTCGCTGGCCTGCCTGAGCTGCCTCACAGCCGACTTCATCACTTCAAAGGAGGTGGTCAGCAGCCCGTACAATCCGATGATATCCGGCCGTATCTGCACCGCCGCTTCTTTGAATTGCGCCGGGGGAATGTCCACGCCAAGGTCGGTGACGGTGAAGCCGTGGCAACGCAGCACGGTGCTGAAGATGTTCTTGCCAATATCGTGGATGTCGCCCTGCACGGTGCCCATTAAGATGTGCCCGTTTTCGTTCCCGCTCAGGCGCTGCACCAGGATGGGTTCTACCATCTCCATGATCTCGCGGAAGATCTCCCCGGCCATCATCAGCCCGGCCAGATAATATTTTCCCGCTTCGTACTGCCTCCCTACCAGGCGCATGCCTTCCTGGGCATCTTCCAGGATCTGCAAGGGATCCCCTCCGGCGGCCAGCCATTCCTGAACCTGGCTGAGGACGGCAGCCTCTTCCAGATCGACCAGGCCCTGGATCAGGAAGCTGCGCTTATCGGGTGCGTTCATCGCGCGTCCCATAAGTTTGCTCGAATCCTATGCGCGTAAATAGACGCAGGTGCTGATTGGTGCATACAAACCAACCCCAACTGATCGGCTTGTCTCTGAAATCGTAAAAGGTATGTTCCAACACCATCCCCGGCGCGTGCAAGGGCACCTGCAAGATTCCCGCTTCTTCTTCGTTGAGCACCGTGGCTTCCAGGGATAACTCGCCGCTTTTGATCAGAGGATTGCCCGATCCGCGGAACAACCCTCTTAGGTCCGTCACCTGGAACTCCAATTCGACCACCGGACGGGTTGGGTCGTAGATCAGATAACCGCGATGGTAGAAAGCGGGTTGATCCTCCACCGTCAGCAATCGCCGGATGTAGATGGCGCGACTGCCGGGCTTGATCTGCAATTTGCGCGAAATGCGCTCGTCCGCCGGAAGGAAGCGCGCCTCGATGAGCTTGACGACCGTGGTGCCATCGTCGTTGAAGAGCTCCTTCAAATCTTGCAAATAAAAAGCGGCGTTGGCTAACTGCACTTCCTTGACGAAAGTCCCCCGCCCGTGGGCGGTCGAGATGATGCCTTGGGCAGCCAGTAAATTGATCGCCCGCCGCACCGTCATGGGACTGACGGTGTAGGTGTCTACCAGCATGGCTTCAGACGGGAGCTTTTGCCCGGGTTGAAAGATGCCGGACAGGATTTGCTGGCGCAAAATATCGGCCAACTGGGTATAAACGGGTTGGTCCAAATCCCGCTGGATCTGCATGGGAAAGGGTGCGGCGCTTCCGCCTTTAGACAAAGTGAGCGTGCTCATAGCTGGATGTTAGAAATATTGTAACAAACCTCCCTCAAAAATGCAACGAAGTTACACAATGGAGCTTGACAAAACCCTATTCCTGCCGTATACTTCCCTATGGTACTTTGTGCCTTTCCTGTGGTAATCTTCCATTAACGGTAACCGAAGAAAAGTAAAAAAACCTCTTAGTTCCTGGGGAGGGAGCGTAGCGTGCATCTGCTCTTAATTACCGGGTTTTTGGGCTCCGGCAAAACTACCCTGGTGACCCGGCTGGCCAAAGCGGCTACCGCGCGTGGGCAGCGGGTTGCCATCCTGCTCAACGAGATCGGCGAGATCGGCATCGACAACCAGCTCATGCGCCAGCTCGACCTCAACGTGTGGGAATTGCTGGGCGGCTGTATCTGCTGCACCCTCACCGGTGATCTGGTAACCACCCTGCAAAAATTGGACGCGGATTACCACCCCGACCTGGTGCTCGTCGAGCCTTCCGGAGCCGCCGATCCTTCCGGCGTGCTGAAGGCTCTGCCTTATTACCGGGGAACGCCGCTGGAGAGCGTGCGCACCCTCTCTATTCTGGATGCGTTACGCTTGCAAATTTTGTACGAGGTGATGACCCCGCTGATCGCCGCCCACGTCCAGCAGGCGCACCTGATCCTGGTCTCCAAGTGCGACCTGGCCTCTCCCGAAGAGATCGCCTTTGCCCACCAGATCGCTCGAGAAATCAATCCCCAGGCCCTCCTGTTTGATTCTGGCCTGCAAGCATTGCCCTCTGACCTGGTTTCGGCGCTCCTGCCATGGTTGAGCTGACCCTGGAGCCTTACGCGGTTTCCCAGCATTGGCGCTTGCCGGGCGCCGATGGCCGTTGGGAGGGATTCCTGGCGGAATATTTGGAAACGCTGGCCCGGCGCTGCGCTGAGAACCAGCCCTGCGTCATCGGGCACATCAAAGCCCTGGCGCTTTTCCCCCAGAATGGGTACGTTCAGGTCAGCGTGGTCAGCCAGAGGCTGCCGGCCCAGGTAAAAGGGAGTGTGCCTCCCGGCTGCACGGAGCTGACGCTTTCCCTCAATGTGATCGTGTATGGATTGGAATATGATTGGATCGAACGCTTGACAAGCGAGACTGCTCTCCACCTGGCAGAAAGGTGGAAAGGGGAGGTGAAGATCGAGGCGACAGAGCTGAGGCCACGACCGCCAACTGGCCCACATTCGCATCCTGGTTCTTTTCATCCGGAGGATAAACATGAGTGACGCGTTGATAACTGCAATCTCGGAGCTGAACGAAGCCCAGGTTCTCCAGCTCGTTCAGGAGCGCCTGGCCGCCGGAACCGATCCGCAAGCCATCCTGACCAATTGCCGGGACGGGATGGCCGAGGTCGGCAAGCGCTACGAAGCCGGCGAGTACTACGTCTCCGAGCTGATCATGGCCGGGGAAATGTTCAAGCAGGCCAATGCTTTGCTGGCTCCCCACTTCGCCAGCGGCGACGGGGCCACCAAGGGCAAGGTGGTGGTGGGCACGGTCAAGGGCGACATCCACGACATCGGCAAGGATCTGGTGGTGGGCATGTTGCGAGCCGGCGGGTTTGAAGTCATCGACCTGGGGGTGGACGTGCCGGTGGAGAAGTTCATCCAGGCGGTGAAGGACAGCGGAGCCAAAGTAGTGGGGCTATCCGGCCTGATCACGCTCTCGTTCGAACTCGATGAAGGAGACCGTGGCGGCGCTGGAAGCGGCGGGGTTGCGCTCGCAGGTGAAGGTGATGGTGGGGGGCGGCTCGCTGACCGAGAAGGTGCGCGAGTACGTGGGAGCGGATGCCCTGGGAAGCGACGCCCAGGCGGCCGTTAGTTTCGCCAACCAGTGGCTATAAGGAGGGTACAAAAATGGACGAAATGAAATCCGCGTGAACGCATCGATGCCGCGATTACCCTCCAGCCGGTGGACCGCGCGCCCGTCATCCCCATGATGGACATTGTCTCCCCACGCCTTCAAGGCGTTGAAGTTAGCCAGTGTCGTCAAGGATCTTGACCTGGCCCGCGACGTGATGATCAAGGCTTATGAAGACCTGGGCGGGTGGGACGCCACTTTCTTCCCCGGTGGAATGGTCTCCGATGTCGGTTGGGGTACCTTCGCGATGGCTTCGAAGCTGCCCGGATACGAGCTGGGTGAGGATGACCTGTGGCAGTTGGACGAAAAAGAGATCATGAAGGTCGAGGATCACGACTTCATCCAGAAGAATGGATGGAACGCCTATCTGGCCTACGCCTATCCGCGTGTCGGCGCCCCCTGCCCACCCCACCAGTTCATCCCTCGCCTCATCGAAATGGGAGCGCAGAGCGTGAAGGATACCCAGATATGGGAATCGAAAGGGGTCTCCGTATTCGCCGGCCTGGGGCCGCAGCCTCCCTTTGAATCCGTCTCATTCACCCGCTCTTTGAAGGAAACCATCGCCGATGTTTACCGTCGGCCGGACGTGTTAGAAGCCACCCTGGATTGCATCCTGGCCGAGACGGTGCCCATGTCCATCGAGACCTTCCAGGGTCTCAAGAAAGCCACCCAATGGGGCACCCGGGTGGCCTTCCTGGGCGCCACCCGCGCGCCGTTCCTCTCGCCGCCCAACTTCGACCGGTTCTTCTGGAAATACATCAAAAGCGCGGTCAATCAGTTGCTCGAGGCGGGCATCACCCCCATGTTGCATTTCGATTCGAGCTGGGACCGTTATCTCGAGCGCTTCCTGGAGCTTCCCAAGGCGCAGGTGATCCTTGAATTGGATGGCACCACGGACATCTTCAAGGCCAAGCAGATCCTTAAGGGCCACATGTGCTTGATGGGAGACGTCCAGGCCAGCCTGCTCAAGCTGGGCACCCCCGAGGAAGTGACCGCTTATGTGAAAAAGCTGATCGACGTGGTGGGAGAAGACGGCGGCTTTATCCTCAGCACCGGCTGCGACTGCCCAATCGATGCCAAACCGGAGAACGTCAAGGCCATGATCGACACCGGCAAGAGCTATTCTCCGCATCACAAAGTGTTTCTAGACTGTCATAGATCAGGCCGCCCACGGGCGGCCTGATCTTGTGTCAATCGTTTTCTTTCTAACGTTCAACCGTGGAGGATAAATATGAGTGACGCGTTGATCACCGCAATCTCGGAGCTGAGCGAAGCCCAGGTTCTCCAGCTCGTTCAGGAGCGCCTGGCCGCCGGAACCGATCCGCAAGCCATCCTGACCGATTGCCGGGACGGGATGGCCGAGGTCGGCAAGCGCTACGAAGCCGGCGAGTACTACGTCTCCGAGCTGATCATGGCCGGGGAAATGTTCAAGCAGGCCAATGCTTTGCTGGCGCCTCACTTCGCCAGCGGTGACGGGGCCACCAAGGGCAAGGTGGTGGTGGGCACGGTCAAGGGCGATATCCACGACATCGGCAAGGATCTGGTGGTGGGCATGTTGCGAGCCGGCGGGTTTGAAGTCATCGACCTGGGGGTGGACGTGCCGGTGGAGAAGTTCATCCAGGCGGTGAAGGACAGCGGAGCCAAAGTAGTGGGGCTGTCTGGCCTGATCACGCTCTCGTTCAACTCGATGAAGGAGACCGTGGCGGCCCTGGAAGCGGCCGGCTTGCGCTCGCAGGTGAAGGTGATGGTGGGGGGCGGCTCGCTGACCGAGAAGGTGCGCGAGTACGTGGGAGCGGATGCCCTGGGAAGCGACGCCCAGGCGGCCGTTAGTTTCGCCAACCAGTGGATCTAGGAGGTGGAACGTGGATAATGAGGCTTTGTATCAAGAAAGATTTGCCCGCATCAAGAAGGCCATCAACCTGGAGCCGGTGGACCAGGTGCCGGTCGTCTACATAGGTGTCGCCTTCGCCCCCCGCTATACGGGCATGTCGATCGCCGAATTCTGCGCCGACCCCGAGGCCTCCTTACAGGCGAATCTGGCTACCATGGATCGCCTGGGGGATCTGGACGGCTGCAATATGGCCGGGGGCGGGCGCATCGCGCCTCAGCTCACCACTCTATGGCTGTCTCACATCGCCGAGCCCGGCAGGGAATTGCCTCCCGATAGCCTGTGGCAGGTCCGGGAAGCCGAAGTGATGACCACCGACGACTACGATACGATCCTCAAGGATGGCTGGGGAAACTTCCTCCAGAGCTACTTCCCGCGCGTTGTCGATCCCAATGAGTTGTACTCCGCCCTGGGTTGGATGGGCGCCAACGCCGCCCGCATCGGGCAGCTCTATCGCGAGCACGGCTACGTGAACGTGTGCGATGCTCCCGTGATAGTGAGCATCCCCTTCGAGTATCTGTGCGGTGGGCGCTCGATGACCAAATTCTTCTTCGACCTGTACCGCACCCCCGATAAGGTCCAGGCGGTCATGGACGTGATCCTGGAGGAGCTCCTGGCCCAGATTCAGGCGGCTCCCGTCATTCCGGGCACCATCGCCGGCACCTGGCTGGGCGGATGGCGGTCGGCCAGCGCGCTCATCTCCCCCAAGCTGTGGGATCGCTTCGTCTGGCCCTACTACCTGAAATTGGCCGAGGCGGAGATCGCCAAGGGATATACGCCGGTCTTCCATTGGGATCAGGACTGGACGCGCGATGTGGGGCGCCTGCAAGAGCTGCCTGCTAAGAAGTGCATTTTGAACCCGGACGGCATGACCGATACGCGTAAATTCAAGAAGCTGGTAGGAGACCGCATGGCGATGATGGGGGACGTCCCGGCGGCTTTGCTGGTCACCGGCACCCCGGACGACGTGTATGATTATGTGCGCCAGGAGATCGAGGCCTTCGAAGGCACCGGGCTGATCCTGTGCCCGGGCTGCGACGCGCCGATCAACGCCAGGCCGGAGAATATGGAGGCTCTCATCGCCGCCACACACGAGTACGGGAAGGCGACTGCCTGACCGGCTCGAAACCCGTGCGAGAAGAGAGCACGCCTGGAAGGCACGTTTGCGCGCTTTCTTTGCGCGCTCTCTTCTCGACATTCTTTTGGAGGAGATAACGTGCTGGTCATCGGAGAAAAAATCAACGGTACGCTGAAGAAGACCGCCGCGGCCATCGCGGCCCGCGACGTTGCCTTCATCCAGAGCCTGGCGCAGCGCCAGGTGAACGCCGGGGCGGATTATCTGGACGTCAACGCCGGCACCGCTTCCAGCAGCGAGCCTGCCGACCTGGCCTGGCTGATCGATTGTGTGCAAGCCGTGGTCGACATCCCGCTATGCCTGGATAGCGCCAACCCCATCGCGTTGAGGGCGGGAATGGCTGCGGTGAAGCGCACCCCCCTGATCAACTCGATCAGCGGGGAGGCCAAACGGCTGGAAGGGGTGCTGCCCCTGGTGGCCGAGCGCGGCTGCCCGGTGATCGCCCTGCTGCTGGACGATCAGGGCATCCCGGCGGACGTCGAGCGGCGCCTGGCCATCGGCCAGCGCATCCTGGAATACACTCGCCAGGCGGGGGTGGCGGATGAGCGTATCTACGTCGACCCGCTGGCGATGGCGCTGAGCACCCGCACGGAAGGGGCGCTGATCGCGCTGGAGACCATGCGTTCCATCCACGCGGTGACCCCGGCGGTGCATTTCTGCTGTGGCTTGAGCAATGTGTCCTTTGGCCTGCCCGAGCGCAGCCTGATCAACCAGGCTTTCCTGGCCCAGGCCCTGGCCGCCGGGCTGGACGCGGCCATCATCGACCCGCTGGACCGGGGATTGACCAACCTGCTGTATGCCACCGAGCTGGTGCTGGGCCGAGATCGCTTTTGCCGCAACTACACCCAGGCCTTCCGTTCGGGCAAGATCGGACCGCCGCAAAAGCCTGATGGATACAACCCGAACATTGGTTATGGCCTGCGCCACCGTCATCGAGGAGATGCTGCCCCACCTGCCCCAGGGGATGCAGCATCAGGTCTTCGATTTTGGCCTGCACGTCAACCCCGATAAGCTGCGCCGTACCTTACAGGAAGCCATCGATGCCGTCGGCGGACAGTACGAGACGATCCTCCTGGGCTACGGATTGTGCTCGCAGGCCGTGATCGGCATCCGCGCCACCGGCTGCACCCTGGTGGTGCCCCGCGTGGACGACTGCATCGCCATCTTCCTGGGCTCGCGCTCGGCCTATCTCAAGCAGGCCAAACAGGAGCCGGGGACGTATTATCTGACCAAGGGCTGGATCGAGGTCGGCGACACCCCCTTCTCCGAGTACGACCGCATGGCGCAGCGTTTTGGCCAGCAGCAGGCCGAGCGCCTATACCAGCTCATGCTGGCCAACTACAAGCGCCTGGCGCTGATCAATACCGGGCAGTATGAATTAGAACGTTACTGGGAATACGCTCGCCACACCGCCGGGCGTTTTCACCTGCGCTACGAAGAAATCCCCGGATCGGATTCCCTGATCCAAAAGCTGATTTTTGGCCCCTGGGATGATGACTTTGTCGTCGTATCTCCCGGGGAAGTGATCCAATACGAGCATTTCTTTCATTGAGCCTGGGATAGCGGGATATATTCCTTCACCTTGCAGCCCGGCTTCCTGCAGCAAGGGGGTAAAATAGGAAACGACTGTCGAGTGCAAGCCGACAGAGAATTCCCAGGCCTCAGGAGGTCGTCGTGGAAGAATGGAGCATCCTTGATCTGCAAGCCAGGCTGCGCTCCGGGGAGCTTACCGCCCGGCGCCTCACGGAGATGTACCTGGAACGCATCCGGCAGGTCGACCGGGAGGGCCCCCGGCTGAATGCCGTCCTGGAACTGAACCCGGATGCCCTGGAGATCGCCGACGCCCTGGACGCCGAGCGGCAGGCCGGGCGCGTGCGCGGTCCCCTGCACGGTATCCCCATCCTGATCAAGGACAACATCGCCAGCCGCGACCGCCTGGCCACCACTTCCGGGTCGCTGGCCTTACAGGGCAGCGTCCCCCGGCGCGACGCCTTCCTGGTCGAGCGCCTGCGCGCGGCCGGCGCGGTGCTGCTGGGCAAGACCAACCTCTCGGAGTGGGCCAATTTCCGCTCCACGCGCTCGTCCAGCGGCTGGTCCAGCCGCGGCGGGCAGACCCGCAATCCTTACGCCCTGGACCGCACTCCCTGCGGCTCCAGCTCCGGATCGGGCGTGGCCGTGGCCGCCAACCTGTGCGCCGCCGCCGTGGGCACGGAGACGGACGGCTCGATCATTTGCCCGGCGCACATCAACGGCGTGGTGGGCATCAAGCCCACCGTGGGCCTGGTCAGCCGTGCGGGGGTCATTCCCATCTCGCACAGCCAGGATACCGCCGGGCCTATGGCGCGCACGGTCGCGGACGCCGCCCTCCTGCTGGGCGCCATGACCGGCGTCGACCCGCGCGACCCGGCCACTGCGGCCGGCCAGGGAAAAGCCCTGGCCGATTACACGGCCTTCCTCGACCCGCAGGGGCTGAAGGGCGCGCGCATCGGCGTGGCGCGCAATTGCTTCGGGGACGATCCGCAGGTGGCGCGCATTATGGAAGATTGCCTGGCGCTCATGCGGGCCCAGGGAGCCGAGATCGTCGATCCCGCTAATCTCGATAACGAAGGTAAATTCGAAAAGGCCGAGCTGCTGGTGCTCTTGTACGAGTTCAAGGCCGGGCTGAACGCCTACCTGGCCGACCTCGAGCCGGGCGCGGCGGTGCACTCCATGGCGGAGATCATCGCTTTCAACCAGGAGCATCGCGCCACGGTCATGCCCTATTTCGGCCAGGAGCGCATGACGGCGGCCCAGGCCAAGGGCGACCTGACCGCCAGAGAGTATCAGAACGCGCTGGCGCGCTGCCGCCGCCTGACTCCGCGCGGAGGGCATCGACGCCCTCCTGGAGAAACACCACCTGGACGCCATCGTGCATCCCTCCGGGCCGCCGGCCTGGCTGGTGGATTGGGTCAACGGAGACAGCCCCAAATCCGGCGGTTCTTCTTCGGCGGCCGTGGCCGGCTATCCCTGCATTAGCGTCCCGGCGGGAGAGGTTTGCGGCTTGCCGGTGGGTCTCACCTTCATCGGCGGCGCCTGGCAGGAAGCGCGCCTGATCCGCCTGGCCTACGCTTTCGAGGGGGCTTCCCAGGCGCGCCGGCCGCCGCAGTTCCTGCCCACGGCCAGGCTAGACTCGTCCCCCGTTTAACGCCAATTCGGAATGACGGTGTTAATCAAGGAAAGTGTCATGTTGAGCCGCCGAGAGGCGGCGAAACATCCCGTTTTTAGCTTAGAACGAGACTCTTCGGTCGCTCCGCTCCCTCAGAGTGACACGTTTCAAATTATCCCGAACTTACGTTGCTTAACTCTTTATAGCGGAAACAAGCCGTGACGTGGTCGTTGACCAGCCCCACCGCCTGCATCAGGGCGTAGCAGATGGTCGAGCCGACGAAATTGAAGCCGCGCCGGGCCAGCTCCCGGCTGAGCGCGTCCGAGACCGGCGTGCGCACGGGGATCTCGGCCAGGCTGCGCCACCCGTTTTGGGTGGGGCGCCCGTCCACGAATCCCCACAAGAAGGCGTCGAAGCTGCCCAGCTCCGCCTGCACGGCCAGGAAGGCGCGGGCGTTCTGGATGGCGGAAGCGATCTTGCGCCGGTTGCGGATGATGCCGGGGTTGGCCAGCAGAGAGTCCACCTTTTCCGGCCCGTAAGCGGCCACCAGGCGCGGGTCGAAGCCGTCGAAGGCCGCCCGGTAGGCGGCGCGCTTCCTCAGCACGGTCTCCCAGCTCAGGCCGGCCTGCGCCCCTTCCAGGATCAGGAACTCAAACAGCGTCCGCTCGTCGTGCTGCGGCGCGCCCCATTCTTCGTCATGGTAAGCCACGGCCAGCTCCGAGCGGGCCCATTCACAGCGCTGCATCGCATTCCCCCCTAGCGCAACAGCATCAGCTCGTAGATAGCCGGGCCGTTGAGGGTTTGTTGGAAGCCGGCCAGCTCTACGCTCAGCTCCAGGTCGGCGCGGAAGCGGAAGTAGTAGGGATTGGCCAGCAAGCGCGCGACGGCCCGCTTCCAGGGCGGCAGCGTCCCCAGCAGGCTGGCGGCTTCGATGATCTCGGGCTGGCGCAGGGCCAGGTGCACGCAGCCTTCGCCCGTCTCCCAGTGGAAATCGAGCTGCATGGGGTAGGCGCGGCCTCCCGGGTGGGGCTGGAAGTCTTGCGTTTTGAGGGTCAGGGGAGCGCCGTCCCCCGTCAAGATGCGCTCCTGGTGCGCCAGCAGGAAGACCGGCATCTTCACCTGGCCGTAATCCGGGCGGGCCACCTGCTCGACGAAGATGGTCGTGAAATCTCCCAGGTGGGCGCGTCCCCAATACCAGTGCGACATGACCGCGTTCAAATCGACGTTGCCCCAGTTGTGGTCGTGATAGCCGCTGCCGCGCACGTGGACGGTTTTCCCCTGGTAGGTCAACACCCCTTCCGCCGAGCCATACGGGATTGCCGGCAGCCAGGCGAAATAGCGTTGCAAATCCTGGCTGAAGTAATTCTTGCCCGCCCCCGGCCGCCAGGCAGGCACCAGGCCGCTGAAGACCAGATCGGCCTCCAGGCCCCCGGCGGAGGCGTGCAGCTCGTAGCGCTGCAAGTCCCCGCAAGCGCGGTTGTTCCCAATGCGCACGTCGCAGCTCTGGCGGGAGGCTGAAAATTCGCTCGCCGGATAGCTTTGCAGGACGCTCAGCTTTTCACCTCCCGGCGGGGTGATGGTGAGGGTCACTGCCGGCGCCAGGGGACCTTTGCGTTCCAGCAGGGGCTTGGTCATGAACACGATCACGGCCGTCGAGCCGTCCTCGAAGGCGGCGTCGAAGTACCACCATTCGAAGGCGCCGGCAGCCGCATCGGCGCGCAGGCCGTCTTCCCAGGGCTGCGGCTGGGGAGACAATCCCTCGCGCTGCAGCATCTCTTCTCCTACGCCGGGGAGGATACGCTTTTCGCTCAAATCCATTTCCTCCTCAAGAGCAAGGCGGCCGACCCCAGCCAGGGCAGGACCATCAGGCCTGACGACAGGCGCAGCTCGCGCCAGCTTACCGGCGGCAACGGGCGCGTCCACAGCAGGGGCGGCGCCAGGATCATGGGCTTGGCCAGCACCAGGAAGCTGATCCCCAGGATGAGGCCCATCAGCGCTCTATCCGGCAGCAGGACGGCCAGGCCGACCGGCCAGACCGCGTACCAGTGCTGGAACCAGGGGCAGGTCACCAGCAGGTAGAACAGCAGAATCCCGATGGATGCGCGGGTAAAGCGCAGCCAGGGCGCTTCTGCGTCCGGCCCGCGCTGCTTCCCGTAGCGGAAGGCCATCCACAAGGCAAAAACGGCCGTCAACCCGGCCGCGCTCAGGCTGACGACTTTGCCGGCGGTCTGCGCCCCCAACTGGGGCAGCACCGTGTAGTAGATCATGGACGGCAGCGAGGAGGTAAACATGCTGGTGTGGCGGTTGATTCCCAGCGTGGAGAATCCTTTCCAGAAGGGCGCGTAGAGAGCCGCCACCAGCAACAGCCCGCCGGCCCCGGCCAGCAGCAAGAAACGCGCGCGTGGCCGCCGGCCTGGCAGGTCTCGCAAGGCGATCCACATCACCGCCGGCAGCAGCAGCACGGGGATGAATTTGACCAGCCCCCCGGCGACGATGGCCAGCACCGCCCAAACGTAGCGCTTGCGCGCCAGCGCCAGGACTGCCGCCAGGATGAAGAAGACCATAGCGGCGTCGTTGTGCCCGTCTCCCAGGGTCTCGACCAGCACCAGCGGGTTCCAGGCCAGCAGCCATACGCCGCTCAGCGCCCGCTCGGGGGCCACGTCGTGTAGCAGCAGGGCCACCAGGGCCACGCTCCCGGCCAGGAAGGCCCCCGGCAGCAGCTTGAAGGCCAGGGTGTTGACCAGGATGCTGTTGCCGGTCAGCCGGGCCAGGCCGCCAGCCATCAGCTCCCATAAGGGGCCGTAGGCCGAAGGGCTGGAAGGCCAGGCCATGTAGGGGTAAAAGGGATCCGCTTTGAAGTTGGAGCCTACCTGGAAGAAGGGGTTGGCCGCGTACATACCCAGGATGCGCCCGTGCATGATGTTGTCGAAGATGTCGGCGGCGTCGTAAGGATATTGCAGCAGCAGGAAAGCGCCGGCGACCAGCGCTCCTCCCAGGACGATGCCCCAGGCGAGCCGCCCGTTGGCGCGGCGCGCGGCCCATCCTCCCGCCGCGTACAACGCGGCCAGGGCCACATAGCCGAGCACCAGGTCCATGCGAATGCTGGTGCTGCCTTGAGAGAGGACTCTGAGGTCGAGCAGGGGCCGGTTGAAGAGGGAGAGCAGGGGCGCCGCTCGCATGAAGATCAGGGCGTATACCCCGATGCTCAACAGGCTGGCCAATCCGAGCAAGAAAAGGGGCGCGGTAAGCAGGCTGGGGATGGCCACACCGGTAAGGGGGGTGGGAACCCATTTTTTCTTTTCAACGTTCATCTTGGTATATCATACAGCCTTTTTAGTGAGATAACGTCCCTATTTTACTGCGCCTTTCTTAAAATTCGATGATCCCTTTGGGAATTCTGCCCGGCTTTGAAATTAAGATACAATGGATGGATATCCTTTGGGGAGCCGGGCATGAATCGCTTCTTTTCACACAACCTCGAGAAGTTCCTTGAATTCTGGGTGGGCGTCTTACAGGAGGGCAAGATGCCCGACCAGTTCAGGCCGCTCGATGCGGGGGAATTTCCGCAGGGGCTGTGCGATCCGCAATCTTTTTACGCTTTGCCCGCGCCACCCCCCGAGGTGGTTTTCACCTCGCAAACCTCCCGCCGGGACGGCAGCCGGCGCGCGACCTTCGAGTATCCCAGCCCGCTCGTCTCTCCGTATGCCAGCAACAACCTGGTCAGCGGATTGGCCAACCTGCGCCCGGAAGGTTCCTCGCGCGGCGCGCTGATCCTCTTGCACGGCCACAAAACGGTCGATCTCGGCCCGCAAGAGTGGTTTTGCGGCCCGTCGGCCAGGGCAGGCTTCGACATCTATTATCCGGCGCTGCCTTATCACATCCGCCGCAAGCCGCAGGGCACCTTCGATGGGGAGTATTCGATCAGCGCGGACATCGGGCGCACGCTGCTGGCCTTCCAACAGGCCGTGTTGGATACACGCGCCCTGGTGGCCTGGATCGATGCGCGCTACCACGTGCCTGTCTACCTGGCCGGCATCAGCCTGGGCGCTTACGTGGCGGCCATGATCGCCACGGTCGAGAGCCGCCTGGCGGGGCTGGTGCCGATCTTGGGCGGCGCCAGTTTCTCGAAGCTGGTCTGGGAGGATTATTCGCTGCGTTATACCCGGCGCGACCTGCTTCAGGGGGGAATCACCCCGGCCGAGCTGGAGCAAGATTGGGCCTTGCTCGACCCCGGAAACTGGCGGCCGCTGCTGCCGCCGGAACGCATCTTTTTGGCGGCCGCCGAGCACGACCCGGCCGTCAGGCCCGAGAACACCCGGGCGCTATGGCGCGCCTGGGGGGAGCCGGCCTTGCGCTGGTATCCCTGCGGCCACACCTCCATCTTCCTGTACGCGCGTCCGGTAGGGCGCGACCTGGCGCGCTTCCTGACCCAGGGTCAGCCCTGATCGTCCGGGAATTCCAGCGCCAGCACCGGTCCATCCCCGGCCTTGCCGATAGTGGCTAGCTGGCAGCGCTGCTGGAGGCGCTCCTCGGTGAGCGTGTCCGGCACGCCGTCGTAAGGCCCCGTGCAGGTCGAGGAGGCCGCGCTGCGCGGCCGCGCATCCCCCGGCTGGAGCGGCAGGATCTCTTCCAACAGCTCGTCCGGAGGGGTGCCGGTGCGGCTGCTGTGGTGGGCCACCTTCAGGAAGTGTACCGGCTTGAGCGCTTTCTCGCGCTGCATGGTCTTCCAGCTACGCTGTTCGGCGTCGCCGGGGAAGAGCAGGCGCCAGCCGCGCCATTCCAGGCTGAAGACCACGCTGGTGTTGTTGGCGGCCTTATCGATGGACAGCAGCGTGTCCGCGTAGCCCTGGCGGCGCAAGGCCACCAGGTTATAGAAGGCGCCCGCGTCCACGCCGGCCAGGGGCAGGGGTGGTTTTTCCTGGGGAGCGGCGGCCCCACCTTGCGCCGGCGCGCCCCCCGGCGCGCTCCCCAGGGCCAGGGGGTGCCAGGCGCCGTAATATTCGCTGGTGTCCTCTTCGGGAGCCCAGATCTCAAAGCGCGCTTCCTGGAAGGGGTGTTTGCCCGTCAAATCGTAGCCGCGAGACACGTAGCTGGTATGGGGCGTCAGGTGGCGCAGGAAATCCACGCACTTGGAGGTTTGTTGTGGATCGTTGTTCAAGAGCAGGCTGTTGAAAGCGACCAGGTCTTCCTCCGCACTTGCCTCCTTTCCTGCCGAATCCAGCCAGAAACGCTGCACGGCGTCGTAATCGGCCAGCGCCTTGAGCTTCTTTTCGCGGGCTTTCTCGTGCGTCTGGTAGTAGTCCTCGGCGGCGGAGGCCGTCAGCCAGGCGTACTGTACGGCGAGATCTTTTCCCAGGCGCTCGTGGGCGTACAGCAGGCCCTGCACGTGATCCATGTGCTCGTGGGTCATCACGTACAGATCCAGGGGGGCTCCGTCGAGCACGCGCAGGATGTCGTCGATGGCCGGCTCGAACACGGCGTCCGCTCCACCCCCGCCTCCGGACTTATCGCTCAGCACGTTGCCGAAGTCGATGAGGATGTGGCGCAGGGTGGTCTCGCCGGCCGGCGCGCGGTCCGGCACCGAGACCAGGATGGCGTCTCCGAAGCGCACGTTGTAGAGTCTCACGGTCAGTGTGTCCATCTCATCCCTCCCCGATGATGTGCAGCAAGCGAGCCGAGCCGCGCACGCGCATCAGGCCCTGGCCCTGCATCACCTCGGCGCGCACGGCAGCCCGCGAGCCTGGGAAGGCCGCCTGCGTGGGGTCGGTGACGATTTTGATCAGGTTGTTTTCCATCAACAGGGCAAGGATGTCGTCGCGGCTCTTCTTTTGGGGAGCAAACTCGGAGGTCAGCAGGGCGCGCACCCGGTGGGTCTCCCAATCGATGGCCAGGGTGGTGCCCACCGTGATCTGGCGCTGGGCGGGGAAGCCGCTGCCCGGCGGGTTGTCCTCGACTTGGTCCCACGAGACCTTGAAGATGCATTCGCGCACCTTCGTCCGCCGGCCTCCGCGGTGGTAATACAGCTTGGTCACGTCCTGCCGGGGGCGCACGTAGATATTTGCCCCGTGTGGGATGTGCAGAAGCTCCCGGTAGCGGTTGGCGAATTCGTAGGCCGCCCAGTCGCTGCTGACCAGCGTCTCCAGGTTGGTGTTTCGCAGGGGCGCAAATTCGAAATCGGTGTGCACATCCAGGTCGCCGGGCTGGCTCACGATGGCGCGGCGGAGAAATTCTTCGCGCAGATAGCGGCGCCCCCTGGCGGCGTCGGGGTGGGAGGCCTCGTCTGAGGCGATGATAGCGCGCCCGTAATCCGCGAAGGACACCTCGCCCGGCGGCAGGTAATCCAGAGCGCGGAAGATCATGCGCTTGAATTGCTCGGCGGCGATCCATAGCGCCTGTTCGGGGGTCTTGGAATACGGCTTGCGGTCCTCGAAGAGCTGTTGCATGACCACGTAGAGCGCCCCGCTCAACACCTGGCTGAGCTCGTGCGGCTCGCTGGTGCTGACGTAATTGGGGCTGCCCTGCTCGTCCAGGCTGGCGTCTTGCGGGTTAAGGCCCTTGTGGTTGACCAGCGAGCGTAGATAGCCCGTGCGTACCTGGCCGCTGCGCTCTACCCCGAACTCTTCGGCGATGGAGCTGAAGGCCGAAGAATTGGCGATGGAGCCGTGTGTATCGGCCAGCACCTTGGTGACCAGCTTGTGCATGCGGAAGGCCATCACCAGCGCGGTCAGGTCGGCGATGGCCTCGTGCAGCGCGATGGATTGGGGCGTGATGGCGTTGTACAGGTCGCGGTCGATCCCGTCCAGGATGGCGTGCCCGGTCTCGTGGGTGATGATGTCGTGCGACAGGCAGGTGTAGACGGTGGCGCCGGGCTCCAGATTCGAGGGAAAGTAGAAGAATTGCAGGCTGTGCGATTCGCGCTCGTAATAGGCGTTTTCCCATTCCCCGGCGCGGGGAATGATGAAGAGCTGCGGCGCTTCGAAGGCCCAATTCAGCGGGCGGCCCAGGTTGCTGTCCTCCTCGAACATCTTGATGGTGGAGAGCACCGTCCCGAAGACGTTCACCTGCATGAATTCGTCCGTGTAGATGTGGGCCGGGTCCGCGTGGTAAGAGCCGTGGGTGTGGCCGGCGCCCGGCGGGTCGAAAGGCACGCCCGCCAGCAGGCCCCCCGATTGGGGGTCGAAATCCAGCACCGCCACCTTGCGGGTCACCGGGCCGTCCAGGAAGAAATCTTCCTCGATCGAGTTATTCTCGGTCAGGTCCAGTCCGTCGCTGCCGGAGGCGAACGCGTCCTGGATCATCACCGGCACGTAGATTTTCATCTTTCCCCGCTTTCCGGGCCATCAGGGGGTGATTTCGACCACTACCCCATTTTCTGCCCAGTTATACACCGTCTCGGCGTCTTGCAGGCTCAGGATGATGCAGCCGTAAGAGGCCGGGCGGCCCAGCACGTTGGCCCACAGGCGCTGTCCACTGGAAAGCATGGGCAGGCCGTGGATGCCGTTCATGAAGCCGGGCCACGCCTCGTAGATGCCGAGGAAATTGGGCATGTACAGGTCCCACAATTGGGCGTAAGCGTTCGGGTCGTGGGTCTGCACCTGGTACACGCCCGGTTGGGTGGGAGAGCTGTCGATGCCCGTGCTGATGACGTACTCATTCAACAAGCTCCCGTCCTGATAGGTGCGCAGGCGCTGCTGGCTGATGCTGATCACGATGCGCTTGTTGACCACCACCGGCAGGGGCAGCAGGTCGTTCTTGGAGGGGATCTGGAGCACCTGGCCGGTGGTGAGATTGTTCTCGCTCAGGCCGGGGTTGGCGTCGGTGATGTGCCACAGGGGCATGCCGGCCTTCCAGGCGATCTTGAGCAGCGTATCCCCGGCCTGCACGGTGTACTCCGTGGGCGCGTGGCGCAGGAGGAGCACCACGGGCTGTCCGCTGCGCCAGGCCGCCGTGATGGCGTCGTCGTCGGGGATGGATTGGATGCTGCGCGCGGGGCCCAGGGTGGCGCCCCACTGTTCGAAATAAGGCGCGGCCTGGCTTTCGTCCAGGCTCAGGCTGACCCCATCGGGAGCTTGCGTCACCCGCAGCCACGTGGCCACCACCTCGCGCGGCACGCTCCACGGAATGCGCTCGTCGGTGATCGGGTCGTAGGCCAGCACGTTCAGGGGCCGCTCCAGCAGGCTCTGCGCCTGGGCCGCGGCGGCCGAAACGTCCGTCACGCGCGGGGCCACCGGGGTGAGCGCCAGGGTCAATTTCCCGCTGGCCAGGATGCCGGCCGGGTCGCTCGCCAACCGGATCAGCGTCTGGTGGATGTCCAGGTTGTAGCCCAGCGCGGCGGGAACAGTCACCACCTGGCCGCCCTCCAGGCGCAGGCTGGCGTCTTGAGGCGCCAGCGCTACCAGCGGCGCCCAGCGCTCGAGCTGGCTTTGGGCGGCTTGCGCGTCGAAGCGCACCTGCGGAGAGATCTCCTGGCCGTGGTTATATACCAGCCCGGCCAGGTCGCCCAGCCCGGCCGCACCCCGCCCCACCGCATAGGCTGCCTCGGCCGTCGCGCCGGGGTCCATCCACAGGCCGAAGAAGAGCGGCGAGGAGCTCCAGGTGCGGCTCCCGTCGCTGACTGTCAGCGAGGGCGAGTCGTTCCAGGATTGGTTCAGCGTTTCGGCGGCCTGCGCGACGCTCATGCCGCTCAGGGAAACGTGGCCCACGCGCACGCCGGGGGCGATCAGCCCGAACACCTGGAAATAAGCATACGCGCCGGCGAGGAGCAGGGCGGGGAAGAGGAAGGCTGCTGCCAGGCAAGCCAGCGCCACGATTTCCGCGCGGTTGTTTCGCGCGCGGCTGTTTCGCGCGCGGCTGTTTTGCCCGGGCGTGGAGTCTCTCCGCCCGGGCTGGGCGCCGAGCTGGTTGAGGGTTTGTTGGTCAGGATAAGAACCCATTGCTTGACTGCCTTGAAGTGTCCTTCTGAGGAGCCAGTGTTCTTGACTGGCGACGACGCTCCTGCGTGCCGTTGGGCAAGAATCTCGTTCTTGGTGAGTTGCCGCATCCTCTCTTTACAAATATAGACGCGCTCCTCGATCGTTAAGTTCCATCCTCCCGCAGCATCTCGGTCAGGACGCGGGCGTTGCGGGGCGCGCGCCCCTCGAAGTCGTTGTTGAAGAAAACGTAAACGCTCTCCGCGCCGGAATCCGCCATCTTGCGCGCCAGGGCGGCTATTTCGCGCAGCTCCTCCTGGGTGTAGTCGTACGCATGCCAGCGCTTGCGCCCGTGCAGGCGCAGATAGGCCATCTTGCCAGTGGCCCACTCCAGGGGGCGCGTTTGGGGCGAATCCACGCTGCAAAAGGCCGCCCCGCTTTCTGCCAGCAGGCCGCGCACTTCGTCGTTGAGCCATTCCTGGCGGCGGAATTCCACTGCCACCCGGGAGGCGTCCTCGAAGGCTTGCAAAACAGTCTTCAGCCGGCCCGGATCGTAAGGCATGTCCGGCGCGATCTGCAATAAGAAGCCCCCTAATTTTTCTTCGAGCAGCCCGGCAGAGCGGGTGAACTGGCGGATGTCTTCGGTTACGTCCTGCAAGTACTTGCGATGGGTGATCAGCCGGGGCGCCTTCAAGACGTATTGAAAGCCCTGCGGCGCACGCGCGCGCCAGCTCTGGTAGGTCGTATCTTTAAAGGTGCCGTAAAAGGTAGCGTTGATTTCTACGGTCTCGAAATTCCCGGCGTAGAATTCCAGCCAGCGGCTCTTCGGCAGGTCTTCAGGATAGAAAGGCCCCTTCCAATGCGCGTAGGTCCATCCGGAAGTGCCGACCCGTATCCTGGCTCGTGGATCCGACATGGCCGTTACGCCTGCGCGCCCGCTTGGTTGGGGGAGCGCCAGTCTAAACCGGCGCTTTGCCCATCACGCCCCACACCCAGGCGTGCATGCGGTGGAAGAAAGCCGCCGGGCGCACGAACATGAAGATGCATTCCCCGGCCACCGCCTGGATGCCGTTTTCTTCGCAGAAGCGCACCGCCTCTTGCAATTCGGCGCCTTGCTGCATCCACACCCGGCGGATGCCGGCTTGTTTCGCCTCTTGCACGACTTTGATCGTTTCTTGGGGCGGCACGACGATGATTACTCCACCGACCTTTTCCGGCAGGGCGCTCAGGTTGGGATAACAGCGTTCCCCTTCGATACTCTCCGCCTTTGGGTTTACGGGATAGACGCGATAGCCCTTGGTTTTCAAGTCCGCGTAGACTGCGCTGCCGAACTTTTTCGGGTCGCGTGAGACCCCGACCACCGCCAGAGCTTCCTGGCTGATAAAATCGTCCACTGCTGCTCGACTGGTCATGGCATTTCCTCCTCCTGGCTCGATTTAAAAATAAAAAGGGAAAACCCCCGCCTCTATTTTACCGTAATCCGGGAGCCAGGGACATCCCCAGTTGTCTTCCCCTTAGCTCGGGTGTAAGGATTTCTACCACGAAGGGCACGAAGCCCACCAAAAAGAAACCAAGCTCTTAAGACCAAAGCTTAAAAACTTGGTGCCCTTTGTGTTCTTCGTGGTTTAAGGCTTTTACCTATCTCAGCCCAGAATTTACGTTGTCTCAAAATAATCGGATATCAAATATCTGGTTTCCTGATTTCCGGTATAATTAGGTGATATAGGCCGGCCGGAAGCGCTGGCCTGTAAAGGGAGAAATAAAATGAATGAGCTTGAAGAGTTTCGCGCCGAAAAGGACCAGTTGTTCGCCACGGATATGCAAAGTCCGCTGACTCCCGATCAACGGCGCTCTTTCCACGGGCTGAATTATTTCCCGGAGAACCCTTCCCTGCGCCTGGAGGTGGCCGTCGAGGAGTTCCCGCAAAAAGAAAAGATCAGCATGCAGACCTCCACCGGCGACGTGCAGTCTTATACCCGTTTCGGGCGCTTCAAATTCAGCGTAGACGGCCAGGAGGTCGAGCTTACCCTGTACGCCGACCGCCACGGCTATTTCCTGCCCTTTGTGGATGGGCTGGCGGGCAAAGAGACTTACGGCGCCGGGCGTTACCTGGAGCCGCAATTGCTGGGGAAGGACCGCTTCCTGGTGGACTTCAACTACGCCTATAACCCCTATTGCGCCTACAATGAGATGTGGTCGTGTCCGATCACGCCGGCGGAGAACCGCCTCAAGGTCCCCGTCCGCGCCGGCGAAAAGAACTTTCATGATGAGTAAACCCAGTGCCTCGGCTACCCTGAACCTGCTCCGCAATCAGATCGACATTACCCAAGCCCCCTTTAGCAATCGCGATTCACGCCTTTTCATCCTCAAAGATCCCCAGCACAGCCGCCTGTCCCTGCGCGTGGCCGAGCGCCTGGTCAGCCGCCAACCGGACCTGGACGCCTTCTTGAAGCGCGCCCCTTACGTGCAGGAGCTGTGCTTCGTGGACGGCCAGGGGGAGCCGTTGGATTTCGAGGTGGTCTCTTACCCACACGTGCTCTATTTCGAGACGCGCCTGGGCGAGTTTGGCCTGGTCTTCCAGGACGGGCAGACCCTCTCGATCGGCATCCCTGCGCAAGCCACCGCCGGCATCCGCTTTAAAGTGCACCCGCAGTTCTGGCGCAAGACCGGCCAGGGCGGGGCCTTGATCTCGATCCGCGACCTGGTTTACACCACCAACGGCGAGGCAATCGTCAACCAGATCACCCCGGATGAAGGCGGCGCCTCGTGCGTCGAGCTGATCGTCAAAGGGCGGGCCGAGGGCACCATCGCTTTGTCGGCCTGCGAGGACATCAATGAGGCGCCGCGCCTGTTGCCCTTTTCCGAGGCTTACGGCCTCGCCGAGAAGCACTGGGAGAGCTGGTTCGAGCGGGTGCCCCCCGTGGCGGAGAAATATCGCCTGAGCTACGCCTACGCCTGGTGGATCATGGCCAATAACCTCATCGCTCCCAAGGGCCAGGTGGCCTATGAGGCCATGACGCCTTCCAAGAATTACTACGTGGGCCTGTGGCTGTGGGATTGCGCCATGCACGCCCTGGCCTACCGCTACGTGGACCCCGATCTGGCGCGCAACCAGTTGCGGGCCATGATCGCCCACCAGCTCCCGGACGGTATGTTCCCGGACGCGGTCTACGACGAAGGCGTCATCTCCGAGATGGACTATCCCGTCAAGGCGCAGGTCACCAAGCCGCCCATCCTGGCCTGGACGGCTCTCAAGCTGCACGAGGCCCACCCGGACGTGGACTTCTTGCGCGAAATCTACATGCCCCTGGTGCGCTGGAATTCCTGGTGGTTCAGCATGAACGACGATGACGTGGACGGGCTGGCCCAGTACAACCACCCCTACTCGTCGGGTCTGGACAACAACCCCCTATGGGACTTCGGCATGCCGGTCGAATCCCCCGATTTGAATACCTACTTGTGCGTGCAGATGGGCTCTCTGGCCATCATGGCGGAGGAATTGGGCCTGTTGCCGGAGGCTCAAATGTGGCGGCGGCGCGCCAAAGCCATCGTCCAGCGCATGATCGAGGATTTTTGGGACGACGCAGCGGGTGTGTTCCGCGCGCTGCACAACGAGGAGCCGGTCCCGGTGATCACGCCCTTCAACCTTTATCCCCTGTGGAGCGGGCAGTTGCCGCCCTCCATTCAAGCCCGCCTGATCGAGCACCTTCGCGACCCCCACATGTTCGGCGGGGAGTACGTTCTGCCCAGCGTGGCCCGCAACGATCCCCGCTACGAGCCGGAGAATATGTGGCGCGGTCCCATCTGGGCCAACATCAACTACTTCTTCATCGAGGCGTTGAGCCAGGTCGGCGAATACGAGCTGGCGCGCACCCTCCGCGAAAAGACCCTGGAGATGATCATGCAAAACAGGGATTTCTACGAGTATTACAACGCCGAGAGCGGCCAACCGGCGCCAAAGGCGGCCAATACCTTCGGTTGGAGCGCGGCGGTATTTATCGATCTTGCCATCAAGGCGAGCTCGGAGCTGGAAAGTAAATAGAGAGGATCTTTCATGATGGAAATTTCTCAGGGTGAGCAGCCAATCGCGCCGGCCCTGGAGTCTGACTTTTTTACCAAACGTTCGCTCATCGTGGTGTCCAATAGAGGCCCGATCACATTTCAATCCAGCGCAGAAGATGACCTCCAGTTCCAAAGGGGCTCGGGGGGATTGGTCACAGCTTTGCTGGGTATGCTCCAGAAAGTGGACGCGACCTGGATCGCCTGCGCGCGCACGGAGGCCGACGCCTCCTGGAAGGATGGCGACGTCGCTATCCAGGAGGGGGGTGGAAAAATCCACGTGATCTTTCTCTCCCCGGACGCCGAAGCTTACGACGGCTATTACAACGTGATTGCCAACCCCTTGCTGTGGTTCCTTCAGCATTCGATGTGGAACGTGTCCCAGTTCCCGGTCATCGATCGGGACACCTGGCGCGCGTGGGAGAACGGCTACAAGCGCATCAACAAGCTGTTTGCCGATGCGGTCATTCGCCAGGTGCGCAAGAGTCACAAGCCGCCCCTGGTGATGTTGCAGGACTATCACCTTTACCTGGCGGCTCGCTACGTGCGCGAAAAGATACCCCCTAAAAAGCGCCCGACCCTGCTGCATTTTACGCACATTCCCTGGCCCGGGCCGGAGTACTGGCGCATCTTGCCGCCCGCCATGCGCCAGACCATTCTGGATGGGATGTGCGCCGCCGACATCCTGGGGTTCCAGACGCGCGATGACGGGCTGAATTTCGTGCGCACCTGCAAGTCTTTCCTGCCGCGCGCCCACGTGAATTTCAAGCACGGCTGGATCTGGTATCGGAACCATACCACTCACGTCAGGAACTTCCCCATCTCCATCGATGTGCCGGCCTTGAAGGAGCTCTCCGGGACGCCGGCCACCCGGGAATTTGGGCAGGAGATCGACCAGATCGTGGGGGAGCGGCGCTTGATCGTGCGCGTGGATCGCATCGAGCCCAGCAAGAACATCATCCGCGGCTTCCAGGCCTACGAGGAGCTGTTGGAGATCCACCCGGAGCACCAGGGGAAGGTGGTTTTTCTGGCCGTGCTGGTGTCTTCCCGCTCCGAGGTCAGCGAATATCAGGATTATCAGGATCAGATGATGGCTGCCGCTGGCAGGGTGAACACGAAATTCGGCACCAGCGAGTGGGAGCCGGTGCGCCTGTTGATCGGCGATGATTACCCCCGGGCCATCGCGGCGCTGCAAAGGTATGACGCGCTCCTGGTGAACACCATCGCGGACGGCATGAATCTGGTCGCCAAGGAAGGCCCCATCGTCAACTGGAAGGACGGCGTGTTGGTGCTCTCCGAGAGCGCGGGCGCCAGCGAGCAATTGGGGGCCGGGGCCATCGTCATCTCGCCGTGTGACGTCTACGCCACCGCCGAAGCGCTGCACCAGGCCCTGACCATGCCGGCAGAAGAGCGGGCCGCGCTGGCCAGCCGCCTGCGGTGGGTGATCGAGAAGGACGACATCATTGCCTGGCTGGTTCATCAGCTCGAAGCCGTGGTCGAGCTGAACCTGTAGCCCTCGAAGGGACTGAGGAGCTCATGCCGAAATCGACCCGAAGGCGCTATCTTGCATTACACCCTCCCCCCGGTGGTGGGAGGCGTGGAAGCGGTGATCCACGCCCACGTGGAGCTGCTCGCCCGGCACGGCTACCCGCTAACGCTGATCGCCGGGCGGGGCGGCGGGGCGGCAGACTTTCCCGGCGCGGCCAGGACGCTGATCTTGCCCGAGCTGGACACCCGCCACCCGCGGGTGCTGGCGCTGAACGCCGACCTGGAGCAGGGGCGCGTGCCGCAGGATTTCTCCCGCCTGAGCGGGGAGATCGCGGCGGAGCTGCGTCCCCTGCTTTCGCCGCTGAAATGGGTGATCGTGCACAACGTGTTTACCAAGCACTTCAACCTGGCCTTTACCGCTGCCCTCTTCAATCTATTGGACGAGGGCGTCCTCCCCGGTGGGATCGCCTGGTGCCACGACTTCACCTGGACCAGTCCGCATTCGCGCTCGAAGGTGTTCCCCGGTTACCCGTGGGACCTGCTGCGCACTCCTCATCCCAGCCTGAGCTACGTGGCGATTTCGAAGCAGAGGCGCGCGGAGCTGGCCGGGATGTTCTCTTATCCCGAGGAGGAAATTCGGGTAATCTACAACGGCGTGAACCCGGCCAGCCTTTTGGGCCTGTCGCCGCAGGGACTGGCGTTGAGCGCGCGCCTGGGCTTGATGCACAGCGACCTGATCCTGCTGATGCCCGTGCGGGTAACCCAGGCCAAGGATCTCGAATACGCCTTGCAGGTGACGGCCGCGCTAAAGGGCCTGGGCCTGCGCCCCAGGCTGGTCGTCACCGGCCCGCCCGACCCGCACGACGCCGACAACCAGGCTTACTTTGCCTCGTTGCTAAAGCTGCGCGCACAGCTCGGCGTCGAGGAAGAAGCCCGCTTCGTGGTGGAAAGTGGCCCCACGCCGGGCAATCCCTTCACGATCGACGAGAGCCTGGTCGGTGAGCTGTACCGCCTGGCCGACCTGGTGTTCCTGCCCAGCCACCGCGAGGGCTTTGGCATGCCCCTGGTCGAGGCGGGCTTCGTGGGGGCGCCGGTGGTCTCCACCGGCATCCCGGCGGCCAGCGAGATTGGCGGGGAAGACATCCTGCGCATCGAGCCGGGTCAAACGCCGGAAGACCTGGCCGGAGTCCTGTTCGCCTGGGCCGCCGGCAGCCAGACCCACCGGCTGCGCCGCCGCGTGCGCCAGGATCTCACCTGGGAGGCTATTTTCACCCACGCGATGCAGCCTCTGTTGGATGAAGTGATCCGCTAGAAGGACGAGAGTATGGTATGGCAGCATTGACCCCGGATGGGCTGATCGACCGGCTGCGCCGGGCGCCCCGCGTCTGGCTTTTCCTGGACTACGACGGCACCCTGGCGGATTTTGCGCCCACCCCCGACGACGTATTGCCCGACCCGCAGTTGATCGCGCTGCTGAGACGCCTCAGCCGGCGCCCCCGCCTGCGCATCGCCGTCATCAGTGGGCGCAAGCTGGAGCACGTGCGCAAGCTGCTTCCCCTGGAAGGCGTGCTCCTGGGTGGAACCTATGGCATCGAGCTGCTCACGCCGCAGGGGGAGCTGCTCGAGCGGGCGGATTATGGCAGCATCCGCCCGGCGCTGGACGCCCTCAAGCCCCAATGGGAAGCGTTGATTCGGGGCCAGACGGGCTTTTACCTGGAAGACAAGGGCTGGACGCTGGCCTTGCACGCCCGCTACGCCGAGGACGGCCCGGCGGGGGACGTCTTATCCGCTGCGCGCCGCGCCGCCGAGAGGGGGATCGATGAGCGCCTCTTCCGCATTCTGGGCGGCCACAAGTTCCTCGAAGTGGGCCCCATGGCTGCCAATAAGGCCCGCACGGTCGCCTACCTGCTGGAGGCTTTCCCCTGGCCGGGCGCGCTGCCGGTCTACCTGGGCGACGATGACAAAGACGAGGAAGCTTTCGGCGCCGTGCACGCCGGGGGCGGCGTGGCCATTCGGGTGGGTGCTGCGCCGGAGACTTCTCGGGCGGATTGGCGCCTGGATTCGCCCGCGGCTGTGCGCGATTGGCTGGCGCGCCTCCCCGATGCCGAAAAAGACCCTAAAGGTTTACAAAACCTTTAGGGTCTGATTTTGGGCCAGGCCGAACTCGTAAGCCGAGAGGATGCGATCCATGATGGCGTCCATCTCCGGCTCGATTATCTGGTGCTCAGGGTGCGCTTCGTGCCAGGCGATGATCTCGCGCGCCCCCTCGGAGAACGGAATGGTAGCCGTGAAGCCGGGTACCAGGCGCTTGATCTTGGAATTGTCGAAGATCACGCTGTGGGCCTTGTCGCCGATCAGGCCGGCGCCCCATTCCGGGTCGAAGGCGTTGATGAGATCGGAGGGCACGTGCACGATGTCCGGCTCCAGGCCGGCGGCCCTGCCCAGCGTCAGCACGATCTGGTCCCAGGTGAGCAGCTCGTCGGAGGTGATTTGGAAGGCGTCTCCGATGGCGTGCGGGTTGCCCAGCAGCCCCACGAATCCCTTGGCGAAATCTTTGTTGTGAGTCATCACCCACAGCGAAGTGCCGTCGCCGTGCACGATGACCTTCTTGCCTTTGCGCATGCGCTCGATCACCGTGTAACGGCCCTGTAAGGGGATGTGGGCCGCGTCGTAGGTGTGCGAAGGGCGCACGATGGTGATGGGATATCTCTCCTCGCGGTAGGCCCGCGTCAGGCGTTCTTCGCAGGCGATCTTCTTACGCGAATACTCCCAATACGGGTTGTCCAGCGGGGTCAACTCGCTAATGGGCAGGCTGGCAAGCGGCTTTTGATAGGCCGATGCGGAGCTGATGAAGATATATTGCCCGGTGTGGCCGCGGAAGAGCTCCAGGTCGGCCTCGACCTGCTCGGGTGTGTAGGCTACCCAGTCCACCACCGCGTCGAAGCTCTGGCTGCCCAGGGCCGCTTTCACGGCAGCCGGGTCGCGCACGTCCCCGCGCAAGAGATGCGCCCCTTCCGGCGCAGGCCAAATGCTTTGGCCGCGGTTGAGCAGAGTCAGCTCCATTCCTCGCTCGATGGCGAGCGGCGCGCAGCCTGAGCTGATCACCCCCGTGCCGCCGATGAATAATACTTTCATGCTTTTTCTCCTTGAAGGAACGAGAAAAATTGCCGGTCTTTTAAGGGTTTCTGGCTTTAGCCTGGGAAGACCCAGGTCGAAGTCAGGGTCTGGTAGAGCCGCTCCATGTCGGCGTTGGCCTGGAATTGGGCTCCTCCCCCCAGAGGCGAGAAGCTCAACGTATATACCAGACCCTTATGTACCACGATCAGCGTGCGTGAGGGAATGGGATCGGGTAACCCCTCGATGACGTAAGCGCCTTCTCCGCCCAGCCCGGCGCCACTGCGCTGCGTCTTCAGCCCCTGGCCGTTGCCGGTCATGAGCGCGCTGATGATTTCTTCCAGGCTCTGGCCGCCGGCGTCTTGGGTGACGAGGGTGAGCTCCGCGCGGATTGGCTCAGACTCACTGCCGTGGTTAGGCCCCATCAAGGCCAGCGTGCCGGGCGCGGCCTCAGGGTCTGTGGAGAAATCGGCGGGGTACAGAAAACAGTAGCTGACCCCGTTGGCGCGGTTATCCTGGTTGAAGAGCAGCGTCCCTTCCCCGGCCACCGGGCAGGTGGCCGGGCCGGCGGTGAGGGTGTTGCCGCTTTCCAGCTTGAAGGTGCCGGTTTTCCCGGATGCCTCCACCGTGTACGTCCCGGCCGGCAGGCCGGCCACGTCCAGCGAGACCTTCTCTTCGAAATTCAGCGTCTCTTTGGTGCAGTCGGCGCCGCCGCTGGTCTTCGACTGCACTGCGAGATGGAAGGTGGTTCCCTCCCGCGTCTGGGTTACCTGCTCGATACGGGTGCAGTTGTTGAGCAGGCTGCCGCGCACGCTGGCCGTCACCTGGACGGGGGAAGAATCCAGCAGGGTCACCTGGACGCTATCGATTACCAGGCTTACAGCGCCTGACGCTCCTGCCCCGGGCGTGGCTGCCCCCGTCGGGGCGGAGGTTGGGGCCGGCGTCACGGGCGTCGCCGCGGGGCCGGGGGCGCCGGAGCAGGCGGCTAAGGCCAGGCAGGCCAGGCATACGAGGGTGATCTTCACAGGCTTCATCGTTTTACTCCAATGAGATCGGGGAGGTTGGCTGTCTATGCTTTCAGAACCAATCGCGGATCCAGAAATCCGCGTGCGGCATGCCGCTCTTTAAGGTGGCTTCTTTGAGCCGCTCGAAATCCACCGGCGTGCGCCGGAACTCGATGCGCTGGGAGTCCCCTTCTCCTTCCAGGAGGGCGTATTCGGCCCACAGCGGGTTGCGCACGGAGGTATGCGTTTGGACGAAAGGTAAGCCCACGCTACCCGGGTTGATCAGGCGGATCGCCCCAAAACGGCGCAGCATGGGCGTGTGGGTGTGCGCGCAGGCCACGATATCGGCGCTGACGTCGGCCAGCATCTCTTCCAGCTCCAGGTCGGGGGTGGTCGCCCGGATCCCTTCAGAATAAGAGCGCGGGGAGCCGTGGCAGGCCAGCAGCTTGCTCCCTTCTCCGCCGTCGATGTGTGCCACCGGCCGGAAGGAGGCCAGGAAGGTTTTATCCTCGGGGGTCAAGCAATTAGCGCCCCACAGCATGATCTCCTGGAGCATGTGGGTGTCCTCATCTTCAGAATCGGGAACCTGTGGAGCCAGCGCCCAGGCGTCTGCGTTGCCCATCACATAATCGGCCTCCAGGCCCATCAGGCGTTGCACCACTTCGTGTGGTTGAGGGCCGGAAGCAGCCACATCCCCCAGGCACACCAGGCGCTCCGCCCCCATTTTTTGGAGGTCGCTCAGGATAGCCTCCAGGGCCACCAGATTGGCGTGGATGTCCGAGAAGATGGCGATTCGCATGAATTCTCACCTCCAATGGCCCACTGGGGGAGAACGCTCCCCGGCGGGGTAGTCTACAAATTAGAGTTAAACAATCCCTATTTTTAACGCACATTGTCAAAATCCTTACCGGCAGATGGGCAAATAATCTTGGCTATCAATGTAGCGCCAGAGGAAGGAAAACCGAATGGTCCAGAAATGCTCCCTTCGCAAGCCTGAGGTCGTGGTTCCAGCCATCGAAATAGGCGATCATCGGCTCGTTCTGGTCGTTTACGGCCAGGTTAAATCCCCACCATTCCGATATGACCGTGTCATCGGCGATCACATTATTCCAATGGCTATCCTCCCGGCTTGCATACCATAGTCTATTGTCAGCGCCCTGGTAGGCAATGTGTGGGTGGTTGTCCTTGCCCAGGGCCATCGAGCCTCCCGCTCCCACAGTCTCACTTACCGTTTCAGTTACCCAACTCCCGTCTATGCGGCTTGCAAAGAATATCGAGCTATCCCTGACGCAGAGAGCGTGAGGGCTGCCAGAATCGTCCAGGACCAGTGAGTAACATTCGGCCCGAGGCTCGCTCAGGATGGTCTCGGTTTTCCACTCGGGACCTTGCTTGTAGGCATAATTTGCTGTGGAAAAATCCTTGCTCACGATGAGCAGCGGATTTCCGCTGTCATCCAGGGTAAACGAATAAATTGCGCCTTTAATGAGGGGATTGCTTGAGATTTCATCGGTCGTCCAGGCGTTTCCCGTCCAGGTCTTGTAGATATATCCGTTGGCAGAATAAGAAAAGTAAAGGATGTGAGGGAACCCTTCCTGGTCTACAGCTATGTAAGGAGACTCCAGGCCATCGGGTGAGTGTTCGAGTATCTGCAAATTCCACCCACTATTGTCCTTGTGCGCATAGATCAGGTTGTCGGAAGTATCATCCACGAAGCTGATGTGTGGATTCCCGTTGCCATCCAGGGCTAGCGCAGCATAACACGTTATTCTGCACATACTGCCCACGTCCTCAAGGCTCCACAGGCCATTATTCCAGGAGGCGTATTTTATTCTCCCGTTCGTAAAATCCTGGTAAGCAATATGTGGGTTCCCTGCCCGATCCATCACCATGTCTGGATTACGCCCGGTTTCCGTGCTGGCATCCACCGTCTGTGTGCTCCAGGTAGCTCCATTCGGGCTGGCATACATCAATTCTCCACCGCGCGCGTTGCGATTGAGATCTTTGCGTAAAAGGTAAGCCACATGGGGCTTACCCTGGCTATCCACCGCCAGCGAAGTATAGAACCCCGCAAAATTGCTGGTATCGATGTCCGAGATTGTCCAACCCCCGTTTTCCCAGGTTGCGCATCTGACCCATGCGACGATGTCATTCCAGCCCAAAACACTTCGATCTCCTTCTACCAGATAGCTGATCGAAGGGTTCCCGCTTTGATCCAACCCGATAGCGAGCGAATAATCGCTGGATACGGATAGGGTTATCCCGGAATAAACTCCTAAATCTACGGACGTGGTTGTCCAGGTATTGCCGTCAAAGGTACCATAGTTGAGGAGATAATTTTGCTTATCTGACCAGGCAATGTGCGGGCGGTCATTTTGATCCAGGGCCAGGGAAGAGACAATCCAGGCGTTTGCGCTGCTCGGAAACGGAGTTTGTATGTCCCACGCCGAACCGGTCCAGGAGGCATAGCGCAGCGAAGAATAATCGTCCCCGGCATAGCTGATATGGGGGTTGCCCGCGCTATCCAATGCCAGGGAAGGATATTCTCCCACATCCACCTGGCTATCCACCGTCTGAATGTGCCAGGAAGTCCCGGTCCAATCTGCCAGCTTGAGATCTTTATTTACGGCATCGTAGTAACTGATCCAGGCATGCTCGCTGCTATCCACAGCGATAGAAGTGTATTTCCCTACATCCCCGGCGCCGTCTATGGTTTGAATGTCCCAGCCAGCGCCTGTCCAGCGCGCGTATTTCAGGTCCTTATTCGGGCGATCGTAATAACTGATGTGGGGGCGAGCGGCGCTATCCAGGGCCAGCCCCGCGAAAGAGCCAACGCCTAGACCTGAGTCGACTACCTCTTTGTGCCAGGCGCTGCCGTCGTACCACGTGTAGTAGAGGTGGTCGCCTCCATAGGCAATGTGAGGCAGGTTGTTGGCGTCCAGGCGCAGATTGTGGTCGGTCATGTCCACAAAATATCTGGGCGCGTCCACGTTTGAGAAGGTCCATTGTGGCCCGCTGTTGTCAGAGGACTGGCTGGCAAGCACGCCATGCGCCGGAGCCAGGAGCGTTCCAAGCAGGAGGACGAGGCTCAGCGGTACGGCGGCCAGCCGCCAGTGTTGGTGGATTGGCCCTCGGGGCGATAACCTGCGGCGTGCGGATTGGATGAATGCACTCATGATGTTTTTCCCCTCGATGTGGTAGATGTGAGACTATTTACTTGGCAAAAGCTTTCAGAAAGGGCTTGGCTTCCTTGCTTCCCCACCGATAAGCAGCACTGCGTTTATGATAGGACAGGTTTCTCTAAAATGCAAATCGACGCAAGCTTTTTCGATTGCCCCGTTATTTCTGGTCTTACCGATCTATTTGCGTCAGCGCCGCTTCCACTTCTTTGCGGGTCATGCCCCCTTTTCCCAATTCGGCGTCGGTTTTGCTGGCCAGGCGTTGGTAGAATTCCCTGCGCTCTTCGAGCAGGTCTTCCTGGGTGTGGGTGGCCTGCAGCAGCCGCTCCAGGGCCGCGCCGGCCTGGGCGTAGCGGCCGGCCCCTTCATAGTAGGCGTATAGAGAGAATTGCGTCTCGACCGGCAGGTCTTTTTCATCCAGCATAGCAGTCAGAGCGTCGATCTGCTCCACCGGCGTGGGCAGCTCAGTCGGGCCGCCGTCCAGCACCACATCCAGATAGAAATTGAGGCAGCGCAGGTAACGCCAGTGGCTCTCCGCCACCTGCTTCTGCGCCGCCAGGATGTCGGCCTCTTCTTTGATCAATTCCGCCGCGATCAACAGGCGATCCGTGTCCAGTTTCCCGTCGCGGGTGAGCATGGCGATCACACTATCGTCCTCGACGTTATTGATCAGGTCGGCCTTCAGGCCCACCACCTGCTCGAGCATCTGGTCGATCAGGTAGAGCGCATCCGTATACAGGCCGGCGGCCTTGAGGCCGAGGATCTTGGCCAGGGCCTGGGTCGCCAGGCGGATGAGACGCATCAGGTAATCTTCGCTGAGCACGCTCGCCCGTCCCTTCAGTCCGACTCGCGCCCCAGCAGGGGAGCTGCAGCTTGCTGGGCGGCGGCGTACACCTGCGCCAGCGGCAGGTCATGTTCCTTCGCCAGCCGCAGGCAGTCCTCGTACTCCGGCACGGCCATCTCCACGCGGCCCTCCAGGAGCTTGAGCTTGACCTGTACCTCCCCGTAGGGCGTGGGCACCCTCTTGAAGGCCCGCTCGGCCTCGTAGCGCAGGATGGGCTGGACGCGCAGCCCCAGCGTGCTGGTCTCCCGCAGGATCAGGTTGGCCAGCGCGGCTTCGTCTGGCGCGCGGGCGATGACGCTCAACATGGTCGCCGGGCGGTTCTTCTTCATGTAGATCGGCGTGAGGTAAACGTCCAGCGCTCCGGCGGTGAAGAGCTTCTCCATCACCGGGGCGTAGAATTGGGGGTTCATGTCGTCCAGGTTGGTTTCCAGCAGCGCCAATCCACCGTCCGTCCGCTCCTCTGTGGTGCCGAGGATCAGGCGCAGCACGTTGGGCCAGGGCAGCTCCAGCCCACCGGCTCCCTGGCCGACTTTCTGTAACGTCAGGGCGGGCTGCTCGAATTTTGCCAGGGTCGCCAGCAGGGCCGCCCCGGTGGGCGTGACCAGCTCGACCTGCGCGGAGGAGGGCCGCGTGGGGGCGTGCGCGCTCGCCAGCAGTTCCAGGGTGGCCGGGGCGGGCAAGGGCAGCAGCCCGTGCCGCGTCTGCACCTGGCCGCCGCCCAGGGGCAGGGGCGAGGCGTACAGGGCTTCGATGCCCAGGGCCTCCAACCCGATGGCCGCGCCGACGATGTCCACGATCAAGTCCAGCGCGCCCACTTCGTGGAAATGCACCTTTTCGATGGGCTGGCCGTGCACGCGCGCTTCGGCCTCCGCCAGGCGCGTGAAAATGGCCCGGCTGTCTGCCTTGACCCGCGCCGAGAGCCGGCCGGCTTCGATCAGGGCGAGGATCTCGGACAGGTGGCGTTCTTCCCCCTGGCCGGGCGCGAGCTCCTTGAGCAGCACCCTGGCCTGGGTGGCGCGCAGGGCGCCCTTGCGCACTTCGGCCTTTTCCAGGCGGAAGGCATCCCCCAGGCCCAGCCCTTCCAATTGTGTCGAAAGATATTCCAGCCCAAGCCCGGCGTCCAGGAGCGCACCCAGGAACATGTCTCCGCTGATGCCGGAAAAACAGTCGCAGTAAGCAATTTTCATCGAGTCAGCACCTCATTCAGGCTGCCGCGCCGGTAACCGGCCAGGTCCAGCGCCACGTAAAGGAATCCCAGGGTCTTGAAATACGCCACCAGCTCGGTGCGTTGTTCCAGCAGGGCGGCCATGGCCTCGGGGGCCACTTCCAGGCGCGCCATCTCGCCGTAGAAACGCACGCGCACCGGCTGGAAACCGCGCGCGTGCAGATAGGCTTCGGCGGCGCCCACGCGCCGCAGGTCCGCGTAGGTGATGGGCGTGCCATACGGGAAGCGCGTGGCCAGGCAGGGTGCGCTGGGGCGATCCCACACCGGCAGGCCCAGGGCGTGCGCCAGCGCGCGCGTCTCGGCCTTGCTCAGGCCGATCTCGGCTAGCGGGCTGCGCACTCCCAACTCGGCTAGGGCGCGCATGCCGGGGCGGTAATCGTCGCCGTCGTCGGCGTTGGAGCCGTCCGCTACCCACGCCAGGCCGCGAGCGCGGGCGATTTCCCGGATGGCGCGCAGGCGGTTGAGCTTGCACACGTAACAGCGCTCCGGCGGGTTGGCGCTGAAGGCCGGGTCTTGCAGGTCGTCGAATTCCACCACCTGGTGCGAAAAGCCCAGCAATCCGGCCACCTGCCGGGCGGCGTCGTTGTCGCCGGGCGGCTCCACCGGCGAGCGCACGGTGACGGCGTGCATGTGCTCTCCCAGCGTGTACCAGGCGGCGGCGCATACCAGGGCGCTGTCCACCCCGCCTGAAAAGGCCACGGCCAGCGAGCCCAGGCCCTCGAGCAGGGCCTGCAGGCGGCCCCATTTTTCCTGCAGGGCCGCATCCAGGCCGGCGATGGCGGCGGGAGAGGGATTAGCTGCGCGCATGAGCCTCTTCTCCTGCCGGGGCGGGCACAGCCTCCCGTTGGGGGCCGTCGGACTGCCCCGGCGCCGTTCCAATCTGGAGGTTGATCATACCGGCCATATAGCCGGCCCCGAAACCGTTATCGATGTTGACGACGGCCACGCCCGAGGCGCAGCTATTGAGCATGGCCAGCAGGGCCGCCAGCCCGTTGAAGCTGGCCCCGTAGCCGATGCTGGTCGGCACGGCGATGACCGGCACCGCTACCAGCCCGCCAACTACGCTGGCCAGCGCGCCTTCCATACCGGCCACCACCACGATCACGCGCGCCTGTTGGAGCGCGTCCGTCTGGTCTAAAAGGCGGTGCAGCCCGGCCACGCCCACGTCGTACAGGCGCTCGACCTGATTGCCCATCAGCTCGGCGGTGAGCGCGGCTTCTTCCGCCACGGGAATGTCCGAAGTGCCGCCGGTGACGACCAGCACGCCCGGCAGGCGTTCCTGCTGCGGATTGCGGTCCACGATCAAAAGGCGCCCTTCGGGGTGGTAGACTGCTTCGGGCAGTGCGTCTCCGATCTCGGCCAGCAGCGCGGGGGTTACCCGCGTCACGAGCACGCGGTCGCTCTGCCGGGCCAGGCGGCGCACGATTTCCACCACCTGTTGGGCGGTTTTCCCCTGGGAAAAGACCACTTCCGGAAAGCCGCAGCGCAGCGCCCGGTGATGATCCAGCCGGGCGAAGCCGTCCACTTCCTCGTAAGGCAGTGCGCGTAGCTGCTTCAGGGCCGACGGAATATCCGCCGTCCCGTCGCGTACTTCCTCTAATAAATGCGCCAGCTTTCTTTCGTCCAAATGCTGCTCCTCTCGATTGGCCTACCGAATAAGATCGCCGCTCGCTGGCCACGCCGGCGGGTTTGAGCCGATTATACTCTTTTTCTTAACCGGGACAGGCGGGCTCGGGTCAGGGTTCATCCTGGCAATCCGCCGCGATTGTTAACCTATTCTGGCCCGGTTTCATTTATAATTGAAAGCACCATCATCTCATCCGAAACAACATTATCTGCAACCTATCATAAGCTCTAGAAAGGAAGGAGTACGTTATGCGCCGCCTTAATCTCACCTGGGTCATCGGGCTGTTATTGATTGCTGCCGGCTTGCTTTTCTTGCTGCAAAACTTCAACATCTTTCGTTTCGATTGGAACCTGTTGGTTGCGCTCGTCTTCCTGGCCGGCGGGGTGATTTTCCTGGCCGTCTTTGCCGGCGATTCCAACCAGTGGTGGGCGGTCATCCCGGGCTTTACGCTGGCTGGGTTGGGCGTCCTGATCGGGACTTCCAGCCTCTCGCCGGCCCTGGGCGATCAACTGGGCGGCTCCATCTTCTTGGGCGCCATCGCCTTGAGCTTTTGGGTCATTTATCTGGTGCGCCGCAACTTCTGGTGGGCGATCATCCCGGCTGGGACTTTGACCACCCTGGCGGTGGTCGCCGGCGTTGGCGCCAGCGGCTTCCTCAGCGCTTACGCCGGCAGTGTCTTCTTCCTGGGGCTGGCGCTGACCTTTGGCCTGGTCTCCATCTTGCCTGCGGCGGGCGAAAACCTGCGCTGGGCGTTGTACCCGGCGGGTGGGCTGCTGTTGATGGCGGTGATCACGTTGGTCGCCGTCAACCCGCTGGCGCAGTATCTTTGGCCGTTGATTATCATCGCTGCCGGGGTGATCATCCTGATCAGCTCGCTGCGCTTTCGTAAGGGCTGAGCCGGGAGGCTAAAATGACCAGGAGACTTTATCGTAGTCGCGCCGATCGTATGGTCGGGGGAGTGTGCGGGGGCCTGGGGGAGTACCTGGGGATCGATTCGGTCTGGGTGCGTTTATTCTTTGTGCTGCTTGTGCTGGGGCAGGGCATCGGCTTCGCGCTTTATCTCATCTTGTGGATCATCATTCCCCAGGGAGAAGGCGGGGGAGTGGCCTCGTCGGATACGATGCGCTCGAATATCGACGAGATCGGCTCGCAGGCCCGCCGCATGGGGGAAGACCTGCGCGGTTCCTGGCGCTCGGGCAATAACCAGGCCCCGGTCATCGTCGGCGTGGCTTTGGTGATCATCGGGCTGGTGTACCTGCTGCAGAATCTGAATTTTCCCTGGCTGCATTGGCTCCGTTTTGACATCCTGTGGCCCTTGCTGCTGTTGGCCGGTGGAATCGCTTTGATCGTTCGCCAAATTCGAGGAGATTAGCCATGGACGCGCATCGACCGCACCGTGGATTGGTTGGGCCGGTGATCTTGATCAGCCTGGGTGTGCTCTTCTTGATGAATAACCTGGGCTACTTGAGCTGGTCTGTCTGGGAGGTCATTCTACGCCTGTGGCCGGTCTATCTGGTGGGCGTCGGCCTGGATATCCTCATCGGGCGGCGCTCCACGCTCGGCTCGCTGATCGTGGTGGTTCTCATGGTAGCCCTGCTGGCCGGCGGGGTCTGGCTGATGAACAACCAGGCTGTGGCGGGCCAACCTCTGCCGCAGCAAAGCTTCAGCCAGAGCTTGCAAGGCGCGCAATCCGCCGACGTGACCCTCCGTTTTGGGGTGGGCACGCTCAAGGTGGGCGGAGGCGCAGAGCCGGGTGACCTGGTCGAAGGCCAGGTGACCCAGGACGCCGTTCAAAACGTGCGCTCGAGCTTCAATCTGGCGGGAGATCGCGCCACTTACGACCTGTCCAACACGGGGGCGGTCGTCTTTCCGGCTCCCGGCCCCAGCTATACCCGCTGGGTGTGGGATCTGAAGCTCAACCCGCACGTTCCGCTGAGCCTGGATATCAATGCCGGGGTGAGCCAGAGCTCGCTGGATTTGAGCCAGGTGACCGTCTCTACCCTGAATCTGGAGATGGGGGTGGGCGGCATGACCCTCACTTTGCCCGCCCGGGGGCTTTACACTGCCAACGTCCAGGGTGGCGTGGGCAGCCTGAAAGTCTATCTCCCCGCCGGCTTGGCCGCGCGTATTCAGATCGATAGCTGGCTGGGCGGCTCTTCCGTTTCCGGGGGCGCTACCCAGACCGGCGACCATCTTTACGAGACGCCCAATTATAACCAGAGCCAGAATCGGGTGGACCTGCACATCGGCGGAGGTTTAGGTAATGTGGTAGTGATAAGGGAATAGGCAATCAGGGAGCAGGTAATCAGGCATCAGGCGACAAGGGGTCAGGGATGCTGTCTGATCGCCTGATTACCTGATTGCCTCGTTTCCTGATTGCCTCGTCGCCTGATGCCTGATTACCTCGTCGCCTGATCCCTGGTTGCCTGTTCCCTGATCCCCTTTCCCCTACAACACTGCCGAATACGTAAACAACCCCGTCGCGCCGTTAGGGAGCGTATCGCTGGCTTCTTCGGTCTGGAGCTTCCCGGTGCCGTCGTAGGCGCGGACGCGCAGCGTATGCTGCCCGGGAGTGTCTGGCATGGCGTAGCGCCACTGCACCCAGGTCAAGGGGCTGAGCGGCGGGAGGCGCAGCTCGACTGCCGTCCAGGGACCGCCGTCTACCTGTACTTCCACTTTGCTGATGCCGCGCGCCCCGGCATAGGCGATGCCGCCCACCGGCACCGTCTTCGTCTGCGGGTCGCGGGAACCGATGGCTACCGTATCGATCACGGAAGTGGTCTGCGGAATGGCCGTTGCGCTCCAGCCGCGGTCCACCCAGTAGCCCGGCCCTTGATGGTCGGCCACGTGGATGCGCTCGATCCACTTGGGCTGTTTCATGCCGTAATGGTTGGGAATGTAGATGCGCAGCGGTGAGCCGTGATTGGGCGTCAGAGGCGCTCCGTTCATATCGTAGACCAGGATCGTGCGATCATCCATGGCCTCGGTCAGGCTCAGGCTCTCGTAGAAGCCGTCGAAAGCCTCGATGTCGATCCAGGTGGCGTCGCTGTGCAGGCCGGCTTCCGCCAGAACGGTCTTGAGTGGCACGCCGGAGAATACCGCCGTGCTGGTCAGATCGCCCCCCAGGGGATTGGAGATGCATTCCAGGGTGACGGCCTGCGAGAGGGATGGATAGGCTCGCAATTGGTCGATGCTCAACAGCATGGGCTTGTCTACCAGCCCTTCCACGCTGCACCGCCAGGTGTTGATATCGGTCGTGGGAACGCCCACGTTGATGTCTATACGGTAGAAGTCGCTGGTGGGAGTGATCTCTGCGCGTGTGCCGGGCACCGGCTGGAAGCGCGCTTGCAAGGTAGCCAGAGGGGGCGAGGCGGCTGGGCCGTTGGTGTGGACTTCCAACGGAGCCAGAGCTGTGGGCGTGGGCAGGAGACTGCCGGCGCCGGAGGCGGGCTGCGTAGGGACGCTGGCCACGCTCTCTTGCAGCAGGCGCGCCAGCCCGACCCCGCCGAGCAGCACCAGCAGGCTCCCTCCGCCCACCGTCGAGAGGAAGCGCCGCCGCGATGCGGAATAGGTCACCTCCTCAGCAGGCAACAGGCTCAACCGCGCCCATTCTCCCAACAGCCAGCCCCAGGCTGCGCACAGCCCCAGCAGCCAGATGGCGCTGAGGATGGGGCTGGTCAGGGCGGGGAACCCCAAAGAGGTTTCCATACCCAGCATCAACAGCCAGAGCACCAATCCGCCCAACACGCCCGTCTGGACGGCGTTCTTGGCCCGGCGTCTGGCGACGGCCGTGACCACCAGGCCAAATACGGCCCCCATCACCAGAAATTGGACGATGGCGATGCTTTGTTCCGCCAGCTTGGCAGTCAATGCGGTTGGTCCCAACTGAAGGCCGGTGATGATCCGTACCATCAGGTCGATCCCGAAGTTCACGACGGCGCCGGGAAGGGTGCGGGCGGCGAAGTCGAAGGCGTCGAAGGGGAGGTAGGCCAGCTTTGCCAGCCCGTTGCCCGCGTACGTCAGACCGATGAATGCCAGGCTCAGGAATAAGCTCAATACAGTACCAGCCAGAAGAGGATGCTTTTTCATATATTTATTCCTTTAATTATAAATTTTATCAGAATAAATTGGCTTTACAAGCACTTTCACGGGCTGTAATACTCTCTTAATATCTGCCCCGGCGCTTCACCCCATTGCCGCCGGCTATGTCATGCTGAATAGAATGATCGCGTAGCATCAGCACGGCACGGCCTGCGGGCAATGTCATGCTGAACGGAGTGAAGCATCTCGTTTCTGTCCTGGAATCTCCCTGCCTTGCAACGCGATTCTCTTATCCCGGCCATAGGGGGCATCATCTCTTAACATACTCTAACCCCTTTTCGCCGCGTAAATGTGCACCGGCCACCCGGATAGGGTATAATGTGAAGCCGATGAAGAAGAGAGGATAAGTCTGTTTCACGCATCGCCCTATATCAAATCAACGGCTATTTGAATAGGAGAGATTATGATTAGCGAGGTTTCTCCGGCCAATGCGAGCATCCCCGCGTGGGATATCGGCCGGGCGCAAGGCGAGCTGATGTATCTGGTGAGGACGGGGGAGGTTCAGGGAAAGATTTTGGACGTGGGTTGTGGCACCGGCGAAAACGCCCTGTATCTGGCCGAGATCGGCTTACCGGTGCTGGGTATCGATATCGTCCCGGCGGCCGTCAAGGAAGCCAGAAAACGCGCCAACCGGCGCGGCGTAAAAGCCAGCTTCAAGGTGCTCAATGCCCTGGAGCTTTCCAGCTTAAAGCAATGTTTCGACACGATCATCGATTTCGGCGTCTTCGATGGACTGGCGGATGGAGAGCGCGTGGATTACATCCGGGGCCTGGCCTCGGTGATCTCCCCTGGAGAGGCGCTCTACCTGTTGGGCTTGAGTGAAAGTGAGCCGGCCCTGGGAGACCACCGGCGCATCAGCCAGGAAGAGATCCAGTCCACCTTCCACGACGGCTGGCGCATCAATTATATCCGCGAGGCCATCTACGAGACCAACCTGCACGTGGGTGGGATGCACGCCTGGCTGGCCTCCATCACCCGTCTGCCGGGCTCCATGGCTATTCGTTTGCCAGGATGATCTGGATGCCGAGCTTGGTGAGGTCCAGGCGGGCGCTGGCCGGCAAAGCGTCGTCGGTGATCAGCTTATTGACCTCGGTGAGGGGGGCGACCTGGATGATCAACTCCTGGCCGAAATAAGTGTGGTCGGCGAGTAAGATCACCTCGCGCGCCGAGCGCATCATGGACTGTTTCATGGTCACTTCGGAGATATTGGTGTGCGACAGGCCGAAGTTGAGCGTAATGCCGGACACCATCAGGAACAGCTTGTCGCCCCGCAGCTCGCGCAGCGCGCCTTCGGCTGTGGGGCCCACCAGCATCTGGCTGCTGTGGCGATAGGCGCCGCCGGTCAGGATGAGGATGATGTTCGGGTTGCACTTGAGGATATCGAAGGCCGCCACGGAGTTGGTGATGACGGTGATGTCCTTGAAGGAGGTAAGCGCCTTGGCCAGGTAATTGGCGATCGGGCCGCCGTCCAATAAGATGACGTCGCCGGGCGCGATCTGCTCGACTGCCGCGCGAGCGATGGCGCGCCGCCGCCGGTAGACCTCGTCTTTCAGGTTCTGTTCCGCGTCGATTACCTCGAACTCGGTCTCCATCTGCTCGGCGTAAGCTTTCATGGAAATGATCAAATTCTTATACCATTCGTGCTCGCTGAAAGGCACGATGAAGCCGATGCGGCGCGGGTATTTTTCCATCGCCAGGGAGCGATTGGCATTGATCGAGAGCGGAATGGGCAGCTCTTTGCGGATGGTCTCCCAACGGAGCTGCCAACCGGTCTCCTGGCTGAAGCTGTAATAATTCTGCAGGGTCTCGCGGGTGAGCACCAGGTAGGGGGTCACCAGATGCCGGGGCAGGGGCCGGTGGTTGTAAGCCGCGATTGCGGCTTCGACGCACACCGGGCCGACGATCTCGGGAAACATGGCCAGGCCGCCCTTGCAGTATTCCGAGGAGGTCAGGGCGTTCTTGAGCGTATCGCCTTCCAGTCCGAAGGGCACCACGATCAGGCTTTCAGGGTCGATGTGCAGGTCCCGGCAGGCGTTGATCGCCCCCCAGGCGGTCGAATCGTTGATGGCAAAAATGATGTTGATGTTCTTGTGGACGGTCAGGGCATCGCGGGTGAGCTGGTAGGCGGTGGCGAAACGCGATTGGGCGTTGATGGACAGCACCAGATCTGTGTCGGGCACTTCATCTCGCAGGCCGGCTAAGAAGCCGCGGCTGCGCGCCTGGGTATTGGATAGCGAATAGGTGAGGTCCAGCGCGTGGGCGTGGCCGTTCCATCGCTCGCGGGCATATTGGCCGGCCCACCGGCCCACGGCTACTCCCGCCTGGTAATTATCGACGGCCACCAGCGTCTCTTCATCCTGGATGACCAGGGATTCGGCGATGATCGGGATGTTGCGCTTGGCGATGCTTTCCAGCAAGCGGCCGTCGTAGTGCGGGTTGACCGACGTAGCGATCAAGACGTCCACCCGGTCCACCAGGAAAGCCTCCGGCTTGGCGGCGGGCTGAGGGGCTTCCTCCATTTCGGACGGGGTCCCGTTCAGGTTGCCCGCCAAGAGTGTGGCTCCCCCATAGGTGCGCCGGATGCGCTTTTCGGAGGAAAGGCGATCCAGATCACGGCGAACGGTCATCTCAGACACCTGGCACAGCTTGCTTAATTCTGCCACCGTCAGGAAGCCACGTTCCCCAATCAGATTGACGATTTGTTCCATCCGCGCGCTCGACCGCATGATCGCCCTCCCAAAATGTTTGACATCAAAACATTTAGACTATTATAAGTTGAAATATGTTAAAAGTCAATCATTTTTGTTGGATAAATATTCTACTATTAACAAAAATACTTGACATTCTGATCGCGCCGTGATAATATTGTAACAACTTCGGGCCACACGATTGTTTTACTATGGGTTGATTGCCCGGGGAACAGTTCCACTTCTTTACCGTTTTATTACAATTGAATATTTGCTCGACATCCAGGGTAAGCAAGCGATTCTCGCGTTTCCCCTGGATCCTTCTAGCGTTTTGTTCTGTGTCCACACCACCGGTATTATCCTGAGCAGGAAAAAACGAAAGGCGAAGACTCTGAAGAAAGGAGGGGAGACCTCTAAACTACCCTGATCTTCAACTTACCCAGATCGAACTCTAACCCCGATCAAGAAAATTCTAGAAGGAGAAGAATGCGATGCAAAACAAGCGTTTGTTTCATGTCCTGACTTTGGCGCTGGTCCTGGCGATGGCCTTGAGTGCTTGCGCTACCCCAACGGCGGCCCCGACCTCAGCTCCGGCTGCGTCTGGCAGCCAGGCTACCCAACCTCCGGCTCCTGCCGAGCCAACTGCCGCACCGACTGCTGCCCCGGCCCAGCCGACCGTCGCATCCACGGCGGGCAAATCCTATAAGATCGGTTTCCTGGCGGGCGTTCAGGATCCCTTCTATTACACCATGGAACGCGGCGCTCAGCAAGCTGCCGCCGACCTGGGCGTTCAGGTGATCTCGCAATACCCCGAGAATTGGGACACCACGGTGCAGACCCCGGCGTTGGACGCCATGGTGGCCCGCGGCGACCTGGACTTCCTGTTCACCGCCCCGGTGGATAAGGACGCCATGATCCAGCCGCTGCAGAAGGCCAACGAGGCCGGCCTGCCCATGCTGACGGTGGATACCTTCATTGGCGACGGCGATTACGCCAACGGCCCGGTAACCTTCCCGCTCTCCTTCATCGCCTCTGACAACGAGCAGGGCGGCGAGATCGCCTGCAAGGCGCTCATCGACGCCATGGGCGGCACGGGCAAGCTATACATCCAGAACGTGAAGCGTGGCATCTCCTCGACGGACGCGCGCGAAGACGGCTGCAAGAAGGTCATCTCCGAGAACTCGGGCGTGACCCTGGTGGGCGTGGACTACAACGACGACGATCCTTCCAAGGCGCAAGCGCAGGTTGAGGCCATGCTGCAGAAGAACCCGGATCTGGGCGGCATCTTCGGCACCAACGTGTTCAGCGCCCAGGGCGCCGGCACGGTCGTGGCCAACAAGGGCCTGTCCGGCAAGGTCAAGGTGGTAGCCTTCGACGCTACCGAGACTGCCATCGACATGCTCAAGAATAGCACGGTGGACATGGTCATCGCCCAGAAGCCCTCCGACATGGGCTACCTGGCGGTGGAAATGGCCGTGGCTTACCTCGACGGCGTGACCTCGCTGCCCAAGCACATTTCCACGGGCTACCAGGTCATCACCCGCGACAACGTGGCCGATCCCGCCGTGGCCCAATTCATCTACACCAAGCCCACCGGCAGCTACACCTCCAATACGACCGGCAAAAAGGTCGGTTTCCTGGCGGGCGTTCAGGATCCCTTCTATTACACCATGGAGCGCGGCGCGAAAGTGGCGGCTGCCCGCTTCGGGGTTGACCTGATCTCGCAATACCCCGAGAATTGGGACACCACGGTGCAGACTCCGGCGTTGGACGCCATGGTAGCCCGCGGCGATCTGAACTTCCTGTTCACCGCCCCGGTGGACAAGGACGCCATGATCCAGCCGCTGCAGAAGGCCAACCAGGCCGGTCTGCCCATGCTGACGGTGGATACCTTCATCGGCGACGGCGATTACGTCAACGGCCCGGTGACCTTCCCGGTATCCTTCATCGCCTCCGATAACGAGCAAGGCGGCGAGATCGCCTGCAAGGCGCTCATCGACGCCATGGGCGGCACGGGCAAGCTGTACATCCAGAACGTGAAGCGTGGCATCTCCTCGACAGACGCGCGCGAAGACGGCTGCAAGAAGGTCATCTCCGAGAACTCGGGCGTGACCCTGGTGGGCGTGGACTACAACGACGACGATCCTTCCAAGGCGCAAGCGCAGGTTGAGGCCATGCTGCAGAAGAACCCGGATCTGGGCGGCATCTTCGGCACCAACGTGTTCAGCGCCCAGGGCGCCGGCACGGTCGTGGCCAACAAGGGCCTGTCCGGCAAGGTCAAGGTGGTGGCTTTCGACGCAACCCAGACCGCCATCGACATGCTCAAGAATAGCACCGTGGACATGGTCATCGCCCAGAAGCCCTCCGACATGGGCTACCTGGCGGTGGAAATGGCCATGGCTTACCTCAACGGTGTGACCTCGATCCCCGCGCACATCCCGACCGGCTATCAGATCATCACCCGCGACAACGTGGATCAGCCCGCAGTGGCCCAATTCATCTACACCAAGTAATCGGCCTGCTTGTAGCGAGGCTGTCCCGAAAGTAGGGGCATGGGGTTACCGATTGGCAGAATTGCCGTTTTCTCTAACCCTGTGCCCCTACCCCTGAGGGAAGGAGGAGGCGTTTCAGCCTCCGTTGGCAACCCCGTGTATTCCGGATCGGTTTTAATTTGCAATTATTCCAAATTTCATTACACTCATTATCAAGTCCCCGCATCATCTTGGGTAGATGCTCCGATGTCCCGGCTCCAGGAGGATTTAATGACTGTAGATCAACAAGCTCAAGTAATTGAACCTGTGAAAAGAAGTCGCGCTGCGAATCTGACGATGATCCGCCAGATTTGGCCGTGGGCTTTCCTTATCGCGTTGGTGGTCGGTTTCAGCATTGCGTCCAAAGCCATGAACGACGTTGACTTCATCACCATGCGCAGTGTGATGGGCATTTTGCTGTACGCGACTCAAATCCTTCTGATCGGTTTGGGCGAAACCCTGATCATTATCGCCGCCGGCATCGATCTTTCGGGCGGTTGGATCCTGGGATTTTCGGCGGTGATCGGCGCGCTGGTGATGCAGACCCTCTATGCAGCGGGCGCCTCACCCGCGGTGACCATCGGGGCCGGCTTCCTGGCCGGTATCCTGGTTTCGATCATCCCGGGCGTGCTCAACGGGCTGCTCATCACGCGCGTGAAAGTGCCGCCGTTCATCGCCACGCTGGGCATCGGGTTCTTCGTGGAAGGCATCGCCCTGATCGTGTCGAACGGCTACCCGATCGCCGGACAACCCCCTTATCTCGGCCCGCTGGGCAATAATTCCATCCTCTACCTGTGGCCCGGGCACGCCATCACCTTCTTCCATTATCCGGCCGCCGCCCAAACGGCAGATATGCCCAATATCGTGCCGGTTTTGCCGGGGGTCGTGCTGGTCACCATCCTCATCACCGCGGTGATCTGGTTTATCCTGGCCAAGACTCAATTCGGCCAGCACATCTACGCCATCGGCGGAAATTACGAAGCCTCGGTGCGCGCGGGCATCCCCGTGCGGGCCACCCTCATCAAGGCTTACGCCCTGGCGGCTCTCTTAGCCGGCATCGGAGGAATGCTGTGGGCGGCGCGCTTCACCAGCGGCGCTTACAACGCCGGCGAAACCACCACCATGATGTCCATCGCGGCGGTGGTGATCGGCGGCGCGAGTCTCTTCGGCGGGGAAGGCACCGTCATCGGGACGATTATTGGCTCGCTATGTATCGCCACCATCCAGTTCGGCCTGGTGTTGCTGGGCGTGGCGCCGTTCTGGCAATACGTGGCGGTGGGCGGCGTGGTCATCCTGGCAGTGATCGTCGACCAGTTTGGCCGCACCCTGGGCAACTAAGAGGGAGCATCCAATGGAAACCATCCTCAGTGTAGTCAATTTGACCAAACGCTTCGGCGGCCTGACGGCTGTGGACCACGTCAGCCTGGACATTCACATTGGCGAGGTCGTGGGCCTGGTGGGAGATAACGGCGCCGGGAAATCGACTTTCATCAAAATGATCTCGGGGGTCTACCCGCTCGACGACGGACAAATCATTTTCGATGGCCGGTCGATGACTTTCGCCAGCCCGCGCGACGCTCGTGAAAAAGGCATCGAAACCATCTACCAGGATTTGGCCCTGGCCGAGAATCTGGATGTGGGCGCCAATATCTTCCTGGGACGCGAGATCAAGAAACATCACCTGGGCGGCGTGCTCCACACTCTGGACCGCCACAAGATGCAAGAGGAATCGGCCAACATCCTCAGGCGCCTGGACATCAAGATCCCTTCCCTCAGCCAGCAGATCCGCAACCTCTCGGGCGGACAGCGCCAGGCGGTGGCGATCGCACGCACCATCTATTGGAACGCCCGGCTGGTCATCATGGACGAGCCGACGGCGGCCCTGGGCGTCTCTGAACAGCGCAAAGTGCTCACCCTGGTGCGCACCCTCTGCGATCAGGGCGTGCCGGTGATCCTCATCAGCCACAATATGCAGGACGTTTTCGCCGTCGCCGACCGCATCGTGGTCATGCGGCGCGGCAGAAAGGTCGGTGAGCTGGTTGCCGCAAGCTCCACGCCGGATGAGGTGGTCAGCCTGATGGTCGGCGCAGAGGCCGTCCACGAAATGGGAGTGATCCCCAAGGCGATTAATAACGCCGAAGCCTGAGCTGTCCTAAACCATTAGAAAGGTCCTTCGCATGAAACGTTCTGAGATCAACGCCATTATGCGTTCGGCGGATGAGTTTATTCGGCGGCATGGCTTTCTCTTGCCGCCTTTTGCCTATTGGACGCCCGCAGATTGGGCCTCCAGTGGCCCGGAAGTAAGCGAGGTCGTTGAAAACAACCTGGGCTGGGACATTACCGATTTCGGACAGGGTGATTTCGAGCACTTTGGCCTCTTCTTGTTCACCGTGCGCAATGGCCATCCTGACAATTTGAAAACCCTTAAGGGGAAATTGTACGCCGAGAAGATCATGGTGGTGCGAGAAGGGCAGATGACCCCCTTTCATTTCCACTGGAAGAAGACCGAAGATATCATCAACCGGGGCGGCGGGCGTCTCCTCATACAGCTTTACAACGCCGATGAGGAAGAGGAGCTGGATCAGACCGGCGAAGTCAGGGTCTCTAAGGATGGCGTCTGGCTGACCTGCGCTCCGGGCGGAATCGTCTCCTTGGAGCCGGGCGAGAGCATTACGCTTACCCCTTATCTCTACCACCAGTTTTGGGGAGAAGGCGCCCCGGTATTGGTTGGGGAAGTCTCCTCGGTCAACGATGACAACCAGGATAATCGTTTCCTCCTGAAGATTGGCCGCTTCCCGGAAATAGACGAAGACGAGCCGCCGGTTTATCTGCTGTGCAATGATTACAGCCGCTATTATCGGCCCGAGTCCGCCGGGGCCTGAGTGTTATAATCCCTCCTGGCGTTTTCGGCAGGGAATGTGCTAAAGACCAGCCAATTTGGAAGTAGAGGGAATGAATGAAAACCTATGGGGCTGTCGAGGCTGGGGGAACGAAATTCGTGTGCATGGTGGGCAGCGGGCCGGATGACATTCGGGCTCAGGTGCGCTTCCCTACCACCGATCCTCCGGAAACCATTGGGCGGACGATCGCATTTTTCCAGGAACAGGCCGGCGTCCAGGAGATCGCCGGGATCGGCGTTGGCTCTTTTGGGCCGGTAGATCTGAACCCCTCTTCCCCGACGTACGGCTTCATCACCACCACGCCCAAGCCGGGCTGGGCAAACGCAGAGGTCGTCGGCAAGCTCGCCTCCGCGCTGAAGCTGCCCATCGCTTTCGATACAGACGTCAATGCGGCAGCTCTGGGAGAGTATATCTGGGGAACCGGCGAGAAGCCGGACCCTTTCATTTACTATACGATAGGGACGGGCATTGGAGTGGGCGGCATCTATAACGGCCAACCCATGCACGGCCTGCTTCACCCGGAGACGGGCCACATTCGCATTCCGCACGATTGGCAGGCCGATCCTTTCGGAGGCTCTTGCCCTTACCACGGCGACTGCTTTGAGGGATTGGCCTGCGGGGTAGCCATGAAAGCCCGTTGGGGGCAGCCCGCCGAAACGCTGCCTTCCGATCATCCCGCCTGGGAGCTGGAAGCCAATTACATCGCGCTGGCCCTGGTCAACCAGATTTGTACCCTCTCTCCGCGCCGTATTGTTCTAGGCGGGGGAGTCATGCAAAATCTGGAGCTTTTCCCCAGCATCCGCAGGAAAGTCCTGGCTTACCTGAATCAGTATTTTCAGAGTCCGCTCATCCTGGAGCACATCGATCGCTACATCGTTCCGCCGGCCCTGGGTAGCCGTTCCGGGGTTTTAGGAGCGATTGCCCTGGCGAAAAAACTGGTCGAGGGCCAGTAAAAGCCCTTATTTTTTGTCGCCCCCCAGCTCTGCCACCAAACGCAGCAACCCCAATACGCCTAAGCCCAGCTTGACGCCGTCCCCCGCGTTGACCTGGGGCTGGGCGTTTTCTCGCTGTCCGCGTTAAATCAAGATGTACGCGGCGCCCACGCCGGTCAGGAGACCGAGGACCACACCCACGATCAGTATCTTGGCTTGCCAACCTTCTTTTAAGTTCATAGGTCCCTCTTCTTCAACTCGTGTGGAGCTGGATTTATTTGCGCAGTCGTGAGAAAAACGCCTTCCACCCGGCGCTGAAGCTCCCGACGGCCATCACGGGCTTGACGATCCCGTCCGCGAGGATGCGCGTGCGCAGGGAGAGCAGGTGAGCGAAGGTTTGAATGCGGTACATGAGCCTGGGGGTGGCGTGGCGCAGGCGCATGACCAGGTAGATTCCCAGAGCTGCCAGCGCGAGCCACACCAGGCTGGTGAAGATGACCAGGGTGGTCATGTAGATGATCGAGACGTTTGCCCAGCGCAGCGTTTCCCCAAGGCTGCCCAGGCTGGCAGACACTGCCAGGGCCAACAAGACCAGGATGCTGATCCCTAATGGCATCAGGATCTGCAAAAGCACCTGCTTTTTGTGCTCGGCAGACGTCTGCGGATTCCTGGAGGTCGTACGGGGATCTACGTAATTTCCCATAGCCTTATTTTACTGCCTTTTATTGAAAAAAACAGAAAATCTCTTCATGTAAATCTCACGTGTGCACGCACGAGTTGTCAGGCAGTTGGAAACTGCACCTACAAACTGCACGAAGCCAGCCTGCGCTGGCTAAAAACCAGTCGGCGAAGGCCGACTTCGTGTACTTCGTTGCAGCGATTTCAATCGCCTGAAAACGGCTGACAACTTTTGCGTGCACACAAATCTCACTTAACTCCTGCAAGATTGAAAAATATAATGTATAATGTAATATATTATTGACTGAGCGTTATTGCCGCTCCTTGGATTATTTTCTTTTTGGCACGGCCATGGCTTTAGAAACCAATCGATCTCGACTGAACAAGCGCCTTGTATGTCCTTCCTTATCAACAGTACGACCCAGTATAGGGGAGTTGGTAGTTTCTGAAGAGCGTGAATATTCTATCTTTCGATGGGCCCGGCAGGGCCGCTGGATGCTTTAGGACAAACCGCAGCGAAATGGTAGGGTTGACTCACACTGCGGCGGTTCAAGCAGGCCCCTGTCGGCTCGAAAATCGGAGAGGCGATTATTAAGACGATTAACTGGCTTCAGTAGCTACAATCCTATGGGAACGATGTCCTAGGCTCTTTCTGCTTAGTTCTGTGAACCGCCCCCTGACATCTCTTCTGAGCAGGGTTTCCGGGTCGGTTCGTGTAGAGATCGGGTTTGATTCTCTTTCAGCCGTGGTCTGCAAAGGCAGGTCGACGGCTGTTTGTTCTTAAAATATGGAAGGTGAGATAACTGCACTCAAGGTCCAAAAAAAGGACCCCCAACGGGTCAATGTCTACCTCGACGGTGAATTCGCCTTCGGGCTGGCTCGTATCGTGGCGGCCTGGTTAACAGTCGGGCAAACCTTGAGCGAGAGTGAGATCGGCCGGCTTCAAGCGCAGGACGCTCAGGAAGTGGCTTACCAGTATACCTTGAGGCTGCTCAACTACCGTCCACGCACCGAGAAGGAAGTGGAGCAAAAGCTGAAGGACAAGGGTTACCCGCCCGAGCTAATTTCGGGCACTCTGGAGCGGCTGCGCCAGAGCAGTCTGTTGAACGATGAGCAATTCGCCCAGGATTGGATAGAGAGCCGGGTGGCTTTCCACCCTCGCAGCCAACGGGTGATGAAGATGGAGCTTCGCCAAAAGGGGGTGGCGGAGGACGTAATTGACAAGACACTGGATGGCGCCGTGGATGAAGAGTACCTGGCTTACCAGGCGGCTCAACGCCGGGCGCAAAGACTTGCGAATACAGATTGGCCAGATTTTCGGAACAAGTTGATTCAATTTCTGGCACGCCGTGGTTTTTCTTATGGGACGATTTCTCCCGTTGTGAAACGTTTGTGGGAGGAAGCACACGTACAAGAAGACCAGGCTATATTAAATACTGATGATGAGGGTTAGAGATGCCAAACTTTATACTATGGATCATTTTAGGGCTGGTTGCCGGTCTGATCCTGGGAGGGGCGGGCGGCTACCTGGCGGCGCGCTACTACCAGAGCAAAGCTCGACGCGAGGACCAGACTAAAGCGGATGATATTGTGCAGGCGGCCTCCGAGAAGGCGCGCGAGATTGAGCTGCAAGCCAAAGACGACGCCTTGAAGCAGATGCAGAACGCGGAAGCGGAAAATGGGCGTCACCGGGCGGAGTTGATCCGGGAGGAAGAACGCCTGCAAAAACGGCGCGCTGAGGTGGATCATCGCCTCGAGCGCCTGGAGCAGCGCGAGCAGGTGCTCAACAAACGCCAGAGCGCGCTGGACAAGCGCACCAATGATGTCGAAAAGATGTATGCTCAGCAGATCGAAGAGCTGCAACGCATCGCGCAAATGAGCACCGAGGAGGCGCGCGGCGTGCTCCTTGCGGAAGTGGAAAAGGAAGCGCGCACGGATATGGCGCGCATCATCCGCCAGATCGAAGCGGAAGCCCGCATGGACGGCGAGCGGCGCGCTCGAGAGTTGATTGCGGACGCGATCCAACGCGTGGCCTCTGACCACGTCGCGGAGGTCACCACCTCTGTGGTGCCGCTGCCCAATGAAGAGATGAAGGGCCGCATCGTGGGACGCAACGGGCGCAATATTCGCGCCTTCGAGCAGGCTGCCGGCGTAGACGTGATCGTGGACGATACCCCCGAAGCCGTGACCGTCTCCTCCTTCGACCCGGTGCGGCGCGAAGTGGCGCGGCGCTCGCTGGCGCGCCTGATCCTGGACGGGCGTATTCATCCTGCTCACATCGAAAAAGTATTGGCGGAAGAGCAGCGCGAGGTGGAGCACGTCATCGTGGAAGCGGGTGAACAGGCCGCCTTCGACGCCGGCGTCGCCGGCCTGCACCCCGAAGTGCTCAAAATGCTGGGGAAACTGAAGTTCCGCACCTCTTACGGCCAGAACCAGCTCTCCCACGCCGTCGAAGTGGCTCGTTTGGCCACGGTTATCGCCAGCGAGCTGGGCGCCGACGTGGAAATTGCCAAGGCCGGCGCTTTGCTGCACGACCTGGGCAAGGCCATGGATCACAACACAGAGGGCACGCACGCCATGATCGGCGCGGAATTTGCCAAGCGCTACGGCGTGAATGCCAAGGTCGTGAATGTGATTGCTTCGCACCACCACGAGGTGGAACAGGAGAGCGTAGAAGCCGTTATCGCCGAGGCCGCCGACGCTATTTCCGGCGCTCGTCCCGGCGCTCGCCGCGAGGACCTGGAGCAGTACATCAAGCGCCTGCGCGCGCTCGAGGACATCGCCAACTCGTACAAGGGCGTCAGCCAGAGCTACGCGATTCAGGCCGGGCGTGAGGTGCGCATCATCGTCAAGCCCGAAGACATCGACGACCTGTCTGCCACGCGCCTGGCGCGCGATATTGCCAAGAAGATCGAAGAGACCATGCAATACCCCGGCCAGATCAAGGTCACGGTGGTCAGGGAGACGCGCGCTATCGAATACGCCAGATAAGAGGAAGGCGAGAACGGAACCTTGCGAAGGCCGGGGATAGCAGGCCTTCGCAAGGTTTTTCATTTAAGACGCGGGGGTCGGTGTGCGAGCGCTGCCGGGACTGTTGGTCACGGTAAACAGAAAGTTGACGTCTCCAAAGTTCTGGCCCTGGTCATTGGTCAGCTTCCACCAGCTATTGTAGTCGCCCAGATCCTGGGGGGCAACGATCTTGGCGGTGAGCGTGGCGGACTGGCCGGGCGCGACCTGTTTGGTGAAATTGTAATCGGTTGTGGCGCCGGGGGTGGGGCCGGAGAAAAATCTCAGCACGTAGCTCGTCGTCCAGGTGGTGTCGCCCGCATTGGTTACCACCCAGGAGATCGAAAACTTCGTTCCGGGGAGTACCTGGGTGCCATCGGGCAGGCTTTGGGAGACGTACTTGTATTTATCGGCGGCGCTGCCCGTCGAGCCGGAAGGAGGGGCGGACAGGGTAAAGGCCGCGGTGGGGGTGAGCGCGTCGGGCGGAGCCGTCAGCGTGGGGACGGCGGAAGTGGGGGGAACGTCCAGGGGGGGTAAAGTTGCCAGGGGGGTAAAAGTCGGTTCGAATGTGGGGGGAGCCTCCTGAGTGGGAGCCTCGGTAGGGGTGGGGGTCGCCTTGGGCCCACAGGCTGTCAGGAGCGCTAAGAGGCCCAGGATGGTGAGCCAGGCCATGGTTTTTTGCATCTTGATCATTTTTCCTCCATTGCGGCGGGGACCCATTATCAAGGAAGGTACAGGCAGTCTGTTGTGGATCGCCCGCCCGATCTAAAGAGTTTCCTTGGAATCGGGCCGCATTTAGCCCGACCAGACGCAAGTATACTACCTGTCTTTTAAAAAGGGGTTGCCCGCAAGCTCGGCGGCCACGCTCGTCTCGGGGCCGTGCCCGGGGAGCAGGCGCGTCTCTGGGGGCAGGGTGAGCACCTGCATTCGGATGCTACGCAGGATCTCCTCGTAAGACCCACCCGGCAGGTCGGTGCGTCCGATGCTGCCGGCGAAGATCAGGTCGCCGCAAAAGGCTGTTTTCTCCGCGGCGCTGTAAAAAATGGCGTGGCCCGGCGTGTGCCCTGGGGTGTGCCGCACTTCCAGCTCGTTGTCACCCAGCTTGAGCTTTTGCCCGTGGTAGAACTTGATCACCGGCTCAGGCCCGGGGTCCACCTGCACCCCAAACAACCCCGATCCGCCCTTGCTGCGCCACAGGCTATCGTCGGCCGGATGCAGGCCGACGGGCACCGGCGGCTCGCTGGCGTTGGCAATCAGGGCCGCGCCGGCCAGGTGGTCGAAGTGGGCGTGCGTCAGCCAGATTTGCTTGATCTCCCAGCCCCGCTTGCCGGCCTCGGCCAGGATGGCCTCACTCTCGAAGCTGGGGTCGATGACGGCCGCTTTGCACGTGGCGGGGTCGGCCAGCAGGTAAGAGTTATTTCCCATCGGACCGAGCTGGAAAGTCACAATCGCGAGGCTCATAAGCTTTCCTTATTCTGAATTGCTCCCCGGGTTTGGAACAAGCGCTGAGACGTCCTGCTTTTGTTTCAATACGAACTGCAAGCTCACCACGAGGGAAATCGCGATCAGCCCGATGGTGAGCGGGTAGATCAGGATGGGATCCTGTTCGTAGATCACCCCGGCCAGGAGCGGAGCCAGGATGGTGGCCACCGAGTTCGCCGTCTCCACGAACCCGTAAGCCACTCCCAGCTCGGCGGCGTGCACCAGGGGGCGCGCCTGGGCAATGGCCATGGCCCGGAAGGCGCGATATCCGCCGATGAAGAAATATGCGATACTATACCACACCAACCCGCTCCCGCGCCAGAGCAGGGCGGCGAAAACGGCCATGGAGACCTGCCCCAGCAGGAATCCCAGGGGCGCGCTGAGCTGGCCGGCGGCCAGAGTGAGCAAGGCGTTCCCCAGGTTGCCGATGGAGCCCAGTTGCCCAATGGTCGCCAGCGACAGGCTGCGCTGGTCGTGGAGGAAGTTGGAAGTGAGCGGCTGGGGCAGGTAAATGGCGAACATGGCCACGAACACCACCAGCAGATAGGCCAGGAAGCGTGGATTCTTCAATGGATGCACCTGGCTTTCGTCGCCGCGCCGTTTTTCGATGGGCTGGGGGCGGATGAATAGCACGATGAGGGTGGAAAGCATGAACACGACGGCCGCCGCCAGGTAAACCACCTTCAAGCTGGAGGTGGTGGCTAGCCGGCCCCCGATGAGCGGGCCGATTACGGTGCCCAGGTTGTACATGCCGCTGGTCACGGCCAGCGCCTTGCTCACCGGCCATTTCGGGTGGGCGCTGCTGATGTAGCTGTTCATCGGCACCACCACGAAGCCGGTCAGGCCGTACAGGATGACGCCAAAGATGAACAGATTTAACGAGCCGGCCAGCGCCATGATCCAGGCTGCGGCGGCGCCGGTGATCCACGAGGCCCACATGACCGGGCGGCGCCCCAGGCGGTCGGCCAGATAGCCACTGGGAACCTGGGCCAGGGTGATGGCGACGCCCATGGCGCCCAGGATGGCGCCAATCCCCAGGGGGCTGGCGCCTAATTGCTGCAAATACAGCGGCTGGAAATAGAGAAATAGACCCTCCCCAAACCCCCAGGTGAACAGGGAGAGGGTCACCAGAATGAGATCGGGACTCATGCGGCTCCGTTGATGCGTTGAATGAAATCGGCGGCGGCCCGGAAAACGATCTCCCTTTGCGGCTCGCGGATGATGACGTGCCCGCTGTTTTCCACCCACAGCATGTGCTTGTCCGTAGCGCCGAGGTGCTCGTAGATCGCTTGCATATTTTCGGGCCGGACGCCTTCGTCCTGGCGGGAATGCGCCAGCAGCACCGGGCAGGTGACGCGCGGCAAACAGGCGCGCATTTCACTCAGCAGGTGATTCAGCTCGCCGATGGCGCGGGTGGGATGGAAGGGATAATCGACGTGGTCGCGGGCGGCTTCCAGGTTGCGCCAGTCCGGTGCGCCTTTTTTCATCCTGGGTTGGAGGAGGCTGAGCAGGCTTACGTAGGGCAGGCGTGGGTCCGCCGGGAGCGCGTAAGGCGTGGACATAGCCACCACGCCGCTTGCCGGGAAATTGGCCGCCAGGAGCAGCGACAGGCAGCCGCCCATGGAGAGGCCCATCACGTAGATGCGCTCACAGACGCCGCGCAGCAGGTGCCAGCCATCTTCGACGCCGGCCAGCCAATCTTTCCAGTGCATCCGCTGCATGTCTTGCGGGCGCGTGGCGTGCCCGGCCAGGCGCACGCCCAGCACGGTGTGCCCCTCTTGGGCCAGGAATTCTCCCATCCAGCGCATTTCCTTGGGCGTGCCGGTGAAGCCGTGCACCAACAGGCAGCCGGTCTTCCCGCCGGGGAAGAAAAAGGGTTCTGCGGTAGGAATGAGGCGGGGGCCCGGCATGTTACCCTAAAACTTTCCAGTCGCGCTCCATGTCGCTCAGGCTCTCGGCGCCCTCGGCGGTGACGACCATATCGTCCTCGATGCGCACGCCGCCCCGTCCGGGCAGGTAGATGCCTGGCTCGACCGTAAAGGTCATGCCGGGGGCCAGGGCGTCCTGGTTCTCTCCGAACATGTAAGGCTCTTCGTGGGCTTCCATCCCCAGGCCGTGGCCGGTGCGGTGGGTGAAAAAGGCTCCATATCCGGCTTTTTCGATCACCGCGCGCGCGGCGCGATCCACGACCCCGGCGGGCAGGCCGGGCCGGGCGGCGCTGCGTCCGGCAGCGTTGGCCTCCTTGACCACTTCGAAGATCTTCCTGAGCTCCGCGTCCACCGCGCCGAGGGCGAAAGTGCGCGTCAGGTCGGAGAAGTAGCCCTGGAAGGCCGCGCCCCAATCGATCACCAGCAGGTCGCCGGCCTTTAATGGGCGGTCAGAGGGCACGGCGTGGGGGTTGGCCCCGTTGGGCCCGCCGGACACGATGGGGGAGAAGGGCATTTCCGCGTCCGAGCCGGCGCGCAGCATCTGCGCGAACAGCTCGCCGGCGATCTCGCGCTCGGTCACCCCAGGCTTGATGTGGGGCAGGGTCGCCCGCAAGCCGCGCTGGGCGATGTCCACCGCCTGGCGCATGGCCGTGATCTCGGAGGCGTCTTTTTGCATGCGCAGGGAAGCCAGGCTGTCCTGGGCGGAGACGAAGCGCGCCTTGGGCAAGGCTGCCTCCAGCAGGCGCAGCTCCAGGACGCGCAGCCGGCCGGGCTCGATGCCCAGGACTTTGCCGTCCAGCCCGGCGGAGCGGCCCGCCTGGAGAAAGGCGTCCGCCCAATGGGAGGGGTTATCGTCATAGGGAAACGCCCGGACGGCGAAAGGCAGCCCCTCGGTCTTGCCCATTTCCAGCTCCGGCAGCACCAATACGGGCGCGGCGCCGGGAGCGAAGAAGGCCACCACCGGGCGCTCCATGAGATGAAAATGAAGGCCCGTCAGGTAAGTCAAGCTGGGCCCCGGATTGAGCGCCAGGGCTTCCTGCCCGGCGGATTCCAGCAGACTGTACAACCGCTCGATTCTTGTCGATAGCATATTCAGCATCCTCCCGGGGAGGATTATAGCTCCAAGCCGGGTTTGATGGAAGGCAGTGTTTTTTGCTTTTGCCTGATCCTTGACAGGCAAGCTGCTCTCAGGTACAATCTTGAAACCCTGCTGAAGGGGCCTGTAGAGGGCCTGTAGCGCAGTTGGGAGCGCGCTTCAATCGCACTGAAGAGGTCGAGGGTTCGAATCCCTCCAGGTCCACTGCTTCCCCTGGCCTGTTCGGCGGGCGGAAAAAGCGAAGAATAAAATCAGGGCCCATAGCGCAGTTGGGAGCGCGTCTCAATGGCATTGAGAAGGTCGAGAGTTCGAATCTCTCTGGGTCCACCAATGAGGCAGTCAGGCACTTAGGGCCAACCAGTATCCCGGGTGCCTGATCCTCTAATAAATGCATACCTAGCCAGAGCAGGAGTAGTAGACCATCTGCCAGCGAGCCGGAGGAATGGGTGAGAGGCCGGCGCGGCGCCCGCGGAGCGCCCGGGTTGAACTCGCCTGCTGCCCCACGCAATACGGGGCGGGCTTCTCCGGTGAATCAGGTAGTCGGAGGCGGGTTTCGCCCGTTAGCGCGATCTGAGCGGTCTGGCCGCGAGGCCAGACAAGCAGGGTGGTACCGCGGAGTATCCCTTCGTCCCTGATTTGGGCGAAGGGCTTTTTGTTAACCGCTGCAACTTGCTGCTCTGGGAGAATTGTTGGCTGAGGAGGCCCTTATGAGTGAGCCATTAACGCCCTTTTATAATCCCGCCGAGATCGAGCCCAGGTGGCAGGAGCGTTGGGAAGCCGACGGCCTGTATCACGCGGATATCGATCCCTCGAAAACCAAATATTACGCTTTGACCATGCTGCCTTACCCGTCCGGCGATCTGCACATCGGGCACTGGTATGCCATGACGCCCTCGGATGCGCGCGCGCGCTTCATGCGCATGCGCGGCTTTAACGTGATGTTCCCCATGGGTTTCGACGCCTTCGGCCTGCCGGCGGAGAACGCTGCCATCAAGCATAACATCCACCCCAAGAATGGACTTATGCCAACATCGACCGTATGCGCAAGCAGCTGCGCAGCATGGGCGCCATGTTCGACTGGCGCCGCGAAGCGGTTTCGGCGGACCCGGAATATTACCGCTGGACGCAGTGGTTCTTCGTCCAAGCTGTACAAGAACGGCCTGGCCTATCGCAAGATGTCGCCGGTGGACTGGTGCCCGCACTGCAACACCACCCTGGCGCGCGAGCAGGTGTGGGGCGAGGACCGCCACTGCGAGCGCTGCGGCACGCCGGTGATCAAGAAGAACCTGGAGCAGTGGTTCTTCCGCATCACCAAATACGCGGACGAGCTGCTGGATTTCACGGGCATCGATTGGCCGGAGCGCGTGCGCACGCTGCAGACCAACTGGATCGGGCGCTCCGAAGGCGCGTCGGTCGTTTTCAAGACCGAGAGCGGCGATCCGCTGGAAGTCTTCACCACCCGCCCGGATACGTTGTGGGGCGCGACCTTCATGGTGCTGGCGCCCGAGCATCCGCTGGTGGCGAAGATTACCACGCCGCAGCAGAAAGCCGACGTGGAAGCTTACGTCGCAGCAGGCGGCCCGCCAGACGCGACGATCCAGCGCGAAGCCACCGACAAGGAAAAAACCGGTGTGTTCACCGGCGGTTATGCCATCAACCCGGTCAACGGCGAGCGCATCCCGATCTGGATCGCGGATTACGTGCTGATGACTTACGGCACCGGCGCCATCATGGCGGTGCCGGCCCACGACCAGCGCGACTTCGATTTCGCGCGCAAATTTGGGCTGGAGATCCGCGTGGTGATCCAGCCGGAAGACATGGCGCCGCATCGACGCCGCCAGGAGATGCCGGCGGCGGTGCCGGCTACGGGCCGCATGGTCAATTCGGGCCCGCTGACCGGCACCCCCGGCGACCAGGCTTTCGAGCGCATCATCGCCTACCTGGAAGAGCAGGGCCTCGGCAAGCGGGCAGTCAACTACCGCCTGCGCGACTGGCTGATCTCGCGCCAGCGCTATTGGGGCGCGCCGATCCCGATCGTCTACTGCAAGAAATGCGGCATCGTCGCCGGTGCCGCTGAGATCAGCTGCCGGTGCTGCTGCCGGATGACGTGGAGTGGCGGCCCACCGGCGAAAGCCCGCTGAAGCTGCACCCCACCTGGCAGTACACCACCTGCCCGATCTGCGGCGAGCCGGCCGAGCGCGAGACGGACACCATGGACACTTTCATGTGCTCTTCCTGGTATCACCTGCGCTACCTGAGCCCGCGAGTACGACCAAGGGCCTTTCGATCCGCAGCGAGTACGATTACTGGATGCCGGTGGATACCTACACCGGCGGCATCGAGCACGCCACCATGCACCTGATCTACACGCGCTTTTTCCACAAGGCCTGCCGCGATATGGGCATTACCAAAGGCCCCGAGCCGATGACTGCAGCTGCGCAACCAGGGCATCGTCCTGGGTGAGGATTTGGAAAAGATGTCCAAGAGCCGCGGCAACGTGGTCGCCCCGGATGAGCCTGGTAGCGACCTACGGCGCCGATACCGTGCGCGCTTACCTGATGTTCTTCGCCCGTTGGGACCTGGGGGCGCCCTGGAACAGCAGCGGCATCGACGGCACCGCGCGCTGGCTGCGCCGCGTGTGGACGCTGGTCACCGAGCCGGCCCAGCCGGGCCAGCCCAGCGCCGATACGCTGCGTGCGCTGCGCCGCAAATTGCACCAGACCCTGCGCGCGGTCACGCACGACTTCGAGCAGTTCGAGTTCAACACCATCGTTTCGGCTCTGATGGAGCTGTTGAACGAGATGCTCAAAGCCCGTTCCCAGGGGGCGGCCGGCACGCCAGAATGGGAAGAGGCCGTGGACATCTACCTGCGCATGTTGGCGCCGGTCGCGCCGCACATCTCCGAGGAGCTGTGGGCCTTCCTGGGCAAGCCGTATTCGATCCACCAGCAACCCTGGCCGGCGGTGGACGAAGATGCCGCCGCAGAACGAGGAGATCACCCTGGTGGTGCAGGTGAACGGCAAGGTGCGCGATCGCATCACCGTGCCGGTGGATATCTCCGAGGCGGAGGCCAAAGCCAGGGCGCTGGCCAGCGAGATCGTACAGAAGCACCTGGATGGGCGCACGCCCAGGCAGGTCATCTACGTCCAGGGCCGCCTGGTGAACGTGGTAGGCTAAGCTAATTCCCTTTCTTCTGTCTTCGCCAACAGGAGGAGCAGCTTTCAAAAGCCCCGCAGGAGGGAAACCCCTTGCGGGGCGCTTTTTTCTGGCGCATAGGGTAAAATAACCTTGATTTGGAACCGGGAGAGGTGAAAGCCTCTGAACCACCAAGAGCACCAAGGACACCAAGATCTAAATTCTGTCTCTAAAATCCCGGGTTTTCTTGGTGCCCCTGGTGTTCTTCGTGGTTGAGATCCTTTGCCTGGCCCGACGTCAAAATCGATAATCATTTTTAGCCTCATCCCTGATTGCCTGATCGCCTCATCCCTTCCCCTGGAGCTCCCCATGCGCATAGAAGACCTGAATTGGATGGACGTCGAGAGCTACCTCAAGCGCGAAGACCGCCTGATCTTCGTCCTGGGGGCCTGCGAGCAGCACGGCTACCTGAGCCTGCTCACCGACGTGAAGATTTCCATGGCCCTGGCGGACGCGGCCAGCCAGAAGACGGGCGTGCTGGTGGCCCCGCCGCTGAATTTCGGCGTCTCGCCCTATTTCCTGGCTTACCCCGGCACCTTCAGCCTGCGGGTCACGACCCTGCTGGACGCCGCCGAAGACGTGCTGCGCTCGGCTTACGGGCAAGGCTTCCGGCGGTTCCTGCTGCTCAACGGCCACGGCGGCAACGACGCCGCCCGCGGCCGGCTGGTCGAGCTGGCCAACCAGCTTCCCGGGCTGCGCCTGTCCTGGTATGCCTGGTGGCAATCACACAGCGTGGAAGCAGTGGCCGTCCGGCGCGGCCTCAAGACCGCTCACGCCAACTGGATGGAAGCCTTCCCCTTCACGCGCGTGGCGGAGCTCCCGGCGGGTGAGAAGCTGCCGCCGTCCTTCAGCGGGCTGCTGGACGCCGCCCAGACCCGCCAGGCCTACGGCGACGGGGTCTTTGGCGGCGCGTACCAGGCCGAAGAGGCCGTCATGCAGGAGCTGTTCGCCGCCTGTCTGGAGGACGTGCTGCACCTGCTCTCCTTCGGAGAATGAGGGCAAGAAAGACCCTAAAGGTCTGTACAGGCTTCCCGATCACGCGGATATCGATTACAGACCTTTAGGGTCTGGCCGGCGTTGACAAGTTCAGACAACCCTTGCGCTAATCTCCAAAGTATGATAAATAAAGGGTGAACAGCCAGCATCTTCAGGGGGTACCCTTGGCCCTGAGATTGCTGGCCGTAACTTTTTTAGCGGCCAGACGACGCTTAGAGTAGGCGCGTCCTTGGCCGGGCACGGCAAAGGCGCCCTTTTCCGCTCAGTGGCGGTCAAGCCCTTTGCCGGGAAAAATCAGAATACTTTGGAGACAAAAATGAAATTCCGCTGGCTCTCAATCTTCCTCGCTCTGGCCGTCGTTTCGGGCAGTCTGGCCTCTATGCTGGCCACTCCCAATGCAGCCCAGGCGGCCCAGCCTCTCCGGCCAATTGCCACGCCGACTCCGGCAGTTCCGGCCTCACCCGGCGCGCCGGCCCCCACGCAGGCTTCCCTTTCCACGTCCGCGGCAACCGTCGAGGGTCCGAACGATTATCCCGCCGGGGTCAACCCCTTGACCGGCCTGCCGGTAGACGACCCCTCTCTGCTGGATCTGCCGCCGGCGCTGGTCTCGGTTTCCAATTTTCCGGTCACGGCGCGCCCTCAGACCGGCTTGTCCCTCAGCCCTATGGTGTTCGAGATGTACATTGGGGAGGGCATGACGCGCTTCCTGGCCTTGTTCTACGGCAAGTTCGCTTCGGCCAACACGGACATTTCTGATACCGCTGAAGTCGGGCCGGTGCGCTCCGGGCGCCTGCCTTACGAGAGCCTGCGCCAGCTTTATAACGGCTTCCTGATCATGGCGGGAGCGTATAAGACCGTGGCGCAGTCGTTGAGCGATTCCACCAACGTGTTCGGCGCTGACCCCAACGACATCAACAGCGCCAGCGTCAATATCCAGCAATTGGAGACCATCGCCAGGGCCAACCAAAAGGCCACCGCGCCCAGCCTGGGCGGCATGGTCTTTCAGCCGGCGGCTCCCCAGGGCGGCAGCCCGGCCGACAAGCTGTGGGTGTTCTACAATTATCTCAACCAGGTCGAATGGAATTACGATGCCTCCTCCGGCGCTTACCTGCGCTCCCAGGATAACGCCGACGGCTCCGGCAAATTTTACCCGGCCACGGACAAGCTCACCGGCCAGCAGCTCGCCTTCCAGAACGTGGTCGTCCTGTACGCCAACCACGTCCCCAGAGCCGAGACGTTGATCAACGTCGATCTGCTGGACATCACGAAGGGCCGGGCGTTGCTCTTTCGCGATGGCCGGGCCTACGATATCTACTGGTCGACCACCGCCGACGCCGAGTCCAAGAAGACCGGGCTGTACAAGCCCATCAAGTTCTTCGGCGCGGACGGGCAGCCCATGGCCTTCAAGCCGGGCAACACCTGGGTAGAGATGGTCAGCTTCCAGACCACCACCCAGGAGCTCCAACCGGGGACCTGGAAGGTGCGTTACTTCAACCCGCCCATCCAGCCCAACTAGGCTCGCTCGCGCTCAAATTGACCATTCCTCTGACTTGACGTAAAATGAGTTGGCGTGGGGCACACCCACGCCAACTCTTTTTTATTAAGGAAGGTCTATCATGAGCAGCAGTGCAGTCAAGACAACCGTCCACTCCGACAAAACTCCCAAGGCGCTTGGACCCTATTCGGTGGCGGTCAAAGCCGGACCTTTCGCCTTCGCTTCCGGGCAGACCGGCCTCGACCCGGCCACCAACGAGCTGGCCCCGGGGGGCATAGAAGCCCAGACGCGCCAGTGCCTGACCAACTTGCAGCACGTTTTCGAAGCCGCCGGCACTTCCCTGGATCAGGTGGTCAAGACCACCGTCTTTCTGTGCGATATGAGCGAATTTGCCAGGATGAATGCCGTTTACGCTGAATTCTTCCGCTCGGATTTCCCGGCGCGCAGCACCGTGCAGGTGGCAGCTTTGCCTAAAGGGGGAGCTGTGGAAATCGAGGCGATTGCCTTGTTGCCCGACCAGGGCTGAACCGGACGGGCTTGCGTGCCATGGCCGCCGAGCTGGTGCTGGTAGTGGATGACGAGCCGAGCATCGTCCAGCTCGACCGCATGTACCTGGAGCGTGAAGGCTTCAGGGTGCAGGCGGTCGGAGACGGCCCTTCCGCGTTGCAAGCCGTGAAGGATTTGTGCCCGGCGCTGGTCGTCCTGGACGTCATGCTGCCGGGCCTGGACGGGTTCGAGATCTGCCGCCGGCTGCGCGCCGAGAATGACGCCATCCCCATCCTCATGGTCACTGCCCGTGACGAAGATATCGACAAGATCCTCGGCCTGGAGCTGGGCGCCGACGATTACCTGACCAAGCCGTTCAACCCGCGCGAGCTGGTGGCCAGGGTGAAGGCCATTCTGCGGCGTGGGGAGCACCTCCAGGCGCAGGATGGCCAAACTCCTCTCCAGCTTGGCGATCTGCTCATCGACCCCGCCCGGCGCGAGGCCCGCGTGGGCGGTCGCCTGCTGGAGCTGCGCACCCAGGAATTCGAGGTGCTGTTTGCCCTGGGGCAGCACAAGGGCCTCGTGCTCAGCCGGGAGAAGCTGCTCAACCTGGCCTGGGGCTACGACTTTCTGGGCCAGACGCGCACCGTGGACGTGCATATCGCCCAGCTCCGCCGCAAGCTGGCGGGCAGCTCGGCGCGCATCGAGACGGTGACCGGCATCGGGTATAAGCTGGTGGTGTGATGTTCACTTCTTTGCGCTCGCGCCTGGGGCTCACCTATATGCTGGCCAGTGGCGTGACCCTGCTGGTCATCGCCGCCGGGGTGGCGATCTATCTGATCCGCAACCCCTTTTTTTACCAGGAGACGGCCCAGAGGATGCGCATAGCCGACGAAATCGTCAGCGAGCGCCTGGGCTCTCTTCCGCCCGGTGGGAATACCGGCGACTTGTTGGCGCTTCTGCAGCGCACCGACGATGCTCTTTCAACGCGTGTGTTGGTCTTGAATATGAGCGGCCAGGTGCTCGCCAATTCGCGGGCGGGCAGCGCCCCGGGCTTCGTGCGCCTCACCATCCCCAGCGGTCTTTCCACGCAGACCTCTTCGCGCATTCTTGCCGCTCGCGACGACACCGGCAGGGTGTGGATCTACGTCTTGCGCCAGATCGACTCGAACGAGCTGCTGATGGTAGCCGCCCCGCGCCCCGCCCTCCAGATCCTTTCTATCCTCAACGGTGAGCTGGTCAGGCCCATCCTTGAGGCCGGCCTGGTAGCCTTGCTCCTGGCGATTTTGCTGGCCTTCGTCATGGCCCGCTGGATCGCGGCCCCGCTGCAGCGCATGGCCTCCGCTTCCCAGGCGGTGGCCGCCGGGAAGTATCACACCCTCCCTTTGGAAGGTCCCCGTGAAGAAAAAGCGCTGGCGGCTTCGTTCAACGAGATGACGCGCAAGGTGGAAGCCAGCCAGCAATCCCAGCGTGACTTCGTGGCCAACGTCTCGCACGAGCTGAAGACCCCTTTGACCTCCATCCAGGGCTTTGCCCAGGCCATCCTGGACGGCACGGCCAGTTCACCCCAGGAGCTGCGCCAGGCGGCGGAGGTGATCCACACCGAGGCTAACCGCATGAATCGCATGGTATTGGACCTGCTGGCCCTGGCGCGCCTGGAAGGCGGCACCGCCGATCTTCAGCAGGCTCCTATAGACCTGGCGGCCTTGCTGCGCGCCGTCCTGGAGAAGTTCTCTCCCCAGGCGCGGGAATGCCAGGTGGAGTTGCGGGCCGAGGTCGGCGATCTCCCCGAGGTGGCGGGGGATGCCGACCGCCTGACGCAGGTGTTTACCAACCTGGTGGATAATGCCTTGAAGTTCACCCCGGCCGGCGGGAAAGTGCTGCTTTCAGCCGGCCGGGAGCTCGGCCAGGCCGTCGTTAGCGTGGCTGACACCGGCCGGGGTATGCCCTCTGAGGTCAAGGAGCGCATCTTCGAGCGCTTCTATCAGGTAGACCGTTCCCGGCAGGGCGGCGCCGGACGGGGCGCCGGCCTGGGGCTGGCCATCGCCCGCGAGATCGTGGCGGCCCACGGCGGGACGATTTCCGTGGAGAGCGTACTGGGCCGGGGAAGCACCTTCGTGGTCAGGCTGCCGGCCGGCTCACCGGTGGATTCCACCCTGGTCAAACGCCGGGCCTGATTTATAATACAGCTATCCACTAGACCGGTCTACGCTTGTGTCCATGCCTGTCGTTTCGATCATCATCCCGTGTTACAATGAAGCCAGCACCATCCGCCTCCTTTTAGAGGCCGTATACGCCCAGACCTACCCGCGAGAAGACATGGAAGTCGTCATCGCGGATGGGCAGTCTACGGATGGCACCCGCGCTGAAGTTTCTGCTTTTGAAGCCGGGCATCCCGACCTTCTCCTGCGCGTGGTGGACAACCCCCGCCGCAGCATTCCGGCTGCGCTCAATCGAGCCATCCAGGCTGCCAGGGGAGAATATCTCCTCAGGCTAGACGCGCACTGCGTGCCGCAGCCCGATTACGTCGAGCGAAGCCTGGCGGCGCTGCGCCAGGGCCTGGGAGACAACGTGGGCGGCGTGTGGTTGATCCGCCCGGGCGGGGAGGGCTGGATGGCGCGCGCCATTGCGCTGACCGCCGCGCATCCCCTGGGCGTGGGTGACGCCCGTTATCGTTATGCGACGCAAGCCGGCCTGGCAGATACGGTTCCCTTTGGGGCTTTCAGCGTGGAGCTGATCCGGCGCATTGGGCCTTTCGATGAGACGCTGCTCACCAACGAGGATTACGAGTTCAACACGCGCATCCGGCAGAGCGGGGGCCGCGTGTGGTTGGACCCGGCCATCCGCTCGGTGTATTTTGCTCGCCCGCACCTGGGGGCGCTCGTGCGCCAGTACGGGCGCTACGGTTTCTGGAAATTGCGCATGTTGCGGCGTTACCCGAAGACGCTGCGCTGGCGGCAGGCCCTCCCGCCGCTGTTCGTCGCCAGCCTGATCGGGCTGGCGCTCCTGTCGATCTGGTTCGCGCCCGTCCGCTGGCTGTTGTCCGCCGAGATCGCTGTCTACCTCCTGATCCTGGTCGCGGCGGGTCTCCTGGCGGCCTGGCAGAAGAAGGATTGGGCTTATCTTCCCGGCGTCCCCCTGGCCATTGCCGCCATGCACCTGGCCTGGGGCGGCGGATTTTTATGGAGCTTAGTGAATCGTGAGAAATAACACTCCCTTGCATCGTCCAATCAAACTCTTATGATCCCCCTCAAGAGAGCTCAAATATCCGTACGTTGGCGTTTGCTGCCCGGCGAGCGGCGTTTATTGTTATTCATGATGGATGCCCTGTTGGCAGGGGCGGCCTTGCTGGCGGCCCTGTATTTCTGGTCGCTTGGCAATGAATGGCTCCGCTTTTCGTTAGATTTCTTGCAGGAAAGGCCTCCACGCTGGTTCTTCGCGTTGCCGGTGGTCTGGCTCCTGCTGCTGATGCCTGCCGGATTGTACGACACGCGCAAAGCCGGCCGGCGCAATGAAACCATCAGCGCCATCGCCATCGCGGCGGGGGTGGGTCTGGGCCTGTACCTGGTGCTCTTCTTCTTCTTTTCCAAGGATCCGCTCCCGCGCAGAGGAGTGGCCGGCTTCATCGTGGCGGCCTCTTTGCTCACGCTGATCTGGCGACTTTCCTATATAAAGATATTTACCGCACCGGAATTCATGCGGCGCGTCTTGATCGTGGGCGCCGGGCGGGCCGGCAACACCCTGGTGAACGTCATTGCGGATACCTGGCCGCCGCCCTTCTACCTGGTGGGCCTGATCGACGATGACCCCCAAAAAGCAGGCGGCCACATAGGGAGTTTCCCCGTGTTGGGGGGCAACGAGTGCTTGTTGGATGTCATCCGCGGCCAGGACGTCTCGGACCTGATCTTTGCGATTTCAGGCGAGATGAAAGGCTCTATGTTCCAGACCATCCTGGACGCGGAAGAGCAGGGCGTCGAAGTGACCACCATGCCGGTGGTCTACGAGGAAATCCTGGGCCGGGTGCCCATCTTCCACCTGGAAGCCGACTGGATCCTGCGTTCCTTCATCGACCAGGCCCACGCCAGCGGCTTCTACGAGCTGGGGAAACGCTTGTTGGATATCGCCGGAGGGCTGTTGGGGTCGCTCGGCTTTGCCATTTTGCTTCCGTTCATTTCTCTGTCGGTCCTGCTGGATAGCGGCGCCCCCGTCTTTTTCCTGCAGAACCGCCTGGGCAAGCGCGGCCAGATGTACAAGATCATCAAATTCCGCACCATGCGCCAGGACTCCGAAAAGGACGGCAAAGCGCGCGTCACGCTCGAGAACGACGAGCGCATCACGCGCGTTGGGAGGTTCCTGCGCAAGAGCCACCTGGACGAGCTGCCCCAATTCATCAACGTTCTGCGCGGGGAAATGAGCCTGGTAGGCCCGCGCGCCGAGCGCGCCGAGCTGGTGGAAGAGCTGCAAAAGAAGATTCCCTTCTACCGGGCGCGCCTGCTGGTCAAGCCGGGCATCACCGGCTGGGCCCAGGTGAATTTCGGCTACGCCGCCACGGTAGAGGATACCGCCGTCAAATTGGAGTATGATCTATACTATATCAAGCACCGCAATCTATGGATGGATGGGCTGATCTTGCTGCGCACCATCGGCACGGTGATTGGCTTCAGTGGGCAGTAGAGGAGCGACCCTCCTCTGAGCTTTCTGCCGGTTGGATTGGAGAATGAAACCGAGATTTAATCTTCGCAATCGATACGTGTTCATTGGGGACCTGTTCCTGATCTGCGTCTCCGTGTTCGGTTCCTATATCATGCGCCTGGAGCTGGGAGTGCAGTTCTACCAATACCTGGCGTTTGCTTATTGGATGGTAGCGGTTTCGCTGATCGTCAAGCCCCTGGTCTACAATCTGTTTGGGCTGTATCGTCGCTTGTGGATTTATGCCAGCGTTCAGGAGCTGAAGCTGATCGCGGCCGCCGTGACCACCGCGTCTTTAGTGGTATTCTCGATCATGGTGATCTTAAACGTGATGGGCATGTACGTTGGCTTCCTGCGCGCCGTGTTCGTCATCGACTGGCTGCTCTCTTTGGTTCTGGTCGGTGGGATGCGTTTCATCATGCGCCTGCTGGCCGAGAATAAGGACCTGGCCAAGCTGACCGGGCGCGGCGGGACGACCCGCCGGGCGTTGATCGTGGGCGCCGGGGACGCCGGGGCTTTGGTAGTCCGGGAGCTGCAAAAGAATCCGCAACTGAGCCTGACGACGGTCGGTTTCCTGGATGACAACCCGGATAAACAAAACAACTCCATTTACGGGGTGCCGGTGATGGGCAATCTGAGCGACCTGGCGCGCGTGCTGGATAACCAGCACATCGACGAGGTCATCATCGCCATCCCCAGCGCGCCCGGGCGGGTGGTGCGCCTGGTGGCGGACGTGTGCCGCCTGAAGGGCATCCCCTTCCGCACCATGCCCGGCATCTATGAGCTGATCGGCGGGAAGGTCAGCGTCAGCCGCTTGCGCGAGGTGGACATCACCGACCTGCTGCGGCGGGAGCCGGCCCACATCAACGACCAGATCGTGGGCTCCAGCCTGGGCGGGCGTTCCATATTGGTGACGGGCGCGGGCGGCTCCATCGGGCGCGAGCTGTGCCGCCAGGTGGCCCGCTGGGGGCCGGCCGAGCTGTTGCTCTTGGGGCACGGTGAAAACAGCATTTTCGAGACCCTGTTGGAATTACAGGAGCTGTTCCCCTCCCTTCCCATCCGCCCGATCGTCGCCGATATTCGCGATTTGCCGCGTCTTCGGTCTATTTTCGAGTTCCACCGCCCTCAGGTGGTCTTTCACGCTGCGGCGCACAAGCACGTTCCGCTCATGGAGCTCAACGTGGAAGAGGCGGTCACCAATAATATCCTCGGTACGCGCAATGTGGTGGAGGTTTGCCAGGCCTATCACGTGGAGCGCATGGTGTTGATCTCCACGGATAAGGCTATTCGCCCAGCCAACGTGATGGGCGCCACCAAGCGCATCGCCGAGATGATCGTATTGGACGCCGCCCTGCGTTCGGGAAGCTCCTTCTCCGTGGTGCGCTTCGGGAACGTGCTGGGCAGCCGGGGCAGCGTGGTGCCGCTCTTCAAGCGCCAGATCGCCCGCGGCGGGCCGGTCACCGTCACCCACCCGGATATGCGCCGCTACTTTATGACCATCCCGGAGGCCGTGCACCTGGTGCTGCAGGCTTCAGGCATGGGCAGCGGCGGTGAAGTGTTCGTGCTCAACATGGGCAAGCAGGTGCGCATCCTGGATCTGGCCGAAGACCTCATCCGCCTTTCGGGCCTGGAGCCTGGCCGGGACATCGATATTGTCTTTACCGGCATCCGCGCCGGCGAGAAATTGAGCGAAGAGCTGTGGGACGAGGGCTATAGCCTGGAGCCGACCGGCCATCCGGAAATCTTCCGCCTGGACGGGCAGGGGGTATTGTTCGGCGAGGAATTGCAGAAATCCACCGCCGAGCTGATCAAGCTGGCCCGCGAGGGCGACTCTTCCACCATCGTGACCTTGCTGGATGAGCTGATCCCCGGCTCGGCTGTACGCAGCACACCGCCTCCGGACATGACTTCTATCGATTGATGACACTCCTCACCGCCGGCGAATGGGATCAATTCATCACGCGCTACCCCGAGGCCCACTTGTTGCAGACCGCCGCCTGGGGAGAGCTGAAGTCGGCTTTCGGCTGGCAGGCGCAGCGCATCGCCGTGGGAGATTGCGGCGCGCAGGTGCTCTTCCGCCGCCTGGGCGCCGGCCTGAGCCTGGCCTACATCCCGAAAGGGCCGCTGGGGGAGAGCTGGGCTTCCTTATGGCCGGAAGTGGACGCCCTCTGCCGTAGCCGGCGCGCCGTTTTCCTCAAAGTGGAGCCTGATTACTGGTCTCCTTTGCCCCCCGATTTCACAGACCGGCAGCTTCCCGATTTCCGCCCTTCTCCGCAAGAAATCCAACCGCCCCGCACGGTGGTGGTCGATCTGTGCGGCGAGGAAGAGGAGATTCTGGCGCGCATGAAGCAAAAGACGCGCTACAACATCCGCCTGGCCGAGAAGAAGGGGGTCAGCGTGCGCGCCTGGGACGACCTGGAAGGCTTTCATGGCTTGATGACGGTCACCGGCCAGCGCGATGGATTTGGCGTGCATGCCCCGGGGTATTATCGCTGCGCTTACGACCGGTTTGCCCCGCAGGGAGATTGCCGCCTGCTCGTGGCGGAATTTGCCGGCCAGCCTCTGGCCGCCCTTATGGTCTTCGCGCGCGGGCGGCGCGCCTGGTATTTTTACGGCGCTTCCAACGACCAGGAGCGCAACCGCATGCCCACCTACCTGCTGCAATGGGAGGCCATGCGCTGGGCGCGCGGGCGGGGCTGCCAGGAATATGACCTGTGGGGCGTGCCGGACGCGCAGGAAGAGGCCCTGGAGGCCAGCTTCGAGGGGCGCTCGGATGGCCTGTGGGGCGTGTACCGCTTCAAGCGCGGCTTCGGCGGGCGTGTGCTGCGCGCCGCCGGCGCCTGGGATCGCGTCTACCAGCCGGCTTTGTACGCAGCTTACCGCTGGTGGGCGGGCAGAAGGAAAGCGGGGCTACCGGCATGAGCGCAGCCGCTTCGCACTTTTGCTATCAATGTGGCCACCCTCTCGAAATGAAATTCTTCGAGGGGCGCTGGCGCGAGGTCTGCCCGTCTTGCGGCTGGGTGGATTATCGCCAGCTCAAAGCCAGCGCCGGGGCCCTGGTCGAGCGCGAAGGGCAGGTATTGCTCGTCCGGCGCGCCATCGATCCCTGGAAAGGCGATTGGTACCTGCCCGCCGGCTACCTGGAAGTCGACGAGCCCCCCGCGCGCGGGGCCGAGCGCGAGACGTACGAGGAGACCGGCTTGCGCGTGCGGGCTTCTCGCTTGCTGCAAATCTATTTCTTTGAGGATGACCCGCGCGGCAACGGCTTGCTCATTCTTTACGCCGCCGATATCCTGGACGGCGAGTTGCGCGGCAGCCAGGAAGGCCAGGAGCTGGGCTTTTTCTCGAGCGAGAATTTGCCGGACGCGATCGCCGGCGCCGGTCATCGGCGCGCCGTGCGCGCCTGGCTGGCCGGCGACTTCCGCCTGCCGGTAGGGGAGGCGCACCATGCCGGCTGCTGAGCACCTGGACGCCCAGGGCTGGGATAACGGCATCCAGGCCCTGCCGGGCGCGCACATCCTCCAGACCTGGGAATGGGGACAGCTCAAGGCGCGCACCGGTTGGCAGGCGCTCCCGCAGGTCTGGCCTGGCGCCGGCTCTCCCGGCTGGGAGGCGGCGGCCATGCTCTTGCAACGCGCGCTGCCGGTGGGCGGCCTGCGCGTGCTCTACGTTCCCAGGGGCCCGCTGCTGGATTGGGGCAACGCTCCCTTGCGCCGGCGCGTGTTGGATGATTTGCAGGCGCTCGCCCGCCGGCGGGGAGCGATTTTCCTCAAGATCGACCCTGAGGTGCTCCTCGGCACCGGCGTTCCGGCCGGCGCGGACGCCCACGAGAATCCCGTGGGCGCCGAGGTGCTGGCGGACTTGCAGCAGCGCGGCTGGCGCTTCTCGACAGACCAGATCCAGTTCCGCAACACCGTTCAGGTGGGGCTTGAGCCGTGCGAGGAGGAGCTGTTGGCGCGCATGAAGCAGAAGACGCGCTATAACCTGCGCCTGGCGGAGCGCAAAGGCGTGCGCGTGCGCGCCGGCGGCCTGGAAGACCTGGGCCTGCTCTACCGCATGTACGCCGAGACCTCCATTCGAGACGGGTTCGTCATCCGTGAGGAGGCTTATTACCACGCCGTGTGGGAGAGCTTCCTGCGCGCCGGGAAAGCCGAGGTCCTCATTGCCGAGGTGGAGGGCGAGCCGGTGGCCGCGCTCCTGTTGTTTTTCTTCGCCGGCAGGGCCTGGTATCTGTATGGCATGTCGCGCGAGGCGCACCGCGAGAAGATGCCCAATTATCTGCTGCAATGGGAAGCCATGAAGCGCGCCAAAGCCCTGGGCTGCCGCGTCTACGATTTGTGGGGTGCACCGGACGTTTTCGACGAAAGCGATTCCATGTGGGGCGTTTACCGCTTCAAAGAGGGATTGGGTGGAGAAGTGGTGCGCACCCTGGGCGCCTGGGATTATCCTGCCCGTCCCTGGCTCTATCGTCTGTATACTCAAACCTTGCCGCGCATCCTGGATGTGATGCGCCGGCGAGGCAAAGCGCGTACTCGAGTGGAGGTAGCTGCCCGATGAAGATTCCCCGTTTGCTTTTTGCCCATTTGCCCACGCCGGTAGAAGCCCTGCCGCGCCTTTCCGCCGAGCTGAAGGGGCCGCGCCTCTTTATCAAAAGGGACGACCAGACCGGGCTGGCCCTGGGGGGCAACAAGACGCGCAAATTGGAGTTCCTGCTGGCCGAGGCTCAGGCCAACGGGGCGCGCACCTTGATCACCGCCGGGGCCGTGCAGTCGAACCACTGCCGCCAAACGGCGGCGGCGGCCGCCCGTTTTGGGCTGGGCTGCATCCTGGTGTTGGCCGGCGACCCGCCGGAGCAAGCCAGCGGCAACCTCTTGCTGGACGATCTCCTGGGGGCCGAGGTGGTGTGGACCACGCGAGCCGAGCGCGACGCCGCCCTGAAGCGCATTTTTGACGAGGCCTGGTCCGCCGGACGCCGGCCTTACCTGATTCCCTACGGCGGCTCCAACCCCACCGGGGCGGCCGCTTACGCCTACGCTTTGCAGGAATTGAAAGGGCAGATGCCGCAAGCGGACTGGATCGTGTTCCCCTCTTCCTCGGGGGGCACGCAGGCCGGCCTGGTGTTGGGTGCGCGCCTCGAAAATTGGACGGGCCGCATTCTGGGCATCAGCGTGGACGAGCCGGCCGAAGTGCTGCGCGCCAGGGTGGCGAAGCTGGCCGAGGAGACTTCCGAGCTCTTCGGCGCGCGCCTCTCGTTCAGCCCGGAGGAGGTATTGGTCAATTCCGATTACCTGGGCGGCGGATATGGGGTCATGGGAGCCAGGGAGAAAGAGGCCATCCAACTTTTTGCGCGTATGGAGGCCATCCTGCTCGACCCGGTGTACACCGGGCGGGCCGCGGCGGGCCTCATCGACCTCATCCGCAAGGGCTTTTTCCTGTCCACCGAAACGGTGCTCTTCTGGCATACCGGCGGCACCCCGGCGCTCTTCGCCGAGACCTATTCTAAGGCGATTCTTTAATCAATAACAATCTCACCACAAAGACACAAAGGGCACGGAGGATACTTTTATAAAGCTCTGTGCCCTCTGTGCCTCTGTGGTGAGATATTTCCCCACCCCAATCGGTTTAGACCGGCGTCTAACCGAAGTGGATCAAAGCCAGGAAGGCCGCCAGCAGGATCAACAAGACTCCGATGGCGGCCAGCAGGAGCCATTTAGGGATGCGCGGGTGGGGGCGCACTTGCACCGGCGCCGGATCGTGGAGCGCTTGCGCCTGGGGGACGGCCGGCGCTTCGGGTTGGGCGGAGCCGCGCAGCACGTTCAGAGCGCCTTGCAGCGCCTGCCTGAACTCGACGGCCGTCTGGTAGCGCTCTGCGGGGTCCAGCGATAACGCTTTTTCGATCACCAGGGCGGTCTGCTCGGAGATCTTTGAGTTGCGCTGGCGCACGCGCGTCAGCGTAGAGGTTTTCATGGCTCGCGACAGCCCGTCTTCCGGGAGGCTGGCAGTCAGCGCCATGTATAAGGTCGCGGCTAACGAATAGATATCCGAGCGCGCGTCGGTGCTCCCCCCGTACTGCTCCGGGGGGGCGTAGCCGGGAGTCAAAGCCAGGGCCCCGCCGGCGGCGCTCCGCCCGGTCTCTTCCACTTTTGCCAATCCAAAATCGACCAGATATACCTGGCCCCCCGGCGTGATGCGGATATTCCCGGTTTTGATGTCGCGGTGGATGATGGGGGGCCGGCGCGAATGCAGGTAATCCAGCGCGCCGCACACGGCCACGCCGATGCGCAGGATTTCTCCTTCGGGCAGGGGGCCGCGGTTCAAGATGTACTGGCGCAAGTCCTCGCCGGCAATGTGATCCATGACCAGGTACTGCCCCTGGCCTTCGATCACGAAGTGGTCCGTCACCCTGGGCAGGTTGGAATGCTTCAGCCAGGCCAGGATGGAGGCTTCGCGCCGGAATTGGCGGGAATAATCTTCGGTGGTGAAGAGGTTTTCCTTGACCGCCACCTCTATTCCCAGGGTCTCATCCATGGCGTGATAGATGGCGCCCATGCCCCCCTTGCTCAACACTTCCAGAATGCGGTAGCGCCGGTTGAGAAGAGATCCTGGTTCTAAGCTCATAATTTTCCGTTATGGGTCGTCTGGGGTGGTGTGGGGACCAAGGGTTTCCGCAAAGAGGCTCAGGTTACTTCTTCGACATCGGCCGCCAGGCGGGGTTGAAGTCCCAGCCCGGGTCGGTGGTCAGGCGGGTGCGGTTCGCCCCGGTGATCGACATGATGTAGATATCGTGGTTCGTGCCGTCGGGCCAGCTTTCGAAGGCGATCCAGTATCCGTCCGGTGAAACGCTGGGCGAGGCCACGGGGCCGTCTGTCGGAGAGGAGCTGGCCGGGATGCGGAACTCCTTGCCATTTGGGTTGACGCGGTCTTCGTAGCGCATCCCCATCAGCCAGGGGACGGAATCGGTCTTGGTAGTTTGAGTAAAGAGGATGACCTGGCCGTCGGGCGTCCACACGGGGTAGGCGTCGTTCAAATCGCCGCTGAACGAGAATTGGAACTGGAGCTTGCCGGTATCGTCCGTCACCCACACCTGAGCGGCCGTGCGGTAGCGGATGAAGGCCAATTGCATGCCGATGGGAGACCAGGAAGGCTGGGCATCTTCGAAGACGCTGTTGGAAACCTGCTGCACCGCTTTGGTGGCCAGGTCCCAAAGCGTAGATTTGCGCTTTTCCGGAGCGCAGCGAGGTAAAGGCGATCTTTTTGCCGTCTGAGGACCAGGTGGGGTCGAAGTCGCCTTCGGGCGCCAGGGGCAGGGGTTGCAGGTTGCTGCCGTCCACGTTGATCGTGAACAGGCTGGCGCCCGGGTAGAGCTCGCTCTTCCCATGGCAGGGGGAGATGAATACCAGTTGGTTGCCATCCGGCGACCAATTGGGCTGGCAGGCCCCACTGGGCACGCTGGTGATCTGGCGCAGGTTGGTGCCATCCGCATCCATCATCCAGATCTGGGGCACGCCGGTGCGATCCGAAACGAAAGCCAACTGGCCGTAGCCGCCCCCAACCGGAGTCGGGGTAGGCGCGGCGGTGGGGGCCGGATAGGGCGCTGCGGTCTCGGTGGGGCTGGGCAAGGGCGGCGGAGCCACGGTTTTCGTGGGCGAGCTGGGCGTCGTCGTCTCGGCGACCGAAATAGTTTGTGCGGTTGGGGAGACCCCCGGCGTGGAGGTCGGGGTAGAGGTCACGAACATTGCCAGGACGCTGTGCGCCAGGTCGGGGCGATAGGTATAGATGGCCGCTGCCCCTCCTCCGAGGACCAGCAGCAACGTGACGAGCAGCAACACGCACCCCGAATTATTGCGGGTGCGCCGGATGGGCCGGGAGCGCGGCGGGCTGGCCGGCTCTTCGAAGCCCTGGCCGATGCCCAGGGGAGAGGGCGGTTCTGCGATGGGGATCGAGGAGAGCTCTTCTGGCGGGGCCGGGGAGACCGATTGTTGTCTCTTGAGGCTGCGGGTGGTGTGGTTGGCGTCCAGCAGCGCTTGCTTGAATTCTTCTGCGCTTTGGAAGCGGTCGTCCGAGCGCAGCGAGAGGGATTTCTCGATGGCGCTGGCCAGGCGCTTGCTGATCTTGGGGTCGATCTTGCGCAAGGGGGTCAGCTCGGCGTTTCCCGTGGCGCGCGCCAGTCCGTCTTCAGGGATGACGCCGGTCAGGGCCGCGTATAAGGTGGAGCCTAAGGAATAGATGTCCGAGCGGGGATCGGTGCGGGCCGTGCCGTATTGTTCCGGAGGAGAATAGCCCGGCGTCATGGCCCGCGCGCCGGTAGTGGTGGCTTGCTTGTCGTGCATCAGCTTGGCCAGGCCGAAGTCCACCAGGACGATATTTCCATCCGGGGTGATCTTGACGTTGCCCGGCTTGATGTCGCGGTGCACCACCGGTGGGCGGCGCGTGTGCAGATAGGACAGAGCGTCACAGATGGCCGCGCCGATCAGGATCACATCGTTTTCGGGCAGGGTGCCGATGCGATCCATACGCTCCCGCAAATCCTCCCCTTCGATGAAGTCCATCACCAGGTACTGTCCCTGGCCTTCGATGACGAAATGGTCACCGACCCGGGGAAGATTTGGGTGGCGCAGGCTGGCTAGAATACTGGCTTCGTGGCGAAACTGGCGTGCGTATTCATCGGTCAGAAACAGGTTTTCTTTAACTGCTACGGTGACCCCCAGGTTTTCGTCCTGTGCACGGTAGACAGCGCCCATTCCGCCTTGGCCCAGTACGTCGATGATGTGGTAGCGGTTATTGAGAAGCGCGCCTCGTTCGAGTGTCATGCTCTGCTTTGGCCTTAAGCTTTAAACTTGCTCATGGATTTTAACCCATCTTGATGAATTTGGGTATCGTAAAGACGTGCTATAATTTCACCCAATCAGCGGCCACTCTGACCGGTGAGGAAAACATGAACTTAGATATCCATTCAGCCGTCCAAACTGCTTTCCTGGTCGCGGTAGCAGGCACAGTCATCAGCTTTTTCCTCGGCCTACGCTCCCTCCGCTCGGGGGCGCGTCTGCCATTCTTCCGCAAGCGGCGGGATAGGATGATGCGGGGGTGGCAATTGATTTTTTCTGCCCTGGCGCTGGTCGTGGTGGCCTTCTTCCTGAATCGTTATGCCGAGCCGGCCATCTACAGCTTTTACGCGCCTTCTCCCACGGTCACCCAAACGCCCACCATCACGCTCACGCCCACCATCACGCTCACGCCTACTATTACCCTCACGCCCACCATCACGACTACCCCGGCGATCACCAACACGCCCATGATGCCTCCGGCGATTGAGACCCAGTTCCAGAGCACGGCCTTGCCCAACCCGGAGGCAGTCTTCTCTCCGCTGGTCTTTGGCCAGAAGATCGGGGAGGACAACCAGCCCACCGACCCGGCCACCGAATTCAAGAATCCTGTCGGGCACCTGTATGCCACCTTCAGCTTCAACAATATGACCAACGGCTCGCAATGGTCGGCTTTGTGGTATCGGGGAACCGAGCTGGTCTATTACGAGTCTTATCCCTGGCAGGGCGGCACCGGGGGGTACGGCTATTCGGATTGGAATCCGTCTCCCGATCAGTGGTTGCCCGGAGATTATGAAGTGCAGGTCTTCGTCGGCGACGCCTGGAAACAATCCGGCTTCTTCACGGTAACCGGGGCAGCCCCCACGCCCCAGGCCACTCCCACGCCCACCTGGACGCTAGGACCTTCACCGACCGCTTCGAATACGCCTACGGCCACCAATACGGCTACGCCCCTGGCTACCGGCACGCCCACGCGCACCCCTCTGCCAACTTCCACCCCCTATCCCACTTTGACTCCGCGCCCATCGGATACCCACTGGCCGACGGCCACCCAGGCGCTTACGCCGCGGCCGCCCGGCTGAGCCGGCTTCTCTGAGGTCATGGCTTCTTCGTCTCGGGCGAAGGCGCCTGCCCTTCTTCCAGCTCTCCCAGGTGGGTGTGCTCCGCCATCGATTTGAGAATCTCGGCGATGCGCGTGATGATCAGGTTGCGCAAGTTCTGTTTGCGATTGGAGCTGGTGGTCAGCTCGTTGACCGCCTTGATGATGCTGTCCAGCATCTCCACCTGGGCGTCTGCGCGCCCGATCTCCTGGTACTGGATGCGGGCCGCGTCCGTGTAAGCGCGCAGCAGAATTCGTGTCGCCCGCCCAGCGGGTGCGCCAGGCTTCCAGGCGTTCCTTATCGACGGACTGGTCGGGAAGATCGAAATAGCCGATATTGATCCATAGCAGCTCGGCCCCATAGCGCTCGAGCTGCGCGCGCATTTGGGAGGAATACAATTGTTCCTGTAAGGCGCCGCGCGGATCCAGGTTTTTCATGCGAGGGGCGGTGAGATAATCGACGCGGTTCTGGTTGATGTAACGCACGATCGCGCCGCGAATGGCGCGCTTGACCTCGTCTTCCCAGCTTTGTAAGCCATCCCTGGTGACCAGGCGATTGGTGGCCATGTTTTCCACCGCCCGGATCGAGAACGGGTAGGGGTTTTCTTCCGTTCGCCGCGTCACTGACTGGCCGGCGGATTGAGGCGATTCGCCATGGACGTGGAAGCAGATGCGGAAGCGATACTGCACGTCCCTCACCAGCACTTCGATGCCCTCCTGGCTGATGGTGTGGATCTCGTCGATGCGGTCCTGATGATCTTGCAGGTTGACGATCTCGCGGATGGTCTCGAAGCGCTGCAAGAGCTGCCTGCCGTTGGGGCGGATGCGCAGGTCGCCCAGGGAAGATTCGAAGATCACCGCATTGCCGGGATTGACGGTCAGTATTCCGGGGCCGCCGATCACCTCCAGGGAGCTGACGCTTTCGGGGTCTTTTTCGATCACGCCTTTATTGACCAGCAGGCGGGGAGCGTCCAGGCCGAAGAGCGAGCTGAGCAGGTAGCTGAGGGCCATCCAAAAAGTGGGCAGCGCATAGATGTCTTGCAGGTAGCTGGCTCCCAACGCCAGGACGGCCACCAGGGCGGCCAGGGGTGGCAGCGCGTAACGCAGCACGTTGCCGGACAGGAAGAAGGCGACCAGGCGCAGAAACAACCTGGGCATCAAGGAGAGCAGCAGGCTGCCGGCTTGCCAGCGGGCGGCCACCGCGTTGGTGCTCGGCCATTCGAAGAATATCCCGCCGATCAAGAGAATCAGGATGAAGCCGGCCAGGACGAGGAGCAAGCGGCGCCCGGCCCAGCCCTGATCCCCAAAGATCAGGTTGTGCAAGACGGATTGGGTGCGCTCGTTGGGCTTCACTCTCATTGGTGTGCCTGTTTACCCTTCGGGATTGTCGGGCGTGCCTTCGTCGGGCAGGAAGAAGGGGCGCAAGTTGTTGAGGATGTTGATCATGTCCTTGGGGAGCAGCTCGTGGACGGTGGGCTCGCTGGCCATGCTCTCCAGCGCCTGGAAGAGGCGCAGGATGGTCACCTCCTGCGAGTAATGGGTTTCATTGAGGATCTTGGACAGGCGCAAGATCATCTCTTGCTGGGCTTCGGCCCGCGCCTGGTTGCGGATCTGGTTGGCCTGGCGCTCGTTATTGGCCCGGGCGATCTCGATTTCCTTGTGCCAATGCGCCTGCCAGTATTCCAGGCGCTGCTTGCGGATCACTTCACTGGTGGGCGTCAGCTCGCCGAAGCCGCTGGAGAGGATCTTGATGCCGCAGTCGCGCAGGAACCTGCCGGATTTGAATTCCTGAACGGGGTAGCGCAGGACGCTGCCTTCGTCCCACACCTGGTCGCTCTCCATCAGCACGCCGTCCGTGCGCATCACGAGCTGGTAGGAGAGAATCCCTTCGATCTGCATCAGGCGGCTGAACTTCAATTTCAGCTCGTCCAGGGCGATCCGGTTCTGGGCGTTAGGGTTATACAGCTCGTCGTAATTCTCCCGCGAGAGCAGATTGCGGAAGATGTTGGCGGAATATTCCGCCGGCAATTCGCTCCAGTCGGCGACGTGGCCTCCATCTTCCAGCGGCTGGTGAAAGATGGCGTTGAACACCCGCTCCTTGTTGAAGTCCGGCTTAAGCCCGGAGAAGGATTTGGGCCGCGATTGCACGCTCAAATTGGCCGCCGGGGTGGCCCCGGCCACCCGGCGAAAATAGCCGAAGAGCACGCGCACTTCTTCGGGGTTCAGCCACTCCTCCAGGCGCACGATTTTCTGGGCGGGGTGTTCCTGAGTGGCAGGCAGCTCTTCCAGGTAGACCAGCTTGAAAGTGAATTCCGGATCGCCGCAATAGGTGACCATCACCGCATCTGGCGGCTGGCCGAGGGTGAAGATGGTGTTTACGCTGGTCTCTACCTCGATGCCGTCCAGGGTATAGGCCAGCACCCCCGATTTCGCGCGTATCTGGGTGCGCAGATCGACGCTCCCGCGCACGATTTCTGCCTGGCGGGTGAAGGCCACCCCCGATCCCACGATGCGGGAGCGGGCTTTCCGGTTCTCCACGCCATCGTTCTTGCTCGCGGCCGGCCTGGGTTGGTTTCTCATCTCCAGCGCCACCGCGCTATTGGCGTGCACGAAGACCACGCCGGGCGCGTCGCTTTCCAGCTCTTCAGGGGTGGCCCCCGACTTGCCGTCCTTCACGAAGATGGTCGGGCTGTCCCGGTGGCGGAGGTGGTAAAAGAAGCGCTGGCGCAGCTCAACGCGTTGCTGGCGCTCCTGGATGGGAAGGATGAAGGCGAGCGCAGCGTCCAGGGACTGGTTGAAGATCAGCCAGAAGCCGATCACGAAGGCGAAAAAGAGCACCCCGATGGCGCGAAAGATGTCTCCCCAGGGGGGAATGGCCGCCCCCTGCGGCGCCAGGATCAATTGCAGGAATCCCCTGGCCGTTTTTAACAGCAAGCTGATCTCTCCCCAGAATGCGATCAGGTTGAGGAGGGCCAGAAAGGCGAGCACGACGCCAATCCAGAAGCTCTTCCTTTGATAAAAGCGTTGCTCGTCGATCATTGCTCATCCTGCCGGGCAGGGGAGTGAGTCTCGGCGCTGACGGGATCGCAACCCATTCGCCACTGAACCCCCACACCTGGGACTTGTCCGCGTGATAGGAGCCACTTCCGGGCGGATGACCACCCGGGTGGCATTCATCAGTATATACTTTGGCCTTCAGATTTGTCAAGGCGTCCCGGCGGTTAGCGTTGGGGAAGAAAAAGGGGTGTAATTCGGGAAGAAGTCTGTTAGAATTCACGTCCATGGAAGAGTATGTGAAAGTTGAGTTCCACTGCCACACAGTCTTCTCGAAAGACAGCCTGCTCAGGCCGGAAGATCTGCTGGCTGCCTGCGTCCGCAAGGGCATTGGCCGGGTAGTCATTACCGATCACAACGCCATCGCCGGCGCGCTGCGCGCCAGCGAGCTGGACCCTCAGCGGGTGATCGTGGGGGAAGAGCTCATGACGCAGAAAGGCGAGCTGCTGGCGTCGTTCGTGCAGGAGCGCGTGCCGCCCGGCCTGCCTCCCCTGGAAGCCATCGCTCGCCTGCGGGAGCAGGGCGCCTTTATCAGCGTCTCGCATCCCTTCGACGCGCAGCGCAACGGCGCCTGGAAGCTCGCCGACCTGGAGGAGATCGCTCCACTCGTGGACGCCATCGAGACTTTCAACGCGCGCTGCCTGTCCGGCGAGTATAACCGCCGGGCGCAGGAATACGCCCGGCAGCGCGGCCTGGCGGGCACAGCCGGCTCGGATGCGCACGCCGCCTTTGAGCTGGGCCGGGCTACCCTGCTCCTGCCGGAGTTCGAGGGCGCCGCCGGCCTGCGCGGGGTCATCCGCCAGGGACGCTTCGAAGGGAGGCTTTCCAGCCCGTGGGTGCATTGGGTATCCGTCTACGCCAGGTGGAGGAAAAGCTTTTCCCCGGTTAGGCTTGACTGATTGGGAAGATTGCATAGAATTAACCCCGGGGGGCGGTGGCGGAATTGGCAGACGCAGTGGACTTAAAATCCACCGACCGTAAGGTCTTGTGGGTTCGACCCCCACCCGCCCTACTTAGAACCTCCCTATTGATTCATGGGGAGGTTCACTGCGTCTGCCAATTCCGCCACCGCCCCCCGGGGTTAATTCTATGCAATCTTCCCTAACGTGGTGGTGTCATTGTGGGGATTGCTCAAAGGGAAATTTTGATAATCCCCTGTTTTATAAAAGCGTGGGGTGGTCAATCCCACGCTCTCTATTTTACACTCGTTGTCAAGTAATTTCATCACCTCAAACCATCCCCCTGTAAGGGCGATTTTGTCGTCATGACTCTTCTCAAGGCTGTAAACTTATTGCTCCTCAACTCTTTTTCTCATCTTCCTGAATATCCCGCATCATATTCAAAAGGACAGTCGAATTGGCCTCTTCCTCAGTGATAGGTTTGCTGGGCGAAACCTTCCCTTCCAATCCAACCAGCTTCAATATCTGAATGGCAACGTCGGCTTTGAGCTTCGATTTCTCAACCCCGTTCGTGAGTTGTTCATCCAAAACTTCGAGCGCTCTACCTGCTAAGGCCCGCAATTGGTCAAGCTGAGTTTCCCTCAATGCACTTCGCCTCTGGCTTAGCTCGGAGATAAAGGCGGGGTCTCTCCTCGACCAATCCCTCACGGGTTGGCCTAATTCTTTGCTTACTTCGGTTGGCGACTTGCCCATCAACAACAAATCAATCGCTTGTTCCTGTTCGGTGGAAATCTTCTTAGTAGACATTGCTATATACCTCCACTGCCGAAAACGCCTTAGAAACGCTCTGGGAGTTGTCTACGGGTATTCCAACGGGGAGCGGCGACTCCAACGCCAGGAACATGCCCAGGCTCACTACCAGACGAAAGGCATCCTGCTCGTCCAGGTTCAACTTCACGGAAAGCTCTTCCACAATGGCGTGTAGCTTTTCAGCTTCCTCTCGCGGCAAAGCCCGGTAAGCATCCTGTGCCGAAGTCTCGATGTGATGGCTCAGTGCGTGCGCGGCCAATTGCTTTTCGCTTCGTTCTTGAAAATAGTCCAGAACTGCACCCATTTCCCTTTTCCCTTTCCGGGGGAGCAGGCCAATCCCTGCTCCCCCAACGCTATCTTCAGGAGGATTCGATAATTGCCTAATCAATTGCGCCCATTGAACGGGAAGCCTTTCTCTCTGCCCGCTCGATAACCTCAAACCGCCGCCGTGCATCCAGAACGCGCTGATACATGGTACGCTCAAACCGCTCCTGAGCCTCAATCACGGTTCGGAGATTTTGCCGCTCCAAAGCCCATCCAGGAATGTCCTTCACTCCCAAACCCTCAAACCTGGCCTCCAATGCCTCTAATTTCTTGCGGTTTTCCCCTAAAGCGAGGGAAATTTCATGCCCCAACGCTTTCACCTGCTTATACTCATCCTCGGCCACACTTGTTTTCGATTTGCCCAAAATGCTCATTGCTGCGCCTCCAAAATCCCGATTTTCTGATTCAACCGCTCCACCCGCACCCTAAATTCGGCGGGCAACCGCCCTGCCAATTCCCCATCCAGCCATTCCCTCAAACGAGCCGCCACAAACCTGTGGCTTTCCATGCTTGACGCTTCCAGGAACGGGACTAATTTTCCCAACAGGGCTTTATGCTCGGATAACCCACCAAACCGTATCAAGCCCATAATTTCTTGGGCCAGCGGCAGGCCCAAATCCGGCTCTAACTCGGCTATCGCGTCTGCATCTGCAATGCCTTCCTCTGTGCTCTCATGCCAGCGGAAGGCAGGAGCGAACAGGTGGGAACGCTCGTGAAGAGCCGCCACATAAAGGCTTAGCGGGTCTCTCAATTCGTCACCGGCCAGGTAAATCCCAACCATATCCCCCACCTGATTGACGGCTCCCAATAAATCACTTCTCCCGTATAATGGCCCCTTTGCGATAAAAACTCCCTCGAAGGAGCGTCGTTCCTGGTAAAACGAGCCGGGAATCAACCCCAAAGCCCCTTCAAGCCATTGACATCGTTCGTAAATAGTTTTGCCCATTTCTCTTTAATCTCCAGTCAACAATTTACATACATATCTTTTCTAAAATCCTGGATTCATCCAATTTTTCCTAAAAGTTGATGATTTCTATGGTTTTGTCAACTTTCTACCCCTATCTACCCTATTTTCTATTGAAAATTCTTTTTTTTCTATCATTTTGAAGGATTATTTCCTGTTATTTTTTCATTCATTTTTCTGAATTTTTTCCCATTATTTTTCATCATTTCTATTGAATTTTTGGGATGTTGGCGCAATGGTGCCCCCGGATTGGCATTGTGGGATGTTGGCGCTTCCGAACATTCCAGTGGGAAGCTCACTCTTGCATAGACACTCGATTATTCATCGAGACGGCCCAGGTACGGTGTTACCCTTTCTATGCAATCCCCAGGCTTTTACCCCCTAAAAGCCTCCCGTGACGGTCGGCAAGTCCACCTTTCGGTGTCCACCATTACGCCTTTCGGCCCTCATCTCTGAGGACTTTCCCACTATCAGGAAGTGGGAATCTGGGATTTCTTTTTGCTCCATTGCGGGCCTGCTCGTGTGTATGTTATACTCAAGCTGTCCGGGAAGCCCGCGAGTTATTGGGGAGCTATAGCTAACCGATTTCATGCTCGCGGGCTTGCCTTCCCCCGTGCGAACTTCCATCGATAAATGGGCAACGCTATCTGCAACTCAAAACCGCCACGCTGAACGAAAAACCCCTGCGCTCGAATCTCATCGATTCTCCGCCAGTATAGCGTGTCGTTCTCCGTGTTCAGGGTGATAACAAGCCAGGCTCCAAGCTCCTGCGCCCGGTCTAAAGCTTCAGAAGATATGGCAATGGCCGGGGCGGGCCGTCGCAAAAAATGGCGGGAACCCCTAATTTTGCGCAGAAACACCGGCCCATAAACTGTACCCGCCAAACGACGGGAGCCTGGCACGTAGACCTTGACACCTGCTTGAAAAAAATCCTGCTGGGGTTTATTATGTTTATGCATGAGCCACCTCCGATGGCTGTGCTTCTGAAAAAACCGATGTGTGGAGTCGGTTTTTTCATTTTAAGATTAAAAAGGGAGCCGGAAAGCCAGTTCTGTTCTGGCTTTTCAACTCCGGTTTCGTCAAAGATGTTGGTCGCGCGATATTTTCTTTGTTACGAGTTGCGCGTGAGTCTCAGATTAGTAACGACATCCTACGATATTTCCCCGATTTTTACAATCCCACAATTCGGAGTTTTCGCAAACTCATTACATTTGTCACTGTCATAGTGACAAATGTCATATCCCTCCCTCTCTCAGTAAATTCTCCCCGGCACATAGTCATCCTTCGGGTAATCAATCACCTTTGCCCCCAATTCTCTTGCCGCCCTCTCAATCACTGAATAAGCCACATTTGGGTGATAACCCGGTTCGAGCCACTTGCGTCCATAGGCGAGGTTCAAGATTCGTTCGAGGTGTTCATTATCCTCACACATCCAGGCGTCATTTTCGGGATGATAAACCGCCCGGACACTATCAGGAAATTCAATCACACCATCAGCCATGTTTTACTCACAACAAACCATCTACCGGGCTTCCCTTGTGGTGGGCTTCACTCGTGTCGGCATCTGTTTGCTTGAGATACCTTCGCAAAACCTGTAAATCTGCGTGCCCCATAAGTTTCTGAATGCTGTAGATGTCAACCCCTGCCCTAAGCATGTTGAGCGCGAACGCCCGTCTGAATGAATGCAATTCGGGAGGTTCAACCTTCGCTTGTTCGCTTCGCCTTTTTACCATCCCCCTCAATCCTCCATAACTCAATCGCCCATTGCTCTCATCAGTCACAAACAAGGCGGGATGGCTGTCCTCACGAAGCCGTAAAAACTGCCTGACGGCTCTCCGTGATTTCTGGCCCAAGAACACTGTGCGCGACTTCCTGCCCTTGCCTTGCCGAATAATTATAGCTCCGGTCATCAAATCCACATCAGCCAGGTCAATATTCAAAAGCTCCTGTGCTCTGGCTCCCGTGTCAAGCAAGCATAGAAAAATCGCCTTATCCCTTCGCCCTGTGAAATCTTTCTGACAGACATCCATCAGGGCTTTTACGATTTCCACGTTTACCGGCTCCAGAGGCTCAAGCACCACCTTGGGAGCCTTTACCTTGCGTATGGGATTCTTCCACCCTTCCGGTTCAACCTCTTCCTCCCACCAAAGCAGGAATGCCTTGAGCGTTCGATAACAGGCGTGGATACCACCCGGATTATGCCCCGTGGTTTCTAACTGTAGTAAAAATTGCCGGATGAAGTTTGCATCAATCTGGTCAATCTGCGTGATGGCCTGAGTATCACAAAAATCAGTGAACAATTTGAGTTTGGTTTGATAAAAGTATAATGTTCCGTGGCTCAAATTTTGCACCTTGCGGTCAATCAAAAAGGCTTCTGCCCACGTCAAAATGTGGGTTTCCTGAGCAAACCCGGTTATAGTCCTCTGCCCTACAGTGGTCATGACTTGTCTCCTCTCTCGAAAAACCCACCACATATAGGGGGCAAAAGATAAATTACCGCTTTGGGTGCCAGGACTGGCTTTGACGGGGTAGGGCAGTGGACTTAAAATCCACCGACCGTAAGGTCTTGTGGGTTCGACCCCCACCCGCCCTACTCAGGATCAGACCCTAAAGGTTTTTGAAAACCTTTAGGGTCTGATCCTGTCTGCCCCATGAACAGGCACGGTTTTCCTCAAAGAGCGGTTATAATAATTACATGAAGCCGACTTTTAAGATGCGTTTTCTCCACCAGAAATAGGGCTGGTTTTGAAAAGAAAGATCAAATAGGGAGCGGCCATTGGATTGCGCCAAGGAGGCCAGAGTGGATATTCTTGGGAAAGAAGCAATTTCGGTTGACGTGGGCCAGAGACTGCGGTTCTTGCGCGAGGAGCGGGGAGTATCCATGCGGGCTTTGGCGCGCCAGAGCGGCCTCTCGGCCAACGCCCTGAGCATGATCGAACGGGGCCTGACTTCTCCTTCGGTGAGCACGCTCTACAAACTGGCCAATGCCATGGAAGTGCCCATTACCGCCTTTTTCCGCCAGGAGCCCCCGCGCAACAAGATCGTGTTCTGTAAGGCCAACGAGCGCGTGCGCGTGCCCTTCGTGCGCGGCGTGTGGGAGGGCCTGGGCGGCGAGTTTTTCATGGGGCGAATGGAGCCGTTCATGCTGACCCTGGAGAGCGGCGGCTCCAGCGGGCCTCACGGGATGCTGCACACCGGCCACGAGTTCGTCTTTTGTTTGCGTGGCGTGCTGGAATACCAGGTGGAGAGCCAGCGCTTCGTCATGGAAGCGGGCGATAGCCTGCTGTTTGCCGCCCAGCTCCTTCATCGCTGGCGCAACCCGGGCAAGACGGTCACGAATGCGGTGATCGTGCTGGCCGGGTTTGAAGAGAGCGAGCATCCCAGCGAATACCACCTGGTCTCGCCCTTGCGCAACGAGGCGTTGGGCCAGGACGAATTGGATTCGACCGGGAGCTCCTCCGCGGGCGTCGATCCAGATCAAGTGACGGAATCCTAGTGTTCAATGAGCTTTACCCGGTTTCGGCGAGCGTTGACGCGCGCGGCCACCTCCAATTAGCCGGGCAGGACTTGCTGGATTTGGTGGAGGTGTGGGGCACGCCTCTTTACCTGGTCGACGCGGCGACCCTCCACCAGCAGGTGAGCGGCTTGCACAGCTTGTTGAGCCTGCATTACCCGGGCCGGGCGGAGATCACCTATGCCGCCAAAGCCTATTTCTCGCTGGGCCTGGCCCGCCGTCTGGTCGGGCTGGACCTGGGGGTGGACGTCGTCAGCCTGGGGGAGCTGATCATCGCCCGCCGCGCGGGCTTCCCCTTCCGTTCGATCCACTTGCACGGCAATAATAAGACCCGCCACGAGCTGGAGCTGGCCCTGGAGTGGAACGTGCAGAGCATCGTGGTGGACAGCCTGGACGAGCTGGAATTCCTGGGGACGCTGGCCGCGGAGATGGAGCGACCGGCGCGCATCTGGCTGCGCGTCACGCCGGAGATCGAGGTGGACACGCATCCCTACCGCCAGACGGGCCACGTTGCCAGCAAGTTTGGCCTCTCCATCTCAGACGGGCAGGCCGCCGAGGCCATTCGCCGGGCCACGGGCAGCCCCTGGCTGGAGCTCACCGGCCTGCACATGCACCTGGGCTCGCAGTTGTTCGATCCGCAGCCGTATTGCCGGGGGCTGGAGAAGTTGTTCGCCCTGGCCGCGCAGGAGAATTTCTACCCGCGCGAGATCTCCCCGGGGGGCGGCTGGGGCGTGCGCTACACCGGCGAGGACCCGGACGACGACGCCGGCCCCTGGGTGGAAGCGCTGAGCGGCACCCTTCAGGAGCAGTGCCGCCGCCTGGGCTGGCCCTTGCCCGGGCTGATCCTCGAGCCTGGGCGCTGGATCGTGGCGCGCGCCGGGATGGCGCTCTACACTGTCGGCGCGACCAAGACCGCCGGCGACGGCACGCGTATCGTGGCGCTGGACGGCGGCATGGCGGATAATCCCCGCCCCGCGTTGTACCAGGCGCGCTATACGGCCTGCGTGGTGCAGCGCGCTGAAGCGCCCGCCGCCCAGAAAGTGACCCTGGTGGGCAGGTTTTGTGAGTCCGGCGACGTGCTCATCCGCGATATTTCTCTCCCCGAATTGCATCGCGGGGACGTGCTGGCCGTGCCGGTCTCCGGCGCGTACCAGTTGAGCATGGCTTCCAATTACAACCTGGCTGCGCGCCCGGCAGCCTTGTGGGTGGCAGCCGACGGCCTGGGCGTGCTCCAGGAGCGCGAGCTGCCTGAGGTCAGTGATTGGTGGGGATCCCTGGTTTAGATCAGGGGGAAATGACGGGCGGAAGGTCCGCGGCTCCGCCCAAACGCCCGTGGCCCGTGACCGCCTGGGCGTAAAAGGGCTGCCAGGTCATCTCGTTGGCCAGGCCGCCCGGGTTGCTGTCTACCTGGCCGGTGGCGTCTACCAGCACCGTGGGCCGTCCTTGCGCGCTGACGGCCGCCACTACCGCCACGTGATCGATTTCCCCATTCTTGTCCCAGTCGAAGAAAGCCACGTCCCCCGGGCGGTAAGCCGCGTCGTCGGGGAGCATCTGCCCGGTATACGAGAAATACAGCCACATATCGTGGGCGCTGCGCAGGTAGCCTTGCGGGTAGGCATGTTCCGGGTGGTAGATCAGGTCGTAATGGACGGCCTCTTCCAGGTCGAAGCCGGCGCCGGCCAGGTAGGCGTCTACCACCAGGTCGGTGCACACCCCGCAGTTGAAGTCGTGGAACTTGCCGTTGCAGTCCTGGCCCGCTTGGCAGCCGCGAGATTGGGTGTCCTGGGCGTCGCAATAGGGCATACCCAGGTCCAGGCGCGCTTCGGCCACGATGAGATCTTCGCGCAAGGCGGCGACGTCGGTGGTGAACACGTCCCAGGTATTATTCTTGTCCTTGACGGCCAGGTTGCTGGCCAGCGAAGCGTAAGCCACCACGCGCCCTTCGTTAGAAACCGGCGCGTTGCTCCACAGGCCGGAATGATTGTCGCTGTTTGCTGCTTCACCCGGCGTGGAGACCCTCAGCGTAGTGTGGTTGGCGCGGTCGCGCAGGAACACGTCCCAGGCGCCGTTATCGTCCTTTTCCACCAGGTTGCTGGCCAGGCAGGTGAAGGTCACGAAGCGCCCGTCTGGAGACAGCGAGGGCCATACGCAGCTCCCGTTGGTCTCTTTGCCATCGTAAGCCCAGGTGACGCGCTGGGTCAGGCCGCCGTTCCAATCGTGGACGAAGACGTCGGTGGCCTGGTTATCGTCCGGCTGGGTCAGGTTATTGGCGTCGGATTGGAAGGCCACCAGGCTGCCGTCGGCGGAGAGCGAAAGGCTGCTCCAGTAGCCGGAGCGGGCGTTGCCTTGCACGCCGTTCGAGGAAACGGAGGCGCGGCGCGTCTGGCCCGTCTGGGTATCGTGCACGAAGACGTCCCAGGTGTGGTTGGTGTCGCCGGAGACCAGGTTGTCGGCCAGGGAGGAAAAAGCCACGGAGCGCCCATCGGCGGAGAGGGCCGGGAACCAGCCCGAGTTGGCGTCTCCCTGGCTGCCATCCGAGGCCACGGAGACGCGCGTGGTGGTTCCCGTCAGGCGGTCGCGCACGAAGATGTCGCGGGCGTTGTTGGTGTCGCCTGCCACCAGGTTGGTGGCCAGCGAGGTGAAGGCCACGTAGCGCCCGTCGGCGGAGAGGGCCGGCCAGTCCGACCAGCCGTTGGCCTGCGCGCCGTCCGAGGCCAGCGAGACGCGCTCGGTCGCGCCGGTCAGCCGGTCGTGCACGAACACGTCGGCCACACCGTTGGTATCGCCCGGCGCCAGGTTATCGGCCACGGAAGCGAAAGCCACATAGCGCCCGTCGCCTGAAATGGCCGGGTTGCTCCAGTAACCGGAAGGGCCGTCCCCTTCGGCGCCATTCGAGGCCAGCGAGGCCCGTTCCACCTGCCCGCTGGCCTGGTCGCGCACGAAGACGTCCCAGGTATCATTGGTATCGCCAGAGACCAGGTTGCTGGCCTCGGAGGAAAAAGCGATGAGCTGGCCATCCGCCGAGATGGCCGGGCGGAAGGACCAGCCGTTGGCGGTCGCCCCCACCTCCGTGACGGACAGCGCCGACACGGCGCGACTGACCTGTGCGGGCGCGGCCTCAACCTTCCGCGCCGGAAAAACGAGCGTGAGCAGCATAGCGCAGCACAGCATCAAGGCCAGACAGGTTCGCATTGGGGGAGCCCCTTCCCTACTCCTCTCCGCCTGGGGGAAGGCTTACAGATTTAACCACTGCGCCGAAATCTTCGGCAGGTCTACCACCGAGCCGACGCGCACCGTACAGGCCGGCAGCGACTCGATGAAGGCTTTGCCGTAGCGCTTGGTCAGCACGCGCCGGTCCAGAATGACCACCACGCCGTGATCGGACTGCGTGCGGATCAGACGGCCAAAGCCCTGGCGGAAGCGCAGGATGGCCTCCGGCAGGCTGTATTCGTTGAACGGATCGTCGAAAGTCTCGGAACGGGCCGCCACGATGGGGTCGGAGGGCACGTCGAAGGGCAGCTTGGCGATCACCAGCACGGAGAGCGCCTCGCCGGGGATGTCCACACCCTCCCAGAAGCTGCGCGTGCCCAGCAGCACGGCGCGCTCCGCGCCGCGGAAGTTCTCCAGCAGCGTGTTGGCGGATGCGCCGTCGCCCTGTTCGTAGACGGAGATGCCGGCGTCGGCCAACGCCGGGCCGATGATCTGCGAGGTGCGCTTGAGCTGGGCGTAAGAGGTGAACAGCACCAACATGCGCCCGCCGGTGGCCTTGGCCAGGCGAATGAGGGCGGCTTCCACGGCGCGCTGGTGGCCGTTCTGGTCGGCCGGCTCGGGGATGTCGTTGACCAGGTAGAGCAGGGCGGCGCTTTCGTAATCGAAAGGCGAGCCCAGGGCCAGCTCGTCGGCTTCGTCGGCGTTCAAGCGGCTGCGCAGGTAATCGAACTCGCCGTTGGCGGTCAGCGTGGCCGAGGTCAGGATCACGCTGGCCTTTTCGTGCCATAAGAACTGCTCCATCAGCGGGCCGATGTGCAGCGGAGCTACCTGCAGGGACAACTGGTTGCCGTTGGGGTTGGTTTCTGCCCAGTAGATCCTGTCCGGCTCGGGCTTGAACACCAGCCCGGTCAGGGTCGCTTCGATCTCCGTCAGGCGCCGGTAGAGGTTGCTCAGGCTGGCCAGCACGTCTTCCAGCTCTTCGGGCAGCTCGTCTTGCAGCTCGCCCACGGACTGGATGATCTGCGCCAGCAAGTTGAACAGCAGTTTGGCGGTCTCCGAGGATTCTTCCCAGGCCATTTCCACTTCGCTCCAGCTCGGCTGGGTACGCGTGGCCGGCAGGATGCGCTCCTGCTGGGCGTACACCCCCATCGGCCGGCCTTCGCGCTGCTCGGCCAGGAACTGTTGGATAGAGCGGAAGAAATCCCGCGCCTGATTGGCCAGGCGGAAGGACAGATCGGAGGCGCGTTGCCCGAGCTGGAGCATGGCGGCGAAGTCGGAAGGACGCAGCAGGTCGTGCAGGGCGGTCAGGAAGTGCCCCAGCACGCCCGCCGAAGGGCTGCCCAGCTCGCGCAGCAGGCGCTCGATGTCCCCCTGGGTGGCGCGGAAGCTGAGCGCGCTGGTGGTGGCGGACTCAAGGTGGTGCGCCTCGTCCACGATCAGGTAATCGTAATCGGGCAGCACGCGGCTGCCGGTGGCCACGTCGGACAGCAACAAGGCGTGGTTGACGATCAGCAGGTGCGAGCTTTGCGCCGCCAGGCGCGAGCGGTAGAAGGGGCAGGTGCCGCCCATGCGCCGGATGCAGGTCTCGGTCTTGCAGCCCTCGTCCTCGGCGGAGATGCGGCCCCACACGTCGCGCTCGGCCGGGCCGTTCAGGTTGATCTCGTTGCGGTCGCCGCTGTCGCTCTCCTGGACCCATACCAGCACTTTGGCCAGCACGCGCATCTCGTCCACCGTCTCCGGCCCGCGCAGGCGCAGGATCTCCAGGCGGCGCGGGCACAGATAGTTGGAGCGGCCCTTGAGCACGCTGGCGTGTAAATCCAATCCCAGGGCGGCGCACAGGTCGGGGATGTCTTTCTTGATCAACTGCTCTTGCAGGTTGATGGTGTTGGTGGAGATGACCACGCGCGTGTGGTTTTGCACCGCCCACACCGCCGCCGGAACCAGGTAGGCGAAGGACTTGCCCGTGCCGGTGCCGGCTTCCACCATCAGGTGGTTGCCCTGCGAGAGAGCCTGGGTCACCACGCGGATCATCTCGACCTGCTGGGGGCGCTGCTCGAAGCTGCTGAAATAATGCGCGAACGGCCCGCCGTATTCGAGCAGGGAGGCCATCTCGTCCGGGTCGAGCGGCATGGGCGGGTCGAGGGGGGCCAGGGGGGGATAGGCCAGCTCGCCATCCATCTCGAAGAGGGGGCCGTGCCCGATGCCGCGCACCCTGCGCGCTTCCACCGGCTGGCGGATCTTGGCGCGCAGCGCCTGATTGAAGATCCAACTGGCGCCCCAATCCAGCGGCTCGCTCAGGCGCACGAACTCGGAGAGCAGCTCCACCGGCAGGGAAAGGGCCTTCTCGTAGAGCTGCAAGAAGAGAGCGTGCGTCACGCGTGCGTCGTCCAGGGCGCGGTGCGTGGCGGGCAGCAGGATGCCCATAGACGCGCCCAGCGCGCCCAGGTTGTAGCGGCTGGAGGTGGGCAGCAGCACGCCGGCCAGCTCGTAGGTGTCGATGCTGTCGTTCAGGGTGAGGATGCCCTGGCGCTGCAAGAAAGACAGGTCGAAGCGCACGTTGTGCCCCAGCACGGGCGCGTTTCCCACGAACTGCGCGAACTCGGGGATGACGTCTTCCACGTCGGGGGCGTGCATGACCATGTTGTTGTCGATACCCGTCAATTGGGTAATGAAGGCCGGAATGGGCCGGCGCGGGTTGACCAGCGTGGACCATTCCTCTTCGACGCGGCGCCCGTTGAAGCGCACTGCGCCGATCTCCGTAATGGCGTCAGAGGAAGGGTCCAGGCCGGTGGTTTCGAGATCCAGGGCGACGATTGAGGGCATGGGGAGATTATACCATTAGCGCTTCGCCACCGAGGCCAGCAAGGCCAGCACCAGGATCAGGATGGCGCCCGGACACACCGAGCCGCTCAGGTCGGGCGCCGGGGGTTCGGGGACGGCTGTAGCCGTGGGCCCGGCGGGCGTCTGTGTGGGGGCGACCCTGGTCACTGGGGCTGTGGCCGTGGGCGGCAGCGGCGTGGGCGTGACTACCGTGGGGGTAGGCGGCGGTGTGGGGGTGTAGGTGGGCGGCAAGGTCAGACTGCTGCTCCCCAGCGTATCGGCGGGCACCACCTCGTAAGCCGTGCCGTCCGAGAGCACGATCACGCGCTCGCCCAGGGCGAAGGCCGCCGCGATCTCGGGCCGGGCTTCGGAGAGCTTGAAGTAATCTTCGGACAGGAAAGGCACCTTGACGGTCTTCATCGTCTGCGGATCGAAGGTCGTATCCGTCCACACGCCGTCTTGCAGCACGAAGGTGTGCGCGCCGACGATGCGCACCGCGTTGCCCGTCGCCTGGCTGGTGGGGGCGGGCGCAGGCGCCTGCGCCCCGGCCAGCGCGCTCTGGCCGGCGGATTGTTCCACGGCGGCCTGCCCGGAGGCGGGCACAGTCGGCTGGATCAGGGTTTCATTATAAGCGTCGCGGGCGATGCGCTCCTGCGCGGCCCCGCCCAGCGCAACCGGCTCGCTGACCAGGTAAGAGGTGTAGGGGGTGACGATGCCGTAGCGGATGCTCAGGCGCACGATCTGGTCGATGGTCTCCTGGTCGGGGCCTTGCAGGCGTATCTGGTTGAGCAGAGTGCCCACCTTGCGCGTGGCCCACAGGCGCGGCAGGGAAGCCTCCAGCCCGGTCTGTGAGGTGCCTTTTTCGAGGAAGGCCTGCTGCGGGTAGCTGAAGGTCTGGGTCTGGCCGTCTGCGGTCTTTCCCGTCAGCGTGACGGTGGCGTTCCCGCCGGTGCGGTAGCGCCCCACCACCACGATCTGCGAGCCGGAGAACAGGTCCGGCAGGGGGTTTGGATAGACGTCGTAAGCGCCCGCGCTGCCGAAATCCAGCTTGAGGTCGGTGAGCACGGGCGCGCTGATCTTGGCGTAGAAGCTCGAAAGCATCTCGTCCAGCGCGTCGCCGGGACGCACGTAGGTGACCGCGCCGTGGTGCTGCTGGGCCAGGCTGTCCAGCAAGAGGGTGTCCACGTCGTAGCCCACGCCGAAGGCGAACAGGCGCAGGTTGGAGGGCGCTGAGGCGGCCACGTTCTGCAGGATCTGGTCGCGCTGCGTGACGCCTTCGGTGGGCAGTCCGTCGGTCAGGAAGATCAAATAGGTGGGGCGCTCCTTGTCGGTCATGCCGGCCGCTTCCAGCAGGGCGCGGTTGATGTCCGTGCTGCCCTGCGCGCTCACCCCGTTCAGCCAGGCTTCCGCCTGGGGCGCCTCGCTGGCCGCGCGCGGAGCCGGGGCGTAAGTCTCCACGCCGGTGCTGAAGGTGATCAGGTTGAAGCGATCCTCGGCGTTGAGGTGCTCCAGGATGTAGCGCGCGGCGCTGCCCGCCTGGCGGAACTTCTCGCCGTCCATGCTGCCGGAGTGGTCCAGCACCAACAGCACGTCCTTGGGCACCGCCTGGACGGCTGCGTCGGGCCGGGGAGCCAGCAGCAGCAGGAAGAAGCCGTCCGGGTCGGCGGCGTCGGAGGGGTCGCGGTAGGTCAGCAGGTGGAAGGCCTGGCTCTCGCCCAGGGAATAGTACAGGGCGAAATCGCTGTCGGGCAGCACGTTATTGGCCTCGTAGCCGGCGCTGGCGCTGAACTCGTCCGGGCGGCTGACGGAGATGCTGTGGGTAGGGGAATACACGGCGCGGATGGGCTGGCCGGAATGCACCTCCACGCTGATGCTGACGCTCTCCAGGGGTTGCGCGGAGAATTTCTCGGTGTTGAGCGGATACACGTAGCGCACCAGCCCGTTCTCGGCGGTCAGCGTCTGGCTGTACTCCAGCTCGATGCGCCGCTCACCTTGCGGCGGGATGGGGAAGATGCGCGCGCGCACGGCGCCGCGGTCGGCGTATTCCAGCAGGGCCGGGTCGCGCAGGCTGCTCACCATGTCCTCGTAGGTCTGGCGCGCCTGGTCAGCGTCCAGCACCTCTCCCTGGATGGGCTGGCCGTCCACCCACAGGGTGAAGTTGGAGACGGCCGCGTCCTGCGGCAGGGGGAACAGGTAGGTGCCCTCGACGGCGTAGTCGTTGGGATTGTAAAACACCTGGTCCACGTGGGTGACGGCCACCTGGTTGTCGATCTTGACCGTCACGTGGTGGTAGCGGATGTCGAGCTGAGGGATGGGGATAGGCTGGGGCGGCGGGGGGCAGGGCTCGCGCAGGCAAGGCGGCGGGGCCGTGGGGATGATGATGCCGTCGGCCTGGACAGGCGTGGGGAACAGGCCAACCACGAAGATCAAAATCAAAAGGGGGACGAGCAGGCGGGTCTTCATGTCTTCTTCTCCTGAAAACAGGCGTGCAGACAGAGCTCAACGGGTGCGACTTCTTGAGTTGAGGACTGCTATGGAAATTTGGGCGGCTTCACGCTTAAGACGCAGGGAGGGGCGTTATGGTTCCCCGCGCGTGGAGGTTTCTGTATCCTAAAACCCGTGACGGCCCGTTTCGCTTCGTTTTTCCTGCCAGGTAGGGCGGCTTTCCAAAGCCGCCTCCAGGACCGGCGGCTGCGTGCATTGGCGGTTCCCTTCTTTGTGTCCCCAGAAGGGCTTCGCGCCTCTGCGCCTTTGCGTGAGGCTCTGTAGGGCGGCTTTCCAAAGCCGCCTCCAAGACCGGCGGCTTAGAAAGCCGCCCTACCGCCGTGGCGCCCTTACAATTGCTGCGATTCCCACATGCGCCGGTAGAGGCCGCCGGCGTTCAGCAGCCCGGTGTGCGTCCCCCCCTCGACGATGCGCCCGTTTTGCATCACGTAGACGGCCTGCATGGCTTCCAGCCCCACCAGGCGGTGGGTGACCATCAGCGCCGTGCGCCCTGGCAGCAGCGCTAGCAGATTCCTCAGGATGGCCTGCTCGGTCAGCGCGTCCAGGTGGGAGGTAGGCTCGTCCAGCAGCAGGATAGGCGCGTCTTTCAGCACGGCGCGGGCGATGGCCAGGCGCTGGCGCTCCCCGCCGGAGAGGCGCAGGCCGTGCTCGCCGATCCAGGTGTCGTAGCCCTGCGGCAGCCCCGCCACGGTCTCGTGGAGCTGGGCAGCCCGCACAGCGCGCTCGATCTCTTCCTGGCTGGCTGCCGGACGCGCCAGCAGCAGGTTCTCGCGCAGCGTGCCGTCGAACAGGTAGGTGGACTGAGAGATCACCCCCATGCGACCGCGCAGCTCTTCCTGGGAGAATTGGCGGATGTCCTTCCCGCCCAGGGTGATCTCGCCCTCTGAAAACTCCCAGAAGCGCAAGAGCAGGTTGATCAAGGTGGATTTGCCCGCCCCGCTGGGGCCGACCAGCGCGGCGCATTGGCCCTCCTCGACGCGCAGCTCCACGCCGTCCAGGGCGGGGGCCTCCCCGGCGGCATAGCGGAAGCGCAGCCCGCGCACCTCCAGGGCGTTGCCGGTTGGCAGGGGCGCCGGTTGGGGCGGGTCGCTGACCGCCGGCGACGCGTCGGCCAGCTCGAACAGGCGCCGGGCGGCGTGCAGGCTGCCCTCCAGAGTCTGGGCCGCTTGCGGTAAGGGCAGCACCGCCTCGAAGCTGGCCAGCGTCCCCAGGGCCACCACCGCCAGGTAAACGCCATCTAAATAGCCGCTGCGCACCAGCGGAATAGCGGCCACCAGCACCGCCAGCATCCCCAGGTTGGAGGTCAACAGGCCCAGCGCGCTGCTCAGCCCGCCGATCCAGGCCATGCGGCGTTGCGCGCGAATAGTAGCGCCGGACAATTCTGCGATCAGCGCCTTCTGCTCCTCTTCGCGGTTGAAGGCTAACAGGTCGGCGCTGCCCTGGATGCCGTCCACCAGCGCGGCGTGCAGCCGGGCGCGCGTGGCCACCACCTGCCGCCCCGGCCGGCGCGAGAGCGCGCGCCCCAGCAGCGGCCAGGCCGCGCCGCCGGCCAGCAGGAAGGCCAGCGCCAGGTTCCCCAGCAGGGGGGCGAAGCCGCGCAGGAACAGTCCCATCCCGGCAACCACCAGCAGAGCGGTCAGGGGTGGGGCTACCGCGCGCACGTAGAAATCCTCCAGGGTCTCGATGTCTGCCATGGCGCGGCTGAGCAGGTCGCCGCTGCGGTAGGTCTGCAAGCCAGCCGGCGCCAGGCGTTCCAGGGCGCGATACAGCCACACGCGCAGCCCGGCCAGCAGGCGGAAGTTGACCGAGTGCGACACCAGGCGCTCCAGGTAGCGGAACACGCCGCGCGTCAGGCCGAAGAAGCGCACCCCCACGATGGCTACCTCCAGGACGGCGATGGAGGGGTGCAGCGCGGCGGCGGAGATCAGGTAGGCCGCCGTGGTCATCAACCCGATTCCGGCGGTGATAGTGGCCGCCCCCAGCAGCACGGACAGCGCCACCCATCCCGTGAAGGGGGCCAGGAAGCCCAGCAAGCGCAGCAGCGTGGGTTTCTTCACGCCCCCTCCAGGAAAGCGCCGACCAGGCGGGCGTAGCTGCCGTTGCGCCGCAGCAGCTCGGCGTGTGTGCCCTGCTCGACGATGCGCCCCGCTTCGACCACGAAGATGCGGTCGGCCTGCACCACGCTGGGCAGGCGGTGGGCGATGGTCAGCACGGTGCGCTGCGCGCGCAACGCCTGCAGGCTGGCTTGCAGCAGGGCGTCTTGTTGGGGGTCGAGGTGCACGCTCGGCTCGTCCAGGATCAGCACGGGAGCGTCCTTGAGGAAGGCGCGCGCCAGCGCCAGGCGCTGCGCCTGGCCGCCGCTCAGGCGGGCGCCCTGCTCGTCGATGAGCGTCTCGTAGCCCTGCGGCAGCGAGCAGATGAAGTCGTGCAGGTGCGCCTGGCGCGCCGCCGCTTCCAGCTCGGATCGCGAGGCTTCCGGTCGCGCCAGGCGCAGGTTGGCGGCCAGCGTGTCGTGGAATAGATAGGGCAGTTGCGGCACCCAGGCGATTTGTGCGCGCCATTCGGCTGCGGGGATATCCGCCAGGGGCACGCCTCCCGCCAGGATTCGCCCGCTGCCCGGCTCGCTGAAGCGCAGCAGGAGCGCCACCAGGGTGCTCTTGCCTGCCCCGCTGGGTCCCACGAAGGCCACTCGCTGCCCCGCGCCGATCTCCAGCGAGACGTCCTGCAGAGCGTCGTCGCGGCTGCCGGGGTAGGCGTAGCTCACGTTCTCGAAGCGAATGGGCAGGGGATCGAATGCCGCCCCCCGCGCCCTGCCGCCCGGCGCCCCGGCCGGGAGGGGCGTGCCCAGCACTTCGAAGATGCGCCGCGCCGCCGAGACGCCCGACATGCCCGCGTGGAAGCGCGTTCCCAGCGTGCGCAGCGGCTGGTAGAATTCGGGCGCCAGCACCAGGATGAAGAGCGCCTGCTCGTAGCCGATCTGGGCGGAGAGCAGGCGCAGCCCGATCTCCACCGCCACGATAGCCGTGCTGAGTGTGGCGATCAGCTCCAAAGCCAGCGCCGACAGGAAGGTCACCCGCAGCACGTTCAGCGTCGCCTGGCGGTAGCGCTCGCTGGTGGCCGCGATGCTCTCCGCGCGCGCCTGGCTCTGCCCCAACTGCTTGAGCGTGGTCAGCCCCTGCAGGGTGTCCAGGAAGTGCGCGCTCATGCGGCTGAGCGCCGTCCACTGGCGGCGGGTGAGCTTTTCGGAGGCGCTGCCGATCAGCACCATGAAGACCGGGATGAGTGGGGCGGTCAGCAGCAGCACGATGCCGCTGAGCAGATCCAGGGGGAAGACCACCAGCAGGATGGTCAGGGGCACCAGAGCCGCCAGCGCCAGTTGCGGCAGGTATTGGCTGAAGTAAGCTTCCAGGGATTCGACGCCTTCGGCCAGCGTGGCGGCCAGCTCGCCGCTGCGCTCGCCGCGCGCGTAAGCCGGGCCGAGGGCCAGCAGGTGGGCGAAGAGCTGCTCCCGCAGCGTGGATTTGACCCGCAGCGCCACCGCGTTGGCTGAGACCTCACCCACCAGCGCCAGCAAGGCGCGTCCCACGATGATACCCGCCAGCAGGCGCAGCAGCCCGGCCACCCCCGCCAGGTCCTGCCCGTTCAGGAAGACGCCCGCGATGGTGAAACTCAGGAAGCGCGCCTGGAGCACGATCAGCACGCCGCCCGCCAGCCCGCAGGCCAGGGTCAGGCTGAGCGCTGCCAGGCTGCTGCGCGCCAGCCGGAGGAGACGGGGATCGAGGTTCATCGAAGGAGGAAGGAGGAAGGATGAGGGCGGAAGGATGAGGGATGAGGAGATCAGGCAATGAGGCGACCAGGCGATTAGGCCACCAGGGGATCAGGAGACCGGGGAAGGAGTTCGATTCCTCGTCCCTGATCCCCTGATCCCTGTTCACTACTCACTGACCACTGGCCACTATCCACTGACCACTAATAATGTAAGCTCTCCTTATCCGCCGTGACCCTCTTCCGGAACACACGGTAGCTCCACACCTGGTAGATCAGCACGATGGGCACGAAAATGATCGCGATGATGGTCATCACTTGTAAGGTGTAAGGAGAGGAAGAGGCGTTGTAGATGGTGAGGCTCCAATCCAGGTTGAGGCTGGAAACCATCACGCGCGGATACAGCAGCAGGAAGATGGTGCCGGCTGCGAAGACCACCGCCAGGCTCTGCGTGAAGAAAGCCCAGCCGTTCTGCTTCTGGTGGATGAAGTAACCCGTCAGCAGCAGGGCAATCGGCGCCCCGATGGGCACCAGCCCGGGGTTCACGCCCAGCTTGTCCAGGATATTGGTGACGAAATAGGTGTCCAGGGTGAAGAGGAAGAGGGTCACCACCGCCGGGATCCACAGGCGGAAGGCCAGCTTGCGCGCGTCTTCTGCCAGCGGCTCTTCGGTCTTCAGGCTCAGGAAGATGGCGCCCAGCAGGCTGAACCCGAACAGCGAGACCAGCCCGCCGACGAGGGCGTACAGGTTGAGCAGATTCCAGAACCCACCCACGTAATTCATGTTGGCGTCGATGGGCACCCCGCGCACCAGGTTGGCGAAGGCCACCCCCCACAACAGAGCGGGGATGAAGCTGCCCACGCAAATTGCCCAATCCCAGAAGCTGCGCCACAAGGGCGCTTCGTCCTTGCTACGGAACTCGAAAGCGATGCCGCGGAAGATCAGCGCCAGCAGGATCAGGAACAGCGGCAGGTAGAACCCGCTGAACAGGGTGGCGTACCAGTTGGGGAAGGCGGCAAACGTGGCTCCGCCCGCCGTGATCAGCCACACTTCGTTGCCATCCCAGTGCGGGCCGACGGTGTTGATGATCATGCGCCGGCGGGTGTCGTCTTTGCCCAGGAAGGGCAGCAGGATGCCGACCCCCAGGTCGAAGCCTTCCAGCACGAAATAGCCGATGTAGAGAATGGCGATCAGGATGAACCAGATGGTGTTGTAGTCCATTTTTCCCTCCTAAGCCTCGGCCGCCAGCGGGGCGACGGCGCCTTCTTCCGGCTCAGGGCCGGCCTTGGCGTATTTGAACAGCAGGTAGGCGTCGGCTCCCATCAGCACGCCGTATACCAGCGTGAAGATCACCAGGGAGGCCAGCACCATGCCGGCCGAAAGGGTGGGCGAGACGGCGTCGGCGGTCTTCATCAGGCCGAACACCACCCAGGGCTGCCTGCCCAGCTCGGTCATCATCCAGCCGGTGGTATTGGACAGGTAAGGCAGCAGGATGGCAAAGGGAAATAAATTCAAGAAGCGGAACTTTTCTATGGGTGTATTGCGCATCAGGCGGTAGAGGCTGTAGGCGGTGAGAGCCAGCATGAGGAAACCCGCCCCCACCATCAGGCGGAAGCTCCAATAAGTTACGGCGATGGGCGGGATGTAATTCCCCGGCCCGTATTGCTGGGCATACATGGCCTGCAAGTCGTTGATGCCCTCCACTTCCCCGGACAGGCGGTTATAGGCCAGCAGGCTCAGCAAGCGTGGAACGCGAATGGCGAATACCTCCCCGGTTTGTTCCAGGTTGCCGATGGTGATCAGCGACATAGAGGCCGGGTCCTGGCTTTGCCACAGCGCCTCGGCGGCGGCCATCTTCATGGGCTGCGTGGCCACCATGTGCTGCGCCATCTGGTGCCCCACCAGGATGACCAGGAAGATCGAGATGATCCCGAAGATGGTGGCCAGTTGGAAGGAGCGCTTGAAGAGGTCGGGGTCGGTCTTGCGCAGCAGGTGGTAGGCGCAGATGCCGATGACGAAGAAGGCCGCCGTGGTGAAGCCCGACAGCACCGTGTGCGGGAACATGGTGATGATGTTGGGGTTGGTGATCAGCGCCCAAAAATTGGTCATCACCGCCCGCCCGTTTTCGAGCGTGTACCCCACCGGTTCCTGCATGAAGGAGTTGGCGATCAGGATCCACAGCGCCGAAAGGTTGGAGCCGAAAGCCACCAGCCAGATGGTCGTCAGGTGCCAGCCTTTCGAGAGCTTGTCCCAGCCGAAGATCCATAGACCCAGGAAGGTGGATTCCAGGAAGAAGGCCAGCAGGGCTTCGATGGCCAGCGGAGCGCCGAAGATATCGCCCACGAAGCGCGAATAGCTGGACCAGTTCATGCCGAACTGGAACTCCATGACGATGCCGGTCACCACGCCCATGGCGAAGTTGATCAGGAACAACTTGCCCCAAAACTGCGTCATGCGCTTGTAGACCGGTTGCCCTGTGCGCACGTAGAGGCTCTCCATGATGGCGACCAGCACAGACAGCCCCAGGGTGAGCGGCACAAAGAAAAAGTGATAGACGGCTGTGATCGCGAACTGCCATTGAGACAGCGTTAACACACTCATCGGCACGACTCCTTGAGAAGAAGATTTAACCTTGCGAAGGTTTTAAACCTTCGCAAGGTTTATTGAGCATTGACCGTTAAGAAACCGATAAGGAAGCTGGCTCAAGCGCCAGTTGGGCAAAATTGATGGCCGACAATTCGCGTAGAATGCTGCCCTGCAGCCGTCCCCAGGCCGCGCTCACCCGGCAAGGGGTGTTTAAAGGGCAGGCCTCGGCCACCGACAGGCAGTCGGAGAGCAGGATGGGCCCTTCGACGGCTTCTATCACGTCTTTCAAGGTGATCTCCTCCGCCGGCCGGGCCAGTTGCAGCCCGCCCTCGCGGCCCGGAAAGGTCTGGATCAACCCGGAGCGCGCCAGCTCGGCCACGATGCGCTGGATGAAGGCGGGTGGGACCAACATACCCGTCTGGATCTCGGCGGTGGACAGGCGCGCCCCCTCCGCCTGCCGGGCCAGCGCCAGGACCACTCTCACAGCATAGTCGGTGCGACGGTTGATTTTAAACATGACAGTCCATCGGGCAACCTTGATAAGATTAGTAAACGATGATAATTATTGTAATAGTTATTTTTGTCACATCCATTGTCAGATGTCATGTCTTAATTGTGATATTTGTCCCAACCCTATTACAGAGGGGCCTCCTCCCCAGAATTGTGGTCTTTCAATTCTGGGGGAGGCCGCGTAGGGGTGACCTGCACGGATCAGAATTCCACTCAAGAAAGCCAGGAGGGGGATGCATGATGGTATAATCCCATAAAATTAATGGGAAAGCTTATCCTATATGGCTATGTTAGAAAAAATTGCTGGAATTGAAGCTCGTTACCAGGAACTTAACCACCTGCTGGAAGAGACCGGAGAAGATTACCAGCGCGCGACCGAGCTGGCCAAAGAGCGCGCCGAGCTGGAGCCGATCGTGGCCAAGGCGCAGGAGTACCGCGAAACGCTCCAACGCCTGGAAGAGGCGCGCGCTTTACTGGACGCCGAGGATCACGATCTGCGTGAGCTGGCCGGTTTGGACGTTAAAGAATTGGAGCCGCGCACCCAGGAGCTGGAACAGGAGCTGAGGGGGCTGCTCATTCCCAAGGACCCGCGCGATGAGCGCAACGTCATCATGGAGGTGCGCGCCGGCACGGGCGGGGATGAGGCCGGCCTGTTCGCGGCGGATCTCTTCCGCATGTACACCCTTTACGCCGAACGGCACAATTGGAAAACCGAGGTGCTTTCGCAAAACGAGACCGGCATCGGCGGTTTCAAAGAGATCATCTTTATCGTCAAGGGCAAGGGCGCCTATTCGCGCTTGAAGTACGAGTCCGGCGTCCACCGCGTGCAGCGCGTGCCGACCACGGAGTCGCAGGGGCGCATCCATACTTCCACCGCCACCGTGGCCGTGCTGGCCGAAGTGGATGACGTCGAGATCGACATTCCCGAGTCGGACATTCGCGTGGACATCTACCGCTCGGCGGGCGCCGGCGGCCAGAACGTGCAGAAGAACTCCACCGCCATCCGCATCACGCACCTGCCCACCGGGCATCGTGGTGGCCTGCCAGGACGAGCGCTCGCAGCTTCAGAACCGGCTGCGCGCCATGAGCATCTTGCGCGCGCGCCTCTACGACCTGGCAGAGCAAAAACGCCGCGCCGAGCTGGAGGTGACGCGCCGCTCGATGGTCGGCACCGGCGAGCGCGCCGAGAAGATCCGCACGTATAATTTCCCGCAGTCGCGGGTCACGGACCATCGCATCAACGTTTCTTCTTACAATCTGGCGGGCGTATTAGGCGGAGACCTGGACGGTTTCCTCGAAGAGCTGACCTTGCGAGACCAGGCGGAGCACCTGGCCATGGCCGGTATCGAAGAGGAAGCCTGAGAGCGACGGGGGGCGTGTCTTCTCAGCCGCTTCACCCGCTCGCGCCGGCAAGCCTGGGGCAGGTATTCAAGCGCGCCAGGCGCCGCCTTGCGGCGCTCAGCGAGAGTCCCGGCCTGGACGCGCAGGTTTTGATGGCGCACGTGCTGGGGCGCGACCGCGCCTGGGTGTTGGCCCACCCGGAGGCGCTCTTGCGTGAAGACCAGGCGCAGGCGCTCGAAGCCGCCCTGGCGCGCCTGACGCGCGGAGAGCCGCTCCCCTATGTTTTGGGGCACTGGGAGTTCTTCGGGCTGGATTTGGAGGTCACTCCCGCCGTGTTGATTCCCCGGCCCGAGACTGAGCTGCTGGTGGAGAGGGCTTTGGCCTGGCTGGACAGCCACCCGGCCAGACGCCTGGCAGCCGACGTGGGCACCGGCTCGGGGGGCATCGCCATTGCCCTGGCCGGGCGCGTTCCCGGTCTGAAAGTCATTGCCACGGACTATTCGGGGGCGGCCTTGCAGGTGGCCCGGCGTAACGCCGCCCGGCACGCGCTGGCCGGCAGGGTGGCATTCTTGCAAGCCGACCTGCTTTCGGCGGTGAAGGCCCCTTTCGACCTGATTTGCGCCAACCTGCCCTACATTCCCCAGGCAGAATTGGAGAGGCTGGCCGTGTATGGCCGGGAGCCCACCCTGGCCCTCTCCGGGGGCGTGGACGGGCTGGAGGTGATCCGGCGCTTACTGGCGGACGCCCCGCGCCTGCTTGCTCCGGGAGGAGCTTTGTTGATGGAAATCGAAGCCAACCAGGGGGAGGCGGCTCGCACTCTGGCGAAGAACAGCTTTCTCAACGCTGCGGTTCGGGTAAACCGAGACCTGGCTGGAAAAAATCGCTTGCTTGAGGTTGAACAATGAGGACTGAGATCATTCCTGCCGATCAGCCGGATGCCATTACCCGCGCCCTGGGCGTGCTGCGCCGGGGGGGGCTGGTTGTCTTCCCCACCGATACTGTGTACGGACTGGGCGCTTCGGCTTTCATGCCGGAGAGCATCGAGCGTCTCTTCGTGGTCAAGGGGCGCGATAACGCCAAGGCCATCGCCATTCTGTTGGGAGAAACCACCCAGTTGGATCTGGTGGCGAACGATATTGGCGACAGCGCTCGCCGCCTGGCCGCGCATTTCTGGCCCGGCCCCCTGACGTTGGTGGTTCCCAGCCGCCCCGGCCTGCCCGAAGTGCTTTCCCCCCTGCCCACCATCGGCATCCGCATCCCCGACCATCCCCTGGCCCTCACCCTCCTGCGCCGCGCCGGCCCGCTGGCGACGACCTCCGCCAACCTGTCTGGCCAGCCCAGCCCGGTGACCGCCGAAGAAGCCGCGGAGCAGTTGCGCGGCCGCGTTCGCCTGATCCTGGACGGCGGGCGCACCCCCGGCGGCATCCCGTCGACGGTGGTAGACTGCACCACGCCGGAGCCGGTCATCCTGCGCCCCGGGCCTCTGGATGCCGGGAGATCTACCAGGTATTGAATGACGCTGGTTAAACTCTAATCCTTTTTTTATACAGGCTTCATTTTCTCTTTATAAAATCTGGTTATATTAAACATGCATTCTCCTATCCAATTCCGCGCGACGAGTCCGGGAGTCAGCTCGCCTGCGCGGTTTGGCTTTAAAGAGGGAACAGGCAATTAGGAATCAGGTAATCAGGTAATCAGGCGACCCGGGATCAGGTAATCAGGCAACCCGGGATCAGGGCGTATGCCATCTGATCCCGGATTGCCTGATCCCTGATCGCCTGTTCTCTACTCTCTTTCATGATAAGATTACCTCATCTCCCCGACGAGGTATGCCTGTGATCATCCTACAATCTCCTTACTTGCAGTTCACTTGCATGCCAGAACACGCTACCTGGAGTCTGGTACGCCTGCCCGAGGCCACCGGCTGGATCGATCAGGCGCGTATGTCGGTGGCGTACCGTTGCCCCAAGCCCTGCGTGTCCTTGCTGGACACGTGGGAGCCGCTGACGGTCGCCGGCCCGGAGACGGTGCCCTCGCCCCATGGGCCGCTTCAACAGCTCCGTCTGTCCGCCGGGCCGGATGCCCAGGGAGTGCGCTACGAAATGCGCTTTGCCCTGGCGGAGCACACCCCTCTGTTCCTCTACCAGGTTTCTCTGGTGAACGAAGGCAGCTTCCCCATCTACGTGGAGCGCATCGGAGGTATGCGCGCTGGCGTGCCCGACCCGGATAGGGGCCGTATCAGCGCCATCCGTTTGCACGCGGACCCGGGCGAGATCGCCTTCTTTTCCAATGGCTGGCAATCCTGGGCCTATTCCGGGGTCTACGGGCCGGGGGAGGCCATGCGCCACACGCGCCTGGGATGGATCCAGGAGCCGTTGTGCGTCAACCCGGGTACGCCTCAGCCCCGCTCGCCCGATCATTACGCCAGCGACTTCTTCGGTATTCTGGGGGACCGCACCCATCGCACCGGGTTATTGGCGGGCTTCCTGTCTCAACAGCAACACTTTGGCTCCCTGGAAGCTCGCACCGGGCGCAGCCCATCCCTGTGCCTGTGGGCCAACGGCGATGGCGCCCGCCTGGACGTTGGGGAACAGCTCCATACGGATTGGGCCGTGCTTTCCTTCCTGGATCTGGACGACGCCGACCCCTTGGCGCCTTACCTGGAAGCGGTCGCCCGCCACCACGCCATCAGCGTGCGCCCTGAAATCCCCACCGGCTGGTGTTCCTGGTATCACTTCTACCAGAAGGTCACGGCTGAGGATATTCGCCACAACCTGCGCGCCCTGCAGGCGGTGCGGCCGGCCTTGCCCCTCGACCTGGTGCAGATCGATGATGGTTTCGAGAGCCAGGTGGGAGATTGGTTCAGCTTCGATCCCTCTTTCCCGCAGGGGGTGGCGCCCCTGGCGCAGGAGATCGAGGCGGCCGGCTTTACCCCCGGCTTATGGCTGGCGCCTTTTATCGTCCATCCGCGCTCCAGGCTGGCCCGCGAGCATCCTGAATTCCTCTTGCGCGGGCGCCTGAACCAGCCCGCCAATGCCGGCTTCATCTGGAACGTGTTCACCCACGCCCTGGATCTTTCCTATCCGCCCGCCCTGGAATACGCCTGCCGGGTGGTGGATACGGCGGCGCACGCGTGGGGCTTCCCTTACCTCAAGCTGGATTTCATCTACGCCGGCGCCTTAGCCGGCCGGCGCCACGATCCCACGCGCAGCCGGGCGCAAATCCTGCGCGCTGCGCTGGAGGCGCTGCGCTCTGCCGCCGGCGAGGAGACTTATCTTTTAGGCTGCGGCGCACCCCTGGGATCCTCACTGGGCATCTTCGACGCCATGCGCGTCAGCGCCGACGTCAGCGGCGAGTGGCGCCCGGCCTACTTTGGCAACCAGGCCCTCTTCCGCGACGAGCCTTTCATGCCCTCGGCGCGCAACGCCTTGCAAAACACGCTGGCGCGCGCCCCCATGCATCAGCGTTGGTGGACCAACGACCCGGATTGCCTGCTGGTGCGTCCCGATACCCACCTGACCCTGGCGGAGACGCAGGCCCTGGCGACCGCCATCGCCCTGACGGGCGGCTCGATGTTGCTGTCGGACGACCTGCCCGCCCTGCCGGCCGAGCGCCTGCGCATCGTCCAGGCGCTTCTGCCATTGATCGGAGAGCGCCCGCGCCTCTTGGACTGGTTCGACGCGAGCACTCCTTCTCATCTGCGCCTGGACCTGCAAGGCCCCGCCGGCCCCTGGCGCCTGCTGGCGCTCTTCAACTGGGCGGATCAGGCTCAAGACCTGACCTTCTACTGGAATGATTTCGACCTGCCGGCGCGGCCCGTGTACCTGGCGCGCTCCTTCTGGGGCGGGGAGACCTACCGGATCGAGGAGGGCAGCCTGGATCTGCGCGGAGTTCCGGCGCATGGGGCCGTGCTGCTGGCCGTGCGCTCATTCGACCCGGCCCAACCCCTTTACCTGGGCAGTGACCTGCACATTTCCCAGGGGATGGAGGTAGCCGGCTGGGAGGTGACTGCCACCGGCGTGAGTTTGCATCTCGAGCTGCCGCGCCGGGCAGAGGGCCTCGTCGACCTGAGCCTGCCGCGCGAGCCGCATTCGGCCACCCTGGGGGAGCGTTCCATCGATTGGGAAGTCCCCGGCGAGGGTTGTTATCGCTTCCACGTAGATTTTGACCGCTCCGCAAAGTTGGAAGTGTTTTATTAGGGGTGAACAGGCAATCAGGAACAGGCAATCAGGGAACAGGCAACCAGGAAACCAGGAAACCAGGCAATCAGGAAACTTGGTCGCCTCATCCCCTGATCCCTGATCGCCTGATTACCCTGATCCCTCATCGCCTGATTGCCTGATCCCTTATTGCCTAATCGCCTTCCCCCTATCTCCGATATCCCAATAATCTCAACCCATTCAGCACCACCAGCACCGTGCTGCCTTCGTGCCCGACCACGCCCAACGGCAGGGGCAGGTAAGCCCCAAAAGCCGAGGTCACCAGCACCACGATGACCGCCAAGGCGAAGGTCAAATTCTGCACCACCACGTTGCGCGCCTGGCGCGCCAGGCCGATGGTGTGCGGCAGGTTGGCCAGGTTATCCGCCATCAGCACCACGTCGGCGGTCTCCATGGCCACGTCTGTGCCCGCTCCGCCCATGGCGATGCCCACGTCAGCGGTCGCCAGGGCCGGGGCGTCGTTGACGCCGTCGCCGATCATGGCCGTCGGGCCGTATTTGCTGCGCAAGCTCTTGAGGATGCTGACCTTGTCTTGGGGCAGCAGGCCGGCGTGGAACTCGTCGACCCCGGCGCGAGCGGCGATGTTGGCGGCCACTTGCGGGTTGTCGCCGGTGAGCATCACCACGCGCTGGATGCCCAGCTCTTTCAGCCGGGCGATGATTTCGGCGGCGTCCGGCCGCAGCGTGTCGGCCATGGCGAAAGCGCCCAGCCAGCGCTGCCCGGCGTAGGCCAGCATGGCCGTCTGGCCTTCCTCCTCCAGGCTGCGCATCTGCTCGCGCAGCTCCTGCGGGATGGAGACGCCCCGTTCCGCGAACAGGCGCTCCCCTCCGATCCACAGGCTCTCGCCTTCCACCCGGCCTTCGATGCCCTGGCCGGGAATGGCGCGAAAGTCCGTGGCCTCGGGCAGGTCGATGCCGCGCTCGTGCGCCGCTTTCACCACGCCTTTGGCCAGGGGATGCTCGGAGCGGGCTTCCAACGCCGCCACCTTGCGCAGGAAAGCGGCCTCGTCCACGCCCCCCAGCGGATAAAGCCCGGTCAGGGCCGGCGTGCCGCTCGTTAGCGTGCCCGTCTTGTCGAAAGCGATCACCTTGAGCTGGGCGGTGCGTTCCAGGTGGATGCCGCCCTTGAACAGGATGCCGTTGCGGGCCCCGTTGGCGATGGCCGAAAGGATGCTGGCCGGGGTAGAGATGACCAGCGCGCACGGCGAGGCCACCACCAGCCAGGTCATGGCGCGGTAGAAAGTGGCGTAGAACGGCTGGCCCAGGATCAGAAAAGGCACGGCGATCAGCAGCACCGCCCCGCCCAGCACGAACAGAGCGTACACCTGCTCGAAGCGGTCTAACATGCGCTCGGTTTGCGCCTTGCTGCTCTGCGCCTCCTCGACCATCTGGACGATGCGCGCCAGGGTGGTGTCCTTGGCCAGGTGCGTCACGCGCATCTCCAGGGAGCCGTTGCCGTTCACCGTGCTGGCGAAGACTGCGTCGCCGGGCGCTTTGTGCACCGGCAGCGATTCGCCCGTGATGGTGGCCTGGTCCACCTCAGAGCTTCCCGAAAGCACTTCGCCGTCGATGGGGAAGCGCTCTCCCGGGTGCACCAGCACCACGTCTCCCAGCAGCAGCTTCTCCACCGGCAGCTTGACCACCCGTGACCCGCGCCGCACCGTGGCTTCCGCCGGGCGCAGGTTCATCAATTTCTCGATGGCCTTGCGGCTGCGCCCCATGGCGTAGGTTTGCAGGGTGTTGGAAAGCGAGAACAGGAATAATAGCATAGCGCCTTCGGTGGGTTGGCCGACGACCGCTGCGCCTAAAGCGGCCAGGATCATCAGCAGGTTTACGTCCAGTCGTTTTTGGCGCAGCACGGCGATCCCGTCCAGCAGGCCGTAGGTTCCGCCGGCTGCGAAGGCGATGACGTACAGGGTGGTCAACGCCCAGGGCGCCAGCCCCAGGCGCCCGCCCAGGAAAGCCAGCAGGGTGGCGGCGGCCGTAGCGGCGGTGAAGATGATTTCCAGCCTGGCGCGGGGCAATCTCTTCCCCACGGGGAGCGGGGCTTCGTGCACCGCCAGGGTCTCTTCTATGATAGCTGTCTCGCCGGCCACTGCGGACGGATTGAGCCGTACCTGCATGATGCCTTTATCGAAGACCGCGCCCGTTCCAGAGGCGCGCGCCGCGTTGCGGTAATGCTGAAGCAGCTCGTGCTCCAGGGCCACCGTGCAGCCGGCGCAGGTTTCGTCGGCGCGTAAGGCGCAATGCGCCACTCGTCCGCTGGCTTTTTCGCCGGCCTGGCGCACCAGATGCAGCGCGTTTTCGTCGCTCAGGATTTTCGGGTCGTAGCGCACGCGCAGGCGTGCGTTTTCCAGGTCGTATTCGGCTTCCTGGATGCCGGCGTACCCCCGTAGGGTGTCGCTAAGCACGTCGGTACAGCGCGTGCCTTCTTCCGGCAAGGTCACGGTCTCATGATCTTGGATTGCAATCGTCATTGTTCAATTTTCTCCTCGAGATGATTCAAGCAGATGCCAGTTTTTGGCATTCAGGGCACAGGCCGTAGTAGAGCACCCGGGCGCCCAGCAGGCGGTAGCCTGACGCCGTTTCCACTTCTTCCTCGACGTGCTGGATGTATTCGCTGGGGAGGTCGATGACCTTGTGGCAGGAGAGACAGGCCAGGTTGATGTGCGGCTGGGTGTCGGCGTCGTAATGCACGCTGTCGTCTCCGGCGCTGCCCAGGGCGTTGATCACTCCCAGGTTGACCAGGGCTTCCAGGGTGTTGTAAACCGTCGCAAGGCTGAGGGAGGGATACTGGGCGCGCAGCGCTTCGTAGATCGCCTGAGCGGTGGGGTGTTCCTCGCTGTTCGCCAGCAGGTCGCAGATAGCGATTCGCTGGGGGGTCAGGCGGAAGCCCGCCCGTTTGAGCGCCTGGATCAAGATTTCACGATCGATCATTTCTTTTGCCCTTGTGGTTTTGCTCGTCTTCTAATTTAGAATTGTTATTACTTTAGAACTATTATAAACAAGAATCGCAAAAAGTCAAGAGGCAAAACCCGCAAAATGGCCGATTTTCCCCTGAATTTGGCCAGCAATGCCTTCGCATCACTCCCCAAACGTAGGGGCACGGGGGATCGGGGCATGACCTCTGTATCGGAGGGTACCCCCGTGCCCATGCACGCAGGAGGCGCTCTGGCCGTAGGGGCACGGGGGGATCGGGGCATGGCCTCTGTATCGGAAGGTACCCCCGTGCCCCTACACGCAGGAGGTGCTCTGGCCGTAGGGGCACGGGGGGATCGGGGCACGACCTCCGTATCGGAAGGTACCCCCGTGCCCCTACACGCGGGAGGTGCTCTGGCCGTAGGGGCACGGGGGGATCGGGGCACGACCTCCGTATCGGAAGGTACCCCCGTGCCCCTACACGCAGGAGGTGCTCTGGCCGTAGGGGCACGGGGGATCGGGGCATGACCTCCGTATCGGAGGGTACCCCCGTGCCCCTGCACGTGGGAGGCGCTCTGGCCGTAGGGGCACGGGGGATCAGGGAATGCCTCTGTATTGGAAGGTACCCCCGTGCCCCTACGTTTGGGTTTGAGAGAGTCCCCCTGGTATAAAAAAAGGCGGCTCCGAGGAGCCGCCGGCTAAATTATGAATTCCTCACGCGCTGGCCGTCGGCGCCGGCGGGGGAGCCGCGCGCAGGGCCTTGCGCCGCGCGCGAATGGCGCGGATGATCAGGAATAGAATGACGAACGGCAGGGCCACCACCAGCAGCATCGGCAGGGCGAACAGCACGAACCAGATGCCGATATTGCCGGCCACCTGCAAGCCGTTGAGCAGCGTCTGCACCGCGTCGTGGGCCACGCCCACCGGCTGCCAGCCGGCCACCGTCAGGGGCCGCGCCGAAGCCTCGGCGGCAAGCTGCGTGCTGATGGCGGACATAGCGGCGGAACTCTTCGTAATATTTGATCTGCCCCTGGATCACTTCGATCTGCTCGCGCACCTGGGTGAGCTGGTTGAAGACGGTGAGCACGTCGTCCGGCTTGGTAGCAGAGGCCATGATCTCGCGCAATTGGGCCTCGGCCTGCTGCAAGTTGGTCAGGCGACTCTGCAAATCGGTATAGTCTTTGGTGACGTCTTGCCCGGAGATGTTCTCGGTCAAGATGTCCGTGTTGGCGTCTTTCACCTGCCCTTTGATGGTGGCCAGGGCCTCGTCGAGCCTGGCGGCCGGCACGCGGATGGTGATGTTGGCGGCCGGCACCTCTTCACCGCTGCTCAGTTGCGTCTTGTAAGCGTTGGAAGTGACCACGTAACCGCCCATTTGGTCGGCCAGGCTGGCGATGGCGTCCATGCTCTTGACCGGATCCACCACCACCAGGGAAAGCTCGGCGTTCTTGATCACCAGGCGGCTATCGCTGGCGGAAGTCGAGGTTGCGTCTGTAGTCGCGCCGCTGGTCTGGTCGGCGCCGCCCGCTGCGTAGGAATTGGTGTCCGCAGAACGGGCCAATTCCATGGATTGCGCCTGGGGTGGGGCCGCCGCCGGAACGGCGCCGTCTGAGGCAGATTTACCGGCCAGGAGGGCCTGGGGGGTGGGCGCGGCCGCCGCCGAGCAGGCCGCCAGCAAAAGAACCAGAATTGCCAGGAAAGGGATACTCCGCTTGATCATCTTTTCCTCCTCTGTGTGGGTAGACGAATAATGGCGATGTTCTACCTTTGAGACGATAAAAGTCGGAGATTAGTTCCGGGGAATCACCAACCTTCCGCCAGACGGATGGCGTGGCGTTCCGGCAGGCCGGCGGCCAGGATGCGCTTTTGCACGGCGGCGATGTCGTAGGCCACCCGGCGTTGTTCCCAGACGTGCAATTCGGTGTCGAAAAGCGCGTAAGCCGCGCGCGGGTCGCGGTCGCGCGGCTGGCCGACGGAGCCTGGGTTGGCGATGGCGCGCGTGGCAAACGGAATGCGCTGCTCCACGTCCGGAATGGTCATCTTGATTCCCGGACTTTTGCTGGTAGTTTGATACAGCACCGGGATGTGCGTGTGCCCCACCATACAGTAAAGGGTGGTGAAGAAATCGAAGTTGGGCCTGGCGATGCGCCCGTCCAGGATGTATTCCCAGATGGGGTTGCGCGGGCTGCCGTGGGCCAGGGTGACCTGGTCCAGGATCAGCCGTTCGGGCAGCCTCTTGAGGAAATCCTTATTTTCGGCGCTGAGGGCCTCGCGCATCCATTGGAGGGAGATGCGCGCATCCGTGTTGAAGGCCTCCACGTCGATCTGATCCAGCGCGGCGGCGTCGTGATTGCCCATCAGGCAGGCCAGGTTGGGCAGGCTGCGCACGCGCTGGATACATTCGTTGGGATCGGGTCCATAACCCACCACGTCCCCCAGGCACCAAACCGCATCCACCGCGCCGGCGTCCGCCAGGACGGTCTCCAGCGCGGTCAGATTCGCGTGAATATCAGAGATTACTAAGACGATCATAGCCCTTCGAATGTTCGGGTTAGACCGCAAACGAGGCCATGCATCCCCCCAATCCATTGGCGGAAAGCGCCGGCCCAGGCCTTACAGACATTTACGGTAGATAGAATTGGACTTCCCAATTCCCTGTCTGGGGTGTCTTGACCGTCGAGCTCAAGCCCATGATCGCGATCCAGGTGTTTCCCGGCTTGAAGGGCATCGGCTGGCCGTCCTGGGTGAAAAATTGGATCGGCTTGTTGTAACCGACCGATTTCCACGTGCCCTGGTACTCCTGGCCATCCCGGAAGAGCAGGAACTTCTGCCCGGTGGTGTTGGTGGCGAGATCGGTATCGAGCAGGGTCGGCGCGTACTGGATGTAATTGCCGAACAGCACCACCACGTTATCGAAGGCGAGCTGTTTCTCCGTCAGGCGGTCGGTGAGCGGCACCATGGTGACGTTGTTTTTGCTGTCCACACTTTCGATCCAGCGCAGGTAGGTTCCGCTGGCGGCGTCGTAGCGCCATTCGCCGCGATCCAAAACGTTGAATTGGATGGCTACCTGGCTGCCAGTTTGCCCGCCTTGCGGCGCTTGTGGGTCGAAGGCCATGCCGTCCAGGTTGGGGCGCGAGTTGTCCACGCCCAGCTTGGTGGCCAGGGTGGTCAGGTCGGCCGTGTTGGCGAATACGCTGATGACCGTATGCTGGCCGTTATCGCAGATGGCCGGGCAGGTGGAGGTGGAGCCTGAAATGGCGCGGTTCCCCAGGGCGTTGACGATCTTCGAATAGACCGTCGAGTAGGCGCTTTCGAACCCCAGGATGCCCTGGTACATCGGCACGATCTGGGCGTCGATCAGGCGCCCCGAGCGCACCGGGCCGACCTGGGTGGCGTCTTGCCCGTAATACAGGGCCACGAAGCGGTTGGCGCCCTCGCCGATGTAGTATTCGAACACGATGTCGGCGAAGGAAAGGCCGGCGTGCGGGCGTCCCGTGGCCGGGAAGTTGGCCACTTTGACCAGCACCGGACGGCGGTTCAAAATGCTGGGATCCGCCACGATCAAGCCGGTCAGGGGGTCTACGTCAGTGGGGAAGCCGGTCGGGCCGTAGGCGGCCTGGGTAGGCGCGGGCGTAGCGGTGGCCGTCGGGGTTTGGGAGGGCGTCGCCGTGGCCGGCGGGAAGGGCGTTTTCGTCGGGAGCGCCGCCAGGGTCTGGGCTGCCGCCGTGTTGGCTAGAGCGGAAGTTTGCGAAGGGTTGGCCGCGGTCTGGCAGGCGGCCAGCAAGAGCACGAGCAACGCGGAGATCAATGTGGCTTTTATTAAGTTTTTCGTAGGCATTCGGTTTACCTCAGACCGGTCGAGCTGAATAGAGGTTGAAGGCGTCTTGGCCGGCTTCAAACGCATAGGGACAACTCCCCTATTATATTCTGGAATTTGCTTTCATGCGGAAAGCTGTTTCAGCAGGCGCACGACCTGCTCGATCACCGCTTCCGCGACCTCCGCCTTGCTCAACAGGGGCAGGTCTTTCTGGCTGCCATCCGCGAAGAGCAGCGTCACCCGGTTGGTATCGGCCTCGAAGCCCGCGTCGGTCGCACTGATGTCGTTGGCTACGATCAGCTCCAGCCCTTTGTTGCGCAGCTTGGCGCGCGCATTCTCCAGCAGATCCTGGCTTTCGGCGGCAAAGCCCACGGTCACGCGCGGCGACCCTTTCTCCTGGCGCTGCCGGGAGACCGCCGCCAGGATATCTTCGGTCTCTTCCAGATGAATTTGGGGCACGCCCCCTGCTTTCTTGAGCTTGTGGTCGGCTGCCCGGCTGGGGCGGAAATCGGCCACGGCGGCGGCCATCAGTAAGGCGTCTGCGTCTTGCACTTCGTCCAGCACGGCGGAGAGCATCTCGGCGGCCGTGCGCACGTCCCGGCGGCGCGCCCCGCTGGGGGTGGGCAGCGGCGCGGGCGCGCTGACGAGGGTCACCTGGGCGCCCGCGTCCAGGGCGGCCTGCGCCAGCGCGAAGCCCTGCTTGCCGGAGGAGCGGTTGGCGATCTCCCGCACCGGGTCGATGGCTTCGCGCGTGCCGCCAGCGGTGACCACCACTTTGCGCCCGGCCAGCGGGCCGGATCGGGCCAGCACCAGGCGGGCCTGATCCACGATCTCGGCCGGCTCGACCATGCGGCCTACCCCCACCAGCCCGGAAGCCAGGTGCCCGGCGGCCGGACCGATGAGCGTGGCTCCCCGGCTGCGCAGGATTTCCACGTTGGCCTGCGTGGCGGGGTGGCTGTACATGCCCGCGTCCATGGCGGGGGCCAGCAGCAACGGGCAGTGCGCCGCCAGGGCGCTGACGCTGAGCAGGTTGTCGGCCAGGCCGTGCGCCAGCCTGGCCAGCGTGTTGGCGGTCGCCGGAGCGATCAGCAGCAGGTCGGCGGCGCGGCCCAGCGCGATGTGGGTGACGTGGCCCTCGCCGCCCCACAGGTCGGTGTCGGTGAAAGCCTTGCGGCCGGTGACGGACTGGAAGGTGAGCGGCGTGATGAACTGCGTGGCCGCCTGCGTCAGAATGACGTCCACCCGCGCGCCTGCCTGGGTCAGCCTGGAGGCCAGCTCGGCGGCTTTGTAGGCGGCGATCGAGCCGCTGACGCCCAGCAAAATGGTTTTATCTTTCAATGGGTTGGGCATGTTTACCTGTTGAGCTCCCAGAGGATGCGCAGGCCGTCCAGGGTGAGCCAGGGAGCGATGATCTGGATCACTTTCGTCTCTTTGGCGATCGATCTCTGCCAGCCCGCCGGTGGCGATGACTTTCATCCCCTCGCCTAATTCGGCGCGATAGCGCGCCACCATGCCTTCCATCATGGCGATGTACCCGTAGACCAGCCCGGATTGGATGGCGTGTACCGTGTTGCGCCCGATGACGGAGGGCGGCAGGCGCAGATCGACCGGCGGCAATTTGGCCGTGCGCGTCAACAGGGCTTCTGCGGCGATGCCGATGCCGGGCGCGATGGCTCCCCCCAGGTATTCGCCTTTGGCCGTGATGGCGTCGAAGGTGGTGGCCGTGCCGAAATCCACCACGCAGGCCGGCCCGCCGTATAGGCGCTAGCACGGCCGCCGCGTCGGCGATGCGGTCCGCGCCGACGGCCTTGGGATCCTCGTAGAGCAGCGTGACGCCGGTTTTGATGGTCGCGTCGACCACCAGCGGCTCCTGCTTCAGGTAGGTGTGGCAGGCCTGCACCACCCGGCTGGTCAGTTGCGGGACGACGGAGGCCAGGCACAGGCCGCGGATGTCGCCGGGGGCGATGCCGACGTGCTCCAGCAGGCCCAAGATTTGCAGGCCGTATTCGTCGGGCATGCGTTCGTGGTCGGTCGCCAGCCGCCAGTGCGGGCCCAGTTCTTCCCCCTGAAAGACGCCCAGGGTCAGGTTGGTGTTGCCAACATCGATGGTCAAGAGCATGGACGGTTCCCCTTCAAACGATCGCGTCGATAATTTCAGCCGTGCTATCGAAACGGTTGAAAGCCGGCATCAGGTAGACCCCTTGCGCGGAGGATTTGATCTGTTCGATTAATTCTATCGCAATTTGGATGCCTTCGGCAGAGGCTTTTTCGCCGGCTTTTTCCATGCGCTCCAGGATGTCTTGCGGGATGAAAACGCCGGGGACTTCGTGGTTCAGGAAGGCGGCGTGGCGGGGATTGATTCAGGGCAGCAGGCCCACGATCAACGGGGTCTTCAACGGCTCGCCGCAGGTCTCTTCGTAGCGCCGCAAGAAATTCCGCAGCAGCCCGGCCTCGTAAACGGGCTGGGTGAGGATGAAATCCGCGCCGGCTTTCAGCTTGCGCCGCAGGTTTTTGATCTCCTGGTCGGGTTCCGCCGGGTTGAGGTTCAGCGCGCAGCCGGCAAAGAAGCTGGTCGGCTGGCCGATGTCCATACCGGAGTGATCCACGCCCAGGTTGAAGCCCTGTTTGATCAGCTTGATCAGCCCCGAGGGCACCAGGTCGTAATTGTCCATGGCGTCCGGGTAGTCGCCGATGGCCGTCGGGTCTCCCATGACCACGAACACGTTGCGCACGTCCAGGGCGTGGGCCGCCAGCAGGTCGCCCTGCACGCGCAGCAGGTTGCGCCCGCGCGTGGGGAAGTGCAGCACGGTCTCGATGCCCACGCGGCGCTGGATCAGGTTGCACACCGCCCAGGGACTCATGCGCATCCTCGCCATGGGGCTGTCGGCCACGTCGATCACGTCCGCCCCGGCCTCCGCCAGCAAGCTGGCGCCCGCCAGCAGCTTGTGCGTGCTCAGCCCGCGCGGCGGGTCCATCTCGACTGCCACCACGAACTTCCCGGAGGCCAGCTTTTGAGCCAGTTGCGTGGCCTGCGGGGAAGTCTCCGGCGTCTCTTCGCCTTCCGTAGCCGGTTGCCCCGCCCCATTGGCCGGCATGGCCGGGGGAGCGGCGTCGACGGCGTGGCGCATGGCGGCGATGTGTTGCGGGGTGGTGCCGCAGCACCCCCCGATCACCGAGGCGCCTGCCTGCCAGAAGGCCAGCGCGTATTCGCCGAAATATTCCGGCGTGGCCGGGTACATGATGCGCCCGCCTACCTGCTCCGGCCAGCCGGCGTTGGGCATCACGGAGAACTTCCCTTCCGGCACTGCCTGGCGCATCTGCTTGAGAATGCGCAGGATTTGGTTGGGGCCGCTGGAGCAGTTCACGCCGATCACGTCTGCCCCGGCTTCGCTCAAGCTGCGCGCGATCTTGGCCGGGCCGTCTCCCAGCAGGGTGCGATCGTCGCGGGTGAAGGTCATAGAGGCCAGCACCGGCAGGTCGCAGGCCACGCTGTGGGCCGCCTGGATGGCTTCGCAGGCTTCGTACAGGTCGCTGATCGTCTCGATCAAGATGAAGTCCACGCCGGGCTCGCACAGCGCCGCGATCTGCTCGGCGAACACCTCGCGGGCCTGCTCCGGCTTCACCCGGCCAAAGGGCGCCAGGCGCACCCCCAGTGGACCCACGTCCCCGGCGATCAGCACGTCTTTGAAGGAAGCCAGCACCACGCGCCGCGCCAGCTCGACCCCGGCCTTGTTGATCTCGGCCACCCGCTCTCCCAGGCCGTGCCGGGTCAGCTTATAACGATTGGCGCCAAAGGTGTTGGTCTGGATGATCTGCGCTCCGGCGTCGATGTATTCGCGGTGGATTTCTGCCACCAGGGCGGGGTTGGTGAGGTTGAGCTCGTCGAAGCAATGCTCGAAGGCCACTCCGCGAGCGTGCAGCAGGGTGCCCATCGCCCCGTCAGAAAACAGCGGGCGCGGGCCGTTGAGAAGGTCGAAGAATTTGTTCGCCATAGCGGCTTGCCTTTCTAGCGCATCAACTGCTCGACCCGGCTCTCTCCCACGCTGTAATATTTGGCTTCGGGGTGGTGTACGATGATGGCGGCCGTGGACTGCTCGGGGATGAGCTGGTAAGCCGGGCTCAGGCTCATGCCCAGCTCGCTCTCGACCGGCAAGAGTTGGAAGACTTTGGTGTGGTCGGCCAGCTCGGGGATGGCCGGGTAGCCCCAGGAATAGCGCTTGCCTTGTTCGGGGGCGATCCCCAGCTCGCGGCGCACGTGGCGGTGCAGGTATTCGGCGGCGGCCTCGGCGGTTTGAACCGCCAGGCCGTGCTGGAAGTAAGCCTGCGAGTAATCCCCGGCTTCCTGTAAGCGCTCGAAGCGTCGCGTGGCTTCCTCCCCTACGGTGACGATCTGGAAGGCCGCCACATCCATCATCCCCGACTCTACGGGAGCGAAGTAATCCGCCAGGCACAGGAAATCGCCGTCGGGCTGGCGCGGGAAGCTGAAGCGCGTCAGCTCTTCGGGGGAGCCGGAATTAAGCGAGAGCGGGTCGTAGAGCAGCAGGTCGTTCCCCTCGGATTGGGCCGGCCAGTAGCCGTACATGCCTTGTGGTTGCAGCCAGCCCTCGCGCAGGGCTTCTTTTTCCATCTGTGCCAGGCGCACTTCGTACTCGGCTTCCAGCTTCTCCCAGGCTTCGGCGTGCGTGTTCTTCGCGCCCCACGACAGGCGGAAGAGCTCCTTCTTCGCCAGGAACTGGAACACTACCTCCAGCGGCATCTGGCGCACCAGGCGCGCTCCCCACACTGCCGGGCGGGGGATATTGGGCGCCGTGGCCACGCTCGAGCGAGCCTGGGGCTTTCCCGGTTTTTGCGCCCCCGCGCTGCGGCCCAGCTCCATTTCCGCTTCCTTGCGAATCTTGCCCAGCAGCTCGCCCCGTTTTTCCGGCTCAGACAGCGCGTCCATGGTGGCCAGCCCCTCGAAGGCGTCTTTGCAGTAGAACACGCCCGGCTCGTAGAAGCTGCCCGTCTTCGGTGAGCAGGATGCGCCGCCCGAAGCGCCGGTTGATGGCCGCGCCGCCGATCAGCACCGGGAATTTCAGCCCGCGCCGCTGCAGCTCGTTGACGATCAGCGGCATCTGCTTGCTGGTGCTGACCAGCAGCGCGCTCAAGCCGATGGCGTCTGCGCCGACCTCCACCGCCTTGGAGATGATCGTCTCTGCCGGCACCTGCTTGCCCAGGTCGACCACCTGATAACCGTTGTTGGACAGGATGGTCTTGACCAGGTTCTTGCCGATGTCGTGCACGTCGCCGTACACGGTCGCCAGCACCAGGGTGCCTTTGCTGACGCCTTCCTTGCGTTCCAGGAACTGCTCCAGGTGGGCCACCGACTTTTTCATCACCTCGGCGGATTGCAGCACGAAGGGCAGGATCAGCTCGCCGGAGCCGAATTTATCGCCCACTTCTTTCATGGCGGGCAGCAGCACCGTATTGAGGATGTTGACGGCCGCCTGGGAACGCTCTTCCTGCGGGGAGCGCGCCAGGATCTCGTCGATGTCGGCCTCTACCCCGTCCTTGTAGCGGTGCAGGATGCGCCAGTGCAGGCGTTGTTCGGGGGTCATGCCGGCGGTGGGGGCCTGCTTGCTCTCGGCTTTCTGCGCGCCGGCCCCGGCCTGATCGAAATGCTCGATCAGGCGCTGCAAGGCGTCCGGCCGGCGGTTGAAGATCAGGTCTTCGGCGAGCTGGCGCTCTTCTTCGCGGATCTCGGCGTAAGGTGTGATCTGCGCCGGGTTGACGATGGCCATGTCCAGGCCGGCCTGCACGGCGTGATACAGCATGACGCTGTTGAGCACGGCGCGCGTCGCCGGCGCCAGCCCGAAGCGAGACGTTGCTGACGCCCAGCGAGGTCAGCACGCCGGGCAGCTCGCTTTTGATGCGGCGGATGCCTTCCAGGGTTTCCACCGCCGAGCTGCTGAACTCCGCGTCGCCGGTGGCCAGCGTGAAGGTCAGCGCATCGAAGACCAGGTCGGACGGGTGCAGGCCGAACTCCTTCACGGCGATATCGTAGATGCGCCGGGCGATCTCCAGCTTGCGCGCGGCGGTCTTGGCCATGCCCTGCTCGTCGATGGTCAGGGCGATCACCGCCGCGTTGTATTTTTCCGCCAGGCCGAAGATGCGCTCGGACTTGGCCCGCCCGGCTTCCAGATTGGTGGAGTTGATCAGGCTGCGCCCGGGGGCCAGCCTTGAGGGCCGCCTCCATCACGTCCGGCTCGGTGGTATCGATCACCAGCGGCACGCGCACCGCCGAGGACAATCCCTTGACCACCCGGCGCATCAGCTCGCCTTCGTCTGGGCGCTCGGTGACGGCCACGCACACGTCCAGGCCGTGCGCGCCGCCGTCCACTTGCTGGCGCGCCAGCGTGATGATGCTGTCGAAATCCTCGCTCAGCAGGAATTTCTTGAATTTCCGGCTGCCTTGCGCGTTGAGGCGCTCGCCGATCAGGAAAGGCTTGGGCTCCTGGAGCATGGGCACGGACTGCGTGGAGGAGGCCAGGCGGGGAATGTCCAGGATGGGGCGCGCCGGGCGCGGCTTGCCGTGCAGCTTTTCCACCAGCAGCTTGAGGTGGGCCGGGGTGGTGCCGCAGCACCCGCCGACCACGTTGATGTGGAACTTCTCCACGAACTCGGCCAGCGTGCTGGCGAAGGGCTCCGGTTCCAGCGGATAGACCGCTTGCCCGTCCACGTTGAGCGGCAGGCCGGCGTTGGGGATGCAAGACACCGGCAGGCGCGACTGCTCGCCCAAATAGCGGATGGGCTCGCGCATGTAGTCCGGGCCGGTGGAGCAGTTCAGCCCGATCACGTCGATGGGCAGGCCCTCCAGGATGGTCAGCACCGCCGGAGCGTCCGTGCCCAGCAACATGCGCCCGGTGGTGTCCAGCGTGACCTGCGCCTGGATGGGCAGGGAGACGCCGGTTTCCGCGAAGGCTTGCTGGATGCCCAGGATGGCGGCCTTGACCTCCAGGATGTCCTGCGAGGTCTCGATCAGCAGCAGGTCCACGCCGCCCTGGATCAGGCCGACCGCCTGCTCGCGGAACACGTCCACCAGCTCGTCGAAAGTGGTATTGGAAAGCTCCGGGTCGTCCACCGAGAGCAGCTTGCCCGAAGGCCCCATCGAGCCGGCCACGAAGCGCGGCTGGCGGTCGCTGCTGTATTCGTCGGCCAGGCGGCGGGCGAGCTGCGCGGCGGCCCGGTTGATCTCGTCCACCCGCTGGCCCAGGCCGTAATCCGCCAGGGTCAGGCGGTTGGCCCGGAAGGTGCAGGTCTCGATCACGTCTACGCCCACCTCCAGGAAGGAGCGATGGACTTTTTCGACCGCCTGGGGATAGGAGAGCACCAGGTAGTCGTTGCAGCCGTTGTACTGCTCGCCGCCGAACTGCTCGGCGCTCAGGTTTTGGGCTTGCAGGCTGGTGCCCATGGCGCCGTCGTAGATCAGCACGCGCTCTTGCAAGGCATCCAGGTAACGGGATTGGGGGATGGTTTGTTTCGTCATAGCGTCCTTCAGGAAAGGCAATCAGGGATCAGGCAATCAGGGATCAGGGGATCAGGTTCCAGGCTCCTGGTTGCCTGATTGCCTCATTGCTCTATCGCCTCCTACACAAGAAAAAGCCTCTCCGGAATTGAGAGGCATTGAAATGTTCATCGCCCTCATCTTCCAGAATCCCCAGGCTTTCGCCGGGTTCTGCCGGAATTGGCACCTGCTGTGGATTTGCAGCGGTTGCCGAGGCTTCACAGGGCCGGTCCCTCCACCTCTCTGGATGAGTGGGAAAGCTGGCACGCCTTCCCGGTCTATTGAGGAATAAGTCTACCACAAAGGTCAGCAATCGTCAAAGATCATTCGCTGAGCTTCGGGCAAAAGTTTGGCGTAATCCAGGATCTCGCCGACTTTTAACTTGTCGGGGAAAGTGCTGAATTGCAATTGGATGCCGATCAGTGGATGGAGCGCGTCCCGATCGACCTGCGGGTTAAGGCCAAGTACAGTGATTGCGCCTCTGTCTGGCTGTCGCAAGCCGGTGATACATTCGACGGTCATGGATTTACCGGCCCCGTTCGGTCCGAGCAAGCCGAAGATTTCACCTTCGTTAACCGCGAATGACACGTCTTCAATTGCTTTGACCTGGCCATAGGTTTTTTGGAGATGCGACACTATGGTCGCTCTTGGGCTTGAATTTCGTGTCATGTGTTTTGTCCTGCTTTAGATCTCACGCCGATCCAACTGGTAGCTTTGGGCCCATCGTTTCCTGTGGCAGAAACGGCGTTACCACGGTTACAAAAGCCATAGCCTTTGCAACTACATTTAGAACGAGAAATTCTGTCGTGTAGGCAAAGGAAAAGCTCAAAAATCCCCAAATGGCAAAAACCAAAAACAATCCGGCCAGGCTGTAAAGGGTAAATTTGCTGACTTTAAAAAGAGGGGAAAAGAACAACAAAGATATCGTGGTCAGCTCGACGAGGAATAGCGGGAAGAAAAATAAGGCGCGCAAAACCGTAGGATCAGGGGGAATGGGAGGATAAGTCCTGCCCATAACCATCAGGTCAAACGGCAATTCAAAAACCATCGGCCCGGCCATGGCGGCAAGCACTGCACTTGAGAAAGCTATTTTCTTTCCCGTCTTTCTGTTGATAAAAAAGATGATCAAGAAACTGAGGAAAGCAAATGACAGGGTAAATTTTGTAATGGGATTAGCGGGGATGGTGCCGGTAAGTTTGGCCTGCTGCATCAGTAGTGAATATACGCCGATATTCACAAACCACGTCAGGATGGAAAGGATCCAAACGACGATCATCATCCCGGCCACTGCCCTGCCAGGTTGTTTTACCCTTAAGGATTTCTTTAGCTTGAAGCCCAATAGGGTGAAAACGCCTGCGATCACCAGCAAAACCACCCCAAGGATGATGGCGCTATTTCCCGAGTAAGGCACCCACTCACCGAAGTATTTATCCATTTGTACCGCCTTTTCCGAATTTATCCTTTTTGCAGAACCAATTTCGCCTCTGCTCCAGTCAATCGCGAAGGGTGCGACGCTGCTGTCGATTGCCGCTGGCGCACCCACTGTGCCAGTTCTACTTCGAATGCAGCTTTGATTTCTTCAGTCGTATATCCGAGGCTGAGGGCTTTGTTGATCACGTTGTCCATTATCGCCTTCAATTGCTCTTGGCGGACGCGCGCCAGATACGCGTCGTCTGGATGTTCACGGACATACGTCCCTTGGCCACGCTGGGTTGTGATTACCCCTTCGCTGTCCAAAGAAGCATACGACCTGGCGACGGTGTTGGGGTTGATGCGCAAATCTGTGGCGAGCTTGCGTACGGTCGGCAGTTGTTCACCCGGCTTTAATTGTCCGGTAGCTACCTGGAGCTTGATCGCGTAAATGATTTGCAGATAAATCGGCACTGTGCTATCGGGATCGATGTGAATCTCCATCTTCTATCCTTGTTCTGTACTAATTGAACTAGTACAATTATATTTGTATTCGCTTCGGTTGTCAAGCATGAGCGCCTGATGCCTCGCTCCTTATTCGCGTATTCCCGGCAAGATAGGATATAATCAAAAATCAGGGAAAAAACATCGTGGAACCCTCAAAACCTCGCTCGTTTCTGGATTTCTTGCCCACCGCGATCATCCTGTGTCTGATCGGTTGGGGCGGGCTGGTGGTGTTGGTCTATACTACCGTGCCCACCCTGGGATCCGCGCTGGCTGTTCTTTTTCCTGGGAGTCCTGGCGCTCAGCGGCACGGCCCTGCCGTTCGTCTATTTCCTGAACCTGCGTTTCCCCAGCAACCCGCCCGCAGATCCGGGAGTGGTGCTGAGGCAGGCCATCTGGGTGGGCATCTACGGCAGCATCCTGGCCTGGCTCCAGTTGGGGCGGGTGCTCACCTCCACCTGGGTGGTCGTCCTGGCCGTTGTGCTGATCGCCGTCGAAAGCCTGCTGCGCCTGTGGGAGAGGAGCCGGTGGAAGCCAAAGGAATAGAGCTGGCCGGATTGCGCAGCCTGCCCTCGGTGGAGCAGCTCTTGCAGACTCGCCAGGCCACCGGTTACGTGGCCGTCTTTGGCCGTCCGCTGGTGCTTCAGGCCATCCGCGAGGCGCTGGCCGAGATTCGCGCGGGCTATGCCGGCGGGGAGGCGCTCCCCGGGGAGCCGGGCATCCTCAGCCGGGTCGAGCAGCTCCTGGAGGAGTGGGTCGCGCCCACCCTGCTGCCGGTGATCAATGCCACCGGCGTGGTGCTGCACACCAACCTGGGGCGCGCGCCGCTCAGCCGGGCGGCCGGCGAGGCGGTGCGCCGCTTGAGCGGCGTTTATTCCACCCTGGAATATGACCTGAAGAACGGCCGGCGCGGCACGCGCCTGGTGCACGCTGAAACGCTCCTCACCCGCCTGACCGGGGCCGAGGCGGCCCTGGTGGTCAACAATAACGCCGCGGCCGTCCTGCTGGCGCTGACCGTCCTGGCCCGCCGCAAGCGGGCGGTCATCTCGCGCTCGCAATTGGTCGAGATCGGCGGCGGGTTCCGCGTGCCGGAAGTGATGGCCCAATCGGGCGCCCGCCTGGTGGAGGTCGGCGCGACCAACCGCGTGCACCTGGCGGATTACGAGGCCGCTCTGCAAGAGCCGGCGGCGCTGGTGCTGCGCGCCCATCCTTCTAACTTCCGCATCATCGGCTTCACCAGCGAGCCGCCCCTGGCGCATCTGGTGGGCGCGGCCCACGCGCACGGCGCGCTGGTGGTAGACGACCTGGGCTCCGGCGCCTTGCTGGACACGGCCCGTTTTGGCCTGGCCCACGAGCCGACCGTGCAGGAATCGCTGGCCGCCGGGGTAGACCTGGTGTGTTTTTCGGGTGACAAGCTGTTGGGCGGCCCGCAGGCCGGAGTCATTCTCGGACGGGCCGATCTGATCGCCCGGCTGAAGAAGCATCCCCTGGCGCGCGCCGTGCGCGCCGACAAGCTGTGCCTGGCGGCTCTTTCCGCCACGCTGCTGCATTATCTGAAGGACGAGGCCGAGCGCGAGATCCCCATCTGGCAGATGATCGCCGCCGACCTGCAAACCCTGCGCGATCGCGCTGCCCGTTGGGCGGATTCCATCGGCCAGGGAGAAGTCCTGCGCGGCGAATCCACGGTGGGCGGCGGCAGCCTGCCGGGCGAGACGCTGCCGACCTATGTGCTGGCCCTGTCCGTGCGCCGCCCCGACCGCTTCCTGGCGCGCTTGCGCGCCAACCAGCCGCCCATCATCGCCCGCGTGGAGGAGGAGCGCGTCGTCCTGGACCCGCGCAGCGTCTTTCCCGAACAGGAAGACGATTTGTTGAGCGGCTTGAGAAAGATATTGGCTGATCTATGAAATCCGACCTGGATGAGCTCATGCAGTCCGCCGGCCTGGACGCGCTCCTGGTGATGGGGCCGGCCATGCAGAATCCCCCCATGGTCTATCTGACCGGCGGCGCTATGCTCACCTGGGCGGATCTGATCAAGGTGCGCGGCCAGCCCGGGCTGTTATTCCACGGCCCCATGGAACGGGACGAAGCCGCCAGGAGCGGCCTGCCCACGCGCAGTTACAGCGCCTATCCAGACGCCGAGCTGCTGCGCCAGGCGGACGGAGACCGCGTAAAGGCCATGGCCTTGCGTTATCAACGCATGTTCGCCGACGCCGGCCTGACTTCCGGGCGGGTGGCGCTCTACGGCAACCTGGAGATCGGCGGCATCTGGGATACCCTGGCGGCCCTGCACGAGCTCATGCCCGATCTGCTCCTGGTGGGCGATTCACATAGCCCGGTGCTGAGGGAAGCCCGGGCCACCAAGGACGCCCAGGAGATCGAGCGCATTCGCCGTATGGGCCAGGCAACCGTGCAGGTGGTAGCGGAAACCGCCGACTTCCTCTGCTCGCAGAAGGTGAAAGAGGGCGTCCTGGTGCACGCGGACGGCAGCCCGCTGACCGTCGGCGAGGTGAAGGGCCGCATCGACCTGTGGCTGGCCGAGCGTGGCGCGGAAAACCCGGAGCGCACGATTTTCGCCGTCGGGCGCGAGGGGGGCATCCCCCACAGCACCGGCCAGGACGACGATCTGCTGCGCCTGGGGCAGACCATCGTCTTCGATATCTTCCCGTGTGAGGCCGGCGGCGGCTATTTCTACGATTTCACGCGCACCTGGTGCCTGGGCTACGCGCCCGACGCGGCCCTGGCGCTGCACGAGCAGGTCTTGCAGGTGGTTCGCCAGGTGGCCGGCGAGCTGCGTGTCAACCAGCCCGGCGTGAGCTACCAGCGCCGCGCCTGCGAGCTGTTCGAAGCCATGGGCCACGTTACTATCCAGACCGACCCCCAGACCGAGCACGGTTACGTGCATTCCCTGGGGCACGGCGTAGGGCTGAACGTCCAGGAGGCGCCCTGGTTGAGCATCTACCGGGCCGGCCCCAAGGATATCCTGGCCCCCGGCTCGGTCTTTACCCTCGAGCCGGGCCTGTATTACCCTGAGCGCGGCCTGGGCGTCCGCCTGGAAGATACCTATTGGGTGGACCCGCAGGGCAAGATCGCCCCCCTGGTCGATTATCCCTACGATCTGATCCTGCCGCTCGATGCTTAGGCTTTCCACTATTTTCTCCTTTTCCGCGTTCCCGGCGCTCGTCTGCGTCCCATTCCTTAGAGCTGTCAGACCGCCGGGCCGCATGATTGAATAGAAAGCGAATGAAATGAGCAAGAACCTTGAGGTAGACAAGCTTCCTTCCGCGCGCATCCTGGGGATCGAGTCCTCTTGCGACGAGACCGCCGCCGCCGTGATCGAGGACGGCCGCACCCAGCTTTCCAGCGTGGTGGCCACCCAGATCGATCTGCACGCCCAATACGGCGGTGTCTTTCCCGAAGTGGCCTCGCGCCAGCACATTAAGACGGTTTACGGCGTCGTCGATCAGGCCTTGCAGCAGGCGCATCTCAGCCTGGCGGACGTGGATGCCATTGCGGTGACGCGCGGACCGGGCCTGGCCGGCTCTTTAGTGGTGGGCATCAATATGGCCAAGGGGCTGGCCCTGGCGAGTGGCCTGCCGCTGGTGGGCGTCAATCACCTGGAAGGCCACGTTTATTCCGCCTGGGTGCATCCGGCCAACGGCCAGATGCCGCCGGCTCCCCAATTTCCCCTGCTGGCGCTGCTCGTCTCCGGGGGCCATTCCGAGCTGGTCTTGATCCGCGGCCACCTGCAATACGAGCGCCTGGGCAGCACCCTGGACGACGCCGCCGGCGAAGCCTTCGACAAAGTGGCGCGCCTGCTGGGGCTGCCCTACCCGGGCGGGCCGTCCATCCAGAAGGCGGCTGAGGATGGCGATCCGAAAGCCTTTACTTTTCCGCGCGCCCGCCTGAACGGTACCTGGGATTTCTCCTTCAGCGGCTTGAAGACGGCGGTGCTGCGCGTGGTCGAGCAGTACAAGGCGGACCGGCGCTCCCTGCCGGTGCGCGATATGGCCGCCAGCTTTCAAGCCGCGGTGGTGGACGTGCTGTACACCAAAACGCTGCAAGCGGCGCGCGTGCACCACGCCAAAGAGATCCTGGTGGCGGGGGGCGTGTCTGCCAACCGCGCCTTGCGCGAGGCCTTCCTGGGGCAGACCGAATTCACCGTGCACATTCCCAGCCTCTCGCTGTGTACCGATAACGCCGCCATGATCGCCACCGCCGGGTATTACCGTTTCGCGGACGGCCAACGTGACGGCCTGGACTTCGACGCCATGCCCACATGGCCGCTGTCTTAGCCTTCGTTGATCCCCTGAGGGTTTCCGCCGGGAAACCCTCAGGGGATCATAATTTGAAGCCTGACCAGGCAACTTTTTGCGACTTGATTCATCTAATGAATGAGACTGATGAGACCGTAGAGTTCTCGCTCGAAGCGCTGCGCGCCGGGGACCGCGCCGAGTTTGCCCGGATGGTGGATGCTTATTCGGGGCCGATCTATCGCCTGGCTCTGAGGATGCTCAACGATAGCCAGGACGCCGAAGACGTCTTGCAAGAGACCTTCGTCAAGGCCTTCCGTAACCTGCCCACCTTCGAGGGGCGCTCGAAGCTGTCCACCTGGCTGTATCGCATCGCCGTGAACGAAGCGCTCATGCTGGTGCGCAAGCGGCGCCCCGAGGCCGTCTCGATCGATGAGGACGTCGAGACCTCCGAAGGGGAGCAAGAGCCGCTTCAGATCGTGGATTGGAAGAATCTCCCCGAAGAGGAGCTGCTCTCCGCAGAAAGCCGGCAGTTCCTGGACAGGGCCATTCAACACCTGCCGGAGACGTTGAAAGTGGTTTTTGTCATGCGCGACATCGAGGGTTTCTCCGTGCGGGAGACCGCCGAGGCGTTGAATTTGAGTGAGACGGCCGTCAAGACGCGCTTGCTGCGCGCTCGCCTGCGGCTGCGCGAGGACTTATCGGTTTATTTCGGTGAGAAGTATTTCGAAAAGGGCAGTGCCAATGATTGATAAAGAAGAGTGCAAGCATCTGGTCGAATCGCTGTCGGATTATATCGACGGAACCCTGAGTGAAGCCCTGTGCGCGGAGCTGGAAAAACATCTGTGTGAATGCCAGGACTGCCGCGTGGTGGTGGACACCACGCGCAAGACCATCGAGCTTTACCAGGCCCAGGAGTTGGAGAGCGAGCTGCCCAAAGACGTGCGGGCGCGCTTGTTCTACCGCCTGGATTTGCAGGATTTCATGCAGCCCAAGGAAAGTTGATCCTGCCACCTTTTCCAAAAACCGGCATCCAATGCAGTAGACGTAACGAGCGGATCCCTGAAATCCTCTCGAAACCCAATTATTTCGCAGGCTATTATCCTTAGGATGATTCCCGGCTGGAGGAGTTCTCACTATGAGTGAAGTTGAAGCCACAAAATTGCTCGACGAGCAGATTACGAAGCAGGTAGAAGAGGTCTTTGCCGAGCTGCAAAGCCCGGTTGAGGTGCTTTTCTTCGGCAAGAAGACGGATTGCGATTACTGCCCCGAGACCCGGCAGCTCCTGGAGGAATTGATTCCCCTCTCCGCCAAGCTCCATCTGAGCGTGTACGATCTCGACGAGGATGCGGATGTCGCCCAACAGTATCACGTCGATAAGGCCCCCGGCATCGTCATCGCCGGAAAGGACGGCGACCAGGTCGTGGACTTCGGCGTGCGCTACGCCGGGATGCCCTCGGGCCACGAATTCACCTCCTTGATCAACGACCTGATCCTGGTCTCCACTCGCAACACGGCTTTGAGCGCGGAGACGCGCGCCTTTCTGGCCGGCCTGACCGCGCCCGTCCATCTCCAGGTATTCGTCACCCCCACCTGCCCTTACTGCCCGCGGGCCGTGGTGCTCGCCCACCGTTTGGCCATCGAGAGCCCCATGGTGCAGGCCGAAATGGTCGAAGCCACGGAGTTCCCTGAGCTATCCGAGCGCTTTGCCGTCAGCGGTGTCCCCCAGACCACCATCAATGCCGGAGCCGGCACCGTCATCGGCGCCTATCCTGAGGACCAGCTCATCGCCGAGATCAAGAGCGCCCTCCAGGCGGGTTGATTCCTCTTATGGAAGCAAAAGTCACCTGGAAGGGACACCTGGCGTTTACCGGGAGCGCCGAAACGGGCTTCACCTTGCCTTTGGACTCCACCCCGGCGGTGGGCGGAGAGGATAGCGGCTTCCGTCCCATGGAGCTGATCGCCATCGGGCTGGCGGGCTGCACCGCCATGGACGTGATCTCGATCTTGCGCAAGAAGCAGCAGGACGTGACCGCGTTCGAGGTGCGCGTGCACGCCGAGCGCGCCGAAGAGCACCCGCAAGTCTTCACCCACATCCGGGTGGAATACGTCGTCACCGGCCGGGGCGTGGACCCGGCGGCTGTGGAGCGCTCTATCCAGCTCTCGGAGACCAAATACTGCCCGGCCGAAGCCATGTTGCGCATGGCCGTGGCCATCGAGCACACGTATCAGATCCTCGAAGCGGCTTGATTCCCGCTCGACGAAATTCCCTATCCTTCCCCTCGACCCTCGTACCTGCGTTCCACGCGGGTACGCCGTCTTTAAACCCTCTGCGTTCCGGGTAGGGCGGGATTCACACCCTGCCACCTGTACCCATCCGGCGGCTTTGGAAAGCCGACCTACCTCCTCGCGCACACGTAGGGCAGGATTCACATCCCGCCGCTTTCCTGACAACGGACTAAAATCTTCCGCCCTTCCAATCGATTGGAAGGGCGGGAGTTTAACGGGAGCTCCCGGATGATTGCTTTTCTGACGCCGGTAAGGAAAGTAGCAAGATCACTGCGTCAGACGGGCTTGCCTTCAGGCCGCGACGGCCTGATTTTCGGCGACCTCGTCCGGCACTTTGACGATCTCCAGCTCGATTTCGACGCTGATCTCGTCCCCGACCAGGAAACCGCCGGTTTCGAGCGCCTTGTTCCAGTTCAAGCCCCATTCTCCGCGGTTGATCTTGGTCTTGCCGGTGAAGCCCGCGCTATAGGTACCCCACGGGCTCTTGGCCTGGCCGGCGTATTCGGCCTCCAGGGTGACTTCGCGGGTAGCGTCTTTAATGGTCATGTCGCCCACGATTCGCCCGTGGTTGCCGTCCAGCACTTCGATGCGCTTGCTCTTGAAAGTCACGTAGGGATACTTTTCCGCGTCGAAGAAATCTGCGGAGCGCAGGTGCCCGTCCCGTTGCGGCTCGCGCGTATTGATGCTGGCGGCCTCGATCTGCACGTCCACGCTGGAGCTGGCCGGGTTGGCCTCGTCGAACTCCACCGTTCCGGTGAATTTGTCGAAACGCCCGCGCACGGTCGAGATCATCATGTGGCGGACGAAAAAGTTTATTTCCGAGTGAGCAGGATCTATCTTCCAGGTCATTGTTGAAACTCCTTTATTCAGCAAAAGTATTCTTTCTTAATCTTTTGCCAGTATACTCCCCCGGCGTAACGTAAGCGTAAACGTTAGCGTAAACAAACAGGCTATTGAGGATGTTTGTTATGAATTGAGCAGCTCTTTTTCCAGCCGGTCGGCCTCTTCCAGCAACCGCCGGCGGCCTCCGCTCTCCGCGATGGCGCGCGCTTCGGCCAGGGTAGCCCGCGCTTCGCTGCGCGGCAGCAGGGGCGCCAGCCACAGGCGGATTTGCGCCGCCAGGTGGCGCGTGCCCAGCGCGTCCGCTTGCGCCAGGGCGCCGGATAAGCGATGGATGGCCAGGGAAGTCTCCCCCTTGCGCAGGGCCACCAATCCCAGGTTGGCGCTCAGGCCGGCGATGCGTTCCGGCATTTGCAGGCGCTCTGCCAGGGAAAGGCCCTCTTCGAAGGACTTCTCGGCTCCCTCCACGTCCCCCTGGGCCAGGGCGATCTCCCCCAGGGTGGAATAGAGATAAGTCTCCTGGAGGATCTCCCCCTTTTCGTGGGCCAGCGCCAGGCCGGCCTGCGCGTGCTCGCGAGCGGTATCGCGAGCGCCCGGCTTGCCGGCCAGCAGTGAATGGTAGGCGATGTTGTTGTGCGCCAGGATGCGTTGCTGCATGGCCGCGTCGTCCTTTTCGGCGATGGCCAGGGCCTCCTCGTACAGGGAGATGGCCCTTTCCAGGTCGCCTTGTTGGGCGGCCACGCTGCCCTGCTCGAACTTGATCTGCGCCAGGTTGGCGATATCTTCTGCGCGGGAGGGCCCCGGGTTCTTTTGCAGCATTTCTTCGGCGTTGCGCAGGTGCTGGGAGGCTTCTTCCAGCTCCGCGCCTTCGATGGAGAGGGCCGTTCCCCACAAGAACTGCGCGGCGATGACATCCTGCGGGCGCCCGGAAGCGCAGATCGTCTGCACCAGGGAGATGATCTCTGAGAAGCGTCCCTGTGGCAGCAGGGAGCGCGCCAGCCCGATGCGCGCCTGGGACCTGCTCGCCACGTCGCCGTCGCGCGCCAGCAGCAGCGCGGATTGGAAGGCCTCGGAAGCCCGCGCCAGCTCGCCGGCCTGGCCGTAGGCATCGCCCAGCGCCAGGTAGATCCCAGCGCGGCGGGTCTCGTCGCCGCCGCTCAACGCGATTTGATAAAACGGGATGGCTTCCTTCCAGGCTGCCAGACGGACCGCGTGGCGCGCCGCCCGCAGCGCGTAATCGGCGGCCCTTTCCGGCGCGTTTCCTTCGCTAAAATGCCAGGCCAGCACGCCGGCCACCTCTTCCAGGCGTGTGCGATAGAGGCTTTCCATGGCTTCCGCCACGTGGCGGTGCATCAGGCGGTGGCGCAGCTCTCCGACTTCCTTGTAAGCCACCTCCATGGTGAGCGCGTGGTCGAAAACGTAGACTTTCCCCTGGCTATCTTTAGGATAAACCAGCCCGGCGGCGCGCAGCTCGTCCAACGCATCCAGCGCGGCGCTTTCGGACAGCGCCGAGGCGCGCGCCACCACCTGGAACTCGAATTCCCTTCCGGCGGCCACGGCCGTATCCAGGACGCGCCGCGCCGGGTTGGAAAGCTGCGCCAGGCGAGACTGGATGAGGGTATAGACCGTCTGTGGTACCACCGGGGAGCTTCCCAATTCTTCTTCGCGCAGGTTGCCGTCCGCACCCAGGATGTGGCGCTCGCGGGTATGGCGCACCAGCTCGGACAAGATGTAAGGATTGCCTTCTGCGTTGCGAGTCAGCCATTCGGCCAGCGCCGCCGCGTTAGCCGGGCTGAGCTCCATCGCCAGGCCGGCCGTCTCTTCCGAGCTGAGCGCTTTCAGGGGCAGGCGCACGATGCGGTTCTCCCGGGTAAGCGCCTGGATCAAAGTGGCGTATTGGGAGCGCGCCGGCGCCGGGCGGGCCGCCGCCAGAAAGAAGATCGTCGCCCCGCCGCTTTCGGAAGAGGAGGCCACTTTGCGCAGCAGGTAGCCCAACAACCCCAGCGTAGAGGCGTCTGCCCATTGGAGATCGTCCAGGAAAAAGAGGAGCGGCTGCGCGCGCGCCAGGGCCAGCAGGAATTGGGCCAACCCTTCCCACAAGTGCATCTCGTCTGTGGGCGGGGCGGTTTGCAGCGCAAGCTCGCTGTTCAGCTCGGGCAGCAAGCGCGCGGCCTCGTTCAGCCACAGGGGCGGCAGCTCCAGCCGGGAACGCAGCAGCGCCCAATCCGGGCGGGCCGCTAGCTTACGCAGCGCCTCCATCAGCGCGGCGTAAGGCAGGGCGCTCTCCAGCTCGTGGCAGGCGCCTTTCAAGGCCAGCGGTGGGGGCGTCTCGAATTGCGTGTAGCGCATGAATTCCTCTGCCAGGCGGGTCTTGCCGATGCCCGGCTCGCCTTCGATGACCACCAGTTTGCGCTCGTTGCGCAGGGAGCGCAGCCGGTTCAGCTCGGCGGCCCGTCCGGTGAAAGGCAGCGGCGGCGGCCCCCCGTTGGAAGGCTCCGGTGGGCGAGCCCGCGCCGGCGCCGGCGCCTGGAGAGAGGGCGGCAGGTCGGTTTCCCCCGGCTTGGTTGGCAAGGCGTCCGAAAGGATCGAGTTCGTACAGCGCGCGCGTCTCCGCCATGGGCGGCACGCCCAATTCCTCGTTCCACAGCTTGCGCAGGCTATCGTAACGCCGGATCACCCCGGCGCGGTCGCCGGAGAGGTACAACAGGCGCAGGTATTCGCGTTGTAAGTCTTCCTGGAAAGGCTCCAGCCGCAGGGCCCGGTCGAGCGCTTCCAGGGCCTGGGGGTAGTCGGGAACGGCGGCGTGCAGGCGGCTGAGGCGCGTCAGGCCGTTGGCGGCCATGCGGCGCAGGCGCTCGCCCTCGGCGGTGGACCAGTTGTCGAACTCGACCGAATTGGGCAGGGAAAAATCGCTGAGGAAATCGCCCCGGTAGAGATCGAGCGCGGCGCTCAATTGCTCTGCGCTCAGGTCGGGGCGGGCCAGGTCTTCCTCGAACCGGCGCACGTCCAGCCAGGTTTCCGCCGCCAGCCGCAGGGTGTCCTCCTCGGCCAGCAGGGCCTCGCCGATTACCTTGCGCAGGCCGTGCAAAGTGGTGCGCAGCAGTTGTTGGGCGGTCGGACGATCGTGCTCGGGCCACAAGAGGGCTAACAAGTGTCCACGCGAGACGGGCGCATTTTGGGCGGCCAGGTAATAGAGCAGCGCGCGACTCTTGCGCCGCTCCACTTTGAGGGCGTGGCCGTCGAGCAGGACTTGCGGGGGGCCGAGCAGTCGGAGGATGAGCATGGCCGGCACCAGGGGGCTAAGCGGCTGCGCCGGAGGATTGCCGGCGGGCGGCCAGCCAGCCCACCGCAAAATCGACGGCCGGGCGCTGCCGGAAGAAACGCGTCTCGGCGGCGGCGACCTTGCCGACTTTCACCTCGCCGGTCTTCTCGAAATCTGCGCCAATCTCGGCGAAAGGATCGTCGTCGACCTGCACGTCCCGGTAGGTCTTCCAGGCACGCTTGCCTTCCACCAGAATGGGCGCGCCCTCCTGGACGATCTTCGCCCCGGGGACGCGGTATTCGGCCAGGTGGAAGGAGGTGTTGTTGGCGAAGCCTACGCCCAGCAGCAGCACCCAGGCGTCCAGGTCGTAGAGGCGCGCCAGGGGAGAGCCTTCTCCCAGGGAATATTCCAGGGTGTGATTGGCGACTACCTGGCCGGCGTTCTTGCCCCAGGCGGTGAAGGACAGCGCCGGGTGGGCGCTGCGCTGCACCCCCGGCCAGGTGCGGAACGCCTCGGCGATGGCGCCCATCCCGCGCGTGGCGGTAATCTCCGGCTTGTAGGCCGGCATCGTCTCGCGGATAGTCGCCCACCAGCTTTGCGGCACGGGCGGGTTGCTCCATAGAGCGGGGTCCGAGAGGTCGCCGGAGTGAGCCGGCATGACCAGCGTGCCTTCCGGGGTCAGCGCGTCTTGCAGCGCCTGGATGACGGCTGTTGCGCCGCCGCACACCCACCCCAGGCGGCTCAACGAGCTGTGCACCAGCACGATCCTGCCCGCCTCCAGGCCTACCCGGCGCAGGTCTTGCGCCAGGCTGCCCCGCGAAGCCGGAGTATCGACCTTCTGGATGGTGTCGGATTCACTCATGGTCAGGGAGCCTCTGATTCGAGCTGGCTGTCCTTGTCCGAGCAGGTGCAGGCCGTGATCGTGCGCCCCGACTTCGTCAGGGTGCCGTCGTAGGGCTGGGCGCCGGCGGAGGCCACCCAGCCTTCCAGGTCGAAGGCCAGCGGCCCACCGGCCGGGATCCATTCGCCGTTATACTTGCGGGCCACGTGGGCGTGGGTGCCGGTGGCGTGCCCGTGCTCGCAGGAGGGGTGCCCGATCGGCTCGCCGGCGGTCACCTTGACTCCCTGCACCAGGCTAGCATCGTGGATCAGGTGCAGATAATACAATTGCCATCCGGTGCGCTCGTCCCCGTCTCCGTCCAGATCGATGACCAGCAGGCCCTCTTCGCTGCGCGAGACCACCCCGTCTGCCATGGCGGTGACCCATTCATTCGAGGGCGCGCAGCCGCTCACCAGGCTCGGGGGGGCAAAATCGAGCGCCGCGTAGGGCTGCAAAGTGCCCCACCCCGTGTGCGGCCCGCCGGTGAAGGCCCAGAATTTCCCGGGCACGAAGGGCAGGCGCAGCGCCGGCTGTTGCAGGCTGCCGGGGATGTTGTTGATGTTGCCCGCCCAGGGGTCGCCAAACAGCTCCTGGTAAGTTCTGGCCAGCCCCTGCCCCGAAACGGCCAGCGCGTAGGCGTCCGGCTGCAAGTTGCGCGAGAAATAGTAATGCAGGGCCACCGAAGCGGCGTTCAGCCAGGGGTCGGGCCGTTCCAGCCGCCCGTCCAGCAGGTCGAAGGAGGGCAGCGTGCCGGTGCGCCAGGCGTAATAGCCGTCGTTGAGCGTATCGGCCAGCGCATCGAGCTGCAAGAACAGCCCCTTGCGCGCGTAGCCCGTGAATCCCAGGGCGTAATCGCTGCCGCCCGGCGGTGGGTCTGCCTGGCTGAGCGCCCCGCTCTGGTATTCCAGGATGGCCAGGATCAGGCGCGGGCTGACGCTGTAATTGACCGCCATGTAATCCACCATATTCGCGCCGCTGCGATTTTCATCGGCGGCGTAGCCCACGTAGTTCTTCAGCCAGCCGGGATGCGCGTCCACGAACGCCTGCGTGTCGAAGCCCACCTGGGCCGGGCCGTCCACGAACAGGCTGTCGGGGAGGATCTTATACGGCGAGCCCCACAGGGCCTGATAATAGATGGGGATCTTCATCGGCAGGCCGGCCGGCAGGGTGGTCACCTGCACGGGTAGGATCGGGTTGGCCTGGCGGATCTGGTCGACCGTGGTGTTGAAATGCGCCGCCAGGGCCGGCAGGGTGTCTCCACTCTGCGCAGTGTAGTCGACCAGCTCGCCGGGCTGGTAGGGCGGCCGGGTGGGCAGGGCGGTGGGGGTGGGCTCGCCGGCGGACGGCGTGGGGGAAGGTTGGAAAGAGGCGTCAACGGCCGCCGGATTGTTCTCCGGAACGCAGGCGCTGAGGAGCAGTCCTGGCAGGACCAGGAAGGTTATTAAAACGCCCACTGAAGGGCGATTTCTGGCGATGGAATTCATAGAAATACTTTCTGCTACGGTAAAAACTCATGCGGGCTCGTGCGTGAGGTAATGTTATCACAAATATCAGGGCTGCTCCTTCGGCCTGACGATATTGGTCTCGATCGACCCACAGGTGCAGGCGGTGACCGTCTTGTCGCCTTGGGTCAGGGTGCCGATGTAAGGCGCGTCGCCCGCGTGGGCGATCCACCCGCTCAGATCGAACGGCAGGGGGCCGTCTGCCAGGATCCACTCGCCGTTGTACTTGCGGGCGATGTGCACGTGGGTGCCGGTGGCGATGCCGCCCTCGCAGGAGGGGTGCCCGATGGGGTCGCCCACGTTGACCCAGGTGCCCAGCTTCACGCGACCCATCGGTGGCGATGTGCAGGTACAGGATCGACCAGCCGGTCTGTTCGTGCCCGTCGCCGTCCAGGTCCAGCACCACCAGGCCGTGATCCGAGCGCACCACCAGGCCGGTGGCGCTGGCCACCACCCAGGCGTCCGATTTCGACGCAGCCGCTCTCGGTGCTGGCCGGCGCGAAGTCCAGCGCCGCGCGCGCGCCGTCGATCTCCCAGGCGCCGTGCGGGCCGCCCGTGAAGCTCCAGATCTGGCCGGGCATGAAGGGCAGGATCAGGGGAGGCTGGGTCAGGGTGGCGGGGAAGAGCGGCTCCACCGTCTGGGCGCGCAGCCAGGCGTTGCCGAACATGCGCTCGTGGAGGGCGGTCAGGCTGTCGGCGTCGTACAGCGCCCCGCTCCAGGCTTCCTGGTTATCCAGCCTGGAGAAGAAGTACTGCAAGGCCACCGTGCCGGCGTTGAGACTGGGGGCGGGGTGCAGCGTGCTGCCGTCCGGGAAGGTCAGCTCGGTCAGGATGCCTTCGCGCCAGCCGTAATAGCCCAGGAAAAGCTGGCTGGTGGCCCAGGTGAGCTGCTGGTACAGGCCCTTGGTATTGGCGTTGACGTAGCCGACGGGATAGTCGGTCTCGGCCAGGTTGCCAGGCTTTCCGTACACCCAATGGCTCTGGTGCTCCAGCAGGGCCAGCAGCAGGCGCGGGTTGACCGAGTTCTCGATGGCCACGCGCTTGACCACGTCTGCGCCGCTGGTCCAGCCTGTGCTGCCCAGGTATTCCTGGTATTGGCTCAAATAGCCGCCTGCCTGCTTTACGAAGTCATTCACGTCGAAATCGATGGCCGAGGGGGAGAACACCACTTCGCTGTCGGGCATGAGCTGCTTGTCGTTGCTGACCTGGATCAGGCGTTGGGGGATGAGCAGCAGTTGACCGGGGTCGATCAGGGCTTTGTCGGGGATGGGCTGCTGGGATTGGATCTCTCCCGCTTGGACGCCAAAGCGAATTGCAATAGCGGGCAGGGTGTCGCCCGCCTGGGTGTAATACAGGATGGGCGGCCCGACCGTCGGGCCGGGGGTGGAGGAGAGCAGCGGAGTCGGGGTAAGGAAAAGGGGTGTGGCGCTGGCCAGGGGCTGCGGGGGATCGATGACGCCGCCTCCCATCACGCCGGTAGGCGTCGGGTAGGTTGCTTCCGGCGTCTGCGCCTGGGTGGAGGTGGCCTGCGCCTGGGTAGGGAGGACTGTCGGCTGGGGAGTGTCGAGCACGCCGGGATTGATCGCCGCGCTGGGGCCCAGCGTGGCGCTGAGCTCCCCGGCGGTCAGGTACGAGCTCGAGCACGCCAGGATAGCCAAGATCAGCGCAAGGCTCATCAGCCACAGGCTATGCATGCGCCGTCTTCGCCTAACGCTGGATCTGGTTCTCCGCTTTACGGCCGTCCCAGGCCTCAATGCTCTGCCCATCGCGTTTCAAAAATCCATCATATTCCGTGCCGGTGCCGCTGGATATCCACCCATCCAGATTGAACGGTAAAGCGCCATCCGCGGCGATCCACTCTCCATTATAACGCCTGGCGAGGTGCACGTGCGTGCCATTTGATACGCCGCCTTCGCAGGAGGGGTGGCCGATGTGATCTCCCGCGTGCACGTAGGTCCCCGGCGCGACACGCTCGCGGGTGTCGACGTGCATGTACAGCACGTCCCAGCCGGTTTGCTCGTAGCCGTCTCCGTCCAGGTCTTCCATGACTTCCCCGGTCTTGGCCCGTACGATCAGCCCATCCGCCACGGCCACCACCCAGGCGTCGCTGGAGACGCATCCCAGGGCGTCGCCGGGCGGCGCGAAATCCAGGGCGGCCCAGGCCGAGCCTTCTCCCCAGCCGCCGTGCGGCCCGCCCGTGAAGGACCACTGCACGCCTCTCTCGAAGGGGAGCTGGAAGAGGGGCTGTTTCAGGTCGGGTGGCACCAGCGGCTCGATCGCCAGGTCAAAGGGATAGCCGAACAGGCTGGAGTAGGTGGCAAACAGGCCGTCCTGCGAGACGGCTTTGTCCCAATCGGCGCGCCCGTAGAACTGGGCCATCAAATTCTGTACCCCGGCCGTGCCGGCGTTGATCGTCGGCGCCACGGGCGTCACGCTGCCGTCCGCCAGCACCCAACTGGAGATGGCGTTGACGCCCCACAGGTAGAATCCGCGGTTGAGGTTGTTGGCCGCCCAGGAGAGCTGCAAGTACAGGCCCTTGTAGTTGTCGTTGCGATAACCCAGGGGGAAATCGTTGAAAGCAGCCTCCGGGCTGGGATTGGTCACCCAGCCGCTGCGGAATTCCAGCACGGCCAGCAGCAGGCGCGGGTTGACAGAATATTCCTCGGAAACCAACTGCACCACCTGCGCTCCGCTGAGCGTTTCGGCGTTGACCACGTCCGAATATTGCGCCAGGTAGCCTTTTTTCTCGCTGATGAAGGCTTGCAAGTCCAGCGAGACGCTGGCCGGCCCGTATACCAGCTCGGAATCGGGGATGATCTTGAAATCCGAGCCGGGGCTTTGCGGCGTGGGCGGGGGGATGACCAGGTTCTGGCCCACGTACAGTTGGTTGGGGTTGTCGATCTGGTTGGCCTTCACCAGCTCGTCCAGGGAGATGCCGTAGCGTTCGGCGATGCTGCCCAGCGAGTCGCCCGCCTGGGCCACGTATTCGTCGGGAGTCGTGCGCGGCGTGGGCAAGATGCGCGCGGCGTCCGGCGTGGGGCTGAGGATGGGCGCACCCGGAACGCGGGTGGGGGGCAAAAAAGGTGTGCGCGTAGCCGTGCCGGCCGCCGGGGGCTGAGCTTGCGCCGCGGAGCTCGAGGGCTGGCCGTTCCCTTGGGGCAGCAGGGCGCCGTCGCTGGACGCCATGCGCGTGCAGGCCATCAGACCGCTCAATAGCAGGAGGCCCAGCAGGGCGGCGGCGCGCCTGGCCACGTTAGCCCTGCTCCAGGCTGGCCCTGGCCGGTAGCTTGCGCCCGCCGATCAGGTGTAAATGGATGTGGAACACCGCCTGGCCGGAATCCGGCCCGGTGTTGATCACCAGCCGGTAACCGCTGCCGTCTACCCCGGCCTGGCGGGCGATGCCCGGGGCCACACTCAACAGGTGGCCCATCAGCGTCTCGTCGCCCGGGGTGACCTCGTTCATGGAGGCGATGTGCCGGTTGGGCACGATCAGGATGTGCACCGGCGCTGCCGGGAGGGTGTCTCTGAAGGCGGTCACCAGGGCATCCTGGTAGAGGATCTCGCTGGGGGCCTGTCTGTTGATGATCTTACAGAAAATGCAGTCTGCCATGCTTTCGTGTTCCTTAGGGAGTGGGCGTGGCCTGCGGGCAGTAGGCGCTGAGATAGCTTTGTTCCTGCTGGCGGTTGGCCTGCGCCTGGGCGGCCGCTTGCTGGCTGAATTGCACCGCCTGGTCCAGGTTGAGGGTCGCCGCCGTGCTCCAAAACCGGGGGAGCACCATGAGCGGATCTTTCACCGCTTGCTCGGGCTGGCCCAGGGGAATCCAGTTGAACATCAGCGGGCCGCGCGAGTAGGCCGTGAACCCCAGGCTGTAGCCGGCTTCGTGCGCCAGTTGCACCGACAGGTCGGTAAAGTTGCCGCCCGGCCAGATGAAGGCCGTCGGGCGCTGGCCGAAGTGCTGCAACAGCACGGGGATCGGGTCGAAGATTTCGTGGCGGACGTCGGCTTCGGGCGTGGTGGGCACGATGTAGATGTGGTTGTAGCCGTGCGACTGCACGTCCAGGCGCCCGGAGGCGTTGAGCCCCTCGATATTGGCCCAGTCCTGGGCCGTGTTTTGCGCCACGATCCACCCCAGCGTCAGCGTCCAGTTGTATTTTTCAAGGTACGGCAAGAAACGCTGCACCACACCGGGCCGCCGGTCGTCCACGATCATCAGCAGCGAGAGCTGCGGGATTTTGGCGTTCTTCTCCAGGAAGTCGGCCGCCTGGGCAGTGGTGATGGTCTGAAAGCCCAGGCTCTTGGCGTGCTCGAGGATCTGCACGAAATACGACTCTGTGATGGTCGTATCCTCCGTGATGGGCCGGCCGTCCGGCACGATGGAATGAAACATGATGGGTACAATAACCGTGCCAGGTGGGCTGTTATTGGGGTCCCAGCGCAGGCGCAGATACTGGCAGGTATCCTGGAGGTAGGTCTGCGGGGCTACCCCTGAGCGCAAGAGCTTGCTCTGGAGGATGTCGATGGGCGGAGGGGTGGGGGAGGGCAGCGGTGTGGCGCTCAGGTCTTGCGTAGGGGCAGAAACCAGCGCTTCCCCCGTAGGGGAAGGCGCTGGGGAAAACCAGGGTGAAGGGGAGGGAGAAGGCGCGGGCCGGGTGGGCGTGAGGGTGGCAGGCAGAGGCGTCGCCGTCGCCGTAGGCTTCTGCGGCGGGACGACCGCGCTGCACGCGGTCATCCCCAGGAGGAGGCACAGCCCCACAAATCCGGCCGCCCTCCCCGGCCGCCAACGACCTCCGTTCACGTCAATTGTCCTCGCCGCGAATGAAGGCCTCGGTCATCTCACGCGCCTCCTCGTCCTTGAACTGCTTGGGAGGCGTCTTCATGAAATAGGACGCGGGCGCCATCGAGCGGGCCGGCCGATGCCGCGATCCAGGGCCAGCTTGGCGCAGCGCACGGCGTCGATGACCACGCCGGCGGAGTTGGGCGAATCCCACACTTCCAGCTTGAGCCTCCAGGTTGCAGGGGCACATTCGCCGAAGGTGGTGCCTTCCATGCGGATCGTAGCAGAACTTGCGGTCCTCCAGCCAGGGCACGTAATCGCTGGGGCCGACATGGATGTTGTCGCTGCTCCAGGTCGTAGGGCAGCATGCTGGTGACCGCGCCGGTCTTGGAGATCTTCTTGGATTCGAGCCGCTCGCGCTCGAGCATGTTGATGAAGTCGGTGTTGCCGCCGAAGTTGAGCTGGTAGGTGCGGTCCAGCCGCACGCCGCGGTCGACGAACAGCGTGGTCAGCATGCGGTGCAGGATGGTGGCGCCCACCTGGCTCTTGATGTCGTCGCCGATGATCGGCAGGCCGCTGCTGCAGGAAGCGCGGCGCTCCAGTAGTCCTGAGCTGGCGATGAAGACCGGGATGCAGTTGACCAAGCCGCAGCCGGCGTCCAGGATCTGCTCGACGTACCACTTGGTGGCCATTTCGGAGCCCACCGGCAGGTAATTGATCACCACATCGGTGTTGGTGTCCTTGAGGATCTTGACGATGTCGGCGGTCGGGCCGGGGGCCTTCTTGAGGATCTGGGACAGGTACTTGCCCAGCCCGTCGTGGGTCATGCCGCGCGAGACCTGGCACGCCCAGCTTGGGCACGTCGCAGAACTTGATAGGTATTGTTGGGATAGGCGTAGATCGCTTCGCGAGAGGTCCTTGCCGACCTTGGTGTCCACCACGTCAAAGGCGGCGGTGAATTCGATATCGCGGACGTGGTAGCCGCCCAGGTTGACGTGCATCAGCCCGGGCACGCGGTCGTCATCCTCTGGCATTCTGGTAGTAATGGACGCCCTGCACCAGCGAGGAGGCGCAGTTGCCCACGCCGATAATCGCGACCCGCACTTTCTTGTTGTCACTCATGTTGGTTGACTCCTTCGAAGAATTGGTTGTCTGCCGTCTGCTCGTTCCAAAAGCGCCCTCGGTACGGGGAAGCACCTGGCCCAGGAGTGAATCATAGGCATTTTGGCGGTTCCAGGGGAAGCATAGACCAACCCCCGGGCCGGCTTGGGTGTGGCTCTCGCCGGTACCAACGACTGCTCAAGGGCAGAGAATGGAGCGCGAGGGGCGATCAACGAAATAGACAAAGCGTATTATACCGGGAAAGGCCAAACAATTCTAGCGCTCTTGCCAAAAGAGGGCGGCCTGGGTATAATGCTGAGGTATCGGGGTGTGGCTCAGTCCGGCTAGAGCACACGGTTCGGGACCGTGAGATCGGGGGTTCAAATCCCCCCGCCCCAACTCTAAAGACCCCCAGCCAAGCGCTGGGGGTCTTTCCGTTCTTGCCCCCCCTTGGAAAGGGGAGTTGGGGGGATTCTCTACCCGGCTAAATTTCACGTAGAAATTGCCAGCCACGGGTAAAACCCAGGGGGCCTGGAAAAACAGAAGCCATCCTTTTCTTCAGGATGGCCTCTGCCCGAATTACCGTTGCTCTGCTCTGTTTGTTACCGGGATCTTACAGGGACGAATGGGAACCAGCTCTTGAACGGTACAAACTGGCGGGCTGCCAGGCCTACCGGTACATTATCAGTGCTCGCCCCCCAATCGATCAGGGTGCGCTCCAGCGTTTCCATGTCAATAACGGAAACGTAACGGGTGGGAAATTCATCCGTATCTATCATAAGCGTCGGATAAGAGGCATAAATTTTGCCTTCGTAGTAGGCGATCGTATCGACCCCAAATAGCTGCGAAGAGGTGTACTGTTCCAGCTCTACAGACTGGTAATCGTACGTGCCTGAGCCGTTGGGGGTCAGGTTCAGGATATAAACCCTGTCGTTCGGAGAGGTGTCCGTGGGATCGGCTGTGCTGTCATAGGTATGCGCGTTGTTCCCCAGCATGATGGCTTTGCTGCTGTCCTCGGTGAAGGTGATGTTCTGCATGGCGTGGTCGAGCCCGAAGATCACATCGACCAGCTCCAGCTCGCCTGGATCGATAATCTTATAGACGCCGACGTCGTACTGCGCGCTGTAAGATGGGAGGCTCGTGTCCACATAATTCGCCGAATCTGATACCAGCACGGTGACGCCATCCGGAGCAATGGAGACATTGACCGGGCGTATTGGCTGCCACTTAACGGCCGTTGTGAGCCCACTGGCGCTGTTCGCACCGGTGGTGGCTGGAAGGGGGTCGAGCTGGCTGGTATCGGGGACCAGCCCGGCGTTGGTCGTCCTGGGGCTGATGCTGGTCGTCAGTACGAGCGGATCTGTGCTGAATTCACCGTCCGTTGAAACGAAGTAGTGGTAGGAGCCGATATAGGTCAATGTACCTTGCGGGCCTATATAGACCGAATGAATGAACCCATTTGAGTAGTCCGCTACGACCACCGTGCCATCCGGTGCGATGGCGACCGCGTTCGTATATCCGTAAATTGGGTCGCCACCTTTATCGTGGGCAATCGTGGGCATGAGCAGCTCGTATTTGACGACGCGATTGGCAATATCGATCGAATACATACTCTGTGTAAACCCGCCGTCGGTGACGATGGCATACTTCCCATCGGCGGTGATGGCGATATCCTCGGCCATTATATCGAGATGGAGAGAGCCAAGGTATACCGGTTTCCACGGGATCGAGACATCTACGAAGTGCACGAGCTTCTTCGAAAAGGAGGAAACCAGCAAGGTTTTGCCGTCAGGAGTGACAGCGACGTCAAACAGGTCCTGGCCCACGGGGAAGCCGGTGGTTTCATCCAGGGTGCTTAACTCGTCCCTCAGGAATGGCCCGAGCTTTTCGTTGGTGTAGGTGTTAATGGCGTAAAGGGCGTCGTATTGGTAGTAGTCCGCACCGACGGTTTCCCCCTCTTGCGTGACGACATAGATCCACCCAGGCCCGGTTAATTCCCCTGTGGAGGTGGCCTGGACGGGTTGGGCGGCAACTGCGGCAGTACAAAGCAGCGCAGCGATGATGGCGAACCAAATGGTTCTGGTTACAAAGTGACGCGCTCCAGTTAGCTTCATACTAAAGGCTCCCTTGTCATGATGATTGTGTGTTGGTTGAGAATTTGTCCAATTATAGTGTACAGCGCAGGAAGTTAGTCACTCCTTTTGTGCAAAATACTATACAAATTTGATAGGTGCTTTAATGGAGCTTAATTGTAGGAATGCCTTTTACGTCCTTCTGCGTTTCTCCGCGCCCTCCGCGCCTTCCGCGTCCCATCCTCCCCCGTGAAATCCGTGCCCAAATCCGCCGTCATCCCCCAAATTCCCCTGAGCCGTTATAATAGACTTGCGGTCAGAAACTCAATCTTCCTCGGACGTCCTCCGGCGGGGGTAAGTTGAATTCACTCCATTTATTGCCGACCTTACTGCTCGTAGCCATCCTGTGCATCCCCCTGGCGCTGGTCATCGCCAACCGCCTGCGCATTGACCTGGCCGCCATGATCATGGCCGTCGCCCTGGGCATCTTGCAGGCCTTGGGCCTGCGCATCCTGGGACCCGCCCATTCTCCTCAAAGCGCCGTCAACGCCATCATCGGCTTCAGCCAGCCGGTGGTGATCATCCTCTTCTCGCTCTTCATCATCACCCGTGGCCTGGACAAGAGCGGCATCACGCGTTGGATCGCGCAGCGCCTGATCCGCCTGGGCGGCAAGGACGAGAGCCTCCTCATCGCCCTCTTCGCCGGCACCACCGCCCTGCTCTCCCTGTTCATGAACAACCTGGCCGCCGGGGCTTTGATCCTGCCCAGCGCCATGGAAGTGGCCCGCCGCACGGGGGTCAAGCCCAGCAAGCTGTTGATCCCGGTGGCTTACGGGAGTCTGCTGGGCGGAGCGGCCACTTACTTTACCACCGCCAACATCATCGTCAGTGGCCTGCTGCCCATCGCCAAGCCGCCGCAGGCCGCCCTGAACATCCTGGACTTCACTCCCACCGGCGGGCTGATCGCTCTGGCGGGCATCCTCTTTTTAGGCATCCTGGGGAAGCGCCTGCTGCCGGATCGCGAGCCTTCCGAGGAGCAGGCTCTGGCGCGCCTGACCGGCAGCGAGCTGGAGGACCTCTATCGCCTGGGCGAGCGCTTGTGGGAAGCGCGCGTCCTTCCGGGCTCCATTTTCGCCTACAAGGCCCTTGTGGAGTCGGGCATCGGGCGTAATTGGGGCGTGTCTGTAGCCGGCATCCAGACCGAGAAGGAGGAGATCGAGCTGCCCTATCCGCAGCGCCTGATCCTGCCGGGCGACGTGCTCCTGCTGGTGGGCCGCGAGGAGAAGGTGGCCGCGCTGCAAGATTCCGGGCTGGAGATCCAGCCCGCCGGCAGCGGCAAGCACCTCAGCCCCATTGGCGTCACCTTCGTGGAGGTGCTCCTGGCGCCCCATTCCCGGGCGGAAGGGCGCACCTTGCGAGACATTAATTTCCGGAAGCGCTTTGGGCTGACCGTGGTGGCCCTGCTTCGCCTGGATCGCAGCTTCCGCACCGACGTGGGGGATTTGACCCTCACTCCAGGGGATACGCTCCTGGTCATCGGCGCCGGAGAGCAGATCAAGAAGATCAAGCGCAGCCCCGATTTCATCGTCATCGAGCCCAATCCCAGCGACCAGCCGCTTCACAAGCGCGCCGTCATCCAGTCTGTGGCCATCACCTTCCTGGCCATTGGCGCTTCGATTGCCGGGGCTCCCATCTACCTGTGCATGTTGAGCGGCGCCATCCTGGTGGTGCTGCTGGGCATCCTCACCATGGAAGAAGCCTACCAGTCGGTGGAATGGCAGGCCATCTTCCTGATCGCCGGCATGTATGCGGTCAGCCTGGCCATGGTGCAGACCGGCCTGGCGGCTTTCCTGGGCAGCTCCATGATCGCGGCGGTCAAATCTTTTGGCCCCCTGGGCCTGGCCGCCGGAGCCTTCTTGCTGACCTCTCTGCTCACGCAATTCATGGGCGGGCAGGTCACCGCCCTGGTCACCGGCCCGGTGACCATCGCCGCCGCTATCAGCATGGGCGTCAACCCGCAGGCGGTGGCCGTGGCGACCGCCATTGGCTGTTCGGCCTCCTTCCTGACCCCCATCGCCCACCCCGTCAACATCCTCATGATCTCCCCCGCCAACTACAAATTCGGGGATTTCTTCCGGGTGGGGTGGCTCCTGACCTTGCTCAGCTTCGTTATGTTGTTGGTGGGGTTGAAGCTCTTTTGGGGCATGTAGACGGAGTTCTCCGCGCCTGATTGCAAACATGGGGAATCTCACCACGGAGACACAAAGGCCACAGAGAAAACCTTAAGAAAACTCCGTGCCCTCTGCGCCTCTGGGGTGAATTCCAAAGAAGAGAAGAAGAATCCCACCACAAAGACATAGAGGTCGCAGAGTAAACCTAAAAAAACCCTGTGCTCTCTGTGCCTCTGTGGTGAACACCCGGCAAGAGGGCGGTCTACAGAGTGTGCACGCACGAGTTGTCAAGCAGTTGGAAACTCTGCACCTACAAACTGCACGAAGCCAGCCTGCGCTGGCTAAAAACCAGTCGGCGAAGGCCGACTTCGTGTACTTCGTTGCAGCGATTTCAATCGCCTGAATGACAGGGCCTGATGAAGAAGGTGGAGTGTGCACGCACGAGTTGTCAAGCAGTTGGAAACTGAGTGTTTGTCCCAAACTTGGTTGGCGAATTTCAGGAATTGGGAGCAGGCAGCATTCTCCCTTGCCTGAGCGAGAAAATCATGCAAGTTTCACTCCGGCCGCCATCAGGCCACTGGTCATGCCATCCCAGTTTTTATACCCTCGAACCGTCCGGGCTCGCATTTTCATGCGACCTATCACTTGTTCGGTTGGGTTATTCGTCCAGGGCACGTCCGGCTGCCAATTGAATACCCGAAAACGAGCCCAATTTTCGCCCAGACGGACGATTAGATAACGCAATTGTTCAAGCGGCGTAAATTCACTCCCGGCTCGTTTGGCTTGAGCCGGTGGAAATTGGCGTCCCAAAGCCACCAGGCGCTTGTCACCCTCGATGGGCAAATCTGCAAGCAACTGCTTTACCTCATCTACCATCCACAGCCAATCGGGGGGCAAGCTTTCCTTCAATTCATGCAACGTGCGTCCTACCCAGCGCCGCAGATGGAACTGGCATACCTGGTGTTCCAACTGTAAGTCATCCGCCACTTGCTTGTAACTGGCCAAATCGTCGGTCACAATCACGCTGATCCCCAGACGCTGCACCAGTGGTTCAAGAAACTTCTTCACTGCCTGTGGGTCCTTCTCATCCAGATACCCCACCGTGATCGGGTCGCCCGTCCCCATGTCTACCACCACCAATACCTTTTGCGTTTCTCCCCATCCCTTCACATACGCCCCGTCTACCCCCGCCACCCTCACCTTCTTCCAATGCCGCTCTTTCTCCAATTGCCTGGCCCGCTCTTGCACATCCCGCCATATACTCATCCGCCCTATTTCCACCCGAAATGCCCCAAAAAAGCCGGATGCCCCGCGATAACTCATCCCCAATATCCAGCCAATTGCCGCCAGTGCCTTCATCCGCACCGTTTGCTGGGCTTGACTGATCCCTTCCGGATAGTGCCGAAACGTGTGGCGACAGGTGCAACAACAATAGCGATATACCACCACTTCCTTAATTTGTGGATCGCGTACTTTCCTGATCGCCCCTCCCCATCGCTGAAATGTTTCTCCCCCACACACTGGGCATCGTTTCGGACGACTTGTTTCACAAACCTTGACTTCTGGTAAATGTAAAGTGACAATTGACATCGCAAGCTCCGGTAAATTGTTGGCCTAAGTAACTACCAATTTAACCTGGGCTTGCTCTTTTTTCAAGACCTACCAGTTTTGGGACGAACACGAAACTGCACCTACAAACTGCACGAAGCCGGCCTGCGCTGGCTAAAAACCAGTCGGCGAAGGCCGACTTCGTGTACTTCGTTGCAGCGATTTCAATCGCCTGAAAACGGCTGACAACTTTTGCGTGCACACGTCTACAGATCGACCGTGGCGGGAGCGTGGAAGTTCTGATTGCGCTTGCGCACCTCATCCGGCACGTCGAAGCTGAAATCGGAGCCGATCATCTCTTTGTGGAACTTCTTGATCGAAGTGTCCCAATACTTCTTGGTCAGATAATACACGCGGGCGCCGCCCAGCTCGTGCTGGTACTCTGGCCAGGGGTAGGTAGGCTGGGCCATCTCCAGACCCGCCATGCGCCAGCCGTTGTAGCTCTCGAAGGTGGACCACCATTCCTTGCAGCCCAGGATCTCCAGGGCGTAATAGGTCTTGGCGTAATACATGGCCCAGCCCAGGCGTCCGCGCCGGGCGAAGGTCATGGTATGCAGGCTGAGGGCGATGTTCTCGTTCATCACGCGCCCGTTGGCGAACCCCACCCATTCCCCATCGATCAGGCCGACCAGGGTGAAGGGGTCCTTGACCCGCTGGCGATACCAGCCCAGGATCTCGGCGTAGCAGCGCACGCCGACGATGTCGTAGAAGTCCTTCTCGACGTGCATGACCTTTTCCATGTATTCCAGCATGGCGGGAACTTCTTCCAGCCTGGCCTCGCGCACGTAGAGCAGGCGCCCGTCCTTGAGGGTAACCATCGCTTCCGGCCAGGGTTTAACCCCATAGAAGGAGCCTGGAGCAGCGGTTCGATCTCTCGAACGTCGATCGTGATCTGTTCTTGCGATACTTTCTCAGGAGGATCAAGTCTCATGGCGTTTCTTCCTTTTCTTTCTTGAGTTTTGGGTCTGAGGGCTATACTTGTTGGGAGAATCGGCACACCATGCCGGCGGAGAGAATACTTTCAAAGTTTATGGATATTCTCCAGGGATTGCAAGTGATTATTTTCCGCTTGCGCTGGCGATATGTCACTGGCGCCGCCTGGAAGCGAGAAAAATGAGAAGAATGTGAGAAATGGAGTTCTTGATAAGGAAATATGTCATTTGAATTCGCATAGGACAAATGCTATACTTTTCTTGTGGTTAAAGGATCAATATTCTAAATTTACTCCAAATTAGTTGCTTAAGTCTGTAAAACTACCCGGCAGTGCTCCGGTATTGCAGGGGTTCGATTAAAACCAAAGCTCTTTGTCAGACCAAACTCCTGGAACAGGTGACGGGAATTCAAGAATTAGCCCTCAAGTATTTCCCAGCCGTAGAGAAGCGATTTGGCAAGCGAGCCTGTCTCCACCAAATCTATCGTTGTTTATAATCGAATAGGTCGGAAGGTCTATCGGTAAAGCGAGAAGCCGACGTACTATAACTTAACGCCACACCTTATTCATTGGAGGTTGTTATGGCTGTTGTTAAAGCAGACGTTCGATCTGGCGCCTATTACGATTCTGCATTCCTGATGCAAACGCAGCGCTCTCTGGCGGCGCTGCCGGGCGTCCTGGATGCGGGCGTGATCATGGGCACCGAGGCGAACAAAGAGCTCCTGGCGCACATCGACCTGTTGTGTGAAGAAGCCAGGGCCGCCAGGCCGGACGATCTGGTGCTCGTCGTCCGCGCCGAGAGCGAGGCCGCCGCGCTGGAAGCGCTTGGGAAGGTAGACGAGCTGCTCACCCGGCGCAAGTCTTCCGCGAGCCAGGAATACCGCCCGCAGAGCATCGAGACCGCCCTGGAAATGCTGCCCGAGGCGAGCTGGGTGCTGGTCTCCGTCGCCGGGCGCTACGCCGCCGGGGTGGCCCGCGAGGCGCTGCGCCTCGGCAAGCACGTTTTCCTCTTCAGCGACAACGTTTCCGTAGAAGAAGAGATCGAGCTGAAGCACCTGTCTTCAGAGAAAGGGCTGCTGGTCATGGGCCCCGATTGCGGAACGGCCATCATTCGTGGGGTCGGCTTGGGCTTTGCCAACAAAGTCCGCCTGGGGCCCATCGGCGTGGTGGCCGCCGCCGGTACGGGCTTGCAGCAGGTAACCTCGCGCATCCACCAGTTGGGCAGCGGGGTCAGCTACGGCATCGGCACCGGCGGGCGCGACCTGTCTGAAAAGGTCGGCGCAGTCACCTTCCGCCAGGGCATCGAGGTGCTTTCCCGCGACCCCGAGACGAAGGTCATCTTGCTGGTCTCCAAGCCGCCCGCGCCCAAGGTGGCCGACGAGGTGCTGCGCGTGGCCCGCCAGGCCGGCAAGCCCGTGGTGGTCAACTTCATCGCCCGGCTTTCCGCCGCCTCTCAGGTGGACAACCTGTATTTCGTCAATAGCCTGGATAGCGCCGCCGAGCTGGCCGTCAGGCTGGCCGCTGCCCCGCGGCCAGACGGCCAGGCCGATTTGCAGGCGAAGCTGGAGCGTTTTGCCCCCGGCCAACGCTACCTGCGCGGATTGTTCTCCGGCGGCACGCTGGCTTACGAGGCCCAGTTCATCCTGCAAGGCTACCTGCCGCGCGTGTGGGCCAATGCGCCCCTCGATAAGGAGAATAAGCTGCCCAATTCGCTGGTCAGCCAGGAGCACACCATCGTGGACCTGGGCGAGGACGAGTTTACCGTCGGGCGTTTGCATCCAATGATGGACAACGAATTGCGCATTCGCCGCTTGCTGGAAGAGGCCGCCGATCCGGCCGTGGCCGTCGTCCTGCTGGACGTGGTCTTGGGGTATGGATCACACCCCGACCCCGCCGGTGAGCTGGCCCCGGCCATCGCGAAGGCCAAAGCCCTGGCCGAACAGGGCGGCCGTTACCTGGAAGTGGTGGCCGTCGTGACCGGCACGGACGAGGATCCGCAGAATTTCGGCGACCAGATGCGCCAGCTCAGGGCCACCGGCGCCTGGGTGGACGCCAGTAACGAAACCGTGGTGCGTTACGCCGGCCAATTACTGCGCGCGCTGCGTGCTTTGGAAGCGCCGGAAGAGGCCGTCGCGCCTGCCAGGCCGGTCGACCTGGAGGTGCTGCAGAGACCCCTGAGCGCCGTCAACGTCGGCCTGGAATCCTTCGCCGAGACCTTGCAGGCCCAGGGGGTTCCCACGCTGCACGTGGATTGGCGGCCTCCGGCCGGCGGGAACGAGAAGCTGGCCGCCATCCTGGAGCGCATGAAGAAGAAGTGAAAACGAAAGCCGTGGTCCGAGTGAAACCTTGCGCCACGGCTGATTTTTTTAGAGAGGACAGACATGGATATTGAATCCGCAAATGCCAAAACGGTAGAACGTTTCATGGAATCCCGCCCGATCACCGTGGGGGTTGGCAAGGCCATCGAGGTCATTCCCGGCATGAAGCCCAACCTGCTGCTGCACGCCGGCCCTCCCATCGCCTGGGAGCGCATGGCCGGCCCCATGAAGGGCGCGGTCTACGGCGCTTTGATCTTCGAGGGCCTGGCTCGGAGCGCGGAAGATGCGGAAGCCCTGATCCAGGCGGGCAAGGTCGAGTTTGCCCCCTGCCACCATTACGGGGCGGTGGGGCCCATGGCCGGGGTGATCTCGCCTTCCATGATGACCTACGTGGTGGAGAACAAGACCTACGGCAATCGGGCTTTCTCGGGCCTCAACGAAGGCCGCGGCAAAGTGCTGCGCATGGGCGCTTACAGCCCGGACGTGATCGCCAAGCTGCGATGGATGAACGCGGTGATGGGGCCCGTGCTGGATAAGGCCATTCGAGAGTCTGGAGGCGTGGACCTGCGCGCCTTGTTGGGCAAGGCCCTGCACATGGGCGACGACGGCCACAACCGCCTCGACGCGGCTTCCCTTTTGTATACTACCCTGCTGGCCCCGGCCATCATCAAAGTGGCCGACACGGCCACCGCCGCCGAGATCGTGCGCTTCCTGGCCGAGAACGCCCTGAGCATCCTCAACCCGGTCATGGCCGGCTGCAAGTCGATGACGGACGCCGGCCACAATATCGAGGGCAGCACCATCGTCACCGTCATGGCGCGCAACGGCACCGACTTCGGCATTCGCGTCAGCGGCCTGGGCGATCAATGGTTCACCGCCCCCGCCCCCAAGGTCAAGGCGCTTTACTTCCCCGGCTTCACCGAGAAGGACGCCAACCCCGATATCGGCGACAGCACCATCACCGAGACCTCGGGCATCGGCGGCTTTGCCATGGCTGCCGCCCCGGCCATCGTCACCTTCATCGGCGGCGTGGCGCGCGATGCCATCCATACCACCCTGGACATGTACGAGATCACCTACGCCGAGCACAAGTACTTTACCATCCCGGCGCTGGATTTCCGGGGCACGCCCACCGGCATCGATATCCGTAAGGTGGTCGAGAAGAATATCACCCCGCGCGTCAACACGGGCGTGGCCCACAAAGAGCCGGGCGTGGGCCAGGTCGGCGCCGGCGTCGTCAGCGCCGCCCATGGAGATCTTCGTCGACGCTTTGCTGGCTTATGCGGAAAAACGCTACCAGATTTGAGCTTCTTCTAAAACAGACGGAGGACACAATGAAACGGGATGAGTTCATCAAGATGATGGCGGACGCCAGGCTGTTTGACCTGACCCAGGGATGCAGCATCTTTACCCCCCCGTGGCCGGGTGAAAAATCATTGGAAGTGCATTTCTTCAAGCGCGTCACCGGCGCTTACGGCGGGGGCCTGGGCGCGAACGGCCAGATCCTGAACTGGAGCAACACGGTGGGCACCCACCTGGTCGGCGAGACGGCCTTTTTCTCCGGCGGGCGCGCCATCGCGGACATCCCCTTGAAGGAGCTCAGCGGGCCGGGCGTGGTGGTGGATATTTCCGATCTGGTCTCGGATTACAGCGTCTATACGCCGGAAATGATCCTGAAGAAGGCCGACGTTAAGAAGGGCGACATCTTGATCGTCAACACCGGCTATCACCGCTATTCCTGGGATCAGCCCGATACCTTCAATCCGCAGGCCCAGGGGGGCGTCGAATCGAAGGAGTTCGGCTTCTACGTGCGCCATCCCGGTCCCTCCATGGATTTCTACAAATGGGCCTTGGAGATGGATTTGAAGTGGATCGGCGTGGATTGCGGCTGCGCCGAGCACCCCATGAACACCCCGATCCGCCGTATGCACGAAAACCACTTCCAGAAGGCCGAGCAGAAGCTCAAGGAAGAAACCGGCAAGACCTGGGACGAGACCTTCCCTCCCGATGAGTATTATCCGACTGACCCACGTCACCTTGCCCAAGGCGCACCTTGTCTTCGTGGAAGCCATCGTGGGCGACATCGACCAGCTCAAGAACCGGCGCGCCTGGATCTCCGTGCAGCCCATTCCCTTCATGGAAGTCGAAACCGCCTGGGCGCGCGTGTGTTGCTCTCCAGCCGCCCGCTGATATGGGCGAGAGTGAGTTCTTCGCCGAGATGGACGCGGCTGAAATGCTGGACCTCACGGTGCCCTTCAGCGTGCAGACGCCTCAGTGGCTGAACTACGTTCCCTTGAGCGTCACCTACACCAAGCGGGTGGGCGGCCAGTATTTCGGCATGGGCCGCAACGGCTCCATCTGCAACGCCAGCATCCACCTGGGCACCCACATGGACGGCGAAAAGCACTTCTATCCCGCCGGGCGCACCATCGGCCAGGTTCCTCTGGAGGAATGGGTAGGTCCCGGCGTGATCGCCGATATTTCCGACCTGGTGAGCAATTCGAGCGTCTACACCCCCGAGATGATCCACGACGTGGTGGACATTCACAAGGGCGATATCCTGATCATCAAGACCGGCTGGAATAAGTTCGGCTGGAACAGCCCCGAATTCGGACGAATTCCGCTACATGGTGAAGCACCCCGGGCCTTCTCCGGATTTCTCGCAATGGGCCGTGGACATGCAGATCAAGTGGATCGGCGTGGACGCCGTCTGCGCCGATCACCCCATGAATACCATCATGCGCATCTGGCACCCCAAGACCTTCGAGGAAGCCAACGGCAAGCTGATCCGCGACTTCGGCAAGGACTGGGATCGAGATGTATCCCCTGGACGAATACTACCAGGATATGCACCTGAACCTCTTCCCCAGGCGCATCGTGCATGCCGAGAACCTGGCCGGCGATATGGCCACGGCCGAAAGCGGGCGCTACTACATCGGCTGCTACTTGCAGAAAGCCATGGAGACCGAGTCGATGTGGGGCCGCTTCGTAGCCTTCAAGGAAGGCAAGTAAAAGATATGAAACCCGCCCCGTTCGAGTTCTACGCACCCGCCAGCGTCGCGGAGGCCCTGGAAACCCTGGCGCAGCTTGGCTATGGCGGCAAGGTGCTGGCCGGCGGGCAGAGCCTCATCCCGGCCATGAATTTTCGCCTGGCGACCCCCGCGGCCCTGGTGGATCTCAATAATATTGCCGGGCTATCCTTCATCCGCCCGGCGCAGGGTGGAGGAGTGGCCATTGGCGCCATGACGCGCGACAGCCAGGTCGAGTTCGACGCCGGGGTCGCCCAAACGGCTCCCATGCTCGTCGAGGCCATGCATTCGGTGGCCCACCCGCAGATCCGCAATCGTGGCACGTTTGGCGGCAATATCGCTCACGCCGACCCCACGGCGCAGCTCCCGGCGGTGGTGATCGCCCTGAAGGGCCGCATGCACGTGCAAAGTCAGGCCGCCGAGCGCTGGGTGGAGGCCGAAGAATTCTTCGTCGGCCCGTTTACTTCGGTATTGGAGCCGGACGAGCTGTTGGTTGAAGTCGCCCTTCCCCCTCTGCCTGTGCGCTGCGGCACGAGCTACAAACAAGTCGCCCGCCAGAAAGGCGCTCAGGCTCTGGTCGGCGTGGCTGCGTGGGTCACGCTGGACGAGAGCAATCGCTGCCAGGAAGCGCGCATCGCCCTCTTGAGCGTGGGGGAAACCCCTCTGCTCGCCCGGCAGGCCAATCGTTCCCTGCTCGGCCAGCCGCCCACCCAGGAAGCCATCCGCGCCGCGGCGGAGCTGGCCGCCAGCGCCGACATCGACCCCGGCGGCGATATCCATTGCTCGGCAGAATTCCGCCGGCACCTCGTCAGGGTTTTGGCGCGGCAATCTTTGACCGAAGCCTTTGAGCGCGCCCGGCATTCGGGAGGTTGAAATGAGCTCTTTGGTAGACGTAAGCGTGATGGTTAACGGTACCCGCTACGAGCGTTCCGTCGAGCCTCGCCTGCTGCTGGTGGATTTCATCCGCCACGAGCTGGGCCTTACCGGCACGCACGTGGGCTGCGAGCACGGCGTTTGCGGCTCGTGCACCGTCCTCTTCGACGGCCAACCGGTGCGTTCCTGCCTGATGTTCGCCGTCCAGGCCGCCGGCCACGAAGTGCGCACCGTGGAGAGCCTGGGCACTCCCGAACATCTGCACCCGCTCCAGGAGGCCTTTCAGGAGGCGCACGGCGCCCAGTGTGGTTTCTGCACCCCGGGCATTCTGATGAGCGTGCTTCCCTTCGTGGAGGAGAACGCCCATCCCTCCGAGGAAGACATCCGCGAAGTCATCGATGGCAATCTTTGCCGTTGCACGGGCTACCAGCACGTCGTTGAGGCCGTCAGGCTCGCATCTGAAAAGATAGCCGGCCAGGGCGCATAGTCGGAAGATCGAGGTGATGTCGTGACTGCCAAAGTATTAGGGAAACGTATCCAGAGGAATGAAGATCCCCGTCTACTGACCGGGCAGGCCTTGTTCGTGGATGACGTCCAGCTCCCCGGTATGTTGCACGCGGCCTTCCTGCGCAGCGACTACCCCCACGCGCGCATCCACAGCATCGACGCCTCTGCGGCGCGCAATCGCCTGGGGGTGGTCGCCGTTTATACGGCTGAAGATATGGGCGACGTATGGCGCCCGGGCCCCTTGCTGGTGCCCGCGCCGACGGTCATTCCCGGCTGTGTGTTCAATAAATGCACCCAGGTGCCCATGGCCAAAGACAAAATCCGACACCAGGGCGAGCCGCTGGCGGTGGTGATCGCCGAGAGCCGTTATATCGCCGAGGACGCCCTGGCCGATATCCTGGTCGACCTGGAGCCGCTGGAGGCCGTCGTGGATATGCAGCGCGCCCTGGACCCGGGCGTGCCCCTCGTGCACGAAAACCTGGGCTCCAACCTGGCCTCTCACGTGCAGCAGGAAAACGGCAATTACGCCGAGGCGCGCGCCCAGGCAGACGTGGTCGTCGGCGCGCACTTCGTGATCGATCGCGGCATTGCCGGCGCCATGGAAAATCGCGGTTACGTCGCCAATTGGGATTTCAAGAGCCAGCAATTGACCCTGTGGGCCACCACCCAGGCGCCCATCCCCTTGCGCAACGGCCTGGCCAATATGCTCGGCCTCTCCGAGAACCAGGTGCGCGTGATCGCGCCCTTCGTTGGGGGCGGCTTTGGCCCCAAGATCATGATGTTCCAGCCTGAAGAGGTTCTGCTCACCTGGTCGACCATGAAGTTGAGGCGCCCCATCAAGTGGATCGAAGACCGCCAGGAGAATTTCCTGGCCACCACCCAGGAGCGCACCCAGATCCATGACGCCGAGATCGCCCTCACCCAAGACGGAAAGATCCTGGGGGTCAAGGACGTCTTCCTCCACGACACCGGCGCGTATAACTCTTACGGGCTGACCGTGCCGCTCAATACCCAGACGCACGTCATCAGTCCCTATAAGATCCTCAATTACTATTCCGAATTTACCGTGGTATTCACCAATCGTATTCTGGTGACCCCGGTACGCGGCGCGGGCCGCACCTACGGCGTGTTCGTCATGGAGCGCTTGATGGATCTGGCCGCCAAGAAGCTGGGCCTGGATCCCGTCGAGCTGCGCCGCCGCAATCTGGTTCAGCCGGAAGATTTCCCCTATAAGACCGGCATCATCGGGCAGGACTTCGCCAAGAACGTCCTGGATAGCGGCAATTACCCCGGCGTGCTGGAGAAGGCCGTCCAGGCCATCGACTACGAGAACTTCATTAAAGTGGAGCAGCCTCGCTTGCGCGCCGAAGGCAAGCACGTGGGCATCGGCCTGGTGTTCTTCACCGAGGGCACCGGCGTCGGCCCGTTTGAAGGTGGGCGGGTCACCGTCCGGAACAACGGCAAGGTCACCATGGTGACCGGCGTGGGAACCCAGGGCCAGGGCCACTTTACCTCTTTCGCTCAAATCGTCGCCGAGCAGCTCGGCGTGGACGTTAAGGACGTGTTCGTGGTGACGGGCGACACCGACCAGTTCCACTGGGGCGCGGGCACCTTTGCCAGCCGCGGAGCCACCGTGGCCGGCAGCGCCATCCATGCGGCCGCCGGCAACGTGCGCGCCAAGATCCTCAAGCTGGCCAGTAAGGTGCTGGAGGCCCCCGAGGAGGAGCTGGAGCTGGAGGGCGGCCAGGTGCGCGTGGCGGATATCCCTTCCCGGTCGATCAGCCTGGGCGAGCTGGCCGTCATCGCCAACCCGGCGCGTGGCGCGGTCGAGCCGGGCACTGAGCCTGGCCTCGAAGCCACGGCTTACTACGGCCCTCCTTACGGAGCCACCGCCAGCGGCGCAGTGGGCATGATCGTGGAGGTGGATACGGAGACTTTCCTGGTCAAGATCAAGCGTTTCGTGATCGCGCACGACTGCGGCACGGTGGTCAACCCTCTGATCGTCGATGGCCAGATCCACGGCGGCGTCTCGTTGGGCGTGGGCAACTCTTTCTTCGAGAAGCTGGCCTACGACGAGAGCGGCCAGCTCTTGAACGGCACGCTGAGCGATTATCTCCTGCCCAGGGCCACCGACATGCCCAGGATCGAGATCATTCACCAATCCACCCCCTCTCCCCTCAACCCCTTGGGCATCAAGGGTGTGGGCGAAGCCGGGGCCATTCCAACTCCCTCCGCGTTCGTCCAGGCCGTGGAGAACGCCCTCCAGGACTACCATGTGGAGATCCTGGAAGCGCCCCTCAGTCCGAACCGCTTGTTTGAGATCGTTCAGTCGGCGCAGCGCTCCTGAAGCCCGGCGCGCATCCGCTTGGAGAACCACAAGTCGAGAAGTCTAATCAACCCCAGGAGGAAGTACTCCCATGAAGCTCGAAGGCGAATACCTGTTTAACGGACCTCGTGAAGCCGTATGGACGATCGTGCGAGACCCGGACGTGCTGGCCACCTGCCTGCCGGGCACGCAGAAGTTGACCAGGGTCAATGACAACGAGTATGAAGGCGTGATCAACGTCCGCATCGGGCCGGTATCGGGCGTTTTTAGCGGTAAGCTGGTCATCTCTGACGAAGTGCCCCCTGAAAGCTGCACTCTCTCCGTGGAGGGCAGGGGCGCGCCCGGTTTCGCCAAAGGCGTGGGGAATGTCCACCTGCTCGAGCGAGCAGGCCCTCAGACGCTCTTGAGCTATGATGGCGAGCTGCAAATTGGCGGGAAACTGGCGAGTGTCGGCCAACGCCTGCTGGACAGTGTGAGCAAGAGCATGATCCGGCAGGGGCTGGAATCCTTAGAAAAAGCATTGGAGGCGCGTATGGGAGCAGAAGAAGGCAAGGAAGTCGAATTCAAGGCCCCTACCGAAGCCGACATGGCCAAAGAAGTGGTCAAGGACGTGGCCGGCGGCGTCACCTCGATTGCCGAGGTGCGCATGTTGATGTACGTGGTGCCCATGGCGATCCTGTTCGCCCTGTTTGCATTCTTCATTTCCCGTTGTGGAGGGTAACCATTCTTTTATTGACATCACTTGTCCTGGAGGTTACGTCCCGGCCGGGATTTTACTAGCCCATCCGGCCGGGCCTCCAGGAGGAAGGGAGGTGTACCGGAGAAAGGCACTGAGGAACAACTCCGAGCGTTTCATGCCCGAAGCTGGGTAGCTCCTTTATCCACTCATCCAATCGAGATAATCAAACTACTACCTATCAAGGAAGGAAGGCTAATTATGGCCACTGCCACCGCAAAAGCAGAAAAGTCCGCGCCCGTTGTGGTCGGATACTTGCCGAACGATACTCCCCCCTTCGGCAGAATGCTCCTGCTTGGTCTGCAACACGTGTTGACCATGTTCCCGGCTACGGTGTTGTGCGCTCAGCTCATGGGCTTTCCTGTGAGCACCGTCCTCACCGTCACCGGCCTGGGCACGATTGCAGCTCTGCTGGGGTCGAAGTTTAGCATGGGGAAATACATTCCTCTGTACTACGGTTCCAGCTTCAGCTACATTGCAGCCGTGACAGCCATCACCAAGGCCCAGTTTGGTATTCCCGCTGACCCCCACCTGCTTTCTATCGTGCAGGCCGGCTTCCTGGCCACGGGCGTGATCAACGTCGTCGTGGGCCTGTTGATCCGCATCGCCGGCGGAAAGGAATCCGTCGATAAGATCCTGCCCCCGGTCGTCACCGGCTCGGTGGCCTGCACCATCGGTATTGGCCTGGGCGCTTCTGCGCTGAACAATGCCAGCGGCTACGTCGCCGGCATCACCGCCGGCGCCCTGAACTGGTGGGCGGTCGCATTGATCACCCTGTTCGCCTCTATCGCCTTCTCGGTCTATTTGCAGGGTAAGGGCTTTCTGGGCATGCTGCCCATCCTGTTTGGCGCTATCGTCGGATACGTGGCCGCGATTCCCTTCGGCCTGTCGAATTTCGCCATGATCGGACAATCGGCCCTGATCCGCGCTCCGCAATTTACCTTCCCTGTGTTCAATGATCCGCTAACGCTGACCGTCATCTTTGGCGTAGGCGTCATGGCCATCGCCACCATTCCGGAGTCCACCGCGCACCTGTATCAGATCAGCCTGTACGTCGACCACCTGGCCGACGAGCAGGGCCGCGAGAAGTTCGGCTTGAGCAAGTACATCGGCCTGAACCTGATGCTGGACGGCTTCGATGACATCATCAACGGGATCTTCGGCAGCACCGCCGGCACCAACTACGGCGAGAACAACTCGCTGATGGTGATCTCCCGCAACTACTCCGGCCCGGCCCTGCTGACCGCCGGCGCGATCGCCATCATCATGGGCTTCATCGGCCCGCTGGCCGACGTGATCCAGAGCATCCCTACGGCGGTGGGCGGCGGCCTGTCCATCTACCTGTTCGGGGTCATCGGCATGCAGGGTATTGCCCTCATGATCTCCGAGAAGGTCAACCTGTTTGATCCCCGCCAGCTCGCCATCGGCGCGATCATTCTCATCGTCGGCATCGGCGGCAACATCGGTTACTCCGGCGGTTTCCTGCCCTTCCCCATCCTGCAGGGTCTCTTCCCCCAGGGGCTGCCTGCCATCGCCACCGGCGCTGTCTTGGGCATCCTGCTCAACCTGGTCTTCGTCATCTTCAAGCCAGCCTATGAACGCGGGGCGGTCGAAGCCTCTGTCGGCGACTGACCGGGCATCAATCGTTGGAGTCCGACCCGCTTCAGGATTGTTGAAACGCAGTTGAGTTCGGTCGGCTCCCGGTGCCTTCAGGCATCGGGAGCCGGGTAGAATCGCTCGACCGGATTCTGATTACGGAAGGGAAAAAACCTTATGATCCTCGTCACCGGCGCAGCCGGAAAAACCGGCAGGGCGGTAGTTCGCGCCCTGGCCGCCAGGGGAGCGCGCATCCGCGCCCTGGTGCACCGGGTTGATCAGATCGCCGCGCTAAAGACCTTGGGCGCAAGCGAGGGGATCGCCGGCGATATGCGCATCCCGGCCACCTTGAGTCAGGCGGTGCAGGGTGTCCAGGCCATTTACCACATCTGCCCCAACGTCAGCCCGGACGAGCTTCACACCGGCAAGTATATCCTCATCGCCGCCCGGTCTGCCGGCGTCGAGCATTTTGTCTATCATTCGGTATTGCATCCCCAGGCAGAAGCCATGCCCCATCACTGGCAGAAGCTGCGCGTGGAAGAACAGCTTTACGTGTCGGGCCTCCCTTACACCATCTTGCAGCCAACCGTTTACATGCAAAACGTGCTGGCGAGCTGGAGCAGGATCACCGTGGAAGGGATTTACCCCGTGCCCTACGAGGTGGAGACGCGCTTGAGCCTGGTAGACCTGGAAGACGTCGCTGAGGCCGCCGCTTTGGTCTTGACCGGGCCGGGCCACCTGGGCGCGACCTACGAGTTGGTCGGCGCGCTGGCGCTCACGCAGGTGGAAGTGGCTGCCTCTCTGGCTCAGGCGCTGGGCCGGCCCGTCAGGGCCGAGGAGATTTCCCGCCTGGTGTGGGAGCAGGGGGTGCGCGCCGCCGGCATGGGGGAGTACGCCGTGGCCACCCTGCTGAAGATGTTCCAGTATTACGAGCGCTACGGCTTCGAAGGCAATCCTAACGTGCTCGCCTGGCTGTTGGGTCGCCCGCCGACCAGCTTGGCGGCTTTCTTGGAGCGCAGCGCGCGAGAATACAAGCCTGCCTGAGCGGTGACGGCGTGAGCTGAGTGGAAGGAAAGCCTCAGCCGTGTTTGAGACTGGCGGCGAGCTGCCCCACCTGGGAAGCGTGCACCACCGCTAAAAGCTCATCCGCCGGTTCCAGGAGGGTATCTCCATGGGGGATGACCAGCTTTCCCTTGCGGATGATGGCGGCGATCACACATTCGACCGGGATGGCTAATTCGGAGAGCCGCCTCCCCACCGCGATGGAGTTGGGGGTGCACTTTCTCTTCCACGACGGAATATTCGCCTTTGCGCAGCTTCAGCAGGGTCATCATATCGCCCAGGGACATTTCTTCGGCGATCAGGTGGGCAAAGATCTCGGCCTGATTTAAGGCTACGTCCACACCCATTTCGCCGGTGAACAGCCAGGCATTTTTGGGGTTGTTCACCCTGGCGATGACCCTGGGTGTGTTGAATTCAAAGCGCGCCAGGGTGGCGATGACCAGGTTGGCCTCGTCTTCTCCGGTAACTGCCGCCAGCACGTGCGCGTGGTGAATCCCGGCCGATTTCGAGTACGCTGGGCGAGCTGCCGTCGCCGGCGACGATCACCTCCGGGGGAATCTCTTGCTTCAGCCGTTCCAGCACGGCCTGTCTTTCTTCGACGATGCGCACCTCGTGGCCTTCGTTCAGCAAGCCGGCGGCTAACTGCGACCCCGTTTTTCCTCCACCTACGATAATCACGAACATGGCTTTACCCTTTTCAGATGTTCAACAAGGCTTCCAGGCGGCGCATAGCCGAAGCCAGCACCATCACGTGGACGAAATCACCGCTATGGAATTCTGTGCCCGAAGAGGGCACCAGGGCCTCTCCGTCGCGGGTGATCACACACACGTTGATCTCTCCCGGAACGCTGAGCTGGTCGACTGTGTGGCCTTCCAACTGCGCCGGGATCTCTAGCGTGACCAGCGCCACTTCCCCTTTCCCAAAGGACAGGATGGGGTCGAGATTGGTGTGGGCGATGACCTCATAGATGCGCTCGGCGCCCCAGGCGGTCATCGAGATGGTGACCAATCCCAGCCGCCGGTAGATTTCTGCCCGCCGTGGATCGTACAACCGGGTAACCACCCTGGGCACGTGGAAGATATTCCTGGCGATGCGGGCAGCCACGATATTGGCATTATCTGAAGGGCTGGTGGCTGCAAATGCATCCGCATTTTCGACCCCGGCCTGCATCAGGATCTGCCGGTCGAAGCCTACGCCGCGCACCTTCTTCCCTGCAAAGTCGACGCCCAGGCGGTCGAGCGCGCCTTGATCCTGGTCGATGACCGTCACGTCATGGCCCTCACGATCCAACAGCCGCGCCAGTTGTTCGCCGACCCGCCCGCAGCCCATCACGATGATTTTCATAAGTTGCCTCCTGGCTGTGCTTTCGATAGCTCCAGCCGATGCACGATCATTTTCCGCATCCTCTCCAGGCCGTAGAGGGTGGGCGCGTACAGGCCCAGGCCCGCCCAGTAGACCGGCGGCAAAGGTACGTGCTTGAATAAGTTGGCCAAAGGCGGAAGGTAGATCATCAGCAAGATCAAGCTGATTTCTACCCCAATGCCGGCCAGAAGATAAGCGTTGCTCAACCAGCCCAGCCGGTGGACGTAACTTTTTTCAGACCGGCAAGCAAAGGCATTCCCGATCTGTGAAGTCACTACGCCCGCGTGGAAGACGGTGATGCCCAGAGAATTCAGGTAGACAGGCGATACGGCGCCTAATCCTGGCAGGAACCAGGCATTTAAGAATGAAAAACTGGCGTGATTTAAAGTATCATACACCCAAAAGAAGCCGAAGGTACACAGGCTGGCTTCGATTGCTCCTAGCCAGAGGTAGGCCCGCCGGAAAAGGCGCATATCCACCAGGGATTGAGAGCGCGGCCTTGGCGGACGCTGCATGACGTCCGGCTCGGGCTTTTCCATACCCAGGGCCAGAGCGGGCAGCATGTCGGTGCCCAGGTCGATCGCCAGGATTTGGGCCACGGTCAGGGCCAGGGGAACTTTGAAAAGCGCCGTCAAAAGAAAGGGTACGACCTCCGGCACGTTGCTGGCGAAGATATAGGTGATGAATTTGCGCAGGTTGTCGTAGATGGCGCGGCCTTCCTCGATTGCGCTCACGATCGACTGGAAATCCTCCTGCATCAGCACCACGTCTGCCGCCTCTTTGGCCACGTCGGTGCCGATCTGGCCCATCACGATGCCCACGTCCGCCTTGCGCAATGCCGGTGCGTCGTTCACCCCATCCCCGATGACCGTAACCACTTCGCCGCGCGCCTGATAAGCATTCACCAGGCGTAGCTTATGCTCGGGAGCCATGCGCGCGAAGATGATTTCTTCATCCAAAATGGCTTGCAGCCCATCGTCGCTTAATTCGTCCAGCTCTACGCCGGTCAAAATGCGCGGGTTGCGCGTCTTGAGCATGCCTACCCGCCGTGCGAAGGTCTCGGCGGTCAGCCCGTAGTCGCCGGTGATCATCACCAGGCGAATACCGGCGGAGTTGAAAGTTTTTAGGGCGCGAGCCACCTCAGGCCGTGGCGGATCCATCATGGCGGCCAGCCCCAGGAAGACCAGCTCGTTTTCTACCCATTCGGCCGCATACGCGCCAGAACGCCTGGGCAGCGCGTGCCGGGCCAGGGCCAGCACGCGCAGGGCAGAACGGGCGTACTCATCGTTGGCGGCCAGGATCTCGCTGCGTAAGGCATCGTCCAGGGGAATGACCTGGCCGTGCATCTGGAGGTGGGTGCAAAGCTGTAAGACTTCTTTGGGGGCGCCCTTGACGAAAGCGACCTCGCTCCCGTCGTGGCGATGGATGGTGCTCATGCGTTTGCGGCGTGCGTCGAAGGGCAACTCGTGGATGCGCGGGTAGAGGCGAGCGGCTTCTTGTTCCTTTAATCCACCCTTTAGAGCCAGCACCAGCAAGGCTGCCTCGGTCTGGTCGCCGAGAAAGCTCCATTGATTCGTCTCGGCGGAGGGCGGATGGAGGCGGGAGTTGTTGCACAGCATAGCCGCCGTGAAAAAAGACTGCATATCTTCGACCGTAGCGCTGGGACTCCTACCGGACAGGCCCGGCAAGGGCGGCTGGAAATCCCCATCGGGTTGGTAACCGTTCCCGTTGACCGTCCTTTTCTCGCCAGAAACCCAGATCTGGACGACCGTCATTTGATTTTGCGTCAGCGTTCCGCTCTTGTCGGTACAGATGACAGAGGTGGTGCCAAGCGTTTCGACGGCGGCCAGCTTCTTCACCAGCACCCCTTTTTGGGCGAGCCGCTGCACCGCAATGGCCAGGGTGAGCGTGACTGTGGGCACCAACCCTTCCGGGATGACTGCTACGATGATGCCGATGGCGAGCAGGAAGGCTTCCGCCTCCGGCATGCCGACTTCGAAGCGGCCCACGCAGAATACGATCAGGCCGGTCGCCAGGGCGGCGAACGAAAGGATGCGCGACAGCCGTACCATCTCTTGTTGCAAGAGGCTGGGCGCCTCTTTGACGGCCTGGGTCAGGCGGGCAATACGCCCAAATTGGGTCAGCATCCCGGTGGCGTAGGCTACCGCCTGCCCGGTGCCGGATACGACCGAAGTGCCGGCAAACACCAGGTTGGGCCGCTCTACCTCGGTCAGGCCTTCGCGCAGGGAGGCGTCGGCCATCTTTCGGGCCGGGGTAGCCTCGCCGGTCAGCGTGGAATTGTTGGTGCGCAAGCCATATTCTTCGACAACTCGCGCGTCGGCCGGGATGATGTCTCCCTCCGCCAGGATCAGGATGTCCCCCGGCACGATCTCGTCCGCCCGGATTTTGGACTCGGCGTTCCCGCGCAGGACGCGGGCGTAAGACGGCAGCAAATGCTTGAGCATTCCCACTGCCTGTTCGGCGCGATGCTCTCGCCAGAAGGAAAAACCGGCATTGAACAGAACCACTCCCCAGATCACCAACCCCAGGCTGAGGTGCCCGGTGAAAATGGTGATAGCCCCCGCCAGCCACAGCATCAAGGCCATGGGATGTACCATGAATCCTGCCATTTTTTGCCAGAGGGGAATGCTTGGGGGTTCTGCCAGCCGATTTTGCCCGTAGAGGCAAAGCCGGGCTTCCACCTCTGCGGGCGTCAGACCTCCTGGGGATGTTTCCAGGGCTTCGTAGACCTCTGATCTTCTCAGGGCGTGAATTGGTGCGGAGGTCATAGCAGCTTATTGCGACGAAGCCAGCGGGACGCTCAAGATTGGAGGTCGGGCTGAGGAGCGGGTGTCTCGTTGGGCGAGCCGCCCAGGTGGGTGGCTGCATTTTGCTCGGCAAACTGGCCCAGGAAAGAATGGTCCCCAATGTGGCTGCTCTTGACTGCGTCTTCATATTCACCGGCCAGCATAGGCTTGGGCTCTCGCCGCATAGGTCGGTGGATCCCAAAGACGTTGAAGAACCTGGCGATCTCGTCTAACAGGCTGTATCGATATTCCTGCATCTTTAAGGACTGCCATTCCACGATGGACGCCATACTGCCTTTGACGCGCGCCTTTTGAACGACGATGCGATGGATCTGTCCTGGGTCGCGGAATCCGGAAGGAGCGAGCAGCAAGAGGTGCGCCGTGACGATCAACACGCTGAATGAGATCAGCACGACCCAGCCGCCTTCCTGCCACTTGCCGGCGATCTGGCCGACGAATACGATCCCGGCCAGAACGGAAGCCAGGGTGGAACCGACCATGCCCCACCGGCGTGTCCGTCCGCTGAAATTTTTGCTGATGTGTCGCCGTACCGCCCAGCCCATTGCCATGATGGGCATGAAGACGCCCACCCCGTAAAAGGGGATGGCCAGAGAAGTCTGCCCGCGCACCAGGAACAGGATGACCAGGGAAATGAAATAGGCCGCGATCACCGAACGGGTGAACGTACCGGCAGAGTTGCGATGGACGACTACTTCGGGCATCTCACCGATAGCGACGTCCCGCCAGGCAGTCGCCTGAACGTCCTGAAAGGCGGTCATCGAGGCAAAGGCCAGCAGGGCCACGGCCAGAATCTGGTAAGCCCAGAAGAGGATCTCGCCGCCGGGAATTTGCCCAAAGCCGATGGCGGCCAGGTTGCCAACCAGGGTGCGCCCCAGGGTACCGTCGAAGACATTGAAACGAATGGCGAAGATGGTCAGGAAGAGCGTGGTCAGGCCGCCGTAGAACAGAAAAGAAGTCTGTACGAAGCGCCCGATGCCGGATTTGCCGCTGTAGAAGTTCCATAATCCGTTCAGGCGGGGCATGTGCTCTTTGCCCCATTTGATCAGCCTCACGTCTTCATCGTTGACGAATTGGATGCCGTTGGACATGGCCTCCAATCCGGTTAGTGCCACCATGCCTTTCATCGAGGCAGTCAGCATGTGCATTAAAGCCTGGGCCAGACTCACCGTCTGAGGCGCTTGCGTGGAGGCTATGGCAGGCACTCCTCGCTGCTGGGCTAATATCAACCCGATTGCCATGGTGATGGTCAGTCCAACGAACAGACCCAATAAGGTGAATACCACCCGCGCCGATTCGCCTCGTCCACGGATCGTGATGAAACAAGTAACCGAGACCAGGGCCACGCCGATCAAGAAATGCCAGAACCAGTTGATGTTGTAGGCATTCAGGATAGAGAGGAGCTGGTCGACGCCGCCAAGAGAAGAAACCACGATGGTAAAGATGTAGTCCTGGATCAGCAGGACGGCAACGATCAGGCTCATCGAAGGCACCAGGTAACGCATGGAAGCCGTGTAAGAGCCGCCGCCTTCATTGAAAATACCCAGGGAATACATATACAATGCGCCGAAGATTGCATTGCTGATGGCGATGGCGAATACCACAATATAAGCATATTTCTGCAATCCGTAAGGATGCAAGGCGCTCAACATCTCACCGGTGGCGTAGTAATAGGACGTGAAGTAATCGACGCCAAACAAAGCCACGGCGGCTAGCAAGCCAATTTGGCCGGCGCCGTGCACGTGCTTATCTTCCTCGCGCTCGCGCGGCGAAAGCTTGAAAGCGATAAAGAGGATCCCAATCAGGAGCAAGATAGAAAAAATCATTGTCAACCTTTATCGGCCATGTTTCACAGGGATTTTCCTGGGATATCGAATGTTTCTTCGAAGATGTGCAGCTCTTCCAGTAAATATTTCCGGGTTGAGGGGCTCAGACGGGTATCCTGCGCCACTTTCGCCATTTCGTTGCGGGCGGCTCGCACGACGAAAGCCGGCGCAAACAGGATCCTTCCGCCCGGAATCACCTCGAAATCGTGGGTGCGCATCTGTAAATCCTGGTCGTCGAAATAGGGCAGGCTCAGACTTAATCCCCGGTTTAGATCGTTGGCCTCGGCGCGCCTGCGGATCGTTGCGATCATTTGCAGCGCTTCGTATTTCGCCAGGGCGCGCCCCTGGTGGATCAACTGCCCCAACATGCCGTAACGCTTGCGGTGGTATTCGTCGTCGCAAATGAAATAGGGGGCCAGGGAAACCGCCGTGTGCAGGATCGACAGGAAATTCTGCATGGAAGCGATGTGCGCCTCGGCTTGATTCAGGGAATTCACCAGCAAATGGCCTTCGTCGTCGAAGGCTACCCATTGAGGCAGGTAGAACCGCCTGGCTGCCGGTACGTAAGGCACCAGAAGTTCTTCGCGGCGCTCGTCCGGGCCCTCTTCCGCGATCGCGTCTGTGGCCGACGTGACGGCGGGAGCGGCCCGTTCTTCCTCGACCAGGGGGATCGTGGGAATTTCTTCGCCTTCTGGAGCCACGTAGACCACCGAGCGCCCGGCAGGCAGCAAAGCGTGTACCATGTGCATGGCGATGCAGTAGCGCAGCAGATTCGCACTGGCCACGACGGACGGATTGGACGATCCTTCCAGCTCGCTTAGCCGCTGGCGTAGAACCGTGCGTATGTCGGCCTTCGTCAGCCGGTCCATAATCCCTCCCGTCATCTGTTCGCGGGATTCGGCCGGCACCGCCGTGGGCGTGGCCTTGCCGTGCGCGGGAATCTCGATGACCACGCGGTCGGGCAGGTTGAAGCGCGCTTCCAACTGGTTTCGCAAGATGGCTTCCGCAAGCTGTCGGGCCTGGGATTCGAGGAAATGCTGCACCATGGCCGGTTGAGCTTCAAAAAGCGCCCGCGTGTCGGCATATTCTTTCAGCAGGGGATGAGGACTTTCTTGCTCGGCCATTTTTGAGGGAATAGGAGAGGAAAGATGATTGGAGGTCATATTTTTGCGTTGATCGAGCTCCAGGCGCGAATAATGCCTATTTCGATGATTAAGAGCATACAAAGCACGAGCTTCTCCGTCCACCCTTTCACGTAATGGTCGATTTGCAGCTCGAAAGCGAAGAAGCCCAGGATGATCGTAAACAGGATGATCCAATAAGGCAGGCGCAGAAGCTGCCGGTGCCACTCATGGCGTTGTTCCTGGTAAACCCCAGAAAGCGTGAACACGGGAATCCCGAGAGTCGAAAGCAGGGCTTGATGCAAGGGAATGCGCCCGGCAACCCCATGGCGCAAGGTTTGTTCTGAGTGACAGATCACCACATCCCCCGGCTGCCAGATTTGTTGGATCGCGTGCAGCCAATTGCCCCTATGAAGTACCTGAATTTCGACTTCGACCCACGCATCGCGGGTGATGGCTGCCAGAGTGGTCAACTGGCGGATCGTCGCCTGTTCGATGGCATAGTCGCTCACCAGGCTGATGAACAGCACCTTCAATTGGCGGGGGGACGCCATCGACCAGATGAGATGCGCAAAGCTGGCAGTATTCAGGTCGGGGGTGGGCACCAGCACGACCAACCGCCTGGTTTCGGAGAGCGTCATTTCTTCTGGAAGCAGCAAGCTGCCCGGGTAAGCGGCTTCCTTGGGATGAAGAGTTGTTGCCCCATGGGGATTCTCTCCTTGGGAGGAAATCGTCAATTGGGCTTTACTGTGCTTCTGGGATTGAGGCGCGATCACATAAACCTCCGTTTCTGATACCTGAAAGGAGTGTAATTCGCCGTTATAAAGCAGCTACAAAAAAAGAGGGGAGAGTTATAAAGAAAAAATAAAGGAGAGGGCTGACTTCCCTCTCCCGCCGGGATCGCGTTAGCATTCCCGCCGCTCTGCGTGCCCGAAGGGCAAGGGAAGAGGTACCGGGGGTGAGAGCTACATCGGTTAATCTGTGACTATGAAACGATAACCGATGCCCGCCTCGGTGAGGATGAATTGTGGCTGCTCTGGGTTGATTTCCAGCTTCTTGCGCAATTGACCAATATAGACTCGCAAATATTCGACGTGATCTGCGTCGGCAAAGTCCCATACGTGAGTGAGAATGGATTGGTGTGTGAGCACCCGGTCGGCGTTGGAGGCCAGATAAGCCAACAGTTTGAATTCGGTCGCCGTCAGCTTGACCTGTTCTCCCCCCCGGGTGACGATGTGGCGGGCCAGGTCGATGCTGATAGATCCGGCCAGAATAACGGTTTGGGTGTTGCCGATGGCTTGAGTGGAATGCCGCAGGGCCACGCGGATGCGCGCTAAAAGCTCTTCGATGCCGAAGGGCTTGGTCAGGTAATCGTCTGCGCCCCGATCCAGGGCGGCCACCTTGTCCTTTTCGCTGTCGCGTACAGACAGCACGATGATGGGCGCCCGCGTCCATTCTCGCAGGCGGGCGCACACTTCGATTCCCTCCATGTCCGGGAGGCTCAAATCCAAAATCACCAGGTCGGGCGGCTGGGCGGCGGCCAGTGCCAGGCCTTCTTCTCCCCGGCTGGCGGTAGTGACGTTGAACTGCCTGGCGGCCAGGATCGTTCGTAAAGCGCGCAAGATCTGCGGCTCATCGTCGATGACCAGGATGTTCACTTGTTTATTCATTCTTGCTGCTCCTCGGGCAGGCGTGGCAGAGAGCCGTCCCAGGTCAGCGGCAGGGTGAAGTTGAAGATGAAACAGTCCTGGCCGTTCTCGGCCCAGATGCGGCCTCCGTGCGCTTCGAGGACGCCTTTGCAGATCGAAAGCCCCAGACCGGTGCCGGTTACCTTATCTGCGGAAGTGACCCGGTGGAACTTATCGAAGATGCGCTCGAGATGTTCCTCGGCCACGCCGGGGCCGTGGTTGATGACTTGCACGAGGAGGGTTTGCTCCTCCCGGATTTTTGCCCGGATGGTTATTGGCGATCCCTCGGGAGCGTACTTCACGCTGTTGCTGATCAGGTTGACGAAGACTTGCTCGATCTGGAAGAAATCCACGGGAACCAGCGGCAGATTTTCCGGTAATTCGACGTTGATCGGATGCTTTTGCGCCATCTGGGTGGTGCGTTTTAGCACGCTGTTGAGGATATCCCGTAGCGAATTCCACTTCTTTTGCGGGATCAAGGCGCCCGTTTCCAGCCGCGAGCTATCCAGCAGATTCCCTACCAGGAGGTTGAGCTGGTCCGTCTCTTCTTCGATGAACGCCAGCAGCTCCTGGCGGGCCTCTATATTCCAATCTACGGCGCCGCTGCGCAGGCTGGTGACGGAGGCTTTGATGGTTGCCAGGGGCGAGCGTAGCTCGTGCGATACGGAGGAGAGCAACGCCGACTTCAGGCGGTCGCTCTCTTCCAGGACGCGCGCCCGGTTTTCGCTCTTGGCCAGGCGCGTGCGCTCCACTGCCAGGGCGCCTTGACTGGCGTAGGTTTGCAAGAGCCGCTCTTCCGGAGAGGTAAGACCTGCCCCCTTTCGCCATAGGCGAATTTCTCCTTCCTTGCCGCGCGCGGTCAGCATAGCGGTCACCAACAGCGGGCTGCTTCTAGGTGGATTCCCTTCGCTCGTGGATTGGAGAACGATCGGCTGCTCTTCCTCGCGGCCTTCGATGAAAACTTCGACGCGGTCGGCCATGAACGTCTCGCGGGTGTGCTCGGCCAGGGATTGCGCGATGGTGAGGTTATCTTGTAAGCCGGAGAGCGCCATGCTGAGCTCGTACAGGCGTGTAGCTTCCCGTTCTCTGCTGGCGGCGGCTTTCATGCTGTCTCTGGCGCGGCCTAATAGCTGGCTGATGACCACAGCTACGATGGTAAAGATAATCAGCGTCAGCAGGTCCTGAGTCTCATGAACGACGAATGTAAAGTAGGGAACGAGAAAGTAGTAATTGAACGCCAGGAAGGCCAGTAAGGCCGCCATCACTCCTGGCGTCAGCCCCCATAGGGCAGTGCTTGCCATGACCGGCAGTAAATACAGCAAAGCAACGACTTGCGCGCTCAGGCTGTCGCGCAAGAGGAGCAGCAGCAGCGTCGTAAACGCAACGGTCAGGAAGGCCGCCAGGTGTTGGAGAATGACGCTGGTGAAGGGGAATCTCGTGAAACGCATAGAATGAGGCTATCTACTCCATATAGCCATTACAAAAATACTACAGTTTCAGGCCGGCGTCAACGTGAATGCGCGCGGCCAATTGAAATCACCCCTGCTTGCGCCACATCTTCTCCGGCTCGTCCCAGACCCAGCCGGCATCGTCGAGCTGAAGGGCGGCGCGCGGCCAGCCTTGCGCGATGCGCGCCCGGGTCTCTTCCCAGGTGCGAATGCCGCTCAAAGCGTCCGCGGCTTCCACGTTGCAGGCCCCCACGGCGGTGGCCATCCTCACCGCTTCCGCCGGGGAAAGACCTTTCAACAGAGCGCTCAGAAAACCGGCGATGGTGGCGTCGCCGGAGCCGGTAGCGCCCACCACCTCCACCGCGAAGCAGGGCGCCCAGATTTCTTGCCCGGCCCATTCGGACGCTTCGGCCGGGCCTCCCCGCCCGGCGCGGGCCAGGCGCTGGGCGCCCGCGCTGCGCAAGTACAGGCCGCGCTCTCCCAGCTTGATCACGGCCAGTCCGGCTCCCATGCCGACCAGCTCTTGGCCCAACCGGGAGAGCCGCGCGGCGTCCACCAGCCCCAGCAGGCCGGCGCTGCCTGCCTTCCTGCTCAGCGCGGCGTGCTCGTCCCGGTGCAGCATGAAGAGGATCTCGTCGATACTGGGCAGGAAAACGTCCACGTAGGGCAAGACTGCTTTCAGGATGGCGCGCCAATCCGCCCGGCCTGCCTTGGAGGTGGGGTCCGGAGAGGACATATCCAATGAAGTGGTGACTCCCCTGGCTTTGGCCCGCTCGAATACCTTGACTAGCTCGGAGCCTTCATCTTGATACATTTTTTCCATGACGGGCGGGTAACCGAAGTGGAACAGGCTGGCGGCTTGCAGCCGCTCGTAGGGAATGTCCTCTGCCGTGAAGGTGTCGTTGGCCCCCGGGAAATGCAGGAAAGTGCGGTCCGCGCCGGGCGGGTTGATGACGATGGAATAGGAAGTGGCAGAGCCGGGGTCGACGCGCATGGCTACCGCCTCTTCGGGCGCGTGGCGGCCTAGAATCTGGCGCAGGATTTCCCCGAAGAAATCGTCTCCTACCTTGCCCATCATGCGCGCCGGGATTCCCAGGCGGTGGAAGGCCAGGCCGGTGTTCGAGACCGCCCCGCCCGTGGCAAAAGTAGCCGCCCCCACTTCGAGCAGGCGGCCCGGCTGGAAGTGCTCCTGGAATTGGCCCGGCGCATAGTGATCCAGGCCGGGCAGGATGTCCAGGCACACGTGCCCGGCGACGACCACGTTCGTATTTTCGGCCACAGGCAAGCCTCTCGCTGAAGGAATCAAGCTATCTTGACGTAGGGGCGCGGGGGATTGGGGCTATGGCCCTCGTGCCCCTACATCGGCGAGCGCGGAATCCACCGCCCCATTCCCTTCCCCTACAATTTGGGCAGCACGATGGACTGCTGGTACTGGTATTTACCCTTCTTGTCCGCGTAAGAGACGGTGCATTCCTCGTCCGCTTCGAAGAAGAGCACCTGCGCGATGCCTTCGTTCGAGTAGATGCGCGCCGGCAGGGGCGTGGTGTTCGAGATCTCCAGGGTAACGTAGCCTTCCCATTCCGGCTCGAAAGGCGTCACGTTGACGATGATCCCGCAACGCGCGTAGGTGCTCTTCCCCAGGCAGACCGTCAGCACGCCGCGCGGGATGCGGAAATACTCGATCGTGCGCGCCAGCGCAAAGGAGTTGGGTGGGATCACGCACACCTCTCCTTTGAAATCGATCATCGAGCGCGGATTGAAGTCCTTGGGGTCCACTACCGCCGAATACACGTTGGTAAAGATTTTATACTCGTCGGCGACGCGGATATCGTAACCGTATGAGGAGACGCCGTAAGAGACGATGCCCGGCCTTACCAGCCCCTCGGCAAAAGGTTCGATCATGTGCTGTTCCAACGCCATCTTGCGAATCCAGTGGTCCGGGTTTTAATCCCATTGCCATCCTCCAACTAAGAATATAGGCCTCTCATGAACCTTCTCGATAGACTGGTACTGCTTTCACCCCCCTTTCTAAGGGGAGACTGCTTAAAAAGAACAACACTATCTCTTTTGATCACCACATGTAGGGCGGGTATCCATACCCGCCGCTCCGCTATATGTGGCGGCTTAGAAAGCCGCCCTACGACTTTTTGAGCAGTTTCAAGGGGGGGATTGCCCTTCCCCCAAGTCGTTCCCTCTACCCCGGGTGAGGCCAGGGGGATCGCCTTCCCTCTTCCCAAGCAGCAGGGGCGACCGCCGCTTCCCCCCTTCCTAAGGGGGGCCAGGGGGGATTGCACTTACAGCCCTCCGCGCTCCTTGAGCGCCTGGCTCAGCTCGCTCTCCAGCGCCGCCGCTCTTCCCTCCAACGCCTTGATCTCCGCCAGCGCCGCCTCGACGCCTTCATACCCCTTGAGGTTGAGGGCGTTGATGCGCACGTTCAGGGACGCGCCGGTCAGCGCGGCCCGGCAAAGGCCCGCGCCGCTGCCCGCGTCCGAGATGGCGTTCAAATTGCCCAGCCTGGCCACCTGCACGGCCAGCTCCAGCGTCTCGACGGCTTTGTGCGCCACCCCCAAGGGGACTTCGACGGCGTGCCAGGTGGCCAGGTCGATGGCCGCCGCGCGCGCCTGCGCCTGCTCCGGCGGTTCCTTGGGCAGCTTGAAAGCCGCCAGCAGGGCCTCGAAGGCCGCCGAATCTTTCAGGACGGCCTCGTCGAATTGGGCGCGCAGGGCCTCGGCCTGGTCGATGACCTCCCACATTTGCGGCTCCACCCCCGCGTATTTCTTCTTGCCCACCGTCAGGCGCGCTACCATCGCCACCAGCGCGGCGGCCATCGCGCCGGAATAGGCCGAGGCGCTCCCTCCTCCGGGGGTGGGCGTCCCCGCCGCCAACTGGTCGACGAAGCTGGCCGGCGCTGCCTCCGCTGGGCGTTCTGCCATCGCCTCGTACAGGCGCGTTTCCAGCACCTGGTCCGGCTCGAATTCGTCGAGCTGCATGTACCACAGGGCGGCGTCCACCAGGGCCTCTTGCGGGATGAGGCCCACCAGCTCACAGTGGTGGATGCCCACCCCGTAGCGCTGGGCCTCGCGCCGCACCATCTCCACCGTGCGCGCCACCGGCGTTTGGCGATAGTTGGTCAGGTTCATGGACACCTGCGCGCGGCCCTCCACCAGCAGCCCCAGGGCTTTTACGTAGCGCAGGCCGCCGGACGAATTGCGAATCGTCTTGGCGATCTTTTGGGCGATGGAGACGTCGTCGCTGGTCAGGTAGATGTTGTAAGCGATCAGCGGCTGCCTGGCCCCGATGACGGTTGCCCCGGCGGGCCCCACCCGGCTGGGGCCGAAATCCGGAGTGCGTTCGGGAAGCTTCCCGATCTCTTCTTTGAGCGCTTCGTATTGCCCGTGGCGGATATTCTCCAGATTCTGCCTTTCCGGGCGCGTGGCGGCTTCTTCGTACAGGTAAACCGGTATTTCCAGCTCGGCGCCTACCCGGCGGCCCAGGCGGCGGGCGATCTCTACGCATTCCTGCATACTCACTTCGGCGATGGGCACGAAGGGCACCACGTCGGTCGCCCCGATGCGCGGGTGCTCCCCGCGATGAACGTTGAGGTCGATCAGCTCGGCAGCTTTGGCGATGGCCTGGAAAGCGGCTTCTTCTACCGCCGCGGGCGAGCCGATGAACGTGATCACGGTGCGGTTGTGGTCTTCGTCAGAATGCCGGTCGAGCACGTGCACGTTCGCCACGCTGGCGATAGCCTGATAGATGGCTTGCACGACTTCGGGGCGGCGCGCTTCAGAAAAATTGGGGATACATTCAACCAGGGGTGTGGGCATGATCAACCTCTTCGGGTAAGATAGTGCAATTATATCCATCTATGTCCTGGCGGCAATGGATAATCGATATCCTCACCTCTCAGCGTCTTCAGGGCTCCTCCGCGTCCCATTCCTGCGAACCATCGCGCGCCTCTTCGTCGGCCTTGCGAAGGTTTGTCTTCCAGGTCGCTTGCCACGCGAAGCCTCGCTCGCCTGCGTGGCTCCTTCGCAAGGCTTTGCGTCAGATGAACGTTCTTTCGAAAACGCGGTTAAAATTAGGGTACGCTGCAAATCCTTTGCAGCAGCAGGAGGTAGACATGTGCGGTAGATTCACTTTATTTCTGGAGCCTGACCTGCTTCAAGAGGAGCTGGAGCTGGGCGATATCCCGGCGGAATACCAGGCGCGTTACAACATCGCTCCTTCGCAGCCGGTGGCGGTCGTCACGGATGGCGGCCAGCGCCAGGTCGAGTTCTTCCGCTGGGGGCTGATTCCTTCCTGGGCCAAGGACGCCGCCATCGGCAACCGCATGATCAACGCGCGCTCGGAGACGCTGGCCGACAAGCCGGCCTTCCGCACGGCCTTCGCGCGCCGCCGGTGCCTGATCCTGGCCAACGGCTTCTTCGAATGGCACCGGCCGGCGGAGAAACGCGCCGGCGCGTCGCAGCCGTATTTCATCCACCTGGCTTCGGGCAAGGCGTTCGCCTTTGCCGGGTTGTGGGAAGCCTGGCGTCCACCCGCCGGCGAAGAGCTGCGCTCTTGCACCATCATCACCTGCGCGGCCAATGAGCTGGTGGGCCGCATCCACGATCGTATGCCGGTGATCTTGGACGGGGAAAAACTATGGCGATGGCTCGACCCCTCCACCCCCTCTTCGGAGCTTCAGGCGTTGCTGAGACCCTATCCGTCCGCAGCGATGGCCATGCAGCCCATTTCTTCCCTGGTAAATAGCCCGGCGAATGACCACCCGCAAATCGTTCAGCCTGTCGATTAGCCGTTTTGGCCCGCTTCTTGTAACCGGATAGATGTAAGGGAAATGGAAGGATTGCCCGGCCCGCTTTATACTATAATAAAAGATACTAATGAAAGGCGGTCTGCAATTTGATGTCTTCTCCATTCTCTCGGATGCTCGCCATTGCAGCAGGGGGAGACCTGCTTTCACAGGTGGGGGAGAGGTACACCGGGGATGTGGATGCCTTCATCCAGATGCATTGAAACCAAACGCTTCCTTCTTCAAGGCATGATGCGATGACCGTTCGGATGAGAACGCTATTAATCATCGGAGTGACGGTAATTGCCCTGATCTCTTTGCTTTACGTTGCCTCCTCGCGCATCGTATTGGAGGACTACGCTCGGCTCGAGCAAGCGGATGCCCGCCAGAACGTCGAGGGGGCCGTCTCCGCGCTTTCGAACGGCGCTCTCGAGCTGGGGCGCATCGCCGAGAGCTGGTCGGTGCGCGACGATACCTACGACTTCATCCGCAGCAGCGATCCCGCCTACGTCCAGAAGAACCTGGGACTCTCTACCTTCCGGGGCCTCGATCTGAGCCTGGTGGCTTTCGTCGACTCTGCGGGAAGGGTCGTCTATTCCAACGCCTACGACGCGCAGTTGGACGTCAGCACGTCTCTTCCGCCCGGTTTTACCACCTGGCTGGGCGAGAATCTCTCCACTCTCCAAAAAACCGATCAGGCGCACAGCGGCCTGGTCATGCTCCCGTCTGGCCCTTTGTGGATCGGCGTGGGCCCCATCCTGACCGGCCGGGGAAGCGGCCCCAGCCGTGGCATCGTCCTGGTGGGCCGGCCCATCGATGCTGCCGCCCTCGGTCGTCTGAGCCAATCTACCCAGCTTACCCTGGCCCTGTTCCCCCTCAGCGGGGATCTCCCGGCGGACGTGAAGAGCGCCGCCCAGGCTCTGGCGCCCGGCCTGCCGGTCGTCTGGCCGTTGAGCTCAACTGCCTTGGGCGGATACGCCCTTCTCGATGACCTTGTGGGCCAGCCGGCTGCCATCCTGCGTATGCAGGCTCCCCGCGACGTCTACCAGCAGAGCCAGGCCAGCTTGCACTCCCTTTTGGGCGTGTTGATGCTCCTCGGCCTGGCCTTCCTCCTGGCCGGCCTGCTGGCTTCAGAAAGGTGGGTGGCCCATCCTATCGCCAGGCTGAACGAAACCGTCAGCCGCCTGGGAGCTTCCATCGGGCTGTCCGGTCGCGTGCACGTGGCCGGCAAGGACGAGATTTCTCATCTTACCGGCGCGATCGAGCGCATGTTGGAGGAGATTCAATCTTCCCACCGCCAGCAGCACGAAAGCGAGGAGCGTTATCGCAGCGCTATCGAGCAAGTTCGAGAGGGGGTGGCCGTGGTGGATGCGCAGAATTTGCGCATCCTGGAGGCGAACTCCGCCTTCCAAAAGATGTTCGAAGTCTTCTCCGAGGACGTGGAGTTCTTAACCCTGGTTAGCCTCATTCCCCGTCCCGAAATCTTCAAAGCCAAACTCAAACAGGCCATCGAGGATGGCAAACCGATGACCGCCGATTACAGCATCCTGGGCTCGGGCGGCAATCCTGTGGAGCTGGAGATGTAACGTTACTCCCATTACCTATCACCAGGAGAAGGCCCTTTACGTTCTCGTGCGCGACGTCACCGAGCAGAAGCAAATGCAGGCCAGCCTCCGCCAGCACCTGGGAGAGACCATCCTGCTCAACCGCGTGATCGCGGCGGTCAGCTCTGCGCTCGAGCCGGCCGTGGTCCTGCGCACGGTGTGTGTAGAGCTGGCGCGGGCCTTTAACCTCCCGCGCACTACCGCTGCGTTATTGGATGAAGGCGGCGCCAACCTGTGCGTGATCGCAGAATTTTGTAACGTAGAACGCCTTTCTGCCCTCGATACCGGTCTTCCGCTGGCCAAGAACCCCGCCATCCGGCAGGTGCTGGAGGAGGCGCATTCCATGGCCATCGCCAATGCCCAGATCGACGAGCGCCTGCCGGATTTTCAGGGCGAAGCCGCCCGCAGGGGGACGATCTCGATGTTGATCGTGCCTTTGATCGTGCGGGGCAAAGTCACCGGCGCCTTGAGCCTGGAAGCGACTTCGGCCAGGGAATTTACTCCGGCGGAGACCAAGCTGGCCGAGAACGTGGCGGCTGCGTGCAGCCAGGCTCTGGAGAACGCCCAGCTTTACGCCGAGCTTCAGAAGAAGCTGGTCGAGCGGCGCCAGGTCGAAAAGGCTCTGGAAAAGCGCGAGCGTTACCTGGCCGCTCTGGTGGACGTGCAGCAGGCGTTGCTGTCCGTCCAGCCGGGCGACAGCCTGTACGCCAACGTGCTCGAGCCCCTGGGCATGATAGCCGGCGCCAGCCGGGTGCACGTCTTTGAGAATTGTGGAGAACGCGAAGGGGAGCTGTTGGCCGGCCAAAAAGCCGAATGGACGGCGCCGGGCGTCCACCCGGAGAGCGATAACCCCGCTTTCCAGCAGCTTTCGTACGCCGCCAACCTTCCGGGCTGGAAAGAGGTGCTCGAAAAAGGGGAGATCATCTCCGGGGATACGCGTGGTTTTGCGGCCCCCATCCGTGCGCTGCTGGAACCGCAAGAGATTAAATCGGTGCTGGTCATCCCGCTCATCGTGGCGGGCAGCTTCTTTGGCTTCATCGGCTTCGATAACTGTGTGGAAGCCCAGGAATGGGACGCATCCGAGACTGCGCTGCTCAAAGCTGCCGCTGCCGCAATTGCCATGGCCCAGGAACGCGACCTGGCTGCCGCGGAGAATAGAAAGGCCGGGCTTGCCCTGAAAGAGAGCCAGACGCGCCTGCTGCTCATGCTGAACCAGCTCCCCGTCTTCTTGTGGACCACGGACACCAACCTCAACATCACCTCCTCCCTAGGCGCGGGCGCCCTCGGCGCCGACCTTTCCCCCGAGACTCCCAGGAAGCTCACCGTGACCCAATTCTTCCGCTCGGAGGATGAGGAAGCCCTGCCGGTGGTGCAGCAGCGTAAAGCCTTGAGCGGCGAAAGGGTCTCCTATGAGCTCGAGCAAGGTGAGCGCATCTTGCAAGTCTACGTAGAGCCTTTCCTGGACCCGGAGGGCAAGGTCATTGGCAGTATCGGTCTGGCTATGGATATCACCAACCGCAAGCAGGCCGAACAGGAATTGCAGATCCAGCGTGACTTTGCTTTGCAGGTGATGACCGCCATGGGGCAGGGCCTCACCGTGTGGGATGGGGAAGGCCATTTCGATTTCGTCAATCCTGCCTTTGCGCGCATGCTCGGTTTCACCCCTGAAATGCTGTTGGGCTGCACCTTGCGGGACGTTTCTTTGCCGGAGGAGCACGACCTGGTGGAAAAGGCCCTGGCCGACTGGCTTTCCGGCAAGCTGACCAACGTGGAAATGCGCCTCAAGCGCGCCGACGGCAGCCCCATTTACGTCCTCGTGTCCGGAGTGCCGCGCTGGCGCGACGTGCGCGTGAGCGGGGTGATTGCCGTGGTCACCGACCTGACCGAGCGCAAGCGCGCGGAAGAAGCCTTACGCAAGAGCGAGGGCAAATACCGCTCGGTGGTGGATAACGTCAAAGAAGTCATTTTCCAGACCGGGGTGACCGGCCGGTGGGCCTTCCTGAACCAGGCCTGGACGGAGATCACCGGTTTCACCCTCGAAGAAAGCATCGGCATCGATTTCTCTGATTTCGTGCACCCGGAGGATCGCTCATTCACCCTGGCGGAATTCAAGTCGCTGATCGAGGGAGAAGCGGAATTCAGCCAATACGAAGCGCGCTACCTGACTACCCAGGGCGGCTACCGCTGGATAGAAGTCTTTGCCCGCCGCATGAGCGACGCCGAGGGGCGGCTATTGGGTACTTCCGGCACCCTGGCCGATATCACCGTGCGTAAAGAGGCCGAGCGCGCTCTGCGCAAGAGTGAAGAATCCATCCGGGGTCTGTATAATATCGCCTCGTCCCAGCAATTGAGCTTTGCCGACAAGGTGCGCGCGTTATTGGCCTTGGGCTGCCAGCATTATGACCTGGAAACCGGCGTCCTGGCGCAATCCAGCGACGAGGTCTGCAAGATTCTGGAAGCCCAGTCCCCGGAGGCGCATTTGGCCGCTGGGGCGCTGCTCAATTTGGATAGCCTGTTCACCCGCGAGACGCTCCAGGCCGGCCAACCCGTGATGATCGCTCACGCCGGCGCCGAAGACGCCTGGGCGGATCATCCTTCCTGCCGGGTAGATCACGTTCAGACCTACCTGGGTACGCCGGTGGTCGTGGCCGGCAAGGTCTACGGGACGCTCAGCTTCTCCAGCCACGAGCCTTATCCGCGACCCTTCACGGTCGCCGACCGCGAGTTCCTGCGCTTGATGGCGCAGTGGGTGGGCGGCGAAGTGGAACGCGACCAATACATGCGCCAGTTGCAGAATTATGCTACCGAGATCGTGAAGAAGAATAAGGCCCTCGCCAGCGCGCGCGACCAGGCCCTGGAAGCCTCCCGCTTGAAATCTGAATTCCTGGCGACCATGAGCCATGAGATCCGCACGCCGATGAATGCGGTCATTGGCATGAATGAGCTGCTATTGGATACGGGCCTTACCTCTGAGCAGCAGGAATACGCCAACGTCGTGCGCGATTCGGCCCAGGTATTGCTCGCGTTGATCAACGATATCCTCGATTTTTCCAAGGTCGAGGCCGGTAAGCTGACCCTCGAGACCATCGAGTTCGATATGCGTTCGGTCGTCGAGGGGTCGGCCGATCTGTTTGCCTCCAAGGCGCGCGAGAAGCACCTGGCCTTGATGGTCTTTGTGGATCCCGAGATGCCCGCCAGGCTGTACGGCGACCCGACCCGCCTGAGGCAGGTCTTGTTTAACCTGCTCAGCAATGCGGTCAAGTTCACCGAGAAAGGGGAGATCGTCGTCCGCGTCGAGCTGAAAGAAGAGACTGGCGAGAATGTCGTTGTGCGTTTCCAGGTCAGGGACACGGGTATTGGCCTGTCCGAGCTGGCCCGCAAGCGCCTGTTCCAGCCTTTCACCCAGGCGGATGGTAGCACGACCCGCAAATATGGCGGCACCGGCCTGGGCCTGGCCATTTCCAAGCACCTGGTCGAGCTGATGGACGGCGAAATTGGGGTGGAGAGCACGGAAGGGCAAGGCTCGACGTTCTGGTTTACCGCCCGCCTGGTGCGCAACGGAGCGGCTGCCCCTGAAAAGCCGCCGGAGCCGGGCAACCTGCGGGTGCTCATCGTGGATGACAACCCCACCCATCGCGACATCCTCGGCCAATACCTGACCTTTTGGGGGATGCGCAACGACCAGGCCTCCGACGGCGCGCAAGGGTTACATCTCTTAGGCCAGGCCGCGGCGAAGGGCGATCCCTATCAGGTGCTGCTGGCCGACCAGGTAATGCCGGGAATGGATGGCCTATCGCTGGCCCGGGCCATTCGGAAAGATGCGGCCTTCGATGCGACGCACCTGATCCTGCTGACTGCCTACGACGAGCGTGGGGAAGGCGAGAAAGCGCTCCGGGCGGGCTATTCCGCTTACCTGACCAAGCCGGTGAAACAATCTCAACTGTTCGACGCTATTGCCAATCTGGTCGCCGGAAAAGCCGTACGCATGGAGCAGCCTGAGCCTGTGGTCCTCTCCGCAACTCAGCAAGAGACTCTGGATACCACCAGGGCTATTTTGCTGGCTGAGGACAACCCGGCCAATCAAAAGCTCGCTACCGTCCAGCTTCAGAAGCTGGGATACCGGGTCGAGGTGGTTAGCAATGGCCGCCAGGCGGCGGAAGCGCTTTTGCAGTCGCCGCATGAATACGGCCTGGCGTTGATGGATTGCCAGATGCCGGAAATGGACGGTTTTGCCGCCACGCGCCTGATCCGCAAGGCGGAGCTGACCACCGGCCACCACGTCCCGGTGATCGCCATGACTGCCAACGCCATGCAAGGCGACCGCAACGAGTGCATCGCCGCCGGCATGGACGATTACATTAGCAAGCCGGTCAACCTGGATAGCCTGTTGCAGGTGATCGCGCGCTGGTGGCAACCGGCTCCCGCGCGAGGCGAAGGCCAATCCGGCGCTCCCCAGGGGCCACAGAGCGCGAGCGCAGACGGCGCCGACGTATTGGATAGGAAAATCGTAGAAGAGCTGCGCGAGCTGCAATTGCCCGGCGAGCCGGATTTCCTGGGCGGGCTGATCGACCAGTATCTCAAAGATTCGGCCGGCTTGATGAAGACGATCAAAGCGGCGGTCGCGGCCGGGGATAGCGGCGGGCTGCAAAAAGCCGCCCATACCTTAAAGGGCGCCAGCGGGAACCTGGGCGCGCGCAAGCTGGCCGCCGCCGCCTCGGAGCTGGAGAAGATGGGAAGGAACGGCGGGCTGGACGGCGCCCAGGAAGCTTTGCACAAGCTCGAGGCCGAGTATAAGCGGGCGCGCAAGGCCCTGGAGGCGGAGAAGAAGGCGGCAACTGCGCAAATTGAGCAGCAGAATGCTTGACCGGAGGCTCCCCAGATGGTAAAATCCTCCCCGTTGCCCCCATCGTCTAGGGGACCAGGACGCAACCCTTTCAAGGTTAAGACGCCAGTTCGAATCTGGCTGGGGGCACAAAAAATCGCCGCACGCGCGGCGATTTTTGCTATCTGGAAGGCAGGCTCCCTGCCCGCGGCTCACTCGGCCAGCAGGCGCACGATGTTGAGAATGACTTCCACCGCCTTTTCCATGGACGCCACCGGGATGTATTCGTATTTTCCATGGAAGTTGTGCCCACCGGCGAAAATATTGGGTGTCGGCAAGCCCTTGTAAGAAAGCTGAGACCCGTCCGTCCCGCCTCGGATGGGGATCACCAGCGGCTCTACCCCGGCGGCGCGCAAGGCTTTTTCGGCGACTTCGATCACGTGCCAGACCGGTAGGATCTTCTCTTTCATATTGTAGTATTGGTCGGTCAATTTCAGGCTAACCCGGCCCGCCCCATGCTTCTCGTTCAGGTAGGCTGCTGCGCTCTGCAAGAGGGATTTCTTGGCCTCGAACTTTTGCCGGTCGTGGTCGCGCAGGATGTAAACTATTTTGGCTTCTTCCACCTTTCCTTCGAAGCGTTCCAGGTGGTAGAAGCCCTCGTAACCGGCTGTATAGGCCGGGCGCTCGTTCACCGGCAGCATCTCGTTCAATTCCATGCCGATCAGGAGCGCGCTGACCATCTTGTCCTTGGCTTCCCCCGGGTGGACGCCTCTGCCCTGGATGGTAACCTCGGCCCGGCAAGCGTTGAAGTTCTCGTATTGTAGCTCGCCGATCTCCCCGCCGTCGATGGTATAGGCAAACTCTGCCCCGAACTTTTTCACGTCGAACAGGTCTGGCCCACGGCCGATCTCTTCATCCGGCGTAAAGGCGACCTTGACGGCGCCGTGCTTGATCTCGGGATGGGTGGCCAGGGTTTCCACTGCGGCCATGATCTCTGCCACACCGGCTTTGTCGTCCGCCCCCAGCAGGGTGGTGCCATCCGTGGTGATCAGGGTCTGCCCGACGTATTTGAGCAGGTCGGGAAAATTTTCCGGGCTGAGGGCCACTTCCTTGTCAGGGTCGAGCAGGATGTCTTTGCCGTCGTAGTTCTCCACGAAGTGGGGATGGACGTTGGCGCCGGACATCTCCGGACTGGTATCCACGTGCGCCAAAAAGCCGACCACCGGCACGTCCTTCTCGACGTTGGCCGGCAGGCTGGCCATCACGTAGCCATTTTCGTCTAAGGAAACGCCTTTCAAGCCCAGCGCTTGCAGCTCCGCGAAGAGCAAGCGGGCCAGGTCGAGCTGTTTTTGCGTGCTGGGACAACTCGGCAAGTCAAGGTCTGATTGGGTGTCGATTTCAACGTAACGAAGAAATTTCTCTACTACTCCCGGCATGAAGTGCTCCTTGATTCCCGTAACGAACCTCAGGAAGAATAAAATAATGGAAGCTCGATCAAGCTCCCATTATATCCTTACTCTTGCCAGTTTGGAAAATGCACTGAAAAGCGTGTGCACGCACGAGTTGTCAGGCAGTTGGAAACTGCACCTACAGACTGCACGAAGCCAGCCTGCGCTGGCTAAAAACCAGTCGGCGAAGGCCGACTTCGTGTACTTCGTTGCAGCGATTTCAATCGCCTGAAAACGGCTGACAACTTTTGCGTGCACACTGAAAAGCCTACGGACGGACAGTGTAATCCCCCTGGATGACCCATTTGTAGGTGGTCAGCTCGCGCAGACCCATGGGGCCGCGGGCGTGCAGCCGTTGGGTGGAGATGGCTACCTCCGCTCCCAGGCCCAATTGGCCGCCGTCGGTGAAGCGCGTGCTGGCGTTCACGTAAACGGCCGCCGAGTCGACCTCGGCCACGAACCTCTGGGCGTTGGCGCTCTCCTGAGTCAGGATGCCGTCGGAGTGGCCGGTGCTGTGCAGGGCGATGTGATCGATGGCCTCGTCGAGGCTGTCTACCACTTTGAGGCCCAGCACGAGCGAGAGCCATTCGGTGTCGAAATCTTGCGGCCCGGCGGGCCGGACGACCTCGGAGGAAGGCAGGTATTGCCGGGCGGACTCGTGCGCGCGGAAAGTGACGCCGTCGGCGGAGAGGGCTTCGACCAGTTGCGGGAGGATGCCGGCTGCCACCTTGCGGTGCACCAGGACGGTGTCCAGGGCATTGCACACCGAGGGCCGCTGGATCTTGGCGTTGCGGATCACCTTGAGCGCGGCTCCCAGGTCGGCGGATTCGTCCACGAACAGGTGGCAGATGCCGATGCCGCCCGTGATGACCGGGATGGTGCTGTTCTCCCGGCAGAAAGCGTGCAGGGCCGCGCCTCCGCGCGGGATGACCATGTCCACGTAAGCGTGCAGCTTGAGCAGCTCCAAGACCAGCTCGCGGTTGGGGTCGTCGATGAATTGCACGGCGTCTTCAGGCAGCCCGCTTGCGGCCAGCGCGCTGCGCACGACGCCCACCAGCGCCCGGTTGGATTGGATGGTCTCTTTGCCGCCGCGCAGCAGCACACAGTCGCCGGCCTTGATGGCCAGCTCGGCCACGTCCAGGGTGACGTTGGGGCGCGCCTCGTAGATCACCGCCAGCACCCCCAGGGGCACGCGCTGCTTGTGCACGCGCAGGCCGTTGGGCAGCGTTTGCTGGTCGAAGGTCTCTCCCACCGGGTCGGGCAGGCCGGCCACGTCGCCCAGGTCCTGGATCATGCCTGAAAGGCGGTTTTCGTTTAACGTCAGGCGGTCCAGCAGAGCCGGAGAAAGGCCCGCCTGGGTAGCCGCTTCCACGTCCTGGCGATTGGCCTCCAGGATGGCCTCGCGCCTGGCCCACAATCCGTCGGCCATTTTTAATAGCGCCGCGTTCCTTTGTTCTGTGCCGGCGCGGGCCAGCAGGCGAGAAGCCCGGCGCGCCTTTTTGCCCATTTCTTCTAACATTTTTCGAACTCCTTTTCCGATCGGCTTACAGGAGCAGCATGTTGTTGTGATGGATGGCCTCGTCGCCGTAAGTGTACCCCAGGATGGCCTCGATCTCTCCGGATTTATGGCCGCACAGTTGGCTGAGATCCTCCGCTGCGTAATTGACCAGGCCCAGGGCCAGCTCTTTTCCGGCTTCGGAGATCACGCGCACCGTGTCGCCCCGGTCGAAGCGGCCTTCGACGGCCCGCACGCCCACCGGCAGCAGGCTGCCGCCTTGTAGAAGCGCGCGGGCGGCGCCTTCGTCCACTTTCAAGTTGCCCGAGGTGCGCCGGCCGGCCAGCAGGTAGCGCTTGCGGCTTTCCAGGGAGGAAACCACCGGCATCAGGCGCGTGCCCGCCGCTTCGCCGTGCGCCACGTGCAGGAGCACGTCCGGGTCGCTGCCGCGCGCGATCACCACGGTGGTGCCCGAACGGCGCGCCAGGTCGGCGGCGCTCAGTTTGGTGAACATGCCGCCGGTTCCCAGGCCGCTGCTGGTGCCGCCAGCGGCCTGCCACACCTCTTCGGGAATCTGGCGGGTAGTTACCTCGTGGATCAGGCGGGCCTGGGGATCGCGGCGCGGGTCGCTGGTGAACAGGCCCTCCTGATCGGTGAGCAAGACCAGCAGGTCGGCTTCCACCAGGTTGGCCACCAGGGCTGAAAGGTTATCGTTGTCGCCGATGCGAATCTCGTCCGCGGCGACCGTATCGTTTTCGTTGATGACCGGCACCACCCCGTGGGCCAGCAGGGCCTCCAGGGTGTTGCGCGCATTGAGATAGCGGTGGCGATTGGACAGGTCGGCGCGGGTGAGCAGCACCTGGGCAACCGTGATGCTGTAGATCTGGAAGAACTGGTCGTACAGGTTCATCAGGCGCGGCTGGCCCACGGCCGCCAGCATCTGCTTGGCGGGGATGAAAGCCGGCAGCTCCGGGAAGCTGAGCGCCTCTTTCCCGGCAGCTACCGCGCCCGAAGAAACCAGGATCACCTGGCTCCCGGCTGAATGCAGCCGGGCCACCTGGCGCACCAGCTCCAGAATGTGCGGCCTGGAGAGGTTAGGCGAGCCGGCCGTCAGCGTGGAGGTTCCCAGCTTGATTACGATACGATGATCAGCCATAGATGCAGGCTATTTTACCTTAATTCGTAATCATCTCCTCGAGCATTTGGGTGGTCAATGATTTGGGACGCTCGATGGGCTTGCCCAGCGCGCGCGACCAGACTGCGTGGGCGGTCAGGCCCAGGATACGGCTCATGCCAAACAGGATGGTGTAGAACTCCGTCTGTGTGACGCCGTAATGGTACTGCATGGTGCCGTTGATGGCGTCCACATTCGGCCAGGGATTCTTCACCTTGCCATATTGTTTCAGCACGTTCGGCAGCACCGTGTAGATCAGGCTGACCAGGCGGTAGATCTCGTCGTCCGGCATGTATTTCTTGCCGAATTCGAGCTGGGCCGTGAAGCGCGGGTCGGTAGTGCGCAGGACGGCGTGCCCGTAACCGGGAATGACCTGGCCGGAGTTGAGCGTCTCCCAGGCGAACTGCTCGATCTGCTCGGCGGTGGGGAACGAGTTCGAAATGCTCACGCACCTTCAGCAGCCAGCGCAGGCATTCCTGGTTGGCCAGTCCGTGCAGCGGACCGGCCAGGCCGTCCATGGCGGCCGAGCTGGCCAGATAGACGTCCGAGAGCGCCGAGGCGACCAGGGCCGAAGCGTGCGCGCTGACGTTGGCGCCTTCGTGGTCGGAGTGCAGGAAGAAGAACAGGCGCGAGAGGTCCTGGTATTCTGCGTCCGCTCCCTTGCCGATCATTTGGGCGAAATTGGCGCTCCAATCCAGGCTGGGATCGGGAGGGAGGTACTCCCCGCCGCGATATTTCATGTTGTAGATGTAGGCGGCCAAAACGGGCAGCTTGGCGGTCAGGTTCAGGCTGTCTTCCAGATAAGCCTCCCAATAATCAGCTTTCCGAAGCGCGCCTCTCTCGTAAAGCTTGGCGAACACGGATTCGGTCTGCAAGCTGAGGATGGCCGTGGAAAACATGGTCATGGGGTGGGCCCCGGCGGGCAGGGTCTTCAGCAAGTCGAATACGTAACCGGGGAGCTCGCAGCGCTTCTTCCATTCATCTTCGATGGAGAGGGCCTCTTCCAGAGTGGGCAGCTCGTCTACCAGCAGCAGGTAATACAGCCCACCCGTCAACGGGAACTCGGAGCCGGGCGCTTTGGGCAATTTTTCCAGCAGCTCGGGGACGGTGTACCCGCGCAAGCGGATGCCTTCCATGGGGTCCACGTAGGAGATATCGCTTACCTGGATTTGCACACCACGGATCCCGCCGTAAATCTGCTCGACGGTCACGTCGCATACTTTGAATGCGCCGTGCTCGCCCACCAGCTTCTTGACCCGCTCTCGCCAGGCCGGGAGCTGCTGTGCGATGCGTTGAACCAGGATAGATTCCCCCGCATCGATCGGGGCGGCTGCCTGTTGTAGGCGTAGAGCAAGTCTTTCTTCGAGTTCCATAGTGCGTTCTCCTCATTGCAGATTGGTACAGCTTCTACCCAGGGTGGGCCTTTCACGTTTCTTTGCGGCCGGCAGGGTGCTCCGGCGCTCGTGGATATAAAAAAATAAATCTCCGGCTTTCCCTTGAAAGCCGGCTTCGTCCTTCGCTGTTCAGACCGGCTTTATGGCTTGGGCTGGTAGCCCAGCTCTCGGGAAATCTGCGCCGCCACGCGCGTCAATTCCGGGACGTATTGGGCCACTTTCTCTTCGGTAAAACGTTGGTCGGGGCCGGAGATCGAGATAGCCGCCAGCACTTCGCCCTTCTGGTCGAAGATCGGAATGGCGACGCCGGCTGCTTCGAGGATCCACTCGCCGTGGCTGACGGCGTAGCCCTGTTCGCGGATTTTTTCCAGCTCCTGGCGCAGGCTGTCCGGATCCACCATGGTTTGTGAAGTCAGGGGGGTCAGAGGGATGTTGCGCAAATACTCCTCGCGTTGCGCGAGGGGTAAGAAGGCCAGCATGGCTTTCCCCGCCGAGCCGGCGTAGAGCGGCAGCCGGCGGCCCACGCGGGCCACGATGCGCACGTTCTGGGGGCTTTCCAGGCGCTCGACGCACAGCCGTTCGTTGTTTTCCAGGATGTACAGGCTGATGGTTTCACTGGTTCGGCTGTGAAGCTCTTGCAGGGCGGGCAGCGCCAGGTTGCGCACGTCCAGATTCGACGTGTACACTCCTGCCCAGGTCAGCACTTTGGAGCCCATGGAATAGGTGCGCGTGGCGGAATTTTGATTGAGGATGCCCAGCTCTCTGAGCGCAGAAAGCATGCGCCCCGTGGCGCTGGTGGAGAGGTTGACCAGGCGCGCCGCTTCCCGCACCCCCAGCTCGGGGCGATCCATGGTAAAGCAATCTAAGAGGGCAATGGCGCGGGTGAGCGTCTGGATTTTATCGGCCGGCATGGTTGGTTCTGCTCCTGAGATCCCCAGATGTCCCGTTTAATGGGACATCGTCCCGTATATTGAAATATTATAAACTTTGTGATAAGATATGTCAAGTCCCAAGGGGAATTTGAATCTCATTTGGGTATACAATAATCATGCTCTTTTTTGTCACCATTAATGAAAAGGATGGATCAGGGATATGTCGTACAAGATCATCAGTGTTCCTCAAGCAGGCGAAAAGGTCTCGATGCAAGGCGGGCGGCTGAGCGTTCCCGACCAGCCGATCTTGCCCTTCATCGAAGGGGACGGGATCGGCGCAGACATCTGGCGGGCTTCTCGTCGGGTATTCGATGCAGCCGTACACAAAGCGTATGGCGGAAAACGCAAGGTGGAGTGGATGGAAGTCTACGCGGGCCAGAAGGCTTTCGATAATTTTGGCTCCTGGCTGCCCGATGAGACCATCCGGGCTTTCAAAGAATTCATCGTTGGCATCAAAGGGCCGCTGACCACCCCCGTGGGGGGCGGCATCCGCTCGCTCAACGTGGCGCTGCGCAAGGATCTGGATCTGTTCGTCTGCCAGCGGCCCATCCGTTGGTTTCAGGGGCTGCCTTCTCCCGTCAAGCACCCTGAATTGATGAACATGATCGTCTTCCGCGAGAACACGGAGGACCTGTATACCGGAATCGAGTTCGAAGCCGGCACGCCCGAGAACCAGCGCTTCATGCAGATGCTGAAAGAAAACTTCCCGGAGGCATACGCCAACATCCGCTTCCCGGAGACCTCCGGCATCGGCATCAAGCCGGTCTCCCGGGAGGGCACCGAGCGGCTGGTGCGCGCCGCCATCCGCTGGGCGTTGGACAACCACCGCCATTTTGTCACCCTCATGCACAAGGGCAATATCATGAAATATACCGAGGGCGCCTTCCGCGCCTGGGGCTACGATCTGGCGGAGCGGGAATTTGGGGACAAGATCTATACCAACCGGCAGTGGGAGCGCACCAGGAACGCCTCGGGCGAAGAGGCCGCCAACGCCGAACAGGAACAGGCCAAGCAGGCCGGCAAGGTCATGGTGCGGGATATGATTGCCGACATCGTCTTCGAGAAAGTGGTCACCCGCCCGCGCGATTTCGAGATCATCGCCACCATGAACCTGAACGGGGATTACCTCTCGGACGCCCTGGCCGCCCAGGTGGGCGGGGTCGGCATGGCCCCCGGTGGGAACATCAATTACGAAACCGGCGTCGCCGTCTTCGAGGCTACGCATGGCACCGCGCCGATCTACACCAACCTGGATAAAGCCAATCCCAGCTCGCTGATCCTTTCCGGGCAGATGATGTTCCACTATTTGGGGTGGCAGGAGGCCGCCGGCCTGATCGAAAAGGGCATCGAAGGCGCCATCAATGCCCGCACCGTGACCAACGACTTGTTCCGCCTGATGGAAGGCGCCACCTTGTTGAAGACTTCGGAGTTCGGCGAAGCCATCATCCGGCACATGGGGGATTAGGCGCCGTTCGCCGAGCCTTTAGTTTGGAGGATCTATTCATGAATCAGGATGTTTTTCACGTGCGCGATGAATTGAAAACCAGTGCGGGGACGTACGTCATTTACCGCCTGGATCGCCTGGAAGCCGCCGGCCACACCCGGCTGGCGCGCCTGCCGTTTTCCATTCGCATCATGTTGGAAGCCGTGCTGCGCAAGCTGAACGGCGTCGAGGTGACCGGGCAGGACGTGCTCAACCTGGCCGCCTGGGAGCCTCACGCCTCTTCCCGCCCGGTGATGCCTTTCTTCCCCGGCCGGGTGGTCATGCAGGATTTTACCGGCGTGCCGGTGATCAACGACCTGGCGGCCATGCGCTCGGCCATGCTGCGCCTGGGCGGCGACCCGGCGCAAATCAACCCGACCGTGCCGGTGGATCTGGTGATCGACCACTCCGTCCAGGTGGATTATTTCGCCTCCCCGGAGGCGCTCAAGCGCAACGCCGAGATCGAGTTCGAGCGCAACCGCGAGCGCTACGAGTTTTTGCACTGGGCGCAGAATGCTTTCGACAATTTCCGCGTCGTGCCGCCTTCCACGGGCATCGTGCACCAGGTCAACCTGGAATACCTCGCCAAAGTCGTGCTGACCCAGGAAGAGGATGGGGCGGTAGTGGCTTTCCCGGACACGCTGGTCGGCACCGATTCGCACACCACCATGATCAACGGCTTGGGGGTGGTCGGCTGGGGCGTGGGCGGGATCGAGGCGGTGGCGGCCATGCTGGGCCAGCCCATCGAGATGGTCACGCCGGACGTGATTGGCTTCAAGCTGTCCGGCAAGCTTGGTGAAGGCGTGACCGCCCACCGACCTGACCCTGACCATTACCCAGATGCTGCGCAAGAAGGGCGTGGTGGAAAAGTTCGTGGAGTTCTACGGGCCGGGTCTTTCTTCCATGTCCCTGGCCGACCGCGCCATGATCGCCAATATGTCCCCGGAGAACGGCGCCACCATCACCTATTTCCCGGTGGACAGCTTCAACCCTGGATTACCTGCGCCTGACCGGGCGCTCGAAGGAGCTGATCGAGCTGGTGGAAGCCTACATGCAAGGCGCAGGGCCTGTTCCGCACGGATGAAACTCCCGACCCGGAATTTACCGACACACTGACCCTGGATCTCGGCGCAGTGGAGCCCAGCCTGGCCGGCCCCAAGCGTCCGCAAGACCGGATCGCGTTGCGCGAGGCCAGGGTTGCTTTCCGCCAGGCGCTGACCGACCCTAAGAGCAAGGGCGGCTTTGCCCTGACGCCTGAAGATCTGGAGCGCAAAGCCGTCTTGAGAAAGAACGGCAGCAGCGTCGAGATGGGGCATGGGGCGGTGGTCATCGCGGCCATCACCTCTTGCACCAACACCTCCAATCCGTCGGTGATGATCGGGGCGGGGCTGGTTGCCAAAAAGGCAGTCGAAAAGGGGCTGAAGGTGCCCGCCTACGTCAAGACCAGCCTGGCGCCCGGCTCGCGCGTGGTCACCGATTACCTGGAAAGGGCCGGTCTGATGGAGCCGCTTTCCGAGCTGGGCTTCGATCTGGTGGGCTACGGCTGCACCACCTGCATCGGCAATTCCGGCCCGCTTCCGCAGGAGGTAGTCCAGGCCATCAATTCCGCCAGCCTGGTGGCCGCCGCGGTGCTGTCGGGCAACCGCAATTTCGAGGGGCGCATCAACCCTTACACGCAGGCCAACTACCTGGCTTCGCCGCCGCTGGTGGTGGCCTATGCCCTGGCCGGCAGCCTGGAGGTCGATCTGACCCGCGATCCGCTCGGTGTGGGCAAAGACGGCCAGCCCGTCTACCTGCGCGATATCTGGCCTTCGTCTCAGGAGATCATGCAGACCGTCCAGCGCAGCGTCCGCCCGGAGATGTTCGAGCAGAATTACGCCGGCGTCTTTAGCGGCAATGAGGTCTGGAACAAGATCGAAGGGGATGATAGCCAGCTCTACGACTGGCGTCCGGAATCCACTTACCTCCAAGAACCGCCCTTCTTCGAGGGCCTGACCCCCGACCTGAGCAAGATCGACGACGTGCGGGACGCGCGCGCCCTGGCCGTGTTTGGCGATTCGATCACTACCGACCATATCTCTCCGGCGGGGGCCATCCCCGTCAACGGCGCCGCCGGGAAATACTTGCTCGAGCACGGCGTCGCGGTGCGCGACTTCAATTCCTTCGGCTCGCGGCGCGGCAACGACCGCGTGCTGACCCGCGGCACGTTTGGCAACATCCGCCTCAAGAACCAGATGCTGCCGGGCGTGGAAGGCAGCTTTACCCTGCACCTCCCGGACGGCGAGCAGATGAGCATCTACGACGCGGCCATGCAATACAAGGCGGAAGGAATTCCCCTGGTGGTGCTGGCCGGCAAGGAATACGGCACCGGCTCCAGCCGCGATTGGGCCGCCAAAGGCACCCTGCTGCTGGGCGTGCGCGCGGTGGTCGCCGAATCTTACGAGCGCATCCACCGCTCGAATCTGGTCGGCATGGGCGTGCTGCCCTTGCAATTCGAGCCCGGCGAGGGTGTCAAGAGCCTGGGCCTGACCGGCCACGAAGTCTTCTCCATCCAGGGCCTCAACGACCTGAACGAGCCCGACCGCGAATTGACCGTGCAGGCCGTGAGGGAGGATGGCAGCCGCCTTTCCTTCCGGGTAACCGCGCGCCTGGATACGGCCATCGAATTGAAGTATTACCGCAGCGGCGGTTTGCTGCCGGCGGTCGTGTTGAACATGCTGCCCGCCGCCTAAACTGATCGCAGAATGGGAGCTACCTGGTTGGTTTCAACACCGGATTGACCAGGGCGTGTCTGCAAAGTCAAAAGTGGCGCCGTTTGGTCCTGGCATCGGCCATCGCTGGGTGTTGGCCGCCTGGCAGGCACCCCTGTTCGTTCTGCTCCTCTCATCCGCCCCCAACCATAAGGGAGCGGATGAGAGTTTCTTATTTGGGCCATCGCTGCCCGCTTCTTCCTGCTTGCAGTGGCGACCCGCCGTGAGCTGACCCAGCCCGGCACACTTTTGGCCTCCCGGTATGGCCGAAAAGTAATAGACCTGATGGTACGAACCAGACCGGATCCCCGACAACACGGGCAGTAGATCAGGTAAGCCATCAAGCGGCTGATTCACAGCTCGTTTTTCTGGTGGATCCAGCAGGACAGGGAACAGGAGATCAGCAGCAGAAGCAATCCCAACCCAATGCCGGTGATCACCCAGATCATCGTTTGATTGGAGGAGAAATATTGAATCACCTGGTTCAGTGGATGCAGAAAACCGGTCCGCTTAAATAAATACACCAGAGACACAGCCACCAGATAAATGGGCAAATTCGAAAAAATATAAACGTTTGAAAAATGGAAGCGAAAATAGAGCGGCAATTGGATTGAAATATACAGGCAGACGTAAAGGAAACCAGCAGAAAAGATGATTAAAAATTCCAGGTAGTTGATTCCGACGTGGAGGATCTGCGCAAGGATGGTTGCAAGGATGCCTGAAAAAACCTCGTTAAGCAGGCCGAAAAGCACGGCGTAGGTATATCTGCCGATCACGACCTCCGATCTCCTCAACGGTAAGATTCCATACAGCTTGCTGAGGTTGTTTCTTTCGTAGATCAGAAAATACACACTGATGAAAGGCGCTGCAACGACCGTAACCACTGGAATGGTGATTAACGGCGTTTTGAAAACGATGGCGATGATCGTGGCAAACACGTACACCCCCATAAAGATCGCATAGTACGCCTTGAGCACAGCGTGATCCAGCCTGACCGATTTTAAACTGTTAGCCATACTTGCTTTCTCGCTTACTGATCGCCACCAGAATTTCATCGATCGAGGGGGGCGCGGTAACGATCTCTTCGGGTAAATATTTTCCTTCCGAGGTCCGGATAAGCCCGGAAAAACCGGTGTTATTTTTTGTGAGACCGATGATCTTCTCCCTGAATGGATCCGATAGATCGTTGAGCCCGCCCTTGACGACCCGGTAGCTATCAATCAGGTCATCTTTTGTCCCGGAGTAAAAAATATTTCCATTGTCGATCACGGTGATGTAATCCGCAATCCGTTCCACGTCGATCGTGTTGTGCGTCGAAAGGAGAATGCTTTTCTCTTCGTCGATGTAGTCACTTAATATTTGCAGAAGCTCGTCACGGGCCACGGGATCGAGCCCGTGGTCGGCTCGTCCAGGATCAGCAGCTTCGCCTCGTGCGACATCGCCACGGCGAGCATGAGCTTCAACCTCATCCCGCGGGAGAGGTCTTTGACTTTCTTATCCAAGGGCAGGCGGAATTGCTGTGCGTATTGGCTGAATAACGCGCTGTTCCAGTGGTCGTAGAAGGGTTTTAGAACCTGCTCGACTGCGCGCACGGTCCAATTATTGACGAAAAAATTTTCATCCAGAACCACGCCAACTTCTTGCTTGATGTTCTGCTCGTCCCGCAGGTTGTCCATGCCCAACAATTTAATCTCGCCACTATCCCGGTTGGCCATATTCAGCATCAGCCGGATGGTGGTGGTTTTGCCGGCGCCGTTTTGGCCCACGAAACCCATAATGTAGCCAGTGGGTAAAGAAAAGGATATATCCTTCAGGATAAAATCCTTGTATTCCTTGCGAAGATTTCTGACTTCAACGGCGTTACTCATCCACATTCTCCGCGATGGTGAAGTCCAGAATTTCTGATTAAATCCTCGCGCGATAATTTAGCCACTCTGGCGGCGCTGACGGCTGTCGAAAAACTATCTTCGATCTTACGCAGGAGCTGTTCGCGCACAAGCTGGCTGTTTTTCGGCAAGACGAAGCAGCCTCGGCCTTGTTGGATGGTGATATAGCCTTCCTGCTCCAGCTCGGCATAGGCGCGGGTGGTCGTGATGACGCTGATTTTCAAATCCTTCGCAAGCTGCCGGATCGAAGGAAGCAGGTCTCCTTCTTTCAAGTCGTCACAAAGGATCGCCTCCTTGATTTGCTCCTCGATCTGTTCATAGATGGGCGCTTTTGAAGTATTTTGGATAATGATTCGCACGGTCTTTCACCCTCTTGTAGGGGCAGGCCTGTGTGCCTGCCTGAGACTGTGTTACAGCCCGGGTTTCCATTGGCTCAGCGGCGTGAGCTGGATCTGCTTTGAAAGATTATAAGCGGTTCCCACGTCGCTGTCATTCTCGACCAGCGTACGTCCGATCACGAGGATTGCTTTAACCGGCGAGGATATCTGCGTGACCCCGGCCGGAATCGTTCCTTGCCACCCCGGCCCGGTGATGAGGTAGTCTCCCGCCTGCGTGCCGGTAGTGCGCTTGCCAACGTAGGCGAAATTGGTGTTCTTCGACGGGTTTGTGAACTGCACGCTGTAATAGCGATCGTTCATGTCGGGTACGTGCAAGACCAGCGGCTCTTGTCTCAGGTCTATCCAACCGACCATCAGGAGCGTGTCGTGGTTCACGCCAGAAGTAGCCACTTTTGGGGCCGAGGCAATCGCGTGGAGGGGATCTGCAAAAAGCGCTTGGGGCTCCGTGTAGAGTGTATTGACCGGGATGGGGCCGTCTCCAAACCCGTTTACGAGGAGCGCCCGCTTGTACACGGCCAGCAACAAGCTCGGCCAAAAGTAGATGAAAAGGCACCATACTAGGGCCATGACCGCACCGAGGATTAGCAAATGCTGGTAGTACTGCATATCTATCCCTTCCCTTCAACAACCGGCGGCACCTGATACTTGCCGTCCAGAATGGCCTGACCGGGGATGTACACGCGCAGCCAGAGGATGAAGTTGCCCGCCGGTGCGGGCAGCCAGTTAAACTCGCGCCCCGCCGGAGCAGCCTTCTGAATGGTAATATCGACCGAACCATCGGGGTTTTGGGCGAGGCCGGAACGGTCGCTGACACTGAACCGGTTGAGCGGATTCGCCACAAAGTGATTTCCCGCGTCGCCCATCGTCAGCGACCAGAATGCTTTGTTTGGGGGAAGCCCTCCAGCCGGAAAGTGCATCACGTAATTGTGGTCCCCGGAGAGCGCATGCCCCGCGCCATCGCTGTTCGTCCACCAATACATCGCCTCTTGCGAGACATTCACCGGGCCGAGAAATAGCTGGGCGTGCGCGGCTCGCAGGAACATGCCGTTGCGGGGATCGCCCAATCCGTACATGGTGATCCAGCCGTTGACCTTTTTGGCTTTGATCCGCGCGTAAATCTGGGCCGAGACAAACGCCAGTCCGAAGCCAATGAGCGCGCCCTGGATCAGGTCGCTACTCAAAGCTCTTGGCCGGGGGAAGAAGATGACACGGGTGATGAAATAGACGCATACAGCGCCAATGAGCGTCGTCAGGTAAGTGTATGTTTTGCTCATAAGGCGTACCTCCGGAATGATTGGGGATTAGAGGGTAGAAAAATTTTGGTAGTTGGCATGTTACTGCCCGGGTTTCCATTGGCTCAACAGTTTGAGTTGGATCTGCTTCGTAAGATCATAGGCAGTTGCCAGGTCACTGTCGCTGTAAACGAGGATGCGGCCGAGGACGAGCACCGAGTTGTTCGGCGAGGAAATCAGCTTCACTCCTTGTGGCACTGCCCCATTCCAGCCTGGCCCGCTGATGAGGAAGTCGCCCGACTGCGTACCCGTGGCGCGCGTGCCGACATAAGCGAAGTTGACGTCAAACGGGTCAGTCAACTGCACACTGTAGTAGCGGCCGGAGAAGTCCGGCACGTGCAGGACTTGTGGCCCTTTTGAAAGATCGAGCCAACCGGCCATAAGAAGCGTGTCGTGGTTGACGCCAGTGGTCATCAATTTCGAGCCCGAGGTGGGCTGCGAAGTAATAGGGTCGGCAAAGATTTGTTGGGGCTCCGTATAGAGCGTATTGATCGGGGTCGGGCCGTCTCCGAACCCCTGATCAAGGATGGCTTTTTTGTAGAAGTTGTTCACGAAGTGCGGCCAAAAGTATGCGAGGACGAACGTGCCGAGCGCCCATGCCACGACCATGACCGAGCCAAACGTGAGCAGATGTTTGTATTTTTTAGCGAAATTCATTTTACCTCCACGATGGGTGGCACCTGATACTTGCCGTCCAGGATAGTTTGACCGGGGAGATACGCGCGCAACCAAAGGATGAAATTGCCTGCTGGAGCGGGTAGCCAATTCGATTCGTGGCCTGCCGGAGTGGCGTTCTGGATGTAAATGTCGATGGAACCATCCGCGTTCGGCACGAGTCCTGACCGATCACCCAGGCTATATCGGTTGATCGAATTCGGCACAAATTTGTTTTTTGCATCGCTCATCGTGAGCGACCAGAATGCCTTGTTCGGTGGGAGACCGCCGGCCGGGAAGTGCAGGATGTAGTCGTGCGCTCCGGAGAGGGCAAGCCCTGTGCCATCTGCGTTCGTCGTCCAATACATCGCCTCTTGCGGTACGTTGATTGGGCCTGAAAATTTGACAGCGCACGCGGCGCGCAAAAGAATCCCATTGTTGGGCTCTCCGCATCCGAACATGGTAGTCCAGCCGTTGACTTTCGTGACAAAGAAGTTCGGGAGAATAAATAGTATCGTAACGAATGCCAGCCCGGCGCCGATGAGGAATCCCTGCACGATGTCCAAAAGAATTGTCCTTTTAAGCCTAAGCATAAAGGCGTACCTCCATAATTATTAAGGACTGGGGGTTAGTGGGTAGAAAAACGATCATCCTTCACTTCCACCTTGTCAGGATTTCTTCTCGTCGGAAGGTCGTCTTGACCAGGTAGAAGACGATGATGTCGACGACGGCCAAAACCGCCGCCATGACCAACATGTTGTCCGTGGTCAACGAGAACACTTTTAATTCCGATAGCAGATACACAGCGCCTAAGGGAATAAGGATCAGCGCGCCGAGTTGTTGGGAGGTGCGGACGTCGTTCACCCTTGAAGAAACCAGGATGTTATAGCCAACGCTCAAGATGCAGGCAAGCGGAGCCAGCAGGAACAGGATGATGGCAAAGTTCGAGTTGGGGAAATAATAGTAATTTAGCGTGCTGTAAGTGAACAGGTCCATCAGGACGGTAAAGATCAGGGCGCCGATATAGGTAGCGGCAATGGCGGGCAAGAAGGCAGCGATGCTCTTTCCGGCCAGGATTTCCTCGTCGGTCGTCGGGGTGGCCAGAAGGGGTTCCAGGCTTTTTTGGACTTTCTCACCGACCAGGCTGTACGCGGCGATCCCCAGGGGTGCCAGCCCGGCGCCGATGACGTATAGGAAGGAGAAGGCATCGAGCAGGCTCGGAAGGAAGGATCCGACGGATACCTTGTTGTTCCTGCTGGTAACGAAACGCATGAGGAACGGGAGGCCGATCGAAACGATTAGCTCGAAATAGATGATCGTATAAAGGATGCTCTTCTTCTTTGTAAAAGTTTTAAATTCCTTGGATGCAACGATCCGCGCTTTGGATAGTCTCATTTTGTTTCCTGGATAACCTTGATATAAGTCTCTTCCAAATTGGGGTTGAGCTGGGTGATGTATTGGATACGGCCGCCGGCTGAAACGATCCCCTGTACAACGTCGGGGTTTTGCTTCAAGGGATCGGCAAGGACCAGGATGATTTTATTGTCTTCGACGCTAAGCTCTTTGGGATCGAGTTTCTGGACTGCCTCGAGAATCTGATCATTGACCTGCTCTACCTGGAATACCGTCTTGCTGGCCCCCCAGGTGGATGTCTCCAATTGTTCAGGCGTATTAACCGCCAACAGTTTGGTCTTCAAGATGCCGATGCGGTCACAGAGGCGCTGGGCCTCGTCCAGGTTGTGGGTATTGATGAAAATCGTCTTGCCGTCTTTCTTCAGCTTCAGGATGATCTCTCGGACCACCCTGGCAGATTCCGGGTCAAGGTTCGCGGTCGGCTCGTCCAAGAAAAGCAGCTCAGGATCATGGATCAGCGCCCTGGCGACGGCGATCTTCTGCTTCATGCCTTTCGAATAATCGCTGATATCCTGGTTCCGCTTGTCCCACAGGTCCATCATCGTCAGATAGTACTCGATGCGCTCTTTCCTTTGCCCTTCAGGACATTCGTAGAGTTTTCCGTAGTAGTCGAGATTCTCATAGGCGGTCAACTCTTCGTACAGGCCGACGTCGCCGGTCACCAGACCGATCATTTTGCGGATGGCCAACGAATCGGCTGCGCCGCCGATGGAGTACCCCCCGATTTGGGCGTCGCCGTTGCTCTTAGAGATCAGGCAGCAGAGCATCCGGATCGTGGTCGTTTTTCCGGCGCCGTTGGGTCCGAGCAGCCCGAACACCTCGCCCTCGGCCACCTGAAAGGTCAGATCATCGACGGCGGTTACCTCGTCGAAATGTTTCGTGAGGTTCTTGACTTCGATCATGTTCATGAGCGTTTGTTAATTCCTTTAAAGCCCAGCGCGGACCAGATGGTGATCGCAATGAGGATAATGGACGCAATAATCCAGAGAATGAAAGGGGTCATTGGGAGCGCCCCGGTCTGCGAACTGATTTTGGCGAAAACGACAATACCTACGATGATGACTGCAATGGTCAACCCCAGGGGGATTCTTATGGATAATTTCATTAGTTTCATTTTGGTTTCCTTTTTGAGGATTCGAAATTAGTAAAATGGGATTCATCGCGAAGCATGCCTTCAGCGAAGGTCACTGTTCTTTGTCAGATCGCCTGGGGCGTTCCACGGGAAACATTTTCTTGCGCGGCGGTTCCTTTCAAGGGCAGGAACAGCGTGATGGCAGCGACGAAGCACAGCACCTTGGAGATCGCATTCAGGGCAATTGGGATGGGCGTACCGGGATAGGTGAAGCCAAAGGCTGCCCAGACGGCAAACACCAGGAACATACCTGCCAGGGAGAACAGGGTCGCCCGCGACAATCTCACCAAGGGCGAGAGCGTGAGCAGGGAGAAAGTTGAAATTTCTATGAGCAATAATGGCAGGAAATAGAGTCCCCTAAACGGGGTAGCGGGTAAAGGGGTGTATACCTTTCCCACTATGATCAGGTCAAAGGGGAGCTCGAAGATCCACGGCGCGGCTAGCGTACCCAGGATGGCGTTGCCCAGCGCTATTTTCCAGCCATGACGCCTGCATAATAACAGGATAACGAAAAAGGTCACGATCACCGAGACCACCGTAACCGGCAAGATCCGGTCGGGTGGTAGAGCGAACGTTCCCACTTGTCCGCTGGCCCTCTGCTGTTGGAATGCGAGCCCATAAACGCGAGTCGCATTCGTGTCCGTTACGATCGAGAGGATCCACAGCACAAACAAGAAAGCTGTGACGGTCTTTCCAGGCCGGGCGGCCCCCAGCGCACGGCGCATCCGGGTGCCCAGAATGACGAGCGCCCCCGTGATGATCACCAGGACGATGGTCAGGATAATCACTCCGCTGCCCGTATAGGGGCTCCAACTACCGTTATAGGTCATGATCTATGCTCCTTTTGCTATTTCGTCGAGAGTCGAGATGAGTGAGCGGTCTGGCTTGTAAAGGGACAAAATAGCGCCTGTAGTCATACTGTTTATACTGAATATAGTATATATTATCACCTGTTTTCTGAGATGTAAAGAGGTAGATTGCAATTGCATCACCCCCCTGGCGCGTTCGGCTGCTGAGCATGCAACGGAAATGCTCTTCTATGAACTGTCGCATCCCTTTCCAGTCCCACCGCACTAGGCGCCGCCTGCGCCGCTGCTTTCGATGTCGCTTGTTGCGCCGCGGCGAGGACGGGGGGGCCACCGCTCTGCTCGAACGTCATGCCGCCGGGTCCTTGCTGGCGTAAGTGTCATCCTACCCCAGCGCTGTGGGTTTCATTATGTGAGCAGTTTAGGATGGATGTCCCGGAATTCCCCCCAAATTGTGTTCTTCAATTTTTGGGGAGGTTAGGTGGGGTCAGGTCTTCTACAGAAGTGGGGTTTACGATTTCTTCCAGGCCGAGTCGTTCCAGGCAATCCTGGCCCGGCGCGCCCGTCTGGGCGTTCCACCCGAACTCCTGCCAGTAGAGCGGCACCAGTTGCTCCAGATCTACGCTGCGGCCCCGGTTAGCGCCCCTCGCCTGGGGAGGGATTCCCAGGGCGCGTGGGTTGATCTCGTGGCGCAGGGGGGCGCCTTCGCGCGCGTTGAACGCCTGGCGCAGAGTCTGGATGTGCTCCCCGATCAGGAGATATTCTGCGGGGGTCTTCTCCCAGCCGGTGGCAGCGTTCAGCCACTCGAAGATGGGCAGCCGGTGTACTCCGAGAAAAGCTCCGAACAGGCACAGCCCGGCGCCGTTCATCACCTGGGTGAATTTGCTACACGCGGCGGCCATGGCGGCCTTTTCCTGGTTGGGGAGGTATTTCTCTCCTTTGGGGTAGACCCGCTTTACGGCCGGAAGACCCTCCACTTTTTTCCACAGTTGGAACATCTCGTAATAAAGCTGCGAGCCGCTGGTATGCCGGCCGGGAGCCGGCTCGACCACGGCGTGCAGCGCAAAGCCGGGATCGTTGCGCCCATCGTGCATGCCCGGTTCCTGCCCGCCGGCGTGCACCGCGAATTCGTGCGCGCCGCGCCCCAGGCGTTCTGCGGCGCGCTTGCTGCCGTCGGCCAGCAGGTCGCCAATGCCCTCGCGCGCGGCCATCTTCTTGACCAGCGCGAGGATCGCCTCCGAATTTCCCCAGGTCAGCTCCAGGCCGCCGGTGTCTTCCCGCGTGAGCAGGCCTTTCTCGAAGCATTCCATGGCAAAGGCCACCGTGCCGCCCGCCGAGATCGAATCCATGCCGGCCCGGTTGAGCAGGTCGTTGATCTGAAAGATGCTCTCCAGGTCGGTATTCATCAACAGCCCACTCCAGGCCAGGATCGTTTCGTATTCCGGCCTATGCGTTTCCACCGACTTGCCGTTCATCAGGCAAACACCTCCACAGGCCAGGGGGCAGGAATAGCAGTGGTATTTCTTGGTCTCCTGGCGGGCAATGCGGTCGGGGTCGAGCGCGTCTGACTGCTTGAAGGGAAAATCGGCGCTGCTGCCGCGCCAGTTCTGGATGGGGGCGTCGCCCATCTCGACGCTGACCTGGTTCATGCTGGGGGTGCCCCAGCGGTGCAGCAGCATTTTGTAGAGCATTCCATCCTGCGCCACCTGGAATGGCAGCAGGCGCATCAGCGTGCCCAGGTAGCGCGTGATGGAGCCTCGCGGGAGGGGGAAGTTGAAGCGCACGTAGCGCACCAGTTTGCGGTTCAGGCGCTTCATTTGCTCAGGATGGCAGGCTTTTACGCTCTGCGATCCGCACAGCACCACGGCTTTGAGCTTTTTCGCGCCCATGACCGCGCCCAGGCCCGAGCGGGCCGCCAGCCGGCCGGCGTCGTTGCAGATGCCGGCGATCAACGCGAGGTTCTCTCCCGCCGGGCCGATACAGGCCACCGCCGCCGGCCTTTTGCCCGCCGCCTGCTTCAAAGCGCGGTCGGTCTCGACGGCGTCCAGCCCCCATAAGTGGGAAGCATCGCGCAGCTCGGGACGGTCGTCTTCCAGGAAGAGGTACACCGGATGGGGGCTGGCGCCTTTGAAGAAGATGCCGTCGAATCCGCAACGCTTGAGGGCGGGGGAGAGTGTGCCGCCGCAACTGGCTTCGCCCCAGGTGCCGGTGAGCGGGGATTTGCCCACGGCTTCCCAGCGCCCGGTGAATAAGCTGCTCGTGCCGGTGAGCAGGCCGGAGACGAAGCCCAGCACGTTGTCAGGCCCCAGGGGTCCGCGCCGGCCGGCATGTGCCGGTAAAGCAGGAAGGTGGCCAGCCCCAGCCCGGAAAGGAATTTCTCGTAGACCTCGTCCGGGATGGTTTCGACGGTGCAAGCGCCGCTCGATAAATCTACCCACAAGACCTTGCCCATATAGCCCTTGTTCATCGTCGGCCTCCCTCTGCATTCTACTATGAAGGAGCCCCGCGCGGGCTCACAATTTCGTAAGGGAAGATTTCACCGCAGAGGCGCGGGAGGACACAGAGAAAAGCTTATAAATAAACTCTGTGTCTCCCCGCGCCTCCGTGGTGAGCTCTTTTCAAGGCTTGCCGAAAACCCGGCAAGGGGAGTATGATCGTTTCGTCACCGGGTGCTCCACCCGCATTTCAAGCTTGAGGTTGCGCTTATTCCATGAAAATCTTCATCACCGGAGCCACGGGCTTCATCGGCAGCCACCTCGTGCGTCGCCTGGCACACAGCCCCCATGAGCTGCGCTGCCTGGTGCGCCACAGCAGCGACGTCCACGCGTTGAAGGATGGGGGCGTAGAGCTGGTTTGGGGGGACGTGTGTGAACCGGCTACGTTGATCGAGGGCATGCGCGGCTGCGATTGGGTCTTCAACCTGGCCGGCCTGTACGCCATGTGGACTTCCCACCCCGCGGACTTCGCGCGCGTCAACGTCGAAGGCACACGCAACGTGATGCAATGCGCCCTGGAGGCGGGCGTCTCCAAGGTCGTTCACGTCAGCACGGTGGCAATCTATGGGAACGTTCCAGGCCGCATCACCGAGGACACTCCACCTGGAGCCGTGCATTTGAGCGCCTATGGGCGCACCAAGTTCCTGGGAGAGCAGGCTGCCTGGGAGCTATATCGATCGCGGGGCCTGCCGTTGGTGACGCTCTACCCGGGCATCGTGCTGGGCGCGGGCGACGATAAAGCCAGCGGCCAGTACATCCGCGATTTCGTGCGCGGCAGAACCCCCAGCACGATTTTCACCCACTCCACCTCGACCTACGTATTTGTCGAAGACGTGGTGGAAGCCATCCTGTGCGCGGCTGAGAAGCCCGGCAACGTGGGGCAGAAATACCTGGTGGGGAAATATCAATTGGACGGCAGGGAGTATGCCCGTTTGATCAGCAAAGTTTCGGGGACGCCCATGCCCTGGTTCGATTTTCCGGATTTTATGGTAATGGCGGTCGCCGGGCTGCTGACCGGCCTGGCCAACCTGACCAACCTCGCGCCCCTGTGGGGGCTTTCAGTGGACGCGGGGCGCACCCTGAAAGCCGGTTTCCGCATGGACGGCGGCAAAGCCGAGCGGGAGCTGGGCATTCACTACACGCCCATCCAGACCGCCGTGGCCGAGGCGGTCGAGTTTTACCGCCGTAAGGGCCAAACGTAAGACTCTCAGGCCTGGCCGATGCCATCGGCGTCAGGGGCTTCGTGGCGGCGCTGCCGCAGGGCTTGCCGCAGGATGCCTCGTTCGGGGGCCAACAGAAAGGTTCCCAGGAAGATCACCGTGGCGGTCAGTACGACCGCCGCTCCGGAAGCCACGTTTGCGTAATAGCTGATGTACAGCCCGACCAGGCTGGAGACTGCGCCGATGATGGCCGCGATGAGCATCATGCTGGACAGGCGGCGCGTGAGCAGGTAAGCGGTTGCCGCCGGCGTGACCAGCATGGCCGCCACCAGTCCCACCCCCACCGTTTGCAGCGACACCACGATGGTGAGCGCCAGCAAGGCCAGCATCAGATAACGCAGGAAGCTCGCCGGCATGCGCAGCGTGGTGGCCAGCACCGGGTCGAAGGAGATCACCAGGAATTCCCGATACAGGAAGAGAATGGTGAGGAGCACCAGCAAAGCCAGGCCCGCCGTCAGCCACAGGTCGGCGTTGCTGACCCCCAGCACGTCCCCAAACAGAATATGGCTCAGGTCCACCGCGTAAGAGCGGATGCTGCTGATCAGAACCACCCCCAGGGAAAGCGTGGCGGCAAACAGGATGCCGATGGCGGTGTCCTCTTTGATGGTTCCCTGGCGGGTGAAGAAGCCGATGCCCAGGGCCACCAGCAAGGCCGCCGCCAGGGCGCCGATCATCAGGTTGCCGTGCAGCAGGTAAGCGATGGCGATGCCGGGCAAGATGGCGTGCGCCAGGGCGTCGCCCAGGAAGGCCATGGAGCGCAGCACCACGTAGCAGCCGATCACGGCGCACAAGATGCCCACCAGCAGCGAGGCCACCAGCCCGCGCTGCATGAAAGTATAGGTAAGGGGGGTGACCAGCCAGGCGATCATACTTCTCTCCGTTCCCGCTCGGTTTCCGGCGGGCAGCACTCGTCCACCACCAGCGCGCTTTCCACGCGCAGCACGTGCCCGCCGAAGGCGCGCGTGATGTTCTCGTGGTTAAAGACTTGCGCCGCCGGCCCATAAGCCACCAGCGAGCGGTTGATCAGCAGCACCGATTCGAAGCGTTCGGCGGCCATGCTTAGATCGTGGGTGGAGACCATCACCGTGACTCTCTGCTGCTTGAGCTGCTCCAGCAAGGCCAGGATCGTATCCAGCGTGGTCGTGTCCACGCCGGTAAAAGGCTCGTCCATGAGCAGGATGTGCGGCTCCTGGGCCAGGGCCCGCGCCAGGAAGACGCGCTGCTGTTGCCCGCCCGAAAGGTCTCCGATGGGCTTTTTCGCCAGGGCGGCGATCCCCAAATGCTCCAGGTTGCGCTGCACCACCTCGTGGTCGTGCTTGTTGGGACGGCTGAAGCGCCCGACGCGGTCGTAGCGCCCCATCATCACCACGTCGCTGACCGTCACCGGGAAGCGCCAGTCCACTTCTTCGCGCTGAGGGACGTAAGCCACGCAATCCAGGTGGTGGCCGAGGGGCTGGCCGTGGATGAGCACCTGCCCCTGGCGGATGGGCAGCAGCCCCACCAGCGCTTTAAAGAGGGTGGATTTCCCCGCGCCGTTGGGGCCCACGACGGCCACCTGGCCTCCATGGGGAACGGAAAAAGTTACGTCGCGCAGGACGGGCGTGCCATTGTAAGCCACGTAGACGTGGCTGAATTCAAGGCGGGCCGGTTCCAGGCTGGGGTCGAGAGGTTTATTGGCCACAAAATACCTCGTAAAGGGAATAAAGAGAATAAGGTTATTTTAACGCGTCGACGATCTGGGTGGTGTCGTATTTCATCATGGCGATATAGTTGGGGGCGGGGCCGTCGGCCCCCGAGAGGGAATGGGTGAACAGGTCGGAGACCACCTTCACCTGGGCCTCCTGGGCCACCTGGTCGGCGAGCTGGGGATTGGTGCCCGTCTCCAGGAAGATCACTTTAGCGCCCGTCGCGCGGATGCGGTTCACGAGGTCGGCCAGTTGTTGGGCCGAGGGAGAGGCATCCGTGCTGACGCTGGGGATGACCGTGCCGATGATCTGGAAGCCGTAGCGGTCGGCGAAATAGCCAAAGCTCTCGTGGTTGGTGACGATCTTGCGCTGGTCGGCCGGGATCTGCTGCACCTGTTGGGCGATCCACTGATCGAGATCTTTCAACTGGGCGATGTAAGCTTCTGCGTTCTTGGCGTAGATCGAGGCCCCCGCCGGGTCTGCCTGGCTGAGCCCATCGCGAATGTTGTTCACGTATTGGATGGCGTCTTGCGCATCCAGCCAGAAGTGGGGGTCGGTTTGATCGCCCGCCTGGGCTTGCGTGACGGCCTCCCCTTCGCGCGGGGTGCGGCTCTTGAGGCCGGTCGAAGCGTCTATCACCAGGCGGTTCCCGCCGGCATTTTCGAGGACGCGATTGATCCAGGTTTCCAGCCCGCCGCCGTTGATGATCACCACCTGGGCATCGGCGATCTTGGCCACGTCCTGCGGGGCCGGCTCGAAGTTATGCGGCTCCACATCCGGCGGGATGAGCGCATCGACCTTCAGACGGTCGCCGGCTACGTTTTGGGCCATATCGGCCAGGAAAGATTCGACGGCCAGCACGCGCACCCCGGCCCCGGAAGGATTCGAAGCGGGCGCCGGCTGGCAGGCGCTCAGCGCCAGGGCCAGAGCGGCCAGGAGTCCCGCGATTGGAAAGATTTTTGTGCTCATTCTGCCTCTTCACGACAATGGGAGCAAACCCCAAAGAGTTGAAGCCAATGGTCGGTGATGTTATAACCGTGCTCGTCGCCGATGCGAGACATCAGGCCGCCCAGGTCGTCGCCGCTGAAATATTCTGCCCGGTTGCATTTCTGGCAGATGATGAGGTGCTCGTGGCCGTTCCCGGCTGCGATGTAAGAATGGCAGCCACCCGGCTGATGCACGCGCTGCACCAGGCCCAGCTCTTCGAGCTTTTCGAGCGTGCGGTAGATGGTCACCAGCCCCAGGCTGGCGTAGCGCTGGTGCGCTTCGATGAAGATCTGGGTGGGGTTGAGCACGAACTCACTGCGCGCCAGAATTTCTACCACCGCGCGGCGCGGCCCGGTGAGCCGGTAGCCGCTTGCCTGGAGCAGGCTGAGCCACGAGTCAATTCGAGGGGAAGATATAAGATCGGTCATAAGCTTTGTTATTGAAAATGGTTTTCATTTTCGATATTATACTCGCCTGGTTTTTGCTTGTCAAGGAAGATGATTTTGTGCCGTGAATCTAGGTTACAATTGGCCTTGTTGGCAGGGTCGTCGAGTACATCCTGGGTTAATGTGCGCCCGTCTTGTCGAGCTACGCTGGCGGGTTGAACGATCTCCGTCTACCTTATGAAAAAAATTTCCTTCCTCGGTCGTGTCTCTTTCATGCTGGCGGTGTTCTTTGCCCTGGATAAGGGCCTGGGCATCCTGCGCCAGGTGATCATCGCGCGCCAGTTTGGGCTATCCCCCGAGCTGGACGCCTTCAATGCGGCCAACAATCTACCCGACCTGCTGTTTGCCTTGATCTCGGGCGGCGCGCTGGCCATCGCCTTCATCCCGGTGCTGTCGGAGTACCTCACTCAGCGCAGTCGCTCGCAAGCCTGGGATCTGTTTTCCCGCATTGCGAACCTGGCTTTCGTGGTGACCGCTGCGCTGGCCGTGGTGATCGCTTTCCTGGCCGAGCCGATCGTGACGGGGCAGTTGGGCATCGCGCCCGGCTTCAATGCCGCGCAGCAGCAACTGGTCGTCAGCCTGATGCGCCTGAACCTGATCGCCACGCTGATCTTTTCCCTCAGCGGGCTGGTCATGGCCGGTTTGCAGGCCAACCAGCATTTCTTCCTCCCGGCCTTGGCGCCCCTCCTCTATAACCTGGGGCAGATCTTTGGCGCGATCATCCTGGCTCCCCAAAAGCCCTATCACCTGGGCCCGGTGTCCTTGCCGGCCTTCGGCCTGGGAACTTACGGCCTGGTCTACGGCGTCATCCTGGGAGCGGCCATGCACCTGCTCATCCAGGTGCCCGGGTTGGTCAAATACCGTTTCCACTGGATACCCTCGCTTGGCCTCCACGATCCGGGGGTGAAACAGGTGCTGCGCCTGCTTCTGCCCCGCCTGGCGACCATGCTGTTCATTCAGTATTACTTCATCGCGCGCGATAACCTGGCTTCGCGCCTGGAGGTCGGTGCGGTGACCGCGCTGACCTACGGTTGGATGATCATGCAGGTGCCCGAAACGCTCATCGGAACGGCCATTGGCACCGCGCTTCTGCCCACCCTCGGCGAGCAGGTCGCGCGCGGCGAGCTGGCGGCCTTCCGCCAGACGGTCGAGCGCGCCATGCAGGTGCTCTTTGCTATTACCGTGCCGGTCGCGGTGGTGCTGGCCATTGGCCTGGGGCCGTTGGTGCAGGTGGCCTTCAAGTTCGATGCCCAGGAAACGGATCTGGTCATGTGGGCCACGCGGGCTTACCTGGCGGGCCTGATGGGGCAATCCTTGATAGAAGTGGCGTCGCGCGCCTTCTACGCCCAGCAGGAAGCCATTATTCCGTTGATCGCGGCTGCCTTGAATGCCGTGGCTTACACGCTGCTCTCGCTCGTCCTGTACCGCCCCCTGGGAGCGGCCGGGGTCGCGCTGGCAAACTCGCTCGCCTTTACCGGCGAGGCCGCCCTGTTGATTTACTGGCTCAGGCGCCGTCTGCCCGGAACCTACAATATGGAACGGGCGCCTATCCGCGCCGTCCTGGGGGCCGTTAGTGGGGGGGCGGTGATGTTTATCGTCCCATTGGCGCTGCCCCTTTCGAGCTTGCCTTCCTCGATTGTAGCCCTGGGCCTTAGCTCGCTGGCCTTTCTGCCGTTCATTTGGCGCGAAATCCGTATGCTGATCCGTCTCTAGGCTTTCCAAACGCGGTATAATAATGCCCATGTCTACGCCGAACGTCGATGAAACCGTTCCCACCCAGGTAAATACAACTTCAGCGCCCAGGCCTCGCCGTTGGCCCTGGATCGTCTTAGGAATCTCCATAGTGCTCGTATTTGTGGCCATTGGCGGCTTGTTGGGCTACCGGGCCGGCATCCAGCAGCGCCTGGATAAAGAAGCCTCGCAGGTGGCCCTGGTGGCTACCGAGCAGTTCCAGTTGGGATTGCAGGACCAAAAGGACGGCAAACTGGATCAGGCCCGCCAGCGTTTCGAGTATGTGGTCCAGATCAACCCGGGCTTCCCCGGCATCGCCGATAAGCTGGCCGAAGTGATGGTGGCCATCAACCTGGCGGAAACTCCCACTGCCGTTCCCACGCCCACCCTTACCCCCACGCCCGATTTGCGCGGGGTGGAGGAATTGCTCGCGCAGGCCAGGCAGCAGCTTGCCAACAAGGATTGGACCGGCACGATGGCCACCCTGGACACCCTGAGGAAAGACAACCTGGATTTCCACACCGTGGACGTGGATGGCATGTATTACGAGGCGCTGCGTAACCTGGGCGTGGATAATATCTTGAAGAACGGCCAGCTTGAGACGGGCCTGTACGATCTGGCCCTGGCCGAGCGTTTTGGCCCCATCGACACAGAGGCGGATGGTTATCGCAATTGGGCGCGCCTGTACCTTACCGGCGCCAGCTTCTGGGCCGCCGATTGGCCCCAGGTGATCAACTATTTCCAGCAGGTGTATCAGGCCCTGCCCAATTTACGGGACGGCTCCGGGATGACGGCCGTCGAGCGTTATCGAACCGCGTTGGTCAAATATGGGGACCAGTTGGCCGCCGCCGGCGATTTTTGCAAAGCCCAGACGCAGTACGAAGCTGCTCTCGCCGTCAGCCCCGATCCCACGGTTCAGCCGACGGCGGAATATGCGGCCGGGAAGTGCGCCGCCGGCACTCAGCAGGCCCAGCCCACCCAGGAAAGCGCCACTGCCACCCCACAGGTGACGCCCACTTCTGGCACGACCCCCGTCGTAAACACGCCCACTCCTCCGCAGGCGCCAACGGCCACTAACCCTCCTCCGCCGGCCACGCCTACCGAAACTCCTCCGCCGCCAACTGCTGCCCCCAGCGATACTCCGCCTCCGCCTCCGCCTCCGGCTCAGCCCACCGCGGCTGCTTCCACAGCAGCCTCTCCTTAACCCCGCATGTCTGCCACGCCTGTGTGGGCCCTTACGCTCGCCTATTGGCTGCACATGCTGGCCACAGTGGTGTGGATCGGCGGCCTGGCAGCTTTAGCGTTGATCGTCGCCCCGGCTGCCCGGCGCGTTCTCGACCAGCAGGTTTACCTCTCGTTTTTAGCCCAAATCCAGGATCGCTTGCAGAACCTGGGCTGGTTCAGCCTGATCTTGCTGGCGGTCACCGGCCTGGTGCAGATGAGCGCCAATCCCCATTACGCCGGCTTCCTGCAGATCACCAATCGTTGGGCAGTGGCCATCCTGCTCAAGCACCTGGCTTTCGGCGGGATGATTTTGTTGAGCGCTTATCTTACCTGGGGATTGACGCCCGAGCTGCGCCGCGTGGCCTTGCGAGAATCACACGGGTTGGCCGGGGGCGAAGGAACCCAGAAATTGCGCGCCCGCGAGCTTTTCCTGTTACGCGTAAACCTGGCGATTGGGGTAGTCATCCTGGCGCTGACGGCTCTTGCCAGGAGTTCCTGAGGCGGACAGGAGCGCGCCCGTTTTCAGCGGGCGGGGCGTTTCAGGCGCGCAGGGGTTTTGAGCCGCGCGGCGCGCATCTCCGCTCTGAAGCGAGCCTGCATCTCTTCCGGCAGAACGCCGCTCAGGTCGTGCGCCATGGCCCCGGTGACCAGCACCGGAACGATCTCCCCCACGGGAGCCTTGCCTTCCGCGATCACCAATCCATCTACCTCGGGCGCATCGCGATAGGAGCGCCCCACGCAAATTCCATCGTTAAACCCCTCTATCAACACGTCCAGGGTCTTGCCGATGAAGGTCTGGTTCTTCTGCAGGGAAATGCCCTGTTGTAGCGCCATCAAGCGTTCCAGGCGCTCCTGCTTGACCTCCGCAGGGATGGGGTCGCCCAGGGGCTCGCTGGTGGTGCCCGGCTCAAAGGAGAAGGGAAACGCCCCCAGGTGGTCGAAGCGTATCTCGCTGGTGAAATCCAGCAGGGTCTGGAATTCTTCTTCGGTCTCTCCCGGATACCCCACGATGAAGGTAGTGCGCAGGGCCAACTGTGGCAGGGCGGCGCGCATCTTTTCCAGCGTGCGATAGACCCAATCCATGTTTGCCGGGCGGCGCATACGGCGCAGCGCCATGGGATGGGCGTGCTGCAGCGGCATGTCCAGATAGGGCAGGATCTGCGGGCGTTCGGCCATCACCTGGATCAGCCGGTCGGTGACGTAGCCGGGGTAGGCGTACATTACCCGCACCCAGTCGATCCCCGGCGCGGCCTCGCTCAGCCCTTCCAGCAGCGTGGCCAGGCCCTCTTTCATCCCCAGGTCGTGGCCGTAATCGGTGGTATCCTGGGCGATGAGCACGATCTCCTTGATGCCGTTCGCCTGAAGGATGCGCGCCTCCTCTAAAATGGCTTCCATAGGCCGGCTGACCATCGTGCCTTTGATGAGCGGGATGGCGCAGAAGGCGCAGGGCCGCCGGCAGCCGTCGGCGATCTTGATGTAGGCGCTCTTTCCCTGCACGGCCACGCGCAAAGCGCCGCGCTCGTCGCGGCCAACGCTGGGAGTCTCGGGCAGGTGGTAAAGTGGCGTGGGGTAGGGGCGCTCGCGCAGCTCCTGGATCACTTCGACGATGTCCATCCAGCGCCGGGTTCCCAGGATGCCGTCCACGCCGGGGACCCTCTCGACGACCTGGCTGCGATACCTTTCGGTCAGGCAGCCGGCGGCCACCAGAAGCTGGCCGTCGCGTTTCTCGCGGGCCAGATCGCCAACACCTGGTAGGATTCGTCCCGCGCCGGGCCAATGAAGCCGCAGGTATTCACGATCAAGACGTTCGCTTTGTGGGGGTCTTCGACCGGCTGGTAACCGGCCTGGTTCAGCAAGCTGCCCATGGATTTCGGAATCAACGGTATTCTTGGCGCAGCCCAGGGAAACGAGGTAATAGCTCTTTTTTGACATAATCCATCTAACAGTAAATCAAGGTTTAGGAGTAGGGGATATCGTAGGGGTAGGCTGAAGCGTCTGGGTGGGCAGGCTCGTCCGGGTGGGTTGGGGAGTTTGGGTCACCTGAGGGGTGCGCGTAGTCGTGGGCGTGGTGGTGGCCGTGGGAGTGATCATGCCGTTGGCGGTGAAGATCAGGTCGACCACCTGTCCCTCGGTGCCCAGCGTTCCCAGGTCGGTCTGGTTATAGATTACTTCCAGGGCGGCGCCGTTCCCGGTGAGGAGCTCGACCTGGCGGGTGCCGGAGAAGGGATAAGCGCCGCCGGCCAGGACGCGCCCGGTAAATTTGACCACGTTGTCCACCGTCACCCGGATCCAGGCGCTCTGTTTGGCCGCCACGTAGATCTGGATGGCGGCGTCGCTGGTGGGCAGCGCGGTGATATCCAGCGTGTTCTGCACCGCCGGCGGCAACAAGGTCCCCAGGTCAGCAGTGGCCGCCAGGGTGCCCTGGGCCGCTTGCGAGGGGGCAATCCCCCCCAGGGCGGAGGTGGCCGCCAGGGTGCCTCCCGGGGTGAGGGTGGTCAGCGTGGCAGCTTCGGAGGGGTTGGCCAGCAGCACGTCGGCGATCGAGGGTGCCGTGGGAGAAGCCGCCCGGTTTGACCTCAAAGCCATCACCCGCGAAGCGCCCCACAGCCCAAACACGAAGAGCAAAACGATAAACCCGCCTCCCACGAGCATGTCCATGGTGACCATGCGCCCCAGTGCGGGACGGGTAGCCGGTTTGGTGGGCTTCTTGTTTTTAACGGGGGCTTCCGCCGCCATTTTTTCTTCCCTGCGCACGCGCAGACCGTCGGCGAAGCGCGACAGGATCTTATCCACGTCCAGGTTGAGGAAGTGGGCGTAATTGTTCAACATGCCGCGCCCCTGCACCATCGAGGGCAGGGCTTCCATATCGCCGTCCTCCATGGCCTTCAGGTAATGGATGCGCAGGCGCGTGTAACGCTCCACGTCCGTCATGGAAAGCGAGAGCAGCTCGCGCTGCTGGCGGAGCTCTTGCCCAATTTCTTTGAAGATAAGCTGAGAAGCGGGGAGAAGTTGCGGCGAGGTTGGCGTTTCGGGGGAGGAGTCCGGCGCGCTGGGGAGCTCTTCCCTGGCCGTTTCTAGCGGAGGTTCTTCCTCCGGGAGAGGCTCCTCGGGCGCAGACGGCTCGGGGAGGGGAGCGCTTTCCTGTGGGGGAACGCCGGCAGCGGCGGGCGCAGCTTCGACCGCCGGCGCTAATGCCTCCGCTCCGGCCCGGTCAGGCTCTGCTGGCGTCTCGACCACCGCCTGTTTCCCGTCCAGGGCGTCCAGCAGGGGTTGGGCGTCCAGGCCCAGATAGCCCGCGTACAGGCGCAAAAAACCGCGCATCTGCACCGGCGAAGGCAGTGCAGATGCGTCGTCCTTTTCTAAGGCGCGCAGGTAATGCTCCCGGATGTGGGTTGCCTGGGCGACTTGCTCAAGCGTGACGCCTTTTTCCTGGCGCGCCTGGGATAATTGCTGACCGATCAAACTTGCCTTCCAACCTGAGGGTCGCTTGTGCGACGGTGCTCACGAAAATAAGCTATCAGGCTTTTCCCTTCTTCCTCCCTTAAGCCACCCCATTCAATCGGCGATCTTGGCGCTATTCGGCGTCGCTCTCGGTCTCGACGGCCGCTTCCGGCTCAGCCTCAACCACCACGGCCTCGACCTCGGTCTGTTCCACTTCCGGAGCAGCTTCTGCCGGTACGGGCGCGGCCGCCTTGACGGCCACGGCTTCCCCTTCGCGGTGAACGAGTATCTTGATCTCCGGCATCAGGTCGATCGTCAGGCGCACGAAAGCCTTGTGCTCGCCCAGCGTGCGGATGGGTTGGACGTCAATCTGATGGCGCTCTACGCTGATGCCGCTCTTCTCTTTGATCGCGTCCGCGATCATCTGGGAAGTAATCGAGCCGTACAGCTTGCCCGTCTCTCCGGCCTTTACCCCGAAGGCCAGGCTGATCTTCTGCAATTGCTCTGCCACGCTGCTCATTTCCTGGTTCATCGCAGCGCGTAGGGCGGTGGCCTTGGAGCGGATGTGCTCGACCTGCTTCAGGGCGCCCGGCGTTGCCAGCACGGCCAATCCCTGAGTGAGCAGATAATTGCGTCCGTAACCATCCGCGACCCGTTTCACGTCGCCGGCCCGTCCTAATTTATAAACGTCTTTGAGGAGTAATACTTTCATTTGTCAAGCCCTTTCTTAAATGGTTTGCAGGATAACCCGGAGCGAAGGGTACAACGCTCCGGGCGGAGTCATTCTACCAGATGCGTGGGAATGTGTCAACGAAAGCTACGGCTGCGTGTGCACGCAAAAGTTGTCAGCCGTTTTCAGGCGATTGAAATCGCTGCAACGAAGTACACGAAGTCGGCCTTCGCCGACTGGTTTTTAGCCAGCGCAGGCTGGCTTCGTGCAGTTTGTAGGTGCAGTTTCCAACTGCCTGACAACTCGTGCGTGCACACTACGGCTGCCTGTAATCTTTCTTCCCATAGATCTTCGCTACCGGCAAGACGATCAGGATGCCGGTATTGGGCTGCTCCAGGTCGCCTACCACGTTCTGGGTAGCCGCCACCACCCGCTCGACTTCTTCGTCGTCCTCGACCACGCTGAACAGGGTGCGGTTGAGATCTTGCTCGTGGTTGAGGATGTCCTTGACGCTCGGGAAGAGCGGCAGGTCGTCCCGCAGGGCGCCCTTATGGCGGATGCGCCCCAGCCCCGTGCTGGGGAGGATGGTAATGCCCTGGATACCGGCATCTTCCCAGGCGCACAAAACGTCGTTCAACTGGTCTGGATCGTTCAAGACAAACAGGATCAGGTACATCAGACCATTTCCTCCTTCCGGATTGGCTCTTTGAGCTTCTTCCCCTTGCCTTTAGGCGCGAGGCGTTGCGAAAACGTGGCCCTCAGCAAGGGCGGTGTCACCAGGGTGCTTACCACGACCATGCCCAACACAGCCGAGAATTCTGATTGGCTCACCAGCCCGCCGTTCAGCCCGATGCTGGCCACGATCAGGCCCACTTCCCCGCGCGAGATCATGCCGGTTCCCAATTGCAGCGCTTCGAGCCAGCCCGATCCACCCAGGCGGGCGCCCAGGCCGGCGCCGACCAGCTTGGCGAGCACTGCCGTGCAAGCCACCGCCAGCACCAGCCACAGCGCGTCCAGGTGAAGCTCGCGCAGGTTGATGTTTAGGCCGATGCTTACGAAGAAGGTGGGCACGAAGAAAGCGTAAGCCAGGGCGGTCAGGCTGCCTTCCAGACGGGTCTTCTCGGGGGTGCGGGCGAACATCAGCCCGGCCACGAAGGCCCCGGTGATGGCGGCGATCCCGCCCAATAGCTCGGCGGCCAGGCCGTACACCAGCATGACTACCAGAGCCAGGGTCAACACTCCCTGGCTGATGTGCATCCCGGCCACCTGGCGCGTCAGGCGGGGCAGCGCCCACAGGCCGAATCCCGCCGACAGACCCAGGAAAAGGATCATGCGCAGCAGGATGAAGAAGATTTCCAGGGCGCCGTTCCCGCCGTTTTGCAGGGCCAGGAAGGTGGACAGCAGCAGGATCACCAAGATGTCGTCGAAGACGGCTGCGCCCAACAGACCCAGGCCCACCCGGCTGCGCAGGACGTTCAGCTCCATCAACGTCTGCGCGGAGATGCTCACGCTGGTAGCGCCCATGGCCAGCCCCAGGAAGATGGCCGAGGCGCTGCTGAAGCCGAACAGCAGCCCGATGCCCCAGCCCGCCAGAGAGGGGAGCACCACGCCCAGAACGCCGGCCAGCACCGATACGCGCGTGTTGCGGGCCAGCTCGGCCAGGTGTAGCTCCAGGCCGGCCATGAACATGAGCAGCAGCACTCCCAATTGGCCGATTTGGGTGATGACGTCGCCGAGGTGGACATCGGTGATGAAGGGCAGGTGCGTGATGTCGAGCAGTGAAGGACCCAAGAGCAGGCCGACCAATAGCTCACCCAGCACAGAAGGCTGGCCGAGCCGGTAGGCCAGGTAGCCGGCCAGCTTGGCGGCGACCAACACCAGGGCCAGCGAGAAAGCCAGTTGTAGAAAGGGACTCATTGCCATAGGATATTTCCGGGTGAAGTGTACCATAACTGCGCTTTCTCCACACTTTAGGGGTCTTGGGGTATACTTTACACACCCTGGAGCGAAGAGGACGAGGATGAGCTTAGAATCAGAGAAGAAGCGCTGGGAAAATCAGACACTCAAACCCATCGTTAATCGTTTTCCAGAGCGAAAGCCAGATTTTGAATCCCCTTCCGACATCCCGCTGCCGCCCCTCCTGACCCCCTCTGAAGACGACTACCTGGAGCAGCTCGGCTTTCCGGGCGAATTCCCGTTTACCCGCGGTGTGCAGCCCAGCATGTATCGTGGCCGCCTGTGGACGATGCGCCAATATGCCGGCTTTGCCAGCGCGGAAGAATCCAACCGGCGCTACCGCTACCTGCTCGAACAGGGACAGACGGGCCTCTCCGTGGCCTTCGATCTGCCCACGCAAATTGGCTACGACGCGGATCACGCCATGGCCGCCGGGGAAGTCGGCAAAGTGGGCGTCTCGATCTCTTCCGTGGAAGACATGCAAATCCTCTTCCACGACATCCCGCTGGATAAAGTCTCGACCAGTATGACCATCAATGCGCCGGCGGCCGTCCTGTTGGCGATGTACGTCGCCGTGGCGAAGCGGCAGGGGGCCCAGGTCTCTCGCCTGCGCGGCACCATCCAAAACGACATCCTGAAGGAATACATCGCCCGCGGCACGTATATCTACCCGCCGGCCCCGTCCATGCGCCTGATCACGGATATCTTCCAGTATTGCCAGCGGGAAGTCCCGCACTGGAACACGATCAGTATCTCCGGGTACCACATCCGCGAAGCCGGTTCCACGGCCGTGCAGGAAGTGGCCTTCACCCTGGCCAACGCCATCGCTTACGTGGAGGCTGCCGTGCAGGCCGGCCTGAACGTCGATGATTTTGCCTCCCAGCTTTCTTTCTTCTTCAACGCACACAACAATTTCCTGGAAGAGGTCGCCAAGTTCCGCGCCGCGCGGCGCTTATGGGCCAGAATCATGCGCGAGCGCTTTGGCGCCAAAGACAGCCGCTCCTGGATGCTGCGCTTCCACACCCAGACGGCCGGCTCGACCCTGACTGCCCAGCAGCCCGAAAACAACGTGGTGCGCGTGGCCATCCAGGCGCTGGCGGCGGTGATGGGCGGCACGCAGTCGCTGCATACCAACAGCATGGATGAGGCGCTGTGGCTGCCGACCGAGAAGTCGGTGCGCGTGGCCCTGCGCACCCAGCAGATCATCGGCTACGAGTCGGGGGTAGCGGATACGATCGATCCGCTGGCCGGCTCGTACGCGATCGAATATTTGACGGACGAGATCGAGAAGCGCGCTTCCGAGTACATCCAGAAGATCGACGCCCTGGGGGGCGCCCTGGCGGCCATCGAGGCCGGCTTCATGCAAAATGAGATTCAAGAAGCCGCCTACCGCTCGCAACTGGCCGTCGAGAAAAAGGAGCAGCTCCTGGTGGGCGTCAACAGCTTCCAGGTGGAAGAAAAGATCGAATTGGAGGGCCTGCGCGTCGACCCGGCCATCGAGCAGAACCAGCGCGAGCGCCTGGCCGGGCTGCGCTCGCGGCGAGATACGGCGCGGGCCGGCGAGCTGCTGGCCCACCTGGAGCAGTCGGCGCGCACCTCCGAGAACCTGGTGCCGGTGTTGATTGCCTGCGTCGAAAATGACCTCACCCTGGGAGAGATTTGCGGCGTCTTGCGGGAAGTGTGGGGAGAATATCAGCCGCCTTCCTGGAGCTGACCCCGGCGGAAAGAGACGAAATCTATGGCCAAGATAACCAAGATCAACCACGTGGCGATCGTCGTGCCCGAGATCGAAGGGGCGCTGAATTTCTGGCGCGACGCCCTGGGCCTGGAGGTGCAGGCTGTGGAAGAGGTGCCTTCGCAAAAGTCGACCGTGGCTTTCCTGCCCACCGGCGAAAGCGAGATCGAGCTGGTCAAGCCCACCGGCGCCGATTCGGGGGTGGCCAGGTTTTTGCAAGAGCGTGGCGCGGGCATGCACCACCTGTGCTTTGAAGTGGACGATATCGAAGGGATGCTGGCGGATCTCAAGCGCAAAGGGGTGCGCCTGATCAACGAGAACTCCTGTGGAGCTGCCCGGCCGCAAGATGGCCTTCATCCATCCCAAAGCCTCGAATGGGGTGCTGGTCGAATTGTACGAGATCACGGCTTCGTAAAACGATGCGTTCGATGGCAGCAAAGAATTTGCCGGCCGGAGAAGGATGCCCGGCTTTGGCCTAATCTCGTGGTGATAAGGCGCGGAAATTCATGCAGGCTCCCTCACTTCATCAGCGGCCTGAACGCCGCTTTCCCCTCCAGGGCTGGGTCGGTTTAGGTCTGATCTTGATCTTCTGGCCGCTCAACTGGCTCCTGCCGGGGCAGCGCACGGCGTGGGCGTTCTTCCCTTTGTGGCTGGGCTACGCGCTGGCGGTGGATGCGCTGGTCTACTGGCGCAAGGGCACTTCGCACCTGGCGCGCAACTGGCGCCGCTACGTGGGGCTTTTCCTGGTTTCGGCGCCCTCCTGGTGGCTCTTTGAGGCGCTCAACAGCCGGGTGCAAAACTGGAATTACCTGGGCACCGCAGGCTATAGCGGGCTGAGCTACTTCTTATTGGCCAGCATCAATTTTTCTACCGTGATCCCGGCCGTATTCGGCGCCGCCGAGCTGGCTTCCAGCTTCGCTTTTATCCGCCGCATGAAGCCCTGGATCAAGCTTCGCACCAATATCGGAACGATCCTGCCCTTTTTTATCGCCGGTTGGGTCATGCTGGCGCTGATGCTGGTCTGGCCCCACTACTTCTTCCCCTTTCTGTGGATATCAGTCTATTTCATCCTGGAGCCGGTGAACGTCTGGCTGAAGAATCGTTCTCTGGTGGACTGGCTGTCTCGTGGGGACTGGAGGCCGGTGGTCAGCCTGTGGGTGGGTGTGCTCATCACCGCCTTTTTCTGGGAAATGTGGAATTATTATTCTTATCCCCAGTGGGTGTATAGCGTGCCGGGGGTGAGTTTCTTGCACGTCTTCGAGATGCCGCTGCTGGGCTATGGGGGCTACCTGCCCTTCGCGTTGGAGCTGTTTGCGCTCTATCACCTGGTGGTGGGCCTCTTCGGCCAGAAAGACACGGATTACGTCCAATTGCATGATTAAATCGGGCAAATTCCACCCTTTCTCCGTCCCGGCCCGTTACACGCCGCTCTGGCTGCTTTTCCTGTGCGGGCTGTCTTATGGCCTGCTGATCCCCAAGCTGGGCCTTTATTCGGACGACTGGCTGTTCACCTGGATGTCTTATTCCCTGGGCCCCGCCGGCCTGACGCGTTTCTTTGCCCTCAGCCGCCCGTTGTGGGGGCAAATCTACCAGGTGACGCTGCCCCTGATTGGCCCTTTCCCCTGGCGCTGGAACTTGTTTGCCCTGCTGGGGTACTGGCTGGCTGCGCTGGCTTTCTGGGGGCTGGTGCGCCTCCTCTGGCCGGAGAAGGCAGCGCCCGCGGCCTGGGCCGCCGCCGTCTACGCCGTCTATCCGGGCTTTTTGAACCACTTCCTGGCCATCAGCTCCGCTCATTTTTTCATCGTCCTGACCGCTTACACGGCCTCCCTGGTGTTTACGCTCCTGGCTTTGCGCAAGCCGGGATATTTTTGGGTCTTTACCCTTCTGGCTTTGCTCGCCTCGGCGGTCAACTTGCTGACCATGGAATATTTCTTCGGCCTGGAGCTGCTGCGCCCCGTTTTGATCTGGATTGTTATAGGTGAAAAGGAAAAGCTGCCCTCGCTGCGCCTCAAGCGCACTTTCCTTTATAGCCAGCCTTACCTGCTCCTGTTCGTCGCCACTGCGATCTGGCGTTCCTTTTTCTTCAAGATGCAGACTTACCACTGGAAGCTGCTCTTCTGGCAGCAGTTCCAGGCGGATCCACTGGGCGCGCTGCTGAGCCTGCCGGGCAGCGTGCTGCGCGATCTGTGGGCGGCAGCCGGGCTGGCCTGGGGCAACGCCCTGCAATTCCCCACGCTTTCATTGCTGCGCAACCAGCCCCTGCCGCTCTGGCTGTACTGGCTGGTGGTGCTGCTGGCCGGGTTGGGCAGCTTCATCTTCCTCGCCGCGATGAAGCAGGGGGCGAAGATTGGATTCCGGGGCCGCGCGCATTGGTCTTTGCAGGTGGGCATCGTCGGCGTGTTGGCCATGCTCCTGGGAGGGACTCCCTTCTACCTGACGGATATCCAGGTGCAGGTGAGCGGGATTTACTCGCGCTTCACCATCCCTTACGTCTTGGGTGTAAGTCTTTGCGTGGCCGCTCTTGTGTATCTCCTGCCTCAAAACCGCTGGCTGAACGCGGGGTTATTGGCGCTGCTGGTGGGTTTTTCAGCCGGGGGGCAGTTCCTGGAGGCCAACCGGTATCGCCAGGATTGGGACATGCAGGAGCGCTTGTTCTGGCAAATGGCCTGGCGCATGCCGGGCTTGCAGCCCGGCACCGTGTTGGTCAGTAACGAGTTCTCCAACGTCTCTGAAAGCTCGTCGTTCGTCAATTCCGCGCTGAACCTGATCTACGCCCCCGGAAATTCCACCGCGGTTATGCCGTACGGCTTCCTGTTCGCCTCGGAAGCGGGCCTCGACCCGAACTCGCCCGACTGGCCGGGCGCGCCGCTTTCCAGGGACCTGGAGGTGGCGAAATATACCGGCACCGGCGCCGACGTGGTCACCGTTTATTTCGACGGGCGCTGCCTGCAAGTTCTGGACCCCACGCTAAGTCCCTTCAACCCCAGCCTGGATCTAACCACGCGCGACCTGGCCCGCCTTTCCCATCCGGGGCGCATCGAGACTGCCCCGGCCGGCGGAGGAGCCACCCTGCCCGAATCTATCTTCGGTCCGCAGCCGGCGCACGATTGGTGCTATTATTTCGAGAAGGCCGACCTGGCTACTCAAATGGGGGATTGGCAGCAGGTGGCGCAGATCGGCGACGCGCAGTTGCAGACGGGAAAGCTGAAATACAACACCCTCTCGGACTACCTGCCCTTCATTCAGGGGTACGCGCACGTCAATCGCTGGGATCGGGCTGAACAGCTTTCCGGGGAAATCCTGGGGGTCAACCCATATTCCTCGACGCTCATTTGTAATCTGTGGAATGAGCTGGCCGGCGAGACGCCCGCCACCCCGGAGAAAGCCGCGGCATTGGGCGCCATGCGCGCTCAGGTGGGCTGTATCCAATAACGTACGCACGCACGAATTGTCAGGCAGCAGTTGGAAACTGCACCTACGAACTGCGCGAAGCCAGCCTGCGCTGGCTAAAAACCAGTCGGCGAAGGCCGACTTCGTGTACTTCGTTGCAGCGATTTCAATCGCCTGAAAACCTTTGCGTGCACGCTCCAATAACGTATGCACGCACGAATTGTCAGGCAGCAGTTGGAAACTGCACCTACGAACTGCGCGAAGCCAGCCTGCGCTGGCTAAAAACCAGTCGGCGAAGGCCGACTTCGTGTACTTCGTTGCAGCGATTTCAATCGCCTGAAAACCTTTGCGTGCACGCTCCAATAGCCCGTTTTTCAAGCAATCTTGACTCAAATGGTATAATTAACTTTTGCTTGCCGGCCGGCAGGTTGGATTTCTGCCGCCGAAAGTGATTGAATTATAAAACAGATGTGCTATAATCATGGTTGATCCCCACTATCGAGAAGGTGTTTTATGTCACAGAGCATGATCCGCGTGGTTGGAGCCCGCGAGCACAACCTTAAAAACATCACGGTCGAAATTCCCCGGGATAAATTGGTGGTCATCACCGGCCTTTCCGGCTCGGGAAAATCTTCTCTGGCCTTCGATACCATCTTCGCTGAAGGACAGCGACGCTACGTCGAGTCGCTGTCGGCTTATGCGCGCCAATTCCTGGGGCAGATGGACAAGCCGGACGTGGATTATATCGAAGGCCTCTCCCCGGCGGTCTCCATCGACCAGAAGGCCACTTCCCATAACCCGCGCTCCACGGTCGGGACGGTCACCGAGATCTACGACTACCTGCGCCTGCTCTTCGCGCGCGCGGGCATCCCGCATTGTCCCATCTGCGGGCAGGGAGGTGGCGCGCCAGTCCGCCCAGGAGATCGTGGACGCCGTGCGCGCCCTGCCGGCGGGCAGCCGCCTGCTGATCCTGGCCCCCGTCGTGCGCGGGCGCAAGGGCACCTACCAGGCGATCTTCGACGAGATCCGCAAGGCCGGCTTCGTGCGCGTGCGCGCCGACGGCAAGGTTTACAGCCTGGATGAAGACATCAACTTGGACCGCTATAAGATCCACACCATCGAAGCAGTTGTGGATCGCCTGGTGGTGAACCCGGTCGAAAAAGAAGAGGACGAGCGCGCCTGGATCTCCAGGCTCACCGATTCGGTCGAGACGGCCCTCAAGGTCGGGGATGGTTATCTGACCGTTCAGAATCTGTCCGTCGAGCCGCCGGAAGATCTGTTCTTCTCGGAGCATCTGGCTTGCCCGGAGCACGGCACCACCCTGCCTGAGATCGAGCCGCGTACTTTTTCGTTCAACACCCCCCACGGCGCCTGTCCGGATTGCCAGGGGCTGGGCAGCAAGCTGGAGATCGATCCGGATTTATTGATCCCCGATCCGGACCGCTCTCTGAACGAAGGCGCGATCGTCGCGCTGGAGTGGAACGGCCCGCGCGAGCAGATGGGCTATTACTGGCAGATGGTCGAAGCCGTGGCGCGCGAGTATCACATCGACCTGGATGCGCCCGTGCGCGACCTGCCCAAGGAGAAGCTGGAAAAGATCCTCTACGGCACGAAGGGCGAGGAGATTGCGGTGCACCTGCATGGCAAGAACGAGCGCCAGACCACCTTCGAGACTTCTTTCGAGGGGGTGGTTACCAACCTCGAGCGGCGCTACCGGGACACCCAATCGGATTACATCCGCAACAAGATCGCGGAGTACATGAGCGACCGTCCCTGCCCCACCTGCAAGGGGACGCGCCTGCGCCCGGAGGTGCTGGCGGTCACGGTGGACGGCCACAACATCGTCGAGGTGACGGATTGGCCGGTGAACCATACGCTGGAATGGGCCAGAAAGCTGGCCGGCCCGCAGACGCCCTTCACTCCCCGCCAGCAGGCCATCGCCGAGCGCATCATGAAGGAGATCCAGGCGCGCCTGGGCTTCCTGGTGGACGTGGGGTTGGACTATTTGACCCTGCGGCGCTCGGCCGGCTCGCTCTCCGGCGGGGAGGCGCAGCGCATCCGCCTGGCGACGCAGATCGGCTCGCGCCTGATGGGCGTGCTCTACGTGCTGGACGAGCCATCTATCGGGCTGCATCCGCGCGACAACGACCGCCTGTTGGCCACCCTCAAGAACTTGCGCGACCTGGGCAACACCGTGCTGGTCGTGGAGCACGACGAAGACACCATCCGCTCGGCCGATTGGGTGGTCGATTTGGGCCCCGGCGCCGGCGAGCATGGCGGCTGGGTCATCGCCGAGGGTCCCGTGGAAGCCATCCTGGAGAATCCCGCGTCGCTGACCGGCGCTTACCTTTCCGGTCGCTTACAGGTGCCCGTGCCGGCCGAAAGACGCACCGGCAACGGCAAGCACCTCACCGTGGTGGGCGCTCGCGCCAACAACCTCAAAGATCTGACGGTCACCATCCCGCTGGGAAAGCTGGTGTGCATCACCGGCGTGTCCGGCTCGGGGAAATCCACCCTCATGGTGGACGTGCTCTACAAGGCCCTGGCGCGCGATCTGCACGGCGCGCATACCCAGCCGGGAGATTACGACCGCATCGACGGGCTGGAATATATCGACAAGATCATCAACATCGACCAGTCGCCCATCGGCCGTACGCCGCGCTCCAACCCCGGCACGTATACCGGCATGTTCGACGAAATCCGCAAGCTGTTCGCCGAGCTGCCGGAAAGCAAGATCCGCGGCTACAAGGCCGGGCGGTTCTCCTTCAACGTGCACGGCGGGCGCTGCGAAGCCTGCCAGGGGCAGGGCCAGTTGCGCATCGAGATGCAGTTCCTGCCGGACGTTTACGTTCCCTGCGACGTGTGCCACGGGGCGCGCTTCAACCGCGAGACCTTGCAGGTGCACTTCAAGGACATGTCTATCGCCGAAGTGTTGGAGCCGACCATCGACGCCGGGCTGGAGCTTTTCTCCGCTTTCCCCAATATCACCAGCAAGCTGTCCACCCTTCAGGACGTCGGCCTGGGGTACATCCGGATCGGACAGCCCGCGCCCACGCTCTCGGGCGGCGAAGCCCAGCGCGTGAAGCTCGCCCGTGAGCTCTCCCGGCGCGCCACCGGCCGTACGCTCTACGTGCTGGACGAGCCTTCGGTGGGCCTGCACGCCGCCGACGTGCACAAATTGATCGAGGTCTTGCAGCGCCTGGTGGACGCCGGCAACTCTGTCCTGATCATCGAGCATAACCTGGACATCATCAAGGTGGCCGACTACATCATCGATTTAGGGCCGGAAGGCGGCGACCGGGGCGGGCTGTTGATTGCCGAGGGCACTCCCGAGCAGGTGTGCGGCATCTCGCAATCCTACACCGGCCAGTTCTTGGACCAATATCTGCGTGCGGAGCGTTCCATTACGGCCAATTCATAGTAGAATTAGGCTAGACTCGCCTAATCTGCAAACATCAGGTAGAATAGCGATAGGTAGACCGCGCTGCTGAAGCAGACGCGGCGATCCCGTCAGATTTCTCAAGACTCAAAAATTGGATAGGAATTGCAAGCCAAAACATCAGGAAACAACATGAGTGATAAAAACTCCGCACAAAATGTAATCCAGTCCTACCGCAAACGCCAGCAAATGGGGCCTTTCCTCATTGGGGGGCTGGCGGTTGTCCTGGTGGTCGTAGGGATTATCATCCTGGTCGTCTGGTTGGCTGGTCCCAACAAACCAGCGCTGGCTCTCTTTGCTACGAAAACACCTACTTCCACCAGCACCTTCACTCCCACCCCGGTGACTCCCACCGCGACGGCGAGTATGACTTCCACGGTAACCGACACGCCCATGCCGTCGATCACCCCCACGCCTACGGGTCCTTTTGAATACACCGTCCTGGAAGGGGATACCTGCTTTGGCATCGCCGAGAAATTCAACGTGGACGTTCTGGTGCTGCTGGCGCTGAATAACTTCCAGAATACCTGTCCCATCCAGGTGGGGCAGAAGATCTATATCCCCGCGCCGGATACCAAGCTGGACACGCCCACGCCCATCCCCACCGGTTTCCGGGGAGACATCAATTACGTCGTGCAATCGGGCGATACGTTAGGCACCATCGCGGCCAAGTTCAACAGCACGGTGGATTCGATCACGACCAAGAACAAGCTCACCAGCGACAGCATCCAGGTGGGGCAGACCTTGATCATCTCGGTCAATATCGCCACTGCCGTTCCCACTCAAGCGCCTACCAGCACGCCTAACCTGTCTCTGTTGACCAAAGTAGCCGCCACGCCCACGCTAGGGGCCACGGCCACTTCAGCAGCCACGGCTACCCGGTTGCCATAACGGCTTTTCCAGGCCGATACTGACGGGGCCGCGAGTCGCCTGAAACGATCCTCTTTCTTCACCATGATTGACCTGGCTAGGGGCGCACAGCGTGCGCCCCTAGCCGCATGCTTTCTTGAGCCTCGCAGAGGCTTCTCAAAGACTCGCCATGTTTTATGACCAGGTTTCCAATTTTACGACCGTCTTCCTGGGCATATTCCTCCAGTCGGCGCCCTTCCTGTTTTTAGGAGCGCTGTCTTCGGGCGTGATCGAGGTCTTCTTCGAGCCGGAAGAGCTCTTACGGCTGGTGCCGCGCAGCTCCCTGGGAGCCTCCCTGGTGGGCGGCCTGGTAGGCATCTTCTTCCCGGTGAGCGGGGTGGGGGCGCTGCCCCTGGCGCGCCGCTGGTTCAGGAAGGGGTTGCCCATGCCGGCTGCGATGGCTTTCCTGCTGGCCGCGCCCATCCTCAACCCCATCGTGATTGCCGGCACGCTAGGGGCCTGGGGACTCGGCCCTCTGTTATTTTCCAGACTGGGCCTGACCCTGGGGATCGCCGTGTTGGCGGGCCTGGTCTTTTCCCTGGCGGGCGAGCCGGGCGAGGTTCTGCGCCCCTCTTCGGGCGCGCTCTCCCCTACGGAAGCGTCGCCGGCCACTTTCCGCCAGAGGATCTCCTCGGTTTTGACGCTTACCGCGGACGAATTCTTCGAGTTCGGCGGCTACCTGGTGGCAGGCGCGCTGTTGGCGGCCTTCGTGCAGTTGTTTATCGCCCAGAGCTTCCTGGTTGGCCTTGCCCACTCGCCCCTGGCTTCGGCGCTGGCCGCCGCCGGCCTGGGCGTGCTGTATGCTCCCTGCGCTGCCCTGGACGCCTTCACCGCGCTGGGATTCGCCGGCGCGCTGCCGGGCGGGGCGCTGGCCGTCTTGCTGGTGGTAGGGCCCTTGTTGGACGTCAAGCGCATCTTGATGCTCTTCCACGTTTTCCACTGGCGCACGGGCGTCTATCTGCTCCTGCTCCCCCTGGCCTTGGCCGTGTTTGCGGGAGTGGCGCTCGATCTTTTTGGGGTCTGGTGAAGGCGGCCCATGCCCAAGCGTACCTACCGCACTTATCAAGCGCTCATCCTGGCTTCCCTGGGTCTGTTCCTGTTGAGCCGGCTCTGGTCGGGAGCTTTTCTGGACTACATCAATCCTCGCCTGGTCATCCCCCTCTTGTTGGCCGGTTTCGTGTTCTTGATCCTGGCGCAGGTCTCGCTGGCGGCGCGCCGCAACGCCGAGGAAGCCCCGGAAGGTTCCCCGGCCGTCGAAGGCATGGCTGACCCTGGGGCGGGATGGAGGTTATTCCTGATGGCTTTGCCCGTGATCCTGGGGATCGTTATCTCGGCTCGCCCGTTGAGCGCCGGTATGGCGGCGGACAGGGCGGTCAGCCCGGCGGGTACCTTGTCTGCCGGAAACGGGCCGGGGGATGGGACCTCCCTTGATTCGGCTGGCCTGACCGTCCTGGGCTGGACGCAGGTATTCAATTCGGGCGCCGACATTACCCCCCTGATCGGCAAAGAAGCCGACGTGATCGGCTTTGTGGCCCGCGACCCCTCCCTGGGAACCAACCGCTTCCAGGTGATGCGTTATGTGGTGGCTTGCTGTGCGGCGGACGCGCAGGCGGTGGGGATGCCGGTGGAGTGGCCGAAAGCGGACTCCCTGGCCGAGAATAGCTGGGTGCGCGTGCGCGGAGCGGTGCAGTTGCTGGATGAAGCCGGTCAGAAGCTCCCTTTAATCGTGGCGAGCCGGGTGGACCCCATCCAGCCGCCGGACTTCGCCTTATCTTTTCCCCTGAAATGCAGCCTAAACGTTTTGATCGCATCGTGTGGGCCATCCTGGCGCTGGTCGTGGTTGCCGCCGGGGGCGTCTTGCTGCTCGGGGATCTGTTGGGCGCCCGGGTGACGCAAACTTCCCCGCCGGCGGGCGGCGAGGCCGCTCCCTTCGGGCGCATCGGGGTGACCTTTGCCCAACCCATGCAGGCCAGCCTCCCGCCGGGCGCCTTTTACCTGCAGCCGGCGGCGCCCGGCCATACCTTTTGGGAGGGGCAGACCCTGTGGTTTGTCCCCGACAAGCCCCTCGCCGCCGGGGCCACTTACACCGCTCACTTGCAGCCGGGCTTGAAGAGCCAGGATGGGCGCGTCCTCAAGCAAGCAGTCACCTGGAAATTCAGCGTGCGCGCTTCCTGGATCGTCTACCTGGCCCCGGCCAGCGGCCTGCCCGAAGTGTGGCGCGTCCCGGCGCAAGGCGGCTCTCCCGAACAATTGACAAATACCGGCGGGAAGGTGTACGATTTCTCGGTTTCTGGCGACGGAGAGCAAATCGCCTACACGCTCGAGAATTCCCAGGGTGGGAAGGACCTGTGGATCATGGACAGGAACGGCAAGAACCAGAAAGAGCTGGTGAGCTGCGCGGCGCAGCAGTGCTTCCAGCCCGCCTGGTCCCCGGATGGCCAGCGTATTGCGTATAGCCGTGGAAGCGTCCCTAATCCTGAGACCTCCGCTGCCAATACGCGCATCTGGACGGTGGAGGTGTCCAGCGGGCAGACTGCCGCGCTTTATCAGGATGAGAAAGTGCACGGCATCGACCCAAGCTGGTCTCCGGATGGAGGGCGCCTGGCCTTTTATGATACCGGCGTATCCGCTTTGCATGTGCTCGACCTCCACAGCGGTCAGGAGACCCTGTTACAATCCAACACCCAACAGGCGGGAGCCTGGTCTCCGGACGGGACGCAAATGCTCTTTACGGATGTGCAGCAAGTCGGCGAGAACTTGATCGCATTCGTCAACCAGATCGATTTTAAAAGCGGCGTGGTGAGTACTTTCCTCAGCAATGATCAGAGTCAAAGTGATTACACCCTGCCGGCCTGGTCACCGGATGGCCAGTGGATCGCCATCGCTTTTCAGGATGCCAATACCATCACGCAGCGGCAAATCTGGCTGGTGCGCCCGGACGGCTCGCAAATGCACGCCATTACTCAGGAGCCTCTGTATAATCACACCGGCTACCAGTGGGATCCTTGGGGCCAACGCCTTGTCTACCAGCGCTTCCAGTTGCTCAGCTCGCAAAGCCACCCGGACATCGCGATTTGGGATCAGCAGAGCGGCCAGACCCGGATCATCGCCCAGGACGCCGCCATGCCGGCCTGGCTGCCTTGAGCCTTGCCAAGGTGACACGCTCAATTTTTTTTCTGGATTAAATCCTTATGTCAGAGCCAACCCATTCAATCGATCGTCCCGCCAGCCCTCCTCAAAAAGAACGCCTGTATCACTGGATCGACCTGGTCACCGCCGCGTTTGTGGCCGTGTTGATCATCTCCAACGTAGCTTCAACCAAGATCCTGGTGTTGGGGCCTTTTACTTTTGACGGTGGAACGGTGCTCTTTCCGCTGGCTTATATCTTCGGCGACGTGCTCACCGAGGTGTACGGTTACCGCCGTTCGCGGCGCGTAATCTGGACCGGCTTCACCTGCCTGGGGATCGCCGCGCTGGTCTTCACCATCGTGGATAACCTCCCGGCCGCCCCCGGATGGGAGCTGCAATCCAGCTTCCACGCCATTCTGGGCCAGACCCCGCGTATCGTGGTCGCCAGCCTGGTGGGTTACTTCGCCGGGGAGTTTTCGAACAGCTTCGTCCTGGCCAAGATGAAGATCCTGACGCGCGGCAAGTGGCTGTGGTCTCGCACGGTCGGCTCTACCATCGTGGGGGAAGCGGTAGACACCCTCTTCTTCTTATCCATCGCCTTCCTGGGCGCCCTGCCGATGGGCCTGCTCCAATCCGTATTCTTTTCGAATTACGTCTTCAAGGTGGGCGTCGAATTTGCCTTTACCCCCATCACCTATTGGGTGGTAGGCTTCCTCAAGAAAGCCGAGCGCGAAGATTATTTCGATTACAACACGGATTTCAACCCGTTCAATCTCAGCCAGCTTTAGCCGCCGCGAGCGCGGCTCGAATCTCGGCCAGCACCTGCGGATCGCTTTCTTGCGTTTGAGCGGCGCTCAAGGCTTGCCGGGCGGCTTGCCCGCCGAGCCGGCCCAGCGCCCAGGCGGCGTGCGCCCGGACTAAGGCTTCCGCATCTTGCAGCAAGGCTTCGCTCAAGCTGGGGACGGCTTCCGGCCGGCCCGCATTCCCCAGGGCCACGGCCACGTTGCGCAGGTAGCCGCGCCGCTTGGCGCGCAGCACGGGGCTGCCTTTGAACTTGTGGCGGAATTCCTCAGGGGTCAGGGCCATCTCTGCGCGCAGCTCCACGTCGAGCACCCCGGGGCGCGGCGCGAAATCGGCTGCTTCCGCCGCTCCCGCGAAGCGCAGGTTCCAGGGGCACACCGTCTGGCAGATATCGCAGCCGAAGATCCAGTTCCCCATTTCCTCGCGCAATTCCGCAGGGACAGACCCCTTGTTCTCGATGCTCAGGTAGGAGATACACCGTCCGGCGTCCAGCGTCCTGTCCGGCAAGATGCAATCTGTGGGGCAGGCGTCGATGCAGCGCCGGCAGCTCCCGCAGCGGTCGGCTTCGAAAGGCGCATCCGCCTCCAGCTCGAGGTCCAGCAGCAATTCGGCCAGCAGGAAATAGGAGCCGTGGCGCGGATGGATCAGGCAGGTATTCTTGCCGATCCAGCCCAGGCCGGCGCGCTGGGCCAGGTCCCTTTCCAGGATCGGACCGCTATCCGTGTAAGCCCGCCGGTCGATCTTTTTACCGGCGGCGGCTTCGATAAAGGCAGCCAGCGCCTCCAGGCGCGGCAGGAGCGCGTCGTGGTAGTCTGCGCCCCAGGCGTAGGCGGCGATGCGTCCGTGAATAGGTCGATCACCCAACGTAGAAGGAACCTCCTCCCTTTGCGAAGGGGGAGGCGGGGAATAGCGCATGCCCACCACCAGCATGGAACGGCAGCCGGGCAGGATCTCGTGCGGATCACCCCGGCGGCGGCGAGAACGTTCGGTTGCCAGGTAAGCCATGCCGGCCTGGCGGCCGGCGGCCAGCCAATCTTCGAAAACAGCGTAGTGCGGGGGTGGGGCCGCCGAAGTGACCCCCACCAGCGCAAAGCCGAGGCGTCTGGCCTCGGCTTTGATCATTTCTGTGAGGGTAGCCCCCGGGGAATTGGCCGGCATCGGGAGAAGCCTTTGCGAGCTGACCGGTGGGGGAACGCTTAAGTCGTAGGAACGGCCGTGGGCGCCGGCGTATCGCTGGGCGCGCCGGTCGTCGCCGTGGCGGTTGGGGCGCTGGTGGGAGCCGGTGTGTTGGTGAGGGTTGCGGTAGGCGCATCCGTCACCACGATCTTGATGTAGACCGGATAGAAGTTGATCCCATCGGCGTTGCGTAGCACCCAGTTGCCCACGTAAGTCCCCGCGCTGGATGGGGCTGTCAGGCTTACCGTAACGTCGACTTCGTCCCCCGGTACCACTGTCTTAGGAAGATTCACGGAATTGGGGCCGCTCATCTGGTTGCCGCTGTAGAAAACCAGCGAATAGGCCGTGCTCCAGGTGGTGGTGCCCACGTTCTTGAGACGCCAGGTTTTGGTGAGCGTTTGCCCCGCAGTGACCGTGGTGTTGTCCGGAATGGTCTCTGACACGAAGCTGGCCTGATCTGCGATGGCCGTCGTCGTGGCGCTGGGTTGGGGCGTAGAGCTGGGAAGCGGAGTTGGCGGGGTAGCCGTTGCCTGGGGAGTGTCCGTGGGTGGGGTCGTGGCGGTTGCCGAAGGGGTCAACACGGCAACCTGGGTGAGGTCTGCCTGTACGGTGGCCGCCGCCTGAGTGTAAACGCTGGCAGCATCCGGCGTAGGGGTTTTATTTCCGTTGGAATTGCCGCAAGCTGCCAAAAAGAGAGTACTGGCGACCAGGAGAACCCCTACCTGGTTGGATAAACGAGACATTCTTAATCCTCCAAAGTCTATCTGATTGAAACTGGCTGATAGGTGTAGTCAGGGCTTTATTCTCAAACAGTCGGCCTGAATTGTCAAGGGTGGAGCGCAGATCGTGTGCACGCACGAGTTGTCAGGCAGTTGGAAACTGCACCTACAAACTGCACGAAGCCAGCCTGCGCTGGCTAAAAACCAGTCGGCGAAGGCCGACTTCGTGTACTTCGTTGCAGCGATTTCAATCGCCTGAAAACGGCTGACAACCTTTGCGTGCACACCGTAGATCATCAGGCTCGCGCCTGTCTGGCGAACAACGCTTTCAGGAATATCCTGGCGCTGAATGGCTGCCCCGAAAGGAGAGTTTGCGCCCGGAAAAGGTTCGACACCGAGCGTAAGATCAGCCAGGCAGCCCCCACCATCAGGAGCGCCGCCAACCCTGTTTGCCAGAGGGGCACGCTTCCGGCCGCCAGGCGCGTCATCATGGTGACGGGAGCGGTCAGGGGGAACAGGCTCAGCGCCACTGCCAGGGCGCCGTTGGAATCGCTGATCAAAGCGCTGATGAGCACCAGGGGCACGATCAGCGGTAGGATGATGATGGTCGTGGCCTGGGAGGCCTCGCGCAGGTTGGGAACCAGCGCTCCCACCCCGGCCATCAAGCTGGCGTAGATGGCGTAGCCCAGGAGGAAAAACACTACTCCCCAGGCCAGGATGGAAGGAGGGAGCTGGAAGGCGGACGACAGGTTGAAGGTCTGGCCGCTCAGGCGCAGCAGGAAATAGCCCGTTCCGGACCACACCAAAGTTTGCAGCAAGCCGACAATTCCCAGGGCGATGATCTTGCCCGCCAGCATTTGCGTGGGCGTGATCGAGACCATCAAGATTTCCAGCACGCGGTTTTGTTTTTCGGTGGTGATGCTGTTGAGCATCAAGCCGGAGGCGGCCAGGATGACGAAATAGAACAGGAACGTGACCGCGTAAGGCAGGAAGAAGGTCAGCGCGTTACTCTGCGCGCGCTGAGGGGCCGGCGCCAGGCTCACCTGTTGAAGATTCAACGGGTCCTGGAACTTCGCGGCCAGCGAGCTGTTTCCTCCCAACAGGTTATAGTCCAGCACGTCCTGGAAGGTGCCCGTTTGGTCCAGGCCGGAAATTGGATTGAAATCCATCCTCACGTAGGTGATTTTTCCGCTGGCGAGATAATCCTGCGGGACGAGGTAATAACTCTTGATCTTTCCGTCTGCCATGGCTTGCCGGGCCTCTGCCTGGCTGGGATAGCGGAGGAGCGTCCCGGGTTTCACGCTCTCGGGCAGGGACTTGATCAGGCCGCTTTGGTCGATGTAGCCCTCGACGACCTGATTTTGCGGCGGGCTGAATACACTCGTGAGCAAATCGGGGGTGTTGCGATTGAGCGCAGAGAGCACGAAAAAGACCACGAAAGAGATCACCGGGACGAGCAGCAGGGTGAGCAGAAAGGAGCGCCGCGCAGTAACGGCGATTAATTCATTCTTGAGCACTAAAAAGATTTTATTCATAGGAGTTCGAGTCGCTTTCACCCAAGGGGTTAAGCCGAGCGGCTGAAGATCTCGCGTAAAGTTACCCGTTTACCGTAGCGCAGCATTCCCAGGCGGAAAGTTCGCCCCGCCAGCCACACGGAGCCGGCGGCGCTGACCACCAGCACCAGGAGATTCAAGATCAGTTGGGGGGTGGGCACCACCGTAAAGCCGGCGCGCAGCGGCAAGGTTACCGGCGCCGTCAGCGGGAAGAAGCTCAAGACCAGCGCCAAGGTGCCGTTAGGGTTGGAGATCAGCGGGTAGAACAGGTAGATGGGGGCCATGATCGGCAAGGTGAACAACCCGGAGATCTGCGACGCCTCCCGCAATTCGGTGACGGTGGAACCGACGGCCGCCATCAGGCCGGCGATCATCACGAAGGAGGGGATCAATGTGGCCAGGATCAGGAAGATGTATTGCGGGCTGATGTCCAGATTCTTCACCCAGGCCAGCGACCGGCTGCCGATCGATACCCCCACCAGGGCCAGGAAGATCCAGAAGAGGATTTGGGTCAAGCCAACGCAAATATTCCCGGCCACTTTACCGGCCATGAGCTGGCCGGGAGACAGCGAGGTGACCACGATCTCGATGGTGCGGTTTTCCTTCTCTTCGACCACCGCGTGGAGCAGGTACCCGCCGCTGGTCATGATCACGATGATGAACAGGAATCCCGCCGCGAGAGGCACGATGATGCTAAGCCATTGGTTGCCGCCCGCTTGCCGGCTGCCGTCCATGCTCTGGATGATGAACTGGCTGCCGTCATTCAGGCGTTTGGCGATGGCGGCCGGTTGGCCGGCCAGCAGGTTGATGCGTAAGAAATCTCGGAACTGGTTCTGGATAGAGCTATCCGGCTCTTTCAGGTAGACGAGCCGGGCCTGGGAGGTTTGCAGATAGTCTGGCTCCAATACGAAGTAAGCCTGGATCTTGTCGTTCTCGAGGGCCTGGCGCGCCTCGGCTTCGTTGCTGTAGGCCAGCATGGGCACTTGTTGGTCGAACAGGCCGCTCTGCTTGGGAAGGGGCAGCGGGTTGGCCAGCACCCCGGATTGGTCCACATAGCCGATGGGCGCTTTATTGGAGGTCAGCAGGATGGCTAACACGCTGACCAGCATGATCACGCCAATGAACAGAGGAATGCTCAACAGCCCAAAGATGAAACGCTTTCGCAGAACGTGGCGCGTGTATTCGTAGAGGAACACTTGCCAGCTCTTTTTCATTCGCGCTCTCCTGTGTCGCGCACGATTTGGATGAAAATTTCGTCCAGGGTGGGCATGGCGATTTCGAACTGCTCCAGGAGCACGTTTTGTTGCACCAGCTCTTGCAGGATGTCCTGGGGGGTGGTGTGCTCGGCCAGGGATAGCTTGACGCTTCCGTTGTGCGGCTTGCTCTCCAGCACGCCGGTCAGCGGCGGGAGCGCGCCGGAGGCGCGCACCAGCACGTCGTGCCCGGAAAATTCCCGGCGGATCGTGTCCAGCTTCCCATATAGCACCGCTTTCCCTTTATTGATCAGCACCAGCCGGTCGCACAGCTCCTCCACCTGGTGCATCTGGTGGGTCGACATGATGATGGTGGCGCCCCTGTCGCGCTGCTCGATCAGGATGTCTTTGACCATCTGGGTGTTTATCGGGTCGAGAGCGGCGAAAGGCTCGTCGATGATGATCAACTGCGGTTGGTGCACCAGCGTCGCGATGACCTGGGCCTTTTGCTGCATTCCTTTGCTCAATTCCTTTAATTTCTTTTTGCGGTGAGCGGCCAGGTCGAACCGTTCGAGAAAGGGCTCGATGCGTTGCCGCGCTTCGCTGTGGGAAAGGCCCTTCAACGTGGCCAGGTAGGTCAGGCAGCGCTCGAGGGTGATGTCCTGGTAAAGGCCGCGCTCTTCGGGCAGGTAGCCGATGAGATCCTTCTTGGCCTCGGTCATAGGCCCGCCCAGGATCGCCACACTGCCGCTATCTGGCTTGAAGATGTCCAGGATGATGCGGATGCTGGTGGTTTTGCCGGCGCCGTTCGGCCCTAACAGGCCAAGATTTCGCCCTTCTCGATGTCAAAAGAAACGTCGTCGACCGCGCACATCGAACCAAACGTTTTACGGATATGCTCAACTTCAACTGTGGGCATTTTCATGATCCTTGGTTATTCTGTGGGAGTAGCTCTCGCAGTGGAAAATAGACGAAAAAGGCGAGAGCCTCTTGATGATCTGGCATAGGCTGTAATTATACTGTAAAGTACGAGGAGGTCATTAAAAGATTGAACGTGCTTCGCGCTGCTCCGTCCGATAAAAAAGCGCCTGGCAGGCCGATGTTTTGAGTCTGTCAGGCGCCGAACGTTCAGAGTGGAGCGTGCGATGGGCTAATTTCCCTCTTTCTCGTAAGGGGTGCCATCCGCCGCCGGAGCCTGGGTACGGCCCACGACGCCGGCCAGAACGATCATGGTGGCAATGTAAGGGGTCATCAGCAGGAACTGGGAGGGGATATCTGATCCCAGGATGGTCAGTTTGGTGGACAACGCATCGGCGAAGCCGAACAGCATGCCCGCGCCGAAGCCCCCCAGCGGGTTCCAGTTGCCGAAGATCATGGCTGCCAGGCCGATGAAGCCACGACCGCCCGTCATCAGGCTATCAAACCGCCCCACCGACCCGATGGAGAAGTAAGAGCCGGCAAAACCCGCCATGGCGCCGCTCAACAGAACTGCCATATAGCGCGTGCGGATCACGTTGATGCCCAGGGTATCGGCTGCTTTGGGGTGCTCGCCTACCGAGCGCAGGCGCAGGCCCCAACGGGTGTTGTACAGGGCGACTTGCAGGACGATCAGCACGACGAACATGATATAAACGCAAATATTGTTGTTAAAGAAGATCGGCCCAATGAAGGGTATTTTTACCAGGCCAGGAATGGCGATCGGCGCAAACACGCCGGGCTCGTTGAGGTTTTGGTACACCTGGAGGAATTTGGTCGAGATGTAAGACGTGAGCCCGGTGGCGAAGATGTTGATCACGGTGCCGGAGATGATCTGGTCGGTCTTGTACTTGATCGAAAGGATGCCGTGGATCAAAGCCATCAGCATGCCACTGGCGATGCCGGCGAATAAGCCGATCCAAAGGCTGTGAGTCACACTGGCAACAAATGCAGCCGCCATTGCGCCGGCCAGCATCATGCCTTCAATGGCGATGTTCACCACCCCGGCGCGCTCACTTATGATGCCGGATAGGGCTGCCATGGTCAGGGTGACGGCGCTGGAAAGGGTCAGCGCAAAGATTCCGGCCAGGCTGATCGAGCCTCCAGCGGTTTCCTTGGTGAGGAAGGCAAAAATGAAGAGGGCCACCACCAGGCCTAAAATCAGATTGGTCCAGCGTTTGAAGCCGCGTAGGATCTGGTAGATGCCTGCAATGAAGCATAGACCCATGCATAGATACAGGGCGGGCAAAACTGGCACGACCCAATCGGGGATTTTCGTCTCCGCTGAATAATTCAAGGTCATGGCATAATGCGCCACCGCGTTTGGCTCCTGAATGGTGCGGATGAGCAGGATCCAGATGGCCGCCGCAATGAGGATGAAAACAGCTCCCATCACGCGCTGTCGCCTGGGAGAGGCGGCCATTATTTCTCGATGGTAGGTTGTAGCCGTCGCGGCCATGATTAACCTCCTCCCCAACCACGCACGGTCATCAGCTCTTCACCCTCTTTCGGGGTACGCAAGCGATAAATGGTGCGGATGATCGCCGGAGCGGCAATGAACGCCAGGATGATCGCCTGGAGGATCGATACGATGTAGATGGGCACGCCAGAAACCACCTGCATTTGCGTCGCGCCGTTACGCAGGGTGCCGTACAGAAGGGAGGCTAATACCACGCCCGCAGGGTTGTTCTTTCCCAACAAAGCCAGGGCGATGCTGTCGAAGCCGTAGCCGGATGAAAAGGAGAGGGCCAGATTGTAGTTGACCCCTAGCACCTCATTGGCCCCGGCCATGCCCGCCAGCGCGCCGGAGAGGGTCATGCCGGCGATGGTGGCCATCACGATGTTCATCCCGGCATAACGAGCCGCTTTAGGGTTGGAGCCCACGGTGCGTAGCTCGAAGCCCCACGTGGTCTTGAACATCAGCCAATAGACGAAGACGGCCATGAGCAGGGCGATAAAAAAGCCCAGGTGCAAGCGGGTCGGCGCCCCGAAGAAGTTTGGCAACATCGCGCTGGGTTGAATATTGGGGCTGATGGGATTATATTCGCCCGGCCTGCGCATTGGCCCGCTCAGCAGCCAGGTGCTCAGGTTATAGGCGATATAGTTCATCATGATGGTATTGATGACCTCGTGCCCTCCTGTCTTGGCTTTCAGCCAGCCGGGCACAAAACCCCACAACGCGCCTCCCAAAGCTCCGGCTCCCATGGCCAGGGGAATGTGGATCCAGGGCGACAATCCCTTGATTGAGTAGCCCACGAAGACAGAAAAAATGGCGCCCATATACAACTGGCCTTCGGCGCCAATATTGAACACGCCGGCGCGAAAGCCCAGGGCTACCCCCAGGCTGGCATAAATGTATGGGGCGGCAGCCACCAGGCTTTCCAGAAAGGGGTTGAAAGCCTTCTTGATTGCCATGGCATCGCCGCTTTTCAGCGCCGCGAAGATCACCGAGGGATTGCCAATCGAGCCGTTGAACAAAGCGCTATAAGCGCTGACCACCGAATTCCACGAAGCCAGCAGGCCTGCCCCGGTCGATTTGGCAAAACCGGCATAGACCTCTTCTGAAGTAGCGATAATGAAAATGGCGCCGATGATCAGGCCGGTGATAATGGCTAACAGTGGAATCAGGAGAGCCTGACCACTTCCCCGTTTGCCTTTCTTGGGGCGCGAAGGCCGGAGCAACTCTTCGAAGAAGATTTTTCCGGCATTCTTTATTTTGGAGACCGGTTGTTTATCCAAAAGGGCACTCCATTAGAATGTGACTGTGACTTTCTTGGTCTCGGTTGGCGGCGTGATTTGATCCGGTTGGACGCCCGCCATGAGCAGACCGATGTATTCTTTGGTGGCTTTTTCAGCCGGGACGGTGGCCACGATCTTGCCCGCGGAACATGACGGCGATGCGGTCTGATAGCTCGAATATTTCATCCAGCTCTGTGGATACCAGTAATACGGCGGTGCCTGCGTCGCGTTTGGCCAGGATCTGCTTGTGAATATATTCGATCGAGCCCACGTCGAGGCCGCGGGTGGGCTGGGACGCGATTAATATGCGGATGGGGCGCGAAAGCTCTCGCGCGATGATTACTTTTTGCTGGTTTCCCCCTGAAAGCGAGGAGGCCGGGAGTAAGGCGCTGGGGGTGCGGATATCGAACTCTTTCACCAACTGCTCGCCCTTCGTGATCCTGGCGCTCTCATCCATTAATACGCCTTTGGAAAATGGCGGCTGGTAGTAGGTATTGAGGATCAAATTGTCGGTAATGGGGAAGGGCAACACCAGACCATCTCGTTGGCGATCTTCTGGGACGTGGGCGCTGCCCAGCTCCGTAATCTGGCGGGGGTTGGCATGGGTGATGTCTTGCCCCAAGAGGTGGACGCGGCCTGAGGTAATCTCTCGCAAGCCGGTCAGCGCTTCCACCAGCTCCGTTTGGCCGTTACCCTGCACGCCGGCGATGCCCAGATCTCTCCGCTACGCAGCTCGAACGAGACGTGATCCACCGCGATTTCACGAAGGTCATCGGTAATCACCACGTCTTCTACCTGGAGGGCAACTTCACCCACCTTGGGAATGGACTTTTCCAGCTCGAGCTGCACTTCACGCCCTACCATCATGGCGGCTAATTTGTTTTGATCGGCTTCCGCCGGGGTGGTCGTACCGATCACCGCGCCTCGCCGGATGACGGTGATGCGGTCGGCGACGTCCAGCACTTCGCGCAGCTTGTGGGTGATGAAGATGATGGATTTCCCCTGCTCCGTCAGAGAGCGCATGATTTTGAATAATTCATCCACTTCCTGAGGGGTCAATACGGCGGTGGGCTCGTCGAAGATCAAGATATCCGCTTTGCGATAGAGTAGTTTGATGATCTCTACCCGTTGCTGGACGCCTACGGGCAAATCTCGTACCAACGCGGAAGGGGTGACTTCCAGGCTATATTGGGCTGAAATCTCCTCGATGATTTTGCTGACGCTGGCCCGATCCAAAAAACCACCCGCCTTCAGCGGCTCTTCCCCCAGCATGACGTTCTCTGTGACGGTAAAGACGGGGATCAACATGAAATGCTGGTGTACCATGCCGACCCCCGCCCGGATGGCATCGATGGGGGAATGTACGTTGATCTGGCTGCCACGGACGAAAATTTCCCCTTCATCGGGCTGGTACAACCCGTAAAGGATATTCATCAGAGTAGTTTTGCCCGCCCCATTTTCCCCCAGCAGGGCGTGGATTTCACCCTGGTTGAGCGTCAGGTCGATATGGTCGTTGGCTAATACGCCGGGGAAACGCTTGGTGATGCCGCGCAGTTCAAGTACCGGGGCCATAGATACTCCTGCATCAAGATTACATTGCCATCATTTTGGATGAGCCATCCCAATTGCTTTTGGGATGGCTCATTCCATTCGCTACACGGTTCTAGAAGTTCGTCTGCCTATCCGATAAACTTTATTGAGCCGTAACTGAGACTTTGCCAGAGATGATGTCGGCTTTGAGTTGATCGATTTCCGCCTTCAATGCGGCGGGAACCTGGGAGTCCAGATCGTGATAGGGCGCGATGCCGACGCCATTATTCTCGAGGGTGCCGGTATAAACGCCGCCCTTGAAGGTTCCGTCATTGACTGCCTTCGCGGCATCGAAGACCGCCACGTTGATGACCTTCATAACCGAAGTCAGGTCGACCGAGGCGGAATCCGGGTAGGTCACGGTCCAGTCCTGGTCTACGCCGATGATCAAGCCGCTCTTGTTAGCCTGAATCGCGGCTACCGCGCCCAAGCCAACCGCGCCGGCCACGGGCATGATGACGTCGGCGCCTTCCTGCAGCAGGCTATTGGCCAGGTCTTTGCCCTTGGTCTGGTCATTGAAGCCGCCAGCCGCCAGGCCCTTGTCCGGATTCAAAGGATCGTAACCGAGCACCTGGACACTGGTGTTGTGAACCTTGTTATAGTACTGGACGCCGGCGACGTAGCCATTTTCAAAGATCGTTACCGTCGGGATGAGCAAGCCGGCAAACGTGCCAACCTTACCGGTCTTGGACATGCCAGCGGCCAGGTAACCGGCCAGGAAAGCTGCCTGGTCCGTTTGGAAGGTCAGGCCCAGGACGTTATCGAATGGCCCTGCCGAGGCGTCGCACAGGGGATTATCCTTGCCATAGCAGTAGTCGACGATGGCGAAGGGTTGGTTGGGGTTGGCTGCGGCCGCGGTAGCGGTGGCGCCGCCCAGCAAGAAGCCGACTGTGACGATCAGGTCGCATTTCTGATCGAGCATGGCCTGGATGTTCTTGGCGTAGTCCGTCTCCTGCGTGGACTGCAAGTATTTAATCGTAGCGCCCAAATCGGTCTGGGCTTGCTGCAAGCCTAGCCAGGCAGAGGCGTTGAAGGACTTATCATTGATGCCGCCGGTATCGGTCACCAGGCAGAACAGTTTGCCTGAAGCGGCGGCGGTTGGAGCTTCAGTAGCGGCGACTGTCGCAGCGACTGTGGGTGCTACTGTAGGCGCTTCGGTCGGCATGGCCGGAGCGGTTGTGGGGGCGGCTTGGGTGGGAGCAGCAGTGGGGGTCGCGGCCGGTTGGCAGGCACTCAAGGCCATCGATGCCAGTAGAACGACTGCCAAAATAAGGTGCAACTTTTTCGACATTCTTATTCTCCTCCTAAGAGAATCAAAATAGGATGAAAAGGTTGGGAACGATCAGCCCTGCCTAGAACGAGCGCGTTCAAAAGCCCGGCAGTATGGCTTTCTCGCCATTAGTATACAGGATATTTAAACGCTCGGCAAGGTGTTTATTACGCCAACATCTCTGCGGTGGAGGGCTTCGTCTCGCGCACGCCCGTCATGGCCACCCACGCCAGGGCCATGAAGACGGTGCTGAAGATGAACAGCCAGCGGTATTGGTTGCCCATCACCTGCACCATCACGCCGCCCAGCGTAGGGCCTAAAACGGCGGCGAGCTGGGACGAGAAGTAATACAGGCCGGTGTAAGCGCCGATCTTGCGCTCGTCTCCATAATCGTAGACCAGCGGCAGGCTGTTCACGTTCACCATGGCCCACAAGAAGCCGGCCAACACCAGCACCAGGATGAAAGTCGCGGCGCCCTGAATGATGAAATAACCGCTGATGAAGAGGAGCGTCAGCCCTGCCAGGCCGATCTGGATGGCGCGCCGGCGCCCAATCTTCTGCGCGATCAGGCCGGCCGGCACCGCAAAGAGGATGAAGGAGACCGTGACCGAGGCGGCGTAGATCGAAGCGGTGCCCGGGCTAATCCCCAGGGAAAATACGGCAAAGGAAGACAGTCCGGTCTCCAGGGCGTTATAAGACATGAACCAGAGCAAGATACCCACCAGCACGAAGAGACCGCTCTTATCCGGGTTGCGGAAGACGGTCAGGAAGTTGTTGATCACGCCCTCCCTCTCGGCGGGCTTTTCCACCTGAATTTGGCGGGGCTCCTTGACGAAGATCAACGCCACCACCAGCGCCACCACCATGGCGACCGCGCCGGCGATGAAGGGCGCTGAGCGTCCCAGGCTGTTGAAGAGCAATCCCCCCACGAAATAAGCCAGCAAGCCGCCCACGCCGCCCATCAAATTGATCACGCCGTTGGCTTTGCTGCGCTCTTCGGAGTTGAACAGGTCGCCCAGCCAGGAGATCGTCGGGGAGCGGAAGAGCGCCATGCCGAAGTTGGTGATCAGGATGAATGCGGCGATGGCCAGCACCGATTGGGCCACCGGGATGAACACGAAGCCCAGCACGGCGATGGGCAGCCCGATCAAGATCCAGGGCTTGCGCCGCCCAAAGCGGTTCCAGGTATGGTCGCTGCGCTCTCCCACCCACGGTTGGACGAAGATATTGATGATGTTGTCCCAGGTCATGATGAAGAGCGCCAGCCCCGGCGCCAGGCCAAAGCCGACGATGTTCGGGATGGTGCGCCCCTCGGCCAGGAGCTGCTTTTGGAAATCCGGGTTGCCGGCTTGCAAAAAGATGGGGATGTATTGGTTGAAAATTGGCCAGACGATGCTGATCCCCAGGAAGCCAAAACCGATCAAGAACGTCCTGCCCCACGGAAAACGCCGTGCGCTCATTGAAGTTCCCTCCTTTAGGTATGGTTGAGAGGCCGTCTATAATTGTAGCTTATTCAGCTTTATTCGAGATGGAGGTCTTGCTCCTGGTCGCTTTCCAGGTGCTCTAAATATTCGAGATCGGCGGGAGTGAGCGGCGCGCTGGCCAACAGGTCTGGGCGGCGTTTCCGGGTGCGCAGCAGGGATTGCTCCCGCCGCCAGCGCGCGATTTGGGCGTGGTTGCCCGACAGCAGGATGTCCGGCACCTTCCAGCCGCGGAAATCCACCGGCCGGGTGTAGTGCGGGTATTCCAGCAAGCCTGAAGCGTGCGAGTCGTCGCTGGCGCCATCCGGGTCTCCCAGCGCGCCCGGAATCAGCCGGGTGACTGCGTCCATCACCATCAGCGCCGGCAGCTCTCCACCGGTGAGCACGAAATCGCCGATCGAGATCTCGTCCGTCACCAGGTGCTCGCGCACGCGCTCGTCGATGCCCTCGTATCGCCCGCACACCAGGGCCAGGTGGGGGTGGCGCACGAGCTCCTGGGCGACCTTCTGGGTAAAGGTGTGCCCCTGGGGGGTCATCAAGAGCACCGGGCAGGTTGGCGGCGCCCCCACCACGGATTCGACTGCCTCGAAGATCGGGGCGGGCTTCATCACCATTCCCCCGCCGCCGCCATAAGGGGCGTCATCGGTGATGTGGTGGCGATCGTGCGTGTAAGCGCGGATATCGTGCAAGAAGACCTCGATCAGGCCGTGTTGGGCGGCTCGTTGGAGGATGCTTGCCTGTAAATAGGGAGGAAAGATATCCGGCAGGAGCGTGAATACGTCGAAACGCATAGCCTCATTCTAGCGTCAAGGGGCGAGTTTGGCAAGGCCAGAGAGGCGAGAAAGCTCCGGCGCCGGCCAGGGCATCCCTTGACGCTGGTCGAAAAAAGATGGTAAGATGACGATATGTATTTAAGAGGCAGTAAATGGAGTATGAACCGCCGCAAGAGGCGTTCGAATCCCTGGCGGATCATCCTGTTGGTGCTCCTGGTGGGCGGCGCAGTCTACGTTAATCAAGTGGTCGTACCCACTACCAGTCCTTTGTTCGTTCCTACCCCGACTCCCACTCGCCCTCCGGAATCCTACGTTCAGGATGCCCAGGCGGCCTTCACCGCCGGCAAGCTCGCCCAGGCCATCGAGGATTATCAAAAGGCCATCCAGAACGACCCCAAGAATCCCTCCGTTTACATCGAATTGGCCAAGGTGCAATCTGGAATGGCCAATATACGGATGGCAAGGCCAGCGCGGAGAATGCTCTGCTGCTCAACCAGAATAACGCTATGGCCAAAGCTGTGCGCGGTTGGGCCAACACCTTCTTGGGAGATTATCTGCCGGCTGAAACGGATATCAAAAACGCCATCGAGTTAGACCCCAATAACGTCCTGGCGCATTCCTATTACGTCGAGCTGCTCGTGGATGAGATCAATGCCGGGCAGTCGGCCCCCGGCGCGCTGGAGAAGGCCATCGATGAATCCAAGACGGCTCTTTCCCTGGATGCTAATTCGTTGGAAGCCCACCGCGCGCGCGGCATCATCCTCGAACAGACTTCGAATTATGCCGATGCTATCCAGGAATACCAGGCTGCCATCGCCGTCAATAAGAATATCGCCGACCTGCACATGTCGCTGGGAAACAATTACCGCCTGAGCGACCCGCCCCAGGTCGATAAGGCTTTCGAGGAATACCTCACGGCTGCGACCTTGAATCCGAACGATCCTTACCCCAATTATTTGATCTCGCGCACCTACGCCGGAAACGGCGATTACGCCAAGGCCATCCAGTACGCTGAAGTGGCCGCCCAGCTTGCCCCTGATGACCCCTACTATTGGGGCAACCTGGGCCAGATGGATTATCGTTACGAGAAATATCAGGACGCCATCGCGCCCTTGCGACTGGCCGTGCGCGGGGGGGCCGCCCCCAACGGGGTCGCGGTGAAGGGCCTGCCCTTGTCCAATGATACCCGCGTCCTGGAGTATTATTCCGATTATGGCCTGGCTTTGGCCAGGTTGAACCAATGTGGCGAGGCCCTGCAAATCTCCCAGTCGCTGCTGCAGAATATCCAGGACGACGAAACGACCGCCTACAACGCCAACGCGATCGTCGAGATCTGCAAGGAAAATATCTACGGGACGCCTACGCCGACGCCCGAAAGCCAACAGCCTGCCGCGACTCCTGCGTCTTGAAATATGAACCTGGTCGGTAAACGCCCTACTTTTCACAAATCTGGGCCACACTCTAATCCTTACCGTATGTTGCTCTGGCTGGTGCTGATTGCAGCCGGGGTATTGGTGTTTCGCGGTATGCGCATAACCCACGAGATCAAATCTCCCTTTGACCCCACCCCTACCCCCACGCGCACGTCGAACTCTTACACGCAAGAAGGTGAAGCCCAATTCGTGGCCGGTAACCTGCAAGCTTCCATAGAAGCTTATCAGCAAGCTACCCTGCACGATCCGCAGAACGCTCAATTGTGGACCGAGCTGGCGCGCGTCCAGGTATACGCCTCCAACCTGGAGACCTCCAACGAGAGCCAGCTTGCCATCCTCCAACAGGCCCTCCATTCCATCGATCAGGCCAAGCAGCTCGCTCCAGACGATAGCACGGTGGCGGCCACACGCGCCTTTGCCCTGGACTGGTATGCTACCGCGCTTGCCAGTGACACCACCAAGGCCGACCAGGTTCAGCGCCTGTTGAACGACGCCGAGACCGAAGCCACGCGCTCGCTATCCCTGGACAATACCAACACGCTCGCCCTGGCTTATTACGCCGAGATCCTGGTGGACCAGCAGAAATGGACCCGCGCGCAGCAGCTCATCGACCAGGCTTACCAGCGTAACCCGAACTTGATGGACGTGCGGCGCGTGCGTGGCCTGGTATACAAGTCGCAGGGAGATTATCTCGACGCCATTTCCGAGTACGACGCCGCCCTCAAGATCAACCCCAACCTGACCTTCTTGTACATCAATATTGGGGTGATCTATCGCCATTTGCAGTTATACGACCAGTCCCTGGAATACTTCCAGAAGGCGGTCGATCTCAATAAGCAGTTGGGCATCCGCGATCCCATCCCTTATATCGGTATTTCCAAGACCTACAGCCAGCAAGGCGAGTTCTACATCGCCGGCCTCAACGTGATCAAGGCGCTCCAGCTCGATCCGTACAGCGCGGATGTGTACGGCCAGCTCGGCATCGTCCTGTACCACTCCAAGAACTACGAAGGCTCGATCCCGGCTTTTCAATGCGCTCTGGAAGGCTGCACCGCGCAAGAAAGCTGTGACGTGCGTGAATGTAATGCCGACACCGATCCGCAGGTCGCCATTCAGGGGTTGAAGCTCGACGATACCACCGTGGTCTATTACTACACGTATGGCTCGGTGCTGGCCGGCTTGCACATCGCCGGCGACGACAAGTGCGACCACGCCTTGCGCATCTTCCAGCAGCTCCGCCAGGTCTATTCTAACAACTTCCATCGCCATGACCATCGTTCAGGCCGGCGAAGATCTGCTCGAACGCCGGGCCGGTCGTCGAGACCGCCACGCCCGAAACCTCTCAAACGCCGGGCGCAGCGCAAATTACGTCTACCCCTGAGCCTCTATTGACGCCCACCTTGAGCGAGCCTTCTCCGGCCCCCGCGTATTGAGGGCTCCTTGCCTGCGCTTCGAGCTTGTTCGCTCCATCAGAATTTTGTAAGAATCCGGTTTTTCCCCCTTGACTTTCGTCTAAAAGGCAAGTATTATACAGACTGATTAGCACTCCCGTGTCGTGAGTGCTAACATACCCGCTAACATTCTGAATTAAAAACCTGAATGAGGAGGTAAGTATGACAACATCACTCAAACCCCTTGGCAACCGTGTCGTAGTCGAGCCGGTTGAACAGGAAGAAATAACCGCCGGCGGTATCGTGCTGCCCGAAACGGCCAAGGAAAAACCCCAAAAGGGTCTGGTAGTCTCTGTCGGCCCTGGCGACCGGGACGACGAGGGCAAGCGTATTGCCCTGGATGTGCAAGTCGGGGACACCGTGTTGTTTGCGAAGTACTCTGGCACCGAGATCAAGCTGGATGGCAAGAAGCTGCTCATCCTACGCGAATCAGATTTGCTCGCAATTGTCGAAACTAAATAATCTACGAAATTAAGGAGTCAAATAATGGGAGCCAAACAACTGGTTTTCTCTGATGAGGCGCGCCGCAGCTTGAAGAATGGCGTCGATATCCTGGCCAATGCTGTGGCCACCACCCTCGGCCCCAAGGGCCGCAACGTTGCCCTGGACCGCAAGTTCGGGTCGCCTACCATCACTCACGACGGCGTGACCGTAGCCAAGGAAATCGAGCTGGAAGATCCCTTCGAGAATATGGGCGCTCAGCTCTTGAAAGAGGCTGCTACCAAGACCAATGACATCGCCGGCGATGGCACCACCACCTCGACCGTCCTGGCGCACTCGATGGTCACCGAAGGCTTGAAGAACCTGGCCGCCGGCGCCAACCCCATGCTGCTCAAGCACGGGATCGAAGCTGCCTCGAAAGCCGTTGCCGCGAATATCAAAGAACAGGCCATCGAGATTACCACCAAGGAAGAAATTGGGCACGTTGCCACGATTTCTGCGCAGGATAACACCATCGGCGAGCTGATCGCAGAGGTGATGGACAAAGTCGGCAAAGACGGCGTGATCACCGTCGAGGAATCCAAGGGCCTGGAGTTCGAGACCGAATACGTCGAGGGTATGCAGTTCGACCGTGGGTACATTTCCTCCTATTTCGTCACGGACCCTGAGCACATGGAAGCCGTGATTGCTGATCCTTACATCCTGGTGCATGACAAGAAGATCTCTGCCGCGGCCGATATCGTGCCTCTGCTGGAAAAGCTGGTGCAGATTGGCAAGCGCGATCTCCTGATCATTGCTGAGGATATCGACGGCGAAGCTCTGGCTACCCTGGTGCTGAACAAGCTGCGTGGTATGCTCAACGTCGTGGCCGTCAAGGCCCCCGGCTTTGGCGATCGCCGCAAGGCCATGCTGCAGGATATTGCCATCCTGACCGGCGCTTCCGTCGTCTCCGAAGAGATGGGCCGCAAGCTGGAAAGCGCTACGATTGCCGACCTGGGCCACGCCGAGAAGATCGAAGTGGACAAGGATAACACCACGATCGTGGGCGGCAAGGGCGATCCCACGGGCATCAAGGCGCGCATCGAGCAGATCCGCGTCGAGATCGAAGACACCACCAGCGATTACGACCGCGAGAAGCTGCAGGAACGCCTGGCCAAGCTCTCCGGCGGTGTAGCCATCATCCGCGTTGGCGCTGCTACCGAGACCGAGCTGAAAGAGAAGAAGCATCGCGTCGAGGACGCGCTCTCTGCTACCCGCGCGGCTGTGGAAGAAGGCATCGTGGCGGGCGGCGGTGTGGCCCTGATCAATGCGGTGACCGCGTTGGAGAACCTGAAGATGGCCAACGAGGACGAGCAGATCGGCGTCAACATCGTCCGCAAGGCTCTGGAAGTCCCCATGCGCAAGATCGCTGAGAACGCCGGCATGGACGGCTCTGTGGTGGTCGAGAACGTTCGCCAGCACCAGAAGAGCAAGAACAACCTGCACGTCGGCTACAACGTCTTGAAAGAAGAGTACCTGGATATGGTCAAAGACGGCACGATCGATCCCGCCAAGGTTACCCGCGGCGCCCTGGAAAATGCCGCTTCCATCGCGGCCATGATCCTGACCACCGAGGCCCTCATTACGGACGTTCCTGAAAAGGATAAGCCCGCCCCCATGCCTCCGCCCGAGTACTAAGCCGGGCAAGAGATGGTAAGATTTACAGGCAGCGCAACTCTCGCGCTGCCTGTTTTTTTTGATCGTCGCTGAAGAAAAGGCCGCTTATCCGAAGCATTTTTCTGACGCATTCCAACACTTGCGGGTATAATCACAATCATGCAACACAGAATAAATCATCCCTCGCGAGTATTATTCTTTGTCCTCCTCTTCTTCCTGCTTTTTGTAGAGGGTTGCAGTAACCAGGTCACCTCTACGTCTGTTCCGCTTCCCGCCCTTACCGTTGAGGCCGAGACTCCCACCCCCGTACAGCCCACGCCCACCCTCGAGCCTATGGCCGCCACGGTCGACGGCGAGGGCATTCCCCTGGCAGATTTCAATGCAGAGATGAAGAGCTACCAAACCGCCGGAACGGCCCTGGGCCAAGATGTTTCCGCCGACCAGCAAAAGCAAGCCGTTTTGGACGACTTGACCGACCAGATGCTGCTCGCGCAGGCGGCAAAAAAGGCCGGCTTCACCCTGGATGACGCGGCTCTCCAGCAGCGCATCGATACGCTGACGGCTCAATTGGGCGGCGCGCAAAAGCTCACCGATTGGGAAAACACCAACGGTTATGACGATGAGACCTTTCGCACTTCCTTGCAGATTTCTGTGGAGGCCGCCTGGGAACGGGATCAGATCACCTCACAGGTGCCGGAAGTGGCCGACCAGGTGCATGCCCGCCAGATGTTGTTCTACGCTCAGGCTACCGCCCAATCTTACCTGGATCAATTGAAATCCGGCGCGGATTTCGAGACCCTGGCCTGGAAGGTGGACCCTGTCACCGGGGGCGACCTGGGATGGTTCCCCAAGGGGTATTTATCGCAGCCGGAAATCGAGGCGGCCGCGTTCTCTCTGCAGGCGGGAGAATACAGTCAGATTATCCAGACGAAATTGGGATTCCAGATCATTCAGGTGATCGAGCGCAACGCGCAGCAGCCCCTCTCGCCGGATGCCCGCCTGGCTTTGCAGAAAAGCGCGTTGCAAAAATGGTTGCAGGATCAGCGCACACAGAGCAATATCCAGATTCTGGTAAAATGAAGATGCTTGTTAGCGCCTGCTCCCCTCGGAGATGAGATGATGGAACAGAATGCGAACCAGGAGCAATCTGCTCCGCCCCCCAAGCCAAAGTTCAACCTGTTCGACCTGCTGTCGGTGCTTTTATTGATCGGCCTGGTGGTGATGTTGGGGGTGTTCGCCCTGATCTTCGTTAACCCCTACACGCCGCTCAATCCCTTTCCCCCCTCATCGCCACCGCTCCCCCAATTGGTCGAGCTTCCCACGGCTACCGCGACTCCCATCTTCCCCCCCACCTGGACGCCCACGGTGACCCTGGCGCCTACGGCTACCCTCACCCCTCAACCGCCGGCTACCGCCGCGCCGGCCGTGATTCCGGGCGCCAGCCCGACGCCGGAAGGCGGCTCCCAGGGACCGGTAGAGACGCCCACGGCTACGCCGGTGACTTCCGGCTCGCCTTACGCCTTGCGCGGCGAGGTGATGGCCTTCCCCAGCAGCGCTTTTAACTCGGATTTGGGTTGTAATTGGGCCGGCGTCGGCGGGCAGGTCACCGACCTGCAAGGCAGCCCCGTCATCGGGCTGACCGTCCAGCTTGGCGGCGGCTTGAACGGCGCCTCTACGTACATGCTCGGCCTCACCGGCACCGCCATCCAATACGGCCGGGCGGGCTACGAGTTCAAGCTGGCCGACCAGCCCGTGGCCTCCAAGCAATCCTTGTGGATCCAGCTCCTGGACCAGGCCGGCCTGGCCCTCTCCGACCGCATCTATTTCGATACCTACAACGACTGCCAGAAGAACCTGATCTTGATCAATTTCAAGCAGGTGCACTGATTTTCCTCTTGACAAAACAAAATGATCGCCGTAGAATCATTTCGATGGATATAAAATTATTCTACGGAAGATGCAAATGAACGACTTGTCACAAACCCAAAAGGAAAACCATGAGCTGCTGGCCTTTTTCAAGGCCCTGGCGGACGCCAACCGGCTGAAGATCGTCGGCCTGTTGGCGCGCCAGTCGTATTCGGTCGAGCAGCTCGCCGCGCTCCTGGAGTTGAGTCCTTCGACCGTTTCTCATCACCTGTCGCGTCTGTCCCAGACCGGGCTGGTTTCCGCCCGGGCGGAGGGTTATTATAGCGTCTATCAACTGGAGACCCAGGTGTTGGAGAGCCTGGCGCGCCGCCTGCTGGCCACCGAGGACCTGTCTTCTGTCGCGGCGGACGTCGACCTGGATTCTTACGACCACAAGGTGGTGGCCAATTTCACCACCCCGGATGGGCGCATCAAGACTTTCCCGGCGCAGCACAAGAAATTCCAGGCCATCCTGCGCTACGTGGTGCAGGCGTTCGAGCCCGGCCAGCGCTACACCGAGAAGCAGGTCAACGACATCCTTTCCCGCTATCACGAGGATACCGCCACGCTGCGCCGCGAGCTGGTGGACGAGCGCCTGATGGCCCGCGAGGGTGGCGGCCGGTCGTATTGGCGGGTTAGCTGAACGTCCTGGGAATTAAATAAAAAGAGACCGGCCGGTTATATTCTGGCCGGTCTCTTTTTTTTACTTGTTTAACGTTGCCTGGGCTTGAGCTTGAAGACCTCGTTTCCTGCCAGGCTGCCTTGCAGCGGAGCCGCCGGCAGGCCCATCACGCGGCTGTTGGCGAAGTAACCGAAGTCGAAGGCGGTGTCCTCGCCGGATACCTTGCCGGGGATGGGCATCAGGCGCGCGGTGAGCGGCTTGCCCAGGCGCAGGGCCAGGGCCGCCAGATCGAGCAGGATGGCAGTCAGGTGCTCGGCGGAGGTATTCCCCGGCAGGGGCAGGGTGTCCAGGCCGGTGCCGCACACCGCCGAATACAGCAGCAAGTCGTTGACCGCCAGGATGCCGTGCCCGGCGCGCTCGGCCAGGACAGAATCTTCCAGGACGGGCAGCATGATCCCGCTGAAGCCGGCGCGCTGGAAGTGCGCCTGGTCCAGGGTATCTGCCAGGATGGCCGCCGCGGCCAGGGAGCCGGCCAATCCCACGGCCGGCGTGCCGATCAGCTCCATGGCGTTCCCCAGGGAGATCTCCGGGCTGGGAAAGGGCGCCAGGGTGAAATCGATCCCGCCAAAGGGGAGGCCAAACTGGTTGGCGAGCTCTTCCCCCACCTTGGTCAAGCCGGCGGCGTTCTTCTCCACGGCCTGCACCAGGCTGCGCCGGCCCTGGGACAGGCTGCTGGCCGTCTGAAAAGCCCCCACGGCCAGGTCGGCGGCTTCCGTGGCCAGGGCGAAGGTAGGCGTGTCTCCCTGGTGGTAGGCGGCCGGGAAGAAGGGCGAGCCGGGCGGGACGTTTGCCAGCGCGGTGAAGCGCAGGTTGGCGAAGCCGTCCGGCGTGACCGTGGAGGTGCGTTGGATCACTTCGGCGCAGGCGCGCACCGCCGGCAGGGAGATTCCCTCGCCAGGGGTGCCCATGATGCCCGAGAAGAAGACCGCCTGGGTGGCGCCCAAGACTTCCGGGATCAGCGCGTAGCTGTCCAGCCTTTCGGGCAGGGCCGGCCCCAGGGCCACGTACTCGAAGCCCTCTTCCTGGGCGGCTTTTTCCAGGGTCTGGGCCAGCTCCAGCAGCGGCTCGGGCCGCGTGGTGGCTACCATCTCCGGGAAGGGCAGGGTGGCCAGGCGCGTGGTCTGCACCGTGAAGCCCGCCGCCTCGTAGGCGCTGCGCGCGGCGCGGTTGAACTCGCCGGCCTTCTTGAGCGCGCTTTCGTCCAAAGGCCAGTGGGGGTTGAGAAAATAGGTGATCGTGCGGATGCGCATAAAGTCCTCCGGTGTGGGATAGACGGCGGTGATTAGCTGGATGCGGGAGAGCGGCGCTGCCTGACCACTTCGAACAGCAGGATGCCGGCAGCCACCGCCGCGTTGAGCGATTCACTCTCGCCGGGCATGGGGATGTGCAGCAGGTCGTCGGCCAGGGCGCGCCCGGCTGGGGTGGCGCCTTCGGCTTCGCCGCCGATCAGGAGGGCCACCGGCCGGCGCAGGTCGGACTGCCAGTAGGGCTGGCCTCCCTCCGCTTCGGCCAGATACACGTGCAGCCGCTCTCCCTTGGACCCTTCTTGGGTCAGGGCGCGGATTTGCTCCCAGCCCAGGGCGTAAATGGGTAGGCGGAAGTGAGCCCCCATGGCGGCGCGCAGCACTTTGGGAGCCAGAGCGTCCGCCGTGCCCGGGCCCAGGAAGACGGCTTGCGCGCCGGCTGCCGCCGCCGTGCGCAACAAAGTGCCCAGGTTGCCGGGGTCGCGCAGGCTATCCGCGATCACGACGAAGTCGAGCTTTTCCGGAAGGGGCAGCTCGCGGGCAGGCAGCACGGCCAGAATGCCCTGGGAAGTCTCGGTTGCGCTGAGCGCCTGCATGACGCTCTCCGCCGCCTGCTCGACCTCCACCCCTGCCTGGGCGAATTTCTGCACCAGGTCGTGGCCGCGCGGGCTGGTCTCCGCGCTGAAGAGCACCAGCTCCGGCGGCCAGCCTGAAGCCAGGGCCTCTTCCGCCAGGCGCACGCCCTCTACCACGAAAGCGCCCTGCTCGCGCCGCTCTCGTGGGCGGGCCAGCAGGGCCTTCACGCGCTGAATTTTGGGGTTCTGGGACGAGGTAATCATAAAGGCGGGCGATTGAGATCGGAGAACCGGGGCTTCAGGCCGCCGGGTTGCTCCCCGGCCAGGCTCTGAAGACCTTCAGGAAGGCTTCCAGGGTAGCCGGGTCGAGCAGGGTCAGACGGATGACGCTCAGGCCGGACTCTGGGTGTTCGGCCAGGTAGGCGTGGATGGCTTCCAGGATCACACCCGCGGCGCGCTCCTTGGGGAAGCCGAAGATGCCCGTGGAGATGGCCGGGAGGGCCAGCGTGGCAAGCTTCAACTGGTCGGCCAGGCGCAGACAGCCGGTCACGGCGGCCTCCAGCTTTTCGTCTTCGTCCCCGCTGCCCCACACTGGGCCGACGGCGTGAAGCACGTAGCGGCAGGGCAGCTTTCCCCCGCTCGTGTAGGCCGGCTGGGCGTGGCTCACCGGCCCGTGCCGCCGCACCCAGGCCAGGCTCTCCGCCTGGATCTGCGGGCCGCCGCGCCGGGAGATGACGCCGGCCACACCGCCGCCGTGCAGGAGCTGCTCGTTGGCGGCGTTGACGATTGCATCGACGCGCTCCTGGGTGAGGTCGCCGGAGACGATCTCCAGCGTCTGCCCGGAAGGAAAGACGACCTTTTCGAGAACGGTGTTCACGCAGTCTTCTCCATAACATCCGAATTTTACCCCAAATAAAAAAACGAGACGACCTGCGTCGTCCCGTTTCGGGTAAGTCGAGAGAAGGGTATTTTAAGCAGTTTTGGCTTTGGCCACCACGGCGGAGAATGCCTGCGGATCGCGCACGGCCATGTCGGCCAGCATTTTGCGATTGAGCAGGATGCCGGCCTCTTTCATGCCGTGGATCAGGCGGCTGTAGGTGGTATCGTTCAAGCGCGCGGCCGCGTTGATGCGGGCGATCCACAGCTTGCGCAGATCGCGCCTGCGCGTGCGGCGGTCACGATAGGAATACCACAGCGCCTTCAACATAGTCTCATTGGCGCGGCGGAAGAGGCGATGCCGGGTGCCAAAGTAACCCCGGTTCATTTTTAATATTTTCTTATGGCGGAGATGGCCGTGCGGGCCACCCTTTACACGAGGCATAATTTACTCCTTTGCGAACCCCTGGGCGCCGGTATTCACTGACCCGTTGCTTGCACCCAACAGCCGCACCAATCTTTGGATACGATCGACCCGGAAGAGAAGCTTAATCTTCCATATTAGGGGCCAGGCGATTTACGCGCTTGATGGTCTTCTTGCCTTTCACCACGACCATCTCCGTAAACAGCGCCTTGGTGCGCTCGGAAGTGCGGCGGCGCATATGGCTTTTGCCGCCCTTCGTGCGCACCAATTTCCCCGACCCGGTCAGGCGGAACCGCTTCGAGGTCGCCTTGTGGGTCTTCAGCTTGTACTTGCCTTCTTTTTGCTTGCGGGGCACGGGCTGCTACTCCTCTCAACAAAATTCTGCGGCTTGCTCTCGCAGCCGCAGTCCATCACAACAGGGCTTGAGAATCTTCTTATCCGGCAACTTCGGCGACTTGTTTCTTCTTGGCGCCCTTGGAGGGCACCAGGATCATCAACATGGTGCGTCCTTCCATCATGGGAGCCTGTTCGATGACGCCTACGTCCGCCAGGTCCTCGGCGATTTCCTTCAGGTCTTCTAGCGCCAGCTCCGGGTAAGAAATTTCCCGGCCGCGAAAGCGCACGGTCACCCGCACCTTCATCCCATCCAGCAGCCAGCGGCGCGCATCGCGCATTTTAAAGGAGCGATGATGCTCGTTGGTTTTGGGCCTCAGGCGGATTTCCTTGACCTCGATCTTGGTCTGCGCTTTGCGCGCTTCGCGCTCTTTCTTGGTCTTCTCGTACAGGAATTTGCCAAAATCCATCACCCGGCACACCGGGGGCGTTGCGCTTGGCGCAACCTCCACGAGGTCGAGCTCTGCGTCTCTGGCGATCCGCAGGGCCTGGTCGATGGAAACGACGCCAACATTTTCCCCTTTCGGACCGATCAAACGCACCTCAGGGACCTTTATGGTTTCGTTGACCCGATAATTTGTCGCGCTGATAAGATTCTCCTTAAAACAAGATAATATTACCGAGAAATTGCGTCGGCTTTAGGCCAGTACGATGATACCACAAACCTTTACAAATCGTCAACAAAAACAGGGGCAGTTTAGACGCCTGCCTCGATTTCCTGACGGGAACGCTCCAGAAAGTCCTCCAGGCTGATCGGGCCGGGGTTTTCGCCCGAGCGCAGGCGCAGGGCCACCTGCTCCTGCTCGATTTCCTTATCGCCTACCACGAGCATGTAAGGGATTTTCTGCCCCTGCGCGTCGCGGATCTTGGCGTTCATGCGTTCGCTGCGCTCGTCGACTTCCACGCGCAGCCCGGCGGCGGTCAGCTTCGCGGCCACCTGGTGGGCGTACGGCATGTGCCGGTCGGCGATGGGGATGACGATGGCCTGCACGGGGGCCAGCCAGACCGGGAAGGCGCCGGCGAAGTGCTCGATGATCACGCCCAGGAAGCGCTCCGTGGTGCCGGTCACGGCGCGGTGCAGCACCACCGGCGTGTGCTCCTGGCCGTCCTCGCCGATGTAGGTCAGGCCCAGGCGCGCCGGTTGGATGAAGTCCACCTGGATGGTGGAGAGCTGCCAGTCGCGGCCCAGCACGTCGCGCGCCAGGAAATCGGCCTTGGGGCCGTAGAAGGCGGCTTCGCCGATAGCCTCGAAGTAATCCACACTGGTTGGCTTCCATGGCAGAGCGCAGCGCGGCTTCGGCCTTCGACCACTTCTCGTCGTCCTTGACGTACTTGCCGCCCTCGCCGCGCAGCGAGAGGCGCACGCGGTAGTCGTTGAAGTTATAGCGGTCGAGCACTTCGCGGATCAGGTTGAGGCCGAGGGCGAACTCGCTCTCGATTTGCTCCGGGGTGCAGAAGATGTGGCAGTCGTCTTGCGTCAGCGAGCGCACGCGCGTCAGGCCGGTCAGCTCGCCCGTCTTCTCGTAGCGGTAAAGCGTGGCGAATTCGGCGAAGCGCAGCGGCAGCTCGCGGTAAGAATGCAGCCCCATCTCGTTGTAAGAGCGTCATGTGGCTGGGGCAGTTCATCGGCTTGAGGCGGAAGGCCACATTCTCGTCCACCATGGGTGGGAACATGGAATCTTTGTAGTTGTCGTAATGGCCGGAGCGCTTGTATAAGTCTTCCTTGACCACGTGTCCCGTCCACACGTGCTGATAGCCGTAGCGCGTCTGCACGTCGCGCACGTAGGTCTCCATCAGGTGGCGCAGCATCTCGCCCTTGGGGGTGAAGAGCGGCAGGCCCGGGCCAACGTCTTCCGAGAAGTAGAACAGGCCCAGCTCCTTGCCCAGCTTGCGGTGGTCGCGCTTGCGCGCTTCTTCCAGCTTCCACAGGTAGTCGTCCAGCTCCTCCGGCGTCTCCCAGGCCGTCCCGTAGATGCGCTGCAGCATGGGCTTGTGCTCGTCGCCGCGCCAGTAGGCGCCGGCGATGTTCATCAGCTTGATGGCCTTGGGATTGATCTGCTCCGGTGTTTTCCACGTGCGGCCCGCGGCACAGGTCGATGAAGGGGTCGTCTTTGTAAGTGGAGATATCCGGCTTCTCCTGCAGCGGGTTGCCGTATTCGTCCAGGCCGCCTTTTTCCAGGCCGTCGATCAGCTCCAGCTTGTAGGGCTGGTCGTTGAAGATGTGGCGGGCTTCGTCGGCGGAAACTTCCTCGCGTACGAAGGTGCTGGCGCGAGGTGATGATCTCGCGCATGCGCTTTTCGATCTTTTCCAGGTCTTCGGGCGTCAGGGGGCGCGGCAGGTCGAAATCGTAGTAAAAGCCGTCCTCGATAGGCGGTCCAATGGCGACCTTACCATTCGGGAACATCTCCAGCACGGCCTGCGCCATGATATGCGCGGCCGAATGGCGAATGCGATAAAGGTGCGTGTCTTCGTAACGCTCTTGTTTTTTCTCGGCCATTTCAATCTCCTTGCTTTAAACAAAAACCTCCCGCCCCACTGGGGCGAGAGCTAACGCTCGCGCGGTTCCACCCAGATTGGCCGACGTCCCGGCCATCTCTTGGAGACGGATAACGGTGTCTGTCCGTTCCCCTTACTGGGGGCCTCTGGCCCTTTTCGGGTTCCCGCTCGCGGGTGGTTTTCGCCGGTGCGCCTCCGAAGGGGATTCTCAGTCTGTGCTCCCCTCTCCCTGGCGGAATGCTGCCGGTTACTCGTCCCGGTCATCGCGTTTCTGGTGGGCGGTATAGGACTCGAACCTACGACCTTTGCGATGTCAACGCAACGCTCTAACCAACTGAGCTAACCGCCCGCATCGTGGTTGCATTATACATAATGCCGCTGAAATTCGCAAGGGATTTTGCCATCTTGTAAATTTGAAACATACGTTCTATAATGAGTACATGGATGCCTTTCAGAAACTTGCCCAGCTTGGCGATTATATGGGATTCGAGCCGGCCGAGGAGCAGCGCATGTCCCCTCCGGCTCGCGACGCCTTTACGCCTGTAGGTGAGGGGGTCGAAGTCCCGGCCTGCTACTCGCCCGGCCAGCCGGCCCACAAGGAGACTTACCCCATCCATAACGCCATCATGCCCGGCGGCAAGCGCATTGCCTTGTTGAAGACCTTGCTCACCTCGGCTTGCGAGCGCGACTGTTATTACTGCTGTTTCCGCGCGGGGCGCGATTTTCGGCGCACCACCTTCAAGCCGGAAGAGATGGCCAACGCCTTCATGGGCCTGCATCGCGCGCGCAAGGTGCAGGGCCTCTTCCTGAGCTCCGGGGTGGCCGGGGGCGGCGTGCGTACCCAGGATCGCTTGCTGGATACGGCCGAGATCCTGCGCAAGAAGCTCGGCTTTCGCGGCTACCTGCACCTCAAGATCATGCCCGGCGCCGAGCGCGCCCAGGTGGAGCGCGCCATGCAGCTCGCCGACCGCGTCTCGGTCAACCTGGAAGCGCCCAATACGGCGCGGCTGGCGCACCTGGCGCCCCACAAGATCTTTATGGAAGAGCTGCTGCGCCCCTTGCAGTGGGTGGAGGAGATCCGCAAGAGCCAGCCGGGCGGGTTGGGCTGGAACGGCCGCTGGCCGTCGATCTCCACTCAATTTGTGGTGGGCGCGGTGGGCGAGAGCGACCTGGAGCTGCTGAACACCACCGCTTACCTGCATCGCAGCCTGCGTTTGGCGCGCGCTTATTTCTCCGGATTCTCTCCGGTGCTGGATACTCCGCTGGAAAACCTGCCGCCGGTCAACCCCTGGCGCGAGCACCGCCTGTACCAGGCTTCTTTCCTGCTGCGGGATTACGGCTTCGATCTGGAAGAGCTGCCCTTTACCCAGGAGGGGTACCTGCCCCTGGGCCAGGATCCCAAGCTGGCCTGGGCCCAAAGCAACCTGAGCGAGATGCCGGTAGAGATCAACCGGGCGGAGCGTAACCAGTTGCTGCGCATTCCCGGCATCGGCCCCAAGAGCGCCCAGGCCATCCTGGCTGCCCGGCGGGCCGGCCAGTTGCGCGACCTCAAGCAGTTGCGCTCGATGGGGGTCAGCGTTGGGCGGGCTGCGCCCTTCGTTCTCCTGGACGGCAAGCGTCCGCCTCAACAATTGACTTTGTGGTAAGATCGATTGCATGGAGTTGAAGCCCCTGCGGTTCATCGGCGAGCCGATCCAGGTGATTTTCGATGCGCCTCCGGCGTTGGAGAAGAAGCCGGGCTGCCCGGACGCCTTCACCTGGCGCGCTGAAACCTACCCCATCACGACTCTATTGGCCGCATGGTTCGATTTCCAGCGCCGCGGGCGCATGGCGCGCAACATGCAGCCCCAGCACGCGGCGGTCGCTGAGGGCCGGGGCTCCTGGGGGGTGGGACGTTATTTCTTCCGGGTGCAAACCGAAAACGGCCAGATCTTCGAGATCTACTACGACCGCGCGCCTAAGGACGTGGACGCGCGCAAGGGGAGCTGGATGCTGGTGTGTGAATATACAGCGGGGTAAAAACTTCTTCTTAAGAAATCCTAAGATTTGTTTTGAAAAATAAATATACTATTGACAAAAATCAATTTCATGCTAGAATAGTGTCAGATTGACAAGTTATAGTTAAATAATCTGTAAGGATGACCCAGCTACAGGTTGTTCTCCGCCCACGCAAGGCGAAACAAGGGATGGGATCAGAGGAGGAACGCGGTGACCAAGCCATTATTGACCAAATGTCCGGTGTGCGAGTCGCAGTTGGATGTGACCCGCCTGTACTGCCCGAATTGCGACACGACCATCGAAGGCCATTTCAGCACGGTCGGCGGGCCGTTTGCCAGGCTTACCCCGGAACAGCTCCAGTTCGTGCTCACCTTCGTGCGCTGCGAAGGCCGTTTCAACCGCATGGAAGATGAATTGAGCCTCTCTTATCCGACCATCCGCAACCGCCTCTACGAGGTCATCCGCGCCCTGGGATTCGAGCCGGGTAAGGAGGAAGCGCCGGTCCGCCTGGCGCCCGAGGAGCGCAAGCGCATCCTCGACGATCTCGAACAGGGCAAGATCAATTACGAGCAGGCCAAACGCATGCTTCAAGGACAGGAAGCTTGAGCCGCTGGGCGAGGAGAGACTACGCATGGCAACGACGGAAGAACGCTTACAGATTCTGAAAATGATCCAGGATGGAAAGATCACGGCTGAAGAGGGCGCCCAGTTGATCGAGGCCCTGGAGCAGAAGAAGACTTCCCCCCAGCAGGACGCCTCCCAGGCGGCGGAGGCCGCTCGCAACAGCGCGCGCTGGTTCCGCGTGCGGGTCACCGAAACCGGCAGCGGCAAGACGCGCGTGAACGTGCGCATGCCGGTGGGGCTGATCAACGCCGGGCTGAAGATGGGCGCCAAATTTTCCCCGGAGGTAGAGGGGTTGGACGTGCAGCAGATCATGCAGTTCGTCAACTCGGGCGAGGTCGGCCAGGTGGTAGACGTGTACGATGACGAGGACGGGGAGCACATAGAAGTCTTCATCGAGTAAGGTTATTCCCCTTTATTGATCCATAGGCTTGATAAAAATGGGAACGGGTAAATTCGCCTCTTCTACCGGTGGGTATTCTTTTTTTCTTTTTTCAAGGACTGTAAGGTGGCTCGCATGGAAGCACGATTTACGCAACAGAATTTACGAAAATGGAAGGCGCCCTTTTTCACCATCTGGGGCGGCCAGGCTTTCTCACTTTTCGGCAGCAACCTGGTACAGTTTGCCCTGGTGTGGTGGCTGACCAAGTCTACCGGATCGGCGACCGTCCTGGCTACTGCCACGCTGGTGGCCCTGCTTCCCCAAATCTTTTTGGGGCCGTTGGCGGGCACCCTGGTGGATCGCTGGAACCGCCGCGTGGTGATGATGGTGGCGGATAGCGGCATTGCCCTGGTCAGCCTGGGCATGGCCTACCTGTTCTTGACCGGATCGGTGCAGCTCTGGCAGTTTTACCTTGTCCTGGTGATTCGCTCCGCAGGCGGCGCTTTCCACTGGCCGGCCATGCAGGCTTCCACCTCGTTGATGGTCCCCGAAGAGCAGCTCTCGCGGGTTTCGGGCCTCAACCAGACCCTGGCCGGGGCCATGAGCATCATCGCGCCTCCCGCGGGCGCCTTCCTGCTGGGCGTGCTTCCCATGCAGAGCATTCTGTTGGTCGACGTGGGCACCGCCGCCCTGGCCGTTCTTCCCCTGTTCTTTATCAACGTGCCCCAGCCCGAGCGCTCCGCGGCGACTGTGGGGGGAGCCCCCGCGCGCAGCTCGGTGCTGGAGGATTTCCGCATCGGGCTGAAATACGTGCTGGCCAGGCCGGGCATCCTGGCCGTCATGCTGATGGCCACCCTCTTGAATTTTCTGGTCAACCCCGCCTTTTCTTTGACGCCCCTCCTGGTCACCAAGCACTTTGGCGGAGACGCCCTTCAGTTAGGCTTGCTGGATTCTACCTGGGGGATCGGTTTGCTGGTGGGGGGCTTGATCCTGAGCGCCTGGGGCGGTTTTCGCCGCAGGGTGATCACCTCTATGCTGGGCCTGATCGGCATGGGCGTCGGCGTCATCCTGATCGGCGCGGCGCCGGCTCCCCTGTTCGGGGTGGCCGTTGCGGGGATGGCTTTGGGCGGTTTTATAAATCCCATGGTGAACGGGCCCTTGTTTGCCGTCTTACAGGCCACCGTTGCGCCCGAAGTGCAGGGGCGCGTGCTTTCTTTGCTCAGCAGTGTGGCCACCGCCATGTCGCCGTTGAGCCTGGCGATCGCCGGGCCGGTCTCGGACGCGCTGGGCATCCAGGTGTGGTACCTGGCAGCCGGCGTCGGTTGCATCCTGGTGGGGGCAGCCGGTTTCTTCATCCCCGCCGTGATGCACCTGGAGGACGAAAAGCCGGGGGCAGTTCTGGCGACCGGCGCGGGCGTGCCGATAGCCGCGCCCAAAGCCGTCGAAGTCCCTTTGGAAGAAAGCCCGCTCTAGTTGATCAGCGGGAAAGCCCCCGTCAGGTCGTAGGGCTTTCCGGGCACGTAGATTCCAAAATAGAAATACAGATCGGTGAAAACGATGGCGGTGAGCAGGAGAAACGCCAGGCGGCTCCGCCCGTTCTCGGAGAGCCAGTCGAGGGGCACGGCCACCAGCCAGCATAAAGCCGGGATGGAGGCGACGTAATGCGAGCTGGAAGGGTTGCCGGCCAACAGGAAACCGCCAAATAAGCTGACCAGGGCCACCCACAGCACGGGGATCCAATTGCGTTTGTAAATGGCCCAGAAGAACCCGATGATGAACAGCGGCGCCGACAGCCCGATCAGGAAGGGCACCCCCGGTCCGTAAAAGCCGGTGATATCCGTATAGAAGGTGTAAGCGCCCAGGGTGTGGGTGATCTGGTACCAGATGTAGGCCGGCAGGTTGATGGGGTCGCCGGTAATCACGCGGATAGCGTCTGCGCTCCACCCAAAGGTCTCGGCCGGACGGTTGAGATAGATCTGCGTGTTGAAAAGGATGTAGAAGATCATCGGGGCGGCCACGCACAAGGCCGTCACCAGGAACTTGCCCAGGTAGATGACGCGGTTCTTTACCGGCGTCTGCTGGCGCCACAGCCAGAAGATGAGAAAGGCCATCAGAAAGAGGCCGATCTTGCTCCCGGCGTAGAAATATTGCGATAAGCCCACCGCCAGCCCGGCGATCACCGCTCCGCCGCTCCAGCCCTTCTTCCAGCCCCAGGCGTAAGCCGCTACCATCAACGGCACCCACAGCGTATCCCAGATATTGTTCATCGCCAGCCGAGACCAATGGATATGGTAATGGTAACAAGCCATCAGGATGGCGCTGAAAAGGGCTACCCGGCGATTCTGCAGCGTGGCCACGGCGGCGTAAGTTGCCAACACGGCCAGCGAGCCGGCGATAGCGCTCGAAACGCGCAAGGCGGGGATGTTGAGCCCGAACAGGTACAACGTCAGCCGCAGGATGTAGTGATAGAGGGTCGGTTGGGAAGATTGGCCGGTCACGAACGGGCTGATGGTTTGCCCGGCCCGAATAAAGACCTGGCGCAAAGTAAAATCGGCAAATCCGATTTCGTCCACGTGCAGGCCGCCGGGGATTTGATCGAGCATGGGCAGGCGCAGGGCCAGCGCGGTCACGAGCAGGGAAGGGTAGATCAACCAGGCCCGCTCGGCCTTCAGATTCAGGCGGGGGATTAGCGCGACTGCCAGGACGATCACGCAGGCGCCCCAGGTGCCTAATTGCCAGCCGTTCACGTAGACATCCTTGGCGTAAGCCAGCCCGATGAAGATGGTTCCCGCCGTGCAGGCCAGGGCCACGATGGCCTTCATGCTGCCCTGGTTGGTAGCGAAGATTTCCTGCTTACACCAATCGATCGCATCCTCTATCATTTGTCTCACGCGCAGCAGAATAAGAATGGGCTTGGATCTAAGTTGGCTTCTTGATGGTATCGTCATCCTGGGTTACCCCCTGTAGTGAGTGGAAGGTTGTCTTCCCGGTTTGTATTTTGAACCCTGTGCGATGCTTCAATTATAGCGCTGACCCTAAAATTAATGATAGTTTAGGCCGGTCTAAACGGGTTATAATTAATCCATACTGAAATTCAAAAGGGACCGCCTGCTCTCCCTGGTGGATAGAGTAGGGCGGATATTTATCGTTTATGCAAACACACGCAAACTCTGGTATTGAACGAAACTTCCTGCTGGCGATCTCGCTGACGGCGCTCACCCTGATCGCGGAATTGCTCGGCGGCTTATGGACCGGCAGTCTGGCGCTGCTCTCGGACTCGGCCCACGTATTTATGGACATCCTTGCCCTCGGCCTGAGCTACCTGGCCTTGCGCCTGTCCGCCCTGCCGGCCGACGACCGCCACACCTACGGTTATCATCGCCTGGAGGTCCTGGCTGCTTTGATCAACGGCCTGGCGCTCGTGGCGATTTCCATCGGCATCTTTGTCGAGGCTTACCAGCGCTGGCAGGCCCCTGCTCATGTGAAAAGCCTGGAGATGCTGGTCATCGCTGTGATTGGCCTGGTGGTCAACCTGGCCGTGGCAGGGGTCTTGAATGGGGGCGTCCACGTGCACCCGCACAACTCTGCCGAACACGGCAACATTCCCCTCGATCGCGACCTTAACCTGAGAAGCGCTTTCCTTCACGTGCTCGGAGACGCCATCTCCTCGGTAGGGGTCATCCTGGCTGCCATTATCATCGCCTTCAGCGGTTGGGAGTGGATCGATCCCCTGGTGAGCTTCCTGATTGGCCTGATCATTCTGGCGAGCTCTTACCGCGTGCTGCGCAGTAGCTTGCACATCCTGATCGAGGGCGTACCGGAAGGAATGCACCTCTCGCAGGTCATGGCGGCCATGTTGGAGACGACTGGCGTGCTGGAAGTTCATGATCTGCACATCTGGAATATCTGCTCCGGCACGGTGGCGCTCAGCGCGCACGTGGTTTACGTCCCTGAGCAAGAGCCCGACCAGGCTCGCTTGATGGCGGAATTAAAGCAGAGTCTGGCGCAGAAGTTCAATATCGAGCATACGACCATCCAATTCGAGTGCGCGGCCTGCGGACAGGGACAAAGCGCGCCGCAGAGTAAAGAGAAGCGCCTGCCGCTCACCGGGCCGCTCCACGGGGACTGAACGTCCATGGGATTCACGACTGATTCCCCCTCGGCAAAGTCCGGGGCCGAGGCCGGTTTGCCTGCGGGCTGGTTGAATGTGGACGGGCAGAGGGTGCGCCTGGTGGCCCTCCCGCTGCTTTTTCAGTTGTATTCTGAGGGGAAGAAACTGCCCACCCAACCCGTGGCGCGCGAGCTTCTCGAGCTGGCGCGCAGCTACAACCCGATCCCCCCGGGGCAGGAAGACGCTTACCTGGAGGCGATCCTGGTCGCTTATCGCCAATTTCTCCAGGGAGGGGCCTGAGCCTGGCGCCTCCTAATCGTTTGGGAGAGGAGCGGAGATGGCTTTTTTCGACCTTCCTTTGATTGAGCTAAAAACTTATTTACCCACCCGCGAAGAGCCCCCTGATTTCGACCAGTTTTGGGAGCTGACCCTGACGCAGGCGCGCCAGTTCCCTCTATCCGCGCAGTTCACCCCTGTCGATCAGGGCCTGAAGCTGGTCGAGGCCTATGACGTGACTTTCGCCGGGTATAACGGGCAGCCCATCAAGGGCTGGTTTCTGCTCCCCCGCCGGCGGGAGGAGCGTCTGCCCTGCGTGGTCGAATTCATCGGCTATGGGGGTGGGCGCGGTCTTCCCTATGATTGGCTCTTGTGGTCGAATGCCGGCTATGCCCATCTGGTGATGGACACGCGCGGGCAGGGCAGCTCCTGGCGGCCGGGCGACACCCCGGACGTGCAGCCCGAAGGCACCAGCGCCCATTATCCCGGTTTTATGACCTTGGGAATCCTGGACCCGCACACCTATTACTACCGGCGCGTGTTTACCGATGCCGTGCGCGCCATCGAAGCGGTCTGCGCGCATCCTTCCGTCGACCCGCAGCGCATCGCCGTCACCGGGGGCAGCCAGGGTGGGGGCATTTCGTTGGCCGCCGCCGGCCTGGCGCCTGTGGTAAAAGTTGCCATGCCGGATGTGCCCTTCTTGTGCCATTACCGCCGGGCAACGGAGATCACCGACTCGAGCCCTTATAGCGAGATCGTTCGCTATTGCAAGACCCATCGCGACCACCTGGAGGTGGTCTTTAAACTCTCTCGTACTTCGACGGAGTCAACTTTGCTGCGCGTAGCAAAGCCAGGGCCTTGTTTTCAGTCGGCCTGATGGATGAAGTCTGCCCGCCTTCCACGGTGTTCGCGGCCTATAACCACTACGCCGGCGACAAGCACATCCGGGTTTATCCTTACAATAACCATGAGGGCGGAGAGACCTACCAGAGCGTAGAAAAATTGAAGTTTCTCGCGGAAGCCTGGTCTTGAGGGCCTTTGGCGCTCGCTGAGGGGTCAGGGCTTGTCCACGCAGAGCAGCTTCAAGACGGTCTCTACCGGCAGTTGCTCCAGGGTGGGTGTGATCACATCCGCTTTTTGCAGAGCTTCTGGTGGATTAGAGGTGAGCACGGCGATACATTTCATTCCGGCTCGTTTGGCGGCTTCTACGCCGGGAATAGCATCTTCGATCACCACGCACCCTTCGGGCGGAACGTTCACCAGGCGGGCTGCTTTTAAGAACACGGCCGGGTCGGGTTTCCAGGGCAGGTCAGCCGCGGCCACGATGGCGTCCATATAACCCCGGATGCCCAGCTCGTCGATCAAAACGTCTACGTTTTCCTGGGGGGCGGAGGAGGCGACTGCCTGCCGCATTCCGAGCTTCCTGAGCTCTTCCAGCCATGCCAGCACACCCGGTAGGGGATGAGCGTTTCCACGAATTTCTTCGCGGAAACGCTTTTCTTTTATATCGCTGACCTCGGCCAGGAAAGCCGGATCGGGGGGCTTGCCTAGCAAGGTGGTCAACGTTCCCCGATTGTTCATCCCAAAGGTCGCCGCGAATTGCTCTCTGGGGAAACCGATCTCGTATCTGGCGAGAGCGTCCACCCAGGTCTGGTAATGAAGCTCACCGGTATCGACGAGGACGCCGTCCATGTCCCATAAGACGGCCTGCTTGCTATTCATGGTTTAGCGACTCCTGTGTGGATGAGCTCCCGGCATCGGATCGTGCTGGAATACCCGGGCAAGATAGGCTTAAAAACGATGAGTACTCGGGTGAGGGGGGCACCCGAATACTCATCGGCCCTATAATAACATATCTCCTTTTGGAATGCAAGCCCCCGCATATTTGGTGTTTGTCCCAAACTTGGTTGGCGAATTTCAGGAATTGGGAGCAGGCAGCATTCTCCCTTGCCTGAGCGAGAAAATCATGCAAGTTTCACTCCGGCCGCCATCAGGCCACTGGTCATGCCATCCCAGTTTTTATACCCTCGAACCGTCCGGGCTCGCATTTTCATGCGACCTATCACTTGTTCGGTTGGGTTATTCGTCCAGGGCACGTCCGGCTGCCAATTGAACACCCGAAAACGAGCCCAATTTTCGCCCAGACGGACGATTAGATAACGCAATTGTTCAAGCGGCGTAGATTTACTCCCGGCTCGTTTGGCTTGAGCCGGTGGAAATTGGCGTCCCAAAGCCACCAGGCGCTTGTCACCCTCGATGGGCAAATCTGCAAGCAACTGCTTTACCTCATCTACCATCCACAGCCAATCGGGGGGCAAGCTTTCCTTCAATTCATGCAACGTGCGTCCTACCCAGCGCCGCAGATGGAACTGGCATACCTGGTGTTCCAACTGTAAGTCATCCGCCACTTGCTTGTAACTGGCCAAATCGTCGGTCACAATCACGCTGATCCCCAGACGCTGCACCAGTGGTTCAAGAAACTTCTTCACTGCCTGTGGGTCCTTCTCATCCAGATACCCCACCGTGATCGGGTCGCCCGTCCCCATGTCTACCACCACCAATACCTTTTGCGTTTCTCCCCATCCCTTCACATACGCCCCGTCTACCCCCGCCACCCTCACCTTCTTCCAATGCCGCTCTTTCTCCAATTGCCTGGCCCGCTCTTGCACATCCCGCCATATACTCATCCGCCCTATTTCCACCCGAAATGCCCCAAAAAAGCCGGATGCCCCGCGATAACTCATCCCCAATATCCAGCCAATTGCCGCCAGTGCCTTCATCCGCACCGTTTGCTGGGCTTGACTGATCCCTTCCGGATAGTGCCGAAACGCGTGGCGACAGGTGCAACAACAATAGCGATATACCACCACTTCCTTAATTTGTGGATCGCGTACTTTCCTGATCGCCCCTCCCCATCGCTGAAATGTTTCTCCCCCACACACTGGGCATCGTTTCGGACGACTTGTTTCACAAACCTTGACTTCTGGTAAATGTAAAGTGACAATTGACATCGCAAGCTCCGGTAAATTGTTGGCCTAAGTAACTACCAATTTAACCTGGGCTTGCTCTTTTTTCAAGACCTACCAGTTTTGGGACGAACACCATATTTTTGTAATGGATTTAATCGCTACCGTAATTATTTGACATCTTCTTGACTACCGGGGTCGGCCATCAGCGGGCGAGGCCATCAGGCGCATCCCAAACAGGCGCCCGGCGACTTTCTCTGATCCGGATGGCCTCATTGCCTGATTCCGGATCGCCTGCTTGGAAAGGCCGGGGCTTATGGCCAAAATGCCTGTATAATTATTTCACGAAGGGTGGTGAAAATATTTCCTGCCCCCGACCCTCTTTCCACAACAGTATTGGCGGCTTGCGAACGTATTCTCATGCTTAAGACCAGAATACCAGCCAGAATTCAACCTGAACATCTGATTGCGGTCGTGGTGTTTGCCCTTCTCCTGCTGTTCACCTACGCCGAATTCTTTGAAGTCCCCTACGTGGGCCTTTCCTACACGCCCGACACCGGGTTGGTCACCAATGTTTTCGATCCGGCGATTGGAGATGGGATCAAGGTCGGCGATTTGATCTTGCAGGTAGGGCCGCTTTCCTGGCAGGAGTTCCTGGCTAATGGCCAGGCATTCTTCGCCGGCATCGATCCGGGCCAGTCTTTGTCATTCGTGGTCGAGCGGGATGGGGAAACCCTGCAAGCGCCGTTCATTTATCCGGGAGCCGATTGGCGCCAGATTTCTTACAGGCTTCTCGATATCTGGGTGCTGGCCTACGTATTTTGGGCCATGGGCACGGTCGCGTTGCTGTTCATCCGCCCCAAGGACGAGCGTTGGGTCTTGTTGATCTCCGCTGCTTACCTGACGGCCTTATGGCTGATCACCGGCACCATTTCGCATTGGGGCATCTGGAATTCCAGCCATTGGCTGCGCGTTGTGACCTGTCTGATCGTCCCCGTCTTCCTGCACCTGCATTGGGTCTTCCCTCAGCCGTTAGGGAAAGATTCCCAGGGGAGTCGTGTGGGTCGCTTATTCCTTAGCGGGCGCGCTGGCGGTCTGGGAATTTTTTCAACCGTTCCCCATCTGGACTTTCTATGGCGCCACCTTCTTGACCCTGGCGGCTGTGGTGGCTTTGTTGGTCGCCCACTACGTGACCAGGCCAGACCAGCGGCGTGACATCGGTATTCTGGTGTTGGCTGCCGGGCTGGTCTTGAGCCCATTGATTCTCTTCAGTGGCCTGGATCTATTGGGTCTCACCCATGGCCTGGGGACGGTCACCCTTCTGTTCCTGCCTATCTTGCCGGGAGCTTATTTCTACGCGGTTTACCGCCGCCAGCTCGGCGGCCTGGAAGTGCGCGCCAACCGCTTGATCTCGATCTATATCTTCCTGATATCGTATAGCACGACGATATTCGTGCTGGTGGCCGTGATCAACCTGTGGTTCAGACTTACAGGGGGGCAGTTGATTTTTGCGTTGACGCTGATCTTCGGCTCGGTGCTGGGGGTGCTGTTCGGATTTCCCAACTTTCAGCACTGGGTCGAAAGGCGTTTATTAGGCATGCCGCTGCCTCCCATGCAGCTTCTGGCGAATTACGTCTCGCGTATTCCCATCAGCCTGGATGCCACCCGCCTGGTGCAATTGCTCCGCGACGAAATCCTTCCCAGCTTATTCATTCGCCAATCGGCGTTGCTCTACGTGGACGAAACCGGGCGGCTCCAGTGGTTTTACACACAGGAGGTTGCCCCAGACAGCTTGCCTCAAATAGGAGACCTGGCCAGTTTCCGCTCGCTCGCGGGCAAATACCGTCCATTTATGCGCAAAGACCATAGCGATCCGTTCACCTGGCTGCGCCTCGTCCTCCCTCTCGAAGTGGAAGGAAGGCTGATTGGCATGTGGCTGCTGGGGCGCCGCGACCCGGATGATCATTACAGCCAGGATGAGGTTGCTATGTTGCAGGGGATTGCCAGCCAGACGGCGATCGCGTTTATGAATATCGAGCAGGCGCGCCTGTTGAGCGCTCTCTATCAGGCGGATATCGACCGGCAGGAAACCGAGCGGTTGCACCTGGCTTTAGACCTCCACGACCAGGTGCTGAACCAGTTGGCGGTGCTGGCCATGAATGTGGACGAGCGTGGGGCCAAGCCCGAATTCGAAGAAGCTTACCAGACTGCCACCAAGCGCATCCGTGAGATCATCGGCGGCTTGCGGCCGGCTATGTTGAATTACGGCCTGCGCGCCGGGTTTGAAGAGCTTGTGGATGACGCCATCGAGATCGCCGGCGATCATACCCAGGTGGTGGTTGAAATTCCGGCCAGCCAGGTGCGTTATCCGGCGCAGGTTGAGCTGCACCTGTACCGCATCATCCAGCAGGCCTGCCAGAACGCCTTGCAGCACGCCAATGCCAGGCATATCCGGGTTTCGGGCCGCCTGGACGCGGACGAGTTTGACATCCTGGTGGAAGATGACGGCGTGGGCTTTTCAGCCGGCGACCGGCCGGACCTGTCTTCTTTGCTGGCGAGCCGCCATTTTGGCCTGGCGGGGATGTACGAGCGGGCGGCGCTGGTGGGTGCGGAGATTAGCGTGAAATCGGCGCCGGGTGCGGGCACCACTATTTGCCTGTCCTGGAAGGCCAGATAGGGGCGTTCCCTCGCTCCTTAGCGCGAAATCTTTGCGTACCTGGCGCTCTTTGTGGTGAATAATCCTCTTCGAGGGAGTCACATAATCATCGTATGCCAACCCCTTTGAATATCGCCCATCGTGGGGCGCGCTCCCTGGCCCCCGAAAACACGCTGGCGGCTGCTCGCAAAGCTTTCGAGATCGGCGCGGATATGTGGGAGCTGGATGTGGCCGCCAGCGCCGACGGCCAGCTCTTCGTCCTGCACGATGACACCCTGGAGCGCACTTCCAACGCCGCCCAGCTCTATCCCGACCGCCGCCCCTGGCGCGCGGGCGACTTCACGCTGGCGGAGATCCGCCGCCTGGATTTCGGCTCCTGGTTCAACGCCAGGGACCCCTTCGGGCAGATTGCCGCCGGCCAGGTCTCGGAAGCCGAGCAGCGAGCCTTCGTCGGCGAGCGAGCCCCCACCCTGCGCGAGGCCTTGTCCTTCACGCGGGAGCACGACTGGCGCGTCAACGTCGAGATCAAAGATCATAGCGGCTTTCCGGCGGATCGGGTCATCGTCGAGCAGGTGGCGGCCCTGGTGGCCGAATTGGGCATGACGGAGAGGGTGCTGCTGTCTTCCTTCAACCACGCTTACCTGGCGCGCGCCAAAGCGGCCAACCCGCGCCTCTCTCTGGCGGCTCTGGTGGAGACTCCCCAGGCCGACCCGGCCGGGTTGTTGCGTCGCCTGGGGGTGCCGGCCTATAACCCGGATATGGCTTTGACCCGCCCGGAAGAGGTCACGCGCCTGCGCGAAATGGGATTTCAGGTTTATCTCTGGACGGTCAACGAGATCGAGCCGATGCGCGCCTTTGCCCGGGCCGGCGCCAGCGGCATCATCACCGACTTTCCCCAGCGCTTCAAGGAGGTTCAGGCTGGATTGTAGGCTTTCGATACGGCCATTCTTGTTTTAGCGCAACAAATACTCCCATTGTTGACGATAAGATCATCCTAACCACGATCTTCAGGTTGAGCTATACTAAATGAGACCAATTTAGTCTTGTTTAGTCTGTCTTTTTTATGGGTGTTGGCCGGGTTACGGCCGGAGAGGAGGTTTAGCATGATCAGGGTGCAGCGCGTCTATCATGAAACCACCCAGATATATGGTCGTAGATTCCTGGTAGATCGCCTTTGGCCCAGGGGAATTAAAAAAGAGGATCTGCCCATGGATGGCTGGATCCGGGATGTGGCTCCCAGCGACGAGCTTCGCCGTTGGTTCGGACACGTTCCGGAGAGGTGGGAGGAGTTTCAACGCCGTTACTTCGCCGAGTTGGATGAGAAGCCGCAAGCATGGCAGCTTCTACTGAATGCCGCTCACCACGGGGATATTACCTTGTTATACGGCGCACAAGACGAAGAGCATAACAATGCCGTTGCCCTGAAGGTTTATCTGGAAAACAAGCAGAAAGAGAGAGCCCGTTGATTACCCGCCGGCCCTTCCTGGCGCCGGATCCGCGCGACGTACCCTTGAGCGCTGATCCGGTCGCCTTGCCTGAGGTGCAAGCCCTACTTTTGGACGATCCCCATTTGGGTTAGCAGCTCCGCATTATAGATAGAGCCGCCCGCCGCGCCACGGATGGTGTTGTGCGAAAGCACCACCAGCTTCACGTCGAACAGTGGGTCGGGGCGCACGCGCCCCACGACCGTGGCCATCCCGCGCCCGCTCATGCGGTCCAGGCGCGGTTGGGGCCGGTCAGCTTCCTTGCGCAGCAGGATCACCGGTTTGGGGGCGGAAGGCAGGTCGCGGCTGGCTTCGGGCGCCTGGTAACCTGCCAGGGCGCTTTCCACCGTCTCGATCGAAGCTTTTTCCTTCAATTCCACTGAAAGGCACACGATGTGCCCGTCGCTGACGGCCACGCGATTGGTGTGCGCCGAGATTTTGAAGTCCGCCAGGCGGAGAACGTCTCCTTCGAGCTGCCCTAGCATCTTGCGGGGCTCCAGCTCGACCTTGTTCTCTTCGCCGGGAACGTAGGGAATCACGTTATCCAGGATGTCCATGGAGGCCACGCCGGGGTAACCGGCCCCCGAAAGCGCCTGGAGCGAGACGGCAAACACGCGCTGCAATCCGAAGGCTTCCTGCAGCGCCTTGAGTGCGACGGTCATGCCCGTGCTGGTGCAATTGGGGTTGGTCGTGATGCACCCGCTCCACCCGCGATTGCGTTGCTGCGCCCGCACCAGGTTGGCGTGATCGGCGTTGATCTCAGGCAGCAGGATGGGCACGTCGGCTTCCTGGCGGAAAGCGGAGGCGTTGGAGCACACCACCTTCCCGGCCTGCGCGTAAAGCGGCTCTGCCTCGCGAGCGGCGTCGGCCGGCATGGCCGAAAAAACCAGGGGCACAGGGGTCGCCTCCGGGCGGGTGGGCACCACGGTGATCCCGCGCGCCCACTCGGGCATGGGCTCGGGCAGCATCCAGTGGCAGGCTTCGCCGTAAGGTTGGCCGATGGAGCGCTCGGAGCCGGTCAGGGCGACGACTTCGAACCAGGGATGTCCGTCGAGTAATTGGACGAACCTCTGGCCGACGCTGCCGGTGGCAGCCAGGACTGCGACGGGAATACGCTCGGACATGCTTACTCCTCCTGTTTGATGATGAGGGAATGGATGGTGCGAATGGCTTTCTGGCTATCGGCGGCCGCCACGACCAGGCTGATGGAGACTTCGGACGACCCTTGCGCGATGGCGATCACGTTCACTGCTTGCGCGCCCAGCGCGCTGAACACTCTTCCGGACACGCCGGGCGTGTTGCGCATGCCGTCGCCGACCACGGTCACGATGACCACCTCATCCGTGGCCCACACGCGATCGATGTCGCGGCGGCTGATCTCGTTGGCGAAGGCTTTTTCGAGCGCCTGGACGACTTTGGGCGCCAACTCGCGGGGCACCGCAAAGCAGATGGATTGCTCCGAGGAGGCCTGAGTAATCAACGGTACGCTGGTCTGCGTGCCGGCTACCGCCCCGAAGGTGCGCGCGGCCACGCCTGGGACGCCTAACATGCCGCGTCCTTCCAGGGTAATCAATTGCAGCCCTTGAACGGCGGTCACGGCTTTGATGATCCCGTCGTGGGGGTTGGGATTATCTGCCACCAGGCGCGTCCCGGGATTCCGGGGGTTGAAGGTGTTGCACACGCGCAAGCCGATGCCCGAATTCGATCACCGGGCGGATGGTCATGGGGTGCAGCACTTTCGCGCCGTAATAGGCCAGCTCGGAGATCTCGTGGTAGGTCAGCTCGGGGATGGTGACTGCATCCGGCACGATGCGGGGATCGGCGGTCATGACGCCGTCCACGTCCGTCCAGATCCACACTTCGTCGGCGGACAGGGCCGCGCCGAGGATGGCGGCCGAGTAATCGCTGCCGCCGCGCCCCAGCGTAGTGGTGACGCCGGCGGGAGTGGCGGCCAGAAAACCGGTTACGACCGGGATTTGGCCCCTTTCCAGGAGGGGCAGCAGCGCCTGGCGCGTGCGCCGGGTGGTCATTTCCAGGTCCGGGTGCGCGGATTGGAAGGTTTCGTCCGTGACGATCAACTGCGTGGCTTCGACCCAGCAAGCCGGAACCCCGGCCGATTCGAGGCCGGGCGCCAGGATGCGCACACACATCCTCTCGCCTAAAGAGGCGATGGCGTCCAGCCCGCGCGGAGTGGTCTCTCCCAGAACGCTAAATGCCTGGCAAAGGCTCAAGAAGTCGGCGATGAGCTGCACGATTTCCTGCTTGACTTGTTCCCGGAGGGCCAGGTTAGCTACCAGGGCGTCCAGGATCTTGTAGTGCAGGGAGCGCAATTTCACTGCGGCTGTCTGGCAGGTTTGCAGGTCTCCACGGGTGGCGCGATTGGCGCTGTCCAATAGAAGATTGGTGACGCCCGCCAGGGCTGAAACGACCACCACCGTGCGTGGCCAGCTCGCGCGGTGATCCTGAACGATCTGCAGCACCTGCTGCATGGCCTTGATCGAGCCGACCGAAGTGCCGCCGAATTTCATCACCAGGGTCGCCTGGGGGTTGGCGGAGGAAGGGCGATTCTCGTGCATTGACGTTCTCCATCTGATGAAAGAATATCGGGATATTGTAACAACCTTGGCCCAAAATTGCCACAATTTTAGCCGCCAGAGTCCGGCATAACTCGTTGGAGATGGATTGAAGGTTTTCCAAAATTGGGATTGAGCCACGCAGCCAGCAGGGGCCCCAGGGTTTTCTCTTTCTAAGAGAATTCTCTGTGTGCTCTGTGCCTCCGTGGTGAAATTTCCTGAAGGAAGGCGCCCCAGGCTGAAGCCGCATACCACACCCTCGATGGGTGTTCTGGCCTATAGATAAATGCTGAAGCCGCATACCACACCCTCGATGGGTGTTCTGGCCTATAGATAAATGCTGAAGCCGCATATCACACCCTCGATGGGTGTTCTGGCCTATAGATAAGTTGCCCCAGGCCAATCTGTAAGCCGCATTCTGTCCCACGCAGGGGTATCTCGCCGAGGCGAGACGGCCCGCGTATGGGTGAGCATCTCTCTGGACCGTACGTTGCCGCACGGCTCTAGCAGTCTACCCGAAACTCGAGGAAGACGAGCAGTCTCCCGTCCCTTTTCAGGGGCATCGTCCCTGCTTGACCTTGCTCCGGATGAGGGTTGCCTGGCCGCCTGTATTACTACAAGCGCCGGTGGTCTCTTACACCACCTTTTCACCCTTACTCCCTCGCGGGAGCGGATTGTTTCTGTGGCCCGATCTAGCAGGTTATCCCCATGGGGCTTCCCCGCTCCGGGTGTTACCCGGCATCCTGCTCTATGGAGTGCGGACTTTCCTCGACTTTGACCAGGCAAAGCCGCGCTCACCCAACTGGCCTGGGGCGCTTTCATCATACCCTGCCCCACCGGGGAAGTCAATTGCTGCGGAAAATTTGTTCCAGAACTGGACAAAATAGCCGCTCTCAAGTAAAATTCAACTTCGCAATCGTGTAAGTTATTCGGAGGATTTACTTTGGCAAACATTAAAATCGGCGATCAAACGAAACAAGCAGAACGAGAAAAAACGAGTCAGGAACCGTGTTTACCGGGGGCGCGCGCGCACCTTCATCCAGAAGGCGCGTACGGCGATCGACGGCAATCAGGTGGAAGATGCTAAGGCCGCGACTCTGACTGCCATCAGCGCTCTGGATAAAGCGGCTCAAAAGGGTGTGATCCATAAGAATAACGCCGCCCGCCGCAAGAGCCGCCTGATGAAGCGTCTGGCTGCCCTTTCGTAACAAACTGGCCAGTTCGCGCCAAATCCGGCGTATCATCGCCAGCGGGAGCCTATCTGCTCCCGCTTTTTGCGTATCATCTACAAGCCTGGGGAGGTAGAGTTGGACCATTCTTTGATCGAGACCCACAACCTCGTCAAGCGTTTTGGCAGCAAGGTGGCTGTCGATAACGTCAGTTTTGAAGTCTCCGCGGGGGAGATCTTCGGTTTCCTGGGACCCAACGGGGCCGGGAAGACCACCACCATCAAGATGATCGTGGGATTGCTTCAGCCCACCTCGGGAACCGCCAAAGTCGCCGGGTACGACGTTCAGGCCCAGCCCTTGCTGGCCCGGGGGGCCTCCGGTTACGTGCCCGACGAGCCCAACTTGTACGCCAAGTTATCCGGCCGCGAGCTGCTGCGCTTCGTGGGCGACTTGTACGACCTGGATCCCACCCGCGTAGCCCATCGCTCTGAAGAACTGCTGCGCCTGTTCGAGCTGACTGCGGCTGCGGACGATACCATCGATTCTTACAGCCACGGCATGCAGCAGAAGACCTCGCTGGCCGCCGCTCTGCTCCACGACCCCAAGGTGCTGGTGCTGGACGAGCCGACCGTGGGCCTGGACCCCAAGTCGGCGCGCCTGATCAAAGACATCCTCCGCCAGCTTGCCGAGCGGGGAGCCGCCATCCTGTTGTCCACCCACATTCTGGAGATCGCCGAGCGCATGTGCGACCGCATCGGCATCATCAATAAGGGCAAGCTGGTCGCCGTCGGCAACATGACCGAGCTGCGCGCCTTGGGCAACGGCGAGACCAGTCTGGAAGATATCTTCCTCGAGCTGACCGGCGGAGCCGAGGACGCCGAGATCGCCGAGGTGCTCAAGTGAGCCTGTCTGAGCCCGGCTCCCCGGTTGCTTTTGGACTGTGGCATTACGTCTGGAAGCTGCTGCGCCTGCGCGTGGTGCTCTTTATCAGTAGCTTGCGCCGCGCCAGGCTGCGCCGCAAGATCGGCATGGCCGTCATTGGCCTCCTCCTGCTCGCCCTGATCGTCTTTCTCTTCTGGCTGAGCACCCTTCTCCTGGGATTCGTGCAGTCTCCCCAGTTGAGAGAGCTGATCGATCCGGCGGAATTCCTCGCCGTGATCCCCACCCTCGCCGTCACCCTGGCCTTCTTTTTCGTCTCGCTGACCAACTTCGGGGCTCTCTTGCAGACCCTTTACCTGGCCAAGGACATGGATTTTCTGCTGGTTGCCCCCGTTCCGCAACGGGCGGTCTTCCTGGCCAAGCTCCTCCAGGGCGTTTTGCCTAACTTCGGGCTGTTCTGTCTGTTCGCCCTGCCGTTATTATTCGGGCTGGGGGCGTCTTCCGGGTACAGCTTTCTGTACTATCCCATGGTAATCATCGAGCTGGCCGGCATCGCGCTGGCGGCTTCCGGGCTGACGGGCCTGTTGGTGATGGGCGTGGTGCGCGTCGTTCCGGCCAGGCGCGTGGCCGAGGTGCTGGGCTTCCTCGGCGCCATCATTTCGATCCTCCTGGGCCAATCCGGGCAATTTACCCGTTTTATGAACGTCAATCAAAACCAGGTCTCGGGGTTGATGGGCGGCCTGGTGAAGCTGAATTCGCCCCTTTCGCCGCTCTCGTGGGCCGGGCGCAGCCTGATAGAAATTGGCCGCTTCAATTGGCTGCCCGGCTTGGGACTGGCCTTGCTCACGCTGGGCGTGGCCGGCGCTATCTTTATGCTGGCCCTATCCCTGACCGAGCGCCTGTATTACAGCGGTTGGGCGCGCATGCAGGGCAGCGAGCCGCGCAAGAAAGCCCAGCGCCGCGCGCCAAGCGCCGGCGGGCGTATCCGTATTTTGCCCGCGCAGGTCAGAGGCGTGATCTGGAAAGATTGGCTCGTGATGCGGCGCGACCTGCGCAACCTTTCCCAACTGATTACCCCCCTCATCCTGGGCTTTATCTTGCTGATCACCAGCAGTGGGCCGGCCGGCGGGGGGCAGGCTAATCTGCCGCCTTTCTTAGAGGTGGGTTTTAAGAACGTTAACGTTTATTTCGATATCCTGCTGGCCTTGTTTGTGTGTTGGATGCTCAATTTCAGCCTGGCGATGGTGTCCTTCTCGCGCGAGGGGAAGAATTACTGGTTGTTGAAAGCCGCCCCGGTGAGCACGGGCAGGCTGCTGTTGGCCAAGTTCATCGGCGCTTACCTCCCCACTTTCCTGATCGGTTGGGCTTTCCTCCTGCCTACCTTCCCGCTCCGCCAGGTGAATTGGGCTTACCTGCCTTACAGCACCCTGGTGGTGGCCCTGGTTACCGCCGGGATGACCGGGGTCGCGCTGTCGTTTGGCGTCGCCGGGGCGCGCATGGATTGGGAGGACCCCCGCCAGATGAACGCGCGCGGCGCCGTCGGCTGCGTCGGCATGATCGTCGGTGCGGCCTATTTTGCCGTTAGCCTGGCGATCTTCTTCCTCCCGCCCGTTTTGATGACCTTCCTCCAATTAGGCAGCGAGGAAGCTTGGCCAGGGGATTGGGCTCCTCCTGGGCAGCGCGGCTGCCCTGGCTTGCGCTGTCTTCCCGCTCGTCGCCGTGTCCGGGCGAGTTGGCCGCCTCGGACAGGCTGAAGCCGGCTGAGTGTGCACGCATAGGTTGTCAGCCGTTTTCAGGCGATTGAAATCACTGCAACGAAGTACACGAATTCGGCCTTCGCCGACTGGTTTTTAGCCAGCGCAGGCTGGCTTCGTGCAGTTTGTAGGTGCAGTTTCCAACTGCTTGACAACTCGTGCGTGCACACAAGAAAACCCCATGGGGTAGGGCGCCGTGTTATAATCTTATGCTCTTTCATTATTTTCCAGGTGGTGGCCATGTTTGAGGTCGAGCAGCAGGCAGTTGAAGAACGCATTCACCAATATTCCGCACAGAACAACCTCCCTGTGATTCCGTTGCAATGGGCCTCCATACCCTTTAGCGGGCAGTGGGGCATTTCGACTTCTTTCTTCCAGATGGCCGCTCAAGAAGCCCGGCAGGGCAAGCAAGTGAATGTTCCCCGCCGTGCGCAGGAAATCGCCGAAGGGGTAGCCGCTTTCCTGGGCCTGCCGGCCGGGTTCGCCCGCGTGGAGGCCATCAAAGGCTACCTGAACCTGTACTTCTCCACCGCCGAGTACACCCGCCGCGTGGTAGATGCCGTCCTGGAGCAGCGCCAGGAGTTTGGGCGCGGCGCCTCCAAGGGACAGCGCGTGATGGTGGAGTTCTCTCAGCCCAACACGCATAAATCCATCCACGTGGGGCACCTGCGCAACGTCATTCTGGGGGCGTCGGTCGTCAACCTGCTTCAAGCCGCCGGCTACGAGGTGATCCGCGCCACCTACCCGGGCGACATCGGCCTGCACGTCGTCAAGTGGATGTGGAATTACCTCAAGCACCACGATGGCGAGCTGCCGGGCGAGGACAAGATGCGCTGGATGCAGGACCTGTATTCAGAGGCAGATCACCACTATTCCACTGAGCCGGAGGCCGAGCAAGAGGTGCGCGCGTTATTCGCGCGCTGGGATCAGCGTGACCCGCAGGTATTGGCTTTGTGGGAGCGCAGCCGCGCCTGGTCGCTGGAGGGCTTCGACCAGTTTTACGCCATCATGGGGGTCGAATTCGACCGCGTCTATTTCGAGAGCGAGGTGGAAGAGCCTGGCAAAGAGATGGTCAAAGAGCTGATCGCGCGCGGCATTGCCCGCGACGAGCGCCCGGATGGCCCGGTGGTGGTCAAGCTAGACGAGCTGCTGGGCATCCAGGAAGAGAAATATCGCGTGCTGGTGGTGCTGCGCTCGGACGGCACCTCCCTGTATGCCACCAAAGACCTGGCCCTGGCCATCAAGAAATACGAGGAATTCAAGCTGGATCGCTCGGTTTACGTGATCGACGTGCGCCAGAGCCTGTATATGACCCAGATCTTCAAGACCCTGGAATTGATGGGTTATCCCTGGGCCAAGGGCCTCTACCACCTGGCCTATGAGATCGTCAACCTGCCCGGCAACGTCACCATGTCCTCGCGCGAAGGCACGGTGGTCATGTTCTCCGATCTGGTCAAAGAGGCCACGGCGCGCGCTTTGCAGATCGTGCAGGCCAAAAACCCCGAGCTCTCGCCGGAGAGCCAGGCAAGTATCGCCAGCGCGGTAGCCCTGGGCGCCATCAAATATTCCATGCTGGCGCGCGACAACACCAAGATCGTGACCTTCGACTGGGACGCCGCGCTCGATTTCAACGGCCAGGCCGCGCCATACATCCAGTACGCCCACGTGCGCGCCAGCAGCATCCTGCGCCGGGCGGGCGGGGAGATTCCGCCGGCCATCACGCCGGTGAGCGAGCTGGAGCCGACCGAGGTGGCCCTGGTGGATCTGATCTCCCGTCTACCCAAGGAGGTGCAGCGGGCCGCCGCCGAGTACCGCCCGCTGTATATCGCCAACCTGGCCTTCGATCTGGCGCGCGCCTTCAATGATTTCTACAATCAATGCCCCGTTTTGCAGGCCGAGCCTCAGGTGCGCGCCAGCCGGCTGCGCCTGGTGGCGGCTGCCCGCCAAGCGATTGCCAATGCTCTGGCTTTGATGGGCATCACAGCCCCACAAGCGATGTGATTGGGCATCACAGCCCCATGGGCGCTTGCGCCCTAAAGCGATGCGATGGGCATCACAGCCCCATGGGCCATTAGCGCCCAGAAGTGATGTGAGTACGGAGACCCTCTTTACTTTGCGACCGGTGTGGTTATAGGGATCGCATCGGCCAGCTCATCAAAAGGAGAACCCTTATGTCCCCTATTCGTACTATCATCATGGGCGCTGCCGGGCGCGACTTCCACAATTTCAACGTTTTCTTTCGAGATAACCGGGATTATGAGGTGGTGGCCTTCACCGCCACTCAGATCCCCAACATCGAAGGCCGGCGTTATCCCGCCCAGTTGGCCGGCTCGCTTTATCCGCAGGGCATCCCCATCTTTCCCGAAAGCGAGCTGGAGCGCCTGATCCGGGATCTCAAGGCGGATCAGGTGGTGTTCGCTTACAGCGACGTTTCGCACGAGACGGTGATGCACAAGGCCTCCACGGTCCTGTCTGCCGGCGCCGACTTCCGCCTGATGGGCCCGCGTTCCACTCAGGTAAAGTCCGTCAAGCCGCTGGTATCGGTGTGCGCGGTGCGCACCGGATCGGGCAAGAGCCAGACCACCCGGCGCGTCTCGCTGATCTTGCGCAAGATGGGTTATAAGGTGGCCGCCATTCGCCACCCCATGCCCTACGGCGACCTGGTCAAGCAGGCCGTCCAGCGTTTCGCGGATTACAGCGACCTGGACAAGAACGAATGCACCATCGAAGAGCGCGAGGAATACGAGCCTCACCTCGATAACGGCGTCATCGTGTATGCCGGCGTGGATTACGAAGCCATCCTGCGCCAGGCCGAGCAAGAGGTCGACATCGTCCTGTGGGACGGCGGCAACAACGACTTCCCCTTCTACGTCTCCGACCTCCAGATCGTGGTAGCCGACCCGCACCGCCCCGGCCACGAGTTCACTTACCACCCCGGCGAGACCAACGTGCGCTCTGCGGACGTGATCGTGATCAATAAAGTGGATACGGCCAACCCCGAGAACGTGATCGCGGTGCGCAGCTCGGTGGCGGCCTTGAACCCGCGCGCCACCGTCATCGAAGCCGCCTCACCCCTCTTCGTGGACGATCCCGCTGCCATCCGCGGCAAGCGCGTTCTGGTGATCGAGGACGGCCCCACCCTGACTCACGGCGAGATGGCCTACGGCGCCGGTTGGGTAGCCGCGCGCCGTTTTGGCGCGGCAGAGATCGTCGACCCGCGCCCGTTTGCGGTCGGCTCGATCCTGGCGACGTACCACAAGTATCCCAAGACCGGTCCCATCCTGCCGGCCATGGGCTACGGCGAGGAAATGACCCGCGACCTGGAGAAGACCATCAATAATGCCGATGTGGATCTGGTGCTGATTGGCACCCCCATCGATCTGAACCGTATTATCAAGATCAACAAGCCTTCCCAGCGCGTGCGCTACGAGCTGCAAGAGATCGGCCAGCCCACCCTGGAAGATATCCTGAAAGCAAAGTTCGGAAAGTAACGAGGATAGAGAATAGAGAGTCGAGAGTAGCTTGACTATTCTCGGCTCTCTATTCTCGAAAAACGTAAGCCATGCTCATCGATCAAGCCAGCATTTATGTTCGTTCCGGTAAAGGCGGAGATGGCGCCGTCCATTTCCACCGTGAAAAATACGTCCCGCGCGGCGGCCCTGATGGGGGAGACGGCGGGCACGGTGGTTCGGTGTACCTGGAAGTTGTGCCCACCCTCAACACACTGTCAGCTTTCCGCCACCAGATCAAGTACGTGGCCGAGGATGGCGCCCGCGGCGGCCGGAACAATATGTCTGGCCGCTCTGCTCCCGATCTGACCATCCTCGTGCCGCCCGGAACGGTGGTCTACGAGGAAGCCGGCGGGGAGCTGCTGGGCGACCTGCTCCAGCCCGGCCAGCGTCTGCTGGTCTGCAAGGGTGGGCGCGGCGGGCGCGGCAACCAGCATTTTGCTACCTCGCGCAACCAGGCGCCCCGCATGGGCGAGAAGGGCGAGCCGCCTCAGGAGCGCCGCCTGCGCCTGGAGCTCAAGCTGATCGCCGACGTGGGCATCGTGGGTGTGCCCAACGCGGGCAAGTCCAGCTTCCTGGCGGCGGTGACCCGCGCCACGCCCAAGATCGCGCCTTACCCGTTTACCACCCTGGAGCCTAATCTGGGGGTGGCGACTCTCGATATAGAGACGACCCTGGTACTGGCGGATATTCCCGGCCTGATCGAAGGCGCTCATCAAGGTGCCGGGTTGGGGTTCGAATTCCTACGCCACATTCAGCGTACGCGCGTGCTGATCCACCTCCTGGACGGCCTGTCTTCCGATCCCCTGGCCGATTTTACCCAGATCAACAGCGAAATGGCCTTATTCGACGAGCGCCTGGGCCAGAAGCCCCAGATCGTGGCCTTCAACAAGATCGACCTGCCGGAAGTGCAGGAACGCTGGCCGCAGATCAAGAGCGAGCTGGAGGGGCGTGGTTACCAGCCCATTTCGATTTCTGCTATGGCAGGCACCAACCTGCAGGCGGTCCTGTGGCGCGCCGTCGAGCTGCTCAAGGAGGCCCCTCTCCCGGAGCTGGAGGTCGAGCTGCCGGTCTATCGCCCGGAGGAAGGCCTCAAAGATTTCACCATCCGGCGCACGGAGGACGGCGTCAACTGGCAGGTGAGCGGGCCGGCCATCGAGCGGGCCGCCGCGATGACTTATTGGGAATACGAAGGCTCGGTGCGACGTTTCCAGCGCTTGATGGGGCGGATTGGCCTGGAAGACGCTCTGCGCAAGGCCGGCGTCCAGAACGGGGATACGGTTTTCATCGGTGATTACGAGCTGGAATGGCAAGATTGATCTAATCCCGGCGCCTTGACCCGCCGGTTTCGTGAGGAAGACATGCGCATAGGAATATTCGGCGGGACTTTTGACCCGCCCCACCTGGGTCACCTGATCCTGGCGGCTGAGGCTTTTGACCAGTTAAGCCTCTCGCGCCTGCTGTGGGTATTGACCCCCGACCCGCCGCACAAACAGGGCAACCTGATCACCCCGCTAGAATACCGCCTCGAGATGGTCAAAGCCGCCATCCGCGACGACCCGGCTTTCGAGCTTTCCAGCGTAGAGATCGACCGCCCCGGCCCGCATTATGCCCTGGATACGGTCGACCTCCTGGCCGAAAAGTACCCGCGCGACGAGCTGGTTTATCTGATCGGGGGGGACTCGCTGCACGATCTGCCCACCTGGCACCGCCCGCAGGACTTCCTCCGCGCCTGCCAGGCTTTGGGGGTCATGCGCCGGCCGGGAGACGTGATCGACCTGGCCTCCATCGAAGCGCGCTTGCCGGGAGTCTCTGCCAAAGTGGAGTTTATCGAGGCGCCCTTGTTGGAGATCTCTTCCAGCCAGATCCGCCAGCGGGTGGCCGGCGGACGCCCCTTTCGTTACTATCTTCAGGAATCCGTTTTCCGCATCATCCAGTCTCACCGGCTTTATCGTCTCTCTTGAACCAATCTGCTTCGCCGAAGGAGCTTTCTAGCATGTCCCTCATCCTGGAGAAGATGTTTTCTTCCATCGCTTTGAGCCATTTTATCGTGGACGTATTGAACGGGGAGCGGGGCATCTTGCTGGCTTATTTGAGCGTTCCGCTGGGGCTCACCAACGCCGTGCTGGGTCTGATCAGCACCCTCTATTCATTGGTGGCGGCCCTGGCGCAGCCTTTCTTCGGCTTTCTGGCCGATCGTTTTGGCCCGCGCTGGATCGTGTCGGGCGGAGTGTTATGGATGGTGGGCTTTTTCGCCCTGGCGCTCACCGTCCAGGGCCAGGTGGCCCTGGTTTTCCTGATCCTGGCCAGCCTGGGGTCGGGAGCCTTCCACCCGGCCGGGGTTGCGCAGGTCACGTTGATGGGGCACACTCACCTGGCCGGCCGCGAGGCGACGGCGGCTTCCTACTTTTTCGTGTTTGGGCAGTTTGGCTATTTCATCGGGCCGGTTTTGGGCGGCCCGTTGCTGGATCTCTTCGGGCCGAGCGGGCTGCTCCTGCTGGTGGTCTTCGGCCTTCCGATCAGCGGTTTCGCCGGTTGGCAGCTCCGTTCTGGCGCGCAGCCGGTTGCCCGGGCGGAAAGCGCTCCCGAAAACCCCCACTCTGAATTCGTCCGCCCGCTCTTGGGAGGCATCCTGGCGATTGGGCTGGTCGCGGCTTCCCAATCCTGGGTGCAGCAAAACATGATCACCTTTATCCCCAAATATTTGCAGGACATGGGCGAAACGGCCAGCACCTACGGCCTGCTGGCTGCCTTGTTTATGGGCGGCTCGGCCATTGGAACGATTATCGGGGGCATGGCCGCCGATCGTTTTGGCCGGCGCCGCATGATTGTGCTCAGTATGGCGGCTTCTATTGCCCCGCTGGTATTGATGGCCAGGGTGGGAGTATCCGGCTGGCTCTATCTGCTCATCCCCCTGACCGGCGTGCTCAACGGCGGCGTGTATACCATCATCGTGGTGATCGCCCAGCGCTTGATTCCCGGCGGCCGGGCGCTGGCCTCTGGGCTGATCCTGGGCTTCCTTTTCTCCAGCGGAGCCGTGGGCACCTTGTTCAGCGGTTACCTGGCGGACCGCATGGGGTTCATTCCCGTCTTTTATTTGAGCGCCGCGATTGCCCTGGTGGGTGTTCTGGCGGCCTTTGGCTTGCAGCGCGAGCCGGCGCTGAGCCTGGCGCCTACCCCCGTAGATATTGCCGGCGAATAAGGGAATTGGATCGTATTCCTTACGCGTCTAATTGATACGTGTGGTACTGATTCTTGCAAGGGTTGCCCCAGGCAATGTAGAGTTGGCGGGAGGTCAGATCCATGACCAGCGAAGTGATCGTCTTTTCGCGGTTCAGCGGGGTGTCCATAGTAGCGTGGTTGCAGACCGAATCGGGATAGTTGACGTGGTCCCGCAGGATGGCCTGTAGGGTCTTGGGGGTGTGCTTCGGAACGCGCTTTAGCAGGCGCAAGGCGCGCAGATAGCGCACGCGTGTAGCCACCAATTCGTCCGGCTCGTCTTCGACGCCCTGCATATCGTGGTCCAGGTAATGATTGGTGTGCGCCAGATAACCTTCCTCCGCATACAGCAGGGAAAATTGCCGGGCCGAGACCTCGACGTTGTATAATTCTCCGCTCTCGTGAGCCAGCAGGTGGTTGTAGCCCGCTGCGCGCAGCGGCACGAGCATGTGGCGGATGGCTTCGGCGGGGGTGCGCGCTGAAAGCACTGCCCGAGAGAGCACCACCCGGGGGATGCCGATACGGCTGTCGGTGGGATAGACCGAATCGCAGCACTGCGCGATTCCGGCGGCGTTGAAGCCGATATTGGGCAGCAGCCCTCCGTAGGTCAGGGCCAGGAAGGGCGGCTCGTCGTCTGGCGTGGCGTGGATCACGAAAATATCGGCCTCGTCTTCGGGCACCCAATCCTCGTTGTGGCCGAGCAGCACGTGGCCGTCGGCGGTGCGCTCTTCGTTCACGGCGATGCTGGTGCATTTCGTCAGGTGCAAGGCGTCCATGGTCACGGCTTCCATGGCGTTCAGAAAGGCCAGGTCGTCGAAGCTGACCCCGGCTCCCTCGGCGATGCCGAGCAGCTCTTCCACGTATTGGGGATAGCGCTCTTGAGCGAAGGGGATGTATTTCTTGGACTGGATGATCGCCCCTTCCCAGTTCAGTTGAAGCTGGTCGTAGGCCATCGCCACCAGATTGCGGGCGTTTTCCAGGCTGTGCTGCACCCTGCTTGCGGTGGCCTCGCCGATTTGGCGGCCCATTTCACGGTGCGACCCTGAGATACGGATGAGAGGTGGGGGAGTGGGGTGTATTTCCGGGGCTGAAACCTGCGTATCGATAATTTTATCCATAAATAATCTATTATTCCTCTGTGTTCTCTCTGCCTCTGCGGTGCGATTTTCTTTTCGTATTATAACCCCCGATTCGGGAAAAGGCTAACCGCTGCGGGAGAACGCAAAATGCCCGGCCGCCCTGGGAGGGACGAGCCGGGCATTGCAGGTCTATGAAGGGGCTTATTGCGCGACCAGCTTCAGGCTGCCCACGCCCATCTCGACGGTAACGTTGAGAGTGGGGCCGCTTCCGGAGGTGGAATACACGTTATCGGTGACCGTCCAGGTTCCCTGGGCGTTGATATTGCTCAGCCCGCCGCTGTTGGTGATTTTGGCGTTCATGCCCGCCGGGATGAGGATGTCCAGGCTGCTGACGCCCGCCCGGATGGTGACGTTGGCGTCGTGCGAGAGCGTCCCCGAGAAGTCCAGGGTGTAGGAGCCTGCGCCGCCGTCGAAGGTCATCTGGCTGAAATTCGCGTAGCCGAGACCGATCAGATCCACTTTGGAGGCGCCGGTCTTATAGGTCAGCCGCTCCATCGGTTCCGGGTTCGGGGTGGAAAAGGTCACCGTCGATTCGCTGGCGCCGTCAGAGATGCTCAGGTTGCGCAGGTGCAGGCCGCTCAGGTCGAGGGTGCCCTTATACGCGCCGGCGCTGATCTCCAGGTCCATGGGAACGGTGTTGTTGAGCTTCAGGTCCCAATCGTTCACGATGTTCTTCGTGGGGATGCCGTTGATGGAATTGTTTCCTTGCTGAATCGAGAGGCTGTTCCCGCTGTTGGTGATAGTGGGCTTCCAGGAGTCTACGTTGTATTGGATGGTGCCGTCGACCAGGGCCGAGGAGCCGCCGGAGAGCTTGAAGGTTCCGGCGCCCATGCCGATGTTCACGGAGGTTGCTTCGTTGCCAGACGGCAGCGGCTCGTTGACCGTCAGGATTTGGGTCGGGCCGGTCTGGATGCTTGGAATGTTGATATTGATCGAGCAGGCCAGTGAGGCCAGGATTAATACTGCGATCACCGCGTAAAGTTGGGGTTTCATCTTTCTTCTCCAGTCGTAAGCTATTCTGCGAGGGCGCGGGGCTGCCCGGCATGTTCGCGCCGCCTTCGGCCACCCCGTGCCCCGATTTGTTGCCTGATCTCGGCTGAAAGCTAGCCTTCAGCCGGAGGGGCCGGCGGCAGGGCTCCAGGGGCGCTGGGGGGCGCCGGGGGACCGCAGCCGCCTGAATACCCTGCGGGTTATAGGGCGGATAATTCTGGGTGCCGAAGCGCGTCAGGATTACCCCGCCCAGGCCGAGCATGCCCACCAGGAAGGGGATCAGCCACCCCACGCAGGGGATATACCCCACGCTGTTGACCACCAGGGTCATCAGGAAGGTGCCCAGTCCGGCAGACAGCGCCAGAGTCCAGTTCTGGTTCAGGGCCTTGGCCAGGCGGTCGCCCACCTCGAACCCAACCGCGATCCAGCCAAACAGCACCGCCAGGCCCAGGGCCAGGGAGGCCAGCAGGCCGATGGGAATCAGGATGATGGTGATCGAGACGATCACGATGAGCAGTGGGGCCACGATCGCCGTCAGGCAGCCAAACCCTCCCGCGGCCACGGGTTGCGCCATGATCGCCCGGGCGGTGCGCTCGGCTTGCTTGGAAAGGAACAGGGCCGCCAGGATCGCCAGGGCCGCCAGGCCCAGGGACTTCGCCACGACGCTCCCCGCCGACCAGAACAGGTTGCCGAAGGGGGCCATCCCCAGGTGCAGATTGGGGACGAACACGTTATTTGGGACGTTGAACTGGAAGGGCTTGTTAGACCCGATGACGACTTCCCCGTCTACACGCGCCAGGTCTGAACGGTGCAGCGAGGCGGCCAGGGTGGTGACGTTGCCGCGCACGTGGGCGTCGTCTTGCAGGAAGACCGAGCCGCCCATGGTGCTGACGTTGCCGGTAACTTCTCCGTCGATGGTCAGGCTTCCGCCCAGGAGCAGGATATCGCCCTGCACCAGCGAGCTTTTTTCGAGATTGGCGGACCCTCCGAGCACGACCAGATTCCCATTCAGCGTATCTCCGGCCGGCAACGTGTAACTATCGCCAAAGACGATCTTGTCCTCTCGTGGGCTGTTGGCCAGGGCAACACCGGGGAAAGCCAGGGCGGCGAGCAAAGTTAGCAGCAGGATGACTTTCGTGAAGGGTTTCATTTCGTTGTACTCCTTTTTGAAACAGGGTATCGCCAGATGGCGAAGATCCATAAAAAGCATAGAATGCAGAAGGCGGTGGTGATGTCGATCCACACCACCAACGGGATGGATAGCGGGATGACCTTACGAATGACGTTCGCCAGGTTCAGCACGCTCTTGCCCACGCTGATGGCCAGCGACATTTGATAGACCGCCCGGGTGATGAGCTCGACCGGGGTGGGCAGATTGCTGAAGAACTGCAAGTTCAAGACCACGAAGATGGTCAGGGCGCCCAACGCGCTGAGAGCGAAGAACATCCAGGTCAGGCTGCGTTGGCGCTTGATTTGAGCCTCGCGCGTCTTTTCGACCAGCGCCGTTTGCCAGCGCTGGCTGAAGCCCGGCGCCGGAGCCGCGAGTGGGAGCGTGGTGAATTCTTGCTCGACGGCTTGTAAAGCGCTTGCCAGCCTGGAGCAAGAAGCGCAGCTTTCCAGGTGCATTCGTAAAGTGCGCTCTTCCTCGACGCTCAGATCTTCTTCAGAAAGCAGCCAGTCTTCATAGGGTAGGTGCTTCATTCTGCCTCCTTTCGGATGCCAGGGCTTGGGGCTGTTGGGCAAGCCAGAGTTGCGCTAATTCGCGCCGGGCGCGGTGCAGCCGGCTCTTGACGGCACTGATAGAAAGGGATAGAGCCTGTCCAATTTCTTCATCCGATAAATCGTACCAATATCGCATAATAATTGCAGCGCGGTCCTGCGGGCTGAGCCTTCCGAGCAATGCTCGCAGGTGGCGCTGTTCCTCCGTTTGATTGAATGATGATTCGGGGGTAGGGGTCCCTAAATCCGGGATAGCTTCTTCCGGAAGCAAATCCATCGATAATGTGTCCAGACGGCGGCGGCGCAATTGGTCGATGCAGTAATGGGCTGCAATGGAGAGCAGCCAGGTCAGGAAGGGCCGCTGCGGGTCGTACTTGGACAGCGATTGGTAGGCACGCCAGAAGGATTCCTGGGCTGCGTCTTCGGCTTCGCCAGCTTCGCCCAACATGCGATAGCACAGGTTATAAACGGGCGTCTGGTAAGCTTCAACCAGGTTGGTAAAGGCATCGCTCTCGCCTTTGCGCGCCTGGTTCAGCCATTCGATTTCTGGGATGGTCACTCATCGCTCCTGCGTGCGTTTGTTTCTAAGTAAGTATACGCAGAAATCGCGGGGAAGTTGCAAAACGGCTTTTGAGGCAGGCAAGTGGTGTTAAAATTCATGCGGATCGGCGGTTGAGGCTGCCATCTCACCGGTGCGAGTCCGGTGAAAATCCCGCTTACAGAGGCGCTATGAACATCGATCTTCCCCACCGCCGTTTGAACCTGCTCACCCGCGAATGGGTGTTGGTTTCCCCTCACCGCGCCAGGCGCCCGTGGCTCGGCCAGGTAGAGAAAGCTGCCCCCGAAAACCTGCCGGCCTACGATCCGAACTGTTATCTGTGCCCCGGCAATACCCGTTCCAGCGGCGTTCGCAATCCCCCTTACACCGCTACGTTCGTTTTTGACAACGATTTCGCTGCCCTGCTGCCCCCTCAGGCCGGGGCGGCAAAGGCTGGCCCGGGCGAGGGCCTGTTCCGATCGGAGCAAGAGGCCGGTTTGTGCCGCGTCATCTGCTTTTCCCCGCGCCACGACCTCACCCTGCCGGAGCTGCCCCAGGCGGGGGTGGAAGCCGTGGTGCGCACCTGGAGCGACCAGACCTGCGAGCTGGGCGACCTGGATTTTATCCATTACGTTCAGGTGTTCGAGAACAAAGGCGCCATGATGGGCTGCTCGAACCCCCACCCGCACAGCCAGGTATGGGCCACCGGCCACGTTCCCAATGAGCCCGCCAAAGAGCTGGCTTCTCAGCAGGAATACCTGCGGGAGCACGGCTCCTGTCTGCTGTGCGATTATCTGGCGGCAGAGGTGCGCGCAGGCGAGCGCATCATCGAAGAGAATGAGGGTTTTGTAGCTTTAGTGCCCTATTGGGCCGTGTGGCCTTTCGAGCTGATGGTCGTTTCCAGGCGCCACACGCCTTCTTTACCCCATCTGGGCGCCGGGGAGGTGGCTGCTCTGGCCGACCTGTTGCGCAAAGTCACCGCGCGTTACGACAATCTCTTCGAGATGTCCTTCCCCTACTCGATGGGCTTCCACCAGGCGCCCACGGATGGGGCCGCTCACCCAGAGTGGCACCTGCACCTGCATTTTTATCCCCCCTTGCTGCGCTCGGCGACGGTGCGCAAGTTCATGGTCGGCTTCGAGATGCTGGCCATGCCCCAGCGCGACCTGACGCCCGAAGCGGCCGCCGAAAGGTTGCGCAGCCTGTCCTCGCTTCACTATAAGGCTGGAAAATAGAGAGTAGAGAGTAGTTGCTACTTTCTATTCTCCACTCTCTACTCTCGTGCTCCTCAGAAGACGATTTCCTCTTTGCCGGATAATTTTTCCTGGATGCGTTTGACCACCTGTTCCAGGTGCTTGGGCTTGTGCACGAAATCGAGGTCGTCCGTGCGAATGGTCAGCACCGGGCACAGGTCGAAGTTCTGCATCCAGTCTTCGTAGAAGCTATCCAGCAGCGCCAGGTAATCGGCGGTGATGCCCGTCTCGATGTCGCGCGCGCGCCGCTGGACGCGCTCCATTAGCACCGCCACCGGCGCTTTCAGGTAGATGAGCAGGTCCGGCGGCGGCAGGTTCTTTACCACCAGGTCGAACAATCTGCGGTAAGCCAGGGTATCGCGCTCGTTCAGATTGCCCATGTGGTTCAACGCGCGCGCGAAGATGTAGGCGTCCTCGTAGATGCTGCGATCCACAATCGCCGAGCGCGGGTCATTCCACAGCTCGAGGTGCTGCTCGGCGCGATGCCCCAGGAAGTAGATCTGCAGGTGGAAGGACCAGGCGCGCATGTCGGCGTAGAAATCCGGCAGGTAGGGGTTGTCCGCCACCAATTCGTAGGCCGTGCGGAAGCCCAGGCGCTCGCCGATGCGCTCGGTCAGGGAAGTCTTTCCGGCGCCGATATTGCCGGCCACCAGGATGAGTCTTTTAGGCATATCCGGTCACCCTTCCTATGGATGGAATCTCCCCTCTATTGTACCCGACCCGTTGCCTTATTCGGCAGTGAGGTTCTGTAGTGTGCACGCGCGAGTTGTCAGGCAGTTGGAAACTGCACCTACAAACTGCACGAAGCCAGCCTGCGCTGGCTAAAAACCAGTCGGCGAAGGCCGACTTCGTGTACTCCGTTGCAGCGATTTCAATCGCCTGAAAACGGCTGACAACTTTTGCGTGCACACGTTCTGCAATGCTAACCGAAGGGATCGCGCCAGCATCCTCTGGAAGCATCCCGTTACCAACCCTTGTCATGCTAACCGAAGGGATCGCGCAGCATCCCCTTGGGGAAGCATCTCGTTGCTGTCATAAAAACCCTCTGTTCGGTAACTGCTCTGGAGATTGAAATCTCGGCTACAAAAATCACGAAGTCCACCTATGTGGACTGAAAACCAGCCGACGGCGGTCGGCTTTGTGCTCTTGACAGGTGTGGTTTCAACCGCCAGCGCTTTCAGCCGAGTTTCCGAACGCTTACATAAGAAAAGTGAAACAACTCGCAGCGAGCACTCGGAATGACAAGGCGTAATTACACCGTCTCGAGCGTGCCGCGCTGCTTGGCTTGCAGCTCGAACCAGCGGAACAGCACGTAACCCAACGATAGATAAACCAGCCCGACCACGAATTCCCCGGCCAGCAGCGGCAACACCTGGCTCAAGCTCGCTCCGGCGATGAGCGCTCGCGCCGAGGCGATCCCCCGCGTTAGAGGCAACCCCTCGGCGAGGATCAACATCCAGCCCGGCAGTTGACTCAAAGGGATATTCGCGCCGGAAAAGATCAGCAGCACGAAATAGACGGCGTTGTTGATGAACATCACGTTCACCGTGATCAGGCTCAGGCAGCCCATCAACAGGCCCAGGCCCGCCGTGCTGAAAGTGGTCACCAGGATGGTCAGCGCCAGCCCCGGCAGGTTGGTGTGCGAGAGGTTCAATCCCAGCAGCAGCACGCCCCAGGTCAGGGCGATGACCACCCCTACCATACCGTCCAGGATGTGCAGGAAAGCCCGCCCCACGAACATCACCAGGCGGTTGGCCGGCGTGCCGAACAGGTAGGGCAGGGTGCCGTCCCAGCGGTCGCCGCCGATGCTCATGGTCACGCCGTAGATGCCGCTCACCGCCGTGATCTGGATGGCATTACCGATGACGTAAAAGCTGGCGTTCGACGGACCCGTGGCAAAGCTGCCCAAGAAGGTGAAAAAGAGGAGCTGAAACAGCGGCATGAGCACCTTGGAGGCCAGGTAGGTGGTGGGCTGTAGCCAATGGAACAGGGCGATGTAAGAGAGCACCGTGCCCTGCCAGAAAAGGCGAAGATTCACGACGATTCGATGGATCATGGCCTATTCCATATCCAGGGTGGCGTCTTTGCGGGCTTTGACGAGCATTAATCGGAACAGGCGCCCGGCGATCAGCAGGTCGACGAGGCTAAAGACCAGCAACATGCCCCAGGAGAAAAGGAGCTGCTCCAGGCTGAGCCCTCCGGAAGCCGTCCCTTGCAGGGCGCGAGCGGCCCAGTAGGGCGGCAGCAGATAGCTGAGCGGCGTGGTCCACCCCGGCAGGAGCGCGATGGGAAAGAGGAAGCCGCTCAGGATGTACACGGGGAATTCCATGGCGTTCTGGAACGACTGCACCCCCGGATTCATCACGAAGATGGGCGCGATGATCAGCCCGAAGCTGATGAAGGCGATGATCGTCAGCAAAAGGGAGAGGAAGAAGGCCGGCGGTTGGGCGATGGCCAGGGAATAGCCGAAAATCAGCGAGGCCAGCAAATAGCTCAAGATCATCGAGGCCAGCGATTGCAGCACGTTGGCCAGGTTCTTGCCGAACACGATGACCGACATGGGCGTAGGCACCCCCGCCAGCGTCTCGAGCGTGCCAGACCAGCGCTCGATGTTGATGCTGTTGCCGCTGATGAACAGCAGGCTGCTCCACAGCCCGGTCAGGCCGCTGCCCACCACCACGAACAGGACGTATTGGCTTCCCTTGGATTGCATCATCCACAACGCCATGATGGCGATGAGCAGGGGCTGGATCAGCACCGTGAAGATGATGAAGGAATCCATCACGTTTTGGCGCAGGGTCATCTCGGCCACCATCAAGATCGTGCGCCAGTCGTCGCGGATCAGCCTGAGCGCGTTCATGCGCTGCCTCCTACCAGGCGCACGTAAGCGTCTTCCAGGGTAGGCTCGCGCACCAACACCTTGCCCAGGCGCACCCCGTTGAGGCTGGAGATCAGGTCGGGCACGGCTTCTGCGCCCCGCGTGGTTTGCACCAGCAGCACTTGTTTCTGGTCGTGGTCTTCCACTGCCACCGAATCGACGAAGGACAGGGTGCGCAGCCGCTCGATGACCTCAGCGGGTACTCCGAACATCTCCAGCTCGATCACCGAGAGGTCTCGCACGTGTTTCTTGAGGCCCTCGGGCGTGTCCAGGGCGATGATGTGGCCGTGGTTGATCACCGCCACGCGTTGGCACAGCGCGTCTGCCTCGAACATGTAATGGGTGGTGAGCAGGATCGTCTTGTTTTGCGATTGCAGGTTGAGGATCACCTGGCGGAACTCGCGCGCGCCGACCGGGTCCAGGCCGATGGTAGGCTCGTCCAGGAAGAGCACGTCTGGGTCGTGCAGCAGGGTCCTGGCCACGTGCAGGCGCTGCTTCATCCCGCGCGAATAACCTTCCACGCGCTCGTTGCCGCGCCCCGCCAGCCCCACCAGCTCCAGCAGGTAAGGGATGCGCTTTTTGGCTACTTCAGGCTCCACGTGGTACAGGCTGCCAAAATAGCGCAGGTTGTCGATCCCGGAGAGCCGCCAATACAGGCCGCGCTCGCCGCCGAAGATGAAGCCGATGCGCTTCTGCACGCGGTTGGCTTCCTTGACCACGTCGTGCCCCAGAATTTTCGCCGCGCCCCCGGTAGGGAGCAGCAGGGTCGTCAGCACCTTGACCGTGGTGGTCTTCCCCGCGCCGTTTGGACCGAGCAGCCCGAACAGCTCGCCGGTTTCGACGTTGAAAGACACGTCGTCCACAGCGATCACTTCCTTGATCGAGCGCCTGAAAACACCCACCGTAGGACGGTAGATGCGTCGGAGGTGGTCTACTTCGATTGCATCTATCATGACGCTATTATAGAACTATTGTGCTATTCGTGTCAAGGGGCTTTTTGGTCTGACCGGCCGTACTTCGCGGCCACGCGCTGAAGCTCGTCTAAAGGCAAGGCGTAGGCCGTGTGGCCCTGATCGCCGGTCATGCTCTCGGCCGCGGTCAGCGCATTCAGGATGGACTCTTCCACCGCCTCGGCCACCGCATCGAAGAAGGGGTTGAGCTGCCGGTGTGGAATCATCACCCCTAGCGGAAAAGGCTCTTCCGCTGCGGCGGGAATGTGATGGCCGGTGGCGAAAGCCAGGAACAGGTCGCCGCTGGAGTTGTGGCCCACCCCGCCCGTCCGCGCCAATCCGCTGGTAGCGCGCTGCGCCAGGCGGCGGCATTGATCTCCCAACAGGGGCGCGTCCGTGGCGATGACCACGATGATCGAGCTGGAAGGGGGCGGCTCTTGCCAGGGGCTGGGCACCTTGTCGAAGCCGATCTCGCGCCCCACCGGCACGCCGTCCACGCGCAGTTGCTCCCGGTCGCCGTAGTTCGTCTGCACCAGCGCGCCGACGGTATATTTTCCGCTCTGCGTCTCGACCATGCGCGAGGCGGTGCCGATGCCGCCTTTGAAGTCGTGGCAGATCATGCCCGTCCCGCCGCCCACGTTGCCTTCCGCCACCGGGCCGGAGCTGGCGCTCTCCATGGCCTGGAAGACGTGCTCGCGCGTCAGGGGCAGCGCGTTCATGTCGTTGAGCCAGCCGTCGTAGGTCTCGGCGACCACCGGCAGGTAGAAGGCGCCGTAATGCGCGTGGGTGAAGGAGAATTCGGCCAGTGCATCGCGCACCATGCCCACCTGGTGGGTGTTCGTCAGGGCGATGGCCGAGGTGAGCATGCCGGTCTCTTCGATCCACTGCACGCCGGTCATCTCGCCGCAGCCGTTGAAGCGGTGGAAGCCGGCAAAAGCGTAATCGTTGCCGATGGCTCCCTCGCGCGGCGCGATCACCGTGATGCCCGTGCGCGCCACGTGCGGCCCATCGTGCATCACGGTCACGTGGCCCACCAGCACGCCCGGCACGTCGGTAATGGCGTTGTTGGCCCCCGTGGGCATCCTCCCGATAGTTATTCCCAATTCACGAATACGTGCACGCTTCATCTTTATGCGCCTGCCCTCTGCTGTAATAATTTTATCACCGAGTTGACGAAGATGAAGCTCGTCCCTCTAAATCCGCCGCGGCCTGGGCCTGGCGTGCCGAATCCGCCGCCGCCCCTTCCTCCACCACTACCCGGGGTCTGCCCCTGGAACTGGGCCGCGCGCGTCGCGCGTTGCTCTGCGCTCAAAGTCGGGAAACTCCCGCCGTTGAAACCGCTGCCCGGCGTCGCCTGGATGCCCTCGGCCTGCATCAGGCTCTGAAGATCGCTTTGGGTCAGGCTCATTTGCTGGATGGCTTGAATCTGGTCCGCCGTCATGTCGCTTTCGATCTGCTGGTAGATGGCTTGGGTGTCACTGGCGGAGGGGGTGCCGTTAGTGTTCAGGCTTTGTAACTGTTGCCATAAGGGCAGCAGTTGTTTGGCCTCGGCGGCGGTCACCGCCAGGCTGGTGCCTTCCAGCTTGAGCGTCCCGGCTGCCAGCTTGCTATCCAGGCTCGCGGCCGAGGGGGTACCGGCTACCGCGCCGGAGTTGGGTTGGGAAGCCTGATTGCCCCCCTGGACGGCCTGGGTCGGCTGCGTGCCGGAGCAGGCCGCCAGGGCCACGACGAGAAACGCCACGAACAGGAGATTTGTCTTGTTTTTCATACAGTAAGTTTTTTGTGATTGGTTAAAAAAGTCTGCCAGCAAAGCGGATCGATGACTTTGCTGGCATTCAATCGTCCCAATATTATTCGGGAGGTCAGGGTGTTACGATCCGGAACAGCTTCACCATGATCCCAAGTCGTTGCTTTTCACCCTGACTACGCTCAGGTGCTTATCGGCGATTGCGCATCACTTTTATCGGCGCCGGGACGAGAGACGCCCGCCGTTTCGCTTCGGTCTTCTTCATCGCGACCATCAGGGCGATGATCACGAGACTGTCGATCAGAAATGCTAGCATTTCGAAGATACTCCTTTTCTCAAGAGATAGGCGCATCTCTTGGTACTGCGCCACCTTCTTCTTACCATCGAGATAAGTATAGCCGTCCAAGATGAACGTAAAATGAATAAAAGTTAGGGGTTCCGTGAGACCTTCTGATTTACGATTTTATGCTATGATCCTGTTTATTGTCGGTACGCGGTTCAGGAGGACTTAAAAGTCTGGAAAATCGTACCCCCGTGAATTCTACCAATGAGCGCTGGATTCTCACTTCGACCATCCTGGCTTCCAGCATGGCCTTTATCGATAGCACGGCTTTGAACGTGACCTTGCCGGCTTTACAGGTCAGCTTGAACGCCAGCGGCGCGCAGCTTCTCTGGATCCTCAACGCCTATCTATTGATGTTGGCCGCTTTGATCCTGGTGGGCGGCTCGCTGGGAGACCGCTGGGGCCGGAAAAAGGTGTTCATGGCCGGCATCGCCTTGTTCGTGCTGGCTTCCCTGGCCTGTGGCGTCTCTCCCACCGCCCAATGGATCATCGCCATGCGCGTCGTGCAGGGCATCGGCGGGGCCTTGATGATTCCCGGCAGTCTGGCGATCATCACAGCTTCTCTGCCTCCCGACCGCCAGGGGAAGGCCATCGGCACCTGGTCGGCCGTGACGACCCTGGTGACGGTGGTCGGCCCCGTGCTGGGCGGCTTCTTCGCGGACCACGGATTGTGGCGCGGCGTGTTCCTGATCAACTTCCCGCTGGGCGTCCTGGCCTTGATCATCCTTTTCTTCAAAGTGCCGGAGAGCCGCGACGAAGCCGTCACCGGGTCGATCGACTTTCCCGGCGCGCTGCTGGTGACCCTCGGCCTGGCCGGCCTGACTTATGGCTTCATCTCCGCCCCCGATTGGGGCTTCGGCGACGCGCGCGTTTACGGCGCGCTGCTGGTGGGCGCAGTTGCCCTGGCGGCTTTCGTCTACGTCCAGGCCAACCGGGAGCATCCCATGGTGCCTCTCGGCCTGTTCAGGTCGTCTACTTTCAGCGGCGCCAACCTCTTGACCCTGTTTCTGTATGGAGGCTTGAGCGCAGCCTCCTTTTTCCTGTCTTTGAACCTGATTCAGGTGCAGGGCTACACCAAGACGGAGGCCGGCACCGCACTGTTGCCCTTTGCCCTGCTGTTGACGCTCATGTCGCGTTGGGCCGGCGGTTTGGTCGACCGCCGCGGCCCGCGCCTGCCGCTCATCCTCGGCCCCAGCCTGGTGGGGGTGGGCTTCTTGTGGATGGCGTTTGCCGGGATCACGCGCGGTCCTTCGGCGTATTGGACGGCCTTCCTGCCCGGCATCCTCTTGTTCGGGGTGGGCATGGGCTTTACCGTCGCTCCCTTGACCACCTCGGTGATGGGCTCCGTGGCGACCCGTTATTCCGGGACGGCTTCGGGCATCAACAACGCGGTTTCCCGGACGGCGGGGGTGCTCGCCATCGCCATCGTCGGCTCTGTGGCCCTGTTCGTCTTTGCAGACGGCCTGGCGGCCCGCACGCAGAGCCTGGGCCTTTCCCCTCAGGCGCGCTCCTCGCTCCAGGCGCAGGCCCAGAACCTGGGCGGAGCCGTAGTCCCGCCTGAGGTGGCCCAGGCGGACGTGGCAGCGGTAGAGGCGTCCATCAAAGGCGCCTTCGCGGATACCTTCCACCTGGTCATGCTGATCTGCGCGGGGCTGGCCTGGTTCAGCGCCTTGATGGCCAGTCTTCTGATCGAGCCGCGCCTCGAGCGCAGGAGCGACATCTAGCATCTGCCCTGTCGGGGTTTATAATGGAAGTAGGCGTTCGGAAACTCGGCTGAAAGCGCACCTATCAAGAGTGCGAAGCCGACCGCCGTCGGCTGGTTTTTAGTCCACGCAGGTGGACTTCGTGATTTTTGTAGCCGAGATTTCAATCTCCAGGGCAGTTACCGAACGCTCTCTGGAATTCTAAACCAACCCTGGAGTGATGATTCCGTGGAAGCGCAGCCATAAATGACCCCACCTCCCAGGAGTGAAATTCGCCCGGGCCTGCGGGTGAAGATCGTCGAAAAGCACAACCAATCCACCGGGCTGCTGACCGAGGGGATCGTGGCGCGCATCCTGACCAAGAGTCCAACCCATCCGCACGGCATCAAGGTCATGCTGGTGAGCGGCAAAGTCGGGCGGGTGCAGTCTATCGTGGAATAGCCCTAATGATGCGCAAATAGCTTTTATCTGGAAATCAGGTAACCGCCGGCCAGCAGGAGCAGCACGCCCAGGATGCGTGCGGCGTTGATAGGATGTACGGCCGCGCCCAGCCAGCCGAAGTTGTCCACCACGATGCCCACCAGAAGCTCGCCGATGATGATGAGCGTGATCATCAGCGTGCTGCCCAGGCGGGGCAGGGTGATGCTCATGGTCTGATACAGGATCACGCCAAAGACGCCCGCGCCCAGCATGTACCAGGGCAGGCGATGCCAGTCGCCGATCTTCTCACCCCCACGGAAGAATAACAACACGCCCGAAAGCAACATCCCGCTCATGTGGACGATAAAGCTGCTGGCTGTGCCGCCCACGCGCTCGCCCATGGCCCCGGCAATGGGCGATTGGATGCCGACGGCAACCCCTCCGATCAGCCCGATCAAGATGATCCATACGATATCGTTCATTGACTCCTCCAGGCGCAGGTTCGTGGAATGATGCATAGCATAGCGGTTGCCTCAGCTCGACCCATGCAGGATCTCTTTTTCGGTTTGCTCGGTGTCTTTGAAGATCTGGCTCACCTCATCCTTCATCTCCGGCGTGGCGCTGGGGGTGTAGGGGATGAACTTGACCAGGTCGCGGGCCTGCTGCATGATGGCCTTCACCTGGGCCACGTAGGAAAAATCGTAGCGCCCGGAGTTCGGCCGGCACGGGCAGGTCGCGGGCTTTTTGGATCAGGGCGCGGGCGCGAGTGATGCGCTCGGCGGCCGGGATTAGACGGGACATAGTTGCTCCTTTCGGGGATATGGGGTAATTCTACCCCATTGGGGAAAGAAAGCAATACGCCAGAGCGGCGCTCGTGGTAAACTACAGGAAGTCCCGTGAAGCTCTGGCGAGCGGGTGAAGGGTCATTCATGCCGCTGACGAAGAAGAACAGATATCTTTGGATGCCTAAAAAAGCCGGCCGCCGCGATGGGGATGCGTCGCAGTCGTACGCGCGCCTGTTGGAAGCCTCGGCCAGGCTCAATCGGGTCATGCGCCAGACGGATTCGCGCCGGCACGCCCTGGATACGCTCTTGGCGCAGAGCTTGCGGGCATTTTCGGCGGACGCCGCCGGCACTTACGAGGTGCGAGACGGGGTTTTAGTCTTTACCGCCGGGCGCGGCCTGTCTACCCTCCCGCCCTCCCGGCTGCCGGCGGATGCCCCCAGCGTCCTCAGCCAGGCGCTGCATTCGGAGGACGTGCTGTATTTCAAGGTGGCGGAGGAGGAGGCCCGCGATTGCGATTTCTGCGGGTTCCTCGCCCAACAAGGCATGCAGTCCCTGCTGGTTACCCCCTTGCGAACCGCCCAGGCAACCATTGGGGTGCTTTTCATCGCCCTGCGCCGGGAGATCCCCTTTTCCAGGGGCCTCCGGCAGTTGTTGAATGCCTTTTCCGAGACCGGGGGCAGTACCCTGCACCGTTTCATAGTCATGAACCAGCTCGAGCTGACCGTGGCCAACCGGGACCGCGAGCTGCAAGTGCTGTACGATCTCATGGCGATCACGGCCGAGACCTCAGAGATGGACACGCTGTTGCACCAATCCCTGGACAGGATCTTGCTGGCGGTGGACTGCCCGGTTGGCGTGATTCACCTGGTGGACGCGGTGGACCACCGCTTGAAAGTGGCTGCCAGCGCGCAGTATTCCGAGCAATTCGAAAATTACCTGGAGCTGTCCGGCTTGTCCGGCCAGCTCTGGCACAAGGTGTATGCCGACCAGGCGCAGGTGCAGGTGCGTGATCTGCCGGATCGATCCTTCCCCGAGGTTCCCAACCTCGAGGGCCAATATTATACCTATCTGGGCGTCCCCATTTGCATTAAGGGCAAAGCGGTAGGCGTGCTGAGCCTGTTTGGGCGCCCCGACCTGCTCCTGGAGGCGGTTGGCCAATTGGCGAAATCCGCGGCGGACGAGCTGGGCCTGGCAGTGGAGAGCGGACGCCTGCGCAAGCGCGCCGAAGACGCCGTCATCCTGCACGAGCGCCAACGGCTGGCGCGTAACCTGCACGAATTCGGTCTCCCAGTCGCTTTACGCGCTGGTCATCTCGGCGGACGTGAGCGAGAAGCTCCTGCGCATCAAGGATTTCCCCGGCCTGCGCGAGGAGCTAAAGGATATCGGCAAAGTCTCCCTGCAAGGGCTGAAAGAGATGCGCTTGATGCTGTATGAGTTCCGCCCGGCCTCCTTGGAGAGCGCCGGCCTGGTGGGGGCCCTGGAACAACGCTTGAGCACGGTCGAAAGCCGGGCGGGCATCGACGTGTCCCTCAGCGCGGATAAGACCATCGATCTTTCTCCGCAAATGGAACAGGAGGTCTATCAGATCGCCATCGAGGCCCTCAACAATTCCCTCAAGCATGCCGAAGCGACCGCCGTGGCCGTCGATCTTCACAAAGAAGGAAACATCCTTCAACTGGATATCCAGGATAATGGGCGTGGTTTCGACGCCTCGGCCAGCAGCGGCGGGGGAGGAATGGGGTTGAACGGTATGCGCGAGCGGGCCCGCATCCTGGGAGGGGAGCTGCTAATTTCTTCCACGCCGGGCAAGGGCAGCCTGATCCGTTTTAAGGCTCCCTTCCCGAAAGCCTTGTAACACGAAGGAGAGACATGCCGCGTAAATTGATTCGCGTTCTGGTGGTCGACGACCATCCCATCGTCCGGCGCGGGTTGTGCTCCGAGATCAACCTGGACCCCGATATGCAAGCGGTCGGCGAGGCTAAAAACGGCCTGGAAGCGGTAGAAATGGCGCGCCGCTTGCAGCCCGACGTGATCTTGATGGACGCCGTCATGCCCGTCAAGGATGGGATCGAGGCGACCGCGGAGATCCTGCGTGAAAATCCGCTGGCGAAGGTGCTGATCCTCACCAGCTTTACCGAGGACGAGCGTATGTTGGCGGCGGTCAAGGCGGGAGCCTTGGGGTACATCCTCAAGGATCGCCACCCGGAGGAAGTCCTCCAGGCCATCCGCGATACCTACGATGGCAAGCCCTACCTCAACCCCAGCATTGCCCGGCGCCTGCTGCGGGAGCTGCCCGGCCCGGGCGGCAGCCTGCCCGAGAAGATCCTGACCGCCCGCGAGATGCAGGTGCTGCATTGGGTCGCCCGCGGAGCGCCCAATAAGGAGATTGCCAGGTCGCTGGGCGTTCAGGAAGCCACCGTGCGCGCGCACGTGGGCAATATCCTGGGGAAGCTGAGCCTGGCCAACCGCTCTCAACTGGTCTTGTACGCGGTCAGGAAAGGACTGGTCAGCCAGGAGGAGACCTCCGGCGCGGAGAATGAGCCGAGCGACTGAAGCTCCCCTTATCATCCCGGCCAGCCCCATGTCATGCTGAACGTAGTGATCGCGCAGCATCCCCTTGGGGAAGCATCCCGTTGCTGTCATCGAAGCATACTCGCGTTGCCAGTCCTCCATCCTACTGAGCGTAGCGATTGCGCAGCATCCCCTCGGTGAAGCCTTCCCTTGCCATCCCATGTCATGCTGAACGTAGTGATCGCGCAGCATCCCCTTGGGGAAGCATCCCGTTGCCGTCCTGGAAACCCACCTGCCTTGTAACGAGAATTCTTGCCCAACGCTCTGCGCACCCTTTGGGCGAGGGCACGCAGAGCGTCGTCACCCTTCCTTGCGGGCGAGTGAATGAAACGACCTGTAGCGCGCACTCCTAAGAAACTCAGGCATGTCATCACCCTACGGGCACGCAGAGCGCCAGGGCGTGGCGGTCTCAAGGCCGGCGCTGAGATTGCTTCGCACAGAACGCTCGCAATGACACTTGCAATGACACTCCAGGATGGTTTCTTCCCGAAAGAAGAGCGCCGCGGCGCTGCGGGGTAACTCAGAAAGACAGGTAGCACCTCAGATTAAGTTAAACGTTTGTTTAGAATTTATTCATATTCGTTTAATCTTGCTTAAGCTTTTATCGGGGGAATATTCACCCGAACCGCCATTGTAGATTGAGAAAAAATTCACTATCATGAGATTATCTAGAAACCGGGAATATGGGTAAAAATCGAAGCTTTCTTTTGCTCCAAAACTTTACAGACAGGAGAATGCAATGAACCAAGAGAATGAACCCAGGCTAATCTCACGTCGAACTTTCCTCAAGAAGACGGCTGCCATCAGCGCCGGTGCAGCAGCCATGACCACGCTGGCGGCCTGCGCCCCCAAAACGTCCGGGGCGGCCTCCAAGCTCCCTACCAAATGGGACAAAGAAGTGGATGTGCTGGTGGTTGGCTCCGGAACGGCGGCCATGGCGGCCATTGCCGCCAAGGACGCCGGCGCGGCTTCCGTGTTGATCATCGAGAAGGGCGCGGCCTTTGGCGGCACTTCGGCGCTATCGGGCGGCGGCATGTGGATCCCCAATAACTATTTGATGCAGGCCCAGGGCATCGAGGATAACAAGGCCGACGCCTTAAAGTACATGAAGGCCGTCTCTGAAGGCCAGTCTACCGACGAGCTGATGAATGCCTACCTCGATAACGGCCCTAAAATGATCGAATGGTTGCGCGACAAGCTCGGCTACGAATTTGCCCTGGGCAGCCCCATGTTCAACGATTATTACGAGCTGCCCGGTTTCCGTCCTTTCGGCCGCACGGTCTATTACGCCAAGGACGGCCAATCGATCGCCGGCGCGGGCGGCTGGAAGAACATCCGCGCCACCTGCGACAAGCTGGGCATCGAAGTGCTGGTCAATACGGCCGCCAAGAAGCTCTACACGGATGACGCCGGCGAGATCGTGGGCGTGCTGGCCACCGGCCAGGATGGCAAAGATCTCAACATTCACGCCAAGAAGGGCGTCGTCCTGGGCACGGGCGGCTTCGACTTCGACGCCGACATGGCGGCCGGCTACCTGCGCGGGCCTATTCAAGGCAGCGTAGCGGTGCGCACCAATACCGGCGACGGGATGCACATGGGCATGGCCGTGGGCGCCGACTTGCGCAACCTGAATTCCTGCTGGGGGCTGCCCTTCTTCGTGCAGGATCCCAGCAAGCTGCAAGGCGTGGAAGACTGGCAAACCTACCGGGGAAAGCCCGGCGCGGTGGTGGTCAATAAATACGGCGAGCGCATCGGAGACGAATCGGCGGCTTACCACGTGTTCAACCGTTCTTTCTGGGCCTGGGATTCCGGCAAGTTCGAATGGCGCAACATTCCCTCCTACTGGATCTGCGATTCCACTTTCCCGCAGTATTACCCCATGCCCGGCGCCAACTACCAGATGGGCGTCATCCCGGATTGGCTGACCAAAGCCGATACCCTCGAAGACCTGTGCAAGCAGTTGGGCATCGATGCGGACGGCTTCAACACCACCATTACCGCCTTCAACGAGAATGCCAAGAACGGCCTGGACCCGGCCTGGCACCGCGGCGAGTATAAATTCGACATAAACACCGCCGGCAACCTCTCTGGGAAGCGCACCGATCTCAAGAACAACTGCCTGGCTCCCCTGGAGCAGGGCCCCTTCTACGGCGCGACTTACGGCCCGGGAACCTGCGGCACCAACGGTGGGCTGCGCATCAACGGCAACGCCCAGGTGTTGGACGTGAGCGGGCAACCAATTCCCCGCCTGTATGCGGTGGGCAACACTTGCGGCTCTCCCATGGGAGCGGCTTACCCGGGCGGCGGCTCGACCGTAGGCGCGGGCTGCGTATTCGGGATGCTGGCCGGCCAGCACGCTGCCGGGCTGACTTCCCTGGCTTAACCCTTATCTTTTGCCGGGCCGAAGGTTCCCCTGCCTTCGGCCTGGCTTTAATTCTTATCGTCGATCGATGGGATGCCGAAAATCTTACCGGTGCCGGCCAGGCGAAGCGGCCGGGCGGTTAATAAAAGGTGCTCATGTTTAAACGTAAAGCAAAAGTAAAGGACGAAATCAAGGACGAGGCCCACACTCCCCAGCCGGCCGGCCCTAAAAAGCCCAACTGGCTGAAGATCAGCATCTACGCCAACGTGGCTGTGCTGGTCATCATCGTGATCGTGGCCGCCGGCGGAATCGTCATCCACCAGTCCGATACCAACCCCTCCTTCTGCGCCACCTGCCACCTGATGCAGGCCAACGTGACCTCTTACCTGACCAGCACAGAATCTGGATCACGTGCACGAGCAGGCCGGGGTGCAGTGCAAGGACTGCCACGATTATCCCCTCTCGGCCGAGATCAGCAGCGGATTCAATTACATTATCGGGAACTACACCGTAGACGCGAACGGCGCTTTAGTGCAGCGCAAGTTCGACGACGCCATGTGCACCAAGTGCCACATCAGCGAGGAGCACGTGGCCCAGTTGACGGACTTCCTGTATCGCAACCCGCACGCCAGCCACTTCGGCGACCTGCCCTGCAGCACCTGCCACGTCTCGCACGGCGAGCAGATCGACTATTGCAGCCAGTGCCACGACAACGGCGGGCAGCGCATGGTGGGCCAGCCCATCACGCCGCGCGGAACCATCTCCGGCACGTCAGGCACGAGTAGCGACGGCAGCAGCTCGGGGACGACGAGCGGCGGCGGCAGCTAGGCGGCGCATCAGGCGCATCAGGCCGCCTGGGCCGGGTCTCCGTCTTCTTCCAGCTCGATGCTTTCCTCGCAAAAGGCGGCCTGGGGCCGCAGCGCCGCGTAGTTGCGCCTGAAGCGCAGGCGCGCATCGAGGCGCGACAGCATCTGTTGTACCGGCCGCTCGTAGACTTTCCGGCAGATCTCGCGGGGATCCAGCCCCAGCTTCTGGCAGGCCTCCAGGGTGGGGCAGGGGTTGCGCCAGCGCACGGTGATGCGGCGCGGGTTGGCCTCCACCAATTCACCGTCTTGCGGAAGGGAGAGGCCCAGGTAATGCTCGTAGAACAGCCGGTAGCCGTCCAGCACGGGGTCGCCGCTCTGCGCGAGGGCCTCTGCGTGGCCGTCCAGCCAGGCGGCGCGTTTTTCGAGGACGCACTGCTCCAGGAGCGCGAGGGTCGCATCTAACCCGCCTTCGGCGGCCATAGAAAGGATCAGCTCGAACAGCCCGGTGGCATCCCCGTGGCTGTTTTGGTATTGGGCGCGGATGAGATCCAGGGCGTCGGGCTTCATCTCATTTGACCTTGCAATTCGATCAGTCCTATCCGCCTTCCCTGCGCAAGACCTGATGGCAGGCTTCGCAGGTGGCCTGCACGTTTTGGGAATTCATAAAGCCGTTCTGGGCCGTGCTGTCCGTCGCGTGTCCGGAATGGCAGCTGACGCAGGTTCCGGCGCTGGGAGAAGCCGCCTGCCAGCGCGCCAGGAAAACGTGCCAGTGATTGGCCCGGCCTTCGCCCTCCCCCCCTCCTCTAAAGCCTCCCGGCACCGGGAGCTGCGCCTGGGGCGTATAGCCTTGCTGGGTGACCGGTTGGTGGCACTTCAAACAGTTCTGGTCGCCGATGGCATACGTCATCACCGCCGGCTGCACGGCTGTGCCCGTATACCACTTGAAGGCGTTGCGCGCCCCCAATAATTCGGCCTGTACCCGCCCGAGCACCCCCTGGCCGGAGTGGCAATCGATGCAGCGGGTATTCTGGGTGGTGTGAAAGGAAGCCAGATCGACCGCTTGCGTCCCCGTCGAGCGCTGGAAGAAGGTCGATTCGGGCTGGGTATGGCACGAGGCGCAAAAGGAATCGTGTGATTCCTGGCTGGCCGCGAAGCCAAACCCGGCTACCATCAACACCAGCGCGACGGCTAATCCTGCCACCAATACCGGAATAGTTACAATTGCTTTCTTATTCGATGAAGACCCTTTTTAGACTCACGCGCATCCCTCCATGAGAAATTGGTTTTGCCAAACAGGTATTTTCCCCAGGGTTATTCTGAATAGGAGGTGCAAATTTCTTCGGGCTGCCGGTCGGGTGTCAATGAGCGGAGGACGTATGTAGACGAATTACAGCTAATTTATAGAAGATGTGATTGTATTCAGTTTTTTCCGAACTGGCAAGAGTATCCAAGAAGCACCACTTTCTTGATAAATAAAGTGGCTTTCGGCTATAATGCGCTTGCTTTGGGTGGATAAGCCCGCATTGCGCTGAGATCGAATCCAACCGTCGTCCTCCCCGGCCAGATACGATCCGCACAACCTCTTCTGCTGCCATTTCGACATCCCCCCGCAAGCGGCCTTAAGCGATCGCCGCAGCGGTTACGCCTTTAAGAAGGGGCCCCTCGGCGCCGAGGGTCCCCAGGGGGGCAAAGAAATTGGAGCGCCCCAATTGACCTGGGGCTTTCCTCAGATGGGCTTAGGTAAAGCGAAACGGATTAGCTCAACGCTCGGATAGCCAGACGTTGGCAACTTTTGCTTTCGAAGCCCGGTCTTCTTCGTCGTTGATTTCCTGGCTGGTTGGGTACTCCTGAACCAGGATCTCCGGTGGAATCCCCAACCCTTTGCTGAGATTTCTAATCATACGAATGGAAAGGGGGCGTTTGCGGTTTAGAATCTCGGAAACGCGCGCGCGGTTGCCAATCAAAGGCTCGAGGTCCTTGCGGCTCAGCCCCAGCCTTTCCATGTGGAATTCGATGGCTTCGATAGGATCGGGAAGCGGGATGGGGTGATGTTTTTCTTCGTAAGCCTCCACCAGGGCGACTAGAATGTCCAATTTGTCCCCCTCGGGCGTTCCCGGCTCTGCGCCAAAATTCGCTTCGATTTCTTCTAAAGCCGCCCGGTAATCTTCTTCGGTATGGATCGGTTTGATAGCCATTGCATGAATCCCGTTTATTGCTCGAACACGTTGATTCGATTGTACTCTGCGTGGGTACCGAACCAACGCACGAACACCCTTTGTGATCTGTAATTGAAACGAACCACCAACCGATACAGATTGCCTTTTATATTGAATACAGCCCAACATTTAGGCAAAGTTGCATCGGGTCCCCAATCCGCCTGGACATCTTCCGGTTTCGTATAATTGGCTCTTTTGACATGGTCATACCATGCCGGCAAGGCGCCACGGGCGTTAGGATAGTTGTTACAATATTCCTCGATCCTCTACGGATTGAGGATCGCCGGCAAATAACGCGGGTAGGTGCCTTTCGGACAGGTGAACTGGGTGGTGGCGCCCAGGTTGTACAGAGTCGCGTCGCCGCTGTCCTGGCCTTGCAGGCTGATCGTGTAGGCCTCGCCGCAGGTGGCCGCGAAATCCTGAGCCACCAGCGAAGGCGTAAAGGTAGAGCCGGAAGCCGGCGCCGGGTTGCTGGCATCCGGGCGGAAATCGTAGATCACCTGCTGGGAGCCGCCCCCTGCCCGGCTGGCCGTTAACTGGAACCTTACCAGTTTCGTGCCGGAGGCCAGATTGAGGGTGAAAGGCTCCACGTGGATCTTGCAACGATCCATCTTTGCCAGGTAGCAGCCGGCGTGCACCGGGCTGGCGAAGATCTCAGGGGTCGCCAGCGCCGCCGGTGGACGCTCGACGCCCAGCGCCAGGATCAAAAACGCGCAGGCTGCCCCCAGGATGAACGCACGCTTCCAGGTCATGGGAACCTCCTCGCTGATCACCGAACGGTTACGGCGCTGCCGACGGGCAGGTGAACTGGCCGGTAAGACCCAGATTGTACAGAGTCGCGTCGCCGCTGTCCTGGCCCTGCAGGCTGATCGTGTACGATTTTCCGCAGGTGGCGGCGAAATCCTGGGTCACCAGGGAGGGCGTGTAGGTGGTGCCGGAAGACGGCACCGGGTTGCTGGCGTCCGGGCGGAAGTCGTAGATCACCTGCTGGGTGCCGCCCCCCGACTGGATGGCCACGAGCTGGAACCTTACCAGCTTCTTGCCGGAGGCGATGTTGAGGGTGAAAGGCTCGACGTGCAGGCGGCAATCTGACGGCGCGGCGATGTAACAGCCCCCGTGCACCGGGCTGGCGTAGATATTGGGCTCCGCCGCGACCTGGCTGCCGCGGCTGAGGCTCGGCCAGGCCAACACCAGCGCCCCCAGCAGCACCACCAAACCGAAAAGAACGAATACGCGCATCCGCATGGCACCCTCCTCAGGTAGATCAGATGAGATTCGACTGTATTCCCTTCGAACGGCTGTTTAGTTGCAGACAGACTGGATGATCTAAAGATGATTATAGCTTAAAAATCGAGCGGCCGGTCGCCCTGGGTGCATCTCAATTATTTGGCGAGTAGTAAACACGATGCCACAGTTCATCAAAACGGTTACTCAAAATAGCCGTTCGTACCGGTAATAATCTTTCTGCTCCCTTTCGGCTCCATTGCATTCCTGGCCCTTTGAAACGAGCCTGGTATTGTTTGGCCCCACTTTCGATCATGCCGCTTCCAATGACCCACCCTTCCATACGCCGGTCCAGATATTCCATGCGTCTCTTATTGCTCTCAAAATAGCCTGCTTCCGTGAGTAACTCCGCTGCGTTGGCTGCGTCTTTGTTGGCCGAATCCCGGATCGTGGCTGCTATATCTTCAGCTTGGCCTTGATACAAACGGGTTTCCTGGTCATTGAGCCAACGCTGCGCCAGGTTGGTTCCTTCACCATATAGCAACTGGGCGGCATGCGCCAGGTGAGATTTCGCATGGGACCAATCGACCACCTGAACACTATCATAAAAGTGGTCGGAGGCTAAATTCCAGATCCAAACCGCTCCATCAGCTACCACCTGGGTATCGCCTGCCGTTGTCCAGCGTCTTCTTCTGGCTTCTGCCCACAACTTCTCCCCAAACACCTCCGGCCCACCCAGGTAAGCCACATAACTATTCTCGACGGCTTGACCCACTTCCAGTTCCTCTTGGGTGATTTCGTCCATTTTTCCCCTTTTCTCTACCCGAAAGACACTCCCAGCCTTCACTTCTTTCCAGCCTTCTTCGCGTACATTGATCATGAACCCATCCAAACTCACCCCCAGGCGTTCAGAGCGCAGGCTTTCTCCTGGAACGACCCCTCCCCGCATTTCCACCTGCCCCGCTTGCTCGGCTTCAGCCATTTCTGCCTGACGTAATCCTTCCCCCCAGCGGTTGGCCTCGCGCCAAGCACTATTGCGCGATACATGCAGCTGTCCCACTTGCTCCAACACCTGCTCTACCCGCTCAAATGGCATCATCCCACTCAGCCAAACCACTAATTTCCCCACCCCCTCACTCATATGCTTGTCTTGTAGCCCGAGTTGTTCATCCAGGGGGAAAAATCCTGCCTCCACATTCCGGACAGGTGTAATATCCCCGGCTGAGCTCAACTTCTCCCGCTCGAGTTTCCATCTGCCTCTCGCGCTTCCCTTTGTTCTGCATTGCTCGCCCACACTGGCTACAGCGTATCTCTTCCACTGGTTGCACCGCTTCTTGCCCACTGACCACATTCTCAATCATCGCCTGACCAAGTTCACCGCGCAATTTCAAAACGATATCCTCGATTTGCGTCAAGCTGGGCTTTTGGTTCTCGTCTGTCCAATTCAGCAATTGCTCGATGATTTCATCGGCTTTCGCCTTTAATTCCGTTTGCCTTTGTGCTCGGGTTTTCTTCATGACAGCAACCTCTATTAGGAGTATTACTGTCCTATTATCTCACTTCCTCCACGTTTCTGGGATGCACCCGTCGCCCTCGTTGCCCAAAGAAGCGCCTCCCCTCTCCTCCCAGGAGAGGGGCTGGGGGTGAGGTTTGCGGTGGGCCCAAAAACCAACTACGGCCGGGGAAGCCGGGTCGCTCCCCCGTCATTCGGAGGAGCCGGCGTTCTCCCGGCGACGACGCTCTGCGGCCCGTTGGGCAAGAATCCCGTTTTACCCGATCAAGTAGGTTGGGTTTTGGGGCGATAAGGGGGAGCGACCAGGAGATTACGCTCACTGCTCCCGAAAACCAACCTGCGGCTACCCGGCGGGCCGGGACGCGCGCATCGGCGTGAGCGCATCGCGCGCCTGCCGGACCGCTTGCGAGATCGCATCCTGAGTGCGCTCTGAACGGTTATCCGCTACGGCCCTTGTTGCCTCCAAGCCAAACTTGCAGCCGGGTTAACCCAGGATCAGGCGCGCACGTTGAAAACTCATCAGCGAGGCGGCCAACAAGATCGCATCGAGTACCGCCAGAGTGCCCATGACGATCAGCACCATTTGGGATGTAGTCAGCGATGCGGCCACGCTCGCTGGCAAAAACCTGGCCACCCCGTAGACGGCTAAGCCAAGGAATATCAGGCCCAGGATCATGGTTTGCCCTGCCTGGCGCACGGTGGCAGACTTCAGGGAGATCAGCACCCCACCGCTGGCGGCAAGTAGATTGGTCAAGAAGCTCAAGACGAGCAAGATCACAAAGAGGTTGATGGGCGCATAGAATACCCACTGCCCTTGCCCTAGCGACAAATTGACCACTACCGCTCCGAGCAACAGGCCAAGGACGGTGATCCCCCAGCTAAATCCGACCGTTACCAGCACCTTCCCCAATAGAATCGCTCGATCGGAGATACGGCTGGCAAGCAGGGTTTCCAGGGTATGGCGCTCGCGCTCCCCGGCGATTGCATCGCCTATGAAACTGATGATAAGCATAAAGGGCACGTACAATATAATCAGGATGGGCGCTGGGTCAAGGTCGATCCAACGCTGTTTTAACGATAATGGTAAAACGATCGCCCAAAATGGCGATAAACAGCAACGGCCGGATTAAATCAGAGAGCCCGCCCGACCAGAGAAAATCCTTCCACTCTTTCCAAAGCATCGTCCATAGATCGCTCATTTATTTTCTTCCTTCATCAGCGTTAAGAATAAATCTTCCAGGCTCGTCCCCGTCCTACGGATTTCCTCTACTTCGCCCCCGGATTGCACGACCAGGGTTACCAGAGGCCCGGCCGGGCTCTCCTCGTGCAGCTCAATCAGCAAGTGATTATTTTGAATTTCGGCCCGCGCGACCTCGGGCCGCGCCTGCATTAAGGTCAGGGTTTTTTCATTGAAACCATGCCCAACGATCTCAATCTTATGATCGCCGCCTCTTAAACGCAGATCGTCCGGGTTGCCAATCGTGAGGAGCTTCCCATTGCGGATGACCCCCACCTGGGCGCAGAGTTTTTCGGCTTCGGCCAGGTTATGGGTATTGAGGAAAACGGTCACGCCTTCGCGGGTGACCAGGCTGGTCAGGTCGTCATGCAAGGCCGCAGCCGCCACCGGGTCGAATCCGGCGGTGGGCTCATCCAGGAAAATCAAGGGAGGGTGGTGAAAGAGGGCGCGGGCGACGGCCAGTTTTTGTTTCATCCCCCGGCTCCATTTCCCCACCTTCTCCTTACGCCGCTCCCATAAGTCCAGGTGGGTGAGCAATTCTTTGGTGCGCGCTTTCCGTTCGGATCCTGGACATGCGGTAGATGCGCCCGTACAGGTCGAGATTATCTTCTGCGCTCATGCGCTCGTAGAGACCCGAAAATTCGAGCAGCGCACCGCATCGGGTACGAATTTCATCCGCTTGTGAGCGCGTATCCAGGCCCATCACCCTGGCCCGGCCCTGGGTAGGTTCCAATAGACCCAGGAGAAGATGGATGGTGGTGGTTTTTCCGGCGCCGTTCGGACCCAGAAATCCAAAGACGATGCCCGGGGGTACATCCATGGACAGGTCATCGATCGCGGTGATGGATCCAAACGAGCGGCAAAGGTGTTCGGTGTGAATGATGGATTCAGGCATTCATTCAACTCCTTCGGTCGTTGGTCAATCAACAGCCAGGCGGTATTTGAGCGTCTCGTCGCAAGCCTTTTGTCGCCGCTAAGTTTACTCCATAAGAATAAAAGGAACATTAATCTGAATTATACGCAAGGAGGGGGAGCTCCGGTGATTACCCATATCTTTCCAGAAGTGTCATTCTGAGGAGCGAGCGACGAAGAATCCCGTTCTCGGTGTGCAAGCAACGAGACTCTTCGCTCCCTTAGGTCGCTCAGAGTGACATTTCGAACTTGTGGGTAATCACCACGGGGGAGCTTGGATCGAGCTTGCGAGACCCAACTTTTTTCGTTCCCTTGTTTCGGCTTTTATACGGCGAGGAAAAAGCCAGGTTTGCGAAGGCGCAAGACGTTGGGTTTTGGGGCAACAGGGGCAACTGGCCAGGATTTTGCGCTCCCTACCCCAAAACCCAACCTACAGATGATAGCTTGGGTAATAGTTAATCCCATCAAATTCGTATAAAAAGATGGGGGGTAAAGCATTCATGTTATAACCTATAATCATAGCTAATCCTTGCGGGATGGCACTAAAAACATGGATTCCCTCGATCGAGTGTTGACCCACAAGGTGTTCCAGGTTTCTACGAATTTGCCGTGCCATTCCCACTGCCAACTCATTGTTTACCCCGGGAATTCCATCTTTTGGCTTGAAATTGATGTATCGATTAGGACGTAATCCAATATTTTGTGTGTACTTACGAACTGATTCGTTAACGCTTTTGCTGGTGGCAGTAATTTCAACTAAAAGCTGATTCGAATCCAGGTACTCTTCCCGTTCATCTACTTCTAACGGGTCGGAAAGATCGGTACGGAAATCCGTACACCAAAAACCTTCCCGCTGTTGGATTTCAAGATTGAATCCCGATGCTTGGCAAAACACACGACCTAATAAATATGCTGCGGTAAGGTGCTTACTACCGTGAATTCGCAATCGAGGGCGCCCGTAGGCTTTTGCCAGTTCTGCTTTTACATCTAGCAGCCCATGCGTCACACGTTCCCAATTAGCGCTCTTGGCTAGGTCACCTTTCGACTGGAAGAGGGCTGTAGCATCAACTTGTAGGATATCATTTTCAGCGGTTGGCAATACTTCTCGTGTAGAGAACTGAAAAGACAATTGAAGAGGCTCTTGCAGCAGAACGTGTTGACTGATTTGGCGGCGGAGTATATGTCTGGCTACTCCACTGAATTGATCTAGCAAAGTACCGATATCAGTTCCATCAGAAGTCTGAGGATTCCTTGAGTATGATATTTGCTGAGATCCATCCCGAAATAATTGAGGCTCTGCTTGGATAAGTCAGAAAAACTCAACCGTCGTGGGACTGCGAACAACACAAAATCTTTACTTCTCTCAACGGCCTGAATGCCAGCCGGGACTTCCACATCTCGGATAAAGGGGCGTTCAAATACTTCGGGTGTAGCATAAAGCAACAGACCGAAGCAGTCTTCTTGGATCGCTCGGCGCGCTTCGTCTGGTGAGCTATCTCCGATCAGAAACCCGCCTTGCTTGTCTACCCATGGGATGACCCCGCGCAAGCGCAACTCCTGGGCTAGAGCATAGACCTCAGCCGCATCCCCGCTGTAATGACAAATGAATAGTTTCTTCATGTATCAACCGGTTTTTTCTTCCTCCCTGTGTGTGGGGCTTCTGGCCCTAACCATTTCCCAGTAGCTTGCCAGTATTCATAAAAGAAGAGCCATTCGGCAGCCCATGGCACAATAGTATCGGCGATCAACTTCGACTTCGTCCATGAGCCATCGTTATAATATAAACAGAGCGAACCATCCCCGAATGTGTGAGGTGCATTCTCGCATATTTGGGGGTGTAACACACGGACGTCCGGCCCACTCTGGTGGTTGTAAGAGATTTGGACTAAATATTTAGGTGAGGAAGAAGAGGGTTGGAGAGTCCCAGTCCAGATCCCTAATCTCCGCGAATGCTTGAATTCTGGGAAAAGCTTATGCATTTGCAAATCCTGAACTGCTAGAGATGGATACCTTGTTTTCGGTAATTTGCTCAATTGCTTTCTTTCCCGTAAAACTGATGTGGAGGCGATTGGACTGAGCTCTTCTCAGATGTAGTTCCAATTAATAGAGTTCCTGAGGAGGTAACCCGGAGAGTTCCTGCGCTCCGTGCAGCAGCAATTGCTTTAGCTTCGTCTTCTACAGTGGTCGGGAAATACTCGTCGTCATTTTCGTGATTGAAAACCTTCTGCCAGAGATCAACAGCATCGGCCTCTGTATCGCATTCCAGTGCTCGTTTTGCCCATCCCAACGATTCGTTCACACGGCGCATGAACGTTTCAAACTCTGCCCTTTCCCAATTCCAAGCCACATTATTTTCAAGCATGGGGTCGGGAATTATTGGAACAGCGTTCTCCTCTGAAAAATATGGTGCATAGTTCTCATAGATGGTCCCCAACAGGTTGGTAAAAATTTCGGCGTAGGACATCCCCCCAAACTCAATTTGTCCATCTCTGATTGATCTAATAGTCATACATTCGAGCCAATAGCTCTTTGGGCGCCTATAGATCATGCGCTCGTCGCGCCAATGTTTGAGCATCCTGATTAGCGGTACAACCTTAGAGCTATTTTCATGGTTTATTACAGACAAAGATTTGCCATATCCAAGGGGATCGGTTTCAATCCACTTGCTCCAGTCCCAATCAGGTACCCATAAAGGATTATCCAGTCCGTCCAATGCAACAACAGGGACGATATCTAATTCAAATGTCTCGTCAATCTGATCAATATCGTTTGAGAGGGTAAAGGTTAGGTGAACTGAGCGACGTTGTCTACGAATAGCTGGTTCGGCGTCTATGATCCCATTTTTGTTGCCAAGATGTTCGGGAAGATCTTGCAAGGCGTTAATAAGATGATTGAGGGCGTCTGTTGGTTGCTTATCCTTGTCGGTTTTGTATTCCGGATTTAAGAATACGAGTATGTCTACGTCTTTGATATTCTTCGTAGCCGTTGAACGACCGTATGAACCTGCTAAGCGGGATTGAGGATATACCGTCTTTAGCAGATCTGTCTCTTTTAGGTAGTCCCTGACGCGACCTGGAATGGTTTTGGCCATTTCAGATCGATTTTTGCGCGGCAGGATATTGGTAAGCAGTTTGTCGAAATGATCTGGTAACGTGTACATATGTTCCTTCACAAAGAATCTACATGTTTCCGCGAAAATATAAGTTAGTTGAACTCATTTGATCTAGTTTTTAAATGAATTGCGTTAAAAACGAAAATTCTCATTATGCCTGTTGGTAATTCCTTAGCACTCACTATACCCGCATGAGTAGCACTTGTGGCAGCCCTCCTCATTCACCATCGCCGCCTGGCCGCACTCGGGACACAGGTCGCCGATCTTCAAGAAGGGCTGCTCGGAAGCTCCCGATAAGGCCGCCGGCGCGCCCCCGTTGCCGTTGTTGGAGGCGTGCAGCACCGGGCTGCTTTCCTGCACCTCGGCCAGCCGGTTCTGGAAGTACTCGTCCAGCACGTGCGACAGCCCGTCCGGCAGCGAGCGCACCCGGTTGGGGCCGAAGCCCAGCGAGCGCCCCCCGCCGATGCCGGAGAGCTGGCGCATGACCTCCTTGAGGCGCTCCAGCGGCTCCACCGGCGAGGCCAGGCGCAGGATGTACGAGATCAAGCGCCCGATGGCCTCCGAGACCGCCGCCGTGTCCGAGCCGGCCTTGGCCGTGTTGATGAACACCTCGAAGGGCTGGTCGCCGCCGTTCTCGTTGATCGTCACGAAGGCCTTGCCCAGGGGGGTCTCGATGGTGTAGGTGAAGCCGTGCAGGTAGCGCGGGCGCGGCTTCTTGTTCTCGTACCAGATGGGCATTTGCTCCGTGGCGTGCGCCGCCGGGGCCTCGGCCGGCTGCTTGCTCTCGGCGGTGGCCTTGGTCTCCAGCACCACTTTCTCGCGCGAGCCGGTCACGTACACGGTGATGCCCTTGCAGCCCAGCTCCCAGGCCAGTTGGTACGCCGTGGCCACGTCCTCTTCCAGGGCGTCGGCGGAGAAGTTGATCGTCTTGGACAGGCTGTTGTCCACGAAGGCTTGCAGGGCGGCCTGCATGCGCACGTGCTCTTCGGCCGTGATGTCGGCGGAGACCACGAACACGTCGCGCAGGCTGGCGGGCAGCTCGGCGATGTTCTGGCAGGTGCCCTGTTCCATCACGCGCTGGATGATGTCCTGGCGCAGCTCGGCGGCCACGCCCGCCCCTTCCAGGGCGCGCTCGAACAGCGGGCTGGCGTAGGCCAGTTGCAAGTCCTTGCCGTTGTCGTTGACGTGGCGCACGTAGGCCAGCGCGAAGACCGGCTCGCAGCCGTAGCCCTCGCAGCCCGCCACCGTGGCGATCGTGCCGGTGGGCGCGATGGTGGCCTGCGCCGCGTTGCGGATGCCGTGCTGGCGGATGCCTTCCACCGCCCGGCTCCAATCCAGCGCCGGGCGTCCCCACTCGTGCTGGTAGGGCGCCAGCGGCGTGGGCGGCTCCCAGGCCATGCCGGAGGGATCGTACAGGCTGCCCTGGATGGCCAGGAAGGGGCCGCGCTCCTTGCTCAGCTCGATGCTGGTCAGCACCGCGTGGTAGCGCACGAACTCGATCACCTGCGCGGCGAACTCCAGGCTCTCGGGCGAGCCGTAGCGGATGCCGGCGTGGTACATCAGGTCCGCCAGCCCCATGATGCCCAGCCCGATGCGCCGCGCGCGCAGGGCCGCCTCGCGCAATTGCGGCACGGCCGGCACGTACTGGTTGGCGTCCACCACGTCGTCCAGGAAGACGGTGGCCAGCACCGCGCTCTGGCGCAGCTTGTCCCAGTCCACGCTGCCGTCCGGCGCGAAGTGCTCGGCCAGGTTGACGGATCCCAGGCAGCAGTTTTCGTAAGGCCCAAGCCATTGCTCTCCGCATCCTCGCGAAACAAACCCTTCTGTGATCCAGGTATCGCTTTTTGGCTCGTAAATATCGTAGACTTTGTCAACGCCGGCAGGTAGGATTTTCACCACTTTGGCAGCCCAATTCCCGCCCGTGAAGTTCGATGTCAACGCAGCTTCTTCAATCCGCATCTGTTTTTCTGGGTGGCTCAGGTGTATCTGTTCGAAAAATCTCCCAAAGCTCTCACCTGAGATCGTAACATCATGTTTGGGGCGGTCAAAGCGGATTTCTCGGCCATTGATCGTATGCCTTTGGCGTTGACTGGTTGAGATTCTGGCATAAATACCGAACATCAGCAATATTCGACGTAACTGTCGAGCCAGTTCCAGGCTGGCAGTATGATAGCGCAATAACGGATGGTTAGATTGCAGATCGACGCTACCGTCCGTGGAAAACAGTCCATCCAATAAACCGATTAGGAATTCACGATTGCTATTGACGAATACCTCGGGCAGTCGTTTCTGAGGGCTTCTTGCCGGTTCCAGGGGGAGAGATTTGACCCAGTCTGCAATGACTCTGCCAGGTTTTGGATCCATCATCATCGAGCGGCTGTTCTCGTTGATGTAGGAATACATTTTCTCCACCCCCACTTTAGCGAAAGCCTTTTCGAGGATCAAATTCCACTCTTTTTCGTCTGCATGGGTAGAAATTCTGACGACATTCTTGGAAAGCGCGTGGGGAGTATAGCACCCATCTCCCACGAGTACCCCCACTAGGAAGCCGTATTCCTGGTCCGTTAAATGCTCCAACTTCCCTGGCACAGGATTGTCCGGTGTCGTTGCTCGGTACACTCGTATCCAATCACCAGTTTTCAGTTCATCCAGGCGACGCGGCTCAAAGAATTTTGTTCTCGAATCTCGCGCGTGGAATTGGTGGGAGGCTGTGGCACGCACCACAGCGCCATCGGAAAGGTACAGATCAAATACGGGCACGTTCTCATTGACCTCGATCGCGGCGACCCTCCCGGTTCCTAAGACTGTACAAATCAAATCGCCTTCACGAATGCTATCTGCTCTCTGCCATCCACCTGGCGTTGCAATCAGCGTCTCGCCGGTGACACACGGGTTGGTGGCCTCTAACTGATACAGGTGGGGTACCGGGTTGGAGCGGTTGGCTGCGTCCAGGAAGAGCATGCCCGGCTCGCCGTTGTGGTGCGCCTGGTGCACGATCTTTTGGAACAGCTCGCGGGCGCGCACGCGCTTGTACACGCGGATGGGCACGCCGGCCCGTTCGGCCTGTTCCAGGGTGCCGCTGAACTGCTTGTATTGCGGCGAGCTCACGTCTGGGAAGCGCAGCTCCCATTCCGCGTCGTTCTCCACCGCCTGCATGAAGGCGTCCGTGATGCCCACCGAGATGTTGAAGTTGGTGATCTGGTTCTCGTCGGTCTTGCAGGTGATGAATTCCTCCACGTCTGGGTGGTCCACGCGCAAGACGGCCATGTTGGCCCCGCGCCGCGTGCCGCCCTGCGCCACCTCGCCGAAGGCGTGGTCGTACACGCGCAGGAAGCCCACCGGCCCGGTGGCCTGCCCGGCCGAGGATTTCACCAGGGTGCCCTTGGGGCGCAGGCGCGAGAAGGAGAAGCCGTTGCCGCCGCCCGTCTGCTGGATCAGCGCGGCGTCGCGCAGGGTCTGGAAGATGCCGGTGCCGTCGCGCCCCATGTCGTCGCTGATGGGCAGCACGAAGCAGGCGGCCAGTTGCCCCAGCGGGGTGCCCGCCCCGGTGAAGGTGGGCGAGTTGGGAAAGAAGCGCTTGCTGGTGAGCAGCTCGAAGAACTCCCCGGCGCGCGCCAGCGCGTCTCCGCCCCAGGCCTCTTCCACTTTCGCCACGTGGTAGGCCACGCGCCAGAACATCTCCTCGACCGTCTCGGCCGGCTTGCCATCCTGCCCGCGCCGCACGTAACGGCGCTCCAAGACCTGGCGGGCGTTGTCGGTCAGGTTCACCGGCGGGATGTCGGCTGGCAGGGGTGGGGTGGGCAGTAAGCCCTGTTTGCGTACTTCTGTTTTGGTCGCCATTATTCTCCCTCAGGATTCCAGTAATCGGTCGATCTCGTCGCGGATGGCGTGGAGATCATTCAGGTGTAGATACACGATCGCGTAGCGCACGTACGCGATCAGGTCGAGCTCTTTCAGGCCGCTGATCACCATGTCGCCCACGGTGCGCGAGGAGACCTCGGCGCGGCCCATCTGCTGCAGGGCCGACTTCGATCTCTCCCACCAGGTGCTCGATGGCGGCGGCTGAAACGGGGCGCTTGGCGCACGAGATGCGAATGCCGTGGGCCAGTTTTTCCTGGTCGAATTCTTCGCGCGTGCCATCCCGCTTGACGATCAGCGGCGTAGCCAGGATGGGGCGCTCGTAGGTGCTAAAACGCTGGCCGCAGTGCTCGCACTCCCGGCGGCGGCGGATGCCGCCCCGGCTGTCGTGCGTGGTGTCGAGGACTTTTGAAGCATCGTACTGGCAGTAAGGACATCGCATCGGTGGCTTGCTCCATTCAGTTTGAAGGGTATACCCCCAGATATGGCGGTATTGTTAAGCGTTCCCCCTACATCTAGCGTCAGGAAATCCATTTTAGCACAATTGATCGGTGATTGCAATACTATTTCCCAACGCTTATCTTAAAAAATCCCCGCGTCCGGGATTTTTTAAGACAAACGTAGGGCGGCTTTCCAAAGCCGCCGGTTATCAGCCTGCCGGACCCTAAAGGTTTTCTTAAAACCTTTAGGGTCTCTCTTATGGCGTTCTCATGTTTCCTTGACAGCCACAATGATCTGTGTCATTACCCTACGGGTACGCAGAGCGGCGCGAGCCCTGGGTGTTCTTTGCCCTTCGGGCACGCAGAGCGCCAGGGCGTGGCGATCTCAGGGCCGGCACCGAGATTGCTTCGTCGGGCAAAGAACGCCCTCCTCGCAATGACAACCTTTATTCTTGAGAACGCCATGGGGTCTCTCTCATTTTCTCTTGCCAATACAGAACATTTGTGCTACAATCTCCCCGTGGCCATTCACTTCTCTCTACTCTCTACTCTCTATTTCCTCCTTGCCCCATTCGTTTTCTTCGTTAAGGGATTCGTTTGCCCCCCACCGCTACGTCCGCACCTTTCCAACCGCAGAAACACCCCTCCATCTGGCGGTCAAAAAGCATTCGTTCTTAATTGTTCATGTTTCCGGATCAATTCAAAGGGCCTCCTCCCCCCAAATTGTGCTCTTCAATTTTGGGGGAGGCCGGGAGAGGGTGGCGTTAAACGCTCGAGGCCCTGGCAGGCGTACACAACGCTGCCAGGGCCCATGAGGAACCAACCCCACTGGAGGATGGGGGTTTCAGGGAGGAACTTGAAGTTGGGCCGGCCGGATTCAGCCCCGGCCGGCGCGCCTAGTGCTGCGTGCGATTGCGCAGGAAGGCCGGGATGTCCAGGTCATCCGTGTTCAAGACGCGCGGCTGGAATTCCGCCGGAGCAGGGGTGGGGGCCGGCGCGGGCCGCTCCATCATCCGATCCGTCGGGCGTGGGCGAGCCATTCCAGCGCTTTCACTCTGTGGTTTGGGGCTCTCGACGGGGCGCACGCCCGTGCGCTCAAAACCCGTAGCGATGACCGTGATGCGCACCTCTTCGCCCATGTTCGGGTCGATGACCGCGCCGAAGATCAGGTTCACGTCGGGGTGGGCGGTCTCCTTGATGATCGCGGCGGCCTGGTTGACCTCGAACAGGGTCAGGTTGGAGCCGCCGGTCACGTTGAAGAGGATGCCGCGCGCGCCGTCGATGGTGATGTCGAGCAGTTGGCTGGAAATGGCCTGCTCGGCGGCCGTGCGGGCGCGATCCTCACCTGAGGCGTGGCCTACTGCCATCAAGGCGGCCCCGCCCTCCGACATGATCGTGCGCACGTCGGCGAAGTCCAGGTTGATCAGGCCGGGGACGGTGATCAGCTCGGAGATGCCCTGGATGCCCTGGCGCAGCACGTCGTCGGCCATGCGGAAGGCGTCTTGCAGGCTGGAGCGCTTATCGGCGATCTGCAGCAGGCGGTCGTTGGGGATCACGATCAGCGTATCGGCGTGCTCCTTGAGCTTGCCGGTGCCCTGCTCGGCAGACTGCTGGCGGCGCGAGCCTTCGAAGGTGAAGGGACGCGTCACCACGCCGATGGTCAGCGCGCCGACTTCCTTGGCGATCTGGGCCACGATGGGGGCCGCGCCGGTGCCCGTCCCGCCGCCCAGGCCGGCGGTCACGAAGACCATGTCGCTGCCCTTGAGCACTTCGTACAGCTCTTCGGCGGATTCCTCGGCGGCTTTGCGGCCCACCTCGGGGTTGCCGCCCGCGCCCAGGCCGCGGGTCACCTTTTCGCCGATGCGCACCCGGGTGGGTGCCTTGGACAGCAGCAGGGCCTGCGCGTCGGTGTTCACGGTAATGAACTCGATTCCCGACAGGCCCTCGTCGATCATGCGGTTGACGGCGTTACAACCTCCGCCGCCAACGCCGACGACCTTGATACGGGCGAACAATTCGGCTGGGTTTTGCTCGGTCGGTTCCATTCTGATTTCCTCCATGGTTAGAATGATCTGAAAAATCCTTGTGTAGAGTAAACCTTGCGAAGGTTTCCTTTTGATAACCTTGCGGCTACGACCAACCTTCGCAGGGTCCTAGGTCAAGAGATTACGGCAACAAACGCTTGAACAGGCTCTTAAAGTGTCCCAACTGCTCAAATCCATATTCACTCCTTTCAGGTGAGGGCCTCCCTTGGGCATTTGGGGGCCGGTCTCACTCATCAATAAAGCCCAATAAAGCAGCCCGACGCTGGTAGAATAAGCCGGCGAGCCGAGCTGGTCGGTCAGGCCGATCAGGTTTTCAGGGCGGGCCAGGCGCACGGGCAGGCCCAGCACCTTGCTGGCCAGCTCGCGGATGCCCGGCAGCGCGCTGGAGCCGCCCGTCAGCACCATGCCGGCCGGCAGCAGGCCGTCGTAGCCTGAGCGCTTGATTTCTTGTAGCAAGAGCAGGAAGATCTCTTCCACGCGCGCCTCGATGATGTTGGCCAGCTCCACGCGGCTGACCTGGGCGGGGTGGTCCTCGCCAAAGGAGCGCACGTGGAAGGTCTCGTCGGGGTTGACCTGGTCTTGCAGGGCGTAGCCGTGGTGGATCTTGACCTCTTCCGCTTGAGAGACGGACAGGCGCAGGCCGTGGGCGATGTCGGAAGTGACGTGATTGCCGCCCACCGCCAGCACCATGGTGTGCCACACGTCGCCGTCGATGTAAATCGCCATGTCGGTGGTGCCGCCGCCGATGTCGCACACTACCACGCCCATCTCGCGCTCGCTTTCGGAGAGCACCACTTCGGCGGAGGCCAGCGGGTTGAGCACGAATTGGGTGACCTCCACGCCGGAGGCGGCCACCGCCTGGCGCAGGTTCTCGACCGTGGCGGCGGCAGCCGTGATGATGTGGGCTTCCACTTCCAGGCGGTAACCGTGCATCCCGATGGGCGTGCGGATGCCGTCCTGCCCGTCGATGATGAAGCCGCGCTGGATGACGTGGATGATCTCGCGGTTGTGCGGGATGGCCACCGCCTGGGCGGCCTCCAGGGCGCGGGCCACGTCGCCCGGGCCGATGACCCGCCCGGAGATGCCTACCACGCCGCGGCTGTTGACCGAGGAGACGTGCGAGCCGGCCAGGCTGACCAGGGCGGAGGTGATCTCCAGGCCGGAAGTGCGCTCGGCTTTCTCGATCGAGCGGGCGATCGCCTGGGACGCAGCAGTCAGGTCTACCACGCTGCCCTTGCGGATGCCCTGGGAAGGCTCGATGCCCACTCCCAGGATGCGCATGTTGCGCTCGCCTTCCACCCGCGCGACCAGCGTGCAGATCTTGGTGGTACCGATATCGATTCCGACTACGATTTGCTCGTCCATGGCTTACTGCTCCAGACGATAAAATGGCGCGTGGAGGAATTCCACACTGATTATTTTGGGCTGAATGCCCTGCTGGGTGAGCTGGTCGACGATGGCGTGGTATTCGGCCAGCTTTTGGGCCACGTTGGTGGTGTCCAGGCCGAAATATACCTGCCAGCCCTTCGGATCGCTCCAGCCCAGGCCGTAGCGCGGGTCGTAGACCAGGGGCGCTCCGGCGGGGGCATCCGCGCTCAAGGAGAGAATGCCGGGGATCAGCTTGGGATCCAGGAAGACCTTGGGCTGTTCCGGGGCGGCGGCCGTCTCAGGCGTGGCCGTGGAGGCCTGCGCCGCAGCCGTGTTGGACGGCTCTGCCTGGGTAGGGGCAGAGGCCGGGGCGCCCTGGGCCTGCACGGTGACCAGGTTGTCGATCTGGGCGTCGCCGCGCGTAGGGAAGGCTACCCCGCTGGCGTCGATCCATTAGAGTCTGGCCGTTTTGCTGCCAGGCCAGCACCGGCTGGCGTTCCGTCACGCTCACCACCAGGCTGGCCGGCAGGCCAACCCGCACGGAGACGGCGGACAGGTCGGGGAAGGCCGCCAGCAGGTCTTTTTCCATCTGCTGGGGGGTGGCCTTGATCACCGGGATACCCTCGATGCCCAGCACGGTGTTGACGTCGCTGGCCGTCAGGCGCTTGGCGCCCACCAGCCTGGCACTGCTCAGTTGGAACATGGGCATGCTCCACAGAGCGAAGAGGGCCGCCAGCAGGCCGATCACCATTAGCCCGGAGAGCAGGCGCCAGCCGGGGCGCACGGCAGGGAAGGCCGGCAAACGCACTTCGGCGCCGGTGGCGTTCAGGGTGTAATAATACTGGCGGCGCGTCCGTGTGGGCGTTTTTTGACGCACCGGGCTGCCAGCCGCATTCCCACGGACGAAGACGGGGGGCGTATTGGCCGGACGGGCGGCCTGTTGCGACACCCGGCTGACGCGCTGTTGGCTATGCTGCGTCCGCCGCTGGCGCACCTGGTCGGCGCGGCTGGCGGATTGGGTGCTGGCTTTCATGCGTTCCTCCCGTACTGGCGCTCGTTGCGGTCGCGCTCGGCTTTGCGCTCCAGGGCCAGCTCAATCAGGCGGTCTACCAACGCCGAATAAGAAAGTCCGCTGGCTTCCCACAGCTTCGGATACATGCTGATCTGGGTGAAGCCAGGAATGGTGTTGATCTCGTTCAAGTTGATCTCGCCGCTGTCTTTGTCCACCAGGAAATCCACGCGCGCCATGCCGGCGCAGTCGATGGCGGCGTAGGCGCGCACGGCCAGCGCGCGGATCTGGGCGGTCTGCCCGGCAGACAGCGGGGCGGGGATGACCAGCTCAGAGCGGTTGTCGATGTACTTGGCGTCGTAATCGTAGAACTCGTCCGAAGGGATGATCTCGCCGGGCAGGGAGGCCTGTGGCTCGCGGTTGCCGAGCACGCTGACCTCGATCTCGCGGGCGTTCACGCCGCGCTCGATGAGCACGCGGCGGTCGAAGCGCGCGGCGTCCAGCACGCCTTCGAGCAGGTCCGAGCGGTGGTGGCACTTCATGATGCCTACCGACGAGCCCAGGTTGGCCGGCTTGGTGAACAGCGGGTAGGGGGCCAGGGCTTCGGCGCGCGCCAAAACGGCCTCCAGGTCATGCTCCAGCTCGAAGCGCGACACCAGGATCGAATCGACCACGGGGATGCTGTTGGCGCGCATCACATCCTTGAAGAGGGCCTTGTCCATGCCCACGGCTGAGCCCAAAACGCCGGCGCCTACGTAGGCGACGTCGGCCATTTCCAGCAGCCCCTGCAGGGTGCCGTCCTCCCCAAAAGTGCCGTGCAGCACCGGGAAGATCACGTCCAGATCGGCCAGCTTCTCGAGTAGCTCTCCCTGGCCGGTCGAGCTCAGCCGGTACACGCCGGGGTGGCTGGGGTCGCCCAGCAGAGCGGCGTCGCTGAGAGAGGCGATCTGCTGGGAGCTCTCGCCCCGGCCCAGACCCTGCTGGAGGGCCTCGAGGACGTTCTGGCCCGTTACCCAGCGGCCCGTGTGGGTGATACCGATAGAGGTCACGTCGTATTTTTGGGGATCCAATACGCTCAACACCGAACGCGCCGACATGAGCGATACTTCATGCTCGCCGGAACGTCCCCCAAAAATGACGCCAATGCGTAGCTTAGGCATGTCAATTCCAATCACCGATCAATTCGATTTCCAGCTCCAGGCGGACGCCGTGCTTCGCGGCAACCTTCTCCTGGGCCAGGTGGATGAGCGCCAGAATATCGGCAGCCGTGGCGTTGCCACGGTTGACGAAGAAATTGGCGTGCACGTCGCTGATCTCCGCATTGCCAACTTTCGCTCCTTTGAGACCGGCCGTTTCGATCAGGCGACCAGCGTAATCCCCGGAGGGGTTCTTGAACATGGACCCCATGCTGGCGCCAGGAGGCTGGGAGCTGCGGCGTTGGGCTGAAAAGCCTTCCATCCTGGCCTGCACTTCTACGGGCGTGCTGGTCGAGAGCTTGAAGCGGGCGGCGAGAATGACGGCCCGGCTGTGTTCCCGCTTCAGGAGGCTGCTGCGGTACTGGTAATCCAGCCGGTCACAGCTCCACGATTCTCTCCCATATTGCGGATGCAAGATGTCTGCCAGGAGCAAACTGCCGGCGACGTTGCCGCCGTGAGCGCCGGCGTTGCCGTAGACGGCCCCGCCTACGGTGCCCGGCACAGTGGCGGCCCATTCCAGGCCGCTCAAGCCGCGCAAGGCCGACTGGCGGGCGACGGTTCCCAGGGTGGCGCCGGCTTCGGCGTAGACGTTGGGAGTCGCGCTCCTGGCGTCGATGCGGATATTGCGGGCGCGGTTGAGCACGATCACGCCGCGGAAACCGGCGTCGCTGACCAGCACGTTCGAGCCTCCGCCCAAGACGAAGAAAGGCGCTCCCATCTCCTCCAGCTTGCCCACCGTCTCGGCCAGCTCGTCAGCCGAGCGCATGGTCAGCATGGCATCCGCCGGGCCGCCGACGCGGGCGGTGGTGAAGCTCGACAGGAGCACGTGCTCCTGCAAGCGGTCGCCGAAGGCGATGCGCAGAGCTTCGATGGGGAAGAGTTGAGCGGACTGATTTTCCATGATTGCCTGGACCATCCTTGCGAAGGTTTCCTTATGACGAAGACCCTAAAGGTCTCAATCAAGACCTTTAGGGTCTGACTTGAAATAATCGATCAGGTGCAGGACGATGTCCTGGCGTTGATCCTCGTTCAATCCCGTCTTGCGGGGACGGCCAGAGCGGCCCGGGGTAGCGGCGGGCTGCGCAGCCGGTTTGGGCTGCCTGCGCAGGGAGAGCGCGTCGAGCGTCTCGGCTTCGAAATTGCGGTGCTTGCTCTCGGTCATGTCAACGGCTCCTTTCCGGCAGTGAAGCCAGAAGGTGGGTGCTAATCTGGTCGGCGTCGCCTGCCGAAAAAACGAGCAGGACGTCGCCCGGGCGCAGTTCGCGAAGCAGGAACGCCTCGATCTCCGCCAGAGTGGGGATGAAATGCACCGCCGGGTGGGCCATGCGGGCGGCGACGCGGGCGGCGGAATACTCCTGGGCCGGCTCGCGGGCGGCATAGATCTCGCTGATGACTACCTGATCCGCTTCCGAAAAGGCGCCGGCGAACTCCGCCTCCAGGCTGCGGGTGCGCGAATAGGTGTGCGGCTGCCAGACCGCCCACAGGCGGCGAGCAGGGTAACGGCTGCGCGCGGCGGAGAGGGTAGTCTTGATCTCGGTGGGGTGATGCGCATAGTCGTCGATGACGGTAATGCCAACCGGCTCGCCGCGCACTTCGAAACGGCGGCCACTACCGCTGAAAGCGCCCAGCGCGTTAGTGGCAGCTTCCAGGGGTAGATCGAGCAGGTGGGCGACGGCCAGGGCGGCCAGGGCGTTGCGCACGTTGTGCAGGCCGGGCACCTGAAGCGCGACTTTTCCGAGAGGAAGGGCCTCAGCCGTGGACGGGCGATAGAATGCCTCGAAGGTGAAGCCTCCCAGGGAGTTGGGCTGTACGTCGCGCGCCTGATAATCGCTCTGCGTGGACTGGCCGTACGAGCGAGTGCAGCTCCCTTTGGCTTTGGCGCTTTCCAGCAAAGCGGCAGCGCCGGGGTCTTCCAGGCAGGCCAGCAGCGTGCCACCCGGCGCCAGACGAGCGGCAAACGCTTCGAAGGCGGCGCGGTAATCCGCCGGGGTGGGGAAGCAGTCGGGATGGTCGTATTCCAGGTTGGTGACCACGATGATCTGCGGCCTCAAGCCCAGGAACATGCGGTCGTATTCGTCGGCTTCTACCACGAAAGCGGGGCCTTTTCCGGCGTGGGCGTTGCTCCCCAGGTTCTTCAGCACTCCCCCTACGATGAAGGAAGGCTCCTGGCCCAGGGCGGTCAACATCCAGGCGATCATGGCGCTGGTGGTGGTCTTGCCGTGCGTACCGCCCACGGCGATGCCCAGCTTGCCGGCCATCAGCTCGCCCAGGAAATCGGCCCGCTTGAGCACGGGGATGCCGGCGGCCTGAGCGGCCAACACCTCGGGGTTGTCGTCCGGGACGGCCGAAGAGCGGACGACCAGGTCGGCGCCGGCCACGTTCTCGGCTTTGTGCCCGATGAACACGCGCGCACCGGCCGCCTCCAGGCTGTGCGCCAGAGGGGAGAGGGCCCGATCCGAGCCGCTGACCGTGTAGCCGCTTTCCAGCAGCACACGGGCAATGGCCGAGAGACCCGTACCACCGATGCCGATCAAATGAACCCGTTTCATTAGATAAACACCACAAACACAAAGACAAAAGCGATCGCGACGGCGAAGAAAACCGCCGGCACCCCCAGCCAATTGGGGGGCATAAACGCGAGCAATTTGACCGCTGCCTGCCCGGCGGCCGTGGTCGCATCCGGCGCAGAGATGGCGGTGAAGGGATAACCGGCCTGGGACAAATACAGCCACAGCGAGCCCCAGATCATGTAGCCGTTGATAGCTCCCAGGAAAATCCCCAGCAGCGCGTCCTGAAGCCTTTCGCGCGCGAAGCGGCCACTGCCCGCGAAGCGGGGGAAGTTGGGAGTCTGGTAGCCGAAGAAGACCAGGGCGGCAATCACGCCCGTGCGGAACCAGAATTTGGGCGAGTTGGCCAGGATATCCTTGATGAACGGCGCATAGCTTTCGAGCACGGTGATGATAAAGATGGCCAGGATTACCGAGAAAGTCACCAGGACTTCCTTGGCCCACCCGCGCATGGCGCCGACGATGGCGAAGAGAAAAACGAACATCCAGAATACGAAGGTCAGGCTCATCATGGTCTAGCTACTCCCTCCGAGCGCCATGCGCTGCCAGATCTTTGATCACCGCAGCAATCTCCAGGGCGGCTTGCGGGCGCGCCAGGGAGCGCATAGCGACTTGCATGGCTCCCAATCGCTGCGGATCATTCAACAGGGCCTGAACGGTGGCCAGAAGCTGTGCGGCTAGCTGGCCGTCTTCGATGACGATAGCGGCGCCGTGGTGAGCGAGGAAATCCGCGTTCACGCGCTGGTAGCGCCAGGCATAAGGGTAAGGCACCAGCACGGCGGGCAGGCCGAACAAGGGCAGCTCGCCCAGGGTAGAGGCGCCGGAGCGCGAGATGGCCAGGTCGGCGGCGGCCAGGGCCGCGCCCATTTCTTCGTGCAGGTAGGCATGGGCGTGGTAACGGCCGGCAAGCGCGGCGGGCAGGCCGGCCTGGGCTGCCTGGACTTCCGCCCAGTCCAGGCTCCCGCTGAGATGCACCACCTGCGCCACGCCCAGCAGTTGGGGCAGGACGGAAAGCACGGCCCGGTTGATGGAGCGCGCGCCCTTGCTGCCGCCAGATACGAGCAGCACGGGCAGCTCAGCAGTCAGCCCCAGGGCCTGAAGGGCGCCCGCCTTTTGCCAGGCGCCCAGGTCGGGGCGGGTAGGGTAACCGGTGACGCTCGCGGCGCGGGCGCCGAAATAAGCGCGGGAATCTGCGGTAGTCAAGGCGATGCGGTCGGCAAAGCGGGCCAGCACCTTGAGGGCCAGCCCCGGCTCGACATCGGGAACGTACAGGGCGCTGGGGCAACGGCTGCCAGCCAACGCCATAGGCACGGCCACGTAGCCGCCGGTGAAGAAGAGCACGTCCGGGCGGAACTGGCGCAAGACACGGCGCGCAGCCAGGGCGCCCCGGCCGAGCTGCCACAGGTTGCCGGGCAGCGCGCGCAGCCCCACGCCGTGCACGCCAGCGGCGGGGATGGTCGTAAAGGGAACGCCGGTACGTTTCACCAGCTCAGCTTCCATGCCTCCCTCTCCACCGACCCACAGCACGGGGTTGGCCTCATTCCCGATGGCCTGGAGAACGGCGAGGGCGGGATACACCCCGCCTCCGGTCCCCCCGGCGCAGATCAACAACCGCACTAAAGGTTCTCCCTTCGTTGAGATCGCGCTCTTCCGAAGAGCGCGCCACGCTCATGATGATACCGATACCGGCCAGCGAAGCCACCAGGTTCGAGCCGCCCGCGCTGATCAGCGGCAGGACGTTGCCCGCTACGGGAAGCAGGCCGACGATCACGGTCATGTTGATCAATGCCTCGACGGCGACCCAGGCGGTAAAGCCGCCGGCCAGGAGGGCGCCAAGCTGGTCCGGCGCATGGCGGGCGATCTTCATGCCACGCCAGATGAAGGTGATGTATAAGATCACCACGAAAGCCGCGCCGAGCAGGCCGGTCTCCTCGGCGATCACGGCAAAGATGCTATCCGTGGGCGGGACGGGCAGGCCGGTGAATTTGGTGTCTGCCCGGCCGATACCGACGCCGAACACGCCGCCCTTGACCACGGCTTCCAGGGAGCGGCGCACCTGGTAAGAAGCATTGATGGGGTTGTGCAGGCCGTCCAGATAGCTGCCCAGGCGCGCGTTGCCGGTAGGGCTGATCTTGACCACCACCCAACCGAGCACCAGGGCCACGACCACCACCATGATGATCTGGCGCCAGTCGCCGCCGGCCATGAAGAAGAGCAGGCCGCCCAGGATCATCACCGTGGCTGCCGCGCTCAGGTCGGGCTGAAGCATGATCAAGCCCCCGGTAACACCCAGGATGGCAGCCATGGGGAGCAGCCCAAAAGTGAACTTATTGAGCTTGTCCTGCTTGGAATAAAGCCAGTAGGACAGGTAAATGATGGTGACCAGCTTGGCAAGCTCGGAAGGCTGGAGTGAGCCGTTGAAAATGGAGCGCACGGCGCCCAGGCGAACATCGTTGACCCACAACACGACCAGCAACAGGATCAGCGTCCCGCCCATCATGGGGATGAGGATGCGGCGGAAGCGATGATAATCCACCAGGTAAAGGCCAACAGCTACCACCAGGCCCAGGCCGAGCATGAGCAACTGGTGGGTAAAGATGTAGCTGGAGGAGCCATTGACTTGCAGCGAGAAGTCCCAACTGGCCGAATACAGCATCAGCAGCCCAAAAACGATCAACGTGATCACCACTAACAGCAAGGGAACGTCGAGGCGCAATCGCAAAGACCGCTGGGTGATGACCGCAGACGCCGGTTTTGCCTGGTTTACGAAAGTTCCTTCACCCATTTTACAAACCTTTCTCCACGCTCTTCAAAATCCTTGAATTCGTCGTAACTGGTTCCGCCGGGGGAGAGCAGTACCACGTCCCCGGGCTGGACGACCTCGGCGGCGGCCCGGACGGCCTCGCGCAGGTGCGAGCAGCGCGTAACGGTAAAGGGGCGTTTTCCCGGCTGCTGCGGGCCAACCGCGCCCAGGATCAGGCCGGCGGCTTCGCCAAACACGACCAGGTGGTCGACCCGCTCGTGGACCAGGGCCGCGAAGGTGTCCCAGGGCAAATTCTTGTCTCGCCCTCCGGCCAGCAGCACCAGTGGCTCACTGAAGGAGTGAATGGCAGCCATGGAGCGCTCTGGAGCCGTGGCGATGGAATCGTTGTACCATTCGGCCCCGCCCCACGCGGCGATGCGTTGCAGGCGATGCGGCACGCCGCCGAAATCCTTGACGCCGGCCAGCATGGCCTGCGGAGACAGCCCGGCTGCGTGCGCAATCGCGCAGGCCGCCAGCACGTTGAGCAAATTGTGAGTGCCGCGCAAGCGGATCTCAGCGGCCGGCATCACCGGGAGGTCCGTCTCGCCGGCCCTCAAGAACAGCGTCCCGGCATCCAGATAGGCGCCGTCGACCCCTTCGAGCGGCTCGGAAAGGCTGAAGGTGACCAGGCGGCCGCGAACTTTTTCGGCCAGCGCCCAGGCGCCCAGGTCTTCCCTACCCAGCACGGCCACGTCCTGCGGGGACTGGAAGGCCAGGATGCGGGCCTTGGCGGCGGTGTAGGCTTCCATCGTCCCGTGCCGGTCGAGGTGGTTGGGGGTGACGTTCAGCACGGCCGCCACGTTGGGCGAGAGGCTCATCTGCTCCAGTTGGAAGCTGGAAAGCTCCAGGATGGCCAGGTCATCCGGCTTCATCTCATCCAGTTGCGCGATGAGGGGGTTGCCGATATTGCCGCCCACCCAGGCCCGGCGCGAGCTGCCCAGGCCGGCCTGGGCCATGCGCCCCACCAGGGTGGTGGTGGTGGTCTTCCCGGCCGAGCCGGTGATGCCAACCGTGGGGCAGGGCACTTCTTCCATGAAGATCTGTGAATCGTTCGAAAGCGTGACGCCGCGCCGCACGGCTTCGGCGATGATGGGCAGCTCCAGGGGCACGCCCCCTGAGATGCACACCAGATCGACCTGCTCCAGGGCCTGCAAGGGGTGCCCGCCGGTGACCCAGGTGATGGGCAAACCGGCCAGCGCGGCCTGGGCCTCTTGGAGCTGAGCGGCAGGACGCTGATCGTTGAGCACAACTCTGGCCCCACGCCCGGCCAGATAGCGCGCCAGGGCCTGCCCCTGACGGGCAGCCCCAAGGATCAAAACGCGGCGTCCATCCCAGCTTGTCATCGTTTATACCAGCGCAATCGCGACCCCTAACATGGCGAAGAGTAGGCTAACCAACCAGAAACGCTGCACCACCTGCGTCTCACTCCATCCCAGCAGCTCAAAGTGGTGGTGGAGGGGGGCCATCTTGAACAGGCGCTTCCCGTGCGTCCACTTGAAATAACCGACCTGCAAAACCACGCTCATCAGCTCGCTGACGGGGATGATGGCGATGATGGGCAGGATCAACCACTGCCCCGTCATGAGGGCTACCACGCCCAGGGTGGCGCCGATGGCCAGGGATCCGGTGTCGCCCATGATCAGCTCGGCGGGATGCACGTTGAACCACAGGAAACCGAACATGGCGCCCACCAGGGTGAAGCAAAAGCGGCCCAGGAATACCTGCCCTTGTAAAAGAGCGATCCCACCGATAGCGGCAAAAGCGGTGGCCGAGATCAGACCGGCCAGACCATCCAGGCCGTCGGTGAAGTTCACCGCGTTAGACATGCCCACGATGATCACCACCGCCAGAGGGATGTAAGCCGGGCCCAGGTCGAGGACTTCCTGGATGCCCGGCCAGATCAATTGTGGCACATCCAGCACGTAGCGCAAGGCGAGGGCGATGGCGATGGCAAAGAGCACCTGGAAGAAGAATTTGGTGCGGGCGCGCATCCCCAGGCCGCGACGCGGACCGCGGATGCCTTCCCAATCATCGATAGCGCCGAGCAAGCCAAACCCTAACATGCAGATCAACGGCACGATGACCGAGCGTCCTAAAACGTTCAGGCCCAACAAAGAAGCCGCGTTGAGCAGGATGGTCAGGACCACTACCGGGCCGATGATCATCACCCCACCCATGGTAGGCGTTCCCATTTTGGTAAAGTGCCGCTCAGGCCCTTCCACGCGGATCACCTTGCCGACGCGGAAATGACGCAGGATGCGCAGCAAAGGCCCGCCCCAGATTACCGTGGTCATAAAGCTCAGGCCGCTCAAGGCCAGGGCCAGTGAAGATTTTTTCATGAACCAGACTCCAATGCGGCTACGATGCGATCCATGCGCATCCCGTGCGACCCCTTCACCAGGACGACATCTCCCGCATTCAGACGTTTGCCCAAATAGTCGATGGCCTGCTCGGTGGTGTCCATCCAGGTGATGGCAGAGCCGGGCATACCGGCCTGGGAAGCAGCCTTGGCGATCAGGCGCGCGCGCTCACCCACGGCGACCAGCTCCTGGGCGATCTCGGCAGCGCGCACGCCTACCATCTCGTGGCCTTGTTTTTCATAAATCCCCAGCTCCAGCATGTCTCCTAAAACGGCCACTTTACGGCCCTCCATCTCGCCCAGCAGATTGAGGGCGGCCAGGGTAGATTCGGGGCTGGCGTTGTAGGTGTCGTCCAGAAGCAAGGCGCCGTTCTCGGTGTGGACAGCGACCAGCCTCAACTGGGTGTGCCCGCTGGTCAGCCCGGAGATGATCTCCTGCCAGGTGAGGCCGTCCACCAGGCCGACGGCGGCAGCGCGCAAGGCGGTGTGCACGGAGTGCCGCCCGATGAGGGGGACGCGCATGTGCAGGACTTCGTTGCGGAAGTGCAGCCTGAAGCGGATGCCTTCCAGCCCCAGGCCCTCGATCCCATCCGCCCACAGATCGGCCTGAGGATCCAGGCCGTAATAGAGCACGCGCGCCTGGGTTTGTTGCGCCATGGGGCGCACCCAGGGGTCGTCGAAGTTCAAGATGGCGACCCCTTGTGGAGCAGGGGGCAAGGCCCGTACCAGCTCGGCCTTGCCGCGAGCGATGTCGGCCTGAGTGCCGGCCCGCTCGGCGTGGACGGTGCCCACGTTGGTAACCACGCCGATCTGGGGCTGGGCCAGGTCGCACAAGAAGGCGATCTCACCGGGAACGTAAAAGCCCATTTCCAGCACGGCGCGTTGATAGCCGCTGCTCAATTGCAGCAGGGTCAAGGGCAGGCCGATCTCGTTGTTCAGGTTGCCCGGGTTTTTCAAGGTGCGGTAACGCTGGCCGAGCACTTCGGCCACCAATTCCTTGGTGGTGGACTTGCCCACGCTGCCGGTGATGCCGACCACGCGCAAGCTCAGCTTGCGCCGCCAGAAATGGGCAATTGCCTGAAGAGCCTTCAGACTGTCTTCCACCAGCAAGCAGAACGGCACGCCCGGCAGCGACAGGCCAGACGGATCGAAGCCCGCGCGCAGGTCGAGGATGGGGAACAGCCCCGAAACGTCGCGCTGCACGAGCGCCAGGCCCGCGCCGCGATGGAAGGCGTCGCCGACGTAATTGTGCCCATCCACGCGCTCGCCCGGCAGGGCCACGAACATGGCCCCGGGGATGACCTGGCGCGAGTTCGACAGCGGCCTCGCTGATCACCATGCCGGCCCGTTCGGGGCGATAGCCTGTCAAAGCTTCGAGTACGTCTGCCAGAGTGAGCACAGGATTATTTCCTCATTGCCCTTCCGTGGGTGCGATCGGCTCGGTGGGCGGAATGTTCATCAGGACGACTAATTTCTTGACTACGTCGCTAAAGACGGGCGAGGCGACAACGGAACCCCATTCTGAAGCGGTCGGTTTTTCCAGCCAGACGTACACCAGGAACTGGGGGTCGTCGGAAGGTCCCCAGCCCACGAAAGAGGCGTTGGTCAGGCTGCTGGTATAACCGTACTCGGTGGGGATCGAGGCGGTGCCGGTCTTGCCGGCCACTTTATAGCCGGGCACCAGGGCCGTGGAAGACTCTCCTTGCAGGGATTGGGTGAGCATGGCGGTGAGAGTGTGGGCGGTCTCAGCGCTGATGGGTGTGCCGACCACCTGGGGGGGAGTATTATACTGCCGCCCGTTATCCACCATGGCCTTGAGGATGTGAGGGGCCATCATCTTGCCGTCGTTGGCCACCGCGCCCACCGCCATCACCATCTGGATCGGGGTGACGGCGACGCCCTGGCCGAAAGCGTTGGTGCCCAGATCGACGGGGAACCACTGGCCGTCGCCGGGGAGCCGCAGGGGGTAATTGACCTCGCCGGCCAGGTCGATGCCGGTCTTCTGGCCGATGCCGAACGCCTGCAGGTAATCGTAGAATTTCGTGGGGCCAAGCTGGGTGGCGACCCACGCCAGGCACACGTTCAGGGAGTGCTGCATACAGCCGAGCATGGTCTGTGGACCCCAGGCGCCGCCATCCCAGTTGTGGATGTAGAAACCGCCGATCTCGAAGGAGCCGGTATCCAGGAAGGGAGTGTCCGGCTTGACCGCGCCGGCGTCCAGGGCTCCGGCCATGGTCAACACCTTGAAGACCGAGCCTGGCTCGTAGGTCTCGCTGACAGCGCGGTCGAAGGGAGTGGGGTCGGGGAAGACTTCAGAATAGTTCCAGTATTGGTTGAGGTCCATACGAGGCGTGGTGGCCATAGCGAGGATCTCGCCGGTCTTAGGGTTACTAACGATAATGGTGCCGGAGACAGAGCCGGTATCTTTAACGGCCTTATCCAGGATCTGTTCGACTGAAGCCTGGATCTCGCGGTCGATGGTAAGGATCAGGCTCGCGCCCGGCGGCACATCCGGGGTAGCCTGCACCAGGTTGGGATCGAAAGGCACCCACACTTGCTGAGGCGTGCCTGCCAAAAGGTCATTATACTTCTCTTCTACGCCAAAATACCCGTGACCGGTATTGCGGTCCAGGTAGGGATAGAAGCCAATCACGTTGGAGGCCAGCGACCCTTCGGGGTAGCTGCGCTTGAGGTGGGGCGTCCAGGTCAGGCCGGACAGGCTGGGCGGTTTTTGGCCTTTGCTCCCACTGGAAGGCTGATTTTCATACTGTTTCTGGAGCGCGGCGATCTGGTCGATCTGCTCCTTGGTGACGAAATCGACCAGCATGGCGTACTGGGATTTGCCCTCGACGTAAGGCAGGCTGGCCGCCGCCAGCACCTTGGAGTAGTCGGCGCCCACCACCGAATTCAGGGTGGCGGCGATGGTTTCGGGGTTGGTCACGGATTGCAGGTCTGCGCCGACCTCATAGACGGTTTCATTGCCGGCCAGCAAGTGGCCCCAGCGGTCGTAGATGCTGCCGCGTTCCGGGTAGATGGTCTCCGTCTGGCCTTCGTAGAGTTGGGCCTGCTTGCGCAGGTCCTCGGCGGTGGTGCTGGCCTGAATGCGCCCCATCTGGAAGACGATCAATACCCCTACCAAAGAAAAAACCAGCCCGAGAAGGCTGTAGCGGGAGGAGAAGGGATTATTCATGGCAGCACCTTGCCTTGCTGTTGGGCGGCTCGCGTGAGACCTTCAAATAGCCAATCCCATAAGGACTGCGTGTAAGTAGATTGAATGATCGGCGGGCTGACCATGCCGGGGCCGGGAGGGGGAGCTAAGACGGCCGGCTCCCGGTCGACGTTCACGGGCACGTTTACGTAAAGGATGCTGCCCGGGTCGAGAGGCTGGAAACCCAGGGCTTCGGCCCGTTTTTCCATCACGGAGGCGGAGGTCAACAGAGCAAGCTGAGTTTGCAAGTCGGCGATATTACGCTGTACCTGGTCGCTCTGGTTTCCCAATTGCTGGATGTCGCGCCCATAACTCGAAGCGCGAGCCGATATGTTCAGGTAGATCCCTGCGACGAGCGCCACCGTGATCAGGCCAAGCAAAAACAGGCCGATCCATTGCAGTTGGACGCGCCAGGGAGCTTGTCGGTAGGCTTGCACAAAATGGTTGGTCATAGCATTAACTGTCAATTCCCTAACACTATTCTGGTTGAAGCGGATCAGAGGATGTCCTCAATGAACACACAAGGATTCCCTTGCAACCTTCATGCCAGTTAAATCTTTTCCGCGACCCTTAACCGCGCACTTCGGGCTCGCATATTCTGTTGTGTCTCTTCGATGGCCGGCTTCACGACGTGCCGGCTGATCTCTCTGATGGTGGCTGTGTGACCGCAAGTGCAAACCGGCTGCTCTGGCGGGCAGATGCAATCCCGGCTCTCTCGATGGAAGTACTGCTTGACGATGCGGTCTTCCAACGAATGAAATGCGATCACGGCTAGTCTTCCCCCTGGCGCCAGGCTGTCTACAGCTTTGGGCAAGAATTCTTCCAAAGACTGGAGCTCCTGGTTGACGGCAATGCGCAAGGCTTGAAAAGTGCGCGTTGCCGGATGGATGCGTCCACTGCGCTCCCCACTGGCTCGAGCAACGACCTCGGCCAGCTCGCGGGTGGAGGCCAGGGGACGGGCTTGCACGATGGCTCGCGCTACCCGCCGTGCGTGATGTTCTTCGCCATAACGCCAGAGTAAGTCAGCCAGGTCTGCTTCGGACAGGGTGTTCACCAGGTCGGCGGCCCGCAGCGGATTGCGCGGATCGAAGCGCATGTCTAACGGGCCTTCCTGCTGGAAAGAGAAGCCTCTCTCAGCGGTATCCAACTGCATCGAAGAGACACCCAGGTCGACCAAGATTCCCTGTAGGTCGCTCCAGCCCAGACGGGCGATCTGTTCCGGCAGCGTGGTGTAAGATGCCTGCATCAGAACGGCTCGCTCGCCATAGACAGACAGGCGCTGGCTTGCCAGCGCCAGCGCCTGAGGATCGACATCCAATCCAAGCAGTCGTCCATCGGGCTGGCTGGCCTCCAGAATGCCCCAGGCGTGCCCCCCGGCACCCACGGTGCCGTCCACATATCTCCCAGGGCTTTTCGGGCGTAGTGCGAGTATAATCTCCTGGTAAAGTACAGGAAGGTGCGGAACGCTCATGCTTCAGCGGATGGTCAAGTCCAACGCAGCGAAGCGCTGGGCGTTGGTATCTGCGTCGTTGAGCATATCGCCCTGCGGCTGCCATTGAGCCGGCGACCAGATCTCGAAGAATTCACCCGCACCCACGACGATGGCGTTGTCGTTCAGATCGGCGGCCTGGCGCAAGTATTGCGGGATCAAGATGCGCCCGGCTTTATCCACCTCAACGAAGTTGGCGCTGGAAAAGATCAGGCGGCGCAGCAGGCGGGTGGTCGGATCGGTCATGTTCAGGCTGTTCACCCGGGTGGCCCAGGCCTCGAAGGCGGCCGGTGTGAGCACGATCAGATTCTTGTCAAACCCCTGGGTGAGGTAGGCGCCTTCCTCCAACGGCTCGCGGAAGCGGGCAGGAATGGTCAGGCGACCTTTATCATCGATGTTATGCTCGTAGCGACCCAGGAACATTTGTTCTGTTTCTCCGGTTAATTATGGAACGCCGGGTATGCCGGCGCTCCACTTTTTCCCACTTTCTACCACTTGTGAACACAGTATAAATCAATTAATCCCAAATTGCAAGTAGGATATCCACTATTCTGTCCACCGCCGGGAAGCTTACAGAATTGAAAGAATCCCCCTCAGCGAGGGGGCAAGAGCCGCCTTCTCTCTCGTCCGGGCCTTACTCCCTCTCCCACTGGGAGGAGGTCGGGGGAGGGCCGCTTCCCGCATGGGAAAGACCTCGCCCTGGCGAGGGGCTTATAGGGACTGGCAGTGCGGGCAGATGAAGCTGCTGGTGCTGCCGGTCTTGATCTTTTCGATGGGCGTGGCGCATTCCGGGCAAAGCTGGCCCTCCTTATAGCCGACCAGGATGTCTTCCATAGTAAAACCGCCCTTCTTCCCGTAAGTGTCCATCTCGTAGAAGGCGCCGCCTTTGTCGATGCTGGGCTGCAGGCCGCCGTGGATGGCCTGGGCCAGGGCTTCGACCTCGTCTTCGGTCAGCGTATCGATCTTGCGCAGCGGGTGCAGGCGTGCCAGGAAGAGGATGTCGTGGACGTAGGCGTTGCCGATGCCTGCGATGCGGGATTGGTCCAGCAGGAAGGCCTTGATGCGCCCGCGCTGGTCTTTGAGCTTTTCACCCAGGGCTTGTGCGTCCAGGTCCAGGGCGTTTGGGCCCAGTTTAGCGGTCATCTCGTGGCGCTCGAGCGCTCCCGGGGCGACGTAGTGGGCGTAGCCGAACCACCAGAAGTTGACGCTCAGGCAGGCGCCGTCGGTAAACTGGAAGACCAGGCGGCGCTTTTCCGGGAGAGTCTGCGAGGTGAGGATGAGCACCTCTCCGCCCATGCCCAGGTTGAGCAGCAGCCACCCGGCGCTGGTTTCGATCTGGATCCATTTGCCATGTTGGGTAGCATCTCTGATTTGGGCACCTTGCAAGGCGGAGCGGAAGTCCGCGGCCGGCAGGTTGAGGCATTTGGGCTGCAAGACCTCGATGTCGGCGATAGCTTTTCCCGCCAGGCGCTGCTTCAATTGCTGGGTGAGGGTGAAGATTTCAGGGAATTCTGGCATGACGGCTCTCCTGCGAGGCGATTAGCCGGCTCTTAAAGCGTCCAATCTTTCGCGCGCGCCGGGGGCCTGGGTAAAGAATGCCTGGAGCTTTTCACAGGCATAATCGGGGCAGCTCGCGCAATTCACCAGCCCTTTTTGCTCGCCGCAGGCGCGGATATCGCATTCGAGGCAGTGCCCACCCAGCCTGCCGTCGAAGGCGAGACAGCCGTCGCAGGTAATCGAGGCGACGGTGATGCCGGGCGCCTGGAATTCCTCCCTCCAGCGGGCGGCGATTCGCTCTTTGGCGGCTTCATCGTTCGCCTGGGTGGCCAGGTAAGCCTCGCATTGGCCACAATCCAAACCACAGAATGCTATGATCGTGTTCATTTCCTCTCCTGTTCGCCTCGAAAATAGGTTTTAAGTTATCCGGATTCTTATTCGCCCATATATTAGCACATGTGTTCTGGTTTTGCAATAGCGGAGGGCGAGTCGTTCGTGAGACTCTGTATCTCCCGGCGGGCGAGGGAACAGAACTTCGCGGAAAAGAATATCAGGAAATGAGGAACTCGGCTAAAATAAGAATACTTCTATTGAAGAAGCAATGGAGGGCAGCATGAAAATCGGGATCATCGGAACGGGGAAAATGGGAAGCACGCTGGGCCGCCTGTGGGTGAAGGCGGGCCACACCGTCATGTTTGGGTCGCGCAGCGCGCACAAGGCGCACGTCCTGGCCGAATCCATTGGCGGAGCGGCCAGCGGCGGCCTGGTGAGGGAGGCGGGTCTCTTCGGCGAAGTGGTTTTGCTGGCCGTCCCCTGGACGGCGGCTTACGAAGCAGTGCGGGCGGTCGGCCCCATGGGCGGGAAGACCGTGATCGATTGTACCAATCCCTACCTGCCGGATGCTACGGATATGTCCACGGCGGTGGCCAGGAATTCGGCGGCGGAACAGATCGCAGGCTGGATCCCGTCTGCAAACGTGATCAAGGCGTTCAACACGGTGCATTGGCAGCACCTGGCGGCGCCACGCTTTGGGGGCTTGAGCGAGAGCCTTTTCCTGTGCGGAGATGATAAGGCCGCCAAGGCGGTGGTCTCCCGCCTGGGGTCTGAGCTGGGCCTCGACCCGATCGACGTGGGGCCGCTGGAAGCGGCGCACGCGCTGGAGGCGATGGGTTATTTGTGGACGCAGCTCGCTTTTAAGGCCGGGTTTGGGACGGACGTGGCGCTTAAGCTGGTGCGGAGATAAGGAATCCTCCCCCCTTATTAAGGGGGCTAAGACCCTCTTGGGTATGACGGTTAGAGCAAGCTTCTTCGCGGGTTCAGCAGGTCGTTCAAGCCGTCGCCTAACAGGCTCCAGCCGATGCTAAAGAGGATGATGGCCAGGCTGGCGGGGACGAATACCCACCAGGCGCCCAGCGGATCGCCGCCCGGGCCGATGATCCAATCCCGCCCCATGACCAGCAGGCTGCCCCAGGCCGAGCCGCCGCTGATGCCGATGAAGGTCAGCGCCGATTGCAAGACGACTACGCCGCCGATGTCCTTGGAGAGCAGCACGATCACCGGCGAGACGGCGTTAGGCATGAGGTGGCGGAAGATGATGCGCGCGTGGCCCGCGCCCAGCGAGTGGGCGGCTTCCACAAAATCGGTGGACTTCACCCGGGTGATCATGGCGTTCGTCAGGCGCGCGTAGGGCATCCAGGTAAATAAGATGAAGATCAGCTCGAGCGAGAAGAAGATTTGAAACCAAAGGGGGATAGCCGGCGGGCTGGCGCTAAAAGTGGCGGTGATGTAATTCTCTCCAAATATATTTTGCAAGACGATCAGGCTCAATTGGTTGGAAACGATGACCCCGGCGATGAGCGGGAAGGTGATAAAGCCATCCGTGACGCGCAGGATCAAGCCGTTCATCCAACCGCCCAGATAAGCGCTCAAAGTTCCCAGGAAGGTTCCCAGCGCAGCCGCGCCTAGGGAGACGATCAGGCCGAAGCGCAGGGCGGAACGCGTGCCCCACACGAGCGTGTAAAAGATATCGTTCTGATCCGGCGTGGTTCCCAGCACGGCTTTGGCGCTGGGCGGTAAAGGCCGGCGTGCCAGCTTCTCCTGGCGAGTGCCGACGTTTTGAAATTCCGCCGGGGCTTCCGGATTCGAGGGCGGCGCCAGGAAGGGCGCGGCGACGGCGACCAGGACGCACCAGGTCACCACCAGCAGGCCAAGCACGAATTCCCAGCGCTTCGAGAGGATTTTGAGAACGCTCATAGGAGCGCTCCTGCTGCGCGAATGCGCGGGTCGACGATGGCCTGGAGGACGTCCAGGATGGTCATGATGGCCAGCACCAGCAGGACGGTGTAAATGGCAAAGCCCAGGGCAATCGAAACATCAGGCGTGCCCAGCATGGACCTGGCGAAAAGGGAAGAAATCCCGTTGTATAGAAAAACGATCTCGATGACGAACAGGCTGGTGATCAGAGACGCCGCCGAGAGCGCCGAGCTGTTGAGGGCCGGCACCAGAACGTTGCGCAAGGCGTGGTGCCACAAGATCTTGCGCTGAGAGAGGCCGTGCGCTTTGGCGGCCAGGACGTACTCTTTGCTCAGCTCATCCAGGATGGCGGCGCGGGTCACGCGCGCGAGGGTGGCCCAATGGGCGAAGCTCAGGGTAAACACCGGCAGCACCAGGTGGCGCAGCGCGTCCAGGCTGATGTCAGGCCGGCCGTTGAGCAGACCGTCGATGGTGACCAGGCCGGTGAACTTGACGAAGGCGTCCGATTGCACGGTGAGATTGATCGTATCGCTGAGGCGGCCCAGGGGGAACCAATAAACGCCCACCCAAAAGATGGAGAGCAAGACCAAAGCCAGGATGAAGGGCGGCAAGGCCGTGGCGCTGAAAGCGGTGAGCTGGAATCCCAGGTCAGTTGGCCCGCCCTGGCGGCGGGCGGCGACTATACCGCTGAGGATGCCCAGGGGAATGAAGAGGAGGAAGGAATAAAACATCAGCTCCGCGCTGGCCGGGGTGCGCTGGAGCAGGGCTTGTAGCACGTCCTGCTTGGCGCTGGGGCTGTACCCCCACTGGCCTTGCACCAGGCGGGCCACCCAATGGGCGTACTGGATGGGGAAGGGTTGGTCCAGGCCGTAACGCTGGATGATGCTGTCGACCATGCGTTGGGTCTGCTCGTCGGTCAGGTGGGCGCCGGTGTTGGGGAAATACAGCATGGCCCGCTCTTGCGTGGGGGTAAGCATGGTGATGCCATACAGAACGAGCGTGACGACGAAGAGGGTGGTCAGGATGGAGAGGATGCGGCGGATGAAGAAGGTGATGAGGGGAGGCATCTCCCAATTATATGCAATATTCCAGGGATGCAGAAGGAAGCTTAGGCAAGCCGGGCGGCGTTAATCGTGCCTGGCGCCGTCGGGAAGAATCGCGCCTTTAACGATTTGGCCCTTTCGAGCTGGCCCGGTCGAACCCTGGCGTCCTTGAGCAAGCTGCGGGTCAGGTCGGCGTCGTCCAGAGTGGTTTCGCTCAAGTCCACGCCTTCCAGGTTCGCGCCCGCCAGGTTGGCCTGGCTCAGATTGGCCCCCTTCAAACTGGCTCCCACGAAGCTGGCGACGCGGAGCTGCGCTTCGCACAGGTTGGCCCAACGCAGGTCGGCATTTTTCAGGATGGCTTCAGCCGCCAGCGTACCTTGCAGGTTGGCTTCTCGCAAATTGGCGCCTTCGAGGTCGCTCCCGATCAGCTCTGCCAGGGAGAGATCGGCGCCCTGGAGATAGAGGCGGCGTAAGTTGAGGCCGCTCAGATCCAAACTCCTGAGGCGCGGGTTGGGACCGGCTTTGATGAGCAGCAAGATGAGCTCTTTGCGGGTAATCTCTGCCATGCTCTGCCTTCGGTCGTTTCTCTAATTGTGGCGTGAGCCGTCGGGAAGGATGGCGCCTTGTAAAGACATGGCGCGGGCGATCTGTATCTGGCTCAGCAAGGCTCCTTCCAGGTTGGCATTGCTCAAGTCTGCGCCGGCGAGATCCGCGCCCGTCAGGTTGGCTTTCTCCAGGTTGGCGTCGGTCAGGTTGGCGTCCACCAGATTGGCCTTGCTGAGATTGGCGCCGCTCAAGTCGGCCCCTTCCAGGTCGGCTTTGGCCAGCCGCACCTCTTTCAGATCGCACTCCGTCAGGGTGGCGTGGCTGAGATCGACCTGGCTCATATTCGCCAGGGTCAGAACGGCCTTGGACAGATTGGCCCAGGCCAGGCTGCTGCGGGCCAGGTTCGCGTTGCGCATGTCCGCGCCGAGGAGGTTGGCATGATCCAGGCGCGCCATCTGCAAGATGGCGTTGCTCAAATTGGCGTAGCTCAGATCGGCGCCGGTGAGGTCTGTGCGGCTGAGGTCCGCGCCGATCAGGTCTGAGCGGCTGAGGATGGCGTAGCTCAGCGCAAGGTGGCTCATGTCCAATCCGCTCAATTCCAGGCCGGCCAGTCGAGGCTGCCCGTGCGCGGAAATCAAGGCGAGAACCAATTCTTTACGAGTGATCTCAGCCATACATTCTCCCCTCCAGGTCAGGATGTGGTTGGAAGCAACCAGGCTCAGGATGGTATGCCTCGAAAATAATTATAGACTGGGATAGGAAAATGTACAACGCAGGTATGGGTAGAATGTGGATTTGATAGAGAGAATGAACGAGCCTTGCGAAGGTCGATCGGAAGGGGCGCGTCCTTTGGGTAGAACGTGTGCCTTTGAACGAAACCTTCGCAAGGTTATGTCATCCGCGGTACTTGCGCGCCAGAAGGGTCATCTGGTGGAGCGCAGGGCGCAGCTCGTCGGGCGCACCGGCTTCGCTGACGATTACGGTGTGTTTCTTGCCGCCTTCCTCTACCGTGATCTGGTATTGGAATTGATCGGCGCCTGTCTCCTCCGCGATGATCTTTTCCGGAAGCTCAAAGAAGCGCGTGGCGTGGATGCTTTCCAGCAGGGGCTGAGCTTCCTCGGGGAGGATCTGCTCGGTATCGATCGAGGTCTTCACGACCATCCCCATCAGACCACCACTGCGCTCGAAGTGAATTCGCATTTCGTACCTCCTGTAACGGAGGGGAGCGGTTATTTCCCGGTGCCAGACGGGGAGGGGCTGAACAGCTTCAACAAAGAAGCCAGACAGCCCTGGCCGCCTCCGGTACCGCCACCTCCTACCGTTATACCTACCTCGGCCCAACCATTCTGCACGGCTTGCTGCTCGAGGCCACCGACGCCATAAAGCTCTCCGGCGGCCGCGTAGGTCAGATCGGCTGCGCCCTGAAAATCGGTGTTGGCCGTGAATTTCCCTTTCAAGGCCGCGTACCAAATCTGCCCGGCTTTTTCCCAGGCGTTGCCGCCAATGTTGATGGCAATGACGTAGAAAGCGTGGTTGGGGATGCCGGAGTTTATATGCACACCGCCGTTGTCGCTGGTGGTGTTGACGTAGCCGCTCATATTGGCGGGCTGAGGATCCTTGCCGAGCACGGGATCGTCGTAAGCCGTGCCGGGGGCTTTCATGGAGCGGATGCCGACGCCGTGCACGTTGGGCGTAAACAGGCCTTCACCGATAATCCAATCTGCCTGAGCGGCGGTCTGGCCCAAGTGACGCTGTTTCACGAGCGAGCCAAATACGTCCGAGATCGATTCGTTCAAGGCTCCCGGCTGGTTGGCATAGACCAGGCCGGCTGTGTACTGGGTGACGCCGTGGGTTAGCTCGTGCCCGATCACGTCCACCGCGATGGTAAAGCGGTTGAACAATTGTTGGCTGGGCGGCAAGCCTTCATCTCCATCACCGTACACCATTTGACTGCCATTCCAGAAGGCGTTGTCGTAGTTCTGTCCGTAATGGACGGTAGAATCCAGCTCAAGGCCATTTCCATCCACCGAGTTGCGCTGATAAACGTCCCAATAAAGATCGTAAGTATATCCGGCGCCATCGTAAGCTTCGTCTGTGGCGGCGTCCCCGCTAGCGGGATCGCCTTCGTTGCGGACGAGCTGCCCCGGCAAGTTGGTGGTGTGATTGGTGTTGTACACTTTGCGGTTCTTGACGCCTCCGGCGCTGCCGGCCGCCATGGGCTTTACCCCCGTGGCCAACAAAGCTGTACGCTGTTGGCGGATTTGCGTTGAGACTTCTACCGTGCGCGCAGCCGCTTCACGTTGTTCCGAGGTGCCATTTTGGGAAAGATGTTCCAACATGTGAGGGGGCAGGATACAATAGATGGGATGGTAGTGCAGACCAGCCATTTGTGCATCTCCTTTTGCAGAATGGATAACTAGAACCGGTGCTCCCGAATAGCGGGTATTAAAAAGGCCGGCCGCGGTCTACGCGATCGGCTGGGTTGTGTTGGGGGGGGAGTTGCGCACCAAAACCTTACTGGCTGACCCGGGAGCTGTCGAAGTCCCGCCATTTCCTACAGTATAGAGCACTCAATGGACAAAGTCAAGCAGTTTACTCTGACCCATTTCGTCCGAATAAAAGACAGTTAATAGGTGCCGTTTGGCTCGACGTGGACGTAAACGCGGTCGATCGAGGGCAGCCGGGAGACTTCCTCGGCCACTTTGTCGGCGATGGCGTGAGCCTGGTTGAGGGTCATCTCTCCATCGACGTTAATGTGCATGTCCACGACCAGCTTGGGGCCGACGTATTCGGCCATGGTATGGTGCACTTCCGTCACGCCGGGCACTGCTTCGGCAATGCGGACGATCTCGTGGCGCAGCTCGGCGGAGGCGCCTGCGCCGGTGAGAAAGCCAAGGTTTTCCGTCACGGCGATGTACACGTTACGGAAGATCCACAGAGCCACCAGGATACCGGCGAGGGGGTCGAGCAGCGGGCTGACCAGATTCGAGCCATAGACGCCTACCAGGGCGGCGGCGGAAGTGAGCACGTCGCTCAGGTTGTCGCGGGCTGTGACGCGTAAGGCCGGGCTGTCTACGCTCAAGGCGATGCGGCGGATGGCCAGGAACATGACCGCCTTGACGGCGGCGCTGCCGATCAGCACGAAGGTGGGCAGTCCCGCTTCCACGGCCAGGCCGCCGGAGAAAAAGCGCTCGATGCCGAAGTGGGCGGCTTCGTAACCGGCGAAAGCCATGGATAGAGACACGACCAGGCCCACCAGCGGCTCGAAGCGAGAGTGTCCCTGGGGATGGGATAGATCGGGAGGGCGCTGGGATACCCACAGGCCGAGCACCATGAGGAGAGAGTAGAGGACGTCGGAAGCCGAATTGGCGGCGTCGGCGAACAAGGCCGCGCTGCCGGTCAGGTAGGCCGCCGTCCCTTTGCAGGCTGCCAGGAGGATGTTGCCGGCGACTGTGATGATTAAGGCGCGCCGGTACAGTCTGTTGCGCTGAGGCTGCGGCTGATAGTCGCGGGTCCATCGCATAATTGGGTAATTCTCCTCGTGGGGCGATACAACCTGACAGTGAGAAAAACCTTGCGAAGGCCTCAGACCTTCGCAAGGTTCTCGTGGCGGAGAGGGTGGGATTCGAACCCACGTTACCTTACGGTAAACGCGCTCTCCAGGCGCGCGCGTTAGGCCAGACTACGCTACCTCTCCATTGGCTCTGAGGACACTGTTCCAGCCCTGAGCGATGGCAATTATACCAGAAAACAGCCCGCTCTAAAACGCGGAGTGTACAGAATTTCACATAAATTCCTGTTAATGAGTTTATTAAGTTTCCATAAAGTCAAACCGGCCAAGTCGTGCTATGTTAAGATGTTGACGTTAGAAGAGCCTGTAGTTGCCGGGAAGCAGGGCTGTCTATCTCTATCTTTGGCGAGGGAAAAGCAATGGCAGAGAATGATCGCAGGACGTCGACCCATGGGGGCCTGATTGAGAAGCTAAGGCACATCGAATACAAGTGGATCGTCTTGAGCGTGACCACCATCGGGGCCTTGATGGCCGCTATCGATAGCACCATCGTCATCCTGGGCCTGCCGGACATGATGGTGTCGCTCCACTCGGATCTGGTTTCCATGATCTGGGTCATCATGGCCTACATCCTGGTCAGCACGATCTTCCTGCTGACCTTTGGGCGCGTGGCGGATCTCTTCGGCCGCGTGCGGATGTACAATCTCGGCTTCGTCATTTTCACACTTGGCTCGGCGCTGTGCGGCTTTTCGGCCAACGCCACCCAGCTCATCCTGTTCCGCCTGGTGCAAGGCAGCGGGGCGGCCATGCTGGTCGTCAACAGCACGGCGCTCATCACCGAGGTCTTCCCGCCCAACCAGCGCGGGAAGGCTTTGGGAATCAACGGCGTCACCTGGGCAGCCGGGGGCATCCTGGGGCCTGTGCTGGGGGGATTGATCCTCACGGCGGGGAGCTGGCGCTGGATCTTCTTCATCAACGTGCCCATCGGGATCGTCGGGGCGCTGTGGGGCTACATCGCGCTGAAGGAAATCTCCACGCGCGGCAAGGGCGAGAAGTTTGACCCGCTCGGCGCGATTACTTTCAGCGTGGGGCTGACGGCCGTGCTGTTGGCCCTCACCCTGGGGATTCAATTCGGCTGGACTTCCGCGCCCGTCCTGGGGCTGTTTGCCTTGTGCCTGATCATGCTGGCGCTTTTCTTTATGTTGGAACGGCGTATCGCCCACCCGATTCTGGATCTGTCCCTGTTCGATAACCGGGTGTATACCTTTTCAGTGCTGGCAGCCATGATGCAGGCCTTAGCGCTGTTCGCGGTGAACTTTCTGATCATCTTCTACTTGCAGGGCGTGCGTGGATACGACCCCCTCAAGGCGGCCTTGCTGCTCATCCCCCTGCCGATCGTTTCTTCGGTGATGACGCCGCTAAGCGGGGTGATCGCCGACCGGATCTGGAGCGCGCCTGCCGGCGACGGCGGGATTGATCGTCCAGGCGGTGGCGCTGTATGCGTTTACTTTCATTACCCCCACCACGGCCTATCCTACCCTGGCTATTGAGCTGGCCGTGATGGGGCTGGGAGGCGGGCTGTTCTGGTCTCCCAACACCAGCGCGGCCATGAACGCTTCGCCGGCCAACCGTTTAGGCGTGGCTTCGGCCACGCTTGCCACCCTGCGCCAGGCGGGCCAGGTGACCAGCTTCGCCCTTTCCCTGGCGGTGGCAGCGGCCAGCCTGCCGCAAGACGTGATGCTGAAGCTGTTCGTGGGGACGAACGTGACCCTCGGCTCGCAGGTGACGCAAGCCTTTGTGATTGGGATGCGCAGCGCGTTCGTGGTTTCGATCGTGCTGTGCCTGGTAGCAGCGGGTATCTCGCTGATTCGCGGCAAGGAAGACCGCGGCAAGCTGGCGGCTTCTTACGCGGAGGTGCACAAGAATTAAAAACATTGCGAAGGTCTTGCTTCAGGCGCCCAAGATAGGCGCCGGATCCCCTTCGCAATGTTCTGCTTCGATCCTATTTCATCTCGGCTTTAAGGCCCTCGATGGCCGCCACGGGGGTGGGGTCCACGCCGTAGGCCATGGCCAGATAATAGGCGGTGTAGTCGCCGAAGTGCAGGGTGGTCCACATTTGAGCCAGGGGAGAATTGCCCTGCGCGTCGAAGAAATCGGTGTTCAGGCCCTCCAGCATGAAGCCTTTGCGGGTCAGGTCCGCGCGCATGCGGTTGCGGGGATGGTCGGAAAGCGCGCGCAGGAAGATGGCCATCATGCGGCTGAGCACCTCCTCCGGGTTGACCACGCCTGCCAGGGTGTTGTGGTCGGCTTCGGGTAGGAACTCGAATTGCGCCCAGGCCTTGGCGACTTCGCTGACCTGTCCCTTCCAGCGGCGGGCGACGGGAGCCAGCAATCCGGAGCCGAATACGCTCACCCAGCGTCCGTAGTACTGGCCGGCCATGCGCTTGGCCGGGTTGTCCGTTACCGGCACCTCAGGCTTGAGATGCGCTTGTTGCCGGCGCATGGCCTGGACGGCCTCTTTTAAGTCCTGGGTTTGGTCGGGAACCAGACCCAGGCGGAAGAGCAGCGCCAACAAAAGCCCGAAGGAAAATCCCACGGCAGCGCGCGGCTGGCCCTGGTGGACGAACGACCAGGCGGGGACGCCGGCGGCAGCGGCCTGCGCGCTGATCTTGCCGCCGGTGCTGATGGCCAGGATGCGGCAGTCGCGCTGCCGGGCGCTCTCGAAGGCCGAGAGAGTCTCCTCGGTGTTTCCGGAATGGGAGGATGCCACCACCAGCGTCTCGGGGCCGGCGGCCCAGGCGGGGAGGTCGTAATCGCGATGGACGCTGATGGGCAACGAGCAGAGCGGCGCTACGTAAGCCGCCAATAGATCGGCGCCGATGGCCGAGCCGCCCATGCCGGCGACGAGGATATTGCGCAAGCCGGACGACGCCGGTAAGGGCTGCTGCTGGCCCAGATCCCAGGCGGATTGGAGCTGGTCGGGCAAGCCGTCAATGTGCCCGAGCATATTTTGGGGGTCAAGCTGGTGCATACGGTCGAGATCATCGAGATCTATTTTCATTTACCTCCTGGTTCAAGAAGATAGGCGCCGTCTGGCGATCGGGCCGGAGACGGGAAGCTTCAGTCGCATTGAGTTGTTGGCGTTACGATTGTTTCGACAGGATCTGGCGATACAGCTCGCGCCGGGGCCAGCCGGATTGAGCTGCCAGACGCTGGGCCAGCTCAGCCGGGGGAATCCCCTGTTGGAGGCCGGCCTGGATGGCCGACTCCACGCGTTGGGCCGGCCAGGTACGCTCCTCTGGCGGGCAGCCGCCTACCACCAGGGTGAACTCTCCCCGCGGGGCCGTTTGCGCAAAGTGGCTGTGTGCGGCGCTCAGGGAGCCGCGAAAGACCTCCTCGTGCACCTTGGTCAGCTCGCGGGCCGCGGCTATCGGGCGATCGCCCAGCTCGTTCTGCAAGTCTGCCAGGGAATCCAGCAGGCGATGCGGAGCTTCGAGGAAGATCAAGGTGTAAGGCAGATTGGCTATTTCGGAGAGAAGGCGGCGACGCTCGACGGACTTGCGCGGCAGGTAGCCCAGGTAGAGGAAGGCGTCCGTGGGCAGGCCCGAGGCCACCAGCGCGGCGATGGGGGCGGCCGGGCCGGGGATAGGGGAGACGGTGTGGCCGGCGGCGAGGGCGGCTTTCACCAGCTCGTAGCCGGGGTCGTTGAGGGCCGGGGTGCCCGCGTCCGAAACGAGCGCGACTGCGCCGTTCTGCAGGGCTTCCAGGATGGCGTCCAGCTTGCCGATCTTGTTGTGCTCGTGGTAGCTGGTGGAGGGAGTGTGAATGGAATAGTGGTCGAGCAGCTTGTGCGTCTGGCGCGTGTCTTCAGCCGCGATCAACGCTACCTGGCGCAAGATCTGCAAGGCGCGGGCGCTGATGTCTTCCAGGTTCCCAATGGGGGTGGCGACCAGGTAAAGCGTGCCCATGCCTCAGGGAGCTTCCCAGGTCAGGATTTCGAGGGTGAGCATGTCATCCTGGGTGCTGATGCCCACCAGCCGGGCCCAGCCCGGCAAGCCGAGGTTGGTGTGGTAACAAAAATAGGTGCCTACCGCCAGCCCGTCCAGGTTAACGGGCGCCGTTCCCGGTCGGGCGGAATAGCAATCCTGGTAGACGGGTTGGAGCGTGCCGTACTGGCTGAAGCCGGCTCCATTCTGGGGAGTGAGCTGGTGATTCTTGTCCGCAGTCAGGCTGTATAGCACGTCGCCGTTTTCGTTGGTGATCACCTGATTGGTGTCCAGGTCAAGGGACTGGTCGGGGAAGAGGTTGATAGGCCCCGAAACGATCACCGCCGGGGTAGCCGTGGAGGTGGGAGGGCTCGTGGCCGGCGTGGCCGTACTGTCTTCGGGAATCACGATACTCACCCAGAAAGGAGCATCTCCATTGGGGCCGATGCCGAACAAATTACCGCTGGCGTTGCTCAGCTTCCAGTTGCTCTGGTAGGTGCCCGGCCCTTGGGGGGCGGTGAAATCCAGGGCCAGCTCGACGCTCTGGCCCGGCTGGACTTCGCTGCTGAGATAATTGACGCTCGTGGCGCCCATGGGGTTGCCGGAGAACCACACCAGGGAATATTGGGTCGTCCAGGTGCAGGTGCCCACGTTGCGCAGCCGCCAGATCTTGGTGAAAGCCTCCCCCGGCTGCATTTGGGTGGCGTCCGGAATGGTGATGTCGATCGGGTTGCCCGGCGCGGCCAGATCGCAGGGAACCTGCGGGCTGGCGAGAGCCAGGGTCGGCTCCAGGGTGAAGGCCGACAAGGTCTCCTGAGAGGGGAGGCCGGTCAGCGCCGCCGTCGGCTGGGGCAGCGGCGAGGGCGTTTCGGCTATAGGGGAAGCCAGCGTCTGAGTGGAGGCCACGTCCTGGGTGAAATGGGCGGCCACGGTCTGGTAGACCTGGGTGAGATTCTCACCCTGGGTAGGCGCGCCCAAAGGGGCCGGCAGGTTGCATGCAGCCAGAGTTACCGTGGAGGTCAGAAGCACCAGCAGCAGATAAGGTTTCGTGAACGCGGCGTGTCTCATCTCGCCTTCATTCTACCGCATATTTTGGACTTGGTAAAAAGCTTTCTAGGAGGATGTTCAAAAACTCCCAAATTGGGTTACACTCTGAACCCAAAGGCAATTTTTTTGAAGGTGCTTCACAACAATTGACATAATATATTCCAAAAGCAGGGTAAAAGCAGGCTTGCCCGGCAATAATTTGCTGGGTATCGATAATTCTCCCCTGGTTTTATTCTGTTGCATAGGCTCGCGCCTTGAAATTGACCCCAGTCAATAATTTAACCATCCGCTTGAGGTTCAAGACAATGGCCGTCAGAAAAGATTGGATGGCGAAACCAACTCTCCCAATATAACGGCAACGACCCAGCCCATGCCCCTGTTTGCCTTCTCCAAATTTTCGTTCGATTTTGTAGCGCTCTTTCAATCCGGCTTTGTATGGCTCTGTCTTTTCCAATTCAAGCCAAACTTGTTTATTGCCATCCTTTTTCTCAGTCCGGGTTCGTTTTAATCGGATGGCAGAGTGCAACCCCCGTAATTCCAAATAATAATGATTGTCGCCATCATCATACCCTTTATCCCCTGCGTAGGTCTCCACTGGTATTTTCTGTTCCAAATCATGATCCACCAGGGAACAAAAATGATGACCATCGTAAGCCTCCCCGGAAGTCACTTCCAGGCTGGTGATTATCCCGCTCTCGGCATTCATACTGACATGCGCCTTGTATCCGAAGAAGTACTCTTTCTGTTCTTCTTCCTCCCCTTTTTCGTTTTTGACCTTACGTTTGTGCTTTACCCCCCATTTGGCATCCGGATCATGCGGCCCTTTGCCTTTATTTTGCCGTTTTTGGTCTTTGTCGGTGTTTACATCTGCGATGGAGTGCACACTGTCTATGATTTGAATACTGCCAAATTTTACCCCACGCAACATGGCTTCCTTTACAATATTGGCCAGCATTTCTTCGAATATCTGCATTTTCCCATTCTTCATTAACCGGTCTCGAAATGTGCTGAGGGTTGAATGATCCGGCGCTTTTCCGTCCACCGCTAAGCCTACAAAATATTTCGCCGGTAGATTTTCGTTCACGAATACTTCGACTTGTCTTTCGGATAATTTGTACAAATAGGCGATCACTTCTACTTTCAACACTAATGCCGGGTCAAATGGCGGTCGCCCAACCACTCCCTGGCCTTTGTATATTTTGATCAGTCGCCTGGTGAAATATCCCCAGTCCACCACTTCCCGCAGCTTTCGCAAAAAGTGATCCCTGGCTACGACCTGATCGTACAAGTATTCTCCATAAAATGATCCGCTTCCTGTTTCAACATAGCGCTCTTGTTCCATTTCCGGCTCCTATTGTTAGGCTGCCTTCATTGTATTAATTTTTCCCTTTTTGGTCAATTAATCACTCGTTTTTCAACACCCTCTTTCTAGGTTGCTTGACAAGGAAACTACTAGCGGTTAAAATCACTTCCGCGCTAGAAATTCCGCGTCAGAAGTCATGCCGAGATAGCTCAGTTGGTAGAGCACGCGACTGAAAATTGCGGTGTCGCCAGTCCGATTCTGGCTCTCGGCACTGTAAGAGTCAAAACGACTCCTAGGTATATCCATAAGCCTTGTTTCTGATTGCCAGATCCCCGTCTGTGATGTTCCTAATTGGGGGAAAAGAGTGGTGCTTTGTCACAGGCGAAATGAATGTGCAATTGTGGGTTTTACAATCGGTGAAATCCCCAGCGAAATCGAGTATTTTCTACAAAGGCGGGCAGCCATGCGGCCCAGGCGATAGGTTGTAAATATAAAAAATCCATCCTGATGTCAGGATGAGTTTTTTCGCTTGTTTGGGGTGGATAAACTATATAATTGTATTATCGGTGGTAGGTTGTTACTACGAGGAGGGAATATGACTACAATACCTGACGTTAGAGATATTCAACGTAAACGATTCGCCTATTTGTATAAGCTGTATTTGGCCTATCAAAAGAATCCATTGGAGGGAGAAACTTTCGAAAACCTAAAGAGCCAACTTGGTCTAACTCAGGAAGAGGAAAGCTCGATACATTTTTACTTATCAGACAAGGGATTGATAAAAAGTATTGTGACGGGAGAAGCGGGAATAACTCCAGTTGGCATAGACCAGGTAGAAAGGGCATTATTAAACTTGGACAAACCAACACACTATTTCCTGCCGATGAATGTACTCAATATTGGCACAATGATAGATTCACAAGTGCAACAGGGAACCTATCAGAGTTCGCAGGTTTCGACAAGGAGCGATATAGATCTAGCTCTCCTGAACAATTTTATTGACGAACTCAAAAACAAGATGGATACTCTACCACTGGACAAGGTACAAAAAGAAATCCTGGCTGCTGACGCGGCTTCTCTTGAAGCTCAGGTCAAATCGCCCAAACCTCGAACTTCAATAATCAGGGATTTGCTGAATTCAATTCACGAGACAATTCACCCGGTGGCTGAAGTGGCAAAAGATGCAACGGTACTTATCAACCTCCTTGCGCCGATTATCGCTTCATGGCAACATCACCTTTAGTCACCATAACGTAAAGTTGCTTTCGAGTGAGCAATATAGTCAAAAGTACCTTGGAGTAGGTACATATATCCTGTAGTCTTGGTGATCGACTGTAGCCTTCTTGAATTCCAGTAATATTCTTGATAGGTATCATAACTTTAGAGACTTTAGAATTATTCCACAGTGAAGAAGGTCAGGCGTTATTGGGGGCCAATAGGTGTAGATTTTGGATCGGCTTACCCCAGGTAAGGAGATGAAAGATGGATGAAAATCTCATCAATACAGTCTTCGGTCTGATTATGAACTACCAAAAAGAGGAAGCCCAAATCATCCTTGTGGAACAATTAGAAAAAGATATCAACGATAAATCGGCGTGGTTTCTGTTTTTCCAAACGATGCATTGGGAAAATGAACTGAATGAGGCAATAAAATTATTTAACCAATATAACCCCGATTTTTCGATACCTTATAGTGTTTTAGACGAGGCGAGAAAGAGATTCTTTAAACCTAAAAATGCCGATGACATCATAGTTCGGTGGTTTCCATTTGATAGCGTTCCTGGAGGATATATTTCTCCTCTGTTAATGAGTATCACTCGAGATGAATATGAAGCAAATATAGGGATGCCCAAAAAGATACTTGATACCTGGAAAAAGAGACCACTCAAAGATCGATTGGGAATCCTTCGCCCCGCGGAGGCAAATATATGGGGACATTTCGACATTTCGAAAAATCGCTGGATGAGGTATCCCCTTGATTTGGAGGTTTTCTATAAGGGGAGAGTCATTTACAAAGAGGATTTGACATTAGATCAATATCTTGATTTGAAAAAGCAATCATTTGTTGATTATCATGGATATGATATTTGTTATTATAAAGGTGCATGGTATGTTCATGAAGTTGAAATCGAGTTCAAAGATTTGCGATTATTGTTAGATGACGCTTATGCGAGATGGGATAAAAAGCTTGAGAATTTACGTTATAACGCAAAAATTCAAGACGATATTGGTTATACTCGTCAATCGATACCGAATGAGGTCCAAATATTCGTGTGGAACAGAGATGGAGGTAAATGTGTTAAATGCGGAAGTCAGCAAAACCTGGAATTTGACCACATTATACCGATATCAAAGGGGGGAAGTAACACAGCAAGGAATATCCAACTTCTATGCGAGAAATGTAACAGGGAAAAGCAAGCGAAAATAGGTGGTTGATCACCTTCCAGGTGATTTCCAATTATTGACGGGATGCTTCGCTCCGCTCAGCATGACAGGCCTGGCCTGCTTCGGAGGTGGCGGTGGCTGCTCCGAAATTGTTGAAGCGGGATAAGGGAGGCTTACTGCTCCCCGAACTAAGCTCGACTAGGGTGTTTTGGTTAATGGGCGTTTTTCTGATAAAATCGGCGTAATGAAGTTCAATCGTCTTTATGCTTTGGCGGCGGGGCTGATGGTAGGGGGAGTCCTTCTGCTGGCCCTGTCTATGCGTCGCAACGTCACCGTGCTGGTCGATGGAAGTCCAAGCGCATTGACCACCTCCGCTTTTAGCGTGGGAAGCGTGCTAAGGGCGGGCGGCATCCGCGTGAGTCCAGGCGACCGGGTGCAGCCGGGAATCGGCGCCTGGCTGATGGGCGGCACGACCATTCGCCTGGAAAGAGCCTTTCCCGTTCAAGTCTGGATCGGGGACAAGGTCACCGACCTGGTGAGCGCGGAGCGCTTGCCGGCCAACCTGCTATCCCTGGCAGGCCAAAAGTTGTTCCCGGGGGATAGCCTGTACGTGGACGGACAGACGGCGGCTCCCGATCAGCCCCTTTCCGGCGGCGGGGAGCACGTCCTCCAACTGCGCCGCGCGCTGCCGGTTACGTTGGTCGAGGGCGCCCAGACGCGCACGTTCTATTCCAGCGCGCCCACGCTGGGGCAGGCCCTATGGGAGGCCGGGGTCAGCCTGACGCCGGGCGACCGCCTGGAGCCCGGCCCCCAGACGCCGCTCACGGGGAGCACGCGCGCCGTCTTGCAGCGCGCCGTCGATTTGCAGATCACGGTGGATGGGCAAACGGTCTCGTCGCGCTCGGCGGCTCCCAGCGTGGGGCAGGCCCTGGCCGAGGCGGGGATTGCCCTGCAAGGGCTGGATACCAGCCAGCCGGCGGAAGATGCGCCCCTGCCGGCGGATGGGAATATCCGCGTGGTGCGCGTGCGCGAAGAGGTAGTCTTGCAGCAGACGAGCATTCCCTTCGAGACCAAGTACGAGATGTCTTCTGCCGTAGAGCTGGACCAGCGCCAGGTGATCGGCGCGGGCCAGACGGGACTGGTGGTCAGCCGGGTGCGCGTGCGCTACGAGGACGGCAAGGAAGTGGCGCGCCAGGCGGAAGGGGAGTGGACCGCCAGAGCCCCGAAGCCCCAGATCGTCGGCATTGGCACGCAGGTGGTGATTCACACCACCACGGTGGACGGCGTGACGATCCAGTACTGGCGCGCGGTGACGGTCTACGCGACTTCCTATTCCCCTTGCAACCTGGGCACTGGCTCCTGCGGAGGCACCACTGCCAGCGGAGCGCCGGTGCGCAAGGGGGTGGTGGCAGTCACGCGCGCCTGGTACAACCAGATGGCCGGCCAGCAAATCTACGTGCCCGGCTACGGCCAGGCGACTATCGCCGACATTGGCGGAGGTGTGCCCGGGCAGCACTGGATCGACCTGGGCTTCTCCGACAGCGATTACACCCCGTGGCACTCGACGGTCACGATCTATTTCCTGGCGCCTGCCCCGGCTAATATTCCATGGACTCTGCCGTAGACCTGCCCCCGCTGAACGTACCGGCCTTATTGCGGGAGCACGGCTTGCGCCCCAAGAAGGGCCTGGGCCAGAATTTCCTGGTCGATCCGCTTGCGTTGGAGCGCGTGGTGGCTGCGGCTGAGATTCCTGCCAACGCGGTCGTGCTGGAGGTGGGCCCGGGGTTGGGCAGCCTGACGCGCCACCTGGCGCGCGCCTCCCGGCGCGTGGTGGCGGTGGAGCTGGACGGCCAGCTTATGCCGCTGTTGCGCGAAGTGTTGGCGCCTTGCACGAACGTCGAGCTGGTGCAAGGGGATATTCTGGAGCTCGCCCCGGCGGCGCTGGTGGGGGAAAGTGGTTATCTGGTGGTGGCCAACATCCCGTATTACATCACCTCAGCGCTGATCCGGCACCTGCTGGAGGCCAGCGTGCAACCGGCCCGCCTGGTGTTGACGGTGCAGCGAGAAGTGGCCGGGCGTATCTGCGCCGGGGCGGGTGAAATGAGCTTGCTGGCCTTGAGCGTGCAGGTCTACGGCGAGCCGCGTGTGGCGGCGCGCATCCCGGCCGGGGCCTTCTACCCGGCGCCCAAGGTGGATTCGGCGGTGGTACGCGTGGATCTGCTGGCGCAGCCGCGTATTCCGCAGGAGCGCCTGGAGGCTTTCTTCCGCCTGGCGCACGCCGGCTTCTTGCAGAAGCGCAAGATGCTGCGCAACAGCCTGGCGGCGGGGTTGGGCTGGCCGGCGGAGCGGGCTGACGAATTATTGAGGAATGCCGGGATCGACCCGCAGCGGCGCGCGGAAACGTTGGGCCTGGAGGAGTGGGGGCGACTGGTCGAGCAGCTCGAAGGGGGATAACCGTTAAGCGGCGATTTTCCCGCGCAAGTCCGAGTACATGCCTTTTAACTGCCAGACGCGCACGGCCGCCTCGATCTGGATGCGAAAAGACATCTTCGATTTGCCCCAGCGCCGATCGGCAAAGTAAATGGGCACTTCCTTGAATTTGTATCCCAGGTTGTGGGCCACGTAAGCCATCTCCACCTGGAAGATGTAGCCGTTAGAACGCACGCGCTCCAACGGCATGCCCAGCAGCGTCTCGCGCTTCCAGGCGCGGAAGCCGCCGGTCACGTCGCGCATGGGCAGACCCAGGATGGCGCGGGCGTAGGAGTTGCCGAAAGTGGAGAGGGCCTTGCGCCACAATGGCCAGCGCTCGTCCAGCTTGCCGCCGGGCACGTAGCGTGAGCCGACGGCCACGTCGCATTTCTCCAAGGCGTGCGCCAGCTCGACCAGCTTTTCGGGCGGATGGGAGAAATCGGCGTCCATCTGGGCGACGGCCTGCGCGCCGGCCTCCAGCGCGCGGCGGAAGCCGCTGATATAGGCGCTGCCCAGGCCGAGCTTGCCGCTGCGGTGCAGGGCATCCACCCGGCCGGCGTTTTCGCGGCACAGATCGTCGGCGATCTGGCCGGTGCCGTCCGGGCTGTTATCGTCCACCACCAGGATACGCAGGTCGGGGAGGGGAAGCTCAAATAAAGCGGAGACCAGCTTGGGCAGGTTCTCCGCTTCGTTGTATGTAGGGATAACAACGGTGATTTGCAATTGCCCACCTATCTAAGAGGTTTGATAATGTGTTCCTTGAGCTGTTCCAGGGTGTCGAAAGAGCCGCCTTCAGGCCCCAACTCTTTAACCGCCACCGACAGGCGCGTTCCTCGCCTGGCTTCGGGGGCGCGATCCTGGTCGCGGTAGAAGTAATCGATGGACTGCTCGATGCGCTTGCCGATGCGCTCGGCCAGGGCGCCAGCGCTGCCGGGCTCTGCCACCAGGATGAAATTCGAGGGGCCGACCTGTCCCAGGAAATCCGAGGGGCTGCCGGCCTCATGCAGGGCATCCCGCATCATCAGGCAGACTGCGCGCAGCAGGTCGTCCGAGGCCACAAAGCCGTATAGCTCGCGGAAGCGAGATACATTATAAAGGGAAACGGTCAAGATCGTCCAGTCCTGGCGAGACAGGCATTCGCGCAGGCGCTCGTCGACCAGGTTGCCTTCGGGCAGCCCCGTCACCGGGTTGGTCAGCGTGCTCTGGGCGTTGCGCTGCAGCACGTTGCGCACGCGCAGGCGCAGCTCCTGCACGTCGAAAGGCTTGGTGATGTAATCGTCGGCCTGAAGCTCTAATCCCTTCAGGCGGTCGGCGCGCTCGCGCTTTTCGGTCAGGAAGATGATGGGGATGTCTTGGGTGTGGCGCTCCTGGCGCAGCCGGCGAGCGACTTCGTAGCCGTCGATATCCGGCAGGCGAATGTCCAGGATGATCAGGTCCGGATGTTAAGTCCCGGCGGCGCGCACGCCGTCCTCGCCCCAGTTTACCGTCACGACTTCGTATCCTTGGACGCGGAAATAAGCGTTGAGCATCTCTGCGACGTCCAGGTCATCTTCAACGATTAAAAGGGTCGCTTCTTCGTCCGCCACGGGCGCACCTAGCTGATGGGTTCCTTCTGGATGACGAACTCGCAGACTTCCTCCCCCATGGCTACGCAGCGCAATTCGTTGACACGGAATTCATTGCCGCCCGAGACCCATTTCAGGCCTTCCTGGAGCAGGCCGGTGGCGATGTAGCACACGGGCTTGTCGGCGTTGTGGCGCCCCCAGCAGACCGGGCAGCGATGGATGGTGTAGATGAACTCCCGGTCGTGCTCCTCGACCGTCGACAACTGGTCGCTGGTCTGCGAGAAGATCTTGGCCATGGCGGGCAGGCCGATGCGCATCTTGGCCTGGAGGGGCAGCACCTTGAAGGCCAGGTCGCCCACGCCGGCCAGGGCGCCGAAATTGCGCAGGCTGCCGGCAAAGGCCGCGCGACCGGCGCGCAGCGCCAGGCCGCGCCCACCGCGGGGACCGTACATTTCTTCCAGGGCCTGGTTGATGGCCGAGAAGTCGGAGAAATCGAAAGCGCGGTCCAGATTGTCGGATGGGTAATTGTCGATCAGCTCGGGGAGTCGAGCCAGATTGAGGATGGCGTTCAACCCATTCTTGCCCATCACGTCTTCAAGGGCTTCGATGGAGAGGCGAGCAATTTTGTTGGCGTAATAAAGGCCACTCTTTGGGATGGGTTCCATAAGGTTTTACCGGTCAGATGAGTCTCTTCAGGTCTTCGGTGGCGCGGCGCATATCCAGGAAAATCAGGCCGAGCTTGGCCTGTTCGCGTGCCAGAGCAGTGAGTACGGCTTCTTCCCCCACTGACATCAAGATCACGTAGCCTTTTTCGCCTTTGATGTAGACCTGCGCCAGAGAACCCCGCCCTAATTCGCCGGCGATACGCTCACCCAGGGATAGCATGGCCGCAGACATGGCAGAAACCCGATCCTCTTCAACACCTTGAGGCAGCGCCGATGCAATGGTTAAGCCATCCACACTGACGATGGCGGAGGCTTCAATGTCTGGTGATGAAGCTTGAAGCTCGCGTAAACGTTCGACCATGAGTTGATTGCGTGTCTTGGTCAAGGCTGTGCTCCTTACTTAAATGGTCGCTGAATTGTGTATACTAATTTAGCACAGGGGTTAGTTTGTGTCAAGCTGAACGATGTACTGCAAGGCGTTTGTAAAGCGTGGAAGGAACGCGTTCCCAAAAGACGGGAGCGTGCTCCCAAAAGACGGGAGCGTGCTATAATGCGGCTGGCTGCGCTGCGTATGGCAGCCGGCCTGAGGCTCCTGGGTACGCATACTTCTCCCTCTAAGGATACGACGACTATGCTTCGAAATCACGCTCCCTGCTCGCCTGGCAATCCTCCTGCTTTGCACCAGCCTGTTCCTGGGCGCCTGCGTTCCGGCTGCGCCGGCCAGCACGCCGACCCCCAGGCGGTCACGCTGAAAATGGCCCTGCTGCCCGTTCTGGACGCCCTGCCCATTTACGCGGCCCAATCGGAAGGTCTCTTTGCGGCGCGCGGCATCAAGGTGGAGTTCATCCCCGTGGCTTCGGCGGGCGAGCGCGACCAGCTCATCGCCGCCGGGCAGGCGGACGGCATGATCAACGAGGTGCTCTCCACGCTGTTCTCCGACCAGGATGAGCCGCGCGTCCAGATCGTGCGCTACGCGCGCACCGCCACGGCTCAGTCAGCGCTCTTTCGCATCCTGGCCGCCAAGAACAGCGGCATTACCTCGGTGGACGGCCTGAAGGGCGTGCCGGTGGGCATCTCGGATGGGACGGTGATCGCTTACCTCACCGACCGGCTGTTGCAGGCTTCCGGCTTCAAGCCGGAGGAGATCAAGACCGTCGCGGTTCCGAAGATCCCTGACCGGTTGGCGTTGCTCAATACCGGGGAGCTGAAAGCGGCCATGTTGCCCGACCCGACCACGGCGCTGGCCATCCAAAGTGGGGCCAGCGTGGTGCTGGACGATACCCTGCGGCCAGAGCTGAGCTTCAGCACGATCGCCTTCCGTAAGGAGGTGCTAGACCAGCACCCCGAAGCCGTGCGCGCCTTCCTGGCGGCCATCGAGGAGGCCACGGCGCGCATCAACACTAACCCCGGCGGCTGGGGAGAGGTGCTGGCCGCCCAGAAGCTCATCCCCGACCCGTTGATTCAGGATTACCAGGTGCCGCCTTTCGTGACGGCCGGCGTGCCCACCCAGGCGCAGTTCGACGACGTGGTGGCCTGGGCCAAGGACAAGGGCTTGTTAACCAAGGACGTGGCTTATACCGATTGTGTCAACGCCAGCTTCCTGCCCTGAGCGGCTGCGACCCTGACGGCAAGCCGCTTATTTTTGCGACAAACTGATGATTCGTATCGAGTCCCTGACCTTCGCGTATACGCCGGGCGCGCCGATCTTTAAAGCGTTCGATTGGAGCGCGGAGCGCGGCCAGGCGTGGGCCGTGTTGGGCCCTTCCGGGTGCGGCAAGAGCACGCTCCTGGCCCTGCTGGCGGGTCTGCGCAAGCCGAAGGAAGGGCGGGTGCTGATCGACGGGCAGCCGTTGGATCGCCCGCGACCCCACACCGGGCTGATCATCCAGGACTACGGTTTGCTGCCCTGGGCCACAGTGCAGCAGAACGTGGCCCTGGGCCTGGATATCCGCCGCTTCTACGGGCCGGATGGGACGCACGCCCCGAAGGAGAAGCTCTCCGCCTCGGACGCCGGCGCCTGGCTGGAACGGCTGGGGCTGGCGGATCTCCGGGACCAGTATCCCGCGCAAATCTCGGGCGGACAGCGCCAGCGCACGGCCATCGCGCGCACACTGGCCTTACAGCCTGACCTGCTGCTGATGGACGAGCCCTTCTCCTCCCTGGATGCGCCCACGCGGGAGGGCCTTCAGCGCCTGGTGCTGGACCTGTGGGTGAGCCACAATCTGACCCTGGTGGCGGTGACGCACGCCATCGAGGAGGCGGCGGTGTTGGGCCAGAAGATCCTTGTGTTGAGTCAAGCTCCCACCACCCGCGCGCAGGTGATCGATAACCCGGGGATGCTCCAGCCTGATTACCGCGAGACGGCGGACTATATGGCCCTGTGCCACGAGCTGCGCGCGCAGTTGGAGGAACTATGAAACGCCGGGACCTGCTAATCGCCAGCCTGGCCTTGTTGGGCATCTGGCAGCTCCTGGCGATGCTGCTGAACCAGCCCATCCTGCCGCCTCCCTGGCGGGTGGCGGTGGCTTTCTGGACGGGGTTGGGAAACGGGCTGATGCGGCACTTCCTGGCCAGCCTGTGGCGCGTGGTGGCCAGCACTTTCCTGGCTATCCTGCTGGCGGCCCCGGCCGGCATCGTGCTGGGCCAGTCGAAGCGCCTGAACAGCCTGTTTTCGCCGGTCATCTACTTGCTCTACCCCATCCCCAAGGTGGTCTTCGTCCCCATTGTGCTGCTCTTTTTGGGAATCGGCAACCTGCCCAAGATCGTGATCATCTTCCTGATCCTGTTCTTCCAGATCCTGGTGTTGGTGCGCGACCAGGCCGTGGCCTTGCGTCCGGAGCTGCTACAGAGCGTGCGTAGCCTGGGGGCCGGACGGCGGGCGCTCTTCCGCTACGTATACCTGCCCGCCAGCCTGCCGGCCATCCTGACGGCTTTGCGCCAGTCGGTGGGCACGGCCGTGGCGGTGCTGTACATCGCGGAGCTGTTCGCCACACAGGAGGGCCTGGGGTATTACATCTATCTGAACGGCAGCACGCTGTTCAACTACCCGGCCATGTACGCCGGGATCGTAGCGATGAGCCTGTTGGGGCTGGGCCTGTATTTTGCGGTGGATTGGCTGGAGCACCGCCTGTGCAAGTGGCAATTCGTCAATTGAAGGGAAGGGGGAGTAGAATTCTTCAAGCTCTTTAGTGGCCTTTGCGGCTTTGCGTGAGATCAGGCGAAGAGGGTTGCGATCAACAGACCTAATGAGAATAGCACCCCGTAGACCAGCTCGAATTGGCCGGTTTTGGCCAGGGCCAGGTTGAGGCGTGGGCCGCTCTCGTGGTCGACCAGGCGTAAGATGGGCAGCGCCAGCGGGGCGGAGGTCCAGGCCAGGAGCACCCAGACGGGGGCGGCGCCGTCCAGCCACATGAGCAGCGGCAACAAATAAACCACGACCAGAACGAGAAGGTATTCGCGCCTGGCCCAGGCGGCCCCGAAGCGCGCCGCCAGAGTCTTCTTGCCGGAGGCGCGGTCGGTTTCGACGTCGCGCAGGTTGTTGACCACCAGGATGTTGACGGTCAGCAGCCCGATGGGCAAGGCCGCCCAAAGCGCCAGGGGGCTGATCTGGCCGGATTGTACGAAATCCGCGCCGACCACGGCCACCAGCCCGAAGAAGATGAAGACGAACACCTCTCCCAGGCCGTTATACCCCAGGGGGAAAGGCCCGCCGGTGTAGGCCAGGGCGGCGGCGATGGAGAGCAGCCCCGCGATCACCACCAGCCAACCCGCTTGCAGCGCCAGGTACAGCCCGCACAGGGCCGCCAGGCCAAAGACGGCCCAGGTTCCGGCCAGCACCTGGCGGGGGGTGAGCAGCCCGGCCTGGGTGACGCGCAGCGGTCCCTGGCGGGCGTGGGTGTCCGCGCCTTTCTTGAAGTCGAAATAATCGTTGGAGAGATTGGCGCCGATCTGGAGCAGGAGCGCGCCCAGCAAAGCCGCCAGGGCGGGCCAGAAGTGGAAGGCGCCCTCGCTGAAGGCAACCGCGCTGCCGACGATGACCGGGGTGGCCGCCGCGGGCAGGGTCTTGGGGCGAGCGGCCATCAGCCAGATTTGGAAAGGGGTAGGTCTTGATTCTTCTTGGATCATACGCTTGGGGTGGCTCCCTGAGATGAGTTCGCTAAAGCTGGCTAAAGTATACTCAATAATCCATTCTCGGGAACGGAAATCGCCCGGATTCATTGCAGTATAATAAGGGGCGAGAAATGAAACTGGCCATCAGGCTATTCACTCTCAGGAGATTTTATGAAACGTCTGTTACCGGTAATTACCGCCTTCGTGCTCTTGGCTACTTTGCTGCCCGTGCAGGAACCGGTGGCGGCCCAGAGCGGTGCTCCACAGGAACAGGAGCCTTACTCAGGCACCCCCATCTGTCTGCCAGATGCTTACCTGGCAACGCCGGCGGACTGCCTTCCGCTGGGACCTTCGGCTTATCTGACCAGCCTGGCCAAGCTGGGTCTAACTTTCCCCCCCAAGCCTCTGCCGGTCTACGATCCCAGTCCAGATCTGGTGCCGGCGCCCATCTCCTACGCCAAAATAGGGATCGAAGCCACTGATCCGGCGCCGGTCTATGCGACCCTGGATGACGCCGTCAACGGCGGCACGCCGGTCAGATACATCGAGGCCGGAGCGCTACGCTATGTTTCCTTCATTAATCAGCACGACGTGGGCAAAGCGCACTATTTGCAGCTCCCTTCAGGGGAGTGGATGCGGGCCTCTCCGGCGGCTTACAGCCATTTCCAGGGCTTGCTCTTTACCCAGACGCCGAGCAATGCCTTCGGCTGGATTCTGGACACCAACCAGAGTCGCATTGCCCCGGGTTATCTATCCCCGGAAACGGGCCACGAGCTGCACCGCATGGACGTGGTGCAGGTCTACGACATTCAAAAGAAGGATGGCACCGACTGGTACATGATCGGCCCGAGCGAATGGGTGGAACGGCGCTATATCCGCGCCATCACGCCTGATAAGGCCCCGCCGCCGGGGGTGGACAACAACCGCTGGATCGATGTCAACCTGTACGAGCAGATCCTGTCCGTGTACGACAACGGACAGCTCGTGTTCGCCACCCTGATGGCGACCGGCATGGATCCCTTCTACACGCGTCCGGGATTGTTCAAGATTTACGAAAAGAAAGAATTGGAGACGATGAGCGGCGCCTTCGAAGCCAACCGCTCGGACTATTATTACCTGGAAGACGTGCCCTGGACGATGTACTTCGACGAGGACCGCGCCCTGCACGGGGCCTATTGGCGCGCCTGGTTCGGCGTGCCCCAGTCACATGGCTGCGTCAACCTCTCGGTGGGAGACGCGCACTGGCTCTTCGATTGGGCCAAACAAGGCGATTGGGTGTACGTGTGGGATCCTTCCGGACAGACCCCCACCGATCCCAGCCTCTACGGGCAGGGCGGCGCTTAAGGCTTGCAATCAGACCCTAGAGGTCTTTAAGACCTCTAGGGTCTCCATCTCAGGGAGCCAGGGTCAGCAGCTCGCTGGAGATGGCCGCGTTGCCGGTAATGGGATCGTCCGGCTGGCGCACGAGGAGGCGTACGTTGGTAGGCGCCGATACCGTGTAAGGAATATCCACCGCAAAAAAGCTGTAGTCGGTCTCCCCGCTCGCCATGGGCACGGAAGCCATGCGCGAAGCGATGATTGCCCCCTGGTCGTTCAACACCTCGAACACCAGGGGCTGATCGTTTAACGGCCTGGCTTCGCCGGTCACGATGAGGTGCCCGCCGGTGACGGTCTGGTTCTCTGCGGGCGACTGGATATCGAAGGGCTCCAGCGGCTCGGGAGCGGGGTTGATCTCATCCTCGCCTACAGACAGCAGCACCAGCTCGACCGAGCTGAGCGCGATGGGGCGCCCGGCGGTGTCTTCCACGCTGATCTGCAAGCGCGCGGCTTCCGCCGCCCCCGGAATCTCGAAGTCGATCTTGGGGTTGATGCCGAAGCGCGCCCCCTTGGGCATCCCGTAATCGAGCACCTGGCGGGTGATTACGCGCCCGTTTTCCCCGATCAGCTCGACTTTGACGATGTTCTTGGCCCCGGGAATTACCGAGGCTTCCAGGGAGATGGGGGAAGTGACTTTGGAGAGGGAGCCGGGTGAAAGGATGCGCAGGTAAGCCAGGGGGAGTTGCGGGGTGGGTGTGTAGGTGGGCGTGGCCGTATAACGGGGGGTACGGGTGGGGGTGGCCGTATAGCAGGGTCCGTTACTGGGGCAGGGGGTGGCGGTGGGAGGATTCTGCAGGAGGGCGAACTGCGTCTGCACCGAGGAGAGGATCGCTTCGCCGGTCTGGGTGGCCTGGGCCTGGTCGGAGCTGAGGGTGGGCAGCGTTTCGGTCGCCGGGAGAGTATCCGGCGGGGCGGGCGTGTCTGCCAGCCCGGAAGTGGGGGCCTCCGCCTGGGTCTCGCCGGGTAGCTCAAGGGTGGCGGTTGAGGTAGGAGACGCCAGCAGCGCCGCGGGGGTGGGATTCGCCAGGCCGGGCAGACTCGCGCAGGCATTTAATAGGGCCAGGCTGCCCAGCGCCACGAGCAGGCCAAGGGAAGTGAATTTAGAGAGGGAAAGGCGCAGGGCGGGAGGCAGCATGGGAATAATGATACCATGAAAGGGGGAACAGCCTCCGGCGCGAAGAGAACCCTCCGGCCTCCTTACGAAGAGGAGCTTTTGAGCGATGGGAGCAGAGCTACTGGCTGGTGTACTTGCGGATGGTCTCCAGGAGAACCTTGAGGCTGACCGGCTTGGTCAGGTAGCCCTGAGCGCCGGCGGCCTCGACCAGCTCGCTGTCGTTCAGGTTCATGCCTGCGGATAGGACGATCACGGGAATATCCGCAGTGCCCGGTTGGGCGCGTAGCCGGGAGAGGACGGTCAGCCCGTCCATATCCGGCATCATCATGTCCAACATAACCAGATCGGGGGTCTGTTCAGCCGCCTTTTTCAGGGCCTCTTCCCCGGAGACGCACAGGACGGCTTTGTGCCCCAGCACTTCGGCGGCTTTCCCCAGGATTTCCAGGGTGATATGGTCATCGTCTACAAACAATATGTTCGCCATGGTCTTTCGTCCCCAATGTTCCTGTGCCTGGTCTGATGGTAGACCCTAAAGGTCTTTAAGACCTTTAGGGTCTTTCGTGCTCAAGCCCTAAAGGCGATAGATTTCTCCATATTTAGTACGCAGGTAGCGCAGGTAAGGCTCGGGATCGATCTTGGAGCCGGTAATGCGCTGGATCAGCTCTTGAGGCTCGTACTTGGCTCCATGGCGGTGGATATTCTCCCTGAGCCATCCCAACAAGGCCGAAAACTCTCCGCGCCGGATCATTTCGGGCAAGTCGGGGATTGCGACCAGGATTTTATCCCACAATTGGGCCGAGATCAGGTTGCCCAGGGCGTAGGTGGGGAAGTAGCCGATCATCCCGCCGGACCAGTGAATGTCCTGCAAAACGCCGTGGGCGCTGTCCGGAGGGGTCAGGCCCAGGTATTCTTTCATGCGGGTGTTCCAGGCGTCCGGCAGATGGCGAACTTCCAGGCTGCCTTCCATCAAGGCAATCTCCAGCTCCAGACGCAGCATGACGTGCAGGTTATAGGTGGCCTCGTCGGCGTCCACGCGGATCAGGCCGGGCTGCACTTTGTTGATGGCCCGGTAGAACGCTTCCAGATCCACGTTGCCAAAATAAGATGAAAGGCGAGACTGCAAGTGCGGATAGAAGTAGATCCAGAAGTCGTGCGAGCGACCGACCAGGTTCTCCCACATGCGGGATTGCGATTCGTGGAACCCCAGGGAGGCCCCGGTGGCCAGCGGGGTGCGGCGCAGGGCGGTCGAGAAACCTTGCTCGTAGAGAGCGTGGCCGCCTTCGTGCATGGTGCTAAATAAAGCCGACAGGCTGTTGTGGGCTTCGAAACGGGTGGTGATGCGCACGTCTCCCAGCCCGAAGCTGGTGGTGAAAGGATGCGCGGATTTATCCTGGCGCCCGCGCTCCCAGTCGAATCCAAATTTAGAGATCACCTCGACCCCGAAGCTCCATTGCTCCTGTTCGGGCAGGGTCTGGCGGATAAAACTGTCGTCGATGACCGGTTTCTCGGCAATGGCTTTGATGAGCTCGATCTGCTGGGGACGCAGGGTGTTGAAGATGGCCTGTACCTCAGCCGTCTTCAAGCCGGGCTCGAAATCGTCCATCAGCGGGTCGTAGATGTGCTCGTAAGGGGCGAAGAGGGAAGCATACCGCCGGCGCAGCTCTACGATGCGCTCCAGGTAGGATTGGAAGCGCGAAAAGTTCGACTGCGCGCGCGCTTCGACCCAGGCTTGCTGCCCCAGGGTGGTGACCTGGGCGAACTCGGCCACCAGGTCGGCGGGAACTTTGACGCGCTTGGCGTATTCGCGGGCCGTGACTTTGATCAGGCGGGCGTCATCCGCATCGGGGTCGAGCTGGTCGGCGTAGGGCTTGAGGTCATCCAGGAGCTGGCCAACCTCTACGGAGGTAAATTTGATGTGGGCCAGCCGGCTGAGCGTGGCGAGCTGATCGCCGCGGTCTTCGGCGCCGCCGGCGGGCATGTACGTCTGTTGATCCCAGCCCAATACGGCGGACGCCAGGTTGAGATCCTGAACTTCGCCCAGGAGGGTCTTTAGTTGTTCGAGTTTATTTTCCATAAAAGTTTCCAGCTACAGCTAAAAGAACTGAGCCACAAAGATACACAGGCCACAGAAAAACCTTTAAGAAAAACTTCTGCGCACCCCGTGTCTCTGCGGTGAAAAGATCCGCACAATCCATGCGAACTTCTTTAACAGCTCAGGCGACTTTCCAGCGCAAATTCCCGCCGCCCAGGGCCGCCAGAATCTCGGTGGAGATATCGACCGCGGCGCGCTGTTGCGCTTCGGCAGTTTGCGCGCCGATATGAGGAGTGCAGATCACGTGGGGATGGCTCACCAGGGGAGTTTGCCCGGGGGGCTCCGTCGCAAAGACGTCCAGGGCCGCGCCGGCGACCTTGCCCAATTCCAGAGCCTCCAGCAGGGCAGCCTCATCGATGACGCCGCCTCGAGCGGCGCACACGATGCGCACGCCGGCCTTCATCTTGGCGAAGGCAGCGCTCCCCAAAATACCGCGGGTCTCGCTGGTCAACGGCACGTGCAAGGAGATCATGTCCGCGCGGGCGTACAGCTCGTCGAGGTCGACGGCATCGGCCCCTCTTTCGCGGATGACGTCAGCCGGGAGAAGCGGATCGTAGCCGATGACGTTCATCCCAAACGCAGCCGCGCGCACGCCCACCGCCGCGCCGATGCGCCCAAAACCGATGACGCCCAGGGTCTTGCCGTATAATTCGCCGCCTTCAAACTCTTTCTTGAGCCATTTTCCGGCCTTCATGCTGGCGTCGGCGCGGGCAATCTCGCGCACGAGGGAAAGCATCATGCCGAAGGTCAATTCCGCCACGGAAAGCGTGGTGGCCAGGGGCGAATTGACCACGGTTACACCGTGCTCGCGAGCGGAAGACAGATCGATGTTGTCTACGCCGACACCCGCACGGCCCACAGCTTTCAGCTTCGACGCCGCTGCGAAAACCGCCGGGGTGACTTTGGTGCGGCCGCGCACGATGAGAGCCTCATATTCCCCCACAATTTTAAGCAGCTCGTCGGCAGAGATGCCTGTACGGTCATCTACTTGAGCGGATTCCCGCAGAATGGTTTGCCCGTTTTCTTCCAGGCCGTCGGTGAGCAGGATTTTCCAAGCAGACATCTGAGATCTCCTTTTGCTTAATAAGAAATGATACAACACTGAGGGATCATCCACTATCCCCCCCGCTCTATTTTACCTCAAATCTCTACGAGGGTATCCTCGAAATGGCTAGCGAACGATTTCCCGACTGCGGGATTTGTTGTAACCGATGTAGCTGAATTCCTGCGGGTGATAAGCGTACAGGGTATAATCGGCCACCTCGAAGCCGTGGCGGAAGAGCAGCTCGAACTCCGGCTGGGTTAGACGCCGGATGACGGTGGGGAAGGTTTCGGCGCGCTGCGCGTCCGCTGCGCTCAGGCAGCCGGGCGCCAGGGCGGAAGCCTCGGCTTCACGGCCGGCCTCGCTGAGGGTGTAAGCGCAGGTCTTGCCGATCTGCAGGAACCCGCCGGGGTCCTGGTGGTTGATGATGCGCTCCAGGATGGCCCGCGCGCGCAGCGAGCGCACCTGATCCATCATGATGCCGGTGGCCAGGCGCATGAGCGCCTTGGCGCCGGCCTGGTAGCTCTCCGGCTTCGAGCGCCCGGCCCCATCGCTCACGATGAGGAATTGGATATCCTGCTTCCAACCCTTGATGAAATCTGCCAGCCCTTCCAGGCCATGATTGTCGTATACGCCGCCGTCCCACAGGTGCAGGGTGGGGAAGGCGGGCTGGATCGCCTCGGTCTTGCGGGCGGCTATGGCGGCCGGGTCGCCGGCCTCTTTCGGCTCGTCGGTATACTGGAACCACTTGAAGGGTTGGGTGGCGAGGGTGAGCGGCCCGATCAGGCCCGGGAAACCGGCGGAGGAGGCCATCGCGTCGCTCAGGGGCAGGTGCGTATCGTAGGAATAGCCGAAGGCATAATCTCCCATGCGGAAGCGCTCGAAGCGCCAGTTCTTGCCGGTCTCGTAGCATGTGGCGTTGATCATCCAACGGGGACTTTCGGGCAGGTCGCTGAGGGCAGCCGTGACGCCCCAACGCTCGCGGATCAGCCTCGAAAGCTCGCTGGCGTGTGTCTCGAAGAAGCGCCAGGGAGCCAGGAGGGTGTTCCAGATCAGGTCGCGCTGCAAGTCCTGGGTGATGAACAGCTCGTGGCAGCGCGGCAGGACTTTGGCCAGGAACTCCTCGCCGGACGGCCAGTCCAGGCCGTTGACGGTGTACACCAGGCCGGCGCACAGGCTGCCGCCGGAGACCGTGGAAAGGAAAGCCACTTCTTCCAGGCGGTGGCTTTCTGCCAGGCGCGCCAGGACGCCCAGGTGGAAAACGGAGGCGCGAAAGCCTCCACCGGATAAAGCCAGACCGATCTTCATTTCTCCCTCCTTACTACCGGTAAACCTGACAAGGATAAGACGCTCAAGATCTACTTCGGGATAGGCTAACGTCTACTTAACCCAAGTTGCTACCTTGTCATGCTTCCCCAAGGGGATGCTAGCGCGATCACTTCGTTCAGCATGACCGGGCTTGTGTGGAAGGTGGCAACTTGGGTTAATTATAGACAAAAAAGCCCACGAAAATCAAATTCAATGGGCCAGAAATCCCGGTCCTGCCTGTGGCGGCCGGCTGGGTGGATTACCTGCGGTGGATCGGGGAAGTGACCTGGGAAAGAGGTAGGGGCGCAGCCACGCTGCGCCCCTACTAAAATTATGCTGGCTCCTGAGGGATGGATGCGCTTACTCGTAGCGCAGGGCCTCGACCGGCTCCAGGCTGGCGGCGCGGTTGGCGGGGTAAGCGCCGAAGAACAGCCCCACCGCAGTGGAGAAGAGGGTGGCCAGGAGAATAGCTTGCAAACCGACGGTGGGGTTGATAGGCGTGTTGCTGGCGGCGGCGATGCGCCCTACGACGAAGGCGATCAGCCAACCGAAGCCAATGCCTACGATGCCTCCGAACAGGCTAAGCAAGGACGATTCGGTCAGGAACTGGATGAGGATGTCGCGCTTGCGGGCCCCTAAAGCTTTGCGCAAGCCGATCTCGCGGGTGCGCTCGGTAACCGAGACCAGCATGATGTTCATGATGCCGATGCCGCCCACCAGCAAGGAAATGGCCGCGATGCCGCCCAGGAAGATGGTGAGCACGCCGGTGATGGTGGAAGCCGTGGAGACGAAATCTTGCTGGGAGAAGACGGTGAAATCATCCAGACCCAACTTGGTGCGATGGCGGGTGCGCAGCACCTGGGAAATCTCATCGGAAGCCTGAGTGACGTCGCTGGAGCTGGAAGCCTGGACGAAAATGATGTCCACCTGATTGCTGGAGCGGCGCAGCAGACGGCCCTGGGCAGTGGTCATGGGCACCAGGGTGACGTTATCCTCGCTGCCGAAAGAGCCGCCGCCCTTGGGAGCCAGGACGCCGAGAATGCGGAAAGGCTGGCCCTCGATGCGAATGGTCTCGCCGACCAACCCTTCGCGGCGGTTGAAGAGCTTATCGGCCACCTGGGATCCGATCACGGCGACGGAGGCGCGCCCCAACAGGTTTTCATCGGTGATGAAGCTTCCCTCGGTCAGGGTGTAATTGCGCACGGTCTGGTAGGCGGGGGTGATGCCGGTGATTTGAGTCGTGGTGGTCTCGCCGCCGAAGGTAGCCGTTCCGTTGCCCTGGATGATGGGCGCGACTGCGTCTACCGAGGGCGCCTGAAAGGGGTCGGCGATAGCTTGCGCGTCTTGTAGGGTGAGGGGCTGGACGTTGTGCACAGTCTGTTGCATATTTCCACTAAAGACAAACAACAGGTTGGTGCCGATGCCAGAGATCGAGCCGGTAATGGCATTTTGAGCGCCCTGGCCCACCGCCAACATGGCGATCACCGCGGCTACCCCAATAACGATGCCCAGGATGGTCAATCCGGAGCGAAGCTTGTTCGAAACGAGGCTTTGCATGGCCTCGATGATTCCCTGTCCGATGTTCATACCTGCGCCTCCACCAATCCATCCCGCAACCGGATCACACGCTGGGTTTGAGCGGCGATGCCCGGGTCGTGGGTAACAATAATGATGGTCGTCCCGCGTTCGCGGTTCAACGTAAGGATTAGCTCCATGATCTCTTTGCCTGATTTCGAGTCCAGGTTGCCGGTAGGCTCGTCGGCCATGATGATGGCCGGGTTATTGACCAGGGCCCGCGCGATGGCCACGCGCTGTTGCTGCCCGCCCGAAAGCTCTTTGGGGCGGTGATTTACGCGGTCGGCCAGGCCGACCGATTCCAGCGCCTCGAGGGCGTGCTGGTGGCGGTCTTTGCTTACGCCGGCGTAGCGCAAAGGAAGCTCTACATTCGCCAGGGCAGACGCGCGCGGCAGCAGGTTGAAGCTCTGGAAGACGAACCCCACCTTGCGGTTGCGGATGACGGCGAGCTGGTCGCCGTTAAGTTTGGAAACGAGCTCGCCATCCAGGACATATTCTCCATCGGTGGGGCGGTCCAGACAGCCGAGGATGTTCATCAGGGTGGACTTGCCCGAGCCGGAGGGCCCCATGATCGAGACGATCTCGCCGCGGTGAATGCGCAGGGACACGCCTCGCAGCGCCTCCACCAACACCTCGCCCATGCGGTAGACCTTGGTCAGGTTTTCCGCGGTGATGACCCAATCCTCCATGGGCTTACCCCCCTCCCTGCCCCTGCATGATGATGCCACCGCTGCCGGGCTGTATTTCAGCCGGCGGGTTAAGGATGATCGTATCGCCGGCTTGCACGTCCCCGGAGAGCACTTCGCTCATCGTATCGGAGGAGGCGCCCAATTCGACGTTGGCGGCGACAGATTGGCCGCCGCGCAGGATGTAGACGACGCGCTGGTTATTCTTGATGCGCACGGCGCGATTCGGCACCAGGAGGGCATCGTTGATCTGGTTGACTACCATATTGACGGCTGCGGTCATGGCGGGGCGTACTTCCTGGTCGGGGTTGAGCAGCTCGACGGTTACCGTGAAGTTCACCGTCCCCTGGCTGGCTGAGCCAACGTTGGCTACCTGGGTAACCTTGCCGGAGTATTCCTTGCCGTTGATGGCGTCGAAGGTCAAGCTGACGTCCTGGCCCGGCTTGATGTTGTTGATATCGATTTCGGAGACCTGTACATCCACCAGCAGGTGGGCGAGGTCATCCAGGCGGAACATCACCGTGCCTGGACCAACCTGGTCCCCGGGCTTGAGGTCGATTTCAGTGACGGTGGCGTCGAAGGGCGCAACGATACTATCCAGATTGAGGGTGGCCTGAATAGCGTCCACGCGCGCCTGAGCCGCCGCTACGTCCTGGGGATCCGGGCCGTTCTTGAGGCGGTCCCATTCACGCTGGGCGTCCTGGAGCTGGGCTTTGGCTACCGCCAGGTTGCCGGCGGCGATGCTGATGTCCTGGCTGGTGGGCTTGCCCTTGATCCAGTTCAGATTGGCCAGGGCCTGGTCGCGGGCGATCTGAGCGGCGGTCAGGCTGTTGAGGGACGCGGTTTTGATGACGTTACCATCGGGATAATTGGCGACCCGCTCGTAAGTGGATTGGGCCTGGGCCAGGCGATTCACGGCCAGGTCGTAGTTGGACTGGGCGTTATCGATGTCGGTTTGGTCTCCGCGCGGGTAGGCCAGACCTTCGTATTTCGTCTGGGCGTCGTCCACAGCTTTCTGCGCCTGAGCCATGTTCTGCTGGGCCTGAGCGATGGCGCTGGAGGAGCTTTTGAGATTATCCAGGTTGCGTTGCGCGGTGACCAGATCGGCCTCGGCCAGGATGACGTTTTGAGGCAGAGAAGATTTGTCCAGCCGCGCCAACAACTGGCCCTTACTGACGCGGTCGCCCAGATTAACGTCCACAGAGGCGAGCGTGCCGGTGGTCTGCCAGGTCAGCAGGGTGGTCTGGTTGGCGCGCACCGTGCCGGTGGCGCCGACGGTCGCCACCAGCGAGCCGCGCGCCACGGTGTCGGTCTGGAAAAGGGACGCGGCAACAGCCTGGGCATTCTGGATCTGTCGGTAAACAAAAAAGCCGCCGACTGCCATAAGCGCCACGATAACCACGAGAATAATCGTTTTTTTCTTCATTATTTTAACCCTCCAGTAGGAGCGGAACATCGGGCACGCCAGAAAGAGGCGGCCTTGTTCCGATCGGTCATAAATTCTAATCGAAAATTAAGAAAACTGAAATACCCATCGGGCGGATCTTACAAATTGTTAATAATCACCTAAGCCAGGCTTTGGGGCCGCTGAAGTATAATTTTGGGGCGATCTTGAAATGGATTCTGGATGGAAAAGGGCGTGCGACGAAAACCACGAGCGGCGTTTACGAATGAAGATCAAACTGGGGCTTGAGAACCTGGTCGCCCTGCTGATTTGCGCCTTGCTGCTGGGGCGCAGCAGCTTCCTGCCGGCGGACCAGACCGCCCGGGTGCGTTATTACACGCGCAATGAGGAGTTCAATTTCATTGGCTGGACGGCGAACGCTTTGATGCTCAAGCTAAGCCAGGCGGCCCTGGGAACGGCCAGCTATCTCTCGCAAAGCCAGCAGCACCAGCTCGTCATCGAGTACGTTCAGTTGGTTCAGCAGATCAGCCAGCTCAACGAGCAGATCAATACCGTCTACGCCACTCCCAACCTCCAGGATCCACAGTCAGCGTCTGCCGGCTTGCGCCAGGAGCTGGCGCGTCTGAGCGAGCGCCTGGATCAAATCTCGCCCAGCGTAGAAACGATCTTGCAGGCCCAGGTGGCCTCGGTGCTGGCCGAAGAGGGCCTCACCCTCGGCGGGCAGCCCGTGCCGCCTGTGCTCTATCACGTCACGCCCTTGCCGTACGCCCTGATCGTCTCCCCGCGGGACGTCATCCGCGAGGAAGAGGATATCTCCTTGCAGACGGATCTGACCATCGAACAGCGGGTTAGTCTGGAGGATAGCGTGGCCAGGGGGTTGGACGTGTCTGCGCTGGTGGTGCCGGTAGGCGGAATTGGCATCTACCCCACCATGGTGATGCAGACCAGCGATTTGCCCTACCTGCTGGAGACGATTGCCCACGAGTGGACGCATAACTTCCTTACCCTGCGCCCCTTGGGAGTGAGCTACGAGGTTTCGCCGGCGCTGCGCACGATGAACGAGACCACCGCCTCGATTTCGGGGAAAGAAGTGGGGATGAAGGTGTTGGAGCGCTACTATCCTGAGCTGGTGCCGCCGCCCTCGAGCTCCACAGGGACGGCTTCCGCTCCGGCGGGGCAACCGGCGGCCCCCACCTTCGACTTCAACGCCGAGATGCACCTGACGCGCGTGACGGTGGACAAGCTGCTGGCGGACGGCCACATCCAACAGGCCGAGGCTTATATGGAAGCCCAGCGCCAGGTCTTTTGGAATCACGGCTACTTGATTCGCAAGCTCAACCAGGCTTACTTCGCCTTCTACGGGGCCTATGCCGACGTTCCCCAGGGGGCGGCCGGCGCCGACCCGGTTGGCGCTGCGGTGCGTGAGCTGCGCCAGAACAGCCGCTCGCTGGCGGACTTCCTCAACCGCATCTCCTGGGTAACGTCCTTTAGCCAGCTTCAGGCGGCGCTGAAATAGGCGCTCGCCTGACCCACCCGGAGCGCCGGCGCCTAGAACATATCCTCTCCCATGCCGCCCATACCGCCGGCATCCCCCCCATCCCCGGCGCCCAGGTCGGGGACCTCTTTCTCGATCTCGTCGGGGCTTTGGCCGGCCTCCAGCCGCCCGACGACCTCGTCGAACTCGGGACCCATATCCTCGCCCATCTGAGAGCTCATATCGCGCATCATGCGACCTAATGACTTGGGATCGTCTTCCAGGCCGGCCAGCCGGCTGGGATCGGCCATGCTTTCCAGGCGGCTTTCTTCGGAGCGCGCAAAACGGACTCTTCCGATGCGGCGTTGCACCTGAGTGCTGTGGCAGTGGGGACATTCCACCGCATTCTTCCCGTACTCACTGTATGAAAGGAAAACGTCAAAGCGGCGACGGCAGCTCAGGCAACGGAATTCGTAAGCGGGCATTTTGTACCTCCATCATGATTAATCATCGCTTATCCATTATAATCAGGCCCAGCTAAGTTTTTAATCCAATTTTGTCTCAGGACAGATATTCTTATGATCCGCGATGCTTACACTCCAGACCTCTTCCACACTGAGCCTTTGCTGCTGGTCATTTCCGGCCCTTCCGGCGTGGGTAAAGACGCTGTCCTCCAGGGGCTGAAAAAACGGGCCCTGGACCTCTACGTGGTGGTCACGGCCACCGACCGTCCGCCCAGGCAAAATGAAGTGGATGGGGTGGATTACTTCTTCGTTTCGACCGAGCAGTTCAAGACGATGATCGAGAAGGACGAATTGATCGAGCACGCCTGGGTTTACGGGGAATATAAGGGCATCCCCAAGCAGCAGGTGATCGACGCCTTCGCCAGTGACAAAGACGTGATCATGCGCCTGGACGTGCAAGGAGCGGCTACCGTTCGGAAGCTGTTCCCCGACGCCATCCTGGTGTTCCTGGCGCCCGAGGATGAAGAAGACCTGAAGAACCGCATCCGCAGCCGGCGCAGCCAGGAATCGCCCGAAAAACTGCGCGAGCGATTGGAGAAGGCGCGCACAGAATTGACGCGCTTGCCCGAATTCGATTACCTGGTGGCTAACCCACACAACCGGCTGGATGACGCCGTGGATGCAATCGTGGCCATCTTGCGCACAGAGCATCGCCGCGTGCACCCTAGAAAGGTATCCTTATGAATTCATACCCTGGCGGCACCCCGCCGCCTCCCGGGGGAAACCCTGCCGCCGGCCAGTCCTCGAGTGTAGCGGTCAGGTTGCCGTATATCAAGCCGCTGGCGACTTATTGGCTGATCGGGATCACCTCGGCGATCTACGTATTGGAGGAGCTAACCCAAAACGTGCTGGGCGTCGACCTGCCCGTGGTATTTGGGGTCAAGATCGACGCGGCTATTCGGGCCGGGCAAATCTGGCGGTTAATCACCCCGGTCTTTCTGCACGACCCAGCCTCTATCCTGCACCTGCTCTTCAATATGTACGCGCTTTACGTGCTCGGGAAGGGCGTGGAACCGTACTACGGGCACACCCGTTTTCTCGTCCTGTACTTCCTGGGAGGCTTTGCCGGCAACGTGTTCTCCTTCCTGTTTTCACCGGCCGCTTCCCTGGGGGCTTCGACGGCCATCTTTGGTCTGTTAGGCGCGGAAGGGGTGTTCATCTACCACAACCGGAAATTCTTCGGCAACCGTTACCGGGCCGCCATTGGCAACGTGCTCTTCTTCGCGGCCTTGAACTTCGTGATTGGATTGGCCCCCAACATCATTGGGGCCGCCTCGGTGATCGATAATTGGGGCCACCTGGGAGGCCTGATCGGGGGAACCCTGTTCGCCTGGTTTGCTGGGCCGATCTGGAACGTGGAGGGGCTGTACCCCAGCCTCCACCTGGTGGATTCGCGCGGACAGCGTGATATCCAGATTGCCGGGCTGAGCGTTGGCCTGCTCTTTTCGGCGCTGGTGGTGGTGGGGATGTTCCTGGGGTAAGGAAACTATTTCCAAAAATGTAGGGCGGCTTTCCAAAGCCGCCTTTTTTCTTGTCCTGATCTCACGCAGAGACGCAAAGCCCTTTGGGGAACAAGCAGTGAGGTTGTTCCTGGAATGAAAATGTAGGGCGGCTTTCCAAAGCCGCCTTTTTCTTACCCGGCCTCACGCAAAGGCGCAAAGCCGCTAAGCCCTTTGGGGAACAAGCGGCAGTATTCCAAAAACAAGCGGGGGTTAGAAACCCGCTCTACCTCTTGATAGCGAACAAGCTGCCGGCGCTGGCGCCCTGCACTTCGGGGAAGTAGGTTTCCCAGGCGCGCGCGGGCAACAGGCGGAATTCGCCGGCCTGTTGGGGAATCAGCGTGTAAGCCAGCTCGTAGGTGCCCGCCGGGAGATATTGCGCCGTCCAGGCAATGTGGTCGTCGAAGATGTGGGCCTGGTTGAAGAGCCACCAGCCCCAGCCCGCCCCAAAGGGATTGCGCGGATCGTATTGGAGAGCGGCCTCAGGGTTGGCCTGCTGGCTGGTCTTGAGGCTGGTGTCCAATATCTGCGCCCCGGCCGGGATGTAATCTTCCACTTGAACGTAATAGGCATCGTGAGGAACGTTGAGGGTCAGGCGCACGGTGACCAGGTTGGGTTGGGCCGGGCTGCCCAGGCTGGCTTGCGTGATGGGGGTGCAGGCGCTGGCCCGGCAATCTTCCCCGGCTGCGTAATAGGCGCGGCTCAGACTGAAACCCGCGTCCAGGGCCGGGGCAGTCTCGGCCGGCCGGTCGACGGTGAGATCGGCGCGATAGTACAGGCGCCCGTCGCCTGCGCCGCGCGAGATGAGCAGCGCGTTAGGGGCGTCGCTGCGTAAGGCCTGTATGGGGGTGACGGCGTTCACGGCGGTGAGCGTATCCGCTCCACCGGCCTGGCCGCCGGCCAGGGGCGAGCCGTTGAGCGTGGCGGAAAAAGTGTAGCTGGCTTGCAGGTCGCCGGTGCCCTTCAGGGAGGCGGTCAGGGCCATCAACACCCAGGCGCTTTCGTAAGTCGAAGACCAGGCGGCGTCCGCGTTGCGGTGATCCATGACATATTGCACGGCCATAGGAATGAGGGGCGAGGCCGGGTCCTCCTGGGCCAGGGCGTACAGGGTCACGGCGGTGGTGAACACGGGCGTCTCCGGGTTGGCCCCGTCCGAGGCGTTGCCTTCCCAATGGGCGCCGGTGGCGGTGCGCAGCGCGCTGCTTTCCAAATCGGAGATCAAGGTCTGGCTCTCACTGCTCTGCGCGGAGGGGCTGCCCAGGGTGAGGGCCAGAAGGGCTTTGGCCCAGGGGTTGAGCTGGTCGCGCAGCGTGTAGACCTGCGCGGCAGCGCCGGGGTCGCCGGCGCCGGCTTCTTCGAGGGCGAAGAGGCTAAAGGCCATGCGGTCCAGCTCCCAGGTTTGGGAGGACGCTCCCGGCGTGCCCAGCCCGGCGCGGAGGTAATCGGCCGCCGCGGAAATGGCCTGGCTGTCCACCTGGAGGCCGGCGGTCTGGGCCCGGCTGAGGCCCAGCAGGACGTAAGCGCTGATGTAAGCGTCGCTCTGGCTGCCCGGGTACCAACCCCAGCCGCCGTCGGTGTTCTGCTGGGAGAGGAGCTGTTGGACGCCGCTGGCCAGGGTGCGATCCAGGCGATCTTTGAGGGCCGGGGAATTGATTCCCAGGCCGGTGAGCGCCTGGTAGGTCTCCAGGTTCGGCAGGAAGCGGGAAAGGGTCTGCTCGGTGCCCTGGTAAGGCGAATTTTCCAGGGCGCTCAGGCCGCTGGTGAGGACGGCTGCCAGGGAAGGCACCATTTCCACGCGTAGCTCGCCGTCCGTGGGCTGGAACGAGTGCGGCAGGCTGATGCCCTCGATCTGCTGGCCGGCCTGGCCCAGCACCCCGGAGGTGGAATAGGTCTGAGGGGAAGTGTATTTCAAGATGGGCAGGGTGCCCTGGTCGGGACGGGCAAAATCCTGCAAGGCGACGCCGTTCGCGCTGGCGCGGACAGAAAAGACCAGGTCGGCGTTGGCCCCGCTCTGGGCGGTGCCCCACCAGGTGATGCGCACCTGGCCCCCGGCGGGGACGCTCACGGGTTGGACGGCCTGGCCGGGATCGTCCAGCGCGAATCCGACGGCGGTCAGAGACACCTGGGTATCCAGATCGGTTTGGGTATTATTTTGGGCGATAGCCGCCAGCTCCACGTGGTCGCCGGCGACCAGGAAGAGCGGCGTTTCCGGGCGGATGAGCAAGTCCTTGCTGGCGACCACCTGGACGGCGGCCTGGCCCACGCGCGTGTCGGCGGTCAGGCCGCGCAGATCGGCCTGCCAGGTGGTGAGATTATCGGGCAGGTCGAAGCTCACCTGGGCGGTGCCATCCGCGCCGGTGACGATGGAAGCATTCCAATAGGCGGTGTCGGGGAAGTTCTGGCGCACGCTCTCTTGCGGACCGGGGCCGCCTCCTCCTCCACCTACGCCCGGCAGTTGGGGCGTGCTGCGGGAGCTATAGGCGACCAGGTCCAAAGCGGTCTGCACGCCCAGGGGTTGCGTCCCGTAGTATTCCGTCAAGATGTCCGGGGCGTTGGGGTCGGCCAGCGCCAGCAAAGCGCGGTCCACGACGGCCAGGGAGAATTCACCCTGCACCGGCTGTTCGGCAGAATCGGTGACTTGCAGGGTGAAGGTGACCTTGTCCCCCGGCGCGGCGCGCTGGGGCTGGCCCAGCAGCTTTACCGTAAGGGTTTGTTCCAGGGGCTTCACGTCCAGGTTGAGATACCCCTGGCGGAAATCGGGCTTGCCGTCCGCGCGGGCGCCCAACAGGGTAACGGAGACGTACACGTTGGGGGCGTCGTCTGCGCCGAGCGGCAGGGTGAGGTCGGAGCCGTTCGGCTCCAGGGTGAGCACCTGGGTGCGCAGGATACGCCCGCGCTCCACGCTCACCAGGGCCGGCGCCGGCTTTCCCAGGGGATTGGGGATGAAGATGCGCGCGGATTGACCCGGCGTATAGCTGGCGGCGTCGGCGGTGAGATGGATGTGCTGGTCGGGGAGGTTGGGCCACACGGCTTCTCCACTGCCGCCCACCCACAAGAGCACCTGGCTGCGCGCGCCGCCGCCGCTTACATCCAGCAGGTAGGTGCCGGGGTCGGGAGGGGTGAAGGACAGGCGGGCTTTGCCCTCCGCGTCGGTTTGGAAGTCCGTGCTGGCCACCAGGGTGGTCTGTTGGGTATAAGTAGGCAGCCCCAGGGGCGAAGCCGATTGATCCTGCACCCAGGTGACCTTTTGGAATTCAGCCTTCAAAGATCCTCCCCCGGAAGGCTGGCCGTTCCAGTCTACCCCCTGAACGCCGAAGCCGAGCGCCTGTCCGGCCTGGTCGTTCCAGCTATCCGGGCGCAGGCCGATGTAAAAGCTGGCGGGGTGGACGCGCACGCTGGCGCGCGCGCTGACCGGCTGCCCGCTTTGGTCGTTGATGGTCACTTCCAGGGTCAGGCTTTGAGTGGAGGCGAGGTCTTTAGGAGCCGCCAAATCCAGCGAAAGACTGCCATCCGCAGCCGTCTTCGTGCTGCCCTGGCCGATGACGACGCCCAGGCCAGATGGATTGAAGCTCGCCAGGCCAGGCGTCATCCAGCCCGTATCCAACACCCCCACTACGGCATCCGGCAGGGTAAAGGCATCCGAGGCTTGCGACAACGTCCACTGGACGGGCAGGTTGCCGGCGGGTGCGCCAAAGAAGTAGCTGGCCTGGACTTTGGCCTGCAAAGCGGCGCCTTGCAGCACCTCCTGGGGGCTGAGGCTGACCTGCAGGTCGATCTCTGGCTTTTGGTATTCGGCGACCTGAATGAACTGGTCGGCGAAGTCTATTTGCGGCAGGCTCAGGCGATAGGCCCCCGGGCTGGCGTCCACCGGCAGGGTGAACTGGCCGTGCACGCTTCCGTAAGGAGAAAGGGTGAGCGCGAGGCTGTCCAGCAGGGACGACTTCCCGTCGGCATTCACTTCGCTGTAGAGATCTGCCGTCACTTGAGACAGATCGGGGAGCTTATAGCGCCCGTTGCCGGCCTGGCGGATCACGGCCCGGAAATACACCGTTTGGCCGGGGCGATAGATGGGGCAGTCGGTGTAGATGTAAGCCTGGGTGGCGGGAGTGCCGGAGTCGGTGGATAGGCCGAAATCCCAGCCGTTGATCCCGGCGCTCCAGGTGGAGCCCGAGACGCCGAAGTCCGCACTGCCCGGCTGGCCGGCAACGGCGAAGAAGCTGGCGTAGGGGTCCTGTTGAGCGGGAAGGTCCGCATGGAACAATCCCTGGGCGTCGGTGCGGCCCTGGGCGAGGATCTGTCCGCTTTCAGCGTAGATCTTTACGTCCACATCGGCGGCAGGTAAATCGTCGCTGAGATGGACGGCCCACACCAGGGCGTCCGTGGCGCTGTGCTTGAAGGTCAGGTTGAGCGAGCTGACCACCGACAGGACGGGCGACTGCTGCCCGTAGGCATCCTGGGGAAGCTGCGGGGAGCGGAAGGTGAAGTAGTACAGACCGGAGGATAAGGGCTTCCCGTCAGGAGAAAGATCGAGGCTCACCGTCTGAGAACGGTCGGCGGGCAGATCGAAGGACTGCTTCCAGGTCTGCAAGCCGGAAGGCGTGTAATTCTGGCGCAGGTTATAGCCGTTCGAGCCGAGCAAGGCGATGAAGTCGTTCAGGGGGAGCGCGCCTCTGGCCACATTCACGCTCTGTAAATTGGTCAATTGGGCGGGAAGGCTGCTGTCCTGCGGGGTGAAGAAGACGACTCCGCTGTTGGTCGAGGCCGAAGTAATCGTCAGGTTGGGAGAAGCCCGTGGCGTGCGGAAGTGCAGGGTGTAAGGCGCGGAAAGGCTCTGTCCCCAGGCGTCGGTGACCGTCTGAGAGAGGGTCAGGGTGTAAGCGGTGTTGGGCTGGAAATACCCATAGACGTACAGAGTGGTCTTATCCTCGTTCAGATAGGTATCGAGCTGAGAGACGGAAGGCTCCAGGCTCACCAGGCCCTGAAAATCGGTGGTTTGGAGAGGAGCGGTGAAGTTCAGGGTCAGGTTTTCGTAGCCGGTGAAATTCTCGATCACACTGCCTTCGGCGGGCTGCGAGGAGGCAATAGCCAGGTCGGGTGTGGAAATCAACTGGGCGAGGTAAGCTTCCGCCAGAGGCGTGCCGCCCTGGGATTGAACGCCTTGTGCCAGGCTCAACGTGTAGGAGGTGTTGCGCGCCAGGAGCTGGGCGGGCTTGAAAGTCAGGCTGGTGTAATCCGCGTTCCAGTCGAAGGTGCCGGGAGTGGCGGCTCCTCCCGCTTGGAAGGAGAAACCGGCCTCCACGCTGGCAGGCTGCATGGGCTGGTTAAAGCTGACGACCAGGGGGGCGTCCAACGGCAGCGGCTTTTCCGTCTCCGGCTGCACGGAAACCACGCGCGGCAGGGCGGTATTGAAGCTCCAACTGCCGGAGGCGGAGCTGTCCAGGGGTGTGCCGGCCACGCTGGTCAGCCCCGGATCGAGGCGCACCGCGTAGGTCTTTCCACCCGATAAAGGCGGGTTGGGGTAGAAGATATAGGTGCTGGTGTTGATCCACTCGCCGCGACCCTGGGCCGGCGGATCGAGGGTGAAGGCTTGCGGCTGGCCGGACGGGTCGGCGCCCAGGGCAACCACGGCCTGGTCGAAGGAAGCTACCACGGCGGAAGACGGATCGACGAGATCGGCCCCGTCCTTGGGCAGGGATTCGAGCAGGCGCAGAGGGCCGGCCGTGGTATAGCTCAGCGAGATGGGGGCGTTCAAGGCCAGGCCATTCTTCGCGCGGGCGGTCTGCTCCAGGGAGATGGAGAGCTGCGTTCCGGCGGGAAAGGGTTGGTCGGGGGTGAAGGTGAGGGTGGCGTCGTCTTGCCAGACGATGCGCCCGGAGAGGGTAGGCTGGCCTTTCAAGGCGTTCTCCACCGAGCCGCGATCCATGGCCTGGTTGAAGACGAGAGTCAGGGGGCCTTTGGGGGGCAACTGGCTGTTCGCGGGTGGATCGGCCTCGATCAGGGCGGGCGGCAGGGGCACCTGCGTGGGAGTGGGGGCAGGCGGAACAGTGGCGGTGGCGGGAAGCGGAGTAGGCGTGCTGCCCGCGAAGGGCAGGCTACAGGCCAGCGAAACCAGCAGGATGAAAACCAGAAAGGCAAAGAGGCGGCGCAAAGGGGATGGATGCATGTGTCGCTCCTGGGGGAAGGGGCTGCTTTCTCTCAGAGACATTATACACGGGTTGGGCTGGACGGGAATCTACCAACCTTCGGTTTCTCCTGGCAGTTTGTGTCATTACCCTCGCCCATAGGGCGCGCAAGGCGGCGGGTACGCAGAGCGGCGCGAGCCCTGGGTGTCCTTTGCCCCAAAGGCACGCACAGCGCCAGGGCGTAGCGATCTCAAGGCCGGCGTCTCGAGGGGGACGCAGGGGAGGCGCGCTATTCTTCCCCTTGACAGGGAAGGCCCTCGGGAGGTATGAATAAGCCAGCGGACGGGTTTGTGCTGTGTACGCTGCCCCCGCCGACTACGGGCGCTTACCAGGCTTTGCGAGGAAAGACGGTGTTGGCGGAGAAATGAGACGGAAAGATAAACACGAAGGAGAGGCCGCCCGATGCAATACCATTTATTGATCGACGCCGACGACACCCTGTGGGAAAACAATATCTATTTCGAGCAAGCCATTGACGCCTTTATCGCGCTGCTCGATCACCCTCGCCTTTCTCGGGAGGAAGTGCGAGCTGTGCTGGACGGGGTGGAAAGGGGCATGGGCTACGGATCGGCCAGTTTCACCCGGAGCCTGGTCGAAACCTACCGCCGCCTGACAGAGAAAGACTCTCTTGGAGGGAACGTCGAGCAAGTCCGCCGGTTGGGAGAAGCCGTTGGCGCGCACCCCATGCAGCTCATGCAGGGAGTTGAGGACACGCTGGACTATTTATCCCCCCGCCACGATCTGGTGCTGCTGACCAAGGGAGATCTCGAAGAACAAAAGCTGAAGGTCGAACGATCGGGCATCGCGGAACGTTTCCGGCAGGTGCTCATCGTTCCAGAGAAAGACGTGGCTACCTATCAGCAGATCGTGCGCGAGTTACAGGTCGATCCGAAGCTTACGTGGATGATCGGCAATTCCCCTCGCTCCGACATCAATCCTGCGCTGGCTGCCGGGCTCAACGCTGTGTTCATTCCGCATCCACACACCTGGCGCCTCGAGCACGAAGAGGTTCAGGAGGCCGGTGAGGGGCGCATGCTGAGGCTGTCGACCTTTGCGGATCTGCGCAGCTATTTCTAGGAAGGGCTTTTCCCTTCACCCCTGGCCCCTCTCCCAGCGGGAGAGGGGAAAAGAACGGCCAGGTTAACTAACTTTGCCGCGCAGACGGGGGTCGAGGGCGTCGCGCAGGCCGTCTCCTAACAGGTTGAAGGCTAGCACGGTGAGCATGATCGCTACGCCGGGAAAGAAGACCAGATGGGGGGCATTGAATACGCTGTTGCGCTCTTCGCCCAGCATCAAGCCCCATTCCGGGGTGGGGGCTTCGGCGCCCAGGCCCAGGAAGGACAGGGCTGCGGCATCCAAAATGGCGGTGGCGATTCCCAGGGTGCCGCGCACGATCAGTGGGGTGAGGGCGTTGGGGAGGATGCGGCTGAACAACAGGCGCAGGTGCGAGGCGCCCAGGGCGCGCGAGGCGCTGACGTAGTCCAGTTCCTTGATGGAGAGGATACTGGCGCGGATGAGACGGGCGTAGATGGGGATGGAGACGAATCCGATCGCCAGCAAGGCGTTGATCAGGCCCGGCCCGAGCACGCTGACGATGGCGATGGCCAGCAGCAGGCTCGGAAAAGCCATGAGCACGTCCATGACGCGCATGATGACGTTGTCGATCCATCCGCCTACGTAGCCGGCAATGGCTCCCAGCAGGCCGCCGATGAGGATGGCGAAGGTGATCGTGGAGAGGCCGATCTGCAGGGAGAGGCGCGAGCCGAAGATGACGCGGGAGAACAGGTCGCGGAAATTGCTATCCACGCCCATGATGTGCTGTTCCTGATTGGCAGGGCAGCCCAAAAGATGGATGCAGGGGGGAGCGCGGCGGATGGCGGTCTGCAAAGAAGCCGTCGGATCGTAAGGTGCGATCAAGGGGGCAAAAATAGCCGTCAGAATCAGGAGGCCGAGCAAAACCATGCCCACCTGGGCGGAGCGGTGGCGTAGCAGCCGGCGCAGCGCCTCGACGGTGGGGGACTGCCGCTCGTAAATCGATTCGGAGCTGAGGGTCGGGACTTGTGCTTCAGCGCTCATGAGGACTAATCCAATCGGATGCGAGGGTCAAGGTAAGCATAAGAAAGATCTACGATCAGGTTTACCAGAACAAAGATGACCGCAATGACCAGTGTAAACCCCTGCACCACCGGATAATCGCGCGCCAGAATGCCCTGAACCAGGGCCGTGCCCACCCCGGGCAACGCAAACACCGTCTCGGTCAGCACTGCGCCCGAGAGCAAAGCGCCCGTCTCCAGGCCGATGATGGTCACGATGGGGATGAGCGCATTGCGGAAAGCGTGCTTGGACAACACCAGGCGCTCTTTCAAGCCCTTGGCGCGCGCAGTACGCACATAATCCAGCCCGAGCACTTCCAACATGCTGGAGCGCGTCATGCGGGCGATGACCGCCAGGGGGATCGTGCCGACTGCCACGGCGGGCAAGATCAGGTGCCAGAGGCCGTCTTTCAACATGGCGAAGTCGCCGGTAATCAGGCTGTGCAAGATGACCGAATTCGAGACGAATTGCACCATGAAATCCACCAGGGGCGAAGGATTGTCGAGATGCCAGACCTGGGTCAGCGGGGTGAGGCTGAAGGTGGACGACAGCCGCCCCGAAGGCGGAATGAAGAAAGGTGTGCCCTTCAGGAGGAGGGCAAAAATGTAGGCCAGCATCATTCCCAGCCAGAAGACCGGCATGGAAACGCCTATATTGGCCACGATCATCGTGCCTACGTCGGTGGGACTGTTGCGGCGGATGGCAGACACCACCCCAAGCAAGATGCCCATCGTAGTGGCAAAGATCATGGCGAAGAAGGCCAGCTCGATGGTCATGGGCAGGCGCTGGGCGATCACTTCGGTGACCGGCTGGCCGGTCTTGATCGAAGTGCCGAAATCTCCATGAATAAGGTTGTCGACGTAGCGCGCAAACTGGATGGGGATGCTATCGTTCAATCCGTAGCGCTGCTTGAATTGATTGCAGGTGGCTTGCGTGGCGCGCTCACCCAGCATGACCACGCAGGGATCGCCCGGGATCAGACGGACGATAGCAAAGGTGACCAGCATGATTCCGAGCATGACTGGCAGGAGAAAAATCAATCTGCGGGCGATGAACTGTAACATTTCACACTCTATCAAACCAGAATACGAAGATGGGGCCAGCCGCCGGGCTTGCGAAGCGCTCTGCTGGCGGGCCCCATCTTCACTATCAACTCAACTGAAAATGCTCTGTCAACTTATTGCTTGGCGTTGAGGAACGCACCAAAGAACGTGCCGAAGTAGGCGAAGGTGCCGGTGCGGCCCTTGTGGTTCGGGCTGGAGGCGTCCCAGAGAGCCTGGTAGGTGGCTACTACGTCGTTGGCGTCCAGCTCCTTGCCGTCGAAGAACTTGACACCGTGGCGCAGGTTGAAGGTCCATTCGGTGGCGTCAGCATTGGGCGACCAGGTTTCGGCCAGGCCGGCCTGGACATCCACGCCGCCCACCTTGTAGGAGAGCAAGGCGTCGTACATCTGCTCGCAAGCGCGCAGGGTCTCGCCGTCTTCCTCGTCACTGCACCACAGAGCAGCCGGCTCGCCGGATTGCACGAAGACGAGCTGGTCGCCGGAGGCGGGGGTCATGACTGAGAAGATTTCGTTGCCCAAGGGGCTGGCGTGCGCGCCCTGAACGGCAGCCTTGAAGACGGTCGCCGAAGCGCCGTAGGCCACCGGGATCATGGGCACGTGCTGATTGAGCAGGTCGTTGACCTTGTCATAGTGCTGCTGGCGGGCGGCCGGGTCACTCAATTGGGCTGCCGCCTGGATCTCGGAAACGATGTCGGGGAAGGGCGTGCCGAACTGCTTGTTGTTCGCGTTGGCGAAGTGATAGTCAAAGAAGTCGGTGGCGCCGGGGTAGTCCGCGTTCCAACCCAGCAGGTAGAAGGCGCTCTGGCCGGCGGTGGTCGAGTCGATGAAAGCAGCCGATTCCATTTCGTTGAGCTTGACTTTCACGCCGATCTGAGCCAGCTCGGCCTGGATCTCCTGAGCCACCTGCTTAGGATTGGGCAGGTAAGCGCGGGAAACGTTGCGGTAGGACAGCGGAACTTCCTGGGTGAAATCGAAGCCGGCCTTGGTCAAGGCGTCCTTGGCGGCGGTGGGATCGTAAGTAGCTCCCTTGAAATTGGCGTTGTAGCCAGGCTCGATGCCCGGGGGCATGAATTGTTCGGCGACGATGGAGCCGCCCGGGTAGAAGCTGTCCACGATGCGCTGCTTGTTGATGGCCATGGCGAAGGCCTGGCGCACGGCTTCATTGTCGAAGGGCTTGATGGTGTCGTTGAAGCCGACGTAGAAGATGTTCAACGGGCCGCGCGGATACAGCGTCAGGCTGGAGTCGCTCTGGATGGTCTGGAAATCTTCAGGAGCGGGATTGTCGATGCCATCGGCGGTGCCGGACTGAAGCTCGAGCAGGCGCTGGGAAGGCTGTTCGGCCCACTTGAAGACCACGGTCTGAGCCTTGGGGGGCGTGCCCCAGTAGTTGGGATTGGCGACGAAGGTGATGTGGTCGCCGCGCACCCATTCCTTGAGCATATAGGGGCCGGTGCCGTCAGGCTGGTCGCTCATCTTGACCGAGTCGCCGCCGTTCTGATCCAGGAAGTCCTTGCTCGTGATCGAGAAGACCGAGAAGGCCACCTTGGAGGCGAAGTCTGGGTCAGGCGCGCACAGGGTAAACTTCACCGTGTACTGATCTACGGCCTCGATGGCTTTCAACTTGGCGGGGTTGTCAGCGGTGCCGTAATTGCAATCCGGGGCCACGACGCTCATAGGCTGGAAGTTAGAAACAGGAGCCGTGGTGGGCTGCATCGCTTCGGTTGGAGCAGCCGTGGGCGGGACTGCTACTGCCTGGGTCGGGGCCTCTGTCGGCACCGGAGCGGCAGTGGGGGTGGCGGCAGTACCACATGCACTCAGCGCAAAGCTGAGTATCATGACTGCTGCCACCAGTGTAAACAGCGTGTTACGTTTCACTTTCTCCTCCTTTGGACTATTGGGTTGAACGAAACGAATGGAATTGGGAAGTAGCGTGCGCCGGTGGTGTATCGTACACCGCCTTCTCCTCCCTTCCCCAAAACCCTACACTCTTTGAGACGTAGGTTATGCTTGATTATACGGCAAATCACCAGAATTTCAACTATTCACCCCCTCGAGTTTTGAACTTTTCAGAATATCTACTTGGGTGTATACTGACTCCTCGCAACCTACTCCCGGCGTAAGAGGATCTCATTGAAAAGAGCAATTAGCGTCAGCATCGGTTCTTCCAGGCGGGATAAAGCCGTGGAACTCGATCTGCTGGGTGAAATTGTTCGAAATCGAGCGCATCGGCACGGATGGGGACATGCAAAGAGCTGCCCGGCTGTATCAAGAGCTGGACGGCAAGGTGGATGCCTTTGGGGTAGGCGGCGCCGACCTGGGCTTGATGGTGGCCGGTACATGGTATCCGCTCTACTCAGCGCGCCCGCTCGTCCGTTACGTGCAGCATACCCCGGTGGTCGATGGGACCGGGCTAAAGACGACCCTGGAACGCCGGGCGGCTGCCGTGGTCGAGGCTCAAATTGGAAAATACGTGCGCGAGAAGAAGGTATTCATCGTCACGGCCGTGGATCGGTGGGGCGTGACGCGCGGCTTTATAGACGCGGGCTACGAATGCGTCCTGGGGGACATGATGTTTACCCTGGGACTGCCCATTGCGCTGCATTCGGAGCGCGGGCTGCGGCGGGCGGCTGCCTGCTTGATGCCGGTGGCCGGGCGGCTGCCTTTCAAATGGGTCTACCCGACGGGCAAGCAGCAGGAAAAGCACACGCCCAAGTGGGAGAAATATTTCCAGTGGGCGACGATCATCGCCGGCGATTGCCACTATATCAACCGCTATATGCCGGAGCGGCTGGCGGGCAAGGTGATCGTCACCAACACGACTACGCCCGACGACGTGGCCTGTTTCCAAAAAGCAGGGGTGAAATACCTGGTCACTACCACACCCGTTTTGGAGGGGCGCTCGTTCGGCACCAATATGATGGAAGCGGCGCTCATCGCGGCGGCGGGACGTACCCAGCCGGTCGATTACGCCCGCGCGGGGGATTATTTCGAGAAGTTGGAGCAGCTCTTAGAGCGCCTGCATTTCGAACCGCAAGTACAGGAGCTGAATTGATCCCATGGATGTACTGATCACGGCCGGGGGAAAGCCCGGCCCTAAAGACCCGCTGTATGCGCAAACCCAGGGTGGATATAAAGCCCTGCTGGACGTGGCAGGCAAGTCCATGATCCAGTGGCTGCTGGACGCGCTCAGCGCATCCGAGCTGGTCGGACGGGTGGTGATCGTGGGCCTGCCGGTGTTCACGGACCTGGAGTGCAACAAGCCGGTCAGCATCCTGGCCGATGCGGGCACTCTGTTCGATAATGCCCGCAGCGGGCTGGCCGAGCTGACCAGGATGGACCCTACCCCGCGAGCGGTGCTGGCGACTTCCTCGGACATCCCTTGCGTGACGACCGAGATGGTGGATTGGATGATCCGCACGGTGCAGGCCAGCGACGACCAGGTCTACTATAACGTGATTCCGCGTGAGGTGATGGAAGCGGCCTATCCGGGATCCAACCGCACCTACATCCGTTTGAAAGACGTGGAAGTATGCGGCGGGGACATGAACGCCTTGCACACCAGCCTGGCCGACAGCCAGGATCCGTTGTGGGATCGCATCCTCGAGGCGCGCAAGAACCCGTTGAAGCAAGCCTCCCTGCTGGGGTACGATACGCTCTTCTTTTTGATGTTGCATCGCATCAGCCTGGCCGAAGCGGCCAGGACCGTCAGCGGACGGTTGGGAATCCACGGCAAGGCCATCCTCTGCCCGTACGCCCAGGTTGGAATGGACGTGGACAAGCCGCACCAGCTCGAGATGGCGCGGGCGGAGCTGGCAAAACGGCAGCCGGTATGAACTGGGGAGCTTTACTCGACCTGGACGCGCGGCTTTCGGCCAGGCTGCACCTGAGTGACAACGCCAGCCTGGCGCGCCGGCTGGCGATCTTCTTCGCCCATTCGGGCAATTCGTGGTTCTGGATGGTGGGGCTGGGATTGGTGTGGCTGTTCGGCGCCGGCGCGTGGCACCGCCTCGCGGCTTTGATGGCGGGCGGCGTGGTAGGTCTGGCGGTGCTGGTGCTGGCCATCAAGTTTCTGGTGCGCCGCCGCCGCCCCGAGGGGGAATGGGGCGCCATCTACCGCAATACCGATCCGCATTCTTTCCCTTCCGGGCACGCCGCGCGGGCTTTCATGCTGGCGGTGGTGGCCGTCGCATTGGGACCGGCCTGGTTTGGGGTGTTGCTGGCGATCTGGGCGCCGCTGGTGAGCCTGGCGCGCGTGGCCATGCGGGTGCATTATGTGTTGGACGTGGCTGCCGGGGCGCTGCTGGGCGTCGTGGCCGGGCTGGGACTGGCGGCGATCTACCCGCTGCTGGCCGGGCTGTTTCCGTTCCTGTTTTAGGGGTCGTCCTCGAGCAGAGACGCAAAGCCGCAAAGCTCTTTAAAACGAAAGACCCCTCTTCAGGGGTGAAAAGGGGCCGGTGGGGTAGCAAGTTCCAGGGTTACTCGAACAACATCGAGGCGGCAGTGGGCCGCACCAACGCATTGAGAGCGCCCAGGTTGAGGGATTGCACCCGGCTGAGGCTGGGGCGCACCTGCAAGCCGAAGCGCGCGGCTCCCAGGTAGAGGATCTCCTGGATCAGCTCCGAATAGCTCAAGCCGTCGGCGGCTGAAATGACTACCAGGTCGCTGAAGCCGGGAGTCAGCCCCGGCAGGGTGTTGATCTCCATTAGACAGGGCTGGCCGTAAGCATTGATGCGGATATCCACGCGGGAAACGTCCACCGCGCCGATGGCTTCGTGCGCCATCCTGGCGAGGTCTTGCAGCTCGCGGGACAGTTGCGGAGAGATCTTGGCCGGGCAGACGAAATCCGGCACGCCCGGCTCACCATAATTCAAGCTTTTGGCGTCGTGGCCGTAGACCCCAGGGGTGATGGAGTGGGTGTGATCCACCTCGAGCACGGGCAGGCGGTGATAACCGTCCGCATCGTAGAGATTGGGGTGCAGCGAGGCGGTGTGGGCGCCGGCGCGTCCCAGGACGCCCACGGTGAACTCCCGGCCGGGGAGGTACTCTTCCACCAGGGCCGGCTCGCGATAGCTGGAAATTACCCAATGGATACGCGTGCGCAGGTCCGTCTCGTTCTCCACGATAGCGCCGGCGTCCATGCCCATGCCGGTGCCTTCACAAGCCGGCTTGACGAACATGGGGAAGCGCAGCTCGGCAGAGAGGGGCTCATTCCCGCTGACGAATTCCTGGAAGGCGGCGATCGGCAGGCCATGGTCGCGCCAGACGCGCTTGGTCATGGTCTTGTCCAACGCGATGGCATTGGCCAGGACGCGCGAGGCTGTGTAGGGGATGTGCATCATCTCCAAAAGGGCAGGCACCTGGGCTTCGCGCGCGTCTCCACCCAAACCCTCGGAAATATTGAAGCAGATGTCCGGATAGACATCGCGAAGTGTATAAGGTAAATTGGAATCGGCTGGGATAAAAATAGAGGTGTGGCCGTCGGCTTCGATTGCGGCCTGAATGGCCTGGATCGTCTCTTTTTTATCAAATTCCGCGCCGGCATCGGCTGGGCCATCTACGGGTAGCGAGGTCTCCCCCTTCTGGTTGGCAATAACAGCCACTCGCCATGGTCGCACCGGCAGCGGTCTGATACTGGGAGGCTTGTCGCTCTCGGAGGTAAACTCTTTATCTTGTAAGGAAATCTCGTCCATAGTCGTTTCTGAATCTCCGTTGATTCATAAATAGTCGCTGATTCCTGTGGCTCAATCAGCGTACAATGAGTTAGTATAGCCCATATCATTAAAAATACAAGAGGTTATTTTTATGGATCACGAGGGAATTTCCGGACGCCAGAGTCCGTCAGCCGGGGAGGTTTGGGAGGTGGTGCGCCTGTTCCTGCGCCTGGGGCTGACCGCTTTTGGAGGGCCGGCGGCCCACATCGGCCTGTACCACGACGAGGTGGTGGTGCGCCGCAAGTGGATCGACGACCAGCATTTCCTGGATCTGCTGGGCGCCACCAACCTGATTCCCGGGCCGAATTCCACGGAAATGGTCATCCACCTCAGCTATCTGCGCGCGGGCTGGATCGGGCTGCTGGCGGGCGGGATCAGCTTCATCCTGCCGGCCATGCTGATGGTGCTGGCCCTGGCCTGGGCGTACGTCCGCTACGGCACCACCCCGGCCGCCGGCTGGCTGCTCTACGGCATCAAGCCGGTGGTGATCGCCATCGTGTTGCAAGCGCTGTGGGGGCTGGGCAAGAAGGCGCTGAAGGATTATCTTTCGGTGGGATTAGGGCTGGTGGTAGTGGCGCTGTATTTCGTACAGGTGAACGAGCTGGCCCTGCTGCTGGGCGCCGGCCTGCTGGTGATGCTGGTGAAGAACTTTAGCCGCCTGAAGGAGGTGCGCCTCAAGGCGCTCCTCCCGCCGCTGGGAGGGCTGGCCCTGCCGCTGGCCGTAGCCGCCGGGCAGCCGTTCAGCCTGTTGGGCATGTTCCTGGTGTTCCTCAAGATCGGGGCGGTGCTGTACGGCAGCGGCTACGTGCTGCTGGCTTATCTGCGGGCGGATTTCGTGCTGCGCCTGGGCTGGCTGACCGACCAGCAGTTGATCGACGCCGTGGCGGTGGGGCAGGTGACGCCGGGCCCGGTGTTCACCGCCGCGACCTTCATCGGTTACTTGCTGGGGGGCCTGCCGGGAGCGCTGCTGGCTACGCTGGGCATCTTCCTGCCTTCGTTCCTCTTCGTGGCCCTCAGCAACCCGCTCATCCCGCGCATCCGTACCTCGCCCTGGGCCAGCGGCTTGCTGGACGGGGTCAACGTGGCCTCGCTGGGCATGATGGCGGCGGTGACTTACCAGTTGGGGCAGGCGGCCTTCGTGGACGTTTTCAGCCTGGTCCTGGGGGCGGCCAGCGCGCTGCTGCTGTTCCGGTATAAAGTCAATTCGATCTGGCTGATCGCGGGGGGCGCGCTGCTGGGAACGGCGTTTGCGGTGGTGCGGGGATTATTAGGCGGATAAGGCTTTGCACGAAGAAAGACCCTAAAGGTCTGTACAGGAATCCTGATCTTCCTGATTCCGATACAGACCTTTAGGGTCTAGTGTACGGGCAACGTGAGTGTCACCCGTGTATAGACTCCGGGGACGCTTTCCAGGGAAAGGGAGCCGCCCACCACGGCCATCATGGTGCTGTGCAGGGCCAGGCCCTGCCCGCTGCCGCGCGACCCTCCCGGCGCGGCGGATAGCCCTACGCCGTCGTCCTCGATCTTGATCTGCAGGCCGTCACACCAATCTACGCTCAAAGTCAGGTTCAGGGGGGGCTCGGGGCTGGCCGGGCGGGCGTAACGCGCGGCGTTGCGCAGGGCCTCGCGGGCGGCGTAAAAGACCACTTCGGCGCTGGTGGCCGGCAGGGAGTCGGCCTCCCGCTCGGCGTCGGGCGCGACGCGCCAGGTCACACGGTCGAAGGCGTCGCGTAGCTCGTTGGCGAGCACCTCGCGCAGCGCGCCCAGCAGCCCCAGGCGGGCGACTTCAGGGTTAGGGTTGGCAGGAATCTCGTGCAGCAGGTCGGCGATCTGGCGATGCACCTGGCTGAGGAGCTGCATGGCTTCCTGGCCGGCCGCGTCGCTGGCGGCGAGCGAGGCGCTCAATTCGAGCAAGGCGGTGTGCAGGCGCGGCAGGATGTCGTCGTGCAAGACGCGCCGGGCGCGGCGGTCTAGCACCTGGCTCTCGGCCAGGCGCTGGCGCTGCAGGGCCACCAGGCGGCGGGCGATCTCCACGCTGGCTTGCAAATCCACCAGGCGCTCCCCGCTGGCGCGCGCCACTTCGATCTCCTCCAGGGAATAGAACCCGCCGTCCTGCTTGTTCCCCAGCAGCAGCAGGCCGATCAGCCCGCGCTCGCTCCACAGGGGCACGGCCCAGGCCATGCCGGCGTACTGGCGCGCGTCCAGGGGGATGCCGGGGGATTGGGGGGCATCGAAGTGGGCCAGCAGCCCGCCCAGCGCCGACAAGCTCAATTCGGCGTTGGGCGGATAGAGGATGGGAGCGCCGGCCAGGGGCGCCAGGGGGCCGAGGGGCACCAGGGCGGCCTGGCGCGCGCCCAGCACGTCGCGGCACAGGGCGGCGAAGGTAGTGCTTAGGTCGATTTCGAAGGGGGCGGCGCCGCTGGGAGCGGTGAATTGTTCGTATAGCCTTTGGCTGCCGACGAAAGGGCGCAACTGGCGCATGCTCTGCTCGCGCTCGGCGTGCGTATGCGAGACGAACAAGGCGTAGAAGGCAGTCATCAACAGCAGAGCCAGCAAGAGGATGTAGATGGTGCGCAGTTGCAGGGTCAGGCTCCAGGAGACCACGGCGCTCACGCTGGCGGAGAGCAGCACGGCGCCGCGCCACTGGCGCAGGAAACCACGGCGCGGCAGGTTGCCGCCGGTGAAGATCTCGTAGGAGATGAGTGCCTGGCCCAGCATCAGCACGGCGGCGGCGATCAGACCGTCTAAGAGCAAGTCCAGCTTGGTGAGGGCCGTGCCCAGGGCCAGGTAGGCCTCGGGAAAGTTGATTCCCTGGCGGGCATTCAACACCACCCACAGCATCACCCACCCGACCAGCAGGCTGACCACCAGCAGCACGCCGGAGGTGCCCACCAGCCAGGGGCGCGCGCGGCGGCGGGCCAGGTCGCCCATCAGCCGCCAGGAAGGCCCCGGGCGCAGCAGAGCGTCCAGGGCTAGCAAGATGCACAGCACGATGAACAACGGAAATCCCAGCACCAGCAGAGGGACGCCCCACAGGGAGGGCACGTCGGACAGGTCCAACTGGGCCGCCTGGGTGAAGGTAGGGAAGGGATTGGCGAAGAGCAACAGGCCGACCAACACCAGGGCCAGCAGCACGGTCAGCACGAGCCAGGGCAGTTGGCGGCGGAAGAGCACGCTCTGGCGGTCGTCCCAAAAGCCGGTGTACCACAGGCTGAGCACGTACCAGGCAAAAGGCGCCGCGATCAACGGCCCCCAGCCGGCATGCCACCAAAAATTAAGCCCCTGGCTGAGCGAATAGACGTTCTGGCCCAGGATGGCCGAATGGCTGATGAAGAAAACGCCGCCGATCAGCAGGCCGTAACCGGCCAGCCAGACCCCCCAGGTGCGGCGCTCGGCGTTGAGCAGCACGGTCAGGCCCAGCCACACTAACAAGATGGTGTTGAACAGGGAGATCCCCAGCGCGGCCCAATCCAGGAGGAAGTTGCCGCTCACTCCCCCTCCCAGACCAGCCAATCCCCCCGTTCGTCCTGGTAATGAGGCAGGCCCTGGACGTCCCACGCCAGCAGGCGCCCGCTGCGCACGATGATGCTGGCGCGCGTGCGGGCGACTTTCTCGTCGGTACTGCTCTCGTCCAGGCCCCAGGCGGCGTAGATCTGGCCGTTGGTGCGGCTGATAGTGCGCTTATCGCGAAAGCCCAGGCGGGCGGCGATCTGCTCGTTGGTCAGGCCCTGGGCGATCATGCGCGCCACGACCTGCTCGTTGGGCTCCAGCAGCTCCATGGGGGATTGCTCGTCCTTGTGGCGCACTTCCTGGACGCGGGCTTCGATCTCCGGGTCGATGAAGCTGCGCCCGGCCACGGCGTCCTGCAGCAGGGGCACGATCATCTGTGGCAGCAAATAATTGGATTTGCGCACGTAAGCGTAATGGCTGAGAATGCCCGAGCGGCGGAAGTCGCGGTAATAATCGTCGTCGTCCTGGATGGAATAGAAGACGACCGGCAGACGCGGAAACTCGCGGCGGATGGCGACCGCCGCCTGGATGCCGTTCATTTCCCCGGCAAGCTGCACGTCCATGAGGATCACCTGGGGCGGCTCACGCAGGCAGTGGGCCAGGGCGCCCTCGCCGTTATCGTAGGCGCCCACGACGCGCACGGCCAGGGTGGCTTCCAGCCCGGTTTTCAGCGCCTGGCGCAGCTTGAGGTTGTCTTCGACCAGCAGACAGTCTAACATTTCTTCTCCAAAGTGCAATCATAGCCTCGCTCAAGGCAGCCTGTCAAGCACCCGTGTGCCTCCAGTTGCGTCCCTGGGCGGTGGCCCGGCCGGCGCTCCCGGCGTAGAATGAGCCTGGATAGATACGATCAAACACAGTTAATGGGAGGAATCTCAGGTATGAACATCCAACATGGTACGCGGCTGGGGCTGGCGGCCCTGGCCGTCGCCTGGAGCTTCGATCTGCTTTTCTGGGGGAAAGCGCCCGGCGTCTCCTTTTTCGTCTTCGTCCTCATTTGTCTGGTCGCCGGGGGGCTGCTCACCTTTTGGGAAAAGCTGCGCCCGGCCCGCGACAGCCTGTGGCTGCTGCTGTTGGCCGGATTGTTCGCCGCGATGACTTTCCTGCGCAGCGAGCCGATTACCTTGCTGGTCGACGTGAGTTCTGGCGCTGGCGGCCATGGGAGTCCTGGCGCTCACCTGGCGGGGAGGGCGCTGGTTGAGATATAGCCTGAGCGATTACGTGGTGGGGGCGCTGCGCCTGGCGAGCAGCAGCCTGTCGAAACCGGTGCTGTTTTATTTCGGGCGGGCAAAAGCCGGGAAGCCGACCCAAGAGGCGGGCGCCGGCGAAGCGGCCGCTCCGGCGCGGCCCTCAGCCGCGAGCGGGCAGGTGGTGCCGGTGCTGCGCGGTATTCTGCTGGCCATCCCCGTGCTGGCCATCATGGCGGCTTTGCTGGCAGCCGCCGACCCGATCTTCTCTCAGCAACTGAATGCCTTCTTGCAGATCTTCCGCATCGACAAGATCGGGGAGTACATCTTCCGCGCCATTTACATTGCCATCCTGGCCTACCTGTTGATCGGGGTTTACCTGCACGCACTGACCGCCAGCCAGGAAGAAAAGCTGATCGGGGTGGAGAAGGCCTGGGTGCCCAGCTTTCTGGGCTGCACCGAGGCGATGGTGGTGCTGGGCAGCGTGGATTTGCTGTTCGCTTTCTTCGTGGGCATCCAGTTTCGCTATTTCTTCGGCGGGCAGGCCAACATCCACCTGCAGGGCTATACCTACGCGGAATACGCCCGGCGCGGGTTCGGAGAGCTGCTGGGCGTGGCGGTGATCAGCCTGCTGCTCTTCCTGAGCCTGAGCGCGATCACTCGCCGGGAAAAACCCTGGCAGCGCAGGGTCTTTTCGGGGCTGGGCATCGGCCTGGTCGTGTTGGTAGCGGTCATCCTCGTCTCGGCTTTCCAGCGCTTGTTGATGTACGAAGCCGCTTACGGCTTTACGCGCATCCGCACCTATACCCACGTGTTTATGATCTGGGTCGGCGTGCTCCTGCTGGCGACGGTGGCGCTCGAGCTGGTGGGGCGCCAGCGCAGCTTTGCCCTGGCGCTGGCCCTGGTCGCCATTGGCTTCGGCGTCACGCTCAACCTGCTCAACGTGGACGGTTTCATTGTCCGCCAGAACCTGGCGCGGGCGGAGAACGGCGGGGAGCTGGACGCGCAGTACCTGAACAGCCTGTCCTACGATGCCGTCCCGGCCTTGGCGGGAGAATTCGACGGCGGCCGGCTGCCGGCCTCCCTGAACGACCAGGTGGGGGGCGTGCTGGCCTGCTGGACGACGGATTCCCGGCTGGGCCAATCGCGGCCCTGGCAGTCTTTCCAACTGGCGCAATATCGGGCCGGTGTGCTCCTGAATGCGCACAAGGCCGAGCTGGCAGCCTATCCGTTGCAGCAGGTGGACGGCCAATGGCGGGTCAAGGTGGGGGAGACTGTGAGGCCGTGTTTTGGTTATGGGGGGATGGATTAGGGGCTGGCGGTCAGGCAATCAGGGATCAGGCAACCAGGGATCAGGCAATCAGGGATCAGGCAATCGGGGATCAGGCGATCAGGGATCAGGCGATCGGGGATCAGGCAATCGGGGATCAGGCAATCGGGGATCAGGTGATTACTGATCCCTGGACACTGGACACTGGACACTGGTCACTGGACACTGGTCACTGGACACTGGTCACTGATTCCTGAACCCCTTTGGGTGCATCCCAGAAACGTGGAGGAAGTGAGATAATAGGACAGTAATACTCCTAATAGAGGTTGCTGTCATGAAGAAAACCCGAGCACAAAGGCAAACGGAATTAAAGGCGAAAGCCGATGAAATCATCGAGCAATTGCTGAATTGGACAGACGAGAACCAAAAGCCCAGCTTGACGCAAATCGAGGATATCGTTTTGAAATTGCGCGGTGAACTTGGTCAGGCGATGATTGAGAATGTGGTCAGTGGGCAAGAAGCGGTGCAACCAGTGGAAGAGATACGCTGTAGCCAGTGTGGGCGAGCAATGCAGAACAAAGGGAAGCGCGAGAGGCAGATGGAAACTCGAGCGGGAGAAGTTGAGCTCAGCCGGGGATATTACACCTGTCCGGAATGTGGAGGCAGGATTTTTCCCCCTGGATGAACAACTCGGGCTACAAGACAAGCATATGAGTGAGGGGGTGGGGAAATTAGTGGTTTGGCTGAGTGGGATGATGCCATTTGAGCGGGTAGAGCAGGTGTTGGAGCAAGTGGGACAGCTGCATGTATCGCGCAATAGTGCTTGGCGCGAGGCCAACCGCTGGGGGGAAGGATTACGTCAGGCAGAAATGGCTGAAGCCGAGCAAGCGGGGCAGGTGGAAATGCGGGGAGGGGTCGTTCCAGGAGAAAGCCTGCGCTCTGAACGCCTGGGGGTGAGTCTGGATGGGTTCATGATCAATGTACGCGAAGAAGGCTGGAAAGAAGTGAAGGCTGGGAGTGTCTTTCGGGTAGAGAAAAGGGGAAAAATGGACGAAATCACCCAAGAGGAACTGGAAGTGGGTCAAGCCGTCGAGAATAGTTATGTGGCTTACCTGGGTGGGCCGGAGGTGTTTGGGGAGAAGTTGTGGGCAGAAGCCAGAAGAAGACGCTGGACAACGGCAGGCGATACCCAGGTGGTAGCTGATGGAGCGGTTTGGATCTGGAATCTAGCCTCCGACCACTTTTATGATAGTGTTCAGGTGGTCGATTGGTCCCATGCGAAATCTCACCTGGCGCATGCCGCCCAGTTGCTATATGGTGAAGGAACCAACCTGGCGCAGCGTTGGCTCAATGACCAGGAAACCCGTTTGTATCAAGGCCAAGCTGAAGATATAGCAGCCACGATCCGGGATTCGGCCAACAAAGACGCAGCCAACGCAGCGGAGTTACTCACGGAAGCAGGCTATTTTGAGAGCAATAAGAGACGCATGGAATATCTGGACCGGCGTATGGAAGGGTGGGTCATTGGAAGCGGCATGATCGAAAGTGGGGCCAAACAATACCAGGCTCGTTTCAAAGGGCCAGGAATGCAATGGAGCCGAAAGGGAGCAGAAAGATTATTACCGGTACGAACGGCTATTTTGAGTAACCGTTTTGATGAACTGTGGCATCGTGTTTACTACTCGCCAAATAATTGAGATGCACCCACCCCTTTCCCACAATTGACAGCCTTAAGCCGTTAGAGTATGCTTAACCCGGGGATGGTTAAGTCCCGGTGGGCTTCCCGGTCTTCAAAACCGGTGGCGGGTCGCGTGGCGGGCCGTAGTGGGTTCGAACTCCCATCCATTCCCGCTGAGCATCTCGTGAGGTTTTATCGGTTAGGAGCCTATGATAGCCACTTCTACTTCCTCGACTTATACACCTGAAGTGTTGAACAGCCTGGTGACGCGTGTCTTTGCCATCGACGATTTTACCCTGGGGGACGCCAAGCAGAATTACATCATGCGTTACCGCGGCCATTTGCTGGATTCCAATTCGTCGGCGGCCTACGATCGCTTGAGCGGCCTGACCCAGCCGTACGGCATCACCCCCCTGTTTCGTAATTCCGCGGGCAGCCAGGAGATCATCCTGGTGCCCAGCTTGAACCTAACCCAATCCAGGACCTGGATCAATCTCGTCTTGCTGGGGGTCACGATCGTCAGTGTGGTCTGGACGGGCGCCAATTACAGCCCGAGCGAGCCCCTCAACGGGAACTTGCTGCACGACATCGGGGCCGCCTTGCCGTTCGCGGCCAGCTTGATGGCGATCCTGTTGGCGCACGAGTTTGGGCATTACCTGGTGGGGCGTTACCACAAGGCGCACGTTTCGCTGCCTTATTTCCTGCCCCTGCCGTTCCCGATCAGTCCTTTCGGGACCATGGGGGCCTTTATCAATATGAAAGAGCCGCCTAAGAACCGCAGCATCCTGCTCGACATCGGCATCGCCGGTCCCCTGGCCGGGCTGATCGTGGCCATCCCGGTGCTGCTGTACGGGCTGTCGATCTCCACGGTAGACCGCATTCCGAGCTTCTTCCCGCCGGGAACGGGCATCAGCTTCGAGGGCAATTCGCTGCTCTACCTGCTGGCGAAATTTGCCGTCTTCAAGCAATGGCTGCCGCTGCCGCTCAACTTCGGCGGCCTGCCGCCCCTGCTCTACTGGACGCGCTATTTCTTCACCGGGCAGCCTTTGCCCCTGGGCGGGCTGGACGTCACCGTCAGCCCGGTGGCCTGGGCGGGCTGGGCCGGCATCCTGGTGACCTCGCTGAATCTGATCCCGGCCGGCCAGCTCGACGGCGGGCACATGCTGTACGTTCTGGTGGGGGCGCGGGGGTCGCGCCGGATCCTGCCGCTCATCCTGGCGGCGCTGGTGGTGCTGGGTTTCTTCTGGAGCGGCTGGTGGTTATGGGCGTTCCTGATTTTCCTGCTGGGGCGCTATTACGCCGAGCCTCTGGACCAGATCACACCCCTGGACGGGCGGCGCAAGGCCCTGGCGGTGCTGGCGTTGTTCATCTTCGTCCTGGTGTTTACGCCTATCCCGCTGGCAATCGTTGGCGGTTGAGCTTAACGCGCGTCTGGGATGCAGAGCCGGGATTCCGCCGGCTCTGTTTGATTTGTATTCATTAATGAAAGGCCGCCTGGGTTTGCAGGAAAGGCGCATTCAAGTTAAACTTGAGAGCGTTGGCGGGCTGTGGCCCGATTCCCAAGATGGGTGTTGACCTACATTGATTAAACGAACTTTCTCTCTTCTCTTCGCAGCCTCTCTGATCGTTACTCTCCTGCTGGGGGCGTGTGCGCCGGTAGAGCCGGCCCCCGGCGGCACCCCGACGGCCTCTCCTGCGCCCCGGGCGACGCGCACGGCGCCCCCCGCGGTCACGTCCACCCCTGACAGCCAGTTGGGCGCAGACGCCGGCGCGCTGCGCGGAACCCAGATCGAGTTCTGGTACCCCTGGACGGGGGACGCCGCGAAGATTATCGAGCAGCAGGTGAGCCAGTTCAACAGCGCCAATTCGTGGGGCATCCGCGTGGAAACGCGCGCACTGGGGAACCCGGGCTACGTCTCGGATGAAGTCCAGGGGGTGCTGGGCACGCCCCAGACGCCCGACCTGGTGGTGGCCTACCCGGAACAAGCCCTCGCCTGGGACGGCGGCGCTTCAGCCCTGGTCGATTTGACGGCTTACGTCGAGGACTCCCAGTGGGGCCTGACCCCCCAGGAAGTGGCGGATTTTCCGGCGCCCATCTGGAATCTGGGCCTGGCCGGCAGCCAGCGCATCGGCATTCCCGCCGAGGCGTCTGCGCTATTCCTGGCCTACAACGTGAGCTGGGCGCGCGAGCTGGGCTTTACCGCGCCGCCCACCACCCCGGACGAATTCAAGCAGCAGGCCTGCGCGGCGGCCGCGGCCAACGCGCAGGAGTCTGCCGTGGATAGGAAGGGCACCGGAGGGTGGATCGTCTCGACGGACGATTTGAGCGCGGCGGCCTGGATGGAAGCTTTTGGGGCCAACCTGGAGCCGTCTGCGCAAGGGGCCTATTCCCTGGGCACGGCGCAGACCCAGGCCGCGTTTGCTTATTTCCAGGCGCTTTACGCGCAGGGTTGCGCCTGGAAGGCGCTCAACCCCGAACCCTACGATTATTTCAGCGGCCACCAGGCGCTGTTCTATACGGCAAGCTTGAGCGATCTGGCCGCCCAGGTGCAAGCCAACCGCCAGGCCAACAACAACGACCAATGGACGGTGCTACCCTTCCCTTCTGCGGCGGGGAAGCCGGCGGCGCTGGTGTATGGGCCCGCTTACGTGCTGCTGCGCACCAGCCCCGAAAGGCAACTGGCGGCCTGGCTGTTGGTGAAATGGCTGATCGACCCGCAGCGCGAGGCCGACCTGGCGACGGCAGACGGCAGCTTCCCGGCGCGCTCCTCGGCGCTTACCGGCAGCGCCGGCAGCCCGCAATGGGAGGCCGCCGCCAGGCTCCTGGTGGACGCGCGGCCGACGCCCCAGGCGGCTTCCTGGGTGACGGTGCGCAGCATCCTGAGCGACGCTTTTGCGGCCCTGTTCGACGCGCAGACCCAGGCCGAGCAGATTCCTGATATGGTCAGCCAGCTCGACCAAACCGTGAAGGAAGTCTTGGGGCAGGCACAATGAAAGAGGAACTGGCGCCAGTCACGATCTTTTCGGATGGGGCCTGCCGCGGCAACCCGGGGCCGGGAGGGTGGGCGGCGCTATTGCGCTTTGGTGAGCATGAGAAGACCCTCAGCGGCGGCGAAAAGAACACCACCAACAACCGCATGGAGCTGACCGCGGCTATCAAGGCGCTGGAGGCGCTCAAAGGCCCCTGCCGGGTGTCTTTCTATACCGATTCGGAATACCTGCGGCGCGGCGTCACCGAGTGGCTGCCGGGCTGGAAGGCCAGAAACTGGCGGCGCAAGGAAGGTGCGCTGGCCAACGAAGACCTGTGGCGCAGGCTAGACGCGCTGACCGGTGTGCACCAGATAGATTGGAAGTGGGTGCGCGGGCACGCCGGTCACCCGGAGAACGAGCGTGTGGACCGCCTGGCGCGGCAGGCGATCCCTTAGGAATCCACCACTGAGGCGCGGAGAGCGCAGAGGGGTTTAAGATTTCACGCAGAGTCAGAGAAACGCTCGCTCGAGGAAAATATTTCTACCACCAGGTTCACCAAGGGCGCCAAGCTTTTTATAATCTTATTTTTCTTGGTGTACTTGGTGAACTTTGTGGTTTAGCGTTTTTCCCTTTCCCGACGATGGGATGGAAAAAGAAAAGAGCTCCCTTCGATGGGAGCTCTTGAATTAGAGGCGACGACGGGATTTGAACCCGTGATCAGGGTTTTGCAGACCCTTGCCTTCCCACTTGGCCACGTCGCCGGGATAAAATTCTGGCTGATAGCAAATGGCTCATTCATTAACCATCTGCTATCAGCCATTTACCTGGAAATACAGAGCGGGCGATGGGACTCGAACCCACGACCTCTTCCTTGGCAAGGAAGCATTCTACCAACTGAACCACGCCCGCAGGTTTAGCACCGCTCGAGGATATTCTCCCCATTCTGTGCCGTCTCGTTATCTCTTGTCAAGGTGCTGAATTCGGCAAGCTTCCGTTCAATGGCTGTGAGATAACGACGGTCGAGATTATAACGGATGTCCCTGTGTACGTCAACCCTAAGAGAGAAGAATTTTGAAGGAAAATCAGGAGAGGGTGCATCCCAGAAACGTGGAGGAAGTGAGATAATAGGACAGTAATACTCCTAATAGAGGTTGCTGTCATGAAGAAAACCCGAGCACAAAGGCAAACGGAATTAAAGGCGAAAGCCGATGAAATCATCGAGCAATTGCTGAATTGGACAGACGAGAACCAAAAGCCCAGCTTGACGCAAATCGAGGATATCGTTTTGAAATTGCGCGGTGAACTTGGTCAGGCGATGATTGAGAATGTGGTCAGTGGGCAAGAAGCGGTGCAACCAGTGGAAGAGATACGCTGTAGCCAGTGTGGGCGAGCAATGCAGAACAAAGGGAAGCGCGAGAGGCAGATGGAAACTCGAGCGGGAGAAGTTGAGCTCAGCCGGGGATATTACACCTGTCCGGAATGTGGAGGCAGGATTTTTCCCCCTGGATGAACAACTCGGGCTACAAGACAAGCATATGAGTGAGGGGGTGGGGAAATTAGTGGTTTGGCTGAGTGGGATGATGCCATTTGAGCGGGTAGAGCAGGTGTTGGAGCAAGTGGGACAGCTGCATGTATCGCGCAATAGTGCTTGGCGCGAGGCCAACCGCTGGGGGGAAGGATTACGTCAGGCAGAAATGGCTGAAGCCGAGCAAGCGGGGCAGGTGGAAATGCGGGGAGGGGTCGTTCCAGGAGAAAGCCTGCGCTCTGAACGCCTGGGGGTAAGTCTGGATGGGTTCATGATCAATGTACGCGAAGAAGGCTGGAAAGAAGTGAAGGCTGGGAGTGTCTTTCGGGTAGAGAAAAGGGGAAAAATGGACGAAATCACCCAAGAGGAACTGGAAGTGGGTCAAGCCGTCGAGAATAGTTATGTGGCTTACCTGGGTGGGCCGGAGGTGTTTGGGGAGAAGTTGTGGGCAGAAGCCAGAAGAAGACGCTGGACAACGGCAGGCGATACCCAGGTGGTAGCTGATGGAGCGGTTTGGATCTGGAATCTAGCCTCCGACCACTTTTATGATAGTGTTCAGGTGGTCGATTGGTCCCATGCGAAATCTCACCTGGCGCATGCCGCCCAGTTGCTATATGGTGAAGGAACCAACCTGGCGCAGCGTTGGCTCAATGACCAGGAAACCCGTTTGTATCAAGGCCAAGCTGAAGATATAGCAGCCACGATCCGGGATTCGGCCAACAAAGACGCAGCCAACGCAGCGGAGTTACTCACGGAAGCAGGCTATTTTGAGAGCAATAAGAGACGCATGGAATATCTGGACCGGCGTATGGAAGGGTGGGTCATTGGAAGCGGCATGATCGAAAGTGGGGCCAAACAATACCAGGCTCGTTTCAAAGGGCCAGGAATGCAATGGAGCCGAAAGGGAGCAGAAAGATTATTACCGGTACGAACGGCTATTTTGAGTAACCGTTTTGATGAACTGTGGCATCGTGTTTACTACTCGCCAAATAATTGAGATGCACCCATCAGGAGAGTGTTCGTCCCAAAACTGGTAGGTCTTGAAAAAAGAGCAAGCCCAGGTTAAATTGGTAGTTACTTAGGCCAACAATTTACCGGAGCTTGCGATGTCAATTGTCACTTTACATTTACCAGAAGTCAAGGTTTGTGAAACAAGTCGTCCGAAACGATGCCCAGTGTGTGGGGGAGAAACATTTCAGCGATGGGGAGGGGCGATCAGGAAAGTACGCGATCCACAAATTAAGGAAGTGGTGGTATATCGCTATTGTTGTTGCACCTGTCGCCACACGTTTCGGCACTATCCGGAAGGGATCAGTCAAGCCCAGCAAACGGTGCGGATGAAGGCACTGGCGGCAATTGGCTGGATATTGGGGATGAGTTATCGCGGGGCATCCGGCTTTTTTGGGGCATTTCGGGTGGAAATAGGGCGGATGAGTATATGGCGGGATGTGCAAGAGCGGGCCAGGCAATTGGAGAAAGAGCGGCATTGGAAGAAGGTGAGGGTGGCGGGGGTAGACGGGGCGTATGTGAAGGGATGGGGAGAAACGCAAAAGGTATTGGTGGTGGTAGACATGGGGACGGGCGACCCGATCACGGTGGGGTATCTGGATGAGAAGGACCCACAGGCAGTGAAGAAGTTTCTTGAACCACTGGTGCAGCGTCTGGGGATCAGCGTGATTGTGACCGACGATTTGGCCAGTTACAAGCAAGTGGCGGATGACTTACAGTTGGAACACCAGGTATGCCAGTTCCATCTGCGGCGCTGGGTAGGACGCACGTTGCATGAATTGAAGGAAAGCTTGCCCCCCGATTGGCTGTGGATGGTAGATGAGGTAAAGCAGTTGCTTGCAGATTTGCCCATCGAGGGTGACAAGCGCCTGGTGGCTTTGGGACGCCAATTTCCACCGGCTCAAGCCAAACGAGCCGGGAGTGAATCTACGCCGCTTGAACAATTGCGTTATCTAATCGTCCGTCTGGGCGAAAATTGGGCTCGTTTTCGGGTATTCAATTGGCAGCCGGACGTGCCCTGGACGAATAACCCAACCGAACAAGTGATAGGTCGCATGAAAATGCGAGCCCGGACGGTTCGAGGGTATAAAAACTGGGATGGCATGACCAGTGGCCTGATGGCGGCCGGAGTGAAACTTGCATGATTTTCTCGCTCAGGCAAGGGAGAATGCTGCCTGCTCCCAATTCCTGAAATTCGCCAACCAAGTTTGGGACAAACACTCAGGAGAAGTGATCTTGAATAAATAGAACAACTGTGCTATACTTCAAACAGATCCATTCTTATTGAGGACAGGTTCGATGAATCGAGTACAATCGGCGGTTTTCCCAGGCGCAGTCTTCGGCAGCTTTATCGTAGCCTTGATTGCTTTTCTCGTGACGGCCAACCTTTCTCCGGCAGCTTTGATCCAGAGCCAGGCAATCCTGGCTCAAGCGGCGCCGGCCAGCCCGGCGGCCGCAGTGAATTCTGACCAGCCTCAGGCAGACGCTGCCAATCCGAGCGTGGCGGCGGACTGCCCGGTCAGCGCGGCTTTCCCGGAAAACGTTCGGCAATGGTGCAGCCTGATCGCCAAATACGCGCAAGAAAACCAGCTCGACCCCAACCTGATCGCGGCTGTGATCCTGCAGGAGAGCGGCGGGAATCCTCAGGCTTACTCGAAGAGTGGGGCGGTGGGGTTGATGCAGGTGATGCCCAGGGATGGGATTGCCGCCTCTTTCACCTGTAACGGCCAGCCTTGTTTCGGCTCCCGACCCACGATCGGCGAGCTGCAAGACCCCGAATACAACATTGCCTATGGAACTCGCATGTTGGCCGGGCTGGTAGGCAAGTACGGCGACGTACGAGAAGCCTTGAAGTCCTATGGCCCGATCAACGTGGGGTATTATTACGCGGATATCGTCCTCAACCTCCTGCAAAAGTACCAATAAAACCATGCTTCTAATCCTTTCAGGCTATCGGGGTGATGGCAAGATCACACCATCGGATGATTGCCCTCCTTAGGCCCAGCCGGTAAACTACCAGTATAGAAGTCAACAGGAGAAGCAATCGAACTACAGAGATCCGAATCTCGCGTGCGGAAAGGAATGGATATGAAAAAATTAGCATTACTATTGGGTACATTGATGGTCCTGTCTATGGCGCTGGCGGCTTGTGGAGGCAGTGGGGGCGGCTCAAGCAACGGGTCGACGACGCTCAACGTCACGATGACCGACTTCGCTTACAATCCCAATACGTGGGTTGTACCGGCGAACACGAAGATTACTCTAAACCTCACGAACAATGGAACCGTAGACCACACCTGGGTGCTCATGGATCAACCGGTGACACCGCCTTTTAGCGATAGCAATAAATCGAACGTCCTGTTTTCATCCGGGAACGTTGCGGCGGGAAAAACCGCGACCTTGAGCTTCACCTCGCCCAGCACTTCGGGGACTTATGAAGTGGTCTGCGATTTGCCCGGCCACCTGGAGGCCGGAATGGACGGCACATTAACGGTGAAATAAGGGTAGATTTCTACAAAGTTTATCGGTAAGGAATTTACTGGTAAAAGTTGAGCGCCCGCAGATTTTACGGGCGCTCAACTTCATGGTATAATAATACCTGTCGCCGGATTGGTTGGAGCTCGGGACTTTATGGAGCTTCCAATCTATGTATTCTTTTGTCGCCGGCCAATTCGACTTGACTAAATAAATACAGTTTGATATAATTATCGATTGCTTTTCTATGACACCTGCATAGAAGTGAGTGTTTATTTTTGTCGGCCAGGTTTATAAACCAGGAGAAACCAATGGCTTCTGCTTTACCTATTAAATCTTACGCTCGCATCCCCGTTTCTTTGCCTTTGCCTAAATTGATTGAAGTCCAATTAGAGTCCTTCGAGAGATTGAAGAAAGAAGGACTGGCGGATCTTCTCCACGAGATCTCGCCGATTGAATCCTATAACAAGGGGATGAAGCTATATTTCCCCAGCCGTAGCCCGGAAGCCCAGCAATGGGGTCTGACCTACTGGTTCGAGGAACCCAAGCATTCTATTGAAGAGTGCGTCGAGCGCGACCTGACTTATGCCAGCCCAATGTACGTCTCCGTGCTGCTGGCCGGCCCCGATATCGCGGAGCCGATCAAACAGGACATCTTCCTGGGCGATTTCCCTGAGATGACGGAGAAGGGCACCTTCATTATAAATGGCACAGAGCGCGTGGTCGTGTCTCAGTTGATCCGCTCGCCAGGCGTGTATTTCGAGGCTCCGCCCGACCGCGCCACGGGTCGTCTGCTGGCGGTTGCCAAGCTGATCCCGGACCGTGGGGCCTGGATGGAGTTTGAGACGCGCAAGAACGATTACATTATCTTGAAGTTCAACCGCAAACGCACGGTGCCGATCACCGTATTCCTGCGCGCCCTGGCCGTCGTCGACGACGGCCTGCCGGATTCGCCTTTGAAGACGGGCACCGACGAGGAAATCCTCAACCTGTTCCAGGACGTGGATAACAACCCGGATCGTCTGTTCATCACCTCTTCCCTGCGGCAGGAGCCTGAATGGGATCTGTCCAATGGGTGGACGGTGGCCGAGGCGGCCCTGGTGGAATTCTTCAAGCGCATGCGCCCCGGTGACCCGGCGACCCTCGAAAATGCCCGCCAGTTCCTCGAAGAGCAGCTTGTCGACCAGCGCCACTACGACCTGGAGCGCGTTGGACGCTACAAGCTCAACCAGAAGCTCGACCTGGCCGACACCATTCCGGTGTCGCATCGCACGGTGACCAAGTGGGACGTGATCCGCCTGGTGCGGCGTATGATCCAGATCAACAATGGGATCGAGCTGCCCGATGATATCGACCACCTGGGCAACCGGCGCGTCAAGACGGTGGGCGAGCTCATCCAGAACAAGCTGCGCATCGGTATGCGCCGCATGGAGCGCGTGATCAAAGAGCGTATGTCGATCCGCGACCAGGATCAGATCTCCCCGGTCAGCCTGATCAACATTCGCCCGGTGGTGGCTGCGCTGCGCGAGTTCTTCGGCTCGAGCCAGCTCTCCCAATTCATGGATCAGACCAATCCTCTGGCCGAGCTGCGCCACAAGCGTACGTTGTCTGCCTTGGGGCCGGGTGGTTTGCGCCGCGAGCGCGCCGGCTTCGACGTGCGCGACGTGCACCAATCTCACTATGGACGGATTTGCCCCATCGAAACGCCTGAAGGCCCAAACATTGGCTTGATCGGCCGCTTGGCTTCTTTTGCGCGGGTCAACGAATATGGCTTCATCGAGACGCCCTACCGGCGCGTGATTAAGTCGTTGCCGGCGAAGGATCCCCGTCTGGTCGGCCATCGCTTGCGCGAAGATATTTCCGACCCCAAGAGCGGTGAAGTGATTGGCAAAAAAGAAGAGCTGATTACGGCTGAAATGGCAAAGGCGATCGGCAATCTCGAAAAGTCCACGGTATTCGTGATCCCGTACGTTTCGAGCGAGTTCGAATACCTCTCCGCGGATGCGGAAGATAAGTTCGTGATCGCTCAGGCGAACGCGCCGTTGAATGAGGCCATGGAATTCGAGACCGGGCGTATCTCCTGCCGTTATCGCTCCGGGTTCATCTTCTCCAGCCCGGATAACATCAACTACATGGACGTGGCTCCACACCAGATCGTGGGGATCAGCGCGGCTTTGATCCCCTTCCTGGAGCACGATGACGCCAACCGCGCCCTGATGGGCTCGAACATGCAGGCTCAGGCGGTGCCTTTGGTGCGCCCGGACGTGCCGCTCATCTCTACGGGAATGGAATACCACGCTGCTCTGGATTCGGGGCAGGTAGTGGTGGCCGAGGAGGGCGGCGAGGTCGTCTCGGTGACGAGCAAGCAGATCTGCTATCCGTGGGAGCAACGGAGTGCGCACATATAACCTGCGCAAGTACCAGCGCTCGAACCAGAGCACTTGCATCGACCAGCGGCCGGCAGTCCTCAAGGGGCAACGGGTGGCGCCCGGCACTATCATCGCCAACTCGTCTTCGACGGATGGCGGCGAGCTGGCCCTCGGCCAGAACGTGACCGTGGCCTTCGTGTCGTGGGAGGGCGGCAATTTCGAAGACGCCATCCTGATCTCCGAGCGGCTGGTGCAGGACGACCGTTTCACCTCGGTACACATCGAGAAATACGAGGTAGAAGCGCGCGACACCAAGCTGGGCCCCGAAGAGATCACCCGTGACATCCCTAACGTGGGTGAGGACGCCATCAAAGACCTCGACGAGCACGGCATCATCCGCATCGGCGCCGAGGTTGGCCCCAACGACATCCTGGTGGGCAAGATCACCCCCAAGGGTGAGAAAGAGCTGACCCCCGAAGAGCGCCTTTTGCGCGCTATCTTCGGTGAGAAGTCCCGCGACGTCAAGGATACCTCGCTGCGTATGCCCCACGGCGAGCGCGGCAAGGTGGTGGACGTAAAGGTGTTCACCCGTGAAGACAACGCCGACCTGTCGGCGGGCGTGGATATGATGGTGCGCGTCTCGGTGGCGCAACGCCGCAAGATCACCGCCGGTGACAAAATGGCCGGCCGGCACGGGAACAAGGGTGTCGTCTCCAAAGTGGTATCCGTCGAGGATATGCCTTACCTCGATGATGGCACTCCGGTAGACATCATCCTGAACCCCCTGGGCGTTCCCGGGCGCATGAATATCGGCCAGGTGCTGGAAACACACCTGGGCTGGGCGGCCAAAGAGCTGGGCTTCCGCGCGTTGACCCCGGTCTTCGACGGCGCCAATGAGGAAGAGATCGAGGCCGAGCTGGCCCGCGCTTGGCTGGTCGATCAGGCCTGGAAAGAAACAGCCGAGACGGCCTGGGAATGGATCAAGGGACAGGACTATACCCCTGAAAGCATCCAGGACGACGATGAAGTGCGCCTGCTCTACCTGGAGCAATGGCTGGGCGAGCGAGGATACGATGTCTATCGCCTGGCGTCTGAGTCCACCTATGCCCGGCGCTCGACCGTGCGCGAGTGGCTGCGCGATCAGGGTTACGAGCCGGACGGGATTCTCTCCTTCGAGGACGCCAATATCCCCTTGCATGAAGGCCCTGCCCAGGACCTGCGGGCAATGGATACCTGCTTGCGCTTGTGGGACAAGTGTATGAGCGGAGAGCTTCCGACGTCCTACGAGGAAGCCACTGAGAAAGCCCAGAAGATTATGGCAGATACCGGCAAGCCTATTCCTGTGTTGGGTAAGCAGGTGCTGCGCGATGGTAAGACGGGCGATCCCTACGACCAACCGGTGACGGTGGGCGTTATGACCATGCTCAAGCTGCACCACCTGGTCGAGGACAAAGTGCACGCCCGCTCGACCGGCCCATACAGCCTGGTGACCCAACAGCCGTTGGGCGGCAAGGCGCAATTCGGCGGCCAGCGCTTCGGCGAGATGGAAGTGTGGGCGCTGGAAGCTTACGGCGCGGCCTACACGTTGCAGGAAATGCTGACGGTGAAATCGGACGACGTGCAAGGGCGCGTGAATACCTACGAGGCCATCGTCAAGGGCGACCCGATCGAGGATCCGAGCATCCCGGCCTCCTTCCGCGTGTTGGTGAAGGAGCTGCAAAGCCTCGGGCTGGCGGTGGAGGCGGTCATGGACAACGGCGAGGTCGTGCGTTTTGGAAAGGATGAGGAACGGGTGCGTCCGCCCAAGATGGAAACCGGTCTGCTCGGTTTGGGGCAAGATTTCCCCGACCTGTAAACTCGCAAAATTTCTTGACTTCCCTTCGGGGGCATGGTAAAATTGTCCCCCGTTGCCTTTGAAGGATTAAGTATCAGGCTTATTGGAAACCCTAGGTGAGGCCATCATCGCGAACGATGGCCTCACCTGATGAAAGACAAAACTCATTGGCGAGTCATTCGCCGCAGGATATTCTATTTGGAGGCAGAAGGTGCCAACGATCAACCAACTGATTCGCAAAGGTCGCCAGTCGAAGAAGGTAAAAAGCAAAGCGCCAGCGCTACTGTACACCTTAAATACCGTGAAACAACGCCGCGTTCGGCAACGCGTTGGGGCACCTCAGAAGCGTGGGGTGTGCACGGTGGTACGTACGATGACCCCCAAGAAGCCAAACTCCGCTCTGCGCAAGATCGCCCGCGTGCGTCTGACCAACGGGATCGAAGTGACGGCTTATATTCCCGGCGAAGGCCACCAGCTTCAGGAGCACTCCGTAGTGCTGGTGCGCGGCGGGCGTGTCAAGGACCTGCCCGGCGTGCGCTATCACATCGTGCGGGGTACCCTGGATACGACGGGTGTAGCCAAACGGCAGCAAGGTCGCTCGAAATACGGCGCCAAGCGCCCCAAGTAATCCGTATGGCCGGGAAACCGGCTAAATCACCCTGGACGATTGGATGGAGATGGTTTAATGTCACGACGTGCAAAACCTGAAAAGCGGGAAGTTATCCCCGACGCACGCTATAGCAATATCAACGTGCAATTATTTGTTCATCGCATTATGCGCCGCGGGAAAAAGAGCACTGCTGTGCGCTCGATGTATCAATCGATGGCCCTGGTCGAAGAACGCACCGGAAAGAATCCGGTGGAGGTTCTCGAGCAGGCGCTCAAAAACGTTGGCCCTGCCATGGAAGTTCGCCCGCGGCGTGTGGGCGGCGCTACTTACCAGGTGCCTATGGAAGTTCCCTCTTCCCGCCGGTTGACCCTGGCCATGCGCTGGATCATCGATTCGGCTCGAGCTCGCTCGGGGAAGTCCTTCGCCGAGAAGCTGGCCGGCGAGGTGATGGACGCTTTCAACAATCAGGGCGCCGCGATCCGCAAACGCGAAGAGACCCATAAAATGGCCGAAGCCAACCGCGCTTTCTCGCACTACCGGATGTAGTGTGAGAGGCAGGTTTAGAGAGCTTCGAGAGTTAGGTGTGTAATGGCGCGTAGTCACCCGTTAGAACGGTACCGAAATATCGGCATCATCGCTCATATCGATGCCGGGAAGACCACCACTACCGAGCGGATCTTGTTCTATACCGGCAAGACCTACCGGATTGGGTCGGTCGACGATGGTACCACTGTCACGGATTGGATGGTTCAAGAACGCGAGCGGGGGATTACGATCGTATCGGCCGCTGTTTCCGCTGAGTGGAAGGACTATCAAATCAATATCATCGATACGCCTGGGCATATCGACTTCACCGCCGAAGTGCAACGCTCTTTGCGCGTGCTGGATGGGGGTGTGGTCGTCTTCGATGCCGTCCAGGGTGTCGAGCCGCAGAGCGAGACGGTATGGCGGCAAGCCGACCGTTATGCCGTGCCGCGTATCTGTTTCATCAACAAGATGGATCGGGTGGGGGCTTCTTACGAGCGTTCGGTGCAGTCCATCCGCGAACGGCTGGGGGCTAACCCCATCCCAATGCAGCTCCCCATTGGCAGTGAAGCGGCCTTTAAAGGTGTGATCGATCTGCTGACCCAGCAAGCCGTCTATTTCGAAGACGACCTGGGTAAAGAACCGCGCTTCGCCGAGGTACCGGAAGATTTGGCCCCTCAGATGACCGAGGCGCGCAATCACATGATCGAAAAGATCGTCGAGCTGGATGATGACCTGACCATCAAGTACCTCGAAGGCGAGGAGATCCAGATCGACGAGCTGAAGGCAGCCTTGCGCAAGGCGGTGATCAACAACCAGGCCACCGCGGTGTTTTGCGGTAGCTCGTTGCGCAATAAAGGCGTCCAGCTCGTGCTGGATGCCGTCATCGATTATCTGCCTTCTCCTTTGGACGTGCAGGCGGTCAAAGGCATCAACCCGGTGGACGATTTGGAAGTGGAACGCAAAGCCGACGACAACGATCCGTTGAGCGCCCTGGTGTTCAAGATTGTCACCGACCCCTACGTGGGGCGCCTGGCTTATTTCCGCGTCTATTCGGGCGTGCTTTCAACCAGCACGACGGTTTACAACTCCACGAAGGGCAAACGCGAGCGCATCGGGCGCCTGATCCGCATGTACGCCGACCGGCGCGAAGACATCACCGAAGTCATGGCCGGCGATATTGCCGCGGTGCTGGGATTGAAAGAAACCTTCACCGGCGATACCCTGTGCGACCCTTCCCATCCCGTCATCTTGGAGACGATCTCGTTCCCGGAGCCGGTCATCTCGGTGGCCATCGAGCCGAAGACATTGGCCGACCAGGATCGCATGGGCGAAGCGCTGCGCAAGCTGTCGGAAGAAGATCCGACCTACCGCGTGCATTCCGACGAGAACACCGGCCAGACCATCATCTCGGGGATGGGCGAGCTGCACCTGGATATCATGGTGGATCGTATGTTACGCGAGTTCCGCGTGCAGGCCAACGTGGGCCGTCCGCGCGTGGCTTACCGCGAGACGATCACCCGCGCGGTTCCCAAGCTGGATTATCGCTACGTCAAGCAAACCGGCGGGCACGGCCAATACGGCCACGTGGTGCTCTCACTGGAGCCTGGCGAGCCCAGCAGCGGCATCGTCTTTGAAGACAAGATCAGCGGTGGGTCGATCCCGAAGGAATATATCCCGGCGGTAGAAAAAGGCGTGCGCGAGGCGACCGAAGCCGGCGCCCTGGCGGGGTATCCCATCACGGACGTCAAGGTAAGCCTGATCGATGGTTCCTACCATGAAGTCGATTTCGAGCGACATGGCCTTCAAGATGGCCGGATTTTTTGGCTTCAAAGAGGGCGCGCAAAAAGGTGCGCCGGTCTTGCTGGAACCGATCATGAAGGTAGAAGTCGTCGTGCCCGAGGATTTCCTGGGCGACATTATGGGACAATTGAATGCCCGGCGCGGCATGATCCAGGGAATGGAAATGCGCCCTGGCAATGCCCAGGCGATACATGCTACGGTCCCTATGGCCGAGATGTTCGGCTACGCTACGGAGCTGCGCTCCGCCACCCAAGGCAGAGGCGTTTTCAGCATGGAGTTCGATCATTACGCTCCCGTGTCTGAAGCGATTGCACAAAAGGTCATCAATTCATAATAATATCAGTTTGGGATACTTATCTTAGGAGACATCAAACCTATGGCGAAGCAAAAGTACGAGCGAACGAAGCCGCATCTGAACGTAGGGACGATGGGACACATCGACCACGGGAAGACGACGTTGACGGCGGCGATCACGAAAGTGAGCCAGATGATGGGCTTGGCGCAGTACAAGGCCTACGATCAGATCGACAACGCGCCGGAAGAGAAAGCGCGGGGGATCACGATCAACATCGCGCACGTGGAATACGAGACGGCGAAGCGGCACTACGCGCACGTGGACATGCCGGGGCACCGGGACTACATCAAGAACATGATCACGGGAGCGGCGCAGGTAGACGGGGCCATTCTGGTGGTAGCGGCGCCGGACGGGCCGATGCCGCAGACGTTCGAGCACGTGCTGTTGGCGCACCAGGTGGAAGTGCCGTCGATCGTGGTGTATTTGAACAAGATCGACCAGATGGACGACCCGGAGCTGTTGGAGCTGGTAGAGCTGGAGTTGCGGGAGATGTTGAGCAAGCAAGGTTATCCGGGCGACACGATACCGATCGTGCGAGGGTCGGCGTTGAAAGCGCTGGAGAGCACGTCGACGGATCCGAACGCGCCGGAGTATGCCAGCATCCGCGAGCTGTTGCGGGTGGTGGACGAGTACATTCCGGAGCCGGTGCGGGCGACGGACAAGCCGTTCATGATGCCGGTGGAAGACGTGTTCTCGATCAAGGGACGCGGGACGGTAGTGACGGGGCGTGTGGAGCGCGGCAAGGTGAAGACGGGGGAGCCGGTGGAGATCGTAGGGCTGCGCGAGAAGAGCATGACCTCGGTGGTGACGGGTGTGGAGATGTTCCACAAGACGTTGGACGAGGGCATGGCGGGAGACAACCTGGGGCTGCTGCTGCGCGGGATCGAGCGCACGGACGTAGAGCGGGGGCAGGTGGTGGCGAAGCCAGGGAGCATCACGCCGCATCGCAAGTTCATGAGCCAGGTGTACGTGTTGAAGAAAGAAGAGGGGGGCCGGCACAAGGCGTTCTTCACGGGGTATCGGCCGCAGTTCTACATTCGGACGATGGACGTGACGGGGTCGATCAAGCTGCCGGAAGGGGTAGAGATGGTGATGCCGGGAGACGACGTGAACCTGGAAGTAGAGCTGATCGTACCGGTCGCGTTGGAGCAAGGCTCCAAGTTTGCTATTCGTGAAGGTGGTCTGACGGTAGGCGCCGGCGTGATCACCAAGATTTCTGGACTAGGTGTATTATGGCTAAACAAAAAATTCGAATCCGATTGAAAGCTTATGACCACCGTGTCCTGGATCAATCCGCAAAGCGGATCGTGGAGACGGCCGAGCGCAGCGGGGCCCACGTGGTTGGCCCAGTGCCCCTGCCAACCAAGATCGAGCGCTTCACTGTTCGGCGCTCAACCTTTATCGATAAAGATTCTCACGAGCACTTCGAAATTCGCACTCACAATCGTCTGATTGACGTATTGGATCCGGACTCAAAAACCATCGACATGCTGATGCGGTTGAATCTGCCGGCTGGCGTGGACATTGAGATAAAAATCTAGGTTGTTTTCACCTGTTTCTTTTTGGGAATAGGTGGTACAATAGACCGGTTTTCGGGTGGACAAAACCCGAAAAGAGGCAATATAAGAGCTTTCCAGCGCGTGAACCCAAAAATCACTTGTGTCGCGGCAGAAAGCTGACTATGTTGCGTTCGGAGATGATGCAGCCCAGCCCAGGCTGACAGTCTCGTCAAGTTTTAACCTTACTTCAAGGAGAAAATTGAATGTTGAAAGGGCTGATCGGCAAGAAAATCGGCATGACCCAGATTTTCGATGAGAGTGGTGCGGCTATCCCCGTGACGCTGATCGAAGCTGGGCCTTGCTATGTTACCCAGGTGCGTCTGCCCGAAAAAGAGGGGTATTCGGCAGTGCAATTGGGCTTTGGCGAAGTTAAGCCTAAACGCCTGGCAGGTGGCGAGTTAGGACATCTCAAGCGCAACAACCTGCCTCCCCTACGTTTCCTGCGTGAGTTCCGTGCAAAAGAGCCGGGTGTAAAAGAAGGCGAACAGGTGACTGTTGGCCAGTTTGCCGTTGGCGAGCACGTGGATATTGTCGGGACCAGCAAAGGGAAAGGTTTCGCGGGTGGTGTGAAGCGCTATCACTTCAAAGGTGGCCCGAAGACGCATGGTCAGTCGGACCGGCTGCGCGCGCCCGGCTCCCGCAGCTCCACCACGACCCCTGGTCGGGTTTATAAAGGCTCGCGCGGCCCCGGTCACATGGGCGATGACAGGGTGACGGCGCAGAACTTGAAGGTCGTGCTGGTGGACCAGGAACGCAATCTATTGGGCGTTCGCGGCGCAGTACCTGGCTCCAGGGGTGGCCTGGTTATGATCAAGGAGGCACGAAAACAGTAAGAGGAGATTCCTCTGGCTGGTTTCTTGCGCGAATGGAGCGAAGTGACTATGGAAGTTGACGTCTTCAATATAGCTGGTGAGAAGGTCAGCAAGGTGGATTTGCCTGCGATGATCTTCGAAGCCCCAATTAATGTTGATTTGATGCACCAGGCCTACGTTCGCCAGATGGCCAATGCTCGCCTGGGGACGCATGATACCAAGGGCCGCAGCGAAGTGGCGGGCGGCGGACGCAAGCCGTGGCGCCAGAAGGGCACGGGCCGCGCACGCCAGGGGTCTACCCGCGCCGTGCAGTGGAAGGGCGGTGGGAAGGTGCACACACCGCACCCCCGCTCTTATTTCCAGCGCATGCCCCGCCAGATGCGCCGGGCCGCCTTGCGCTCAGCGCTTTCGGTCAAGGCCAGCGAAGCCGGGATCGTGATGGTCGACGATCTGACCCTGGCGGAAGCCAAGACGCGCCTGATGGCCAAGGTATTAGACGCCCTGGTCGGCGATGCGAGCGCCCTGATCCTCATTCCGGAAAAGAACACGGCTTATGAGGGCGTGGTACGCTCGGCGAACAACCTGCCGGACACGAAAACGCTGATGGCCGGTTATCTCAACATCCGCGACTTGTTGGGCTACGACAAGCTGATCATGCCTGTGGCGGCGCTCGACGTTCTGGCCGCCAATCTGGCATAGGTAGGAGGAGACATGACAACCATTTACGATGTTCTCCGCCGCCCGGTGGTTACTGAAAAATCGAACTATCAGGCAAGCAAGCTACATCAATATGTGTTTCTGGTGGCCAGTGACGCCAACAGAACCTCGATCAAAGATGCGGTGGAAACCTTGTTCGATGTGACCGTGTTGCGGGTCAACGTGCTCAACGTGCCCGCCAAGCGAACGCGCCGGGCGCGCAGCCGCAGGCTGATGGTGCGCAACAGCGGATACAAGAAGGCTGTTGTCACCCTGGCGCCTGACGATAGAATTCCGATCTTTGAAGGGGTAGAGTAATGGCCGTCAAGATTTATAAACCGGTGACCCCCGGTCTGCGTGGCATGACCGGTTATACCTTTGAAGAGATTACCAAGAAAAAACCGGAGCGTTCGCTGCTGGTTCCCCCGCGCAAGTGGGGCGGGCGAAACACTTACGGACGCGTGACCGTGCGCCATCGCGGCGGCGGGAATAACCGCTACATCCGCGTGGTAGATTTCAAGCGGAACAAGCTGGAAGTCCCCGCGCGAGTGGCGGCGATCGAGTACGACCCGAACCGCACCGCTCGATTGGCTCTGCTGTTTTATGCAGACGGCGAGAAGCGCTATATCATTGCCCCCCTGGGACTGCGCGTAGGCGATACGGTCGTGACCGGCAGCCAGGCGGAGATCCGCGCGGGGAACTGCCTGCCCATTGCCAACATCCCGGTGGGCACCCTGGTGCACAACATCGAGCTGAAAGAGGGCAAGGGCGGCCAATTGGTCCGCTCGGCGGGCGGCGCAGCGCAACTGCTGGCCAAAGAGGGCGATTACGCCCAGATCCGTCTGCCTTCAGGGGAAGTGCGCCTGGTGCGCCAGACTTGCTTCGCCACCATTGGGCAGGTCGGCAACCTCGACCACAGTAACGTGAAGCTGGGCAAGGCCGGCCGCAAGCGCCACCTGGGCATCCGCCCGACGGTGCGTGGCTCGGCGATGTCGCCGCGCGACCACCCGCATGGCGGTGGTGAAGGCCGCCAGCCGATTGGTATGCCGGGGCCGAAATCCCCGTGGGGCAAACCGACCCTGGGATATAAGACCCGCCGCAACAAGCGCACCGACCAGTACATCGTGCGCCGCCGCAATAAAGATAACCGGTAAGCGACAAAGGTTTGAAAAGCGAGAAAGAAGGACGAGAATATGTCACGATCGCTGAAAAAGGGCCCTTTCATCGAGCCCAAATTACTACAAAAAATTGAAGCCATGAACACGCGTGGGGAAAAGAAAGTCCTCCGCACCTGGAGCCGGGACAGCACGATCTTCCCCCAAATGGTCGGGCATACAATTGCCGTCCACGACGGACGCCGCCACGTACCGATCTACATCACCGAGAACATGGTCGGCCACCGGCTGGGCGAGTTTGCCCCTACCCGGCACTTCCGCGGGCACGTGGCAGAGAAATCTTCATCTGCGCGAGGGAAATGAGCCATGGCAACGGATATTCACGCACAATTGCGATTTGTGTCTGTCTCAGCGCAAAAGGCTCGCCTGGTAGTAAATATGGTGCGCGGCAAGAGCGCAGTCGAGGCGCAAAACCTTTTGAAGTTCATGCCGCAGGGAGCCGCCCGCCAGGTTGCCAAGGTGCTGAATTCGGCAGTTGCGAATGCTGAGGAAAATTTCGGCGTCAGCCGGGACGATCTTTACATCTACCGCATCACCGCCGATGAAGCGCCCACGCGCAAGTGGCGCCGTTTTGGGGCGCGCGGTCGTTTCAAACCGTTACTGCGCCGTTCCTCGCACCTCACGGTCGTTCTCCGCGAGCGCGAGTAAAGCCAGGGCCAGCCGGTAGAGAACACGCAAGGGTTTTGATCAGCAAGAGAGGACACCAGGAGATATTATGGGTCGTAAAGTTCATCCGATTGGATTTCGTCTCAATATTAACCAGCCGTGGCAGGGTCGCTGGTACGCTGAGGGAAAAGAGTATACCCAGCAGCTACACCAAGATTTTGCAATCAGGGAGATGATTCATCGCGAATCCGGTAGAGCGGGTGTGTCACGGGTGGAAGTGGAACGTTTCCCCGGTAAGGTGAAGGTCGTCGTACACACTGCCAAGCCCGGCATCTTGATCGGGCGCAAGGGTGAGAGCGTGAAGATTGTGCGCCAGAACCTGGAAGCGCTGACGGGCAAGAAGATCGATCTGGAGATCAAAGAGATCAAGGCGCCCGACACCGACGCTTATCTGGTTGCCACCAACATCGCCGGCCAGCTCGAGCGGCGCGTGAGCTACCGCCGGGCGATGAAGCGCGCCCTGCAGCAGGCCATGCGCCAGGGAGCCCAGGGGATCAAGATAGAAGTCGCCGGACGCCTGAGCGGCGCCGAAATGGCGCGCAGCGTGTGGCTGCGTGAAGGGCGCGTTCCGCTGCAAACTCTGCGGGCCGACATGGACTTTGCCCGGGCAGAAGCGCTCACGACTTACGGACGCATCGGCGTGAAGGTGTGGGTCTACAAAGGCGAAGTTCTCGAGCAGGTGGAAGAAAAGGTCGAGACCACCGAAGGCGTTTACGTCAGTGAATAATCTTTCGCGCGGGTAAACGCCCGGCGGAAAAGAAGAGGTTGCTATTATGTTGATGCCAAAGCGTGTGAAATGGCGCAAGCAAATGCGCGGCCGCATGAAAGGGAAAGCTCTGCGAGGCGCGGAGATCTCTTTTGGAGAATTTGGCTTGCAGGCCCTGGAACCCGGATGGGTGACTGCACGACAAATCGAGGCCGCCCGCCGGACGATCGTCCGTGGGATGAAGCGCCGTGGAAAGATCTGGATCCGCATCTTTCCGGATAAACCTTATACCCAGCGCCCGCCTGAAACCCGCATGGGCAAGGGCAAAGGGAACGTGGAGTATTGGGTGGCCGTGGTCAAGCCGGGGCGGATTATGTTCGAGGTCGGCGGCTTGCCGGCCGAGATAGCCCTGGAAGCTTTGCACCAGGCTTCCTACAAGTTTTCCATCAAGACCAAGGTCGTGGCAGCCCGCCATGAGGGCGCAGGAGAGCAATCATGAAGACCGCAGAAATTCGTCTCCTGTCCGTGGATGAAATCAAAGCCAGGCTGTCAGATGCCCAGAATGAGCTGATGAACTTGAGATTTCAGGTTGTCACCGGCCAACTAACCGATACCAGCCGGTTAAAGATCACCCGCCGGGAAGTGGCCCGTCTGGAGACCCTTCTGCGTGAGAAGACCCTGGCGGCAGAGAGAGGTGAAGCATGAACAAACGCCGTCGACTGACTGGTGTCGTAACCAGCAATAAAATGACGAACACGGTGGTAGTCGAGATTACCCGCACTTATCTGCACCCTCTGTATAAGAAGGTGGTGCATTCCTCCAAGCGCATGAAAGCCCACGATGAATTGGGCTGTGTCATTGGGGATAAAGTGCAGATCGTCGAGAGTCAGCCCATCTCACGGGACGTGACCTGGGTGGTGGAAACGATCGTGAAGCGCGAAAGTCGTACGGAAGACGCGGGCGTGGTAGGAGAGTAAGCCATGATACAGCATGAGACCCGTATGACAGTTGCCGACAACACCGGCGCGCGTGAGTTACTGGTGATCCACGTGATGGGGGGCTCAACCCGCCAGCTATGGTCGCGTGGGAGACGTTGTGGTCGCCACGGTCAAATCGGCTGCACCGCAAGGATCGGTCAAAAAGAGCGACGTGGTAAAGGCCGTGATCGTGCGCTGCGCCAAGGAATGGCGCCGTGAAGACGGATCCACCATTCGCTTTGACGACAATGCGGCGGTCATCCTGGATACCGATGGCCAGAACCCTAAAGGCACCCGCATTTTTGGCCCGGTGGCCCGCGAACTGCGTGAAAAAGGTTTTATGAAAATCGTCTCTCTGGCTCCAGAAGTAATCTGAGAGCGGATGAGTCAGGAGTGAGGCCATGAAAGTCAAAATTCGCAAAGGCGATATGGTTGAGTTAATCAGCGGCCGGTTGGAAGAAAAAGGGCAGCGCGGCGAGGTGATCAAAGTGGACCCGGACAACAATCGGGCGGTGGTGCAAGGCATCAATATGCATACCAAGCACCAGCGGCAGGTGCAGTCTCAGGGGAGGACGCTTTCTCCCGGCAAGATGCGCTTCGAGACTCCGGTGGATATCTCGAACCTGATGCTGGTTTGCCCCAAATGCAACAAAGCCACCCGCGTTGGGTTACAGCGCGAAGAGGATAAAGTGCAACGCGTCTGCAAACACTGCAAAGCGCTGATCGACGAATAGTCCGCCTTGGAGCTAGAACATGAATAGGTTGAGAGAATTGTACACGAATGAGTGGAGCCCGGCATTGCAAAAGGAGCTTAACCTGAGCAATGTGATGGAGGTGCCGCGGATTAGCAAGGTGGTGGTCAACATCGGGATGGGCGAAGCGATGGATAACCCCAAAGCGCTGGATGCTGCAACGGCAGATATGACCTTGATCACCGGGCAGAAACCGGTGGTAACCAAGGCGCGCAAGAGCATCGCCAACTTCAAGCTGCGCGAAGGCCGCATCATCGGGGTCAAAGTTACCCTGCGCGGCGAGAAGATGTGGTCCTTCCTGGACCGCTTGATCAATATCGTGCTGCCCAGAGTGCGCGACTTCCGGGGCGTGCCGGCCGAATTCGTTCGATGGGCGTGGCAACTTCACCCTGGGACTGCGGGAGCAGTTGATCTTCCCCGAGATCGAATATGACAAGATCGACAAGATCCGGGGCATGGAGATCACCGATCGTCACTACCGCTCGGACAGATGAGCAGGCGTTCAAGCTGTTGCAGAAGTTTGGGATGCCTTTCAGGAAGGGATCGTAATATGGCAAAAAAGTGTATGCAGTATCGTGAAGCCCGGCGAAAATACCCCATTCAGGTACGGAACCGCTGCCAGCGCTGCGGTCGGCCCCACGGCTATATGCGCCGCTTTGGCCTGTGCCGCATCTGTTTCCGCGAGTACGCCCTGGACGGTAAGATTCCCGGCGTCGTGAAGTCATCCTGGTAGCCGGCCTGGAGGTGGTTAGATGAGTGTTGTTGATCCGATTGCTGATATGTTGACCCGTCTTCGCAATGGCGTGATGGTCGGCCAGCCCGTGGTAGCCATGCCGAGCTCAAAGATCAAAGCCGAGATTGCGAAGATCCTGAAAGAAGAAGGGTACATCGACGGCTACGAAGTCGTGGATGGCGCTCAACCGGTGCAGCCGGTGTTGCGCGTACGCCTCAAGTACGTCGGCGAGCGCCGCCAGCGCGAAGCCGTCATCACCGGCCTGGAGCGGATTAGCCGTCCTGGCCGCCGCATCTACACCCGCAAACAGGATATTCCCTGGGTGCTCTCAGGCATAGGGATTGCGATCCTGTCCACCCCCAAAGGTGTCATGACCGGGCAGCGCGCCCGCCAGTTGGGCGTCGGCGGCGAAATCTTGTGTAAAGTCTGGTAAGCCTTTGCGGAGTGAAGGAGGTATTGAAAAGTGTCTCGAATTGGTCGTATGCCAGTAGTTGTTCCGCAAGGCGTCCAGGTAGAACTCAACGGTTCCTACGTGCGCGTCAAAGGCCCGAAGGGCGTGATGGAGCGCACCTTTTCTCCCCGCATCTCCATTGCGATGGAGGAAGGGGCTGTGGTAGTCAAGCGCAGCTCTGACGAAGCTACCTACCGGGCTTTGCATGGCACAACTCGTGCTGTTATTAATAATATGATTACCGGGGTGAGCAGTGGGTTCGTCAAGACCCTCGAAATCGACGGTGTGGGTTACCGCGCCGAGATGAACGGGACGAACCTGGTGTTGTACGTAGGTTATTCGCACCCCGTCGTCGTCGAGCCTCCGGAAGGGATCGCCTTCGAGGTAGATACCAAGACGCGGCAGGTCAAAGTAATGGGCCACGACAAAGAGCAGGTTGGCCAGATATCGGCGAATATTCGCGAAATCCGGCCCCCCGAGCCCTACAAGGGCAAGGGGATCCATTACCTGGGCGAGAAGATCCGCCGCAAAGCTGGTAAATCTGGCAAGGCAAAGAAGTAGGGTTATGCGTATGGCTAAAAAATCTCGTTCTGAAGCACGTCTTCGAAGGCACGCTCGTGTACGCAAGAACGTCCAGGGCACGTCCGATCGCCCGAGGATGAGTGTATTCCGCAGCCTGGTAGGAATTTACGTGCAAGTTATCGATGATGTAGCTGGACATACTTTGGTGTCGGCCTCCACGGTTGACAGCGATATCCGCAAAAAGACCGAAGGCAAGAACAAGACGGAACAGGCTCGCCTGGTGGGCCAGGTAGTCGCTGAACGCGCCAAGGAAAAAGGAATTACCACCGTCGTCTTCGACCGGGGTGGTTTCCGCTACATCGGCCGGGTCAAGGCTCTAGCAGACGGCGCCCGCGAAAATGGCCTGGTATTCTAGGTTGTAAAGCAGAGGATCTGATCTATGGAAACGACAGAATACCAAAGTATGGAACAGACTTATGACGAGCGCGTCATCGAGATCGCGCGCGTTGCGAAGGTAGTCAAGGGTGGGCGGCGCTTCCAGTTCCGGGTGACGATCGTGGCCGGGGATAACCGCGGCAACGTTGGCCTGGGCGTTGGAAAAGCCAATGCCGTCCCTGATGCGATGCGCAAGGCGACCGACCGGGCCCACAAGGACATGCACAAGGTGGCGGTGAACGGATCGACCATCCCGCACGAAGTGCTTGGGAAGACGGGAGGGGCGCGCGTGCTCCTCAAGCCGGCTTCTCCCGGCACCGGCGTGATCGCGGCAGGTGGCGTGCGCGCCGTGCTCGAAGCGGCCGGCATCCACGATATCCTGACCAAATCGATGGGAAGCGCCAACGTGCTGAACGTGGTACAGGCAACTTTCGAGGCGCTCAACCAACTCAAGTCGCCGCAGGAAGAAGCCAACCGGCGCGGCAAGCAGGTCAAAGACGTGCTGCCTTTCTGGGAGAGGAGAAAGAATGTCGGCTAAGAAAGTATCTCCCAAGGTATTGCAGATCACGCTGGTGAAAAGCGCGATCGGATATTCCAAAAAACATAAAGCGACTATCCGGGCCCTGGGCTTCCACCGTTTGCATGAGACGGTAGAACACGTGGACAGCCCCACTTTGCGCGGTATGTTGTCGAAAGTCAATCATCTGGTGCGAATAGAAGAGAAGGTATGACGATGAAACTCAACGATCTCATGCCCAACCCAGGTTCCAAGCGGTCGCGCAAGCGCGTCGGCCACGGTATGGCTGCCGGACAGGGAAAGACCTGCGGTAGAGGCACCAAGGGCGAGGGCTCTCGCGCAGGTGGAAGCACGCGCCTGTATCATCAGGGCGGCAACCTGCCTTTTTTCCGCCGCTTGCCCTTTATGCGAGGTGAAGGCTTCACCCCGCCGAGCCAGGTGGAATATACCGAAGTCAATCTGGAGCAGTTAGAGCGCTTCCCGGCTGACAGTGAAATCACCCCTGAAATTCTGGCAGAGGCTGCTATCGTGCGCAATGCATCCGCCCCCGTGGTTCTTCTGGGCCGCGGCGAGGTCAAGGTGCCTCTGAAGGTGCGGGTTCAGCGCGTCACCAAGGGCGCTCGTGCAAAGATCGAAGCGGCAGGCGGCAGCGTTGAAGTCATTTGATTGATCGGGTTAATTCGATCAAAGGAGACCTGATTTATGAAGCGTTCACCCTGGCGCTATTTGTGGAAATCGGAAGATATCCGCAAGAAGTTACTGATTACCCTGGCACTGCTGGTTATTTACCGCTTTGCGTCGAACATCCCTGTGCCCGGGGTCAATCACAGCGTGCTTGCTTCCCTGGCGACTGCCGGTGGAGCGGCCGGAACGCTGTTCAACATGCTGGATTTGCTCTCCGGCGGTACGGTTTCCCGCTTCTCGATCCTGGCGATGGGAGTCTATCCCTACATCACGGCCCAAATCATCATCCAGTTGCTCGTCCCCATCATCCCGGCTCTCGAACAGCGCCTCAAGGATGACCCACGGGAAGGCCAGATCTTCATGGAGAAGTGGACCATGATCCTGACTATCCCCATGGCGGCGCTATCGGCTTTTGGGCAGATCAATATCTTCAACTCGATGGCCGGCAGCGGGCAATCCATCTTGCAAAACTACGGGTTCACCGGCGCCAATCTGTTGCCCACGCTTTCTACGATCATATCGATGATGGCGGGCACCATGTTTGGCATTTGGCTCGGCCAGTTGATCTCCGAGTACGGCATCCGCAACCAGGGCCTGTCCCTGATCATTTTTGCGGGGATCGTGGCGCGCATCCCCGAGAACTTCGTCAGCATCTTGAGCGACCAGCAGAATCGCTGGGTCATCCTGGTTATCCTGGCCATCCTGGCCATCACGATCTTTGCGATCGTCTTCGTCACCCAGGGCCGCCGCAACGTGCCGGTGATGTTCCCCGGGCGCCGCGTCGGCAACCGCATGTCCATGCCCGTCAAGAGCAACCTGCCCTTGATGGTCAACATGGCCGGCATGATCCCGCTGATCTTTGCCCAGTCCATCCTGACCTTCCCGGCCATCGTGGCCAGCTACTTCCTGCACTCGACGAGTACTTTCGTCGCGGCGGTGGCGAACGGCATTTACACGACTTTCAACGGGCAATCCATCTGGTATTCGCTGCTGTACTTCTTGATGGTGGTGGCGTTCACCTTCTTCTATACCGACGTGCTGTTCGCCCAGCAGAATTACGGCGATAACCTCAAGAAACAAGGGGCGCAGATCCCCGGTGTGATCCGCGGCACTCCCACGCAGAAATATCTAACCAAGGTGCAGCGGCGCATCACTTTCCCCGGGGCGATCTTCCTGGGAATAGTGGCTGTGCTGCCGTTCCTGATCGGCCTGGTGCTGCCGCTGGGCACGCAGCAAGCCAGCCTTTACCTGATCTCTTCCGCCGGACTACTGATCGTGGTGGGTGTAGTGAAGGATACCTTCAATATCATCGAGACCGAGCTCAAGCTGCACGGTTACGAAGAGAAGCTGGTCAAGGGCTAAGCGCATGTCTACTTATATCGTCTTGCTAGGCCCTCCGGGGGCCGGAAAAGGCACTCAGGCGCAGGTGATCGCGGAGAAGATGGGGCTGGCCCACATCTCTTCGGGCGACCTGTTCCGCGACAACCTGAAGCGCCAAACGGAGCTTGGAAAAGTCGCTCAAGGCTACATGACGCGGGGCGAGCTGGTGCCCGACGACGTGACCATCGGCATGGTACGCGAGCGCTTGAAGGAGCCTGATTGCGTGCAGGGGGCGCTGCTGGATGGCTTCCCGCGCACCCCGGCGCAGGCCGACGCTCTGGCGGCCATGCTGGCCGAGTGGGGCGGCAAGGTGAAAGTGGTGCCGTACATTTCTGTAGCGGCGGACGTGTTGATCGACCGGCTGGGTGGACGCTGGACCTGCCGGGCAGAGGGACACGTTTTTCACGAGAAATTCAACCCTCCCAAGGTGGCCGGGAAATGCGATTTTGACGGCTCAGAGCTTTACCAACGCGAGGATGACCGCGCCGAGACGGTGGAGAACCGCATCCGGGTCTACCTGGAGCAAACCTCTCCGCTGATCGCTTACTATCGTAAGCAAGGTTTACTGGCAGAGGTGGACGGGACGTTACCCATCGACCAGGTGAGCGACCAGATCCTCGCGGCTATACTGAAGGACAAATGAAACATGTCTTGGGAACGGCAGATTAATATCAAAAGCCCGCAAGAGATCACCATCATGCGCGAGGCGGGGCGGATCAACGCAGAAGCCCTGGCCGCCGCGAAAGCGATCATCCGACCGGGCGTGACCACCGCCGACCTCAACGCAGCCGCCGAGGAAGTATTGAAGAAGCACGGAGTCTACTCTCCCTTCCTCCACTATCCGGGGCCCTATCCCTACCCGGCCAGCACGAATGTGAGCGTAAACGCCGAGCTGGTGCACGGCATCCCCGGCAAGCGCAAGCTGAAGGAAGGGGACATTGTCTCGGTGGATTGCGGCACGGTGTATGAAGGCTTCGTCGGCGACTCGGCTTTTTCCGCCGGGGTGGGTGAGATCTCTCCCACGGCGCAGCGCCTGCTGGAAGTCACCGAGAAGGCCCTGCATGAAGGGATTGCCCGCATGGTGGCCGGAAACCACCTCGGAGACGTGTCCTCGGCCGTCGAGCAATACGTGGAGAGCAACGATTTCTACGTCACCCGCGAATATACCGGGCACGGCGTGGGCCGGCAGATGCACGAAGGACCCCAGGTGCCCAACTACGGCATCCCCGGGCGAGGCTTGCAATTGCGCGTAGGCATGACCATCGCGCTGGAGCCCATGGTGCTGGTGGGAACGGCGGCCACCCGCGTGCTGCCAGACGAGTGGACGGTGGTTTCGGGAGACGGAAGCCTGACGGCGCACTTCGAGCACTCCGTGGCGATCACTGAAAACGGTCCGCTCATCCTGACCGAGCTGTGAGGAAAGTAGAATCCTGGACGGATCAGGGAAGAACTAGTATAATCCTATCTTTGGCTGTGTTAACCGCAATCATCGGTTATCAAGGAGTAGCACAACATGAAAGTGTCACCATCCATACGAAAGCGCTGCGCAAAATGCAGGATCGTCAAGCGCAACCGCAGGCTATACGTGATCTGCGAGAACCCAAAGCACAAACAGCGACAGGGATAATAAAACATGGCGAGAATTGAAGGTGTTGATCTCCCGCGCAATAAGCGCATCGACATTGGCTTGCAGTATATCTTTGGCGTCGGTCCAACTCGGGCGAAGACCATCCTGGCTGCGACCAAGGTGAGACCCGAAATCCGGGTAAAAGATCTATCGGAAGCAGACGTGTCCCTCCTACGCGATTACATCGCGAAAAACTATAAAGTAGAGGGCGATCTGCGCCGTGAAGTCCAGATGAACATCAAGCGGCTGATCGAGATCGGCTGCTATCGCGGCCTGCGCCACCGCAGAAATCTGCCAGTGCACGGCCAGAGAACCCGCACCAATTCGCGCACCCGCAAGGGGCCGAAAAAGACGGTTGCCGGTCGCGGCCGCCGCCGTGGCGCCACCAAGAAGTAGTTTACGACTTGCGCCGGCCAGGTTGGGACCCTTCCTCCCCGCGGCTACCTGGCAGGCCGGGTTTGCAGAAACTTATTTAGTGAGGAAATATGGCTCAAAACGTACGCTCGACGCGTCGCACGAGTGCTGCACGCAAAACGAAGCGCACCTTGTCTTCCGGGCAAGTGCATATCTATGCTTCATTCAATAATACGATCATAACGGTGACCGACCAGCAGGGAAACACAGTTTGCTGGGGCAGCTCAGGGTCGGCGGGCTTCAAAGGCTCGCGCAAAAGCACGCCCTTCGCTGCTCGCCTGGCGGCCGAACAAGCGCTGAAAGCTGCCGCTTCGATGGGCATCCAGGAAGTTGACCTGTACATCAAAGGTCCAGGCCCGGGCCGTGAATCCGCAATTCGGGCGGTTCAGGCCATGGGAATGAGAGTACGCTCTATTTCCGATATTACTCCGGTGCCGCATAACGGCTGCCGGCCTCCGAAAAAACGCCGCGTTTAATTCATAAAGAGAAGGGAACAACTTTATGGCGAAATATCTCGGTCCGGTATGCAAACTATGCCGGCGTGAAGGTGAGAAATTGTTCTTGAAGGGTGAGCGTTGTTTCACCCCCAAGTGCGCATTCGAGCGCCGTGGCTTTGCCCCCGGGCAACACGGCCGAACCAGCCAGGGGCGTAGCGATCGACAGTCTGACTACGCCCGCCAACTGCGTGCCAAGCAAAAGGCCCGCCGCGTTTACGGCGTCTTCGAGCGCCAGTTCCACCGCTTCTACAGCGTGGCTCTGAAACGCCGCGGCCTGACCGGTCTGAACCTGCTCCAAACTCTGGAGACGCGCATGGATAACGTCGTTTTCCGCCTTGGCTATGCAGTCAATCGCGCGGAAGCCCGCCTGTTAGTCACTCATGGCCACTTTACGGTCAACGGCCGGCGGACGGATATCCCCTCCATGCTGCTCAAGCCCGGCGACGTGCTGTCGGTGCGCGACGGCTCGCGCGATACCACTTATTTCAAGCAACTGCGGGATTTGGCGGAACCTCGTACCGTCCCAGCATGGTTGGACCGCGACATCAAGGACCTGGCAGGGAAAGTTATGCGCCTGCCTGAGCGCTCCGAGATTGACGGCAATTTAACCGAGCAGCTCATCGTTGAGTACTACTCGCGTTAAGCCGATTAGTGCTGGTGCGCGGTAGTATAGGGTGCACTGGCAAGGGGTGGTAAATCGTGACTGGTCTAAGTAATATGGTAACGCCGAAAGTCGAGCGCACGGCGGAAGCTCGCAACTACGGTAAGTTTGTGGTCAGCCCCCTCGAACGGGGCTATGGAGTCACCCTGGGCAACTCGTTGCGCCGGGTGCTCCTGTCTTCTCTGGACGGGGTCGCCGTGACTTCCATCCGCATCTCGGATGTGCTGCATGAATTCAGCGACATCCCGGGGGTACGGGAAGATGTCATCCAGGTCATGCTACAGATCAAACAGCTTCGCCTGTTGCTGCACGACGTGGATACTTCGCACCTGCACCTGGACGTGCGCGGTGAGGGTGTGGTCACTGCGGCGGACATCGTCGCACCGCCTGAAGTGGAGATCGTCAATCCTGACCTGTACCTCTTCACCGTGGACGATAGCAAGACCCGCCTGGAAATCGACATGACGGTGGAACGTGGGCGAGGGTATTCACCGGCCACGGAGCGCAGCGGACGCCTGCCGATCGGCGAGCTGCCCGTGGATGCGATTTTCAGCCCGATCAAACGGGTTAACTGGAATGTGTCTTCCGCGCGCGTGGGACAAAGCACCAATTACGACCGCCTGAACCTGGAAATCTGGTCGGACGGCACGACTTCTCCCGAGAACGCCTTGGGCACGGCCTCCAAGATCCTGATCGACCACCTGCGCTATATCGCGGGCATCAGTGAAGAGTCATTGATGGTCAGCGTCGAGAAGGAAATGGCGGCCAGCAACCGGCTGACCAGCGAAGCGGCGGAGACTCCCATCGAAAACCTGGACCTCTCGGTGCGGGTATTCAATTCACTCAAACGAACAGGAATCACTACCGTTGGAGACGTGCTGGAGCTGCTCGAGAAGGGCGACGAGGCCGTCATGTCCATCCGCAATTTTGGCGAGAAGAGTCTGGACGAATTGCGCGATAAGATGCGTGAAAAGGGCTTCCTGCGGGATGAAAAAGAAGTGGAGTAGGTAGAGATGCGCCATCAAGTATCAGGACATAAACTAAGTCGTGGCAAGGACCAACGAGCCGCTTTGCAGCGGACGATGATCAACCAGTTGTTCGAGCACGAGCGGATCACGACGACCCGCGCCAAGGCCGAGTTCATCCGTGGAGCAGCCGAGCAGTTGATCACCCTGGCGCGCAACAGCGCCAAGGGCAGCGAAATCCAGAAGGTGAATGCTCGTCGTTTGGCGGCCGCCAGGATGAACAGCGCCGAGACCGTGAAGAAGCTTTTTGACGACATCGGTCCGCGCTTTTCGGCGCGCAACGGCGGTTATACCCGCATGTTGAAGCTGGGCCCGCGCCTCGGCGATGCCGCCGACATGGTTCTTTTAGAGTTGGTCGAAGATTTAATCCAGCCGGCCGTTGGACCGGGTTGGAATGGCACGTTACCAGGTTATCATCGCCTACGACGGCACCCAGTTTGAAGGCTACCAGAGGCAGGCGCGCGCACGGACGGTGCAGGGCGAGATCGAATCGGCCTTGCGCCATCTGGAGTGGCAGGGCAGAACGATCCTGTCTGCCGGCCGCACAGACACCGGCGTGCACGCCGAAGGGCAGGTGATCGCGTTCGATCTGGACTGGAGGCATTCCTTAGCGGAATTGCTCCGGGCCTTGAATGCGAACCTGCCGCAGGACATCGCCGCGCGGGAAGCGCGGCAGGCGCCGGCGGATTTCCACCCGCGTTACGCGGCGGTGGGCCGCCGCTACCGGTATCGCCTGTTCTGCCAGGAATTGCGCGCTCCCTTGCGGGAGCGTTACGCCTGGCGAGTGTGGCCCGCTGTGGATGGAGATGGCTTGCAGGCCGCTGCCCGGCTTCTACCCGGCACACACGACTTTTCTGCTTTCGGAACCCCGCCCCGGCCCGGAAGCAGCCCGGTGCGCAGCGTGGCGCGGGCGGGCTGGCAGAGGCAGCAAGAGGATTGGGTATTCGAGATCGAGGCAAATGCCTTCCTTTACCACATGGTGCGCCGACTGGTGTTCGTCCAGGTGCAGGTGGGGCAGGGGAGGGTCAGTCTCGAGGAGATGCGCGGCAGCCTCGACGAGGGCCGGGATCAGATCCCCGGATTGGCGCCTCCGAATGGGTTGGCGTTGGTCGAGGTGATCTACCCGCCGGCGAGCCTGGCAGGTGACCTGGATAAGGATGTACATACATTGGCTGTAAGTGGAGAAGATGACCGTGGACAAGACTTACGTCCCTAAGGGCCAGATCGATCGAAAATGGGTATTGGTGGATGCAAACGGCCAGACCCTGGGTCGCCTGGCTACACAGATAGCAAGCCTTTTATTAGGCAAACACAAGCCGACATTCACCCCTGGCGTGGATATGGGCGATTTTGTGGTGGTCGTGAACGCGACCAGCATCGTGGTCACCGGCAACCGCCTGGAGGAGAAGGTTTACTACCATCACTCCAATTACCCCGGCGGGCTTAAGTCGATTGGCTTGCGCGAGCAGCTTCGCACGCACCCCGATCGGGTGATCCGTTCGGCGGTATGGGGAATGCTCCCGCACACCAAACGCGGTCGGCAGTTGATCAAGAAACTCAAAGTATACGGTGGAGCCGAGCATCCGCATAGCGCTCAGGATCCACAACCGTTAGTCTAAAGGAGCAGGGGACTTATGTCTGTTCAGTATTACGAAGGTATTGGCCGGCGAAAAGAAAGCACTGCCCGCGTACGTTTGATGAGCGGCCAGGGGAACTTTATCGTCAACCAGAAGCCGGTAGAGGCTTATTTCACCCGCCTGGGTGATATCGAGGCAATTTTGCAGCCCTTGAAGGCCCTCGACCAGGAGCGCAGCCAGTACGACATCACCGTGGTGGTGAAGGGCGGCGGCGTTACCGGCCAGACGGATTCTGTGCAACTGGGTTTGGCGCGCGCGTTGACCAAGCTCAACCCCGAATACGGCCCGGTCATGCGCAAGAACGGCCTGCTGACCCGCGATCCCCGCATCAAGGAACGCAAAAAGCCAGGCCTCAAGCGCGCCCGCAAGGCCCCGACCTACACCAAGCGTTAATCCGTTTCCCCGGCCCTGGTCAGGAAGCGATTCCCAAGCCAGGGCCTTCCGGGATGTAACGTTCCGGAATTTTCCGAGCGGAACCGTTTGGATCGTGAGCAATCTACAGAGACGCAGCTCGCCCGTGCAGGCCAGAAAGACGAGGGAATATTTTTCCTACCTCGACTGGCTACCAGCGGATGAGCAGCGTCTCTTGGGTTTACAGTTAAAGGTGTAAATCATGCAGAAAAGCAGCGATCAGACAGGGGTAACCTTGCTCGGGCTGGGGCCTGGCGACCCCGGCCTGCTTACCCGCCAGGCGTGGGAATGGCTCGAACGCCTCTCCGAAGTCACCCTGCGCACCGCGCAGCACCCGGCGGTCGCGGCGTTCCCCCAGCATTTAAAGATCGAGTTGCTCGAAGCTCTGGCGGAGCGTGAAGACGGGGTCGCAGAGATGGCCGCCCGCATCCTGGAGCTTGCCCGCCGTCCGGGCGGGGTAACTTATGCCGTCCCCGGCCAGCCTGGAATGGGCGAGGCGGTTTGTGCGGAGATCGTGCGGCGCGCCGCGCAAGAGCGTTTGCCGGTGCGCATCCTCCCCGGAGTCAGCTTCGTGGAGCCGGCGCTGGCCGCGCTCGGCTTGCCGCCCAGCCCCCGGCTCACCCTGGTGGACGGATTGGAGCTGGCGCAGCACTACACCCCCCTCTTCGCGCCGTCTGCGCCCGTGCTAGTAATGCACCTTGGCGACGCGGAAAGGACGGCTCGGGTCAAGCAGACGCTGCTGTCGACTTATCCGCCCGGCCATCCGGTCAGGCTGGTGCACGCGCCGGGGAGCGCTGGCGAGCAGGTGGAAGATTTTCCTTTAAGTGAAGTGGATCGAAGCCAGAAGATCGGCCCGCTGTCGGTGTTGTACCTGCCGTCCCTGGGGGAGGAAGCCGCGCTGGAAGGCTTTCAAGAAGTGGTGGCGCGCCTGCGCGCCCCGGACGGCTGCCCGTGGGATCGCGAGCAGACTCACGAAAGCCTGCGCAAGCACTTGCTGGAGGAGACTTACGAGACGCTGGACGCCATGGATCGCCTGGACGCCGCCGGCATGGCCGAAGAGTTTGGGGACCTGCTCTTGCAGATCGTGCTCAACGCCCAGATCGGCTACGAGAGCGGAGAATACACGATGGCGGACGTGCTGCGCGGCATCCACACCAAGATCGTACACCGCCATCCGCACGTTTTTGGCGAGGTGCAGGTGGATGGAGTGCGCGGCGTGCTGCAAAATTGGGAGAAGCTGAAGGCCGACGAGCGCAAGGCCAACGGGGTGGACGAGATCAAAGGCTCCCTGGACGGCGTGCCCAACGTCTTCCCTTCCCTGGCGCAGGCGCAGGAGCTGCAAGACCGGGCGGCGCGCGTCGGCTTCGACTGGAAGTCGGTGGATGGCGTATGGGACAAGGTGGCCGAAGAGATACAAGAGGTGCGCGAGGCGCGCGACTTCCACGAGGTGGAGAGCGAGCTGGGCGACCTGCTTTTCGCGGTGGTCAACCTGGCGCGCTGGGAAAAGGTGGACGCTGAGGCGGCCTTGCGGCTGTCCAACGCGCGCTTCCGCGGGCGGTTTGCGTTCATCGAGCGCTCGGCCCGCAGCCAGGGGCGCGGCGTGGCGGAGCTGACTTTCGAAGAGCTGAACGCTCTGTGGGAGGAAGCCAAGGACGAGGAAAAGGGATGAGGGGATGAGGCGATCGGGCGATAAGGCAATCAGGTAACCAGGCAATCGGGTAATCAGGTTCCCTGATCCCTGGTTGCCTAATCTCTAATCTCTGATCCCTAATCCCTGATTGCCTCATCCCCTGATTGCCTCACTCCACCGGCTCAAAACGCGCGGTGAAGTGGCGCAACAGCTCGGGGGCATAGGTGAAGCGGTAACCACGTACGGTCTCCCGGCGCTGCACCAGGCGGGCCAGCGTATCGGCGACGTAATCCAGGTGACTTTGGGTATAGACCCGGCGCGGCAGGGCCAGGCGCACCAGCTCCAGCTGCGGGTAGACCATTTCGCCCGTCTCCGGGTCGGGGTGGGCGAACATGACCGAGCCGATCTCCACAGCGCGGATGCCGCCTTCGAGATATAGCTCCACTGCCAGGGACTGGCCGGGAAACTCTGCCGTGCGGGATGTGGGGAACAGGTGGCTGCCCGCGTCGATGTAGATGGCGTGCCCGCCGGCCGGCTCGATGATGGGAACGCCGGCGTTCCAACAAGCGCTCGGCCAGGTAGGCGGTCTGCCCCAGGCGATAGGCCAGATAAGACTCATCCAGCCCTTCCCGCAAGCCGATGGCCATGGCGTCCAGATCGCGGCCGGCCAGCCCGCCGTAGGTGATGAAGCCTTCGCGCAGGATTAGCTCGTTGCAGACCTTCTGATAGAGGTCGTCATCGTTCATGGCCAGGAAGCCGCCGATGTTGACGATGGCGTCCTTCTTGGCGCTCATGGTAGGCGCCATCCGCCAGGGCGAACATCTCGCGGGCGATCTCCAGGGTGGACTTATTCGCATAGCCTGTCTCGCGCAACTTGATGAAATAAGCATTCTCGGCATAGCGGCAGGCGTCGATGAAGAAAGGGATGCCGTATTCGCGATAGACGGCCGAGACGGCGCGCAGGTTCTCCATCGAGACCGGCTGTCCGCCGCCGGCGTTGTTGGTGACGGTGATCGTTCCAAAGGGGATATTCGCGGCGCCCACTTCTTCGATGAAGGCGCGCAGTTTGTCTACATCCATGTTGCCTTTGAAGGGATGCGCTACAGAGGGTCAGGTAAGCTTCGGCATTGACCAGGTTGGTCGGGCGCCCGCCCCGCGCGAGGATATTGCCTTCCGTGGTGTCGAAGTGCATGTTGGACGGCACGTAATTCCCCGGGCTGTACTAGCATGGCGGTGAGGATATTCTCTGCAGCGCGGCCCTGATGCGTGGGAACGAAATGCTGAAGCCGAAGATTTGCTGCATGGCTTCCGCAAGACGGAAATACGAGCGCGCCCCGGCGTAGGATTCGTCGCCACGCATAATAGCGGCCCACTGCTCCTGGCTCATCGCGCCGGTGCCGGAATCGGTCAGCAAGTCGATGAAGACATCTTCAGCGCGCAACGCGAAGAGATTGTAGCCGGCGGCCTGCATGGCCTGGCGGCGCGCTTGCGGATCGATCAGGCGGATTGACTCGACCATCTTGATGCGGAAAGGCTCGGGTGGATGCTGACGCATGAATGACACCTCCAATAGGATACCCCTGGATTTTATGACAACGATTAGTGTAGCACGCTTTAGAGGAAGCGTGGGAGAGGTAGGGGGCTTCGGTTATAATGGAGCGCGTGAATCTAACCCGTAAGCTTTTGCCACCCGTGGGGGTGCTGGTGTTGGCGGCCTCCCTGGCGATAGTCGCCTGGGCGAGCTGGCCGGTGTCCTCCCAGACCACGACGCTGGACTGCCGCCAATGCACGGCGTTCGCCGCCCGGCCTGAACAGCGCCAGCTCGTCCTGTCGCTGCCCACGCGCATCCGCTGGGGGACTCTGGGGCGGTGAAGCTGGTGCTGCGCGGATCAGGCGCGAGCGACGTTGCGCCTCAGACGGGCCCCAACGTGTTGGGGGAAGCCCGCCTGGATGTGATAGGCGGAGAGGCTTCTCCCAACGATTTGATCAGCACCCCCTTGCTGCCCGGCCGCTCGGCCCAATTCAACTGGAGCCTGACCCCCGCGCAGGCGGGAAAGGTCGAAGGCACCCTGTGGATCTACCTGGATACTGTGACTCAGGATAGTGGGAATGACGAGCCATTTCCGCTGGCAGCGCTGCCGGTAGAGGTGGACGTGGTCAGCCTGTTGGGGCTTTCCACTTCCACGCTGCAGATCGTCGGGGTGCTGGGGGCCGCCGCCGGCCTGGTTTTGACCTTGCCCTGGGTCGGAAACCGGCTGGCGCGCCGCAAATCGAAACGCCGCCCTCACCGAACAAGATGACATTAAGATGACAATTTTCGTTATGTTCTTCCTGTCTAAAGAGGTGATCCTAATCCCAGTTGTGATAAAATACATGCGGCTCCGTGAGTGGGGTCCAATTGACACATTGCAGACCTCATCATCTTTTTAAGGATTGCCTATGACCTCAGATTGGCTCTACATTGGCTTATTCTTTATCATCGCTCCCTTACTGCCTGCGGCGGCCATCAGCATAGCAGGATTGTTAGCTCCGAAGAAACCCAATTCAATTAAACAACAAACCTACGAATGCGGCATCGAGACGGTTGGGGAGACCTGGGTACAGTTCAAGGTTCAATATTACGTATACGCCCTGATCTTCCTGGTATTCGACGTCGAGACCGTCTTCCTTTTCCCCTGGGCTGTGGCTTTCAACCAGTTGCCACTGTTCGCGGTTTTAGAAGGCATCCTGTTCGTGCTGATCCTGGTCGGCGGGCTGTTCTATGCCTGGCGGAAAGGCGCTCTCCAGTGGGTTTAGCTTAATAGGCGTAGCATCGTGAAGCTGGCAGGTAAGCACCTCTCAGCTTCTTTTTTGTAGGTTTGAGGAGTGTAGCATGATATTCTGGAGCGATCCGGTTAATTTCATCGCGCAGTGGCTGCGCGGGCTCCTGGTCGGTTGGGGGCTGGCGCCAGGCTGGGTAACCTTCTTGCTTTCCCTGATTGGGGTGGGCCTGGTGGCTACGGGCGCCATGTTGTGGGTAATCTTCCTGATCTGGTATGAGCGCAAGATCATCGGCCGCATTCAAGACCGCTTTGGGCCCAACCGGATCGGCCCGTGGGGCATCTTCCAGCCCATTGCGGATATGCTGAAGATCTTCACCAAGGAATATATTACGCCCGAAGGCGCCGACTGGCTGCCCTATAACCTGGCCCCCGTGCTGTCGGTGGCTTCTGTCTTGCTCATGTGGGCGGTCATCCCTTTTGCCGTAACCGTCTATGGGGTGGATCTGAATGTAGGGCTTCTGTACATCGTGGCGGTGGGCGCCCTGGGAGAGCTGGCGATCATCATGGCGGGCTGGTCTTCCAATAACAAGTACGCCATGTTCGGCGCTTTCCGCGTGATAGCCCAGTTGATCTCTTACGAAGTCCCCATGGTGCTGGCGTTGTTGGTGCCTGTGATCATGGCGGGCACGCTGGGGATGAACGGCATCGTCAAAGCGCAAGGCACCTGGTTTTTGTTCATCTCTCCGCTGGCGGCACTGATCTTTTTCATCACCTCCATCGCCGAGATGGGGCGCGCGCCCTTCGATTTGATCGAGGCCGAATCCGAGATCGTGGCGGGCTTCAATATCGAGTATTCCGGCTTGAAGTTCGGCATGTTCTACGTGGCCGAATTCCTGCACGCTTTTACCAGCTCGCTGATTTTCACGACTATTTTCCTGGGAGGCTGGCAGGGGCCGGCGGCGGAGCAATACCCGATCCTGGGATTCGTCTACTTCGCCATCAAAGTGGGGGCGGTGTACTTCTTCTCCGTCCTGGTGCGCGGGGCGCTGCCGCGCTTCCGCATCGATCAGATGATGGACCTGAATTGGAAAGTGCTGACCCCGCTCTCGCTGGCGGTGGTGAGCGTAACCGCCCTGGCGCAGAAGTTACTGCAAAACGTCCCCAATACCTGGCGGGTGCTGGGCTTGTTGGCCGTCAACCTGCTGATCTTGTGGGCGGCAGTCGAGATCTCGCGCAGGTTCGCGGCGCGCCAACGTGAGCAGGTGGAAGGCCCGAGGCAGCCTCCCTTACCGGCGTCTTCAGAGCACGTGGCCTCGCAGAAAATCCCTCAGGAGTACTCCATGACGATCCAGCAAGTGCTTTTCTTGTTGACTGCGGCAGTCATCCTGGGCTCAGCCGGCCTGGTGGTGAGCACGCGCAAGATGCTGCACGCAGCCTTGTGGCTGATCCTGGCGCTGTTTGGCGTGGCAGCCGTTTTCGTCTTCCTGGAGGCGCCCTTCTTTGCCATGGTGCAGGTGGTAGTGTATATTGGGGCGATTGCCATCTTGATGATCTTCGCTATCATGCTCACGCGGCGGGTGATGGCAGACGATGGACCGCAAGTGAACGTCTTATGGTGGCTGGCGGCGCTCATCGCCGCGGCGGTGTTCGCCGGGCTGGTGCGGCTGCTCAGCAGTTGGCCCGGGTTCCAGACCGCGCTTCCCGATTTGCCGGGACGTGAAAACGTGGTGGCTCAATTGGGCCAGGCGCTGGTCTCGCCGGACGCTTACGTCCTGCCGTTCGAAGTGGCCTCGGTCTTGCTCCTGGCGGCCCTGGTCGGGGCGATTTTCATCGCCTGGGAGAGAGAAAAGAAATGAGAGGCTATTTCCGCGCATCCGGCGCATCCCGGAGGGTTTTATGATCCCATTGTCCTGGTATCTGATCCTGGCTGCCGCGCTCTTCTGTGTGGGCCTGTTTGGCGTGCTGGCGCGCAAGAATGCCATCGCCATCCTGATGGGCGTGGAGCTGATGCTGAACGCGGTCATGATCAATCTGCTGGCCTTCTGGCGCTACCGCGATCCGGCGAACATCGCCGGGCAGGCGTTCGTGGTGATCGTCTTCGCCACAGCAGCCGCCGAAGTGGCCGTGGGCCTGGCGATCGTCATCTCGGCTTACCGCCGGCGCAATACGGTGGTGGCCGACGAAATCGATTTACTCAAGGGGTGAGCGCACTATGATGAATGTAGAAACCCTCGTCTGGCTCCTCCCCCTGCCGCCGCTGCTGGCCTTTTTCTTCATTGTTCTCTTCACGAACCGCTCCAAGGCGCTCAGTCATACCCTGGCGGTCGGCTCGGTGCTGCTGTCTTTCGCCGGCAGCATGGTGGTGGTCGCCCGGGCGGTCTCGACCCAAAACCTGGGCCAAAATCCCTTCCTGTCCTCGATCAACTGGCTGCCCACGGCGGACACCTGGCTCAGGATCGGGGTGCAGATCGACCCCCTCTCCACTGTGGTGCTGTTCTTCGTGGCCTGGACCATCTTGATGATCTTCCTGTATAGCATCGGCTACCACAATTACGGGCAGCCCCAGGGCCAGCACGACCAGGCCGGCCTGCCTCCCCAGGGCGCGGAGATCACCGACGAGCACGGCCACACCCACAAGGTGCCCTCGGTAGAGCCAATGTACTCGCGCTTCTTCGCCTTCCTCAGTCTGTTCGCCTTCGCCATGTATACCCTGGTGGTGAGCGATAACCTGCTGACCCTCTACATCGGCTGGGAGATCATGGGGCTGTGCTCTTACCTGTTGATCGGCTTCTGGTACGGCAAGAAATCGGCCCGGGATGCGGCCGTCAAGGCTTTCCTGACCACGCGGGTCGGCGACGTGTTCATGCTGTTGGGCATCGCTTACCTTTACACCGCCACGGGCACGCTCAACTACCGCGATATCTTTGCCAACCCCCAGGTGCTGAGCCAACTGGCCGCCTCCAGCTCGGGGGTGTTGGGGCTTTCCGCCGCCGGGTTGATCAGCCTGCTGCTGTTCATCGGCACGATTGGTAAATCGGCGCAGTGGCCGCTGCACGTATGGCTGCCGGACGCCATGGAAGGCCCCACGCCGGTCTCGGCCATGATCCACGCGGCGACGATGGTGTCTGCCGGTGTTTATCTGGCGATCCGCGTCTTCCCGCTGGCCTCGGTGGGCTGGGCGGAAAGCGGCGTGGCGACCCCCACCATGGTCGCGATGGGCTTTATCGGCGCGTTTACGGCGCTGTTCGCCGCTACCATCGCGGTGGCCCAAAACGACATTAAGCGCGTGCTGGCCTATTCCACCATCTCGCAGTTGGGCTTCATGATCGCGGCGCTGGGGGCGGGCGCCTACGTGGCGGCGGCCTTCCACCTGGTGACGCACGCCTTCTTCAAGGCGCTGCTCTTCCTGGGCTCCGGCTCGGTGATCCACGGGATGGAGCACGGCGTGCTGCACACGGGCGAGCACGTAGATGCCCAAAACATGTTCAACATGGGCGGCCTGCGCAAGAAGATGCCCATCACCTTCTGGACCTTCCTGATCGGCGGTTTCGCCCTGTCGGGCTTTCCTATCCTGACGGCCGGTTTCTGGTCGAAGGATCAGATCCTGGCGGATTCGTTTGCCGGAGGGCATACGCTAATCTTCGTAACCCTGGCGGTGGCCGCCTTGCTAACCGCTTTCTACACCATGCGCCAGATCAGCCTGACCTTCCTGGGGGAGGCGCGCACGAAAGCTGCCGGGCACGCGCAAGAGACGCCCTGGACGATGACCCTGCCGCTGGTGGTGCTGGCGTTCTTCGCGATGACCCTGGGCTGGATCGGCATTCCGAAGACCTTCCCCGGGCTGGGCGGGGTGGTGGAGAACTGGTTCGGCACATTCGTCTCGGGGATGCTGTATAAGACGCCCGAGATCGCGGAGGAGAGCAGCCTGCTGCCTTTGCTCACCTCGCTGGTGGTGGCGCTGGGCGGACTGGCGCTGGGCTGGCTGGTTTACCGGCGCATCAAGGCCGGCGAGGCCGATCCCCTCGAAAAGCCCCTGGCCGGATTTTACGGTGTACTGAAAAATAAATATTATTTCGACGAGCTGTATCATCTCATCTTCGTGCGCCCGGCCGGCTGGGTATCGGCTACCTTCACGGTGGCCTGGTTGGACCGCGGCGTGATCGACGGTTTCCTGAACGCCGTCGGGCGCGGGGCGTTAGGGCTGGGCAGCTTGCTGCGCAACGCCTTCGACCTGCCGGTGATCACCGGCGGCGGCGATCGACTGGGCGAGGGAGCGGGCTGGTTTGGCTCCTGGCTGCGCCGCTTCCAGACCGGGCGCATCCAACAGTACATGCTCACCACGGTGCTGGTGGTGGTGATCTTCGGCGCACTCTTCTATTATTTCCTGGTATTTGCCTGATTTTGGCCATCCGGAGCATCCGATGGATTTCATCGTAAACCATTTGCTTTCACTGATCTTGCTCATCCCTGCCGTGGCGGCGGTTTTGATGCTGCTCTTGCCGCGCGAAGAAGAGAACCTCATTCGCTGGGTAACCCTGGTGGTCAGCCTGATCCCCTTGGGGTTATCCCTGCTGCTGTGGTTCCGCTTCAATCCGGCGCAGAGCGGCTTCCAGTTCGAAGAACAGGCCTCCTGGTACGCGGCGATCAACTCCAGCTTTCACCTGGGAATCGACGGCATCTCCTTGACGATGGTGCTGCTGACCACCCTGTTGACGCCCCTGGCGGTGCTGGCTTCCTTCTCCATCAAAGAGCGGGTAAAAGCCTACATGATCCTGTTCCTGCTGCTGGAAACGGGAATGCTGGGCGTGTTCATGTCCCTCGACCTGCTGCTGTTCTTCGTCTTTTGGGAGGTCGGGCTGGTGCCCATGTATTTCCTGATCAACCAGTGGGGGGGCGCCAACCGCAACTACGCCTCGCTCAAGTTCATCCTCTATACTATGGCAGGCTCCCTCGGGCTGCTGCTGGCCATCCAGATGATCGGGGTGGTATCCGGCACGTTCGACCTGCCCACGCTGTTCAAGGTGTGGCCCAGCCTGCAAGGCGTCTCTCTCTTCGGGCTGCCGGTGGCCACGGTCAAAGCGATTGCCTTCTGGGCCTTCGTGATCGCCTTCGCCATTAAGGTGCCGGTGTGGCCCTTCCACACCTGGCTGCCGGACGCGCACACGGAAGCGCCGACGGCCGGATCGATGATCCTGGCGGGCGTTTTGCTCAAGCTGGGCGCTTATGGCTTCTTGCGCTTCGTGCTGACCCTCTATCCGGCGGAAGCCAAATATTACGCGGGCGCCCTGGCCCTGCTGGCCACCCTGGCCATCGTTTTCGGCGCGCTGGGAGCTTACGGGCAAGACGATTTCAAGCGCCTGGTGGCCTACTCTTCGATCAACCACATGGGCTTCGTGGTGCTGGGCATTGCCGCGGCGGCCTGGGCGGTGGGCAGTGAGAACGCCGTCCTGGCGCTGAACGGCGCCGTGCTACAGATGTTCAACCACGGTATTTCGTCGGCGGGCATGTTCTTCCTGGTGGGTGTGATCTACGAGCGCACGCACACGCGCGACCTGAACGCTTACGGCGGGTTGTTCACCCTGGTGCCGGTGTACGGGGCAGTCTTGATCTTTACCTCGATGGCCTCGTTGGGCCTGCCGGGATTGAACGGATTCATCTCCGAGTTCCTGGTGGTGCGGGGAAGCTGGCCGGTGTTCACCCTGGCGACGGCGGTGAGCATGATCGGATTGTTCTTCACCGGAGCTTACGTGCTCAAGGCGCTCATGAAGGTGCTGCATGGGCCGCTCAACCCAAAGTGGGTGGGGCATCTGACCGAGATCAACGTCCGTGAGATGATCATCATCGCCCCGCTGATGGCGCTGATGCTGTCTATCGGGGTGTGGCCGGCCTGGATTCTGAATGTCATCAACCGCGCGGTATCCATGGGATTCTTATTGAGGTGAGGGATGCCTTTTCCAATACTGAGTATCATCATTTTTACGCCGCTGGTAGGGGGATTGCTCATCCTGCTGCTGCCGGCCCAACGGAAGAGCGAAGTGAGGGTGACCGCCCTGGCCGCGGCGACCCTCACCCTGTTGCTTTCGATCTGGGTCTACGTATCCTACGATGCGGCCGCCGGTGGTTACCAGTTCCTCGAACGAGCCGCCTGGTTGCCTTCCCTGGGCATCTCCTATTTCGTCGGCGTGGACGGGATCAGCGTTCCCCTCTTCCTGCTGGCCGGCCTGGTGCTGTTTTCGGGTGTGCTGATCTCGTGGGGCGTGGACGACCGCCCGCGCGAGTACTACGCCTTCCTGCTCTTCCTGGGCACCAGCGTGTTCGGTGTGTTCGCCTCCCTGGATTTATTCGAGTTGTTCTTCTTCTTCGAGCTGGCCGTCTTCCCGAAATACCTGATGATCGTCATCTGGGGCTACCCCAAGACGCGCGAATATGGGGCCATGAAGCTGACCCTGTATCTGTTCATCGGCTCGGTGGTGGCCCTGGTGGGCGCGCTGGCCATGTATTTCGCCTCGGGGCTGCACACTTTCGACATGATTGCCCTGGAGAAGGCCGGCTTTTCCACGGAGTTCCAGCGCCTGTGGTTCCCGGTGGTCTTCTTCGGATTTGCGGTGCTGGGCGGTATCTTCCCCTTCCACAGTTGGGCGCCTGACGGCCACGTGGCCGCGCCTACGGCCGTTTCCATGCTCCTGGCGGGGGTAGAAATGAAGGTGGGCGCTTTTGCCGCCTTACGGGTGGCCATCATGCTCATGCCGGACGGCGCGCACATCTGGTCGCCGCTCATCCTGGGCCTGGGCACCGTCAACGTGCTGTACGGCGCCTTCATCGCCATGATCCAGACGGATTTCAAGTATGTCATCGGCTTTTCCTCGGTGTCGCACATGGGGCTGGTGATGATCGGCTTCGCCACCCTGTCACGAGACGGGCTGATGGGAGCCGGCTTGCAGATGTTCTCGCACGGCGTGATGACGGCTCTCTTCTTCGCTGTGGTCGGCATGGTGTACGACCGCGCCCATACGCGCGACATTTCCAAGCTGGGGGGTCTCTTCAAAAAGATGCCCTGGGCAGGCGTTGGTTTCATCATCGCCGGTCTGGTTTCGATGGGGATGCCGTTCTTCTCCGGCTTCGTAGCCGAGTTCCCCATCTTCATGGGAGTGTGGAGTGTTCAGCCCGTAGTGGCTCTGATCGCCGTTCTGGGAATCGTCATCACGGCCGCTTACATCTTGCGGGTCATCGGGCGGGTATTCTTCGGGGAAATACCGGCTGAGCTGGATGCTCAGGTGGGGGACGTGACCGTCCTGGATAAGGTCACCATCGGCCTGCTTTCGGTGGTGATGATCGGTCTGGGTCTGCTGCCCGGCCTGATGGTGCCCATGGTGCAGTCTGGCGTGGATCATATCCTGCATCTTCTGGGAGGCGCATAAATGACTCCAGCGAACTTTGACCCCACGATGATCCTCGCGGTGTTGCCACAGATCGGCCTGGTGGTGCTGGCCGGGGTGGTCTTGATCCTCGACTTGCTGTGGCCGGAAGAACGCCGGCGCAGCCTGGGCTGGGTGACCTTCGGGGGGCTGTGCGCCTTGATCGTCGCGGCGTTGTCCTTCGCGCAGCCCGGCCAGAATGCGCGCCTGATATGGGGCGGCATGTTGCGCCAGGACTGGCTGAGCTTCGTCTTCCTGCTGCTCTTCCTGAGCGGGGCGGCCATCACGGCCTTGTTTGCCATGGACACCGATGCGCTCAGCAAGAAGGGTGAGTTCTACCTGCTTTTGCTGGCGACCACGCTGGGTATGACCTTGATGGCGGCTTCGGCGGACCTGATCATGCTCTACCTGGCCATCGAGACGACTTCCATCCCGCTCTACGTCCTGGCCGGATTCATGGTGCGCGACAATAAGTCCACCGAGGCGGGCTTCAAATACCTGCTCTACGGCGCGTTGACCTCCGCAATCATGCTGTATGGCTTCAGCCTGCTGTACGGCTTCGCCGGCACGACACAGATCTACGCGCTGGCCGGGCAGCTTCAGGCCGGCCAGCTACCCTGGTACGGCATCCTGGGCGTGGTCATGCTGGTGCTGGTCGGTTTCGGCTTCAAGATCTCGGCGGTGCCTTTCCACTTCTGGGCGCCAGACGTGTACGAAGGCGCGCCCTCGCCCGTGGCGGGCTTCCTTTCCACGGCTTCCAAAGCGGCAGGCTTCGCGGTGCTGCTGCGCTTTTTGGTGGTGGCCGTCCCGGCCAGCGTCGTGCAGGATGGAAGCCTGATCATTGCCATCCTGGCGACGGCCAGCATGATCATCGGCAACTTCCTGGCGCTGGCGCAGAAGAACATCAAGCGCCTGCTGGCTTATTCCTCCATCGCGCACGCCGGATATATCCTGATCGGCGTGGCCGCCGTTTCTTCCCTGGGGACGACCGGGGCGGTCTTCTACCTGGGGGCTTACCTGCTGACCAACCTGGCCGCTTTCGGCGTGGTGACGGTGGTCGGCCGGGCGGTCGGCTCGGACGAGATCTCGGCTTACGCCGGCCTCAGCCGGCGCTCGCCGGCTATGGCGCTGGTGCTGTTGGTGGCCTTCCTGTCGCTGGGAGGCATCCCGCCGTTCGGCGGTTTCGTCGGCAAGGTGCTGGTGTTCGCCTCGGCGATAAACGCCAACCTGGTGTGGCTGGCCGTGGTGGGCATCCTCAACTCGATCATCGGCCTTTACTACTACCTGGTGGTGCTCAAAGTGGTCTACCTGTATCGCTCTGAAGAGGAAAGCCGCCCCATCTTCCTTTCACGGCCCTGGGTGATCGCCCTGACCCTGTGCGTGCTGGGCATCATTTTGTTGGGAACGTTCTTTGGCCCCTGGTATAATTGGACCTCTACCGCAGCGGCGGCCCTCTTTTAAGCCTGTGAGGAGGTCTTTTGACCGGCTTTCTTCCAAAGACGCTCTCGGAGCTGTTTGCCGAGCTTCACTATAGCGTGAATATTCCGGTAACGCCGGTGCGAGTGACCGGCATAGCCCTCGATTCGCGCTCCGTGCAGCCCGGCAACCTGTTTGTGGCGCTAAAGGGGGAGAGCGTGGACGGCCACCGCTTTATTCCCGACGCGCTCAAGCGCGGCGCGGCGGCAGTGGTAGGGACGCAGCCCGGCCTGGAACTAGCCGTGCCTTACCTTCAGGTGGAGGACAGCCGGGAAGCGCTGGCTTATCTCGCGGCGGCTTTCTACAATTACCCCGCTCGCCAGCTCACCGTGATCGGCGTGACGGGCACGGATGGCAAGACCACCACAGCCAACCTGATCTACCAGATTCTATTGGCGGCCGGCTTGCAGTGCGGCATCATCTCGACGGTCAATGCCACCATCGGGAAGGAAGTGGTAGATACCGGCTTCCACGTGACCACCCCCGAAGCGCCCGAGGTACAACGCTTTCTATCTCGCATGATTTCGCAGGGCCTCACCCACGTGGTATTGGAAGCCACCTCCCATGGATTGGCTCAACACCGCGTCACCGGCTGTGAATTCGACGTGGGCGTGGTGACCAACATCACCCACGAGCACCTGGATTACCACGGAAGCTACGAGGCTTACCGGGCGGCCAAGGCGCGCCTGTTTACCGGGCTGGCGCATACCCACGCCAAGGCCCAGGGCAACCCCCGCCTGGCGGTGCTCAACCAGGACGACGCTTCTTACGCCTACCTGGCCGAAGTGAGCGACGTGAACCAGGCCAGTTACAGCTTGCTGTTCGATAACGCGGACCTGCTGGCGCGCGACATCGTTTACAAGCCGGGCGGGTTGAGCTTTACGGCAGTAGGCCCCAATTTTACGGAGCGCATCCATACCCCCCTGGTGGGCGATTACAATGTCTCCAACTGCCTGGCGGCGTTGGCGGCGACGATGATCGGGCTGGGCATTCCGGCGGAAGCGGCCCGGCAGGGCATCGCCGCCTTGCCGGGGATTCCCGGGCGCATGGAGCGCATCGACATGGGCCAGAATTTCACCGCCATCGTGGATTTCGCGCATACCCCCAACGCCCTGCGCCGCGCCCTGCAAACCGTGCGCCACATGACGGACGGGCGCGTGCTGGCCGTCTTCGGCTCCGCCGGCCTGCGCGACCGCCAGAAGCGCCGTCTGATGGCCGAGGTATCGGCTGAGCTGGCGGATGTGACCTTCCTGACCGCCGAGGATCCGCGCACAGAGGCTCTGGAAGACATCCTGGCCGAAATGGCCGAGGGAGCCAGGGCGAAAGGTGGCGTGGAAGGGGAGACCTTCTGGCGGATTTCCGACCGGGGGAAGCCATGCGCCAGGCGGTTTGCCTGGCCCGGCCGGGAGACCTGGTGATCTCTTGTGGAAAGGGCCACGAGCAGTCGATGTGCTTTGGGGAAACCGAATACGCCTGGGACGACCGCCAGGCGATGCGGGCGGCCCTGGCAGACAGCCTGGGCGCGCCCGGGCCGGCTATGCCGTATTTGCCGACGCAGGAGTGAATCCTCCCTACCCTCCTTATCAAGGGGGGCAAGAACGGGTCTCCCCGGTTATTGCACTAGCTCGCAGTAGCTGGGCTGGCTGATGCCTTCTTCCGAGTTGATCACCGAACAGCGCGCCCAGGAACCGCCAAAATTGATGAGCACCTCGGTCATGGTCATCAGATCGTCGTATTTGCTCAGGATCAATTTGCGCGGCTGGTGAAGCACGGATTGGATCGCGTTGAGCGACCCCACGTGCATGTCCCTGGCGACCTGGGAGCTCACCTGCTGGCCCTCGTTATCCAGGCTGAATTGCACCACCTTGTCCATGGCGACGACGGGGCCGCGCAGCTGCTGGTTGATGAGGTTATTGGCGGTCAGCCCTGCCACCGCAAAGATTCCCATCCAAAGGAGCACCGGCAAGACTCTCCCAAAGGGCGAATCGGCGTTGACCACCGAGTCGCTCAACAGAGTCTGAAATAAACCGGCCCCGAAACCAACCGCGCCCCCTACCAGCATGGTGATCACGCCGCGCGTGGCGGCGTTAATGACGAATGGGTAGGCCACCATCTTTTGAACAGAAGGGGAGAGGATCCCCAGGGCAGTGTAGAAGCCCTCAAACGGAACGTGGCTGGCCCACCAGGTGTAAAGCAGACCGGTGAGAGTCCAGATGAGCAGCCTTAGAAAGACGGAATCGAGGCGCACGGCCAGCCAGCCCACCAGCGCGCCGACCAGGATGGCGGGAATCCCGCCGATGAGTAGCTTGCTCCAGGGATAATAGGCATTCGCGCCGGCCAATGCCAGACCGTCACTGAGCCAGGCAGATAAAGTGAAGGCCAGGCCGGAGAACAGGCCGAAGGCCAGACCGGTGAGCAGTTCTTCCCGCTCCACGGGTTTGAGTGGAATGATCTTCATAAGGAAGCAGCCTGAGTAATGAAAGATTGTGGATCAAACGAGCGACTTTCCTTGTATTATAACAACGATTTTTTCATATTGGATAAACTCTTGTGGCAATTTTCATTAACAATCGGGCAGCTTTAACACGGGAAATCTGATAAAATTGGTTGTGATTTGGGCTTGCCAATTGCAGCAGCTTATTGTAAAGTAAATAGTGTCGTGAGGCGCATGAGTATGAACCAATTCTGGCCGATATTTCAAGAGAATAAATCTGTCTGGCTGCTGAATACTTACCGGGGTGTGCCGGTTTCCTATCGGGCCCAGATCGTCATGACCGCTCCGGACTACCTGGCGCTGGAGGTCCACCCGTACCAGGCTACCTGCATCGCTTTAGAGAAGCACACTTACATCAAAAGCAAATTCCTCCCGGCCATCGTGCGCGCCGTCCCCATCAGTGTGGATGTGCGCCAGGAAGAGGTGGTGCTGACTGATTTCAAGGAGATGCCCGATCAAGTGGAAAAGCGCATCCAGCTTCGCGTGCAGCCGAGGGAACCGGTCAAAGTCGACATCGTGCAGGCGGGTGTGCGCATTCCCGGAACCCTGGCGGACATTTCTCTCAACGGGGCAGGGGTGTTCTCTTTTGTGGCGCACTTCGATCCGGAGGCGCCGTTGAGGCGTGGCTCTGAGATCGTCCTGGAGCTGAGCGTCCCGGCCGGCCGGCATCCTCACGCGATCACCGGTCAGATCAGCTATATCCGCCACCGGAAAAGCTCTCCGCAGCATCGCATGGGAATTTTGATGTCGCCGGACGTGGAGGCAGAGAAGACCTTGCAGGAGTACATCTCCAGGCGCAGCGAACAGACCCTGCAGGAGCTGGAAGAAGCCTGCCAGGTATTTCGCAAGCGCAGGGAGCGCAAGATTCAAGCTCTAATCGGCCAGGGGATCGATTTACGAGGCGAAGGCAGCCGGGTTGATCTCGAATGCTTCCGGGGGGAGAGTCTTCTGATCCTGGCTGTTCTGGTAGATAGGCAGCAGCACGTGAAAATGGCTGCCGGGGCAGGCTTCTTCATCGTAACCGGGGCTTTCCACCCATACCTTCCCATGATGCGCTTCGACAATTCCACGCACGATGGCCAGGCCAAGGCCAGGCCCTCCACCCTTGAATTTGGTCTTGCCGGTCGAGTGCAGAGATACTTCCCCGGTCTGATAGAATTTGGTGAACACCAGCTCCTGGTAGCGGGGATCGATGCCGATGCCGGTATCGCTCACCACGATCTCGACGCAGTCTTTCATCAACGGCGTCTGATTGCCGCGCAGGACCTGCCCGGCAGCGAAGATCTTGCCGCCATCCGGCGTGTATTTGATGGCATTGACGATCAGGTGGGAGAATACCTTGGTCAACGCCTCACGGTCGGCTTCGATAGCCGGAAGGTCGCTCAGATCGGCGACCTCAAACCCCAGCCCCCTTTCGAGGAAAGAGTGTTTGAGACTGTCGTATATTTCGTGGATCAGCTCGGGGAAAGTCACCGCCTTCGTGTCCAGCTTGAAGGTGCGGCTGTCGATCTTGGCCATGTCCAACATGCTTTCGACGATCTCGTGCAGGCGGCTGGTGCCCGCGTTGATGCCGTTGACCATCTGGAGATAATAAGGATTGGCCAGGAGCGGCTTTTCTTCTGTGAGCATCTGGCTGTAACCGCACAACAGGGTAATCGGGGTGAGCAGCTCGTGAGAGGCGATGCTGATGAAGTCGGATTTCACCTGATCCAGGCGCTCGAGCTGTTGTTTGGCCTGCCCCAGGGCGGTGTTGGCGTTGCTGAGATCCTTGTTTAACTGGACCAGATCCTTCACCAGGCGGGCATTTTCGAGGGCCACGGCCGTCTGGCTCGCCAGGGTAGTGAGCATGGCCAGCTCCTCTTCGAAATAGCGGTCGCCGGTGGTTTTGGGTCCCAGGATCAACAAGCCGATCCATTCTCCGTGGGCGCTGATGGGCACGTACACGTCCATGCCGGAGGCCGAGAACCAGGCCAGCTCATCGGCGGCGGCGTTCCCGAAGCGCGGCAACAGGTCGATGTCGTATTGGGTGAGCGGGATCTGCTCCTGGCTCAGATAGGCGGCGATGGGGCTGTCTACGTGAAGGGTAACCGGCTTCAGCCAGGCCGGGTCCAGGCGGCTGTTGGCGCGCAGGCTGTAGCGCGTTCCACGGGGCATATTCTCGGCGTCCACCAGCAGCAGCACCGCCTTGGAAACCCGCAGCGCCGGGCGGATCAGGCCCAGGACCACCGAGGTGAGCCGGTCCAGGTCCAGGATGTTGCTGATGGTCAGGCTATATTCGTGCAACATGCCGGTGGGATCGTAAGTTTTACCCGAGATGAGCCGGTCGATGAAATTGCCAACCTGGCGCAGCAACGGGTTGAAGATCAACACCAGCGCCACGGCGGAGAACCCGCCGGCCCACAACTCCCTGGCCTGGATTTCCGAGGGCAGCAGGCGGGTGACCGCGACAAAGCTGGCCGCGTAGACCAGGACGCTCACCAGGATGAGCGCTCCGTGACCGATCACCCGCCGGAATGCCTGGCGCACGTCGGGCAGCTCGTGGTTGGAGGTCACGTAGACGGCGGCCAGGATGGCCAGCAAGCGCAGGCCATCCGCGGACAGGTAGCGCAGGGCAAAGGCCAGGCCATCCGCGGCTACAGCCAGCCCCAGGATGGGCATCCAATAATTGATGCGGTTGCGGTGCAGGGGGTGATGGGTACCGCGATAACTTTTGACGACCAGCACGGTCGCGGCTACCTGGCAGGCTGCCCACCCGGCCAGGACGGCGCCCAAGGTCACGGGGGCGCGGGGCAGGTAATAATTCGGGTTCGCCCACAGCACGTCTGGCAGGTTGAAAAGGTTGCTGTCCAGGAGGATCAAGGCGGCTACGCCGGCCAGGGCGATCAGCCAGGCTGGCCGGCCCCGCTCGATGCGCAAGAATTGCAGGGTAAGACCCAAGAACATCCAGGCCAGCAGCAGGGCGGCATAAAAAGGGATATGATCGACGAAGGCCTGCCTGAAAATAGACAGCCGCCCGGTTTGCTCCAAAACGGGGACCAAGGCTGTCAACGCGCACACCAGGGTATACAAAACCAGGAGACGCACGCCGGTCTCGCGCAGACTGCGCTTCCATAGCGTGAGGGCCACCGCCAGCGGGAAGGTCAGCGAAACGATTGTGTTGGCTAAAGCGGCAGTATCGAAAGACGGAACCATTGGGCCTTCAGTACAACTCCTCCCTGCTTGATTGGCCGGAACTACTCCTCAGCATCGTGGAACTTGCAGCGAGAGAAATGCAAATTTCGGGCGGCAAATACCGCCACCCTGCCATTCTCATTATAGTATAGACGGCCACCCCCGGTAGTTTACAGAACTGTTAAGCAAACCACCCGGGAAAGGATCCCCGGGTGGTTATAAGGCTGATTGAAAGGGCTAGCGCCGGTTATAGCCGCCGCCAGAGTGCCGGTCGCCGCCGCTGCGATTGCCGCTGCCGGAGCGTCCGCCGGGGCGAAAACCGCTGCCACCGTTGGGGCGCCCGCCGCGGCCTTTGCGGTCGTGATCCATGGCTTCCTCGGCGCTCCAGCCTTCGAGGACGGCCTGGCGGGAGAGGCGAATCTTGCCGGCCGGGTCGATGTCGATCACCATGACGGTCAGCTCATCGCCAACTTCCACGATATCTTCCACTTTTTCTACGCGCTCGGTATCGAGCTGCGAGATGTGCACCATGCCGTCCACATTGGGGAGGATCTCGACGAAAGCGCCAAAGTCAGCCGTGCGCACCACCTTGCCGGTGTAAATCCGCCCGATCTGGGGGGTCTCGGTGAGCGCTTCGATGCGCTCGCGGGCAGATTGCTCGCCTTCGCCATTGATGGCGGCGATGAAGACCGTGCCGTCGTCGGCGATGTCGATCTTGGTGCCGGTCTCTTCCTGGAGTGCGCGGATGTTCTTGCCGCCAGGCCCGATGATGGCGCCGATCTTATCGATGGGAACTTTGATGGTGGTAATGCGCGGGGCGTAAGGAGAAAGCTCGGGGCGCGGAGCGGAGATAGTATCCAGGATCTTGCCCAGGATGAATTCACGCGCCGTGTGAGCCTGCGCCAGCGCCGTGGACATGATCTCGGGGGTAATGCCCTTGATCTTGATGTCCATCTGTAAAGCAGTGATGCCGTGGTCGGTGCCGGCCACTTTGAAGTCCATGTCGCCCAGGTGGTCTTCCAGGCCCTGGATGTCGGTCAGGATCGCGTAGCGGTCGCCTTCTTTGACCAACCCCATGGCGACGCCGGCCACGGGGGCCTTGATCGGCACGCCGGTGTCCATCAGCGCCAGGGTGGAACCGCACACCGAAGCCATCGAGGAGGAACCGTTGGAAGAAAGCACCTCGGAGACCAGGCGCAGGGTGTAAGGGAACTCAGATTCGGGTGGGATAACCGGCAGCAGCGCGCGCTCGGCCAGGGCGCCGTGCCCGATCTCGCGGCGGGAGGAACCTCGCAGCATCTTCACTTCGCCGGTCGAGTAGGGCGGGAAGTTGTAATGGTGCATGTAGCGCTTGGTTTCAGTGGGGGTGAGCGTGTCCAGCTCCTGGGCTTCCTTGGGGGTTCCCAGGGTGGCAAGGGTCAGCACCTGCGTCTCGCCGCGGGTGAACAGGCCGGAGCCGTGCGCGCGCGGGCTGATGCCTACCTGGCACCAGATGGGCCGGATTTCATCCAGCTTGCGCCCATCCGGGCGGATGGAGCGCTCCAAAATGCGCTCACGCACGACTTTCTTGTAAGCCTCTTCGAAAGCGGCCTTGATGGCGGGGACGAGGGTCTCGTCCTGCGCGGAGAGGTCGACCACGATGCCTTCGACCAGGGCGTCCACGGACGCGTTCAGTTCGGCCTTGGTATGCGGCTTGTCCAAAGCTTCGTTCAGGGGCGCGTAAGCGCGTTCGAAGAACTTGGCCTCCAGGGAGGCGTCTACCGCGAACCGGCTGATCTCTTGCTTGGCCTTGCCTACTTCGGCGGCCATTTTATTCTGCATCTCGACCAGGGGCTGCAAGGACTGGTGGCCGAATTGCAGCGCCTCGACCATGACATCCTCGGGGACTTCATTGGCGCCGCATTCCACCATCAGAATGGCATCGGAGGTGCCGGCGATGCGCAGGTCCAGGTCGGATTGTTCCAATTGCTGGAAGGTAGGGTTAGCGATGAGCTTTCCACCGATGCGGCCAACGCGCACCGCGCCGACCGGGCCACCCCAGGGGATATCCGAGATCATCAAGGCGGCGGAAGCGGCGTTGACGGCCAGAATATCCAGCGGGTTCTCGCCATCGGCGGAGATGGAGAAGAGGATGACCTGCACCTCGTTGCGCATGTTCTCGGGGAAGAGTGGGCGCAAGGGGCGGTCGGTCAGGCGCGCGGTCAGGATGGCTTCTTCACCCGGACGCCCTTCCTTGCGGAAGAAAGAACCGGGGATACGCCCACCGGCGTACATACGCTCCTCATATTCGATGGTGAGGGGGAAGAAATCGATCCCCTCGCGCGGCGCGCCCATGGTGGCCGCCGCAAAGATAATTGAATCGCCAAGCCGGACGGTCACTGCGCCGCCTGCCTGGCCAGCAAGCTTGCCGGTCTCGATGGTGACCGTTCGATCGCCAACGAGGGCAGAGTATTGTTTAGCTTCTGGTTGCATTATTTTCCCTTTGTTCGTTTCCCGCCTGGTCAGGGACTGAAAGCCAAAGAGGACTGCGGTCCTCCTCAAGTTTCAATTCCCAACCGGCGGCTTGAGTGTATGGATGGTGGCTATCAGCTCGGCCTAATGCGATGCATCCATTGTGGGTGATCCTGGGCCAACCCTGGCGCGAGCAGCGGCTGGCATGTAAAAATTGGTCCTGTACACCTCCAGGTCTTAATAAAAGAAATAGATGGCGACTTGCACGCCATCTACCGGATGGACAACGCTTATTTCTTACGAATGTTTAGCTGGTCGGTCAAGGCCAGGTATCGCGGGTAATCCTCACGGCGGATATAGGCCAACAAGCGGCGGCGCTGCCCCACCAGCATGAGCAATCCACGTCGAGAAGCCTCATCGTGCTTGTTGATGCGCAGGTGGTCGGTCAATTGCGTGATGCGCTTGCTGAGCAGCGCAATCTGCACCTCTGGCGAGCCAGTATCGGTGTCGTGGCGATGGTAATTCGTAATAATCTGAGTCTTGAGTTCCTTATTGAGCGACATGACGTCTGCTTTCTCCTTAAGTAGTGTATGAATTATCGAGCAGGTCTCCATATCCATAGCTTGCGCCATTGGACAGGTCCAGTCATCACGAGGTATTATACCAGATGGATCGCCCAGGGGGAAGAGTTATTCGGATACGTTGTGTCGGGATTATTCCGGCCTGGGGCGCGTGATCAGCGCAGGGCGCAGGCTGTTTTGCAGATCGGGGCTGAAGAAGGGCAAGGCCCGGCGCACCAGACGCACCACGGCCGGCTGATTGGCGACTGAGGCGGATTGGCGCAGGAAATAGGCCGTTTCGGAAGGCGAGCGCCTGGCAAGCACTTCGACCAGGGCCAGCAGCTCGACTTGTAGCGCCTGGGCGGAGGATTGCATCACCGAGCCGATCTGGTGATAAAGGACGGGCAAGTTTTCAAAGGTCGGGTCGTTGGCCAGGGGCAGCAAGGAGCGCAGCCCCATGGCCTGCACGGAAGTGTCCGGGCTGGATAGCCAACCCTGGATCAGGTCGAGCCACAAGCCGGGCAGCTCGCTGCGCAGGCGCGCAGATCCGTTTGCCAGCAGGGCGTTCAAGGAGTGCATGTCCTGGCTGGGGGTTGCCCAGGCGCTCATGCGCTGCACGACTGCTTCGGGAGGTGTGAGAGGCAGCTTGCCCAATAAGAGCGCCCCCAACATGCGGGTCTCCAGGTATGGGTCGGCCCACAGCGCGTCCACGACGCCCAGGGCAGCTTGCGGGTGCAGCTCGCACAGGCGGGCGCATTGTCCTTCGATCTCGCGCATGACGGGCAAGGGGATGCGGTAGGTAGGCAGCAAGGGCTGGCGAGCGCCGCCCTCTCCGGGGCGGTAGGTGCGGTCGGCGTAGAATTCCAACAGGTCGTGCAGGCGGCGCAGGAAGACCTGGGGTTGGGCGAAGGGCTCGACCAATTCGTCGACCTGGCGCTTCAAGCGGGCAAGCTGTACGGCTGGCATGGATAAAGCCTATCGGCGGGTGGATGAAGCCTTGCGCAGGGTTAAGTCAAGGGGAACCCCAATTGACGGAGACGGAGGGGGTTAGAGGCAAACCTGCGCAAGGCCGGGGAGGCGGGATGGTGAATCCCGCCCTACGAGGGATCAATAAGAGCGGGCGAAATAGACTTTCTCGGTGGCCGGAGCGCCGCAGTAGATGCAGCGGCCCGTTCCGCCCGGCTGCTCCAGGGGGATACAGCGCGTGGTGGCTTTGGTGTCTTCCTTGATGTGCGCTTCGCATTCCTCGCTGCCACACCACCAGGAGAAGGCCCAGCCGTTTTGCACTACTTCCTTTAGCTCGGCATAATCTTTGGGGTCGAAGATATGAGCGTCGCGGAAGGCCAGGGCGCGGTCGTACATGGCGGCGTGGATCTCGCTCAACAGCTCGGCCACCTGGCCGGCCAGGTTTTCCTGGGAGACGAAGCTCTTGCCGGCCTTGCCGGGCATATCGCGCCGGGCGAGCGCCACGGTACCCTTCTGCACGTCCTTCGGCCCGATCTCCACCCGCAGGGGGACGCCGCGCATCTCCCAATCGTTGAACTTGAAACCGGGAGTGACCTCGGTGCGGTCGTCCAGGTGTACGCGGAAGGGGCTGAGCTCTTGCTTCACCTTATCGACCACCGGCATGACCTGGCTCTTCTCTTCATCGTTGCGGAAGATGGGCACGATCACCACCTGGATGGGGGCCAGCTTGGGAGGCAGCACCAGGCCCTGGTCGTCGCCGTGGGTCATGATGATGGCGCCCACGAAGCGGGTAGAAAGTCCCCAGGAAGTGGTCCAGCAGTATTGCAGCTCGTTATTCGCGTCCAGGTACTGGATGTCGAAAGCCTTGGCGAAGTTCTGCCCCAGGTTGTGGGAGGTGCCGGCCTGCAAGGCGCGGGTATCGCCCATCATGGCTTCGATGGTGTAGGAACGGTTGGCGCCGGCGAATTTCTCGGTGTTGCTCTTGCGCCCGGGAATGACCGGCACGGCGGCATCGTCCACGGCGAAAGTCGTGTAGATGCCCAACATGCGGCGCGTCTCTTCTTCGGCTTCTTCCTGGGTGGCGTGCGCAGTGTGCCCTTCCTGCCAATAGAATTCGAGCGTGCGCAGGAACAGGCGCGTGCGCAGCTCCCAGCGCACTACGTTGCCCCACTGGTTGATCAGAATGGGCAGGTCCCGGTAGGATTTGATCCATTTGGAATACATGTGCCCGATGATCGTCTCGGAGGTAGGACGCACGACCAGGGGCTCTTCCAGGGTCTCCCCGCCGCCGATGGTAACGATGGCTAGCTCAGGCGAGAAGCCCTCGACGTGCTCCTTCTCCTTCTCCAGGAAGGACATGGGGATGAAGAGGGGGAAGGCCGCGTTGACGTGTCCGGTGGCTTTGAAGCGCCGGTCGAGGGATTGCTGGATGTTTTCCCACAAGGCCCAGCCATAAGGGCGCACGACCATGCAACCGCGTACGGGAGCATAATCGGCCATTTCGGCGCGCAGGATGACCTGGTTGTACCATTCGGAATAATTTTCACTGCGGGTAGGGAGTTTTTCGTCGGCCATAAGGTTTTGGGAGTAGAGAGTAGAAAATAGAGAATAGAAGAGGTAGGATCAGTGTGGGGCAGGGGTTTTGGCCCCTGTGGAAGGGCGGCCATTCAGGGCGGCCAATTGTTGCACGGCGGCCTGGATGTCTGCGGCAAAAGAGATCAGGCCAACGTCTTTGGGGTTGACGTAAGCGTGCATGGCCTGGATGAAGTTCTGCAGGCTGGCCTGCCAGTCTGGCCCAATCAGGATCAGGGGCCGGGGGGAAATGGCGCCGATGATGAGGTGGTTCCAGGTGACGGAGATCTCGGCCAGCGTGCCCGGCCCGCCGGGAAGGGCCAGCGCCGCCTGGCAGCCGTCCACCAGCGCCATCAGGCGCTCGCGCAGAGTCGGGTAGCGCCATTCTTCCTCGACCCAGGGGTTGGCTTTCGTGGGGCGAAAATCCTCGATCTCCTGGCAGGTCACGCCGATCACGTGGCCGCCGGCTTCCGCCGCGCCCCGGGAGACGGCTTCCATGGTGCCGATATATCCGCCGGTCAAGACGGTGTGCCCGGCCTGGGCCAGCAGGCGCCCGAGCTGGAGAGCTTCCTGATAGGCCGGCTCGCCGGGTTTAGGATGGGATCCTCCAAAGACGGTGACGTTCATAATAGAAATAGTAATCAGTGGTCGGTAATCAGTGGTCGGTAGTCAGTGGTCAGTAGCCAGTAGCCAGTGGTCAGGATGCAGAATGGAAATCGGCAATCAAAAATCAGCGATCCAAAATTCCTCAATCCCAGCTCCGGCCGTAGTTGGTCTCCAGCTTATCGAGGATGGCCTTTTCCAGGTCGACGCCGCTGACGTTGGCAAGCTGGAGCAGGTAGAGCGCCACGTCGGCCAGCTCGCTCGCCAGCCCCTGGGGATCCTCGGAGGTTTCTTTCCACTGGAAATGCTCCAGAACTTCGCTTGCCTCCAGGCTGAGGGAGATGGCCAGATTGCGAGGAGTTTGCGGGCGCGGGCTGGCGTCTGCATCCCAGCCTTTGGCTTCCACAAATTTTTGCATGGCTTCGGTTAATGCGCGTATGTTCATAGGATTATAACCGTAAAATCTTTAATTTGCAGGGTCTCAGCCGGCATCCGGCATGGCGTTCTCAAGAATAAAGGTTGTCATTGCGAGGAGGGCGTTCTTTGCCCGACGAAGCAATCTCGGTGCCGGCCCTGAGATCGCCACGCCCTGGCGCTCTGCGTGCCCGAAGGGCAAAGAACACCCAGGGCTCGCGCCGCTCTGCGTACCCGTAGGGTAATGACACAGATCATAGTGGCTGTCAAGGAAACATGAGAACGCCATACGGCATCCGGCCCGTCTTGGCCGGCGAAAGCGGCGCGGATCAAGGCCGGTCGGCGGGAGAGCAGCCTGCTCCAAACGAGCCTGGAAGAAAAAGGCCGGGCACCCTGTGGACACCCAGCCTTTTGTTCTGATTTTAAAGGAAGAGGGCTACTGCTCTTTTTCCTCTTTCTGGCGGGCGGCGATGATCTCGGCGGTGATGTGGGCGGGGACCACCTCGTAATGGTCGAATTCCATGGTAAACATGCCACGACCGCCGGTGATCGAGCGCAACTGGGTGGTGTAGCGCTGCATCTCGGCCTGCGGCACCAGGGCGGAGACGATCGAGTGGCCTTTTTCGGTCTCCATTCCCAGCACGCGGGCGCGGCGGGTGTTCATATCCCCCAGGACGTCGCCCATGTTGGCTTCCGGCACCTGGACGCGCACGGTCATGATCGGCTCGAAGAGCACGGGAGCAGAGTCCTTGAAAGCCAGCTTGAAAGCTTCACGCCCGGCGATTTCAAAAGCGATAGGCTTGGAGTTCGACGGGGTGCTCTTTGCCGTCGAAGACGGAGACCTTCACCCCACGCACCGGATAGCCGGCGATGATGCCTTCCTTCATGACAGTGCGGATGCCTTTTTCAATGGCGGGCATGTAGCTGTTGGAGATAGCGCCGCCGAACACGTCATTGACGAACTCGAATTCGCCTTCCGGCAGCGGCTCGACGCGCAGGTGCACCTCGCCGAACTGGCCGGCGCCGCCGGTCTGCTTTTTGTGGCGGTACATGGCCTGGCCCTTCTTGGTGATGGTTTCCGTGAAAGGCACCTTGGGCTCCTCCACGATCAACCCCACCTGGAATTTGGTCTCGCAGCGGCGCAGGGCCACGTCGATGTGCTGGTCGCCCATGCCTTGCAGGATGGTCTGGCCGGTGGACGGTTCCATATTCCAGGAAAGAGTCATGTCTTCTTCGCACAGGCGGGTGAGGGTGGGGGTAATCTTGGTGGAGTCGGCCTGGGTCTTGGCGTTCACGGCCACGCGGTAGAGCGCGTGGGGATATGCGGGCGCCGGCAGGCTTAGTGGGTGAGTCTTGTCGCACAGGGTATGGGTCGTGAGCGTCTCACTTAGCTTGCCGACCAGACCGATGTCGCCGGCGTGTACGGCCTTTACCGAGTTCAATTCTTTACCGCGCGGGATGCTGAGGGTGCCCAGGCGTTCTTCGACGCCCTTGTTCTGGTTCCACACGCGGCTGTCCGAAGCCACCATCCCGGAATACACGCGGAAATAGGTTTGTTTGCCGACGAAAGGATCGGCGGTGGTCTTCCAGACGTAAGCCGCCAGGGGGCCGCTGTCAGAAGCGGTGAGCTCTTCGGGGCCGTTCTTGCCATCGGCGGTCACCGGGGTGATGTCTGCCGGGGAGGGCATCAGCTTCAGGATGGCCTCCAACAACGGGACAATGCCGATCTCGGCGCTGGCAGCCGAGGCGAAAACAGGCATAAAGCCGCCCGAGCGCACAACGGCGCGCAGGCCGCGAATCATTTCCTCAGAGGTTAATTCACCGCTCTCCAGATATTTCTCCAGAAGCGCGTCTTCACCTTCCGCGGCGGCTTCCACCAGGGCCACGCGGGCCTTCTCAGCAGTGGGAAGCATGTCGCCGGGAATATCCACCACCGTTTTTCCGTCGCCCTTGTAAGCTTTCATGGTCAGCAGGTCGATTACGCCCTGGAAAGCAGCCTTTTCACCCCAGGGGATCTGCACAGGAACCAGGCGGGTCTCCGAAAATTCTTCGACGCTTGCCAACGCCTTCTGGAAATTGGCGTTATCGCGGTCCATCTTGTTGATCACCACGAAGCGGGGAAGATGGAACGCCTCGCTATGCCGGAAGGCGACTTCGGTGCCAACTTCCAGGCCGGCAACCGAATCCACTAGCAGGATGGCGCCGTCTGCCACGCGCATGGCGGAGATGACCTCGCCCACGAAATCGGTATAACCGGGAGTGTCCAGCAGGTTGATCTTGCAGTTATTGTATTCAACCGGGATAACCGACGTGGAAAGGGAAAGCTTGCGGCGAATCTCTTCCTCTTCGAAGTCCGAGGCGGTCGTTCCATCCTCGACCCTACCCAGGCGGGTGGTCGCCCCGGTAAAATGCAGGAAGGCTTCGGTGAGAGTGGTCTTGCCTGCACCGCTGTGCGAGGCCAGAGCAACGTTTCGAATAAACTCGGTGGTATACTCTTTCATGAATTAGACCCTTCTGTGGAAGATCTGAATATAAACTGAGGAGTTTATTTTAAGATAAAGCCCGTTTCTTGTCAAAGACTGGAATAGGATTCCCTCCGATAAATTCACAACTTTGTAATTTTATCACTAACCATCCCACTCAGGGGAAAGCGTGTTTGGGAATAAATGAACAGGTTCACACACTGGCTCACCTTTAACTTGTGGTATTTCCGGCGCCCGCCGTGGGACACCGGAATTTCCCCGCCGGAGCTGTTGGAGTTTATGGCCTCCCACCCGGCGGGCCGCGCTTTGGATCTGGGCTGCGGCACCGGCACCAACGTCCTCTGCCTGGCGCGCAGCGGCTGGCAGGTGACGGGGGTGGATTTTGCTCCCCGCGCCATTCGCGCAGCGCGCCGCAAGGCCGAGGCCGCCCATCTCCAGGTTGATTTGCGTTTGGGGAGCGTGACGAACCTGCATGAATTGCGTGGTTTTTACGATTTGGCCCTGGATATCGGCTGCTACCACGGTCTGGGCGCCCGCGATCGGGAAGCATACCGGCGCAATGCCGCGCGCCTGCTGGCCCGGGGGGGCAATTTATTGGTGTATGCGCGGATCAAGGACGAGAAAGGCCCCAACGGGATCGACGAAGGGGACCTGGCTGCGTTCTTCCCCCCTTTTCGATTGGCGCGACGCCAGGACAGCCTGGACAGGCGCGGCCGCCCGGCCACCTGGATCACGCTCGAGCGCCAGGCGTGAAGAGCTTTTTCTCCAGACGCCAGGCCGGTTCTTCCACCTGGTGCCAGATGCCGTTCTCGTCCTGGTACGACCAGCGCCCCGGCTCGGGGGCCACGACCCGGTATCCGCGCCGCCGGTAGAGCTTCTGCGCGCGCAGATTATCGCGCGCCACGTTGAGGGTCACGTAAGCGTAGCCTCGCCTGAGCAGGTCTTCTTCGGCGGTGTCCATCAGCAGCGTCCCTAGGCCGCAGCTCTGGTAAGCGGGACGCACGCGGAAGGCGTAGATGTACCCCCGGCTGGCCCCATCCGCCAGCTCTGGCCGGTCGCAGATGAGCTGCACGAAGAGCTGGCCGATGACGCCCGCCTCGGGCAGCTCGGCGATCCACAGCACCGATTTCCCGTTCCTGGCCCGCTCGTAGGCATCTGCGTAGATTCTGCGGAAGTGGGTGAAGCTGCCCTCCCATTCCAGGGCAGGCAGGTCTTCACGTTTGAGCTGGCGGATTTGTACTGCGTAGATCCAGGTGGTAAGCTCCATTCTCTACTCACCCCAAAAAGATTATTCAGGAGGGCTGCTCCGGTCGCCGGAGCGCATCTTCGCGCGCCTCCAGAAGCTCGTTCAGATAGGCGCGCTCTTCTTCAGGCGTGTTTACTTTTCCATCCAGGCGGGCCACGCGCAAAGCCCCCAGGATCTCCCGGTAAGCCGGGCCGGGCGGCAAGCCCATGGCCTGTAAATCGTGGCCGGAGATGTGCGCAGTGAGGTGGCGCCAGCGCGTCACGTATTGGCGCAGGCTCTCGCGCAGGTCTCCGGCGGGAGCGGCCAGGTAGACGGCGTAAAGGGCCGGGGCAGGCACGCCTTCCATGCGCACGGCAACCTGGCTGGGGCGCGCGCCGGCCAGGGCGGGCAGGTCCTGGCGCAGCGCGCTGGCGGCCTGCACGGCGTTTGCCAGAATGGCGGGCAGCTTGAGGCGCTTGCTCACCCCGCGCGCCGCTTTAGGAGCCAGGCAGCTCAGCCAGCACAGGTAAGCCAGCGCCAGGCGCAGAGGGGCATTGCCCAGCCTGGCGGGCAGCTCCCAATCTAGCGGGGGCTCGGCAGCGCGCACCGCCTCCAGACTCGCGGCCAGGGAGGCCTCCCAACGCAGGTTGGGATGGATAGCGCTCAACAGGCTCAACGCTTGCAGCCGCGCCAGCATGGCGGGGGCGCGCTCTTCGGCCAGGATCAGGTTGAACTCGTGGCGCAGGCGATCCCCAGAAACCTGCTTGAGCATAGAACGGGCCTCGTCAATCAGCTCCAGGGTGCGTTGCTCGATGCGGAAATCGAAGCGCTGCTCGAAGCGGACGGCGCGCAACATGCGGGTGGGGTCATCGATGAAGGAGAGAGAGTGCAGCACGCGCACCAGCTTCTCGTCCAGGTCGTGCAGCCCGCCCCAATAGTCGTACAGCTCGCCGTAATGGCGCCCGTCCAGGCGCAGGGCCATGGTATTGATGGTAAAGTCGCGGCGGTGCAGGTCCAGCTTGATGCTGCTGTTCTCCACGGTGGGCAGGGCGGTGGGGTAGTCGTAGAACTCGATGCGCGCCGTGATCAAATCCAGGCTTTCGGGCAGATCGCCCGGGTCGGCGTCCCCGCCCTCGACCAGGCGGCGCGCCAGCCGGGGACGGACGTCGGCGATTTGCCACTTGGCCGTGCCGAAGCGGGTGTGGCCGACCACGCGCCCGCCATATTGAGCCGCCAGGGCGCGCGCCAGGGCAATCGCATCCCCTTCGACCACCACGTCGAAATCCAGGCTGGGGCGTTCCAACAGGAGGTCGCGCACGAAGCCCCCCACGATGTACACGGCCATGCGCAGATCGCGAGCTTCTGGGCCACGGCTTTGAGCAGCGCCAGGCGCGCAGGGGGAAGGGCAGCTTCCAGGCGGGGGGACAGGTTCTGCGGGAGGGGCGGCAGGGATTGATTGGCCAGGGTCTTCAGCAAATCGGTGCGGGTGACGATGCCGATGACCTCGCCCTTTTCGGGGTCGACGACCGGCACCTGCCCCCACCCACTGGCGGTCATCAGGCTTTGCAAATAATCCAGCAAATCGCCGGGGCGCACGGTGACTTCGCCGGCTTCCATCAGGCTGGCGGCCGGCAGGTTCAATTTGTGGGTGATGGAGCGGTCCACGGCGCGGCGGGTCAGCAGGCCGATGACTTTGCCGCCCTTTACGACCGGATAGCCTTCGTAGCCGTAGCGCTGCATGAGCTGCGCGGCTTCTTCGGCGGAGGTCTCGGGGGCCAGCAGGCGCGGGCGCCGGGACATGATCTGCCCCACGGTGATGGAGGGGCGCACGTATTGGGGCAGGAGCCGGATCAACTCCCGGCAAACTTCCGCGACCGGCAGGGGCGCGGCCCCGCCCTCGGGATCGTGGATCAGGGCCGCCGCGGCGCGATCGTGGCCGCCGCCGCCAAAATGGGCGGCCACGTCGGCCACGTTGATGCGGTCACTGTTGGCGCGAGCCACCAGGCGCAGGCCCTCTCCCGTGCGCACCAGCAGGAAGAGCGCGTCCGGGTCGAGCAGGTCGCGCATCTTGTGGGCGATGCTGGAGATCTCTTCTTTCAGGCTCGTGGCTTCGGCGCAGGCGACCACGATGGTCTGGCCGTGGATGGGGACCGTTTCGGCCACAGACAGGAGCTGGTCGTATAATTGGCGCTGGTCTGGGGAGAGGGGCGGGTTGAGAAAATCGCCCACCAGGGAGAGGTTGGCCCCCTGTTCCAGTAAATAGGCCGCGGCGCGCGCGTCACGCGGCGTGGTGCTGGCATAGGTCAGCGAGCCGGTGTCCTCGTAGATGCCCAACAGCAGCAGGGAGGCCTGCACGACGTCGAGGCGGACGGCGCGTTGCTGGATTTCTTCCACCAGGGCGGTGGTGATCGCGCCGGTCTTATCCAGGACGATCTCCCAATCGGGAGGCAGGTCGGGGCGCGCCTGGTGATGGTCGAGCACCTGTACGCGCGCGTGCGCGGACATGCCCTTGAGCGTGATCAGCGATTGAGTGTCCACCAGAAAGACTTTTTCGATGGGGAGGGAAGGAAGCTGGCGCGGGTCGACGAAAGGCAGCTCCTTGGCGTAGAGGGAAGTGAATTCGCGCCCATTGCGGTTCATGCGCCGCGGCAGGATGGGCAGGGCATGCTCGTGCAGAAGATAGGTGCCTAACAGGGCTGCCAGGGCGTCGAAGTCGGCCTGCTCGTGAGTCAGGATCACTTCCATAGGCATATTGTAACTCACATCCGATTCGGAGAGGGGCAGGAGTTGCGGTCAGGCAAGGGAGAAGACCCTGAAAAGGCCGTACATCCCGGCGGCGGCCAGCCCCAGGCCGGCCCCTCCCAGGGTATCCAGGGGATAATGCACGCCCATGGCTACGCGTCCCAGGCTGACCAGCACGGCCAGGGCCGCCAGGGCGAGGGCCGCCGGCAGGGGAAGCTGAAAGACCTGGGCGGCCAGCAGGGCCAGGAACCAGACCCGCAGGGCGTCTCCGCTCGGAAAAGAGGGGTCGCTTGGCCGGTGGGGCTGCAGCATGTGCACGCCCGGCTGGCTTTCGTAAGGGCGTTTGCGCTTCAGGGAAATTTTGATCAGGCGTTCGACCCCCGCCACGATCAGGAAGGCCAGCGCCGCGCTCAGCCCCTTGCGCCAGTCGTACACGGCCAGCGCCAGGAGGGCGATCAGGGTGAGCTCGCTGCGGCCCAGGGGCCACAGGACGCGGAAGATTTCGATCCAGGGGGCGCGGCTCAATCGCCCGTGCAAGGTGAGGCAAAGCTCCTGGTCAAAAGAGGCCACGGCGGGCAGTTGGTGGCCGGCGGCCAGCAGCAGCAAGGCCGCGCCCAGCAGGAGGCTCCCCGCCGGGGTCACGGCATTTGCTCCTGGGCTTCAGGCCAGACCGGGTAATACATCAGCCACTGGCAGGGATGCTCGCAAATGCGCGCCTCCAATACCTCCAGGATGGCTTCTGCGTTACGCGTGATCTCCGCCTGCCGGTCGGAATAGGGGCGCATGGGGATTTCCTCGGAGGCATCGATGAGGTAGCTGCCGTCGGGGAGCATGTGGCAGGAAACCACCACCACCGGGACGCGCGTGTTGAGCGCCAACTGCACGTGGCCTACCGGCAGGGCCGCCGGGTGGCCGAAGAAGGACACCCGGTATTTCTGGCTGGAGGTGATGGGCCTCTCCACGCCGGTGATGATCATGCCCCCCGCCCGCAGGCGCTCGGTGGCGCTGCGAAAGGCGGACATAGAGATGGGCACGGTCTCCAGCCCGGAGGTAGTTCTGAGCTTATTCTGCCATTGGTAGCCGGAGGGGGGCTGCGGAAAAGAGAGCACCAGTGCGCGCAGGCCGTGCAGCGCCAGGGAGTGAAGGCTCAAGTCGAAATTGCTCAGGTGCGGACCGACCAGCACGGCGCCGTGTTCCCCGGCCTTGTTGCGCTCCACCAGGTCGAGCGCAGAAGGGGAAAGCTTGACTTTATTCACGATGGCTTCTGGCCGGGGCAAAAGATGGTACATATCGTACAGGCAGCGCCCGCCGTGGTCGAAAACCTTGCGGGTGGCGCGCTCCAGGGCGTGAGCGTCGAGCGTCTTCTGGTGAACGATCCATTGGTTGGAGCGCACCGCGCGGACGTTCTCGGCCCAGCGGCGCGAGGCCACCAGGCGCGCCAGCATCCAGGCGACAAGATATCCGCTGCGAGGCGGAAGGATGCGGCCAAGGGTGAGCGCAAACCCTACGCCAAAGCGGCTGGTGAAGATGGACTTCTTTTCCATGCGCGTCTCAGTCTAACGGGCGTTGCGTGGCGACCACCCCGGAGCGATCCGAATTGTGCAGGAGGAGGGCTCCATCCACCAGGGCGGGGATGCCGCGCGCGCAGCACAGGGCGACGGCGATCCAGGCGAAGACCAGGGCGGTCAGGTGCACCCAGCCAGATTGGGTGGATTGGAGCTGTCTCAAAGCCAGGTCGATGGTCAGAAGATTGAAGGCCAGGGCTTTGGAGATGCCGTAGCTGGAACGCATGAAAGGCGAGGAGACCAGGAATTGGCTGAGCGGGGAGCTGACTTGTTTGAAGGGTGGGATGCCCTGGCTGATGCCCACGGCCCGCACCGCGTCCACGACCACGCCGCGCACGATGACGATTAAAGGAATGGCGACCGAGATCAGGCCGAGATTGGAAAAGGCGACCCAAAGGATCAGCTCAAGGGTGCGATCGGCGGCGATATCCAACGCGCTGCCCAGCAGGCTGGTCTCCCCCCGCCGGCGAGCGATGTTGCCATCCAGGCTGTCCATTAAGATGATCACGATCAGGAAGGGGACACCCCATAAGATCATTACGGGCGTGCCCAGGTAGAGCAGGATGACGAATGCGATCATTAATGGAAAGCGCAGGATGGTGATCAGGTTGGCCATAATCTACAGTCCCTTTCTAAAGAGTACCGGCTTGGGGCTCATCTTCGGCGCAATTTCACCGAGCGTGGGGCGCGCCGAACGCGCCAAGCCCAGCCGGAATGGCTACCTCCCGATTATATCCTGTTGTGGGAGTTTGCATAACCGTTCCGCAATTCTCAGGACGATTTTCCCCCGGTCTCGCCGTGGCGGGGCACTTCGCTCGCTTCGAGAAGCATGTCGGCCTTGACAAACCCCCTATAACGCTTATAATTATTATCAAATTTGTTATATTTATTTCGTCGAGGATCTCGAGATGCTCATTTGCATGTGTCTGGGGCGGGGCCAATAGCTGCCGCCTGACCGAAAAACCAACGCTTAGAAACTGATCGGCCAACGATGGAAAGGTGGTAGCAGCCCCGCTTGCGAGGAAAATCGCAAAGCGTCCCTTTTCTTGTGTTGGCCGTTTTCTTTTAACGGTATTGGAGTTTTCAATGGATATAGTCACTTTACAACCCACGCGGGTCGCTACAGCCCCCGGCACTGCCCTGGAAGCGCTGGTGGGAAATACTCCGCTCCTGCCTTTGCAACGCCTGGCGAACAGCCTCTCCCCGGAGGTGCAGGTATATGCCAAAGCGGAGTGGTTCAACCCCGGCGGCTCGATCAAAGATCGCCCGGCGTTGAACATCCTGCGCACCGCCCTGGCAGACGGGCGTCTGGAGCCGGGTAAGCGCCTGCTCAATTCGACTTCGGGCAATATGGGGATCGCTTACGCCACTTTTGGGGCGGCTCTAGGCGTCCCGGTGACGCTGGTGCTGCCCGCCAATGCCAGCGTCGAGCGCATCAAGATCTTGCGCGCCCTGGGCGCCGAGCTGATCTTGAGCGACCCCAGCGAAGGCACGGACGGGGCCATGCGTGAGGCGCGCAGCATGGTCGAAAAGGCCCCGGAACGTTACTTTTACGCCAACCAGTACGATAACCCCGCCAACTGGCAGGCGCATTACCATACCACCGGCCCGGAGATCCTCCGGCAGACCGAGGGGCAGGTTACCCATTTCGTGGCCGGCATGGGCACCTCGGGCACGTTGATGGGCGTTGGCCGCTCCTTGAAGGCCTTCAACCCCAAGATTCAACTGGTGGCCGTTCAGCCGGCGGCGGCTCTGCACGGCCTGGAAGGCCTGAAGCACATGGCTACGGCCATCCAGCCGGGCATCTACGATGCCCGCCTCGCGGGGCGCGTGGTGGAAGTGGATACCGAATCGGCGTATACTATGGTGAAGCGGCTGGCCCGCGAGGAGGGCTATTTCGTGGGCATTTCTTCCGGCGCAGCCGCGCTGGCGGCCCTCCAGGTCGCGGCGGAGTTGGAGCGGGGCGTGGTCGTGACCGTCTTTCCGGATGCGGGGTACAAATACCTGAGCGACGAATTCTGGGAGAGTGGAAAATGAGCCTGGAAATCCTGTCCGATCTGATGCAGCAGATCTGGAAGCATGGCGAAGCGGCTTACCCGGAAGAGGGGGCCGGTTTTTTGCTCGGCAACGGCGCCGAGCCCCGCCGGGTAACGGCCATCCTGGCCCTGTCGAACTCCCGCGAGGACGGCGCGCGCCACAACCGCTATCTTATTACCGCGCAGGACATGCTGCGCAGCGAGCAGGAGGCGGCCCGCTTGGGGTTGGACGTGGTGGGGGTGTTCCATTCGCACCCGGACCATCCCAACCGCCCTTCGGAATTCGACCGCGAATGGGCTTTGCCCTGGTTCTCTTACGTCATTACCAGCGTGCAGGGCGGGCGGGCTGTGGAAAGCCGCTCCTGGCGCTTGCTGGAAGATCGCTCTGCTTTCCTGGAAGAGCAAATCGTAGTTCGTGAAACCATCCCTTAGATCGAAAGGTATCTTTAGAAAAGGAATTTCTATGGCAATCCTCCGTATTCCAACGCCTTTACGCCCTTATACGAACGGGCAGGCCGAGATCGCCTTGCAGGGCAAGACGGTGGGCGATCTCATCCAGGGTTTGACCGCGCAATATCCGACCCTGCGCGCCCAGATTTTCAACGGGCAGGGAGAGCTGCGCCCTTTCGTGCACCTGTTTATCAATGATGAAGACATCCGCCAATTACAGGGGTTAGAGACGCCGATCGCAGAAAACGACCGGCTGATGCTCATTCCCAGTATTGCCGGCGGTTGAAGGATGATTATGCTTCCAAACCTGACACACGATGAAATTTTGCGTTATTCACGCCACCTGCTCATCCCCGAGGTGGGGCTGGAAGGCCAGCGCAAGCTGAAAGCGGCCTCGGTGCTGTTGATCGGCACGGGGGGGCTGGGCTCACCGGCGGCGCTCTACCTGGCGGCGGCCGGCGTAGGCCACATCGGGCTGGTGGATTACGACGTGGTGGACAATTCCAACTTGCAGCGCCAGGTGATTCACGGCACGAGCAAGCTGGGCCAGCTCAAGGTAGAATCGGCGCGCGAGCGTATGCTCGACCTGAATCCCGAGATCGAGGTGGAGGTGTACAACGAGCCGTTTACCTCGGAGAATGCGATGCGCATAGCCGAAGATTACGACGTGCTGGTGGACGGAACGGACAATTTCCCCACGCGCTACCTGGTGAACGACACCTGCGTGCTGCTGGGCAAGCCTAACGTGTACGGCTCGATCTTCCGTTTCGAGGGGCAGGTGAGCGTCTTCGACGCCCGCCAGGGACCCTGCTATCGCTGCCTGTTCCCGGAGCCGCCGCCGCCCGGCCTGGTGCCCTCCTGCGCGGAAGGGGGCGTGCTGGGAGTGCTGCCCGGCACGATCGGCACGCTGCAAACCACCGAAGCGCTCAAGCTGATCCTGGGCATCGGCACGCCGCTCATCGGGAAACTGCTGCTCTACGACGCGCTGGACATGTCCTTCCAGTTCGTGCGCCTGCGCAAGAATCCCGAATGCAAGGTGTGCGGCCCCCATCCGGAAGTGACCCACCTGATCGATTACGAGGAATTCTGCGGTGTGCCCGGCCACGACCACGACGAAGGCTCCGCCGGCGAAGGCTGGGACATCGAGCCCCAGGAGCTGGCCCGGCGCCTGAACAATGGGAACTCCATCCGCCTGATCGACGTTCGCGAGCCGAACGAGCTGGAGATCTCCCGCCTGCCACATGCCGAGCTGATCCCCCTGGGGCAACTGGCGGCGCACCTCAAGGAGCTGGACAGCGCGCAGGAGATCGTCCTGTTCTGCCGCAGCGGGTCGCGCTCGACGCGCGCCCTCGAGCTGCTGGTCAGCGCCGGCTTCCGCAAGGTGAAGAACCTGCGCGGGGGCATCAACGCCTGGGCGCAAGAAGTGGACCCGACGCTGCCCCGTTATTAAGTTGAAAGATGAAACTGACCATGGAAGCTAAGCCTGTATTATTGACGGTAATGGCCCACCCGGATGACGAGACGTTCGGGATGGGCGGCACGCTGGCCTTGTATGCCAGCCGGGGCGCAGATGTTTACCTGGTGTGCGCCACGCGCGGCGAAGTGGGCGACGTGGACCCCGATCTGTTGAAGGGTTTCAATTCGATCGCCGAGCGGCGGGAAGCGGAGCTGCGCTGCGCCGCCGAAAAGCTGGGGCTGAAGGAGGTCTTCTTCCTGGGCTACCGCAACTCGGGCATGCCCGGCTCGGCGGACAACCGGCATCCCCAGGCGCTGGCGGCTCAGCCCGTGGACGAAGTCGCGGCGCAGGTGGCTCACTATATCCGCAAGCTGCGCCCGCAGGTGGTGGTGACCTTCGATCCGATCGGTGGGTATCGCCACCCCGACCACATTGCCATCCACAACGCCACGGTGCGGGCCTTCCATGCCGCCGGCGACCCGGATTTTGCCCCGGATGCCGAAGGGTTGCCCCCCTATGCTCCTCAGAAGCTGTATTTCCATACCATGCCGCACAAACTCTTGCGTCTTGCCGTACGCCTGATGCCGCTCATGGGGCGCAATCCGCACGAGTTCGGCAGGAATAAAGATATCGACCTGACGGAGATCGTCAATGTGGATTTTCCCATCCACGCCCGCGTCGATTACGGGCCCGTGGCGCAGGTGCGCGCCGAGGCAGCCGCCTGCCACGCCAGCCAGGGTGGGGCGGCCATGACCAGCGGCTTGCAGGGCTTCGTCATGCGCCTGGGGGGCACCAAGGAACAGTACATGCGGGCCTATCCGCCGGGAGACCTCAAGCAGCCCGAGCGGGACTTGTTCGAGGGGGTGCCTTTGAACGAAAAGGCACCGCAAGGAATTGGGGTAAGCTAGCAATCACAGGGAGCAGGCTCAAGACCTGCTCCCTGTTTCATCGGTTGTATTTCAACAGCTTCGATCGTCTTCATCAGGCCCTTGACTACCAGACGCCTGCTGGAGTTTATGCTGTTTGAGATCAGGCAGTACCCAATCTCGTCTAAACAAATTTCTATAGATCTTGATAATGGCTGTTGCAAATTAAGTGTTTTTGGATAATAATAATAATTGATAAGCCATTTTACTCTGAAATTGGGATAGCCCTTTACCCAAACTTCGAGGCAAAAATCGGCAGAGAGTAAATCCAACTATTTAGACAAGTGAATAAGGAGGTGAATCAAACCTGAGAATTGTTAAAGGTCAGACCTGACCACTCATGCCGTTCTGACACATCTTTGAAGCTTTTCAGGCTCGACCACCAGAGAAACGGATACAAATTTACAAATCAAGGAATTTCTTTGGAGGAGAAAAGTGAACAAGAAAATCTGGTTTGCGATTAGCGTTTTGTTGATTGCCTCGTTGGCCCTGGCCGCTTGCGCGCCAGCCGCCACGCCCACCGCAGCATCTTCTAATCCGACTGCTGCACCGGTCGCGTTGACCATCTGGCACGGTTACCATGCGGGTGGTTCCGAAGAGACCACGATTAACAAGCTCGTCAGCCAATATCAGGCGGCCAATCCAAATGTCAAGGTCACCGTACTGGAAGTGCCTTTCGACCAGCTCTTCAACAAATACGAGACAGACACGGCGGCCGGAGGCGGCCCAGACATGTACACGGCCCCCAACGACAACCTCGGCAGTGAGGTTCGCGCCGGCGTGATTGCCCCCATCGATAGCCTGTTGACCGGCAAATTGGATGGCTATACTCAAGCTGGAATCAACGGCGTCACTGTAGACGGCAAGATCTACGCCGTGCCCGGGATCGCCAAGGCCGTTGGCCTGTACTATAACAATTCCACCATTACAACGCCCCCGGCCACTACAGATGACCTGTTGAATCTGGTCAAGTCCGGCAAGAAAGTGGGGATCGTTACCGGCGGAGCAGGCCCTTACTATCTCTGGGGGTTCTGGGTGGGCTTTGGCGGAACCCTGACGGACAATACAGGTAAATGCGTTGCGGATCAGGGCGGCTATGCGGATGCCCTCCAATACTTTGTGGACCTTCAAAGCGCCGGCGCCACCTTCGACACGGATGAAGGCAAGCTCGATACCGCCTTCCGCCAGGGCCAGTTGGACATGATCATCGAAGGCCCCTGGGTGTTAGGTGATTTTGAAAAGGACCTCGGCAGCAAGCTGGGCCTCGTAGCATTGCCGAAGGGCCCCAAGGGCGACTCGATGCCAATGATGGGGATCGATGGTTGGTACATCAACCCCAACAGCAAGAATCAGGCTGCGGCCGTCGACCTGGCTCTCTACATCTTCGGCAAAGAGGGTTTGACCGAATATGAGAACACTGCCGGCGACCCGGCTGCCCGATCGGACGTTACTCCCACAGATCCGATGGTCAAGACCTTTGCCGACATCGCTGCCGGCGGCTTCCCACGGCCGCAGTCCGCAGAATTCGGCAACTACTGGGGTACCGTTTGGTGACGCCATCACCGCTGCTTTAGCAGCCAAGAGCACACCGACCGACGCCATCAAGACGGCCTGCGCCACCATGAACACTGCCAACAAGAAGTAATCTCGATCTGTAATCCCCCTGGGAGCGCCACAAAAAGCGCTCCCAGGCCTTTTAGGGCAACTCACCTGTTCGGAATTATTGACGCTTATTACAAAAATGGGCCTGAATTGAAGGCATCTCCTTTTTGATCGAGGAGGAGTAGGTATGGCGACTTTAGAGAAAGAGCTTTCAACGGGTGAAGGCATCCGGCGGAGGCGGCCATTCTTTAGGATCATTAATCCTTACCTCTACCTGATACCGGCTTTCATCGTCATGGGGGTGATTACTTATTCCCCTATGATTTATGAGGTCTGGATGTCCTTCACCGATTACGGCTTGAAAATTTACGCTTCGACGCCCCACTCCCGGATTTTGTCGGGATAACCAATTATTTGAATATATTCGAGAATAATTTGGGTTTGTCTTTCTATAACTTTTGGCACTTGCTCGCTTTTAACTTATGGTGGACGGTGTCGAATGTGGTGATTCACGTGGCCTTGGGCATTCTGATCGCCGTGGCTTTGAACAAACAGGGCCTGTGGTTCAAAGGGGTCTATCGCGCGATCTATATTCTGCCGATCGTCCTTCCCCAGATCATCATTGCCAACATCTTTCGAAACATGTTTGACCCGGATTACGGCGCGATCAACCAGGGATTGGCGATTATCGGCAAGATATTTTTCTTAAGCCCTAACCTTTTTCAAATTCACTGGATCGATCAGGTTAATTATCCCATCCCAGGCATCCCGCTAACGCTTTCTTATTTTGCTTTGCTCATCACGAATGTGTGGCTGGGTTGGCCATTCATGACGATCGTGGCCAGCGGAGCCTTGCAAAGCATCCCCAAGGATCTGTATGAAGCTGCCAGGATGGACGGCGCCAGTGAAAACCAGCAATTCTGGCGCATCACCTTGCCGCTATTACGACCAGCCATGGTTCCTGCTACTGTATACGGTTTTGTGTTGACGTTTAATTTGTTTAGCCTGATCTATTTCTTGTCCGGCGGGGGGCCCTTGCGGGAAACTGAAATATTGCTGACGATTGCCTATCGCCTGGTCAACGAGCAGCGCGCTTACGGCGTGGCCGCGGCCTTCTGTGTGGTTATTTTCTTCATCCTGCTTGCCTTAACCTTGATTACCAACGCGGTTACTCGCGCAACGGAGAGCTATGTATAACCCAATCAAACTCTCTCTAACTACCGGCATCCGGCGGATACTTAAAGGGCAAACCAGGTCCGGTGAACGCGGGATGCCTCTCGGCCAACAACTGCTCTACCAATTGATCTTGCTGGCCGTGGCGGCCTCGGTCATTTACCCCATTCTATGGATCGTAAGCCTTTCCTTCGACCCCCGCAATATATCTCGCCCGACGACGTTACGGCTAAACCCGTTCGCGGGGGGCGCCTCACTCAAAGCGTATGCTGAGGTGATTGCCCAGCCCACCCCCAATCCGGTGAGTCTGGGGCGGTTGATGTTGAACAGCTTTAGCCTGGCTACCTGCGTGGGGTTGGCTTCGATTATCATCGGCGTGTTTGCGGCTTACGCCTTCTCACGCTTGCGGTTTGCCGGTCGTCAGGTATTGATGATCGCGGTGCTCACGGTATTGATGTTACCTGCCATTGCGACCTTGCCGGCGCTATTCGTCCTTTTGAACAAGGTTCAAGTCCACATCGGGGCCCTAAGTTTCAACCTGCGCAACTCGTTGCTTGGGGTGGGGCTGGCGATTCTTTCTACTACGTTGCCATTTTCCATCTGGAATATGAAAGGATATCTCGATACCATCCCTAAAGAGCTGGAAGAGGCAGCCGTGATCGACGGATGCGCCCCGAACTCGGCTTTCTTTAGAGTCACGTTGCCCCTCTCGACCCCTGTCCTGGCGGTTACCTTTTTCCTGGGCTTCATGAGCACCTGGACTGAATTTGCCACAAGCTGGTTGTTTCTCACCGATCCACAAAATTTCACCCTGATGATGGCTCTGTACAATATGGTCGGGCAATATTCAGAAAGCACGCCATGGTCTAACTTTGCCGCCATGGCCATTTTGATTGCCCTTCCTGTTACGATCATCTATCTCTTCATTCAAAGATGGTTCGTGGGCGGGCTGGCCATCGGTGGGGTGAAAGGCTGAGCCAGGGTGGAAAGGCGGCCGTGAGGCCGCCTTTCGAATTCAAGGGGACGACATGAAATTGGTTTCTACTCTCCTGTTGGTTGTGCTCGTGTTAACCGCCTGCGCGTCCGTGGCCCTGCCCTCGCCCGGGACTCAAACGATCACGGTGTCCTCCGCCAGCTCCACCCTCGTTCCCCACACCTGGTGGGAGGATGCCGTATTTTATGAGCTATTCGTGCGCAGCTTCTACGACAGCAATGGGGATGGGATTGGCGACTTCAACGGCATCGTTCAAAAACTGGACTATCTCAAAGATCTGGGCGTTACCGCCCTGTGGCTGATGCCCATCTACCCGTCGCCTTCCTATCACGGTTACGATGTGATCGATACCTTCAACGTGAATCCCCAATATGGCACACTGGACGATTTCAGGCAGCTCCTCGCTGAGGCGCATCAAAGGGGCATGCACGTCATCCTCGACCTGGTTCTAAACCACACCTCCAGCCAGAATCCCTGGTTCATCGCTTCGAATAACGATCCTTCGTCGCCCTATCGCGACTGGTATATCTGGTCGGACACCAACCCCGGCTACCTGGGGCCGGTGGGCCAGGCCTGGTACCCGGGAAAATATGGCTATTTCTACGGGATCTTCGGCGCAAATATGCCCGACTTGAATTACCGGGATCCCGACGTGACCGCCGAGATCGATAAAGTCCTTCAATTCTGGTTGAAGGGCGTCGGCGTGGACGGTTTCCGCATCGACGCCGCCAACTATTTGATCGAAGAGGGCCAGAAACAGCAGAACACTTCCTCTACTCACGCTTGGCTGAAGGGCTTTTATACCACGTACAAGGGCGACAACCCGGATGCCTTTACCGTCGGAGAAGTCTACGGGAGCGACGCGGCCCTGGCCGCCACGTACACCGGCGATCAGATGGACATGGTTTTCGACTTCGAATTAGCCAGCAGCATCCTGAATAGCGTCAACGGCGAGTCCAGCTCGGCGATCATCAGCGCCCTGACCTTCGCCAAGCAAGACCTGCCCAACTGGCAGTTCGGGACTTTCCTGACGAACCACGACCAGAACCGGGTGATGAGCGTGCTCGATGGGAACGTGGACAAGGCTAAAGTGGCCGCCTTTCTCTTGCTAACCTCGCCGGGCACGCCGTTCATCTACTACGGCGAGGAAATCGGTATGGAAGGCGAGAAGCCGGACGAGGACATCCGCCGCCCGATGCAGTGGTCGGGAGGGGAGAACGCCGGCTTCACCACGGGGACTCCCTGGCGCGCCCCCGGGCCGAATGCCACGCAGGCCAACGTGGCGAGCGAGGAAGCGGACCCAGGCTCCCTGCTCTCCTTTTACAGGGCTCTGATCGTCCTCCGCAAGGAGCAGCCGGTATTGCGTTACGGCGCCTTGAGCCTGATCACGACGGATAATTCCGGGATTTTCGCTTGCCTGCGGCACGCAAACGGCGATACAATTCTGGTGCTGGTGAACCTGACGGGGAAAGCGGTGAACGATTATGGCCTCACGCTGACGGGGGCCCCGCTAAAGGACGGGACTTTTCCTCTCACGGCGCTGCTCGGATCGGGGGCGGCTCCGGATTTGCATGTCGTGGATGGGGGATTTGGCGACTTCAAGCCACTGGAGGAGCTTCCCGCTTACGGGACGTTTCTGTGGAGTTTGGGTCCCTGATCGCTCAAGGATTGTAATTATCCCAAGTTATCACCTCACGCAGCGAGTCCCGCCATGCTGAACAGCGTGATTGCATTAGCATCAGCATACCGCTGCCGTCATAGAAGCTCGCTTGCATTATCCCTTTGTTTCCCACGCTCGGGGGAAATCGAATTCTAATGTTATTTTAATCTTTCGAAGCCTGTTTCGTATCCGGTTATGAAGCCTAACTCTAAATATAATAATAAATAAACCTATTCAAAGCCGATCAATAACCATGCAGAGCGGAGATGGATACGTTTAGCCATTGCCGTATTTCGTCGTGGTTGATTGTACAACTTGCGACTAACGTACCGGACTTTCCTAATTGATATGTGGGCTATCTGACTGGTCCATTTGGGTGGCAATAATATCGGATTAGCCAGGCATAAAAACATTACTCGTGTAGCAAGAGATTACAGGCAGTTTACGTACATTATTGCTTCTCCAGTTTATAGGATATCGTCGATCCAGCGTAATCGATGGGTGTCAGGCTCGAGAATTTTTTTAACTAACGTACTACCGAAGCTCGACATTCATTCATCAACCATCGCAGTTGAAATATAAATTCGGGAGGAGACCCTATGTCAGTAAGATTCTCTAAAATGCGAAGAACACTCAAAGACTTCGGCAAAACCTTCGTCAACCTTGCTGTAATTAACCCAAGTTGCTACCTTCCACACAAGCCTTGTCATGCTGAACGAAGTGATCGCGCTAGCACCCCCTTGGGGAAGCATCCCGTTGCTGTCATAGGAGCTCGCTTGCATCATAACGGGATGCTTCGTGCCCTTGTTGGCGGACAAGAGAATAAAACGACCTATAGCGGGCATTCAGCATGACAAGGTGGCAACTTGGGTTAATTATCTCATTTTTAATTACAGCGGCTTTGCCAACCATTTCGACGTCGGCATCTTCTGCCCATCGTGGACCATCTTCCAAAGCCACATACGACGAGAGCCTCGTAAATAGTCCAGCATCTACTTCAAAATCCAGTCGGGCTCTTCTAGCTTCAGGCTCTTATTCGCTTCGCCCCAACCGAAACTTGGCAGGTTCTCTGCCTTTGTCTGGGTCAACAGCCCAGGCGGAAATACCCGATTCCCTGGTCAATTCAGCATCGGATGGGAGGGAGTTGAGTTGCGTTTACCTGGGAGGAGTTTCCTCGGGGAACCTTTGTTTACCTGATCCAAGCCGAACAATATCCAACGTTTTTTCCCTGGACGTTGATGCATACAATTACAATAATCCTACAGAGAAAATCAAGATTTTATGCGATAGTTGGGGATGCACGCAAGTTCCAGTTTATTATTCCATGTCTTGTTCAGTCAATTGGTCGACCGAAATCTCAGACTACGATCAAGTCACTGCACAACTGTACGTGAAGAATAGTACGAGAAATTGGTATACACCGATCAATGTCACTGAGGTTCCATGTGGAAATGGGGAAAATGGCAGTTGTAATCTGAATTTATTGGGAGTTTTCCCGGCTAACCAGATTAAACTCGGACCCCTCAGCGGATTTTCACATATATGTGGAAGCGGGCTTTGTAGATATAATGTCTACTTACACAGGATGGCACTTTGATTGTTCCTGGACCTGGAGCCTTGACCCGCTCGTTTTCGATCTATCAACTCTATCCAGCAACCAACCCAAGAATGGCGCCGGCGATCCGCGCGAATGCGCCATCGATGGCTGCCAGGGCGCCCAAGCCACGGCCGGCGATCCCATCAACACGCACACCGGCGCCCTGGATTTCAGTTGGGTGGATCTGAGCGTCCCAACGGCCGCCGGCCCGCTGACCTTCCAGCGCTCCTACAGCTCCGATGCGGACGCCCTCCAGGCGTATACCACGCCCCTGGGGGCGGGCTGGACGCACAACCAGGATACCCGCCTGATCTTCGACACCGGGATGGTGTGGTTCAAAGCGCACACCGCCAACCAATACCAGTTCACCGACAACGGCGACGGGACTTACACCCCCTATGCCGGCGTGCTGGCTTCCTTGACCACCCGCACCAATCCCGAGGACGACTCGGCGGAATACGTTCTGACCGCCTCTGACCAGTCGGTGTACACGTTCTATGGGGATGGAGACCTGAAGGGGCTGGTCAAGACCTGGACGAACCCCTTGAACCAGGGATTCGTCTACCAGTACAACGCCTCCAACCAGTTGGAGGCCGTCAGCGATACCACCGGCCAGCGCTGGATGCAGATCACCTATGGGGATGGGCAAACCCTGGACTCCAGCCTGATCGATCACGTCAGCGACAATTTTGGCCGCCAGGTGCAATTTGGCTACCAGGACGGCAACCTGGCGCAGGTTACCGACACGCTGGGGAAGGAGTGGGCCTATCAGTACGACGGGCACCTGCTTTCCCAGGTGATCGACCCTGAGGCGCGCACGATCTTGAACACGGCCTACGCGGACGGCAAAGCCGTGGCGCAGTACCAGGGCAGCGAACAAATCGGCGCCAACCAGACCCTGGCGCTCGCCTACGAGGCGGGCGACACGGTCGTAACGGATGGAAACGGCCACCAGCGCAGCGACCAGTACGACAGCCGGGACACGAACGCCGCGCAGGAGTTCTCGGAAGGCTTCACGGTGGGGAAGCAATTCGACCCCAACTTCCGCCCCGAAACGATCACCCTGCCCGACCCGGCCGACTCCGGGGGAGGCCTTACGACCGGCTTGCAGTGGAGCGCAGACGGGCAACGCCTGGAGCAAATCACCGACGCGCAGGGCGCGCAGGTGGATTTGGGCTACGATGCGAGCAGCCAGAACCTGACCTCGATCAGCGACCCGCGCTCGGACCCCAATGCGCCCACACCGCTGGTGTCTTTCGCCTACGACGATCCTGGCCACCCCACCCTGCCGACCTCCACGCAGGATGCCGCCGGGAATCGGGTGGCGTACGTCTACACGGACGTGGAGGGCAGCGGACTGCAAGTGACCACGAACAAGCTCGATCCGGCCGGCAGCGTGGCCCAAACCACTACCACCCAATACGATCCCTACGGCCGGGTACTATGGGTCGAGCCGAACAACGATGCGGCTTATCGAACCGGCTACACGTATACCTACGTCGCCGGGCAGGGCCAGCAGGTGAGGATCGACAATCCCGGCGGGCGGGTCGACGAGCTGTGCTACGATCCGGCCGACCGCCTGGTGCGCACGGTGCTGAACCTGCAGACGGGTGAGGGTATCCCGGACGGCTGCGACGTGGCCTACGCCGGCCAGGACAGTCGCGTCACCAGCAATACCTACGACGACAGCGGCAACCTGATCTTGGTGGTGGACCCGCGCGGCGCTCAGACGCGCACCTTCTACGACGCGCACAACCGCCCGGAGACCGTCGTGCAGAATTACACCCTCTCCGGCGAGCAGAAACCGGAGCGCCCCGTCGACCCTCCCGCGGGCAGCAACGTCTCGGAGAACCTGCGTACCGACTACTATTACGACCTGGCGGGCAACCTGATCGCTGCCATCGACCCGCGTGGGGTCATCACGCGCACCTATTACGACTCCCTCGATCGCCTGGTCGAGGTGGTCAGCAATTTGGTGGGGGAGAGCGGGCAATCCGTGGAAGAGTGGATCGCGCAGGCCGACGCGCTGCCCTTCGACCCCGGCCAGCCCGACCAGAACGTCCCGGTGCGCTATTTGTACGACGCGGCCGGCAACCGCGTCGCCCAGATCGACCTGCACCTGGCGGAGGACGGCACGCCTTACGAAGTGACCACGCGCACCTATTACGACGCGGTGCGCCAGCCGGCAGTGGTGGTGCAGAACCTGAGCGATTGGGACGCCCTGGATCCCCAGCCCCCCGACTGCAACCAGACCGGGGTGACCTGCGACGAAACGCACAACGTGCGCACGGATACTTTCTACGACCAGGCCGGCAACTCGATCGCCAGCATGGATCCCCTGGGGGTGATCACGCGTACCTATTACGACGCGATCAACCGCCCGAACCGAGGTGGTGCGCAACCTGGTGGGCGACGCGAACCAGTCTGTAGTAGAGTGGATCCAGGCCGCCACCCCGCCGGCTTTCGACCCGGGAGATCCCTACACCAACGTCCCCACCTATTCCCAGTACGACGACCTGGGACGCCTGGAAACGCAGACGGACGCCAGGGGCATCGTCACGCAATACGGCTACGATGCTCTCGATCGTCTGACGGACGTGTGGGAGGGTTACGTCGAGGGCGCAGCGCCCGGCTCGGACGTCAACGTGCACACCCACTATGCCTACGACGCCGCCGGCAACCTGACCGCGATCACGGACGCCAACGGACACACGCGCACCTTCACCTACACGCCCTTCAACCAGGTGGAGAGTGAGACGGCTCCCGCGCCGTTGAGCTACGTTTCCCAATATTCTTACGACCAGGGCGGCAACCTGACCTCCGTCAAGGACGCCAATACCCCCCTGGAGCAAGACGTACCGGCTAACCGCACCCAATACGGCTACGACCTACTCAACCGGATGATCTCCGTCGATTATCCCGGCAGCCAGCGCGACAGCCAGCTCTCCTACGACGCCGCCGGGGAGCTGCGCCAGTTGAGCGACCCCGGCCTGGGCACGCTGGGCGCGACTACCTGGAACTACGACGCGCTGGGACGGCCCACCAGCATCCAGGATCCCTTCGGGCAGACTGTCTCTTACGCCTACAACTCCACCGGCAACCGCACCCTGCTAGGCTACCCCGGGGGCGCCTACGACGTCACTTACACCTACGATCCCTTGAGCCGCCTGGCGCGGGTCACCGATGGGCAGGAGCAAAGCACCACCTACACCTACGATGCGGCCGGGAATTTGAGCGCCAGTCTGCTGCCCAATGGGGTTAGCTCCAGTTATGCCTTCAGCCCCCTGGGGCAACTGCGCGACCTGACCTATACGGTCGGCGAGCAGCAGATCGGCTACCAGTATTCCTACGATCCGGACGGCAATCGCAGCGGCGTCACCGAGAACCTGGCGGTTCTTCCAACCAACGAGCCAACGGAAACGCCTACGCCAACTGCCGTCGATACCTCTACGCCCACCCCAACGGCCACGGCCACGCATACGGCTACCACGACGCATACCCCCACGGTCACCTCTACGCCAACCCGTACCTCCACGCCGACCCGCACAGCCACACCCACACCCAGGCGGGATTTCTTGCCGTTGGTGATGAGTGATGGGAGTGGCGGCCAGCCGGCAGCCGTTTCCGTCTATCCTGCGCCGCAGTCTGCGGGGCCCCTGGAAGGGGGAGAGGGTTCCGACACGCTGTTGAACCCTTACCCGGCCCCGACCGAGGCCCCTGGCAACCTATCTGGGGGAGAATCCTTGCTTCCTGGCCAGGCTACCCCCAGTGCAAGTAGCAGCCCGGCCCCGGGCCAAGAAGCCTACCCGGCTGCGGCTCCAGCGCCCACCTCGGATACTTCACCCTCCTTGTGGGAACAGGTGGTCAGTTTCTTCTCTCGCCTGTTCCATACGGCGCAGGCTTCATTGCTGGGAGGGAGCGAGGGCCTCAGGCAATCCGAAGGTGCGGCGGCTTCTCACTCGCTGGTGACGACCCAGACCGTGCAGATCGACTACCAGTACGACGCCTTGAACCGCCTGACGGACGCGGATTACAGCACAGGCGAGACCTTGGCTTACGCTTACGACCCGGCCGGCAACCGCACCGCGCAGACCGTCAATGGCGCGGCCAGCGCTTACCAGTACGACGAAGCCAACCGCCTGACCAGCGTCGATGGGGTGACGTATACCTGGGATAATAACGGCAACCTGCTCGGTGATGGCGTCAATAGCTACACGTATGACCACGCTAACCGGCTGGTTTCAATCAGCAATCCACAATCCACAATCACCAATTCGTACGACGGCCAGGGGAATCGCTACCAGCAGACGGCCAACGGGGTGACTTCTACTTATGCGCTCGACCTGGCGGGTGGGCTACCCCAAGTACTAAATGACGGCGCAAATACTTACCTCTACGGCCTGGGACGGATTGCGCAGCAGAATGCCGGCGGAAGCGAGTATTTCCTCACCGATGCGCTGGGCTCCGTACGCCAATTGGTGAACGCATCGGGTACAATCGTAGAGACAGAGTCTTTCAACCCTTATGGGAACCTGCTCGATAGCAGCGGCACCTTAACAAGTTACGGCTTTGCCGGCGAATGGACAGACGGGACAGACTTGCAGTATTTGCGAGCGAGGTATTATTCCCCGGCGACCGGAAGCTTCCTGAGCCGCGACCCCTTCTCAGGCAGTTTGACACAACCGAGTTCTCTAACGCCGTATCCTTATGCATTGAATAACCCTATACTGTATAAAGACCCAAGTGGAGAATATATTAAATCGCCGCTAGACATCGCTTTTATTGTGTACGATGCTGGATCCATCGCCTCGGACGTATACCGTATCAACCAAAATCGTTGTCATTCTGACGAACTCATGCGTCAACTCTGGATCGATGCGGGGGCGTTGGCGCTTGACGTAGCCTTCCTTGCTCTCCCTGGCGCAACTGGTGGAGGTATGGGATTACGGTTTGCCCTGGCTGGAGCAAACGCGACCTGGGATGTAGCTAAAGCGGCTCAATTCGGGTATGTTGGTTTGAGAGGGTTACAAGTAGTTGGTAAGGGTTTGCAGGTTGGAGAGCAGTTGACGTATTTTGCAAATACAACCACTAATCATGGGCATCATCCTTTGCCTCAGTATCTTTTAGGGCCAAAGAAACAGGACCTTTACAATTTGAACGATAAGTTGCATATGGAGTACCATAACCGGTTGGATGAATTGTTGCCAAGAAAGTTGGGCAAGAATTATTATGAAGAGTTGTTAAATTCTGCTTCTAAACAAGGAAAGCTATATGAATTCCTTCTAAAGTTTAATAAATATTTCGATAAGACTTTTGGTACCCATACCTATGAAACCTTAGAGGATGTATTAAGAAATGAGGGTTGGTTACCAAAACCATGATAGTATAAATACACAACCAGAGTAATTGTGTGATTTAATTTATTGGAGGTATAAATGAAGTTACTAAAAAAAGATTACGAGCTTAGTATATCAAACTTGAAGAAATTTCCAGTTTGGGAATTCGCTTACGAAGAAACAAAAATGGATAACTTAAGTGGAAGAACAATGAGGCCTAATACTTCCGGTCCCCCTTATGATATTCACAAGTCTCGATTTCTTATTCGCACAAGCTTTCGATTGGCAAATGGTATGGAGTTTAAAGGCCACACAAAACCCTTTGACCTTCTTGACCAGTTCATGGGACACTTATCTCCCATTGATCTTTATCCAGTGATTATGACTCCAAAGGGATATGTTGTTTTTTGGTACGGAATCTATAAACCCGACCCGGAGGAAATAGCTAAAAATTATCAATTACTTGGGCAAAATCCTTCCGATGTTTTTCCTATCAGATTTGAGCTGGATGAAGAGATTATCAATGGGGTTTCTAAAGGGATAATCGAAGGGTTCATGTACTGTGAAGAAGATGAGGTTAGTGACTTTTTTTGCATGAAACAAACGGACATCAAGCTTATCAAGTAGTTTGCGCCATTATTTAATAACGCGACAAAAGGTCATGGCTTTTTGATGTTGTCACAGGATCCGGCCGGCAACCGCACCGCGCAAACCGTCGATGGCGCGGCCAGCATTTACCAGTACGACGAAGCCAACCGCCTGGCCAGCGTCGATGGGGTGACGTATACCTGGGATAATAACGGCAACCTGCTCGGTGATGGCACCTACATCTATACGTATGACCACGCTAACCGGCTGGTTTCAATCAGCAATCCACAATCCACAATCACCAATTCGTACGACGGTCAGGGGAATCGCTACCAGCAGACGGCCAACGGGGTGACTTCTACTTATGCGCTCGACCTGGCAGCCGGCCTGCCTCAAGTATTGAGTGACGGTGCGAACACCTACCTCTACGGCCTGGGACGGATTGCGCAGCAGAGTGCCGGCGGAAGCGAGTATTTCCTCGCCGACGCGCTGGGCTCGGTGCGCCAGTTGGTGGACGCATCGGGTACAATAGTGGGGACGCAGTCTTTCGACCCGTACGGGAACCCGCTCAGCAGCCGCGGCACCTTAACAAGTTACGGCTTTGCCGGCGAATGGACGGACGAAACAGGCTTGCAGTATTTGCGAGCGCGGTATTACTCCCCGGCAACCGGCAGCTTCCTGAGCCGCGACCCCTTCTTGGGGAGCCTGAACCAACCCGCCACGCTCAATGCCTACAGCTATGCTGGAGGGAACCCGGTCCTATACTCGGATCCTTCTGGGCGCTGTATTGATGGGATCAGCACGGTAGTGTGCACAATCGCCTTCGGGGCGGTGATTGGGGCAGCCGTGGACATTGGCTCCCAGGTTGCCCGCATGCATCCGCAGAACCTGGGGCAGGCTTTCGCCTGCCTCGACTTGGGCGAAGTGGGTGCGGCAGCCGGGGCAGGCGCTGTGGCCGGGTTAGCTGGGTTTGCCAGCTTTGGGGCGATCACCTCCATCTTTGGAACCAGTCTCTTGCCAACCCTTGGGGGAGGAGCGCTTTCGGGTGCTCTGGCAGGCCAATATGGGCGACTGGCGCAACTGACCTTCAGCGGGCAGCTCTCCCGGGCCGGGGAGGTGATGTTCCGGCCCCAGGATATGGCCATAGATGCTGCGTTGGGTGGTCTTGGAGGGGCGATAGGCTATGGTATCCAGCGTGGATTATCCGGCATTGCCGAGGATATTCTCCAGGGAGCAACTGATTCGGCGAACCGGGGATTGGCTGCAAACCCCAGTGTAGCACAAGAGGTATTATCACTTAAGGAATATGCAGCTGGTCAATCGAATCCCGCCGTTGCCAGGATGGAGTATGGCAATGCAGTTGAGAGATTGGCCGGGCAGCAAATAGAGAACTCCCCATTAAAGTACTTGTATAGACATGTTGGAGGTTCCGAATAATCCAGACTTTGTAGGAAGTAGATTATTTTAATGGGTTAAACTTTGATATTACTACGAATACATCCCGATCTGTTGCCAGCCACTTATCAAGGAGTTATGGACAAGAATTAATCCTCTCAACCTATTCTCGGCCTATTGGTTTCACGGTGTTCCCATGAATCACGAATACGATCGTCAAGAGTTCGATGGTTTTTTTGACCATCCAGGTCGAACTTTCTCAGACATGACCTTCAAGTACTGTGGCTTTCGTAGTTGTTTTATTTCTGCCACCAGGAATCCTCGAAAACGATCTACTATCCGTAATATGCAGTTTTTATGGCTGTGAAGTTACTGGATGTACCATACATCCTGCAATCATCGAGGACGTTCTGGTAAGCGGCTTGAAGACCAACACACTTCTACAGACTTGGGGAGCAGTCTTCAAGTACGTAAAACTCGAAGGTAACATTGGGAGAATTATGACCAGCCCATTTGTATCTCCTGGATGGGCTAAGCCCAAACAACAGGTTGCCTTCGACGAGGCCAATGCCCAATATTACGAAACCGTGGACTGGGCGTTGGATATCAGTGAAGCGCGGTTTTATGAGTGTGACATCCGTGGGATACCGGCCCGTCTGATCCGGCGCGACCCGGAAACTCAGGTGGTTGTGACCAGAGAGAAGGCATTAATGGGGAAATGGAAGGAGCTCGACTTATCGAAGACATATTGGGCGACAGGAATTCAGTTCATGCTCAATCGTGGGGATCGAGACGTCGTTTTGGTAGCCCCTAAAAGGGATCCCAAATATCCTGATCTTTTGGATGGCTTGAAGCTACTACGTGATGCGGGAGTGGCGGAGCCAGAATAACGCGAGTTGTGATGAGTGGAGGGGTGGTATAAACGTGATCGTATCATACCGCCCCATCCTCATCGCTCACGCTCTCGACCTGGCAGCCAGCCTGCCGCAAGTGCTGGGTGATGGTGCGAACACCTATCTGTACGGCCTGGGACGCATCGCACAGCAGAATGCCGGCGGGAGCGAGTATTTCCTCACCGATGCCCTGGGCTCGGTGCGCCAATTAGTGGACGCATCGGGTACAATCGTAGAGACAGAGTTTTTCAACCCCTATGGGAACCTGCTCGACAGCAGCGGCACCTTAACAAGTTACGGCTTTGCCGGCGAATGGAGGGACGGGACAGGCTTGCAGTATTTGCGAGCGCGGTATTACTCACCGGACCAAGGAAGCTTCATCACTAAGGACCCCTTCTCAGGGGTGTTGGCCCAGCCGACTTCGCTGACGCCCTACCAGTATGCCTTCAACAATCCAGTGTTACGGACTGATCCAAGCGGGGAATTCGTCGATACTCTGTTTGACATTGCTTCGGTTGGATATGACCTATACACCATTGTCAATAAGAACAATCACGGTTGTGCGGTAAGCTGGAGTGACTGGGCAGCATTGGGGTTGGACGCTCTCGGTCTGGCGATTCCCTTTGTCCCTGCTGTGGGTGGAGTTGTTTTTAGAGCAGCTGCACATGGAGATGAGGTTTGGGATGCACTGAGAGCAATTGAAGAATTTGACAAATATACCGGCGATGTGGCAAGATTTGTTTCGCAGTCTGATGATGCTGATATTGTTTATCGTGTGATGCGTTCAGAGCAACATCCCGCGTCCTTGATTGAGGGAATTTGGGCGAAAAACCCTCTAGCAAACTATTTGCCACAAACACATGTCGCTAAAGGAAATCTTCTACAAACGAACTGGATATCCACTACTCACGACCTGGAATGGGCAAAGAGCTTTCAAATTGACGATCCAATTTATGTGATTGACCTTAAGTAAAGTTAATTCACCAATAATAGATACAAATATTCCCGGAACAATGAATGGATGGCATTTTATCCCAAGAGACTTAGCAAAGCGAGCTTCGGAAGTTCTGGTGGAGAAATGGATTCCCCCAGAAGCGATAATAGGAGTATTCACCAAATAGGAGAGCGGACAAATGAACCGACAGCAATGCATTGATGTGATAATGTTTGAGTGTATAGCCATGAAAGGCTTTCTAATCAACCTAAGGGGCAGAGCTTTCTTGTGGGAGCACTTCGAAAAACTTAAAAATGCTTTACGCGAGTATCAAGGTTTAGTGAGTGGAGAGGAATTTATCGAGCGGAGAATTGCCTATTGTCTCCATTTCTTAGATATTGAATTAATGTCTGCAACGAATTATTTTCCAAAATCAGACGAAGAGAAAATTATGATTAATAGAATTTATTCGGAAATATCTGAAGTTATCGAAGGAAATTTTAACGCCCGAGTTCATGAGAGGTCCATTGCCAGAAGATTATATGTGATAGCCAAGAATTTAGCCTTCTTGTAAATTTCGTGGCTGGCAGCATAGTATCGCTTTACTGATAGGCTTTACTGTCAATAGGCAATTTTAGAGGAGGTAACTAGACTTCAAAAGCCGGATAGAGATAATAAATATCCAAAGAAAAAGTGGGCAACCGCACCTCGCAGACCATCGACGGCGCAGCCAGCAGTTAGCAGTGCAACCGGACTAATCGGTTGACAGGTGTCAGTGGTCAGGGGGCCGTATACAGCTTTGCCTACGATGGCCAGAGGAATCGCTACCAGCAGACGGCCAATGGAGTGACCACCACTTATGCGCTCGACCTGGCGGGTGGGCTGTGTCAATATTCGCCCGTAAATGCGCCACCTCTTTTCGGCAACACTGCGCCAGCACTTTTCGGCCGTGATGCGCCACCCGGAGAGCGGATGCAAATGCAAAGTGGCTGGAATTTTAAGGTTCGGTTGTCTGAGTTTGCACCTCCTCCAACAGCTTGTTGCGGCCCTGGGAACGGAAGCTGGGACCACGGATCACGATGACTTCCGCCCGATCTAGGAGCCTGTCCAGCCCGGCTGAGGCCAGCAAGGGATCCAGGAACAGATCCGGCCATTCGTTGGGAGCCCGGTTGGAGGTCAAGAGAATACTACCGTGCTCGTAGCGCTCGTTAATCACATCGTACAAGTCTTCCGGACCCGGTGGTTGCAGCGGTTTGAGCCCGAAGTCGTCCAGGATCAGCAGTTCCGGGCGCAGGTACAGGCTCATGCGGCGCTCCCAGGAGCCATCCGCCCGGCCGCCGTTGAGGTGCTGGAGCATCTTCTGGGTATTCAGAAACAACACGTCCAGCCCCTGGCGGGCCGCTTCCTGGCCCAGCGCCTGGGCTAAATGACTTTTTCCGACCCCCGTGGGGCCGCAGATCAGCACGTTGTGCTTCTGGCGCACAAACTCGCAGGAAGCCAGGTTGAGGATCTGCTGGCGATTGAGGTTGGGGTTGAAGTGGAAATCGAAGCCCTCCAGGGTCTTGGTGGTGTTGAGCGCACCCCGGCGCAGGCGCAGGTTGAGCTGCTTCTGGGATCGGCGCTCGACTTCGTCCTCCAGCAGGCGGGAGAGGAACTCGACGTAACTCCACTGCCCGTCAATGGCCTGGCGGTTGCGCGCGTCCATCGTCTCCAGCACCCCCGAGAGGCGCAAATGGCGCAGTTGGTCGGAGAGTTGGTGTTTCAGCTCCATGACGGCACCTCCGCCAGAGTCCCCACTAATTCAGCCGAGTTGCGGGCAAAAGTGGTGGCAGGCGGCAGCTCCACGGGGATGGGTGCTTCCTGAGCTTCGGAGCCTTGTTTGAGGATGCCCTTGACCGTCTTGTAGCTGGGATCGCCATAGTCCAGGGCTTTGCGGCAGGCGGCTTCCAGGCGTTGCGCGCTGTACTTCTGGGCCAGGCGTACCAACAGCCCGGCGGTGGTCAGGCGGTCCAGGACGGGATGTTCCAGCAAGGTTTGCACGATCTGCGCCGTAGCAGGACCCGCTTCCTGGGCCTCGGCCTGGACGCTCTCGCGGGTCTGGGTCAGGGCGGGCAGCTTCTCGGACGGGATGTGATCTGGATGCGTCAGGCGCTCTCCAGGTTTCTGGGCGCGTTCGTGAGTGGCCTTGAGCTGGTAGTTCAGGTCATAGATGCGCACCTGGCGGCTCCCGCCGCAGATCCACACCCAGCCTGGGTACATCCGGTAGGGCACCGAGTAAAAGGCGTGGTCGAAGCTCACGTAGCAATCGCGGTAGATCTTGACCTTTTTCCACACCGCCAAATCGTAGGGCGAGCTGGGCAGTGGCTTGAGACGGCTTTTTTCGACCCCTTCAAAGCGCTTCAGCGGGGCTTCGTGCGTCGTGCCGTGGTCGCGCAGCCCGGCGGTGGTCAAGCACCAGGTGCGCACCTCGCGATTGGCCTGGGTGATTTCCGTCGGGGTGCGCCCGCCCAGGAAGTTGCGGCAGACGTAATGCACCCCGCCCTGTTCGACCTTGCCTTTGTGTTCCGGGGTTCTCACCCGGCAGGGAGCCAGCAGAAAGCCGTAGTGCGCGGCGCACTCCTGGTAGGTGGCCTGCACCTGGGGATCGTCCCAGACGGCCTGGATAATCGCGGCCTTGAGGTTGTCCAGCACCACCCGCGCCGGGACGCCGCCAAAGAACTCGAAGGCATTGCGGTGGCAGCGCAGCCAGGTCTCGATTTTCTGGTCCCAGACGAACTCGACGTAGACGTGGCGGCTCCAGGACAGGAGCATCACGAAGGCCCAGGCTTTGCGCAGCTGACCAGTTTGTGGATCGATCATGCGCCCGGCATAGCCAAAATCGATCTGGGCCTCCTCGCCGGGTTTGCGTTCCACGCGGGCAGCGGTCTCAGGATGACTGGGCTGGATCGCCCTGGCCAGGCGGTAGACGGAGGAATAGCTGCCGGTGAAACCACGTTCGCTGAGCCGCTGGTAGATGGCGGCCACCTCGACCTTCTCGTCGAGCAGCTGTTGGATCTGGCTCCGGTAGCTCTCCGCTGACGAGTTGTTCTGCGGAGGGGTCTTTTCCGGGAGGGTGGCCTGGAGGCGAGTAGCCAGTTCTTCGGGAGCAGGCAGCGCTCCTTCCAACAGTCCCTGAACCTGGGCCCATTCCCGGTAGCGTTTGATGGTTCTGCGGTTGAACCCGGTGTCCTTCTGGATCTGGCGATCGCTGGATTGGGCCCGCAGGTGTAAGAGCAGTTCTCGGATGTCCATGAGCTTGAGCTTCCTTTCGGTCATGTCGCTCCTCCCGGTAAGTGGAATACCGGAAGGATACCGGAAAATGACGCATCCGAGGGTGGCGCAGTGTGGCCGAAAACCAGTGGCGCACTTTGGGTGAAAATTAGTGGCGCATCGTGGGTGAAAATACCCGGCGCACTATTGGTGAAAATCTATGGCGCATTATAGGCCGAAAAGTGACAGGCTGCCTCAAGTATTGAGTGAAAGTGCCCCGCAGGGGTATGGGACGAACACATACCTGTACGGGTTAGGACGTATCGCGCAACAGAATGCCGGCGGGAGTGAGTATTTCCTCGCCGACGCGCTGGGCTCCGTGCGCCAGTTGGTAGACGCATCGGGTACAATAGCGGGGACACAGTCTTTCGACCCGTATGGGAACCTGCTCGACAGCAGCAGCACCTTAACAAGTTACGGCTTTGCTGGCGAATGGACAGACGGGACAGACTTGCAGTATTTGCGAGCGCGGTATTACTCACCGGACCAAGGAAGCTTCATCACTAAGGACCCCTTCTCAGGGGTGTTGGCCCAGCCGACTTCGCTGACGCCCTACCAGTATGCCTTCAACAATCCAGTGTTACGGACTGATCCAAGCGGGGAATTCGTCGATACTCTGTTTGACATTGCTTCGGTTGGATATGACCTATACACCATTGTCAATAAGAACAATCACGGTTGTGCGGTAAGCTGGAGTGACTGGGCAGCATTGGGGTTGGATGCTCTCGGTCTGGCGATTCCCTTTATCCCTGCTGTGGGTGGAGTTGTTTTTAGAGCAGCTGCACATGGAGACGAGGTTTGGGATGCACTGAGAGCAATTGAGGGATTTGACAGATATGCTGACGATGTTGCAAGATTTGTTTCACATTCTGATGATACTGATATTGTTTATCGCGTGATGCGTTCAGAGCAACATCCTGCGTCTTTAGTTGAGGGTATTTGGGCTAGAAATCCCTTGAAGGATTATGAGGCACAATATCATGTTATGCAAGGGAACAAGAGGGCTACAAACTGGATATCCACAACCCGTGATATTGATTGGGCGCGAAAGTATGTAACACCTGAAAATCCAATTTATGCAATTGATCTAAACAAAGTAACAACTACGATTGTTGACACAACAAAACCAAGTTCCATGAAGGGCTGGTTTTATCAAGCCAAAGTTCTTGCTGGGCGCGCTTCAGAAGTATTAGTGGATAAATACATTCCGGCAGATGCAATTCTAGGAATTCTCAAATAGGAGCTGAATCATGAATAGAAAAGAAATTATTGACAAGATAATTTATGAGTGTATTGCTGGTGCGGGTTTCCTTTCTCAACTTCGAGCCAGAAATTATGTGCCGGATCAATTCATGGAATTAATGAATGCACTGAGAGATTATAGAAGGCTCATTAGAAATGATGAATTAATTGAAAGGGCAGTAGCCTATTGTATATATACTCTAGACTTTGAATTGACAATGGCGCTCGATTATTTTCCAAGAAATGATGAGGAACGATCAGCAATAGAAAATACAATAGAAATGAGTACTCCGATAGTCCATGAAATCCTTGCGCCAGAATGGATGACTGGCCCTTTGCCAAAGGAATATGAGTAAATGGGATCTTCCCTACCCACATTTGCTTTCGGGTGTAGCTATGACAAAGATATATATCGATCAGGGGTATAGACATGAGTTACCCTGAATTTAAGGAATAATGCAGGAAAAAGAGTGGTTGGAAAGCTAACCAAAGTCGGCTGAGAGCGAACGTAACCGATAGAGTGGCGTCAGGGCCTCCTGGCGCCACTTTCCGGTCTGGTGACATCATAGAAATCCAGGATTTATAGGAAGGGGAAGAACTGCTGGTGGAGCACGTGAATTTTCAATTCCGAATTTATCGCTAACTGATCTCATAAATCTGACGATAAGGATAATACAATGAATGGCCAATGTCCTGAATTAAGTGAGCTTAATGGGAATGAAGCACAAAGATATGCCAAATCGCATCTAAGGGAATTACGAGTAGATGGAATAATGTGGCAAATTGAATATGAATGCCCAGAAACAGGTGTTCATTGGTTGATGGATTATCCCCACAGTGGACTGCAAGGAGGAGGGCCACCCCGTTTACGAAAGTTTCTAATGCGATCAGCCTAACAAACAAACTGTAACCGCCTGACGGACGCCGGTTACAGCACAGGCGAGACCTTCGCTTACGCTTACGATCCGGCCGGCAACCGCACCTCGCAGACCGTCGACGGCGCAGCCAGCGCTTACCAGTACGACGAGGCCAACCGCCTGACCAGCGTCGATGGGGTGACGTATACCTGGGATAATAACGGCAACCTGCTCGGTGATGGCACCTACACCTATACGTATGACCACGCTAACCGGCTGGTTTCAATCAGCAATCCACAATCCACAATCACCAATTCGTACGACGGCCAGGGGAATCGCTACCAGCAGACGGCCAACGGGGTGACTTCTACTTATGCGCTCGACCTGGCGGGCGGGCTACCCCAAGTGCTAAACGACGGCGCAAATACTTACCTCTACGGCCTGGGGCGCATCGCGCAACAGAACGCCGGCGGAAGCGAGTATTTCCTCACCGATGCGCTGGGCTCCGTGCGCCAGTTGGTGGACGCATCAGGTACAATAGTGGGGACACAGTCTTTCGACCCATACAGGAGCCCGCTCGACAGCAGCGGCAGTATCTGTAAGAATATCCACGCACATAAGGCCAGATTTACGTGCTTGAATTCGTCCCATATCCTTTGCTCATCGGCTGCGCGATCCTGGTCGTTCTCCTGACCCTTCTGTGGCAGCATAAGCGCGGTCCGTCGCACCTTTTCTTCTTCGCCGTGTTCTGGATATATCTCCTGGCGGTTGTAAATCTGACCCTTTTTCCTCTCCCGCTTCCAGGGAGGATGGATGGAGGGTGGGCGAGACAGTCGGCAACATTCATCCTCTCGCGTGTCAACCTCGCACCGTTCTACTTCGGCGATTTATTCTTCCTCCGTCCCAAGATCGTCTTCTTCCAGCTTGCCGGAAATGTCCTCCTGACCGTCCCCTTTGGCTTTGGGATAAGTTTTGTTCTCGGGCTCAAAGCGAAGCACTTCCCCTGGCTGGCCGTGGCTGCCGGCCTTTGCATCGAAACGAGCCAGCTAGTCGTTTCTCTGGTGATTGGGGGCGCTTATCGTGGAGTGGATATCAACGACGTGCTCTTGAATGCCACCGGCGTCTTGATCGGGTACGGTTTCTTCAGGGTTTTTGCCCGAGTGTACCTGGCGATACTCCGGCGCCTCGAAGTCGAGCCCCAAGGCTTGTTTGCCTGCATCCGGGACGTCGCCGGGCAGGCGCAGTCCACGGGACGCGCCACGCCAGGGTACGCAAAGACTTTGGATCGGGGGCATTAGGAGAAATTCAAGGATGAAAAGACACACGTTAATCGGGTTAGTCCTGGCAGGAACGCTGGCGGCTTGCGCGCCGGCCGTATCCTTTCCCCAAACGGCGCCAACCTTGGCACCGATCACTCGCTCAACGCCATCTCGTTTATCCACCCAGACGACCGAGCCGCTGATCCGTCCAACCCAGTCCCCAACCCCGGTGCCAACTTCTGAGCCACCCGGGGAAACCGGTGCGACCATCACGGGGCAGGTGATTACGGGCTACGGCGACCACCAGCCCGTCTCCGGCCTGCCTTTACGCATCCGGCAGAAAGACGACGAGAGCTGGGATACCTACACGGATGGAAATGGCTCCTTCACTCTGACCAACCTTCCGGTTGGGCGCGTCGATGTCGATGACGACCACCTCTCTTTCCAGGTCACGCTCGATTCGCCCGGGCAATCCATCAATCTGGGAAAACTAAAGTACCCCCTCATCCATCCGCCCGATTATTTCTGGTGGCAGGCGGCGCCGCTGGCCGACTTCAACCAACTGCTCGAAGAAGGCCAGGCGGTTGCCTTTGAAGTGTGCGCAGCCGATCCGAGCTGGGTACGCCCGGACCCGGGTGAGGTGTTAGAGCAGCTTCCCTTCAGCGCCATGGACGCGAAAGCCCTCGCAAGGTTCGAACGCGCCGCGGTCTTGTACGACACCATCGACGTGGCCCAACAGAGCTTCCCCGGAGGGTTGAACCTGGATGGATTGGCAGCCGACTGGCTCTACCTGACCGGATTGTGGACGGCTGCCAGCAATCCGGTAACGATCTCAAACTGTTCGTATGCGCCCGCAGATTTGTGCGCCTTGTTCGAGCGCAGCCAGTTGGAAGTGTGGCTGTTCGGATATCTGGCCACCGGCGTGCAGGAGCTCGATAAGGAGCATGGCGTCTTCGAGAAGGCGGCTTTGTGCGATCCCAACGAGCGCAGTTGTACCGTGCGCCCCGCTACCCACTACGCGGTCAACGTCGAGCCGGCCCCCGGATTTCAGATCGTTCGTTTTGCCGGGAAGCCAGACGTGCTGGCCATCCATATCGTTGACTCAGGGAAGGAAATTCTCACCCTCCCGTAGATTGAGGCGATCGCTCAAGGTTCAGGCCCCGATCTTCGAGAAACACCGAGAAAGAAGGAAGATCATGATGGGGCTTGCATCGATTGGGCGATGCGCAGCAGGTCGTCGAGATAGAGGCCCAGGTTGTGAGCTTCCAGCAGATAAGTGACCCCATCTTGAGTTCCAGGTGAGATAGGCATCGTCGGCGGCATCCTCCCAAAGCAAATTTCCCAAGCGTGTATTGGGGTCCCCGCGGCCGTCGTCCTGCCAGCCGCCGTGCACGTAATATCCTGGCTGCCCATTGACCACCACCGCCTGTTCGCGGCCCTCGGCCAGGAGCGGCGGAGCGCTGATAGGCCCGTCGTTAGCGTCCAAGAATAGCAGGCCGCTCGCCGAATCAAAGCTTGCTGTACGGCTGTATTCGATGGTCAGCTCCTTGCCGCTGCCTTCTCCGCTCTGAGGGTCGTACTCGCGGATGTCGCGCTGGGTATAGGTCAAGCCATCCGGCAGCCAGGTGGGGAGGAGCAGGGGGAAGGAGATTTGCCCCTGAATTTCTTGAACGCTCAGGGAGGGCGGCGGTGTGACGGCAACCAGGTCGGCTTTGCCGGTCTCGACGGCTGCACCCAATGGCTGAGGCTCGACGAACGCAATGCCCATGCGTTGTACGATCGATTCGACCGCGGCGCGAACCGGCGGGACGAGGAAAAAGGCCAGGGTAGCCACGACTAGAACGCTGGCTAAAGCCCCTGCGATGCGGAAAGCGGGATGGCCGCTAATCCCCCTTAGGTTCCTGGAACGGCTGAGGATCGCCGTTGCCTCGATGCCCGGCCAGAGGGAGATCGTGCTGGCCGGCGCTTCCTGCTCGGCGATCTCCTGCAATGCCCAATGGGGTTTGGTTTGCTTATTCATGTGCTCCTCCATGGACTACTTGGAAAACGAAAGCAAGCTGCGCAGCCGGCGGCGGGCCGCGCTCAAATGCCAGCGCACCGTCCCCGGCGCCATGTCCAGCTCGTCTGCCAGCTCGCGGTCGCTGAAGCCGAGGAAGTAGCGCTTGACCACCACTGCGCGCTGAATGGGGGAAAGCTGCTCCAGGGCAGTCTGGATCTGCTGGCGCAGCTCGGCCTGCTCGGCGGTTTCTTCCGGCCGGAAGGAAGTGGCTTCCAGTTGCGCGATGATGGCCGCATAGCCCGCCTCTCCTTCGGCGTCCAACGAGAGGCTGCGCCGCTGCCGGTTGGCGGCCTTGATGGCGGCGTTGACGACTATACGGAAGAACCAGGGCTTGAACGGACGCGAGGAGTCGAACTGGCCGATCTTCGCGTACACGCGTAGGAAGGCTTCCTGAACGATCTCTTCGGCCAGGGATGGATCGCCAACGATGAGGGCCGCGGCTTGAACCGCTGGCACCTGGTAACGCTCCACCAGAGAGTGCAACCCGCTGATTTGCCCGGCTTTCAATTGGTCGATGGCCGTCTGGTCATCCTGCATGGATGCCTCCGCACCTCAAGGATGTTCTATGCGATCTCCATTAACAATATCCCCAAAGGGGAGAATTTGTTGGGAATATATTTGTAATATTTTAGTAGTATAAAACTGGACAGAAACCTTCCTGTTGCCTTACAAAAATGTAAAGTAAAATGGTATAACTTGGTAGTAAAATGCAGAAATCCGTCATAAATAAGTTATAAAATCTGAGCCCCTGGCTGGAAACTTTTCGGGGTAAACGGGGTGGAGGCATAGATGCAAATTCCTAAGACTGAAGCCAGCACGATACTTCGGTGTGGCCTTGTTTTATATCCTGCCCAGGAACAGGCCATAGACAAAGTCCTCGCCAGTCTGATGGAAAAAATCCCCGCCAGGTATATTTTGCTAACCGATAGTAGCGGGCAGATCGTCACCCTGTGTGGAAATCGCGAGCAGGCCGACCCGGTGGCGCTGGGTGCGCTGGTAGCAAGCGACCTGGCTGCCAGCCAGGAAATGGCGCATCTTACGGGAGAATTACAACGCCACCAGATGATCCTGCGCGAGGGACCGCAGGTCAACACCTGGATCATTGACGCCGGCCCGCATCTCGTGTTGATGTTCAAGGTCTCTTCAACGGTGCCCCTGGGGTGGACCCGTCTGGTCATCCGCCGCGCGGCGGAATTAATTGCCCAGATCGTCGAAGCCCCAACCGAAGACGAAACTCCCCCGCCTGGAGTGGAAATTGACCAGAGTGACTTCTCGGAGCAGATCAATAAGAGCCTGGATGAGCTCTGGTGCTTATAACAAGGCGATGGGATTAACCCAGGATGATTATTGATTACAAGAATAGACAACTCAACCTCAAGATTGTCTATTATGGCCCGGCGTTAAGCGGTAAAACCACCAACCTTGAATACATCCATACCCATACCGATCCCTCTCGGCGTTCCAACCTGGTATCTTTAAGAACCGCCGGGGATCGCACACTGTTTTTCGATTTTCTCCAACTGGAATTGGGCCGTATCAGTGGCCTGGTACCGGTGCTTCAACTATACACCGTGCCTGGCCAAACTTATTACCAGTCCAGCCGCAAGGTCGTTCTCAAAGGCGCTGATGGGATTGTTTTTGTGGCCGATTCTTCGCAGGAACGCGCTCAGGATAACCTCGAATCGTGGCGGGATCTGTACAGACACATGAGCGAACAGCAGCTTTCCGATCGCACTCCCATCGTCGTTCAGCTCAACAAGCAGGATGCCGAGCACGTCATTTCTCCTCAAGCCATGCGCGCCCTGCTGCGCGCTTACCATCTCCCCATGATCGGCGCGCTGGCGGTGTATGGCCAGGGGGTACTGGAAACGCTGAAGGCGATTTGTAATGAAACTATCCGCTCTATCCAAATGAGCGCAAACGAAAAAATTTAACACCAGGGAAAGAACAATGGAGTCCATGGAATTATCGAGAGATACTGGCTGAGACCAATGAGAGAGGTAAATTCCTTTCCTGCATTGTAACCGACCGGGAGGGTTTCCCCATCGCCTCGGTATCCACTGCGGAGCATAGTCCTGAGATTCAAGCCGCGGTGGTTGGCCTAATCCAACGGGTCACCAGCCAGGCCAGCGAGCAGCTAGGAATTTCGGCTACCACCGAATTTAGCCTCTTCGATGACGGTGGCAACCAGTTCGTTGGCCGCCCGTTTTTTGCTCGCGGGGTCGAAATGGTATTGGCTTTCCTCATTCCGGGTAAAGACCGGCCTTACCGCCGGCTGATGACCCAGACCATTGCCAAAATCCAACGAACCTTTGAGATTTAAGTCGCTCCACCGGCAGATCCGCCTGCCGCCCAATTTTATCGAGAGAAACAAATAAACTTGCTGCTAACTGGGGTCTCATAAGATGCCATCAGAAGAGATAATGTCGGCTACCGACACGTTAACGAGCCTGTTGGAAGAAATGAACCGCGTAGGGAATTTCCTCATCTCCGTAGTAACTGACCAGAACGGCCTTCCTATATTTTTTGCCGCCCGGGAAGGCTTCGACCCCGAACGGCAGTCCGCTACCGTGGCGATGGTCAAAAAGACCATCACCCAGAATGAGAGGCACCTGGGCATCTCGCAGGCTGAAGAGATCAGCATTGTGGATACAGATGGGCACTTGTTGATTTGCCGCTCCTTTACCGCCAACAACTATGATCTTACCCTGGCGGTCTTGATGGCGAACCGCCAGCAGACCTATCGGCGCATCACCACCCACGCGATCCACCAGATCAGTCGCGTGTGGTCCAGGCGCTGGAAGTGAGAGTACCGTGATGCAAGGCACCTTGAGAGACATGGCGGTTTTAGATTTAATTCAACACAACTGCGTCGAGCAGAAAATTGCCCGGTTGACGCTCAAACATGCCGACCAGACCGCCACGATTTTCTTTCATGGCGGCAATATAACTCATGCAATCTGCGCTGGTGAGCAGGGAGAGGAGGCAATCTATCAGATCATCGCTTGGGAAGATGGGGATTTCTTGTTGGAAATGGGAATTACTTCACCCCAAAAAACGATCACGCATAACTGGTCAGCCATACTGCTGGAAGGCGCTCGCCGTCTGGACGAGCAAGCTATCGATCCCGAACTACTGTTTGACCAATCTACTGAAAGGAGACTCGATACTGTGGCACAAAGAATTGAAGACGTCTTGAAAGAGATGAGCAGCGAGATCACCGGTTATATGGCCAGCGCCGTGGTGGGCATGGATGCTTTGAATATTGCCATGTACTCGCAAGAAAAGATGGATATCGAATCGGTTAGCGCTCAGATGACCCTGTTGATGAAATTGGTGGACACGTCTGTCACCAAAATTGACGGTAGCGCCGTGCTGGAAGATAACTTGCTCACCGCCAGGAATGTCTACGTGCTCATGCGCTATTTGCCCGGCAAAAAATATTATCTTGAAATCATGGTTGATCGGAAGACGGCTATCCTGGGCAATCTGCGCCTGGTGAGCAAAATCTATGCGGAACGCGTCTCGAAACTGATCCCCCATTAAGAAGATAACCTTTCACAACCAGGAGTCTTGGAATGGCTAAACTTGACCAATTGATTCAGGAAATCCACAACGAATTGGGCGCCGATCTTTTATACATGGATGTCGTGGGCACCGATGGCCTCTCCATCACCGATTTGCGCCTCGCCGATCTCGATACGTCCGCCATCGCTGCCCGCTGGGGCCTGGTGGCCAAGCTGGCGACTAAAGTGGCTGAGAAGTTGAACCTGGGGGAGGTGGAGGATAACCTCATCACCATCAACACGCGTTATTCCATGATGCACATGCTGGGCGATGGATCCTACTTCGCCGTCCTTGGCCTCTCCAAGGATGCGCCTCTGGGTGTGGTGCGCATGTTGATGAAAGATTATTCCGACCAGTTGTGGGATGCGATCCCCCACTAATTTTTCCCCGGGCAATAATTCTTCTAAAAGGAAACAATCATGGCTACTGAAATTCAAAAGAAAGAAAAACTGGAGGAGATCGAGGGGATCACTGTTTACGGCCTGGCTACGGGTATGTGGGAGCTGTTCGGCAAGTCTTGCTTTGCTACCAGCATCACCATCGGTGACCTGCTGCTTGCCCGTATGGAAAAGGAATCCGGCCTGGAAATTCAAGGTGAAAGCCCCGCGCACATCCTGGTGGAGCTCGTCCGCCTGTTCAGCGATAAATCGGACCTGATAAAGTCCGGCAAGGCTACCCTTGAGGGCGACCGCATCCTCTTCGCTTGCGAGAAGTGCGCCTTCAGCAGGAGCACCAACGAGCTGGAAAAGGCCGGCGTGCAGCCTTTCTACTGCCCGGTGTTCAACATCCTCTCGGCTGCCATGCGCGCCCGCATGGGCAAGAAGAACCGTTTCGTCAGCCGCAAGTGGGACGAAGCTACTCAGACGTGCACCCTGGAAGTCCAATTGATGCAGTAGCGCTATGCTGTAGATTTGCCGTAAGCGCCGCCAGGCCCCTTCTTTCGATCCGTTGAGAGAGGGGCCTGGTTACAAGTTCGAGGGCAGATCCTGATGGGTAGTCTTTACGGGGATATTCTCCGCGGCAAAACCGAGAGCATCTCATGAAGGATCCTATTTTTCTGCGTCGCAACGATATCTTGCTCCTGGATGCGGCCAGCTACTGGAAAGACCTGCTTTACCAGGTGGCTAAAATCGGGCTGGAGCTGGAAGTCGCCACTCCTAAGGGCTGCGACCGGCCGACCTTTGAAACTACGCTAACCGAATTGCTGGCTCCCAGCGGAACGTTGAGCTCGTTGGGGGTTAACGGGGTGTTGGATATTGCCAAAGAGCACTGCGGCGTAGAGATTCGTATCATTGGTCGCCAACCGCACTTTCGAGCCTTGCAACGCCAGCTTTTAGTTATCATGAACGCGTTGCTCCAGCAAGGCGCGCGCGCCCGTTCCACCTGCGGGTTGCACTTCCATCTGCTCACTCCTGGCCTGGCCGAAGCGGTGCCGGAGATCATTCTGGCAAATTTGTGGAATCTCGTGCGGCGCTACTCGCCGGAGCTGCGTTTTCTCACCAGCGGCGGTGATGCCCGTAACGCCCTGTGCCGCCGGCAAAATTTCACCAGCCACCTTGAGATGATCCAGCATTCCCCTGCCACCATGCGTATGCCGGAGATTAAGCAGACATTGAAGGAAAGCGAGCTGGTTCCAGAGCACCAGAACTTTTTCAACCTGGAACATGTCCAGTTCAACCCGCAGGGCGCGGTAACCGATTTTCACCTCGAATTCCGCTTTCCAGACGCCGACTTTTCGCCAACCTCGGTGACGGCCAAGACCTTTTTGTTCCTGGCAATGTTGCTCAAATCGGTCGATTTGAGCCAGTACGGGGTCATCCATGTGGGCAAGATTGCGCCCTGGCGCAGAAAGACCTACCTGCTGGGCATCTTGAACAACAATAACGGCGAGCTGGCTACCAGTGATACTTCTGCGCTGACTGATGCGATGCTTCAGGAGCTGCGCCAGGGCTGCCAGGAGCTGTTGGATCTGCTGACGCCCGTCTTTGAGCGTTTTGACGATAACCCATCGCTGGAGGTGCTGCACTACCTGGCCGAGCAGCCCGTTTCGCTGCTACGCTGCGCTGGTTATAACTGGCTTGAAATCGAGAGCTTGCTCTCCAAGCGGGCCGTGTTGGATGATCTCGGCCTGGATGAGACCGACCGCAAGCTAATGCAGTGCATCGAGCTGGGTGAATCGACCCACGTGATCTCGATTAAATCCTGGAAGTGGAGCGTCTCGAGTGAGCTCTACCTGACGCCGCAGGATTTGGAGCGCCGGCTTGGGCGCTTGAAGGACCTGCGTGGCCTGCGCTGGGATACTGCCCAGGGTACTCTGTTGTTCACGCGTTAACGCCGGCCTCCTGCGAGGTTGAGTGTGGCCTGGGGGTACCCGTTCGACACGGGCGGGTACCCTTTTGCCTTTGCAACTCACTCGAGGAACCAGGTTTCCTCGATCTTTTCGGGTTCCATCAATTCATCCACCTCATACTTGGCATCTTCATGAGTGATCTTATCCAGCCACCCCTGCAGGTTTTCTGAAGTAATCACCGGGATATCGACGTACAACGTATTCCCATACTGCCCGCCCAGGGCTGACGCATCGATCTGAGCGCCGCTGACCAGATAATACGCGGCATACACGGCGTCGTAAGCGATGCCGGGCGGATTGGCAAGCGCAATGCAGTCGAAATTCGGATAAGCATTCCTTATTCTCATCCAGGTTTCCAGGCCCTCCCTGGTCGCATCGCAGATCACCACCGGCCATTTTTCCTTAGGGATCCCGGATTCTTCATCCAGCCCGATGATGGCTTCGCTCATATTGACGTTTGTCCAGACGGCTTTCAATTCGGGGTAGGCTTTGACAAAATCGACGGTCTCCGGTTTTATTTTCTCTCGATCGTATTTCCCGTCCCGATATTCGACTACAGTTATCCCCGGGTACCTCGCCAACATTTCGCGGATGGTATCTGTGTGGCGGTTAAAAGGGTGAAGGTCGAAATAGGCGATCTGGCCTTCGCCGCCGATCTTCTCGAACATCCATCCCAGGCTGGTCTTTGCCCACACATGCTGGTCGATGGTAACGTTATAGGCGCCTTCGGCGCCCAACTCCGCGTCCAGGACGAACACGGGGATTCCTTTTTCTTTGGCGGCCATAATCGAGGGAAAAAGGCCATCCACAGCGATTGCATTGGAATTCTGAACAACGGCATCCACACCCTGCTCGATCAATCCGGGGATATCGCCGTAAACACACCGGATGCCGAGCTCATTGCAGGCTTTTTGGAAATTGTCTTTTCTTTGCTGTTGCCACGGGTCATCCCCCGCGTAACCGATGACGATTTCTTCTGGGGCTTTGGGTTGCTGGGCTTCAGATGGGGAGGCTTCGGTTCCTGGACCGCAATTCGCCGGCCAGTCCGGGTTGCGATCGTTTGCCGGGTTGTTGGTGAGGTTAAGAAACATATCGGGGAAAATCTCACCGACCAGGTAAATCTCATCACTACCGCCATCCAAAGCTACATTTGCCAATTCCACCCTGTGTCCATCCACAGTCCAGAACGGCAGGTAACGCTGCAAATCCCCTTTCCCGCCGGCGTCCACGATGTTTGAGCCATCTGCGTTCAGCACACAGTTATGACAGAGTTCTTCTTGATCTTTCCACCCCCAGCCGGTGATGATGCGTCCGTCCACTGTCCACCCAACACCAGACACCTGACCATTATCGGTAATCTGGTGAACATTGCTGCCATCTGCGTTCATCACGAAAACATTCCAGTTCCAGTCATCGCCCGATAACCAGGCAATCTGGCTGCCATCCGGCGACCAGGTGGATTGGGTATCTTTTTCAGGGCTGTTGGTCAGATTGACCGGCTGGCCGCTTCCATCTGCGTTGATGACATAGATATCATCATTCCTGCTATACGTGATCTGGCTGCCATCGTGTGACCAGTCTGGCCAATCACTGCCATTCTCAGTAGTTAGTTGACGCACGTTGCTTCCATCCGCATTCATCACGTAAATAAACTGGCCGCCTTCTTCACCATTCTCGCGGTTGGATACGAAAGCAACTTTGGCGCCGTCTGATGACCAGGCTGGATCCCAATCATCCGCTGGATTGTTGGAGAGATTGACCGTATCGCTTCCATCAGGCCCCATTCTATAAATTTCCCTGTTGCCGTCCCGGTCAGAATCGAAGGCGATGGTGCAGGGCAGGGGCGGTGGGGCTTCGGTTGGAGCAGGAGTTTGGGTTGGTTCAATAGCTTCGGTTGGAGTGGGCTCCTGGGGTGGAATGGGAGTTCCAGTTGGAGGAGGGGTTGCGACGGTAGAGGCTTCGGGGGCTGCCGTATTGCTGCACCCGGCGAAGAGTAGTGAGAAAACAAACAAGACGATAATGGTTGAAAGGGCAATTCTTTTCATGATGTTCCTTTCGCTTCGTTGTGAGGATAGGTTAATTCATAAGGCTCACTACTATCTCATGATTGTGACTGAATTTACCGGGCGCCCGCCGTTAGAAGGCTCTCGATGTCAACAGAATTGTAATGAACAGAAAACTCTCATGGGTGTGCTGCCTGCACACATTTGGGAGTTTTAAGGTTGATTCTCGGAATGTTATGGGTATATGATTTCGAATTGGGCTTGTTCTGCCACGGCTTCTGCCGCCGTGCGCATATTTTCGCTCACTTCGACCTGTTGTAAGCGGGGCAGATCGAGGAGCGGGGAAAGATCGAGGAGCTGGGTTTCCGACAGGTAGATTTTCTCAAGCATAGGATGCGTCTCGATGTGGTCGAGCGATTGGAGAGGGGCTTTACGAATGACAAGGGTTTGCAACGCATCCAATCCATCCAGAGCGCGGATCGATTTGACTTGTGTGTAACCGATGTCCAGGGTTGATAAATGGGAGCAACTGCTCAGGGCCGTCAGGTCTGAAACATTCGTATCAAAAAGACTTAATGCGCTTAATGAAGGAATTCGAGATAACGGGGCCACATCCCCCAGTGGATTGTGCCGTAAATCAAGGGATACCAAAAAGGTGAGCTCGGATAATGGGGCAAGGTCGTTAATGTTTTGATAGGCAAGCGAGAGTGCGCGAAGGTTCTTCAGTTTCGGAAGATCGTCGAGCGCACGGATGCTTCCTCGCAGGACCGTACCGTCATTATTCACGAAGCTTTCGGCGTAGGTTTTGAAAGTTTCTTCGTTCGCGGCTGCCTTATCCCCGAAAACGTACAGCTCATTTATCGATAAGAGATCTTGCTCTGATATTACCTCGGCCTCATTCTTTCCAAGCCTTAGACGCACCGCTTGTTCGATCAAAGGTTCCTGGAAGATGACCCCAACCGGCTGTTGGTTTAGAATTTCGGCATTGGTAAAATAAAAGAAGGCAGCCAGAAGGATGAGAGATGCGCATAGGAAAGCCAGTATTAGGCGACGTGTCGTGCGGCCTGTCAATGCATCCCTGACCTGGGCAGCATTTTTAAATCGGTCTTTTGGAGCAAAAGCAGTACATTTCGTTATGACATTTGCAAGCCGATGATCTGCTATGGCTTTTGGGGCCTGCTCAACTTCAACGTTACCGGTCAATAACCAGCAGAGCAGTATTCCAAGGGAAAAAATATCGGAGCGGCAATCGGTTTGGGAAAAACCATACTGTTCCGGCGCAGCGTAATGCCTGGTACCCAAACAAAGTGTATCTTCCTTGGATGTCTCGTTGTATATGCGCGAGATACCGAAATCAATGAGGGTGATTTTCCCCTGTTCATTAACGATGATGTTTTGCGGTTTAATATCCCGGTGGATGATGGGGGGTGTTTGCCCGTGCAGATAAATCAGAATCTCACAGAGCTGGACGATAATGGCAATGGATTGCTGTCTGGTGAATGGGCTCTCTTGGGCCAGCCTGTCCAGCGACTTGCCTGGTGCAAAAGCGCGCACAACGCACAGCATTTCTTCATTCTGATACTCGCCGATAAAGACGGGCAATCCTTCGTGATGCAATTTTTTCAGCAAGTCGTTCTCAGTCGTTTGAGAAAGGAGGGATTTATCGGAGTAGCATTTTGCCACATAATACGCGCCTGTCTGCCGATCTCTGACCAGCAGGGTTTCCCCAATTCCATTATGTGAGAGACATTCCATCAGCTCGTAACTTTGCAGAAACTCGACAGGAAAACGGCTGTCATCAAAACCGGCCAAAAAATCTTCAATGAGAGCATCAGTCATTTTTTTTGTTCACCACCTAATAGGGTTATCCCCAGGGTTTGAAGCACGCTTTGCGTTTCCAGAATATCTTTGTGATTGTTTATACAGTAGATGATTGCGGCGTCGCGTTTGATCTTTGGGTATAAAGGATTCTTTTGGGCGATTTGCAAGAGCTTCTGCGTAGCCTCCAAATCCAATTCAAAACCAAAAGCCAACTGAATCACTTTGTCCCTGGATGGTTTTCGCGTTCCGTTAAAAAGCTGATGCCCATACGTGCGTTCGATGGCAGCGCGCTGGATGACGCGCTCTGGCACCTGTCCTGTTGTTTTACATAATCTCGTAATATAGACAGAGAATGACGGCACCTCCATCGCCTCGGCATTCCGCTCTATGAACTTTTCTAGATCGGGTGCGGTGAATAACCCGCGAAGCAAAGCGCTTGTTCTGCCTTCTTTCTTGATTTGTTCGGCCATATCGTGACCCCACCTGTTCGCTAAATCCCCAATGCTGCAAAAAATTAATCCATCGTTACGGAATTATTGCTGGCGTTTTCCGTTACTGCTCAGCCCATTGGATTAGGTCCCGGACGAGCGCAGATGAACGCTGAGAAACAATAGGTGAAACCCGTCGAGGATTTTTTGCCAGAGAAAGTAAAATCTACCGTATGATATACGTTTTTATAAATCCCCACAAGGTTTTTTACATATCAGAGTGTCGAGATCAAGTCACAGATAATCAATGGGCCAGGGTTTGCCGGAAGAATGGAGCCGACGGGGATCGTGAATGCCGTCGGCTCCCGGTCGGGTTTTACGTCTCGGCTCGCTGGGAACTCTTGCGACGACTGCGCCGGGTCGTCGATCAACAGCGGAGAAATTGCCGCAATTCCGAATAAGACACAAACCAATCCGGTGACGACGAATACGACCGGCTGCGCCGAGTGTGTAAGCGGTACGGCTTCTTTGTCAGAGGGGCCGGCGCTGCTCAATGCCGGATGGGTTTCATCGGCAGCGTGTACCGTGCCGGCGGGGACGATCTGGGTGAAGGCAAAGCCCACCAGGCCAAGGGTGAGCACAACCATAGCGAGTAAGCTCAATTTTCTCTTCATTACGTCTGATCCCGGCGCACGATGCCCGCCTGCCAGGCATACACGGCAGCCTGCGTGCGGTCGGAGAGGTGCAGCTTGGTCAGAATGTTGGTGATATGCGTCTTGACCGTCTTCTCGCTGATCACCAGCTCCGCGGCGATCTCGTGGTTGCTCTTGCCCGCGGCGACCTGGCGCAGCACCTCCATCTCGCGGTCGGTCAGCTCGCTGAACGCGTTGACCGCCTCCTCGCGCCGGCCGTGCAGCTCCTTGACCAGGCGCGCGGCGACGCGCGGGTTGATCACGGCTTCCCCGGCATTGGCGCGGCGGATGGCGTCGGCCAGGTCGTCGGGGTCGATGTCCTTGAGCACGTAGGAGAGCGCCCCGGCGCGGATGGCGGGGAAGATGTGCTCGTCCTCATGATAGGAGGTCACCACGATCACCTGAGTGCGCGGGCTGATCTTCTTGACCTGACGGGTGGCCTCCACGCCGTCCATGCCGGGCATGATCAGGTCCATCAAGACCACGTCAGGGACCAGGTCGGCGACCAGGCGCACGGCTTCCTCGCCCGTGCTGGCCTCGCCCACCACCTGGATGTCGGGCAGGGTGGCGAAATAGGCCTTCAGCCCCATGCGCACCAGATTGTGATCGTCGACCAGGACAACTCGAATAGCATCTTCCATCTTATGTTTGCTCCTACCTGCAAAACAGGTACTACGTATTACGAAGGATTGGCGCGCTGGCCGTGAGGATCACGCCGCCGTCGGGCGCTGCCTGGACAACCAGGCTGCCCTGGACAGCGGCCAGGCGGTCGCGCATGCTCTGCAAGCCGAAACCGCTGCCGGCAACGGACGGATCGAAGCCGACGCCGTTGTCGGCGACGGACAGGGTTACCTGCTCCGGGGCGAATGCCAGCCGGACGGTGGCGGCGGAGGCGCGGCTGTGGCGAGCGACGTTGGAGAGGGCCTCTTGCGCGACGCGGAAGAGGGTTTGCTCCACCTCCAGCGGCAGACGCTGCTCGTTCTGCACCTGGATCTCGGCGGGGATGCGCGAATGCTGCGACCAGGTGGCCAGGTAGTCACTCAACGCGCCGGCCAGGCCCTGGCCTTCCAGCGCGGTGGGGCGCAGCTCGGAGATCATGTGTCCCAGCTCTTGCTGCGAGGTCTTGATCAGCTCCTCGGCTTCGTCCAGGCGCTCGCGGGCGGCCGATGGATCGTGGTCGAGCAGGTTCTTGGCCGCGCGCACCTGCATCAGGGTGGCGAAAGTCTCCTGCTTGACGGTGTCGTGCAGCTCGCGGGCCAGGCGGTTGCGCTCCTCCAGCAGGGTCAGCTCTTGCCGGGTGTGCAGCAGCGCCTGGACGTTCTCGGCCATGCGGCGCATGCGCATCCCTAGGTAGCTGATCTCGTCCTTCGAGCGGTCCTGCGGCTGGACGGAAAAATCGCCCTCGCTCCAGGCGTCCGCCGCGCGGGTGAGGGCTTTGAGCCGGTGGGTCAGGCTGCGCGACATGATGAACCCGAACAGGGCCCCGAACGGCACGACGGAGCACAGCAGGATCAAACCGGTGATGGGGACGACTTCCAGAACCAGTGACCACCACTGGCTGCCTCCTTTCGGCGGCGCCGCGACGGTAACGATGATCACCGCGGCCAGCGGCCCCTCTCCCAGGCTTTGCTGCACCGGAACGGCCATCAGGTAGTTCCCGTCCGGACGGATTGCCGAGACGCGATTGGGCAGGAGATCCAACTGCAGGGCGTTTTCGAGGATGTCCTTGCTGCGGGCCACATCCTCAGGGGGGCTGTACTTCCTGCCCACCAGGCTTTCCGCGCTGGCCGGCGCGGCTGCCAGGACTGTCTCGTCCGGAGAAAGCACGTACATGGGGTCGCTCTTGATGATCTGGGCGGCCGGGCTGTCCAAGGGCCCTTCGGGCGGCAGGCTGGCCAGGCCGGCATCGTAAGTCGCTTCGAGCCAGGCTTGCAGCCCGTTCAGGTCGTACGCGCCGGGCTGCAGGTAGGAGCGGGCTTGTGGGGGGAGGACGGAGATCACGTCCGAGAGATAAGGGAGCGTATTGGTATCCAGCCCGCGGGAGAATACGAACACGATGAACAGGATGGTAATCTCCAGCGCCAGCAGCGCCAGGACGGTCACCGTGGTATAAGTGAGGATCAGTTTTCCCCGCAGGGTTTGGAAGAAAGCTAAGATACGCATCGGTTTTCTGTTTCAGGGAGCACTCAAAGTTCCTCAGGGTTGTGGGCCCAACCTTATAAAGCTTTGGTGCTCCCTCATTTTATATCAATTCTGTTCGTTCAGGACGGCCACCGGCGGGACGCGGGTAGGGTTCCAGGCGACGCCCAGAACGGTCAACAGGGTCAGGCCAAGGCCACAGGCGAGGACCAGGAGGAGAGAGGGGAGGTTCAGCAACAGGAGGCTCGCCGGTAGGCGGTTTCCAATCGCCACCACCGCCAGGAGCCCCTGGATGAGCAGCACGCCGGCGCCGGTGGCCAGCAAACCGACCAATCCATATTCTACCGCGAAGACGGAAAGAATTTGGCGGCGCGAATAGCCCACCGTCTTGAGGATGCCGATCTCGTAGCGGCGGTCGAGCATCGCCAGGCTGACCGAGTTGGCCACCAGCAGCAGGCCCGCCAGCAGCGCCAGCCCGGCCATGGCGATCGCCAGGACGAACAGGTTGCGGTAGCTTTGCATGAAGCGGGCAGCGTAAGCCACCAGGTTGACGACCGTGACCTGCGGCAGGGCGCTCCCCAGGGCGGCAGCGGCCCGGCCGACCTGATCGGGTGCGACCTGCACGAAGTAAGTGAGCGAATCCGGCCGGGCCACCCGGTTGAAACCATCCGCCGTCATCAGCAGCCCGAGGGGCGGGAAGAGATTCGTCGAGCGGTAGTTGATGTCGTACGACCCGACCACCGTGAAAGTCCGGGTTGAGCCGTCGCGGAAGGTGGCTTCCACCTGGCTGCCCGCTTTCAAGCCCGCGGCACTGTAGACGTACACGCCATCTGGCTGGCTGCCCCAGTCCGCACCACTGAGAAGGTAATCTCCCGGGTCGGAGCGCCCCACCAGGAGCGCGTCCGTGGCGGTGAGCGGCTCACCGCTGCCGCCGACGCTTAACCCTGCCAGCGTCGTGCGGTAGCCCACGTCCACCTTTTCCGGGTTCTGCGCCTGCACTGCCTGGCGGACAGCGCTCTCCTGACCGGCTGTGGCCAGGATGTTCAGGTTGTAGCCCCGGACCTCGCCCGACTGGCCCAAAATCCTGCTCTCGGTGGCTTGCGTTACCACCATGCCCATGCTCATCGAAAGGACGCCGATGAACAGGGCGATCATGGCGAAGATCAGGGCAAACCCGCGCCGGCGCAGGCTGCGTAGCGCCATGTGCGCCAGCGGGTAGCCTCCCAGGGGCAGGATGCGGGTAAAGATCCACAGCAAGACACTGAAGAAACCGCCCAGCAGGACCAACCCCAAGAGGATGCCCGTCAGCATCCCGATTCCGGAAAGCAGCGAGCCCATCACCAGGCTGGTGAGGGCAGTAAACAGCACTGCCAGGAGCAGAACCAGCAAAACGGATTGGCAGCCGGGGAGACCCTGGACGGTGACCGGCTCGTTGCGCAGCAGCGCCATCGGCCGGGCCTGGCTGGAGACGACGATCGCCCAGGAGGCAAAGATCACCGTGGTCAGCGTCCCCACCAGCACGCCGATCAGGGGCGGGGTGGGAGAGAAGGTCCACTGGTACAGCATGGTCGAGGTACCGCGAAACACCTCCAGCAGGCCGGTGCTGATCAGCACCCCCAGCCCGGCGCCGAGCAGGCTGCCGCCCAGGCCGAGTAAACCGGCTTCGAGCGAGAAGACCAGGCGCAGGTGCCCCTCGCGGTAGCCGAGCGTTTTCCAGATGGCGATCTCGCGCTGGCGGCGGCGCAGCAGCACCTGCATGGTATTGGCGATGCCAATGCCGCTTACCAGCAGCCCAAGGATACCGGCGCCGCGCAGGCCGAGCAGCCACACGTTGGCGGTTCTCTCGTCCCTGCGACTGGCCTCATAATCTACCGACCACCCCGCGCTTTCCAGCTTCCCGGAAACCGTCGGCGCCTGGTCTGAGTTGGCGATGACCGTATTGACCACCGGCTGCCCGCCTGCCAGCGCCTGGGCCGTATCCAGCGAATAGTAGATCTTGTCGCCCTGGTGGTTGGGGGTATCGTAAGCGATGCCGCGCACCGTACCTTCCAGGGGGACGCCGGTACGCAGGTCGGCCAGGGCGATGGGATCGCCCACCGCGAGGTGGTTGCTTTCGGCCAGGTCGCGGGTGACCACCACGTCGCCCACCTGCTGAAGCAGGGTGGGCAGGCCCACGTTGCCCGGTTCCCCGATGGTCAACGACCCGGCCAGGGGATATTTCCCCGGCTCGACGCCCAGGCTGGTCCCCACGAAATGCATGTCCCCGGACCCGGGGGCGTGGAACATGACCGACGAGCTGAAGGCGATCAGGGTATAGTTGCTGATCTCGCCGCTTTGCTGAAGTGCATCGAGCTGGGCGATGTCCTCGGTGCGGAGAGTGTCTTCGACCTTGCGCCCCATGCTGATGTCGCCGCCGATGACCTGATTGGACGCCATTACGACGGCGCTGGCGATGGAATTAGCCAGCATGGTCATCGCGACCAGCGCCATGACCCCGAAGGTGATGCACAGCAAGGCGACCAAAACGCGCTGGCCGCCGCGGCGCAGGTTATTCACCGCCAGGCGGATAAAGTGGAAGAGGGTCATCATGCGCTTGCCCCACTTCCCTGAAAGGACAGGGACCACGAGTTCGCCGGCGTCCCATCGTCGACCAGCCGGCCATCGACGATGTGCAGCCGTTGATCGGCGCGCGCTGCGATCGCCTGGTCGTGGGTGACCATGATGACCGTCAGCCCGAGCTGGTTGCGTAGCTGGTGGATCAGGTCGAGCACTTGCTTGCTGGTGGCGGTGTCCAGGTTGCCGGTAGGCTCGTCGGCCAGCAGGATCTCGGGGCCGCACACCAGGGCGCGGGCGATGGCCACGCGCTGCTGCTCGCCGCCCGAGAGCTGGTGGGGGAAATGGTTCATGCGCTCACCCAGCCCCACCTGCTCGAGCATCTTAACCGCCAGGGAGCGGGCGTGGCGCCGCTGGGGGTGGATGTACAGCGGCGCTTCCACGTTCTCGAGCGCGGTCAGGGTGGGGATCAGATGGAAGGACTGGAACACGACGCCGATCTTCTCGTTGCGCAGGCGCGCCAGGCGTCCTTCGGGCAGCTCGCTGATCTCTGTGCCTTCGAGGTAGACTTTTCCGGCGGAGGGCCGGTCGATGCCGGCCAGGGTGCCCAGCAGCGTGGATTTGCCCGAGCCGGAAGGGCCGGTGAGCGCCAGCCAGGAACCCGCTTCGACTGAAAATGAAATCCCGTTGAGGATGTGCAGCTCGCGCCCGCCCTGCGGCAGGTGGCGCTGGATGTTCTCGACCTGGACGATGATGTTGTGGGACATGGTTTCCTCCTGAAATCAGATCACAAAAACGATCCACCCAAAACACGCATAGCGTCCCTGGCAGACTCAGTTTTTGATGATGCCGAGTATACGGTGGGCGGCGAGGAGACGGCTCGGTCGCAGGTCTGAAAACGGGTCAGCCCGGGGTCGGATTTTTAGGGAATGTGCGCGGGTGGGGAGAAGAAGAGCGGAATGCTTTAATACGAGAAGGGCTGGCACACAGGCCAGCCCGGACAAAAAAGCGGGAGGGGCGCGGTCGAACAGCGACCGCACCCGCCCCGCTTCATTCTTCAACTATCAATCATCAATCATCAATCATCGATCTTCATTCGGCGACCTTTTCCGCCACCTCGAACTGGCTGTTGTACAGCTCGGCGTAGAAGCCGCCCTGCGCCAGGAGCGCCTTGTGCCGGCCCTGTTCCACGACATCGCCGTCCCGCATCACCAGGATCAGGTCCGCGTCGCGGATCGTAGACAGGCGGTGAGCGATGATGAAGCTCGTGCGGTTCTGCATCAGGGTGTCCATCGCCTTCTGGATCAGGATCTCCGTGCGCGTATCCACTGAGCTGGTCGCCTCGTCCAGGATCAGCATTTTGGGGTTGGCCAGGATCGCCCGCGCGATGGTCAGGAGCTGCATCTGCCCCTGCGACACGTTGGTCACTTCCTCATTCAGCACCATATTGTATCCGCCCGGCAGGGTGCGCACGAAGTGGTCCACGTGCGCGGCCTTGGCGGCGGCGATGACCTCTGCGTCGGTGGCGTCTGGCCGTCCGTAACGAATGTTCTCCAGGATCGTGCCGTTATACAGCCAGGTATCCTGCAAGACCATCCCGAACAACTTGCGCAGATCCTGACGGGTGAGCTCGCGGATATCGTGGCCATCGATCAGGATGGCTCCGCTGTTCACGTTGTAGAAGCGCATCAGCAGCTTGACCATGGTGGTCTTGCCGGCGCCGGTCGGCCCGACGATGGCCACCTTTTGGCCGGGCAGGACGGTGGCGCAGAAATCGTTGATGATGATCTTATCCGGGCTGTAGCCGAAATGGACATTCTTGAATTCCACCTGGCCGCGGACTGCGGGCAGCCGGATGGGATTGGCCGCCTCGGGGGTTTCTTCCGCTTCCGCCAGGAACTCGAAGACGCGCTCGGCAGCGGCCGCGGTTTGCTGCAAGACGTTGGAGATGTTGGCGATCTGCGTCAGCGGCTGCGTGAACGAGCGCACGTACTGGATGAAGGCCTGGATGTCGCCGACGGTGATCGCGTTGCGGATCGCCAGCCACCCGCCCAGGATACAGACGGCCACGTAGCCCAGGTTGCCGATAAAGGTCATGACGGGCATCATCATCCCGGAGAGGAACTGTGATTTCCACGCGGAGCTGTAGAGCATGTCGTTGTAAGTATCGAACTGCTCGACGCTCTTCTGCTCGCCGTTGAAGGCCTTCATCACCACGTGGCCGCCGTACATTTCCTCGACGTGTCCGTTGACGTGTCCCAGGTAATCCTGTTGCTCCTTGAAATATTTCTGAGACCTGTTCACGATCTGGCTGATGATGACCAGCGACAGGGGCACGATCGTCAGTGCCACCAGGGTCATCAGCCAGTTGATGGAGAACATCATGCCGACCACGCCGACGACGGTTACCACCGAGGTGATGATTTGCGTCAGGCTCTGGTTCAGCGTCTGGCTGACCGTGTCGACGTCGTTGGTGACCCGCGAAAGCACTTCTCCGTGGTTGGTGCCGTCGAAGTACCTGAGCGGCATGCGGTTGATCTTCTCGGAGATGTCTTTGCGGAATTGGTAAGTGATCTTCATCGACACGCCCGACATGATCCAGCCCTGGATATAGGAAAAGACTGAGGAGGCCAGGTACAGGCCAAGTGTGATGGTGAGGATGTTGCCGATGTAGCCGAAATCGATCGAGCCGGTGCCGGCAATCTGGGCCAGCACGCCGTTGAACAGCGCGGTGGTGGCGTTGCCCAGGATCTTCGGGCCGACGATCGAGAATGCCGTGGAGCCAATGGCGAAAGCCGTCACGATGAGAATGGAGAGCCGGTAGGGGCGGAGATAGCGGTACAGCTTGATCATCGTACCTTTAAAATCGCGGGGTTTTTCACCCTTCATCATCGCCATCGGGCCGCCGCCCATGCGGCCGCGCCCGCCCATCATGCCGCGCCCTCTCATCGGCTGGCTTGCGCTCGATGCCCCCGAGGCCCCCAGCGGGCCACTGCCGTTCGGGGAAGTGTGATTTTGCTCGCTCATGCCAGTTCCTCCATGCTAAGCTGTGATAACGCTATTTCGCGGTAAGTGTCGCACTTTTCCATTAAATCGCGGTGGGTGCCTTTGCCGACGATCCGTCCTTCGTCCAGGACGAGGATCTGTTCGGCGTTCTTGATTGTGGACACCCGCTGGGTGACGATCAAAAGGGTGCTCGAGGCGGTCTTCTCTCTTAGCGCCCGGCGCAGGGCCGCGTCGGTCTTGAAATCCAGGGCGGAGAAGCTGTCATCGAAGATATAGATCGGCGCCTGCTTGACCAGGGCGCGGGCGATCGAAAGCCGTTGCTTCTGCCCGCCGGAGACGTTCATGCCGCCTTGCGCAATTTCGGCCCCGATCCCTTCCGGCTTCGTCGAGATGAACTCGGCCGCCTGAGAGATATCGATCGCCTGGTCCAACGTCTCGTCGCTGGCATTCTCGTCGGCGTAAACGAGATTGCTTTCGATCGTGCCGGAGAATAGCGTGCTCTTCTGCGGCACGTAGCCGATCTTGTCGCGCAGGTCGTGCTGGGTCACTTCGCGGATATCCGTGCCGTCGATGGTAATCGAGCCGCCGGTCACATCGTAAAAGCGTGGGATCAGGTTGACCAGCGTCGATTTACCCGCGCCGGTGGCGCCGATGATGGCCGTAGTTTGCCCGGGCTGCGCGGTGAAGCTGAGGCCATGCAGCACGTCTTCCTCTGCGTTCGGGTAGCGGAAAGCCACGTTGCGGAACTCGATCTTGCCTCCGAACGAGTCGCCAAACCGCTTGGGTTGCTCCGGGTCGTGGATCACTGTCCCGGTTTCCAGCACATCCACGATGCGGTCGGCGGAGACCGAGGCCCGCGGCAGGATGATGAACATGATCGAGACCATGAGGAATGAGAAGACGATTTGGATGGCGTACTGCATAAAGGCCATCATATCGCCCACTTGCATGGAGGACTGCGCCACCTGGTGCGCGCCGACCCAGATGATCAGCAGGGTAATTCCATTCATGATGAGCATCATGGCCGGCATCATGACCACCATCACGCGGTTGACGAACAGGCTGGTGCTGGTCAGGTCCTGGTTGGCCTTGTCGAAGCGGTTTTCTTCGAACTGCTGCATGTTGAAGGCCCGGATGACCATCATCCCCGAAAGGTTCTCACGCGTGACGAGGTTGAGCCGGTCGATCAGGCTCTGGATGATCTTGAATTTGGGCAGCGAGACCGAGAAGATGATGACCACCAGGACGATCAGCACCATCACGGCCACGGCGATGATCCACCACATGGAGGAGTCCTTGCCAAGCGCCCGGATCACGCCGCCCACCCCCATGATCGGCGCGTAGAACACCATACGCACCATCATGATTACCACCATCTGGATCTGGGTGATGTCATTCGTCGAGCGCGTGATGAGGGAAGCCGTTGAAAATTTGTCAAATTCGGTGCTGGAAAAGCTCTCGACCTTGGTGAAGACTTTCCTGCGCAGGTCGCGCGACAATCCGGCGGCCGTTCTGGCCGATAGGAATCCGACGATCACCGTGCAGGTCACCGAGACCAGCGAGATGAGCAGCATCAGCGTGCCCGTGTGGAGCATGTAGCCGCTCTGGAGCGTATTGGTATCCATGCCGAGGGCCACGTATTCGGCCTTGATCGGCGCGGCCGCTGCCTGGACGATCATGCTGGCGTCCATCGTGGCAAATTTCGTGTCCACCGCAGCCATCATCTGCGAGAGCTGCGCCGCGGGAAGCCTGGCCAGCAGCGCGAAAAGGTCCGTCCCGGGTGGGAGCTGAGAGAGGTTAAATCCCGATCCCAGACCCAACGCCGACGCTTTGGATGGATCCGCCTGCACCTGTTCGATACCGGAAACGACCAGCAAGGCTTTGCCCATCACCGGATTCAGCCGGTTGATCTCCGCCTGGTCGAGGTTGTTTAGAACGTAGATCGGCTCAGTGGCCAGTATCGGGTATTTTTTGACGTCCTGCGCATAGTCTGGTGAGCTCTTGTCGACCAGAGTGTAATCGCGCATCACGTCGATGCGTTCATCCGGGGTGAGTACCAGCATGACGCGGTACATTTCGCTATCGCGGATGGCCGCGGGGAGGGCGTTGTCGACGCCGCTCTGCTGAATGCCGACGTTGACGATCTTCGACATATAATCGGGGAGCGCCAGGTCGGCATTCGCCTGAATGAACAGCAAGGCGATCGCTATCAGGATGAGGTATAGATAAGGCTTCAGATATTTGACCAGTCGTAGCATGGTTGGGTTTGCTCCTAGTTAATAATGTTGGCCCGAACGCCACTTCCGGTGAAGTGTTTCGCTGCACAGTTTCCTCGAATGGGATGTAGGAATCTTAGTGGGAAGCTCAAGCAATACCAATGAAAACACCTCGTCGGTCAGCGAGAAGTTATATTTTCCTGTCAAAGGTTGAGAAATGGGGTTTACGGGCCGGGCGGCTGTTCAACCTGGCTGGATTTCTCGATCAGAATGCGCAGGGCTGCAATCACCTGCTCTTGCTCGGCCGGGGAGAGCCGGGCTGCCACCTCGTCTAACCACTTCTGGCGCGCATGCAGGCTCTCGCGCATTGCCTGGCGCCCTCTTTCGGTCAGGGTGATCTGCTTGCCACGCCGGTCGTGTGGATCTTCCGAGCGGATGATCAATTTCTGCTGCGCCAGGCGCTCGATCATCTGGCTGGCAGCGGCGCTGGTGATGCCCAGGTCGTCGCCGATATCCGAAACGCCGGCGGCCCCCTGGCGGAAAAGGTAGAACAGGGCGCCAATCTGCGACATCGACATCCCGCTCTTTTTGGAATGCAGAATGAAGTTGCGCATAGAGCGGCGCATGAAGATTTCGATCCATTCCTGTAACGTGGTAACCACATGCTCTTGGGAGGGCATTACTTAAACCTTCTTTATAATTAAGCTGGCTAAACTATAAACCCGACTTTTGTATTTGTCAAGAGCATGAAGAACGGCGTCAGCGCAAAGGAATAAAGTCTCCTTTGCGCAAAGTTAAAATGTCCCCCTTGATTTGAGGATGTAAATCCTTAGAAATCGCCTGCGGTCATCACGGTCGGCTGACCTTTTGGTTCAACTGAATATGTTCCCCTTTGGCTGGCGATTCTATATCCGCCACGATGACCTCTACCCCCCTTTTTTGCAGGTCGGCGACGAAATCTGGGGAGACGCCACTATCTGTTACGATCTTGTGCACGGTCTCAATGGGAACCACAGGGATGAGGCCTATTTTGCCGAACTTACTGTGGTCGGCGACGACGATGACTTCTTCACTCACTTCAATGATTCGTTTCTTGATGGCCGCTTCCAGAAAATTCAGCGTGGTAAAACCGTGCTCGAGGGAGATGCCGTCTATTCCCATAAACACCTTGCTGGCCCTGAACCCGCGCAACATATTTTCGGCATAATCTCCCACGAACGATAGGCTTTCCGCTCGCAAAAAGCCCCCCGTAAGGAAGATCTGCAAACCGGGCTTCCAGGCCAGCTCTTGCCAAAGGTTATTTAAAGCGCAGGAGATGATGGTCAGATTCCGTTTTCCGGAGAGATTCTTGCAGACCTGGAAAGCGGTGGACCCAGCATCGATGATGATCGTTTCACCGTCTGCGATCATCTCGGCTGCCGCATGGCCGATCGCCTCTTTTTCAATTTGGTGATGGCCAAAGCGTTCCATTATTTGGGATTCGACTACGGTCAGGGCGTCTGAGGTTTGCTGTCCCTCGGAGAGTACGGCGCCCCCGTATACGCGCTTTGCCAACCCGCGCCGCTCAAGCTCTAACAGGTCCAGCCGGATAGTTGCGACATTTAACCCAAATTCTTGCGCCAGGTCATTGCAGATGACGCTTTGGTTCTGCACCAGCCGTTGAATGATGACCCTCAGTCGTTCCTCGCGTAGCATCTTCACCTCGATCTAATAGTTATCCGTCGCAACATTGACATTATATGACCTTGTATTTGCATTGTCAATTATTTAATCGATCTGGGCCTGATTGTATATTGACTTTCTTTTTGTTTTGCTGTAAAATACTTGTGATTACCGGCATAAACAAAAAACATATTCAACATAAGCGCATAACACTCGGTTGAATCCAAGAGTTTAACCCGGTGCCAATAGCTGCAAAACAAAAATGAGCCTGGGAAAATGTCGTCTTTTCTTGCCCCATCATTGGCTTCTTCGTTGTATAAAGATTAAGAAAAGGACTAAGGAGGTGGTGTCAGAGCCCTATAGAAGACTTTGCGATTGACCTGGTTCAGCCCGATTGATTCCGCTCGAAAATTCTATATCCCGGAGAGGAGAAATACCATGAAAAAGTTCTTTGTCGCAACCACTTTGATTGTAATTCTCACTTTACTGGCCTCATGTAGTCCGTCAGCTACACCGGCTGTTCTAAATACCGCCGCCCCAGGGCAGCCCAGCGCGGTAGCAGAGCAACCCACCCCAGTAGCACAGCCAACGGCGGCCAAGCTGCCGTATGAAGGTGTCACGATCAGGGTGATGAGCCAGACCGGCCCGACGATCGTCGGCCCTGTTTACGAACACGGAAAAGAGTTCACAGCGTTGACCGGAGCGAAGATCGAAGTGGTTGAAGCGCCTGGGGGTGACCTCTTTACAAAGATCGTGCAAACCGCAACGACGGGCGGATCTACGCTGGACCTGATCCTTGCACCGAATACGTTTATGGGTGACTTTGCCAGCCTGGGTATCATCTCTCCGCTGGATAGTTACGTCGATAAAGATAAAAACGATCCTGACTTCGATTGGTCAGATATTCCGCAGGGGATCATCAGCAAGGATACGTGGGGCGGACACATCTATGGTCTGATGCCAGACAACAACAACCATATCCTGTTTTACCGAAAAGACGTGTTGAACGACCCCAAATGGCAGGCGGAGTATAAGCAGGAAACCGGGACAGATTTGGTGGTTCCGCCACAAACGATTGACGAATTGATCAGCGAGGCTAAATTCTTTATGGGGAAAGATTGGGCCGGGGATGGTCAGCCTGATAAGCATTATAGCTTCGTCACCAGTGTTACCCGAGGCAGCCAGGCGTTCTGGTATTCCTATTCCTGGTTTTCCGCTTACGGTGTAACCCCCACCGACGCGAATCATCCGCAGAGTGTATTCTTGTTCAAGCCGGATATGACCCCCCTGCTCAATACCCCTGGATATGTCAAGGGCCTTGAGAAGTACATCGAAATGGTGAATTGTTGCACGAAGCCGGGACTGGATACCACGCGTGGTGACGTCATCAACGAGTTCGTCAATGGGACGGCCTTGTTCGCCATTGATTGGAAGGACATTGGCCCCAATTCCGTGGGACCAACTCGGTTGTAAAGGGTAAAGTCGGGTTTGCCATGGCGCCTGGTAGTAAAGAGTATTACGACTGGCTCACCGATAAGTGGGTTACTACGGATACGGTAAAGTACTCTCCAACGCACGCTTTCAACGGCTGGTGCTGGTTCATGATCTCATCCTCCAAGAACCAGGCTGCTGCCTGGGACTTTATCAAGTTCATGGTGGGAAAGAAGAATTCGAGTGTGGATGTTACCGACCCGAATGGCTATACTCCCTGGAGAACTTCGCATATCACCAGCGCTGTGCCCAACCTGGTCGCAAAGGGATGGTCTGAGGAGGACGCAAAAGCCTACATAACGGCGATCCTTGACACGACCAACAATCCCAATGCTGTCGTGGATTTGCGCATTCCCGGCGCCTCACGCATACAAGACACGGTCGAGCTGTACGTGACGGAAGCGTTGGCTGGTCAGCTAACCGCCCAGGAAGCGATGGACCAGGCGGCTCAAGAAGTTCAGAAGGTGATCGACGATATCGGGAAAGACCAGGAGCTGGCAGCTTATCGTTCTCACCTGGGATTGCCTCCCAATTAAAGCAGGTACACGATAGGTTCCGAATTCTTTGGATGGGGGTCTCCTTGACCCCCATCCAGGCCGGAGCGAATCCTGGCGAGACAGACTGGCGCCCCACTCGCAGGATACCCTTATTGATCCCGATGGAGGGATTTGCAACCAATGTCAAAAGAATCTCTGTCACACAAGCCAAGAAGCGATCAAGGAGGATTGGGCTGGAATGCGTTGAAGCCTCTCCTTGGCCATTTCAGATCGAAGTATGACGACATTGCCCGGAAACTGGGTAGAAAACAATCCGTAAAACTCTATTTCATCCTCCCCAGCATTTTGTTTTCATTCATTATGGGGATGTTCCCGTTGATTTTCATGATTTATCTTGCCTTCAACTCATGGCAGCCGGGGAGTGGTGGCATAACGTGGATCGGCCTCCGCAATTTTGATCACTTATTACATGACAAACGCTTTTTTGAGGCATTATTCCACACCGGGGTTATCGTCCTGGCTGCGGTGACGGTTGAGTTGCTCCTTGGGACACTGGTTGCATTCTTCCTGCAATTGCGCACGTGGGGAGATCGTTGGTTTCGCACGATTATTGTCTTACCCATTCTTTTAACGCCCATTGCCCTGGCATACAGTTGGCGGATGATGTTCGATTATCAATATGGACCCATCAACTACTTCCTAAGTTTGGCGGGCCTGGCGCCGGTGCAATGGTTAGGGAATGCCACCACCGGGCTGGTATCCATCGTGCTGGTCGATGTATGGCAATGGACCCCTTTTGTGGCGTTATTTTTATTGGCTGCGCTTAAATCGCAGGATGTCGAGCTTTATGACGCCGCCAGGGTAGATGGAGCCAGCCTGATAGACATGTACCGCTGGATCATAATCCCGCTGCTTTATCCATTCCTTTTTGCCATGGCCATGCTTCGGTCTATCGATACGATCAAGCTCTTTGACACGATCTATGTCTTAACCGGTGGCGGCCCCGGGAACTCCACAGAGACGATCACGGCATACAACTACGCAGCCAACTTTCGGACATTCAACATGGGATATATGTCGGCCATCTCCATCGTTCTGGTGATTATCGTTACGATCATATTCTCATTCTTCATGAACGGATTGACGCGGATTGAGACGGGGGCTTCAAGTAGTCTCGCCGAGGAGGTGAAAAGTTGAACGTGGGGAATAAACCTTCCATCAAGCTGGTTGTATTTCTCGGTTTGTTGCTATGGGCATTTTTCTGCATCTTTCCGATTTACTGGACGATCGTTACTTCTTTCAAGACCTCTTCGGAAGTTTATTCATCTACCCCGTTATTCTTGCCGTTCATCGACTTTAAGCCAACGCTTGCATCCTGGATGAAAATCTTCGGAACGGGAAGCAATGCAGCCGCGGGTGGAAATTTCCTGTCCATCGCCCGCAATAGCCTGATCGCGGCTTTCGGAGGTGGCGTGGGCGCTGTGTTGCTGGGCGCGTCGGGCGCTTACGGTCTCGCGCGCTTCAAATACAAGAAAATGAGCAACAAGAATATCAGTTTCATGATGATCTCCCAGCGCATGCTCCCGCCCATCGCATTGGCAACACCCTATTACGTGTTGTTTTCCAGGCTGGGGATGGTGGACAATTTGTTCACCTTGATTCTGGTCTATACCGCTATGAATACGCCCCTTCTCGTCTGGATGTTGAAAGATTTCTTCTCGGGTATTCCAGTTGAAATCGAGGAGTCCGCTTTGATCGATGGCTGTTCCCACCTGAGCGTCTTTTGGCGAATTGCTCTGCCCCTGGCTTTGCCAGGCGTGATGGTTGCTTTCCTGTTTGCCTTCTGTTTTTCCTGGAGCGAGTTCTTGTTCGCCCTGACTCTGACGCTTGGCAATGCTACCACCCTCCCCGTTCAGATCGCCGGAAACATAAGCACGTCGACGACCGGGACGGCCTACTGGGATTTGGCCGCTCAAGCTGTTGTCGTGCTTTTTGTTCCATTGCTTATTGCTATCCTGGTCAATAGAAACATAGTGAGTGGGCTAACGCTTGGGGCGGTGAAATAAACCGGAATAGATAAGTTGAGCAAAGACGATTCTCGTTATTCCTGTTTGGAGGGCTCAAAGTTATGGACGTAGTATGTATCGGGGCGGCCGGAGTAGACCTTTTCTCACCAAGCCTGGATCGTCTGCCTGCCTCAGGTGAAGCGATCTTCGTGGATGACGTTCCCCTGTTTGTCGGAGGGGCGGCGGCCAACACCGCTATAGGTCTCGCCAGGCTGGGCGTAGAAGTGGGCCTGGTTTCTCGCTTAGGGAGTGATCTGTTTGGCGACTACATTGTTCAATACGTCTCGAAGTACGGCGTGGACGTTTCTCGGGTGAACTCGTTCCAGGTTATTGCCGAGCTCGAAGTCCATAGCGCTCCCGGTAAAGGGAGAAGATCGCCGGACCATTCATTGCTTGGGAGCGAATGTAGAGTTCGGGCTGGGGGATATCGATCTCGACTATGTTAAGAGCGCCCGGGTCGTATTCTTGGGAGGCATTGGCGAGGGATTGGACCTGGGGACCCTTTCGGCTGTGCTTAATCCGGTAGCCATCCCGCTGCGCTGAAAATTCTGAATTTAACATTGGCCGTGCAGGCCACCGGTATCGGTCTGGCCAGCCTGGAGCCTCTCCTCGCCAACTCGGACACCATCATCATCAGCAGGGATGAAGGGGCGGCCCTTACCGGCTCCAGGTCATTGTCTACCCAGGTTGAGAAGATCATGTCCTTTGGAGCGAAGCTCCTGGTCATTACCGATGGCACCCATGGCGCGCTCGTTTCGAACCTCGAAGGGTCCTTTAAGATAGGCGCATTTTCGGTGGACTCGATAGACCCGACCGGCGCAGGGGACGCCTTCATTGCCGGCTTCATCGCCGCTGCGCTGGACGGAAAGGACCTCGTCGAACAACTGGCCTGGGCGTCTGCTATGGGGGCGAGCGCTACTACGCAGGTGGGCTGTCACGCTGGTTTGTTGACCCGGCCAGAGCTCGAAAATTTTATTCGTTCCCACACTCTTGGAGAAAATCGTATGTGAAATTCAGGTCTAAATTCTCAAGTAAGCCAATTGATTTTTGACGTGTAACTCCATTTTTTGAAGTGATTTCCCGCTGTGCCAGACAGGCAATGGAAGGCCCGGCGATCGGCAGTGAAATTATGTACAACACCCTACGTATGGAGGTAAAAATGTCTGGAAGTGAAGTCAGGTTGCGTCATGTTTTTCAAGGAGATGGACGAGCAGTTGTTGTAGCTCTTGACCACGGTATCGATGGTGTCGAGCTTCCAAAAGGCGAGAAGCTGTTAGAAGAGATCGTCGAAGGGGGGGCGGACGCTACGATCATGACCTATGGCTGGGCCAATCGGTTTGGACACTTGCTCGGCCGTTGTGGTTTGTTTCTCAGTGTCACTACCGAAGAAAAGGATAAGCAAAGTTGTGTGGATCGCGCTTTGAGATTGGGCGCAGAAGGAATTAAATGCATCACTTTTACGCACAAGCAGGATCAAGGCGTCGCGCTCACCGACACCATTCGTCTTGCGGGCGCCTGCCGGGAGTGGAATCTGGCGCTAATGACCGAGATGATCCCCGTCTCCTTTGAGGAAAAATCGGCCCATACGGCCAAGAATATTGCGGAAGCCGCGCACATGGGAGTGGCCGTGGGAGGGGATTTATTGAAATTGCATTACACAGGATCGAAAGAAACGTTCCGGCCAATCACCCATGGCGTGTTTCTGCCAATTCTTGTGCTCGGCGGCCCCAGAACAGACAATGATCGGGATTTCCTTACCAATATCAAAGGCGCGATGGATGCCGGGGCCGCCGGGGTTGCAATCGGAAGGAACGTCTGGGGGCATCGCAATCCCGGAAGGATGACCGCGGCTCTGTCGGCGATAGTTCATCGCAACGCGACTGTGGATGAGGCCATGATGGAGTTGGAAGGGTAAGATAGGGCAAATTCTGTTGACCGCCTGGCCACAATTTTGTTCCCTTTTAGTTATGCGGTCAGGTGGTCAACACGGAACTATCGAACGAGACCAGGAGACGACAGGCTTTTTCCCTCTAGCGCCCCAAATTACGATCAAGCCCCAGCTTATCCGAATAAGGAATGCCTATGAAAGAAAATAGATCTTGCAAGCTCCAGTTGGCTATAGATGTTTTCAGTCTATCCGAAGCCCTGGAAATCATCGAGCGTGTCTATCCGTGGGTCGATATCATCGAGCTGGGGACGCCCTTAATCCTCTCCGAAGGATTGGGAGCCGTGGAGATTGCCAGGAAGAGGTTCCCCGACAAAGAGTACCTGGTCGATTTGAAGCTAATGGACGGTGGATATGAAATTTCAAGCGCCGCTTTCAGGCGAGGAGCCGACATCGTGACGGTACTCGCGCGGGCTGATAGCAGGACCATCGCTTTGGCCGTTCAAGCCGCCCGGGAATGCAACAAAAAAATAATGGCAGACATGATCAATGAGGACAACCTCACAGGTCGGGCAGTGGAATTAGAAGCGTTAGGAGTGCCGATGCTCTGTCTGCATACTCCCTACGACCGTCGTGGCGAAAACGTCGATCCGCTGGCCGGTGTAGAAATGCTTCGTCCTCATGTCAGTTGCTCACTGGCCATCGCCGGCGGTATCCGGCTGGAGCACGTGCACGAGGCCGTGCGAGCAGGAGCAGACGTTATCGTGGTTGGCGGTAGCATTATTTCCTCGAAGGATCAACGCGGCATGGCGCAGGAAATAATCCATGCGATGAAAGGGAGTGACTGCTGATGCGATACGAAGAAACCAGCGCCGCAATGATCGCTGAACTTGAGCGAACCCTGGCTCGTATCGACACAAGCTCTATAGAAACGGCCATCGATGATCTGGCCAGGGCCGAACGGCTGTTTATTACGGGCGCAGGGAGAAGCGGGCTGGTGATGAAGTCCTTTGCCATACGGCTGATGCATTTGGGGAAGCAAGTTTTTGTGGTCGGTGAGACAAATACACCGGGAATTGGTGAAGGCGATCTGTTGGTGATCGGCTCTGGCTCGGGCCGGACGGATAGCCTGGTAATTCATGCCCAGAAAGCGAAATCGGTGGGCGCCCGATTGCTGCTATTCACGATCAACCCGGATTCACCGATTGGCAGACTGGCCGACCACATCGTCCAAATCTCGGCGCCTTCCCATAAAGTCCCCGTGACGACGGACAGCTATGCGAGCGTGCAACCGAAGGGCTCTTTATTCGAGCAATCTCTGTTCCTCTTCAATGATTATCTGATTATAGAGCTGATGAAGAGAGCGAATCTGAGCTCTGAGGACCTTTTCTCGCGTCACGCAAATCTGGAATAGTAAAACTTTAATGGAGGTAAGCAATGCAGACCCAAACATTGGGCTCGACAGACATGCGATTGACTTCGCATTGGATTGGGGGCCTGGGCCATCGGGGGCCCCTGGCAATTCGGCTGGGGGGTACAGGATGACCATGAGTTGATAAGGACAATTCAACATGCCCTCGACCTGGGAATCAACTGGATCGATACGGCCCCGGCTTACGGGCTGGGCCATTCAGAAGAGGTCGTCGGCCGCGCTATCCAAGGGCGCCGCGAACAGTTGTATATCGCTACCAAGTGTGGAACCGTTTGGGATCAAGATGGGCAGGTATCCAATCGATTAAAGGCAAAAAGTGTTCGGGCGGAGGCAGAGGCCAGCTTGCGTCGATTGGGCGTCGATGTTATTGACCTCTATCAGATTCACTGGCCTATACCGGATGAGGATGTTGAAGAAGCCTGGGAAGAGATTGCCCGTTTGGCAGAGGAAGGCAAGATCCGTTATGCGGGTGTGTCGAACTTTAGCAAAAGCCAAATCCAGCGGGCCCAAAGCATTTTCCCGGTTTCTTCCCTTCAACCCCCTTACAGTATGGTCTTAAGAGATGTCGAGGAGGAGTTATTGGGCTTTTGCGCCGCCAATCGTATCGGCGTTATTGGTTATAGCCCCATGCAATCCGGGCTTCTGACAGGCAAGTACACCCGTGAGAAAATCCTGGCTCTCCCCGAAGACGATTGGCGGCGGTCGAACCCCCATTTCAACGATCCCGAGCTAACCTTGAATCTGGCGCTTATCGACGGATTGCGGCAACTATCCATCCGCAAGAATTGTAAATTGGGGCAATTGGCGATCGCCTGGGTGCTCCGGAGGCCTGAATTGACGGCAGCGATTGTTGGCGCGCGGCGGATTGGCCAGGTCGAAGAAACCATCCAATCGGCGGAGCTGAATTTGAGCCCCGCTGAAATCGAGGAAATAGACCAATTACTGGATCGGCGCAAGGAAGCCCTCTACTCCCAGAAGAAATGATCGGCCGCATCGAGTGACAGGAAGGAGTTGACCGGCGCTATGGGGTCGCTTCGATTGGCTTCGAACCCGACTGAAAAGGCTTTGAGGGAACTATGGTTGAAATTGTATGCCTGGGTGAGCTTTTATTCGATATGCTCCCTGCGGAAACCGGACGCGAGCTGGCCGATGTGAGCTCCTTTTTCCCAAAGCCCGGGGGTGCGCCGGCCAACGTGGCGGTGGCAATCGCCCGCCTGGGCATGAAGAGCGCCTTCATCGGCAAAGTGGGCGACGACGCTTTTGGGCGCCGCCTGGGAGAGGTTCTCCGTCTTGAAGGGGTTGACGTTCGCGGCCTCCGCTTTGACCGGAAATATAAAACGACGCTGGCCTTCATTGCTTTGCCCGACGCCAACCGGCCCGAATTCCTCTTTTACCCTGGCCTTGGCGCTGACGTTATGCTCACAAAGGAAGACGTCGATCCCGGCCTGCTTGCTTCGGCTCGCGCTTTTCACTTCGGCGCGCTCAGCCTTTCCAGAGAGCCCTGTCGCAGCGCCGCGCTGCAGGGCGCGCAGCTTGCCCGGGAGGGCGGCGCGCTGATCTCGTTCGACGCAAATCACCGTCCCGATTGTTGGGCCAGCCGGCAGGCTGCTCGCCAGAGGATTCTTGCGGCTTTGCCACAGGTCGATTTGCTCAAAGTGAACGAGGCTGAGCTGGAGCTCCTTACCGGTCGATCCGAGCTTGGATCGGCTCGTGAGCTGCTGGAGCTCGGCCCAAGGGTCTGCGTGGTTACCTTAGGGCAAGAGGGGAGTTTTTGCCAGACGGCGTCGGAGAATTTTGTGGTGCCTTCTTTTGGCGTCCCTGGGGTGGACGCAACCGGCTGTGGAGATGGTTTCGTGGCCGGGCTGCTGACCTCGCTGCTCAGATCCGAGAATTGGGAGGAGTTCATCGGTTCCGGAGAACTGGCTGCGGCCTTGAGATACGCGAATGCAGTTGGAGCGCTTACGGCCACAAAGCCGGGCGCCATCCCTGCCTTCCCTTCCAGCTCGGAGGTGCTCCAGTTTCTGAGTAACCTCCAGGCCTGATTTTTGGGGACATTTCAGCCCACCAATATTGAAGGAGAAATCAAAAGTGAAAGAACAGGCTTCCGATCCCCTTGCACACGCCGGCGACGCCGTTGACCCCAAGGATGTTCCCGGGAGGACGCTCTATACCGGGGAAGAAATCCCGGCTATAGGTTTCGGAACTTTTGGCTCAGATCGTTTCTCCGGGGAATCCGTCGCCGCAGTGGTAAAAAATGCGATTATAGACGGGTACAGGCACATCGATTGTGCTTCTGTCTATCAAAACGAGCCTTTGATCGGCCAGTCTTTGCGAGAAGTCGTGGGGAAGGGCGTCCGGCGAGAAGACCTATGGATTACCTCGAAATTATGGAATGACCAGCATGGGGAGAAGGATGTCATCCCCGCGTATGAAAAGTCGCTCAAAGATTTGCAGCTAGATTACCTGGATTTATATCTCATCCATTGGCCGTTCCCCAACCATCATCCGCCGGGAGTGGATGTCAACTCACGGGACCCTAATGCTAAGCCGTACATCCATGAGGAATACATGAAGACGTGGCGCCAGATGGAGAAACTGGTAGCAAGGGGCCTGGTGCGGAACATCGGAACGTCTAATATGACTATTCCAAAATTGAAATTGTTGTTACGTGACGCCGAAATCAAACCGGTGTGCAATGAAATGGAGCTGCACCCTCACTTTCAGCAACCGGCGCTTTTCAGGTTTGTGCTTGACAATGGAATGATCCCAATCGGTTATAGCCCGATTGGCTCGCCGGCCCGGCCTGATCGGGACAGGACGCCTGAAGATACTGTGGACATAGAAGATCCGGTCGTGGTAAGGATTGCTGAGAGATTGAAGATCCACCCGGCGGTTGTGTGCGTCAAATGGGGGATACAACGCGGGCAGGTCGTGATTCCATTCTCGATCCGTCGCGATCACTATCTGGCTAACCTTCGCGCTGCGGCATCTGATCCACTGACAGATGCTGAGATGCAAGAGATTGCGGGGATCGACCAGAATTGCCGGTTGATCAAAGGGCAGGTACTTCTATGGGAAGGCGCCAGGAGTTGGGAAGATTTGTGGGATCTCGATGGAGAAATAATTTCTTCCTGACGACAGGAAAGCCCCTCCGCAGGAGTCAATATTTAGTTGCCAACAAAAATGCCCCGGTGATAGAGTTCAGTTAAGTGCCCATGCCGTAAGCCGTCAATCCACCGCCATCGATGACCAGCGGCACCCCGGTGATGTACTGCCCATCGTCGCTCGCCAGGTACAGGACTCCCCTGGCGATGTCTTCGGGCGCGCCGATGCGTCCCAGGGGCCTGCGGGCTATCGAGGAGGCCACGAAATCCTCGAAAGAAACCCCCATCTGCCTGGCTTCATCGATCAAAGAGGGAGTTTCGGTATCGCCTGGGCACACACAGGTCACGCGGATACGCTGGCGGCGCAGGTCCAGGGCCATCGATTTGGTTAAGTTTAAAACTGCGGCTTTGGAAGCCGCATAAGCGGCCGCGTTGCATCCGCCGGCCAGACTGAGGGCCGAGCCGGTGTTGACGATCGCCCCACCATATTGGGATTGCGCCAGGTACGGAACCGCATACTTGCTCATCAAGAAGATAGACTTGACGTTGACCGCCATCGTCCGCTCCCATTCTTCTTCGGTCAGCTCTAAAATACTGCCCCGTTGGACAATGCCGGCGTTATTGAACAAGATATCCAGGCCGCCAAACGCCTCGACTGTTTTCTCCACAGCGTTGTGGCAATCCTCCGCGAGAGAGACATCCGCCCGCACGAAGATCGCGTGGCCCCCGGAAGCGTTGATCTGCTCCACCAGCGCGGCGCCTTTTTCTTCGTGGCGATTGACGACCGCCACAGAGGCCCCTTCACGCGTGAACAGCCAGGCAGTGGCTTTCCCGATGCCGCTTGCACCGCCGGTGATCAATGCCCGCCTCTCACTTAATTTCCCCGCCATACGCACCTCCACGCTCTACTATTGGGTAGCTCTGCTAGAAGTTATGCTGAAAGCATCTTCTCAAACAATTGGGGCAACTTCCCCCGCATGATTGAGAAGATGCTGAGATCTATAGATATCCACCAAGAGTCCCTGAAGGGATCAACGCCGATAAGCGGGGATATAGAAGGGCCGCTTGATTATCCTGGCTTTCACCGGCTTGCCCCGGATGATGATCTCGACTTCGTTGTCGCGCGCCGCTGCGCTGCGGGGAAGAAGGGCCATTCCCAGGTATTTTTTCACCGTAGGAGCGAACATCCCCGAAGTGACCTTGCCGGCTTCACGCCCCTCTACCAGCACCGTATAACCCTCCCGGGGGACTCCCTTTTCGACCATCTCAAGGCCGACCAAAACGCGCTCGGGCTTTTCCAGTTTTTGCTTGAGCAGGGCGTCCCGACCGATGAAAGGTTTCTCCAGGCTAAGGGCGAAGCTCAGGCCGGCTTCCAGCGGGGTGATAGCCGAGTTGATCTCGTGGCCATATAAGGGCATGCACGCTTCGAAGCGCAGGCTGTCGCGGGCAGCTAAACCGATGGGCTTTACCCCTTCGGCCTCACCGCCAGCCAGGATACCTTCCCATACTTTCTGGGCAAACCGGGCAGGGAAGAAGAGCTCGAAACCGTCTTCGCCGGTGTATCCCGTTCGCCCCAGGAGCACCTGGACTTCGCCGAAGAGCACATCCTGGGCCGCCGTGAAGCGGGGGATCGGATTCGGATCCTTCTCGGCCAGTTTACTCAGGATGTCGAGGGCCAGCGGGCCCTGGAGGGCGAGCATGCAGGTCTTGTCAGACACGTCCTGGACGGTAACGTCAAACCTGGCTGCCTGGATCCTGGTCCAGGTGACATCCTTTTCCCGGTTGGAGGCATTGATGGCGATGAAAAAGTAGGGACGCGCCTTGCCGGCTTGTTCATCGGGCAGCTTGTAAATGAAGAGGTCATCCACACAGGTGCCGTCCGGATAGCAGAGGATGGCGTAATGGGCGTCGAAGCATTTCATCCTGGAGACGTCATAAGTGACGAGATGGTTGACGAAAGCTTCGGCTTGCGGTCCGCGCACTTCCATCTGGCCCATGTGGTCGATATCGAATAGCCCGGCTGCACTGCGGGTCGTCTCGTGCTCCAACAGGGGGCCGGTCGGATATTGAACGGGCATTTCCCATCCGGCAAAAGGCACCATGCGTCCTCCGTGGGCCAGGTGCCATTCATACAGCGCTGTTCTATTTAACGTTTCTTCCAAAGGGGACTCCTTACCTTGATCATTTTTCTGGCCGACGCGCCGTTTGGGTATCTGTGCCCAACCGGTCGGGCACAGATACCTGTGGCGCTTATTCTCAGGGGATGATGCAGGCCATCACGCCTTTCTGCGCGTGCAGGCGGTTCTCAGCCTCATCGAAGGTGGTCGGGCTGCCCCACTTGCCGTCCAGCACCGCGTCCGTCACCTCGTAGCCGCGCTCACACGGCAGACAGTGCATGTAACGCGCGTCCGGCTTGGCCAGATTCATGCGCTTCTCGTCCGCGATCCAGCCCTTGTACTTGCCGAAGAGCCTGGCCATCTCCTCCGTCTGCGCCTCTTTCGTGCAGGGCGGCAACAGATCCAGGCACACGTAGTTCTTGGCGTACACCACGTCGGCTCCCGCGCAGGCGTCTTCCATATTGTCCGTCACGGTGTAAGAGCCGCCGTTCAAGGCCACGTTCGCCTGGATGGCCGCTTCGATGTCCGGGTCGATGCGCATTTCCGGCGGGTGGGCAAACACGATGTCGGCGCCGAAATAGCTGGCCGCGTACATGAAGTCGTGGTGGGGAGCGATGGGCTTCTTGGTGGAGGGAGAATCAGGTCCACGTGACGGCCAGCTTCCTGCCGCTCAGGTCTCGCCCGTACAGCTCACGCAGGGTCATCACGTCCGCCATGCCCTGGCAGGGATGGTACTTGTTGTCTTCCATGTTGATGACCGGCTTGTCACTCCATTTGGCAAACTCCTGGATGATCTTCAAGCTCTTGTCGTATTCCCAGTTGACCGCTCCGCCCAGGATGCGGATGGCGATGGCGTCCCCCATGCGCGACAGCACGCGCGCCACGTCGGCGATGCGCTCGGAAGCGTAGGGCACGTCCTCGCCTTCCAGGGTAGGCAGGCGGGTGGCTTCGGGCTGCAAGAAGTGGGCGTGCCCGCCCAACTGGAAGATGCCGGCCTCGAAGCTGTTGCGGGTGCGCAGCGACGGGTTGAAGAACATCATGAACAGGGTGCGTCCGGGCAGGACGTCGGTGTGGCGCCGCCGCACCGTGTTGTCCGCTTTGAGCTGCAACGCAGTCTCCAGCATCGTGTCGATTTCAGCCTTGCTGAAATCGCGCAGCGTGATAAAATCGCGACCTTTCAAGCCTTCTGTAATCATTGTTTGCTCCTTAGTCAATTAAATTTGTATACCAGATCTGGTATTCAATACAGATTTGATTTGTTCATAGACCGCATCGGCTTCTTCCGAACAAAGGGTATAAGTCCGAATCCATTCTTCTGAAGCCAATTTATCTGATGCCATGGCGGCGTTGATTTTTATATTCAACCCCGCTACCTGGATGGCCGTTTGAGATATTAATGCAGCCGAGCTTGCATCGGTAATCGCATTGGGGTTTCCATTTTCTGCAACTTCCTTGGCCAGGTGGATTACTCTTACGGCTTTCTCTACCACCTGAAGGGGGATGGAGGCTGCCTCGCGGGTGGCAAGCTCGATTGCCCTGGCGCGAGTTTCTTTCTCGACCTCATTCCCTTTCGGGAGTTTCCTGGCCTTCATCAGGCCCAGAAAAGCCTGTTCATCAAGGACGACGGCCTCCTGGAACCAGGTGCGTAGACGTTCGGCCTGGCTGGCAATCTCCATCATGCGGCCTTCAACATCTGCGAACTTTTCTCTTCCGATGGTTAAACGGGCGACCATAGCCACCAGAGCGGCCGCCATTGCACCTGAGAATGCGGCCGCAGATCCACCCCCCGGGGCAGGCTCCGAGCTTGCAAGCCTGTCCAAGAAGGCGCTTTCGGAATCCCCGTGTGAGCCATCTTCAACGTCCAGGTCGAGAAGGTGATTCTCCAGAATTTGGTTTCGATCGAACTTCTCCAACCTCAAAAAGAACTCGGACGAATTTATCAGAACTCTCCATAGGAACGACGCCGACGATTTCACTCCCGACGACGTTGATCCCAAACCGGGAAGCTTCCAGCTTGATCAATTCGTAAGTCCTGTAAAGGGGGGTCCTGTCGGTATCGAACATATTCATGGAGACACAGACCCGCTCCTTGTTCTCGAATTTCAACCCAATAGACCGCACAGTCGTAAATCCCCCACTGGGTCCCCGCATCATCCGCGCAATCTGCTTTGCAATCTCCAGGTTGCTGGTATCCAAAATGACGTTATAAGCCACCAAGGGTCTGGTCCCGGCGCTAACGATCACGGCTCCCGCGGTTGGATGGAGCGCAGCAGGCCCCAGATCGGGCTTGCGCGCTTCTGTTTGAGCGACCAATTTCAGCCCTTCGTATTGCCCTTTCCGAATGAAGTCCAGGCTTCTTCTTTCAGGCTTGCGGGAGTTCTCTCCGGAAAAATAGACGGGAACGTTAAAACGTTGATAGACTTGGCTGCCGATCTCTTCGGCCAGTTCTATACACTCACCGAGAGAGATGCCTTTTAGCGGGAAGATGGGAATCGTGTCCTGCGCGCCGATCCTTGGATGCGACCCGGATTGTTCCTCCATATTAATGAGCTCGATTGCTTTTCCGGCCAAATTCAGGAGGGCTTCTTTTAGTTCCTGTGGCTTGCCGATTAATGTCACAACGGTTCGGTTGAAATCCGGGTCTGGATGATAATCTAAAAGCTTAACACCTTTGACATTCCGAACTTGATCGACGACTGCCTCGATCACTGCGGGTCGCTTCCCATCGCTGAAGTTTGGTACGGCCAGAATATATTTGTCCATGATGTCTCTTCCTTTAGTCCTTGATTCCCAGATAGGCCTTCCGGATCATCGAGTTTTGGACCAGCTCTTTGCGGGTACCGCCTAAAGTTATATTGCCGGTCTCGAGGACAAATGCTCGATCCGCTATTCTCAGCGCCATGGTCGCTTTTTGTTCGACAAGCAGAATCGTTACACCTTCCTCATTAATTCTGCGGATCGTTTGGAAGATCTCCTCAACGACGATCGGAGCCAATCCCATAGAGGGCTCATCGAGAGCCAGGAAACGGGGACCTTGCATCATGGCGCGCCCCATGGCCAGCATCTGTTGTTCGCCACCCGAAAGCGTACCGGACTGCTGGCGAATTCGTTCCTTCAATCGTGGGAAAAGCACAAAGACCTCGTCGAGCCGGCGGTTGTATTCGGATTGATCTTTTAGAGAATATGCGCCCATGCGTAGATTCTCAGCAACGGTCAATTTTCCAAAGACCTGACGCCCTTCGGGAACTAATGCGAATCCCATTCTGACGATCTCTTCCGTCGACTTTTTCTGAATTTCGTGGCCATCATAGATGATCTTCCCGTTTTTGGGTTTCAGAATGCCCGTCAGGGTATAGAGGGTGGTCGTTTTCCCGGCCCCGTTCCCCCCGATCAGGGCCACGACTTCCCCACGCTTAACATCGAAAGAGATCCCTTTTAGGGCGCGTATGACGCCATAATAAGTCTCGAGCTGCTCGACCTGTAAGAAGGTTGCCTCTGTCATAGCGTCACCTCAACTTCTGGCCCTAAATAGGCTTCAATGACCTTATCGTTGGTCTGGATCTCCATCGGGCTACCTTCTGCTATCTTCACCCCATGGTCGAGAACAGAAATCTTATCAGAGATACCCATGACAACCTTCATATCGTGCTCGATCAAGATGATGGTCAGCCCCTGTTTTTCACGTAAATCCTGGATCAGATCGATCACAGCAGAGGTTTCATCGGGAGACATTCCAGCCGTGGGCTCGTCTAATAACAATAATTGAACGCCGGTAGCCAGGGCTCTGGCAATCTCAAGCCGGCGTTGGTCGCCATAAGAAAGGCTGGTCGCAAAGTAGTAACGTTTATCCGATAGGCCAACATAATTCAATAAATCCAGGGCCCGCTCTTTCATGATTTTCTCTTCTGCAATCATTCCGGGGGTCCTTACGATGCAGTCTATTGGGTTGGCTTTCATCTGGCTGTCGCAAGCAAGCATGACGTTATCCAGGGCCGTCATGGTGCGGAATAAGCGGATCTTCTGGAACGTCCGCGCCATCCCCAGGCGGCAGATTTGATCCGGCTTCAATCCGATCAATTCTTTCCCGTTAAACTGGATGGAACCGGATTGAGGAGAATAAAACCCGTAAAGCACATTAAAGAACGTGGATTTTCCGGCCCCATTGGGGCCGATTACAGAATGGATCGACCTTATAGGAACTTCCAGACTGACGTTATTGACTGCGGTCAACCCGCCGAAGGCCTGGGTAAGGCCTGAAACTATCAAAATATTGGAATGATCCTGGGATTTATCGAGTGCCTGAGCTGGTGTGATCTCTTGCGAAACCGCAATATTGCCAGGCAATATAGACCTTTTGGGGGTAGATGTGCCCGGTTTATATTGGTTCTTTTCCTCTTCGCTTAATTCCTTCTGGCGAGGTTTTCCAACCACCCCGTGAGGGAAGAGGATAATCGCGCCGATCATAATCACGGCATAGATGACCATCCGATATTGATCCGCAACTCGTAGAACTTCGGGCAAAACAGTGAGAATAATCGCTCCAAAAACAGCGCCTAGCATGCTGCCTTCACCGCCAATGACGACCATCGCATTCAGTATTAGCGATTGCACTGAAGTAAAGTTATCCGGGTGGATGTACCGGATGTAGCCGGCGATAAAGCTCCCTGCCAGGCCGGCAAAAAAGGATCCAACCACGAAAGCCAGTACTTTTATCTGGGTGGTATGGATCCCCATTGCTAAAGATGCGTTCTCCTCATCTCGAATGGAAATAAACGCTCTACCATATCGGGAACGGATCATTTGAAAGAAAACGAATAAGGTTAAAACGGCCAGCAAAAGGGCCAGATAGTAATATGGCAAAGTCCCTTGGAAGGTATATCCAAAGATCTTGGGCCTCGGGATATCGGTTATACCCATCGGCCCGCGGGTGAGCGAAACCCAATTGTAAATGCCGATGCGTACGATTTCTCCGAAAGCCAGGGTCACGATCGCTAAATAATGGCCTTTGAACCGCAATACGATTGCCCCCAGAAAGGCGGCAAAAATGGCTGCTACGACGCCGCCGGCCACAAATGCAATCCAATAGGGGACCTGCGCGTTGATGACCAATAATGCAAAGGTGTAAGCCCCAATCCCATAAAAAGCTGCGTGCCCTAGAGCCAATTGGCCGGTATAGCCCATAATCAAATTCAAGCTGGCCGTTAGGGTCACGTAAACCAGGCTGATGATAAGCAAATGGCGATAGTAAACGGTTCCCGAGAACCAGGGTGCCGCCAACACCAGAACCGAAAGCAATGTTAAAAGGGCAACCCGGTACGGGTATACCTTTTTTCGAGTGGTTTCAACCATCAGTTTCCAGTCCACAGCCTGTTCTCCAATCTTGAAAATCTAAATGTTCTCGATTTCTGGCTGACCCAGGATTCCCCAGGGACGGACGAGCAAAATCAAGATCAGGACGATGAAAGCGACCCCATCGCGAAAACCCGAAGAAATGTATGAAGCCCCCAGCGATTGGGCGATGCCCATAAAAAAACCACCTAAAACAGCCCCGGGTAAGCTGCCAATCCCCCCCAGGATCGAAGCCGAGAATGCGTTTAAACCGAGGTTGAAGCCCATCGTTGGCCAAACGGAGTTGTAATAAATTCCCATCAGAACTCCCCCTAAGACTGCCATAACGCTGCCGATGGCAAAAGTAAGGAATACAATCATGCGAGCAGGGATCCCCATCAGCCGAGCAGCAAGCATATTGGCTGAAGTGGCCCGCATGGCAATTCCCAACTTCGTCAGGCGAACGAAGATGGTCAATATGACCATCGATAAGAGGCATACGACCAGGATGGTGACCTGAAAATCCGTGATTACGACACTGCCCAGGGTATGAGTTTGGTTGCTCAATAGGGCCGGTCTGGGAAAGGGCTGTACGCCTGCCCCCCAGATCAATTGGGCGACGTTCTCTAGCAGGAAGGATGCCCCTACGCTGGTCAACACCAGGGCATTTCGTGGTCGATCTAAGAGGGGCATGTAGGCAATTTGGGCTACAAATAAAGCCACAGCTACCCCTAAGATTAAACCTATCGGTAATGCGAAGTAGAAGGGTAGGCCCGCTAATACGAAGGTCAGCGTCAGGTAGGTGCCAAACATCAGGATATCGCCGTGGGCAAAGTTCATCATGCGGATCAGGCCGTATACCATGCTATAACCCAATGCGGCTAAGGCTAAGACCGCTCCAATCACTACGCCGTTCACTAATTGCTGCAGAAACATAGCTCTTTTCGCACTCCTTTCCAGTGTGAATTGAGGCCAAACAACCCAGGTGAATTCCTAGATAAATTCACTATCGTTATTTGGCCTCCCTTCAATGCATTCCCTGACAGAACCAGAACTTATTAAATTACCGCCTTATTTGCCTTCAAAGTACGAATCTGGCACCTGTTCTGTGGCGGGCACGAAAACGCCATTCTTAACTTGCAATACGACAATCCGGCGCATATTGTCGTTGTTCTTGTCAAAAGCGATAGGGCCTGAGATGCCTACAAAGCTCGTCTGTGTAGCCAGCCAATCGTGAAGTTGGGTTTTGTCGGTGCCTACGGCGGCGATGCCGTCGAGCAATAACCTGGTGGCATCCAAGGATATAGCGCTGAAGCCATCCAGGTCATAACCGGTTTTGGACTTAAAATCCTTGACCGTATCTGCCACACCTGGATACGTCAAACCACTGGAAAAGTAGGCGGTTACGTACACGTCCGATTTAACGTCTTGGCCCCCCAGATCAATCAGGCCCTGGTTGTTCAGTCCATCTGGTCCCCAGAAAGCCTGTTTCATCCCCAATTGGTGCGCTTGTTGAACGATTAGGGCGCCTTCGGAATAGTAACCAAGGATAAAGATTACATCCGGGTTTGCGGCCTTGATCTTTGTCAGCTGAGGGGTGTAATCTTTGGATTGGCCCTCGAAATAGGATTCGGTATCTACTACGGGAACTCCGAGCTTATCGAGTTCGGGGGCAATGATTTGGTTGAGACCTACGCCATAATCGGACTGGGTGTAGATAATGGCAGCTTTCTTGTATTCCGGATGGTTCTTGACAGCCGCCCAAACCAGTTGCTTGCCTGCCTCCGTATCCGTAATGGAATAGCGAAATACATACGGAGAGATGCCCGAAATCTTTTCGTTGATCGAGTTGGTGAGCAGTAAGAATTTGGCCTCATCGTAAATGGGGGCAGCCGCCAGCGTGCATACACTGCGATAATGGCCGAAGGCAGCCACGAACTTGGGATCTCCCACGACTTTTTGAGCGATCGTCGCGGCTTGTTGCGGATCGCCCTGGTCATCAAAGACTTCGTATTTAACCTGGCGACCGTTGATCCCGCCTTGAGCGTTGATCTGATCGATGACGTATTTGTGGGCGCGGACTTCGATCTCGCCGTATTGAGCATTGTCCCCCGTCATGGGGTAGATCAAAGCAAGCCAGATTGGCTCACCGCTTGCGGCAGGGGTTGCGGCTGTAGTAGTCGTTCCAGTGTCGGCAGCCGGGGCTTGCGCCGGGGTAGTCGGCGCAGAGGCTGAAGGGGTTTGACTGGCACAAGCTGGGAGGAGAAGAGACAGGATTATCAACAGGGAGAGAGAGAGCAGAATTTGCCTTTTCATAGGAACCTCGAGTTTAGCGATCATAAGGGTTAGGGTTTGTTCCATCTCCGGCGAAGTAAAAGCAATTCACTTTGGATCAGATTGATGTACTCTGGGCGACTCACCTCCTCAGCATCCAATATTCTATTGTTCCATCCTGCTTAATGACTTGAGTTTAGAGTTCGAAGAGTAAGCACCGCACCTTAACAAAAAGTGGAATTGCTGGTAAAAGCATAATCGACCAAGATGATGCCAATCCAACAATTCCGAGAAGCAGTATACCAAAGTATCATCAAACGCGGAGATGCATTTCTAGACCTACTGGATGCGCTCACGGTAGCTGGTCATGTTGAATTGCCTGTGGCATTGAGTGAAGAGCAGCCCTTCCGCCGGAAATTCAGCTCAATCTTCGACACATTGCTGGAATGCGAGTTCGACTTTGACCAACTGATGAACAGCTTGCACAGCCACCAACCCACTGACAGCGAAACGATCGCTGGCTATGAAGTGTATGCAGTGGACAGCACACCCAACGAACGACCGGAAGCGGAAACGCTGGAAGATCGTGGCTCGCTGAAAGCGCAGAAAGATGAACCCGTGCGCTATGGACATAAGTATTCGTGGTTAGTGCGCCTGATCCGTTGGGGCAGTTCGTGGGTCGCTCCGGTGGATGTCCAGCGCGTTGAAACCGCCCTGACCGATAACCAGGTCGCCGCTATTCAGGTGCAAGAGCTGGATGCGCGCAATAAACATTCCAAAGTGGTGGTGGCCGACAGCTTGTATGGCAGTCACCTTTTCCTGGCGGTCTTTCTGCTGGTCAAAACGGTGGTCGCCTTAGTCCGGGTGCGTGGCAACAGTGTTTTTTATGAGCGTCCCAAGCCGCGCAAGAAAGGTCAGCGCGGCGCACCGGCCAAACACGGCGCTCGCTTCAAGCTTTCGACACCCTCCCGATCGGCGGATCGCAATGAAACTTTCTTGCTCGGACAGCAAACGGTGGTGCTGACGGCCTGGCATGGCTTACACTTGAAGAAACTGCCAGAGCTGGTTGGGCTGGTGCTACGTGTTCAGTTTCTGCGTGCTGATGGTACGCCGCGCTATCAACGCCCGATGTGGTTATTCTGGACCGGTCCGGAAACGGTGGCGCTCAAGGATTTGTGCTGTATGTATCTCTGGCGCTTTGCGATCGAACACTTTTTTCGATTTGCCAAGCAGCATCTCGGGCTGAACGCCAATCAGTCCACCCAAACTGTCTCAACCGATCATTGGATGTGGCTGTGCGCGCTGGCTTTCTGGCAGCTGCTCCTGATGCGGGAAGGCGTGGACTTGGTTGCTCAGGCCTGGTATCCCCAGGCGGCCGCACGCGAAGCCACGAAACGAACCCCCGGGCAAGTCCAGCGCGTGGCTTTCGGATATTTGGTGAAGTTGGGTTCACCGGCTCGTTCACCCAGACCCGCTGGAAAAGGAAATGGTCGCTCGAAAGGCGTCCAGCCGCCTCCCAGAAAGCGTTTCCCGGTCGTCAAAAAGGCGAAAATGGCGCTTGACCGCGCTTCGGCAAGCTCGTAAAGCCGATTTTGGTCTTCTGCTTCGATTGTTAAGGTTCCAGCGTCACTTCGACGCTTTGTTCCGCATTTCTAAACTCAAGTAATGAAGATCGGTAAGTATAGTATGACCTCTTGGGTTAATTCTAAATCGCGCTCCAGCTCGAAAGTCAGGCAGTGTGGTCCACCACCCCGGTCAACGAATTCGGTCAAATCGGGGGTGTAAACCTTCAGACCTTCGGCGCGCATGATCTCGTTGACGTAAGGATTCGTCTTGAAAGAAATCACCCGGTCGTTTCCCAGGCATAACAGATTGAGCGCCAGGGTCCCCTCGACTTTCTCGGCCGGGATATTGATCAACTTGTAATCCCGCCCCTCCAGGAAGCCGATAAACCATTCCGGCACCTCGCTCTTGATGATCAGGCCCAGCCCCTTGGCGATGGGAGCGAAGATCCCATCCAGGTGGGTCCATTTGGTCGGGGTCATCAATCCATGCACCTGGATGCCTTGCTTGGCATAAATCTCTTGAGCGTTGTGGATCCCCGGCATGGTGCTGCGCTCCCCCTGGCCGCAGGCCAGATGCTTCTCATCGACATACCGATTATCTCCCCCTTCCCAGGCGCCTTTCTCGATCCGCCCGAAGATGGGGATGCCCAGCTTGCGGAGCTGCTTCTCGCCGGGAATCTCTTCTCCCTTGCGTTCGGCAAACTTGAAGCGGCAGATTACCGCTCCCCGTGGGGAATTGACGGCAAAATCGCGGGCATATACCCCCCAGTGGCGGGTGGGATCGGGTTCCTCGATAGAATAGGTCTCCACTCCGGCGTCGTGCAGGGCCCCTACCAGCTCGTCGTGTTGGGCCTGGGCCTTGGCGTGGTCCACTTTATCCCCACGTTCCAGGGCCGTGCGAGAGAAATCGCTCACCGGGACAATTTCGTAGAAGGTGGGGGGGCACAATAAGACCTTTCTTAATACCCCCGTGTTGTTGTAGATCGCCATGTTTTCGCTCCTTGAATATAAAATTTTTGGGATGTTGCCATTTTTTAGCGTGCTGAATGAAGTGGCCCTTATCGTCAATATGGGGCCACTCTATTCACCCTATAGAAAGAACGGGAGACCGCTTATTAAGGGCGCCTTAAGTAATCAACCCTACAATAAATTTTCGCTCGTAAAGGTCCAGCCCCATAAAGCTCTCGAATGAAGCAATCTCCGGGATATTGCGCAGCTCCTCAGTAATGAACCTGCGATATTCTTCCGTATTGCGGCAGACGTAAGTTATAAAAAAGTCAAAGCTGCCGGCGACCATGGTGATCGCCGAGACCCCTTCGAATCCTTTGAGAGTCTCCAACGAACTTCTCGGAGGAAGCGTCGGCTTTGATTTTTATTCCAATCATAGCGAAAGTTTCATAGCCGACCTTGAATGGGTTGATCAGGGTGACGACGTCGATTACCCCACTTGTCTTCAGGCGTTTGATTCGATTCCGGACAGTTGCGCCGGTAACCCCAAACTTATCTGCGATCTCACTAAACGAGAAGAATGGATCTGCCTGTTGAGCCTCAATCAGAGCCCGGTCGAGGTCGTCCAGTTCCGCAGCCATCTTGTTTTCAGGAAGTTCCGAATTGGAGCGCACGCGGAGGACATTATTATTTCCGTTACGTATTTCTTTCTGAGACTTGGCCACGGCCACCCTCTTTTTAAATTAGAAAAATTTATACGATTATTTTAGCATATTAAAAATTTTTGTCAATATATTTTTTCAAATTAAAACATTTTGGGGTAAATGGAATTCTGCCTGGCATCTGGCAGCCTCGGTGATGGCCACGGTCAATTGGGTAACAGTTTGCTGGGCGCCAGGAAATTTTCCCCATTCATCGTTGCCTGGCTTGTAATGGAGGCCCTGATATGCGCATAGCCATGCTTGCGTCTGAAGCGCAAGACGGGATCGAAGCCGAACAAACGACTGCTTCCTGGGGCAATTAACCAACGAGCAGGCTTATTACAGCCTGCTCGTCCAACCGTTTGCCCGGGAGAGAAAATTCTCGCCGGATTGGCTTCGTCAATTGGGTCAGGCGCTACCGGCGCGCAAACCGGCGCGCCTGGCGCACTGGCCTAGCCTGCTGGGCACCAGTATCAACCTGAAAACCCTGGGAATCGTCGGCTTCGGGGCCATCGGCCAGGCAGTTGCCCGGCGGGCCAGGGGCTTCGAGATGACGGTTTTATCTTATGACCCTTTTCCGAGCCTGGAGGCAGCCTCAGCTTTGCAGGTTGAGCTGCTCCCGCTCGCTGAGCTCCTGCGCCGGGCTGATTTCATCACGCTCCACGTTCCCCTGATAGAATCCACCCGCAACATGATCGGCGCTCGCGAGCTGGGCTTGATGAAGCCAACCGCGATCCTGATCAATGTCAGCCGGGGAGGCGTCGTGGACGAGCTGGCGCTCCTGCAAGCGCTGTCGGATGGGATCATCGCCGGCGCAGGGGTGGACGTATATACAACGGAGCCCATTCCGGCGGATCATCTCCTGTTGAAAGCCCCGAATTGCGTGCTTACCCCCCATATCGGCGCGCATACGCTTGAATTGATCCGCCATATCGGCATCGAGACTGCCCGCAACATCCTGGGCAACTTGGAGCGCTCCTCCACCCTCTCGACCGGGAAGGACTCCAGGTCGCCGGGATCGCACAAGAGTTTATCGCTTACCATCAAACCGGAATTGTTCATAGTCGTTTTTAGGGCGGCCAGGGCCCGGTCAGCTCGTATTCGAAGCCAAGCGGCCCGTATTCCTGACCTAGCTCTTCCAACTGGGCGCGAAAGGCTTCCATGCCCTGGGTGGCCACCAAATAAGCTCCATTTAACCCCATCACTTCTTTCTGGCCGGTCACTTCTTTCTCTTGTGGGGGAAGCACGCGCGACTCTACAGCGCGAGCCGCCAGGCGGTCGTGGCTGCTCTGGGTAGCCGAGTCGCCGGGCGCAAATCAGCAGCGTGCCGTCTCGGGCAACGGACGCCAAGCGGCTACCGTCCGACGACCAGGCGACCTCGTTGGGGATGTATTGTTGATTGGGGCCTGGCAGGCGCGCCAGGAGTTCGCCCGTGCGCGCACCTCACACATGCGTGGGATCGGCCAGGCAGGCCCCCTCCCAGGACAAGTCCGTGGGAAAGGAATATTGATTATCGTCGCCCAGGAGCGGCAGTTGGGATGCAGCCGTACCCAACCGATAGTCCCTATGGACTGCGCGTCGCGTAAACGACCGTGTGGTGATCGAACTGGCCGTTGACAATGTCTCCAGCACAGGTGATGAGCGTCAGATGAGAAAGGCCATCGGGTGCCGGTTGGGGTCCAGTACCGGCAACCGGCCCAGCGCCGTAGATTTGTGTAAGCACCGACGGGTCAGAAGATTCTTTGAGAGAATAGATCTTAATCTGATCAACAATAAACCGAATGTCAATATTTGATTTGGTATAGTGGACGATGATCAGGTCACCGGGTTGTAGATCTTGAAGGTTTGCAAAAATCTCAGGCCGTCCAAGCGGATCGTTGACGTGCCCGGCAATCGTGGCCGTGCCTGACTTCGCCCGGGACGCCACTGCCACGATACCAGAATGCCGTATGCCAAACCGGATCGCCAATTGGACCTTTTGGCGCGTCCATTACATTTTCCGATGTGATTCCAACTCCAAGCACGGGGGCATCGACTTTAAGGGAAGGTATCTGAAGCTTGAGCGGCACGTCAAGAGGCCCAGTTCTTATGTCTAGTTCTGGATCGAAGAGCGGCCCAAGACTTAAGGGGGTGGGCGTTGGTGGAACCGGTGATTGAACTGTTAGCGAAATTGATGGCTGAACTGATGGCAATAGCATAAGAGACGGGGTAGGCCCAGCCAGCGCCTCCCCCGTCTCTTTGTTTCCGCATCCCCCTAGCACTGCCGCCATGGCCAGAACAATCACGAGGCAACCGGGCGAGCTGCGGCGAGGGAGCATACTGATAGTTTGTATACTAAAAATGTTATTGCTTCGACCGATTGGTGCGGTGATATGCTCGAATGCCGAAGACCAAAGCTATAACGCCGAAGCCACCGCTTATCACTAAACTCCAGGGGAAATTTCCGTTTCGAATGGGTGCACCACCAGTGCCCGGTAAAGCTGTGACAGCCGGCAAATGTGTGGCTGTCGGAGCTGACGAGGTCGGTGTGGCAGCCGCGCCAGGCGTTGACGTGGCTGGTACAGTGGTAGTGGTCGCGCCAGGCGTTGACGTGGCTGGCACAGTGGTCGCGCCAGGCGTTGACGTCGTGGTCGTCGGTGTGGCGGTTGACGTCGTGGGCGGTGCGAGGCAGGCCGAACCAGTTATGGTATTGGCATCCAACGTCACTGCACCAGTTTGCGCCAGAGCTCTACCGTTCAAGCTTGCGCCGGTCTGCAGGGTGATGGACGTGGATGCGAGAATACTTCCGATGAATGTAGTGCCTGTACCAAGAGTCCCGGACGAAACGAGCCTCCACCACACATTACACGGGTCGCCACCGGTAACAGTTGAATTGGACGATGTTGTGAGCGTTGAAGCCGACTTGAAAATCCAGACTCCTGACCCGCTGAGGGTTAGGTTTCCAGTCAGTACGAAGGCATCAGCGCAGTAGGTACCCGGTCCGAGAGGCGAGACCAGGGTTAAGTCCTGCACACCCGGGTAGGTGATGTCGCAACCCTGGTCGAGATAGGTGAATGCAGCGGCGTTAGCAATCTGAGCGTCAGCCGCGTTCGCATCAGCAGCATGGATTGCGCCGGGAGGACCCGACGACACCCGGAGGGAAACCCGTGACTGCAGAGCCTGGACTGACACCCAGATCTCCGGGCATGGTGGTGTTGCCAGTATTGGTTACTGTCGAGCCGGCCAGTACAGAGTAACTCGCTGCCGCGCCCAGCGTAGGTGAAGTGGCTGCGAGTGGGCGTGCAGACACATTGAAGGACGGACCTGCTAATAAAAGTGACAGAAGCATGATGATCGAAATCGTTAGATACTTTAGCTTTTGCATTTTATTCAGTCTCCTCACCAAACCATTCAACAGATTGATACACGATTGGCAGTCATCGCAAAGCAAATATCTAATGAAATTTAGATTATGGAGTTCTTGATTGCTTGATTTAAATTATAGCACAGGTATCACTCCATCAAACATGGTTTGATGGAAATCTTTACAAAAATAGGGGTTTACGCGTAAACTCATGGTGCTTAAAGCCAGGAGAGAAGCCAATGAACCTCCAAGACATATTTTTCCCGAATTATTGATTGCCCGGCAAGTAGGCGCATTGGCAAAGGAACTTTGGCGTCCATAGCCGGAATGAAAAGCGATACATCTGTAATGTGCGCGAACAGGGTTTTACGACAACAAAGGGTACTAGCTTCTCTCGGCTGCGTACGGAACCCAAGACAGCATTGCGGGTGGTTGTATTGCTGGCTTACGGCTATCCAATCCAGGTCATCGTGCATGCTTTTGGGATTGATGCGCGCACGGTACGGGACTGGTGGCAACGGGTAGGGATTCCTGGCCGCCGGCGCGGATCTCCAGCCGTTCAAAGTGTACTGCCCTATCGTTAGGCGATAGGTGGACGATCCAGACCGGTAAGCAGCCGCAGTCCCACCTGCGGCTGCTTGTAAATCTAAGATCAATTAAATCATTTTGGGATATACTTACTACTGGATAAACTTCTGGAATTTGATCAAACAAAAGATTAACAACAGCCCATGAGGGGTCAGGTCGTCTTCTGGATGTCCCGGTCTGTAGCCAGGGATTTAAAAGAAGGGGGACAAACATGAGCGGTTTTTCTGGGAATTGGTTTAGCAAGTTATTCAAGAAGGCCTCACAACCCGAGCCCAAACACGATCCGGGCGTTTCCCTGAAGCCAACGCCGCAGCAAGATCTCCAACCTGCAGCGCCCTACCAGCAGGGGGATTTCATCGGCCAGTATTTCGAGGTCAATAGCGTCCTCGGAAAAGGTGGCTTTGGCGTCGTGTACCTGGTTTACTCGCACCAATTGGGCGGGGTTTATGCTCTGAAGACCTTCCGGGATGAATTTCTTGCCGACCGGGAAGTCAGAAAGCGCTTCCATAAGGAGGCGAGCGTTTGGGTCGAGCTGGGGCGCCACCCCTATCTGGTACACGCTGATCTTGTAGACGAGTTGTCGGGCAGGCTTTACATCGTAACGGAGTATATCGCCCCCAATGAGGAGGGGTTGAACACGCTGGAAGGTTACTTGCAGCGGCGGCCGCCCGATCTGGTGCAGAGCCTGCGCTGGGCGATCCAGGTCTGCTACGGTATGGAATATGCTTATTCCAAAGGTTTGCGCGCCCACCGCGACCTCAAGCCTGCCAATATCATGATTACCCAGGATGAGACCGCCAAGATCACCGACTTTGGCCTGGCGGGCGTAATTGCAGACGCCCCCTCAATACGCAGCGCCAGTCTGGATTCCTGGTCCAGGGAAATTGCCCTCTCCGGGCAGACCATGCTCGGAACGGGGTTTGGCACCCCCACCCACATGCCTCCGGAACAATTCAAGAATGCGGCCGGCTGCAACGAGCGGAGCGACGTCTATTCCTTCGGCGTGATTCTGTTCCAGCTTGCCTCCGGAGGGCGGTTGCCATTCTCCCCCGCGCTGCCGATCGATCCGCATGGGAAGAATGCCGCCGCCGTCTGGCAGGAGTTCCACCGCCTTCACAGTCAGGAAGCCATCCCGCGCCTGGATAGCCCGCTCATGCCGATCATCGCGCAGTGCCTGGCCAAGCGTCCGAGCGACCGCTACGCCTCCTTTGAGGCTGTGCGAACGCAGCTCGAGCATCTCCTGAAAGAGAGGGCCGGGCAAACGCTCCGCCCGCCCCGGCAGGAGGAGGAACGAGCGTTCGACTTTGCGAACCGGGGGTATAGCTTTAACAGGATCGGACGATTTCCAGGAAGCCCTTGAGAGCTACGATAAGGCCCTGGCCTGCCTGCCGGGGCTGGGCCAGCCGTGGCGCGGCAAAGGCGCAGCCCTGGTGGCCATGGGTCGGCTGCCAGAAGCCCTGGAGTGCTTCGATCAGGCCATCAAAATCAATAAAGCCGACGCAGCCGCCTGGTGTTGCAAAGGCGGAGCGCTGGGTCGCATGGGGAGGTGGGCAGACGCCCTCGTCTGCCTGAACCGGGCGATTGAAATTGGCCCGCCAGATGCTATCACACTATGCAACAAGGCGAATAACCTCAGCGAACTGGAGCGGTATAAAGAGGCGATTGCCTGCGCTGAGCAATCGATAAGTTTGGCGCCTGGTTATGCTGCCGCCTGGTGTGAGAAAGGCCGGGGGCTGCACGCTTTAGGCCGCCTGGCGGAGGCTATCCGGTGTTACGACCAGGCCCTTCAGATCGACCCGTATCTCCCGGTGGCCTGGTTCAACAAGGGATTGATCGCCGAGGCCCAGGGCAACTTGAGCGCGGCCTTGAATTTTCATCAGCGCTTCGTCGAGCTTGCGCCGGCTTCTTACTATAAACGGCAAATTGCTTATTCCCAGGCGCTGATCAAGAAGCACCCAGGGCAAAGCGGTGGGAGGAACTAAACATGAGCAACCCTTCCGGCAAATGGTTTGGCAAGTTATTCAAGAAGGACTCGCGGCTGGAATCAAAAAGCAGCCCCAATAGCGTACCTGAGCCAGCACCGCAGCAAAATCCCCAAGCCGGGGCGGCCTACAAAAAAGGCGACTTTATCGGCCAGAAGTATGAAGTCTATGGCGTTCTGGGCAGGGGTGGATTCGGCATCGTCTACCTGGTCTATTCGATTGATTCGTACGGAAAGGGGGAGGTTTATGCTCTGAAGACCTTCCTGGATGAATTCCTTGCGGATCAAGAAGTCAGGAATCGTTTCCACAAGGAAGCGAGTGTTTGGGTGGAGTTGGGACGTCACCCCTACCTGGTGCGCGCCGGTTATGTAGATGACGTATCGGGCAGGCTTTACATCGCCATGGAATATATCGCTCCCAATGAAGAAGGCCTGAACTCACTGGAGGGTTACTTGCAGCGGCGGCCACCCGATCTTGCCCAGAGCCTGCGCTGGTCGATCCAGATCTGCCATGGCATGGAGCACGCTTATTCCAAGGGCCTGCGCGCTCACCGCGACCTCAAGCCCGCTAACATTCTGGTCAGCGCAGATGGGATCGTCAAGATCACTGACTTTGGCCTGGCGGGAGTGTTGGGGGTATCCTCAGCGAAGCCCGGGGATAGATTGAATATCCGGCAAGAAAAGATTTATTTATCCGGGCGCACTCTGGACGGAAAGGGCTTTGGCACGCCTACCCACATGCCTCCGGAGCAGTTCGTGAATGCCGCTGAATGTGACGAAAGAAGCGATGTCTACAGCTTTGGGGTCGTGCTTTACCAGATGGCGGCGGGAGGGCGGCTGCCCTTCCTGGCGCCCTTGCCCAAGGATTCTTCAGAACAAGCCATGGCGGGTTTCTGGCAGGCCATGCACAGGCTGCAAAGCGAGGCGCCCGTGCCACGGCTGGATTCACCCCTGTTCCCCATCATTCAGCGCTGCCTGGAGAAGTCGCCGGAGGCGCGGTACCAGACTTTCAAAGAGATACGAAAAAGATCTGGACCTGCAATTGAGGCGCCTGACCGGGGAAGAAATCGTTCCTCCGCAGTTGCAGGAATTTAAGTCCGGAGAATTGGTCAACAAAGGCGCCAGTCTTGACAGCCTGGGCCGATACGAAGAGGCCATCTATTGCTATGAAAAAGCCCTGGAGCTTGACCCGCGCCTGGCAATGGCCTGGAATAACAAGGGGAAGAGCCTGGTCGAGCTGGGCCGTTTTGAAGAAGCTCTTGAATATTTTGACCGCGCGCTCGCCTTTGAGCCACAGCTAGCCATGTTCTGGAATAATAAGGGGGGAGCTCTATTCAAGCTTGGCCGTTACGATGAAGCCATTCGGTGTTTTGAAAAAACACTTGCGCTTGACCCGAATAAAGCGGGGGGGTGGCAAAATAAAGGAAATTGCTTCGCCAGCTTGAATCGTTTTTCTGAAGCGGTTGATTGTTATGATCGAGCTCTCAAGATCGATCCGAAGGATGCGAGAGTCTGGTACGGTAAAGGAGTCTGTTTGCGCAGCCTGGGACGTCTTGATGAAGCCATACGTTGCTACGATAGATCGCTTGAGATCGATCCCACCTATGCTCCCGCCTGGTACTATAAAGGTCTTACTTTCACCGACCTTGGTCGTTTCGAGGAAGGCGTTCAGTGCAGTGAGCGGGCCCTCCAGCTTGAGCCGGGTGACGCCAAAGCCTGGGTTAACCAGGGAGGTTGTCTGCATAAGCTTGGGCGTTTTGATGAGGCCATACGCTGTTATGAGAAGGCCCTGGAAATCGAGCCGCAGGATGCTTTGGTATGGTTCACCAAAGGTTTATCCGAGGAAGAGGCCGGCAAAATCCCAAATGCCGCAAATTCCTACAATCAATTCATTGCCTTGGTGCCTGGCCACCTGGCGCATTCGGGCCAATGGGCCCAATTGATAGAGTTTGCCCGCCAGAGGCTTAGCCAATTGAAGGCGCCTGTTGGCGGCGGCGATAATTCGGCCCCCATGACCGCCGAAGCCTGGAACAACAAGGGAAACGCCCTTAATCAACAAGGCCGTTTTGACGAGGCCATCCGTTGTCTTGACAAAGCTCTCGAATTGAACCCGTCCCTGGCTCCCGCCTGGGTTAATAAGGGGAATAGTCTCGATACGCTGGGCCGTTTTGAAGAAGCGTTAGTTTGTTATGACAAGGCCCTCGAGCTGGACCCGCGGTTACAGATAGCCTGGTTCAACAAAGGCAATTGTCTGGTCAAGTTCAAGCCTGGTGAAGAAGCGCTTCAGTGCTTTGACAGGGTCCTCGAGCTGGATCCTCAAAATGTCATGGCATTCAATAACAAGGGGATCTGTGCCAAGCTCCTGAGACAATTTGAAGCATCGATCTCGTATTCTGACAAAGCGCTTGCCCTCGATCCTCAGCTCTTGTATGCGTGGAGCAATAAAGCACAATGCTTCTTCTTGTTGTTTCGGTTCCAAGAGGCAATCGAGTGTTCCAGTAAGGTAATCGAGCTGGACCCATGCCAGGTCGATGCCTGGTTCATCAAGGCGAGCGCTGAGGATTATAACAATCTACCCAAAGAGGCCGTCCGCTCCTATCAGCAATTTCTTTCGATTGCCACTCCGCAATATGCAGATAAGATCGAGACCGCCCGGCAGCGTGTTCGGACGTTGGGTGGAAAATAGCCGGTTGGGGAAGACACTTATCCCAGGGAAGAAATATGAGCGAACTATCCTGCGCGGCCTCTGCTGCCTGGCAGCTATCTGCCCAGGAAGCGTATGCTGGCAAATATCCTCTGATTGAAGCGGAGCATCTCCTGATGGGCATCTGCAGCCTGGAGAAGGTCCACCTGACGGATGCGTCGAATGACCTTAAAAAGCCGCTCCAGGCAGAAACTGCAGCCGTTGAGGATGTCCTGGGGGCGTTCGAGCTCGATCCGACTTCGCTGCGGCGCTCTGTGCGCCAGAAGCTTGGGAAAGGGAAAGCCCCGAGCGCCGAGAAAATCGTTCATCGCAGCCCGGCTTGCAAACAGATCTTCCAGCGCGCCGGTGAGCTGGGTGGAGTGGGTAGCGAGATTACCTGTCTCCACCTCCTGGTGGCCATCCTCGAGCAGCCCTCGGCAGCCCTCTCCTCTGCCCTGGAAGAAGCCGGGGTCAAGCCCGACGCGTTGCTGGGACGCGCCAGGAGCAAGCTCCCTGCCCCTGCGCCGGCAGACGGTGAGCCTGTGCGGGTGCAGCCCGGCGCGCCCCAGGATGCCCAGGAAGGCACCCATTACCTGGATCGCTATGGACGCGATCTGACCCAGGCCGCCCGGGAGGGCAAGCTGGGCCCGTTCATCGGCCGCCGGCCGGAACTGTTGCAGATCATCCAGACCCTGGCCCGCCGCTCGAAAAATAACCCGGTCCTGGTGGGGGAGGCCGGGGTGGGCAAGACGGCTGTGGTCGAAGCCCTGGCCGTGCGCGCCGCCGAAGGCAAGGACTCACAGATCCTGGGGGGAAAGCGCATCGTCGAGCTCAACATGGGGGCCTTAGTGGGGGGCACCAAGTTCCGCGGCGAGTTCGAAGAACGCCTCACGCGCCTGCTCGACGAAGTGCGCGCCCATCCCGAAGTGATCCTCTTCGTCGATGAAATCCATACCGTGGTGGGCGCCGGCAAAGCGGAGGGCAGCATGGACGCCGCCAACCTGATGAAGCCGGCCCTGGCGCGCGGTGACCTGCGCTGCATCGGCGCCACGACGATCTCCGAATACCGCCGCTACATCGAAGCGGACTCGGCCCTGGAGAGGCGCTTTGAGAAGATCATCATCGATGAGCCTACTCCCCAGGAGGCTTTGGAGATTCTCAAGGGCCTGCGAGGGAAATGGGAAGAGCACCACCGGGTGCACATTACCGACAGCGCCCTGCAGGCGGCGGTAGACCTTTCCATCCGCTTCGACGGCGATCACCAGCTCCCTGACAAGGCCATCGACCTGGTGGATAAAGCCGGGGCGCGCACCCGCATCCCGGTGCTCAGCATGCGCCCCGGCGGCCAGCCGCCCGCAGCGACCGAGGCCCTGGAGGGGGACGAGCCGGGTGGCGCAATCGACGCCCTTACCATCGCCCGGGTGCTGTCCGAGAAGATTGGCGTGCCCCTGGAAGTCATCACCGGCCACCTGGAGGGTTTGGATAGCTCCCGCTTGCTCGACCTTGAGACATTCTTGAAAAAGCGCATCGTCGGCCAGGATGAGGCGGTGGAAAGCGTCTGCCGGCGCCTGCTCATGGCCCACGCCGGGCTGGTCAGGCGGAAAGGCCCTCTGGCGGTCTTCCTGTTCCTGGGCCCTACCGGGGTCGGCAAGACAGAAATGACGCGCTTACTGGCCGAGTTTTTGTTCGGCAGCGCCTCCCAGATGATCCGCCTGGATATGTCGGAGTACATGGAGGAGCACAGCGCGGCCAAGCTGATCGGCTCGCCCCCCGGTTACGTCGGCCACGAAGAAGAGGGCCTGCTCACCGGGGCGCTGCGCAGCAAGCCCTATTCGATCGTCCTGCTCGACGAGATTGAAAAGGCCCACCCGCGCGTCTTTGACTTATTCCTTCAGGTTTTCGATGATGGCCGCCTTACGGACGCCAAGGGGCGCACTGCCGACGCGCATAACGCTATCTTTGTGATGACCTCCAATCTCAGAGCAGATAAACACGCCGCGTTTGGCTTCATGGGCTCAGAGCAGACCGGTAAGGCAGTGGACGAAAGCGTACGAAGGCTCTTCCGGGCCGAATTTATCAACCGGATCGATGAGCAAATTACCTTCCGCTCGTTAGATGAGAGCGACGTCAGAAAGATCTTGAAGCCAATGCTGGCGGAAATCAACCGGAATCTTCAAAAACAGTGCCAGGCGACTCTGGATGCTACCGAAGAAGCTGAAATAATCCTGGCTCGCGCCGGGTACAATCCGAAGTACGGCGCTAGAGAGCTACGCCGCACGGTCGAGAGGTTGGTGCAGGTACCCCTGAGCAAGCTGATCCTTAGCGGGGAAATCCACCGATACAAGGATTGGCAGCTATCCACTCGCGGTGATGATCTTTTGATCGCGCCCCGGACGCAGAAACCGAAGGATAAGTCCGGCTGCTGAGCGACGAGCAGGGGGTTCGCTAGAAGACCCGGGAAATCGTCAGGCGATCGATCCAAGCGTCGGGCCCGTTGGAACGCATCTGCGCGCCAGCCTGGGAATGACCCCCTGCCGCGAACAGGACGAATGTCACTTTCTCCCATTCAAGTCTTGACAAAAGCATTTTCCCGCGCTATCATCCTGTTAAACGTTTAGCTAAACGTTTAACAGGAATTCCTATGAGCAAAGTGACGATTAAAGATATTGCTAAAAAAGCCGGCGTGTCGATCGCGACAGTCTCGTACGTGATCAATAAGAGCCGGGTGGTGAGCCCAGACCTGACGAGCCGGGTCACCGCCGCCATCCAGGAGATCGGCTATTACCCCGATAATAACGCCAGAAGCTTGAAGTCCAAGCGAACTTCGACCATCGGGCTGATCGTGCCGGACAATTCCAACCCATTTTTTGCCGAAATCGCCAAGGGTGTGGAAGACGCCGGTTTCGAGGCCGGCTTCAGCGTCATCCTGTGCAATTCCAATGCCATGCTCGAACGGGAGCAAGCCTATATCGACCTTCTGCTCTCCAAACGCGCAGACGGCGTGATTTTCGCCCCGACCACGCTATCCATCGGGCCGGTCCAGCGCCTGGTTGATTTGGGTATCCCGGTCGCGGTGTTTTACCGGGAAGCGGGTGACCTGAACGTAGACACCATCCGGATCGACAATCTGGACGCCGGCTATCGCGCCACTCGCTACCTGATCGGCCTCGGGCATACCCAGATTGCCTGCATCCGTCCCTTGTCCTCAGAGACCCCCAGCGGGCAGCGCGTAGAGGGCTATCGAAGAGCCATGCGGGAGGCCGGGCTTCCCTGTGTTACCGAGCTCATGCCTCAAGGCAATAACCGCATCAACGGCGGGGAATCCGCGACCAGGGCCTTGTTAAACAGCGGCAAGAAATTTAGCGCGATTTTCTCGACGAACGACGCGATGGCGATTGGCGCCATGCGCGCCTTACGGGATGCCGGCTTGCGCATTCCGATGGACGTGAACGTAGTCGGCTTCGATGACATTATCCTGGCGCGTTATTCCGAGCCGCCCCTCACCACCATCTCGCAGCCCAAGCAAGAAGCAGGCGCCCTGGCGGTACAACGCATCGTCGAGCGCATCGAGCAAAAATACACCGCCGGTCCCCGCGAGTTTGTCCTCGCTACCACATTGATTGAAAGACGCTCTACCGCACCTTATCTTACGGGAGATAAATAATGTACACCGCAAAACGCAGAGAGTTATTGGAAATTTGCCGCCTGGTTTATGACCGCCACCTCACCAATGCCGCCGGCAGTAATTTTAGCGCCCGCGCATCTGAGAATACCCTGTATATATCCATCAACGGAAATGCCAAGCGCAATCGACTGCGCATGACAGCCGATGACCTCCTGCTGTCGACGTTCGACGGCAAGATCCTCGAGGGAGAAGGCAAGTTCAGCCAGAGCTGGCCGACCCATCTGAAGATGTACCAGGGTTTCGATTTCGTCGGCGCGGCCATCCATGCCCATCCGCGTTTCGCCACCGCCTTTGCCTGCCGGAACATTCCCATGCCGCCCTTTCTGGACGCAATGAAGAAGTACGGCGAAATCCCGGTTCTGCCGCGCAATTTGAAAGTGGACAGCCCCGAATTTGGCGATGCGATCGTCGAAATCTTTCCGCCAGAAGGGCGAGAGCTTTCGAAGCATGGGCATGGAGTTTTATATCCCTACCACGGGGTGCTGGTGGTCGCCCCCAATCTGGACGACGCGTACGATTTGTTCGAGCGTATCGAGGACAACGCCACGGCCATTCTCTCCAATATCTTGCTGGATATGGGGCAGCTACGGCCAGCTGATCAGCGACGAAAAGGCCATCCCAACGAGCGATTGATGTATCCATACGATCTCTTCATTGCCGCCCCAAACAGCGCCATTGATTCCTATTATGAGCTCGCCAGCCTCGAGATCGGGAAGGTCAACAAAGCTTTGCGGGCTTTCCACACGGCCGGCGGAAAGGGCTTCAACGCCGCTCGCGCTCTTCAGAACCTGGGGGGGCTGGCCTTGTGTGCGGGGATCGTCGCCGGAAACGCGGGCCAGTTCATCCTTGCCGAGCTCGACCGCGAGGGCATCGCGCACGACCTGGTGTGCGGCGCGGGAGAAAGCCGGCGTTGCAACACAGTCCACGTCGCGCGCCAGGAGGATACGACCGTCGTCCTGGAAAATGGCGACCAGGCTGACCCCCAAACCATCCGGGCTTTCGCCCAGCGCATTCTGGACTCACTTCACCGACGCTCCCTTTACTGCCCTGGTAGGCAGCCTGCCGGGAGGATTTCCGCCAGACTTTTATGGAGACCTGATCCGGCAATTGAAGGGGGGCGGCTCCAAAGTTTGTGTCGACAGCTCCGGTTTAGCTTTGCAGCGAGCGGCTGAGGCCGGGCCGTGGATGATCAAGGTCAACCGGCAGGAATTCCAGTCGGTCTTCCTGCCGGGCAGCCAGTCTTCCTCCTGGCCGGCGATCCAGGCGGTTTACCGGGAGCTGCGCAAGAATGGGGTGGAGCTTCTGGTGGTCACCGATGGGAAGCAGGGCGCTTTCGTTTTCTCTCCTGAAGGGCAGGTCGTGCACGCGGTCACGCCGGTTGAAAAGGTAGTCAGCAGCGCCGGCTCAGGGGATACCTTCCTGGCCGCCATGCTCCTCGCCCTGGGACGAGGCGAGCCTTTAGATAAGGCCACGGCCTTTGCATCGGCGGCCGCCGCGGCGAATTTTTTGGAGCTGGGCTGCGGCTTTTTTAGCCTGGAGAAGGTAGCAGGCCTGCTCGCGGTCACGCAAATCGAACGGAATCCGTGGAGATAATGGCATGGACTCGAACCGGCTCGCACTGGCCGTGGACATTGGCGGCACTCACATCAAATCAGGGATCATCACTGCCAACGGTGAAATTCTTGCCCTGAAACGCATCGATACGCCGGCAAAATCCAGCCCGGAATTCACGGTCCAGCAACTGCTTCAATTACAACAGCTTTGCCGGGAAGCGGGTATCCAGATCGAACAGCTTATGGGGATGGGTATCTCCATCGCCGCTTTCATCACCGCCGGTGGATACGTCACCGCCACCGCGCACCTGTCTCACGAATGGATCGGCTACGACCTGAAATCCCGCCTGGAGCAGGATCTAAGGCTGCCTTATTACTTCGCGCTGGATACGCCCGCCCCCACCCTGGGCGAAGCTTACTACGGCGCCGGTAAGGGCATCGATGATTTCGTCTACATCACCGTTTCTACCGGCATCGGCGCGGGCATCATCTCGAACCGCCAATACATGATCGGCGGTCTGGGCTGGGCCGGCGGAGTCGGCCACACGATCGTCGACGAGACCAGCCCGCGGGTGTGTACGGGCTGCGGGAATCATGGCTGCCTGGAAACGTTCGCCGCCAAACAGGGCATCATCACCAGCGCCCTGGAGGCGATCCGGGAGTATCCGCAGAGCCAGTTAGCGCGCGTGGCGAGCGAGCATCCGCAGGGCCTGAGTCCCAAGCTGGTCTGCGAGGCGGCTCAACAAGGCGACCAGGCGGCCATGCAAGTCTTCGCCCTCGCCGGCCACCAGTTGGGGATTGGCCTGACGAACCTGGTGGACATCGTCTCGCCCAGCCGGGTGGTCGTCGGCGGGGGCATCGCCCTGGCCGGCGACCTGCTGCTCGAGCCGGCCCGGCGGGTGATCCGCCAGCGCGCCTTTCCGCCCAAGAATCGCGAGGTCGAGGTAGTTCCTGCCGCCCTGGGAGATCTTTCCGGGATGTTCGGCGCAGCAGCTATGGTGTTCAACGATATCCGTGTCAACCCTTAGGAGAGCATAACTCTATGGAAGATTTGACCCAGTATGCCGGTTTTCCCCTGCATTTCGATCCGAAGACGCTCCAGGTGCAACCGGGAGAGAGCTTCGCCTTCAAGCGCACGACGCGCCACGGCAGCGACGTGAAGGACGTGCTGTGTTTTCCCGACCAGGTCGGCCCGGAAGAGCCGGTTTATATGATGGATATCCTGGAAAGCGCCCCGGGGAGCATCCAGGCGGCTCTCGACCGCTATCACCTCATCTATAGCCTGGTTCTGCTTCCCCCTTGCCAGATTGGCCGGGAATTTGTGAAAACTACCGGCCACTACCACCCCCCCATCCCCGGCACGATCCTGGGGTATCCGGAGGTTTATACCCAGCTTTACGGCAAGCTGCTCCTGGTATTGCAGCGCCGCGCCGGCGTAAGCCCGCAGAAGATCATGGATTTCGTGGTAGTAGAGATGACGCCGGGCTTCGTCATCACTATCCCACCCAATTACGCTCACTGCCTGGTCAACCCCACCGGCGAGCCTGCCCTGATGGCCGGGCTGTATGGCAAAGAGTTCAAAGCCGATTACGGTATGACGCGCGAACGGCACGGCCTGGCTTACTACCTTCTCTCCGGGCAAGACGGAAGCCCAACCCTGGCGCCCAACCCGGCCTATCGCGAGCATCCCCAGATCACCTGGTTGTCCTCGCTCGACGGCACTTATTTCGCTCCGGATTTTCCCGGCCAGCCGGTATGGAGCTCTTTCGTTCAAAACCCCGCCGCTTTTGCCTTCCTGACCGAGGCGCGCGCAGCATTGGAAAAGTATCCAAACTGGGAATAGCCATCCATCCCCAGATCGGATCGAAGGAGGTGGCCAAGAATAGAAAAGCACGGATTCTACCCTGTAGGTCTCTACCGTGGAATTAAAGCGCTAGCAACCATTCAGCTCGAACGGAGGATGAAATGAAGATGTCCAGTAAGGTTGTACTGATTTCGCTCCTGGCCCTGGCCATGCTGCTCTCAGCCTGCCAGGCTCCTACCCCACCCCCGGTGCCAACCCAGCCGGCTGCGGCTGCCCCTGCCACCCAGGCCCCGGCCAGCCCCAACGCCGTTTCCAAGACCTTTACGGTAGGTTATTCGGCGGCGGGATTGATCGACGATTTGCAGATCGGCTGGAGTGAGAGCGTCAAGAAGACCATCGAGGCGGCCGGCGGCAAGGTGATCATCGTCGACTCGCAGAACAAGATCGAGAAGCAGGTCGCCGATATCGAAGACCTGCTGACCCAGAAGATCGACTTTCTGGTGGTGAACCCCGTGGACGAAGCCGGGATCGTGCCGGCCATCGAAGCGGCCAACAAAGCCAACGTGCCGGTGGTCACCATCGACCGCAAGGCGGGTGGCGGAGACGTGGCCGCGCACGTGGGCTTCGACAACTACAAAGCCGGGTACGACGCCGGGCAATACTGCGCGGAGAAGATGGGCGGCAAGGGCGACGTGGCCCAGTTGGAGGGCCAGGCGGGCACCTCGGTAGCTCGCGAGCGCGCCCAGGGCTTCAACGACGCCATCGCTAAATACCCCGACATGAAAGTCGTCTTCGACAAGCCCACGGACTGGGACACCACCCAGGCTCTGGCGGCTACCGAAGATATGCTCTCGGCTGACCCCAACGTGAAGTGCATCTGGGCGCACGCCGACGCGATCATCATGGGCGCGGTGCAGGCTCTGGACAAGGCCGGCAAGCTCGACCAGGTGATCACCATCGGGATGGGAATGTACGGCGGCGGGCCTGAATCGATCAAGGCCGGCCAGTTGACCGCCAGTTGGGAGCTGTACTCCGATCAGTTGGGCCAGATCGCCGGGCAGGCTGTGGTAGACATGCACAACGGCAAGACCGTCGAGAAGGCCATCAGCACCAACATGACCTTCGTCACCAAGGATAACATCGACCAGTTCTTGCAGCCGGCCACGTCCACTCCCGTCGCCGCCAACCCGCAGCCCTTTACGGTGGGCTACTCGGCGGCGGGCCTGATCGACGACCTGCAGATCGGCTGGAGTGAGAGCGTCAAGAAGACCATCGAGGCAGCCGGCGGCAAGGTGATCATCGTCGACTCGCAGAACAAGATCGAGAAGCGGGTCGCCGACATCGAAGACCTGCTGACCCAGAAGATCGACTTTCTGGTAGTGAACCCTGTGGACGAAGCCGGGATCGTGCCGGCCATCGAAGCGGCCAACAAGGCCAACGTTCCGGTGGTCACCATCGACCGCAAGGCGGGCGGCGGAGACGTGGCCGCGCACGTGGGCTTCGACAACTACAAAGCCGGGTACGACGCCGGGCAATACTGCGCGGAGAAGATGGGTGGCAAGGGTGACGTGGCCCAGTTGGAGGGCCAGGCGGGCACTTCGGTGGCTCGCGAGCGCGCCCAGGGCTTCAACGACGCCATCGCCAAATACCCCGACATGAAAGTCGTCTTCGACAAGCCCACGGACTGGGACACTACCCAGGCTCTGGCGGCCACCGAAGATATGCTCTCGGCTGACCCCAACGTGAAGTGCATCTGGGCGCACGCCGACGCGATCATCATGGGCGCGGTGCAGGCTCTGGATAAGGCCGGCAAGCTCGACCAGGTGATCACTATCGGGATGGGGATGTACGGCGGCGGGCCTGAATCGATCAAGGCCGGCCAGTTGACCGCCAGTTGGGAGCTGTACTCCGATCAGTTGGGCCAGATCGCCGGGCAGGCCGTGGTGGACATGCACAACGGCAAGACCGTCGAGAAGGCCATCAGCACCGATATGACCTTCGTCACCAAGGATAATATCGACCAATTCCTGCAGTAATTACGTCAGGAGTATGCAGGGAAGAGGCAGGGCAGCAAATACCTTCCAGGGCAAGTTGCCCTTGCCCCTTCCCCCAGCCACAATCTTACCATGCCGGTGGATAATCTACCAAGATCGGGTTATTTTGAGTGGAATAAAGTCTGCCTTGATTGCACTCACGATCACACGATTCGGGCTTGATTATTCTGGCGATAGAACGAGAACACCTGATGAGAAAGGAAGCTTATGATGACGTCTGAGAAAATGGAAACTGGCAGGACGCCGACCGGGTATCACGTTGCTGGGCGGACCTCTTATTGGATGATCTGGGAGCGCTTTGGAATTTACCTGATCCTGATCGTTTTCGCTCTGACCCTCTCCTTGCTGTCAAACCGGTTCTTTACCTTTCGGAATCTATCCAACGTGCTCAGCCAGGTGGCAACCCTTGAGCTCATCTCGGTCGGCATGTTGACGGCCGTGACCACCGGGAAAATCGATCTGACCGTTGGGGCGTTTTCCGGTCTGACCGGTGCGCTCTTCGCCGGATGGTCGATCCAGTTCGGAGTCGTCCCGGCGCTTCTGATGGGCTTCAGCGTAGCGGTCGCATGGGGGCTGATCAACGGTTTCCTGGTCACCCGCGGGAAATCTCTTGATGTGATCGTCACCCTGGCGATGATGATGATCGCCCAGGGGCTGACCCTGCTCTACACGAACGGGCGCCCGGTGATCGGCTTCCCCAGCCAAATGCGCTTCCTGGGAAACGCCGACGTGGCCGGCATCCCCATGCTGGTGATCGTCGCTATCGTCATGATGGTGATCATTCACATCGTTTTACGTTATACAGCCTTTGGCCGTGAGCTATACGCCATCGGCGGGAACCAGGAAGCGGCTCGTCTTTCGGGTATCCCGGCCAATCGCCGCATCATCACGGCCTATGTGATCTCGGCCCTCTTGTCCGCTCTGGCGGGTCTGGTGCTGATCGGCCGTGTGGCTTCCGCTCAACCCACCGCCGGGGTGGGCGATGAATTCTCGGCGGTCGGTGCAGTGCTGATCGGCGGCGCCAGCATGAGCGGCGGGGCGGGCACGGTCTCCGGAACGCTGGCAGGCGTGCTCATCCTGGGCATGATCAGCAACGGCTTGAACCTCCTGCATGTCAACCCATACTTTCAATACGTGGTGAAGGGGCTGATCATCTTGTTCGCTATTTTGATGGATCAATTCGGGCGAAAGTCACGCTAGGGACGGAAAGGATAGATTATGGATGAGACTTCTTCGCCTTATCGGTTGGAAATGCAGGGAATCTATAAATCGTTCCCCGGGGTGCAGGCGCTAAACGACGTCTCTTTGCAGGTGCGCGGGGGTGAGATTCACGCCCTGGTGGGCGAAAATGGAGCCGGCAAGAGCACGCTCATGAAGATCCTCAGCGGCGCTTACCAACGCGACGCCGGCAAGATTTTGATGGATGGGGACGAAGTGGAGATCAAAAACCCGGCCGACTGCATTGGGCCTGGGCATCGTCATGATCTACCAGGAATCCAGCCTGAGCAAGGAAATCAGCGTCGCCGAAAACATTTTTTGCGGCCGTTTGCCTACCGCTGGCCCGTTCGTCAAATGGAAACGGCTCTATCAAAGCACCGGGGAAGTCTTGAAGCGGTTCAACGCCAATATTTCTCCGCGATCTTTGGTAAAAACGCTGTCCCCTGCCCAATGCCAGATGGTGGAAATCGCCAAGGCTCTTTCGATGTCGGCGAAAGTGATCGTTTTCGACGAGCCTACCGCTGCGTTGACCAAAAGTGAAGCGGACACCTTGTTCCAGGTGATGCGCGCGCTCAAAGAGTCCGGCATTGCCATCATCTTCATTACCCACCGGCTGGTGGAGATCTTCCAGACGGCAGACCGCATCACCGTGCTGCGCGACGGCGCCTGGGTAGCTACCACAGACTTAGCGTCCACGGATGAGGAGAAGATTATTCTCAACATGGTCGGGCGGGCCGTGCAGCACAGTTACGCCAGGCCAGAGGCGCCCGAAGTGAGGCCGCTGCTTGAGGTCAAGGATCTTTGCGGGAATGGCTTCTCGAACGTATCCATGCGAGTTCAGGCCGGCGAGATCGTAGGGCTGTTCGGCCTGGTAGGCTCCGGACGCACCGAATTCGTGCGCACCCTGTTTGGCGCGGATAAGCCCGAAAAAGGCGCCATCCTCCTCGAGGGTCTCTCGCGCCATTTCGCGTCCCCCTCCGACGCGATCGAGGCCGGCATCGTCCTGGTGCCCGAGGAGCGCAAATCCCAGGGCCTGGTGTTGGGGATGTCCATCCGCAACAATATTTCCTTGCCCAGCCTGCACTCTTTGACCCGCTTGAGCTTTATCCGGCCGGGAAAGAATCCTCCCTGGCCGAAATGTACCGGGAGAAGCTGGACATTCGCTGCCCGTCCATCACCACGCCGGCGATGTCGCTTTCGGGCGGCAACCAGCAAAAGGTGGTCATCGCCAAGTGGCTGGCGAAGAACCCCAAGCTCTTGATCGTGGATGAGCCGACGCGTGGCATCGACGTGGGCGCCAAGGCCGAGGTGCACAATTTAATGATTGCGCTGGCGGAGCAGGGCGTCGGCGTGCTGATGGTCTCCTCGGAGCTGCCGGAGATCCTGGGCATCAGCGACCGGATTTACGTGATGCACGAAGGCGAGCTGGTTGGAGAAGTGAGTCGAAAGGAGGCCAGCGAGGAAGGCATCATGACGTACGCGTCCGGCCAGCAGCTTGCCAGGATCGGGTAATTGGTACTTGACATCGATCTTTAAAAATGATATATTAATTCATAAACGATCATTAAATGACATAAATCGAACAAAGTCGTAACTAAATAATCGGGATTGCTCCAATATGATGCTCCGACTGACGCCCACTGAACGACAGAACGAAATCTTGAAGCTTCTCAACCAGAAGAGCAGTGTGCACGTTATCGAGCTGGGGGAATTATTAGGGGTATCGGAAATCACCATTCGCCGCGACTTAGAAATATTAGAGAAGAAACATCTGGTAGAACGGACTTATGGCGGGGCGCTTTTAAGTCATCGCCTGCGGTCAGAGCCTCAATTTTCGGCCAAATACCAGGCGCACGTCAAAGAGAAACAGCAGATCGGAGCCGCCGCCGCGGCCCTGGTTGAGCCTAAAGAGACGGTTTTCATCGGTAGCGGCTCGACTACCCAGCAAATCTTCAGCCAGCTTTTCGGGAAAAAAAACCGGGTGATCACCAGCAACGCCTCGGCTATTAGCGAATGCCAATCTTCCGATATCGACCTGGTCTTGACCGGTGGAAGCTATCGGGAACAATCGCACTCGTTTACCGGCCTGCTGGCGATCCAATTGCTGCAAAATTTCTACGCCCACAAATGCTTCATCGGCGTGGACGGCGTGAGCTTGCAATATGGCCTGACCACGCCGAACCTGGAAGAAGCTGAAGTGTGCCGGGCCATGATCGAGCACACCCACGGGCAGGTCGTCGTCGTGGCCGAACTCGAGCAAGCTGGGCGTCGTGGCCGACTGCCTTACCGCCCCCCTCAACAAAATTGATATTCTGGTAACGGATGGCGGCTTCGATGAATGTTACCGCCAGGATATCGAAAACCTGGGCATCCAGATCATCATCGCTTCATAGAGAAGGGTATTATGCTCGATCAGAAGTATCCCAGCCGGCTTTACCAGGGTTATATCTTCGACCTGGATGGAACCCTCTACCTGGGAAACTCTTTACTGCTGGGCGCTGCTTACACCATAGAGGCTTTGCGAGCGGCCGGCTGCAAGGTCGCTTTCGTCTCCAATAATCCCACCTACACGCGCGAACAGATTGCCAATAAGCTAAACCGTCTGGGCATCCCGGTGTACCCCCAGGACGTGATTCACTCTTCTTTCGTATTGGTGAATTATCTGCAAAAACGCGCTCCCGGATGCCGGGTTTTCCCGATTGGCGAGCAACCCCTGCACGCCGAATTGATCGCCGGCGGTTTTGAAATCGTTCGGGATCCACAGCAGGTCGATTTTGTCATCGCCAGCTTTGACCGCACCTTCAATTACGAGAAACTTCAAATCGCTTTCGATGCTATTCGCGCCGGGGCTCATTTGATCGCCACGAACGCGGACCGCTTTTGCCCTGTGGATGGCGGAGGGCAGCCAGACGCCGCGGCCGTGATTGCCGCAGTCGAGGCATGCACCAATACCAGGACCGAAGTGGTGGTCGGAAAGCCGTCTTCCATCATGGCCGGAGCCGCTCTGGAGGTGATCGGTCTGCGTTCTGATCAAGTTCTGATCATTGGTGATCGTTTGGAAACCGACATCGTGATGGGGAAGCAAGCCGGCATAGCGACTGCGCTGGTTTTGACCGGGGCGACGAAACTCGAAGAATTAAGGCCAGGGGGGATCCACCCGGATTACGTTTTGGATCGGATCGATCAACTTGTCGTGTAACGGGCGAGCAGCCCGATTAGAAAAACTCGTGAAGATGAGGAGTTCAAAAAAACATGGCAACCTATTTGTGTGGGATCGACAACGGAACGACCGGAACCAAGGCAATGATATTCGACCTGGCCGGAAATATCATCGGCGAAGACTATCGAGAGTATATATGCGAGTTTCCCAAACCGGGTTGGGTGGACCAGGATGGGGAGATGCTCCTGGCAGCTTCCTGCGCGGCTTTGAAAGCGGCGATTAAGCAGTCTGAAGTCGACCCAAAGGACATCGCAGCCATGGGCCTGTCCACCCAACGCTGTACCATGATGCCGGTGGATGCCAATTGCCGCCCGCTGCGCAAGGCAATTTCCTGGCAGGACGCCCGTTGCACGAGCGAATGCGACTGGATCAAAGACAATATTGGGGCGGAAAAATATTTTCAGATTACCGGCCTGCCCATTGCTCCCGTTTGGGCGTACCCGGCCATCCTGTGGATCCGCAATAACGAGCCTCAGATTTACGAAAAGACTGCCAAGTTCCTGCTCACCCAGGAGTTTATCCTGCACCGCTTAGGGGCGGAGGGTTACCCGGAGGATTGGTCCAACGGCTCACTGCAGGGCCTGATGGAAATCGATACCTTCCAGTGGTCCAAAGACATTGTCTCGGCTTCGGGCCTGACGTTGGACAAGCTGCCGGATCTGGTGCCCTCTGCCAGGCAGGTGGGCCGCGTGAGCCGCGAGGCGGCCGAGCTGACCGGGCTGGTCGAAGGCACTCCGCTGGTAACCGGCGGCGGCGACCAGCAGTGCGCGGGCATTGGCGCGGGCATTATTTCCAACGGCCTGTGCGAGGTGACCCTGGGGACGGCCGGCGTCAGCCTGTGCTTCATGGACAAGCCGCGCAAAGACCCCGCCATGAAGATGCCGTGCTCGGCCCACGCCTATCCCGGCAAATGGGAGTGCGAGGGCCTGCAAAACGCTGCCGGCGCTTCTTACCGCTGGTTCCGCGATACGCTGTCCGCTTTGGAAGTGGCGGCCGGCAACCATTCCGGTATTTCCCCCTACGAGCTGCTCAACCTTCAGGTTGCCAAGACCCCGGTCGGTTCCAAAGGCCTGATCTATATTCCTTACCTGGCCGGCGCTAGCGCTCCCAATTGGGACCCCTACGCAAAAGGATCCTTCTTCGGCCTGACTTTGGCGCATGATTACGGCTGCATGGCCCGCTCCGTCATGGAGGGCATCAGCATGGAAACCCGCGAAGTGTTGGAAGCCTTCGAGAACCTGGGCCTGGAGCTTAAAGAAGTGCGCATTACCGGCGGCGGCACCAAATCCCCGGTCTGGAACCAGATGCAGGCGGATATTTACGGGAAGCCGGTCTCCAAATTGGGCATAGGCGAAGCCACGGTGCTGGGCGCTGCGATCCTGGGCGGCGTGGGCGCGGGCGTGTTTGCCTCCATCGAAGAAGGCATCGATAAGATGGTGCGCATCGAGGCCCAATATGAGCCCAATCCGAAGAATCACGAAACCTATAACGAGATTTACGATCTCTATCGCAACCTGTATCACGCTGTCGCCGACGCGGGCGTTTACAAACAGATTGCTTCTTTCCAGGCCAAGTACGGCTAGAATACAAGGCATTTTGGCTAGAGACGGCTCCCGGCCGTCTCTAGCGCTAATTACCACTTTCTTTCAAAGGATCGGGAGCAGAAAATGAACAAGAAAACTATGAGCTCACGCGAACAAGTCATTACCGCGCTGTCTCACCGCGAACCGGATCGCGTGCCGATCAGCATGTCGATCACGGTCAATGCCTACAACAATCTAAAGAAATACCTGGGCATCGAGATCGAGGATGACAATCCGCCCGTAGGCCACTGGACGGACGTACCCATCCATCCCCTGGTCAACGAGAAATTTGGATTGGACGTCTTCTGGCTACGCCTGGGCTCACCCAAGAAAACACATTTTGCCAAATCCAGCGATCCGGATAAGCGCATCGACGAATGGGGGATCGAATGGAGTAAGGTGCCTCTGCCCAATGGCGGCTACTATTATGAGATGACCTCCCATCCGCTCAAGGATGCCACCGTAAAAGACCTGGAGGACTATCCCTGGCCAGACCCCTACGACCCGGGCCGGGTAGAGGGGCTGGAAAAATACCTGAAAAGCATTCACGACGACACCGAGTTTGCCATCCTGGCGAAGTTCGGCGGGGCGATCTTTGAAACCGCCTGGTACCTGCGCGGTATGGAGCAGTTCTTCACCGACCTGGCAGAAAACCCCGAATTCGTGCACGCGCTCTTTCGGAAGCTGTTCGAAATCCAGAAGGGTATGGATACGGTCGGCATCGAAGCTGCCGGGCAATACGTCGATATCCTGCGCTTGAGCGGGGAAGATTTAGGTTCCCAGCAAGCTCCCCTCATTTCTTTGCCCATGTTCCGCCGCTTGTTGCGCCCTTACTTGCAAGAGCTGTGGGGCTTCGCCAAGCAAAAACTGGTTGAAAAGAACCCCAACGCGAAAATCATGCTCCATTCTTGTGGAAGCGTACGCACGTTCATTCCGGATTGGATCGAGATGGGGCTGGATATCCTCGACCCCATCCAGCCCAATGCCAAGGGCATGGATCCGTTTGACCTGAAAAGAGATTTTGGCGACCGCATGTCCTTCCACGGCGGCATCGATGCCCAATACGTTATGCCCTTCGGCACTCCGGAAGAAGTGCGCCAGCATACCCGCCGGTATATTCAGGCGCTGGCGCCAGGCGGCGGATACATCGTCGCGCCGGTGCATAACGTCCAGGGTGACGTACCCCCGGAGAACCTGGTCGCCATGCGCGATGCGGTCGAAGAGTTCGGTTACTATCCGATTCTTTAGCTCGACAAGGCCACACTCCTCGGCCTGACCTCTGCACGAAGAAAAAAATATGTCCCATTTCACGGCTTTGCTGTGTTAGCAGCCAGGTCAATCTCTTCACGCACTTTTTCCGCGTCATGCGATGAACGAGGAAACCGCCACGCTCAGGAGGTGTTTATCGACGAAAGGGAAGCTCTCACCCATCGATCCAATAAAATCCTACACCAAACCATTTCAATCAATAAAACCTGGAGGGTAAAATGACTTTCTCGATCTTGTTCTTGGTGGCAGCTTTTGGCGGTGGTATATTTGGCGCTGCGCTCGGCGCTTTGCCTGCCTTTATCCTGTGTGGCGTGGCCGCTATCGTGGGGGCCGGAATTAATGCGGCGACCGGAAGTCCTGATTTCACCAACCTGGTCGCCTGGGGCCCACTGCTCGGCCCGCAGATCTCCTTCGCCGGTGGGGCCGCGGCCGCAATCTATGCCAAGAAGAAAGGTTTATTGGCGAATGGACGCGATATCGCCACGGCCTTATTGGGACTGAACAGCCCGGATGTGCTCCTGGTGGGAGGCATCTTTGGCGTCCTCGGTTATGCGCTGCAGTGGATTTTTTCCCAATTGCCTCCGATTGGCAGCCTCGGTTTTACGAACGCGATTGCTTTGTCTATTGTGGTGAATGCTCTCATCGCCCGCCTGGTGTTTGGGAAGACCGGAATCTTTGGCAAGGTTCGCCCTGGCGATAATCGCTGGAAAGCAAGTGAAGCGGCCTCCTGGCTGCCCTGGATGAGCAAGCCCAGCCAGCTGCTGATGGTCGGGCTGGGTTTTGGTCTGGTCGTTTCTTACTCCACCGTTCAAGATCCCAGGCTGGCCGGCCTCTGGTTCGGTTTTGCGGCCGTAGGCCTTATCCTCCTGCAATTTGGCGTCAAAGTTCCTGTCTGGCACCACGTGGCTTTGTCGGCTGAGCTGGTCATTGCGGCGGCCGGTGGGGATATCTGGTGGGGCGTTGCTTTTGCGCTCTTGGCGGTCTATCTGGGCGAATTCTATGCCATGCTGTTCACCGCTCACGGCGACAATCACGTAGACCCCCCCTCGGCGGCTCTCTTCACCACTTATACCCTCATGGCTCTCCTCAAGCTGGCCGGGGCGTTTGCCATCTCCGGGGCTGGCTCATTGATCATCGCGGCGATAGTTGGCGCTGCCGGTTATGGTATTTGGACTGTGCTAAAAGCTGGTAAAATTTCCGGTAAATCGGTGACCGATCCGGTCAGCGTTGCAAGAGTTTAAGCTGAGACAATTTTATCGGGTGGAAAATACGGAATTGGAAGCAGGAAAAATAGAGATGGGTAGGATGTAATTTGATAACAGATCTTGAAGGAGCAGGAAAAAATGGATGAGTTTCTGCAATCAATCTATGATGCCATTTTGAATGGCGAAAAGGCCGAGACGTCCCAGGCCATTCAAGCCGCCTTGAGTGCAGGCATTGACCCCGCCGCCATCCTTTCGGACGGCATGATTGCTGCGATGAAGGAAGTCGGAAAGCGCTTTGAAGATGGGGATTACTTTGTGCCCGAGATGCTCATTTCGGCCCGCGCCATGCAGAATGGTTTAGCCGTGTTAAAGCCTGAGCTGCTGAAGAGCAATGTCAAGGCGGCGGGCAAGGTAGCGATCGGTACGGTCAAGGGCGACTTGCACGACATCGGCAAGAATCTCAGTCGGGATGATGCTGGAAGGCTCCGGGTTTGAGGTGGTGGATCTGGGCACCGATGCGGACCCGGCTAAATTTGTCGCGGTAGTTCAGGAACAATCGCCCGACATCATCGCCTTATCGGCGCTATTGACCACTACCATGCCCATGATGGAAAAGACCATTGCGGCTTTGCAGGCGGCGGGTCTGCGCCAGAGAGTCAAAGTGATGATCGGGGGGGCGCCGGTCAACCAGGCCTTCGCCGACCAGATTGGCGCAGACGGTTACTCTCCTGACGCGAGCCGGGCCACCACCCTGGCCCAGTCCCTCATCGGAGCCTGACAGGCCACCAATCGATCTCGGGAGAAGTTCATGGAAACTGTGCTGCGCGGAAAACAAACAGCGGTCACGATCAGCCTCGAAAAACCGTTTGTGATCATCGGCGAGAAGATCAATCCTACCGGGCGCAAGAAAATGGTGGAAGCCCTGCACCAACGAGATTTTACCTATATTCAGGAATTGGCCCTCTCCCAGGTAAAAGCGGGGGCGAGCGTCCTGGATGTCAACGTGGGGCTGCCTGAGCTAGACGCTGTTGCGCTTATGAAGGATGTGATCCCCTTGCTGTCCGAGAGTGTGGATGTACCCCTGTGCATCGATTCTCCGGACCCGGCGGTACTGGAAGCCGGGTTGGCGCTGGCCCCTGGCAAGCCCTTGATCAACTCGGTGACGGGCGAGGAAAGCCGCCTGCAAAGGATTCTCCCGCTGGCGAAGGAATACCGGGCGGCGGTGATTGGATTGATCGTGGACGACAACGGCATTCCGACCACCGCCGAAGCGCGCCTGAGGGTAGCTGAAAAGATCCTCAACCGGGCAGTGGAAATGGGCATCTCTCAGGAGGACGTCATTATCGACCCCCTGGCGATGGCCGTAGCTGCCGACAGCCAGGCCGGGTTATTGACCTTGAAGGCTATCCAGCTCATCCAGACCCGCTTGGGGGTCAATCTCAGTGTAGGCGCCAGCAATGTCTCGCACGGTTTGCCGGATCGTCCCCTGGTAAACCAGGCCTTCCTGGCCCTGGCGATTGGCGCCGGGGTGACTTGTTCGATCACGGATCCACTCAAAATGACCGGCGTGATCCTGGCCGTCGATTTGCTGCTGGGGAAAGACGAAGATTCGATCCGGTATATGAAGTATTACCGCCAGCAGCAGGCTCTCCTTGCACAGAGCGCCAAGAAGGAAGGTTGACCCTTCTCGTCCGCCGGCTTTCTCCGCGGGGAGAGGGTAAATCATAGAACAGGCTTCAAAGCCCCATAGAAAAGCTGCTCGGATCGCCGTCCGGGCAGCTTTCTTGTGCGCGCCCGGCAGAGGGGCGTTGGCTGGAGGGTGAAAGTCACGTGCGGCTCTTACAAGGGCCTTTCGGGTGCCCCCCTTGGCGCCTTCTAAGCGCCTCGATTAGAGCAGGAACGATTTCATTGAAGTCTCCCACCACCGCGTAACGAGCCGACTTGAAAACGGGCGCGTCCGCATCTGGATTGATGGCAACGATCGTCTTGCTTGAGCGCATCCCGGCTAAGTGATGGATGGAGCCAGAGATACCGCAAGCGATGTATAAATCAGGGGATACCCTCTTTCCGGTTTGCCCTATTTGGCACGCATAAGGGACAAACTTTGCGTCGACGGCGGCCCGGGTCGCTCCGACCGCGCCGCCTAGCACCTCGGCAAGGCCGGATAATAATCTAAAGCCTTGTTGCGCCCGCCAAATCTCCATTTCTTTTTTATCCAAATGGGGCGGCGGAAGGGAAACGGTATAATTGGCAATCCCACGCCCACCGGCGACGACCACAGGGGCATCCGTCAAATCCATCGGCTCGTTATTCGTTCGACTTAAAATCCTGGTTTGAATTTCGCTTTCATCGATTTTGACTTGAATCCGCGTCGGTTTGCCCGTATGGCCGGCATCGTACGCCGGAGGTTTGAAGCACCCTCTGCCCACCGTAATGATTGGGGGAGAAGCCTGGCAAATAACGCGGGATAAAACCCTGCCCCCATAAACAGGTCGGGTGACGATGACTCTGTCCCCCTGGGCTTCGAGTTCGAACGGCATCCGGCAGGACGCCGGTGTGCAAATCGATAGCGCTCATGGCGGCCAGCTCGCGCCCGCGTGATGTCCCGGGAAATAAGATCACCTGCGGCTGAGAAGCCCGGGCTGCGTCGGTCAAAACGGTGGTGTAAGGCTCGCCTCGATAATCTCGCAGGAGGGGGTCGTCGGCCAGAAAAACGTCCTCGGCGCCATAGCCGAAAATCTCTTCGACCAGGCGGTCGGTCTCGAAACCCAGAATCAGGGCGGTGATGCGGCCGTTCAAGGCTTCGGCCAGCAATTTCCCGGCGCCCAATGCTTCCAGGCTTGCCGGCGATAAGCGACCCTGGTAATGGTCGACGTAGACCCACATCTCCCTTTTCATGAGACTCGCTCCGCGAGGATCTTTTCCGCCAGCTTTTCGGCGATTTCCGCCGGCGTAGCGCCGGTGATCCTCTCGGCCACTCCCGGCGGGTGCGCCGGGCTTGTGATTTCGAGCACGGTCACGGTGGGGTCCATGGGCGCTAATCCAAGATCATTTTTCGACCAGGTGGTTATCACGGCCTTCTGAGATCTTCGAATTCCCATGAAAGACGGATAGCGCGGCTCACCGATATCCTTGAGAACGCCGACTACCAGGGGGAGGGAGCTTTCGATGAGCTGGCGACTTTCCTCGAAAGTTCGCACCACTTGAATCTTCCGCGCCGCCTCGTCGATCGAATGGATTTCCGAGACCGAGGTCAGCACCGGCCATTGCAGCCGCCGCGCCACCTGGGGCGCGGTGACCCCCATGTCCGTATCGATTGCCTGGCGTCCCAGGATCACCAGGTCCACCTCCCCGATTTTGCGGATGGCGGCAGCCAATACAGAAGAGAGCGCCTGGCTATCGATTTGCTCGAGAAACGGGTCGTTGATGAGCACGGCCTCGTCGCAGCCCATGGCCAGGGCGTATCGTAAAGCTTCTTGGGCGCTTTCGGCTCCCACGCATACGGCGGTGACGCTCCCCCCTTGAAGTTCTTTTTGGGTTAAGGCCGCCTCAATCGCAAACTCGTCCCACGGGTTTACCACCAACGGCGCGTCCTTCCAGGTGACGCTACCCTCTTCTACGGCGACCGGCGCAGACGATTCGGGCACTTGTTTTACACACACCACGATCTTCATGCCTTCTCCAGGCTCTTTTCCATTCTCTCGACCACCAGCTCGGCGATGTCCCGCACGCGAATATCGCTCGAAGCGTCGCGGGCGGCGTCGTTGAGCAGGACCTGGCAAAATGGGCACCCCACGGCGAGGATATCTACGCCGGCTTTTTGCGCTTCTCGAAAACGCGAGCGATTGATTCGTTCCGCGCCCGCTTCTTCATCGATCCACACTTGCGCGCCGCCTGCCCCGCAGCAGGAGGATCGGCTTCCATGGCGCGGCAATTCGACCAGATCGGCGTTCAATTGGCGTAAAATCAGGCGCGGCTCAACGGTAATGCTGTTGAAGCGGCTCAGATAACAGGGATCGTGAAAAGCAATTCTTTCAGGGTCCTCTGCTCCAGGTTTATCGAAGAGAAGCCTGCCATTCGAGATCAGCTCGCCGATCAATTGCGTGTGGTGGACGACCACATAATTCCCACCCAGATCGCGGTATTCGTTTTTCAGCGTGTGCAGGCAATGTGGGCAAATCGTCACGATGCGTTTGGGCTTGACCGCGTTGAGCGTGGCGATATTGGCGCCGGCAAGCTGGAAGAATAGATCTTCCTTGCCCGAGCGGCGCGCCAGATCGCCCGTACATTGCTCCAAATTTCCTAACACGGCGTAATTTACGTCCGCCGCATTCAAGATTCTGGCGAAGGCCCGGGCCGCTCTTTGCGAATTTGGATCGAATGCGGGGGCGCACCCCACCCACCACAGAATATCCGGGTGGGGATTCTCGTCCAGGGTGGGGATATCCAACCCATCTGCCCAGCTCATGCGCTCATCGCCGGGAACGCCCCAGGGGTTATGGACTCGCTCCATGCCCCGATAGGCGGTCTGCAATTTTTTCGGGTATTGGCCTTCCATCAGCACCAAAGCCCGGCGAATTTCCAGGATATCGTGCATGGGCTCATTGCCCACGGGGCAACTGTCCTCGCAGGCGCCGCAGGCCGTGCAGGCCCATACCGCTTCGGGCGCAAGGACGAATTGGGTTAACGGCTGCGCAGACTTTTCCCCCTTAATGAATTCTCTGCCCTGCGCGTTCAAGAAGTAGCGCTTGTTTATTTCCAGGGCGGCGGGCGAAAGGACTTTGCCCGTTTGATATGCAGGGCATACTTCCTGGCAACGGAAGCACATGACGCAGGCGTAAGCGTCCATGAGCTGCTCCCAGCCCAGGTCTTCCAGGCGCGTAGCCCCAAACTGGGAGACGCTCTCATCTTCCAAATCGATTTTTTTTAGTTCGCCCCAGTAGCGCCGGCCAGGCTTTAATAAGAAATTCAGCGGGGCGAAAATCAGATGGACGTGTTTTGAAACCAGGAAATAGGGGATAAAAATGAGGAGGGCGCCCAACGACAGCCAGAAAAAGAGATGCGCGAAGAACAACGAGCTCCCATAAGAGGGGTGCAAACTTACCCATAAACGCGCGAATAGCGACGTAAACGGTTGCCAGGCGTCGAAAGGAGTTGCGATCGGGCCATACGGCCCCGATTGGGCCATTGCCTGGTTGACGGGCGCAAGCGCATCTCCCATAAAACGCGCTGCCACGTGGACGCTGATTAATCCTGCCACCACCGCCGAATCGCGCTGGATGCCGGCGCGCGCCTGGGGGTGGATCAGGATGGCGTCGCGTAGGTCCAGGCTCGCGGGCCGGATGAGCCAGCGGCGGAGCACCAGATACAGCATCCCAATCAGCACCCCCAGGCTCGAAAGATCCGCCAGGAGCCGGTATAAATTCCCGGCAAGCCCCGTCAATTGAAAGGCGGAATCATAAGCCCGGAGGATATCTACGCAGTTGACCCATAAATAAACCATAAATCCCCAGGCAACCAACGCGTGGAATAAGCTGGTCCAGAATCGCATCTTCCAGGTTGGCCCAAGGATAACAAATTTCAGCGATAGAACCCTTCCCAGCCTCTTTCTGGCGAGCTTCCAATCAGGTCTGCCACGACCGCGACCGATTATTTGGACGATGCGACGAGCCACAAAGCAGAGAGTCCCTGCAGAAACGGCGATAGCGGCGGTGAGCAGAATTTTCTCGGGTAAGCTAAGCATTAATCATCGGTCGTGGGCTTCCGCCAGCAGCGCTTCGAGCAGACCCGATTGGGCGACATCGATCACCTTGGAGGCGCGGGCCTGGACGTCGGCGGGGGCCGTTTGCGGGGTGAAGGTGTGCGGGGTAAGCTCGAACATGCTGAGATCGTTGCCGCCGTCGCCGGCTACCAGCAGCGGGCTGCCCCACAGGCCCATGACCTGCAACAGCTCACGCAGCCCGCGGCCTTTGTGGATGCCTGCGGGGGTGAACTCCAGCACCAATTCCAGGCTGTAGGATTGCTCGATACCGTCTCGGTCGGCGCGCTGCGCGATGCCCGCCAGGCGCTCGGGGTGCTCGCTCAGGGCCATCACCTTGCTGAAAGTAATCTTCTCTCGCGGGTGGAAAGGCCGGGCCTCCAGGTCGAAACGGCGAACCAGGGCGGAGGAGAATTCCGTGGGCCAATGCACGTAGACCTGGTCCTCGGAGAAGATCATGAAAGTAACGTCGGGGGTAGCCAGGATCAGATCGGTGAAAAAGCGCTGGATCTGATCCGAGAAAGCATGGAAGCTGAGAAGCGCTTCCCCCGCTCCATAGAGGGCGGCTCCGTTTTGCAGAACCAGCGGGAAGGGCAGCGGCGCGTTGGGAGATACCCCGTGGCGCGCAAATAAGCTGTGCACCGCCGGCCGCAGCCGCCCCGTGCAGGGGATGAACACGGCCGGCGGGTTAGCCTGCGCGAGGAGCGCCACGTCACGCGGGTGGATCTCGCCGCGCTCGTTGACCAGGGGCCCGTCCAAATCAAAGCAAATCACAGGTTGCGACAAATTCCCTCCTATCCAAGATCAGGCGCCGGGGAGCGGGTTGACGCGGTTGGCCTCGACCCACTCGCGATACGCCTGCACCTGGCGCTGCTGCACTTCAACGGGCCAGCCCAGCAGGTCGCCCATCACGGCGGCGACTTGCCCGGCGATATTCAGCCCGCCATCCGCCGTCCAGTAGAAAATGGAGGCCCGCCTGGCGAAGAAATCGGTCAGGCTGAACGCCATTTCTGCTTGCACCGCGTAGCGCACTTCGGCGGCGGTCAGGGCGGGCAGGCTCTGGCTGGCGGAGGTCGTTGGCCCCCCGAAAGGCTCGGCGCTGGCCCGCTCTCGCCCCGCGATTTCGGCGAGGAAACGGGCGTTGCCGCCATACACCTCCAGCCAGCGCTCGCTCACCGCTTGCGGCAGCTCCATCCCGGCCAACTGCTGGCGGGCGAGGGCGATCGTTTCTAGGTTCCCGCCGCTGATCGGCGCCAGGTGGCTGGTGGAGGGCCGCACGTTGCCCAGGCCCTCGTTCTTGCGCAGCAGATCGATGGCGCGCTGGACGACCTGCTGGCCCATGACCCGCGCGGTGGTCAGTTTGCCCCCGGCAATATTGAGCAGGCCGCCGGGGCTGAGGAAGATCTGGTGCTCGCGCGAGACCGCACTGGCGGCCATGTCGCCTTCCGGCTTGATCAACGGGCGCAAACCGGCCCAGCTCGCCACCACGTGCTCGCGCCCCAGGTTCCGGCCCGGAAGGGTGAAGTTAGCGACCTCGAGCAGGTAGTCGATGTCGTCGTCGGTGGCGGCGACGTCGTCCAGCGATCCATTATAATCGGTGTCGGTCGTGCCGATGTAGACCAAATCTTCGTTCAGCGCCGGGATGGGCCAGACCACGCGCTGGTCCCGGGGCGAGCGCAGGAAGACGGCGTGTTGCAGGGGAAAATCGCTCTTGCGCAAGGTGATGTGAACGCCCTTGGCCGGCCGCAACATGCGGTTTGTTACGCCTTGTTCCAGGAAGCGCACCTGATCTACCCACACCCCGGCGGTGTTGATTACCTGGCGGGCGTGCACTTCGCCGCTTGCGCCGCTCAGCTCGTCGCAGACCTGTACCCCACGGATGCGCCCGGCCTCGTGCACGAAACCGGTCACCCGCATGTAATTGGCCGCCAGGGCGCCCGCTTCGCAGGCCGCTTTGACCGTATCCAGCGTGAAGCGGGCGTCGTCGGTCAGGAAATCGTAGTACCAGCCGCCGCCCTTCAGCCCCTTGGGATTCAAGTAGGGCTCTTCTTCGAGCAAGCGGCGAGCGCCGAGCATGCGGTGCCGCCGTTTGAGAGGGCTGCCGGAGAACGCGTCGTAGAGGGTCAGCCCCGCGTTGAGCACGAACATGCTTTCCGGATAGCCGTCGTAGAGCACGTAGATAAACGGGCGCGGGTGGGCGAGGTGCGGCGCCAGGCGCAGCATGAGCTCGCGCTCGTGGCAGGCTTCGCGCACCAGCTTGAATTCGAAGCCTCCAGGTAGCGCAAGCCGCCGTGCAGCAGCTTGGTCGAGCGGCTGCTGGTGCCCGAGGCAAAATCCTCTTTCTCCAGCAGCGCCACCGATAATCCCCGCAAAGCGGCCTCGCGGGCGGCGCTGGCCCCCGTGACGCCGCCCCCGATCACCACCAGATCAAAGGTGTGGCCGGACAGATCGAGAGAGAAGCTCTAATCATGGTCGTTCCCTTGAGGGCTTTAGTGACGGGCCCAACCCATGCTGCGCTTGACGGCTTCGCTCCACTCGGCGTACAGCCGGTCGCGCTGATCGGACGGCATTTGCGGCGTGAAGACCCGGTCGATGCCCTGCCCGGCGAAGCAGGCTTCTGGGCTTTCCCAATAGCCGACGGCCAGGCCGGCCATGTAGGCCGCGCCCAGGCTGGTGGCCTCGGAGACCGAGGGCCGCACGACTTCCGCGTTGAGCATATCGGCCTGGAACTGCATCAGGAAGTTGTTGCGGGCCGCCCCTGCCGTCCACCTTCATCGACTTGATCTCTACCCCGGCGTCGCGCCGCATGGTCTCCAGGAAATCCTTGGTGGCGTATACGATGCCTTCCAGCGTGGCGCGCACGATGTGCTCGCGCTTCGTGCCGCGGGTGATGCCGATGATCATGCCCCGCGCAAAGGAATCCCAGTAAGGCGCGGACAGACCGGTCAGGGCCGGCACGAAATAGATGCCCCCGTTGTCCGGCACGCTGGCCGCCAGGGCTTCGGTTTCAGCGGAAGACGCGATCATGCCGGCGCCGTCCCGCAGCCACTGCACGGCTGAGCCGGTCACCGCCGCATAGCCTTCGAGGCCGTACATCGTCTGCCCGTTGCGGCGCCAGGCGATCACGGTATTCAGGCCGTTCTGGGAGATGACCGGCTGGCTGCCGATGTTCATATCCAGGAAGGTGCCGGTGCCGTGGGTGACCTTGACCGTGCCGGGGGTAACGCACTGCTGGGCGAAGAGAGCGGCGTGCTGGTCGGCGATGGCGCCGGTAATGGGCACCGCAGCCCCGATCACGGCGGGGTCGGTGAGCCCGAAAAGTTCCCCGAATTCGTCGCACACCTGGGGGAACATGGAGAGCGGCAGGCCCAGGAAATCCAGCCATTCGGCGTACCACTCGTTGTGGATCAAATCGTAAGAGCCGGTAACGGAAGCGTTGCTGGCGGCGATGGCGTGCGTCGCGCCGCCGGTGAGCTTGTAGATCAGCCACGAGTCGATGGTGCCGAAGGCCAGCTCACCGGCTTCGGCCCGCCGGCGGGCGTCGGGAACGTTTTCCAGGATCCAGTGCAGGCTGAGCGCGGAATAGACCGGCGCCAAGGCCCAACCGGTGTGGGCGTAGGCCTTCTCGGCCCATTCCGCGCGGATGGTCTCGATGAACCCGGCGGTGCGGGTATCCTGCCAGACGATGGCGGGGGTGATGGGTTGGCCGGTGGCTTTATCCCACACCACGGTCGTGGCCCGCTGGTTGGTGATGCCGATGGCGGCCATATCGCCGATGGACAGCCCACTGTCTTGCATCGCGGCCCCGATCATGCGCAGCGTGGCGCTCCAGATCTCTTCGGCGTCGTGCTCCACCCGGTCAGAAGCGGGGTTGTACTGGGTGAACTCGGTATAGGCCTGGCCTTTGATGCGGCTCATCCGATCGATGATCAGCGCTCGGGTGCCGGTCGTCCCCTCGTCGATAACCAGAATGTATTTTTCAGACATCGTATCATCTCCTGGGAAACAAGAATAGAGAAGGTTGAATTTTCAACGGGCCGCCGGCGGTCTTCGCCGGTCAGCCGTTCAAGCCAAGTTTACCGGGGTTCATGATGCCGGACGGATCGATGGCCGCCTTGATACGCTCCAGGGGGAGCATGGCGCTGCCCAACTGGGCGCGGATATAGGGCAGCCGGGCAATCCCCACCCCGTGGTGGTGTGAGATTACTGCGCCCTTCTCCAGGCAGATCTTCATCGATACGTCCCAAATTTTCATGATGCGCTCTTCGGCGATGGCGTCGTTAGGAGCCTGGCCGAGCAGGATGATATACAGCGATACGCCCTGGGGGTAGACGTGGGAAAAGTGGCCGAGCACCTCGGTCGCGTAAGGCGCCAGGGCGGATTTGAGGGCTTGGTAAGTCTCGAAGATGCCGTCCCAGAAGTGGGCCACTTCGATCGTCTCGGCTAAGCCGCCTGGAGTAGCCAGCAGGTTCTCGATGGTGGAAAAGTCGAAACGGCGCTCCATCCACGCCAGGGCGGGCTCAGGCCCAATGATCGTGGCGCCTTCCTGAAAGCAAATCTCCAGTCCGGCAGCGTATTCGGCCTCCGCCACTGCCCGTATTCCCTCGAAGCCCAGGAACATAACCGGGCTGGGGAAGCGCGGGTCTTTTAGCGCGTAGCGAGCTTCGTCGCTGTCGTACAAGCGCACCAGGAAGGGACGCAAGCCGGCTTGCAGGATGCGCCGCATGGCCGACAGACCCGCTTCAACCCTGGGGAAGGCCAGCGTCTGAAAGATGCGCTGCTCGGCGATGGGGAAGATCTTCAGAACGACTTCGGTAACCACGCCCATGGTGCCCTCGGCGCCCATGAACAGGTGCCGCAAGTCAGGCCCCACGGCGGCGCGGGGCGCCAGAGGCGTCTCGACGACCTCGCCGGTGGGCAGCACGGCGGTCAGGGCCAGCGCCAGATCTTCGATGCCGCCCCAGCGGGAGGAGAACTGGCCGGTCGCGCGCGTGGATACCCAGCCTCCTACCGAGGAGCGGTCCAGCGATTGCGGAGAATGGTTGAGGGTGAAACCGCGCTTATTGAGCTGTTGCTCGAGCTCGAGGCCCAGCTTGCCCGCCTGCACCCGCACCAGCAAATTGGTGGGGTCGAGGGCCAGGACGCGCTTCATTCCGGACAGGTCAAGGCTGATGCCTCCGTGGAGGGGCAGCGGCGCGCCGGTGACGGAGGAGCCTAACCCCCAGGGGGTAACCGGCACGGCGTTGCGCGTAGCCCACGCCAGTAGCCGGCTTACCTGCTCGGTGGAAAGAGGGCGAACCACCGCGTCCGGCCGGTAAGGCTGCTTGCCCTGTAGCTTCCATTTGGCGGTCGCCGGCCATACGTCGTAGCTGTGCAGATCGAGCTCCTCTTGTGTGACCAGGACGTTCTCCGTCCCGCAGATTTCTGCCAGTTCATCCCAACGCTGCTTTTGAGTGGTCTCCATGACTTCTTCCTTTCAAGAATAAGGGGATAAGATCAGACTTCTAACGGGGCGATGTCTATTTTCACGTCCATGGCCTCCAGGCGTCTCAACCGCTCCGGCTCCAGGCCTTCATCCACCACCACCCGCTCGAAGGCGCTGAGCGGAGCGACCTCGTGTAGTGCCGTCTTGCCGAACTTGCTATGATCCATCAGCAGGAACTGGCGGGTAGAGCAGGCGATCATGGCCTTCTTCACGCGCACGACCTGCTGGTCGGGATGGTAGGCAACCCCCTCATAGGCGGCGGTCGTAGAGGTGATAAAGAGGTCCGCGTGCAGCGAAGCCATTGCCCGCTCGGTGAGCAGGCCGGTAAAGGTGGCAAAGCGGGGCAGATATTCACCGCCCAAGCTAATCAGGTGGATGCCCTTGCAGGCGGAGAGCTCGTTCAGGACGGGCAGAAAGTTGGTAATCACTGTGAGGGGGGCTACCGCCGGCAACAGGCGCACCAGGGGCAGGAGTGTGCTGGCCTCGTCGAGGAAGATCGCCTGCCCCGGCTCAATATACGCGAGCATCGCGCGTGAAATGGCTTCTTTCTGCTTGGGGTGCTGGTTGAGGCGATAGCGGAGATCGCTCTCGAATAGACTGGAGGGCTGAGCGGTAGCGCCATTCCGCACTTTACGCAACACCCCCTGCTGCTCGAGATCGTCCAGGTCGCGGTGCACCGTCATGCGGCTGACCTGGAACTGCTCGGCGAGCTCGTCTACCTGTACCGATCCTTGCTCCAGGATACGGGCCGTGATCCAGGCCTGGCGCTCGGTTTGAGTAAAGCTTTCGGAGGATGGGGAATCTTCGCTTGTCATGCGGCCGCTCGATGTTGTTTATTGTGTTATGATAACATAAATATGTGTTATATTCGGCATTGTATCACAAAAACGGGGACGGGGCAAGCAGAAACCGAGAATCGTTTCAGGCCCGCGCGTCTTTTCGCGGGCCTGTCATTTTTCGGCAACTACCGGCGCGGCTTATTTCAGGGTCAATAAATACGCGACCAGGTCATTGACCTGTTGTTCCGTCAGCACGTCTCCGAAATCCTGGTACATCCCGTTGACTGAATATCCCTTGACGATAAACGCATTCGGATCGAGGATGGAATTGCGCAGGTATTCTTCGGCGGTTTGCCCGGCGACCTGCTCTCCGGCCCGGCTGGCCACCCCGGCCAGAGAGGGGCCGACGACGACCTGGCCCGCTTCGAGCGAATGGCAGGTGATGCAGCCGGGAGCCGCATCGCCAATGGTGGCCTGCTTGAACAACGCTTCTCCGGCGGTCGGGTCGCCTACCGCTGCGGCCGTGGGGCCGTCCCCCGCGTTTGATCCCCCGCCACAAGCGGCTAACACGGCGCTAAACAGCGCCAGAACGAGAAACTTTCGCCAAAACATGCTGGAATCCTCCCTTGGATTTCTATCCCCGCCTCCCGAAGTATCCGCGTCTGTAATGCACGCATCGGACGAGATGGTGCGCATTTCAACTGGCTTCCGCCGCGTTGGAGGCTCCAAACCAGCGGAAGAATACCACCGAGAAAGCAGCGAGCACGATCAATCCTCCCCCGGCCCACATGATCAGCCCGCCGACCAACTGGTCTGACAGCGAAGAAGGCGCGCAAATCTCCAGGGCGAAGGAGCGCGAGCTATAGATCAATTCGTTCGAGAAGGTGATAAAGATTTCCCAGCAGGGTGGTGGGAATGCGCATGATGAACAAATACAGGATCTGCGCCGGATAAGCCGGTCTCCACGTGGGCAGAGGCCCTGCCACGGGCCACCACAAGATGAGCCCGGCAAGCAGAAACAACGCCTGCTTGAGAATCCAGAGGGTCAGGTCACGCGAGGCAGCCTCGAATAAAACCGGCACAAACCAGCTCAAGAGAAGGGCAGCGCTGACCAGCCCGGCCAGAAGGGTTCTGGTCAGGCGGCGCCCCAGTGCGTCCCAACGCAAGAGCGGCTTCAGCATCCCCGTGGGGATGCCCAGAAACAGCAACAGCGGCCCCAGGTCAACCGCCAGCAAGAATTGCCCCATGCTCACGGTAAAGCGGTGCTCGGGGCCAAACAGATCTGGAGACGGAATGAATACGGCGAGGGCTGCCAGCAGCCCCAGTGTGAAGCTTGCCAGGTGCCAGCGCTGCCGGGGAGGGGCCAGCGGGCCGGCCGAGCGGCCCATCGCGAGGAAATAGATTCCCAGGAACGCCAACAGGAGGAGGAACAGGCCCGGAAGCGTCACTCTTATTGTCCCAGTTGAATCGGTACGTCGAGGGTGATGGCGCCGCTCTTTTCGAACTGGAGGGTGAGCTGGAAGGTCTCGCCTACCTTCAAATCCCGGGTCAGCCCGACCAGCATCACGTGATAGCCCCCTGGCGTGAATTCGACCCGTCCATGCGCGGGAATCTCCAGGCGCGGCACGGGCACCATCTGCGCCACGTCCCCTTCGATGCGCGTCTCGTGCACTTGCGCCTGGCTGGCCACGTCGGAGGTGGCGCCGACCAGCGTATCCGCTTCACCGCCATCGTTCACGAGCACGAAATACACGGCGCCGGTCGCATCGCTTCCCGGCATTGCGGGCATGCCCTGCATTTCCGGCGTTGCGCTTCCCGGCGTTGCGGGCATGCCGGCCATTTCCGGCGTTGGGCTGTCTGCGGTCAGCGGGCCGGCAGCGGCGGGACGCGCCCAGGCGTTTTCCACGTGAACCTGGGGAGCGGCCGGCGCAGACGGCGCGCAGGCAGTAAGCACGAGCAAGGTGACCAACAAGCTGAAGAACCTGCGAATCATCTTTATCCTCCCTTTTGCTCCTGAACGAGTTGTTGAATGAGCTGCATGGCGTTATTCACGTCGGTGCGGCTTCCGGGCTGAAGCGCGCGAACGTTGCCCTGGCGATCGATCAAGAACAGGCGATCGGTGTGATTGACCAGGTAATCGGTACTCGTTACCGGGTTAGGGAGCGCCGACTCGGGCACGGGGGTATTGTTGATGTAATAGACACGCTCCACGTACAGGCCCAGGGTCTTTATCAGGACTTGAATTTGATCGGACGCGCCGGTGAGGAAGACCCAATTGCTCGGATCTACGTTGAAGACCCCCGCGAAGCGCTTGAGTACCTGCGGGGTGTCGCGCTGGGGATCCACTGTGAAGGTAACCAGTTGCACCTGATGGCTCAATCCGGCGCTTTGAAGGCGGTCTTGAATCTGCTTCATCTTGGCCGTGGTGAGCGGACAGATATCCGGGCAGTGCGTATAGATAAGGCTGAGCACGACTACCTTGCCACGCGTCTGATTCAAGTCGAAGGTTTGTCCGTCCTGATCGGTCAGGGTCACCTGCGGCAAGGCCATATACACGGGCAGAGGCTGCAAGCGCGGCGCTATGATTTGGTAGAGCGCGCCGGCGCCCGCCAGGAACAACAAGACCATCCCAATCCTCATCCAAAGGATGCGTGACATCGATTAGCCCCTTTCCACCGGCTGGTGCAGCTCGGAGTCCAATGCCATCACCGCCTGCAAATATTGCTGGGCCTGCGCCGAGGCCATCACCTGGCCGCCAAAGCCTTGCTGGAAGCGTTGCGCGTCTTCCCGGCTGGCAAAGCTCAATAGGGACGGCGCGCAGCACAACGACACCCCGCTTTCGACCAGGTAAGCGGCCTGCTGCGCGCCGACCATCTGGCCATAGAGGAAGTCCGTCGTGAGGGCCATGTCGCTGATCGGCCGTCTGGAGAGCAGGAGCAGGCCGCAGTGCGCGCAGCAGGCGGGTAGCTTCTCGCCGCCGGCGCCGCGAAGAATGAAGGCCGTGCGCGCAAAAACCGGCTTGCCACACAAGGCGCAGCCGTCCCAAAGGACTCCATTGGCCGGCAGCCTGCGCGCCAGCGTTACCCCGCCGTGAACTTTGTTCACCAGACCTGCGTTGGCCAGGCGGCGCAGGTCGCGATGCACGGTCATCGGCGAGATGTTCAACTCTTCCACCAGATCCTGGATCCTGAGGGTTTCCCGCTCCCGTAGCAGCTCCAGAATCCTCTGTTGCCTCTCGGCGGATATGGACACGATCTACTCCTTACTTGAGCATCATTCGGTAAGCGATCCCCATCTCCCGCTCAAAAGTCCCTTGATGTATCTCTACTGGACCCAGCTCTTTTTCAACGTACATAGAAGCCCCCGCGGAAGCCCGTGTTATTTATTGATAACTATGATAGTATATATCAGTTTATATCAGAATTCTTTGGCTGTCAAGGATGTTCGGGAAATGCCCGTACTGCCGATGGTTGGTCTACAAGACCTCAAGTTTGTTATAATCTATCCATAGGAACCAATTACTTCAAACATTCGGAGGGCAATCATGCACGAAAAAAGCATCGAATTGTTGAACCGGGCAGTGGGTGATGAGCTGGCGGCTGTCCATCAATATATGTATTTCCATTTTCACCTAGATGACCAGGGTTATGATCTGTTAGCCGGCTTGTTCAAGCGTACCGCGATTATGGAAATGGGTCATGTGGAGATCCTGGCCGAGCGGATCTTGTTCTTGAAGGGCGAAGTCGTCATGAAGAGCTCCGGTGACGTGGCTCCCATCCACGAGGTGGCCCCCATCCTGGAGCTGGCCCGAAAGATGGAAGAGGAAAGCGCCCGGGATTATAACCTGTGGGCCAACGAGTGCGCGGCCAATGCCGATTTCGGCCAGCAAGAAGATCTTCGAGCAGCTCGTTACCGAAGAGGAAACCCATTACGACCAGTTCGATAATGAATTGGACAAGGTCAAACAGTTCGGCGAACGTTACCTGGCGCTGCAATCCATTGAACGCGCTAAATCCCTGGTTGCCGGGGGATCGGCAGAGTAGCCCGAGAAATTTGGGTTGCAAGCCGGATTTTATACCGCCTGATCGGTTAATGCCTTGTCCGGCGTTATCTCACCGTTCGGTAAGTCCGGTGCGCCTTGTGGAAAAGTCGAAAAGCCGTGCCACGCTTTTCAGGTGATGGCACGGCTCAGCCTTTTGAGACAGCCCCTGGTTCCATCGAGCGTTATAAAGCCGAATCCCGAAAAGACCTGGAAACCGGCCCACGATTGGCTCACCGGCATCAGCTCAAGACGATTGACGTTGACGTGAGCAGGCAAGGTGGCGACCCAGAACACCGTCTCGGCGATGTCTTGAGCCGTCAGGGGCTGGAAGCCCCGGTAGAGGGCGTCCGAAGCCGCCTGGTTACCACCGGTACGCACCAGGGTAAACTCGGTCTCGGCCATGCCCGGCTCGATCGAGGTTACGCGGACGCCCGTGCCGTGCAGGTCGCTGCGCAAGCCGAGCGAGAGCTGCTGCACGAAGGCCTTGGTGGCGCCGTAGACGTTGCCGCCCGGATAGGGGTAGTCGGCGGCGATCGAGCTCAGATTGACGATTACCCCTTTGCGCTCGATCAGGCCTGGTAAGAGCCTGTGAGTGAGGGTCACCAGGCCGGTGACGTTGGTCTCGATCATCGTCAGCCAGTCCTCTAGCCTGGCCTGGGGGGCAGGGGCGGTGCCCAGCGCGAGGCCGGCGTTGTTGACCAGCACGTCGATCCCCTGGAAAGCTTCGGGGAGGGCCTTCAAGGCCGCCTCCATCGCGGCCGCATCCCGCATGTCGAAGGGCGCAGCCGCTACCGTCCCTGCGCCGAACTCCTCCACGAGAGTTCTGGAGGCGGTCAGCGCGCCGTCCCGTAGCCACGATACGCCAGCCGGCCCCGGCAAAGCGCCGCGCCATCGCTGCGCCGAATCCCGCGGTCGCGCCTGTAATCATTACAGTCTTGGTCATTACGATTTCCTTTCCCGGTGTTCACAAGATACATCCCGTCTCATTCAGGCGGGATGTATCTTATGGTATCTTACGTTTTGTGCGCGGGTCAGGCTGCCCTGGCCAGTGCCTCGAATTGCTCGTCGGTGAGCTGGAGGGCGGCGGCAGCCAGGTTTTCCTCCAGGTGCGCCACCGAGGCGGTGCCGGGGATCGGCAGCATCACCGGGGAGCGGCGCAGCAGCCAGGCCAGCGCGAGCTGGGCGGGGGTGGCTCCGAGCTGCCCGGCGATGCTGTCCAGCGCGCCGCCTGGGCGCGCCAGCGCTCCGGTGGCCATGGGAAACCACGGAATGAAGCCCAGGTTCTCCTTCTCACACAGCTCGAGCACTGCTTCGGAGCTGCGGTCGGTCAGGTTGTAACGGTTCTGCACGCTGACGATCGTGGCGATCTCGCGCGCCGCGAGGATCTGCGCTACCGAGACGTTGGAGAGTCCGATGTGGCGTATTTTTCCCTCGCGTTGCAGCTCCACCAGCACGCCGAGCTGATCCGCCAGGGGCACCTGCGGGTCGATGCGGTGCAGTTGCAGCAAGTCGATGCGCTCCACGCCCAGCCGGCGCAGGCTCATCTCGGCCTCCTGGCGCAGATACTCGGGCCGGCCGAGCGGATGCCACTGGTCCGGGCCGGTGCGCACCAGTCCGGCCTTGGTGGCAATCACCAGATCGTGGGGATAGGGGTGGAGCGCCGCGCGGATCAATTCCTCGCTGACGTAGGGGCCGTAGGAGTTGGCGGTATCGATGAAGGTCACGCCCAGCTCCACGGCGCGGCGCAACACCCGTATCGCCTCGTCCCGGTCGCGTGGCTCCCCCCAGATGCCGGGGCCGGTGATGCGCATCGCGCCGTAACCCAGCCGGGACACGGGCAGGTCGCCGCCAATGCGGAACGTTCCGCTCGCCAAAGCTGGCCGAGTTAATGCGTCGGTTTTCATATTCGTCATTAGAATTTACCTCCTCAACTTTGCAATTCATCGCCAGGTGACTACTTCATTCAGTCACCAGCTTCTTTAAGTTTGACCAGTTGCTCGCTCAACGTCCACAAGCGTGAGCGCGCCTGTTTATCGTAGGCCTGCGGGTTGGCGCGCGAGGGTTGCTTCCCATCGAAGTATTCGCCCGTTACGCCATCGAGCTCGGGCGACGTGGCGAGGTACTCCACCGCCCGCGCCCCTTCTTCGATGGTGGTCATGGGAGCTCCGAAATAGTCCGTTTCGAACACCATCTTGGTGTTCATGAGAGAAGCGGGGTGCAGGCAGTTGACGGTAACGCCGCTGCCGCTCAATTTCTCGGCGAGATCGAAGGTGAACATCACCTGGGCAAGCTTGCTCTGCCGGTAGGCTCTCAGCCCGTCGTACCCCACCTCCAGCATCAAATTGTTGAAGTCGATGGGCTGCTGACCGACCGACGCGACGTTGACGATGCGCGCCGGGGCCGACTGGCGCAGTAAGGGCAGCAGCCGGTGTGTCAGGAGGAAGGGGGCCAGGTAATTGACGGCGAAGCGTAGCTCGTAACCCTCCGCGCTCTTTTCAGGCTGAGGCCGGCGTGATCCCGCCCCCAGGCCGGCGTTATTGACGAGCACGTCGAGGCGCCCCTGGTCGGCCTGGATCTCCTCAGAGAGCCGCCGGACTTCATCGAGCGAGGCGAAGTCGGCGTTGTAGTAGGTGAGCTTCTGGCTGCCCGTGGCTTTACGGATTTCCTCAAGAGTAGCTTCACCCTTCTCCCGGCTGCGCCCGTGCAGGAGAACGGTTGCCCCGTCCGCCGCCAGGTCGAGGGCCACTCGCTTGCCGAGGCCATCGGTCGCACCGGTAATCAGGATGATTTTCTCGCTGTTGCTGTTCATATCTTCTGCTCTACAACCGGCGGCATGCCTTCAGGCGAGGGCCCGCCTGTAGGGACCGCTGCTTGCATGATCTGCTCGATTTCGCCGAGAGTCTCCGGGGAGAGCTGGACGTCGGCGGCCGGCGCGGTTTGTACCAGTTGTTGAGGACGGCGCGCCCCCACGATGGCGACATCCACGGCCGGGTTGGCGAGCACCCAGGCCAGGGCCAACTGCGCCACCGTGATCCCCTGCCGCTCGGCCAGGCTTTTCAGCCGCTCCACGACCCCCAGGTTGCGCTCAAAGAGCTCCCCATGGAAAGCGGGGCTTTTGCTGCGCCAATCATCGCTTGCGAAGGTCGTCTGCGGCGTATACCCGCCGGCGAGCAGCCCGTGGGCTAATGGGCCGTACACCAGCACACCCACTCCATGGCTCTGGCAATAGGGCAGAATCTCCTTTTCGATATCCCGCCGGAACAGGTGGTAGGGCGGCTGCAAGGTGTCGATCTTCTTCGTCTTCTCGAATTCCTGCATTTGCTTGGCGTCGTAGTTCGAGACGCCCACGTAGCGAATCTTGCCTTCCTGGACGAGCTGTTCCAGGGCGCCGGCCGTCTCCGCGAAGGGGGTGTGGACATCCGGCCAGTGTACCTGGTAGAGATCGATGTAGTCGACGCCCAGGTTGCGCAGGCTTTGCTCTACGCCCAGGCGTAGCCATTTGGGGTTCGAGTTCGCGCAGAAGATCGTTGTCTTGCATGCGCAGCCCGCCTTTGGTGCCCAGGACGATCTTATCGCGCTGGCTTTTCAGCTCGGGCCGGAGTGCCTCGCCGAGCACGCGTTCCGACACGCCAAAACCGTAAGCCTGGGCGGTATCGAAAAAGTTGATTCCCACATCGAGCGCTTGCCGGATGGCGGCCTGCGCTTCCTTCATTTCAAAACTGCCCCAGTCGCCGCCAAACTGCCAGGTGCCATAACTGAGGGTGGAGACGTGCAGAGATGTTTGACCAAGTTGTGTGTACTTCATTTTCTATTTCCATTTCTGCTCCAGGGTCTGCCCGTGGCCGGGCCGAGGTGACCTCGATGGAGCGTGCGGTAAATGGATGGGTATTATTTCCCGGTCATTGACCGGAAAGCTTCTCTTGCAAAAATTTTTCGATGACTGCAAAGGGTTGGTTGAGCGCGTCGATCATTGCCTGGCGCGCGGCTTGTGGGTCGCCGGCTTTGATCGCCTCATAGATGCGCCGGTGCCCCTCTAGAGCAACGGAGATGTGGTTGGGCAAACGCAGCACGACCTTGCGCACGTCCGTCTCCGGCACGATCAAGGTGCTCAGCATCTTAATCAGGAAGGGATTAGCGGACATGCGCGCGATTTCAGAGTGGAAATCGATGTCCAGGCCGACGAGGATGGCCAGGTTCTTCCCGCTACCCGCAATACGCTCGGACTCTTCCATATTTTCTTGTAAGACACGCAGCTCCCTTTCGGTGGCGCGCTGGCTGGCCAGCGCGGTGCAGGCGGGCTCGATTACCAGGCGCGCTTCGTAGAATTCATTCAGCAATTGCCGGTTCTTTTCGAGCCACTCGGATACGGGCTGGTTGAGGATGTCCATTTCCGGGTTTTTAATTAAAGTGCCGCATCCTTGTTGAATGGAGACAAAACCTTTAATTTCGAGGATGCGCAGTGCTTCGCGGATGATCGGGCGGCTGACGTTAAACGTGTTTGCCAGATCTCTTTCGGAGGGGAGGGTCTGTCCAGGAACCATTCTACCTTCACGGATAGCGTTCTCGATCTGCCGCGCGATATCGTCAGATAATCGTAGCTTTCCTACCGTTCGGAAGAATTTATTGGTTTCCATTTACCCGACCTTTCCCTTGAAGTCCTTATCCTATCGGCAGCCTTGAATTTGCCTGGCGAAATGAGCTTTTTGAATTGAGTTATCGCAGGGCATCTTATGAATGCCCTGCGATGGTAAACAATAGAACTTACCCTATCGTGTTGTAGTCACTTACGCGCTCATCCGCATACTGCCAGAGAGTGCGCACGATTTGATTTTCTTCAGTCTGGTTGGCTGGACGGTAGGCATCGCTCGGCCAAAGCCTGCGAATGACCTGAGGCTCGAACTGGGGATCCCAACTCTGATTTATATTCCAGGACCATAGCTTACGAACAACCTGCGCGCTGGCAAGCTGGTCTGCACTTCGGTATAGTTCTCTTGGCCAAAGTTTCCGCCCCAATTGGTTGTCACGGATCAGGGGCGAATAGATGGCCGGATTCGGGAAGTGAAATTGTTGCTTTTTCTCTTCCAATTGGCTGGACTGCTCAATATTTGTACCCATAAGAATTACCTCCAAACCTTACAAAGTTCCTTCTTTTTGACTACTTCAACGATCATACCTCAAAAAAGCGAGCTTGTCAAGTGGTAAAGTATCCTTACCAGTTAGTAGTTTTCCGGGTCAGCGCTTCTTTGTTGGGGAATCGAAAGCAAAGTCCGCGGAAATCCCCAATGCCAGCCACGACATGCCCTCCTTCCAGGCCAGGGCTGTGAATGGGCGCCTGCTGGAGGTTTTGAAGGGATGGCCAATGAGACCGAACGCCCCATTTAGCTTTTCGATAAGCGCCTATCCAGTTGAAGAGAAATCAGGGGATAGTTTTTGTTTTTTGATATTTTAATTATTTCTAAAGAGCTTAATCGAGCAACCTGTTGATCTACAGGTTGTATTTGCCAATCAGGATATAATGATCGATTTATTTCATCCAAAACGGCTCGTTGGGTTTCGAGCGTAGTGAAATGGGGTGGGACGGTGAATACAAAATATAATTCCGTTTTATTGCTATTTTTAACGGTATTTAGAACGTACGCCACACCGCTATTTTTCCAATCTGGCTGTAAGACGGACCCACGCTCGCCATTCATAAAACAGATCATTTGATTCGCGACTCCCCAATCTGCCGCTACAAAAATTGCGTCGTTCTCCTTGCTCGCTGCGAATTCCCCAATTTGAGTAAAAGATTTGTCCCAAAACGATGAAGTTTTTCCTTGAACCAGAGAACTCTCAACAGAAACGAGCCCAACAAAACGCGATAGAGAAAAAACGGCCAATAAAATAATAGCTATGAGCCTGTAGGGTGCTTTATTAAATATTGATAACCGTGCTATTTTCCACCATGCCGGATACAAATAGCGCAATCGCCGAGTATTGAAAAGGTGTGCCAATGATCCAATGATGAACCCAGGTAGCTTGTGGCAAGAAACGTAAGTGGATCATAACAATGAAATAACAAAGCAGCATGATTCCAGAAAGGCGAAATTGAGCAGGGATAAACTTGTATTTGAATAGGACGTAAATGATAAACACGATAATCGATGAGAAAAGGATCAATTCTAAGAGACCATAAAAGTTGGCATTTACTCCCAGGATAAATGATTGGACCTCTTGTCCTGATCCTAGCGATAGGTACTCTCTTATGTAGGAAACAAGAGTGGCAAACGAAAACTTCTGCGTACTGCTTTCAAACTGTAACGAGATTAGATTGCCATTTTTGTAGTAACTTAATAAATTGGCCATTATCAAAGGGGAAGCGCCCAAAATCCCCCCCAGCGTGAGGGCCTTCAGGTGGGTTATATTGCGGCGCTTTGGAGCAAGAAAAATCATTAAAATTAGCGGAATAGCCAGAACGACGGAGCTGAGCTTCTCAAATAACGACAATCCAAATAGGAAAACAAGCCAAAAGGTATTGCTGGCTTTTGTTTCAATTGAAGATTTGCCACGAATCCACAAGGCTATAAGGATAAGTCTCAGCGACAGCGCTAAAGCAGTTGGCCCCCAGTCATGCCGGGTTGTTAAATAAAACAGTAATATCTGTAATCGTAAAAAAGTAAAAAGACGCCAATGCTACTGAAGGTAAGATTCTGTGAAGAAAAATGCCGAACAACAACAGGGCAATACTTACCATTAATATTCCGACCATCCTCCAACTTATTACACTGAAAGGTTGATCGAATATTCTCATGTACAAGCCATAAATGCCTGTCTTGATTGCCCCGCTGTAATTCATATTCATTATTGGAATATTATGGAATGTTAAATTGGCAAATTGATAGGGCACTTTCCCTACATAAGCAAAAGAAGCAGTCGCCTGGTGCAGTTCATCAAAATATAAACCCTGGCCGTCCAACCGCGTACAACTTAAAACCATAAATAAGGAAACGGCAATTACACTGATGGCAATGTTGATAGGGTATTTCCTCGAGAATATCTGCATCATTTTATCGAACTGCTGAATAGATTTGAACGCCTTTTGGGAACCGGGCGACCGCTAACAGGAATATAACCAGTTATTAATAGCCTATTGCCCCACAAGCTATTTAAATGGGGCAGACTCCTATCGACAATCCGATATAATTCTTTGAGATCTATTCTTGCTTATGCTATTTGGGTTTTCTCATTATTAGGACCTCATTCAATTCAGCCCTAATCCCATAATCAAGCGAATTGATATAAATCATTTCTGTGAACAAACCACAACAAGAATGAATGAACGAAGTGATATCGTATCCCCAATGCACCGTCACAAGAGAACCGTCAATTGAAATTGGGTTACCATGATACTCTTTAGGAAAGACAAGTTGGACGATTTCACCGTTTGGGCCTCTCTTGGCGCACCATTGGGTTGGCTGTGATTTATTGACCAAAGGTGTGGTGAAAATATGTGCTCCCCCCGGTTTTAGAGTCCGCGCTATTTCTTTAAAGGCTTTTTCGGGGTCCAGAATATGCTCAAACACATCCTGGGAAATATGTAGATCTATACTATTATCATCAAATGTAAGGTTTTCCAAATCTTCATTTCTATAACCTCGAAAAATTTCCCCTGTCTTTTCGTCAGGAAAATATTGGGACGGGATGTATTCTTTTGCCTCGTTTCTAAATCGAAGACTTGGTCCTCTCTCGTTCGGGGAAGATTCGTGAATAATCAACTCTCTCCATTTAGGAAAGTAATTTTCAACACAATACATTAACGCGCGCTCTCGTGGTATCGATCTGCAATTAGCACAAATATAAGAATCCCGCCACCAATCATCCTCGGCAATAAATTGAGTCGTTCGATTACACCCAAAGCAAAAACCATAATTCTTAAACATCACTGGCCCTCTCGAGAATATCGATCTTCTTCGGAGATTATGGACTTAATACCCAAATCATTCACCAGGTTAATCAGGTTATTTTCAAAATTTTCCAGCGAATATTTTTGCCTTACGATGGATAATCCGTTGAGGGATAATTCCTCCCAGGTTTCCTTGTTATTGTAAAGCTCTACAACCAGTTTGGAAAATTCTTGAGGAGAATCCCCAATCAATATATTTTGTTCATGAGTTAACCCCATGCCTTCTGAGGCGACGGAGGTAGCAACGCAGGGGACCCCAAAGGTTAAACTGGTGATGATCTTTCCTTTGATGCCTGCGCCATAACGTAGTGGGGCTACACTCATTTTGCATTCCGAAAATACCTGGGCGAGATCGGCAACGTACCCAACAATTCTTATATTTTTCCCTTGTAGATCCTCGACTTCCTTAGGAATGTTACTCCCCACCACCCAGAACTCACAATCTGGTAATTCCTGACTGATTAACGGCCATATTTCTTGGGCGAAGTATAAAACAGCATCGACATTGGGCTTATGCAAATAACCACCGATAAACACGATATTCTTTCTTCCATCGAATCCCTTTTCACGACCGGGAATCGCTCTCGGCAATGGAATAACCCTCGATTTTATTTTGTCTCCCAGGGATCTCAACAAATCTCGTTCGTGATCACTTACGATTATTGTTTGGTCGGCTTTCTTCATAATAAGGATCTCGTTATTCTTCGTAATAGCTTCTTGCCGAAGAGAGCTTTTTAGGCCAATACCGGTTACTTTGCTTTCCCTGTTTTCCCGCAAAAAATGAAGATCAACGGTGTTAAAAACAACTTTTGCTTGCGGTGCGTACTTCCGTACCGAATTTATATATTTGCCCCCATAAGGTGCTCTAAAAAGAAGAACCGCATCAAAGTATTTTCCCGATTGCATCAAATAGTCATCGATAGATACGAGGTAAGGCTTGTAAATACATTCGATCCCCTTCTTTTGAAGATCGACCACGTAATTATCCACAACCTCGGAATCGACGACTGAAATGAAGGTAACTTCAAACCCAATTTTTCTCAGCATCAATAGATAGTAGTAAGTATCAATTGAGCCAGAATCGTGATCAGGCTTGGGCGTACAAACGTCGATCACGAGCGCATGGCTCCGCCTGCTTCGATTGCGATAGATCATTTCGGGCTGTGAATTGTCCCCATGGGAGGATAATACCTCTTTCCACCGGTCATAGAATTTTTGCCGGTTGATTTCTTGATAGTGTTTTGTCCCTTTTGCGATATCGGTTCCGGAGGTTGCCCCTTCTACATGGATGACCTGGGAAAGCGGCTGATACAGGACTCTATACCCTTTCTGGCGAATTCTAAAGGCAAGATCGGTATCTTCATAGTAAGCCGGCGTGAATAATGGATCAAATCCTTGTAGCTCTTCCCAGATAGATTTTGGGATACAGAGGCACGCGCCAGAACAGTAATCGACTTCCCGAAGGAAATTATATTGTGGCTTGTCCGGATCATCGTCGCGCCCATAATTTATGCCAGAGGCATCTTCCCAAATCACTCCCCCGGATTCTTGCAAACGCCCGTTAGGATAGATTAGCTTTGACCCAACTAAACCAGCATCAGGGTATTCGTTATAGGTATCGACAAGAGAATCCAACCAGCCGGGAAGGACTAAGGTATCGTTGTTTAATAAAACGATATATTTCCCCAACGCGTATTGGGATGCATTATTGCAAGAATTCAGAAAACCACTATTTTCCTCGTTCCTAAAATAGCGAATAGTCTTACAATTTGATAGTACTTCATGCGTTTCATCCGTGGAACAGTCATCTATTACGATAATCTCATAAGAACATTTTTCATGAGTGTCTCGAAAAGATTTTATACAATTTAATGTGTCCTCAAAATGGTTGAACACAGGGATTATGATGGAGACCAAAGGAATGGCCGACTTGCCAATCACCTTCGTCGAAAGAAAATTGTCAATAGCTGAAATTAAATGTTGCGATGAATTTGTTTTATCTTGTATGGATACGTCGGCGCGAAGGGTTGAATAATATGGCCAGCTTTGAATTATGTTGTTGTATTTTCTAATATACTCATTTATAGGTGTATTTTGCTGAGAAAACTGTATTCTTTGTAGATGTAAAGATGATTCCCCGTTATTTACCTTTTTCAAAACATCTGACGTGGCTTGAAGATAGGCATATCCAAACCGCCGGTCTGGTTCAAGGTGCGCGCCTTCTCCCCACTCATTCCAGGCGTTTATAAAAACATAGCGCTCTTCCTGAGGGTTATTAATCAAGGCAAAATGGCAAACGGCCTCTAACCATTTTGCATATAGCTCGGGCGAAGAACCTGCATAGATCATCCCATTTCCGGGTCGTCTGGATTCGTTGTCCCATCCCGGGAAAATGGTGTTGAACTGGCGAAAAGGCTCGATTCTTAATCGATTAATAGATGAGCCCACAAAATCTGAATATCTGTAAATTCTTCCTTTAAATTCACCATTTAATAGCGTAAGCTCTTCGCTGATCTCCGGGATCGCTTCTCCGTTGTGCGGAGGAAATTGGACTGCCCCATCAAATCCATCGGCACTAGGATCCATGTAGCCAAAGGTTTGGGCGACAAGGATGTAAGGCAGTCCCGTCCCGTGCTCGATAGAGTATTTTCTCCAGTAGTCTAAAACCGCCTTTGTTTCCACCAGGATATCGGCCCGGTATACAATTAATAAGGGTCTATTGTCTATATGAATGTATCTTGGATTTGAAAAATATTTAACAAAATCGCGAATGATTTCTTTGTCAATCTCGAAAGAATGTTCCTGGCTCATTAAAATTTCGTCTGACCGGCCATCCCATCTTCGCGTCCAGTTCTCGTTTGCCCAGCATAGGCAAAACGGGAAATCGATCTCCGGGTCAGATACAAATTGATCCAGGGGACGTTCTAATAGACGTTTGCCATTGAACCAATAATAGTAAAAACAAAAACCATAAACGCCGTACTTTTTTGCCAGCTCGACCTGCCGGCGTTGGACTTCGGGCAAACGTAAATCGTAAAACCCCAGCTCCCCGGGCAGGTGAGGTTGATAATGTCCCAGGAATTGTGGAACTGCTTTGGATACATTCGTCCACTCGGTAAACCCCTTTCCCCACCATTCATCATTTTCCGGGAAGGGGTGGTATTGGGGCAAATAAAAGGCAATCAACTTGACCAGGGGAGAATTCTTCGATAGATCTGTCTCAGAAATATCTACGTATTCAGATCCCCTTTCCCCCCGAGCGACCGAAAATAAGTCGTTATAGACCGGATCGGGATTTATTGATTTTGAGGCCTCCGATTGGGCGTGGCCGTTTCCGGCATGCCTACGATTTTTTTTTAGCAGCCCAAACAAGGAGTGAACAAACCTTTCGCGCCAGCTACCCTTGGGCGCCAGTCGCAGCCGCGCCTTCCACATCCCTTGAATGAGCTTCCAGGCGGTGCTGCCGTAGATTTCGAGCAGCTCGGAATTGAGATCTTGCAGGATTCGCTCGCGCTGATTGAGGTGATCATTGAGGTTGGTCAATTCTTGTTCCAGGCGCGTCTTCTGTGTATTTATAATGGAAGCCTGTTGCTCGCGCTCGTCCAGCTTCGCCTGCAGCGCCTGAAGCGCCTGTTCTTGCTCCGCCAACTGCGCCCGTGTTTGCCGATCGAGCTTTGATGACTCTTCTTGAAGGGCCTGCACGGATTTGATCAGCTCGAATACATCCAGATGCGCATCCTCTTCAATGATCGCGGTGAAATCTTGAATCACTGTTCCATCGAGTCGCTTTGCCCCCTTTGTAATCTGCTCATCCATTCCGGTGACAACACGTCTTCCCAGGGCATTCTTATCAGGCGGCGCTTTCTTGATGACGCAAAGTGAATTGAGAAATTCGATCGAGTGAATTCTAGTCAAGTCGATCTCGTCGAATCGGATGCCGAAATTACCGGCAAACTCAGTCAGAAAACTCGCTCTTGATTGGTTGTTCCTCCAATGTTCATAATTAAGAACATCGGCCAGCCTTTTGAAGAAGGCCATCGCAGAGAAAGGATTGTGAAGCCCTCCTTCAAAGTCTTTCCAATAACTGCAATGCAAGTCTTCTACCAGGTAAATGCCACCTTCATTCAAGTGGGCGAAATAACGAACGAATGACCGAACGATGTCACTGGATTTATGCGACCCGTCATCGATGATCACGTCGAAGGCCGTGGCTTGTTGGAGGATCTGACGTTCACATTCATCTGAATTGGCATCTCCCACAACAACGGTAACACGAGCATCCTCGAATTTAATATCCTTGCAATCCTGGTTGATGTCGCAGCCAATAATTTTCTCGGCCTCTGAAAAATACTTACTCCAGATTTCTAGTGATCCTCCATTTTGGACCCCAATTTCAAGAAGTCGAATGGGCAGGTTTTGATAAGGGGGAAGAAGACGATCCCACTCCTCCAGATACAAAGGCCACTTATCCGATAGCTTGCCTTGATGCTCTCTGAACAGTTGATTTAAATTTTAATAGCTTAGCCATAGTTGAATGACTTATCATTTACGCAATGAGGATTCCTAAAAAACGAGCATCCTTAGAGCTGGAGCTTAGAGCTCTAGCCAAGAACTTGGACCTTAACACGAAAGGGAGCCAACCGGCCCATCTCCTGCATGTGCAACCGGCGCCCTGAGTGCCGGTAACGCAGTGATCCCTCAAGGAGCATTGCACAAGGTTCAAGCCTTCAGTCTTTCTCGGTCGACAGGGCGCGAAGAAGCCCTTCCGTTGGGCTCACAAGCCGTTCGGATTCAAGCCTGGAAAAGGTTGTATCCCAAGAAGCTGCCCGAATTGATCGTTATGCTGCTGCGGGTCGAATCCCTGAAGCCAGATGGACAGCCGCGTTGCCAACAACTTGTATGGCTGCTTTGGACTGAGCCGACCGATGTTCCTTCACGTGAACTGCACAAGATGTGCTTGGGGCGCTTCGTCATCGAGCACATCTTCCGGTTGCTCAAACAAAACTTGGAACTGAACGCCAGTCATTTTAATGATCTGGTGGCTGAAGAGCAGTGGATGTAAATGAGTGCCCTGGCTTACTGGCAGTTGTTGCTGATGCGTGACCCGGTAGAAGCTGCTCGTCTTAGAAGTAAAACCGCACTTCCATATTTTATCCCCTTTCCTGGATTTTTGTATCAATCCCTGGCAGTAACTTGGCGATTCGGCCCTGGGGATTTTGATCAACCCGGTAAGGCCCATGTGAAGAATATTCACCGAAAATTCAGAACGCACAATCGATGGATAACGGCTGAACGCGCTGTCGAAATAGGCTTGTTTTGTGTGTGGAATCCTTCGCGAGAATGGTTGGACGGTCGAATTGAAGGGATATGTGCGTCTGGCGCTAGAGATTGTAGGCGAGGGCAAGCTGCCTGTAAGAGAGCAGGTGTTTGTTTGTCCTGTACAGGTTAGAATTGAGATTTAGATGAGCCCGACTGCGCCAGGATCAGAACGTGCTCTTGTGGGAAACCGGCCTCAGAAGGGTCGGTTTCCACCCGGTAACGCCATTTTTCGGCATTGACCGTCATGGGAAGCAGCTCGGATATCTCGAGCCCCAGGCGGGCGAAGGACGCTCTGAATTCTTCCTCGGTGAAGTATTGGTAGCTCTCCAGGCGCTCTGTTTCCCACAGATGCTTGCCGAGAAAGATGGATTTGGTGAGGTAACGGGTAAAATCGCGCTGCGATAGCTCAATCGAGAGCGGGTCATCCATCTCACGGTAAGCAATCCGAAAGGGACGATACTGGCGGGCAAAGAGGTCGAATTCATCGCGCGCCTGGCTGTTGCGGAAACGGATGCAGCGCTTCTGGTGTGGGTCTCCTGGAGGCTCCAACCCATCGAATAATACCAGCCACCCTCGCGGATCCAGGCAGCCGGCGGCGCCGGCCAGCGCCTGCGCTACCCGCTGTTTGGCGATCGGGACGTCCACCTCGCCCAATTCGGAGGAATATTCCGCTGAAAAGACTTCGTGCAGGGCGTTGACCAGCAGCACCAGATCGAATTTTCCCAGCCCGGCGAGCAGGTGTAGGTCGGTAAAATCTCCCTCTACCCACTGCAACCCGGGATAATCACGCCGGCACTGCGCTAGCGATTGCGCGTTGTAGTCTACCCCTACCGAGGTGGACGCGTCACACACTTGGGAGTGGGCGTCGACCAGTGTCCCGATGATCTGCCCCGTGCCACAGCCCAATTCCAACAGACGCACAGACGGATTAGCCTGTGCGGCCAGCCGGCGGATGAGCCTGGAGGCCGCCAGGATGGCGGCTCGTTTGCCCAGGTTTTCCATCGATAGCAAACGCAATTCCCAGTAGAAATCCCAAAAGTCGTCCGAATCTGGCATTCTAAAGATCCAATATCTTTTCTAATCTGATATTTCGTGTATGAATTAGAATACCAGGTGTATAATGAAGTTGTCAACCTCAAGCTGTATTTCAGGAATAGAATCACTAATCCAGCCGGAGCAAAGACTAGAGAAGAGGCTGAGATTGCTGCCGTTGGGCTGATTCAGAGACCGTTCCGTTAGTCTTTCTTTTCCCGATCCAACCAACTTAATCAGAAAATAGATCAGGACCGGTGGACGCCCTGTTTGCGCCTGTCTGCTGGCCCGGGTTCCCGGAAGATGAACGATCATCGATTAGAGGAGATCCCCTATGGAAAACAAAGAGTTAAGCGCGCTTTTGTCAGCGAATAGATTGAGCTTTCAATGGAACGAAGCCCTGAGCACCTGGACGCTGACCGACCAGAGCGAAGGGGGGAGACCCTTTCCCGGCCTGAACGCCATCACGCGGAGAACTTAGAGGCAGCCCAGGCAGCGGCCATCTCCTTCATCCACGCTTCCTACCAGCCTCGTTATCCCTACCCAACCGAAAGCGCCGAATTGGAAACCCTGCTCAACAAGCACCGGCTGACTTTCAACTGGGGCGACCCCGGATCGAAATGGTGGCTGGTGGGACAAAAAAAGGGCGCGAACACCCTCTTGCGGTCGGTGCCTCAGCCTGCCAAGGATATCGAAGCCGCTAAGGCGGCTGCGATCCGCTTCATCCGCGAGAAGTTCGAGGGCTAGAGCCGCAAGTTTTGCCCGCTCCATCTGATGGGCCGATACTCTCCGAGCAGAAACCCGTCCCTGTCTGGCATACACCGCTAAAGAAAACAAAAGAGGAAAAATGGACGATCTGAATCTACTGACGTGGGACCTCCTGGTGAAGATCGAGCCAGGATTGGGCCAGCTTCACCTGGACTGCCGGTTTGCGGATAAACGCGATCCGGGCGGTTTCGACGCGGAGCAGGCCTGGAATGGCACCCCGGACGCGCCCGGGCTGAAAGACCGCCTGGAGCATCTCGTCGGGGAAAAGGCCGAGGGGCAAGACCCGAGAATTCTATCCAACGAGGCTTACCAAATGGCCTATGCGGAATGTTTTAGAGTACTGCCTCCCAACCGGGCCGGGATGGGGTAGATAGAATCTGCGGGAACTTCAATCCCTATTCCTTTTTCTGCCAGGTAGGTGAACAGGGTCCTGAAGCTCGTTTTACTGCTCAATTTATATCTTACGTCGATCGTCTGCCCATTTTCTTTCCACCATTGGCGCAGCTCCTCGTCGCGCATGATAGAGGACAGCTTTTTGCCCCTGATCCTTTCCGGAATGGGAATTTCTTCGTCGGCATTTTGGGGATCCGCATTAAATCCGAGGCGCGGGAAGAAGTAATAGCCAATGACTTCCTTCAGAGCCTCGCCGTCTTTCGGAATATAAGAGCGGGTCGCCGAAGCCACGATGGAATGAAATCCGGGTATTCTGGCTGCCTGTAAGATCATGTTGGCCACGATGCGCGTTCCAAGCGTCTTGGGGGCTTTTTCTTTAAGAAGAAATCGTTGATGGTGAGAATGATCCCCAGCGGTTCCCTCTCGAGGGAGAAATACAGGGGGGATTCGAACCAGGCGTTGGAAGTCCAAACATCGATATCCTTCCCATCCCGCGCAATTCGGATGTGGCTTCCCTTGATGCCCCCAAAAAGCAGACCGATGCTTGCGTCAGACAATTTCGATCTCAGCCTGGTTTCTAAGGCCCGCCGATCGCCAGTGATCGTGGGCGGGTCGGCGCTTAAATCAAACAGCTCGGCTGCCGCCCCGGCTTGGCCATGCGGGGAAATTCCGGAAGATGCTTGGGGGGTGGGGATATTCATGCTGATGGATAAAGCGGTTTCGTCTCGAGAAAGCCGAGGATTGGATCGGCGCCGGTTTTATTATATACCCGCAGGCGCCAGTTGGATTATTCTGTGTTATACTTCCATAGTCTGAATATTAGGCTTGTCTGAAATTGCTGCCAGACCTATGAATAGGCTGGCAGCTTTTATTTTCCCTGGCTTGCGATAGCCTGGGAGAAGGGAATTGAAACCATGGAAGTGAAGCTATTTATCGGCAATCTCTCATTTTCTACTACGGAGGATGAGCTACGCACCCTTCTTGCCCAGGCGGGCACAGTCACCTCGGCCGAGCTGATCAAGGATCGTTCTACCGGAGAATCCAAGGGTTTTGCCTTTGTAGTGATGAGCTCGCAGGCCGATGCGGCTAAGGCGACCCAAATGTTCAACGGTTATAACCTGAATGATCGAGAAATCAAGGTCGGCCCTGCGCGCGCCCGTGAGGAATCCGGGCGCGGGGGTGCTTATGGAAATCGGGGCAACGACCGCGGCCAGGGCAGGCCTACCATGCATAAAAACCGCGGCGGATCGCGGCGTTATTAGAAAAAATTGTAGATCAGAAGGTAAAGGAGAATTTAGAAATGTCTGAACGGATTACCGGCACAGTAAAGTGGTTCAATAACACCAAGGGCTATGGTTTTCTGGCTCAAGAGAATGGCCCGGACGTATTCGTCCACCATTCTGCGATTCAAGGAGAGGGCTACCATTCCCTCGAGGAAGGCCAGCAGGTGGAATTTACGATCGAACAAGGCCCCAAGGGCTTGCAAGCCGCCTACGTAGCCATCAAATAGGGCGTTTTAGCGCCCACGTGCTCCCGGCTACAGCGCGGATGAGCTTGCTCCTCGCTGCTGCTTACCAGACGCCCAGAAATGGGCGTTTTGGGTTTAAAACGGGCGTCGATCCCAGCACAAGCCGCCCCCCATAAATTCATCAGGACCGGACGAATGTCACCCCGGAATGTATGCGCGCAGGTACTTGACAGCGTGTAATAAATTTGTTACGATCAAAAGCAATCGAGTTGTTAGACGACTAACAACAGTCAATTTTCGTGGGTTCCTTTTTCGGGATTCGACGCATGGCTCCTCAACGACGTCTTCACCAGGCGCAGGAAATCGAAGCGATTTTGCAAACCCGCTTGCGGGTATTCGGCGAGTCCGATGGCCGGCTGCCTTCCGAAACTGATCTGGCCGAAGAATTTGGCGTCAGCCGCGTGACGGTGCGTGAAGCGCTGGCTTCGCTGGAGCGGCGGGGGTTGGTTTTGCGCCGGCACGGCGTGGGGACGTTCGTCAATTGCAATGCGGTGAACATTCGCTCGCGGCTGGACGAATCGATCGAGTTTGGGCAATTGATCCGCGCGGCCAATTACGAGCCGGAATTGGGATTTTTGGATTGCCGGGTAGAGCCGGCCAGCCCGGAGGTGGCCGCCCACTTGCAGATCCAGGTCAGGGAGCCCGTGCTCGGCATTCGCAAGGTATTCAAGGCCAGTGGAACGCCGTTGATCTATTGTATGAATGCGGTTCCGGTTTCCCTCTCTCCCCAGGAGTCGCAGGCTGATCTTGCGGAGAAGGTGAAATCCGAGCTGTCGATCTATACTGTTTTGGATCGCTGGTTCAACCAACAGGTCGCTTTTCAGCTATCCGACGTTTCTGCCTGCGTGGCCGGCGACGAAACCGGTGCCAGGCTGAACTGCTCACCCACGACGGCCCTTCTCCATCTGGAAGATGTGGGCTTCAACGGTGCGCAACAGCCGGTATTCTACGCCGATATCTACTATATCCCTGGATTGATCCAATTTCAATTGGTGCGAAAGCCCATCTATACCCTGGAGGAACCAACTTAAAGGGTGGCTGTAGCTCTAAACCCCCGGTTGAATTGACTAACCGGACATTTTTATCATCGAACGGGAGGGTTTAATGACAGTTTCAGATCAAGAAGCGCAGAGGCTGCGGCAGGAATTGACCGCAGCGATTGACGAAGGGGATAGCGAGCGGGGAGTTTCCATGGCCAAAGACGCCCTGGAAAAGGGAATTTCCCCCCTGGATTTGATGCAGGACGTCATTCGACCGGTGATGAAGGATTTCGGCGATGCGTTTGCGCGCCTGGATATCTTCTTGCCAGAGTTGATGAGCGCCTCTGTGGTGGTGAAAGCCATCCAGGCGCAGGTATTGGAGCCTGCCATCCGCCAGAGCGGCGGAAACAGCATCAGCCAGGGCACGGTGGTCATTGGAACCTGCCAGGGCGACATTCACGACATCGGCAAGAACATGGTGGCGTTGATGCTCCAGGTGAACGGATTTAAGGTTATTGACCTGGGCTCGAATGTGACTCCGCAGACCTTTTTGGATACCGCCCGCCGAGAGGAAGCCGACATCATTGCCCTATCCTCGCTGTTGACCCCCTCGCTCCCTTACATGAAAGACCTCGTAAAGCGCCTGGAGGGACTGGGCGAGCGCAGTCGCTACCTGGTCATCGCCGGCGGCGCGGCGCTCTCGGAGGAGTATTCGCAGCGGGCAGGTTTTGATGCCTACGGGGATGATGCCATTGCCGCGGTGGATATTTGCAAGAATCTGATGCAACGACGGAAGGGAGCCCAGGCATGAGAACCTATACGCGTTTGTTGGATGTCTTGGATCGCTCAGAAGCGGGACCGATGATTGAGGAATCCCAATGGGACATGAATCTGGTTCCCAAAACGGTCGCTCGCCTGGTGGCTGAATTTGACATCAAGCTGAAGCCGGTGAGGGAAACCGTGGTTTTGCAGGACGATGCCCTGGCAGACCGCCTGTTTGCCGCCGGGCTGAAAATGGCGGAAGAGCTGGGCGTTTATTGCTCGAGCACCAGCCGCCGGATCATCTTCAGCCGGGACGAGATTCTCAATGCGCTGGAAGTCGCCCCCATCGAGGTCACCCTGGGTGACGGCAACGATAAGCACACCGAGCGGAAACGCAAGGTGGAAGACAGCCTTTTCCCCACCATCAAAGGGGGCGGGGTGGGCACACCCCTTCCTGAAGATCTGTACCTGCCGATTACCCAGTCGTACGTGCAGGAGCCGCTGATCGATGCGGTGATCAACTGCACGCTGGAAAGCGTGTATGGGCGAGAGATTCGCAGCCGCTCTCCGTGGGAGATTCTGGCGGGCTGGCACGAGGTGGAGCTTTCCAAGGCGGCCGCCAAACGGGCCGGGCGTCCTGGCATCCCGCTGGGCGTCATCGAAAACGCCGTCTCTGAGCTGGGTGAGCTCTCCGCCACGTCCTACGGCGGAGCCAGCCTCAATGACTGGCATCACATCGCCATGATTTCTGAATTCAAGACCGACTATATGGCGATGGCAAAGCTGGCCCACCTGGTGCGCACGGGAGCCATCATTCACTCCTTCTACAATACCATCTACGGCGGTTCCTGTGGCGGGGGCGATGGCATGGCTCTGGCGATCGTCGGCGGGTGCATTCTGCTGCAAATGGTCTACATGACCAACACTCATTCCGTGTCGCCGGCGCATCCGTTTTATGGGAACAATACCACCCCCGAAATTTTGCAGGCCATTGGGCTGGCGCAGCAGGCGCTGGCGCGCAATACCCGCTTGCTGACCGACGTGGTGATCACTCCCGTCTCCGGTCCGGGCACCAAAACCCTGCTCTATGAAACCGCCGCCGAATCGATCACGGCCACGGTCTCGGGCGCCTGCGGCTTGATCGGCCCGCGCTCGGGGGCCGGCATCAACAACGGGCACGTTTCGGGCCTGGAAGCGCGCTTCAATGCCGAGGTTGCCCGCGCGGCGTCGGGGATGTCGCGCAAGGACGGCGACGAGCTGGTGCGCAAGCTGATCGCGTTATACAAGCCCATCCTCACCCAGCGCCCGAAGGGGCTTCCTTTTAATGAAGTGTATGATGTGGCCACGATCAAGCCTTTGCCGGAATGGCTGCAAATGTACGAGCAGGTCAAAAGCGAGCTGCGTGAAATGGGCTTGCCTCTCCGCTGATCGTTCGCCTGAACTGTATATGTTACAAATATTACATTTCTCCATTCTTTTTTAGTACAAGCAGCTATTGACAAACGATTATTGGGCGGGGTATCATAATTGTCAGACGATTATCCTCTGTTTACTGGTGCCCCGCTCAATAACCAGGGCCATGCCCCTGATTGGATGACAATTTTATAGTTCACAGCTCCCACATTCCATCTGCTTTCTGAGGAGAATTCCCGATGACTATTGAGAGTGTGTCTGGTAAGGAATTACTGTTTCGCGCGCTTCGGCATGAGCCGGTTTCTGCGGTTCCCTGGGTTCCTTATGCGGGTGTGCATGCCGGTAAGTTGAAGGGTTATTCCGGAGAAGAGATTCTGAAGGATGGAAAGAAGCTCCTCGAATCTTTGTTGGCGGTGAATGAAGTCTACGACCCCGATGGGCAGCCCGTCGTGTTCGATTTACAGGTGGAAGCTGAGATCATGGGTTGTGAGCTGATCTGGACGGGCAATGGCCCGCCGCTGATTGCGTCTCATCCCCTGGCCGGCTTGACGGAAATTCCCACCCGTCTGCCTGAAAAGGGAGATGGCCGCCTGCCCATGATTCTGAAGGTAATGCGCGAGATGAAAGCCGCTGTAGGCGACAAAACCGCGCTTTACGGTCTGGTCACGGGTCCGATGACGCTGGCTTCTCACCTGCGCGGGACGGAAATCTTTATGGATATGATCCGCCGCCCAGACCAGTTTAAAGCGATCGTCGCCTACGTGCGGGACATCGCTAAAGTGATGACGGACTTCTACCTGGAAGCCGGGATGGACGTCATCGCCATGGTGGATCCCCTGGCCTCGCAAATTTCTCCCAAACAGTTTGCCCAAACGATCAGCGAGCCTTATCAATATCTGTTCGATTACATCCGCGAGAAGGGCGCATTTTCCTCCTTCTTCGTGTGTGGTGACGCCACCAAGAACATCGAGGTGATGTGCCAGACCCACCCCGATTCGATCGCGGTGGACGAGAACCTCAACATGGTCACCACCAAGCAGATTACCGACCGCTACAACATTACCCTGGGCGGCAATATCCCCCTGACCACCAAGATGCTCTTGGGAACCCAGCAGGATAACATGAAGTTTGTGGTGGATTTCCTGGACAGCCTGGATCACCACAATCTGATTCTGGCGCCCGGCTGCGATATGCCTTATGACACGCCCATTGAAAATGTGGTGGGGTGTCTCCAGGCGGTACGCAACCCTGAAGAAACCAAGAAGATGCTGGCGAACTACTCTGCGCCTCAGCTCGATCTCGAAGCAGTGGTGATCCCGGACTATCAGCATTTATCCAAGCCGTTGGTGGAGGTCTTCACGCTGGATTCGGCCACCTGCGCCGCCTGCACTTATATGCTGGGCGCGGTGATGGATGCCTCTAAGGACTTCGGATCGACCATCGACGTCGTGGAGTACAAGTTTACCCAACCTGAAAATGTGGCTCGCGTGGTGAAGATGGGCGTGGGCAACCTGCCCTCGGTCTATATCAACGGAGAGCTGAAATACTCCTCCCTGATTCCCGACCGGCAAGAGCTGGTCAACGAGATCAAGAAGGCTTTTTGATTGGAAAGAGGAACGACCGGCATGAAACTGCACCTGGTAGGCGGGTTTCTTGGCAGCGGAAAGACGACAGCCATCATCGCTGCCGTCCGCCTGCTGATGGCCCAGGGGAAAAAAGTCGGAGTGGTCACCAACGACCAGGGGAAATACCTGGTAGACACGTCTTTTTTCCGTCTCAGCGACGTGCCGGCCGTTGAAGTTACCGGAGGTTGTTTCTGCTGCAATTACGATGATCTGGCTAAACGCCTCGATCAACTGCGCGAGGAGATCCATCCTGACGTGATTTTCGCCAAATCGGTGGGCTCCTGTGGGGATCTGGTGGCTACCGTCATCAAGCCGCTGATCGAGCTGTCCAGCCAGAATATTCGGCCCTCCAGTTTTTCGGTTTTCACGGATAGCCGGCTGCTGCAATTGCGCCTGGAAGGCGCAGAGCTTCCCTTCAGCGAAAACGTGGTGTACCTCTTCGACAAACAAATCGAAGAGGCCGGCATCCTGATCGTCAATAAGAGTGATTTGCTTGAGCCCCCCGAAGGGGAGCGGCTGCTGGCTGGCGCCCGCCAGCGCTACCCGGACAAAGTAGTGAAGCTGCAAAATTCGACCTGCGCCGATCAGGTGCAGGATTGGGTAGCCTTGATCGAAGCCGGCAACCTGGCGCTCCCCGATCGCTCCCTGGAGATGGATTATCAGCGCTACGGGCAAGGGGAGGCGCAACTGGCCTGGTTGGATGAGATGATCCATTTGACCGTGCCGGATGGGACGGGCGGGGAAGTCGTGCGGCGTTTGATCGGCATGCTGCGCAATGAATTGAACCGCCTGCACGCGCCGATCGGACACTTGAAGTTCATCGTCCAGGGCGGTGGGGTAGAGAGCAAGGTGAGCATTACCACTCTACAGGCGCCTGATTTGCAGGCGGCCGTTCCCGATTACCCGGGCGCGCGCATCACGATATTGCTGAATGCGCGCGTTGAGATCGACGCGAAAGAGCTGAAAGGTCTGGTTGGAGAAGTGTTTGCGCAGGTCTGTGCGGAGATGGATACAGAATGGCTTGAGATGGTCGCCAATTCTTTTCACCCGTCTTTCCCCTCGCCGACCTACCGCTTGTAATCTGCGCTTGAGAAAAATTCTTGTGTTTGGAGAGGTGCTGTGGGCGATCACATCCAGCGTTCTCAACCGGTAGCCGACCAGGTGTTGAGTATCCTCCGGCAGAGGATCCAGCATCGTGTTTATGGCCCCGACAATCGTATGCCGGCGGAAAGCGAGCTTGCAGCAGATCTCCAGGTGAGCCGGGCGACAATTCGTTCTGCCATGGCCGCCCTGGCAGCCGAGAGGATCATCGTGCGCCGCCAGGGGGATGGAACGTATATCAACCGGCGCTTTTTAGAGACGAGCACGCACTTTGGCGCGATCAGCGAATATACCAGCATGATCCGCTCCAGTGGGCACGAGCCTTCTATAAAAGCCTTGGATATGTTTTCGCGCCCCGCCGAGCCGGTAGAAGTGGATGCGCTGGAAATCCCGGCGGATAGCCAGGTGGTGGTGTTGGTTCGGCTTTTCCTGGCGGACGGTCAGCCCGCGATTTATTCCGTCAACTCCGTGCCTGAAACGCAGATGTGCCACTCGCTGGCGCCGACGGATATCGAGGAACCCTTGCCGCTGTTCTTCAAACGCTTCTGCGGCCAGGAATTCACTTACGGCATTTCTGCGCTCTCCGCCCAGGTTGCTCCGGCGGACGTTTCTGAAAAATTCGGTTTGGCGCCGGGCACTCCCGTCCTCTGTATGAAGGAGGTATTTTTCAACGATCACGACCAGCCTCTGGTCTATGCGATCAATTACTTCAACGAATCAGTCTTCCAATTAAGGGTAGCGCGGTCTTTTGATTAGCAGTATTTAGCCTTTTGCACTTTATCGGTAGAGCCGTTTCGCCTTAAATAAATGCCCGCAATGAAACCCCGGACGTGAGCCGGGGATAATGGCGAAGCCGGTGAAAGTCCGGCGCTGTCCCGCAACTGTAACCAGTGGGGGAAATCGACTGGGAGCCAGGTCGACCGTCATTGCGATCCAGGTTTGTTGGCCCTTCGTGGGATAAGGGGTAGTGGATAGTCCCTTAAATTCTGCTGTTGTTAATAGGCAAATTCCAAACCGATGGAGGTGCATTATAAGGCCATACATTTACGTGTTCACACTCCCCAAATCTGTAGATCGAAGTAGATCGAGACAATCTTCATATTTCAAAGACAAGCAAGTGTGGAGGAGATAATGAAATCCCTTCGTTTGACCGTTTTATGTCTGTTGGTTTCGGCTTCTGTGGTACTGGCCGCTTGCGCGCCGGCCGCAACGCCGGCTGCCACTCAAGCGCCCGCCGCCGCTACTCAGGCGCCGGCTGCCGTAGCCACACAGGCCCCCGCCGCCGCCACCGAAGCGCCGGCTGCTGCCACTCAGGCTCCCGCCGCCGCTACCGAAGCGCCGGCTGCAAACGGAGATTCCCTGGCCGTGGTTTTGACGGGTCCGCATGACGACAATTCGTGGAACCTGGCGGCTTACAATGCTGCCAAATCGCTGGAAGCCAAAGGGGTCAAAGTCGCGATTTCGGAAAATATCGCAGAGGGCAGTGAAGAGAACGTCTTGCGCGAATATGTTTCCGAAGGCTACAAAATGATCGTGGCCAACTCCTTCGGCTATCAGGATGGCGTCTTCAAAGTCGCCGCGGAATCCCCCGACACGTTCTTCGCCTGGGCGGGTGGGATTCAGAAGACCGCTGCGAATGTAGCCGATTATGACCAGCCATTCTACGAAGCCGCCTACCCTGTGGGGATCATCGCCGGTGCGATGTCCAAGAGCGGGAAATTGGGCGCGGTCTATGGCTCTGACATTCCGGTGTGCCACGCCATGGGCGAGGCAATGCTGGCCGGCGCCAAGACGGTCAATCCGAATGCGCAGTTGATCGTCACCGCCGTGGGCGACTGGGTAGACGTTTCTAAGGCAGAAGCGGCGGCCCTGGCCCAAGCCGATGCCGGCGTCGATTTCTGGATCGAGTGCGGCGAAGGCCCTGCCCTGGGCACGATCAAGGCAGCCGAGGAAAAGGGCGGTTACGTCACGGGTTACGTGAGCGATATGATCCACGATGGCCCGGATGTCGTCTTGACGAACATCCTCTGGAACATGGAACCCCTCTTCCAGCGCATGCTGGATGACGTGCGCACGGGTAAATTCAACGCTCCCTGGTACGAGTACGGGGTCAAAGAAGGCACCATGTTGTATGCAGTCAACCCGGCTCTCAAGGATAAGATCCCGGCCGATACTCTCGCGGCGGCGGATCAGGCCATGCAGGATATCAAGGATGGCAAGCTGACGGTCGATTTCGTTCCTCAGTAGATCATTGATCTAATTTGACCAGGGGTGGCCTTCCCCATTAGGGGAGGCCACCCCTCAATCAAAGGCGGCACAATTGAACGAAAACGCTCTACCCATCGTGCAAATGCGCGGAATTTGGAAACGCTTTCCCGGAATGGTGGCGAACGCCGGAGTGGATTTCGAGCTGCGGCAAGGCGAAATTCACACGCTGCTAGGTGAGAACGGCGCCGGCAAAACCACCTTGATGAACATCTTATACGGGCTGGAAGAGCCGGATGAGGGTAAGATTTTCTTGAAAGGGCAAAAGGTCCATTTCAAGTCTGCCCGCGATGCGATCCAGCATGGCCTGGGGATGGTTCACCAACACTTTATGCTCGTGCAGCGTTTCACTGTGGCCGAAAACATCACCCTGGGGATGGCTTCCCCACGTGAGCCACTGATCGAGGACAAGAAGGCCGTCTACCAGCGGCTTGAAGAAATTTCTGACCGGTACGGCCTCCAGATCAAGCCCGATGCGGAGATATGGACCCTTTCGGTGGGTGAACAACAGCGGGTGGAAATTCTGAAGGCCCTTTATCGCGGTGCGGATATTCTGATCTTAGATGAGCCAACCGCCGTTTTGACGCCGCAGGAGGTCGACCATCTGCTCGAGATTCTCCGGCGTTTGACCCAGGAAGGCAAATCGGTCGTCTTTATTTCTCATAAACTGAACGAAGTCCTGGCGGTCAGCGACCGTATCACTGTCTTGCGGGATGGAAAGCTCGTCAATACGGTGAATGTTGGCGACGTCACCACAGAAGCCCTGGCCTGTATGATGGTGGGCCGCGAAGTGCTGTTACGCGTAGATAAAAAACCGGCCACGCCCGGCGAAGTCCGTTTGAAGATCCAGGGGCTGTGCGCCCGCAACGACGAAGGGCTGCAAGCCTTGTGCAACGTCGAGCTGGAAGTGCGCAGCGGTGAGATTCTGGGCATCGCTGGGGTCGCCGGAAACGGCCAGGCGGAATTGGAAGAGGTGATCGCTGGCTTGCGCAAGGCCACGGCAGGCCAGGTTCAGATTTGCGGCACCCAGGTGTTGGGGTGCTACCCCGATCAGATCGGCGAGCTGGGACTGGCCCACATCCCTTCCGACCGCTACAAGATGGCCATGCTGACCGATTTTACGGTGGCCGAGAATCTGGTTTTGCAGCGGATTGGGCGCAAGCCGTTTACCCGTAGAGGCTGGATCGATTGGGATACCGTTCGAGAGGAGGCCCAGCGGCTGATCACCGAATTCGATGTGCGCACACCCTCGGCGAATACCCTGGCCGGCAATCTGTCCGGCGGGAATGCCCAGAAAATGATCCTGGCGCGCGAGCTGGCTCGCAAGCCGAAGGTGCTCATCGCCGCGCAGCCTACGCGTGGCCTGGACGTCAGCGCCATCGAATACGTGCACCGGCGCCTGGTCGAGTTTCGTGACGCAGGTTTGGCTATTCTTTTGATCTCGACCGAGCTGTATGAGATTTTCTCGCTTAGCGACCGCATCGCCGTGATGTACGGCGGCAAGGTTATGGGTGTCGTAAATGCCAGTGAAACGAGCACGAGCGATATCGGGTTGATGATGGCAGGGGTGAAGGAGACGCAATGTTGCCCGGAACCAGCATAAATATATCCGAGAAGGAACAGGTGAGGAAACATGGCTTGCGCTGGCAGTCCTTCGTTGCAACTTTGGGCGGCCCGATCATCGGCGTAGTTCTCGGCCTCCTGATTGGCGGGGTCTTGATCCTGGTGGCCAAAGCCGACCCGATCCAATCGTATGCGGTGTTGTTCAAAGGGGCCTTTGGCGGGATGCGGCAGATTACCGAGACGCTCATCCAGGCCTGCCCCATTATGATCATCGGGCTGGGCATGTGCGCTGCCTTCCGGGCGCGGGTGTGGAATATCGGCGCCGAAGGCCAATACTTTATGGGCGCTTTGCTGGGCGGGATCGTTGCCCTCTATCTTCCCCCCTTCTTGCCTCGCCTGATCCTGATCGTGGTCATGCTGCTGGCGGGCATGCTCGGCGGGGCCTTATGGGGGCTGATCCCGGCGGTCTTCAAGATCAAGAAGGGCATCAACGAGATCATCTCCACCTTGATGCTGAACTATATTGCTATCCTGCTGATGCAGTACCTAGTGCGGGGTCCGCTGCAAGACCCCAATGGATATTTGCCCAACAGCGCGCAATTTGATCCTGCGACCCAGTTGCCTTTGTTGTTTGGAACGCGCATTCACGTTGGGGTGGTGATCGCGGTGCTCCTGGCGCCGGTCGTTTTTGCGCTGATCTGGTCTACTCCCCTGGGATTTAAATTGCGGGCGGTAGGCTCGCGCGCCTCGGTGGCGCGTTACGCCGGCACTCGCGTGGAGCGTGTGATCCTCTTCGCCATGGTCTTCTCCGGCGCGCTGGCCGGCCTGGCCGGCATCATCCAGGTCGCCACGTATTACACGCGCCTGAAAGGGGAGATTTCGCTCAGCTACGGTTTTAGCGGCATCCTCGTGGCGATGCTGGGGCGGACGAACCCGTTTGGAGTCGTGATTGCTTCCATCTTCTTCGCCGCACTGACCATCGGCGCCCAGTCGATGCACGTCGTTTACCAGCTCCCGGTCGATTTGGCGAGCGCTATTCAAGCCATCGTCGTGCTGTCTGTTTTGGCTGTTGATTCTTTGATCCGCAGGAGGTTCCCAGAATGGATTGGAGCCTGATACTCAACCAGTCATTCCTCGTTTCCATGTTGACCGCCGGTGTCGTCCTGGCTGTGCCGGTTTTGATCGCGGTCCTGGGCGAGATCATCACGGAAAGCTCAGGCACGATGAACCTGGGGTTGGAAGGCATTATGGCCATGGGGGCCGCCACCGGCTTTATGGCCGCCTATCATTTCCAGGATCAAAGTGGGCTGCTGGGCGCCACAAGCCCCTGGTTGGGCCTGTTGATGGGCGTCTTCGTTGGCGTTCTGATGGGGGTGTTGATGGGGTTCCTCACCATTACCCTCAAGGCGGATCAGGTGATCAGCGGCATTACCCTGGTCGTGTTTGGCCTGGGCCTCTCGAATTATCTCTATCGCCAGGCCTTTTCCACCCTGTCGGAGCGCTTGAAAAGCTTTTCTTCCATCAACCTCCCCGGGCTGAGCCAGATTCCCATCCTGGGTGACCTGCTCTTCAAATTCGACCCCACGGTCTATCTGGCCCTATTCCTGGTGGTGGCGGTCTGGTTCTTCCTGTTCCGTACCACCTGGGGACAAAAGATCCGCGCGGTCGGCGAAAACCCGGCTGCCGCGGAGACCTCGGGGATCAACGTCAACCTCACCCGTTACGCCGCCCTGTTGATCGGCACCGGGCTGGTGGGGCTTTCCGGCGCGGTATTGTCGGTGGCTCAATTAGGCTTGTTCGTCGAAAACGTGACGGCCGGCAAGGGCTGGATTGCGGTGGCGCTGGTGATCTTTGCCCGCTGGCGCAGTCCCAAGCTGGCGCTGGTCGGCGCCTTGCTGTTTGGCCTGGCCAATTCGATCCAGTACCGTATCCAGGCGCTGCTTCAGATCGCCCAGGGAGCGCAGACCGTCCCCTACGAATTCTTGCTGATGTTCCCTTATGTCCTCACGATCGTTGTGCTGCTCTACCGCTCGAACCTGATCGATCAGCCCGCGGCTTTGGGCAAGCCCTACGATCGGGAAAAATAGTTCATTCCAGGAGAAAATCGCGTGACTTCGCTTCTCTTAGAGCATATCGATACACTGGCCACCTTTGATGAGCAACGCAGACGCCTGCGCAATGCCTGGGTGCTGGTGCGGGACAACCAGATCGAAGCGGTTGGCGTGGAAGGCAGCCAGCCCAAGGAAGTGGATAAGGTCATCGATTTGAGCGGGTACGTGGTGCTGCCCGGCTTGATCAGTACCCATCACCACAACTTTCAGACGCTGTTGCGCAATATCCCGCACATGCAGAATGCCTCGCTGTTTCCCTGGCTGCACGATCTTTACCTGTTGATGAGCGAGGTGCGCGACGAGGACCAATATACCGCTACGAGGGTGGCCCACGCCGAGCTGCTGCTTTCAGGCTGCACCACCACGGTGGATCACAGTTACCTGAAGGTCAATGATATGCGGTTTGCTACCGAAATCCAGGCCGCGCAGGAGATCGGCATGCGCTTCCATCTGGCGCGGGGCAGTTTTTCAGTCGGCGAGAGCCAGGGCGGTCTGCCCCCCGATCACATCGTCGAGAAAGAAGACGACATTCTTGCTGATACAGAAGCCCTGATTCGGAAATACCACGACCCTCGACCCTACGCCATGGTGCGGGTGGATAACGCTCCTTGTTCGCCCTTTTCGGTGAGCGAGCGCCTGATGCGCGAAAGTATCCAAATGGCGCGCCGCTACGGAGTGGGCAACCACACCCACCTGGCGGAGAACATGGACGACCATCGCTACGTTCAGGAGCACTACGGAATGAGCTCGGTGAAGATGGCCGAATCCCTGGGGTGGGTGGGCCCGGACGTGTGGTTTGCCCACGGCGTCATCCTGGACGAGGACGATATCGAGATCATGGCGCAGACGGGCACGGCCATCGCCCACTGCCCCTGCTCCAACCAGTACCTGGCTTCCGGCGTTTGTAAGGTCACGCCCATGCTCAAGAAGGGCGTCACCATCGGCTTGGGCGTGGACGGCAGCGCCTCGAACAATTCCTCCAACATGCTGGACGAAGTGCGCACGGCTTCCTTGCTGCAGCGGGTTACCTATGGAGCGGATGCGCTGGCTCCCACCCAGGCGCTGGAGCTGGCTACCCTGGGCGGCGCTCGCCTGCTGCGCCGCGAGGACATCGGCAGGATTGCTCCAGGGATGGCGGCAGACCTGATCGGCGTGGACCTGCGCAAACTGTCGTTTGCGGGCGGGCTGCACGACCCGCTGGCCGCGCTGGTGCTGTGCGCCTCGGGGCAGGTGGACCTCTCCATGGTGAACGGCAGGCTGCGCGTAGTCGATGGCTGCCTGGTGGACGTGGATCTGGCCGCTCTGATTGAGCGGCAAAACCACTTGGCCGAAGACCTGGTGCAGCGCACCGAAAAGCGTTATGGGGTCAACCTGTCGGAGCTGGTCTGGAGACGGGCATTTCCTTACGACGAATAATGCACGGCGTCGAGGATGGATCATTGCAGGAGAGGTGAACTATGAGTGAGATTGTCGATTATCGGCGCGCTAATACCCTCCAGGAAGCCTGTGAGCTCCTGGAGCAGCCCTCCACCCGCGTGATTGCGGGCGGAACGGATATTCTGCTGCGCATCAGCCGCACCAGCGGGCCGGTAGCCCTGGTGGACATCAGCTCCATCCGGGAGATGGCCGGCATCTGCCAGGAAAAGGACGGCATTCGTATCGGCGCGATGACGCGCCTGGCCGACGTGGCCCGCGCGGAAGTCTTCCAACAGGCGGCCTATCAGGCCCTGGTCCAGGGAGCGATTCAGGTCGGCTCTCCCCAGATTCGAAACCTGGCGTCCATCGGCGGCAACCTGTGCAACGCGGCCCCATCTGCGGACACTGCCGCCCCCTTGTTGGCTTTGGACGCGGTGGCAGAAATCACCTCCCGAAAAGGGAGCCGCGCTCTCCCCCTGACCGAATTTTTCCTGGGGCCGGGCAAGACGGTTCTGGCCCAGGGAGAAATGCTCACCTCGATTTTCATTCCCGAGCCGGCTGCTGATACGAGCTCGGTGTACCTGAAGCACAGCCCGCGCCGCGCCATGGACCTGGCGTTTGTGGGCGTGGCGGTCGTCCTCAAGGATGCGGCCGGGCGGCAGGTAGCCATTGCGCTCAGCGCAGTGGCGCCGACCCCCATTCGCGTTCCGGCGGCGGAGCAGGCCATTCGCCAGGCGGGTGAGGTGACCGGGGAGGTGCTTGCGGAGGCGGCTGGTTTGTGTGTGGAAGCTGCCCGGCCGATCAGCGACGTGCGTTCGACGGCAGCTTATCGCAAAGAAATGGTCAAGGTGCTCAGCCTGCGTGCTTTGCGCCAGGTGTTCGAGCGCTGAGCGGAGGATGAAATCATGCGGAAATTGATCACTCTACTGGTAAATAACCAGGCCTACCCGGTTGAGGTGGAGCCGGACGAGCTGTTGGTGGACGTTCTGCGCGAGAAACTGGATTTGACCGGCACCAAGAAGGGCTGCGGCACGGGCGATTGTGGCGCCTGCACCGTCATCATGGAGGGGCGTAACGTCACCTCGTGCCTGGTGCTGGCCGTGGCCGCGGAGGGGAAATCCATTACCACCATCGAAGGTCTGAGCCTATCCGGGGAGCTGCATCCCATTCAGAAGAGCTTTGTGGAGCATCACGCCATTCAGTGCGGGTACTGCACGCCGGGCCTGGTGCTCTCCACCAAGGCGCTGCTGGACGAGAATCCCCACCCCAGCGAAGAGGAGATTCGCCGGGGCATCTCCGGGAATTTGTGCCGCTGCACGGGGTATCAAAAGATCGTGGAAGCCGTGAAAGCAGTTGCGGAAGATCAGGACGGAGGTCTCTCATGACGGAAACTGTCATCGGAAAATCTGTGCCGAGGATCGACGGGCAAATCAAGGTCTCTGGTCAGGCGAAATACATCACCGACCTTTCGCGTCCGGGGATGCTGTATGCCAAGATCTTGTTCAGCGACCGGCCCCATGCCAAAATCCTGCGTGTGGACACCAGCAAGGCGGAAGCGTTGGAAGGCGTGCGCGCGGTCGTCACCGCCAAAGACGCTCCGCAAATTCTGTACGGCCTGTACTTATTCGACCGCTATATCTTTGCCCGCGACCGGGTACGCCACATCGGCGAGCCCGTTGCGGCGGTGGCCGCCGTCTCCAAAAAAAAGTCGCCCTGGCTGCCGTCAAATTGATCGAAGTCGAATACGAGGACCTGCCGGCCGTTTTTACGATTGAGGATGCCCTCAAAGCGGACGCCCCGATCATCCACCCGGACGTCAAGGATTACAAGGGCGTTGCCCCGTACATCAAGTACAGCAACGTTTGCATGGACGCCACCATCAGCCAGGGGGACGTGCAGAAAGGCTTTGCCGAAGCAGATTACGTCTTTGAGGATGTCTATAAGACCAGCCCGATGCACCAGTCCTCCATCGAGCCGCACGCCTGCCTGGCAGAATTCGACACAACCGGAAAACTAACCATCTGGACGGGCACCCAACAGCTCAGCATCTGCCATTCCGAAACCTGCCACGCGTTGGGCGTGCCACAGACCCAGGTGCGGGTGATCGCGGCCTGGCTGGGCGGCGGTTTCGGCGGTAAATTGAAATCCTTGTTCGAGCCCATCTGCGCCCTTTTGGCGAAGGCCGCCAAAGCGCCGGTAAAGCTCGAGTTGACTCGTGAGGAAGAGTTCGCGGCGACCCATCCGCGCGCCAATTTCATTATCCGCATGAAAACCGGGGTGAAGAAGGACGGCAAGCTGGTGGCGCGCGAGGTCGACGTGACCTGCGATATGGGCGCTTATGCCGACCATGCCATTGGAATGGTGCCCCACGCGATGAAATTTGGCACCGGCGCGTACGACATTCCCAATTGCAAAGTCCGCGGCCGGGCGGTGTACACCAATAATCCTGATTGGGGCTGCATGCGCGGCTATGGCGGCTCCGAGGTTGCCATTGCCTACGAAGGTCAGATGGACGTGATCGCGAAGGCTTTGAAGATGGACCCGGTGGAGCTGCGCAAGATGAACCTGGTGCACGAAGGGGAAATGTACCTTTCCGGCCAGGAGCTGCGCTCGGTGCACATCCAGGAGACCATGGATCAGGCTCTGGCAGCTTCGCATTATTACGAGAAGAAAGGCAAGATGGGCCCCAATCGGGGGATCGGCCTGGCGAATTCCGTCCTGAATACGGGCCTGTTGGCCTCGTCGGCTTTCGTGAAGTTAAATGAAGACGGCACCGCGAATGTCATCACGGCGGTCACCGACCTGGGCACGGGCAACCTGACCGTCTTGTGCCAGATCGCCGCTGAAACCCTGGGAATTCCGGTGGAGAAGGTGAGCATCGCGCAACAGGATTTCAGACGTGGCGCCTTACGACACCGGCTCCATAGCCAGCCGCACGGTTTTCGACGCTGGAAACGCGGTATATCGCGCGAGTATGGATGCGCGCAACCAGATGGCGGAGATCGCAGCGCGGATTTTCGAATGTGAGCCGGCGGATATCAAGATCGAAAACGGCGTGGTCTTCGACCAGAGCCAGCCGCGAGCGACGCGCACCGTCGAGCAAATTGCCTCCGAGGCCATTTTCCAGGCTCGCCAGGGGCCGATCCTGGGCCGCGGCTCGATCCTGATCGATCCCATGGAAGATCATCTGGTGGGCGAGGGCTTCTTCGAGCGCCCCGCGGGCAGCTTCACCTTCGGCACGCACGTGGCCGAGGTGGAAGTAGACCCCACCACCGGGCGGGTCAAGGTTTTGAACTACACCGCCAGCCACGACGTGGGCAAGGTGATGAACCGGGCGGGGATCGAAGGTCAGGTGGAGGGGGGGGTGGTTCAGGGGATCGGTTACGGCCTGTTCGAGGAACTGATCCTCAAGGACGGCAAGATCCTCAATCCCAACTTTACCGATTACCGGGTGCCGACCGCCATGGACATGTCTTTCCACATTGAGACGGATTTTGTCGAGATCCCGGAAGAGCGCGGCCCGTATGGGGCCAAAGGTTTTGCCGAGCAGCCTTTCATTTCACCGACGCCGGCGATTGCCAATGCCATCCTGGACGCCATCGGCGTGCACGTTTCAGAGACGCCGATTTCTCCGGAAAAATTGTATTGGGCGATTCAAAAGCAAGGGATTCATCCTGGGGAATAAGCAAGCCTGCTTGCCATGGGCTGCTGGCTTGAATTGGCTCATTAATTCCAAAACTTATTTATTTGTGAAGGAGAGGAAAATGAAGAACGAAGAAATTGTCGCAACACTCAAGCAGGCTGTGCTGGACGGAGACGACGTGGCTGCCAGGGCGGCGGCGGAAGAAGCCTTGAAGAGTGGCATGGGGCCGCTGGAGGTCGTGCACGCCAGCATCCAGCCCGCCATGGACACCATCGGCGACCAGTATCAGGCCGGAGAGGTCTACCTGCCGGAGCTGGTGCTGGCGGGCGACGCGGCCAAGGTAGCCATGGACGTGCTGATGGCCAAGCTGGACGAGCAGGGCGCCGACCGGGTGCAGAAGGGGACGGTGGTGCTGGGGGTGGTGTACGGGGATAACCACGACATCGGCAAGAACCTGGTGATGGCGGTGCTGTCGGCGAACGGCTTCAAGGTGATCGACCTGGGGGTGAATTGCCACCCGAAGGCGTTCATCGAGACGGCCATCCGCGAGAAGGCGGACATCATCGCGATGTCGACGCTGATCACGACCTCGATGCCGTACCAGCGGCAGGTGATCGAGACGTTGAAAGCCATGGGGAAGCGGGAGGAGTTTTACTGCATCGTGGGAGGGGGGCCGATCACGCCGGAATGGACGGAGAAGGTAGGCGCGGATGGATATGGACGGGATGCGAAAGACTTGGTGATCGTGTGCACGAAGCTGATGGAAAGTGGCGTGAAGCCGCCGTTCGAAAAGCCTTTGTTGGAAAATGCGTTGATGACCCGGTAATTGTTTATCTCGTTTACTACATAAAATTCAGGAGAGGAAAATGCAAAACAAGCCAGACATCTATGAAATTTTGGAACGCGCCCATAATGGTGAATACTGCACGGCGAAAGACTGGGACCTCAAGAAGGTGCGCGGCTCGATCCGCCGAATTTTGCAGGAGCGCGGTTTGGAGCACACCTGTGACGTGAATAACCCGATCAACACCGACTACGACTTGGCCGACCGCTTCTACCAGGCGGGCTTCGAGCTGGCTTTGGAATTGGGCTATTGGGTGGAAGACACCGAGCGCATCATTCAGGTTTCCCAGGAAGAGCTGGAAAACGCCTTGAAATTTGCCCCTTCCGAGGTTTTCGTGGGCGAAGGCAAGGATGGAACCTGGATCAAGTCGCGCACCCCGGGCGACCCCTATCTGTGCAAGCAGGCTTGCTCGCTGGGTATCACGGTGAGCGAAGATATTTACATGCAGCTCGTCTCGGGCATCGCCAGCCAGCCTGAAGTCGATATCCTGGAAGCCGGCTCGCTGACGACGGTACACGGGCACGAAGTCCTTTCGGGCACGCCCTGGGAGACCTTAATGGGTTACGTCCATGGGCAGATGCAGCGCGAAGCTCGCCGCCGCGCGGGGCGCCCCGGCATGGGCGGCATCGGCTCGATCTCGGCTACGACGGAGTACGGCCAGTTTGGCGCTTACGGCACCCCGGGCGGCTTTTTGCCGACTGACCTGGCGCTGATCCTGTTCCCGTCTGAAATGAAGATCGACTACCGCACGTTGAATAAGGTGGTTCACACCCTCAACATGGGCGGGATGATCAAGGCGGAACTCACCGGCCATGATCGGCGGAATGCCGGGTCCGGCGGAAGGCGCGGTCATCTCCAACGTGGCTTGCTCGATCCTTTCGTATGCGATCTTACAGAACCACGTGGGCGGCGGCGAGATCTACGATGTGCGCTATCTGGCGAACGTCAACCGCGAAGGCTTGTGGGCTTTGGGCATGGTGACGCAGGCGCTCTCACGCAATACCCACATCCTGATCCACAATATTGCCAACGAAGTCTCCGGGCCTTGTACGCGCAATCTCCTGTATGAGATTGCCGCCGGGCAGGCGACTCTGGCATCCTGCGGCTCTTCGGTCTCCACAGGCCCGCGCACCGCGGGCGGCAAGCTGAATGACTACGTCACGCCTTTGGAATGCCGTTTTGCCGCCGAAGTGACCCACAAGGCTTCGGGGATGGATCCCAAGGACGTGAACGAAGTCGTCAAAAAACTGCTGCCGCTGTACGAAGGCTCCATCAAGACCCCCGACCTGGGCAAGCCGTACCAGATGGCTTACGATGTCGCTACCGGCAAGCCCACCGAGGAGTGGGAGGGTATTTACGATAGCGTCAAGAAGGAAGTCCGCGAGATGGGTATCCCGCTGGATAGCTTCTAAACCAGCCGGTCAGGTTTATAACTCGATTGCCGGGGGAAGGGAGAGCGGGGCCGAACCGCCTCTCCCCCCTCCGGCCAGGTCGTTTTATCGTTAGGGAATAATGAGTTGTGGGTTGATTCATAGAGGAAGCTGCCATGCCAATACAAACGGATTGGTCCATCCATCTTACCCTTCAGGACGTTATTCGTACCCAACACATGGATATGGAGGTGCTCCGCCGCCGCCGGCCGGCTATTCTGGAGATGACCGCCGAAGGGGTGCGGCAGACCGAGGGTCTGTTTCGCCCGCTGGTGATCTATCAGCGCCTGCCGGTGGAAAGCATCGATCCGGACGGCTTGATTCTGGAAGGCGGCTTTCGCTTGAGCGGCAGCTTCCTTGCCAAACAATTGGCCGGCGCTGAGGAAGTGGTGGCGGCGGTCTGCACCATTGGCGAAGAGGTGGAAAAACGCTCTTCAGAATTGATGGCCAACAATAAGCACGTAGAGGGCTATGCTGTAGACAGCGCCGGCCTCGTCGCCATCGGCCAGGTGAACGACCAGTTTTATTCCAGCCTGGAGGCTTCGGCGAGATCCTCGGGGCGCCAGATTTCGCATCGCTACAGCCCGGGGCTGCCATCCTGGCCGGTGACCCAGGGACAACCGGAGATTTTCGCGATCCTTGGAAATGCCAACACTTCGGTGCAGCTCTGCCCGGACAGTATGCAGATGCTACCGGTGAAGTCCCTCTCGTATGTGGTTGGCATCGGGAAACAGTTGGTGCGCAAGGGCAGCGAATGCGCGTTTTGCGGGATGCGCGAGCATTGTGCCTACCGCTCCACGCACGATTCCCAGGCAGCGGATGGCGTTTGCCAGCGTGAAGCAACCCTCTGAATCGAAGGCTCCTTCGGGGAGATAAGATCGAAATGCCATTGAATAGATTGCGTGTAGATTTCGAGCCTATTGGCAAACGGGTGGAGGTCGAAGAGGGCGAGACGCTGTTGAGCGCAGCTCAATCGGCGGGCATCGATCTCGTCGCTACTTGCGGCGGGATGGGCACTTGCGAAAGCTGCCAGGTGCAAATCGTCATGGGCGCCCTTTCGCCGCTGACCCTGGTGGAAGAAGCGGTCTTTTCGGAGTTCGAGCTGCAACGTGGGATGCGCCTGGCGTGCCAGGCAAAGGTGCAATCCGCGTGTTTGGTGAACATCCCGCCCAATTCGCTGACCACACCGCAGCGCCTCCAGTTGGAAAGCCGCCAAAAGGTCTGCGCGGTAGACTTCTCTACCGGGTGGTGGAAGTGTCTCTGCAAGAGCCTGACCTGGAAGATTTGCGCGCTGACAGTCTCCGCCTGGTTCAGTACCTGGCATCCAAAGGCGTGGAGCGCGCCGGTTTTCGTTACGGCGTCCTCAAGAGCTTGTCGGACGAGATGCGAGCCAATGAGTGGAAATTCAGGGCGGTCATTCAAGGCGCCGAGATCGTTGCGGTTTTGCCCCAGAGCTGTAGCGCCTTGGGATTGGCCGTCGATATTGGAACGACCAAAATCGCCGCCTACCTGTTGGATTTGGAGAGCGGGGAACCCCTGGCGCAGCAAAGCGCCATGAACCCGCAAATTCATTACGGCGAGGACGTCGTCAGCCGCATTTTCTACTGCATGGAGCACCCCAACGGTCGCTCCACCTTGCAGAAGCAGATCGTCGAGACGCTCAACAGCCTGGTCGCGGACTTGTGCGGGCAGGCCGGCAGGCGCCCGCAGGAGATCGTGGATGCCGTGGTGGTTGGCAATACCGCCATGCACCATCTCTTTGCCGGGTTGCCGGTTCAGCAATTGGGGTTGATGCCGTTCGTTCCGGCGGTCGGTGAGCCGATGGAAATCCCTGCCGCGGCCCTGGGCTTGCAGGTTGGCGCCGGCGCGAACGTGTATCTGCCGGCCAACATCGCCGGTTACGTGGGCGCGGATCACGTATCGATGATGCTGGCCACCGAGGCCTATCAGGCCCAAAACAACACCATCGCCGTGGACGTGGGCACCAACACAGAAATATCGCTGGTCTCGGCGGGGCGCATCTTGTGCTGCTCCTGCGCCTCTGGACCGGCTTTCGAAGGGGCTCACATTCACGAAGGCATGCGCGCGGCTGCTGGGGCCGTCGAGCGGGTGCAGATCGATGGCGACGCCGTCCACCTCTACACGGTGGGAGGGCAGCCGCCCGTGGGCATTTGCGGATCGGGCATCCTGGATGCGATCGCGGAGATGGTGCGCGTAGGCATCGTGGATCGGCGCGGCAAGATATTGCCCGAGGCGCGCAACGTGCGCGGAGACGGACGCGCCAGGGAATTCGTGCTGGCGCCGGCGGAGAAAACCGGCACGGGGCGCGATCTTACCATCACCTCGCGGGATATCCAGGAAATCCTGCTTGCCAAGGCGGCCATCCGCGCGGGCATCGAGATCTTGCTGCTGGAAGCCGGGATCGACGCGGCGCAAATCGATCAATTCATCGTGGCGGGGGCCTTTGGCACCTATATGGACCTGCGCAGCGCAGTGCGAATCGGCATGTTCCCGCGTCTGCCCATGGAGCGATTCTCGCAGGTGGGCAATGCCGCCGGGGCCGGGGCCAGGCAATTGCTGGTCTCCGCTGAGCGGCGGCGCAGCGCGGAAGAATTCGCCGGCCGGATGAGCTACGTGGAGCTGACCAGCCACCCTCAATTCAAGGCGGTGTTTATGGACGCCATGGACTTCCGGGGTGGGTCTGCGCTGGAGGTTAAATAAAATTACCGGCGCTGCGCGCGGGGCGCAACGCCGGTTTGAAGGACGTGGATTACTGGTAGGGATACGCCCGGCGGTGCACCGGGGCGGTCATGTTGACCTGGTAGCGCTTTTCGGTGCGGGCCACCAGCTCTGCCGAGCGGCGGTTGTGCTCCGCCAGCAGAGCAGGCAGATCGACGTCCAGCAGGTCTCCATCCTGGACGCGTATTTTGCCGTTGACGATGGAGAGGTCCACTCGCCCGACGTCGCAAAATACCAATCCGGCCACCGGATCGTGCAGCCCTCCGGCGAATTCCAGCTTGCGGGTATCCATCCCGATGATGTCGGCCGCTTTGCCGGGGGCGATCGCGCCGATATCCTCGCGGCGTAGCAGGCGGGCGGAGCCGGTCAGGGCCAGCTCGAGCGCCTGAGTGGCGGAGAAGGCTTCTCCTCCGTACCTTACCCGCTGGAGCAGCAGGGCGCTGCGTACTTCGCGCAGCATGTTGGAGGAATTGTTGGCCGCGCTGCCGTCCACCCCCAGGCCCACGGGCGCGCCCTTTCTTAGCAACGGGGTGACCGGGCAGATGCCCGCGGCCGTGTACATATTCGAGTTCGGGCAATGCGCCACGCCCGTACCGGTGCGCGCCATTAGATCCATTTCCCCTTCGTCCAGCACCACGCCGTGCGCGTACCACACGTCCGGCCCCGTCCAGCCCCATTCATCGGCCATGTAAACCGAGCGTTTGCCGTAGTGCGCCAGCATGTATTCGTGGTCGGCAGGGCATTCCGCCAGGTGCGTGTGGCTGCCCACCCCATATTTGCGCGCCATCTCGATGCTCTCACGCATCAGGCGCGCCGAGACCGAGAAAGGCGAGCAGGGCGCATTGTCGACGCGCACCATGGCGTAGGGTTTAGGGTCGTGGTAGGTCTGGATGAGGCGTTCGGTGTCGGCCAGGATATCGTCTTCCTTTTCCACGATCTCGTCTGGCGGCAGGCCGCCCTGGCTTTGCCCCACCGAAAAGCTGCCGCGGGCCAGGTGGAAGCGAATGCCCATTTCCTGCGCAGCCTGGATCTGGGTATCGAACTGCATGTCGTTGACTTTGAGATAGGCGTGGTCCACGTTGGTGGTGCAGCCCGAAAGCAGCAGCTCGGCGTGGTTCATCTTGGAGGCGGTGTAATAGTCCTCGTCGTGCACCTCGCTCATCAACAGGTACATGGAATGCAGCCAGGGGAACAGGGTGATATCCTGCAGCACGGGGATATTGCGCAGCAGGCACTGGAACAGATGGTGGTGGGTGTTGATTAAGCCGGGCAGCACCACGTAGCCGCTCAAATCGAGGCGCCGCTCGGCGGGAGGGGGCGGCGTGCTGCCGTCCCCCACGGCTTCGATGACCTGATCGTGGATCAGGATCCAGGCGTCCTTCAGGCGGGTGCGCTCAGCGTCAAAGGTCGCCAGTGTGTCGATGTGTTCCAACAGAATCGTGCTCAAATACCCCTCCTTTGTGTGAATCGGATTAGACCACCGGCCAGTGCGGTTGGATGGCCAGACCTGCCCGTTGAGCTATCTGCGTGGCCCGCAGGCGGGCCTCCGCCACGATGGCTTCTTCGTCCAGGGTTTGTACTTTGCGATTTTGCATCAGAATCTTTCCGTCCACCACCACGGTATCCACGTCGCTGCCATGCGCGGCATACACCAGGGTGGAGACGGGATCGAAGCAGGGGGTGAGATGGGGTTTGTCCATGTCGACCACGATGAAGTCGGCGCGCTTGCCGGCCTCGATCGAGCCGATCTGGTCTTCCAGCCCCATAGCGCGCGCTCCCCGGATAGTCGCCATTTCCAGGACGTCTTCGGCGGGCACCGCCGTCGGGTCCTTTTCCAGCAGGCAGGCCAGGTAGCTGGCCATGCGCATGTCCCGGATGAGATCGTAGGTGTTGTTGCTCGGGCCGCCGTCGCAGCCCAGGCTGACGTTGACCCCCGCCTGCAACATGCCGTAAACCGGGGCGATGCCGGTGGCCGTCTTCGAGTTGGAGGCCGGGTTGTGCGAGACGTGCGTGCCGGTTTCTGCCAGCATCTTCCAGTCGGAGGGGTCGGACCACACGAAATGGGCCAGCACCGTGCGCGGCCCCAGCAGGCCGTGCGCCGCGGCAAATTCGGCGGGGCTTCGAAACCCCTGCGAGACGGCGTAATCGATGTCCTCTTTGACCTCGGAGAGGTGGATAGTGATGCCCATGCCGCGCTCCGCCGCCAGCTTGCTGATCTGGTCGTAGAGGCTGGGGGTCACGCCGCCGGGAGTGCGCGGGCCAAACCAGATCTGGACGCGCCCGTCGCCGGCGCCGTTCCAACGCTCGTAAGCTGCCAGCGTGTTCTGGACGCTTTCCTCGCCGTTTTCTACCATCCCCGGGTGCATGACGCCCTGGGCTTGCGCGTACGAGGGCAGGTCCATGACGATCTTGCCGATGGCGGCCCGCATCCCGGATTGAATGACCGTTTCGGCCACGCCGTCGATTCCGTAGCGTTCCGCCAGCATACTCTCGATAAAGGCCGTCGTGCCGGACTTGATCATTTCCAGGGCGCACAGAGCGGCGCTGGCGCGCCCGTCCTCGGCGCTGTAATTTCCTTGCAGCACCCACACCCGCCGGGTCAGCCAGTCGATCAGGCTGAGATCGTCCGCGCAGCCACGGATCATGGCCTGCGCCTGGTGCACGTGGGTGTCGATCAGGCCGGGCAAGAGGATATTCCCATTACAGTTGATCCTGCGCTTCTCGGGATATTTCTCCACCACTTCCTGGCTTTTCCCTACCGCAACGATCTGATTTCCGCTGACGGCGACTGCCCCGTGCGTCAGGATCTGCCGCTTTGGATTCATAGAGAGAATGGTAGCGTTTTCGAAGATCATATTTTCCTCGTCGTCTACGTCCTGTTGAAATGATGAAATCATTATACAACCCGGCCTGATCGCTTGAGACTACCAGATCGACCCCGCTGAGCAACATAAGACGATAGTCATGTGACATTAATCACAAATAATCTCGGTTCAGATGAGTTCTCTAAAAAAATCATTGAATGACAAAAGAATTAATCCTAGAATGTATTTCAGGTAACGCGCCCCGCATTCTATCCGTCACAAAAGATTTATCCCCTGGCGATCTCAGGGTAAGAATTAGCGCTAACCTTTGGCGGCATGGCTTCTCAACCGGTGGGTACCTGCTGGCGTTATCGCAGTCAAATGGAGCCAATCAAAATCATTCCCGCATCAATTCAGGAGCACAAGATGAAAAGTAAACCCGATATTTATGAAATCCTGGAACGCGTTCATAACGGTGAATATTGTTCGGCGAAGGATTGGGATATCAAGAAGATCAATCGGACCATTCGCCGTATTCTGCAAGAGCATCATCTGGAAAAGGTTTGTGATCCTGAAAACCCGGTCAATACCGACTACGATCTGGCTGACCGCTTCTATCAGGCGGGCTTTGAAGCTGCCTTGGAGCTGGGCTATTGGTGTGAAGATACAGAGCGCATTGTGAGGGTGGATCAGGAAGAGCTGGAAGCCGCGCTCAAGTATGCTCCCTCGGAATTGTTCTTTGGCGAGGGGAAAGACGGTACCCTGCTCAAGACGCGCACGCCGGGTGACCACTATCCCTGCAAGGTGGCCTGTTCCCTGGGCATCACCGTCAGTGAGGAGATTGCCCTGCAAGTCCTGACCGGCATCGCCAGCGAGCGCGAAGTGGACATCCTGGAAGGCATTACCCTGACTTCCGTTCGCGGCCACCAGGTGCTGACCGGCACTCCCTGGGAAACCCTGATGGGTTGTGAATACGGCCGGATGCACCGTGAAGCCCGCCGCCGCGCCGGACGCTCCGGTATGGCCGGCTGGGGGTCTATCTCGGCCACCACGGAATACGGGCAATTTGGCGCTTACGGCACGCCGGGTGGCTTTAATCCCAAGACGGACCTCTCCTTGATCTTATTCCCTTCCGAGATGAAGATCGACTACCGCACCCTGAACAAGGTCGTTCACACCCTCAATATGGGCGGCTGTGTCAAGGCCGACAGCCCCAGCATGATCGGCGGCATGCCGGGATCGGTGGAAGGGGCCGTGGTTTGTGAAATCGCCTGTTCGCTGCTTTCCTACGCCATCCTGCAAAACCACGCCGGGGGCGGCCAGATGTACGACGTGCGTTATTTGAGCAACGTCAACCGTGAAGGTCTGTGGGGGTTGAGCATGGTCAACCAGGCGCTTTCCCGCAACACCCATACCTTGCCCGTCAACATCGCCAATATCGCTTCGGGTCCGGTGACCGAAAATGTGCTGTACGAGATCGCTGCCGGCCAGGCGACCATCGCCTGCTCTGGGGCTTCGGCGACCATCGGGCCGCGCACGGCGGGCGGAAAACTGAACGATTACATTACCCCGCTCGAGTGCCGCTTTACCGGGGAAGTATCTCACGCGGCTTCCGGAATGGATCCCAAGGTTGTCAACCAAATCGTCAAGCAGATCGTCCCCAGGTACGAGGGCCTGCTGAAAACGCCGGAGATTGGCAAGCCCTACCAGCAGGCCTACGATGTCGCCACCGGTCTCCCGACCGAGGAATGGGAAGGCATCTACCGGCGGGTGCGCGCTGAGGTCAAAGATCTGGGCATCCCCCTGGATTGAAAGCGGATTGGGTCGAACCCGATGCGGTCAATGCAGCATCGACCGCGTTTATTGCTCAAATTGGATCAGGTGATTTCCTACGATAAGGAAGGCTGGTATGTCAGAAGAATTGATGCAAACGCTAAGACAGGCTGTGCTGGACGGAGACGACGTGGCTGCCAGGGCGGCGGCGGAAGAAGCCTTGAAGAGTGGCATGGGGCCGCTGGAGGTCGTGCACGCCAGCATCCAGCCCGCCATGGACACCATCGGCGACCAGTATCAGGCCGGAGAGGTCTACCTGCCGGAGCTGGTGCTGGCGGGCGACGCGGCCAAGGTAGCCATGGACGTGCTGATGGCCAAGCTGGACGAGCAGGGCGCCGACCGGGTGCAGAAGGGGACGGTGGTGCTGGGGGTGGTGTACGGGGATAACCACGACATCGGCAAGAACCTGGTGATGGCGGTGCTGTCGGCGAACGGCTTCAAGGTGATCGACCTGGGGGTGAATTGCCACCCGAAGGCGTTCATCGAGACGGCCATCCGCGAGAAGGCGGACATCATCGCGATGTCGACGCTGATCACGACCTCGATGCCGTACCAGCGGCAGGTGATCGAGACGTTGAAAGCCATGGGGAAGCGGGAGGAGTTTTACTGCATCGTGGGAGGGGGGCCGATCACGCCGGAATGGACGGAGAAGGTAGGCGCGGATGGATATGGACGGGATGCGAAAAACTCGGTGATCGTGTGCACGAAGCTGATGGAAAGTGGCGTGAAGCCGCCGTTCGAAAAGCCCTTGTTAGAAAACGCGCTGTCCGGACACGGGTAAGATATTCGTGGCATTCTTTTGCCCCTCCGGGGATTAGGGCGCGTTTGGTAATTACCCCATCTTTACAGAGTCTGGTCGAGAGGGTAGTCTCTCGGCTTGCAGAAAAGATGGGGTAAAACCGCTCACTCCCCCCGGTGTGAGCCGGCCAGAGGATTGAAAATGGCACCAAGTTTCCTCGGCTGTTTACATCGCAGGTAGAACTCAGGAGTACTTATGGAGCATGAATACTTCATCGCGGGTGAGATCGACGAAGCGCTTGGGATTTTAGCCGAGAAGCGTGAAAAGTGCCGGTTGGTGGCCGGCGCGACGGATTAATCCTCGAATTGGAGCGTGGCGTTCGCAAGGGAATCGAAACCCTGGTGGATATCTCGCGTATCCCCGGGCTCGATTCGATTTCCATAGACGGCCAGGGGCGCATCCACCTGGGTGCGTTGGTCACCCACAACCAGTGCCTGGGCTCCTCCCTCCTGCGCGATCGAGCTCTCCCTCTGGTTCAAGCGTGCTGGCAGGTCGGTTCGCCGCAAATCCGCAATCGGGGAACGATCGCCGGCAATCTGATCACCGCTTCGCCCGCCAATGATACCATCAGCCCCCTGTTGGCGATGGGCGCCGAGGTCTGTTTGAGGTCTACAGCGGGAACGCGCTGGGTGGCCCTCTCCTCGTTTTATACGGGGGTGCGCAAGACGGTGATGCAGGCGGACGAGATGATGACGGAAATCCGCTTCCCGGCCATGCCGCCGGAGGATCGAGGGGTATTTCTCAAGCTGGCATTGCGCAACGCCCAGGCGATCTCGCTGCTCAACGCGACTATTCTCCTGGAAATGGCGGGTGAAGTGGTGAAGGCGGCGGCGATCACCCTGGGAGCCGTCGCGCCGACGGTGATCCACGCTCGCGAAGCAGAAATGTCCCTGGTGGGAAAAGCGTTGAGCGCAGAGGGCATCCAGGAGGCCGCCAGGCTGGCCGGCCAGGCCGCCGCGCCGATTAGCGATGTGCGCTCTTCGGCGCTGTACCGCAAGGAAATGGCTCAGGTGACCGTGCGGCGGGGCTTGCAGGCGCTGGCCCGGGGTGAATGCCTGGTTCACATCCCGGAGACGCCGATATTATTGGTCACCGAGCCTGCCTCGAAGGCCCTATTGATCGGCGGCTATCGCCAGGACCAGCCGATCCGGACGGTGGTGAATGGGCAGGTGCGCGTCTTCGAGCACGGCCAGCACAAAACCCTGGCCCGCCTGCTGCGTGAAGAGGGCCAGCTCACCGGGACGAAAGTTGCCTGCGGCGAAGGCGAATGCGGCGCCTGCACGGTGTGGCTGGATGGCAAGGCGGTGATGAGCTGCCTGGTGCCGGCTCCGCGCGCTCACGGTGCGGAGATCGTGACCGTGGAAGGGCTGGAAAAAGACGGCGTCTTACATCCGCTTCAAACTGCCTTCGTCGAATACGGCGCGGTGCAATGCGGTTTTTGCACCCCCGGGTTTCTCATGTCTGCGGCCAAGCTTCTTCGAAGAGAAGCCCAGCCCGGCCCACGAGGATATCGTGTACGCTATCTCCGGGAACCTGTGCCGCTGCACAGGCTATACCAAGATCATCGAAGCCATCGAGCATGCCGCCGGCAATTCGCCCGCTTCTGCGCAAGTTGAACGTTAGGAGGTTGAAATGGTCCATATCGGTGAATCCATCCTCAGAGTGGATGCCTGGGACAAGGTAAGGGGCGCTACCCAATTTGCGTCGGATATCAACCTGCCCGGCCAGGCGTACATGAAGATCCTCTTTGCCGGTCGTCCCCATGCCGTGATCAAGCGCGTGGATACTCGCGCGGCGGAGCAGGTGGAGGGCGTTCTGGCCGTGCTGACCGCTAAAGACGTGCCGGTCAACGAGTTCGGCTATTACATTCAGGATCAGGCGGTGCTCTGCGGCCCCGGCTCCGCTAAACAATATGCGGATCGCGTTCGTTTTCCGGGCGATAAAGTCGCCCTGGTGATCGCAGAAAGCGAAGAGATCGCGGCCCAGGCGCGCAGCTTGATCGTGGTGGAGTTCGAAGATCTGCCCCTGGTGACCGATCCGGAAGAGGCGATGCAGCCCGATGCGCCGGTGCTGCACCCCGACCAGGGCAGCAACGTCTTCGAGCATAAAAAGATCCGCAAAGGCGACGTGGAAAAAGCCTTCCGTGAGGCGGACGTGATCGTCGAGGGGGTCTATCAAACCCCTGCGCAGGAACACGCCTTTTTGAATACCGAATCGGGCGTGGGCTTTATTGACGAAGAGGGGCGCCTGGCGATGGTCGTGACCGGACAGTGGTCGTATAAAGATCGCTCGGAAATCGCCCACGCCCTTAACCTGCCGGAAGATCGGGTACGAGTGATGTATCCGGCGATTGGCGGCGCCTTTGGCGGGCGCGAGGATGTTGGCGTGCAGATCGTGCTGGGCCTGGCCGCCTGGACCCTTCACCAGCGCGGCATCGACCGCCCGGTGAAAGTGGTGCTCAACCGCGAGGAGTCCACCTACGATCACTGCAAGCGCCACCCCTTCAAGATCTATACTCGCTGGGCGGCCAGGAAAGACGGCCGGGTCATTGGCGTTGAGGCCAGGCTGATCGCCGATGGCGGCGCCTACTTGTTCACCACCCCGGTGGTATCCGGCGTGGCGATATTGAACGTGACCGGGCCATACGATATTCCCAACGTGAAGGTGGATTCATACGACGTGTACACCAATTCGGTTCCTCACGGCGCCTTCCGTGGATTTGGAGGACCGCAAGGCGCTTTCGCGGCTGAGCTGCAGATGGGCAAGCTGGCGGATGCCCTGGGGATCGATCCGGTGGAGCTGCGTATGCGCAACATCATGGTAGAAGGCACGCTCATGTCGACGGGCCAGGCCTTCCCCCCGGGCGTGAGCATGCAGCCGATTTTGGAGGCGTGCGCCGCCGGGGTAGGCTGGGAGCAAACTCGGGAGGGTTGGAAGAAAGGCCGGGGTTTCCAGCATGAAGTTGCGGGGAAGCCTCACCTGCGCCGTGGTATTGGGATCGCCTGCTCGTTCAAGAATACGGGCTTCGGAACGGGGTATCAGGAATCTTGTTCCATCAGGCTCGAATTGTACGGAAAGAGTGAGATCGACAAAGTGATCGTCAGGCATACCGCCACGGAGGTGGGGCAGGGGACTTATACCGTGATCCGCCAGATGACGGCGGATGCCTTGGGCGTTCCGTTGGAACGGGTGGAAGTGATGCACCCCGACACGACCCAGAGCGGCGACAGCGGCCCGGTTTCGGCGTCCCGGATGACCTTCATGATCGGCAATGCCATCTACGAAGCCGGCCCACTGGCGCTTGAGCAGTGGAAGAATGAAGAGCGCCCCGTCATCCTGGATCACAAATACCTGGCGCCCAAGACCACTCCCATGGATCCGGAAACGGGCCAGTGCGATCCGATGATTTCGATGGCCTACACAGCCGATGCGGTAGAGGTAGAAGTGGACATGGAAACCGGGCAGACCCGCTTGTTGCGCGTGTTTTGCGCCAATGACGTCGGCAAGGCCATTAACCCGCTTCAGGTGGAAGGCCAAATGCAAGGTGGCTTGATCCAGGCCTATGGGTACACGCTCATGGAAAATTTTGTCGAGAAAAACGGCTACGTGCTTACCCCCAATTTCTCGACCTATCTCATTCCCACGGTGCTGGATTTGCCGGAAAAAATGGATCTGAAAATAATGGAAATCCCTGATCCACGCGGTCCATGGGGCGCACGGGGATTAGGTGAAATGCCGGTTCTCCCGTTTGCGCCGGCGGTAGCTGCTGCCATCCGGGATGCGACCGGCATCTGGTACGACAACTTCCCCTACGTGCCAGAGCGTATCTGGCGGGGGCTGACCCGGAACGACCGTGCCTGAGTGAATCCCAGGCGCTTTTACTGGTTGAGGCGGCCGGTCGACCGGTTTCTGCGAAAGGAGGAGGCTTCCCTTACGGATCTGTTGCAGGTTCAAAATTGAAACCCATCTTTAATCAGAGGCACCCGAAAGTTAGGAGAGGAAAGATGAACAAGAGCTTCAAAACGATAGTGTATTTATTCATCGCGTTTGCTCTGCTCCTTGGAGCCTGTGCACCAGCCGCTACCCCCACCCCAGTCGCGAATACTGAACCCGCAGCCAGCGCTGCTCAACCGACGACGTTGAAGATCGCCATTGTGACCACCACGGCCAAAGAAGAGCCGTGGAACACTGCTTTGTTGCAGGCTATGGACCGCGTGGTCGCCGCCAAACCACACGGTTTGACCATCACCTATACTTTCCAGGAACAAATTGCCACCACAGATGGAACCCGGGTGCTCGGCGAGCTGGCCAGCAGCGGACAGTACGGTATCATCTGGGGACACAGCGTCTACCCGGACGCTATCCAGGCCCTGGGGCCCAAATATCCCGATATTGCCTTCGTCGGAGCCGGCTCCGGTTATGAGCCCATGGGCCAGAATATGTATTGGGTGGACATGCACATCAACGAAGCCGCGTACCTGAATGGGATCATCGCCGGGAAGATGACCAAAAGCAACGTCATCGGCGCCGTGGCAGCCTACCCCTATGCCAACGTCAACGAGCCGATCAACGCTTTCATCGAGGGCGCGAAGTCCGTCAATCCTGACGTAAAAGTCAAGATGAACTACATCAATAGCTGGTACGATCCTGCCAAAGCCAAGGAAGCCGCCCTGGCAGAAATTGCCGCCGGAGCCGATTATATCTACGCCGAACGGTTCGGCCCATTCGAAGCTGCTACAGAAAAAGGCGTCTACGCCTTTGGCCACTATACCGACCAGAACGAGCTTGCTCCCAATACGGTCGTTTCCAGCTCGCTGGCTTTGTGGAACCCCTGCATCAATGCCATCATCGATGCCTGGTGGAACCACACGGTAAACGGCGCGGCGTACAACGCCCCTACCGATAAGGCGCTTTATTTCTTGATGAAAGATGGCGCCAGCGACATCGCTCCCTTCCACAGCTTTGACGCCATCATCCCGCAAGATGTGAAGGATCTGGTTTCCCAGACTCGCTCGGACATTCTGGCCGGGAAACTGAACCTTCAGGCGAATGAGAACGAAGTCAAGGGCGATTGATCGTCCCCACGGATACCGTGCAATTTTCCGTCATTTCCAGGGGCGCGAGGGTTAGCCATCCCGTCCCTGGAAAATGACTGAAAACTATTTTGAAAGACATGCTAGATTGGAGAGGAAATGCAAAAGAAGATCAGGATCAATAGCCTCATCGTCATAGTAGCCTTACTGCTGGGAGCCTGCGCGCAGGCAACCCCAGCCCAGCCCACCCAGGCCGTGGCAACCCAGGCCGCTCCTGTTCAGGCTGTGGCAACCCAGGCGGCCCCCGCCCAGGCCGAGGCCACCAAGGCGGTGCCCACCACGTTGAAGATCGCCATTCTCAATCCTACCGCTAAGGAACAGCCCTGGAACACCTCCTTGCTGCAGGCTATGGAACGCGTGATTGCGGCCAAGCCGCACGGTTTGACCATCACCTATACTTTCCAGGAACAAATTGCCACCACGGACGGGGTGCGCGTGATGGGCGAAATGGCGCAAAGCGGCGATTATGGCATCATCTGGGCTCACGATTCCTATCCGGATGCGCTGGCGACCCTGGGCCCCAAGTACCCGGATATCGCCTGGGTGGGCGCTGGTTCAGGCTATGACCCGATGGGCGGTAATATGTATTGGGTCGATATGGATGTCCATGAAGCCGCCTATCTGAACGGTGTGATTGCCGGAAAGATGACCAAGTCGAACATCATCGGCGCTGTGGCCGCTTACCCCTATGCCAACGTCAATGAGCCGATCAATGCTTTCATCGATGGCGCCAAGTCTGTCAATCCTGACGTAAAGGTCAAGATGAACTATATCAGCTCCTGGTACGACCCGGCTAAGGCCAAAGAAGCCGCTCTATCTGAAATCGCCGGTGGCGCTGATATGATCTACGCGGAACGGTTTGGCCCCTTCGAAGCCGCCACGGAAAAGGGCGTCTACGCCTTCGGCCACCTTACCGATCAGAATGACCTGGCTCCCGATACCGTCCTCTCTTCCTCGGTAGTTCTATGGGACCCCTGTATCAATGCCATCATCGATGCCTGGTGGAACCACACTGTCAACGGCACGCCGTACGACGCGTCCACTGAAAAATCCATGGCCTTCTCGATGAAAGATGGCGGCAGCGATATCGCCCCCTTCCACGCGCTGGACGACAAAGTCCCGCAAGACGTCAAAGACCTGGTCGCCCAGACCCGCGCAGATATTTTGTCGGGCAAGCTGGTGATTACAGCCAACGCAGATGAAGTGAAAGGCGATTGAGCTTTATCTCGACCGGGGAGAGGATCGCGTGTAGCGTTCAGCGATCATCTCCCCGAGGACATTGCATGGGATGTGAGGCTTCCAATGGGGTCTTTGTTGGAAGCCTCTCAGTGGAAAATCTGGATATTCCCCGGAGGTCCCCTTGGCAAGAAGGGGAAACGGGGGATGGGAAGCGACTTCCCACCTTATTGGAATCGTAACAGGAAATGAACCTTATGCCAAATCCTGGACAAGCGTCTGAACCCTTGCTGAGAATTGAACATTTGTGTAAGTCCTTCGGCAGCCTGATGGCCAATCAGGATATTTCCTTCGAGATTGATCGAGGAGAAATCCATTGCCTGTTAGGCGAGAACGGGGCAGGTAAATCGACGCTATCGGAAAGCCTGTACGGATTTTACAAGCCCAATTCCGGCGCAATCTTCATGAACGGCAACCGTCTTACCCTGAATTCTCCACGCGATGCGGTGAACGCCGGGATTGGCATGGTGCACCAGCACTTTATCCTGGCTCAACCTATGTCGGTGGCCGAGAATATTGTGGTGGGGACGCCGATACCAGGCTTGAGGACCAACTTGAAGCAGGCCGCCCAAAAGATTTCGAGCTTATGCGCCCAATATGACCTGCACCTGGACCCCTACGCGCGGGTATCCAGCCTTTCTGTGGGCCAACAGCAATGGGTGGAAATTTTGAAAGCCCTCTACTCGGGGGTCAACCTGCTGATTCTGGACGAGCCGACGGCGGTGCTCACTCCCCAGGAGTCGGCGAAATTGTTCTCCATCCTGAAACGAATGACCCAAGAGGGTCTGTCGATCCTCTTGATTACGCACAAGCTGTACGAAGTATTGTCTATCTCGAACCGGGTGACCGTGCTGCGCAAGGGGAAGCTGGTCGGCACGGTGAATACCGCCGACGTAGACCGCGACGACCTGGCCCGCATGATGGTTGGACGGGTGGTAAAGTTTAAGGTCAATAAAGAGCCTATTCCGCCGGGCAGTGTGGTTCTGGACGTGGAGAATTTGAGCGTACAGCGCGAGAACCAGGTTTTTGCCTTGAAACAGCTCTCCCTGTGCGTGCACCGGCACGAAATCGTTGGGCTGGCGGGGGTAGCCGGGAACGGCCAGAAAGAATTGTTCGACGCGATTGTTGGCGTGCAGAAAGTGTTGGGTGGGAAGATCATCCTGGACGGCAAGGAAATTACCAATCAATCGCCAATGGCCATCGGGTCGCAAGGTGTGGCCAGTATCCCCCCCGACCGCATCGATGAAGGTCTCCTGATGAACTTCTCGATCCAGGAGAATTTGATTCTGGGGATGCATCGTGAAGCCAAGTTCAGGCGCTTTCTGGTTTTCAACCGCAGCGCATTGGACCAATTCTCCCAGAAATCCATTAGCGAGTACGATATCGCCGCGCAGTCCGATCAACAACCGGCGCGGAAGCTCTCGGGCGGCAACTTGCAGAAGGTCATCCTGGCGCGGGAGCTCTCCCAACGCCCCAAGTTTGTGGTCGCCAGCTCGCCCACGCGTGGCCTGGACGTGGGCGCAACCGAATACGTGCACGCCAAGCTGGTGCAGCTCCGCGCGGAAGGCTCAGGCATTCTGCTGATTTCTGAGGATCTGGATGAGATCTTCAACGTGGCAGACGTTATCGCCGTCATTTTTAATGGTCAGGTCGTGGGGGTTTTGCCGACCGAGGCAACCACCAAGGAAGAAGTCGGGTTATTGATGGCAGGTGTTGCTCAAGCTCAGGAGGGGGCCGATGGCCGATAGAAACGTCGTTCAGCCCGAAGTTAACGCCAATAGCCCTTCCGGGCCAGGCGCCGCAGCGCAGCCGGCAAAACGGGAATACGTTTATCGACTGGAGAAGCGGGAAACCAATATCTGGCTGCAGAACCTTGCCATTCTGGCCGCCGTGCTGGTGGCGCTGTTGGTGAGCGCCGGGTTGATCCGGACTTCAGGAGCCGATGTCAAGGGCGCATTGTTGGCCCTGTTCAAGGGCGCGTTTGGGAGCCTGCCCGCCTGCCTGGAAACGCTGGTGCAGGCCACGCCGATCATGCTCACGGGGCTGGCCATGGTGGTGGCTTTCCGTGGCAAGGTATGGAATATCGGTGGAGAAGGGCAATTCTTCGCCGGGGCGCTGGCGACCGCCTGGGTTTGCCTGCATTGGTTCACGCTGCCCAACCAGGTGCTCATTCCCATCATCATCCTGGTCGCCGCGCTGGCTGGGGCGGCCTGGGCTTTCATTCCGGGTCTCTTGAAAGCCCGCTTTGGGATCAGCGAGATCGTGGTGACGGTGATGATGAACTACATCATGGCCGGCTACGTATCCTACCTGCTCAGCGGTCCGTGGCAGGCGCCCAACGACCATTTTCTGGAAACTGCTCGCTTTAAAGCTTCGACTTTCCTTCCCACCTTTTTTGACAGCCGGATTCATCTGGGTTTTTGGATTGCGCTGGTTCTGGTGGCCTTGATCTATATCCTGTTGTGGAAGACCCCCCTGGGGTATGAGATCCGCGCTGTGGGAGAGAATCCGGTGGCGGCCAAGTATAAGGGCATCAAAGACAGCGTGGTCATCATCATCGTCATGGCCATGAGCGGCGCGATTGCGGGGCTGGCCGGGGGAATGGAGCTGGCCGGTCTGGCGCACCGTCTGCGCATGGACATTTCAACCGGCTATGGATATACCGGTATCCTGATCGCTTTGTTGGGACGCTTGAATCCCATTGGGGTCATCCCGGCGGCCATCTTCTTCGGGGCCTTGGTCAACGGATCGACCTCCATGCAAATCAATTTCAACGTCCCGGTTCCTCTGGTTTCCACGATTCAGGGCGTCGTATTGATCCTTTTACTGGTCTTTGACACTATGTTCCGCTACCGAATCAGGAGAGTTGAAAAATGCTAGAGGATTTCTTGCAGTCAGCGGTTATCATCAGCCTGATTGGGGGCATGATTCGGATCGTCGTTCCGATTCTTTACGCGGCGTTGGGTGAGCTGGTCGTGGAACGCTCCGGGATTCTCAATCTGAGCGTCGAGGGCGGCATGACGATGGGGGCCTTCGCGGGGTTTGCGGTGGCGCGGCAGCTCAATTCGCTCTGGTTGGGTGTGTTGTGCGCCGGGCTGGCCGGGGCCTTGCTCAGCCTCCTCATGGCTTTTCTGGTAGTCACTCTCAAACAAGATCAGACGATTTCAGGACTTACCCTGAACCTTCTGGCGAGCGGTTTGAGCTTTTATATTTACCGGGTGATTTACAAGGATTTCGTGGGGGGCGGTATGCCCACCGTGACCCCTTTCCACGAGCAGCCCATTCCCCTTCTTTCCAAAATTCCCGTGCTGGGTCCGGCCCTGTTTTCGCAGCACATGCTCTCTTATATTGCCATATTGCTGGTGCCGGTCATTTTCTATTTCCTCTACCGCACGAAATATGGCTTGATCCTGCGCTGCTGCGGTGAAAATCCACGCACCGTTGACTTCAAAGGATTGAACGTAGACACGATCCAGTTCCTGGCGCTGATTTTTGGCGGCTTTATGTCGGGGGTGGGCGGAAGCTGCCTGGTTCTGACTTCCGCCGGAATGTTCCTGGATGGGATTGCCTCTGGGCGCGGTTGGGTGGCGATTGCCATCGTCATCTTTGGCGCCTGGCGTCCCTGGACGATCCTGGGCGCCAGCCTCTTCTTTGCTTTTCTCGACTCGCTCCAGAACCAGCTTCAGAGCATTGGGTTTACGCTGATCCCTTACCAGTTCGTTTCGATGCTGCCCTACGTGGTGACCATTCTGGTTTTGCTGCTCAGCCGCAAGCGCACCGGCGCTCCCCTCTCGCTGGGCCAGCCCTATATTCGAGAATGAGAATCCCGCGCTTGAACGGGAGATAAAAAGTTCAATCCGGGGTGGAAGGGTGGTCGAGCAATTGGCGGGCCTGTTGCCAGATCGCATCAAAGGTCGTCTCTTTCAGACGACCTGTTTGCGTATTCTGGCGGCTGGGGTGATACGAGCACAGAATCCACGGCAGCCCAGGGCTCGGATAGAACAGAGCTCCATGCTGGAATTTGAGAGAGGGAATGTTGGCCCCCCACGCCCGGTAGATTACCAGAAGCCGGTCGAACGCGAAGCGGCCCAGGACGATGACCCCCTTCAAATGCTCCAATAAGCGAATTTCAGCTTCCAGAAAAGCCTGGCAGGTGTCGATTTCTGACAGGAACGGCCGGTTCTTGGGCGCCACACAGCGGCAAATCGAGGTGAGGTAGACGTCAGAAACCTCGATCTGATCTGTAAAAGAGGTCGAGTGGGGCTGGTTGGCAAAACCGGCGCGGTACATGGCGGAGAATAGGAATTCTCCCGCGCCGTCTCCGGTAAATAGCCGCCCGGTGCGATTCGATCCGTTGACGGTGGGTGAAAGGCCGATCACCAACAAGCGCGCGAAAGGATCGCCAAACCCGGGTACAGGTTTGTTCCAAAGAGGTTGGGAGGAATGCACTGCCGAGAGAGCGGTATGGATGTGTTGGTGCCAGTCTACCAGGCGCGGGCACTTTTGGCAGGAGCAGATGCGCACCTGAGTCAGCTCCCAGGCCGATAGACGGCTCTCATCCATTGGACGTGAGGGGATGAGGAAACGGTTTTTATGGATGGATTGGTGGTCATGCCGCTAGACCCTGTCTACGCAAGGTGCAAATCGGTTTCAATACGACAATGGGCGCATCGCGGATGGCGATAATGCTCAGATTATAACTCTGATTAGCGATTGGCACAACTAAGGAAATTCGGTGATTACCCGCAAGTTCGAAATGTCACTCTGAGCGACCAAGGGGAGCGAAGAGTTCTCGTTGCTTGCACACCGAGAACGAGATTCTCCGTCGCTCCGCTCCTCAGAATGACCCGTCTGGAAAGATATGGGTAATCACCAGCGACAGCTTCTTCGCGCCGTTGTTTTATTTTTCGATTGGAGGCTTGCCGCTGGCCTGGTTTTACCGCTTTAGCAACACCGCCGACGCCATGATCGCATACCGCACGCCGGAATTGGAGTTCTTTGGAAAATTCGCGGCCCGCCTGGACGACGTGCTGAACTGGCTCCCGGCGCGATTGGCCGGTTTCTTTGGCGCCAAGCTTGATATTTTGTGGAGGCATCATCCTTGGCCGTAAATTGTGGTTCTGAAGAGCACGGAGGCATAGACCCGGCCGAATTGAAGCGAATCGGCATTTCACCGGCGGAATTGATCGATTTTTCGGTCAACAGCAATCCATTTGGGCCTCCCCCGGCTGTGTTGGCAGCCATCCGTTCGGTGGATATTTCCACTTACCCGGATCGGAAATGCTTTGCCTTGAGGGAAGCTCTGGCGCAGGCCAACCGGGTGACTCCCCGGCATATTCTGGCCGGCAATGGAACCGCCGAGCTGATCTGGCTGACGGCCCAGGCGTTCCTGCGGCCCGGCCAGCGTGTCTTGATCCTCGGCCCGACTTTTGGGGAATACCGGCGGGCAGCCGCGGCGTTGGGCGCGCAAGTCCAGGAAGCTCTGCGCTCGACCGCCGGACTTTCTCCCGCCTTTGGAGCAGGTCGTTGCCGGCATCCAGCGCGACCGGCCCCGCCTGGTCTTCGTCTGCAATCCCAATAATCCTACCGGGGGCTATCTCGATGCGGGCGCCATCGAGAAACTGGCCGGGGCCTGTGGCTCAAGCACGCTCCTGGTGCTGGACGAAGCTTACCGGGCTTTTATCGACGGCCAATTCTACGCCGAATTGCCGGGAGAGCATTGCCTGGTATTGCGCTCGATGACCAAGGATTTCGCTTTGGCCGGCTTGCGGTTGGGGTATGCCGTCGGGAGCCCGGGGTTGATCGAGCAGCTCGAGCATTTTCAGCCGGCCTGGAGTGTAAATTCCGTTGCCCAGGCAGCCGGAATAGCCGCGCTGGCAGAGGTCGCTTATTACCGGAGGACCCTTATGGAGCTGATCGAGCTGAAGAACGACTTATTTTCTCAAATCAGGGCCCTGGGGTATGCGCTGGTGCGGTCTGACGCGCATTTCGGACTGATCCACGCCGGCGGCCCGGCGCAAGACCTGCGGCTACGCCTGCTGCGATTATCCCTTCAGGTGCGCGATTGCGCCTCTTTTGGATTGCCGGAGTACATCCGCATCGGCGCGCGCAAACGAGCGGACAACATGAAGCTGCTCGAGGCGTTGCAGCTTCTCCGTAAAGAATAGCTTGCATAACTGGCAGGTCGGCCAGTTATGCTCGGAATCAGATAGGGCGGATCAGGGCTGCTCGCGCAGCCAGGCTAATGCCTCGCCTTCATTTTCGAAATAACGCACCTCTTTCTCGTAGTAACTCTTGGACAGCTCCAGGATTTCTTGACCGACCGGCGCGCCGAATACCGCCGCGCTTGGCATCATCGGGCGGAAATTCCTTACGTTTCGAAGACACTCCTCGGCTGTGGTGCCGGTGAGATCGATGAGGAGCTTGCCCTGGTAGTCCCCAAGAAATTTCGACAGAGATTGTACGTCGTCAGGTGAAAAAGGCCCGATATGTTTGCAGCGCATAATCCCTTTTTCCACAGGGGTTATCGAAAAAGCTGTCATTCCAACCTCCTTTTGATCAAGGGTGACGCTCATTGAGAATCGCCGCGGTTGTGTAGTCCAGGCCTATGGATTGATCTTTTCACCTTCCTTTCTGGCGCACAAAAGCCGGTTAGTGGAGCAGCTCCGTGTGATCTTCGATCTTCCCTGCCAGGTAAGCCTGCACGGCTGCCTCGATGTCCTTGAGATCCGTTACGATGGGCTGGATATTCAACTGGCGCATGCTTTGATAAGCGCCCATCCCCATCCCTCCGCACAGCAGGACTTTGCAGTCCGCAATGGCTTCGGCCATGCGCACGTGCCGGTTGTGCGAAGCGGGATCGGAGCCATGCTCGCCGTGGGCGTGGCCTTCTTCGTGCTCTTCGCCCGAGAATTGGTTGTGGCCCAGTTTATCGCGCATCTCGCGCTGGACGATCTGGCCGTCCTCGACCGTCAATACCATATAATACGGGGCGCGGCCGAAATGCTGGCTGATTGCTTTCCCATCGTCGGTGATTACAGCGATTTTCATCTAAGTTCTCCTCGTTAATTATTCTTCAACCATGAAATGCCGGCCACCGGGCTCTTCGCGCTCGTCGGCCGGATACAACACCAAAATGATTTGAGCCTCTTCCGTGCCGGCATTCTGCCAGCAGTGGGGAAGGTGGGCTTCGAACACCAGACTGTCACCCGGGTGAAGAGCGTACTCTTCCTCCCTGATCTTGTAGCGCACGGCCCCTGAAAGGCAGTACACGAATTCGTGGCCGGTGTGCACGATGATTTGATCTCCGCTGCCGGCGCCCGGCTGCAAGGCCACCACGAAGGGCTGGACGGCATTCCCCGCCAGGTCCCTGCCCAGGTTCTGCATTTGGGCGCTCCCGAAATCTGCCAGCGGCCTTTGGTCTCCCCGGGTAAACACCACTTGCTTCGCGACCGGCTCCGATTCGAAGAAGGCCGTGATGGGCACGTCCAGCGCTCGGGCGAGCTGTTGCAGCGTGCTGACCGAAGGTGAAGATTTCCAATTCTCCACCAGGCTGAGCGTGTTGATGTTTAAGCCGCTGCGCTCTGCCAGCGCTCGCAGCGACAGGCCGCGCTGGTTGCGCAGCTCGCGCAGCTTGCGTCCTACCAGTACTTCGGCCGGCGCTTCCTGTGGGTCTTGCGAAAGTAAATCGGGTTCCGTTCTCAATTCTAAAGACTCCTGATTGTTTGGTTCCCTCCGCGATGGTGCGGGGCTGGGGGCATCTTCTACGGGATAAGCAAGGAGTTACCAATATTATAGTACAGAACTGGAATAATTTCCGAATTAATCACAAAATACTATATCGAAATAATCTATAGCCAGGTATAGATAAAACCAATGGCGATTGTGACGTGCGTCACTATCAACCGCCTTGCCCGTTGGCTTATAGTTAAGCAGGTCATTAATTAAAAAACAGGACGAACAGGATGGATTGAGCACACGGGCAACAGTCGAAATGAAGACAGAGTTGAAATCCCTGGCGAACCGGCAGGCAGACCTCTATCGAGTGCTTGGGAATGCCACCCGTCTACGAATTTTATGGGCGCTGGCCGATAGAGAGTTATGTGTCAGTGAGATTGCATTGACGACAGAATCGTCGCTGCAAAACACTTCTCAACACCTGCATTTGATGCTGGCAAAAGGCATTCTCACCTCACGCCGCGACGCCCAGACTATCTTCTATCGCATCGCAGACAATGAAATGACGCAACAATTCTTGCCCTTCTTTCGACCCTTCTTGTCCTAGACGGGGCGAGAAAAAACCGCTGAACGAACCCTTATTCTTTAGATTGGAGAATTTCCTATGACAACCACTTCTTTTGATCCAACCACCCTCCAGCCCGCCAAGGTCGTGGACGCCCGCGCGATGGCCTGCCCCGGCCCGCTGCTGGAAGCCAAGAAAAGCATTGGCGCTGTGCGCCTCAACGAAGTATTAGAGATTTGGTCCGGCGACCCCAACACCCAAAAAGACATGCCGCGCTGGTGCCAAAAAGTTGGGCACGAATTCCTGGGCGTCATCCCCGCCGACGGCTACGACCGTATTTTCATCCGGCGTTTGAAATAGGCTGCATCCCAAGGCGCCATGGGCACGCAAAGTCGCAGTCCAAAGATTCTGATTCTGGCGACGCTATCCGGCGGGTATCGCGGCGCTGACGCTGCCGGGCAGTCTCATTTAGAATATGCGCCCGATGCTTATATCCTGCCGGTGCGCAGCGCCGCCATTTTTCCCCCGGGCTTTTATCTACGCGCTTTTGAGCGCGGCATCGATGCCATTCTGGTCATGTATAGCGGCACAGATAGCCCTTACAAAGGGGAATCCGAGAAAACCGCTGAGATCATCAACCGCACCTACGTATTGATGAAAGAGCGCGGCCTGGACACCCGGCGCTTGCGGCTGGCTGCCATTTGCACGGTATGCACGCGCCCGTTTCTCGCCGAGATCCAGAGGATGAACGAGACGCTCGCAGAAATTGGGCTGGTGTCGCAGCCCGCGTCTTCGGTTGGCGCAATACCCGGATGATCGACCTGCAGCGGAGAGGAGTTTTTATGAGTTCTGAAAAAATAAAGGTCGATGCGCTGGTGATTGGGGGCGGGATTGCCGGGATGCAGGCGGCCTTAGACCTGGCGGACCAGGGCTATGCGGTGGCGCTGGTAGAAAAAGCCGCGAGCATTGGCGGCAAAATGATCGGCTTGAGCAAGGTGTTTCCCACCCTGGATTGTTGCAGTTGTATCACCACCCCCAAAATGGCGGCGGTGGCTCACCACGACAATATCCACCTGTTGACCTACAGTGAGGTGCAATCCGTTTCCAGAGAAGGCGCCGGCTATGTGGCCCAGGTTCTGAAAAAGCCCCGTTACGTGCGCGAAGAAGACTGCACTGGGTGCCGCTCCTGCGAGCTGGCCTGCCCCCTGGATCTCCCCGATGAAGAAAATGAATTCGGCCGTACGGCCCGGCGCGTCATCTCGGTGCCTTTTGCGACCGCCGTGCCTCAGAAGGCCGTAATCGATATCGAGCACTGTATCTTCTGCGGAAAATGCATCCAGGCTTGCCCCTCGGACGCGATCGATTTCAACCAGGCGCCCGCATCCGTAGACATCCAGGCCAGGGCGATTATTCTGGCGACCGGCTATGAAGTGACCCCTTACGACGCCAAGCAGCAATACGGCGGAGGAAGACTGCCCAACGTGATCGACGGCTTGATGATGGAGCGCCTTCTGGCGCCTACCGGCCCTTATGGCCGCGTGCTGCGCCCTTCGGACGGCAAGCAGCCTGAGTCCATCGCTTACGTGCAATGCGCCGGCTCCCGAGATCAATCGTTGGGCGTGCCCTACTGCTCGCGGGTGTGTTGCATGTACGCCATCAAACAAGCCATGCTGCTTTCCGGAGCCTTGCCCCTGGCCGAGATTACCATCTATTTCATGGACATCCGCGCCTTTGGCAAGGGCTACGAACAGTTCTATCAAAACGCCCGCTCCATGGGCATCGAGTTCGTCAAGGGCAAAGTGGCGCGCATCACACAGGACGCGAACCACAATCCCAGCGTGCGCGTCGAGCTGCTGGATGAAGATTCGCGCGTTGTTGAGCGCGCTCACGACCTGGTGGTGCTTTCGGTGGGCATGTTGCCGGGCTGGAATCCTGAAGCGACTTTGGGAGTACAGGTCGGCGAGGATGGTTTCGTGGAGCTGCCTTCCTTCAACCTCTCGCCGGCCAGCACCAGCCAGCCGGGTATCTTCGTTACCGGCGCGGCGGCAGGGCCGATGGACATCGTCGATTCTATTATGACGGCAGGCGCGGCGGCTGCCCAGGCTGCTATCTATCTCCAGTCGCAATATGCGCCGGCGCCCGATTTATCTCTGCGCGCGGAGAGGAGTGTAGCTCATGCCTGAAAAGCCACTGACAGCCGATTTACTCTTTTGGGCCAGGCAAACTCATCCACCTCGCCGGAGGACGAAGCCAGGATCGGCGTGTACGTGTGTAGCTGTGGGGGGAACATCAGCGACACGGTGAATTGTGAACGGGTGGCTGAGGTGCTCGCCAGGCTGCCCAACGTGGCGGTCTCGCGGAACGCCATGTTCATGTGCTCTGACCCCGGGCAGGCTTTGATCACGGACGATATCCGTGAGAAGGGCGTCAACCGGGTGGTGGTGGGAGCCTGTTCCATCTTCTTGCACGAGCAAACTTTCCGGCGCACCATCCAGCGCGGGGGATTGAATCCCTACCTTTATCACCACGTCGGCCTGAGAGAACAGGATAGCTGGGTACATCACAACTGCCGCGAACAGGCCACGGAAAAAGCCATTCGCCTGATGTCTGCCGGGGTAGCGAAAGCGCGCTTGATGAGTCCTTTGGATCCCATTCGCCTGGGCGCCGAGCAACACGCTCTGGTCATCGGGGGGGGAGTGGCCGGCCTGCGAGCTGCCCTGGATATGGCTCGTGGAGGCCTGAAGGTCACGCTGATCGAGAAGACTCATTTTCTGGGTGGCCGTATGGCCCGCCTGGAAAAGGTCTTCCCCACGGGAGAAGACGCCCGAGACTCTCCTGCGTGGCCTGATCGAGGACGTGCTGGGCGAGCCTGGCATCAGCGTGCATACCGGGGCGGAAGTCGTGGCCGCCCGGGGCTATGTGGGCAATTTCGAGATTCGTATCCGCCAGCGGCCCCGGGGAATCAGCGAGAGCTTTGCGGACGTCGAAAAAGCCATCGCGGTCTGCCCGGTCGAAGTCCCGGACGAATTCAGCTACGGCCTGCTCAAGCGCAAAGCCATCTACCGGCCTTACGCGGGCTGTTACCCGCCCGGCCCGGTCATCGATGAGGAGCACTGCACCCGCTGCGGCGAATGCCTGAAGCTCGGCCAGGAGGACGACATCCGCTTGGGGCTCGACTCCATCGAATTTGGGGTGACCGTAGGTGCGATCGTCGTGGCCACCGGCTTCCAGCCTTACGAGCCTTTCCCAGGCGAGCTCGGTTACGGCGAATTCCCTGAGGTGATTACTCTTCCGCAACTGGAGCGTATCCTGGCCGGCAGCCATTCGCCCAAGGGAGAGCTCGTGTGGGGAAAGCGCCCCGTTCGTTCGATCGCCATGCTGCATTGCGTGGGTAGCCGGCAGGTGGAAGGCCTGCACCAGCCCCAGCCGGACGGAAACGTCAACGCTTATTGTTCGCGCGTGTGTTGCACGGCCACTTTGAACGCCGCCAATCAGATCCGCGAGCGTTACCCGCATACGACCGTTTTCGATATTTACCAGGATATCCGCACTTATGGGCGCGGGCACGAGAATTACTACGAGCGCGCTTCCCAGAAGCGGGTCACTTTTTTGCGCTACCTGGCCGAAGAGGCCCCCACGGTCTCTCAAGCGCCACAAGGCTCAAACCACCCGCTCCTGGTGAGAGTAAAAGATCACCTGACCTGGGGAGAGGAGGTCGAGCTGCCGGTAGATCTGGTCGTCCTGGCGGTGGGGATGATGCCCAGCCCGGTGGACGATCTGGTCAAAATGCTCAAGATTTCTCCGGGGACGGATCGCTTCCTTCTGGAAGTCCATCCAAAACTGCGCCCGGTCGAAACCGCCGTAACCGGGGTCGTCCTGGCAGGCACCGCCCAGGGGCCAATGAATATCCAGGAAAGCTGCGCGGCCGCGGAGGCCGCCGCCTCGAAAGTGGCCGTGCTCCTGCGCCAGGGCAGGGTCGAGCTGGAGCCTTACGTGGCCCAGGTCGATCCGGAGCGCTGCCAGGGATGCGGAGAATGCGTGCGCGTTTGCCCGCAGGAAGACGCCATCCACTTGGAAACCTTCTCGGAAGATGGCCGGTCTGTGACGCGGGCGGTGGTTACTCCGGCCAACTGCAACGGCTGCGGCGTTTGCGTCAGCTCCTGCCCCAATCGCGCGGTGGACATCCAGGGCTGGCGGCTGGACGAGTATGAAGCCATGGTGGAGGCGTTGGCTGAAGAAATTCCCTCCGGGCGCCTCTCTTCCATTTCGACACAGGAGGTTCCCGCATGATCCCGGAAACCCGAGAAGAAGCCAAAAAGAGGACAGAAACGCTGCTGGCTTTGCGCGGTCGCTACGCTGACCAGGTCAAGCAGGCCCAGGCTTTGCTGAAAGAACAGCAGGCCGTCCGCAAGGCGCTGCGCGTAGCCATGCAGCGCCGGGCCGCTGACGGTCCCTCAGTTGGCCGAGGCCACCGGCCTTCCTGCTCACGAGGTTCTGTGGCAGGTGACTGCCATGAAGAAATATGGCCTGGTAGAAGAGGCGGGGATGGACGAGGATGAGGTTTATTATCTGTATCGATTAGCGCAGGAGGCCCAATCATGACCATCCGAGCCGACCCGCGATTTTTGATCAGAGATCCAGAAGTACGGTGACGTGAAGATTGAAGTCCTGTTTCAACTGCGGCAACTGCACGGCGGTTTGCCCGCTTTCCACCGAAGAGGACAATTTTCCCCGCCGCATGATCCGCTACGCTCAGCTGGGCATGCGTGACGCGCTTGCTGAGCAGCAAAGAGCTTTGGATGTGCTACAACTGCGGCGAGTGCAGCCAGACCTGTCCTCGCCAGGCCGAGCCAGGAGATTTCATGGCGGCGGCCCGGCGTTACGCCATTGCCAGTTACGACCCCTGGGCCTGGCGAAGGTGCTGTACACATCGCCGGCTGTTGAGCGTCCTGGCGATGCTCGTCCTGGCCGTGCTCCTGGCGGGTTTCATTTACAGCCCGCATGGCATCCTGCCTGGCGGCTCGCTGCGCCTGTTCGATTTCATCCCGGTCAATGTGATCCACGACCTGGGCCTGGGTGTGATTGGCGATTGTGTTCCTGGCCGGGCTGGGGGGCACGCTCAACATGCTGCGCCACATCGACACGGGCCGGGTTCCCAAGGGCGTCCGGATGAACTGGCCGGCTGCCTTGTGGGAAGCGGTCGGCGTGCAGGCCTTGGGCCAGCACCGCTACCGCCAGGATTGCGAGGCGGACGCCGGCAAGCCGGCCTGGTACGTGCAAAGGTGGTTCATCCACGCTGCGACTATGTGGGGTTTCCTGGGCTTGTTGGCCGCCACGGCTTGGATTACACCCTGGGGCTGCTGGGGCTGAAGCCGACCGGCACATGCGGTGCCCATCTGGTACCCGGTGCGTTTGTTGGGCACCATGGCCGGGCTTTTCCTGGTCTACGGGGTCTCCGCGCTGATCGTCAAGCGCCTGCGCAGGACGGATGACCTCCTTCAAGAGCTCCTCCCTCTCGGATTGGTCTTTCCTGGTCCTGATATGGCTGGCCGGCGTCAGCGGGTTTGCCCTGGAGCTTTCCTTATACCTGCCCCAGGCGCCCGTGTGGGCAATTGGGTGCTTTTTTTCCACGTCACCGTGGCAATGGAGCTGGTTCTGCTGACCCCCTTCACCAAGTTCGCCCACGCATTTTATCGCACCGTAGCGTTGTACGTCTTCGCGCTCAAGCCTTTGCCCGAGAAAGCTGCGGTAAGCGCCACCGGTCCGGATAGTGCAAGTATTCCTGGCGGGGCACGTGTCTCGCCGGGAGGATGTAATAAAAAAACCTAACCCTATTTCCAAAAAGGAGAAATTTCGATGAGTGAAAAAATGGTCGTCGTGTGCAATCACAGTGAGCCGGGCAGCGTCATGCCTTCGCTGATCTTCGCCTCTTCAGGGGTTGCGCTGGATTACGAAGTGCACATGTTCTTCTGCCCGGGCGGAGCCCAGGCCCTGCTCAAAGGGGAGCTGGAGAAGATCGGCACAGCCCAAGGGCTTGCCCAATCCCGTGGATCTCTTCAACACCATTCTGAACCAGGGCGGCAAAATCGTCCTGTGCGAGCTGGCCCTGGAAAACAAGGGCATCGACCCCAAGGACGTGCGCGACGAGCGCATCCTGATCCAGAAAGTCCCCCCCTTCCTGATGGATGCGGAAGGGGCCCAGATGACCTTTACCTTCTAAGCCTTGCGGGAAGCAATGCTCTAGGAATATTTGGGGCGGGCCGGGCGTCAATCCCTGGCCCGCCCGCGATATCCCTTTTTAGGTTTCGGGCATTCTCAATAAATCGGCGTTCGACGGATCGTGAATGAACCCCCAGAAAACTTCCTGGGCCCGGTTGCGGTTTTCGATCTCTCTTCGTACCATGTAGATCTTGCGCCGCAGGCTCAGGTCTGCCACGGGCACTTCCACCACCCTTCCGTGTTCCAGGGCGCAGGCGGCCGCAAACCGGGAAACGAAGGATACGCCAAAGCCGGCGGCTACGGTCTCCACGATGGCTTCGGCATTGCCCACTTCGAGGAAGACGTTCAGATCCTCCAGGGAGATATCGTGCTTGGCCAGCTCCGCCAGCATCACCTGGCGTGTGCCCGACGTAGCTTCTCTGACGATGAACGGCTCGCGCAGTAAATCGGCGGGGTCGATGATCTTGCGCAGGGACCAGGGGTGGGTGGCCGGAGCGATCAAAACGATGTGGTCTTCGAAGAATCCCTGGCATTCGAAGCCATCCCCGCAGGTCTCCCGGCTGATTACTCCCAGGTTGGCTTCTTCTTCCAACAATCGCGGAATGACGTTTTCCTGCGTGCAGGAAAGAATGTTGATCTTGACTCCCGGATACTGGTTGTGAAAACGGGCGGCCAACTGGGGAAGCAAGTACTTGCCGGTCGTGGTGCTGCACGCGATCCGCAGAGAACCGGTGACCTTGTTTTGCAGCGAAGCCACCATTTCGTGCAATTCATTGGATTCGCGCACCAGCTTGCGCGCCCACGGCACCAACAACTGTCCGGCTTCGGTCAATCGCAATCCAAAGTTGGAGCGCTCGAACAGCGTAACGCCCAGGTCCTGCTCGAGCATCTGCATGTGATGGCTGACGGTCGGTTGGGTGAGGTGGAGGTGCTTGGCTGCTTCGGAAAAGCTCAGACTGTCGGCCGCGTAGAGAAAGATTTCGAGCCGGGATAGATCGATCATAAGATGCCTGATTCCTTGGCTCTCAAGGCCGCCTGGGTGCGATCTTGCACCCCCAGCTTCTGGAGCACTGTGGTTACGTAATTTTTCACCGTTCCCTCGGTGAGGCTCAGGCGCACGGCGATTTCTTTGTTGGTCAGTCCTTTGGCGATCCAGCCCAGGATTTCTTGCTCGCGCAGCGTCAACGGCTCGGGCAGCACGGTCGGCTTCAGGGGAGACTGCGGCGCCAGGCGGGTAAACTCGGCCAGGACTTTGCGCGCCACGGACGGCTCGATCAGCGCGCCGCCGGCGGCCACCTTGCGGATTGCCTCGGCCAGCTCCTGGCCTGAGACGTCTTTCAGTAAATAGCCCAGCGCCCCCGCCCGCAGCCCGTCGAAAATGGAGGCTTCGTCGTCGAAGGTGGTTAGAATAACGATCTTGGCCTCCGGCCGGCGCCCCATGATCCGGCGCGTGGCTTCCACGCCGTCCATCCCCGGCATGCGAATGTCCATCAAGACCACGTCCGGACGCAGGCTCTCGTAGAGGTCCACGGCCCCCTGTCCATCCTCGGCCTCCCCGATGACTTCCATGCCTTCCTCAAGCTCCAACAGGGTACGCAGGCCGTCGCGCATCAGGCGCTGATCGTCCACCAGAAGGATACGAATGGGTGAGGGAGCGGATAGGTTCTCATCCATTTTGAGCATTCTCGGAGATGGGTAAGCGGAAGGTGATCTGCGTGCCGCCGCCGGGGCGGGAGTCGACGGAGAAATCGCCGTCCAGCAAGGAAGATCTTTCCTTGAGGCCAATCAAACCGAAACCGTCCTTTTGCCCCTCAGGCAAAATTCCAACGCCGTTGTCGCTGACCAGGAGCGTCACCTGTCCTTCCTCCCGGCTCAACTGGAGCCAGGCCTCGCTGGCTTTGGCGTGGCGGGTGATATTCGTCAGCCCTTCCTGGGCGGCCCGGTAGAAAGCCTGCCGGTAGGGGCTGGACAGGGCCGGCGTACATTCCTCCAGGCTCAAGTGGATGTGGATGCCGGTGGCCTCCTCAACCTGGCTGGCCAGTCTCGATAGCGCTTGTTGCAGGGGCAGGTCTTCGTCCACGTTGGCGCGAAACATGGCCACCGTACGGCGCAGCTCTCCCAGGCCCTCACGTACCTGCTCACGGGCGGTAGCCAGGATGCGCTCCGCCCGCTCAGGGTCGGCATGGATCAGGCGCTGGGCGCCTTCCAGTTGGACGGAGGCGATGGTCAGGCGGTGGCCGATATTATCGTGCATCTCGCGGGCCATGCGGCTGCGCTCCTGCACAATGGCAAGCTCCTCTACCCGCTCTGCGTATTCCCGGAGCTGCTGATGGGCTTGCTGAAGCTCGGCCAGGAGCTGCTCGCTGCGCTGGCGATCACGCTCCGACTGCATCATGGCCCAGCCGAAGACCCCGAAGAAGCCGTAACCGGCGGCATAAGGCACCAGGATGAGCAGGCCATCCAGACCATCGACGATGTAAAAGGCAACCCCCGTGATGAGGGTGAAGACGCCAATCCAGGACAGGCCCACCGGCAAGGAGAAGGTCACCATGGCCTGGGCCCCTAAGATAAAGAATAATATGGGGAAAACGGTCCACCCGGCGCTCATGAACAATAATCTACACACGATGGCGGTAAGCGCCGTCAAACGAACGTACTCGAAGAGCACCCGGTGGGATTTGGAATGAGGGAGAAGGAAAATGATCGCAAAGCCGACCAGCAAAACTATTCCGACGAGGCGCTGGTGGATCTCCAGCATATCCATCACGCCGGAAATCGACACGCCAATTAAAGCGAGGATGGCCGGAATTTCCAAGTACCTGTGTTTCTTGTACGGGCGAAGCTGCATAAATATCATTTTACCTCAATCCAGGAAAGTTCAGACTTCCCGCGCCGCTACGCATTCCCTGCCCACCCACCCTACTATTCCTAATCCTTCTACCTCACCCACCCCCAACCCTTCCCGCTCCGTTTTACGGAGAGGGAAGGGCGTAAGACGCTTGCCTGACGGAGAATTTTTGGAACTCACGCGCTAATCAAAGCGGAAGCGCCAGACGGCGAGTCCCCAGAAGACGACGGCGAAGCCGAGCAGCACGCCGACCGAGGGCAGCACTGCGCTTATTCCCAGCCCGCGCACGATTACGTCTTGAAATCCGGTCAGCGCCCAGGCGTGCGGCGTGATGAGCGCAACGGTCTGCATGAAACGCGGCATGACGTAGACCGGCACCATCATCCCGCCGGCGACCGATAGGAGCACGGCCAGGAGCGTGCTCAGGCTGGATACCTGCTCGATGGTCTTGCCCAGCGTGGTGATCAACAGCCCCAGCCCGGTGGCGGCGGCGGCGCAGGCCAGCGAAAGCAGCGCCAGGGCGAATGGGGCGTGCCCCAGGCCAATGTGGAAGACCAGCACGCCCACACTGAACATGAGCGCGATCTGCGCCAGGTTGACCAGGTAGTAAGGGAGCAGCTTGCCGATCAGCAGAACCGAGCGATGTAGCGGAGCCGCCTGGAGGCGTTGGAAAGTGCCGTCGTTCTTCTCCCGGAAGATGCCGGTGGCGATGGTCTGCATGATGAAGAAGACCCCGTAAATGGTGTATGCGGGCACGTTCTGTTCCGCTGAAGAGGGCCTCTTTACGGCCTGGTATTTCGCCGGCGACACGACTTCGTAAGCGACGCCCGAATTGGCGCTGGCCGAGTCTTGCGCTCCGGCGGCAAACTGGTCGATGAATTGGTTGCCGATGGCCTGGATGATGGCGGCCTGGTTGGGGGGCGCCTGAGCTTCCATCTGCGCGAAGCCTGAAGCGGTGCGCAGGGAGGTTTGCGCCAGTGACGCTTCGCGCTCGACGTATCCTTCCACCATGCCGCGGGTGGGGTCGAGAAGCTGGCTGCCAACCGTGGGGTCGCTGATGAACGTCACCGTGGATTTACCCGCCTGCGGGTCGGTCGCCGCCTGTTGGATCTGCGCCGAAAAATCGGCTGGGAACACCAGCGCGAGCGAATACTTGCCGGCGGTGATCAGGTCGTCTGCCTCGGCGCGGGTGAGCGGCAATCCATCTTGCTGGTCGACGAGCTTCAGGCCGCTGACACCCCCCAGGTCGGCCAGGACTTTCCCGGCCAGGTCGCCGCTGTCCTGGTTGACGACTAACAGGTAAACCGGGTTATTGCTGCTGCCCGAGTCGAACACGCCTTGCAGGGTGGTGGTCATCACCAGGATGAAGGCTATCGGGAGCAGGAATAAGCCGACCAGCGCTCCCCGGTCGTGGGCCAACACCTTGAGCTCTTTAACGGTAATTGCAAAGATCTGGTGGATCATGGTTTTCTCCTTGAAGCGCTAATCGCGCAAACTTTTTCCGGTCAGGCTCAGGAACACGGTTTCGAGATTCGCGTCCAGGATCTCCAGGGAGGTCACCCGGGCATCCAGCCGGTTGGTGATCGCCAAAACCTGGACCAGGGTTTCCTGGGTGCTGCGAGATTGAATGTCCAGGCGATGGTCGTGCTGGGCAACCGACTTTACCGAGGCCAATTGCTGAGATTGGGATTGCACCTGGCCGATGAGCCCATCGGCGATCCCCATGCGGATCATTCCCTTTCCCAGGCTGCGGAATCAGGTTGGCGGGCGTGTCCAGGGCGATGATTTGCCCGTGGTCGATGATGGCTACCCGCTGGCACAGCCGTTCGGCCTCTTCCATGTAGTGGGTGGTGTAGAGGATGGTCACCCCTTCCCGGTTGAGCGCCTCGATGCTCTCGAAGATCGCATTGCGGCTCTGGGGGTCCACTCCGACGGTGGGCTCGTCCAGGAAAAGGATATCCGGTTGGTGCAGCAGGCCGGCGGCCAGGTTGATCCGCCGCTTCATCCCCCCCGAATAGCTGTTCAAGGGCTCGTTGGCGCGGTCAGAAAGCTGCACTATTTCCAATACCCGGCTGACGTTCTGCTGGAGTGCTTTTCCGCGCAGGCCGTAGAGCTGGCCGAAGAAGATCAGGTTATCCCTGGCCGTGAGCGTCGGGTAGAGAGCCAGCTCCTGGGGCACGAAGCCCAGGCGGGCCTTGATGGCGTCCAGATGGCCCTGGAGCTCGATCCCTTTCACCAGGATTTGCCCGCTGGTGGGGCGGGATAAGCCGACCAGCATCGAGATCGTCGTGCTCTTGCCCGCCCCGTTCGGTCCGAGCAGGCCAAAGATCTCTCCCTTTGCGATGGAGAATGAAATCCCCTTCACGGCCGGGTGTTCTCCATAGGATTTGTGAAGATCGCGAACAGTCAAAGCGTCTGCTTCCATAGTTGTTTTCCTTCCAGAATGGTGGGTGTTACGGCTAAAGCATAGCCGAGGAAGGGTCACCTGCGCCAGTCCGGATGGTCACCTGCCGGTCACATGACGGTGCCGCCGGGAAGCCTCGCGATTCTGTAAAGCGGCCGAAGCATAAACATTAACGGGATCTTAACTTTCCCTTTTTCGCAAAATCCATATAATTACCGTAACTCTCAGGGTTTCTGAGAGTTTTCCTTATGAAAACTTTCTACGAAACGGAGAGAAAAGATGGCAACCGCAACCAGCCTGCCGATGGTCAATGACAAACGAGAAATCTTTGGTTGGGCCATGTACGACTGGGCCAACTCAGCTTTCAGCACGACGGTGGCGACGGTTTTCCTGGGACCTTACGTAGCCAACCTGGCCGCCGAAGCGGGCAAAGCCTTTCCCGATGGCATGGCGCGTCTGGCCGGAATTCCCATCGCTCCCGATTCTTTCTTCCCTTATTGCATCTCCTTCTCGGTGGGCATGCAGGTGCTCTTTCTGCCCATCCTGGGCGCCATTGCCGATTATTCGCACCGGCGCAAACAGATGATGCAGCTCTTCGCCACGATCGGCGCCGTCATGACCATCCTGATGTTCCTGATCTCCGCTTCGGTGTGGTGGCTGGGGGGCCTGCTCTTCATCCTGGCCAACCTGGCTTTCGGCGCGTCGATCGTCTTTTACAACTCTTACCTTCCGGATATCGCCAGCGAAGACCAGCGTGACCGCGTGTCTTCCTACGGCTGGGCCATGGGCTACCTGGGCGATGGGCTGCTGCTGGTGCTCAACCTGGCCTTTTACCTGCTGCGCGATAAGCTCGGCGTGCCCACCGACCTGGCCATCCGCATCAACCTGGCTTCCGCCGGCGTGTGGTGGCTGTCCTTCGCTTTTTTCACCTGGGTGCGCCTGCGTCCCCGCTACGCCTCCAAACGGCTCCCTAAAGGCGAGACCTACGCGCGCGTGGGCTTCCGGCAGCTTCTGGCCACGTTGAAGGAAATGCGCAACTTCCCCGAGACGCTCAAGTTCTTGCTGGCTTATTTTCTGTATAACGACGGCATCCAGACCGTCATTGCGGTTTCCTCCACGTTCGCGGCGGCGCCGCTGCTGCGTGGCGGCATTGGGCTGGATCAATCCACGCTGACCATCGTTATCCTGATGATCCAGTTCATGGCTTTTTGGGGCGCTCTTCTGGGGCAGGCTGGCCGGCCGGGTGGGCGCCAAGCGCTCCATCCTCATCAGCCTGGTGATCTGGGCGGTGGTGGTCATCTACGCCTTCGGCGGGCTGAAGGGAGACAGCCGCGTGGTGGAATTCTTCATCCTGGGCGCGTGCATCGCCCTGGTGCTGGGAGGCTCGCAGGCCATCAGCCGCAGCCTGTACGCCCAGATCATCCCTTCCGGCAAGCAGGCGGAGTATTACTCCTTTTATGAGATCAGCGAGCGCGGCACCTCCTGGATCGGCCCACTGCTCTTCGGCGCTGATGAACCAGATCTTCGGCAGCCTGCGCCCGGCCATCCTCTCGCTGATCTTCTTCTTCGTGTTCGGGCTGATCGTGCTGCCCTTCGTGAACGTCGACAAGGCGGTTGCCGACGTCAAGAAGTTCGAGGAATCTCGTGCTCTCGGCGAAGCGTCCCCATCACCCTCTGAAAGCTCCCTATAAGATACAAAACTCCTCCCCCAAAATCGTGCTCTTCGATTTTGGGGGAGGTTGGTAGGGGGGGCGCCGTTAGCTTCTGCGCAGGATCACGTCCAGCAATCCGGCCTGCTTCTCGGGCAGCTTATTCCCGCCATCCGAGAGCTGGGCCGAGCGCAGCAGCGTCGCCAGCTCATCCTCGGGGTTGCGGAACTGCATGGTGTACAGGCGGGCGTACAGCCCGTTCGCTGCATCAGCTCCTCGTGCGTGCCCAGCTCCACGATCGCCCATGTCCAGCACGGCGATGCGGTGGGCCACTTTGATGGTACTCAAGCGGTGGGCGATGATCACGGTGGTGCGGCTTCTGCATCAGCCGGTCGAGCGCCTCTTGCACCAGCTCCTCCGATTCGTTGTCCAGCGAGCTGGTGGCCTCGTCCAGCAGCAGGATGCGAGGGGTCTTTGAGGATGGCGCGCGCGATGGCGATGCGCTGGCGCTGGCCTCCGCTCAGATTCATGCCGCGCTCGCCCACCAGGGTATCGTAGTTGCTGGGGAAAGCCCATGGATGAAATCGTGGGCGTTGGCAGCCTGGGCTGCGGCGATCAGCTCCTCTTCGCTGGCGTCCAACCGCCCGTAGCGGATGTTCTCGCGGATGCGTGCCGCCAAACAGGATCGTCTCCTGCGGCACGATCGCCGATCTGGTCGCGCAGGCTCTGCTGGGTCACTCGCGCAGGTCGTGCCCATCGATGCGGATGGCCCCGGCCGTGGGGTCGTAGAAGCGCGGGATCAGGTTGAAGATGGTGCTCTTGCCTGCCCCGCTGGGGCCGACCAGCGCCAGGATTTCCCCGGCTGTGACGTCCAGGGAAACGTCTTGCAGCACGGCGGCTTCGCCGTCGTAGCTGAAGGAAACGTGCTCGAAGGCGATCTGGCCGCGCACCGGGGGCAGGGCCACGGCGTTAGGGGCATCTTGCACGCTGGGATGGGTATCCAGGATCTCGAAGACGCGGTGTACCCCGCCAACGGCGGCCCTGAGCTGGGCGTACAGCCCGCCCAGCCCGCCCAGGCTGGCGGCGATGGAAATGCCATACATCAGGAAGCCGGTGATCATAGCCAGGGTCAGCCGCCCGGCGATCACTTCGCGCCCGCCGTACCACATGATGGCGCGCGATCGAGCCAAAGCCCAGGAACATCATCACCGAAGCCAAACAAGGAGTTGTACACCGCCATGTGCAGGGAGGCGCGGAAGGTCTTCTCCATGGCGGCGTCGTAGCGCTGAGTTTCGTATTCCTCGCGCCCGAAACTCTTTACCACGCGGATGCCTTGCAGCCCTTCTTCGGCCACGATGGTCGAATCGGCCAACTGGTCCTGGATGCGCGTGCTGCCCTTCTGGATGCGGCTGCCGAACAGTAAAGGCCACCAGGATCAGCACCGGCACCAGGGCCAGGATGAACAGGGTGAAGCGCGCGTTCATGGTCAGCACGATGACGATCGAGCCGATCAGGGTGACCGCCTGGCTGAGCAGCGAGGTGAGGTTGGTGGTCAGCATGGTGCGCATCTGGGTCACGTCGCTGGAGAGCCGCGAAACCAGGTCGCCCACGCGGCGCACGGAATAGAAATCGAGGGAAAGCTCTTGCAGATGGCTGTACAGCGAGGTGCGCAGATCGTAGACGATGTGCTCGCCGATGTAAGCCAGCAGGTAAGATTGCAAGAAATTGAAGGCCGCCTGGCACAGGAAGACGCCCACCAGCAGCGCGCCCAGCATGTTGAGCGAGCTAAGGGCATGGGTCTGGGTGACGCTGCTCAGCAGGCGCACGATGATCGGCGGGAAGGCCAGCCCGGCGCCGGTGGAGATCAGCAAGGCCAGGATGGCAAGGCTCATGCGCCCACGATAGGGTTTCAGGTAGCCCAACAGGCGTCCCCAGTTTACCGTCTTGAGCGAGATAGGGGCTTCGTCTGGCTTGAATGGAGAGGGTCGTCCTTGCCGGCGACCGTTCGAATGATTTTGCATTTATAAAAACTCCCTTCGTTTCTGTATGGCTAAAGATATTTCAAGAGAAGAACGGCCTTAATTCGGCGGCGACCGCCTGGGGCGCGTTTTGATCGGGTGCATTATGGTCGAGCCCGGCCAGCTCAGTGAGCGTTGCCTGGGGAATGACCTTTGCCAGGGTGCGGGCCGCGTTGCGCAGATAGGCCGGGCTGCTGGTGCCGGAGATCAGCAGCGTCTTTGCCGGGATGCTCTGGTATCTTTCGTACGTCAGACCCATCCGTTCGAGTTGTTGAAACTCTTCGATTTCCCAGGCGCCGGTTGGCAAGAGCGCAATCATCTCGCGGCCATCCTCTCCACGCAGCATGAAGCGCACGAACGGGGAGAGGAACCAGGCCGGCAAACGGCTGATCCAGCTCAATTGCAGCGCTTTGAAGAAAATAACCAGGGCGGTGATTGAGTTGCCTCGGGCAAGCGCCTGCTCGAACTTCGGAAGCCAGTCGAGCGGCAAGGAGCCGTGAATGGAAACGGCTGGCTCGTAGACGGCCAATTCCCGGATGGGCAGGCGCAGGGCTGCCTCCAGCGCGAAAAAACCACCGGCGCTGTGTCCAAAAACTCTTCGGGCGCCCGTCTTTTGCAAGATCGCGCTCAAATCGGCCATCTCTTTTTCAATGCTGTAATCGTCCCCGGGAGGATCGCTCAGCCCGCGCCCTCGGCGGTCGGGAATATAGACGGTGTGAGAATCGGCCAGCGCTTCGGCCAAAACTAAATAGTGCTGCGACGCCCGCATCCCGCCGTGCAGAAAAACGATCCCCGGCCCGCTGCCGATTTGCCGGTATCCGATGCGGGCACCATCCGCAGAAACTACGTAATCCGTAGAGAACTGCCCGGCAATTGCACTCCCTTTTTGTATGGCCACCTGCGCGCCACTTTGAATTGTCATGGTTTGTCTCCTTCACCAATGTGTAGGGCCTAAATGCTGGCCCGTTCATGGATGATCATAAGGCGACTTTGTAAACTCAATTTAAACAACCAATCCCCAAAAATCGACCCGGCCAGAAACTCACAGCCGGGTCGAGCCTGGAACCTTTCTGCGCGAGTTGGGGAATTGAGGAACCGGCAGCCTGGTTGCGCCTAATCGCACCGTGAAAGTGGCCCCGGAGCCGGGCGTGCTCTCCACGCCAATTTCGCCCGCGTGCATCTCCACGATCTTCTTGGCGATGGCCAGCCCCAAACCGTTGCCGCCTTTGGAGCGTGTGCGCGATTTATCGGCCTTGTAGAAGCGCTCGAACACGCGCGCCTGGTCCTCCTCGGGAATGCCGATGCCCGTATCCGTGATCTTGAACTCGACCTGATCCCCCTGGCGGCGCAGCTCCACGCACACCTTGCCGCCCGGCGGGGTGAATTTGATGCTGTTGTGGATCAGGTTGACCCATACCTGGCTGAGCAGGTCTTCGTCGGCGGTGACGGCCACCTCCTCCAGGGAAACGTCCATGTCGATATCCTTGCCCGTCCACTGCGGCTCGCAGGCCAGGATCAGGTCGCGGATCTGTTTGTCCAGCCGGTAGGGGCGGGGCTCGAAGTGGGCCTGGTCGGATTCCAGGGAGGCCAGCTTGAGCAGGTTGTCGGCCAGCCGCGACAGGCGCGTGCTTTCGGCCTCGATGATGCTGAGGTAGTGGCGGCGCTCCTCCGGGCTGAGGTCTTCGTTCTGCAGCGCCTGGGCGAAGCCGCGAATGGAAGTCAGCGGAGACTGGATCTCGTGGGAGACGTTGGAGATGAACTCCTGGCGCAGGTTCTCCATCTGCCCCAATTCCACCACCATGTTGTTCACGCTGTTGGCCAGCTCGCTGACCATCTGGTTATCTTTGAACTCGTTTTCCAGGCGGATGCTGAAATCTCCCTTGGCGATCTTTTCCAAAGCCTCGACGATCGGGGCGAATACCTGCATTTCCGGGATCCAGCCTTTTGCCCTGGCGATTTTGCCCATGCCACCCACCGTCAGGCCGATGAGCACCAGGCTTAGCAAGGTATTGATGATTTGAGCGAGCAGGACGGGGGGATGCAGGTGGGTGATCTGGTAGAGATAGGCGGTCAGGAAAAAGCTGGCGGTAAGCATGAGGATAACCATCGCCAATACAAAGATGAACCAGGCTACCCCGACCAGTCTGGGGTGGTTTGTCCTTCTCATGCGCGCACCTCCAGTCGGTATCCCAGCCCGCGGATGGTGGTGATCTTGAAGGAATGCTTATCCTCCGGGAAGCGCTCGCGCAGGCGATTGATGTGCACGTCCAGGGTGCGCTCGTTGCCCTCGAAATCGTAGCCCCAGATCTTCTCGATGAGCTGGTCGCGCGAGAAGGTCTTGCCCGGCGAGCTGGCCAGCTTGAACAGTAGCTCGAATTCTTTGAGCGGCAGGGTCAGGCTCTCCCCGTTCACTTTCACTTCGTAGGTCTTGCGCTCCATGAGCAGCTCGCCGACCTGCACCGTCTGGGAGGTGGCGATGCGGTAGCGCTTGAGCAGGGCCTTGACGCGCACCACCAGCTCCAGCGGCTCGAAGGGCTTGACCAGGTAATCGTCGGTGCCCAACTGAAAGCCCTTGAGCTTCTGGCTGGTCTCCCCTTTGGCGGTCAGCATGAGCAGGGGCATGTCGTAAGAGTCCCGCAGCACGCGGCACAGCTCCCAGCCGTCCATGTTGGGCATCATCACGTCCAGCACTACCAGGTCGGCTTTGACGGATTCGAGCGTCTTGAGCGCCTCCACGCCGTCGGAGGCCTCGTAGACGTCGAAGCCTTCGTTGCGCAGGAAGACGCTGACCAGCTCGCGGATGTGGGCGTCGTCATCGACGATCAATATTTTGCTCATGGCGCGCTTCAATTCCTTCATAGCGAGTATATTCTTGCACATCTAAAAGCATACACCCCTTGTGTTAACTGGATGTAAACAAAATGGTAAGTTTTTCTTGCGAGTAATCCCACAGCGCCGAAACGCTCTTCTTTCAGGAAGAAACCAGCATGGAGTGTCATTGCGAGCGTTCTGTGCGAAGCAATCTAAGTGCCGGCCGAGAGATCGCCACGCCCTGGGAAGGACGCCCAGGGCTCGCGATGGCATGCCTAAGTTTCTTGGGACGGAGGGGCGATTGAGGAAAGGGGTTTTCACCGCAGAGACACGGAGGTCACAGAGTTTTCTCTTTCTAAGAGTATCCTCCGTGTTCTCTGTGCCTCTGCGGTGAAATTTTCTGGTTCTATAATTTGCTGGAGGCGGAGGACGTGCAGGTTTTATCGGCAGGATCGACTTTAGTCCGCGGCGGAGCTTAACCGGTGGGGCCGGCGCTCAGATCCTTCTTGAGGAAGATGCGTTGGTGGCCGCGCGGCAGATCGTCGAGCACTCCAAACACGGTGTAGCCGCGCTGTTGGTAGAAAGTGGGAGCCTGGAAGCTCATGGTATCCAGGTGGGCGGCGTGGCAGCCGCGCTCGATCGCCATCCGTTCGGCGCGCTCCAGTAGCCGGCTGCCCAATCCTTGATTGCGGGCTGCCTCGGAGACCCATAAGACCTCGACCACCAGCCAGCCCCAGTAAGTGCCGCCCAGCAAGCCGCCGGCGATGGCCCCGTCCCGGTCGCGCACCATCAGGGTGAGCGGGGTAAATGCGTCATCGCTGGCGTGGGAGCGGTTATAGGCGGACAGCCCGGAGCGGATCAGGTCGACGTCGGCCTGATCGGGGGCCGGTTCAAGTGAGATACGATAGGACTCGGCCATCCTGCTCCTCGCTTTCCAGTTCAAAAGAACCCTATCCAAATAGATACTTTCAGTTCCAACTATCTGGCATTAAATTCTAACCCATTCCGGAGCGTAAATTTCCCCATTCCCCGGCGGCAGGTACGGTTGCCGGGTTTGTAATAGCTTGCGTCCATGAATAACAGGCGTAAAATGGCAGTTGGGCGCTTGTTCTGCCGCGGTTAATAAAAATTCCATATTTTACCGGACCAGGGAGGATGTATGACTGATGGCACCGCAGACGGTTCTTTCACCGTAAAACATGCAAGGCTCACGCGCGTAGCGGCGATTGCCAATAATTTCGCCTGGATTGTTTTTCTGGTCAACCTCCTGTTTGTTTTTGGGAGGCTTGCCGAAGCTTATAATTCGTTCATCATCCAAAATATGAGCTTCAGTCAGCATCCTGATTTTTGGGGGATGTTAGCCGGAAATCCAATCTACACTGCCAGCCTTTTCGTAGATATGTTGAGCATTTTCTTGCGGGGAATCGTTTTCGGACTGGCGCTCAAGGGAGTTTCTTTGGGATTAAGCATGATCGTTGAGACTGATGTGAACTATAGAGAAAAACTCCAGGGGAATAACAATGAGCGACGATCTTCGTAAGCAAATCTATAGCAACTTCAGTCAAAGAGAAACCGAGGATTTGGTTGAAATTTGGCGAGCAAATAACCGTTTTGAATGGACCGAAACCGCCTTTGATGTAATCCAGGAGATCCTACTGGAACGTCTTGGTACCTTGCCCAAGCAAAGTGAACCTATATTCGAGCGCCCTGCGTCGAAACTGGCGGGTGAAATTGATGAAAACCCCCCTTTGAACAAGTTCATCAGTCAAGAGAACGCCCCCATTTTCTATAAGCCTCGAGAAGTCTTGTGGCTGGGAAAGTGGTTGTATAGAGCTGCGTTGGCCAGTGTCGTTGCTACAATAGTAACAAGTTTGTTGGGAATCCCCACCACTCAACGTATTTTTTCATCTTATTACATCGGTAACACGCTGTGGAATGCCATAGCCTGGTTGATTGCCGTGGTGGTCTTCGTTTTCGGAGCTGCCTTACAAAGCATATTGCTGTATTTTCCCTTGAAGGCATTGGGATCTGTCTTGAGAAATCTTGATGGAGATGGAATTTCGTAGTCGCGGCGCAAGATAGGAATTTCCGTTAACGTACACAGATCATTCGGAGGAGGCTTTTCCTCTTCCGAATGACCTGTGCGAGTCAACGTCAGTACGCTGCTTAGAACACCGGCGGGGTGATGACCGAGATCCACACCACCTTTTCGTCCGAAGCGCAGGATAGCTCGCGCAGGTGCGTGCCTTCGAAATAGATGGTGTCCCCCGCGTTGAGCGTATAATCTTCCTCGTCGATGCCCACCATTAAGGAGCCTGACAGCACCACGATGAATTCTTCGGTGGGGACGCTGAGCGGGCGCACCACGTTGCCGGTGCAGGATTCCATTGTGCCGCACACCACTTCCATCTTGTGCTCGATGTCGGGCGTGAGGAGCTGGTAGCGCACCGACGAATGCTCCAGGTTGATGTAGGGGCGTGCGTCGGCGCGGATGACGGGTGACTGCTTGGCCGTGTCGGCCAGGAAGAACAGCAGCGGCACCTTGAGGGCCTCGGAGATCTTGCGCAGCGAGTTCAACGAGGGCGAGGTGATGCCGCGCTCGATCTGGCTGAGATAGGAGGCCGTCAGGCTGGTCCTTTGGGCCAGGTCGCGCAGGCTGAGGTCGAAGTCGCCGCGGCGCTTACGAATTTTAAGTCCGATAGAAATATTCTCAGGTAACATAGGCTCACTCTTCGAAAAAGGACAGTTCGGCCCGGACGAAACCGGACCGTAATTGGAAGAAAGTCATTCTATTGGCAATAGCTTAACTTGTGTACACCAATGCTTTACAAATGTATTATACCAAACTGGAATTTACTTGTCAAACGTGATTTTTATACCATTTATTAACGAAATAAGGCAACCAAAAGACTTCCCCGCCCAGGGCAATTGACTAGACGATTATACTACGAGGCGAATAAAACGGGCAACTTCAGGGCAATCACACTCTGGCGCTGGCGATGCTGATCCGGCGCATTGCGTATAGACCGTCTTGCCGGCCATGGATATAACGCCGCTCGATCTCGTCCGGAGTCAAGAAGGAGACCTCCGAGAACCCCATTCCGCGCAGCATCTGCTCGATGGCCTCAGGCTCGAAGTGGCTCAAGCGCGGCTCCCCGAGGGCTTCGGCCCGGGCTTCGTGGGCGCTTGGGCCGGCGCCGGCTTTCCGTACGACCCCGAAGGTGAATACGATTTCGCTGGAAGGCGGCAGGGACGCCACGCTGCAGAAGACGCTTTCGATCGCCTCCCGGCGGAGATAGACGATCACGCCTGGCCACGAAAGGAAAGCTGGTTGCAGCGGGTCGGTCTCGAAATCGACCGCCACGTAGGTGAGATTGGCGGGGATCGGGATGGCAGCCGATGCCAGCCGCTCGCGTTTCTCTCGCTGTCTGGCGGGTTGGTCCACCTCGAAGATAGGCAGCGCCCTGGCCCAGGCCGGCTGCCGGTAAGCGAAGGTATCCAGCCCGGCCTCCAGCAGGACGTACCCTCAGGCCAGGCCGAAGAAGCTCTTCTTGATCAGGTCCTCGCGCAGCTTGCCGGCCTTGAACAGGTGTCCGCTGTTCATGTTCACGATCTGCACCGAGGCGGGGGAATGGATGTCCAGATCCATCTTGTAGAAATCCCGGCCGGCCTCGACGAACAGATCCTTGAACAGCCGCCCGTAATCCTTCGAAGATTCGGTGACCAATTGGGGCAGGATCTCCTCGATCTTGTGGTCCTCCCACTTCACCCAGAACTCCGAGCGGCCGCCGTAGAGCAGGCAATCGTTGATCTTGCCCATGGCGGCTTCCGGGTCCAGGTCTACCGGGGCCACCACGCACAGGCCGCGCGCGTATTCCAGGGTGCTCAGGTCGAAGCCCTTCTTGATCATCTTGTTGATGGTCTGCTCCAGGATGCGCGCCGAGACCTGCACGGAGGCCACGATGCTGTTGGTGCGATGCGCCAGGAAATACACGTTCTCAGGGCTGACCCGGCAATCGGCGGCCACCTGGTTGGCCATGACCTCGTCGGGCAGGCGGGTGGACTGGATGCCCAGGACGACCTCGTCGGACGTATCGCGGTAGTCGGTGAACTGGTAGCTGTGGTCCACTTTGAGGGCGGCTTTGGCGCGCGCCGGGCCGGAGCCGATGGTGGAGAAGGAGCCGCTGGAGAGGGGGTAGCCGGCGATCTGGCTGCACAGGCAGGCCAGGATCGGCTCGGCGGTGTGGATCTCGACCGCCATCACGGAGATGTCGCCGGGTAATTCGTAGCTCGTGAACTGGCAGGTGGCCAGGTCGGCCATGGAGATTTCGGCAAACAGCCGGCCGGCCTCGAAGCTGCCTTTGGTGTGGATGCCCATGTCGATCACGTGGGCGCCGTTCTCCAGGCAGAAATGTTGGCAGCCGAGCTGCTCGGCGTGCTCGATCAAGGCCCTGACTTTGGGCATTACGTTCTTGTTGACGCTGATCATGGTGGGATTTCTACTCCTGGAAGAAGGATTTACAGGCGTGCAGGACCTGTTGGATGGTTTGCAGGAAACGGGCGGCCGGAGCGCCGTTGACCACGCGGTGGTCGTGGGTCAGGCTGACGTTCAGCACGGGCCTCACGAAGATGCCGCCGTTCTGAACGTAGGGCACCTCTTGAATGGTTCCCACGCCCAGGATGCCGCTCTCGCCGGGGTTCAGCACCGGGGTGAAATACTTGATCCCGAACGTGCCCAGGTTGGTGAGCGTGAAGGTGCCGCCGCTGATCTCGTCCAGGGTCAGGGTGTTCTCCTTTGCCCGGCCGGCCAGGTCGGCCAGCTCGGAAGCGATCTGGCGCACGTCCTTCCGCCTGGCGTCCTTGATATTCGGTACGACCAATCCGTCCGCGACGTCGATAGCGATGCCCAGGTTGATCTCGTCCCGGGTGACGAGGCTGGCGTCCTGAATGACGGTGCGTAGCAGGGGGTGCTGGCCGAGGGCCTCGGCCACGATCTTGACCAGCAGGGCCGTGTAGGTCAGCTTAACGCTTTTCTGCGCGTATTCTTCTTTATGTGCGCGGTAGCTCCTCACCAGCGCGCCGGCGTCCAGGTCCATCGAGATAGTCGTCTGGGCGGTGGATTTCAGACTCTCGTCCATGGCTTTGGCGATGGCCAATTGCATGGAGCTCATCTTGCGCGTGGAGGGCTGCGCGGCTACGGCCACGGCTTTGGGCGCGCTCCCGCTGCTCGCCGCCAGGCGCACGTCCTCGCGGGTGATCATGCCCAGCCGGCCGGTGCCCTGGACGAAATGGTAGTCCAAACCCAGCTCCTGGGCCAGTTGCAGCGCCTTGGGGGTAATCGTGGCGGACGCAGCATATTCCCCAGGATTGGAGCGCGGCGTTTCGCCGTGCCCCCCGGCAGGAGCGTAAGCGGCCGGGGCGACGCCCGCGGTCGTCTCCGCCTTTTCCGGCCCCGGCTGAGGCGCGCTGGCCGCCTCCAGGGTCTCGCCTTGCGCGCCCAGGATGAGGATCGGCTCGCCGCACGGCACCGTTTCGCCCGCGGCGACCACGAGCTTCAAGACGACCCCGTCTTCTTCTGCCAATAATTCGTTGGATAGCTTTTCGATGGCGATCTCACCCAACACGTCGCCTTTCGAAACCTGGTCGCCTTCTTCGACCGACCAGGAATTGATCATTCCTTCTTCCATGGTGGCCCCAAACCTGGGCATGGTGATGATGCTGGCCATCAGACCTCCTTGATCTGCTTAAAACGCCACGACTTCGCGGCACGCCTTCAGCACGTCGGCGTATTGGGGCATGACGTAATCTTCCAGGACGGGCGCAAAGGGCACCGGCGTGTCCAGCGAGGTCACCCGCCGGATGGGAGCCTTGAGATACTCGAAGACGTCTTCGTAGACCATCGCGCCGATTTCGGCGCCGTAGCCCATGAATTTGGGGCCTTCCTGAACGACCACCAGCCGCCCGGTCTTAGCCACCGAGCTGACGATGGCCTCTTTGTCCAGGGGGAACAAGGTGCGCGGGTTGATGATCTCGCATTCGATGCCTTCCGCGGCCAGCTCCTGGGCGGCTTTTTTGGCGAAATTGAGCATGGTCATGGCAGCCACTACGGTGATGTCCTTGCCGGCGCGCTCGAGGTTAGCCTTGTAGAGCGGCAAGGCGTAAGCCTCTTCGGGAACTTCGCCCTTCTGGTTGTAGAGGCCCTTGTGCTCCAGGAACACGATCGGGTTGTTGTTGCGGATGGAGGAGACCAGCAGGCCCTTGGCTTCGTAGGGCGTGGCGGGGGCCACGACCACCAGGCCGGGGACGTTCATGATCCACGGCTCGATGCACTGCGAGTGGTGATAGGCGCAACGGATGCCGCCGCCGGTCACGGCGCGTACTACCATCTGCGCGCTGGCCTGGCCCTGGTACATATAGCACAGCTTGGCGGCGTTGTTGACGATCTGGTCGTAGCACACGCCGATGAAATCGGCGAACATCAGCTCGGCCACCGGGCGCAGCCCACAGGCGGCTGCGCCGCACGAGAGGCCCACGATAGCCGCTTCGGAGAGGGCCGTGTCGAAAGCGCGGTTGGGCCACTTCTCCCAGATGCCCGAGGTGATGCCGAAGTCGCCGCCCATCTTGGCCACGTCTTCGCCCAGCACGAAGACCAACTCGTCCCGTTCCATCTCCTGATGGAGGGCCTCATTGATGGCTTTCGAGAAAGTGATGATCCTGGACATTATCTTGCCTCCACTTCGATATCTGTATACACGTGCGCCACGGCGTCTTGCGGCTCAGGGGCGGCGCTGTTCAGAGAGAATTGGACGTATTCGGCGATGGCTTCTTCGACGCGGGCCAGGATAGCGTCCAGTTCTTCGGCGGAGACGCCGTGCACCTCCATCAGCCTGGATTTGGCGCGCTTCAGCGGATCTTTGGCCTTCCAGCTTTCCAGCTCCTCCGGCGGGCGGTAGGCGGCCGGGTCTCCGGAGAAATGCCCCTGCCAGCGGTAGGTCATCATCTCGATCAGGGTAGGCCCTTCGCCCCGGCGCGCCCGGGCGGCGGCCTCTTCCACGGCGGCGATGACCGCTTCGATATCGTTGCCGTCGATGGTCTGGTTGGGGACGCAATAACCGTTGGCCCATTCGGAAAGCTGGCTCTGGGGGTGGGCTTCCGTGTAGCGGGTGGAGATGGCGTACTGGTTGTTGATCAGGCAGTAGATGAGGGGCAGCTTCCAGGTGGCGGCCATGTTCATGCTTTCGTGGCAGGTGCCCTCGCCCAGCGTGCCGTCGCCCATGAAGAGAGCGGTGACGTCGTCGCTGTGTTTGTAGACCGAGGCAAAGGCCGTGCCCAGGCAGGTCACTACCGTGGAGCCCTGGATGCCGTTGAAGCCCATGTTGCGGACTTTCAGATCGTTTACGTGCATGGAGCCGCCGCGCCCGCCGTTGATGCCGGCTGCCTTGCCGAAGATCTCGGCCATCACCCGCTTGCGGTCTTCCGGGTGGCTGGAAAGCACGATAGCGCCGTGGCCGCGGTGGTCGGGAAACTTGTAATCCGTCTCGCGCAGGGCCGCGATCACCCCGGCCTGGGCGGCCTCCTGGCCGATGCTCAGGTGGATGAAGCCGGGGATGGTGCCGTTCTTGGAGTACTTCTCCACCTCTTCTTCGAAGCGGCGGATGAGCAGCATGTCCTCGTAGACTTTTAGCAAACGTTCTTTCGAAAGTGTCACGTCAGGCTCCTTTCCGGTTAGCTCAAGAAACTCTTGCGGATGACGGCGTAGTTGATCTCTCCGGCCACGAAGCTCTTCCCTGTGCGCACGTTGTGGATCTGGAGCCGGGCGATGGAGTGGAAGTCGTGGTCGATCTTGTAGAAGTCTCTGCCGCAGCGCTCGAACACGTCGGCGAATAACTCCGGGTAATAGGGCGAGGAGGTCTTCGAGACCAGCTTTTCTACCACGGAGGCGATCTCCTCGTCTTCCGCATCCACCCAGAATTCCGCCTCGCCGCCGTACAGGATGGCGTCGTTAATCCGGCCAATGGCCTTGACCTCGTCGTGCACCAGGGGCGCAATGGGGGCCACGCCACGCGCGTTGACCACTTTGGAGACCTCGAAGCCCTTCTCGTGCATTTTGTGGCACACTTCCTCCACCATGCGGGCCGTCACCTGGATGCCGCCCACGATCGAGGCGCTGGGGGCCAGGAGCAGATACACGTTCTCCGGGGCCACCTTACAGGCGCGCGCGACTTCCAGCGCGATGGCGTCGTCCGGATAGCGAATGTCCTGGATGCACAGGGCCACCTCGTCGTTGCGGTCGCGGTAGGGAGTCATATCCAGGTACAGGTCTGTGGGAATCACGGCTTGAGCCCTGGCTGGGCCGGAGCCGATAGTGGCAAATTCGCCCTGGCCCAACTGCCAGCCGGCGATTTGCGATGCCAGGCAGGCTACCAGCGGCTCCGTCACGAATAGCTCGATGGAGGCGAAAGAATAGTCTTCGTCCAGCTTCCAGGTGCCCAGGTTGGCCACGGCCATGTCCCCCAGGGTCACGCGGGTGTATAGGATCCCCGCCTGGTAGCTGCCCTTGACGTGCAGGCCCATGTCGATGAGGGTGGCCCCGCAGGGCATCTTGACCACCTTGACCCCGAGTTCGTCCTCCCGGGCGATGATCTCCTTGACGACCTGAATGGCGAGCTTGTTGATGGAAGTTTTCATGGAAGGTTCTCCTAATAGCGGTTTCCGTATACGTCGATGGCGGCGCCTTTAATGGGGGCGGCTTCGTCTGAGACCAGGAAGAGCACCACCTTCGATACTTCCGGGGGTTGCAGCATCTCTTCGAGGGGGATAGTCACGGCCGCGTCGTGGCTGAGCCTTTCGCGGGTGTATTCGGTGTTGGTCATGCCGAGGTAGATCGAGTTGACGTTGATATTCTTCAGCTTGACTTCTTCGGACAAGACGTTCGAAAAACCGACGATGCCGGCCTTGGAGGCGCTATAGGCGCCGAAGCCGGGGAAGCACACCTTGGCGGCGGCAGAAGCGATGTTCAGGATCTTGCCGTACTTCTGAGCGAGCATGTGGGGGAGGACGGCCTTGGTGCAATAAAAGCAGCCGTTCAGGTTCGTGTCGATTTGCCTTTTCCAATCTTCGATGGAGGTTTCCACGATGGGCTGCGACTTATGGAAAGCGGCGTTGTTGATGAGGATGTCCACCCGGCCAAACTGGGCGGCGATCTCTTCGACGGCCTTTTCTACCTGGGCGTAATCGCTGATGTCTACGACGGCGGCCACGGCCCGGCCACCCCGGGCCTCGATCTCGCCCTTCACCGTCTCCAGATTCCCGGCGTGGATGTCCCACAAGGCCACCACGGCGCCTTCCTGGGCCAGGTCTCGCGCATATTGGGCGCCCAGGCCGCGGCCCGCGCCGGTGACAATGGCTACCTTATCCTGAAAGCGTTTCATATTCTCTCCTTTTCTGCTGAGATCACTTGGGTTAAGACGTTCGTGCAGTTTTCGACGTGGCAGCTTATGACTTCGGTTATTCCGCCATAATCTCCCCGCTGGATGAGATCCACGATATTTGCATGGTCGGCCACCAGGCGCCGGGTCAATTCTGGGAAGCGTCCGGCGCCTTCGCGGTACCAGACTTCGTGCACAAAGACGTTTTCCCGCAAGACCTCAATGACCCTGGGCAGGCCCGAGAGCGCGTAGAACGCTTTGTGGAAATCTGCCGAGGCGCGGGTATACAGCTCCGGGGTGCGCTCGACGATGGCCTTGCGGCTGTGCTCGACGGCCTCCTTCAGCTTACCCGTGGGAGCCACGCCCCTTTGGATGATCTTTCTCAGCAAGGCTTCTTCGAGCGCACCTGAGATGATCAGGTTCTCGTGCACGTCCTCGATGGTCAGCTCTTTGACCTTGAAGCCGACCCCCGGGTACAGTATGATATAATTCTGCGAGCCCAGGATCTTGACGGCTTCGCCCACCGGCGTGCGGCTCACCCCCAGTTTTTCGGCGATTTCCACGGTCGTGTAAACTTTATTCCTTTCCAGGTATCCATTGACGATTTTCTCTTTTAACACCTGATAGACGTAATCCCCTTTACTGAGATAGCGCCAATTCTTCTCCACATCACCCAATTGATCGAACATCGCAATCTACCCTCTCGAGGCTCAAACGCCTATTCCCATTCGGTCTACAACCCCATCTCTTCTCGGCTCGAGCGATGGGGGCGTGTAAGCGCACCTGTATGCTGCATACATCTTGAAGTAAAATATGAAATGGCTTTTAAACATTGTATAGCTTCAGTTTCAAGGTTTCAATTGTGACATCTGGTATGTCTATTATAACTTGAAATCTCTAAGATATAACAGAATTAATGTTAATTTACAAAATACAACTGTAAACAAATAGTTGACAGGACTTAGAAAAGCCGTTATAATGGTAAAAATTTCCAACAGACCCATTACTCATATCAGCAGCGTTGTCGAAGAACCCTATCATTATTTACGGCTCACTACACAGCCAGAAAAGGAGAAGACCTTCCCGCTCAAGCTACACCATCTCCACTACACAGGCTCGTCAGGAATTTCCGTGACAAGGATAAATAGGGGGGATGCGAGCGCGTTAGCTGCTTACAATCCCCGTAGATCACCTGGCAACAACCCATAGGGTTAATATGGGACAACATTTTGCAGTTACGAGGAGATAGAATATGTTTGCCAAAAAGCATCAATGGATGGTAGCGATCGCTTTGCTTGCCATCGCTTCTAGTCTTCTGGTCGGTTGTGGCTCGGCTGCAACGCCGGCTCCGGCCACGACGGCGCCAGAGGCCACCACTGCTCCGGCGGTTGTAGCCACCACTGCTCCAGAAGCAGCCGCCACCATGGCCCCTGAGGCCGCCGCCACCACGGTTGCGACTGCTCCGGCCGGGAAGGTCTACAAAGTAGCCATGGTCACTTCCGGCCCCACCAATGACCAGGGTTGGAACGAGGATGCTTTGAAGGGCATCCAGGCGATCCATGACAAGCTGGGTTGGGACGTGGCTTACTCAGAGAACGTCTCGGCTTCGCAGCAGCAGAACGTTTTGCGCCAATACGCTCAACAGAACTACGACATGATCTTCGCCCATGGCTATGAGTGGGGCAACTCGTTGAAAGCGGTTGCTCAAGACTTCCCCAACATCATGTTCGCGCAGATCAACGCCACCACCACTGGGAATAACATCGTAGGCACCAATTTCAAATTCGGCGAGTTGGGATACTTCACCGGCATGGCCGCTGGGCTGATGACCAAGAACAACAAGATCGGCATCGTTTCCGCCCAGGATTCACCCACCAACAACGCCGATTCGGACGAGATGAAGGTTGCGATCGCAGCAGTCAACCCGAACGCCGACGTCAACGTGTCTTACGTAGGCTCTTGGGATGACGTGGTCAAGGGCCAACAGGTCACCCAGGCGCAGATCGACCGCGGCGTAGACGTATTGATCATCATCGGCGATGCCTTCACTCCGCCGGCTATCAAGCTGGCCCAGTCCAAGGGCGTGATGGTCATCGGCGGCTGGAGCGGTGATGCCTATTCCCAGGCTCCCGATACCGTGATCACCAGTGGCGTTCAGGATGTTCCCGCCGTCTATCTCGATCTGGCCGAGCAGTTCCAGGCCGGCACCTTGAAGGGCAACACCACCTTCGTCAGTGGTTTCAAGGAAGGAACTCAGCGTCTAGGAAAATGGGGCGACTTCGTTCCCCAGGATGTCAAGGACAAGGTTGAGAAGGCCGTTCAGGATTACCTGGCCGGAAACCTGGATATTGGAATAAAATTCAACTAATCCCGTTGTGAGGGTGCGGGGAATTCCCCCCGCACCCCCTATTATTAAAACCGCCTGGAGAACAATATCATGTCAGAAGGTACGAGTGACACATTGAAGCCGGCAAAGTTAAAGGCCAGGCTCAACTTGCCCTTTGCAAGTATTGGGCTGCCTTTATTGTCGATCCTCATTGCGATCATTATCGGTGCAGTGATCATGCTCTTCATGAAGTTTGACCCGATCCAGGCCTATGCAGCCCTGTGGCAAGGCTCTTTTGGAAACCTCGTACAAACCTCCGAGACGCTCAAAACGGCCGTGCCTTTGTTGTTATGCGGCCTGGGAATTGCCTTTGCTTTCGAATCCGGCGCCTTCAATATCGGCGCGGTCGGGCAGATGTATTTGGGCGCGTTAGCGGCTGTGATCGTTGGGGGCAACTTCCCGGAAATGTCTGCCCCTCTGCATATTTTCCTGGCCACCCTGGCCGCTTTTCTGGCCGGCGGATTGTGGTCTTTATTTCCGGCGCTCCTAAAGATCTATTACGGCGCCAATGAAATCATTTCCACTATTCTCTTGAACTACGTCGGCATCTACCTGATCGAATTCATGATCTCCGGGCCGGTCAGGTCGGGGGGACACCAGGATGCCCCCACTTCCTACCCGATCGTGGACGGCGCGATGTATCCCAAATTGATCCCACATACACAATTGCATCTGGGATTGGTGATTGCCATCGTGGCGATGGTCTTGATGTACATCGTCATGCGTTTTACGACGGTTGGGCAAAGAGTGCGCATCGTCGGCCAGAACCCGACGGCTGCCCGCCATGCCGGCATCCGCTCGGAGCGTGTCTTCATGCTCACCTTTTTCGTCAGCGGCGCCCTGGCCGGACTGGCCGGAGCTTCCGAAATCCTTGGATACCAGACCCGCCTGATCTCCGGCTTTGCCCCCAACACGGGGTACGACGCCATTGCCGTGGCGCTCCTGGGCGGTTTCCAACCCTTCATCGTCGGAATAGCGGCGGTGTTCTTCGCGGGCCTACAGACCGGCGCGATTGCCATGGAAGCCATCGCCAAACTACCGGCTCAATTGGTCGATCTGGTGCGGGTATTGGCCATCCTGGCCGTTCTGGCTGCATCCTCCCCTAAAATTGTAGAAATTGCCCGCAGATTGCAGGGAGAAGAGCGAAAATGGTAACGATAAAGTTATTCCTTGCCAAAAGTGGTATAAAAAATGCCTTGATCGCCGTTGGCGTCGTTCTCCTGCTCGTGGCCGGGCTGGCACTGGCGGGAGACACTACCCGCGGCGTTTTAGAGAGTATTCTCACCATTGTCATCGCGCCTGAATTCGTCAAGGCCGCCCTTATCGCCACCACTCCTCTGCTCCTGGCTGCCCTGGGCGGATTGATCAGCGAGCTGTCGGGCGTGCTGAACATGGCTCTGGAAGCCATGATGCTCATCGGCGCCTTTGTGGCCTACGCTGCCGCTGACCACTCGGGAAGCGCGTGGGTCGGGCTGGCCGCCGCTGCGCTGGCCGGCCTGATAATCGGCGGGATGCACGCCTTTTTCTCCATTACATTAAGAAGCAACCAGATCGTGAGCGCGGTGGCCCTCAACTTGTTTGCCCTGGCCATCACCGCCCTGGGTTTCCGCGTCCTTTACTCCGGCCAGGCCTTCGTCTTCGCCCCCGGTTTCAACCCCATACACATTCCCATCCTGGGCGACCTGCCCTACTTGGGCATAGCCTTCTTCGATCACAATATCCTGGTTTACCTCACGCTTCTGCTCGTGCCGGTCATGTCGTTCATCCTCTACAAGACCTCCTGGGGATTGACGCTGCGCTCCGTGGGTGAGCATCCTCTGGCGGCCAGCACCATGGGAATCAACGTCAACCGGGTGCGCTATATCGCCGTCTTGTTGAGCGGGGCTATCGCCGGCATGAGTGGCTCGGCCCTGGTCAGCGCTTCGAACATCAATGCTTTTCAGGAAAATCTCTCCGCCGGGCGCGGTTTTATCGCCTTCGCGGCCATCGTGTTCGGACGCTGGAATCCGACCGGAGTCTTTCTGGGCAATATCTTATTCGGGTTGGGCGACGCCCTGCAGATCCGTTTGCAGGCTTACGGCGTCCAGGTGCCTTACCAGTTGCTCTTGATGTTGCCGTATGTGATCACATTGATCGCCCTGGTAGTATTCATGCGCAACGCGCGTGGTCCTGCTGCGAGCGGGGTTCCCTTTACGGAGGAGGGCTGACATGAAAGAGGATCTCGGGCAAGCCAAACCATCTTCCGTCCAGGGGCCTGAAGTAATCTTGGAGCTGCGCGGAATTGTGAAGAAGTTCCCTGGCGTGGTGGCCAACGACCACGTGGATCTGCAAGTTTACGCCGGTGAAGTACATGCCTTGCTGGGCGAAAATGGGGCCGGGAAATCTACTTTGATGAAGGTGGTCTACGGCCTTTATCAAAAGGACGGAGGCGAAATCTTCGTCAAGAATCAGCCGGCTTCCATTCATGTTCCCCAGGATGCCATGGCGTTGGGCATCGGAATGGTACACCAGCACTTCATGCTGGTCTCTACCTTTTCGGTGATCGAGAATATCGTTCTGGGATTGAAATCCAAGCGCTATCCGTTGTTGGATCTGAAAGAGGCTATGCAACGGGTAAAGACGCTTGCAGATGATTTCGGCCTCAACGTGCCCTTGACTACCAAAGTCGGCGAGCTTACCGTGGGGCAGCAGCAAAAAGTGGAGATCATCAAGGCCCTCTTTCGGGGAGCGCGTATCTTGATCCTGGATGAGCCCACGGCGGTGCTGATCCCTCAGGAAATCGAAGAGCTGTTTAAATTGATCGAAAAACTGCGCGAAGACGGCGTCACCATCCTCTTCATCAGCCACAAGCTGAAGGAAGTCATGAAGGCCAGCGACCGGGTGACGGTTATGCGGCGCGGCGTGGTGGTCAAGACCATCAACACCAGCCAGACCACTACGGCCGAGCTGGCAGAATTAATGGTCGGACAGTCGGTGGACCTCTCGATTGCCAAGGAAGAGTGCCAATGCGGAGAGGTGCACATGCAGATCGAGGACGTCTTCGCGAAAGACGAGATGGGCGTGATGAAATTGAACGGCCTGAACCTCTCGCTTCGCGCGGGCGAGATTCATGGCCTGGCCGGGGTGGACGGTAACGGCCAACAGACCCTGGTGCAGGCCATGATGGGCCTGTGCGAAACGGAAAAGGGGCGCATCCTCTTTTGTGGCAAAGACATCACCAAAATGGGGGTCGCCGAGCGCATCCTGGCCGGGGTGGAGCACATTCCGGAAAACCGCCAAACCGAGGGTCTGGTGCTGGGGATGAGCATTACGGATAATCTGTTGCTCGAGAATTTCGAGAATTCCCCTTACGCAAAGACCGGCTGGAGACAGTTCGGCACCATGAACGAGCACGCTCGCACTCTGATGGAGAAATTCGATATTCGCGCTCCCGGCCCGAACGTGGAGACGAAGAAGCTTTCGGGCGGCAACCAGCAAAAGGTCATTCTGGCGCGCGCGCTGTGGCGCGACCCGATGGTGTTGATCGCCATGCAGCCGACGCGCGGCCTGGACGTGGGCGCGGCCTCCTTTATCCACAGGCAGATCATCGAAGCGCGCGGTCGAGGCTGCGCGGTATTGATCATCTCCTCGGAACTGGATGAGATCATGGCCCTTAGCGACGTGATCAGCGTGATCTATGAAGGCCGCATCAGTGAGACGCGCCCGGCGGCGGAGACCAACCTCAATCGCATCGGGTTCCTGATGGCGGGCGGAAAGCCGGAAGATGCGCCCACCGGGCCGGCTGAGGTGATCACCTATCTGACTTAGATAGATAAGCTAGAGGTATCGTAAATGACCAGGCGGCGGCCCGATCCATCGAGGGGCTGCCGCCTGGTCTTTAAGTCTCGCTCCTGCCCGGAATTTCACCAAGCCGGCGGCGAGGGGAATTCTGCTTAGCTTCGCTCTTCCGGCTCTAAGAAAGCGCCCAAGGGCAGCGGGTGAAGCGGTGGACGGGTGGTGAAAGTCCCTACCGACGTGGGGGTAGCGGGCTGGCCGGCCAACTGCTGTAAGAGCGCCCCGGCTACCGCGCGCTCGCACGTGCGCCCCTGGCAGTTGCCCATGCCGGTGCGGGTGATCATCTTTACTTCTCCAAGCGTGCGTGCGCCGGCGGCTACGGCCGCTTTTACCTCGCCCAGGGTGATCTCTTCGCAGCGGCAGATCAGCGTATCGTCGTGGGCCAGCGAGATCAAGCCCGGCTTGATCGGGAAGATCTCTGCCAACATGTGGCCATAACGGCGCCCTTGGGCCAGCGCCGGCCTTGCCTTTCTGAAGAATTCGTCTGCTTCGCGTTGGCGCAGATGGCCGGTCTCGAGCGCCACGGCGCTGCCGGCTACGCGGCCTTCCAGGCGGGCATTCTCCGCTCCGTTGACCTCAGAGCCGTCCCCGGCCAGATAGACCCCCGGCAGATTGGTCTGCAAGGTCTCGTCGCGCCGGGCTACCCAGGCGCCCCGCTCCGGGCGATATTCGAACTGGCAGCCGATCATGCGGGCCAGGCCATGGTTGGGAGTCAGCCCGTAGCCACACACTACCCCGTCGACTTTCAGGGATTGCTGCGTGCCGGGCAGGGGAACGCCGTTTTGATCCAATCTGGCGATGACGGCTTCTTCTACCTGGGCCTCTCCACGCGCTTCCACCACGCACCATCCCAGCTTATAAGGCGCGCGCGCCCGCAAGAGCGTAGCCAGGTACTGCGCGCCCTCTTCCAGGCGATGCCATTCTCTCAGCATCGTGGGCGCGTAGAAAATCGCCTGCGGCTTGAGCCGGTTGGCCTCGCAGACCCCGGCCACTTCCACGCCGGCGTCCACCAGGTGGGCGGCTGCGGAAAGCAGCAGCGGGCCGCTGCCGGTGAGCAGCGCGCGTCGAAAGGGGGCGACGCGCTGGTTCTTGAGCAAGGTCAGGGCCGCCCCGCAGGTGATCACTCCCGGCAGCGTCCAGCCCGGGAAAGCTACCGGCGTATCGTAAGCGCCGTTGGCCAGGATCAATTTGCGCGCGTGCAAACGTTTGGGCGCATCCGGCCCGTACAGGCACACCACCCAGCCTTCCCCGTTTTCTTCCTTGAAGATTCCCCATACCAGCGCATCGAATATGCAAGTGACGCTCGACGCCGCCAGCCGCTCGATGAGGGCTGCGCCTTCTTTTTCCGCCCCGGTCTTCTGGGCAGACTTGAAAGCGGCCGGTAAGGGTTTGGCGTACTGGCCTCCGGCCTGAGGAGCGCTGTCCACGAGGGCCGTGCTGACGCCGGCGGCAGAGGCGCTCAGGGCGGCTTCCAGGCCGGCCGGCCCGGCCCCGATGACGGCCAGCTCGAAGGTCTCGCTCATAATTCCATCTCCTTGCAGGTCTCCACCCGCATGCCGTCCCGCACCGGCGTTACGCAGGCGCGCACGGCGTGCACCCCGTCCACCTTGACCAGGCATTCGTAGCACAGGCCCATCCCGCAGAAGATGCTGCGGGGCGCTTCGTTCTTCGGGCTGAGGCGGAAGGTGCGGATGCCGGCGGCCAGCAGGGCGGCGGCGATGGTTTCTCCCTCGAAGGCGGGAATGATTTCCCCATTCACGGTGAGCTGGACTGCCTTCCCTCTTTCCACCTCGGGCAGCAGCGGACTGGAACGATCGATGCGCATGGTTTGAATTCCTTTCTGCTGAGGATCTTCCCGAAGAGTCCCTAAGGAGCCGGAAAGCGCGCGGGTGAATAGGCGTCCAGAGGCATGGGCGGCGTTTGCCCCTGAATCATTGAGGCCATCCATTCGCTCAAGAGCGGCACGGCGGTGATGGTTTCGAGCAAGCTGGTGGCCACGAACAGGTTGTCGCGCTGTGGCGCCCAACCGATGATCGGCTCCTCGTCCGCGGCAATCGAGGTGGGCCGGCCCCAGCTTCGCACCACCCGCACCTTTTCCAGGAAGGGGAACAGCCTGACCAGGTCTGCGGCGATGGCCGGGATGGCCCAATCGCTGGTGCGTTGGTGCAGCTCGTCGGTCTGCGTGACGGCTTCGGCGATGTTCAACGTCCCATTGGGCTCTGGGACGATCCCAATGGCGACTGCTTTTTTCTTGCCGTAGATGGTCTCGTAGCTATCCGATACCCCGATGTTGTTATGGATCATGGGGGGAATGCTTTCGGTGATCAGCGCTTCGGCGTGGGTGTGGCTGATGGGCGTTTCGACCCCGGCCATGCGCGTGACGACGGATTCCCAGGCGCCCGCCATCACTGCCACAGTGCCCGCTTGAAAGGTTTCGCTGGCCGTCTTGACCGCCGTGACCCTGCGCTTTTCCACTTCCATGCTAACCACCGCCGAATTTCCGCGAATGGTCGCCCCGTGGCGGGCGGCGGCCCGGGCGTAGGCGTGGGTGAATTTCAGCGGGTTGAGCATTCCTTCCAGGGTATAGACCGCGCCCAGCAGCCCCTGCGTGTTCAAGTGCGGCTCGGCGGCTTGCAGACTGGCGCGATCGACGATCTTGGTTGGGATGCCGGAGGTAGTTAAGGCGGCAGCCCGTTCCATCCAGAGCTGCTGCAATTTTTCGTTGGGGAGCAATAAGAACAGCCCGACCCTGCGCCACTCGTAATCGAAGTCCAGCTCTTCTTCCAGGGTCGCGTGTCTTTTCAACCCTTCGCGAATCAGGGTGATATTCAACGGGTCCAGGTGGCCTTCGCACACCTGAGCGCGGCCTGAACAGGAGCCGGAGGTTCCGGCGCCGATGTCGCCGGCTTCGAGCAGCAGGGTGCGCACGCCCGCTTTGGAGAGCTGATAAGCCGTGGAGAGGCCCAGGAACCCCCCGCCAATGAGGATGACGTCGTAGGTGTGCATGTTATCCTGGGTGCTAAGCCAGCCGGTACTCGAGTTCCTCACCCTTGAGGAGGTGGACGAAATTCCTGTAATCGTCGACGCGCAGGTCCTTAGCCAGCACCGGCACAGTGCCGGCGGCGGTGTGGGGAGTCAGGACCACGTTGGCGCGCGGCGCACGGCCCGGCTCCAGCAGGGAGAATCCTTGCGGATAGGCTCCCAGGTGAAGTTGTCCACGGCCGCGCCGTAGAATTTCCCGGACGAGAGGACCTTGGCCAGGGCTTTTTCATCGATCACGCCGCTGCCGCCGGCGCTGACGAAACAGGCTCCCGGCTTCATTTTGGCGAAGAATTCCTCGTTCAGGGACTCCGCCGTCTGCTGGAATAACGGCAGGAGGATGCACACGAAATCGCTGGTGGAAATCAGCTCGTCCCGGGAAGCATATTGAATATTCAATTCGATCTCGGTATGATGGGGGAGAGGATTGCGTTTATTGTAGAGCACTTTGCAGCCGAAGCCACGCAGGCGGCGGGCCAGCTCAAAGCCGATCTCGCCCATGCCCAGGATGCCCACGGTAGATTGCCACAGGCCGCGCAGGTCTTCCAACCCCGCCCAGTTGTAAGCAAAGGTGTCTTCGTCGCAGCGCGTCGGCGGCTGGCCGTAATCCTCGGCGCTCAAGAGAATCTCCATCTGCTCGCGCAGGCGCTTGGAAACCGCCAGCATCTGCATGAGCATGTGCTCGGCCACCATGATGCAGCTTCGAATGGGCAGGTAGCACACCGGAATGCCGGCGGCTTTGGCCGCGTCCAGGTCGATGTCCTGGGTTTGCGAGCCAAACCGCTGGATCAGGCGCAAATCTTTCCCCGCCTGGATGATGTCGGCGTCGATGACCCCGGAGCGCTCGGTGATCAGGAATTCCTTGCCCGCCACCAGGGAAAGGATTTGCTCTTTGGAGGGCGTGCGCACCATCGTGATTTCCAGGTCCTCCAGCGCAGCGTCCAGGGCAGCCTGTTGGTGCAATAAACCGCGATGGGTGATAAAGAGAGTGGGATGTTTGCTCATTTTTTTATCCTTTTATACCTTGGAGTATAATATCGCGTGTTCCCCATAGAAAGCCGGCTGGTCTCGCGCTGCCCCAGCCTGTAACCTATTTACGGATGTAAATTTATACTTTACATTTGTATTATAATAGAGATTGGTTCAATCCGTCAAGTGATCATCAAAACTTAAGCATTTTCGATAAAAGGAGCTGCGATGGAAGATCAATTAAAACGAACCGGGCTGTATGCCTGGCATTGCGCCCACGGAGGGCGCATGGTGCCCTTCGCCGGATGGGAGATGCCGGTGCAATACCCCAGCGGCCCGCTGCTGGAGCACCAAACCACTCGCGAGGCGGCCGGGTTGTTCGACATCGACCACATGGGGCAAATGGAAGTTAGAGGGCCGGACGCAGAAATGCTCCTGAACCGCCTGGTGAGCTATGACATCACCCAGATGAAGCTGTGGGACGCCCATTACGGCATCTTTTGCTACGCGGACGGCAGTTGCGTGGACGATCTTTTCGTGTATAAGCTGCCCGACGAGAGCGCCGGCGGATACCGGCCCTATTTCTTCGTTGCCATCAACGCCTCCAACCGGGAGAAGGACGTGGCCTGGGTCAAGAGCCACGCCCAGGGCTATAACGTGGAGGTGAAGGACATCTCCGACCAGACTTACATGATGGCCCTGCAGGGTCCTAAAGCTGTGGAAATCATGAACCGCCTGACCAAGAGTGACCTCACCCAGGCGGCCCGCTTCAGCGCCACCAAAGAGGTCATTTTCGGCAACGTGCCCGTGCTTCTGGGCCGCACGGGCTATACCGGTGAGGACGGCTTCGAGCTGTTCTTCCCGGCCGAGCACGCGGTGAAAGTCTGGGAGGGCATCCTGGAAGCGGGTGAAGCGGACGGGATCAAGCCCATCGGCCTGGCGGCGCGGGACAGCCTGCGCTTCGAGGCTTGCATGCCCCTGTACGGCCACGAGATCAGCGCCAATATCACACCGGTCGAGGCCGGATTGGGCTTCGCGCTCAGCCTGGACATCGATTTCATCGGCAGGGACGCTTTGCTGAAGCAAAAGCTGGAGAAGACCGGGCGTGTGCTGGTGGGGCTGGAGATGGTCGAAAAGGGCGTGGCCCGTGAAGGCTACCCCGTGCTGCTCGACGGACAGGAAGTGGGCCGGCTGACGTCCGGGATGTTCTCCCCGACGACCAAAAAGTACCTGGGGATGGCCCTCGTTTCGCGCCAGGCGGCTGCGCGCGGCACCGAAGTCGAGGTGGTCATCCGCAACAAGCCGGTCAAAGCCAGGGTCGTCAAGCGCCCGTTCTACGTCCCGGCCTACCGGCGCTAAGTCGGCCTTAAACCGCGTTTTTGAGAGGGATTCCTCCCCCAATATCGTGTCTTTTCGATATTGGGGGAGGCGGAGGGAGGGGGTATGAAGTTAGCGTTTAGCGCACTGGGCTTGGCAGATCGACGCCGTAAAAGGAGCGGTGCAGCGCCGCGCGGTTGATCTGGCCGCCGACGAAGGAATGTCCCGTTTGCAGGCTGTTGATGACCACCTTGGCGGGCGAGTCGATCAGGTCCGGCACGGCAAACCAATTCCGATTGAAGTGCTCGAAGATCTTGGCGAAGGGCATGCCCCAGAATTCGCCCGAATTGACGTCGAAGCAGAACTTCTTCAGGATGGGCTGGATGGCCTCGTCGGGGGCGTCGGCATACAACACGGTGGTCGCGCCGTAGAACAGGCAATCGTTGACGCGCCCCATGGCTTCGGCTTCGTCGTTCGTCAGGGGCGCCACGGGAGCCGTTCCAAAGCCGGTGCGCACGCTGTGGATATCGAATCCGTGCAGGAACAGCTTGATCATGACCTGCTCCACCGTGCGTGAGGCCACCTGGATGGCTCCGACCAGGCAGGCAGTGGGGGCGAAGACTACGTAAACTTTTTCCGCAGGCACGTGGCAGGCTTTGGCTACCGTCAGGCAAAGCTCGTTCGAGGGCACGCGCCGCGTCTGGAGCTGCACCACGACCTCGTCGGCGGTCTCGTCGCGATAACCATGCCCGGACCAGCGGTCGGCCAGAGCCACGGCGCGCGCCGGGCCGGAGCCGATCTCGGCGAACTCGCCGTCTCCCAACTGCCAGCAGCCGGCCTGGGAGGCGACCACGGCCAGCACCGGATGATCGACCCACACGTCGATGCTGGGCAGGCAGAACGAGCCAAGCTCGAACTGGCCGTAAGTGGCCTTGCCCATGCCGCCGTAACCGGCTTCCACGAATACCTGGCCGGCCTTCCAACTGCCGGGGCAGTCCAGGCCCATGTCTACCAGGGTGCTGCCGCAGTCGGCGCGCCACGAGCGGATCTGCATCTCGTCGGCCCGCGCAATCGCATCCTTGATCATTCCGACCGCAGCTCGATTGAGGCTGTATTGCATGCTTTTCTCTCCTTTTATTAAAAATTTGCTTTTGTTACAACGAAGAACTATTCACCATAAAGGATGCCATGTAGGGCGGCTTTCACAAGCCGCCGGCATCCTGCGGTTTCGTTCCTTTTGGCCGGGTGTAGGGCGGCTTTCGTAAGCCGCCGGCATTCCCACAATTGGCGGGATGTAAATCCCGCCCTACGTGCGCTGCGATTTCGTTCTTTTTAGCCGGGTGTAGGGCGGCTTTCATAAGCCGCCGGCATCCTGCGGTTTCGTTCCTTTTGGCCGGGGGTAGGGCGGCTTTCATAAGCCGCCGGCATTCCCACAATTGGCGGGATGTGAATCCCGCTCTACGTGTGCTGCGGTTTCGTTCTTTTTAGCCGGGTGTAGGGCGGCTTTCATAAGCCGCCGGCATCCTGCGGTTTCGTTCCTTTTGGCCGGGTGTAGGGCGGCTTTCATAAGCCGCCGGCATCCCCATAAATGGCGGGATGTGAATCCCGCCCTACGTGTGCTGCGATTTCGTTCCTTTTGGCCGGGTGTAGGGCGGCTTTCACAAGCCGCCGGCATCCTGCGGTTTCGTTCTTTTTAGCCGGGTGTAGGGCGGCTTTCACAAGCCGCCGACATCCTGCGGTTTCGTTCCTTTTGGCTGGGTGTAGGGCGGCTTTCACAAGCCGCCGCCTGGCCCTGAGCGGGCCAGATTGAGGGCCTGCGAGGCCCGTTGGTACGCGTCCAGTCGGTCGGCGTATAAATTGGCGAGATCCGGGTTGGGCTCCAGCCTCTGCGCCGGTGGCTGGAAGCGCGCGATGCCTTCCTCCAGCGTCGAAAAGGCGCCGATCCCCCAGCCGGCCAGGATGGCCCCGCCCAGGGCGGCCCAGTCCGTGTCGCCGGCCACCCGGATGGGCACCCCGGCCACGTCGGCCAGGATCTGCGGCCACACCGGGCTGCGGTTGGCCCCGCCCGCCAGCCACAGCTCCTCGACCGGGATGCCGGAGGAGCGCAGCTCGTCCAGGGCCCAGCGCACCTCGAAGGCGCAGCCTTCCAGGACGGCCCGGCTCATGTCGGCGTGGGTGTGTACCAGCTCCAGGCCGGCGAAGCCGCCGCCCGGCGCGGCGTTGGGTACCTGGGAAGGCCCGCTCAGCGAGAGGAACAGCAGGCCGTGGCTGCCGGGCGGGCTGGAGCGCACGGCTTCATTCAGGTACTCGTACAGCGGGGTCTTGTCTGTAGGGGCTTCGGTGGGGGAGAGGCGCCACACCTGGCGCAGCCACCAGTCCACGGTGGCCCCAAACCCACCCACCAACTGCCCCGCGATCCAGCGCTGCGGCACGGCGTGGAAATACAGGTTGACCCACCCGGGAACCGAATTCGACCATGGGCTTCTCGGCCACGCTCATCAGCACCCAGGCCGTGCCGGTGGAGAGCATGACTTTGCCGGGGGCGGTCATGCCCATGGCCAGGCCCGCGCAGGGCTGGTCGTTTCCGCCCGCGATCAGGGGCGTGCCGGCCGGCAGGCCGGTCAGCCCGGCTGCCTCGGCCGTGATCGCCCCGACCCGGCGACCGGCCCAGCCAATCTCGGCCTGCGCTTCGGGGCGCACGCCGCCGATGGCGCACAGCTCTTCGCTCCATCTCCCGGTCTTCACGTCCACCAGCAACAGCTCGGAGGCCGCCGATAGATCCGTGGCGAATTTTCCGGTCAGGCGGTGGATCAGGAAGTCGGGCACGCCCAGGAAGCGGTAGGCCGCCGCGTGAACCTGCGGGAGATTCTGGCGCAGCCAGCCGATGGAGGGCAGGGGCAAGCCGGGGAAGGGCTGCCAGCCGCTCAGGCGGCGGATGGTAGCGGCGGTGCCGTCCGCCTGCCACTGTTGGATCACGTCCCGGCTGCGGCTGTCCAGCCAGGTGATCATGGGGTAAACCGGGTTGCCCTGGCGGTCGACCGGGATGACCGAGCCGGCCTGGGCGGCCAGGGCCAGCGACAGGATGCGGTAATTGCCGGATTGAGCCACGATGTCCCTTAGAACCTGCACCAGGGCCTGCCAGACGGCCTCCGCGTCCTGCTCCACCCAGCCCGGCTGGGGGGTTAAAAATGGATAAGATCGGCTGGCAACCGCCACTTCTTCCCCGGAGAGGTCAAAAAGCATGGCCTTGGTGGAAGAAGTGCCGATGTCGATGCCGAGAATAGCGTCTTTCATGAGACTGGCTCCGTTTTCTTCTTTTCCGCGTTTTTAGCGCTCTTGAACCACGAAGAACACAACGGCCACAAAGGTTTTTGAAATTTCTGCTTGGCTTGTTCTTCCTTGGTGTACTTTGTGCTCTTTGTGGTAGGAATCCCGATTCCGAACGAGTAGCAAATGTTTCCGCGGGTCAAGCCTGGTGGAGGATACTCAGCGCGTCATCGACGCTGGCGTTCCGGTGCACCATCGCGGCGATGGCCGCCGTCATGGCTTGCGGATCGTCGGCCTGGAAGATGTTGCGTCCGATGGCCACGCCCAACGCTCCGGCTTCTACGGCGTTCCGCACGGTCTGGAGCAAGCCACGATCGTCGTTGACCTTGCTCCCGCCCAGGATGACGGTGGGAACGTAGCAGGTCTGGGTCACGCGCTCGAACTCCGTGGTGTAGGGGACTTTCACCCAATCGGCGCCCATCTCTGCCGCCACCCGGGCGGCGATGGCCACGTTTTCGGGGGTGAAGAATTGCGGCCCGGCGTCGAACCCGCCGGGCTGCATCTCGGCCAGCACCGGCATCCCCCAGGGGTGGGCGTCGGCGATCACGCCGGCCAACATGCGCATAGTCGAGGATTCTTCGGGGGTGCCGGGGAAGGTGGAAATGGCTACGGCGTCGGCTCCCAGGCGCAGGGCATCCTCGACGCGGTAGAACTGCGCGCCGGGGCCCATCTTGCCAATCTTCGTGCCGCCCACGTCCAGCCGCAGGATCAGGCCCAGCGGGGCGATCTCGTGGGCGAAGCGGGTGGCCATGCCGTAGCTGGTCAGGATCGCGTCGGCGCCGCCCGCCACGATCTTCGCCAGAGTCCGTTCGGGGAATTCCAGTCCCTGGACCGGGCCTTCGGTCAGGCCGTGATCCATCGCCACGATCAAGGCGCGCCCGTCCTCGGCGCGGAAAATTCGGCTGAGCCGCCGGGTAAACATCTGCATGGTTTCCTCTCTCTAGACTGGGAAGATCTCTCTTACCCGTTTGAGCGCCTCGACCTCGTTCGTCGAGGGATAGAATTCGAGACCCACGAATCCGTTGAAGCCCAGCTCGACCAGCTTGCGCTGGATGTTGGCGTAATTGATCTCGCCCGTGCCCGGCTCCTGGCGGGTGGGCACGTCGGCCATGTGGACTGCTTCGTAAAGGCCGGCGTACTGTTCCAATCCCCAGATCAGGTTGCCCGAATCGCGCTGCTGGTGGTAGCAATCGAATACCATGCGCAATTGCGGGTGGTCGATGCGCCGTACCCAATCGGCGGCCAGCTCGTGGTTGTGCACCAGGATGCCGCCTTTGATGTGGAACTCGTTGAGGGCTTCCACCCACACCTTGACGTTGGTCTGCTCTACCAGCTTGAGGATGCGCTCGGTCTGCTTCAAGGTATTGGCGTACTGTTCCGCCGGGGTAAAGTTGGAGGAAAGGCGCCGCGTCCAGGTGCGCCCGTCGATCAAATCGACCTGGTTGGAGAACAGGAAGAGGTGCTCCACGCCGTAACGAGTGGCCATTTCCAGGCTTTCGGCCCAGGTGCGCAGGGTCAGATCGTTATCGCCCGGGTCTGCCAGGCTGCCCATATCGTCGTCGAAGGCCGAGTTCAGGATGGCGCCTTGCCGGCGGCACTCCGCGGCCAGCTCGGCCATGGGCTGCTGGCGCCACGACCACACTTCCAGCCGGTGAATGCCCAGGCGCACCATCGGTTCCACCCGCTCCACCATAGGCCGGTCGGTGAACCAGAAATCAAGGTAACCAGTGTATTCCATAAGAGTAACTCCTCTACGGGATTATTTTAAGGCCGGAACGGGCCCACGACTACTTTTTGCCCATTAATTTTATTGCCGAGGCCCGCGCGCTGTCGTAGCCGGCAGGCCAATTCCTGCAAATTGTGGATGATCGCGTTTTCGTCCACGGAGCAGACCACGCCTTGCTCCATGACTACCTTCCCGTGGATCACCACCGTGCCGATCGCCCCGGGGTTGGCCGAATAGACCAGGGTGGCCACCGGGTCGGCCACCGGCGTGCAGGCCACGTTCCTGGGGTCGAACAGGAAGAAATCAGCCTTCTTGCCGACCTCGATGGAGCCCAGATCGTCCTCGCGTCCGATCACTTTGGCCCCCTCACAAGTAGCCATCTTGAGGATCTGGATGGCCGGGAACAGGGCCGCGTCTCGATGGATGCATTTGTGCAGAATTGCGGCGGTCTTGATGACTTCCAGCATATTTTGCGTGTCGTTGCTGGCGGCCCCATCCGTGCCCAGGCCGACGTCCAGCCCCAGCTCTTTCAATTCTGGGATGGGGGCTACCCCCGAGGCCAGGATCATATTGGAGACGGGGTTGTGCGAGACTTTGATGCGCCGCCTGGCGAAAAGCTCCAGGGTCTTCTGGTTCAGGTTCACCAGGTGCACGCCGATGAAATCTTCTCCCAGCACTCCGTTGCGCTCCAATACTTCTGCCGCGCTGATGCCGTAATGTTGCATGGCGTATTGGTCGTCGTTGGCGGTCTCGTCCAGATGCATGGTGATGCGTATTCCGTAGCGGTCGGCGGTCTGGCGCAACTTTCTGAAGCCGGCTTCGCTCAATTCCCACACGATGCCCGGCGCCAGGGCCAGGCTGATCCTCTCGTGGCCGCGCAGCTCCCCCGCCAGGCGATCCACGTCGGCGAAGAACATCTTTTCCGTCTCGTTGACCGCGCATGGCACCTCCTTGGGCAAATCGGCGTGCGCCCGGCCCAGGATGCCGCGCACTCCGGATTCGTCGAAAGCCTGTACCACGGCGTCATCCAGGCCCACCTGGCTGCAATGGGCGTACATGTAGTCCAGGATCGTGGTCACCCCGCTGCGGATGTTCTCGATGCAGCCGGCCAGGGCCGCCTGGTAGACGTTTTCGTAACGGATTTCCGGCAGGGCCTTGCGCACCGAGCTGTCCAGCCATTCGAACAGGGGCTTATCCCGCCCCAGCCCTTTTAGGGCGTTCTGAAACAGGTGCGTGTGGGTGTTGATGAACCCCGGAAAGACGAATTGATCCTGCCCGTCGATGATCTTAGGACTGTCGTAGTGTTCGAGGGCCGTTTCATCCGCTTCTATGGCCGCAATCTGGCTGCCTTTGACCACCAGCGCGTGGCCTTCCAGAAGGGTTACGTCCTTGTCCATGGTAACGATGGTGGCGTTCTTGACGATCAGGTCGACATTTTCCATAAGGGTTTCCCGCCATTTTTTATGATAGAGATACGCCTTTCCCTGCCCGAACCGGAGACAGGCAGGGAAAGGCCGCAAGAAATTAACTCAAGATCGATTGGATCATGCCCAGGAAGCCCTCGGCGGCGCGCTGGATGTCGCTCACTTGCATGCGCTCGTCGACCGTGTGGGCGTCCGGCTCAGTGCCGGGGCCAAAGCCGATGGTCGGAACGCCGGCAATCCCGGCGCTGTAAGACGCGTTGGTGCAAAAGCCGAACGCGCCCAGCTTGGGGTCGAAGCCGCTGGCCCGCAAGCCGCGCAGGGCCGCCTCCACCAGGGGATGCTCTGTGTCGAAGGCCCAGGCCGGGAAGAACTTGAGTCCCTTGAGTACTTTGCCGGTGTAGGTCTTTTCCTCACCGTCCAATACGGTGAGCTGATATTGGATGTCCTTCAAGGCGGGCAGGGCGCGGATGGCTCCCAGGATGCTCTCGGGGGTCTCGCCCGGCACCAGGCGCCGGTCGTAAGATACCCGGCAGCGGTTGGGCACGGTGGAGTGTCCGGGGTAAGGCCCGGAGATGATGTCTGTCAGGCAGATTTGGGCCTGGCCCATCACCGGGTTGGAAGGCAGGGGCAGGGCTTCTACGGCCTGCATCCAGTGTATCATCTCGTGCACGGCGCACAGGCCCGCCTGGGGAGAGGACGAATGGGCGGCTTTACCCACGGTCTCCACCACGATCTCGGCCCGGCCGCGGCCGGCCCGGTTGAGGGCGAAATTGGTGGATTCCCCGATGAGGACGTAATCCGGCTGGATGCGGTTCATCACCTGTTGTAGGGCCACGCCTTCCAACACTTCCTCTAACACCGAGGCGCTGACGGCCACTTTGCCGGCCAGCTTGCTGCGATCAACGCTGGCGGCGGCGTGGATCATGGCTGCCAGCGGGCCTTTCATGTCCGCTACTCCCCGTCCGTAGAGATAGCCGTCCTCGATCACCGCCGCGAAGGGGTCGTGCTTCCAGTCGGCGGCGATGGCATCCACCACGTCACAGTGGCCGTCCAGCAGCAGGGTCTTTCCGGGCTTACTGCCCTGGATGACGCCCACGGCGCTGCCGTACTCGTCCACCCACACCTGATCGAAGCCCAGGGTTCTCATCTCGGCGACGACCTTGGCCACCACCGGCCCTTCTTCACCGCTGAGGCTACGCTCGCGGATCAGCTCCTGGGCAAAGGAGATCAAACGCTCCTGGTTCATTTAGATCCTTCCACCCATGGTGAGGGCCATGATGGCTTTTTGGATGTGCAGGCGGTTTTCGGCTTCGTCGTAGATCACCGAATGCGGCCCGTCCACCACGGCGTCGGTGGCCTCGTAACCGCGATCGATGGGCATGCAGTGCATGTAGATCGACCGGTCACTGGCCAGATCCATGCGGCGCTCGTCGCAGATCCAATCCTTGTGCTCGTCGCACATGGCCTGGACGGCCGCAGGCTCTTCGGTGTCCATGATGGGTCCCCAGGACTTGGCGTAGCAGACGTCGGCGCCTTCGAAAGCTGCATCCATGTCGTCGACCACCTCGAATTTGGTATGGCTCTCCGCCGCGTGTTTCTGGGCGGATTCCAGACACTTGGGCATCATCTCGAAGCCCTTGGGGTGGGCCAGGGTGACGTCCATGCCGAAGCGCGTCATCAGCATGATCAGCGATTGCGGCACGGAGAGCGGGCGGACGTACTTGGGAGCGTACGTCCACGAGATGACGAACTTGCGCCCGCGTAGATCGTCCCCGAATTTCTCGCGGATGGTCATCAGGTCTGCCATGGCCTGGCAGGGGTGGTCGACGTCATCCTGCATGGAAATAACCGGGATGCCGGCGTATTTGGCCAGGTCGTACTGGTACGCCTGCCCGATGTTGGTGCGGCAGTCGCGCACGGCGATGGCGTGCCCGTAGCGTCCCAGGACGGTGCCGGTGTCCTTGGCGTTTTCGCCGTGGCCCACCTGGGTGGCGGAAGGGGTTAGATAGTGGGCGTGGCCGCCGAGTTGGGTGATACCGGCCTCGAAGGAATTGCGCGTGCGCGTGGACTCTTCGAAGAAGAGCATGAAGAGGGTCTTGCTGCGCAAGATTTGGTCGTGAGGCTCGCCAATCGAAAAGCGGCGCTTGAGGTCCGCGCCCATTTCGAGCAGCGACTCGATCTCATCGTTCGACCAGTCTTCGGTAGTAATAAAGTGTTTGCCGAACAGTGTGGATTGCATGTTGAATCTCCTGATAGTTGATGCTGATTTATTTTGAAATCTGCTAAGGAGGCGAACCTCACGCATTGAACGCGAAGCTGCTTTCCTTGAAGCATTCGTTTTAGCCCCAATCCGCGAAGGCGTCGATGACCGGCTGGATGTCGTCCATCATGGGATACAGGATCGGGCAGGTGACGCCCGCGTCGATGTACTCCTTGACCTTGGCGCGGCATTCTGCGGTGGTGCCGACCGCCATCACGTTGCGCACCACTTCGTCGGGGATGACTTTGCTGGTGCGGATGTAATCCTCTTCGGTGGCGGGCCAGCTCATCATCCCGTGCACCTTTTCGAGCAGCTCTTCGCTCACTCCGCTGGCCTTCATGATGTGCGGCTCGGTGGCCAGATAATAAGCCACCAGTTTTTTGCCTTCGGCCATGGCAGCCTCGGGGTTTTTGTCTGAGAGGCAGCACACCAGCAGCTCGGGGCGGTCCACGTCTGCCAGAGTCTTGCCTGCTTTTTGCGCGCCTTTCTCGACCAGCGCCACCGCCCGGCGGATATAGTCCACCGAGACGACGTAATTCAGCACCACGCCGTCGCAGATTTCCCCCGCCATTTCGAGCATCTGGTCGCCGGTGGCGCCGATGTAGAGGGGAATGTCCCTGGGGCTGGTGTCCCCAAAGGCCACGTCCAGGCGAATGCGATCCAGGTGGACGAACTCGCCCTGGTAGGTGATTTCTTGCATGGTGAATAACTGGCGGATGGCTTCGATGTGCTCGCGCATGGCCTTCAACGGCTTGGCGCGCGCCACACCCACGCGCGTGGCGATGGGCTCCCACCAGGCGCCGATGCCCAGCATGACCCGGCTCCTGCCGTCGGCTTTCCCGGCCAGCTCCCACAGGGTGCTCCAGGTGGAGGCGATCACTGCCGGGTTGCGCGTCCAGATGGGCAGCACCGCCGACCCGAAACGCATGCGCCGGGTGCGAGCCAGGAAGGCGCTCATCATCACGATGCAATCGCGCGCCAGGCGCGTATCCGCCTGCCAGATCTCGCTGAAGCCGCGCTCTTCGGCGTAGGCGGCCATCTCCAGCTCGTGCCGGATGGGATGCTTGTCCTGCATGTACAATGCCATTCGTTGCGTCATATTGTTCTCTCGCTCTCCAGATAATTGCTTGGTTGCATTCGAAGGTTCAGGCCAGTCCCAGGCCCTGCCGGCAGGCAGCCGAGGTATCCACTTCGGGCGAGTCGCTGCCGGTCAGGATCACCCGCGGGGTGAGCGGGAAAGTCCGCCAGCGTTTGCCGGTGGCCTGGAAGATGGCGTTGGCGATGGCCGGGGCGGTAGAAATCATGGTAGGCTCGGCCAGGTTGCGCGCTCCATAAGGCCCTTCGGGGTAATCCGTCTCGATGAAGTGGCCGTCGATGGGGGGAATTTCCCGGGCGGTGGGGATGTGGTAGTCGTGCAGATCCAGGGTCTGCGGGTAGCCGTTGTGGAAGCTGATGTGCTCGGTGAGGGCGTAGCCAATGCCCATGGCGATGCCGCCGTACAACTGGCCGAACGCTCCCTGCGGGAAGAGGATGCGGCCGCCGTCGTGGGCAGCCCATACGCCCAGGACGCGCGTCACACCGTTGGCCAGGTTGGTCTCGACTTCGACCACCTGCGCTCCAAAGGTATAGCAATGGTAGGGCACTCCCTTGCCCGTCTCGAAGTTCCATTCCAGGGTCGGCATCTGCCATTTGCCGCGCGCGTACAGCGAGAGTCCCATCTGGCGCGCGTGGCGCGCGACTTCGTCGAAGGTCATCTGTTCTTCACTGGGTCCGATGAACAGCTCTGCGTGGCGGAACACCTGCTCGGGCTGGCAATCCAGGGCGTTCGCCGCCGCCCATTTGAGCACCTGGTTGAGGCGCTGTGCGGCGGCCAGGGTGGCGTTGCCGCCGACCATGGAGGCGCGCGAAGCTACCGTGGGGCCTGATTCGATGGCGGTCTGGGTATCCGGGCGCAAGATGTGGATGCGCTCCGGGCTGACTTTCAGCTCCTCGGCGGCCACCAACATGTACACGGTGCGGCTGCCCTGCCCGAAGTCCGTCAGGCCGCACGTGAGCGTGACGGAGCCATCCTCTTCGATCTTGAGGGTGGTGGTGCCGTAATCCGCGCCTTCGCCGCCCAGGCTGCTGCCGTGGAAATAGCAGGCCACGCCGATCCCGCGCCGCAGGTCGCCCGTCTGCTCGGCGGCGTACAGGCTGCGTTTGTGCGCCCAATCGGAGCGCTCGCGCACCAGGCGCAGGCATTCGTCCAGGTTGATCTGCTGGTCGATGCGATTGCCGCTCATGGCCGTGTCGCCGCTGTGCAGGCAGTTCTGCAAGCGCAGCTCGATGGGGTCGCGCCCCAGGCGATAGGCCAGCTCGTCGATGGCCTGCTCGATGGCGCCCATGGCTTCTGTATTGCCAAAGCCGCGCATGGCGCCGGAATATCCGTTGTTGGTGTACACCGATAGTGTGTCTACGTGCACGGCCTGGTAGCGATAAGGGCCGGCGGCGTGTACCGAAGCCCGCCAGGAGGACAGAGGAGTCTGGGAGGAGTAAGCGCCGCTGTCCACCAGCAAGTTCACCCTGGCGGCTTTCAGCTCGCCGTCTCCCGTGGCGCCCAGCTTGATCTTGACTTCCATCGCCTCGCGCTTGTAGCCCCCCAGGAAGGATTCGGTTTGGGTCAGCGCCAGGCGTACGGGGCGTTTGGTTTTGAGGGCCAGGGCGCCAACCTGGGCTGCCGATTGGTAGGTGATGTCGTCCTTGCCGCCAAAGGAGCCGCCCACGTGCGCCTGGATCACGCGCACTTTCTCCTCCGGCAGGCCCAGCATCATCATCAGGTTGTCGCGATTGATGAAGGGCGACTGGTCGTTGGCGTAAATCGTCAGGCCGCCGTCCGGCTCGGGAATGGCCAGGGTGGCCTCGGTCTCCAGATAGGCGTGCTCCTGGTGCTTGAAGAAGTAAGTTCCCTCCAGGGTGACTTCGCAGGTCTCCAGGATCGGGTCCGGGTCGCCGAATCTCACCCGGTGCGTGTTGGAAATATTGCCCGTGCCGGGCGCTTCCGTCTCGGGGATGATGGGGGCGTCGGCGTCCAGGGCGTGGTGAATGTCGGAGACGACCGGCAGCTCTTCGTATTCCACTCGGATGGCGCGTATGCCTTGCAAGGCGGCCTCTTCGCTCTCGGCGGCCACGGCTGCCACCGGGTCGCCCACGTAGCTCACCTTCTTCCAGGCCAGGGCGAAGGCGTCCTTGATCGGCCAGCCCCAATTCCCGTGGTTGACGAAATCATCCGCGGTGACCACGGCCAGTACGCCGGGCACCTGCAAAGCCGGCGCGGTGTCCAGGCGGCGGATACGCGCGTGGGGCAGCGGGCTGCGCAGCACTTTGGCGTGCAGCATGTTGGGAAGGCGGTAATCTCCCACGTAACGCGCTTTGCCGGTCACTTTTTCGGGGCCGTCCTCAGGTCGAGAGCGTTTTCCAATGTATTGAAATTCGCTCATAGTGCACTCTCCAACACTTCCTGAGATTGGCTTTGCCGGGCGCTCTGCCTTTGATAGGCGGTCTCTTCGATCGCGTCGATGATCTGCTGGTAACCGGTACAACGGCACAGGACGGGCGTAATTCCGTCGCGGATCTCTTCCCGGCTGGGAGCAGGGTTGCGGCGCAAGAGGGCTTCGCCGGCCAGCACCATGGCCGGGGTGCAGTAGCCACATTGCACCGCGCCGTGGTTGAGGAAGGAGCGTTGAAGATCGCTGAGGCCGCCGTCCTCGCCGCGGATGCCCTCGATGGTGACCACCTGGCGCCCTGGCAGCTTGGAGGCCGGCAGGAGGCAAGATTTGGCCAGTTTTCCGTCCAATAGGACCGAGCAGACTCCACAATCCCCTGAGGTGCAGCCGCATTTAGTGCCGGTCAGACCCAGGTCATCCCGCAGCAGCTTGAGCAGCGTGCGCTGCGGATCGACTTCTAATTGCATCGTTTGGCCATTCAAGGTAAATTCAATCTTCATATTTTTATCACCGTTGGGTTGCATGGATAAGATTCCTAAGCCAGATTCCAAAGACGCTCGGCGGATGCCTGGGTGCGCGCTTGCAGCGTGGCCAGGTCCAGGCCGGGGATGTTTCCTTCGCGCATGAGCGTCTTTCCGGCGACGACTACGCCGCTCACGTCGCTTTGATGGCAGAAGAGCAGGGTCTGGTCGTAAAGATTGTGCTCTTTGAGCGGAGTGGGCAGGCTGGCCTTGAACAATTGCAGGTCCGCCTGCCAGCCCGGCGCCAGGCGCCCCACCTTTTCCAGCCCGATCGCCTTTGCGCCGCCTTCGGTGGCCAGGTACCACACCTGCCAGGCGGGCATCACCTGGGGATCCTGTTGGTTAGCCTTGTGGATCAGGAAGGCCCCGCGCATCACTTCGAAGAAATCGGTGATATAGCCATCCGACCCCAACCCCACGCTCACGCCGGCGTCCACCAGGGCCGGCAGGGGGGCGATTCCGCCGCCCACCTCGCAATTCGAGAGCGGCATGTGGGTCACACGCGCTTTGTGCCGCGCCAGCAGCTCGATCTCCTCCGGGCTGATCTGCACGCATTGCGACAGGAGGCTGCGCTCGCTGAGCACTCCCAGGTCGGCGTAATATTGGATGGGGCGCTTGCCGTAAGTCTCCAGCGCGTAGCGCGGCTCGTAGGCGCCCTCGGAGCAGTGGGCGTGCACCAGCGCGCCGCATTCCTCTGCCATCTGGTACGCTTGTTGGATGAAGTGCGTGTCGCAGGTGAAGGTGGTGTGGAAGCACATCATCCCGCTCACCAGGCCGCCCTGTTTGCGCGCCGCCTGGATGAAGTCGAAATTTTCTCGCAGCCCCAACTGGCCGTTCTCCGGGCTAAGCCGTTGCGTGGCTTCGAAGGACAGGATGCCGCGCAGTCCGCGCTTGCGCACGATCCCGGCCTGGGCTTCCAGGATGCCCGGCAGGGCGTTGGGGGCTTCTTCGCAGTCGTAAAAGGAGGTGAACTCCGGAACGGATCAGCGCGGCGCAATTGGCGTCGGTAGCCGCGCCGATCATCTCGCGCTCCAGGCGGTTCTCCACCAGCGGCCACCAGAAATCTTCCAGGAAAGGCATAAAGCCCGAGGGGGCTTTCGCCAGGGGAATGCCGTGGGCCAGGATGCCGTAGAGATGGGTGTGGGTATCCACGAAGCCCGGCGCCAGGATTTGCCCGGCGGCCTCCCAGACCTCGTCTTCCGGGAAGCTCTCCCGCAAGGCCGCGTTCGGTGCGACGGTGGTGATCTCGCTGCCGAAGATGCGCACCCCCCAGTCTGCCAGGGGCTTGTCTTTCGCGGAGGGGATCAGCCAGGATGGAAGGATGAGCATGGAATGAAGCCTCCAGAATAAGGTTGGCCGACCCACTCGCCCGCGCGCACGAGCACCTGGCCGCGCAGCAGGGTGGTGTGCACCCCGCCCGCCAGGGAGATGCCCTCGTAAGGGGTGTAGTCGACGTTTTCGTGCAGCAGCGCCTGGGTCACGCGCAGGCTGCCATCGGGCTGAAAGAGCACGATGTCCGCGTCTGCCCCGGGGACCAGCTCGCCTTTGCGCGGGTGCAGGCCAAACAGGCGCGCCGGGGCGGTGCAGCACAGATCGACCCATTGGCTGAGGGTGAGCTTGCCGGTCTTTACCCCAAAGGTGTACAGCAGGGCCAGGCGCAGCTCGATGCCCGGCAGGCCGGAAGGAATCTCCAGGAAGGAGTGCCTGCCCAGCTCTTTTTGCCCGTGGAAATTGAAAGCGCAATGATCCGTGCCCAGGGTTTGCAGCTCGCCGGCCTGCAGGGCCTCCCATAGGGCTTCCTGGTCGGCGGGGGTGCGCAAGGGTGGGCAGCACACGAATTTGGCGCCGCTGAAATCGCTGGTGCGGATGCGCGATTCGTCCAGGAGCAGGTACTGGGGGCAGGTCTCCCCCCAGGCGGCCTGCCCGCTCTGGCGGGCGCGTGCGATGGCGGCTGCCCCGGCGCGGGTGGAAACGTGCACGATGTAAAGCGGGCAGCCGGCGAAGGCCGCCAGGGAAAGCACGCGTTCCACCGCTTCCTTTTCGGCGAGGGCCGGCCGGCTTTGCGGAAAATCGCGCAGGCTGAGGCGCCCGGCCGCTTGCAGCTCGCGCGTGGCGCGCTGCAGGATGGCGTCTGACTCGGCGTGCACCATGGCCAGGGCGCCGGCCTTGCCGATGGCGGCGAAGGCCGCCAGCAGCTCTTCGTCGTTCAGGTGGAAGCCCGCGTAGGTAGTGTAGAGCTTGAAAGAGGGCAGGCCGGCCGCCACGATCCCCGGCGCCTGGGCCAGGGTGTCTTCGTCGGCGCTGCACAGCGTCATGTGAAGGCCAAAATCGATGGCAGCTCCCGCCTGGGCCACGCTCAGGCGCTCGCGGAAGGCTTCCAGCAAGGGCTGGCCGGGGTGCCCCGGCTCGACGAAGTCGATCACCGTGGTGGTGCCCCCCAAAGCGGCGGCTCGCGTGCCGCTTGCCCAGGTCTCGCTGGTCGTTGTGGTGGGGGTGGGCATTTCCAGGTGCACGTGCGGGTCGACCCCGCCCGGAAGCACCAGCATCCCATTGGCCGGGATGCGCTCGCGCCCTTCCAGATGGGGGGCAATCTCGGCGATCTTTTCTCCCAGGATGCCGATATCTGCCTGCCAGACAGCAGTGCTGGAAACCAGGGTGCCATTTTGAATCACGAGATCATACATCGTTTAGATCACCGGCGGCGAGAGAATAAAGATCCAAACAACTTTATCGTCCGTACTGAAGCCCGCTTCGTTCGGGTGGGCTTTGTCCAGCCAGGAAGAAAGTAGGTGAAGTGATACTTTACAATTGGAAAGTCATAATTTACAAGTGTATTATAGCAAACAGGGGATTAAATGTCAAATGGAAAACTGCGGGTAAGGCAGTTGGCAGGGAGGGATCAGGAAATTGGGGGATCAGGCGACGAGGGATCAGGCGACCAGGGGTTCAGGGCCTTTAGGTAGTGGGGGGCGGGACGTTATACGAGGTACGGGGTCGTTTATCAAGCCTGTGCTGTTTCAGCCACCCCCGCGCCCCCTGGTTGCCCGATCAACGCCTCTCCACTTTCGGCTCTCGACTCTCGATTTCCTAAAAGGATGTGAGGGAATGCTTTTGGAATGGTAGCCGGGAAAGCTTCACTCGAACAGGCAGGAGAGCAGCTCTTCCTTAGAGATGCCTCCAAAATACAGCTCGAGGGGCAGGTCGCTCAAGGCGGCGTCGACCTCCGCGCGCATGTAACGCTTGCCGAGGAGGCTGCGTTCGACGGTTTCCACGTTCTCCAGGCCGAGAAAATCCCCGTAGAATTTACAGCTCTGGATGAGGCCCTTGACCACGTTCAACTGGACCTCGACCTGGCCGCCGGCGAAGCGCTTCGATTGCTTATAGTTGTAAGGGGGCGATTCCCCGTAGATCCACCTCCAGGTCGAGAATTTCTCTTTTTCGAGGGTGGTAACCCGTTCCAGATCGCGGGCGGTGAGCCGGTATTCCCGGTAGGGCTGCTCGTCGAACAGGGAGTTGAGCAGCGCCTGCTGGAAATCCTGGATGGTCATCTCGGGGTTCGGCAGATAGTCGCGGATGTTAGTCACCCGGCTGCGCACGGATTTGATCCCCTTGGATTGGATCTTATCCGCTTGGACGTTCAGGGCCTGGCCCAGCTTGCTCAGATCGGAGTTGAAGAGCAGCGTGCCGTGATACAGCAGTTTTTTGCGATGCAGGGCCTGGGCCGTGCCGGAAAACTTCTTGCCGTCGATGGTCATGTCGTTGCGCCCGCTGATCTCGGCTTTTACCCCTATTTTGGCCAGCGCCTTCGCTACGGGCAGCGCGTATTTTTTGATTTCCACCAGGTCGTAGCGCTCGACGCTGCTGATGAAGGAGAAATTCAGATTCCCCAGGTCGTGGTAGACCGCGCCCCCGCCCGTGATTCTTGCGCGACACGCGAATTTGGTTGGCTTCCACGTAAGCCTGGTTGATTTCTTCGATGGCATTCTGGTGCTTGCCGATCACGATGGTGTTGTCGTTCTGCCACAGCAGCACGAGCTCGTCCGGGAGATTGGCGATCTTGAGCAGATACTCTTCGAGGGCCAGGTTGAAATATGGATTGGTCGATGCGTTAGGGATGAAGATCATAGCCTGATTTCCTATTGCGCCTCCAGAAAGCCTTGGAAGGTATTGTGTATAATGGTGATAACTTTTATCCTCAAAGTATAGAGTTCCTCAGGAGGATAGCTATGTCGAATGATACCAGGAACCACGGGATTGTAAACGTGCCCAGCCCCTATTCGGTCGAAGAAAGCCTCGACCGCATAGAAGCTGCCGCCCGCTCTAAAGGCTTGAGCATCTTCCTGCGTCTGGATCAGCGCATGGAGGCAAAAAAGGTCGGCCTCGATCTGAGGCCAACCCAATTGCTCCTGTTCGGGAACCCTAAAGCCGGTACGATTTTGATGAATGCTTCGGAAAGCGTCGCGATCGATCTGCCGCTTAAAGCGCTGGCTTGGGAAGATGCCGAAAGCAACGTTTGGCTGAGTTACAACAGCCCTGATTTTCTGAAAGAGCGCCACGAGCTCAGCGAGGAGCAGGTCAAGCTGGTTGCCGGGGTTGGGGACCTGATCGCCGAAGCCATTCAATAGGGTGAAGCGGAGCAGAGGTGGACTAGCCCATACCACGCAGCTCATTTTGGCAAAGGCATTGCCCGGGGAGGCAACCCAGGAAATGGATCAGGCCTCAGGCGACAGATCCAGAAGGAAGAGGGCCATGTGGGCCAGCGGCGGGGTGGAGACCTTTGCAAAGCCGGCCTGTTCTGCCAGGGAGAGCACCTTGCCCGGCTCGAGACGATGCGCCATGGGCGGCCCAAAGCCTTCGTCGAAGTTAGGCCACTCGAAGACAGCCACGCGCCGGCGCGCCGCCCGGCGCGCTTCGCGCAGGGCTTTCAGCGGGTCGTCGGCCTCGTGCAGCACGTGCCCCAGAAAGACCAGGTCGAAGGAAGCGTCCGCGCAGGGCAGGCTTTCGGCCTGGCCCAGGCGGAAGTCGCCCTGGGGTACGAAGCCGCGGGCCGCTTCCAGCATGGCGGGGTTTGCGTCCACCCCTGCCACCGACAGGCCGCGCCGGGCGAAGGCTTCGGCGAAGATCCCCGAGCCGGTGCCCACGTCCAGCATATTCCCGACTTCCACCCCCTCGAGGACCAGGTCGGCTACGTGCTCCACTTCCATCAAAGCCAGGCGTTGGGGAGAGCGCAAGCGCTCGACTCCCTGGTGATAGCGGCGTTCGTGCAGGTTGTCCATTTCAGGCGGCCTCCTGGAGCGCCGCTGCCACGCGCCCTAATCTGGCTTGCGCTTCCTCGGCCACTTCCTTCAGCGCGGGGTTGGAGACGACGCCCAGCATGGCGGTTGGGTCGACTAATCCTACCTGGCTGTCCCCATCTTCGAGCCGGCGAATGGTAACGTTGCACGGCAACAGCAATCCCACTTCGGGCGCAAGTGTCAACGCTCGCTGCGCCAGGAGCGGGTTGCAGGCGCCCAGGATCAAATAAGGGGAGAAATCCACGCCCAGCTTCTTCTGCAGGGTCTCTCTTACGTCTATCTCGGTCAGCACGCCGAAGCCTTCCGCTTTCAGAGCCTCGACTGTGCGGGCTTTGGCCGTGTCTAAATCTGATCGTAGGGTGATCAGCGTGCCGATCTTGTTTTGGGTCAGGTTATCCATTGCTTCACTCCACACCTTTCATTTATTCAATGGTTAGATGTGCCGCATAGTTAAAAGTTGCTCTTTCCGGTAAAGCCAACCTGAGAATTGTCGTTTGCAAGGATGAGCTGTGCTGAAATTGAGCGTAGAACCCCTCTTCTGCGCGTAGCCTTCCCCATCGTCCCGCATCAACCGGCGCTTTGCTTGACGAGGAGAGCATCGATGAGGGATTGAAGCTGCTCAAAGGAGGGCGGGCCGGCCAGCAGCCTGTCGTTCACCATGAAGGAGGGGGCCCCCTGAAACCCGTGGGACAGGGCGTCTCGCAAATCTTGCTCTACGTCGGCGGCGTGCTGGCCCGCATCCAGGCATTGGTTGAACTCCTGCATGTCCAGGCCGATATAATCCGCGTATTCCTTTAAGTCGTTGACGCTCAAGGCGGGGGTTTTCAAGTAGAGCAGGTTGTGATATTTCCAGAACTGGCCCTGGTCGTTGGCGCACCACCCGGCCTCGGCTGCCTTGGGCGATTCGGCGGTGATGACGGGGAAATCGCGCCACACGAAGCGCACCTTGTCCGAGTATTCCAGCAACACTTGCTCCATCACCCCGGATTGAGACCACCGCTGGCAGTTCGGGCAGCCGAAATCGGCGTACTCGACGATCGTTACCGGCGCGTCTTCAGGGCCATAGGCGCGGGAAAGTTCCCCCGCGCCGGCTGCCGGGGGAGCCTCCTGAGCCGGGGTGCGTTGGAGCACAGCTCCCCCAACCAGCAGCACGACCACCAGTCCCACGCCCAGCAGCCCCCAGGTGCGGCCTTTCACGGCGCTCAAGTGAAGGAAGATCGTGCTTTTCTTGGGCGATTCCCGTTCGTCTTTTGAGAGGTCGGGCTGTTCGGGCATGGATTTTCTCCTGAAAAGCAGGGCAAGAATAGCGCTTAAGGTCCCTCGAACATGGCTAGGATTTCGCCGGGACTCAATCCATCGCGCGCCAGGCGCCGCTTCAAGCGCAAGCGCGCGTCGTGCAGCAGCTTGTAGAGCGCGTTGCGCTCCATGCCCATGCGCCGCGCGGCTTCTTCCATGGGCAGGCCGTGTACGCTCAGGATAGTAATGGCCAGGCGCTGCTTCTCAGTCAGCTCCTCCTGCATCATGCCTTGCAGGCGCCTCAATACGTCCGCCTGTTCCGCCATCACTTCGGGACTCGGATCGGGGGCCTGGGCTATCCTGGGCGAGGCGGGCGCCTCCTCGTTCTCCAGCAGGTCTTCCAGGGATACGTCCTTCCAACGCCGGCGGCGCAATTCGGTCAGGGCCGTGCGCGAGGCGATCTTGTACACCCAGGTCGTAAACTGGCTGCGGCCCTGGAAGCTATCCAGGCGGCTCAACACCTTGAGCAGCGTCTCCTGGGTCACCTCCTCGTAGAGGGCCTCCGTCTGGGGCGAGTTGGCCGGCAGCCAGCTCGACAGTGCGTAGGGTAGCCCGCTCAGGATGACCTCGCGCAGGTCCGCCAGAGCCACGTCGTAAGCCGCCCCGTTGGTGCCCAGGTCCGCCATCCATTGATCGTTTGTGCGCTTTGCCATTTCACCCTCTGGAGGAATTATAGCCTAACCTGTGGCTTTCCCAACGCATTGGATGGCCAAATCTCCCTCTTTTTTGCTTGGGTAGGCGCTCTTTCTCCCCTCTCCGCTTGCGGAGAGGGGCTGGGGGTGAGGTCCGAATAGCAAGAGCGGCCAAAGTCTCTGGCTCTAAAAAGGCTAAGCTTCCAGGGCTGGGGGTGAAGGCGCAGGAGCTCTTTGTATAGCCAAAAGTTCGTCCTGGGCTGCACCGAAATCGGGCTGCTGGTCAGGCCGGCCCCCGCTCTCAGGCAGCCTCGTCTTCCCCCGCGAACAGGAACAGGAAATTGAGATCGTTCACGTTGGTGCCCGTGGGGCCGGTGAGGATCAAATCGTCCAGCGCTTCGAAGAAGTGGGTCGAGTCGTTGCGGCGCAGGAAATCCGCCGGGTCTACTCCCGCCGCTCTCGCCCGCCCGGCCGTTTCGCCGCTGGCCACGGCTCCGGCGGCGCCGCTGGTGGCGTCCTCGCCATCCGTCGCCAGCGTCACCAGCAGGGTTCCCCGCAAGCCGGCTAGGCTTTCGACCGCTCCCAAGGCCACCTCCTGATTGCGTCCGCCCCGGCCGTCTCCGCGCAAGGTCACGGTGGTCTCACCCCCCAGCAACAGACAGGCCGGCCTGGGGAGGGGCGACCCCGAAGCGTCGACTTGCCTGGCGACGGCCGCCAGGAACTTCCCGGCCTGAGACGCCTCTCCCTGTAGATAGGTGGTGAGCAGCAGGCTGTTGAACCCCTCTTGTCGAGCTTGTTCGGTGGCGGCCTGGGCGGCGAGCTGGTTGCTGCCTACCAGCAGGGTCGCGCCGCGCTCCAGTCGGGCGTCTCCCGGCTTGAGCGTCTCCTCGACTGCCCCCGCGACGCCCTGCTCCAGGTGCTCGCGGATGTTGGCGGGAGTGGCCTCCCAGAGCTGGTAAGACTTGAGGATGCCCACGGCGTCCGAAAAGGTGCTGGGGTCCGCCACGGTCGGCCCGGAAGCGATCGTCTCCAGGGGGTTGCCCACCACGTCCGAGAGGATCAGCGTGACCAGGCTGGCCGGCTGCGCCCTGCGCAACAGTCCCCCGCCTTTGACCTGATCCAGGTGCTTGCGCAGGGTGTTGATCTCCTGAATGGTCGCGCCGCAGGCCAGCAAGTTCCGGGTGAGCTGCTGCAAGTCTTCCAGCGAGACGCCCGGCGCTGGCTGGGTCAGCAAGGCCGAGCCGCCCCCCGAGATCAGGCAAAAAACCAGATCGTTGGCTTGAAGCCCTTGCAGCACATCCATGATCTTGCGGGTGCTATCCAGGCTGCGCCGGTCGGGAACCGGGTGGGCGCCGATCAGTACCTGGATCTTCTCGGAGCCGACCTCGTCGGTTGCGTCCAGGTTCTTGGCGATGATCGCTCCGGCGTCGATCTCGTCGCCGAGCGCCTCTACCAGCCCGCGCGCCATGGCCACGCTGGCCTTCCCGGCCCCCACCAGGAGGATGCGCCCGGTCGAGCCCAGGTCATAAGCCCGCCCGGCCACTCTCAGCGTCGCCCCTTCGCGGCGCAGTGCGCGCCTGACGGCTGCTTGTGGATCTACGGCTGCCAGTGCGGCTCCCAGGATGCGGCTTATCTGGGCGGCGTGGGCCGAAGCCTTCATCGAATACGGGATGCTTTTGAGCACTTCGGACATAGAGAAGAAGCTCCTGTATAGCTTTAATCGTAAGTGTTCGGAAACCCGGCAGAAAGCGCTGGCGGTTGAAACCACGTCCGTCAGGAACGCAAAGTCGACCGTCGTCGGCTGGTTTTCAGCCCAAGCAGGTGGACTTCGTGAATTTTGTAGCCGAGATTTCAATCTCCAGGGCAGTTATCGAACGTTCTCTTTATTATAGGATGAAACTCTTCGTAAATTCATAGATTACAGAAATAACATGACTATGCCGAAGCCGATGACCAGGAGGATAAAAAGGGCGCCGTAAACCTTTTCCAAAGTCTGAACATTGATCTTGGCCAGTATCCTTGGTCCAAGAAACCCACCAATTACTGAGCCGCTGCCCAAGAACAGTAATAATATCAGATTGAATTGGCCAACTATGAGGTGCCCGACAAAACCGGAAATTGCATTAAAAAGCACCACCAATACGGATGTCCCTACGACAACAGTCACTGGCAAACCCAAGATGTACAACCCGGCCACGATGGATGCCGTACCACTTGTTCCAAAAAGACCTGCCATGATTCCCGACAGGATTCCAAAGAATGCGCAAAGAATAATCTTTGAGCTTGGAAGTGGTTGAGACTCCTTCGCTTCACCGCCTGGATTCTTGAGCCTATTTCTACTGGTGAGCACCATTGGGATGGTCAAGGCGATCGCATAGGCTCCGAAGAGCTTCTGTAAGAGAGCAGACGAGACAAGATTCGAAACATAAGCACCGACGAGCGCGCCAATCAAACCGGCGACTCCGAAGATAAGACCTACTCGTAGATCTACATTCCCTTTCCGGTAGTGCTCGATGGATCCTACGATTACAGTAGGGATCGTTGCTGCCAGGGAGGTAGCCGCTGCCAGTTGAGTGGGCACATGAAATAGCAAAGTCAATATGGGCACGTAGAAGAAGCCTCCACCACCCCCAAATAGGGTTACGAGAAGGCCAATGACGGCGCCGATTAAGGGTAGCCAGAGAAAACTTGGATTATAGGTGAAATTCATTATCATAGTTTGGAAACCCCCTGACCTTCGTCCTCGCTTGCTTGTCCATGGTTTGTTGTCTGTCCGTGTACCTCATGAATGATTGCGTTCAATCCGTGTTGAAAGAGGGAAAGGTCTTCCTCTGGAACCTTACGAAGCCATCCCCCCAGGAATTCTTCCCAACCAAGGAGTTTTTCGATAAGCTCCTCTCCCGCCGGTGAAAGTCGGACGATTGCACGGCGGCGATCCGTTGGATCTTCGCTACGATCGACGAAGCCTGCCTGCACCAGTTTGTCGATTAGATGGCTGGCAGTAGGTTCTCCAATTCCAAGGTGCTTCGCGATTTGCATCACTGAAGACGTTTTGTTATGAGCGATTATGAAAACGGTTCTTAATTGGGGGAGCGTTAGCTGAAGATCTAACCAGGCTGGGACGGATGCCATAAGAAAAGCGTGGAGCAACTCTCGAAGGAGTTCGACAACATCACGCACAAGGGGATCATCAGACGGCAATATCTCTGGTTTTTCCATAAGCGGATTCTCCATATAAATAGTTCGATGATATAAATATAATTTATAATAACGAACTATTTCCGAGTTGTCAAGGGTATTTCCCCTTGGCAACCCAGGCACAGGACTTTGCATTGGAAACCCAAGTGGGCCTCGTCCACGCGGCGCGGGTCAGCAGCCAACCAACTGGCAAATTCGTGTAATATTCTCGTAAGCTTTTCTTACTCGGGCTTTAAGGGTTTGGCTGTATACTCACTAGAGGAGAATCTCTATTCGAGAGATGGGCGAGAGGCAGGGAGTATGAGCGAGTTGATCTTGGTGGTCGAGGATGAGCTGAGCATCCAGGAAATCGTGGGGCTGTACCTGCGCCGGGCCGGCTACCAGGTGTACGCCGTGGCCGATGGACAGCAGGCTCTGGATTTCCTCGAGAAGCAGAAGCCGGACCTGATCGTCCTCGACCTGATGCTCCCCAAGGTGGACGGCTGGGAGATCGCCCGCCAACTGCGCTCGAACGGGGAGCTGCCCGTGATCATGTTGACCGCTCGCCGCGAGGAGTTGGAGCGCATCGCCGGCCTGGAGATGGGCGCCGACGATTACGTGGTCAAGCCTTTTAGCCCCCAGGAGCTGGTCAGCCGCGTGCGCGCGGTACTGCGCCGCGCCCACCCCGCCGAAGAAAAAAGCCCCGAACATCCCCTGAACTTTACCGGCCTGGTCATCGATCCGCAATCCCGCACTGTCCAGGTGGGCGGCCAGGAGAAAGATCTGACTTCCAAAGAATTCGACCTGCTGTGGCTGTTGGCGCGCCATCCTCATCAGGTCTTCAGCCGGGACCAGCTTCTGGACAAGATTTGGGGCATGTTAGAGTACATCGATCCCGGCACGGTCACAGTGCACATCCGCCGCCTCAGGGAAAAGATCGAGGACGACCCGTCCGAGCCGCGCCACATCCTCACCGCCTGGGGCGTGGGCTACCGTTTCGAGCCGTGAAGATGAGGAGGTTCGTTTGACGCGCTCGCCAAGGATTTCGCTGCGTTCTCCCACCCTGTTTGCTCTGAGCATCGCGCTGGTCACCATCTTCGCCTTGCTCATCTTTACCTGGCTCATGCGCCCCACCCTGAAGGATTTGGGGCTGATGGCCATCCTGTTGACCGCCACTTCGCTCCTGGCCATGGCCGCTGGCTATGGGGCCTATCGCATGGGCTGGATCAACCGCGTTCCCCGCCTGCACGTGTCCCTCCTGGGGAGCTACCTCCTCTCGACCCTGCTCATCATCCTCAACGTGTGGATCACCGCCAGCCTGATGTTCGCCAGCCAGCACGATTTTCTGCTGGCCGTGGTGCTGCTGCTCTTTGCCGGCGGAATCGCCATGATCCTGGGCGCCTTCTATTCGGAGGCTCTCACGGTGCGTATCAGCGCCCTCAACCAGGCCGCGCAACAAATTTCCGACGGGAAGCTGGACGTGCGCGTGCCGGAGGAGGGGCGTGACGAGCTGGCCCAATTGGCCGTCAACTTCAACAAGATGGCGGCTCAGCTCGAGATCACCGAGCAGAAAAAGCGTGAGTTGGACACCTTGCGCAGGGATTTGGTCGCCTGGGTCGGCCACGATTTACAGACCCCCCTGGCTTCCATTCGCGCCGTGATCGAAGCCCTGGCGGACGGCCTGGTCGACGACCCCGCCACCACCCAGCGCTACCTGGGCATCGCCAAGAAGGACATTCAGGCCTTATCCGCTTTGATCGACGACCTGTTCCAGATGGCCCAAATGGACGCCGGGGGACTGAAGCTGGAGCTGGAGAACGGCTCTATCTCGGATTTGATCTCCGATACGCTGGAGAGCTTTTCCGAGCTGGCCCGGCAGATGAACGTTTGCCTGAACGGTAAAGTCGCGCCGGGCATCGATCCCGTCGTCATGGACGCGCAGCGTGTGGGCCGCGTGCTGAGCAATCTGGTGGATAATGCCGTGCGCTATTCCTCCAGCGGAGGAAACGTGGACATCCAGGCGCAGCCGGCCGGGGATGAGATCCGCGTGGAGGTAGCCAACACCGGCTCCTGGATCGCCGCCGAGGATCTGCCGCACCTCTTCGAGCGCTTTTACCGGGGAGAAAAGTCGCGCAGCCGTTCCAGCGGGGGGGCCGGGCTGGGCCTGGCCATCGCCAGGGGCATCATCGAGGCGCACGGCGGCCAGATCGGCGTCTCCAGCCAGGCGGGGGGAGAAACGGTGTTCTTCTTTACCCTGCCCCGCCGCTCAATGCTGCACCCGGGTTCAGCCCATCCCTTCTCCTAACGCCAGGGCGATGCGGCTGCCCAGGATGACGTTGTTCTTCAGGAGCTGGATATTGGATTCCACCGTCTGTCCCTGGGAGTGCTCCGCCATGCGCGAGAGCAGGAAGGGCGTCACGCCCTTCCCGGAGACGCCGGCTGCTTCCAGGTCCGCCAGGGACTGGTCGCGCCACCCCTGGATGGCTTCCTCGGCGATCTCGTATTGGGCCGGGATGGGGTTGAGCACCAACAGCGCCCCCGGCAGCTTCAGCTCGCGCGCCGTGCGGTACACCTGGGCGATCTCCTCCGGGCTGTCCACGCGCGAGATGGGCAGGCCGCATCCCCGCGTGTAAAAGGCGGGCATCTCGTCGGTTTGATAGCCGACCGCCGTGACGCCGAAGGTCTCCAGCATCTCATGCGTCCCGCGCAGGTCCAGGATGGCCTTGGGGCCGGCGCTGACCACGATCATGCTGGTGCGCGAGAGCTCGAGGATATCTTGCGACACGTCCCATTGCCCCGGGTGGACGCCGCCAATGCCGCCCGTGGCGAAGACCGGCAGGCCGCGCTGGCTGGCGATGCGCATAGTCGCGCTGACCGTAGTCGAGGCCCATTCGCGGCGAGCCAGCACCAGGGGCAGCTCGCGCACGCCGGCTTTGACCACTCCCTGGCGGGTGGCCAGTTGCTCGATCTCGGCGCGGGTCAGGCCGGCCTTGATCTCCCCGGCCAGGATCCCGATGGTGACGGGCTGGCAGCCCTGGGAGCGCGCCGTCTCTTCGAGCAGCAGCGCCACTTCGATATTCTTCGGGTTGGGGAAGCCGTGGGTGATGAGAGTCGAATTCAAGCGCAATTTTCATAAGATCTCATTCTTCTCCGGATATAAACTCTTACGGGTAGAGCTCCGCTCCAATTTTATCACACGCAGAATAGATGGAGGGGCGCGGGGTTGTCGGCCGGCATCGTTGCAGTTTCGCCAAGACCCGCGCCCCTCCTTTTGGGGGGTATCTTCTGGATATCCCTTAGATCATCTCGTAAGCGCTCTCCCCGTGCAGCGACTGGTCCAGGCCGATTTCTTCTTCGGAATGTGAGACCTTGACCGGTATGACCTTATTGATGGCCCACAACATGGCGTAGGACATGCCAAAAGCGTATACCGAGGAAATGAGCACGGCCGCCAGCTCTTTAAAGAAGAAGCCCGGGTTGCCCAGGAGCAATCCGTTGACCCCGCTCGCGTTGACGGTCGCGTCGGCGAATACCCCCAGGAGCACCACTCCCAGGAAGCCGCCCACGCCGTGCACCCCCCACACGTCCAGGGCGTCGTCGAGCTTCAAGCGGTTCTTCAGGTTGATGGCGAAGTAGCACACCGCGCCGGCTGCGATGCCGATGATCACTGCGCTGGTAGGGGTGATGTAGCCGGCCGCCGGGGTGACCGTTGCCAGCCCCGCTACTGAGCCGGTCAGCAGGCCCAGGAACTTAGGCTTTTTCTCGAAGATCCAGGCCATCAGCAGCCAGACCACGCCCGCGAAAGAAGCCGCGATGTCGGTGTTCAGGAAGGCGGTGGCGGTGACGGCGTCCACTTTCAGCTCGCTGCCCGCGTTGAACCCGTACCAGCCGAACCACAGCAAGCCGGTGCCCAGCGCCACCAGGGGAATGCTATGCGGCCCCTTATCCGGGAAGAGGCGCTTGCCCACGAACAGCACCGAGGCCAGCGCGGCCATCCCGGCGATATTGTGCACCACGATTCCGCCCGCGAAGTCTTCCACGCCCCACTTCTGGAACAGGCCGCCGCCCCAGGTCATGTGTACCATGGGGAAATAGACCAGCAGGAGCCACAGCACCAGGAATACCAGGTAGGCGCCGAAGCGCACCCGGTTGGCAAAAGCGCCCGTGATCAGCGCCGGGGTGATGATCGCGAACATCATCTGGTAGGCGATGAACACGAACAGCGGGATCTTGGCTGCCGCAAAGACGGTGGTAACGTCGATGCCGTGCAAAAAGGCGTTGTTCAGGTTGCCGATCACGCCGCCTTGTCCCCCGCTGAAGCACAGCGAATAACCCACCAGGTACCAGACCACCGTGGTCAAGCCCATCGAGACGAAGCTCTGGATCATGATGGTCAGCACGTTCTTGCGCCCCACCAGCCCGCCGTAGAAAAAGGCCAGCCCGGGCGTCATCAACATCACTAGGCTGGTCGCCACCAGCATGAAACCCGTATTCCCGGTATCGAACATAGATTGCTCCTCCTGTGAATGATTTGGGATGCTACTATGATAGCCGGGGAGGGCAGAGCAATCGTTGCAGTTTTAGATTAACTTCATTGCAAAGGGGTTATTCCGGGAAGAAGGCGTAGCCCACCCCCCGCACGGTGCGCAGGAAGGCCGGTTGGCACGGGTCAGGCTCGATCTTGCGGCGCAGCCGCAGGATGTGCGGGCGCACGATGCGCTCGGCTTCCTTTTCACTCAGGTCGGCGTAGCCGAGGGCCGCGCCGGCGATCTCGCGGTTCGAGAGCGCTTTCCCGGCGTGAGCCGCCATGAAAGCCAGGATGGCGGCCTGGTCGCCGGTCAGCTCTACCACCCTGGGCTCCCCGCCGTCTTCCGGGTGGATGGTCAGCTTCCTCTGCTCGAAATCCAGCGCCAGCCCGCGCCGGGTGACCGGCTCGGCCCCGTCTGGGCCCCAGGCCTCGGGGGCTTGCAGCTTTTGCAGCGCCTCTTCCATGACCCCGATCAGGCGCTGCCGCTGGCGCTCGCCGGAGCGCCGCCGCAGGGCGCGTTGAACGGCCTCTTCGATCTCGGCGATGCGTTGCGGCTTGAGCAGGTAGTCGACCACGCCCGCTTTGACGGCGGTGATGGCGCTGTCCAGCGTGGCGTGGGCCGTCAGCACGATGACTGCCAGGCCGGGGCAGCTCTGGCGCACGTATTCCATGACCTGCACGCCGTCCACTTCCGGCATGCGCAGGTCTAACAAGAGCACGTCGTAAGAAGCGGCCGCCAGGCGCTGCATGGCTTGCCGCCCGTCGGATACGCCCTCTACCTGGTAGCCCAGCAGCTCCAGCGCGCGCGATAGCACCAGCCGGGCGTTCTCCTCGTCGTCCGCAATCAGCACCCTGGCTTTTATAGCGCTCATCGCGCCTCCCCCTCTGGGGGCGAAAGCGGCAGGCGGACGGTGAAGACCGCCCCGTTTCCCGGGGCGCTGTCCACGGTCAGGCTGCCGCCGTGCAGCGCCACCAGGCTGTGGCTGATGGCCAATCCCAGGCCGGTGCCGTCCTTGCGCGTGGTGTAGAACGGCTCGAAGATCAGCTCGAGCGCCTGCGCCGGGATGCCCTCGCCGTTGTCCTTGAAAGCCAGCTCGACCTGGTCAGGCGTGTGGCGGGCGCAGATCTCCAATAGTCCCCCGGCCGGCATGTGCTCGATGGCGTTGATGATCAGGTTCAGGCACACCTGGCTGATCTGGTCCGCCGAAGCCCGGATGAGGGGCAGGTCGTCGGGAAGATCCAGCCGCACCTGCACCCGCGCGGTGTGCAACTGCCGGCTCGCCAGGAACAAGGCGCGCTCCACCAGCGCCGCGATGGAGGTCAGGCGCTGCTCCGCCCGCGCCGGGCGGGCGAAATCCAGCACTCCCCGGCTGATCTTCATCAATCGCTCCGTCTCCTGGCGCATCACCTGCAAGTATTTCTGGCGCTCCTCCGCTTCCAGGGGAAAGTCCATGACCAGCTCGATGCTGGCGGACATGGTCTGCAAGGGGTTGTTGATCTCGTGCGCCAGGGAGGCCAGCAGCCGTCCCATCACGGCCAGGCGCTCCTCGCGCAGCAGGGCCTGCTCGGCCTGTTTGCGCTCGGTGATGTCCCGGTTGCTCACCCGCCGCCCCATCAGCCTGCCATCCCTGGCGTACACCGGCTGGCAGACGTGCCCAATCCAGCGTTCCTCGGCGTTGGCGTCCAGGATGCGAAAATCCAGAGAGCTGGGCGCTGGCAGGCACAGCTCTTCTTTGAAGTGGGCTTCGATCTTTTCGCGGTCGGCGGGGTGCACGATGCGCAACAGCAGGCCGGGGTCTTCTACGAAGGCGTCTCGCTCCCACCCGGTAATGCGCTCGCAGCCGGGGGAGTTGTAGATCAAGGCGCCCTGGTTGTCGCGCCAGTATTCCCAATCGTAGGTGAAATCTGCGATCGTGCGGAAGCGCTCTTCGGCTTGCTCGGTCTGGCGCGCCTGCAAGATCAGGCGCACGCGCTGCCGCAGCACTAACGGGTGGATCGGGCGGGTGAGGATGTCTGTGATGCCCAGGCGGAAGCCCGGCTCGACCCAATGCGAGCCGTACTGGTCGATGATCAGCAGCACCGGCAGGGGATCGGGGTTTCCCAGCCGTTGGAGCTGTTCCACCATGGTTTCTAGCGCCGGCATGGCTTCGGTAGAAGAGAAGGGGAACCACAGGATCGCCAGGTCGGGGGGATTCCCGGCCAGGGACGTGGGCAACGCGCCTTCCAGGCTCAGGAAGGATTGCATGCAGTATCCATCCGGCTCGAGCGCTTTGTGCAACCGGTCTGCCTTGACCTCATCATCGACGACGAACAGGATTGATCGAGGGATAATCTGCCTCACGTTGCCAAGTGTGAGCCAATTATAAGCCAATCGGCGCTAACTGGAACGCTGAGGTTAATGTTATAATAAGCCTAACCATTCGGTAAGCTTGGAGTAATTGAGCACAAGGAGTAATATTGCCCGAGTGGATTGAGTTCCTTAGAATTCAAGAGTTATCGGGATATAAATCCCTCCGCCGCTCGATTGGCTATCAGTCATTCCGGAAGGCGGCTCTATCTTCCTGTAAAGGGGAAGAAAGGGCTTGTTGCCGGAGGCCGATCTTTGGGCGCAGAGGCAATCAGCCGCAATGGATTGGCTTGAACCAGGGGGACCATCAGCCATAACCTTCAGTGGGCCGCAGGGCCATTCGCATCTCTACCTTCCGAAAGCGACACTCTCGCAAGCTCGATTTAATAGGTGATTAATGGGGCAGCAGGAACAGGAGGCAAAGATGGCAAGCCTTGATCCACAAAACCCTTATTATAAAGACATTCTCGATCACATGTTGGAAGGCTGCCAGATCGTCAGCTTCGACTGGCGTTACCTGTACGTCAACGACGTCGTCGCCGCCCAGGCGCGCCAGGAGAAAAGCGGCCTGCTCGGGCGCAAGATGATGGAGGTCTTCCCCGGCATCGACGATACCTCCATGTTCAAGACCCTCGCAAAGTGCATGCAAGAGCGCTCTTCCGCCAAGATGGTGAACGAGTTTACCTACGCGGATGGCTCCAAGGCCTGGTTCCAGCTCAGCATCCAACCCGTGCCGGAGGGCCTGTTCGTCATGTCGTTAGATATCACCGGGCATAAGCAGGACGAGGAGCGTATCCGCAGGCTCAACCGGGTCTACGCCATGCTTAGCAACGTCAACCAGGCCATCGTGCGCCTGCGCGACTTGAACGCCCTCTATGAGAGGGCCTGCCAGATCGCTATCCAGGATGGAGGTTTCCGCCGCGCCTGGATCGGCCTGCTGGAAGAGGCCGGAGAGAGCGTGAGCGTGGCCGCCAGCGCCGGGGCGGCGGAGGGCCTGTCCCCGCGCATCCCGGCGGCGCCCCAGGCGGAAGAAGGTTACCCGAATCCGGTGGCGAAGGTTTTGCAAACAGGGCAGCGCGTGGTGTGTAACGACCTGTACGCGGTAGACTGCTCGCCGGCCCAACAGGAAGAAAACCGGCGTTCGGGCATCCGCTCCCTGGCGGTTTTTCCCCTGGCCGTAGCCGGACGTGCGATGGGCGTGTTCGGCCTGGATTCCGCCGAAAGCAACGCCTTCGACGACCCCGAGCTGAAGCTGTTGGACGAGATGGCCATGGACATCTCCTTTGCCATCCAGGTCGCCGGCCAGGAAGCCGAGCGCCGGCGGATGGAGCAGGCCCTGCGCGAGAGCGAAGCGCATTACCGCCTGCTTTTCGACAACAACCCCTTACCCATGTGGCTGGTAGATGCGGGGACGCTGCAATTCCTGGAGGTGAACGACGCCGCTGTGCAGCACTACGGTTATACGCGCGAAGAATTCTTGAGTATGACCGGCCTCGATCTGCGCCTGCCGGAGGACGTTCCCACGTTGACAAAGCAGGTCGAGGGAGAGACGCAGTCCTCATTCATGCGGACTCAGGAGGTGCGCCACCGTCGCAAGGACGGGCAGGTCATTTACGTGCAGGTGATCGTGCATTTCTTCCACCTGGAGGGGCGACGCGTAGGACTGAGCGTTATTAACGATATCACCGAGCGCCGGCGAGCCGAACAGGCCCTGCGTGAGAGCGAAGGGCGTTACCGCCAGATCGTCGAAAATGCATCCGTGGGCATCGTGGTGCACGTGGATAATCAAATCGTGTATGGGAATCGAGCCTCCCTGGAATTGATCGGGGCCAGCGACATTGAAGCTCTGCGTGGCCGGCAGGTGCTCGAGTTCGTGCACCCCGACGACCGTCCCATGATCATGAGCATGATCCAGTCCGCCTTCGCGAGTGCCTCGGCCGATCTGACCGGAGCCTCGGCGACCGTCGAGGAGCGCCTGATCCGGCTGGACGGTGCCGTCATCACGGTGGAGGCTTCGGCCCTGCTCATCAATTACTACGGCAAGTTCGGCCTGTTGGTCATGATGAATGACGTCACCCTGCGTAAACAGGCCGAGGAGAAAATCCGCGAGAGCGAGGCCAAGTTCCGCTCGTACATCGAGCACGCCCCGCTGGGCATGTTCATCACCGATCGGCTGGGAAATTATCTGGAGGTCAATCAGGCCGCCGAGGATCTGTTAGGTTATGACGCGGCTACCCTGCAAAGCATGAACGTAAGCGATATCTTGCCTCCCGAAGACCGTGAGAGCGGGATGCAAAGCTTCGCCAGGCTGCTCGAAGAGGGCTTTGCCGAGGTCGAATTAAAGGTGAAGAAAGAGAACGGGGACGTCATCTGGATTTCCCTGCGGGCGGTTGGGCTGGGCCAAGAGCGCACCATGGCCTTCTGTAAGGATATCACCGAGCGCAAACGAATCGAGCAGGCCCTGCGCGAGAGCGAAGAGCGCTACCGCCAACTGGTGGAAGTGTCTCCCTATACCATCTTCGTCCAGACCGGAGGAAAGTTCGCCTTCGTTAGCCCGGCTGGGCTGAAGCTGTTTGGGGCCGAGAGCCCCGGCCAGCTCTTAGGGAAGCGCGTGCTGGACTACATCCGCCCAGATTACCGCGATTCCGTCCTGGAGCGCATCCGCACCCTCAACGAAGAGCGGGTGGAGGCGCCCCTGGCGGACGAGACCTTCTTGCGCCTGGACGGGAAGCCGGTAGACGTAGAGGTGATCGGCGCTCCCATCACTTATGATGGGCAGCCGGGGGCCATCGTCATCGCCCGCGACATCACCCAGCGCAAGCGGGACGAGGAGGCCCTGCGCCGCAGCCTGGCCGAGACGGAAGCCCTTTACGCCGTCTCTTCGCTGCTGCGCACGGCTCAGACCGCCGACGAGGCTCTGCCCGTCCTGTTGGATCAGACCCTGGCCGTCCTGGGCTGCAGCGAGGGCGCCATCTGGCTGTACCAGCCTGCCAGCGAGGACCTGCGCCTGGCCGTGGCCCGCGGCCAGTTCCGCCTGCTCTACGATGCCCCTCCCATCCACCCCGGGCGCGGCATCGTGGGCACGGTGTTTTCCAGCGGGCAGACCTACCTGTCTACCGAGTGGGCCAACGATCCGCTCTCTGCACCGCCCCTCGAGGTCGAAATCCCGCGCGATCAAGGCGGAGTATGTGTGCCCATCCGCGCTGCCGGGGAAACCCTGGGTGCGTTGATGATCACCTGCCCGGCGCCGGGCCGCATCGCGGAGGATCAAGTGAAGCTGCTGACTTCCCTGGCCGAGGTAGCCGGGGCGACCCTGCACCGCTTCCGCTTGAACGAGAACACCATCCGCCACCTGAAACGGCTGGAGGCGCTGCGCTCCATCGATTTGGTCATCACCTCCAGCCTGGACCTGCGCCACACCCTGAACGTGCTGCTGGAGCAGATCACTTCCCAACTGAACGTGGACGCGGCCAGCGTGCTGCTCATCCAACCTTCTACGGCGGCCCTCAATTACGCCGCCGGGCGCGGCTTCCGCACCCCGGCCATCGAGCGCATCCGTTTGCGTCTGGGAGAGGGCTACAGCGGGCGCGTGGCCCTGGAAAGACAGACCCTGTTGGTGCCTTCCCTTCAGGAAGAGGGTAAGGATGCCTCCGCATTATTCAAAGGTGAGGGCTTTTTGGCTTATTTCGGTGCGCCGCTGATTGCCAAAGGGGTAGTCAAGGGCGTTCTGGAGGTCTTCAAGCGCACGCCCATGCGCCCCAACACCGAGTGGGTGAACTTCTTCGAGACGCTGGCCGGCCAGGCCGCCATCGCCATCGACAATTTGCAGCTCTTCGAGACCTTGCAGCAGGCCAACCTGTCGCTCTCTATTGCCTACGACGCCACCATCGAGGGCTGGTCGCACGCGCTGGACTTGCGGGACAAGGAGACCGAGGGCCACACCCTGCGTGTCACCGACCTGACCCTCGATCTGGCGCGCCGCATGGGCCTGGGAGAAGCCGATCTCACTTACGTGCGCTGGGGAGCGTTGCTGCACGACATCGGCAAGATGGGCATCCCCGACCACATCCTGCTCAAGCCCGGCCCGCTGAACGAGGAAGAGTGGGTCATCATGCGCAAGCACCCGCGCTACGCCTTCGAGCTGCTCGTCCCCATCACCTACCTCGGTCGGGCGGTAGACATCCCCTACTGCCATCACGAGCGCTGGGACGGCAGCGGCTACCCGCGCGGGCTGCAAGGCGAGGAGATTCCCTTGATGGCGCGCATCTTCTCCATCGTGGACGTGTGGGACGCAGTCCTTTCGGACCGCCCTTACCGCCCGGCCTGGACGCGCGACAAGGCCCGCGCCTACATCCTGGAGCAGAAAGGCAAGATCTTCGATCCCAGGGTAGTGGACGCCTTCATGGAGATGATCGACAGCCAGGCAGGCGGCGATTAAATCGAATTCGTTATCTCCCCTCGTTCCCCCGGTCTCCGGGGGAACGCCCTCCCGCCGCTCCGCGGCCAACTGTGATTTCTATCCCTGTTCTCCACTTTCGTTTCTCGCCTCTTTTATTGATTTTGCCCTGACCCTATGCTATACTAGCCTGCGGTGCCGTTACCGTTTGAATGGCTTCCTGAGAAACAGCAGCGAGCGCACCTTTTATTATTAACTCCCGAGCAACGCTAATCGAATAGTTCAGTTATTGATTACCTGTAAATGGCCGGTAATAGAGTACTGTCGTGGGTTCATTGCACTGACGATCTGGTTGTACATCCAATCCATAGCCACCGGATACCGGGGTGCGATGCATCCCGGATCCATCCTTGAAGGGAAAAATGAAAACACGTCTACCCATCATCGTCGTTCTTTGCGTACTTCTTGGCTCCACATCGGGGATCGTTCTGGCCCGGCCAGACAGCGGGAGTGCCTTCAAAGCTCTTTCTGCGGATGGCTCGATTGTCACCAACGGCCCCTACGGCGGGGCCATCCTGCAATTGGCCAATCAGCCGGGTAACTCCACCGGCATCTACGCGGCTGTTCGGCAGGTCGGCCTGTTCCATAGCGCAGACAGCGGGCAACACTGGACTTTCCTCTTCTCAGGCATCGGCGACCAGGGCAACTTCGCCATCGACTCGCTTGATTCTAGCGTGTTGTATGCCACCCGCCAGGCAGAAGGATTGTATCGTAGCCAGGATGGCGGAGCCACCTGGCAGCCAATCCCCTTATCGGGCGAGATCGTCCGGCCGTATTCCGTGCGCGCCTTTGCCCACCCTGCCACCGGCGGAACAGTCTATGCGGCCATCAGTTATTCGGATCGGGCGGGAGAGTGCGGCAGCCACTGCGGCCTTTATCGTTCGGAAGATTACGGGGATAGCTGGACCTGGATTGGCGCCAGCCCCATTCCCGCCGATGCCAAAATCGACGCTCTGGCCTTCTTGCCCGCTAACCCGGCCGTGGTGTACGCCGGCGCCGATGATGGGGCGCTCTACCGCAGCGCAGACGGCGGCGATACCTGGAGCTTCCAGGATAGCCCACTCGACCACGTCAGCGACCTGGTCTTTGCACCCGACGGAACCCTCTTCGTCATCGGCAGTGGCGAAGGGGTGTCCCTGCCCATGCTGCGCTGCACCGAGGATACCGCCGCGAGTCCAATCCTGGATTGCCGGGATGCGCTGGATGCCCCCAATTACGTGACCATTGATCCACACTCGGGCGTCCTGGATAGCTCCAATCAGGTCACAGATTTGAAGGTCAATCCCGCTACGCCTTCCGACTTGCTGGTTTCGACCGGCTATCGAGTGGCCCGGTCGCTCGACGGGGGTTCCACCTGGACCTTCTATGATGACGCCACCTCTCCATCCCAACCCTCGGCGGTTCTCTACGACCCGGCCCAGGCCTCCTCCCTCTTTGCCGGCAACGGCCAGGGGGTCTGGCAGACGAACCAGGCGAACGCAGCCGATTATGCCACCGCCCAATGGGACGAAGTAGACGACCTCCTGGCCGGCGTGGTGCCGGGCTCGGTCGTGACGGCGCCCAGCGATCCGTTGGTAGTTTACGTCAATTCGAGCTCCGGGATGTATCGCACGGCGGACGGCGCGGCCACCTGGGAACGCCTGCCCACCTTCTGCGAGGGGGACTGGTGCTACCTGCTCGACACGCCTTTTGCCGTCGATCCGCAAAATGCTGACAAATTGGTGCAGGCTGCCTGGAATTACACCGTCCACCTGAGCGATGATGGAGGGGAAACCTGGACGGTGGCGAGTGGCATCCCCCGCCCAACCACTCTCCCGGCGCTGGACCACCCTGGCGATGAATACGTCATTTCCATCCATGCCCTGATCGCTGTTCCCGGCGATCCGACCACCTTCCTGGCTGCGGTGGCCTTCCACCGCCCGGATAATCCCGACTTGAAAGTTTATGCCGGGGGTGGGATTTATAAGAGCGTCGACGGCGGCCAGACCTGGACGCTGGAAGCCCAGAGTGGCTCCCGGTCGATCTTCAGCCTGGCTTACGACCCAACCGACCCGCAGCGGGTCTACGCCGGCGCCTGTGAGCTGGCGCTGGACGGATCCTGTGGTCATGCCGATGTGCTCTATTCGGATGATGGGGGGAGCGCCTGGAATCTGCTCCCCCCGGGCGACGAAGTGTTGCAGCTCGGCGAGGATGCCAGGGAGATCGCGGTTCGGCCTACGGATGGCCGCTTGTACGTGGCCTGTGGCTCCGGCCTGATCTGGATCGACAAGGGCGGCAGCGCCTGGACGGCTTGGGGCAGCGGCCTACCCATCTCGTCCCCCATCGACCAGCTCCTCTTCGATCCCTCGCCGGTTAAAGCCGGCAGAGTGGTCTACGCGGCCACCTCCGAAGGCTTATTCGTGATCGATATAGCCGCTGCAAGTTACGATCGCTTTGAAGGCGACCTGGGGCAAGCCAATGCCACTGCCCTGGGAGCGGCTCGCAGCTCGACCGGCCAGGATTTCATCTTCGTCGGTACGGCGGGTGGGCAGTTCGGCACGGCAGGGGCGAATCTGAGCTCGTCCGTGGCTGATCAGGCCGACCATCTCGTCCAGGCCGGGGTATACCGCGTAACCGGCCAGGAATATTACAATCACCTGCCCATGATCGTCCGTTAACAACCGTCCCGCTGATGGTGCCCGGCGGTTTCCTCGCTCCCTCCTTCCACGGTCTCCGTGGAACGCTCTCCTGCCGCTTCCTCGCTCCCCCGGTCTCCGGGGGAGCGTTCTTTCGTCGCTCCGCGGCGCTTCCTACGCCGGCGGATACTGAAGCCACACACTGACTCCCCCATGCCAGGAGCACGTCCCTCTCCTGTGCTGCGACCAACTGTACGTGCCATCCTTGCAGATTGCCGTGGGCTGGCCCGGATCATATCCGCCCCCGGACGATGACGTAGGCGCGACGGACGTGATACCCGGCACGTACGGCGCGCTGGTTAGAGTCGGGCGCCTCGTGCTCGTGGGCAGGGGCGTGCTCGTAAACGTCCTGGTGGGCGTGAAAGTGATCGTCGGGGTAAAGGTGTTCGTGGGGGTCGGCGTAATCGTCGGCGTGAAAGTGTTGGTTGCGGTATGCGTCGCCGTCGCCGTGGCCGTAGGGGTGGGAGTAGGCGTCATCGTGGGAGTCGCGGTCGGCGTTGGAATAGAATTGAGGATGAGGGTGGCGGCTGAGCCGGCTGCCAGCGTGGTGTGGATCACCAGGAACAGCGCGATGACGAGGGTGAGGCTGCCCGCGATGATCCCTTGCGAGAACTCCCGGTAGTGGAATACTGGCCTTGAGCGCCCTGGAAGCGTAAGCCTTAAAAGTGATGTCGCCATAGGGGACGAGGTTCTGCTCGAGCTTGCGCCTGGCTCCCCGGTGTAAATTCAAATCCTCGTGGGCCGTGGCCTGTGCAGCGTCGTTCTCGTGCTGCTTTTGGCTGGCGAGCTGTTCGATGGCCGTCAGCTCCGCATTGGCTGCCTCCTTTGCCCGCTGCTCCTCCGCCCGGATGGCATCCAACTGCGCCGAATACTTCTTCTGGATGTCGTCTTCCAGGCGCTCTGGGAGGCGGGTAGGCTTTCCGGCGTTTAGCGTGGCTTCGATATTCTTGCGCCAGGCAGACAATTGCTCGGCCTTGGCTTCACCGATGCCCTGGATTTGGGACACACGGGAATAGCTGATGTCTGAGGCAGCCACAATTCCGTTCTGCCTCAAGCGCTCCTTCATTTTGGGTCCGATGCCCGGAATTGTGGCAACTTCCAGACGGGAATTTCGCAACCCGCTCGCCAGATAGGCTGCTTGCATCTGCTGAAGAGCGGTGGCGAGCTCCTTCTTTTCGTCTGCTTCGAGCTGGGCTCGCCTGTTTTTAAGTTGAAGGGTCTGGTGAGCGTAAACTTCCTGCCGTTTCGACTTGTCTGCCTCTCGGCGGGTATCGATCTCTTTGGCCTTTGCGTGAGCGCGCTCGATCCTTGCGGTAGCCGCGTGAATCTGGCTCTCTTCAGCCTGGATTTGCACTAATAGCCCCCGCTTTTCTTTCACGACCGGCATGGCTGCGTACCGCTTGCGAGCGATCCACAGGATGATCGCGGCTGAGCAAATCGCGAGGACCGCCAGGAGCAGGGAGAGCCAGGCCAGGCTGCCTCCCGAGAACAGCAGCACGCCAAACCCGGCGACGAACGCGGCTACCAGCAGAAGGAGCAGAGCGTCGATTAACTTGCGCTCGAAATTAAAATTATCCCCAAAATCAATCTCACCCATCATAGCCCCCTATCTTAAATACACGCAGAACCTTGGAGAACGGAGAAACGACGAACGCCCAATTAAACTCCCCCTCTATTACTATTGCACGGGAATAGATCGTTGTCAACTAATAATTTTTGCTTCGCCCCTACGCCTCTCCATTCTCTACTCTCGCTTCCCCCCAAAAAATTCCCCCTTGCCAACTAAGAACATTTGTGCTAATATAGGCTCGGATTTTCCGGCCCGCTCATCTCTCATCGATCCCTGGAGGGAGCTCCCAGGGCCTGGGTACAATCGTCATCTGCGTGTATCCGCGGCCCCTCCACTCCTCACTGCCCACTGCTTACTGACCACTCTCTATTCCCTATCTCTTGCCTTCGTTTTATTCGTTAAGGGATTCGTTTGCCCGCCACAGCTACGTCCGCACTTTACCAACCGGAGAAAATTCCCACACCTGGCGGTCTCCAGGGAATTGTTCCGAATTGTTCATGTTCCTGGGATCGAATCCCTGGCGGGGTACCTTTCATCTTGCCCCGTTTTTTAGAGGGCCAATTTTTGAGGTGGGTTGGGAGGGGGTCTGCTATAATCTAATCAGGAATCCCCCTGGCATCTTTCTAGACTCTCTCGCCCAATCGCCTATGGCCCCTATTCCTGATCTTCTCCCTTCCAGGCTCACCGCTTCGCAACGCGCGGCCGTGCTGCACCGGGACGGCCCACTGCTGATCATCGCCGGGCCGGGCTCCGGCAAGACCGAGGTGATCGCCTGGCGCATCGCCGCCCTGGTCGCCGGCGGGCGCGCCCGCCCTGAGCAGGTGCTGGCCCTGACCTTCACCAGGAAGGCCGCCCTGGAGCTGACCGACCGCATCCAGAGCAAGCTGCCCGATAGCAACGCGGAGCTCATGCAGGTCTCCACCTTCCACGCTTTCTGCGCTCTGCTGCTGCGGCGCTACGCGCGCCAATCCTCCCGGCCCCAGGGTTATCGCCTCCTGGACGGCCCCGGCCAATTCCTCTTCGTCTACAGCCGGCGTAAGGCGTTGGGCCTGGACGAGCGCGTGAGGGGGCTGCCCGCCCCCTTTTACCAGGCGGTGATGGCCTTCTTCAACCGCGCCACCGAGGAGGAGGTGCGCCTGGAGGAGCTGGACGCCTGGTGCGAGGCCAACCTGCGCGCCTGCGGCGGCAACGAGGTCGCCCTGTGGGAGGAGCGCCGCGCCGTGGCCGAGGCTTACCGGCGCTACCGTGCCCTCCTGGAAGAAGAGGGCCGCTGCGACTTCGCCTTCCTGCAAGCCCGCGCGCTGCGCCTCCTGGAAGAGCATCCTGAGGTAGTGGCCGAGCTGCGCCAGCAATACCGCCAGGTGCTGGTGGACGAATACCAGGACACCAACGCCGCTCAGGAGCACATCCTGCGGCTCCTGGTGGGCGATGGGGCCCACCTGACCGTGGTAGGCGACGACGACCAGAGCATCTACCGCTTCCGCGGGGCCACCGTCAGGAACATCCTCGACTTCCCCGATCGCTATCCCGGCGCCACCACTGTGAAGCTCGAGCACAACTTCCGCAGCCGCCCGCAGATCGTCGGCCAGACCCAGGAGGTCATCCAACACAACCCGGCGCGCTTCGACAAGCATCTGCTGGCCGTGCGCGAATCCGGCAGCCGCATCCTGCTGGTCTACGAGCGCACCGCCGGAGAGGAGGCCCAGGCGGTGGTGGACGTGCTCAAGCGCCTGTTCGAAGCCGGGCAGATCGTGCGCTGGAGCGACGTGGCCGTGCTGCTGCGCAGCGTCAAGTCTTACGCCGCTCCCTACCGCGAGGCGCTCTTCGCCGCCGGCATCCCCTTCCAGGTGCTTGGGGACGCCTCCTTCTTCGAGCGCGAGGAGATCGCTCAGCTCTACGATCTGCTGCACTTCCTGGGGGCCTCCAAACCCTGGGGCGATAAGTACCTGCGCCTGCCCATCGTTGGGCTGGGCGCGGAGACCGAAAAGGCGCTGGGCGCCTATAAAGAAAGCCTGCTGGAGGTCGCCACGCCGCAGGGGCTGGAGGGCATCGGCGTGCACGCGGAGGCCGACCGGCGCCGCCTGCTGGATCTGCTGCGCTTGAAAGCCCGCGTCCAGGCCCAGGAGCACACCTCGTTGCTGGAGGTCTTCTACGACTTGCTGGCCGCCACCGGGCTGGCCGCGCGCCTGGAGCGCGCCGGGGGCGGGGAAGCCCTGGCTAACCTGGGCATCTTCAGCCAGCTCGTGGCCGCCTGGGACGAGGGCGGCTCTTCGCACAACTTCTACGCCTTCCAGGAATACCTCAAGCTGGTCAAGGATACCGGCGTGGAGCCTTTCCTGGCCCCCAAGGACGACGCGCTGCAAGTCATGACCATTCACCAATCCAAGGGGTTGGAGTTCCCGGTGGTGGTGCTGGGGGCGGCCATGGACGGGCGCCTGCCGGCCACTCGCCGCAAGGAGCCTTACGAGATTCCCTACGACCTGTGCGCCAGCGGCAAGCCCGAAGTGGAAGACCCGCACCTGGTGGACGAGCGCAAGCTGTTCTACGTGGCGGCCACCCGCGCCCGCGACCTGCTGCTGGTGGGCACCTCCGATCTGGTCAACAAGCGCGGTGGGGGCCCCAGCCCCTTTCTGGCGGAGATGTTCGGCGCGGACCTCAAGGCCGCCGCGGCCTGGTCGCTGGAGCAGGTGCGCGGCATCGTGAGCCGACCGCCCTCCGGCGACGCTCCGCGCCCGCGGCATAGCTTTAGCGAGCTGGCCTTCTACCTGGAATGCCCGCTGCGCTATAAATATGCGCAAGTCTACGGCTTTGCGATTCCCACCCTGAAGCCGGTGTCCTTTGGCGTCAGCGTGCACCAGGCCCTGGCTGTGATCCACGAGCGCGCCCGCGCCGGGCGCATCCCTTCTGAAGCCGACATCCCCGCCATCGTGGCCGAGACCTGGACGCCGGCCCCGCCCGTCGGCGCGGCCCTGGAGGAAGACCTGCGCCCCACGGCCATCGCCATGCTCCAGGCGTACGTGCGCGAGGGGCGCGCCGGCCTGGAACGCGTGGAGCAGGTGGAGTGGCCCTTCTCCTTCCCGCTGGCCAATCGGGTGCTGTCCGGCACCATCGACCTGAGCCGGGGGGAGGCGGGCGGCGCCGAGCTGGTGGACTTCAAGACTTCGCGCCCGCGCGCCGAGGAGCTGGAGCGGGACGCCTTCCAACTGGCCCTCTACGGCCTGGGGGTGGAGCGCGGCCTGGGCCAGCCGGTCTCGCGCCTGACGGCCCACTTCCTGGGCAAGCAGTCCAGGGTGGTCACCTGGGAGTGGAGCGCCGAGCGCCGCCAGGCGGCCCACGAGAAGCTGTCCGCCGTGCTGGAAGACATCGCCCAGGGAAGCTATACCCCCAACCTGGGGTACTGCGCGCGTTGCAGGGAATTCCGTGAGATTTGCCCTTACCCCGAACCCGGAGGAAGCCCGTATGAAGAGCTTTGACCAACTCCTCGAAGAAGACATCGCGGCTTACGAGGGCCGCCACGACGACCTGATCTACCAGGCGCCGGCTTTCTACCGCCTGATGGTGAGCCTGCTCGATGACGCCCGTTTGCCCGGCCGCCTGCGCCCCCTGGTGCTTTCCACCATCGCTTACTTCATCCTCCCGGCGGACGTCATCCCCGAGGACATCGAAGGCCCTTATGGCTACGTGGACGACATCTTCCTGTGCGCCCTGACTGCCCAGGAGATCTACTGGGAGCTGAAGTCGGAGGCCATCTTGGAGGAGAACTGGGACGGCGAAGGGCCGCTCCTGGCGCTGGTGGAGGACATCCTGGCCAAGGAGCAAGAGCTGATCGGGGATTTGCGGGGCAAGATCCTGGCTTACGTGGGCCTGGACGAGTCGCGCTAGGGGTATCGATTATAATTGCTCCCCGAGGGAGCGCTCCCGGAAAGATGGATTTATTTAGAAGGCGCAGGAGGGAAACCATGCAGTACGGCTATTTCGACGACGCGCGGCGGGAATACGTGATCACCAACCCCAAGACGCCCGTCAAGTGGATCAATTACATCGGCACGCTGGCCTTCGGAGGCTTCGTGGACCACACCGGCGGGGCCTTGATCTGCCGGGGGGATCCCTCGCTCAACCGCATCACCAAATACATCCCGCAACTGCCCGCTTCGCAATTCAAGGGGGAAGGTCTCTACCTGCGCCTGCACACCCGCGATGGTTATAAGCTCTTCTCGCCCTACTTCGTGCCCACCCTGGGGGCCTGCGAGCGCTACGAGTGCCGCGTGGGCCTGGGCTACTCGCGCTTCCTGTATGAGCATGGCGGGCTGCGCTGCGCGGTGACCGTTTTCGTCCCCCCTGACGGAGCGTGCGAGGTGCGCGATATCCGCGTTACGAACCTTGGCGAGCAGCCGCTGGAGGTGGATGCCATCCCGGTGGTGGAGTACAGCCACCCGGACGCGGTCAAGCAGTTCACCAACGCGGATTGGGTGCCCCAGACCATGCAGAGCCGGGCAGTGGTAGCGCCGGACGGGTGCACCGTCCTGATCCAGTATCCCTTCATGCTGCGGGACACCTGCGTCAACTATTTCACTTCGAGCCTGCCGGCTTCCTCCTTCGAGACCGACCGCGCGCGCTTTTTGGGCGACCACGAATACGGCACCTGGGCCGCCCCCCAGAGCTTGCTCCAGGCGGAACAGCTCGGCAATTACGAGGCGCAGCGCGGCGATAACATCGCCGCCCTGTTGCAGCCCCTGGGGTGCCTGGAGCCGGGTGAGACCCGCCGGCTGATCACCCAACTGGGGCAGGCGGGCAGCCTGGAGGGCGCGCAAGCCTCCATGCGGCGTTACCGCCAGGGGCAGGCGGTCGACGAAGCGCTGGCGGAGATGGCTCGCCAGTGGGAGGCCAGCCTGGGCGTCTTGCAGGTCGAGACGCCGGACGCGGCCATGAACAGCATGGTCAACATCCACAACCCGCACCAGTGCGCCGTCACGCGCGCCTGGTCGCGCTATCTGTCGCTCTACCAGCTCGGCCTGGGCACGCGCGGCATGGGCTTCCGCGACAGCAGCCAGGACGTGCTGGCCAGCTTCGCCTCGGCTCCGGCGGAGTGCAAGGCGCTGATGCGCCAGTTGCTCAGCGTGCAGAAGTGCGACGGCTCGGCCATGCACCAGTTCAACCCGCTAACCATGATCGCCGGTGAGGGGGATTCCCTGGAGCGCGAGGACCGCCCGCATCATTACAGTGACGACCACCTGTGGATCGTGCTGGCCGTGTGCGGCTATCTCAAGGAGACCGGCGATTGGGGCTTCCTGGACGAAACGCTGCCCTTCTACGAAAAAGGGGAAGACGAGCTGCCCCTGCAAACTGCCAGGGTGTACGAGCACCTCAAGCGCGCGCTGGCCTTCACGCGCAGCGATATTGGCGCGCACGGTCTGCCCCGCCTGGGGTTCGCCGACTGGAACGACACGGTCAACCTGCCCAGCGGGGCGGAATCGGTGTTCACCGCCAATCTGTACGGGAAGGCGCTGCGTGAAATGATCGGGCTGGCCGAGGCGCTCAAGGAGGAGGACACGGCGCGCGCCTACGCGCGGGACTACCACGCGATGCAGGAGCGCGTCAACCAGAGCGCCTGGGACGGCGAGTGGTACGTGGGCTATTTCGACGCCGGCGGCGCCCCGTTGGGCTCCAGCCAAAATGAGGCCGGCCAGCTCTACCTCAACAGCCAGACCTGGGCGCTGATCTCCGGCTTCGCTACGCCTGAGCGCGCGCACGCCTGCCTTGATGTCGTCTACCGGCGGCTCAACACGCGCTTCGGCGTCAAGCTCAGCACGCCGGGGTATAATGGCTTCGACCCGGCGCAGGGAGGCATCACCACCTATCCCCCCGGGGCCAAGGAGAACGGCGGCATCTTCCTGCACACCAATCCGTGGGCCATGATCGCCGAGACGCTGGCCGGGAACGGCGAGCGCGCTTACCAATATTATTGCCAGGTCAATCCGGCCCTGCAGAACGAGCGCATCGACGAGTTCGAGTGCGAGCCGTACGTCTATCCCCAGAACGTGCTGGGCGACGAGCATCCGCAATTCGGGCTGGCGCGCAATAGCTGGCTGTCCGGCACGGCTTCCTGGGCCTATCAGGCGGCCACCCAGTACATCCTGGGGGTGCGCCCCGAGTATGACGGCCTGCGCGTGGATCCCTGCATCCCGGCGGCCTGGGAAGAGTTCCGCGTGCGGCGCGTCTTCCGCGGCGCGACCTACCACATTTACGTGCACAACCCCCGGCACGTCTGCCGGGAAGTCGGCTCGCTCGAGCTGGACGGCGCGCCGCTGGCCGGAAATCTGTTGCCGGTGCTTGCGGACGGCCGCGAGCACGCAGTCGAAGTCAACCTGGCATAGGAGCATAGGAACCACATGGCGAAATTCATCCAGTTTCCTGAGCAGTTCGTGTGGGGCGCAGCCACTTCTTCTTACCAGATCGAAGGCGCCTGGCAGGCGGATGGCAAGGGCGAATTGATCTGGGATCGCTTTACCCGCACGCCGGGCAAGATCGTGAACGGCGACACGGGAGACGTAGCCTGCGACCATTATGCCCGTATGCTCGAAGACGTGGCCTTGATGAAAGCCATGGGCCTCAAGGCTTACCGCTTCTCGATCTCCTGGCCGCGTATCTTCCCGGATGGGCGCGGAACGCTCAACCCGGCGGGGCTGGCCTTCTACGACCGCCTGGTGGACGCGCTGTTGCAGGCCGGCATCCGGCCCTTTGCGACCCTGTATCACTGGGATCTGCCCCAGGCCCTGCAGGACGAAGGCGGCTGGCCGCAGCGTGGCATCCTGGCGCACTTCGAGCGCTTCGCGGACGCAGCCACGCGCAAGCTGGGCGACCGGGTGGCGGCCTGGGCCACGTTCAACGAGCCGCACATTATCGCCCACCTGGGCTACGTGCAGGGCGTGCACGCCCCCGGCCACACGGACCTGCAAGAAGGCCTGGCGGCGGCCCATCACCTCTTGCTGGCGCACGGGCAGGCCGTGCCGGTCATCCGCGCCAATGCGCCCGGCGCCCAGGTGGGCATCGTGGTGAACACCCACCCGGTGGAGCCGGCCTCCGACGGTGCCGCCGACCGGGAGCTGGCCCGGCAGATGGACCTTCAATTGAACCGCTGGTTCCTCGACCCGCTGGCCGGGCGAGGATACCCGGACGGTCTGGTTGGCGAGGCCGGTCTGCGCCTGGATTTCGTGCGCCCCGGCGACCTGGAAGCCATCGCTACCCCCGTCGATTACCTGGGCGTCAACTATTACGCGCGCATCGTGGTGCGCGACGAGCGGGAGGAGCAGCCGCAAACGCTCTACCCGGAGCCGGAAAGCACCACCATGGGTTGGGAGGTGCATCCGCAGAGCCTGGAGGATCACCTGCGCTGGCTGCACCGGGAATATGCCTTCCCCGCGTTGTACGTCACCGAAAACGGGGCGGCTTACGCGGATCAGGTGACCCCGGAGGGACGTGTGCCCGATGCAAAGCGCATTGCTTACCTGGAGCAGCACCTGGCGGCCTGCGCCAGGGCCATCGAAGCCGGCGTGCCGTTGAAGGGTTATTTTGCCTGGTCGCTCATGGATAATTTCGAGTGGGCTTATGGCTACAGCCAGCAGTTCGGATTGGTGCACGTGGATTTCGCCTCACAGCGGCGCACCTGGAAGGACAGCGCTTATTGGTATCGGGAGGTGCTGCGGAGGAATGGGCTTGAGCTGGAATAAGTGGAGGTATGATTGAGCTCGCGTTCGAGCCAGGAATCACCCGGATTTAGCGCCGCGCTTTTGGATTTTCAGCACGAGCGGGATCTGGCCGCGCTCGAGGCTATCCTCGCCCACCTTACGGGACGGTCGGCGGATTTGCTCTCTTTCGACGAGGTCTCGCGCAGCCTGCGCATCGAGGGCGGGTCAGAAAAAGGGCTTCAGGACATCCCCATCCAATCCATCGTGGGCAGTGTGGGCCGCTACGCGGACTTTTCGCGCAGCTTCCTGCCCCGGCGACAGGGCGACGGCAGCCGCTGGGCGCGGGTCAAGGCGATCCTGGTGGACCCGGGCAAGGGCGGGCTTCCGCCGATCGAAGTGTACAAGATCGGCGAGGCGTATTTCGTGCGCGACGGCCACCATCGCGTATCCGTCGCCAGGCAGCTCGGCTTCAAATATATCCAGGCCTACGTGACCGAGATCCGTACCAAGGTGGCGTTGACCGCAGACGTTACTCCCGACGAGCTGATCCTCAAATCTGAGTACGCGGACTTTCTGGCCCAGACGCATTTCGACGAGATCGTGCCCGAAGTGGAATTGCGCCTGACCGTTCCGGGGATGTATCGCGTCCTGGCGGAGCACATCGCCGTGCACCGCTATTTCATGGGCCTCGATTTGAAGCGTGACATCTCCTACGAGGAAGCCGTACAGCATTGGTATCACGAGGTGTACCTGCCGGTGGTGGAGGCCATCCGCGAGCGGGGCATCCTGCGCGACTTCCCCGGTCGCAGCGAGACTGACCTGTACGTGTGGATCTCCCGGCAACGCTATGCCCTGGAGCAGGAGATGGGCTGGCGCATCCGCCCGGAAGTGGTGGCCTCCAGCTTTGCCTACCGCCAAAGCCCGCGCCTGTCGCGGGTCTTCCAAAGGGTGAAAAACAGGCTCCTGGATATCCTGATCCCCGACGAGCTGGAAGACGTTCCCAATCCCGGCCAGTGGTACAAAGAAAAAGCAGCCGCCCAAAACCTCTTTGCGGACATCCTGGTGCCGCTTAGCGGGCAGGAAGAAAGCTGGTCTGCCATGGAGCAGGCAGTGATCTTCGCCAGGCGCGAGGGGGCGCAACTGCTGGGCTTGCAGATCCTCAAGGAGGACGAGGACGAAAAGGAAGACGTTATCCGCATAGTGCAAGAGCGGTTCGACCGGCGCTGCCAGGAGGAAGGTATTAGCGGCAGCCTGGCCAGGGAGCACGGCGAGGTGGCGCGCAAGATCTGCGAGCGGGCCTTGCTGACGGACCTGGTGGTGTTGAGCCTGGCGCACCCGCCGGCCGCCCAGATCGCCGCGCGGCTCGAATCGGGCTTCCGCACGATCGTGCGCCGTTGCGCCCAGCCTATTCTGGCCGTGCCGGGGAAGGAGAGCGCTTTCGAGCGCCTGCTGGTAGCCTTCGACGGGAGCGTAAAGGCGAAAGAAGCCTTGACCATCGCCGGCTACCTGGCCGGCAAATATAAGGCCTCCTTATCCGTGCTGACCGTGAGCGAGGCGGGCCGCACGACGAACAAGACCCTGCGCTGCGCCCGGGATTACCTGGATGCGCAAAAAATCCAGGCCGAATATCTGGAAAAGACCGGCCCGGTCTCGGAGACCATCTTGCGCACGGTCGAGGAGGGCGCGTACGATGCCATCCTCATGGGGGGATACGGATTCAGCCCGATGATGGAGCTTATGCTGGGCAGCTCTCTGGACCAGGTGCTGCGCGAATCCAGGGTGCCGATCCTGATCTGCCAATAAAGGGTTATTTCTGGGCGGAGGGAAGGCGGCGGACGGCCACCAGGGTGACGTCGTCGGATTGCGGCTCGCCTTTGCGGAAATCCTTCAAAGAGGCTTCGACGGCGTCCAGCAAAGCGCTGGCGGAGGAGTTGCGCGTGGCGGCGACCACCTGCATCAAGCGCTCTTCGCCGTACAGGTCGCCGTCTGGGGCGAAGGCTTCGGTTACCCCATCCGTATAGAGCAGAAGACCGTCTCCCGGTTCCAGGGCCAGGCTATGATCCTGCAGGCGGATGTGCTCGAGCGCACCCAGGGCCATCCCGCCCTTGGCCAGGCGCTCCACTTTTTCCGCGCCGCGCCGCAGCAGCAGAGGGAGATTGTGGCCGGCGTTGGCGTAGATTAGCTGGCCGGTCTTCAAGGCCAGGATGGCGTAAAAGGCGGTGATGAACATGCCGTTTTGGGTATCGGCCAGCAACAGCTCGTTCACCCGCATGAGGGCTTTGGCGGGCGAGGCTTCACCTTTCACGGCGGCGCGAATCAGCGTGCGTGTGACGGTCATGTACAGCGCGGCCGGCAAGCCTTTGTCGGATACGTCCGCGATGACCAGGCCCATGCGCCCGCCGGAGAGCTTGATGAGGTCGTAAAAATCACCGCCGACCTGACGGGCCGGCTGCCAACGCGAGTCCAGGTTCCAGCCGGCAGGGGAGGGCAGGCGATCCGGCAGGAAGGTCTTCTGGATGTCCCGCGCGAGCTGGAATTCCCGTTCCAGGCGCTCGCGGTCGATCATCTCGCGCTGGAAACGGTCGTTCTGGATGGCCAGGGCGGCCTGCTGGGCGATGCCCTTGACGATCTCCAGGCGCTTCTCGCGGAAGGAGCGGGCCGTCCCGCTCTCTTGGGTCAGCATGACCCCAAAAACGTCGCCTTTGACGGACAGCGGGAAAGCCATCAGCAAGGGATTCTTGACGCGCAACAGGGTGGACTGCTCCGGGTCGGACTCAGGCGGCTGCAAGCGTTGCCATTCTGTGGGAGCTTCGGGAGGGTCGCTGAGCGGGAAAATGAGGAATTCGTCCGTCTTGAGCACCTGGCTCAACAGGGGATATTCCTCCGGCGCAAAGCTCTGGGCCATCAAATCGTCTTCGGATTTCCAGTGCCCGGTGTAGACCTGGGCCGGGCGAAAGACGCTGCGGGCGCTATCCCAAAGGTAGATGATGCAGCAATCGATGCCCACCAGGATAGGCATGATGTGCACGATAGAGGCGAGGATGTCTTCCAGCTCATTGGCGCTGACCACGGCCTGGGCTACCTGCAACAACACGGCGGTGACGTAGGCTTCTTCCTGGCGGGCCTCCAGCAGGCGGATGTTTTCCACGGCAATGGCCGTCTGGCGGGTGATGCCCTGGATGATGGCCAGACGCTCGTCGTCCAGCCCGCGTTGACCTCCCGACTGGCTCGAATCCCCGTGGTATTCCACCAGAAAAGCGCCCAGGACTTCCCCGCGCGCCAGGAGCGGCAGCAGCACCAGCTCGTCTGCGCCGGGCGTCGGAACCAGGTCCTGGAGCGAGGGCAGATCCTTGAGCGGGTCGTGGATCACCACGGGGGCCTTGGTGAAATACATGGAGTTGAAAGCCGTCATCTCGCCCAGGGGAACGGCGCGTTGCTCCACTTCGCCCGCATGGGCGCGTCCCATGCCGTAAACGGCGTTCAAGAGAAAAGCTTCCTCGGCGGCGTCCCAGGCAAACAGCGCGCAGCCTTTCACGCCTACCAGCAGGGGAGTCAGGCGCACGACGGTCGAGAACAATTCGTCGATGGTGGTGAGGGCTTGGGTGGCTTCGGCGACTTGCAGCATCACCGTGGAAACCCAGGCCTGTTCCTGGGCCGATTCGAACAGGCGGGCATTCTCGATGGCCACGGCGGCATAACTGGCAAAAGCGGCGGTCATTGAGCGGGCTTCGCCCCCGTAACGATCGGGGGTGCGGTGGGCCAGGGCGAGAACGCCCAGCGCCCGCTCCCCAACGTGCAAGGGAGCCGCAATGGAGGAATATTCCGGCGGATAGGCCATCGCGGCCCCCAGGGGTCCATAGGGGTTGCCGGCAGCGCGCACGATCGGATGGTCTGCGTGTAAAGTCTCTGCCAGCCTGGCGGATGCCTCAGGGCGCGCCTGCATGGCTTTCGCGATCGCGTCACCCTCCACACCCTGGGCGGCGGCTAAAATCAGGTGCGCGTCCGGCGCCTGTTCGGCTTGCGGCGACTCTCCCTCCAACAGCCAGATGGCAGCCGATTCGCAAGCCAGGTTGCGTCTGAGCTCGGTCAGGATGGCATCCAGCACTTTATCCAGGGCCGCGTTGGAGGACAACAGGCTGGCCACGTCGCGCAGGCTTTCTGCGACCTGCCGCCGCCATTGTTCTGAGCGATAAAGGATGGCGTTGTGAATGGCGATGGAGATATTGTCGGCCAGCGCCTCGAAGAGGAAGCGGTCGTCGTCGTTGAAGGCATTGCAGTGGTCGCTCTGCACGTCGAGCACGCCGAGGATCTCCCCGCCGTACAGGAAGGGCACGGCCAGCTCCGCGCAGGTGTCGTCGGGCAGGAGCTCGGAGGGGCGATAACGCGGTTCCTGGCTGACGTCGTTGGCGATCAGGGTGGCGCCGTTGCGGGCTACCCAGGGGATTATCCCGTGGGGCGCATCCAGGTCGTATTCGAGGCCGTTGGGCTGCAAAACTTTGCTGCGGCTGCCGCTGCCGGCCTGGTAGACCACTTTCCGCCGGCCCTGTTGGACGGTGAAAACGTGGACGAAGGGATATCCAAAGCGCTTCTGGATGAGGGCGACCACTTCGGTGAGGAGCGGCTCGAGCTCCAGCATGGAAGTGATGGCCCGGCCCACTTCGGCCACGGTCGAGATTTGCTCCGCACGGCGCTGCAAATCGCCGTAGAGTTCGGGCGTCTTCTACGGCGACGGTAATGTTGTCGGCCAGCGCGCGCAGGACGAGGATGTCCATCTCGTGGAAAGCGTTGGGTTGGTCGCTCTGTACGTCCAGGACGCCCAGCACCCGGTTTTCGATCTTTAAGGGTAAGGCGGCTTCGGATTGAGTCTCGGGCAGGGCGTCGATGTAGCGGTAGCGGGACTCCTGGCTAACGTCCGGCGCAATAATCTCCACGCCGTCCTGGGCAACGTGGCCGACGATGCCTTCCCCCAGGGTGACGTCTACCCTGGCGAGGGGGGCCGTATGCTTCTCCTGGGCCGGCGAGGCGTTGGAGGAAGCGCGGAAGCGCAGCCTGTTCTCGGCGGAGTCCAGGGTGAAGATGGCTACGTAATAATAATGGAAGGTCTTCAGAATCAGATCGGTCACCCGGCGGCACAGCTCGTCCAGATCCAGGACGTTGGCGATTTGGGAGCTGACCGAGCTTACCAGGGTGAGCTGCTCGAAGCGCCAGTTCTTGACGGCCGTTTGTCGCCCGGCCTGGATGGCAACCGCCGCGTGGGAGGCGACACCGTTGAGGAAATCGATCTCGGCCCGGTCGAACGGCGGTCCCTTTTGGCGTTCCACCTGCAAAACGCCCAGGAGGTTCTCCTGGGCGATCAACGGAACGGCGACGGTTAGCGGCGCATCTTCAGGAGAATGGCCCGCGTTGGGAGGCTGAGCTTCCCCCAGGCTGACCCGGCGCGCCTTCAATGCCGAGCGCATCAGGTCGGAAGGCGGCTCAGGAGGAAAATCGTCTGCCCAGCGAGTGCCGGGCAGAGGGTGGGCCGGTTCTGCCAGCCAGAGGTGCGAGTGGCACTTCAGCAGGCGGTCCGTGGTCGAGACGATCAGCTCTCGCTGAGCGTTGGGGATCGGTTGGTTGATCAGTCTTACACCCAGCTCGAGGAGTTGTTTCCACCCCAGGTCGCCAGCGGATGTGGGCTGGCTGCTCAATGCGCGCCTTCCTTGTGTTTTACCATGGTCAGCACGTTGCCGTGCTGCGCGTCGAAGCCGAATTGCACTTCATCCATCAGCTTGCGCATAAAATACAACCCTAACCCGCCCTCTTTGCGCTTTTTCAGCGGAGAGGTGAGGTCCGGCTCGGGTACTTTCTTGGGGTCGAAAGGCCGGCCGCGGTCGACCAGGGTGACTTTAAAGCCCTCGTCGACGGCCAGACAGGTGCAATCGATCTCTCCCTGGCTTTCCCCCCCATAAGCGTGCTCGATGATGTTGGTACAGGCCTCATCGACGGCCATTTGCACGGCAAAGACAGCCGTCTCATTTAGCCCCGCCTGGCGGGCCTCCTTGGTGACAAATTCGCTAATCTCAACCAGGCTGTCAAACCGACCGGGGAATTTCACCGTCGTCATCGGCTACGATGCGGCCGCAGGGTTAGAAATTTCCTACGGCCGCAGTAACATCTTGAAACATCTTGAAGAAAGGCACAAAGCCAGCCAGGTCTAAAGCCGCGTGGATTCTTTCCGGTACGCAAGCCAGGACAACTTCCCCACGATTGTAACGCCGGCAGTTCTTTTGGGTGTTAACCAGAACCCACAAGCCCGAGCTGGAGATGTATTCAACCTCAGCCATGTCGAGCACGATCTTGTAACGCCCGCCCGCGTTAACCTTTTCAAGGGTTTCTGAAAGCTGCGGCGCAGTAGCGCTATCGATGCGTCCTTTGATTTTTACCAAATCACAGTGTTTATACGGGGTAGTCGTGATTTCCATGGGCTTTCCTCCACTTGGATACTGTCTGGTTACGTGTCTGGCTAAGAGATAATTATAACATGAGGCCGATTTCACACCCGGCAGGTCTCAACCCAGAACAAGATTATCAATCAGGCGGGTCTTTCCGATGTACACGGCCATGGATACCAGCGCCGGACGCGTCACCTGATCCAGCTCCTGCAAGGTAACAGAGTCCGCGATGGAGATGTATTGGACGCGAGCCAGCGGCACCTGGTCGAAGAGGGCTTGCATGACCTGGCGCAGGTGACCGGCATCTCGCTCACCGCCGGCAAAAGCGGCTTTGGCGGCCTGCAGAGAACGGGAAAGGACGGTGGCCGCCTGGCGCTCGGCGGGATTCAGGTAGGTGTTGCGGCTGGATTTCGCCAACCCGTCGGCTTCGCGCACGATGGGGCAGACCACTACGTCGATGGGGAAATTGAGATCTCGCACCATCTGGCGCAGGACGGTGGCTTGTTGGGCGTCCTTTTGCCCGAAATAGGCCCGGCTGGGCTGTACGGCATTGAACAGCTTGGCGACTACGGTGGCTACGCCGCGGAAATGGCCGGGGCGCATACTGCCTTCCAGGGGCCGGGTCAATTCCTCGACGGTAACCCAGGTCTGGTAACCGGAGGGGTACATGACTTCGCTGGTTGGAGTTCACACCAGGTCCACCTTTTCGGCTTCCAGCAAGCTCAAGTCGTGCTGGAGGTCGCGCGGGTAGGCCGTCAGGTCTTCTTGCGGGCCAAATTGCGTGGGGTTGACAAAAATACTGACCACCACGCTGGCGCAATCTGCTTTGGCGGCCTTGACCAGGGAAAGGTGGCCTTCGTGTAGGAATCCCATGGTAGGAACCAGACCGACCGGTTCGGGAAGAGCAGCGCGAGCGGCGCGCAGCTCGGCAATTCCAGTAACTGTTTTAATCATTCATTGCCTTCTTTCGATGAGGATGAAATCGCTATGCGAGCTTTTAACAGCATGTACACGGTCTCGGTCATGGGGGTAGGGACGTTTATCTGCTGAGCAGCTTTCAGGATACCTCCCAGGATGGCGTCGACCTCGGTTGGAGCGCCGCGGCGAATATCCTGGAGCATGGAAGAGATGTTGCCGGCAGTGCTCTTGACGACCGCCTCGACTTCGGCGACCGGGTCTGAATAGGGGAGAACGAGTTCCTGGGCGGCAGCTACCTGGTAAGCTTCGCGGGCCAGGCCGGCGGCCAGGGAACGGGCGTGATAGACCTCGAAGAGCGCCCCATTGGGAACGTCCAGGAGGGCGGTCAGGGGGTTGATAGCGGCGTTGATGGCCAGTTTTCCCCATAAGAGGGCGGGGATGTCGTCCTCCAGGAAAGGGGCCATGCCGGCCCCTTTAAACATCTCCAGCATGGGGTCGATACGGGCGTGCTTTCCCAAACGAATTTGGCCTTTGCCTACCGCCCGGACGCGCCCAGGCCCCATCAACGTCGCGCCAAAGGTAGTCGTGCCCACGGCTGCACGTTGAGAGCCGAGGAATTCTGCCAGAACCTCATAATTTCCCAGCCCATTCTGAAGGGTCAGCGCCAGGCCGTCCCGGCTGAGGCAAGCATCCAATTGCTGGGCGGCGCGGTCCGTCTGCCAGGACTTCACCAACACGATGGCCAGGCGAGCCCCGGCGCAGGCGTGAGGGTCGTCGGTGGCTTGCACGGGGATAGTCTCTTCCTGGCCATCCACTTCAACCAGGCGAACCCCATGCTCGCGGATGGCTTCTATCCCTTCCGGCCAGGCGCCGAGCAGCGTTACCGCCGTTCCCGCCTTTTCCAGGCGAGCAGCGAAGAGGCAGGCCATTGCACCGGTGCCAACGATCAGGACAGGCAGGCGCATATCAGGCAGCAAGATCCTTCAGGAATTCGTCCCACTCGTCATCTGGCATCTCCACGCTGTGCTCAGGGGCAGGGAAGACGCCGGTTTCCACCTCGTTCTTATAGGCTTCAAAGGCTTTCAGCATTTCTGCGTAGAGGCCGGCATATTTCTTTACGAAGCGAGGAGTAAAGCGGTCGAACAGTCCCAGCATATCGGGGGTGACCAATACCTGGCCATCACAGCCCCCTCCCGCGCCGATCCCGATGGCGGGGATCTCCAACCGCTGCGAGACGGCCTCGGCCAGGCGGGCGGGGATCGATTCGAGCACGATGCTGTAGCAGCCGGCCTCTTGCAGGGCGAGGGCATCTTCCAGGAGGCGTTTGGCGGCGGTGTGGGTGGTGGCTTGCGGGCGGAAGCCCCCAAACTTACGCACGCTCTGGGGGGTGAGGCCAAGGTGCCCCATGACGGGAATGCCCGCATCGACGATGGCGCGGACGGCATCCAGGCGCTCGCGGCCGCCTTCCAGCTTGACCGTGTCCATGCCGGCCTCTTTCAGGAAGCGGCCGGCATTCGAGACCGCCTCGGAGACGGATGCCTGGTAAGACAGGAAGGGCATATCTCCCACCAGGAGCGGCCTGTGCGCGCCGCGCGCCACCGCCTTGCAGTGGTGCAGCATGTCCTCCATGGTCACCGGAAGGGTGCTCTCATAGCCGAGCACGACCATGCCCAACGAATTGCCGACCAGGATGCAATCTAACCCCGATTGGTCGATGGCCACGGCGGTCTGGTAGTCATAGGCGGTCAGCACGCTGATGCACTCGCCGTTTTGTTTCTTTTGCAGAAAGGTGAGCGTGGTTACTTTCTTCCGTTGAGGAATATTGGTTGGTTTGGAGACCATGGTTAAACCATCTCGCAAGATAGAGGATGACGAACGTAGAATAGCTCAATTGACAGGGTACCCCTCCAATTATATAATCTTTTTAGCATCTTCTCGGTATTTCAGGAAAAGGAGTTTGAATTGCCTGAAGAAAACGTACGTTATGAGGAATTCAAGGTCAACGGGGACGAAGTCATCGCCAAGATCAAGCAGATCTTGCACGAAGGCAACGTGCGCAGAATCATCATCAAGAATGAAAAAGGGGAGACCCTCATCGAAATCCCGCTAACGATTGGCGTGGTGGCTACGGTGCTCCTGCCGGTGTGGGCAGCTATCGGGGCAATTGCGGCGCTGGCGGCCAACCTGACTATCGTTGTGGAAAAGGTGGATTCGCCCGGCGCGGGCGGGTAACTTCGCCATCCGGCTCTGATATTTAGCCTCAAACCCGGCTCCTGGTGGAGAACTTCACTCCCGGCTCTTGGCGGAAAATCTCATCCCAGACTGCTGGGAGGGGACCTCACCCCCAGCCCCTCTCCGCCACGGAGAGGGGGGAATGACCACGAAAGTGAAAAAGCCCAGGTACGAATACCCGGGCTTTATTGTCATCGGGCGAGGTGCCCTTAATTGGGGTTGTTGGCGTTGCGGCCCATGCCGATGTAGGTGAAGCCTAGCTCGCGCAGGCGCGCCGGATCCCAAAGGTTGCGGCCATCCACGATGATGGGCTGGCGCATGAGCTGGCGAATTTGGGCAAAATCCAGTTGCTTGAATTCGTTCCATTCGGTGGCCAGAACGAGAGCATCAGCTCCTTTGGCCACCTGATAGGGACTTTCGCACAGCTCGACGCGGTGGAGATATTTCTTGGCGGCTTCCATGGCTTGCGGGTCGTAGGCGCGTAAGAGGGCGCCTTCGTTCTCCAGCAGGTGGATGATTTCCAGGGCGGGCGCTTCGCGGATATCGTCGGTGTTGGGCTTGAAAGATAGCCCCAGGACGCCGATCACTTTGTCGTTCAAGGTGCCCATCGCGCGGCGCAGGCGCATTACTACCCGGCGGCGCTGGTTGCGGTTGATTTCCATAACGGCCTGAAGGAGCTGCGGGTGGGTGCCGTGCAGTACGGCCATGTGGGCCAGCGCTTTCACGTCCTTGGGAAAGCAGCTTCCGCCCCAGCCCAGGCCGGCGTCCAAAAAGGCGTGGCCGATGCGCTTGTCGTAGCCCATGCCGATGGCGACGTCGTGCACGTCGGCGCCCAGCTCTTCGCAGATGTTGGAGATCTCATTAATGAACGAGATGCGTGTAGCCAGAAAGGCGTTCGAGGCGTATTTGATCATTTCGGCCGTGCGCAGGTCAGTGATCATGATCGGGCAGCGCAGGCTGAGGTATAACTGGGCAACCCGGCTGGCGGCTTCTTTGTCGAGAGAGCCCAAGACGATACGATCCGGATTCTATAAAGTCCAGGATAGCGGAGCCTTCTCGCAGGAATTCCGGGTTGGAGACCACGCTGAAGGCGAGGGGTTTATCGTTGCGCCGTTTGGAAATGATTTCCGCCACCCAGTCGCCGGTGCCCACCGGGACGGTAGACTTGTTGATCACCACGATGGGATGGTCGACGTGATCGGCAATGGCTTCTGATGCGGAGCGCACGTATTGAAGGTCGGCCTCGCCGTCCACGCCGGAGGGCGTGCCCACCGCGATGAAGGCAAACTCGGCATCCGCCAGCGCCGTGGCATAGTCCGTGGTGAAACATAGCCGGCCGGCGCGCACGTTTTGGGCGACGAGCTGTTCCAACCCCGGCTCGTAAATCGGCATGATGCCCTGCTCCAGCCGGTTGATGCGCTCCTCATCGATGTCCAGACAAACTACGTGGTTGCCCAAATCAGCAAAACAAGTCCCTGTCACCAGGCCAACATAGCCGGTGCCAATCACACACAGATTGCTCATAGCTCACCTTCCCCTGATAAAGATAAAGTATCTGGCCTTGCTCAATGGCGCAAATTGTAGCTCGTGAAAAAGTTGCTTGCGATGCCTCGATTATACCCGCAGAACGGGTACTTTACCCGTACTACGGGTATCCTGTATCCACGGCACGGGTTTATTGAGGTGAGCAAGAGGAGGAGGGATTCGGGTATAATATTGGTTGTATGACAATTGCGATTTTGCCGCAAAACCCTTGTAGATGGCCGGTTTGTCAGACAAATGACATTAATCATGTTGTCTGACAATTGACAAGTGACAAATAACCCGTTAAACTTAGGAGCGTAAGAGTAATCCCGGCTGGCAGGACGATCGGGCGTTTCAAGTAAACTATAAACCTTTCAGGTGGAGCAAACTTTCAAACGATGACTACTCTACTGGCTCGCAACGCTTCACTCCTCGTAACCATGGATGACCAGCGCCGTGAAATTCCTGACGGTGGATTGTTTGCCCGTGACGGCTTTATCGAGCAGGTCGGCCCAACGAAAGGGCTTCCGCCCACGGCGGATGTGGTGCTGGACTTCACCGGCCACATCCTTCTTCCGGGCCTGATCAATACCCACCACCATTTCTACCAGACTCTGACGCGCGCAGTCCCGGCGGCGCAGAATTCCAACCTGTTCAACTGGTTGAAGACGCTCTACCCGATCTGGGCGCGCATGACTCCCGAAGATATCCGCATCTCCACGCAGACGGCCTTGGCGGAGCTGGCTTTTTCGGGATGCACGACGGCCTCGGATCATCTCTACCTGTTCCCTAACGGCTCGCGCCTGGATGACGAGATCGAAGCCGCCCGAGAGATCGGGGTGCGATTGCACGCCTCGCGTGGCTCGATGAGTCTGGGCGAAAGCCAGGGCGGCCTGCCGCCCGACAGCGTGGTTGATCCGGAAGAAGACATTCTCAACGATAGTATTCGACTGATCCAAAAATATCACGATCCCAAGCCCGGCGCGATGACCCAGATCGTCCTGGCGCCTTGCTCCCCCTTCAGCGTTACCGGTGAGCTGATGCGTGAGAGCGCGGCTCTGGCGCGTGAATACGGTGTACATCTGCACACCCATCTGGCCGAAACCCAGGACGAAGAGGCTTTCTGCCTGGAGAAATTCGGCTACCGGCCGGTGGCCTACATGCAATCGCTGGATTGGATCGGGTCGGACGTGTGGTTCGCGCATTCCGTGCACATCAGCCAGGAAGAGGTCAATCTCTTCGCCAGCCAGGGCTGCGGCGTGGCGCACTGTCCTTCTTCCAATATGCGCCTGGCCTCGGGAATCGCCCCATTACTGGAATACATGCGCGCCGGGGTTAAAGTCGGCCTGGGGGTAGACGGCTCGGCGAGCAATGATGGCTCGCACCTGCTGGCAGAAGCCCGTCAGGCCATGCTTCTGGCGCGCCTGCGCGCGGGGTTGATGGGCGCCTCCCTCTCTGGCGACGATGCTCCTCCATTATTGACGGCCAGGCAAGCCCTGGAGCTGTCCACCCGCGGCGGGGCCGCCGTCCTGGGCCGTACGGACATCGGCTCTCTGGAATCCGGAAAATGCGCCGATTTCTTTACCATCGACCTCAACTGTTTAGACTACGCAGGCGCCTTGCACGATCCGCTGGCGGCTGTGCTCTTCTGTGCTCCGCAGAAGGCGGACTATACTGTCGTGCACGGCCAGGTCATCGTGAAAGACGGGCGCCTGCAAACGGTCGATCTGCCCCATCTGGTTGCCCGGCACAATCAGGCTGCGCGCCGGTTGTTGATGTAAATGGAGCGCCTCTCTGGTCGTGGCCCCGGGGCTGCGCATTTCAGATCTTGGATTGGTGGATGTAATTGAATTCCAGTTCATTGACGTGCTGGAAGAAAGCCTCATTAGGTCGGACGAAGAACAGGTGTAACTATGAACGATAATGTCCATCCATTCCAACGCTTGCAAGTCGGGTTAGCTGCTCTGATCGCTGCGACTCCCCCGGGGGAACGCCTGCCTTCGGAGCCGCAGCTTGCCAAGAACCTGGGCGTCTCGCGGGCTACTTTGCGAGAAGCTATGCGCTCTTTTGAGGGCCAGGGCCTGATCCGTCGCAAGCAAGGGGTCGGGACGTTCGTGGTCGGGAACACGAAGATCATCGATAGTGGCCTGGAAGTGCTGGAAAGCATCGAGACCATGTCACAGAAAATCTCCCTCGGCGTTTCCATGGGCGACCTTCAGGTGCGGCAGCTAACCGCCGATAGCCAGTTAGCGGAGGCTCTGAGTGTGCCCGAGGGGGAGCGTCTCGTAGAAGTGCGGCGCGTCATCCTGGGAGATAATCGTCCGGTCGCTTACCTGGTGGACGTGCTGCCGAAAGATGTCCTGGCGGCGGAGGATATCAAAACAGGTTTTACCGGGTCTGTTTTGGACCTCCTGCTGCAACGCGGCTCGCCGCAACTGTTGAACTCGCGCACTGAGATCAAGGCGGTAGCAGCCTCCACGGAGGTGGCTCGCGCGCTCGAGATTCAGCGCGGAGACGTGCTGTTACTTTTCGTTGCTTACCTCTATTCCACTACCACGCGAGTGGTAGATTATTCCTTAAGTTATTTCCTGCCAGGTTATTTCCGCTTCCATGTTATTCGAAGTGTGGGTGCACCCGGTCAAATTTCCTGGGTAGCGGTGGAACAGCAGGAAGGGAGGCAGTGAACTCATTCCGGATAACGCGATGAATTGAACTAACCGAAAAGTTTTTTTCTAAATCTCAATAACCCATCTAACTATAGGAGGTTTGTTATGCGTAGCTTTTCAGGTCGTGACATTCTGTCTTTGAAAGATTTCGAGCGGGAAGAGTTTTTCCGCATCTTCCAGGTTGCAAAGGAACTGGAGCCTATCGCCCGTGACCGCCGCAACAGCAATTTGCTGGCCAACAAAACCATGGTGACCGCTTTCTATCAGCCCAGCACCCGCACGCGCCTGGCCCACGAAGCCGCCATGCACCGCCTGGGCGGACACGTTACCGGCTTCTCGGATGCCAAGATGACCCGCGCGGGCGACTGGTATCAGGAGAGCATCAAGGATACGGTCAAGATGTTGGAATATTATGGTGACGTGATCGTCATGCGCCATTTCCAGCAGGGTGCGCCTCAAGAGGCCGCTAAGTGGGCTTCCGTTCCGATCATCAACGGCGGCGACGGCTGGGGCGAGCACCCCACCCAGATCCTGACCGACCTTTATACCGTTTTGAACGAAAAGGGTCGCATCGACGGCCTGAAGTGGCTGGCGGTTGGCGATATGCGCATGCGCACCATGCATTCGTTATCCTATGCGCTCACCCAGTTCGACTGCCCCATCACCTACGTCGCGCCGCCTGAAATGACCCTGACGGATGAATTCAAGGCCGAGCTGAAGCAGTACAGCCTGAACTTTAAAGAAGCCGAGCACGTCGAGCAGGCCATCGGCGAAGCGGACGTCATCCTGGTCGAGCCGGTGGTTCAACCCGATTACACCAAGTCTCGCCAGGAAGCCGGCGAGCACGGTATGACCCCCGCGAATTACAAGATCACCCGCGAGCTGTTGTCCACCAAGGCCAAGTCCGACGCGATTTTGCTGCACTCGCTACCGCGCATGGACGAGATTCCTCCCGATGTAGACATCACCCGCTGGTCGCGCTACTGGCAGGAAGCCTTCAACGGCGTGGTCATGCGCATGGCTCTGTTGTCCCTGGTGCTGGGGGCCATGGAATAATTCGGAACTTGCGATGCTCTGCCGGTACGCCAGTGCGTTCCGACAGAGCATTCTCCTATCCTTGTAGAAGAGTGAGGGTGCTCCATCGCACGCGCTTCGCGGCGCTCCCCACACGGAGCTGGGATAGGCGCTTTGAACGGAAAATAACTGGAGGATATGATGCAAACTTTTCTTCATGGACGTGATTTAATCGGGGACCTTGATTTCTCTAAAGAAGAAGTCGAGACCGTTTTGGACGTTGCTTTTGATCTCAAGCGCAAACGCGCGATGAACGAGCTGACCCCCTATCTGCGGGACAAGGTGCTGGCGATGCTGTTCTTCTTCAGCAGCACGCGCACGCGCGGCTCGTTCGAAGCCGGCATGGCGCACCTGGGCGGGCACGCCGCCTTTATCGAATCGCGCACTACCCAGATTTCGCACGGCGACACCCCCAAAGAGATCGGTGAGATCTTCGGGCGCTATTTCGACGGGATCTGCCATTCGCCACGTCGATTGGGGCGTGGGGAATAAATACCTCAACGAGGTTGCCAAGGCTTCCCGCGTGCCTGTTTTGAACATGCAATGCGACATCTACCACCCCTTCCAGTGCCTGGCGGACCTGATGACCATCGTCGAGAAAAAAGGCCGCGACCTGCGCCGCAAGAAAATGGTGGTCTCGTGGGCTTACGCAGCTTCCTACCAAAAGCCCATGTCTGTGCCGCAGAGCCTGGTGCTGCAAATGCCGCGCTTCGGGATGGACGTGGTGCTTGCCCACCCGCCGGAATTCCGGTTGATGCCCGAGATCATGGATCAGGCTCAGGAACAGGCGCGCAAGTTTGGTGTGGGCTTCGAGGTGGTGGACGACATGGAAGCCGCTTTCAAAGATGCGGATGTGGTGTACGCCAAATCCTGGGGCGCCATGGTGCACACGCCAGACCCTGAGGAAGGCGCAAAGATCATCAAGAAGTACGAGCATTGGATCACCGACGAGCGCAAGATGGCCCTGGCCAAGCCGGACGCCATTTACATGCACCCGCTGCCTGCCGACCGCAATATCGAAGTGACGGATGGCGTCATGGATGGCCCGAATTCGGTGGTTTATGACCAGGCTGAGAACCGCATGCACGCCCAGGAAGCGGTTATGGCCTTGACGATGGGTTAGCCAATTTACTTACACCTACGATTAGACATTACGGGAGATGAATTCAATGGCTCAGAAAAAGGTTGCAGTGGTTGCTGTCGGCGGAAACTCATTGATCAAGGACAAGAACCACCAGTCCGTTGAGGATCAATATCTGGCCGCCAAGGAATCTGCCACCACATTGCCGATATGATCGAAGCCGGGTGGGACGTGGCTATCGGGCACGGAAACGGCCCGCAGGTTGGCTTCATCCTGCGACGCTCGGAGATGGCTCATAAGGCAGAAGGTATGCACGAAGTCCCGCTGGACGTTTGCGGGGCCGATACCCAGGGCGCGATCGGATATTCCTTGCAGCAGAATCTGCAAAACGAGTTCAAGAAACGTGGTATTCACAAGCCTGTAGCGACTGTGATCACCCAGGTGCCGTGGACCGCAATGATAAGGCCTTCCAGAACCCCACCAAGCCGATCGGCGGTTTCATGGAGGAGGCGGAAGCCAAGCAGCGCGCCAGGACCTCGGCTGGAGCGTGGTCGAAGACGCCGGGCGTGGGTGGCGGCGCGTGGTGGCTTCTCCCATCCCTCAGGAAGTAGTGGAGCTTGAAGCCGTAAAGTCCCTGATCAACTCCGGCTGCGTGGTGGTCACCGTGGGCGGTGGCGGCATCCCTGTGATCAAGAATGAAAATGGGGAATATATCGGTACGGCAGCGGTGATCGATAAGGACTACGCCAGCAGCCTGCTCGCCCGCCTGATCAACGCCGACCTGTTCTTGATCTCCACGGCGGTAGAAAAGGTGGCGCTCAACTTCGGCAAGCCCGATCAGAAGTGGCTGGACCGCATGACCCTGGCGGAAGCCAAGCAATACCTCGCCGAAGGCACGCATTTCGCCAAGGGTTCTATGGCCCCTAAGATTCAGGCGATCATCTGGTTCCTGGAGGCGGGTGGAAAACAGGCGCTCATCACCAACCCGGAGAATATCGGACGGGCGTTGAATGGCGAGACCGGCACCTGGATCGTTCCCTAATTGATTTTCTGTTCGTTTCCCCGGCGCCTATCTTAGCCCCGGGGAAACGATCTTCTCCTACCGTAATGTCTGATCAGCTCCTTACAGCACTTTAAAATGGGAAGAATGCAGCGGTAATTCTGCTATGCCAGGCGCGGATTAGTGTAAAATCTAACTGATTGGCTGGCGGAATTTCCCTCGACATGTTGAGGAATACGAGCAAGAAGGGTTCATCCTCCGGCAGCTTCTGGTATTCTGTAGTATTATCAGCAGGAGACAAAGTTAGGAAGGAGGTAAGTCAATCCAAAAAGGAGCATCTGTTGTTTCGACTGTCGTTCTATCCCTTTCAAACTAGATTGCATTCGTGGAGGAGTTGAAATGAAAAGTAACATTTTATGGCGTAGCATCGCTCTTTTGCTCATCGCCAGTGTGATGTTAGCAGCGTGTGCGCCGGCCGCTACTCCGACTGCAGCTCCAGCGCCAACACAGGCTGTGGTACAGCCCACGCAGGCGCCCGTCGTAGCGCCAACCACCGCCCCAGTGGCGACTGAAGCACAGCCCACGGTTGCGGCTACACAGGCCATGACGCCGTTGACCTTTGGTATGATCCTCGTGGGCCCTTACAACGACAATGGCTGGAGCCAGGCTACCTACGATGGCGCTCAATACGTCGTGAGTAAGCTGCCCGGTACACAGTTGGTCTACATCGACAATGCTTTCAACCATCAGGGGACGACCCCCGCTCAATTGGCCGAACAACTGCTCGGCCAGGGCGCCAAGGTGATCATCTTCAACTCGGATAGCTTTATGGATGATTCCAACACCTTCGCCGCGGCTCATCCCGACATTCCCACGATCATGCTTTCCGGGGATCAAAACTGGGCCGAAGGCCAGGACTACAAGAACATCCCCAATATGATCGATATCATGGGACGCATGGTTTATATGAAGGAAATCGCCGGCTGCGCAGCCGCCCTGACCACGCAAACCGGTAAGATCGGTTTCCTGGGGCCGCTAATCAACTCTGAGACCCGCCGTCTGGCTGCATCGGCCTTCTTGGGCGCGAAGTACTGCTGGACCAACGTCTTGAAGAAGGACGCAGCCAGCCTGACCTTCAGCGTCACCTGGATCGGCAACTGGTTCAACGTCCCTGGCCAGACCCTGGACCCGACGCAGGTCGCGGATCAGTTCTATAACAGCGGCTACGACGTAGTCATCTCGGGCATCGATACGACCGAGGCGCTGGTAGAGGCCAAGAAGATGACCGACGCCGGCAAGACTGTGTTTGCCATTCCTTACGACTATAAAGACGCGTGCTCGCAGGCGCCCAGCGTATGCTTGGGTGTGCCCTACTTCAATTGGGGCCCGGCCCTGCTCAAGAACATGCAAGACATCGAAGCTGGCACCTGGACGCCTCACTTCGAGTGGAACCCGCCGGATTGGGCGAACTTCGACAGCGCAGACAGCGGCGCCGTGGGCTTCAACATTGGCCCGGCTCTCAGCGCGGACAACAAGACCACCTTGCAGACGTTCATCTCGGATTTGAGCGGTGGACTGAACCTGTGGACTGGCCCGATCAACTTGCAAGACGGCACGGCCTACCTCAAGGATGGTGAAGTAGCTACCGATCAGCAGATCTGGTACCTGCCCCAACTTCTGGAAGGTATGGAAGGTCAGAGCAAGTAATCCCATGTTTTCGAAGGGGGGAAGCCGCCACAGGCTTCCCCCCAACTAAGAGGGCTCAATGAAGGTCGAACTAAGAGACATCCACAAGACATTTGGGCCAGTTTACGCCAACAAAGCGCTCAACCTGACGTTCTCCTCAGGAAAAATCCACGGAATCTTGGGTGAAAATGGCGCCGGAAAGAGCACTTTGATGAAAATCCTCTCCGGATTTTTCCAGGCGGACCGTGGAGAGATTTTTTTGAACGACAAGCCGGTGGTCATCCATTCGCCGGCAGACGCTATCCGTCACGGAATAGGCATGCTGCATCAGGACCCTTTGGATTTTCCCCCGATGCAGGTGCTGAGTAATTTCTTGATGGGCGCCCAGGGGGGGATTTTCCCAGACCGCAACCGGGCAGAAAAAGAATTCCTGGAGCGGGCAAAAGAATTCGATTTCGACATCGATCCGGATAATTATGTGGATGCGTTGACGGTTGGCGAACGGCAGCAGCTCGAAATCTTACGGTTGCTTTGGTTAGGAGCAGAAGTCCTGATCCTGGATGAGCCCACCACCGGCATCAGCGCCGCGCAGAAGAAGAAGCTATTCATTACCCTGAAGAAGCTGGCTTCTGAGGGAAAGACCATCGTTTTCGTGTCTCATAAGCTGGAAGACGTTGGAGAGCTTTGTGACAAGGTGGCCGTGCTGCGCGCCGGCGAGCTGGTCGGAGAGATGGACCCGCCGTTTGACAACGACAAATTGATTGCATTGATGTTCGGTAAGCCGGTCGTGAAAGAACAGCGGCGAGAAGTAAAACCCGGCGAGCCGGTGCTCGAAATGCGCAACGTGGAGCTGGAAGATTACCGATTGAAGATGAAAGGCATCCAGGTCAAAGTGTGCAGCGGGGAAGTGATCGGATTGGCCGGTATGGAAGGCAGTGGCCAAACCCTCTTTTTGCGCGCTTGCGCCGGCTTGATGCGCCCGGTGGGAGGGGAAGCTTTCCTCCAAGGGGAAAATATGACCGGCAAACCCTACCACGCTTTCCTTCAAAAACGTGTGGCTTATTTGCCCGCCGCCCGCCTTGAGGAAGGGCTGGTGCCAGGCTTGACCCTCTCGGAGCACTTCTCGTTGACCGACGGGCATGGCGGCCTTTTTATCGATCAGGGACAGGCGCTGACGGTGTGCAACCAGCGGATTAAGGAGTTCAACATCCGCGGTCGGGCCACCAGCCCGGTGGAATCGCTTTCGGGCGGCAACCAGCAGCGGGCTTTACTGGCCTTGCTCAAGGACCCGCTTTCTTTGATCTTGTTGGAACATCCTTCGCGTGGGCTGGATGTCGAATCCACCATTTATATTTGGAGCAAGCTCAAGGCCCGCTGCCAGGAAGGGACGGCCATTATCTTCATTTCATCAGATCTGGAAGAGATCTTGAGCTATAGCGACCGCATTCTGGTTTTCTTTAGCGGCCAGGTCTCCGATCCTCTAGATGCTGCCAGCACGACCGTCGAAGAACTCGGTGAGTTGATCGGCGGAAAGGGCTGGAAGACCCCCCCCGTATCCTAGGATTCACCATGCAGATAAAATCGAATTCGCGTTGGATCAACCTTGGGTCTCAGTTGCTGGCAATCCTTGCGGCATTAGGGTTTACCACCATTGTGCTCCTTTTGGCAGGAGCGCCGCCCTTCAAAGCCTACCAGCAATTGATTTTTGGCATCGTCGGCTCTGTGGATAACGTTTCCAACGTTCTCATCGCCTGGGTGCCTTTGTTGATCACTACCTCTGGGCTATTGGTGACCTTTGCAGCCGGGCTGTGGAATATTGGCATCGAGGGGCAGATCATCGCTGGAGCCGTTCTAACCACCTGGGTGTTGCGCGCCTTGCAAGATAGCACTTTGTCTTCAGGCATCATCCTGATCCTGGCTATCCTGATGGGCATGTTGGGAGGGGCGTTGTGGGCTGCCCTGGCAGGCGTGCTGAAGACATTTGGAGGCGTCAACGAAATCTTCGGTGGGCTGGGGCTCAATTTCATCGCCAACACGATCGTGCTGTGGCTGATCTATGGCCCGTGGAGGCGGCCCGGGGTGGCCTCACTCAGCGGCACGGTGGCTTTCCCGGCCAGACTTTCTCTCCCCACGTTGCCAGGGGTGGGCATCAGCGCCTGGTCGTTGTTGCTGGGCGTTCTTAGTATCGTCGTCGTCTACGTCTTGCTGCGGGGAACCTATATCGGTTTGCGGCTGAAAGCCGTCGGGAAGAACATTCACGCGGCCTTCACCTTGGGCGTGCCCACCTGGCAGTATATGATGCTTTCTTTCGTCGTGTGCGGCCTGTTCGCGGGTCTGACGGGAGCGCTTCAGGTGACCGCAGTCTATCACCGCTTGCTGCCTTCCATCACCAGCGGCTACGGATTTTTGGGGCTGTTGGTGGCGATGCTGATCAATTATCAAGCGATTTGGGTGGCGCCGATTGCGTTGTTTTACGCCGCTCTGAATATCGGCGGCATCCAATTGCCCATCGCGTTGAAACTGGACTCATCCCTATCAGGCGTTCTGCAGGGTACTCTGGTGCTGTTCGTCTTGCTTGGAGACGGCATTCGCCAACGGTTTACACGGAAAGCATGAAGGATAACGGATTATGAGCTTCGATATGATCCTCATTGGACTGGCAGGTGTGCTGGTTACGGCTGCACCGGTGATATTTGCCGTCATCGGCGAGACCTTTACGGAACGATCGGGAGTGATCAACCTCTCGTTGAACGGCACGATCGTTCTGGCGGCCATGATTGGGTTCGCCGTGGCAGTCAATACAAACAGCCTGATTTTGGGCTACCTGGCCGGGATGGCGGTAGGCGCTTTCGTAGCCCTGATCGTGGCTTTCAGCAGCATCACGCTGCATCAATCGCAGGTGGCGGTAGGCTTCGTATTGGCGTTGACCACGCTCTACCTGGCTTACTTCCTGGGCAACCCTTATACCAGCTTACAGGGCCCAACCCTGCCGGCGCTCCCCATTCCACTTCTGTCCCAAATTCCCGTTCTCGGCCCGCTGCTCTTCAAGTCGGACTTGATGACTTACCTCAGTTACCTGGCGATTTTCGTCGCCTGGGTGTGGGTGTTCAAAACTCGCCCCGGCCTGATCCTGCAAGGGATTGGCGAGCGCCCGGCGGCGGCCTTTGTGCGCGGCGCAAACGTCAACCGCTTACGCTATCTTTACACGGTGTTGGGCGGCGCGCTGGTTGGGCTGGCCGGCCCGATCTACTCGTTAGGGGTTAAAGCCGGTTGGAAAGGCACGATTTCGGGGCTGGATGGAATTGGCTGGATTGCGCTTTCTATCACCATTTTCGGCGGGTGGAACCCGCTGCGGGCAGCTTTTGGCGCGTACTTGTTCGCTTTGCTGCAATGGCTTAGCCTGGTTGCTCAGCCGATTTTCCCGAGCATCCCTGCCCAGGTGCTTCAGGTGGCGCCTTTCCCCTCATGATCTTAACTCTCCTCTTAGTGAACATCAGCGACGCAGAATGGGTGGATCGAACGCTGGCCAGCCTGCCTGAATCGACGCGCAAGGTGGTGGCGCGCATCCTGCGCGCTATGCACGCTTCCCCGCCGGCGTCGCTGGGTGTACCCTTCGAAAGTGAATAGGTGAATCGTTTTATGGGAAAATTTCTAGGTTATCGTTGTTCATTGTGTAATACAGAATACGCTCCAGAGGAAGTCACTTATACTTGCCCGAAAGACGGGGGCAACCTGGACGTCGTCCTGGATTACGCCAACCTCCGCAAGGAAGTAAGCGTCAAGGATATTACCGCGCAAGGCGAGCCTTCTTTGTGGCGTTATCTGCCGCTGATTCCGGTGGAAGATCCGGGCGGAGCGGGGACGCCGCTCAAGATGGCGGGTTGGACGCCTGTTTACCGCCCGCAGGCGCTGGCGCGCGAGCTGGGGCTGGAAAACCTGTGGGTGAAGGATGAGGGCCGCAACCCCACGGCCTCTTTCAAGGACCGCGCCAGCGCGGTCGTGGTGGGCCGGGCGCGCCAGATCAAAGCCGAAGTAGTGGTGACGGCCTCCACCGGCAATGCCGGCGCGGCATTGGCAGGCATGTCGGCGGCGATTGGCCAGCGCGCGGTGATCTTTGCCCCGCGCACGGCTCCCCCGGCCAAGGTGGCGCAATTGTTGATCTATGGCGCGCAGGTCATGCTGGTGGACGGCAATTACGACCAGGCGTTTGACCTGACCATCGAGGCGGCGCAGGAGTTCGACTGGTACTGCCGCAACACGGGCTATAATCCCTTCACGGCCGAGGGCAAGAAGACGGCCGCCCTGGAGATCTGGGAAAGCGTCCTGTTGGGGATGAAGGGTAGCCAGCGCCCGCTGAAGGTGTTCGTCTCGGTGGGCGATGGGAATATCATCTCCGGCGTGCACAAGGGCTTCAAGGATTTGCAGGCGTTGGGCTGGCTGGAGCAAATGCCGCAGTTGTATGGCATTCAGGCCGAAGGCTCGGCGGCAATTGCCAATTCCTTCTTCGCCGGGAACGAAAACATCGTCCCGGTAGCGGCGCAGACGATCGCCGACAGCATCTCGGTCGACCTTCCCCGTGACGGGGTGCGCGCAGTGCGCGCCGCGACACAAACCGGGGGCGCTTACCTGACGGTCAAGGACGAAGACATTCTCAAAGCCATCGCCGCTCTAGGTAAAGTGGGTATCTTTGCCGAGCCGGCCGGCGCAACTGCTTATGCCGGATTGGTCAAAGCGGTCAAAGAAGGCCAGGTTGGAGCGCAGGACCCCGTCCTGGTGCTAAACACCGGCAGTGGGTTGAAGGACGTGCGCGCGGCCATGCAGGCCGTGAAAGAGGCCCCCGTGATCGAGCCGAGCATGACCGCCTTGAAGAAATTCCTGGGGAGCAACTAACCTTTTGTAGAGGGGATCAGGACGTTTGGAATGATGACGCCTACTTATTCGATCATTGCGCCGGTTTTCAACGAGTCGGCCTGCGTAGAGGAGCTTTACCGCCGGGTGAAGGCCACCATGGACTCCCTGGGCGAGCCCTGGGAGCTCATCCTGGTGGACGACGGCTCGAGCGACGGCTCGACCGATCTCATTCGCGGGCTGGCTGTTGCGGATGAGCACGTCAGGCCGGTGATCTTCGCACGCAACTTCGGCCACCAGCTCGCCGTCACGGCCGGGCTGGATTATAGCCGTGGGCAAGCAGTGGTGATCATCGACGCAGACCTGCAGGACCCGCCCGAAGTGATCGCGGAGCTGGCGGCTAAATGGAAGGAAGGCTACCAGGTGGTTTACGCCGTGCGCGCCGAGCGCGAGGGCGAGACCTGGTTCAAGACGTTCACTGCCTCACTCTTCTACCGGCTGATCTACCGCATCACAGACGTAAAGATCCCACTGGATAGCGGGGATTTTCGCTTGCTGGACCGCAAAGTGGTGGACGTGCTCAACAAGATGCGCGAGCGCTACCGCTTCCTGCGCGGGATGTCGGTGTGGGTGGGCTTCAAACAGACCGGCGTGGACTATAAACGGGCGGCGCGTTTTGCCGGCGAGACGAAATATCCTTTCCGCAAGATGCTGAAGTTCGCTCTGAATGCGATCACCAGCTTTTCCTATTTTCCACTGCAACTGGCTACCTACATCGGTTTCGTCTCGGCTGGACTAAGCATCCTGGCGATCCCTATCGTGATCATCATCCGCTTGATGGGCTCGCTGCACGGCCTGACCGGCCAGGCAACGACCTTGATCGCGGTGTTGTTCTTAGGAGGTGTACAACTCATATCTTTGGGTATTCTCGGTGAATATATCGGCAGGGTTTACGATGAAGTAAAGGGTCGGCCGCTCTATATCGTCAGCGAAGGCCCTTCAGACCAAAATAACGACTTACAAAAAGAGGAGCTCGAAAAGCAATATGGCAAAAATTGATCTGGCCGTACATACTGATCGCTTGCAACACGTCGTGGAACGGGCCCGCAAGCAAAATATTATTATTCCTACTTTCGCACAGATGAAGAACCCGGCCCTGATCCCTGATAAGATCAAGGGTCAGCTCAGCAAGGTTGGGCTGTGGGACGTGAACCCCCTCAACCTGTTCCGCATCACCTGGCACAATGAGCCCATCGCGTCGGGCGGCGGCTATGGCGGCGTGAATTACCTGGAATTCCCCAGCAGCCTGACCGGCACGCCGGCGCGCGTGATTGCCCTGGTGGGCAAATGGTTCCCGACCGGAGCCCACAAAGTGGGTGCGGCTTTCGGCTGCCTCGTTCCGCGCCTGGTGACCGGCCAATTCGACCCCACTACCCAGAAGGCCGTGTGGCCCTCCACCGGCAACTATTGCCGCGGTGGCGCCTACGACTCCGCTCTGTTGGCATGCGCCTCCATTGCCATCCTTCCCGAAGGGATGAGCCGCGAGCGCTTCGAGTGGCTTTCAAGGATCGCGGGTGAGGTGATCAAAACTCCCGGCAGCGAATCGAACGTGAAAGAGATCTTCGACAAGTGCAAAGAGCTGCGCCAATCGGGCGAAGACCTGATGATCTTCAACCAATTCGAGGAGTTCGGTAATTATATGTGGCATTACGAAATTACCGGACACGCCATGGAAGAGGTGCTGAAGAAAGTCATGGGTCCCAAGGACCAGTACCGTGGCATGGCGTCCGCAACCGGCTCGGCCGGAACCATCGCCAGTGGCGATTACATGAAACAGATCTACCCCACCAGCAAGATCGTGGCCAGTGAAGCGCTGCAATGCCCGACGCTGCTGGAGAACGGCTTCGGCGCGCACCGCATCGAAGGCATCGGCGACAAGCACGTGCCGTGGATCCATAACAGCAAGAATACGGATATGATCGTGGCCATCGACGACCAGGCGGTCGTGAACCTCTCGCGCCTCTTCAACGAGCCGGTGGGGCAGAAGTACCTGGCGAAGAAGGGTGTGCCTGAGTCCATCGTCGGCCAGCTCGATCTGTTGGGCTTCTCGGGCATCTCCAACGTGCTTTCGGCCATCAAGTTCGCCAAGTACTATGAGCTGGGTGAGAACGACGTCGTGTTGACCGTCCTGACCAATTCGATGGAGCTTTACCACAGTCGCATCGGCGAGATGCGCCAGGAAATGGGCGAATATACCGAGACGGATGCCGCCGCCGACTTCGACCGCTACCTGTTGGGCCAGTCTACGGACAATCTGCTCGAGCTGCGCTACACGGACCGCCGCCGCGTCCACAACCTGAAGTACTATACCTGGGTGGAACAGCAGGGCAAGACGTACGCAGAGATCAACGAGCAATGGTACGCTCCTGATTATTGGACTGACGTCCAGGCGCAGGTGCCCGAAATCGATGCGCTGATCGCGGAATTCAACGATCGCGTAGGACTGTTGAAGTAATTGTAAATTCCGGCAGTAGAGGAGAAGAGGCGCTCTGGCTTTGAAGGGGCCTCACTCCTGTCACTTGCACGGGTACTCTTCTGAGACTGCCCTAAAAGTAGGGACACGGGGTTACTGGCTGGCGCATAGGCCGTTTTTTCAAACCCCGTGTCCCAACTCCAGGGGATAGGATCGAGCGTTTCAGCCTTTCAAGACAGCCCCCAAGAGGAGAAGGGGTTTGGCAGGGAGGTGAAGAGTGGGCCGATTGTGTTGCCAGGAGAAATCCTAGGCCAATGATGACTTTGACTCCTTCTGCATTGATTCTGGTGGCGGTGCTGCCCTCTGCTCAGGACCTGGACATCGCGCGCATCTTGGGCTGGTATCGCATTCCCCTGCGCCGTGCGCCCAAGGTGATCGACGTGGATTACCTGGCCTTCTACCAGACGGCGGCTTTTGGCGAGGAAGAGCGCTGGCGCATCCAACGCGTGGCCCAGGTGCACGGGCACGAGCTTACCACGCGGCGCGAGCTGCTGCGGGACGAGCCAGACCACCCTCGAGCCGGTGAAGAGTATTACAAGATTCAGCTTGGGCCGCTCGTCACGCTGCCGTGTCCCATCCTGGCGGAGAAATGGCGCCGGATCACTTTCCTGTATACTACCGGCGAATATCTCAACCGGGCTGAGACTTTGCACGATCTGGTCGTGCGACCCGAAGAGCGCGAGATCTTGTGGCATTCCCTGCGCGAGCGGGCCTTGAGCTCAGGGAGCTACCAACCGGCCGATCTTCCCGAAATGACGGTGGACCCGGCGCTCCTGGAGCTTCTGGGCAGCTTCGGCATGAAGATTGGTGAAGAATCGGACGGCCTTTACGGCGACTGAACTCGGGTTGTTTTTTTCCACTGGTTTCGCCTATAATTGAATGGCAAAACAGGCCGGCCTGACGAAACGTCGGGCCGCTCACTGATATCACGATTTTAGAGGAGTCTTTATGGCGCTCTTGATCAAATCCGGCACGTTGGTTACAGCCTCTGATACTTTCCAGGCCGACATCCTGGTGGACGGTGAGAAGATCGTCGAGATTGGGGAGAATCTCAAGGCCTCCGGCGCCGAGGAAATCGACGCCCGAGGCAAGTTGGTCCTGCCGGGAGGGGTCGATCCGCATACCCATTTCGAGCTGCCCATGTCTGGCACGGTGTCTTCGGACGACCATTACACCGGACACAAGGCGGCGGCGTTCGGTGGGACGACCACGGCCATCGATTTTATCAACCAGGATTTGCCGTCCTTGAAAGCCAATGTGGACGCCTGGCATGCGAAAGCAGATCACAAAGCGGCGATCGATTACACCTTCCACATGAACATGACCCATTTCGATGAAGGGATTGCCGCTCAAATTCCCGGCTTGATTGGAGAAGGGATCACCAGCTTGAAGGTGTTCACGGCCTACAACGGGAGACTGCGTTTGCAGGACGGGGAAATCTTCCAGGTTATGCGCATAGCCAGGGAAAACGGGCTGGTCACGATGGTGCACGCCGAAAACGGCGACGTGATTGACATCCTGGTTGCCGAGGCGCTGGCCGCTGGCCACAGGACGCCCGAGTGGCACGCGCTCACCCGCCCAAGCTGGGGGGCCGTGGAAGCCGGGCTGCGCAGCGCGGCCCTCTCGGAGCAGGCGGGCGGCGCGCCTATGTATCTGGTGCACATGAACGCCGGCGGGGAGGTGGACCAGCTTGCCTACGCGCGCGAGCACGGATTGAAGATCATGGGGGAGACCTGCCCGCAATACCTGTTCTTCACCATCGAGCACATGCGCCGGCCAGATGGCGCCAAGTGGGTCTGCTCGCCTCCCATGCGCTCTCCTGAGGATAACGCCCGCCTGTGGGAAGGCGTGGCGGATGGCACGATTCAAACCATCGGCACGGATCACTGTCCCTTCTTCTACGACGGGCGCAAACCGATCCTTTACGAAGGCAAGCCGGTGGCCATTCCCGGTAAGGAGCTCGGCGCAGAAGATTTTACCAAGATCCCCAACGGTCTACCCGCGGTAGGCGACCGGCTCCCCATCTTATGGACTTACGGGGTGCGGGCCGGCAAGATCACGGCCAACCAGTTCGTGGCGCTGAATTGCACCAATCCTGCCAAGATCTTCGGGCTGTACCCGCGCAAGGGGGCCCTGTTGCCCGGCTCGGATGCGGACATCGTCCTGTGGGATCCGGAAAAGCGCCTGACCTACGGGGTGGCGCACGCCCATCACCGCACGGATTACAATTTGTTCGAGGGTTGGGAACTGGTAGGCTTCCCGGAAAAGGTCTTTTTGCGCGGCGCGTTGATCGTGGACGGAGATCGCTGGCTGGGGCGGGCCGGGATGGGAAAGTTCCAGCATAGCCAACCCTTCGCGACCGTCCTCTAAGAGCGGCCTGCCGGCCCATCCCTGCCAGGGACACCCTTCATGCTGATATTGCTGCCTTCGGTTTTGCTCATGCTGGCCGCCCTGGCGCTGTTGGTCTTGCGCGAAGTTAGGCCGGGGTTTGGCTTTTCCTGGCTGATCGCCGCCGGAGCGGTCTCCCTGGCCTGGATCGGGCTGTTGCCGCTGCGGCTGCGCCTGCCCTCTCTGCTGGCCCTGGAAACCTGGCGCCCTGTTTCGGTTTTTTCCTCTTCGCCCACTCTGTCAGCCGATTACGTCTCCTGGCCGTATGCGTTGGCGTTGGTAACGCTGGCCGTGGCAGTCATCCTCACTGCCACGGCGCGTTACCAGTCCAAGATCAGCCCTGTCGCCTGGTCGGGCAGCCTGATCATGGTCTCCCTGGGATTGCTCAGCGTTATGGCGGCCAACCTGGTCACTTTGCTGATGACCTGGGTAGCCATCGACTTGTTTGATCTGACCATTTCCATCACTCAGCTTCCTGAGCGCAGGCTGAGCAATCGCATCGTGCTGACTTTTTCGGTGCGCATCATCGCCATCGTGGTGGTCTTGTGGGCCATGCTGGCCAGCCGTTCTTTGGGCACCCCCCTGGACCTCGGGAATATCGATCCGCGGGTCGGCGTCTACCTGTTATTGGGCGCTGGTTTGCGCCTGGGGGTCTTGCCCTTGAATCTGTCGCTCCCCGAGGAGCTTCCCTTGCGGCGCGGCCTGGGAACTGTGCTGCGGCTGGTGCCGGCGGCTTCCGGTCTGGTGTTGTTGGGCAGGCTGCCGGCCGCTGTGGCCCCGGCGGCCTGGATGCCTTATTTGCTGGGCTTTACCGCCCTGGCCGGTCTGTACGGAGGGGTGGCCTGGGTGGGGGCGAAGGATGAGTTTAGTGGCCGGCCTTACTGGCTGGTGGGCATGTCGGCGCTGGCCGTGGCCAGCGCGATCGACGGGAATCCGGCCGCCAGCACCACCTGGGGCGTGGCTCTGTTGCTGGTGGGTGGGATGCTTTCCTTGCACACCGTTCGGGCCAGGCGTTTCCTGTTCCTGCCCTTGTTGTCCCTTTGGGGCCTGGCGGGCCTGCCTTTTTCGCCTTCGGCCAGCGGTTGGCAGGGCCTGGTCGCCGGCTCCTATACGGGGTGGAGCGCGCTCTTTATCCTGTCGCAGGCCTTGATGGTGTTAGGGTTCTTGCGCCACAGCCTGAGGCTGAGCGTAGACAATCCTCCGGTGATGGAACGCTGGGTGCAGGTGATCTATCCAATCGGCCTGCTGCTCTTGCCGGCAACCCACATTTTCCTGGGACTGTTTGGGTGGCCGGGTTCGCGCACCATGGGGATATGGTGGGCGCCCCTGGCCGCTATGCTCCTGGTGGTACTGCTTTCACTGGTCGTGCTGCGAAGGCCATCCGAAGCGACCGGAGTGAGCTTGTTCTCCCGAGGCTGGTTTAGCCCGCTGGCCCGTAATTTCCTGAACGGCCTGGCTTCTTTCTTCCGTCTGGATTGGATTTACCGCATCCTGTGGGTGCTTTACCGCTGGATTGGCCGGCTGATCGCGCTGTTGACGAATATCCTGGAGGGCGACGGCGGCATTCTGTGGGTGCTGCTCCTGTTGGTATTGCTATTGACCGTGCTCCAGGAAGGGGTCGCGCCCTGATGTCCGATTTAGCCGGTTTGTTGGCCTTTATCCTGTTGCTGGGCACGTCCTTCACCCTGCTGTTGAGCCGCGAATGGCGATGGGCGATCCTTGCTCTAGCGGTGCAATATATCGGCGCTTTCATCCTGGTGTTGGCTTACTGGCCGGTAGGGATGGCGTTGACGAAGGTAGTGGTGGGGTGGATGGCAGGCGCGGCTTTAGCGCTTACCCAGGCCGGAACGGTCGAGCCTCCTCTGGAACATTCCTGGCCGGCCGGGCGGTTGTTCCGCATCCTGGCGGCGGCGCTGGTCTTGCTGGTCATTTTCTCGGTGTCCCCATTGATCGCGGAATTCCTCCCGGACGTGAGCGTGGCTCGGGTTTGGGGGAGCCTGACCTTGATCGGTATGGGCCTCCTCCAGCTCGGAACGACCGCGCGGCCCTTCCGCGTCATCCTGGGCCTGCTGACCGTGCTGACCGGTTTTGAGATCCTGTATGCGGCGGTAGAAATATCGCTGCTGGTGGCCGGGTTGCTTTCGGCGGTGACCCTGGGCCTGGCTCTGGTGGGAGCTTACCTGATCTCTGCGCCGGGCGAAGGAGAACGCCTATGAGCTCCCCGTTGATCTGGGTCATCTTCCCCGCAGTCGTGGCGTTGGGCTTGTACCTGGTGCGAGACCACGAGCGCCTGGTGATCGTCGCCGGGGCGCTGACTGCTTTGCTACTGGCCGGACTGGCCTGGCAGCTTCCCATCGATACCCCTATCGATATCGGCCCCTGGTCGTTTAAGGTGGCGGATACGTTGAATGTGCTGGGCCGCAGGCTGGTGATCGGCTCGCCTGAAGGCGCTTTCCTGGTTTTGTTCTACCTGCTGGTCGCCTTCTGGTTCATCGGCGCCCTGGGAGCAGGCAGCAACCGCCTGTTCGTCCCTCTGGGCCTGGGGATGGCGGCCTTCCTGGTGGCGGCCCTGGCCGTGGAGCCTTTCTTGTATGCGGCGCTCCTCATCGAGATTGCCGTGTTGTTGAGCATCCCCATCCTTTCGCCTCCCGGCGAGCCGGTGGGGAAAGGGACGCTGCGTTATCTGATCTTGCAGACCCTGGCCATGCCGTTCATCTTGTTTACGGGCTGGATGCTTTCCGGCCTCGAAACGGGGCCTGCCGACCCGGCGCTCATCATTCGCTCGGAGATCTTGCTTGGGTTTGGTTTCGCTTTTCTGCTGGCGGTCTTTCCGTTCTATACCTGGATCCCCATGCTCTCCGAACAGGCCCATCCTTACGTGGCCGGCTTCATCTTCGTCATGGTGCCTACCATCGCGCTGATGTTCGGCCTGGATTTCCTTGACAGCTACGCCTGGCTGCGCAGCTCGCAGGAAGTCTTCACGGTCATGCTCCTGACCGGCACGCTGATGGTCATCACCGGCGGAATTTGGGCGGCTTTCCAGACGCACCTGGGGCGCATGTTGGGCTATGCGGTGATCATCGAAACCGGGCTTTCCTTGCTGGCGATGGGCCTGGGAAATCAAACCGGTTTTGATATCTTCGCCATGCAGTTCTTGCCGCGCATATTGGCCTTGGGAGTGTGGGCGCTGGCGCTTTCCGTCATCCGCCAGAGAGTAGGCTCGCTGCAATTCGGGGCAGTTCGCGGGCTTTTGTTTCACATGCCGGTAGCCAGCGTCAGTCTGCTGTTGGCCGCGTTTTCGCTGGCGGGCCTGCCATTCCTGGCCAGCTTCCCGTTGAGACAGGCGCTGCTCGAGGGCGTCGCGCAGCAAAACAGCTTGCTTGCCTTCTGGGATCTGATGGGTACCCTGGGGGTGCTGGCGGGGGGCCTGCGCGCCCTGGCCGTGTTTGCCTCTCCCGCTGCCCAGGAAAGCGAGCCTGAGCCGGAAGGCTCGACGCAGGCCATTTTGTTAGGGGCCGGAAGCGTCGCGCTGGTGTTGATCGGCATCTTTCCGCAGCTTTTCCTCCCCAGGCTGCTGGGGCTTTTGCAGGCTTTCAGCCATTTGTTCTGAATGGAGAGCGTTGGGTAACTGCCCTGGAGATTGAAATCTCGGCTACAAAAATCACGAAGTCCACCTGCGTGGACTGAAAACCAGCCGACGGCGGTCGGCTTCGTGTTCTTGACAGATGTGGTTTCAACCGCCAGCGCTTTCAGCCGAGTTTCCGAATGCTTGCTGAATGGTATAATCTTTGAAACTACCCTTCATACGAAAAAGGAATTGAACCGATGGAACAAGAACAGATCTTAAAACGCCTCGAGTGGCTCGACGACGAGCGGCGCAAAGATAAGATAACCATCGCGACCCTGGAGGATCGGTTGGTCAGGCTGGAGGGTAGCTTGCCAGGTGTTACCCAACAGGTAAAAGAGCTCGGCAGCGAGATTACCCGCCAGGGGACGCTTTTGGCGCGCCTGGACCAGTTCGAAGCTTCTATGGTGCAGATCCGCGTCGATTTCAACCGCGGCATCGAGGCTATCGAAAAGCAACGCGTGGATCACGAAAGGGAGACGGACAAGGTGCGCCGTCTTGAATTCGAGGGGATCAACAAGGATATTGGCGATATCCGCAAGGGACTCGATCCCATCCCAGACCTGAAAAAGGGCGTGCAAGCTCGCATGGAAGAGGAATTCCGGCTTGGGCGCCTGATCGAGGAGCTGGAGCAGAAGGTTGTCGAGGTTCGCCAGTACGAGGAAGAATATAAGCGCGCTATCCGCCTGCTCGAAGAGGGGCGCCGGCAGGACGCCAAGCGCCTGACGGATTTGCAGGGCGAGGTCTCCGCCTTGCGCAAGCGGGCGGACGAACAGCGCGGCAAGGTGGATTTGACCACCGATTCGGTACGCAAATTCGAGACGCGCTTGAACGAGCTGCTGGCAGCCGAAAGCGAGCGCCGCCAGGCGCAGACGGCCTTCCTGGAAAAGCAAACGCTCCTTCAAGTCGAGCGCGAGCGTACCTGGAAGGAATGGCAGGTGCGTTTCGATACGGTGGAAAAGCAGGCCGTCAACCTGGACTCGCAGTTGCAGTCTCTGGATGCGACCAACCGTTCGGTGAAGCGCTCGCAAGAAGCGCTGGATGATGTCACCACGCGCATCGAGCGGCGCATCAACGAGATCACAGAGATGCAGCGCCTGACGGAAGATCGTTTCCGCCAGGAGTGGGTTACCTTCAAGGCCGACGATCAGAAACGTTGGACGAACTATACCCTGGCGCAAGAAGAGCAGGCGCGCGAAGTGAGTCGCCAGTTCGACAAGTATGAAAACCGCTTCGTAACCCTCGAAGACCTGTCGCAAGAAATGCAGGACATGCTTCACCAGATTACCGATGAGACGGAGAAGCGCCTCCAATCCATGTTGGGGCTGGCCCACGAATGGATGTCGGCTTACGAAAAGGTCTTCGGCAGAGCCAGATAGTCGCTTCCCAATTGCCACAAGGATTGGAGAAAGAAACCCCCATGCGCGTGATTGGAACAGCGGGGCATGTGGATCATGGAAAATCCACGCTGATTGCCGCGTTGACCGGCGTCCACCCGGACCGCTTGAAGGAAGAACGCGCGCGCGAGATGACCATCGACCTGGGCTTCGGCTGGCTGACCCTGCCGGATGGCGAAACGGTCGGCATTGTGGACGTGCCGGGGCACCGGGATTTCATCGAGAATATGCTGGCAGGCGTGGGGGGAATCGATGCCGCCTTGTTCGTGATTGCCGCCGATGAGGGCATCATGCCCCAGACCCGCGAGCACCTGGCCATCCTGGACCTGCTGCAAGTCCAAAGCGGTGTGGTGGCCATGACCAAGATCGACCTGGTGGACGACCCGGAATGGCTGGATTTGGTCGAAGCGGATATCCATCAGGCGTTGCGGGGCACGTCTCTGGAGAATGCTCCCCTGGTGCGCGTATCCGCTCGCACCCGGCAGGGCCTGGAGGAGCTGCTTCAGGCGCTGAGCGCAGTGCTGGAGCGAAGCCCGGAAAGGTTGGATTTGCATCGCCCGCGCCTGCCGGTGGACCGGGTCTTCACGATGCCCGGATTCGGGACGGTGGTTACCGGCACGCTGGCGGATGGGCGCTTGCACCTGGGCGACGAGATCGAGATACTGCCCGGCGGGCAACGTGGGCGCGTACGGGGCCTGCAAACCCACCGGCAGAAGGAAGAGGTGGCCGTCCCCGGCAGCCGGACGGCGGTCAACCTGGCGGGTGTGGACCTCGAAGGGGTCAAGCGCGGGGACGTCATCAGCCTTCCCAATACCTATCGAGCCACGCGTTGGTTAGACGTGAGCTTCCGTCTGCTGCCAGACGCGGCCGCTCCGCTCAAACATAACAGTGAAGTAAAGCTTTTTATCGGCGCTTCTGAGGAGGTGGCGCGGGTGAGGGTATTGGGCAGCGAGGAGCTACAGGCCGGGGAGAGCGGTTGGCTACAGCTCGAGCTGCGCGAGTTGGTGGTCGCTGTGCGTGGTGATCGCTATATTCTCAGGCGGCCTTCTCCGGGTGAAACGCTGGGTGGAGGGGTGATCGTGAACCCCCAACCGGGCGAGCGGCACAAGCGCTTTTCGCCAGAAGTCCTTCAGGAGCTGGAAGCTTTGACGAGAGGCGCTCCTTCGGAAATATTGATGCAGGCAATCCTGGCGTCTGGCATCGTCGCCGTGCGAGAGGCGGTCGCGCAGGCGCAATTGGGCGCAGAGCAGGCCGCCCAGGCGCTCTCTGAGCTAATCGAGAGCGGTCAGGCGTTATTCCTGGAAGAAGGCGACTGGAGCCGCCCACAGAGCAGCCGCCTGTTGATCGTCTCCCAACAGCAATGGGGCGCCGATTCCGGCCGGGCGCTCCAGATCGTGCAGACTTACCAGCGCAATTATCCGTTGCGCAAGGGGATTCCCCGCGAGGAATTGAAAAGCCGCCTGGGATTGGCCACGCACGCCTTCAACGCTTTCTTGGGCAAGTGTGTCTCCACGGGGATTCTGGCCGAGGCGGGGGCGTTCCTCCAGACCCCTGAGTTCCGCGTGCGCTTCAGTCCTCAACAGCAGGCGCAGGTGGACGAATTGCTGGAACGATTTGCGCGCTCTCCCTATTCACCGCCGGCGATCAAGGAATGCCAGCAAGCGCTTGGGGGGAGGTCTTCAACGCCCTGGTTGACGCGCAACAAATGGTGGCCGTCTCGCCGGAGGTGGTCTTTCGGCGGGAGGATTACGAGCACATGCTGAATGAAGTCCGCCGCCACCTGGAGACGGAAGGCACGCTGAGTGTGGCCGCCTTCCGGGACTATTTCGATACCAGCCGGCGTTACGCCCTGGCCTTCCTCGAGCACCTGGACGCAATTGGGGTGACGATTTGAGATGGCGACGCCAGAAAACTGCGCAAATAAGCCCGCTAACGAATATCTATCAATAAATTAACAAATAAAATAGGGTTTAACTGTTGACAGACTGTGCCTCTGTCGGTATAATGTACGTCTCACCTTGCCCCGGCAGGAATGCGCTGGGGCTTCAATATGTATCCCCAACTTCCCCGCAGCCGGGCGTGAGTTCGCGCAGGGATTGCGGCGAAGTGAAGATTGGAGAATGAGAATGAAGTATGCCATTGTAGAAAGTGGCGGCAAGCAATATAAAGCCGTCGAGGGCGGGATCATCGAAGTAGACCGCCTGAATGTGGAAGCCGGCGAGCAAGTCGACATCCAGACCGTGCTCTTGCTGGCAAACGAAGAGGACGTTTCGGTAGGTACGCCCGATGTGAAGGGTGCCGTGGTTCATACAACCGTCGTGGATCACAGCAAAGGCCCCAAAATTGTAGTCTTCAAGTATCGCCCCAAAAAGCGTTACCGTGTGAAGACCGGCCATCGTCAACAGTACACCCGCTTAAAGATTGATTCTATCACTCTGGAGTAAGGAAAAATGGCGCATAAAAAAGGTGGTGGTTCTACTCGTAACGGTCGCGACAGCAATTCACAGCGCTTGGGCGTCAAGAAATACGCAGGAGAGCACGTTCTGTCCGGCAACATTCTGGTGCGCCAACGCGGGACGCACATTAAGCCCGGTACAAACGTGGACATCGGCACAGATGATACTCTCTTCGCGATTGCCGAGGGCATCGTGGTCTATGAAACCTTGCCGAATGGCCGCAAGCGTGTCAATGTAATGCCGGCAGAAGCTGCTTGAAATTTCGAGTGGGAAGAGACAGCCTGGCTGGTTGGTCTGGCCACGGCGGGTGTTGCTCTCACTCATGATGAAAGGATTGGTATAACGCCATGAAGAAAGATATCCATCCCACTTATTATACGGATGCCACGGTTATTTGCGCGTGTGGGAACACCTGGACCACCGGTTCTACCAAGAAAGTGATCCACACAGAAGTTTGCTCGAACTGTCATCCCTTTTTCACCGGCCAGCAGGCGCGTCTCATCGACGTCGAAGGCCAGGTAGATCGTTTCTACAAGAAGCTCCAGGCCCGCCAGAGTTACGTGGACGAGCAAAAGGCGCGGGACGACGCGCGTACTTCTCCCAATCGCGCCATCGAAGAGCTTTCCCTGGGCACCCGCCCTACCGAGGCGCTGGCCAAAGCCGGCCTCACCAACGTCGGCCAGGTACTGGCCAAGCTGTCTGAGGGCGAAGCCAGCCTGCTGGCAGTGGACGGCTTCGGACGGAAATCCCTGATCGACTTGAAGAAGAAGCTGCGCCAGTTGGGCTATAACCTTCCGGCTGCGGCGGAGGAAATCGCAGTTTGATCCTTGCCAGGCAGGGATTAACTCAGTAAACTTAACAGGCAGATGCACCCGCATCTGCCTGTTCGCTATAAATCCACACCTGTGAGGTTTTTTCATGGTCCATCATTCAGGCATCGTCGAAGTAGTCTGTGGATCGATGTTCAGCGGCAAGACCGATGAGCTCATCCGCCGCTTACGGCGCGCCACCATTGCCAGACAAAAAGTGCAGGTGTTCAAGCCTGCCATCGATAACCGGTATGACATCCAAAAAGTAACCTCGCACGCCGGCAGTGATTTCGACGCGATGCCTATCCAAAAAGCCGCCGAGATATTGACGAATCTTCAGCCGGAGACGACCGTCATCGGCATCGATGAGGCCCAATTCTTTGACGATGAGATCGTCTCGATCGTGCAGAGGCTGGCGGGGCGCGGGCTGCGCGTCATTGTGGCCGGACTGGACACCGATTTCCGCGGAGAGCCTTTCGGAATGATGCCGATCTTGATGGCGGAAGCGGAGAAGGTAGACAAATACCAGGCGATCTGCATGGTGTGTGGAGAGCCGGCCTGTCGCACCCAACGCCTGGTGAACGGCCACCCGGCCCATTACCACGACCCCATCGTGATCGTGGGCGCTTCTGAGCTCTACGAGGCTCGCTGCCGCATTCACCACCAGGTGCCGAGAGATTAGAGAGTGTGACATGAGAGATTACAACGAATTCCTGAGCGAGGTATTGATCCCGGAAGACACCCTGCAGAATCGCATCGCCGAGCTGGGGGCCGAGATCAGCCGAGATTACGCGGATCAAGAGCTGCTTCTGATCTGCATCTTGCGCGGGGGAGTGATGTTCCTGACCGACCTGATGCGCCACATTCACCCTCCCGTGGCGGTCGATTTTATGGCGGTCTCGTCCTACGGCATTGGCGGAAGGCAATCCAGCGGCAAGGTGCGCATTACACTAGATTTGAACACAGACGTGGGTAACCGCAACGTGATGCTGGTGGAAGATATCATCGACAGTGGGCACACGATCGCGTCTGTGCTGGATTTTCTGACCACCCGTCACCCTAAGACGCTTTGTGTGTGCACGTTGCTGGATAAGGCCGAGCGCAGAGAGGTCGAGGTGCCCATTCGCTACCGGGGATTTTCTATCCCCAATAAGTTCGTGTTCGGCTACGGCCTGGACATCGATGAGTACTACCGCAACCTGCCTTTCATCGGAGTTGTGGATCTGGAGAAGTACCAATCCGAGCAGCAATCCATGCCGGACGGCGCTGCACCCTGAGAGGATGGACGAGGGAGGAAGTAGACTGGATTACGATAACTTGCCCGAGGAATGGAAGAATTACGCCGGGCGATGGATCGCTTGTATTGGCGGGCGCCTGGTCGGGCAGGGAGGCACGCCTCACCAGGCACAGCAGGCGGCCGCTTCTTCACGTCACAAGGAAACCCCGCGCATCGTATACGTCCCCACGCCCAACCCCTTGATTTACCCCGATCTATTCGAGAGAATCCGGGCCATCCTGCCCGCCAACCAGACGGTTTACCTGGTAGGGGGAGCCGTCCGGGACGCGCTCTCGAGCCGGCCGGCGCACGACCTCGATTTTGCCCTGGCCGGAAACCCTGCGCGCCTGGCCCGCCGCGTGGCCAATGAATTGGGCGGAGCCTTCTTCCTCCTGGACGATGAGCGCAACACTGGCCGGGTGGTGCTGGCTTACGACGACCAATCCCATTACACCCTGGATTTCGCCGTCCTGCGCGGTGAAACTATCGAGGACGACCTGCGCAGCCGGGACTTTTCCATCAATGCCATGGCGGTCGATACGCGCAGCCCCCAGCAGCTCCTGGACCCCTTGGGAGGGGCGGTAGACCTCAGCGCAGGGCGCTTACGCGCCTGTTCTCCTGGAGCCATGCAGGAAGACCCGGTGCGCATCTTGAGGGGCATCCGCCTGGCGGCAGCCCACGCTTATCGCCTGACGCGGGAGACGAAGACGTGGATGCGCCAGTCGGTGGGCTCGCTGCAGGATATCTCGCCGGAGCGCTGCCGCGACGAGCTTTTCCGCATCCTGGAAGGGGCGCAGCCCGCCTCCGCCGTGCGCGCCCTGGAAATGTTGGGCGTCTTTCCCTATCTGTTGCCGGAGCTCGCGAGCCTGAAAGGGGTGACCCAGTCGCCGCCGCACGTAGCGGACGTTTGGGAGCACACGCTCATGGCGCTGCGCAAGCTGGAAGTGGTTTTCTCTACCCTGGAGCAAGGTGATCTGCCGAATGCTGCCGCCGACCCGCTGAGCGGGTTGCTGGTGGCGAAATTGGGGCATTTCCAGTGGCAAATTTCTCATCACCTGAGGGAAGGGCTGAACCCCAATCGATCCCTGCGCGGGCTGCTCTTTTTCGCGGCGCTATATCATGACGCGGCCAAGCCTGTTGCTCGCCAGGTGGAGGAGGACGGCAGAATCCGCGCCCTGGGCCACGAGCAGTTGGGCGCCGAGATGATCGCGGCGCGCAGCCGCGCGTTGATGTTGAGCAAAGCAGAGACAGAACGGCTGGAGGCCATCGTTCGCCAGCACATGCGCGTGCATGGGTTAGCGCAATTGGGCCAGGCCCCAACCCGGCGGGCGATCTACCGCTTCTTCCGGGATAGCGGGGAAGCCGGCGTAGACGTATGTCTGCTCTCCCTGGCGGATATGCTGGCGACCTATGGGGACACGATCGAGCAGGCAGATTGGGCCGCCTACCTGGACGTGGTTCACGCTTTGCTCGAAGCCTGGTGGGAGAAGCCGGCGGAGAGTGTGCGCCCGGCGGCCCTGATCAACGGGGACGACCTGAAAAGAGAGCTGGGAATGGCTCCCGGCCCGGAGATCGGTGGGCTTTTGGAGGCGGTTCGTGAGGCGCAGGCCACCGGCCAGGTGCACGACCGCGACGAAGCCCTGGCGCTTGCCCGGGAACAGCGAAAGCCGCACGGGATCGAGGAGGCAGGATGAAAGCCCCAATCAACGGGATCCACATTTATTTCGAAGACCAGGGACAGGGAACGCCGGTCGTGTTGATCCACGGCTTTCCGCTGGATCACACGATTTGGGACGCGGTTACGAGCATCTTGAAGGAGCACGCGCGCGTGCTCACCCCCGATCTGCGCGGGTGGGGCCGCTCGGATGCCCCGCAAGGGGTCTACTCGATGAGCCTGATGGCCTCAGACGTGCGCGCTTTGCTGGATCACCTCGGAATCGAGCGGGCCATCCTGGTCGGCCATTCGATGGGCGGGTACGTCAGCCTGGCTTTCGCGCGAGCCTATCCGGGGAGAATCTCCGCGTTGGGGCTGGTCGCCTCTCACGCGGCGCCGGATACGGAGGAGAGAAAGGCAGGCCGTTACGCTGAAGCCGCTGAAGTCCTGCAAAAGGGGGTGCAGGTAGTGGCCAACTCGATGGCGCCCAGGCTGACCCGGGACGCCGCCCTGGCCGGCTCTGTGCGCGCTTTGATCCTGACGGCTTCGGCGGTGGGGGTGGCAGGCTCGTTAAAAGGCATGGCCGAAAGGGACGATTCGCGGCCATCCTTGCCGGGCCTCCCGTTTCCGGCGATCGTCATCGCCGGCGGGGCAGACGGGCTTATTCCGATAGAGAGGTCACGTGAGATGCTGGACCTGTTGCCCAACGCCACGTATGTCGAAGCGCCGGGCGCGGGCCACCTGCCGATGATGGAGCAGCCCGGCCTGGTGGCCGGCGCTGTGCTCCAACTGGTCGCAAAAGTGGAAGGGGAGTCTCAATGAGAGCCAGGTTACGGGTAAAGTAATTCCAGCACCGGGGCGTAGAAGCAGCGGCAGCCCAGCTCGTCGGAGCAGCCCTCGACGGGCAAGATAGGGACGGCTTCTTTGGGGTAGGTGCCCTGGGCTTCCTGGCAGGCCGGGCAGGCGTCGCCGGCTATGGAGATGCGTACGAATTGGATACGTGGGTTGGATTGGTAATTCTTCAGAGCCGCCGCAGTTTCAGAAAACTCACTTAAATTAACGTGGCAAGAGACGCAAGTCGTGGCGGTATCGGGGGATTGGGCGTGACATCGGGAGCAGGTTTGCACTTTCGGGCACCTCCGGGAAATTTACATGTATTTTACCCCCAAGTTCCGGTTGGTGGCGTTATTCGGTGAGTGATTTGAACTGAATATCTGTATTGGCGGTGGTGCGGCGCACCAGGTTGCGGATGTGGGCGAGGAGCACGCTGCTCGGCACCGGCTTGATCAAATAATCGTCGGCGCCCATATCCAACGCACGAGCGACCATGCCGGGATTATCCAACGCAGAGAGAATCAGGATAGGTACCTTGCTGAACTGTCTGATCTGCTGACACACCTGCCAACCATCCATCTCTGGCATCATTAAGTCAAGGATAACGATATCGGGAATATACTGTCTGGCTAGGGCGACACCCTCGGCGCCGGAGTTAGCTGTGAGCACTTTCGATGCAGCGGATTGCAGCAAGAGCTTAAGCAACTCGGTCATCGCAGGGTCATCATCAATGACCAGTATTTTCATTCCGCCTCCCAATAAAATTGTTTGCCACCCTATTATGCTACATCCGCCTGTCAATTTACCTTGCAAACTGCTTACAAATGAATTTGAGGCTCCTGACGGGGATTTGAGATAAATTCACGGCCTGGTTCCCGGATTTCGAGTCTATCCCCCGGCTTTTATGGTAGAATTCCATATTTGGAACCCTTCAGAACAGGTTACGCTTCGACTACATCGTTGAGCGCAAAAAATCAGCAATCTATTAATTTTCCAGGAGGAAGTATGGCAGACAAAAAATGGGTGTATCTGTTTGATGAGATCAAAGATGCCGAGGCTTATGTGGGCGGCGATTGGGAAAACGTTCGCGGTCTGTTGGGCGGCAAGGGCGCCAACCTGGCCGATATGGCCCGCATTGGCGTGCCGGTTCCACCCGGATATACCATCACGACCGAAGCATGCAACGCCTATTCCGCCAGTGGCAAGTTCCCCGAAGGCATGTGGGAGCAGGCCCTGGATGACCTCCGCGAAGTGGAGAAAAAGGCCGGTAAGAAGTTCGGCGATGCCTCCAATCCTCTGCTGGTCTCCTGCCGCTCGGGCGCAAAATTCTCCATGCCGGGGATGATGGACACCGTGCTGAACATCGGCCTCAACGACGAGACGGCTAAGGGCATGGTCAAGCTGACCAACAACGAGCGCTTCGTCTACGACGCCTATCGCCGCCTGATCCAAATGTTTGGGTCGGTGGTATTGGGCATCCATGATGAGGCTTTTGAAGATGTTCTCAAGGATTTCAAGGCAGAGAAGGGGGCCAAATCCGATACGGACCTGAAGGCCGAGGATCTGAAAGAATTAACCGAAAAATTCAAAGTGGTCGTGCGTAAGAACAAGGGTTTCGATTTCCCCCAGGATCCCCTGGAGCAATTGCGGCTTGCGACTGAAGCGGTCTTCAAGTCCTGGAACGGCAAGCGCGCCGTGGATTACCGCCGCGCTACAAACATCTCCGATACGTTGGGGACGGCTGTCAGCATCGTTACCATGGTGTTTGGCAACATGGGTTACGACTCTGGCACAGGCGTGGCTTTTACCCGCGATCCGGCTACCGGCGAAAAAATGCTGTACGGCGATTACTTGCTGAATGCACAGGGTGAAGACGTCGTAGCCGGCATTCGCAACACCGAAAAGATCGTAAACCTGCAGAAAGATATGCCCGAGGCTTACAAGCAATTCGTGGAAATCACCCACAAGCTGGAGGACCACTATCGTGACATGCAGGACATGGAGTTCACCATCGAGCGTAAACGGCTGTGGATGCTCCAGACGCGCAATGGGAAGCGCACTGCGCGGGCGGCTGTGAAGGTCGCGGTAGATATGGTGACTGAGGGCCTGATCAGCAAGGAAGAGGCCGTCCTGCGGGTGACCTCCGATCAGGTCGATACGCTGCTGCACCCCCAATTCGACGCCAGCACCAAGTCTCAGGCCAAGAAAGACGGGCGCTTCTATGCCAGCGGTGTGAACGCCTCGCCCGGTGCGGCCGTCGGGCAGATCTACTTCGACGCCGATACCGCCGAGCGCATGGCCAAGGAAGCCAAGCAAGACGTGATCATGGTGCGTCCCTTCACCAAGCCAGACGACGTGCACGGCATGCTGGCGGCCAAGGGCATTCTCACCAGTGAAGGCGGAGCAACATCTCACGCGGCAGTCGTGGCGCGCCAGTTTGGCGTCCCGTGCGTGGTGGGAGCTTCCACGGTCAAAATCGACATGGATCACCGCCTGATGGAATGCAACGAAGTCGTCGTCCAGGAAGGCGATTGGATTTCGGTGGATGGCACCAGCGGTGAGGTCTATCTGGGCAAGCTCAATCTTACGGCTCCTTCCCTGGAGGAGCAGAGCGACTTGCTCACTCTGTTGGGTTGGGCCGATGAAATTTGCGCGCAGCCGGGGATCCGCAAGGACAAGAACGGCAATCCGACGCGCGGCTTGATGGTTTGGGCGAATTCTGACTATCCTAAAGACGCCCGCCGCGCTCGCTCTTATGGCGCCGTGGGCATCGGCCTGTGCCGTACTGAGCACATGTTCTTCGAGCAGGAGCGCCTGCCCATCGTTCAACGTATGATCCTGGCAGAGACGCACGAAGACCGCAAAGCTGCCCTGGACGAGCTGTTGCCGTTCCAGCGCAGCGACTTCGCGGGCCTGTTCGAGGCCATGAACGGCTATCCCGTGATCATCCGCCTGATCGACCCGCCGCTGCACGAGTTCCTGCCTTCGGCCGAGTCGTTGCAAGAGAAGATCTATACCCAGCGTATCCAGAATATGGCTGGCTACGTCTTGGGCAAGGGCGATAGCAAAGAGATCGGTGATCTGGAGAAGGTGCTCAAAGCGGTGGAGGGCTTGCACGAGTCCAACCCGATGATGGGGCTGCGTGGTGTACGCCTCTCTATTTATATGCCCGAGATCGTCGAGATGCAGGTACGCGCCATTTTCGAAGCGGCGGCCGACGAGACGAAGAAGGGCGTGGTGGTGAGGCCCGAGGTCATGATCCCCTTGACCGGCACGGTAAAGGAATTGGAATGGATCCAGCCGCGCCTCGAGAAGATCGCCAAGCAGGTCATGGAAGAGAAGGGTGGTTCCTTCCCCTACAAGTTCGGCACCATGATCGAAATCCCACGCGCAGCCGTCACCGCCGGCGAGATCGCCAAGGTGGCCGAGTTCTTTTCCTTCGGCACCAACGACCTGACTCAGATGACCTTTGGCTATAGCCGTGACGACGCCGAGCGCAACTTCCTGATCAAGTACGTAGAGGAAGGCATCCTGGCGAAGAACCCCTTCCAGACCCTGGATCGGGACGGGGTTGGCAAGCTCATGCGCATGGCGGTGGAAGAAGGCCGTGCCGCTCGCCCCGAGCTGGAAGTGGGTATCTGCGGCGAGCACGGCGGCGACCCGGCTTCCATCGAGTTCTGCCACATGATCGGCCAGAACTACGTGAGCTGCTCGCCCTTCCGCGTGCCTGTCGCCCGCCTGGCGGCTGCCCATGCGGCCCTGAAGCACCGCGACGACAAGGCGTAAGCCAGATCGTCTTTTTTCGTAGGGTTCAGTCCACCGGAGTTTTGCTCCGGTGGACTTTTCCTATATTGTTGCTCCGAATTTGATTATTTTTAGGTTTCTGGTATAATTTTTCTGTTAATTGTGAACATTATCCTTAATCGCGGATAACGGACCCGGAAATCTTCCGGTTTTGTTTTGTAGAGGCTGATTATCAACAAGGAGGGACTCCTAAAATGGAGAAGAGCGAATATCTGGATCTTTATTGCCAGATGGTAGTCATTCGCCATCTGGAAGAGCGGGCTGCCGAGCTTTACCAGGAAGGTAAAATCGGTGGCTTTTTACATCTATACATAGGGCAAGAGGCCGTCAGCACCGGCCTGATCTCTGCCCGCCGGCCTGAGGATCGCGTCATCACGGCTTATCGGGACCACGGTGTGGCAATCAACTGTGGGATCGAGAGCAAGACCGTCATGGCCGAGCTGCTTGGGAAAAAGACGGGATGTTCTAAAGGCAGGGGCGGCTCCATGCACATGGCAGACGTCCATAAGAATTACTGGGGTGGGCACGCTATCGTGGGCTCGCATCTGCCTCTGGCTTCCGGCCTGGCGTTGGGCGACGCCTATCGAGACAATAAAGCCGTCACGATTTGCATGTTCGGAGACGGCGCGACCAATATCGGTTACTTCCACGAGGCGGTGAACCTCTCGAAAGTGTGGAATCTGCCCGTGCTGTGGGTGTGCGAGAACAACCAATACGGGATGGGCACGGCGGTAGACCGCGCTTCGGCAGTCTCGGAGATCCGTCAGAAGGCAGAAGGATATGGCATCCCCAACCAGCGCGTGGACGGCATGAATATCATGGAGGTGCGCGAGGCGGCCCTGGACATCCTGGAGACGGTGCGCAATGGCGGCGGCCCTTATTTCCTGGAAGCGATGACCTACCGCTACCGCGGCCATTCCATGGGCGACCCGGAACGCTATCGCGGACGGGAAGAAGTACGCCATTGGGAAGAGAACGACCCCATCGGCATCTACCGGCGCTACCTGGCCGAGAAGAAGGTCGCTGGCGAGGACGAGCTGAACCAGCTGGACCAGCAAGCCGCTACGGAGATTGAAGAAGCAGTGCAATTCGCCGAATCCAGCCCCGAGCCGGCGCCAGAAGAGCTTTTCGATAATATTTATGTCGAGCCATAATTGCAGAGAATAAAGAGGTCGTTATGTCCCGAATTACCATGCGTGAAGCCATTTCCCAGGCATTGTGGGAAGAGATGGAAAGAGATCCGAACGTCTTTATTATGGGGGAGGAAGTCGGCGTTTGGGGAGGTACTTATGCTGTTACCAAAGGGTTTTACGATCACTTTGGCGCCAAACGCGTCCGGGATACTCCCATTTCGGAAGCGGCGATTGTGGGCGGCGGGATCGGCGCGGCCTTAACCGGCCTGCGGCCCGTCGCGGAATTGATGACGATCAACTTCGCCTTCTCTGCCATGGATCACATCGTCAATGAGGCGGCGAAGCTGCATTACATGTTCGGTGGGCAGATGGTGCTGCCGCTGGTCATCCGGGCGGTCAGCGGCGGCGGGCGGCAACTGGCCGCCACGCACTCGCAGACGCCGGACGCGATCTTTGCCCACTTCCCCGGGCTGAAAGTAGTTGCTCCGGGAACGCCCAAGGACGCCAAGGGCCTGCTCAAGGCGTCCATCCGCACGAACGACCCGGTGCTGTTTATCGAGCACGCCACTTTATACCAGTCGCGTGGAGAAGTGCCCGAGGGCGATTACGTCGAGGAGATCGGCAAGTCCATCGTGCAGCGGCCCGGGCGAGACGTGACCATCATCACGTATAGCAAGATGCTGGAGACGTCGCTCAAGGCAGCCGAGCAGCTCGCTAAAGAGGGCGTCGAAGCCGAGATCGTGGATTTGCGCACGTTGCGCCCGCTGGATATGGCGCCCGTGCTGGAATCCTTCCGCAAGACCAATCGCGCCGTAGTCGTGGAAGAAGGCTGGCGCTCGTTTGGAGTAGGCTCGGAAGTGGCCTCGCGGATTTACGAAGAAGCCTTTGATTACGTGGATGCGCCCATCCAACGGGTGGCGCAAAAAGAAGTGCCGTTGCCCTATAATCGTTCGCTGGAGCAACTGGCGCTGCCTCAAGTGGAAGACGTGATCAAGGCGGTCAAGGAGGTGCTGTAATGGCTGAGACGGTCAACATGCCCAAGCTGGGCTTCGATATGGCCGAGGGCACCCTGGTGCGGTGGGTGAAAGTGGAAGGAGAGAAGGTCACCAAGGGGGACGTATTGGCCGAGATCGAGACGGACAAGGCCACGGTGGAGGTCGAGGCGCCTTACACGGGCATGGTGCTCAGAGAGCTGGTGGAACAGAGCGCGGTCGTGCCGGTTGGCGCTCCCATCGCGGTCATCGGAGAGCCTGGAGAGAAAGTGGAGATTCCCGGGGACGGAGCCGCCCTCGCGCCTACCCAGGAAAAGGTTGAAGAAAAAGCAGCCGCGCCTGTGAAAGCCGGAGCGGCGGAACCCGCCGGGCGGGCCGAAACACAAGGCGCAGCTCCGGCAGGGGAAGTGCACGCCTCGCCGCTGGCGCGGCGCATGGCCGCGGAGCGTGGCCTGGACCTGACGCGGATCGACGGCAGCGGGCCGGGAGGAAGGATCGTCCGGAAAGATATCGAAGCCTTCCTGTCCGTGGCTCCGGCGGCGGCAGCGCCCGTCGCGGCCCCACCGGCGCCAACGGCGGCCCGGGAAGCGCCGGCCCTGGCGCCGCTCCCCAGCCTGTGGGAACCGGGAGAGATCATCCCGGATGAGGAAGTCCCCTTGGGCAAGCTGCGCGCTGCCATTGGCCGGCGCATGGCCGAATCCAAGCAGCAGCTCCCGCATTTCTACGTGACACGCAGCTATGACGTGGAGCAACTGGTGAGCCTGCGGGCCGAAGTCAACGCCAACCTGCCTGAGGATGAGAAAATTACCATCAATGACTTCATCGTCAAGGCGGTCGGCCTGACCTTGCGCCAATTTCCCAACGTCAACGCCTCACTGGCCGGTGATAAGATCCACCGGCACGGGCACGTCAACGTGGGGATCGCGGTGCCGGTGGAAGGCGGACTGCTCACCATCGTGACGAAGGATACCGACCGCAAGCCGTTGCGCTTGCTGTCTGCCGAGATTCGCGGGATGATCAAGCGCGCGAAGGCCGGCAAGGTGAGGCCAGACGATATCGAGGGGTCGACCCTCTCGGTGAGCAACCTGGGAATGTACGGCGTGGACGAGTTCATCGCCATCATCAATCCGCCCGAAGCGGCCATCCTGGCGGTGGGAGCGGCCCAGAAGGTGCCCGTGGTGGATGAGAAGAGCGGTGAGATCAAAGTGGGCACGCGCATGAAGGCCACGATTTCCGCCGACCACCGCGTGGTGGATGGAGCCGAGGCGGGGCGTTTCATGCAGGCTTTGGCCGAGTCCCTCGAGCACCCACTGAGGTTGTTGCTTTGAAGTGAAAAGCACCTCTTCATAGAAAATACAGACATAACTCATCCGAAAATCAAAGATAAGTCATGTCGTTTTAAGAGGCAAGGTGTGTGTCTTTGGCGAGTATTAGCCCGCTTTACTGCGCGCGATTAACGAAGGATTGCCGGTAAATACACCGAGGTGATATCTTCTAGCTTTCCGGCTGCCGCAAGCGCGTTCAGCAATCCTGCCCCCACCGAGTTCAGATCGCCGCCGCTGACCGGCTGCGCTGAAGCTTTCAGGACCATCTCGGCCAGCCCTGAGGTGAGCGTGATATGCAACTGGCTTGCCCTTTGCAGAAGCAACGCAGTCACAGCCGCTGCGTGGGGGGCGGCCGCCGAGGTGCCGTAGAAGCGATAGCAGGGCGTGGAGCCATCATAAGAGCCAAAGAAAGTGGTACAGCCGCCATCCGTCGCAGCAAAATCGGGCTTTTGGATCGTCTGGGGGGCGATCGGAGCGGCAGGGATTGAATTTTTCACCGGTCCGAAGTAATGCACTGCCGGCCCACGTGAAGTGTAGGTTTCCGGATTATTTGAATCGGAATAGGGTACAGCGGCTACGCTAAACCCAGAGCTATTCGAGCTATGCCCAGAGAGGGATGGGCCCACAATATCGCCAGCGTTCGAGGTGTTATACTGCACACTAACCAGGCCCGAGGTGGATTGTAAGAATATATACTTCAGGCGTGGTATTCCGTTCCCGGAATAGCGGTTGATCACGATGCGGTAGTGTTGTTGGGATCCGCTAGTATTGGTATATCCGAAGTACTCGAACGGTACTTGCTCGGTCGGGCTGACGTAGTCACTGCCGGAGACGATATTGCCCGCATCGTCTAGCAAGTAGATATCGAGATCATCCGTCACGTTGTACCAGGGTTCCGCCCATTGGAAATCGACTACCACTCTGCCGCCGTTTGCCAGGGTAAAGCCGCTGCCGTTATTCACGGCTCCACTCGGGTCGAAATCGTGGCAATTGCCCTCAAGGGGTGGATAGTTTTTTATGGTTGGGCAGACGCTGGGGCGATAGCTGGGAGCTTCGTAGGAAGCAACGTTCTTTCCACCCACGATCAAGTTGCTGTTGCCTGCCGACGTAAAGTAAAGCGCGCCCGAACTGACAACGTCAGAGATGGCAACGTTAACCGGGCCTTCCTGAAAGAAGGGCTCTTGAGCGTAGTATACATCGTCTGAGATAATATCTGCGCCAGCGCTGCGCAGGTCACGGATGTTATCGGCAAACTCAAACAAGCCTGAAAAAGCTGTGGCAAAGCTCAAAGAGGCGCTCGGAGCCAGGTCGTGTACGATTTGCAGCATGCCTCGCCCTTCATCCTCCACGGAATCTGTAACGGAGTCGTCTAAAACATTGATCGGGGTCGTATGTCCGCATGGGTTGCCGATGCCGGGCAGATCGCCGGTAGCGATATCAGCAGCGGCGTGCGTGCCGGTATAAATGGAATGGTCGTAAAGTCCGACAGAATGCCGATTTTTACGCCATTCCCATCGAGGCTGTAGGTGGAGCGGGCCTGGTCGGCCTTCAGTTGCGCATCTCCCTCCGAGACGTAGGAGCCTTGGGGACAAGTTACCTGGGGCGCCCCCACAACTAGCGGCGATGTCGCCTGCGGGCTGCTACCGACCTGGGGAGCCAGCTCTTCCATGACGCTTTGTACGCTCGGAAGGTTGGCAATGGCGGTTAAGTCGCCGGGGCTAACCAGAACCGTAGCTACCCGGTAGCGATCGCTGGTGTGAATGACCTGCGCCCCCAGACTTTGAAGCGCTTGCAATTGAGCTTCAGAAAGGTCGGACATGCGAATGTCTACCAACAAGCGCCCCTGCGCATCCCGCATCAAGCTGCCGGCCCCTTGCGCTGGCAAACTCAGCGAGCGCGCCAGATCTTCAGCGCTGGATGTCTGTAGCGCGGTTGAGCTCGCCAGGGCTTCCAACCTGAAGGACAGCTTACCGCCGGGCTTGGATAGCACTGCCGCTGCCCCGGTTGCAGATGGGGGAAGATTAGTTTGCGCCGTTGCATTGCCAACGAGCGTGGCTAACAAGATTATGCACCCCACGAGCGTTAACCATACTTTCTTCATCGTTTCTCCTCCAATGTGTGTAGAATAATGTGGTGTTATATCCCCGACAAACCCTCCTGGACTCACTGTCCATGCGGGAAGATATACCTGGATAAAAAGCAAAAGGCGATTGCCGTCAATTCGGTTGGTGCTTTTCCCCCTCGTCGGCGTTACTGGAAACTTTACTTAGCGCCTGTTCCGGTCGTTGTGAGGATCGAACTCCCACCGGTAGCAGGCGTCAACTCTTCCGCGATGCTTTGTACTGCTGACAAATCGGAAACATTCGAAAGATCATCTACGGCTACGTAGGCCGTGATCGTATGGTATTCTGCGTGAACAGTCGTGCCCACGCATCCGGCATCCTGAAGGGACTGCAATTGGGCCGCAGAGAGATCAGATAAGCGAATGTTTACCAGTAAACGTCCTTGCGCGTCACGTATCAAGCTGCCTGGCCCTTGCTCCGGAAGGCTGAGCGCGCGGGCCTGCTCTTCCGGGCTACCGGACAGGAGCGCTGGCGTTTCTACCAGTTTGGCCAGTCTGGCCGAGAGCTTCCCTGTAGCCTTAGGCAGGAAGGATTGTGTGGGTGAATTGCCGGTTGGTGTTGGGGGAGGTGCCGAAACCGGGGAGGAAGGGCTATTTTTCGGGATGGGGGGTGTGGCTGTTTCTGCTCCGGAACAACCTGCCAGCATGAGCATCATGGCAGTACAAAATAGCAGCACCTTCCGCGGAGAATTGTTTAGTGCGCTTCTATAAATGCGCCGGAATCTATTTAGGCTCAATCCTATCCCCTCTCGTGCTCATTCTCTCGATCCGAATGATCGGCAAGTGCGCAGATTATGGCTAGAAATCTATTATAGACCGAGTTTCTTCTTATGGAAATACCTGAACCCCGAGGAAAAAATCCTTCAAGGCGTGCGATTGTACAGGCGGCTGTAGATGGTGAATATCTCGTAGATGTTCATGATATATTGCTGCGTCTCGGGCAAACGGATGATCTCCAGGAGGAGATCGGGGTCATTATTGGACAGATTCTTCCAGGCCATGGCGTTGCCCGGCCCGCCGTTATAGGCTGCCAGAGCGGCGTACCAGTCCCCGTCGAAGTAATTCTCCTGTTGGGCGAGATACTGCGTACCCAGGCGGACGCTGACCATCGGGCGATAGAGATCCTGGTCGGTAAAATTGGGCGGCCACCCCAGGTTCTGGGCGATGCTTTCACCCGTGCTGGGGATGATCTGCATCAGCCCGCGCGCGCCCGCCGAAGATTGCACGAAGCCTTCAAACAGGCTTTCCTGCCTTAGCACGCTGTAGAGGAACAAGGGAGGGATATTTTCTTCCTGGGCGGCGGGCAGCACCAGGTCTTTGTAATAAATCCCAAAGCGGATGTGGTTGAAGTAAATGGGCGCATTCAAGGAAGCCGCGTCGTCCAGGCCGGCCAGGGTAAGCACCTGCCGGCTGGCGAAAATGGCCGAGCGGTAGATGCCGATTTGCAGGAAGTAATTCGCCAATTGATAAGTCTTGACCGGGTCGTTTTGCACTTCCTGGCGGATCGCCTCGAATTCCGTGCGGGCATTTTCGTACAGGCCCAGATTCCAGAACTCCTGGCCGCGGATGATGCGCGGGTCGCTGGCCATGGCTCCCAGCCCGTTGAGGTCGGTGCCCTCAGGCAGGTTGAAGGTCTTGAGCACCCATTGATCGGCTTCGGCGCGCTCGGCGGTCAAATCCACGCCCAGGTCGATGGTGGCGGGGGAGGTGAAGGGAGTGCGGTTCAAGAGCAAGTCGCGCGAGCGCTCGCTGTAATAGCCGGTCGGGTCGAGATCGGCGGCTTGCTTCCAGGAGGCCTGGGCGGCGCTAGCATCATTTTGCGCTTGTTGGGACTTGCCCACCCATAATAAGGCGTGCGCCTGATCTGTGGGGTTGGTGGCGAGCAGCAGGTCGCGCTGGAAGGCGGTCTGGGCGCCGGCAAAATCGCCCAGGCGGTAACGCGCCACGCCGGCCTGGATCAATGCCTGAGAAGCCTGGTCGGAGGAGGTGTATTCGTCTGCTACCCGCACCCAGGTTTGGGCGGCTTTGTCCAGCTCGTTGTTGCGCTCGTAGATCTGGCCGGCTTCGAGCAGATAGGCAGAAGCATTCGGATCGGATGGAACCGTAGCGACGAAGTCGAGCAGAGTTTGCGCGGCGTCGTCGTATTTATCCAGGTAAGCCCACAAGAGGTAAGCTTTTTCGTCCCAGGCATCCGTCCAGAAACGGTCACCGCGAAAATTCTGGATCAGGTTATCCCATTCGTCGAGGGACTCTTGATATCTATCGAGGTAGAGCAGGGTCAGGGCTTTGTAATAATGGGGCGTGCCGTCGTTGCTCGTATCAGCATTGATGTAGCGGTTCAACGCATCTAAGGCTGCCCCGTATTGCCCGGCGAAATAATCCACCAGTCCCCTGTTCAGATCGTTGACCTCCACGCCGGCATTGACCAACGCCACCAGGGCGGAGTAGGAATCGTAAGATCGAGGATAATTGTTGACCGCGTCCTGGAAATGGGTGTAGGCGTCGTCGGAATTGCCCAGGGCAAGGTCGGCCTGCCCAATCAGCAGGTCCATCTCGGCTTTGGTGTAGTCGTCGCTTGTATTGGCGTAGATGTTCGTATATTTTTGGATGGCAGTATCGTACTCCCCGTTGTTCGCGTAAGCCTGCGCGACCTTGATCAATTGTTCTGTGCCGTCGCCCAGGTGGGGAGCGTCAGCGCTGGCCTGATAAGCGCTGATGGCATCGCCGTAATTTCCGGCGGCCGTCAGCGCATCCCCGCGCAGCTCCTGGACGTAAGAATCCAGGATGCCCGGCCGGCTGAGCAGGTAATTATTATATTCCCCGGCAGCTTCGTCGTAGCGCTTGAGCGCGTCGAAGGTTTTCCCCAGGAAGAAGAAAGCCATTGCGCGCTGGCTGTAGTTCGGGTATTGCTCGAGCATGGAGCGCAGGGTGTTCAGGGCGCTGGAATAATCCCCGGTGAGGTATTGGACGCGCCCGATGCCGATCATGGCTGCGGCTTTGAGGTCGTCATCCGTGGCCTGACTCAAAGCGGTCTGGTATTCGCTCATGGCGCCGTCGTAGTCCCCGTTAGCCAGCGCCTGGTCGCCGGTTTGGACACGGGCTTCTGGCAAGGGGGTTGGCGTGGGCGTGGGAGTGGGGGAAGGGACGGGTGTAAGGGTCAGGCTGGCCGTGGGGGAGATAGCGGGGGCCGGCGGTACGGCGGAGGAGAGGGGCAGTGACAAGGTGCAAGCGGCAGTAATCAGGGCGAGGAAGATGCCGGGGAGCGTTCGTTTAATCATGGTAGACGACTTATAATGTATGTTCGGGCGCGTGTCAATACTTTGACAAACACGGAAATGCGTGTTAAACTTTGACGGCTGAAGGCGGCGCTCTCAGTTGAGGGCGTCTTTTGGTGTAAACGATGAGAACACTCGAATGGGATAGCCAAAACAACCAGCTTCGCATGATCGATCAACGCCTGCTCCCCGGGCGCTTCGAGGTGAAGAGCTATCAGGATTACCGGGACGTAGCCGCGGCCATCCGCGATATGGTCGTACGCGGCGCGCCGGCCATTGGAGCCACGGCCGGCTTTGGCCTGGCTATGGCCGCTCGCCAGTCGCAGGCGGCCAACCGGGAAGAATTCCTGAGTGACCTGAAAGCTTCAGCGGAAGTGCTGCGCGCCACGCGGCCCACGGCCGTCAACCTGCAATGGGCCCTCGAAAGGATGCTGGCTCTGGCGCAAAAGAGCGAATGCAGCGTGGCAGACCTGAAAGAGGTGTTGTTAAATGAAGCGCAAAGAATCGCAGACGAAGACGTAGAGATCAATCTGCGCATGGCCCGCCATGGCGCCGGGCTGATCCACGATGGGGACACCCTCATTCACCATTGCAACACGGGCGCGCTGGCAACCGTGGACTGGGGCACCGCCCTGGGAGCGATCCGCATGGCGCACCAGATGGGCAAGCGCGTTCACGTCCTGGTGGATGAGACGCGCCCACGCCTGCAAGGCGCCCGCCTGACCGCCTGGGAGCTCGAGCAGTACGGCATTTCCTACGACATCATCAGCGACAACGCGGCCGGCTACTTCCTGCACAGCGGGCAGGTGCAGAAGGTCTTCTTTGGGGCGGATCGCGTGGCCGCCAACGGTGACGTGGCCAACAAGATCGGTTCTTACATGCTGGCTTTGGCGGCGAACGACAACGGCGTGCCGGTATATTCGGTCTTCCCGGCTTCTACGGTGGATTTGTCCCTGCCGCAAGGGGAGGACATCCCTATCGAAGAACGCAGCCAGGACGAGGTTCTAAACCTGCAATTCAACGGCGAGCGCGTTACCCCGCAAGGTGCCAGCGCCCGCAACCCGGCCTTCGACGTGACGCCGCACCGCCTGCTGACGGCCGTGGTGACCGAGAAGGGGGTGATCTACCCGCCCTTCGACGTCAACCTGCCGCGCGCCGTGCGTGGAAATTAAATTTTGCCAGGAACGCATCATGAGCATTGTGTGTACCGGATCTGTCGCCTACGATTACCTGATGTCCTTTCCGGGTTATTTCAAGGATCATATTCTTCCCGACCGGCTCGATTCGATCAGCCTCTCCTTCCTCGTGGATAGCATGGTACGCCAGAGGGGCGGCAACGCCGCCAACATCGCCTATACCCTGGCGCTGTTTGGGGAAAAACCGCTCCTGGTAGCCACCGTCGGCGAAGATTTCGAAGATTACCGCGCCTGGCTGGAGGCCAAGGGCGTGGATACCTCGGGCGCGCTGGTCATTCCCGGCGTATACACTGCCTCCTTCTTCGTGAATACCGACCTCGTCAACAACCAGATTGCCAGCTTCTATACCGGCGCTATGAAGTATGCGACCAAGATCTCGATGCACGAGCTGAAGGGCGGGCGCCCGGAGCTGGTGGTCATCTCGCCTAACGAGCCGCTGGCGATGGTCAAATACGTTCAGGAATGCCGGGAAATGGGCGTGCCTTATCTGTACGACCCCAGCCAGCAGATCGTCCGGCTGGACGCCGGCCAATTGTGTGAAGGCGTCGAGGGAGCGGAAGCCCTGTTCGTCAACGAATACGAATACGAGCTGCTGCAAAAGCACACCGGCTTGACCCCGGCGGATATCTTGAACAAGGTCAAGTACCTGGTGGTGACCTGCGGAGAGCATGGCGCGGCGATCTATTTGAAAGGCGAAGAATATAAGATCGAGGCCGTGCCCCCGGCCAGCAGCGCAGACCCCACCGGAGTCGGCGACGCCTTCCGAGGCGGTTTCCTGGTGGGATACCGGCGCGGCTGGGATTGGCAGACCTGCGGGCAGATGGGCGCGTTGGCAGCCACCTACTGCCTGGAGCAGCGCGGTCCCCAGAGCCACACGTACACTCCGCGCGAATTCGCGGCCCGTTACCGGCAATCCTTCGACGACCACGGCCGATTAGACGAGCTGATTCACTAACGATTGAATTAACCTACTGGAGGGAGCTGATGGAGAATTATCACGTTAAAGATTTGAAACAGGCGGAAGGCGGCCGGCGGCGCATTGAATGGGCCGAGCGCGAGATGCCGGTGCTGCGCCAGATTCGAGAGCGCTTCGAGAAAGAACGCCCCCTCAAGGGCTTGCGTGTGTCCGCCTGTTTGCACGTTACCACGGAAACGGCCAACCTCATGCGCACTCTGCAAGCCGGCGGCGCGGACGTCGTCCTGACGGCTTCTAACCCGCTTTCTACCCAGGACGATGTGGCCGCCTCCCTGGTGTCGCACGACGAGATCCCCGTTTACGCCATCAAGGGTGAGGACAACGTGGTCTACTACCGGCACCTCAACGCTGCCCTGGACCACAAGCCGCAAATGACGATGGACGACGGCGCCGACCTGGTCAGCACCATCCATAAAGATCGTCGCGAGCTGCTGGGAGAGATGGTCGGCGGCACCGAAGAGACGACTACCGGCGTGATCCGCCTGCGGGCGATGGCTGCCGATGGGGCTTTGATGTTCCCGGTGATCGCCGTCAACGACGCCATGACCAAGCATTTCTTCGATAACCGCTACGGCACGGGCCAATCGACCATCGATGGAATCGTGCGCGCTACGAACATCCTGCTGGCCGGAAAGACCTTCGTGGTAGTCGGCTTTGGCTGGTGCGGGCGCGGCCTGGCCAGCCGGGCGCGAGGCATGGGCGCGAACGTGGTGGTGACCGAAGTGGACCCCTTGCCGGCGCTGGAAGCGGTGATGGAGGGCTACCGCGTGATGCCAATAGATGAGGCGGCCAAGATCGGCGATATCTTCGTCACCTTGACCGGAGACATCAACGTGATCGACGAGAAGCACTTCAAGGTGATGAAGGATGGCGCCATCATCGCCAACTCGGGGCATTTCAACGTCGAGATCAACATCCCGGCCCTGGAGGAGATGAAGGTCGAAAAGCACCTGGTACGCCCCTTCGTGGAGCAGTACGTAATGAAGGACGGGCGGAAAATCCATCTGCTTGGCGAAGGCCGCCTGATCAACCTGGCGGCGGCTGAAGGGCATCCGGCCAGCGTGATGGATATGTCCTTTGCCAATCAGGCGCTCAGCGCGGAGTACATGGTAAAGCACATAGCCGAGCTGCAGAAGAAGGTCTACAGCGTGCCGGAAACGATCGACCGCGAGATCGCCAGGCTCAAGCTGGCGGCCATGGGAGTTGCGATCGACGACCTCACCCCCGAGCAGGTCAACTATCTGAATTCCTGGCAGGAAGGCACTTAGGCCCTGCTGAGGAGCGATAAAAAGGCCCTGAGGGTTTCCAAACCCTCAGGGCCTTTTTATGGAGTGGGCGAAGGGGGGGCAACCACCACGTCGATGAAGATCGGGTCGCCGATGGACTGCCCCTGGGCATCGAAAGCCTGCCACGCGCTGCGATATTCTCCCGGATCTGCGGGCGCCTGGAATAGGATGCGAATCTCGGCTTGAGCGCCGCTGCGCGCGGGATAAAGGGCCTGCTCCGGCCTGGCGCCTAGATCCGGCCCGGCGATCAGCTTCAGGCGGTAGTTCTCGTTCCAGTTGCAGGTGCCCGCATTGCGGACGCTCCAACGCTTGTCCAGGGTGGCTCCTGGGGCGACTACGCTGCCATCCGGGATGGTTACGTCTTCCAGGTAGATCAACTGGTCGGTGCACGCCGGCTGGGGAGCCGTTTGGGGGGCGGTGGGGGTAACCACTGCGGTCGGCGCCAGAGCCGCCGAGAGAGTGGGGGGAAGGTAGGGTCCGTTTTCGGAAGCCGAGGGGGAGCGTCTCCCCTGGCAACCGGCCAGCAGAGCGACCACCAGGGCTGCTCCGCAGAGAGCGCGGGCTACGCCCGCGACGCCCGGCCTGCTTATTGGTTAAGTCCGGCTTTTATTTCCAGAGGGAAGCATCTTCGAGCGCTCCTCCCGCTGAGCTGATTAAGCAGGCAGGTTCTACCGGAGTATTCTTCCGGCAGAGCCTGCCAGGTCAAGCCACTGAGGGGCTACTCTTCCCCCGAAGAGCCGTCCTCATCGGGGGTGGTATCGATGGCCAGGGGGATTTCTCCGCCCAAGGCCCGTTCGCGGATGATGTTCTCGATCTCCTGAGAAATGTCCGCGTTCTGGCGCAGGAATTCTTTGGCATTCTCGCGGCCTTGTCCGAGGCGCGTGTCGCCGTAAGAGTAGAAGGCCCCGCGCTTGCTGATGACCTCCAGGCCGGTGGCCAGGTCCACGATGTCCCCGACCTTGGAGATGCCCTCGTTATACATGATGTCGAATTCTGCCACGCGGAAGGGTGCCGAGACTTTGTTCTTGACCACGCGCACGCGCACGCGGTTCCCAATGATCTCCGCGCCTACCTTGATGGACTGGATGCGGCGGATGTCCAGGCGGACGGAGGCGTAGAACTTGAGCGCCATGCCGCCGGTGGTGGTCTCGGGATTGCCGAACATGACGCCGATCTTCTGGCGCAACTGATTGGTGAAAACGACCGAGGTCTTGGTCTGGTTGATGGCTCCAGAGAGCTTGCGCAACGCCTGGGACATCAGGCGGGCCTGCATGCCCATGGTGGCGTCGCCCATGTCGCCTTCGATCTCCGCGCGCGGCACCAGGGCGGCCACCGAGTCGACCACCACCACGTCCACCGCGCCTGAGCGCACCAGCGTTTCGGCGATCTCCAGGGCCTGCTCGCCCGTGTCGGGCTGTGAAATGAGCAGATTATCGATGTTCACGCCGCAGCGGGCGGCGTAGACCGGGTCCAGGGCGTGCTCCATGTCGATGAAGGCGGCCATGCCGCCCAACTTCTGGGCTTCGGCCACGATGTGCTGGCAGAGGGTGGTCTTGCCGGAGGATTCCGGGCCATAGATCTCCGTAATTCTCCCACGGGGAATGCCCCCGACGCCCAGGGCGATATCCAGGGAGAGCGAGCCGGTGGGGATCGAAGCCACGGTCATCTGGTGGGCTTCGCCCAGGCGCATGATGGAGCCTTCTCCGTAGCGCTTGATGATATCGTTCAAGGCTTTGTCCAATACGGCTCGGCGCGCATCGTCCATATTGGAGGAATCATTCTCAACAGGCAGGGGCGGGGGATTTGAACCGGGTCTTCGGGCCATATTAAATGCTCCTTATAAAATCCAAGAGGATAAAATCCATGCGGATCTGATAGGTAGTTTATTCGAATCTTATTCGATTATAGCACATGTGTTCGAGGCGTCAAGGGCTTTGGGGCGTGAAATTGCCTTCAGGGGCAGGCGGGAGCGCCAGGCTGAAGAGGTCCTTGCCCTTGAAGGTGAAGTAACTGATCCTGCCCGGATCGATGCGGATGTCCTGTTTATAGACGACCTCCTGGTAGGTCAGCCAGACGGTGTATTCCCCGGCCGGCAGGTCGCTCAGGGCCATATTTTCCTGATAATAATCGTCGCTGTAAATCGCGGTAGGGCCGTAGGTGCGCACTACCCAGAAATTGCTGTTCTCCTTGGATTTGACCAGCACTTCCATCGCGCTGATCAGGCTGCCGTCGGAATTCATGATCCGTCCGGCCAGCACTCCCCAGCCCTGGGGCGGAGCCAGCCACAGCTCGGGGTTGCGGGTGGAGAAGAAATTGTTATCCTCCACGCGGACTTCGAAGTGCAGGTGCGGTCCGGTGGTGTTACCGGTGTCGCCGACCAGGCCGATCTGCTCCCCCACATCCACGCGCTGGTTGACGGTCACGTCGATCTGGCTCATGTGCGCATAGACAGTGTATAAGCGCTTCCCTTGATAGCCGAAATCGTGGCGGATAGCAACCGCTAGGCCGTAAGGGGCCTCGGGATTGCTGGTGCCTGAGAACAAGCCGTATCCGGCCCAGACTACTTTACCGGCGGCGGCGGCCAGCACAGGCGTCCCCATCGGCGCGTCGATGTCGATGCCTGTGTGGACGATGTTGTCTGTGCCGGGAAAGATACCCCCGTAGCGATAGTCAGCCAGGGGCCAGTTGACTTCGTCTGCCGCGATGGGGCGGCGGAAATAGAAGTGGTCGTAGGGGGTCAGCGCCCAGGGTACATCGTAGAGGGGTGGGCGCCAGGCGGATTTTGGAGGGGGACCCTGGGTGGGGAAGGTGAAACGCAGCGCATCCCCGTCTCCGGTGGGGGGAAGCGGGGCGAGGGCCTCGGGCGGGTCGGGCTGTGTGGGAGAGAGCTGCGGGGCCGGTGTTGGCGTAGCCTCCTGCGGCGGGGCCGCCGCCTGAACGACCGCGGCGGCGACCTTTTCTCCATTCAAGGAATTGCTTTTGAGCGCAAAAATATTCGTGTTGATGCAGCCCGATAACAGCATGGCGCTCAGAACTCAATAGAAGACCTGCGACCCGTAGCTTTGGGGGAAGAGGGTGTGCTTTCATGGGATGGGCGTCCAGGTGGGTCGTCGAGTAGGGGTGATGGTTGGCGTCGGTGTAGGCGTCGCCGTGCGCGGCCTGAGCCACCACGGTGTGTTGGTCGGAGTGGGCGAAGGCGGAACGACTTCGGTAGGCGTCTCCAGGGCTTCGGGTGGATAAATTTCCAGCATGGCCGACTTCCAATCCAGGCTGCTGCCGGCAACCAGCTCGTTGAAGCGCGTGCCGGGATAGTAGGTGCGCCAGTCGATGAGCGCCGGCAGCCGCACCCAGCCATATTGAGCGGCCAGGTCGGTCAGGTCGATCCAGTATCCCGCCGGGATGGGCTGGACTGGGCTGCCTCCCTGCTCATACTCTTGCGGGTCGCCGGAATAACGGGCGTTCAGATCCCAGGTCAATTCGTGGATGGGCGCTCCCTGGGAGCCATCCTGATAGCGAGCCTTCAGGAAGATGCGCCAATAAACCTGGGAGCCATAGTCTTCGCGCGCGACGACCAGCCAACCGGCGTTCATCGGCGCCTGATCCAGGGCGATGGCGCGACCGGTATATAGCCAGTCTTCCCCCAGACCGGGCGCCAGGGGTGCCGTCAGCGGCACGTAAGCGTTTTCCAGGCTGGCCAGGTAATCCCAGCCGGCCTCTGCCGCCACGCGGCCCCGCAGGGCGTTGAAGGATTCGTCCACCAGGTCGTTTAGCATGGCGTACGGTGCGGTCACGTCCTTCAAATCGACCAATCCCATGCGCCCGGCCGGGCCTTCCGGATGGGGAGTCACGGCGGGCTGCCACAGGGGGGCCGGGTTGGCGGCGCCCGCGCGCAGGTAAACGTCGGAAAGCGGGGCCGGCAGGCTGGCGTTCTTCCAGTCCATACCGTGCAGGCTCCCCGAGACTGCCACGGGAGGTAAGACCAGCTCGCCGGAGGCAGTCGCGTAGGCGGCCAGGTAGGTATTATTGGGGTCTTGCAAGCGGGTGATGATCAGGCTGCCGTCCGGGCTCCAGACGGGCCAATCCCCGTCGCCGAAGCGGCGGGCGGGCTGGTCGGGTTGGCGGCTATCCCACAGGTTGAGGCTGGTCATGCCGTCTTGAGTGGAGGCCCAGGCGAGGGTATTGCCGTCCGGCGACCAGGCGGGGTGCTCCTGATTCGCGTTGGGCTCCTGGCTGAGCAGCTTGAAGCGGTTGTCTACGTTGTCCAGATCAGCCAGCCAGACTTGATCGGTGCCGGTGCGATTCGAGACGAAGGCGATCTGGCGCCCCTGCGGCGCCCAGGCAGGGTCGAAGTCTGCCCCCGGATCGTCTGTGACGCGGATGGCCGGCTGGGAGAGGTCTTCCAGGGAGAGAATGTAGATCTCCAGGTTGTTATCCACGTACGATTCGAAGGCCAGCCAGCGCCCATCCGGCGACCAGGTGGGGTTAGCGTCGTACGCAGCCGTGTCGGTCAAACGCGTGGTCTGGCCGCTGGCCAGATTCAGCAGGAACAGGTCGAAATAGCCATTGGCTTTCGAGCTGAAGGCCACCTGGGTGCCATCTGGGCTGAGGGCCGGGGTGATATCGTCCCAGGGCTGGTTGGTCAGGCGGGTGAGGGGCAGTCCCTGGGGCCGGTAGGCAAACAGGTGCGCGTAAGCGCCGTCCTGGAGGGAGAGCACCATCAAACCCTGTGAGAGCGGCCCGTCGAGGTTGGAAGCTGCGATGGCTGCCACGGGCTGCGGGGGCGCCTGGGTGTCGGTGGGGGTTTGGGTAGGGGAAAGGGTCGCGGTCAGAGTAGACGTGGCCGCCGCAGTGGGGGTCGTCGAGACCAATAAGCTTTTTTGGAGGATAGGCCATCCCAAGCCGATTAACGCCAAAACACTAATGGTAAGGAGGATCAGAACACTCTGGTGACTCAGGACAGACCTATTTGATGCGGAGTTTTGCATGAGGCAGTTGCCGGTTCTCTACGATGAGGCAGGAGGGCAAAGTGAGCAGCGATAAATGCCGTTTATTGATCCGCTTTGCATTATTTACCGATTGTACAAGCTTTCGTCATTGTAGCATGTCGAACAGGGCAAGTCAACGCCGCCCGGCTTCAAAGCAGTTTGCAATTTTATTAGGTGCTCGAGGGGAAGGAATTAATTTTCTGGCGTTGCGGCCGGGTGGGGCGTCGAAAGGGAGACTTCGCCGAACAGGCTCAGGGGATCGATGAGCTGGAAAGCGCCGCTCACCCGCCAGGCGCAGTAGTTGCGCATCTCTTGAGGGGTGGCCTGGTTGTTGTAATGGGACATGCCGATGAAGCTGGCTCCGCCCGGCCCGACGCGCGTTTCCAGGTGCAGGTGGAGATTCACGGAGGCGCCGCTCGTGCCAACGCCGCCGATCTTCTGGCCGCATTTTACCGCGTCGCCCGGCTTGAGCGTCGAGGGCGCTTGCATGTGGGCGTAAAGCACGTAAAGGGAACGGTTTTCCATGTCCCAGGCCGGATCCAGGGTGGGGAGGGGGCAGGTCAGGCTGGAGCTGGGCGGGATCAGGCCGGTGGGCTGCGGGAGGTTGAGCTGGGCGAGGTAAGCCGGCGGCAGGTCTTGCAGGGGCGTCTCGATGATGATCATGTTGCCGTAGGGTGGGCGGTCATCGATCACGGTGGAGACGGTGCCGTCCAGAACCGCATAGATGCCCAAGCCGAGCATGGTGGTGTGGCTGCCGCGGCGATAATAGGCCAAATCCACGCCGTGATGGCCGTCGTCCTGGCCGGGCCTGGGTGGGTCGTAGGGATTGGTGACGATGTCGGGCAGATCCTGAATGCTCATATCCTCCAGGGGCGAGCACACCTGCAGGGCGGCGGGCGCCGGAGGAGAAGACGTTTCGGTCGCGAGGAGCCCCATCGCAGTGGCAGACGGGGCGGGGGTGGTGGAAGGCACCTGGTTTATGGCGGCCGTGGGGGGCGGCGAGAAGGTGGAGGTGGGGATAGGTGAAGCTGTAGCGGAGCAGGCGCTCAGAAAAATGAGCAGCACCAGCAGGAGGGCGGCGTTTCTCAAAATGCCCTCATCCCTGCCCTTCTCCCGGCGGGAGAGGAGATTGGCCGGGGGGGACGGGCAGCTCGAAAGCGGCTTCGATCTCTTTGCCGGCCTCTTCCTCCTGGTAATACAGACGCCCCATCAGCGTATAGACGCCGCCGCTGTGTTGGCCGCGCAGATGCATGGTGAACACCAGCTTGTGAGTCATGCTTTCGATGATCTTGACTTCCGCGACGTTCACGCCGTCAGGATCCAGGATTTGGAATTCAAAGTTTGGGCGCTCGCGGAAAGGCGTGACTTCGACGTGCACGCGGATACGCTGTCCGTCCGGCCAGGGCTCCGCTCGCATTTCGACGAAGCTCACCTGGTCGGGGGGCAGATAGTTCTCGTTCATCTCTGGGGGGTAGTTAAAGATCATGGCGGTATCCGACCAGACCCTAAAGGTTTACAAACCTTTAGGGTCTTTTTTCTATCAGGCGATGCGCCGGCATTCCATGTAAAAGCGTTTCTCTTTGGCTTCACCCATCGAGAAGGTCTTGCGCGGCAGGACGCCGTCCAGGATCACCGTTTTGAACAAGTCACTCTTTTGCATGGCCGGCAGGTAGAAGCCGGCGTTGCCAGGTTGGACGCCCAGGCTGCGAACCACTTCTTCGCCGTGGACGTAATCGATTTTTTCGGCGCTGCCCTGCTTGAGGAATTCATCCAGGAAGGCCTGCAAGCTGCCTACCGGCAAGTTCGAGGTGGGATGGGCGATCTGAACCAGGCCAAATTCTCCCTGGCAGACGAAGCCAAACGCCTGGCCCTCCCCGGAGTAGCGGTCTACGCGTTGCACCATCTCGGCGAAGGTCAGGCCCGGGACGTAGGTGAAATCCTGCGCCAAAATAGCCTTGCATACTCTGAATGACGTCGCTCTTCACGCCGAACAGGATGCGATGGATCGGCTCGAAATCCAGTCCGGCGTCGTGGACGTTTTCGATCTCGACCAGGGCGTAGCGGGCGGGATGATCCATGCCCACCTGAGCCTTCTTCTTCTCCCAAATGGCCTTGGCGGTGGCCAGAGAATGGTTGCCGTCGCCCATGGCGAACAACAGAACGCTCTTTTCGGGGCCGACGCCGTATTTGGCCTGGAAGCAGCCCGGATCGGCCAGCCCGGTCAGGGCCTGCACCACGCCCGCTTCAAGAGCCGGGTCGTCCACGCCGTAGCCGGCCAGGTGGCCGCTGCCCAGCATCAGGTCGAAATCGTACAGGGGGCGCAGCCGGGATTTGGCCGCGCACAGCGGCTCGATCACCGTACCGGCAGGGTCGTCTATCAGCACCAGGATGTGGGGCAGCTCGAGCAGAGCGCCTTCGCGTATCCTCATGCGCGGCGGGAGGCGGTCCAGAATGGTGCCTTCTGTGGCGCGGATCAGGCTGGTGGAGCCCCGGTTATAGTCGTATTTCTCCAGGTCGAGGCAGAGCATCAGGCCTTTGCGCGTCTTGCCCCCCACCGTGCGCTCCACGTAAATCAGTCCTTCGTGGGGCTGGAGGACGCCGCTCTCCAGATAAGAGTGCATGGCGCTCTGGGTGCTGGCCAGGCGTTTCTGCTCTTCTGGCGTTCCCAGGTAGACTTCAGGCAAGATCAGGTTATAAGTGGACGGAGAGTCTCCGACAAGCTGCTCCACCTGGCTCCAATATTCGGGCTGTGAAGTGAACTGGTCGCAGGCGATCACCGCCCATTTACGTAGATCGATGCCCGTTTTTGGCAGCAACACCTGTGGAACCTGAACGCCGATCGAATCATCAGATTCTCATACTGTGATGACCTCTCCTTGGAGTTGTTTAACCGCCCCCTTATTTTACCAAAACTATTGAGAGAGGAAGGGGCATCCTTGGGGAGATTACATGCCTGCCAGGTAAGTCAGCCCAACCGTGCCTGGGCCAACGTGCGTTCCCAGCACCGGGCTGAGCTCTGTCACGAAGCTCTCCACCGGGGAAAAGCGTTGGCTGGCCGCCGCCAGGAGCTCTGTGGCTTCTTGCGGGGCATTCGCGTGAAAAGTCGCCAGGCGCACGGGCGAGCTGCCAGCGATGCGCTCCTCGACCAGGTCGAGCAGGCGCTCGAATGCCCTGCGCTTCGAGCGAACGCGCTCTACCGCGTCTACGCGACCGTCCTTGACCTCCAGGATAGGCTTGAGGTCGAGCATGGTGCCCAGGAAACGCGCGCCCCCGCCGATCCTGCCGCCTCGATGCAGGAACTCCAGCGTGTCGACCACGAAAAACACGCCGGTGTTTTGGCTGGATTTTGCGACGATGGAGCGACATTCTTCCAGGCCGGCGCCATCCGCGGCGGCTCGGGCGGCCAGCAATACCTGGTAGCCCATCGCCATGGCGGTGGTGCGCGAATCGAAGATCTCGATCTTGAGTTCCGGGAGCAGGGCTTTGGCCTGGTTGGCCGACTGCATCGTTCCGGACAGGTCGGAAGAAATCAGCACGCACAGGATTTCGTATCCCTGTCTCGACAGCTCACCGAAGAGGTTGATCAAGTGGCTCGGAGAGACCTGCAAAGTGGTTGGCATAGTTTTGGCCGTTTCTAGGCGGGTGTAGAATTGGCCTGGCTGAATATCGATGCCATCCAGATAGGTCTCGTCTCCCCAAATCAATATTTGCGGCGCGACCCGGATCGGTAAAGTTTTCAAAAGATCTTCGGGAATTGTAGCGGTGCTATCTGTAACGATGGCGACTTTGGCCATAATTTCCTCCTGCGAAGGGATTTTCCGAAAGGGGAATAATATCGGGTAAAATAGAGAATCGATTAACCGGAATTGTATAACCCTTTGGAATATAAAAAGTTGCGCTGATTTTTGTGGGACTATCGTACTCTGATTGTCTGATTTGTTGGGCAAAAACCTTATTAATGAAAACCCTACAGCCAGACCTTGACCATTCCTGCCTTACAGGCTAAAATCCTAGCGCCAGGTGGGGTTTACACCCGGCTATTATAATGTAAAACCTGAGCGGAAAAACAGATAGGGTATTTGTGTTTGAGAATCTGACCCAACGATTGAATGGAGTCTTCCAACAATTGAGGCGCCGAGGAAAGCTTTCGGAAGCCGATGTCGACGTTGCTATGCGCGAGGTGCGCCTGGCGTTGTTGGAAGCGGATGTGCATTACACCGTTGTGAAGGATTTCGTCAACCGGGTGCGGACTCGCGCCATCGGCGTAGAAGTCTCGCGTGCGCTCAATCCGGCTCAGCAGGTCATCAAGATCGTCAACGACGAATTGATCGCCACGTTGGGCGAGCCGGCGCGGCTAAACCTGAGCGGCGCCAGGCCGAGGGTCATCCTGATGGTGGGCCTGCAAGGCTCAGGCAAGACGACCGCCGCCGGCAAGCTGGCCAGGCTGCTGCGTGGACAGGGAGAGCGCGTCCTGTTGGTGGCGGCTGACCCTTACCGTCCGGCTGCCATCAAACAGCTCGAAACGCTGGGCGAGCGCATCGGTGTGCCTGTGTTTACCCAGCCTGACGTGCTGCCCCCCGAGCTGGCCGCTCGCGCCTACGACCAGGCGCAAAAGGGCGGGGTCAGCGTGGTGATTGTGGATACCGCCGGGCGCTCCCAGCTCGACGACGACTTGATGAATGAGCTGCGCGCCATCAGCAAGCGGGTGCCCGTCGCAGAAGTGCTGTTAGTCGTAGACGCCATGATCGGCCAGGAGGCTCTGCACGTCGCCGAGGGCTTCCGGGATACGGTTTCTCTGACCGGCCTGGTGCTGACCAAGATGGACGGCGACGCGCGCGGCGGCGCGGCCATCTCCATCCGGGCGGTGACCGGCGTCCCAATCAAGCTTTTGGGCACCGGCGAGGCCCTGGACGCGTTGGAAGTCTATAACCCGGAGCGGATGGCCTCACGCATCCTGGGCATGGGAGATGTCCTCGGCCTGATCGAAAAAGCCGAATCGGCCATGGACGAAAAGCTCACCAAAGAGCAGGCCGATAAGATGATGTCGGGCCAGTTCAACCTGGAAGATTTTGCCCAGCAGCTCCGCCAGGTGCGCAAGATGGGGCCGCTCAGCCAGATCATGGAGATGCTGCCGGGAAACCTGGGCCAGGCTGCGCGCGGAATTTCACCGGATGACGCTGAAAAACAGCTCAAGCTCACGGAAGCCATCATCAATTCGATGACGTCCCAGGAGCGCCGCCACCCCGACATCTTGAACGCCAGCCGTCGGCGCAGGATCGCGCGCGGCTCGGGAACCGAGGTGATGGTGGTCAACCGGGTGCTCAAGCAGTTCCGTGAGGCCCAGCGCCTGATGAAAACTTTGCAAAAATCGGGCAAACGCGGCTTGCCGCGCTTGTTTGGTTAGCCTGAGAAGGACTTTGAGATCTGCGCTTCCTTCAGCGCCCTCAGTCTCATCCGCTTTCGATGGCACTTTTGGACACTTAATAACATCTAATTGAGATAACAAGAGGAGATTGAACTCAATGGTTCGCATTCGTTTGCGCCGTGTCGGCCAGAAAGGCCAACCCAGCTACCGTATTGTCGCAGCGGACAAAGAAAGCCCACGCGACGGCCGATTTCTGGAAATTGTTGGATTTTATAATCCCCGCACTCATCCCTCCACGCTGAATCTGAAAGAAGATCGCATTTTTGATTGGCTGAGCAAGGGTGCCCAGCCCAGCGAGTCGGTGGTGCAAATCTTCAACAGTGTAGGTTTGATGGAACGCTTTACCCGCTTGAAAGCCGGCAAATCGGCGGACGTCTTGAAGACGGAAGCCGACGCCTTTTACGCCAAGCGGGTCGTCGATCCAAAGACTACCCACGCGAAATAGGGCCAGAGCCAACACCAATCGTGCGCTCTAAGGGTGGGGTATACCGGCTTCTACGGAGGCAGGTATACCCGCCGAATGGCCTTTTAAGGAAAGGAGCCGGTGTGAAAGACTTAGTCGAATATATTGCTCGTTCCCTGGTCGAAGATCCTACCCAGGTACAGGTGAGCCAGAATAAAGGCGGAAGCAAAGTCCACCTGGAGCTGAAGGTAGCCAAAGAGGACATGGGACGGGTGATTGGAAAGAGCGGTCGCGTGGCCAATGCGATTCGCATCTTGTTGCGCGTGGCTGCCGCCCGGGATGGGAAGCAAGTCTCACTGGATGTGATCGAGCCTCGATGAGACGCCGGCGCCTTTCTCCGGCTGAGACATCCTCGGACTTGCACCCCGAGGGCGATTTTGTCTATTTAGAGGTCGGCCATTTGCGGCGCACGCACGGGGTAAAGGGTGAGATCGTGCTGGATATCCTCACCGATTTTCCTGAGCGGCTGCGCCAGGATACACAGGTCTTTGTGGGGCCTGAACACCTTGCCTTGCGCATCGCTTCGCGGCGCGCTTTCGACCGGGCCTTGCTGGTTTCTTTCGAGGGATATACCGATTGCGATCAGGTCGGTCAGTTTCGCAATGAGCTGGTATACGTCCGCTCCGACCAGCTTCCACCTCTCCCGGAAGGCGAGTATTACCACCACCAATTGTTGGGCTTAACCGTCGTGGATGAGGAAGGGCACAGCCTGGGCAACCTGGCTGAAATCCTGGAAACGGGTGCAAACGACGTTTATGTCGTCAGGTCCTCAGAAGGAAAAGAAACCCTCATCCCTGCCATCCAAGAGGTCATTCTGGGGGTAGACCTGGAACGGGGTGAGCTACGCGTTCGTCTGATGGAATGGTCTTGATGGGGCGATAATGGCCATGGACTCCAGAGCATACTGGGTCGGCTTCAACCTGGTGAAAGGGATCGGCTCTGTTCGTCTGAAAGCGGCTCTCGATCATTTCTGGGGACCTGGCTGTCGCCTGGCAGGCGCCGGGCGAGGGCCTTTTGGCCGCCGGCCTCAGCCCCAAGATCGTAGAGAACTTGCAGAAAATCCGCTCGCAAGTCGACCTGGAAAGAATTTGGGCGAATATCCAGAGCAAGGGGTTCGGCGTGCTGACCTGGGAGGATGAAGCGTATCCTTCCCGTTTGAAGGAAATCGCCCAACCTCCTCCCGTGCTCTACGTGTGGGGATCGCTCCAGCCCCAGGATACCTGGGCGGTAGCCATCGTCGGGACGCGGCGCATCACTGCTTACGGACGCCAGGTGGCCGAAGACCTGGGCATTTTCCTGGCCCGTAACGGCGTGACCGTGGTCAGCGGGTTGGCGCGTGGCGTGGATGCGGTGGCGCACACAGCGGCCCTGAAAGGCCAGGGGAGGACCATCGCGGTATTAGGCTCCGGCGTGGACCGCATCTACCCTCCCGAGCATCGCCGCCTGGCAGAGCAGATTGCCGCGCAAGGGGCGGTGATCAGTGATTATGCCCCGGGAACTCCGCCGGATAGCGTCAATTTCCCTCCCCGCAACCGGATCATCTCAGGCTTATCCCTGGCTACCGTCGTCGTCGAAGCCGGCCAGGAGAGCGGCGCCCTGATCACGGCTACCTTCGCCGCCGAGCAGGGGCGGGAAGTGTTCGCCGTGCCCGGCAATATTCTCAACGCGCAGAGCCGAGGGGCCAACCGGTTGATCCAGCAGGGCGCCCGGCCTTTGTTGCACCCTCAGGAAATCCTGGAAGCGCTGAATCTCACGCAGGTCAGCCAGCAGCAAGCTGCGCGTAGCCAGTTGCCCGCGGATGCAACCGAAGCGCGCTTGCTCAAAGTGATTGGCTGCGAGCCGTTGCACGTGGATGATATTCGGGCCCAATCGGGCCTGCCTATAGAAACCGTCTCTGCGACTCTGACGATCATGGAACTGAAGGGAATGGTCAGACAGGTAGGCGGGATGCATTATGTCGCGGTGCGTGAAGCCCGCGATGCTTACGAGGTAAATTAATGGCCTTCGAACACTATTACGCAGTTATCATGGCGGGCGGCGGAGGCACGCGCCTTTGGCCCCTCTCGCGCAAGTCGCGCCCCAAGCAAATGTTGCGCTTATTCGACGAGCGCACGTTATTCCAGGTCACCGCGCAACGCTTGCAGGGCTTGTTCCCAGCCGGGCGGATCCTGGTGGTGACGGTTGCCGACCAGGCCGTCGAGCTACGCCAGCAATACCCCGAAATCCCGGCAGAGAACTTTTTGATCGAGCCTATGCCGCGCGGGACGGCTTCTGTGGTGGCGATGGCGGCGGCGGCGCTGCACAAGCGTGATCCTGAGGCAGTCATGGCGGTGTTGACCTCCGACCACTACATCCGCGACGAGGAATATTTCCGCAAGCTGTTGAGGAGCGCCCACGACGTGGCTATGGACGAATACCTGGTCACGCTGGGCATCGCGCCGACCTTCCCGGCCACCGGATACGGTTATATCCAACGCGGCGAGATGGTCTGGGACGTTCCAGGAGCAGCCCGTTTACCGGGTGCTGCGTTTCAAGGAAAAGCCGGACGAGATCCAGGCGCGCGCCATGCTGGCGGGCGGGGACCACGATTGGAATTCGGGCATGTTCGTTTGGAAGGTAGAGCGCATCCTGGCCGAGTTCGAACGGCAAATGCCGGAATTGTCTTCTGCCATGCAAGCTGTCGAAAGTGCCATGGGCACAGACGAGCAAACGGCTGTTTTGCAGCGCGTCTGGCCCGCATTAAAAATAGAAACCATAGATTATGGTATTATGGAACGCGCCGAGCAAGTTGCGGTTGTGCCGGCTGCCGGGTTGGGATGGAGCGACGTGGGGAGCTGGGACTCCCTGTTCGACGTGATCGACCCGGACCAGGAAGGCAACATCATCATGGGTGAGCAGCATATCGGCCTGGATACCAGCGGCTCTTTGGTATATGTAGGCGACGCCTGCCGGCTGATCGTGACCATCGGCGTGAAAAACCTTATCGTTGTGGATACAGGCGACGCTTTATTGATTTGTGATCGCGAGCAAGCCCAAAAGGTCAGGCAGTTAGTCACCCAGCTCAAGCACACAGATCGCAGCCAGTTTATTTAGAAGGTGATCCGTTGGAAGCTTATTGTGTTAAATGTAAGGCGAAAAGAGAAATCCAGGATCCTCAAGCAGATTTCAATTCGGCAGGGACGCCGGTCACCAAAGGCGTATGCCCTGTGTGTGGGACGAAATTGTTCCGCATGGGGCGCACCCCGGCCCACGAAGGCCTGACGCCCCCTGAGGTTACCCGCCACAAGAAGAATTCGCGTAAGGGCAAGCTGGTGATCGTAGAATTGCCGGCTAAGGCCCGCACGGTGGGGCGCTTCCTGGGCAGGGGCTATACCGTCAAGGCCTCTGTGGGACACGTGCGCGACCTGCTGCGCTCTACTTTATCCGTAGACGTCGATAACGGATTTACTCCCAAGTACCGGGTGCCCAACGAGAAACGCGCGGTGGTGAAAGAGCTGACCCAGCTTGCCCAAGAAGCTGAGGAAATCTACCTGGCTACCGACCCCGACCGGGAAGGGGAAGCCATTGCCTGGCACCTGATCGAAGCTGCCAACATCGACCCGAAGATCTCCAAGCGCGTGGTCTTTCACGAGATTACCCAGCCGGCCATCGAGCACGCTTTCGGCACTCCCCGCCGGCTGGACATGGATCTGGTCAACGCCCAACAGGCGCGGCGCATCCTGGACCGGCTGGTGGGTTACAGCATCAGCCCGCTCCTGTGGGAGAAGGTGCGCAGCCGCCTTTCGGCAGGGCGGGTGCAATCGGTGGCCCTGCGCCTGGTGGTCGAGCGCGAGCGGGAGATCGACGCGTTTGTGCCCCAGGAATATTGGACGATCGCGGCTGAGTTCCGCCCGGAAGGCAGCAAAGATACTTTTGTGGCCAGGCTGGCGCGCATCGACGATAAGGATCCCGAGCTAGCCAACGAAGACGCCGTCAGGCCGATCCTGGCGGATATGCAGAAGGGGCAGTACGTCCTCACCAAGATCAAGCGCGGGGAGCGTCGCCGCAAGCCATCGGCGCCCTTTACCACCAGCACCCTCCAGCAGGAAGCCTCGCGCCGCCTGGGATACACCGCCCGGCGGACGATGGTGCTGGCCCAGCAGCTCTACGAAGGCCAGGACGTGGGTGAGGGCGGCAATGCCGGCCTGATCACCTATATGCGCACCGATTCGACCAACGTCTCTGAGCTGGCGCAAAAAGAGGCGCGCGATTACATCGGCCAGCGCTTTGGGAGCGCCTTCGTGCCCGAAGTGCCGCCGGTGTACAAGACCAAAGCGGTGGGCGCTCAGGAGGCGCACGAGGCTATCCGTCCGACGTCCGTGCTGCGTGAGCCGGAAAAGGTCAAGCACTTCTTGACCGGCGACCTCTTCAAGCTCTACCAGTTGATCTGGCAGCGCTTCGTCGCCTCTCAAATGGAATTGGCCGTGTACGATACGCTGACCGTCGAAGTCGGCGGGAAAACCGGAGGCCATGATTATTTGTTGCGGGCCAGCGGCTCTTCAGTGCGCTTTTCGGGCTTCCTGGTGGTCTATGAGGAGGCTCGCGACGAGGACCAGAAATCTGAGGATGCGGACAACGTGCGTATCCCGGCGAACCTGACGGAAGGCCAGGCCCAGCGCCTGGTGCGCTTGTTGCCGGAGCAGCACTTCACCCAGCCGCCGCCGCGCTTCACCGAGGCCTCCCTGGTGCAAACGTTGGAGGAGTTCGGCATTGGGCGGCCTTCGACTTATGCTCCCATCCTGGGCACGATCCAGGAGCGGGGCTACGTGATCCGCGAGAACAAGCGCCTCTCCCCTACCGAGACCGGCATTCTGGTCAACGACCTGTTGGTCAGCCATTTTCCCGATATCGTCGATACGGGCTTTACCGCTCGCATGGAAGCCGACCTGGACCGCATTGCCGAGGGCGATCTCGATTGGGTGGAGGCGATCCGCGAGTTTTATGCGCCCTTTGCCGTCCAATTGGAGAAGGCTCAGGCCGAGATGCCCGCCACCAAGGCCGAGCTGGAGAAAGTCGGCCGCGCCTGCCCCGAATGCGGCCACGACCTGGTCATTCGCTGGGGGCGTTTTGGGAAGTTCATAAGCTGTAGCAACTTCCCGGCCTGCCGCCATACCGAACCCTGGTTGGAGAAGATCGGCGTCCCCTGCCCGCAAGATGGCGGGGAGATCGTCCAACGCAAGACGCGTAAGGGGCGCGTTTTCTATGGCTGTTCCAATTACCCCGCCTGCCAGTTCACCTCGTGGAAACGCCCGATCCCCACGCCCTGCCCGCGTTGTGGAGGCTTGCTGGTGATAGCTAACAAGCGCGAAGTGCAATGTCTGTCCTGCGAGGAAACCTTCTTGCAGGAGCAAATAAGCAGCGAAGCAACAACTGAAACGGCATGATCCTTGCAACGAACTTTGTATTCCTGAATTAGTTGCGCGAATCAGGAATATACTCTACAATACCTTAAAAGCGCATTAAATGGCGGGAAAGCCGGCGCAAGGGAGAAAAACTTTGAGGAGCATGAACATGGAAACGATACGTGAGCAGTTGAACAGACCCATCGTTGCTGCTGCAGTCGCATTCGTGGTTGGGCTGATCCTAGGGTGGATGTTGTTGGGCTGGGTGATCTTCCCGGTGCAGTGGACGGATGCTTCGGTACAGAATTTGCGCCCGGACTTGCAGCAAGATTACCTGCGCATGTCGATAACCTCCTTCAAGTCGACGGGAAACACGGCTTTGGCTCAGCAGCGTTGGAAGGAGCTTGGATCCAAGGCCTCGGACCTGTTGAGCCAGGTCCAGACCGACCCGCAAGATCTTTCTTCTGCGGACATCCTGAGCTTTGAGGCTGCCGCTCAAGGCACGGCAACCGTTCCAACCTTGCCGGCCGGCACCCCTGCTCAAGCCACTCCCGGCCAGGAAACCCCAACGGCTACGATGGCCGCTGGAGGGGTGATCACCGCGACCGCCACGCCGGCGGCGGGCGGCACGTCTCAGGGCGCCTTGCCGGTGATCCTGGGCGTCTTGTGCGTGCTCACCCTGGTGATCGCCGGGGCGCTGGTGTATATCTTCCTGATCCGCGGTCGCGGGCAGACGGGTGAGATGTCGCCGGCCCAACAAGCTCAGGAGCTTTCCAAGCAGGCCGAGCGCACTGATTTCGTTTCGCAAGGCCAGGAGCCGCCCGTTTCGCAATTTATGACCACCTATACGATGGGCGACGACCTCTATGACGACTCCTTCAGCATCGATTCTCCCACAGGCGAGTTCCTGGGAGAGTGCGGGGTAGGCATCTCCGATACGATCGGGGTGGGAGATCCGAAGAAGGTGACCGCCTTCGAGGTGTGGTTGTTCGATAAGAATGACATTCAGACGGTGACGAAAGTGCTGATGAGCGCGCACGCCTTCGAGGATCAGAGCATCCGCCAGCGCCTGGAATCCAAAGGTGAGCCAATCCTGGCGGAAGCGGGCAAGCACATCCTGCTCGAAACGGCCACGCTGCGCCTCGAAGCGCGCGTCGTGGATATGAATTACGGCTCGGGAGCCCTGCCGGTGAACAGCTTCTTCGACCGGCTGACCCTGGAGCTTTCTGTGTGGCCTAAGGCTGCGGCGTAAGCGTTATTTCTACCTTGCGAAAACCGATAAAACAAGAGACCCGGCGCCTGGCGCCGGGTCTCACTGCTTAAAAAGTGATCTGCGGACTTTATTCTATTTTGACGATTTTAAGCTGGATCTGCCCACCGGGTGTCTCTACTTCCACCAGGTCGCCGACGCGGCGGCCGAGCAGCGCCCGGCCGATGGGCGATTCGTGCGAGATACGCCCGTTGCGCGGGTCGGCTTCTTTGGGGCCTACCAGGTAATAGGTTTCAGGCTCGAAGCCTTCTTCTTGAATGGTAACGTGTGCGCCGACGTCCACTTCTTCACGCTTCCCGCTGCTCTTCTCGTCGATGATGATCACGTTGCGGAGCACGTGCTCCAGCTCCTGGATGCGACCTTCGAGGAAGCCTTGCTCTTCTTTGGCGGAGATGTAATCCGCGTTCTCCGAGAGGTCGCCTTGCTGAATGGCTGCCCGCAAGCGTTGGGCAAGCTGTTCGCGGGCCGGGCCTTTCAGATATGCCAGCTCCTGGCGCAGACGCTCGGCGCCCTCAGCGGTCAGATAGGATCCTTCATTCATAAATCACTCCATGATTTCTAGAATTGCTTTGATGACTTCACTTCACAAAAAATTATAACCGCAAAGAACACAAGGTCTTTTCAGCGCTATCCTTCCATCAGCCAGCTTCGTTTCGCACAAATCGCAAAATTTTACAGCACAGTCACGGAAGCACTGTGGGGTCGAACAGCTTCTGATGTTCTTCAATTGCATAACGGTCCGTCATGCCCGCGATGTAATCGCAGATGGTGCGTTCCAGGCCGCGCTCCTTCACCCATTCCTGGACGTGCTTGGGCATGATAGTCGCCTCAGCTTGATAAGCCTGGAACAGGTCGGTGAGGATCTTCTCCGCTTTGACCGCCATCCGAACTACCCGATAATTTCTGTACATATTGGCGTACAGGAAATCTTTCAGCTCGCGGTTGCGGCGATGCATATCCTCGCTGAAGCCCACTATATTATAAGGCAAGCGTTGCAAGTCGTCTACAGTACGAGCGCCGCTCTCCCGCAGTCGCTGATCTGTGGATTGAATCATATCCGTCACCATGAGGCCGGTCAGGCGGCGGATGATGCGGTGCCGGGTGAGATCATCCAGCTCACCGCCGCGCCAGCCGACGCTTTTTGACCCGATCTCCCACATAGACCTGCCTTCCAACATGCGGGCGGTGATCATGCCGGAGCGCAGGCCGTCGTCCAGGTCGTGGTTCGTATAGGCAAGCTCATCGGCCACGTTGGTGATTTGCGCTTCCAGGTGTCCGCGCAGCTCGGGGTTGAACTCTTGCGCGTCCGATTTGTCGTATTCGCTCTCGTGCTTCACGATGCCTTCCAGCACCTCCCAGCTCAGATTCAAGCCGGGGAAATCCGGATAGCGATCCTCGAGCTGGGTGACGATGCGAAAGGAATGTTTATTGTGGTCGAAGCCGCCGAAATCGCGCATCAGGCGCGCCAGGGTGGCTTCACCGGAGTGGCCGAAGGGCGGGTGGCCCAGGTCGTGCGCCAGGCAAATGGTCTCGACCAGGTCTTCATTCGCGCCGAGCGCCCGGGCGATGGTGCGCCCGATCTGAGCCACTTCCAGGGTGTGTGTCAGGCGCGTACGGTAATAATCGCCCTCGTAGTTGATAAACACCTGGGTCTTGTATTCCAGGCGGCGAAAGGCGGTGGTATGCAAGATGCGGTCGCGGTCGCGCTGGAACACGGTGCGGTAATCGGGCTCTTCTTCAGGGTGAAGCCTGCCCCGCGTGTTCTTGCTGCGGAACCCGTAGGGCGCCAGGGTTTGGTCTTCAAAAGCCTCCAATTGTGAACGGCTGATTAGCATGGGGTTGCCTCCTGATTTTGCGCTTAAGCGTGGATGAGGGTGCCCGGCGATCCCCCCCCGAGGGCGTTGAAGAGATTCCCCTCTTGCACGCCGGAGAAAATCAACACTTCCAGGCCCGGGATCTCCTGCACCAGGGCCAACATACTTTCCACTTTATTCAACATCCCCCCGGTCACGTCGACCGCCGCCGAGCCGCGCAAAGCCATAGCAGATTGGGCCAGACTGGCGGGGGTGATGGTGGGGATCAGGCGCGTGTTTTGAGGATAATCTTCCCACACGCCCGCTTCGATGCCGGCCAGCAGGATACGTTGTGGGTTGAGCCGGGGCGCCAGGTAGAAGAACACGTCTTCCGTCGAGAGGATCGTGCCGCCCAGGCGCCGGTCGAAGGCCACGTCTCCGTTTACCAAGGGCACCAGCCCGGCATCCAAAGCGGCTTCTATCGGCGCAAGGTTCCAGCTCGTGATGCGGCCTGCCTGGCTGGCGGCGCAGGCGGAGGGAGGGAAAGCCACGACCGGCAAGCCGGCTGCCAGCAGCGCCTCCAGAACGATCTGGTTGAGCGCGCGCGCTTCCTTCCACACCTCGACGAATCCGCGCCATTGCGCCGGGCCGGAAACGCCCTGGCGCGTGGCGTATTTTTTGCCCGCCACGTGCCCAAACGAGCCTGATCCGTGGCCAAGCACCAGACCCAGCTCCGGGCGGCCTCGCAGAGCAGCAGCAATCTGCTCCGCCAGACCGGCGAGCGCCTCAGGACGGTGGGTGTGCGCGCGGTTCTTGTCCGTAATCAACGAGCCGCCGAGCTTGAGAAAGTAAAGAGGTCGCATTCTTCGCCTGGTTTTAAGAGTATCAGGGATGATTATACCAAAATAATATTTATGAAAAGTGTTATAATAATTCGAATATGATGCCAATCGACTGGAAATGAAGGCCCTTCATTGAGTCAGTCGCGGGGGAGCATTCACTAGCGAGAATTGTGAGAGGACTATGGACCAAACGTTTCGATTTATCAGGCGGCGGACTTGCTTATGGACACCGTAATTGACGAAAATTCAGTCAAAAAAGCTGTAAAGGATATCCTGGTTGCGGTGGGGGAGGATCCCGAACGGCAGGGACTGGCGAGAACTCCCGAGCGTATCGCCAAAATGTACGGCGAGATCTTGGCCGGTTATCGTACAGACCCGGTTGCCCTGGTCAACGACGCCATTTTCGAGGAAGCATACGATGAGATGGTCATCGTGCGGGATATCGAGTTTTACAGCCTGTGTGAGCATCACATGCTGCCTTTCCTGGGGCGGGCTCACGTGGCTTACATGCCGAACGGACGGGTGATTGGCTTGTCCAAGATCCCCCGTATCGTGGATATGTTTGCGCACCGCCTGCAAGTGCAAGAGCGGATGACGCGCCAGATCGCGGACTTTATCGACGAGCTGCTGCACCCCAAAGGGGTAGCAGTGGTGGTGGAGGCCCTGCACCTGTGCGCGACCATGCGAGGGGTGCACAAGCACGACGCCCGCATGTCGACCTCTACCATGGTAGGCACCTTCCGAACGAACATGGCCACCCGCATGGAGTTCCTGGATAATATTTCCCGAGGGGCCGAGTCCCTGCACTTCTAAGCGGCGTTTGGCTTTCCTTCGTCGCTTCCTACCCTGGGGAGCGGATCGTCCGGGATGGATTCGCTCCCGAAATCGAAGTCGGGGTGGGGAAGCGCCCATACTTTCCCGGCCAGCTCCCTGGCGATCGTCGCCAGGGTCTGTCCGCTTTCGGGATGGGCCAGCTCCGGCAACAGCTCGGCCAACGGCAGGATCAGGAAAGGGCGCTCCCAAAGCTTGGGGTCGACTATCTCGCCATCGAAAACGATAATATCCAGGTCGATGGGCCGGGGTGCGTCCTTCTCCGCGGTGCGGATGCGCCCCAGCCTGGCCTCGATGGGACGCAGAACTCCGAATTTGAGCTCATCCACCGGCAGAGGAGTAAGGTATTCGACCGCTAGGTTGAGGAAATTTGGGCCGCGGCTGCCGACGGCGTGCGTCTCCCAGGGGATGGAGACGTTTCTTATCCATCCCTGCGCGCGCAGGTGGCCCATCGCCAGGGGGATGTTTTCCCTTGGAGCGATGTTGGAACCCAGTACCAGGTAAGCCCGGTGGTTGAAGCGGTTCATGTCTGCGGGAATCTCTCGATCTCCACGCCAACGGATTTGGCAAAGCGGGCGGCGCCGGGCTTTTCGACCCGCACGCGCACCCCTAAGACGTTGGCCTCTTTCAGGCACAACCCGGCGATATCATTTGCCAGGGCTTCAACGGTGAAGCGCTGGGCGCTTTCCGTGAAAGCCATCACCTTCTTGGTGGCCGCGCGGTAATCTACACAATCCTCGAGACGGTCGCTGAGGGCCGCCCTGGAGGTGTCCGTGTACAGGATGACGTTAATCAGGATGTCCTGGCGATTCTTGCGCTCGTCGGGGTTGACGCCAATGATGCCTCGCACCAATAAATCTTTTATCAGTACCTGATCCATAGTTTCTCCGTGTTGAAAGGATTTGGAAGATCACACCAGATGCCGGCCGCCGTCCACGTGGATGATCTCGCCGGTGATGTAGGCCGGCCCGGCTAAAAGGAAGAGCAAGGCGTCGCCGACTTCGTCCAGGTCTGCCCAACGTTTGGCGGGGACGGCTGCGAGAATTTCCCCGGCGGCGCCGGCATCGCTGGGAGGCAAGATGGCCCCCAGCGCCAATCCATTCACCTGGATACGAGGCGCCAGGGCCGCCGCCATGGCGCGCGTCAAGGCCGCCAGGCCGGCTTTGCTGATGGTGTAGGGAAAATGGTCGGCTCCCGGGCGCAGGGCGCGCCAATCCAAAATATTGACGATGCGACCGGTCTCCTGGGCAGGGAGAGCGGAAGCAAAGGCCTGGCTCAACAGGAAGGGAGCGGTCAGGTTGACGCTCAGGTGGGATTGCCAGTCTTCCAAACGCGTATTCAACAACGCAAGCGGCGCAAAGATGGCGGCGTTATTGACCAGGGCGTACAGCTTGCCGTATTGGTTGGCTTGCTCGATCAAGCCCGCTGCCTGGAGCGGGTCGCCCAGGTCGGCGGAGATTGCGTGGGCTTCCACGCCCAGCGCGCGGATCTCCGCGCAGGTCTGCAAGGCCAGCTCGGCCGAATGGCCGTGGTGGACGATCACGTTGCCGCCGGCGCGGGCCACGCTCAGCGCCAGGTGTTTGCCGATGCGGCGAGCCGCGCCGGTGATCAAGACGGTGCGGCCGGAGAGGAGCCCCGAAGAATAGAGATCATTCATGGGTTTTCGCCCTGTCTTCCTGGAGGTACGCTTTCCCCTCCCGAGGTAATCTCTTCCCCAGGCCCCATAAGGCAACGGCCAGGACGCCCCAGGCGATGAGCTGCGCCAGGCGCAAGCGGTCGAAGACCAGGACGCTGTCTCCCCGGAAAGCCTCCAGGAAGATGCGCGCCGCGGCAGAGAGGGCCAGGAAAGTGAGGAAGGCTCTCCCGCTGGTTAGAGCAATTTGCGCGGGCGGATTGGAAAGCCGCCCTTGGGGCCACACGACCCACAGGATGATCCCGGCCGCCAGGATCTCGTAGACCTGGCTGGGTTGGCGAACCTCTCCCCATAGATAGATGCCCCAGGGCAGATGGGTGGGGGCCCCGAAAGCATCTCCGGAGGCGAGGTGGGCGAGGCCGAGGAACACGCTGAAGAGCGCCAGGCCCGGCGTGAGCGCATCCAGCGTGCTCCAAAAAGGCAGCCGTTTGCGGCTCCCGTAGACCAGGGCCGCCAGGGCGCCGGCCAGCAGCCCGCCGGAAGGATCCAGCAGGCCCGGGTTGAGCGAAAAAAGGCTGGCGAGGTTGGGCAGGAAGGCGTTCGGAAAGCGCGCCACGTAGCCCAGGCGGGCGCCGACCAGCCCGGCAAGCAAGGAGACCAGCACGAGATTGTCCACAAGGTTTCCCTGAAGGGCGTAGCGCCCGGCGTTCTTTTCGGCCAGGGAGATGCCCAGCCACAGGCCGGCCAGAAGGAGAAGGCCGGGCGCCTGGACGGCCAGCGGGCCGACGTGCACGACGGGGAACATCAGGGCGCCTCCGGCAGCAATTGTTCTACCTGGGCCCGGATGAGCGCTTCGGACATCGGGCCGGCCACGACCACCGCCTGGATCTTGCCCTGTGGGGTGATGAAGAAGGTGGTGGGCAGCGCCTGAAGCTGGTATTGGTGGGAGACGCCCCCGTCGAGGTCGTAAAGGATGGGGAAGGTCAGCCCTTCCGAGCGGGCAAAACTCTCTGCGTTGGAGAGGGTATCTTGATAGGTGGCGTTGACCGCCAGCACCTGCAAGCCCTGGCTTTGATAAGCCTGGTAGACCTTCTGGATAGCAGGCATTTCGGCTTTGCACGGCGGGCACCAGCTCGCCCACAGATTCAAGAGGACAGGCTTGCCGCGCAGGTCCGCCAGGTGAATGCTTTCGCCGGAGGCGGTTTTCAAGGTGAAATCCGGGGCGTAGAAACCCTGGCGCGGCGCAGGAATCTCGCCATTGGTCACGCTGGCAGGCGCAGCCGCGCTCAGCCCAACCCAGGCGGCGGCCAGCAGGAGCAGGCCGGCGCTGAATGATCCCCAGTGGCGAAATAGAATCTTTGTCATGATGACCCTGGGGTAAGTGTAAAGGGGAACCAGGGGGCTGTCAAGCGGAGGAGAGCGAACCCACCTTCCAGGGAAATGTACGCGATTTTGGAGAAAGCCTGAGGGTGGATGAATGTCAGGCAAAGGGGTGAGGAATGTACTTGACAGTTGTGGTTAGGGAGAGTATCATGAAGTTACCCCACCCCCCATGGGGGGGGATGGCAGAAGGGAGAGCAGGATATGAAACATCAGGATGCAATCCAGCGCTTGAAGAGCGTCGAAGGCCACATCCGGGGCGTCGAGCGCATGGTGGAGGAAGAGGCGTACTGTATCGACATCATCCGCCAGATTCAGGCAGTGCAGGCGGCCTTGAATAAAGTCACCACACAGATCCTGGACGAGCACCTGAATTCCTGCCTCATCACCGCCGTGCGCGGGGACGACCCGGCCGAGCGCGAGCGCGTCTTGAAAGAGATCGCCGAGATTTACGATGCGGCTACAAAGGTATAGTCCAATCCATTTACTCAACTACTGAACCAAGGAGACCCTGATGACCACTGTAACTTATGTCGTTCCTAATATTTCTTGCAACCATTGCGTGCACACCATTAAAACCGAAGTCGGCGACCTCAAGGGCGTCCAGGCCGTGGATGCGGTGCTGGAGACCAAAAAAGTGACCGTGACTTTCGACGCCCCGGCAACCCAGGGAGCCATCGAGACCCTGCTGGCCGAGATCAATTATCCGCCCGAGAAATAACCAGGTGAGGTATGACTGAAACCAAACAGGTGATTTTGCCGATTACCGGGATGACGTGCGCCAATTGTGTGGCGACCATCGAGCGTAACCTCAAAAAGCTGGACGGGGTGAACGGCGCGGTGGTCAATCTCTCTTCGGAGCGCGCCACGGTGAATTTCGACCCGGCCTTGTTGGACATGGGAGACATCATCGGGCGCGTGCAGCGGGCCGGTTACGACGTGGCGCGCGGTGAAGCCGATCTGGTGGTGCATCGCATGAGCGACAACGGCGACGCTCTGCGCCTGGAAAAGGCCCTGCGCAAGCTGGAGGGCGTCCTGGACGCACAGGTAAACTATACCAGCGAACGGGTGCGTTTGACTTACGTTCCTACCGTGATCAGCCAGGCCGAGATCCGCCGGGCGGTTTCGGCGGCCGGCTTTGAGGCGGTGGAGTTGGGCGGCCAGGCGGAAGACGCCGAGGCCACGGCCCGCCAGGCGGAAATCGACGAGCAGCGCCGCTTGTTGATCACCGGGCTGGTTTTTACCGTCCCGTTGTTCCTGGTGGCCATGGCCAGCGATTTTGGCCTGATCCCCGGCATGTCTGGCGAAGCTGCCTGGCTGAAATGGTTGATGTTTGTCCTGGCGACCCCCGTGCAGTTTTACGTGGGGTACCAATACTACGTGGGGGCCTATAAAGCCCTGCGCAACGGCTCAGCCAACATGGACGTGCTGATCGCCATGGGCTCTTCCACGGCTTATTTCTATTCCATCCCGGTCACGCTGGGATTGATCCCCGGCCACGTGTATTTCGAGACCGCCGCCGTGATCATCACCCTGATCCGCCTGGGCAAATTCCTGGAGGCGCGCGCCAAGGGGCGCACCAGCGAGGCGATCAAGAAGCTGATGAGCCTGCGCGCCAAGAATGCGCACGTGCTGCGCGACGGCGTCGAGATGGAGGTACAGGCAGAGGACGTGCTGGTGGGAGACGTGGTGCTGGTGCGCCCTGGCGAGAAGATCCCGGTGGACGGCGTGGTGGTGGAAGGCCGCTCGGCGGTGGACGAATCCATGCTGACGGGCGAATCGCTGCCGGTCGAAAAGGGGCCGGGCGACGCCGTCATCGGCGCGACGCTCAACAAGCTGGGCATGGTCAAGTTCGAGGCCACCAAGGTAGGCAAGGAGACGGCCTTATCGCAGATCATCCAGTTGGTGGAAGACGCCCAGGGAAGCAAGGCGCCCATCCAGAAGCTGGCCGACCGGGTCTCGGCGGTGTTCGTTCCCGCCGTGATTGGGGCTGCCCTGATCACCTTCTTGGTGTGGTTCTTCCTGGCGCCCGCGCCGGCTGCCGGCGCGGAGGTCAACGCCTTCACGCGCGCGCTGATCGACATGGTAGCCGTGCTGGTGATCGCCTGCCCCTGCGCGATGGGATTAGCGACTCCCACCGCCGTGATGGTGGGCACCGGTAAGGGCGCCGAAAACGGCATCCTCTTCCGCTCAGGCGAGGCGCTCGAGCGCTCTGGCAAGGTCACCATCGTGGTGCTGGATAAGACCGGCACGGTGACGCGCGGCCAACCGGCGGTGACCGATTTGCTGGTGAAAGACTTTGCCGGAGGGGAAGATGAGATCCTGCGCCTGGCGGCCAGCGTCGAGAAAGTCAGCGAGCATCCCCTGGGGGAGGCCATCGTGGCCGAAGCGGGCAACCGCGGCCTCCAGCTCGGCGAGCCGCAAGGCTTCCTGGCTCAGGCCGGGCAGGGCGTCGAGGCCACGGTGGATGGACGTGCTGTGGCGGTCGGGAACCTGCGCATGATGGATGTGCGCGGCTACGCGCTGAACGGTTTTCAGGCGGACGTCGACCGCTTGCAAGCGGAGGCCAAGACGGCCATGCTGGTGGCCGTGGACGGGGCCGTGAAAGGTATTGTGGCGGTGGCAGACACCATCAAGGAAGGTTCGGCGCAAGCCATCGCCGAGCTGCGCCGGATGGGCTTGCAGGTCGCCATGATCACGGGCGATAACCAGCGCACGGCGCAAGCCATTGCCCAGCAAGCCGGCATCCAGAAGGTGCTGGCGGAAGTGCTCCCGGAAGGCAAGTCTGCCGAGATCAAGAAGCTCCAGGAAGCCGGCGAGGTAGTCGCTATGGTGGGAGACGGCATCAACGACGCTCCTGCTCTGGCGCAGGCCGACGTCGGCCTGGCGATCGGCACCGGCACGGACGTGGCCATGGCAGCGGCTCCCATCACGCTCATCAGCGGGGAGCTAGGCGGAGTGCCGCGGGCGATTGCGCTCTCGCGCAGGACCCTGCTCACCATCCGCCAGAACCTGTTCTGGGCCTTCTTCTACAATGTGATTCTGATCCCGATGGCGGCGGCCGGCTTGCTCAACCCGATGATCGCGGCGGGAGCTATGGCTTTCAGCAGCATTTTCGTGGTGACCAACAGCCTGCGCCTGCGCAATTATCGCTTTGCGCAGGGCAACGAAAAGGAAAGCCGGCCGAATCTGACCCCCGCCCACTTGGGGAATAGCTCCCAGATCGGGTGACCCGCTTTACCCCAGAGCCTCACCCGGATTACCCCCATCTACCCTTTACTGCCCCTCTCCGTACGCGGAGAGGGGCGATCGTATATTCGTTCAAGGAGGTGTGGGGAGGTTTTTTCCCTCTTTCGGCCTGACGACATGGTAAAATACGTTAAATTTCACTAGAGGGATTCAAATGTCTTCTGCCGACGATTTAGAATTGCGCGCGATCAATACTTTGCGTTTTCTCTCTGCCGACGCCATCCAGAAGGCGAATTCAGGCCACCCGGGCTTGCCCATGGGCACGGCGGCCATCGCCTATACCATCTGGAGCCGCCATCTTCGCCATAACCCTACTAACCCGCACTGGCCCAACCGCGACCGCTTCGTTCTCTCCGGCGGGCACGGCTCGATGTTGCTGTATTCCCTGTTGCATTTGACGGGATATGCCGTCAGTCTGGAAGACATCCAGAGCTTCCGGCAGTGGGGCTCGATCACACCGGGACATCCGGAATATGGGCTGACGCCCGGCGTGGAGACGACTACCGGCCCACTCGGCCAGGGCTTCGCCAACGGGGTGGGCATGGCCATCGCTGAGGCGCACCTGGCGGCGCGTTTCAACCGGCCCGGGCACGAGCCCGATCGAGCACTTCGTGTATGCTATCGTGACGGATGGCGACCTGATGGAGGGCGTGTCCTCCGAGGCGGCCTCCCTGGCCGGCCATTTGCGCCTGGGCAAGCTGATCTATCTTTACGACGATAATCGCATCACCATCGACGGCTCCACCGACCTGGCCTTCACCGAGGATCGCGGGGCGCGCTTCGCGGCCTACGACTGGCACGTGCAATACGTGGCGGACGGCAACGATGTGGAAGCCATCGACGCCGCCATTCGGGAGGCCAAGCAGGACCCACGACCTTCGCTGATCGTGTGCCGCACGCACATCGGCTACGGCCTGCCCACTCGCCAGGACACCAACAAGGCCCACGGCGAGCCCCCGGGGGACGAGGAGTTGAACGGCGCCAAGCGCAAGCTGGGCTGGCCGGAAGAGCCGCGCTTCTACATCCCCGAAGATGTGCTGGCCTTTTACCGGGGAGCCGTGGAAAAGGGCACGCGCCTCGAAGGGGAATGGTGCGCGCGCCTGGCGGCTTATCGCGACGCCTACCCTCAGGAGGCAGCCGAGCTGGAACGGCGGCTGGACGGCCGCTTGCCTGAAGGCTGGGACGGAGACCTGCCGGTCTTCCCGGCGGACGCCAAGGGCATGGCCACCCGCGCGGCTTCCGGGAAGGTCATCAACGCCCTGGCGGCGCGCCTGCCCGAGCTGATCGGTGGATCGGCCGACCTGGCGCCCTCCAATAACACCTGGATCCAGGGCAGCCCGGCCTTCGAGCCCGAACTCCCCGGAGGGGCGCAATTTCCACTTTGGCGTGCGCGAGCACGGCATGGGGGCCGTGGTCAACGGCATGGCCCTGCACGGCGGGCTGATCCCCTACGGAGCGACCTTCCTGGTGTTTTCCGATTACATGCGCCCGGCCATCCGGCTTTCGGCGCTATCTCACATCCCCTCGATCTGGGTCTTCACCCACGACAGCGTGGGATTGGGCGAGGATGGCCCGACGCACCAGCCGGTGGAGCAAATCGCCGCCTTGCGCGCCATCCCCAACCTGGTGGTAATCCGCCCAGCGGACGCCAATGAAGTCGCCGCGGCCTGGAAAGTGGCGATCGAGAGGCGGCGCGGTCCTACGCTCCTGGCGCTCACCAGGCAGGCCGTGCCCACGCTGGACCGCTCTATCCTGTCCAAGGCCGACGAGCTGCAACGCGGCGCTTACGTTCTGGCCGAGGTCGGGGATGGCAAGCCGGAGCTGATATTGATGGCTTCCGGCTCGGAAGTAGCCTTGATCGTAGAGGCCGGGTTCCGCATCGCCGCCGAAGGCGTGAACGTGCGCCTGGTGTCCTTCCCGAGCTGGGAGCTGTTCGAGGCGCAGGAGCAGGCCTACCAGGAGCTGGTGCTCCCGCCAGAGGTGACCGTGCGCCTGGCAGTGGAAGCCGGCGTCACCCAGGGCTGGGAGCGCTGGGTTGGGGATCAAGGCAGTGTGATCGGCCTGAACCGTTACGGCGCTTCGGCTCCGGCCAAGGTGATCTTCCAAGAGCTGGGGTTCAGCGTGGACAACGTGGTGGCGCGTGCGCTGGAGCTGATCCAGGCCAGCAAAGGGTATTAGCGGATAACCTTGCGAAGGGTACTTAAAGGCGCTTCAGCCTGTACGACACCCTTCGCGAGGTTTAATAGGTCATCAGGAGCAATCATTATGGATAAATTCGCGGAATTGCACGCGCTGGGGCAATCTCTTTGGTACGACAACATTCAGCGGCGCCTGTTCGAAAACGGGGAATTCGCCGCCATGATCGCGGCGGGAGAGATCCGCGGGGTGACCTCCAACCCGTCCATCTTCCACAACGCGATCGCGAAATCCAACGACTACGACGCGGCCCTCATCCCCATGGCCTGGTCGGGATGGAGCGCCGAGCAGATCTTCTACGAGCTCGCCATCGAAGACATTCAAGCCGCGGCGGATGCTTTCCTGCCGCTCTACCGGGAGACGGGCGGTGGAGACGGTTACGTCAGCCTGGAGGTCAGCCCGTACCTGGCGCACGACAGCCAGGGCACCGCCGCCGAGGCCCACAGGCTGTGGCAGGCCGTGGAGCGCCCCAATCTGATGATCAAGATCCCGGCCACCCGGGAGGGCATCCCGGCCATTACCCGCACGATCGCGGCGGGCATCAACGTCAACGTGACGCTCATCTTCTCCCTGGCGCGTTACCTGGAAGTGATGGAAGCTTACCTGTGCGGCCTGGAAGAGCGCGTAAACGCCGGCCAGCCCATCGCGGGAATCGCTTCGGTGGCGTCTTTCTTCGTGTCTCGCGTGGACACCAAGGTAGACGGCCGCTTGCAGAAGATCGTGCAGGCCGAAGGGCCGCAGGCAGCCCAGGCGGCCACTCTCTTCGGGAAAGCCGCTATCGCCAACGCCAAATTGGCTTACGCCCGCTTCGAGAGCGTCTTTGGAGGCGAGCGCTTCAAGCAGCTTCAGGCGCACGGAGCGCAGTTGCAGCGGCCTCTGTGGGCTTCCACCAGCACCAAGAACCCCGCCTATCGCGACGTGCTCTATGTGGAAGAGCTGATCGGCGCGCACACGGTCAACACGGTGCCCCCTCAGACCCTGGATGCCTTCCGCGAGCACGGCCAGCCGCGCTCTTCGCTGAGCGAGAACCTGGAAGAGGCGCGCCAGGCCATTGGGGAATTGGAGAAGCTGGGTATTTCGATGGAGACGGTCACCGAGGAGCTGGAAGTCGAAGGGGTCAAAGCTTTTGCGGACGCCTTCACGGCCTTGCTGAAGACCATCGAAGAGCGCCGGACGAGCGCTCAAGAGGAACTGGGGGCGCTTCAAGCCCCGGTCGCCGGGCGGGTGAAACGTCTGGAATCCGAACGGGCGGCGCAACGCTTATTCGAAGGCGACCCGACCTTGTGGACGACGGACGCTGCCGGCCAGGCGGAAGTCCGCATCCGCCTGGGCTGGCTGGACCTGCCGCGCAGCAGCCGGGCATTCCTGGCGGATTATCTCAGCTTCAAAGAGGAAGTTCTCCAGGCCGGCTTTACCCACGCACTCCTTCTAGGAATGGGCGGGTCTTCCCTGGCCCCGGAGGTCATGAGTCTCCTGTTTGGCCGCTCGAACGCCGGCCTGGACCTGGCCATCCTGGATTCGACCGACCCGGCCCAGGTGAGGGCCGTGGCGCGGCGCGCACCTGTCGAGCGCACTTTGTATATCGTGTCGAGCAAGTCCGGCTCGACCGGCGAGGTGAACGCCTTCCTGGATACCTTCTGGGCGCGGGCCAGGAAGCGCCTGGGATCGAGCGTGGGCCAGCATTTCGTGGCGATCACCGACCCGGGGACTGCGTTGGAAAAGCTGGCCGTAGAGCGGGGCTTTCGCCGCGTATTCCCGGCGGACGCACACGTGGGCGGGCGCTACTCGGCCCTGACGGCTTTCGGCCTCGTACCGGCTGCTCTGCTGGGCCTGGATGTGGACAAATTGCTGGCGCGGGCCGCGTGGATGAGCGGGCAATGCTCGCCAGAGCACCCGGCGGCGCGCAACCCGGGCCTGGTGTTGGGCGCGATCCTGGGCGAGGCCGCCGCGCAAGGCCGGGATAAGCTCACCTTCCTGGCCGACTCCCAGTGGGCGCCCCTGGGCGCCTGGCTGGAGCAATTGGTGGCGGAAAGCTCCGGCAAACAAGGCAAGGGCATCCTGCCGGTGGACGGCGAGCCGGTTGCCGGCCCGCGGGCTTACCCGGGGCAGGATCGCCTGTTCGTGTACCTGCGGGGGGACGGCGGACTTGGCGCGGCCGTCCAACGCCTGCGGCGCGCGGGCCATCCGGTGGTCACCCTGGCCATGCAGGACGCCTACGACCTGGGAGCAGAGTTCTACCGCTGGGAAGTAGCTACGGCGATCGCCTGCGCCATCCTGGGGGTGAATGCCTTCGACCAGCCGGACGTGCAGGACAATAAGACCCGCACCAGCCAGAAAGTGGCCGCCTACCGGCAGAGTGGCACTTTGGCGGAAGGCGCGCCTATCTGGGAGAATGGCCAGGCGCGGGTTTACGGCCAGGCGCTGCCCGGGCTTGAAAAAGCCCGTACGCTGGCCGAGGTGGTGTTATTCTTCCTCGATCAGGCTTGTCCGGGTGATTACGTGGCGCTGAACGCTTATCTGCCGCGCGACCGCCAGAATGCCGCCCGTTTGCGCGAGCTGCGCAAGGGAGTGCGCCAGAAAACCGGATTGGCGACCACTGTGGGCTTTGGGCCGCGCTTCTTGCACTCCACCGGCCAGCTTCACAAGGGCGGCGCCAATAATGGGCTTTTCTTGCAGATCACGGCGGACGCCCGCCAGGATCTTCCCATCCCCGGCGAAGGGCTGACCTTCGCCGCCCTGCAGCGCGCTCAGGCGCTGGGCGACCTGGAGGCGCTGTTAGCGCGCAAGCGGCGCGCCATCCGCATCCATTTGTTGGGCGCCGGCCTGGAGGATCTGCTCCCCAAGGGTTGAAGCCAGGTTTTTATTTTTCTCCCACCGGCACCAACAGCAGGGGCCGGTGCGACATGTTGGAGATCTTGGTGGCCACGCTGCCGGCGAAGAAAGCGTCCATGCCGGATTTCCCGTGCGTGGCCAGAACCACCAGGTCCGCGCCCGTCCCGCCGGCGGCCTCGACGATCATCGCAGCCGGGTCTCCGCGCTTGACCTCGCTGGTGGCTTCAATGCCGGAGGCTTTCAGCTCCTTGAGGCGCTCTTTCAAATACTCTTTGGCTTCCATCTCGCTCATGTTCAACACGGCGTTCATCGTGCCGGGAAGCAGCAAGGCCGCCGCGGCGTGCTCGCCAGACAGGGTGCCCCGCGTCGGAACGACGAACAGCAGGTGCAGGCTGGCTTTACAGGCCGCCGCCAGGTCGGCGGCGACCGGCAGGCCCTGTCCGTGCTCGGCCAGGCCGTCCACCGGGACGAGGATCTTGCCCAGGCAGAAGTCGGCATCCCGGGGAGTCTCCTCGGGGCGGATGAGCAACACCGGGGTATCCCCCATGGAGATGATCTGCTGGGCGATGTTGCCGAAAAGCCAATCGTGGAAGCCGCCGCGCCCGTGCGTGCACATCACGATGAGATCGGGGGAAAGCTCGCCGGTGTGCTCCACGATGCTGCGGGCCACATCCTTGACCTCGCTGGTGTGTACGTGCCGCTCGACTTTGAGGCCGGAGGGGGAATATTTTCCGGCGATTGCGTCTAAATAGGCGATGGCTTCTTCAGGGGTCCTCAAATGGCGTTCCCCGTGGATCTCTTCGGGGGCGTTCTTCTCGATCACGTGGATCAGCGTGATCTGAGCGCTTTCAACCTTGGCCAGGCACATGGCCGCCGGAAGGGCCGCTTCTGCCAGTTGTGATCCGTCTAGTGGCACCAGGATGTGTTTAAACATACGCTTATCCTCCCGAAAAAGTCTGTACCAGCAAAAATACATTCAGGATCACGATGACCGCGGCAACTGCACTGGCTAAAAAAGTGGTGATGCGCCGATTGACCAGCACTCCCATGATGTCTTTTCTGCGGGTAAACAGGATCAAGGGAATGACCGCGAAAGGCAAACCGAAGCTGAGCACCACCTGGCTCATCACCAGGGTGCGGGTAGGGTCGAGGCCAAGGGCAATCACCACCAGGGAAGGCACCATTGTCGCCAGGCGTCGAATCCACACCGGGATGTGATAGTGCAGGAAGCCCTGCATGATCACCTGGCCTGCCATGGTGCCCACGGAAGAGGAAGACAGCCCGGAGGCCAACAAGGAGATGGCGAAGACGCTGCTGGCGGCGGGTCCGAGCAAGGGCTGCAAGGTGCGGTGGGCTTCTTCGATCGTGCCAATATTCATCAGGCCCTGGTTGAAAAACGTGGAAGCCGCCATGATCAACATGGCCATGTTCACCAGGCTGGCAACCCCCATGGCGACCGCCACATCGATGATCTCGAAGTGAAACAAGCGCTTGAGTTTGTCGGGGTCGCGCACCACGATGCGATCCTGGGTGAGCGCGGAGTGCAGGAAGATGGCGTGCGGCATGACGGTGGCGCCCAGGATGCCGGTAGCCAGGAGCACACTTTCCGGCCCGTTGAGCTGGGGGATAAAGGTGTGCTGGATCACGTTTCCCCAATCCGGGCGGTCCAGGATGGTCTCGACCACGTAGCTCACTGCCACCACACTGACCAGGGCGGTGATGACCGCTTCCAGGGGGCGGAAGCCAAAGCGTTCCAGGCCGAGGATCAGGAAAGTAGCGATGGCGGTCAGGATACCGGCGACCCACAGGGGAATGCCCAGTAAGAGGTTGAAGCCCAGGGCCGCCCCCAGGAACTCGGCCAGGTCGGTGGCCATAGCGACCAGCTCCATGAGCACCCACATGATTTTGACCACCCTGGGAGAAAAATGAGCGCGGCAGTGCTCGGCCAGGTTTTTCCCGGTGGCGATGCCCAGCTTGGCAGACAGGGTCTGTACCAACATGGCCATCAGGTTGGAGGCCAGGATGACCCACAATAAGGTATAGCCGAATTGGGCGCCGCCCTGGATATTGGTGGCAAAATTGCCGGGGTCCACGTAAGCCACGCTGGCGATGAAGGCCGGTCCCATGAAGGGCAGCAGGCGGGCCAGGCCACTCTTTTTGCTTTTGCCGGAGAGGATATCAGTAGCCGCCGATACGGTGCTGGTATCTCCGCGTTTTGGATTGGTTAAATCCTCTTTAAAGTCCATAAGGTTCTTTCGTGGATGTTGGTATAAACTTCCCGGACTGATTCTAACCCCTTTTCTCTTTAATTCGCCGGGAGCTTGTAGGTGATCGTCCTGGCTTCGCCGGCGTCGGCGAGGGTGAGCGCCAAAACGCCCGGCTCGCTCAGGTATTCGGCCTGGGGATAGCCCTCCACCCTGGCGCCCGGCCGGGCGTGCAGGCGCAGTTCTAATTTTTGCCGGGGAGAGAGATAGGGTCCCGTTCGCGGGCCGATCTCCAGGCGCAGGGTGCTGCCGTCCTGGCGCAGGCGGTAGGAGGTGGTGCAGTACTCTCCTTGCTCGTAGCGAAAAGTGTGGCCGTCGTCTTCGTAAAGCGTAAAGGCTCCATCGCCGGGAAAGAGATCCAGGCGCAGGGCATCCAGGGGGCGCTCGTCGACGAAGCTCACCTCCGGGCCCAGTGGCAGGATGGCGCCCGAACGCACGTAGAGGGGCAGCTTTTCGAGTGGAGCGTGCGCCAGGACGTGCGCTTCGCCCTGGAGGCGCTCGCCGCTCCACCAGTCGTACCAGACGCCCTGGGGAAGGTATACGTGGCGATAGGTGCTGCCTGGCCGGTAAATGGGCGCGGCCAGCAGGAAAGCCCCCAGCAGGAACTCGTCCGCGAGCGAGTAGGTGGTGGGGTCATCGGGGTAATGGTAGAGCAGGGGGCGCAGCACGGGCGCGCCTTGCTGCGCGGCCTCCCAGAACAAGGAGTAGAGATAAGGCATCAGCCGGTAACGCAGCTTGAGGTACTCGCGGCAGATGGCCTCGACGCGCGGCCCATAAGCCCAGGGCTCGTTAGGATGGGTTTCCCAGGAGGAATGGCCGCGGCAGAAGGGGGTGAGCGCGCCCAATTGCATCCAACGCGCGAAAAGCTCCGCGTTGCCTTCGTCGGCAAAGCCGCCGATGTCCGCGCCCACGAAAGGCACGCCAGAAAGCCCCATGCTCATCAACTGGGGCATGCTCATTTCCAGGTGCTCCCACCAGGAATGATTGTCGCCCATCCAGCACGCGCTCCAACGCTGGACGCCGGCGAAGGCCGAGCGGGTCAGCACGAAGGGGCGCTCTCCGTTGAGGTGGCGCTTCAACCCCTGGTAAGAGGCCATAGCCATCTGGGTACCGTACAGGTTGTGCATCTCGGCGTGGGTCGTGCGCTCCTGAGCGGGTCCCTGGGGAGCTTGCAGGTCGATCGTGCCCACCCCCGTGAACGGCTGGCTGAAGGGGCTGGAGAACACGGTCGGCTCGTTCATGTCGTTCCAGATGCCGCTCACCCCCTGGCGTACGAAATCTTTTTGCAGGTCTCCCCACCAGTCTCGCACGGCCGGCTGCGCGTAGTCACTGAACACGGCGTCGTCCGGCCACACGTAGCCGTGGAAGACCTCGCCATCGGCGCGGTGGATGAAAGCATCTCGCTCCAGCCCGGCCTGGTAGATCGGATACCGTGGGTCGACTTTAACCCCCGGATCGACGATGGTCACCGCGTGGAAACCCTCTTTGCGCAGGTCTCCCAGCAATTCTTCCGGGTGAGGGAAGCGCTGCGGGTCCCAGGTGAAGACGCGGTAACCGTGCATGTGGTCGATGTCGAGGTGGATCACGTCGCAAGGGATGTCCTTCTCGCGGAAATTCGCGGCGACTTCGCGCAGCATGGCCTCGTTTCTGTACCCCCAACGGCTCTGGTGATAACCGAGCGCCCAGCGCGGCGGGAGGGGCATGGTTCCTAAAAGGCGTCCCAGCCCGCTGGTCACGTCTTGCGGGGTGGGGCCGTAGACCAGATAGTAATCCAGCTCGCCGCCCTCGGCGCTGAATTGCCAGGTATCCGCGCGCTCCCGGCCCATGTCGAAGCTGCTGCGGCGGGTGTGGTTGAAGAAGAGGCCGTAGGCCAGGCCGGGGCGCACTGCCAGGCAGACCGGAATAGAAATATACAGGGGGTCGGTAGAGGGGGTGTGCGGCGTGGCCGGGTCGCTGTTCCAGTGGGTCATCTTGCGCCCGAGCTTATCCAGCCCGCCGGTGCGCTCGCCAAAGCCGAAGAAATGCTCGCCAGGCTCGATCCTTTTCGAGAGAGTCACCCCCGGAAGAGCGCCTTCCTCCTCGATGCGCGCGGCGCCTTCCCGGTCGGCGCAGAAGACCTGGCCGGAGCGGTTGGAAAACGAAAGGCGGCCGGTGGGCTGCTCGATGGTAAGATCGAAGGCGGCAGTTACCAGGGAAAGCGATTCCGCGCTTTCCTGGAGGCTGAAATCGGCCCCGGGGAAGGCCTCCTCGGGCGGGGTGACGGCCCACGAGCGCCGGGGAGAGAATTGCCCGTCGGGTGAGGCGCGCAGGTGAAGGATCTGGTCGCTGACCACATCGATCTGCAGGCGCGCTCCACTGCCTTCCGCCTCCAGGCCCAGCCGGGTGGCCCGGTAAGTTTCCAACCCACTGCTAAAGAACGGCGCGACCTTCATCGATAAATTCCTCCCAAACGTTTAGACTGCGCGCGAGCGCTGAGTAGATGATACGAGAGAAAGGACGAATTGTCAAAGAAGATACAGTATAATTCCAGCAGGTTGCCATGAAAACCCAGATCATCCAGTTAGACCGGCACGACGACGTCATCTCGGCGCGAGATAAGATCACCTGGGGAAAATCGGCCAGGATCTTGCTCGTGTGGCCGAAGCGTGGCCGCATTTTGATGCGCCGCCTGGATCTGGTTTTGTTGCAACGCCACAGCGCCACGGTAGGCGCCCAACTGGGCGTGGTGACCCGCAATCCGGAAGTGAGCAAGAACGCCCGTTTGCTGGGCATCCCGACCTTCTCCAATATCGATCAGGCGCAGCGTTCCGCCTGGCGCAGGGAGCGTCGGCGCGCCTTTTTCCGGCCCGAGCCGGTAGTCCGGCCGGATTTGCGCGCCGAGCGCGCCGCCTTGCACCCGGCCCTGGCCGGATGGGCCGAAAATTCCTGGCTGCGAGCGGGTGTATTTCTACTGGGCGTGCTGTCGATTCTGGCGTTGATGGCGCTGCTCTATCCAAGCGCGAACGTGGTGCTTCTCCCGGCGGCGCACGACCAGGAGATCACCCTGAAGGTGCACGCGTCTCCCGATATAAGCGCGGTCAACCTGTCGGGGAACGTCCCCGCCAGGGTCGAGACGGTCGTCGTCGAGGGGCAGGACAGCCTGACGGCAACCGGCTCCACCGCAATTCCCGACCAGGCCGCCAGCGGCATCGTCCAGTTCGTCAACCTCACCGAGCAGCCCGTGGACATTCCGGCGGGAACGGTGGTGCGCAGCCTGGGAGCCAGCCCGGTGCGCTTCGCCACCACCACGTCTGGCAGCCTGGATTCCGGGGTGGGGCAGTCGATCAGCCTTCCCGTTCAGGCGCTGGCGCCCGGCGTGGAGGGCAACTTGCCGGCCGAATCCTTGCAGGCCATCGAAGGCTCTTTGGGGTTGAGCTTGAAGGTGGATAATTCTGCGGCCACGGCGGGCGGCAGCAGCCGCACCGCCCCGGCGCCCAGCGCTTCAGACCGCGCTCAGCTTCGCGGACGGTTGATGCAGACTTTGAGGCAAAAGGCCCTGGAAGACCTGCGGGCCAAGCTCGGAAAGGACGACCAGGCGTTGCAGAATACGTTGCAGGTGAAAGATGTCCTCAACGAGACCAGCTCTCCTGCCCAGGACGAGCCGGCCGATCACCTGGACCTGGACATGCGCATCGAGTATTCTGTACAGGTGGTGGCGGGCGAGGACCTGCTGCGCCTGGCGGAATCTTCCCTGGACGCCGGTTTGCCTGCCGGTTACCGCGCCTTGCCCGACACTCTGAGCCTATCGAATGCTTCCGATCCGGTCTCGGAAAACGAAGGCGGAACCACCTGGCAGATGAAGATCGACCGCAAAGTGGAAGCTACCCTGCCGGATGGGCGCATGACCCAGCTCGTGCTGGGCCTGACGCCCCAAAAGGCCGGGCAGCGTATCGCGGCGGCCCTGCCTATGAGCGCGCCCCCGGTATTCCAGCTCAACCCCTCCTGGTGGCCCTGGCTGCCGTTCCTGTCCTTCCGGATCTCCTTTCAGAGCGGCTGAGAGGCCCTTATGCGCGTCCTGGCAATCGACCCTGGGGATAAACGCATCGGTGTGGCTTTGAGCGACGCCACCGGCACGATCGCTCAACCCTTGAGCGTGATTGGCCATGTGTCGCGGGCGCTGGATGCAGCCGCCATTGCCCAGTTGGCCCGCGAGCAGGGCGCAGCCGAGATCATCGTTGGGCAAGCCCTGGACGAAGAGGGCGACGCTGGTCCGCAAGCGCGCAAAGCGGCCCGCCTGGCCGAAGCCATCCGTTCTCAGACCGACCTCCCGGTGACCTTGTGGGACGAGAGCAGCAGCACCCAGATAGCGCGCGAGACGCGTATGGAAATGGGCGTCGCCCGCCGCAAGCGGCGCGGACACCTGGACGACCTGGCCGCCGCCGTCATCCTGCAATCTTACCTGGATGCGCGCGACCGGCCCTCCGGCGCGCAACGCTAATCCTTCCTTGAAAACGAGCCAATCTTCCAATCTATGTCCCATCGACGATCTTCCCCCGCTCTCCTCTTCCTGTTTCTCCTGCTTGCCATCCTGTGCGTAGCGCTGGCTGCGGCGAGCTGGTTTGGACTGGGCCTGCCGCAACGCGCGGCGGACGTTTTTGGACCGCCGTCGCCCACCTTGAGCGCATTGCAGCGCTACACTTACTCGGCGCAACTGCTGCTGGAGAAAAACGACCTGACCACTCCGGCCAACCCCCAGGGGAGCGAGCAGCAGTTTACCATCGGGCTGGGCGAATCGGTCGGCTCGGTGGCTACCCGGCTGGAGGAGGCCGGGCTGGTGCCTTCGGCCAGCGCTTTCCGCAATTATTTGATCTATGCCGGGCTGGATACCGGCTTGCAGGCCGGGAACTACACCCTCAGCCCGGCGCTGCCGGCGATGCAGATCGCGGCCAAATTGCAGGACGCCACCCCCAGCCAGGTCGATTTCACCATCCTGGAAGGTTGGCGTCTGGAAGAGATCGCCGCGGCCCTGCCTACCTCGGGCTTGCAGATCACCCCGGAGGAATTTCTGAGCGCGGTCAAGATGGCGCCCACCGGTTATTCTTTCAGCGAGGGCCTGCCTGAGGTCAGCTCGCTGGAAGGATTCTTGATGCCGGACGCCTACACTCTGAAACGCGACGTGTCTGTAGGGACTATGCTGACCATCCTCCTGAAGAATTTTGACTCCAAGCTGACTCCCGATATTCGCCAGGGGTTCCAACGCCAGGGGTTGACTCTCTACCAGGGCGTCACCCTAGCTTCCATCGTACAGCGCGAAGCGGTGGTCAAGGACGAGCAGCCTCTGATCGCCTCGGTCTTCTTAAATCGGCTGGCGAGCGGCATGAAGCTGGACAGCGATCCCACCGTCCAGTATGCGCTGGGCTACAACGACCAGCAGGCCACGTGGTGGACGAATCCGTTGAGCGCCGATGATCTGAAAACAGATTCGCCGTATAATACTTATCTATACGTCGGCTTGCCGCCCGGGCCGATCGACGAGCCGGGTCTGTCGGCTTTGCAAGCCGTGGCGTATCCGGCCCAGACGCCTTACTATTACTTCCGGGCGCGCTGTGACGGCTCTGGCCGGCACGAATTCGCCAGGACCTACGAAGAGCAGTTGAATAACGCCTGTCCGCAGTAACATGAAAAACCTTGCGAAGGTTGGTCTTTGAGTATTTATAGGAAACCTTCGCAAGGTCCAACCGGAAATTCGAGATGAAGGAGGTCGGGTGATGGCAGTACTAGGGATTGACATCGGCGGGTCGGGAATCAAGGGAGCTCCGGTAGATACGGATAGCGGTACCGTGCTCATGCCGCGCTTTCGCCTCGAGACGCCTGAGCCGGCCAAGCCTCAGCCCATTGCAGATGCGGTTGAGGAATTGGTCAAGCATTTTGAGTGGCAAGGGAAGATTGGCTCCGGCTTTCCGGCGGTGGTGCGGTCGGGAGTGGCCTTTTCCGCGGCGAACATCCACGAGAGCTGGATCGGGGTGGACATCCAGGCGCTGTTTAGCGAAAGGACGGGCTGCCCGGCAATCGTGATCAACGACGCCGACGCCGCCGGCCTGGCCGAGATGAAATTCGGAGCCGGGAAAGATCACCAGCAGGGGGTGGTGTTGGTGCTGACCGTCGGCACCGGGATCGGCTCGGCAGTTTTCGTCGAAGGCCGCCTGCTGCCCAATACCGAGTTCGGCCATATCCAGATCCGGGGAAGGGACGCCGAGCGCCGCGCTTCGGATGCGGCCAAGCAGAGAAAGGATCTCTCCTGGAAAGCTTGGGGGAAGAGGTTCAACGAGTACTTGCAGACCATGGAGCGCCTGATCTGGCCCGATCTGATCATCGTGGGGGGCGGGGCCAGCAAGGATTTCGAGCGCTTTTCTCCCCTTCTCAAGGTGAACGCCAAAGTCGTGCCGGCCACGCTCTTGAACATGGCCGGCATCATCGGAGCCGCTCTGGCGGCTGAAGGCAGGGAATAGCCGCCCTCCGGCCAGTCGCCGCTCTAGCCTGCGATCCCGCCCTCGGTCAGCTTGCGCAAGTCGTCGAGGGCGTTTTCTATTTCCGCGGCGGTGAGCGGCTGGCCGTCGCTGAGGCGGTGCAGCTCGCCTTGCTGCACCTTTTCTAGGGCCACCTCGCGGATGGTGAGGTTGCGCTTGAGCGCCTCCTTGACCAGGGCCGCGCCGGCGGCGTAGCCAATTACGGGGTTGAGGGCGGTGACGACGATGGCGTTCTTGCCCAGCCACAGTGAGGCCTTTTCCGGGTTGGCTTGCAGACCGCGCACGCACTTCTCGGTGAAGGCGCGCACCGCCCCGATCATCACTTGCATCATTTCGAACAGGTTGTGGGCGATGATCGGCATCATCACGTTGAGCTCCAACTGCCCGGCCTGGGCCGCCAGGGTGACGGTCGTGTCTTCCCCGATGACGTGGAACATGGCCATGTCCAGCATTTCCGCCAGAACCGGGTTGACTTTGCCAGGCATGATGCTCGAGCCGGGCTGCACTGCCGGCAGGCGGATTTCGTCCAGGCCGGTAGACGGCCCGGAAGCCAGCAGGCGGAAGTCGTTGGCGACCCGAATGAGCGTGACGGCCAGCGTGCGCATGGCGCCGGAGAAATCGACCACGTCGGCCATGGACTGCATGGATTCGAACAAATTATCCGAGGTGTACAGCTTCAAGCCGGTCAGCTCGGAGAGCTTGGCGACCATCCGGGGGTGATATTCGGGGTGGGCATTCAGGCCAGTGCCGGTGGCCGTGCCGCCAATGCCCAACCTGCGCAGACCTTCCGCCGCACGTTCCAGGCGTTCCCGATCGCGCTCGACGGCGCGAGCGTAAGCTCCAAACTCCTGGCCCAGGCGCACCGGGACGGCGTCTTGCAGATGGGTGCGGCCCGATTTGACGATTCCGTCGAATTCCACCGATTTGGCCCGCAATGCTTCGGCCAGCCCGCCGGCGGCGTCCAGAAGCTCGTCCAGCCGCCACAGGCAGCCCAAACGGATGGCGGTGGGGATGGTGTCGTTGGTGGATTGCGACATGTTGACGTGGTCGTTCGGATTGACCAGGTACTTGCCCGGCTGCCCGCCGAGGAGCTGGGTAGCGCGGTTGGCGATGACCTCGTTGGCGTTCATGTTGTGGCTGGTGCCCGCGCCGGCCTGGAAAGGATCGACCACAAAGTGTTCCTCCCATTGGCCGGCGATCACCTCCTGGCTGGCCTGGACGATGGCGTCGGCGAGCTTTTTATCCAATAAGCCCAGGTCGCTGTTGACTTCGGCGGCGGCGCGTTTGATCACCGCCATCGACCAGATAAAAGCCCTCCAGGGGCGTAGATGGGAGATGGGGAAATTATCCATCGCTCGTTAAGTCTGCGCGCCATACAAAGCCTCCTGGGGGACGCGAACTTCTCCCAGCGAATCGCGCTCGAATTCTAAAGGAAGGTTCCTTGGTTTCCATAGCCTACTCCTCCTAAACCTTAAACAACAAAAGAGGAAGTCGCCAGACTTCCTCTTTTTTCAACATTATTTACTCTGCTGCGTTGTACCCAGGCCCTTTCTTGTAAAAATCGTAATTGGGCTGGATGTCTTTGGTCAGGTCGACCACCTCTCCGGCTTTAAGGGTACGGACGCTGGCGATGTGTACTGCTTCTCCTTCGTGATTCGTGCCGTCGAAGATTTCGGTAAAGCCGGGCGTGCCTGCGGGTTGAGCAACCTGCTCTCCTCCCTTCGCTTTGTAGGCGGAGGGAACCTCATCCTCCGGGAAGATGGCCGCAAACGGGCATTCGGGGATGCAGGCGCCGCAGTCGATGCAAGTGTCGGGATCGATGTAGTACCACGGCCACTTGTCGACTGGCTTGCCAGGAATGATACATTCCACCGGGCAAACGGTAGCACAACCGCCATCACGCAGACAAAGACTTGTAATAATGTAAGTCATGTTTCCTCCTGATAATTTGCCGAAATGAACCAGCTTGAAGTCGAAAAACAACCCATTCGAGCTGAAGATCTTCTGGATTGTTAAAGTACTCAGGCCCAACTGAAAGATTGAACCCTGGTATAATCAAAATTTATGGCGCGTTTCTCCCATAAATTCTCCTGGCATTAGAAAAGAATCGTTTCGTTGCGGGTGATTTTCCTGCCATAGAAGGCTGAAACGCCCCTTTCTTATAAAAATTGTAGCCTTCCACCCTACCTTTGTCAAGCAAAAGGCAACCAGAAATTGGCCGATACTTCTACAACGACAACCACCACTCGACTGACGATTCATCCCCTCCTGGCGCTCTTCGTCGGCATTTTTGCGGTATCGACGGCCTCGATCTTCATCCGTTTTGCCCAGGAATCGGCGTCCTCCCTGGTCATAGCGGCCTACCGGCTGACTCTGGCCAGCCTGGTGCTGGCCCCGGTGGCTACCGGCCGCCACAGCCTGGAGATCAAGGCGCTGAACCGCTCGACGGTGTTGCTGGCGCTGCTCTCGGGGCTTTTCCTGGCCGTCCATTTCGCCAGTTGGATCACGTCCCTGGAATACACGACGGTGGCCAGCTCGGTGGTGCTGGTGACCACCACCCCGTTGTGGGTGGCCTTGCTGTCGCCATTTCTATTAAAAGAGCCCATCACCCGGCCGGTCTTGTTGGGCCTGCTGATCGCGCTGGTGGGAGGCCTGTTGGTGGGGCTGAGCGACACGTGCGCACTGAGCGCCTCCGGGCTTAGCTGCCCCTCTTTCCAGCAATTCTTCCAGGGCCGCGCTTTCTTGGGAGATATGCTGGCGCTGCTGGGCGCATTCATGGCTGCCGGCTACATGATGATCGGGCGCCAGTTGCGCCCGCGCATGTCGGTGGTGTCGTACACTTCCCTGGTATACGGCGTGGCTGCAATTGCGCTGGTGGCCGTCTCGCTGGTCACCGGGCAGCAGCTTTTCGGCTATTCTCCGGTGATCTATGGCTGGTTTGTGGCGCTGGCCCTCATCCCCCAGTTATTGGGCCATACGATCTTCAATTGGTCGCTGCGCTACCTCTCGGCCACGTTCGTTTCCCTGGCGCTTATCGGCGAGCCGATCGGGTCGAACTCTCCTGGCTTACCTCTTCCTGGGAGAGACGCCCACCCTATTGAAATTGATCGGAGCGGCGCTGATCCTGGCCGGCATCTTCCTGGCTTCCAGAAAGCGGTAGGGCCGCAATGGCCTCATCCTCGTACCTTATTTTCTTGTCTTTGGTCTTCTTTTCGTGTGGAAATCTCCCATATAGATAATTCATCTCTTTCAGGCGTTCCAGCAGCGCATCGTTGAGGGCGTAGGCCGTCATGCGCCAGCCCCAGTTGCCACTGGGCCGTCCGGGGAAATTCATGCGCGCATCGGTGCCCAGGCTGAGCAGGTCTTGCATGGGAGTAACCGCGATCACGGCTACCGATTCCCACAGCGCACGGATCATGTCCCAGGCGATGTCATCTCCCGAGCGCGCCAGGTAACGCCGGCAAAGATCGCGCTCTTCCTCTGTGGCCGAGGTATACCACCCGACGGTGGTGTCGTTGTCGTGGGTGCCGGTGTATACCACGCAGTTGTGCGCATAGTTGTGAGGCAGGAAATCGTCGTCGGTGTCGCTGGCAAAGGCGAACTGCAAGATCTTCATGCCCGGCAGGCCAAACGCTTCGCGCATTTCGACCACGTCCTGGGTGATCTCCCCCAGATCCTCGGCGATGATGGGGAGGTCGCCCAGGGCGGCCTTCATCTTGTGGAAGAATTCTTTTCCCGGCCCTTTGACCCAGCGGCCCTTTTCTGCGGTAGGCATCCCCGCCGGAACTTCCCAATACCCGGCGAAACCGCGAAAGTGGTCCAGGCGCAGGATGTCTACCAGGTGGAGAGTCGAGCGGATGCGCTCGATCCACCATTGGAAGCCGGTTTTCGTGTGCACGTCCCAGCGGTACAGCGGGTTGCCCCAAAGCTGGCCGGTCGGCGAGAAGTAATCCGGCGGCACTCCGGCGATCACGGTTGGATGCCCATTTTTATCCATGTAGAATAATTCGGAATGAGACCAGACGTCGGCGCTGTCGTACGCCACGAAGATGGGAATGTCACCGATGATTTGAATACCGCGCTGGTTGGCGTATTGGTGCAAAGCGCCCCATTGGCGGAAGAAGAGGAACTGGCGAAAAATGTGCCGCTGGATGGCTTCGTGGTGCTGGGCCTGGAACTTTCCGAGCGCCTCGGGTGCCCGGTTGCGCAATGGAGCCGGCCAGTTTTCCCAGGCGACCCCGCCTTGCGATTCTTTGATGGCCATAAACAGGGCAAAATCTGCCAGCCAGCCGGCCTGCGCGCTTTGAAATTCCTCGAACGCCTGGGACAGCTCCTTTGCAGCCAACTCTCTGAAATGATCGAAAGCGCGGTCTAACAGCTTTTGTTTCCATTGGATCACGGGGCCAAAGTCCACGCGCTCGGCGGGGAAATCGGGCCGGGCGGAAAGATCTTTGCGCGTCAGCAGCCCTTCGTCCATCAGTACCGTCGGGCTGACCAGGGTAGGATTGCCGGCAAACGCCGAGAAGCATTGGTAGGGTGAATCTCCATAGCCGGTTGGGCCTAAAGGCAAAACCTGCCACAGGCTGCATCCTGACTTCGCCAGAAAATCGATCCAACGGTAACCCTCCGGCCCCAGGTCCCCAATTCCATCCGGCCCCGGTAGACTGGTGGGGTGAAGCAGGACTCCGGCGGAACGCTTATAATTCATTAGGTGACCTCCGTGTGAGAATGGTTCTTCCGGATAACACGACCGGGCCGGAGAACTCCGATTCGATCACGTCAGTGCCAATGGTGGCGCCCGGCTCGATGACGATACCCGGCGGGACGCAGCTTGATTTTCCAATCATGGTCAGGATCACTTCCGGGCCTAGGGCCCCAACGAGCGTATCTTTGCCAATCCTGGCGCGCTTATCGATGATCGCCCGCCGCACCACAGCATTTTCATCCACGAGGGTGTCCGTCAACAGGATCGATTCTTCCACGACGGCTCCCGCCCGGACGATGACGCCCGGGGATAGTATGCTACGGATCACGCGCGCGCCGGCCTCGATCACACAGCCATCCGAAAGCATGCTGTTTTCCACCTGGCCGCCTTTGATGATTTTCACGGGTGGCCGCTCTTCGGTGCGCGTGTGGATGATCCAGGAGCGGTTATTGAGATCGATGGAAGGAGGCTCATTCAGCAGGTCCATGTGCGCCTGCCAATAGGACTCGTGCGTGCCAACGTCGACCCAATAACCGCTGTAGGGGTAGGCGAATACTCGCGCCCCACCTTCTACCAGCTTGGGCAGGATATCTTTCCCGAAATCGTGGGAAGAGGCTTTGTCGGTATGGTCTTCCCACAGCGCCTTGTCCAGGATATTCAGGTTAAAAGTGTAGACCCCCATATTGACCAGATTCGAGGGAGGGTCGAGCGGCTTTTCGACGAAGGAGGTGACCCGGTAATCCTCGCCGACGCCCACGATGCCGAAGCGGTAAGCCTCGGTGCGTGGAACGCGGATGGTGGCGACCGTCACGTCCGCCTGGTGATCCTGGTGGAAAGTGATCATGGTTTCGTAATCCATGGCGTAGATGTGATCTCCCGAGAGGATCAGAAGGGACTCGGGATTGCCGCTCTTGATGAAGGAAAAGTTCTGCTGGACGGCGTCTGCCGTTCCGGCAAACCAGTCGGACTGGCGGCGGGCTTTATAGGGGGTGAAGATGCGCACCCCCCCGGTGAAATCCCGGTTGAGGTCCCATGGCCCGCCCGCGCCGATGTGCTCCATCAAGGATTGCGGCCGGTACTGCGCGACGATCATGACGTCGAAGATGCCTGAGTTGACGCAGTTCGATAACGTAAAATCGATGATGCGGTATTTCCCGGCGAAGGGAACCGCCGGCTTGGTGCGCTTGAGAGTGAGGACACTCAGCCGGGCGCCTTCCCCACCGGCAAGGATAATGGCGCGAGTTTTCATGGCAACTCATCCTTTTAGGAGCTTCAAGTATATGTCTGCGTAGGCCTGGGCAGAACGGCCCCAGGAGAAATCTTGCGACATCCCATTCTCTTGCAGTTTTCGCCAGGTGGATGGGTGGGAATACACGGCCAGCGCCCGGCGCAGCGCGCCGGCAAATGCTTGGGGGGTAGGATCCTCGAAAAGGAAGCCGGTGGCCTTTTTGCTCCGGCCATGATCGTGGATGGTGTTGCGCAGGCCGCCCGTGGCCCTGGCAACCGGCACGCAGCCGTAGCGCATGGCGATCATCTGGGAGAGGCCACAAGGCTCGTAGCGCGAGGGCATCATCAGCAGGTCTCCCCCGGCGTAGATGCGGTGGGAGAGTTGGCCGTCGAAGCGGATGGCCGCGCGCACGCGATCCGGAAAGTCGGATTCCAGTTGCCGGGCGGCTTTTTCCAGGTCAGGCACCCCGGTTCCCAGCAGGATGGCCTGCCAGGGTTGGTCGGCGATCAGGCGCAGCCCTGCGATGGCCAGATCGACCCCTTTCTGGGGATCCATGCGGCTGACCAGCACCAGCAAAGGGACGGCGGGGTCCTCCTGCAGAGAAAACTCCGCCTGCAAGCGGGTCTTGTTGGCCGCGCGGGTGGGGAGTGAATCCAGGTTGTAGGCAGGGGCCAGAGCCTCGTCCTTCGCAGGGTCCCAGACGTCCATATCCAGCCCGTTCAAGACGCCGCTGAGGGTGGCGCGGCGCGTTTGCAAGAAGTCTTGCAGGCCGCAGCCGAACTCGGGGGTCAGGATCTCCTGGGCATAGCCGGGTGAGACCGCCACGATCCAGTCGGCGGCCAGCAGCCCCAGCGGGAGGGGGAAGTAGCGCGCCCATTCTGGAAGGCGCTCGCTGGTAGAAGGCGGCAGGCCGTATTCCGCCAGAGCGGCTTCGGCGCCGGCGCCCATAAAAGGCAGATTGTGGATGGTGAGCACCGAGCGAGTGGACGAGAAGAAGGGATCTTCACCCCGGCGCAGGGAAAGCGCGTAGACCGCCGGCGCGGTGTGCCAGTCGTTGGCGTGCAGGATGTCCGGCGGCCACTGCAGAAACCGGGCCAGCTCCAGGGCCGCCAGGGAGAAAAAAGTAAATTTCGAACCGTCCTGGCTGGTGATCAACGAGTAAACCGGGGCGTTGGGGGGGATCGGCTCTCCGGCGATCAGGTAAGTGGGGAGGCCCCCCAGGTCGGCGAGGTAGGCCCGCGCCTGGAGCGGCCCGGCCGGGTGCCTGACCGGGAAGCGCCCGATCTCGCGGAAGTCGAAGCGGGCGGCGTCGATGCCGGAGTGAAAAGGGATGGCCAGGCGCACGTCCAGGGGGCGCCCCCCGGACAGCTCTGGCGGCAGGTCGCGCAGAAAGTGGGGCAGCGTCCCGGCCACGTCTCCCAATCCGCCCATCTTGATCAGCGGATCGGCTTCTGAGGCCATGAACAACACGTGCATAGGCTCGCCAGATGATTGGTTTCCGCTACTCACGTGTCCTCCTTTTCAATAATCTGGGCGCCGGGAAAGCCTTTGCATCCAGGCTCTAAGCGCCGACGACCTCGATATAATCGCTCGCCACGGCTTCGCCCTGATCGGCGCCCAGGAAACCGATCAGCTCGGCGACCATCTTCGATTTGTGCTCTGCGTCCTGGCGGCTCCAGGTGCGGCTCTTGATCTCGAGAAATTGACCGCCGATGGGCTGGATCATTTTGTCCACGTTGATGAAGAACTCCGTATCCTTATAGCGGATCAGGAAGCGCTGGCGGTCCTTTTCGATCTCAATCTCGCTGCGTGGCTTGAAATATTCGCGATAGAAACGCAGGGTGTTCACCGCCGGCGCCAGGAAGCGGCTGCGCGAGAGCAATACTTCGCTGGGGAATTGCCGTTCGCGGGCGGGGCCGATCAGCGTCAGCCGGGTGCGCACGTTGGTGATGGCGCCGTTTTCATCCATGGAGTCGTCTTCGCGGAAGCGCACGCGGCCTTGCTGGGGATCATCGAACAGGAAGTAAGTATCGTATTCGTGGTAATGCCGGGTGCGAACGACCTTGATCCCGGGCTTGTCGAGGGCAGCCAGCACCGAGGCGGGGTCTTCCAGGCGCACTTTCACCTGTATCTCGAAGCTCTCCTCTTCCGTCGCGCCGCCGATGGCGATCAGCTTGGAGAGCACGGATTGCTCGCGCTGGATGAGGAAGGCGTCGATGTGGCGGGCATATTCCTGAGCGGCCAGTAGAAGCTCGGCTTCGTCTAACGTGAGGAGATTGTGAGCGCGCATCAGCCACTTGCCGTTGACCATCACGTCGCTCACGTCGGTGGCCTTGGCGGCATAGACCAACTGCGCATAGATGTTCGCGGGGTCGCGCCGGAAGCGCGGGGAATTGTGCACGGTAGCGATGTCCACCAGGATGAGATCGGCGCGTTTGCCAGGCTCCAGAGAGCCGGTGATATCGCCCAGGTGCATGGCGTGAGCGCCGATGCGGGTAGCCATGGCCAGCACGCTGCGCGCCGGCAGGGCGGTCGGGTCGCCACTGGTGCCCTTGGCCAGGAAGGCGGCCAGGCGGATCTCTTCGAACATATCCAGATCGTTGTTGGAAGCCGGCCCGTCGGTGCCGATGCCCACGTTCAGCCCCACCTCCAGCATTTTCTTGACCGGGGCCACGCCCGAGGCCAGCTTCAGGTTGGACGAGGGGTTGTGCGCCACGCCCGCGCCGGAGTGCAGCAAGGTGCGCATTTCGCCCTCGTCTACGTGGACGCAATGGGCTGCCAGCACCTTGGCCTCGAACAGGTTTTGCTTCTTGACGTAAGGCACCACCGGCATGCCCTGCTCGTTGCGCATGTTTTCCACTTCCAGGGCCGTCTCAGAAATGTGGGTGTGCAAAGGAACGTCGAACTCGGCGGCCAGAGCGGCGCTGGCGCGCAAGATCTCCGCCGTGCAGGTGTAGGCTGCGTGGGGGGCCACGCCGGGCACGATGAGCGGGTGGCCCTTCCAGCGCTGGATGAACTCGCGCGCGGCCGCCAGAGATTCTTCGTAGGATTGCGCGTCCGGCGTAGGGAACTTCAAGATGGATTGGGCGCACAGAGCGCGCATGCCCGCCTCGGCGGTAGCGCGGGCGATGTCCTCTTCGAAGTAATACATGTCTGCGAAGGTGGTGATCCCACTGCGGATCATCTCGGCGCAGGCGATGCGCGTTCCCAGTTGGACGAAATCCGGCGAGACGAATTCGCGCTCGACCGGCATCATGTACCCTAGCAGCCACACATCCAGGCGCAGGTCGTCCGCCAGGCCGCGCAGCAGGGTCATGGGCACGTGCGTGTGGGCGTTCACCAGGCCGGGCATGAGCACCTTGCCGCCGCAGTCGATCACTTCTCGGGCAGAGTATGCCCCACGAAGCTCCTCCTCCGTTCCCACCGCGGTGATGTTGGCGCCCTGGATGGCAACGGCGCCGGGCTCAAACAGGTGATATTCCTCATCCATCGTCAGCACGATGGCGTTCGTCAGAAGGGTGTCAATCGCTTTCATTGGGAAGATTCCCTTTCTCTAAAGGAAATACCGGCATTGTCGAGGAGATGACGCGTTCAGGAGTCCGCCAGGCTGCGGCGGACGATATCCAGGCCGCTGCTGACCGCCCAAAGCGGGCCTAATTGCGGCGGGCCTCCGTAAGATCGAGAAGTGGTAGTCACTCCCTGCGGCGTAGCCAGCACCAGGTGCAGGTCTTGTTTTTCCTTGCCGGGGAGAAGCGCGGCTCCTAAGGCGACTTCCGCGCCGCGTGAAGCGCGATAGGCGAGCGTGCGCCTCTTCAGGCTTTCGGCGTCCAGCGGCTCGTTGATGACTTCACCAATCACCTGCGCAGGGCTGTGCCCCAGGCTGGCGATGCGGTGGATGATCTCTCCGTTCAAGCCGGATTCGACCACTGCCAGGCTCCATCCGTGCCTGCTCAAAGCCTCCAGGAGCACTCCTTCCAACGTTTGCTCGTCCACGCCGTAGATATTTTCACCGAGACGCTTGCGGATCTCCGTTACCATCTCCAGGATCAACCGATCGGCTTCCTCCACCGAGTTGGCTTGCGCCGTCACGCGCACGTCCACCTGGCCGGGGTGGGCCAATAAGCCCACCGTCGGGTTGCCGATAGTCTCCAGGTCGCCAACCAGCTCGTCCACCAGCGATTCGCCCATGCCAGCCGTGTGCAAGACGCAGGCTTTGATGGTGCCGCGCAGGTGATAGTGCTCTTTGAGATAGGGCAGCACGGTGTGGATCATCAGGTGCTCCATCTCGCGCGGGACGCCCGGCAGGGAGATGACCACCTTCTCGCCGGTTTCTACCCGAAAGGCCGGGGCGGTGCCTACCGGATTCTCGATGGCCAGCGACCCTTGGGGAACGTACGCCTGGCGGCGATTGTTCTCGGTGCCCAGGCGCCCGTAGCGTTTGAAGCGCGCCTGAATCTGTTCCCATAGCTCTTCACGGAACTCGGTGGCGACACCAAAAGCCAGGGCCACCGCTTCTCGCGTGGGGTCGTCCACGGTTGGCCCCAGCCCGCCGGTGGTGATAACGATGTCCGCGCGCTGTAGAGCTTCGCGAATGGCCGCGGCGATGCGGCCGGCATTATCACCGACCGTCATCGTGCGGTAAAGGTTGACTCCGTTGTCCTTCAGGAGTCTGGCAATGTAGCGTGTGTTGGTATCCTGGATCTCACCCAGGAGCAGCTCGGTCCCGATGGTAATAATCTCAGCAACTGGCATTCATTCCCTCACAGTAAGTTACCTGATTATAGCTCGTTTGAAAGATTTGGTCACGTTTATTGGATGTGCCAGGATGGAACGCGTATATTCCTTGACGAGGGACTGCCTATCGCTTAGGATTAGAAGCGAGGATGATGCGATGCGTATTGGCATGTTGGCGGACATCTACAAACCGCATATCAGCGGGGTAACCCATGCCATCTCGGCGAATAAACGCCTGTTGGAGGAGTGGGGCCACGAAGTCTTCGTTTTTACTTTCGGCGATCCTGACTTCGTGGACGCGGAAGAGCGTGTGGTGCGCTCGCCGGGGCTGCCGCTGGTGGATACCGGCTTCTATTTCAGCTTTCGCTACAGCGCGGAGGCCGTAGAGCTTCTGCGCACGATGGATATCGTCCACGTGCACCACCCCTTCTTGAGCGGCAGGCTGGCCTTGCGCTATTGTCGCTCCCAGGGCATCCCCATTGTATTTACCAACCACACGCGTTACGACCTTTACGCCCAGGCTTACCTGCCGCTGCTCCCGGACGCCTTGGGAGATGCCTTCCTGCAAGCCTATCTGCCCACCTTCTGCCGGGCGGTGGACCTGGTCATCTCGCCCTCTGCCGGCATGGCGGAGATCTTGCGCGGCCTGGGGGTAGACGCGCAGATCAAGGTGATCCCGAACGGCGTCGATTTGAGCCTGTTTCGAGCCGAGGTCAAGCCGTTGGAGCGCAGCCTGGTCGGGTTCTCGGAGCAGGATACCTTGTTGATCTACGCGGGGCGGGTCGCGCCGGAGAAGAATCTGGAATTCCTGGTGCAGGCATTTGCCGGAGTTGCCCGTACCTTCGACAGAGTCAAGCTGTTGGTGGTGGGAGACGGCCCCTACCGGGAGAATATGCAGGAGCTGGTGCGCGGCCTGGGGCTGAACAAGCAGGTAGTTTTTACCGGGATGGTGCCTCACGAGCAGTTGCCCGGCTATCTATCCGCGGGGGATGCCTTCGTCACCGCCTCGGTCAGCGAGGTGCACCCGCTTTCGGTGATCGAGGCCCTGGCTTGCGGCTTGCCCGTCCTGGGCATCGAACTCGCCCGGTGTGGCCGATACGGTGCAGGATGGCGTAAATGGCTATCTCTCGGCAGAGCACCTGGCGACCTTCACGGCCAAGATGGCGCGCCTGGTGTGCGAGCCGCAGCGCCGCCAGGAGATGCGGCTGGCTGCCAGGCGCTCTTCGGAACAATATGCGCTCGAACGCACCGCTCGCATGGTGTTAGAGCAATACGAGGGGTTGCTGAACCCCAAAAGCGCCCCTCTGCGCAGCTCTTCGCGAGGGACGCGCACTCCGCAAGAGGGAGGCCGGCCGTGAAGACCAGCCGCCAACGCCTTGGCCGCTGGGGGGAAGACCTGGCGGGGCGCTATTTGGAAGAGCGAGGGTACTCCATCTTGGAGCGCAACGTGCGCACCGCCTATGGAGAGCTTGACCTGGTGGCGCGCAAGGAAGACGTGCTGGTCTTCGTGGAGGTCAAAACGCGCACCTCTGAATCCTTCGGCCTGCCAGAGGTCTCGGTCACGGAGCAAAAGCAGGCGCACATTCTCAACGCGGCTCAGGATTTCATGCAACGCCATCCCGAGCTGGAGGGGGATTGGCGCGTGGACGTCATCGCCATCCTGGGCGCGCCCGGGCGAGAGCCGGCGCAGGTCGAGCACTTCGAAAATGCCTTCTCTTGATTCGCTTCCCCCCCTGGTGGTGCTGGTTGGGCCGACGGCTGTGGGCAAGACCGAGTTGGCGATCCAGCTTGCCGCGCGCCTGCAAGGGGAGATCGTCTCGGCCGACTCGCGCCTGTTCTATCGCGGCATGGACGTTGGCACGGCCAAGCCCACCCCGGCGGACCGGCGACGTGTTCCCCATCATTTGATCGATATCGCCGACCCGGACGAGACCTGGAGCCTGGCCCTGTTTCAAAGGTCGGCGGCCCAGGCCATCGCCGAGATTCACGCGCGCGGGAAGCTGCCTTTCCTGGTGGGCGGCACCGGGCAGTACGTCCGCGCGGTGATCGAGGACTGGCGCGTGCCCCCCCAGGGGCCTGATCTGGCCTTGAGGTCCGCGCTGGAGAGATGGGCCGGTGAAGTTGGCTCGGAGGGGCTGCACGCGCGCCTGGCCGTCCTGGATCCCCAGGCGGCTGCGGCTATCGATGCGCCTAACGTGCGCCGCACAATGCGCGCCCTGGAGGTCATCCTGCGCACCGGGCGAAAATTCTCTGTGCAACGGCAAAAGCTGCGCTCGCCCTATCGCCTGGCCGTCCTGGGCCTGACCCGCCCCAGGAGTGAGCTTTATGCTCGTATCGACGCGCGCATCGAGGACATGCTTGCCAACGGTTTCATCGATGAAGTGAAGCGCCTGCTGGAGCGCGGGTATTCCCCGGCGCTGCCTACCTTGTCGGCCATCGGTTACCGCGAGATGGTGGCCTATCTGCAAGGGGAAATGACTCTCGAAGAGGCCGTGGCGCAGATGAAGCGGTTGACGCGCCGGTTCGTGCGCCGCCAGGCCAACTGGTTTAAAGACAGCGACGCCTCCATCCACTGGTTCCAGATAGAGGATTCCTTGGGGGATGACGGCAAAAATATCGTCGACGAAATGGAGCAATTTATCCGAAAATGGATGAGAAACCCTGGCTAAAACACTACGACCCGGGCGTCCCGCAGAGCTTAAGCTATCCGGCCCAGCCCTTATTCGAGTTCTTCGAAGCTTCCGCGCGCAAGTTCCCTGAGCGCGCCTGTACCATCTTCCAGGGGGCGACCCTTTCCTTCCGTGAGATGAAAGAGCTGACGGATCGCCTGGCCTCCGGGCTGGCGGGCCGGGGCTTGCGTAAGGGCGACAGAGTAGGCATCTTTATGCCCAACCTGCCGCAGTTCGTGCTGGCCTTTTATGCGGCCCTCAAGGCCGGCGGCGTCCTGGTGGCGATCAATCCGCAATATAAGGCGCGCGAGATCGAGCAGGAGGTGAACGACGCCGGGGTCAAGCTGCTTTTCACGACGGTTGAAGCCTACGAATTGGTGCGCTCGATCCGCGCGAATACTTCCATTCAATCTATCGTCGTTTCCGATCCGTCCGAGGATCTGGCCTTTCCCGGGACGCACCCCCCGGGAATCGTCCTGGAGGAGAATGACGCCTGGCTGTCCGACCTGATCCGCGAGGGGAGCGCTGCCGGGAGCTTAAACGTGGCGGTCGGCCCACAGGACGCAGCCATCTTGCAATACACGGGCGGGACTACCGGGACTCCCAAAGGAGCCATCGGCTTGCACCGTAATCTGGTGGCCAATACGTTGCAGGTGCGCAGTTGGCTGGTGAATGCCGTGGAGGGTGAGGAGACCGTCTTGATGGCCATCCCCATGTACCATGTGTACGGGATGGTGCTGGGCATGAGCCTGGGGATGGCGCTGGGAGCCAGCTTGCTGTTGATTCCCAACCCGCGCGATCAGACGACTCTCTTCGAGAGCATCCAGCGCTATCGCCCGACGATCTTTCCGGCCGTGCCGACGCTGCTGAACTCCATCAATCGCCATCCGGATGTGTTGGCCGGGAAATATAGCCTGCGCTCGCTCAAGGTGTGCATCTCCGGGTCGGCGCCCCTCACGCGCGAGACCAAAGAGACTTTCGAAGCCCTGTCCGGCAGCCGGGTGTGTGAGGGCTATGGCCTGTCGGAAGCGCCGACCGCCACGCATTGCAACCCGGTGCTCGGCGGGAACCGCACCGGCTCGATCGGCCTGCCCTGGCCGGACGTAGAGAGCCGCATCGTGAGCCTGCTGGACGGGGAGACCCCCGTTCCACCGGGCGAGATTGGCGAGCTGGCGCTGCGCGGCCCGCAGGTGATGAAAGCTTATCACAACATGCCCGAGGAGACGCGCCACGTTTTGCGGAATGGCTGGCTCTACACCGGCGACATCGCCCGTATGGATGAGGATGGTTACTTCTACATCGTAGACCGCAAGAAGGATTTGATCAAGGTGAGTGGATTCCAGGTATGGCCGCGCGAAGTCGAACAAGTGCTGGAGGCCCACCCGGCGGTGGCCGAGGTGGGAGCAGGGGGCATTCCGGACGCCTTCAAGGGCGAGGTGGTGAAGGCGTGGGTCGTACTGAAAGCGGGCGCCAGCGCGTCCGAAGGAGAGCTGATAGCCTGGTGCAGGCATTCCCTGGCCGGGTTTAAAGTGCCCAAGCAGATCGAGTTTCGCCGGGAGCTGCCCCGCACGACGGTCGGCAAGGTTTTGCGCAGGGAATTGGTGCGCCAGCACCTCGCTTCTATCGATGGGGAAGATTAAAAAAAAGATCCATCTCGATTGAGGTCGAGATGGATCTTTTTGAGAATTGAATCTCAGGCTTCGCTGTTCACGAACACGGGCGTACCGCGCTTGGCCACCGGCGGCGGGAAGATCTTTTCGAACTCCTCGCGTGAGATGGTCTCGGCTTCCAGCAAGCGATTGGCGACCGCGTCCAGCCTATCCCGATATTCCACCAGGATCTGGCGGGCGCGCTCGTGGGCTTCGTTCACCAGGGAGCGCACTTCCGAGTCGATCCTCTCCGCTACGGCTTCGGAGTAATCGCGCTGCTCGGAAATTTCCCGGCCCAGGAAGATCAATTCGTCCTTCTGGCCGTAGACCATGGGCCCCAGGTTCTTGCTCATGCCCAGGCGCGTCACCATGTTGCGGGCGAGCTGGGTCACGCGCTCGATGTCGTTGGCGGCCCCCGAAGTGATGTCGTCGAAGACCAGCTCTTCAGCGGCGCGACCACCCAGCAGGCCGATCATCTCGGCGATGTATTTCTTGCGCGGCATCAGGGTGCGATCTTCTTCAGGGACGGACAAAGTGTAACCGGCGGCCATTCCGCGCGAGATGATGGAGACTTTCTGCACGGGGTCAGCCTCGGGCAGAGTGTTCATCACCACGGCGTGGCCGGCTTCGTGGTAAGCCACGATACGCTTTTCCTCTTCGCTGATCAGGCGGCTCTTGCGTTCCGGCCCGGCCAGAACACGCTCGATGGCTTCTTCGAATTCGAGCTGGTTGATGGTGCGCTTGTTGGCGCGGGCGGCCAGAATGGCGGCCTCATTGACCAGGTTCTCCAGGTCGGCGCCGACAAAACCGGGGGTGGAACGGGCCAGCACGCCCAGGTCGATATTGGGCGCCAGCGGCTTGCCCTTGACGTGGACTTTCAAGATGGCTTCACGCCCGCGCATATCGGGCCGGTCGAGGACTACCCGCCGGTCGAAGCGCCCCGGGCGCAGCAAAGCCGGGTCGAGGATATCCGGGCGGTTGGTGGCGGCCATGATGATCACGTTCGTATCCGTATCGAAGCCGTCCATCTCGACCAGCAACTGGTTGAGGGTCTGCTCACGCTCGTCGTGGCTGCCGCCCAGCCCGGCGCCACGTTGCCGCCCGACCGCATCGATCTCGTCGACGAAGACGATGCACGGGGAATGGCGCTTGGCCTGGTCGAACAAATCCCGGACGCGGCTGGCGCCGACGCCGACGAACATCTCGACGAACTCTGAGCCCGAGATCGAAAAGAAGGGCACACCGGCTTCACCGGAGACGGCTTTGGCGAGCAGGGTCTTGCCGGTTCCCGGAGGGCCTACTAGCAAGACGCCCTTGGGGATGCGCGCTCCCAGGGAGATGAACTTCTGAGGCTCCCTCAGGAACTCGACGACTTCTCGGAGCTCCTCCTTAGCCTCCTCTACCCCGGCAACGTCCTCAAACGTAACGGTGGGCTGGTCGCCGGAGAACATACGCGCGCGGGATTTCCCAAACGACATGGCGGCGTTGTTGCTACCCTGGGACTGGCGAAAAATGAACCAGATAAAGCCGATCAAGAGGATGAAAGGCAAGAGATAGCCCAAGGCGGTGATGATCCCCAATAGTGCGCTTGGCGGTTGTACCTCGATTTTTACCTTATCCGGAGAAAGCTGAGCGGGGGTCACGCCCAGGCCGACCAATTGGTCGATGAGGGTGGCGTTCGTCTCTTTGTTCGAAGTTTTTTGGGATCCGTCGGAAAGAGTTACAGTAAGCTTGTCGCTATCTTCTGTTATCCGGTCGACCTTGCCTTGTTGAACCAGGTTGGCCACCTCGTTAATTGTCAATGTTCCTTGGTTGCTGCTCGGTTGCCGAAAATTGTAAACGACCATAGCAATGATGGCAACGAATAACAGCAAATATATAATATACGATTGGTTGCGTGAACTCACTTATTCCTCCGATACTTCCAATGACAACCTATCTATTAAGGAAACTTTATACCACTAAGATTATACCAATCTACCGGTCAATAGGATAGATTTTGTATAAAATTACTGAGAATAATTAATGAAATTCATATACAGCCCTTCGACCGGCGCGTCACGATCCGGCATGGATGGTCTGGACTACCTGTTGAAGGTGGGGATGGTCGTGGTTGACGATGAAACTGACCATCTCCTTCAGGGTCGTCGGGCCAAAAAGCGCGTGCCGGGCGGTACGCTCCCAATCTTCGGGACGCAGGTCTCGAAGCCGGCCGACGATCTCGGAGCGGGCGTTTGCCATCTCCAGGAGCGCGCTCGGCCCATCCTGGTTGAAGTAATCGCGTTCTCTGGCCCATGGGTCGGTGTCCTTGCCCGGAATGAAGGGGTTTTCCTCTTCGATGATTTTCCGCAGGCGGGGGAGATTGACTTCACGATCTACATCCCGCAAGTGGCAGAGGATCTCGGTGACACTCCATTCTTCAGGGGCCGGGCGGCGCTTCCACTGCTCGGGGGTGAGCCGGGAGGTCAGGGTATAAAGAGCCGCCGGTGTGGAGCGTAAAGTGGCCATCATACTGGGCACGTGGGTGGAATTGGTGGGAAGATCATCCGGATCAAGCTCGTCCAGCCATTGGATCAGGTCCGCCAGGCTGCCTTGCGCGGTGGGGATCACGTCTTCGGCAGACCCGGTGCCTGGCTGGTCGTTCAGCAGAAAAGTCGCCAGGCCGGCCTGCGCCGCAGGCTGGATGTCATCTTTCGGGCTGTTGCCGACCATCACCGCCGGGCGATCCGGCCAGCCGAGCTGCGCCAGGATCTCGGCAAAGTAGGCCGGGTTGGGCTTGGTAAAATGGAAGGTCTCGTAGCTGGTGATCAGGTCGAAGGGGGTGTCTTCGGGGGGCAGGCCGGCCCAGCTCAGGCGCTGGTGAATGGCGCTGCGCGGAAACAACGGATTCGTGGCGACGACCACGCGGAAGCCTTTCTTGATAGCTCGTTCGACCAGCTCGACCGCCTGCGGGCGCGGTTGGGTCAGGGAGCGCAACGCTGGAAAGGCTTCCGCATAGAAGGCGTCGATCTCAGCTTGCAGCTCCTCGCGCTTCACGCCCAGGGCCGGATAAAAGGCGGCGTCAAAAGTGTGTTCCAGAGTGCGGCTCGGGTCGTTATTTTCGACCATCTTCTGGGTGGCCAGCAGGAGCTGGCGGATCATCACCTCGGGCGGCAGGTAGTCGGCAAGGTATTTGCCCAACGCCTTGAGGTAGGCGGGCAGAAAAATATCTACGTTATTGGTTAAGAGGGTGTCATCCAGATCAAGAAGAAGGGTCAGGCTCATCTGCGTTTCCCGCGAGGATATCCGAGAGAGGGTGGCAACGTCCGCAGCCGATTTGGGGTTCGTTTACGACCGTCTGGCTCAAGTTACAGTAGGCAGTAATCTTGACCCGGTGATGCAAGCCAAGGAAACCGCCGTCGACGCGCGCTTCGAGCACCATGTAGGGGCAGGCATTGGCCCGAATGATGCCGGGCACCGGACAGGTGCGGCACAAGTCAGGCGTCCAGGTTTGTGGGGTGGGATTGTCTTCGAGCAAGCGGCATTCCTCGTGACGCCGGCCGCGATAGTAATCTCCGTAAAAGTATTTGCACTCAACTCCTGCAGGTGTTTTCATAGCATCAGATTTTCTTTAAAGCAATGTCCCCAATCAGGGGACCTTGCGCAACTTACCGAATCAATTGCACCGGCTGGCTCAAAGCCAGGCTTACACGCGGGTGACGTAAGCGCCCGTGCGAGTGTCTACCCGGATCGTGTCGCCCGTTTCGACGAAGTAGGGCACCTGGACTTCCTGTCCGGTCTCGGTGACTACTTTCTTGGTCACTCCGGTCGCGGTATCCCCGCGCACGGCAGCTTCCGCCTGTACCACTTTCAGGTCGACGGAAGTAGGGAGGTCGATGTCGATTGGATCATTGTTATAGAAGGTGAGCTTGACTTCCATACCTTCTTTGAGGAAGCCGGCGTAATCGTGGACGATCAATTCGGGGATGCCGGGTTGCTCGAAGGTCTCCAGGTCCATGAAATAAAACAGGTCACCGTCCTTGTACAGATATTGGACGTTGTGGAATTCCAGGCGCACGTCCTGGACGCGGTCTCCGGATTGGAAGGTTTTTTCCAAGACGGTGCCTTTGCGCAGGTCGCGAGCTTTGATGCGGATGGTCGCATTGCCTCGGCCGGGCTTGTTGTGGGAATATTCCAGGACTTTGTAAAGGCTGCCATCCACTTCAAAGGTCACACCCTTGCGTAACTCGTTTACATCAATCATTGATATGCCTCGTTCATAAGGTTCGGCCAAAGGCCAGGAAGTATTATAGCGCAGGCCGTTGGCGCTTGCAAGGGGCGCTTTCGTATAGACATCACCGCGAGTGCCCGGCTTCCGCCCCGGGATCCCCGCGGAGGAGTTGTACGGCATGGGGCAGCACGGGCAGCAGCCCTTGCAGGCTTTCCACAGCGCCCTTAGGGCTTCCCGGCAGGTTGACGATCAACGTCTTGCCGCGTATCCCGGCTACTGCCCGGGAGAGCATGGCGTGGGGGGTAACGCGCAGGCCGGCGGCGCGCATGGCCTCCCCCAGGCCCGGCGCCTGGCGCTGTACGACCGCCAGCGTGGCCTCCGGGGTGACGTCTCGCGGCGAAAAACCGGTGCCCCCGGTGGTCAGGAGAACGTCCAGGTCATCCCGGTCACACCAGCCCGAAAGGGTGCTCACCAGCTCTTCCAGGTCGTCAGGCGCGATTGCGCTGCGCGCTACGATCCAGCCCTGGGCCGTCACGGCATCGGCCAGGGCCGGGCCGGAAAGGTCTGGCCGCTCGCCTCGCGACGAGCGGTCCGATATGGTGAGTATTCCGATCCTTAGGGCCATGCTATCCATCCAGGTCCTTGCCGTAGGCCCACAAGGGCATGCGTTCCCAGCCGCGTTTTTCGTAGAAATCTACGGCGTCTTGATTGTCGTAAGTCACCAGCAGATAATAACGCCGGCAGCCCTTGGCGCGCAGCCGCCCTTCCAGCTCGGCCATCAAAGCTGCGCCGATCCCTTGCTGGCGGAATTCCGGCGCCACGGCCAGGTGATACATCATGCCGCGCCGCCCGTCGAATCCGCCCAGGACTGCGCCGATGACCTGGCCCTGGCTCTCGGCTACCAGGAAGAGGTCGGGATCCCGTTGGGTCTTTTTATCGATCTCTTCCGGCGTATCGGAGCGGCCCAGGTGAATGCCGCTGCCGGCTTCGCCCCACATGTGGTAGACCGAGGCATAGTCCTCGGGAAAGCGGAATTCCCGCAGGGTGAAGGCCGGGGCAGCCGTCAATTCTCTTCTTCCCCGGCCAGGGCCTTCCACGGGCCGTGAATGCCATCTTGGGTCACGCCGAAATAGTAGCGGTAGCCCTCTCCCACGCGCTGGATCAGATCGTAATGGGTGGACTTGCCCTGCTTGTAGCGCCGGATCAAGCCAAAATTGCCTTGCCACTGGATGTTGGCTTGTTCGATATCGGCTGATATCTCTGTGAACTGCGTGATGGCGTAATGCCACAATCTGCGCGCCGAAGAGCGGGTCACGTTCTTGACCATGTTCCCGTTGCGCAGGTCGCGCATGGCGAAGTAGTGGTTCCCGTCGCGCACCTCGGGCGGCAAGACTTCCACGCCCGTGCGGGGGGCCACGTCGTCTTGAGCGTCCAGAACGGGGAGGTCGCGTTCTTCCACGACCGGCGCCTTGACTTCAGGAGCTTCCGGCTTGGCGGCTTCAGCTTGTAGCGTCTTCTGCTTGTTGCGCAACACCAGACCCACGATCTCGTCCCTGACTGCCAGGCCGGTCTCGGCCTCGTCACGCACGTAGATCTTGTTGTCGTCGACCGCGTAGGGCGGGTCGTCCCCCTTGGGGATCAGCACGCGGATGATCTTCTTGTTGTTGATCTCGTTGACGTCCAGGTTGGCCGGAAGGGGCGGGCTGATGCGCTTGCTGATCTCTTTCTGCAATTGCGCAATGGCCTGTTCTACGTCGGGCACCCCGCTGACCGGCTTGCGTGGCTCGCTGCTCAGGCCGATGAAAAGGGTGCCGCCGTTGGTGTTGGCAAAAGCGCAGGCATCCGCCAGGATGGCGTAGAGCTTGCCTCCGCGCACGGTCATGCTCTCGTGGAAGTCCTGCACGATATTGGGGCCTTCTTCCACGGCGGCCAGGATGAAGTTGAAGGCCGGCTCTTCTTTGTGGCGGTAAGGCCGCGCGCGCGAAAAATCGTTGCTGAGGAATAAATCCTTCAACGCCTCGAAGCTTACTTCCGGCAGGGATACCTCTGTGGCGCGGTCGCCGAGGCCCAGGTTCTTCTTGCGCACCGTGTCCGTCGTCAGGCGATGGCAATCAGAGCTTTGGATGCAATGCATGCGGCGCGGGTACTCGGGCTTGGTGCCGTTGAAGAACGCGGCGGTGCTGCGCGGACCTTTCTGTTCCAGATCGGTCACTTCCAGAGCGTGCAGGTTGGTATCCTGCGTATAAGCGATTTTGGTTTGCCCGCCGATCGGAAATCCGCGCATGGCGACCCCGTTGCTGGAATTGGCGTGCGCGGCGATCACCAGCCCTCCGGCCTGGCTAAACGTGCGATAAATAGTCAGTACGTCACTGGTTGCGCCCACGGTGGCCGAGCCATCGTCCAACTGGTCGGCGGGAATATTCAAAGACAGCAGGAGGTGCTCGATTTCGCGCAACGGCTTGTCTGGGGAGAAGATCCCCAGGATGTGGAATCCGAAGGTCGCGGTAATCTCGACGCCCGGCAGGACGGTGACCTTGGAGAGCAGCCGGCGATATTCGTTCAGCCGGCTCCTTTCCTCCGGCATCAGGCGGTTGAGCTTTTCGAGCAAGCCGAGCTGTTCAATCTCGTCTTGCATGTGCCGGTAGCCGGCGACGGTATTATGGTCGGTAAACGCGATGATGTCCAGCCCGCGCGCTTCGGCCTTTTGTAATACTTCCAGGTAGGTGACACCCGGCTGTTGGTAATCGCTGGAAGCCGGCGTGTGAATATGTAAATCGATCATGCGCCATTGTAAATTGGCGTTATTATGCTTTTTCCCCACATCAATCTCCTAATCTTGCTTATAAGAACACATTAGTTTAAACGGATAACTGGCTGCGAATGAGGCTCACCAGGTCATCCGGTAGATAAGGTTTCAAAATAAAATCATCGGCGCCCGCCTGCAGGCAAGCGTCGCGTAGCTCCATCCCCGACATCATGATGATGCGGCTGGAAACGGGAGACTGCTCCTGGCGAAGGGCGCGGACGATGTCCATCCCGTTTGCCTGGTTGAGATGCACGTCGAGCAAGAGCACATCGGGGATTTCCTGACGGCACGTCTCCAGGATGGCCTGGCTGGAACAATTCTTGGACACGACCACTTCAAAGCCCTCAAGCTCCAGCAATGTCTGCAAGAGGGACCGCATGGTTGCGTCGTCTTCGACCAGCATAACTTTAGGCATTATTCATCTCTTTGGGCGGTTTTACCTTCTTGTTTCTTGGTTTCTTGCCGTTGCCCGGGGTTTCGAGGGCCGCCGCCAGCACCTCTTCTACGGTATCCACGAAGACAAATTTCATGGACTTGCGTACTTCTTCGGGCAGCTCTTCCAGGTCCGGCTGGTTCAACCTGGGCAAGATGACCGTCTTGAGGCCCGAACGATGGGCGGCCAGCACCTTTTCCTTGATGCCGCCCACGGGCAGCACCTGGCCGCGCAAGGTGATCTCGCCGGTCATGGTCGTGTCTGGCCTGACGCACTTGCCCGAGATCAGTGAATCCAGCGCAGTGGCGATGGTGACGCCCGCAGAGGGGCCATCTTTGGGCTGCGCGCCGGCCGGAATGTGCAGGTGGATGTCGGATTTTTCGAAGAAGTCCTCTTGCAGGCCCAATTGCGTGGCGCGAGAACGCACGAAAGAAAGGGCCGCGCGCGCCGATTCTTGCATGACGTTGCCGATCGAGCCGGTGATCTGAAAGCCTTTGCTGCCGGGCATGCGGGTAGCTTCGATGAACAGGATTTCCCCACCCAGGGGGGTCACCGCCAGGCCGGTGGCTACGCCCGGGACGGCAGTGCGCATTAGAATTTCTTCGGTCCCCATGAAGGGCGGGTGACCCAGGTATTCTTTCACCAGCTCGGGGGTGATGCTCTTGACGTCGTCTTTCCCTTCTGTGATGCGCGTGACGACTTTGCGGCACACGGCCCCGATTTCGCGCTCCAGGCTGCGCACGCCCGATTCGCGCGTGTACCTGCGAATGATGCTCTGGATGGCTTCGTCGGTGAGCTGGAACTCATCCTGGCGCAGGCCGTTCTCACGGATCTGGCGGGGAAGGAGATAGTTGCGGGCGATAGCCAGTTTTTCACCTTCCGTGTAGCCGGCGATGTGAATGACCTCCATGCGGTCCAGCAGCGGCCCAGGGATGGTGTCCATCTGATTGGCGGTGGTGATGAACATTACCTGCGACAGGTCGAAGGCAACCTCCATGTAATGGTCCCTGAACTCGACGTTCTGCTCGGGATCCAGCACCTCCAACAAGGCGGAAGCCGGGTCCCCGTGGAAGTCAAAGCTCAGCTTGTCGATCTCATCCAGCATGAAGACCGGATTACGCGATTCGGCCCGGCGCAGGGCCTGGATGATGCGCCCCGGCATGGCCCCGATGTAGGTGCGGCGATGCCCGCGGATTTCGGCTTCATCTCGCACGCCGCCCAGGGAGATGCGGATGAATTTGCGCCCCAGCGCGCGCGCGATGGACTGCCCCAGGGAAGTCTTGCCTACCCCCGGCGGGCCGATGAAGCACAAGATGACGCCTTCCCGCTCCCGCCGGATGGTATCGGTGGACGGGTGCTCCTGCATTTCCACCTTGCGCTCCAGGCGCAGCTTGCGCACCGCCAGGAACTCCAGGATGCGCTCCTTGACGTCTTCCAGCCCATAATGGTCCTGGTCGAGCACCTGCCGGGCGTGGACGATGTCCAGGTCATCCTGGCTCACGCCTGACCAGGGCAGGGAGACCAGCCAGTCCAGGTAGGTGCGGATAACGCCATACTCGGCGGCGGCGGTAGGCAGGCGGGAGAGACGATCCAATTCCCTGCGCGCTTGTTTTTCGGCTTCTTCGGGCATCCCGGCGGCGTCGATCTTCTTACGGAAATCTTCGACATCGGCAGTCTGCTCGTCGCCCTCGCCCAGCTCTTTTTGGATGGCTTTGAGCTGCTCGCGCAAGAAATATTCCCGCTGCACTTTCTCGATCTCAGAGCGCGCCTCATTCTGGATCTTCTGGCCGAGCTCGAGCATCTCGCTCTCGCGGGCCAGGATGGCTACCAGGCGGCGGAGCTTCTCGGTAGCCGAAATCGACCTCGAGGATGGCCTGGGCCTCACTCAGCTCCATACGTTGGAAGTTCGCGATGGTATAGACGGTTGGCAGAGGCTCTTCCAGGGTGGAGATCGAGGTGATCAGCTCGCGCGGGATGGAAGGGATCATCTCGGCGATGTGCTCGAACTGGTCGCGGGCGTTGCGCGCCAGAGCCTCGATCTCGATGCCGGTCTCGACCGTCTCGGGGATGAGCTGGATTTTGGCTTTCAGATACGGATCGGTCTGGCTGAACTTGTCCAACTTGAAAGCGGGACATGCCTTGTACCAGCAGGCGGATGGTGCCATCCGGGGCGCGGAAGAGGCGGTGGATGGTAGCCACCGTGCCTATGGTGTAGAGATCCTCAGGCCCCGGATTTTCCATTTCCGGGTCGCGGGCGGCCACCAGGCCGATCAGCCGTTCGCCGGAGACGACGTCGTCTACCAGGCGAATAGAACGAGGCTGGCCGATGGTCAAGGGGATGGCCGTCTCCGGATACACGACCATGCCCCGCAAGGGGAGGATGGGAAGCTCGTCCGGAATTCTTTCCTTTGCCCTCTTCGGTTGGCTCTGCCTGGCCTTCGCCGGATTCGTCTTCTTTGAGATTCACGTAAGTCAAGATAGGTGCGAAGAGAAGCCGATTAAGCTCCTCTTGTTCTTCGGCATCCCAGCGCATGATCTCGGCAATTGTAGAGTTCCAACGAGAAGCAGTCATGGGCAACGGACCTTAGCGATCATTAACTTGAATCTGGGTGGGGCGCGCTTTGGGCATGCTCACACGTAAGAATCCATCTTGATAATCGGCTTTCACCTGGTCGGCGACGATCGGCCCGGGGATTTCCAGCTCAGCGCTAAACTCTCCGTAACGAATTTCCATCTGGTGGTAGGCGCGATGTTCACCAACGTCTGGGCGGACGCCGCTGATGACAAGGATATTCTCGTCGATGCTGACGGTAAATTCGGATTCACCCATGCCGGGGATCTCCACCCGCGCGACGTATTTATCTTCGGTCTCGTAGAGGTCGGTAGGAGGACGCCACACATGAGCCCGGATGGTGAGTCTCCAACCCGCGACCGGCGCCATCATGTATGCAGATTCTTCAGCATGATGGCCGGAATTGTGAAGATAGCCGGGCCTCAGATTGACTGGTATCATAATGTCTGCTCCTGCTTAATCCTTGAGATCAAGACGGATTCTGGTCAGAGCGCTGCCTGAGCGGCTTGTAAGACTTCAGCATACTTCGGCTCATCCCTCAGAACGGACATATAATCGGCGTAAGTGACACGGCCTTCGCGGTTGACGACGAAGACTGCCCGCCTGAGCAGGCGCGGCTCTTTCATCAGGCAGCCGTATTTCTCTCCGAACTCTGCATTCTTGTGGTCAGAAAGCACCATGACCTGATCCACACCGGCAGCGCCGCACCAGCGCTTTTGGGCATAGGGCAGGTCCGTGCTGACCACCAGAATGGCGATATCTTTGCTCAGGCTGGCGGCTTCCTGGTTAAAACGGCGCGTTTCGCGATCGCAGGTAGAGGTATCCAGGGAAGGGACGGCAGCGATGATGCGCACTTTTCCCTTCGTATTTTCCAGGGCAGGGATCCAATCCCAGTCCAAGGTATGCGCGGTGAATTCGGGAGCGGCCTGTCCTACCTTTATATCTTCACCGACGACGGTGACGTCTCTTTCTTTCCACTTGATCAAACCGGCTCTTTCTACCATACTGATAAAGTCCTTTCTTGATTTTGCTCCAGCGCCCCTGGTGGGAGTCGAACCCACAACCATCGGATTAGAAGTCCGGTGCTCTGTCCATTGAGCTACAGGGGCAAGGATATAGATATTTTAACTCGTTTCCGCCTGGCGCGCGCGGATTCCTTTGTAGACCTGCGGGCTGGACAGGATCTTCAAGATGGTGTCCGCCGGGCGACCAAGCTGGCTGCTCATGTCTGCCGGGGTCAAGGGTGAGTTTCCATTGGCCAGCAAAAGCCTGAAAATCGCATCCACCATGGCGGTGTGCTCCGTCAAGAAATCGGGCTGTTTTGCGCAATGCGTGATCAGGGTTTGTTGCAGGCCGTCCACCTGCTGAACCTCGGCCGTTTCAGGGTCGACCCAGTCGACGGACTGTTCCGTATCGCCCAGGTCGGAAAATGCCTTTTGATGCTCGGCGCAAAGATAACCTTGCAGGAATATGCGCCAATTATTGTCGTGCTCTTTCCACCAGGTAAAGTCGATCTGAAAAGGGGTTTGGATGGTGGGCTTGACCAGGCTGAAATGTTTGACACCATCCATGCTCAATTCTCCTCTTGAACCGATTCGCTGATGCGGAAGTACAGATCACCCACGTGGATGAACCCTGGGCGCGTGGCGATGAGACTGAATAATTGTCCCGGAGGACAGCGCCGCACGATATTCATGGCCGCGTAGAGCTCCTGGGCGTGTACGTGTCCCTGCGGATTGAGCTTGGCAAGCTCACGCATCATCTCGGCCACGACCTGATCCAGCGGAGCCCGCTGGCGAGAAGAATTGCTCCATACCTGATCCAACGCTTCGACGTCCGGGATGGCGACAGCCATGCGCTCGTCAAAGCCGGCCGTCACAACCTGCTTCAGGGTGGCAAAGATGATGCCGCCGTCCGCGCCTACCAGAACGGTACGGATCCACTCCCGGTTTGAGCGGTGCTTCTCAGCCTTGATCAGGACTTCGCCCGGATGCTCGCTCTTTTTCAGGTGAATGATGCTGCCGGGAATTAACCCCTGGGCTTCGTACCAGTCCCGCAGACCGTGCACGTAGAAGCTGGGCCGTACCACCCAGCCGGGATATTTTGCGCCATTTTCTTCATCCACAAAGGTGAATTTTACGCGCGGAGACTCGTAAGCGGTCGGAAAGACCTGCTTCGTGCGGGCGGTGAGGGGCAGCGTGCCGGCCCGCCAATGGGGGTAGATCAGGCTGATCTTGACTTCGTCCAGATCGGGGCCGTCATAGCTTACCTGGGACAGCTCGTCGTCCAGCTCGGTTTCCAGGGCCAGCATGTCAGGGGTGAGCGCGGATGCGTCGTAGCTGTGGTTGTGGGAGCGCAGGTAAGCGGGAACTTCGCGCACCGCCTCAGGCTCCAGGCGGCGCAAGAACCAGATGATTTCACCGCTCGGGCCGACTTCGTCGAAGCGTTCGTCCTCTTGAAGGGCCAGGTTGAGTGAGAACTCGGTAAGCTTGGGATTGACGTCTGTGGGCAGCTCGATCTGTTCCAGGAGGTCCTTGGCAGGCAGCGGACCACCCCCGGCCATATCCAAAACAGCCTCGGCCAGGTTGAGGTGGCCGACGTTTACGTCCACCAACAAGGCGCGTGGGAACCAGCGCCATCCGATCTGTACCAGGTCGGGATTGGCCTTGAGCTTTCCATCCAGCAAGCCGGTTACTTTTTTGCCGTAGGTTTTGAGGACGTACTCGGGGTCCAACAGCTTATCGTCGATCTGGATATCGATGGGCTGGTTCAGACGATGCTCTGCCAGACTGGCTGCAAATTGCCGCTGATCCCCCTTTTCGAACTTTACGTCGATCACTTCGAAGGCCGGCAACTCCGGGTTGAAGGCCGGGCGGACTTTTTCGACTTTCCCTTTTTTCCAGCTCAAAGCGGGGAAGACCAGGGCTTGACCGGGCTCGTAATGCTCTTTAGGAAAATAGAGATCACCGCCGGCTTTTTGTTGGGCTTCAAGCGCCTGTTTCTCCTGGCGGATGCGTTCTGCGACCAGCACCGTGGTTAATTCTCGCGAGCTCTGTGGGCTCTCGATTTCGATCAGGTGATTATATAAGAATTCTAAGTCGGTGTTGTTTACTTCGAAAGTCTCCCAATAATCAGTTCGCAATGATAATGGGGCAATGACCATAGATAATGCCTCGCTTGTATTTCTTCATAGTATATTGGAAAGCCGCAAATAAGATATTGACAGCATAATTCCGCGGGTTTTTTGAAAAAAAGCCCAATGGGATATTATACCCTAGCTTTACTTATGCGCAGTGGGTAATATTCCAAGAATCATGGATAGGGGTTCGCCAGCCAATCCAGGGGGTCGATCTGAACGCCATTCACCCATAAATCCCAGTGCAGGTGAGCGCCGGTCACCCGCCCGGTGGCCCCGTACAGCCCGATGACCTGCCCAGGCTCGACCCGCTCGCCTACCTTTACATCGATCTCGGATTGGTGATACAGCCCGCTGAACACGCCCCAGCCGTGATCGATGATGACGGCGTTGCCGCGCACGGTGAGCGGCCCGGCAAAAACAACTACCCCTGCCGCGGGCGCTTTGATGGGCAGCCCCGTCCCTCCCCCGTAATCCAGACCGGTGTGGAAAGCGTTATAGGGGCCTCCATTGTAAGAGCGCCGCGTGCCGAACCAGGAGGTGATCCATTTTGGATCGTAGCCGGGGACCTGAAACACGCCGTCCCAGTATCTTTGCGGGGTGATCACCGCGACGATGGCATCCAGCTCCTGCTCTTCCGGGTTGGTCACGGCCGGGTCCAGGGTTTCCGGGTCCACCCCATTGATGGATTCGCTCGGGTAATTGCCCGACTCCAGCACCACGTTTTGGGTGTAGCTGAAAGAGGCTCCGCCCTGGACGGCGCCTTGAATGGTCAGCGGATACAACCCCGGGTTATCCATGGCATAAATTCCCTGGAGGGCGACGTAAACGCCGTCCGATTCCTGGAAGAAATGCAGATCGTGGCCGTCCAGCGTGCCGCCTAAAGTGACCTGCCCGGGGGCTTTTACCTGTATCTCGGTAGTCCGGCCTTGCACCAGTGGCAAGGGTTGAACGTCGATGCTCGTGATGGCCGGAGAGACGGCGCTGGCGCCGCTCGTCTGATCCTGGCTGGGGTAATACAGCACTTCCCCGGGTAGCGCTTCCCACGTTCCGGAGAGGCCGTTGAGATCGCTGAGCGTCCAGGGGTTGACTCCGTGGGCGACTGCCAGCTCGAGCAGGGATTGCCCCGCTTGCGGAGAGGCCGTGCCGCTCAAGGGTTGAGTCTGGCCCTGTTGCGGGATGATCAGATTGGAGCCAGCGTACAATTCATCCGGGCTGGTGATGCGGTTCAGGCGAACGAGAAGGTCGGTCGGCACCTGATAACGACGACTTCGAGACTCTCCAGGTTGTCGCCAAAAGGCACCGTCTCGGTGATCAGGACGCCGGAGACCCCCTGCAAGCCGGGGATGACCAGTTGAGTGTCAGCTTCCAATCGGTTAGGATCGGCCAGGTTGTTGGCGTTAATCAAGTCGTTTACCGAAACCCCAAAGCGGCCGGCGATGGAGCTGAGCGTATCCCCGGACTGGACGATGTAGACCGGTTGATCAGGCTGTTGGGTTTGAGCCTGAACGGGGGAGCTTTGAAGGATCAAAGCCGCGATGAAGACGAGCTTGAGCCATTTAAACGTTTTCAAAATTTAATTGGTCTCCAACTTTGAATTCGCCGTATCGTTCGGGATGGACTTCCAGAATGTATTGCGCCGGGCGGGCGGGCATATAGAAAGGACGCCAGCTTTTTGCCAGGCAGACGTCCACGACCGTGTTATGGCTGTCTATCCACACCACGGTGAGGTCGAACGGCACGAAGAACATGTGGATGGCAGCGTCTATGCGATTTTCTTTTTCCTGCACCATGAGAATCCCGCTGTCCCTGTCCAGGCTTTTGCGGAACATCAGGCCTTTCAGGCGGCTCCAGAAAGAGGCGCAATAACCAACTGCGATGGGCTGCGGGGAGGGTTGGGTGAGGTTGCGAATGACAACTTGAGGCATAGCGAAAAAACCGGAGGCTGGCCGCTGTTTGAAGGGGGGCTGTCTCAGAAACCTACGTGGGTTGGGTATTCTTGTGAGAAAAGACCTTATCGATGCTATCGAGGAGTTCCTGCGGGCGGAAGGGCTTGCTGATATAATCATCTACCTTAGCGATGTGAAGTCCGAGCACCCGGTCGATGGATTGGGATTTGGCGGTGATGATGATCACGGGGATGTGCTGGGTAGTCTCGTTTACTTTGAGCTGTTGGTAGACGTCCCAGCCATCCATATCGGGCATCATCAGGTCCAGGAGCACCAGGTCGGGCAGATCCTGGCGTACCAGGTCCAGGCCCTGGCGGCCCCCGTGCGCACCCTTTACCTCATACCCGCGCCGGTTTAAAATCAGGCCGACGAGATCAATCATTTCGGGGTCGTCCTCGATGTAAATGATTTTACGGCTTTCCGTATCATTCATGGGCATCTCCTCACCTATGAGATTAAGTTTACCACAGGCTTTTATTAAAGCAACCGGGATAAGGCAGGCAGATCGTGAAAATCACAACCTGGAACGTAAATGGAATTCGAGCGGCATTGGAAAAAGGCATGGCCGGCTGGGTGGAAGAGCATGGCCCCGATGTGCTGTGCCTGCAAGAGATCAAGGCCAGGCCGGAGCAAATCAAGGAAGACAAACGTGAGCTTCCCGGGTATACCGGCATCTGGAATCCCGCTCAACGCCCCGGTTATAGCGGGGTGGCGACTTTTTTACGGGAGCCGGTTCAGGAAGCTCACCTGGGCCTGGGAGACGATCGTTTCGACGAAGAAGGCCGGGTGATCCAAACGCGCCATCCCGGCTTCCTGCTATTTAACATCTATTTTCCGAACGGGCAGCGCAGCCACGAGCGGGTGGCCTACAAGCTGGATTTCTACGCCAGGCTGTTGGAGCTCTGCGACCGGTTGCACCAGGCGGGGGAAAAGATCATCATCACGGGGGATTTCAACACGGCTCATAACGAGATCGACCTTGCCAACCCCAAGCAAAATGCCAACACCTCTGGATTCCTGCCCGAAGAGCGGGTCTGGATCGACCACTATCTGGAGCATGGCTTCGTCGACGCCTTCCGCAGGTTATATCCGCAGCGGGTCGAATATACCTGGTGGACCTACCGTTTCAACGCGCGCGCCCGGAACGTGGGCTGGCGTCTGGATTACTTCCTGGTGTCCCCGGCGCTAGTCGAGCAGGTCAAGGACGTTGTCATCCACAAAGAAGTGCCGTATTCAGACCATTGTCCGGTCACTCTCGAGCTTCTCTAAAATATAAAGCCAGTTCCGCAAGGACTGGCTTTATATCAGAACTAATGAAAGGCTAAAATTTCCTCGAATTAATTTGGCTGCCCGAATACCCCCGAACTGAGTAAAGCGCACTGCTAGATCTGCGGAATGAGATTGCTAAACATATACCCAATTTGTGGACCGAGTAGGGCCAGGACGACGATGACGATCAGAGCGACCAAAACGAGTATCAATGCATATTCAACGAAACCCTGGCCCCGTTCCTGCGAGGCAAAGTCCATATTCAATTTCCTCCTTTTTGCGTAATGCCGGTATTGTGCGATGGAGGAGGTATGTACGGGAGCTCTGCTGTAATTATGACATTTATCTTACCCAATTGCAACAGATTTTCCTTAACAATCTTGCAATTTCTGTAGGGAGGCCGCAAGGAGAAGGTTAAACTTACAGGCCGGAGCGTTCGCTCCGGCCTGTAAGTTATGCCTTTGAAAGGAGGGTAAAGCTTAGCTCAGCTCTTCTTCGGGCAGCCAGCAGCACAAGACCAGGTCTCGGGCCGCTTTGACCTCGTCCATGCGCTTGAAGGGCGTGGTATGCGGAGCCGATTTCAACAGCTCCGGCTGCGTGTGCGCCTCTTCGGCGATCTTGAGCAAAGCCTCGGCGAAAGCGTCCAGGGTCTGTTTGCTTTCGGTTTCGGTCGGCTCGATCATCAGGGCTTCGTGGACGATCAGAGGGAAGTAATTCGTCGGCGGGTGGAAGTCGAAATCCATCAGGCGCTTGGCGATGTCCAGCGCACGCACCTCAGGCGCGTCTTCCCAGCGCCCCTCTATCACGAATTCGTGCTTGCAGATGCGGTCGTAGGGCACTTTGTAGGTGTCGCGCAGCCTGGCGAGCAGATAATTTGCGTTCAGCACGGCGTATTCGGCAATGGCCCGCAATCCTTCGGAACCATGCATGGCAATGTAGGTATAAGCCCGCACGTGCATGCCAAACTGTCCGTGGAAGGCCTTGATTCTGCCGATCGATTGGGCCGGAGTGGCAAAGCCGTACAGGGGCGGCAGGTCATCGTCGCCTTCTTCGAGGATGGTGACCAATGGAGTCGGCAAGAAATCTACCAGGTGCCTGGCTACGACTACTGGCCCGGAGCCGGGACCGCCGCCGCCGTGAGGGGTGGAGAAGGTCTTGTGCAGGTTGAGGTGCATAACGTCGAAGCCGAGATCTCCCGGGCGGGAGATGCCCAGCAGGGCGTTCAAGTTCGCCCCGTCGCCGTAGACCAGGCCACCGGCTGCGTGCACGATCTCGATCACTTCGGTCACGTGCTCGTCAAACAGGCCGAGTGTGTTCGGGTTGGTCAGCATCAGGCCGGCGAGGGTGTCGTCGCAGGCCGCCCGCAGGGCAGCCAGATCCACGTTCCCGCGCCCATCGGAGGGCAGGGACACAACCTGCATCCCGCTCATGGCGGAGGAGGCCGGATTGGTGCCGTGGGCCGAATCGGGGATGAGAATCTTGGTGCGCTTGAGGTCTCCCCGGGAACGGTGGTAGGCGCGCATGATCAACACCCCCACGAATTCGCCCTGGGCTCCGGCGGAGGGCTGCAAGGAGACGCCGGCAAAACCGGTGATCTCTTGCAGCCATTCCTGAAGCTGGTACATCAAAGCCAGGTTGCCTTGCACGGTCTCGACCGGCTGGAGGGGGTGGGTGAAGGCAAAGCCGGGCAGCCGCGCCACCTCTTCGTTGATCTTGGGGTTGTATTTCATCGTGCAGGAGCCCAGCGGGTAGAAACCGCTGTCGATGGAATAATTCAGCGTGGAAAGGTGGGTGAAGTGGCGCACCACGTCCAGCTCGGATAGCTCGGGGAGGGGGAGCTCCGCGCGCACCATCCCTTCCGGAAGGGGTGTGATGGGCACGTCCGGCTCGGGGAAGCGCACGCCCACGCGGCCGGGGGAAGAAAGTTCGTAGATGGTTGGCTCAAGCATGGGACACCTCCTCGAGGACGTCGCATAACATATCGATTTCGTCCCGCGAGTTCATTTCGGTGACGGCAATCAGCATTTGATCATTCAGCCCGGGATATTCCTTCTTCAGCTCGAAGCCGCCCAGGATGCCATGGTCCAAGAGATGCGCATTGATCTCATCTACCGGGCGGGGGCAGCACACGGCGAACTCGTGGAAGAAGGGCGCATCGGAGCACAGGCTATAGCCGGGAATGGCCGCGATGCGGGAGGCGGCGTAGTGGGCCTTCTGGTAGCAGAGGGTAGCCACCTGGCGCAGCCCGCTTTTTCCCAGCAGGCTGGTGTAGATCGTGGCTGCCAGCGCCATCAGGCCCTCATTGCTGCAAATGTTGGAAGTGGCTTTTTCGCGGCGGATGTGCTGCTCGCGCGCGGTCAGCGTCAGTACGTAAGCTCGCTTGCCTTCTGCGTCGACCGTCTCCCCGACCAGGCGTCCGGAAACCTTGTGGACGTATTCCTTGCAGGAGGCAAAGAAGCCCAGGTAAGGGCCGCCGTAAGACAGCGGTAGCCCCAACGGCTGGCCTTCACCCACCACCAGATCGGCTCCAAACTCGCTGGGCGGCTTGAGCAGGGCCAGCGCGATCGGGTTGGCCACCACGGCGACCAGCGCGCCGGCGGCATGGGCCGCGTCGACCAGCTTGGTGTAGTCGAAGACGCGCCCAAAGAAATCAGGGTATTGCACGATCACCAGGGCGGTATTCTGGTCGATGAGAGGGATGAGCGCGTCCGGCTTGAAATAAGGGTCTTGACCCGCTTCGTCCCCTACCAGGGAGAAATCCTCGTAGCCCTGGGTATAGGTGCGCAGCGTAGCGCGGTAATGCGGGTGGATGGAGGGTGACAGCACGACTTTCTTGCGCTTGCCGCGGAAATTGGAATAAGCCATGATCACGGCTTCAGCGGTGGCCGTGGCCCCATCGTAATGGGAGGCGTTGCTGACGTCCATGCCGGTCAGGCTGGAGATCAGGCTCTGGTATTCAAAAATAGCCTGGAGCGTGCCCTGGGAGATTTCGGGCTGGTAAGGGGTGTAGGCGGTATAGAACTCTCCGCGGCGCAGCAGCATATCTACGGCGGCAGGGGTGTAATGATTGTAAGCGCCAGCTCCCAGGAAACATGCCAGGTCCCGCGCCAATTCGTTGGACATGGAGAGGTCTTGCATCTCTTCCATGACTTCCATCTCGCTCAACGCAGGAGGCAGATTCAATTTGGGGAAGCGCTGCGCGGCGGGAACGTCCTGGAAGAGGTCTTCCAGGCGCTTCACGCCGATGGTCTTGAGCATCGCTTCCCGTTCAGCGTCTGTATGTGGAATGAACATATCAGTGACTTCGCTCCTTGCAATAGGCTTCATAGGCGGGCGCGTCCATCAGGTCGTTCAGCTCGGCCGGATTGGTTAATTCGACTTTAAGCATCCAGGCCTTCCCAAACGGGTCGCTGTTGAGCAGATCGGGGGTATCGGCGAGGGCTTCGTTTACCTCGACGACCTTTCCGCTGACGGGCATACTGACGTCGGCGGCTGCTTTTACCGATTCGATGGATCCCGCGGTGGAATTCTTGTTAATGGTATCGCCGACACCGGCGGCGACTTCTACAAACACGATATCGGAAAGCTGTTCCTGGGCATAATCCGTGATGCCGACGGTGCCAACGTTTCCTTCAACCTTTACCCATTCGTCGCTTTTTGTGAATTTTAAATTCGTGGGAACGCTCATGGAAATACCTCCTGGGGTTACTTATTAAATCTTGGCTTTTAAAGCAAAAAGGCACATACCCAAGCATGTGCCCTCTGTTACCAACCTGAGAGATTCGCCTCTAATAAAGACTGAGGTTTGCCCCGTCGGTGTCATAAGACTCTCCAGAGTCAGGCGGGTGTAGGGTCCTTTTTACCTGAGAGATTCACCTGTTTTTGCTTAAAATCCAGGTTTGCCCCTTCGGTGCCGGCCAAATGCCGGACCTCTCCCCAACACTCGTTAAGTTATACGCCCATTCTACGGGGGTTGGGGATAAAAGTCAAGGGAATTCTTGCTCCCAGCCCGGCTCATTGTCCGACAACCTGCACTAGAAGAGCGCCTTTCTCGACCTGCGCCTGTTTAGAGACGGCCACTTTGGCGACCCGTCCGGCGATCGCGGAGCGCAGCTCCATTTGCATCTTCATCGATTCCAGCACCACCAGCACCTGCCCGGCCTGCACGAGGTCTCCTTCGCCAACCAGGATATTGACCACCAGCCCTGGCATGGGCGCCACGAGGTCCCCTTCGTTGTGCTTTTCGGCCTGGGGACGGGCGCGCCCGGTATCCTTCTCTACCTGGGCGATCACGTGGCGGCCATTAGCGGAAGCCGCGATGGCGCTGCGTCCTTGCGGGTTGAGAAAGAGCTCGAGCTTGTTCTTACCTTCCTTCAGAAGGTATAGCCCGGCCTGGTTGATGGAAATCAACATGGCCTGGATCTGCTCTCCATTCAGGCGCAGCAGGGAATCGGAAACCTCGACGTGATATTCGTTCTTTCCGATGGATACCCGGTACAGGGTCATAATCTGTCTCCTAAAGCTCCCCGTGCATTTGTTCTCGCCAGGCGGCCATGCGCCACAAGCTGTTGGCGCTGCTGAGCGGGGAGGGGGTTTGTTTGCGGGATTGGTGCATCAGGATGGCGGCGGCCAGGGCGAGTTCGCTCTCCAGGGCTTGCCCTTCCTCCGCTTTAGCGGGTTGGAAGGTGTCCAGGTAAGTGGTGTCTGCTCTCCCGGCCATGAAGCTGCTGCTTTTGAGGATCTGCTGGAGGAAGTCGATGTCGGTGGGAATGCCTCCGATCTGGAATTCGTTGAGCGCGCGTTGCAGGCGCTGGATGGCCAGCGGGCGATCCTCTCCCCAGGCGATCACTTTCGCGATCAGTGAGTCGTAATCCGGGGTGACCTTCATGCCTGTGAACAGGGCGCTGTCTACGCGGATGCCCGGCCCGCCCGGCTCATTGAGGTGGGTAACCTCGCCGGTGACGGGGAGGAAGCCCTGTTCCGGGTCCTCGGCCAGCACACGGGCTTCGATGGCCCAGCCGCGCGGCTTGATCTGATCCTGCGCGTAGCGCAAGGTGTGATCTTTGGCAAGCTGCAATTGCGCGCCAATCAGGTCGATGCCGGTGACCATTTCCGTCACGGGATGCTCCACCTGAATGCGCGGATTGACCTCGATGAAGTAGTAATGCCCTTCGGTGTCCAGCAAGAATTCCATCGTTCCCAGGCTGCGGTAGTTGAGCGCCCCGGCCAGGCGCAGAGCCGCTTCGTAGAGGCTGTGGCGCAGCCTGGAGCTGAGACCAGGGGCGGGCAACTCCTCGATCAATTTTTGCCGCCGGCGCTGGATGGAGCATTCCCGCTCACCCAGGCAGAGGATCTGCCCCTGGCCGTCGCCGAGGATCTGGACTTCGATATGGCGGGCTTTCTGCACCAACGGTTCGAGGTAGACCGTGTCGTCTCCAAAGGCTGCCATGGCTTCATGGCGGGCGGCGCTGATCATGCCGGCCAGCTCCTGGGACGTGTGAGCCAGGCGAATGCCGCGCCCACCCCCGCCGGCCACGGCCTTGATGAGCACAGGGAAGGTGACCTGATCGGCCAGCTCGCCGGGCAGGATTTCGGTGACCGGCGTATCGGGGCCCGGCAGAACCGGCAGCCCCTGCTCGCGGGCGATGCGCCGGGCGGCCAGCTTATCGCCGGTGAGCGCGATCGTCTCGGGGCGCGGCCCGATGAAGACCAGGCCGGCGTCTTCTACCGCCTGCGCGAAGGCGGCATTTTCGGAAAGGAAGCCATAGCCCGGGTGGATGGCCGTCGCGCCGCTGCGCCTGGCGGCTTCCAGGATGACGGGAATACTGAGGTAGCTCTCCGCCGCCGGTGTGGGGCCGATGGCGACGGACTCGTCGGCGTAGCGCGTGTGGAGAGCCTCCTGGTCTGCGTCCGAATAGACGGCCACGCTGGCAAGCCCCATTTCACGGCAGGTGCGTAAAATGCGCACGGCAATTTCTCCTCGATTGGCGACGAGTATCTTCATCAAAAGGAATGCCTCTAGAGTGGAATATTCCCGTGCTTGCGAGGGGGAGTGGCCTGGCGTTTTTCGCGCAGGCTTTCCAGGGCGGCAATCAAACGGGCACGGGTCTCGGCGGGAGTGATGATCTCATCGATGTAGCCGCGCGAAGCAGCCACGAAAGGCGAAGCCAGCTCCTCACGATACTGGCGCGTGCGCTCGGCGCGGGCAGCGCCTGCGTCTTCTGCGGAGGCCAGCTCTTTGCGGAAGACGATCTGCACGGCGCCTTCGGGGCCCATCACGGCGATCTCGGCGTTGGGCCAGGCGTAATTCAGGTCTCCTTGCAGGTGCTTGGAGCTCATGACGATGTAAGCTCCGCCGTAGGCCTTGCGCAAGATCAGCGTGACCTTGGGCACGGTGGCTTCGGCGTAAGCGAAGATCATTTTTGCGCCGTGGCGGATGATGCCGGAATGCTCCTGCTCGGTGCCGGGCAGGAATCCGGGTGTGTCGACCAGGGTGATGAGGGGGATGTGGAAGGCGTCGCAGAAGCGGATGAAGCGCGCTCCTTTTTCGGCCGCGTCGATATCCAGCACGCCGGCCAGAAAATCGGGCTGGTTGGCCACGATCCCGACCGGGAAGCCATCCATGCGCGCGAAGCCGACCACCAGATTGCGGGCGTATTCGGCCTGCACTTCCAGGAACTCAGCGTTGTCTGCCAGGCTCTCGATGACTGCGTGGACGTCGTAGGAATGCTGGGGATCCTCGGGGACGATCTCGGCCAGGTCTTCCGTAGAGCGTTGGGGGTCGTCGCCGGGCGACTGGAAGGGGGGAGAGGTCATATTATTGGGAGGCAGATAAGAAAGCAGCCCGCGCACCTGTGCCAGGACGGTTTCTTCGTCCGAAGCCGTGAAGTGGGCCACCCCGCTCGAGGCGCGATGGACGCTGGCTCCGCCCAGGGATTCAGAGTCCACCTCTTCGTGAGTGACGGCTTTGACCACCTCCGGGCCGGTGATGAACATATAAGCCGTCTTTTCTACCATGAAGACGAAATCGGTGAGTGCCGGGGAATAAACGGCTCCGCCTGCGCAAGGCCCCAGAATCACTGAAATTTGCGGAATGACCCCGGAGGCGCGGGTGTTACGGTAGAAGATCTCCCCATAAGCTGCCAGCAAGTTCGACCCCTTCCTGAATGCGCGCTCCGCCCGAGTCGTTCAGCCCGATGAGGGGCGCGCCGTTCTGGTAGGCCAGGTCCATCAACCGCGCGATCTTCAATCCGTGACTCTCACCCAGGGAGCCGCCCAGGATGGTGAAGTCCTGCGCGTAGACGTAGACGATCTTCCCGTCGATCTTGCCCCAGCCGGTGACGACCCCATCCGTAAGCGGGTGATTGCTTTCCATTCCAAAACCTGTCGCGCGGTGGGTGACGAACATGCCTGTTTCGGTGAACGTGTCGGGGTCCAATAAGGCTTCGATGCGTTCTCTGGCGGTACGCTTCCCTTTGGCGTGCTGCTTCTCGATTTGGGCCTCTCCGCCGCCGGAGCTTGCCAGCTCTCTTTTGTTCTCTAATCGCGTTTGTTCATCCATAATCTATGCTTTAGAAACACCAAAATGTGTTGCCGGTTACGTGAAAATGAAGGCGCTTTTGCGTTCCCGGAAGCACACACGGGAATGATTGTAGGCTAATGGAGCTATCAACAACTACCAATTTATGACGAAAACCATCCATTTCTTGCCATGCAGCCCAAAATAAGGGGAGAGAAGAGGCTCTCGTTCCCCCGTCTTATTGGACTTTATTGAAGGCGGTTAGATCAACGGCTCGCTTGGACGGTACTGCGCAAAGCGCGGCGGCAGGTGGACGCCCTGGGTTTTGAGGCTTTGCACCCGGTAGAGATAGGCCGCGCCGGTCATCAGGTGGCGGGCCACGTCTACCACTCTCCGATTTTGAGGCTCGGCCAGGTAGGTGTTGCGCGTCCAATCGTTGAAAGTTCCCATGGCCGGCCCGCACCAGATCTGGTAATCCATCTCGCGGCCCTTCTCGCCGGAATTCGACCAGCGCGAAGAAAGGCCCAGGTACCAGCGGAAGACCAGCGCCATCTTGCGCTTGGGATTGGCGTTGGCGCGCACGATCTGCTCGGGATCGCGCTCGGTGAAGAATTTGACCGTATCTTCCCAGATGGCGTCGAAATCGCGTTTGAAGACTTGCTTTTCCAGCTTGTCCCTTTCCTCAGCCGGGACCTCGTCCCAGGCGTTGTAGCGCATATACAGATCGTAGAGCTTCTGCGCGCGCATGGGGAACAGGGTGCCGACCTTCAAGAGCTGCACCTTTACGCCCATCTCGAACATGTCTGCCGAGGGGGCCATGGCCACGTCGGCCATACCGGCCTGCGCCAGCAGCTTCTTAGTGTGCTCGCTGGCCCCCGCCTCGATGCATGCCTGGTTGACCGACCCGGTCACCACGTAAGCCGCCCCCATCATGAAGGCGCCCAGCAGGGAGGACGGCGTGCTGATGCCTCCGGCGGCCCCGACGCGCACCGCGCGCTCGTACTGGTATTTCTCCTGGATTTCGTCGCGCAGGGCCAGCATGGTCGGCATCAGGCATACCAGCGGGCGGTTGTCGGTATGCCCACCGGAATCGGCTTCCACGGTAACGTCGTCGGCCATGGGCACTCTTTGCGCCAGGGCCGCCTGCTGCTCGCTGATGCGCCCTTCCTGGACGAGCTGCTTCAAGAGGCTTTCCGGGGCGGGCTGCATGAATTTGTTGGCGATCTCTTTGCGCGAGAGCTTGGCGATCACGCGGTTCTTGATCTGCACCTCTCCTTGCGGAGACAGGGAAAGGCCGGCCACCCGGTAGTGGACGATGCTGGGGGTCAGGTCGAGGAAAGCCGAAGCCTCCACGGTGGTGACGTTATATTTCAGGAAGAGGTCTACGGCCCGGACTTCCGCGGCTTCTTCGTTGGGGCTATGGATCAAGTTGAAGGCATACGGGCCGGTGGGCAGGGCTTCCTGGATGCGCCGGATGGCCGCTTCGATGCGCGCCGGCCCCAGCCCGGCGGCGCCAAAGGAGCCCAGCAGTCTGTCCTTGCCCAGGGCGATGACCAACTCTTCAGAGGCAATGCCGTTGGCCATGGCTCCAGTCGAATAGGCCATGCGGGTTCCGTAAGCTTCGCAGAATTCCGGGTCGCCGAGCTGCTCTACGGGCATGGGTGGGGTGGAAGCCAGCAGCTCCAGGCCGTCAGGCTTCGCTGCCTCTCCATAAGCGGCGGAACCCTGCTCGCTTATCCCGATCTGCTCCTGGGAACGCACCACGAAGACAGGCCGCTGGAGGTCGAGCAATTTTGCCTGGAGGCCCTCCCCGTCGAAGGCAATCGATTGCACGGGGCCGCGCCAGGCTAGTTTGGAGTAGTTTGCCGGTCGGGTCACGCGCAAACCGTGTTTCTCGTGGGTAGTGTAGGGGGAATTCATCGTTTTCTATCCTTCTGATATCACCAGGGTGGCATGATCGATCTCGTAAATCCTCACGTGGTCGGCCCAAAGGCTGGCGCTCCCGTCCATTACGACCCGCTGAGGGGACTCTTCAATCTGGTTGAGGTGGATCTCGATCTGCATGCGTTTCTGGGCGGGCACAATCTGGCCCCGATATTTCCACACCAGCGGTTTGCCGGACAGCAGCCCAAAGCGCGGCGAGCGCAACTGCTTTCCCAGGCCGAAATGCAGGGCGTACACCTGCATGGCCTGCAAGATGGCCTCGATGCCCAGTGAGCCGGGCATCACCGGGTCCTGGAAGAAATGGCAGGCGAAGAACCAATCCCGGGGGTCGATCTGCCTGGCGGCGTAAATGTAGCCGCGCCCGTGAAGGCCGCCATTTTCGACCAGGACGACCCGATCCAGGAAGTTGAGCATGCCTTGCGACAGGCGGTAGCCGGGCCGCTGCGCATCGGTCGAGGTATATCTTTCCGGCGCCGGGCGCAGGGGAATCTCGATGGCGCGTGCTGCGCTTCGATCGGCCTGTTCGAGCCAGGGCAGGGCGGCCTTGCCGCCGTCCAGCCCGACCTGCTTGGCCATGGCTTCGGGCGGGAAATATCCGAAAGTGGCGTTCCCCGTGTAAAAAGTTTCGCCGTCGCAGGCCAGCTCGAAATCGAATTTTTGGATGATGACGCCGCTGCTGACGATGGTGGAGAGCAGCCTGGCCCGGCTGGTGAGGGTCTTGCCGTGCAGGTCGACCGGCTTCAAGAGGGTGCCTTCTCCGTCCAGGTTGCGGAAGGAGAACTCCTGTTGGGGGAATAGCAGGGAAGTGCCCATGTACGCCGACAGAAAGCCGCAGGGCTGCATGGCCATTTCCATGTAGACCGAGCAGGGCAGGTCGGGAGACGGATTATCGCGGTAGAACCAGGCGTCCGCAGGGACGTCGTATTCAGCTTCGACCTCGGACACGCGGGCAAAGTCATGCCGGATGCCGGTGATCTTCATCACCCGGCTGAACAACATCAGCTCGCCGTTGGGAATGCGCGGGATGCGCTTTCCCTCAAAGACCTTGAACTCCACGCCGAAGCAATCTGCCATCGAGCCGGTGGCAAACGCCTCGAGCTGGCGCCGATCGAACATAGGCTTGAGCGCCGGGCGAAAATCTTCCCTGGGCTTTTCCTCAGGCAGTCCTTTGCCGGCAAAAAGGCGGTTGATGGGCAGCGGGACCGGCAGCGCCTGCGCAGCGGCGGCGATTTGCGTTTCGACCAACGCCTGTAATTCTTGCAGCGCAGATTGGCGCGCCTGTAGGAACAGGCTGTGCGCCTGACTCACCCGCATCGACCCGGCCCTCAGCAGATCGGAGAAGCGGTCTTGTAAGGGGCCAAAATCCACGTTATCGGATGGGCTGGCGGTCTTCTTGTACGAGAGATTGCTCATGGTGTGGAAGCCTCAATCTTTAGGAGCATGGTCAGAAACAGCGTTCGCGGGGGCAATCACGGGTTGGGGTCCGCTCAAGTCGACGTGCAGGCGGGCGGAGCTGCCCTGCTCCTCGGCGGGTTCCTCCGGAGAATAGAGCGGCGACAGGTCGCAGGGCGCACGGTGGCTGGCCAGTCTGGCCAGCACGCGCACGATGGACGGATGGTCGTTCACGCCGCGCCGGTCGATGGACATGGCGAGGTGCGCGCTGCCCTTCAAGGTCTCGTCGATCCATTTGGCGCAGTTGCTTCCGGCCCCCAGCTCGATGAAGATGCGCGCACCGCCGGCGTAGACGCGCTGCACCAGGCGAGGGAAATCCAGGGGAGAGGTAAGCATCCTGGCCAGGCTCTCGGCGATGGCCGTCGATTCGATGGGCAGGGGGCCATAGCTCGCCGCGGAATAAAGGGACGCGCCTGGCGTGGCGTTGGCGACCGGCCAGTGATGCAGCCGGGCCAGGGCGGGGTATTCTGAAGCGATGGCCCGGCAGTGCAGCGCATAATTGAAGGGCGCGCGCAAGGACGAGCATTGGAGCTGGGCGACGACCCGCTGGCAGGCGGCTTTTTCACCGGCGATGACGACCTGGCGAGGGGTATTGATGTGCGTCAGGTAGACGTGCGGCTCTTTGTCGAGAAGCTCGAGCACCTTCTCGGACGGGGCCATCAGCACGTAATTCGTCCAGAATTCCGGGTCGGCGTATTCGTCGGGCTGGGGAGCCAGCCCCCAATACTCGCGCACGGCATTCTGCGGGCCGGAGAGGCGCGTGTGGAAGAGGGGAGAGGCTTCCAGACTGGTGGACACCTCGTCGCCGTTGGCCCACACTCCGGAAGCGAAGATCATGCTGTTTTCGCCCAGGCTGTAGCCAAAGGCGGCCTGGGGCTTGACGGCGAAGACCTCCTCCAGGATGAGGGTATAGAGCACGGCCAGGCTGGTGCCCGAGGTCAGCATGGCGATCGGGTCGGCGTTCAGCTCGGCTTCGAGGGCGTCTAGCTGTTCCTTGGAGAGCGCGGCCAGGCTGCGCGGGTAGAGGCGGCGCTCTCCGATGATCTTCCCGGCGTCCGTGGTGAAGCGGGCGATGCGCTCGTAGAGGCGCGGAAACAGGTGGAACAAGTCCTTGCCCATGCCAATGTAGGAGTTGAAGGCGCCCGGGTAGACGAAGGCCACCCCACCCTGCTGCCCCAGGGGCTCGGGGGTGAAATAGCTGCCGCCGGGGGTCTGCCAGTCGGAATGCTTCTGAAAGGCGTTGGGAATGCCCCGAACGGCGAACTCGACTTCGCGCAGGAGCTCGCCTGGATCGTGGCCGACGATCCCGACGCAGTAAGCGGCTTGCGGCTGGCGCACGAAATCGGCGAAAGTGGAACGGGCCAGGCTGGCAAGGTCGCTGGCCTGGGAAAGATCGCGCTTCAGGGTTTCCAACCGCGCTAACAGCCCCTCCAATCCGGAGGCCGCCAGGGGAAACAGGTAAAAAGGGGCCTGTTCCAGGGCGCGGCTGGGGCTTTCGGGCTGGCCAATTTCTTCGGAGAGGAGCAGGTGGGCGAAGCTGCCGTCCGGGCCAAAGACGTTCACCCCGGCTATCCGGGGCTGCTGGAGGCGCGGCACGAACCAGGCGCGCGATTCGGGCGGGACGTAGAAAGGGCTGCCGGCCCAGGCTTCGCTCTGGCGGGGCGCGTGCCATTGGCTCGTACCCGGCAGGAAACGATGGCTTACACACAAGGCTGCTCTGGCCAGACCGGCCAGGCCGGCGGCGGCAGACAGGCTCCCAACGTTGGATTGGACGCTGCCCAACGCGCAGGTGAGATCAGAAGAAAGGGTGCGATAGGCGCGCAGCAATCCGGTGATTTCTGCCTCGTCCATCGCCTGGATGCCGCTGGCGCAGGTTTCCACGTAGCCGACCTCATCGCCGCGCAAGCTGGCGGTTTGCAGGGCCTGGCGGCAGCACTGCGCCACAGTCTCAGGGGCGGCTACCGCAGAAAAACCCTCCGGGCTGGCAGCCGGGCTGTAGCTGGCCGCCTGAACGACGGCGTAGATGCGCCGGTCGTCTGCCAGGGCAACGCTGTGCATTTGGAAGACCAGGGCGATGGCGCCTTCGCCGGGGATCAGCCCGTTGACTTGAGCGTCGAACCCCAGGGTGGGCGCGCCGGTGTTCCAGTCCGCCGTATCTTTTGCATAGCCATCCAAGAGGGCTGCGGCAGCTAACACCACGGCGTCGGCCGCCCCGGAAGTGAGCAGGCGTTTGGCCTGGATGAGGCCCTCGGCCACCAGGTTTCCCCCGGCGGCGAGGGTCACGACCGGGCCGGAAAAACCCAAGGCCCCCGCCAGGGCGCCGGCGAATTTGCCGTTGAGGGGCGGAGTTGCCTGGGGGATGGTCGGCAGGGCGCCGGCCGGTTTGGCCTCGCCGGCGAGCAACAAGGCCGTCTTCAGGCCGCTCCTGCTCGCCAGCCTGGCGTCTTGAGCGGCGCGTTGCACCACCCTGGCAAGCAGTAAATCTTTGGGGTGGAATGAGCCGGCAAGCGCGCTGAAGTTGGGCAGCTTCAAATCGACCTCGAAGCCGTCCAGGAAGGAGCCGGGGGGGGCTTCTGCCTCGCTGCCGGAAGCGAGCGCCTGCCAGCGCCGGGAGGGGATCGGTGCGAATTGCTGGACGCCTTCATAGATGGTACGCTCGAAGGCATCCAGACCATCGCACCCCCGGAGGAGCACATCCATACCGGTAATAGCCAGTTTTTCCCCTGGGGCTGGCCTGGTTTCTTCAGATGTTGAGGACATGATTCTCTGACGTTCCGTTGTGGCCTGTACCGATAAAGCGCTTCAATAAGGTGCTGATGGTGCCTTCCAGGCCCTTGATCTCCACGTAGACCTGCCCGCTGGGGTCCTGCACGGTGATGTCTCCCACGACGGAGGTCTCGGATTGCGATTGGACTTCCATGGTCACCAGGCAAGGCTCGCCGAAGGGAATCGAGCGGTACTGCACCAGGTTTTCCAGTCGTGAAGGCAAGCAGGGCGCCTGGTAGGAATATTGCGCCCAGATCAGCAGGCATTGCACGATAGCATCGTAAATAAATGGATTGGCGGTCTGCACCGGGAATTGGCCTTGCTGGTGCTCGTCGATCTCTGGCAGGATGCACTGCATGACCAGCTTGCCCGGACTGACGTGGAGCACCTGGTCCACGCCCTGGAAGGAAGCTCCGTGGAAGAGCGTGCCATTCTTGTACAGCTCCCGTCCCGAAATAGGCGGGGAATGTGGCCCGGCCAGCGTGCTGGGCAAATCCAGGAGCGGCGCCGGCGGCAGTTGCTTGACCAGGGTGACTCCCAGGCTGTAATGGAAAATCCTGCGCCCGCGCTTGTTCAGGCTCCATATCAGAGCGTCGAATGCGACCCGGCCTTGTGGAGATTTGGCCACTTCCTTCAGATCGAGCACGTACTCATCTGCCAGGTTTTCGTCGAAGACGATGCCTTTCAGCACCTTGTAATGGTCCACGCTCAGAAAGGCGTATCCGGGGTAAAGCTGCTCGCAGGCATTGACCACCCAGGTCGCCGAGCAAGTCGCCGGCAGCACCGGGCTTTCCCCGATCACGTGGTCGTACAGGAAGGGATTGGCTTCCAGGGAAAGCTTTCTGCGGATCTGGTAAGTGCGCAGCTCGGCGTCTAGCTCCTCCGCGGGATAAGCCGGCGGCGTGCCCATGACCACCTGTACCGTATCCTGGTTGGAGGGCGCCAGCTCTTCCACGAGCAGATTGGCCCCCACGTCTACGGGGATGATCTCGACGTTCTTTTCGGCGAAGGCTTTCTTCAGCTCGGGGGTGACCATGCCCGCGTCCCAGGGACCCCAGTCGATGGAGACTACGTGGCAGGCCGGGTTCTCGCGCTTGATGCGGTAGGCGGTTTTATTCAGCACCTCGTTCGCGATGGCGTAGTCGGCCTGGCCCACGTTCCCGTAAAAGCCCACGATGGAAGAGAACAGCACCAGAAAATCGAGCTGCCGGGGTGAGACGGTATGGAGCAGATTCTCCAGGCCGTCCACCTTGGGCGAGAAGACGGTCTCGAAATCTTTTTCGGATTTTTTCTCGATGAGCTTGTCGGCCAGGTTGCCGGCGCCGTGGATGATGCCGGTGACGGGGCCGAGGCGCTGCACGGGGCCGGCCAGATTGCTTTGCAGCGCGGCGCTGTCGGTGATGTCCACGCTGACGTATTCGGCCTGGCCGCCGGCTTCTTCGACGGCGTGCAGCGTCTCGTGGATCTCTCGCTGAGACTGGATCTTCTTGAAGAGGCTTTGCACTTTGGCCGGCGTGGGCTTCTCGCCACTCTGGCTGAGGTGCTGCATGATGCGTTTCTTTAATTCGCTTTCGTCCACGCAGCCTTGCGCCCATTCAGGCTCGACTTCACCATTGGGGGTGCGCCCCAACAGGATGAATTTGCATTGGCTGCGCTGGGCCAGCTTGATCACGCAGCGCGCGGTGATGCCGCGCGCGCCGCCGCTGACCAGTACTACAGAAGAAGGATTGACTAGAACTTTAGGTGACATTTTACCTCACCGGATGAACGTGTTCGACGACTAATGTCGAGCGACCCTGTTGGCCGTAAGCCACTTCGGCAATCAGGCGGTTGGGGTCGTACAACTCGTCCAGGATGTAGCGAGCGGAATCCTCGGCGCTCAAGGCAGGGGCCAGGTCGACGGCCCGGCAGAATACGCTGTCCCATTCCAGATTGAGCGACTTCACCAGTCCAAACAGGCCGCCGCTGATCGGCTCGAAGGAGGCGTCTAGCGCCAGGCCGAATTCACCGTCCAGGCGCACCACCGCGAAGAACATGGCCCGCCCCTTCTTGGAGGCCGCGTTGAGCGATTCTTTGAGGTGCTTGGCCGCCAGGAACACCAGCTTGACGATGGCTCTTTCCACATCAGAGAAGCTGACTGTGCCGTCGTGGGGGGCCAGATTGGCCGGGTTCATGTGGATGAAAGCCGCGATCGGCCCAAATTCCTGGGCAATTTGATCCAGTTTTTGGCCTAAATGTTCCTCATTGAGGTCTTCCAGCTCGATCCTATGGATCCCTTCGGGCAGCGGCTTCTGTTCGGGAACGATGGATTTGGGGAAGCTCAATACGACCAGCTTCCAACCTTTGACTGCCAACGAGCGCACCAGGTGGGGAGTAGTTTCGCCTCCATCATCGGTTACCAGGCAAACGTAGCCCTCGGGCAGGCTGAACTCCAGAGAATCGGGCGCCGGCAGCATCTTGCGCACCACGATCCCGCGCCGGATGCTGTGTTCTGGGACAGCCGCCTCGGCGGTGGAAACTGCCCCGGACTCAAAGGGGAGGCCGTCCCTTCAGGCGAGGATTGGCCCAGGAAATCGATGACTTGCCGCAGGGTGCGCTGCTCGGAGAGCGCGGCAGCGTCGGCTTTGGGTAGCTCAGGGAAGCGCGCCTGCATGGCGCCCAGGATCTCGACGCGCTTGATCGAGTCGATACCCAGATCCGCTTCCATATCCATGTCCAGCTCTAGCATCTCAGGAGGGTAGCCGGTCTTCTCGCTGACCACTTCCAGGAGGGCCTGGGTGATGGTCTCGAGGCTCACCTTGTCAGTTTGGGGTGCGGCTTGAGCGGCGGCAGGGGCGTCTACGACAGGCGGGGTTTGCGCGGCGGGGGCGGCCTCCTGCACGGGGGCGGCGTTCCCCTCGGCGGTGGGCGCGATGGCGCTCATCGAAGCGATGATCTGGCCCAGCGTGCGCATTTCCGCGAGCGCGGCGGCGTCGGCCTTGGGCAGCTCAGGGAAGCGCGCCTGCATGGCGCCCAGGATCTCGACGCGCTTGATCGAGTTCGATGCCCAGATCCGCTTCCATATCCATGTCCAGCTCCAGCATCTCGGTGGGGTAGCCGGTCTTCTCGCTGACGATCTCCAACAGAGCTTGCGAGATCGTCTCCGGTTCCACTGCGGCGGGCGCCTGCATAGCCGGACTGGCGGCCACCTGATCGGATGTGGCGGGAGCGGGGACGGCGACCGGAGCAGGAATGGGGGAGAAGGGGGCCGCCGGGGCCTGGGCCACGAGGCCCGCGCCCATAGCCTCGACCACTTGCCGCAGGGTGCGCTGCTCGGAGAGCGCGGCGGCGTCGGCCTTGGGCAGCTCGGGGAAGCGGGATTGCATGGCGCCCAGGATCTCGACGCGCTTGATCGAGTCGATGCCCAGATCGGCTTCCATGTCCATGTCCAGATCGAGCATCTCGGTGGGGTAGCCGGTCTTCTCGCTGACCACCTCCAGGAGGGCCGCCGTCAGGGTGTCGGCTTCCAGGGCCGGCGCAGCCGGGGCGCTCACCGCGAGGGGCTTTACCGGTACAGCCGGAGCCGCCGCGGGCACCGGCTTGGAGCCATTCCCGTTATGGGAAGGCGTGTGGATGGGCGCTGCCGGCGCGCTCGCGAATACGCTGCTCGCGAGTACACTCGCAGCGGGTACGCTCACCGGCGCGGGAGCAGGGGGAACGGTGGCCGGAAATGCCTGCGCGGAGGGAGCCACCGGTGCGAGAGCCACGCTGCCGCTGGAAATCAGGGAGAGCTGCTTCTGGACGATGCGGCTGAAATCCTGGGAGAATTGCGCCTGTTGGCTCAGATATTGCTCGTGGGCGCGCAGGGTTTCTTCCTGATGGTCGTGGAAGCGGCTCAAGCCGCGCTCCAGGCTGTTGAGCACGGCGGTCACCTGCTCGGTGGGATTGCCCTGGGAGACCAGGGAAATCTCCGCCTGGGCGAGCTGGGAGAAGATGCGCGCGTATTCGGCCTCGTTTTGCAAATATTGCTCTTGAAGGTGCAGGGTCTCCGTCTGGTGCGCCTGGTATTGGGACAGGGTGTTCTCCAGGCTGTTGATCAACGCGGGGCTGTGCGCGGCGGGCGCCGGCGCCGGTGCGGGTGAGGCAGCGGGTTGGGGGGCCGGCGGCTGAGGGGCTTTGTGCTCCACGGGCGCGGAGGCCGGGGTGGGTGCACCGTTCTCGTTCCCAGGCAGGGACACCTTAAACCCGTCGTTGAGGGTATTCTTGAAGGCGGCCCGGGTCTTCTCGGTCATATAGTAGCCGCCGTTCAGGGTCACGTTGAGGCCCTTCTTTTTCTGGACGACCGGCTTGGGGGCCGCCTGGTAGGGGTCGAAATCTTTCAGCGCCAGACCGGCCACGCGCAACTGCACCACGGCGTCGCGCAATTGGCGGTCGCTGTCTTTCTTGGCGTTGGCGTTAAGCGCTACCGCCAGGTGCGGCTTGTCGGCCAGGATGTTCTTGACCAGGTTGGTGAGCACGTTCTTGGGGCCAAACTCCACGAAGAGCGAGCCGCCCTCTGTGTAGATATTCTCGATCTCGTCTTTGAACAAGACCGGATTGAGGATGTGCCCTTCCAGGGTCTTCTGGATCTGTTTCGGGTCGGCGGAGTGCGCCTTGCCGGTGGTGTTGGAGAAGACGGGTGTGGCCGGCGCGTGGAAGGTCGCCGCGTGGATGGCTTTGGCGAAGGGTTTTTGGGCGTGCGCCACCAGCGGGGTGTGGAAGGCCGCCGAAACCGGCAGCGGAACGACCGAGTAGCCCTTTTCGGCCAGGGCCTGCTGGACGCCGGCGATGGCGGCTCTGGCGCCGGCCAGGACGACCTGGTTGTTGGAGTTATAGTTGGCCAGGGTGATCTCGGGGAAGCCTTTGAGGTCTTCCTTGAGTGCCTCGATGTCGCCCTTTACGGCCAGCATCGTGCCGGCGTCGAAATTGGGATCGTCCGGCGCGGCCATAGCCTTGCCGCGCGCTTTGGCCAGGGCCAAATAATCCTGGTCGCTGAGCACGCCGCCGGCCCACAGCGCTGTCAGCTCGCCGAAGCTATGCCCGGCCACGTAATCGGCCTCGAAACCGGCCTGCTGCAAGAGCTTATACAGCCCGACGCTGAAGGAGCCGATGGCCGGCTGGGCGTGCTCGGTGCGCGTGAGGGCCTCGGATTGCGCGTCCTTTTGTACCTGGTCGAAAACCGGGTGCGGGAACACGATCCCGGAAAGCGGTTTCAGGCCGTCTTTGAGGAACAGGCTGTCCATGCTGCCCAATACCTGGCGCATGGGGGGGAAGTTGAGGTACAGCTCGCGGCCCATTTCGGGATACTGCGATCCCTGGCCGGAGAACAGGGCCACTACCTTGCCCTTGGGGTGCAGGCCCTGCTTGCGGTAGTAGATGCCTTTGGGATGCTCCCAGGTATCTTCGCCGGGTTTCTCTTTGAGGGTTTCCGTGCTGAGCTTCAGCAGCTCTTTGGCCTCCTGGGGCGCACCGGCTACGAAGCCCAGGCGCGCGTGCTTCTGCGGAATCTCCGCCGACTTCGCGGATTGGGCCAGCTCGGCGAATTGCTGCTGCGCGTCCTCGCCTTCTAATTTCGCCAACATCTCCTGGCAGAGGGCGGCCAGCTCGGCTTCTGACGGGGCCGAAAGCAGGACGGCTTGAGCGGTGGGCTGCAAGCGATAAGCGCCCTCGTGATCGTATTGGTATTCCTCCAGGGCCACGTGGAAATTCGTCCCGCCGAAGCCAAACGAGCTGACGCCCGCCCGGCGTGGATAAGCTTCCTGGGCGCGGATCCAGGGGCGCACTTCGGTGTTGAGGTAGAAGGGGGAATGCTGGATATCGAGCTTGGGGTTGGGGCTTTGGACGTTGATCGTGGCCGGCAGAACCTTGTGGTAAAGCGCCAGGGAGACCTTGATCAGGCTGGCCACCCCTGCCGCCGCCTTGGTGTGGGCGATCTGGGATTTGACGCTCCCCAGGGCGATGGAAGGGCCGGAAATCTGCGGGCCGAACACCTCTTTCAGGCCCTGGAATTCCTCCGGGTCGCCGGCCATGGTGCCGGTGCCGTGGGCTTCGATCAGGCCGATCGAATCGAGGGTGAAACCGGCTTCCTTGTAGGCGCGGCGGACGGCCTTAGCCTGCCCGGAGGAGCGCGGGGCGTAGATGCTCTTGAAGCGCCCGTCGCTCGAGCTGCCTATCCCACGGATCACTGCGTAAATGCGGTCGTGGTCGCGCTCCGCATCTTCCAGGCGCTTGAGGATGACCATGCCAATGCCCTCGCCGACCATCATCCCATCCGATGCGGCGTCGAAGGTGCGCACGTGGTCGCCCTTGGAGAAAGCCGGCGTCTTGCTGAAGCACATGAAAGTGCCGATAGAGTTATCCGTATCCACGCCGCCGCTGATCATCATGTTCGCCCGGCCTGAAACCAGCTCGCCCACGGCCATGCGCAGGGCGGCCAGCGAGCTGGCGCAGGCGGCGTCGATCACGCAGTTGGTGCCGCCCAGGTCGAAACGATTGGCGATGCGGCCGGCGATCACGTTGCCGATGGAGCCGGGGAAGGAGTTCTCCTCCCAATTGACGTAGGCGAGCTTGATCTTCTCCACGATTTTGTGGGTATCCGCCTCGGAGACGCCGCTGGCTTTCAGCACTTTCTCCCACACCGGGTATTGCAGGCGGGCCATCAAGGGGGTGAAGAGCTTTGTGGACATCCCCACGACTCCCAGGATGACGCCGGTGGTGTCGCGATCGGCTTCCTTGCCTTCGCCGTAGCCCGCGTCTTCCAGGGCTTCTTTCGCCACCACCAGACCCAGCAGTTGAGAAACGTCGGTCACTTCCAGGATGTTGGGCGGCAAGCCAAATTCCATCGGATCGAAGTCGATATCCGGGATGAAGCCTCCGCGCTTGCAGTAAGTCTTGTCCGGAGTGCTCGGGTTGGGGTCGTAGTAATCTTCAACGTTCCAGCGCGAGGCCGGCACATCGGTAATGCAGTCAATTTTTCGGAGCAGGTTGTCCCAATACTCGGGCAGGGTGCGGGCCTGGGGAAAGATCGAAGCTATCCCGATGATGGCTACCGGGGATGTTTGTAGTCTGGTATTTATTTCACTGGATTCGTCACGCTGGTCACTCATGGATCCGTTTACCTCCGCGGGAATTAATCAAACAACATTCACGCCTGCTTTCCGGAATAGGAGTCAGAAAGCAGGCCTGCTTTTTGCTATAACCCTGTTTTTCAGGGAAGGTTGCGCTGGTTAGGGGGATTTTGTGGGGTTATTCTTTTTTGCGCCCAGTCAAGCCATACGCGCCAAATACGAGTAAAAGGCCGACGAATACCAGGAGGAGGGGCCAGCCGATGGATAGCAAGCGCTGGAATACGGCATTGCCCCTGGCAAAACCGGTCACGATAAGAAAGACGCCGGGGATGAGCGGCCACCAGTGCGTGGCGCCCCGGTAAATGACGTCGATCAGGTAAATAGAGATGAAGCCGATCCCCAATCCGATGGTTTGGAAATCTCCAAAGGTGAGCAGAGACCTCTCGCCGATGGATCCCAGGCCCAGCCCAAGGAGGACGCAGCCCGGAATGAGCAGGCCGTAGGAGCGGCGGAAGAAATACCCGGCGACGAACAGCCCGCCGATCAGAAAAGTAGTCATGGATTGGCCAAAGCCGGAGGTATATTGAAGCGCGAGCAATCCCACTCCTAAGATGACCAGGATTGCTCCCGCAAAGATCCGGTTACGATTTTGATCTTCCATTTCTCCACTTCTCCCCGACCCGGACGTGAATCTTCTTTATGGAATGGGTAATGTGAGTGTGATTTTACCTGAAACTTCCAATTAGTCAACTTCCTTGGCCGGGCTGAGCTGTCGCGAGCGTTTGGGACTGCGCACCGCGAACAATCCAAAGCCCAGCAGGCTGATCAACCCGCTGGCGATGAGCGCCCCGCTGATGCCGATGCGGTCTGCCAGAAAAGTTCCCATCAGCGGGGCCGCGATCGAGGCCACGTATTGGAGACTCTGCGCTACGGCCACAAAGATTGCGCTGTATTTGAACGGCACCGTCTTCATCAGGTCGTCGAAGAAGATGAGGTTGATGCCTGCCTGGAAAATGCCGGAAAATCCGGCGATGACGGCAATGCTCCATTCTTGATGGGTCAGGGCGACCAGGATCGGATACGCAGACAGGCCCAGCGTCGACCAGAGCAAGATGCGGCGGGGACGCCCCATCCGGGATTGCTGAATCCAGAGGAAATAACCGATGATCAAGATGGCGGTCTGAGCGGTGTTAAAGATGCCGATCCAGGCGTCTGAGGCCTGCACCGTGCGCACGTAGTACAGCGGGAACAGCGGCACGGCCAGGGCCGTGCCCATCATGAAGAGCAACTGTTTGAGCGTAATGACGATAAAGGGCCGCTCTTTCAGGATGACGCCGGCGTCGTCTTTTATGCGCTGCCAGCTTGACTGCACTTTGCCCGGCATCACCGGCTCATTATCCGCAACGACGATCCTTCTCGAAAAATACAGGCTGATTAGGCCGCCGATGGACACCCCCAGGAAGACGATCTGGTAATTAAGGGGAGCATCTACCCTGGAGAGGAGCTGGCCGATGAGCACCACCGCGATCGAAGTGGTAAAGCCCAGGATCGACCAACGCCGGCTCATCAGCTCGAAGCGCCCTTTGGGTCCGGCCACGGTGTTCATGGTAACGTTGAACGCGATGGCGATGAAGGTCTGTGGAATGGTCGAGATGGCCCAGATGGCCAGCACGACCGGTACGAGCTGGGCTTGGGGCACGATGAAGCTCGCCAGACCGATCAGCGTGTAAGCCAGGGTGGAGAGAAGACGCGAGAAAGTAAACCAGGGGACGATATTGCGGCGGGTCTGGAGGTAGCGTCCGATGATGACCGACAGGAAGAAGCCGGTGATGGCCGGCAAGGAGGTCAACAAGGCCACCTGCACGTAAGACGCTCCCAGGCGCGTCAGGTATACCGGCAGGAAAGGCGCGGCCGCACTGATCAGGCCGACGCCTATGGCGTCTCCTTCCACGTTGATAAAATTTTGCTTATCCCTCTCTCCGAGATAGGGAGGAGGATTTAGAAACCCAGGGAATTTCACGGGATTATTATAATCCTTCGCTGCCGCGCAGCCGGAGATCCAGGGCCGAATAGCGGTCGACCACTTCGTTGTTCCTCAAGGCAATCTGGATGGCCGCCCGGTCGCCGACCAGGACGCACAGCTTTTGCGCGCGGGTGACGGCTGTATACAACAGGTTGCGCTTGAGCATCCGGTAGTGTTGCTTCACTATAGGGATCACCACGGCGGGAAACTCCGAGCCTTGCGATTTATGCACGGAGATGGCGTAGGCCAGCACGAGCTGGTCGGCTTCGCTCCAATCGTAAGCCACGCGCTGCCCGTCGAAATCGACGACCAGGGTCTGGCCCTCGATGGAGAGGTCGGCGATGCGCCCGATGTCCCCGTTGAAGATCTCTTTATCGTAATTATTCTGGGTCTGCATGACCTTGTCGCCTTTGCGGAAGATCTGGCCGTAGAGGCTGCGCTCCGGGCTGGCCGGCGCGGGCGGGTTCAGCACGGCCTGAAGACGGGTGTTGAGGGCATCCACGCCGGCGGCGCCGCGATACATGGGCGCCAGCACCTGGATCTGCGTGTGAGGGTCGAAGCCGAACTTGCTGCGGGATGCGCTCGCAGACCACGTCCTGCGACCCAAGTGGCGGCTTCTTCCGGCGTCTCGGCGGGGAACAGGAAGAAGTCGCGGTCCTGTCCGCGTTTCCGGAGGAAGTCGGCATCGCGCCCTGGTTGATGCGGTGGGCGTTGGTGATGATCTGAGAGCCGGAGGCCTGGCGGAGGATTTCCTTCAGGCGGGTCACCGGCGCGAGGCCGCTGTCGATCACGTCGCGCAGCACGTCTCCGGCGCCGACGGAGGGGAGCTGGTCCACGTCGCCCACCAACAGCAGGTGGGTGCCCGGCTCGAGGGCCTTCAACAGGTGGTTGGCCAGCAGCAAGTCCAGCATGGAGGCTTCATCCACCACCAGCATGTCGATGGGCAAGGGATTCTCGGCGTTGTGCTGGAAGCCTTCGCCTGGGGAAAAACCCAACAGGCGGTGAATGGTGCTGGCGGGCTTGTCCGGTGGCTTCCGAGAGGCGTTTGGCCGCCCGCCCGGTGGGAGAGGCCAGCGCATAGCGGTAGTGCTCCATTTCCAGCACGCCGATCAGGGCTTTGAGGGTGGTGGTCTTGCCCGTGCCCGGGCCGCCGGTGAGCACGGAGACGGGCGAAGTGAGGGCAATGCGGATGGCTTCCCGCTGTTCGGCGGAGATCATGGGGTCCAGCAGGGAGAGCGCGTCCGCGCCGGGCAGGCTGCGCTGGGCTTTGTTCAAGCGGGAAGGGCTGGCGCCGGCCAGGCTCCTCAGCTTTTCGGCCACGCCGGTCTCTCCGTAATAGAAGGGCGTCAGATAAACGGCGTCTTCCGTTCTCCTCGCTTCTATGCGCCCGGGTGGGCTGCTCTTCCAAAAAGGGCAGGATATCCAGGCGCACGCGGTCGTCGTGCGACAGGCGCTCCAGGGCGGGCGGAAGCAGCTCGGCGGAGACCTCCAGCAGCTCGGTGGCGCGCTCGATGAGCGCCTGGCGAGGAGAGTAGACGTGCCCGTTGCTGCTCATCTCGTTCAGCACGATACACCACGCCCGCCTCGATGCGCGAGGGGTGGTCGGCGGGCAGCCCCAGGGCCTGGGCGATGCGGTCGGCGGTCTTGAAGCCCACGCCGTAGATGTCCCGCGCCAGGCGGTAAGGGTCGCTTTGCACCACACTCAAGGCTTGGTGCCATATTGTTTGTAGATCTTGACCGCCAGGTTGGTGCTGACCCCATGGCCGTGCAGGAAGAGCATGATCTCCTTGATCTGTTTCTGCTCTTCCCAGGCGGATAGGATCTGCTGGGTACGCTTGCGCCCGATGTCGGGCACCTGGCAGAGGCGCTCGGGGTGCTCTTCGATGACCTCCAGAGTCTGGTCGCCAAACTGGCCGACGATGCGCTCCGCCAGGCGCGGCCCGATGCCCGTGATCAGCCCGGAGCCCAGGTAGCGGCGAATGCCCGCCGCCGTGGCCGGCAGGGTTTGCTCGCAGAGCTCGGAAGCGAATTGCAGGCCGTGTTGCGGGTGGTTTTCCCACTTCCCGCGCACGCGCAGGAACTCTCCCGGGGCGAGCTCGGGCAAATTGCCGACCACCGTCACCAGCCCATCCCGGCTCTGGCCGGGCGTGTTGCGATGCTCGGGGAGCAGGCGGATGACGCTGTAGCCGTTCTCCGAGTTATAATAGGTGATGCGTTCCACTGATCCAGATAAGCTGTCCATTCCCATCCATTTTATGCTTGAGGAGAGGCCGCGTCAAGCCGGCGCGGTTTGTAGATACCCCTTCCCAAAAGGGCCAGCCTCTGATAAGATAGAAGCATTGTAAGCCGACCAACCTCGGCCCTGCTGGCCGGGGTTTTTGCGTGCTAAAATTAGGGACTGAATTGTTCCCTTTGCAAGATACTAAGAATATGGGTTGAAGGGTATTATGCTGATCGAACGAACCGACCTCAGAAACGTTGCCATTATCGCTCACGTTGACCACGGGAAGACGACCCTGGTGGATGGCCTGCTCAGACAGGCGCGGGTTTTCCGCGAGAACCAACAGGTCGTCGAGCGGGTGATGGACTCTAACGCGCTGGAACGCGAGCGTGGCATCACCATCCTGGCCAAGAATACCGCTATCAATATCCTGGGACCCGGAAACCAAGAGACAGGTAAAAATCAACATCGTGGACACTCCCGGCCACGCCGATTTCGGCGGCGAGGTGGAGCGCGTGATGAACATGGTGGATGGGGTGCTGCTGCTGGTGGATGCGGCCGAAGGCCCCATGCCCCAGACGCGCTTCGTGCTCAAGAAGGCCCTCGAGATGGGCCATCGGCGCCATCGTGGTGATCAACAAGGTGGACCGCCGGGACGCCGATCCCGAGCGCGCCCTCAACCAGACTTTCGATCTGTTCATCGAGCTGGGCGCCAGCGACCAGCCAGGCAGATTTCTCCGTTATCTATACCAATGCCATCACCGGGCAGGCGGGGCATGACGCCCGAAATGGGGCCCGACTTGCAGCCCCTTTTCAGCGCGATCTTGCGGCACATCCCTGCGCCGCAAGGTCGATTTGGAGGCTCCCTTACAGATGCTGGTCACCACCCTGGGTTATGACGAATATCGGGGCGTCACGGCCGTGGGGCGCATTTTTGCCGGGCGGATCAAAGCCGGGCAGCCCGTGGCGCGCATGCACCATAGACGGCACGATCCTTCCCGAGCGCGTGCGCTACCTGTACGTGCACCAGGGACTGGAACGCGTCGAAGTCGAATACGGCGGAGGCCGGCGAGATCGTGGCCATCGCCGGGCTGGAGGGGATTGCTATCGGCGAGACTCTGGCGGATCCTGAGAATCCCGTGGCGCTGCCGCCCATTCACGTGGAAGAGCCGACCGTGCGCATGACCTTCGGGGTGAATACCTCGCCTTTTGCCGGGCGCGGAGGGCACGCTGGGGCACTTCGCGCAAGCTGCGCGAGCGCCTGATGGAGGAGCTGCGCCACAACGTGGCTCTGCGCGTGGCCGAAACCGAGAGCGCCGATACTTTCATGGTCTCCGGGCGCGGCGAGCTGCACCTGGCGATCCTGATCGAGACCATGCGCCGTGAGGGCTACGAGTTCCAGGTCTCTCGCCCGGAAGTCATCTTCCGCGCAGGCCCGAACGGCGAGACCCTCGAGCCTTTCGAAGAAGTCCACATCGAGACCAGCCCCGATACGGTAGGGACGGTGGTGGAGATGCTGGGCAGGCGGCGCGGCCAGATGCTGGATATGGTCAACGCCAGCGACAGACTGCGTGCACCTGAATTACCTCGTGCCCACGCGCGGCCTGCTGGGCTTCCGCTACCAGTTCCTGACGGCTACCCGCGGCATGGGTATCATGCACACCCTTTTCCACGGCTACGTGCCCATGGTCGGGCCGATGACCCACGCGCGCGACCGGCTCACTGGTAGCCTGGGAAGACGGCGTGACCACCACACTACGGCCTGAAGAACGCCGAGGAACGCGGCGACCTGTTTTACGGGCCGGGGGTGGAGGTTTACGAGGGCATGGTGATCGGCGAGCACCAGCGCCCGGGCGACCTGGCGGTCAACGTGTGCAAGAAGAAGCACCTCACCAATATGCGCTCGTCGAACCGCGACATCGAGGTGCGGCTCGACTCCGCCCCGTGAGATGAGCCTGGATGAAGCCATCGAATATCTGGCCGAAGACGAGCTGCTCGAAGTTACGCCGCAAAACTATCGCATCCGCAAGCGAATTCTGGACACCGAGGAACGCGGCAAGACCAACAAGAAGGCCAAGGAAGCCCTGTTAGGGGCGTAAAATTAGGGGATCTCTCAAAAGGCAGTAGGGGCGTGGAGGGTGTGAAAACGGCATACGTGCTGGAGGCCGCCTCCGCGCCCCTATTTTTTACGTTTGCGCCATTTTTTGATTCTGGAAGGGGTCGTATTCCGCTTCGCGCTCCTGGCGGAACTGCTGGGTGTAGAGGCGGTAATAGTGGCCCCTCTGGCGCAGCAGCTCGGCATGCGTGCCCATTTCGGCGATCCTGCCGTCCTCGATGACCAGGATGCGGTCGGCGCGCTTGATGGTGGACAGGCGGTGGGCGATGACGAAGCTGGTGCGGCCCTTCATCAGGATCTCCATGCCACGCTGGATCAGCGCCTCGGTCAGGGTATCCACCGAGCTGGTGGCCTCATCCATGATGAAGATCTCCGGGTTGGCCAGCACGGCGCGCGCCAGGCTGATGAGCTGCTTCTGGCCGACCGAGAGCAGGTTGCCGCCCTCGCCCACTTCCTCGTCGTAGCCCTTTTCGAAGCTGGACGATGAAATCGTGCGCGCCGGCCACTTTGCCGCGCCTGTTCCACCTCGGCGTCCGTCGCGTCCAGACGCCCGTAGCGGATATTTTCGCGGATGGTTCCGGAAAACAGATGCGGCGTTTGCAGCACCATGCCGACGCGGGACTGGATGGCCTGCAGCGATAGCTCGGTGTAATCCCTGCCCGCCGATGCGGATGACGCCCTGCTTCGGCTCGTAGAAGCGGCACAGCAGGTTGACGATGGTGGACTTGCCGCCGCCGGTCGGCCCGACCAGGGCGATGGTTTCGCCGGGTTTGACCTTCAGGCTGAAATCCTGCAGCACCGGCTTGTCGTCTTCGTAGTAGAAGTCGACGTGGTCGAACTCGATGTCGCCGTGGATACTGCCCGGGTCGCAGGCGCCGGCGCGATCCGCAACGTCGCGGCACGGCGTCGATCAGGGAGAAGATGCGCTCGGCGGAGGCGATGGCGTGCTGCATCTCGGCGTAGACGCGCGCCATGTCCTGAATGGGCCACATCATGAAGGTCACGTAGGAGACGAAAGCCTGGATGCCGCCGATGGTCATGGCGCCAACTGCGACCTGGCAGCCCGCCATACCAGACGATGCTGCCCAGGGCAAAGGCGCTGATGATCTGCACGGTGGGCAGGAACAGCGCCGACAGCCAGGCGGCCCGGTAAGCCGGCCGAGTACATCTCGCTGGTCAGGTGGCCGAATTCCTGCAGGTTCTCGGCTTCGCGCCCCAGCGCCTTGACCACCCGCACCCCGGTGATGTTCTCGTTGTAGGCGCCGGTGATCTTGGAGTTCATCTTGCGCACCTTGCGGTACTCCACCAGGATCTTCTTGCGGAACTGCACGGCCGCGAAGACCAGCACCGGCAGCGACGGCGAACACGATGAGCGCCAGCTGCCAGTTGATGACCAGCATGAAATGACCGAGGCTGTGATGATGTTCATGACGGCCCAGGTCGATGTCCAGCATGCCCCAGGTCAGCAGATCGGCGACCCGGTCGGTATCGGAGGTGACGCGCGACATGATCCAGCCCACCGGGGTGCGGCTGTAGTAAGACAGCGAAAGCTCTTGCAGGTGGTTGAACATGCTGCTGGCGCAGGTCGTAGCGCACGCGCTCGCCCAGCACGCCGGCCAGGTAGATGATAGAACAGCACGCGTACTGCCTGGACCACGATCAGGGCTCCATATGTGAGTGACGATGCGGGTCAAGAGCGGCGCGGTTCCCGGCCACGATGCCGCTCATCGATGATCCGCTTGCTCAGGAAGGTGAAATAAGCGTCCAGGAAGGAGACGATGGCGATCATAGCCAGGAAGCCGACCACCCAGCTCCAGTGCGGCCTGGCCAGGAACACAGGATGCGCGCCAACCGTTCTCGGTTAATCGACCTTGACTGTCGAATTCTCTTCTTCTTCAAACTCAGTCATATCTGCTGACACTGGACTGATCTCCTTTTCCAGCTCGACATCGATGCGCGTCTGGATTTCGAAGATCTGGCGATAGATGCCATCCTGGCCCACCAGCTCCTCATGCGTGCCGTGCTGACGATGCGCCCCTGGTCCAAGACCAGGATCAGATCGGCAGTCCATCACGCTCTGGATGCGGTGGGCGATGATAAAGGTGGTGCGATCCTTCATCAGCTGTTCCAGTGCCTCGCGGATCTCGGCTTCGGTTTCGGTGTCCACCGAGGAGGTCGAATCGTCCAGGATCAAGATGCGCGGGTTTTTCAGCAGGGTGCGGGCGATGGCCACGCGCTGCTTCTGCCCGCCGGAGAGGGTCACGCCTTTTTCGCCGACCAGCGTGTTGTAGCCATCCGGGAAGGACAGGATGACATCGTGGATGGCGGCGGCTCGCGGCGGCTTCCTGACCTCTGTCGACGGTCACGTCGCGCTCCACGCCGTAGGTGATGTTCTCGCGGATCGGTGCGCGAGAACAGGAACGGTTCCTGCTCCACGATGCCGATCTGGCTGCGCAGGTATTTGCGCGTATAGCGCTTCAGCTCGACGCCATCCAGGGTGATGCGGCCGCCGGTGTACTCGTAGAAGCGGGGCAGCAGGTTGACCAGGCTGGTCTTGCCCGAGCCGGTGGAGCCTAACAAGCGCCACGACCTGCCCTGGCTGGCAGTGAAGGGACTGCAGCACCGGGCTGCCCGGCATCGTACTCGAAGCTGACGTGATCGAAACACGATCTCGCCCTGCACATCGCCCTGCGGCTGGTAATCGCCTCTGGTCCAGGGGCTCGCGCTCCTGCCGGATGATCTCCATCACCCGGTCGTAGGAAACCAGGCCCGGTGGACATCTGCGACGATCAGGCGGCCCAGGTTGCGCATGGGCCAGATGAGCCACACGACCAAGCCGGCGTAGGCCAGGTAGGTGCCGACGCTGATCTGTGCCGTTGATGGCCATGATGGCGCCGATCATGAAGCCCGCCAGCATCTGCAAGCCGCACAGCAGGATGTCGGAGATGGGCCAGAACATGGAATGCATGGTCACCAGTCGCTTGCCCGCGCTGGTATTTCTCCCGGTTGTCTTTCTCGAACTTGTCCATCTCGTAGTCTCTGGCGGGCGAAAGCCTTGACCACCCGCACGCCGGTCAGGTTTTCCTGCAGGGTGGTCGAGAGGGTGGCTTCTTGCTCCTGGTAAGCCTCGTAGGCTTCCGATACCCGCTTGAAGAAGAAGATCGAGACGAGCACGACCAACGGCACGACGATCACCGAGACCAGGGCCAAGCTGGACGTTCAGGCTGAGCAGGACGCCGCAAGTTGATCACAAACAGCAGCACGATGCGCCCGACGCCGATGGCCTGGTCGGCAAAGAAGCGCCGCAGGGCGTCCACATCCGAGGTGGAGCGCTGGATCAGCTCGCCGGTCTGCATCTGGTCGTGATAGGTGAAGGACAGACGCTGGATGTGGTCGAACAGGTAGTTGCGCAGGCGGCTGGCGATGCCTTCGGCGGTGCGAGCGGCCAGGCGGCCCGTTAAGAAGGTGAAGGTGCCTTCCAGCGCCGCCAGCCCTATAAATCCCAGCGCCACCAGGGGCAGCGCGTTGCCCGTGTTGCTCTTGCCCAGGATATTGTCGACGAAATAACCCAGCAGCAGGTAAGTGGCGGTTTTCGCGCCAGGCGGCGATCCCTGGCACAGGGTAGCGCCCAGGTAGGTCAGGCGATAGCCTTTCATCATGCGCCACAGGCCAACCAGGCGGTTGGGTGAAAGCGTGGATTGAAGATCTAAGCTGTTGGAAGAATCGATAGACGCCAAAGGACAGTACTCCGTAGCGAACGCAAGTTTTGTGGGAAGATAGTACCTCCCGGCGAGCGGGAGAGAGGGATAAAGAATACCGGCCCGAACTGAAAAGTTTACTCGAATACCAGGATTAAGTCAAATTCCCTTTAGGAGGGTGTTTAAAAACTCCCAAATTGGGTTACACTCTGAACCCAAAGGCAATTTTTTTGAAGGTGCTTCACAACAATTGACATAATATATTCCAAAAGCAGGGTAAAAGCAGGCTTGCCCGGCAATAATTTGCTGGGTATCGATAATTCTCCCCTGGTTTTATTCTGTTGCATAGGCTCGCGCCTTGAAATTGACCCCAGTCAATAATTTAACCATCCGCTTGAGGTTCAAGACAATGGCCGTCAGAAAAGATTGGATGGCGAAACCAACTCTCCCAATATAACGGCAACGACCCAGCCCATGCCCCTGTTTGCCTTCTCCAAATTTTCGTTCGATTTTGTAGCGCTCTTTCAATCCGGCTTTGTATGGCTCTGTCTTTTCCAATTCAAGCCAAACTTGTTTATTGCCATCCTTTTTCTCAGTCCGGGTTCGTTTTAATCGGATGGCAGAGTGCAACCCCCGTAATTCCAAATAATAATGATTGTCGCCATCATCATACCCTTTATCCCCTGCGTAGGTCTCCACTGGTATTTTCTGTTCCAAATCATGATCCACCAGGGAACAAAAATGATGACCATCGTAAGCCTCCCCGGAAGTCACTTCCAGGCTGGTGATTATCCCGCTCTCGGCATTCATACTGACATGCGCCTTGTATCCGAAGAAGTACTCTTTCTGTTCTTCTTCCTCCCCTTTTTCGTTTTTGACCTTACGTTTGTGCTTTACCCCCCATTTGGCATCCGGATCATGCGGCCCTTTGCCTTTATTTTGCCGTTTTTGGTCTTTGTCGGTGTTTACATCTGCGATGGAGTGCACACTGTCTATGATTTGAATACTGCCAAATTTTACCCCACGCAACATGGCTTCCTTTACAATATTGGCCAGCATTTCTTCGAATATCTGCATTTTCCCATTTTTCATTAACCGGTCTCGAAATGTGCTGAGGGTTGAATGATCCGGCGCTTTTCCGTCCACCGCTAAGCCTACAAAATATTTCGCCGGTAGATTTTCGTTCACGAATACTTCGACTTGTCTTTCGGATAATTTGTACAAATAGGCGATCACTTCTACTTTCAACACTAATGCCGGGTCAAATGGCGGTCGCCCAACCACTCCCTGGCCTTTGTATATTTTGATCAGTCGCCTGGTGAAATATCCCCAGTCCACCACTTCCCGCAGCTTTCGCAAAAAGTGATCCCTGGCTACGACCTGATCGTACAAGTATTCTCCATAAAATGATCCGCTTCCTGTTTCAACATAGCGCTCTTGTTCCATTTCCGGCTCCTATTGTTAGGCTGCCTTCATTGTATTAATTTTTCCCTATTTTGGTCAATTAATCACTCGTTTTTCAACACCCTCCTTTAGATTGGGGTGCATCTCAATTATTTGGCGAGTAGTAAACACGATGCCACAGTTCATCAAAACGGTTACTCAAAATAGCCGTTCGTACCGGTAATAATCTTTCTGCTCCCTTTCGGCTCCATTGCATTCCTGGCCCTTTGAAACGAGCCTGGTATTGTTTGGCCCCACTTTCGATCATGCCGCTTCCAATGACCCACCCTTCCATACGCCGGTCCAGATATTCCATGCGTCTCTTATTGCTCTCAAAATAGCCTGCTTCCGTGAGTAACTCCGCTGCGTTGGCTGCGTCTTTGTTGGCCGAATCCCGGATCGTGGCTGCTATATCTTCAGCTTGGCCTTGATACAAACGGGTTTCCTGGTCATTGAGCCAACGCTGCGCCAGGTTGGTTCCTTCACCATATAGCAACTGGGCGGCATGCGCCAGGTGAGATTTCGCATGGGACCAATCGACCACCTGAACACTATCATAAAAGTGGTCGGAGGCTAAATTCCAGATCCAAACCGCTCCATCAGCTACCACCTGGGTATCGCCTGCCGTTGTCCAGCGTCTTCTTCTGGCTTCTGCCCACAACTTCTCCCCAAACACCTCCGGCCCACCCAGGTAAGCCACATAACTATTCTCGACGGCTTGACCCACTTCCAGTTCCTCTTGGGTGATTTCGTCCATTTTCCCCCTTTTCTCTACCCGAAAGACACTCCCAGCCTTCACTTCTTTCCAGCCTTCTTCGCGTACATTGATCATGAACCCATCCAAACTCACCCCCAGGCGTTCAGAGCGCAGGCTTTCTCCTGGAACGACCCCTCCCCGCATTTCCACCTGCCCCGCTTGCTCGGCTTCAGCCATTTCTGCCTGACGTAATCCTTCCCCCCAGCGGTTGGCCTCGCGCCAAGCACTATTGCGCGATACATGCAGCTGTCCCACTTGCTCCAACACCTGCTCTACCCGCTCAAATGGCATCATCCCACTCAGCCAAACCACTAATTTCCCCACCCCCTCACTCATATGCTTGTCTTGTAGCCCGAGTTGTTCATCCAGGGGGAAAAATCCTGCCTCCACATTCCGGACAGGTGTAATATCCCCGGCTGAGCTCAACTTCTCCCGCTCGAGTTTCCATCTGCCTCTCGCGCTTCCCTTTGTTCTGCATTGCTCGCCCACACTGGCTACAGCGTATCTCTTCCACTGGTTGCACCGCTTCTTGCCCACTGACCACATTCTCAATCATCGCCTGACCAAGTTCACCGCGCAATTTCAAAACGATATCCTCGATTTGCGTCAAGCTGGGCTTTTGGTTCTCGTCTGTCCAATTCAGCAATTGCTCGATGATTTCATCGGCTTTCGCCTTTAATTCCGTTTGCCTTTGTGCTCGGGTTTTCTTCATGACAGCAACCTCTATTAGGAGTATTACTGTCCTATTATCTCACTTCCTCCACGTTTCTGGGATGCACCCTTAGATTGACAATTTCTGCCAATGGCTATAGAATAAAAAATACCGACCAGTTGGTATGTTTTGAGAGGAAACCATTTTTGGGGACACAAAAACGCAGCGAGGAAACTCGCGCAAACATCTTGAATGCCGCCGTAGCCTGCTTCGCGCGGGACGGCTACGCTGCCACCGGCGTGGCCGAGATCTGCGCTTCCGCCGGGGTCAGCAAGGGCGCGTTTTATCATCATTTTCCCAGCAAACAAGCCGTGTTTATGAAGCTGCTGGAAGACTGGCTGGGCGAGCTGGAAGCGAACCTGGCCGAGATCCGCACCGGCTCCGGCTCCATTCCGGAGAGCCTGCTGTCCATGACGGGCATGATCCAGGATGTGTTCGAAATCGGCCAGCGGGCAGCTCCCTATGTTCCTGGAGTTCTGGAGCCAGGCCAGCCGCGACCCCGAGGTGTGGAAAGCCACCATCGCTCCCTATCGCCGCTACCAGACGATCTTCGCCGGCCTGATCCAGGAGGGCATCGATGAGGGTACATTACGGCCCATCGACCCGCGCACCGGGGCCCAGGTGATCGTTTCTCTGGCGGTGGGGTTGTTCTTGCAGGGGCTGCTGGACCCGCAGGGCGCGGATTGGAAGCAGGTCGCCAGGGACAGTTTTCAGAGTCTTGTTGGAGGGGTTGCAAGGGAGGGACGTATGATTCTGGTAACGGGTGGAACCGGGCATATTGGCAACGTGCTGGTGCGCGAGCTGCTCGCTAAAGGGGAAAAGGTGCGCGTGCTGGTGCTGCCGGGAGACAACCTCAGCCCGCTGGAGGGGTTGGACTTCGAGCGGCTGGAAGGAGACATTCTCGATCTCAAGTCTCTCAAACGGGCTTTCAGCGGGGTGAGCGCAGTCTATCACCTGGCGGGGATGATCACGATCATGCCTGGCAAGAACGAGCAGTTGTTCCAGGTCAACGTCCAGGGAACGCGCAACGTGGTGCAGGCCTGCCTGGAGGCGGGCGTGCAGCGCCTGGTCTACACCAGCTCGATCCACGCCATCGCGCGCACGCCGCACGGGGTAGTCATCGACGAGAGCGTCCCCTTCGACCCGGAGTCCACCCTGGGCGTCTACGACCGCTCGAAATCCATGGCGACGCTGGCGGTGCTGGATGCGGTCAAGCAGGGGCTGGATGCGGTCATCGTTTGCCCCACCGGGGTGATCGGCCCGTACGACTTTCGCCATTCCGAGATGGGCACGCTGATCTATAGCTGCGTCAACAGCAAGGTGCAGTTCTGCATCCAGGGCGCTTACGATTTCGTGGACGTGCGCGACGTGGCCCGGGGCATGATCCTGGCCTGCGAAAATGGGCACAAGGGGGAGAGTTATATCCTTTCGGGCGAGCGCATCACCATAAAATCGGTGATCGATACGGTGGGGGAAGTCACCGGCACGGCCCTTGCCTGCCTGAACGTGCCCTTGTGGATGGCGCGGGGGGTGGCTTTCGTCGCGCCCACCTTCTATCGCCTCACCCGGCGCAAGCCGCACCTCACTCCCTATTCTCTGCACACGGTCACCGGCAATTCGGTGATCAGCCGGGAGAAGGCGCGCCGCGAGCTGGGGTACGACCCGCGCTCGATCCGCGAATCCATCGCGGATACCGTCCGCTGGTTCGTGGAGTCGCGTAAAAAGGCCAAGAGCGCGGAATGAGTAGCGCTTCTCCATTGGAGCCAAGAATAGCCGTGGTCACCGGCGCTTCAAGCGGGATCGGCGCCGCCACGGCGCGTAAATTGGCCGCGCAAGGGATGCGGGTGGTGTTGGTCGCCCGGCGCGAGGAGCGCTTGAGCGAGCTTGCCGGCCAGATTCGTGAGCAGGGGGGAGAGGCGCTGGCTTGCCCCGCGGACCTGAGCGAAGAGTTCCAACGCGCGGCGCTGTTCGCGCGGGTCATGGAGACTTACGGTCGCGTGGACGTGCTGGTCAACGACGCCGGCTTTGGCTGGTACGGCTACAGCGCGCAGATGCCCTGGGAGCTGGCCCGGCAAATGATCGCCCTGAACATCTCGGCCGGCGTTCAATTAACGCTGTCCTGCTTGCCGGTCATGCTCGAGCAGGGCGGAGGGTCGATCGTGAACGTCGGCTCGATGGTGGGGGACCTTCCCAGCCAGGGGGTGGCGGCTTACGCCGCCAGCAAGTCTTACCTGAACGCTTATTCCACCGCGCTGTATCGTGAGCTGAGAGGCACGCCCGTGCACGTCAGCCTGGTCAAGCCCGGCCCGGTCAAGACCGAGTTCTTCGACAGCGCGGCGGGGCTGTCCTCCGGGCGGCGCATCCCCGCCGAGCGCTTTGCGGTGTCCCCGGAAAAGGTCGCGGATTGCATCTGGAGCGTCATCCGCCGGCCCCGCCGGGTGGCCTACGTGCCGGGGGTCGTGGCGATCACGCCCTGGGTGGAGCTGGGCTTTGCCTGGCTGATCGACCGGCTGGGGCCTCTGTTGCTGAGGGTTCCTGGCTAGAATCAGGGAATTCGTTCCCGCTCAATAGGGGCGGGTGATGCGATGGCCGGCGGCGGATAAGGCCGCCAGGGCTTTTTCCAGATCCCTGGTTTTTACCAGCAGATAATCCGTGTCGAAGGTGGAGACGGCGAAGAGGCTGACTCCCGCCTGAGCCAGGCTTGCCGACAGCGAAGCCAGGATGCCCACCAGGGAAAAATCCAGCGGCCCGGCCACTCCCAGGCAGCTCCAGCCCCGCTCACAGGGCACCCCGGGAGGGACGAATCTCTCCGCGCACACGATCGAAAGCTCGTCAGGCGTGCGTACCAGCGCGTAGAATTGGCCTTGCTGGCCCCAATCGGGCTGGGGAGCGTCTTGCTTCAGGCGGCACACGGCAAAGTCGCCCTTCAACAGGAAAAGGGAAAGGGGCATTCTGGCTCTCCGGTCGGGCGGCGGGGCGGCTTACAGCTTGGCGAGCAGCTCCGCCTTCTTCTGCTGGAATTCTTCGTCGGTGAGGATGCCGCGCTGGCGCAGCACGTCCAGTTGGCCGATCAGGGCCGGAACGTTGGCGGGCTGATCCCCGGCCGGGCCGGTTTCACCGCGATCCAGCTTTTCCTTGGCGTTCAACAGGGCCGTCTTGAATTTGATCGGCCTCTCGATGCGCTTGAACAGGTTGACGCCCAGCTCGCTGGCGGTCAGGATCTCGATATCGCCGTAGTTGAACAGACGCCCCAGGAGGGTCTGGTTCATCTTGACGTCGTTGACTTTCTCCAGGGAAGAATCGACCACGCTCTTGTTGAACAGCCCGGCGATCTGGATGACGCGCCGGTTGGTGACGATGTATTCGTGGTTCGACCAGGAGAGCACATCCTTCGCCAGACTGAGAAGCGGCAGGATCAGCAGGAAATATCCCAGAAGGATGAGGAGGTTATTTAACAGGTAGATGTAAGACAGGGTCACGGCGGTGACGATGGCCAGGCAGATCAAGATCTCGACGAAGATTTCCCGAAAGAGGATGAACCAGTGCTGGCGCGTACCCATGATGATTTCTTCGCGCTCTCCCAGCAGGCTGTTGAGATAATGGTTTTTCATCGAAATACCCTCCTAAAAACACATTGAAAACGTGCTTGCGCTAAAGAAATTAGGCTAATTGAGAACGCGGCTCAATGCGATTCTTCTTTGGCGTTGGCGGCCTAACTCTTGCTGCCAATTTCTACCATTTAAATCTGCACCTGGTAACGCTTTCCCTCCAGCTCCATTTTGGCGTTGGCGTAATAACCGCGAGAGCCGGTCTTGAAGTCCTTGGGTGGGACGGTAAGCAGGGCAAGCGTCTGGCCTTTTTCATCTTTCAATTCGGCTACGATCAGCATGGTTTCTCACCTTTCAATGAAAGCATCTAAAACGTTGGCCGGCGGGCTGCCAGGCTGGCGACGGCCCGGCGGTTCCCGTGGTCGCTATTCACCCAGCCTTCGCGGTAGACCAGGATATCCCAATCCTGGAAAGCCGCGCGCAGCTCGCCTGGCTCCAGGAGGTACTGGGGGTCGATCTCCCCCTTGACGGCGAGCATATCCTGGGTGAAAGTCTCGATGAGCAGCAGGCCGCCCGGCTTGAGAATGCGCCGGTAGGCGCTCCATAGCTCGCGCTGCAAGTAGTAAAAGTTCAGGACGACGTCGAAGGTATCGCCGGGCAGGCAGAAGTGGTTCAGGTCGGCAACCACCGCCATCAGCTCGGGCCAACGCGCTTTCGCCCAGCCTACGGCGACGGCGGAAACGTCTACGCCCACCACCTGAAGGCCGCGCTCCAGCAAGTACGCGGCGTTCGTGCCCGGCCCCATGGCCACGTCCAGCGCCAGGCCGCCAACGGGCAGCCGGCCGGCGTTCTCGACCAGGAGGGGGCGCGGCGACCGGGAGCGGGATTGGAGATCCTGGCGGTAGCGTTCATCCCAACGGTGCGCGTCACTCGGCGTCATCATGATTATGATTTTACCATTTCATGCTCTTCTCGGAGAGTGATGTGGCCATGTCGTCTGTGTGGGGCGCTTCGCCGGTGGTCACGCCTTTGTGCTCCCGGAGATTTCCCACAGGATGATCTCCGGGGGGCAGAGAAAGCGCACGCGTGGGGCGCCTGCGCCCTCCATGCCGATGCCGCGCGTGACGTACAGGGTGAGCCCCTCCAGGTTGACCCGCCCGGCCTCGAAGCGCTTGCCGTACAGTGAGCCGGTAAACAAGGCCCCGTAGAAGGGCAGGCGCACCTGGCCGCCGTGGGTGTGGCCCGAAAGCTGCAAATCGACGCCGGCTTCGGCGGCCTGAGGCGCCAGGTCGGGCGTATGGTAGAGCAAGAGGGTGAAGTGCTCGGGCTTTTCGGCGAGCAGGGATTTCAAGCGCGGGCCGTCCAGGAAGGGCTTGTGCGAACAGGTCAGTCCGATCAGGTCGACGGGCTGGCCCTCGAAGGAAATCGTGACGCGCTCGTCCTTCAGCCAGCGTAGCGGCAGGCCGTCCAGGATGTGGGGGACCGCCTCAGGGAGGTCCACGGCCGGGCTGCCGGTCACGGCAAATACCCCCAGCGGAGCGGCCCACTCTTTCAGGATTTCACGTACTTCTTCCACAGCCTGCGGGTCTTCACGGTAGGAAAGGTTGAGGAAATCCCCTGAAAACAGGATCAGGTCGGGCGAAAGCTCTTTGATCATGCGGTTCAAGCGCCGCTCGCGCCCGGTCACGCGCTCCACGTGGATGTCGCCCAGGTGCAGCACGCGCAAGGTGCGCCCCGCTGCGAGCTTGTTGGTGACCAGCTTTTGGCGGGTGAGGGTCAGGCGATGCGGCTCGATCCAGAAGCCGTAGACGACCAGGAGCGTGCCCACGATCTGAGCCGGCAAGGCCACGGCCAGCGGGAGCAGCGCCATCACGGCGCGTGCGACCGATAGGATCAGCACCGGCGGCTGGGGCGGGCCGTAAGATTTGCCCGCGCGGGGCAACAGACCCACCAGGAGCCAATCCAGCAGCATGAAGCCCCACAAGCCGAAGGAGAACAGCCAGTGGGCGCGGGTGACCAGGATCGCCAGGCCCAGGAGCAAGGCTCCAAAGAGCGGCAGGGGGATCCTGTCGATGATTTCGGCTACGTGCAGGACGACGTCAAAGGTGTTGCCGGTCGTTCCGGGGAAATAACGTCTATTGGTAAAATCGGGTTCTGCCATGGTTTTCAGATCGAATCCTATTGATAATAAACAGATCGGGGCCGCTCCTGGCAAATCCCAACGCCCGGCCGCGTTCGTCTGCGACGAGGATATGGGTTTTACTGCCCCCCAGGTCGCCCCCTAAAAAGTAAGGCGCCACCGTGGGCCTTCCTAACTCTCCCGCCAGAATTGAGGCAGGTAAGCGCGGTTGGTTTCCAACAGGTCTGTCAGAACCTCCTGGACCCGGTCGGCGGACGGCCCCAGGGGGTGGTTGAGAAGCGCCTGGTAGGCTGCCCGGCGGTCGCCTTGTACGGCAGCCTCGACAGTCAGCAATTCGTAGGACTTGACCTGCGCCATCAGGCCGAAGCAGGCCAGGGGCAAGGGTCGGGCGGGTAAGGGATAGATGCCCTGGGCGTTGATGAGGGCGGGCATTTCCAATACCCAATCTGCGGGCCAGCCCGGCACGGCTCCCCCCTGGCGAACGTTCACGACGTGCACCTGGTTGAGGTCATTGTAATGCGCATCGAGCAGTTGCGTGGCGACGGTGGAGTAATAAGCTCCGCCCCGTTTCAGCAGGTCTTCAGGCGGCTCGCTCCGTTCGGGATCGGCGTACTGCTTCAGCAGAACTTTTTCGATTTCCATCACCGTTTCTGCCCGCGACGGCGGCCATTGCGCTTGTTCGGCCAGCTTCCTGGGGGTGTAGTAATAGTATTGGAGGTAATCATTGGGAATCATCTGCAAGGATTCCAGCGTGTTCAGATCCCATTCTAACTCCTGGCTGGCGCGGGCTTCGGCCAGGAATCCCTGCCACACCTGGGGCCAGAGGTCTTCGCCTTCTATCCTGAATCCGCGATGCCAGGAAAGGTGGTTCAGCCCCAGCGTGTCGAGCTGAGCGCACTCCGGCGGGACTTCCAGGCCCCGCATCTGTTTCAGGCCGGCGAGGATGTGCATCTTGGTGTTGATCGCTACGTTGCACACTCCCACCGACGAAACGTCCGGGGCGTAACGAGTCAAAGCTTCGGTGACGAGGCCGGCCGGGTTGGCAAAATTGACCAGCAGAGCGCCGGGCGCCAGCTCGCGTATGTCGTTCGCCACCTCGAGGATCACCGGGACGGTGCGCAAGGCTTTAGCCATCCCGCCCACGCCGGTGGTTTCCTGCCCGATCAATCCGTGGCGCTTCCCCAGGTATTCGTCTGCGCGGCGGGCAGCCATCCCGCCTACCCGGAGCTGAGTGATCACGTAAGCTGCGCCGGTGACAGCCTGGCGCTGGTCCTGAGTCAGCTTCACCGCGAAAGGCTCGCCTTTAGCGCGTACCATGCGCCTGGCAAAGCCCCCAACGATCTCCAGACGCTCGGGGGAGGTGTCCATCAGCCACAATTCTGACAGGGGAAAAGTGTTCACCCTGGAGAGGAAGCCGTTGATCAGTTCTGGTGTATAGGTCGAGCCGCCGCCGATGACCGCAATTTTCATACTACACCCCCGTTGATCTTTATCGGAAGAGATGAGAAGGCCCGGTAGCGCTGATGGTGGCTGCGGAGATTTCGTCTGAGCGCAGGGCCATGCAATTTACCCCCTGGATCACCCCTTCGGTAGGGGGAACTTCGTCCACCTTGAAACGGATGATCTTGCCGGTCTTGGAGAGGAGGAATACGTCGTCTTTCTCAGTGGCAGAGAATGCGGCGACCAGCGTGCTGGCCCGCATGGCCAGCTTCCCCCCGCCGCCGGCCGATTTGTTCGGATTGAACCCCGACATGAGCCGCAGGGTGCCTTTCCCGTCTTCGCCGACCAGCAGGACCTGGCCATCGGGTCGCACGGAAGTGATGCTGGCCGCGCTGTCCTGGGCGTCCACGCGGATGCCGGAGCCACCTTGCACGGGCACCAGCTTCTCGGGAAAACGGATGGCCATTCCGTTGCGCGTAGCCACAAAGAGATCCGCGTCGCCGGGCGTCCAACAAGCCGAGGCCAGCTCGCCAAAATCCCTGGGGTTGAAGAAGGCCGTGCCGGGCTTCAGGTATTCGCCGAAAAGATGGTGGCGCAGACAACGCACCATGCCCCTCTGGCTGAGGAGCGCCACATAACCGTTCGCCAGGGCCGGCAGCGCGGCGGCGACGTGCTCGCCTTCGCTGAGGGGCAGCCATTCGCGCAAAGCGCTTCCACGACTGCGCAGAGGGGTCTCGTCGATTTTTGCCAACGGCAGGCGGAAGACGCGCGCCAGGTTGGTGAACAACAACAGACCCTGGCTTTCGTCTACGGCGGTTAGCGCGCTGGGATAATCGTCCCCGGAAACGTCCAGGTCGAAGACGCCCATTCCTCCCCGATGCTGGCGCTCGTAGTTATGGCGAGCGGTGCGTTTGATCAGGCCGTTCTGGCTGATCGTGACGATGTTGATGGTAGTAGGCGGCTCGCTGGGCTCGAGCGGCGCGAAGCTCACCTCTTGGGTGGGCTTTTCGGCCTTCTTTTGGCGCCTTTCCAGCTCGTTTTCAAGGCTTTCAATGTAGGCGCGGATTTCCGGCGATACCTGGCTTAGATCAGGACGTTCCATAATTTACCTTAAATACTGGCCCGAAGGGTGATTCTTCGAGCCAGTATTCTGTATTAGAGAATTTTTTCCTCAGGCAGGCGCCTGGTTTATTTTTTCTTCAAAATGATGCGCGCGTCCACCACCTTCACGCCCCGGCCTTCTTCATAGACCAGGACCGGGTTGGCGTCGGTCTCAGAAATCTCATCTCCGAGCTGGAGAATCATGTTCGAGTAGTGGCACAGAACTTCGGTGAGGGCTTTGCGATCGCGAGGAGCTTCGCCGCGCACGCCGGCTAAAATGGGCGCGCCGCGGATCTCACTCAGCATCTTTTCGGCCTGCCCGGCTGCCACCGGCGCTACGCGGAAAGTGACGTCTTTGAGCACTTCGACGAAGATGCCACCCAGGCCGAACATGATGGTCGGGCCGAAGGTTGGGTCGTTTACCGAGCCCAGGATCACTTCGGTGCCCCACGGGGCCATTTCCTGAATGGCGACGCCGTGGATGTTCGCGTCTGCCTTGTAGGCCTTGGCGTTGGCCAGGATGGTCTGGTAAGCTTGCCGCGCGGCGGCTTCGTCTTTGATGTTGACTTTGACGCCGCCCGCATCCGATTTGTGCAGGATATCCGGAGAGACGATCTTCATCACCACCGGGTAACCAATTTCTTTGGCGAGCGCCACGGCTTCATCTTCAGATCTGGACAGGGAAGTGGTGGTCACGGGCAGCTTGAAGGCGGCAAATACCTGCTTGGACTCGATCTCGGTCAGGGAAGAGCGCCTTTCTGCGCGCGCCCTGGCAAGGATCGTCCTGGCGGCTTCGATATCGTATTCGTCACTGACGGAATCCGCCTCGGCAGCGCTTTCCCGGATGCCGGCGTATTCGCGCAAGGCAGCTATGGCGTTCACGGCCTGGTCCGGAGTGGGATAGGCCGGAATGCCGTGCTCTACCAGCCATTGCATGGCTTCCGCCGAACGATCCCCGCCGACAAACGAGATGGTCACCGGTTTTCCGGTCACGCCCAAATCCTGGATGGCCTGGTAGACTCCCTGGGCAATCTCTAGAGGATTCGTCATGGCCGTCTCACAATACAGCACCACCAAACCGTCGACCCACGGATGGGCGAAGGCGTATCTGGCAGAGTCGGAATACCATTCGGATCCGGCCATGCCGGTCAGGTCGACCGGGTTCTTGGCCGAGCCGAACTCCGGCATGTGCTTCTTGAGTTCTTCCTGCACGTCAGCCGGGGCAAATTGAAGCGGGATGCCGTTGCGTTCCGCCGCATCCGTCGCCAGGACGCCCACGCCGCCGCCATTGGTGAGAATCAGCAGGTTCTTGCCTTTCATGGGGGGCTGCAAGGAGAGGGCCAGCGTGCGGTCGAAGAGGTTGCCCAGATCAGAAGCCTGGACGACGCCGGCCTGCTGGAAAGCAGCCGAGTAGACCTTGGCCGCTCCGGCCAGGGAGCCGGTGTGAGAAGCGGCCGCTGCGGCGCCATGCGCAGAAGTGCCGGCCTTCAAGCCGATGATCGGTTTGCTGGCTTTGCGCCCGGCCTGGATGAACTCGCGGCCGTTCTTCATGCCTTCGATGTAGAGGGAAATGCAGGAGGTGTTCTTATCCTTATTCAGCCACGAAATCGTGTCTGCAAAATCGACATCGGACATATTGCCGATGGAGATCAGCTTGTCAAAGCCTACCCGGCGGGTGTAGGTGGAAGCGTCGATGGCGATCAACAGGGCACCGCTTTGCGAGACCAGGGAGGCCTTGCCGGGCAGAGGCAGGAAGGGAGCGAACGAGGCGTTTAGCTGATCGGAGTTGGAAAGAATCCCCACGATATTGGGCCCCAGGATGCGCATCCCGTAGCCTTTGGCGACCTCGACCAGTTGGTTCTCCAGGTCGCGGTTTCCGCTCTCAGAAAATCCCGAAGTGATAATGATCAGCCCCTTGACGCCTTTTTGCCCGCATTCGTGGGTGACCTGGAGGACGAATTTCGCCGGAACGACGATCGCGGCGGCGTCCACGCTCCCGGGAACGTCCAGGATGGAAGCATAGGTTTTTAGCCCCAGAATTTCTTGCGCCTGTGGGTTGATTGGGTAGATCTTGCCCTGGAAGCCGCTTTTTTGCAGGCTCTCCAATACTGTGTAACCAATTTTGCCGGGCTGGGTCGAAGCGCCCACAACCGCAATGGATGTTGGCTTTAATAAGCCATCAAGATTATCGCTATTCACGTTTATCCTCCTGAATGAGAAGAAAGATTTGATTGCATGGGGATTGCAAGGCAGATTGCTCTGCTGCGAAGCGAAAAGAAAGCCCTATTCCTTTTGGAAACTTGATTTTCTTTGTTGCACATGTCCAGACTAGTATACCCTAATCAGCCCCTCACAAGTCTCCTGGAAGTTAATGACAAAAATAACAATTATTGCCAATCTGGCCGGTAAAACCTGCGCGCCAGGCCCCCGGAAACGGCGCCTTCCCGGCTATTGGGGCGAGCAGGCTAAGAGTTTATTCATTTTCACGAAGGCCTGATCCTTTTCCGGAGAAGCCCCTGTGGTCTGGTCGATGGTTTGCCAGACGGAGCATAGATAAGGAGACAGCTCTCCGGTCAGCTCAGTAGCCTGTTGGGTCAAATTCACTGCGGTGCTCCAGTCTCCGCTATGCGCGTACCCCTTAATGAAGGGGATCCACTCGGTGCCCAGGATGGCGGTGTAGCCCTGCTGGTTGGCCTCGTCGCCGAGCTTGACCACCGCAGGCCAGTCTTCAAACTGGCTGGCCAGGTCTGCTTTCTGGTAGTAATAACACCAGGTGTGCTGTGGCTCGGGGCCGAAGATGTCGGCGGGCGGTTGGATGGGCGTCTGCGGATCGTAGATGACCTGGTCGAGATTGGAGATTCCTAACAGGGCAACGTCATTGCTGCTCAGCATGGGAGACAGGTTGTCCTGCGGCCCCATCACTCTGGCGCAGGCTTGCTGGAAGCGATGGTCGATGACCAGGCTTTGGGAGGTGGAGCCGTTGACGTTGATCGTGCGCAGCTTGTAGGTAATGGGCAGGCCCGGTTGCAGGGCGGGGATGACTCCCCCGATGTAGCGGTAAGCGCTAAAGAACCAATAAGACACGTCGGTGGTATTTTGCTGAGGAGCGTAGATGGTGTTGAAGGCAAAGGCGACGGAATACTCCGCTACCAGGTTGAAGGGCATCATGGGCGCCAGGAGGGTGGTGCCCGGTTTCAAGGCGGGAATACGCCAGTCCATCTGCCAGTAAAAATTGCGTTGGATGTCCCAATTCAGGCGATACTTGTTGACCGTTTGCATTTGAGAGGCCATGGCCAGGCCAAAGAGGGCGCCGATGAAGACGGCCTTCTGCAAGTTGGCCTTGCCGAACCAGGAGATCAGGCTGACCAGCAGGATGATCCCTCCCAGCATGGGCGCCAGCGCGTAGCGAATCGGACCATAAGCCCACGGAGATCTGGGCGTTGATGCCCCATACGGGCAAGCCGCCCGCGAAGAAGCCTACCAGGCCCAGCAGGATGCCCTGGATGACGAAGTGGTCCTGGCCGCCCGTTTGGAAGTCTTCCTCTTTCTTGAGCTTGAGGAAGTAAAACCCCAGCCCTACCGCGGAGAGCGCGCCCACGAACCAGGTCAACAGGTTGGCCTTGGCGTTCAAGACGATGTCCTGAACGCTGATCGTGTTGGCCCAGGCGAAGAGATTCACCTGCACGAAATCTTGCAGGCTTTTCTGGAGCAGGGCGAGGGCCGTCGAGAAGGGACTGTGGAGCAGGCCGCTGATCACCGCCGGAGAATTGGGATCCTTGCTGGTGATGAAGCGGCTATAAAACCCCAAGCGCCAGACCAGGAAGGCTGCCAGGGGCAGCAGGTAGGGCAGCCAATAGCGCAAAGCCCTCCCCAGCGTGGCGCGCACCTTCTCCTGAGGCTGGCGCACCAGGATCCAGATCAGGATGGGTCGCAGGAGCTCCAGCCCCACGAAATATTCCATGGTGATCATCTGGACGATGGTGGCCAGGAGGGCCAGGAGGGTGAACGGGACGAGGTATTTTGGCTTGCGGAAACCCCAAACCATCAGGGCCAGGGAAAATGTGAACAGGGTGTAGCAGATGAAATGCTGGCTGTAAGCCACGGAGATAGATTGTTGGGTGAAGCCGGGGTAAACCGCCAATAGCAAGGCCATCCAGCCGACTTCCATGACTCTCTTCGGCCATACGCCGCGCAGCGCCAACCAGAAGCCTACCACGCTCAGCCAGCGCAAGAGGATGGTAAAGATCTGCCAGTTGGTCGGGTTGGTGCCCAGGAGGGGGAAGGTCAGCAGGTAGGTCCAGGCCGAGAAGGGGCGATCGAAAGCGTAATCAGGACCAGAATGCAGACGGGTTCTTAAGCGTGGCCAGGAAGACCACCGGCCAGTCGTCCCAGTAAAAGCCCATCTTTCCCAATTGATAAGCGTAAGTGATCAGACATACCAGCAGTAAGATCACTGGGAAGAGCCAGGCTGATTGATAGATTTTTTCTAGGAGGGTTTTGGGGGATGCGAGAGGATGGGCCTGTTGGGTCACGGACATTGTCAATCGTCACTCCGAGATAGCTGATAGCATCCGGAATTCTTTGCTATTGCCGTGTGCCATTATATCATCATTCTCCCCGCCGGCCAGCCAGAGAGCAAGTTCAAGCGGGGCTGTTTTTCTCCAACAAGGGCTCGAGGATTTCGAATTCGGTGGTAATTTCGGCCACGCCGCGCAGAGCAGCCGCCACGGAGCAGTATTTCTCCTCAGAAAGCCGGATCGCCTGGGCGACGTTTTTAGGGGTCAGATTCTCACCGCTCACCTGGTACTTGAGATGGATCTTGCGGAAGGCCCAGGGGGATCTGCGTCTTGCTCGCCGCTGGCGGTAATTTCCAGCCCGGTCACCGGCGTGCGTTTTTTCGCAAGGATGTCCACGACGTCCACGGCCGTGCAAGCAGATAACGCGACCAGCAATAAGTCGGAAGGCTTCATGCCGATCCCTTCCGAGGGGGTGGAGATGACGACGGAATGCTGGGTCGAATCGGTGCCAATGTACTTTTGGCCTTCGATCCATTTCAAGGTAGTAGTGGCCAAGGGCAAGCGTTCCTTTCCAAGTTCTTCTCTAGGTTGAAGGGGCTCACGGCACCTTACTAAAGAGGGTGACCAGATTTTCCACCATCTTTTGACGCGAGGCCTGATCCTGGTTTTCCAGGTCGGTCATGCATTCAGACACGTAGTCTTGCATAAAAGTCTGGGCAGCGCCCTGCACCGCCGATCGAATGGCGACCAGTTGCTGCATCACTTCGAGGCAGTCGCGGTCCTCGGCGATCATCTTTTCGACGCCGCGCACCTGGCCTTCGATGCGCCGCAGGCGCTTGCCCAGGTTTTCTTTGAGATCGGGTGGATAACCCTTCATTTCGTTCCCTTTGGGAGCTGCCAGCCGCCGGCCGGCAGGGCGCGTTTCGCGCAGCTCGTTAACCTCAGGTAAACCTGCCCGAGGAGCCGCACCCGCTGCTCGCGCTTGACGAAGAATTGCCGTCGCCGCCGTTGGAGGCGAAGAGCGAAATTCGCTTCAACGTCTCCCGGCTCTGGCAGGTCGGGCATTCGGGCTTGGAGTTTGCCTCGGAGAAGGGCAGGATTTTTTCAAATTCAGTTCCGCATTGGGTACAGATGTATTCGTAAAGGGGCATAGGGATAGCGATCCTGCTGTGAAGATATATACTATAGGGTAGTATAGCATAATCCTCCCGGCTGTCAATGATCGGCGCAAAATTTACTTCTTCGCCTTGGCCTGATTGGCGACCGCTTGCATGGCCTTTTCGATCTCCTCCTGGTTCCCCAGGTAATAGCGGCGGATGGGCTTGAGGTCGTCGTCCAGCTCGTAAACCAGGGGGACGCCGGTGGGGATATTGAGCCCGACGATCTCCTCCTCGGAGATGTCGTCCAGATATTTGACCAGCGACCTCAGGCTGTTGCCGTGCGCCGCGATGAGCACCTTTTTGCCGGACTTGACCACGGGGACGACCACCTCGTGCCAGAAGGGGAGGAAGCGGGCGACGGTGTCTTTCAGACACTCGGTGAGCGGCAGATCTTTCTCGTCCACGTCTTGATAGCGCGGATCGTGGCCGGGGAAGCGGGGATCGTCTTCGGTCAGCGCCGGGGGCTGCACATCGTAGCTGCGCCGCCATAGCTTGACCTGCGCTTCGCCAAACTTTTCGGCGGTCTCGGCTTTGTTCAGGCCTTGCAAGGCCCCATAGTGGCGCTCGTTCAACCTCCAGGTGCGCACGACCGGGATCCACATCAGGTCCATACCGTCCAGGGTGATCCACAAGGTGCGGATGGCGCGCTTCAATACGGAGGTGTAGGCGATGTCGAAGGTGTAGCCTTCGGCCTTGAGCACTTCCCCGGCGCGTTTAGCCTCTTCCACGCCTTTTTCTGACAGGTCAACGTCGGTCCAACCGGTAAAGCGGTTCTCTTTATTCCAGGTGCTTTCGCCATGGCGCAACAAAACGATCTTGTACATAATCCGAATCCCTTCTTACAAATAGATTGACTGAATCTCCTCACGAAATTGGGCGCTACCCGCCGAATTACCGAGAAGTCGTGCATTATTTTTCTATTTTATCAGGCAATGAAGAGAAACTCCAGTGAAATAGATCACAATCAAATCGACTGGGGCATCTCAGGGCCGGTGGCCACCGGGCGCTCGGGATCGCGGATCCACTCGCTCCAGGAGCCGGGGTACAGCCGCGCGCCGGGCAGCCCGGCGACCTCCATGGCCAGGAGGTGATGGCAGGAGGTCACCCCCGACCCGCAATAGACCACGCTGTTTTCGGGTTCCACGCCCGACAGCAGGGCGAGAAACTCGGCTCTCAATTTTTCGGGGGGCTGGAAGGTCCTGTCCGGCTTGAGATTCCTGGCGTGGAAGCGGTCGACCGCTCCGGGGATGTGCCCGGCGACGGGGTCGATCGGCTCGTGCTCGCCCAGGTATCGATCCCGAGAGCGAGCGTCGATCAGCCGATAGTGCGGGTCGGATCTGATCTCATTTACACGCTCCGTGGTCAAGAAATAATCCTCCCCCGCCGGCTTCCCGGTGAAATTCGCCGCCGGGCGAGCTTCGTCGCCGGCGCGGGTGGGCCGTCTTTCTCCCTCCCAAAGCGTGAAGCCCCCGTCCAGCACGGCCACGGCCGCGTGGCCGAAATAGCGCAGCAGCCACCACAATCGAGCGGCGTACGCGCCGCCCACTGTGTCATAAGCGACGACCTGTTTGCCGGCCTCTATGCCCCAGGCCGATAGCCTGGCGATGAATCCCCCCGGATCGGGCAGGGGATGCCGCCCGCTGGTGGAGGTAATGGGGCTTGAGAGGTCCTGGTCGAGGTGGGCATACACGGCGCCGGGGATGTGCGCTCTGCGGTAATCCTCGCGCCCCCAATCCGAGGCTTGCAGTTCGAAACGGCAATCCACGAGCACCCAGTCCGCATCCTCCAGATGGCGGGCCAGGGTTTCTGTAGAGACTAAGGTGGTAAAGGTCATCATGCTCTCCCAGGATTAAAGTCGGCTAAGACTTTGGCTTTCAAAGCCGGCGGTCGAGTGGATTGGCTTACCCCAAAGGCCAGCAGCAGCGCCAGCAGTCCACCGGCATCGAAGTAGATGAAGCGCACAGCGGTCGCGCGCAGCGCCGGATGCCCGGGTGGCAGGAGGAACAGCAGCGCGCTTTCCCCGAGGACCCCGATGGCCTGCATAGCGATGGCTTCGTACAGCGAGACGCGCCGAAGGCGGGGGTGGGTGAGGGCCAGCGCGTAGGGGACGTTCCACATGACGAAGAGCAGCCCCATGCCCTGCACCATCACACTCCCGGCGATCCCTTCCAGCTCGAATCCGGCGGCAAAATTGCCGGGTTTCACGATAAAGAGGAGCGCGCATTGCAGGTTGAAAAAGAGCACCAGGCCGATCAAAACGCGGGCAACCCACAACCTGAAATTGGACGAGCGCATGGGCCATTCCCTCCAAAATCGAGGTGATCTCTGCCAAGAGGCGTATAATTCGGGTGTGCCAGGAATCGTCTTTTCCCGGCCGTTCCAGGCTATTATTACACAATAATCCCGAAAAATGCAGAGGAGAATATGGCTACTCTTTGGCGCAAGCAATACTCCAAGCTCGAGATCCTCCTACGAGTGGGGGATATTTCCCAGATCGCATCTGCCCAGCCCTTTACGCTGACCAATGGAAATGAAAATGGCACGCGGGGGGTGATACTCAGGAACGCCGCCGGGCTGGAGCTGACCGTGCTCACCGACCGGGGAATGAGCTTGACGAACGTTACCTATCGCGGGGCGCCTGTCTCCTTTGTGTGCTCGGTGGGTGCGGTTCATCCTGCCTTTTACGATTCCCACGATTCCGAGTGGCTGCGCAGTTGGCCCACGGGCTTTCTCACGCCTTGCGGCTTGAATCAGGTAGGAGAGCCGAACGTGGATCAAGGGGAAGCCCTGGGTTTGCACGGACGCATCTCCGCTGTCCCGGCGCGCAATGTGTCTTACGGCGGGCGCTGGGAGGGGGACGACTACCTGCTGTGGGTGGAAGGCACGGTACGCCAGACGGCCATGTTCGGCGAGAAGCTTACCTTGACCCGCCGCATCTATACGCGCATCGGGGAAAGCCGTTTTTGGATCGAAGACCGTGTGGAAAATGAGGCGCTCGAGCCGTCACCCCACATGTTCCTACAGCACATCAACTTGGGCTATCCGCTGGTAGATGCCGAGACGCGCCTCATCCTGCCCAGGCATATCCCCCAACCGCGAGACGAAGATTCTCGTCCCGGCCTGGAGAAGTACACCGAATTTACCGCTCCCATTCCCGGCTGCCTGGAGCAGGTCTTTTACCACGATTTCACTCCAGACGAAGCCGAAAGAGTCAACGTCCGCCTGGTCAACCCGGCTTTCAACGGCGGGGAGGGCCTGGGGGTTTCGCTGCGCTATAAGAAAGAAGAATTCCCCGTTCTGGTCGAATGGAAGATGATGCGGGCGGGCAGTTACGTGATCGGGCTCGAGCCGGCCAATTGCCACGTGACCGGGCGCGCCAGTGAACGAGAGATGGGCACCTTGCAGACGCTGGAGCCGGGCGAGGTGCGCGATTACCACCTGGAGATTGGATTTGGGCTAGGCCAGGCCGGCCTGGACGCCCTGGGGTAATCGCCCGAATTTTTACGCCCGCGGCCCGCCCTTCTGCGCCTGGCTGGCCTCTATGAGCTGGGCTCCAAAACGCAGGGTATAGGCGGCGATTCCAAAGGCGATGGCCACGTTCAACGAGCGTTTGTAGCCCTGCATGGGCAGGGCGACTACCCGCTCGCACAGCGCCAGGATGCCCGGATCCACCCCCGTGACTTCGTTGCCCACGGCCAGCAGGAGCGGGCCGTCCCCGACCTCAGGAATGGCTTCGAACAAGGATTCGGAGTGCGAATTGCATTCCAATGCCCATACCCGCAACCCCTGGCTTTTTAGCTGCCCGGCGGCGGCCAGGCCGTCTCGATGATAGCTCCAGGGAACCACGGCTTCGGCGCCCAGGGCAGTCTTGGCAATCTTGGGGTTCGCGGGGGTGGGGGTGATGCCGCTCAGGTGCAGCCGGCGCATGCCGCACCCGTCGGCCGTGCGGAACATGGCGCCCACGTTGAACGTGCTGCGGATATTGTCCAGCAGGGCTTCGACGATGGGGCCTCCCGCCGGCGCGCGCAGGGGCTGGCCCTCCTCTGCCTCCGCCGGGGCAGGTTGGATCAGACGGGTGGGCGCGCCGCACTTCGGGCATCTCCTCCCGCGGGGATCCCCGCTCTCCACCGGGAAGCGGAAAGCGCAGCTCTCTCGTTGGCACTGGCGAAATTGGTAGGAAACGTCGGACATAGGAAAGCTTATCCCTGGCTCCGGTCGTATAGTTTTGCGACCTCGTCCCGCGCGGGTCGTGGCAGCCGGCGGCGTTGGGACGCCTGTTCCATCCAAACGACGGGTTGGCCTTCCCGGACGGAGCCGATCTCCCGGCAAAGGACTCCGCCGGCGTTGAGCGCTTCCAGAATGGCAGGTGCGTCCTCAGGAGCGACGCTCAATAGCAAGGCGCCCGAAGCGATGCAGGCCAACGGATCGAGGCCGAAAAAGCGGCACAACCTGGCCGACAACGGAGAAATGGGGATCGCCTTGGGCCGCACCAGCAGGGCGTGGCCGCAAGCTTCGGCCAGCTCCCATAAGGCGGCGGCCAGTCCGCCCTCGGTCGGATCGTGCATGGCGGTCACGTGGCCGTTGCACACGGCGATCTGGGCGTCCCGCAGCACGCTGATGCCGGGGTCGTGCAAATAATTGCGCGCCTGGCGCAGGTCTTCTTCCGAGAAGGAAGACTTGAGCGCCGCCTGGAACTCGCGGGCCAGGATGGCGGTGGCTTCGATGGGAATGCTCTTGGTCAACAGGAGGCGGTCGCCGGGCCTGGCGCCGCTGGAGGTCACCAGACCTGCGCGGCTGACTTCACCGATCAGGCTGCCGGCCAGGATAGGGCGGTCGAGGCCGTGGGTGACCTCCGTGTGCCCGCCGATCACGGAGACGCCTATTTCCCGGCAGGCGGAATTAATCTGCGCCTGGATCTCCTTGACCAGCTCCGGGGTGGCTTGTTCTTCGGGCAGGAGCAGAGTCGCCAGGAACCAGCGCGGCGTAGCGCCCATCACGGCGATGTCGTTGGCGTTGATCTGCACCGCGTACCAGCCGATCTCGCCGGTGACGAAAGTGATCGGGTCGGACTTGAACACCAGCAGGGTGGCTCCCAGGTCGATCACAGCGCAATCGACCCCCGGCCGGGGGCCGAGCAGGATGCGCTCGTCCAGGAGAGGAACTTTGCTCAACAGGCTGGCCTGCAAATCAGGCGGAAGCTTACCAACCGGCAAATAGCTGTGCGACATTTTCGTGGCCTCGCTAAAGGATTATATCCCAGGGTTTCCAGGAATTGGCGCGAAGAGATAAATAGATGGGCGATTCGCTTTTATGGTATCATGAGTCGTCCAGGAACCGACTATGACCGAATCAACCTTATCAGCGGAATTTTCGCTGCCTCAAAGATACCCGACGGACCGGCGCAGCCCTGCCCGCTGGATCGTTTCCCATGCCCTGCACCAATGGGTTTTGATGCTGGTGTTAGTGGTGGGCGCCATTGGGAATGCCGCCCTGGCGGCGGTGTCTCCTGTATTAGTCGGCCAGGCGTTCAACGCGGTGTTGTCCACTCCGCCTGAAACCACGGCGCTTTTGCGCATAGCCATCATAATCGCCCTTTCGCAAGTCGTACGCAGCGTGCTCCAGTTTGGCCGCAACTTCGGCGCGGAGATGGTCGCCCAACGCATGGAGCGCAACATCCGCGATGAGCTTTACATCAGCCTGCTGGGCAAGAGCATGACCTTTCACAGCCTGCAATCCGTGGGAGATACCATGGCGCGCGCGACGAACGACGTGCGTGAGGTCAATTACATGTTCAGCCCGGGGGTGAACCTGGTGGTGGGCTCTTTCAACTTCCTGCTCATGCCGCTCATCCTGGCTCCCACCTATCACCCAGCGCTGATGCTGACTCCGGCCTTGTTCCTGGTGTTCTACGTCCTTTCGCTGGTGTTCTACCTGCGTTCCCTGCAGCCCATCACCAGCGCCGTCCGATCTTCTTTCGGCGTCATGAACAGCCGCCTGGCCGAGGTCATCGATGGCGTCGAAACGGTCAAGGGCGCGGCCCAGGAGGACGCCGAGGTGGCGTTGTTTGGGAAAAACGCGCGCCTCTTCCGGGACGCGTCCGTCCGCCAGGGGGACGTAGAGGCGCGTTTCCTGCCGCTCTTATTGTTTGGTATCTCCCTGGCGACCGGCTTGTTTCACGCTCTGATCCTCTACAACCACGGCCTGCTCAACGTCGGCCAGGTGGTGGGGTATTTTGGCTTGCTCCTGATGCTGGATTTTCCAACGTATTCCTCCATGTTCGCTTATTCACAGATTTCATCGGGCTTGTCGGGCGCGCGCCGAATCCTGGAACTGATCAACCGCGAGACGAACCTCGACCAGAACCAGGCCGGTTCTGCTCAGCCCATGCGCGGAGAGATCGAGTTTCGAGAAGTGACTTTCTCCTACCAGGAAGGGGCGGAGGCGGTGCTGGTGCAGGTGTCTTTCAAAGTCAAGCCGGGGCAGACGGTGGCGATCGTCGGCCAGACCGGCTCGGGGAAAACTACCCTGGTGCGCCTGGTGAACCGCACGTACGATTGCACGCACGGCAAGGTGCTGGTGGATAACGTGGATGTCCGTGATTGGAACCTGGAGGCCTTGCGGCGCAACATCTCCATGATCGAGCAGGATATCTTCCTGTTCTCCCGCTCCGTGGCCGAAAATATCGCTTTTGGCAGGCCGGGGGCAACCCGGCAAGAGGTCGAAGCCGCCGCGAAGGCCGCCCAGGCGCACGAGTTCATCGCCGAGATGCCGGAGGGGTACGAAACCATCCTTGGAGAGCGGGGAGTGACCCTGTCCGGGGGCCAGCGCCAGAGGCTGGCCCTGGCGCGCGCTTTCCTGACGGATCCGCGCATCCTGATTCTGGACAATTCCACCAGCGCGATTGATAGCGCCACAGAGGATAAGATCCAGCGCGCCATCTATACCGCTGCCCAGGGTCGCACTACATTGATTATCACCCACCGGCTATCGCAGATCCGCTGGGCGGATTTGATCCTCGTCTTGCGCAAAGGCCGCATCGTCGCCATGGGCAATCACGAGGAGCTGATGGCGACTTCGGAAGCCTATCAACGCATCTTTCGGGAATAGGGTTAGCTTATGGGTTTCTTCGCAGGTCTCGGTACCGAAAAATACGACCGCCAATACCCGGACCGGGTGTTGGTCAGCCGCATCATTCGATATTTCCGCCCGCAGGGGCGCCGCCTGGCGCTGATCACCGTGATGGTGGCGCTGTTGTCTGGCAGCGGAGCCGCCATGCCGGTGGTCGTCTCGCGTGGGATCGACCTGGTAAAGCCGGGCGCGTCTTCTGCAACCTTATTCGTGATCTCGGGGATCGTTCTGGCGCTGGGGGTAGTGGGCTGGTTCGCCAATTGGTCCAGACGGCGACTGACGGTGCGCGCCATTGGGGACGTGGTGCTGGAGATGCGCACCGAGGCTTTCCAGGCGGCAGCGGCTCACGACCTGTCTTTTTACGACGAATATTCTTCCGGGCGCATCGTCTCGCGCATCACCTCAGACACCCAGGACTTCGGCCAGTTGGTGACCCTGGTCACCGATATGTTCTCGCAGGTCGCCCAGTCTCTCATCCTGGCGGTGGTCTTGATTCAGATCGAGTGGCGCCTGTCGCTTTACCTGTTCGCCATGATGCCGGTGGTGTTCCTGCTGGCTTTGAGCTTCCGCCGCCTGGCTCGCGACGTGACCAGCCGCGGGATGCGCGCTATGGCCAACGTCAACTCCGCCATCAAAGAGACGGTCAGCGGCATTTCGGTAGCCAAGAACTTCCGCCAGGAGGACAGCATTTATGCTGAGTTCGACTTCGCCAACCGGCAATCTTATCAGGTGAACGTGAAGCGCGGATTCGTGCTCTCGCTGGTCTTCCCGACCCTGAACGCCGTCAGCGGCATCTTTACGGCCATCCTGGTGTACGCCGGCGGGTTGAGCGCCATCCAGGGGGCGGTGACCGCCGGAGCCTGGTACCTCTTCCTGCTCAGCCTGGACCGCTTTATGGGTCCGGTTCAGAACCTGTCTTCCTTCTGGACGCAAATCCAGTCGGGCCTGTCCGCCTCAGAGCGCATCTTCGCTTTGATCGACGCCGACCCGGTGGTGGTGCAGGTGGATAACCGCCCGGTTCCGTTTTCGCAGGGGCGAATCGATTTTGAGCACGTGAGCTTTCATTACAAAAGCGAGGAGAGCGTTTTGGAAGATTTCGATCTGCATGTCCGCGCCGGAGAGAACCTGGCCCTGGTGGGCCATACCGGGGCGGGCAAATCTTCCATCGCCAAATTGATCGCGCGCTTCTACGAATTCCAGGACGGGCGCATCTTGATCGACGGCCAGGATCTGCGCACTTTCAACCTGGCCGAATACCACCGCCAGCTCGGCATCGTCTCTCAGGTGCCCTTCTTGTTCTCGGGCAGCGTGGAGGAGAATATCCGCTATGCGCGCCCGGAAGTGAGCGCAGCGGAGATCAAGCAGCTCGCCGCCCAGATCGGTGAAGGAGAATGGCTGGAGGCCTTACCTCAAGGATTGCAAACTGAGGTCGGGGAACGCGGTGCGCGGCTTTCTATGGGCCAGCGCCAGCTCGTCTCCTTGATGCGCGTCCTGGTGCAGCGCCCGGCCATTTTCATCCTGGATGAAGCCACGGCCAGCATCGACCCGTTCACCGAATGGCAAATCCAGCAGGCGCTGGATCTGATCCTGAAGAAATCCACGTCGATCCTGATCGCGCACCGCCTGTCGACGGTGAAATCGGCGGATCGCATCATCGTCATCGAAGGCGGAAAGATCATCGAGGAAGGGGATCACGCCGGGCTGCTGGCAAAAGGGGGCCATTACGCCACCCTGTATAATACTTATTTCCGCCACCAGAGTCTGGCGTACATCGAGCAATCCCGAGAAATCGCAGAAATTTCCAAAAAATCATCCTTTTAGTCGTATATGCTCCTGTGCTATACTCTTTCTTATAATTAGAAAGGAGGAAGTACGGATATGGCGCACGTCACCATCGACAACAGCGAAGTTCCCATTCGTCTGTTTAAATCGGATTTTATGGAATTCTTCACCCACATCCACCCCGCTGTGGTGGTGGTCATCTGGTTACCGGTCATCCTTTATTTCTTGGTGTCTGCCATCGTCGATCGGGCGCCGGGTGTTTCTCCCTGGTATATTCCGGCGGGATTCGTCAGCGGTATCGTCGTCTGGTCGTTTGCCGAATACACCTTACATCGCTACGTTTTCCACTTCAAGCCGCGCAACGAATGGCAGGCGCGCGTGGTCTTCCTGTTTCACGGCATTCACCACCTGCAACCGCAGGACAAGACCCGCCTGGTAATGCCCCCCATCGTCAGCATCCCTCTGGCGTTGATTTTCTATGGGTTGTTCAACCTGGTGCTGGGCACTTTATTGGGGAGAGCTTTCCTGATCTTTCCGACGTTTGCCGGCTTTGGCACCGGTTACCTGGCCTACGATATGATCCATTACGCCACCCATCATTATCCCATGCGCTGGGGTCCGCTGAAGTACCTGAAGCGCTATCACATGATGCACCACTACAAGACCCCCGACGAGCGCTTCGGAGTCACATCGCCCTTCTGGGACGTGATCTTTGAGACGAAGCCGGAGTAGCTGCGAGGAGCTCTTCTCGCGGTCATAGTTCATCCCCAGGAAGGCTGGGGATGAACTATATTCGCGCAAGAAAAGAGGTGCGGGCATGCTTGCCTGCGCCTCTTCTTGAAGGGCCACGATTTAAAGAAGGGGGTAGATGTTACAGATTCCGGTCCACGATATACTCTGCCAGCTCTTCCAGGGAGCTGCGCTCGGAGCTGAGCGGTAAGTTCCTCAAGCTCTGCAATCCGCGCTCCACGAAGCGGCTGGCTTCCTGGTGGGCGTCCTCGATGGCCCCACTGGCGCGGATGGTTTCCACGAGCTGGGCCGTGCGCGCCTGGTCCTCGAAGAACTTTTCCCGGCGCAGGAATTGGGCATCCGGGTGGCCGGGATTGGCTTCCAGAAAGCATAGAGCGGGCAATGTGATCAGACCCTGGCGCAGGTCGCTGCCCACCGGTTTTCCGATGGTGCCTTGTTCGCCGGTGAAGTCCAGGATATCGTCGATGATTTGGAAGGCCATGCCGATCTCGTAGCCGTATTGGTGAACGTATTCCACCGTTTGGCTGTCGACGTTGCTGATCAGCGCGGCGGTGGTGGTGGAAGTCTCGAAAAGGGAGGCCGTCTTGGCGTAGATGCGCTTGTAGTACTCCTGCCGGTTGGATTGGCATTGGCTGGAGAACAATTGCGTGATCTCGCCGTTCACGATGACGGAGAGCGTCTCGGCAAAAAGCTTCATCACCTCCACCGAGTTCGTTTCGGCGGCCAGCTTCGCGGCGCGGGCGAAGATAAAGTCGCCGGTCAGCACTGTGGCTCCGGGAGACCATTGGGAATTCAAGGTGGGAGTCCCCCGGCGCAGGAGGGATCCATCGATCAGATCGTCGTGAACCAGCGTGGCGGTGTGCAGCATTTCAATGGAAGCGGCTAAAGTGACCAGGCGCTCGTGATCCCCTTTCAGCATGGAACCGGTCAGAAGGGTGAGGGCCGGGCGGATACGCTTGCCGCCCGCAGCGATTAAAAGCTCCAGCGCAGATTTCAGATCGCTGTGATTCCCGTTTGCTTGCGCAAGCATCAAGGCCTCGACCTCGAGGATACTTTCATGGACAGGAATGAGAAATGAGGTCGTATTCAATCTTAGACTCCCCAAGCGAACAATTTGGCCGCGTTTTCGGTAGTGATTTGAGCCACGCTGCTGATGGATTGATGATGTAGATCAGCAATCTTCTCGGCGATGAGGCGCACGTTGGCTGGCTCGTTCCTTCGTCCACGCAATGGATGCGGCGACAAAAAAGGAGCGTCAGTCTCGATTAGCAGATGCTCTAACGGCAAGGTGGCAATGATCGCTTGTCGATCAGGGGCATTCTTAAATGTCACAGGTCCACTCACACCAATATAAAAGTTTAATCGCATGGCCTCCTGGGCAGCTTCCAATGAGCCTTCGAACGAGTGCAGCACGCCTGGCCGCCCGGAAAGAGGGTTGCCCAAGTCTCGCAGGCGGTTGCACCAATTTCGCAAGATAGAAAGCAAATCCTCCATCGCCTGGCGGCTATGCACAACCACAGGCAGTCCAACTTCGCCGGCCAGCTCGAGCTGCGCCTGAAAGGCTTCCTTCTGAAGCGCCGGCGGGGCATCCTCGCGGTAATAATCCAGGCCGATTTCCCCGATGGCCACAACCTTGGGGCGGCTGGCCAGGTCTCGCAATTCGGCCAGAGCAGCCTCGTTCCAGGTGGAAGCCGCCTCAGGATGGACGCCGACGGCTGCGTAAATCGCCGGCTGGCTCTCGGCTATCCCCAGCGCAGAGCGGCTGGTTTCCACGTCCACGCCGGGATTTAAGATGCGCTGCAACCCGCTTTCCCAGGCGCGTTCTAAAACATTGGATCGGTCGCTGTCGAAAGTGTCAAAGTTCAGGTGGCAATGCGTGTCGGTAAGAGGAAGCAATTATACCAACCCTGCGATCCGCAGGCCATCCTGTAAAATAGCCTGTACTTTGTCTGCGTGGCTGGTCTCGCAATAGACTCGCATGATCGGTTCGGTGCCCGAAAAGCGGATCAGCAACCAGCCGCCGTCTTCCAAACTAAATTTATAGCCGTCCATAGAATTCAGGCCGTCCACCTTGAGGCCGCCGATGGTGGCCGGCCGGGCCTCCAGGATCGTTTTTTCCCGCGTCGCGTGATCTCCGGAGAAAGCGCGGTCGATGCGGTCGTAATAATGTGGCCCCACCTTGCTGAACAGCAGGTCGATCAACCCGGAAGGCTTGCGCTTCAACTTCACCATCATGTCCAGGATGAATAAACCTGCCAGGATGCCGTCCCGCTCGGGGACGTTGCCGCGGAAGGCGTAGCCGCCCGATTCTTCTCCGCCAATCAGGGCATCCGTCTCCAGCATCTTGGGAGCGACGTATTTGAAGCCGACGCCGGTCTCGTAAACCGGCACGTTGTACATTTTCCCCAGGATGCCTAACATGCTGGTGGTAGAAAGGGTTTTTACGATGGGGCCGCGCAGACCGCGCACTTCCAGAAGATAGTAAGCCAGGAGGGCGTATACCTGAAGCTGGTTGACAAAATTGCCCTTTTCATCGCCTACTCCCAGGCGGTCGGCGTCTCCATCGGTCACCAGCAGCACGTCCGCTTTTTGTTCCACGGTGGTGCGCAGACCAACGTCGATGTTGGGCGGAATGGGCTCGGGGCGCTTCATCTCCGGGAAAATAGGATTGCGCGTATCGTGGATCTCTGTGACCCTGGTCTTGCCGCCGGACAAAAGGCGGGTGAACCAGCCTGCGCCGTTGCCCCACATCGCATCCACCACAATGTTGAGGCCGGCCTCCCGGATCGGCTCAAGGTCGATCAGGTCGTGCAGGTGTTCGATGTAAGCTGGGGCAGGGTCGAAAACCTGGCACAATCCTTTTTCTTTGGCCTCGGCCAGGGGCATGCGCTTTACTTGTTCGACCGAAGCGGGGATGAGGGACTCGATCTCCTTCAGGCCCATCCGGATCGATGGCTCCGCCGTGCTCGTCCCTGACTTTGAAGCCGTTATCAGTAGGCGGGTTGTGGGAAGCGGTAATATTGACGGCTCCGGCCGCTTTGAGATTGACGGCCGAGAAAGCGATCACCGGGGTGGGGGTAGGGCCGTCGGTCAGGTAGATGCGAAACCCGTTGGCAGCCAATACCTCTGTGACGGCGGCGGCGAAGTTTTCCGAGTGGAAGCGCTTATCGTGCCCCACGACGATCCATTCATTTTTCTTCCCCAGCTTCAAGAAATAAGAAGCGAAGCCTTGCGTACAACGTCGCACGTTGTCGAATGTATAATCCTCTGCAATTTCACCGCGCCAACCGTCTGTCCCAAAATGAATAATCTGAGACATTATTCCTCCCAAATGTGAGAATAAGAACAATAATCCCAATTATATCAGCGGATGGATTATGGCGAAAGAGGATGTAAAAGGTCTGGCGTGCTATAATCAATAACTAAATCGATACCGGTAGACAAGAGAGTACAGTACATGGAGTACATGGAGTACATGGAGAACGTGGGATGAAGTCTTCCTCGACGATCTATATGGATTATGCGGCAACAACCCCGGTGGACGCGCGCGTTCTAGCGGCGATGTTGCCTTACTTTTCGGATACTTTCGGGAACCCATCCTCGGTGCATTTTTACGGGCAGCAGGCCGAGGCGGCCCTGGAGAATTCCCGGCAGGTGGTGGCCGACGCGCTGCGCTGCCGGGCAGACGAGGTGATCTTCACCGCCTGCGGCACGGAGAGCGATAACCTGGCATTGCGGGGCGCAGCGATGGCGGCCAGGAGCAGGAATGGCGCCAACCACCTGCTGATTTCCCCGGTGGAGCACCATGCCGTGACCCTGACGGCTCGTCAACTGGAGGAATTCTACGGCTTCGAGCTGGAATTCTTGCCGGTCGATGCCTTTGGACAGGTGGATCCCCAGGAAGTCGCCGAGCGCATCCGCCCTACGACGGCGCTGGTCTCGGTGATCTACGCCAACAACGAGATCGGGACGATCAACCCGATTGCGGAGATCGGCAGAATCTGCCGGGAGCGCGGCGTGACTTTCCATACGGACGCCGTTCAGGCCGCCGCGCACCTGCCGATCGACGTTCAGGCGGAGAATATCGACCTGATGTCAATCGGGGCGCATAAATTCTATGGCCCCAAAGGGGCAGGAGCGCTTTACGTGCGTAAGGGCACCCCCCTCATCCCCTCTCAGACGGGCGGCGGCCAGGAATTCTGGTCTGCGCGCCGGGACACAGAATATCCCTTACATCGTTGGCCTGGCAGAGGCTTTGCGCCTGGCGCAAGAAGAGCACGGGCAGCGCACCGGCGCGCTGTTGCCGCTAAGGGATCGTTTGATCGGCCAGGTTCTGGAGGAAATTCCGCGCGCCAAGCTGACCGGGCACCCTTCTCAGCGGCTGCCCAACCACGCCAGCTTCGTTTTCGAAGGGGTGGATGGCAACCAGCTCTTGATGCTGCTGGACGTCGCCGGGTTCGCGTGTTCCTCAGGCTCGGCCTGCAAAACGGGCAACCCCGAGCCTTCCGACGTGCTGGTCTCCCTGGGCTTGCAGCGCGCCTGGGCGTTAGGCTCTCTGAGAGTGACGTTAGGCAAGGACAGCCGCGCTGAAGACATCAGCAGGTTCCTGGATACTCTCCCCGGCCTGGCGGCCAGGGTGCGCGCGTCCTGAGGGAGTTCGGGAATGATGATGAACGACCCCTCGACGGTCGTCGTGGCTATGAGCGGCGGCGTGGACAGCTCGGTGGCCGCGGCGTTGCTCGTGGAGCAGGGCTACCGCGTCATCGGCATGATGCTGCGCCTGTGGAGCGAGCCGGGCTCAGAACAGTACAACCGCTGCTGCACGCCGGATGCCATGGCTCAGGCGCGGCGGGTGGCCGCTCAGTTGGGCATCCCTTTTTACGCCGTCGATGCCAGGGAAGCCTTCCACGCCAACGTAGTCAAAGCTTTTGTGGACGGCTACGTGGAGGGGGTGACCCCCAATCCGTGTCTGACGTGCAACCGCGGCATTCGTTGGGGGCTGCTGCTCGAACAGGCTCTATCCGTGGGGGCCGACTACCTGGCGACCGGCCACTACGTTCGCTTGCGCAAGGACGCCGGGGGCCAATTCAGGCTGTACCGCGCGGTGGACGAAAATAAGGATCAATCCTACGTGTTGAGCGTGCTCAACCAGGAGCAGCTCGCCCATAGCCTGTTCCCCCTGGGAGAAATGACCAAGCCCCAGGTCAGGCAAGCCGCGCGCGACCTGGGGCTGCCGGTGGCCGAGCGCCCGGAGAGCCAGGATCTGTGCTTCCTGGGGAATGGAGATTACCGTTCCTTTCTGGGGCGCCACGTCCCCGAAGTGAAACAGCCGGGCACCATTCGTAGCAGTTCCGGTGCGGTGCTGGGAGAGCACGCCGGCCTGGCGTTTTACACGATCGGACAGCGCAAGGGCCTGGGGCTGGCTTCTCCCCAGCCTTTATACGTTTTGGAAAAGGACGTCGCCAACAATGTGCTGATCGTGGGCGCGAAAGAAGAACTGGGCCAGGATCGATTGACCGCCGTCCGCGCTAATTGGGTCAACGGGCAAGCGCCGCAGGCTCCATTTCGCGCGCAGGTGAAGATCCGCTACAAGGCCGAGCCGGCCTGGGGAGTGGTCACCCCTGTGGAGGCGAGCCGCTTCCAGGTGCAATTCGACCAGCCACTCAGGGACATTACTCCCGGACAGGCAGCCGTCGTTTACGCTGAAGAGGAAGTCCTGGGGGGTGGGATTATAATGGCGCAATCTAATCTTCGGCAAACGAGGTAAGCCCGCATGACTCTGCCTGCCTTTTTATTCGGCTTTCTGGTATCGACTTTGTATGGAGCGGCCTTTCACTTGTGGAGGGGCGGCAGCCTGCCTCGCCTGGCGCTTTACCTGGCTTTGAGCTGGGTGGGGTTTGGGCTGGGCCATTTGCTGGGGGAGCGCCTGTCGTGGACATTCTTTGGCATAGGGCCGCTCAATCTGGGCATGGCGACCCTGGGCAGCCTGGTTTTCCTGGCGGCAGGCTACTGGCTGAGTCTGGTGCAAGTCGAAAAGAGATAAAGAAAGTCCCCTCGGTGGAGCGGGGGGACTTAATCTTTCCTGGTGATTTACAGTGTAAATTACAGGAGCTTGACCTGGGCAGCCTGAAGGCCCTTGGGGCCCTTCTCAATGGTGAACTCGACCTGCTGGCCCTCTTCCAGATTGCGGAAGCCATCAGCAACAATTGCGGTGTAGTGTACGAAGACGTCGGGGCCGCCCTCCCGTTGGATAAAGCCGTACCCCTTGCTCGTATTGAACCATTTGACGATTCCGGTTACACGTTCGCTCATTTGTTAAACTCCTGACTAACTAAGAAAGAATGGTTGATGATGGCATGCATGTGGTCAATCCTGTAGCAGTCGTGTATCACTGGCAAGGGGCCAGGAACAAACAACCGGTCAGAACAAAGGACCTGTTCGGACCGGGGTGTTACAACGAAGTCCAGCGAGAACACACGTGCCATACGATAAAGTTATTTTAACAGAATTTTAATATTATTTGTCAAGTGATTTTAATAACCCCCGTGCTACACTTCGATATCACCCACCTGTCAATTTACTCAGAACGGGTGATATTGGCCCATCTTCGCGCTTTGTAGGCTAAACCTGGCCGGATGTGGGTAAAATTATAGGATTGGTTTTTATGCGCTAAAAAGTTCTCTTATCTTTTTGTTCAATGGAGCAATCAAGTGTCCTGGAATTTAAACGGTACGCACGCACAAGCCGGCGACCTGGCCCAGTTAGCCGGTCTGCGCAACAAGAGTTTTATCATTCAGCTCGTTCCGGGGGCGGTGTTTCAAACCCACCGGGGCGTGCTCGATCACGACAACCTGATTGGCCTGCCCTGGGGTAGCCAGGTCTTCAGCCATCAGGGCAGCCCCTTCTTTTTGTTGCAGCCTTCGTTGGGCGATCTGCTGCGGGGCACCAAGCGCAACACTCAGAATTCTGTATCCTAAGGAAATCGGCTTTATTCTGGTTCAGATGGGCATCGGGCCGGGCCAGCACGTCTTGGAAGCGGGAACGGGTTCCGGGGCGCTGACCACGGCTTTGGCCTATCTGGTGGGCAAGGAAGGCCACGTCACTTCTTACGAGGTGCGCCCCGAATTTCAGCGGCTGGCGCAGGCCAACCTCAAACGGGTTGGCCTGGAAGAGCGGGTCACCTTCAAGCTCAAGGATATTCGAGAGGGGTTCGAAGAGGAGAACGTGGATGCGTTGTTCCTGGACGTGGCCAACCCTTATGATTACACGGCCCAGGTGCGGGCAGCGCTCAAGCTCGGGGGATTCTTCGGCAGCATCTTGCCGACCACCAACCAGGTGACCAAGCTGTTGATTGCGCTACGCCAGGAGCATTTTGCGTTTCTGGACGTTTGCGAAATTATGCTGCGTTATTACAAGCCCGAGCCGGACCGGCTGCGGCCCACAGACCGCATGGTCGCCCACACCGGCTATTTGATCTTTGGCCGTCCGATCTTGTTGGTAGAAAATAGCGCCGGCCAGGAGCTGCTGGCGGAGGTCAATTCGGAGCGGGAAGAGGAAAACGCTTAAAATCTTTACCCGGAGGTTGGTAGCATGTGGCGAAGACGTTCCAGAATTCGGAGGCTTTTCGGCGACGTGGGCGTGGACAGGCGCACCTGGGAGGCCCAGTTGACTCAAGCCCACCAGCTCTTTTCACAAGGCCAATATATCCAGGCGGCTGAGATCTCGAGAGTCTGGCCCCCTCTGCGCCGCGCCGGGCGGCGAGCTTCTACCTGCAAGCCGGCCGGGCGCGCCTGTACGCCGGCCAAGCCGACCAGAGCCTGGTCACATTCGAGCAGGGCTTTTCCATGTTGATCGAAAGGGGCCGGTGGCGGTCGGCGCGCAGGTTGTCAGCGCAGGTCGTGGCGGAGATGGAAAAACTCAAGTTTCACACGCAGGCTCAGGCGCTAAGCGCCTGGCTCCAACAACGGATGCTGGGGATGCCCGAGGCGAGCGCCCCGGAGTCGATACCCCCGGCCGGGCGGCCTCGCCTGCCTTTGAAATGCCCTTCTTGCGGCGGGTCGGTCAACCCGGAAGAAGTAGAGTGGCTGGATGACAAGACCGCGGAATGCGCGTATTGTGGAAGCGCTATTCGCGCCGAGGGAGCTTCGCCGTGGCGTTTTAATGGAAGCATCGCGCTAACGGCTGAGGAGATGAGTGAGCTGCTCAAACGACCCGCTGCGCCTCTCTATTCCGAGCGGGCATTGGCCGGCTCCCTCTTCCCGGAGGGTGAAGCGCGCTGCGCCGCCGTATTGATCCCCTTGCTCCGCAGCAAAGGCGAATGGCAGGTCTTATTCATCCGGCGCACGGACACCGTGCAGGAGCACAAAGGCCAGGTGGCTTTTCCGGGGGGAGGTTGTGAGCCTCAGGATAAGAACCAGGAGGAGACGGCCCTGCGCGAGGCTCAGGAAGAGATCGGGTTGCAGCCGCAGGACGTGCGCATCTTGGGCCGCCTGCCGGAATTTGTGACGATCACGAATTACTCTATCGCCCCTTTCGTGGGCATCTTCCCCTGGCCCTATCCGCTCGTCATGGAACCGCAAGAGGTCGATAGGATTTTTACCATTCCCCTGGGATGGTTGGCCGATCCTGCCCATCGCGAGGTGCGCTCCTTCGTCCGCAATGGGCAGGTGCACCGGGATGGAGTGATCTACTTCCAGCCATACGATGGCGAGCTACTCTGGGGAGCCAGCGCACGCATGATGGTCGACTTGTTGCATACCTTACAACTGGCTTGAGTTAAACAAGAACGGCGACCGAAGGGTCGCCGTCCCATTCTCTAACATGGGAGAGAGTCAGGAAGAGGGTTATTTCTCCTCTTCTCCCTCTTCTTCTTTCTTGCCGCGCTCGATGACTTCCGGTTCTTCTGCGGCAACGACCTCTTCGGCTTCTTCTTCCTCTTCGCCGGTGAAGGTTACCACTGCGATGACCTCTTCGGGGCTGTCCAGGATCTCAACCTTGTCTGAAAGCTGGATATCCCGCACGTAAATGCCATCGCCGATGTTTGCCAGGCCGGAGATATCCACAGTGATACGCTCGGGCAGGTCCTGGGGCAGGCTTTCGACCTCGAGCTCGTTCAGCCCAATGGAGACGTAGCCGTTGTAATCCTTGACTGCCGGGGAAGTACCTTGCAGCTCGATGCCGACCTTCGTGCGGATTTTCTCGGTCAGTGAGACGACCTGAAAGTCGACGTGCAACAGGCTTCCGCGGATGAAATTGCGCTGTTTCTCTCTTACCAGGGCGGCGTGCTCCTTGCCGTCGAGCTTGATGGTGACCAGGCTGGAAGCCGTCATGGTGGACAACAGCCGAGACGCTTCGCGTGCGTTCAGCGAAATGGGGGTGGGGTCGAAATGATGGCCGTAAAGCACGGCCGGGAGCAGACCCTGGCGGCGCAGCGCCCCAACTTGTTTGCCCGTCACGGTTCGACGAGTTGCATCGAGTACTACCTTTTCCATCTTTTCCATCCTTCGAGCGCCTCTCACCTCATTTTGAGGTTACCCTCGCTCTAAAAAATTAGAATTCGGCTTCCGCCGTGGATTAACTTCTTCGTCGCAGAAATGCCTTCCATAAACCGAAGACCATCCCCGCGATAGCGCCGGTAATGATCCCGTACAGGGCGACCGAGCGGTTGTCCAACAGAGTTTCGACGGGCGCATCCACGCGCCCGGCGAGCAGGATGACGGTGCGCGCCCGTTCTCCTTGCAACTCTCTGGCCACGACGAGGCCGCTGCGGGTATCCGTCAGGTTGGCCGCCTGAGCCACCAGCAGGCCGATATTGCTCTTGGTAAGCTGCGCCTCTTGTGAGGTGACCGCCAGCGCGCTTCCGCTGGAGACATTAAAAGCCCCGGTCTGTACCAGACCTGCGGCGCCGCTTTGCATGGAAACCTGTTGGGCCGTGATCTGGCCGGCGCCTCCATTGTTTAGCTCGACGGCTTCAGCCGTCACGCGATTTATACCGCATTGATTCAGGTGGACGACTTCCCCCTGCACCGTCTCGACCGTGGACTGACTCACGTCCGTCGTTTCGGCCGGTTTGCTATTCGCGGCGCCAGAGTCTGGCTCTTGCGCTGATGATTCTGGTATAGCCATACACGCCTGCTTTCCGCGCCCATTAATATAGTAGAGACATTTTCAAAGCAGTTCATTTTAGTCGGCTTAGCGCCTTTCGTCAAGGACATTAAAAGTAAAAATTTCCACTTGAAGGGAGGCCAAAGGTGAACTTCGTGATGCAGAAAAGGTGTATTTCGTCACCGGCGCTATGCTGCGCAATAACCCAAATGTGTGATACAACTATTCTCATGAGCAGGAGTTTTCGGGTCGTTGGGCAGGGCGCCAGCGGATTCTGCGCGAGAAGAAACGTTGATTGGACGAGGGCAGCTTATGTCGAAGCCAGTGTTAAAGGATCGATTTGGGCGTACGATTAATTATTTACGCATCTCCGTGACAGATCGCTGCAACTACCGGTGCGTCTACTGTATGCCGGCGCAGGGGGTGTCCCACAAGCAGCACGCTGACATCCTCACCTACGAGGAGATCGAAAAAGTCGTCCGGACGGCTGCGGAGCTGGGTATCAACCGGATCCGTCTCACCGGGGGGGAGCCTCTCGTGCGGCGAAATATCGTGGGCCTGGCGGCAGCCCTCTCGAAGATCCCCGGCATCGAGGACCTGAGCGCTACTACCAATGGGTCGCTGCTGGAGAGCCTGGCAGAGCCGCTGGCGAAAGCGGGCTTGAAGCGAGTGAACGTCAGCCTGGATACCCTGGATGCGGCGAAGTTCAAACGCATCACGCGCGGCGGGTCTCTGGAGCAGGTCTTGCGGGGAATTCGCGCAGCGGAAGCTGCCGGGCTGACGCCGGTAAAGATCAACGCCGTCGTGGTGCGGGGGGTGAACGACGACGAGCTGGTCGATCTGGCGCGCCTGACTCTGGAAAATGCCTGGCAGGTACGCTTCATCGAGCTGATGCCGGTGGGGAATTTGCAGGACTGGGGGGAGGGTTTCCCGCCCTTTGGCGAGCGCTATCTCTCCGTGCAGGAAATCCGCAAGCGATTGGCTCCCCTCGATTTGCAGCCGGTCGATTACAACAACGGCAACGGCCCGGCCAGGGTGTACCAGGCGAAAGGCGCCGCCGGTACGGTCGGGTTTATCTCTCCGCTGGGCGAGCATTTTTGTGAGACCTGTAATCGCCTGCGCCTGACGGCGGATGGCCGTTTGCGCTCCTGTCTGCTGAAGGATACCGAGATCTCGATCCGTGAGCCTCTGCTGGCGGGTGAAAGTCTCCTGCCTTATCTCCAACAAGCCGTCGATCTCAAGCCGGAAGGCCACGAGCTGTTTCAGAAGCACTACCCTACGCTGCGGAAAATGGCGCAGATCGGTGGATAGAGGAGTGCATGGCCCAGAAGACCCTCCAGGCTGAAGGCGGCTGTCTGGCTTACCTGGACCCTCATCCGGAGGGAAAAACCGTAGCGCTCCTGCTGCACGGCTTAGGCTCTACGGGGGACTCGTGGCAGCTTCAATTCCCGGCTTTGCGCATGGCCGGGTGCCGGCCGATCGCTCCGGATGTCCCCGGCTTCGGGGAGTCACGCTTCGCGAACGGCTCCTGGTCGATAGCCAAGGCCGCCGCAGGCATGGTAGCTTTGCTGGACGAGCTTGGAGTGGAGAAAGCTCACGTCGTCGGGATTTCTATGGGCGGCGTTCTGGCCTTGCAATTGGCCCTCTCCCATACGGATCGCGTAGAAAAACTGGTGTTGGTGAGTACTTTTGCGCGCCTGCGCCCCAAGCGGCTGGTGAACTGGTACTATTTCCTCAAGCGTTTCTTCCTGACGATCACCATGGATCCGGAAGCGCAGGCTCATTACGTCGCCCAGCGGATTTTCCCCGGCGCCGATCAAGAGATCTACCGCCAGACGCTGGTCAAAGAGATCCTGCAAGCGGATCGCGGCACCTATCGCCAGGCGATGATGGCCCTGGGCCGCTTCGACGTGGAAAGCCGTCTGCGCGAAATTCACGCCCCCACCCTGGTGATTACCGGGGAGCGGGATACGACCGTGCCCCCGCAGAACCAGCGCGTCCTGGTCGAAAAGATCCCTGGGGCGCGCCAGGTCGTCTTCCCGGATGCCGGCCACGGGGTGATCGTGGACCAGCCCGATTTGTTCAACCAGGCCCTGGTTAAATTTCTAGCCACCAGAGAATTTTAAAAAAGGCGTAGCTAAACGCGGATTTTCGCTTTTCTGCCTTTCCCCCTTTCCGCGATTTCAGTGCCCGTCCGCGTCCCCTTTTTCGAAACTGTCAGCAGAGTTTTTTGCGTCTCTCTGAGTGAGGATTAGCCTTTTAGCTGGCTGGCCAGCTCCTCGCGAGTGGTCACCGGCAGATCGCACACGAAGCCCTGGCAGACGTAGACCGTGGTTTTCCCGTCGACCAGCGGACGCCCCGCCAGGAGCGGCGCGTCCTGGGGAGAGGGGGGAGCCTCCGACCTGGCCAGCAGGCTGCGCGGACGATAATCTTCCCACACGATACTTTCAAGCTCACCTACCTTTGGGTCTCCCGGCCTGGCCAGGATGGCGATTTGCCGGACGGGACCGATGGCGAAATCGATGGCGCTCAACCAGCAGGCAAAGGCAGTGGGGTAGCGGGCAGCCGTTTCCTGCAAGGTGCCCAGCACGTCTTCGGCCAGGCTGCGCCAATCTCCCCGCCCGGTGTAGGCCGAAAGCTGCAAGAGGGCTGTGGCGGCCAGCGCATTTCCGCTAGGCGTGGCGTTGTCCTGCAATTCTTTCGGGCGCACCAGAGGGGTGTCGCCGTCCGCGCGCGTGTCGAAGAAGCCTCCGTGGGGATCTTTGAAATGCGCCAGCATCTCGTCGGCAAGCTGCACGGCGCTCACAAACCAGCCTGGATTTGGGTCGGACTGGTAGAGATCCAGCAAGGCCACGATCAACCCGGCGATATCCTCGAGGAAGCCGGCTTGCCTGGCCTCCCCGTCCCTCCAGGAACGCAGCAGCCCTTCCCCCGGGTGCAGAGCAGACAACAGGAATTCGGCGTTGCGAACGGCGACGTTCAGGTAGTCCTGGCGCTCCAGGAAACGCGCGGCTTGCGCGAAGGCTTGCAGCGCCAGCGCGTTCCAGGCGACCAGCACCTTATCGTCCGTCGCCGGCCGCACGCGTTGCGTGCGCGCCTCCCGCAGCCGCCGGAGCATCTTCTCCAGGCGATCCGCGACTTCCTCCGGGCTTCCCCCGAATTTCTGCGCCAGAAGGTCGTCCTCCAGCTCGCGCTGCAAGACGAGCTTGCCTTCGAAGTTCCCGCTCGGCGTCAGGCCGAAGGCCGCCGAAAAAAGCTCGTAATCCTGGGGATCCTCCAATACCGCCTCGATCTCGCCGGGCGCCCACAGGTAATATTTGCCTTCCTCGCCTTCCGAATCTGCGTCCAGGCTGGAGTAGAAGCCGCCTTGCGCGGCGCGCAGCTCGCGCTCGATAAAATCCAGGGTCTCTTCACAAACGCGGCGATATGCGCGCCGCCCCGTCAGCTTGTAGGCGTGCAGATAAGCCAGGGCGAGCTGGGCGTTGTCGTAGAGCATCTTTTCGAAGTGGGGAACCAGCCAACCCTCGTCGGTGGAATAGCGATGGAAACCGCCCCCGACCAGATCGTACATGCCGCCCCGGCTCATGGCATCCAGGGCGTGGCAGGCGGTTTTCAGCGCGCTCTCGTCCCCGCGCGTGGCCTGCCGCAGCAGGAACTCGATCGCCATGGGCTGGGGAAACTTTGGGGCATCGCCCCAACCGCCGTGCTCCTCGTCGTAGGCTTTGAGCAGGGTACGGGTCGCGCCGGCCAGCGCTTCTGCGTCGAGCGGGAAGGCCTGCACGTTCCATTGAGCGGCTCCTTGTAAATGCTCGCCGAGCTTGCCGCCCACTTCCAGGATTTCTTGGCGCTGTTCCACCCAGGCGCGCGCCAGACTGAGCAGCACTTCCTGAAAGGCGGGCATTTGAGAACGGCGCACGGGCGGGAAATAGGTGCCCCCGAAAAATGGAGCTCCTTCGGGGGTCAGAAAGACGCTCAAGGGCCAGCCGCCCTGCCCGGTCATACGGACTACCGCGTTCATATAAATGCCGTCCAGGTCAGGGCGTTCTTCGCGATCCACCTTGATGTTGACGAAGTGCTCGTTCATGAAGGCGGCGGTGGATTCGTCTTCGAAAACTCGTGCGCCATGACGTGGCACCAATGGCAGGCGGCATAGCCGATGCTCAGGAAGATAGGCTTATCCTCGCGGCGGGCCTTTTCGAGGGCTTCCTGCCCCCAGGGATACCAATCTACCGGGTTTTCGGCGTGCTGTAACAGATAAGGAGACGTCGCACCGATTAAGTGATTAGACAAGCTTCCATCCTAACGGGTTTCGGTTACTTTGGTTAACCCTTCTGGCCGGTCGGGATCCAGACCCTTGGCGCGGGTCAGCTCCAGGCTGAACACCTGCCCGGGCAGCACCGCGATCAGCGGGGTCAGCCATTCCGGCAGGTTGTGCGGGATCGGCAAGGCCAGGTGGGCCTGGCTCAACAATTCGTCATCGTCTGAGATGATCAGACGCTCCGCGCCCAATTTGTTCAAGGCCGCGGCCATGTCGGCCAGGTCTTCGTTCACCGCTCCGCTGGGAGCTACCAGGATTACCGGAAAGCCCCGGCTGATCGTGGCGATGGGGCCGTGGCGGAAATCGGCAGAGGAGTAGGGCTCGGCGACGATGCGGTTGAGCTCCTTGATCTTCAGGGAAATTTCGAAAGCGGTGGAGTAATTAAAGCCCCGCCCAATCACCGCGCAGCGGTCCATGTAGCGGTAGCGCTCCACGTGCTCGCGCGCGCCGGCCAGCCCGTCCAGCGTCTGCTGCACCAGGATGGGAATCTCCTTCAATTGGGCGAGGTGATTGCGATCTTCCTCTAACAGGACGGAAAAGAGCGCCAGGGCTGCCAGAGAAGTGGTGTAGGTTTTGGTCGCGGCGATGGCGCGCTCCGTCCCGGCGTGCAGCGGGAGGACGTGGTCGGCGGCCTTCGCCAGGGGTGAATCCGGGTCGTTGGTCAGGGCCAGGGTTGGGCGCCCCTGTTGCCTGCCTTCTGCCAGCACCGATACGATATCCGGCGACTGCCCGGATTGGGAAATGCCGATCACCAGCGCGCCGTCCAGGCGGGGCGGTTTCTGATACATGGTAAACAGCGAAGGCGTCGCCAGGGCCACCTGAAGGTGGTTGTGCGCGCCCAGGAGGTACTGCGCGTAACGGGCCGCGTTATCCGAGGTGCCTCGAGCCGCGATCAGGACGTAATGGAAACGATCGCGCAAGTCGGCAGCCATATGGCCGACGTTTTCGGTTTCCAGATCCAGCAATCCCTGCAGGATGCGGGGCTGCTCGAAGATTTCCTGTTCCAAAATAGAAGTGGGCATAGCGGACTCCATAGTCTTTGGGATGATTGGACGGCACTTCCGGTGGATCACCCGGCGGCGGGTGCAATCGAAGGATTGGGCTGTTTGGCCCCTCCAGCGGATATGATTATAAACCCTTCCTGGGAGAATCATTTCTGGCGTCATTTTCAGCCCCGGAGAATTTCGCCGGGCTTTGTGAAGCGCCGCACTTTCTTAATGCATCGATTTTAACGCGGGTGTATACTTTCTCATAACTTTCTCATCATCTATTTTAGAAGGGGCCGTCATCATGTTGACCATCGAACAAATCGATACACGCTCGAAAAAGCAAGTCGACCGGTTCGTCCGCATCCCATTCGATTTATACGCCAATTGCTCGCAATGGGTGCCGCCATTCATTTCGGATATTCGCACGATGTTGAATCGAGACAAGCATCCTTTTTACGAACATTCAGACGCCGACTTCTTTATTGCGACGCGAGATGGGAAGGACGTAGGGCGTGTCGCCGCCCTGGAAAACCGCCCTTTCAACCAGTGCCACCAGACAAAAGATGCCGAGTTCTACCTGTTCGACTGTGAGGAAGACCAGGAGGCCGCCAATGCCCTTTTCAAAGCGGTCTTCGACTGGGCGCGCGGGCGGGGCCTGGATCACGTGGTGGGGCCCAAGGGATTCAGCAGCTTCAACGGCTATGGTATCCAGATCGAGGGTTTCGAGTACCGCCAGATGATGACCATGATGAACTATAACTTTCCCTACTATCGCACGCTGGTAGAGAACGTGGGGTTTACTAAGGAAGTGGATTTCGTCTCTTGTTACATCAATCGCACAAAATTCCAGCTTCCCGAAAAGGTGGGCCGGGCCGCGCAGATCGTGAAGAAGCGCGGCACTTTTGAGGTGCTGCGCTTCAAGAACAAGAAAGAGCTGTTGACCTGGGCGCAGCGCATCGGCGAGTCGTATAACCGGGCCTTCGTGAACAATTGGGAATACTACCCGTTGACCAAGCGCGAAGTCGATTTTGTGGTGGATAACGTTTTGTCCATCGCAGATCCTAAATTGATCAAGATCATTACCCATCAGGGGGAGGTGGTCGGTTTCCTGCTCGCTTTCCCGGACGTTTCCAGCGCGCTTCAAAAGAATGGAGGCAAACTGGGACCGGTGCAGATCCTCAGGCTGTTAAGGGAGTTGCGCAAGACGAAATGGGTCTCGTTGAATGGCGCCGGGATCCTGCCGCAATACCACGGCCTGGGCGGGAATGCCTTACTCTATTACGAGATGGCCCAGACGATGGAGGAATTTCATTTCGAAGAGGCCGAGCTGACCCAGGTGGCCGAGACGGCCGTGCAGATGCGCAAGGATTTGGAGAACGTGGGCGGGCGAGCCTATAAGAACCACCGCGTCTACCAGATCCATCTCTAAGCAGGGGAATCCGGTTTAGAAAAGGAGAGACTCGTATGCATATCGTTCACGTTCGCGTCCACGTGAAGCCCGAAGGGGTAGAGGCCTTTAAACAGGCCACCCTGGAAAATGCCCGCGCCAGCGTCCAGGAGCCCGGAATTGCCCGTTTTGACGTCGTACAGCAGGCGGACGACGCCACACGCTTCGTGCTGGTCGAGGTCTACTACACTCCCGACGATCAGTTGCGCCATCGCGAGACTTCCCACTATTTGACCTGGCGCGAGCGGGTAGCGGATATGATGGCCGAGCCGCGCGCGGCTACTGTCTTTACCAACCTCTTCCCCGACGAGCACGGATGGGGGTAGTCCATGCGTTTTGAATTTGCTACCGCGAATAGGATCTTGTTCGGGCCGGGCGTCTTGAGCCAGGTAGGCGAGATCGCTGAAGGTTTTGGGAAGAAGGCCCTGGTCGTGAGCGGGCGCTCGACCCCCGCCAGAGACCTCCTCCTGGAGAAGCTGGCGGAGAAGCACGTGGCGGCCAGCGTCTATCCTGTCCAGGGTGAGCCCAGCCTGGAAACGGCTGAGGGCGGGATCGGCCTGGCCCGGGAAACAGGCTGCGACCTGGTCATCGGTTTCGGTGGTGGCAGCGCTGTGGATACGGCCAAAGCCATCACTGCTATGCTGGCCAACCCCGGCGATTTGCTGGATTACCTGGAAGTCATCGGGCGCGGGAAAGTCCTCGCGAACGCGCCTCTTCCTTGCATGGCCATTCCCACCACAGCCGGGACAGGCAGCGAAGTGACGCGCAACGCCGTGCTGGCTTCCCCGGAAAAGCGCGTGAAGGTCAGCTTGCGCAGCCCGCTCATGCTGCCAAAAGTAGCCCTGGTGGACCCCGAGCTGACCTATTCCATGCCGCCCAAGGTGACGGCCAGCACGGGCATGGACGCCCTGACCCAGGTCATCGAGCCGTTTCTTTCCACGCGGGCCAACCCGCTGGTGGACGCGCTGTGCCGGGATGGAATCCGGCGGGCCGCCCGCTCCTTGCTGCGCGCGACCCGCGACGGCGAGGACAAAGCGGCGCGTGAAGAAATGTCCCTGGCGAGCCTCTACGGGGGGCTGGCCCTGGCCAACGCCGGCCTGGGCGCGGTGCACGGCTTTGCCGGCCCCATCGGCGGGATGTTCCCCGCCCCTCACGGGGCAGTTTGCGCGCGGCTGCTGCCGCCTGTCATGGAAATGAACGCCCTGGCCGTGCGCGCGCGGGACCCGCAGGGTTCGATTTCCCAGCGCATGCAGGAAGTAGCCGCACTGCTCACCGGCAATGAAAACGCCGAGATCCGCGAGGGGGTTGCCTGGCTCGAAGACCTGTGCAACGCCCTTGAGATCCCGGCTCTCTCGGCGTACGGCCTGACCCGCCAGGACGTTCCTACCCTGGTGGAGAAGGCCGCCGCTTCCAGCAGCATGAAAGCCAACCCAGTCAAGCTGACTCCCGACGAGCTGGCCCAAATCCTGGAAAAAGCCTTATGAGCGCTTGGCTTTAGCCCGGAGCGACGAAGAAGCTGACCGAGATAGTCTTCGGCCCGGCGTGCACGACGATGGCCGGTGGAAGTTGGTAAACCGGAATCTCGCTGATTCCGAGTACCTGGCTCAGCTCGGCGGAGAAGGCCCTGGCCTCTTCCTCGGCGTCGCATTGGCCAATGGTCAGGTGGGCTTCCGGGCCGCGTGGGCAATCCGCTTTTAAGATCTCGACGATCCTCGCCAGAGCGCGGCGCTTGGTGCGTTGTGATTCGACAGGCGCGGCGCGCCCGTCTTTCAGGGTCAGGATGGGCTTGACCTGCAAGATGCTGCCCAGCATGGCCTGGGCGCCGCCGATGCGCCCACCTTTGTACAGATATTCCAACGTATCTACCACGAAGTAGACCCGCTCCCTGGCGGCCATCTTTTCTACTTGCGCCACCAGGGTATCGGCGTCCATGCCTTCCCTGGCCCATTTTACAGCCTGGATCACGATCGATCCCAACCCGCTGGCCGCCGTTCGGGTATCGATGACCCGAATGTCCAGCTCCGGGAAATCTTTGGCCGCCACCAGCGCGCTGCGTGTCGTGCCGCTTATATCTGCTGAGGGGGTAATCACGACGAAAGTATCGCCGTTCTTCGTCCCTTCCTGGAAGATGGCCGTATAAAGCGCAGGCGGAGGCGCTGCGGTTTTAGGAAGGGTCGACGAGGAACGCAGCTTCTGCAAAAAGGTGGCGGTATCGATCTCGGTATCGTCACGGTAAGTCTCGTCGCCGAAGATGATGATCTGTGGAAGATAGTCCACACCGAGAGATGCCGCGTACGGGCAGGGGATACTGGAGGTCGTATCCGCAAGGATTCTTACCATAATGTTTCCCTCCCGAAGAAATGATAGAAAATCTGAACGGATAGAAGAAATGAAATTGTCGAGCTTTATGAACGAGATGTGAGAATAATTAGAGCCAGCTCGGTTTATTATACCAGTGGATTGGCGAATAGCACTACGCTACCAGAGGGTGTTGAAAAACGAGTGATTAATTGACCAAAAAGGGAAAAATTAATACAATGAAGGCAGCCTAACAATAGGAGCCGGAAATGGAACAAGAGCGCTATGTTGAAACAGGAAGCGGATCATTTTATGGAGAATACTTGTACGATCAGGTCGTAGCCAGGGATCACTTTTTGCGAAAGCTGCGGGAAGTGGTGGACTGGGGATATTTCACCAAACGGCTGATCAAACTCTATAAAGGGCAGGGAGTTGTAGGACGACCGCCATTTGATCCGGCACTGGTATTGAAAGTAGAAGTGATCGCCTATTTGTACAAACTATCCGAAAGACAGGTGGAGGTATTTGTAAACGAAAATCTACCAGCGAAATATTTTGTAGGATTAGCAGTGGACGGTAAGGCACCAGATCATTCAACCCTGACCACATTTCGGGAACGGTTATTGAAAAATGGGCGGATGAAGGTATTTGAAGAAATGCTGGACACGATTGTCCAGGAAGCAATGTTGAGAGGGGTCAAATTTGGGAGCATACAAATCATCGACAGCGTGCACAGTATTGCCAATGTCAACACGGATAAGGATAAAAAGCGGCACGATAAAGATGGCAAAGGGCCGCATGACCCGGATGCGCAATGGGGAGTAAAGCACAGTCGTAAGGTCAAAAACGAAAAAGGAGAGGAAGAAGAACAGAAAGAATACTTTTACGGGTTCAAGGCACATGTGAGCATGAATGCCGAAAGTGGAATGATTACCAGCCTGGAGGCTACATCCGGGGAAGCCTACGATGGTCATCATTTTCGCTCTCTGGTGGATCATGATTTGAAACAGAAAATACCAGTGGAGACCTACGCAGGGGATAAAGGGTATGATGATGGCGACAATCATTATTATTTGGAATTACGGGGGTTGCACTCTGCCATCCGATTAAAACGAACCCGGACTGAGAAAAAGGATGGCAATAAACAAGTTTGGCTTGAATTGGAAAAGACAGAGCCATACAAAGCCGGATTGAAAGAGCGCTACAAAATCGAACGAAAATTTGGAGAAGGCAAACAGGGGCATGGGCTGGGTCGTTGCCGTTATATTGGGAGAGTTGGTTTCGCCATCCAATCTTTTCTGACGGCCATTGTCTTGAACCTCAAGCGGATGGTTAAATTATTGACTGGGGTCAATTTCAAGGCGCGAGCCTATGCAACAGAATAAAACCAGGGGAGAATTATCGATACCCGGCAAATTATTGCCGGGCAAGCCTGCTTTTACCCTGCTTTTGGAATATATTATGTCAATTGTTGTGAAGCACCTTCAAAAAAATTGCCTTTGGGTTCAGAGTGTAACCCAATTTGGGAGTTTTTAAACACCCTCTACCACTTCTCCCAATGAACCACCTCCTCGAGCGTACGCCGGCCGCCTTTCCTGGGAGCAGCCCGCTGGGAATCTTCTCGCAGCGGGTATCCGAAGGAAAGGGCGACTCGCAGGGTAAGCTCCTCAGGGAAACCGAGCAGGCCTCGCGCTTTTTCCGGCTCGTAGATGGTCGCCGGGCAAGAGGCGATGCCCATCTCCCAGGCGGCGAGCTGCATGTAAGCGGCTGCCTGGCCCGCGTCGAACATCATGCTGAAGCGCTGTTCTGGCGGCGGGGTGACGATGGCCACCCCCAATGCGGCCCCGGCCAGATGCCCGACGTAGGTTCCCGTCTCGGATAACGCCTTGAGGCGGTTTTTATCCTGGATGGCGATGAAGTGCCAGGGTTGCATATTCTTGGCGGACTGGGCGAGGCGGCCCGCGTCCAGAATGGAACGCACGGCCTCCTCAGGGAGAGGAACGTCCTGAAATACGCGCACCGCGCGTTTTGTGTGGATAGCTTGGGATACTTCCATAAAACTTACCTCCGCTAAAAAGGCTTTTAGGAAATTGACCGGGTAAACGAACGGCGATCAACGGGAAATGGCGAGAAAAACCTCATTCGGTCAAGATTTCGGCCGAGGCCGGGAGGCCCCCCGCCGAGCGGGCCCTCTTCACCCCGTTCACGATGGCCTGCGCGACGGCTTCGGCTGCAAACGCCCCGACGACGTTGACGTCAGCGTTCCTGCCACCGGTGGCCACGGCGAAGAGGGCATCGCCGTCTTGCATGGTGTGGGCCGGCCGGATGGCCCGCGCCAGGCCGTCCTGGGCCATTTGGGCCACCTTGTTGGTCTGTTCCTTGTCCAGGCGGGCGTTGGTGGCCACCACTCCGATGACCGTATTCTGCCTGGCGGCGAAGCTCAGGATGGCTCTCCCCGGCAGGGTGCGCATCACTTCCAGGGTGTTGGCGAAAGGCTCTGACGTACCGATGTGGATAGGCCCACGCGTCAGCGTGCGCGTGCCCGCCAGGATCTTGCCGGTAGCCGGGTCTACCACGTCTCCCAGCGCATTGACGGCCACGATCGCACCCACGATCACCCCGCCTCCGATCTCCAGGCTGGCGGTGCCAATCCCTGTCTTCATTGCCTGGCCGTTCCCCAGAATCTTCCCGACCGTGCAGCCGGTGCCGGCGCCCACATTTCCCTGCGCCAGGCCGCTATCGACGGCATTGAGGCAGGCCTGGTAGCCCATGGCGGCGTCTGGCCGCACGTCGGCTTTTCCGACGCTCAGGTCGAACAGAATGGCAGCCGGCACGATGGGCACGCGGGCCACGCCGGTGTTGAAGCCGATGCCTTTCTCTTCGAGGTAGCGCATGACGCCCGTGGCGGCGTCCAGCCCGAAGGCCGAGCCGCCCGCCAGCAGGATGGCGTGAACCTTGTCCACCAGGTGCATGGGACGCAGGGCATCCGTCTCGCGGGTGCCAGGCGCCCCGCCGCGTTGATCGATGCCGCCCACGGCGCCTTCCCCGCATAGGATGACCGTACAGCCCGTCAGGGCTTCTTCATCTTGAGCGTGTCCAACCCGGATGCCGGGCACATCCGTAATCGCATTTTCTATCTTTTTTGGCATGTTGCATCACCTCTGTTTAACGCAAGCTTGAGATTTGAAGAGCAATTGGGAAAAATTCAGCCTTGTGGCTTATCCTCCCTGCGGGAAAGCAGGGCGTTGTGGATGTTCTGCCAGCATTGCCGGACGAGGCTCGCCTGGACGGCGTCGATCTCGTGCCGGCTGTAACGCGCTTCGACGAAAACGTCCGTCAATCCATGGATGTCCTCGTATTCTTCGGGGAGCAGCCTATCCAGCGAGTGGGCGTATTCCTGGGGAGTTTGGGAGGGCCGCCGGGGGAATCCGTTTTCCTGGTTGTGCTTCAACATTCCCAGGTAGAGGAGCAGGACTTGTTCTCGAGGGGGAAGATTGCCGGGCACCGGCCGGTGTAAGTCGATGCGCGGCTCCTTCCGGCTCAGTCTGGAGCGCATGCGCCCCAGGCTGTCGCCGACCACCCGGCCAACCTGCTGGTGCAGCCCGGCGTATCCTCCGCGCAGCCAGCTCCAGGCGTTGGCCAGCCAGGTCCACAGGGTGAGCTTGCGGAGAGCGGCCAGCAGGCCCTGTCTCTGGCGGAGGTAGTAGAAAATGGAAAAGCCGATCGCGGCTAACAAGGTGCTCCAGAAGAGCACCGATTTCAGCACCTCCAACCAGGCCACCGGCGCCCCAGGATTGGCGGGCGGCGGCACCGGTTGAGGAATGTGAGGGGGCTGGAGAGTGGTGGCGTTGCCTCCCAACAGAGAGGCCAGCAGGTTGTAGATCAACGCCAGGGGGGTGAACAGAAGGAACGCGATGAGGCTGATCAGGAGGGCGAGAAAGTCGATCAGGTATCCCAGGAGGGCTAAAAAGTTCACCGAGTAGCGCGTTGGCAGGAACAAAACCAGCCCGGCGATGGCCAGCAGAGTCAGCAGGCTGTAGGCGATCCATTTCGAGCCAAGTGGGTGGACGATGGTGGTATCGTCCAGATACCAGCGGATGCGCATCATGGAGAACCTGGTTTGCGCCAGCAGGCCCAGCCCCAGCACAAAATACAGGAGCAGGAACCAGAAGGAGCCGGGAGAAGGAGCGGCTCGAACGGCATTCTGCACAATGTTGGCCTTGAGCAGGGCGGTCACGAACAGGAGCACGCCGCCAATCCCGAAAATGAGCCCCATCAGCTCGCCCCGGATTTTGCTGCGGTCGATCACCGCGACTCCTCCACGCTCCAGGTCGAGGCGTTGATGATCCTCTTCCAGACCTCTCAGCAGCTCCCCGAATTGCCCCGCTACAAACCAGATCACGAGATAGAACAGGATGGTCAGGACGTATTCTACGTCAAATAACTGCCCCAGGAGCTGGTCGCGCGGCAGGGCAACGTCGCTTAGAAATTGGGCCGGCCCGTTGATCAGGTAGATCATGGCCCGAATAATCACCAGGAGCACCACCCATTCTGTGGAACGGCGTAACAGCCATTCTTTCGAGGAGATGCCTATGTCTACCAGCGAGCGGGAGGAATACAAAGCCTCCAGGGAGATCAAGAAAGTTTAACGGGAGCAGATAAACGCCATTCCATTTGGGAACGAAAAGGTGAATCGCCTGGAGCAGAGTGTAGGCTGCGCAAGTCAGCATCAGGCTTACCAGGAGATAGCTCGCCGTTACGAAAAGGCGCTGATCGAGGGCGTTGGAAGAGGAGTTGAGAGGTTCCATGGCGCTAGGCTTGCCAGACCATCAGGTCTTGTTCGCTGCGGATGGCATAGATCGGAAAACCGAAGTGTTCTGCGGATCGTTTGGTCTCGGCAAAGCCGGCCTCCCTGCCGACGATGACGAGGACGATATTCAATCCTTTCTTCCTGGCGTTGAAGAGCTCTTCGAAGAGCGCAGGCTGCACCTGATTGCTCACCAGGATCAAGGTCGTTCCCCAGGAGAGGTGGGAGCTCTCCTCGCGGATCAGGCTCGCGAAGGGCAGGCTGCTGCCAGCCTGGATGCGCGCCAGGATGTCCAGGATGCGCATCAGGTGGTTGCGGCCCTTGTTGGGCGGGATGGGGCCGGCGCTTTGGTCGTTCAGCGGATCGATGCCGTTGGCGACTAATCCCACCGCTTGTTTCTGGGCGACGATCCAGTTCGCCAGAGAAGCGGCTACGATGATGGCCAATTCCGTCGCATAAAAATGGGTCTTGAGGTCGTATTCATCCGTGTTCAGGTTGAGGAAGACGGCCGTATCCAGGGCGATCGAAGGCTCGAAGAGCTTGACCTGCATTCTGCCTGAGGCGGCCGTGGCTTTCCAATCTACCCTGCGGAGAGAATCCCCGGTCTGGTAGTCGCGCTTGCCGAAGACCCGGCTGGGATCCTCGAAAATGGGTTGGGTGTGCTTCAGGGTGCCAAAGAGAGATCGGGAAGGGATGCCCACCTTCGTGAGCGGGATGATCTTGGGGTATACGGTAATGTACTCGCTGAGCGCCTCTCGTTCGACCTCATCTGCCAGCCCTAACAGGTCTCCCGACTGCATGAAAAAGGGGCCGACCCGGTAGTAGCCGCGCTTGTTGGCGTGCAGATGGTAGACCAGCTCGTTCTGCCCATGGGAGCCCAGGCTCAAGACGCGGCGAATGAAATGCGGAGAGGCCAATTCCACCGGCAGGCTCTCGTGGGTATGCAGCCAGACCACCGGCAGGAAGCTGGTATTCGAGACCTCTAATCTGACCGGGATGGTTTCTTCCAGGAAGGCGCGCTTCGAAAAGGTGCGCTTGACCCTGACCGAGCTGACTCCATGCTGGATCCACCAGCGGCTCACGAAATACAGGCCGGCCAGCAGATAGAAGATGGTAATGACCGAATCTTCGTGCAAGATTGCAGCCACGATCAGCAGAAAGATCAGCGCCGGGAGATACTTTGCCATCGGAGGTCCAGGCCGATCAGGCGGGAGACGCCTTTAGCTCCAGGGGAGTGGATTCGAGCACTTCATTGAGGATGGAACCGGCCGTCTTCCCGCGCAGGGCCGCTTCGGAGCGGACGATCAGGCGATGCGCCAGGGTGGCCGTAGTGAGAAACTTGAGGTCGTCCGGGATGACGTGGTCCCGTCCGCGCAGAGCGGCCAGGGCCTGAGAGGCTTTGTAGAGGGCCAGGCTGGCGCGCGGGCTGGCCCCCAGGGCCAGGTCGGGGTGATTGCGCGTAGCCGAAACGATCTTGAGGATGTAATCTTGCAAGGAAGGGTCTACGAATACGTCCCACACCTGGCGCTGAAATTCCAGCAGCCTTTGCCCGTCCACCACCTGCCCGACCTGGTGGATGGGGTGGTCGTGGCTGAGGTTTTTCAAGATCTTGCGCTCATCCTCGAAGGACGGGTAGCCCACCGAGATGCGCATCAAGAAGCGGTCGAGCTGGGCTTCGGGGAGGGGGAAGGTGCCTTCATATTCGATCGGATTCTGGGTGGCCAGCACCAGGAAAGGGCGCGGCAGGGGGCGGGTGACGCCGTCCACGGTCACTTGCTGCTCTTGCATGGCTTCCAGCAGGGCCGATTGCGTGCGCGGAGTGGCGCGGTTGATCTCGTCTGCCAACAATACGTTCACGAACAGCGGCCCTTCGCGGAATTCGAACTGGCCGGTGTGCTGGTTGTAAATGGAAACGCCGGTGATGTCGTTGGGCAGGAGGTCGGGGGTGCATTGCAGGCGCTTGAAGCTCCCTCCCATGCTGATCGCCATGGAACGGGCCAGCATGGTTTTCCCCACCCCGGGCACGTCCTCGATGAGGACGTGCCCTTCACACAAGAAGGCTACCATCAATAACTCGATCGAGGCGGTCTTGCCTACGATTACGCGCTCGACGTTTTGGGTTACCAGGCTGAAGAACTCTTGAAGTTGGCTCATGCTGCCTCTTGCGTTTTGGGCTTGCACTTTGGCTTTGCCTTGGGGGATGAGGGCCGGCGTTGAAATTTCCTTCCTTCTATTATACCCAGGGATGGGAAGTGCACGGCGCGCTTCTCATCCCCGTCCATGTATTCATACAATCTTCACCTTTGATGAGTAGAATAGGGTCAGATTATGGAGTAAAATAGTAAGATATTTAATTCTAAATCGTCAATGATCTTGAAGATTGTGGAGGTCGTAAATGCAGCTAGGGTTAGTTGGATTGGGTAAGATGGGCGCGAATATGGCGCGCCGGTTGGCGCAAGGCGGGCATCAGGTATTGGTTTACAATCGCACGGCTTCAGTGGCTCAAGAGCTGGCCACAGAAGTGCCGGTCACCCCGGTTCTCTCCCTCGAGGAGCTGGTTGGAGCTTTGCAAGCGCCTCGCATCGTGTGGACGATGGTGCCGGCCGGACAGCCTACCGAGGACATGATCGTCAAGCTGGCGGAGCTGCTTTCGCCAGGGGACATTGTGGTTGACGGCGGCAACTCGAACTTCAACGATTCGATTCGCCGGGCGGCCTTTCTCGAAACGCACCACATCCACTTCCTGGACGTGGGCGTGAGCGGCGGCATCTGGGGGCTAAAAGAAGGCTATGCCTTGATGGTCGGCGGTGAAGAGGAAATTGCCCGGCAGCTTTCACCGCTTTTTCAAACCCTGGCGCCCGGCGCGGATAAAGGCTGGGGCTGGATGGGGCCTCACGGGGCCGGCCATTTCGTGAAGATGGTGCATAATGGCATCGAATACGGTATGATGGAAGCCTACGCCGAGGGCTTTGAATTGCTCCAGGCGCGCAAGGACTTCAACCTGGACCTGCACAAGGTCTCTCAAGTGTGGCAATACGGCTCTGTGGTGCGCTCCTGGCTGCTCGATCTCACCGAAAGGGCGCTGGCCGAAGATCCCGGCCTCGAGTTGTTGCACGGCTGGGTGGAAGATTTGGGAGAGGGCCGCTGGACGGTCTTTGAAGCCATCAACAACGACGTGCCGGCGCCGGTCATTGCGGCTTCCCTTTTCCGCCGCTTCGACAGCCGGCAAGGTGAAAGCTTTGCAGCGAAATTATTGGCGGCCATGCGCAACCAGTTCGGCGGACATGCCGTGCGTAAGGTGGAATAGAAGGGAAGAGAGATCATGGAATCCAGCCCCAAAGAGCAAACTTCTGAGCCAGTGGCGTTTGTCATTTTCGGTGTTACGGGGGATCTCACCCGACGCAAGCTGATCCCCGCTCTGTACGAGCTGCTGCTCTCAGAGAGGTTGCCGGGGCCTATCTATATCGTCGGTTTTGCCCGCCGGGAGTGGGACGACGAGTTCTTGCAAAGAACCCTGAAGGAAGGCGTTCAGAAATACTCACGCACCAAGCCGGTGAATGAGGCCGTCCTGGAAAAACTGGTAGAGAGCGCCCACTACGTGTGCGCTGACTTCAACGACCCGGAAGGTTACCTCGAGCTGGCCTCTCTGCTCGATGCCCACGGCACCAGCAACTGCCTGTTTTACCTGGCCACCCCGCCGGATGCTTACTCCGAGATCATCCAGCAGATCGGGAAGCACAAACTGGCCGCACAGCAGAAAGGCTGGCGGCGGATCATCATCGAAAAACCGTATGGGCGGGATATGGCCTCTGCGCAGGCCCTCGAAAAAGAAGTGCACGGAGTTTTCGAAGAAGACCAGCTTTACCGTATCGACCATTACCTGGGCAAGGAGACCGTGCAGAATATCCTGGTCTTTCGCTTCGCCAACGGCATCTTCGAGCCGCTGTGGAACAGCCATTACGTGGATCACGTGCAGATCACCGTCTCCGAGACGGAAGGGGTCGGCACGCGCGCGGGATATTACGAAACGTCCGGCGTCATCCGCGACGTGTTCCAGAATCACCTCTTGCAGCTCCTCACCCTCACGGCCATGGAGGCTCCGGTAGCCTTCAACGCCGAGGCGGTGCGGGATGAAAAGGTGAAAGTGCTGCGGGCTTTGCGTCCCTTGCGCGATAGCCAGGCGCTGGCCAACACCTTCCGCGCTCAGTACGTCTCGGGAATGGTGGATGATGAACGCGTGGTGGGATATAAGGATGAGCCGGGCGTCTCCGGCACCTCTGTGACGGAAACCTTTATGGCCGCCCGCGTATTCGTGGACAACTGGCGCTGGGCAGGCGTGCCGTTCTACCTGCGCTCGGGCAAGCGCCTGCCTTGCCGGTGGACGGAGATCTCCATCCAGTTTCGCCAGGTGCCGCTTTCTCTGTTTGGCTGGCACAATATGGCCGGCGACGCCCCCAACGTGCTCGTGCTCAAGCTGCAGCCCGACGAGGGCATCACTTTGAGTTTTGGGGCGAAAGCTCCCGGCCCCATGAATCAAATCACCCCCGTGAAAATGGATTTCAGTTACGCCGAGTCCTTCAAGAATGAGCCTCCGGAAGCTTACGAGCGTTTGCTGTTGGACTGTATCATGGGGGACGCTACCTTGTTCACGCGCAGCGACGAGGTGGCTTCCGCCTGGGCCTTCACGTCTGGCATTATAGATGCCTGGAAGTCTCAGCCCGTGCGCAATTTACCGGTTTATGAAGCCGGCACCTGGGGACCTGAGAGCGTAGACGAATTCATCCGCCGCGGCGGACGGGAATGGCGCAACATGGATTTCTAAGGGGGCGGGGGACTTAAACCGGCTGGCCGCAGTTCGGGCAGACCTTTTCTGTGGGAGCTACCACGAACCCACAGCGGGGGCAGGTGCCCGGCTGCACGCTCCCGAGGGGCGCGCCACAAGCGACGCAGTTGGATACGCCCACCGGGTTAGCCGTCCCGCAATATGCGCAGCTCACCCGGCGCAAACGCTCGGATAATTGCTGGGTGGAGCTCGCTGCTCGAGCGGTCGCCTCGATGACCTTCCAGACCTCGTCGCTGAGCTGTAAATTCTCGATATCCTGCGCGACGTCGTCCAGCCGTCCGATCAAAGAAAACGGGTTACGCAAGGCGAAGAGAGCGGTGATGCCCAGGTTGGCGGCGATGCCCATCCAGGCCTGATTCCCAATCTGCACGTTGACGCCATCTTCCACCGATTGTAGCGTCACGCTCAAGGCCGTTAATCCCCCTGAAGAGCTCATGTTGCTGGTGGCAATTTGAACGGCGACCTTTGGCCCGCTGCCGATTTGTTGGACGCGCAAATTACCACGGTTGAAATGCGCCATCAGGTTTTGAGCGAAATCTTGAGGGGTCACGTTGCCGTGGTAAATACGCTGTTCCATAGAGTGGATTATAATCGGATTGCGAAATTTTGAGGAAAGAATCCAGGAGTTGAAATGCATCGTAGCTGGGTGAGACCCGTTGTTTTCGTAGCCATTGTGGCTGCTGCCTTCGGCCTTGGGCGGATACCCTCCGCCAGCGCGCAGAATTCGGTTCAACAAGCCACTCAAGCTCCCACCCTGATGGCCACCGTCACGGGCACGCCCACCGGTCCGCTGGCCACGGTTCTGGAAGAGCAGGATCAGGTCAACGTTCGTTCCGGACCGGGGCAGCTTTACCCCAGGATAGGCGTGCTCTTGCCTGGCCAGACGGTAGTGGCGAAGGGGCGCTCTGCCGGAGGGGATTGGATTTTGGTTGACTATCCCGGCGTACCGGGCGGCACGGGCTGGGTCTATACTTACCTGGTCAAGCTCACCCCCGGCAATTTGCCTATCGTCGAGCCTCCACCCACGCCTACGCCGCTTTACACGGCCACCATCGACCCGACCCTGGCAGCCCAGTTCATCGTCACGGCGGTTCCCACGCGTCTGCCTACTTTTACTCCCCCGTCTCCCTTAGTCGTCCCCACCTTCCCGGCTTCGGGCACCAGCGTTAACCCGGGCGGCATCCCCATAGCGCTGGTGATCATCGGTTTGGGCTCCCTGGGAGTATTCCTTGGCTTGATCTCCCTCATCCGCGGGCGTTAAGCCCGCCTGACAGATCAGCGATAGAAGCTTTCCAGCCCGCGCAGACAATTTGCGCCGAGCTTGTGACCTACCTGATCCTCGCAGTAGGTCACTTTCGCGCCGGCCCTTTCCAGTGTCTCGACGGCCTGTCTGGCGCGTTCCACGGGCACGGTATCGTCCTGGCTCCCATGGGCCACGTAAATTGGCTTTCCCTCCAGCAGGCCCGGCTTTGCCAGGGTCTCGGCGCCGGCCGGCAGAAAGCCCGCCAACCCGGCCAGCTTTTCGACGCGTGCGGGGTGGAGCAAAGCGAGGGCGTAGCACAGCGCAGTTCCCTGGCTGAAACCGATCAGGCTGAAAGTGCTGGCGTCCACGTTTTGCGACGCAGACCACCTGTCGATCAAGCGCATTAGGCCCTCTACGGCGGGCTTGAAATCATCGATGCCGGTTCTTATCCCGGACGTGTGCGGGTGCCACCCATAGCCGCCCCCGGGGGCGGCTACCGGCGCGCGGGGGGCCAGGATCCAGTAATCCGCCGGGAACCTTCGAGTAAAGACCCACATGACGTTTTCGTCGCCGGTCCAACCGTGGATCAAAAGCAGCAGGCGCGGATTGTCCGCAGCCACGGGCGGTTGGACGCGCAGCACCCATTCGTCCAGTTGAAGGGAATAAGGCTCACTTGGGGTCGGCATGTTTGATGATTTGATCCATTACCCAAAAGATTAGAACAACCAGGACGATGGGCAGCAGCCCACCGAGCATACATAGCAGGCCTACCACGGCGGCCCCGGCGCCATAGGTCCAATAGATCAGACCCAGGCCAACCACAAATAACAACAACAGCCCGCCGGCGATCAAGCGGAAATTAGTCTGACGGGCATATTTGCGTAAATCATGTCCCATGGGCACCTGGCTTTTCCAACGGATGGCTATCCTCTCGCTTAGAGGTCATGCTTGAAGGCAGGGAGCCTCTGGTCGCTTGGAGCTCGCCGGAAGCGGCGCCCTAACTGGCCTGACCAGGAGAGCGCTTTCTTCAAATCGGGCAGCCCCAGTTGGGCAGCCTGGTCGCCCCGCTCGATGAGCTCTGCCACGTTTACCCGGTCTAACCAACCGACTTCGGCTACTTCCGGGCGAACGACCACGTCCGGCTGGTCGGTTTCGAGGCGGAGCTCTGCCATCAACCTCGACGAGTACTCGATGGATTGCAGAAAGAGATTGAAAGCCTGGGCCAGGCGCAGCCGCGAGACTCTCTCGATCAACTGGGTAGGCCCTGGGACGGGCAAGGAAGGAGGGGGTTGAGTTGTCCATTCTTCCGGAGGGGCAGCCAGCGCCACCGCCACGATAGGCAGGTTAGGAGCCAGCCAGCGCGCCACGCTGACCGGAACGGGGTCCAGCACGCCGCCGTCCATGAGCGTAATCGCGCCGATCTTCACCGGTGGGAATACCCCCGGTACGGCGGAAGAGGCAAAAATGGCCTCCAGGACTTTCCCGTGGTGCAAGATGATCTCCTGGCCGGTTTTTACGTCCACGGCCGTGACCGCCAGCGGAATCTTGAGATCGCTGAAAGCCTTGCCGTCCAGCAGGCCGCTCAACAGATCCTTCAGCCCGCTGAGGCCGAGCAAAGAGGGGCCATCCTCCCGCTTGCGCCCGAACATCCTGGACTGGTCGATGCCCAAGAGAATGCGCTCCATTTCCTGCGGGCCATAGCCGGCTGCATACAGGCCGCCGATCAATCCTCCTGCGCTGGTGCCGGCGACTGCCCGGATGTGGTACCCGGCGTTTTCCAGGCAGTGGATGACGCCAACATGGGCGATGCCTTTGACACCTCCTCCCCCTAATGCCAGAGCAATGTCCATCGTTTACTCCCCGATCCTAAAAAGATATGCTTCCACGATTATACTCTAAGCGGGGCTATGGATTATCCAGCCGTGTTCTGGCTCATCAGTAAGCGGCCAATTATCTTGTCGTTTTCCGAATCGTGGTTACAATAGCGCTGATGAATTCTCTGCGAACTTTATTGAGGCCGCGCCAGCCCGTTCCCGCTGAATATCGCTCCACCTTCTTCCATCTCTACCTGGACATTACCTGGTTCGGGGTATTATCCGGCAGCTCCATGGCGTATATCGCGATTTATGCGGCCCGGCTGGGGGGCGACGGACAGCAAATCGGGCTGATCAATGCTGCGCCGGCCATCGTCAACCTGTTGTTTGCCTTACCGGCCGGGAGGTGGCTGGCTCAACGCAAGACGGGCAGCGCAGTTTTTTGGACCTCGATCTATTACCGCATCTTTTATCTATTGTGGGTGCCGTTGCCCTGGTTGTTCGCTTCGCAGAGTCAAATCTGGGCCATCATCGCCACGACCCTGCTGATGAGTATTCCGGGGACGGCCCTTTCGGTGGGCTTCAATGCTCTGTTCGCCGAGGCGGTGCCCCCGGAGTGGCGCGGTTACGTGGCGGGCGTACGCAACGCTGCTTTTGCGGTTACGACGACGCTCACCTCTCTGCTTTCGGGATATCTATTAGTCAGCCTGCATTTTCCGGTTGGATATCAGGTGGTTTTTGCGCTCGGCTTTTTAGGCGCCATGATGAGCAGCTTCCATCTATGGTCGGTTTACCGGCATACCGATTCCGGCCAGGCGGGCCATGGCAATGGGCCCCCCGAGGCTCTCAGCGCTCCGGGTGGCCTGCCCATTTCCAACAAGCGCGCGCGTGTGCGCTTCCTGAATGCGGAAATGCTGCGCTTTGCGGTATTGAAGGGGCCGTTTGGCAGGCTGGTGATGCTCCTTTTTTTCTTTCACCTGGCGCAGTACTTTCCCGTGGCGGTCTTCACGATTTACCTCGTGGACGCCTTGCACTTCTCCGACCAGATGATCGGCATTGGCAGCGCTGTTTTTTACGCGGTTGTTTTCATCGGTTCCACCCAACTGGCTCGCTGGAGCTCGCGTTACGGGAACAGGGTCGTCACCGGCGTGGGCGCGACGTTGATGGCGTTTTATCCTGCTTTGTTGGCCATAACGCATGGGGTCGGTTTATTCGTGGTTACTTCGGCGGTTGGGGGGCTGGCCTGGTCGCTGGCCGGCGGAGCTTTGTATAATTACCTGCTCGAGAATGTTCCACCGCACGATCGCCCTGCGCACCTGGCCTGGTACAACCTTGCTCTGAATGCCGCTATCCTCATTGGGTCTCTGGTGGGGCCATTCGTCGCCGGTCTGACGGGTCTGTCCATCTCGTTGTTCCTGTTCGCGGTGATTCGTCTCTTCGCGGGGGCGTCTATCTTGCGTTGGGGAAGATCCACTTTGCCGGACGAAGGAAGCACATCCTGAACGGCGCTTCAAGGCCCTTTGCCCACCGGCGGGATAGGGTGAAAACAGGCGATATTTAAAAATCGCAAAATTGCGTGATTGTAATCTCATTAAATTGGCCTATAATTGATAAAATTCATCTGCGAAATCCTGATGTGTTAGGGTTTTGCCATTATTTCGATTGGAGAAGAAGAGCCCATGAAAACCTTACGTGCGTTAAGTATGGTCGTATTGATCGCGTTGGTAGCCGCCGCGTGTGCGCCTGCCAGCACGCCAACGGCGGCCCCTACTTCCGTCTCTGTTGCACCCACAACAGAAGTTATGCCTACGGAAGTGATGCCTACGGCTGCGCCTACAGCCGTGCCCGCGACGGAGACGCCCGCGATGCCCACTCCCGTCGCCCAGTTGGCGCCGGATGCCGTCGTGCAAAAGGGAAAGCTCCTGATCTGTACGGATTTTCCTTACCCTCCGCAGGAATTCTTTGACGAGAACGGCAACCCGCAGGGTCTGGATATCGACGTCGGCACGGAGATCGCCACCCGCCTCGGCTTGCAGGTCGAATTCGTCAACAGCGTGTTCGACACCATCATTGCCGCCGTCACCAGCGGCAAGTGCGATATCATTATCTCCGCCCAGAACATCACCGCCGATCGCCAGAAGCAGGTCAGTATGATCCCTTATTTCAAGGCCGGGCAGTCCTTTGTGGTTTTGAAGGGCAACCCGCACAATATCACCGGGCCTACCGACCTGTGCGGCCAGTCCGTAGCGGCTGAGAGCGGCACGACTGAAGCCGATTACCTGCAAGGCACCGGCGACTACGCCACCAGCGGCGGCCTGACCCAGGACTGCACCAAGGCCGGCAAGCAGCCCATCGACACGGTGGTCACCCAGAAGGACACAGATGCTTTGCAGCAGCTCCAATCCGATAAGGTGGTGGCCTACTTCACCGATTCGCCGGTGGCGGCTTACTATACCGTCCAGCACCCCGACCAGTTCCAGTTGGCGGGCGACATCTTGCAGCCCATCAATGAAGGCATCAGCGTGCCATGCGGCCAGACCGACTGCACCAATGCTCCGCTCACGCCCCTGGGCCAGGCGGTGCAGACTGCTTTGAAGAGCATGATGTCCGACGGCACGTACGCCAATATCTTGCAGAAGTGGAATCTTTCCGATAGCGCGGTGAGCCAATAACTCCCGGACTGACCAGGGGTAACCCCCGGAACGACTGAGGCTACCCCCAGAAATTGTGAGTGTAATTTAGCAGACTGGTTCGAGCAACCGGTGGGCCGGCCGAAGACCTCAAATTGGCCGGCCCACCCTTATAACTCTTAGGCAAGGATGGAGCTGTAGGACAATTCTGCCCTTCAACAGAAGGGTGTGAATCCAAACTGACTACACGAGGAAGCTTATGTATCATTTCGACTGGGCTTTATTTTGGCAATACTTGTGGCCGCCCACCGCTTTTCAAAACCCATTGATCCGTAATGGCCTGATCGTCACGGTGGTCGTCAGCGTGATTGCCCAGGCCCTGGGCGTCTTGCTGGGGCTTTTCGCCGCCCTGGGCAAGATGTCTAAAGTGAGACCACTACGCGCCATCGCGGACGCATACATCTGGTATTTCCGCGGCACTCCCCTGCTCGTGCAGATGGCGCTGCTCTATTTTGGACTGGGTGTGACGCATATTTTCGATTTCCCGGCGATCATCATCGGTCCTGTCACCATATCGGGTGCGATCCAGGCGGCCACGGTGGCCCTGGCGATCAACGAAGGCGCTTACATGGCCGAGATCGTCCGGGCGGGGATCGAATCGATCGACCCCGGGCAGATGGAGGCCGCCAAATCCCTGGGGATGCCTTACGGCCTGGCCATGCGCCGCATCGTCCTTCCCCAGGCGACCAAGGTGATCATTCCTCCGCTGGGCAACGAGTTCAATAATATGATGAAGACCACTTCGCTGGCGGAAGTGATCTCTGCCGGTGAATTATTCTATGGATTCAACCAGATCAACGCCCGGGTTTTCAAGCCCTTTGAGCTGTTCATCGTTGCGTCGATGTATTATTTATTCCTGACCACGGTCTGGTCGTTGATCCAATCGCGTATCGAGGCCGGTCTGGGTGAGCGCAAAGCCCTGGAAAAGAATCCCGGCATGCTTCAACGCTTATTTGCCGCCAGGTGAGGGGAAAATGTCTAATCCAGTCGCACATCCAAGCCATTCGATCGACAGCACCATCATTGTGAAGGCCGAAAAGATCAACAAGCATTTCGGCTCGTTGCACGTGCTCAAAGACATCGATCTGGAAGTTCACAAGAACGAAGTCGTCGTTATCATCGGTCCTTCAGGCTCCGGGAAGAGCACTTTCCTGCGCTGTATCAACCATCTGGAAAAGATCGACAGCGGCCATCTGTACGTGTACGGCCACATGATCGGCTATCAAGATCGCGGAGGCCGCCTGGTGGAGGACTCCGAAAGGAACATTGCCCAGCAGCGCGCCGAGATCGGGATGGTCTTTCAACGCTTCAACCTTTTTCCACACCTGACCGCGCTGGAAAATATCATGGAGGCGCCTGTGCGCGTGCGTAAAATTCCGCGCCGGGAGGCCGAAACAGACGCAATGCGCCTTTTGGAGCGGGTTGGAACTCCTGGACAAGCAGGGCAGCTACCCGAACCAGTTGTCCGGCGGCCAGCAACAACGCATCGCCATTGCGCGCGCGCTGGCGATGAAGCCCAGCCTGATGCTGTTCGACGAGCCGACTTCCGCCCTGGATCCCGAGATGATCGGCGAGGTGCTGGACGTGATGAAAGAGCTGGCGAACGAGATCACCATGGTCGTGGTTTCCCACGAGATGGGGTTCGCGCGGGCTGCCGCGGACCGCATCCTGTTCATGGACGAGGGGCGCATCATCGAGGATACGACCCCAGAGGAGCTGTTTGCCCATCCGCGCGAGCCGCGCACCCAGGCTTTCCTGAGCAAGATCCTGCATTAGTGGGGTGGTTTTTACCTTGCCATCCTGGCTATAGAACATTAAAATGAAAACATGGGTATCAAAGTCGTTTCGACCAACCGCAAAGCCGGCTTCGATTTTTTCTTGCTGGAGCATTTCGAGGCCGGGTTATCCCTGCAGGGCAGTGAGATCAAATCGGTGAGAGCCGGCCAGATGAGCCTGGCCGAAGCTTACGTTCGCATCGACGGCAAGGAGGCCTGGCTGGTCAACGCGCACATCGCGCCTTACGACCCGGCCAGCCGCTTCAACCACGATCCGCTCCGCCCACGCCGGCTGCTGCTCCATCGCAAGGAGATCCGCGAGATGTGGGACGCCGTCCGCCTGAAAGGCGTGACGGTGGTTCCGGTACGCGTCTATCTCAAGGACGGCCGGGCGAAGATCGAAATTGCCCTGGCCAAAGGCAAGAAGCTGTACGACAAGCGCGACGAAATTGCCAAACGCGATATGGAGCGCGAAACGGCCCGCCAGCGTCACGGACGGGAGAATGCTTTCTAATAACTTCATCGCGCTCCTGATTACCTTGGGGCTGGCTTTGATCTGGCTGCGAGTGAACAATTTTATAGCTCATCGGGGCTGGATCAGCGCTCCATTGAGTCGCAAGATCATTCACATGGGCACCGGCCCCCTTTTCGTTTTGTGCTGGCTGCTTTTCAGGAATGTTCCCTCCGCCCGTTTCCTGGCGGCGCTGGTGCCCCTGGCGATCACGGCCCAGTTTGCCCTGGTGGGGTTGGGGATCATGCGCGATCCGGAGGCGGTGGAGGCCATGTCCCGCAGCGGCGACCCGCGCGAAATCCTGAAAGGCCCCCTCTTTTACGGCATCGTTTTTGTAATCTTGACCATCTTTTACTGGCGCGATTCTCCCATTGGGATCGTGGCCTTGATGCTTCTGTGCGGCGGAGACGGTCTGGCGGACGTGGTGGGGAAACGTTTCGGCATCAGAACCCTTTCCTGGTCGTCCCGAAAATCCTGGGGGGGCACCCTCTCGATGCTGATCGGCGGGTGGGTCTTTGCCATGCTGGTGCTGGGCGCTTATGCGCTGGCGGGGGTCTTTCCGGGGCCGTGGAGCAGGTATTTACTGCCGGTCACCCTCATCGCACTGGCCGGCGCCGCGATCGAGTCTCTTCCGTACGCAGATATCGATAATGTTACCGTCCCACTCGTAGCTGTCCTCCTGGGCAGCTTTTTGTTTTAGAGGAATGAGGAGACCAGCATGCAAATCGATGGGAACCACCTGACCCTGGCGCAAGTTGTGGCTGTTGCTCGTGATGGAGAGGTCGTCGAATTGGCAGGCTCTGCTCAAGAGGCGGTAAACCGGGCTCACCAGTGGATCGACGAGATCGTCAAATCCGACGCGCCCGTGTATGGAATCAACACGGGCTTCGGCATCTTCGCCGAGCGGCGCATCCCCCGCAAAGACGCGGCCACTCTGAGCCGCAACCTGATCCTCAGCCATGCCGTGGGAACGGGAGCGGCCCTTCCCGCTGAGATCGTGCGGGCGGCCATGCTGGTGCGGGCCAATACCCTGGCGAAGGGCTATTCGGGGGTGCGCCTGGAAGTCGTGCAGACGATAGTAGACATGCTCAACGCCGGCGTGACCCCGGTGGTGCCTTCGCAAGGATCGTTGGGATCTTCCGGAGATCTCAGCCCGCTGTCTCACCTGGCGTTGGTCTTCACGACCGATGCGCAGGATCGCGAAGAAGATTCGGGGTGGGCTGAATTTCGGGGCCAGTCGATGAGCGGGAAAGCCGCCATGGCTGCGGCGGGCTTGCCGCGCATCAAGCTGACGGCCAAGGAAGGGCTGGCATTGAGCAACGGCGCTACCTTTTCGGCGGCCATTGCGGCGTTGTGCGTCTTTGATGCGGCCAACCTGGTCGAGTCTGCCGAAATCGCTCTGGCGATGAGCCTCGAAGCCGTAGAGGGTTCTTCGGCGGCCTTCGACCCCCGGCTCCACGCTGTTCGCGGCCAGGCCGGGCAAATGGTCACCGCTGCGCAGGTCCGCGAGCTGACTGCCGGGAGCACCCTGGTGGATGCGGCCAGGCGCGTGCAGGATGCCTATTCGCTGCGCTGCGCCCCCCAGGTGCAGGGTGCGGTGCGAGACACGTTGGGCTTCGTGCAAGGCATCATCGAGCGCGAGATCAATGCGGCCACGGACAACCCGCTGTTATTTGGGGCCGGCGAGGCTCTCTCCGGCGGGAATTTCCACGGCGAGCCGGTGGGCCTGGGCATGGACTACCTGGGAATCGCGCTGGCCGAGCTGGGCGCAATCTCGGAGCGGCGCATCTTCCGTTTGACGGATGGCAAGCTCAACGGCGGCCTTCCGCCCATGCTGGTGGATGAGCCGGGGGCCGCCGGGCTGAACTCCGGGCTGATGATGCCTCAATACACGGCCGCTTCCCTGGTGCTGGAGAACCAAACCCTGGCAACTCCCGATTCGGTGCATTCGCTGCCTACTTCAGGCGAGCAGGAAGACCACAACGCCAACTCGATGACGGCGGCGCGTCACGCGCGGCAGATCATTGAAAATACCACCCACGTGCTGGCCATCGAAATCTACACCGCAGCCAGGGCGCTGGACCTGCGCCTGCGCCAAACCCCCGGCGCCTGCATGGGAAGGGGAGTGGCGGCGGCCTATCAGCGGGTGCGCGAGAAGGTGCCTTATCGCCCGGGAGACGCCTGGTGGGGTCCGGAGATCGAGGCCGTTCACGCGCTGGTGGCGGAGGGGGCGCTGGCGCGCAGCGCCCGGAACTAAAAAGGATGTGTTGACATTTAGGTGATTTGCGATTATCTTTAGCGGAATGAAAGCTCAAAGACCAATTTCTCGGCGTGATTTCTTGAAAATTGCCGCCCTGGGGGTGGGCTCCCTGGCGTTCCGCCCGATGTTGAGGGCGCTGCCCCAGGCGCCCGTCTTCCCGCAGGCAGACCGGTTGGGGCGTGTGTGCGTCGGCAAAGTCGATTTGAGACTGACCCCGTCTGTGGACAGCGCCTCGGCGGGAGTCCTGTATGAAGACGCCGTCTTACCCTGGCTGCGCGAGGTGGTGGGAGACGTGCCGCAAGGGCGGGTCAACCGCCGCTGGGTGGAAACGCCCCAGGGCTATATCTACGCTCCCAGTTTGCAGCCGGTGCAAAACCACCCGAATCAGCCGGTAACCAATCTGCCATCCTCTTCGGATTTGGGACAGGGAATGTGGGCCGAAGTGTCCGTTCCCTACGTAGACGTGTATTTGGACAACCCGCCGGCCAGGTCGCCCTGGCTGAAGAACACCCCCATGCCGCGCCTGTATTACAGCCAGATCCTGTGGATCGATCAGGTGACGACCAACAGCAGTGGCCAGGTGTTGTATCGCGTCAACGAAAAATATGGCCTGGGAGACATCTTTTGGGCCGCGGCGGAGGCGTTCCGCCCCCTGACGGACGATGATCTGACGCCTATCCACCCGGACGTGGAGCAGAAGCGCATCGAGGTGGACGTGACCCACCAAACCATGTCCTGCTTCGAGGGAAACAGCGAAGTCCATTACTGCCTCATCTCTTCGGGAGGAAAGTGGGACGCCGAGGGCAACCCGGTGGATAACTGGGCGACGCCGCTCGGCCCCCATCCCATCTGGCGCAAGCTGATCTCCATCCACATGATTGGCGGCACGACCGGCGCGGGCTACGACCTGCCCGGTATCGCCTGGACCTCGCTCTTCTCAGGCGAAGGAGTCGCCATCCATTCTACCTTCTGGCACAACGATTTTGGCGTGGTGCGCTCGCACGGTTGTGTGAACGCCAGTCCGGAGGATGCCAAGTGGGTCTTCCGTTGGACTCTCCCGCAGGTTACCTATGACCCCGGCGATGTGACCGTGCAAATGCCGGGCGGCACGACCGTCAAAGTCATCGAATAGAGCCCACCTTGTTGCAACGGGAATCGAACCTCGACCCCAATCCAACCCGCTTCATGAAAAGGATCCCCGTATGGATGTTTCCATCGGTCTGGCATTTTTAGCCGGCCTGGCTTCTTTCTTATCGCCGTGTGTTTTTTCTCTGGTGCCCGCTTACGTGGGCTATTTGAGTGGCAGGTCCCTGGCGGCTTCCGGAGCCGGAGCGCAAAACCGGCGCTGGGTGACGCTCAGCCACGGGGTCGCGTTCGTGCTGGGCTTCAGCCTCGTGTTCGTCCTGCTAGGCGTGGCCGTGTCTGCCCTGGGCGGGATGCTTTACGACGTGCGTACCTGGTTGGCGAAGATCGGCGGGGTCGTGGTGATTTTGTTCGGCCTGCACATGGTCGGCATTTTGCGCATCCCCTTTCTGGAATACGACCTGCGCCCGCAGAGCGAAATGGACCAGCGCCGGGGATACTTCTCCTCGCTGCTGCTGGGGGTTTTCTTTTCGGCGGGCTGGTCGCCGTGCGTCGGCCCGGTGCTGGGCGCGATCCTGACCCTGGCCCTGAACGGCGGCTCGATCTCCAAGGGGGTGAGCCTGTTGACCTCCTATTCCGCCGGAATGGCTATTCCCTTCCTGCTGGCGGCCCTGGGCATTGGGTGGGTCACCACCGTGTTGCGCAAGTACCATAACGTCATGCACTACGTCGAGATCGCTATGGGAGTGGTATTGATCGCCGTGGGCGCCATGCTTTTCCTGGGCACTTTCGAGCAACTGGCGCGCTTTGGCTTCTTCGTGGATCTGGGTCTGTAGAGGCGTCCCTTGAAGTGGAAAGTAATCCTGTTGTTAGTCGGCGGCTTTGCCCTGGGGCTGGCCATAGGCTTGTTGATCCTGAACGGTCCGGGCATGCATAACCCATCCTACGAGGCGGTGGGCACCAGCCAGCCGGCCATACCCGCCGCAGGCGCTCTGGCGGACGATTTCGAGCTGACGGCGCTGAACGGGAAACAGATTCGTCTCAGCGATTACCAGGGCAAGCCGGTCCTGATCAATTTCTGGGCGAGCTGGTGCACGCCCTGTCAAGAGGAAGAGCCGCTGTTGGAGGATGCCTACCGGCGTTATCAGCCGGACCTGGTCATCCTGGGCGTAAATTACGGCGAATCTGACGATACCGTCAAAGCTTTCGTCGATCAAATGGGTATGACCTTCCCTGTCCTGCTGGATCCGGACATCCAGGTTTCCGCGCTATACGGCATCTATGGCTTTCCGACTTCGGTGTTCGTAGACCGGGAAGGGAACATCCGGGAGATCTTCATCGGCTCTTTGACGGAAGACGATTTGAGGCAGTATTTAACGGCGATCGGAGTGAAAGCTTGATAACGGTAACCTTATACAACCGGAAAGATTGCCCCGCTTGCGACCAGGCGAAACAGGACCTCGAAAGCCTACAGACGGTCATTCCCCATAAGCTGGTGGTGGTGGAGGCGGATCGGGACCCGGATCTGCTGCAAACCTACGGCCAGCTACCCGTGGTGGAGATCGGCCCATATCGCTTGCGCACGCCGTTTACGCGCCAGGATTTGCAGGCCGCCCTGGGCGCCGCCCAGGATCGCCACGCGCACCTGGAAAAAGTGGGCGACCAGACCTATCTGGCCAAGCTCCAGCGCGGGCACAGCCTGACGAAGACCGACCGCTTTTCGTATTGGCTGGCCAACCATTACATGTTCTTGTTCAACGGGCTGCTCTTGCTCTATTTCGGGCTGCCGTTCCTGGCGCCGGTCTTGATGGAATACCAGGTGGATGGGGTCGCGAACGTCATCTATAAGGTTTACAGCCCCTTTTGCCACCAGTTCGCCTTCCGCTCCTGGTTCCTGTTTGGGGAGCAGCCGGCTTATCCACGCGCGCTGGCAGACGTGTCTGGGCTGGTTCCTTACGAGCAGGCCACCGGCCTGAGCGGCACCGACACGATTGCCGCCAGGAATTTCATCGGGAACTCTACGCTGGGTTATAAGGTGGCCCTGTGCGAGCGTGACGTAGCCATTTACGGCTCGATCTTGCTGTTTGGGCTGATCTTTGCGGCCACCGGGCGCAAGCTGCCTTCGCTGCCCTGGTACCTGTGGATTGCTATCGGCATCATTCCCATCGCAATCGATGGATTTTCCCAGCTTCCCTCCCTCATGCAACTGAACGGGATCCCCTGGCTTCCCATGCGAGAGAGCACGCCTTTATTGCGAACGCTCACCGGCTTCCTGTTTGGCTTTTCCACGGCCTGGTATGGTTATCCTTTCATCGAGCAATCCATGGTGGAGACGCGTCGTTTGCTGACCCATAAGATCGCGGTCGTGCGCCAGGAAAGCCGGGCCTGAGCGCTCGCGGGTTTGTGTAAGATGCCATTCACTCAATCCGAATCACTGCGATATTATCATTTCGAGATCTTCGAGAACATGCGCCTGGTGCAGGCGGTCTTTACCCGGCGGGGAGGGGTCAGCCCTGCCCCCTGGGATTCCTTGAACGTAGGCGGATCGATCGGCGATGAGCTGGCCAACGTGAGGGAAAACCGCTTGCGCTCCTTCGCGGCCGTCGACCGCCCGCCGGATTCGCTTTACGACGTCTGGCAGGTGCACGGCACGGAGGTGGCGTGTACCGACCGGCCGCGGCCTCTGTCGGAGCCTTATCTCAAGGCGGACGCCATCCTGACGGATAAGCCCGCCGTCTCCCTCTACATGCGCTTTGCGGATTGCGTCCCGATCTTCCTGGCGGACCCGGTTCGCAAGGTGGTGGGATTGGTGCACGCCGGCTGGCAGGGAACGGTGCGCAAGACGGCTTTAGCTGCCGTCCAGGCGCTGCAGGCCCGCTACGGGACCAGGCCGGCCGACGTGCTGGCGGGTATTGGTCCGTCGATCTGCGTGGAGCATTACCCGGTGGGCCCTGAAGTGGTCGAGCAAGTGAGAGCCGCCTTTGGCGAGGACGCGCCGGAGCTGCTGAAGCCCGGCCAGGAGCAGAACGGCAACCTGCACTTCGACCTGTGGGCGGCTAACCGCCTGGTGCTGAGCCAGGCGGGAGTGCGGCACGTCGAGCTATCCGGCCTGTGCACGGCCTGCCACCCGGAAGATTGGTATTCTCACCGGGGAGAGAAGGGGCGTACAGGCCGCTTCGGAGCGATCCTGGCGCTGAAGCCGGACGCTTAATTCTGGGCAATAAAGGGCGGGGAGATGAGCACACAGGTTCAAGTGGACATTCGAGCGAATTACGAGCACATTCTGGAGCGCATGGAGCGCGCTGCCAGGGACAGCGGGCGGCGCGGAGACGCGGTGCGCCTGGTGGTGGTCACCAAGAAGCAGCCCGTCGAGACGATTCGGGCGGCGGTCGAAGCGGGCGCGCGCTGGCTGGGGGAGAACTACGCGGAAGAAGCTCTCCCCAAAATTCTGGCGCTCTCCGCTGAAAAAGGTGTAGAATGGCACATGATCGGGCACGTGCAAAGCCGCAAGGCCGGCCTGATTGGGCAGCACTTCGATTGGGTGCATTCGCTGGATAGTGTAAAGCTGGCGGAGCGCCTGGATCGCTTTGCCGGGGAGGCAGGGCGCACGTTGCCGGTCTTGTTGGAGCTCAATATCGGGGAAGAGGAGAGTAAATCCGGGTGGAAAGCGGCAGACCAGGCGCAATGGCCAGCGCTTTTGCCGGAGATCGCTCGCATCCTTCCTCTGGCGCATTTGAAGGTGGTCGGGCTGATGACCATGCCGCCGCTATTTCCGCACCCGGAACAGTCTCGGCCTTACTTCAGGAGGCTGGCGGCGCTGCGCGATTACCTGTCCGTGCAGCTCCCCGGGGTGGATTTGAGAGAACTATCCATGGGCACCAGCGCCGACTTTGAGGTGGCCATCCAGGAAGGCGCGACCATCGTGCGAGTTGGCCAGGCTATTCTCGGCCCGAGGCCATAAAATTAATCTGGAGCTACTGGAGAAGGGGTTCATGCATCTATGGGTATTCTGATCAGTTTCATTCAAATTGCAGCGCAAGTCATCACGCTGATCGTAGTGGCTGACGCCGTTCTGTCATTCTTTATGTCGCCTTATAATCCCGTGCGAGAGACTTTAGACCGCCTGGTCTATCCCATGCTCGCCCCGATTCGCAGGATATTGCCCACGGCGGGCGGCCTGGATTTCAGCCCCATCATCCTGATCATCCTGGTGCAGGTGATCGAAAGTATCCTCGTGCGTTTCCTGCTGACCATAGGATAAGCTAAAATGTCTCCTCGAAAGTTCCATTTGCACGATGGCGAGAAGGGCGCTGCCCTGGCAGTGCGCGTCACCCCGCGCTCCAGCCGTAACGAGATTACCGAGATTCTGAACGACGGCACCGTGAAGATCCGCCTCACTGCGCCTCCTGTGGAGGGCCAGGCCAATGAGGCCCTGGTGCAGTTCCTCTCAGACGTGCTCAAAGTGCCGGCCTCCAGGATCGAGATCGTCGCCGGGCAAACCGGGCGGGATAAGCTGATTACGGTCATGGACATGGATTTGGCCGCGCTCCAGGAGCGCATCCTCGCCCACCTCGCCTGAGCCGGCTTCTGCGGGCAGAGATGGCGTGATTTCCGGGTGGCTTTGATTCGCCACGGAGGCACAGAGACCACAGAGTTTTTCTCTTTCGATAGGAATCCTCTGTGTCCTCTGCGCCTCCGTGGCGAGAGTTTTCTCAGACTGGCATTTGGAACGCGGGCAGTTTCGCGCCGCTCAAGGTAGCCAGCCACAGGGCGGCATAAGCTCTCTCGCGCAGCCTGCCCTCTGAGGTCGACAGAGCGGCGAGCATGGCCTTGAGGGTATTCTCACGAGGGTACAGGCATAGGTAATCCAGGGCGGCGATGCGCTCCTCTTCCGTTCCCGATTGCAAGGCGCTCAACAACATTTCGATGGCCAGATCGCCGGCGACGATCCCCGAGCCGCCTTTGCTGGCGAAGGTGATCAACCAGGGGGACTGAGAAGGCGGGGGCAGCGGGTGGGGGATATACGGATTGGGGCCTTGGAGCTCCTCGAGCGCTTGAGAGGCGGCATTGCGCACCACCCATTGTCCGTCCTCGATGCGCATCTTCTCCAGGATCTCCACCGACCAGGGCGCGCTTACCTGGGAGAGGCCCGAGACGACCGCCCGGCGCGTGAGCAAATCCTCGGAAGTCCAGTACTCCTGTAAGATCTGCTGGCCGGTTTCCGGGTGGTTGGCAAGGGCCTCGGCTGCCGCCCCGCGCAGGATCTCGTCGCCTTGCAGAAGCGACTCTTGCAGGGTTTGGATGGCATTGGGGGCGCCCAGGTTGACCAGCGCCAGGCAGGCTGCCTGCCGCACCGGGGTGACCGGGTCAGAAAGCAGGGCCACCAGTGGATTGAGCGCCTGGCCATCCTGAATCATGCCACAGCCCAGGGCGGCAAGCTGGCGCACGGCGGCGGAAGGAGCGCCCAGAAGCTGGCGGAAGAGGGTAGAGACGCTGGGATCGTTGGATAAGGCGAAGGCTGCCAGCGCGCGCCCTCTGGCTCCCAGCGGCAGATCTTCCCTCTGCAGGATTTCCAGGAGCTGGCGCATGATGGGGATGCGCCAGCGGGCGCCGGGCGGGCCATCTTTGAGCCAGCGGGCAGCCAGGAATAATTCCTTGTATAACAGCTCGTCATCGTCCAGCAGCAACAGGTTGATGATTGTAGTGCTCTCTTCCCACACCGAGCGATAATGCAGGGCCGTAGACTTCCCCACCCAGCCGGACTGCAAGACGAGCGTTTGCAGGCTGTTGGCGTCCGACAGCGCCTTCCCGGCCAGGTAGCCGGCGATGACGGGATGGACGAAGCCGATGCGCCCGCCGGAATACTCCACGATCAGCCCGTTGCTCTCCGGAATGCGGTTGATGCGGCGCAGGGCCTCCTTGCCGGAGGAGGAAGCTTCGGGAGTTTCGTCCGGTTGGGGACCGGCCTGGCTCTCCGAGCTGAGCAACGCTTCCCCTTCGCGTGCGTCCGTATGCTCCAGATCCGCCAGCAGAGAGGCGAAATTGGCGGGGTTGACGCAAGATTGCGCTGCCAGGGTCATCTGCAACGCCAGGCGCTCCAGCGCCGATCTCTTCTTGGAATTGGGAAGCAGCCGTTGGAGGTAAGCTTCTATCCCGTCTACCGAAGCCGGCCCGCGTACGTCGCCGGCGTACAGGCTCCACAAGTCCAGGGTCAATTCCAATGGAGACAACGGTTGGCGGTCGGTCGTCATCCAGCGGTTCAAAATGGCGCTCTCCACCGGCTTTTCGCCCTCTTTATTGAGGATGTCCGGAATGATCAGGCGCTCCCACAGTTTCCCCCACCGCGAGATGAATTCTTTCCGCTGGCGTTCCGATAAGGGCGCCACCGCCAGGGGGACGAAGCCCGCTGCGGCCAATCCATCCAGGTATTCCGATGAGCCGGCCAGGATCACGCGCAGGCGCGGGAATGCTTTGGTCAGTCTGGCGAGGTAATCGCTGACGTCCAGCAACTGGGGCGGTGGGAGCTCATCCAGGCCGTCCAGGAGCAATAGCGCCTGGTCCTGGTTGACGACGGAGCGCACGAAGCCGGGCACCTGGGGCAGGATGAGCATGGGCGCGTACATCCCCAGGGCGCCGATGATCGGGCTGAGCAAGTCTTTGCGCCCTTCTTCTTCCAGCACCAGGTTGTGTACGTGGAGGTAAATGGGGAACAGCTCCGCCAGCTCTCCGGCCTTGGCGTGGCGGCGGGCCAATAGCGAGGCCAGATGCGCCAGGGCCACGGTTTTGCCGCTGCCGGGCGCTCCAATCACGGCAATCCTGGCGCCTCCCTGCAATGCCTGCGGCAGGCTGAGGGTGGGCGCGCCAAATTGAGCTGCCACTTCGGGCCAGTCTGGGAGGTAGGGAACTGCGCTGGCAGCGGCGTTCTCAGGCGGCGGGGGGGCTTCCGGCTCGATGCGCGGGGGCGGGGCGATCAGCCTTGGCTCGATGAGGATTTCGTCTAGCGAAAACAGCATGGAAGAGAGGTGCGCTCCCTGGGCGTAGCGCAGAATCTCGCGGCGCAGGCGTTGGTCGACCACCACGTTGCCCCGGAAGCGCATGGCTTTGACCTGCGCCTGTACGGTGGTCTTCACCTGCGGCCAATAGCCCCTCAGGTAACGGATCAGCCACCAGAACAAGGTGGCTGCCAGAAAACCCAGCCAGAAGGATAATCGGTCGAGATGAAAGTCGCGCAGGAATGCCGGCATGATTACTCTGCGTACAAGATTCTCCCACAAGTGGGGCATCGGCTGATTTGGTGTGGGGAGCGCGCTGCCTGCCAGGAAGAAGGAGTAAGGGTCGTTCCGCAAGCCTCGCAGGTTTTATCCACCACGTTAGCGACGGCCAGGCCGTGGCGCTGCTGGCGCAGCTTTTCGTAAAGTTCCAGCACGTCGGCTTGGATGGAAGGCAGGGTGGCCTTGTGTTCGGCGTCAAGCCGTTCCATATTCTTCTTCAACCTGGCCTGCTCGCTGTTCAGGTCGCCGTGCTTGCGGGCAACCAGCGCCTGGACTTCCTCGAGATTGGCAAGCTCAACTTTGTGTTGCTCTTCGGTCTCTTCGAGGGCCAGCATGGCTTCGAGCTGCGTATCCTCCAGCGTTCCCAGGTATTTCTTCAGGGAGGCGACTTCATTCTGCAAGTCTTGCAGCTCCTTGGGGCTTTTGACCTTCCCGCCGTACAGGGTGGCTTCGCTCTGCTCGATCTTGATGTGTTGGGCGTGTACGCTTTCTTCCGCCAGGCGGAGCCGCTTGTTGGCTGCCTGGTTGGCTTGCACGGCTGCGTTCACCTGGGCCTGGGCGCAAGCCAGGTCCCGGTCTTCGGCTAGAATACGCTCGATTTCGGCTAGGCGGGAAGCGATCTGGTCTCGTTGGCTGTCGATCAATTGCAGGCGGTAAAGGTCCAGTGTCTGGCTCATATCAAAGATTATAGAGGCGGTTGGATGGAATGGCAAGTGCCAGGCGAATCAATTTGTTGCCTGACGCTTGTTTCTCAAGTATACTTTATTCAGGCCCGGTTATGAAAAAATTGCGTACAGGTAGTTTCATCGCGTTCGTATTGCTGCTGGCCATCCTACCTTACGGGATTGCGGCTGCCTCGGCTGGCCCCGGAAATGTGTTTGGGGGCTTCCTGCTCAACCCGATCGACGGGAATTCTTACCTGGCGAAAATGTACCAGGGCTGGCAAGGTTCCTGGCAGTTCACCCTGCCCTATACGGCGGAGCCTGGGGCGGGTTCCTACCTCTTCCTATTCTATCTCTTCCTCGGCCACGTGGCGCGCTGGAGCGGCCTGTCGCTGATCTTCATATTTCACGCCGCGCGCATCCTGGCCGGGGGATTTCTGCTTTTTTCGCTGGAAAGGTTTTTCCGCTCGCAGATCGAGGACGAGCGCGTCGCCTGGCTGGCTTTCGTCCTTTCCGGGCTGGGCCTGGGCCTGGGCTGGCTGGGGATTCCCTTTGGCGCGCTGACCTCCGACCTGTGGGTGGCGGAGGCTTATCCATTCTTGTCGATCTACGCCAACCCGCACTTCCCCCTGGCAATCGCTCTCGTCTTATGGTTGTGTATGTTTCCGGTGGAGCCTTTCACCCTCTGGAAGGCGCTGCGCTTCGGGTTACTCGCCTTGCTCCTGGCGCTGCTCTTGCCTTTTGGGGTCGTGATCACCGGCGTGATTCTGGGAGGCCTGGCCCTGTGGAAGTGGGCCGAAACCCGGCGGCTCGACTGGCAGAAATTGGCTCTGTTAGCCGTTTTCGGCGGGCCGATTTTGATTTACGATGTGTGGCTGACGCGCGTCAACCCGGCCCTGGCTAATTGGAACGCCCAGAATGTCACTCCTTCCCCGCCGCTGTGGGACTTGTTGCTGGCCTTTTCTCCGGCCTTGCTGCTGGCGATCCCTGGGGCGGTGGCCCTGCTGAAGAGTAAGAGCCAATCCGGGCGTCTGCTCCTGGTGTGGGCGGTAGCGGGGATCGCTCTGCTGTACGTGCCTTTCAGCTTGCAGCGGCGTTTCATCACCGGGCTGTACGTGCCCCTGGCCGGTTTGGCCGGGCTGGGAGTGGCTGCCCTGGCTGGGGCGCAGGTGAAGCGCTACCGGCTGCTGGTTTTCGGCCTGTTCGTGGCCGTCCTCCCAACCACGCTGGTCATCCTGTTGGCGGCCTGGAGCGGTATTCAGGCGCGCGACCCGGCCATCTACCTGACCCGAGGGGAGGCCGACGCCTTCCAATGGCTGGCGCAGAACACGCCGCCTTCGGCGGTCGTCCTGGCCGCGCCTGAGACGGGCACCCTGATCCCGGCTTATACCGGCCGGCGGGTGCTATATGGCCACCCCTTCGAGACGGTGGATGCCGCTGCCAATGAGCAGGCCGTGACGGATTATATCGAGGGCCGGGGGGCTTCCGCGGAAAGAAGCGCCTATCTCCTGCAAAATGACGTAAGCTACCTTTTCTGGGGCCCGCGTGAGACTGCCCTGGGCGGCGCTCCTCCGGCCCTGGGCTGGAGCGAGGTTTACTCCTCAGAAGGCGTGGCGATCTTTGCCGCGCCGCATTGACGCTGAAAATCGATCCATGGCCTGGCTGTTGCTCCTCCCTTTGCTGCTGTTGCTCCCCAACCTGACCAGCTTCATCTACCAGCCAGGCGCTGCCTATTCTGACCTCTTGATCAGCCATACTCCCAATGCAGTCTTCCTCAAGCAGGCGCTGCTCGAATGGCACCGGCTGCCGTTCTGGTCGGATACGATCCTGAGCGGGTACCCCTTTGCCGCCGACCCCTTATCCGGCCTGTGGTATCCTCCCGGCTGGTTGGGGATCTTGCTTCCGGCGCCCCTGGGATTCAACCTGGCTATCCTGCTCCACCTCCTGTGGGGCGGGGTGGGCATGTACGTCTACCTGAAATCCGAGGAATTGTCCCCGCTGCCCGCGCTTCTGGGGGCGGTGGCCTTCGAAGCCATGCCCAAGCTGATCTCGCATTTTGCCGCCGGCCACATGACCCTGGTCTACGCGGTCGCCTGGACGCCCTGGCTGTTGCGGGCCGAAAACCGGCGCATTCGCGCCGGAAGCGGGCAGCGCTGGAGAGGCCTGTCCGGGGTCCTCCTGGGGGTGATTGCCCTGGCGGACGTGCGCTGGGCGGCCTTCGCCGGCCTGGTGTGGCTGTTCTACGCCCTGGCCCGGCGGAATCTCTTCGAGAGCAGGCCGGGAGAGGCTTCCTCCCTGGCTGGGCGCCTGGCCCGCTTCGCCGCCTACGCTTTGGGGCAGGTGGCGCTGGCCGTGGCGCTGGCGGCGCCCCTGCTGCTTCCCTTGCTGGAGTTCTCGCGCCTCTCGACGCGCGCCGGCCTGACCCCTGCGGAAGCCTTTACCCTCTCCCTGCCGCCTTCGCGCTTGTTGGGGCTGATCGTCCCCGACCCGCGGGGCTACGCCGAGTGGATTCTCTATCCGGGGGCGGTAGGCCTGGTGCTGTTCGTGGTCGTCCTGCTCGATGCGCGCGGCAAACCTCCGGCGAAATTCTGGATATGGGCGGCGCTGCTGAGCCTGGTGTATTCCCTTGGCTCGGCCATCCCCTTCCTGCCGCTGCTGGCCAACCTGCCCGGCCTGGATCTGCTGCGGGTGCCCTCCCGCGCGCTGTTCGTCGCCGGAACGGCCTTCGCCGTGCTGTCCGCCTATGGCGCGCAGACGCTGATCGAATGGAGCTCTATAAAACGAAAAATCAGGATCGATCCTGGCCTGGCGCTGAGCGCGCTGGCGGCCGGCGTCCTGCTCCTGGTGGGCGGACTGTTCTTCCTCCAAAAGGAACCTTCCGCTTAACTTCGCGCTGGCGGCCATTTTCGTTCCTCTGGCAGCCGTGTGGTGTATCTTGCGCCTGAAGCAGGTCGTGCCGGGGGGTGTCTGGTCGGCGGGCATCCTGCTGATTTGCCTGCTAAACCTGGGGAGCGTGGATTGGCTGTCCATGCAGCCGCGCTCCGCTCAAGAGGCCCTCTCCGAAGACGCCGGGGTGGCCGATTATTTTGGAAACTATCCCGGCCTGTACCGCATCTATTCGCCTTCGTATAGCCTTCCGCAACAGACGGCGGCCCTGCACGGCTTACAGCTCGCGGACGGCATCGACCCATTGCAGATCACCTCTTACGTGGCCTTCATGGGGACCGCCAGTGGAGTCCCCGCGCAAGGTTATAGCGTCACTCTGCCGCCTTATAGGAATGGAGATCCGGCTGAGGACAACCGGGATTACCGCCCCGATCCTACGGCGCTGGGATTGCTCAACGTGCGCTTCGTCGTGGCGGCTTACGACCTTTCGGTGGATAACCTGGTGTTGCGCGCCCAAATCGGGCAGACCCGTATCTATGAGAACCTGGCCGCCTTGCCGCGCGCCTGGCTGCAGCCGCCGGGGAGCCTGCTCGGCCAGGACGTTCGCGACGTGGAGATCAGTTCCTACGCGCCGGACAGGATCACCGTGCGGGCGAGCGGCCCGGGGCTGTTGGTGCTCTCGGAAGTGGCTTACCCCGGCTGGCAGGTCAGCGTGGACGGGCGGCCGGCGCACATCCAGACGGTAGCGGGCGTCTTGCGCGGAGTAGAGCTTACGGTGGGGGAGCATTCGGTCGAGTTCGTATTTCGCCCCTGGTCCGTGTACGTTGGCCTGGGGCTGGGGATGCTTGCCTGGGCGGGATGGATCATTAACAACCTTTATCTGGGAGGGAAAAAGCGTTATGGTTAAGTCTGGGGAAAGACATTGGGTGGTGTACTTCGCCGCAGTGGTCATGTTAGCGACCACCTTGCCTTACGTGCTTGGCTATGCCAGCCAGGGCGCCGATTGGCGTTTCACCGGATTCATCATCGGGGTGGAGGATGGCAACTCTTACATTGCCAAGATGTTGACCGGGGCGGCCGGGGCCTGGTTGTTCCGCTCGCCTTATTCGACCCTGCCTCAAAACGGCGCGTTGGTTTTTCTGCCTTACCTCTTGTTGGGAAAATTGGCCTCGGCGCCGGGCCTTCACGAGCAGTTGGTGGCGCTCTTCCATCTGTTTCGCATTGTCGCCGGGATGCTGGCCATCCTGGTGACCTATGAGTTCATCGCTTTTTTCGTCGACCAGGTAAAGCTGCGCCGCCTGGCCCTGGCCCTGGCAATTCTGGGCGGGGGGCTGGGCTGGGTGCTGCTGATGTTCAACGGCGGCATGGTCTTCGGCTCGATTCCCCTGGACATCTATTCTCCCGAGACCTTCGGATTCCTGGAGCTGTTTGGGCTGCCGCACCTGTGCCTGGCGCGCGCCGGGCTATTGGGAGGCCTGCTGCTGTATTTAAGGGGCATCCCGGCGATGGAGAACTCCGCTCGCCCGGGGGAAGGCGGCCTGAAAGCCTTCTTCTCTTTCCGCCTTGAGGAGGTGAAGCGCATCCTTGGGCTGGCCCTGATCGGCATTGCCACCTGGATCGCCCAGCCCGTGACGGCTGCGCTGTTGTTTGCGATCATCGGTATCCATCTGGGCTTTACCCTCCTGTGGAGGCTGGCTCGCAAGGTGGAGACACCTACCCTCGCCGGCCTGCTGAGCGTCTTCAAATTGCCCTTTTGGGCGGGGCTGCTGGTGCTGCCGTTCTTCCTGTACAGCCTGCTGTCCTTCCAACTGGACGCCTATCTAAAGGGCTGGGCGGCGCAAAACAAGATCTACTCGCCCAACCCGCTGCATTATTTATTCGCTTACGGTTGGCTGCTGCCGTTGATCGCGCTGGGAGCGGTCAAATTCCTGCGCCGGGGGGAATGGGCCTTCTGGCTGCCCGTGGGCTGGCTGGTGGCGCTTCCGATTATGGTCTACGCGCCCTTCATCATGCAGCGCCGGCTGGCGGAGGGCGTCTGGGTGGCCTTCTGCGTGCTGGCGGTGAGCTATTGGGAGCGGGAGGGGGAAGGCGCCGCGCTGCCGGCGGCCTTCAAGCGCTTCGCGCCTTATTATGCGGTCGTCTTTCCTTCCACGCTGGTGATTCTGCTGATGGCCTTCCTGGCGGCGGCCAATCCGCAAGAACCAGTCTTCGTCCCCACGCAAGAGGTGGCTGCCTTCGAACAGATCGCGGCTAAGGCGCAGAAATTCGACGTGGTGCTGGCGGCGTACCCGACCGGCAACGCCCTGCCGGCCTGGGCTACAGTGCGAGTGGTGACCGGCCACACGGTAGAGACGGCCAATTTCGATCAAATCGACCCCCAGGCGGCCGCGTTCTTCGACCCGGCTACGCCGCAAGCTGAGAGAATGGCGATCCTCGGCGAAAATGACGTGAGCTTCGTCCTGTGGGGGCCGGCGGAGCGGGCCCTGGGCAGTTGGGATCCGCGCCAGGCGAGCTTCTTGCGCAGCGTCGGAGAAGCCGGGGAATACGACCTCTTGGAAGTGGACCCGCCGGTGAGGTGAGCATGAAATCGTGCGCAGAGCAGACGGGCGTTTTCGATAGAATTGCTTCCTATCTGGCTGGCGCCCCTGGCGCTTTTGGCCCCGGTTTTGTTCACCGGCCAGGCCCTGTTCTGGGGGACGCCTTACCTTCAATTCGTGCCCTGGCGCATGGCCGCCTGGGAGGCTTTGAAGAGCGGACAGTTGCCCTTGTGGAACCCGCTGGTGGGGATGGGCGCTCCGCTGATCGCCAATTACCAATCCGCGTTGTTCTACCCACCCAACTGGTTGCAGTTCGCCCTGGCGGCGGTGGGTGGAATTGGCTGGCTGGCCTGGGGCCAGGCGCTGCTGGTGGCTTTGCACCTGGCCTGGGCCGGCTGGGGCACCTGGCTGCTGGCCCGGCGCCTGGGGATGGGGCCTCTGGCGCGCATCGTCAGCGGCCTGGCTTTCTCGCTGTGCGGATATCTGGTGGCTCGGGCGGGCTTCCTGAGCATAAACGCCGCCGTGGCCTGGCTGCCCTGGATCCTCCTGGCTTCCGCGGCGATCGCGCCTTTCCCCCGCGATGGCGTAGGGGAGAGCCGGCGCCCCTACTTCCTGCGCATCCTGCCGCTGGCGCTGTGTATCGGCTTGCAGTTGCTGGCCGGGCACGCCCAGACGGCCTGGTACACGCTGTTGTTGCTGGCTGCCTGGGTGGCCTTCTGGGGCTGGCGCAACGGCGGATGGCGGACGATGGCCGTTTCGCTGGTACAACTGGCCGCTCCCGTGCTGATCGGGACGGGCTTGGCTGCCGTGCAGCTCCTGCCCACCGCCGAGTACCTGCTTCAATCGCAGCGCTCGTCGGCAGTGGACTACACTATGGCGGTGAATTATTCTTTCTGGCCCTGGCAACTCATCACGTTGCTCGCGCCCGATTTCTTCGGCAACCCCGCCCAGGGAAATTATTGGGTGACGGCCAACAACTACTGGGAAGATGCCATCTATGTGGGGCTGTTGCCGGCGATCCTGGCCTTTTCGGCTTTGATCGGGCTATTTTCCAGGCGATCCCCCGCGCACCAGCCGAAGGACAAACGGCTGATCGGCTTCCTGGGCAGCGTCATTCTGGTGGCCTTCTTGCTGGCCCTGGGAAAGAACACGCCCATTTTCCCGTTCCTGTATCACCACGTTCCCACTTTTGCCCTGTTCCAGGCGCCGGCACGCTTCACGCTCTGGGCGGAATTTGCCCTGGCGTTATTGGCCGGTTTGGGCGTCTCGGCCTGGCGCCGCCCAGGCGGCAAGGGATTGTATTGGACGCGCCTGGCGACTGCCGGGGCGGTCGCCGTCAGCCTTGGGGCCGGCTTGGGCTGGTATTTTCTGCGCGGCGTCGACGTTACCTTCATCCGCGCTACGGCTATCGCCGGGTTCTGGGGGCTGGGCGTGGGCGTCCTCAGCCTGACGGCTCCTAAAGAAGCCGGGACGAACCCACCGAGGGCCTGGTTCGGGGGAGTGGTGCTCCTGGTGTGCGCCGACCTGTTGGTGGCCGGTTGGGGCCTCAACCCCGGAGTCGGGCAGGCGTTGTACACCCAGGCCGCCACCACGCAGGCGGAAGTCTCCGCGCAGCTTGCCGGGGGCCGGCTGTATCTGTCCCAGGGGGACGAGCAGCACATCAAGTTCGTGCGCTTCTTCCAGTTCGACAGCTTTCATCCCTATGAAGGCTGGCAGGATCTGCGGGACGTTTACCTGCCGGATGGCAATATGCTGGATGGGATTCCCTCGGCCAATAATTTCGACCCGTTGGTGCCGGGGCGTTACGCGCGCTGGACGGATTATTTGGAGGTTGCCGATTTCCGGGTTCGCTCGGCCATGCTGGCGGCCATGGACGTGGGCGCTACAGAGCAGATCGACGACCGCTATGCGTACGGGGTGCGCTTCGAGCCGGTGGCGGGTGCCAGCCGCCTGAGCTGGTTCACCTGCGCGGACTTCGCCAGTGACGGAAACGACGCCTGGAACAAGGCGCTCCAGCGTTTTTCCGGAGACGCCCAGGAATCCGGCCGCATCATCCTGGAAGGGGGAAATCCCGGGGAAAACCTCCAGCCTTGCGCCCTCTCCTCTCAGGCAAAAACACGTATAATGGAGGAAGATTCAAATCGAGTGGTGGTACAGGTGGAGTCAGACGCTACGGGCTGGTTGGAAATGGCAGACGTCTGGTATCCAGGGTGGGTTGTTTCTATCGATGGCAAGCCTGCGTCAATCTTGCGCGCGGATTATTTGTTCCGGGCAGTGGCGGTACCGGCTGGAACGCATACAATCGAATGGATCTATCGCCCGACCTCGTTCTACCTTGGAGCGGCGATCAGTGGATCGGTCTGGTTAGGACTTGCAGCGCTGGTAATCTGGCGCAAACTATCAAAGAGGACCCCCAATCCAGGCGTAAAATCAGATAACTGATAAAGTTGCACAGAGACAGATCATCTGGGTATGAGGAGCATCTTCAATGGATTTAGAAGTCGCTAGTATCCAATCCTTTGCAGAACGCCTGGCGGCGAACCTTGAGAAGGTCATCGTGGGGAAACGCCAGACGGTTGAGCTGACGGTCATTGGATTATTGTGTCAGGGCCATTTATTGATCGAAGATGTGCCTGGGGTCGGGAAGACCATGCTGGCGCGCAGCCTGGCGCGCTCGTTGGGCTGTACGTTCAGCCGCATTCAATTTACGCCGGATATGCTTCCCAGCGACGTGACCGGCGTCTCGATCTTCAACCAAATCACCCGCCAATTCGAGTTCCGTCCCGGCCCGCTGATGACCCAGATCTTGCTGGCGGATGAGATCAACCGGGCTACCCCCAAGACCCAATCGGCGTTATTGGAGGCCATGGAGGAAAGGCAGATTACCGTAGACGGGGTGACCCACGTGCTGCCTTCGCCTTTCCTCGTGCTGGCCACCCAGAACCCTATCGAGTACGAAGGCACCTTCCCCCTGCCCGAAGCTCAATTGGATCGCTTCCTGATGCGCATCCGGCTGGGATACCCCAATATGAGCGACGAGATCAACATCCTGGAGCTTCAGCAATTGCACCACCCGATCGAGTCTCTGGAGATCGTGGTCGAGCTGGACGAGCTCAAGAAGGTGCAGGAGATGATCAAGCAGGTATACGTCGCTCCGGAGATCAAGCGCTACATGGTCGAGCTGACCCGCAAGACGCGCGAGCACGAGGACGTCTACCTGGGATCGAGCCCGCGCGGCAGCCTGGGCTTGTTCCGGGCCGGGCAGGCCAGGGCAGCCATGCTGGGGAGGGACTACATCCTTCCGGACGACATCAAGGCACTGGCCTTACCCGTCCTGGCGCATCGCATGGTCGTCAGCCCATCGGCGCGCCTGCGCAGCCTTAGCTCTGAAAAGATCGTCCAGGAGATCCTCAATAAGCTGCCCGTGCCGGGCGGAGATTTGAGCGCGAGCGAAAAGTAAGCATGAAAGTTCGGCAAACATTTTGGGTCGTGCTACTCTTGCTGGCAGCCAGCATCTTCGGGGCCGCCATCTATGGCTCGCCCATCTACTACCGGTTGATTTACGTGTGGGGGCTGTTGTTGGCCAGCAGCGCGGCCTGGACGGGCTTATCCCTGCGCGGTATGACGGCGCAGCGCCGCGCGCGCACCCTGCGGCAACAGGTCGGAGAAATCTTCGAAGAGGGCTTCGAGCTGACCAACGCCAGCTCTCTGCCGAGCTTGTGGATCGAGGTGCGGGATACCTCGAATTTGCCCGGTACCTCCGGATCGAGAGTCCTGACCTGGATCGGCGCCCACCAACAGCGCTCCTACCTGGCTTACAGTTGGTTGAGCCATCGCGGCCTATACAATTTGGGTCCGACGGTGCTGACTTCGGGAGACTTGTTCGGGCTGTTTTCCATCAGCAAGGAGTTCCCCGCCCAGGAATCCTCTCCTGGTCATCCCGCACATGGTGATCTTGCAATCCTTCCCGGCCCCGCCGGGGTTGCTGCCCGGCGGGCGGGCTTTGAGGCGGCGCACCCTGGAGACCACTCCCTACGCGGCCGGGGTGCGCGAGTACGTGCCCGGCGACGCGCTCAACCGCATCCATTGGCCCAGCACGGCCCGGCGGGACGATTTGATGGTCAAGGAGTTCGAGCAGGATCCCCAGGCGGACGTATGGATCTTTGTGGATGCCTATAAAGCAGCCCAGGCCGCTTCGCCTGACGAGACGGTTCCCCAAAACATCGACAAGCTGTGGCTGTGGCGCCAACATCCCGAAGTGACTTTGCCGTCCTCGACCATGGAATACGCCGTCAGTATCGCCGTGTCCGTGGGGAATTTCTTCATCCGCCAGGGGCAGGCCGTGGGGCTGGCCAGCGCGGGGCAGGTCTTCTCGGTCTTGCCTGCCGAGCGCGGCGAGCGCCAGATGGCCAAGATGTTGGAAACCATGGCCTTCTTGCAGGGAGAAGGCGACCTGCCGCTGCTGGGATTGGTCACGGCTGAGGTGAGCTACCTGCCGCGAGGGAGCACGGTGATCCTGATCACCCCCTCGATCCAGCCGAGCATTGTCCAGGTGGTCGAGGTGCTGGAGCAGCGTGATATGCACCCGGTGGTCATTCTCCTGGACGCTGCGTCTTTTGGCGGGCGCGAAGGCACTGCTGAGCTGGCCGCGCGCCTGGCCGAGAGGGGCGTGCGGGTGATCCGGGTGGCCAACAAAGACGATCTCAAGCTGGCTTTGGAAAACGGCGGAGAGGGGAACGCTGCTCCGCGGGGTTGGTGGAATGAAAATGAAGCCGGCTAAAAAATAATTCGAGGTGATGGGTATGGCGACTGAACTGCTTTATCAAACGGATAGCTACCTGAAAGATTTTGACGCGACGGTTTCCGGGGTCAGCCTGGATGAGCGTGCGGTCATTCTGGATCGCAGCGCCTTCTATCCCGGGGGCGGCGGCCAGTTGTGCGACCTGGGGACGATTACCGCCGGAGGCCAGGTGTATCCGGTTGGGCGGGTGAAGAAGGTGGGTGACGAGGTCTACCATTTCATCGGCGGGGACGCGCAGCTTCCCTCCGTGGGAGCCCCGGTGGCCGGCGCGCTGGATTGGCAGCGCCGCTACCGGCTGATGCGCACGCACACGGCCATGCACATCCTGTGCGGGGTGGTCTTCCGCGATTACGGCGCGCAGGTGACCGGCGGGGACATGGAGCCGTTGCACGGGCGCATGGATTTCGAGTTCGAGAATCTGCAAAGAGAGCTGATCGACGTGATCGAGGCGGCCATCAACGCGGAGGTGGCCCAGGCGCGTGACATCCACGTGCGCATCCTGCCCCGCGAAGAGGCCTTCCGCATCCCCGACCTGATCCGCACGAAGATCAACCTGTTGCCCGAGGGAATCCAGCAAGTGCGCACGGTCGAGATCGAGGGCCTGGATTTGCAGGCGGACGGCGGCACCCACGTGCACAATACCTCTGAGGTTGGGCAAATGCACATCGTGGATTACAAGAGTAAAGGGAAGATCAATAAGCGCATCTACGTTGATCTTCAGGAGTGAGCCTGCCATGCGTTTGCTCAGTTTCGTCTTGCCTTCTGATAGTCGCCGTCTGCTCTTCGGCGCTTTGGTCGACGATGTGGTGGTCGACCTGAAGGCCGCCCAGTCCTGGACCCAAGGCGCGCTCGGCATTCCATCCGAGTACCTGCCGGATAGCCTGCCGGAGCTGCTCCAATCCGACGTGGAAAGTTGGGGCTATGTGGCTAACCTGGTAGAAGCCCTGGCCGGCAAATCGGGGGAGCTGACCCGTCTGAAAGGGGCCAATCGCAGCCGGGTCGGATATGCGCTCGAGGAAATCGTGCTCTTCCCGCCCCTGCTGCACCCCACCAGCCTGCGCAGCTTTTACGCCTTCGAGGCACACGCGCGCGCTCTGTACGCGGCCTTGAAGCGCGATTTTCCGGAAGAATGGCTCCAGGCCCCGGTTTTTACCTTCCTCAACCCCAACGCAGTCTATGGGCCGCATCAAACCATCTACGTCCCTTCGTATAGCCACGAGCTCGATTTCGAGCTTCAGATTGCCTGTATCCTGGGCAAGGCAGGCAAGAATATCCCGGCAGAGGAAGCGGCGGATTTCATCGCAGGCTATACGATTGCGAACGGCTGGACGGCCCGCGATGTCCAATCCACAGAGATGAAAATGGGACTGGGAATCGCAAAAGCCAAAGATACAGCCCTCTCCCTGGGGCCCTGGATGGTGACGCCGGAGGAGATCGCCTATTGCCAGGCCGGCCGCCCGGGGGTTTACGACCTGGCCATGACGGCCCGGGTAAACGGCGTGGAGCGCTCGCGCGGAAATTGGAGGGAGCTGCATTATTCGTTCGGCGAGATGATCGCTCAGGCTTCCAAGGATTTCTTATTTGCTGCCGGGTGACGTGATTTGCTCCGGGGCGATTGGAACGGGATGCCTGTTGGAGCTCACGGAGGGAAAAGGACCCTGGCTCGCGCCGGGAGACCAGGTGGAGCTGGAAGTAGAGCGCCTGGGCGTGCTACGCAACCGCGTCGGCTCCGCCCAGGCTTGATTGGGGTGTATGGTATAATACGCGCACGATACAGGCTCAATTGTACATGCCTTCACACATTACTCTAAGGAGACTATCTTGGCAGTAAATCCCCTTAACTGGCTGCTGGGGTTATTCTCGCTTGATATAGGCATTGATCTCGGAACTGCGAACACCCTGGTGCATGTACGCGGAAAGGGCATTGTCATCAATGAGCCTTCCTGGGTAGCCATCGACAAGAGATCGCGCCGGCCTCTGGCTATTGGAGCGCAAGCCAAAGAGATGGTTGGACGCACGCCGGCCAACGTCGTGGCGATCCGGCCCCTGCGGGATGGCGTGATCTCGGAATTCGAGATCACTCAGGCGATGCTGGAATATTTCATCGGCAAGGCGCACCAGCAAAGTATCGTGCCGCTTCCCAGGCCACGCGTCGTCATCGGTATCCCTTCGGGCGCCACCGAGGTAGAAAAGAGAGCCGTGTACGATGCCGCCATGGCGGCCGGAGCACGCGAAGCGTACCTGATCGAAGAGCCGCGGGCGGCCGCTCTTGGCGCCGGTTTGCCGGTCTCTGAAGTGCGCGGGAGCATGATCGTGGACATCGGCGGCGGAACGACTGAGGTGGCCGCCATCTCCATGGGCGGGATCGTGGTCTCGCGCTCGCTGAGAGTAGCCGGCGACGAGCTGGATCAGGACGTCATCCTGTACATTCGCAACAAGTACAACCTTTTTATCGGCGAGCGCATGGGTGAGCAGGTAAAAATGACCATCGGCTCGGCTTATCCCCTGGCCGAAGAGAAGACGATGATCGTGAGGGGCAGGAACCTGGTGTCAGGCCTGCCGGATGCGGTGGAAGTCTCTTCGGTTGAAGTTCGTGAGGGATTGGCCGGCTCAATTCAGGTAATTATTGATACAATCAAGGATGCCCTGGACGAGGCCCCGCCGGAGATCGTAGCCGACTTGCTCGAATCGGGCATCTGTCTGGCGGGCGGCGGGGCTCTCTTGCAGGGATTGGCAGACCGTTTGAGCCACGAGCTTCACCTGCGGGTGTGGGTGGCCGAGGACCCGATGACCTGCGTGGCCCGCGGGGCCGGCATGATCCTGGAGGACCTGGATACTTTCAGCCGGTACCTGGTCGGGTTGGACCGTAACAGTAATCGTTAAAGATTGGTCGTTCGCCAGCGCAACGATCAATTGCAAGCATGAACCTTTATAGATCTTAAATTATGAACTTCACATCCCCCCGAGTGCTACGGACGGCCACGCTCGTATTGGTCATCGTTGGCCTGTTAGCTTTGGCGTTGGGTGGTTATCTAAGCCCCATCTTTCGAACAACTCTCAATCCCCTGGTAGCAGCCCAAAGTTGGCTATCCAGCCGTTACATGGCTCTTTACGACTTCGTCACTGCGCCCCGAGATGTTGCCAGCCTTCGCCAACAGAACGCCGACCTTCAATCCGAAGTCTCCCAGTTGCAAGCCCAAATCGTCCAATTGCAGCAACAAATCAGCGACGCGCAAGTGCTGTATGCCTTGCTGGATTTCGCGCGGGCTCGCCCCGAGAATCAATACGTGGCCAGCGCAGTCATTGGAAGAGACCCTAACCCGTTTCTGCGTTACATCATCATCGATCACGGCTCCGATGACGGCTTGCGCCATGGGATGCCGGTCGTCACGCAGCAGGGCCTGGTGGGCCGCATCGATGCCGTGACCGCCAGCGCTGCGCGCGTGCAGCTCATCACCGACCCGGGCTCCTCGGTGAACGTACGTTTGCAGTCTTCACAACGGGAAGTCATCCTGGAAGGCTCGATAACGGGCGATCTTACCCTGCAATTGATCCCCCAGGGACCTGAAAGTCGAGAGCGGCGACGTGGTCTTGACCTCCGGGCTGGGCGGAAATTTCCCTGCCAACCTGTTCGTCGGCCAGGTAGTCAGCGTCAACAGCCCTGAAAATGCGCTTTTTCAGGAAGCTTCGGTTCAACCGGTGGTAGACTTTGCGGGCCTGAAGGCGGTGTTGGTGATCACCAACTTCACGCCCTCTGACGTCACTCCGCTTATTCCCACTTCCAGTCCTTGAGATCAACGTGATTGGCCTGTTAGGAATCCCCCTCTTTGGACTATTAGTCATTTTGCAGACAGCAGTAGTCAGTCGGCTGCCATTGCTGTATGGGACTGCGGATATCGTCATGCTGACCCTGGTTGCCTGGAGCTTACAGGAGAGAGTGACCACCGCCTGGACCTGGGCGGTCATCGCCGGGGTCATGGTCAGCTTCGTTTCTGCCCTGCCCTTCTACTCACCGTTGATCGGTTATCTGGCGGTGACCCTGGTAGCGCGCATCTTACAAAGGCACGTCTGGCAGACGCCCATCCTGGCTATGTTCGTGGCTGCTTTCATTGGCACCCTCCTCATGCATGCCTTATCCATCGTGGTGCTGCGCTTTAGCGGCGATCCTCTTCCTATCCAGGAAAGCCTGAACTTGATCACCCTTCCCAGCGCGTTGTTGAATCTGGTATTGGCAATACCGGTTTATGCAGTGATAAAGGACCTCTCCGAAGTGCTTTATCCCATGGAGTTAGAAGTATGAACCAACCTAAGACGAATCGATCCAATTTCGAGCTATGGCGGATTGTTTTGATCTATCTGGCGATTGCCGGAGTTTTTGGCTATTTCGTCATCCGCCTGTTTAGCTTGCAGATCATCCAGGGCGCTGGCTATTTGGCCCGCGCTAATGACAATCGAACCCAGACGATCAGCCTTCAGACCACGCGCGGCATCATCTACGACCGCAACAATTTCATCCTGGCCAGCAATGCCCCTTCTTATAACGTGGTCATCACCCCGGCTTTGCTCCCCGACGATGATGGCGCCGTACAGCAGATCTACAGAGGGCTGTCGGCTTTGATCGGCGTCCCCGTGTCGAACGGGGATACCAGCGATAAGTCGGTGAAGAACTTCACCCCTTGCGCTACCGACCTTGGAATCACGCAGATCGTGGTCATTGGGGATACCAACGCGCCTTATTCGCCGGTGGAAATCAAGTGCAACGTCGACGAGGCGACGGCCATGAAGATCCAGGAAGAGGGGCACGACTGGCCCGGCGTCAGTATCGAGATCGAGCCGATCCGCCAGTATCCAACCGGCTCGCTGACAGCCGAAATCGTCGGGTTCCTGGGGCCTGTTCCGGCTTCTCTGGAGGCTCAATACCAGGCCCAGGGCTTTGTGCCGGGCCGCGACAAGGTTGGATATGCCGGCGTCGAGAATACCCTGCAAGATATCCTGGGGGGGAAGAATGGTGAGCGCCAGGTAGAAGTGGACGTGGCCGGCCAGGTCATTCAGGATCTGACCACCCCGCTGCAGCCCATCCCGGGGGAGAACGTGAGGCTGACCATCGACACCCGGCTGCAAGCGGCGGCGCAAACGGCCCTGGTGAACGAGATCAATTATTGGAACACTTACTTGAACAATAACCAGATGACCAACGGGGTAGTCATCGCCATGAACCCCAAAACGGGTGAAATCCTGGCGTTGGTATCCTACCCTACGTATGAAAATAACCGCATGGCGCGCGTCATCCCGGATTATTATTACCAGCAGCTCAAGAACGACCCAAACCGGCCGCTGTTCAATAACGCCGTCTCGGCGGAGCACCCGCCGGGCTCCGTGTTCAAGCTGGCCGCCTCCATCGGCATTCTCAACGAGGGCGTGGTCACGCCGGATTACAAGGTTAACGACCCGGGAAAGATCACCATCCTGGAAAAGTATTACGCCAATGATCCCGGCACGCCCAGGGATTACGTGTGCTGGATCTATAAGGACACGGGCGGCGGCCACGGCATGGTGGATTTCCTGCACGGTGTGGCCGAATCCTGTGACGTGTATTTCTACAAAGTCGGCGGCGGATATCAGGAGGAGGTTCCCAACGGCGGCCTGGGCATCTGGCGCTTGTCTGAATATGCCAAAGCCCTGGGCTATAACCGGGCAACCGGCATCGAGCTGCCGGGCGAGGCCTCAGGCTTGATCCCTGACCCCACCTGGAAGCGTCTCAACGTCGGCGAGAACTGGTCGACCGGAGACACCTATATCTCGACCATCGGACAGGGATACGTTTTGGCTACCCCTTTGCAGGTGTTGATGTCGATTGCTACGATCGCCAATGACGGCAAGATGATGAAGCCTACCCTGGTGAAAGATATCCTCGACAACCAGGGCCACGTGATCAAGCCTTTCAAGCCCGAAATGGTGTGGGATATCACCCAAACGCCGCTGATCCACGTGTTCGATGAAAACGGCAATCAAACCGGCGAAATGAAGACCGTCGCTCCCTGGGTGGTGAAAGAGCTCCAGCAAGGGCTTCACATGGTGACCTCAGACCCCACCGGCACGGCTTATACGGTGTTCCAGGACGCGCCCTATACCTCCGCCGGCAAGACGGGAACCGCCGAGTATTGCGATAACCTGGCTCAAGCGCAGAACCTGTGCAGCCCCGGCAACTGGCCTTCCCACGCCTGGTACATCGGTTATGCGCCCTTTGATAACCCGGAGATCGCCGTGGTGGCCTTCGTCTACCACGGCCAGGAAGGCGCAACGGTGTCTGCGCCTATCGTCAGGCAGGTCATGGACGCTTATTTCCAGCTCAAGAGTATGGATAGCACCGGTGGACAGTAAGCGAGCCTTCCGCAGGGAAGGCTGTTTGTGTGGGAACAAAAGTTCTGCTATAATCGCACGTACGGGTAAACGAACGATCGCAACCTTTTGATTGCTTATGTATATCCGGTGATCGATACCTTGATGGAAGACAGCTCTGATGGTTGAAGAAACGCGCTCGGCGATACAGATCAAAGGCATCCGCGAGGGCTTGCTGGTTACCCTTGGCGAAGGCTCCTGGGAGGAGCTGCATAAGGCTCTCCTTGCCCACATCGAAGAACAGGCCGGCTTTTTTCAGGGAGCGCGGTTGGCCCTGGACGTTGGCAACCAGATCCTGCACGCCGTCGAGCTGAGCACCTTGCGCGACGTCCTTTCGGATCGAGGCATCGCTCTATGGGCGGTGATCAGTAATTCGCCGACCACAGCGCAGACGGCGCAGACGTTGGGTATGGCCACGCGCCTGTCTGCGCCACGCCCAGACCCGCTCGAATTCGTCCCCTCGATACCAACCTCACGGGAGAAAGCGCGGTGCTGGTTCATCGGACTTTGCGCTCCGGTTTCAAGATCTCTTATGCGGGCCACGTGGTCGTGGTCGGAGATGTCAATCCTGGAGCGGAGATCATTGCCGGAGGAAACGTAGTCGTATGGGGACGCTTGAAAGGCGTGGTACACGCCGGCGCGCAAGGAGACGAAGAGGCGGTAGTGTGTGCTCTGGAGCTGGTGCCCACGCAGCTCAGGATCGCCGATAAGATTGCCATACAACCAAAACGGCCCAGCAAGCCTCAGCCAGAAATGGCTCGCATCCACGACGGGCAGGTAGTGGCCGAGCATTGGAATCCGAGAAAGTAAAGACAGGGAGGAGTATGACGGCCAAAGTAGTTACGGTTACATCTGGTAAAGGCGGCGTGGGTAAAACGACGACTACCGCCAACCTGGCGGTGGCTCTGGCGGCGGACAGCCAGAAAGTAGTGTGCATCGATGCGGATATCGGTTTGCGCAACCTGGACGTGGTGCTTGGGCTGGAAAACCGCATCGTCTACGACCTGGTGGATGTGGTCGAGGGTCGCTGCCGTATCCGCCAGGCGATGATTCGCGACAAGCGCATGCCCGAGCTGTTCTTGATCCCGGCGGCTCAGACCCGAGACAAGAGCGCCGTCTCGCCCAGCGACATGGTGAGGCTGTGCGACGAGCTGCGCGCCGAGTTCGACTGGATCCTGATCGATTCCCCCGCCGGCATCGAAAGGGGCTTCCGCAATTCCATCGCCCCGGCGGACGTGGTGCTGGTGGTGACCAACCCGGAAGTATCCGCGGTGCGCGACGCCGATCGCATCATCGGCCTGATCGAAGCCGAAGAGAAGGGCCCGGCGCGCTTGATCCTCAACCGGGTTAACATGGGGCTGATCAAGCGCGGCGACATGTTATCGCACGAGGACGTTTTGGAGCTGTTGGCCGTGGAGCTGATCGGCATCGTGCCCGAAGACGAAAGCGTGGTGGTCAGCGCGAACCGCGGTATGCCGGTTGCCCTGGATGGAAAAAGCAGGGCCGGCCAGGCGTTTCAAAATATCGCCCGCAGGATGAAAGGCGAAAAGGTCCCGTTTATGAATCTGGAAGAAAAGGATGGCTTGTTTTCGCGTTTGTCGCGTATGATCCGCTCCGGAGGGGATTGAGATGGCAAACTTTCTTGACCGATTGATGGGAAACAAGCCCAAAAGCGCTGGCCAGGCCAAGGAACGCCTGAAATTGGTGCTGATCCACGACCGCACCGATCTGACGCCGGGCGCCTTAGAAAAGATGAAAGACGAGCTTCTTCAAGTGATCTCACGCTATGTGGAGATCGATCCTACGCAGGTAAAGATATCGATGGCTCACGAAGGCAGGGAGCAGCGCCTTGTGGCAGACATCCCGCTGAAGGAAGTCCATCGGAGAAAGACAGGTTAGTCGGTAGAACATGCAAACTGCTTCATGGCGCCACTTTGACTTCTGGTTGTTTGGCGCAACAGTCTTATTATCCATATTTGGCATCGCCATGATTCGCTCGGCCATCGCCGGCAGTCCTGGGCTGGATGGCTTGGTGGAACGCCAGATCATCTTCGTCGTTCTGGGTCTGGGTGTCATGATCGTCACAGCCATCGTCGACTACCATTATTGGGCCTCGCTGATCCGCCCAATGTACCTCATTACGGTACTGGCTTTGGTCGTCGTATTCGTGATCGGCAAGGCCCAGTTCGGCGCGGCGCGCTGGATCGAAACCGGACTGGTGAACATCCAACCCTCCGAGTTGGGAAAGATCGTCCTCATCCTGGCGCTCGCCAATTATTTCGCGAACGCCCTGGACCGGCCTCACGATCTGCGTTGGATTGGCACCAGCGCGGCCTTGATGGGCGGCATCGTCGTGTGGATCTTGCTGCAGCCGAACCTCAGTACTTCCATCGTCATCTTCGTGCTTTGGTTCGCGCTGATGTGGATCAGCGGTTTCCCCCTTAAATACCTGGCTATCTTCGGAGTGATCGCCATCGTCGGTGGGGCGATTGCTTTTCCCTTCCTGCAGCCTTACCAGCAGGGGCGCATCGTCAACTTCTTCTTCCCCGACCCCAACGCGCGTTACGGCGATACCTACAACGTGGACCAGGCCCTGATCACACTGGGCTCCGGGGGCTGGTTTGGAATGGGCTATGGGCACGGCACGCAGGTGCAATTGCGCTTTTTGAAAGTTCGCCACACGGATTTCATTTTCTCGGCTTTGGCCGAAGAGTTCGGCTTTGTGGGCACGATCATCATCGTGGCGTTGCTGGTCTTCGTGATCCTGCGCTGCCTGCGGGCCGCCAGGATCGCCGGCGATCCATTCGGAGCCTTCATCGCTTATGGCTTTGGTATCCTGATCTTTTTCCAAACGGCGGTCAACATCGGGGTGAACCTCAAACTGATCCCCGTGACCGGCTTGACGTTACCATTTATCAGTTACGGGGGCAGCTCGCTGCTCTCGCTCGTTTTGGGGATTGGGCTGGTGGAGAGCGTCGTCCTGCACCACAAATCCCTCGAATTCTAGCCTTCATCGTGGAGAATTATGACCGATCCTATGAAACCGGTTCGCGTGCGTTTTGCTCCTTCGCCCACCGGGCACATGCATCTCGGCAGCGCCCGCACGGCGTTGTACGTTTATCTGCTTGCCAGACAGAGCGGCGGGCAATTCATCCTGCGTATCGAGGATACCGACCGCAAGCGCTACGTGCCCGGCGCCGAAGAAGAATTGATGGACGGCCTGCGCTGGCTCGGCTTGCAGTGGGACGAGGGCCCCGACGTGGGCGGCCCCGACGGGCCTTACCGCCAATCCGAGCGCAAGGAAATCTACCAGGAATACGCTCAAAAGCTGATCGCTTCCGGCCACGCTTATTATTGCTTTTGCACGTCCGAACGGCTGGAGCGGGTGCGCCAGGAACAGCAGAAGCGCAAAGAGCTGCCCCATTACGACGGCACCTGCCGGAGATTGGACCCTGAAGAGGCCAGGCGACGCGTGGCCGCCGGAGAGCCGCACGTGGTGCGCTTCAAAACTCCCAAGGAAGGCACCACCACGGTCAGAGACCTGTTGAGGGGCGAGATCACGGTGGAGAACCGCGTGCTGGACGATTACATTCTCGTCAAGTCGGATGGGCTGGCGCTGTACCACCTGGCAGCCATGGTGGACGACGATCTGATGAAGATCACCCACGTGGTGCGCGGCTCGGAATGGCTGCCCACCTTCCCGCTGCACGGCTTGATCGTCAGAGCGCTCGGCTTCGACGAGCCTACCTGGGTGCATCTCTCGGTGTTCTTGAAGCCCAGCGGCAAGGGCAAGATGAGCAAGCGCGAGGCCGCCGAGGTGAGCAAGGACGGCTATTCGATCTTCGTCAAGGACTTGCAGGGCCTGGGATACCTGCCCGAAGGGGTGATCAATTGGGTCTCCTTGATGGGGTGGAGCTACGACGACCACACCGAGTACTTCGAGATGCGCGATCTGGTCGAGAAATTTAGCCTGGAGCGCCTCAATCCGGCCCCGGCGGCGATCAATTTCACCAAGCTGGACCACTTCAACGGGCTGCACATCCGCGGCCTGGCCGCCGAAGATCTGGCCGGGCGGGTCAGGCCCTTCCTCGAAGGGGCCGGTTATCATCCTGACGACGAAACCCTAATCAAGATCGCGCCGATCATCCAGGAGCGCCTTACCACCCTGGACGACGTTGTGGGAATGGCCGGCTTCTTCTTCCGGGAGGAGGTCGAGCCAGCTCCGGAAGAGCTGGTGGCCAAGGGCCTCAGCGCGGCGCAGTCGGCTGAGGCCGCCAGGCGCTCGCTGGAAATTCTGGAAGGGTTGGAAGAGATATCCCCGAGACGGCCGAGCCGCCCATGCGCGCCCTGGTGGAAGAATTGGGCTTGAGCGCCGGCCAGGTGTTTGGCATCTTACGCGTGGCCGTCACCGGCCAAAAGGTCAGCCCGCCGTTGTTCGAGAGCATGGCCATCATCGGTAAGCAGAAGGTGCTGGCGCGCATCCACAACGCGATCGTTGTTCTGGATCAGTTAGGCAGTCAATAAGGGGCGCGGGTGTGGATTGGGGCCTGGACGAGTGTTGCAGAGCACGGTAAAATAGGCCCCATTCGCCCTTGAGGGTTCGTCTAACGGCAGGACAGCAGACCCTGGATCTGCTTATGGAGGTTCGAAATCCTTCACCCTCAGCTTTTTTAATAAGAAGGGCGTTTACTAAAGCGCCACGGCGTGAAGGTTCGGTAGGTTCTTCAGCATGCGGTAAACACCGCCATCTCCTGGCGTACCAGGGCGTAGGGCACACTCACGCAGCCCAAAGCCGGGTTGTTCAGTTGGGAGATCTCGCAATTGTACAGGGGGGTATACTCTTCGCGGGTCACGTCCAGGTATTGCGCCAGGCTGGAAATCGTCGCCATGCGGATCGAGCCATCGATGCGGAACGTCCCCACCAGGGCGGTGACCGGCTCGAATTTCCGGTTGGGCTCGTTGGCATCGTAATCCGCCGGGTCTTTTCCGGGAGGCACCAGATGGTAGGCTAACACCTGGGAGGTGGAGACGTGCAGCTCCCGGTAAGTCACCGGTTTGAGCAAACTGTTTCCGACGGTCAAGAGAAAGTGCGCATTGTACAGGGTGAGGTAATCCGGCGCGACGTTGGTCCTCAGCCAGGTGCTGACGCGGATCTGCGTCTTGGTGACCACTTCTCCCCAGTAAAGGCCGGCCTGGGTATAGGCCATGACGGCAGTAACCTTTTCGTTTTCCTTCAAAACATAGGGCTTAACGGCGTACTCGGCCATGAGCTTAATCCTCCCCTGAAGATGATTGGGCTCTCCCCTCCGGCTTCCCGCCCTGGATGGGAAGAACGCTGTAATTTCAAGCCACTTTGGCGTAACGCTTTTGAATAGCCGGGATCAAGTATTCGGAGAACGCGCGTACGATGTCGTAATCTGGGTCCCAACCCCAATCGCGGCGCGCCGCCGAATCGTCCACGTCTCCCGGCCAACTATCGACGATGACCTGCCGGCTGAGGTGCGGCTCGAAGGTGACCTCGGCATTTGGAAGAGCGACCTTGATGATCTCGTAGATATCCTGGGCCGTGGGGCTGAAGCTGGTGACGTTGTAAACGCACTGGGAAATCGCTTCCCTGGGTGCCCTTTCCAGGTGAAGGAGGGCTTTGACCGCATCGGCCATGACCATGAAAGGCAGGCGGGTATCCGGGCGGACGAAGCAAGCGTAAGGGATACCCTGGGCGGCGTGGTGCAGCATCTCTGGGCCATAATCGCTGGTGCCGCCCGTAGGGATGGTGACCGCGCTGATCAGGCCGGGAAAGCGCAGGCCGCGGAAATCGACCAGGTTCTTGGCCCGGTCGGCGGCCAGCAAGCGATAATGCGAGGAATAATAGCGCCCCAGATTCTCGCAATACAGCTTGTTGCAGCCGTACATGGTGATGGGCTGGCACCAATCGGTTTCTTTTACCGCCCCGACCGAGTTCTTCACTTCCAGGCTGGGTAGACCGTAGGCCGCAATCGAGCTGGGATAAATAAACTTGACCGAGCGTCCCTGCCATTGAGATTGCTCCACGGCCAGGCGCAGCAGGTTCAGCGTTCCCTCGACGTTGACCCGGTGGGCTGTTTCAGGGTTATATTCGGCTTTGGTGGAGAGGATGGAGGCCAGGTGAAAAATGGAGCGGATTTCGTATTCGGCTACCAGGCGGCCAAGCAGCATGTTGTCCAGGATGTCGCCCTGGATGAATTTGAAACAATAAGGGGTGAGCGTAGGATCGAGCGGAGCCACGTCCAGGGCTACGATCTTGACGTCTTCCTGCTGCCCCAAAAAGCTGATCAAACCGTGACCAATTTCACCGTTGGCCCCCGTGATAAGGATCACATCATTTCGCATGATTTGGCTCTCTTTTCATTGGTTTTGTATAGACAATCGAAGCAGATAAGATCCTCTATCCAGATTATACATTGGACTTGATTTTAGAGGATGTGTGTTTTATCGCTAACTATCCGATTTTTGTCAGTTGACCTTCTTCCCCCCTCAAAGAAGAAAAAAGGTTCTGGCCGGATACGCTTTCCGGCCAGAACCTTATCTGCATTACACAAGCATGCGCGCTTAGCCCGGGCGCACGGCGCTCTCGTCTGCCTTGCGGCCTTTGAACCACCAGCGCCATTCGCGGTTTTCCCACACGACCAGGATGGGGGAAGCGTTGAAGATGGAGGAATAGGTTCCGCTGAACACACCCACCAGCAAAGTGACCACGAAGTGCTTGACGGTGACGCCGCCGAACAGGGCCAGCGCGAACAGGGTCAGCATGACCGTCAACTGGGTGTTGATAGACCGGTCGAGGGTCTGCACGATGGAGTGGTTCACCACCGTCTCGAACGGCACGCGGCGATAGATGCCCGAATTTTCGCGGATGCGGTCGAAGACAACGATGGTATCGTGCACCGAGAAGCCGATCACAGTCAGGAGCGCGGTTAAGAACAGCGAGTCAACCTGCCAGCCCAGGAAATGCCCCAGAAAAGCCTCGACGCCGAGCACCACCAACACATCGTGCAGCATGGCGATGATGGCCGCTGCCCCGAAACGGAAGGCGTGCGGCACGCCGCGGAAAGCAAAAGTGATGAAAAGCAGGATGCCAATGGCTGCAATGCCTACTGCCACCGCCGCGCGGTCGGCGACTTCTGCGCCGATGGAAGGCCCCACCGTGTTGAATTGCAGGACGGTTACCTGGCTGTTGAAGTCCTTGCTCATCTGGTCGACGATCTGGGTCTTGGTCTCGTCCGGCATATCCTTGGAGAGGATGATGAGGGTGTTGCTTCCGGATGTCTGTACCTGGGCGTCCGGAAAGCCTAACTGGTCGTAGATACTGATGACCTGCGCCGGTTGGGGGGTTTTGCCGGCCTCGAATTGAACTTCGAGCATGCTGCCGCCGGTGAAGTCGATAGCCAGGGGCAGTCCCCACACTGCCAGGGCGATGATTCCCGGGACGATGACCAGTAAGGAGATTGCGAAGTAAAGATAGCGCTTTGCGATGATATTCATTATCGTCCTCCTATAGACCGAACCATCTCGGGTGCTCGGTAAATTTTAGATTGTCCAGCACGACGTGCAGGAAGGTTCGGGTGACGATAACTGCTGTAAACAAGCTAACCAGGACGCCAACGGCCAGGGTTAATGCGAACCCTTTGACGATGCTGGCCCCGAAGGCGCTGCCATACCAGAACAGAATGGTACAGGTAATCAATGTGGAGATATTCGAGTCGCGGATGGACGGCCAGGCTCTCTGCCAGCCCAGGTCGACGGCCTGGCGCAGGGTACGCCCGGCGCGCAGCTCTTCTTTCAGGCGCTCGAAGATCAAGATGTTCGCATCCACGGCCATGCCGATGCTCAAGACGAAACCGGCGATACCGGGTAGAGTCAGGGTTACCGGGATCAGCTTGTAGAGGGCGAAGGTGGTCGCGGCGTAGACGGCCAGCGCCAGATCGGCGACGAAGCCGGGCAGCCGGTAATACAGGATCATGAAAAGCACCACGACCAGCAGGCCGATCAAGCCGGCGGTAAAGCTCTTCTTGACCGAGTCCTGGCCCAGGGTTGGGCCTACCGTCTGGCTCTCGACTACTTTCAGCGGGATGGGAAGCTGGCCGTAGCGGAGCTGGATGGCGAGGTTATTGGCCGAGTCGTAGGTGAAGCTGCCCTGGATCTGGCCGCTGCCGTCAGTGATGGCGGTGCTGATGGTTGGAGTGGAGATGACTTTCTTGTCCAGGACGATCCCTAAATATTGGCCGATGTGGGAGGTCGTATAGTCGGCGAAAATTGTCTTGCCCTGGTCAGACAGGGTGAAGAGGATAATATAATTGCCGGTCGCATCCCGCGAGACGGAGACGGTCTTGAGGTCGGCGCCGGTCATGACGGTGTGATAGACCGGGCCGCTGGGAGTGGCGGTGGCGGCGGGAGTGGTCTGGGCGGCGGCATTGGCAGTCGGCTCGACCGTCCCGTTGGGGGTGGTCTGCGCGGTCGCGCTTTCGGTCGGCTGGGCCGTTGCGCTCAAAGTCGCTTCGGGGGTGGCGCCGGTGGTGGGCTGAGCGCTTCCGCTGGGTGTGGGGCTGGCGCCAGACGTGCCGGTGAGGCCGTAATCTGTCTGAACTGTCGTGCCGACTGCGGGCGGGCTGGAAGCGAAGTCCACGAACTCAAGCTGCCCGGTTTCTTTGAGCACCGCGATGACTTGCTCGGTGTCGGTCAGGCCGGGGAATTCCCCCACGATGCGGTTCCCGCCGGCGATCTGGAAGGTGACTTCACTCACGCCGAGGCCATTGCTGCGGTTCTCGAGGATCTGGCGAGCATCCTGCATTTGTTGGGGCGTAACCGTTGTGCCCGAGGGCAGATCGACTTGCATCAAGACTTGCAGGCCGCCTTGCAAGTCCAGGCCGAGATTGGCCTTTATCGAGCGGGAGAAACTGCCAATCGTGATGTTGTTGTTTACATCAATCCATGCTACTGCGCCGATCAGTAGAATGATCAGGATCAGGACGACTGTGTTGCGTTGACTCATGCGCTTATGGCCTCCGATTCACACAAATGCCAGCCAACGGCTGGCGCTGGCTTCCAATTATACTCTTATTGAGTTTCAGTGAGTAGGGAAAATGAAATTTCGATGAGTGCTGGCCTGTCTGAACAGGTCGTTTCAAGGCGCCTGGCCGGCCTTATACTGGTCTATAAAATTCTTCACTATTCTGGCGACCTCCTCCGCAGTCAAGGGATCGGTAAACAGGTATAGATTGGCGTGTTCACGCGCGTGCCGCAAGCGGTAATGTTGCTCCGCGTAGTCCTCCAGTCTCCAATCCAGGTTGCGCCGTTGCGTGGCGATTTCGAAGGAAGCGTCCAGGAAGATCAGCAGGTCCGGGTTGGTGATGCGCTGCCACATGCTGGCCACATAAGAATGCTCCTGGGCGATGTGGCGGAGGTTATACCCGTAGGGTTTCAAGCTATTGATCAGCGTGGATTTGCCTGATGCGCAAGGGCCGACCACTCCAACTAATAAATCCTTGCTTGCTTCTGGCATAGAGGCGAATGCGCCGCTCCCAGGCTTATCCGGGGCCTACCGGTAAGCGTACGGTCATGCGCCGGACGCTGTCTCCATTTCTCTCTTGCGAGCGCATGACCACCACGCTGATGTCGTCTCCCGGACGGCCTTCGTCCAGGCGCATGGCATTGGCGAGCAGCATATCGGCGATTTCCTGCGGGTTGGGATCCTGGTCTTCGAGCAATGATTCCAGAAGGGTGCGGACGTCGAAGGTCGTGCCATAACGCTCGCCGGCGTGGACGAGGCCATCCGTATACATCACGATGGTCAGCCCTGTTTCCAGGTGCATTTCGCAGATGGATGGGCGGGTATTTCGCGAGGTGCCTACCGGGATGCTTTCACTGTTCAAGCTATCGATCTGGTCGCCGTGCGCCAGGAAGACGGGAGCCGGGTTGTTGCGAGTGATGACCAGCGTGTCGGTTTGCAGGTCGATGGAGAGAATGTTCAAGGAAGCCGACACTTTCCCGTTCCGCTCGGTATAAAGGTAATCCGAGGCGGCTCGAGCGGCAGCGCCGTCGCGTACGCCCTCTGCCAGCAGGCTGATCACTTTGCGCACGACCAGGGTCGAGATGACCTTGGCTCCCCGCCCGGAGGTTTGGCCGTCTGCCAGCACGATGGATAGGCCCCCGTTGGGGCGCTCGACTACTTCGAGCGTGTCGCCGCTTTCGGAAGTGGCGTATTTATTAATTTTTGCGACCGCAATATTGATCTCCATGTTATGAATTTTACATCAAAACCCCCCAGTTGGGACATGGTTCTTGAAAATCTTAATAATGAAGGCGCGCTTACAGGCCGGGCGCTCTTGCCGGCGGCCAGGTTAGCCAACGTTCCCATTCGAGGCTTGATCCTGCGCAGGTTTTACGGCCAGGATCATCAATATCTGGCCGGCATTGGCCTTTATCCAATGTATCTCCGCCGCCAGGCCGGCCTGGGTGAACGGAAGGAGCGCCTCGTCTGGGGGGTCGCCGGCCTGGCCGGTAACGCGAAACAAGAACCCGGCGGCGCGTTGCGCGGCAGTCTGGCCGGTGACCGTGGCCGACAACAAGACGATCAGACGCCCGCCGGGAACGAGAAGGCGCTGGACTTCCGCCAAGGTGCTGGCCTCGAAGATGTAAGGCGTCGGGAAGGTGGCGACGATGGAATGAAAGGCATGCATCGGGAAGGGAAGCGCCTGGCCGGTCGCGCGCACCAACTTCGGGCTTTGCGCATAGCCATTCGGAGCCGTTTTGCTCGTCCCTTTGTGGATAGTGCGCCTGGCGAGCGCCCCCATCTGGCGGCTTTGATCCAGGCCAACAGCCTGCAATCCTCGCGCGAGCATGGCGACTTGAAGGTGCCCCGGCCCGTGCCCCAATTCCAACACCCTGGGGCCTCGAAGATAGGGGAGCGCGGTCAAAACCCATTGATTCCATTTCCCCAGCGACACTACAGCCGCAACCCAATCGTAGCCCCAGGCAAATTGGTGATACAACAGGAAGAAGAATATCTTTAAGCCCCTGGCCAGAGCCTTAAAGCCGGAAGACTGCACGTTTTTTCCCAAATAGCTTAACCTCGTTTATGTTATACTTTTCATAGTGAGACTTTTTTGGAGGAAATAAGCGTGAGTGAACAATGGAAAGAGATCGTGGCCGAATGGCAGAGCGATCAAGGCGAGAACACTTTTATCGGCAGGAATTCGGCCGGCGGCGCAGTTCAGATGGGGTCGATAGATGGCAAGCCTGGAGCCGGTCCCATGGAGCTGGTGTTGATGGCTTTGGCCGGATGCACCGGAATAGATATTGTATCGATCTTGCAGAAAAAACGCCAGCCACTCAAGGATCTTCGAATAGAAGTGCGCGGGAAAAGGGCGGAGACTTACCCTATGGTCTATACGGAGATCGAAATGAATTATTTGCTGTGGGGAAATGGCCTGGAGGCCCGCGCCGTCGAAGATGCAATTCGTCTTTCAGAGGAGAAGTATTGCTCTGTGGGCCTGATGCTCAGAGCCGCCGTCCCCATTAAGACCAGTTATCAGATTATCCAATTCGAGAAGGACACGATAGGAGAATAAGCGCCATGATCGACGAGCCAATTCACGTTTCGGATGCTGCGTTCGAAAAAACTGTTCTTCAGTCAGCTCTCCCGGTAGTTGTCGACTTTTGGGCGCCCTGGTGCGGCCCCTGCCGGATGGTGGCCCCGGTATTGGACAAGCTTGCCAAAGAATACGCGGGCAAGATGGTGGTCGCCAAGGTAAACACGGATGAGAACCCGGAATGGGCCACGCGTTATGGTGTACAGGGTATCCCCACCATGTTATTGGTAGCGGACGGGAAGATCGTTCATCGCCAGGTCGGTGCGCTCCCCGAAGGAATGCTGCGCGAGGTCGTCTCGCAGTTCCTCGAAGTCGTTCAAGGCGCAAAGAGCAACTGATTTTCAGACTTCAAAGACAGCGAGAGACGCCGGCACCCTTGAGCGTCTCTCGTTTTTTACGCCTCTTTCACCCGCTGAATCTGCGCGCCCAAGCCGATGAGCTTTTCGTCAACGCACTCGTAACCGCGGTCGATCTGGCCGATATTGCGGATCGTGGATTTTCCCTGGGCAGCTAACGCCGCCAAAACCAGCGCCATGCCCGCGCGGATGTCCGGGCTTTCCAGCTTTTCTCCATACAAGGTCGTCGGACCCTGGACGATGCAGCGGTGCGGATCGCACAAGACGATTTGGGCTCCCATGCCGAGCAGCTTATCGGTGAAATACATGCGGCTGGGGTACATCCAATCGTGGAGCAAGACGCTCCCTTTGGATTGCGTGGCAAGGATGATGGCGATGCTCATCAGGTCGGTCGGGAAGGCCGGCCAGGGCATCACACTGATCTCTGGAATGGCGCCTCCCAGGTCAGGCTCGATGGTCAAGCGTTGTTCCTGTGGGACGACGATATCCTCTCCATGAACTTCCCATTCCACCCCTAACCTGCCGAGCACGAGACGGATCATATCCAGATACTTAGATCCGGCCTCGCGCACGCGGATAGAGCCGTGCGTGACGACTGCCGCGCCGATGAAGCTCACCACTTCCAGGTAGTCTGGGCCAACGGTAAATTCGCCGCCGTGCAAGTGCGGCACCCCCTGGATTTTCAGCGTGTTCGAGCCGATGTGCTCGATGTGCGCCCCCAACAGGTTCAAGAAGTGGCACAGCTCCTGGATGTGGGGCTCTGAGGCAGCATTTCGCAAAACAGTGGATCCCTCGGCGGTCACGCAAGCCATGATGGCATTCTCGGTGGCCGTCACGCTGGCCTCGTCCAGAAGGATGTCCGCTCCTTTGAGTTTCTTGGCAGAAAAAATGGAAGGAACGGTCGTAATCCACTTCGGCGCCGAGCGCGCGCAGCGCCAGGATGTGGGTGTCCACCCTGCGCCTGCCGATGATGTCTCCACCGGGCGGGGGCAGATGCAGCTCGCCGGCCCTGGCGGTCATGGGACCGGCCAGCAAGATGGATGCCCGAATCTTGCGGCAGAGCTCCGGATCCAGATCGGCCGGGCGCACCTGGCGGGCCTGCACGCGCCAGGTATTGGGCTTTAGCGTCTGGATTTCAACCCCCAGGCTTTCGAGGAGGGAGCGCATATTGTGAAGATCGCGGATCTCGGGTACGTTGTGCAATACGACCGGCTCGTCGGTCAACAAGCAGGCTGCCAGCAAGGGTAGGGCCGCATTTTTATTTCCCGATGGGGTCACGTCGCCGTGCAGTGGAACGCCACCGTGTATGATAAATTGTTCCATGGTTCCCTCCATATTGCGAGTGTCTGCCCGGCGTATACTTGCGGCAGAGTCTGTCTTGCCGCACGAGGCAGGGTTGATTCTAAGCGATAAAACCAGGATTGGCAAATCGCCGGATATCGATTTCGTATATAATGGGCCTATGGATTTTCTACTGATCGGGGTGGTCTTAATGGGTTGGGTGGTGGGCCTGGGCATCAATTATCTGTCAGACGTGCTGCCAACCACGCGCCGTTTTAGCCGCCCGCTTTGTTCCCATTGTGGAGAGGCGCGAAGTTGGCTGGGTTATCTAACCTGGCAGGCTTGTGAGAAGTGCGGCGCGGCGCGCTCCTGGCGCTCCTGGATCGTTCAGATCGTGAGCATTGCCGTGGCCCTGTGGATGTGGACGCATCCATCCTTGCGCCTGGGCTTCTGGGCCAGTATGGGGCTGTTCTTTTATTTTGGCGTTGTGGCCGTCATTGACCTGGAATATCGTCTGATCTTGCATCCCGTCAGCCTGGTGGGTGTGCTCCTGGGTGGGAGCATCGGGGTTTATTTGCACGGAATTCTGCCGACGTTGATCGGCGGCGCCGCCGGTTTTGGGATCATGCTGGCGCTTTATTATCTAGGTGAAGTATTTGCGAAGTGGATGGCTCGCCGGCGGGGAGAGACGGTAGAAGAGGTCGCACTAGGATTTGGAGACGTCAATCTTTCCGGTGTGTTAGGGCTGTTATTGGGATGGCCCGGTATCATAGCCGGCTTATTGATGGCGATTTTGATCGGAGGGGCGGTAAGTTTGTTGTTTATTTTGAGCTTGTTGGTCACCAGACGCTATCGCCCTTTAATGGCAATTCCGTATGCGCCGTTCTTGATCCTGGGGGCGATTGTGTTGCTGTTCCGCGGCTAACGGCTTGTGTAACAATTTTGGTTCCGCTTCGTCTTTATATTAAGGAATTGACATGAGGGTATTTCAACCCGGGATTCCCGATGAAGAGCTAATCTCTCGTGCAATTCAGGGCGATTCGGCCGCATTCGGTGCGCTCTATGAGCGTTATTTGGAGCGCATCTATCGGTATATCTATTTTCGCGTGGCGGATGCGCCTGAAGCGGAGGATTTGACGGAGACCGTATTTTTAAAAGCCTGGGAGGCCTTGCCAAACTTACGCGAGGAAGGGCTTAATTTTAGGGCGTGGCTATATCGGATCGCGCACAACCTGGTCGTCGACCGGCACCGCACTCAACGGGCGGTGGTTCCCCTGGAGAGTATAAGCGCCCAGGGAGACGTCGGAGACGGCCCAGAATTGGCAGCTCAAAGTGGTGAAATTTCAGCTCATCTGGCTAAAGCGCTCTCGGGCATGGATGAAGACATGCAGCAAGTCTTGGTATGCCGCTTCATTATGGAGCTAAGCCACGCAGAGACAGCGGCGATCATGCAGCGTTCGGAAGGCTATATCCGCGTTCTGCAATTTCGAGCATTACGGAAGCTCAAAGAAGCCATGAAGGAAACTTCGTCCAATGAATGATCCTATTGCTCAGGCACTGGCGGAATGCCTCGATCATCTTCGGGCCGGGGATATGACCCTGGAGGAATGCCTGGAGCGCTACCCGGGCCTGGAGGATGAGATCGCTCCATTGTTGGATATGGCAGTGGACTTGCAAAACGCCCCGTCTCCAGAGATCCGGCCGCAATTCGCCCGAACCGCGCAAGTGCGGTTGATGAAGAAAATTGCCGCTAAAGAAGAGCAATTCCCTGTAACGTTTTGGCAACGGCTTCGTTATGTTATTAAGCAAGGCCTGAGAACGAATTGGAGCATTCGACCCGCAACAGCTTTGGTTTTGATCGTAGTGCTCATGGGTGCTTTGTTAGGAGTGGGGACAGTACAGGCGTCAGGTCAAGCCCTACCAGGTGATTTACTCTACCCTGTTAAAACCACTCTGGAAGACGTACAAATTACATTCTCGGGGCCCGAAAGGGCCACACAATTACGAACTCGATTTCCTGCAAGCGCGCAAGTCGGAGATCCAGCAACTGGTAACGTTGGGCCGGTTCGATCAGGTAACCAATGCGGTCAACCAATTTGAGGCACAGGCGGATGAAGTCTCTTCTTCTCTGGAAAGTTTAGCCAGGACTAACCCGGCATCGGCTTTATCGTTATCGAGCGAATATAAGAACGTCTTAGCAAATAACGTAACGGTTCTTGAAAGCTTATTGACGAAAGTGCCACCTCAGGCAAAGCAGGCCATTCAACATGCGATCGACAAAGCTACCCAGCAGCCGTCTGCCACCCCTGAGATCAACACGGCTTTACCGCCCGGACAGCAGAAGAAATTAGAGACGACGCCGACGCCTCCGGTGGTTGAGCCGACCAAGAACAATGGGAAACCGACTGATTCACCGGGCAAGAAACCAACGGATGTGACGAACGGGAAATCGACTGAGGTACCAAATGAAAAGCCAACCGAAAAACCACATCCCACCCACCCGCCCACGAATGACAATAGTGGGCCTAAGCCAAAACCTACTAAGAAAAAATAGGGTCTGGCTCAATTATCGTTTAAAGTCCCCCTTGTGGTCCGATGGCCAGGGCCTCGTAGAGTTTGCCATTGCCCTGCCAATTTTACTTTTCTTGGTCTTGGGGATCATAGAAAGCGGCAGGCTCCTCTTCATTTACAATGCCGTCAGCAACGCCAGCCGGGAAGCCGCCCGTTATGGGGCGGGTGTGGGCGATGATGGAGCAGGAACGCAGCTTCGTTACCGGGATTGCACGGGGATCGTCGCAACCGCCAAACGGGTTGGCTCACTGGCCGGGATAAACGGTTCTGACATCAGCATCGCTTACGACAATAACGGCAGTGGGTTTACTCCTGGCTGCCCGCCATCAGAGCCGCCTTACGTTGCCCTGGGCGACCGCATCCGGGTAAGCGTAAGTGTCCCCTATCAACCTATCGTACCGTTGATTCCCTTCCCGGCCTTTGATATTACTTCCGAGAACGTGCATACGATTATCAAGAACGTGTGGGCCGTCGGCCAGGTGCCGGCCGGAGTGGTTTTGGCTTCTCCCACAGATGAGCCGGCGCCTTCCTCTACGCCTACACCGACAGCCACGCTCGACCCTAATTCGCCGCCTATCCCGGTTACCGGCGATGATCCGACCCTGACCCCCACACCGACGCTCCCGCCAACGACGACGCCTACTCCTATGCCGAGCTGCGAGAACTACGGAATTACGGCCAAGATCGTTCAGGGAAACAAGAACTTTGGAATCTACGGCTATACAGTCGATATTTGGAACGCGGGGAATACGAATGCTTATTTGAATTCGGCCCAGATCGTTTGGAATAACCAGAACAAGACCAAAGCATCGGATATCGTTGGGATTTATTTTGGCGGCACGGAGATCGACGGGCCCTATAGCCTGAACCCCGCTCCAACCAGCTATTTCGTGGATTGGCCTAATGATCCAACGAATGTTTATACACAGATACTGGCCCAAACAGGCCCCAAAACGTTTGGGGTCAAGTTTTCTGACCTCTATTCTATGAGCGGCCTGAACCTCACCTTTAACGTTTCCAGCCAGGGAATGTGTTTCTTGATACCCAATTGACGTTGCATAGATCCGCCAGGGAAAAACGCTGTGAATGATTTCCGGAAAACACGATTTCTCTCAAAAAGGGCAAAGCCTGGTAGAGCTGGCCGTCAGTCTGACCTTTATATTGATCTTGCTTGGAGGGGTCATTGACCTGGGGCGGGCATTTTTCGCTTACATCGCTTTGAGAGACGCCGCCCAGGAGGGGGCCGCGGTTGGCTCGCTTTATCCAACGGATTTCAAGATGGTTTTCGATCGCATCAAACAATCTTCGAACAGCCCGATCGACCTGGCCAACGACCCCGGCGTCAGCATGTGCGCCAAGCTGGATGACGCATCCTGCAGTACCGCTGACCAACCTGCCAACCTTGAAGATGCTTGCATCGGGCACACGATTACCGTGCAAATCGCCTATAATTTCGTGCTTTCCATGCCTTTTATCGGAGGGGTGATCGGGTCGCAGTCCTTCCCCATTACTGCAACGGCTTCCAATACGATTTTGTCTTCAGCGCCGGGGTGTCCTGTAAACTAATATGAAGAGTCTTTCAAGGGGTCAATCTACCATGGTCTCACCATCTCGATCTGAAAGCGGCCAGGTCATCTTGTTAGTCGTTTTTGCGCTCATCGGTTTGTTGGCATTTGCTGCCCTGGCCGTTGACGGCGGAATGGTTTACTCTGACCACCGCAATGCCCAGAATGCGGCGGATGCCGCGGCTCTGGCGGGAGCATTGGCCCTGGCGAACAACCAAATCGACCAGATTGTTCCGCAAGGATTGGCCCGGGCGGATGCGAATGGCTTCGATAACGATCAGGTCAATAACTGGGTCAACGTATATTATCCCCCCACGGATGGGACGTATCAAAGCGACTCGCGTTACGTTCAGGTCAAGATCCGCTCGATCTCCAACACCTCTCTGATCCAATTGGTATACAAAGGGTTGGCCGAGAATCAGGTGGAAGCCGTAGCGCGGGTGTTGACCAGCCAGACTATGGGCGGGGCCACCGTCTTGTACGGCATGAGCTTGAACAAATGCAAGACCCTGGAATTCGATGGCACCGGCGATGTGGTCGTGCAAAATGGCAGCATCTTCTCTAATTCCAAGGCCAATAACCACCCAAGCTGTGAATCGGCCGTCCAGGGGGGCTCGGGCACGATCGATGTGCAGGGTGGCTCCATAGAGGTCGTTGGCTCGTTCAATATCAATGGGAACGCTGGCTCCGTCACGCCCAACCCCTTAACCGGCGTTCCCCAGCAAGAGCCCATGACGGTCCCGGCCCCCAAGTGCCCGGATACGAGCAACGGCGACGTGAAGCTGACCAATAATCATAACCTCCAGCTCGACCCTGGCCGCTATGGAAGCATCGACGTGCAGGGCGGCGACCTGACGTTGAGCTCCGGGTTGTACTGCATTGAGGGGAACTTCACCTCGAATGGCGGTTCCGTGAAGAGCCTCTCGCCGGGGGTGATGATCTATATGATGGGCGAGAGCGGCGGCGGGAAATTCGCCCTGGCGGGCAATACCCAGGTCGATTTACAGGCCCACATCAAAGGCGACGCGGGGTGGTACCTGCCAACGCAAGTGGACGAGCCTGCCACCCTCGATTACAGCGGGATGCTGCTGTACGTGGACCCGCTCAATTCCAATTCGGTCACCATCTTGGGGACTTCCTCTTCCAGCTTTACGGGGACCGTTTTCAGCCCCTCCGGCCAGTGCGTGATCGGCGGGAATTCACAGAATATCACGGGCGACCCGCAGACCCAATTGAATATTTCTTCGCAGATCATTTGCGATACGATCAAGACGGCCGGCAACCCCAAGCTAAATATGACTTACCAGGCTTCGGATAATTTCTTCGTCCCGCCGCTTATTTCTTTGGTCCACTAGCTATCATCCTCCCCTAAAAATCCACCCCAGGAGTATCCTCCTCGGGGTGGATTTTATTAGCGTCAGGTCAGGCTATTCTAGCTTCGGCCCGGCGGCCAGGACGCCGGGAGAGACTGCCTGCGAGAATTGTTGAAAGTTCTTGATGAAGCTCGAGATCAGGTTGCGCGCCTGCTGCCGGTAAGCCTCGGGGTCGCTCCAGGCCCGGCAAGGATCAAAAAGGGCCTCTGGAACTCCCGGACATTGGGTTGGGACGGCCAGGCCAAAAAAGGGATCGACCTGGGCCGGTACGTCGTCTAAATGGTGTTTGAGCACGGCCTTCACCATGGCTCGCGTGTAGGGCAGTTGAATGCGCTGTCCAATCCCATAGGGGCCGCCCGTCCAGCCCGTATTGAGCAGCCATACCTTGACATGGTGCTTGTCGATCTTTTTCCTCAATAGATCGGCATAGACGGAGGGGTGCAGGGGTAAAAAGGGAGCGCCAAAGCAGGTCGAAAAGGTCGCCTGCGGCTCAGCGCCGAGACCCTTTTCCGTCCCGGCCAGCTTGGAAGTGTACCCGGAGAGGAAGTAGTACATGGCCTGCTCGGTAGTCAGCCGGGCGAGGGGCGGCAGTACGCCGAAGGCGTCAGCGGTCAGGAGGAAAATATTCTCAGGGTGTCCGGCTCGCCCTTCTACGATGCGGCCGGGAACGCACTCGAGGGGGTAAGCCGCGCGGGTGTTTTCGGTGAGGTGCCCGTCGTCGAAATCCAGGCAGCGGGATATAGGATCGAGGACCACGTTTTCCAGGACGGTGCCAAACTTGCGCGTGGCTTCCCAAATGATGGGCTCGAGCTGGGGGCGCAGGTGAATGGTCTTGGCGTAACATCCTCCTTCGAAGTTGAAGACGCCATCCTCAGCCCATCCGTGCTCATCGTCGCCGATCAGGCGGCGGTCGGCTTCCGAGGAAAGGGTGGTTTTCCCGGTGCCAGACAACCCGAAGAACAGAGCCACGTCGTCTTTGTCGCCCACGTTGGCGGAGCAGTGCATGGGGAGCACTTGCCGTCCCGGCATCAAATAATTCATGATGGTGAAGATGGATTTCTTTATTTCCCCGGCGTAGCTCGTGCCGCCGATCAGGATCAGGTGTTCTTCGAGGTCGATCAGGATGAAGATGTTGGAGTTGATTCCGTGCTCTCTGCGGGTCCACCGTAAACCCTGGCGCCTGGATCAGGGTGAAGAGGGGAACCTGCTCCGGGAGATTTTCGCGGGGGACGCGCAAGAATAAGTCCCAGGCAAAAAGGCTGTGCCAGGCATTCTCCGTGATGATGCGAACGGGGATTTGGTTTTGGGGGTGCGCGCCCACCAGCATATCTTGCACGAATATTTCTCGGCCTTGAAGATAGGCGAGCAATTCTTGATGGATGCGCGCGAACTGAGGAGGCGAAATGGAGTGGTTTATGGCGCCCCACCAGACGTGCTCATCTTCTGCGTGGCCGTGGTTGACGATGAATTTGTCATTGGGAGAACGGCCGGTGAACTGCCCCGTATTGACTACGACCGCGCCATTATTGGCTAACACCCCCTCCTCGCGGCGGATAATATGTTCTACCAGGGCGGGTGGAAACAGGTTCCAATAGATTGTTTTTATGTTGCGAAGGTGATGATTTTCCAGGCCATATTTACTGGGGTTCCCCAGCTGGTTGGTCATACCTGTAGCCTCCTGTTATGGGACCACTCCAGAAGCGGCTTGCGCTGAACCGCTTGGGCAAAATAAAAGGCCGCCCTGTAGGGGGCGGCTTATGTGAACTCCCCACCGCTGTGCGTGCTCGAGGCCTGGCGTACCCTTGGGTCGAGGTGCGCGAAGCATCGGGTAAGGGCGGGGGTCGATGGATGGAACCATCGGGTAATTCGATGCAAGAGAAACATCTACCTATAGTTTACCACTAATAGATCGATCTGGCGCTTAGAGGGTGGCCAGAGTGTGCACGCATAGGTTGTCAGCCGTTTTCAGGCGATTGAAATCGCTGCAACGAAGTACACGAAGTCGGCCTTCGCCGACTGGTTTTTAGCCAGCGCAGGCTGGCTTCGTGCAGTTTGTAGGTGCAGTTTCCAACTGCCTGACAACTCGTGCGTGCACACGTGGCCAGACGCAACCGGCTGCGCCCTAAGGCGCAGGTGCGAGCAAGCGAGGATACCAGTACCAGACTACGTCGGCGGCAGGCTTGCCGTGGATGGATTCGGATTTATCTTGCAGGGCAGCGGGTGGATAATATCCGCGCGAGACGATCCCACTGATCCAGCTCCTCTGGTTGATGGAAGCAAACATGGCGTTGTAAATGTCTACCTGGGCCTGAAGGTCGACCTGCACCGAAGAGACATCCGGGTTGGGCTGGCTCAAAGCCTGCGGATCGAGGCAGGTATTGGAATCCGGCGCAGGCAGGCAAGCGGTGGCGCTTCCCTGCGCGGACGGATACCCCATGGCGACGACCAACGGCTTATTGAGGCTGGCCTGGAAGGGCTTGAGGCGCGCATCCAGTTGGCTGCCTATCTCGGTTTCCAGCTCGGCCTCGGTCGGGTTGGACTTATTCGCGATCTGCGCGGACCACAGCACGTAGATCTGATCCACAGCGCTCAGGAAGGTGGGCGGCGATTGCACGCCATCCGGGTAGGATAGGGCCCACATGAGCGTACCGGTATAGTGAGCCTTGACCTCCTGGATGACCTCTTGCCAGCGAGCCTCGGCGTCGGCGGGCACGCCGGAGGATGAGCCATCCGCCAGCTTTCCACCGGGCAGGGCCGGCGCAAGCCAGTCTCCCCCGATGATCAGGGCTTTTGCTCCCGTGCGCGTAGCCAGATCGGCGTGGTCGAGGAGGAATTCCTTGTATAGATCGAACCAGGTCTGCCACCAGCCAAAATCGCGCGGGGCGGATTGCCACCAGGCTTGCGCGTCCCCCGGGAAATTTGCCATTGGGAAGATGTCCACGTTCAGGTTCTGGGCCTTGGCCTGGTCTGCCATGGAGACCAGGTCAGACCATAAGGGGTCCTTCCCCGGAACGAGGCTGAATCCCGGTTGAGAGCCGCCGGCAAATGTCCAGGTGGGCGTGAGCACGACCGTATTCGAGCCGATGCTCTGAATGTTCTTCAGCGCGGAAGAGAGATAAGCCTGCCAGGTGGGATCGTAGCCGGTCTGAAACTCGACGCCCGCCAGGAAATCTGGCCCACGCGGGGTGATCTGGGCGGCCACCACGCTGGTGGGATTGGTGAGGCTCTGCCACCAGGCCCAGGCTTTGACCACTCCCTGGAAGGTTTGCGGTTGTTGGCTGGTGCTGATGGAAACGCCCTGGGCGCTATTGCCCATCGTGGCGGCGTCATCTGCGCTGCCACACTGATCGTTGCGGCAGAAACGGTAGCTCAAATCGTGCACCAACTGGAGCGGGCTGTAGAGGATGTAGATCCAGCGATTGTTGCCCAGCGACCACATCGGGATAGGCTCAGTCCAGCCGTAGGGGTTGAATTGGATGGAGACCGTATCCCCGGCGGGAGTATCCGCCGGAATGGTAACGTCGAAGGTCATGGGGGCGGCCCCTGTCGATCTCCAGGTCTCCACGCTATCCTGAATGACCGCGTCCTGGCTGGGGACGATCAGCTCTCTCAAGCGGAAATTCCCGTCCCCGCTCAATTCGGAGTTCCAAAATCCGTCTCCGAGCGTGTATTTATAGCGCAGGTCCGTGCCGGCGTGCAACGCCAGCGTGATGGAGTATTTTCCATCGGCTCCCAGGGTGAGCAGGGGCATACGGGAAGCGACCGTGCTGAAGCCGCCGTCCAGATCGGCGAAAGTGTTTCCTAGGGCCAGGAGATTGCCGGCCATGCGCACGGGCACCCCGATGACGTTTTCCTTGGGCACGGATACTTCGAAAGTGACGTTGACCTGGGGAGCCGCGACCATCGGCAGGGTGGCCGGCGTGCTCGCCTCGGCGGCGATCACGGCGCCTTGTTGGAAGCCGGCGTAGGAACCGTCGGGGGCATAGGCCACCAGGTTTTGCGTGCCGACCGGCAACTGGGCCAGCAAGAAGCTGCCGTCTGAAGCCGTCCACGTCTGAACGCCGCCGGCGTCCACCAGGATGTTGGGGATGGGATCGTTGGTAGCGCTGTCCACGACGCGCCCGTTGATGCGGCCGGTAGACCCGGAGAAGGGCTGATCGTTCCAGGCGCTGACTACGTCTTGCACCTCTCCCGGCCCGGTCACGTCATACAAACGGTAGCGCACCTGCTCTCCAGAAGGGGTATATTCTATGGCCGGGGCGCTGCTTTCGCGCGAATAACGATACTTGATGACGGCTCCCACGGTGAGGGGGAGTTTGACCTCATAATGGCTGGCGTCGATCTCCTGCATGGGGTAGCGCACGGCATTGAGCGCCAGGCCGGTGACCTCATCTAATACGTTGAGGTAGATTTGCCCGGCCGGTGAATTCGCGGGGAGCTGCACTTGAAAGGTAACCTCTGCCTGGGTGGCCGGCGCGACCCCTTCAGCCGGTTGAGGCGTGGGGGCCTGGGGAGTCGCGGTCGGCTGGCCGGCCAACGTGCTGCAACCGGCGGCAGACATTATCCCCAGAATAATGAGCGATCGAGTGATGATCGAGAGGGGACTGACGTTTTTATGAATTGAGAGGCTCATATCTTACCCCGCGTATTTTGGTTATGTTAGAAATGTCGATCCGCATGAGTGTTCAAGGCAATCTTACCGCGTTTGGAGAAAGATCCAACCAGACGGATGCAATTATCGTACCAGGGTTTACTGCTTGCCTGACCCCCGTGGAAATTCGTGGAAAAGACAGCTCCTCCTGCTTTCCTGGACGAGTTGCCCCGGGCCGGTCTAATGCTGGGAGCCGTTCTTGGAGGCAGGGCCAAAAGTCTGGCGGATTTCATTTTGGCGGGCCGCGAGACTGCCCAGTACCCCGTTTACGAATCGAGGCGTGCTGTCAGAGCCGTATAGCTTGGCCAGCTCGATGGCCTCGTTTATGGCGACTTTGAGAGGGGTATCCTCCTGTACGGCGAATTCCCACAAGGCCATCCTCAAGATATTGCGGTCGATGGCGGCAACCTGATCTAACGGCCATTCGGGAGCGTGTTGGGCGATAAAGCCATCCAGCGGCGCCATCTGGGCGATGACCCCGAGCACGATTTGGCGGCAGAATTCGGAGAGATCACCCTCGAGCGGCGTCTCTTGAAGGCGCTCTTCAATCACGCTGCCTGGAGGGTGTCCGGTAAGATCAATTTCGTAAAGAACTTGCAAGGCGACACTACGTGCCTTGGTACGAGATTTCATAAGGTTCAGTTCTGGCCATTCAAATCGTAATCGATATCTTCTATATGGATATTTACTCGCCCTACTTCCATTCCCACCATCTCGGAAATCGAACGGGCAACCTGGTATTGGATCATGCGGCTGACATCGCGGATGTTTACGTCCTTCTTCACGATGACGTAGAGATCCGCGTAAACGGTATTGTTTTCCACGGAAATGCGCACCCCCTCGTTGGATCCGCGCCTGAACAAGCGGTTGACTCCGCCGGGGATCGAGCTAAGGTGGCTAACTCCGGAGACGCTTAAAGCTTGTCAAGCGGGCAATGGTCAACAGCACTTCGGGAGCAATCGTGGTTTTTCCAGAGGGGCGGGCTTCGTCAGTCATCAACTCTCCGTCATAATTGGATTATAGACCACGATTAATCGTAATCTATAACATGAGTTACACCATTCTACCAGGCGAATTTATTATAACCCTAAAACCGACTTGAGGTGTATTTTCAGGGCTTCAAGGAGAAGCCTTTTCCAATACCAATTCCACGAACTTCAGGGTGAACGCAAAGATTTCGTCCTGTTCTCGATCCAGGATCACGCAATGGGTGGAGTGCTCCATCCAGTGGAGCTCTTTGATGGGAGAGCCCACCCGTTGGAATAACCACGCGCCGCTATCGGGATGGATAGTTTGATCCAGCTTTCCCTGGACGATCAAGACCGGCTGCCTGATCAGCGGGAGCCGCGGCATCACCGCCGCCTGCAACTGTTTGAGCTGCACGGCCGCGCGCAGCGGGTAGACGGTGTAGCCCTGCCAGGGCATATCTTCGTCGATGCGTTTCTTTCTCTTTGTGGGGAGGAAGGGGGCTGCCCATTCCACCCGCTCCAGGGCAGGGATATGCAAGGCAGGGGCATAGGCCAGGACGGCGGTGATTTCGGGGTGCTGGCTGGCTAGCATCAGAGCCAGCAGCGCGCCCATCGATTCGCCTCCCACCAGAATGCGGGCGCTCTGTTTGGCGAGCTGCCGGTAGGCGTCTTCGGCGGCCTCGACCCATTCCGGCCAGCGGCGGCGGTTCAAATCGGACGGGGTGGTTCCGTGGCCGGGCAGCAAGGGCGCGGAGACGGTATAACCCTGGCGGTGCAGGGCCTGCGCCAGCGGGCGCACCTCTGCGGTGGTGGCGGTAAAGCCGTGGAAGAGCAAGACGCCGGCCGGGTTGGCTTCGCCGGCTTTCCACAGGAAAGCCTGGCCCGGCAGTTTCGGATTCTGAAAATCCCTGCTTTCCATCTGAGCCTCGGCCTCAGGCGTTGGCGGGCGGAGAGGGGAGCACCGGAATGGTCACGGTGGCCTGCGGCATGACCGCGATGCGGGTGGCCGGGCCGGCCCCGGCCAGCAGCGCGTCGACGGCGGCCTGGAGCTGCGGCGCAGGCTCCAGCAGCAACTTCCTGACCAGCTCGGCGGGCATCTGCGAGACCAGGATCACCCTGACGCGGCTGGCGTCCCGGGCGATCTGGAAGGCTTTGTGCGGGCCCACCTGAAAGCCTTCCCGGCGGAAGCGCTCGAAAACTGCCTGGTAAGAAGCGACGCCGTTCATCCAACGTTCGTATTTCTGGCTTCCGGGGCCTTCCGGGCAGGCAGCCGCCAGGACGACGGCGCCGCCGTCGCGGGTGATGGCGGCGGAGTTGGTGATCCCTTTTTGGGATTGGTAGAGGTTGATGTCCTTGGGATGCCCTCCCGGAGCCGCTATCACCAGATCATAAGGGGCGGGTACGCTGACCTGGCAGATCTCGCGGGAAAGCGGGATGCCGGCGCCCATCACCGCCAGCGGATCCCCGGCCAGCACGCGCACGATGTGCTTATGGCGGTTCAGGATGGCGTTCAAGGCCAGGTGCACGCCGATCTTTTCGCCGATCTCTTCCACATCTTGACGCATGGGGTTGTCGGCATAGTGGCCGGTGCGCGCGTTAGGATCGGGAAGCATGGCGTGGTTGGCGTTGATCGTCTCCCGCCCGGCCAGGCCGATGGCGGCGCTCTTCACGCCGCCGGAGAAGCCCATGAAGTGATGCGGCTCGATGTCGCCCACCACGACGCGCAGGTCTGCCTGCATATAGGTGCGGTTGACCCGTATAGAGGTGCCGCGCGAGGTGGTTCCCAGGGGAACCAGGTTATCTTCATCGTCGCAATCGTGCGATACGACCGTATACTTTTGGAGGATCTCCTCCGGCAGGATCTTTTTGTATTCCTCGGCAGGCATGGGAGTGTGTGTGCCACTGGCGACGATCAGCGTGACGTGTTGAGGGAGCACGCCGTGTTCGTGCAGGTAGGCCAACAAGGGCGGCAACAGGGTGGCGTGGGGAACCGGGCGGGTCTTATCGTTAACGGCGATGGCTACGCTCGTGCCCCTGGAGATCGACGATGGGCGGAACGCGCCCAGGGGGTGCTCCAGAGCGAGCTGCACCGCCTGACTGGGGTGCGCTTCCCCAGGCACGTCCTTGGGAGTAATCAGGTCGACCTGGAACCGGTCGGGCAGGTGGATAGACAGGCGGGTTTGGCCGTAAGGAAGGGTAAAATCCTTCATTCTAAACCTTGACTTTCAGAAGATGGAGCCTCTTAAAGGACTGCGGTCGCCCATCCGCCGCCTCAGTGCGGAGGATAGCCGGTGATGGCGCGGATTTCCTCGTACAAGGGGCGCAGGCGGGCATACATACGCAGGTAGACGCGCTGGTAGAGATCGTCGTAGATGCGGTGGGCCTTCGGATCCGGGTCGAAAGTATCCCCGACGTGGGTCATGGACTGCACGGCCGCCTTGAAATCCGGGTAGATGCCCAGGCCCACGGCCGCGTCGATGGCTGCTCCCAGCCCGGATGCCTCGTAGACGTGCGGGCGCGAGACGGGCACGCCAAAGACATCGGCGGTGAGCTGCATGGCGGCCCGGCTCTGACTGCCGCCGCCCGCCACGCGAAATCATGGTAATGGGAACGCCGCTGCGCCGCGAAGTGCGCTCGGCGCCCTCCCGCAAGGCGTAGGCCAGCCCCTCCAGGATGGAGCGGTAGAGGTGGGCGCGGGTATGCACGTCGCCAAAGCCGATGATCGCGCCCTTGGCTTCCGGTCCGGGGATCTTCAACCCGGGAGACCAGTAGGGCTGCAACACCAATCCCTGGGAACCGGGCGGAACCGATTCGACCAGGTCGTCGAGCAGCGTCTCGGTTTCCACGCCAAGCTCGTTGGCCAGTTGCGTTTCGGGCATACCGAATTCCTGTTTGAACCAGGAAACCATCCAGAATCCGCGATAGATCTGCACCTCGAGGCTGTAAGCGCCCGGCACCGCCGAAGGGTAAGGCGGGATGAGCGGGATGACCTCGATGTACTTGCGATGGGTGGTGTTGATGGTGGCCGTGGTGCCGTAGCTCAGGCAGCCCACGTTAGGCTCCAGGCAGCCGGCTCCGATCACCTCGCAGGCCTTGTCGGCCGCCGCCGCGATGAGGGGCAGGCCGGCGGGGATGCCGGTCTCGCTGGAGGCGATCTCGCTGATCGTTCCCAGCGTGTCGGCCGGGGGAACCAGGTCGGGCAAGACGGCCGGGTCCATGGGCACCGCCTGCCACTTCCAGTCGTGCTTTCCGGCCCATTTGAGCTTTTTGTAGTCGAAGGGCACGTAGCCCACCTGGCAGCCCACCGAGTCGGTGAAGGTGCCGGTCAGGCGGTAGGACAGGTATCCCGAAAGATAAAGGTATTTGTAGGTCTTTTCCCACACTTCGGGCTGGAATTTGCGGATCCAGTTTACCTCGGCCTCAGCCTGCAAATAAGCCACCGTCTCGGACATGCCGGCGAGACCGAAGGCGACCCCCCAGGCGCCGCTGACGGGCTTGAGACCTTCCGTGCGGCGTTGGTCCAGCCAGATGATGGCCGGGCGCAGGGGCTTGCCGGCCTTATCCACATTGACCAACGTGGAGCGTTGCGTGGTCAATGCCACCCCGGCGATGGCTTCCTTGGAGACCCCCGGCATCGCCCACAGGCCCTGGCAGGCCTGGCACAGCGCTTCCCAGAAGACCGCCGGGTCCTGCTCGGCCAGGCCCGGGGCGGTGGAATAATAAGGCTCGATAGGGATACGGTTCTTCGCGATTAATTCGCCGGAGGGGTTGAAAATCAGGGCGCGCACACTCTGCGTGCCGTTATCAATTGCCAGGAGCTGATCGCCGGGCATTGCGTTCTCCTTTGTTCGCGTGATGGAGTAGGGAATAAGCTCAAGGTTTCAGAGGGTTATTCCGGTTGAATTGCCAGGCCCAAATGGCGGGGACGGGTGAGCCGGCAAACAGCGCCAGGCTGAGGAAGAGGAGCAGCGCGCTGAATGCCGAAATCCCCGGAGCGGCGGCAGCGATCAGGCCGAGGATCAGCGCCAGAGCAAAGCAGAAGAAGGCCAGCCCGGCCAATCCCGCCGTCAAGCGCCAACCGGCGCGCTGAGAGGCGCGCCTGACGCCCAGGATGGTGCCGTTCTGGCCGTTGATCAGGATGGGAACGTTGGCGCCGCTGTCGTCCTGGTAATAAGTGGCGTAAACCGGCAGGAGAAGCTGCGTCCAGTTTAGCTCGGAATATTCGGCTTGCAGCTTGAACTGGTCGATGTGCTGGGCCTGCGCGGCGGCCTGGCAATCTTTAGCCGATACCCGCTCGAATTGGGTCTGTGCGAACGACCAGGCGTTGGAGGTGGAAAGCTCTGGAACGCGCACGATGCCCTTCTCGATGGCCTGCTTTTGATAGGCGCTCGCCTTGGAAAAATCATACTGGCCCAGGCTGGAGATCAAGCGATTGTGATCTTCCAGGGCGGCTACCGCCAGGTTTTGATACTGGCGAGTGATGCCGCCCAGGCGCGGCTCCCAGCGGATACGGGTCTCCGCCACCTGCTGCGAGCGCCATTGCCCGTTATTGAAGGAGGCTTTCGAGCTGGCCACCTGGTAATCGAAACCGGCCTGGGCCTGCCAGCTTCCGGCTACTCTCCCGTCCACCAGCCACATGGGCAGGTACGTTTTTTGCAGGTGGGCGCTCAGCGCCCCGGGGGTAAACCCGGCAGGCTTGAGCCACACGCCTCCCATCCAACGGGCCAGATTGGCGTTGGCCTGCGCCTCCGCCACCCCAAAAGGCACGCACAGCTCCGGCGGCTGGGAGGCCGCGCGCGTGGGCTGGGGCGTCAATGAGGCGGAATGGCAGGCTGGGCAGATCTGCTTTTCCATCCCGGCCGGCACTAGGTGCACGGCGCCGCATTTGGGGCAGCCCTCGGCGGCCAGGGGTACCCCCCATATCTCGGACAGGTCGACGGGTGGGGTGGATTCGCTCATGCTTCGCCGGCTTTCATGGCCTGGTTTACGATGATCGCGGAGGCGATGAGGCCGATCAGGAACAGGAAGACGCCTAGAGTGACCGGAATGGAGCCATCGCCGCCGGTGGAGTTTACGATCATTCCGGCGGCCGCCAATATCAGGCTGGGCGCCAGCAGCAGGGCGGTCGCCAGCCACACCTTGCGCCAGGCGACCGGCTTTTGCCCGGCCACTTTGCCGCTTTGGCCGTTGATCATAATCTGGTAAGCCTTGTTCTGGAAGCGATAAGCCGCCAGATAGATGGGCAGCAAGACCAGCCGCCAGGTCTCCTCCTCGAAATCGGCCTTCATGCTGAAATTGCGCACGTGCGCTGAGTTGATGTCCTTCTCACAAGCGCGCTTGGCTTGCTCGCGCATGTTGGCCTTGGCGTCGTCCCAGGCGGTCTGCAAAGGAATGTCGTAGGCTTTGGCCTGCCAGCCGGCCAGGAATTCGGGCTGGTATTCGGCCAGCTCCTTCAGGTTGAAGGGATAGATCTTTTCGATGAGGATCTTGCTGACGTTTTGGGTGCCCTTCATGAGCAGGTTGCGGATGGGAAGGCCCACCTGGCCCGATTCCCAGCGCCAGTCGATGACGATCCGGCTATGCCAGGTTTTGGAGCCGCTGTCGTAATATTGCTCCGTGCGCTCGTGGCCGACTTCGGCATCCCAGTTGGATTGAATCTGGGTGCTGAAAGTCCAGAAGGGCAAGTAGATGCCCTGGAACTGGGTGGAAGCCGCGGCGTTGACCAGCCCGGAGGGGTGCATCCAGCCCTTTCCCAGCCAGGCGCGGGCCAGCTCGCGGCAGCCTTCCCTGTCCTGCTTGAAGGGAATCAGGAATTCCGGTCGAAGCATCTCCTGGATGGCCGGGCGGGTGATGACCTCGTTCGAGCCGCAGAAAGGACAGGTGACGCTCAAATCCGTGGGGGCCAGGGAAAGGTCCGCGCCGCAGGAATCGCAGTGCAGCTCCCTGCGCTCCTGCCCCCATCCCCTTTGCTGTTGTTGCAGGGTATCGAGGGTGAATTCAGAGGCTTTGGCCTGCGCGCCGACCACCTGGGCCTCGATCTTGTGGACGTATCCGCAGTGGGCGCAGGCCACGCTGGCGGCTGAAGGGTCGTAAGCGGTACTGGCTCCGCATTGCGGGCAGGTGAAGGTCAGCTCGGCGGGGGTCTTATCCTCCACTGGGGCCGGCGCGAAGACCGTGATCCCGTCTAGCGCCGATTTAACCGCAATAAAGCCCGAAGGAGGTTGAAGGTTGAGAAGTCATTGGATTGGATCTCTAAGCTGCTCGATGGTATTCGTAGAAGATGAGGAGAGTGCTGCCATAATGCCGCCGGTCGAATTCTACCAGATTATGGCATTCGAGCGGTTGGTATTCCTTGGGATGGATCTGGGCGATCACCCAGGCGTCTGACGACAGCCAGCCGGGATTGCCGTCCAGCGCCAGGAGCGCCTGGCTCCACAGCTCCTTGTACTGGGGCGGAGCGATGTAGACGTAATCGAATTCGCGGTTGGGGGCCTGTTTCAAGACAGCGAAAGCGTCCGCGCGCAGGATCTCCGCCTGGCCTGTGAAGCCGGTATGCTCCAGGTTGGCCTGGATGATCTGGACGGCCTGGCGGTTGATCTCCGTAAAGCGCACGGAAGCCGCACCGCGGCTTAACGCCTCGATGCCGATGGCCCCCGTGCCGCCAAACAGGTCCCAAAAGGACGCGTCCTGAACGTCGCCCCCCAGGATATTGAAGCAGGCTTCTTTGACGCGATCTGTGACCGGACGGGTGGTATCGCCGGGCACGGAAAGCAGCTTAAATCCCCGCGCTTTTCCACCGATGACTTTCAGATTGCCCAAACGATTCTCCCGGGTTCAGGATAGGGGGATTTCTTCGACGCAGCGGCGCACGGTCGCGATATTCCCGTGGGGAGCCGTGATGGGCACGACGCAACCGGTGCCCAGGATGAAGCGCTGGCCCTGTGTGGCCGCAATGGCCGCCCTGGCTTCCGCGTGGACGTTCTCGTTGCTGCCCAGCACCATGGTTTCCCACTGGCGCAAGCCTCCGCACACCACCCCTTTGAACGCCTTTTGGCCTTCGGCCAGGCTGGGAGGGGTTTGTTGATCGTGCCAGTTGACGATGGCTACCGGGTAATCCTTGAGGAGGTCGAACATGACGTCGTTCCCGTGCAGGTGCAAAAGGTTGAGCCACAGCCCCTGGGCGGCCTCGAGGATCTTCAGGTCGTAGGGCTTGCCGAAGCGCTCGTACTCCTCGGTGGAAAGCAGACCGTATTGCGCGTGCTGAACGGCGTAAAAGATGCCGGCGATGCCGGCCTGGGAGGCGGACTCGACGTAGCGCAGGATGCCTTCGGTGATCTTTTGCAGGCCGGCATGCACCGCGTCCGGGTATTTGCGCAGGTGTACCAGCAGGTCTTCGCGTCCGATCAGGTTCTTGGCCTGCGCCAGGGGGCTGAAAATGGTCTCCAGGATGGGGGTCTCCTGTCCGAACTCGGCGCTCAATTGCTTCAGGCAGGTGAGCTGTTCGGCCAGGTGGCCGCGAGATGGCTCCAGGACGGGGAGGTTTCCCCAGTCTTCGGGCCGGCGAATGGTGTGAACGGTATACTCCCGGGTGCCTTCAGGGTTGCCCTTCCATTCGTCCTCCACTCCCCAATCCTTGATGCAATAGGAAGACGCCGGAGTTACCTTGATGAGATCGAAATCGTAATCCTTCTGAAAATGCGCGACTGCCGCGGCCAGGGTATGGGGGTTCTGGTCGTCGACCGGAAAATGCCGCCACAGCGCAACCGGGGTGCGGTCTGGCCGCGCGCCTGACAGGCACTGCTCCAGCCGTTGGCGGTCACTTAAGGTTTGCTTTGCCATATCTGTTTCTCCAAGTCCCAGCTTCCATGGGAAATATCGTTAATGTGGCCCTGGGTGAGAGTCCTGAGCATGGTGACCTTGACGCCTGCCGGCGAATTGTCCAGGATCGACAGGACCTTCTGAAAAATCTTGACGGCTTCTTCCCCCTTGCCCTGGGCCTTCAAGGCCAGCCCAAAGGCGTACAGGTTGTCCAGCTCGTCTGGGGAAGTCTCCAAAGCCTGGCGGAAATCCGCCTCGGCCCGCCCGAATTCCTTTTTCGCGTAGAATGCCCACCCCCGATTGACGTATTCGGCGGCGTTGGTCGGTTGGAACTCCTCGGGTCGGGATACAGGAGTAGAACTATCCTTGCCCTTTGCCTTCCGGAACATTTTTCGTCCTCCTGCTTGCCTTGCTCTTATGCGGGATGATATCCGCTAGAATAGCATCCAATTCCTTTTCTTCCCCATCCTGGCGGGCGAAATAATCGACCATGAAGGTGGAGCGGCGCAGGCGCAGCGCCATGGGCGCGACTGCCTGAAGGTCGCTCAGCTCCACCTGGCGCCGCCCGTCTGCGGCGGCCAGCGCGCGGGCCGCCTCGAACAGGGTGATTTCTGCCCTGAGCGAATCCAGCTTGAGGCGGCGGATGAGGGTGATGCCCAGATGGGCGATGGCGTCGGGCAGCTCCACGCCTGGAAGCAGGTCGCGCGCCGCCTGGATCTCGTCTCTGGCGGTGCCGGTCTCGGCCTCGTATTGGGCAATCGCTCTGCGCGGGTTGCTCAGGTAGAGCTGAACGCGCCGGTAAGCCTCCAGGCGGTCGGCAGAGTTGTCCAGGCCGCGCACGATCACCCTCAGGCCAAAGCGGTCCATGATCTGCGGCCTGAGGTGGCCTTCTTCGGGGTTCATGGAGCCGATCAAGACGAAGCGCGCCTTGTAAGTGGCCGAGATGGCCCCCCTTCTGACGGTGTAGATGCCTTGCGCCGAGGCGTCCAGGATGGCATCCACGATGTCATCCCCCAGGAGATTGACCTCATCGACGTACAAGATATTGCGGTCGGCCTGGGCCAGAATGCCGCGTTTCAGGCGCAACCTCTCGTGCACCATGGCGCGCTCGTCCAGGCCACCGACTACGTCCTCTAGAGAGGCGTTCAGCGGAAGCTCCACCAGGCGCACCCTGTCCAGCACTGCCAGGGGCTTGCCCTCGGCGTATTTGCGCGCGCAATCCGGGCAAATGGCGTCTATGCCGCCCGTCTCGACGTCTTCGGGCAGGCAGCCGTAAAAGCAGGTGCTGCGTAACACGTCGGGCAAAAGATCCAGCAGGCTGCGCACGGCGGTGGTCTTGCCGGTGCCGCGCGGCCCGATCAGCAGGACGCCGCCCAGCGCCGGGTTGATCAGCGCCAGGAGCAGGGAAAGCTTCATCTCCTTTTGGCCCACCAGGGCCAGGAAGGGGAAAGGCAGTGGCTCTGCCAGGCCGGAATCCCCGTCGGTGCGCGCTTCTACGAAGCCCCGCCCGGAGACGAGATCCACCAGCTCGCGCAGAGAGCGCACGGCCGGCTTGGGCTCGGCGGTGTCTGGCGACGGGGAACGGGGATCTTCTTCGGAAAACAACTCTGGCATTGGCTTGGTTTACAGTTCGCGCGTCTAATCGAGGTCCGGGCGCAATTCTCCGGTATCGACCGTATGCAGGCTGCGCGGATCATCCATCAGAACGTCGATCGTCTCGTAGGACAATTCCGGCATCATGGGGGCCAGGGGAGGGACGGCCGGCGGGTAAAACTTGCGAGGGCGGCCCGGCGGAGTTCTGACGTTCGTAGAGAGGGCCAGGTCCGCGCTTGCGCAGGATGCGAGGATCGTCGCTCATATACCCGATACACACTCCCAGCACGGAGTAGACGTTTCTATCTTGAGCGACCCAGCCGATCCATTCACCTTGTGGGTTGAACAGGTAGGGATAAACCAGATAAGCTCCGACCTCTCCGTTAGTCATAAAAATTGGAATTGCACGGTTGCCCGGTTCCATTGATTCGCTCCCCATAGCGGACGTAAGATAGCTTAAATTCTACTCAATATCTGCATAGGTCCAATACCAATTCGCGAAGAAATTCCAAAACATGATCACGATGATGACAACGGCCAGAGCCAGGTTGTGGCCAACAAAGGCCGGGGGTAATCCAAGCGATTGTGATATCGACGTAAAAGCGCCCACGAAGTGGGGCTCGAGGAAAGCAAAAGACGGCGTGCGGATGCCCAGCCCGATGATGCTGACGGCTAAGAATTGCGTCACCTGGTGAGGCACGGATTTTGAACGCGAATCGGGATAGGTCCAGTAACGGTTCCAGATGAAGTTGCTGATGACTGCCAGGGTGAACGAGACGACACTGGACCAGACAGCCGGAATTTTTACCAATGAAGTGAGCACGTTAAACGTGCCAAAGTCTACGACTGCGCCGACGGTTCCCACTACCGCGAAGCGGAGGAAACGCGTCCTTTCTTGAGGGTTCGTTAAGATCATACAAGTCCCATTTTCTGCTTGAAATAAGGTATGGTTTGCAAGAGACCCTCTTCGAGGGAGTACTTGGGCTCCCAATGAAGGATTTCTCGCGCACGGGTAATATCCGGCCGGCGCCTTTGCGGGTCATCCCCCAGGCGCTGGGCGGGCTTGACTTCAATGCCGGCCTGGTTGCCCACCAGGCGGTTGATCGTCTCGGCGAATTGCAGGATGGTGGTCTCTTGTGGGTTGCCAATATTGACCGGATCGTGCTCGTCAGAGAGCATCAGGCGGTAGATGCCTTCGATCAAATCGCTCACGAAACAGAAGGAGCGCGTCTGCAAGCCGTCCCCGTACACCGTGAGGGGCTCGCCGCGCAGGGCTTGCTGGATGAAATTGGGCACCACCCGCCCGTCGTCCAGGCGCATGCGCGGGCCGTAAGTATTGAAAATGCGCACGATGCGCGTATCGATGCCGTGGAAACGATGGTAGGCCATGGTGAGCGCTTCGGCGAAACGCTTGGCCTCGTCGTAAACGGAACGCACCCCGATCGGATCGACGTGGCCCCAATAGGTCTCCTTCTGGGGGTGCTCCAGGGGATCCCCGTAGATTTCGCTGGTGGAAGCCAGCAAGAGGCGAGCCTGGTAAGCCCGGGCGACCCCCAACGTGTTGTGGGCGCCCAGCGCGCCGGCCTTCATGGTCTGGATGGGCAGGTTGGGGTAGCCAAAGGGCGAGGCCGGGTTAGGGCTGGCGGGGGAGGCAAAATGCAGGATGAAATCGACCTTCCCCGGAACGAAAATAAAATTGGCCACGTCGTGGCGGATAAACATAAAGTTGGGATTCCCCGCCAGGTGGGCTAAATTGTCCGGGCTCCCGGTGATGAAATTGTCCATCGCGATCACCTGATGGCCTTCTTTGATCAGCCTGTCGCAAAGGTGTGAGCCCAGAAAGCCGGCGCCACCGGTAATTAAAATACCGCATAATTCTCTCCTGTGTTCGTTGTTCCTATTATATCCATCCGCCCTATTACTTCCAATCAATGCGGCTGGCCAATCCGTCTCCCGTGATTTGTTGTGTTTTCCCGTCTTTAGCGTTTACCAGCCAGATGTTGCCCTGGTAGATGATCGCCATGCTCAGGCCGTCGCCCTCGAGGGGCTGGGGCGACCAGGCGACTACCTGGGGGTGATCCAGGCCGGACGAGCTTTCGTCGGGGAAGAGCGCCGTGCGGTTCGACCCATCCCGGTCCATGACCATCAGCCGGTAGCGGCTGTTCTCGCTTTGGTCGGGGAAGATCGCCTGTAAATAGGCCACCTGATATCCCGATCCAGCCTGCCAGGGCGAGGCCGCCGGGTAGGCGAACATGCCGCTCTGTGAGACCAGGGACACGGGCGGACCCTGGTTGAGCAGCAGAGCGGTCAGGTCGAACACCGGCAACTCCTCCGGAGGAAATCGCCGCGCTGGCCGGCGGGTGGCTGAGGGTAAAGAGGATGTTGCCGTCTGGCCCCCAGCTCAAGGGCGGCACCCAGGCCCAATCGCTGTGGGTCTGCAAGGGGGGAATATCCAGTAGAGAGGTGAAGTGCCCGTCTTTCAGATCGACCAGGCCCACGCTGTCCGGACGCGCGTAAGCCAGTTGCTTGCCGTCCGGCGACCAGGCGTAGGTGCTGCCCCACCAGCCATAGATGCCCCCTGAGTTGGCCTCTACCACCTGCTTGCGTTGGGTGATGATGCCGCCCGCGCTGAAGGTCAATAATTGCAGGTCGTTATTGGCCTGCCAACCGGGTGGAGCCTGGCGAGGCTCGACCGTGGAATAAGAGATGGTCTGCGTGGCATTGGGCACCCAATCGGCGAAGTGTACGACGTTATTCACTTTTAGATCGATGGGCGTAGAAGGCTGGTCGCCGACCCTGCTCACCCATAACGAATTGATGACGTCGCTGGCGTCCCCCGCCACCTTGCGGGTATATAGAAGCCAGTTGCCGTCCGGCGAAAGAGAAAGATGCGCCCGTCCAGGTCGCCGGTGGTCACCACAGGAACCCGGTTTCCCGTGGATGTCTGCATGACCCAGGCGTTGCCCGCGATCAGGTAGGCCAGCTTGCCGGGCAGCGGAATGGAGGCAAAGGGCGCCTGCACCCCCAGCATGAGGATTTCCGGGACGGCTTCTTTGAGGGTCACGGTCTTGAAGACGGTGACCGAAGTCTCTTTGCCGTCCTCGTACAGGTGGCGGTAAGTGATCTCTTGCGTCCCGTTGGCCCCCGGCTGAACCAGGAGAGTCTCCCCGTCTGGGAGGGATTCGTTGCGCACGACCTGCCGCTCGAAGGGGATGGTCTCGTCTTTGACTTCGAACTCTTCCCGCACGCGGGTCAGCTTCAGCGTAGCGCCGTTGGTCAGGACTGTATACAGGGGTGGATCGCTGCGATCCAGGTTGCCAGGGGTAATGCCGGCGGACGAGAAGGCCGCCTGCGCGGTCGTGCCTACCGGGACGGTGAGCTTATGCGTTTGACCGTCGGCGACGATGCTGATAGAAATAACGGACTGGGTAACCTGGGGAGCCGCACAGCCACTGGCGAGCAGTAAAAAAAGGGTGATCGAGAAGAGGGTACGCCGTTTCATGCGCCAGTGGTTCGTATAAAGAAGAAGACAAAAATTTGAACGCCCGGCAAATCGGTTATAATTCGCGGGGATTTACACGTCATAATGGTTAACCAAGTCGTTATTATAGCATGACTGACCCTATCGAACGCACTCTTGAACTCGATTTGCCCGCCCGAATCGAAGCCCTGCTTTTTGTCTCTTCAGGGCCGGTCACGGTGGCTCAAATGGCCGCCGCCCTGGAGCTTCCCGGCGAGGAGGTTTCCAAGGGTCTGGAGGATCTCAAGCAGATCTACGCGGAAAGGGGCGGCTTGCGCTTGCAATGGTCAGGGGGCCGGGTACAGTTGACTACCCATCCGCTGGCGGCGACGCTCATCGAGAAGTTCCTGGGTCTGGAAGCCACCAGCCACCTCAGCCGGGCCGGGCTGGAAGCTCTGGCGATCATCGCCTACCAGCAGCCGGTCACCCGCCCGCAGATGGACGCCATCCGTGGCGTGAATAGCGATGGAGTCATCAAGAGCCTGCTCAGCAAGGGATTGATCCAGGAAATGGGCCGGGCAGAAGGCCCCGGGCGGCCCATCATGTACGCCACCACCCCCGATTTCCTGCAATACTTTGGCCTTTCCTCTATCGAGGAGCTGCCTCCGCTCTCGCTTCCTGAAGACGATCAATCACAAATCTTGAAGGATTAAATTCAATGCCAGAAGAACGTTTGCAAAAAATATTGGCGCGCGCCAATTTTGGCTCTCGGCGCGCCTGTGAGGAATTGATCAAGGCCGGCCGGGTGCGCGTCAACGAGCAGGTGGCCGAGCTGGGCAGCAAAGCCGACGCGGCCACCGATGCGATCAAGGTGGACGGCAAGCCGCTTCAGAAGCAAGCCCAGTTGGTCTACATTGCCTTGCACAAACCACAAGGGGTGCTCTCGGACACCAGCCCCGACGATCCCCGGCCAACCGTGCGAGATCTGGTGCCGGTGCCGGGCCATCTTTTTTCCGTCGGCAGGCTCGACCTGGACAGCGAGGGTCTGATCCTGCTGACCAACGACGGCGAGCTGGCCAATCGCCTGACTCATCCGCGCTATGGGCATGAAAAGGAATACCGCGTGCTGGTCGTGACCCGTCCCGACGAGGAGCAGCTCGCCATCTGGCGGCGCGGAGTGGTGCTGGAAGACGGCTATCGCACCGCGCCGGCCATGGTCGAGGTGGACAGCCCTGCCGGAAAGGGCGTCTGGCTGAAGGTGATTCTCAAGGAGGGGCGCAAACGCCAGATCCGTGAGGTGGGCAAGCGCATCGGCTTGCCCGTGCAACGCATCGTGCGCGTGCGCATCGGCAGCCTGCGCCTGGGCGCGCTCAAGCCGAAGGAATGGCGCTACCTCAAACCGGGGGAGGTCGAAGAGCTGAAGAAAGGCCAGATGGAAAAGGATGCGCCCGGCTCAGGAAAAGCCGGGCGTAAGCCAGGGAAGGTCTGGAAATCCACGCGCCCCCAGCGTGCGACTGAGAAAAGCAGGCAAAAGTAGGCTAGAGGACGCAATTTCGGGTAGACCAAAATCTACTGAAGGGATCTACCGCTCCCGATTATTTCTTCTCAACATATCTGACGTCAGGCAAGCCCTTGAAATGCTCATCCTGTGTCCATAAGGTAGCGTTATAAGCACGGGCGGTCGCAAAGATGATACTGTTTGCCATCGGCAGTTTGTGTTCTGTAGAAAGATCTGCCGCGGCCAGGGCTATTTCCTGTGTTAGATCGGTTACCAGGCCAGTAGTCATCCATGCAATAGCGCTTAGCGCTTCTTCTTCGTCGCGTTGCAAAATGATACGTTTGTAAACCTCATACATGCTGATGGTAGGAACCACCAATTGATCGCTCGCTTTTGTGGCCGGCGCAAAAAACTCCCCGTTTGACCCTTCCCCAAAATATTCCAGCCAGCCAGATGAATCAACGACGTTCATACCCGGCCTTGCTCGTCGCGTTCGATATTCGTATCGATTCCCTTCAGGAAATCCATAAGCTTCCTCAATTGGCGGTACGATGACCACCCGCAGGCTTTTTTTGTAAGGGATGAATACCACCTTCTGCCCAGGCTTTAAGTCAAATTGCTCCCTGATTTCTCGCGGGATAACGACTTGATATTTAGTCCGCCTTTTCGAGGGATTGTTGCAGCAACTGGATTTTCTCCGCAGGCGCCTGGAGCTCTTTGCTGCGCTTGCGGATGAACTCCTTGATTTTTTTGGCTGAAACCGTCGGGATGGGGGCGTTTTCGACTTCGATGTCGGTCTTCTCGTTGGTAAATATCAGCGCGGCTTGAACCGGGGGGAATTCAACCTCCGGGAAGGATTTTTCCAGGTAGCGCTGAAGATCGGCTACGTTGGATTTGACCTCCAGGTCTGGCCGCCCGATGCCTTCCTGGGCGAAGAATTTCATGTAGATGTTGCCGCCCTTTTGGCGCCAACGGCCCTTATCGTAGGTGATCTTGCCGGATTGGTGGTAGGGCAGGAGGATCCAGATGCCGGCCGGGCCCAGGAGCAAGTGCGATACCGGCGTGGTGTAATTATAGAGCGTATATTTTTCCTCCAGCCCCTTCAGCGCGGAGGTGAGGAGCTGATCGGGCCTCGGCTGCCGTCCCCAGCGGTTCCCGAAGAAGATACCGACCTGGGAGAGCAGAAAACCGACCAGCAACGCCGCGAATGAGATGGATACACTTTGCGCCGTGGGCTTGAAGGATAGATACAGACCTCCCGCCAGGATGACCAGGCTGGACACCGTGGCCACCTGGCCGATGCGCCGGTTCCTTTGAATGAGTTTCTCGTTGGTTACAATTTTCATCGTTGATTCCTTGGTGATGTGTATTTTTAAACGTCAGCCGCCGGCTCTCAGACAGGCACCTGGGGCAGCCGCTCTTGAATCGTCTGGCGTAAGGCGGCCAGTAGATCGGATTTGACCGCCTGGCGCGCGACCCGGATCGCGCTGGTCATGGCGCGCGCGTCTGAGCGGCCATGCCCCACGAACACCAGCCCGTCGATCCCCAACAGGGGCGCCGCGCCAACCTCGGCCGGATCGACCAACGACTTGATCTGGTCGAAAGCAGGCATCGCCAGCAGCGCGCCCAGCTTGGTGCGCAGGGAGGATTTCAGCCCGACCTTGAGCGTATCGGTGATCATTTTGGCGACCGCTTCGGTGCTCTTGAGCAGAACGTTGCCCGTGAAGCCATCCATCACCACCACGTCGGCCTGGCCGCCGAATAGCTCTTTGCCCTCGACGTTGCCTACGAAGTTCAATCCACTGGCCTCCAGCAGGGGGTAGGTCTCACGTACCAGGTTGTTGCCCTTGCCGGCCTCTTCGCCGTTGGCCAGCAGGCCCACTCTGGGGTTCTTCACACCCAATATTCTTTCGGCGTACACGCTGCCCATCAAGGCAAACTGTACCAGGAATTCCGGGCGGCATTCGGCGTTGGCGCCGATATCCAGCACCACGCAGCGCCCGCCCTTGACCGGGAAGATGGCGGTCAGCGCGGGGCGGATGACGCCTGGAATGTCATTTAAGGTCTTCTTGGCCGAATACATGGCCATGCCCGTGTTCCCGGCGGTGACAAACGCGTCTCCCAGGCCCTGGCGCACCAGCTCCATGCCCACGCGCATCGAATTCTGCTTTTTCTTGCGGGCGTCTTCGATGTGGTCGGCCATGTCCAGCGTCTCAGGGGCGTGCACGATGCGGATGGGAAGCTGCCCGGGATCGAGCGCGTCCAATTTAGGTTGGATCAGCTCCTGAGGACCGACCAGGATGATCTCTTCGTTGTACAGCCGGGCGGCGTTCACCGCCGCCTGGATTTCGGGGTCGGGACGCTGATCGCTTCCCATTGCGTCCAAAATGATCGCCATAGACTCTCCTTGGTCTCGTGATAGTTCAGCGGGTAGACTTTTCTTGACACCACGCCGGAGCAGGTTATAATAATCCTGCTTTTGCGCTGGTGCTGGAACTGGCAGACAGGCATGGTTGAGGGCCATGTGCCGAAAGGCATGGGGGTTCAAGTCCCCCCCAGCGCACAAGAAACCGCCGCCTGGCGGTTTTTTTATTCCCAGGGGCGCTGCGTCCTGGCGATTCCATGGGGCCCAGAAAATAATTGCGATTTTAACGAACAAAGTGATCCCAAAATTCGAGCACTGGCTGCCTGATGTAATTATAATTGGAATATGTAAGGAGCGTGAGAAAATGATTAAATTGGTATCGGTCGGCGAGATGCGAGAAATCGAGAAAGAGGCCAACGCGGGAGGCTTGACCTACGCGCAGATGATGGAGAACGCCGGGAGCGGCCTGGCGGGAATCGTGCAGTCTGCGTATAGCCAAATAGAGCCGAAGGTCGTCGTGGGCCTGATAGGGTCGGGGAATAACGGCGGGGATACGCTGGTCGCCTTGCGGGAGCTGGCCAAAGACGGCTGGGAGGCCCACGCGGCTCTCGTGCGAGAGCGCGCGGAGGCTGACCCCCTGGTAGAAGAGCTGAAATCCGTGGGAGGCCAGGTCGAGGCTTTCGGCGCGGGAGGCAAGAACTCCGAAGGACTGGCGAGCCTGTTAGGGCGCTCGACCGTGTTGCTGGACGGAGTACTGGGAACGGGCATCAAGCTGCCCCTGAAAAAAGAGATCGCCGCGCTGCTGGCGCTGGTGAAAGCGTACGTGCTGGGACACCCCGGCAGATTGAAGGTGGTGGCGGTGGATTGCCCCTCCGGAGTCGATTCAGACAACGGCGAGGCCGCGTCAGAGTGCATCCCGGCCGGGCTGACCGTGTGCATGGCGGCCATCAAGACCGGCCTGCTCGAATTCCCGGCGTTCAATTCCGTGGGGACGTTGCTGGTGGCGGACATTGGTCTGCCGGAGGATCTGCCTGCCTGGGAAAAGGTGAAAGCGGGTGTCGTGGATCGGCAGTACGCGCGCCACATCTTGCCGGAGAGGCGGGCGGACGCCCACAAGGGCACCTTCGGTACGGCCCTGGCCGTCATCGGGTCGGTCAATTATACCGGCGCGGCGCTATTGGCCGGAAAGGCCGCTTACCGGGTGGGGGCCGGGCTGGTCACCCTGGGTGTGCCCTCTCCGTTGCACGCAGCGCTGGCGGGGCATTTCCCGGAGGCCACCTGGCTGCTGCTGCCGCACGAGCTGGGGGTGATCTCCAGCAACGCCGTGGAGCTGGTGCTCAAGAACCTCGAGCGCATCACGGCCTTATTGCTGGGGCCGGGATGGGCCCAGGAAGACACCACGCGGGAATTCCTGGAGCGTTTGCTGGAAGTAAACTCCATGCACGGCCACCCATCGCTCGGTTTTGTGCACGCGCTGGACGAGGGCGAAGCGCCCAAGGTGAAGCTGCCGCCGCTGGTGATCGACGCGGATGGGCTGAAGCTGCTGGCGAAGATCCCCGACTGGTGGAAACGTCTCCCACAGGGCACGATCCTGAACTTCCCACCCGGGGGAAATGGCGATCTTGAGCGGCCTATCTACCCAGGAGATCCAGTCCAGGCGGTTGGAGATTGCTTTGGAATACGCCAGGAAATGGGGCGTGGTGCTGGTGCTGAAAGGCGCCAACACCATCGTGGCCGAGCCGGAGGGCCGTGCGATGGCCATCCCCGTGGCGACCTCGGCGCTGGCGCGGGCCGGCACGGGCGACGTGCTGGCCGGCGCGATCCTGGGACTGCGGGCGCAGGAGATGGCCGCTTTCGATGCGGCCGTGTTGGGCGCGTGGCTGCACGCGCAGGCCGGCCTCCAGGCTGCGGCGCAGTACGGGAACACGGCCTCGGTGTTGGCCGGAGACGTGCTGGCCATGCTGCCGGTGGCTATTACGGATTTGGGGCAAGAACCTTAGGCTTAGCGTGCGCTGCACTCATTTCTTCGAGGGTGCTTTCCTTCTGCTTCCAGCGCTCATTTTGCTGGCCAGCTCGGGCTGCGCCGGAGCGCCATTTATTACAACTTCAACTCCCAGTCCTTCGGCCACCCCACTTACCGAAGCATTGCCATCTACGCCCACCACCCTTCCCATCCAGGCTGCAACCCCTTTGCCGGCCACGCCTTCTCCTACACCTGGCCTGATAACGCCGGCGCCGAACCCCAGTCGAATCGTGGGGAAGACGTCCATTTCTCCGGATGGAGTCTGGATGGCGGAAGACCGCTGGGGTCAGGATTTAGGCCACGAAACCTTTAAAATATTCAAAGTAGATGGCTCGGAGACCTGGACGCTCCTCGATCGTTCTCCGCATCTAGGAGACGCGCTGGTTGACTTCTTGAGCTGGTCACAGGATAGTCGCCACTTCTATTTTCGCTATGTTTCGTCGGGAGAAGCGGGCGAGGGAAAGTGTGATTATTTTGGAATCACGGGTAATTTGCGAATGTTCCGGATCGAGGTGCAAACCGGCCAGATAACCCCTCTCCCACTGCCAGTAGGAACCGATCATTCTATTTCCCCTGACGAGGCCATGCTGGCCTATATTCGACCTGGAGACCCCTTGCAACTGGTCCTCCGAGAGCTCCAAACTGGAGGAGAACGGACGATTTCACTCCAGATCTCAAAATCGACCTCCCAGACGGCGAAAGTAAGCGCAGGGGGTATTCTCTGGTCCCCGGATGGGCATCACCTGGTTTTCAGTGTGGCCGATTATATACCCTGCGGAGCGAGCCTGACATCTACTCTAGTGCGGTTGGATCTGGAAAATCTCTCGTTGACCGAGCTCATCCATGATAACTCAAGATTGATAACTGCCAGGTCGTGGCCAGTTGAGGAGCAAATCCTGGTGCGCGAATGGAATGGCTCCACCTGGTGGATCGATGCCCTTACCGGAAAGCTGGTTTCCGCTTCCTAGCCTGTGGCTTGGGTCTTTTGGCTTCGTGAGGCGGGCATGCCTTTAAAACGTAAGCGCCCGGTATCGTCACGGGCGCTTTGATTTCTGGTAAAGGGTTGGCGAAAAACCGGAGCTACTCGCCTTCCGCAGGGGCGGGTGAGCCGGAGCTGGAATCCTGGTTGGTGTTGCCCTTGCGGCCGACGGCTTCGCCCAGGCGCGCCTTCTGCTCTTCGAGCACCACCTGGCCGCGCTTCTGAAGCTCCTCGGCGCGCTCCCTGGCAATTTGCGTCCATTCCTCGGCCCGCGTGCGGGCGTCCAATGCGGCTGCCTCGGCCCTGGCGTACGCGTCCTCTGCACTCTCAGAGACGATGTCCTTTAATTCGATGGCTTTGTCTCTGATCTGGGTGCGTGTCTCTTCGCCTGATTGGGGAGCCAGCAGTAAGGATACGATTGCCCCGGTTAATCCACCTACCACAAACCCCAGCAGAAAAGCCCCAAATTCATCTCGTTCAGCCATTTTAACTCTCCTTTCCTTACAAAATCAAGGTGAACTTACCCGTTTTGGCCATTCTTTCCAATGGGTTGGCCCATGCTATTACTTGCCCGGGCGCACCAAATCGATAAAACGTTTGATTGCTGCCAGATATTCGTTTAATTTGATGACCGGCTCTACAAGGTTGTCGCTAAGGAACGTCGCGGTTCCGCGCAAGGTGCTGACCGTCTCATTCGTAGAATCGAGGATCGGCTTGACCTCATTTTGCAGCAGATTGATCAGAGTCGCAATCTGGACGATCAAGATGACCAGGGCCACCCCGATGACTAACGATTCGAGCGCCATAAAGATGATGAAGATGTCACGGATATGGCTGGTGGTCACCACGTCGGCTCTGGCAAGGAAGATGATCCCCACGATGGTCAGGATAACGACCACCAATACGACCCCGGCGACTACCCACAACGTGGCATTGGATTGGCGTTTCGTCTCGACGGGAGGAGGCTGTGAAATCTGGGGCACATTTTCGGGAGAAGGCGGATTATCTACCATGTTGGAAACATTATAACATTTTCTGGTGATTAAAGTTCGCTTTTATCCTGAAAAACCGGGTGGATCATTCCTTGAATTCCACTTCGATCTCTTCTGTTTCCCCTGGTTGGCCAAGCGCTTGAAGCTCGATGTCCGCAAACAGGCCCTCCTGACGGGCCTCTACGATGTGCTGCTTGACCAGCTCGAGCAAAGCCAGGAAGGTCACCACCACATCCGTCCGTGAGTGGCGCAGGGAAAGCAAGGCTTGAAAAGAGACGGTTCCACGCTGCTTGAGATGATCCAGAATCGTCCGGATTTTTTCCCGGATGGTGATCCTGGGCATGTTAACCACGGTGTTCAGCAAAGGTAGATTCTTGTTGGAGAGGAGGGCGCTCTGGGCCGCCTCGATCAGGTCTTGCAAGGTAAGGTCGCTCAGGTCGACTCTGCCTTCCACTTTGGGCGGCGGCGCCAGGCGCAGGTAGGTGCGCAAATTGGCCGCCTCTCGTTCTCCCAGCCAGGCCGCGATGCCCTTGAATTTCTTGTAGAGGATCAATTGTTGGGCCAGGGCCTCTCCCAGGTCTTCCTCGCGGGCCTCGTGCTCGGGTGGGCGCGGGAGCAGCGCCTCGGACTTGATCTGCACCAGCTTGGCGGCGATGACCAGGAAGGCAGACACCTCGGCCGGGTTCCTGTCCTTGAGGTTTTGCAGGTAAGCCAGGTACTGGTCGGTGACCTGCGCCAGCGCCACTTTGGTGATATCCATCTCGGCGCGCTCGATCAATTCGAGCAGTAAATCCAGAGGCCCGGCATAGACCTCTGTGTTGATCAGATATCCCTCTGTTTGGTGGCCCGCTACCTGAAAATCCATTGCCAGAATTATAGCAGAACAATTCTAAACCTTCGTAAATCTCCCCGGAAGCAGGTATAATTTACCCATGAATGGTTCTGAATTGACGCACATCGATTCTGCCGGAAAGGCCCACATGGTGGACGTGGGGCACAAACCGGATAGCGAACGGGTAGCCATAGCCAGGGGAGAAGTAGCCATGCGCCCGGAGACGTTGGCCCTGATCGCCGAAGGCCAGATGAAAAAGGGGGACGTGCTGACCGTGGCCCAAATCGCGGGGGTCATGGCGGCCAAGCGTACCTCGGAGCTGATTCCCCTATGCCATCCCCTGGCGCTCACGCACGTCGAGGTAGATCTTCAAGTGGACGCCTCTCTGCCGGGTGTGCGCATTACCGCCACGGCGCGAACCACAGGCAAGACGGGCGTCGAGATGGAAGCCCTTACGGCCGTCTCGGTAGCGGCTTTGACCGTATACGACATGGCCAAGGCGGTAGAAAAAACCATGCACATACAGAACATTCGCCTCGTGGAAAAACACGGCGGCAAGAGTGGAGATATTGTTAACGAGTAAGCCATGAATCAGATAAACGTGCTGTTTTTCTCCATCCTCAAGGAACGCGCGGGTACCCGGCAGGTGCTGGTCGAGCTGCCGGAAGGCGCGAAGGTCGTTGACTTGAAGGACAAGCTAAAGATCCAATTCCCCGGGCTGGAAAAGGCGCTGGATACGAGTTCTGGTTTCTATTAATAAGGAATTTGCCTTTAACGAGGATGCGCTCCCCGCCAACCCCGAAGTGGCCTTTTTCCCGCCGGTGAGCGGTGGCTCTGAACCCTTGACCTTCGTAAAGATCACCGAAGAGCAGCTCGACCTGGACGCGCTGGTGGCCGCGATCACCACGCACAGCACGGGCGCGGCCTGCGTGTTTACCGGAATGGTGCGGGGGGTCACCACGCGCGGTGATGCTCACGAGACCCTGCGTCTGGAATACGAAGCCTATAAGCCCATGGCCGAGACTAAAATGCTCCAGGTGGCGCAGGAGATCCGGCAGCGTTGGCCGTCCGTTGAAGGCATCTCCATCGTCCAGCGGGTGGGCGTCCTGGAACCGATGACCCCCACGGTGCTGATCGCCTGTAGCGCGGCGCATCGCGATACGGGCGTCTTCGAGGCTGCCCGCTACGGGATCGACCGTCTCAAGGAGATCGTACCGGTTTGGAAGAAGGAGATTGGCGCCGGGGGAGAAGTCTGGGTGGAAGGGGACTATCACCCTACCCGGGAGGATTGATGGCCAAGGTCGCGTGCACCCGTTGCCAACAAGAATATCCTTCTGCCGGCCTGCCGTACCGTTGCCCGGTGTGTGGCGGGATGTTCGACTTTGTCGAGCCGCCGGCTTATGACCCGCTGCAGGTAGACGACACTCAACCGGGGATCTGGCCTTACCGGCACGCCTTTTATTCCGCCGCCAGCCTCCCGACCGTCACCCTGGGGGAGGGCAATACGCCCCTGGTCGAAGACGACGCCTTCGGGAGCCACATTGCTTGCAAGCTGGAGTATCTCAACCCAACCGGCTCCTATAAAGACCGCGGCTCAGCCGTCCTTTCTAGCCTGCTCTTACAACGCCGGGTCACTGACGCCGTCGAGGATTCCTCGGGGAACGCGGGGGCTTCCTTCGCAGCCTACGCGGCGCGCGCGGGAATCCACGCGCAGGTCTTCGTGCCCGAGTCCGCTTCCGGCCCCAAGCGCCAGCAGATCGAAGCGTTTGGCGCCAGGCTGGCCCCCATCGCCGGGCCGCGCTCTGCCGCCGCCGAAGCCGTGCTGCGGGCCGCCGAAGACGGGCGGGCCTACGCCAGCCACGCTTATCTCCCGTTTGGGATGGCCGGCATCGCTACTATCGCTTATGAGCTCTTTCGAGGCCTGGGCGGCGTTCCCGGCGCGGTGATCGCGCCTGCAGGCCACGCCAGCCTGTTGCTGGGCATCCTGCGGGGCTTTGCTTCTCTGAGACGGGCCGGCCTGGCGACAGACTCCCCGGTATTCGTGGGCGTTCAGGCGCGCGCGTGTGCGCCGTTGGCGGAAAAGTATGCCCATCCGGAAGCTGTAGACGGCTCCGTTGCGGAGGGCCACACGCTGGCCGAGGGTGTGCGGGTCAGCCGCCCGGCCCGCAAGGATGCCTTGCTGAGCGAGCTTACCCGGGGCAAGGACTACGTCCTGGCCATCGATGAAGAGGAAATCCTTCCCGCCCGCGACGAGCTTGCCCGCAGGGGATTCTACGTCGAGCCAACATCGGCGCTGGTGTGGCCCGCCCTGAGACAGCTCGCCGGAAAAATCCCTGAGCCGGTTGTTCTCATTTTGACCGGTTCGGGGTATAAATATAGAGATTGACCTACACCTGATTTAGAACTGATGGAACGCCAACTACTTGACCGCCCGGTGGGTGGTTGGTGCTCCCTGAGTTCTGGGAGGATCCAATGGAATCGAACCACTTTGGTGTTGTGCAAGAAACACCGCAAGACCTGGCGCAGCGTTTGAGCTTGCCCTTCACGGATTGGTTGCTGCTGGGGCGCGCGCTTACCCACCGTTCTTACCTGAATGAGCATCCTGACGCCCTCGAAGATAACGAGCGCCTGGAATTCCTGGGAGACGCCGTCCTGGATTTCGTGGTGGGCGCCTGGCTGTATAACCACTTCCCCGAAATGCCGGAGGGTGATCTCACGCGTATGCGCTCTGCCCTGGTGCACACGGAGCAACTGGCGGAGTTCGCGCGCCAGATCGACCTGGGCGCCGCCATGCGCCTGGGGCGCGGCGAATTGCAGGCGGGTGGGCGGGAACGCTCGGCTTTGCTGTGTGACACCTTCGAAGCGGTCATCGGCGCGATCTATCTGCACGCCGGCATCTCGGCGGTGTTGGTGTTCATCGGGCCGCTGTTGGAGAGCGCTTCCGAGGAGATCCTGATCAACCACAAAAACGAGGATCCCAAAAGCCAGCTTCAGGAATGGGCTCAGGCGCAAGGCTATCTGGCTCCGCAATATCACACCCGCAGCGCGAGCGGACCGGATCACGCCAAGAGTTTTGAGGTGGACGTATTGATCAATGGGAAGGTTTATGGCAGCGGCGTGGGCCACAGCAAGCAGTCGGCCGCTAAGGAAGCCGCTCAATGCGCGTTGCAGAGCCTCGGCTTGTTGAATTATTAACCTTCCCAGCGCATCGCTATGCTCCCCAGACTAAAATCCCTCGAATTGCACGGCTATAAGACCTTCGCAAGCCGGACGCTGTTTGAATTTCCCGGCGTGATCACCGCTATCGTCGGCCCTAACGGCTCCGGAAAATCCAATATTGCCGATTCCCTGCGTTGGGTGTTGGGCGAGCAATCCTATGGCCTTTTACGGGGGCGCAAGACCGAGGACATGATTTTTTCGGGCTCCGAGCAGCGCTCCCGAGCCGGCATGGCTTCGGCCATGATCACCTTCGATAACAGCGACGGCTGGCTGCCCATCGACTTTTCGGAAGTATCCATCACCCGGCGCGCCTATCGCGACGGGCAGAATGAATATCTCCTCAACGGCCAGCGGGTGCGCCTGCGTGAAATCTCGGAGCTATTGGCGCAATCAGGGCTGGCCGAGCGCACTTACACGATCATCGGGCAGGGCCTGGTCGACGCGGCCCTGGCGCTGAAGCCGGAAGAAAGGCGTCGCCTCTTTGAAGAAGCGGCCGGAATTGGTTTATACCGCAGCCGCCGCGAGGAAGCCCTCAATCGCCTGGAAGCCACCCGCAGGAACCTGGAACGCGTGCAAGACATCCTGGCGGAGCTGGAGCCTCGCCTACAAAGCCTGGAAAGGCAGGCGCGCCGCGCGCAAGAGTACGAGCGCATTAAAGCTGACCTGCGCTTGCTTCTACGGGATTGGTATGGCTACCATTGGCATCAAATTCAAAAGGAAATTGGCCACGTCAAAGAAGTCGTGCGCGCCCAGGCGAGGCAATTAGCCGAGGCTCGCCAGCGGCAGCAAGAGGTCGAGCAGCAACTGGCCGCTCATCGGGGTCGCTTGCAGGGCTTGCGCGAAAAACTGACCGACTGGCACGCCCAATCTTCTCGGCTGCACAACCAGCGTGAAAAGCTCAGCCGCGATTTGGCCATCCTGGAAGAAAGGCTGCGCTCGGCGGGCGAACAGCGCCAGGGACTGACCAGCGACATTACCCGGCTGGAAGAGGAGATTCAAACGCACCAAAAACGCCTGGAAGAGGCGCAGGCCGAGCAAGAACGGTTGCAAGCCAATTCGCTGGAAGCGCAGGCGCAGGCCGAACTGGCGGCGCAAACCCTCCAATCTCGCCAGAAGGAGCGACACGGAGTCGAAAACCGGCTGCGCGAAGCTCGCCAGGCACTGGTGTCCTCTGAGACGCGCCTGGTGCAAATAAAGGCGCATTTGAACGAGCTGACCAACCGGGCCGAGAATGAAAAGAATTCTTACGCTTCCGCCGTGCAGGTGGCCGCGGAGAGCGAGAAGGAGCTGGAAAAAGCCAGGGAAAAACTGGCGGCTTCCCAGGCAGAACAGGGGCGCTTCGAGCAGGAGGAAAAAGAAGCCCTGGAAGCTTTACGCCTGCTCCGCGAGAAGGCCGAGGTTTTGAGCCAGGAGCGCAAGCGCCTGTTCGATCAGCGTACCCGGCAGGAAGGTGAAAGAGCCAGGTTGAACGTCCAATTGGACGTGCTGGAACAGGCTGAGAATTCCATGAGCGGCTATGCGGAGGGCGCCAGGTTTCTCTTCCAGGCCGTGCGCCAGGGGCAGTTGAAAGGCGGCTATCAGACCTTGAGCAGCCAGCTCCAGGTGCCGGCCGAATACGAGCAGGCCATCGCCGCCGCGCTGGGCGATTTTCTGGACGCTATCGTTCTGGATTCGCAGGCCGACCCGGAAAATGCCATGGTTTTGCTGCAAAAGGGCGAGAAGGGCAGGGCCGTCCTCCTGCCGGCAGCGTGGATGCGGCCCGGCGAGCGGGCCCCGGCGCGGGCGGATGAAGGCGTCCTGGGCCTGGCGGCAGACCTGATCGGTTGTCCTGAGGAGCTTCAAGCGCTGGTCGATCTTTTATTGGGGAACGTTCTGGTGGTCAAGGATCGCCAGGCCGCGCGCAAACAACAGGCGGGCTTGCCGGCGAACTCATCCGCCGTCACCCTGGCCGGGGAGGTGTTCTTTGCCAGTGGGAGCGTGCTGGCCGGCAAGGGCCGCCAGCCGGGAACGTTGAGCCGCCCACGCCAGAAGAAAGAGCTTGGGGAAGCCGTCGCGGGCGTGCAGGACGAGATCGAACGATTGACCCGCCTCCTCGAAGAGCAGGATAAGAAGATCGAAGAGGTAAACGGCGAGGTTGGCTCTTCGGATCGAGCCGCCAAAGAGGCCGGGAAACGCGCCTCTGCCGGGCGGGAAGCAACCCGGCAGGCGACGTTGACCCACGAAAAAGCGCGCCGCCAGGTAGATTGGCAGGTCGAGCAGCACGCCAACCTGAAGGCTCAGATGGATCGCACCGCCGGTGAAATCGCCCGGGTGACCGCCGACATCAGCGGCGTCGAAGCGCAGATCGGTACGCGCCGGGAGCAGGTGCATAAGCTGCAAGCCGAGCTGGCGGTTTTATCCCTGGACGAATTCCAGGCCCAGGTGACGCACTGGAACACCAGCGCGGCTTTTGCCGCGCGGGTGGCCGAGGAAGCGGCGTCGCGCCTGGAGGAACGCCGCCAGACCCTCTCTCGCGCTCAGCAGCAATTGAGCACGATCAAACGGCGCCTGGAGGACATTCTCGAGGCCGGGAACGGCCTGGAGCAGGACAGGAGCTCTTTATCCCAGCAGGAAAAAGAGGTCATCGAAAAGATCGAAGCTTTGAGAGCGTCCATCTCTCCCGCCGAAGAGGAGATGAGCTCCGTGCAGCGTGAATTCGAAGAGCTGCAAGCTGTGGAGGGAGCTTCTCAGCAGGCCCTGACCGTCGCAGAGCGCCATTCGACGCAGGCCCAGTTGGAGCTGACCCGCCAGAGGGACGCGCTGGACGCTTTGCGTCGCCGTATCGAAGAAGATTTTGGCCTGGTCGCTTTTGAGTACGAGGCTGAGGTCGATGGGCAGACTCCCTTGCCCCTGGAAGGGATGGTCGAGCAGTTGCCGGCCCTGGATGAGCTGCCTGCGGAGATCGAGGATAGTATCAACCGGCAGCGCGCCCAGCTCAGACGCATGGGAGCTATCAACCCCGAAGCCCAAAAGGAATACGGAAGCGTCCTGGAGCGCTACGAGTTTATGACCGCCCAGGTCTCGGATCTGAAGGGCGCAGACGTGGATTTGAGGCAGGTGATCGCCGAGCTGGACGAGCTGATGAAGCGCGAGTTTCAAAAGACCTTTGAAGCCGTAGCGGCCGAATTCAAGGTCATGTTCCACCGCCTGTTCGGGGGCGGCAGCGCCCACCTGGTGCTGACCGACGCCGATACGCCTACGGAAGCCGGCATCGATATCGAGGCCCGCCTGCCGGGGCGCCGCGAGCAGGGGCTGTCCCTCCTCTCCGGCGGAGAGCGAAGCCTTACCGCCGTGGCGCTGGTCTTTTCCTTGTTGAAGGTATCCCCGACTTCCTTCTGCGTCCTGGACGAAGTGGATGCGATGTTGGACGAATCCAACGTGGGCCGCTTCCGGGACCTTTTGATCGAATTGAGCGGCAACACCCAGTTTATCGTGATTACCCACAACCGCAACACGGTGCAAGCGGCCGACGTGATCTACGGCATCACCATGGGGCGCGACTCGGCCAGCCAGACGATCAGCCTCAAGCTGGACGAAGTGGGCGAAGAAATGGTGAGATAAAAAAAGCGCGCCCGCGAAGCGTGGCGCGCTTTTTTATCGGTACCCGGATGAGCGCTTATTGGCTCTGGCTCAAGCGTTCGCTTGGATCCAGGGTAGGCTCGACAGGCACGTTGGCCTGCCAGGTGGAGTTGTATTTCTGGATGTCGAGGCTGGCTTCGGTGGTGGTCAGCCACTCCTGGAACTTCTGGTCCAGTAACTGGCTGTATTGTGACGCGTCCAGCGGGCGCATTTCGTGGCCCAGCACCTGGATGACGTGCCAGCCAAAGCTGGTCTGAACCGGCTGGCTGGTCTCGCCCACTTTCAAAGCAAAAGCGGCATTTTCGAACTCAGTGACCATGACGCCCCTGGCAAACCAGCCCAGGTCGCCGCCCGCATCTTTGCTGCTGGTGTCGGTCGAGTATTGTTGGACCAGATCGTCCCAGCTCTTGCCGGACTGCAAATCCTGGAGCACTTGATTGGCGGTGGCTTCGTCGGCGACCAGAATGTGGCGCGCCCAGACTTCTTCCTCCTCGGCGGGCGTTCCCTCGGTGACCTTCGCCCTCACCTTATCGCGATAAAGGTTGGCTTCGACCAGATCGCGCAGGTCTGCTTCGGCAACGCCCAAATCTTTGACGCTGTCCAGGAAGCTCTTGACCTCGCCCTGGTAGCCTTCGAGCGTATAGGGCGTCCCGGTGGGTTGTGGGGCGAGGGTGGGCGTCGGCCCTGAGTTAGTCGGTGTGGCGGTATCCAGATTGCCGCCTGGGGTGGCCGTCAGGGTGGGCGTCACCAGGGCAAGCTGAGTGGCGGATAGAGTCGACGTGGCTCCCATGGTTGGAGTTGTGGAAGGGATAGGAGTCCCGTCCGGATAATACCCGAAAGCTGCTTGCATAGCCTGGTCCACGTCAGCCGTCGACACAGAGATCCCCATTTGGGCCGCTTCTTGTTTCGTGACTACCTCATCGATCAATTGCCCCAGGACGGTCTGCCCCAGCGTGGTGGCATCGTCCAACTGGGACTGGATCTGCTGCAAAGTGCCCTGGAAATAGGAAGCGGAGCTCGGATCTGAGCCGAAATACTGCATCAGTTGGGCAGTGCTCCTGTAGCGCTGGATCAATTGAGAACGAGTGTATTTCACCCGGGTTTCGAATTTCTGGGTGGTGATGGTGTCATTGCCTACTTTGGCGACCGGGCGGTTAGGCTTCAGGACGGCTTGATCCAGCACGCTGTAGCCAATGATCCCTGCGATCAACAGGATGGCGAAGATGCCGCCGATCAATAGATTACGTTTCTGAACCTTCTCGCGCTCGATGCGAGCCTGGTGTTTCCTGGATAGACTATCGGGAATCGGCTTCTTTGCCATGTGTCGACCTCAAATTGCGAAAATAAGGGGCATAAGGTAGTTTTTCCTTATGCCCCGTGGAGATTCAAAGCGGTGGTTTAGCGGGATTCGCCCCAGGGTTCGCCGGTGAAAGGCAGGAGGGCGATGTGCCGGGCTCGCTTGATCGCTCGCGCCAGCTCGCGCTGGTGGCGCGCGCAGGTGCCCGTCTGGCGGCGGGGCTTGATCTTCCCGTCTTCCGAGACGAAACGGCGCAGCATATCGGCCTGTTTGTAGTCGATGACTGCGTTCTTATCTGCGCAGAACTGGCAAATCTTCGGGCGTGAAACGTACCTTCGCCCGCCACTAGGTTGTTCGTTTTCTACGGTAACTTCCATTATATTCTTGCTCCAATCCGTCTCATTCTATAGAGAACGCGGAGAAACTTTCAGCTAGAATGGGAATTCGTCTTCCTCTTCGCTGGTAGGATTGCTCAGGTCTCCAGCCTGATTGTTGGGGTTTGCATCGCGCCGGTCGCCGAGCATCATCATCTCACTGGCAACGATTTCGACACTGGTATGTTTGGCGCCTTCGGCGTCTTCCCAACGCCTGGTTTGAAGACGCCCCTCAACGTAAACCTGTTGTCCCTTGGTCAGATACTGTTTGCAGATTTCAGCCAGATTTCCCCAGGTGACTACGTTGAACCATTCAGTCTCAGTATGACGCTCGCCCTCCGAAGTGTTCCAGGCGCGGCTCGTGGCAATCGTGAAAGTGGTGACCGGCCGGCCAGAAGGAGTGTAGCGCATTTCAGGGTCGCGTCCCAGGTGTCCAATGATCATTACTTTGTTCAGACCTCGGCTCATTTAGATCTCCTTACATCGCCATTGCAAAACCCGAATCAGCAATGATTTTCAGTCGTTCAACTTGATTAGATAGCGCATGATGGGCTCTGTGAACCGCAGGTTGCGCTCCAGCTCGGCGCTGAAAGACGGCTCGAACTGTGCTTGGAAGAGCACGTATTGACCTTCACGTTGTTTACGGATGGCATAGGCAAGGTGCCGTTTGCCCCACAAATCAACCTTGGAGACCACGCCGCCAGCATCTGTAATCCATCCTTTCACCTTTTCGGTGACGCCGTTAAGGGCATTTTCGTCCAGATCAGGATGGATAATGATAACCAACTCATAATCGCGCATAGGGATCCTCCTTTCCTTGGGAATAGCCCCTGGTCTGCACCGTTGGCGCGCCAGGAGCGGAAAGCAAGCCCAAAATTAGGCTTCTCAATGTTGTCCGAAGTTTAACATAAACTGCACCATTTGCATAGGTAAAATTTCTTGTGGTAAACTTTTCGGGATCGACGCTTTTGGGGCTATAGAGGAAGTAGGCTCCAGCGTAGGACGACTTGAACGGCAGATCTAAATCAGCGCAGGGTTAAGGGTTTTATGGATTATTCGTCGGCAATCGATTATGTGTGGAGCTTGACCAATTTCGAAAAACGCCCTCCCGCCTCCATCGAGCTTTACAATCTGGAGCGTATGTCCGCTCTGATGGACCAATTGGGCAATCCCCAGGATCATTTCCCGGTGGTTCACGTCGCCGGTAGCAAAGGAAAAGGCTCGACCGGGGCGACGATCGAGTCGGTGTTGACCGCGGCCGGTTTACGCACCGGTTTCTATACTTCCCCGCACCTTTATTCGGCCCGCGAGCGAATCAAGGTTGGCGGCAAGCAGAATTCCCCCGCAAGACTTTGCCGATCTGGTGGAAGAATTGAAGCCCATCCTCGACGGGTCGGGAGAATTCACCTCGTTCGAGGCGCTGACTGCCATGGCTTTCTTCTATTTCGCCAGGCAGAAGGTAGACCTGGCCGTCATCGAAGTGGGCCTCGGTGGCCGGGTGGATGCGACCAACGCGATCCATTCCCCCTGGGTTTCTATCATCACGCCGATCAGCTTCGAGCACACCCAGGTGCTGGGGAACACCCTGGCGCAGATCGCGCGTGAAAAAGCCGGGATCATCAAACCGGGCGCGACGACGGTATGCGCCCCGCAGGAAAAGGAAGCCCGCGAGGTGATCGAAGCCGTCGCTCGACGGCAGGGCTCGCCCCTCAGGCCGGTCGAGGATATCTGGCAGTGGGAGCGTAAGGAGCTGGCGCTGAGCGGGCAGACTATCGACCTCTTCCCGCGCCGGGAAGAATTCGAGAGGGGCGGATACGTTCCCTTGAAAGACCTGTTTCTACCCCTGCTCGGCCTTCACCAGATTTCGAACTCGGCGACGGCCATCACGGCCTTGATTGCGCTGAAGGAAAAAGGCGTGAGCTGGGATGAAAAAGCCCTGCGCGCGGGCCTGGCGGCCGTGGAGTGGCCCGCCCGGGCCGAGATCCTCAGCCGGCGTCCCTTTGTTCTGGTGGACGGAGCGCACAACGGCGCTTCCGCGGTTGCGTTGAGGGCGCTGCTGGACGATCTGCGCCAATCAGCGTTGATCCAGGCCGGCTCCTTCTGGCTGGTGCTTGGCATCATGAGCGACAAAAACCTGGAAGCCATCCTGCGGCCTTTCGCCGGCTTGATCAGTGGCTTGGTCCTCACGCAGGCGGATAACCCGCGTTCCGTGCCGGCGGAGAAACTCAAAGAGCGCGTGGTTGGAGCGCAGATCTTTGGGGAAGCGACGGCCGTGGTCTCAGCGCCGAACGTGGGTGAAGCGGCGGCGACCGCGCTGCAGAATGCGGGCGATGCGGGAGCCATCCTCGCCACAGGATCCTTGTTCATCGCCGCCGAAGCCCGCAGCGCATTTCAGGCGCTACTCGCCTCAAGGTCTGCAAAGGCGGGGTAGGGGCTATCCTGCCAGATTGAATCCGTGGAAATCTTCCAGAACACCATGGCGTCGCGCACCAGGGACTGGGTGCCCACGACGCATACCATGCCGTCTGCTCCTGCCAAATCCAGCGCCTCCCGGAAGGCGGCCTGAGAGTCGGGCCGGTCGATGACCTCAGAGTGCAGGCTTGCGGCGTAGCTCAACGGCTCGTCTGTAAAGATCAGGTTGGGGTTATTGGCGCGCGTCACGATCATGTGATCCACCAACGGCGAGAAAGCCTCCAGAAAACCGCGGTAATCTTTATCGTGGGGCAGGCTGGTCACCAGCACCATTGGGCGCCTGATCAAGTGGGCGGTGCTCTCCAGGAACATGTGGGCCGATGCACCGTTGATGGCCCCGTCGACCACGATCAAGGGCTGGTTGTGAATGACGTCGCAGCGTCCCGGGAACCTCACCTGGCTCATCCTGCTGGCCCAGTCTCGTTCCGGGCGTATGGCGGCATTGGTGAAGACGGACACAGCCCCAAAGGCCACGGCCAGGTTTATTCCCTGGTATTCTGCGGCGGTGTAAGACTTGAGCCAGCAGGCGTCATTGAACGCGGGGAATTGTATTTCCATCTGTTGCTCGAGCTGCCCGGTGCGGCACTGCTCGTAAAGGATCTCCCGGCCGACTCTGAAGACCCTGGCGTGGATACGCTCGGCTTCAGCCTGGATGACCTCGTCTACCTCCGCAAGCTGGGGGGCGGAGAGGATGGTAGAATTGGGCCTCGCCATCCCCGCTTTATGCCAGGCCACGTCCAGGATGGTGGGTCCCAGCTTGTCGAGATGTTCCGCCATGATGGGCGTGAGGCAGGTTACCGAATGATCCAACAGACTGTTGTCATCGAAGCGCCCGCCGCGCCCGGCCTCCAGCACGATAGCCTCCGCGCCGTTGGCGTAGAAGTATTTCAACGCGCAGGCCAGGATGATCCCGGTCGGGCCGAGAAATTTCAGCCCCTCCAGGCTTTGATCGACCTGGAGGATCGCCGGGGCCAGATCGTTAATGATTTGCATAAAGGCGCTTTCCGGAATGGCCTTGCCGTTCAAGCGGATGCGCTCGCAGAAATCTACCAGATGAGGGCTGGTGACCAGACCTACTTTGTACCCCATGGCCTGGAGCATGGCGCTGCACAGGATCGCGGTCGAGCCCTTGCCTTTGCTGCCCGTCACGGCGATGGCGGGAGTCTTGTTCAAGGGAATACCTGCCAGGGCAAACACTTTTTGGATAGCGGTCAGGTCACGCGTCTGAGAATTGTATCCGCTCACCCAGGGCTTCACGCGAGAATACGACTGGTAAACGAAGCGGATACAGTCGTTCATGCTGGTCAGTGTTTCCATGCGGACTCTATCTCCAAGACCCGGGTGATGGCCAGGTGCTGTCGTGAGCCTGTGGCCGAGCTTAATGGGCGGAAAACCTACGAGTTTTGCCGCTAACCCTCACCTGATGGTAAAATCATATTTTACCATCAGGTGAGCAATCATTCTTGAAAGCTTTGTGGGGGCGGGCTGTTTAATTGTACTTTTATCAGAAAGGGCTAATTGTATGAAAGGTGATGATTGGTCGCAGCGCCAGGACGAAGACGAGGAATATAACAACATCTTGCACCAGCGCACGGAAGAGCTGTACCGTATTCCCAACGCTGAGCCGGATGAGGATGGGTTGGTTGAGTGTGGCGTCCTTACCCTGCGCGATCTGGTCGTGTTCCCCAGGATGGTCTCTCCCATATTTATCCAACCAGGCCCTACCTTATTGGCCATCCAGGAAGCCCAGCAGAACGTCGAAACAGTGATCGCTTTAATGCAACGCGACCCGGAAGAGGACAACCCAACTCCGGAGGACTTCTTGCCCATTGGGGTGGAGATGGCGGTGGGGCGCTTGTTGAGCATGCCAGATGGCAACAGCTCTGCTTTGGTGCAGGGCCGGCGGCGGGTGGACATCGTTGAATTCGTTCAGAAAGAGCCCTATATCATCGTGCGCGCCCGGCCGGTCGAAGACCCGGTGGAAGTGAATCACGAGACAGATGCGCTCATGCGCACCTCGCGCGACTTGTTCGAGCGCTGCGTGCAATTGGACCGCAGCCTGCCGGACGAGGCGCACCTCTTTTCGATCAATATCACCGAGCCGGGCTGGCTGGCGGATATGATCGCCACGGCCATCTCCCTGCCGTTGAAAGAGCGCCAGGACTTACTCCTGCTGCCGGAGCCGGTCGAGCGGTTGAAGCGCGTCAATTGGCTGCTGGCTCAGGAGCTGGACGTGCTGGAGCTGGAGGACGAGATCCACAACCGGGTGCAGAGTGAGGTGGATCGCAGCCAGCGGGAATTCTATTTGCGCGAGCAGATGAAGGCCATCCAGACAGAATTGGGCGAAGGCGACATCTGGACCCGGGAGATTTCCGAGGTGCGCGAGCGCGTGGAAAAGACCGCCTTGCCAGAAGAGGCCCACGCCCAGGCGCTGAAAGAGATCGAGCGTCTCACGCAAATGCCGCCTATGGCGCCCGAGGTAGGGATCATCCGCACCTACCTGGACTGGATCCTCGATCTGCCCTGGGAACAGGCCACCGAAGACAATCTGGACGTGAAGCACGCCGCTCAAGTGCTCGAGAAATATCATTATGGCCTGGGGCGCGCCAAGGATCGCATTTTGGAGTACATCGCCGTGCGCAGCCTGAGCCCCAAGCACGCCCGCCAGCCAATCTTATGCTTCGTTGGCCCGCCCGGAACGGGGAAGACTTCCCTGGGCCGCTCGATCTCCGAGGCGCTGGGGCGCAAGTTCGTGCGCCTCTCGTTGGGCGGGGTGCGCGATGAAGCCGAGATTCGCGGCCACCGCCGCACTTATATCGGCGCGCTGCCGGGGCGCATCTTGCAGACCATGCGCCGGGCGGGCACCGTCAATCCCCTGTTCATGCTGGACGAGGTGGACAAATTGGGCGCCGATTTCCGGGGCGACCCGTCGGCGGCTTTGCTGGAAGTGCTCGACCCCGAGCAGAATTTCGCCTTCTCCGATCATTACCTGGAGCTGGCCTACGATCTTTCCAAGGTCATGTTCATCACCACGGCCAACTCACTCGGCAGCATCCCTCTGGCGTTGCTGGACCGCATGGAGGTTATCGAGTTCCCCGGCTATATTGACGAGGAGAAGCTGGAGATCGCGCGCCGTTTCCTCATCCCGCGCCAGATCGAAGAAAGTGGATTGCAGGAAAATGAGGTGTATTTCTCGATGGCGGCCCTCAGCTCCATCATCCGCGAATATACCTACGAGGCCGGGGTGCGCAATCTGGAGCGGGAGATCGGGCGCCTGTGCCGCAAGATCGCCCGCCTCAAATCGGAGAAGAAGCATTACCCCACCCATCTGGGCGCGGCTCAGGTAGAGCGTTTCCTGGGGCCGCCGCAGTTTTTCGACACGGAAGCCGAGCGCCTGGACGAAGTGGGAGTGGCCACGGCCATCGCCTGGACCGAAAACGGCGGTGATATCATGCCTGTGGAAGTGTTGATCCTGGAAGGGAAGGGCACCTTGCAGATCACCGGCCAGATCGGCGAGGTCATGCAGGAATTGGCCCAGGCGGCGCTGTCTTACATGAAATCGCGCTCGCGGGAGCTGAACCTGGATCCGGCCATCTACGAGCGGCTGGACGTGCACATCCACATCCCCGAAGGCGCCATCCCCAAGGATGGGCCCAGCGCCGGCATCACCATCGCTACAGCGCTCATCTCGGCCTTCACCGAGCGTGAGGTGCGCAAAGACGTGGGCATGACCGGGGAGATTACCCTGCGCGGACGGGTGCTGCCCGTTGGCGGTCTGCGCGAGAAGATCCTGGCGGCCCACCGGGTGGGCTTGAAAACGATCCTCATCCCAGAACGGAACATGAAGGACCTGGTGGACGTGCCCAAGAAGGTGCTCACGGATCTCAAGATCATTCCGATCACCCACATGGACCAGGTCTTGGAGGTCGCTTTACATCCCGCTCAAGAAAAACCGGTGCGCCACAGGAAATCGGCTCCAAAGGAAGAAGTCGAGGAGAAACAGCTCGAGGCGGAAGAGAGCCAGGGTTAAGCCCCCACCCGTAACGAAAAATAAAAGCCCGGAGGTTCTGGAAAGAATTCCTCCGGGCAATTTTCTTTAAAACAGGCAGCGGAGTAACAGGAAGAAGGACGTCCTCAGGCTAGGGTTGCTGCTGCTCTTTGCGGGGTTTCTCGGTCTGTAGCGCGCGGATACCGTTCCTCACCTGGGTCAGGATGCGGTCCATTTCCATCTCCAACTGGGTAAGGGTTTGCATAACGTATTCATCCGCCTCTCGCCGGGTGCCTTCTGCCTCGACCCCCGCCTGCGCGATGATCTGATTGGCCCGCTCCTGCGCGGCCCCGACGATGGCGTCCCGCTCGATCAATTGTTCGCCCTTTTCGCGCGCCAGCGCTACTGTGCGAGCTGCTTCTTCTTGCGACTGGGCCAGGATGCGATCTCGTTGGGCCAGGATCTGTTGCGCCTTCTTAACCTCTTCGGGGATGGTGACCCGCATCTGGTCGATCAGGTCCAGCATGCGGTCTTCATCCACGATGACACTGTGGGTAAAAGGAAAGGCGCGGCTTTCATTGAACAGTTCTTCCAGCCTGTCAACCAGATGCTGAATGTCCATGTTGTCCTCCGCTCATATTTGTCCAGCAAAGTGTTGCAATATCTAAGCCAAAGTTTAGACTGAAAGTGTGAAAACGTCAAATTAATCGCGCAGTGAAGTTACCGTGACGACTTGCTGCCCATCGCCAAGCTCACGAAAGCGCGCCTTCAAAGCTTCGCTGACGTGCTGGGGCACTATGCTGCTCACGTCTCCGCCTAATGAGGCGATCTCACGCACGGTGGTCGAGGAAAGGAAGGTGTGCTCTTCATTGGTGATGAAGGCGATCACCTCTACGTCGGGAGCCAGGCGATGATTGGCCAGGGCCATGCGGAATTCGTGCTCGAAATCCGAGAACACCCGCAGCCCGCGCACGATCACCTGGGCGTGCATCTGGTGACAAAAATCGACGGTCAGCCCGCTATAGGACGTGACGACGATCTTTTTTTCGCCTTTGAACGTCTTTTGCACCTGTTCCAGCCGTTCTTGAGTGGAGAAAAGCAGATTTTTGAGAGGCCGGTCGTAAACGGCCACGATCACTTCGTCGAACAGATTGACAGCCCGGTGGGTAATGTCGATGTGCCCGTAATGGATGGGGTCAAACGTACCAGGGAATACGGCTCTGACCATTTTAGCTGATGTCTCCTTTGCCTTCGCCCCAAAAATCGTGCAGAGTTTGGACGAGAAGCTGCTCCGCGGGAGCCTCGAGATCCGGGTCTTCCGAGAAAAGCTGTTGAGCCTGCTGGCGCGCTTTTTCTATCAGCTTCACGTCAGTGAGATTGGCCATCCTCAGCTCCGAAAAGCCCGCCTGGCGAGTGCCAAGGAACTCTCCTGGACCACGCTGCTCCAGATCGCGCTCGGCGAGCACGAAGCCGTCGTTGGTCTCGGCCATCACGGTCAGCCGCTCGTTCTCCACGGCGTCTTCCTTGTCCGGAATCAGCAGGCAGTAGGCCTGATCCTGTCCGCGCCCCACCCGGCCGCGGAACTGGTGAAGCTGGGCCAGGCCGAAACGGTTGGCCCCTTCCACCAGCATGATGGTCGCATTGGGAACGTCCACGCCTACCTCGACGACTGAGGTGGAGACCAATATCTGGTACTCACCGTCGCGGAAGCGCGTCATGACGGCGTCTTTCTCTTCCGGGCGCAAGCGCCCGTGCAGCAATCCGAGCTGGTAATGAGGGAAGATGTATTTCTGCAAACGCTGGTATTCTTCCACTGCCGCGTGGACGCCATCCTCTTCGCCGCCCTCGACCAGGGGATAGATGATGAATGCCTGGTGGCCTTTTTCCGCCTGAGAGCGGATCAGAACGTAGGCCCTTTCTCTCTCGCGAGGGGAGAGAACGTGCGTCTCCACCGGCTGGCGACCGGGGGGCATCTCGGCCATCACGGTGGGGTCGAGGTCGCCATAAACGGTTAGCGCCAACGAGCGCGGGATGGGTGTGGCCGTCATCACCAAAAGATGCGGATTCTCTCCCTTCGCGCGCAAGCGCGCGCGCTGCTCGACGCCAAAGCGGTGCTGCTCGTCCACGACTGCCAGTTGCAGCCTCTGGAAAACCACCGGATCTTCGATCAGAGCGTGCGTCCCGACCGCGATCTTAATGCTGCCGTCCGCCAGGCCCTGGCGAATCTCGTCCTTTTCTGCCTCCGGCGTACTGCCCACTAACAGGCGAATTTCTCCCGGTTGCAGGGGGGCCGAGCCATTTTCCGGCGCATCGGCGAGAAGGCGCGTCAGGTTGCGGTAATGCTGCTCGGCGAGGATGCTGGTGGGCGCCATGATGGCGGCCTGAGCGCCGTGGCGCGTCACCATGGCCATGCCCAGGGTGGCGATGACGGTCTTGCCGGAGCCCACGTCTCCTTGCAGAAGGCGGTTCATCGGGCGGCCCGACGACAGGTCGCCGCGCACGTCTTCCAGCGCATGGAGCTGGGCTTCCGTCAGGGTGAAGGGCAGGCAGGCGATTCGCTCCTGCATCCATTCGTCCGGCGTGTCGAATACTTGCGCGGCTTCCGCCTGCCAGTTGCGTTTCTGGCGCAGAACGCCGAGCTGTAGCAAGAAGATCTCGTCGAAAGCCAGGCGTTCGCGGGCCTTGCGGAGCTGGTCTTTATTATCGGGAAAATGGGCCTGGCGCAGCGCCGTGGAAAGGTCGACCAGCCCGGCGCCATTCTTGACCGACTCTGGCAAAAAGTCCTCTACCCTGGGCGCCCAGAAGCCCACGGTCTGGTGCATGATACGGCGCAGCCAGCGCTGAGTCATGTTGGCGGTGAGCGGGTAGACCGGCACGATGCGGTTGGTGTGAAGCTGTTCCTCTTCCAGCGGCTCCCATTCCGGGCTGGTCATCACCTGGCGTCCAAGATACTGGTCGACTTTGCCGGAGATTACCATCCCCATATTGGCGCGCAAGCGGTTCGCCAGCCAGGGCTGGTTGAAAAAGGTCAGACGCAGATAGCCCGTGCCATCTGAGACGACTACCTCGGTGATCTGGGATTGCCCGCCGCGCACGGAACGGTTCGTGGCGCTTTGAACCGAGGCGATCACGGTCACTTCCTCGCCATATTCCAGGCGGTAGATTGGCTTGAGCTGGCTATAATCGTCGTAGCGCCTGGGGAAGTAATACAGCAGGTCGCCGAGGGTGTGCAGCCCTAATTCTTGCAGGGTCTCGGCATGGCGCGGCCCAACCCCTTGCAGCACGGTCAGGGGAGCGTTCAGCCCGGCCGTCTCTTGCCCTCCCGGCGCACGATCCAGCGAAGGGCGCTTCTTGGGCGGTTTGCCGGGCCGGGCAAGCTCGTCCTGCGGCGGCTTTGCCGAAGGAGATCTGGGGAGCCGTTTATCGCCGTGCTTATCCTTTGGGGATTGAGCGGGCTGGCTCATGTTTTCGTAAGTAGCCAGATCGGGAGCATCGCGGTTGCCCTGCAATGATTTCCACAGTTCTTTGAGGGCGTTGCCGCGCGCTTCAGGCTCGAGCAGCGGGTATTCCCCGAGGCGTTCAGTAACTGTGCGAATGAGATCCTCAGAGAGGCTGTCCGCGCGCGCCTCTGCTTCCCAGGCCGGCAGGATTTTGTCCAGGCCGCCGACCACCGCGCGGTTATCGTACCCGCGCTCAGCTTCGAGCTTGAAGAATTTCTGTAATTTTTCCAGTGATAATGGCATGTTCTAATTTTACCGCAAGTTATAGTCGTTCATTTTTGGGTTCTCTGGGAATTGCTATGCGTCATTGTTGCCTGCGGAAAAGCGCGCAGGCATTCTTCCACCCGGGAGGCTCCCAATGCCCCCTTTTTACAGCGATGGGAGTTCCATGGCGAAGACCCCCAGGCTGCGCGGTCCAAACAACGTGGCCAGGGACAGCCCGATGGGGTGCTCGCTAAAAGGCGTGTCGGGAAAGCGGTCGGAGGCGTGCTCGCGTAATGTGTGCGCTTCGTGCGTCATAGGGGGCACACTCTGGATCAAGGCGATGTGGTAGAGGTCGCTGAATTCGTCCAGGAATTCTTGCAAATAATCCATCAGATGCCGGGCGCTGCGCACCTTCTCCAGGCTGGTCAGGCGGCCGTCTTCCAAAGTGAAGATGGGCTGCAAGCCCATCATTTCCCCGACCAACGCCTGGGCCTGGCCGATGAAGCCGGCATGGTATAGATAGGAAAGGCCGGGAATGCAAAAGATGGTGTAAATGTGAGGGATCATGCCTCGCATCAGGCGCTCGATCTCGACGCCCCGGGACCCTTTGGAAGCGGCTTCAGCGGCTTGCTGGACGAGGATGCCCAGGCCGATCGAGGTGGTTTGCGAATCGATCACCTGGGTGGCCACCCGCCCGCGCACGGATTCGGCGGCTTCCAGGGCGTTGGGAACGTTTTGACTCAGGTGGGAGGAAATCAGGATGGCGACAATTTCGTTGTAGGTCTGGCTGAGGGTTAAAAAGATCTGGCGAAATTCATCTACCGAGGGCGGCACCAGGCGCGGCTCGAGGCCATTCTGGGCCGTGATGGGGAGCTGGTTTACTTTGAGCTCGTCGTCGTTTTCGTACGAGCGCCCGTTGATCTGAATTCTAGAAGGTGGGATAACGACCAGGTCGCGCCCCGGAAAAGCGGGCTTGGAGAATTGGACGCTGCTATCGGTGAGTATGCAAACAGATGCCATGGCTCATTCGATGGAGATAATAAACTGGTAATGGGGCTGCCCGCCGTCGTGGACTTCGACTTCTTGAGCAGGATAGGCCGAACGGATCTTGTCTGCCAGATAATTGACCTCGTTCTTGGGAAGGTTGGCCCCGTAAAACAAGGTGATCCTTTCCCTGTCGTTCGTGCTGGCCTTTGCCAGCAAGCCCAGGCAGGCTTCCTCCAGGGTAGAGGCCGAATAAACCAGCTTGCCGTTCAACAGGGCAATCACCTGGCCTTTTTCCACCTGCACGCCGTTGATCTCGACCGAGCGGGTGGCTATGGTGATCTCCCCACTGTCCACTTCGCTCAGCGCCGAGTTCATCTCCTTGACGACGGCATCGAAATCGCCTTCCGGCGTGAGACGCAGCATGGCCGACAATCCCTGGGGGGTGCTCATGCTGGAGATTACGGCGACTTTTTTCACAGTTACGCCGGCGGCCGATTGAGCCGCCAGAACGATGTTCTTATTGTTCGGGAGGATGACGACCTTGTCGGTGGGCAGGTTCTCGAAGGCTTTGAGGATTTCCTCGGTGCTGGGATTCATGGTTTGCCCGCCCTCGACGATCGCAGCTACGCCCAGGCTGGCAAATATGCGCGAGATCCCCGGCCCCGGGGAAACGGCTACGACCGCGATCTGGCCGGGCTCCACCTTGGTGAGGGTGAGCTTGCTGTGGTCGCTTCCCAGGTCGTCGATCTGGGCTTGCAAGTTTTCCATGCTGATCTTGGTGATCGTACCGAGGGTCATGGTGTAATCGATGGGCTGGTAGCGCTTGTCGAGGGGGACGTGAATATGCATCCGGTAAATTCCGTCGCCCTCGCCAACCTGAATGGACGTCCCAATTTGCGACAGCTCGCCGTAAAAGTGGTCCAGGTCTAAAGGCTCGCGGGGCTTGAAGTCGACCACCACCTCGTAATCCTGGCCAGGCTCGACCGACTCCAGGGCATTTTCGAGGTTCATGACGGCCAAAGGCTGCACGGTAAAGGCCGGCGTCTCGAGGGATTGCCCCTTCACCTGGCGCAACATGCCTTCGAAGATGAAAAACAGGCCCTTGCCGCCCGAGTTGACCACGCCGGCCTGCTTCAGGATGGGCAGCAGCTCGGGGGTATGCTTCACCGATTCATCGGCAGCCTGTACGACCCTCTCCAGGAGAGCCAGCAGGTCATCCGTCTCGGCCACTCCTTTTTCGGCCTCGGCGGCCATGTCCTTTGCCACGGTCAATATAGTGCCTTCCACCGGCCGCACCACCCCTTTATAGGCTGTGTTACGCGCCTCGACCAGCGCAGCCGCCAGGGCGGTAGCGTCCATGGTCTCCAGGCTGTCCAACCCCCGGGCGAAGCCCCGCCAGAGCTGGGACAGGATGACCCCAGAGTTCCCCCTGGCGCCCATCAAAGACCCTTTGGCAATGGCGTGCGCCATCTTACCAACGTTCCGCTCCCCTGATTGAGCAATCTCGCTAAAGGCCGCCTGCATGGTCAAAACCATGTTCGTGCCCGTATCGCCGTCCGGGACGGGAAAGACGTTTAGCGCATTGACCGTTTGCTGGTTCGTCTTCAGCCAGGTCAAGGCGGCTTCAATCAGCGTTTTGAGCTTTTGTCCATCGATCGGCGCATGGGTATGCTGCTTTGCTTTGCCCCGTCCGGTAGGGAGTGGTTGGTTGATACTCATAATGCTCCTGGAATTATAGATATTGGACCCAATGATCTCTGCAGATGATTAATCCGTATCACTGATGCGGAGACCACGCACGTGGACGTTTACTTCTTTAACCGGCAAGCCTACATTTTTTTCGACCTGATAGCGGACGTTGTCGGTCACGCTATCGGCGACCGACTTGATTCGCGTTCCATACTCAACGATGATGTAAAGATTGATGACAATGCAATTGTCGTCATACTGGATATCTACGCCCAGAGTGGGATCCTTCACCAGGACGTGCGAGATGCCTTCGGCCAGATTCTTGGCTGCCAGCCCAACCACTCCGTATGACGACAGAGCAGCCTGGTAGGCAATAGTAGCGATTGCCTGATTTGACACGTAGACGTTCCCAAGAGGGTTGGATTCTTCACTCATTTTTTGACCTTTACTTGATAGAACTGCTTTCCTTGTTATTGGTTACGGTTTATGGTAGAATCAGCCCTTGCCGTATGGGTAGCGCTGATCTTACCCGGGCACACCAAAAGCAATCATTGTTTGGAAAGGACTACTAAAAATGGCAAAATGTGAATCCTGTGGTAAGACGACGACTTTTGGCCATAATCGCAGCTTCTCGATGCGCGCCACCAACCGGGCTTTTCACCCGAACCTCCAAAAAGTGACGGTGATGGTCAATGGCCGTAAGGTTCGCAAGATGTTGTGCGCAAAGTGCATTCGGACGATGGTGAAAACGGCGTAATTGCACTGGTTTTTTACCTCAAGAATCGCGGCTGCGGCCGTGATTTTTGTTAAGCAGGGATATTCTCGCGCAAGGAGCGGACACCCGCTGCGATTCCATCCGGATGCTCGAAGATCGCCGAGGCGGCCACGAAAACCCTGGCGCCGGCTTCATACGTAGAAGAGATCGTGTCGGCGTTGATCCCGCCATCGACCTGGATCAGCGCGGGCGATTGAGCGGCTTTCAGCATCCGGTCGATTTCACGGATCTTGGATAGCTCGTCCGGGATGAACTCCTGTCCTGAAAACCCGGGGTTGACCGTCAATACCAGCACCATATCCACCAGGTGAAGGATGGGCGACAGGCTGGCAGCGGGTGTTCCCGGGTTCAACGTCACGCCTACCCGACATCCCAGGTGGCGGATGGCTTGCAAGGTGCGATAGACGTGGCGGCCGGCTTCCACGTGAACGGTGATCGAGCTGGCGCCGGCTTCCGCAAAATCCTCCAGGTATCTATCAGGTTCTTCGATCATCAGGTGCACGTCCAAAGGCATCCTGGTGATGCGACGGCAGGTGTTGACGACGAATGGACCCATGCTGATGTTGGGGACGAAGTGGCCGTCCATCACATCCACGTGGATCCAATCGGCTCCGGCGGCCTGGACGGCGTGGATTTGTTCGCCTAGGACCGCAAAATCAGCCGAGAGAATTGAAGCCGAAAGGATAGATTTCATGCGCTTGGTCAATGTACCACAGGATTCAAATAGAAATAAATGGCCAGCCAGAAGGGAATCAACCCGCCAATGGCCAGCACGGCCAGAAGGCCCAGGCCAACGGTAGGCCAATCGATGTCGAAGGCGTGATCCTCTTCCTCGGCGGGGGGAGCCGCGAGCATGGTTTGTGTCTCGGCCTCGGAGGGGGGCAACCGTGCAGGAGCTTGAGGAAGCACCGGCCGGCTGTTGGGCGCCATCGTTTCGGGCGGCTTGCTGAAGGTCAAGAGCACCCGGCCGAGCTGGTCGGCGGTACGATAGCGCGCCGACGGCTCCTTCGAGATGATCTTCAGCACGATCAGCTCCAGGGAGGGTGGAATGGCGGGGTTGAGCTGGCGGGGAGGAACGGGAATGCCTTCGCGGTGAAGGCGCGCCAGCTCGCCGGCGTCGTTAGCGTTGAAGGGAAGCTGGCCGGTAATCATTTCATATAAAATGATGCCCAACGAGTAGACATCCGAGGCCGGTGAGGGCGCCCCACCGGCGGCCTGCTCCGGCGAAAAGTATTGTGGAGAGCCCCACACCACGTCGCTTTGCTCATCCGGGTGGATGGTCGCCAATGCGCGCGCGATCCCAAAATCGGTCACTTTAAGGCGCTGGTCGGGGGTGACCAGCATATTGTGGGGCTTGACGTCACAGTGGATCAGCCCGGCGCGGTGCGCGTAGCCAATGCCGGCGCAGGCCTGGATCATCAGGTGGATGGCTTCGTCGATCGTGAACCGGCCGCGTTGCCTGAGCAGCGTTTTCAGGTCCGTGCCGGGCACGAATTCCATGACGATGAACAGCCTGCCGGCATCGAATCCAAAATCATGGACGGTGACGATGTTGGGGTGAGACAAATTCGCGGCAGCTTTTGCCTCCTGGCGGAAGCGCTCGCGAAATTCGGCGTTTTGAGAGAAATCTTCGCGCAGGATCTTGATGGCGACGGGGCGCTCGAGCATGAGATCACGCGCGCGGTAGACCAACGACATACCCCCAGATCCGAGAGGTTGTTGGAGCTGGTAACGGTTGCTTAAGAGAGGCGCTTGCGCTGAATTGCTTTCCATATCCCTGCGAGATTATATCATACTGCCGGGGTTTCCTCGCCGCTTAGGATATAATTATCCGCATACCTCAAGGAGAACACGCTTCCGGCCTCGATGAAACCTATCCTCAAGTACGTGCAAAAGAACCCCCTGGCGGTGCTTTACCTGACCATCCCCATCGCGCTCCTGGCAGCAGGGCTGCACTGGGCTTCCGGATGGGTGTTTGCCCTTTCCGCGCTGGGGGTCATCCCTTTGGCGGGGCTGATCGGCGAGGCCACCGAAGGCCTGGCGGCTCGCACCGGGCCGCGCATTGGGGGCTTGCTCAACGCCACCCTGGGGAATGCCGCCGAATTGATCATCACCCTGGTTGCCGTGCGCGCCGGGCTGTTAGATCTGGTCAAGGCTTCGATTACCGGCTCTATCATCGGCAACCTGCTGCTGGTGCTGGGCTTCGCCATGCTCCTGGGTGGACTGAAGAACGGCGTGCAAAAATTCGACCGCCGGCAGTCGACCAACCACGCCGTCTTACTGGCTATCGCTGTGCTGGCCCTGGTCATCCCCTCCGTTTTCAGCCGGTCGATTACCGAGGCCGGCGGGGCTAAGGTGGAAGTGCTGAGCCTGGGGGTGGCGGCCATCATGATCGCCCTGTACGTGTTTGGGCTGGTCTACAGCCTGACCACGAACAACTCGCCCATCTCTTATCCCGCCGGCGAGGAAGGAGCTGCTCAGGCGGCCATGCCCATCCGCGAGGCCATCCTCCTGCTCGCCCTGGCGACCGGCGGCGTGGTGTGGTTGAGCGAGCTGCTGGTTGGGGCCGTGGAAGCAGTAGTGGCGAATATCGGCCTGTCTGAATTCTTTCTGGGGATCATCCTGATCCCTGTGGTGGGGAACGTTGCCGAGCACCTGGTGGCGGTGCGCGTCGCCAGAAGCAACCACATGGATCTCAGCGTAGAAATCGCCGTCTCTTCCAGCCAGCAAGTAGCCTTATTCGTGGCTCCTCTGCTTGTTTTCATCAGCCTGGCGATGGGACACCCGCTCACCTTGATCTTTAACCAGTTCGAGCTGCTGGCGCTTGGCGGAGCCGTGCTGATCTCGGCCCTGGTCTCTATGGACGGAGAATCCCACTGGCTGGAAGGGGTGTCCCTCCTTTCTGTCTATCTGATCCTGACCCTGGCTTTCTTCTTGTTGCCGGTGTAATCCCATGAATAGACGTACCCAACGTAAAGGTTTCCTTTCTCTGGGGGTGCTCCTCGGAGGAGCGGCCCTGTGTGTCGTCTTCCTCGCCTTCCTGGTTGCATTCTTGTGGATCTTTCGCTCGGCGTCGCCTGCCGACGCTTCTGTGGAGGCGGCTGTGACCGTCATTCCTGCCCCCACTTTGACTCCCAAGGTGCTCTTGCCGGGCATGGATGCGACTGCCACACCGACGCCTCTCGCCTCCAGCCCGGGCTCTGGGCCGATTTCACGTGGGCGTTTACGTGCAGATCACGGGCACCAACGGAGATGGGCTGCGCATCCGCAGTGCTCCCGGAGTCAGCAGCACCCCGCTTTTCCTGGGGATGGATTCTGAGGTGTTCCTGGTAAAAGATGGCCCCCGGGAGGCGGATGGATACACCTGGTGGTTCCTGACGGCTCCCTACGATACCAATCGGAGCGGTTGGGCGGCGGCCAGTTACCTCTCTCTGGTGCAGACACCGCAAAATTGAGTGCAAGAAATAACCCGCTGCACGAGTTGCATTTTTTAGCGTTTGGGTCTATATTGTGGGCAAAGACCAGGTTGAAACCATGATGAGCATGATCCTATGAGCGACACGATACCGCTTTCTGTCACCGCCGATCGTCATAAAAGAGAATTGACCGTCACCTGGGGAGACGGGCACACCAGCGTCTATCCCTTCGGTTTGCTGCGAGCGGCTTGCCCCTGCGCAAGCTGCCGCGGCGGGCACGAAAAGATGAGCTCCGAGCCGGATGCGCAGGTCTTCGACCAGTCGTTGGAAGACTCTCCGGCGACCCGCATGGTTGGGATCGAGGGGGTAGGCTCTTACGCCATCACCATCGAGTGGGAAGACGGTCACCATTACGGGATCTATAATTGGCATTATCTACGCATGTTGTGCCCTTGCCCGGTTTGCCAGAAGGAATACGGCTATGGTGGATGACTCAATCGAGAACGTTTACAATTACGCCGAACGGGCTTATATCCGCATGCAGGCGGGAGACGTGCTGATGCGTTGCCTGGAAGACGCCAGTGTGGCTCCTATGCAGCGCCTGGTAGAGTCGTTACTGGTGGCAGGCCCTGAGAACATCGACCTGCTGCGTGAAATCCTGGCAGAAACGTCCTCCCGAAAGACCCAGGTTGAGGACGATCTTCAGCAAGTGCTGGTTGGATTGAAAGCCAATCTGGAAAGCTACGGAGTGAGGCTACGCGGAGTCAAGAAGCCTCTTACCTTGCTGCGCATGAGGCCGGTGCGCTTTTTGGGCCTGTTGCGCTCCCAGGGTGTGGTCGAAGAGGACGTACAGACCACCTGCTTGCAGCAGCTTCAAGACGCGCGTGAGCTGGTCACCAGCTTGAACGTCCATTTCCACTTGCTGCGGGAGATGGAAGAATATCTAAAAGACTGGTTGTGGGGGTCCTATTACCAGTCGATTCACCAGGCGCAACTGGATTCCCACCCTTCCAGCCCCGGTTATATGCTGTAAATCCGTTTGAAAGTTTTCTATTCGTTTCTCTTCGACTTCCTGCTCAACAGGTAAGCGCCTGCTCCGGTCAGGGCGGCTGCCAGTCCTAATCCTACGGCGGCCTGAACCACCGTCTTTGGCTCCATGCCGGGCATAACTACCTGGCCATCTCCGTAAGACTGGAAGTACTGGCCCCATTTCGTTTGTAGCGCCAATTCGACGCGTTTGCGGCCCACGAAGGGATACCAGTAGACGTTGTGGTAGAAATTGCTGGCGAAGAAGCTCCAGGGGACGATTGGGCTTTGCAACAAAACTTTCTCGAACGGTTTCAACGGGCCATGATAGATCATCTTTTGGCCGCGAGACGCGAAAGTATCTTCCTGGGTGAAGCCCCAGGGCTGTTCCTGGGAAATGTCATATCCGACGATTTCAATTTCACGTGGGTCGCCGACCCCCAGCCCGCGTTCGTGGGCCAGACGGATGAAAGGGATCGACATTGGGTCGAACCCCTGGAGCCGGGCCGATACGGCGTCGATGGCTACCTGGTCGGCAGAAGCCAGCAAGATATTCTTCTCGTGCCAGCGCATTGCCCGGGGCCCCGGCCCGTCGCCGGCGAAGGTGCCGTCCATCACGGCGAAGATACCCGGATGGATGTCCTGCTGGATCGTCAGGAGGTCCACCAGGGTCTCGTGGATGACGCTGTGCGTCCAGTGGCGATTGCGGTGCAACAGTCCGCCGAAGGCGTTTTTCATCGCCCCGGTGATGGTGGTGAACACGTGGGTCTTGACCGTCGGCAGGTGGATAATGTTCTTGCCCACCAGGGCTTTGGGGATGTAGAACTCCCTCGGGGTAGACCTTATCCAGCACCAGGAAGGGCTGCTTGGGCTCGTATTTTACCCACTCGAACTGGTCTTCGTACAGGTAGATGCAGGGGATGCCGCATTTGTCGGTGACGAAACGGTGCTTGTTGTTGAATTCTCCCACGCGGGTATCTACCACCACAGTGTCATTGTGGAAACCGACTACGTCTTTGTAGCCCGCATTCTTGAGCGCGCGGATGACCCCTTCCAGTTGCCAGGGGGTAGTGGAACAGGCCGGATACCAGGTTTGCCAGGAGATGTTGATTTTAAGCCCGGTAGTGTTCTCTTTGGGGAGAGCTTGCTCGAAGCCGGCCAGCTTCATCAGGTGCCCAACATCATCGAGCACCGTCCCTGGCTCGGTCTTCAGCACGGCTACTTTGCCTTTTCCGGGATATTGGCTCATCTTATCTCCTGAGTTCTTTTCATGGACAGAAGCGAATTCATCTAATGTTGAGTAAAGTTGGCGATAATTTTACAACGCAGGGAGGGTCAAGTCCAGGAAAGGCGACTAATTCATCCTGAATTGTATAGTTTTCGCAAGGTCGCGCGTCCGGTCGGCGGCAAATCCAATGTACCCGTTTACGTCCATCAATCTCATCAGATCCTCTGCGGAGGCATATTCGAGGAAAGTGGGGTCGGCGCAGATCAGCGCCTGGAGCGGGTTGTCCTCTCCGTTTTGAACTGCCTTCCAGGCGGTCAGGGCGTGCTCACGCAGGCGGGCGTGCATGGCCTGGCGATCGGCCCCTGCGCTGCCCAAGGCCATGAGGACGCGCTCGGTAGCGGCAAATGGACCGTAGGTGGATAGGTTGCGCTGGACAGCCTCTTGATTGATTTGCAGCTTTTCGAAGATGCGCACACCGGTATGGATCAATTCATCGCTGGCCAGGAAGGCCTCCGGTAGGATCAAGCGCCGGTTGGCGCTGTCGTCGAGCGTGCGCTCCAGCAGCGAATGGGCAGCGTTGTCCCAGGCGATGCGGGGCATCTGCGCCAGCCAGCGCGCCAGCGAGTCGATTTTCTCGGCCTGGATGGGGTTGCGCTTGAACGGCATGGCCGAAGAGCCCACCTGATGCTCGCCAAACGGCTCGGACATTTCACCGATCGGCGGAGATTGCAGGAATCGCAGGTCGAAGGCGAATTTATACAAGGAGCCGCCCAGGCCGGCCAACGCGCTCAGAATAGAATATTCCTGCTTGCGCGGGTAGACCTGGCTGGCAATCGGGTAAAAAGGCAGGTCGAGCAGGATGCTCAAGCGCTCCTCAAATTCAGCCAGGCGCTCCGTTCCGACCAATTCTCCGTAAGCTGCGCCGGTGCCTACCGCGCCTTTGAATCCCTTTCCCTGCACTTTCGTATAGACCTCACTGAGAGCGTCCCAATCCGAGAGCAAATCCTGGGCGTAAAAGGCGAGCCGGTATCCCACCGTAGACGGCTCGGCAGGCTGCAAATGGGTGAAGGCGATCATAGGGGTATCGGCCCATTCAGACATGCGCTCCGTAAGGAGCAGCAACAATTCACGCAGCTTCTCCAGGATCAGCTCGAGGGATTGGCGAATGCGGAGAGCCTCGGCGTTATCCTCGATGTCCATGGACGTGGCGCCCAGGTGCAGACTGCCGCCGGCGGTGGGGCATTGTTCCGCAAAAGTTTGCAGCTCGGCCATCAAATCGTGATGGATCTCGGCTTCGATGGCGTGGGCGCGGTCGAGGTCGATGTCATTGATGTGGTCGTGAAGCTCCTGGAGAATCCCGGCGTCCAGCACCCCAAACTCTGCTTCTGCGCGAGCCAAATTAACCCAAATTCGCCGCCACGCGCGGCGCTTGTAGACTTCACTCCAGATCTGGCGCATGGTCTGGCTGCCATAACGCCAGGAAAAAGGCGATTGATAGGTATCGTATTCGGCCATTCATCTTATTCTAACGCATTTATAGGATCCTGTTGAGGCGTATCCAGGCTCCTTACAATAACCATAACCTAACAAAACTGCAATGTCGTAAAACTCAAAATGGTTGCAATTCCTTAGATTGCTGCTTATAATTTATATAAAACCGGTCATTTACGGACATGAGATATTCATAGCAGGATCGTCCGGGCTAGCCTTCTAGAAGCCAGTCAATTTTTTTCCTAGAAATCATTTTTTATGGAAAAGGGATCGCCCTGGCCCCGCTGTGGATCTTCATATCTGGCATTCTCTGAACAGGGGATGAGAATCTGGATACACAGCACATTACTCAAGGTATTGGTAGCAGACAAGGGTCAGAAGAGCAGCTTCAGCCAGGGATTACCCTGGTCAATCGTTATTTAATTCAGGAAGTGATCGGCATAGGGGGCATGGGGTCCGTCTATCGTGCCAGAGATTTACACTTCCCCAACGTCGTTAAGCTGGTGGCCGTTAAAGAGATGATCAACCAGGCGCGTGATCCTCTGGTGCGCCAGACGATCGTGCAGAATTTCGAGCGCGAAGCCAACATCCTGGTCACTTTGAATCATGCTTCCATTCCACGCATTTATGATTATTTCACGCACGATGAACGCTCTTACCTCGTGCTGGAATTCATCAACGGCAAGGACATGGAAGCCATGCTCAACGAGTTCAAGGGTTTTTCCCCGAAGAGCAGGTGGTGGGCTGGGCCGTCGAGATTTGCGAGGTGCTCCAATTTTTGCACGATCACAAACCGGAACCGATCATTTTCCGGGACATGAAGCCTTCGAACATCATGGTGAACCAGCCTGGTCACGTGATCCTGGTCGACTTCGGGATCGCCAAGATATTCAAGTCCGGGCAGAAGGGCACGATGATCGGAACGGAAGGCTATTCGCCTCCGGAACAGTATCGGGGCGAAGCCACCCCGCTGGCCGATATCTACGCTTTGGGCGCCACGCTGCACCAGATATTAACCCGCCATGATCCCCGCCTGGAGCCCCCTTTCACTTTCGCCGAGCGCTCCATACGCGAGATCAATCCAGCCGTCTCGGCAGAGCTTGAAACGGTGATTAATACTGCCCTTCAATATAATCCAGAAGACCGCTATAAGTCTGCTGAGGAGATGAAAGAAGCCCTCCTTTCGGCTGCTCGGAAGACGGGGATGCTTTCGCGTTTGGCTTTCCCGGCCGTGACGGCCCCCATCCCGGCCAATGGCATCAAGCCGCTGTGGACCTTTGAGTGTGAAGACGAGATTTCGCGGCTCACCTACTTTTGACAATGGCTCGCTCTTTGTGGGGTGTTACGATAATAACTTGTACGCCATCGATGCGGCCAACGGGGAATTCCGCTGGAAGTATACAACTGAGGGGGGCATCACCGGCAAGCCGGCTGTGTTTGACAAGACCGTTTACGTCGGGTCTGAAGACCACCGGCTGCACGCCGTTTCCGCCTATACCGGCAAAATCGTGTGGACTTATTTCACGGATGGGCCGGTACACGCCTCTCCGCGCATCGCCGAGGGACATGTTTTCGTTGGGTCAGACGACCAGTTCCTGCACGTGATCAACCTGAACACCAGCCGCAGGATCTGGCGCGTCGAGGCTTCCGGGATGGTGCGCTCGAGCCCCTTTATTTCCGATCACGTCTACTTCGGAAGCGAGAGCGGCGAGTTCTTCTGCGTCGATTTTCACGGCGAGATCAAATGGCGCTTCAAAGCCAAGCGCGCCATTTCTTCTACGCCCTTCGTATCCCAGGGGGTAGTCTATTTTAGCTCGCTGGATTCTTATCTGTATGCCCTGGATGCGAAGTCGGGTTGGGTCATCTGGCGATTCCGCATGGGCAAAGGCTCCATTTCTTCCCCGTGCAAAGCAGATAATTTGGTTATCGTTGGGGCCGCCGATGGCTATCTGTATGCGGTGGATGCGGGGAGTGCGAAAGAGATCTGGCGCTTCCACACGGACCACCAGGTGAGCGGATCTCCGGTCGTTTACAAGGACTCGGTGTATTGCGGCTCCGCAGATGGAAACATCTATTGTCTGGAATACAAAACCGGTCGATTACGTTGGAAATTTACCACCGGCGGCCCTATCACAGGCTCGCCAGTTGTGTATAATGATATATTATATTTTGGATCAACTGATCATATACTCTACGCATTACTGGCCTGATTGTTGCAATCTGATGAGAAAACCAGGACGTACCGGACCAACCAAATACGTAGGGAGGGGACCGAAATCTTGTGTTGAGGAGACCCTTTCGTGAATGAGTTCTTCCGCAAGTTATTTCGCAAGGACAGGAAGCAACCCCCTGATAATATTCAGACCGCCCCGTTGTCCGAGGAACAGATCAAGGAGGTTGCGGGTGCTGGATTAAAGTTAGAGCCCTCCCAGTTAATCGTTGGATCGGGTCAGTCCGTCGGGAAACAACGTGAACATAATGAGGATACCCTCTTTGCTCTGAACTCTTTGCTTTCGGGCAATGGCAGTAATCTGCCTTTCGGCATTTTTATCATTGCAGACGGGATGGGGGGGCACCAGCATGGAGAAATTGCCAGCGTAGTTGCCACCCGCGCCATGGCCGGCTACCTCGTTCGCAAGCTGTATATGCCTTATTTCAGCTTGTGGTCCGAGCAGCAATCCGAATCTTTGCAAGAAACCTTGCAGATGGGCATCCGTGAGGCGCAACAGGCCGTGATCAAACAGGCGCCCGGTGGGGGCACCACGCTGACGGCTGCTTTTGTGATGGGAGATCGGGTCACCCTGGCCCACGTGGGCGATAGCCGCGCATACTTGATCTATCCGGATGGACGCATGGAAGCCGTCACCCGGGACCACTCCCTGGTGCGGCGGCTCCAGGAGCTGGGGCAGATTACCGAAAAAGAGGCCGCCGTTCATCCCCAGCGAAACGTGCTTTACCGGGCAATCGGCCAGGGCGAGCCATTCGATGCTGATGTGACCACTTACTCCTTGCCCCATCCCGGTTATTTGATGTTATGCACGGATGGACTATGGGGAGTTGTTTCGGAAGATGACATCCTGAGAATTGTGATCAAGTCCCCATCCCCTGCGATCGCGTGCCGGGATCTGATCGAGGCAGCCAACGCAAAGGGTGGGCCGGATAATATTAGCGTTATCCTGGTGTATCATCCGAATTAAGGCTGGATAATGGTGAACAACTCAAATTACTATACCAGACTGGGCTTACCCAGGAATGCAGCTCAGGAAGAAATTCGCTCCGCTTATTTTGAGGCGGCGCGGAAGCTGCATCCCGACACAAACCCGGAGAAGGGAGCCGTTGAGTTGTTCCTCCAGGTACAGGAAGCCTATGAAGTACTCTCGAATCCGGAGAAACGCGCTGCGTATGACGCGAAATTGACGTTGAACGAAAGCACGGCGCCGGCGGTCTCGGTGAATGTGATCTATAGCCGCAGCAGCATTCCCTACCTGAACGAGCCGCAGTTAGTCTACGTCCTCCTGGAGATGATCTCGGTGCCAGAAGCCGGCAAAGATACTTCGACGCCGCTCAATATCTGCCTTGTCCTGGATCGCTCCACCTCGATGCAAGGCGCGAGGATGGATATGGTGAAAGCCAATGCCATTCAAATGCTCAGGCAGATGCGGCCCAAAGATCTGATTTCGATAGTGGCCTTTAGCGACCGGGCGGAAGTTGTGGTAAACTCTACCCATCCTACGGACATCAGCAAGATCGAATCGCGCATCAGTATGTTGCAGCCGGGCGGGAGCACGGAGATCTACCAGGGCCTCGAAGCAGGCATCGAGCAGTTGCGCCGGAGCCTCAGCCAGGCGTACATCAATCACCTGATCTTGCTGACGGATGGCCGCACCTATGGCGATGAAGCCGATTGTCTTCGTTTAGCCGAGGAGGTAGCCAATGAGGGTATCGGGATCAGCGGCCTGGGAATCGGGCACGAGTGGAACGATGCCTTCCTGGACAATCTTGCCAGCCGCAACGGGGGGAGCAGCATGTACATCTCTGCCCCTCGCGACTTGCGCAAATATCTTGAGCAAAAGTTTTCCAACCTGGAAAAAGTTTATGCAGAAAAGGTAGTCCTTGAGCTAAAACAGAATGATAATGTAGAATTACGTTACACTTTTCGCTTGCAGCCCGAATCGGGTCAATTGACCACGCAAGGCCCTATCCGGGTAGGTAACATCGTTGAGTTCGAAAAGCCTGAATATCCTTATGGAATTCATGATAAAAGATCTGCCGGAAGAGATGACGGAATTAACTCTGGCGAAGGGTTACGTTAGAATGGAGATCCCCACGCGCTCGATCCCTATCGCAAAAATCCCCATTCATCTGGTGTGCCCCATCAGTAAGGGCGCCGGAAATGAGCAGCCTCACCCTGCGATTATTCAGGCGATGTCCCGGCTGACCCTTTATCGGATCCAGGAAAAGGCCCGCCAGGAAGTCGACGCGGGCGAAATTTCGAAAGCGACTCGCCACCTGCAATATCTGGCGACCCATTTGCTTTCGCAGGGAGAACGAGAGCTTGCCCACGTCGTCTTGATCGAAGCTGAGCACATTCAGCAGACTCAAAAATTCAGCAAAGAAGGCGATAAACGCATTAAGTATGGAACGCGGGCCTTACTACTACCTCAACGGTCCGGAGAATAAAAACCATGATCCTGTGTCCAAACTGCCAACACCACGAAATAGCCGGGGCACTCTTTTGCAGCGAATGCGGTGCCCAACTCGTATTTGCAGAGAATCTCTCCACGCAGACGATTTATCGCAGCCAATCGGACGTTTTAACGCCGCCACAACAAAGCACCCCGCCTCTACCTGAGGCGCCCGTCGGAGCCGTGGATGCACTCATCTCACTGCATCTGGTTGACAGCGGACAGATCTTGCCTTTGGCGGGGCGCACGGAATTTACCTTGGGCAGGGTGACTGAGGGGCAACCGATCCTCCCGGATGTGGATCTTTCGCCCTACGAAGCCTATGCCCAGGGGGTATCGCGCCTGCACGCCGCTTTGCGCATAACCAACCAGCGCATCGTGATCGTTGACCTGGGCTCTTCCAATGGAACGCGGGTAAACGGCCAAAAGATCGTCCCCAATGTGGATTATCCTCTCAATCATGGCGATATGCTTGCCTTGGGGAAGCTTAAAATCCAACTTCTCATTCGCCGGTAGTTCCGCAAGGGAATAATTGCATGCCAACTATTTTAATTCACCTGATGAATGAAGATCCGGTCTTGGGTGAAGTGGAAGAACTGCCAGGCACTGAAGCTACACTGATATTGGTCCAAAACCCACGCCGCAAGGATGGAAAGGACCTGGTCTATCTCGAGCCCAATGTGGTATCTGTAATGTGGCCTGTTTCGAGGATCAGCTTCATCGAGGTGATGCCGACCGGAGAAGAGGAACAGATCATTGGGTTTGTAAGGGAGTAAGCTTTATGCCAGAGGATCAATTTGCGAACCGCCGCATTTTGGTGGTTGATGACGAAGAAAGGATGGTGCGGTTCATTCGGCTAAACCTTGAGCACGATGGCTTCCAGGTTACGGAGGCATACCGCGGGGCCCAGGCGATTCAACGCCTGCGGGACGCGATCCCGGATGTGGTGCTCCTCGACGTCATGCTGCCCGACATCGATGGCTTCGAAGTGCTCAAAATGATCCGTGAGATCAGCTCGGTGCCGGTCATCATGCTCACTGCCAAGGGCGAAGAAGATGACCGCGTGAGGGGGTTGGAGCTGGGCGCGGATGACTACGTGACCAAACCCTTCAGCCCGCGTGAGCTGGTCAGCCGCGTGCGGGCAGTCTTACGGCGGGTTGCCACGGAGAGTGGAAGTGTTCACGGTCTCATCGAAGTGGACGACCGTCTAAAGATCGATTTTGACCGGCGCGAAGTCTGGGTGGAAGGACAGTTAGTCAAGTTGCGCCCCACCGAATATCGCCTGCTCTTCCACCTCGTCCAAAATGCGGGGTGGGTCGTGACGCACGACCAGCTCCTGGCTAAAGTATGGGGGTACGAATATCGGGACGAGCCCCACTACGTGCGACTTTACATCAATTACCTGCGCCAAAAGCTGGAAAAAGACCCGGCCAACCCCAAGTATATCCTTACCGAGCGGGGAGTAGGCTATCGCTTCGTGGATTTCCGCAGGCAAAAAACCGGCGAGCAGCCTCAGCCCAACGGCTAAGCCAGAATTCTCATTTCTAACGCATTGCTAATAAACCGTTTGCATTTTTCTAATGCAGACGGTTTATATATTAGGTTGACTTAAAGTTGTCGATATTATGAAAGAAGGAGGTTGATATGTCTAATCTTACTCGTTGGGAGCCCATGCGGGATATGGTTACGATGCGGGACTTCGTGGACAGATTCTTCAACGAGCCCTTTTTCAGCCGTAGAAGCCTTCTGGAGGGCTTTAACTCACCGGCCCTGGATATGTACGAGACCGAAAATGAAGTCGTGGTGAAGGCCGCGCTACCCGGCGTCAAGCCGGATGACATCCAGATCTCTGTCACCGGGGACGTGCTGACTATTCGCGGCGAGGTGAAGAAGGATGAGGAAGTGAAGAACGCGAATTACCAGATGCGCGAGCGCAGCTATGGAGCCTTCTCTCGTTCCATTCCATTGCCGACATCTATCGTCGCCGATCGGGCCAAAGCCGAGTTCGAGAGCGGCATTCTCACCCTGACTTTGCCGAAGGCTGAGGAAGTCCGACAGAAGACCATCGCCGTCAAAGCCAAATAAGCGCAACCCATATTGTGCTCGTCCATCCCTGCCGCATTCGGCGGGGATGGACGGGCAGGAATTTTAAGGCAGAGGATGCTTCATGCCAGTCTATACTTTTGTATGCCCTATTTGTGGAGCACGTTTTGAAAAGCAAGTTTCCTTTAACGGGGACATCGAAGAGCTACGTTGCCCGAACGGCCACACCCACGTGAGGAAAGTTTTTTCCGCGCCCGCCGTGATTTTCAAGGGCAGCGGATGGTACAGCACGGATCATCGGGCAAAGAAGACCGATTAACTCTTGCATGTCTGTAAACTCTCGACTATACTCATCGCGGAGGAAAATGCATTCATGCCAAAACAGCATATTCTGGTAGTAGATGACCACGAAGTGGTTCGGCTCGGGCTGAAGGCGTTATTGGAACATCATCCGCAATTTGAGGTGGTCGGTGAGGCTGGGACGGCAAAAGAGGCGCTCGAGGAAGTTGCCCGTCTGCTGCCAGATGTCGTGCTGATGGACATCCGCTTGCCAGGCGCTTCGGGAATCGAAGCCTGTGAAGAGATTACCCGGCGTTTCCCGGATACGCGCGTGATTATGCTCACCTCCTACGCGGAGGATGAAATGCTGTTTTCTGCCATCCGCGCCGGCGCATCGGGCTACGTACTCAAGCAGATCGGTGGGGAAGACCTGGTGAAGGCCTTAGAGACGGTTGGGCGCGGCGAGGCGTTGCTGGACCCGGCAGTGACTCAAAGGGTATTTCAAGAGGTGCGCAGGGCCGTCAAAGAAGAAGAGGCTTCGGCTTTTGCGAACTTGAGCCAGCAGGAAAAACACGTCTTGTTATTGGTTTCCGAAGGCAAGACCAACCGCGAGATTGCCAAAGCTTTATTCCTGGGAGAAGGCACGGTGCGAAATTATGTCAGCAGCATCCTCTCGAAGCTGGGCGTCAGCAACCGGGCAGAAGCGGCGGCCTACGCCGTCGAGCACAACTTGAAAGAATACATCTAAACTTCAAAAAGGCCGGGCCGAAAAGCCCGGTCTTTTTTATGCATGAGGCCCATCTTCCCACAGTCTCTGCATGTAGAGGGCGTCTTCTTCTAGAACGGGGCTTTCGCATAATATCCGTCCGCCGCAAGCGTGCTCCTGCAAAGCGCGGAACAAACCTTTTAGATCCAGGTCGGCTTCCTGGAGAGGCAGATGATTGCGCTCTCCCTTGGGCCCGTATTCGATGCCGGAGAGGTGAACGTGCAAGTGGTGGAGAGCCTCTTCCCCAAGCGCCTGCGCGTAGCGATCGAGCAGCTTCATCCATTCAGCATAACTGTTCATGGAGCCGTCGCCGGGGCGGGCATGCAGGTGCGCGAAATCCAGGCAAGGCGCCACCTGCTCCGGAATGGACTGGCTCATCGCCAGAGTATCTTCCAACGAGCCCAGCATGGCGGATTTCCCCATCGTTTCCGGGCGCAGGGTAGCCGGATTCCCGGCGTCGCGCAGCTCTTTCACGCAACTCTCGAGCCGCTGAATGGCAGTGGGGAGGACTTCTGCGGGAGAGTGTTCGAAATAGGAGCCGGGATGGAAGATGATATCCGTGGCGCCTGCCAGGTTCCCAAAATGGGCGGCGTCCATGAGCCGTTTGCGTGACTTGGGCCACTCTTCCTCGTTTGCATTCAGATTGATAAAGTAAGGCGCGTGCACGCTGACAGAGATGTCGTTTTCCTGGGCGGCCTGGCGAATCGCCCGGCAGGTATCTTCCGTGACTCTCACGGACTGCACCCAGCCGAGCTCCAGGGCTCCCAATCCCAGGGATGCGATTTGCTGAACGGCTCCCACACTCCCGCCGGGTTTCTTGGGCGCGGAGGTGGGAGAGCCGACCGTGCCGAAGCGAAAAGCAGGTTGGGTCATACGATTCCCTTTCTTTACATTCTCCCCCTGGCGCAGGCGTGCGGCCAAGAAGGGGTGCGGATTAGCTTAGCGAGGGCCAAACAAAAGGCCGAGTCTGGCCCACAGAGGCGGCCCCAGGATCAGCAGACCGATCAGAATGGCGGAGAGGGCCGTGATGAGCACGGCGGCTGCGCCGACGTCCTTCCCGACTTTGGCCAGGGGGTTGCGTTGCGGGCTGGCCAGGTCCACCACGGCTTCCAGGGCCGTGTTCAGGAATTCGGCGGTCCACACCAGGGCAATCGTCAAGATCAGCACGGCCCATTCCATCAGCCTGATGTGGAGCCATAGCCCCAGGCCAATTACCATGATAGAGGCCAGGGCATGGATCCAGGCGTTCTTTTGGGTGCGAATGACGAACCACCAGCCTGAGAAGGCGTAGCCAAAGGAATGGGCGCGGGAAACAAAGAAAGAGCGCATCTTATCCGGTCTTGTGTTGGGTAAAATCCCCCGTTTCGTATCTCAAAAGTTACTCCAAGGGGATCGTCAGGGGGCTTCCCAGTTTCGCCAGGATCTCTGCCTGGGTAGCCCACATGGCGGCTTTTTCCTCAGGCTCGGCATGATCGTATCCCAGCAAGTGCAAGACCCCATGCACCACCAGCAACTGTACTTCTGCCTGAAGGGAGTGGCCTCCGGCCAGGGCCTGTTCTTTGGCCCGCGGCAGTGAGAGGAGGATGTCTCCCAGGTACGGGCGTTGTGTGTCGGGGTCGGTCTCGTCAGAGGGGAAAGAGAGCACGTCAGTGGGAGCATCGATACCGCGGAACTGTCTGTTGAGAGAGCGAAGCTGTTCGTCGTCGGTGACGACGATGGTCAGGTCTACTTCTTCGGAGGGGGATTGCCGGGATTCGAGGGCCGCCAGTGCGCTCTTTTCCAGCCAGTCGGGCTTTACTTCTGCCGCAAACAGTTCGTCGATGTGGAGAACGATCATTTTTCGCCTGATGAAGGGGAAGGCTCGGGTGAAATGGGGTTCGAGGCCGCCAGCGGGCGGGTTTTCTCGATGGGGGAAACCGGCAGCCCGGCAGCCATTTTCAGCTCCGGGTAGCGAATGCGCGGGTGGTAGATGCCTTGCAGGGTCCTGGTAAATAAATCGGCGGTCTTGGACAGATCGCTCAGCGTCAGGCGGGTGTCATCGAGCTGCCCTTCTTTCAGCAGGTAGTCGAAAACGCTTTTGATCAGTTTGCGCAGCTCCTCCTCGTCTTTGGGCAGCTCGGCGCGCGCGCGCGCTTCACATCCATCGGCGAGCATCAGCAGGGCCGTCTCTCGGGATTGGGGGCGGGGACCGGGATAGCGGAACATTTCTTTATCTACCAGGTCCGCGTCTCCTCCGGCAGCCTCGATGGCTTGATTGTATTGATAGCGGGTGAGCAGTGTGCCGTGGTGCTCGCGAATGAAATCGCGAATGCGCGGTGGGAGCCGGTAGCGGCGGGCGAGCAAAAGACCATCCGTCACGTGCTGGATGATGGTGGCTGCGCTCGTCGTGGGGTCCAGGTCGTCGTGCGGGTTGAGGTTGGTGGGCACCTGATTCTCGATGAAGAAGGACGGATTCAGGGCTTTGCCGGCGTCGTGATAGATGGCTCCCACGCGGGTCAGCAAGGCGTCTGCGCCGATGCGCTCGGCGGCCTGTTCCGCCAGGTTGGCGACCTGTAAAGTGTGCTGGTACGTGCCGGGGGCGTTATGCAGGATGAATTGCAGCAAAGGCTGGTCAGGACGGGAAATTTCCATAAGCTGGAGCGCCGTCGTCTTCCCCAACAATTGCGCGAAGAGGAATTGGAAGAGCATGGTCAGGCTGGCGGAAGCCAGGCCATTGAAAAAGGCCGCCCCGACCAGCGTAGCGATGCCGATCCAATCCGTCAACAAATCGGTCAGACGATAAGCCAGGATCACGGCTGCGCCGGAGACGCCGATTGCTACTCCCGCCCAGAAGAAATTGGCCACGCGCCGGGCGTATCCCAAGACCAGCACGCCGCACAAGCTGCTCAGGACGTAGAAAAGGGTCAGATCCAGACTGTTGGGCAAGCCGTAGGCTGCCAGGACGCTGAGCACCAGAGAGAGCACCAACCCGACTTCGACGTTGAATAGCGCGGCGATGGTCAGGCCAAAAGCGGGGATGGGGTAAAGATAAGGCAACACTGCCCGGTTGGGGATGAGGAAACGGGCGCCGTAGAGGAAGAGCAGGAAGGTGATCGCGATCAGGATCAGGCTGCGCGGCTCGTCCATGGGTGGCTGGTTCCGGCGCATGAAATACAAGGCGATGAAACCGCTGGTCAATAATACCAACGCCGCCGCCGCCAACATGTCCTGGTTGTAATGGGTCGGCTGTACCAAGCCCAGCACGTTGAGCGCTTCCCAGATGCTGGGGGTAATGATTTGCCCTCTGGAGACGATGGTCTCTCCGGCCATGAAAGTGCGCGTGACCGGTTTTACCGTATCGCTGACCTGCTTCTTGACGGCGGCAGTTTGATCGGGGCTGTACAGGCTATTGGGGACGATGAAGGCTGTGGCCAATTCAGATACGATCGAAGCCTGGTCTTGCGGAAGGGAAAAGCTGATGAGGGTGGGAACGCTGTGTTTGGCATCCTCCACCTGGGTGTCCCGGATGGTATTGCGCATGACCTGTTCCAGCACATTCAAAGCTTCTTGCTGGACGGCCTGCCAACGATTGTCGCTCAGCGCCAGGATACGCTCGGCGCTGTCCAGGGACAGGTGCAGGTCGTTCATGGCCGAGAGGTCGGTCAATTTCTGCCCCTGAGAGCTGTATGCGTCGAAGCGTACGGTGGTGACATAGGTGATAGCGGCGCTCATTTGCTCGATCTGGTGGCGCGCGATGCTGGGGTCGGCCGGCAGATAAACAGGGGCCACCGTGTTTTCTGCGCTCTGGCGGGCCTGCTCGGTCAAAACGTCGCTGGTATAAGTGATGGTCTTCGGGGATTGGATGTCTGTGGAAGATACGTCCCCCGCCTTAATCGGAAACGAGGTCGGACGAAGCGCGATGGGCAGCACGAGCGCTGCCATGGCCATTCCGCTACACAGTAGAAGTAACAATACCCGCAGTACTGTGCTTTTCGGGAAGGCCCTGTGCGTATACTCCCGACCTAAAAGGGGAACCATTGGTTTAATTCTTTTGCAGCAGTTGTCGCACTGCCTGACTCACCTGATCTCCTGGAGCTTTGCCCTAAATCCGCGGCATGAGCACTTTCATGACTTTCCCCATATCCGATGGAGAAGTAGCGCCCACCTCCTGGATGGCGGCCTGGGCCAGCTCGTTCAGCTCGTCCAGCGTGAGAGGCTTGGGAAGAAAAGAATAGAGCACTTCGATTTCATCTTCAGAAGCTTTGATGATATCCGGCCTGGCGGCTTTCTGGGCGTCTTCGATCAATTCGCGCCGGCTCTTGATCTCTTTTTGCAAGATTGCCATCAAGGCAGCTTCATCCAACGGGCCGCCTTTTTCGACTTCCGCCAGCTTGATGCTGGATAAGGCCATGCGTAACGTCCTTCTCTGAACGTCATTTTGAGCCCGCATGGCGTCTTTTAGGGCATTTTCCAGCTTCTGTTTCGTTTCCATAGGCTCATTATACCCCTTAGGGACCTGCGACGGTTATCCTGTCCTTGATTTGCTCGAATAAAGCCGGCCCAATGCCGGGGACGAGCTGGATGTCTTCGATGCTCAGGAAGGGGCCATTGGTATCGTGGTAAGCGATGATTTCCTTGGCCTTGGCGGGGCCAATGCCGGGGAGCTGGTCCAGCTCTTCCGGCAAGGCGCTGTTGATGTTGATCAGAGCATTCGCCTCAGCGCCTGTCGGGGAGCTGGCGGAAGGGCTGCCGGTTTGCGCGGTGGTTTCCAGCTTCGAGGGCACGAGCACCTGCTGCCCGTCCTTTAGAGGAGCGGCCAGATTGATCCTCTCTACCGCGGCGTCCGCAGTCAACCCGCCGGCGGCCTGGACGGCATCGTTGACCCGCGAGCCGCGCGGCAGGGTGTATAACCCTGAATTTTGCACCGCCCCGGCGACGTGCGCCGTCAGGGGGGCAGGCGTGGGTGGTGGGATCAATTGGATAGCGCCACCCCGGGGGGAGCTGCTGACCAGCACAACCAGCCCGGCGGCCAGCAGGCCGATGAACACTCCCAGGACGAGCACTTGCCAGGTCTTCACGCTTTCTCCCTATGTGATGATGGCAGTTTCCGTGAGCTTCTCCTCGGCCATCATGGCGTTGAAAGCCGCGATCGAGACCTCCAGCATGTCGAGGCCAGGCTCGCGGGTCGTCAGGTGCTGCAGGGCCAGATTGGGCTTGATGATCAGCTTTACGAAACCCGAATTAAGATGGCCGGCCGTCCAGCGGATGTATTCGTAAGCCAGTCCGGCCAGGACGGGGATGAAGATGACCCTGGTGAGCAGCCTCCAGGCGGTCGGCAGCGGGCCGAGGAGGGAGAAGACCAGGATGGAGAGCAGCACCAGGGTGAGCAGGAAAGCTGTGCCACAGCGCGGGTGTTCGAGCGAGTAGCGTGATACGACCTCGGGCGTCAGCTCGGCGCCGGCTTCGTAGGCATTGATGGCCTTGTGCTCTGCCCCGTGGTAAGCAAACACCCGGCGGATATCGGGCATGAAACCGATGCCCCAGATGTAACCCACCAGCAGGAACAGGCGCAGGATCCCCTCGACCACGTTGCTCCACCAGGCGTTCAAGCCGAGGAAGCGTTCGGACAATTGGCCGACTCCGGCGGGCAGCAAAAAGAACAGGGCAACACCGAACAGCAGGGAAACGCCCAGGGTCAGGTAGAGAGCGGGGCCTTCGATCTTTTCCTCTTCTCCGGTCTGAGTGTTGGCCGAAAGAGTCAGAGCGCGCATGCCCAGGCCCAAGGAATCCCACAAAACCAGTAAACCGCGCAGGAAGGGGATGCGCGCCAGGCTGCTCTTGTAGACCCCGCTCAGAGGCTCGGCATGGACGGCAATTTGGCCGTCGGGGGCGCGCATGGCAATAGCCATGTTCCTTGCCCCGCGCATCATCACGCCCTCAATGACCGCCTGGCCGCCATAATTGATTAATTTCTCTTTGGGACTCATGATACCCTCACCGCTAATCATCCTTGCTAATTCGAATCGCGTAAATTGTAAAAGAAATGGATCAACGCATCGATCCCACGCGCCCAGGTTGGCACGTGGAGCTTTTCATTGGGGGCGTGGATGTTGTCGTCCGGAAGGCCAAACCCCGTGAGAACGGAATCGATCTTCAGGATTTCTTGCATATCGGCCACGATGGGCACGCTGCCGCCTTCACGCTTGAATACGGGCGGCTTGCCCCACACCGTGGCGAGGGCGCGGCTGAGGGCCTGGACGCCGGCGGAGTTGCGGTCGGTGATGCAGGCCGGTCCGCCGGCCATGGGGGTCACCTCCCAGCGGACGCTATGCGGGGCGCGCTCCGTGAGGTATTGCAACAACTGGCGATGGACTTCCGCCGGGTCCTGGTCGGGAACCAGGCGCATGGAAAGCTTGGCCATGGCCCAGGCGGGGAGCACGGTCTTCGACCCCTCGCCGGTGTAGCCCGAATACAGGCCATTTACCTCCAGGGTGGGGCGGGCGCCGGTGCGCTCGGCGGGGGTGAAGCCTTTCTCTCCCCACAGGGCAGGTGCGCCGGTCTTCTGTAAATAATAATTGTCCGTCATATCGAGGCGGGCCAGCTCGGCGCGTTCTTCCTCGGAAAGCGGGCGTACCTTGTCGTAGTAACCCGGCAGCAGGATCCTGCCGTCCTGATCGTGCATGCCCGCAATCAATTCACACAATACCTGGGCGGGGTTATGCACGACGCCGCCATACATCCCGGAATGCAGGTCGTGCTCAGCTCCGTAGACGCGTAGCTCGAAATAGGCCAGCCCTCTCAGTGCGTACACGATGGTGGGAGTATCCGCGGCGATCATGCCGGTGTCCGGGTTGAGGGCCATGTCGCTGGCCAGCAGAGCCTTGTGCTCCTGGATGAAGGGCCCCAGGTTGGGCGAGCCGATTTCTTCTTCGCCTTCCAGGATGAATTTGACGTTGACGGGTAACCCGCCGTTGTGCATCAGCGCCTCGATGGCATCCAGGGTGGCCATGAGCTGGCCCTTCATGTCGGATGCCCCGCGGGCGAATAAATCGTCACCACGTTGGGTGGGATCGAAGGGAGGGCTTTGCCAAAGCTCCAGTGGCTCGGCCGGCTGCACGTCGTAATGCCCGTAGATCAACACTGTGGGGAGGTTGTTCCCGGCTTTTAGCCACTCGGCGTACACCACCGGATGCCCTTTGGTGGGGAGTATCTGCACGCCCTGCATACCCAGGCGGCGCAGGTGATCTGCCAGCCATTCGGCGGTGCGCTGCATGTCGGGCTTATTCTCCGGCTCGGTGGATACAGAGGGGATACGCAGCAAGGCTTTCAATTCTTCGACAAATCGAGGCCTGTTAGCGTGCGCATATTGTAAGGCGGATTCACGGACATCAGGCATTAGTTGTTTAACCTCACAAATTCAGAAATGAGTTCTGCCCCTCGATACTCGATTGTTCGACCAGGGGGCAACGCATTGATTATATGCTATTTTCGAGCTTTTTTGTGCGGCAGGGAATCTTCAGGAATCTTGTAGTTTTTAATTGCACCTCTAAAAGCTCTGTGCTACAATTGACTTGACTACGGATTCGGTGGTCGACGTGGGTAAACCTGCGCCGGCGTCGGGTTGCGAGCGCCCGTCGAAAAGTGCCGCCTTCCAAGATCCACCGATCCTATGCCTCATTTGATTAACTTTCACTCTTCCACACTATCGAGACCAGCCCTGAGAAGGATGGGCCTTTTCCTCGTATTCACCAGATCTCTTTCTGAGTGGCTTGATCTCCCATTTATTAATGGGAATTGCCTTCAGGGCAAGAAGCTGGCGACGGGGAAAGTGCGCCTGTTTTGGGAGGGTGTATGACCCCAGAAGATTTTCCTCGCTGGCTGGCATGGGCCAGAGAGATCCAGGCCATTGGCCAGACCGGCTGCCATTTTTCGGCCAACGAATTCGACCGGCAGCGCTACACGCGCCTCATAGAATTGGCCAGCGAGATTCTGGCAGGGTATACTCATTTTCCTCAAGAGGATTTGCAGGAGAGTTTCCTGCTTCAAACTGGATATGCGACCCCCAAAGTGGACGTGCGCGCAGCGATCTTCCGCGACGAGCAGGTGCTGTTAGTGCGGGAACGCTCGGATGGCGGCTGGTCGCTTCCCGGCGGTTGGGCCGACGTCAACGAGGCGCCCGCCGCCATGGTCGAAAGAGAGGTCTGGGAGGAAAGCGGGTTTCACGCGCGCGCCCAAAAGGTGATCGGGGTGTACGAATCGAACCACGATCGTGAGCCGCTCCTGGTTTACCACGCCTATAAAGTGGTCTTCCTGTGCGACTTGCTGGACGGAGAAGCGCGCCCCAGTAACGAGACCAGCGCGGTGGATTTCTTTCCGCTGGATGCTTTGCCCCCATTTTCGGTGTACCGCACGCAGTTGCGCTTTATCCAGGAAGCGTTTGCCCACCTGCACGATCCTGGCCGTCCGGCCGCATTCGATTGAAAGCGGTGAACGTCCGGGGGTGGTTTTGTCGGAAAATGTTGAAAATCTATTCTGTGGTTTGAGAGGGTAGGAAAATGTTAATCACAAATGCATCGTTGATAACCTGGGGAAACCCCAACCGTATCCTGCAAGGTCACGCCCTTTTGATCGAGAAGGGACGCATCTCCGACCTGGGACCGCAAGCCGAGCTTATCGCCCGGTACCCGCAGGCCGAGAAATTGGATGCGGGTGGGCAATACGTGATGCCCGGCAATATTTGTGCGCACACCCATTTCTACGGGGCTTTCTCTCGCGGCATGGGCATCCCGGGATCTGCGCCGGAGAATTTCCCCGAAATCCTGGGGAAGCTGTGGTGGCCGCTGGATAAATCTCTCAGCATGGAAGACGTGCGTTACTCTGCGCTGGTGTGTCTAGTGGACGCTATCCGGCATGGGACCACCACGCTGGTCGACCATCACGCTTCGCCCAACGCGATCGACGGGTCGTTGGACGTGATCGCCCAGGCGGTGGACGAGTCGGGCCTGCGCGCCGCCTTGTGCTACGAGGTCACCGACCGGGATGGCGAGGAGCGGGCGCGCGCGGGCATCCGCGAGAACGTGCGCTTCATCCAGCGCGTCAGAGAGGAGCACCCGGCAGAGGGGCGTTTGGCCGCCCTATTCGGGCTGCACGCCAGTCTGACCCTCTCGGATCAGACGCTGGAAGCCTGCCGCGAGGCCGTCCCGGCAGGGACGGGTTTCCACACCCACGTGGCGGAGGGCATCGCGGATGAGTACGATAGCCTGGCTAAATCCGGCACGCGCGTGGTGGAACCGCCTGCAAAAACATGCCATCCTCGGGCCGCACTCAGTCATTGCTCACGCGGTGCACGTGGACGCGCGCGAGATCTTCCTGCTCTCTGAGAGCGGCTCCTGGGTGACCCACCAGCCGCGCTCGAACATGAATAACGCCGTGGGCGTCGCCCCGGTCGAGTTCTTCTTGCGGGCGGGAGTGCGCGTCTGCCTGGGAAACGACGGCTTTACCAACGCCATGTGGGAAGAATGGAAATCCGCTTACATGGTGCACAAGCTTTGGAACCTCGATCCCCGGCGCATGTCCGGAACCGCCGTGGCCGAGATGGGAATCTACAACAACGCCGCCCTGGCCAACACGCTCTTCCCGAATGCGCCCCTGGGTGTGATCGATAAAGGCGCCCAGGCCGATCTGATCTTCGTGGATTATCACCCCTTCACCATAATGAATCCGGGGAACCTCCCCTGGCACATTATCTTTGGCTTCCACGAGAGCATGATCACCACTACCATGGTGGCCGGCAAGCTGTTGATGCACGACCACAAGCTGCTGACTCTGGACGAGGAAGCCATCGCCAGCCGCGCCCGCCAGCTCTCGGCAGAGACCTGGAAACGCTATCAACAAAGATTCGCATGAATTCATCTTCCTTATGGAGGCTCTTGTGACCGAACAATCTGCAGCAATGATCCACACCATCGCCATCATCGGCGGCACGGGGAAAGAAGGAAAGGGGCTGGCTTATCGCTGGGTGAAAGCCGGCTACCGGGTCGTCATCGGCTCGCGCCAGGCCGAAAAGGCCCAGGCGGCTGCGCAATCCATCCGCGAGAAGATTTCCGCAGCCGCACAAATAGAAGGAACGTCTAATCCGGAAGCGGCGGCGGCCGGCGATCTGGTGGCCGTGACCGTGCCGTACGCCGCTCACCGTGAAACTCTCGAAGGGCTGAAGCCGCTCCTCCAGGGAAAGATCGTGGTAGACGTGACCGTGCCCCTGGTGCCCCCCAAAGTGACACGGGTGCAGATGCCGCCCGCCGGCAGCGCGGCTCAGGAAGCGCAGGCCATCCTGGGCGAGGGCGTGCAGGTGGCTTCCGCTTTCCAGAACATCTCTTACGAGCACCTGCTCAACGACGAGGAGGTGGATTGTGACGTGCTGGTGTGTGGGAGCAGTAAAGCTGCCCGGGGCGCCGTGCTGGAGCTGGTCAAAGCCGCCGGGCTGGTGGGTTGGGATGCCGGCCCGCTAGAGAACTCGGTGATCGCAGAGGGAATGACTTCCATCCTGATTGGTTTAAATAAACAGTATGGTGTACAATCCTCTGGAATTCGCATAACCGGTATCCCCGGGCGGGGTTAGTTCCGGCGGCTCTCCGGCTGGAGCTAACTCCCGACGTTTTATTACTCGTTCACAAGCTACAGATATGTCATTGATCCTTACTCCATTACCAGGCATTCCAATGATCCGGCCGGGAGACGACCTGGCCGAGATCATCCTCTCAGCGGCGGATAGGGCGAAGATCACTTTGCAGGATGGAGATGTGCTCGTCCTGGCGCAAAAGATCGTGTCGAAGTCCGAGGGCAGGCTGGTGAACTTGACGGACGTATCTCCCTCCGAGCGGGCCATTCAGCTTGCCGCGCAGACCGAAAAGGACCCGCGCTTTGTCGAGCTGGTGCTCAGGGAGAGCAAGAGCGTCTTGCGTACTCGCCCGGGCACGCTGATCGTCGAGCACAAGCTGGGGTTCGTGTGCGCTAACGCCGGTATCGACCATTCCAACGTGATGGGGCCCTCGGGCCAGGCGGAAGATTGGGTGCTGCTCCTGCCCGAAAACCCGGACCAGTCTGCCCGCGTCATCCGTGAGCGATTGGAAGCGGCTTCCAGCGCTTCGCTGGGAGTGCTGGTCATCGACTCGCACGGCCGCGCCTGGCGCATGGGGGTAGCAGGTACTTCGATTGGCTTTTCCGGCTTGCCCGGGCTGGTGGATCTGCGCGGCAAGCCGGATATCTTCGGTTATAAGCTGCGTATTACCCTGGTGGCCGCGGCTGACGAGCTGGCTGCCGCCGCCTCCCTGGTGATGGGACAGGCGGATGAAATGCTGCCGGTGGTCCACGTGCGAGGCTTCCCTTACGATCTGCGGGAAGGCGGCCTGCAAGAACTGATACGTCCTAAAGAGCAAGACCTGTTCCGTTAGGATTTCTCGTATGCGCGCGATTGTCTCGCTGTTGGAAGTTTCAGCCGATACTCGCATCCAGGCGATCTGGCGTGACCTGGAAAAGGATTGCCAGCTTAAGGGCATCCGTATCACACCGATCCCGCATTTCTCCTGGCAGATCGCCGAGGACTACGATTTGCCCGCCCTCAAGAAAGTTTTACGGCAGATCGCTGCGGCGACCCGCCCTTTCATGGTCAGGACGGCAGGGTTGGGGATCTTCACCCGGCCCGAGCCGGTCCTCTACATTGCACTGACAAAAGATCAAACCATGCTTGATCTGCACGCTTTGATCTGGAATGAGACGCAAGAGATCGTGCGTAGGGTAGGCACCTATTACGCGCCTGAGTACTGGATGCCACATATCACGATCGGATATTCGGACGTGAACCCACAAAACATCGGCTGCGCGTTGAATAAGCTGGCTTTTCAGCCGTTGGAGTGGGAGATCAAGATCAACAACCTTGCCCTGGTCTCCCAGTTGGCCGACCGGGTGGGCAAGTTGAACGACCGTTTCGAGTTTACCGGGTGAGATCTGATGAATGTGGTTGCCTTAGCGGGTGGGGTAGGTGGAGCAAAGCTGGCGGTCGGATTGGCGCGCAATCTTCCCGATGGCGCGTTGACCGTCGTCGTCAACACGGGGGATGATTTTGAGCACTTAGGGCTCAAGATTTGCCCTGACCTGGATACGGTGTGCTATACCCTGGCCGGTCTGTCCAACCCGGAAACGGGCTGGGGGCTGGTGGGCGAAACCTGGAATGCCTTGCAGGCCGTGGAAAAGCTCTCCGGCCCGGCCTGGTTTCACCTGGGAGATCGAGACCTGGGAACGCACCTCGAGCGCACTCGCCGGCTGCGCGAGGGAGAACCGCTGAGCCAGATCACGCGCAGCTTTTGCGCGTCCTGGGGAATTGGGGCGACCGTCCTGCCCATGACCGACGATCCGGTGGCCACCTACGTGGCCACGCGTGAGGAGGGCGCGCTTCCATTTCAAGAATATTTCGTCAAGCTCCAATGCCAGCCGCAGGTGACCGGCTTCCACTTCGAGGGAATTGAGAAGGCCCGCCCGGCGCCGGGTGTATTAGAGGCCCTCGCAGCCGCCGATTGCGTGGTCATTTGCCCTTCTAACCCGTGGGTGAGCATTGGGCCTATCCTGGATGTTCCCGGGGTGCGCCCGGCCATCCAGTCTAAAAAGGTGGTAGCGGTTTCTCCCATCATCGGCGGGAAGGCGGTAAAGGGCCCGGCGGCAAAAATGTACGCCGAATTGGGCATCCAGCCCTCTGCCCTGGCCGTGGCCAGACATTATAGATCGATCCTGTCTGGGTTCGTTCTGGACGACGCTGACGCCGGGCAGGCGGAGGAGATCGCCCACTGGGGTATAATTAATTATGTGACAAATACGCTGATGTTAAACTTCTGAAGATCGTACCCGTTTCGGTAAGGAAGTATTGGTATTTTGTGAACAGGTAACAAGGAAGGTGGCAGGACCATGAGTTTTTGGGCTATTGTACCGGTAAAGCCCCTCCAGCGAGGGAAATCACGCTTGGCGAAAGTGCTTTCACAAGAAGAGCGCAACGTTCTCAACAAGACCATGCTGGGGCACACGCTGAAAGCACTTTCAGCAGTTCCCGAAGTCGAGAGTACATTGGTGATCAGCCGCGACCCCTTTGCTTTGGCGCTGGCGCGCGAGCAAGGCGCCCGGACGGTGCAGGAGGATGGGAGTCCTAACCTGAACTCTGCGCTGCGCCGCGCCACGGTCATCGCCAAAGTCTACGCGCCAGAGGGAGTGATCATTTTACCGGCGGACTTGCCGTTGATCACCGCCGAAGACATTCGATCTCTCTTGCGCTTCGCGAAGAATCGACCGGTCGTAGTGATTGCCCCTGACCGCCGGCATGACGGCACCAATGCGCTGCTGGTCAGCCCGCCGGGCCTCATCGATTACGCTTTTGGCCCGGGGTCTTTTGAGCGGCATTGCGAGCGCGCTCGGAAGGCCGGCGCTCGCCTGGAGGTTTGCGACCTGCCTTCGCTGGGGTTGGACCTGGATTTACCGGAAGACCTCGAGCTCTTACGGCAAATGGAAGTGCCTCTGCTCGAAGCATAATAGGGCCTGTTGAATGGGCGGTAGGAATTCAATCTAAACCTTAATACTGGAGGCTGGAATGACCGAACGCTTCGCTTTATATCTGCAAGACGCTCATGATTTGCGAGATGGCTTGGACTACGCTCGCTATGCTGAGAAGCGTGGTTTCGAGGCTGTCTGGCAGGCGGAAAGTCGCCTGGTGCGGGACGCCATCGTCCCGATGGCAGCTTACGCGGCGGTGACCGAGCGCATCAAAGTAGGCTCCGGCGTTATCAATAACTGGACCCGCAACATCGGCCTTCTGGCGGCTACTTTTCTTACCCTGGATGACCTGGCTCCCAACCGTGTGATCTGCGGCATTGGCGCCTGGTGGGATCCCCTGGCGCACAATGTGGGCATCGAACGTAAGAACATCCTCAATGCCATGCAAGAGACGGTCATTACCTTGCGCCGTTTGCTGAATATGGAGAGAGTCACTTTTCACGGCGAGTTCGTCAACGTGGAAGGCATCGAGCTGGATGTAGTGCATGGGCGCCGCGAGCCTCGCAACGTGCCGATTATGATTGGCGCAACGGGCGACAAGATGATGGAAATGGCTGGCGAGATTGCGGATGGCGTGGTACTGAATTATTGTGTGCCGCCCGAATACAACCTGAAAGCCATGGACCTCTTGCAGGCCGGCGCCCGTAAAGCCGGCCGCTCCTTCGACGATTTGGATCGCCCCCAGCTTGTGGTTTGCTCCGTAGACGAAGACCGAGAGAAGGCCCTGGATACCACCCGCGAGCTGCTGACGCAATACCTGGCGCAGCAGCCCCACATTGCCAAGGCCTCGGGCGTCTCTCAAGACGTGGTGGCCGAGATTCAATCTATCCTGGGGTGGCCGGCCACCCACGAGCAAATTCGGAAGGCCAAGCACCTGGTGCCCGAAGAGCTGATCCATCGCATCACCGCCTCCGGCACGCCCGACGAAGCGCGGGCCAAGGTAGGCGAATACATCAAGAACGGCTGCACCTGCCCCATTCTCTATCCGGTAGGTGGGGACGTCCGGTTGCTCATCGATACCTTCGCGCCCAATCCTGCCTGATCCCATCCGGATCATCGCAGAAGATATCGTGAGACGGATGAATTATGGAAAAGCAATCGAATTCTCGCTCCTGTTTCGTGTGCGGGGTGGAAAATGTGCATGGCCTGCACTTGAAATTCTACGAGACTGCGCCGGGAGAGGTTCAGGCGGAATATGTTGTTCCGGCTCATTTTCAGGGATATCCGGGCGTGGTGCATGGCGGCGTCATCGCCTCGATGCTCGATGAAGTGACCGGGCGTACTCTTATGCACGGAGATCCGCCCAGGTTCATGGTGACGGCGCGCCTGTCCATCCGGTATCGCAAGCCGGTGCCGGTCGGCCAGCCTTTGCGCCTGATTGGCCACGCTGGCAAGGATAGCGGGCGCGTCGCCGAAGCCAAAGGCGAGATCCTTGGCGCGGACGGCACGCTGCTAGCAGAAGCGGACGCGGTGATGGTGGACATCCCCGAAAGCAGCCTGGCAGCCGTGGACCTGGAAGCGTTAGGTTGGAAAGTCTATCCTGATGGAGAGGAGACGGAATGATCCTGGAATACCACCGGCCTCAGCAACTAGATGAAGCATTAGATCTACTTTCTCGTAACGCGCTCACAATTCCCATGGGAGGCGGCACGCAATTAACCCGCCCCGGGAAAGGCGATTGCGAAGTAGTGGATCTGCAAGCTTTAGGGCTAAACCAGATCGAAATCCGGGGCAACCTGCTCGCCCTGGGCGCTACGGTCACTTTGCAGGCATTGCTGGATTCCCCGCAGACGCCCCCGGCGCTGGCAAAAGCCATCGAGATCGAGGCCAGCTACAATTTGCGCCAGGCGGCCACCGTGGCGGGCACGTTGGTATCTGCGGATGGGCGCTCGGCTTTTGCGACGGCCTTGCTGGCTATGGATGCCAGACTCTTCTGGCTGCCTGGAGAACGCGAAGTTAGCCTGGGAGATTACTTCCCGCTGCGGCAGGAAAAACGCTTCGGAAAATTGATCAGCCGGGTGATCCTGCCGGCGCAGGTTAACCTGGCTTTCGAAAGCGTAGCTCGCTCTCCTTATGACCTGCCGGTCGTATGTGTGGCGGTAGCTTGCTGGCCTTCAGGGCGTACGCGGGTGGCGGTGGGTGGCTTCGGCAAGGCGCCCCTTCTGGCCATGGACGGCTCGGAAAGCGCAGGAGCCGATGAGGCAGCACGCAACGTGGCCAGCCAGGCAGGCGACGAATGGGCCAGCGCAGAATACCGGCGTGAGGTGGTTGGCGTCTTGACGCGCCGCTGTTTGGCCGTCTGAGGGATCTTTTCTTTATCCGGCAGGCTGATCACTGCTGTAGATAGCGATTGGAATGAGGTGATATGATCCTTTCTCTCCAGATCAATGGAATTCAACACGAAGTAGAAGTCGCTCCTGGAGTTTCTTTGCTTAAGGTCCTTCGCGGAGCAGGTTTTTTCGGGGTGAAGTATGGGGGCTGCCAGAATGGGGAGTGCGGGGCGTGCACTGTCTTGTTGGATGGGAAGCCGGTCAATAGTTGCCTCGTGCTGGCCGCGCAGGCGGTAGGCCATAAGATCGTCACGATCGAAGCGTTGGGCGAGCATCCCGAGCATGGCTGGAAGAAGTCGCGCGGGTTGGATCCCATCCAGCGCGCCTTCGTGGAGACGGGCGCGATCCAGTGCGGGTATTGCACGCCGGCGCAGGTGTTGGCGGCTCGTTCTCTCCTGGAGAGGGAGCCAAGCCCCACCGAAGCCCAGGTGCGGGAGGCTTTGTCCGGAGTCCTATGCCGCTGCACAGGTTATTTGAAGCCGGTGCAAGCCGTGCTGAGGGCGGCGGCTGCAATGCGTGGCGAGGAAGTTCAGCCCATCGACGGCGGCATTCCGCTGCCAAAGGCCTGGCTGGGAGAAGAAGACCAACCCGGCAGCCCGGCTCCCCAGGAGGAGCTGCCTGCGGACGCCCCCACCACGAGCGTCATGCCGCGCATCTGGGTGACGCCGCAGACACAAACCATGGTCACCGTGGGCAAGCCGGAGACCAAGGTAGACGCGGTCAAGCTCGTCCAGGGCAAGCCGGCGTACACCGACGATATCGAGCCGCGCGGGATGCTGGTAGCAAAAGTCCTGCACAGCCCCTATGCCCACGCGCTCATCAAGCGCATCGACGTGAGCAAAGCCAAAGCGCTTCCCGGCGTGGCGGCTGTGCTCACCTGGCAAGACATCCCGCGGGTGGTCTATTCTACCGCCGGGCAATCGGACCCCATCCCCGGCCCGTTAGATTCATTCTCCTTGGATAATAAGGTGCGCTTCGTCGGCGACCGGGTGGCGTTCGTGGCTGCGGAGAGCGCGGCGATTGCCGAACAGGCCTTGAAGCTCATCGAAGTCGACTACGAGCCTTTGCCGCTCCTCCTCGATCCCGAAGAGGCTATGAAACCGGGCGCCCCGCAGATCCACGACGAGCCCGAATACGTCAATTTTGCCGATTCGGACCCGAAGAAGAACCTGGTCGCCGAGTTGCGCATCAATATTGGGGACGTGGAAAAGGGGTTTGCCGAGGCAGACCGCATCTTCGAGGCCGAGTACGTGGTGCCCAAGGTGCAACAGGCTTCCATCGAGCCGCACGTGTCCATTACCTACTGGGACGAGGACGACCGTCTGGTCATTCGCACCAGCACGCAGGTGCCGTTCCACGTGCGCCGCATCCTTGCGCCGGTGTTGAACCTGCCCATCAAGCGCATTCGCGTGATCAAGCCGCGCATTGGCGGGGGCTTTGGCGGGAAACAAGAGATCCTGATCGAAGATGTCCCCGCTCATCTGACCATTGCCACGGGCCGTCCGGTGCGGTATGAATATACGCGCGAAGAAGAATTCGTTGCCGCCCGTTCTCGCCATCCCATGCGCGTGCGCATGAAGACCGGCGTAAAGCAGGACGGCACCATCACTGCGAACGCCATGTACGCTTTGAGCGATACAGGCGCCTACGGGTGCCACGGCTTGACGGTGACCGGCAATACTGGCCAGAAGGCCATGGCGCTCTACGTGGGCGATGGCTCGTATCGCCAATCTCCCAACATCCGTTTCTATGCCGACGTGGTTTACACCAACCACCCCCCGGCGGGTGCGTTCCGGGGATACGGCGTGCCCCAGGGCTTTTGGCCCGTCGAGCGGCACATGGAGAAGATCGCGCGGGAGATGAACTTCGACCCGATCGAGTTCCGCCTGAAGAATGCCATTCGCTCCGGAGAGCTGCAACCCTTCAGCACCTCCTGGAGCGAGGGGCGTGAGCCGCGCCCGGAGATCGTTCATACGGTCGGCCTGGAACAATGCGTCCACCAGGCCAAAGCGGCGATTGCCTGGGACCAGAAATTTGCCAACCCGGAATGGCACAGCGTGCCGGGCAAGCCCTACCTACGCCGGGGCATGGGGGTGGCCCTCATGATGCAGGGCACGGCGATCCCCTACCTGGATATGGGCGGAGCCAGCATCAAGATGAATGACGATGGCTCTTTCAACATGCTGGTGGGCGCTACCGACCTGGGCACCGGGTCGGACACCGTTCTGGGCCAGATGGCGGCTGAAGTGCTGGGCGTTCCCCTGGAGGATCTCATCATCTACTCCTCGGATACGGATTTCACGCCCTTCGACAAAGGCGCGTACGCTTCCAGCACGACGTATATCTCAGGAGCGGCGGTGACCAAAGCCGCCGAGAAGGTGGCGGAGCGCATCCGCGATCGGGCGGCGCGCATGTTGAATACGCGGGGCGATGGCTCGCAAGTCAAACCCGAGCAGATCGTTTTGGCAGACCGCAAAGCCTCCGCGCCGGATGGGCGCTCGGTCAGCCTGCGGGAGGTTGGACTGAATTCCACCCACCACGAGGATCAGGAACAGATCATGGGCGTGGCTTCCTACGTCTCGCCGGTGGCGCCTCCGCCCTTCGCGGCGCAGTTCGCCGAGGTCACCGTGGATACCGAGACCGGGCAGGTGGTCGTTGATAAGCTGGTCATGGCGGTCGATTCGGGGGTGATCGTCAACCCGATCACGGCTTCCGGCCAGATTGAAGGGGGCATGACCCAGGCCCTGGGATACGCGGTGTGTGAAGAGATGGTATACGACCAGGCAGGCCGCGCCCGCGAGCGCGACCTGCGTGATTACCACATTTTCCGCGCCGACGAGATGCCCGAGCTTCAAACTTTATTCGTGGAGACCTACGAGCCGACTCACCCGTTCGGGGTGAAAGCCGTGGCGGAGATCCCGATGGATGGGGTGGCCCCGGCAGTCGGGAACGCGGTCGCGGATGCCTGCGGCGCGCAGGTGGACGAGAATCCCATCACCCCTGAGCGCCTTTGGCAGGCGCTACGCTCCCTGAAGGAGTCCTCGTGAGCATTCTGGGCGACTTGGCCAGGATAGAAGAGAAGGGCGAGCCGGTGGCTTTGTGCATGATCATCGGCACCAGCGGCTCGATTCCCCGCCACACCGGGAGCAAAATGCTGGTCTTCCCTGACGGCCGTATCTTGGGCACGGTTGGCGGTGGCGAGATGGAAAGCCGGGTCATCCAGGAGGGCATCCAGGCGATTTCCGAAGGGAATCCGCGCGTGTTGGATTATAAATTTGTAGACCCACACGAGGGTGACCCAGGGGTCTGTGGAGGAAGCGTGCAGATCTATGTGGAGCCAATGTTCCCCCCACCCACTATCGTCGTAATTGGCGGCGGGCACGTGGGCAAGGCGGTCACTCACCTGGCGAAATGGCTGGGTTTTCGCGTGGTCGTTTCGGATGACCGGCCTGAATTCAGCAGCCCGGAAGCCAACCCGGATGCGGATGTTTATCTGCCGGTTCCCATGGCCGAGCTTCCCAACCACCTGGCGATCAATTCACAGACTTACCTGGTGTTGACCACCCGCGGCCTGGCCGTGGACGTGCCGGGGATTCCGGTGCTCCTGGAGACCCCCGCGGCTTACATTGGCCTGATCGGGTCCAAGCGCCGCTGGATATTGACGCGCAATGCTCTGCTGGAAGCGGGCATTCCCGAAGAGAAGGTCGACCGAATTCATTCTCCAATCGGCCTGGAGCTTCAGGCCGAAACGCCTGAAGAAATTGCGCTCAGCATCATGGCAGAGATCGTTATGTTGAGGCATGGTGGCACGGGTTCAAGCATGAAGCTTAACAGATAGGAGGTTCTATGTGGCACGATTACATGAGCGCAGCGTCTATCGAGGAAGTGCTGCAAGTTTTGGATGAGCGCCGGGAACGGGCTCGTATCGTCGCGGGATCGACCGATCTGATCCTCGAAATGGAGCGCGGGGTGCGGAAGGGCATTGAGACCCTGGTGGATATTACCCGTCTTCCTGACCAGGATCAGATTACCATGGATGAAGATGCTATCATCCATCTTGGCCCGTTGGTGACACACAATCATTGCGTCGCTTCCAAATTGATCCGCGAGCACGCCTATCCGTTGGCACGCGCGGCCTGGGAAGTGGGCTCGCCGCAAATTCGCAACCGGGGGACTGTGGCCGGCAACCTGATCACGAGCTCTCCGGCCAACGATACGATTACGCCCTTGATGGCGCTGGGCGCCAGTGTGACGCTCCAGTCGCTGCGTGGGGAGAGGCGTGTTCCCCTAAAAGAATTCTATACCGGCGTGCGCCGCAATGTCATGCAGCCGGATGAAATGTTGGTGGATATTTCCTTCCCCGCGCTGAAGTCGAATCAGCCTGGCACCTTCATTAAGTTCGCTCTACGCCGCGCACAGGCGATTTCCCTGGTGAATATCGCCATGGTGCTTACCATGCAGGGCAAGCGGGTGGAGAGCGCATCCATTACTCTAGGGGCGGTGGCGCCTACCATCCTCCATGCCGAGGAAGCCGAAGCTTTTCTGGCCGGCAAAGAATTAAGCGAGGAGGTGATCTTGCAGGCAGCCGAGCTGACCATGCAGGCTGCGCGGCCCATCTCGGACGTACGCGGTTCGGCCGGCTACCGCCGTACGATGGTGAAGGTGATCGCGCGCCGGGGGCTAAAAGCGATCTCCGGCGGCGAAGAACGGGCCGGCTTCCCGGACGATCCGGTTTTGTTGTGGGGTGGGAAAACCATCCAGCTCTTCTCGCGTCGAGAAAGGCCGCTGGCACGATGACCACCAGCCGATCGTGACGCGCATCAACGGAAAGACCTGCACCTTCGAGAGTGGCCAGCACAAGACCTTACTGCACCTTTTACGTGAGGAAGGCGCTCTGACGGGCACCAAGGAAGGCTGCGCGGAAGGCGAATGTGGGGCCTGTACGGTGTTTTTGGACGGGGTGGCAGTGATGAGTTGCCTGGTGCCCGCCCCGCGCGCGCACGGCGCAGAGGTCGTCACGATCGAGGGCCTATCCCAAGATGGCACGCTGCACCCGGTGCAGCAGGCGTTCATCCAGGATGGCGCCGTACAATGCGGTTATTGTACGCCCGGCTTTATCATGTCTGCCACCAAGCTCCTGGAGGAACGCCCTCATCCTACGCGGGATGAGATCACGCAGGCCATTACCGGAAACCTGTGCCGCTGCACCGGCTATTACAAGATCATCGAAGCCATCGAGCACGCAAGCGAGAGGTGATCCATGGGTAAATATAATTCGTATATGAAGGAGCAGCCTCCACGGAATGGGCAAAAAGTCCATCCAATCTGGCGCGGGATAGGCTTTGCACTGATGATCATCGTGCCCCTCCTCTCCTACGTGGCATCCTTGCTGATCTTGGAGGCAAACAACACCCACCACTGGTTCCCTATTCCGAGTGAATTGATCGCCCATGGGAGTGATCCCCTTCTCTATACGAAGATATTTATCACGGTCGTACTGTGTATTATCGCATTTGGGGTGTTCAATCTGATTACCGCCATTGCGAATAGCATGTTTGGTCCGCCTCGTTATGGGCCTATGGATGCTCCGCCGGTGCGCAAGGCGCGGCGAAAGGCTTCCAAACGGTAGGAGAGTTAATGATGGGTTCTGTGGGTAAATCTGTTCAACGTATCGATGCCCGCGCCAAGGTTACTGGCGAGGCCCTTTATCCTGGGGATATCAATTATCCCAACCAGGTCTATATGAAGATCTTGTTTGCCCGGCGGCCGCACGCTATCATCCACCGAATCGATCCGTCTGCGGCGGAGGCTATGCCGGGCGTGATCGCCGTCTTTACCGCTAAAGACGTGCCGGTAAATGAATATGGCCTGGGTATGCCGGACCAGCCCGTGCTGTGCGGCCCCGGCTCCAGCAAGCCCTTCGCCGAGCGGGTACGCTTCGTCGGCGACCAGGTGGCGTTGGTGATCGCGGAAAGTGAAGAACAGGCAGAGAAAGCCCGTGACCGCATCGTGGTCGAGTACGAGGATCTGCCGGTGATGACCGATCCCCAAGAGGCCATGCAGCCTGGGGCGCTGCTGCTGCATCCCGATTGGGATTCGAACGTCTTCTGCCATTATCGCATTCGCCAAGGCGACATGGAATCCGGCTTTGCCCAGGCGGACGTGATCGTGGAAGGGGAATACCATACGCCTGCCCAGGAACATGCTTTCTTGCAGCCCGAAGCCGGGGTGGCCTTCATAGATGAGGAAGGCCGGGTTACGGTACAGGTCGGCGGGCAATGGACGCACGAAGACCAGGAGCAAATCGCTCACGCGCTCAACCTTCCCGAGGAAAAAGTACGCGTGATTTACCCTGCTATCGGCGGCGCGTTTGGTGGGCGCGAGGATATGTCTGTGCAGATCGTGCTGGCGTTGGCGGCCCTGCGTTTGCACGAGCGCGGCATCGACCGGCCGGTCAAGATCATCTGGACGCGGGAAGAGTCGATCATCGGCCACCACAAGCGCCATCCTTTCGTGCTGCGCACGCGCTGGGGCGCCAGGAAGGACGGCAAGCTGGTCGCCGCTGAGGTAGAAATGGTCGCGGATGGCGGCGCGTATGCTTACACCTCTACCAAGGTGCTGGCGAACGCCACTTTAATGTGCACCGGCCCCTACGTGATTCCCAATGTCAAAGTGGATGCGTATGCCGTCTACACCAACAACCTGCCGAACGGCGCTTTTCGCGGCTTTGGCGGGCCGCAGGGCCTTTTCGCCGCCGAATCACAGATGAATAAGCTGGCCGAGCTTCTAGGGATAGATCCGGTCGAGATCCGCCAGCGTAACTTGCTCAGGGAAGGCGACCTGCTTTCGGTCGGCACACCCCTACCCAAGGGGGTGAGCATCGTCCAGGTGGTGGAGCACGCCGCTAAAGCGGCGGGATGGGAGCCAACCTCACAGGGTTGGGCGCGGAAGAACGGATTGGGCTACGCAGTTCCCGGCCACCCCAATTTGAGGCGCGGCGTGGGCATTGCCTGTGGTTATAAGAACGTGGGCTTTTCCTTTGGCGCCCCCGAGCTTTCGGTGGCTACTATCGAGATCCAGGGGAACGCAGACATAGAGCGCGTGGTGCTATACCACGCCGCCGCAGAAGTCGGCCAGGGATCCCACACCGTGCTTGCGCAGATGGCGGCGGAAGCCGTCAACGTGCCCTTCGAGAAGGTCGAATTAGTAGCTTCTGATACGGCTTCCTCTCGCACCTCCGGCAGCGTTTCGGCCTCGCGCATGACCTTCATGGCCGGGAATTCGATTCGCGGCGCGGCGGCGGCTGCGTTAGAAAAATGGAAAAATGAGGAACGTCCGGCGATAGCCACCTATGAGTACCGTCCTCCCAGGACCACACCCTTCGACCCGCAAACCGGAAAATCCGAACCGAACTTCTCTTACGGGTACGTAGCCGAGGCGGCTGAAGTGGAGGTGGACGTAGAAACCGGCCAGGTGCGCCTGCTCGACCTGTATTGTGCGGACGACGTTGGCCGCTCCATCAACCCTCAGCTCGTGCAAGGACAGGTCGAAGGGGCCGTCGTCCAGGCTGCCGGTTACGCGCTCCTGGAGAACCTGGTGCAAAAGGATGGCTATACCCTGAGCAATACCTTTTCGACTTACCTGATCCCCACCGTTTTGGATATTCCTGAAAAGGTCGAATCCCTCGTCCTGGAATACGCCGACCCGATCGGCCCCTTCGGCGCGCGCGGAATGGGGGAGATGCCTTTCTTGCCCCTGGTCCCGGCGGTCACGGCGGCCGTCCACGCGGCTACAGGCGTGTGGATCGACGAGTTCCCGCTCACGCCGGAACGGGTCTTGCAGCACCTGTCTAAGTCAAAATAAACCAGCCTGGGGGGCCTTTCGGCGAGGATGTCATGCCTCGGGAAAGGCCCCGCCTCTGCAATCATGCCTATGCCTGAAATGGTGCTTATTCGTGGTGGGGGTGACCTGGCAAGCGGGGTCGTTTTGCGCTTATTCCGGGCCGGCCTGCGCGTCGTCGTAACGGAGGTAGCACGGCCTCTGGCGGTGCGCCGCACGGTCTCCTTTGCCCAGGTTATCTACCAAAACGAAGTCAACATAGAAGAAGTGAAGGCCCGCCTGGTGGAAACTCCCCGGCAGGTGCTCGAATCCCTGGAGCACGGCATCCTGCCCGTGATCGTGGACCCGCCTGCCAGCATTCGCCAGACGCTGCGTCCTATCGTCTTGGTGGATGCGCGCATGACCAAGCGCCTCCCCGATCTGGGACGAGAGGCGGCTGAATTCGTGGTTGGGTTAGGCCCCGGCTTCGTGGCCGGAGAAAATTGCCATGCGGTGGTGGAAACCGTGCGCGGCCCCTTCCTCGGGCGGGTGATCTGGCAGGGATCGGCGGAGCCGGACACGGGCTTGCCCGATACGGTGGCCAACCACCAGGCGGATCGCGTCTTGCGGGCGCCTGCGGATGGCATCTTTCAGGCGTACGTTAAAATCGGCGACACCCTCGAAGCCGGCCAGGTAGTGGCTGAAATAGACGGGAAGACGATTCGCGCTCCTTTCAAAGGCATCCTGCGCGGGTTGATCCAGCCGGGCTTGCAGGTGTCGTGCGGGCTGAAGGTCGGCGATATCGATCCACGCCTGGACCCGCGCCTGTGCGGCCTGGTTTCTGACAAGGCTCTGGCCGTGGGCGGAGGAGTGATGGAGGCCATCATGAGCTATCCGGAACTCCGCAAACGTCTGTGGAGCTGAGCCACATGCACCTGGCCCAGGCGCTGCGCTTAGCGGGTCTCCCACGGGTGGCATTGGTGGGGGCGGGGGGCAAGAGCACCGCTATGTACCAGCTCGCGCGCCAGCTCTCCCCACCCGTTATCGTCACCGCCACGACGCACCTGAGCCGCAAGCAGCTCCAATGGGCAGATCGCCACATCGTGCTGATGCATTCAGACGAGGTGAACCGGCTCGATCTTTCTGAGGACGTGACCGTGCTGACCGGGCCGCTCGCGCCGGGGGAGCGCACGGTCGGGCTGGAAGGGGAGACGCTCGAGCGGGTGAAGCAATACGCCGACCAGCGCGGCATCCCCTTGATCCTCGAAGCCGACGGCTCGCGTATGCTCCCCCTCAAGGCGCCCGCCGCGCACGAGCCGGTCCTGCCCGCCTGGGTGGATACGGTCGTGGTCGTGGTGGGCCTGTCTGCGGTGGGAAAACCGCTGGCAGCCGGGTGGGTACACCGCGCGGAGGTCTTTTCGCAACTGGCCGGCCTGGAGCCGGGCGAGGAGATCACCTGGGAGGCGCTCGGGCGGATGCTCACCCACCCTCAAGGAGGCCTCAAGAATATCCCCCCAGGGGCCAGGCGGGTGGCGCTGCTGAACCAGGCCGATACGCCGGCGCTTCAGGCGCAGGCGCAAGCCCTGGCGGAGCGACTGATTCCCGATTACGACATGGCCCTGGTGGCTTCTCTGCGGGAGGCTGAGGAGCGTGGACAGGAGAGCGCCCCGGGCGAGGGCGTTGTGCAGGCCGTCTACGAGCCGCTGGCGGGGGTCATCCTGGCGGCAGGGGGATCGCAGCGCCTGGGGAGGCCCAAGCAAACTCTATTGTGGCGCGGCCAGCCCCTGGTGCGCCACGTGGCCCAAACGGCCTTGAAGGCCGGCCTGTCTCCCGTGGTGGTGGTCACCGGCGCGGCGCGCGCAGAGGTCGAGCGGGCGGTGGAAGGCTTGCCCGTGCGCCTGGTTCACAACCCGGAATGGCAGGCGGGTCAGAGCTCGTCGCTGAAGATTGGACTCCAGGAGCTGCCGCCTGAGACCGGAGCGACCTTCTTCCTGCTCGCGGACCAGCCGCAAGTGCCGCCAACCCTGTTATGGAGCATGATCGAGACGCATCGCAAGAGCGCCGCGCCGCTGATCGCGCCCCAGGTGGAGGGGCGGCGGGCCAACCCGGTGCTCTTCGATCGCGTGACCTTTCCCGATCTTTCCGGCCTGAGCGGGGATACGGGCGGACGGGCGCTCTTTGCCCGTTATCCGGTCTCCTGGGTGCTTTGGAACGACGCCAGCTTGCTCCTGGACGTGGATACGCCCGAAGACTACCAGCGCCTGTTGCAAATCCAATGAGCTGAGGGAGGTGGATAGGATGACCCAGGCAACCAACTCTGAAAGAATAGCTGCGGTGGTGCTGGCTGCCGGCCTTTCCACGCGCATGGGCAGCCCCAAGATGGCGCTGCCCTGGGGCAAGAGCACTATCATCGGCCAGGTAGTGGGGGTGTTGCTGCAAGCCGGCGTGGCGGAGATCGTGGTGGTGACCGGCGGGGCGCGCCAGCAGGTGCAGGAAGCGTTGCAGGGCCAGGCGGTGCGCATCGTGTTCAACCCGGGGTACGCGGATGGGGAGATGCTGCGCTCGCTGCAGGTGGGCCTCCAGGCGCTGCCCGAGGACGTGGAAGCGGCCCTGGTGGTGTTGGGCGATCAGCCTCAGATCGAGGCAGGCGTGGTGAGGGCGGTAGCGACGGCCAGGCCGACCGGCGCCGGGCGCCTGGTCATCCCCAGCTTCCACATGAAGCGCGGGCATCCCTGGCGACTGCCGCGGGCGCTGTGGGAGGAAGTGTTGGCGCTGCGCCCCCCGCATACGCTGCGCGACCTCCTCAATCGGCACACCGCTGCTATCGATTACCTGGAAGTGGATACGCCCAGCATCTTGCAGGACCTGGATACGCCCGAGCAGTATCGACAACAGAAACCTGAATAGGACGCGGAATAACGCTGAGAACGCGGATTTTTTATCAAATGTAAGAATGGTCTCAGTTCAGGAAAAGCACTTAGTTGTTGCATAACCGGGTGTTTATAAAGGGGACGCGGAGTAACGCTGAAAACGCGGATTTTTTTGTTCTACTGGGTGGAATAGTGGTTACGGCGTTTTCTTTACTTCCAGGTGATAGTTTTGCGGTCGTTGTCGAAGACTTTGCGCCGAAATTCGGGCTTGGGACCGAAGTTGAGTAATAAGCCCACTTCGTGCGGAGTGGCCCGTAAATAGTTCAATAGCTGAGCCTCATGTTCACTAGCGATTCGCGAGCAAGCTTTGAGTTCCACGATGACCGTTTCATTCACCAGAAAATCGTCGTAGTATTCACCTACCTCCTGCTCCTGAAAAAAGACAGCGATCCGGCTCTGTTGTTGAACCTCCAGCCCCATTTTCTGGAGGGCGATACACATCGCATTTTCATAGACCTTCTCCAAGAACCCGTATCCCAATTGCGGATAGACGACCTTGAAGAACGCATAGAGGATCTTATTGGTGATGTCTTTATGCTTGAGCTCGATAATAGGTTTGTCACATTGTTTTTCAGTGTTCATCTGCGCTCGTCCGCGTCCTAATCTGGTGGGCTGAGTAGTAGCAATGCGTAACTCACTTAAGCAGGGTTTGCACGGCAGCCTGCATGATGGCGGCGTCGCCCTGGTCGTCGGGGATGGAGACGTCCGGCTGCAAGCCCTTTCCTTCGAGCTGGCCCTGGTAGCCGGGAATCCACCACTTGGCGGCGGTGATGTGCAAACTCCCGCCGCCTTGCAGGTCGAAGATCAACTGGATGGTATCCTTGCCATAGCTGGGCGAGCCGACCAGTTCGGCGCGCCCGCGCGTCTGCAAGGAGCCGGCGACGATCTCGGCGGCGCTGGCCGTGTTGTGGTTGATCAGGATCACCAGCGGCAGATCGGCGTAAGGCCCGGGCGTTTCCACGTTGAAGGTCTCCACCGGCTTATCCTTGTATTGCTGCTGGATCACCTCGCCGTCCTTCAGGAACAGGCGCGCCACGTCCACCCCGGTTGCCAGCAGCCCCCCGCCGTTGTTGCGCAGGTCGAGGATGAAATGCGTGGCGCCGCGGCTTTGCAGATCGGCGATGGCCTGCTTGATCTCGTCCGGGGTGGTGGCGGCGATGATGTTGACCTGGATTACGCCCACGCGGCCGTCCAGGGTGGACAGGTTCCAGGTCACCGAGGGCAGCGGCACGTCCTGGCGTTTGGCCGAGATTACCTGGGGGGCGTAATCCGGCGCGCGCCCGATCATGACGGCCACGCTCTGCCCGACCGGCCCGCGCAGGGCGGCCTGCACTGCGGCGCTATCCGAAGCGGGCGTGATTTCCAGGTCGTCCACTTTGAGGAGGCGGTCGCTTTCGCGGATGCCGGCTTTCTGGGCGGGCGAATCGGGGTAGGGGAAGAGCAGGTAATTTCCCTGGGCGTCTTGCTCGATGCGCACGCCGATGCCGCCGAAGTGCCCCTGAAGCTGGTCGCTTTGCAGCTCGGCTTGCGGCGGGTCGAGGAGGAGGGTGTAGGGGTCGTTATAGGCCTCCAACATACCGCGGATCATGCCGTACTCCAGCCGGGTAGGAGCGGGCAGGGGGTTCAGGGCGTTTTGCTGGAGCAAGCCCCTGGCTTCTTTGAGGATGGCCAGGTCGCCGGACTGGCTGTCTAACAAGGCGCGTCCGTAGAAGCCGCTCAGAAAGGCCAGGATCAGGGCGGTGACGAGCAGCGATACGGTCAGGATGTCGCGTTTCTGGAATCGGGGGGAGCGCATTTTAGATCTTTGACCTCTTTACTGCGAAGAGTTAAGGGTTTATCGGAGTTCACTCCAGAGAGTTCACCACAGAGGCGCGGAGGACACAGAGGATTCTTGCAGAGAGAGAAAACTCTGTGGCCTTTGTGCCTCTGTGGTGGGGTGTTTTCAATATACCAGGCGCAGAAGATTCTTTCAGAAAGAGAAAACCCTGTGTCCTCTGTGGTTCTGTGGTGAGCCAATAGCTACACTGAAGGAGCGTTCCATCTCTGCTAAAAGTGTAGCCGGAAATCATCAATTTGTCAGCATGATTCGGGATTTTAGGTTATAATGCCATGGATCGTATCGGAAATGTCCTTGACAAGGAGGCCAACGGCTTTGAAATCTTAGGGGAAAGCCAGCGCATGGCCCGGCCGCAAGCGCTCTAGCGAACGGCGGCAGGGTGACGAGGATGAGGGTTCTCCACCGCAGGGTGGAGTTAACCGGAGCACCGCCAGGTTGCCAACCTTGGCGCCGGGAAAATCGAGAGATCAGCGGAAGCCCTCCGGATACACAAGCAGTATCTGTTATCTTTCCCTCCAGTGAACAGGTGAACATCATCGTAGCAAAAGCTGCGTCTCAGGACGCAGGGGTGCGGTATTTTAACGCATCGATCGGAGAGGTTGGGTGCAGTTTGCCCCAATCCTGTTGACCGTAGATAGCGCTTCTAACCCTATTGGAGGAAACATGTGTGGGATTGTCGGTTATATTGGCGAGAAAGACGCCACTCCTATCATCTTGAACGGACTGAAACGCCTGGAATATCGCGGCTACAACTCGGCGGGCATCGCCGTCTTGCAAAACAGCCACATCGAGCTGCGCCGCGACGCGGGCAAGCTACAGCACCTGAACGACCTGGTGCAGAACACGCCCCTGCACGGCAAGGTGGGCATTGGACATACGCGCTGGGCCACGCACGGCGAGCCGAACGCGCGCAACGCCCATCCGCACATCGGCAGCACGGGCGAGGTGGTGGTGGTGCACAACGGCATCGTGGAGAACTTCCTCGAGCTGCGCGAGGAGCTGACCAGCGAGGGGGTCACTTTCAACTCGGATACGGACACCGAGACCATCGTGCACCTGGTGGAACGCTACCTATCCATCGACGGGAACCTGGTGGACGCGGTGCGCCACGCCCTGGCGCTGCTGAAGGGCGCGCACGGGGTGGTGGTGATGTCGTCGCGCGAGCCGGACAAGATCGTGGCGGCGCGCATCGGCAACGCGGGCGGGGTGGTGATCGGCCTGGGCGAGGGTGAGACCTACGTGGCCTCGGACATCCCCGCCATTCTGGAGCACACCCGCAAGGTGATCTTCCTGGAATCGCGCCAGATGGCGGTGCTGACCCGCCAGGGCGCTAAAGTGCAGACGCTGGAAGGCAGCCCGGTGGATGCGCAGGTCCACAACGTGGCCTGGGATCCCATCTCGGCGGAGAAGGGTGAGTTCCGCCACTTCATGCAGAAGGAGATCCACGAGCAGGTGCGCTCGCTGACGGACACGCTGGCGGGACGGGTGGACCTCGAGACGGGGCGCATCCGCCTACCGGAGCTGAACCTGACCCCGGAGCTGGCGCAGCGCATCCACAAGATCGTCATCACGGCTTGCGGGACGGCGGCCCACGCCGGCATGGTGGGCAAGATCCTCATCGAGCGCATCGCGCGGCTGCCGGTGGAGGTGGAGATCGCTTCCGAGTTCCGCTATAGCGACCCGATCCTGGACGAGAACACGGTGGTGCTGGCCATCAGCCAGTCGGGCGAGACGGCGGACACGCTGGCGGCCATGGAGGAGGGGCGGCGCAAGGGCTGCGTGCTGTGGTCGATCGTGAATGCCATCGGGTCGCAGGCCATGCGCCTGGCGGACGGGTACATCTCCATGCAGGTGGGGCCGGAGATCGGCGTGGCCTCGACCAAGGCGTTCACCGCGCCGCTGGTGGACCTGTACATGCTGGCGGTGCTGCTGGGAGACCTGCGCGGCGTGCTGGACGACCAGACGCGCCGGCAGTTGGTGGCCGATTTGCGCCTAATCCCCGACCTGGTGGGGCGCTGCCTGGATCGTGACGACCAGGTGCACGAGGTGGCGCGGGACTTCAAGTACATGCGCAACACGCTGTACCTGGGGCGCGGCATCAACATGCCCATCGCCTACGAGGGCGCGCTGAAGCTCAAGGAGATCTCTTACGTGCACGCGGAGGGCTACCCGGCGGGCGAGATGAAGCACGGGCCGATCGCACTGGTGGACCGGGATATGCCGGTGATCGCCCTGGCGCCGCGCGACCCGTGGTATGACAAGATGGTGAGCCAGATCGAGCAGGCCAAGGCCCGGGGCGGCAGCGTGGTGGTGGTGGCGACGGACGGCGACCAGCGCGTGCCGGCGCTGTCGGATTACGTGCTGTGGGTGCCGGAGACGCCCTGGATGCTCAGCCCGGTGGTGACGGTGATCCCGCTGCAATTGCTGGCTTACCACATCGCTTCGCTGCGGGGCCTGGACGTGGACCAGCCGCGCAACCTGGCCAAGTCGGTGACGGTGGAGTAGGCGGCCGGCGGGATTGAGGGCGGGGGAATCGTTCCTGGGAGAAGAAACAATTCGGGACAATTCCCCCGCTACCGCCAGATATGGGGAGAGCGCGCGATTGGCAAAGTGCGGACATACGGGTAGGGGGGATTGGAAACAGGGTCGAAGAAAACGAATAGTGAGGCATGGGAGATCCCTCCAGTTGCAACGGGTTTTGGACGAGTGAATTATAGCACAAATGTTCTAATATGACAAGAGGGGAAAATGTGAGTAGAGAGTGGTCGAGGTGGGATCATGCGGCCGGCGGCGGGCGTTCAGAATGACGGGGGAGATTGTTTAGAGAGGACAGGGTTATCAAAGATTGGCCCAGGATTACGGGAAACCTTGATTAAATCTCAATAGCTTCGCGGGGAATCCGGGGTTATACTATTAAGCGCCTTTGGGGCATCCCTTCGTCTCTGGTAGAGAATGGCATATCGGTCGCGCCACAAACACAGAATATTCCCCGCGATTCACGAACCTGGAAATTCCGTCCGCCAGAATAGCCGCGCTGCGGCGAGAAGCGCGCCGGATGTTACAATTCGCAGTAAATATCGTTTTAAGGGTTAACATGAAAATGCCAATGCACCCCTTATCGAAACCACGATTTCGTTTCTCTTACGCCGCCATCCTCGCCGCTTTGATCTTCCTGGCCGTATTGGCCATCATCCTGCTGATCCCCTCACAAAAGCTTAGAGAAGTTCTCACGGATGGGATCTACCCCGTGGTCAATCTTCTGGCCGCCGGGGCTTTGTTCTACGCTGCCAGGCGTTCGGCCCCGGGGTCAAGGCGCCTGAGCCGGGCCTGGGGGGTGCTGGCGGTCGCGCAGTTGTGTTACGCGATAGGAGACGTGATCTGGTTCATCCTGGAGGGGGTGCTCAACCAGCAGCCTTTTCCCTCCCTCGCGGACGGCTTCTACCTGGCTTTCTACCCCCTGTTCCTGGCGGGGGTGCTGGCCTTGCCGGCCAGGCGCTCTACGCGCAGGGAATGGAGCGCCTCCGCCCTCGACATGGCCGTCATGCTGGTGTGCGCTTCCCTGATCCTCTGGAATTTCCTGGTGGGACCCCTGGCGCTTGCGGGGGACTCAGACCCCTGGCTGAGCCAGGCCCTGAGCCTGGCCTATCCGGTTGGCGACCTGGTTATGTTCTGGGCGCTGCTGGTGCTGCTCTACGGCCGGTCTGGGGAGCAGAATCGAGGGCCTTTATACCTCCTGGCGGCGGGGATGGTCGTCACGATCGTCACGGATTGCGTGTTCAGCGAACAGTCCCTGTTGGGGACGTATGTAAGCGGCGGCCTGCTGGATATCGGTTGGCTGCTGGGGTATTTGCTGACCGGGCTGGCGGGGATGCTCCAGGCGACGACGGTCGAGACGGCCGCGGAGCGAAAACGATCTTTCACGGCGGAAGGGGGGACGCCGCGCCGGCTGGAGGCGTGGCTGGCATATTTCCCGTACCTGTGGATCATCGCCGCGTACCTCTTGCTCGCCTATAGCGATCACGCAGACCTGCCCATGAATCGCGACACGCTCGTCGTCGGCGTGGGAAGCGTAATCTTGCTGGTGCTGATCCGCCAAATCATCATCTTCGTCCAGAATACGCAGTTGTACGATGGCCTGCAAGCAGCGATGGGGAACCTTCAGCGGCAGAGGGTCGATTTGGAGCGCACCAACAAGGATTTGAAGGTCGAGATCGCCGAACGCCAGCGCGCCGAGGAGCAACTGGCCTACGACGCCATGCACGATCCCTTGACGGATTTGCCCAACCGGGCCCTCTTCATGGATCGCCTGGAGCGCGCCATCGAGTATAACAGACGCCGGGGCAACTATTCGTTTTCGGTGATCTTTCTGGACCTGGATCAATTCAAAGTGGTCAACGACAGCCTGGGACACAACGTGGGCGACCAGTTGCTCGTCTCGGTGGGGCAGAGGTTGAATCTGTGCTTGCGGACCAGCGATACTGTGGCGCGCTTGGGTGGGGACGAGTTCGTGTTGTTGCTGGAAGACACCCCCAGCATCGATACGGTCCAAACCGTGGCCGAGCGTATCCTGGAAGAGCTCAGTCTCCCCTTTCAATTCAACGGCCATCGCGCCTTTATCTCGGCCAGCATCGGCATCGTCTCTTCTGTGGCGGGCTACGAGCAGCCGGCAGATATCCTGCGGGACGCAGATATCGCTATGTACCGGGCCAAGGCGTTGGGGAAGGGACGTTATGAAATCTTCGACGCCAACCTGCGCACCCAGGCCATGTCGCGCCTGGAGCTGGAGGACGACCTGCGGGCGGCGCTCGAACGCCAGGAATTCCAGCTCCATTTCCAGCCCATTCTGACCCTGAAAGAAAACCAGATCATCGGGTTCGAGGCTTTGATCCGCTGGAATCATCCCAAACGAGGGCTGATCCTGCCTGAAGAATTCATCCATATCGCCGAGGAAACCGGCTTGATCGTGGATATCGGCAAGTGGGTGCTGCAAGAGAGCTGTACCCAGATCAAGAAGTGGCAGGCGAGGTACCCCCACGTGCCGGCCTTGACGATAAACGTCAATATCTCCGGCAGGCAATTCAATCAGGCGGATTTCGTGGCGCAGATCGAGCGCGTTCTGCGCGCCACCGGTCTCGATCCGAAAAGCCTGGTGCTGGAGATCACCGAAACTGCCTTGATCGATAACGCCGAGGCGGCGGGTGTGGTCTTCAACCGTCTGGAAGAATTGGGCATCCAGTTGCAGATCAACGATTTTGGCACGGGGTATTCGTCCCTGGGCTACCTCAAGCACTACCCGATTCACACGATCAAGATCGACCGCTCCTTCATTCAGGACCTGGGTGTATCGAGCAAGAACACCGAGCTGGTGCGCACGATCGTGGCGATGGCCCGCGATCTGGGCATGGAGGCCATCGCGGAGGGGGTAGAAACCAATCAACAACTCCATGATCTCAAGGAATATGGCTGTACCTATATGCAGGGCTTTCTGTTTTCAAAACCGCTGGACGACGCTCGCATGGAACAATTGCTGGACGAACGCCGGGAAAAACAAGGAATTGCTGACCTGAATAGATAACCGACATTGGCAGCGCACCTGGGAGGGAAAACTATACGGTGGTGGTCGAGTTGAATCCTTTCACACCCCTGGCGAAGGACGAAATGGCCGCGCTGGCCTCGGCGGTAGAAAGATATGGCGCATTTCTTAAGTTGAAAGTGGTGTTGGCGTAGTATAGTATTCTTATGGCAACCGTATTCATGAAGTGGTTGGAAACCAGCCCGAAGGATTACGACCGGGGTATCCGCATGATCACGCTGGGACGCATCCAGCGCATCCAAGAGGAAATTACAAACACTTACGTTCGGGCAGGGATGCGCGTCCTGGAGATCGGTTGTGGAACCGGGACGCTCACGAGCATGATGGCCGCCAGGGGGGCCACCATCACGGGCATCGACGCGTCGCCGGCGATGTTGGGCGAGGCCGAGAAGAAAGTCAACGCGCAAGAGCTCAAGGAACGCGTGAGCTTGAAATACATGGACGCGGCCCTGATCGGAGAGCGCTTCGCGGAAGGGTCTTTCGATCTGATCGTCTCGACGCTGGTGTTTAGCGAGCTCCCCGCGGACGAGCAGCGTTACGTTTTGGAGGCGTGCAAAAAGCTGCTGGCCCCCGGCGGACGGATCTTGATCGCCGACGAAGTCCGCCCGAGGCGGGCCGTGGCGAAATTCCTGTTCTACCTGGCGCGCTCGCCGCTGGCCTTGCTGACCTGGCTGTTGACGCGCACCAGCACCACCGCGCTGCGCGATTTCGAGGAGCTGTTGCGGCAAAGCGGTTTCCACGCGCGCCAGGCGGCTGCCTATTTAGGGAGCAGCCTGATGCTCTACGAAGCGCACCTGCCGGAGACAGCCCAGGCGCAGGCGCCGAGCGAGAGCGAACCCGGTGCACTCCCCGCCGGGGTACTGGGACGGCTGAGGCACCGCGTCACGCCACGCACGCTGTTGCTGGACCTGTGGCTGTTGTTCTTCCGCATCATCCCGCCCTACCCCAAGGTGCGTCCGGGGTTGTACGCGGTAGGCAATCCCGAGCCGAGCTCGCCGGTGCTGGTGACGGGCAACTTCGACCTGACCGTGCGGCGCCTGGTGCAGGCCATCGACGGGCGAGTGGACGCCTGGGTGCTGGTGGCCGACTCGGCGGGCATCAACGTGTGGTGCGCGGCCGGAGGCGGGTATTTCACGGCTGAAAAGGTGATCGCGGCGGTGAAGTCCTTTCACCTGGAAGAGGTGGTCGATCATCACGCTTTGATCCTGCCGCAGTTATGCGCCAACGGCGTGGACGGCTGGCGCATCCGCAAGGAAACCGGCTGGGGCGTGCATTGGGGGCCGGTGCGCGCGGAGGACATCCCGGCTTACCTGGCCGGCAAGCGCAAGAAGAGCGACGCCACGCGCTGGGTGCGCTTCCCGCTCAAGAGCCGGCTGGAAATGGTCACGGTCACGCTCGGATTTTACGGGCTGCTGATCCTGGTGCCGGTGCTCGTCTTCTGGCGGCCTCTGTTCTGGCCGATCACCTTCAGCATGGTGGGGCTGTCGTACTTCTACGCGGCGGTGCATCCCTGGCTGCCCGGCCGGGACGGATTCTACAAGAGCATCCCGCTGACCTTCATCGCGCTGGCCGGGCTGATTGCGTACGCCACGCTGTGGAACCCGTTGCCCATCCTGCAACTTTTCCATTGGGGGGTGGGCCTGACCGGGCTGTCCGTCTTCACCGCCGCGGAACTCCAGGGTATGTCTCCGCTGATGCGCGGCGAACAGGCGAACTGGAGCTGGGAGGCCGTGATTGGCCTGGCCCTGGGGGCGATTTATTGGCTGGCTCCCCTGGCCCTGGGATGGAGGTAGCCGCATGAGCGTACAACCCAGCTTACAGTCCTCGCTGAAAGATCATTTACGCTTTGCCAGGGAGCTGCGCAACCTGCACATCCAATTCCACCCGGAAAAATGCAAGGGGACGTGGCAATGCTATGAGGTTTGCCCGATAGGCTGCTGGACGCCGGAGCGGGTAAGCCGGGTGGTGGTGTTTCACGATCCCGAGAAGTGCATCGCGTGTGGGGCGTGCGTGCTGCAGTGCCCGGAGAAGGCCATCGAATTAAAGTGAGCGGCTTAAAAAGCCGGGGGGTGGGAAAGCGTATGGACACAAAGCTCCTTGCCCGGTATGCGCTGCGGGAGACGATGGGAATCGTGGTCATGGGCGTGGCCCTGTTGGGGGCGGCCGGGCGCATCGATTGGTGGCCGGCCTGGGCCGCGATGGGGGTAATGCTGGCGTGGAGCGCGGCGACGGCGGTCGTCATTTTGCGTTCCAACCCGGGGCTGCTGGCCGAACGGTTGGGGCCGCGCAAGGGAGCCAAAGCCTGGGACACGCTGCTCATGAGCTTGCTGGGCGTCACGCAGTTGGCGCGCTACATCGTCGCCGGACTCGACCAGCGCTATGGCTGGACGGGCGGCTTTCCCCTGGCGGCTCAGGGGGCGGCCTTGCTGCTGTGCATTCTGGGCTACGCCCTGGTGGTGTGGGCCACAGCCTCCAACGCCTTCTTCTCGCAGATCGTGCGCGTACAGTCAGAGCGCGGACACGATGTGGTTAGCGGTGGGCCGTACCACTCCATACGCCACCCGGCTTACGCCGGCGCGATTCTTTACGAGCTGGCCGTGGCAATCTTGCTGGCTTCCTGGGGAGCTTTAATCGCCGGCGGATTGAGCGTGGGTCTGCTGATCTTGCGCACGGCGCTCGAAGATCGCACTTTACAGGCGGAGTTGAGCGGTTACGGCGATTACGTGGACGAGGTGCGGTACCGCCTGGTGCCGGGGGTGTGGTAAGGGTGGGAATCCCCCCGACCCCCCTTAGAAAGGGGGGCAAGTACGGTTGCAAAATTTCCCTGTCTCCTTGGAAAGGGGGTGAGTGGAGCGAGCTTACTTCATCGCCAGGGGGAGGTAAGCCTGCCAGTCGGCGGCGTTGTAGCGGGCCAGCAGGAAATGCGGATCACCCGACAGATACGAGATGATTCCACTGAGGAGGATCTTGCCATCTGCCTGAAGTCCTATAGCGGTGGGAGCCGCATCGCGATCATCGATAGGCGTCGTGACCAGACCGTCGTTGCCGAAGATGGAGTCCAGGCTGCCATCTGTCTGCAAGCGGGCTATTGCGAAAATACTACGGCCCGTTGAGCTTAGGGTATTTCCCGTAACTACTATCTTCCCGTCTGCCTGGAGAGCAATGGCGGATTCATTGCTGGAGGTCTCGAAGCGCACGATCGTTCTCCCACCTGAACCGAAAGTGGCATCCAAACTACCGTCGCCGGTATAACGTACCACAGCGATGTCGTAGTTATACAGATACGTGGTTCCACCCACGATAATCTTGCCGTCGGGCTGGAGGACCATGGCGTTAGCAGCATTATTATGCTGGTCGCCAAAGTCGCTGGTTACTTTGCCACCGGCGCCAAAGGTGGGATCGAGGCTGCCGTCGCTGGTGTAGCGCGCCAGGGCAAATTCTTCCTTTCGCGTGTCAGTATCGCTGTCAAAGGCAGCCCCGGCCACCAGGATCTTCCCATCCGGTTGAAGAACAGCCGCGTTTGCCAAGCTTTCTCCGTCGCCGAAGTGGGTGATGACTTTGCCGCCTGAGCCAAAAGAGGAGTCCAGGCTGCCGTCGCTGGCATAGCGCGCCAGGGCAAAGTTGTAATCACTGCCAACTTCAGCCCACCCGGCCACGACGATCTTGCCGTCCGGTTGGAGGATGAGCGCATTGCCATAATCCTGACCGCCGTCCAGGTCTGTAACTACCTTACCGCCCGCGCCGAAGCTGGTATCCAGATTGCCAGCGCTGTCGTAGCGCGCCAAGGCAAAATCGTAGTCGCTGCCGTCATAAGCACTGCCGGCCACCAGGATCTTCCCGTCTGGTTGAAGAAGGATGGCGCTGGCATCGTCGCAATTCCCGGAAAAGTCCGTCGTCATCCGGCCATCGACACCGAAAGTGCTATCCAGGCTGCCGTCGCTCAGGTAACGCGCCAGGGCAAGATCCACCTTTGCAGGATTGCTATCTGAGGTGCCTCCGCCCGCGACGATCTTGCCGTCTGGCTGAATGGCGAGCGCATAGGCGTTGCTGTCCACGCCGGGGAAAGTGGCCTCGACGATGCCGTTCGAGCCGAAAGTGGAGTCCAGGCTGCCGGGGGGCGGGGAGGTCGCACCGGTCAGAGCCAAGGCCAGGCAGGCGAGCAAGATCGAAACGCCGAGCGGGTTGAGATTTCTCGATGTGAGCATTGGGTTTTTCCCTCCGGGCAAATTAATGATGAGGGCAACGATGGACTGCCGCAGAAAGATGACGCTATTATGGGGTTGGGGTGGAACTAACGGTAAATTGAGGCTGGAAGGCCGGTTGAATCCCCCAGTTCTGGGAGAGATTATACATCCTTTTACCGGGGAAAAGGGAAGCCGCAGAGGCAGGTTGAGGGGAATCCCCCCAACCCCCTTAGAAAGGGGGCAAGGCACGACGAGCGCAAAGGGTATCAAGAAAGAGAGGGATTCCGAGGGGAAAGGGTATTGACAAAAAACCCTTTGCGTTTATAATGGTTTAGTATCTTAATCATTAAGATGGTAAACCATTCGAGAAAGAGATGAAACCTTCTATTTCAACTGCTGAAGAAATGCGCCGGATGACCATCGAGCGCTTCTGGGAGACCTTTCCGGTTGTCTGGAACCAGGTGACCGGAAACGTGCGCTGGATGGCGGCGGACCAATTTGGGATTACGGTCGAGCAGTTCCACGTCTTGCGCCACATCCGCAGGGGCACCGGGTCGGTGAGCGAGCTGGCGACGGTCAAACAGATCAGCCGCTCGGCGATCAGCCAGACGGTGGAAGTGCTGGTCGAGAAGGGGCTGATCACCCGCACGCAAAGCGCCGGCGACCGGCGCTTCGTGCGGCTCGAATTAACTCAAAGAGGAGACGACCTGCTCAATACACTCTTCGAGAAGAACCGGGGCTGGATGATGGAAAAATTGTCCGCGCTGAGCCCGGAAGAGATAGAGACCATCTTCTGCGCGCTCGAAGCGCTGAAGAGGGCCTTCGACGCGCCTATCCAGGAATAAAAATTTATCGAGGAAATTAACGTTCTAATGGATCAAATTCGCAAACTTATTCGTTTCGTACGTCCTTATTGGAAGCTGGCCGTTTCGGCTTTGGTTTTGTTGACCTCACTGGTAGGCGCCGACCTGTCAATTCCGCGCCTGATCGAGCGGATCATCGACCAGGGCATCAAGCAAAACAACCTGACCGTCGTCCTGCAAACGTCGGCTTTGATGCTGGGCATCTCATTCATGAGCATGTTCATCGCGGTGGGGAACAATATCTTCTCCGTGCGGGTGGGGGAGAGCTTTGCGCGCGACCTGCGCGAAGCCATCTTTCTGAAGATCCAGACCTTTTCATTCGGCAATCTGGATCGCTTCACGACCGGCAAGCTGATGGTGCGCCTGACCAGCGACGCCAGCGCGGTGCAGCGCCTGGTGCAGGTGTCTCTGCGCATCGGCACACGGGCTCCGCTGCTGATGATCGGCAGCCTGATCCTGATGTTCAACACCAGCCAGCAATTGGCGCTGACCATGCTGCCGTTGTTGCTGGTCACCTCGGCGGTGATCATTTTCTTTAGCGTGAAAATGGAGCCGTTGTTCCGCAACGTGCAGCAGAAGCTGGACCGGCTCAACACGGTCTTGCAGGAGAACGTGGCCGGAGCGCGGCTGGTCAAGGCCTTCGTGCGGGCGGACCACGAGGGTGAGCGCTTCGAGGGCGCCAACGAGAATTACACCGAGGAAACCGTGCGGGTGATGCAGTTCATGTCCACCATGTCGCCGGCGCTGACGATCTTCGTCAACATCGGCATGGTGATCGTGATCTGGTCGGGCGGGCTGCAAGCCATCCAGGGGAACCTGACGGTGGGGCAGATCGTGGCCTTTTCCAACTATTTGATCACCACCATGACCCCGCTGATCATGATGACCATGTTATCCAACGTGTGGGCTAACGGCATCGCTTCGGCGCGGCGCATCAACGAGGTGCTGGATACTACTTCTGAAGTCGAGGAGAGCGCGGACGCGCGGCCCCTACCCGAGGGAGCCAGGGCGCGAGTGGAGTTCCAGGACGTCTCCTTCCATTACGACGGCAGCCAGGACGGCAGCGTGCTGGAGCACGTCGACCTGGTGGCCGAGCCGGGCGAAACGGTGGCCATCCTGGGCGCTACAGGAGCGGGCAAATCCTCGCTGATCAACCTGATTCCGCGCTTCTACGACGTTACCGGCGGGCGGATCACGATCGATGGGCAGGACGTCCGCTCGCTGCAGGAGGATGCGCTGCTGGCCCAAATCGGCATCGTGCCCCAGGAGACGATCCTGTTTACCGGAACGATCCGGGATAACATCCGTTACGGCCGGCCGGAAGCCAGCGATGCGGAAGTAGTGGCGGCTGCAAAAGCGGCCCAGGCGCACGAGTTCATCACGCAGCTTGCCGGCGGGTACGACCACCACGTCGAAGAGCGCGGCATGAACCTCTCCGGCGGCCAGAAGCAACGCATCGCGATCGCGCGAGCGCTCATCACCAATCCCAAGATTCTGATCCTGGACGACAGCACCAGCTCCGTGGACGTGGAAACCGAGACGAAAATCCAGGCGGCGCTGGAGGAGATCATGCGCGGGCGCACCAGCTTCGTCGTCGCGCAGCGCATCAGCACGGTGTTGAATGCGGACAAGATCCTGGTGATCGACAAGGGCAAAGTGGCGGCGGAGGGAACGCACGCCGAGCTGATGCAAACCAGCCCCATCTATCAGGAAATCTACGATTCGCAACTGGGCAACGGATTTCACGAAGAACCTTTAGCGGTAGATCGACAAGGGAGCTTAGAATGAGCTATTCATCGTCGGGTCAAGGGACGAGCGACCTGCGCTCGAGAATGCAGTCGAGGGGCCCCGGGCGGCCGGGAAAGATCGAAAAGGCACAAAACCCGCGCCAGGCGCTGGCGCGCCTGACGGACTACCTCAAGCCCTACAAATGGGGGTTGGCGCTGGTGCTGGGCTTCGTGCTGATCTTCACCGTGCTGGGGCTGCTGGGACCCTATCTGATGGGGGTAGCCATCGACCAGTTCATCGGGGGCAAAGACCCAGTCGGCCTCATGCGCATCGCCATGTTTATGCTGGCGGCTTATCTCTTCAACAACCTTTTCCAGGCAGCCGCCAACTGGATCATGGCCCGGCTCTCGCAACTGGCCCTGAAACAGTTGCGGCGGGACCTCTTCGAGCACTTACAGACGCTCTCGTTGGGCTTCTTCGATACCCACCCGGCGGGAGGGCTGATGAGCCGGCTGACCAACGATATCGACGCGATCAACCAGGCCGTTTCGCAGAACGTTACCTCTTTGATCGCCAGCGTGCTCTCGCTGGGCGGCATTCTGGTCGCCATGTTCGTGCTGAATTCCCGGCTGGCGCTGGCCACTCTGTTGGTGGTGCCGATCATGCTGTGGTTTACCGAGTTCGTGGCGAAGTATACCCGCAAGGGCTTTCGGGATTTGCAGAAGAGCCTGGGAGAGCTGAACAGCGTCACCGAAGAGTCGATCAGCGGGCAAAAAGTGATCAAGGCCTTCCGCCGGAACGACTCGGTGATCGAGGCTTTCCGGGCGCAGAACGAGGCGGTGTTTCGCGCCGGAGTCTACGCCAACACTTACGCGCTGCTGCTGATGCCGCTTTCCAACGTGCTGGGGAACTTCTTCGTGATCGTGCTGGCCGGGCTGGGAGGCTGGCTGGCGCTACAAGGGCTGGTCAGCGTGGGGATGATCGCCACGTTCATCAATTATGGCCGGAATTTCGTCCAACCCTTGCAGCAACTGGCCAACCTGTACAACACCATCCAGGCGGCGCTGGCCGGCGCGGAGAGAGTCTTCGAGATCATCGATACACCGGCCGAAATCGCGGATGCGCCGGACGCCCAACCGCTCGAAGCGATTAAAGGGAACGTGAGCTTCGAGAAGGTCAACTTCGGATACGCGCCGGGCGTGCCGATCATCAAGAACATGTCCCTGGAGGCCAAAGCCGGGCAGATCGTGGCGCTGGTCGGCCCGACCGGGGCGGGCAAGACGACCATCATCAATCTGCTGTCGCGCTTCTACGAGATCCAGGGCGGGCGGATCACGGTGGACGGCAAGGATATCCGTTCTGTTCGCAAGGCCGACCTGCGCCGCAAGCTGGGGATCGTCTTGCAGGACACCTTCCTGTTTTCGGACACGGTGATGGAGAATATCCGTTATGGGCGGCTGGAGGCAAGCGACGAAGAGTGCATCCGGGCGGCGCAGATGGCCGACGCGGACCACTTCATCCGCCAGTTCCCGCAAGGCTACCAGACGCTGCTATCGGAGCGGGCCAGCAACCTTAGCCAGGGGCAACGCCAGCTTCTGGCCATCGCGCGGGCGATCCTGGCGGACCCCGCCATTCTGGTGCTGGATGAAGCCACCAGCAGCGTGGACACGCGGACCGAGGCGCGCATCCAGAAGGCCCTGCTGCGCTTGATGGAAGGGCGCACGAGCTTCGTGATCGCCCACCGGCTGAGCACCATTCGGGACGCGGACAACGTGGTGGTGATCAACCAGGGCGAGATCGTCGAGCAGGGCAACCACCAGGAGCTGCTGGACAAACGCGGGTTCTACCATCACCTGTACCTCAGCCAGTTCAAGGGGCAGGCGATCTAGGTGGAGTGCATAACGATTCGGGACGGAGCGGGTTATAAAGATTGGAATTTATCCCAAGGTAACCGGACTATTCTCAACCTTTTCAACTCGAGCGCCCATGAAAAAACTCGCGATCGTTACGGACACCGATTCAAGCCTGCCGCCAGCGCTGGCCGCGCGCTATGGAATCCGGCAGGTTCCCATCACGGTTCACTTCGGCGAGGAGAGCTACACGACCGGGGTGGACATCGACGATGCGCGCCTGTTCGAGATCGTGGATCAGCGCAACCAACTGCCCACCACCTCGGCGCCTTCCCCAGCGCGTTCGTCGGCGCGTACGAGAGCGCCTTCGAAGCAGGCGCGGACGCCATCCTGTGCATCTGCGTCTCCAGCCAGGTCAGCTCTACTTACAACGCGGCCCTCACGGCGCGGGAGATGCTGCCGGATGGCGATATCACCGTCATCAATTCTTTGAACCTGTCGATGGGACAGGGCTTCATGGCGCTGGCAGCGGCTGAAGCGGCCCAGGCCGGCGCCAGCAAGAAGGAGGTGATCGCACGCGCCACCGCCACGGGCGAGCGCCTGCACCTGTATGCGGTCCTCTCCACGTTGAAATATCTGGCTTTGAGCGGGCGGGTGGGCAAATTCGTGGCCGGCATGGGAGATACGTTCAACATCAAGCCGATCTTGACCGTAAGGGACGGGAAGCTGGAGCTCCTGGAGCGCGTGCGGACGCACAAGAAGGCGGTCGAGCGGCTGCTGGAATTGACTCAGGCTTCTCTCGACGGGAAGGCCATCGAGCGCGCGGCGATCATCCACATCAACGACGCGCAGGGGGCTGAGGAGCTGCGCGAACAGCTCTGCAACAGAATGCCTTGCCCGGACTCGATCCTGACGGCCGAATTTACGCCGGGATTGTCGGTTCACGCCGGCTCGGGGGTGGTTGGGGTGGTAATCGTAGCGCAATCCTAGGGGGGATTGGAAAAATCGCGAAAGCCTATCCTGTGTTCAAGCTGCGTGCCTGGCGAGACTTCCTTTTCAGCGACATCGGTATCCTGCTGCTCATGGCCCTGGCCCGCGTCCTGTTGCAGACCCTGGTGGTCGGGCAGTACGGCTTTCACCGGGACGAGCTGGCTACCCTGGACGACGCCCGTTCCCTGGCCTGGGGCTACGTGGCCTACCCGCCTCTGACGCCGTTCATCGCCCGGCTGGCGCTGACGCTCTTCGGCCCTTCGCTGGTGGGGCTGCGCTTCTTCGCGGTTCTGGCGCAGGGCGCCGCCGTGTTCCTGACCGGCCTGATGGCGCGCGAGCTGGGCGGCAGCCGCTGGGCGCAGATCCTGGCCTCGCTCTCCGTAGCGCTCATCCCGGCCTCGCTTGCGGCGGGGGATGTGTTCCAATACGTGACCTTCGATTACCTGTGGTGGGTGTTGATCGCTTACCTGGTGATCCGGCTGCTCAAATCGGAGGATGCGCGCTGGTTTCTGGGCATCGGCGCCGTGATGGGCATCGGGATGATGACCAAGTACACCTTGGCTTTTTTCATCGCCGGGGTGGTGGGGGGCGTCTTGCTCACCAGGAACCGGCGTCATCTAACCAGCCCCTGGCTGTGGGGCGGCGTGGCTGTGTCGCTGCTGATCTTCCTGCCCAATCTGGTCTGGCAGGCACAGCACCAGCTCGTCTCGCTCACTTTCCTGAGCAGCATCCACGCGCGGGACGTACGCATCGGGCGCACCGGGGGGTTCCTGAGCGACCAGCTCTTGCTGCAATTAAACCCGCTGGCCCTCTTCCTGGCGTTCCTCGGTCTATACTTTTACCTGGGAGCGCCTGCCGGGCAGCGTTACCGCCTGTTGGGCTGGATGTACGTCTTTCCCTTGCTGCTGTTCCTGGCAACCCAGGGGCGCGGTTATTATCTCAGCCCGGCTTACCCGATGCTCATCGCCGGGGGGGCCTTCTACGGGGAGCAGCGGCTGGCAGGGATGGCGGCGGATAGGGCGCGTCGGTGGCGAGGAATTGCGAGAGACACCCTGGCGGTGGGAGGCGTGGTGGCCGTCCTGCTGGTGCTGCCGCTTGCCCCGGTCAACTCCGCCTGGTGGAACCTGACTAGCTCGATCAACAGCGATGTGGTAGAGGAGATCGGCTGGCCGGAGCTGGTCAAGACGGTCGCCGGCATCTACGCCGGACTGCCGGCGGCTGAAAAGTCCCAGGCCGGTATCCTGGCGGGGAACTACGGCGAGGCCGGGGCCGTCAACCTGTATGGGCCGGCCTATGGCCTGCCTAAAGCTATCAGTGGGATCAACTCGTACTGGCTGCACGGCTACGGCGATCCGCCTCCGCAGGTAGTGATCGTGCTGGGCCTCCCATCCAGCCTGCTCAGCTCGACTTTCCAGTCGTGTGAGCTGGCCGGCCACGTGACCAACCGCTTGGGGGTCAAGAACGAAGAGACGACCCAACACCCGGATATCTACGTCTGCCGAGACCTGCGCCAGCCCTGGCCGGATTTCTGGAAGAATTTCCAATATTTTGGCTGACCTACCCGACGGAGGGGGCGAGAGGATAGATCTCAAGTAAAAAGCCGGATTGATGATATAATCTAATTGTGATATTTGTCACACAAATACGGGTTTTCTCTCATTTGTCTTTTTACAATTTTATCGCTACCCTAGAGAAGCATAGAAGGTGTGCTTGTAAATTCACTCGGAATATCTTCCGCAATCCCTTAAGTCTCCAGGAGGTGTTCGTTGGCCGGTGTTCGACAAACTCCGAACGCACAGAGCACGGATGGGTCGCCATCTGTGAGCTTTGTTGAAGAAGTCATGAGGGCTACGCCGGGGGATTCCCGGCTGGAGATGTGCATCCAGTGCGGCACGTGTGGGGGATCTTGCCCGTCCGGGCCGGACATGGACCACACCCCCCGGGCGCTCTTCGCCATGATCCGCGCGGATATGCGCGAGGAGGTCTTCAGCAGCAATACGCCCTGGTTCTGCATTTCTTGTTACTACTGCACGGTGCGCTGTCCTCAGGAAGTTCACATTACCGATATCATGTACACGCTGAAAAGCATGGCGGCGAGCCGGGGCTACGCCCGCAACACGCCCTGGGCCGATTTTTCGCTGGCGTTCAACGAATACGTGTATAACAACGGGCGGGCGTTCGAATTCGGCCTGGCGGCCCTGCAAAGCCTGCGGCATCCCTCCCTGCGCAACTTTCCCGGGTTGGCGCAGCTCGGCATGGGCATGCTGTCCAAACGGCGCATGACCTTCATGCCCAGCCGGATCGAGGGCCTGGAAAACCTGCAAAGCATCCTGATGCGGGCGGACGAGATCGAGGAGGAATCCCGATGAAGAAGTACCTGTTCTATCCGGGCTGCTCTCTGGAGCGGAATGCGCGCTCGTATTACAACTCGGTGATGGCGATCTGCGAGCCGCTGGATATCCAGTTCGAGGAGATCGTGGATTGGAATTGTTGCGGGGCGACCGAATATACCTCCCTGCATCGCCTGGGCTCGTTCGCGCTGGAGGGCCGCAACCTGGCCCTGGCCGCCAAACAAGCGAGCGACAACAACGTGCTGGTGGCGCCCTGTAGCGCCTGTTATCTGAACCTCTCCAAAACGGAGCATTACCTGCGGGTGGACCCCACCTGGCGTCGCAGGTCAACCGGGCTCTGGAAGCCGGCGGGCTGCATTACGTGCCGGGCAGCATCGACGTGAAGCACGCCCTGGACATCATTTTCAACGACATCGGGCTGGAGACCATCCGCAGTAAGGTCGTGCGGCCGTTGACGGGTCTGCGCGTGGCGGCTTATTACGGTTGTTTCGTGGTGCGCCCCGATTACGACCATCGCTTCAACAACCCCGAATACCCCGACCTGCTGGAACAGCTCATGGAAGCCCTGGGCGCCGAGGTCGTCGATTTCCCGTTGAAGGCGCATTGCTGCAGCGGGCACATGCCCTCGATCAGCGCGCCGGTGGCTTACGAGCTGATCCGGCGGCTGGTGCACGGAGCCTCCGAAAAACAAGCGGATATGCTGGTGGCCGTATGCCCCATGTGCCAGCTCAACCTGGATGCTTACCAGCCCGACATGAACCGCTATTTCAACACCGATTATCACATGCCGATCCTGTATTTCACCCAGTTGATGGGACTGGCCTTTGGAAAATCCCCGAACGGAGGTGGGCATTGGCAGCGAATTCGTGGACGCACGTCCGGCGCTGGCGAAGATCGGCGTGAACGTTCCGCCGGCCGAGCCGGGGACAGAGGTGAAGCGCCCGCGCAAGAAAGAGGAGGGCCTGCCCATGCCGAAAATGCCCGAGAGAGAGGTGAAGTAATGGAGCAGCCGAGCGGACGCAAATCACAGAACCCCAAAGTCGGTGTGTACGTGTGCCATTGCGGCAGCAACATCGCCGGGACGGTCGACGTAGCCGAAGTCTCCCGGTGGGCCGGTGAGAATTTGAAAGACTCCGGCGTGGTCGTGGCGCGAGATTACAAGTTCATGTGCTCCAGCCTGGGGCAGGAGATGATCCAGAAGGACATCCGGGAGCTGGAGCTAGAGCGGGTGGTCGTGGCTGCCTGCTCCCCGCACCTGCACGAGGCGACTTTCCGGGGGGCGTGCAAGCAGGCGGGAACTCAATCCCTACCTGTGCGAGCTGGTCTCGATCCGCGAGCAGGTTTCCTGGGTGCATACGGATCGGGCGGCAGCCACGGAAAAAGCCAAAGCCATCGTGTCGGGCGGGGTGGAGCGCGTGATCCACAACCAACCTCTCGACCCGATGCGCGTGCCGATCCATCCGGACGTGCTGATCGTGGGCGCCGGCACCACCGGCATCACGGCGGCGCTGGAGATCGCCAACGCCGGCAAGCACGTCTACCTGGTGGAGCGCGATTCCACCATCGGCGGGCACATGGCCCAGTTGGACAAGACCTTCCCGACCCTGGACTGCTCGGCCTGTATCCTCACGCCGCGCATGGTCACTGCCGGCAACCATCCCAACATCACCCTGCTCACCTGGAGCGAGGTGACGAAGGTGGACGGCTACGTGGGCAATTTCATGGTGACCATCCGCAAGAAGGCGCGCTACATCAACACCGAGCTGTGCAACGGCTGCGGGGTGTGCAACGAAAAATGCCCCAAGAAAGTGGTCGACGACGGATTCGAGGCAGGCTTGGGCTATCGCAAAGCGGTATATACTGCCTTTCCGCAGGCGGTGCCCAAGTATCCGGTCATCGACCGGGAGAACTGCACCTATTTCCTCAAAGGCACCTGCAAGGCGTGCGAAAAATTCTGCCCTACCGGGGCGATCGATTTCAACCAGGAGGACGAATACATCACCGTTCCGGTCGGCAACATCATCCTGGCGATCGGCTACGATACGTTCGACCCGCGCCGCATTCCGCAGTACGGTTATGGCCGGCTGGCAAACGTCTTCACGAGCATGGAATTCGAGCGCCTGTCGAACTCTGCCGGACCGACGGGCGGCAAGATCGTCTTGCGGGACGGCAAGACCCAACCCAAGTCGGTGGGCATCATCCACTGCGTGGGCAGCCGGGATCGCAATTACAACAACTATTGCTCGGCGATTTGCTGTATGCAGAGCCTGAAGTTCGCCCACGTGGTGCGGGAGCGCACGGGCGCGGAAGTCTACGAGTTCTTCATCGACATGCGCACGCCGGGCAAGGGCTACGACGAATTCTACCAGCGCAACCTGGAGGAAGGCGTGCGCTTCATCCGCGGGCGGGTGGCGGAAGTGACCGACGCGGCGCGCATGCCGGGGGAAGAGGATAAGCTGATCATCCAGGCGGAGGATACCCTGGTGGGCAAGCAACGGCGCATCCCGGTAGACATGGTGATCCTCTCCACCGGGCTGGAAGCGCGCAAGGACGCTAAAGAGGTGGCCAAGCTGTTCGGCATCTCGTGCAGTTCGGACGGCTGGTTCATCGAGCGGCACGTCAAGCTGGACCCGGTCACGACCATGACCGAGGGCGTGCTGGTGGCCGGATGCGCGGTGGGTCCGAAAGATATCCCCAGCAGCGTGGCGCAGGGAGCGGCGGCGGCAGCGCGGGTGATCCAATACATCGAGCAGAAGGAGATGCTGCTGGAACCCTACTTCGCCAGGATCGACGCGGAGAAGTGTTCCGGCTGCCGCATCTGCAACGAGCTGTGCCCCTTCCACGCGATCGTCTTCCACGCAGACCGCGGGGTGTCCGAAATCAACCCGGCGTTGTGCCAGGGCTGCGGCACGTGCGTGGCGGCCTGCCCGGCGGACGCGATCTTCGGCTCAGGATTCAGCGACGACCAGATCCTGGCCCAGGTGGAGGGATTATTATTGCGCAACGTCGATCAGACGGTTCCGGTCTCGGCTGACTAACCGGCTGTGGAGGAAACCCAGATGGAAAATAGCGACAAATTCGAGCCCGTCATTATCGGTTTTACCTGCAACTGGTGCAGTTACCGCGCCGCCGACGCCGCCGGCCTGGGCCGGATGAAATATCCGGCCAACATTCGCCTGATCCGCCTGATGTGCTCGGGGCGGTTGGACCCCACCTTCGTGCTCAAGGCGTTTGCCTCGGGAGCAGATGGCGTGATGGTGACCGGCTGCCACCCGGGCGACTGCCACTACGTGGAGCAGAATTACAAAGCGCTGCGGCGCTTCATTTTGATGCGCAAGACCCTGGAGCAGATGGGCATCGAGCCTGGCCGCTTGAAGCTGACCTGGGCCAGCGCGGCTGAGGGCGCAAAGTTCACCGAGGAAATCATCAAGATGGTCGAGGAAGTGCGCCTTCTAGGTCCCCTGGATTGGCCGGCAGGCAGCCAGATGGAGAAATTGCCGGAAGAGATGCTGGCGTCCGCGGCAGTGGTTTAAGGAGGAGGCATGACTGGCATCGAAAAACCAAAATTCGGTATGTATTGGGCCTCTGGCTGCGGCGGATGCGAGATTGCCGTGCTCAACATCCACGAGAAGATCCTGGCGGTGGATGAGAATTTCGAAGTGGTCTTCTGGCCGGTGGCCATGGACGCCAAAGTCAAAGACGTGGAAGCCTTACCGGACGGCGCGATCACGCTGATGCTGTTCAACGGAGGCATCCGCACCAGCGAAAACGAGGAGATGGCGCGCCTGTTGCGGCGCAAGTCCAAGATCCTGGTGTCGTTTGGCTCGTGCGCCAGCGAGGGCTGCATTCCCGGCCTGGCGAACCTGTCTTCGGCGCAGTCGTTGTTCGATACGGTCTACAGCACTCCCACTACCGAGAACCCGCAAGGCATCCGCCCGCAACCGGTGTGGGAGGCTCCCGAAGGCGAGCTGAGGATTCCACACTTCTTCCCGGTGCTGCGCACGCTGGAACAGGTGGTGCCGGTGGATTATAGCGTGCCGGGCTGCCCGCCCGAATCCGACCAGATCGGAGCCGTGATCGACCTGGTGATCTCCGTGCTGCACGGCGAAGGCAGCCTGCCGCCGGCAGGAGCGACCCTCGGGGCGGGGCATTCTACGGTATGCGACGATTGCCCGCGCACGCGCAACGTCAAGAACATCAAGCAGTTCGTGCGCATCCAGGATTTGAGCGAGATCGACCCGGATCTGTGCCTGCTGGAGCAGGGCATCCCTTGCAACGGGCCGGCCACGCGCAACGGCTGCGGCGCGCTCTGCCCGAAAGCCTCGGCGCAGTGCATCGGGTGCTACGGGCCGGCGGAAGGCGTGGTGGACTACGGGGCGCGCTTGATGACGGCTTTCGCCTCCGTGATCGATAGCCAGGACCCGGCGGAAATCCAGCGGATCGTGGACACGATTCCCGACCCGGCCGGGCAGTTCTACCGTTTCAACCTGGCCGGCTCGTTGCTGCGAGCCAGCCAACAGGCCTGGAAGGGCCAGCAGGAGGGCAAATGAACCAGCGTATTAGCATCGACCCCATTACCCGCCTGGAGGGCCACGGAAAGATCGAGATCTTCCTCGACGAGCAGGGCGAGGTGGCCAACACCTATTTCCAGATTCCCGAGCTGCGCGGTTTCGAGCGCTTCTGCGTGGGACGCCCGGTGGAAGAAATGCCCCTGCTGACCAGCCGCATCTGCGGGGTGTGCCCGGAAGCCCATCACATGGCGGCAGCCAAAGCGGCCGACGCGGTCTACCACGTGGAGCCGCCGCCGGCGGCGAAAAAGCTGCGCGAGCTGCTCTACAGCGCATTCTACGTCACGGATCACGCCACGCATTTCTACGCGCTGGGCGGCCCGGACTTCATCCTGGGGCCGGACGCGCCTGTGGCGGAGCGCAACATCCTGGGGGTGATCCATAAGGTGGGCCTGGAGACGGGCAGCAAGGTGATCCAGGCGCGCAAGTACGGGCACACGGTAATCGAGATGATCGGCGGGCGGAAGGTGCACCCGTGCACGTCCATCCCCGGTGGGCTGACCAAGGGCATCAGCGAGGAGCAGCGCCAGGAGATCGAGCGCATGGGCCGCTGGGCCATCGAGTTCGCCCAATTCAGCCTGAAAGCTTTCAACGACATCGTGCTGGGCAATCCGGAATACGTGGACATGATCCTGGGAGACGCTTATTCGCACCACACCTACTATATCGGCATGGTGGATGGGGAGCACAAGATCAATTTCTACGACGGGAAGGTCAGCGTGGTCGATCCGGAAGGCACGCGCATCGGCGAGTACGGGCCTGGCGATTACCAGGACTGGATCGCGGAGCGGGTGGAGCCGTGGACGTACTTGAAATTCCCTTACCTGAAGAAGATTGGCTGGAAAGGCTTCGTGGACGGCAAGGATTCGGGCGTGTACATGGCCACGCCGCTCTCACGCCTGAACGCCTCGGACGGTATGGCGACGCCCCTGGCGCAGGAAGAATACGAGCGTTTCTTCAGCACGCTGGGCGGGAAGCCCGTGCACCAGCGGCTGGCGACGCACTGGGCGCGGCTGATCGAGATGCTGTACGCGGCCGAGCGCTGGGTGGAGCTGGCCAGCGACGCGGAAGTCACCTCGAAGCACTTCCACACTGTGCCGACGGAAAAGCCGACGGAGGGGGTGGGCATCGTGGAGGCGCCGCGCGGCACGCTCACGCACCATTATTGGACCGACGAGCGCGGGGTCATTACCAAGGTCAACCTGATCGTGGGCACGACCAACAACTACGCCCCGATCAGCATGTCGGTGAATAAGGCGGCGCGCAGCCTGATCCACCACGGGACGGTGATCAGCGAGGGGCTGCTGAACCGCATCGAGATGGCTTTCCGCGCGTACGATCCGTGCTTTGGGTGCGCCACGCACAGCCTGCCGGGGCAGATGCCGCTACAAGCGACCATCCACGACGCGCGGGGTGAAGTGGTGGAGGTACTGAAGCAATATTGCTAACGAAAAAGGATGAAGAAAAGATCGTTAAGACGTTGATCGTGGGCCTTGGGAACCCCATTCTGGGGGATGACGGGGTGGGCTGGCGGGTGGCCGAGCAGCTCAACCGCCAGGAGCTGCCGCCGGGGGTGGAAGTGGATACCCTGGCGTATGGGGGCCTGTCGCTGATGGAGCGCCTGGTCGGCTACCAGCGGGCGATCATCGTCGATGCGCTGGCGACCGGGAAGTTCCCGATCGGGAGTGTGCACGTCTTTCCCCTGGAGACGTTGGATAATCCTTTCCTGGGGCACATGGGCTCGGCTCACGAGGCCAGCCTGCAAACGGCGCTCGAGATGGGCAGGGCGCTGGGGGAGGATCTTCCTGAGAAGGTGACGGTGGTGGCGGTAGAGTCGCCCTACGTGTACGATTTGAGCGACGAATTGAGTCCACAGGCGGCTGAGGCGGTTCCGGAAGCGGTACGGGCAGTGATGGAGCTGCTCGAGCCTGAAGACGACGATAAATGAGGGCAAAGATAAATCGCCCCTCTTCCAGAATTGGGAGAGGGGCGATAATTTTAAGGGGAGAGAATCGCTAAGCGATTTTCTGGCCGGCCCCCGGACCGGCGGATTGATCGAAGATGGAGTCAACCGTGATCTTCACCACGTATTTGGGAGGAGGCAACGGGCTGGGCATCTGCTTGAGCTTCTCGACCGTCTGATCGAATAAGGGGCCTTCTGAAATCATTTCGGCCACGCCCTTGAAGCTGTATCCCTTGTGGGCTTCATTGTCGTAAACCATGACGGCCACCCTGGAGTTTTCCAGCAGGTTCTTGCGCGTCTTTAGCGAAAACAGGTCGGCAAACATCAAGTGCTCGTCGTCCAGCACTCTCAGGCTTCCCTTGATGGCGATATTGGGCACGCCGTCTGCGGATGCAGTGGCTACCCAGCCGAGTTTTCCCTTGATGAACTCTTGAAGCTCTTCCGAAATTTTGACGGACATACGAACGGCCTCCTTTTTTGATGCTTGACTTTGGTTGGCACTTGAAACGGTGGTAAGGTTAGTATAAACCCATTCGTGCCAAAATGAGCAAACGAAACACCTGCCGTGTGCACGCAAAAGTTGTCAGCCGTTTTCAGGCGATTGAAATCGCTGCAACGAAGTACACGAAGTCGGCCTTCGCCGACTGGTTTTTAGCCAGCGCAGGCTGGCTTCGTGCAGTTTGTAGGTGCAGTTTCCAACTGCCTGACAATTCGTGCGTGCACACCACCTGCCAGGAGGCCACTTTCCCTCTTGCAAGGCGGTTGGGCATGGTAAGGGCAGAGCTGGCTCAATTGGCGAGCTGCCTGCGCAACAACTGGGCGTTGGCGGCCACGATCACCGTGCTGAGTGACATGAGCAAGGCTCCTACGGCCGGGGAGAGCAAGATGCCGACCGGGGCCAGCACTCCGGCGGCCAGGGGCAAGGCGAAGACGTTATAGCCGGCGGCCCACACCAGGTTCTGGATCATCTTGCGGTAGCTGGCGCGGCTCAAATCGAAGATCCTGGCCACGTCCAGCGGGTTGCTGCGCACCAGAATGATGCCGGCCAATTCGATGGCGACGTCCGTGCCGCTGCCAATGGCGACGCCCACGTCCGCGCGAGTCAAAGCGGGGGCGTCGTTGACGCCGTCGCCCACCATAGCGACGCGCTTGCCGCTTTTTTGCAGCTCGGCTATCCTTTTATCCTTGTCTTCGGGTAGCACCTCGGCGAAGTAAGTGTCGATGTGCAGCTCTTCGGCCACGGCTTTGGCGACTGCCTGGCTGTCGCCGGTCAGCATAGCGACTTGCACGCCCATTGCGTGTAGCCTTTCGACGGCCGGCTCGCTCTCCGGGCGGACGACGTCCGCCAGGGCGAAGGCCGCCACGGCCTGGGGGCCGTCGGGGGCGTCTTGCGCCAGATAGACCACGCTCTGGCCCTTTTGGCTGGCGGCCTGCTCGAAGCGGGCCAGCTCGGCCGGGGGATCGATCTTCAGCGACGCTAACAGGCGTGGGCCGCCGACGTAGACTGCCCGATCCTGGCTGCGGGCGCGCACGCCGCGCCCCTGGAGGGCTTCGAAGGCGGAGGCTTGCGGCAGGGACAGCGCGCGCTCCGTGGCGGATTTGCGGAACCCACGCGCAATGGTGTGCTCCGAGTCGCCTTCGATGGCGGCGGCCAGGGCGAGGGCCTCTGCCTGGCTCCAGGCCGGGAGCGTTGCGATGCCCACGACGCCAAACTCGCCTTGCGTCAGGGTGCCGGTCTTATCGAAGACGACCAGATCGATGCGCCGAAATTCCTCTAAGGCCAGACGGTCGCGCACCAGAATGCCGTTTTGGGCGCCTTTAGCGGTGGTGATGGCCACTACCAGCGGGACGGCCAGGCCCAGGGCGTGCGGGCAGGCGATCACCAGCACCGTGGCGACGCGGGCGATGACTTCCACGTTGAAGCCTACGGCGATGGTCCAGGCGATGGCGGTGAGGGCGGCGACGCCCAGGGCGACGTAAAACAGCCAGCCGGCGGCTTTGTCGGCCAGGATCTGGGTGCTGGACTTGCTGTTCTGGGCCTGCTCGACCAGGCGCATGATGCCGGCCAGGGCGGTGTCCTTGCCGGTGGCGGTCACACGCACGCGCAGGCTGCCGGCCCCGTTGATGGTCCCGCCGATGACTGGCACGCCAGGAGCCTTTTTGACCGGCCTGGATTCGCCGGTGAGCATGGCTTCGTTGACGTCCGACTCGCCGGCTTCCACGAGGCCGTCCGCCGGAAGGCTGGAACCGGGGCGCACCAGGAGCAGGTCGCCGTGGCGCAGATCTTCCGCGGGCACCGTCTCCAGGCTGCCGTCCTCGAGGATGCGCTCGGCCTGATCCGGCATGAGCCTGGCCAGCTCGTTGAGCGCGCCGGAAGCCTGGCGCACGCTGCGCATCTCGATCCAGTGGCCCAACAACATGATGTCGATCAGGCTCACCAGCTCCCAGAAGAAGGTGCTGCCGGCAGGCAGGAACAGAGCCGCCACGCTGTAGACGAGGGCCACGCTGATGGCCAGCGAGATGAGGGTCATCATGCCCGGCTGGCGGTTCTTCAATTCGGGGACGGCCATTTGCAGGAAAGGAAGGCCACCGTAGAGGAAGACGACCACGGCGAAGAGCGGCGTGATCCACGAGCTGCCGGGGAAGGCCGGCAGGCTGAAGCCCAGCCAGGCCTGGATGGAGGGGCTGAAGAGGAGCACCGGGATGGAGAGCACTAAGGATACCCAAAACTTGCGGCGAAACATGCCCTCGTGGCCGGTGTGGTCCACGTGAGCGGTGTGCGAGTGCATCTGGTTCTGTTGAGCGAGATTCATTTTCCACCTCTTTGTCGTTTCATGGCTTTATCATAACCAAAATTGTCCTATTTGGGAGCGGCCAAAAGGCGGATTGGGGAGTAGGCGATTTTGCTCATAAGGCGCAGAGAGGGCTAAGAACGGCCCTTTTTTGCGGGCTTTGCGCCTTTGCGTGGGAATCATGAAGCTCACGCAAAGGCGCAGAGACGCAAAGGGAGTTTACCAAAAGGGCATCGAATTGCCCCTCTCTGTTTCAGAGAGGGGCATAAAAGAGGGTGTCTGGGTGAGCGCGGTGGGGTTAAGGGGTCAGTCGCAGTTGCGCTTCAGGATGTCCAGGATCTGGCCGTCGGCGGCGTGGAGGGTGATCTCCAGGGGCATCTGGCCGGGAAGACTGTGCGTGGCGCAGCCCAGGCAAGGGTCGTAGGCGCGGAAGGCCATTTCCACCCGGTTCAACAATCCCTCGGTCACGACACCATCGTGGATGAGCGAGCGCGCGGCCTTGTCGATGGACATGGCGATGGAGGCGTAGTTGTTGGTGGTGCCCACGATCAGGTTGGCTTTGGTAACTACCCCGCGCTCGTCGGTAACATAGTGGTGGGTCAAAGTGCCGCGCGGGGCCTCGACGATGCCCACCCCCTCGGTAGGGATCGCGGTGGGCAGCCGGCGAAAGTCGTCCGAAGTGATTTCGAGGTCGGTGGCAAGCTCCACCCAGCGCTCGGCGGCGTAGAGCAGCTCGATCAGGCGGGCCCAATGGGTGGCCATGCGGTGATGCACCGGGCGGCCGCCCAGCGCGGCGTAGAACTTCTCGTATTCCGCCTGAGCCAGCGGGGTGGCCATGCCGTCGGCGGCGTTCAGGCGCGACAGGGGGGTGGCAAAATACACCCCAGAATCCTTGCCGTCCACGAAGCCCTTCCAGCCTACCTTCTTCAGGTAGGGGAATTTCAGGTAGGTCCACGGCTCGACCCGCTCGGAAATCCACTCCGGGTATTCCGCCGGGGCGTATTTGCCGATGCGTATGCCATCCGGGTCCACCACGCTGACCAGTCCGTCGTAGAAATTGACGTGATTGTTCGCGTCGACCAACCCCATGGAGTAGGTGCGGTGATAATAGATGTCGCCAAGGATCAAGTCGGTGTAGGCCCGGTTCTGGAGCACGACGTCGTCGAACAGCTTCAGGCTGAACTGGGCGAATTCGACCGCCCAGCGCCCCATCTTCTCCAGCTCCTGGCGCTGCTCCTCGGTGATGCCGTGGCTGACGCCGCCGGGAAGGCTGGTGCAGGGGTGCACCTTGCGCCCGCCGATCATCTCGATGGCGGCGTGGCCCAGCTTGCGCATGTTGATGACCTTGCCGCCAATTTCCAGCCCGACTTTGTGGATCACCCCCAGAATATTGCGTTCGGCCACCGGGGCGTCCGGCCCCATGATGAAATCGGGGCCGGCCAGCACGTAGAAATGGGTGGTGTGATCCGCGCAGAAAAAGGCGGAATACAGCAGCTCGCGCAGCAGCCTGGCCGTTCGCGGGGGATCGACGTGGTAGACGGCGTCCACGGCTTTAGCGGCGGCCATGTGATGCGCCTCCGGGCAAACCCCACAAATGCGGCTGGTGAGTACCGGCATTTCCTCGACCGGGCGGCCCACTACGAACCTTTCGAAGCCGCGCAGCTCGGGGATCTGGAAATAGGTGTTGGCGACGTTGCCGGCGCCATCCAGGAAGATCTCGATCTTTCCGTGCCCTTCCAAACGAGTGATTGGGTCAATGCTGATGCGCTGCATCACGCCCTCCCTTTCGGATCCATTTTGGCGTGGCGTAAAAGGCTGTAGGCCAGGCCAAAACGATAGAACGTCCCGATGGGATCCACGATCTCGTCCAGAAGCGGGGCGATTTCGGCGTGGGTCTTGCCCACAGACACAGAAGCGATGGCGTCCAACATGCGCACGCCCTGCTCGGCGGCGTTGGGGGCCGGGCCGTAGCAGCCGATGCAAGGCATGTTGGCGCGCGGGCAGAGCGCCTGGCAGCCACTGCGCGTAGCCAACCCGGAGCACAGGATGCCCTGTTCGAGCAGGCATTGCTCCGGGTTGGGCTGGAAGGTAGCCATGCGCCTGATCTCGGTGAGGGTCTTTTCGCCGCGCTGGCGCGGACATTCGTCGCAGACGGTGCTGTTGCCGGCGCCCACCACCGATCCCTTGAGTGGGAGGGCGGCTTCCCCCTTGAGCGCGCTGATGGCGAGATGGACCAGCGCGCCGATCTGGGCGCTTTCAGGTGGGCAGCCGGGGAGGTAATAGTCCACATCGATGACCTGATCCAGGGCTCTCAAAGTGGGCTGAAGCTCTGGCAAGCGCAGCTTCCCGTCCGGGACGGAGGTGAAAGCAGCCGGGCGCAGGTGGTTGGGGTTGTCCGTGGAAATCGTCTCGTAGGCCGTATCGAATAGCTCGTCGACCGGGAACGAGGTTGGCCAGGCCGGGGATACCGCCCTGCGCAGGCGCAGGAGCCAAAGGCCACCAGCAACTGCGATTTCCGCCGCAGCAGATGGGCCATTTCCTCGTTCTCGCTGTTGCGCATGCCGCCGTTGAAGAAGCACACGGTGATAGCGCCGTCCGGCAGCGCTTCGACGTCGCCGTACTTGGCGTCCATGGCCACGGGCCAGAAGACGACCTCGAAGTTGGCGTCGACATCCAGAATACCCTCGTGGATGTTCAGGACGGCGATCTCGCAGCCGCCGCAGGCCGCCGCCCAGTACATGGCAAATTTGGGTTTCTGTCATTCGCTGGCATAAGCGCCGGCTCTCATTTCTTCTAATGACCGGGCCGGTCTATCTTTCCAATTCAAAGGCCCGAGGGCTTGCACCTCGGCGACCATCTGGTCTATCGCCTGGGCAACAGCGTTCCTTCGGCTGCCGAAGCCCAAACCAGCTTCACCCGCTCCTCCTCGATACCGAGCGAGGCGAGCACTCTCTTCAACAGCTCAAAGCGCCGCATCGTCTTGTAGTTCTGCTCGACATAGTGGCAGTCGCCCGGATGGCAGCCGGTGATCAGCACGCCATCGGCGCCCTCGGCCAGGGCTTTCGAGAACGAACTGGGATCCAGGCGCCCGGAGCACATCAGGCGGATCAGCCGGACGTTGGGAGCGTATTTCATGCGCGCCATGCCGGCGCCAGTCCGCCGCGCGGTAGGAGCACCAGTTGCAGGTGAAACCAACGATGACAGGCTCGAAATCGGTTTCATTGGCCATGCATTGCCTCCTTATCCGGACTGGCACCGCGATGCCCAGCGACAAGGCTCCTGCAGCATACCCTCGATCTGGGCCATGATCTGCTGGTTGCTGAAGTGCGTGCCGCTGATGGCGCCGGCCGGGCAGGCGGCGACACAGGTGCCGCAGCCCTGGCAAAGAGCCGGGTTGATCTCGTGACCCAGCGGTCTTCGTGGAAAATGATGGCGTTGAACGGGCACAGGTTGTTGCAGATGCGGCAGCCGGAGCACTGCTCGGTCGACACTGGCGCGTGATCGGCTCCAGCTGATCTGCTGCTGGCTCGATCAGGCCCAGCACCCGGGCCGCCGCCGCTGCGCCCTGGGCCACCGTCGCGGGATGTCCTTTGGGCCCTGGCACGCGCCGGCGATGAAAATGCCGTCGGTCATGGTGGCGACCGGGTCCAGCTTGGGATGGCGCTCGATGAACCAGCCGTCCGCGCTGCAAGCGATGCCAAAGATCTTGGCCGACCTCGTTCGCGTCGGCGCGCGGCTCCAGCGCCGCCGACAGGATGACCATGTCCACGGGGATGCGCCGCTGCTTGCCGGCCAGGGTGTCGTAGACCTGGATGATCAGCTTGCCCTCTTCGCCCGGGGTGCGGGCAGACATCGGTGACTTCGGCCACCTTGCCGCGCACGAAGATGTCGCCCTCCTCCAGCACGCGCTGGTAGAACTCATCGTAAGCCTTGGCCGGCGGTGCGCATGTCGATGTAGAAGTTGTAGACCTCGGCGCCGGTCTTTTCTTTCACCAGGTGGGCGAATTTCAGCGACTGCATGCAGCAGATCGCGGAGCAGTATTTGTTGTAGTTCTTGTCCCGGCTGCCCACGCAATGGATGATACCCACCGCTTTGGGCGCGGTCTCGCCGTCTCTCAGGACGATCTTGCCGCTGGTCGGCCCCGCGGCATTGGACAGGCGCTCGAATTCGAGGCTGGTGATAACATTGGGCAGGCGCCCGTAGCCGTATTGCGGGATGCGGCGGCAATCGAACAGGTCGTAGCCGGTGGCCAGGATGATGTTGCCACGTTGATCTGCACGATCTCGTCCTGCTGGTCGAAGTCGATGGCCCCGGTGGGGCAGAAGATCTGGCAGGCCTTGCAGGTGCCCTTGAGATAGTAGGTGCAGTTCTCTACGTCGATGACCGGATACTTGGGCACGGCCTGGGGGAAGGAGGTGTAGATGGCCTTGCGCTTGGCCAAGCCGACCTCGAAAACGTCATCCACGACCTTCTTGGGGCACTTTTCCTGGCACACCATGCAGCCGGTGCACAGATCTTCGTTGATCTTGCGCGCGCGCTCTGGCGGACGTGCACGGTGAAGTTGCCCACGAAGCCTTCCACCTTCTCCACCTCACTGTAGGTCAGGAGGGTGATGTTGGGATGCTGGCCCACGGCGAACATCTTGGGGGTGAGGATGCAGGCGGAGCAGTCCAGGGTGGGGAAGGTCTTGTCGAACTGGGCCATGTGCCCGCCGATGGAAGGCTCGCGCTCCACCATATAAACGTGGTTGCCGCTGTCGGCGATTTCCAGAGCCGCCTGGATGCCGGCGATGCCCCCGCCGACCACGAGGACGTTGGGGTTGATCTCGACCGTGATGGGCTCCAGGGGTTGGTGAAGGACGACCTTGCGCACGGCCCCGGCGATCAACGCCCTTGGCCTTGGAGGTGGCGATGATTTGATCGGCGGTCACCCAGGAGACCTGCTCGCGGATCGAGACCATCTCGAACAGGTAAGGGTTCAGGCCGGCGCGCTGGCAGGCCTGGCGGAAGGTGGCCTCGTGCAGATGGGGCGAGCAGGCGGCCACCACCACGCGGGTCAGGCCCAACTCCTGGATGTCATTCTCGATCATCTCCTGGCCCAGGATGAGCACATGAATTTGTAATCGCGCGCGACGGCGACGTCTGGCAACGAGGCTTTGGCCCAAGTCGCCAGCCCTTCTACATCCACAGTCCCGGCAATGTTGCTGCCGCAATGGCAGATATAAACGCCCACTTTTTCAACCATCCTTGCCTCCATTCTCTATCAGGCCCTCGGGTGAAGCAATAACCTCCGGTTCCAGGGCCTCGTGGACCAACTCGATGAGATCTTTGACCACCAGGCGGCCTTCGAGCGAAGTGGTCTTCAACGCATCGCGAAACATGGCGACGTCTTTCGGGCAGGCGACGACCAGCGTGGAAACGGAGCCCAGGGCAGCCGCCTCGCGAATGCGGTTTTCGCTGGGTCGCTCTTGCATCTCTCCTTCTTCCATCCAGATGCGCCCGCCGCCGGCGCCACAGCAAAAGGCGTGAGCGCCATGACGGGGCATCTCGACCAGACGGCAGCCCAGCGCGGCGAGCACGCGGCGCGGGGCCGCGTACACCCCGTTGTAGCGTCCCAGGTAACAGGGATCGTGGTAGGTGACCACGGCATCCAGCTTCTTCTCAAAGCGCAATTGGCCGGCAGCGATCAGGCGATCCAGGACTTCGGTGTAGTGCAAGACGGGGCGCCCGGCGAGCACGTCGGCGGGGTATTCGTTCTTCAGGGTATTGAAGGTGTGCGGGTCGGTGGTGAAGATGGCCTGGAAGTCGCATTTGGCGAGCGCGGCGCCGTTCTTCTCGACCAGGTATTCGAATAAGCCCTCTTCGCCGGCGCGGCGGGCGTCGTTGCCGGCGTTGCGCTCGGCCTCGTACAGGATGCCGAAGTCCAGGCCGGCTTGCTGGAATACCTGTGCGGCCTGGCGGGTGATCTCGGTGAGGGCCGGGTTGTAAGAAGCGTAATCGCCGACGAACCACAAGTACTCGACGGGCTCTTTGCGCGCGTCCTTGATTTTGGCGGGCAGCGCCTGGCTCCATTTGGCGCGGTTGCGCTCGGACTGCCCGAACGAGTTGCCGTAGCGGCTGAGGCCGGCCAGCGCATCCTGCAAGCGGGCGTCCAGGCGCCCTTCGATCACCAGGGAGCGGCGCAGATCGACGAGCGTGTCGACGTGCTCGACGAGCACCGGGCATTCCCGGTCGCAGGCCCCGCAGGTGGTGCAAGACCAGACGTCGGCCTCGCGAATGCGGCCGTTCACCAGGGGAGCCGGCTCAAGCTGCTGTGCTTTGGCCGCGGCCCAATCCGCGTGCAACTTCTCGCGGATGTCGACGATCAACCCCTTGGGGCTGAGCTGTTTATTGGAGGCGTAGGCCGGGCAGACCTCCTGGCAGCGCCCGCATTCGGTGCAGGCTTCGCTGTCCAGGAGCTGTTTCCAGGTCAGGTGCGCCAGACGGTCGGCGTAGATGGGCTCTCCCTCCTTCGTTTCAGGCAGGGGGGCCAGGCGCCCGGTGGGCCGGTCGAGCTTGGAGAAGAATACGTTCAGGGGCGCGGTGAGCAGGTGGACGAGCGTGCCTGCGGGCAGGGTGACGAAGAAGGCCGATACGGTGACGAAATGGAGCGTGTAAACTCCCAGGTGCCAGTTGTACAGGGCGCCCTGGGAGGCTCCGCTGGCGATCCAGAGCCGGGCGAGGACCCAACCCACCGGCGACCACAGCGCCCAGGCGGGCTTCTGAATGGCCAGGCGCAGGGACTCGATCAAAAGCCCGTTGAGCACGATGAACACCAGGAACACCAGCGACCAGGTGAACTTCCCCTGGAGGGTCAGGCGGGCCGGGCGGAGGATGAAACGGCGGTAGGCGGCCATACCGGCGCCGGCCAGGAAGACGACTGAAAAAACGTCCAGGGTGAGCTTGTAGAAGAGGTAGGGGCTGCCCTGGAGGAAGGTGACGAAATGCCCGTTGAGGGTGGCGAAGGCCGTGCCCAGGAACAAGACGAAAAACGACCAGGCCAGCGCCGCGTGCATGATGCCTGCATAACGCTGGCCCAAGACGCGCACCTGAAGGATGGCGTACTTGAGCAGGCGGCCCAGGCGGGTGGGCAGATGGTCCCAGCGCTTTTCGGGCAGCCCGATCTGCCACCAGACTCTGGCGCGCTGGTAAAAGCGCACGACCAGGATCAACGTGGCCAGGCCGAGCAGGGCGTACACCAGGATGGGGCCCCACGGGCGGGGAATGCCCCAAAAGTCAATGCGTTCCGGCATGTGTCAATCCTCTTTCAACGGACAAAGGGGCGCTCATTTTTCGGCGCGCACGCGCTCGGTGAGCACTGGGAGCAAATCCAGCAGGTCCAATTGAACGCCGTATTTGGCCAGGTTAAAGATCGGGGCGGAAGGGTCGGTGTTGACGGCGACGATCGCGCCGGCGCCCGTGATGGCTTCGGTGTGCTCCGGCGCGCCGCTGATGCCCAGGGCCAGATACACCTTGGGCTTGACCGTCTTGCCTGACTTCCCGACCAGGCGAGAGGTGGGCAGCCAGCTCTGGTCGATGATGGGACGGGAGCCAGACACCGCGCCTTCCAGGGCGTCCGCCAGATCCTGGGCCAAAGACAGATTGTCCTCGCTCTGGATGCCGCGTCCGACCGAGACCAGGATCTTTTCGCGGGTGATGTCCACGTCGCCGGCGGCGGGCTCGGTGTAGCCCTTGAAGACGTACCGCTGGCTGTTCTTCGCGAGAAGGTCGTCCAGCCCTTCGAGCGGCACGGGCGTGGCCGAGTGCTTTTCATCGCTCTTGCCCTGTTCTACCCGGAAGGCCCCCGGGATCATGGCGGCCAGGGTGGTGGAATCGGGCAGCGCGCCTTCGACCAGCATCTTCCCGCCGCAAATCTGGCCGAGGTAATGAAAATGGCCGTCTGCGGGAATAATCTGGCGGCAGTAGCTCACCAGGGGCAGGTCGAGCCGCGCGGATAGGCCACCGGCCAGCCCGCTGCCGATGGTGGTGTCGCCGAACAGCACCAGGCGGGGAGATTGTCCGGCGAGCAAAGCTTCCAGAACGGCCAGGGAATTGGCCCAGATGAAATCGCCCAGCTCGGGGTGGTCAACGTACCAGACCTCATCCGCGCCCAGGTCGCTGGCCAGGCCGTCCACGTTGTGGCCGAGCAGTATGGCGACGACCTTTCCGCCGCTTGCGGCGGCCAACTGTTGCGCCTGGGCCAGCAGCATATAGGAGATATCCAGGGTCTTCCCACACACATGCTCGATGTAAACGAAAATATCCTAACTCATCCTCTCACCTCCTCAGAGCACGCCCAGCTCTTTGAACAGGGCAACCAGCTTTTCGGCAACCTGATCGACATCGCCGTCGATCATCTGGGCGCGCTGATCCGTTTGCGGCGGAACTATGCGCGTGCGGTCGACCGCGCCGCTCAAATCGAGCGCCTCGACCCCGGCGGTCTCGACGGAAGCGGCCTTCATGGCGAGGCGCATCTTGCTGATGGGAACGTAACGAGGCGGAGTATTGGCGGCCTGGATAGCCACCACGGCCGGCAGAGCCACGCTCCAATCAGCCGTCAGCCCTCCCGGGTATTCCTTGCGAAGCGTGATCTTCTGATCCTCGATTTCCGCGTGGGCGACGCAGTCCACAAAGGGGAGGCCCAGGTAGGCAGCCAGCAAGGGACCCAACGACCCGTCCAGGCTGTTGTTGGCCTGAACCCCGGTGAGGATCAAGTCTGGGCTCTCGGAATGCGCTTGAAGATAATGGACGACGAGCCGCGCCAGGGCGTGCGTGTTTAGCTCGCTCTGGAAATCCCCGCTCAGCTTGACCACCCGGTCGGCTCCTTTGGCAACCGCCTGGTAAAGCACATCCTCCGCCCCTTCAAAATCGGGGGCGATGACGGTGACCTGGCCCCCGATTTTCTCCTTCAAGAGGATGGCCTGCTCGATGGCGTGATCGTCGAACTCATTGACGATCCAGCGCGTGGCGTCCAGGTCCAGGCGCTTGCCGTCCTCCGCGATGACTAATTCCTCGACCAGATCGGGCACGAGCTGGATGGGGACAAAGATTTTCATTTTTTATCACCTCAACTTTCGGTTCCTACCGACTTTAGAAGCAGCTCGCAGATGTCTTTGATGGCCAGGCCGTTGGTATGCGAGACCGTCTTGATGGCGTCTTCGAAGCGCGGGGTTTCGTAGGGGCAGGCGATGGCCATCACGCCGGCCTTGACCTGGAGGGCCTCCTGCACGCACCATTCAGACAGGCGCGTGTGCGATTTTTCCCACTGGAATCCGTCCAGCCACATTCCTCCACCGCCCCCACCACAGCACAGGCTGATCTTGTGGTGGTGGGGCAGCTCGACCAGCGTCAGGCCCGGAATGGCCTTGAGGAGCGCGCGCGGTTCCTCATAAATGCCATTGGCGCGACCCAGGTAACATGGATCGTGATAGACTACCCTGGCCTTGACTTCGTGGCGCAGGAGGGGCTTGAGCTGATCGAGGCGTTCATACAAGAACTGCGTGGAATGCTGCACCGGGTAAGATACGCCGACCAGGGGATACTCGTTCTTCAAGGCGTTAAAGCGTGGGGGTCATTGGTGATGATTTTCTTGAATTTATTCTTCATGAAGGCCCGGCCGTTCTTTTCGGCCAGAAGCTCGAATAATCCATGCTCCCCGGCCAGGCGTTGCGAGTCGCCGTCGCTGCTCTCCTCGTTTCCCAGGATGGCGAAATCGACGCCGAGCAGGTGGAAGAGGCGGGCTAGCGCCTGGCTGGCGCGCAGCGCCCTGGGGTGGTAGGAGGCGTAATCGCCGACGAACCAGAGCACATCGGCCTGAGTCACGTCCTTCCCAAATACCGGCACGGGAACGCCGGCCGTGCGAGTCCAGTCCGCGCGCTTGCGCGCAGCCTCTCCCAGGGGGTTCCCGTAACGTTGAGAGTTCTCCAGGGCGGTCTGCAATTCTTCCGGCACGCTTCCCTGCAAAATCATCTCTTCCTTCAAGCGCGACATCAAATCGACGGTCAGGGGGATTTGGGCCGGACAAGAAGTGGTGCACAGGCTACAAGCCACGCACATCCAAATCGTATCGGAAGTGAGCACCTTGGGGAAAACGTCCGCGCGCAAAGCCGCGATAATCCGCACGGGGGGATAATCCATCAGGTAGCCAAAAGGACATACTCCACCGCAAATGCCACATTGAATGCAACTGTACAAGTCGGGGTCCGCGAGGATGCTCGAGACAACCTCGTCCGGCATCCCGGACAGTTGGTTCAGCGAGCTGACTTCCAACATCTCCACCTCCTTATCGTGGGATCGATGGTAATTTCTGTGCGTAACGCCTTCTGGCCGCCCGGATCAATGGGCGGCTTTGAAGAATTCCTGCAAGTGCTCCGAGCTTTTTAGCGAGGTCTCTTCGACGATCAGACAAGGCAGGGTCTCGATAACACCGGAAATAGGCTGGATTTCGGAAAGGATGATCTGCCGGATTTCCTCCAGGCTTTCACCCTGGATGATGGCCATCGCGTCATAGCGGCCAAACGTCATACAAGATCCCAGGACTCGTTCCAATTGCTTCAGGCAGTTGTTAACCTCTCTGACCTCACCTGAGGTAATCTTGAGCAGAACAATAGCTTTCATCTGCCCCTCATTCCTGACCTGATTCATTCCCTGGGAGTGCGCGCAGGTCATTCCCAGACACTCCATTACCAACCAGAAGGCCTTGGTCGTGATAGTTCACACAATCACTAGTTAAGTTTTAAGCGAGAATCGGGTGATTGTCATCCGATCAGCGTGGATTAGGGATGAGCAATTTGAGAAAGCAAAATGGCCGCTTTTGAGCGGCCATTCTACACTTTTGTTGTATTGGAAGGCACAACTTTTGTTGAGATGGGGGAAACCCTCACCCCTGACCCCTCTCCCACCAGGAGAGGGGAAAGAGCCTTTTTATTCTGGCCCGTTTTCCAGGGTGGTCAGCCCGCTGCGCAAGGCGAACAGGGTGGCCTGGACGCGGTTGGCCAGGTGCAGCTTGCTGAGGATATTGCTCACATGAGTGCGCACGGTGGCGTCGCTCAGCCCCAGACGCTCCGCGATGTCGTGGTTTTCCAGGCCCTGGGCGAGAAGCTGAAGGATCTCCACCTCGCGCTCGGTCAACGGATCGGGGGTCAAGGGCTGCTGCGTGGGCCGCTTCAATTCTTGAAGGACCTTTCTGGCAATCACCGGAGGGAGTGACAGCTCTCCCCGGTAAACTTGATGGATGGCCTGCACCAGGTAATCCGGGTCGGAATCCTTGAGCAGGTACCCCTGGGCCCCGGCCTTGATCGAGGGGAAGATCTTATCGTCGGCGGCAAAGCTGGTCAAGACCAGGATGCGGGCGTCGGGAAAGCGTTCCGAAATCTCGCGGGTGGCTTGGATGCCGTCCAGCTCCGGCATGACGAGGTCCATCAGAACCACGTCCGGGCGCTGCTCTTCCACCTGCCGGATGGCTTCCAGTCCATTGGATGCCTCGCCAACCACCAGGAGATCTTTCTCGCCGGCCAGGAGCGCGCTGATGCCTTTTCTGACGACCGGGTGGTCGTCGACGACCAGAACCCGAATGATATCCGGCATATCAAACCTCCACCTCTGACGAAACCTCTGAAGGCACCCTGGCGCAATCTCGAACGGGCACCGCGACCCGGATGTGCGTCCCGCAGCCCGGAAGGCTGTCTACCTCGAGGTTGCCGCAGATTTGTTTTACCCTCAGCTCCATGTTGCGCAACCCAAACCCCCCCGAGGCTTTTGCCGCGGCCAGGTCGAAGCCCACGCCGTTGTCGCAGATTTCCATGGATACCACGTTATCCACCAGGCGCAAGTCGATGCTCACCCGTTTGGCTTTGGCGTATTTGACCAGGTTGTTCAAGGCTTCCAACGCGACTCGATAGAGCTCGCATTCCATCGAAACGGGCAAGCGGTCGATGCCTTCTGCTTTCAGGCTGGCCTGTAAGCCGGTGCGCACGCTCACCGAATCCAGGCTGGCCTGGAGCGCTGCCACCAATCCCAAATCTTCCAACACGGGAGGGTGCAGCTCGTAGATCAAGAGGCGCATCTCGCGCAAGGCTTGCAGCGCGTTCTCTTTGATCTCGCCGATGATTTGCTCGGTGAGGTCGAAATTGCTTTCACGCACGGAGCGACCGGCGGCGGCCGAATACAGGCCGATGCCATACAGCAACTGCGTGACAGAGTCGTGCAGCTCCCCGGCAATACGCTGGCGCTCTTCCAGCGTGGCCAGATCGTGGGCTTGTTCGTATAAGTGGGCATTTTCCATGGCGATGGCGACCTGGTTGGCGATGGCCAGGGCCGAACGAATGTGAACCTGGGTGTAGAAATTGGGCTTTTCGTGGGTGAGACTCAGCAGGCCGATAACGCGATCCTTGACCACCAGCGGGATACCCATCCAGGAGTGGGCGTGGGCGAAGGATAATTGCACCAAGCCCTCGCTGGTTTCCGCTAAAGCGCGCGCCAGCGGGGTGTCGCCTTTCACATCGTCGATGACGAGGACTTTCTGCTGTTGGATGACTTCCTCGTATAATTCCGCGTTGGACAGTGAGAGGTGTAGCGGTTGGGCCTGGCCCACCTGGCCGGGGGACTGGTAGGCAATCTCCTCTAACTGGCCATCGTGCAGCGTGCATATCGTAGCGCTGCTGTAAGGGATGATCGACTTGATTTGTTCCACGACGACCTGCAAGAGAGGCTCCAGCTCGAGCGTGGAGGTGATTTTCTTGGAAATCTCCAGGACGGTGGATAACTCGCGCGTGCGCTCTTCGACTGCCTGTTCCAACATCTGATAGGCGAGGGTCTGATCCGTGATATCCGAGGAGACGATAAAACGTCTTTCGACGCCCCTGGCCTTGCTATACGAGTAGCGGTTGTGAATGCAGCGCCGGGTGCCATCCCTGCGCACGATCCAATACTCGTCCTCGCGCGAGGAATCGTAGAGGCGAAAGGCATTCTCACTCATGCGGATCAAGCGGCTCACTTCTTCGGAGCGCGCCAAATCCAAATGGCTCGGCGGCGTCTCCTGTTCTTCCGAAGGATCTCCGAAGATCTTCCAGGCGCTCTGGTTGATGTAAACGACTTCATCCTCTTCGATGATGGTCAGACCCTCTTGAATGTTATCGGCCATGTTGCGGAAACGCTCTTCATTGGCCAGCGCGGTTTCCTCGGCTTGCTTGTGTTGGGCAATCTCCAGGTCCAGGTCCAGGTTCAGCCTGGCAAGCTGGGAGGTTTTATCCTTGATGTGGTCTTCAAATTCCTGGTTGAGCCGAGAGAGCTCCCCCTCCAGGCGCTGGCGTTTGGCGGTCTCCTGTGCGATCTTTTGATTCAACCGGTCGTAAACCTGGGCTACCCAATAAGTGGATATACCCGCAGCCAGGACGGCGATCAGAATGGTTAGAGCTTGAGATATCCAGAGTGATATTCCAGGGAACAGAAAGCGTATTCCCCACTCGACCCCCAACATGCCGATGACGGCAATGGCCGCCACCCGAAGCAGCCGCACGACGAGAGAGCGCCTCATAGATAGTCCTCAATCGCTAAAAACAGTATAGCACGAATGAGGCTGAACTGGCGATCCTCGCCGGCTCGCCGGGCCGGGGCTTTATTCTGCGGAGGCGGCCAGCTTTCCCTTCAGGGCCTGTTCGACCGCGGCGTATTCCTTTTCCACGCAGAGAATCTGGCCGGGTGAGGGAGGCAACTGGCCGTTGCGCGCGTTGACCTCAATGGATTTACAGGTCTCCGCCAGGCGCATCCCGCCGAATAACATGCTGCTGGATTTGAGCGAATGCGAGACGCGGCGCACTTTTTCCAGATCTCCCTGGCTGGCGGCCTGGCGCAGCTCGGCCACGAGCGGGGGGGATTCGGCCAGATAATCCCGGATGAGGGAGAGCACCACGGCGGAATCTTCCTCGCCCATGGAAAGCTGGAATTTGCGGAAGACCTCTTCGGCGATGGCCGGCTCTGCCTGTGAGTTGCCGGCGACGGCCACGCTTTCGGGCGGGCGCGACGGCTGCACCTGGCTGAGGGCCTGGGCGAGCTCTTCGAGGCGGATGGGCTTGCTGATATAATCATCCATGCCGGAGGCCAGGCAGGCCTCCCGGTCGCCCTGCATGGCGTTGGCCGTCATGGCGATGATATACGGCTGGTAGTCGAGCGCGCCGGTTCTGCCCGTTATCCTTCCAAAGGCCGGCGCGCACCTGGCGCGTGGTTTCCAGGCCGTCCATTTCTGGCATTTGCACGTCCATTAGAATCACGTCGTAAGGCTGGCGGTGAAGAGCTTCGAGCACTTCCAGGCCATTGCCGGCCACGTCCACACGATATCCCAGCCGGTCGAGCAGGTGCAAGGCGACCTGCTGGTTTACGACGTTGTCCTCGGCCAGCAGAATGTGCAAGGGCGCCAGGTGATCCGCAGGCGCTTTGGCTTCAGGACGTTTATGGGCGGCAGGGTTGGGCTGGACGGGCTGCCCGCCAAAGACGTCCAGCAAGGTGGCGTACAGGGCGGCCGGCTTGATCGGCTTGGTCAGATAAGAGGCGAATTTGGCGCTGGCAGTGTCGAACTCCTTCAGGCCCAGCGAAGTCAACATGACGATGGGCAGCTCATTATCCTCCCCATAGAAGCGGCGGATTTCCGTTGCCAGGGTGACGCCGTTCATCTCGGGCATTTGCATGTCCAGCAAGAGGATGTCGAAAGACTGGCCCTCGCGGATCCATTCGAGCGCCTGGCGTGGATAGGCCGTTTCCAACGGCACCATGCCCCAGGACTGGATCTGGCGCATCAAAATGTAGCGGTTGGTGGCGTTATCGTCGACAATCAGGGCGCGCTTTCCGCTCAATTCGGGCTGCTTGCGGTGCATGAAGACCGGCAGGGGGCGGTTGGAGGGATTGGCGCAGATAGTAAAGTGAAAAGTGGAGCCTTTGCCGGGGACGCCTTCGCTTTCCACCCACATCGTCCCGCCCATCAGCTCGGCCAGGCGCTTGCTGATGGCCAGACCGAGGCCGGTGCCGCCGTACTTGCGGGTGGTCGAGGCGTCCACCTGGCTGAAAGAGCGAAAGAGACGATCGACCCGATCGGGGGGAATGCCGATCCCCGTGTCACGCACCTTGAAGTGCAAGCGGTAGCTCTTGTCCGCGCCTTCTGGGAGTTTCTCGGCAGAGACCGAGAGCACCACTTCGCCTTCCTCGGTGAATTTGAGTGAATTGCTGAGCAGGTTGAGCAGAATCTGGCGCAAGCGGGCCGAGTCGCTGATGATGACCGCCGGAACGTCGGGATCCAACAGGTAAGCGACGTCGAAGCCCTTCTCGGCGGCTTTCGAAGCCACCAGGTCCAAGGCGGATTCCAGGCATTCGCGCAGATCGAAGGGCTGCTCTTCCATCTCCATGCCACCGGCCTCGATCTTCGAGAAATCGAGGATGTCGTTGATGATGGTCAGCAGGGCGTCTCCGCTGCCGCGCACGGTTTCCAGGAAATTCTGCTGCTCGCAGGTGAGCCCGGTATCCAGAAGCAGAGAGGTCATGCCGATGATGGCGTTGAGCGGCGTGCGGATCTCGTGGCTCATGGTGGCCAGGAAAGCGCTCTTGGCTTCGTTGGCCGCTTCGGCTTCGTGCCGGGCGCGCTGCAGCTCGCTGATGTCGTGGTAGATGGCCAGGCTGCCAGACGGCAGCCCTTCGACGAAAACGGGCACGGCCAATAGCTCGACCTCCGCCAGGGTGCCATCTTTGCGACGGCGGCGAGTGAGCGATTGCACCAGGCCGCTTTCGGACAGGGTGTTGTGCGTGAGGTGGATGGCCTCCTGGCGGTACTCTTCCGAGGCGAGCAGGTCGTCGATGTTCTGCCCCAGGGCTTCTTCGGCGGTGTAGCCGAACATCTTCACCGCGGCCGGATTCCAGGAGCTGATCTTTGCTCCCTGATTGACCATGACGACTGCCGTAGGCAGGTTGCTCACCAGAGCTTCATAATACTGGCGCTGGTGTTGCTCGGACTTGAAGAGCAGGCCGCTCTCCAGCACCCCGGCGATGGCCCCGCCAATGGTTTCGGCCAGCTCGATCTCGGCAGGGCTCACCGTCCGATCGGGATCGGCGAAGTCGATGTTGAGCGTGCCAATGGCCTTGCCGCGATAGATCAAGGGCGCGATAATCCGCCCGTTGATCTGGTAGGTCCTCAAGAAATCGTGGCTGCCCACGGTGAGTGGGCTGGTCATCGCGTTTGGGACGAACAAGGCCTTGCCGGTTTCCAGCACCTGGGTCGAAGATTGGTCGTCGGCGAGGACGATCTCATTGCCGGGATCGAGGGTTTCCTTCCAGTCGCCGAGCAGATCGCCGATGAACACCAGCCGGGTGTGGTCTTCATCGAGCAGCGAAATGCCGATATGGTAGGCGTGGAAGAGATCGATGACCTCGGGGGTGATGGCCACCGCGATGGAAGAGAAGTCTTGCTGGTTCATCACCACCTGCGAAATGCGGTTGAGCGCCGAGAGGCGAGCAACCATCCCGGTTAGCTCGGCCTCGGCTTGCTTGCGGGCGGTGATGTCGTTGCCGATACACAAGATCTCGACCGTCTGGCCCTGCGCGTCGAGCAGCGGGGTATTGCTCCAGGCTACCCACACCTTCTGGGCCATCTTGGCGGGTGTTCTCATTCTCGGTGCTGCTATAGCGCTGCGGGTTCTGCAGGATATCCGGTAATCATGGAGCGCAGTGGCGCCATTGGAGCTGGTCTGCGCGAACACGGTGCCGATCAAGTGATGCCCGACCATTTCCGTTTCGGTGAAGCCGAAGAAGCGTTGAGCAAACTGGTTGGCAAAAGTGATGATGCCCTTGGTGTCAAAGCGGATGATGATGCTATTGACCCGGCGCATCAGGCTTTGCAACAGAGCCGCGTCGGGTAAACCGGACGGGTCGACGTCGGAAGCAGGCTGTGGCTGTACGGCAGAAAGGGCATTGCCCTGACATTCGCTGGCCGGTATCACCTGGTTCTGGCCGGCGGCCTTGGCCGCGTACAGGGCGAGGTCGGCGGTCTTGCTCAAGACGTCTGCGCTGGTGCAGACAGGGAAAGCGGCCACTCCCGCGCTGAAGGTGACGGTGAATTCCTTGCTCGCCGCCGTGGTGATGGATCCTGGCGAAGCCCGCGCACAGCTCGGCCATAAGGCGAGTGGCGGTGGCTTCGTCGGTGTTAGGAAAGATCACGGCGAACTCTTCGCCCCCAAAGCGCCCGATGATATCCGAGCTGCGCAGGCGTTGCTTGAGCAAATGGGCCAGACTCTTCAGCACCCGGTCGCCGATGGCGTGGCCATAGGTGTCGTTGACGAGCTTGAAATGATCCAGATCCAACATGGCGAAAGCCAGGGGGGCGTCTTGCCGGCGGGCGCGCTCGACCTCCTGGGCGAGGCGCTCCTTGATGGTGGTGTGGTTGAGCAGGCCGGTCAGCCCATCCTGGAACATGAGGGTGCGCAGCTTGCGGTAACGCTCGACGCGGGTGGTGACGGCGGCGACCAGGTATTGAGGATCGATCAGGTTTGGTGAGAAAATCGTCGCCGCCGAGGCCCATGGCGGCCATCTGCTTGTCTTTATCGGTCTCCGACGAGAGGAAGACGATGGGGACGCTGATGAATTGCTCCATCTGGCGGATGACCTTGGCCAGCTCCATGCCGGTGCAGTCCGGCATATACATGTCGAGCAAGACCAGGTCGGGATTGAAGCTGATGAGATGATCGATCACCTGGAGCGGGTCCGAGACGATCTCGACTACCATGCCCACTTTCTTCAATTGGGCGGCGTAATAGCTGGCCTGGACGCGCAAATCGTCGACGATGAGGATGCGATAGGGCGAGACTACCTCGTGGAAAATCAACCGGTCGAGAACGTCGATCAGGGCATCCACGTCAACGGGCTTGGTGAAATAGGCTTCACCGCCCACGCGCACGGCCTCCAGGCGGAAGGGCATGTCGTCGTTCATGGAAACGAAGATGATGGGCGGCAGATGGGGGAATTTCTCGCGCAGCGCGGCGATCACGTTGAGGCCGGCCATTTTGCCCTCGGGGAAGCTGATGTCCATGAGAATGGCGGCGGGCAGCGCGTGCTGGAGGGCATCTTCCAGGTCGTCCAGCAGATGATAGATTTGCAGGGTGTAGCCGAAATAGCCGATCTGGGCGGCCATCTCGGCGGCCTGAAGTGGATCGTCTTCGACCATATAGATCAGGCGGTTGGAGCGCTCATCTTGCAGGGAGGCTGTGGCTTCTTTGGCCGAGCCCAGGCGGTGGGCCAGCTCGGCCAGCTCGATCTGCTCCCCGGCGTAGACAGCGCGGCGCAACGCTTGAAGGGGGGCTTCGGCTTGCGACAGAACGGCATCGCCGGGCCTCTTTTGGGAACCGGCGCGGATGCTGCGCAATTCGCCTTGCAACTGGCTGGCGGCCTGGGCGATTTGCATAAAGCCGAGCGTGCCGGCTGCACCTGCGAGGGAATGCACTTGCTGGAGCAACTGTTCGAAGGCGGGGATTTCTCGACCATCGAGCCAGACGCGCGTCCAGGCAATCTCGATGCCGCCCCACTGCTCTGGAAGGCCGGCAACGAATTCCTGGGTCAAAGAGCGCAGTTGTGTCTCGAGGTCTTTGTCATTGGTCATAGCCCCTCCTGGTCGGGATGCGCCTGAAGACATAATATCCGATTATAACCATAGAATTGGGATTATATGAGATTTTGGGGGAATGATTTTTGGAGAAAGCCTTTGAACCACCCAGAACACCAAGGGCACTAGGTTTCTGGTGTACCTGGTGCCCTTGGTAGTTGGTGTGCTTGTCTCAAGCCAGAGATCAGTTGGCCTTCTGCAGAGGCGCGGAGGCGCAAGTGGAGTGCGACGGCATTATGGAAGCAGGTTCGCGAAAGTCACGTCGGCGGGCATGCCGGGCTTGAGCTTACCGTCCGGGTTGGAAACGGTCAATTGCACGGCGTAGACGGTGGTCTGGCGTTCTTGCTGCGTCTGAACGTTCTGCGGGGTGAACTCAGCCTGGTCGGCGATGCGTGTGACGGCGGCGTTAAACGACTGGCCGGGGAAGGAATCGACGCTCAGGGTGGCCGGGTCGCCCAGCTTGATCTGGCCGTAGCGGTTCTCGGGGATGTAAACGGTGACGGTCAATTTGGCGAGGTCGCCTATCGCCATGGCGGCCATGCCGGCCTGGAGCACTTCGCCGGGCTGGACGCTGCGGGTTAACACGACGCCATCTTGCGGGGCGAGAACGGTCAGCTTACCGATCTGTGCGTCGATCAATTGCAGGTCGGCCTGGGCCTGATCCACAGCGGCCTGCGCCTGGGCCAGGGCAGCTTTGGCCTGGTCAACGGTTTTGGCTGCGGCGGTGACGGTGGGAGAATCGGCGCCGGTCTGGAGGGCGCGCAGGGCATCCATGGCGGCGGCGTAGTGTTCCTGGGCCACGGCGACTTTGGCGCGCGCGGTGAGCACGTCTTGCGCGCCGGTGGTGGTCAAAGTGTCATCGTAAGCTTTTTGGGCGTTGTCGAGGGCGGTTTTGGCGTCGTCCAGGGTGCTCTGGGCCGCGTCGTGCAGGCCTTGTCCATCCGAAGCGCCGTTGGTCTGGTCGAGCACGCCCTGGGATATCTGATAGGTGACGCGCGCGTCGGAGAGCTTCTGCTCCGCATTCAGGAACAGGGCGCTGCCGGCCTTCTGCTCGACGTTATTCAGGTTGGATTGGGCGTTGTCGAGGTCGGTTTTCGCCGAGTCCACCTCCGCCTGGGTGGATTGGATGCGCTCCGCTTTCGAGAAGTACCAGGTGGGCTGGGTAAAATCAGAGGGCCTGGTCTGGCTCCAGATGGCGACGCGATCGGGCTGGGCGTCGGCCAGAGCGTTGGAGAGCACCAGGTCAGATTGAGCCTGGGCAGCGTCCAGCCCGGCCTGGGCGGTCTGCACGCCGGCCTGGGCGGAGGCCAGCGCGGCGGAGGTCGTCTGGCGCTGCGCCTGGAGCAAAGCGCCATCCAGGCGGAAAAGCACGTCCCCGGCTTTTACGAGAATCGCCCTCGTTGGCCGAGACTGCCACCACCCGCCCGCTCAGCTCGGGGGCAACGGTGATTTCGGTGGCCTCGATCAGTCCAGAGGCCTGCAGCGCCGGACTGGCGTTCGTCTGCAAGGCGCTGCAACCAGTTATGGCGACGGCCAGGCAGATGACCAGGGCGAGGGTTGTCAATTTGAGGCTTGTTTTCATGAGATCCTCCGTATCAGTTTTAAGTTCACGCCTTCATGCAGGCGATGAATACGTCTTCCAACGAGGGCTCGATAATGGACATGCTCCCCGGCTGGATGGCAGAGCGGCGCAGCTCGGTCGCGATGGCGCGCTGGAGCTTTTCCATTTCTGGCGCCACAACGTGAACGAGCGAGCCGTACAGCTCGACCTCGTGGATGGGAAGCTGGCCCGACTCCTGAAGGGCGCGCAGCACCTTGACGGCCTGGATGGCATCCGAGGGGGCGATCTCGAGCACCTGGCCGCGCATCATGCCGGCTTTGATCTCGGCGGGGGAGCCATAGGCGATCAGGCGGCCGTGCTGGATGAAGGCCAGGCGGTGGCAGTGCTCGGCTTCGTCCATGTAGTGGGTGGTGACGAAGACGGTGATGCCCTCGGCGACCAGCTGGTAGAGCAGGTCCCAGAAGACGCGCCGCGAAAGCGGGTCGACGCCGGCGGTAGGCTCGTCCAGGAAGAGCACCTCCGGGCGATGCAGGATGGCGGCAGCAGAGCGCCAGGCGCTGCCGCCAGCCGCCGGAAAGGTCTTTCGTCCTGGTGTTCTCGCGGCCTTCCAGCCCGGCCAGGGACAGAGCCTCGCGCAGGCGCGCTTCCAGGGCGGAATTGGAGAGGCCGTAGGCTGCGCCGTAGAAGCTCAGATTCTGCAGGACGGTCAGGTCGTTATACAGGCTGAAGCGCTGGGACATATACCCGACGCGCGGGCGGATCTTCGCGGGGTTGGCGTCCACGGGCATGCCCAGCACCTCTACAGAGCCGGCGGTGGGTTGCATCAGGCCCAGCAACATGCGGATGGTGGTGGTCTTGCCCGAGCCATTCGGCCCGAGGAAGCCGAAGATCTCTCCGCGGCGGACTTCGAAATCGATGCCATCCACAGCGGTGAAGTCGCCGAAGCGTTTGGTCAGGGAGCGCGCGATGATTGCAGGTGAGTTCTCGTTCATAGGCTCAATCCAGGGCCCGGCGGACGAAACGCCAGGAAAAAGCGCCGATCACCAGCCCCAGGGCGAGCAGGGCCAGCACGTGCGGCCAGAGCACGTCCAGGCCCGGCGCCCTTGAGCAGGATGCCGCGCAGGATGGTCAGCCAGTGATGGGCGGGGACGAGGTTGGCGAAGTATTGCAGCACCGGGGGCATACCCTCCACCGGGGCGGCGTAGCCGGTGAACATGAAGTCCACCATGCCGACCAGCAACACCAGCAGGAAGGCCTGATGCTGGGTACGCGAGATGACCGAGATGCACCATGCCCTTGCCCAGCTCCACCAGCAAGTAGACGAAGGCCAGCAGCATCAGCAGGGGCAGTGAGCCGCGCACCGGCACGCCAAAGGCGAAGTGCACCATGGCGAGCATCAAGAGGAAGTCGGCAAAGCCCACGAGGATCACCGGAATGGCCTTGCCGATGATGATTTCCAGGGAGGAGAAGGGCATCACCAGCAGTTGTTCCAGGGTGCCCAGCTCGCGCTCGCGGGAGAAGGCCAGGGCGGCAAAGAGCAGCACGGTGAACTCCAGCATAAGGCCCAGCTCGGCGGGGGTGGTGTAGAGGGCTTCGCTCAGGTTTTCGTTGAACCACACCCGCAGGCTGGGGGCGAAACCGGCAAACTGGCCGGGACTCAGCCCCAGACGCTGGATGACGATGCGCTGGTCGATGGCGCTGGCCAGGCCCTGGACGGCGCGTTGGGCGGCCAGGGCCGGCGTGTTTTCTGCGCCGTTCAAGATCACGGACAGGGCGGGATGGCCGCTGGGGGAAAGCATTTGCTGGCTGAAATCGGGAGGGATGATCAGGGCGGCGTTGATCTGCCCGCGCTCCATGGCAGCCTGGATGGCCCCCATGCCGGTGACCTGCTGGGGGGCCTGGAAGGTGCCGGTGTTCTCCAAAGCGGTGATGATCGCCCGGCTGGCCGCGCTGTGACTCTGGTCGAAGACCATGAGCGGAAGGTTGGTGATGGGGCGGGAGGTGGCCCAGCCGACCAGCAACAATTCCGCTGCTCCACCGAACAGCATGAAGAGCCGGCAGCCACCAGTCGTTGCGCAGATGGATGAATTCTTTGATCACTAAAGACCAGATACGTCTAAGCATGTCTCACCCCAGCTTCTTACGGAAGAACAAGGCGGCTATACCGGTGAAGGCGATCCCCAGAATGAGCAGCATGACGGCGTAAGGCCACAGTACGTCCAGGCCCACGCCGGGCAGGAAGATGCCGCGGGTAATGATGGCATAGTGCGTGCCCGGCAGCGCCAGGGCCTCGAGGCGCACCTCTTGCGGCATGGAAGCCAGGGGGAAGAAAATTCCGGTCAGGAAGAAGCCGGGGAAGAAGATCACCAGGAAGGAAAGCGCCAGCGCGGCAGCCTGGGTGCGCATCAACACGCCCACCACCAGACCCATGCTCAACACGGAAAACAAGAAAATGGCCGAGAGGCCAAAGAACAACAGGAAGCTTCCGTTGAAGAGTATGTGGAACCAGAGGATGGCCAGGACAGGGATGAGGATCACATTGAGCAGCCCCACGAGGATATAGGGGAGGATCTTGCCGAGCAGCAGCTCGGCGCGGCGGATGGGTGTGGCCAACAATTGCTCCAGCGTGCCGTGCTCGCGCTCGTGCGCCATGGTCAAGGCCACGGAGAGCGCCGGGAAACCGAGCACCATGGAGATCAGACCGGGAATGATGGCGTTGCGCGTCTTCAGATCGGGGTTGTACCAGGTTTGAAGGCTGACCTGCAGCGGCTGCAGGGATTGGCCCGAGAGGCCGGCGGCGACCAATTGATCTCCCAGGGCCTGGTTCACGAACTGCTCGGCGCGCTGCGAGATGTGCTCCACGGCGAAGTTGCCGCTGTTCGGCTCGGTGCCATCGATGATGACCTGAAGGGGCAGGCCCTTGAGGGACAGAAGGTCGCTGGCGAAACCGGGAGCGATGATGACCGCCGCCTTGATTTGCCCGCGCATCAGCATGGCGTCGATCTCGTCCATGCTGGCGGCGTAAGCGTACAGGCTTAGGTCTTGCCCGGCGGTGATTTGCTGGACGAAAGCCTGCGAGGTCTGGCTGCGATCGTAATCCAGCACGGCGATGGGCACGTGGTGGATGTCCACGGTCAGCGCGTAAGCCATCAACAGCAGCACCAGCGTGGGCGTAAACAGCACCAGGAACAGCGTGCTGCGGTCGCGCACGATGTGGTTGAATTCCTTGCGGGTGACTGCCCAGAGATGTCGAAGTGACACTATACCTCCGAATCCGGACGATAGTTCCAGTTAATTTTCATGCCCTGCCTCTCCAGACTCCAATTTTTGGATCAGGGAAATGAAGGCTTCCTCCATACGGGCGGGGGCGATGCGGGCGCTCTGGTATCCCAGGTGAGCGGCTCGCAAGGCTCTCTCGACCTCGGGCAGGCGCTTCTTACCCGAATCGACCAGCAAATGCAGCGACTCGCCGTAGGTCTGGACTTCCCGAACGCCGGGCAGCCCGCCCAGCAGGCTTTGAGCCGCCCGCCAGTCGTCGGGCTGCACCTCAATCAGGTCGCCTTCCAGGCTGTTGTGGATGTTCTGCGGCGAGTCGCACACGACGAGCCGGCCAGCGTACATCAGCCCCACGCGCGAGCAGCGGTCGGCTTCGTCCATGTAGGGGGTGCTGACCAGGATAGTGGTGCCCTGGATGTGCAGCTCGGTGAGGATATTCCAGAACTCGCGCCGGGATATAGGGTCCACGCCGGTGGTCGGCTCGTCGAGCAGGAGAATTTCGGGCTGGTGCACCAGGGTGCAAGCCAGGGCCAGCTTCTTTTGCATCCCGCCGGAGAGGTGGGCGGCGCGCCGGTCTTTGAAATCGGCCAGGCCGGCAAAGGCCAGCAGGCGCTCGGTGCGATCCGCCAGGTCTTGGGAGGAAACGTCGAAAAGCTCTGCGAAGAAGCGCAGGTTCTCCAGGACGGATAATTCAGCGTACAGGCTGAACTGCTGGGCCATATACCCCACGTGGGACTTGACGGCTTCGGCCTGCCGGCGCAGGTCCAGGCCGAGGAGGGCGCCCTCGCCCTCGGTGATATCCAGCAGGCCGGCCAGGAGGCGCAAGGTGGTGGTCTTCCCGGCGCCGTCGGGGCCGATCAGGCCGAACAGCTCGCCCGGCTGAATGGACAGGTCCAGGCGGTTTACGGCGCGGGTCTGCTTGAAATCGCGGGTGAGCGCGTGCGTCTCGATGACGGGAATATCAGCCATGGCGGGTCATCTTCGGGCCAGGCGGACGATCCACAGCACGAGCAGGGCGCCCAGGGCAGGCTCCAGGGCGACCCCCAGATACTTCAAGGTATTGGTGAAGCCCATGGCGGGGATGACGAACCAATCCATCAGGCCGACCAGGACGGCGGTGAGGATGGCGGCCAGGTAGTCGCCACGCACGCCGATGGGACGCTTGCCCTTCCAGATGGGCCCGGCCAGCCAGCCGATCAACAGGCCGACGAGCACCATGATGACGATCAGGACGACGATTTCCATGTTTCACTCTCCTTTCCAATTCATAACTGACCGGTCAGTCATGCCGATGCTTAAAAAAATTTGGCGACTAAGTTCGCACCAGGACGCCTTCCAGCAGCAGCTTGATGCCGGAGCGGATGTGGCGTTGCGGATCGACGGCCGTCCTGTCGTAGACGTACAGCAGGAGGGTGCCTTCGATGATGGCCCCGGCGGCGATGGCAACTTCGCGTGGGTCAACCGGGCGAAATTCGCCGGTGTCGATGCCACGCTGGATCAGAGCGTCGAGGATATTCAGGTAATAATTGAGGTAGGTTTTGAGAGCGTGATGCACGTATTTGTTACGGGAGGCCAGAGAGAGGAACTCATAAAAGATAGGAATCAGGCGCAGCCAGGTGGAGAGATCGCTGGTGATCATCTCGGTGAGCTGCCCAATGGCAGCGACGGCGCTGATCTCCTCGTCCTTTACGTTTTCCAACTGCTTGAATTCACGTTGGAAGAGGCGATCCAGGATGGCAATGATCAGGTCATTCTTGCTCTTGAAGTAGAGGTAGAGGGTGCCCTTGCTCAGGCCGGTTTCTTCGGCGATGTCGTCCATGCGGGCTTTGTCGAAGCCTTTTTCGGCGAAGACTTCTTCGGCGGCGTTGAGGATCTGGGATTTTCTTTCTTCGCTCACATCTGGGCGAGGGGACATGGTTCTTCTTCTCCAGGGAGAGGATAACTGACCGGTCAGTTATTTATTATTATATAACTTGCGAGGGGCTTTGTCAACTGGCTAACGACAGATTTTGACACGGATTTCACGGAGGCTACGCTCGGGTAGGGTGGCCTCGAAAGACGCATTAAAAGGGATACGGACCTTCGGCGAGGAGGAGGGCGGTCTTATCGAGTGGGGAGACGGGCTTTAAAGATATAATGGAAACGATACCCCATGGCGCCGTACGATCTAAAAGGAAAGGCAGTAATGTCTGATTTACTGGCCACAAAACTCTACCGCCCATCTATTCCACCCAAGCGGGTGCAACGCGCGCGGCTCATTCAACAACTGAACGAGGGTCTGGAGTTGGGGCGGCAGATCACGCTCGTCTCGGCGCCGGCCGGCTTCGGGAAGACTACCTGCGTCAGCGAATGGGTGAAGGCGTCAGGCTTGCCGGTGGCCTGGCTATCCCTGGACCCGGCGGACGACGACCCGGGGCGTTTTTTTGCCTATTTGATCGCTGCGCTGCAAAAGGTGGACGCGAGCCTGGGCCGGGAGATCGAGGGCATCCTGCGCGCCGGGCAGCTTCCTCCCCACGAGGTGCTCAGCGCCAGCCTGATCAACGAGCTTCAAGCCTTAGACGGCCGCTTCCTGCTGGTGCTGGACGATTTCCAGGTGATCCAGGATGGCTTCATCCTGCAAGTGTTGGAGAAGCTGGTGACGCACCTGCCGCAATCGCTGCACCTGGTGTTGGTCACCCGTGAGGATCCCTGCCTGCCGCTGGCGAAGCTGCGGGCCAACAACCAGTTGGTCGAGATCCGCGCGGGGGACTTGCGCTTCACCAACCGCGAAGCGGATGATTTCCTGAACGCGGTCATGGCGCTGCGCCTTTCCCCGGAGGACCGGAGCGTGCTGGAGGAGCGCACCGAGGGCTGGATCGTCGGCTTGCAGCTTGCCGGCCTATCGGTGCGAGACCGGGCCGACCCCTCCGGCTTCATCGCCGGCCTGAGCGGCAGCCACCGCTACATCTTGAGCTACCTGGTCGAGGAAGTCCTCAGCCGGCAGCCGCAAGAGATCCAAAGCTTCTTGCTGCAAACGTCCGTTTTGGAGCGGATGTGCGCTCCCCTGTGCGAGGCACTTTTGAAGGATGAAGGCGGAAGGATGAAGGATGAAGGCGGAAGTTCAAAGGATGAAGGCGGAAGGATGAAGGATGAAGACGGAGAGGTTGCTTTTTCCCCATCGCCTTCTGCCTTCCTGCTGGAGCGTCTGGAGCGCGCCAACCTGTTCGTCATTCCCCTGGACGACGAGGGACGCTGGTACCGCTATCATCATTTGTTCGGGGATCTGCTGCGCGACCTGCTCAGTACGCGCCACAAAGAACGAGTAGGCGAGCTGCACCGGCGCGCCAGCCGCTGGTACGCTCAAGCCGGCATGGTGAGCGAGGCCATCCAGCACGCTCTGGCCGCCGCCGATTATGCGGCGGCCGTGCACCTGATCGAAAGCCACGCCATGGACATGCTCATGCAATGGCACGTGAAGACGGTGGAGGGCTGGATGCGGGCGATCCCGGCGGAATGGTGCGCGCAAAGTCCCCAGGCCAACCTGGCCTTCGCCTGGATGCATTTCCTGCGCGGCAACCCGGCGGGGGCATTCCCTTACCTGGAGCGGCTGCAAGGCATGTTCCCCGCTTCTCAGGCGGGTGAGGAAGCCGACCGCTCTCTCGAGGCCAAGTGGCTGGCTTTGCAATCCATGCTGCTCAACGCGCAAGGAAAAGCGCAGGAAAGCCTCGCCGTGGATAACCAGGCGCTGGAGATCGCGCCGAGGGAGGACGTTCACGTGCGCAGCCTGATCTACCTGGGGCTGGCCGGCGCCTATCAGCAACTGGACGATTATCCCCACGCGGTGGAGGCCTTCCAAGAGATCATCCGGCACGGGCGGGCGGCCACGAATTCCGTGGCCGAGATGCTGGGTATTTCCGGCCTGGCTCTGCTGGCCATCCAGCACGGCCAGTTACACCTGGCGTTCGAGATCGTGTCTGAGGGCGTCGAAAAGATGGAACACTCCGGGGCGCTCCCGCCGATCAGCACGGCCCTGTACGGGGAGCTGGGCGAGATCCATTACAAGTGGCACCAGCTCGAGCCGGCCCACCGGTATTTCCGGCGCGCCATCCAGGTGAGCGCGTTGAGCGGCTACAGCGATGCGGAGCTGTATTATGGGGTGATCCTCTCGCGCCTGTTCCAGATCGAAGGCGACCTGGAAGCCGCCGCCGGGGAGATCCACAAGGCGGCCAGCCTGATGCAGGTGGAAGCGCCGGCCGCAGTGCGGGAAGAGGTCATTTCCCAACAGGTGCGCATCTACCTCGCCCAGAAGCGCCCGGCCGCAGCAGAAGCGCTCCTCCAGGGGCGGGGGTTTTCCTTCCAGGGTGAATTCACTTATCCTGAGCTCAAGCCCGGGCGGATCATCGCGTTGTCCTCGCGGGAAAGCCTCAGCGCTCCGCTGGGACTGTTGTACCTGTGCGCCTTGCGCATTCTCTTGTATCGCGTGCGGGCCGGGCAGGAGATGGCGAGCCTGAACGCGGGGATCGGGCTGGCGAGCTCCCTGGTCGAAGAAGCGCTCCGGCGCCAATATCTACCCTTTGGGCTGGAAGCCCTCTTGCTGCGCGCCCAGATGCACGCGCTCCTGGGGAACGCCGAGGCCAGGCGCGGCGACGTTGCCAAGGCCCTGGAGCTGGCTGAGCCGGAAGGGCTCATCAGCGTTTTCGTGGAAGAGGGGGCCGAAATCCAGGAGCTGATCTCAGATTATCGGGCAGAGATTTCGAGTTCGAGGAGCCGAGCCAGGCGCGGGGGTGAAGAACGGCTTGCTGGCCTACATGGAGCGCGTCCTTCAGGCTTTTCCGGCCTGCCCCCCGGCTTCGAGCGACGCCCCATCCGGCCACGGCCAACCCGCCGGGCCGCGCCGTCTCATCGAGCCACTGACCGACCGCGAGCTGGACGTGCTGCGCTTGATGGCACAGGGGCTGAAATACGAAGAAATTGCCGAAAGATTGTTCATCTCCGTGAACACGGTGCGCTCGCACGTCAAGGCGCTGTACGGCAAGCTGGACGTGGGCAACCGCACCAAAGCCATCGAGGCGGCCCAGCGACTGCGCATCTTGTAGACAGACGCAGGAATCACATCTTTTTCCGGCGCAGATCACATTTTTATGTGATTTGCGCCGGTTCTGGTTTGGGTAAGATAGGAGCGTAACCGAATGATCTCTGCCGGGAGGGAAGCGAAACGAATGGACGAGCTGTGCACATACCGGATCGAGGTGCGGGGCCAGGTGGACGAGAAGGACCTCAATGCGATCAGCCCTCTCCGATTGACCACCCTACAGGTGGAACCCACCGCCACGTTCTTCACCATCCATACCGACCAGTCAGGTCTCATCGGGCTGTTACGGCACCTGCACGGGCGCGGACTGATCTTCCTGTCCGTGCAACAGGAACGCTGATCTTTATTTCAGGAGGAAAGATGTCTGCAAAACGTCTCACGCGCCGGGACTTTCTGAAGCTTGGCTGCCTCACCACGGCCACCGCCGGCCTGGCGGTGTGCGGGGCGGGGCTGGCCCTCACCGGCGGCGACCCAGCCCCGATCAAGCTACCCTCGTTTTCTTATGGAGAAAACTCGATGAAGGAACGCATTCTGGTGGCCTACGCCAGCGCAACCGGATCGACGGTGGAGGTAGCGGCTGCCATCGGCGAAACACTCAGCGCCCACGACCTGCGCGTGGACGTCAGGCCCATCCGGGAAAATCCGCCGATCGACGGCTACCGGGCGGCGCTGATCGGCAGCGCCGTACAACATGGAAACTGGCTGCCGGAAGCCGTCCAATTCGTCAAAAGCAACCAGGAGGCATTGAGCCGCATCCCGGTAGCCCTGTTCTGCGTGCACATCACGAACCTGGGAAACGACGAGGCCAGCCGCAAGAATCGCCTGGCTTTCCTGGACGCCGTGCGCCCGTTCGTCCAGCCCAGGGCGGAAGTCTTCTTTGCCGGCAGGTTCGACCGGCGCGGGGCGGCCATGCTCCTGCCGGGCCTGGTGGCTCGTTTCGTCCCGACGATGGATTATCGCGATTGGAAGAAGATCCGCGCCTGGGCAGACAACTTGCAACCGTTACTGGAAGCGGCTTGAGAGCTTTTAGGAGGAAGAAAAATGTCCGATAAAATTCTGGTTACTTATGCCAGCCGGAGCGGCTCCACCGCCGGCGTTGCCGAGGCGATCGGCCAGAGCCTGGCGGAAAGCGGAGCGCAGGTCGAGGTGCGCCGCATGCAGGACGTGACCGACCTCAGCGCCTACCAGGCGGTAGTGGCCGGCAGCGCCATTCAAGGGGGAAAATGGCTGCCGGAGGCGATGCAATTCATGGAGACCCACCGGGCGGCTTTGGCGCGCAAGCCCTTTGCCGCCTTCGTGGTGTGCATGACGCTGGCCATGCCGGGCGGCGAGAAATATCGCCAGCACGTGGCCGAGTTTCTGGAGCCGGTGCGGAGGTTGGCCAGGCCGGTGAGCGAGGGCCTGTTTGCCGGGGCGCTGGACATTCGCAAAATTCCGTCGTTCAGCGACCGGTTGAAGTTCCGCCTGAGCGTGCTGTTCGGGGTTTGGACGCAGGGGGACCACCGGGATTGGGGCGCCATTCACGCCTGGGCCGGGCAGCTCCGCCCGCTGCTGCGGGCGGCGTGAGCGCTTGAGGTGGCTTGAGAAGGCCGCCCTACGATTGCGAGAATCCTTCCGCTGTCCTCGCTCTCCGCCGTGCGCGCGCACGGCGGAGGATGCGCTAACGGAATCTCGCCGGGAGAGGGGAGAAGCTCCACATTTCAAAAATGTAAGCAAAAAAGGTGGCCGTCTTCCCTTGCCTTATTGATAAAGCGTGGATATAACTATACGGAGGAATCGATCCAGTTTACTTTTGTTGAGCGGGGGAATATAGAAGCCCTCTGGTTGTACTTTTGCCATATCCTTACACACAAGCGGAATATCTTCTTAAACAGTTAGCCAGTAGAAGCCTTTTAAAAAGTGGAAATCGATTCGGACAGAATCTCTGTCCGAATTTGGCTGAGTCATTGATTCTTATTGAGGAGTTCATGAATGCATTCGTCCCGGCTCTCGGCAAAAGTCCCCTTTAACATTCTGGTAGTAGCAATTATTCTGGCAACTCAAGCTTCTTCTCAAGGAATATCCTCGGCGCAGGCGGCGCCTCCGGCTGAGGTGATGCGGGCAAGCGCGCCAGTGTCCGCTCCTCCTCTACGGGGAGAGCCGCGCCCGCTGAGCGCTCCCCAGGCGGCCGTGACGGTTTCGGGCGGCACAGCTCAGATTGGCGAAGATTTTTCGTTCGACGTTACCTTCCGGAATACCGGCGCCAACACCGGGTATGGGCCGTTCATCGACCTGATCCTGCCCGTCAATGGGGCGGATGGTAATCTGAATACGGACACCCGGGATGGCATCGCGGTAAGTGACGACCTTCCCACGGTCACTTACCTGGGGCAGGCTATCGCCAGCTCAGACCTGACCGTGCAGACCTTCCCCGGAAGCGGCTCGGTGACTTGCGTCAACCATCCTTTGCTGGTGGACGCCAACGGCGCGCCGTTAACGGTGTGCGGAAACGCCGGCGACAAGCTGCTCACCATCCGCCTGCCTTTTGGGTCATTCGTGCCAGGCCAACCTGAAATCACGGTCACGGTGGGCACCAGCCTGAGCGAGCTGGCCGACCTGGGCACGCCCCTGCAAATTCAGGGACGGGGAGGCTACCAGTTCGGTGCGACTCCCGAAAACGACTTTTGCTGCGGGGATGCTCCCGGGCAATTCCTCAGCGGTTGGACGACCGGAACGGTGACGCCGACGCTGGTGACTTTCAAAAAGACCTACGCTGGCCCTGAAGACGAAAGCGCCACCGGCCCCAACTTTCCCCACTCCTATACGTTGTCGGCAGACATTGCCAGCGGGCAGACTCTGTCCAATCTCGAGCTGGTGGACGCGCTCCCGAACAACGAGGTCTACGACGGATCGTTGAGCTGTTCGCCGGGTGGATACAGCGTGATCGCCGAGCCGGCGGTAGGCGCGCCCGCCAACGCGCCGGGGAACGTCTTGCGCGTCCAATGGCCGTCCATCACCGGGCAGAGCGGCGGCCCGGAAGTGCAGTGCACGTTCGATTTTTACTTCCCACGCCTGGATGCCAACGATGGGGAGGTCGTGCCGGCGGCCAACGGGGACGACAGCCTTTCCTGCAACCAGGGCCAGGCAGGCGGCGCGTGGCAGCCGGTGGACCCGCGCGACTCGTTGACTACGGTCGATACGCCTGCCGCACTGGAGAGCAACTGCACCAATCCCGAGACCACCGTCACGGCCAAATCGATCGCCATCCAGAAAGGGACTCCGCAGATCGAAGGCGGAGGATCTACTACTCCCGGCGACATTCTCAAGTACACTTTGAACGTTCAGGTTTCCGACTTCTTCGGCTTTAGCGGGCTGAACGTTACCGACATCATCTCGGATGGGCAGCACTTCTACACGGACGCCACCCACCAACCGCAGTTAACCGTGCAGGGGAATGGGTTTACGATTCCCGCCAGCGACATCCTGGCGAGCGAATATCAGGTAGATTGTTATTACACCGGCGCGGGCAGCGAATGCATGTCGAGCTCTCCGGCGGACAATACGATCGAGGACAACTACGGCACCACGCATTGGGTGCTGGACGTCTCCTCTGCCGTCAACCGTTTAGCCACCGGATCGGGAGGGCGCTTGATGGGCGGCTGCGTGGATCCCGGGGCCGGCAGCAATCCGCCGGATTGCAACGCTTACGACGACGGGGGCACCACGGCCTCCATCACGTTCTATACGCAGGTTCAGGAGAATTTTACCGACAATTATCCTTCTGGCGACGCTTCGGTCGATCAGGGGGACGTGCTGACCGATCACGTCACCGTCAACGGGGACCTGGTGGACGTGACCCAGCCCACCTTCCCGACCCTGGGCACTCAGGAGGCGGATACTTCCGCCGCCAGCCTGACCATTCCCATGGGGACGCTCTCGAAGGGGATATATGCGATCAACGGGGATACCTCTTTTACCACGCCGGTGAAGATCAGCCCGGGAGACTCGGTTACGTATCGCCTGGCCTATACACTCCCCATCAGCGACGAGGAGCAATTACGCCTGGTAGATTACCTGCCCCTGCCGATCTTCCAGGTGGGAGACCCGGACGCGAACGGGGCCGCCGGCCCGGCCTGGGTCTTTGACGACGTGATCAGCGGCACTGCTCCGGCGTCCGGCCACGCCCACTTCGGGCCGGCCGACACCTTCCGAAATTATTCCGGCATCCTCCCCACCCTGACCTCGGATGCGGGCAGCAACAGCCTGGAATTCGACTACGGGAGCTACAATTCCAATCGGAACACGCCCACCACGATCGAAATCCTCTTCACCACGTCTGTGTCGAGCCTGCCTTTCGCAGACAACCTGTATCTGACCAACGAAGCGCACGCCTACGAGGGCACCACCAACGCCGGCGAACAGACGACGAACTCGATCGTGCAGGTCCAGTTGGGCGAGCCGGTGCTGACCAGCAAGAAGGCGGTGATCTGGACGGACAACTCCGCAGCGAGCTTCAGCCCGGCCACGCCGGGGCCGGTGGCGTTCCTGGCCCCCGGAAATGCGCCGCGCTGGAGCGGAGCGATCAACTCGACGAACCTGGCGGCGAGCCCCATCGACAGCGATTTGAGCGGGGTAGATGCGGGCGATACGGTCTCTTTCGCACTTACGATCCAGAACAACGGCTCCAGCCTGAAGGGCGCCTTCGATATCGTGCTCAAAGATACGCTGCCGGACGGTTTCGAGATCCCTTCGAGTGGCCTGGATCTGCAAATCTACTACGGGGACGGCAGCGGGCCGATCTCTTACGTGTATAACAGCGCCGGAGGAGCCTGCACGGGCGGCGCGGGCGACCCCTGCGGGCCGGACGGGGTGGCCGGGACGGCGGACGACCTGTTCGGAGACGGCATCGAGCTGGTCGACCCGGTGGGCCAGGGAGTGTGCCAGAAGCACGACCCCAACCTGGGAAACGATATCATCCTGATCACTTACGATCTGAAGGTGCAACAGACCTCTGACGCCAGCTCGAAGCTGACCAATACCGGCACGCTGGTGCATTATTCCGGCTCAGAGGGCGGGTCGAATTACGCCACTCCTGACCAGCACGACAGCGCCAGCGTCACGCTGGCTTCGCCCGATTTCCAGAAAACGTTGGCCGGGACGGAGATCACCGCGACCGGCAACGACGCTACCCACGCCGTGATCGGCGAGCTGGTCAGCTATACCCTGAACCTGAGCGTGCCGGAGGGGGAGATGCAGAACACCACCATCACCGACACGCTGGGCAACGGCCTGGCTTTCGTGGACTGCCAGAGCATCACGCCTTCCTCGGCGCAGGTGTCCACCGATCTGCCGGGAGGCTTTGCCGCGGCTTGCAGCGCGGGCGGCCCGACGGTAACTTCGTCGGGCGGAACGGTGGTTTTTTCGCTGGGCACGCTCAGCAACGCCGACACAGATAACAGCACGGCCAAATCGCTATCGATTACCTATCGGGCCGTGGTGTTGAACGTCCTGAGCAACCAGGCCGGCACGAGCCTGAGGAACAGCGCGGCGCTGAAATGGCAGGATGGGACGATCACCCGCTCCGCGCCGGCGGTGGGGGTGGTCGAGCCGGCGCTGAGCGTGACGAAGTCGGTAAATTCTCCCGTGGGCGGCTTCGACGCGGGTGATGCGGTCACTTACACGCTCGTGGTGAAGAATTCCTCCGGGGTAGATGCCTACGGAGCCACGCTGGAAGACACCCTTCCGGCGGCCATCTCGGCGCCTTCCCTGGACAGCGTGGCCGATACGGCCGGCACGGTGACGGCGGCCAACTTTTCGTTGAGCGGAAACGCGCTGACTACAGTTACCTCCTTCGACATGCCGGCGGACGCGACGCGCACGGTTACCCTGACGATTTCGGGCAGCCTGGCTTATAGCATCTCTCCGGGCCAGGCGATTGCCAATACGGCCCTGGCGCGCTGGTCAAGCATGGCGGGGACGGTAAACGACCGTTCCAGCTTCAACGCGGCCTCAGACGAACGCACCGGCGCGGATGGCGTTGGCTCCGATGCGACTACCCTGAACAATTACGCCGCGCAAGGCCAGGTATCCTTCACGGCCAATGCGGCGCAAGATACCAAATACATCCACGCCACCTCGGAAAGCTTTACCGGGAACGTGGGCGGCGTAGAACGGGTAGCCATCGGGGAGATCATCCGCTACCGGCTGGTAGTGGCGTTGCCGGAAGGCAACAGCCCCAATTTTCAGATCCGCGACCAGCTTCCTGCCGGCGAGACTTTCCTGGACGACGGCACGGCGCGCCTGGCCTTCGTCTCCAATACGGCCATCAGCTCGACAGGGGTGGGGATCGTGGCAAGCGTTTCGGGCTGCAATGCGACGGATACGCAGACGAGCGCGGATAACAGCACCCCGGCGGATCCCTTGACCTGTGCGCTGCCAGATGCGAACGTGGGCAGCAGCAACAGCACCACGAGCGACCCGGATGCGTTTACGGACGGCACAGACGTTTACTTCAAGCTGGGCGACTTGCAGAATAATGATAGCGACCCAGACGCGGAGTACGTGGTGATGGAATTCAATGCCCTGCTGGACAATTCGGTCAGCGGCAGCAACGACGCGGGTGAGGCGCGCGCCAACAATTTTAGAGTGTACATCAACGGCGTGGCGAACGGCGCTGTCTCGAACAACACCAGCGTGACGATCGTAGAGCCTCAATTGAGCCTGACCAAGGACGGCGCGATCAGCTCGCCGGCGGACGCGGGCGCCACGGTAAGCTATACGCTCACCGTCAGCGCGGCCAGCGGGACGAACCGCACCACGGCCTTCGACCTGCTGGTCACAGATACGCTCAATTCTCATCTGACAAATTTGCAGGTCAGCGAGCAAAGCAGCACCCAGGGGGCGACTTGCGTAGGAGATGGGGCGGGCACGACGGCCTTCTCGGCTACCCCCGCCTTTTTGGGGAACGATTTTAGCCTGGCGGCCTCCTGCCTGGACCCCGGACAGAGCATCACCTTGACGATCACCGCCAGCGTGACGCAGGACGTTCCGGCGGGATTCGGGCTGTCCAATACGGCCAACCTGACCTACACCAGCCTGCCCGGCGCGGGCACAGCTCCGAACGACACCGGCTCTGTGGTGCCCGGAGGAGCGGGCAGCAGCACGGGCGAGCGCAACGGAAACGGCACGGCTCCAAACGATTACACCGGCAGCTCGACCAAGGACTTGAGCATCGCGGCTCCGGCATTCGATAAGCTCACGCCGGTCCCAGACCAGGCCACGATTGGGCAGAACGTGCCTTTCTACCTGCTGGTTACCCTGCCCGAAGGAGTGACACAGTCGCTGAGAGTTCGCGACCAACTGCCCACGGGGTTGGAATACGTCAGCTACCAGGTAATCACCGGCGCGGCAGCCAGCGGCGGCCGTTTGAGCCAGGATTACAACGGAGGGTTTACCTCCAATCCCCCCAACACGACGCTGGTGATGGGCAGCGGCGGGAGCATCACCCTGGAATTCGGCGATGCCACCACCACCCTGGACGACGACAGCAGCAACAATAGCTTCGTGGTGCAGGTGGTGGCCCAGGTGCGGGACGATTACCCGCCCAATAACGATGGCGATACGCTGCAAAACTCGGGCAGCCTGATCTACGCGCTGCCCGCCTCGGGTGACCATACGATCAGCGACACGGCCTCGATCAACCTGGTCGAGCCGCGCATCAGCACCAGCAAGTCCATCTCCAGCCCGGCCGGAAACGTGCAGGCGGGGGACGTAGTGACCTACACGGCCCGGTTTACCAACACGGGGAACAGCACGGCGTTCGACGTTAGCGCGCTGGATACACTCCCGGCGGGGGTGGCCTATAACGCGAATTCGGCGACGTGTACTTTCTTCGACGGGAGCACGACGGCGGCTATCCCGGTGAGCGTGATCGACGGCGGCTCTACACTGGCCCTGGACGGGAATCCCAGCGGAGCGTGGGACATCCCCGCGACCAGCCCGAACGCTTACGTCCAATGCAGCTATGCGGTCACCGTGCAGGCTTCGATCTATCTGGACGGAACGCACACCAACACGATCGACGCGAATTGGACTTCCCTGGACGACGCCGGCGGGCGGCATTACGACGACACGACGGCTTATCCCTTCGACGGGGACCAGGACACCGCCAGCGTGGACTTCCCCACGGGCGGCGCCACGATTGCCAAGGACGACGGCGGGGCGAGCCAGGTGGCCATCGGGGAGACGATCCACTTCACGCTGACCCTCTCCAGCCCGCTGGGGACGCTGCGCTCGGCGAACGTGAGCGACAGGCTGCCCGCCGGGCTGATCTACGTGGCGAATTCTGAAAATGTTTCGGCGGGCATCAGCCCTGGGGCAGGCGCAGCCGGCTTCAGCGCCAGCGGCCCGACAGATGGCTCCGGTCCGGTCGCGCTGACCTGGGACTTTGGCGACGCGGTGGTGAGCAGCAGCCCGGTAGTGATCGCCTATGACGCGCGGGTGGCGAACGTAAGCGACAACCAGAATACGGTCGCGCTCACGAACAACGTGACACTCAGCTATCAGGATGCCGCCGGCAACCCCAAGACCAGCACCAGCAGCCAGACCTCGACGATCGTCGAGCCGGTGCTGGACATCACTAAAGAAGCCTCGGCCTTGTCGGCCACCCCGGATGCCGGGGATAGCGTTACCTACACGGTTACGATCGAGCACGACGCGGCCAGCACGGCTCCGGCTTACGACGTTCATTTCGTGGATACGCTGCCGGCCATCAGCGATTTACAGATCGGCTCGGTAGCCGTCAACGGCGCGGGATCGGCAACCGTCACGAAAACCTCGGACGACGCCGCTAACCGGGTCGAGATCAGCATCAGCCAGGTAGCATTGAGCGCGACGATCGCGATCACCTACCAGGCCGTGCTGCCGGCAAACGTGCCCGCCGGCGAGCTGGTGGAAAACACCGGCTCGGTAGATTGGTCTTCTCAACCGGGAAACGTAGATACGGGACTGGCGGACGGCGAGCGGGATGGATCGGGCGGGTTGAACGATTACGCTGCCAGCAACTCGGCCTCCATCAGCACGGCCGGCGGGGCCAGCTTCACTAAATCCTTGTTCGCCACCAGCGACAGCGGGACGAGCGGCAACGACGTGGCCATCGGGGAGACGGTGACCTACGCCTTGAAAGTGACCCTCCCAGAAGTGCAGTTCGATAACGCACAGATCGTGGACACTCTCCCGGCCGGCTTGAAATACGTAAGCTCCCAGCTCGTCACTTCCGCGGCGCAGAGCAACGGCCTTTTGACGGCAGATTTCAACGGCGCGGTGGCGGCTCCAACGGTTAGCGGGGGCACGCAGAGCGGCGAAGCCGTCACCTTCGACTTCGGCCCCATCAGCCTGCCCGGCGACAATCTGGCCGACAATAACAGCTTCCTGGTGTTGGTTACGGCCCAGGTGATGAACGAAGCCGGTAATCAGGATGGAGTGGTCTTGTCGAACAGCGCCAGCTTGAGCGTGAATGGAGGCAATAACATCGAGGGTGGCGCGGTGGACGTGACCGTGCGCGAGCCAACTCTCAGTATCGAGAAATCGGCCGACATTTCTTCTCCGGCGTTTGGTCAGGAAATCACTTATACGCTCACCCTTTCCAACCCGAGCGCGAGCAGCACGGCCAATGCTTACGACGTGGTGGTGAAGGATAAGTTGCCAGACGGCCTGGGCTACGTCAGCGGCTCGATCACGGCTCCCAGCGGGTGGAGCGCGGACGACGCGGCTGCGCCGGAGCTGAGCTGGACGGGGGGCTTACCCCTGGACGGCTCGGTGACTTTCACCTATCGCGCGTCGGTGGATGCATCCACGACGCCAGGGGCCTCCCTGGCCAACACCGCTACTGCCACCTGGACTTCGCTGCCGGGCTCGGTCAACCCGGGCGCTGCGGACGGCGAGAGGGACGGCTCTGGCGATGTCAACGATTACACCACCAGCCAGACGCAGACAGTGGGCTACAATAACATCGACCTGTCCATCACTAAAAGCGACGACCCGGATCCGGTCGCGCCCGGCGCCGACCTGACCTATACACTGGCTTACGCGAATCAAGGCAACCTGGACGCTTCCGGGGTGGTCATCAACGAGAGCGTTCCGGAGCACACCACTTACAGCATGGCGAATACAGACGCCTGGACGTGCGACGCCTTCACGGCGGGCAGCGCCTGTACTCTGGCGCTGGGAAGTGTGCCGAGGAACGGCCAGCCAGGCTCCAGCGGAACAGCGACCTTCATCGTGACGGTGGATAATCCATTGTCCCCGAACGTCTCCAGCCTGAGCAATACGGCCACGATCGACGACGGTGATGCGGAAACCACCGACCCCACGCCGGAGAACAACAGCGCTACGGCGACCACCGACGTGGCCGCCGGGCCGGAGCTGCTCGTCACCAAGGACGATGGGGTGACGATCGTATCCCCCGGCGCAACCCTGACGTACACCCTGCAGGTGACGAACAAGGGCAACCAGGATGCGACCGGCGTGGCGCTGACCGACACGATCCCCGAGGATACCACTTTCGTTTCGGCCAGCGACGGCGGCGAGTTCGATAGTGACACCGAAATCATCACCTGGCAGGCGTTCGACCTGCCCGCCGCAGAGGGACAAAATTCACGCAGCTTCACGGTGGTGGTCAAGGTAGTCGATGCGCCCACCCGGACGAGCATCACCAATGCCGCGCACGTGGAAGACGACGGCAAAAACGCCGGCGGGACGCCGATCACCTCAGACGCCAGCGACACCGATCAAATCGCGAGCGACCAGGTGAAGGCGCTGGTGGGCAGCGACCAGGCCGGCTCGGCCGATCCGAACGTATTGATCGGCGAAATCCTCACCTACCAGGTCAGCTTCGACGTACCGCCGGGCACGATGGGCCACCTGCAAGCAGTGGACACCCTGGACCGGGGGCTGGCGTTCGTCAAGTGCGCGACGATCGCGGCCGACCCGTTGACCACCACCCTGCCGGGCGGCTTCGCGGACGCCTGTAACGATCCAAGCGATCCGACTGTGACGGCGGAGCCGGTGGGCGACCCCCAGCCCGAAAACATGGGCCGCCGGCTGACGTTCAGCCTGGGCGATGTGACCAACGCGGGCGAAACCAACCTGCCCATCAATATCCAATATCAGGTGGTGGTACTGGACATCGCAGGCAACGTCAATGCGACCGGCGACCTGAACAACGCCGTACAATGGACCTGGGACGGCGGCTCGGTGGCCGGGGCGGCCCAGGCGGTCACCATCGTCGAGCCGAAGCTGGCGATCCAGAAGACGGTGACGCCGCAGGTCGCCGCTTACGGCAGCCGGGTTACTTTTACCCTCGACGTGGCCCATAGCGAGGGGAGCACGGCGCCGGCGTATAACGTGGTGGTCAAAGATATTTTGCCCACTGGCTTTACTTACGTTCCGGGTACGGTGCAGATCGTGAATGGGCCCGAGAATGGGGTGATCCAGGTAAGCGCGGGCACGACCCTGACGATCAGTTGGGCCAGCTTCGCGCAGGAGGATAAGGCCGAGATCAGCTTCCAAACGATCTACCATGGGCCAGGGGACACCGAAAATACGGCCAGCGTGGTGTGGAGCAGTCTGCCGGGCGCTCCGGGCAAGCTTTCGAGCTACAATCCAAACGCCACCGAGCGCACGTACGTGCCCGCCCAAAAAGACGTGGATAATTACCTGGCGGAAGCGACGGCCAAGGTGAGCCATCCGAACAGCTTGCCGGAAACGGGCTTTGCCCCCGGAGCGACCAGCGTCGTGCCGGCGCAGCCCGCCACGCAAGCATACGCCGGCATGGGAGATATGTGGCTGGAGATTCCGCAACTGGGATTGCAGATGCCCATCGTGGGCGTGCCGGTCAATGCCCAAGGGGTGTGGGACCTCACCTGGCTGTCGAGCCAGGCCGGCTACCTGGAAGGGACGACTTATCCAGGGCAGGTCGGCACGACCGGCCTCACCGGGCACGTGTACCTGGCGGATGGAACGCCGGGGCCGTTCGTGAATTTGGGCAAGCTTGCCTGGGGTAGTCAGGTCATCCTGCACGCTAACGGGGAGCGCTATATCTTCGAGGTGCGCGAGAACCGCACGGTGATCCCCAGCGACCTGAGTGTGTTCAAGAACGACGGTTACACCTGGCTGACGCTGCTGACCTGCAAAGACTACAATCCGACGCAGAAGACCTACACGGCGCGTACGGCCGTGCGCGCCGTGCTGGTGCGGGTGGAGCCTGACGCATAGGCAGAGGGTGTTTAAAAACTCCCAAATTGGGTTACACTCTGAACCCAAAGGCAATTTTTTTGAAGGTGCTTCACAACAATTGACATAATATATTCCAAAAGCAGGGTAAAAGCAGGCTTGCCCGGCAATAATTTGCTGGGTATCGATAATTCTCCCCTGGTTTTATTCTGTTGCATAGGCTCGCGCCTTGAAATTGACCCCAGTCAATAATTTAACCATCCGCTTGAGGTTCAAGACAATGGCCGTCAGAAAAGATTGGATGGCGAAACCAACTCTCCCAATATAACGGCAACGACCCAGCCCATGCCCCTGTTTGCCTTCTCCAAATTTTCGTTCGATTTTGTAGCGCTCTTTCAATCCGGCTTTGTATGGCTCTGTCTTTTCCAATTCAAGCCAAACTTGTTTATTGCCATCCTTTTTCTCAGTCCGGGTTCGTTTTAATCGGATGGCAGAGTGCAACCCCCGTAATTCCAAATAATAATGATTGTCGCCATCATCATACCCTTTATCCCCTGCGTAGGTCTCCACTGGTATTTTCTGTTCCAAATCATGATCCACCAGGGAACAAAAATGATGACCATCGTAAGCCTCCCCGGAAGTCACTTCCAGGCTGGTGATTATCCCGCTCTCGGCATTCACACTGACATGCGCCTTGTATCCGAAGAAGTACTCTTTCTGTTCTTCTTCCTCCCCTTTTTCGTTTTTGACCTTACGTTTGTGCTTTACCCCCCATTTGGCATCCGGATCATGCGGCCCTTTGCCTTTATTTTGCCGTTTTTGGTCTTTGTCGGTGTTTACATCTGCGATGGAGTGCACACTGTCTATGATTTGAATACTGCCAAATTTTACCCCACGCAACATGGCTTCCTTTACAATATTGGCCAGCATTTCTTCGAATATCTGCATTTTCCCATTCTTCATTAACCGGTCTCGAAATGTGCTGAGGGTTGAATGATCCGGCGCTTTTCCGTCCACCGCTAAGCCTACAAAATATTTCGCCGGTAGATTTTCGTTCACGAATACTTCGACTTGTCTTTCGGATAATTTGTACAAATAGGCGATCACTTCTACTTTCAACACTAATGCCGGGTCAAATGGCGGTCGCCCAACCACTCCCTGGCCTTTGTATATTTTGATCAGTCGCCTGGTGAAATATCCCCAGTCCACCACTTCCCGCAGCTTTCGCAAAAAGTGATCCCTGGCTACGACCTGATCGTACAAGTATTCTCCATAAAATGATCCGCTTCCTGTTTCAACATAGCGCTCTTGTTCCATTTCCGGCTCCTATTGTTAGGCTGCCTTCATTGTATTAATTTTTCCCTTTTTGGTCAATTAATCACTCGTTTTTCAACACCCTCATAGGCAGGAGGTTGTCTTTTGGGTGAAAATATGCTACGTTAATGGATAGATAGCCGGAGGCTATTTCTTAATCCCTCGCAACTGAAATTCTCCTATTCCCCTAAACGGGCGAGCAGTTTCTTATCGCACAGGAACAGTATCTCGCTCGAAGGCAACCATGACCCTGATCGATATACGGGTCATGGTTTGTTCTTTGAACGGGGTGGGCGAAATGTTGACGTTGGAATTGGCCGAAACCCAACAGCATTACGAAGAGCTCCTGGAGCTGATCTGCCATCAAAGTGCGTCTTGCTTCGGAGCAAAGTCCGACTGGGTGCAATTGACTTGCGAGCAGTTCGGCGTGTATTTTCGGACGACGGGCCTGGCCTATCGCATTTGCCAGGATAAGCGCTGCGTGGGGCTGTGCTGGGTCGAAGAATGGGGGTGCAGGCTGTACGTACACGGCTTGATCATCCGGCCCGAGTATCAAGGCCGGGGATGGGGCCAGCAGGCGTTGGAGATGCTACAGGCGAGGTATAAAGAGCGCATGGAGATCATCGAGCTGAGCGTGCACGCTTCCAACCCCCGGGCGAAGGCGCTCTACGAACGCTTAAGCTTCCACGTGGTGGATTATCAGGAAGATAGCGGATTCTACGTGATGCAAAAAGCATTGTGACCCGCCAAGGACGAATCTCCTCCCTTTTGGGTGTTCCGCGGGGTCTTTTTCGAGCTACAATCTAACCAAATTCCAGGCGCCCAGGGCGCATTTCCCCTTAACGGCGCGACGACAAAAGCATGGCATTCCTGAAGTGGGCCAATGCAGGGTGGGGGCCCTGATACGAGGCGAGATCATCCGGTGGGTTAATGTCAAATGGAAGAGGAGGATGCAGCAATGCTCGAAAAAAGTGATTACTATCGCTTACCCTGGTCGATGAACGACAATCCGATTGCCTGGCTGGAAGTCACCGACATCTGCAATATTACCTGTGAGGGCTGTTATCGCCAGCACATTACCGGGCACAAGACGCTGGAGCAGGTCAAAGAAGAGGTGCTGTTCTTCAAGCGCTGGCGCAACCCGGATAACGTGTCTATCGCCGGCGGCGAGCCGCTGATTTACCCGCACATCATCGAGCTGGTTAACTTCATCGCCGATCAGGGCATCAAGCCGATCATCCTGACCAACGGCTACGCGCTGACTCCCGAAAAGCTGCACAAATTGAAAAAGGCCGGACTGGCGGGCTTTACCATGCACGTCGACAGCCATCAGAACCGACCGCATTGGAGCGGCAAGAGCGAAAAGGATTTGAACGAGCTGCGCCAGAAGTTCGCCGATATGGTGGCGGCTGAGGGCGGAATGTACCTGGTGTTCAATTCTACGGTGTATCCGTCTACCTATCCCGAGATTCCCGATATCGTGCGCTGGGGGCAGGCCAATATCGATAAAGTGCAGGGCCTGGTGTTCATCACCTACCGCACGGCGGTGCGCTCGACCAGCACGGCCACCGACATCCACGACCAGGAAATCGACATGACTCAGCTCAGCTACACGCGGGAGGAATTCGACGAGGAGTTCATTACCGGGCCGCAGGTGTACCAGATCATTCAAGACAATTTCCCCGAGTACGAAGCTTCCGGATACCTGGGCGGCAGTATCCGCCACGATAGCTACAAATGGCTGATCGGGGCCATGGTGGGCAGCCGGGAGCGTTATTATGGCGCGATCGGTAAGAAGACCATGGAGCTGGCCCAGATCGGGCACCACTTGTGGATGGGAACTTACCTGGCCTACCTCTCGCAGGCCAAAATTGGGCGGGCCTTGTTTGCCCTCTCGCCCTTTGATCCGATCCTGGCCAAAGCCCACGCCGACTGGTGGAAAGACATCTTGCGCCACCCGGGACGGTTGTTCGAAGTCGATCCACGTGCAGAGTATCGGCATCATCCAGGCTCCCGACATCCAGGAGGACGGCCGCGCGGATATGTGCGATAGCTGCCCGGACATCACCATTTACGACGGCAAGTTCGTGAACTCGTGCCGCATGGACGAATACCGGCTGTTCGGGGGCTTCGTCTCGGTACAGGAGAAAAAAGAGGAAAAGGTCGAGCCATGACCGGGAAACGGATCGGGCCGGCGGGCGCGCTGACCTCACTGATCCAAATCCTGAGGGGAAAACCCCGGGTGCCGGCTTCGCTGGCAGGGAATCCGCTGTTGAAGGTGATCCTCGAGCGGCGCAGCGTGCGCAATTTCAGCGACGCGGAAATCCTCGACGACGCCTTCGCCGCGATCCTGGAAGCCGGGCGCCTGGCGCCCTCCACGGTGAACCTGCAAACCTGGTCGTTTGCCGTTTTCGACCGGGAGGGGTGGCAGACGGCGTTTGGCCGGTCTATCCCGTTCCACGGCCGGCGGGCGGTCATCGTGATTGGAGATACCTTCCGGGCGCGCAGCGTGCTGGACGTGTTCCCTTACAGCCCCCTCACCGAGTATACGGTGGCGGTGATGAACGCTTCCCTGGCGGCGATGAATATGAACATCGCCGCCGAAGCGTTGGGGATCTCCTCGGTGATGCTGTCGGAAACGGGGCGCAGCGGGCTTTTGGACGCCGGTTATCTGAAGGAAAAACTGTGTCTGCCGGAGGGCACGGTGCCCCTGATGACGATCGTCTTTGGCTATGCCCGCGGGCCGTACCCGGCCATGCCTCCCAAGCTGCCGGCGGAGCAAATCTTCTTCGAAGGGAAGTACTGTCCCCCCGACCAGGCGACGATGGAAAACTGGCTGGCGCAAATGGTGGTGGGATACAAGGCCAGCCACCTGCGCTCCTCTTTCGACAGCCAGCTCAAGATCTACCACAATAAGATTGGGCAGGCGGAGGAAGACTTGCGCGCGATAGTTTATTATCGAGTTGAGGATAAGAAACAGGACGCGGAGGAACGCTGAGGACGCGGATTTAATAGAGGCAAGGGCGGAGGTCGTTTCCTGGCGTTGTTTCTCGGCGTTCATCCTGGCTCGTCCGCGTCCGATTATGGACGTGGTGGAACGCTGAGGACGCGGATTTAATAGGGACAAGGGCGGAGGTCGTTTCCTGGCGTTGTTTCTCGGCGTTCATCCTTGCTCGTCTGCGTCCGATTATGGGACGCGGACGAACGCCGAGAGCGCGGATTTTCCTATTGGGCGGAGAGATCAACATTTACTCCCAATTTGCCGGTTGACAAACCGGGAAGATTTCGTTATATTCTATATTAGCTCAAACTAATTAATTAATTAGGAGATGCTAACATAGTCTCCTTTGAGGTGAGATCGTGGAAAATTCAATCAAGGGTAAGAGCATAGCAAAAATCGAAATCGACCCGGGCGCGGCGATTGGCCGCGCAGATGTGGGCACCGTTAGCGCGGCTCAAGAAGTGCTGGAGGGCAAGAGCCGGAAGAATTGGCTGGCGCGCCTGCTGCCTTTCCTGGGGCCGGCCTTCATCGCCTCTGTGGCTTACGTAGACCCGGGAAATTACGCGACCAATATCCAGGCAGGCGCCAAATTCGGCTACGAGCTGGTGTGGGTCGTGCTGGCCTGTAACCTGATGGCCATGCTGATCCAATCCATGTCCGCCAAGCTGGGCATCGCCACCGGCAAGAACCTGGCCGAGATGATGCGCGACCGTTATCCGCATTGGGCCGGGATCAGCATGTGGATCATGATGGAGCTGGTGGCGATGGCTACCGACCTGGCCGAGTTCCTCGGCGCGGCCCTGGGCGTCTACCTGCTCTTTCCGGGCCTGTTCCAGTGGATCGGAGCCGTGACCGGGCTTCCCGACCTGCTCATTCCGGCGGTCTTAATGGGCTTTCTGACCTTCGTCGTGCTGCTGCTGGAGCACGGCGGGTTTCGCCCACTGGAAGCGCTGATCACGGGGCTGGTGGGGGTGATCGCCGTCTCCTACGTGGTCGAGACCATCCTGGACCGTCCCAACTGGGGCCTGTTGGCCTATCACGCGGTGGTGCCGAATTTCAGCGGGGCGGAAAGTATCTTGCTGGCCTCGGGTATTCTGGGGGCGACGGTCATGCCACACGCTATCTTCCTGCACTCCGGCCTGACCCAGGGGCGCATCCTGACCAACGACCCCCAAAAGCGCAAGCGCCTGTTCCGCTTCGAGCTGGTGGACGTGGCGATTGCGATGGGTATCGCGGGGTTGGTCAACGCGGCCATGCTGGTAATGGCGGCGGCCACCTTCCACACCAACGGGTTGAGCAACGTCGGCAGCATCGAAGAGGCCTATCGCACACTGACGCCGCTGTTGGGCGGCGCGGCCAGCTTTGTGTTCGCCATTTCGCTGCTGGCTTCGGGGCATTCCTCTTCCACGGTGGGAACCATGGCAGGGCAGATCATCATGCAGGGCTTCATCCACCGGCGCATCCCGATGTGGATCCGGCGGCTGATGACCATGGTTCCCTCGTTTATCGTCATCGGGCTCAGGCTGGACCCGACGAGCACGCTGGTGCTCAGCCAGGTGGTGTTGAGCTTTGGCCTGCCGTTCGCCATCATCCCGCTGGTGGTGTTCACTTCGAAGAAAGAGGTCATGGGCGAGCTGGTGAATCGGCGGGTGACCACGATCGTCGCCAGCCTGGTGGCGGCGCTGATCGTGCTGCTCAACCTGTTCTTGCTGTACCAGATATTCAGCGGGGCGTAGACGATGAACGCCGCTTCCGTAGCCGTTCGCCGGGGAATACGAATCGAGATCGTCACCCTGATCTATATGAGCTTTGAGGCGGCCCTCTCCATTCTGGCGGGGGTGCTGGCCCACAGTGTGCTGCTGGCCGCGTTTGGCGCGGATTCCTTGATCGAGCTGTTGTCGGGCGCCATTCTGCTATGGCGGTTGCGGGTCGAAGCCGCGCAAAGCGCGCAAAGCGCGCCAGGCGACCTCGGGCAGGTGCAAAAGGCGGAAAAACGGGCCGCCGGGTGGACGGCGGTTTTGCTGGGTCTGCTGTGTGTCTACATCCTGGTCACCTCGATTTATGGACTGGCGGTGCATTCCCAGGCTGAAAGCTCGCTGCTGGGGATCGCCGTTTCGGCGGCAGCGGTAGTCTTCATGCCGTATCTGGCGAGCCAGAAGAAAGGGATCGCCCGGGAACTGCACAGCCAGGCGCTGGCGGAAGATGCCACCGCCTCGATTACCTGCGCTTTCATGGCCGGCACCGTGCTGGCCGGCCTGGCGCTGAATTCCCTGTTCCATTGGTGGTGGGTCGAGGATATCGCGGCCCTGGTCTTCCTGTATTGGCTGGTGGGAGAAACCCGGGAGGCTTTCGAGACAATCCGAGATTAATTCGCCAATCTCCCGTATAATAGGATAAGTACGGGAGGCGAGTTATTCCGAATGCAAACCGGCCTGAGCGAATCGATCCAGGATTACCTGAAAGCCATCTACCACCTGACGGACAAAGGCGAGGCGGCCTCCACGCACCTGATTGCGCAGCAGATGGGCATCCGGGCGGCCTCGGTCACGGTAATGGTGCAACGGATGGCCCAAATGGAGCCCGCGCTCGTGGATTACCACAAGCATAAGGGGGTGTATCTCACGCCTACGGGCAGGCAAGAAGCCCTGCGGGTTATTCGCCGGCACCGGCTGATCGAGCTGTTTCTGGTGGAAAAGTTGGGCTACTCCTGGGACGAAGTGCACCTGGAAGCCGAACAACTGGAGCACAGCGCGTCCGACCGCTTCGTCAACCGGCTGGCAAATTCGCTGGGAAACCCGGCCTTCGACCCGCACGGAGAGCCCATTCCAGACCGCGATTTACGAGTGCCTGAAAGCCATAACGTGCTGCTATCCAGCATTGCGCCGGGCGAACAGGTGATCGTGCGCCAGATCGACGCCAGCGACGCGAAGTTGTTGAGCTACCTGGGTGGCCTGGGTATTTCCCCGGGGGCCGGGCTCGAGGTGATAAGCCGGGTTTCGTTCGATCTCACCCTGCGGGTAAAGTTGGCGGGCACGCAGAACGAGCTCGTGTTTGGCCCGGAGGTCAGCGGGCGCATTCAGGTGGAGCGGCGTGAAGCTGATACTGGAATAAATAAGAACAAGTCTTCCTGAGCAACTGATCATCTTTCCCAAAATTCGGATAAAATTGGTATACAAAATTGTCAATTCTGGGCCGTCTCCTGCGTCGGTAGGGTAGAACGGTGGAAAAGCCACCGGAAACGACTAGAAAAGGAGATACGCTTATGAGCGAGAAAGAACGGCCCGCGCGTAAAGTAAACGCTTCGGGAGTCAAGATGAAATACCTATTCCTCCTCTATGCCGATGAGATCGCCGGTGCGGCGATCAGCCCGGAAGCAATGAAAGGCTACATGAGTGAAATGTACGCATACGAAAACTCGCTGACCCAGGCCAAGGTGCCGTTTATCACCGAGGGGCTGCATCCTACCTCGGCAGCTACCACCGTTCGCACGCAAAACGGCAAGAAAGTTGTCACCCACGGCCCCTTTGCAGAGACCAGAGAGCAGATTGGCGGCTTTTTTTTGATCGAAGTCCCGAACTTGGACGAAGCGATCGAGTGGGCGTCTCGCTGCCCCGCGTCTCGCTGGGGTACCATCGAGATCCGCCCGGTCGTGAATGTGCAGAGAGAGTAACAACGTGAGTACGGGATAAGGCGACAGAAGGACTCCGAATAGAGTAAACTGTGGTCACCACAACCGGTTTGCTCTAGAGAGAGTCCCAATGGACAGTTTACTCGAGTTGTTCTGTGATGTCGATGATTTTTGCAAAGGCTTTCTCCCGTTTTATGAACAGCAGTTGGTCCAGAGCGGTCTTCAAACCCGCCACCGGGATCGCTCGCTGAGCTTGAGTGAAATCATGACCATCCTCATCTACTTCCATCAATCCCATTACCGCAACTTCAAGGCCTACTACTGTGAGGATGTCTTGCCGCACCTGCGCGGCGAGTTCCCCGGGCTGGTCAGTTACACTCGCTTTGTGGACTTTATTCCCTCCGCCCTCATGCCTTTATGTGCCTATTTCCACACCACCTGCTTGGGGGACTGCACGGGGCTGTCGTTCATCGATTCCACCGCGATTGACGTGTGTCTGACCCAGCGCATCGCTTCGCACAAGGTCTTTGCCGGTCTGGCCGAGCGGGGCAAGACCTCCACGGGCTGGTTTTTTGGCTTCAAACTGCACCTGGTGATCAATGACCGCGGCGAACTGCTCAATATCCAGCTCACTCCCGCCAATGTCGATGATCGCCAACCGGTCCCACATCTGGCGCACACCTTGTTTGGCAAGCTGTTTGGCGATAAAGGCTATATTTCCCAACCGCTGCATGACCTGCTCCAACAAACCCTGGGACTGGACTTGATCACTAAGCTGCGCAACAACTCCAAAAATCGCCTGCCGATGACTTTGACGGATCGCTTGCTGCTGCGCAAACGGGCCATTGTTGAAATCGGTGATTGATCAATTGAAAAATATCTCCCAAATTGAGCATTCCCGTCACCGCAGCGTGCGCAACTTTGTAGTCAATTTGCTGTGCGGACTGATTGCTTATGCCCGCCAGCCCAAGAAACCGTCGTTAGGCCGAGATGTCCTGGCAGGCCTGCCCGCCTAACCCGTACTCACGTTAACAGATAATCCGATTGAGGCAGCCGTTGGGTAAACCGCTGCCTCAACCTCTTTTTATTGTATGCGCGACGAGACCACCCCTCAATTCATTGAACGGATCCACCGCCAGGAGTACGGGCAAATCCTGGCAACCCTGATCGGCTGGCTGGGCGATTTTGACCTGGCCGAAGAAGCCGTCCAGGATGCGTTCCTCGCCGCCATCGAGCACTGGCCGGGTGATGGCATTCCCAACAAGCCGGGCGCCTGGCTCACCACCACGGCCCGCCGCAAAGCTATCGACCGCATCCGCCGGCAGCGCCCGTCCGACGTCGCCCCGGAGGAGCTTGAGGCCGTGCTGCCCGCTCCCCCGATTGAGGAGCAGGACGAGATCCCTGACGAGCAATTGAAACTGATCTTTACCTGCTGCCATCCGGCCCTCCCCGCCGATCAGCAGATTGCCCTGACCCTGCATACCTTAGGCGGCCTGACCACCACGGAAATCGCCGCGGCATTCCTGGTGCCCGTGCCAACCATGGCCCAGCGCCTGGTACGCGCCAAGCGCAAGATCAAGGATGCTGGAATCCCTTACTACAACCCACCCCGGCATCTCTTAGCCGAGCGGTTGGATTCCGTGCTGACCGTCATCTATCTGATCTTTACCGAAGGCTATGCAGCCACTTCGGGCGACGCCCTGATTCGCCAGGAGTTGTGTAGTGAGGCGATTTATCTGTGCCGGGTGCTGGAGCGTCTCATTCGCAGGGAGCAGACCGATGTGCCGCAGGAACAATATGCCGAGGTCCTGGGATTGCTGGCGCTGATGCTATTACATCACTCGCGCCGCACGGCGCGAGTGGACGCGGCCGGCCGGCTGGTCCTCTTAGGCCAGCAGGACCGCTCGCTTTGGGATCAGCGCAACATCCAGGAAGGTCTGGCGCTGGTCGAGAAAGCTTTCTATATGCGTCAGCTTGGACCCTACCAGATCCAGGCTGCGATAAGCGCGCTCCACGCGAGCGCTGCCAGTGCGGAGGAGACCGATTGGAGGCAAATCGTTGGGCTGTACGAGCATCTACGGCGCTTCATTGATACGGCGATCATCCGGCTCAATGAAGCAGTGAGTGTATCGATGGCTACCGGTCCAGAGCAGGGCTTATCGCTTGTTCAGCAGCTAACCGTGGAGCTGGCCGGCTATCCTCCGTTCCATCTGGCGCGCGCCGATATGCTGCTACGCATGAGGAAGCCGGACCAGGCGTGTGAAGCCTACCAGCATGCATTGGATCTTTCGCAAAACCAGACCGAACGAGCGTTTATTTTGGAACAGATCAAGCGGCTGGAAGCTCAAGTATAATGCGCAGCGCCGGGGGGAATACCTGGCTGCCAGGGGCTGCAAGGCTCACGTCTATGTAAGGCAGCGACCGTTTATGATGTGTTAACAAAAGAACCGCTTCATAGTAAAGCCTGATTGGCAATGCACCAGGCTGTATAGGGGGAACGGGATGTTTCGCTACCGCTCAACAGGACGTGGGGTTAGAAGGTGCGCTTTACGCCCCGTACATTTGATCGGGAACCAGTATGTCGGGAAAACGCGGGCGGAGCGCCTGGCGGGCGGCGTAGCAACAATGGCAGGCGTCGGCGTAATGCTCCTGGTGCGGCAGATCGAACTCCCGAATGAGGCCGGCGGGGCCGCCCCGCAACAGGGCCCGGTGATGGGGTGCGCTTCGGGGTCGTAGCGCGCGCATATCGGCTCGAGCGGCGTTTGGAAGACATTGCCCAAAGAGATGCCCTGGCACAGGTGAACGTAGCCCAGCGGATCGAGGTGAACGCGACCCGGCTCGCGCAGGTCTTCGTGCGGGCAGGTGGTGAAGCGCTCCCAGGGCTGGCCGGCGACGCGGCTCGCCAGGCTCTCGGCGGCCCGGCCCCGGTACATAACGCCGGGTTCCCCGGCAGAAAGCTGTCCGGCCGAAGGAGAAGCTTCGGCTGCTTCAGGCTGGGCGACAGAGATGATCCCAACCGGGATGCCCAGCTCCCTGGCGGCGGCTTCCGCGTTGCGGGCTTGCCGGGAGAGGGGTTCGTTGGAGTGATACAGGTCGCAACTGATGGAGAGGTCCTGGAGCAATCCGGCAAAGGGCTTTAAATTCACCAGGCCGTCCTCTGGTGAGGCTGCCCAATAGGCGTTGGTCACGATGCCCACCGCGAATCCCAGGCCGGCGGCTTCCCGAACGGCCTCAAGCAGGAGGGCATAGTAAAGGAACGGCTCGCCCCCTTCGAAATAGATGGTGGTGACGGCGTCCATGTCGCGGGCCTGACGCAAGATCAGGCGCACATCGGGCAGGGTCATGGTTCCGCTTTGCGCCGGGCTGCCCCAAACGAAGCAGTGATCACATTCCAGGGTGCACTGGTAAGTGAGCAGTAGATGGAGACCTGTCAGGTTCATATTCGCCTTCTCTTGAATGGGTTAATAGAATTATAGCAAGATTACGTGCAGGCGCAAAAGGCATCAATGGTGCTAAAATAGTTCGAGATCGGAAGATCTGGCTTTTATTGTTGGCACCTAAAGGATGAAGTATGAATGAAACTCGAAAGATTGTGATTGCCTGCGCCACGGTCATCGAAGAAATGCTGCCTTTGCTGCCTCCTGAGGTGGGCTACCGGGTGCTCGATTTTGGCCTGCACACTGACCCGGCCAAACTCCGCCAGGCGCTGCAGGAGGCCATTGACGCAGAGAGCAGCCGGGCAGATACGATCATCCTGGGCTATGGTCTGTGCTCGCAAGGGGTGATCGGCATCCACGCGACAGGCTGCACGCTGGTGGTGCCGCGCGTGGACGACTGCATCGCAATTTTTCTGGGCTCGTGCTCAGCTTACCAGCAACAATTTCGGTCTCAGCCCGGCACGTATTACCTGACCAAGGGCTGGATCGAGTCCGGCGACGGTCCTTTTGAGGAATACGAACGCATCGCGGCGAAACGCGGTGTGGAGCGCGCCGAGCGCATCATCCACTTGATGCTACACAACTATACCCGGCTGGCGCTGATCAACACCGGCCAGTATGAATTGGAACGTTACCGCGATTACGCGAAGCGCACCGCCGAGCGATTTGGCTTGCGCTACGAAGAGATCGAAGGCTCGGCCGACCTGGTAAAAAAGATGATCGATGGGCCGTGGGACGAAGAGGAGTTCATCGTCGTGCCGCCAGGGGAGGTCATTCGATACGAGCACTTTTCCGCGAGAATAGCACAACCCAGGTAAAGTAATTGTTAGATGATCGAGGTGAAAACATGGTGGTCTCCGGGAATGCGCATCACGACGAGAAAGCCCCTGACGTAGACTTGCTGGCACTGATCGAGACCCATCAAATCGGTCATCTTCGGCGTTACACGAAAGGGCAGGTGCTCTTCTGGCAGGGCGGGCCGGTCGAGAATGTCTTCGTGGTCAAGAGCGGGGCCATCAAAGTCTCTTCTGTATTGGAGGACGGCAGGACCTACACCTACGACGTCCTCGGGCCGGGGGAGCTGACCGGCGCTGAGGCTTTCTTGCTCGGCAATGACCACGAGGCGTTGGCCGAAGCGCTGGAAGCCACCGAGGTTTTCACCATCACTCCGGGGGAGTTCGAGCATCTGTTGGCAACGGACGCCCATTTTTCCCGGTTCGTGATGAAAAGACTGGCGCAAGACGTCAGCCTGCTGGCCGGCAAAGTGCGCGACTTTGGCTTTCTGGACGTGCAACAACGCGTCAAATCCAATTTGATCAAGATAGCCAACGAGCACGGCATCGTCACCGATAAGGGCATCCAGATCAACCTGGACATTACCCACGAAGAGATCAGCGAGATGGTGGCGGCCAACCGCACCACGATCACGGCTTGCCTGAGCGAGCTGAGGCGGCAGGGCTACCTGTGGAAGGAAGGCAAGCGCTTCTTCATCATCCCGCCGGATCAAATTGAGATCCTGGATAACCTGGAACAGGCGGTTGCGGATGGATCCGAGGATGAGGCCAAACGCTATGCTCTGGAGGCGAAGAGCAAGAATATCAATTCGGTCAAAGCCTTCGAAGCGCTGACCGGCGGCATGCGCCAGGTGGATCGTTTGTACGCGCGCAGCAAGATGGACGTCTCGGACGTCATCCTGGCGGCTTTCGCCATGAAGGCCGCCTTGCCCATCATCGAGGGCGAAATCGAAAAGACTTACCGGCAGGTCGATTACCTGGGCGCCATCGTCATCGGGACGGTGTATGGGGACATTCACGACATCGGCAGGACGATGGTCGCCATGCTGCTCAAGGCCAGGGGGTTTCACGTGATCGATCTGGGAGCCAACGTGCCGGCCGACCAGTTTGTGGCTGCGATCAAGAGTTACAAGCCACAAATTCTGGCCATGTCCATGCTCATGACGACTACGGCCCAAGAGCCGCCCAAGGTCATGCACGCATTGGCCGAGGAGGGCTTGCGAGAGCGCGTCAAGGTGATGATCGGGGGGAGCGCGGTGACGCAGAAGCTGAGCGAAGATATTGGCGCGGATGGATATGAGCCTTCGGCGCACCGCGCGGTAGAGCTGGCCTGGCGGCTGATGAATCTGCATTCGAGCGGATAAGCAAAATCCCCCCTGGCCCCCCTTAGGAAGGGGGGTAACGCAAGGACTCCCCGAACAGAGAATCACCCCCTGCCCTTTAGAAAGAGGGGATGCCGAAAGGACTCCTCGAGAGCCTGAGAATCTCCCCTGGCCCCCTTGGAAAGGGGGGATGCCGAAAGGACTCCTCGAGAGCTTAAGAGTTAGCCCTGCCCCCCTTGGAAAGGGGGGTGGAATGTTTAATCCCCCCATAATGTCGTCCAGACGACAAACTATCTTCCCAAGAAGGTCTATGATTTAAATCATTCAAACCGTATTCTCGACAAGTCCTTCCTATGACCTATACCATCGACTTTGAGCCAGTAGGTGTCAGATTGTTATGCCAGGAACCGCTCAGCCTGTCTGAGGCGGCGCGCCAGGCGGGTGTGAGCATCCGCTCCGAATGCGGCGGCAAAGGCATCTGTGGCAAGTGCCTGGTGCGCGTCGAGCCGCTCGCCGAGCCGGCCAGTGGGGCAGAGCAGGCGCATCTCAGCGTCCAACAAATTGCCGAGGGGTGGCGGCTGGCCTGCCGTACCATCGTCTCGGCAAACACACTGGTTTACATCCCGGCCATCTCACAAACCGAAAGCCAGGTCATTCAGACGGAAGGCGTCGTCTCCGGCTTCGCCCCGGCGCCGAGCGTGCGGGTGCTGCCCCTGAGGGTGGCGCCCCCCTCGCTGGAAGACCAGACCGCCGATCTGCAACGGGTGGCCGACGCCTTACGCCAACAGCATGGGATCGAGGGGGTCTGGGCCGACCTGCCCGCGCTGCAAAGCCTGCGGCTGGCCCTGCGCGAGGGAGACTGGCACGTCTACCTGGCGCTCAGGGGCAACGAGATCATCGCGGCTTTTGGGCAAGCTATGCCGCATTCTGTTGGGCTGGCGGTAGACGTGGGCACTACCAAGCTGGCCTGCTACCTGGTGGACCTGGAATCCGGGCAGACCCTGGCCACCACGGGGGTGATGAACCCCCAAATCCCCTACGGGGAAGACGTCATGTCGCGGCTGGAAGCCGTGATGGTCGACCCGGACAACGCGGAGCGGCTGCAAAAGGAAGTGATCGAAGCGATCAACACAGCGGCAGTCAAGCTGGGCGCATCACAGGGCCTGGCGCCAGAGCACCTGCTGGACGCCTGCCTGGTGGGCAACACGGCCATGCACCACCTCTTCGCCAATATCCCCACCCGCCCGCTGGCAGTGGCTCCCTTCGTGCCGGCGCTCAGCTCGGCGCTGGACGTAAAAGCCGACCGGCTGGGCCTGCGCGCCGCGCCGGGAGCGCGCGTTTACCTGCCGGCGCCCATCGCCGGATTCGTGGGCTCGGACCATCTGGCTTTTTTATTGGCGGCGGGCTTTGGCGAGGATACGCGCGTGCGGTTAGGGATGGACATCGGCACGAACACAGAGATCGCCCTGCAAGCCGGGGGCCGGATCGTCTCATGCTCGACGGCCTCCGGACCGGCCTTCGAAGGCGCGCACATCCGGCATGGGATGCGGGCGGCGCCGGGGGCCATCCAGCGCGTAGCCATCGGAGAGGATGGCCTGGCGCGCTGCAACGTGATCGGCGACGGGCCGGCGGTGGGCATCTGCGGCTCGGGCATCCTGGACGCGGTGGCCGAGCTGCACCGGGCCAACCTGATCAACGAGCGCGGGCGCATGAGTCCCGAGACGCCCGGCATCCAGATCGAGGAGGACGGCACCCCCATCTATATCCTGGCAGAGCGTAAAAATGGGCGGCGGGCCGTCACGATCACCCAGCACGACATCGACCAGATCCTGCTGGCGAAAGGGGCCATGCGAGCCGGGATCGAAATCCTGTTGAGCCACCTGGGGCTGAAGGCCGGCGACCTGGACGAGATCGTGATCGCCGGGGCGTTTGGCAGTTATCTGGCCCCGGCCAGCGCGGTGCGCATTGGCTTGCTGCCGGACATTCCCCTGGCGCAGATCCACGCGGTGGGCAATGCCGCCGGCAGTGGGGCGTGCATGATGCTGGCTTCCAGCGAGTATCGCCAACGGGCGCAGGCGCTGGCCGAGCGCATCGAGTACCTGGAGCTAACCGTGGTTCCAGGCTTCAATCGGTATTTCGCACAGGGCGTTCGCCTCCCGCTCTCAACGGCGGAGGCGGACTGTGCGCGTAGCTAACCGGAATGGATGCTGTTAATGGAGGCAAAGATATGTCGGAAGAAAAGTATCTAGCTATCAGTAAGGCCGTGACCGAAGGCGAAGACGACATGGCCGGCCAGTTGGTGCAAGAGGCGCTGGATTCTGGACTGCCGCCGCTTGAGATTCTGCAGCAAGGCGTGGTACCCGGGATCACGAAGGCGGGGGAGTTGTGGAAGGCCAACCAGTATTTCCTGCCAGACGTCATCCTGGCGGCGGATGCCTTCAAAGCCGGTATGGCGCCCCTGGAGCCTCAATTGAAGAAGACGCGGGGAGGGCAAACCAACGGCAAGATCGTGATCGGCGTGGTGGAAGGCGACATGCACGACCTGGGCAAGAGTCTGGTGATTGCCATGCTGACCTCGGCGGGCTTCGAAGTCATCGACCTGGGCATCAACGTGCCCCTGAACACGTTCATCCAGACGGTCAAGGAGCAAAAGCCCGCCATCGTGGGCATGGGGGCTTACATGACGACCACCATGCTGGAGATGAAGGCGGTGATCGCCGAGCTCGAGAAGCAGGGCCTGCGCGATTCGGTCAAGGTGTTGGTTGGCGGCGTTCCCACCAGCCAGGAATTCGCGGACGAAGTGGGGGCGGATGCCTGGGGGAAGGACGCGCTGGATACGTTGGCGAAAGCTCGCCAACTGATGGAGGTGAAGGCATGACCGCTCAAACTACGGGAACAACTCAAAGCGGACTGGACTGCTTGCTGGCCACGATGATGCACCAGCCTGCGGCTCGCATCCCCTTCATGGGGCCGCAAAGCCACGACCACTGCATGACGGTGGCCAGGGTGCCGGCGCGCAAGTTCTATTGGGACGCGGAGCTGTTGGTGGACGCGCAGATGGCGGTGCAGCGCTGGTACGGATTTGATAATTGCACGGCCATTGGTGACGCTTACAACTTCGAGGTGGAAGCCCTGGGCGGCAAGATGATCTACAGCGACAACGCCATGCCCACCGTGGACACCAATGATCCCCTGATCAAAACCCCGGCCGACCTGGATCGCCTGGGAGCGCTGGACCCCACCAAGGGCCGCATCGCCATGGGTGCGGAAGTAGGCCGCCTGCTGAGCGAGAAATCCCCGGGACCGCTTTCCGGAGGGTTCTTCTGCTCCCCCTTCAGTTTCCTGTGCCAGGCCATGGGATACCCCAAGGCGGTGCGGGCGATCAAGCGGGACAAGGTGTTTGCCCAGGAGCTGTTCGATTACGCCGAGAATCAGGCCATTTTCCCTTATCTCAAAGCGCAGGCCGAGGCCGGTGTAAAACTTACCAGTGGCGCGGACGCGTGGGCAGCCTTTCCGAACCTGACGCCTGAGCTGGTGGAAGAATGGGTAGTGCCTTCAGCGCAGCGCCTGGGAGCACGCGCTCACACCGAGCTTGGGTTGATGGCTGCTGCCGGCCTGGCCGCCACCGATTATTGTGAGGAGGACCCCTCGAAATTCGACAAAGACGTCATGTTCAAGTGCTGGGAGATCGAGCTAAAGCTCCTTCCGGCTTTCTTGCTGATCGGTATGGGCCGTACCCAGGATTGGGACATGAACTGGTTGCAGGAATTTATACTGACACATGGGCAGGAGGGAGCCAAGCAAACGGCCGTCGTCAGCCTCAACGGGCGTTTCATGCGGGATAGTACGCCGGAACAGATCGTGGCCAAGGTGCGCGAGTGGGTCAAGATCCTGGGCCCCGGCGGAGCGATTATCTTCAACATCGGCAATATCCCTTCCAATTCACCCTCCATCAACATCCACACGGCGGTCAAGGCCGTGCACGAGCTGGGGCGCTACCCGCTGGCCGAGAACCTGGACGCCATTCAGGTCACCCCGCCCGCCTATCAGCCGTTCGAAGAATGGCTGAAGGGCCAGCCGGAAGCCGACGTGATCTTCAAGGCGCGCCAGAAGTAGCCGGGCAGGAGCGTTATGAGCACTATTTTACAAGGAACGGGCAGCCCGGTAGAGATCCAACCGTCCGACCCCATGCGGATCATCGGCGAGCGCATCAATCCCAGCGGCAAGAGCAAGCTAAGGCAAGCGCTGCTCGACCGGGATTGGAGCTACGTTGCCGGCGAGGCAAAACGGCAAGTGGAAGCAGGGGCCGACGTCATCGACGTGAACGTGGGCGGCAAGGGCATCGACGAAGCGACCTGGTTGCCCGAAGCCGTGCGCGTCGTTTCTGAAGCGGTCAGCGTACCGCTCTCGATCGACACGCGCATCCCGGCTGCATTAGAGGCCGCTCTGGGGGTCTGCCCCGGGCGGCCCCTGGTCAATTCGATCGGCGGCGAGGAAAAGATCCTGGCTGCCAATCTGCCCATCGTGGCCGAACATGGCGCGGCCGTCATCGTGTTATGCATGGGGCAAGAGGGCATTCCCAAAAATGCCGACGACCGGCTGCGCATCGCCCATCAAGTTCTGGAGGCCGCCGTGCGCGCCGGCGTGAAAGAAGAGGACGTTTTCTTCGATCCGCTGGTGATGACGGTGGGAGCCGACGACCAGGCGGCCCACGTGGCCCTGGAGACGATCCGCCGGTTGCGCGCCGAATTCCCGGGGAATAATATCACCGGGGGCGCCAGCAACGTCAGCTTCGGAATGCCAGATCGCCCGACGATCAACGCCGGTTTTCTCATGGTCGCAGCGGCCTTAGGGCTGAACAGCCCCATCACCGATCCGACCAACGCCCAATTGCGCTCTGCGCTGCTCATGGCAGACGTGTTTCTGGGCCGCGACCGGCGCACGCGCCGTTACATGCAATTCCTGCGGCAGACGGGCGGATAAGCGCCAGGCCAAACGAAGGATAGGCCGCAACGAAGGCAGGGAGGCGCCCGCTTCCCTGCCTTTTTATGCGCGCCAATTCACGAGTTTGTCATTTTTAATGTTATCTTCTTGTTTATTCGTGAAATCTATATTACAATTCGCCCTTAATAATTCGCTCCGCTTACTGTTTCGCAAAGAGCATAGCTTATCGTTTATTTTGGCTCCATTTCGTATACTCGATTTGGAGGGGATGGATTCTATCCTTGATTTGGATGGCGCAAGCTGACGGGGTCAAGCTTCCCACTTCTGATTCAACCCGATATTCACCCTTCCAAAGCCAGATAGAGGCACACATGGAATCTGACTCAATCAATGCTTTAATTCGCAACGTCCCTGATTTTCAAACCTTCATGACGGTCGACGAGCTGAACCACAGCGCCCAACGCCTGGCCGAGCGCTACCCGCAGGCCGTGCAAGTGCTCCCCCTGGGCGAGTCGCGCCGGGGAGACCCGATCCGCGCGCTCAAGATCGGAAACGGCCCCAAAAAGGCGCTGCTGTTCGCCATGCCGCATCCCAACGAGCCGATCGGCAGCCTGATGCTCGAATATCTTTCCGCGCGATTGGCGGAGGACGATGAGCTGCGCACCGCATCGGGCTACACCTGGTACATTCTCAAATGCGTGGACCCGGACGGAACGCGGCTCAACGAGGGCTGGTTCAAAGGCCCGTTTACGATCACGAATTACGCGCGCAACTTCTATCGCCCCCCTTCGCACGAGCAGGTGGAATGGACCTTCCCGATCGACTACAAGACGCTGCATTTCGATACCCCACTGCCGGAGACGCGGGCGTTGATGGCGGCTATCGAGCAGATCCGGCCCGATTTCATTTACTCGCTGCACAATTCGGGCTTCGGCGGGGTCTACGCGTACCTCTCCGGGCCGGCTCCCCAGTTCTACGCTCCCTTTTACGCGCTGGTGGAGAGCCAGGGCTTGCCGCTGCACCTAGGTGAGCCGGAGGTGCCCATCGCGGTGCCTTATTCGAAGGCCATCTTTTCCTCGCTGACCACGCCGGACCTGTACGATTTCCTGGCGAAGAATACCCAATCCGACCCAACTCTGTCATTCCGGCAAGGCGCGGGCAGCCTGGAGTACGCCCGGCGCTTCTGCGATCCCTTCTTCCTGGTGTGCGAGATGCCCTATTTCTATAACCCGTCCATCCACGACACCTCGCCGGCGGACATATCCCGCAGGGAGGCCATCTTGCAGAACTTGAGGCACACGCGCAGCAACCTGGAATGGCAAAAGGGCCTGTTCGAAGGCATTCGGGAGCAGTTGACCCATTGTTCGCCCTTCGAAGAGGCGGTGGCCACGAACCTCAACTTCAACGGCGACTATCTCAACGCCCAGGAGAACTGGGCCCTGAACGAGCCAGCCTTGAACCAGGCGGCCAGCGTGGCCGAAAAATTCGACAACCTGTCCATCAGGCGCTTCTACCAGTTGCTGGGGATGGGCATGTTGAGGCGTCTGATCGCGGCCCAGATAGAGGCCAGCGGCGAGACCCCCGGCCTGGCGCAGGCGCTGCAAGCGGCGGAGGCAGCCTTCGACGAGGAAGCCCAGGCGCTCGAAGCCCAACTGGATTATCAGGTGATCCCGATTCAAAAGCTCGTGCGCGTGCAGCTCGGCAGCGCATGGATTGCCGCCACGCTCTGCGTTTGAGCGAACGAAAGAGTACCTACAGGCGACATTATGTTCCATTACATCGCGCGGCGTTTGATTCTCGTCCCCGTCTTGCTCTTCGGCATCACCCTGGTGGTCTTTTCCCTGATCCGTTTGGCGCCGGGAGACCCGATCACGGCTCAATATGGCTTGAAGCTCTCGGGAGAGGACCCGGCCAGGATCGCGCAACTCAGGCAGAAATTGGGGCTGAACGATCCGATCTACGTTCAATACCTGCATTATTTGAACGGCTTGCTGCACGGCGACCTGGGCACGTCCCTCACCACCCAGGAGCCGGTGACCCGGGCAATTGCGAGTCGTTTCCCGGCTACGTTGGAGCTGGCCGCTTCGGCCATGATCCTGGTGATCCTGTTCTCGATCCCGCTGGGGGTGATCGCGGGCCTGAAACGGGGCACGTGGGTGACCACGTGCTGATGGGCACCTCGCTTTTCGGCGTGTCCATGCCGAGCTTCTGGCTGGGGATCATGCTGATCCTGATCTTCGGGCTGTGGCTGCACTGGTTTCCTCTCTCCGGACGGGGCGAAGGCCCCTTGTGGACGCGGCTCAATTCCCTGTTCCTGCCCTCCCTGACCCTGGCGCTGGCCATCATCGGGCTGAACTCGCGCATCATGCGCTCCTCCATCCTGGACGTGCTCAAGAAGGATTATTTGCGCACTGCCCACAGCAAGGGGGTGCATCCCAGAGTGGTGATCGCCAGGCACGCCTTGCCCAACGCGCTCATCCCCATCGTGACCCTGCTGGGAATGCAGTTCGCCAGCCTGCTGGGCGGCGCGGTCATCATCGAGATGATCTTCGCCTGGCCGGGGGTGGGGCGGTTGGCCATCGACGCTGTCTTGCGGCGGGATTACCCGGTAATCATGGGCACGGTGCTGGTGTTCGCCCTGGTGTTCATGCTGGCCAACCTGGTCGTCGATGTCCTTTACAGCTTTTTAGATCCACGCATCCGTTACGAGTAGATTCTCATGGAATTAGAAGCGCAGAACGTTCCTACCCTCGAAGCACACGCGCCGGCCAGCCCCTGGCTGAGCAAATGGCGGCAGATCCGTCACAACCGGGCGGCCATGCTTGGCCTGGGGCTACTCGGCGCGTTGGCGCTGGTGGCGATCCTGGCGCCGTGGATCGCGCCCTACGATCCCATCAAGATGAACCTGAAGGGGCATTTGCAGCCTCCCAGCCTGACGCACCTGCTGGGCACGGACGAGCTGGGCCGCGACGTGCTCAGCCGCCTGATCTATGGCAGCCGGGTATCGCTGACGGTGGGCTTCGTGGTCGAATCCATCGCCATCCTGATCGGGGTGGTGCTGGGAGCCGTCTCGGGCTACTTCGGCGGCACGGTGGACATGATCATCATGCGCATCGTGGACGTGGTAGTGGCTTTTCCCTTCTTGATCCTGGCTATCGCGGTGGTTTCCATCCTGGGGCCGAGCCTGTTGAACATGATGCTGGTGCTGGCGGGCGTGGTGTGGGTGGATTACGCGCGCGTGGTGCGCGGGATGGTGCTGTCGGTCAAGGAGGAAGATTACGTGCTGGCCGCGCGCGTCATCGGGGTGCGGCAGGGCGCCATTATCTTCCGCCACGTGCTGCCCAACTGTCTGGGGGTGATCATCGTGCAGGCCACTTTCGGGATTGCCAACGCCATCCTGGCGGCCTCCGGGCTGAGCTTCCTTGGAATGGGGGCGCAGCCGCCACAGGCCGAGTGGGGCTCCATGCTGAGCAACGCCAAGCCCTACCTGCGCACGCTGCCGGTCATGTCGATCGCGCCGGGAGTGGCGATCATGGTCACCGTGCTCGCCATCAATTTCGTCGGCGACGCCTTGCGAGACGCCTTCGATCCGAATATCCAGAGAGTTCTGATGCGCATAGGGAGGGGAAGGGAAGGTTATTCGAAAACTCATCGTCTATTCACGGGTGAACATCCTCGATCTTGCTCGTCCCCGGCGAGAATGTCCGGGAACCTGCGTTCAATCAACAGTCGCACCAACCAAAGCCAATGGAGAAGAACATCATGAAACACAGAAGTATGACCATCCTCAGCCTGATCGCCAGCCTGGCGATCTTGCTGACCGCTTGCCAATCGGCGGCAACCCCAACACAAGCGCCGGCGGTCCAGCCCACGGCCGCCGAATCCGCTACCCCGGAGCCCACGGCGGCGCCCCTGCCGACGCCCACGATCCAACCCACCGAAGCCAACCTGGAGCCGCAAGACGGGGGGACGCTGGTGCTGCGCGAGTCGGGGGTCGTGCAGTTCGATCCGCCTTTGATCGCGGACGACCCTTCCTTCCACGTGGCCTCGCAAATCTACAGCTTCCTGTTCCGGGTGGTGGACAACCAGGCCATCCCGGACCTGGCGACTTCCTGGGATTACCAGGATGAGGGCAAGACGGTCGTGTTCCACCTGCGCGAGGGCATGACTTTCCAGGACGACAATCCGGTGTTCCCGAAGGGGCAGGGCCGCGAGGTGGTGGCGGACGACGTGGTGTATTCGATCAACCGCATGATCAACCTGGAAGGCACGCAGGTAGCCGCCGACCTGGCCACCACTTTCAACTCGGTGGAGGCGGTGGATGCCCATACGGTCAAGCTGCACCTCAAGACTCCGGATGCCCTGCTGTTCACCGCCGGGCGTGGCCTCAGCAGCACGGGAATCGTGCCCAAGGAGGCCGTGGAGCAATTGGGCGATCAATGGGGATCCAACCCCATCGGCTCCGGGCCGTTCAAGTTCGTGTCGTACAAGCCGGACAACTCGGTGACGCTGGTGCGCAATGAGAATTACTACATCCGGCCGCACCTGGATGGGATCGTCTTCAAGATCATCCCGGACGACGATACGGCGACCATGTCGCTCGAAGCCGGGGAAGTCCAGCAGCTCTGGAATTTGTCGGCCACACAGTTCGCGCAGTTCCAGGATAACCCGGATTTCGTGCTGGTGCCGGAACCCAACCCCAATCCGTATAACTTGCAGCTCGTCTTGAGCAACCCGCTCTTCGCCGATAAGAACGTGCGCGAGGCGATTGCCCACGCCATCGACGGGCGCGGAATCATGCAGGCAGTCTACGGCGGCCTGGCCGTCGGCGGCTGCGGTACGGCCGGGCAGGGTGTCCCCGGATATGATCCCGATCTGTGCGACAAGTATTTCAAGTACGACCTGGCGCTGAGCGAGCAGCTCTTGACCGATGCGGGCTGGGCGAAGAATGCCAGCGGCACCTGGGAGAAGGGCGGCGCCCCCCTGTCCTTCGAGATCGAAGCCTGGAATCTGGATCCCATGCCTAAGGTGATGACGGCCGTGGTCACCCAACTGCAAGAGGCGGGCATGGACGTGAAGCTGAACACAGTGGAGTTCGGAACCTGGATCGCCGATTACACGGGCGGCAAGACGACGGACGCAGTAGCGTGGATGGGCTTCGCCGGCGACGGCGGCCTGAATACTTACTGGGGAGCAACGGGAATGAGCGCGGCAGGCGGATTCCACAACGAGGACGTGTACGCGTTGCTGGATCAGGCCAACACGCAGGTCGACCCAGAGGAACGTGACGCGACCTTGAAACAGGCCACGGATCTAATCTTCCAGGATTATCCCGACGTGCCGCTGGGCTTCTTCCAGGCATACGATGTATTCTCGGCCAAGGTGCACGATTTCAAGGCGCTGAACTGGTTCGAGAACATCACCACGGAAGCCAATAACGTCTGGATCGAGCAGTAAGCTCGCGGGCGGTATTTCGTAGGAGGATGTCCAAAAAGGGCACGGGGTTGGCGATCCGCAGGGCGCAGCCCCGTGCCCTCCCTCATCCCAGGGGTATACCTAATCCCAGTGCGTACTCCCTCGCTCCGGTGCGCGCACCCTCATCCCCGCGCGCATACCCTCATCCCCGGCCCTTCTCCCAGGGGGAGAAGGGAGATGGTGGAACTTTTTTCAGGAGATCATCTGATGAATAATGCTAAAGAGCCTTTACGCCCGGTCAGTCCCGAGGGACCTGTTCCGTTTCAAATTCTTGCAGGACGCCAGGCTGTCCCCGGACGGGAAGCGGGTGGTATACGCCGTCTCGCACACGGAGAAGACCGGCGCAGGGGGCGAGGCAGACGTCTCTGCGCTGTACCTGCTCTCTCTGGAAGATGGCGAAACACGCCAGTTGACCTGGGGTGAGGCGGTGGACGCTTCCCCGGCCTGGTCGCCAGATGGGAGAACGATCGCTTTTCTATCCACGCGCACGGGCAAACCCCAGCTCTACACCCTGCGGGTGGACGGGGGCGAGGCCAGGGCGCTGACCCACCTGGGGCAGGGCGTGGGCGGAGGGCCGGCCTGGTCGCCAGACGGCCGCAGCATCGCGTTCACGGCCGGCCCGCAAGAGCTCGTCGATTATAGCAAGCCTTACCGGGTCACCCGGCACATCTACCGCTTCAATGGTATCGGCCCCCTGGAGAACGCCCTCCAGGACCTGTACGTGCTGTCTCTGGATGGGGGCGAGCCGCGGCGGCTGGTGCACAACGGGTGTATGATCGGCTCTCCGGCCTGGTCGCCGGACGGGAAGGAGCTCCTGTACACGGTCAGCATGTTCCCGGATTCCTTCCGGCTCTTCCCGAGTCTGCGCATAGCCACGCTAGAGGGCAGCGAGCGCTCGCTGGTGGAGGAGTGGGGCTATGCGACCAGCGCCGCCTGGACGCCGGACGGCGAGCGCGTGGCGTTCATGGGCAACCCCCTGGGTCTGCCCATCGGCTCGAAAGACAACCTGTGGGTGATCGCGCGCCAGGGAGGCCAGCCGGTGTGCCGTACGGCCGGGCTGAAGGCCCACCTGGGAGGCGCCCTGGAAGGGGATATGCCCTTGATGTCGATCGAGATGCCCAGGGTCATCCTGGGGAAAAGGCCGTGGGCCTTCGTGCAGGTGCAACAGGGGGGCATCCAGGGCGTGTACCGGGTGGCGCTGGACGGCGCCGAGGATTGGTCTCCGGTGGCGGCGGGAGAGCGCGCCTGCTTTCCACTGGATACGCAGGGAGACGGCCTGCTCTTCGCGGCCAGCCAGACGAACGATCCGCTCGACCTGTATTACACGGCGGCGGATGGCTCGAACGAGCGCCGGCTGACGCACCTGAACGCGGACCTGCTGGCGGAGCTGGCGCTCCCGGAGGTGGAACCCCTGGCTTTCACAGCCGCAGATGGCGTTCCGCTGGAGGGCTGGTACATGCAGCCGGTGGGCGGCCAGGCGCCTTATCCCACCATCCTGTACATCCACGGCGGGCCGCACGAGGCTTTCGGGCACATCTTCTGCTCCAATTTCCACCTGCTGGCCGGGGCGGGCTTCGGGGTGTTGTACGTCAACCAGCGCGGCTCCACCGGCTACGGAGACGCATTCGCGACCCAGATCATCGGCGATTGGGGCCACCTGGATTACCTGGATTTGATGGCAGGGGTGGATTACGCCATCGCGCGGGGCCTGGCCGACGCGGAGCGGCTGGGGGTGTGCGGCCTATCCGGGGGCGGCAACCTGTCCTGCTGGATCGTGGGACAGACACAGCGTTTCAAAGCGGCCGTGCCGGAGAACCCCGTCACCAATTTCGTCAGCCTGTACGGGGTGAGCGACATCAGCCCGTGGTTCGTGCCGGAGGAATTGGGCGGAATGCCCCACGAGATCCCGGAGGTATACCGGCGCTGCTCGCCCATCACCTACGCCCACCGCTGCCAGACTCCCACGCTGCTCATTCAAGGCGAGGCGGATTACCGCTGTCCGGCCGAGCAGTCCGAGCAGTTTTACACCGCACTCAAGGCGAGCGGCTGCACGGTGGAGATGCTGCGCCTGCCCAACAGCGCGCACCTGGGCTCGGTCAACGGAGAGCCGCTCATCCGCCGTGCGCAGAACGAAGCCTTGCTGGATTGGATGCAGCGCTACGTTCTGGGCCAGGAGCCGGGAGAGTAGCGCCGGCCGCCGGCCAGGTGGCGAAGCTCACAAGCTCAGGCGCTTGCCGGCGCGCAACACGTGATGCGCCTGCCCGATGGCCTGGGCCGAGGCGACAAAGCCCTCCGGCGAGGCCGTGTTGAAGGCGAACATTTCGTAGTGGCAGGGGACGACCAGGCCGGCGTGGATGTCTTTGCCCAGGCGGGCCGCTTCTTCGCCGGTGAAGTTGCCCGGCACGCCGCGCGCCGGATCGCGCCCATTGATGGGCAGAAAGGCGACGTCGATCGACCAGCGGCGCAGACGCTCGACCAGGCCGGGGTAGGGGATGGCGTCCCCGCTGTGGTAGAGCGTCCAGGAACCGACCCGGATGATGTAGCCGATGCAGGGGTAGTCGCCGTTCTCGTCCTGATCGAGAGCCTCGTGGGCGGAAGGGATGGCCTGGAAGGAGAAGGAGCCAACCGTCAGTGGATCGGCATCCACGCGGATGCCGGTCAGGCGATCCGGGGTGGTTTGGAGACGGGCGGCGGCAAAGGCCAGGTTGGCGCGCGGCACGATCACCGTCAGGGCGGGGTTGGCGCTCAGCAGGGGGATGAGGGTCTCGCCGTCCAGGTGGTCGGTGTGATTGTGCGTGGAGGCGGCCACGTCGATGAAATCCAGGCGTTCGGGCGCCACCACCCGCGCGGTCAGGCGCACGTGGGGCTTGTCCGTGCCGGCGTACTTCTTGGTGAGCGCATCGGAAAGGTAAGGGTCGATGAGCAGGTGGCGGGAGCGCCATTGAACCAGAAAGCCGCTCTGCCCCAGCCACCACAGGTGCAGCTCCTCGGGCCGGGCGGCGGCCCGGCGGACGTCCTCCAGAAAAGCGTCGTCCTGCAAAAAGGGTTCGATCATGCCAGGCCAAGCTCCTCTCGCACCTGCTTCACGCCGGCCACCATATTGTTGAGCTTCTGGCGCGCCGCCCAGCGGGCGGTCTGGCTCAGCCCACAATCGGGCGCCAGGGAAAGGCGCTCGGCGGGAGCGTATTTCAGGCACAGGCGCACGCGGTCGGCGATGTCCCCAGGGGTCTCGACGTAGTAACTCTTCACGTCCACGATGCCAACGGCCACGTGTTTGGCCTCGGCGACGGGAGCGATCAGCTCGATCTCGGAGAACTCGCGGCTGGCCATTTCGAGGTGGGTTTCGTCCACGTGCATTTCGAGGAAGTCTGGGAACATGGGCGCGTACTGGCGCGGGCCGACCGCGTGACCCTTGTAGTTGCCAAAGCACAGGTGCGTGGAGAGGCGGCACTGGCCCACCACCGGAGCCACGGTGCGGTTGAAGATATCCACGAAGCGGCGCGTGTCTTCTTTGTAGGCGTAACAGCTCATGGAAGGCTCGTCCACGGTGATCTCGCGGCAGCCGGCTGCTACCAGGCTGCGCAGCTCGGCGCTGACGATGGGGATGAGGGCTTCGGTGATGGCGTAACGATCCGGGTAGCGCTGGTTGGGAACCAGACGCCCACTGAGGGTGTATGGTCCCGGCACGCTGGCTTTGAGCGTCGGACCAGGCGGGGCCAGGCGGACGAGGCGTTGGTACTCGTCCACCACGCCCAGCCCACGCGGGGCGGCGATCTCATCTACGATGGTATTCTTGGCGCGCTGGTCGTGGGCCGGCGCGCCAAAGACGCGCACGGGGCGCTCGGGGGGATGGATGCCTTGCAAATACCCATAAAAAGACAGGTTGAAATCCAGGCGAGATTGTTCGCCATCGGTGATGACGTCCAGGCCGGCCTGAACCTGATCATGGATGGCGGCGATGACGGCGTCTTCCTGTAACTCGGCGACCTCCGCCGTGCCGAACTCGTCCAGATGCTGGCTGGCAAATTCCAGCCAGGAGGGAAACGGATAGCTGCCAATTACCGTGGTGCGTAGAGGTCGTTCTTGCATGAGGTCCTCCATTTTTTTTGATGCATACCGGCTAAGCCACCAGGGACTTTGCCAGGGTAACTGCGCGGCTGGCGTCCTGAGCGTAGCCATCCGCGCCGATTTGGGCCGCGTACGCGTCCGTGATCGGCGCGCCGCCCACGATCACTTTCACTTTCTCGCGCAGGCCGGCCTTTTCCAAGGCATCGATCACGGCTTTCATGTTGACCATGGTAGTGGTCAAGAGCGCGGACATGGCGAGGATATCCGGCGCTTCTTCCCGGACGGCATCGACCATTTTCCCAACGGGCACGTTGATCCCCAGGTCCTTGATCTCGAAACCGGCCCCCTCGAGCATCATGGCCACCAGATTCTTGCCGATGTCGTGCAAGTCGCCCTCGACGGTGCCAATGAGCACCTTGCCGGTGGTTTTCACGTCGGCCTGCTTCAAGGCCGGCTTGAGCAATGCCAGGCCGGCCTGCATGGCGCGCGCCGCGATGAGCATTTCAGGCACGAAATACTCGCCCTCCTCGAATAGCCTGCCTACCTCTTGCATGGCAGCGATCATGCCCTGGTTCAGCACGAGCGCCGGGTCGAGGCCCTGCTCCAAGGCGGCCTGCACCGTCGCCACGGTCTCGTCGAGATCGCCGTTCAAGATGTGCGCGTGAAGCTGTTTGATGATGTCGTCCATTTTTTCCTCTTTTCTCAGGCTCATTCGCTCGACAGCGCCTGGGCGTCTAACGGATAGCTGCCATATTTGCGAGCCGCCGCGAACAAGGCGATCACGTTGCGAGCGGGTACGTCGGGTTGGAGATGGTTGGCCGGAGAAAGCACGTAGCCCCCGCCTTGCGCCAACTGGAGAATGCGGCTCTTTACCTCTTTCTCCACGGTAGCTTCATCCTGTTGGAGGGCGCGCTTAATGTCAATCGCGCCCCAAAAGCAGAGTTCTTCCCCATAGAGGGCCTTGATCCTGGCCATGTCCACGCCGGGCATAGGCTCCAGACAGTGGAAGATGTCCACGCCCAGGTCGGCCAGGCGGCCCAGAAAGACTTCCATGTTGCCATCCGAATGGAACAGAATCTTGCAATGCGGCGCGGCGGACTTGATCAGCCCGATGATGCGCTGCCAGGCAGGCGCAAAGAAGCGATCGAACATCTTGGGAGAGATGATGGGCCGCAAGGCGGCGTAATCGTCGCCGGGAAGCTCGAGGATGTCGAGATAATCACCGGCTGCGTCGAGAACCAGCTCCAACAGGCGGCAGTGGACGTCTGTGACCTTATCGATCAGCCCCAGGGCGAATTCCGGGTTGGTGCCGAGGTCGACCAGGAATTGGTCCGTGCGTCGCAAGGAGCAGGAGCGCTCGAAGGGGCCGTAGGAATCGAAGGCGCGCCCGACGACGGCATATTGGGTCTCTTCCTTCAAGAAGCGCGCTCGCTCCCGTAACTCCTCCCGGCGAAAATACTTCTCGACTTCCGGCCAGGGATAAGCCTCCAGATCGGAGAGAGTGGCCGCGTTGAGAGGGTGGCTCACGGGCGAAAGGTAGATGCCGCTCTGATCGTAGCGCACCCCCCACGAGTCCACCCCACCGCCTTTGGACGGCCCACCCAGATCGGTGAAGCCACAATCGACGTAGCGCACGTCGATGTCCAGAGCGTCCAGGATGCGCTCGTCGTAATAGTTGATGGTGTGCCCCATGCGGCTGCGAAACGGCTCTACCGGGCCGCCCAGATGAAGCGCGCTCAGAAGCTCGAAGTAAAGCGGGTCGGTGATGCCATAGGCGCTCCCGCCGATGGCAATGGGGACTTTATCCGGTGTGGCGTGGCTGACAGCCGCGAGGACACGTTCGCGATGATCCATGATGAATTCCTTTAATGAGGGGAATGAAATGAAATAAGGGACGCCATAGCTAAAGCACCGTCCAGCCGCCGTCCACGGTCAAGACCGCGCCGGTCACGAAGGAAGCCTCGTCTGAAGCCAGGTAGAGCGCCGCGTGGGCGATATCCTGCGGCGCGCCGAAATCACCGGTCAGGGGCTGGAGCTGTGAGAGGCGCGAGCGGATGTGCGGGCTGGATTGGGCCCGCTGGCTCATGGCCGTGGCGATCAGCCCCGGGCAGATCACGTTGGCGCGAATGCCGTCTTTGGCGTAATAAGCCGCGATGGCGCGGGTCAGGCTGATGATGGCCCCTTTGCTGGCGGCGTAGGCGTGCGTGGCGAAATCCTGGTCGCCTCCCACCAGGCCCAGCACCGACGACAGGTTGATGATCGAGCCGCGGCCGGCCTTGAGCAGGACGGGGAGCACGTATTTGCAGGTCAGGAACTGGCTCTTGAGGTTGACCGCCATGACTTGCTCCCAGGCTTCCTCGGTGCAATCGGCCACCGGGCCATCGCCCCAACGCCGCCCGCTCACGCCGGCCACGTTGAAGAGGATGTCCACGCTTCCAAAATGGGCGAGCACTTTCTGAACGGAGAATTGGACCTCCTCCGAGCGAGCCAGGTCTACGGTCAGCGGGAATATCTCTTCCCCGCGAGCCAGCTCCACCGTTTCAGACAGGCCCTCGGCGGATACGTCCAGGGCGGCCACTTTGGCGCCTTCGGCAGAAAAGGACAAAGCCGTAGCGCGCCCAATGCCGCTGGCGGCTCCCGTCACGATGGCAATTTTTCGATCCAGGCGCAGGGGCATCTCAATCCTCACAGCCATACACGCGCTGGACGCGGGCACGATAATCGTCGTAACAACGCTCGAATTGCTCGGCGCTCTTTTCGGCGCCGATGAAATAGGCGCTGGTGAGGACGATGGGCGGTTGGCCGAGCCGGGTGAGCTTTTCGGCGACCAGGCATTTCAGCGCGTTGGCTACGGCCGCCCCGCCGATGGTCGAGCCGGGTCGAACCGGATCGGATAGGCCCTCGACGTACACCATGGCGTCGCCGGCTGGGGTGCAGTTATCGATGACGATATCGGCCACATCCATCAGCTTTTTCCCGGAGCTGTGCAGGGCAGGCGAGGCCAGGCTATGCTCGACCGAGACCACGGCGATCACGGGCAATTGGCGCGCTTTGACCTCCAGCGCCATGTCCACGATGACTTCGTTGACGCCGCTATTGGAGAAGATCAGGAAACAATCCGGCTCCCTGACCACGAAGTTGCGCAGGATGACCCTGGCGAACCCTTCGATGTGCTCCAGGAACATGGCCTGGCGCTGGCCGTTCGGCCCGACCACCGGGTTGTGGTACGTGAGAGACAGCTCGACCATGGGGTGGAAACCGGGGAAGCTGCCGTGCCTGGGAAAGACTTCTTCCACCATGATGCGGGAATGGCCCGTCCCAAACAGGTGGACGAGGCCGCCTTTCGAGATGGCGTTGACACAGACCTCCGCCGCTTTTTCGAGCGGTTCCATCTGGGTCTTGGAGATTTTCTCGATAATGGCCGCCGATTTGTCGAGATATGCCAAAGCAGGATTGATTCGAGCGCTCATAGCCACCCTCTTTCCAAGGGACAAAACCTTGTAATGTTGTCATTACAAGCTAATTCACGAAAAACGCCAGAAGAACGCTCTGGCTAAATCCATCTCAGTGCGGAATGACGTTGATCACGACCTCAGCTACGTCGCTACGCTGATAGACCAGGCCGTGCTCTACGGCATCTCCGTTCTTATCGTACATGGTGCTGTGCGTGATCAGAATGGGCGCATTCGGCTTGATCTCGAGCAGCCGGGCCCATTCCGGGGGGCAGGAACCGGCGCCTACCAGGCGAACGCCGCGCTCGAATTGCACGTTGTACTTACTCTTGAGAATAGAATAGAGCGAATTGTTCGCAAAATCTTCATTTTCCAGTGCCGGGAACAGGCGCGCCGGCATATAGTTGGTGACGATATCGAAGGGCTTGCCGTCGATGAAGCGCAAGCGGATCAATTTGACGACGTTTTCTCCCTCAGACAAGCGCAATTCTTGCAGGATATTCTCCTCTGCCAGGATCACGCTCACTTCCAGGACGCGCATGCTGACTTTAAAACCGCGTTCGGTCATATCCGCGTATAGACCGCCGCTCTGCTGCACCCAGGTCGAGCGCAGCTTCTTGGGAGAGACGAAGGTGCCCTTGCCCTGGACGGTGTAGATCAGCCCTTCCTGGGACAGATCATTGAGGGCCTTGCGCACGGTGGTGCGGCTGATTTCAAATTCCTGGCACAATTCGGCTTCAGAAGGGATGGGGTCGCCGGCTTGAAGCTCGCCGATCTTCTCGCGCAGAACGCGTTTCAAGCGGTAATACTTCGGCGCGTAGGGCTCGTCCTGGCCCACACTGGAGTGAAACGAATTGAACGATCTCAGGTCTGAAGCCATAGGTTATTCCAGCTCAAAATAGAGTTATTGATTCCTCTCCAGTAAGCTTTGACACGCCCATAAAGCTACCCCTAAAACCCCGGCATTCGGTCCCAGGCTGGCAATGCACACTTCAACCTGATCGAGGGGGACTACCTTCACGCGCTCATGAACCGTCTTGCGAATCGGATCGAGCAACAGGTCGCCGGCCGCCGCTACCCCTCCGGCCAGCACCACTTTGCGGGGGCCAATGGATACCAATACGTTGGCGATGGCGACCCCCAGGTAGCCACCCACCTGCGCGTAAATCTCGTTGGCCACGCGATCCCCTTGCCTGGCAGCCTGGCAGATCACTTCGGGCGTGATGCGATTCAGGTCGTAGTCCACCAGCTTGCCCAGGGTGGTGGTGCGCCCTTGCATGACGGCCTTCACGCCCAGGGCGGCGATGGCCGGGCCGGAAGCAAAGGCTTCGAGACAACCGCGGTTGCCGCAGCCGCACACCGGCCCGTGGGCGTCGATGGTCTGATGGCCCAATTCTCCGCCCGTGCCGCCGATGCCGAGGTACAGCCTGCCATTTACGACCAAACCGCCGCCCACGCCGGTGCCCAGGGTGAAGCAGGCCATGGTGTCGACGCCCCGGCCCGCGCCGAACTTCCACTCTCCATAGGTGATGGCGCGCGCATCGTTCAGCAGAAAGACGGGCAAGCCGGTTCTTTGGGCAATTGTAGCCTGTAAGGGCACTTTCGGCCAGGTACCGGGCAGGTTGGGAAGGAACAGCACCAGGCCCCTTTCCAAATCCAACACACCTGGCACCCCAATGCCGACTCCTTTGACCTGGGATGGATCCTGGCCGCCGGCAGTCATGGTGTCCAGGATCAGATCGGCCATGCGCTGCATAACGGCAGCGTGCCCCTCCCGCGCCAGGGTGGGGACGGAGCGGTGCTCCAAAACTAACCCCTCGTCCAGATCCACCAATCCGGCGCGCAGGTTCGTGCCACCCAGGTCTACGCCAACGAACAATTCCATCTCGCCTCGTTTATTGGATGTAGGGGCGCAAGACGTCCCGCGCCAGCAAGAAGCCGCGCTTGACCAGGTCTTCGGTCTTTTCGAAGGCGCGATCTTCGTGCTCGATGCTGACCACGTAATCGTAGCCCACGCGGTAGAGGGCGCTGAAGAAACGGGGCCAGTCCATATCGCCGAGGCCGGGCAGACGCGGCACCTGCCAGCCCATGCCTTGCGAGAGCACGCCATTCTGATACAGCCCTTCGCGGTCGATCTGGAGGTCCTTGGCGTGCACGTGGAAGATGCGATCCTTGAACTCATACACTACGCGCTCGTAATCGATCATCTGCAAGACCAGGTGGGAGGGATCCAGGTTCAGGCCAAAATTGTCGTCCGGGATGATCTCCCACATCTTCTTCCAAATGGCGGGCGTGCTGGCCAGGTTATTGCCGCCGGGCCACTCGTCGTAGGAGAAGAGCATGGGGCAGTTCTCGATGGCGATTTTCACGCCGCGCTCGGCGGCGAACTTGACGATGGGCGGCCAGACGCGGGCATATTCTTCGAGGTTTTGGGGCACGGTCTTGTCTTTATCCTTGCCGATGAAGGTGCCCACCACGGGCACTTCCAGCAAGGCGGCGGCCTCGATGACCTTTTTGAGGTGGTCAATGACCTGGGCGCGGTGCTCGGGGTCGGGGTGGAGCGGATTGGGATAATAGCCCAGGGAAGAGATGCCCAGGCCCTTGCCCTGCAACAGGGCGCGGATTTGCCCGGCCCCGGCTTTGTCCAGGGAGGCGACGTCGATGTGCGTGACGCCGGCGTAACGGCGGTTGGCCTTTTCGTGCGGCCAACAAGCGATCTCGAGCATCTCGAAGCCGTTAGCGGCGGCGAATTCCGCACACTGTTCCAAAGACCATTGGGGAAACGGAGCGCTGAAAAGTCCGAGTTTCATGATCTTTTCCTCTTCTCTATTTGCCGTGGAGCTTCTCGAAATCATCCAGAATGGTGGCCGTGGCAGTGGCGCCGCAGCGAGTGATGCCGGCGTCGATCAGCTCCAGGATGGCGGGCAAGGTGCGCACACCGTGGGCAGCCTTGATCTGAATATGCGGGCTGACCGAGCGGCGCATGAGCTTTACGTCCTCTACCTTGGCCCCGGTGGGCGCAAATCCGGTGGAGGTTTTTACGAAATCGGCCCCGGCTCTTTCGGCGAGCTTGCAGGCGACCACCTTTTGATCGTCGGTCAGATAGGCGTTCTCGAGGATGACCTTGACCAGGGCTTTCCCGGCAGCCGTCTCGACGATAGCATGGATCTCTTCCTGGACGTAGTCGAATTTCCCGGAGCGCAGCGCGCCGATATTGATGACCATGTCCAATTCGACGGCGCCGTCGGCCAGGGCCTGTTTGGCCTCGGCTATCTTGACGGCCGTGGTCGAGTTGCCGTGCGGGAAGCCCACCACCGTCCCGACGGCCACGTCCGAGCCGGCCAGCAACCGGACGGCCAGGCTCACATCGCAGGGCTTGACGCACACGGAAGCCACGCCATATTTTTGGGCCAGCTCGCAGCCGGCGATCACATCGGCCTCGGTCAGCTCCGGCTTAAGCAAGGAGTGGTCGATGACCTTGGCCAGTTGTTGGTACGTGATGGTCTTGCTAGATAAAGCGTTTGCCATATTTATCCTTTTTTCCAGAGATCGATAGGCTTGCGGACGGTGGGAGGCGTGTAAGGCCAGGCCACCTTGCGCCCTTCGCCTGCCGATTGATAGGCGGCGTAGATGATCTTCAACACTTCGCGACCGTCTTCGCCGGTCTCCACGGGCGTTTCTTTGCCCAGGACGCAATTGACGAAGTGCTGCATCTCCTGCGGGAAACCGTAATTCCAGGTTTCTTCGAACATCGTGAAAGTATACCCCTTGGTGGTTCCGGCCTTCTCCACGGCGTAGCCGTAGCCTTCCTCGCTGAAGGTCAACAAGGAGCTGCCGCGCAGCAGGTCGGCGCGCGTGTGGCCCTTATCGCCGTAAATCTCAGCGCGATCATCCACGCCGCCGCCCTTGGCCCACGAGTCCTCGATCATGGCGACCTTGTTGTCTTCGTACTCGATGATGCAGAAGGAATGGTCTTCTCCCTGGGTGCGGTCTTTGTGCACGAAGGTGTCCATGTAAGCCGTGACGCTCTTGACCTGTGGCTTGCCCAATACCCAACGGGTATATTCAATGGAATGGCAGCCCATGTCGAGCATCACGCCTCCGCCGGAGCGATTCACGTCCCAGAACCAGGGCATGTGCGGCCCGCTGTGCTCTTCGGATTGTTTGACCAGGAACGGCTTTCCCACGGCCCCCTCGTCTACCAGCGTCTTGGCGCGCACGTATTTGGGCGCGAAGAGCAGCTCCTCGGCGTACAGCAAAAGCACCCCATGCTGCCGGCAGGCGGCGATCATCTGATCGGCTTCGGCCAGAGTGACGCACAGGGGCTTCTCGCAAATGACGTGCTTGCCGGCCGCAGCGCTGGCCAGGGTAATCTCGCAGTGCAAATCATTGGGCACGCCAATGCTGATCACATCCAGGTCTGGCATCTCCAGCATTTTGCGATAGTCGTCGAAGGCGTAAGGAATGCCGCGTTCTTTGGCGAATTTATCGGCGTTGTGGGGCGAGGCGACGGCGACGACCTCGGCGTCTTTCACGAAGTGCTTGAGGGCATAGGCGTGCAGATCGCCCACAAAGCCCGAACCCACCAGACCGACTTTGACAATTTTACTCATGGTTTCCCCTTTCTATCGTTTTTATTGCCTGAACCCGCGCTGGCGGCCATAAATGGAGATCAGCACCAGCAGCGTGCCGCCCAGCACCATACGCCGCACCGAATCGGGCATTTGCATGGTGGTCAGCAGGCTGGTAATCAGAGTCAGCACCAGGGCCCCGGCCATGGTGCCAAAGTAGCTTCCCTTTCCACCCGACAACAGGGTGCCCCCGACGGCCACGGCCGCGATGGAGGGGAACACGTAAGGATCGCCGAGCTTGATGAAGACTACCCCGGTGTTGCCCACCACCAGGAAGCCTCCCAGACCGGCCAACAAGCCGGCCAGGGCATAGGTGAACAGGACCATGCCGGTCACGTTTACGCCCGACAAGCGGGCGGTGATGCGATTGGTGCCGATGGCGAACAACTGCTTCCCATAGACGGTGCGCTCCAGAAGCAGCCACATCAGGAAACCAAACACGATCCAGATGATGATGGCCCCCGGAATGCCCAGGAAGAGGGGCCGGGCGATGATGCGGGTCATCAGCGGCGACACGGCGCCTACCACGTTGCCGTGATTGACCACGAGGATCAGGCCGGTGATGACCCCTGACATGCTCAGCGTCATCACCAGCGGCGAAATTCTCAAGAAGGCGATGCCCACCCCATTCAGGAAGCCGATGGCCAGGCCCACGATCAACGCCACCAGCAGGGCGGGCAAGACCATCGAATCCTGCTTGTTGACGATCACGTAGACCAGGATAGCGGTGAGGGTAACGATGGCTCCCAGGGAAAGATCGATGCCTTCGCCGCCGCTGATGACGACCAGAGTCTGGCCGGCAGCGATGATGCCAAGAAAGACCGAAAGACGAGCGATGTTGGAGGCTACGGCCAGGGCAACCGACGCATTGCTGCCAAACCCATTGGGGAGCAAGCCACTCAAAAGGAAGAGCACGATGGCCAGGAGAACGGCTGCGACGGGCGGGGAAATGCTAATCCTTTTCATGCGCGGTGCCTCCGGAATAAGGCTACGACTCCCGGCGCCGCCAGGGCGACGACGATGATGGCCGCGTTGACGAAGGTCTGCCACCAGGTGCTGACGTTGGCGAAGGAAATGACATTGCGCACCAGCCCCAGGATCAAGGCCCCGATGATGGAGCCGGCCACGCCTCCCACGCCGCCGCTCAAAGCCGTGCCGCCGATGACCACGGCGGTGATGGAGCTTAGCGTGAGGTCATCCCCGACGGAAGCATTGCCGGAGGCGGTGAGCAGGGTGACCGCAATGCCTCCCAGGGCAGCCATGAGGCCGGAAATGACGTAGGTGGAGAATTGAACAGTGCTGACCGGCACAGCCGTCTCGTAAGCCGCATCGGTCTGCCCGCCCACGGCGAAGAGGTAGCGCCCGTAGCGAGTGCGCCGGATCAGGTACCAGGCCAGCAGAATCAGCCCGATGATATAGAACGCCAACGGCAGGCCCAGCGGAGTCGTATCCCGATAAAAAGTGGAAAGCGCCTTGGGCACCGCGCCCCCCGGCTCCGGGAGAATAAAGAGGGCCAGGCCTGCGTACAGGAAACTGGTGGCATACGTGGTGATGATGGGCTGCAAGCGCAGGTAGGCGGTAAAGAAGCCGTTGATAGCGCCGGCAAGGATGCCGACCCCCAGCACCAGGCCAATGATCAAAGCGCTTCTGCCCGGGGAAGCCAGGGCGCCAAGCTGGGTGGCCAGAATCACGTTGGCGATCGAGGCGATCGAGCCGGTCGAGATATCGATGCCGCCCCCCAAAAGCACCACCGTCTGCCCGGCTGCCAGCAGGATCATGGGCAGGAACACGCGCAAATTGCTGTTCAGCGTGCTGCGCTCGAAGAGGTTGGGCTGAAAGGCAAAATTCATCACGAGCACAGCTACGAGCAGGAAAAGCGAAAACAGATAAGGGCTTCTATAGGAAAAGGCTTGCCAGCGAGCTCTGCTCATTGTATGCTCCCATTGGTGATGCCCAGGCTGGCGGCTACCAGATTGGATTTCGTCAGCGTATCCTCGCTCAGCTCGGAGTGGATCAGGCCGTCGTGCATCACGAGCACCCGGTCGCACAAGCCCAACAACTCTTCGTCGTCGCTGCTGTAAAACAGAATAGCCGTGCCCTGGTCACCCAGCTCGGCCAACAGCTTGTAGAATTCCGCCTTGGTGCCCACGTCCACCCCCTTGGTGGGGTCGTCCAATAGCAAGAGCTTCGGGCTGCGCGCCAGCCATTTACCGATGACCACTTTTTGCGCGTTGCCCCCGGAGAGACTGCTGACCGGCTCGTCCAACCCGGCCATGATCAGGTTCAGGCTGCCGGCGATCTTGTGTCCATCTTCACGCGCGCGGCCCAATTTCAGCGGGAAGCCATAATTCTTCCAGGAGGGCATGAACAAATTCTCGAGAATGGAGCGAATGAAGAGCAGGCCCTCTTTGGCCCTGTCGCCCGGCACCAGGGCAATCCCTTTATTCATCGCCTGGCGCGGGCTCTTGAATTTTACCGTTTCACCGGCAATCTTGATCTCGCCTTGATAAGGCAAAGCGCCAAACAAGGCCAGCAAAAGCTCGCGCTGGCCCTGGCCTTTCAACCCGCCGATGCCCAAAAGCTCGCCGTCGCGCAACTGCAAATCGATGCCGGCGAGCACGTCCGTGTGGAGATGCTTGATTTCCAAACGCAGCGGATGAGTCCCGTCATCTTGCCGGGATACCCGCCGCTCGCGCTTGACCACGTTGGTGGCAACCGCGCCTTCGACCATTAATGCGACCAGGTCGTTTTCGGTGATGTCTTTGATCGAGCCTGCCCCAACCGTCTTGCCGTTGCGCAGCACCGAGAAATTATCGGCGATGCGGAAGATCTCCTCCATGCGATGGGAGACGAAGATGATGGCTTTGCCGGCTTGTTTCCACTCCACTACCAGGTTGAATAAGCGCTGTACCTGGCGGCTATCCAGACTGGCAGTAGCTTCATCCAGGATAAGGAGACGCGGGTTGAAGCTGATGGCCTTCAGGATCTCGAGGATCTGCTTTTCATCTGGCTGGAGGGTATAAACGGGAGCATCCGGGTGAAGGTTAGACTTGAAGGTGCCTTCGAAGAGGGCCAGCAGCTCGTGAGTTCGAACCCGAATGTCTTTTTCGTCAACCAGGCCCCCTTTTTAAGCGGCTCGTGGGCAAGCCAGATGTTCTCGGCAACTGTCATTTGGGAAATGAGGCTAAGCTCCTGAAAGACAGTGGAAATGCCTAAATTCCTTGCCACCTGTGGAGAAGAAAGATTGGCGGGCTTGCCATCGAGGAGTAGTTGCCCTCCATCGAGGACAACTACTCCGTTGATGACCTTACTCAGAGTGCTTTTGCCGCTTCCATTTGCCCCGACCAGAGCTACCACTTCACCTGAATGAACTTCCAGGTTAGCGTCGGAGAGGGCGACCACGCCCCCATACCGTTTGACAACGTTTCGGGCAGAAAGCGACACGTTCATAACTTATTGCACGAAGAACTGCTGAACTTCGGCGTCGGTCATGATGCCGTCCAGTAAGTATTGCGGAGGCTTATTCTGGCATTGAGAGGTGTAGACTTCCTGGAAGTTATCCTTGGTCACGATCACAGGAATGGGGATGACGAATTGAGTGCCGGAGGGGCCGCCCAGTTTGGTCGTATCCACCTTTTTGCCCATGAGCATGTTGACGGCAATGCGCAGACCGGTCGGAGCTACACCCGGCGGGTTGGCGACCGCGATCGACTCGAAATTGGGATTCTGCTGAAGCTCTTCGTTCCAAAGCTGCAAGAACTGGCAGCGGCCTTCGCCCACGCCCTGGGGCATCTTGGCGGGGTTGGCGGCCATCACGGCCTGCATCGCGCCGATCGCCATGCCGTCCTGCGTCCAGTAGCCATCCATGGTCGGGAAGGAAGCCAGGAATTGGGACATAACCTGCTGGCCGGTGGCCTCATCCCAGTTGCCCGTGTCTTTCCCCAAGACCTTGATGTTGGGGTAATTCTTGAGCACGTCGTCCACCGCGCTCATGCGCAAAACGTTGGCGGGGTGGCCGGGAACGCCTTCGATCTCGACGATATTGCCCGTGCCGTTCAATTTCTTGGCCAACCAATCGGCGGAGGTCTTGGCCCATAAGTACTGGTCAATGCCAACGTCGTACACGCCCTGGGCGTTCAGCGCCTGGTCGACGGAAATCACGATGATGCCCTTGTTGACGGCCTCTTCGAGGGTGGCGTTCAAGCCGTTAACATCCCCTGGGTTTACCAGGATGGCGTCGACGCCTTTGTTCATCAGGTTCTGCAATTGCTGGATCTGGCCGGCCACATCCGTGTCGGCGCTTTCGATCACCAGGTCATTGGTGATGCCCTGATCCATGTATTCCTGGTTGACCGTTTTGAGCTCGTCGATCATCTGGGTGCGATATTCGCTGCTGATGAACGAGTTGGAAATACCGATGGTGAATTTCTTTTGCGCCGTGGTGGCAACGGCAGCGGGAGCCTGCGTGGCAACCGGGGCCTGCGTAGCAACGGGAGCTTGCGTGGCCTGGGCCTGTGTAGCGGGCGCCTGAGTGGCGGGCGCTTGCGTGGCCGGGGAGCCACAAGCGGCTAACATCGATGCAGCAATTAGGATGGTGAAGGCTACCATCCATACTTTCTTGGACATGCCAGTCATATTCATCTCCTCCTACAGAAAATGTGTATATGGTCGGATTTGAAACACTTGCCAGCCCGAATGATCGATTTTCGTATAGCCACCTCCTTCAGACGATCTGGATTTAATCGAATCTTCAAATTGAACGAAAGAAGAAATCGCCGGCGGCTAGCCAATGAATTGCTGGGTAATAGAGCCAGTTTTCTTTTCCTTCAGGATGACTTTCTTCTTTCCATCGGGCATGACTTCTTCTTTGATCAACCAGTATTGCGCGTCATACTCCTGCAGGTGGGCGCTCTCTGCCAATCCCTCGGCGCCGCGCCAGACTTCCAGCGCGACCGGCTCCCATTTTTTCGTCTCGATAGACTTGTAACAGGCATCCATGATGGCGTTGACGATATAGCCATCGTAAAAGGTCTCCATGGGCTGGGCGCCTTTTTCCAGGGAGCCGAGCATGTCGGCAAACATATCCACGTAGCCCAGGTCGGCCACTTCGTCGCCCACGGGGAACAACCAGCCCGTATCGCCTTCCGCTTTCTCCGCCACGTAACCACCCTGGCCGACGGAGGTGAACATCTCGAAGCCGGTGCGCAACCAATGGTTCAGCCAGACGGTGCCCTCGGTGCCCGAGACCTCATCGCGCAGATCCATACCCCCCCGGAAGGTCCAGCTCACTTCGAACTGGGCCAGGGCGCCGTTTTCGTAGCGCACCAAGCCCACAGCGCTGTCTTCCGCATCGATGGGGTGCACCTGGGTGTCGGCCCAACAGACCACTTCCACGGGGCGAACGCCCTTGCCGATGAAGCTGCGGCCAATCTCCACGCAATGGCAGCCCATATCCACGATGGCGCCGCCTCCGGAGAGAGCCTTGTTCCAGAACCAATCGCTATGCGGCCCGCCATGCGCCTCGCGGGAGCGCGTCCACAAGACTTTGCCGAGCGCGCCGTTGGCGGCGGCCTGGATGGACTTGAGCGTCTTGGGGGTGTAGACCAGGTCTTCCAGATAGCCGTTGAATACCCCGGCTTTTTCAATAGCTTCCAACATTTCCAGGGCTTCGGCGGCATTGCGGCCCAAAGGCTTGGTGCACAAAACGGCCTTGCCGGCTTGCGCAGCCAACAAGACCGCTTGTTTATGCAGGAAATTGGGCAGCCCGACCACCACCAGATCCGTATCGGGATGGTTAATGGCTGCGGCGATGTCGGTCGTCCAGTGCGGAATGTTGTATTTCTCGGCGAACGCTTTAGCTTCCGGATCGGTGGCGGCGCAAACGACTTCGATCTGATCTGCGCTTCGGTTGCCCAGGAGGGTTGTGGTATAGAAGTTGCCAATGAGACCCGTTCCCAGCATTGTGATCTTTCTCATGCGGCCTCCCACGGTTTTAGAATTTTCAATTGTTTATTGCAAACGGATAAATGACCCAGAGCCAACTTGTAATGTTGTAATTACAAGTAATTCTATATCATAAAAAGCCGGCTGTCAATTGACAAACGTCCATATTTTCTGAATTATCCAGGCGCGGCTTACTCCTGAGCGGTTATCTTCCCGACGTGGCGGAAGCGACCCGGCTCCAATCCTTTACGGCGGGCCATAGCGATGGTCAACATTTGAACGGGGAGCACCTCCATCAGCGGGCGGGCCGGCTCGGCGACTTGCGGGATGACGAGGGTAGGCAGCTCGGCGTCTTGCTCGGGAGCGATCCAGATGGCCTTCCCTCCGTATCTCACCACCTCCAGCGCCAGGGCGCGGTTCAAAGAGCGGGTGGAAGGCTCGCCGGCGTAGACCAGCACCTGTAAGGAAGGCCCGGCCAGCTCCAACGGCCCGTGGCGGAAATCGGCGGCGCTCATGCCCTCGAAGGTGCACCGGGCGGCTTCTTTGTTGATCAAAGAGCCCACCCAGACGGCGGCCAGCGAAGAGCCGCGCCCCAGAATAAGCGTCTGCTCCACCCGGCCGATCAGGCCGTCCACCTCTGCTACCCGCGCTTCCCAATCCGACAGGTAGGCTTGCATTTCGCCCGCGGCGACGCGCAACGCCTCCAGGCTTTCCCGCAGGCTCTCGCCGCGCAATTGGGCGGTGGCCAGGGTCAAGGCGGCCAGCATATTGGTGTAGGTCTTGGTGCTGACCGTAACCTCCGCGCCGGCGCGAATGGGCACGACCACGCCTGCCCGGTTTGCCAGGGGACTGGCGCCGTCGTTGACGAAGGCCAGCGTACAGGCCGGTTTAGCGGGTTGAATTGCGTCCAGCAAGCGCACGATTTCACCGCTTTGCCCCGACTGCGAATTGATCCACAATAAGGTGCGCGGCCCGACCTGGGCCAGGGCAGAGTGCAACAACTCGGCGGTCGGAACCAGCATGATCGGGATCGGCAGGCGCGCGAGATGCATCCAGGCCGGATAGGCGCTGCTATATGAAGAGCCCATCCCCGTGATGAGGATGCGATCGAATTCACCCTGCCGCAGGCGCCGGGAGAGTGGCTCTAAGATGGAAGGATCGAAATTCTCCAGGAGGTCATTCAATGCCTGGGGTTGGGCCAGAATGTCGGCGATATAGGGAGGGATGGAGGTCATTTTCCGCTTTCGTGGTAAATTAGGGGCGTGAGGAGAAAATCATGCAGGACATTTTACACCAGCTTGAGACGTTTGGCATTATCCCGGTCGTGGTTATCGAACGAACTCGGGATGCCCTCCCCCTGGGGCAGGCGCTGGCGCAGGGCGGATTGCCTGTGGCAGAGATCACCTTGCGCACCCCGGCGGCGGCCGAGGCCATCCGCGCCCTGGCCAGGGGCCTGCCCGAGATGCTGGTCGGCGCAGGCACCATCCTCGACGTGGAACAGGCGAAACGAGCCGTGGAAGCGGGCGCCAGCTTCGTTGTTTCCCCCGGCTTCGACGCAGAAATCGCGGACTGGTGCCTGGCGAGCGGCGTCCCCCTCCTGCCCGGGGCGGCCACTGCCACCGAGATCATGGCGGTCCGCAAGCAGGGACTGCGGGTGGTCAAATTCTTCCCGGCAGAGGCGTCAGGGGGCGCGGCGGCTTTGCGGGCGCTCAGCGAGCCGTTTAGGGACGTGCGCTTCGTCCCCACGGGCGGCGTCAATGCCCAAAATCTGGCGGGCTACCTCGGTCAGCCTTTCGTCGCGGCTTGCGGCGGCTCGTGGATGGCGCGCAAGGAAACGATCGCGGCGGGCCGGTTCGACGAGATCACCCGGCTGACCCGCGAAGCCTTGCAGTTGGTGAAAGAAGCGCGCGGCGCAGCTTGACGCTGAGTACCTGCTGCTGTACGTCAGCCTCCCAGGGCGTCGAGCAGCTTGGTCCCTCTGGCGAGCCCCAGCCCGTGCAGGCGTCCCAGCCTGCGCCGGCGGAGAAATCGCCGTTGTCGCCGGAGGTGATGTCGTTGAACAGACTCTTGCCCGCCAGGGATCCGTAGATCAGCGGGTTGAGGAAGCCCACCGGCTGGCCGAGCTTCTGGTTGAAGAGCGCGACCAGGCCGGCCCACAAAGGCGCTACTGCGCTGGTGCCCCCGATGACGAAATCCTGCCCGTCGACGCGCACCTGGTAACCGGTCGCGGGGTCGGCGTCCCCGGCTACATCCGGGACGCCCCGTCCGGGGATTTTTTCGGGACTTCTTGGAGGACGAGCTGTTGGTATTGCCCTGGTAATCGGGGGCAGGGAAGAAGCTGCTGATGCCTCCGCCGGTGGCGCTGTTGGGGCTTTCGTTCCAAACCACTTCGCTGGAGATGGCGTTGCCTGAAGCGACCAGGCGGGTGCCCCCACAGCCCAGGGCAAACGGGCTGGAGGCGGGGAAGTCCACGTGCGCCTGGCCGTCCCCGACCCCGTCCCCAGAGCCGTTGTCGCCGGCGGCGCAGCACACGGTCACGCCCAGCGCGGCGGCGGCCTGGAAGGCCTGGTCGAATTGCTGCATGGATTGCTGCGTCCAGGAGGATTCGGGGCCGCCCCAACTGATGGAGACCACCGAAGGCTTGTTCAGCGTGTCGTGAATAGCGCTGTTGATGGCATCCAGAAAGCCCTGGTCGGTGTTGGGGGCGAAGTACACCACGATCTGCGCCTTGGGCGCCACGGCGGCTGCCACCTCGATATCCAGCATGACTTCGCCGTCCGGGCCATCGGGGCTGGTAGGATGGTTCTTCCCGCCGTCTACCTGCACGGCCTTGACCGACGGCACGGGCAACCCCAGCCGGGTGAAGTAGGTATCAAGATCGGCGGGGCGAAAGCCGCCGCCCAGCTCGATGATGGCGATACACTCCCCCGCGCCGTCCACTCCCGCCGGGAAATCGTACAGTTTGGCGAGCTGTACGGGGGTAAAAGAGGCGTCTTGGCTGAGAAGCTGGTTGGCCCCGGAGGGCCTGTGTTTCTGGAAGTGGGTGTGCGCCTGAGGACGGTCGTCCAGCCCAAACACACCCTGGATGATCTCGGTCAGTTCTTCGGGCACGGTCAACCCGCCGACCCGTCCGCGATAGGTGCCGTCGGGGTGCTCGAATTGTTGAAGAGTAGTTTCGAAGGCCGCGCTGAACGCCTCGGCGGTGCCCGAGAGCACCACGCTGCGCCGGGCCGTGCTGGTCTCTATAACGATCAGGTGATTCTCTCTGGCCCAGGCCTCTACTTTGGCAACGTCTTGCGGGTCGGCGCCATGGGCGGCGTCGTACTCTTCACGGCTCATGTAGCGGCGGTTCTTGGGCAACTGGTCGCGGGTGGCGGAGCTGGCCAAGAGGCCGTTCAGGGAAGCCCTTGGCCGGAGCAGCAAGGTGACTTCAAAACGCTCGTCTTTTAGAATCGGTCCAACAGCGTGCGCTCCCGGCAACGGCTTGCGTTCGCTGCCGTGGATGAGAACGCGCTTAGGCTTATCAGACATCGTCAATCCTCCTGAGTCCCAATCAAAACCGATAAATCGGATAGCAATCGCCTTGATTATATAGAATGTACCCCCTGATTACAATCTCCCAAAATGGCTTTCCAGGGGATTATTCTGAACTCAGATCCATCGCCGCTCGGACGGATTGCAAAGCCTGGGCATAAGCCAGCACCTGGCCGCCAAAACCTGCCTGAAGGCGGGCGGCATCTTCGACGTTGCCCAGGCAGAGGACGGTGGGAGTGCAGCACAACTGGATGTCGCAGCCGACCAGGAAGACCGCCTGTTTGACGTTGACCTCATGGCCGTGGATGAAGTCGACCGCCATGGCCGAAACGGCGCCGGGAAGCTCGGTCAGGATCAGCAAACCGCAATGAGGGCAGCAGGCGTGAATGTGCTGCCGGTTGGCCAGATGGATGACGAAAGCGGTGCGGGGAGGCACCGCTTTGCGGCAGTAGGCGCACTCGGCCACGACGTGAGCGGCTATCTCAGATGGAAACAAGCGCAGGCCGCCGCGGATCTTCTCGGCGACCCCGGCTTGCACCAGCCGGTCGACGTCGCGGTGGGCGGTCATGCGGGAGGTGCCGAAGCGCGACTGGATCTCCGGAAAGAACAGGATCATTTTTTCCTGGAGATAAGCTTGCATCTGGCGCTGGCGTTCGTTCAAAAGTAGGCTCATCATAAACTGGCTAAAGTTGATAAATTATGGTAGTATTATCCCAATTTATCTCACTCGTGTCAAGCCTTTCCAGGAGGGATTTGGATGAATAGAAAAGCGATCGCAGCTTTGCTGGTTTTGATGCTCGCCGGCCTCTTGATCACGCCGCAAACCGTTTCGGCCCACCAGACGATCACCGTGGGGAGCTACCAGGTCGAGATTGGGTGGGCGAATGAGCCGCCCATCGTCGGGCAGCGCAATGCCATCGTGGTCAACGTGTCCGCAGGCACGGCGAATGGCCCGGCCGCCGATCAGGCGGCGGTAGATATCTCCGGACTGAAAGTCGACGTGACCTACGGCGGCCAAACCCAGGAGCTGATCCTTCAGCCCCTGGGGGAAGACACCCCCGGACAGTACGTGGCGCCCATCTTGCCGACTGTGCCCGGCCGGTACACGGTAGAGCTGAGCGGCTCGCTGGGCACGGAAACGGGGGTAAACGCCCAGGTGCAGCCGGAGGAAGTCGAGCCGGCGGACAGCCTGGAATTCCCCAAATTGACGCCCGATCCGAAAGCGAACGCGGCGGGGGCTTCCGGCGGACTGCCGGGTTGGCTCTCGATAGCCGGGCTGGTGTTGGGAGCCGTGGGAACGGGGTTGGGCGTCTTCTCGCTCACGCGCAAGACCCCCGTGCAGTAGGCCGGGATGAGAATGCCAGGTTCCCGGCCGCATGGGCAAACTCCCTGGGCGGCGGGAGAAAGCAGGCCGGAATATTGGTTATAATAAGGACAATGATTATCCAAATAGACTCTGAGGATTTAACGGCATGACAAACGATTCCCGTAAAGTGAAGCAGATCATCGAGCCGCAATTTGTGATCGAAGGCGCCGGGGTGCTCTTGCGGCGCTCCTTCGGCCCCAATCGCGCGAACCTCTTCGACCCGTTCTTGCTATTCGACCATTTTGCTTTCAACGATCCCCGCGAAGGCCCGATTCGCGGCTTTCCCACCCATCCCCATCGCGGCATCGAAACTGTCACCTATATGTTGGACGGCAACGTACGCCATCGCGACAGTATTGGCAATTCCGGCGTGATCGGCCCAGGGGACGTGCAATGGATGACCAGCGGGCGTGGTATCTTGCACGAAGAAATGCCCAGGCGAGGGCCGAGCGGGCTGGTGGTGGGCTTTCAGTTGTGGGTCAACTTGCCGGCGGCAGTGAAGATGAGCCCGCCGCGCTACCAGGAAGTGAGATCCGGTGATATCCCCGAGACGGAAAAAGAGGGCGTAAGGGTGCGGGTGGTGGCGGGTGAGTACGAGGGAATCCAGGGACCCGTGAAGGAGATCTCCGCCCAACCGCTTTACATGGATGTGACCCTCGCAACTAACGCGGAGATCTGTTTGCCAGTGCCAGAAGGACACGCCGCCATCGCCTATCTCTTCGAAGGGGAAGGATTTTTTGGCGCAGGTGGTGACGGAAATGGGGAATTCGTCCAGGCCGTGCGCATGGTGGTGCTCGAAGAGGGCGATCACGTGCGCGTGCGGGCAGGCTCAAATTCCATGGCGCGCTTCATGCTGATGACGGGAGCGCCTTTTGGGGAGCCCATCTTCCCTTACGGGCCATTCGTGATGAATACCCAGGCCGAGATCCAACAAGCCCTCACGGACCTGCGCAACGGCACTTTCGTGGAAAGAGGAATTGGATGAGCATAGTCAGAGCCCTATAATCTCCTTCCCGGCGAGGCCGTCTCAAAAGTGGGGGCACTTGGGACGGCCCCGCGCCAGAGCGTTTATCCGCGGCAAAAGGGGGGGACCTGTTCGTGGGGGTGTATTCTTTCGGCTTCCTGGCCAATGGGGGGTTAGCTTTAGCCAGTCTGCGCATTTTCTTCCGGTTGTGAATTAAACAGAGCATTCTTTACGATTTCTTTACTGCGCCTTTATGCGTCCTTGACTCTCTTTGTGTTACGTTAATAGAGAGTTGGAATCCTGTTTTTTATTAAGCGTTTTTTCAAAATAGAGGCTGTCACCTTCCTTATGATATGAAGCAGCATGGCGCCTGTGTGCTTTCAATCTGGAAAGGATAAACAATAACACTCCCCCCAAAGGTCTAGAGACGATTGGGGCTATTCATCGATGAAAGGTTCGAAGGAGGTGATACTGTCAAACTGCCCTGCTGTAGAAACTACCCAGCATAAATCTAATAGAACAACAAGGAGTCTAAGAGATGTCTGAGATGGGTAAGTCTCGTGGTATGTGGATTTTCATCAGCCTGATGATGATTTTCTCTATTGTAATTTCGGGCTGCTCGGCGGCCGCCACGGCCACACCCGGGTCAACCGGGGATACTGCGCCTGCATCGAATACGCCGGCTGCTTCGACCGAGGACGTCCGGGTCGCTTTCGTTGGCCCCTTGACAGGAGCCGGGTCTGCCGACCTGATTCTGGCCTCGAAGGGCGCCCAGTTGGCAGTCGATCAGCGCAATGCCGCCGGTGGGGTTTGCGGTGGGCGAAAAGTCAAGATGGAAATGTACGATGATAAGGCCGACCCGAAGGAAGCTGCCAACGTGGCGACGCAACTGGCTGCCGACAACGGCATCCTGGCGGTTGAGCATGGTTGGAACAGCTCGGCAGTCCTGGCCGCCGCGCCCATCTTCAATCAGACGGGCGTGGTTCAGATGGACTATTACGGTATAGCTCCCTCCATTCACGATGCGGGGCCCTACACCTTCCGGGTAGTTCCTACCGGCGACCTGATGGCCAAGTACGTGGCAAAATGGGTCGTTTCTGACGAGGGGTACAAGAAAGTGGCTTCCTTCTATGAGAATTCAGACTATGGAAGCAGTATGTACAATGTATTTGCGCCCGAGGTAAAGAATCTGGGCGGTGAGATCGTCGCCTCTGAGGCGATCGATATGTCCCAAAAGGATTTTAGCGCGATTATTAGCAAGTTTAAAGCCACCAGCCCAGATGCCGTCGTCATTTTCGGCCAGTATGAAGCCGCCGCATTTTGGGCGAAACAGGCCCCGGACCTTGGCCTGACCGTTCCTCTGTTCGGCTCGGATGGCATTTTTGCCCCTGAGCTGGTTACGTTGGCCGGGTCCGCCGCTGAGGGCATTCGTACCGTAGCGGCTTACACGGTCCAATCCGAGGATGCTTACGTATCTGATTTCGTCAAGGCCTTCCGTGCCGCTAATAGCACGGACCCCAACAACGGCGCCGGGTACACCTACGATGGCATGGTCTTGATCCTCAATGGCCTGGATGCCGGAAATTGCACTCGTGACGGCGTCAAAGATTACCTGACCGATAAAGTCCAGGACGTACAGGGAGTGACTGGCTTGATTACCCTGGAGAACAGGGATCGCAAGTTTGAGGAAGGCCTGTACATGAAGCTTATCGTTAAAGACGGTGAGTTCGTAGCCTACACAAAGTAGTCTTTTTTCTCCGGGTCCACATCGCCAGGTGATGTGGACCCGGAATTTATGCCCTCGGAATGGGCTTGAGATTATATTGAGATCCAATTTCGTTTTATTGTCGAATTCCAATTCGATGAGTAGGCTGGTTTTTGAAATACCAGGAGGTGACTTTGTCTTCCCAATTGATCCTTCAACAATTAATAAGCGGCCTGGCGATCGGGATGAGCTACGCACTGATCGCCGTCGGTTATACGATGGTCTACGGTATCCTTAAATTCATCAACTTCGGCCATGGCGCGGTGTATATGGTGGGGACTTACATCGCCTTTTTCTCGTGGCTGTTTCTTGCCAGATTTTTACCCGTGTGGCCAAGCTTTATCCTGGCGATCTTGCTCGCGATGATCTTCGCGGCCATATTTGGAATCATTATGGAGAAACTGGCTTATAAACCGATCCGAGGGAAGAGCCGGCTTACAACTTTTATGAGCTCTTTGGGAGTCTCCTTATTCGTCACTTATGGAATGGAATTCCTGGTTGGCGCAGAGCCACGGCCTACGCCGGCCCTGTTCGAAGGCGTCCGCTTCAATTTCTTTGGCGCCACGATCTCAGGCATGCAGATATTCATGCTGGTTGTGGCAGTGCTGCTGGTGTTAGGGCTCCAGTGGTTCGTCAAGAATACGCGCATGGGCAAGGCCATCCGCGCCTGCTCGGAGGACGCCGATGCCGCCTATCTGATGGGCATCAACCTCAATACGGCTATCTCCGCGACCTTCGCGATCGGGTCCGCCGCCGCGGCGGTCTCGGGCATCTTGAATGGCGTTTATTACAGCGCGGTTTATCCCACGATGGGATGGCTGGCCGGCTTGAAGGGATTTGTGGCGGCAGTTACCGGAGGGATCGGCAGCATCCCCGGCTCCATGCTGGGCGGGCTTCTCCTGGGGCTGGCGGAAAACCTGGGAGCCGGTTTCCTGACATCCGGATATCGCGACGCGATCGCATTTGCCGTGCTGATCGTGGTGATGCTTTTCCGCCCAATGGGCATCATCCGCAAAGAACAGAGGAGTTCGCTATGAACTGGCTACCTCGCCGCATCTCTCTCGTTTTTCTGGGGCTTGTCCTGGCCCTTTTGCTTCCATTGTTGGTCCATTCACCCTATCTTATGCACGTCATGGTGCTCCTGGGGGTATGGGTCGTGCTTTCATTGAGTCTCAATTTCGTCACCGGTTTCGCCGGCCAGCTGGCCCTGGGACATGCAGCCTTTATCACGATTGGGGGGTATGCCGGGGCGTTGGCGATGCTAAACCTGAAAGCCCCTTTTTGGGTGGCGCTGCTCATTGGGGGGCTATGCGCCTTTTTGTCCGGATTGATTTTGGGGCTGATGTCGATGCGCCTGCGCGGCGACTACCTGGGAATGGTCACGATGGGGTTCGGCGAAATCGTGCGCCTGTTAGCGGTAAACCTGGGCAGTATAACGCGCGGCCCGATGGGCCTGCCGGGAATCCCACGCGTATCCTTTTTTGGCCTTCCTTTCAAGGGTGAGGTGCCCTACTACTACCTGATCGTGGGGCTCATGGTGATCACCTACGTGAGCATCGACCGTCTCCTTTTTTCCCGATTTGGGCGGGCCTGCCTGGCCATGCGGGATGATGAAGAAGCCGCTGGTGCCATGGGCATAAAAAGCTACCAATACAAGGTGCTGGCCTTCTGTATTTCGTCTTGCTTCGCGGGACTCATCGGCGTGTTCTACGCGTCCTGGATTACGCTTTTCAGCCCGGACACTTTCCAGATGACGGATTCGATCATGATATCGGCGATGATCACCTTGGGCGGCATTGGGAGTATCTATGGCCCCATCGTTGGCGGCATGGGGATCGGCGCCTTACCTGAAATTCTACGCCCCTTTACGAATGGGATCGGCATTGCCAGCCTGCGTTTAGCCGGCGTGGGACTGTTGATGGTGGTTTTCCTCATTATCAGGCCGTCGGGCGTCTTTGGAACTTCTCGTCAAAAGGTGTATCTGTCATTGGAGCCGCTCTGGAGGTTGTTTGGCCGGAAAGACTTGAGCGTCAGGGGGCAGCAATGAATGAACTCATGTCCATCCAATCGGTATCAAAAATTTTTGGCGGGTTGGTGGCGGTCGATAGCGTGGATATGAAGATCTTCGAGGGGCAAATCCTGGGGATGATCGGCCCAAATGGAGCCGGAAAGACCACGCTGTTCAACTGCATTTCGGGGTTCTATCGCGTCTCTAAGGGCGAAATCATCTTTTGCGGTGAACGCATATCCTCTCTGCCTCAGCCCGCAATTACCCAGCGGGGCATCTGCCGCACGTTTCAACAGCTTCGCCTATTCCAGGGTATGACCGTCCTGGAAAACGTCATGGTCGGCGCGCATACGCAGGGCAAGGCGAATGCCATGGACGCGTTGATTGGTTTTCCCAAGACCCGCGCAGAAGAGAAATTCCTGAAGGAGCGGGCCCGTTATTACCTGGACTTGTTGGGGCTGGCCGATAAACAAGACTGGTATGCGAAAAACCTGTCTTATGGAGACCAGCGCCGGGTGGAAGTGGCGCGGGCATTGGCGGCGGAGCCGAAGCTGCTTTTGCTGGACGAGCCGGCGGCAGGCATGAATTTGAAAGAGTCCCAGGAGCTGACCCACTTCATCGAATGGATTCGAACGGAGCTGAAGAAAACCATCTTGCTCATCGAGCACAACATGCGTGTAGTCATGCCAATCGCGGACTACGTGGTCGTGCTTGCCCAAGGCAAGAAAATATGTGAAGGAAAGCCAACCGAGGTGCAGAATGCTCCTCAAGTGATCGAAGCGTACCTGGGGAAAGCCTACTTTCAAAAAGCGAACCGGAGCAGTCTCCATGCTTGAGATAAAAGATTTAATCGTTCGTTACGGGGCCATCGAAGCCCTTCATGGAATTTCTCTGCATGTCGACCAGGGAGAAATCGTGGCTCTGATCGGCAGCAATGGCGCCGGGAAGAGCACTTTGCTCAAGACGATCTCCGGATTGGTACGGCCTTCCGACGGATCGGTGATTTATAATGGAGTCCCGTTGGAAAAAACGCCCCCTAATCAGATTGTGGAGCTGGGAATCTGCCAGGTGCCTGAAGGCCGGCGCGTCTTTTCGAGCATGACGGTGCGTGAAAACCTGGACATGGGAGCCTACCTGCCTCAAAATAACGCTTCGGCTAAAGAGAATATGGCCAGAGTCTTTCAGATGTTTCCTCGTTTGGCAGAGCGCCAAAAGCAAGAGGCCGGCACGTTGAGTGGTGGGGAGCAGCAGATGCTGGCAATCGGACGCGCTTTGATGAGCAATCCCAAATTGCTGCTCATGGATGAGCCTTCGTTGGGGCTGGCCCCCGTTATGGTCGAGGAAGTCTACCAGGTGATTATAGAAATCCAGAAGTTCGGGACCCGATCTTGCTCGTGGAGCAAAACGCCTACCAGGCATTGAACATTGCGGATCGCGGATACGTGATCGAGACGGGAAACATTACGCTCGAAGATTCGGCGGCGGAGCTGTTGGAAAATGAGACCGTAAAACAAGCTTACCTGGGAGAATGACCTGACCGGGAAAATAAAGATAAGGAAGGAGTTAAATCGTATGGATACGCTGATTAAAAACGCTCGTGTTTTGACGATGGATGACAGTTTCACTGAGTTCGACCGGGCAGATATCCTCATTCGCGGCACGAAGATCGTGGAGATCGGCCTGGATTTACCGGTCGACCCCAACGCCGGCGAAGTGAAGGTGATCGACGCAGCCGGCAAGCTGGTTATGCCCGGGCTGGTCAACGGGCACATCCACTCCCCGGGTAATTTCTCGAAAGAGAATCCTGGACGATCTGCCTCTGGAGATTTTCATGCTTTATGAAGTCCCTCCATTGAGCGATAATCCGCCTGATTTCCACCTGGCTTACATCCGCACGATGTTGAGCAACATGGAGATGCTCAAATTGGGGGTAACGGCCGTGCACGACGATGCCTTCTACGTGCCCTATCCGACTCCGGATGCCATCGATGGCCTGATGCAGTCGTACGCGGATAGCGGAATGCGGGCGGCAGCCACCATCGACCAGCCCAACGTGGTCGAATACGAGAAGTATCCCTTCCTGAAGGAGATCCTCCCTGAGAAAATTCGCAAGCAGATGGACGCCGCTCCGCTCAGCTCGACAGCGGACCTGCTGGCGTGCTACGAGCATCTGATCTCACGCTGGCACCATGCCTATGACGGCCGGATTGGCACGGCTGTTTCGGTCTCTGCGCCGCAACGCGTCAGCGTAGATTACTTCGCGGCGCTTTCAGAGCTGAGCAAGACCTACGATCTGCCCTTCGATGTGCATGTGCTCGAGACCAAGCTGCAGCGCGTCTTGGGCGAGGAAAAATATGGCAAATCCCTGATCAAATACATGCACGACCTGGGATTTTTGGATGAGCGCATGATGATCATCCACGCCATCTGGGTGGATGACGAGGACGTGGATCTGATCGCGCAGGCGGGCTGCTCGATCGCGCACAACCCTCTGTGCAACTTGCGCTTGGGCAGCGGAGTGATGACCTGGCGGCGTATGCGCAACCACGGGATCAATGTCTGCCTGGGCAGCGACGAGGGCTGCTCGGACGACAACGCCAATATGTGGACGGTGGGCAAGGTGGCCGGGATCATCCATTCGATCACCGACCCCGATTACTACAACTGGCCGAAACCCAAGGAAATAGTTAGAGCGTTGATTCGCGGCGGCGCCCAGGCCATGCGGAATGAGGGCCGCGTGGGGGTATTGGCCCCGGGTTATGAAGCCGACCTGATCCTGGTCGACCTGAACACCTTGAACTTCACCCCGCTGAACGACATTTACCATCACCTGGTCTATTGCGAAAACGGCTCTTCGGTGGTGATGACCATGGTGGCCGGAAAAGTGGTCATGGAGAATGGACGCCTGCTCACGGTGGACGAAGAAGCCATCAAGGCGGAGGCGCGCGAGCTAATGAAGTCCTATCGGGTGGAGCTGGCAAAAGCAGCCGAAGCGGCGAAAGAGCTGGAGCCCTACTACCGCGAGATGTACCTGCGGGCTGCCGCGCGGGACGTGGGCATGAACCGCTGGGTGGGATCGAAGAGCTATTAGCGAGGGGAGCGCGATAGTGTATTGACAGATTTGCCCGGTATGCTAAAATATACTTGTCCGGACGAGAGTATAAGTTAGCTGTAGGGAGGTCTCAGGATGTATGATCTGACTTTGATCGGGGGCACGCTCGTTTCCCCGCGCGGGCGGGTGCGCGCGGATATTGGAGTGAAAGGCGGGCTGATCGCGGCGATCGCTGCGGATTTGTCCGCCGAGGAATCCCGGCGAAGCGTCCGCCTGGAAGAGCTTTACGTGCTTCCCGGTTGTATCGACAGCCACATGCACCTGTGGGAGGCCGGCTTCGTGTCCGCGGCGGATTTTGCCTCCGGCACGCTGACCGCGCTGGCGGGCGGGATCACCACGATCATCGATCAGCCCCTGACCCCTCCCGAAGTGCTCACCGCCGATATCTTCCAGGCCAAGGTAGCCACGGGCGAACGGACTTCCTACGTCGATTTCGCGCTACACGGGGGCGTCGGCCACGACAACCTCGCGGATCTGGAAGGGCTATGGCAGGCCGGCTGCACGGCCTTCAAGGTGTTCATGTCCGATTCGGGCTGCAAGGTGGCCGCGCTTTCGGATGGAGAGCTGCTGGCCGTTTTCGGCGAGATCGGCCGCCTGGGGGGGACGGTGCTGATTCACGCCGAGAACGAAGCCATGCTGCAATACAATCTGGCGAAGTTGAAGTCGGCCGGGCGCAAGGATCCGCAAGCCTTTCTGGATTGGCGCCCGCCCGAAGTGGAATACGAGGCCATTCACCGGGCCTTGCATTTGTTGGAGGGCAGCGGGGCCCGCGCGGTCTTTTTGCACACTACGCTGCCGGAAGGCGTCGATCTCATCCAAAAAGCGCGCGCGCGTGGGCTGGACGTCTACGTGGAAACCTGCCCGCACAACCTGTATCTGAGCAGCGAGGATTTCGAGCAGAAAGGTCCCTGGGTGGCCTTCGCGCCGCCGGTTCGAGACCCCGAAAGGGTGGCCGGACTGTGGAAGCGATTGGCGGACGGCCAGATCCACACGATGGGATCGGACCACGGGGCCGTAGAAAAATCTCTCAAGGAAGTTGGCTATCAAGACATCTGGAAGTCGTTATTCAGCGTGCCAGACGCGGAGACTTTCACCTGCCTGATGCTGGATGCAGCCTCGAAGGGCAAGCTGACCCTGGAAAGGCTCTCGGCGCTGCAATCCGAGAACCCCGCCCGCTTATACGGTTTATTCCCGAAAAAGGGCATCCTGCAGGTAGGCTCGGACGCCGACTTTACTATCGTCGATCTAAAGCCAAGCTATACCCTGCGGGCGGGAGAGATGCACACGGCCTGCGGCTGGATCCCTTACGAGGGGCTGGAAATCACCGGAAGAGTCACCCATACCATCCTGCGCGGGGAGGTCTTGATGGAAAATCAAAAGATCGATGCGCGGCCGGGCTTTGGGAAATTCATCCCACGCGGGACTCAATATTCGTTTTGACGAACATTCATCGTTTAGGAGGAAGCGCTTTGCCAGATAAGATCTATAACACGCCTCTGCTGGCCCCAGATTCACCCTTAGACGCCCATTCGCGTGAGGTCATTCAAAAAGTGTACGACGACGAGTGGGCCAAAGCCCAGGATTTGCCCACCGATGACCCGTTGGACCCCAAGCGGCGCAAACGGGTCGAGCTCACCTGGGAGGAGATGTGGTCTCAGCCGACGGCCATTCGGGATACCCTGGAACGCGAGAAAGGCGCTATCGCAGAGGCGGCGGATCACTTTGCCAGGCTGAAGGTGGACCGCATCTACATGACCGGCTGCGGCGATTCGGTAGCGGCGATGATCGCCGTGCGCAGCTTATACGAGCAATTGTTGGGCATCCCCTGCGAGCCGATCCAGGCGCTGGATTTTACTTACTACAATTATCGCCCGGTGAACGAGCGCACGCTGGTGATTACGCTCAGCTCGAGCGGCGCTACCACCCGGACGGTGGAAGCCATGATGTTGAGCAGGGCGCTGGGCGCACATACCCTGGCGCTGAGCAACACGCCCGGCTCCCCTTTGATGGTCGAGTCCGACCGGGGACTGATGATCCACGCCGAGCGCAAGGGCTGGCCGACCCAATCGAGCACGGCAGCTATGGCGATCCTGGTGAAGCTGCTCTTCGAGATGGCCCGGACGCGCAATGGGCCTGATGCCGGCCTCGATGTGCTGGAGACGGCTTTCGAGAAAATTCCGGACGGGATGGCCTCCACGCTGAAGGCCGTCAACGAAGGGATCAAAGAAATCGCCGAGCGGGAGGCCAACCGCAAGGTGTATCTGTATAGCGGCGGGGGGCCGGCTTTAGCCAGCGCCATGTTTGGGGCCGCCAAGGTCAAAGAGTGCTCCCCAGAGCATGGCATCTGCATCCCCCTGGAAGAGTTCCATCATTACAACTCACAGAAAGCCGGCGATCCCTTGTTCCTGATCGCGCCGCACGGGCCGGGCGTGCCCCGCGCCCTGGATACCTTGCACGAAGGCAAGCGCTGGGGCGGCCAGGTTTACAGCCTGGTGGCTGAAAGCGACGCCGGGCTGTTCGGGGATTCCGACCGAGTGTTCGGGCTGCAGGACGTGCCCGAAGTGTTTTCTGCTTTCCTATTCACCCTCCCGGTTCAATTGTTTGCCTATCACGTAGCTATGGCCAAGTTCTACCGGGCCGAACAGATGCTGATCCAATGAGGGGATTTCAACTATGATCTACCTTGACTCACACGCTCACGTGGATGTCGTCCCGGCGCTGAACTGGTACGACACCGCAGATAAATTGATCCAGCGCATGGACGCAGCCGGCGTGCGCATGGCGGCCATCAGCGGTTACCTGAATGCACCCGGGCCGAACCCGGAGGGCCTGAAAGCCATCGCGGAGGCGGTAGCAAAGTACCCGCAGCGCTTGATCGGCTACGCCCGCCTGGACCCGTGGTACGACGACCGCTGTGTGGAAGTGCTGGAGGAAGCGGTGAAGGGCTGGGGCTGCCGGGGCGTCAAGCTACACCCCGCCCATTACACCCTTTACCCGTTTGGAGCGGAAACGGTGAAGCTGGCGCGGCGCGCCGGCGAGCTGGGCCTGCCCATGTTGTTCCATTGCGGAGACGAGTTCATGTGCCTGCCGTATCAGATCGACCGGTTGGCCGAGAAATGTCCCGAGACCACCATCATCCTGGCGCACATCGGCGGCTTCTTTTCGGGCGAAGCCGCGTTGGACGTGGCCGAGAGACGGCAGAACGTCCTGGTCGATACCAGCGAGATCCCCTTCCCACACATGGTGCGCAAGGCGGTGGATCGCCTGGGAGCGGAAAAAGTACTGTGGGGCACGGATGCACCCTGCTGCGATATTGGACACGAGATTTTGAAGGTGGAGCTGGCCGGTTTGACGGATGCTCAAAAACAGATGCTTTTCGCAGAAAATTACGCCCGCCTGATGGGAATCGATTTGGAGGTGCTGCGTGCAAATCATTGATGCACATGCTTACGTGGGCGAAAGCCTTTTTGGATATCAGCGCTCCCCGGAAGAATTGCTGGCCGAGATGGACCGGCTGGGGGTCGAGCGAGCGGCGATCTGCCCTAACAAGCCGATGGCTTACGCTCTGGAGCCTGGCAACCGCCTCGTCGCCGAGGCCGTCAGGCAGCACCCCGACCGGTTCTTTGGCTGGGTGCGGGTGGATCCCTGGCAGGGCGCCAAGGCATTGGACGAGCTAAAAAAGGGAGTCGAGACTTCAGGGTTGAACGGGCTGTTGTTGCATCCCTATGAGGAGCTTTTCCAGATTGCCGACCGCAAGGTAGACCCGCTGATGGAATATGCCGAGGCGCATGGCCTGCCGGTGATGATCGAGGCGGGCTATGCGCTCCTTTCCCATCCGCTGGATGTGGCCGAGCTGGCCGGGCGCTTCCCCAGGGTGAAGATCGTGGGTACGCACGGGCTGCAAATGGACGACTCCGGCTACGCGCTGACCGATTCGGATTTGGCCATGCGGGAGTGTCCTAATATCGTCATGGAATCCTCGGGAATGTACGCGCTGGACAACATGATCGGGGTAGTGGAGAAGCTGGGAGAGGAGCGTTTGTTGTTCGGCAGCCATTCTCCCTGGCTAAATCTGGAATTCGAGATCGAGCGCTGCAAGCGCTTGAACCTGACGGAGGCGCAGAAACAGGCCGTCTTCGCAAAGAATATCCTCGACCTGTTCCGGGTCAGCGTGGAGGAGAAATGACGAGAAAATCGAATTTTTGGGCGGATATGACCTGGCCGGAGATCCAGCAGGCCGCTCGAGAAAAGCGGGTCTTGTTCTTCGTGGTTGGATCGGTCGAGCAGCACGGCCCGCATCTGCCCACGAGTGTGGACGCTCTGCTGCCGATGACCATCGCCGAGCGAGTGGCCGACCGGGTGGGCGGAGTGGTGGCTCCCTGCGCGAATTATGGCTACAAATCGCTGCTGCGCGCCGGCGGCGGTCCACATTTTCCGGGCAGCCTGGGCCTGCGCGGCACGACGGTGATCGCCATGGTCAGCGATATCCTGCTCCAGCTCATTCAGCAAGGCTGGCGACGGATCGTGGTGCTGGACTGGCACCTGGAGAACGTCCCCTTCGTGTTCGAGGGGGTAGACGAAGCCTTACGCGCGGCCGGTGAGGTGCCCGGCTTAAAAGTGGTCAAAATCGATAACCCCAATGGCCTGGGGGTCGCCGCCCAACCCGGCCTCGCAGAATATTTGTTTGGGGACGACTTCCCTGGCTGGGCGGTGGAACACGCCGCGATTTGGGAGACTTCGGCCATGCTGGCGGCTTACCCGGATAAAGTGTTGGCGGATAAGATCGTGGACGGCCGTCCGCCCGAACCGTTCGAGTACGACGTGCTGCCGGTTCCGAAAGAGGCTGCGCCTGAGAGTGGCGTGTTTTGGAAAGCCAGCCGGGCCAGCCGGGAAAAAGGAGAACGCATTCTCGCTGCAGTTACCGAAGGCATGGCTGCCGTGATCCAAAGGGAATTTGGGATTTGAGGCTGTGTAGGGACACGGGGTTTGGGAAAACGGCCGATAGCCTGGATGGTGACCCCGCGCCCCTACTTTCAAGACGGTCTCCTGGGTTTAGCGGTGAGGGTTGTGAGCGGCTCCTACAAAGCGTTTGACCTTTTCCAGATCCCATTGGACGAGGTCTTCCGGCCCGGCGGCGGCGCGCTTCAGAGCGCTGCTGACGATGACGCCGTCCGCGCAATTTAACATTTCGGAAACATTTTCACAGGTGGCGCCGCCGCCCAGGAGCAGGGGCACGCAAATACCCGCTTCGCGCACGCTCCTCAAGTAACGCAGCGATTCCTCGGGAGTGGAGCCGGTCAAGATGAGGCTGTCGGCGCCCGTGCGCACGGCCCATTCGGAAGCCATTTCGATGGGCGCATTGTCGAGCGGATAACCCGTGCGGTCGTGCACGTCGGCCAGGATGCGGATGTCCGGGCGGCCAAGCGCGGTGCGATAATCGCGGGCGGCCACTCCACAACCCTGTTGGAGGCCCTCGGATTTGACCATGGCGCCCACGAAGACCTTGATGCGCACGAAGTCCGCGCCGCTGGCATGGGCAATGGCCAAAGGAGCCAGCGGGTCGTGGGCCTGGATGATGATGCCAAGGTGGATGTGTGGGAATTCCTGCCGGGCAAGGCGGGCTAACACCGACATCACCGCCACATTTTCGGGCCGGGCCGAGGAGCTGTTGAGAGTTTCTTCCTGTAAGATCACGGCCGGGATACCGCCCTCACTGAAGATAGCCATATTCTTGAGGACGTAGTCTTCCAGCCAGCGCATGGAAACCGGCGGGCGCCCTAAGCGCAATTCGGGCAGGTGCAGGGCAGTCACTACGAGCGGTTTGAGGTCAAACAGGGTTTTTGCAGGGGTCATTAGTTTTATCCTTATCGTTAAATTAGCGGGTTCTTCTTGTTCACCCAAAAATTTGTTTTTGCAGGCCAGAGGTATTGACAATCTTTGGATAAATTGCTAAAATGAACTTGTCAGGACGACCGCATAAGTTGAAATGATTATAAGTTTCTCTAATTCGGTTGTCAATACGTGAGCAGTTTATTCCCAAGCCAATCTGGAGCCATCAAAAATGGAACAAATGCTTTGGAACAACTTACAGCTCGATCGACACAGCCCGATACCTCTCTATCAACAATTGAGCGATGTCATTGCGGACGTCATTCATGGGGGAAAGCTGGACCCGGGTGATCAATTGCCCTCTGAAAATGAGCTCATTAAATTTTTTCAACGTCAGCCGGTTCGTGGTTCGCCAGACGTTGAACAACCTGAGCCGGCAGGGCCTGATCATCACCGAACACGGGCGGGGCAGCTTTGTGGCCGCTCGGAAGATCAATAAGCCGCTGGATGTCTTGCAGAGTTACCACGCCGCCATGAAAAAGGCGGGGATCAACGTGGACGTGCGTATCACCCAGAAGGAAGTCATTCTGCCGCCCCGCGACGTCTCCGAAAAACTCAATCTCAAGGCCGGTGAGAAAGTGCTCTTACTCGAGCGCGTAGCCTATTCGAATGGGACGCCGCTCAACATGCTGGTCTCCCACATCGCCGCGGGAACCTGGGGCCTGGATAAATTAACCCCGTTTTCGGGCGGGTCTCTCTATGAGCATTTTGTGGACGTGTGTGATATCCACCTCAATCATTCCAAGAATAGCATCGAAGTGATCTTTGCCAGCGAATACGAATCGCGCATGTTGAACCTGGCCCGCAGCGCGGTCATGCTGCAAATCCTGAGCGTTTCGTACGATCGCGGCGGCGCACCCGTCGAAGTCTCTCGCGTGGTCTACCCGGCTACCATGTTCGGATTTCAGTTCGAAAGCCACATTTCGGACGAATCCTTCGATTCGGAGTTCGATCATGCTTACCAGGCTATAGATCGTAGACCCTTCCACTTCAGGCATTTCAGGGCGACTCCCGGTGACAGCCTGGGAGGAATCCTGCAGGCATATTTCGACTAATCGAAACAACCAATATTTTTCAGAGAGGAGAGACCTATGGCAACAATAAGTAAGGGCGCTGAGAGTAATAGCGCCGGGACTGGCGGCATGTTCTTGCGCAAAGCTACCGGCCTCGTCCGAGATGTCTCGGTTTGGGACGCAATCGTCCTGAACAGCTCGGGCATGAACGTAGGGGTGGGTGTTGCATTGCTGTTCCTCTGGGGGGCGCAGATGCCCGGAGCGAGCATTTTGGGAGCAACGATCATTTGTACTGTTTTTGTAGCGCTCACAACTGCTTATAACTACGCAGCCGCTGCCGGCGCTTTCCCCCGCTCGGGAGCCGATTACGTCTTCACTTCCCGCGTTCTCGGCCCGGTTTGGGGATTTATGCTCAGCGGACAGCAGGTGATCTGGAACTTCTTCTGGATGGCATTCAATGCCTGGGCCATGGCGAATTTCGCTTTACCCGGCACGCTGCAACTGCTGGGCGAGTTCACTCAAAACCAGGGGCTGATCGACCTGGCGGGGAAGGTAACCAACGCGTGGGCCGTGGTAGGAATCGCTGTCGTCCTCCAGATTCTCTTTGCCGCCCTGCACATCTCCGGGATCAAGAATTACTTCGCCTACATGAAGATCACCTTCGCCATTTGCGCCTTTAGCGTGTTCGTCTCGATCGGCGTTCTGCTGTTCGGCGGCGCGAATTTCCAGGCGAACTGGAATGCGATCATGACGGCGAAGGGCGGCCTGACTTATCAAGGCGTCATCGATGCGGCCAAGGCGGCCGGCTTCGATCCCAACGCGCCGTTCAATTTGGGGCGCACCCTGGCCTTGATGCCGATGGTATTCTGGATCGTTGGCTTCTTCAACGGCTCTCCGCAGATTGGCGGCGAGGTGAAGAAAGCCCGCTCGACCCAGTTTACGTCTATGGTGGTCGCCACGTTGTTCAACGGCGGCGTGGTCGCCTTGCTGGCCATCCTGGTCAACCAGTTCATCGGCTCGAACTTCTTGAACTCCCTGGGCTACCTGTACTTCAATAACCCGGCCGTTTTGAATTTGGGCGTCGCCCCGGATTTCAACTTCCTGGTCAACGTCATCGCTCGTTCGACCCCGGTAGCCGCCTTGATGGGGCTGGCCTACGTCTTGTGGGCGACCAACGGTACGCCAAACATCATCGCGTTCGTCACGCGCAGCATTTTGGCCTATTCGTTCGACCGGATGGCTCCCGAATCGTTGGGTGAGGTCTCTGAAAAGACTCTACACGCCCATCCGGGCAATTATCTTCACCGCTGTGATGGGCCTGGTGGCCATCGTGGTGATCATCACCGTGCAGCAAGCCTCGCTGTTGAGCTCGATGATGGCGCAGTTGTTTGCTTATCTGGTCCTGTCTGTAGCCGCGATCGTATTCCCGTTCAAGCTGCCCAAGCTGTGGCAGACTCAAACCAGCGCCCGCAAAGTCTTCGGCGTGCCGCTGGTGGCCATCACGGGGGTCGTCTCCGTGCTCTTCATCGGGTTGATGGCCTATTTCTTCGGGTTCTACCCGGTCTTTGGCGCGAATACACCCCTTTCGCTGGCGGTCGTAGCGGCTACCATCATCGTCAGCGCTCTGTATTACTATATCTACAGAGCAGCCCAAAAGTCCAAGGGTGTGGACGTCGATCTGGCATTCAAAGAGATTCCACCCGAATAAGTATTTAGAACGATATTCGCATCGCAAGCAGAGGTCAGGTACTCCCAGAGCTTTTGGCCCCGGTTCGTGGTACCTGACCTCTTTACAAAATCTGGAGGTTATGGATGGCTTTTTGGAAAGGGTACTTTACGGGTGACGTGCATGGATCGGAGCAGACTTTCAAGAAGCTGTTGAAAGCCGGAAAATTCTATGGGGTGAACGCGGTGATCGTCGCCGGGGACCTGGTGGGGAAAGGCATGATTCCCATCCTCAAAGAAGGCTCAGGGTACGTATGCGAATTTGGCGGCGAGCCCACCCGCATGGAAACCCAGGACGACTTGAAGAAGATGATCGAATTGATCGATGATTCGGGCTTCTATCATTACGTTACCAGCCAGGAAGAAGTCTCCGCGCTGCACGCCGATAAGGAGCAGAGCGACAACCTGGTGAACCGGCTGCTCGTCGAGCGGATGCAGTCCTGGATGGAACAGATGGAGGCCTCCAGTAAAAGAGACGGGATCACCTACTACATTTCCCCCGGAAATGATGACCCGTTTTGCGTGGACCCGGTGCTGGATAGCGGCGAATTGGTCATCAACCCGGAGGAAAGGCTGGTGGCCGTGCACGAGAAAATCGACATGCTGACCTGCGGCTGGACCAACCCCACCCCGTGGGACACAGAACGTGAATTGCCAGAAGATAAACTCCTCGAAAGATTGGAAGGCCTGGTCAAGCTGGCGCCGGACGTGAAGAAATGCATCTTTTCGTTTCACGCGCCCCCCTTCAGGACGAAGCTGGACGTGGCGCCCACGTTAGACAAGGATTTCCGTATGCAGTCCGGTTTGGGCGGCTCTCCCTTCCAGAACGTGGGCAGCACCGCCGTCAGGACGATCATCGAGAAGTACCAACCGTTGGTAGCCGTACACGGCCACATCCACGAATTTGCCGGAAAAGACAAAATCGGAAGCACCTTTTGCTTCAACCCCGGGAGTGAATACGCCCAGGGTGTTCTGCGAGGCATTATCCTGATCTTCAATATCGATAAGCAGGCAAAATACGTCAACTATCTAAGCGTATCTGGCTAAGCTCGGAAAAAGGCTCGCAAGGTTCGTGGCCTTGGACAAAGGAGTTCAGATGAAAAGCATGCGGGAAAACTGTGAAGAGATCTTAGCCGAAGCAAGCCGGCAGAACGTTTTGCTTCGCGTGATTGGTGGGATGGCGGTCAACTTACACTGTCCCGAAGCAGCCGGGCTGCCTGCGCTGAAACGCGAATATGGCGACCTGGATTTCGTCACGGCCTCTCCGGACGATCAACGCATGCGGAGCTTCTTCGAGTTCGATCCACTTCTGCCCGAACGCGCGCTTCAATGCTTTGCAGGGCCAGACCCGTATGATCTTCAATTGCCCGGACGATTCCTGGTACGTGGATATCTTCATCAACGAATTCCGCATGTGCCATAAGCTCAAGTTTGGACACGAGCGTTTGATGAAGGACCCGGTCACCATCCCGCTGGCGGAGCTGTTCTTGACCAAGCTGCAAATCGTCAAGATCAACGCCAAGGACGTCAAAGACGTGGCGGCCTTGTTGCTCGAGCATCCGCTAGGGGACATTGATGATGAGACCATCAACGTGAAACGCATCAACGAAATCACCGGCGACGACTGGGGCTTCTATACGACCGTGCGCATGAACATGGACAAGATTCCGCAATTCCTGGTCACTTTAGAGCTTCCCGAAAAGGAAACGGCCATCGTCAACGCGCGGCTGGCAGAGCTGGCAAAAGCCATGGACGAGGCGCCTAAATCGATGCACTGGAAAATGCGCGCAGTGGTCGGGAAATCGATGCAATGGTATGAAGAGCCAGAAGACGCCGCCAGGGGTGAATTAAAGCTCGAGTAACCCGAATTAGAGACCTAGAGGAACGCAGAATTGACCTACGATCTTATTTGCCTGGGAAATTTGACCATCGACGACGTTATCCTTCCGGACGAGACCCAACGGCTGGGCTGTTTCGGCGGCGACGCCATTTATTCGGTATTGGGGGCCTCCTGTTGGGCGGATACGGTGAGCTTTGTAGCCCCGGTTGGCACGGACTTCCCCGCAGAACACCTGGCGCATTTGCGCAAAGCCGGTTGGGATACGCGCGGGCTGCCCCAACGGAATATCCCCAGCATCCGGAATTGGGTCATTTACAAAGGCGATAACGAGCGCACCTGGATCATGGAGAGCAATCCCGATGACTATTTTGCGCTTTCGCCGACCCTGGAGGACATTCCAGACGATTACCTGGATGCCAAAGCCTTCATGATCCTGGCGATGGACCTGGCTTCCCAGGAGACGCTGGCGCCTCAATTGCGCAAGCGCGGCCTGGTGGCGGTGGACCCTAAAGAAGATTACGTCGCCGGGAACGTGGAGCGCATTTTAGCCCTGCTGAAGGATGTGGATATCTACATGCCCAGCCAGGAAGAAGTCAACCTCATTCTGGGCCACCGGGATTATGAGAAAGCGTGTCGTCAATTCGCGGAGCTTGGGGCGGGAATCGTGGTGGTCAAAATGGGCCACGACGGCTCCTTAATCTACGAGCGGGACAGAGACGTATTTACCCGCATCCCGATCTATCCCACGAAAGCGGTAGATGCCACCGGCGCCGGGGACGCTTTTTGTGGGGGCTTTATGGCCATGTACGGCAAGTCGGGCAACCTCGTCGAGGCGGGCCTGGCGGGGGCCGTTTCCGCTTCCTTCGCCATCGAAGATTTTGGACTGACACACATGTTCGCTTTGGATCGGAAAGAAGCACAGGCCCGATTGGCCAGCCTGAAGAAGCAGCTCTACCAACCTTGAGACCAGGAGTGCAGTGAATGGCGGATACAATTGTTGTTCTTGTAAACGGTGAGGTTTTGGCCGATGGAGGGGGAGTTGCAATCCCCGATCAACGCCGCAGCGCAACGAATTTGGCAGAGAGCTTGCTTCCACTTTTTGCCAGCAAGCTGAAAATCGCCGTTTTGCATGGCAATAAACCTCAAGTAGGATTTGTGTTATTTCGATCTGAAATAGCCAGCCACATCCTTCATCCCATCCCACTGGACGTTTGTGGCGCGGATACGCAGGGAGCCACCGGCTACATGCTGAGCCAGGCTTTCATGAATGTGATGAAAACGGAAGACATTCATCGCAACGTGATGTGCGTGCTGACCCAAACCATGGTCGATACCAGCCACCTGCAATCCGAGTATCCCGTCAAAGCGATCGGCCCCTGGTTCGATCGGGATAAAGCCGAGCAGTACCGCCAATCCCGCGGGTGGACGATGGTCGAAGAGCCTGGGCGGGGTTACCGCCGGGCGGTTCCCCTGTTGCCCGCCAGTGAAATCCTGGAGATCGAGGGCATCAAACAGTTGGTCGATTTCGGGCATGGTCGTGATCGCAGCCGGAGGGGGTGGAATTCCGGTAGGCCGCAATGCGGAGGGAACTCTGGATGGGCTGGAAGCCGTGGTCGAGACGGAGCAAGTCGCCTGCATGGTGGCCGAACGCCTCCAGGCGAAGGTATTGCTGATGGTGATCGAGAAAGACAGCAAATTCATCCTGTCGCACCTGACCACCGAGACGTCCAGCCATCTCACCCTGGAAGAATTGCAGACGATATTGGAGCGTGAGACGCTTTCGTCCAGCTCGGTGCAGGCCCAACTGTGGGCCGCGGCCAGGTTCTTGCAGAGCGGCGGCGAGCAGGTGGTCATAACCACCCTGCGCGGCCTGCCGGCGACGTTGCTGGGGAAGAGCGGCCTGCGCATAGGCGCCGCCCATTCCTCCTTACCCTTCTTTGGCGCGGACAGGTAGGCAAATGACCCCAAAGGCTGAACCCCAGTCTTCCTCCCCTTTGGATGAATTGAGGCAGGAGAATCAGGCGTTGCAAGAAGAGCTGGCCGAGCTTCGCGTCAGGAACCAGTCGACCTGGGCTTTGCTGGTAGGCATCAGCCGCAGGCTGCAAATTTCTTCGGCCTCGATCAAAGCGGCGGTTTCCAGCTTGCTGAACTACGATATCTTCTGGGACGTGTCTGCTCAGCACGAATTCCTCGAGACGATCAACTCCAGCGCAGATAAGGCCTCGGATTTGATTATGCTGGTTGCGCTGGCGTTCCGCTTCGAGGCCGGCACCCTGGAGATGAAGCCGGAGCCTAATCTGCTCCAGGAGATCCTTTCGGTCGTAAAGGATGAAGAGGCGGCGCAGCTTTCAAAGTTGCAGCTAGAGATAGCTTTCCCGGAAGAAGGGGAGCTGGTGTTCGTCGATTATGAATATCTGCGGCTGGCCTTCCGGCTACTGTTCGAGATCCTGGCCGAGGTTGGCCCGCAGTCGCGCTCTGTTCGGATTACGGCGATGGAAGATGCCGGAAATTGGCGCATCGATATCGGCGGGATGACCAGGGAAGTTGTGGAGCTGTTGCCCAGCATTCGCTGTTGCTCCCCGGAAGAGTTGATCAGCCACGCCGAGGGGGTTCCACCGGAGATCCTGTTGAAGTTCTATATCGTCTGCCATATTTTGTGCGCACAAGGCATCCGGTCGGAGAATTATAAAGATTTGGAAGGGAATGTGGGCTTACGCCTGGTGGTGCCGATAGCTTCCGAAAAGTCAAAATGAATTCTCTGAAAATATTACTGATCGGGGACGAACCCAATATCTTACGGACGTTGCGCCGGAATCTGGTGGGGCGCGGGTATGAAGTTTTCCTTGCCCTGGACGACCAGGAAACCTACGAAATGGCGGCAAACAATGATCTCGATTTGCACGTTCTCAACCTCGATTTCACGACCTTCCAGGTAGACGGACTGGCTATTTGCGCCAGGTTGCGCGAGATCAGCCAGGCGCCGATCATCGTGCTTTCTTCGATTGGCTCTGAGGCGATAAAGATTTGGGCATTGGATCTCGGGGCGGACGATTACCTGGTGATGCCTTTTAATATGGGGGAATTCCTCGCCCGGGTCCGCTCGGCCCTGCGCAGGTGGACTTCTTTTAAGGCCGATACAACCAACCAGAATTGTCTATTCCTGGATGGAGACCTGTTGATCGACAGTGAATCGCGCCAGGTGACCTTGCGGGGCGAGCCGGTGCGCCTGACGCCCACCGAATACGAGATCCTGCAATATCTGGCCGGGCGGGTGGGTAAAGTGGTCACGCACCGCGAGCTGCTGAAAGCGGTGTGGGGATCTGAATACGGAGACGAGCGCGAATATTTGCGCGTCTTCATTTCGCAGCTCCGGCACAAAATCGAGCAGGACCCCTTGCGGCCCATGTATATCATCACAGAGCCTGGAGTGGGATATCGTTTTACGAAGGATTAGTAAGATAGCGTTGCGAAGCTCAATTCCCTGGAGTAGCCATGCGCATCCTTTTCTTGAACCCCAACACGTCCGAATCGTTTACTGCCACTATCCAGAAAGTGGTTGACACGTACAAAGCGCCGGGCACCGAGGCGGTCGCCATGACGGCCAGCAGCGGCCCGCGCTCGATCGAAAGCATCTACGACGAGCTGCTTAGCTCGGCCGGCACGCTGGAAGTGCTCATTGCGGAGATGGAGAGCTTCGACGCCTTTGTGATCGCCTGCTTTAGCGATCATCCCACGATCTATGCCATGCGGGAAATCACCGATAAGCCGGTATTGGGCATCGCCGAAGCTTCGATGTACATGGCCTGTATGCTGGGGCGCAAGTTTAGCGTGGTGACCACCAACCGCGAATGGGAGCCCCTGCTATGGGACGCCGTGCGCCATTACGGCCTGGCGGAACGCTGCGCCTCGGTGCGAACGACGGGTATGCCCGTCCTGGCCCTCGAATTGGCCAGCCCGCAGGAAACTTTTCAAATGATCCTGGGCGCGGCCAAAACGGCCATCGAACATGACGGCGCCGAGGTGATCTGCCTGGGATGCGCGGGCATGGCCGGATTGGACAAACAGTTGGAAGAAGAGCTGGGCGTCCCGGTGGTCGATGGAGTGACGGCCTCTTTGAAGCTTCTGGAGGGGTTGGTGGGATATGGCGTGCGCACCAGCAAGCGCCTGGCTTATGCCCGGCCCAAGCGCAAAGATATCCTGGACTTGCCGCCCATTTTCGCCCGGCCCTACGACGACTGACCCTCATTATCTTTTCTTTACTGTTTCTTTATGCCTTCTTGATTCCTTTGTGTTACGCTGGTAATTAATCCGAGTTCAGAAAATGACTTTTAGCGATAGGCCCAAAAGCACATCTTAATAAGAAAACTGAGGAAACCAAAATGACGGACCAGAATAAAATCCGCTCCATCCACTCTCACGTCCAATGCGTAAACTTCGCAGGGCGGAACTTGCTTTCCATCAACGATTTGACCAACGATCAAATCTACGGGCTCTTCGAGCTGGCCCGGGTGATGGAGCCCTGGAATTGCTCGATGATCGACCTGTTGAGCGGCAACGTGATGGCCACTTTATTCTTCCAGCCCAGCACGCGCACGCGCATGAGCTTCGAGACGGCCATGCACCGGCTGGGTGGAGCAGTCATCACTGAGACGACGCCTTTGATCTCTTCTTCCGCGGCCAAGGAAGAAAGCCTGAGCGATATGCTCAAGGTGGTCTCCAAATACGCGAACGTTATCGTCATGCGGCATTTCAACGACGTGGAAGCGCGGGAAGCCGTGCCCTATGCGGAAGCGCCGGTCATCAACGGGGGATTTGGGCACTGGGAACACCCCACGCAGGCCCTGCTAGACCTGTATACCCTGTGGCGGACGTACGACCGGATCGAAGGCTTGAAAGTGTGTATCGCCAGCGCCGACCTGATCGAAGCCCGTACCGGGCATTCAATGGCCTACGGCCTGGCCCGCCTGGGCGCCAGGGTCACGCTGGCCTCACCGCTCGCCAGGCGCACTCCGGAAAGCGTTTTGAGCAAGATCGGCGACCTGGGCGTGCGGGTGGAAGAAGCCTTTGACTTGAATCAGGATGGCTTCAACGAGCTGATCGAAGGCATGGATATGGTCTATCTGCCCGGCTGCAGCGCTCCCAAGGGGCCGGAAGCCGAAGCTTTCAAAAAGGTGATGGACAATTATTACGTCCGTTTCGAGACGATGGAGAAAGTGTCCAAGGAAAAGGGCCGCACCATTCACGTCACGCACACCTTGCCCCGGCGGGCGGGCGAGATGGATTTACGCATCGATACTTCGCCCAGCCAGCTCTACTTCGAAGCGCTTGCTTACAGCGTCTCGATCCGCATGGCCCTGGTCGCCAGTATCGTGGGGCTGTAAACGCCGGGTAGCTGGGCGCCTGGCAAGGGGGCGCGCCTGGGTGCGAATAAGCGGGAATGGTGAATGGATCTGCCGAGCTGCGCATAGCCAATCAAGGAGAGGATTCAGAATGGACATCGACCTGTATCTCCGCAATGGCCTGGTGGTAACCGAAGAAGCCGCTTTCCGGGGCGGCGTGGGCATTACCGACGGGAAGATCGCTGTGCTGGTTTCCGGCGACGCGCCTTTGAAGGCCAGGGAAGAAGTGGACCTGCAAGGCAAGGCGCTGCTGCCGGGCCTGGTGGACGATCACGTGCATTTCAACGAACCGGGCCGCGCTCAATGGGAGGGCTACCGCACGGGCAGCATGGCGGCGGCAGCCGGTGGGGTCACGACGATAATGGATATGCCTCTGAATTCTACTCCGCCGACCATCGACAGGAAACAACTGGCGCTCAAGCGGGAGGCAGTGCGCAGCCAGGCTGTGGTGGATTACGCCCATTGGGGCGGCCTGGTCGATAATAACCTGTCTGAAATGGCCGACCTGCACGCAGATGGGGTGATCGGCTACAAGGCCTTCTTGAGCAACAGCGGCGTCGACTTCGAGCGCCTGAACGACGACGTATTGTACGCCGGCCTGATCAAGTCGGCTGAGCTGGGTAACCTGATAGGCGTCCACGCCGAGAACGAATACGTCACGGCCTTATTGGGCCGGCAGATGCAGGACTCGGGCCGGACGGACCGGCGCGCCTGGTTCGAGGCCCGCCCACCCTTCACAGAATTGGAAGCGCTCCAGAGGGCGTGTTTTTGGGCGGGCGTGACCGGCGGCAACTTGCACATCGTGCACGTTACCCTGGCAGACGGGATGCGCGCTATCGCCGAAGCCAAACGGAAGGGCGCGCACGTGACGAGCGAGACCTGCCCGCATTACCTGTTTTTCGACGAAGAGGATTTCGTCCGGATTGGCCCGGCAGCCAAGTGCGCCCCGCCCATCCGCTCGCGCGCCGAAGTGGAAGCCTTGTGGGAGTGCGTCCTGGCCGGTCTGGTGGACGTCATCGGCTCGGACCATTCTCCCTGTACCTGGGACGAGAAGGCGAAGGGGATGGAGAACATCTGGAAGGCGTGGGGCGGCATCTCGGGCGTGCAGACGATGCTGCCTGCCCTGCTGACCGAGGGCGTTCACAAGCGCGGTTTGCCCCTGACTTCCCTGGTGAAGATGACCGCCGCCAACCCGGCGCGCTTGTTCGGCCTGGCGCCCCACAAGGGCGCGATCCGGCCGGGCGCCGACGCTGACCTGGTGATCGTGGACCTGGAGCGGGAATGGACGCTCACGCCGGAGCAGTTGTTGTATAAGAATAAACAGAGCGCTTACGTAGGGTATGCCTTCAAGGGGTGGGTCGAACGGACGCTGGTGCGGGGCCAGACGGTCTATCGGGACGGCCAGATCCTGGCCGAGCCGGGCTATGGAAGGCTGCTCCGCCGGGGTTATGCCTACGCCTTTTAGGCGGCGCGCAGGCCGGGCCGTTAAGCGAGCTTTACCGATCTAATCTCTTGGAGGAATGATGCAAACGCAAAAATTGATCATCAGCGATGCGGACGTGGTTTCGCGCACCCGCGCCATCACCAAACCGGGCAGTTATTCGATCTTGCCACGGGCCAACCGGGTGATGAGCAGCCTGCCGGGGTTCCGTGGCGTCCAGGCGCAGGTACTGGCGGCCCCACCGGTTTCTACCCATTACGTGGCGCACGAGCTGGTGGTGGCTCCCGGCGGGTGCACCGAGCGCCCGATCGAACAGAACCTGGAGCAATTCCTGTACGTGTTAGAGGGGCGTCTCGACCTTGGGCTGGAGGGCAAGACCAGCTCTCTGGCGGAAGGCGGTTTTAGCTGGCTGCCCCCGCGCATGCCTTTTCACTTCGCCAATCGCAGCGAGGAAGCCGCCCGGGTATTGTGGCTGCGGCGCAGCTATATCCCGGTCGAGGGGCTGGACATGCCGGAGCCGATCGTGAGCAACGAGCAGGACGTCAAGGCTTTCCCAGAGGACACCTACATGGAACAGCACCTGGTGCCTTACGAGAACCCGGCCTTCGATATGGGCTTCAACCTGTTATCCTTCGACGCGGGCGCCTATTTTGGCTTTGCCGAGAGTCACATCATGGAGCACGCCCTGTATATGCTCAAGGGACGGGGAATTTACTGGCTGAACGGCGATTTTATCGAGGTGCAAAAGGACGATTTTATCTACATGGCGCCCTTCTGCCCGCAGTTCTTCTATGCGACCGGGTGGGAGACTTCGCGCTACATGGTCTACAAAGACGTCAACCGGGATTACGTGCAGGGCTTGTAAACGCGAGCGGGCTTTTGGGTTGCCCGGCCGGTACGAGGCGGGGCGCTCAAGGGGCCGTTGGCTAGAAAAAGTTGTCTGACTACCAGACAGTCCGACAGCATTTTAGGGCGATGGATTCCCGGCAAGGCAGCAGAACGAGAGGAAGTTTTCTATGTCGCAGTTAATCCTGAAGCGCGTCGAGCCAATCCGGCTCTTCGAGCAGGCGGTGGAGCAAATTCGCGAGCTGATCACGAACGGAACCTGGACCACGGGTGAGAAATTGCCCTCCGAGCAGGAGCTGGCCCGGCAGTTCGACGTCAGCCGCTCCTCGGTGCGCGAGGCCCTGCGCGTCCTGGAGAGCGAGGGGTTCATCGAGGCGCGGCGTGGCTCCGGCACCTACGTGGCCAACGCCCCTCGCCCCAGGGGACGCAGCGAGCTGCTCCAATGGCTGACAGAGCGCGAAGAGACTCTGGAACAAGTCCTGCAGGTGCGCGAGAGCATCGAAGGCCTGACGGCTTCGCTGGCGGCTAGCGGCGCGCCGGATCAAGCCCTTGCCGAGATCCGCGCGGTCGTCGAGGAGCTGGCCGGCAAGGTGCAAGAGCAGGATCGCAACGGAGAGGCGTGCGCAGAGAGGCTGGCGAACCTGGATGCCGCCTTCCACCTGGCCATTAGCCGCGCGAGCGGGAACGATTTTGCGCACGAGATCCTCGCGCACATGCTGCCGGCGTTCGATACCGGCAACCAGGCGATCCTTTCCCTGCTGCATCGGGCAGAGGCCATGCAGCAGGAGCATCTCGAAATCCTGGCTGCCCTGGAAGCCCACGACCCGGTCGCGGCGGAACAGGCCATGCGCCGCCACATCCTCAAGGTGAAGACAGAGATCATGGCGATCAAGTAGAAGTGTGTAACGAGAAAAACAGCTCGTACAGGGTATCTATACAGGTAGACAGGCAAAGGAGGACGGCATGAAGAATCAGGTGTATCGAGACGCAGATGTAAGCCCGGATGCGCTCAAAGGCAAGGTCGTTGCGGTGCTGGGGTACGGCATCCAGGGCGCAGCCCAGGCCTTGTGTATGCGCGATAGCGGCTTGAACGTGATCGTGGGCGCAGGCCCACGCGATCAGCATCACAGTTGGGACAGGGCCGAGAAGGATGGCTTTCAGGTGCTGTCCATCGCCGAGGCCACCCGGCAAGCCGACGTCGTGCACGTGCTGTTGGCCGACCCGGCCCAGCCTGTGGTTTACCGCGAGTCCATCCATCAGAATTTAAAGCCCAAGGCCACACTGAGCTTCGCCCATGGTTTCAATATCCTGTACGGGGCCATCCAGCCGCCTGAAGACGTAAACGTGGTTTTGTTCGTTCCCAATGCCCCCGGCCACCTGGTGCGCGAGAAGTATTTGGAAGGTTCGGGAGTCTACGGTGCTGTAGCCGTGGAGCAGGACGTGACCGGAGACGCCTTGCAGGTGGTTTTAGGGCTGGCTAAGGCCGTGGGCAGCACTCGCGTGGGGGTGGTGGAGGTCGGTTTTGATTCGGAGACGGAAGGCGACAACTTCGAGGAGCAAGTGCTGTACGGCGGCACCATCGCGCTGATGCGAGCCGTCTTCGAGGTCATGGTGGAGCACGGTTATCCCCCTCATTTCGCTTACGCAAAATCGATCCGCTCCCTGCGCTCGGTGGTGGACGTGATGGACGAGATCGGCATCGAAGCCTATATCTCCGAGCGCAGCAGCCGCACCTGCGAGTTTGCCGTGCGCATGAGCGGGCCGCGCGCGATCAACCGGCCCGAGATCGAAAAGATCTTTGCCGAGACCGCCCAGGGCGATTTTGCCGCTCGCTGGATGGCCGAATGGCAAATCGGCATGGCTCACCTGCACCGCATGCGCCGTAGTGGGCGCAACTCGTTGATGGAAAAGGTCGGCAAGGAATGGCGCGAGCTGTTCAAGAAGGATTGAAGCCGCAGGATCGAGCCACGAGCGGAAACAATCCCAGACGTTTGTGAAACCTCTGGAGCAAATTCTCCGGGTTTATGAACGAGATTTATCTATTGACTAAGGAGCAAACAATGATCACAGAAGGCTTGAAAGGTCGCGATTTTATCACGCTGCGCGATTTCAGCAAGGCTGAAATCGACACGATGCTGGAGACGGCGTTGCAGCTCAAAGCGGACAACACGGTGCGCCGGCGCCACACCGACGTCCTGCCCGGACGCACCCTGTTCATGATGTTCTTCAACCCGTCGCTGCGCACCCGCAACAGCTTCGAGGCCGGCATCTTCCAGTTGGGCGGGCACGCCCACTTCTTGCAGCCCGAAGCCACCCGCCTGCCTACCCTGGAAGGCGAGGACGTGCCCTACGCTTCCGAGCGCATCGCCGACGTGGCGCGCGTGCTGTCGCGCATGGGGGACGCCATCGCCATCCGCATCCTGGGCGGAGCGGTCAACTGGGAATACGACAAGAGCTTGAAGATCATCCAGGAGTTCGCCAAATGGAGTGACAAGCCGGTCATCAACATGGAAGACAACAAGTACCATCCCTGCCAGGGCATGGCGGACGTGATGACCCTGCGTGAGCTGTACGGGCGAGACCTGAGCGGCAGGAAGCTGGCCGTCACGTGGACCTATTCTCCCTCCACCAAGAAGCCCATCGCTCCCCACCACGACTTCATGTACGCGGCCAGCTATTTCGGCGCCGACATCGTGTTTGCCCACCCGCCGGAAATGCGCATCGACCCGGACATCGAAGCGGCCATCCAGGCGAACGTGGCCTTGAACGGCGGCTCTTACACCGTGACAGACAACATGGAAGACGCCTGCGCGGGAGCCGACGTGGTGTACGCCAAGAACTACGTGTGCCTGGATCTGTTGCCGCCCTGCACGAAAGAGGCGCAGACGGAGGAGATGGCCAAACTCTTCGGCAAGTACAAGGGCTGGATCGCGGACGAGAAGCGCATGAATCTGGCCAAGCCGGACGCGCGTTACATGCACTGTCTGCCGTGTGAGCGCGGCCACGAGGTGACGGACGCGGTGCTGGACGGCAAGTGGGGCAGCCCGACCACCTTCGATGAGGCTGAGAACCGCCTGCACGCGCAGAAAGGCGTGATGGCCTGCATCATCCCCTAGGATGGATGGGTCTCCTGGGTGCGGTACTAGCGGTTACGCCGCGCCCAGGAGACGGGGAAAAGGTTAATCGACGCTGCGATAGACGGCTGGGTTTATAGCTGAGGATTTTCTTAGAAGGTAAAGCGCGATGGAAAAGTTTGACGCAATCATCATCGGAGCGGGTCCGGCGGGCGCTACGGCGGGGACGTTGCTGGCGCGGGCGGGGCTAAACGTGGTGCTCATCGAGCGCGGCCAGGCGCCGGGGAACAAGAACGTATCCGGCGGGCTAATCTATACCCGGCCGGTCGGCGAGATCTTCCCTGAATTCTGGAAGAGCGCGCCGGTGGAGCGGGCCATCACCGGCCACCAGATCGTGATGCTGGGTGAAGGCTCCTCAGTCGCCATGGAATATCGCAACCCGGCCGCCGCCGAAGCGCCCTACAACGCTTTTAGCGTGCTGCGCGCGCGGTTCGATCCCTGGATGGCGAAACAGGCCGAGGACGCCGGCGCGGCTTTGATCAGCGGGGTGACGGTGGATGCAATAAAAGTCGAAGATGGGCGCGTGGTTGGCATCCAGGCCGGACCGGACGAATTACGGGCGGACGTGGTGGTAGTGGCCGAAGGCACCCGCTCGCTATTGCTGAAGCAAGCCGGACTCCGGGAAGATTTCCAGCCCCACGACGTTTCCCTGGGGATCAAGGAAGTCATCGCTCTGCCGGAAACCATTCTGAGAGAACGCTTCCAGTGTGGAGCGGAGACCGGCACGGCTTACACGATGGTGGGGAGCACGTGCGGCATCCAGGGAGGCGGCTTTCTGTATACCAACAAAGCCTCGCTTTCGTTAGGAGTGGTGGTCAAGATCGACGCGCTTTATCAGAAGAAGCTTCAGCCCCACCAGGTGTTGGATGCCTTCAAAGCCCACCCGCTGGTGTCTCGATTGATCGAAGGCGGGGAGGTGGTCGAATATTCCGCCCAGACGGTGCATCGAGGCGGCTTTCACCTGGCTTCCAAGCTGTACGGGAACGGGTACGTGGTCGCCGGCAGCGCTGCCCGGCTGGTGCTCAACAACGTGGTGACGTTGAGGGGCATGGATTTTGCGATCGTTTCCGCGGCGGCAGCCGCCAAAGCCATCCTGGCCGCCCGGGAAAAGGGCGCTTACACGTCCGCCGAGCTCTCCGCTTACGAGGCCAACTTGAAGCAAACCTCCATCTACGCGGACTGGCGCACGTTCAAAGACGCCTATCCGCTGTTGGAAAATGAACGCTTGTTTGAGCTATATCCGGATCTGGCCTGCCAGGTGATGGAAGAGCTCTTCAGCCCGACGGCGCAGCCCGGCTTGAAGGGGTTGGGAGCTTTGCGGAAAGGGATGCGCGGCAAAGTATCCCTGCTGAGGCTATTGAAGGACCTCAATCAGGTGGCGCGAGGGATCGTGTGATGAGCCTGGAAAAGATGAGCCTGGATGCCCGCCTTGGGCTGGATAAATATTTTATCGATGAGGAACAGAGCCACATTCAAGTCGACGCGGAACGCTGCCGGGTCTGCAATTTAAAACCCTGCCTGACCGTTTGCCCGGCGCAAGTCTACCGGTGGGTCGATGAGCATGTGGCCATCCGTTACGAGAACTGCCTGGAATGCGGTACGTGCCAGATCGCCTGCGAGCAGGGAGGCGAAGGGGGAATTACCTGGCGCAACCCGCAGGGTGGCTTTGGGATTTCATTTCGCTACGGATAGCACCGTAGGAGGAGTTGGTTCGTGAGAATTCTGGCTTTGATCAAATACTCTTTAGACGTAGCCGAAATCAAAGTGGAGCCGGCCACGCGCCAGTTGCGCGCGGAAAGCGCCCCGGCTAAAGTCGGCAATATCGATAAAAACGCGGTAGAGCTGGCCGTCCGCCTTAAAACGGGAGCCGAGGACGTGGCCCAGGGATTGTGCCTGGGGCCGGCGGCGGCCCGCGAGAGCTTCCGCGAGGTACTGGCGATGGGATTGGACGAAGTCTTTCTCGTGGAAGACCCCTTCGCGGGCCAGGCGGACGCGGCAGCGGCGGTGCAGATACTGGAGGCGGCCATTCGCAAGCTGGGAGCCTTCGATCTGATCCTGTGCGGTTTTGGCAGCGACGATGGCTACACCTCCCAGGTGGGGCCGCGCCTGGCCGAGCGCCTGGATCTCCCCCTGGTTGCTTACGCGCGGGAAATCCGCATCGAGGAAGGCAAGCTGATCGTGGAGCGCGATCTGGACGAGAAGCTTCAGGTGGTGGCTACCCCCTTGCCGGCGCTGGTCAGCGTCGCCGAGGAAGCTTTTCCTCCTCGCCGCACCACGCTGATGGACGCTCTCAAGGCGAAGAAAAAGCCGGTGAGCCTCTGGTCGGTGGACGAACAGCTCGGTATTTTGGCAGGGGAGATGGAACAATTCTCCGAGCTGGAGACTGTCACCCAGGAGGGAATCGTGGTGCAGCGCAAGCAGCAGACGCTGCGCGGGACAGACCTGGCGGAAGTCGCCGACCGGCTGATTGACGCTTTATTAGATGAAAACGTTTTGAAAGAAGGCTGAGCATGGCGACGCAAACGGGCGAAATTCTGGTATTGAGCGAAAACCCGACCCTGCTGCGCGAGCTGGCAGGGAAAGCGCGCCGCATAGCAGATGACATGGGGTGGGGAGTGGCGGCCTTAGCGCTGCGAAGCGAGCCTGGGGAAGCGGATGAAGCCCTGGCTTCGGCCGGCATCGACGCGGTCTACGAGATCGTGGACCCGCGCTTGAGCGAGTTTCACGCGGACCTGTACAGCGATGCGCTGGCGGGAGCGATTGGCGCGATCCAGCCCAGAGTGGTCCTGGTTGGCGCAACTAAACAGGGCCTGGAAATTGCCCCGCGGGTCGCCGAAAGAGTCCAGGCGGGCTACGCAGCCTGGGCGTTGGATTTTAGCGTGGAGCCATCTAGCGGCCAGACGACGGCGAAGTGCATGATTTATAGCGGGATCGGAACGGCGGTCTATCGCTTCAAGAAACCGATCGCCATTCTGAGCGTGGCCCCGGGGAGCTTCGAGCCGGTCGAAGGCGGGCAGAGAGCACTTCAAGTGATTCCCCTGCAAGTCGCCTGGCGAGCGCCCCGGCTGGAAATGCTGGGGTACCGGGAGAAATCCGGCGGCAGCTCGCGCTGGGAAGAAGCCCAGGCCATCGTGGACGTGGGCCAGGGCGTGAAGCAAAAAGAAGACCTGGCCCTGGTAGACGAGCTGGCTCAATTGCTGGGTGGGCAGATGGCCTGCTCGCGGCCGGTGGCGGCGGACCGGGATTGGTTCCCGGAGTGGTTGGGGCTTTCGGGGAAAAAGGTCAAGCCCAAGCTGTGCGTGACCATCGGCGTTTCCGGGGCCATCCAGCACGTGGTCGGCATCCGCGATTCACGCGTGGTGGTGGCGATCAACGTGGACGAAAATGCCGGTATTTTTCTCCAGGCGGATTACGGCGTGGTGGCCGACCTGTACGAATTCCTGCCTCGCCTGGTGGAAAGAATGAAAGCCAGGCACATCCACCTGGCTTGAAATCGAGGATTAAAGAAGGGAAAAGGAGAATCGACTATGAAGAAACGCATCGGCGTGATTGGTGGAGGCGTGATCGGCGTCTCGACGGCCTATTTCCTCAGTAAATATGCGGATGCAGAGGTGACGGTGTTCGAGAAGAGCACCATTGGGTCGGGGACCACGGCTAAATCGGCCGGCACGCACTGCCTGATCGACAACTCGGTCGCACACGAGTTTTGGTCCGTGCGGCTGTTCGGCTTTGATTTTTACACCGGCCTGGAGAAGGCCCATCCCGGCTCGGCCGGTTTCGAAAAGACCGGCACGCTGGTGGTAGCGCCGCATAAACAGTACGAGATGTACGTGCTGCAAGCCATCGACCTGGCGCTCGCCTCGGGATATCAGGCAGAGTATTGGCGCGACCCGGAGAAGATCCACCAGATCGTCCCTGACCTGAACCTGGATGGAATCCTGGGAGCCGGATACTGCCCGGACGACGGTTTCTTCGACGCGACCATGATCTCCAACACCCTGGCGCGCCTGGCGCGCGAGCAGGGGGCGCAGGTGCTGACCGGGACGAAAGTGGAAGACATCTGCACGGCGGGCGGTAAAGTGAGCGGACTGGAAACCAGCAAGGGCCATTTCGACCTGGACGTGGTGGTGGACGCGTCAGGGCCGTGGACGCGTTTTACCAGCCGGAAGGTGGGGATCGAGCTGCCCATCTGGCACACGAAGGCGGAGGTTTTCATCCTGGAACCCACCGAAAAGCTGGGGTATCCCTTCCCGATCCTCAAGTATCCGCGCTTCTACGCGCGCAAGGATAAGGAAAATATCTTCATCTGCAAGGCGCACCTGACGATGGACCTGAACGACCCGATGCACGCCGGCATCTGGGATCCGGATCAGCTTCCCATGACCGGTGGAACGGACGCTTATTTCTGGGATTTCTTGACCGAACAACTGATGGAAAACTATCCACGCCTGCTCGAATCTTCGGTAGTGAACGATTGGGTCGGCTACCGCGCCGAGCCTCCGGATTTCTTGCCCATCCTGGGGGAGACTCCCGTAGAAGGATATATGCTGGCGGTAGGCGCCGGAGGCAACGGCGTCATCGAAGCCCCCACGATTGGCCGGGACATGGCGAAATTCATCATGACCGGTGAAAAATCCTGGTATTTGGAACGCCTGCCTTTTTCCCGATTCGATAAAAAGGCCTGAGGCTTCTTTTACCTCGTTGCCCCCCTCCCAAACCTTCCCCAAAATTGAAATAATCCAATTTTGGGGAAGGCGTCAGATCGGGGCTGTTTCTAGTTAAGGCTGAGGCTCAATCGGGTACCAGATATTCGATAGATATCCCGCCGCGTCCACCTGGCCGGTCTGCTCGAGCACCTCGGCAGCGCCTTTGACGCAGTGCCAACTGTAGATGGTGGCGTGCCCGGTAACGCTCATGGGGATAAAGTCTGAGTCCTGGTTCTGCGCGCAGTAATCCGTCATAGCCTGGGTGGGTGTCTTCACCGTATCGGCCTTGAAATCGCACGGCAGATTGGCGCCAACGTTGCAGGCGTACACCTTGCCGTCCATGCAGCGCCAGGACGTGGTCTTATTCAGGACATCGGCCGGCTCGCTGCTGCCGGTCAGCCCCGCCGCTTTCAGGTATCCCTGCACGATTTGATCGGTGATCTTGGGGCCGGTATAACGCGCATCCGGTACGTCGACCGTTCCGGCTGCGGCGCAGTACGAAAATGGGTCGGTAAAGGTCTGCGTGGTTGGCGTTCCCATGGCGGCCGGAGTAGGCGACGCGACGGTCGCGGCGCCGGCCGGCGTGGAGCAGGCCGTTACCGCCACCATCAGAGCGAGCAGAACCAATAATAAGCTACCAGAAATTTTTCTCACTGTGCAACCTCCTGTGATGAATTCCGTGGCATCCCCAGCGTCTGGGGATGCCACGCTTTATTATATTCCGGCTTGCAAATGTGGAAGGGTGAAACCGTCCATTGCAGGTATTCAGAATCGCCCGACGGCAGCCCGGGTCATGCAGCGCCGGACGAAGGATCGTTCAAGGGCCGCATCATCGAAAGGATGGTTTCACAGATCTCCTCCGGTGCCCGATCGATCCTAACGACGAGCGCGCCGGATGGCTCCTCCAAGGCGCCAAACTGGCTCTGAAGCATGCCCGGTTTCATGTAATGATCCGTTCGGGCCTTCATGCGCGCCCAGATGAGATCAAAACTGCCCTTCAGGTAGACGACCTGCACGTCCACTTCGTTTTGGATCAGATGGCTACGGTATTTCTGCTTGAGAGCCGAACAGGCCAACACCCCCGGACGGTTCTCGTCCTTACAGGCCACAATCAAGGCGCGAAGCCGATCCAGCCAGGGCTCACGATCGGCGTCATTCAAAGGCTCCCCCCTGGCCATTTTGGCAATATTTTCAGGGGGGTGAAAATCGTCCGCGTCGTAAAAACCCCAGCCCAGGCGCTGAGACAATAACCTGGCGATGGTGGTTTTCCCGCTCCCGGAGACGCCCATCACGATCAAGAAACGAGCTGGCTGAAGCAAGCTGCACCTTTGGGCGCCAACTCTATGGGGCGCCTACGCGTGAATGGGAGAGGGTGTGCTAGGCGTAGGCGACGCGGATCTGGTCGGCGTATGCCTGGGTCATGATTTCCGGCTGGCCAATTTGCAGCGCCTGGTGGTAGATCTGCATGCCCACTTCCGCATCGAAAGCCAGCTCAAAGGCATTGTCCAGGTCTTCCCCGATCGCGACCAGCCCGTGGTTGCGCAGCAGGCAGATCTTCAGCTCGGGACGGCTGCGGAAAATCTCCACGGTGACCACGCCGGCTTCGGCGGTGCCCGGGCAGGCCCAGGGCGCAACGGGGATGGGCGCTCCACAGGTGAACAACTCCACGCTGATCATGGGGACTTCCTTGCCCAGCGCGGCAAAGGTAATGGCATAAGGGGAGTGCGTGTGGCAGATGGCCCCGACGTTGGGCAGATTCCGGTAAATCGCGGTGTGCATGGGGGTCTCGGAGGAAGGCTTACTGGGAGCATCCACGGGCTTGCCGTCCAGGTCGACGATGGCAATTTGTTCCGGGCGCAAGACGTCGTATTTGACGCCGGTGGGGGTAATGGCAACCAGACCCTCTCGCGTGCGGGTGCTGATATTGCCGGCGGACAGGCGGATCAGTCTGGCGTCTTTGGCTTTCATCACCATTGCGTAGACCTCTTCCCGCTCAGCTTGGTAGCTCATGGAGATTTCTCCTTCGTTGTTTATAGGGTTTCAAACGGATCAGGTTCGTATCTCAGGATATTATACCGTCGAGCAGATTGTTCTGTCGGGCCAAGTACGCCTTCCTCGCAATGATACTCCGTGATGGTTTCTTCCCGAAAGAAGAGCGCCTCGGCGCTGTGGAGTTCCTCGCAATGACAATCCAAGTCAGGCGGATGCTGCGCAATAAAAGCTAAAACTGGTATAATATGAGAAGTTGTCTGACAATTGCACCTCCTGTTCACTTTACAATACAATACCCTACTATAAAGGATCGATCATGTCCGACACGATGAAAACCCTGTCTTTTAAACACCTCTTGGATTGGACATTGCGGGAATATCGGGAGAATGCCTCGATTTTCGGCATTCATCGTTCCCTGTTTTACATTCCCCGCCGGGAAAGCCCCTACGCGACCCCGGACCTGTTTGGGAGCCTCCTGGGCACCCCTGTCGGCCCCGCCGCCGGCCCTCACACCCAACTGGCGCAGAACATCTTGTCTGCCTGGCTCTCCGGAGGCCGGTTTATCGAGCTGAAGACCGTCCAGGTGATGGATGAGCTGGAGATCCCGCGCCCGTGCATCGACATGCAAGACGAAGGGTACAACGTCGAGTGGTCGCAGGAGCTGAAGCTGGCTCAATCCACCCGCGAATATATCCACGCCTGGGTGATGGTGCACGTCTTGCGCCGGTTGCTGGGATTCGAGCAGACCCCCTTCGATACCATCTTCAATATGAGCGTTGGCTATAACCTGGAGGGCATCCAGAGCGCGCCCATGACGCGTTTCATGGATACGCTGGGTGATGCCTCGCAGGAGATAGCGGAGATCCAGGCGCTGCTCGAAGCCGAATACCCCCAGTTTACCGGCCTGGAGATTCCCGGCCGCATCACCAACAGCGTGACCCTTTCCACCATGCACGGCTGCCCGCCGGACGAGATCGAGCGCATCGCTCGTTACTTGCTGGAAGTGCGTGGGCTGCACACCACCGTCAAGCTCAACCCAACCCTGCTGGGGAAAGACCGGGTTTTGAAGATCCTGCACGAGGATCTGGGCTACCACGAGATCCAGATCCCCGATAAAGTATTCGACAACGATCTAAAATATGAGCGGGCCGTACAGCTCATCCGCTCGCTCCAGAAGGTGGCCGCCGAGCGGGGGCTGACCTTTGGGGTCAAATTGAGCAACACCCTGCCGATGGCGAATCATCGCTCCGTGCTGCCCGGGGAGGAGATGTACATGTCCGGGCGGGCGCTCTACCCGATCACCATGAACCTGTTCGAAAAGCTCAACCAGGAGTTCCAGGGCGATCTGAACGTCTCGTTCTCCGCCGGAGCGGACGCACTGAACGTGATGGAGATCCTGGCCGCCGGAGCCTTGCCGGTGACGGTCGCCAGCGACTTGCTCAAGCCGGGCGGCTATTCGCGCATGCTCCAGTACCTGGAGAACCTCGAGAGCGGGATGAAGCGCGCGGGAGCCGGGAGCCTGGAGGAGCTCAGGCGCGATCGGCAAGGCCACCTGAAGCAGTCGGCTGCGCGGGCTCTGGTGGAGCCGCGCTATAAAAAGGGATACCGGAGCAGCACTTCACCCAAGGTGACCTCCGGGTTAGAGTATTTCGACTGCGCAGTAGCGCCTTGCAGCCAGCAATGCGCGGTATGCCAGGATATTCCGACTTACAACCGCCTGATCGCCCAGGGCCAATACGACCGCGCCCTGGAAGTGATCCTGGCCCGCAATCCCCTTCCCAGCGTAACCGGATACGTATGCACCCACCTGTGCCAGACGCACTGCATCCGCAGCGATTACGATGCCCCGGTGGCGATCCGCAGCCTGAAGCGCTTCGCCGCGGAGCACGGGCAAGTATCCTTGACGCCCCGGCTGGCGCGCCAGAAAAAGGCAGCCGTGATCGGCAGCGGACCTTCCGGGCTGGCGGCAGCCTTCTTCCTGGAGCTGAACGGCGTGCATGCCACCGTTTTCGAAGCCAAGGATACCCCCGGAGGGATGCTGCGCATGATCCCCTCCTTCCGGCTGCCGGATGAGATCATCCGGCGCGACATCGAACGCATCAGCGAGCTGGGCGTCGACATCGAGCTGTCTCGCCCGGTCACCCAGGCGCCGGAAAGCTTATTGCAGGAAGGATTCGACGCCGTGTATCTGGCGAGCGGCTTCCAGAAAAACGCGCCTTTATTCATCGAAGGAATCGAGGGGAAGGGAGTCTTTTTCAGCGCTGGAGCTGCTGGAACGGGTGCGGCGCGGGGAAGCGCCGGCGCTGGGCAAGAAGGCGCTGGTGATTGGGGGCGGCGATACTGCCATGGATGCGGCCCGGGTGGCGCAGCGCATCAGCCGGAATCCGGTCACCATCGTCTACCGGCGTACGCGGAACGAAATGCCCGCCAGCCAGGAAGAGATCGAGGGCGCCCTCGAAGAGGGCAATCGGATCGAGGAGCTGGTAAGCCCGCTGCGGGTGATTCTCAACAGGGCCGGGCAGGTTACCGCCCTGGAATGCCAGCGCAACCGGCTGGGCGAGCCTGGGGCGGATGGGCGCCGCCGGCCTGTGCCGGTTCCGGGCAGCGAGTTTCAGATCCCGGCGGACTCGGTGATCGTAGCCGTCGGCCAATTCCCGGAGCTGGCCTTCCTGGCAGGGAGCCAGGTAGTCTTCCAGACGAATGGCTCGCTGGCTGCCGATCCTGCGAGCGGACGAACGCGCGTAAGCCACGTCTTTGCCGGGGGAGACGTCGTGGATGGGCCCGAGAGCATCATAGCGGCCTGCGCGGATGGACGGCGGGCGGCGGAAGCCATCTGCGCCGAGCTGGGCGTTGATTTCCAGGCCCTGCCCTCGAAATCAGATGCGCTTTCTCCTGAAGAAATCCTGGAAGTCAAACGGGCGCGGGCGCGCAAAGCCCCGCAAGAAATTCCTACCTCGATCCCGGTGGCGCAGCGCGCCGGCTTCGACCTGATCGAGCCGGGACTGGACGAAGAGCTGGCCCGGCAGGAAGCTGCTCGTTGTTTGCAGTGCAGCGAGATTTGCGAGAAATGCGTCGAAGTCTGCCCCAACCGCGCCAACCGCGTCTACCTGACCCCTTCCGTGGCGTTGAAGCTGTCCCGGCTGGCGCTCCAGGCCGGCCAGTTGGTTCAAATCGATGTGGAGGACTTCACCGTCCAACAGAAACGCCAGATCATCCACATCGACGATTTCTGCAACGAATGTGGAAATTGCGCCACCTTCTGCGTCCACGAGGGCCGGCCCTACCAGGACAAACCGAGGCTGTTCCTGAACGCAATCGATTTCAGGAAGGAGGAGGAGAACGCCTTCTATATCGAAAGCAGCGCTATCTACCACCGCGAAAAAGGGCAAGAGAGCTGCCTGACGATCCGAGCCGAAGACGTGCTCTTCGAGAATGATGCCTTGAGCCTGACCCTTTCTCCGCTCGATTTTCACCCGCTCAATTGGGAGATCAAACGCAGCTTCGAGGGCGAACAATCGCTGGTCGAAGCCGCCGAAATGTGGCTGATCTTGAAAGGAGTGGGGCCGGGAGTGGATTTCTAAAGAAAGCCGCCCGATGCTTTTGAGCCGACCTCGCCTGTTGATTACTGCTCCTTCCAGCGGAAGCGGAAAGAGCGTGATCGCATCCGGTTTGATGGCGGCGTTTGCGCGCGGCCGTGTGGTGCAGGGATTTAAAGTTGGTCCGGATTATATCGATCCCATGTACCACACAGCCGCGACGGGCCGGCCTTCACGCAATCTGGATACGTGGATGCTGTCCCAGGAGAACGTGAAAAAGATCTTTGCCAGGGCCTCCCAGGATGCGGCGCTCAGCATCATCGAAGGGGTCATGGGCTTGTTCGAACGGGTATGGCAGCGACCCATTTGACGGCAGCTCCGCCGGCGTTGCCCACCTTCTACAAGCCCCGGTCGTCCTGGTGGTGGATTGTTCCAAGATGTCGGGCAGCGCCGCGGCGGTCGTGCATGGCTTCCATACCTTTTCCTCGAAGATTCACCTGTCCGGTGTGATCTGCAACCAGGTCGGAGGCCAGGCGCACGCCCAATGGTTGACCGAGGCCATCGAAGGGGGATGCGGAGTTCCCGTGCTGGGTTGCGTGCCGCGCATAGAGGCGCTGGAAGTACCCGAGCGCCACCTGGGACTGTTTACCGTCCCGGAGCGGATCGAAGCGGTCACCCAATTCCTCGCACAGGCGGCCCACATTCTCGAAAACCACCTCGATCTCGAGCGGCTTTACGCCATCGCTTGCCAGGCGCCAGAGATTAGCGGCGATTTTGCGAGGGAGCCGGTTCGCGCGGCAAAGCCGCGCGTGCGCCTGGCGGTGGCCCGTGACGAAGCTTTCTGCTTTTATTACGAGGATAACCTCGATGAGCTGCGGCGCTGCGGAGCGGAGATCGTGCCTTTCAGCCCCTTGCGCGACGAGCGCCTTCCGGAAAACGTGGACGGAATGTACCTGGGGGGAGGATATCCGGAGCTGTATGCGCGCCAGTTGAGCGAGAATCTTCTCTTCGCCGACAAATCTTGAGCAGTTGCGAACAAGGGATGCCGGTTTATGCGGAATGCGGCGGCCTGATGTATCTGACCGAAGGTATTCGAGAGGGGGAGAAGAGTTACCCGCTGGTATCTGCGGTGCCGGGCCGGTGCGAGATGGGAGACCATTTGGTCATGGGCTACCGGGAGGTCGAAGTAGTGCGCCCGATCCCGTTTGGCCTGGCAGACGTCGTCTTGAGAGGGCATGAATTCCATTATTCCACGTGGAGCAGCCCGGTTTCAGGCCAGGCTCCCTACCGGGTGCTTTCACACAGTAGCCACTTTCCAGCCCGCCTGGAAGGATATGTGAGGGGCAATTTGTTGGCTTCCTACGTCCACCTGCATTTCGTACAAAACCCACAGCTTGCAGAGAATTTTGTCACGTGCTGCCTGAATTGGGCGGCAGCTCACGCATAAAGAAAGGGCCGATCCCAGGAGGAAATTTCTACAGGGATAAAGCCGAACGAAAAAGACTACTTCGATTGATTGTCGAAGTAGTCTTTTTGCGAGGTAGTTCCATTTGGGCTTTCCGGCCTACTCTGGCTTTCCTTCCCTTTTGCGTGGTAAGAAAGGGTCTTGTAGCAGCGGGAGCGACGGGATTCGAACCCGCGATCTCGGCCTTGACAGGGCCGCATGTTAAGCCAGCTACACCACGCCCCCGAACGTTCGATAGTTTATCATGGGAAGGGATATCCGTCAAGATTTTCGGGAACTTTTAGATTTGTTGGCGCGCCGGCCTGGATCAGGCAGAATAAGTGAGGAGCGCATTCTCGGGCAGGCTGGCGGGCGGCGTGGTGACCAGCAGGAACAGCGCGGGTTTTTCTGGATCGCAATTTTGAATGCGGCGAGGAGGGTAGCCGTTGAAATACGCCGAATCGCCTTTTTCGAGACTCTCGACGTCTTCACCCTCGATCGATAGCAGGCGAACTTTCCCTTCCAGGACGTACAGGAAAACGTCCCCCTCGTGGGCAGGAAAGCGAACGCCGGCGCTGCCCGGTCCAATGCGGAATAAAACCGGCTCCATGCGGGAGGTGTGCCGGCGCGATAGTAAGGCCAGGGTGGTCTTCTCCACGCCGGGGAGGAACAGGCTCTCCGCGATCTGAGCTTCTCGAAGGGCATCTATCTTGCTGTCTTCCAGGTCCTGGAATAAATGCACGAGGCGCACTTTGTAGAATTGCGCGAGGCGTTCGAGGTTATCGACGCTGATGGAGACTTTATCGCGCTCGACCAGGCTGAGGAAAGAAACAGAAAGTCCAGTTTCTCCTGAGACCTGCTTTAATGTCTTGTTGCGCTCGATTTGAAGTTCTCGCAGACGATCGCCGAGCAGTGGCATTTTTCCCCCAGGTTAGAGTGTTAGAAGGTTGGACGCTTTTTATTATGATAGCAACAATTAGATTTTAAGTCAAATCCTATCGGCATAGTGTTTGTCCCAAACTTGGTTGGCGAATTTCAGGAATTGGGAGCAGGCAGCATTCTCCCTTGCCTGAGCGAGAAAATCATGCAAGTTTCACTCCGGCCGCCATCAGGCCACTGGTCATGCCATCCCAGTTTTTATACCCTCGAACCGTCCGGGCTCGCATTTTCATGCGACCTATCACTTGTTCGGTTGGGTTATTCGTCCAGGGCACGTCCGGCTGCCAATTGAATACCCGAAAACGAGCCCAATTTTCGCCCAGACGGACGATTAGATAACGCAATTGTTCAAGCGGCGTAAATTCACTCCCGGCTCGTTTGGCTTGAGCCGGTGGAAATTGGCGTCCCAAAGCCACCAGGCGCTTGTCACCCTCGATGGGCAAATCTGCAAGCAACTGCTTTACCTCATCTACCATCCACAGCCAATCGGGGGGCAAGCTTTCCTTCAATTCATGCAACGTGCGTCCTACCCAGCGCCGCAGATGGAACTGGCATACCTGGTGTTCCAACTGTAAGTCATCCGCCACTTGCTTGTAACTGGCCAAATCGTCGGTCACAATCACGCTGATCCCCAGACGCTGCACCAGTGGTTCAAGAAACTTCTTCACTGCCTGTGGGTCCTTCTCATCCAGATACCCCACCGTGATCGGGTCGCCCGTCCCCATGTCTACCACCACCAATACCTTTTGCGTTTCTCCCCATCCCTTCACATACGCCCCGTCTACCCCCGCCACCCTCACCTTCTTCCAATGCCGCTCTTTCTCCAATTGCCTGGCCCGCTCTTGCACATCCCGCCATATACTCATCCGCCCTATTTCCACCCGAAATGCCCCAAAAAAGCCGGATGCCCCGCGATAACTCATCCCCAATATCCAGCCAATTGCCGCCAGTGCCTTCATCCGCACCGTTTGCTGGGCTTGACTGATCCCTTCCGGATAGTGCCGAAACGTGTGGCGACAGGTGCAACAACAATAGCGATATACCACCACTTCCTTAATTTGTGGATCGCGTACTTTCCTGATCGCCCCTCCCCATCGCTGAAATGTTTCTCCCCCACACACTGGGCATCGTTTCGGACGACTTGTTTCACAAACCTTGACTTCTGGTAAATGTAAAGTGACAATTGACATCGCAAGCTCCGGTAAATTGTTGGCCTAAGTAACTACCAATTTAACCTGGGCTTGCTCTTTTTTCAAGACCTACCAGTTTTGGGACGAACACCGGCATATAAAAAAACGGCGGGCATTTCGCCCGCCGATGAAGACACGTTACCGGGTAGCTTCAAAGATCCACCGGTCGACGTCCCGGTCCCACTTCACCAACTCGCCGGGTTGGAACCACAAAGCCACTTCTTTTTCACCGTTTTCGGGGGTATCCGAGGCGTGGGTGAGGTTGCGGCCGACTTCCAGGGCAAAGTCGTGGCGAATCGTCCCCGGAGCGGCCTCTGTGGGGCGCGTGGCGCCCATCGTCTGCCGTACCGCGGCGACCGCATTCGGTCCTTCCCACACCATGGCCATCACCGGCGCCGAAGTAATATAGCGGATCAGGCCGTCGTAGAAGGGTTTGCCCTTATGAATAGCATAATGGGTTTCGGCCAGGTCCTGGCTGACCTGTAAGAACCTGGCGGCCACCAGGCGTAGACCGCGCTTTTCCAAACGAGAAATAACTTCTCCAACGAGACCCCTCTGAACCCCATCGGGCTTGACTAACACAAGTGTACGCTCCACCTTCGCCTCCATGATCGTTAAAGACCAATCGGGGTGTAAACCCCGATTGACCATTTTACCAGAATTCAACCTCACTGGAGTAAATCTTCTGCGCTGGTATAAGCGTCGATGGCGTCTTGCAAGCGATTGGCGCGCGCGTAGGCGTCTCCCAGGGTCTGCCAGAGCATGATTTCGGAGGGGTGGCGCCGGGCGCCGTTCTCCAAATCCTGGATGACCTCGTCCAATCCCTGGCCGGTTTTGATCAATTGGTCGTAGCCTACGAGCGCCGTTCGTAAGTCGCCGTTGGCCAGAGAAGCTTGAGCCTGCTCGTAGAGGGAAAGCGTACCGGCGAAGGCAGGTGTAGGCACATTCTCCTCAGGGAGAGTCTCGGGCTGCGCCTCGGGGGTGGATATTTTCGTGCCGGAGGGGGGCGTCTTTTCCAGCTCCTGTAGCCAGGCTGGAATCTCCTCGGTCGCGGATTGGCCGTCCGGCGCACGTTCTTCTTGCGGGGCTTCGGCAACTTCCAATTCGAACCCCTGCAGCCAGGCCGGCAGCTCCGTATCTTTTTGAGCTTCGGGGGCTTGCGCCTCGGGAAGAGGCTCGGAGACCTCCGGAGGAGCTGCATCCTGCAGGGCGCTCTCAGCGAGCGCTTCGGATTCCAGGGAGGGCGGCCGGGCTTCTGAGGGCACGCTCTCCAGGGCCGGGGTCTCTTCTTCCTGCGGCGCCGGCGCGGAAGAGGCTGGAGCCGCTTCTTCCATGGCCTCCCTGACCCAATTGGGGGGATTCTCCGTGCGGTCCTGGGGGGCGACGTATAAAGTCTCTTCTTGCGCGCCGTGCTTGGCCGCCAGGCTTTCCAGCCAGGCTAAGGCGGCGTCCTGGTCGGCAGCCGAAGGCGCTCCCGGCCCTGCCTGTTCTACAGGCAAGACTTCTTCGGGGCTTTCACCTTGAGCTGCCACCGGCGGCGTCTCGCCAGGCGTAGGTTGAGCCGATTCGAGCGGGGAAGTAGCCAGAGTCTCCGGCTCTTCAACCCTCCAGTCGAGCTTTTCGACCGGAGAAGCAGGCGCGGTTGCGTCCGCTTGCGGCTCGGGATGGCTTTCTTCTGTGGCTTCTTCTTGAAGCTCTTGCAGCCAGGCCGGTAATTCCCCGGCCGGCGCAGCAGGCTCAGGCTCGGGCTTCGTGCCTGCCTCAGTCTCTTGCGTGGAGGAAGCCAGCTCTTGCAGCCAATCTGGCAGGGATTCGACAGGCTGCTCCTGGATTGGCTCTTCCGGCGCCGCCTCTATTTCAGCCGCACCTGCGGAAAGAGGCGTTTCGACCTCAAGGCTCTCCCCGGCGATGGATTCCAGGGGCTGTTCTTCGGCCGGTTGGGCCGGAGGGAGGGATTCCTCAGGGAGGGCCGGCTCTGCGGCCGGCCCGGCCTGGGCGGTTTCCTGAGCCTGGGCGGCTGCAACGACCCATTCGGGAGGCGTCTCTTTGCGCTCTTCGGGGGGTACGTAGAGCGTGTCTTCTTGCGCGCCGTGCTTGGCCGCCAGACCTTCTAACCAGGCCAACGCAGCATCCTGATCCGAATCCGTTGGCGCCGGCGCGACGATTTCCTGCGTCGCTTCCGGCTCGATCTCCTGAGCGGGCGTCTGTTCAGGCTGGCCAGGCTAAGTCTCCTCAGGCGCGAGCGCCGGGCTTAAGGCTTCCGGGAGAATGGCTTCGCGGACAGGCTCATTTTGGATCTCCTGGAGCCAATCCGGCAGGTCCTCGCCAGGAGCGGCAAGAGTGCTTCGATCCTCTTCTGCGGGAGTCTCCTGAAGGTCTTTCAGCCAGGCGGGGATCTCTTCGCTTTCCTCCGGCGAGGCTATGGCCGGAGCCTCAGCCTCGCTGGCCGCGCTGCCGGTTTGCATCCACTCGGGCAAAGGCTGATCCGTCGCTTCCGCCGGAGAGGTGGCCGCCGCTTCTTGCGGCGCAGGCTCGCTTTCAGCCTCACTTTCCGGGGAAAGCCAATCCGGAAGGCCGGCTTCGCCCGGCTCTTCCAGGGAGGGGGAAGGTGCCGCAGCTTCGCTTTCTGACGGCGCCTGGGGTTGGGCGCCGATTAATTGTTCCAGGGCAGTCAAATCTTCTTCCTGGGGGGGCCTGGCCTCGGTTAGCTCCGAAGGCGCGATAGAGCGCAGCCAATCGGGAATTTCGGCGGGAGCCAGGCCCTCCTCCAGCTCGGCTGTTCCTTCTTCGAAGGCCGGCACCGGCCCTTGGGTCTCGCCGCCGGCGGCAATTCCCCATCCCGCAGCCTGCATCCACTCCGGAATCTGGCCTTCCGCCGGAGCGGCGACGTCCGGCGCTTCTCCTTCTTCTGTCTTCCCCGGGATTCCCCGGTAAAGGGGGACTGAGCCGTTAAATCAGCCGGCGCAGCGCTGGCGGCCTCGGAAGACATGAGCCAATCGGGGATCTGGCTTGATTCGGTGGGAGAGCCTTCGATCTGAATGCCCAGGGATGAAGCCCATTGAGGCTGCTTGTAGTCGGCTTCCTGGTCGGGAGCCCATTCCTGGCGCTCGATGAGGACGGCGTTATCAGGAACATCGGTGGGCAGAGGCGAAGCGGGGTTAACGAAGGCCATATAAGGGTCGAGCGCATAAACCCTTTGTTTGTAAATCTCGGCTTCTTCTGCGCGGCTCGTCTCGGGGAGAATCTCTGACAAGATGCGGTTGGCCTCAAAACAATAGGGGAATTTCTTCAAGAGGTCGCTGCACACCTCGGCCGCCTCCACCTGCTGGCCGGAAAGATGATACATGCGCGCCAGCACCACCTTGAGGTCGGGGCGTTGAGGATCTTCTTTGAGAGCCGCCCGGATTTCGGCGATCGCCTGGAAGTACAAATCCCCCCGAGCGTACATGCGCACCAAAGCGCCGCGGGTCAGGCGAACCCTGGGAGGTTCCAGGCCGTCTCGCCGGCCATACAAGCGTCGCAGCTCGTCTTGCACGGCGGCGTTGGAAGGTTGCGCGTCAAAGGCGCGTTCCATGTGCCAGATCGCGCCGTCCAAATCCCCCTCATCCTCGCGAATGATGCTCATGCCGATGTGGGACACGAAGTCATCCGGAATGGCAGACAAGACACGCTGGAAAATGTCGGTGGCCTCCCCAAACCTTTGGCCTTCGAGAAAAGCTTTTCCCAGCAAACGGTAAGTGTCTAAATGCTTCGAATATGTTTTGAGGATATATAAGCAATGCGCGATGGCTTCTTCAGTTTGACCGCGGTCGGTCAGGTTTTCGATTTCCCGGTTATATATTCTAAGCGGAACTTTTGCCATAGAGTATAGGCCTCCCAATGCAAGTATGCACCAATATTAACGAGAATGCAAGTGTTTTCAAGCAAAGAACCGCTTCCCCTTAAACAACGAAGCGGCACCCGGAGAGACCGGGTGTCGCATTGCGTCGTTGCAAAGCGGATCGCCGAAAAGCTTTAATCGCCCAGGTAATCGCGCAATTTCCGGCGAATGGAGGGGTGGCGCAGACGGCTGAGCGCCTGGGCCTCGATTTGGCGCACTCGCTCCCGGGTGACGCCCATCTTGCGGCCCACTTCTTCCAGGGTATACGCCTGTCCGTCCAGTAGCCCGTAGCGCAATTGCAAGATACGCACTTCGCGCGGCGGCAGGGAATCCAGAACGTCTTCCAGGTGCTCGCGCAGCAAATTATAGGTGGCGGATTCGTCGGGCGGGGGCGCTTCGTCATCCTCGATGAAATCACCCAGCACCGAGTCCTCTTCATCGTCGGTAGGAGTCTCCAGGGATAACGGGCGGCGCGCAACCTGGATCATGTTCTCGACTTTCTTAGGAGGCACTTCCAGCGCGTCTGCCAGCTCATCCACAGAAGGCTCGCGGCCCAGGCGTTGCGTCAACTGGTGTTGAACGCGCAGCAGCTTGTTGATCTGGTCGCCCATGTGCACCGGCACGCGAATGGTGCGGCCCTGGTCGGCAATCGCGCGAGTCACGGCCTGGCGGATCCACCAGGTCGCATAAGTACTGAACTTATGCCCACGGCGGTAATCGAACTTCTTGGTGGCGCGGATCAAACCGATGTTGCCTTCCTGAATCAAGTCCAGGAAGGGAACTCCACGCCCCATGTATTTCTTCGCCACGCTGATCACCAGGCGTGAATTGGCAGTGATGAGATGCTCGCGGGCGGCCCAGCCATCCTCGATCAATCTGCGCAGCTCTTGACGCCTGCGCGAGCTGACGTTCCCGCTGGCCAGCTCTTCACGAGCCATACGCCCGCGCTCGATACGCTGAGCCAGCTCGACTTCTTCTTCTGCGGTTAGCAAGGGAACCCGGCTTACCTCTTTCAGGTAGAGACCAATCGTATCATCGGTGTCGATGTTAGCGAGATCGTCGAAGGAGATGGGGCGGTTGGGTTCTTCTTCCTCGTCCTCATCTTCAATGGTCAAATCATCTTCAGAGGGTTCTTCAAGAGAGGCAGCATCTTCAACATAAGTGACACCGGCGCTGATCAAAGCCGCGAATGCCTCTTCCAATTGTTCTACATCTTGTTCTGCATCGGGGAAGAAATGCAAAATGTCGTCAATCGTCACGTACGACTTTTGACGGCCAAGCTCGATGAGCCGAGCAATAGCAGAATACTCTTCTTCATCTTCAACTACGTTAATTAAAGCATCATCCATCATAGAAAGCTGAGACCCTTTTCAGCAAGAGATATACTCAACCCAATGTGCCTCGCACACCAGGTTACAATCAAGCGACACGTATTTAATTGAGCATCGCGAGTCCCTTGTGCTGGTTGGATCGTAAATCACAGGCAGATAGAAAACCCCTAGAGGTTTTCGCGGAGCGATCGCCATTTGATTGCTGCCCGCCTTTGAAATACGAACCATTAAAAATTCTAGCCACCACATGAGAGGCACCCCCAGGATACACTGCCTCTCATATTCTATACTCGCTATGCACACCCAATAGATAAAGCCAGTCTTAAATCCTTTTGCGACAACCTGAACCAAGGACCGCCTTGGAGGCGGCTACCTTCATATATACACAGGCACATTATCAATCAGGATACACTTTTTTAGCCTAAAAATCAATACCTTTTAATAATTTAAGATGATATTGCTAGTCAAAAAGTGACAAATATTATTACAATAAGCACCTTTATCGGCAAGATACCGCTTAAATTGTCCCTCGCGCCAGGGCGAACGCTGGCCTTATGGCGTGGGAGAGCCGGCGGCGCCTGGAGTGGTGGCCTGGGGGGAGGGCGCCAGCGTAGTTGGGGCAGCCGTCAGGGTGGGCGCGGCGGTTGGCTGGGGGGTCTGAACCAGGGTGGTCAGATTCAGCAGCGAGTCCAGGTCGCTTTTCCCGATGACCACTGCGGTTTTTCCGTCCAGGCTTACGTAATAACCGCTCTGGGTGGGGGTAAGGCTGCCAATTTGCAAGGTTTTTTCTGCTCCGCTCTTGTAACCCAGCTTGATCGTATATTTGGGGTTATCCAGACCAATGGCGCTCAGGGTGGGCACGCTGCTTTCCAGGGAAGATTGGACCTGTACCAACGGCAGGTTCAGGGCGGAATCTTGCGCCGTCTGGGCGTCCACCATGCTGCCTGGAGGCTGCACGCTCCAGGCGCCGGAGGCGTCGCTGCTGAATTTTACGGTATGGCCCTGATGGTCATCGATTTCCACGCTGGTCAAGGCATCATTCGGGCCGGCTGCCAGTAGATACACGGCCGTGGGCGACGGTGTTATCCTGGCGCTGGCCGTAAACTGCTGCACGTTTTGCAGGAGGATCGCCCCGATGAGCAGGACGATAAAAGCCACAACTAAAACGACGGTTGAGCGACGGATCATTTTCTACATCCTGCGGCGGCGTTGCAGCCAGACTGTAATCCCGGAGGCAACCACCAATCCGGGGATCAGGAAGACCGAAAAGAGCAGGATCAGGCCCATGGTGGCCCGCTCAGGCGGAACCATAAAGCGTTGTGTGGGCTGCGTCGGGTTCAGGTTGATTAGGCTCTCCTGTTGGGCCGCCCAATCGATGGCGTTGACCAAAAAATCTCCATTCCCATATTGGTTGAAGAAAGCATCCGTGGCGAAATCCGAGTCGCCGATGACGACCAGCCGCGCTTTGGTGTCGCTGTCTTGGGCGGCTACCGCCACGGGCACCGGGCCGAGCAAATCCTTCCCGCTGTCGGGGGTGACCTGATTGTTCGCCAGGCCGGCGAAATCGGTTTCTCCCCAGGCGCGCGAAGAGGTCTTCACCAGGATGGTAGAGGTGATTTTGCTGTTAATCGAATTGACGGTTACGCTGCGAGCCGTGGGGAAGGCGGTGATCATGCCTTGCAAGCGATTGGTAATCAGGTGATCCCCATATTCATTGGCGATGGCAACGTTCACCGGGTTGGCCCCGGGGTCGATCACGAAGTCCTTGCCCAGGGTGACGCCCCAGGATTGGGTCAGGTAGGTGGCCAATGGGTCAGGCGAATCGCCAAAATTGGTCACCGGGAGAGGCTCTTCCATGACGACCAGGGAGCCGCCCTTGTCGAGATAGGCTTGCAGCAGCTTGACCTCGTTGTCAGAGAGGGGCTTTTGGGGGCCGGCGATGATGATGGCCAATGCGTCTTGAGGTACCTGGGGGTTGGCGGCCAGGTTCAAAGTCTGCACGGTGTAGTTCTTCAGCGTCAGGGCGTTCTTTGCCAGGCTATAGGCGGTGTTGCCGGTGTCCTCCGGGCTGTGCTCCCCGTGGCCGGTCAAGAAATACACCACGCGCGTCCCCGGGTGCTCCAACTTGACCAGCGCCGAATCGATCTCTTGCTCGTTCACCAACGTGACCTGCTCGGAGTGGGTGCCCAAGGTCAGGACGATGGTTCCATCCTGGGTGATCTTCGCGTTTTGAGCGGCCACCGGATTGGCGTCCGGATCGACGAATTGATAATCGAAGCGGCCGTTCGAATTGTATTTGAAGTCGTCCAACGTGCTTTTCGCCGTGTCTGAAGGCGTCCGCGCGGTGAAAAAGGCCGTAGCCATGACCGGCTGGCCTTGAGGCAAGGCGGCGAGGATTTGGAAGGTCTCAGGGGCCAGGGTGTGCTGCTTGTCCAGGGTCATGTCCCAACGCTTGGGATCTTGTAGGCCACAAAATTAATCACGATCAGGATGCCCAGGAAGGCAATGATCATGACCAGGGCATTGCTGCCGTAGCGAGCCTGGCGGCCGGTCAGGGAGGCGCGCACGCGTTGAGGATCGAGAATTACGAAAATTGCCAGGCCAATGACGATGAAGGCCAGGCTGATCTCCAGGGGCAAGGTGATCTGCCCCTCAACGATGTAAAGGCCGGCAGAGACGATGGCTGCCAACAGCGCGAGATACAAGCCAAAAGGCGCGAAACGTCGTTGTGCCGTCTTCATTAGCGCCACCTCCTTTGTTCAACCGCGAGGCTGCCGAGGAACAGCGCTAAAGCCGTCATGCTCAGGTAATACACGATGTCGCTCACCTGGATGATGCCGGTGTAGAAGGTATTGTAGAAGTGGGCACTCATATCCAGATAATTCAGAAGGTCGGCTCCGGTGCCTCCCAGAGATTGGGCAGGGAAGCCGAGCACCCAAAAGACGAGGAGCACACCCAGGGTCGCAAAAAAGGCGGCAATTTGATTGCTAAACAGAGAGGATATAGCGATCCCAATGGCGACGACTGCGGCAGTGAGCAAGATTACGCCGACATAAGATGCCAACATCGAAAGCGGATCGAGTCCCGGCTGCACTAACCGGTTGAGGATAAAGGGGAAGATCAACGTGACGACGATCACGGAGAGCATAAAAAGGAAGGCTCCCAACCATTTCCCGATGACGAGCTCCCAATCGCGTACCGGGGCAGTCAACAACAATTCCAGCGTGCCCATGCGCTGTTCTTCTGCCAGGGTGCGCATGGTGATCGCGGGAACCGAAAAGAGCAACAAGGTAACCAGCGGTCCTACTACGATCTGGAGATCCGGAGCAAATTGCTGGGCGGCGGCTGCCAGGATATTGGCGTAGAACAGGATGCCGAGCACCAATAAGATGATAAACGCCACTACATAGGCGATGGGACTGGAAAAGTACTGGTTGTATTCACGGCGTGCAACCGTCCAGATATTTCGCATAGGAGATTACCTTTCTGCCGTGGGGTTGGCCTTGCGAGCTTCATCCCCATCGGGGGCAATCGGTTGGTCGCTGGTTAATTGCAGGAAGATATCCTCGAGGCTCAGGTTGGCGAGGTGTATCTCCAGGAGATCATATCCGGCGTTGATCACAGCGCGAGCCACCTCCGGGCGGGCGTCCAGGCCGGCAGCCGTCTCAAATTCCAGGGAGTTATCTTCCCGCAGGGAGGCGCGGGTCACGCCGGAGACTTTTTCGAGGACGGGCAGCGCCTCTTCGGCGGAGCCACGCACGCGCAAGACCACCCGTTGAGAGCCCGTCAGGCGCGCCTGGAGATGATCGGGAGTATCCTCGGCAACGATATGACCCTTGTTGATAATCATGACCCGGTTGCAGATTTGCTGGGCTTCTGAAAGGATGTGCGTCGATAGGAGCACACAGCGTTCCTTCCCAATCTCCTGGATCAATTTCCTGACTTCGATGATTTGCGCCGGGTCCAGGCCGATGGTCGGCTCGTCGAGGATGAGGACTTCTGGCTTGTGGATCAGCGCCTGAGCCAACCCGACTCTCTGGCGCATGCCCTTGGAAAGATTGGAGATAAAGCTGTCGGCGCGATCTTGCATGTGCACCCGATCCAGCACCTCGTCCACCTTATCCTCGGCGTCCGGCAGCTTGCGCAAGTTGGCCATATATTTAAGGTAGGCGAACACGCTCATGTCGGGGTAAAGTGGAACGGTCTCCGGCAGATATCCCACGATTTTGCGTACGTCCAATAAATCTTCGATTACGTCGTATCCGCCCACTTCAACTTCTCCAGAAGTGGGCGGCATGAACCCGGTGAGGATGCGCATGGTGGTGGTTTTTCCGGCGCCGTTTGGGCCGAGGAAGCCCAGGATTTCACCTTTCTCGGCGTTGAAATTTAGATCCTCGATTGCTCTGCGGCTGCCGTAGTCTTTGGTCAACTCGGATACACGAATCATAATACTCTCCTTATCCAGTCACCCTGGATAAAAGACGGCAGATGAACACGTATTTACTTCGTTTGAATTGCATGGCGGCAAGAACCTCGATCTATAAAGCAAGGCATCCACGAGCGCGCCCTGATAGGAGTGCTCCGTAGAGGCCGACAAACACTATACAATACTATACACATGAAAGTCAATAGGTTTTGAGTTTTCTAATCGAATGCTAATTATTCTTGACGGAAAGGCTTGCTGTATGAACATTAGAACAAATTTGAATTATAATTACCCCGGGATATGCAAAAGCCATCCCAGAGTTGTATGTTTGACCTAAATTCTTCGACCTCTGAAATTCAAAGCCTTTTCTGTGGGAAGTTGTAGCACATTGAAACTTGCTTAATTTTCTTGGGATTATCCATTGGCTGACTTAGTTTTTTCCCGAGGGGCGCTGGCAGTAGCTGGCCGGCGCCCTCGGCCTATTATCTTGATCCTATCGGAGGGAATATGGACATTTTAGGTCTTGCCAGGCATGGGCTCAATAGTTTTGAGCAAATTGCCGTCATCTGTGTCTTGGTCGTGTCGCTGATTAGCTTGGCTTACGCCTGGCTATTGCGCGGCACCGTCCTTGAAAAGGATAAAGGCACAAAGAAGATGCAAGAGGTGTGGGATGCGATCCGGATTGGCGCAGACAGCTATCTGAACCGCCAATTGAAGACCATCCTGCCCGCCATTGGGCTGTTGGCCATCGCGCTTTTCTTGAGCGTATACATCGTGCCACCCAGCCAGGAAGCGCTGGAAGAATTCCCCAATAACACCCAAATCATCATTGCCTTTGGGCGCACGATCGCCTTCGTCCTGGGGGCGTCTTTCTCCCTGATCGTGGGCCAGCTTGGGATGCGGATGGCGATCCAGGCCAACGTGCGCGCGGCCTCTGCGGCTCGCCGGGGCTTCAATGAGGCCCTGTCGATCGCCTATTACGCGGGCACCATCACGGGCATGTTGACGGACGGCCTGGGGCTGTTGGGAGGAACGGTCATCTTCATTATCTTCGGAAAGGCCGCTCCGGATGCCTTGCTGGGCTACGGGTTCGGCGGCACGCTGCTGGCGCTGTTCATGCGCGTGGGAGGTGGAATTTACACCAAGGCGGCGGACGTAGGCGCAGACCTGGTGGGCAAGGTGGAAAAGGACATTCCCGAAGACGACCCGCGCAATGCGGCCGTGATCGCGGACCTGGTGGGAGACAACGTGGGCGACTGCGCGGGCATGGCGGCGGACATCTTCGAGAGCTACGAAGTCACCATCGTGTCCTCCCTGATCCTGGGGTTGGCCCTGGTAACGGCGGACCCAAATCATAGTTTGATGTGGATCGTTTACCCGCTGATCGTGCGCGGCATCGGTATCATTAGCTCGATCCTGGGCACTTTCGCGGTGCCTATCTGGGAAAAATTCCCTATCAGCTTCATGCGCGCTAAAGACGCCGAAGAGTCGATGTTCCGCTCGTACGAGATTTCCAGCGTCAACACGATCTTCTGGTCCTTCCTGGTGGCCATCCTGTACGCGGGGAATTGGAAGCTGGGCATGTTGACCACGATTGGCGTGGGGCTGGCGGTGGCGTTCAACCCACTGACCTCTTACTTCACTTCGACCAAGCGCACGCCAGTGAAAGACATCGTCAAATCGACCGCCACCGGCCCGGCGACCACCATCCTCTCCGGCCTTTCGGTAGGCATGGAGTCCAGTGTTTGGGCGCTGTGCGCGATTGCGATCAGTTTCGTGCTGGCTCTGCTGCTCTTCGGCGCGCAAGGCTCGCTGTACGTGCTGTATGCGGTAGCTTTGGTTGGCATCGGGATGCTCAGCCAAACCGGGAACAACGTGGCCATGGACTCTTACGGGCCTATCTCGGATAATGCCAATGGCATTGGTGAGATGGCCTGGCACGACATGGACGATGAGGAAACCTTAAAAGCGCGCCAGATCATGGCCGATCTGGATGCGGTGGGAAACACCACGAAAGCCATCACCAAGGGAGTGGCTATCGCCTCGGCAGTCATCGCGGCGGTGAGTTTGTTCTATTCCTTTATCACGGACGTAGGACGCGTGCAGGCCAACCTCGGTTTGCCGGTGATGGGAGCCATCCGCGTGTCGGATACGAAAGTCTTCATCGGCTTCCTGCTGGGCGGCGCGTTGCCGTGGCTGTTCAGCTCACTTTCCATCCGCGCGGTGTCTCGGGCGGCCAGTGAAATCGTCGAAGAAGTGCGCAAGCAGTTCCGCATTCCGGGGCTGATGGAGGGCAAGGTCCAACCGGACTATGCCAAAGTGGTGGGCATCTCTACGCGCTCTGCGCAGAAGGAGCTCATCCCTCTGGCGACCATCGCGGTGCTCATGCCGCTGCTGGTCGGGCTGGTGCTGCAAGTGGAAGCCCTAGGCGGTTTCCTGGCGGGGGTGATCTTGAGCGGACAGCTCCTGGCGGTGTTCATGTCCAACGCGGGCGGCGCCTGGGACAACGCCAAGAAGTCCATCGAGGATGAGCCGCGTAATTTGGCCCTAAATACTGGGAAAGGCTCCGAGCGCCACAAGGCCAGCGTGGTAGGCGATACTGTCGGGAGATCCCCTCAAGGATACGGCCGGCCCGGCGTTGAACCCGATGGTCAAGGTGGTGAACCTGGTCAGCTTGATCGCCGCACCCATCATCGTACAATACGAGAATCTGGGTGTGGTAGGCTGGATCGTGGTGGCCCTGCTGGCCGCCGGCGTGGTGTGGGGCATCTTGCAGAGCAAGAAGCCGGCGCCTTCCCTGCTGGAGGAAGTTCCTCAGGCCGCCAGTGGCAGGCCTATCGACGGAGATTGAAAGCGTAGAAGCTTAAATCAGATAAATGGCCCCCGGAGATCGATCTCCGGGGGCTTTTTTGCTTTCATTCCACAGCCCCTCTTTGCCCTCATCCCCGGCCCTTCTCCCGCCGGGAGGGGGGTGAAGAGAGCTGGCGCTGCTTCGGCAGGATGAGGTCGATCATGTGTGCGAGGCCGTAAGCGCACCAAAGGCAGGCTATCAACGCCAGGGGAACCCAGTAGCGCTGATAGGGGAGGGGGACGGCGGCCAGCAAAGCCGCGCTCTGAAGCAGAGTCGCCAGGAGGAGGAGAGATAAGCTGCGCCGGTAAGGAGCGCCGGGCCGAAGCAAATTGCTTATCCCCAGGAGCAGGCCAAATAAAGTGAAAGCGAGCACGATCAGGCCGCCCAGGGCGCCTCGCAACAGGGTGTTCAGGGGATTTCCCAGGTAGGCGCGCTCGGCGGCGGCCGTTTCTGCCCGGTAATTTCCGACGTCGTAGATGGCCGGCGGCGTGATGAAGGTATTGCCGATCAGGCCCACGGCTTTTTGCAGGGGGCTGTTCAAGACCTGGCCGGGGGCCAGGCTCTCCAGGGTGGCTACCTGGCGCTGAACGAGATCCTGCCTGGCCTGCCAGGCAGATAGAGCGGCCTGTAGGGGGCTTCCCCAAAGGAAGGGATTCAACGCCAGAGTGACGCCGCCAAAGACGGCTAACAGCGCGGCCACGCGGAGCAAGGCGGGCTTGACGCCCTTCCAGCGGAGAGATGGCTTCACTGGAAGGACGGTTTCCTCACGCGGATGCTCCTGTAGAGATGGAAGCCAGAGGACGGCGAGGAGGCCCACGGGCAGCAAGGCGATAGCGGACTGCTTGGCGTTGAACGCCAGGGCCAGGGCCAGGCCGATCAGCCAGGGCCTGGGGCGACCGGCGAGAATGGCCCACAGCGAGAAGGCGATCCCGAAGGCCAGGGCGCCTTCCGCCATGGCGCGGCGGGTGTGCAACAGGATCAACGCGTTGGTAGCCGCCAGGAGCACCGCCAGCAGCCCGACGCCGGGCTTGCCGATTTTCTTCCCGCTCCAATAAAGGCAGGTGAGGGTGAAGGGAAATAGCGCGGCGACGGCCAGCCGGCCGGCCAGTAAGGCGGCCGGTGTGGGCAGCGCGCCGGCCGCCTGGTTTTCGCTCCAGGTTTGCGACCAATCCCAATCAACCGGCGTGGGGGGCTGGCCGGCGATCCACCCGCCCAGGCCCACCAGGTAACGCGTCAAGGGCGCGTCGACCTCGCGGTAATACTGCCTGAGATCCCCTTCTTGACCGGGCAGCCAGGCCAGGCTCGCGGGGCTGCGCCAGAGGGACTCGAAGTCGGCGCTCATGAAGAGCTGGGTGGCTTCATCGGGATGGAAGGGAACGCTGGCGACTCCCCAGAAATAAAAGACCGAAGCCAGGAACAGCAGAAGCAGGAATAACCTGTCCGGCCAACCGGCAAGCATGGGGTTGCGCGCAGTGATCCTCGTGGGCTGTGAGTGCATTTGGTGTAAAATAGGCTGGCAAGCCCAAACGTGTAAAAAGTGTATTGTGCGGGTCGGGACTTCAAGGATGATTATACGATCGGTGGAGAGCCAGGTCAAATGATCTGGCCGTGACAAGAGGATCGGACAATGCGCATCCCGCAAATGGGCGCTTCTAAAATCCCCCGCTTGAAAAAAGAGCCTCTGGCCTTGATGGGCGTCCTCCTGGCGGCAGCCGGGGTCAAGGCGGCTTTGACGCTTGGCGGCCGGGTGCCTTTCAACGCGGACGAAGCCGTGGTGGCTCTGATGGCCCGGCACATCTTGCAAGGCGAGCGCCCCATCTTTTTCTATGGGCAGGCTTACATGGGCAGCCTGGACGCCTTTTTGATCGCCGGCGCGTTCAAGCTGCTGGGCGAGCAGGTGTGGGTGATGCGCCTCGTACAGGGGCTTTTGTATTTGGGCGTCCTGGTGAGTGTCTATTGGATCGGCAGGGAGGGATTTGGATCGGCGCGTATTGGGCTGATCGCGGCGGCGCTCCTGGCCGTGCCGGTGGTCAACGTCAGCCTGTACACGACCGCCACGTTAGGGGGATATGGGGAAGCGCTGCTGATCGGCAATCTGCTGCTCTGGCTTGGGATGCGCATAGCCAATGTATTCCGCGAGCAAGGTGCAAGGAGCCTGTCCTTGTGGAAGCTGGTCCTGGGCTGGGGATTCCTGGCAGGATTGGGCTTCTGGGCTTTTGGCTTCAGCCTGGTGTACGCAATCCCGGTGGGCGTGTACCTGCTCGTCCTGGTCGGGCGGCGCGCGCCGTCTGGCGTTCTGAAGCTGGCCGGGGTGACCCTGATAGGGTTCGTCCTGGGGGCCTCGCCGGTATGGGTCTACGTTTGGAAGAACGGCCTGGCCCAACTGGTGCGCGAGCTTTCCGGGAGGCGCCATCGCCCTGCGGAACGTCCCGGCGCTCCAGCAGATCGGCGGCCACCTGGTCAACTTGCTGGCCCTGGGCACGACGGTGGTGTTGGAATTCAGGCCGCCCTGGGAGGTGCGCTGGCTGGCCTTGCCCCTGCTGCCGGTGATGCTCCTGTTTTGGGGGATCGTCCTGGCGTTTTCCTTTAGAAAAATGAGGCAGGCCGGCCCGGCCCGGGACACCTTCTGCCTCTTGGGAGGCATCACGGGCGTCGTCCTGGCGGCTTTCATCTTTACGCCCTTCGGGCTGGATCCGTCGGGGAGATATTTCCTGCCGGTCGAGATCGCCCTGGCCTTCTTCGCGGCGGCCTGGATCGGCTCGACGCAATTCAAGCGCAAGCTCTACCCCGCCGGCCTGCTCGGTCTGGTGATCGTCTTAACCTGACCGGCACTGTGCAGTGCGCTTTGCGCTTTCCGCCCGGGCTGACGACGCAATTCGATGCGCAGACCCTCATCGATCATGGCTACGACCAGCAGTTGATCGATTTTCTGGTTAAGAACAAAGAAACCTACGGATATACGACCTATTGGGCGGCTTATCCACTGGCTTTCCTCTCCGGCGAGAAGCTGATCTTTGTGCCGCGCCTGCCTTACCACACGGACATGGTCTTCACGCCGCGGGACGACCGCTACGCCCCTTACGACGCGCAGGTGGCGAGCAGCCCGCGCGTGGCTTACATCACGGCTCGTTTCCCGGCGTTAGACGATCTCTTGCGCTCGAAGTTCACAGCCTCCGGGATAAGCTGGTCCGAGCAGCAGATTGGAGATTACCGGGTCTTCTATCGACTATCCTCGCCGCTCCGCCCGGAGGAGATCGGCCTGGGGTCGGCCCACTCTTGAGCCATGAAAACAAACGCTGAAACGCCCTCCCTGGAAAGCTCCCGCCTGTTGAGCGAGCAATTCGTCTTGCTGCTCATGCTGTTGCTGGTCTTCATCATGGCGGCCAGGACGCCCGTCGACAGCGATCTGTGGTGGCACCTGAAAGCGGGTGAAGAGACCTGGAACAGCGGGCGGATCGTGATGCAAGACAGCTTCTCCTACACCCGCCTCGGCGCGGCGTGGGTCAATCATAGCTGGCTTTCGCAAGTGGGGCTGTACCTGGCCTTTCGCGCCGGGGGCTATGCGGCGCTGAGCTTCCTCATGGCCTCCCTGGCGGCGGTGAGCATGGGGCTGGTGTTCATGCAGATGGATGGGCCGCCCATCTTGCGCGCCTTCATTTTGGTGCTGGCGAGCGTCGTGGCTTCGACGGTGTGGACGCCCAGGCCGGAGATCGCTTCTCTGGTGTTGCTGGCGGGTCTGGCTTACCTCTTGTGGAGCTACAAATGGCGCAGGCGCAACCACTTATGGATGCTGATCCCGCTGTTCATCCTGTGGTCCAACCTGCACGGCGGATATGCCCTGGGCCTCATCCTGGCCGGGTGTATGATCGGGGGAGAGATCCTCAACCACCTGTTGGGCTTTGCGGGCGAGGAGGTTCTCTCCTGGAAGGCGATCCGCAAGCTGGGCCTATGGACGCTGGGAGCGGCCCTGGTGGTGGCGCTCAACCCCAACGGAGTGCAGATGTGGCTGATTCCCTTCAAGACGGTGGGCGTCAACGCGCTGCAGAATTTGATCTCTGAATGGGCTTCCCCCGATTTTCACGTGCTCTTGCAGCAATCCCTGCTATGGCTGTTCCTGGGCAGCCTGGCGGCCATCGGGCTATCGGGGCGGCGTTTGGACGGGAGCGATCTGGTCACCCTGGGCGTGTTTACCGCGATGGCGCTGGTGGCGCGGCGCAATTACGGACCGTTCGCCATCGTCGCGGCCGGGATCCTCAGCCGCCATTTGTGGCCGGCCCTTCAAGCCTGGATCGAGCGCACGCGTGAGGCGGGATCGGCTGCCTGGCGCAGGCTGGTGAGCGCGCAAGAGAATGCATCCGGGGCGCCGCCGCACATCTCCCCACGCCTGATCCAGGCGGTGATCCTTATCTTGTTTGCGCTGGTAGCGGGGCTCAAGCTGTCTCTGGCTACTTCGCCCGAGCTGATCGCGTCGGCCATCTCGAAGAGCTACCCGGCCGGCGCGGTCGCCTGGATGCAGCAAAACCATCCGGCGGGACGATTGTTCAACAGTTACAACTGGGGCGGCTACCTGATCTGGACCAACCCGGGCTATCCCGTCTTCGTGGACGGCAGGACCGACCTGTACAACGACGAGATCCTCGGGCAGTGGATCTCGGTAGTCGGCGCCCAGCCGGGATGGGAGAGCATCCTGGACAAATGGGACGTCCGCCTGGTGCTGCTCGAGCCGGACCAGCCGGTGGTCAGCCGGCTGGAAGAAAGCGGCTGGCGCATCGACTACCAGGACGCCGTGTCGGTGCTGCTCGAAAGGTAGGAGCCGGTCAGCCCGTTCCCGCCAGGTCGCCGTAGATGTCCGCGCGCCGGTCGCCGAACACCGGAATGTGCTGGCGTACCCGCGCGACTTCCTTCAGATCCAGCGAGGCGGTCAATAAGGCTTCGTCGACCTCAGTCCCCTCGACCAGGGTTTCCCCCCAGGGATTGAGCAGCACGCTGCGGCCGCCAAAGACTTCGCCCTTGCTCTCGCCGACGCGATTGACGGCGGCAATGAAAACCTGATTCTCGATGGCGCGCGCCCGCAATAGGGCGCTCCAATGCTGGATGCGCCTGGACGGCCATTCGGCCGGCAGGAGGATCAGCTCCGCGCCGCGTAAGCCGTAATAGCGGAACATCTCCGGGAAGCGCAAATCGTAGCAGATGCCCAGGCCGGCGCGGCCCCAGGCGGCGTCCGCGACGACCAGCTCATTCCCGGCGGTCAGCCACTTCTCCTCGTCCATCAAGCGGAACAGGTGGATCTTGCGGTAAAGGCCCAGGATCCCCCCGTCTGAGCCAAACAGCACGAAGGTGTTGAAAGCCTGATCTCCGCGCCTTTCCAGCAGCGAGCCGCCCAGGCCGATGTGATGTTCTTTGGCCAGCCCGCGCAAGCGGCTGAACAGCCCATCCTCGAATGGGCGTGGCGTACCTCCCCCAGTTTTCCAGGTCGTATCCGGTGGACCACAGCTCGGGAAAGAGCACCAGATCGCTTCCCAGGCGCGAGGCCTCGGCCACCCAGGCAGACAGCCTGGCGTAATTCTTCTCCGGCTCAGCCAGGAGCACATCCATTTGGCCCAGCGAGATTTGAATACCCATAAGCCCATCCTCACAGACGATAAATTTGTAAGCTGAATTGTACCTTGATTGACCCTGGGGGGGAATAAGTGTACAATTCCTTTCATCCACTGAGATCATTCAGGTTTCATCCACGCAGAACTCTTTGAAGCCTTAAGGAGGGCTTTCCTTGCCCGTGCGACGTACATTTTGGATTGCATTGTTATTGGCGCTGCTGGCGATTGGTCTGCTGGTGGGGTTGACCTGGGTTAATAATCGTTTCATTGCACAAAATACCGGTGGAAATGATTTCCTCCCGCATTGGACCGGCGCAAATTATTGGATCAAACAGGGGATCAGCCCTTACGATCCACGCGTCAGTGAAGTGGCGCAAAAGATCATCTATGGCCGGCTGGCCGACCCGGCCAAGGGGGAAGATCCGGCCCACTTCGTTTACCCGCTGTTCTCCATGATCTTTTACGCCCCTTTTGGGCTGCTGAAGTACATTCCGGCGCGAGCCTTGTGGATGACGTTTCTCGAAGTCAGCCTGATCGGGCTGGCGCTGCTTAGCGGGCGGCTGGCCGGGTGGAAATTCACCGCCATCGGAACCACCCTGTTCGTGCTGTTTTCCCTGTTTTGGTATTACGGCGTCAGGACGCTGGTGCTGAGCCAGTTTTCGGCCATCATCGCTTTGTTGATGGTGGGGGGGCTGTTTCTGGTGACCCAGGAGAGGGACGTAGAAGGGGGAATTCTTTTAGGATTGTCCTTGTGCAACCCCCAAATGAGCTATCTCGTCGTCATTTTTGCTTTCCTGTGGGGAACGTTCGGGAAGCGGAGCAGACTTTCCTTATCGATCCTGGTGACTTTCCTGCTCTTGATGGGCTTTTCGATGGCCCTGCTCCCCGGTTGGCCCACGCAATGGCTGAGTCAAATGGTGGATACTTACACCGTTGCCGGGCGGGCCGGTTCCACCTTGTCGATCATTGCTGGCAAGATGCCCGGCATCGGCCAGCCGCTCAGCCTGTTCCTGAACGGCCTGGCTTACGCCTACCTGCTGTTCGAGTGGGTGCGCGCCTGGAGAAACAACGAGAGCTGGTTCCTGTGGACGGCCTTGATGACGTTGGTCATCACCAACCTGGTGACTTTTCGCAGCGCTACGACCAATTTCATCGTCCTTCTTCCGCCGCTCTTGCTCATCCTCAGGATCATTCACGAAAGGTGGGGAAGGATCGGGCAGGGCATCGCCTGGTTCATTTTATTGGCGTTTTTCGCCGGCCTGTGGGGCCTCTATCTGGCGACTTCGCACGGCCTGGTGGAAAGCGGATTCATGTTCCTGCCGGTGCCTTTCTTTTGTATTTTGGGTCTGTGGTGGGTGCGATGGTGGGTCATCCGCCCTCCGAAGCTGTTGTTCGACGTGATCCGAGAGTTTGAGGCCTGAACAAACTATCCATTTCGCTCGTCCCATTCTTCATCATCCACCAGGGGTACTATGCGGCATAAGAATTGGCTATTCCCAGGAGTCCTCATCCTCGCCGGTGTGCTGCGCATCATCGCTTTGGAGAGCCGGGGGATCTGGTACGACGACGCCTTCTCGATTTTTCTTTCCCGACAACCTCTCAACCTGATCGTCAGCGGTACGGCAGCGGATACCATGCCGCCCTTGTATTACTTTCTCTTGCACGCGTGGATGGCCCTGGGCCAGGACGTGGCTTATCTGAGGCTGCTCAACGTGCTGCTGAGCCTGGGGATCGTCGGGTTGGCTTACGCTTTGATGCGCAGGCTGTTTGGGGAGAAGGAAGCCATTCTAACGGCGCTGTTCGTGGCCGTTTCGCCTATGCAGATCTACCACGCCCAGGAATTGCGCATGTACGCGCTGATGACCCTGGCGATTTTGGGATACGTCTGGTTCTTCGTCAGCATCTACCGGGACGAGGGCCGCGAAGAGCGCGCCTGGGGAAATTGGGCGGGCCTGGTGATTTGCGGCGCCCTGGCGATGTACAGCCAGAACCTGTCCGCCTTCTCGTTGATCGTGCCGGACGTTTACCTGCTGCTCCGGCGAAAATGGAGGCTGCTGGGGCGCCTGGCGGCGGCGCAATTAGGGATTGGGCTGATCTTCTTGCCCTGGCTGGTCACGCTCCCCGGGCAAATCGCGAAGATCCAGAATGCGTTCTGGACGCCAAGGCCGGGAATCGTGGAGATCATCCAGGCCGTCCTCACCTTCCACACCAATTTGCCCCTTCCTAACGGTTTGATGTACGCGGCCGTGCTGGTCAGCCTGTGGGTGGTGTTCGTCACCGCCTGGGAATATTGGAAGAATCGCTGGTGGGATACTAGCACGCAGATCCTGGCGGCTCTGGTCGTATTGCCGCCCGCCCTGATGTTCGCCGTTTCTTATCTGATGCGCCCTGTTTTCGTGCCCCGCGCCTTTTTGATCTCCGGAATCGCCTACCTGGGCCTGTTCGCCAGGGTGGCGGCCCACGCCAGGGTCAAAGCCGCCGGGTATTTTAGCGCGGGGATGGTGGTCGTCCTGGCGTTGGCGTCTTTGCCGTCCCAATATACTTTCCAGGAGTTCCCCCGCTCCGATTATCGCGGAGCGATGGCTTTTCTGCGGGAAAATCTCCAGCCGGGAGACGCAGTCGTACACGATAACAAGCTGAGCTACTTCCCGTCGCATTATTACGCGCCCGATCTCCCCCAGGTTTTCTTGCCCGACGAGCCGGGGAGCTTCAACGACACGCTGGCGGTGGGGAGCGAGGCCGCCATGGGGCTGTACCCGGCGCAGGACCTGGCTGCGGCAGTGGGCGGCGCGGCGCGGGTCTATTTCGTGGTCTTCACCAAGGCCATCGACGAATACAAGGAGTCCGGCGAGCCTGACCATCCCAGCCTCATCTGGCTGGAGGGCAGGTTCAGCCTCAGCCGGCACGTGGCTTTTGGCGACCTGGAGGTCTACGAATTCTCGAAGGACCAGGCGGCTGCCCCATGGCATTCTCGTGTTTCCTGGACAACGGCTGTGACCCGTGTCATCGCGAGCCCTGGATGCCTTTCCCAGGGCGTGGCGATCTCAAGGTCGGCACCGGGATTGCTTCGTCGGGCAAAGAACGCCCTCCTCGCAATGACACCCATTGCCATGGCGGCCGCCCCGTGAAGCCTTCCAGAAAGACGCTCCTGACGGGACTGGTGGGCATCCTGTGGCTTTACGGGGTGATCGTGCTGTATTACCTCACGCACAAGCCGTTCACCCCGCAGCAGGCTGCTGAATACGCCGCCATCTTCTGGCAGATGTTCCTGGCCGTGGGGTTCGTTTCCATGGCGGGTGGGATCGGAAAGCGCCTGGTTCCGGAGATTGACGCACACCCGTTGACCGCGCTAACGCTCCAGGCCCTGCTGGGGACCGGCCTGTTGGGCCTGGGCATCACCCTGATCGGCATGACCCTGGGCTTTCTGCCCTGGCTGCTGTTTGGGCTGCCCGCATTGCTCCTGCTGGTTTTCTGGCGCGAGATACGCGCCTGGTGGAAACAGTGGGGGGCCTGGGCGGGCCTGTGGAAGGAGAGCGACCGCCTGGGAAGAATCATGGCTTTCCTCTGCGGAGGGACGGTGCTGTTCTCCCTGAGCGTGGCCCTCGCGCCGCCGGTCAAATACGACGCCCTGGTGTACCACCTGGTGCTGCCCAACGCTTATCTGGAGGCCGGGCGTGTGGTGAACCTGCCCTGGATCGCCTTTTCCGGGATGCCGCAGCTCACCGAGATGTTGTTCGCCTGGGTCATTCGCCTGGGCGGGAACTCCGCCGCGACCAGCTTGGGATGGGCCGTGGGCGGGGTGGCCCTGGTGGGCCTGGCCGGCTATCTCTACGAGCATTTTGGCAGCCGGGCGGCCTGGGTGGGGTTGGCGGCTTTGTTGGCGGGCTTCAGCCTGTCCTCTTCACTGGCCTGGGGCTACGTAGATTGGTTCTGCCTGGCTTACGGATTGGGCTGCCTGATTTGCCTGGATCAATGGCGGAATACGGGCGGGCGGCGCTGGCTGATCGTGGGAGGGGTTTTCGCCGGTTTTGCGCTGGGATCCAAATACACGGCGGGCGTGCTCTTGCTGGGGGGGCTGGGCGCGCTCCTGTGGAGCGGATGGAGACAAAAAACCAGGGTCATCCTCCCTCTGGCCCTGTTCGCGGTCACGGCGGCGGTGGTGACGCTGCCCTGGTGGGTCAAAAACGCGCTCTTCACGGGCAACCCCTTTTACCCGTTTCTCTTTCATGCGGCCAACGGCCTGGGGGACGTCGGGCAGAATATTTACGAGAGCTCTGCCCCCTGGGGAAACTGGCTGGACGTTTTGCTGCTGCCCATGCGGGCGACGGTGATGGGTGTGGAGGGCGGAGAGGGCTACGGAGCCTCCGTAGGACCCCTTGCTGCTCGGCCTGGGCGCCTTGTTCTGGATCGGCTTCAGGCAGTTGGACGAGAGGCACAGGGCGAGCGTAGAAAACGCGGCGCTCATCGCCGGAATCGGCCTGGTCGTCTGGGCGGTCGGCAACCAGTGGAGCGGTTTCCTGATCCAGAGCAGGCTATATTTCTCGGTTTTTCCGGCCTTCGCCGTGCTGGCAGCGGCGGGCTATCGAGGCTTACAGGGAATCGCGCTTCCCCGTTTACGGGTCTCGACGATCGTCTCTTTCCTGGTGGTGTTGGTGCTGGGCCTGAGCGTGTTGGAGGCTGGCTTCCAGACGAGCGCCCAGGGAGCGCCCCAGGTGGCACTGGGAGTGCAAACGAAGGAGGATTATCTGAAAGAGAACCTGGGCTGGTTCGTGCCGGCCATGCAAGCGGTGAACGATCTCCCCGGCGGCTCGCGGGTGTTGCTGCTGTTCGAGCCGCGCAGCCTGTATTGCAGGCCGAAGTGCTTTCCGGACGACAACCTGGACCGCTGGAATTCCGACCTGAGCGCCTACCAGACTCCGCAGGCCATCCTGCAGAATTGGAAAGCGCAGGGATTTACGCACGTCCTGTTCTATAAGATGGGCGCCAGCTTCATGCGGGATACGCAGGACCCGCATTATAGCCCGTCCGAATGGGCTGCGCTGGACGCATTCTTGAATCAACTTCCCAAGCCGGTCGATTTCGGCGGCGCCTACCAGCTTTATTCGATCCAAAATGTCCTCGGAGAATAAGCTCTTTTCATTAGATCGCGTACAGACGGCCGTCAAGCTCCTGCGGGCGTGGCAGGTCGTGCTGGTCGTCGCCGGCATCTATCTGCTGGCGGTTCTGGCCAGCAATCATTGGGACCCGATGGCTTTCGTCATGGTGGGGGGAAAATTCGACCCGCAGGCGGCGAACACGAGTTATGGCTACGATGGGCAGTTCGCCTATCAGATCGCCAAAGATCCCGCCGGCGCCTCCCCTTATTTAGATGCGCCCGCCTACCGTTACCAGCGCATCTTCTATCCGATTCTGGCGTACGCCCTGTCGTTGGGACAGGCGCAATTCTTGCCGTGGATATTGCTGCTCATCAACCTGGCGGCTTTGGTGGTGGGCACCTGGTTTACCGAGCTGATCCTGGTGCGCAGCGGCAATTCCCCCTGGTATGCGCTGTGTTACGGCCTCTTCATCGGGATGATCCTTTCGACCCGTTTGGACCTCACGGAGCCTCTGGCGTATTGCCTGGTGCAAGGCGGCATCCTGGCGCTCCAGGCCAGGAAACCCTGGCTCAGCCTGATTCCCCTGGCGCTGGCGTCGTTGACCCGCGAGACCACCCTGGTTTTCGTGGCCGCCTTTGCGCTGGACCTGCTCTTTGCGGGCCGCTGGAAGCGGGCGTTCGCATGGGGAGCGTTGGCGACGCTCCCGTTTCTGCTCTGGCACCTCTTCCTGGGAGCCTGGCTGGGGAGCTGGGGCCTGGCCTCGGGAGGCGCTTTCGCCACCTCATTCGAGATCATCCCATTCGGGGGTTGGCTGAGAATCGCCTGGATCAGTCTCCCCAGCTTCCTTTTGATGTCTTTGCTGATCTTGCCCATGAGCTTGATTCCGGCGGCGGCCTGCCTCTTCATCGCGGCGCGGTCCGTCCTCAAAGGGAAGCGCCGGGCATGGACGTGGGCCTTGCTCCTGTCCTCGGCCTTCTTCCTGTTCTTGCCCATGTCGAATATTTCCGACCCGATTGGATTGGCGCGCACCACCGATTTGCTGGTCATCGCGGTCCTGTGGTATGCCTCGCAAGAGCGCAACAGCAAGATGCTGAATTATTCCTTGCTATGGATCGCCACCCTGGTGTTCCTGCCTGCCGACAGCTTTCTGCCCAAGGGATGACATGCAAAGGTTGACTTACCGCTGGTTTCTGGCGTTTTTCTTCCTGGGTCTGGGGATGGCGACTGCCGCCGCCTACCTCCAGACCGCGCCGGGATACATGGACGCCGAATATTATTATTCCGGCGGCCTGCGCATAGCCAACGGGGATTACACCGAGCCCTTCCTGTGGAATTACCTGGACGATCCCAAGGGGCTGCCCAATCCGGCTTTTACTTATTGGATGCCGCTGGCCTCCGTGCTGGCGGCCCTGGGAATCAAGCTGGCGGGGGCCGCGAATTTTGGCGCAGCCAGACTCCCGTTCATCGTGATCGCCGGCCTGATCCCGCCGGCTACGGGATGGCTGGCTTTTTCGATCACGGGCAAGAAACACATGGCGCTCCTGGCGGGGGGGCTGGCGGTCGTCTCCCCATTTTATCTGCCTTACCTGGTCACCACAGAGACCTTTGGGGTGACCATGCTGCTAGGCGTGCTCTTCCTGCAAACCACGGCCAGTGTGTGGAAATCCCGGGGAAAGGGCGCGCGCCTCTGGCCGTTCTTCGCGCTAGGCCTCCTGGCGGGGGCGTTCCACCTGGCCAGGGCGGACGGCTTGTTGTGGCTGTTCCTCGCGCTGGGGGTGGCCAGCGTCTTTTCTTTGAGGCCGGCGGCGCGCAAAGAGGCCGGCCGAGGGGTTGGCTTGTGGGCAGCCAGGATCCTCGTGGTTGGCTGTGGATACTTGCTGATCATGGGGCCCTGGATGGCGCGAAATCTGGTGGAGTTCGGAACGCTCCTGTCGCCCGGCGGCAGCCGGGCCTTGTGGTTGACCCATTACGACGAGCTTTTCGCTTTTCCCGCCCAGACCCTCACCTTTCAACACTGGATCTCTAGCGGCATAGCGGCGATTGCCCGGGTGCGCTGGGAGGCCCTGATCTTGAACCTCGAGACGGCCATTGGCGTGCAGGGAGAAATCTTTTTATTGCCCCTGATACTGGTGGGGTTGTGGCAGGCGCGTAAAGACGTGCGCATCCGCCTGTTCGCGCTGGCCTGGTTGATCATTTTTGGCGCCATGACGTTGGTTTTTCCTTTGCCCGGCTCGCGGGGAGGCTTTTTCCACTCCGGCGCCGCTTTGCAGCCGGTGTTGTGGGCCGTGGCTCCGCTTGGGCTGGAGCAATTCATCCAATGGGGAATCCGACGCAGAAATTGGAAATTGGAGCGCTCCTGGCGCATGTTTGGCGCCGGCGTGTTCGGCCTGATCTTGGTTTTTGCCCTGGTCGTGTATTATCAAAGGGCGATCGGCGTGGACAGCGCCAATCCTGCCTGGGAGGCGAGCTGGAAGACGGCCGCACAGCTCGAAAAGGTCTTGCAAAGCCAGGGCGCCGACCCGGCGCAAGTGGTGCTGGTGAACAACCCTCCCGGATATACCACCGCCACCGGGCGCCCTTCTATCGTCATCCCGGATGGAAACGAGCAGACGTTGATGCAGGTGATCCAGGCTTACCACCCGGCTTACTTATGGCTGGAGGTCAATCACCCCGCCGGGCTGGATGCGCTTTACGAGCATCCTTCGGATCGGGACGGCCTGGTTTACCTGGGGTCTTTTGACGACGCGCGTCTCTTCCGCGTGGCGCAACCCTAGATCAGGTCGGGGATTAACGAGAGGCAATATGGGCGTGAACCTCGCTCTACAGCGTAAAACGATCCTGACCCTGGCGCTGGCCAGCGTTTTTTCGGTGACAGCCTACCTGCTCGCCAGCCATCTCACTTACCGCATTGGATTTCCACTGGACGACGCCTGGATTCACCAGACCTATGCCCGTAACCTGGCGGTGAGCCACCAGATGGCCTTTCTACCCGGCCAGACCTCCGCCGGATCGACCTCCCCGTTGTGGACGGGCCTGTTGGCGCTGGGATATCTGGCGGGCATTGCGCCTTATGGGTGGACCTATTTCCTGGGAGCCGTGCTCCTGACCGGCCTGGCCCTGGCGGGGGAGAGCCTCTTTCGCCGCCTGTTTCCGCAATACACAGGCTGGTTCCCATTGGCGGGTGTGCTCCTGGCCACGGAATGGCACCTGGTGTGGGCGGCGGATTCGGGCATGGAAACCCTGCTCTTTGCGTTTCTGATCGTTACCGTCCTGACGTTGCTGGCGCAGGAACGGGCGCCCTGGCTGGCGGCGGGCATTCTGACGGGCGTGTCGGTGTGGGTGCGCCCGGACGGCGTCACTTTGTTGGGGCCGCTGTTATTCGCTGCCTTTCTGGTATCCAAGACCGGGAAAGAGCGCCTGGCGGCTTGCTTGAAGGGGATCGGCGGGTTCGGCTTGTTGTTCCTGCCTTACCTGGCGTTCAACTATACGTTGGGCGGCACCCTCTGGCCGAACACCTTCTATGCCAAGCAGCAAGAGTATCTGGTCTTGCAGGGTATTCCTATCTTCCTGCGCTTTTGGAGCGAGTTCGAATTACCCCTGGTAGGGATCGGGGTGATCCTGCTGCCCGGGGCCGTGTTCTGTGGGGTAGAGGCGCTGAGAAAGAAGAATTGGGCCCTCGTGGGGGGGATGATCTGGTGGCTGGGTTATATCTTTCTGTACGCGTGGAGGCTGCCCGTGACTTACCAGCACGGGCGCTACATCATCCCATCGATGCCAATCTTCTTCATCTGGGGGGCCGTGGGGATGGCGGCCGCCTTGCTGGCGCTAAGCAAAAGCCGCTGGCATTGGCTGCTGAGCCGGGCCTGGCCGCTCACGGCGGGAGTGGTGCTGGCGGCTTTTTGGGCGCTGGGCGCGGTAAATTACGCCAATGACGTGGCCATCATCGAAAGCGAGATGGTCAATACCTCCAAATGGGTGGCGGCCAATACCCCCCAGGACGCCCTGATCGCGGCGCACGACATCGGCGCGTTGGGCTACTTTGGCGACAGAAAAATCCTGGATCTGGCCGGGCTGATCTCGCCCGAGGTGATCCCGTTCATCCGCGACGAAGGCAAGCTGGCAGACCTGCTCGACGAGAAGCACGTCGATTATTTGATGACGTTCCCATCCTGGTACCCGGATTTGATTCGCGGCGGAAAGCCGGTTTTCGAAAGCGGCGGGGAGTTTTCACCGGCGGCGGGCGGAGATAATATGGTCGTCTACCAATGGCAGGGGTCGCCGTGAAGCGGCAAAGATATCAAAATTTCATTGTATGAACAAGAATTGATATGCTATACTAAGTGGAATTGCGAAAAATTGGCGTTGCATTCCACGGCGAATAAACGGCACAAGAAAATCAGCCTTTCATAATCAATTTCAGTCATGAATTCAGGAGCGGATGCTATGGCGCTTAACACCGAGACGGACACAGAGAACCCCTGGAATACCTTCCTGGATGAGGTGCGCAGCGAGCTCGAACAGTCCAAGCGGGCCTTGAAAGAGATCACGCTCATGTTGGAGCAAAGCCAGGTGGAGCTGAACAAGCTCGGCCAGCGAAATTCGGCGATTACCGTTCACTTGCAGCAGATTCAATCGCACATCGAATCGCTTCCCAGGGCCGACATTCGCATGGCTTACGACGCCTCCCTGGACGCTCAACAGCGCCTGTTCGTCATGCGCGGCCAACTGGAGAAATTGCAGAGCGACCAGCTTTACCTGCAAAAGTACGTAAGCTTCCTGGAGCAGACTCAAAACCTGGTGGAAAACGGCAGCCCGGAGCAGCCGCATAAGGCGGGCAGCGCTTCTGTGAACGTGGAGATGCTCATCAACGCGCAGGAAGCGGAACGGCTGCGCCTCTCACGGCAAATGCACGATGGCCCGGCCCAGGCGTTATCGAATTTCATCTTGCAGACCGAGATCGCCACGCGCATGTTTGACATCGACCAATCTCGGGCGCGGGACGAATTGGCCAGCCTGAAGATGTCGGCGATGACCACCTTCCAAAAAATACGCACCTTCATCTTTGAGCTGCGCCCCATGATGCTGGACGACCTGGGGCTGATCCCCACCGTCAAGCGCCACGCCGAATCGTATAAAGAACAGACGGGCGCGGATGTCAACGTGAACGTGTCTGGGATGGAAAGAAGGTTCGAGCCTTACCTGGAAGTGATGATCTTCCGGGCAGTGCAGGAGCTGGTGGGGAACGCCGTGCAGGTCAGCCAGGCGACTCAGGTAAAGATTCAGATCATTGTGGAAGATACCTCGATAGAAGTCAGTGTGGACGATAACGGGAAGGGCATGGACCGGAGAGCCTTTTGGAGGACGGGAGCACCGACTTGAAATTGCTCAAGGAGCGCGTGGAAATGCTGGGTGGGTATATGGAGATCGATTCCAGTATCGGGCAGGGAACGCGCATCAATTTTCAGGTGCCGACGATGAAGGCCACCGTTGTATAAATCTTGATTTCAATTCCGGGGCGTTGGCTTGTCCACGGAGCTTGAATAGCAGTTATCATTCAAATCCTTCAGGAGTTCTTGTTATGACAAAGTGTCTTGGAATGCTTACCGGCGGAGGGGATGTCCCAGGACTGAACCAATGTATGAAGTCGGTCGCGCTCGGCGCCCTGGAAATGGGCTATCAGGTCTACGGTATCCGGCGGGGGTGGGCCGGCCTGTTGAACTATAATCTGGACGAGCCGTCCACCTATGACTATTACATCCGCGATCTGAGCCGCGATGACGTGCGCACGATCGATCGCAGTGGCGGCACCTTTCTGCATACCTCCCGCACCAATCCGCAAAAAGTGGCCCCCAACCGGGTGCCCGATTTCCTGAAGAATTCCTCCCTGGGGAAAACGATCGACGACCAGGGCACCATGGACTACACGGATTACATCCTCAAGGTGATCGAGCACCTGGGGATCGACGTATTGGTCAGCATCGGTGGGGACGATACTCTGAGCTATTCCGCGCGCCTGCACAAGGAAGGCATCCCGGTGGTTGCCGTGCCAAAAACGATGGACAACGACGTGTTCGGCACCGATTACTGTATCGGCTTTTCTACGGCAGTGACCCGCTCGGTAGAGTTCATCACCAATATGCGCACATCCTGCGGCTCCCACGAGCGCATCGGGATCGTGGAGCTGTTCGGGCGCAACTCGGGTGAGACCAGCCTGATCAGCGCTTATCTGTCCTACGTCGACCGCGCCATCATCACCGAGGTGCCTTTCGACGTGAACAAGCTGGCCAATTTCTTGATGGAAGATAAACGCAATAACCCTTCCAATTATGCCATCATGAGCATCTCCGAAGGGGCCATCATGGAGGGTGGGGACGTGATCGAGACCGGCGAGGCCGACGCTTTCGGCCACCGCAAGCTGGGCGGCGTGGGTCTGCTCCTGTCTGAGGAGATCAAGCGCCGCACCGGCCAGGACATCATGTACCAGCAGGTAGCTTACCTGATGCGTTCGGGCGCTCCGGATTCACTGGATCGCATGGTGGCGATGTCCTTCGGGAACCTGGCCGTGCAACTGATCCGGCGGGGAGAGACGGGCAAGATGGTGGCCCTGCACGGCGGCAAATATACTACCGTGCCGATCGAGATGATCCTGACCGGCAAGAAACGCGTCGACGTGCCCAGCTTCTATGACGTGGAGAATTACCGGCCCAAAGTGCGTGACTTCATGGGCGTGCCCATGTTCTTGAGCTGAGTGTGCAATCATTAAATCCGAAAAATCAGGAGAACTATGCAATGAGCAGTGCAGTGATCGATGATATCTTGAGCTCCCTGGAGCATAGTGTGGCAATCGAGGGAAGTACTGTGCGGGTGGTGGACGCTGCGCGCCTGCGCGAAAAAGCGCACGTGCTGGCCGAGCTGTCGGCGTTGGGGAGTGGGGTAAAGCAAGGATGGGCGCGCTACATCACCCACGCCGCGGCGCGGGAGCTGGGCATTTTCCCGGCGTCCATCAACGACCTGTACATGGCGCGCGGCCGGGGAGAAGTTCCCCAGACCTTTACCGTGCCGGCCATCAACCTGCGGGTGACGTCCTTCGAGGCGGCCAAAGCGGTGTTCAGCGCGGCGCTCAAGCTGGACGCGGCCGCCATGATCTTCGAGATCGCGCGTTCCGAGATGGTCTATACGGACCAGCGCCCGGCGGAATACTCCACCTCGATTCTGGCGGCGGCCATCGCCGAAGGCTACCGGGGCCCCGTGTTCATCCAGGGCGACCATTTCCAGGTTTCGGCCAAGCGTTACGCGGCGGATGCGCAGACCGAGGTCGAGGCGTTGAAGACGTTGATGCGCGAAGCGATCGCGGCGGGCTTCCTGAACATCGACGTGGACACCTCCACCATGGTGGATTTGAGCCAGACGACCATTCCGGCCCAGCAGACGGTGAACACGGAGCTTTCGGCCATGTTCACGGCTTTCATCCGCTCGATCCAGCCGGAGGGAGTGACAATTTCGGTGGGCGGCGAGATTGGCGAAGTGGGCGGGCACAACTCCACGGAAGAAGAGCTGCGCGCTTACCTGGACGGCTTCCGCAAGGAGCTGGACAAGCTTTCTCCCGGCGCGGTGGGCCTGAGCAAGATCAGCATCCAAACCGGCACGTCCCACGGTGGTGTGGTGCTGCCGGATGGCTCGATTGCCCAGGTGAAGGTCGATTTTGGCACCATGCTGGAGCTGAGCCGCATCTCACGCAAGGATTACGGGCTGGGTGGAGCCGTGCAGCACGGGGCTTCGACCCTGCCGGAGGACGCCTTCCACAAGTTCGTCGAGGCTGAAGCCTGTGAGGTGCACCTGGCGACCAACTTCATGAACATGTTCTTCGACCTCCTCCCGGAGGATTTGCGCGAGGAAATGTACGCCTTCCTGCGGGTAAAGAGCGCCGCCGATCGCAAGCCGGACATGACCGACGAGCAGTTCTATTACAAGACGCGCAAGAATGCAGTCGGGCCGTTCAAGGCGCAGTCGTGGCACCTGCCGGCCGCCAAGAAGGACGAAATTCGGGCCGTCTGGGAGGAGAAATTCTCCAAGCTCTTCAATTTGCTGGGGCTGCAAGGCACTTCGGCCTACGTGAAACAGTTCGTCAAGCCGGTGACGGTCAAGCTGGACGTCAAATATTTCCTGGGTGACGCGGTCGAGGCCGAGAACGTCAGCGACCTGGCGGATTAGAATTTCGGTTTGATGCGGATGTGACGGAGGGGATAGGAGAGAACGGCCTCCTATCCCCTTTTTATCAGGAGAATTAATGGCAAAGAGCGAGCAGGGCATTACCCGAGACCGATATATGCTGATCCCGCGCACGCTGATTTTCCTCACGCGTGGTGAGAACGTGCTGTTGTTAAAGGGGCTCCCCACAAGCGGCTGTGGGCGGGTAAATACAACGGAATCGGGGGACACATCGAGAAGGGGGAAGACGTGCTCAGCGCGGCCCGGCGCGAATTATGGGAAGAAGCCGGCCTGGCGCCCGATGACCTGTGGCTGTGTGGCACCATTACCATCGACACCGGGGAGGACGTCGGCGTTGGGATCTTCGTGCTGCGTGGGGATTCTTCTCGCGGGGAACCGGTGGCCTCCAAAGAGGGCGCGCCGGAATGGGTGCCGACCACCGCGGTGTATGCCCTGCCGCTGGTCGAGGATCTGCCGACACTCTTGCGGCGCGTCCTGCCGATGGGCAGGGGCGATGCCCCATTTTCAGCCCATTACGCTTACGACGACCAGGAACGCCTGGTGATCACTTTCGCCGGAGATCAGGGCAGGCTCCAATAGGAGACCGCGGAGACCTGGACGGTAAAGTTGGGCGTTTCCGCCGAGGCGATGAATAACCCAAAATCTCCGGAGGGGTAAGTCGCGTCCTGCACTTCTCCAAGCAGCTTACCGTTGGCGTATAAGGTGAAGTTGGCGCCGTTGGCCATCAGTCCCAGGCGATTAGTTTGATCCGAGCCGGAGAGGATGGCGGGGTCGGCGGTCCATTCGGTCAGGTTGGTGAACTGGTTGCCGTCCCATTTGCGCACCTGGTAGCGGCCGTCACAAGAAAAGCCGAAAAAATAGCCTTGGGTGCCGTCTGGGGTGCGCGCGATGACTCCGTAGCGATCCAGCCCCGAACAGGTTTCCGTCTTGGCGGTAATCTCGACGTAGAAATTTTGCAGGTCTTTATTGGCGAGCGTCCAGCCGTACCAGGAATCCGGGTTGAATGCGGTCATCAGCAAGACGCCGTTGTCGAGCTGGGTCTGGATGTGCTCGTCCTGGAAGGCCAGGAAGCTCTTCCCGGTTTGGAAGTCTGCGCTCCAGGTGGGGTCGCCCAGGCTCAAGCGCGGATCGTTGGGGTTGGGGGTCGCGGAAGGAGAAGGGCTGGGCGTGGGAGCTTGAGTCTGGAGCGGTGTGGGCTGGGCGGGCGTTGCAGTCGCCGGAAGCGTGGGCACGACGAGGGGTGTGGAAGGAGCTTGCTGAGTCAATAGGTCCGCAACGTGGGTGGCGACTTCGCCCGGATTGGGGGTAGGCGTGGGTCGCGGGAAATTGCACGCGCTGAGGGCAAGGATCGAGAGCAGGCCAACCAGGAGGCCGCGCATGGGCTTTTTATTCATCCAAAAGGGTTGCATTTTTTTATCCTGAATTCAGATCCTAAAGGTTTCCTTGAATGGGATACGGCTTTTACAAAACCATCAGGATCGTCGTCTTCGCATCCGATTATAAGCGTAACCAGAGCATCGCAGGAAGGGTAAGAAGCATCTCGGCTTTGGGTTATTGACTTGAGTTTAGAGTTCGAAGAGTAAGCACCGCACCTTAACAAAAAGTGGAATTGCTGGTAAAAGCATAATCGACCAAGATGATGCCAATCCAACAATTCCGAGAAGCAGTATACCAAAGTATCATCAAACGCGGAGATGCATTTCTAAACCTACTGGATGCGCTCACGGTAGCTGGTCATGTTGAATCGCCTGTGGCATTGAGTGAAGAGCAGCCCTTCCGCCGGAAATTCAGCTCAATCTTCGACACATTGCTGGAATGCGAGTTCGACTTTGACCAACTGATGAACAGCTTGCACAGCCACCAACCCACTGACAGCGAAACGATCGCTGGCTATGAAGTGTATGCAGTGGACAGCACACCCAACGAACGACCGGAAGCGGAAACGCTGGAAGATCGTGGCTCGCTGAAAGCGCAGAAAGATGAACCCGTGCGCTATGGACATAAGTATTCGTGGTTAGTGCGCCTGATCCGTTGGGGCAGTTCGTGGGTCGCTCCGGTGGATGTCCAGCGCGTTGAAACCGCCCTGACCGATAACCAGGTCGCCGCTATTCAGGTGCAAGAGCTGGATGCGCGCAATAAACATTCCAAAGTGGTGGTGGCCGACAGCTTGTATGGCAGTCACCTTTTCCTGGCGGTCTTTCTGCTGGTCAAAACGGTGGTCGCCTTAGTCCGGGTGCGTGGCAACAGTGTTTTTTATGAGCGTCCCAAGCCGCGCAAGAAAGGTCAGCGCGGCGCACCGGCCAAACACGGCGCTCGCTTCAAGCTTTCGACACCCTCCCGATCGGCGGATCGCAATGAAACTTTCTTGCTCGGACAGCAAACGGTGGTGCTGACGGCCTGGCATGGCTTACACTTGAAGAAACTGCCAGAGCTGGTTGGGCTGGTGCTACGTGTTCAGTTTCTGCGTGCTGATGGTACGCCGCGCTATCAACGCCCGATGTGGTTATTCTGGACCGGTCCGGAAACGGTGGCGCTCAAGGATTTGTGCTGTATGTATCTCTGGCGCTTTGCGATCGAACACTTTTTTCGATTTGCCAAGCAGCATCTCGGGCTGAACGCCAATCAGTCCACCCAAACTGTCTCAACCGATCATTGGATGTGGCTGTGCGCGCTGGCTTTCTGGCAGCTGCTCCTGATGCGGGAAGGCGTGGACTTGGTTGCTCAGGCCTGGTATCCCCAGGCGGCCGCACGCGAAGCCACGAAACGAACCCCCGGGCAAGTCCAGCGCGTGGCTTTCGGATATTTGGTGAAGTTGGGTTCACCGGCTCGTTCACCCAGACCCGCTGGAAAAGGAAATGGTCGCTCGAAAGGCGTCCAGCCGCCTCCCAGAAAGCGTTTCCCGGTCGTCAAAAAGGCGAAAATGGCGCTTGACCGCGCTTCGGCAAGCTCGTAAAGCCGATTTTGGTCTTCTGCTTCGATTGTTAAGGTTCCAGCGTCACTTCGACGCTTTGTTCCGCATTTCTAAACTCAAGTATTGAGATAATCGTGATTAAATGCATTATTCATCCGGCCAGATATAAAGTATAATCTCCTCAGACATTTGCCAGAGCGGTGGACTGGACAAGTAAATTGTCTACGATTTATCCAATCAATATCACAATCCGGCGATTATTCCCACCATCCAAAGATCTTCCAAATTATTCCCGGCAAGGTCGTGAAGGTCAGGAGCACGGTGATAGTAGCTGACCATCCTCACTACTTTGCACCAATTCATCCTATAGAAGGATCAGTCATGGACATCTTTAAGAAGTGCTTTGAATATACGGAAGCCAAGGAGGCGATGGCGACCGGCATCTATCCCTATTTCATTCCTTTGACCGAGAACGAGGGCACGCAGGTCGACTTTAGAGGGCATCGCCTGATCATGTGCGGGTCGAATAATTATTTGGGATTGACCACGCATCCTAAAGTGCGCCAGGCCGCCCAGGAAGCTATCTCCCATTACGGGACGAGCTGCACCGGCTCGCGCTTCTTGAACGGGACGCTCGAGTTGCACGAGCAGTTGGAGAAAGAGCTGGCCGAATGGGTAGGCAAAGAGGCGGCCCTGGTGTTCTCGACGGGGATGCAAGTGAACCTGGGCACCATCAGCGCGTTGATTGGCCGGGGAGATTACGTGGTGCTGGATAAAGAAGACCACGCCAGCATCGTGGACGGCGCCCGGTTGAGCAGTGGAGAAATCTCCCGCTTTCGCCATAACGACATGGAGCACCTGGAGCGCGTGCTCAAGAGCCTGCCAGAGGAGGTCGGCAAGCTGGTGATCGTGGACGGGCTTTTCAGCATGGAAGGGGATATCGCCCCACTGCCGGAATTGTCGCCGTTGTGCAAAAAGTACGGGGCCAGGTTGATGGTGGACGACGCGCACGCGATGGGCGTGCTGGGGGGCGGGCACGGAACCGCGGCTCAGTATGGGATGACCGACCAGGTGGACCTGATCATGTCCACGTTTAGCAAATCGTTCGCATCTTTGGGCGGATTTATCGCCGGGGACGAGAGCGTCGTGCATTATGTCAAACACCACGCCCGCTCGTTGATCTTCAGCGCCAGCATCCCGCCTGCCAACGCCGCGGCGGCTCTGGCGGCATTGCACGTGATGCGCGATGAGCCCGAGCGGATAACGCGCTTGAGCCAAATCGCGGAGAAAATGCGCTACGAATACAAGCGCCTGGGATTCGATACGGGCAACTCGGTCACGCCGGTCATCCCCATCATTATTGGCGACGACCAGAGGACCTTCCTGACCTGGAAGTTGCTGTTCGATAACGGCGTGTTCGTCAACCCGGTGATCTCGCCTGCCACCGCGCCCGGAAGGCAATTGCTGCGCACCAGCTACATGGCGACGCACTCGGATGCGGAGCTCGACCAGGTGCTGAGCACCTTCGAGAAGGTGGGGAAACAGGTGGGATTGATTTAGTCCTGCGCTCGAAAAACAAAAGATAAAGCGGGCCGGCGAGAAAGAAAAGCCGGCCCGATTTTTATGAAGGATCGGAAGGATTATTTCACAAGATAGAGCACGCCAATTGTGTCCGGCCCGCAGTGGCTGGCGATCACGCTGCCGGCGAGGGTGATGCAGATCTCCCCAGGCGAGGAGATTCTTCGGATCTCCTCTTTGAGGTACTCGGCGTCGCGCTCACAGCCCGTGTGGGTGATGAAGACCCGTTGGAGATCGACGCTCTCGAGATTGGCCGCGAAATCTTCGAGCAGGCTGTCCAGGGCTTTCTTGCGCGTGCCGCGTAGCTTGGATTTGATTCCCAGGCTGCCATCCGGCTTGACTTCGACCACCGGCCTGATCTTGAGCAGGCTGCCGATGACGTTCTCCATGGACGTGCAGCGCCCGCCCAGGTAGAGATATTCGAGGGTCTCGATGATGAAGGTGGTGCGTACTTTGGGAACGAGCGCGGAGACAGCCGCGGCGATCTCGTCCACCGAGCGGCCCTGGGCGGCCAGCTCGGCGGCTTTCAGGGCCAGCAGGCCAATGCCGGTGGAGAGGTTGAGCGAATCGAGGACGCGGACGCGCTCCCGTCCGGCGCGCTCGGCGGCCAGGACAGCGTTGGCTACCGTGGAGGAGAGCTGGGAAGAAATTCCGACGTAGAAGCACTCCTGCGGGCCTTGGAAAACCTGGAAGAATTCCGCAATGGAGGGGGCGGCCGTCTTAGGAAATTCCCCGCCCCGCGAAACAAGCTCGAAAATTTTCTGATCGTCGATGTCGACCCCATCTTTGTAGGTTTCACCGTCCAGATAAACCGAAAGGGGCACGACGGTTATGCGATACCGCTCGATGAGCGTCTCACTCAAATCGGCGGTACTGTCTGTGATTATCTTTACCATGCTCACTCACCCAAGGTGATGGAGATTTTCGTAAAAAGAGCGCCCTAATTATAGCCAATATTCGAGAGCGCAGGGACACAGGATCTTAATCTTTGAGGTGGCCATCGTCCTCGGCAAGCGCGTCCTGGTCGAGCGGAGCGCGATCCTCGGCCAGGGGTGAATCCGAAAGAGCTTGTTCCACTTTCTCTTTCAGGGTTTGATTGCCGGGCTTCTTCTTCCCCAGGCTGCGCAGCGAGGCCAGCAGGTCTTTCGTCAGCGAGCGATTGATGGCCTGTAAGGACTCGAGGGTCAGCTTTTCGCCCTTTTCGAACCAGATTACGGCGGCGTAGCCCATGGTGACGGTGGTGGACGTGGCTACGGCCACTGCCAGGAGCCAGCCGGGAAGGCCGCCCAATTTGCTCAGCTCCTGGAAGGCAGTGCGGCCCAAAAAGCCCATGCCAAAGGTGACCAGCAATTCCCGCGCGCGCTGGAAGGTGATCTTGTAGTCGTAAATGCGGGCGATGCTGAGCACCATCAACGACTGGGCCACCACCAGGGGCGCAAAATCCACGACCGGAAGGGGGACGGCGGCGATTACGGCGGAAATGGAGGCCCCGCTGACGATGGCCCGCCAGGCGAGCTGCCAGCGATAAGCCGGCATGGCGCTGCCCATGGCGGCCACGATCTCCGGCTCGGCGATGGCAATCGCCATCAGCACTTTTTCGAGGTTCTTGCCGTCTTTGGCGGAGATGGGAATGACCTGTTCCGCTTTCAAGTGCAGGTTGGCGGCGGCGCGCTCCACGACCTGTTTTTCCTCGCGTTTCACCAGGTCGGTCTTGTTCAAGGCGACGACGAAGGGCTTGTGCAAGCTTACCAGCTCGTCGAACAGCTCTTGCTCGGTGCGCTTGACGCCCTGGATGGCGTCGAACACGACGATGAGGAAATCGGCCGTGTGGGCGGCGTTGAGGGCCTCTTCCTTTTCCGCCTCGCCGACTTCGCCGACCGCGTCGGCGCCGGGAGTATCCACGACGGTAAAGAGGCCCGCGTCGGCGGCCTGGTTGGCGCGGGTGGTGCCCGGCAGAGAGCTGACTCTGGCCTGGTCTGCCCTGGAACGGATCAACTGGTTATAGAGCGTGGATTTACCGACGTTGGCCGGGCCGACGATCACGACGGCGTGCTTGTTGCCGAAGGCCAGCTTGAAATGGTTGACGGAGAGCTTGAGGAGCATCTTCATCAGGTTCTGGTCGCTGGGGAAGGAAGTTAGAACGGATTGAAGGCTCTGGCGCTCGGCGGCGGGCAGCGCCTCCCAGACGGCCTTGAGCACGGCCTGGGTCTCAGAGGGCAATTCTTTGAAGAGATCGTTAAATGAGGGCATGGATGAATAGAGTACCTTGTGTCTTCTATATTGTAAATATGAGAAAAACTCACCACGGAGACACGGAGGTCACAGAGTTCTTTTATTCCAAGAGAATCCTCTGTGCTCTCTGCGGCTCGGTGGTGAAAAGGCCACTTTGGCGCACATCGGCGAAAGTCCAGCTATTAATCAACGGGCAATAGAACCTCTAAGGGCGCGGTGCGGTAATACGCGCGGTAGGCGGCGGTTTCGTCCAGGAGGGCTTTGAGCTGCGCCTCGATCACAGGCAGGCCGGCCTGGACGGTTTGGTCTCCAGGGGCCAGCGTGATCGCGTCTCCTTTTTGGCTTACTTCCGTGAAGTAACCACGGGCGACCAGCCAGGCGACTCCGCGTGCAGCGCTGGCCTGGCATTGCGCGGTGGCGGCGGCCAGACGAGACAGACGGATTTCTCCACCCAGGGAGGCCACGGCGAATTTGCACAGGCCGGCCAGCTTCATCAGGAAGGCCTGGGGCTGATCCAGGCCCGGGTCATTGGCGAAGAAAACCAGCGTATGGGGGTTGACCCGGGCGACGGCCTCCTGGAGGAGCTGCGGAGAAGGCGGGACGCTCCAGATGACCAGGGTCGGGGAGGTCTCCAGCCTGTCCCGATCCTTGAAGGGCAAGTCGCCGGGTGGGGTGGCCTCTCCCCACAGCTCGACGGCGCCCTGGCTCAAGAGCCGGGCGAGGGTTTCCGCCGGTCTGTGAGCCTGGCGCTCATCGATCAGGACGATTTTAGGGGCGGCGGAAAGCGCGATGCCCGGCTCCTCGATGGGGCGGGCGGCGAGCCACTCCACTTGAATTTGGGGCTGGCCTTGATAATCGCTGGCACGCAGGGTATAGGCCAGGTCGAAGCGGGAAGCGGCAGGCGGACTCATGCCGGCGGCCTGCCACCAGATCACCTTGCACGCGTCGCCGCTCTCATCTTCGACGGTCAACTGGAGGTGCTCGGCGTTGCGTCCCACGGAAGCGCGGCTCTTCAGCTTCAGGTTACGACTTGCCAGGACGACATTCGGGTTGCCCGGCCCAAAGGGGGCGAGCCGCTCGAGGTTGTGCACCAGATCCAGGCTGATCTCCTTGAGATCCAGGTAGGCGTCGATCTCCAGGCGCGCGGCCTGGGCGGAAGGAGGGCAGGCCTGCGCGACGGCGCGCTCGAAGCCGCGCCGGAAGGCGGAAATATTCTGGGGGTCCAGGGAAAGACCGGCGGCCATGGGATGCCCGCCGTAACCGAGCAAGAGGGATTGGTTGGCGGCGATGGCGGCGGTGACGTTACAGCCCGCGACGGAGCGGGCCGAGCCGCGCGCCGGCTGGCCGGGCGGGGAGGACAATAAAATGACCGGGCGGTTATAGATCTCTACCAGGCGGCTGGCCACGATGCCGATCACGCCCGCCGGCCAGGCCGGGTGGGCCAGCACCAGGGCGGCGCCTTCCAGCAGGGCGGGATCTTTTTCGAGCTGGGCCTGGGCGGCTTGAAAGACCTGATCGGTGAGCAGCTTGCGTCTGGCGTTGAGAGATTCCAACTGCGCCGCCAGGATGCGGGCGCGCTCCAGGCTGGGGGTGGTGAAGAACTCGACGGCCACGTTGGCGTCGGACAGGCGGCCCAGGGCGTTGAGGCGCGGAGCCAGGACGAAGCCGACGTGCTCCTCGGTGATGCTCTCCGCGCGCACCTCGGCGGCCTCGAACATGGCTTGCAGGCCCTTGCGCTGCGTGCGGCGCAGGGCCGGGAGGCCAAGCTGCAAGAGGTAACGCGTGTCCGCGGCGAGGGTGGGCAGGTCGGCCACCAGGGCGAGAGCCAGGAGATCGAGATAGGCTTGAGCCCATTCGGGCCGACCGGCCGCCGCGCAGAGGGCTTCGGCGAGCTTGTAGGCCACGCCGGCTCCCGGCAGGCTGCCCAGCGGGTGACCCTCCGGCAGGCGTTTGGGATCGACCAGCGCGCCGGCGGCGGGCAGGTGATCGGGCAGGTCGTGGTGGTCGCTGATCAAAACGTCGACGCCGCGCGCGTTGGCGAAATCGACGGCGGAGTGGGCGGTGATGCCCGTGTCGCAGGTCAACAGCACGCGCGCGCCGCCTTGCAGGGTCTTTTCCAGGTAGGGTAGATTGACGCCGTGCGACTCGGTCTCACGCACGGGAATGTGGAATTGGACGTTTGCGCCCAGGCGGCGCAGGCAATCCACCAGGATGGTGGTGGAGGTTTGCCCGTCCACGTCGAAGTCGCCCCACACCAGGATGCCTTCTTGCTTGCGGATGGCCCGCTGCAGCCGGGCGACGGCCGTGGGGAGATCGGGGAGCTGTTCGGCAGGGGCGGATGTGTAAAAGGCCGCATCCAGGAAGGCCGCGGCCTGCTGGGCGCCGGTAAAGCCGCGCAGGTAGAGGGTACGGGCTACCAGGGGATGGCCTCCGATGGCGGCCTGGAAATCCGGGGGAATGAAAGCTTCGCGCGGCTCGATCCAATTGCGCATAGCCATTCCTAGAAGGCGATCTCCGGGACCTGGTCGAAATCGAAGTCGATCCCGGCGTCGCCGGGCGGCGCGGAGTTGGCTACGTCTAATTCTTCCACTTCGGCGAGCTCCCCGGCCTGGCTGCCGCGCTCGCATAGGGAGCGATAGCGGCAATAGCGGCAGCGGCGCAGCGAGTTGGTCAGAGGGAAGACCTCGGCGCGGTTGAGGCGAATCTCTTCGATCAGGCCCAACAGATAGTCTTCGTCGGCGCGATAGCGGGCCGCGTCGTAGGCGATCGATTCGGGCTGGTCAGGGAAGTTGGCGAACCAGTAGACCATGCGGATGCGCTCGGGAGCGATGGCCTCCTCCTGATTCAGCCAGGCGCCGGCCCGGGCGGCCAGATACAGGTAAACTCGCGTCTGCAAGCTGGCGACCAGTCCCTGGCGTTTGGGCCGCCGGCGGGAAGTCTTCCAGTCCAGGATGGTGCAGCGCTGGTCGGGAGCCATCACCAGCAGGTCGTATTTGGCCACCAGGCGAAAGCCTCCCAGCTCGGTTGAGAGGGTGGCCTCGGCGAAGCGCTCGCCGGGGAGGTCATCGGGAGCATAATGCAAGTAATTCTTCCACCACAGCCCCAATTCTTGCGAGGCCATGTCCTGCCCGGCCTGCTCGACCAGAGCCGTCAGGCGCTCGCTGGGCAAGCCGGCGGCGTGCTGTTGGAGCAGGCGGTGAAAGAAGATGCCCTCTTGAGTTTGTTTTTCCTGCTCTAAAAGCGGTTCGACGGCCACCGCCGGCCATTCTACGTGCAAAAGGTGGCGAAGCTGGAACAAGCGCGGGCAGTCTACGTAATCCTGCAAGACGCCCTGGTTGAATTGAAAATCCTCCGCCAGGGAACCCAGGTCATCCTCCATCTTGCTCTCCAACTCCTTCCTCCTCCCGGAAAGTGCGCAAAGCGATAAAGGGCAGGGCCGGCTGCTGGTCGCCATTCCTGCCGGTGTTCCAGGTCAGGATCAGCTCCTTCCTGGCGCGGGTGATGCCCACGTAAAGCAAGCGCAAACGCTCGGCGGAATAATCCAGGCGCGCCTGGAGAGTGGCCAATCCTTCGGCCAGGTTGTAGCCCACGGGATCGTCCGCCGCCAGGGCGCTCAACTGGCTCAGGGCTTCGGCCTCGAGGTTCAGGCGATCCCGGACGAAATATTTTTCGGAAATATACGTGTCAGCGGGGTAACCGGAGGGAAAATCGTAGCCATTGACCGACAGCAGGTAGACGCGATCCCATTCCAGGCCCTTGGCCTTGTGCATGGTGGCCACCACGACTTTGCCGCGGTGCCGGTCGGGGTCGAAGCCGGTATCGTCGTCGCTCAGCCCGATGAACTTGCGCTGGTTGCTGGCCACCACGGCCAGCTCCTGGGCCAGATCAGAGAGGCGCCAATCGGGATGGTCGGCGTTGGCCTGGCCCAGGACGCCGGCCAGCTTGTGGGCCACGGCCAGGTCGGCGGGCTGGTCGAACAGGTCTTGAGCCACGGTCAGGATGAGCTGGTCGATGGGCAGCAAGATGGCGTCCAGCCAGCGGCGCACCAGGTCGCGGAATTGGGCCAGTTGCGCCAGGATGCTCTCCTCGATTTCTTCGCTTTCCAGGTCGGCCAGCCAATCGTGCTCCAGCGCCGGCCACAGAAAATCTTCCAGGCGCGGGCATTTGCGGATCAGACGGGCGACGAACTCGCGGCGGGATTTGGCGGCGGCTTCGTCGTTCTGCGCATCCCCACCACGCTGCCAGACGCGATAGACCTCGGCCAGCTTGTTGGGCAGGGTGGGATTCGCCAGGTAGCCGAGCACGCTCTCCAGGATGCCGGCGGTCTCGCGCGTGGAGCGCGTGCTGCGCAGCAGCTCGACGTACTCCACCCCGCGATTCTTCAGGGCCTCCACCAGCTCGACGCCGCGCTCGTTGCGCGGCACCAGCACTGCGGCCGTTTCCAGAGGATGCTGCGGCAGCCATTTCGCCAGGGAATTGGCGACGATCTCCAGCTCTTCCTGCGGGGTAAGCTTGCGGGAAAAGAAATGGATGGCGCGCGGGTCGTCGGGCGGGTTGGGCTGCGGGTCTCCCGGTGGAGTGGGCTCTATATACGGGAGGGAGAGCGCGCTGCGCAGCTCCGGAATGGGGTGGGCCGCCTGGGTCCAGTCGATCAGATAATTCGCCAGGCGGATGATGCTGTGGGTCGAGCGGCCCGAATTAGGCAGAGCCCGGGAGATTACGCCCGGCCCCTGGATGAAATTCTTCAAGTACAGCGGGCTGGCGGTGGTGAAGGTCTCATAGATAGCCTGGTTGGGATCGCCCACGCGCACCCAGTTGCCGCTCTCCCCGGAGAGCAGGCGCAGGATGTGCTCTTGCAGCCGGCTACTATCCTGGGCCTCGTCTTCGAGGATGTAGGGCCAGGTATAGCGCAGGCGGTCGAGATACTCCGGGTCGGTGCGCAAGGCCTGAAGGGCCAGGCGGATGAGGTCGTCGAAATCTACGGCGCCGCGGTAATTTAAGGCGCGCTGGTAGTCCGCGTAAACGTCGCAGCCCAGCTTGACCAGCGGCAGCGGAGTGTGGGTGGCTTCCAGCCAGTCGCGAATGTTTCCGGGCGAAAGCTGCAAATCCTTGGCGGTGCGGATGAAGCTCACGGCGATGCTTTGCACCAGATCGGGGTATTGCTTGCGGCGTACTCCGCTCAGGCGATTCTGGTCGAGGTCGGGGCTGAGGAATTCGTCCGCGAATTCCGGGTTGCTGCTGATCCAGGCGTCGACGGCCTCCTGGATGATCTGGTCGGCGACGCGCTCGTCGATGATCTGGAAATCGTTGGCCAGGTTGACCAGCGCCGGGCGCTCGCGGACGATGTCGTGGGCCAGGCCGTGCAGCGTGCGCACGCGATAACCAACGTGAGGGAGCAGCCCACGCTCCTCGATGAAAGTAGCCACGCGCGCCGAGAAATTGTTGACCGCCGAATTGACCAGGGTCACGATCAAGACTTCCTGATCCTCGCGGATGTAGCCGCCGGCAATCAACTGGGCCGCCAGATAAGACAGCGTCAGGGTCTTGCCGCTGCCGGGCACGGCGGAGACGCCCATGCGCCCGCCGGTGTAAGCCAATACTTCCTGCTGCAAGGGGCGCGGCTCAAACATCCTGCGCCTCCTTCTCGAGTGGCAGGCGGCGAAAGACCTGTTGCAGGATGCGCAGGAGCTGGCCTTGCTGCTCGTAGCCCTGCTCGCCCAGCTCGCTCAGCCCCAGGTAGATCCTGCGCCGGCAGCGGCGGATCAGCCCGACGGCCAGGCGGTAGAGGGCTTCCTGGCGAGCTTCGTACTCGTTGGCTTCGCTCCACACGGTGCCGGGCGGCCAGGAGCGGCTCAACACGTAAGGATGGGTGAGGGGCTGGGCCAGGCGCTCCCACCAGCCCGAGCTGCCCAGGTCCAGCCAGAACTGGAAATCGACCGGGCGATTGCTCATCAGGAAGGTGTAGGCGGGCGCCAGCAGCACGGCGTCGGCGGACTGCTCCTGCCAGGCGCGCACGTACTGCGCGGCGATGACCCCATCCTGTACCATCTCGACGTATTCCTGGGCGAGGGGCTTGCCTTCTGGCGCCGGGCGATCGGCGTTGACCCAGCGGAACTTTTGCGCTGACTCGATCAAATTGGCGGCTACCGAGCCGGCGTCGTAAGCGGCGTGAAAGCCGAAACCGGGCTGCGAGAGCACCTCGCCAAACAGGCGACTGAGGAAATGATCCAGCTCCAGGGGCCGGTCTTGTTTGTAGGCTTCGATCCAATCGCGCAGCGTCTGGTACCTTTGGCCAAGGGTATAGGTGATGCGCGCCTGCATCTCGGCGTGGATGGCGTCGAAGGAGCTGAGCACAGCCTGGCCGTCGCGCTGGCGGAAAACGATGGAGGCCAGCAGCCAGGCGCGCACGGGGTCGAGGCCCTGGATGGATTGCATGAGCGCGGTGGACGCGTCGTAGGAGGTGGGATGAAGGCCCCACCGGGGATGGGCCAGCATGGCCAGGGTGAGCAGGCATTGCGTGGCCGGCTCTTCGCGCAGACCCCGGGAGGGACGGTGCGAGCGGGCCGGGATGCCCATACGCTCCAGGCGGTTCATCACCGAGAAGCGCAGCGAGTCGCTCAGGAAGGGCGCTAAGATGGCGATCTCGCCCGGCTGCACGTTCTCTTCCCGCACCAGGGCGGCGATCCTCTCGACGACCCAATCCAGCATCTCCGGATAGTAGCGGTGGTACTTGAACTGGAGGGTCTGGCGCAGGTTCTCGCCCGGCAGGTCTTCCCCGGGGAAGAGCACCCCGGGGCGCTTTAGACTTTCGCCGAGGCGGCTTTCTAACGAGCGCAGCTCGGGCGAGGTCACGAAGGAGTCTTCGAACGAGATTTGTTCCGAACAAAGCGCTTTTAGCGCATAAGCCGTATCGGGGTCGGCGCCCAGGAAGCGGCGGTAGCCGGCCTGCGTATCGTAGATCACCAGGGCAGAAATGCAGCCTGGCAGCCACTCCTGGAGGATGTCGTGGGCGACGGGGGTGTCTTCCTCGAGGTTGTCTACGATCAGGTGGCGGTAGCGGGAGAGCAGATATTCGCGCACCATCGGCAGCGGCCAGAGGTAACGGACGAATATCTCCATTTGCAAGGAGAAATCCAGCAGATTGTTGGCCAGGCAATAGGCGCGGAAGCGATTGGCGCACTCCTGGGCCTCCTGATAGATGCGCAGATGGGCGCTTTCGCCCACCCAGGCGGCTTCCAGGCGTGCGCCGATCTCGGTATAGGGGAAGCCCACCACGGCGGCCTTGTTGAGGTTGTCCAGCACCTGGCTGTACAAGCGGCTGCGCTCGATGGTGACCGATTCGAAATAGCCCTGGTCGAGGAGCGGGCGCACGATGCGCGCCATGTAATACTGGGCGGTTTCCAGGGTCAGAAAGGTCGGCGAGCTATCCGGGCGGCCAAAGCCGGCGCTTTCCGAGACCAAAGGCCAGAACAGATCGACCATGCGGCGGGCCAGGCCGCCCATGGTGACCACGTCTACCAGGGCGCCATGCGCCAGGCCGGGCTGGCGCAAGACTTGAGTATAGGGAGCCGCCAGCGTGCGTTGCGGCACCATCACCAGGATCGAGCGGGGAGAAATGCGCGTGCCCAGCATCCTCGACAGGCGGCCGGCCCCGGCGGCGGTCTTGCCGCACCCGGCGGGACCCTCCAGGAATATCTTGCGCTTGGCGGGCAGCTTGATGAGGGCTGCTTGCGCCGGCGTATAGGGGAAGCGGGGCTTTTTTCTGGCCATGCTATGAGTTTATCCCAAGAGGGGGATCCCGTCAAACCGGACACCGCTGCTCGAGATGGCCTGGCGGGCCGGCTCTCGACTGGGGGAAATATGCAAGAGGGGCGCATAACGTGCGCCCCTCCGGGTGATGGAAGTGTTGGCGGTTAAGGCTGGGGATTCTCCCAATAGGCCATGTTATCGATGTAGACGGTGAAGTTGGTGGTCTGATTGGCGCCGATGAAAACGCCAAAGCCGCCGTCGTTAAAAGCGCTGTCCTGGGCTTCTTTCAACAGCGTGCCATTGGCGTACAGGATGAGGCGGCTGCCGACGGCCATCAACCCCAGCCGGTTGGTCTGGTTGGAGCCGGCCTGGATGGCGCTGCTGGAAGTCCAGCCGATCAGGCTGGTCATGGCCTTGCCGTCCCACTTGCGCAAGGCGTATCTCCCGTCACAGGTGAAGCCGAAGAGGTAGCCCGAATCGGCAGTCTTGAGGTCCGGCACGCGCACGATCATGCCGTAGCGGTCCGAGCCGGTGCAGTCGCCGGTCTTCACGGTCATTTCCATGTAGAAATCGGCGACTTTCGGCCAGGTGAGACGCCAGCCATCCAGCGTGGTCTTGCCGGTCAGCACCATGTTTCCACCGGTTACCGAAGCCGCCGAGAAAGTGTCGTCGCCAACCGGCCAATTGCGATCGGTGTCGAAATTGTCCTGCCAGGTAGGGTTGCCCAATCTCAGCCGGGGATCGTTGGGCGAGGGGGTGAAAGTCGGCGCGGGCGTATTGGTCACGGTGGGCGTCTGGGTGATGGTGGCGGTGGCCGCCTCCGTGGGTGCGCTGGTGTCGGTGGGCTGTTGCTCGGGAGCCGTCGGTGAATATTGGGGCGGGATGACCGTCACGACCACCTGCGGAGTGTTTTCGGCAGGCGCAACCGTCTCCACAGCCGGGGGAACCGAGGTAGCGCCCGGCATCGAAGTGAGAATTTGGCTCACCTGGGTGGCTAAATCCGACTCGGAGGGCGTGGGAGCCGGCCTCTGCAAGACGCCACAGGCGGAAATCGAGAACATGAGCACGATCAAAATCGCAATATTCCGTTTCATTATTGAAAATCCCTCTCTTGAATTCTGGCGCTTTATTATTTTGTGTCTACATTTAGACGTTTGATCCCGGCTGAAAGTTCCACCTGTACGGGTGGGGCTATGGATGCATCCGTGAAAATTGCCCAAGCAGCCTGTTCGGATTTGCCTTCCATCCGGAATACATTGATTATATATCAATGCGCTTTTGTTCCCCAACTGGTTAACGGGGGATTATAATCGTGCCAGGATTATTTCCCATGACCAACCTGGAATTCCCCGCCAGCCTCGCCGAGCCATCCCAGGAAACTGAGGGGGATGTAAAGCGCAATTTTAATTTTGGGGTGATCAACGGCGTGTTGTTCATCCTGGCCGAAACGTTGATGGATCCCACCCTCGTGCTGGTGGCGTTCATCAGCCGTTTGACGCAATCTTCCATCCTGATCGGGTTGATCGTGCCGTTGAAAGACAGCGCCTGGGCGTTGCCGCAGCTCTGGGTGTCGGGTTACCTGCAAAGCCAGCCTTATAAGCTCACCTTTTACCGGCGCACCACGGGAGTGCGCATGGCGTGCTGGGCCTTGATCGCCGTGGCCATCAACTTCGTGCGCGATCCCCACTACCTGCTGCCGGCTTTCTTTCTCGCTTTCGTGATCGGGTCGCTGGCCTCGGGCCTGAGCGGGCTGCCTTTCCTGGAAGTAGTGGGGAAGACCGTGCCGCCCGCCCGGCGCGGAGAGTTCTTCGCCTGGCGATTTGGCCTGGGCGGGCTGCTGGGCATCGGGGGCAGCGCGCTGGTGCGCTGGCTGTTGGACCCGGCCGGGCCCCTGCCGTTCCCACACAACTTTGGGCTGCTCAGTTTCCTTTACTTCGTCATCGCATCGGCGTCGTTGATCCTGTACAACCAGGTGAAGGAAACGGCGTCTGAGCGCGTGCTGCCGCGAGCTTCGCTGCTCGAGCAGATCGGGCGCGGTGTCCAGGTGATTCGCACCAATCTGAATTATCGCCGGTTCATCGCTATGCAAGCCTTGCTCTTGATCGCCGGCGCGGCCACGCCGTTTTTTGCGGTGTACGTGCAGCAGAAATTGGGCGGAGACAGGAGTTGGATCGGAATCTATCTGGGGCTGGTGATCAGCGCCAACCTGGTCTCGAACCTGTTGTTCGGAAGGATCTCCAGGCGCTTCGGGAACCGCAAAGTCCTGGAGCTGGCGGCCACGGCGGGGATGCTGATGTCGTTGGCCGTGCTGGCGATGATGCTGCTGGCCGGGCCGCTGCGCATTTCCGGGCAGGCGGCGTCTATCCTGTTGATCCCGGTGTTTCTCTTGTCCGGGGTGCGCGCGACGGGCATGGGGGTGGCCGGGAACAGCCTGCTGCTCGACCTCTCCCCGGAAAACGAGCGCTCGCTATACGTGGGATTTACGCAAACCTTGCAGGGAATCGTCCTGCTGCTGACCAGCTTGAGCGGAGTGGCTCTGCTCTGGCTGGGATACGATGGCCTGGTGGGTCTTACGCTTTTGGCGCACGCCATGGCGTTGGTCTTCTCACGAAAAATAAGCTCGCAAGAGGACTGCGCATAGCCAGGAAGAGGGTGCTGCGGGAATGTCGAGAGCGGAATCCCACTTCCCCCTCTCTGGCCAGGAATCGCCCTAAGCCGGAAGGAACAGGACGGCCACGCCGGCCATGGCTACGAGCGTGCCCAGGATGGCGCGCTTGCTCACCTCTTCCTTGAAGACCAGGTGCACGAAAGGCAGCACGGCGATAGGGGTGAGGGCCATCAAGGTCGAGGCGATGCCTACGTAGGCATCTTGAATGGCCACCAGGGACAACCAGACGCCGATCACCGGGCCGATCAGGGTGCCTATAGCGATGATGCGCACCAGGCGGGGATTGGTGAGCGCGCGCAGGGTGGGCCTGGCCTGGCCGGAGAGGATCGTCAGCACCCAGAGGGTCGACATAGCGATCAACATACGCAGCAGGACGGCCGACAAGGAGGAGAAATTCCCCTCCAGGCCCTTCTTAGCCAAAACAAGGCCGGTGGCCTGTCCGAGCGCTCCGCCGAAGGCAAACAATAGCCCAAACAGATATTTGCGCTTATCGAGAGGGGCTTCGCCGTTATTCTTGCGCTCGAGGACGACCCAGATGATGCCGGAAACGGTCAAGGCAATCCCCAGGATTTCGATCCAGGTCAAAAACTCGTTCAGGAAGACCCAGGCCATGAGGGCGCTGATGACGGGAACGACGGCCATCATGAGAGTCGAGATGCGCGCGCCGATCATAACGTAGGCCTGGAAGAGAAAGGCGTCTCCCAGTACTAACCCCACGACCCCGGATAGGCCGAGCCAGAACCAGCGGTCGACGCCGGCCTGGGTGGGAATGAGCTCCCCCAATACCAAAAAGTGGATGACCAACAACATGGCTACCGCAAAGAGCAAGCGAATGCGGTTGACGATGATTGAGCCGACCTGCCTGCCGGAAATGGTGAAGAAGATCGAGGTCAGTGCCCAGCAGATGGCTGTGATAATTGCGGCGATTTCGCCCATTGCGCTATTCCTGTCAGGATGAGATTTACGCTGGGCGGATTATACATGCGAAACGCCCTGACAGGAATAGCCCAGGTCAAGATTGGGGAAGAAGAGCCGGAAATTGATCGGGAGGCCCCCTTCAATCGGTGGAGGGCTGGTTGGCCCTTTCTGAAGTGGAGACCGGGGTGGTAATCCAGTTGCGGCCGTCCTGGGCAATCAGCACTTCGGCGTTTTCCGGCCCCCAGGTGCCGGCTTGATAATTGGGGAAGTCGGTGGGCGGGTCGTTCTCCCACACCTCCAGGATGGGCATGAGGATCGACCAGGCGGCCTCGACCTGATCGTCGCGCATGAACAACGTGGCGTCTCCCAACATGATGTCCAGCAGGAGCGTCTCGTAGGCTTCAGGCGTGGTGGTCTTGAAAGCATCGCAATAGATTAAAATTGCATGTTCACCGTGCTCAAGCGCATCCTGGGGCCGGGGGCCTTGGCCTGGAAATGCAGGGTGATGCCCTCTTCGGGCTGGATGTTGATCGCCAAGCCGTTCGGGCGCCAGTCGGTGGCCGCGGAGCTGGGAAAGGATTGGTGGGGCAACGGGCCGGAAATGGATGATCACCTGCGAGGTGCGCACGGGCAAGCCGCTTGCCGGTGCGCAGATAGAACGGCACGTCTTGCCAGCGCCAGTTGTCCACGAATAATTTCACCGCCGCGAAGGTCTCGGCGCTCGAAGTCGGGATCCACCCCCGGCTCGCTGCGATAGGCGGGTTGAAGTTTTCCCTCGATCCAGCCGGCGCCGTACTGCCCCCGCACGGCGGAGCGGTGCACGTTGTCCGGGCTGGATGGGCCGGATGGCGCGCAGCACGTCCACCTTTTTATTGCGGATCTCATCGGCGTCGAATGAAACCGGCGGCTCCATGGCGATCAGGCAGAGCACCTGGAGAGGTGGTTCTGCACCATGTCGCGCAGGGCGCCGGCGTGATCGTAATAGCTGCCGCGATGCTCGACCCCCACCTGTTCGGCGACGGTGATCTGCACGTGGTCGATGTAGCGCCGGTCCCAGATCGGCTCGAACATGGCGTTGGCAAAGCGGAAGGCCAGGATGTTCTGCACGGTCTCCTTGCCCAGGTAATGGTCGATGCGGTAAATCTGGGATTCGTCGAAAGGCACGGGTGAGGATCATGTTCAGCTCGTGGGCCGAGTCCGAGATCCTGGCCGAAGGGCTTTTCCACCACGATGCGCGCCTGTTTGCGCTTGTGGGTCAGGTGGGCCTTGCCCAGTTGCTCGGTGATCGGCTCCATCATGGAGGGCGGCATGGCCAGGTAGAAGATCCAGTTGGCGGCGTTGGTCCCCACTGCCTGGCCTCCTGGTCCGAGCAGGCGCTTTGCCAGGGAAGTGTAGATCGCGGTCGACGGTAAAGTCGCCGGAAAGATAGGACAGGTTGTTGGCGAAGCCTTTCCAATTCTCGGCGCTCCGTCTTGCCGCGCCGCGAGAAGCTGTCTACCCCTTCGCGCAGGTGGTTCCGGAAAATCGTCCTGATCCATTTCCTTGAGGTCCAGTCCGATGATGGCGAAATGCTCCGGGAGCCAATTGTCCAGGCACAGGTTGTACAGGGCCGGCACAATTTGCGCCAGGTCAGGTCTCCCGCCGGCGCCGAAGATGACGAGGATTGCGGGTTCGGGCTTGTCAGGTCGTTTTGCCATTTCATGATCCTGTCTGCCATTCGGTATGGAACAAACCCTTTTCGTCGACCCGTTCGTAGGTATGCGCGCCGAAGTAGTCGCGCTGCGCCTGGATCAGGTTGGCGGGCAGATCGGCGCTGCGATAGCCGTCGAAGATAGCCTAGGGAGACCATCAAGGCCGGCACGGGGATGCCGGCGTCCACGCCGGCTTCTACGATCGCGCGCAGGTCCGATTGGGCTCGCCAGACTTCTCCACCCAGCTTGCGGTCCAACACAGAGATTGGGCAGGTCGGGGCGGGCGTGGTAGGCCGAGCGGATGTCCTCCAGCAGCGCGGCGCGGATGATGCAGCCGCCGCGCCAGATGCGGGCCACGTCTTCCAGCTTCAGGTCGTAGTCGTAGGCTTTCGACGCGGCCTTGAGCTGCGCCATGCCCTGGGCGAAGGTGAGGATCATGCCCGCAAGCAGGGCGTTCCCCAGGCGCTCGACGAAAGCGGTGCGTCTCCCCGGATGGCAGGCGCCGGGCCTTGCAGCAAGCCGCTGGCGGCTTCCCTTTCCACTTTGAAGGTCGGACAGATCGCGCATGGCGACGGCGGCGTCGATGGTCGGCACCGGCACCTGCAGTCCATGGCGTCCTGCGAGGTCCACTTGCCGGTGCCCTTCTGCCTGGCCTCGTCGAGGATCACGTCGATCAGGGGCTTGCCGGTCGGTCGTCTTGCTTCTGAAGATATCGGCGGTGATCTCGATCAGGTAAGAGTTCAGCTCTTTCTGGTTCCAGTCGGCGTAGACCTCGTGCAGCTCCTCGTCGGACAGGCCCAGGCCCCGCTTCATCAGGTCGTAGCTCTCGGCGATCAGCTGCATCAGGCCGTACTCGATGCCGTTGTGGACCATCTTGACGTAGTGCCCGGCCGAGCCGGGGCCCAGGTAGGCGACGCAGGGCTCGCCGTCGACCCTGGCGGCGGCCGCCTCGAAGATGCGGCGCACCCGCTCGTAGGCTCCCGGGCCGCCCGGCATCATGCTCGGGCCCGTGGCGCGCGCCTTTTTCGCCGCCGGAGATGCCCACGCCCAGGAAGCGGAGTCTGCCTTCCGGCCAGGTCTTTCGCCGGCGGTCGGTGTCGGTGAAATGGGAATTGCCGCCGTCGATGATCAGGTCGCCGGCTCCAGGTGCGGCAGCAGGTCGTCGATGACTGCGTCCACCGGCGTGCCGGCCGGCACCAGCATCATGACGCCCGGGTTCGCAGCAGCGCCACCAGCTCTTGCAGCGAATCGGCGGCACATATGCGCCGATCCTGGGCCTTCCTGCCCGAGGGTCTCGACCTTGGCAGGGTCCTTGTCGTAGCCGGCCACGGCAAAACCGTGGTCGGCCATGTTGAGCAGCAGGTTGCGGCCCATCACCCCCAGGCCGACCATCCCAATTTGAAGCTTCTCGTCATTCCATAAGCAATACCCTCCGATTACAAAGACTCAGGCCAACTCGAGTCCAAGACGCAGCGCCGCGTCGCATCGCAGGCCGGTGTGATGGATGCCGTTGATTCCCAGGCCGCGGGCAACTTCCACGAACATCGGCCGGTCGTCGATATAAACTACCTGGTCGGGCTGCGCCTGAGCGATGTCCAGCGCGAGCCGAAAGATGTCCTCGTCGGGCTTGCGAAAGTGCACGAAGCAGGAAGAGATGAAGAAATCGATGACCTGTCCAGCTCGAAGGTGCGGATGCGGTATTCGGTCAGCTCGCGGCCTTCGTTGCTGACGGCGACCAGTGCAAGGTGGTGGCGTTCCTTGAGCGCTGAGTCAGCGATCATCTCCGGTCAGGGCTGGGACTGGGCGAACATAAACGCTTGAACTCTCTCGCGGAGAAGGCTCGCTGCTTGTAGAAACGACCGCCGTCAGGTATTCGTCGAGGCGTGAGCTTGCCCTGCCTCGTAGGTATCGAAGGTCAGGTGGTGGCGCTCGTCGATCTCTTCGAAATCGAGGCCGAATTTTCGGCGGCGCGCCGGCGGGCGTGCGTGGTCCCAGCCGTTGGTCAGCAGGACTCCGCCGATGTCGAGAAAGAGCGCGGTTGCGTTCGTCCGCCCGGTGAATTGAGGATTTCCATAGAATGCCTACCCCTTTCGACTGCGCAGGAATGCCTGCTCATTCAGTGTGTGTCTGATGGTCTATTCCGGCTAGCGCCAAAGCCTTTCAGGATACGGTCGAAGGCCAACAGCCCCTGCTCGACGTCCGGGCCCAAATGGACGCGCATCACGCGCCGTCCGTGCTTGCGCAACGCTTCCAGGTCGCCTAAAGCCTGGGCGCGCTTGAGGGTCGCAAAGGTGTAGGGCACGCCGGGAACGGCCAGGTCGACCCGGTCGTCGGCGGTGAACTGGAGGAAGAGGCCCGTGTTGGGGCCGCCCTTGTGGTACTGGCCGGTCGAATGCAGGAAGCGCGGCCCATAGCCCTGGGTGGTAGCCAGGCGCAACCGGTCGCGTAGGTGCACCCGGACCTTCTCCAGGGCGCGGTCGGTGGCCGGCTCCTCGCTGACGTAGGCCATCATGGCCAGGTAATCGCCTTTGTGGGCGCGGGCCAGGAAGCTCGCCACGAGATCGGCGGGAGTATCGCCGGATGCATCGGTGTAGAAGCTCAGATCCCCCTCGGCGAGGGCGGGCTGCTCCTCGGGCAGGTGACCGGTCTTTTCCAGCTCCGAGAGGAGGCGGTTGGTGTTGTCCTTGCTCTCCTGGACGTTAGGCTGGTCGAAGGCGTTGATGCCCAGGATCGATCCGGCGACGGCGGTGGCGATCTCCCAGCGGAAGAATTCCTGGCCAAGGTCGAGCAGGTCGTCCATGTGGATGGTGACGACGGGATGGTCCGCCTTCTCCAGCGCCTCCACGCCGTGCTCGAGCTCCGGCGTCGCGATCGCCCCTGGCGCGGAAATAGACGAACAGCCGGTCGTCCCCATAGGCTTCGGGCCGCCTATCGGCTCACCGGCGACGGGGAGGAGGCCGGTGCCTTCCTTGCCCGTGCTTTCGGCTAGGAGCTGCTCCAGCCACAGCCCCAAGGTGGCCATCGATGGTGGCATCAAGAAGGAGACTTTGTCGCGGCCTTTGCGTGGCCAGCTCGCCCATGACGGCGCCCAGCTTCAAGCCGGGGTTTTCGCCGGCGGCGACGCAGGTGTCGCAGGCGCGCGCCATGCGCAAAGCGCGCGAGAGCAACTCGGAGACGTCCACGCCCGACAAGGCGGCCGGCACCAGGCCGAAATACGAGAGGGCCGAGTAGCGTCCGCCGATGTCCGCGAAGTTCAGGAACACTTTGCGGAACTCTCGCTGGCGGGCCAGCGTGACCAGCGGTGTGTCCGGGTCGGTGATGGCAACGAAGTTCTCGCCGGCGCGCTCCCCTTTGATCTGCTTCATGCGCTCGTAGAAATAATCCATGAAGGCCAGCGGCTCAGCGGTAGTGCCGGATTTGGTGGCCACGATGAAGAGCGTGTGCGCGAGCGGAATCTCGCGCTCGATGCGGCTGATGGTGGCCGGGTCGGTAGTGTCCAGGACAGACAGGAGCAGGGCGTCTTCGGGGCGCTGAAAACTGCGCTGGAAGACCATGGGCGCCATGCTGCTGCCGCCCATGCCCATGTGGACGACGTGCGTAAAGCCCGCGTTGTGCACTTCGGAAACAAAGCCGGAAAGCGCGTTCAGGCTCTCATCCATTTTCTCGGCCACGTGCAGCCACCCCAGGGCATTGCGGATGATCTTCTGGTCGGCGGAAGCGGATTTCCATAGGGTCGGATCTTTGCGCCACAAGCGGTCGCTGAAGCGCTCCTTTTCCAGGGCGCCGATGCGTTTATCTGCCCCGGCTTGATAGTCACCGATGTGAAATTCCTGGCGATCGACGGGCTGGTTGAGGGCGGCTTTCTGGCGGGCTTCCAGGGTTCCCAGCAGGCTATCGTAGGGCTGGACGAATTTATCGATGCCCTCTTCCTCGAGGCGGCGGGTGATTTCGTCGATAGCGATGCCCACCTCAGGCAGGAGCGTGAGGGACTGGCGCGCTTCTTCCAGGTCTTGCTCCAGGCGCAGGGTGGGGTCTCCATGGTTGCGGTAGGCGTTCAGCGTCTCCAGGGGAACGGTATTGACCGTATCCCGTCCGATGAGGGCATCGACGTACTTCACGTCGCTGTAAGCCGGGTTCTTGGTGCTGGTGCTGGCCCACAACAGGCGTTGGGTGCGGGCGCCGCGCGCGGCGAGCTGTTTGAAGCGCTGCTCGCCGAAAAGCTCTTTGTAAATCTGGTAAGCGGCCCTGGCAGTGGCGATGGCGATCTGGCCGTGCAGCCGGTTGGCGGTCTGCGCCCTTTTCCCGTCGATCTTCATGGCTTCTTCCAGGATGGGATCGACCATCACATCGATGCGGCTCAAGAAGAAGCTGGCCACCGAGGAAACGCCCTCCAATGGCAGGCCCTTTTCGGCGCGGGTTTGCAGGGCGGCGGTGTAAGCCCCGACGACTTCCCGGTAACGGGGTAGCCCAAAGAGGAGGGTGACGTTGACGTTGATGCCCTCGCTGAGGAGCTGTTGAATGGCGGGGACGCCTTCCGGGGTGCCCGGCACTTTGATGTAGATGTTGGGGCGATCCACCGCCTTCCACAGAAGGCGCGCCTGGTCGAGCGTCCCTTGCGTGTCACGCGAGAGATGCGGAGAGACTTCCAGGCTAACGAAGCCATCCCGCCCTTCCGTGCGCTCGTAAACCGGGCGGAATAAGTCGGCGGCGCTTTGAACGTCTTCAACGGCGAGCGCCCAATAAGTATCCTCGACGGCTTTCCCTTCCAGAGCCGAAACGCGGATGGCGCCGTCGTAATCGTGGCTGCCGGCGATGGCTTTTTCGAAGATAGAAGGATTGGAGGTGACGCCGGTGACGCCGTCCTCGTCGATCCACTTTTGTAATTCACCCGAGGTAATTTGACCCCGGCGGATGAAATCCAGCCAGATGCTCTGGCCGAGCTTTTCCAATCTCAATAATGGGTTATCTTTCATGGGAATACCTCATGGGGTGATGCGTTTCTTTTCCAATAACAAATGTACATTTTTGACCACGTTTTCAACGCTGAAGCCATATTCGCGCATGACCACCTCGCCCGGCGCGGAGGCTCCAAAGCGGTCTACGCCGATGACAGGGATGCGCGCGCCGAAATAAGCGTTCCAGCCCAACGATACGCCGGCTTCAATCGCCAGGGTAGGCGCGTCTGAGGGAAGCACCTGCTCCCGGTAAGCCTCCGGCTGTTCGGCGAAGAGATTCCAGCTTGGCAGGCTGACCACCCTGACGTTCAGGCTTTCACCTTTCAGCGCCTCTTGAGCGGCGAGCGCCAGGTGGACTTCAGACCCCGTGGCGACCAGGGTAACCTCGGGCCGGGTCTCGCTTTGGCTCTGGTTGAGGACGTACCCGCCGCGACGGACGCCCTCTTCGATCCCGGGGTAGCGCTCAGGATCCAGAATGGGCAGGCTCTGGCGAGAGAGGGCCAGGCACACCGGCCCGTCCCGGTGTTGGATGGCGACGCGCCAGGCGGCGGCCGTCTCGTTGGCGTCGGCCGGCCGGATCACGACCACGTTGGGGATGGCGCGCAAGCTGACTAATTGCTCTACGGCCTGGTGGGTAGGGCCATCCTCGCCGAGGCCGATGCTATCGTGGGTGAAGACGTAGAGAACGTGCAGCTTGCTCAAAGCCGCCAGGCGGATGGCCGGGCGGACGTAATCTGAGAAGATCAAGAAGGTGGCGCCATAGGGAAGCGCCCCGCCGTGCGCCGCCATGCCGTTGAGAATGGCCCCCATACCGTGCTCGCGCACGCCAAAGTGCAGGTTGCGCCCGGCGTAATCGATCTCGCCGCCCGAAGCGCCCTGGGTGTCCCCGGATGCCCGTTGGGGGTTCTCGAAGTCGCCGTCTCCGCTGAGGGTGGTATGGGTGGAGGGGCTCAGGTCGGCGTCCCCTCCGATCAAAGCCGGCAGCCTGGGCGCGATAGCGTTCAGCACCTTGCCCGACGCGACGCGGGTGGCGATGGGCTTGCCGCCGGCGTCAAAATGGGGAATTTCCGTATCCCATCCGGCGGGCAGCTCGCCGCGCATCATGTGGTTAAGCTCGGCTGCCAGCTCCGGATAAGCCCGCGCATATTCGTCGAACTTCTTCTGCCAGGCGCCTTGCGCTTCCTGGCCGCGGGGAACGGCTTCGCGGAAATGGGCCAGCGCTTCTTCAGGGAGGTAGAAGGGCGGCTCGAGCGGCCAGCCCAGGTTCTGTTTGGTCAGCCTGACTTCCTCTACGCCCAGCGGAGAGCCGTGGGCCTCGAAGGTGTCCTGCTTGTGGGGAGAGCCATAGCCCAGGTGAGTGTGCACCAGGATCAAAGAAGGGCGCTCGGTTTCTGCGCGCGCCGCTTGCAGGGCGCTATGGATAGCTTCCAGATCGTTGCCGTCTTCGACCGTGAGGGTGTGCCAGCCATAGGCTTCGAAGCGCTTGGCGCGATCCTCGGTAAAGGCCAGGTTGGTAGAGGCCGACAGGGTAATGTGGTTGTTGTCGAACAGGTAGATCAGCTTGCCCAGCCTGAGGTGTCCGGCGAGGGAAGCGGCTTCGGAAGCGATCCCTTCCATCAGGTCCCCATCGCTGACGAGGGCATACGTGGAATGGTTGACGACGTCGAAGCCCGGACGGTTATAGCGCGCGGCCAGGTTGGCCTCTGCGATGGCCATGCCGACGCCGTTGCCGAAGCCCTGGCCCAAGGGGCCGGTGGTCACTTCGATGCCCGGCGCGGCGCCGCGTTCGGGGTGGCCGGGAGTCATGCTGCCCCACTGCCTGAACTGCTTGATTTGCTCCAGGGGCAGGTCGTAGCCGCACAGGAACAAGAGACTGTAAAGCAGCATCGATCCGTGGCCGGCGGAGAGGACGAAGCGGTCGCGGTCGAACCAGCCTGGGTCGGTCGGATTGAATTTCAAGAAGCGCGTCCATAAGACGTAGGCCATAGGCGCCGCGTCCATGGGCAAACCGGGATGGCCGCTGTTGGCCTTCTGAACGGCGTCGATGGATAAGAAACGGATGGTATTTACACACTGGTTGTCGAGTTGGGGGGAAGAATGCTCGATGCTCATTCACGATCCTTTCAAGATGTCTGGTAAGGGCTGAGCTTTCTGCCCTTCCATGAGGGTCTGCAAGCTTGCTTTTTACCTCGATGGATAGCGTTTGTGATTGAGTGAAGCCAAGCGGGGAAAGGCGAGCGGAGCTGCGCGGACTAAAGAGATCAACTAAACATGGTTTGATTCTAGCACGCCCGCACTGGGGCGTCAACGCGCCCACCCGCCGCGAGACAACGATAGGGACATTCCTACGGGCGGCGGGGGATAACCCCAAGGGGGTTGCGAAATGGCCTTTTGATGGCTTTTTCCGTTGAAATTGGATATTCAATGTCTTATAATTAATTACAAATGGCACTAATCAAACTACCTATCCGGTAGGCTGTGATTGGTAGAGCGCCTTTTCGCCCGGAACGAAATTCGCGAAAAGGCGAAGAAGCGTACATCATCCCCTTCGTCGCCCCGAATCTCTATCCCTGCCTGATCAGACAACGGTATCGTGATCGAATGCCGTTGAGGAGTGAAGCTCGAATATGCCTACAGATATCGCTCCCTTGTGGCCTCTGGCCGTTTATTTTGTGGCCGTGATCTTGCTCGCGGCCGGAATGCTGGGTATCTCTTACGTGCTGGGGGAAAAGCACAAAGAGCCCGCGACGGGAGAACCTTTCGAATCGGGCATTCTGGCCACGGGGTCGGCGCGCTTGCGTGTGGACGCCAAATTCTATCTGGTGGCCATGTTCTTCGTGGTCTTCGACCTGGAATCGGTGTTCATCGTGGCGTGGGCGCTCAGCGCCCGCCAGTTGGGCTGGGCAGGGTACCTCGAGGTAGTAGTCTTCGTAGGGGTCCTGCTGGCTACGTTGGTCTATCTCTCCCGCTCGGGGGGCCTGGATTGGGGCAAGAAGGCAAACAACGATCAAAAAGGGTTACGACCATGAAATGGTGGCTCAGTAAATTCGCCGACGAAGCGCCCTTGAAAGGCGGAGAGGGATCCTTCGAGCAAGCTTTGAGCAAAACGCTGGTGTTTTCGCGCATCCAGGATCTGCTGGCCTGGGGGCGGAAATACTCCGCCTGGCCGTTCAATTTTGGGCTTTCGTGCTGTTACGTGGAAATGGCGACCAGCCTGACCAGCAAGTACGATATCGCGCGCTTCGGCGCCGAGGTCATCCGCGGCACGCCGCGCGAGGCAGACGTGATGATCATCGCCGGGACGGTATTCATCAAGATGGCGCCCATCATCCAACGCCTGTACGAGCAAATGATGGCGCCCCGCTGGGTGATCTCCATGGGCTCTTGCGCGAACTCCGGAGGGATGTACGACATCTACAGCGTGGTGCAGGGTGTGGATAAGTTCCTCCCGGTAGACGTGTACGTGCCGGGCTGCCCGCCGCGCCCGGACGCCTTCATGGAAGGGCTGGTGCTGCTGACGGAGTCCATCGGAAAGGAAAAGCGCCCGCTAAGCTGGCTGATTGGACCGCAAGGGGTCGAAAGGTCGCCTAAGGCTTCCATGCGCGATCTAAAAAGGGCCGAGAGGCAAAAAATCACCCAGTTGCGGTCCCCGGACGAGGTATGATGAACTCCAGCTTGCCTGACGAGAGGACGGGATCGCCCGTCGCCACGAACGAGCCCTCCGGTGTTGTGGATGAATTGAAGCACCGGTTTGGGCAGGAGAGCTTTTCCCTCCAGGAGACGCGCGATGACTTTCCTACGCTTTGGGTTTCCAAAGAGCAGGCCAGGGACGTCTTGCGCTTCTTGAAGACCGGCGTGGAAAAACCTTACCGCATGTTGTACGACCTGACGGCCATCGACGAGCGGGTGCGAACGCAGCGCGCCGGCCAGCCTCCCAGCGATTTCACGCTGGTCTATCACCTGCTTTCGTACGAGCGCAACGAAGATTTGCGCGTCAAAGTGCCGCTGCAAGGGGAAGCGCCGGCGGCGGCGAGCATCAGCGACCTGTGGCGGAACGCCAACTGGTACGAAAGAGAAGCCTGGGACATGTTTGGCATCACCTTCGAGGGCCATCCCCACCTGGCGCGCATTTTGATGCCGGCCACCTGGGAGGGACATCCGCTGCGCAAGGAGCACCCGGCGCGCGCCACGGACATGGAGCCTTTCCGCCTGCCGGAGGAAAAGGAGATGCGCGAGCAAGAGGCCTTGCAGTTCCATCCGGAGGAGTGGGGGCTGACGCGCCAGGGCGAAGATACGGATTTTATGTTCCTGAACTTGGGACCGCAGCATCCCGGCACGCATGGCATCTTGCGGATCATCCTGCAATTGGACGGCGAACAGATCCTGGACGCGGTGCCGGACATCGGCTTCCACCACCGGGGCGCCGAAAAGATGGGCGAGCGCCAATCCTGGCACACGTACATTCCCTACACGGATCGCATCGATTACCTGGGCGGCGTGATGAACAACCTGGCTTACGTGCTGGCGGTAGAAAAACTGGCGGGCATCCAGGTGCCCGAGCGGGTCAAAGTCATCCGGGTGATGATGGTGGAATTCTTCCGGCTGGCCAGCCACCTGGTGTGGTACGGGACTTTCGCCCAGGACGTGGGCCAGTTGTCGCCGGTCTTTTACATGTTCACGGACCGCGAGAAGATCTTCGACATCGTGGGAGCCATCTGTGGAGGACGCATGCACCCAAGCTGGTTCCGCATCGGGGGCGTGGCCCACGACCTGCCCAACGGCTGGGAGCGGCTGGTGCGGGAATTCCTGGACTACATGCCGCGCCGGCTGGACGAATACGACCACCTGGTCATGCAGAACCCCATCTTCAAAGGCCGGACGGTGGGGGTAGGAAGCTATACGCTGGACGAAGCCATCGAATGGGGCGTCACCGGGCCTGGCCTGCGCGCCTGCGGCTTCGAGTGGGATTTCCGCAAGAAACGTCCCTATTCAGGGTACGAGCAGTTCGATTTCGAGATCCCGACCGCCACGCACGGAGATTGCTACGATCGGGCCGTCGTACGCGTAGCCGAGATGCGCCAGAGTTTGCGCATCATCGAGCAGTGCCTGAATAACATGCCGGCGGGGCCTTACAAGTCCGACCACCCCCTGGCGACGCCGCCGCTGAAAGAGCGCACCCTGCACGACATCGAGACGCTGATCGACCACTTCCTGAACGTCAGTTGGGGGCCGGTCATCCCGGCGGGGGAAGCCTTCGTGGGCATTGAAGCTACGAAGGGCGGCAACGGCTATTACCTGATCAGCGACGGCAGCACCGAATCTTACCGGACGCGCATCCGCACACCCTCCTTCGCGCATTTGCAGATGCTGCCGGCCATTGTGCGCGGGTCGATGATCCCCGACTTGCTGGCGGTGCTGGGCAGCATCGATTACGTGCTGTCGGACGTGGACCGCTGACGGAAAGGACGGCAAATGCTCTCCGCGCAAGAAAAACAGGAAATCGAAGAAGAGCTGAAGAACCACGAATATAAGCACGGCGCCTGCATCGATGCGCTCAAGATCGTCCAGCGCCATCGCGGCTGGGTCACCGACGAGGGCCTGCAAGACGTGGCCGAGGAATTGGAGATGTCTGTGGAAGAGCTGGATCACGTGGCTACTTTCTACAACCTGATCTACCGTAAGCCGGTGGGTCGGCACGTAATCCTGATTTGCGACAGCATCAGTTGCTGGATCATGGGGTACGAGGCCGTGCGCGAGCGCATCTGCCGGCGCCTGGAGGTCAACCTGGGCGAGACTACCCCGGACGGAAGATTCACCGTCCTCCCCATCGTATGCCTGGGCACGTGCGACCACGCGCCGGCGCTGATGATCGACGAAGACCTGTATCGCGACCTGGACGACGAGAAGATCGACTCGATCCTGGAGAAATATTCGTAAGAAGGCAAGCGTTCATGGAACAACCACTCACGCAGAGAATTCAAGCGGGCAAAGAAGCGCCTGACCTGAAAGCCTACGAGCAAAGCGGCGGTTACCAGGCGGCGCGCAAAGCGCTCTCGATGGCGCCGGCGGAGATCATCGCGCTGATCAAACAATCTACCCTGCGCGGGCGGGGTGGGGCGGGCTTTCCGACCGGGATGAAGTGGAGCTTCGTGCCCATGGGCGAGGACGCGCCCCACCCGAAATTCATCATCGCCAACGCGGACGAGATGGAGCCGGGCACCTTCAAAGACCGCCTGCTCATGGAAGGCGACCCGCACCAACTGATCGAAGGCCTGATCGCCAGCGGTTTTGCCATCCAGGCGGACATTGGTTACATCTTCCTGCGCGCGGAATATAAAGAAGCCGAGCGCCGGCTGCGCAAGGCCCTGGCCGAAGCGTATCAGGCCGGTTACCTGGGGAAGGATATCTTCGGCTCCGGGCACGACTTCGAGCTGCGCCTGCACACCAGCGCCGGGCGCTACATGGCCGGCGAGGAGACCGGCCTGTTGAACGCCCTGGAAGGCAAACCGGCTAACCCGCGCTACAAGCCGCCCTTCCCACAAACCAGCGGCCTGTGGGGTAAGCCCACCGTGGTCAACAACGTAGAGACCCTGTATAACGTTGTGCACATCCTCAACCACGGCGTGGAATGGTACCAGGGTTTGAGCCTGTGCGACGACGGCGGGACGAAGCTCTACGGCGTCAGCGGCAGGGTCAAAAAGCCGGGCGCCTGGGAGCTGCCCATGGGCACGACCATGCGTGAGATCATCGAGAATTATGCCGGCGGAATGCAGGATGGGTACACGCTGCGCGGCCTGCTGCCGGGCGGGGCCTCGACCGATTACGTGCTCCCGGAGCATCTGGACACCCCCATGGATTTTTCCTCTATGGCCAAGATCGGCAGCCGCATGGGCACCGGCACGATGATCCTGTTGGACGACAAGACCTGCCCGGTGGGCATGCTGCTCAATCTGGAGCATTTCTTCGCGCAGGAATTTTGCGGTTGGTGCACCCCCTGCTGGGGCGGCTTGCAATACGTGGAGCGTACCCTGCAGGCGATCGAAAACGGAGAGGGCCAGCCAGGCGATCTCGATATTCTGGAAAGCCATACGCGCTTGTTGGCCCCGGGGCACACTTTTTGTGCCTTTGCCCCCGGCGCAGCCGAACCCTTGCAAAGCGCTTTGAAATATTTCCGCGAGGATTTCGAGCGCCACATCCGCGAGAAACGCTGCCCCTGGAGAGAATGAATGGCAAAGATTTGCGTGGATAACGTCGAATACGAAGTGCCCGATGGAAGGGATCTGCTGCACACCTGCCTTTCGTTGGGCCTGGACCTTCCCTATTTTTGCTGGCACCCGGCCATGGGCTCGGTGGGAGCGTGCCGGCAATGCGCGGTAAAGCTGTTCAAAGATGAAAGCGACACGCGCGGGCGGCTGGTGATGGCCTGCATGACCCCGGCCGATGAGGGCACGCGCATCTCGATCCAGGACGCGGAAGCGGTGGCCTTTCGCGCCTCGGTTACCGAATGGATGATGGTGAATCACCCTCACGATTGCCCCATCTGTGACGAGGGCGGGGAGTGCCACCTGCAAGATATGACCGTCATGACCGGGCACAACTACCGGCATTATCGCGGCAACAAGCGCACCTTCCACAACCAGGATCTGGGCCCGCTGGTCAACCAGGAGATGAACCGCTGCATCCAATGCTACCGTTGCGTGCGTTTTTATCGCGATTACGCCGGCGGCCGGGATTTCAACTCCTTTGCCCTGCGCAACCAGGTGTTCTTTGGTCGCAAAGAAGATGGAACCCTGGAAAACGAGTTCAGCGGCAACCTGGTAGAGGTGTGCCCGACGGGCGTGTTCACGGACAAATCTTTCAAGGAGCACTTCACGCGCAAGTGGGACCTGCAAACCGCGCCGTCCATCTGCGTGAATTGTGCGGTCGGCTGCAACACCATTCCGGGTGAGCGCTACGGGCAGCTCAGGCGCATTCGTAACCGTTACAACCACGAAGTCAACGGCTATTTCCTGTGCGACCGGGGACGTTACGGCTACGAATTCGTGAACAGCCCCCGGCGCATCCGCCACCCCGCGATGCGGGCAAAGAAGGGGGAAGCGGCGGTAGAAGCGACGCGCGCAGAGGCGCTCGAGCGCCTGAAGGAAGCCATGGGAGACGGGCAAAAGGTGATCGGGATCGGCTCCCCGCGGGCCTCTTTGGAGGCCAACTTCGCGCTACGCACCCTGGTCGGGCCGGAACGGTTCTTCACCGGATTCGCCCCCGAGGAAGCCGTTTTAGTCAGCGAAGCCCTGCGCATCTTGCAGGGCGGCCCGGCGCGCTCGCCTTCCCTGCACGACATCCAAGAAGCGGACGCGGTCTTCCTGCTGGGGGAAGACGTGACGAATACCGCCCCTATGATGGCGCTGGCCTTGCGCCAGGCGGTGCGCAACGCGCCCAGGCAGGCCGCAGCCAGGGCCAGAATCCCGGCGTGGAACGACGCCGCCGTGCGGGAAATCATCCAGGAGAAAAAAGGCCCGCTCTTTGTAGCTACCGTGGGCGCCACCAAGCTGGAGGAAATCGCGACGGAGAGCACCCACGGCGCGGTGGAAGACCTGGCGCGCCTGGGGATGGCCGTGGCGCGGGCGATTACGAGCCAGGCGCCCGAGGTGGCGGACCTGGCGCCTGAAGTGAGGGAGCTGGCGGGCAGGATCGCCCAGGCCCTGAAAGACGCTGAACGTCCGTTGGTGCTGGCAGGCACGGGCTGCGGCAGCCAGGTGGTTATACAGGCCGCCGCCAACGTGGCTTACGCCTTGTGCGCGCAAGGCCGCCCGGCCAGCCTGGGCTTCGTCTTGCCCGAGAGCAACAGCACTGGCCTGGGCTTGATGGGTGGCAAGAGCCTGGCGGAGGCTGTGGAGCAGGTGAAGTCCGGCGCTACTGAAACGGTGCTCCTCCTGGAAAACGACCTCTACCGCCGCCTGCCGCCCGCCGACGTCGACGCCTTGTTCGCGGGAGCGAAGACCACGGTCGTTCTGGACGTCGTCGAGAACGGCAGCACGCAAAAAGCGGACGTGGTGCTGCCGGCGGCCAGCTTCGCAGAGGGCAACGGCACGCTGGTGAGCAGCGAAGGCCGGGCGCAGCGCTTCTACCAGGTGTTCACGCCGGAAGGAGAAGTGGATGCGAGCTGGCATTGGCTGCGCGACCTGGCGACCACCCTCGAAGCTCCGGCGGCGAGCACCTGGAGCACCCCGGACGAGGTAGCGGCTGCCCTGGCGCAGGCGCTGCCCGTCTTTGCTCCCCTTTTGAAGCTGGCGCCCCCGGCCGATTTTCGCATCGCCGGGGAGAGGATTCCGCGCCAGCCACACCGCTACAGTGGGCGCACGGCTATGCACGCCAACGTGAGCGTGCACGAGCCCAGGCCTCCGCAAGACACGGAGACGCCGTTGTCTTTTTCGATGGAGGGCTTCAAGAACCGCCCGCCGGCGGCGCTCATCGACCACTACTGGTCGCCGGGCTGGAATTCGGTGCAATCCCTCAATAAGTTCCAGCAAGAAGTCAACGGCCCTTTGACGGGCGGGGACCCGGGCAGCGTCTGATCGAGACGCATGTTTCCTCCGGCGCGGCGGAATTCTTCGGCGCTATTCCCGCCAGCTTCCAACCGCGTGCGGATCAATTCCGGGTGGCGCCGCTTTATCACATCTTCGGCTCGGAGGAGCTGAGCGTGCACACGCCCGGGGTGGCCAGGCTTTCGCCTGAGCCTTTCCTGGGGCTCAATCCGGAGGACGCGCAGCGCCTCGGCGTGAGCGACGGTAGCCGCGTGCGCCTGGCGGTGAACGGCCTGGCGCAAGACCTGCCGGTGCGCATGATGGACTCCCTGCCCGAAGGATTGGCCGGCCTGCCGGTTGGCCTGCCTGGAATGCCCCATCTGGAGCTACCCGACTGGGGCGAGGTGACGATCCATGCATAGCCGCTTTAATAGGGAGGAAGGAGCATGAGCCCCGTGGCGGCGGGCTTATTGAACGCCTTTGGCGTGCTCATCGTGGCCATCTCGATTGCGGCCGGCCTGATCTGGTACGAGCGGCGCCTGTTGGCGCTGTGGCAGGACCGCTACGGGCCTAACCGCGCCGGGCCGTTCGGCTTGTTGCAGGTGCTGGCGGACATGATCAAGATTTTCACGAAGGAGGATTGGGTGCCGCCCTTCGCCGACAAGCCGGTGTTCATCCTGGCTCCGGCGGTGATCATCATCACCGTCTTGCTGTCCTTCGCCGTCATCCCCTTTGCGCCCGGCATCGGGGTGGCCGGCCAACTGAATGTGGGGATCCTGTTCTTCCTGGGGATGTCCTCCCTGGGGGTGTACAGCGTCACCCTGGCGGGGTGGTCCTCCAACAATAAATACTCCTTATTGGGCAGCCTGAGGGCCGCGGCTCAGATGATGAGCTACGAGGTCTTCATGGGTCTGTCTTTGATGGGCGTGGTCATGCTGGCCGGTTCTTTGAGCCTGAGCGACATCGTGGCGGCGCAGAGCAAGGTGTGGTTCGTCATCCCGCAGGTGCTGGGCTTCTTCGTCTTCTTGATCGCCGGTCTGGCGGAGACGCACCGGCTGCCTTTCGACCTGCCCGAAGCGGAAAGCGAGCTGATCGCCGGTTACCATTCCGAATACTCGGGGATCAAATTCGGCATGTTCTTCGTGGGCGAATACCTGGGCATCACGCTCATCTCGGCGCTGATCGTCACGTTCTTCTTCGGAGGCTGGCTGGGGCCGGTCTTGCCCCCCATCGTGTGGTTCCTGATCAAAACCTTCGTGTTTATCAGCTTTTTCATCCTGATGAGAGCTTCTCTGCCCCGGCCACGCTACGACCAGTTGATGGAGTTCGGCTGGAAGATCATGCTGCCCCTGGTGCTGCTCAACCTGTTGGTCACCGGGGCGGTTCTGCTGGCCTCTGGATGAGGCGTTTGGAGAGAATATGCTGGCTTTATTGCGAACGATTTGGGAGGTGATCCTGCACGCGTTTCAGCCGCGGGTCACCATCCTGTATCCCGAAAAGAAACCCTATCTTCCCCCCAGGTGGCGCGGGCGGATCATCCTGTCTCGCGACCCGGATGGGGCGGAGCGCTGTGTGGCCTGTTACCTGTGCGCGGTGGCCTGCCCGGTGGATTGTATCTCCTTGCAGGCCACCGAAGACGAATCCGGGCGGCGTTACCCGGAGTTCTTCCGCATCAATTTTTCGCGCTGCATCTTCTGCGGGTATTGCGAAGAAGCCTGCCCCACCTACGCCATCCAGCTCACGCCGGACTTCGAGATGGGCGAGTACGACCGGCAGAACCTGGTTTACGAGAAGGAAGACCTGCTGATCAGCGGTCCCGGGAAGTATCCGGAATACAACTTCTACCGGGTATCCGGCCTGGAGATCGGCGGCAAGGGCAAGGGCGAGGCCGAGCGCGAAGACCCTCCCATCGATATCCGCAGCCTGATGCCGTGACGCTTTTGGGAGGAAGTCAAGGATGAACGTAGCGTTCTATCTGGCGGGCGCCGTCGCCATCTTCTCTACCCTGATGGTCATCACGCGCTTGAACGCGGTGCACGCGCTGCTGTACATGATCGTGTCCCTCTTTTCGGTGGCGATCGTGTTCTACACCCTGGGCGCGCCTTTCGTGGCCGCCCTGGAAGTGATCGTCTACGCCGGCGCGATCATGGTGCTGTTCGTGTTTGTATTCATGATCCTAAACCTTGGGCCGCAGGCGGTGAAGCAGGAAAGCGAATGGCTTAAGCCCGGCGTGTGGGTCGGGCCGGCCATCCTGGCGCTGATCCTGATCGCAGAATTGGTCTACATCTTCGCCAGCGGCGGGAAATCCCGGGGGCAACGGCCAGATCATCGCGCCTCAACAGGTCAGCCTGGCGCTGTTTGGACCTTATCTTCTGGGAGTCGAGCTGGCTTCCATGCTTTTACTGGCCGGGCTGGTAGGCGCCTACCACCTTGGGCGGCGGGGCGATTGAGGGGAAGGGCAAAGGAGGCGAGATCGAAATGGCTTCTGTTCCCATGCAGCAAGGACTCATCCTGGCGGGTATCTTATTCACCCTGGGCACCATCGGTGTGCTGGTGCGCAGGAATATCTTCTTCATCCTGATCTCGATCGAGGTCATGCTCAACGCAGCCGGTCTGGCTTTCGTGGTGGCGGGCTACCGCTGGGCGCAAGCCGATGGCCAGGTGATGTTCATCTTCATCCTGACCATGGCGGCGGCGGAGGTGTCGGTAGGCCTGGCGCTGATCTTGAGAACTCTACCATTTGTTCAAGACGCTGGACGTGGACGCCATGAGCGAGTTGCGCGGGTGAGGTTTCATCGCGGAGGGTTGCGCTAACATGCCGGAGAATGGGAAGCGTGCAGATTTTTGGCGGGAATTCCAGGGCCCTAACGCCGGGTACGTGCTGGAGCTTTACGAGCGTTACCAAAAAGACCCGGGCTCGGTGGACGAGGGATCCCGGCGGTTCTTTGCCGGCTGGACGCCCCCGCCGGAAAGCGGGGAAGTGCCCCCCATAGCGGCCAGTGGAAGCGTAGCCGACGCCTCCAAGATCATGGCGGTGGTCAATTTTGCCCAGGCCATTCGCTCCTACGGCCACTTGCAGGTGCAATTGGACCCTCTGGGGACGCCTCCGCCAGGGGATCCCTCGCTCGCGCCCGAAATATTATGGCCTGGAAGAGAATGATCTGCGCCGGCTTCCGGCCAGTCTCATCGGCGGGCCGGTTGGCGCGGGGAACTCCTCTGCCTGGGAGGCGCTCCAGGCGCTGCGCGCGATCTATGGCGGGCACATCGGCTACGATTACAGTTACATCCACATTCCGGAGGAGCGCGATTGGCTGCGGGAGGCAGCCGAGAGCGGCCGTTTCAGGCCGCCGGCCCGGCCCCTAGACGAAGTTCGCCTGCTGGAACGCCTGACGCAGGTGGAAGTCTTCGAGCTATTCCTCAACCGCATCTTTCCGGGGAGGTCCATCTTTTCCCTTTCCGGGCTGGACATGCTGATCCCCATTCTGGATGAGATCACGCGTGCGGCGGTAGAAGATGGCATCTGCCTGACCTTGATCGGCATGGGCCACCGGGGGCGCCTGAACGTCCTGGCGCACACGCTACAGAAACCCTACGCGCAGATCCTGGCGGAATTCAAGGATCCCACCGCCAGTTTTTTGGCGCGGGTCGAGCCGGGGTGGACGGGCGACGTGAAATACCACAAGGGCGCGCTGGGCGCGGTCGAAGAAAACCAGGCAGTGGAAATGGTCATCCAGATGCCGCCCAACCCCAGCCATCTGGAACAGGTGGACCCCGTGCTGGTGGGCATGGCCAGGGCCGCCAATTCGGGCATGAACCGCCCCGGACGACCGACTTTTTACCCCAAAGCCGCTCTGCCCGTGCTCATTCATGGAGACGCGTCGTTCCCCGGGCAGGGCATCGTGGCCGAGACCTTAAACCTTTCCCTGCTTCCCGGGTACAACACAGCCGGTAGCCTGCACATCATCGCCAACAACCAATTAGGCTACACCGCCACGGAATCCGAGACGCGCAGCGTCCTGTACGCCGGCGACCTGGCCAAGGGCTTTAAAATCCCGGTGATTCACGTCAACGCCGACGACCCCGAAGCCTGCCTCGAAGCCGTCGCTACGGGTTTCGCTTATCGCGAGAGGTTCGAAAAGGATTTCCTGATCGACCTGGTGGGTTACCGCCGCTATGGCCACAACGAGGGAGACGAGCCTTCTTACACCCAACCGATCATGTACCGGAAGATAGGCCAGCATCCCAGCGTGCGCGCCCTGTGGGCGCAGACCCTGGTCGAGCGCGGCATGATCGACCCGGGAAGACCTGATGAGCTGGTCAACGAAGGTATGGTCGCTCTGCAAAAGGTGCTGGAAGGCTTGAAGCCCGAACAGGACCTGGTGGAGCAAACGCCAAAAGCGCCCCCGCCCAGGGCGGCCAGAAAAATCAACACCAGCGTGCCTTTGAAGAGACTGCAAGAGCTCAACCAGAGCCTGCTGGATGCGCCGGCGGGGTTTCACCTGCATCCCAAGCTGGAACGGGCCATGCGCTCACGGGGAAAGGCGCTGGAAGATCCGCAGAAAGCCAGCGTGGATTGGGCCACGGCGGAACAGCTCGCCTTTGCCAGCATCCTGCAGGACGGCATCCCCATTCGGCTGACCGGGGAGGACGTGGCGCGCGGGACTTCAGCCAGCGCCACGAGGTCTTTTTCGACGTGGACAGCGAAGAGACCTGGACGCCTCTACAGACGATCCCACAGGCGGACGCCGCTTTTGAAGTCTACAACAGCCCGGTGACGGAGAGCGCTGCGCTTGGGTTCGAGTTTGGCTACAACATCCGCTCACCGGAGCGTTTGGCGATTTGGGAAGCCCAATACGGCGACTTCGTCAACATCGCCCAGGGCATCCTCGACGAGTTCCTGGTCTCCGCCCGCGATAAGTGGGGGCAGACCCCTTCGCTGGTGCTGCTGCTGCCCCACGGAAACGAGGGGCAGGGGCCGGACCATTCCAGCGCTCGCCCTGAGCGCCTGCTGCAACTGGCGGCGGAGACGAACTTGCGCCTGGCCAACCCGACCACGGCCGCCCAGTATTTTCACCTGCTCAGGCGCCAGGCGGGACTGCTCAAGACCGATCCCTTGCCGTTGATCATCCTGACCCCCAAGGGCCTGTTGCGCCACCCGATGGTGTCTTCTAAGCCCGTCGAATTGGCCGAAGAGCTGTGGAAGCCCGTTTTGGACGATCCTTTGGTGGGTGAAAATCGTAATGCGGTGCGCAGGATGATCTTGTGCAGCGGGAGGATCTATTTCGATCTGGCGACGAGCGACCTGCGCAAAGAAAACCAGGACGTCGCCATCGCCCGGGTGGAGCAGCTTTATCCTTTGCCATCCGAAGAAATTCTGGCCATATTGGAAAGCTATCCGGGAGTAGAGCACGTCACCTGGGTGCAGGAAGAGCCCTTGAATATGGGCGCCTGGGAATTCATGAAACTCAATCTGGCAGACCTGTTGGGTGAGCGCTGGCCGTTGCGCTACGTAGGGAGGGCGCCCAGCTCCAGCCCGGCAGAAGGGTCTACCGCCTGGCATCTGGTCAACCAGAAACTTTTGATCGAACGGGCGTATAGCAAAAAGGTCAGCGCGGCGGTCAGCCGGGTAATCATGGAAGGGGTATAGGAAATGACAACGAAGATCATCGTCCCAGAATTGGGCGAATCGGTGCTGGATGCGACCATCAGCCAATGGCTGAAACGGGAGGGAGAGTCCGTCTCGGTCGGCGATGTGCTGGTCGAGCTGGAGACCGACAAGGTCAATCTCGAGGTGGGCGCGGAAAAGTCGGGCGTGCTGGCGCGCATCGAAAAAGGGGAAGGCGAAGACGTGAAGGTGGGCGACGAGATCGGGCTGATCGAAGAGGGCGAGGTACCCGAAGGCGCGCTCCCGCCCAAAGGCCGCGAAGAAGCGCCCGCCGGGAAGGCCGAGCCTCAACCGTCCAACGGATCGTCTGCCTCTCAGGCGGCCCCGGTGGTGCCCAGGGCGGCCGAGGTGGAAATCGTGGAGGAGCGGGTAACGCCGGTCGCGCGCAAAGTCGCACAGGAGTACGGCGTCGACTTGAAGCAGGTTCAGGCAGAAGGGACGAGGGGACGGATTACGAAGAGCGACGTCGAGAAGTACGTCGAGCACAAGGCGCAGCCTGCGCCCGCGCCTGCCTCAGCGCCTGAGGTAGCCCCTCTGCCTTCCGCCCTGCCCGCCAGGCAAGAGGAGCGGGTCAAGATGAGCCGCCGGCGGCGGACGATCGCCCAGCGCCTGGTGGAAGGGCAGCACGCGGCGGCCATGCTGACCACCTTCAACGAGGTGGACATGACGGCCATCATGGATTTACGCCAGCGCCGCAACGAGAGCTTCCTGGCGCGTTACGGAGTCAAGCTGGGGATCGCCTCGTTCTTCGTCAAGGCGGCTCTGGGGGCGCTGAAGGGATTCCCCAGGTTGAACGCCGAAGTGCAGGGCGAAGAAATGATCCTGAAGCACTACTACGACATTGGCATCGCGGTAGGCGCGCCGGAGGGCCTGGTGGTGCCGGTGCTGCGCGACGCCGAGCGCCTGTCCTTTGCCGAGATCGAAAAGAAGATCAAGGAGTTTGCCCAGAAAGCGGAAGAGGGAACGCTGACCCTGGAGGATTTGCGCGGCGGGACCTTCACCATCACCAACGGAGGCGTGTTCGGATCCCTGCTCAGCACGCCCATTCTCAACCCGCCGCAGGTCGGCATCCTCGGCCTGCACAAGATCGAGCGGCGACCGGTGGCAATAGGCGAACAGGTAGCCATTCGCTCGATGATGTACGTGGCGCTCAGCTACGACCACCGCATCGTCGACGGGCAGGAGGCCGTGCGCTTCCTGGTGCGGGTGAAGGAGCTGATCGAGGACCCGGAGGCGCTGCTCCTCGAGAGCTGACCCATGTCAACCCAAGTTACCGCCTTCTTTGGCAGGCCCTGTCATGCTGAACGAAGTGAAGCATCTCGTTGCTGTCATAGAAGCATGTCTGCATGGCAACGGGATGCTTCGTGCCCTTCTTTGCAGATGAGGAGGATGAAACAGCCCATAGCGGGCGCTCAGAATGACAGAGTGGCAACTTGGACTATGTTAAGAGGTTGGACACATCTATGGATGAGATAGACCTGCTCGTCTTGCTCCCCTTGATCCTCCTGGCGGTGGTGATCGTGGTGGAGCTGCTGGGTGTGGCTTTCTATCGCAGGATTGCGTGGGTGGCCGGGCTGGCGCTCTTCGGGCTGGCCGCCTCTTTCGCCAGCTTATTCTTCACCTCGGGATACTATCCACACGAGGTGACCACGCTGCTCGTCTTCGACAGTACTGCCGGTTTCTACATCGAACTCATCCTGGCGGCCAGCTTTGTCGTTGGGGCGCTTTCGTACCAATACCTGAAAGGGCTAGAAGGCCAGAACGAGGAGTATTACCTGTTATTACTCCTGGCGACGTTGGGGTCGATCGTGCTGGTCACCAGCAATCATTTTGCTTCCTTTTTCCTGGGGCTCGAGATCCTGAGCGTCAGCCTTTATTCCCTGATTTCCTACCCCCGCGCTCAAAAACACCGCATCGAAGCCGGCATCAAATACCTGATCCTGGCGGGGGCCACGGTGGCTTTCCTGCTCTTCGGCATGGCCTTGATCTACGCCGAGCTGGGCAGCATGGATTTCTCTAAACTGGCGGCGGCGCTATCGACCCACAACTACTCCAGCCCGGTGCCGTTGGTCGGATTGGCCTTGCTGATCGTGGGGATCGGTTTTAAATTGGCCTGGGTGCCGTTCCAACTGTGGACCCCAGACGTATACCAGGGAGCGCCGGCCCCGGTCACGGGGTTCGTGGCCACGGTTTCGAAGGGAGCCGTGTTCGCGCTGCTGCTACGCTATTTCAGCATGGCGCCGCTGGCGCAGGGCAGCCCGCTGTGGGACGTGTTCGCCGCTATCGCCATCCTCTCCATGCTCAGCGGCAATATCCTGGCGCTGTTTCAGAAGAACGTCAAAAGGGTGCTGGCTTATTCGTCCATCGCGCACCTGGGCTATTTGCTGGTGCCTTTCCTGGCGGGTGGATCGCTGGCGCAACCCTCGGTGGCGTTTTATCTGGCTGCTTATTTCGCCACCACCTTGAGCGCGTTTGGAGTCATCACCGTCCTGTCCACGGCGGAAAACGAAGCGGAAGAGATGGAGGCTTACCGGGGCCTGTTCTGGCGGCGCCCCTGGCTGGCCGGGCTGTTTACCCTGGCCCTGGTATCTTTGGCGGGCCTGCCGCCCTCCGCCGGCCTGTTCGGGAAGATCTATATTTCGGCAGCGGGGGTGCAATCCTCGTTGTGGGCGCTGGTGCTGGTGCTGGTGATCGCCAGCGTCATCGGCGTGTTCTACTACATGGGCATCGCGCTATCCTTGTATCGCAAACCGGTCGAAGGCGAGGCCGAGAAACCGGCGGCCCCCAGGCTGACTTCGCTGAGGAACGTAGTGCTCACCGTTCTGGGGATCCTGGTGCTGGGCATTGGATTGTACCCTACCCCGTTGATGGCGATCGTTCAATCTACGATAGCGGGGTTGAAGTAGACTCAGGCGTTGGCTATCTTGGGGTCCAGTGCGTCGCGGAAGGCATCCCCGATCAAATTCCAGGCCAGGCTAAATAACGTGAGTACGGGATAAGGCGACAGAAGGACTCCGAATAGAGTAAACTGTGGTCACCACAACCGGTTTGCTCTAGAGGAGTCCCAATGGACAGTTTACTCGAGTTGTTCTGTGATGTCGATGATTTTTGCAAAGGCTTTCTCCCGTTTTATGAACAGCAGTTGGTCCAGAGCGGTCTTCAAACCCGCCACCGGGATCGCTCGCTGAGCTTGAGTGAAATCATGACCATCCTCATCTACTTCCATCAATCCCATTACCGCAACTTCAAGGCCTACTACTGTGAGGATGTCTTGCCGCACCTGCGCGGCGAGTTCCCCGGGCTGGTCAGTTACACTCGCTTTGTGGACTTTATTCCCTCCGCCCTCATGCCTTTATGTGCCTATTTCCACACCACCTGCTTGGGGGACTGCACGGGGCTGTCGTTCATCAATTCCACCGCGATTGACGTGTGTCTGACCCAGCGCATCGCTTCGCACAAGGTCTTTGCCGGTCTGGCCGAGCGGGGCAAGACCTCCACGGGCTGGTTTTTTGGCTTCAAACTGCACCTGGTGATCAATGACCGCGGCGAACTGCTCAATATCCAGCTCACTCCCGCCAATGTCGATGATCGCCAACCGGTCCCACATCTGGCGCACACCTTGTTTGGCAAGCTGTTTGGCGATAAAGGCTATATTTCCCAACCGCTGCATGACCTGCTCCAACAAACCCTGGGACTGGACTTGATCACTAAGCTGCGCAACAACTCCAAAAATCGCCTGCCGATGACTTTGACGGATCGCTTGCTGCTGCGCAAACGGGCCATTGTTAAATCGGTGATTGATCAATTGAAAAATATCTCCCAAATTGAGCATTCCCGTCACCGCAGCGTGCGCAACTTTGTAGTCAATTTGCTGTGCGGACTGATTGCTTATGCCCGCCAGCCCAAGAAACCGTCGTTAGGCCGAGATGTCCTGGCAGGCCTGCCCGCCTAACCCGTACTCACGTTAAATCGGATCAAAGCCATACCCGGGTAGACGACGATGTACCAGTAGGTCGACAGGCTCGGGATCCAATTGCGCGCGTAACTGAGCATTTGGCCCCAGTCGGCGTAGCCGGAAGGCGCGCCGACCCCCAGGAAGCTGAGGGCGGCAAACGTGATCACGTTCGCCCCCACGTTCAGAGAAGAATAGACGATGGTGGAATACATGGCGTTGGGGATGATGTTCAGTAAGAGGATGCGCCAGCCGGGGATGCCCAGGGCATGGTCGGCCAGGATGAAATCGCGCTCCTTGACTGCCAGGATGTCGCCGCGGATCAGGCGGGAATAACTCGGCCAGCCGAACACGATCAGGGCGATCATGCCCGAGATGAGCCCGTTGTGGACTTTCCCGCCCAGGATGACGGCCAGGGTCAGAGCGGCCAGGAGGAAGGGGAACGCCAGAAAGATCTCGACGATGCGCTCGGTGATTTCATCTACCCAGCCGCCGACGTAGGCGGCGATGGCTCCGATCAATCCGCCGATGAGGACGGTCATGCCGGTTACCACCAGCCCCACCTCGAAAGCCGTGCGCGTTCCCCAGATGACGCCGTAAAAGATATCGTATTGCCCCTGGGTGGTGCCGAAAATGTGCTGGGCGTTGGGCGCGTTGGGCTGGGCCTGAAATCCATCCCTGGGAATCAGGTATGGCTCACTGGGAATGGGCGGAGGAGCCAGGAGCGGCGCCAGGGCGGCGATGAGAATAAAAAGCACCACGATCAGCGTGCCGGCCAGCGAGAGCGGGTTGCGCAGCAGGGCGTGCACCCAGCGAGGAATCTTCGAGGGCGGCGGCAGCTCCTGCTCGCCGGCGAGAAAATCGATAAGATAGGGTGAGGGCCGGCAGGAAAAGGTGCCGCAACGCATCCAGGAAGATGTCAAAGCGCCCGTTGATCAGCGAGTCGACCGTCACCTTCCTCTCCTGCTAACAGGTACTTCTAATTCTCTCGACCCTGTCTTTAAAACAGGGCTACTTTTGAATTTAACATTCACTATCTTATTTGTCCTTATAGGGAGTTAAGGCAAAGCTTATGGCAACCTTAACTGGAAAAGCCACGGAATTCAACCGTGGCTTTTAAAAGGGACGGACGCGCACGCCGTTCGAAGAACGGCGTGAATTTACTTCATGTCTAAAAGCATAGGCCCGAACAAGGCCGTCAGGGCGATGATCATCCCGACGCCCATCAAGATGCCCATGACGAATACCAGGCTGAATACCCGCCGGTCGTACTTGAGGTGCATGTAGAACATGGCCACCAGCGTGGCTTTGGCAAGCGCCAGGGGCACCAGCACGGGGATGCGCGGCACGGGCAGATAGTTAACGCCCAGCTCGATGGCGGTTAGAACCGCCAGGGCGACGAATACGGCGATGTAATTACGTTGCATCCGCTGCGGGGAGATTTCTTGGGTTTCCGAGTGCGACTCCATAAGCTTAACTCCCGATTTTTACCGGCTATATCAGGTAGATGATGGTAAAGATGATGATCCAGACCAGATCGACGAAGTGCCAGTACAGTCCGACCAATTCGACGATCGTGTAGTTCTTGGGGGTGACGCCGCCGCGGAAAGCTCTGGCCAGCACGAAACAAATCCAGATTACCCCAACCAAAACGTGGGCGCCGTGAAAGCCCGTCAGGGTGAAAAAGGTCGCGCCGAACAAGTTGCTGCTGAGGGAGAGGCCCTGGTGGGCCAGCATGGTAAATTCGGTGGCCTGGCCGCCCAGGAAGGTCGCGCCCAGCAGGGCCGTGGCGATCAGCCAGCCGCGCATGGCGCGCACTGAGCCACGCTGAACGGACGCCAACGCCGTAACCATGGTCATGCTGCTACAGATCAGGACGAAGGTATTGAAGGCGGTGAGGGGAATGTCTAACGCCTGGTGTGGGAGCGGCCCCGCCACACTCCTTCCGCGCATGACGATATAGGTCACGATGAGGGAAGAAAAGAAGACGGCCTCAGATCCCAACAGGGTCCACACGGCCAGCTTGCGATTATCGACTCCCAGAGTCTCTCGTCTCAGCTTCTTTGGATACCACTGCTTGACTTCATACTATTTTGCCTCCAGCGCTTCTTCCCAGGGTTCGGTGAACCAACCGATGATTCCACTAAACACGATCGCCAGGCCGATCAGCGCCAGCCAGACCGTCAGGTAGACGAGACCGAAGAACACCACGAACAGGCCCAGGGCGATGATCAGCGGATAGAAAGAACCTTCCGGCAGATGGATGCCGCTATGCTTGCTTTCCGTTGGGACAGAAGGGGCCGGCTGGCTTTGGGCCGGATCGGCGCGCTTCAAATCCCAGGCCGGGCGCCGGCCGCTGACGACGGGGATCACGTCGAAGTTGTGGGGGGGCGGAGGAGAGGGGGTGGTCCATTCCAAAGTTTGCCCGTCCCAGGGATCGCCGCCGGCTTTTTCGCCCTTCAGGAGGCTGCTCAGGAAATTCCAGGTGAAGATCAGGATGGATATGGCGATGATAAAAGCGCCTACCGTTTCCAGCAGATTTAACGTATCCCAACCCAGGCCCGGCGCGTACGTATAAACTCTGCGCGGCATACCCAGCAGCCCCAGGATGTGCATGGGGAAGAAGGTCAGGTTGAAGCCGACCAGCATGATCCAGAACTGGATCTTGGCCAGCTTCTCACTCAGGAATTTGCCGGTCATCTTGGGGAACCAATAATAGACGCCGGAGAATATGGCGAAGACCGTTCCTCCGAAGAGGACGTAGTGCAAATGAGCGACGATGTAATAGGTATCCGTTACCTGGAAGTCGATGGGGACGACCGCTACAGAAACCCCGCTCAACCCTCCGATGATGAACATGGCCACGAAGCCGACGGCGTATAAAAGGGGCGCCTTGAAATTCAGCTTCCCGCCCCACAGGGTGGCAATCCAGTTGAAGATCTTGATACTGGTGGGAACGGCGATGATCACACTGTCGAGCGAGAAGACCGCATCCGCGACGGGGCTCATGCCGACCGCGAACATGTGGTGAGCCCAAACGGTGAAGCTGAGGAAGCCGATGGCGATGCCCGAAAAGACGATCGCCCCGTAGCCGAAGATCGGCTTACGCGAAAAGACAGGGATAACCTCCGAGATGATCCCAAAGGCGGGTAAGATCAAAATGTAGACCTCCGGATGGCCAAAAAACCAAAACAGGTGTTGCCACAAGAGGGGGTCGCCGCCCTGGCTCGCCAGGAAAAACATGGCTCCGAAGTTGCGCTCGAGGAAGAGTAAGATCGCGTCGACGGTCAGGCTGGGCATGGCGAACAGGATCAGGAACATGGTCACCAGCACTTGCCAGACGAAAAGCGGCATCTTGAAGAAGGACATGCCCGGAGCGCGCATGTTCAAGATCGTGACGATGAAATTGATCGCCCCGACCGTGGACCCCAGGCCGGTCATGAGGATGCCAAGCGCCCAAAAATCCATGCCGTGCGATGGAGAGAATTGAGAGGTGGTGAGAGGCGCATAAGCGAACCAGCCAGCATTCGGGGCTCCGCCCAAGAGGAAGGAGCAATACATCAGCAGCCCGCCGAAGAGGAACAGCCAGTAGCTAAAGGCGTTCAAGCGGGGAAAGGCCACGTCTCGCGCGCCGATCATCAGAGGCGTCATATAGTTGGTGAAGCCGACCAGGATCGGCATGGCAAACAAGAAGATCATGGTGGTGCCATGCATGGTAAAGATCTGGTCGTAAACGTCGGGAGAAAGGAGGGTGTTATCCGGCGCGCCAAGCTGTAAGCGAATGAGCAGGGCTTCGATACCGCCTACCAGGAAGAAGATGAAGGCGGTAGAAATATAGAGAATACCAATTTCCTTGTGGCTGGTGGTCGTCAACCACCTTAAAAAGCCCTTGGTGAAATGGGGACGGGTAAGGGGAAACGTTCCTGTTGTAGAGGCCATGGTAACCACTCCGGGTTATTTCAAGCTTTCGAGGAAAGCGACCAGCTCATCGATTTGCGTTTGAGACAGGTGCAAATTGGGCATCAAGTTGCCGGGCTTGACGGCCTGGGGATTGGACAGCCATTTAGCCACGTCCGCGGGGGTGTTCTGCAAAGTGGCTCCCGCGAAGACCGACCGGCTGGCAAAATGGGTCAGGTTGGGCCCCGCCAGCCCCTTGGCGTTGGTGCCGTTGATGGTGTGGCAGCCAATGCAAGCGCCGTTCATAAACACCTGCTCGCCCTGGGCGGCAGTGCCGCTCGCGCTGGCGACCGGCGCCTGTTGGGCTTTTACCCAGGCCTGGAACTGGTCTGCCGTCTCGACGACGACATCGAAGCGCATGTCACCGTGCTCGACTCCGCAAAATTCGGCGCACTGCCCGTGGAAGACCCCCGTCTGAGAGGCGTTAAACCAGGTTTGGTTGGTGTGGCCGGGAATCACATCGATTTTGCCGCCCAGCTCGGGCACCCAATAACTGTGGATGACATCGACCAACTCAACCTGGATGGCCACATCCACACCCACGGGAACGTGCATCTCGTTGGCCGTGGTAATGCCTAAATCGGGATAATTGAATTCCCACCACCATTGGTGCCCGATCACGCGCACGTGCAAGGTGGTGGAGGCAGGGGTGCCGCCGGGATCGGCGGAAGCAGCTGAAGCCGGCAGGTAGCCGACCGTGCGCAGGGTTCCCAGCGAGATGATATAGACGATGACCAGCACGATGGCCGGAGCAAACGTCCAGGCGATCTCCAGATTGCGATTCCCTTCCGTTTGGCTGGGGGGGCCGGCGTTCTTGCGGCTGAAGCGGATGGCCGAATAGATCAACAGCCCCTCCACGATGAGAAATACCACGGCTGCAATCCCGAAGACGATCAGGATCAATTTCGAGATCAGCGAGGCATTCAGCGAAGCGGGATTGAGCGGAGAAGGGGAACCGGCGCAGCCGGCCAACAAGAAGGTTAAAAACAGTAAAAAGACCCCTGCAGCTCGACGTGCAGTGATCCGTGGTAAAGGCATCCTATTTCCTCCCATTCTTATCCTCTAATTACTTAATATTCATGATGTTGGGAATCGGCGAGACCCCCACCAATAAACCTTACAAATTATACCAGATTTATTATAAAACTAAAATAGTCATAATTCCTTATAGCCACCTAAAGGGAGGATTAAAAATTCATTAAAATATGACAAGGGAATCTACCTCCGAGGTGGGAAATTCTGTATAATCTATTCAAAATCTATGCCGAATTTAATGATCGGAAGGCCGGAGGGAGAGATGCCGCCTTGTGTTGGGGTCGTGACCGATAGCTGCGCCAGCATCCCGGAGGATCTGTTGGCTGACCTGCATATCTACAGGGCGGCTTACTATATTCATCGCGGCGAGGAAGTCCTCCGGGATCTGGTCACCATCCAGAGGGAAGAGTTCTTGGCCTGGCTGCAGACGGCCAAAATCCTGCCGACCACAGCCAGCCCAGGTCCCGGGGATTACCTGGCCGTGTACGAGGAGCTCATCGTTCGTGAAGGGCTAAAACAGATCATCAGCATCCACATGACCTCCAAGGGTAGCGGAGCTTATCAGGCGGCCGTGGCCGCCAGGCAGATGATCGCCGAACGCTTTCCGGAAGTCCGCATCGACGTCATCGATACGCTCAATGTGTCTATGTGCCAGGGATGGATGGCAATCGAAGCGGCCAGAGCGGCCCTCTCTGGGGAGCGGCTGGAAGAAATTTCCTCAAGGGTGAAGAAAATGATCCCGGTCACGCGCATGTTACAGACCGCCGATACCCTCAAATATCTTTATATGGGCGGGCGGATTGGCCGGGCGCAGAGGCTGCTGGGATCTTTATTGAACATTAAGCCCATCATCGGAATGGAGGAGGGGGTCATCGTGCCCCTGGGAGTGGCGCGCAGCCGGATGAAAGCCTACCAGATGATGGCGGATAGGATCGAAAGCAGCGTGGGGAGAATGGGCAGGATCAAGGTCGCCTACGTCCACGCCGGCGCACGGGCGGAGATCGAAAAGCTCAAAGGAATGATCGAGAGGCGCTTTGACTGCGTCGAATCACTCGTCGCCGAGCTCTCCCCGGCATTGGCAGTCCACAGCGGCCCCGGCACGGCCGGTTTATGCTTCTACCCCGCCGGGGCGTGAAGAGAGTCTATCCCCAGGGGCGATTAACTCTCCCGCCCAAAACCTTCTTCCAGCATTTCTCTTCCCAGGCGGACGACCTCGTGGACGAGCACGTCGAAATCTTCCTGGCGACTGCGGTGGTTGGTGATGGCAGCCCGCAGGGTGTACACGCCATTCAGAGTCGTGTAGGTGGGCGCCGCCGTTCCGCTTTCGTGCAGGCGGATGAGAAGCTCCTGATTGAAGCGGTTCGCTCCCGCCCGATCCAGACCGGCGGTCCGATAGCGGAAGCAGACGATGTTCAACGGCACCGGGGCGACCAGCTCCAGCTCGGGCGTGGCCTCCACCAGCCCGGCTAAATAGCCGGCCTGTTTCACGTTTTGGTAGATGAGACGCCCATATTTTTCTGTCCCGTTTTCCTTGAGCGACATCCAGGCCTTTAAAGCCCGGAAGCCGCGCGTGAGCTGGATGCCGTAATCGCTGAACCAGTGTGATCCGGCGGCGATGCCGCGTTCTGCGTGGGACAGGTATTCCGGAGTGAGGGAAAAACTCCGGCGGTGATCCTCTTCGCGGCGAACCAGGATGCAGCCGATCTCGAAGGGCATGTACATCCATTTGTGCAGGTCGAAGGCCAGCGAGTCGGCTTTCTCCAAGCCGCGCACTCGCTCGCGCAGCTCTGGCGCGAGTATGGCCAAAGCGCCGAAGGCGCCGTCTACGTGATACCACAGGTCTTCCGCCCGGCAGATTTCCGCCAGCGCGTCCAGGTCGTCAATGGCGCCGGTGTTGACCGTGCCGGCGTTCCCGATCACACAGAACGGTAGCCTGCCGTCCGCGCGGTCCTGCCGGATGGCGGCCTTCAGAGCGCCGAGGTCGATCTCGTAGTCCGGATTCACCGCTATCTTGCGCAGGGCCGCGTTCCCCAGGCCCAGCAGCTCGGCGGCTTTTTCGAGCGAGCTGTGCATCTCTTCCGACCCATAGAGCACCATTTCTTTCGATGAGGCTCGAACGCCTTCCTCGCGCACGTCGAAGCCGGCTTTAACGTTCCTGGCGACCGCCAGACCCACCAGATTTGCCATGGAGCCGCCGCTGACCAGCAAGCCGCTGGCCCCGCCGGGAAACCCCATGATCTCCTTGCACCAGTCGATCACCTGGGTCTCGACGTAAACCGCGGCGTGGTCGCCGCCGCCCATGTTGGGATTCATGGTCGCCGCGAGCATTTCCGCCAGCACTCCCAGCGGGGTGCCGTTGCCCATCACCCAGCCCCAGAAACGGGGATGGATGTTCCCCATCGGGTAAGGCAGGACGTTCTGTCGGAATTCCCGATAAACTTCCTGCGCGGGCGTGGGCTTCAGCGGCAAGGGCGCGTGAAGCGCGGATTTGACCTCCTCCGGAAGGGGCTGCCACACCGGACGTTCACGGAGGGTCTGCATGTAATCCAGGGCGTCGTCTACCATGTGGTGGGCCAGCGCGCGCATTTCTTCCCAATCCTGGGGATCCAGCGTTTCTTCTTGAGGGAAATCCATAATAAGTCTCCTATAAGGTGAAAAGCGCTCTTACTGCCAGCGGCTGTCTGACCAGGCTTCGACGAAGTCAGGATCAGGCAGCTCGGGCAAGATGAGGCGAGAAGGGTATTGGGGCGAGTGGTATACGCTTTGCTGGGCGATAAGCGGGGTGGATTCCTCCCAAACATTTCCGCCGGTGTTGAAATTGGGGGCCCAGGTGGGGTAAGCGCTGGAGGTGACCTCCAGGCGCAGACGGTGGCCGGGCTGGAACTGGTGGCCGGTGGCCCACAGGTCCACCTCGATCTTGAGGATCTCCCCCGGCCGGACTAACTTCACCTGCTCGTAGCCTTCGTGGAAGCGCAAGCGGAAAATGCCGGCGTTCAGCCTTTGCGCATAGCCATCGGGGGCAACGTCCGAGAGGCGCGCCACGAAATCTGTGTCCACCGCCGAAGTGCTCACGTATAGCTCGGCTTTGAGCATTCCAACCACGTTCAACGGCGCGGTCAGGGGGGTGGAGGTGAATACCAGCACGTCATCCCGACGCTGGATGGGGCGCAGGTCTTCGTTGGTGCCGTTCTGGAAATTCTCCTTCCAAAAGGGCGTCGGTGCGGGCCGCTCGGGGTTGTAGGTATAAGTTGAAACAGGGGAAGTTCCGTGCTCCTCGGCGAGGTGGCCCTGGCTGGACAGGCTGTTGGCGGGGCCTTCTGCGGCGAGCAAGAAGGTGCGCTCGCGGCTCTTGGCCAGGGGAAAGCTATCCGATTGAATCCAACGGTTGGCGCTCATCAGGAATAAACGGCAGGCCGGCTCGTCCTGGATGCCGTTGTCCACGCCCTTCAGCCAGAAATCGAACCAGCGGACGGCTTCTTTGTACAGGGGCACCATCGAATGAGGGCCGTAATCGAAGTCTCCCAGCTTGCTCGAATCGGTGGATAGGCGGTGCGGCCAGGGGCCGATGAGCAGCTTCTGGCTGCGCCGCATTTGCGGGTCCGGGTGGGTCTGCGAGAGGGCCGGAAAAAGATCGAGCGTGCCCTTCTGGTCATCGTCGAACCAGCCGGTAACGTGGTAGCAGGGAACCTGCGTGAGGTGCATGACGCCTTCATGCCACAGCGGCCGGTAGTATTCGTCCAGGGTTTCGTGCTGGAATTGCGTGTCCCGGGTCGATGCGGCCAACCCCAGGCGTTTCATCCAATCTTTGAGCGGGCGAGTGTTGACCAGCGCTTCCCAATCCATCTCGGAGATCTGATCTTTGTTGGTCTTGCCAGAGGTCATCAGCGTCCACATGGCCATGATGGGCATGGGCACCCCGGACCAATAAAGGCCTTCGTGGAAGGGGTGCATGGAGGGAGTGCACATCAGGAAGGCGGCTTTGTGGTATTTGGAGTGGAGGCGGGTGGGGTAGATCTGCGTCCAGCCCTCGTAGGAACCGCCGTAGGTGCCCACTGCCCCGGTCGACCAGGGCTGCGTACCGCACCATTCCAGGCTGTCGAAGCCATCCTCGATTTCCTGGAAGTTGGGGTTAAAAATTCCCTGGCTGTTGCCGCGCCCGCGCACGTCCATGTGGACTACCGCGTAGCCGGCCTGGACGAATTCGTGCACGCGCTTGAAGCGTTGAGCCGTATCTTTCACGTAGGGAGTGCGGTTCAACAGTACCGGAAAAGGCCCCTCGCCTTCAGGAAAATAAACGTTCGCGGCCAGGTTGATCCCATCACGCATGGGGACTTCCACGTCCCATAATATCTTTGATTCGGGCACTTTACCCTCCTGTGATTTTCGAATGGCCCAATTCTACCCGGTATTGCGCAGGCCGGCGGCGATACCGTTGATGGTCAACACGATCACTTCGCGCAGGGCCTGGGCTTGCTCGCCGTCTGGATCGGGCAGGGCGCGCAGGCGGCGCAGCATCTCGACTTGCAGGTAATTCAGGGGGTCGACGTAGGGGTTGCGCAGTTGCACCGAGTGTTGGATGACCGGATCCGCTTCCATCAACGCGGCCTGGCCCTTGACGGCCAGCACGGCTTGCACCGTGCGCTGGTACTCCGCCTGGATGGTGGAGAAGATACGCTCGGCCAGGGCCTGATCGGGCACCAACTGCGAGTACAAAGCGGCGATGTGCATATCGGCCTTCATCAGCGAAAGCTCGGCGGTTTCCAAGAGGGTGCGAAAGAAAGACCAGGAAGCGTGCACCTCGCGCAGGAAGCTCAACCCGTCCGGGCGGGTGGAGAGAATTGCGTCCAGGCCCGAGCCTAATCCGTACCAGCCGGGCAGGTTGAAGCGGCTTTGCATCCAGGAGAACACCCAGGGAATGGCTCGGATTTGGGTAACCTGCTCGACGCCGGGCTGGCGCGAAGCCGGGCGGGAACCGATACGCAAGTTCTTGATCTCCTCGAGGGGGGTGGCGGCCTTCCAGTAATCCATAAAGCCGGGCGTCTCGTAGACCAGGCGGCGATAGGTATCCTGAGCGGTGGAAGCCATGGCGCGCATGGATTCGCGCCAGGCTGGAGGCAGCTCCCGGGGGGAAGGCAGCTTGAAATGCAAGGGCGGATGGCCCTCTACGGACGCCAGGGTAGGAATTTCGGGCGCAGGCGGCGCTGAGGCCAGCAGCACGGCATTCACGATCTGCTGTAGATTGCGCATAGCCAGATCGATGTTCGAATATCGTGAGGAAAGGATCTCTCCCTGCTCGGTGAGGCGGAAGCGCCCATCCACAGAGCCGCCAGGCTGCGCCAGGATGGCGCGGTTGACCGGCCCTCCACCGCGCGCGGCAGTGCCGCCCCGTCCGTGAAACAGCGTCAGGCGCACGCCCTGTTCCCGGCAGACGCGCGCGATCGCCTCTTGCGCCTGGTAGAGGGCCCAGTTGGACATCAAGAATCCACCGTCTTTGTTGGAATCGGAATAACCGATCATGACCATCTGGCCGTCCGGGCAGGTCTCCAGGTGCTGGTGATAGATTTCCAGCGAAAAGAGCTCCGCCATCACCGCCGGGGCGGCCTCGAGATCCTGGATGGTCTCGAACAAGGGCACGATCTGCAAGCCGGCGTCGCAGCCAGACCACTTTGCCATGAGCAGCACGCCCAGCACATCCGCTGAGCCGTGCGCCATGGAAATGATCAGCGGGCCCAATAGCTCCGGGCCGTACACTTCCCGGGTGCGCTTGATCAATTGGAACACGGCCCAGGTCTCGGACGCCTGGGGTGAGACACCCGGCTGGTAAGCCAGGGGCGGAATTGGCTCCGAAAGAAGCCGGAGCAGCAAGCCGCGCCGCTGGTCGTTGCCCTGTGCTTCGTAATCCGCGCTAATTCCCAGGGCGCGCAGAGCTTCCCCCAGCGCTGCGTTGATGCGGGCGGAATCCTCGCGGATGTCCAGGCGGGCGCCGAACAGACCGAAAAGCTCCAACTGGCGCAAGGCGGTCTTCAGCTCCCCTTCGACCACCGGGGGAGGAAGGGCCTGGGCGATGGCGCGCAGCGGATCGGCCAGGTCGCTTTTGTGGATGCGCGCGGTATGCGGCGTTTGAGCGAGCAGCCGGGCCTTCATGTCATCTTGCGACGCTTCCGCCAGGTCGGCGGCCAGCAGCGCCAGGATGAGCCGGTAAGGCTCCATGGGATAACGCTCCCGGATTTGGGCGGCGTGCGCCGGGAAGGGCGGACGCCGCGCCAGCCACTGCACCAGGTCTTGCGGCAGCGGCGCCAGCCCGGAGCTCAGGCTGAGGCGCCGGGACAAATCTTGCAGGATGCGGCGGTGGTTTTCCAAGGCCAGGCCGCGATGAAGATGGAGCGTCTCGGCGGTGACTTCGGCGGTCACGTTGGGATTGCCGTCCCGGTCACCGCCGATCCAGGAGGCCAATTTGAACCAGGGATGATCCACACGCAGGCCGGGGTAATATTTCGCCAGAGCAGCATCGAGGAGCGCGTAGATCTCCGGCAGGGCGATCCAGAAGACCTGGCCGACGAAATACAAGGTGGTCTTGACTTCATCGGTGGGGGTAGGCTTGGCGGTGCGCGCCCGGTCGGTCAGCCACAGGGTCGTAATCTCGTTGAGCAGCTCGGCGCGCCCGCGCTCGAATTCGGCGGGCAGCAACAGCGGAGCGCTCATGGCGCGCAGCGTGTCGGAGACGCGCTGAATCTTGGAAAGGATGGTCCTGCGCCGCGATTCGGTGGGATGGGCGGTCAGCACCAGCTCGATCTGCAAGCGCGAAAGCAGCTCGGCCATTTGCGCCGGCGTCACGCCGCTCTCCTTCAATTGGGCGATGGCTTCCTCGATCGAATTCGTGCACGGGCGCGGGGCTCTTTTGCAGCGCTTCGGCGCGCACAGAGGCGATACGCGAATTGTCCTCAGCCGTGTTGACCAGGTCGAAATACAGGGCGAAGGCGCTGGCGATAGCCCGCGCGGCCTTGGGATGCAGGCCGGCGATCTCCGCCGCCAGGGCGCGCTGCCCTGCGGCGGCCTTGAGAGGATCGTCCGAGCGGCGGGCTTTGGCGGCCGCGCGGATGTGCTCCTCCAGGTCGAACAGGGCTTGCGATTCCTGCTCGACCAGCACCTGGCCCAGCAGATCCCCCACGAGGTTGATGGTTTCGGAAATATCCATCTAAAATGACCCGGTATGGCAAGATTTATCCCCCATTATACTATTGCGTTTTCCCGCATTCATGGAGTTTTGCCACCGGGTTGAGTAATAATCGTCAGGGCCTGGCGGCGATCAGTGTCGCCCATTTGCCGCTCTGCACGCGCTTGCCGGCCTGGTTAATAACCTCGATCTCGAGGGTGACGACGCCGCCGCCCAGGCGGCGCATGGGCTTTAGCTCGCCTACGAGGGCGGTGGCGTGAATGGTGTCGCCGATGAAGATGGGCAGGCTGAACTTCCATTCCAGATCGTGAAAAGCCAAAATGGTATCCTGGATGAAACCTGTCTGGGTCAACAGGCCGGAAGCGACGGAGAGGCCCAGCAGGCCATGTGCGACGCGCTGGCCAAATACACCCTGGCGAGCGGCCTCGGCGTTGGTGTGAAGCTGGGTAAAATCGCCGGTGAGGCCGGCAAAATTGACGATATCCGCTTCGGTGATGGTGCGCCCTGGGCTGACGACCGTATCGCCGACCTGGAACTCGTCGAAATAACGACCGCGGGATTCGAGCTGACTGGCCATGGCAGATACCCCTTGAAAGCGTGAATGGGATTGAAGACAGCAAACATAGATATTATTTCCCCATTTTGATTTTGGAGCAAGGCCATGGCGAGACCCTAAAGGTCTGTTATCGAGATCAAAACAATCAGAAATCCCGTACAGACCTTTAGGGTCTTCGCGCCTGTCTAGGCGGCGTCCTTGACCATGAATACGATCTGAGTCTGCAATCCTTGGGGCGGCGTATCGTCGGGGCCGTTCAAGTAGTACTCATAGACCACCCCGGTTGGCTCGAAGCCGTTTTCCTGGGTCCAACGGGTGAGCTCTTCGTAGGCGGGTGGCATGTCTTCGTAGGGACCCGTGTACAGGGTGGTGGTTATTTCCCCTGCCGGGAAGATTCCCGGCGAGGATCTCGCCCCGCCCGGGCAGCGGGCCCGGGACCGGGAAGCCCATTTCCACGTCCAGGTCTTGCATGTCCAGGTTGTAATAGGCCACGAAAGGCATGCCGGCCGGCTGGGCGTGTATCTCGTCCAGGTATTGCATGATGGCAGCATAGGCCTGGCCAATTCGGGCAGGCAAATCCTGCACGGTTGTCCTGGTGCGAATGGCCAGGATAGGCTGGGCAGATTGGTGTTTCGCTTCACACTGGTATTGCATCTTGATTCCCTCCCGTTTGATTGATTGTGGATGACTGCTTCGTATTGTAGAACAAATATTCTAAATTGTCAAGAGCCAAAATCAAAAATGCGCATAGCCATTTCGACCTCATCTAACCTGAAATCTATGCCTACCATAAAGCCAGGAGTCCCTTATAATTCAGCATTGTGCAAAACGTTCAGCCACAGAGAGGGGATGGGCGCAAAGCATAAATTCAGGGACGTATTTCAGGTGACCTCATGAAAATCAACTCGGCAGAACTCAGGATCATCAAGCTACAGCTCAACCATCCTTTCGAAACCTCTTTCGGGGTGGAATTCGAGCGAACCATTCCTTTGCTCACCCTGTACGGCCAGGGACTCGAGGGGGTTGCGGAAGGCGTGATGGAGACGCTTCCGCTGTATCGGGAAGAGACTATTTCAGGGGCGCTGTCTTTGCTCAAAGAGGCTTTCCTTCCCAAGATCGTGGGAACCGACCTCCAGACGCCGCAGGCCCTGACCGACCGGTTGGCGATGTTCCGCGGCAACCGCATGGCCAAGGCCATGCCGGAGATGGCCTTTTGGGACCTGTGGGCGAAAAGCCTGGGGCTGCCGCTCTCTCAGGTGCTGGGCGGCAATCGCCAGAGCATCCCGGTAGGGGTCAGCCTGGGCATCCAGAAATCGCTGGAGGCAACCCGCGAGCAGGTGCAAAAGCACCTGGAGCAGGGCTACCGGCGCATCAAGCTGAAGATCAAGCCGGGTTGGGACGGGAACATGATACGCTTCATCCGCGGGGAGTTTCCGGAGGCCACTCTCACGGTGGACGCCAACTCTTGCTATTCCCTGGCGGACATCGACGTCTTGCGCGAGCTGGACGAGTGCCGTCTGGATTACATCGAACAACCCCTGGCCTACGACGATATCCTGGATCACGCCCAATTGCAAGGCCAGCTTAAAACGGCTATCTGCCTGGACGAATCCATCCTTTCGGCGGCGGACGCGCGCAAGGCCCTCGCGATCGGCGCCGGGCGGGTGATCAATATCAAGGTGGCCCGGGTCGGCGGACACCTGGAAGCGCGCCGCGTGCACGACGTGGCTCAAGCCTTCGGCGCGCCCGTTTGGTGCGGTGGGATGCTCGAAAGCGGGGTCGGCAGGGCGCACAACATCCACCTGGCCACGCTCCCGAACTTCACCAAGCCCGGGGATACCAGCTCCAGCAGCCGCTACTGGAAGCAGGACATCATCCACGAGGCGCTGGAAACCAAAGACGGCTTCATGCCCGTGCCGCAGGGGCCTGGAATTGGGGTGACGCTCGATCGCGAATATCTCGAGCGGGTGACCGTCTCTCGGGAGGTGGTGCGGCCATGACGCGCCTCGAGACTTCAAAAGGGCCCCGTCGAAATTCGCGAGCTGTATTCCATCGATGAGATGGCGGCGGCCGAGAGAATCCAGGTCCTGGTGTGGGGCACGGAGAGCACCGTACATCCCAAAGAAGTGATGATCCCGGTGCAGCACGAAGGCGGCCTGGTGGCAGGCGCTTTTACACCGGGGCAGGAGCTGGTGGGGATGCTTTTCGGCTTCCCCACCCGGGAGCCGACGGCCATGCACTCGCAATTGCTGGCTACCCTGGAGGAATGGCGGGGCCAGGGCATCGGCGCCGGCCTGAAATGGTTCCAACGCCAGTGGTGTCTGGAACGCGGCATCACCCAGGTGCGCTGGACCGTCGATCCGCTGCGGGCGGCCAACGCGGTGCTCAACATTCGCCATTTGGGAGGTATTTCCTCGACCTATTACGCGGATTATTACGGAGCCATGCAGGGCATCGACGCCGGCGCCCCCAGCGACCGGTTGCTGATCGAGTGGAACCTGGCCGGCGAGCGCGTGGCGGCCAGGGCGCAGGGCATTCCGCCAGATCGCGGATTCCCGGAAATCGAAGCTGCCAATGAGGTAGAGGAGGGAGCTTCGAAGAGATCCAGAATGGGGCTATCCTGCGCCCGCATCTTGATCCGCATCCCCGAAAATTATGTGGCCATCTCCCGGTCAACCCCACAGGTGGCCCTGGACTGGCGGATGCAGACGCGTGAGCTGTTCCAGCATTATTTTGAGGAAGGATACGCGATTACCGAATTTACTAGGGTGGGCGGCCCCGCCTACCTGCTCGAACGGAGATCACCCGAAAATGAAGGTTGAGACCGTCACTCTTAGCGGAAGAATCGTCCGGCTGGAGCCGCTCGGTACGGAACACGCGCCCGACCTGGCGCTGGCCGGCAAAGACGAAAGCATCTGGAAATACATGCGCTACGGCGTGGTGAACGATGAAGCCAAGATGCGCGCCTTCATCGATTTTCTCCTGGCGCAGCAGGCGCGCGGGAGCGATTTACCTTTTGCCGTCGTGCCCCTGAAGGGTGGGAAGGCCATCGGGATGACGCGTTACATGAATATCGAGCCGGCCAACCGTTCCCTGGAGATTGGCGGCACCTGGTATGGCGTCCCATTCCAGCGCACGGGGGTGAATACCGAGTGCAAATTCCTGCTGCTCCAACACGCCTTCGAGGTGTTGGGCTGCATCCGGGTGCAATTCAAGGCCGATCTGCGCAACGAGCGCTCGCAGCGGGCCATCGAGCGCATTGGGGGTATGCGGGAGGGCGTGCTGCGCGATCACATGATCTTGCCGGATGGCAGCGTGCGTTCCTCGGCTTATTACAGCATCCTGGTCGATGAGTGGCCGGCGGTCAAGCAGCGCCTCATCGAAAGAATGCATCGATAATTTTCCCTTCAGGAGGCGTGTGTGACCTATTTACCCGTCCAGCTATTCTCTGAAAACCTGCCCGCCATTCAAGCGCTGTTAAAGGAATTGGTCGAGATCGAGTCGCCGACGAGCGACAAAGCCGCCGTGGACCGCCTGGGGGCGCGCATCTCGAACGAGCTCAAGGAATTGGGCGGCGCGACCCAGACTTACCCCCAGGCAAATGCCGGCGATCACCTCCTGGCGCGCTGGGGTGAAGGCCAGGGTGGCATCCTGGTGCTGGGCCACATGGACACCGTCTTTGAGCTGGGCACACTGGCCCTGCGGCCCTTCAAGGAAGTGGATGGGAAACTGTATGGCCCGGGCGTGCTGGACATGAAAGGAGGCATCGCCCTCTTGCTGGTTACGCTGCGGATGCTGAAGCAACACAACCTGTGGCCGGCCCAGCCGCTTACCACGCTGTTCACCTCGGACGAAGAGACCGGCAGCCTGACTTCCCGAGAATTGATCGAAAGCCAGGCCAGCCAGGCCGCGGTGGTCTTGTGCCTCGAGCCGGGCCTGGCGAACGGCGCGTTGAAGACGGCGCGCAAGGGCACCGGCGACATCGAGCTGCGCGTGAGGGGCGTCGCCGCTCACGCCGGGGTGGAGCACGAGAGAGGCCGCAACACGATCGAGGAGCTGGCCCACCACATCCTGTCGGCGCAAGGGCTGACCGATTACGCGCGTGGCACGACGGTGAACGTAGGCGTGGCCAGCGGCGGCACGCGTCCCAACGTGGTTCCTGAAGAAGCCGGGGCCCTGATCGATTTTCGGGTCACCTCCATGGAGGAGGTACAGCGTCTGGAAGAATGGGCGCACAACCGGGAGCCGATCGTGGCCGGCACGCAGGTATCGGCGGCGCTCGTGCTCAACCGGCCGCCTATGCCGCGCGACAAAACTATGGCGCGCACGTTCGCCAGAGTCCAGGTCATCGCGCGAGAATTGGGGATGGTGTTGACCGAAGGCAGCACCGGCGGCGGCTCGGACGCCAATTTCGTGGCTCCGTTGGGAATTCCCGTGTTGGACGGCCTGGGAGCGGTAGGGGAGGGCGCCCACTCCGAGCGCGAGTATGTCCGGGCCGCTTCTCTGGCAGAGCGGGCGGCCCTTCTGGCAGGGTTATTGCTCAACTGGTGAAGCAGCGGGGATCGCGGGTTTGGGTTGTAAGGTTGTTTTTTATTATTTAATGCGTATAGCCAGTTACACACCAATATTCCAAAGCCAACCCATACCAAAAACATCACCCAGGACACTCAAGAGCAGCCGCCACGGCCACGTTCACATCGTCATAGACCTCCGCCAGAGCAGAGCGGAGCGCGGCGACCTTGGCCGGGCTTTGGGCAATTCCCCAGGCGTGCAATTGCGCCGGGACGCCGATACCGGCCAGCAGTTCTACGGCGCGCCGTACGCCCAGGATACTTCCAGCCGAATTCTTCAAAAATATGCACGTCCAGGGGAGGCAAACGCTCGAAAAAGGCGCTGTCGCCCTGGTCGACCCAGGCCCTGGCGGCCAGCATGGCTTGCATCTCATCGCGGCAGACGGCCGCCCCAATAGCTCCCAGGGCCTGGACAGGGGAGGGCTTGACGAAGTGGCGCGGAGGAGCGCCGCTCAGCTCGGCCAACCGGTGCACCTGGCCAAAGCCAACCAGGGGAAGGCCGTCCAGCCCGGAAGCCTGCAAGGCTATGTCCGCCTCAGGGCAATAGGGGAGGGTCCTGGCAGGGGTTTCAGAACGCAGCGAGCTGGGGCGGAGAGTATAGACGGCCAGATGAATCCTTCCGCTGCGCCACAAGCCTAACAACTTCTCCCGCAGGCCAACGTCCAGGGCAGGCCGGTCATACAGCCGCAAGTAAGAAGCGCCGTCCACGCCGATCTCGAAGGGCAAGGCAAACATGGCCTGGTACAGCTCGCTCCCCAGGACGAATTGCTGGAAAGTGCGCGTGGTGAGCGAAGTGGATACTTCACGCGTGCCGTCCAGCAGAGAATGCAAGAGAGGATTTCCTTGCAAATGCGGGAAAGGCGGGTCCTGTGAGCCGGGTTGGCTCAAGATCAAGGCCAGGTCTGAAAAAGTAAGCTCCTGCTGAAAAGCCGCCCCCAGGCGCCGGGCCAGGGCCTGAAAATCGACCCGCGGGGCCGATACGCCACGGGCGCGCAGGGCATCACAGGCTGGAGCCAGCTCCGCCGGCAAGCGCACTTCCGGATAGAGCGCCTGGAGGCCGTCCAGGGTGGCCGCCAGACACAGCGGGACGATATCCCACTCGCTGGTGATGTTGTTGGCCTCGAAGGTCGCGATGGTTTCCTCGCTCAATACCTGGCCGTCCAGACCCATGCGCCGGGTGAAGTAGTCCAGCGTGGCCTGCACGGCCCGCCGGTAGCCGCCCGGCTGCACCAATACGCCGTCGATATCGAAGAGGAAGACAGTTTGCCTCAACGTTCTCTCCTGGCCAGCTCAGCCTGGATGTCTTCGGGAGTCAGTCCACGCGAGGCCATCAGGACGAGCACGTGGTAAGTCAGATCGGCAATCTCCTCTATCAAGCGCTGATTCCCCTAAACTCTTGGCCGCCAGGATGACTTCCACCGATTCTTCGCCCACTTTCTTGACCATCTCGTCCTCGCCCTGGGCCATCAGGCGGGCAGTATACGATTCGGCGGGAGTAGCCTGGTCTCGTCGCTGGCAAATGGTAGCGTACAAGTTAGAAATCGACATCCTCGATCACCTTTCGATAAAAGCAAGAAGTATTTCCGGTGTGGCAGGCCGGCCCGGCAGGGATAGCGCTGACCAACAGAGTATCCTGATCGCAATCGATGAGCACGTCCACCACGGTCAACACGTTCCCCGAAGTGGCGCCCTTGCGCCACATCTCGTTGCGGCTGCGCGACCAGAAGTGCGCCTGCCCGGTGCTGAGAGTAAGCCGCAACGCCTCGGCGTTCATATAGGCCAGCATCAGCACCTGGCCGGTGTGCGCATCCTGAACGATGGCAGGCACCAGACCGCGCTCATCGTATTTGGGGGTCAGCTCGATCTTAGGCATCGTGGGAGTTGTCCAATCTTATCGGAATACCTTTCCCGGCCAATTCAACCTTGAGGGCGCGAATATCCAGCACGCCATCGTGGAAGAGGGAAGCCGCCAGGGCCGCGTCGGCGCGCCCGGCGGTCAACACTTCGGCGAAATCTTCAACGCGCCCGGCGCCCCCGGAAGCGATGAGCGGCACGGAAACCGCTTCCGCCACCGCCCTGGTTAGCTCCAGGTCGTAACCGGCCAGGGTCCCGTCGCGGTCCATACTGGTCAGCAGGATCTCCCCGGCGCCCAGGGACACTCCCCGAACGGCCCATTCCAGGGCGTCCAGGCCGGTAGGCGTGCGCCCGCCGTCGACGTACACCTCCCAGCGGGGAGCCTCGCCCGGTAAAGAAGTGCGCCTGGCGTCGATGGCCAGGACGACGCACTGGCTGCCGAAGCGGTCGGCGCCTTCGGAGAGCAATTGGGGCTGGCGGACGGCAGCCGAATTGAGGCTGATCTTATCCGCTCCGGCCAGCAGCAAGCGGCGCATATCCTCGCTGCTGCGCACGCCACCTCCCACGGCCAGCGGCATGAACACCTGCCCGGCCACCTGGCGCACGATCTCCACCACCGTGGCGCGCCCTTCTACCGTGGCCGAGATGTCCAGAAAGACCAGCTCGTCTGCCCCGGCTGCTTCATACACGCGCGCCTGTTCGACCGGGTCGCCGGCGTCGCGCAAATTGAGGAAATGAATGCCCTTCACCACGCGCCCATCGCGGATGTCCAGGCAGGGAATGATGCGTTTTGCCAACATCGTCTTATCCGTCCGTTGTCTGCATGTCGAATAGCGCCTGCGGGTCGAGCGCGCCCGAATACAGGGCCTGGCCGACGATTAGCCCCGCCAGGCCGGCTTCTCGCGCGCGGCGCACGTCCCCCAGGCTGCTGGTGCCGCCCGAAGCGATCACCTCTAAGCCAGACGCACGCGCAATGGCCAGCGTGGCTTCCAGGTTGACGCCATCCTCCAGGCCATCGTGGGAGATATCCGTGAACACCAGCCAGCGCAGGCCCTCGCCCTGCAATTGCAACGCCAACTCCCCGGCTGAGAGAGAGGTGTTCTCTTGCCAGCCGCGCACGGCGACCTTCCCGGCGCGCGCGTCCAGCCCGGCGCCCACCCGTTCCGCACCCCAGCGTTGAATGGCCTGGCTCAACACCTCCGGGTGCTCGACTGCCAGCGTGCCGAGGATCACGCGGCTCACGCCCAGCTCCAGGGCGCGCTCGATAGACGCCAACGAGCGCAACCCGCCGCCGAATTGCACGCTGGCGCCGAATTCGCCAGCCACGGTCAGGATGCCCTGTAGAGCGGAACGATTCTCGCTCCCGGCTTCCCCAAAGGCGCCGTCTAAGTTGACCACGTGCAGCCAGACGGCGCCGGCGGCCAGCCAGCGCCGGGCCGTCCCCCCGGGGTCATCCGAATAGGTAGTTTGCCGGGAAGGATCGCCGGTACGCAGGCGTACGACCTGCCCCCGGCGCAGGTCGATGGCCGGGAGGATCGTGAAAGGATTGGTAGGAGATGTCATCGGCTATTCCCCGCGAATGAAATTGTCCAGGATCTTCAGCCCAACCCGCTGGCTCTTTTCGGGATGAAACTGGATACCGTAGAGATTGCCGCGTTGCACCATACTGGGATAGCGAAAGCCGTAGTCGGTGAGCGCCAGCACGTTGTGCGGGTCGGAGGCCGCGCAATAAAAGGAGTGATTGAAGTAGGCGTAGACGCCCTCCTCCAGGCCGTCCAGGAGCGCCGAAGGCTTTTGGGGCCAGAGCTGGTTCCAACCCGTGTGCGGAATTCTTGAGCCCGGGCTGATCCTGGAAGCGCACCACCTGCCCGGGCAGAAACCCCAAACCGGCGTGCTCGCCCATCTCCTCGCTGGATTGGAAGAGGGCCTGCATGCCCACGCAGATTCCCAGCAAGGGGTCGCCGCGCTGCACGACCTCATGCAACGCCTCGAGCAGATTGCGCTGGCGCAGGCCGTCCATGAAGGCGGCGAAAGCGCCCACGCCCGGCAAGATGACGCGCCCGCCCGATCTCACGACAACGGGATCATCGGTAAGGATCACGCTCCCGTCCAGGCGCTCCAGGGCTTTGTGTACCGAATGCAGATTGCCCGTGCCGGCGTCGACCAGCACCACCTGAGCGGACATCACAGCACGCCTTTCGTGGAGGGAATGCGCCCGGCGCGGCGCGGGTCCACCAACGTGGCTGCGTCCAGGGCGCGCCCCAACGCCTTGAAGAGCGCTTCCGCCTTGTGATGATCGTCCCGGCCGTAGTACACGCGCGCGTGGAGGTTGCAGCGCGCCTGGATGGCGAAGGATTCGAAGAAATGGCCAACCAGGCTGGTGGGCAGCGCGCCGATGGCGGGGCCTTCCCATTGCGCTTCGAAGACCGTGTAGGGACGCCCGGAGAGGTCCACCACCACACCGGCCAGGCTATCGTCCATGGGAACCGTGCAGGACGCCGTGCGCACGATGCCCTTTTTGTCGCCCAGCGCCTGGGAAAATGCCTCCCCCAGGGCCAGGGCCACGTCTTCGACGGTGTGATGCGCGTCCACGTCCAGGTCTCCCTGGGCTTTGACGTTCAGGTCAAAAAGGCCATGCAAGGCGACTTGAGCGAGCATGTGGTCCAGGAAGCCCACGCCGGTGTGAATGTCGTTCGCGCCCGTCCCATCGACATCGAGGGACACCGAGATCTGCGTCTCGTGCGTCTCCCGCCGGATTTGGGCCTTGCGGTGAGAGACCGGAGGGGGATTGAGAATAGCGTTCATAGGATCCTCTTCAAGGCATCCAGCAGACGGTCGCTGTCCTGGGGACGACCGACGCTGATGCGTACGTAGTCGGGCAAATAACGCGAGTCGAAATAGCGGATCAGGATGCCTTCTTCTGCCAGGCGGCCTTTCAGCTCCGCCGCGCTATGGCCCAGGACTTTACACAGGATGAAATTAGCCTGTGAGGGGTAGGGGCGCAGGGAAGGAATCTGGGCCAGGGCAGCCGCCAGGCGCTGGCGCTCGGCGCGGATGCGCTTTACGTTCTCCGCCAGGAAATCGAGATCTCCCAACGAGGCCAGGGCCGCCGCGTTGGCCGCCACGTTCACGTTGTAGGGGGGCTTGGCTTTCCACAGGGCCGGCAAAAGCCAGCCGGGGAAAGCGCCATACCCGATGCGTAGACCCGCCAACCCGGCCCACTTGCTGAACGTGCGAAACACGACCAGATTCTCGCGCGTGGGCACCTCATGGATCCAGGACAGGTTCTCTCCCAGCCGCCCGCCGTTCTCGGGGAACTCGATGTAAGCTTCGTCCAGGACGATCAGCACCGGTAATTGCAGCAATTCTTCCAGCTCGGCAGGTGGGATCAGGCTGCCGTCGGGGTTGTTGGGCGAAGTCAGAAAGAGTACTTTGGGCTTCTCGCGGGCAACTGCCCTGCGTATAGCCGGGATGTCCAGGCCGAAATCCTCCCGCAGCAGCACCTCCAGGGCGATTCCCGAATGCACCCAGGTATTCAAGGCGTACATGCTGAAAGCGGGGGGGCAAATCAGTACGCGATCGCCCGGGTCGAGAATGACGCGCAGGAGCAGGTCGATCAGCTCATCGGCGCCGGAGCCGACCATCAAATGCTCGGCAGGCGTTCCGGTGAACGCCGCCAGCGCGGCGCGCAAGGCGCGGCTTTCCGCATCGGGATAGACGTTAGGGAAGCGCAGCTCCTTGAGCGCCTGTACCGCGCGCGGCGCCGGCCCATAAGGATTCTCGTTGGCGTCCAGTTTGGCGATCTCACCTGGTCCACGCCCAGGCGCGCGGCCAGCGCCTCCAAAGGCTCGTTGGGCTCGTAGGCAGCGATTTTATCAAAACGGGCAGGAATTTGGATGTTCATAAGCGTTTCTCCGCGGCGCTGGCGTGGCCGTCCAGCCCCTCCGCCCGGGCGATCGTGGCAGAGATGGGCGCGATGCGCGCCACGGTCTGCGGATCGAGAGCGATCAAGCTGACGATGTGGACGAAATCCAGCACATTCAAGGGCGAAGCATAGCGGGCCGAGCCGCTGGTGGGCATGACGTGGCTGGGGCCGGCCGCATAATCGCCCAGCACCTCGAAGGAATGCTCCCCCAGGAACACGCCACCGGCGCAGCTCACTTTTTCGACCCAGCGCCAGGGATCCGCGACCGAGAGACACAGATGCTCGGGAGCGTAGCGGTTGGCCAGGGCAACAGCCTGCTCCACATCCTCGGTCAGGACGATCCCGCCGCGGTTCTCCAGGGAGGCGGCGATGATCTCAGCGCGGCTGAGGGCCTCCATCTGGCGGGCCACCTGCGCCTGAACGGCTTCTGCCAACGTTCGGGAAGGCGTCAGCAAGATGGCGGAAGCCAGCACGTCGTGCTCGGCCTGCGCCAGCAGATCGGCGGCCACCCATTCGGCGCGGGCCCCGTCGTCGGCGATGACCAGGGTCTCGGTCGGGCCGGCCAGCGTATCGATGCCGACCACGCCGTAGACCTGGCGCTTGGCCAGGGTCACGAACAGGTTCCCCGGCCCAAAGATCTTGTCCACCGGGGGGATGCTCTGGCTGCCAAAGGCCAGCGCGGCGATGGCTTGCGCGCCGCCCAGCGCGTAGACTTCCTGGATGCCCAGCAAAGCTGCGGCCGCCAGGATGACCGGGGCGACCTGGCCGGTATCGCGGCGCGGCGGCACCGCCAGGACGATCTCGGACACGCCGGCCACCTGCGCGGGGATGGCGGACATCAGCACGCTGGAAGGCAGGGGAGCCGTGCCCGAGGGCACGTAGAGGCCCACCCGGCGGATGGGACGGACGAGCTGGCCGAGCGTCCCGCCCAGCTCCTGCGTGATCCAGGAGGCGAGGGGTTGGTGCGCGTGGAAGCGGCGGATACGCCCGGCGGACTCCTCCAGGGCGGCGCGTTGCTCATCGGGCAAAGCGGCCAGGGCCGCCTGAAGGTCGTTCGCCGGGACGCGCAGCGCAGCGGAACGATTGCCGTCCAGCTTCGCGGACCATTCCAGCAGAGCCGCGTCGCCGCGCGTGCGCACGTCTTTGAGGATACGCGCCACGGCCTGATCGGGCGTAAGAGGCTGGCCGAAGAGAGCGGCGATGCCCTCCTCGACGGCGCGCGGCAGGGCCATCTCATCCGGCGGCTGGCGCCGCAAGATGCTTTGCGCGGCGGTATCGGGATCGTAAATCTTGAGCATGGGATTTTCCTCTAGGATAGCCTGACTTCGTCCAGTTTTTGGAGCATGGCCGTATAGCGCGGCGGCTCTTCATCGAATATGTAAGTCACGGGCATGACCACCACCCCGCTGCCTCCGATGGCGCGCAGCTCGGTGATGGCCTGGAAGATCTGCGAGCGCTGGACGATGAGGTTGACCGCGTACCAGTTGGGGTCGTCGCCGGGCACGATCACGCGCGAGATGGTGGGGCCTTGCAGGCCACGGATATTGCAGCGCGTGAAGATCAATTCGGCGATGGCTTCAGGAGACGTGCCGCGCATGTTGGCGAAGACCGCCAGGTTTTCGTTCGCGCGCAGGTGGCCCTCGAAGAATTCCAGCAGGGTGTGCGCGATGTGGAGCACGTCGGGGCGCGTCTTGAGCAGGTTGGCGTTGCCGATCAGCACCGCCTGCGAGCTGAGCAGGACGCCGCCTGCCAGAGGGCGCAAGCGGTTATCGCGCAACGTCTGTCCGGAGGAGACGATGTCGCAGATCAGGTCGGCGTAACCGATAGCAGGGGCCGTCTCCAGCGTGCCTTCGGCGGAGATGAGCGTGTGGGGAATGTTGCGCTCGCGCAGGAAGCTCCCCGCCAGGCTGGGGTATTTGGTGGCCACGCGCAGCGGGCGCTTCAAAGACGCGGCCCGCCCGGCCAGGTCGGAGACGCAGGTGACCTCTTCCCAGGCTTCCGGCACGGCCAGGTTGAGGGTGCAGCTCCCGAAATTCAACGCGTCGTGCAAGACCATCAAATTGCCGTCGCCGTTCTTGCGCTCTTCGACGACGTCCAGGCCGGTGATCCCGAAATCCACGCTGCCTTCTTGGACGCTGACGACGATGTCGCCGGGCCGCTGGAAGAGGACGTTCAGCCCGGGCAGCGCCGGCAGGAGCGCCTCGTACTGGCGCGGGTTGGGCTTATAGACGCTCAAGCCGCAGGCGTCCAGAAAATTGAGGGCGTCGTCGGCCAGACGGCCCTTGGAAGGGAGGGAGATACGGGGAGTAGGGGTATGGGTTTCTGGCATCAAGCACATCCTATACTATAAAATAAAAAACCCCCGGTTGCCGGGGGATTTTGTCTACGAGGGGTAGATATACGCAACGAACCTCCGGTCAGGCTGGGGGGAAATTGCAATGATGAGGGTGGATCGACAGAAGGCGCGCTTTCATTGGGCAAGAGTTTACCCCCCTCAGGAGGAATTGTCAATAGTTTGACCGGATCGGGTTATAATGGACGCGTGACCAAACCCAAGCTCCTGGCAGGGCTGATCGCGTGCGTGCTGATCTTTGCCCTGTTCCTTCAAACGCTCCCTGTTTCAGCCCAGAGTCCCTCGGCCTCCGATCTGGTCAACGCAGTGAACGCCCTGCGCGCCAGTTACGGCTTGCCGCCCTATCAGGTCGAGTCCGGGCTGATGGCCTTCGCGCAGCAGCATTCCGAATACCAGGCCTCCATCGACCAGCCCACCCACACGCACAGCGACGGCTCCACCCCGGAGCAAGACGGCGTGTTCGAAAACGTTGCCGTCGGGGTCAACCTGTCGGCGGATGCGGTGGTGAACAGCATCTGGTCCAACTCCCTGCACCGCTCCACCATGATCAACATCAGCGCCGGCTACATTGGCGCCGGGGTAGCCAGCAATGGGCACGCCACCTATTACACCATCGACGTGCGCAAGGAGCCGGGCGCCCCGGCCGTGCCCGCCATAGCGCCGACGACCGGCTCTGGCTCCACCGCCGGGGCGCCGGCGGCGACTTCCATCCCCTTCGTGGCGCTGGCCACGGTCACGCCGCGCCCGGACGGCGCCATCATCCACACCGTCGGTTACGGACAATCCTTGTGGAGCATCGCTATCGCCTACGGCGTCACCGTGGACGACATCCGCAAGCTGAACGGCCTGGCGGAGGGCTCGGTGGACATCTACGCCGGGCAGAAGCTGGTGATCAAGGCACCCGACCCGACCGCGACGCCTACGCCGACCCCCACCGCGACGGCTACGGCCACCTCCACAGCCACGCGTACGCCCGTCCCCACGCGCACGCGTCCGGCGCCGTCCGTCACGACCTGGGGCACCCCTACGCCGCGCGTAACCGCCACCCCCACGCCGGCGCCTTTTAGCGTTGCCAATGTCCTCCCGGATCGCAGATCCCTGGGAATGCTGCTGATCCTGGTGTGCGCCGCCGGGTTAGGGGTGGTCGGGGTACAGGGATTCAGGAAGAAATAAGTTCGTACTTATAAAAGCAGGCTTCGTCCTTATTTACAAACCCTTTTAAATTTGCTATACTATTTTTAGCTAGAGTTGGGGGCGCATAATGAGTTTTCAAATTACTTAGATAAGAAATGCACCATAGGAGCTAGCCAAAATCTCATCAGGAAAATACACATAAGTTTTCATTTTTTCTAAACGTAGAGATGGAGGGAAAGATGTCAATCCAATTGGAGCGCTTTGTATATCATTATGTCGACAAGGCTAATAACCTTATTCAATGTTCAGACCACGAAGAAAACATCAATTCCCTCGATGCTACAATTGTGGAATTTCTTGAAACTCTTACCGATAAATTATGGAACGCGGAAGATTCGGGCAATACAGTATCAGGTCACTTCATCGATGGAGTGAATCCTTCTAGGGCACGTCCTTTCATTCAAGAGATTTTAGAGAATCCTAATACAATATTAGCCAATTCGACAAACCTGGCTAACCTCTTATATCAAGTATCCCCAGGTAACGCTTCTCGCGGGGTTCTTGCGGTCCTTTCATGTGTGGACTTAGATTCAGATACCAGATATGTGGCGATATACAAAATAAAGTGTGAAGACGAGAGAGTGATAAAAATCCTGTCTGGGGATCATTTGCCAGAATTAAGCGTTGAAGAGATGAGGAATATTCTACTAAAAGAGCTTCAAAAGGGAGCATTGATTCCTCACCCCGATCGACAGCAATATGGCTTAAAGGTAACTGATATGCAAGCGCCTCTATAGAGGTTAAGAAAAAGAAATAGACAAGGGTCAAGCAGCCGATGGATTGGCCGAGGATTGCGTATAAAAACCCATCAGGTGCAGGATTTCTTGGGGTTGCTCATCGAAAGATGATAACGCCGCTTCCACGGAGTTGACCAGTTTAGAGAATTGGGCGAAATAGCGATTATGCGTGGCTTTCGTTTTGACTTTCTTCCACAGGTATTCGATCGGGTTGTAATCCGGCGAATAGGAGGGCAGTTGATACACGCTGAGCCGATCTTGGTGTTGCTCAAAAAAAGTGCGCATCTCCCGGCTGGTGTGATAGCGGGCGCCATCCTGGATCAGCATCAGCGGGCCAGGGACCTGCTCCAACAGGCAGGTCAAGAAAGCCTGGTAGGTGGCGCTGTTGAAGCGTTCGTCACAATCCAGCCAGAAAAAGCGCCCACTGAAGAACTCGATCAGTCCAAAAATCTTGTAGCCTTTGCGCAGCCCGCTGGTTTTGACTTGGGGTTGACAGCCTTTGAGCGCCCAGGTATAGGACAACGAGCCCCATTGGGCAAAACACACCTCATCTTCAAAGAAAATCGCCTTGCCCTCCCGCTGCGCTTGGGCCAACAGGCCCGGCCAGACCGTTTCCACCCAGGCTTTGCGGGCGGCTTCATCCAAATGATCCGAGATAAAGCGCGCTTTTTGATAGGACAATCCCAAGTTACGCAGCAATTCGGCCACGTAAAAGCGGCTGTAGGTCACCTGGAAATGTTGATAAATCCATTCCTGGATCAGCGTGGTGGTCCAACAGCCACAAGCATATCCGGCCGCTTCGGGTCCGGCTTGGACGACCTCGACCAATTCTTGCTTTTGTTGCTGGGTCAAACGAGCCGGTCGGCCCGTTGGCGGGGTGTAGTGCAGACTGTCCCAGCGCTGTTCCCCGAAGGCTTTCAACCAGCCGTAGACAGTAGCTTCGCACAGTCGCCAGGTGGCCAACAGTTCCGTCAACCCTTCCCCGTGGGCAATGGCGAGCAAGACCGCCAAGTGACGCACCAGGCGGAGGTTTCCAGTTTGATAGGCTTGGCCCAGACGGGTTTGCATTTCCTTGACGGTTTCCTGCTGAAAGGTTATTTTAGACATGGGACCCTTTTCCTTACCAGTAGATTTGCTCAATCCACTTAAGGATAAGGGGTCCTCTTTTTATTGCCACCTTTTTGGTCTAATTCATTTTCTTAAGATCTATAGTAAATAACCTATGCATCCAGATATGTTTATGCTCTTTAACTAATCGCGCTCATATTGAAAACAAAGATTTGGTTGGCGAATTTACAGCCTTTAGAAGGCTAAGGGTTTTTCTTAGACCTAACAAATCAGAATCTAACGATTCTTTGAATTTCTTTAATCTTTTCCAATGGTCGTACGAGAACTCGACAAGTGACAAACTTAATATAATTCGGCAGGTTATTTCTGTTAGCCTCACCGATGACCCGAACAAAAATTATGGACATCTTCTTTCAAAGTGTCCTGATATACTTGTTGCATCCAAGAACAATTTCCAATACTACTTGAGGAAAAATGTTGAAGAGTATTTTGAGAAAAGGCAGAAAGTAATAGAATTTCTTCAAAAATTCACAGATGCCACGAATGAAGCAATCTCAAAAATAACATCTGATCTTGTAAGTGATTTATACAAGACAATTGGAATTGTCGTAGCAGATATATTGGCAATTTTGATTGACCAAAAATATACACCCTTTGTTATCCACTGGACTGCCTTATTAACGTGAGTACGGGATAAGGCGACAGAAGGACTCCGAATAGAGTAAACTGTGGTCACCACAACCGGTTTGCTCTAGAGGAGTCCCAATGGACAGTTTACTCGAGTTGTTCTGTGATGTCGATGATTTTTGCAAAGGCTTTCTCCCGTTTTATGAACAGCAGTTGGTCCAGAGCGGTCTTCAAACCCGCCACCGGGATCGCTCGCTGAGCTTGAGTGAAATCATGACCATCCTCATCTACTTCCATCAATCCCATTACCGCAACTTCAAGGCCTACTACTGTGAGGATGTCTTGCCGCACCTGCGCGGCGAGTTCCCCGGGCTGGTCAGTTACACTCGCTTTGTGGACTTTATTCCCTCCGCCCTCATGCCTTTATGTGCCTATTTCCACACCACCTGCTTGGGGGACTGCACGGGGCTGTCGTTCATCGATTCCACCGCGATTGACGTGTGTCTGACCCAGCGCATCGCTTCGCACAAGGTCTTTGCCGGTCTGGCCGAGCGGGGCAAGACCTCCACGGGCTGGTTTTTTGGCTTCAAACTGCACCTGGTGATCAATGACCGCGGCGAACTGCTCAATATCCAGCTCACTCCCGCCAATGTCGATGATCGCCAACCGGTCCCACATCTGGCGCACACCTTGTTTGGCAAGCTGTTTGGCGATAAAGGCTATATTTCCCAACCGCTGCATGACCTGCTCCAACAAACCCTGGGACTGGACTTGATCACTAAGCTGCGCAACAACTCCAAAAATCGCCTGCCGATGACTTTGACGGATCGCTTGCTGCTGCGCAAACGGGCCATTGTTGAATCGGTGATTGATCAATTGAAAAATATCTCCCAAATTGAGCATTCCCGTCACCGCAGCGTGCGCAACTTTGTAGTCAATTTGCTGTGCGGACTGATTGCTTATGCCCGCCAGCCCAAGAAACCGTCGTTAGGCCGAGATGTCCTGGCAGGCCTGCCCGCCTAACCCGTACTCACGTTTATTATATTTTATCTACATTTGCATAGCATTGATTTATTCATTGTCATTCGGGTATTTCAAATTTCTCAATTCAACAAAATCTCTTTCCATCAATCTGAGTGAGCTATCGACTATATTAACCCCAGAAGAGCTTTCCAAGATAAAAAGCAAGCAGTACAACATTCCAAGATTTATGTTTTTGGGGTATTTTATTGTTACCGTCATTATTTACGCCTCCCTTGGGACTGTTGCTTTTGTCATATATAATTTGTTCCGCGGCATATAATAATTCTCTCGAATTGTCGCTCCACTTAATTTTCTGAAGTAATCCTCTACGCATTCACAGCATTACAGGAAATTGACGAGATTTTCTTCTTGCCATACCCAATCAAATTCTTGCCAGTAAAAGATATCGCGATACCCAATCTATAAGGGGGCGTAATGCTTCGCCACAGCGATCCCGATGTGGTGTGCCAGTTCCAAGTTTTCCCAAGGTGCGCAGCACGGTAGCGACGAGGTAATGCCGGAACGAGTGGGGCGCGACCTTGCCGCTCATCTTCCTCCCAAATTCCAGATCTAAACGCATAGGTGTGCAGGCTGCACACCTATGCGTTATTTGTATTCGTTATAATAAATACCGGAAAGGATGGTTCGCTATCCCTGATTCATCGATACCAACATCGCGAGGGAATATCCATGAAACAGTTTCAATTTGCATTGAAGGGGGTTAGATTTCTGCTGGTAGTAGTATTGGTGGGGTTGTCCGCTCAGGCGCCGGTTTCCCCGGCTCTGGCGGAAGCCGGCCAACCCGGCCTGACGGCGGTACAGCCAGACCAGGCCGCCAACGACATCGATACACCCATCGAAATATCCGGAAGCGGTTTTTCAAACGAGGGAGGCGTTCCCCAGGTATTTTTAGGGGAGATCCCCTTGCCCCAGGTGGAATGGGTGAATGAGAGCACCTTGAGCGCTCTGGTGCCCTGGGGGTTGGAGGCGGGCGTGTATAGCCTGCGCGTGGCCAACCCCAACGGGGATGAAGATACCCTGGATTCCGCCTTCACCGTGACCCAGGGGGTAGGCCAGTGGAACTCCAACGCAATGGACGGAGGGCCGGTTCGCACGGTGATCCCCATCCCCACCACTCCCGGGCTGCTCTATGCGCATTCGGAGGCTACCTCGGCCGTTTACCGCTCCACAGATTACGCGGCGCATTGGGAAACCGTCGGACATGCTGGCGGCCAGTTCTTCACCTACGACCCGCTCGATCCCAATTACCTGTACCTCAATACCCTGCAATCCACAGATGGCGGGGCGACCTGGCGCGACATGCTGGAGGATTCCCTCTGGCCGGGTACGGACAGGTATCCGGGTGTGTACACCCAGGCTTTCCCCGCTCCCGCCGAGGCCGGCACCCTCTTCTTGGCCACGGCGGAAATCCCGGCCGGCAGCGGCGACCCTTCTGGCCTGCTGCGCTCGGAGGACTACGGCCAGACCTGGGAGGCAGCCGAGACGGGCCTGCTCCCCGGCGATACCCACGTCACCGCCCTGGAGTTCTCGGGAAGCACGATTTACCTGGGTACGCGCGACGGCAACCTGTACCAATCGGATGACGGGGGGGCGTCCTGGCAGCGCATCGGAAGCTCCAAGGTACTGGAGAGCATCGGCATCTTGAAGGTCAACCCCTACCAGACGAACGAGCTGTGGATCACGACCCACTTCTCGGTATCCGCTGCCGCCCACATCGTCAAGATGGATCTGGCGTCCCCGGAACATACGCTTACCGAGGTGCCCTGGCCGGTAGAGAGCTATCCCAAAAACCTGGGGTTCCTGGATGCGAGCACGGCTTATATGGGCACCCAATGGGACAACGGCTGGATCTTGACTGACGGCGGCGCCAACAGTGTGCTGTTCCAGCCCGCGACGGGCAAACCGGGCTATTGGCTGGCCCTGGACCCCTGGGACAGCCAGCAGAAAACGTTCTATATCGCCGACGAGCAGTACGGGGTGCAGAAGACGACCGACGCCGGCGCCCCCAACTGGGGCGAGGCTACCTGGACTCCCATGAGCCAGGGGCTGCACGCCATGTCCCCGGATTGCCTGGAGATCGCCCCGGCGGACCCGGCCCGCGTGTACGCCAAGATCGTCGAGAACGGCTGGCCGGGCATCTTCGTCTCCGAGGACGGCGGCCAGAACTGGACCTTCTCGTCCCTGGAACCGGCCAGCTCCGGCACCCGGCCCATCACCAGCATGTTGGCGGTGAGCGGGGAGCGCGTCTTCGCAGGCTCGCACGGGAATGACGTGCTGGGGTACGGCCCGCAGCTCTACATCAGCAACGACCAGGGCGGCGCCTGGAGCCGCGTGAGCCTCGACCCTGTGCCAGGGTTCACCGATTCGTTCCACATGCCCGGCGTTTTGAAGGCCGATCCCCAGCAGCCAGATACGCTTCTGCTGGTCGCGGTGATCGGCAACCGTACCCTGACCACAGATCAGTACGTCAGCGAGATCTACCGCAGCCTGGATAACGGGGACAGTTGGCAGCGGGTAGACCTGGCCGGCCAGGTGGGCCATGCGGTCAATAACCTGGGATCCCTGGCCTTCGATCCGCACGATGGAGGGGTGGTCTACGCCGCCGGCGACCACGAGATCCTGAAGAGCACGGATAGCGGCTTGACCTGGGCGACCCTCCTCAAAGACGACGGCGCCCGGCTTGGGGGGCCCATCGCCGTGGAACCGGTGGCGCCTTACCGCGTCTACGTAGGGAGGCTGGTTTCATCGGACGGAGGCCAGGGTTGGGACGAGGCTCCAATGCCCATGTTCCCCCAGCAAATCGCCTTCGTCCCAGGCAGCGATACGGTGTACATCGCCGGGGACGGGCTGGCCTACTCGTACGACGGGGGGACTTCCTGGCAGAGAGCGGAAGGCGCGCTGGGCACGACCGGGATCAATGCGTTGGCGGTGGGCCGCAGCAATGAGCGCACCGTGATCTACGTGGGCACACCGGGCGGCGAGGCGCTGGAGACGCAGGTGGACGCGGCGGGAAATCAGCACGCAGAACGTTACCACCCTCGAAGCGGGGGTATACCGCATGACGAACGTCCGGAAGTATATTTTCTTGCCGCTAATAGTGCGGTAGCGGTAGGGCGGTAGTCATGAACCAGGTGCCTGGGAGAGCCAGGCACCTGGAGAAGTGATTTCGTTATTTCGTATTGAAGATCTCGTGATAGCCCTCATCCAGCTCGTCGTCGGCCAGGTGCGCGTAGCGCTGCGTTACGGCGATGCTGGTGTGGCGCGCCAATTCCTGGGCCAGCTTCAGGTTCCCCGAGGCGCGCAGCACAGTCGTGACGAAGTAATGCCGGAACGAGTGGGGCGTGATATTGCCGCTCGCGTTTTCTCCCAGGATGATCTTCGACCAATCGTCCACGATGTTGCGCCCGGTAGCCGTGGTAATGGGCTTGACCTTCTTGCCCGCGCCTTTATCGTGGCGGGCGAAGAGCGGCAGGGCCGATAGAGGCCGCCCGCTGGCCCCGTCCAGCGCCTGCCGGGCGGACAGGTACTCCTGGAGGGCCTTCAGCGACCTTTCCGAGAAGCGCACCACGGCCTGTTTGTTGCCCTTGCCGATGATCACCGCCCGGCCCTCGTTCCAATCCACGTCGCCGCGCCGCAGGGCGCAGGCCTCGTGCACGCGCAGGCCGGTGTCCGCCAGGGTGATCAGGAAGGCCCGGTCGCGCAGCTCGCGCAGGCGGGAATTTTCGTCCTCCACCGGATTATTTATGATATTTATCATATAATTTATGATAATTTCGATGTCATTGCGCGGAAATTGCGGCAGGCGCTGGCCGGGCCGGCGGGCGCGCTGGCGGATCAGCAGCTTGAGGCGCGGCAAATTAGGCGCAGCCAGGCGCTCGGCGGCCAGGAACTCGAAGAAGGCCGTCAGAGCGGCCAGATACAGGCGCTCGGTGGTAGGCGCGTTGTGGCTCAGGAAATTGACCAGCCAGATCGCGGCGTCTTCAGGTAGCGCAGTAGGGGGCGTTTCCTCGGCAGGGAGGTGGTGTAGCGCCAGGACGGCGACGAGCGTGTTCATGGCGTTGCGATAGGTGCGCACCGTGTTGGCGCTGCGCGAGATGCGCACGCCGTCCAGGAAGGCGTCAATGGCTTGGGTAATGCTAATAGGGGACGGTTCAGGCGGCATGAAGGCTTTTCCTCATTTATGCTTTTGATAAGTTATATTATCAAAAGCATAAATCTGCCTAGATCATAGCACGCCGCGCACCTAAAGTCAATGCCTTTTTTAGTTATTCAGAGGTTTTGAATTTATTGCGAATAGGCCCTTTGCAAAGCCAAACGGTTGGCCTCCGCCGGGCTGATCCCAGGATTCTCCTGGCGGATTCGATACGCGACCACATGGCGGGCCGTATCGCTGATCACACACCCCTGACGAAACCGATCTGCTGGAGACAGCCGGTGATAAATATCGATCTGGCGCCGGTCCACTTCGGCTGAGCTGCTTTCTAATAAGCGCTTGAGCTCTGGAGATAAAGCCGGCAGGCCTAAAAGGTAATAACCGCCGCGCTGCTTGCTTCGACTGAATGCCAGGTGAAGCCCGACCACAGCGAAAGCTTGCTTCACGACGCGCATGTCCCGGTAAAAATTATCTTTCCAGGCGAGCCTTCCGAAGCAATCCGCCCCTAACTTCTGCTCAACTCGCGCGATCAATTGTGCCCGGCTTAGAAATCGCTCATTCCATAGGAGATCAAGCAAAACAGCCCGCCGCGCGGTGGTCAGATCCCGGTGAATGGCGTCTTGAATAATCACTTCCCTGGCCTTCGGAGACAATGAGCTTTTGAGCATACCAAGAGTATAGCATTATACCTGATTTAAAAATCAGGGTTAAGTAGCTCCCCGCCCCACAACATGGGCGCCAGTTGCCGCCAAAGTTCGCCTGCCATTCTAACGCAAATCAAATACGGACAGGCTATATTATGATCTAATCTGCTCTTTAATAACCAAATAGATCCGCAGTTATGCCAACTCTCGGCCAATTCAGACGAAGAGAAAACGCAATTGGGATGCTAGCGTACACCTATGCGCAGTATTGGTACTTTTGTTCTACGCCGGAAGAGATGCGCGAGCGCTTCTGGCTCACACGCGCGCTTTTTGCAGGTCCTTCCAGGCGCCCATCCACGGGGCGCCCAGGCGGTGACGCTCGGAAACCTGCACGCTCATCAGCTTTTGGGCCACCTGAGCGGCGGTCGCGGCTACCATGCCCCAATCATCTTCCAGAACCGCCTGGCGCATGGTCTGCCCCAGGCGCTCCGCCCAGGACCATTCCATGCGGAACCGGTCGGCTTTCACCCAGTATCCCCGCTTTTCCCAGGCGGTCACCGAAGGGTCGATGGACTCCCCAATCTTGATCAAAGCCAGCGCGATAAAAGCGGCCAGGTCACGGCTGTGGTCGTCCGGTTGCGCCTGCCTCATCAGCTCTCGAATAGCCAGGACCACGCCTTTACACATGCAGGTGCGTTCTTTCCCGGCGCTATCTGGATTGTAAACCTTCCCCAACCGAACCTCCACCAGACATAGGGCGATAGCTTCACCCCGAAAGATAGAAATCGAACCCCGCTATTATATCCGATTATTGACGGCAATCCTGCTCTCGCTTATAATTTTTCCGTTGGGGAAGTGCTGGAATTGGCAGACAGGCATGACTTAGGATCATGTGCCGAAAGGCGTGAGGGTTCAAGTCCCTCCTTCCCTACACGATTTTTTAGTCTAATTCACCTTAAGGATAAATACGTTGAAAATCGAAACCCAAGCTCGTGAAGATCACCAGGTAAAGCTAATCACTGAACTGGAACAGGAATTATTCGAAAAATTCAAGCACCAGGCAGCCCGGAAGATTTCTTCTGAGACCAAGATCCCCGGTTTTCGTCCTGGAAAGGCTCCCTACAACATCGTGCAGCGCATCGTTGGCGAGGAAGCCATCCAGAACGAAGCTATCGAGATGATCATCGACGATATTTATCCCAAGGTACTGGATGAAGCCAAGATCGACCCGGGCGGCCCCGGCAAGCTGGAAGACGTGGTGAGCTACGACCCGCTGACTCTGGCTTTCGTCGTGCCCCTGGCGCCCGTCGTGGACTTGAAGGATTACCGCTCCGTGCGCTTACCCTACGAGCCTGAGCCGCTATCCGAAGAAGAAGTCGACAAGTTCTTCGTCAATCTTCGCCGGGCTTACGCCACCGTGGAGCCGCTCGAGCGCCCCGCCCAGGAAGGCGACCTGGTCTTCGGAACCCTGGTCGGGAAGCTCGCCCACCCTGCCGAGGGCGAAGAGGCTGAGATCGTCAAGGAGACTCCCATTCAGGTGATCGTCCGCTCGCCCGAAGAGAAGAATCCCGAAGGGGAAGAATGGCCCTTTGAAGGATTTTCCTGGCAGCTCATTGGCCTGTCCGCCGAGGACGTCAAGACGTTGAGCCACTCTTATCCTGAAGACAACAAATATGGCGATTTGAGTGGCAAGGAAGTAGATTTCACCGTAAACGTCCAGTCCGTCAAGCTGCTCAAACAGCCGGAGCTGAACGACGAATTCGCCCAAACCGCGGGCGATTTCAACAACATGGAAGAGATGCGCAGCTCGGTGCGCACGCGGCTGGAAGAGAGCGCCCACGAAGAATACGACCGCGATTACTTCAGCCAGTTGCTCGACAAGATCGGCGAGCAGGCCCAAATCGAGTATCCGCCCCAGGCGCTGCAAGACGAGAACGAGGAAGTGCTGCGCAGCGTCGAGGCCGACCTGGCCCGCCAGAATATGGATCTGGAGACTTACCTGAAGGTACGCGAAAAGGATAAAGAGACTTTCCTGGCAGAAGAGATCACCCCGGTGGCCAAGCGCCGTCTGGAGCGTTCCTTATTGATGGACGAGGTGGCCCGCCTTGAAAAGATCGAAGTCAAGGACGATGATATTCAGACGGAATTCACCAATACGTACAGCGATCTGATGAGCACCCAGTCCTTCAAAGAGGCGCAGAAGAAATTGTCATCCAAGGAATTGGCCAATGCCATCGCGATGGAAGCCTTCGCGCGGGTGATGAATCGGCGTGTGCAGGAGAGATTGAGAGCCATCGCCACCGGAGAGGCAGAAAAAGCCGAAGCCGAGGCAGCAACGCAAACAGAAGCAGAAGCAGGAAAAGAAGAACCGGCTGCCGAGCTCGCCGAGGCTCCTGCCGAAGCCCCCGGCAGCGCCAGCGAAGAGCCCGCGTCGCAGCCCGCTGAAGAAGCACCTGCTTCGCAGGAAGGGGCCGAAGAGGCCGCAGAGGATTAGTTTTTATCAGTGCAGTTTCAGGACCAAAACTGGAGGTTGTCCTATGTCATTACCAAAGATCGAATCAGTGATCCCGATGGTCATCGAGACCTCGGGGCGTGGCGAGAGAGCTTATGATATTTATTCGCTCTTATTGAAAGAGAGAATCATTTTCCTGGGAACTCCCATCGACGACCAGGTTTCCAATGTGATTGTGGCGCAATTGCTCTTCCTCAGCCGGGAAGATCCCGAGCGGGGCATTCAGATGTACATCAACTCGCCTGGCGGGCAGATCTACGCCGGCATGGCCATCTACGATACCATGCAAATGATCCCCAATAAGATCAGCACGGTCGCCGTGGGTGTCACCGCTTCCTTCGGCACCGTTCTGCTGGCCGCCGGCGCCAAGGGACAGCGCTACGCTCTGCCGCACGCCACCATCCACATGCACCAGCCTTTGGGCGGCGCCCAGGGCCAGGCTTCGGATATCGAGATCCAGGCGCGTGAGATCTTGCGCTTGAAAGCCAGCCTGAACAAGATCATGTCCGAATCTACCGGGCACACCCTGGAAGAGATCGAGCGCGATACCGAGCGCGATTTCTACCTGGACGCCAACCAGGCCGTGGAATATGGCCTCATCGACCAGGTGCTTCACCCACAACAATAACCTCGTGATCAAATCTGCTTTTTGACCCCGAAACCGTGAGCCGGATAGCGCACATTGCTGTCCGGCTCGTTATTCTGGAGACCATCATGCTGGATAAGCTGAGCCCTCCCCCTATCCGCGCCTTGATCCTGGATATGGATGGGGTCGTATGGAAAGCGTCTGAGCCAATCGGAGATTTGCCGGCCATCTTTGCCCGCGTGCACGCGCTGGGCTTGCGCGTGATGCTGGTGACGAATAACTCCACCCGCTCGCCCGATTTTTACCTGGATAAGCTGGCCGGCTTTGGCGTACACGTGGAGCCCTGGCAATTGATTACTTCTGCCATCGCCACCGCATCTTATTTGAAGCATAAGTATCCCCAGGGGGGGCGTGTGTACGTCGTCGGCGAAGTGGGACTGCACGAAGCGCTGGCAGAACAGGGCTTCGTGCACGCAGACAAGGACGTTCTGGCAGTCGTTGCCGGCCTCGACCGCGAGTTCACCTACGAGAAGTTGAAGGCAGGCACGCTATTAGTGCGCAAGGGAGCCACTCTCATCGGCACCAACACGGACCACTCCCTGCCGACCCCGGATGGGCAAATCCCGGGAGCCGGCTCGATCGTCGGCGCGTTGGAGATCGCTTCGGCTACTAAAGCCATCGTGATCGGCAAGCCCAGCCCGGCCTCGTTCAATGCCGCCATGCAACGCCTGGGCGCCCAACCCCAGGAAACCCTGGTGGTCGGCGACCGCCTGGAGACTGACATTGCCGGCGGCCAAAATGCAGGCTGCAAGACCGCCGTGGTCCTCTCGGGGGTCACGACGGAAGAGCAAGCCAGGGCCTGGACGCCTCGCGTCGACCTCATCGCGCCCGACCTGGCTGCCATTGTCGGGGCCGGGTAAAACCCCATGCCAGCCGAAAAACCCTTGATCTTCGACCTGGATCTGCCCCAACTGGCGGAGTTGTTGAGCGCCTGGGGCCAACCGGCCTACCGCGCCGGGCAGATCTGGGCGGGTCTCTATCAGCAGCTCTGGGGAACGCCCGAGGAATTCACCAACCTGCCGGCCGCTTTGAGGGAGCAATTAAAAGATGCGCTGTCCTTTTCCTCCCTCCGGCCGGACAAGGTGCTGGTCTCCAAGGACGGCGAAACGGTAAAGACGTTGTTCCTCCTGCCGGACGGCAGAGCCATCGAGGCCGTGCTCATGCGTTACGAGCGCCGCCGCACGCTGTGCATCTCCACCCAATCCGGTTGTGCCATGGGCTGCGTGTTCTGCGCCACCGGCCAGATGGGCTTCAAGCGCCACCTCAGCAGCGGCGAGATCGTCGAACAGGTGGTGTATTACGCCCGTCTTCTCAAGGCGCAGGGTGAAAAAGTCACCAACGTGGTCGTCATGGGCATGGGCGAGCCTTTCCATAATTATGCCGCCACCCTGGCGGCCATCGACCGGCTGAATGACGCAACCGGATTCAACCTGGGCGCTCGCCGTTTCACCATCTCGACGGTGGGCCTGATCCCCATGATCCGCAAGTTCGCCGATGAGAAGCGCCAAGTCAATCTGGCCATCTCGCTCCACGCCGCCCAAGATGAACAGCGTTCCGCCTTGCTGCCCATCAATCGCAAATATCCGCTCGACGAGCTGCTGGCGGCCTGCCGTTATTACGTGCAGCACACCGGCCGGCGCATCAGCTTCGAATGGGCGCTCATTCAAGGCGTCAACGACGGCGAAGAGGTGGCCCGCGAGCTGGCCCAAAAATTGCGGGGCTTGCTATGCCACGTGAACGTGATTCCTCTCAACCCCACCCGCAAATACGAGGGCAAGGCCACCAGCCGAGAGCGGGCGGAAGCCTTCCGCCAGACGTTAGAGGAGAACGGCATCCCCTGCACCGTTCGCCTGCGGCGTGGCATCGAGATCCAGGCCGGCTGCGGGCAATTGGCCAGCGGAGACCCCAAAGACCCGGGATAGACGCAGATCCTTAGGGTCTCATGATATAATCTCCCCCTATGGCCGAGCTATTCAATAAATGGCGAGAAGGGCTCTCGCGCACGAGCAAAACCGCCTTTGGGCGGATTTCTAACCTGTTGGGCGCCAGTGAGATCACCCGGGAAACCTGGGATGACCTGGAAGCCCTGTTGCTCCAGGCCGACCTGGGCGTGGAGACGACGCAATCCGTCCTCAACGCCATGCGCCAGCGAGTCATCCAGGAAGGCATCACCCAGGCAGATGAGCTGAAAGATACCTTGAGGGACGAGCTGCGCTCCAGATTGGCTCCCCCTCCCCCACTGGAATTCGAAGCGCGCCCGGCGGTGGTGCTCATGGTGGGCGTGAACGGCTCCGGCAAGACCACTACCATCGCCAAGCTGGCCAAGAAGCTCTCCAACGAGGGCAAGCGGGTGATGATGGTGGCAGCGGACACCTATCGCGCCGCCGCCGTGGACCAGCTTCAGGTGTGGGGAGAGCGCCTTGACATCCCGGTTATCGCCGGGCAGGCCGGCGCCGACCCGGGCGCGGTGGCTTACGACGCCATCCAGGCCTCCCTGGCGCGCAAGACGGACATCGTGCTGGTGGATACCGCCGGCCGGCTGCACACGCGCTACAACCTCATGGAAGAGCTGAAAAAAGTGCATCGGGTGGTATCCAAAGCGCTCCCCGGCGCGCCGCACGCCACTTGGCTGGTGCTGGACGCCACCACCGGTCAGAATGCCCTGCTGCAAGCGCGGGCCTTTAAGGAAGCCGTGCAGGTGAACGGCGTGATTCTGGCCAAGCTGGACTCTTCGGCCAGGGGTGGGATGGCCTTTGCTATCAAGGATGAGCTCGACCTGCCCATCCTGTTTGCCGGCCTGGGCGAAAAGCCCGACGACCTGCAATACTTCGACCGCGATGCATTCATCGACGGCATCCTGGCCGATTTATAATTTAGTGGAGGAATTTCATGCAAGATCTGATCGAGCGCCTGCAAAGAAGCAAGGAAAGCATCCAGTCCTTACAGGTGCATCTTTGACTTACCATCCAAAGAAGCTGAGCTAAAAAATCTAGAACAACAATCCCAGGACCCCGCCTTGTGGAATGACCGCGAGCGCGCCCAGCAAGTCATGAAGGCGCTGGCGGAGTTGCGCGACGAGATCACCTCGTGGAAGACGCTGCAAGGGCACGTCGAAGACGCCCTCGAGCTGGCCGGCATGGGCGATGAGAGCCTGAGAGGGGAATTGGAGAGCGAGGTCTCTTCGCTCGAAGCGGAGCTGAGTCGGCGCGAGCTGAGCGCCCTGCTCGCCGGTCCCTACGATAAAGGCAACGCGCTCCTGGCCATCCACGCCGGCGCGGGCGGCACCAATTCCCAGGACTGGACCGCCATGTTAGAGCGCATGTACCTGCGCTGGGCGGAGAACCATCAATACCAGACGGACATCCTGGATTTGACCGAAGGGGAAGAAGCCGGGGTCAAGAGCGTCACTATCGCGGTGAGCGGACGCTACTCCTACGGCTACCTGCACGCCGAAAAGGGCGTCCACCGCCTGGTACGCTTATCGCCCTTCGACGCCGCCCACCGGCGGCACACCTCTTTCGCGCTGGTCGAGGTGCTCCCGGAAGTGGACAACAGCGACGCGGAGATCACCATCAACCCGGAGGATATCCGCATCGACGTCTTCCGCTCCTCCGGCGCCGGCGGCCAGAACGTGCAGAAGAACGCCACCGCCGTGCGCATCACCTACCTGCCCACCGGCATGGTGGTCACCTGCCAGAACGAGCGCTCGCAGATGCAGAACCGCGAGAACGCCATGCGCGTGCTGCGCGCCAGGCTGCTGGACATAAAGCGCCAGGAGCAAGAGAAACAGCTCGCCGAGCTGCGTGGGGAATACACCAAAGCCGAATGGGGCAGCCAGATCCGCTCTTACGTGCTGCACCCCTACCAGATGGTCAAGGACCACCGCACGGAATACGAAGTCGGCAACGCGCAGAGCGTGCTGGACGGGGAGATCGACGGCTTTATCGAGGCCTATCTGCGCTCGCCTGAGAATAAATAACATTCGTTCAGGGTGAGGGTTTCCACCACGAAGGGCACAAAGCACACCAAGAAATTGAAAAAAGCTTCAAAAAACCTGGTGTCCTTTGTGTCCTTCGTGGTTTAGAGCTTTCGCCTGGTTCTAATCCACCCACCCCAGGGCAATCCTGCCGCGCTCTTTCTCCACTTTCAATATCTCGATCTGAATGACGTCGCCCACCTTCAACGCCTGGCCCTGCGGGAGCTGGCTGCGGTGCAGCAGCCCATCCTGCTTGACCCCGATATCCACGAAGGCGCCGAAATCCACCACGTTGCGCACCGTGCCCTTGAGCTGCAAGCCGGGCAGGAGATCCTCCATCGAGAGCACGTCACTGCGCAAGACCGGCGCGGGCAGGTCTTCGCGCGGGTCGCGGCCGGGGCGGGCGATCTGCTCCAGGATATCCGCCAGGGTAGGCGCGCCCGTGCCCAGGTCTTTGGCAAGCCGCTCTATCGAAACTGTCGACTTCAAAGCCTCGATAGCTCGAATGCGCTGAGAGACCAGCATTCCGAAATCGATCCCCGCGCGCTTCAAAACCGCCCGCGCCACCGGGTAACTTTCCGGGTGGATGGCGCTGGCGTCCAGGGGATCCTCGCCGCCGCGCATCCGCAAGAAACCGGCGGATTGCTCGAAAGCTTTCGGCCCCAGCCCGGAGACTTTCTTCAAAGCCATCCGATTTTTATAGGGGCCGTTCGCGTCCCGGTAAGCGACGATGTTCTCGGCCAGCCTGGCCCCGATGCCGGAAACGTAAGCCAGCAGGGCCTGGGAGGAGGTATTCACGTCCACGCCCACGTTGTTGACCACGCTTTCCACCACCCCGGTCAAGGCCGCTTCCAGGCGTTTTTGATCCACGTCGTGCTGGTACATACCCACCCCAATCGATTTCGGGTCGATCTTGACCAGCTCGGCCAGGGGATCCTGGACCCTGCGCGCGATCGAAACTGCGCCGCGCAAGCTGACGTCCAGGTCGGGCATCTCGGCGCGCGCCAGCGGGCTGGCGCTGTAAACGCTGGCGCCGGCTTCATTGGTGATGAGATAATGCACGCCCGGCGCCCCGTGGATCAATTCGGCAGCCAGCTTCTCGGTCTCGCGCGAGGCCGTGCCGTTGCCGATAGAGATCAAAGTCACCCCATAGCGCTCGATCAGCGTCGCCAAAGTCTTGAGAGACGCGTCCCATTGCTTTTGCGGCTCGTGCGGGTAAATTGTGGCCGTCTCCAGCACCTTCCCGGTAGGGTCTACCACGGCCAGCTTGGTGCCCGTGCGGAAGCCGGGGTCCATCCCCAGGACGGCGTGCCCGGCCAGGGGCGGCTGGCTCAATAAGGCCCTCAGGTTTTCCGTAAAAACAGAGATCGCGTGGGCTTCCCCTCGCTCGCTAAGCGCGCGGCGGATGTCGCGCTCGATAGCCGGCAGGAGCAGGCGCTCGCCGGCATCCGCGATGGCCAATTCGAGCTGCTCTGCCAGGGGGGAACGCCGGTCGCTGCGATAAACCCTTTCGATCGGGTTGCGCCAATCCCGCTCGGCGAAGAGCACGCTCACCCGGATGACTTTCTCGGCTTCTCCCCGGTTGATGGCCAGCACCTGGTGTGGGCGCAAGAGGTCCACGCGCCCCTCGAATTCGTAATAAGTCTCGTAGACCCGGCGCGGGTCCTCTGCCTCACTCGTCTTTTCGGTGTGTAGCAGCCCCCAACGCAACCCTTTTTCGCGCGCTTCCTGGCGGATGCTCGCGTTGTCGCTGATCGTCTCGGCGACGATGTCGCGCGCCCCGGCCAGGGCCTCCTCTACGGTCGGGACCTGCTCGCCCAGGTAGGCTTGCGCGAATTGCGCGACGGTCTTGTTCGCCAGGGGCTGTTGCAGGATCAGCTCCGCCAGTCCCTGCAGACCCTTTTCGCGGGCGATGCTGGCTCGTGTGCGCCGTTTGGGCTTATAGGGCTGGTAGAGGTCTTCCAGCACGGTGCGCGTGGAGGCTGCCATAAGCTGCGCTTGCAGCTCGGGAGTCAGCTTGCCCTGCTCCTGGATCGAATGCAGGATCGTTTCGCGCCGCTCGTCCAGGGCGCGCAGGCTTTCCAGCCAGGATTGGATCGAGCGGATTTGCTCCTCATCCAGACCGCCCGTCATTTCCTTGCGATAGCGGGCGATAAACGGCAAGGTATTGCCGCCATCCAGAAGCTCAATGGTGGCGGCAGCTTGTTTTGTGGCAATATTTAGCTGTGATGCAATCTGCTTATCGTAATCCATAAAAAGAAATACCTGTAGAAAGAGTTAATCCAGGATGCGGGCCAGCTCGATCATCTTCGGGTCCAGCACTTTTTTGTTGGCGACGACTTCGGTCAGTGGAGTGGGCAGGATCTCGCTCTTTTGCAGGCCCACCAGCATTCCATACTCGCCGCGTTCCAGGCATTCAGTCGCCGCGGCGCCCAGCCGGCTGGCGAGGATGCGGTCGAAGGCCCCCGGCTCGCCGCCACGCTGCACGTGGCCCAGCGTGGTAGACCTGAGCTCGAAGCCCAGGCGCTCGCGGTGCTCGGTGAAAAATTGGGACAGCGCCGCCGCATTATACTTCGCCCCTTCGGCCACCACGATCAAGGCGTGGGCCTTGCCCTTCTCGTAGGAAGAGCGCAGCATCACCGCCACGTCTTCCGGATCGATATCCACTTCCGGGATGATCACCATTTCGGCCCCGCCGGCGATGCCGGACATCAGCGCCAGGTAGCCGCAATTCCGTCCCATCACTTCGATCATGAACGCTCGTTGGTGGGAAGAAGCCGTGATCTTCAAGCGATCGATGGCTTCGAGCGCGATGTTCAGAGCCGTATCAACGCCAATGGTAATCTCCGAGCCATACAGATCGTTATCGATCGTGGAGGCTATCCCCACCACGGGGTAATCCAGCTTAGAAAGCGCGCAGGCCCCGGTTTGCGAGCCATTCCCGCCGATCACCACCAGGGCGTCGATTCCAAACTGGTTGAGGGTGCGAATAGCTTTGATCTGGCCCTCTTCCGTTTTGAACTCGGAACACCGGGCGCTACCCAGGATCGTTCCACCACGCTGTATGATGCCGCCCACGTCACGCGGTCCAAGCGGGGAAATGCTGCCTGCGATCAGCCCGGAGTAGCCCTGGCGTACGCCATAGACCTCCCAACCCTTGATCACACCGGTACGGACGACTGCGCGAATAGCCGCATTCATTCCCGGAGCGTCCCCACCACTCGTCAATACAGCAATCCTTTTCATGATGGAACTCCTTCAGAAAACTTTATGAACCGCAAAGATCGCTAAGAATCGAATGATTTCATGCAGGGTATTCCCTGATAATTCTATCATCTAATGCCGGTTCAAGTGATTAATGCGGACGCAAAATTGACTCCGGGCAGGGATATTAGTAGAATCACTTAATCGCTTATCAGCAGGAGGAAGGATTAAATGGGCCAAACCTATTCTATACCCGTAGACACCTTGCACCAGTTCATGATCGACGTTTTCGAGAAATCCGGAGTTCCCCCGGAAGACGCTAAAGTCTGCGCCGATGTTCTGATCGCCTCGGATTTGCGCGGCATCAAATCGCACGGCGTCCAGCGCCTGAAGATGTACGTCGACCGCATCAAGCTTGGAGTTCAAAAGCCGGTCACCCGTTTCGAAATCGTCCGCGAAGGTCCCGCCACGGCCGTCGTGGATGGCAACCACGGCATGGGCCACGTCATCGGCGTGCGGGCAATGAAGCTGGCCATCGAAAAGGCCAAGACCTACGGCATGGGCTCGGTGGCCGTGCGCAACTCCACTCATTTCGGCATCGACGGTTATTACGTGCGTATGGCCATCGAGGCGGGCATGATCGGGATGAGCTTCACCAACGCCCGCCCTACCATTGCCCCCACTTTTGGCGTGCAGCCGTTGCTCGGCACCAACCCAATCGCATTCGGCGCGCCGACCGACGAGGAATGCCCGTTCCTCTTCGATGCCGCCACCTCCATCGCCCAGCGCGGCAAGATCGAAGTGCTCGCCCGGGAGGATGAAGCCGTTCCGGAGGGATGGGTCATCGACCAGGAGGGCAATTTTGCCACAGACAGCCATAAAATCCTCGCCGGGTTCTCCAAGGATGAAGCTGCTCTGCTTCCCATCGGCGGCGCCGGCGAGCTTTTGGGTGGACATAAAGGCTACGGCCTGGCTACCATCGTGGAGATCCTGTCCGCTTCTTTACAGACGGGCGCTTTCCTGCACGGGTTAACCGGATTCGACAGCCAGGGCAATCGCCAGCCGTTCCGGGTGGGCCACTTTTTCATGGCCATCAACATCGAGAGCTTCGTCTCCCTGGGCCAGTTCAAGACGAACACCGGCGACATTCTGCGGGAGTTGCGCAATTCTCGCAAGGCTCCCGGGCAGACCAGGATTTATACGGCCGGCGAAAAAGAGTTCGAAAAGGAAAAATATATTCGCGAGCACGGCGTGCCGATCATCCCCGACCTGCAACGCGATCTGAAGGCTCTCCAGACCGAATTCGGGCTTACCCAATACCAATTCCCGTTTTAGAGCACAAGTAGCCTTAACCGAAAGACTGCTTTATAATTCAAGTTCAGCGGAGCTGCTACATTCCGGCTCCGCTGAGCTATACCAATACCACACGCAATTTTCTGATGAGGGTTTTCCATTGCACATAAAAGGATTAATTTTCAACTTCGATGGTCTCATTCTGGACACGGAAGTGCCAGAATACCAGGCCTGGAAGGAGATCTACCACAATTATCACGTTGACCTCCCCCTGTCCAAATGGGTGGATTGTATCGGTGCATCTTATGATGCCTTTGACCCCATTCAATACCTGGAGAGTCTGTTAGGGACTCCACTTGAAAGCAAGTCAATGGTTCTCACGCTCCAAAGGAAGATCGCCGACGACCTGATCGCTCGCCAACCCGTCTTGCCGGGGGTGAAAGCCTACCTCAGGGATACCGCAAAATCGGGGCTGAAGGTAGGGCTGGCTTCCAGCTCTTCTCATCTGTGGGCCAATTCGCACCTCATCCGGCTTGGGCTGTACCCCTATTTCGACGTGACTTGCTGCAAAGACGACGTGGAGAAGGTCAAGCCGGAGCCCGATCTATATCGAGCTGCCCTTCAAAAGATGGGCCTCGAGCCGGGAGAAGCCATCGCTTTTGAAGACTCGCTGAACGGCATCAAAGCCGCGAAATTGGCCGGCCTGACCTGCGTGGCAGTTCCTAACCCCATGACCCAGGGCCTGGATCTCGGCCAGGCCGATTACCTGTTCCATTCGTTGGAAGAAGTGCCGCTCTCCAATCTGCTCCATCGGGTCGAGCAGAATTCGAGCCAGCCGGCGGTAGACGAGGGGAAGGTCTTATGCCCATCCGAGCCGTGATCTTCGATTTTGGGGGCGTCCTGGTCAGGTCGGAAAACCTGGACGGCCGGCAGAAATGGGAAAGCCGCCTGGGCTTGCCGCCCGGCGAGCTGGCCCGGCTGGTCTTCAACTCCGAGACGGCCAGGCTGGCCACCCTCGGGAAGCTTACGGAAGGGCGCATCTGGCAAGAGCTTGGAAAACAGTTCCAGCTTGGGCCAGGCGCACTGCAAGAGCTTCAAGAGGACTTCTGGAGCGGCGACCGCCTGGACGGTGAGCTGGTTGAATTTCTCAAATGCCTGCGTCCGGCCTATAAAACTGCCATTCTGAGTAATGCCTGGCCGGGAGCCCGCCGCACCTTCGAGGAGAAATTCGGCCTGGGAAGTGCCGTCGATCGCATGATCATCTCCGCCGAAGAGGGCCTGGCCAAGCCAGACACCGAGATTTACCGGCGCGCCTGCCGGCAGTTGGACATTCAGCCCGCCGAGGCTGCCTTCGTGGACGATTTCGCGGAGAATATCCGGGGGGCGCTGGCGCTGGGCATGCAGGCCATCCACTTCGAGGGAACTACCCAGGTGCTGAGCTCATTGCGCGGTTTATTATCAACCCCTTGTTGACAAAGCCAACGAGGGGTTGCAGGATAATTTAACGATTTTATGACGAATATTAATCGCAATGCTTACTATTCGCTGTTATGATTAATAACGTTAGATAGCTTTATAGGCCGAGCCCGTTTCAGCCAGATCCTTTTTGCGCCCTCCCCGTCAAAGCAGGCTTGTATGAAAATCGAAAACTTATTGGAAAACTTGCCAGAAAATTATACCGTGATGGATCGAGAGCTGATCATCCGGGCTTATCACTTTGCGGAACAGGCGCATACCGGACAAAAACGGGCCTCCGGCGAGCCTTATATTACCCACTGCCTGGCCGTGGCGGCCATTCTGGCCGAGCTGCGCGTGCCTCCGGCCGTGGTGATGGCCGGCCTGCTGCACGATACCGTGGAAGACACGCCGGTGACCTTGAGCGACATCCGCAAAGAGTTCGGCGAGGAGGTAGCGCGCCTGGTGGACGGCGTCACCAAGCTGACCAACCTGCCGCGCGTCTCGCGCGGCGACCAGCACGCCGGAGAGGAGCTGGAAGACGAGCCCGCCGGGCCCGACGGAGCGCCGCCCAGCCGGGGCGGGATGCCGGTTCAGACCGCCGTGGAAGCCAGCCAGCGCTCCCGCAAGAAGGATCTGACTTCAGAGACGCTCCGCAAGACTTTCCTGGCGATGAACGAAGACGTGCGCGTGGTTCTCATCAAGCTCGCCGACCGCCTTCACAATATGCGTACCCTGGGCTACATGCCCGAGACCAAGCGGCGCCGCATCGCCCAGGAAACCCTGGAGATCTTCGCTCCCCTGGCAAACCGCCTGGGAATCTGGCAGATCAAGTGGGAGCTGGAAGATCTGGCCTTCCGCTACGTCAACCCGGAGAAATACAAGGAGATCGCCGAAAACCTGGCAGAGCGCCGCGCCGACCGCGAGAAACAGATCCAGGCCATCATCACGGGCTTGCAGACCATTCTAAGCCAGGCCGGCATCAAGGCCGAGATTTCGGGGCGCCCCAAGCACATCTATTCCATCTATCGAAAAATGGTAGATAAGGGCAAGCCCTTCGAGCTGGTACGCGACCTGCGCGGCCTGCGCCTGATCGTGGCCGACGTCCCTGCCTGTTACGGGGCCTTGGGCGTCATCCACACCCACTGGCGGCCCATCCCGCACGAGTTCGACGATTACATCGCCGCCCCCAAGGATAATTTTTACCAGTCGCTCCACACCGCCGTCACCTACGACGACGGCAAGCCCCTGGAAGTGCAGATCCGCACGGCGGATATGCACGAGAAAGCCGAGTACGGCATCGCTGCCCATTGGCGCTATAAGGAAGGTGGCAAGCGGGACGAGGATTACGAACAGCGCGTCACCTGGCTGAGACGTCTGATGGACTGGCGCCAGGACGTGGAGGACGCTCAAGAATTCGTTGACGGGATGAAGACGGACGTCTTCCAGGATCGCGTCTACGTGTTTACGCCCCGTGGAGACATCATCGACCTGCCTTCCGGCTCGACGCCCATCGACTTCGCTTACCACTTGCACACCGAGATCGGCCACCGCTGCCGGGGAGCCAAGGTGAACGGCAAGCTAGTGACCCTGGATTACAGCCTCAAGACCGGCGATCAGGTGGAGATTCTCACCGCCAAGCAAGGCGGGCCAAGCCGGGACTGGATCAATTCCAGTCTGGGTCTGGTAAAGACCCAGCGCGCGCGCGCCAAGATCAGGCAATGGTTCAAGCATGAAGACCGTGAGCAGAATCTTACCCAGGGCAAACTCCTGTTGGAGCGCGAGTTCCGCCGTCTGGGTCTCACCGATGTGGATCTGGAGAAGCTGGCGCGCGAGTTCGAATACCGCACCATAGACGATCTTTACGTCGGGATGGGCTGCGGCGACGTCTCTATCGGGCGGGTCATCAACAAGCTCTCCGACACGGATAAAGAGAAGATCGACGCGCTGCTCGCTACCCGGCCTTCCAGCGACGGCAAGAGCAAGTCAGACACCGTGACCGTGGTCGGCCTGAAAGGCATCCTGGCCACCTTTGCGCGCTGCTGCAACCCGGCGCCCGGCGACGAGATCGTGGGCTACATTACCCGGGGGCGCGGCGCGACCATCCATCGCCAGGATTGCCCTAATATCCTGCGCATCGAGGAGCACGAGCGCCTGGTGAGGGTCTCCTGGGGAGAGCCTCAAACCACTTATCCGGTGCCCGTGCAGATCAAGGCCTACGATCGCCAGGGGTTGATGTCTGATATCTCCAATATCCTGACGAACGAGAACATTCAATCTGCTTGACGTGGGCATTAAAGTCAATCATAATTTGGCAGCCATTAATCTCGTCGTAGAAATAGGCGACATCTCTCAGCTCAGCCGCGTGCTGACGCGCATCGAGAATTTGCCCAACATCATGGAAGCTCACCGCATGAAACCTGGTTAACTGGTGATATAATTTCGCTCCGCTATGAAGTTCGGCGAGAAGGCAGTGATATCCTATTTTGTTACGGGAGATAATCCTTGACGGGCTTGCTTTCTGTCCGTGAAGCCAACCAGCTTCTCTTGTCCCATTTTTCACCGGTTAAGACAACCAGGGTGCCCCTGGATAAAGCCTTGGGGCGTGTCCTCAGCGCGGACATTTCTGCCCCGCTCGATCTGCCGCCGTTCTCAAACTCCAGCATGGATGGATTCGCGGTACGGGTTGCGGATATCACGACGGCCTCAGCGCAGCACCCCATCACCCTGGAAGTCGTTGCCGACATCCCCGCCGGCGCCCACCCGGAGATCTATCTCCGTCCCGGCCAGGCAGCCCGCATCATGACCGGGGCTTTCGTGCCGGAGGGGGCCGAGGCCGTCGTCCCCGTCGAAGATACCGATGCGCTCCAGGATGCGGAGACCGGTCCCCTGCGGAATACTGTCGCCATCCTTCGACCGGTGCAGGCAGGTGATTACATCAGACCTCGCGGGCAGGACCTGCAAAAAGGCCAGGCCATCCTTGCCGCCGGCCATCGCTTGCGGCCCCAGGACGTGGGCATGTTAGCCACGGCGGGTGTGACCCAGGTGCCGGTGTATGCCACGCCTCGTCTGGCGCTATTTTCAACGGGTGACGAGCTGGTCTCTCCGGACGAATCCTTATCCCCCGGCAAAATACGCGATGCCAACACCTATTCCCTCGCGGCCTTGACGGTTAAATATGGCGGCGAGCCGCTTTCCCTGGGGGTCGCAAAAGACGAAATCAATGCGATCAAGCGCTTGTTGGATAGCGCGGTGGATAACCAGGTTGATTTGATCATTTCTTCCGCCGGTGTCAGCGTCGGCGCTTATGATCTCGTGCGCGACGTGGTCAAAGAACAGGGGCGGATCGAGTTTTGGCGCGTCAATATGCGTCCGGGCAAGCCCATCTCGTTCGGTTACTACCGGGACATTCCTTTTATTGGGCTGCCCGGCAACCCGGTATCTACGTTCGTATGCTTCGAGGTATTCGTCCACCCGATTCTCGCCCGCTTAGCCGGGGTGCCCGGCGTCCAAAGGCGCTCGGTGACCGCTATTCTGGAGGAGGACATCGAATCGGATGGCCGGGAAAGTTATCTCAGGGGCATCCTCCAATTCGGCGAAAAGAAGAATACCGCCCGGCTGACGGGACACCAGGGATCGGGAAATCTTTTCTCTTTGGTGCAGGCAAACGCTTTACTTGTAATCCCTTCTGGTGTAAAATCGCTCCCTGCCGGGAGTGAGGTAGAATCCTGGATTTTGGATGAATAGGGGCATTAATGGTGGCGAATAATAAGCTCAGAATCGCTTCAATCGTTTTGGCCGTGATCGGTTTGGTCGATGCGGCGTATTTAACCGGAATAAAGCTCACCCACAGTGAAGCGGCCTGTATTCAAGGCTTGGGCGATTGCCAGACGGTCAATACGAGCCGGTATTCGGAGTTTCAGGGCATTCCGGTGGCTCTGTTAGGTGCGCTTACCTATCTTGCCATCCTGTTCGTGTTGTACCTTGAAAGCAAAAGTGATTTTGCGAATGAGAACGGAAGCTTGATAGTCTTTGGAATTGGGCTAACCGGAACTCTATTTTCAGCATATCTGACCTATCTTGAGCTTGCAGTGATCCACGCAATCTGTCCATTTTGCGTCTTATCAGCAATATGTATGCTGACCATTTTTATATTGTCTATAGTACGGTTGAAAACAAGCCATAGTCTATTAAACTCTCAAGCAGGAGGATAACCATGGCCAGAATTCGTTGTCATTACCTCGATTGTGTTTTCATTGATGATGGTTATTGTAGTGCGGCAGCGATTGAGGTCGATCCGGACGCCGGTTGTATGACCTTTTCTCCATCCTCAGATACCTCTTCCGCGGACGAGTGGGAAGAAGAAGAGGAAATGGAAGAATGGGAGGACGTTGAAGGCGAAGAGGAAGAAGATGATGAGTTATGGACGGACGACGAAGACGAAGAGTATTGATCCCTCCCCTTCACCCGTCTAGGCTGCATTTCCGAAATCGAGAAATCAGGCGGCAGAACCGAACGGCCCTGGTCAGAGTTGACCGGGGTCGTTCTTTTGGAGGTCAGCTAATCAGGGATTAGGCAATCAGGTGAGTGCATAATCTTGATTCTTGGTTCCCTTATTGGCTATGCGCAATTTATGAAATCGAGAACAAAGCATCATTTCTCCGAACCCCACCATTAAAGATGTATAATCGCATAGAATTTATTAATCGATTTTTAATAACTCGCCGTTCGGCGCCTATCTACCTTGGGGAGGTCATTGAATGAGCGATCAGGGCAATCCTTCGAAGAGGAACCCCATTTTTCAAGGCGTCGATATGGGCATTGGAACGTGGGCCTGGGGCGACCGGCTCCTTTGGGGCTATGGCAGGGGGTATACAGACGTCGACCTGAAAGAAGCCTTCGATGCCTGTCTGCAAGCCGGCCTGTGCTTCTTTGACACCGCCGAGATCTATGGACAAGGACGGTCGGAGGAGCTTCTTGGCCAGTTCACCGGCCAGACCACGGAGAAGATCACCCTGGCCACGAAATTCATGCCTTATCCGTGGCGCTTATCCCGCAGGAGCTTGCTCACTGCCCTGCGCAAAAGCCTCAAGCGGCTGAATAAACCGCGAGTCGATCTTTATCAGATCCACATGCCCCTGCCGCCTATTACCATCGAGACCTGGATGGAAGCCTTGGCCGAAGCGGTTCAGAACAACCTGATAGCGGCAACCGGCGTATCCAACTACGATCGGCGCCAAACGCAGCGCGCCTACGACGCCCTGGCCCACCAGGGCATCCACCTCGCCTCCAATCAGGTAGAATTCAGCCTGCTCAACCGGCGCGCCGAGAAATCCGGTTTATTGAGCCAATGCCGCGAGCTGGGAATGACCGTCATCGCTTACAGTCCGCTGGCCATGGGGCTGCTCACCGGCAAATACACGCCGGATAATCCTCCCCAAGGATTGAGGAACCGGCGGCTCAACCGCAAATACCTCAAAGATATTCAGCCGCTCGTCGCTCAATTGCGCAAGATCGGCGCCGCTCACGACGGCAAAACCCCGGCCCAGGTAGCCCTCAATTGGGTGATCTGCAAGGGTGCGCTCCCCATACCCGGTGTGAAGAACCTTCAACAGGTGCAGCAAAATGCCGGCGCTCTCAATTGGCGTTTGGCCGAAGCTGAAATGGTCGAGCTGGAGCGTTTATCTGATAATATTGAGAAGGCTTGAATTTTAAATTCTTTTCGAGGACGAAATCACGCTTATGGACGACAAGAAACTTGAGTACCTCCCTTTTAACGCCATTAATGAGTTCATGCGCTCGGAATTCCGGCTTCAGATGATTGGCGCGGTCTTGAAGGCCCTGCCCAGCCTGCCCCAGGCCCATCAGAAAAAGATCAACGGCTTGATCAAGCGTTACGTTCAGGTGCCCGGCTTCCGCAACAGCGCCAGCGCCCCCCTGTCGCTGAAGATCAGAAACCTGGTGCCCGCGTTTGAAAAACACTCGGAAGTGGTTTCCACCCTGCTCTTTGCCTGGTCAGAGAGCAACCAGGATTTGCGCTCTAAGGTATACGACTTGTTGAAATCGCGGGAATGGGAGCTCCTGCCGCCTGAAGCCGACCGCACCAGGTTGCCCGGCTTTCTAACCGTATGGCCCAAGGATGAAACCTTCGATTTTTTGAATCAGGCTTACCAGACGACCTACGCGGAAGACGCCGCTAATTCAGACGATGTCAGCCTGATGGCGGTATGGTTGAGCGGGAGGCTGCCGTTCAATACCGAGGGGCCTTCGCCCTCGTGAGGATTAGCCGATCAGAATCTTGTCACGGGAGGTTGAGATGGCACAAAGTCATCGGTCGAGATTAGCTGTTGGCTTGTTGTTGATTATCATTGGCGCCTGGTTCCTGGCCGCGCAGGTCTTCCCAGGGCTTCAAAGCTGGATCAACCAATCCTTCGCCTGGCCTATGATCATTGTGGGGGTGGGCGGGGCGCTGCTGGTCATCGGCTTGCTCACCGGCGCCCCCTCGATGGCCATCCCGGCCACGATCGTAGCGGGCATCGGCGGACTGCTGTACTGGCAAAACGCCACCGGGAACTGGGAAAGCTGGGCCTACACCTGGACGCTCATTCCGGGCTTTGTCGGCGTGGGCACCGTAATCGCCGGCCTCTTTGGGGATCAACCCTCGCGCTCGGTGAGAGGGGGTCTGAGCCTGATCCTGACCAGCCTGGTGCTGTTTCTGATCTTTGGGGCCTTCCTGGGAGGCCTGACCTGGCTGGGCCCGTATTGGCCGGTGATCTTAATCGGAGTTGGGGTTCTGTTTCTGATCCTGGCTCTCGCCAGGCGTTGACCATCCAGAAGGAGGGTTTACCATGAGAAGGGGTAACATTTTTTGGGGCGTCGTCATCATCCTGGCCGGCCTGCTGTTCTTGTTGAACAATCTGAACCTCTTGAGCGTGAATATATGGGGGTTATTCTGGCCGAGCATCCTCATTTTGTTGGGTTTGTGGTTCCTGTGGGGCGTATCCTTTGGCCGGCGCAATCTGCAAGAAGAGCAGGTCTCGCTTCCGCTCGATGCGATTGCTCAAGTGGAGATCCACGTGCACCATGGCGCCGGGCGTCTATCGCTCAGAGGCAGCGCGCAACCCACCGAGCTGATGTCGGGGACCTTTTCGGGCGGGCTGGAGCGCGAGCTGAAACGCAACGCGGATCAGGCCGTGCTTCAACTGCGCGCCCCGGCGGAGAATTTCTGGATGACGCCCTGGGTGTTTGCCCCCACGGGCGGTTACACCTGGTCCTTTAGCCTGAACGACCAGATCCCCATCCGCCTGGATTTGAGGACCGGGGCGAGCGAGACCAACCTCGATCTTTCTAATTTGCGCGTGACCGATCTGCACCTCGAGACGGGCGCCAGCTCCACGGACGTCACCTTCCCTGCCAACGCCGGATATACCCGGGCCGAGATTAAAGCCGGCGCAGCCTCAGTGGCTATGCGCATTCCCGCCTCGGTGGCCGGGCGCATCCGCGTGCAAAGCGGACTCTCCGGCATCTCCATCAATTCCATGCGCTTCCCGCGCAGCGGGGAGTATTACGAATCACCAGACTACGCCAACGCAGCCAATAAGGTGGACATTTACGTCGAGACCGGCGTCGGATCCATCGATATTCATTAAAAAAGCCGTTGTTTCCTTGACGGTTCGGGCGAAGGACTGTATAATCATCGGGCTTTGTAGGAAAGATCAAACACAGGAGTTTTGGATGCCGCCTCTACCTAAACGCAAACTTTCTAAGGGACGCCGTGATCGCCGCCGCGCGCACGACGCTCTTCAAGCTGCCAGCATAGTGCAATGTAGCAACTGCGGCGAGATGCGGCTGGCCCATACCGTATGCCCTCACTGCGGTTATTACCAGGGCCGCGAAGTCATCGCCGTAGGAAAAGAAGAAAAGAAAAAGTAACCTTGGGATGGAATCAAAAAAGGCCGTGGTTACCCCACGGTCTTTTTGATTCACGCTCGATGGAGTTTTCTGCTATTTTCTTCTTCTCCGCGTTTCCGTTGCTCGTCCGCGTCCCATTCCCTGGACGATCGCCGGCCACAGCTCGCTTCACAATGCCCAGGCGAGCATGAACCCGATGATGGCCAGGATTACCCCCAGGTGCAAAAAGAAATTGCTGGTAGCCAACCACCCCAGGGGCAGGAACTGGAGAATGAAGTTGACGACCACCAGCCCCATACCCAGCAGGGGCAACAATCCTTTCCGGTGAGCCAGGAACTCTGAGAGACGATCCAAAAGGGACGAAAAAGCTGCCAACAGGGTCTCCTATCTGGTCGGCTGGTCGGCGTCTTTCTTCCCCAGGAAAGGTTGAAAACGAGCCATCAGCCGCCCGGGCAATTTCCCTTGCATGACCACTCCGCCCCGGCTATGCTCGACGAACTCCACCTGCCCCTGTTCGTGGAAGAGGGAGATCAACTGGCCCTGTTGGTAAGGCAGGCGTACGCTGACCGGGACGAAGGTCTCGTATAACTCCTCCTCGATCCTGGCGAGCAAATCCGTCAGACCTGCGCCGGTTAACGCGGAGATGCCCACAGAATTCGGGAAATTAGCCAGGGTCGTCCTGGCGGCTTCGGGGTCCGCCAGCCGGTCGATCTTATTGAGCACGGTAATCACCGGGATATGCCCGGCGCCAATCTCGCTCAACGTCTGGTGCACCGATTCGGCCTGCGCTAAAGCGTTGGGATGGTTTACATCCACCACGTGCGCCAATAAATCCGCCTCGGCGATCTCTTCCAGGGTAGCTCTGAATGCAGCCACCAATTGGGTGGGCAATTTTTGGATGAAGCCCACCGTATCGGTAAACAGGGCCAGGTGGCTGCCGGGCAGCTCCACCCTGCGCGTGGTTGGGTCCAGGGTTGCGAACAATTGGTTGGCCACGAAGACGTCTGATCTGGCGAGCCGGTTGATCAAGGTGGACTTGCCGGCGTTGGTGTAGCCCACCAGCGCCACCACCGGGATGTGTGAGCGCTTCCGCTGGGCGCGGTAACGCATGCGGTGCGCCCGGACTTTCTCCAGCTCCTCTTTCAAGGAAGCGATCCGCTTGCGGATTTCACGGCGGTCGACCTCCAACTGCGTCTCGCCGGGGCCACGCAGGCCAACCCCGCCGACCCCGCCGGTTCTCCCGGATGCCCCGCCTGCCTGGCGCTCCAGGTGAGTCCAGGCGCGCGTCAAGCGCGGCAGTCGATATTCATACTGCGCCAGCTCGACCTGCAAAAACCCCTCGCTGGTGTTGGCATGTTGGGCAAAAATATCCAGGATCAGCGCCGTGCGGTCCAGGACGAGCACCTCATCTTCGAATCTCTTCTCCAGCTCCCTTTGGTGGCGGGGAGAGAGCTCGCTGTCAAAAATGACCACCTCGGCCAGGGTCTCCTCGACCAAAGCGTGCAGCTCTTCCACTTTTCCGGAGCCGATGAACGTATCGGGGTGAGGCTGTTCCAGGCGTTGAGTCAGCTCGCCCACCACCTCCAGTCCGGCAGTGTCCGCCAGGAGGGCCAATTCGGCCAGAGAATCTTCCAGAGGCAGCGAATTCTTTTCCCCGCGCAATTCGACGCCGACCAGAAATGCCCGCTCTCGCGGGCGAGTCGTCGGCTGGGCAACTTTTTTAGACATACATCCTCATCTCGCCCCTAACGTTCTCACCTTGCTCCATTCGACCAGGCGTTTCATCGCTTCCCGCACCAATGGAGTGGCAAGCCCCAGGGAGATCCTCAAATAGCCTTCCCCATACTGGCCATAGACCACGCCCGGTGTCGTGCTTACGCCGGTCTCCTCCAGCAACTGGGTGCAATATTCCGTGCTGTCCTGGCCTTCCGGGAGACGCACCCATACGTAAATCGCCGCCGGGGGGACGCGAACCGATAACCCCGCTTCTCGCACTCCGCTGACCACCAGGTCGCGCCGCTCCTGGTAGATCTGGTTCCTGGGTTCCAGCCAGCCTTGATCCCCGTTGAGGGCCGCGATGCTGGCTTCGAGAACCGGCAGAAAGTGCGAGGAATCCATCTGGCTCTTGTACGTGTTGAGATAGCTGATCGCCTGCGGATTTCCCACCGCCATGCCCACCCGCCACCCGGCCATGTTGTACGCCTTGGAAAGGGAGTTGAATTCCACGGCCACTTCTTTGGCCCCCGGCACTTCCAGCAAGCTGGGGGCGCGGAAGCCATCGAAACAGACGTCCGTGTAAGGAGCATCGTGGGCGAGCAGGATCTCGTAGCGGCGGGCGAATTCGACCGCTTCTTTGAAGAAGGCCAGGGGCGCCACGGCGCCGGTCGGGTTATTGGGAAAATTCAGCCACATCATCTTCGCCCTTCGCGCCACGTCAGGCGGGATGGCTTTTAGATCGGGCAGGAAGCCGTTCTTTTCCAACAGGGGCAGCCTGTAGATCTCGGCTCCCGCGATCGTTGCGCTTGCGGCGTAAACGGGGTAGCCCGGATCGGGCACCAGGACTACGTCGCCGGGATTGACCAGGGATTGGCTGAGGTTGAAAAGGCCCTCTTTCGAGCCGAGCAGGCCCAGGATTTCCTTCTTGGCGTCGAGATCGACGTTAAAGCGCCGTTGGTAATAGTTGGCGACGGCCTGTCTAAAGGCAGGTGTGCCTCCACTGGCCGAATAGCCGTGCGCATCGGCCCGGCGGGAGCCGGCCACCAAGGCATCCACGATAAAATCGGCCGGGGGCAGGTCCGGGGAGCCCATGTCGAGGCGGATGATGTCCACATTCCTGGCGCGCAAATCGGCCAGGCGCTGGTTGAGAGAAGCGAAAAAGTAGGGCTTGAAGGAGGCAATTCGATCGGCGGGTTTCAGGTTCATGGTCTTAAATCCTGGTAAAGAAATTAATGGCTTTGAGCAGACTTGATAAGCGGCGCGAATAATTTGGCGATTTTCAGATCGGGCGGCTCCACCCGCGCGGGTATGAGCACGTGGAAGATCGAGCCGGGATAATTGACCTCGTCGTAGCCGCTCAATTCTACCCAGATTGCGCCGCCGTGCAATTCCACGATGCCCTTGGCGATATGCAGGCCCAATCCGGGGCCGCCGCCCTTGAACTTGGTCTTGCCGCTCGAATGCAGCGAGGTGTTTCCCAGGCGGCCGAACTTCTCGAAGATGATCTGCTGGTCATCCGGCTCGATGCCGATCCCGGTATCCGCGATCGTGATCTCGACGAAGCCGGGCAGCTTGCGGCCGTCGACGGCGATCCTCCCTCCATCGGGAGTATATTTTATCGCGTTGCTGATCAAATTGCGGAAGACCTGCAACAGCCGCTCCGGGTCTCCGAAGGTCATCTCGGCGCTGCCTTCGAAAGCATGGACTTCGAGGGTCTGGCGCCGTTCTTCCAGAGAGCGGCCGAACTCTTTTCCCAGCACGTTCAGCAGCCGGTCGATCCACACCGGCTGGAAATTCAGGGAGAGCAGGCTGTTGTCGATGAGAGATACGTCGATCATATCGTCCACGATGGAGCGTAGCCGGCGCGTCCCGGTGTTGATCCCATTCAACAAGAGGATTTCTTGCTGGTTTTCCTCCTTCGAGGCCAGCGCATCCCGCAACATGGAGGCATAGCCCTGGATCAAGGTCAGCGGCGTCTTCAATTCGTGCGCCGCCACGGCGATGAAATCGGATTTGCTGCGGTCCAATCGCTCCAGGGTTTGCCGGGTGTCTTCCAATTGCCCGGTCAGATAATTGATCCTGACCTCCATCTCATAATGGGCGGCCCGCTCGAAAGAGTACGCGAAGCAGGGCAGGATAGCGCCAATCACGTCGAGCGCCTCCCCTTCCCCTAAATTGCTCCGGCATACCGCATTAGTGAGCAGCAAGATTTCTTTCAAGAGCCTGGTCAGGCTGCTTCCACCCTCCTCCAGGTCGCTTTGGGTGAGCGAGGAAGCCCACAAGGAGAGCACCGAATCCATCCATTGCGCATCGCCCGTTTCGACAGCCTGTTCCAACAGGCTGAAGAACTGCTCCAATTGGCCGCGGAAATCCTCACGCAACCCGGTGCCATGCGCCAGGGCCTGCACGGCGCGGTCGAGCAATACGGGTCGGATGGATTTCAGACAGTCCAAAGTCTGCATAGTACGTATAGTTTACGCCAGGTTGTTAAATTTGCCAATTGCTAGGGCTAAGTCAACCACGCCCACAGGGTGTCTCCGACCACCTGCATGCTCTGCGCCGACACTTTATCCGTTGTGTCGGCTGTAGTGTGCCAGTACGGGTAGTCGAAGTCGATGATGTCGATGGCCGGGATGCCCGCCTGCAGGAAGGGTGTGTGGTCATCCAACATGGAATACTTGGACACGGGGATGAACTTGTCCGCGTAGCCCAATTTCGCCGCTTGATTCCAGATCTCGTCGGTCAAGGTCGGGTTGGAATTGCGTTCCTTGTAGATTTCAAGATTGGCGTCGCCCACCATATCGATCACCACCACGGCGTCCGGCTTTCCTTTCAGGTTATCCACGAAAGCTTCCGATCCCAACAGCCAATCCCAGCCCGGAATCTCCCCGTTATCTTCGACGTCGAAAAAGGCCAGCCACACCTGCTTGTCCAAATCCTTCGGCAGGGTACGAGCCAGCTCCATCAGGATGGCCACCCCCGACGCGCCGTCATTCGCCCCCGGTACGGGCGTATGCTGCAACTGCGCGTCCGGGTCCTGGTCGGCCCACAAGCGCGAGTCGTAATGTGCGCCCAAGATCACCCAGGGGGCGCCCGTGCCGCGCTTCGCCACCACGTTGGCGACCGGATGGCCCAGCTTCTCGCTATTTTGAATCTCCACGCTCCAGCCGTCCCGGGTAAGCCCGGTTTTCATCCAATCGATGATCTGGGCGTGCGCCGCGCTCCCCGGGATGCGCGGCCCCAATGCCATCTGGGTTTTCACGTCATCCAACGCGTTCTGGCCCGAAAACACCGCTTCACTCTTGGCGAGGGGTACGAATCCCTGCCCAACTCTCCACGACGCAAAAACGAGGAGCGCTAACAGGGCCAGGATCAACGGGAGATTCCACTGGTTTGTGCGTTGCATGGTTTCCCTTGTTTATGCTCCCTGAAGGAGCACGAATTCGGAGAGGTCTTTGAGCGCGCGATCGGCGTAGGCCGCCGAGCGCTGGGGTTTGTCCATCCTCCTGGGCAGGTCCAGCGCCGGCAGGATGCCGAAGTTGGCTTTCATGGGTTGGAAATCTTCCAGGGTCGCGTGGGTGACGTAATGGCACAAGGCCCCCAGTAGGGTGGTTTGCGGGAACGTCAGGGGCGCATTCCCCTGGAGCAAACGCGCCGCGTTCCAACCCGCCAGCAGGCCGGTGGCGATATTCCCCATATATCCTTCCACGCCGACGATCTGGCCGGCGAAGAAGAGAGTCTCCCGCCCTCGATATTGCAGGGTCGGCGCCAGCAGCCTGGGAGAGGCAATGAACGTATTCCTGTGCATCTGCCCATAGCGGGCGAACTCCGCGCTTTCCAGGCCGGGGATCAAGCGGAATACGCGCTTCTGCTCCGGGTAGGTCAGGTTGGTTTGAAAGCCCACCAGGTTGTACAGGCTGCCGGCCAGGTTATCCTGGCGGAGCTGCACGACGGCGTAGGGCCTCTGGCCGCTGCGCGGGTCGCTCAGGCCGACCGGCCTCATCGGCCCGTAGGCCAGGGCCAGGCGCGCCCGGCGCGCCAGAACTTCGACGGGCAAACAGCCCTCGAAGTATTTCTCGGCGCCGGCGCGCACGCCGGACTGGATGTCTCGCTCGAATTCGCGCATCTCGATGCGCTCGGCGTGGAGCAGCTCGTCGACGAACGCCTCATATTCCGCCTCGGTAAAGGGACAGTTGATGTAATCCCCCTCGGCCTGATCGTTGCGGCCATATCGCCCCGCTCGAAACGCCTTGCTCTTGTCGATGGAATCCAGCGTAACGATCGGCGCGATGGCGTCATAGAAGTAGAGGTGCTCCTGCCCGCTCAAGGACGCAATCGCTTGCGACAGGCGCGGCGAGGTCAACGGCCCGGAAGCCACGATGGCCGTTCCGGCCGGGATCTCTCGCGCCTCTTCGCGAATGATCTCGATATTCTTATGGGAAGAAACCCTGCGGGTGACGGCTTCCGAAAAACCTTCCCTATCCACCGACAGCGCGCCGCCCGACGGAACCGCATGTTCCTCGGCGCAGGCCAACAAAAGCGAGCCAAGCCGGCGCAGCTCCTCTTTCAACAGCCCGGAGGCGCGATCGACCAGCTTGGAGCCTAGCGAATTCGAGCAAACCAGCTCCGCCAGATTCGCGCCGGTATGCGCTCCCGTGCTCACAGCCGGGCGCATCTCATACAGCCGCACGTGAATTCCACGCTCGGCGGCCTGCCAGGCGGCCTCGCTGCCGGCCAGGCCGCCGCCAATCACGGTGAGATCTTGCATGTTCCCCATTATACCGGTTTTGTCCCCAATTGGCCCTGGCACGCAACTTGCAACAATTCAACAATCTGACTATACTAAGGCATATTCCCAGGGAAGCCAATGTTCCAAACACACTACCACGCTCTCCGCCCACTAACAACCGCCCACCTGGCGCAAACCATGACCTTGCTCAGCCTGACCGCCGAGGAGCTGCGCCAACAAATCAATTCCGAGCTTGCCTCCAATCCGGCTCTGGAGCTGGTCGAAGAGCGCCGATGCCCCATGTGCCACCGCCTCTTGCCCGACCACGCTCCCTGCCCGGTATGCAGCCAGCCGCAGAACCCGACCTCGGAGGAGCCGATCGTATTCATTTCTCCGCGGGACGATTTTTTCTCCGGCGGCGGCGTTTCCGGCGAGGATCTGCCTGACGACAATTTTTCTACGATGGTCGAAGATCTGCCCACCTACGTCTTGCGCCAGATTGCCCCGGAATTGAACCCGCAAGACCGCCAGTTGGCCGCCTACCTGCTCACGCATCTCGACGAGGAAGGCTTCTTGACCGTTTCCTTATTCGAAGTCGCCCGCTTTCACCACGTGCCGATCTCCCGGCTCGAAATCCATCCTCAATCTGATCAAACGCGCCGATCCCATCGGGGTGGGCTCTTCCGGTCCTCAGGAAGCCCTGCTCGCCCAGCTCGAAGTCCTCGCGGAATCGCACCCCGTGCCTGCCTTGACGGAGGAGGCCATTCGCTCCGGAATGGACCTCTTGAGCCGGCGCCAATACTCCGAGCTGGCGCGCAGCCTGAAGACCAACCTGCACCAGGTCCAAGAGATCGCTCGCTTCATCACCGAAAACCTCAATCCCTTCCCCGCGCGCTCCCATTGGGGCGATCAGCGCCAGCCGCAATCCACGGCCCCCCAGGTCTTTCGCAACCCGGACATCCTGATCAACCACCTCAACGACCGCGCCGAAGGCCCCCTGGTGGTCGAGATCATCCTGCCCTTGAGCGGCACCTTGCGGGTAAACCCCGTCTTCCGCCAGGCCATCCGCCAGGCCTCCGAGAGCAAAGTCGACGAATGGAAATCCGACCTGGAGCACGCCTCTTTGTTCGTGAAATGCTTGCAGCAGCGCAACCATACCATTCAGAGGTTGATGCAGCGCATTGTCAGCGTGCAAAGCGCTTTTATCCTTCACGGGGAAAAACACCTCAAGCCGCTGACCCGCGCCCAATTGGCTGCGGAGCTGGAAGTGCACAAATCGACCATCTCCAGGGCCGTTTCCAATAAAGCCGTCCAGCTTCCCAACGGGCGCATGGTGCCCCTTTCGATCTTCTTCGATAGGAGCTTGAGCGTGCGCACGGTGATGCGCGACATCATCGACGAGGAATCGCGCCCGCTCAGCGATACCGAGCTGGCCTGCATGTTGAAGAAATACGGTTACAAAGTCGCCCGGCGCACCGTGGCCAAATACAGGGCCATGGAAGGCATTCTTCCCGCCCATCTGCGCCGCTCCCGCGCGAGCGCCTCTCCATGACCGCTCCACTTCCTCCCCATTCTGCATTTTCAACCACCTGGCGAGGGAAAACGCCGGGGCTGGTTGAATTTAACTCATTATTAAATCTTCTTTCCGAGCCGACCATTCTGGTCGAGCATTCCCGGGGAGTCGTCCTGGCGACCAACAGCTCCTTCCTCCAATTGACCGCTTTTACGCAAGCCGAAGTGACCAACGCCAGGATTACTCAATTGATCCCCAACCTCTCCATCGCCAGGCTCGGCCCGGGTGAGGAGATAGAAGTGCCGCTTAACCGCCACGCGCGCGAGCCGATCGACGTGATCATGCGCGCCATCCTTTTGGATCGGGTTGGGCAATGGCTGCTGGTTTCCCTGATTCCCAAGACCCTCTACCAGCAAGCTCAAGCGGAAGGACAAAGGGAGGAGCAATTCCTGAAATCCTTGTACGACCTTGCCAAGCTGAGCATCCAACCCGACTTCAAATCCTCCTGTAAGCTGGCCCTCGATATCGCCCACACCTTGCTGGGCTCCAACCTGCTCATGATCTACCAGGCCGAGGACCAGTTCCCCCAATTGCGCCGGACGGCCTTCCGGGGGGAGCTCGACCCCAATATTCTGCCGGACCCCCTCCCCTCCATTGATCTGATCCGCTTGCGCTCTTCCAACCTTTGGATTCCCGGCCGGCGCGTCACCACCGACCTTCACCGCGCCGCCAGGATCGCCAACCTGACCTACCTGGCCAGCGTGCCCCTGGGAGAAAAGGATTGGAATGGGTTGCTGGTCGCCGCGGATCTCCAGGGTACGCCCACCGAGGATATCCTGAGCCTGATGGAGATATTGGCCGCCAATATCACCTCCGCTTTCCAGCATTACGTGTTGGAAGCCAACCTGAAGTCCTCCCTGCTCGAGGATTCTCGTTTCTTGACCGTGCAAAGCTCGGTTTTCGAAAATGCCCAGGAAGGCGTCATTTTGCTCGAGCCGGACCTCACGATCCGCGAGATGAATCCGTCCGCCGAGCTGATCCTTGGATACGCCAGCACGGAGGTCGCCGGCCGCTCGGTGGAGCGGATTTTGATCGGCACCGAATTTTTTACCGCCGCTCTGAAATCTGCCCTGCAAGGAATTCCCACCGATAACCTGGGGAACATCACCCTCCACCGGCGCAACGGCCAGCTCTTTCCGGCCCACATCCAAACCGTCCCGGTGCTCATCGAAGACGTGGTCGCCAGCGTGGTCGTCTTCATCAGCGACGAGAGCGATTACGAGCAAATTCGCGTGCAAACTCAACAATTAGAACAGCGCGCCGTGCTGGGCGAGGTCACCGCTATCTTTGCCCACGAAGTTCGCAACCCCATCAACAACATCAGCACCGGGCTCCAGCTACTCTCCTTGAGGCTCCCGGCTGAAGATCCCAATCACGACCTCATCACCCGCCTCGAGCAAGATTGCAACCGTCTGACGCATTTGATGGAGGGCGTGCTTTCCTTTTCTCGCCCCCAGGAATATAAGATGGAGCCTATCAACATGGGGCTGCTGCTCCACCGCATGCTCGACCGCTGGCAGCCGCGCATGGCGCGCGTCGACGTGATCTCCTACTTTCAGCCCGATGGCTCTCTCCCCAACGTTTATGGGGATCTACGCGCCCTGGAGCAGGTCTTCACCAACTTGATCAGCAACGCCGTGCACGCCATGAGCAATACCGGCGGCACCCTGGGCATCAAGCTGGCCGAGGTGCAGCCTGAGGGCGAGCCGCCGCAAATTGAAATCGACGTTTCCGATACCGGGCCGGGAATCCCGGACGATATTCGCGATCACATCTTCAAGCCGTTCGTCACCACCAATCCCAAAGGCACCGGCCTGGGTCTGGCCATCACACAGCGTATTGTCTATGCGCATAAGGGCAAGATCCTGGTGAATAGCTTCCCGGGCGGCACGGTATTCCACGTCTTCCTACCTATCCATGCTGGAGAATTCGAATGAGCGCTACCATCCTTGTTGTCGACGATGAAGAGAACGCCCGTCACATTATTTCCGATTTCCTGACCCCCAAGGGATTCGAAGTCATCGGGGTCTCGACCCTGGGAGAGGCCAGGAGCTGCCTGCAACGCGGCGACGCCGACATCATCCTCCTCGACGTCCAGCTTCCAGACGGCTACGGCCCCAATCTCCTCTACGAGACGGCCCACCTGCCCTTTCGCCCCCCCATCATCTTGATCACGGCTTACGGCGACATCGACATGGCGGTGGACGCCATGAAAAATGGCGCTCACGATTTTCTGCAAAAGCCCATCCAGCTCTCCCAACTGGAGCAATCCATCCTGCGCGCCACCGAGATCGTGTCCATGCGGCGGGAGCTGGCGCATTTGCGCCAGACCCAGCAAGGCGGGGGGGATTTTGTCGCCGGGAAAAGCCCGGCCATCCAGGATGTGTTGAGCCAGGCGCAGAGAGCCTCTTCCGCCTCCGTGTCGGTTTTGATCACCGGGGAGACCGGCACGGGCAAGGAGATCCTCGCTCACTTCCTCCACCAGATCGGGCCGCGGGCGTCTAAGCCCTTCATCGCCGTGAACTGCGCCGCCATTCAGAACACCATGCTGGAATCGGAGCTGTTCGGCTACGAGGCCGGCGCCTTTACCAGCGCTGAAAAACGCAAGCACGGCCTGATGGAAGTTGCCGACGGAGGCATCCTGTTCCTGGATGAAATCTCCTCCATGCCGGTGGATACCCAGGCAAAATTGTTGCGGGCTATGGAGGAGCATGCTTTCCGGCGCGTGGGGGGCACCACCCTGATCCACGTGGACGTGCAAATCCTGGCCGCCTCGAACCGCAATCTCACCACCATGATGAAGGACGGCCAGTTCCGCGAAGACCTCTATTACCGCCTGAAAGTCGTCGACCTGGACCTGCCCCCCTTGAAGAAAAGGAAGGAAGACATCCCCGAGCTGGTCGGGTTCTTCATTCGCAAGAATAACGCGCAATTGGGCGTGAATATCCTCGACGTGACTCCCCGCGCCATGCAGGCGCTGACGGCTTACGACTGGCCGGGCAATATCCGCGAGCTGCGCAATTCCATCGAGCGCGCCATGTTGTTTTGCGACGACGCCGCCATCGACCTCCCCCACCTGCCGGCAGATATCCTCCAGTACCGGCCAACCGGCTGATCCTTAAATAAGCATTTATTTGGCACATTTCTTGCACCCATGCCTCCTGAAAACAATCTTCAGGAGGCATTTATGTTTCCCCTTAGCGCAACTGATTTTATCCTTACCATGGCAGTCGGACTCCTGCTCATGGGGTTGATCACTCTGGCAACGGGGATCTTCATCCTGATCACCAGGGCCTTTGGGAGCAACGTCAAGGTCATCGCCGAGCAAACCGCTCGTCTCGCCCAAAAAGGGATTGCCGAAGACGTAGCCGGGCTGGTCGGGAACGCATCCGCCCTGCTCAGTACCTTGAATCAGATGATCATGACCGCCGCCGGCATTGGCGCATTTCTCATTATCGTTAGCTTCGTCCTCATGGGAGCCTCCTACCTGTTGTTGATGCAATTGATCAAGTAACCGGCGCTTTTACGCGCCAGTCGACCACGCACCCGCACTGATTTACTGCGACCCAACCGACCCACGAAGGAGACATTATGCAGCTCGCAGATTTCCTCATCGAGTTCAAGCGGAGAATGCCCGCATCAACTCACCGGCACGTCCTGGCGGCCATGCGGCAGGATCCACTCGTTTGGGATTCCCTCCAGAAGCCCGATTTCTACAAAGAAGCGATGGATTACGCCAACGGCTCTCCTGAACTCTGGAATCCTGCAACCCTGGCCTTGATCTATTTGGGGCGCCCGCTCCCCCTCGATCACCTGCGCTCCTTACCCTTGCGCCCGGTGGATCAGGACCTGCGCCAACAAGCTGCCCACGCTTACGAGGAAGCCAGCCGCACGGCCCTCCCTCCTGCCGACCTGGGACAGGCCGGCCTGCTGGCGCTGGCCTTGCGAGAACGCCGCCGGCTCACCAATACCTGGTCGGGGCTGCTGGAGGAATTAGAGCTGGCCGGGAAAGGTTCCGCCGCCACCCTCTGGCGCACTCCTCTGGCCTGCCTGTACGCCATGGCCCCCGATCCTGTCGATCTGTTGGCCTCGCTGCTCCCTCCTGAAGACCGCCTGGAGTCTGAAGACCTGACCCCGGTTGTCAACACCCTGTTGAGTAACCCTCTCCCTCTTGCCGAGCAGGCGCGCACCCTGGTCGGTCTCCTGAAAAGATACTCCCCCGCCGGCCAACTGACCTGCCTGAGACACTTCCAGGCGCTGGGACACTCCGCTCTGGCCGCGCAGACGGCCTCTGCCTTGATCGCCGCCAGCCCCAGCCTGGAAGCCGGCCTCCAAAGCCCGCTCCCCGACCAGGCCATTAACGATAGCGATCCCTTCGACGGCTCCCTTCCTCCCCAGGCCATTCTCGAGCCTCAGCAAGGAGCGGCTTTTTATTCCCTGGCCCAGGACTCGGAGAAAGCCATCTCCCTCCTGGAGCAGGCCCTGGAGAACAGCCGTCTCTTCCAGGCCGGATTGCTGCGCCAGATGCTCCAGGCCGCCCGCCAGAAAGAGGACGATGCCGCTGCGCTGGCTGCCCTGAGAAAAGCTTTCGACCTGGTGCCCGAGTCGCAGACGGCTCGCGCCCAGCTCGCCATCGAGCTGGTCAAAGCTGGCCAGACCGACGAAGCCGGGGCCTTGCTTCCCGATCAGACCGGGCACGCCTTCCTCTTGATCGCTTCCGGCCACCTGGCCGCCGCGCTGAAGAATATCCCCGCCGCCCGCCAATACGCGCGCAGGGCGGCCCAGGCGGTTTTATCCCCAACGGATTCTTCCTCTCCGTCCGACCGCCAGCCGGTCTATCGAGCTTTGCTTCGCCTCCTGCTGGATCTGGAGCTTTATCCTGAGCTGATCAAGGCCGCCGGTGCCGGCTTTACCGCTCACCCCAACGACCCCGACTTGATCCACGCCCTGTTCACCGCTTATAAGCGCACCGGCAACCTCAACGAAGCCATTCGCGCGGGCTATCTGAGCATTCTGCTCCAACCGGAAGAGCTAGAGGTGCACAGGGATCTGGCCACCTTGCTCGAAAACGCCAAGGAGTGGGAGAAGGCCCTCGAAGAGTGGTGCGCGATCCAGGCATCGGCTTCCACTCCCACCCTGGCAGATCAGCTCGCCGTGGCGCGCTGCGCAGTTCAGGCGCGCCAGCCCGAGCTTGCCCAGGGCGCCTGCCAGACGATCCTGGACGACGACCCGGAGAATGGCATGGCCCACGCCTATCTGGGAGAAGCCTTGCTGCTGCTTGGAGACGGCCAGGCTGCCCTGGAGCACATCACCCAGGCCACCCTGCTGGCCCCCTCTCAGGCGGCTCCCTGGCTGGCTCTAGCCCGCGCCCAGACGCATAATGGCGATCAACGCAAGTCCTTCGAGACCTTGCGCGCCGCGGTCCACGCTGCGCCTCTTTCCGCCGAGATCCACCTGGCGCTCGCCAAGTCCAGCCTGGAGAACGGTTCTCCCTCCGAGGCGCTGCCCTCGCTCCGGCAGGCCTCCCGGCTGGATCCGAAGAGCGCGCAGGTGGCCCTTCGCCTGGGAGAGACGCTCTACGCCCTGGGGCATCTGCCTGAAGCGCGCCAGGTGCTGGAACAGGCTCGCCAGGACTGGCCGATGCACGCGGACCTGGCTTACACACACGCCAGAGTCCTGCTCTCCCTGGAGGAGATCGACGCGGCCATCGTCGCTCTGGGCGTGTCCCTCGCCTCCCACCCCAACCAGATTGGCCCCTACATCGATTACGCCTCCGCGCTGATCGCCCGCTTGCGCCGAGAGCGCGATGAGCGCCTATCCGACGCCGCTGTGGAAGACTCCGCCGCCCCGGCCGTCGATCTCGCCGACGCCGCCAGCGTAAAGGAGGCTCTCGCCAGCGCCATGCAGATCGATCCCGAAAATCTCAAGGCCAGGATTTCGCTGGCGGAGATCTCGCTGCTCACCGGCGAATACGAGAACGCCATTGACGCCTTCTTGAAAGTCACCGAGGGCCTCCAAAATCCGGATCCCGCTTTGAATCTGCGCATAAAAATCGGCATCGGGCAAGCCGCCCTGGCGCTGAAGCAGCTCGACACCGCCCTGGCCGCCCTGCAGGAAGCCGCGCGCATCGACCCCAACGATCTGGAGACTCAGCACGTGCTGGCGCAAGCTTATTGCCAGGCGAACCTGCTCGACGAAGCCATGCAGGCCGCCTACACTTCCCAACGCCTGGCGCCGCACGAGCCTGCTAACCTGGTCTGGTTCGCAAGATTGGCCTGCGCCGCCGGCTATTTCAACGACGCCGTATCGGCCCTCGAAAGAGCCGTCCAGTTGCTGCCCGAGCGCACCGATCTGGTCATCCACCTGGCCAGGACCCACCTGCAAGCCGGCAATTTAGACGCCGCCAGGGAGACTTTCCAATCCCTGATCACCCACCCCTCGCCCACTTCCGCGGAGCTAGAGGAAGCCGGCCACGCCCTGGTGCAGTTGAACGATATCGACGCGGCGGTGGCCTGCCTGGAACGCGCCCTTCAGGTCAGTCCCGCTCCCGGCACACAGGTATTCTCCGACCTGGCTATCCTGCTCCAGAAGCAGGGTGATCCATCCAAAGCGCTTGAGGCTGTGCAGCGCGCCCTGGAAGTCGAGCCTGCCAACCCCAGGCTTTACGTCATCGAGGCCGACCTGCACGTCGAGCTCCACCGCGAGCAGGCCGCGCAGGCCTGCCTGGAGCAGGCTCTCTCGCTGGCTGCCGGCCTGGCCCTCGATAACGCGCACCCTGAAGCGCAGGAGGACCTCTACCTCGTTCACAACCGCTTTGCGGCCCTGCTGCGCGCATCCGGGAATTTGCCGGCCGCCTCCAGTCACGCCGACCTGGCCCTGGAAATCTACCCGGAGCTTCTCGAAGCGCGCTGGCTGGCTGCCGAGCTGGCTTACGCCCTCCTGGAAAACGAGCGCGCCCTGTCCATCCTCGCTCAGGCCGACTCTTCCGAAGCGCCGGCTGGCCGCGAATTCCTCATCACCCACAATCCTCTCGTTCCGCACAGGCTGGAGAGCGAGCTCGCCCAGGATCTGTTCTGCCTGAGGACCGAGCTGCTCCTCGAATCCGGGCAAACGGTAGATCAGGGCGACCTGATCGAGCAGGCAGAACGCTTCGAAAACCGCTCGATTCGCCTGGAGTTCCGTCCTATCCCGCCTGCTGGCCGCGGCAGGAAAGACCCAGGAAGCCGAGGCCGCTTACAAAAAGGCCGCTTCCAGGCTCGCGCAAGCCCCCGCCCAGCCCGGCATACAATCGACCGCAGACGTCCTGGCGTTGGCCCACGCCGCCCTGCACCTGCAAGACTGGGACGCAGCCCTGTCCTTCTCGGCGCAGGCCGCCGAAATTGCCTCGCTCGAGCCTCGCCCTCAGCTCTGGCTGGCGCGCGCCATCGTCCAATGCGCCGAATACCAGCAGGTATTCGAGAAGCTGCACGCTTCCACTCACGCCCCCGGCCCGCATAAGCCGGGCGAAGAAGCCTACAAATCCTTTGAAAAAGCCATCCTGGCGGCCAACCGCTTGAGCAACTCACCTGAGATCAATCGCTGGCACAAGCGCGGCGAAGCCGCCTTCCATCCCGGCCAGCGCAGCATCGAAGAGCTTCAGGCGCTGGATGCTCCTCGCGCCGACGACCTTGCCGCCGCCATCGCGGCCATGAGCCGCATCAACGCGCCCGACGAAGTGATGGATGGGATCGCCCGCCCTTACCTGCACGATCCCGCCGTATTGTTGCAGCTCGGCCTGGCCCTCATGGATCGCGAGCCGGCGCGCGCCACCGCCGTCGCCCAGACTCTGGCCGGCTTGGGCTCGCTTCACCCGCTCGACCAGGCTCTGCTGGCCTTCTGCAATAATTTCGCCGGCGACCCGGCCGGCGCCCTCGAAGCCATGCAGGCCGCCTTGAGCGAATGGCCCGATGAGCCTAAGTGGCGCGTGTTTGCCGCCAATCTCTCCCTGCAATTGGGCGATTCCAAAACGGCCCTCTCTCACCTGGAGGATGCCTTCAAGCTGGAGCCTGAATGCGCCGAGCACGCCCTGGGCATCGGCAGGATCCACCTCAGCCAGGGCAAGGCAGCCCCCGCCGCGCAAGCCCTGACGCAGGCAGCGCGCCTCGCTCCGGATGCGCTCGAAGTCTGGCTCCAACTGGCCAAAGCTCATCTGCTGGGCGGGGACCTGGATCAGGCGCGCACTTGCTCGCAACGCGCCATTTCCCTGGCGCCTGCGGCCGCCCGCCCCTACGTCGTGGATGGCGAAGTCGCTTTGAAGGCCGGGCAGAGCGACGTGGCCCTGGAACGCGCCGAGAAAGCCATCTCGATCGACGAAAACAGCACGGAGGCCTTCCTGCTGCGTGCGCGGGCGCTGTCGCAGACGGGGCGCACGCCGGATGCCATCGCCACCCTGGAGGGCATCTTGCCCAAATTGGAGGATCCACGCCCGGTCTTCATCGAGCAGGCCGCCCTGATCCGCCAAAGCCAGGGCTCCCAGGCCGCACTGCCCTTGCTCCAAAGCCTGACGGACAAATATCCCGAAGACCCGGCTTCCTGGGCCATGCTGGCGGAAGCGCTGGTTGAGACCGGCCAGCGCGAAGAAGCCGTAAAAGCGGCCCAAAACTGCCTGCGCTTTCAGCCGGAAAATCCTCCCGTTCAATTGCTTTTGGGCCGCATTCAATTCTCCACCGGCCAGCTCGACCAGGCCATCCATCACCTCAGTGAGGCCATCCACCAGGCGCCGGACAACCTGGAAGCTTATCTGGATCTGGGCCGCGCCTACCAGGATCGCCGGGACCTGTCGTCGGCCATGAAAGTCTACCAACAGGCCATGAAGGTGGGCGGCAAGGATCCCCGGCCCTATTTCCAGGCCGGGCTGACCCTCAAAGAAAGCAAGGATTACAAAGGCGCCGAATTGATGCTGCGCCAGGCGGCCGAATTCGCGCCGGACAATCTCAACGTGCGTCGCCAGCTTGGGGCCGTAATCGCCATCAACCTAGTCCATCACTCTCAGGAGGCAAGCCTAAACTCATGAGCCAGTACACCGCCGCCCCCCTCAACTTTACGCAGCCGGTAACTCGCGAAGCGTTGCTGGATCTCGTCCAGACCGCCCTGAAGGTAGGCGAATATCATTTCGCGCGCCTGGCCGCCTTTTCCTGGCTGGCGACCTACCCGGGAGACCTCAAGGCCAACCTGCTGCTCGCCAAAGCCATGTGGGGCGAGGGCCTCCACCGGCAGGTTCCCCCCATCCTGGAGAGCCTGATCCAGCTCGACCCTGAATACGTGGACGCCTACGAGATGCTCTCGATCGCCGGCGCGATCATCGGGGCGGAAAAAGCCGCTTCCGCGATCGTCGCCATCTTCGCCCTGGGCGGGCGGGCGGAAAAGATGCCCTCTCTGCCCGAATGGAGCATCCAGGTGCGCCGGGCCAGGGAAGCCATGCGCAGCAACAAGCTCCAGGATGCCGAAGGAACTCATCCACCAGGCCATCGCGCTGAACCCGGAGTCGCCCATTCCCGCCATCCTGCACTTGCAGTTGGCGCGCAACAACGGCGACAAGTTATCCATCTTGAATTTGACGAGCCTGTACCATTCGCGCTGGCCGGACTGCCAGCAGTTCAGCCTGCTCCTCGCCGAGGCTCGCTTGCAGTCCGGCGACGAGCCGGGCGCGGTGGCCTTGCTGCACCAATGCGCCTCGCGCGACGCCGCCGGCCAGGTGCCGGTGCGCATCTGGGGAGGCAGCCACCCTTACCGCCCGTTGTGGCCAGAGCAGATGAGCGCCTGGCTGGAGCAGCCCATTCCTTCGACCATCGCCGCCGCGTATGGCTGGAATCGCCTCTCCCAAGGCGCGCCAGAGGAGGAACAGCCCGCGCCTGTCGAGGCGGATCCCACACCGTCGCCTGCTCCAGAGACCGCAGAAACCGCGGAGTCCCCGGCACCCCCGCAGACCGCGCCCGACCTCCCCGCAGCCGCCCCGGCAGCCTCAGACCTCGACCAGGACGACGCAGTCGTTGCCCCTCAGGCGGAAAAGGTCGAAATCGGCGCAGGCAGGGCTGCTGCGCCGCCCGAAACGTTGCGCTCCATCCAGGAGGAGCTGGACCGCCTGGCGAAACGCCTGAAACAGCCCGGCCCCAAGCGCGCCGACGGCCGCTTCCCGGTGTACGTGGTCTTCTCCACCCGCAAGGGCCTGGAAGCGCAGTACGGGCCCCAAACCAGCGCGATCCTCATCGAAGAAATGCAGAAGCTGATCGCAGCGGTGCGCCAGAGGCCCGGTTGGAGCGCGATGCTGTTCCTGGCCGACGACCCCGCCTGTACCACCCCGCTGGGGGTCAGCCCCGCCCCGGCAGTGGATCCCTGGAAGCTCAAGCTGGCCCTGGCCGACCTGGACGCCACCCTGGGCAAGCGCGGCGAGATGATCGGCGCGTTGTTGATCGTCGGCGGGCCGCTGGTGGTTCCCTTCCATCGCCTGCCCAACCCCACCGAGGACGCCGACGCAGACGTGGCCTCTGACAACCCCTACGCCAGCCTGGACGAGAACTACTTCGTGCCTGAATGGCCCATCGGCCGCCTGCCGGGAACGGCCGGCGCGGATGCGGGCCTGCTGCTCGACTGTTTGCGCAAGCTGAGCATCTACCACGCCGGCCAGATAAAAAAGCCCTCCTGGTGGCAACGTATGCTCGCATTCAACTTCGATTTCCTGTTTGTCAGGCGCAAGAAATCGAGCAAGCTGCGCCGCGTTGGCAAGAATATGCGCCCCAGCTTCGGTTACACGGCCGCCGTGTGGAAACAGTCTTCGCAGGAAGTCTTCACCCCCATCGGCGAGGCCAGGTCCATGCTCATTTCTCCTCCCGCCAGCAGTGGAAACGTCATCACCAGCGGGCTGATGCCTGCCAACCTGGGCTATTTCAATCTGCACGGCGTCCAGGATGGAGCCGAATGGTACGGCCAAAGGGACGCCAACGATCCCCCCAATACCCCCGATTACCCGGTGGCCTTGAGCCCGCAAGACATCCTCAACGGCGGCAAGGCGCCGGCCATCGTCTTCAGCGAAGCCTGCTACGGCGCCAACATCGAAAACAAGACCGAAGAGCAGGCCATCGCGCTGAAATTCCTGGCCTCCGGCACGCAGGCCGTGCTCGGTTCCACCTGCGTCTCCTACGGGTCGGTCACCACGCCCCTGATTGCCGCCGATCTGTTGGGCAATCTCTTCTGGAAGCTGGTCAAGGATGGCCAGCCCGTCGGGAAAGCGCTGCAAAAGGCCAAGATCAGCCTGGCCAAGGAAATGAGCCATCGCCAGGGGTACCTGGACGGCGAAGATCAAAAGACCCTGATCTCCTTCGTGCTCTACGGAGACCCGCTCGTCTCCCTGGGCGCGTCGAAATCCGCGCCCAAGTCGGTTGTGCGCCTGAGGTCCCGCTTACAGTTCAAGACCACCCATCAGGAAGCTCCCCGGGGAGAGCCGGGCGAGTCCGTGCCGGTGGAAGTGCTCACCCAGGTGAAACAGTTGGTGGATCAATACCTGCCCGGGCTGCGCAACGCCGAGCTGAGCTACAGCCGCCAGAAGCTCAACCCCAACGGCAATTCCACCCCCCAATCCAAGGCCGCCGGCGCACAGGCAGCCGAAAACGTGGTGGTCACCCTCAGCAAGAAGGTGAACGTCTCCACCCGCGTTCATCGCCATTACGCGCACATGACGCTGGATAAACAAGGCAAGCTTTTGAAGTTCGCGGTCTCGAAATGACCCCACCGCACGCTCATCTTAGGGTGAGGGGCAGGTAAGTCTTGATCGACCCAACCACGAAGGGATGCAGCCAGCCGACCACTTCGCTGGCGTCGCCCATCACCGTCCAATTGGAGACTTTCAGGGTGGACGCGCCGGTCGGGGAATTATTCTGCTCGATGACCGTGATGGAGCCGTTCCCGTTGCCGTCCACGTTCGAGGCAGTCACTACGGAAGTGTGCCCATAAGGGGTCGTGGCGCCATAACTGAGCACGTCGTCCGGGAGGGGCGCCATTCCCTGCGTTCCATTGGCGATCTTAATGAAGCGCGACCCCGAGTACTTCTCAACCACCTGGTTGCCGTTAGCTCCATAAGGTTGGACCCCATACGCCAGATATAAGAAGCGCATGGACAGCTCGACGCATTCCCATTCATATTCCCCCCAGCTCTGCGGCGTAAAATGCACCAGCACATCCGGGGCGCCGTCAGCCCAGGGGCGTGGCCCGCACGCCTCCAGCCCCCGGTAGACGGCCCCCAGCGGGAGCGCGGCGATGTGGCTGGGGTTCTCGGGGGCATTCGCGTAATGGTTCGTGTCGCAATCCCCACTCCACCAGGGCGGCGTCGGCAGGCTCGAGGCTTCCCCTTGCGCCTGCGCGAGCTTATTCTGGCCCGGGTCGGCAGCCGGCGCAAGCGGGCTGTTTTCGCCCGCGGCGCTGGTCGAGGGCTGAGCCAGGTCGTCGCTGCTCAAGGCCGTGCTCGCTATGGATTGGGCCAGGGGCTGAAGGTCGCTTTGCGAAGCAGCCACGCCTCCCAGCTTTTGGCTGGCCCGTACGATCCACAACCGCTCGCCCGCCTTGGCCACCCATTCGACGATCCACACCGGCTGCGTCGTGATGCCGTCGAGCGAGAGATTCACCACGCTCTGGATGCTCGCCACTTCCCGCCCAAACAGACTGGCTCTGGGGCCGGCCTGCGGGCGCCCTCCCTGGCTCTCCCGAAAAGCCGCCAGGGCTTTCAGGTAAGTGTCTTCGCCGGTGCTCGCGTCGGCAGGCGGCAGCGCCTCCGTGCTGGACTGCGCCCCGAAGGGCACCGCCGTGATCGAGAATTCCTTGCCCGCGTCCCCCGGATCGATGGCGTAAGCCACCTGGATGGCATTAACCGGGTCGGAAGCCACGAACGCGCTCCCGGGCAGGAAAGGCGTGCACAAGCGCAGGCTGACGCCGTCTAAGGAGAATGAAGCCGGTTGCTCGCCCTCTGTTGGGCAGGCCGCCGCTTCGGCTTTTCCAATGCTGAAAGGCGCCCAAAGCATGGCGCCGAGCGTAAAAAGGACGATCAACAGCCGGGAAATTTTCTGCATGAGCCTTGCCTGATACCTTTACCAATAATTTCAGCAGAACACTGCCGCACCGCTCGCTATCGCGGCATCGCGCAAGTTTCAAGATTATACGTCATGGAACTGGGTTGGAACGGGAAAACCGGCCCACCTTTCGATACTGTTAAGTAAAGGTCCCCCCTGATTTTAATTGTTGTGCTTCATCTGTACCTATCCTCAGGCTTGAACTGGACCTATAATGATATGAGAGGCCGTACCCGTTCAGGAGGCCAAAATGGGTCCTCAGCATAAGCATGAGCTCGCGCCGCCGGGACAGATAGTGGATGTCGGAGGGTTCCGGCTGCACGCCATTGTGCGTGGGCAAGGGACGCCGATTGTCCTTTTCGAGCCAGCCCTGGGCGGGTTTGCCTTGCAGTATGCTTACCTCCAGTCGGAGGTGTCTGCTTTTACCCAGGTTGTGGCTTACGATCGCGCCGGCCAGGGATGGAGCGATTGTAGCCCGAATCCGCGTACGCCGGCCAACCTGGCGGGCGAATTAAAAGCATTGCTGGGCAAGCTAGACCTCCAGCCCCCGTACGTTTTGGTTGGACATTCCTTTGGCGGGCTGTTGGCCCGCATCTACGCCGGATTCCATCCGGAAGAAGTCGCCGGCATCGTCCTGATCAATTCTTCCCATGAGAACCAGCACGAATCCTTCCCAGATCTCGACAAAATGGTCAGCCAGGCAGCCAGAGGGGTGCGCCTGCTAAAATTCGCATCGCGGCTGGGCCTGGGCAAGCCACTGACGAAGATGAGCCTGGGGAGCGCCGCCAAATCTTTATCCACAGAAGATCTCAATACCTTCGTGGCCGTTGCCAGCCGGCCCAAACATCAGGAAACCATGCTGGCCGAGTTTTCCCAGCACCGCTTCTATTTTGGGCCGCAATCGGAAGTACCTCGCACGCTGGGCGATACGCCTCTGATCGTCGTCACAGCCGAAAACAGTGTGAGCGGTCAAGGAAAAATCGGCGGCATGACAGGCGAGCAGATGAACGCGCAGCACCAGCGATTGCAAAAGGAGCTGATCCGGCTTTCCTCTCGAGGGGAGCAGGTCGTCGTCCCCGGTGCGACCCACTTATCCATCCTCATCCAGCCGGAGCACGCCGCTCAGGTAGTAGATGCAATCCGGCGCATGGTAGAAAGGGTGCGTAAAGGAAGCCCTAGCCCCGCTCCAACCTCGCAGTAACTCGCTTTTCGGTCGAGATAGAATTGCATCCAAGAAGCATCCCCCCTTCTCAAGATGAAGAAACACTACCCCCAAATAATAAGACCCCCGCTCCTCGGGGGTCTTTCCTTTATCTGTTAGGGTGGCTGATGGGGGTCGAACCCACAACCCCTTGATCCACAGTCAAGTGCTCTGCCATTGAGCTACAGCCACCATAATGCGGTAGATTTTATCACGAAGGGGTGTCCTCCGCAAGCATTTGGCGGATCGTTTCGGCGACTTTCTCCCGGCCAACCGTCACCTGCGTGCGCCTGGCCAGGTCCTTGAGGGTCACCTCTCGCTTGGCGGCCTCGTCCGGGCCGATGATCGCCACACAGCGCACCCCCATGCGGTCGGCGAACTTCAACTGCCTGGGCAGCTTCACCGCCTCGGTAAAGCAAGTGGCCTTGAGGCCCGCCCGTCTCAGCTCGCCCGCCAGGCTCAAAGAGGTCAGCAACAGCTCCTCGTCGAAGACCGTCACCAACACCGGCGCCGGCGAGGGCGCCTGCGCCGGCAGGCAGCCGTACTTGGCCAGCGCCAGCGAGATGACCACGTCTCCCATGGCAAAGCCGGCCGCGGACACCGGCGCTCCGCCCACGTCCCGCACCAGGTTGTCGTAGCGCCCACCGCCCAGGATGGCGCGGAACTCCCCGTCTGCGTCGCGCGCCTCGAAGACCGTTCCCGTGTAATAATCCAGGCCGCGGATGATCTGCGGGTCGTAGCGCACGTAATCCCGGACGCCGAGCGCATCCAGCGCGGCGAAGAAGCGCTTCAATTCCTCCGAGCGTTCCCAAAGGTTCTGGTCGGCCAGCAATTCTTTCAAACCGTCCACTTGCTGCGTGGAAAGCCCCACCTCCAGCGCGTAATTCTCCCATTCCGCCGGGCGCATCTTCTCGCGCCGGTCGATCAAATGGAACACGGCCGATTTCTGCTCCCCGGAAATCCCCAATTTCTGCAACTGGGCGTCCATCAGCCGGCGGTTGTTCACCAGCAGGCTGATCTGTGCGGGCGAAAGGCCCACCACCTCGAAAAAGCGCGCCGCGATGGCCGCCAGCTCCGCATCGGCTTCGGGGGAATCGGCGCCGATGATGTCGATGTTCCACTGGAAGAACTCCCGGGAACGCCCTTTCTGCGGGCGCTCGTAACGCCAGAAGGGGCCGAAGGACCACCAGCGCGCCGGGAAAGCCAGCTCGTTTTGCTTTTGGGCGATCATGCGCGCCAGGCTGGGGGTCAGCTCGGGGCGCAGGGTGATCAAATCCCCCCCTCGGTCCGGGAAGACGAACGCCTGGTCCTTGACCAGCTCTTCGCCGGACTTCGCCGCATACAGGTCGATCTTTTCGAGGAAGGGGCCGTCGTACTCCTGGTAGCCGAATTGCTCGGAGACCTGCCGGATGGCCTGGTAAAGCCAGGTGCGCACAGCCATGTCTTCCGGGTAAAAATCACGCGTCCCTTTTACGGGTTGAATAGTTGCTTTCATGATAGCATCCGTTTGACTGGAGGAATTTCTCCTCATTTTAACATAGAATTCCCCCTGATTTCCGGCAAAACCGGCCGCCAAACTCATGACAATTTAGCCGGTGAGCAAGGAAGGAATGCACTTATCTATTGGAGACAAAAATGGTATAAGTTTTACGATTTAAACCGAATAAGTGTTGTCTGGACCTGCTGATCAAGGTAGGGGTTAATCGTGGGCCTCTGCATGAAAATCCATACCACCTAATTTCCTCGAGTAATCACGAAAGAGCAATTATTATGAATTTGAATGAGCTTGTCAGCCTGGTCAATGGCAAGATCCTCACGCAGAACATTGATCTCAGACGAGAGATCAAGGGCTGCTGTGGCGCCGATCTCATGAGCGACGTTCTGGCTTCCATCCAGCCCGACGCGGTGCTGCTCACCGGGTTATGCAACCCCCAGGTGGTGCGCACGGCGCAAATGGCCGACGTGACCGCCATCGTGCTGGTGCGTGGCAAGAACCCGCCGGCCGAGACGATCAAATTAGCGGATGAGGAAAGCATTCCCCTAATCTCCAGCCCCTTCGGCATGTTCGAATTGTGCGGGCGCCTCTACCAGGCCGGCTTGCCCAGCCTGGAATCCCCGGTCAGCAACGGCGATCAGCCGTGCGGCCAATAACCTTCAGGAAATCAGGATGGCCCAGTCAAGCAATCCAAAAGGCAAGATGATCACGGACGAAGTTGCCGAGAACATTACCCGGGTCGAAGAGCTCGCTTACGAGTTAAAGATCGAGGAAGTCATGACGAGAGAAATCAAAGTCCTTTCTCCCGACATGAAGATGTTAGAGGTGCTTGAAGTATTCAGACAGGCGCGCATCTCCGGAGCGCCTGTCCTTTTAAATGGCGCCGTGGTTGGCCTGCTGAGCATCGAGGACATCATTCGCAGCCTGCGCGTGGGGGATCTCGAAGCTCCCGTGCGGCAATACATGTCCACCAAAGTGATCACCGTCAACAGCTTCGATCCGGTCGTAGAAGGCTTGAAAGCCTTTGTGCACGCCAACGTAGGCCGCTTCCCCGTCGTAGACGAAGGCGGCAATCTGGTCGGCATCCTCACCAAAGGCGACATCAACCTCGGGCTGCTGAAAGCCTTAGAACACGATTATCAGGAAGAAGAAGTGCGCCGTTACCGGGCCAGCCACCTCTTCGAAGACATCGTCTCCGACCGCACCAGCCTGATCCTGCGCTACGTCATCAAGCCCCACGATTTTACCCGTGGCGGCGCCGCTTCGAGCTTCATCAAACGCGCCCTCTTGCGCCTGGGAGCCAGCCCGCAAATCGCGCGCCGCTGCGGAATCGCCATCTACGAGGCCGAGATGAACCTCATCATCCACGCCACCCACGGCGGCGTCATCCGCGTGGAGATCGAGCCGCACCACATCGTCATGGACGCCTACGACGATGGGCCGGGCATCGAGGATGTACAGCAGGCCATGAAGCCCGGCTTCTCGACCGCCTCGGAAGAAATCCGCGAGCTGGGCTTTGGAGCCGGCATGGGACTGGCCAACATCTCCCGTTGCGCAGACGAAATGACCCTCGAATCCAAGCCCGACAAAGGCACCAAGCTCCATGTGGTCTTCTTGCTCCAGGACCAGGAAGCCTTCGGCGAAGCCTATACCCATTTCGAAAAGGAGAAGACTGAATGACGCTCCAAGAGATCATCAAAGCCCTCGACCTGAAAGTTTTGACTGATCCAAAAGATTTTTCATCGATCACGCCCACTTGCGGCTACGCTTCAGACCTGTTGAGCTGTGTGATGGCAGGCGCTTCCCACCAGGGGATATGGGTCACGCTCCAGGCGCACAATAATATCGTGGCGGTCGCCGCGCTGTTGGAATTGAGCGCGGTGATCATCACCGAAAATGCCCAGCCTGAAGCCGAGACCATCGCCAAGGCCAATCAAGGGCCATCACCCTGCTCTCGACGCAGGAGAATTCCTTTCACGTAGTCGGGCGTTTGTGGGAATTGGGGCTGCGAGACCATTAAGAAAGATTGAGGCGCTGGTTTGCAAACCTACCGGGCTGAGCTTCACATCCATACCGTGCTTTCGCCTTGCGCGGACGTAGAGATGATCCCTCCCTTCATCGTCGAGCAAGCCCTGGAGTTGGGCATCGACCTGATCGCCATCACCGATCACAACGCCAGCGCGAACGTCGAGGCCGTGCAGAAGGCAGCCCGCAGCACCCGGCTGGCCGTTCTGCCGGGTATGGAGCTTCAGACGCGTGAAGAAGTCCACTTGTTGTGCCTCTTCGATGCCCTCGAGCAGGTGCGCCAGTGGCAGGCCATCGTCGACGAGCATTTGCCGCCCCTCGAAAACGATATCGAGCATTTCGGCGAGCAGTTCGTCGTGGACGAGACGGGCGACTTCATACGCCGTGAGACCCGTATGTTGATCGTCTCCGCCGATCTCTCGCTTAGCGAAGCGGTGCAAGGCGTATCCCGCCTGGGCGGGTTGGCCATCCCGGCTCACGTCAATCGCAAGGCATTTGGATTGATCGAAAACCTGGGCTTCGTCCCCACCGACGTGCCCATCGAGGCCCTGGAGATTTCCAGGCATTTATCGCTCCAGGCCGCCCAGGAGAAATTTCCACAAATCCAGGGCTATCCCCTGCTCCAGGGAGGGGACGCTCATCTGCTCGAAGACATTTTAGGCGCCAACCAATTCCACATGGACGCGCCCACGCTCGGTGAGATGCGCCTGGCGCTCGCCGGAAGGCAAGGCAGAGGTTTCACCGTGCTCAATCGCTAAGTGGACAACTTGCATAACTTTTAGGTGACATTTGGTATTTGACCTGCCCTGGACAGAAAGAGTAAACTTTTTGTGGTAAAATTCACAATCAGTGTCTGGATTAAAACAACGTTAACTCACTGGAACTGTTTATCATGATGAACCTCCTCGAAAAGATACCCGCGAAAGATCCCCTGGTACAGGAAGATCAAAAGCAATTGATCGATAGTATCATCGAAAAGAATAAGCACCTCCCCGGCGCCGGCATGGTGATCCTCAACGAGCTTCAGAGCGCCATCGGCTTCATTTCCGAGCCTATGCAGGCTTACGTAGCCAAAAGGTTGAGGATTCCCGTGAGCAACATTCATGGGGTGGTCTCCTTCTATTCGTTCTTTACCACCACCCCCAGGGGAAAACATACCGTCAAGTTCTGCATGGGCACCGCTTGCTATGTAGGTGGGATGCCGCAGCTCATCGAAAAGGCCAAGCAAGCCTTAGGGGTCGAGCCTGGCCAGACCACGCCGGACGGCAACATCACCCTGGAGGTCTGCCGCTGCGTCGGCGCGTGCAGCCAGGCGCCGGTGATCGTCATGGACGAAGAGATTTACGGACGGGTGCGCCCCAATAAATTGCCGCAAATCCTGCGCAAATATCAGGAAGGCGAAGAGTAAAACGAGTTGAGAGAACTGGCCTTGCATCTGCTCGATATCGCCGAGAACAGTGTTGCCGCCGGCGCCAGGAACATCGAGATTACCGTCGAGGAAGACACCCGGGCAGACAGGTTGAGGATGATGGTAGTAGATGACGGTAAAGGTATGGATGAGGAGATGGTAGCGCGCGTCACGGATCCCTTTGTTACCAGCCGCACCACACGAAAAGTTGGTCTGGGCATTCCTCTGTTGAAAGCTGCCGCCGAAGCCTGCAACGGGTTCTTGCGCATCAATTCCGCTCTCGGGCAGGGCACGCAAGTGGCCACCGAGTTTCAGCTCAGCCACATCGACCGCATGCCGCTCGGCGACCTGGCCGGCACCTTTCTCACTTTGCTGGTCTCCTTCCCTCGCATCCATTGGTCGTTCAACTACCGCGTGGATGCGGCCGAATTCAATTTCGACGACCAGGTCATCAAACAGGAGCTGCTCGACCTTCCTTTAACGGAGCCGTCCATTTTGGCCTTTGTGCGCAGCGCCCTCACCGATGGGATTGCCGGCGTGCGGCGACCTGCGGCTGTGTAGATGCAATCGTTGATCAAATTATCTCGAAAGCAGGAGCGTCTAAAATGAGCACTGTCAAATCGCTTGAAGATTTAAAGAAGCTAAGAGAAGAAGCGCTGGAAAAGCGCAAACTTAAAACCGCCACGGGAATCGCCCAGGTGATCGTGGGCATGGGTACCTGCGGAATCGCTGCCGGGGCGCGCGAGACCATGAAGGCCATCCTCGACGAGATCGAGCAAGACAACCTGAACGGCGTCGTCGTCACCCAGACCGGCTGCATCGGCCTGTGCGAAAAAGAGCCCATCGTCCAGGTGGTCATCGGCGAAGCGCCCAAGGTCACTTACGGGAAAGTCTCTCCGGATGAAGCCAGGCGCATCATGAAAGAACACGTTGTCGGCGGCAAGGTCGTCAAGGATCTGGAAATTCCTCTCTAAAATTCGGATCGGAATCGAGTCGCTCCAAAGAGCGGTTCGATCCACTAATCAGGAAATCTTCAATGAAGTATTATCGCTCGCATGTTTTAGTCTGTGTTGACCCGGAATGTTTGAAGAAGGGCGCTCACCAGGTAATCGACACACTCCAAGATGAGCTGGTGGCCCAGGGGTTGATCGACGAAGTCCAGGTGTTGGAGACTTCGCGCATCGGCGACTGTGCTAACGGTCCCGAGATGATGGTCTATCCCGAAGGCGTGCATTATTCAGGTTTTACTCCGGATGATATTCCCTTCCTGGTCGAAGAACAATTCTTGAAGGGCCGCGTTGCCTCGAAATTCATCAGGCCCATAGAAACGCGCGCCGACGAGGAATTGAGCGCCCCCAAGCCCAAGGAAGTGCGCGTCGTCTTGCGCAACTGCGGCAAGATCGACCCGAACAACATCGAAGACTACATTGCCGAAGACGGCTACCAGGCCCTGGGCAAAGTGTTGACCGAGATGACCCCCGAGCAGACCATCGAGACCGTTCTGGCGTCTGGCTTGCGCGGACGGGGCGGGGCCGGCTTCCCGGCGGGCAAGAAATGGCAATTGGCCCGTCAAAGCGCCGACCCGGTCAAATATCTCATCTGCAATGCAGACGAGGGCGACCCGGGCGCCTTCATGAACCGGCGCGTCCTGGAAAGCGACCCGCACTCGGTGCTCGAAGGTATGGCCATCGCCGCTTACGCCATCGGCTCTCACCAGGGCTACATCTATTGCCGGGCCGAATATCCCCTGGCGGTCAAGACCCTCAAACTCGCCATCCAGCAGGCTCGAGGGCTGGGCCTCTTAGGGAAAGACATCCTGGGCAGCGGTTTCGATTTCGACCTTGAAGTGCGCATGGGCGCCGGCGCTTTCGTGTGCGGCGAGGAGACGGCCCTGATGAGCTCCATCGAGGGCAAGCGCGGTGAGCCGCGCCCTCGCCCGCCCTTCCCGGCCGTCAAGGGCCTGTGGGGTAAGCCCTCCAACGTCAACAACGTCGAGACCTACGCCAACGTGCCCCAAATCATCCTGCGCGGAGCCGCATGGTTCGCCGGCCTGGGCACCGAAAAGAGCAAGGGCACCAAGACCTTCGCCATCGCCGGCGACGTAAAGAATACCGGCCTGATCGAAGTGCCCTTTGGCATCACCTTGCGCGAGATCGTCTACGACATCGGCGGCGGAATCAAGAATGATAAAGGCTTCAAAGCCGTGCAGACCGGCGGTCCCATGGGCGGCTGCATCCCGGCTGAATACCTCGACATGCCCGTAGATTACGAATCCCTCAAGCAGGTAGGCTCCATGATGGGTTCGGGTGGCTTCGTCGTCATGGACGATGAGACCTGCATGGTAGACATCGCGCGCTTCTTCATGGACTTCACCCAGGACGAAAGCTGCGGGAAGTGCACGCCTTGCCGCGTAGGCACCCGACGCATCCTGGACATCCTGGAACGTATCTGTGACGGCAAAGGCCGGGACGGCGACATCGAGACCCTGGAAATGCTCTGTCGTGAGATCCAGCAAGACAGCCTGTGCGGTCTGGGCCAGGGCGCTCCTACTCCCGTGATCAGCACCCTCAAATACTTCCGGGAAGAATACGAAGCGCACATCTACGAAAAACGTTGCCCGGCCAAGGTCTGCCGGGGCTTGATCACCTACGAGGTGGTGGAAGATGTGTGCACCGGCTGCACGGTGTGCGCCCGCAACTGCCCCGTCAACGCCATCAGCGGCGAGCGCCGTCAGCCCCACAAGATCGACCCGGACGTATGCATCCGCTGCGGCATCTGTATGCAAGTCTGCAATTTCAACGCCATCGTCGTGAACTAGAGCCAGAAATGGTGTTGCCATCCTGATGATTCGTGCTGTTGGACCTCCGCCCCGGGGGCCAATCGCACTGAGGAGAAAACGATATGACAGTTGGATCGAAAGAGGGTCTGGAGGTACTTGCGGCTGTGAGCCAGGCAGTCGAACGCTACGGCGCCACTCGGGACGAATTGATCCCCATCCTCAGCGATGTCAACCGCAAGGTTGGCTATCTTCCCGCCGAAGCCCTGGACGAAATCAGCGAGCTTTTACACGTACCCAAAAGCCAGTTGTTCTCCGTGGCGAGCTTCTATCAGATGCTATCTACCAAACCCCATGGCCGGCACGTGATCCACTTCTGCGAAAGCGCTCCCTGCCACGTGGCGGGCGGACGTGAGGTCTGGCAGGCTCTCCTGGATGAGCTTAACTTGAAATCGGGTGAAACCAGCCAGGACGGCAAATGGACGCTGGAGACGACCAGTTGTCTGGGAGTGTGCGGTGTAGGTCCCGTTTTTACCATCGATGATGATATCTTTGGGAACGTCACCCCCGACCAGGTGCCTGAAATTCTCGCCCGTTACCAGTAGAGGAGGATGCAGATGGAAGCAGTTCGTTCATTAGTGCTGGTTTCAAGTGATCCCGATAGCATGGAACGGGGCGCAGAAAATGTCTATCAGTCCTTGCAGGCGGAGATCAAGAACTTCGGCCTGGAAAAAGAAGTCTCCCTGACGATGGTTGGCGACGTGGGCCGCCACGACGCCGTCCCGCTGGTGATCATCTACCCGGAAGCGGTCATCTATGGCCCCGTCCAGCCTGAGAATGTCCACCACCTCGTCGAAGAGCATTTGTTCAAAGGGCGCATCGCCAGCGAGTTCCAGGCGCCGGCGCGCGAGATGACCGGGCGCATCGCCTGGCTTTCGGCGCGTAAAGGCACCCTGCCTGCCGAGCAGCGCGTCGTTCTGGAGCGCGCCGGCGTCATCGACCCCGAGGACATCGAGGATTACATCGTCCACGATGGTTATCAGGCCCTGGGCAAGGTGCTCTCCGAGATGAAACCCTCCGACCTGATCGCCGAAGTCGAGAAATCCGGCTTGCGCGGGCGCGGCGGAGCCGGCTTCCCCACCGGGTCGAAGTGGCGCTTCGTGGCCAAAGCCAACGGCGATAAAAAGTACGTCATTTGCAATGCCGACGAAAGCGAGCCGGGCACCTTCAAAGACCGCCTGATCCTGGAAGGCGACCCGCACAGCATCGTCGAGGCGATGGCGATCGCCGGCTATGCCGTCGGGGCCAACGAAGGCTACATCTACATTCGCGGCGAATATGCGCTGGCGCAGGCGCGCTTGAAGAAAGCCATCGGCCAGGCCAGGGAAATGGGCTTCCTGGGAGAGAATATCTTCGGCAGCCATTTCGACTTCGACATCCACATCCACTCCGGCGCCGGCGCTTACATCTGCGGCGAGGAGACGGCTCTGATCGAATCGATCGAGGGCAAGCGCGGCGAGCCGCGCTCCCGGCCGCCTTACCCCACCACCCACGGCCTGTGGGGCAAGCCCACCCTGGTGAACAACGTCGAAACCCTGGCCAACATTCCTCCCATCCTTCGCAATGGGGCTTCCTGGTACCGCGCCATCGGCCACAGCGCCAGCCCCGGCACGAAAGTGTACACCATACTCGGCAACGTCAACGTCACCGGCCTGATCGAAGTTCCTATGGGCATTACCCTGCGGGAAGTAATCGCCATTTACGGCAAGGGCATGAAGAACGATCGCCCCTTTAAGCTGGCGCAGACGGGCGGCTCCAGCGGCTCGATCATTCCAGCCAGCCTGCAAGACACCCCCATGGACTTCGACTCCTTCAGCCACGCCGGGGTCTCCCTGGGATCGGGCGCCTTGCTGGTGTGCGACGAAGACACCTGCGTGGTCGACCTGGCCAAAGTCTTGCTCAATTTCTTCCGCAAGGAAAGCTGCGGCAAATGCACTCCCTGCCGCGTCGGCAATCAACGCTGCTACGAAATCCTTTGCCGCATCTCCGAAGGCACGGGCAGATTGAAGGACCTGGACGACCTCCTCGCCCTCAGCGACAACCTCTACCAGCTTTCCAACTGCGGCCTGGGCCAGACCGCCGGCGCGCCCATCCGCGACATCTTGAAGCATTTCCGGGCCGAAGTCGAGGCCCATATCCTCAATAAAGTCTGTCCTACCGGCGTTTGCCCCATGAGCGGCCGGCAGGCCGTTTTGAACTAATAAAATAGAGAGGGTTGATAATGGTCAACGTTACGATTGATGGCAAAAATATCGAAGTCCCCGAAGGGACGACTGTGCTCCGGGCAGCCCAAATGGCAGGTGTGACCATCCCAACACTCTGCGATCACCCCAACCTCACCCCGTATGGCGGCTGCCGTCTGTGCCTGGTGGAAGTGGAAGGGGCTCGCACGCTGCAGCCCTCCTGCACGCTGCCGGTCAACAACAACATCGTCGTGCACACCGACACGCAAAAGGTGCTGGATGCGCGCAAGTTCGTGCTGACCCTCCTCTTCAGCGAGCGCAATCACTTCTGCATGTACTGCCAGGTCAGCGGCGGAGATTGCGAGCTGCAAAATGCCGCCTATGGGGAAGGCATGACCCACTGGCCGCTCCAGCCGAATTGGTCGCCCTACCCGGTGGATGCCTCCCATCCTTACTTCATCCTCGAAAATAACCGCTGCATCTTGTGCCGCCGCTGCGTGCGCGCTTGCAGCGAATTGGTGGGCAACTTTACCCTGGGCATCGAAGAGCGTGGCGCCAAGAGCGTCCTGGTAGCCGACCTGGGCACCCCCCTGGGCGAGAGCACCTGCGTCTCCTGCGGCGTCTGCGTGCAGATCTGCCCCACCGGCGCGCTGATCGATCGCCGCAGCGCTTATCAGGGCCGTGAAACCCAGACCGAGGTCACCCAGAGCGTCTGCCTGGGATGCAGCCTCGGCTGTGGCATCGACGTGCACACGCGCGATAACCGCCTGGTGCGCATCGAGGGCGATTGGGACGCGCAAGTCAACGGCGGCGTGCTGTGCGAGGCCGGGCGCTTCCTACCCATGAATGAGGATCGCGAACGGGTAACCACGCCCATGCTGCGCAAGAACGGCGCCTTGAAAGCCGCCACCTGGGAAGAAGCGCTGGATGCCATCGCAGCCAGCCTCAAGCCCCTGGCCGGCAAGAACGGGGACGGCGTGGCCGCCATGGCCTCCACCCGCCTGCCCGCCGAAGCCCTCTCTGCTTTTGAGGAATTGTTCGCCGAGAAGCTGGGCAGCCACATGGTCACCAGCATCGAAGAAGGCGTCAACACGGCTGCCTCCGCCGCCGTGGCCGCCGAATTGGGCCAACCCTTCGAAGGCGGCCTGGATGCGTTTGACAGCGCTGATTGCGTGGTCGCCATCGACGTGGACCTGGCGTCCGAGCATCAGGTGGCCGGGTTCTTCATCAAGCGCGCGCTGCCCAAGGGCGTCAAGCTGGTCACCGTGGATACACAGCCGGGCGCCTTCAAGGATCTGGCCGATTATGCCGTCGAGCTAAAAGCCGGGGGCGAAGCTGGCTTCCTCAACGGGTTGAAAGCCGCCCTCGCCGGGAGTGTTCCCTCCAGCAAAGAGACCGGCGTTCCCGCCACAGTCATCCAGGACATCGCCGGCCTGATCGGCGCGGCGCAAAAACCGCTGTTCGTCTACGGCAAGGCCCTCGCCCACAAAGACACCGCCGCGTTAAAGGCTCTGGTCGAATTGGCCGGCGCCTTGCCCGACAAGCGCGCCGTCATTCTCAGCCCGAAGGGCGAGGCTAACAGCCTGGCTGCTTCTCAGTACGGGCTGGACGGGGCCTTTAAGGTCAACGGGCACCAGGCCGCTTTCATCGCCCTGGGCGACGACCGGCTTAGCCAGCGCCAGCTCAAGCTGCTCGAAGGCATCCCCTTCCTGGTGGTGCAGGCCAGCTACATCTCCACCGCCACGGCTGCCGCAGACGTCGTGCTCCCCGTGGAAGACTGGGTAGAGCAGTCCGGCCATTACGTCAGCCTGGATGGCCGCCTGCAAACCGCTCAAAAGGCGTTGGCTGCCCCCGAAGGGGTGCTCTCCAACGAAGCTGCGCTGCAAGCCGTGGCGAAATCCATGGGCTTCGAGCTGGATGGAGATTGGAAAGCAAAACTCAGCCGGCGTACATCGCCTGTCGCTATCGCTGAAGCCTGAGCGCAACCTTTACCGGGCTGTTTGGAATATAGAAGGAGACATTAATGGCAAAACCAAAGATTTCCTCAGATTGGATGGCGGGCTGCTCAGGCTGTCACATGTCTTTACTGGATATCGATGAGCGCATCCTTCAGGTGGTCGAGCTGGCCGATATTCGCTCGACGCCTATCACGGATCTCAAGGAACCGGATGCGTCCGGCGTAGACGTCGGCATTCTCGAAGGTGGAGTCAACAACACCGCCAACGAGGAAGTCGCTCTGCGTATGCGCAAACGCTGCAAGGTTCTGGTCGCCCTGGGCGACTGCGCGGTTTTCGGCGGCGTGCCGGCCATGCGCAATTTCTTCACCCTGGAAGAGAGCCTGCGCCGCGCTTACGTCGAAACCGAGAGCACGGACGCCGAAGGCAAGATCCCCGATGATCCCGAACTGTGTGTTCCCACCAAGGTCAGGGCGCTGGAAGAAGTCGTGCCGGTGGATATCTTCGTTCCCGGTTGCCCGCCCGACCCGGATGTGATTTTCTACGTATTGAGCGAGCTGGCTCAGGGTCGCAAGCCTGTTTTGAAAGACGATAAGCTACAGTGGCATTAATTCGGAGGAAAATATGGGTACCCAAAAAATAACCATTGAGCCGGTCACGCGTATCGAAGGACACGCCAAGGTAACCATCCACCTGAACGACCTGGGCAAGGTGGAGCACGCTTACCTGCACATCAACGAATTCCGCGGCTTCGAAAAATTCTGCGAAGGCCGCATGTATTTTGAAATGCCCTCCATCACCCCGCGCATCTGCGGCATCTGCCCCGTCAGCCACCACCTGGCTTCGGCCAAGGCCGGCGACGCGCTGGCCGGCTCCCCGCCGCCTCGCCCGGCTTCCCTGCTGCGCGAGCTGATGCACATGGGCCAGATCATCCAGAGCCACGGCATGCACTTCTTCGAGCTGGCCGGCCCGGATCTGCTGTTGGGCTTCGACGCCGACCCGGCCGTGCGCAACGTGATCGGGCTGATCCAGGTCAACCCTGAATTAGCCGTGAAGGCCGTGCAACTGCGCAAGTTTGGGCAGAACATCATCTACGTCCTGGGCGGGCGCCGCATCCATCCCAATTTTGCCGTTCCGGGCGGCGTCAATAAGGCCTTGAAGGCCGAGGAAAGGGACGCGATCCTTTCCGGCGTGGACGAAGCCATTGCTACCATTCAGGTTGGCTTGAAGATCATCAAAGAATGGGCCGCCTATAACCGCGAAGACATCGGCAAGTTCGCCGTCTTCCCCACCGGCTATCTCGGCCTGGTCACGCCCGAAGACGGCCTCGAGCTGTACGGCGGCCAGGTGCGCCTGATCGACGCCGGCGGCAGCCAGTTGGAGAAATTCGACGGCCAGAACTACCTGGATTACATCGCCGAGCACGTGGAAAACTGGTCCTACCTCAAGTTCCCCTATTACAAGAAGATGGGCTATCCCAAGGGCACCTACCGGGTAGGCCCCCTCGGCCGTTTGAACGTCGTGACTCACATCGACACCCCTCTGGCCAACGAGGAGCTGAAGGTCTTCAAAGCCCTCAATTCCGGCCGGCCGGTGGAGAACACTTTGTACTACCACTACGCGCGCCTGATCGAGGCCCTCTTCGCCGCCGAGCGCGTGAAAGTCTTGCTGGATGACCCGGATATCCTCAGCAACGAGATCCTCAACACCCACCGCGATTTCAAGGGCGAGGGCGTAGGCGTCATCGAGGCTCCCCGCGGCACGCTCTTCCACCATTACTGGGCGGACGAAACGGGCAAGCTGGAGCGCGTCAACCTGATCGTCTCCACGGGCCACAATAATTGGGCCATGTGCAACGCCGTGGACAGCGTCGCCAAGACCTACATCACCGGCCCGGAGATTCACGAGGGCCTCCTGAACCGCGTAGAGGCGGCCGTGCGCGCCTACGATCCCTGCCTGTCCTGCTCGACGCACGCCGTCGGACAGATGCCCATGATCGTGGACGTGATGGATGCGGCCGGCTCCCTGGTGCAGACCCTGCGCCGGGACGGTTAGTCGCTGGCGGTTTTGTCGTATACTTAGACCCTAAAGATCTGTACAGGGTGCCTGATCGCCCTGGTTTCAACACAGATCTTTAGGGTCTTTCAATCCATGGGAGGCGAGCTTGCCCAAAACCATAATCATCGGTTACGGGAATCCGGAACCGCCAGGATGACGGCGTCGCCTGGCACGTTCTCACGGAAGTGGCGACCCATTTGGGCCGCCCGGCCCCCGTAGAGCTTGGCGAAGATTTTCCACCCTCCGATCAGGAGCCTCAATTCCAGTTCTCCTTACAACTGACCCCCGAGATGGCCGAGACCTTATCGGCTTGCCAGTACGTTTGCTTCGTCGACGCCCACACAGGCGAATACCACCAGGACCTCAACGTCGCAACGCTTCAGCCGGACTTCCAGATCTCCCCATTTACCCACCACATGACCCCTCAGACCTGCCTGATCCTGGCGCAAAGCCTTTACGGCCGCGCCCCAGAGGCGCTGATGGTGTCCGTCCACGGCTACCGCTTCGGCTTCACCCACGAGCTATCCGCAGAGACCGCGCGCCTCTCCAGCCAGGCCGTAGAGACGATCCTCACCTGGTTGAAGGATAAAATGTAAGCGAATCTTCACCAACAGGCATAATTCTGGCCCGCCAATCGATCTTTCTGTTCGTGACAATCAACAATTCGGGTTGTGACACTACACACTTATCTAAACAAGCGCGGAAATGATACAAAGGAGGTAGCCCTTAACAGAGACGGACCCACGTAAAGAGGAACACCATGTTTTTCCCGGCCGATTTGACCATTACGCTGCGATCTATTCCGTGGTTCTTCGACCTCAAGAATCCCGATCTCGAGAGATTGGCCGGCATCGCCACGCTGCAGCGCTACACCACCGGAGAAATCGTCTTCAAGGAAGGCGACAAGGTCGACAACCTGTATATCGTCTACGATGGCCGGGTGGACCTGAGCATCCACATCCCATCCCACGGCAGCCAGGTCATTTTTCAGGCCGAAGCCCTCGAAGTTATCGGATGGTCCGCTTTGACCCCCATGGTGCGGCAGCGCACGGCCAGCGCTTGCGCCGCTTCCCCCGTCGAGCTGGTCGTCTTCGAGGGTGAAAAGCTCCGCGAGCTGTGTAACGCCCACCGCGACCTGGGCTACATCGTCATGCGCCGCGTCGCCAACGTGGTCGCCAGCCGCCTGCTCACCACCCGCCTGCAACTGCTCGACCTTTTATCGAAATCTACGATCGAGATACCGGGTGATAAGGTCATCCTGGAATAAGCCTATCCGTTTGCTTGCGCCAATCCATCCAAACCAGGGAATCAAACCGGCGGGCCTAAACAGCCCGCTTTCTGCTGCCGGATCGCGTACCTTATAAGAGACAATTTTCACTACTTTAGTATTATAATTACCTCAATGCACGAATTAGCCGTCACCGAAAGCATCTTGAACATCGCCCTCGATCATGCCAATCGGGCGCAGGCCAAACAGGTCACCGATATCTACGTGGTGCTGGGAAGATTATCCAGCATCGTCGACGAATTCTGTGCAGTTCTATTGGGACATGATCAGCCAGAATACCCTCTGCGAAGGCGCGCAGCTTCATTTCGAGCGCGTGCCCGCCAGGCTGGCCTGCCTGGATTGCAGCACCACCTATACCCTCGCCGATGAGCTGACCCCCTGCCCGGCCTGCGGCAGCAATCGCGTCAAGGTCCTCTCGGGAGAGGAATTCCGGCTGGACAGCATAGAGATCACAAAATAAAACGGAGAAAGCAGAAAAATGAGCACCGTCCGTGTACCTGTTGTAGAGAAAATCCTGAGCGCCAATGATCGCCTGGCCGGAGCGAACCGCTCGCAGTTCGACGCGGCGAAAGTGTTTTCGATCAATGCCATGGCGTCCCCCGGGGCCGGCAAGACCAGCGTGATCTTGCGCACCATCGAAAAGCTATCGCCGGCCTACCGCGTCGGCGTCATCGAGGGGGATACCGCCCCGGTCACCATCGATGCGGACAAGGTCACCGCCGCGGGCATGCCGGCGGTTCAGATCAACACCGGCGGCGACTGCCACCTGGACGCCATCATGGTCGAGAATGCCCTGCCCAGCCTGCCGCTCCAGGAGCTGGATCTGGTGATCGTTGAAAACGTAGGCAACCTGGTCTGCCCGGCGGCCTTCAACCTCGGCACGCACGCCAACGTGCTCATCGCCAGCGTCCCCGAAGGCGACGACAAGCCCTACAAGTATCCCAACATCTATCGCGGCATCGACGCCCTGATCCTCAACAAGACCGACCTGCTGCCCTACGTGCATTTCGACCTGGCCTATTTCCGCAAGGGCGTAGAGATCCTCAATCCCTCCGCGGCGTTCTTCCCGCTCTCCTGCCAGACCGGCGAGGGCCTGGAGGCCTGGATCGATTGGTTGAAGGCAAGGATCGCCCAACAGAAACAGGTCTAATGGGAAGCATTAGCGGCTTGCAGATCCGAGTAAAAGGCATCGTCCAGGGCGTTGGCTTCCGGCCGTTCATCTATGCGTTGGCCTCCCAATTCGAGCTGACCGGTTGGGTGCGCAATACCTCCAGCGGCGTAGAGATCGTGGTCAACGGCCCCGAAGAATCCCTGGGCGCCTTTCTACAGGCCATTCGCCAGGGCCCGCCGCCCCTGGCGCGCATCGATTCCCTGGAATCGCAGGCTTGCGCTCCGGACGGGTTCAAGGCCTTCGAGATCCTGGCCAGCCGGCCCCAGCCGGGCGAGTTCATCCCCGTTTCCCCGGACGTGTCCATCTGCGCCGATTGCCAGCGCGAGCTATTCGACCCGGCCGACCGGCGCTACCGCTACCCCTTCATCAACTGTACGAACTGCGGCCCGCGCTTCACCATCATCCAGGATATCCCCTACGACCGGCCCAACACCACCATGGCTTCCTTCCCGCTTTGCCCGGAATGCAAAGCCGAATACGAGGATCCCACCGACCGCCGCTTCCACGCCCAGCCGGTAGCCTGCCCGCACTTGCGGCCCGCACGTGTGGTTCGAGGCCGGGGACGAAAAGCTTTCCCAGGGCGAGGAAGCCCTTTCCACGGCCCGCCGCTGGTTGAAGGACGGCAAGATCGTGGCCATCAAGGGCCTGGGCGGTTACCACCTGGCCTGCGACGCCGCCAATCCTCAGGCCGTCGCCGAGCTGCGCCGCCGGAAAAAGCGCAGCGACAAGCCCTTCGCTTTGATGGGCTTCGACCTGGAGGCCGTCAGACGCCACTGCCGGGTATCGCCCGCCGAAGAGGAGCTGCTCCTCTCTCGCCAGCGGCCCATCGTCCTTCTGGAACGCCTGCCCGCCTCTCCGATCGTGGACGAAGTCGCCCCGTACCAGCGCACCCTCGGCGTCATGCTGGCTTACACCCCCTTGCACCTGCTGCTTCTGGAGCCTGAGGCGGGCTATCCGGATATTTTCGTGATGACCAGCGGCAACCTGAGCGAGGAGCCCATCGCTTACCGCGACGAGGACGCCCGCCCGCGGCTGAGCCCGCTGGCCGACGGCTTCCTGCAACACGACCGGCCCATCCACACCCGCGTGGACGACTCTGTCGTGCGCGTCGCCGCTGGAAAGGCTTATTTCCTGCGCCGTGCGCGGGGATACGCTCCCGACCCGCTCAAGCTGCCCATCCAGGCCGCCCCTATTCTGGCCACCGGCGCCGAATTGAAGAACACTTTCTGCCTGACCCACCAGGATTACGCCTTCCTCAGCCACCACATCGGCGATCTGGAGAATTACGAAACCCTGCTATCGTTCGAAGAGGGCATCCGGCACTACCAGCGCCTCTTCCGCGTCCAACCCGAGCTGCTGGCCTGCGACCTCCACCCCGATTACCTGGCGACGCGCTACGCTCGAGAACGCGCCGCGCAAGAGGGCCTGCCCATCGTGGCGGTGCAACACCATCACGCCCACCTGGCCGCTTGCCTGGCCGAGAACGGCTGGAACAGGGACGAGCCGGTCATCGGGCTGAGCTTCGACGGCACCGGTCTGGGCACGGACGGCGCTATCTGGGGCGGGGAAATTCTGGTGGGAGGCTACCGCTCTTACCAGAGACGTTATCATCTGGATTATTTTCCCCTGGCCGGGGGCGACCTGGCCGTGCGCAAGCCCGCCCGGCTGGCCCTGGCGGCCCTCTGGCAGGCCGGCCTGGAATGGGAAGCCGACCTTCCACCTGTACAGGCGCTCTGCGTGGAGGAGCGCACCGCCTTGCGCGCCCAGCTCGAGCACAATCTCAACAGCCCGCCCACCTCCAGTATGGGGCGGCTCTTCGACGCGGTCTCCGCTCTGATCGGCGTCCGCCAGACGGCCACTTACGAGGGCCAGGCCGCCATCGAGCTGGAAGCCGTCGCCGACCCCGGGGAAAGGGACGCCTACGCCTTCGAGATTCGAGAGGACATCCTCGGCGCGCAGCCCCTGTGGGCCGGCCTGCTCCACGATTGGCACAATGGCGTCCCCATCCCCATCTTGTCGGCCCGCTTCCACAACAGCCTGGTCGCCCTGATCGGCGATCTGTGTGCCGCCATCCGGCAGGAAGACGGCATTCATACCGTGGCCCTCAGCGGGGGCGTCTGGCAGAACGTCTTTCTCTTCGAGCGCACGCTGGCTGCCCTGGAATCCCAGGGATTCCAGGTGCTCACCCACCACCTGCTGCCACCCAATGATGGCTGCCTCGCGCTGGGCCAGGCGCTGGTCGCTGCTCAAACAAACTTACCGGCCAGCTAGCCGGAAAATTACAACACGGAAAGGATCGAGAATATGTGCCTTGGTGTTCCCGGAAAAATCGTTGAAATCTATTCGGATGGCGGTTTGCAGATGTGCAAAATCGACTTTGGAGGGGTAACGCGGGCGGCCTGCATCGAGAACTCTGCCCGAAGCCAAAGTTGGCGACTATACCATCGTCCACGCCGGTTTTTGCCTCAGCTTGCTCAGTGAGGAAGAAGCCCAGTCCACCCTGGATGCCCTGCGCGAGCTGGCCGCCGTGGAAGAAGAATTGAATTCTTCCGCCGATTTCGGCGCGGTTGGCAGTCTTCCATCGGCAGGTTAGAGACGGCCGGCCTGATTGATGATGGCAAACCCGCCCATGCGTTTTATTGACGAATATCGAGACGCCCACCTGGTGCGCGGTGTGTTGGAAGAGATCCGCCGCACCGTGACGCGCCCATGGACCTTGATGGAGATCTGCGGCGGCCAAACCCACTCCATTCTGCATTACGGGCTGGATCAGCTCTTGCCGCCCGAGATCGAGCTGGTGCACGGTCCCGGCTGCCCGGTGTGCGTCACCTCCCTGGAATTGATCGACAAGGCCCTGGCCATCGCCTCCCAGCCGAATGTGATCTTTACTTCCTTTGGGGATATGCTGCGCGTGCCCGGCTCGCACGGCGACCTGTTCTCGGTGCGCGCCAACGGGGGGCAGGTGCGCGTGGTCTATTCTCCCCTGGACGCCGTGCGTATCGCGCGGGAAAACCCGGACAAGCAGGTGGTCTTCTTTGCCATCGGCTTCGAGACCACCGCCCCGCCCAACGTCATGAGCGTGCTGCAGGCCCAGGCGCTCGGCCTGAAGAATTATTCCGTGTTGGTCTCCCACGTTTGCGTTCCCCCCGCCATGCACGCCATCCTGGGCTCCCCTAACAACCGCGTGCAAGGCTTCCTGGCTGCCGGCCACGTGTGCGCGGTCATGGGCTATTGGGAATACGGCCCGATCGCCGAGAAATATCACGTGCCCATGGCAGTGACCGGCTTTGAGCCGCTGGACCTGGCGCAAGGCATCTTGATGACCGTTCGCCTGCTCGAAGCCGGCAAAGTCGAGGTGCAGAACGCCTACCCCAGGGCCGTGACCTACGAAGGCAACCGCGCCGCTCAGGCCATGATCCAGCGCGTGTTCGAGCCTTGCGACCGCCAGTGGCGGGGCATTGGCATGATCCCCATGAGCGGCTGGGCGCTGCGCCCGGAGTTTGCCGAATTCGACGCCGAGCGTCGCTTCCAGGTCGGAGATATCAAGACCCAGGAATCGAAGATTTGCATTGCCGGCCAGATCTTGCAAGGCTTGAAAAAGCCCCTGGAATGCCCGGCCTTTGGCACGCTGTGCACGCCTTCCAACCCGCTGGGAGCCACCATGGTGTCTTCCGAAGGGGCCTGCGCCGCCTATTATCGCTACCGGTCTGCCTGAAAATCGCCCGCCGGAACTGAGGAGCTTGTTCTATGATGTCTGAAGATGAGACCGTTCAAATCGAAGGCGCAGTCTGCCCTCTTCCGCTCCCGCACAAAGAGCAGATCGTGATCGGACACGGCAGCGGTGGGCGCATGACCGCCGACCTGTTGAAAGAAATCTTCCTGCCGCGCTTTTCGAACCCGGCCCTGGACGCCGGCAACGACGCGGCCAGTGTAGAGCTGCCCACGGGCGCTGGCCGCCTTTCGATTTCCACCGACTCGCACATCGTCTACCCCCTGTTCTTCCCCGGCGGAGACATCGGGCGGCTGGCCGTGTGTGGCACGGTCAACGACGTGGCCATGTTAGGGGCTAAACCCTTGTATCTCACCGCCGGCTTTATTCTCGAAGAAGGTCTACCCATCGAGACGCTGGAAAAAGTCGTGGACTCCATGCGCTCGGCGGCCCAGGAGGCCGGCGTTCAGATCGTCACCGGCGATACGAAGGTCGTGGAAAAGGGTAAAGCGGATCAATTATTTATCAACACTTCTGGCGTGGGCTGGATCCCTGCCGGGCGGCGCATCGGCGGGGAGCAGGCCAGGCCGGGCGATGTCATCCTCCTCTCCGGGCCGCTGGGCGATCACGGCATCGCCGTGCTGGCCGCTCGCGGCGAGCTGGGTTTCGATACCGGCGTCGAGTCCGATGTGGCTCCCTTGAACCACCTCGTCGACGCTTTGCTAGAGGCCTCCCCCCACACGCACGTGCTGCGCGACCCTACCCGAGGCGGCCTGGCTACCACGTTGAACGAGATCGCCAAACAAAGCCAGGTGGGCCTCTGGCTGGACGAGCCGGCCATCCCCATCCAACCTGCCGTGCGCGCCGCCTGCGAAATGCTCGGCTTCGATCCACTCTACGTCGCCAACGAAGGCAAGCTGATCGCCATCGTGCCGGCTGAAGAAGCCGAAGCCGCTCTCAGCGCCATGCGCAAGAATCCTTACGGGGTTATGGCTACGCGCATCGGGCAGGTCCAGGCCGACCCGCCCGGTCGGGTCTTGCTGCGCACCGCCATCGGCGGCACCCGCTTGCTGGATATGCTCGCCGGTGAAATGCTGCCCCGCATTTGTTGAGCTGAACTCAAGAGGGGTTCTTCCTTGACAAACGCAGTAGAGTCAGGGATACTTCGGGCTGCGTTTAAACGGCGCCCATCCCTTCGGCTTTGGAGCAATACCGGCCTTTGACAGACACTCTATCTATTCGTGAGGACCCATGAAGATCAATTATCAGGAAACGACCAACGATCTGCAAACCCGCATCGACATCCATTCCAAATACGGCGGACGCGACATCGACCAATGGATGCTCGACCTGCTCAAAATCCAAAAAGGCTCGAAGATCCTGGACGTAGGCTGCGGCTCCGGGAAACAATGCTTCTCGTATTTCAAATACCTGGACGGCCAGGGTGACATCACCGGCGGCGACGTTTCCGCCGATCTGCTCGACCAGGCCCGCGGGGAGAACGCCAAAATCGGCAATCCCATCACTTTTACCGGGCTGAACTTCAACGAGCGCTTCCCCTTCCCAGACGGCCAGTTCGACCTGCTCTCCTGCTGCTTTGCCATTTACTACGCCGAAGACATCCCCTTCACCATCCGGGAAATGCATCGCGTGCTGAAGCCCGGCGGCCGGCTCTTCACCAGCGGCCCCATGCCGGACAACAAGCGCCTGTTCTACACCATCATCAACGAGGCCACCAACAAGCCCATCCCGCCCATGCCGGGCAGCTCGCGCTACGGCAGCCAGATCCTGGCCGCCATCCAGGATACTTTCTCCAGCGTGGAAGTCGAAGTCTTCGAAAACCCGCTCACCTTTACCGAGGTAAAACCGTTCGTGGATTACACCCGCGCCTCCCTCTCGGAAGATCGCAAGCTGTGGTCCAGCTTCTTCCAGGACAAAGCCGAGTTCGAGCAAATCATGAAGAACATCGAAGCGGTGGCGACCCATCGCCTGCAACGGGACGGCAAGCTGGTCATGACCAAAGTGGTGGGTGGATTCCTCGCCACGAAATAATCTCTTATGAACCACGATATGCTCTTTTACGGCAAGAAAGTGTGTTTTCTGGGCGCCCACCCGGACGATATCGAGCTGGGCTGCGGGGCGCTGATCGCGCACATCGCCGCCTCCACCGAGGTTTTATGCGTCACCCTCTCCGATAATCAGAAGAATCCTCTGCTGACGAACCTGGTGCAGGAGCACACTCACAGCATGGAGCGCCTGGGGGTGCCCAAAGAGAACGTAATTCTGGGGACCTTCGAGACCCGCCGGTTTCCCCACTTCCGCCAGGAAATCCTCGAGTTCATGATCGAGCTGAACCGCAAGTTCCACCCGGACATCGTGTTTGCCCACACCCGCGCCGACATCCATCAGGACCACGCCACGGTCACCGAAGAGGCCCTACGCGCCTTCCGCGGCACCACCGTGCTGGGCTTCGACGTCTTGCGCAGCAGCTATGGATTCTTCCCCAACTTTCTGGTAGAAGTCACCGAAGCCGACGTGGAGTGCAAGCTCCAGGCCCTGGCGGAATACAAGACCTACGCCTCAAAGTATTACTTCGACCCGGCCATCACGCGCGCCACCATTATCCGCCACGGGGCCTTGGCGGAGCGCCCTTACGCCGAAGGCTTCGACATCCTGCGCATCATCGGCGCCTTTGGCGTGGCCCCCGCCCCCCGGGAAGAATAATCCCTTATTTCCAAAAGCAATTAAACCGCAAAGAACGCTAAGCACGCAAAGGTTTTTTGAAAACCCCTCTGCGCCTTAGCGTCTTTGCGTGAAATTTTTAGAATGTCATTCTGAAGAGCCGGCGTTCTTCCCGGCGACGACGCTCTGCGTGCCCTCACCCAAAGGGTGCGCAGAGCGTTGGGCAAGAATCTCGTCCCGAGAATCAAAAACTGTACGTCTCCGCCTGAGACCCATTAAAAACCTTTGCGGTGAAAAAAGTCTTACTTGACAGGAATCCCCACTTCGATCTGTCCATCCACCACCCGCACCGGATAAGCCGGCGTGTCCACCACCGCCGGCAGGGCCAGCGCCTTGCCCGTGCGCACGTCGAAGCGCGCCCCGTGGCGTGGGCACACCACCTCCCAGCCTTCCAGCTCTCCATCCCCCAGCGGGCCGTCATCGTGCGTGCATATGTCGCCGATGGCAAAGAATTGGCCGGCGATGTTGAACACCACGATGGCATAGCTATCGATCTCGAGAAACAATCGCTCCCCATTGGGGAGGTCATCCACTGGGGCGACGACCACGAACTCGCATTGAGAGGCGTCAGGGGTTGAAGTATTCGTCATCGTCAGGGCCTTCATCCCTCCAGGATGCTGTCGTCTGCCTCGCCCATACCGTAAGCCCCCGCTTTCAACACTTTCAAGGGCAGAAGGGCGCATTTCAAGCGCACCGGCCCCAGGTCGATTCCCAACATTTCGATGATATCGTCCTTGGTCAGGGCCTTGATCTCGTCCACCGTCTTGCCGATCACCGATTCGAGCAGCAGGTCGGCGGAAGCCTGGGAAATAGCGCACCCGTGCCCGCTGAAAGCCGCCTTTGCCACCCGCCCGTCTTCACCCAACACCAGGTCGATGCGGATGTGGTCGCCGCATAAAGGGTTTTCATCCTCGAAGGTGATGTCGTGCGGATCCAGCTCACCTCGATAGACCGGATTCTTATACCGGTCGACGATCACTTCTCTGTAAAAATCGTCCATAGCGTCCTACGTTTTTATAAGCTCGGAGCGCCGCAGCGCTCCTCAGGTCATTCGCCGAAGATGTGCTTCACCTTGTACAGGCTCTCGATCAGCTTGTCGATTTCTTCGGGCTGATTGTACAGGTAAAAGCTGGCGCGAGAAGTCGCCGGGAGCTGGAACCTCTCGTGCAAAGGCATGGCGCAATGGTGGCCGGCGCGAATAGCGATGCCGTCCTGGTCTAAGATCTGCGCCACGTCGTGCGGGTGGATGTTTTTCATCACGAAAGAGACCACCCCGCCCTTGTGCTCGGCCGCGGGGCCGTAAACCCGCACACCGGGGACTTCTTCCAATCGTTCCAGGGCGTACTCGGTCATCTCGCGCTCGTGGGCCGCGATGGCTTCCATGCCGATGGACTCGAGGTAATCCACCGCCGCGCCCAGGCCAATCGCCTCGGCAATGGCCGGCGTGCCGGCCTCGAATTTGTGCGGCACATCGTTCGGCGCGAAGGAGCGCAGGTACACTTTCTTGATCATATCGCCGCCGCCCATGTACGGGGGCATGGCTTCGAGCAGCTTCTTCCGGGCGTAGAGCACGCCGATCCCCGTGGGCCCGCACATCTTATGGCCGGAAAAGGCCAGGAAATCGGCGCCCAGCTCCTGCACGTCCACTTTGAAGTGCGGCACGGATTGGGCCCCGTCGACCAGCGCCAGGGCCCCCGCTTCATGGGCCAGGCGCGTCATCTCCTCGGCGGGAGGGATGGTGCCCAGCACGTTGGACATGTGCGAAAAAGCCACCAGCTTGGGCTCCAGCTTGAGCAGCTCGCGGTAAACGTCCAGATCCAGAAGGCCGTCGTCGGTCACCGGGATGAATTCCAGGCGCAGGCCCTTCTCGCTGGCCAGCATCTGCCAGGGCACCAGGTTGGAATGGTGCTCCATCTCGGTGAGGATGACCACGTCCCCGGCTTGCAGGTTGGCCCGCCCCCAGGTTTGCGCCACCAGGTTGATCGATTCGGTGGTGTTGCGCGTGAAGACGATCTGCCGCGCATCCCCGGCGTGGATGAAGTCGGCCACCGTCTGGCGGGCCGCTTCGTACTGGGCGGTAGCTTCTTCGGCCAGCGTATGCAGCCCGCGATGGATATTAGCGTTGGTTTTGCGATAATAAGTATCCATGGCCTGGATCACCGCTTCCGGTTTTTGCGAAGTGGCCGTCGAATCCAGGTAGACCAGGCGAACACCAGGGCGGACTTCCCGCTCGAGAATGGGGAAGTCCGCGCGGATCTTTTCAATGTTGAGGCGGGGCACTATAGACACCAGATTCGCTCTCTTTTCTAATCAGTTTTCGACGCCGGAGGGCCTTGCAGCCCGCTTTTGAGGAGCGCGGATGTGCGGTGAATTCTGCGGGTACCACAAAACGTGGTCCGGCACCATCCAGCCATCCGTCAGAAATACGTTCGTGCGGAATTGCACGGCGACCATTTTCGTATCCACCTGAACCACGATACCTTTCAGCCAGCCACGCACGCGCTGGCCGCCTTTCTCGTGGTCACAAAAAACTTCTACCGTATCACCAACATCAAACGTAAGCTCAGGGGCCGGTTCCCTCATGAATGGGAATTGAGACATACGAAACTCTCCCGTACTACCCAGTTAGGTTGAAAACTCTACATTGTTAATTCTATCACTACCTGAGCTAAAGCAATTCTCTCAGCTCGCCGCCAGATTCATCTTCTCGTGAATGGCTTGCTGGAAGCGCTGGCGAACTCCCTCAAAGGGAATGCGCTGCATGATCGGGTCGAAGAAGCCTTCCACGATCAAGCGCTCGGCTTCTTTTTGTGGGATACCGCGTGATAGCAGGTAAAACACCTGTTCCTGGTCGATCTTGCCCACCGTGGCGCCATGCGTGCAGCGCACATCATCCGCCAGGATTTCCAGGCCGGGGATCGAATTCGGCGCGGGCTTCCTGGCTCAACACCATATTGCGGTTGGCCTGGTAGCCGTCCGTCTTGGCCGCGCCCGGCGCGACGTAGATCATGCCCTGCCACACCGAGCGGCTCTTGTCCTGCACGCGCGCCCTTGAAGAGCAGGTCGCTGGTGGTGTGCGGCGCGAGGTGGTTCTGCTGGGTGTCGTGATCCAGATGTTGCACTCCGTCGGCGAAGTAGAATCCGGACATGCGCCCGGTGCTGCCCTGGCCCACCAGGTCCAGATCCGGAGAAATTCTTGGTCAGCGTGGCTGCCAATTGCGCCGAAGATCCAATCCAGGCTGGCGTCTCGCTCCACCTGCGCGCGCTCGTGGCTGAAATTCCACACGTGCTCGCCCCAGGACTGGAGCTCTACGAAGTTCAGGCTGGCTTCCTGCCCCACGTGGATCTCCACCAGCCCGCTGTGCAAAGTCTGCCCGGCCGGCTCGGTGGGCGAGGCGGCTTCGTGCACGTAAGTCACCGAGGCGCCCTCTTCCAGCCACACCAGGACGTGGCTGAGGTAGGCCAGGTTCACGCCCGGCCCCCACAACAGGCTGTGCAAGGGCTGAGTGATCTCTACCCCTTTGGGCACGTAGAGCAGCACGCCGGTGTGCGAGAGCGACGCGGCCAGGGCCGCGAAGCGGCTCTCGTCGGAGCGCACGGTCTTTCCCATGATCCGTTCGAGCAGAGCGGCGTGTTCCTTTTCGGCTCCGCGCAGGTCGGTGAAGACCACCCCCTTGGCGACCAGCTCCGGGTCCAGATAAACCCGCGACCCGCCCGGCTGCAAGATGACTTCGCCGCCGTGCTCGCCATCCGCGACGGGGGTCAAGAGCTGCGCGGGCACCGGCATCAAGCCCTGCTCGGTTTCTTTAGAAGGCAGCCTGAAGGCGCCGGCTTGCAAATCTTTGATGTCCGTGCGCCGCCAGGGCTCCATCTTGATATTCGGCATCGGGAGAGGCTTTAAAGGCCTCCCAGGCCTGCAAACGGTAATCGTGCAAGAAAGCAGAATGATCCGTATCCGGGATCATCTCCGGCGTAAAGGTAAAATCCTTTTCAGCAGGAGCCTCCCCCCGCCGGGTGCGAGTAATGACAACACGAGGTGTTTCCGACATAAGGCTTCGTTATCCTTTGTAAACCTTGCGATTGCGGAGCATCCCTTTAGGGAAGGTTTCTCAACCTCCGCAAGGTGTCTGTATAACTCTTAGCCGACCGATCCGGCCATCTGCAACTGGATCAAGCGGTTCATCTCCACGGCGTACTCCATGGGCAGCTCTTTCACTAACGGCTCGATGAAGCCGGAGACCACCATGGTAGTGGCCTCTTCCTCGCTCAGGCCGCGGCTCATCAGGTAGAAGAGCTGTTCCTCGCCGACCTTCGAGACGGTGGCCTCGTGGCCAATGGTCACGTCCTGCTCGTCGATCTCGATGGACGGATAAGTGTCCGAGCGCGACTGCGGGTCCAGGAGCAGCGCGTCGCACACCACGTGCGAGCTGACGCCCACGGCGTCCTTGTAGACCTTCAAGAGGCCGCGATAGGAAGTCCGTCCGCCGCCCTTGCTGATGGATTTGGAAGTGATCTTGCTGGTAGTGTGCGGCGCGAAGTGGATCACCTTGCCGCCCGCGTCCTGGTGCTGTCCAGGGCCGGCGAAGGCGATGGAGAGGATCTCGCCGTGCGCTCCAGGCCCCATCAAATAGCAAGACGGGTATTTCATGGTCACCTTGGAGCCCAGGTTGGCGTCCACCCATTCCATCGTGCCGCCTTCCTGCACCATAGCGCGCTGGGTCACCAGGTTATACACGTTGGTAGACCAGTTTTGAATGGTGGTGTAGCGCACGCGTGCGCCCTTGTTGACGATGATCTCGATCACGCCGCTGTGGAAAGAATCGGTGGTGTACTGGGGGGCCGTGCAGCCTTCCACGTAATGCACCTGCGCGCCCTCGTCCGCGATGATCAGCGAGCGCTCGAACTGCCCGATGTTGGCGACGTTCAGGCGGAAATAAGCCTGTAGGGGCAGGTCGACCTTGGTGTTCTTGGGGATGTAAACGAACGATCCGCCGGACCACACCGCGCTGTTCAGCGCCGCGAACTTGTTATCCTCAATGGGAATGACCGTGCCAAAATACTTGCGGAAGAGGTCCGGGTACTGCCGCAGCCCCTCCTCGATGCTCAGGAAGATCACGCCCTGCTTGGACAGATGTTCCTGGATGCTGTGGTACACCATCTCGGACTTGTACTGGGCGCCCACGCCCGCCAGGAATTTGCGCTCGGCCTCCGGGATGCCCAGGCGGTCGAAGGTCTTCTTGATGGTATCCGGCACGTCCTCCCAATTTTTACTCTCCAGCTCCGCCGGCCGGACGTAATAATAGATATCATCCAGGTTGAGGTGGCTCAAATCCGGCCCCCAGGTCGGGATGGGACGCTGCATGAAATGCTCCAAAGCCTTCAGTCGGAAATCCAGCATCCATTGAGGCTCGCCTTTCTTGCGCGGAAATCTGCTCCACTATCTCACGACTCAGGCCCTTGCGGCTTTTAAAGACGTACGTCTCGGGATCTTTGAAACCGTAACGGTATTCGCCCAAATCCTCGAGAAAATCGGTTTGAGGGTTGCTACCCATAAATGCCTCCAATCGTAACTTCGAAAACTGTGTTCACCCGATAAAGAAAGCCATTATTGGGGGGATCAGTCTTGAGGAACCGCCGTTTCTGTTTCGTACTTCTCGCGCACCCACTCGTAGCCGTGCTCTTCCAGGTTGAGCGCCAGCTCTGCCCCGCCGGACTCGACGATGCGGCCGTCCATCATCACGTGCACGAAATCCGGCTTGACGTAGTTCAGGATGCGCTGGTAATGCGTGATGACCAGCACGCCCAGGTCTGGCCCGCGCAGGGCGTTGACGCCCTCGGATACCACCCGCAGCGCGTCGATATCCAGCCCCGAATCGGTCTCGTCCAGGATCCCCATCTCGGGCTTGAGCATGGCCATTTGCAGGATCTCCGCACGCTTCTTCTCGCCGCCGGAAAAGCCGTCGTTCAGGTAGCGTCCGGCAAAGGCGTTATCCATTTTCAGGTAGTCCATCCTCTCCTTGAGCAGCTTGCGGAACTCCGGGATCGGGATGCCCTTGTCTTCGGCGTTCAGCGCCTTGCGGTGCGCGTTGATGGCCGTGCGCAGGAAATTTGCCACGGTCACCCCCGGGATGGACACCGGGTACTGGAAAGCCAGGAACATCCCCAGCCGCGAGCGTTCGTCGGTTTTCAGATCCAGGATGTTCTGTCCCTTAAACCAAACTTCCCCTTCGGTCACCTGGTACATCGGGTGACCCAACAAGACGTTGGCCAGGGTCGATTTGCCGGCCCCGTTGGGGCCCATGATCGCGTGCACCTCCCCCTTGTTTATGTCCAGATTCACACCTTTTAAGATGGGCTTATCGATAATACTTGCGTGCAGATTACGGATAGACAGGTCAGACATCGAAGCGGAACTCCTTTAATTGTCAGAGCATTGAATAGAGAATAGCTTTAGGGCACATCGTATTGCGTCAATTCTTATCATAATTATCTTACTTAATCGTCATCGTACCCGATTATAGCATACCCGCGGCGACACGTCAATATTTACCATAAAAATCTAGTATATTGACAATTTTCAAAATTTTATGGTATACTATTTTTTAACAATTTCTACTGATAAATCTCTCTTTTCTAACCATTACCAGTAAATCACAAGCAAAGCAGGTCATGAAAAGTACACGAGAACGTATCCTCCAAAATCTACTCAGCCACCCCGGCTCGACCATCAACGAGATGGCCGTCGCCGTGGGCATCAATGCCATCTCTGTGCGCCACCACCTTACCAGCCTGGAAGCCGAAGCGCTGGTGGCGGCGGAAGAGGAAAGGCACGGCGTGGGTCGCCCGCGCCTGGTTTATTTCCTCACCGAAAAGGGCCTGGAACGCTTCCCCACCAACTACCTGCGCCTCACCACGCGCCTGTTGGATCAGATCAAAGATAAGCTGCCGCCCGCCGTGGTCGGCGAGCTGTTCGCGCACATGGCTAACGAAGTCGCCGGCAACCACGCTCAGGAAGCCAAAGAGCTGTCCATCGAAGCGCGCCTGGACCTGGTGAAAGAGCTCCTCTCTCAGGAAGGCTTTACCGTCGAGTGGGAAAAATTGGGCGACCAATACCAGATCCACGAGATCACCTGCCCGTACTATCACGTTGGCCAGAGCCACCCGGAGGTGTGCACGGTGGACCAGACCTTGATCTCCAAGGTGCTTTCCATCCCGGCCGAGAAAATCGAGTGCGTATTAAAGGGCGATAATCACTGCACGTACGTGATCCCTTATCAAATGACTGCGGAGAAACCGGCATGACTGACAATGACGGCAACCATCTCATCTGGCAAGCCGAAAGCACCCACCCGGAGCTGATGGATACTTTGCGCACCACCCTGCGCCAGGTAACCGACCCTGAGATCGGCCTGGACATCATCCAGTTGGGCCTGGTGCGAGACGTCAAGGTCATCGACGACAGCGCCGCGATGACCATGATCCTGACCACGCCATTCTGCCCCTACGGCCCGGCCCTGCTGGAGATGGCGCGCCAGAAGGCCGAGGAGGCCCTCAAGATGCCTACCAACCTCGAGTTTGGCATGGAGATGTGGGATTTTTCCATGATGGAAGAGGGCGCCGGCGCGGACTGGGGCCTTTACTGAGTTCTTCTCTTTGAAGAGAATCTTCTCCCCAATCGCAGAGAGCACCAAGTTTTCTCTTCCTAAGAAGAGCCCTCTGTGATTTCCGCGACTCTGTAGTGAAACCTGATGGATGCACAGCCTTGGGTGAAGTTAAAAGCCCAGGGCTTTTCTGTTTTCCTCGTCTAATCTAAAAAAGCCCACCAGCTTCATCGCCAGGCCCATATCGCCGCTCAGCTTCAGCTTGCCGGTCATGAAGGCGCGCATGCCGTCCAGCTTGCCGGTCAGGATGTCCAGGCAGTCTTGCGCCGCGGCGGAAAACACCAGGTTGGGGGCCTGCGCCGCGCCCGGCTCTACCGTGCAGGCCTGATCGTGGATGGTCACGTACCAATCCCCGCCCCGCTCGCCGCTCAAATTGAATTGAACCACCGCATTCACCCCCGCCGCCTTTTCCGGGAGAAACGCGCTGGGCAGCTTCGCCATCAAATCCTCAATCGCCAAATCGGCCATCTTCGCCTCCTTCTAAAACGGCCTGCTGCCCTCGCGCGCAGATCAAGCCGGCTTGCTCACCACGACCCATACGTCGTGCTCTGCGTATACGCTAGAGATTATAGCAGATGGAAATTGAAAAAGCTCGGCGATTTTCTCGCCGGGCAGGAAATGGCTGCGCATCAACAGCAATTTCTCTCCCAGCGCGATGGCCTTCACCACCGGCAGGTGGATGTCCGGTTCCTGAACGACGATCCGCCCGCCCGGCTTCAGCACGCGCCACAGCTCCGCGGCCGTCTGGCGCTGGTCGGCCACGTGGTGGAAGGCGTCCACCATGATCACGCGCTCGAAGCTGCCTGAAGAAAATGGCAGGCTCTCCGCCGGCGCGCACACCGCCTCCAAGGCACCCTGCTCCCCGGCCTGCTGCGCCATCTTCAGCGAAAGGTCGGCCAGCGCGATGTGCGGAACGCGCCCGGCCAGCCCCCGCGAGACGCGCCCCGTCCCTCCGGCGGCGTCCAACAGGCGGCCTGCCGCCGGCAGCCCGGCCAGGCCGCTCAACCTTTCCAGGTCCGGCGCGTGGATCAGGCGCTCGTAATACGGCGCGAGCAGGCTGAAATGATCGATCAGGGGCATGGCAGCGGCTCCTTGGAAGCAGAGAATTGTCCTCTATTATAGCCTCTCTGCCACCCTGGCAGATTCCGCCAGGTGACGTTATACTTATCCCCAGGTGGACGAATATTTGATGAGGAGTTCTGATCGCGATGATGATTCGCATTTGGCAGGGCTAGCGGAACCCATCCGGGTTTGCTGATCGGGCGCGAGCGTTCCACGCTTTGACGTGGAGCGCCTGGCGACGCTCCCTGCCTCAGGCAGTTTCCTTTCAAGATGGGTTTCGCTTACGAGTCGCACAGGCCATTCGGCCGTGCGGCTTTTTTGCGCTTGTTTCCCAACCCTCCCCTTGAAAGGCACTGCCATGAACGCTTGCGACTCCCAAAGCATCGCCTGTTCCCAGAACTTCCTCAAAGATTCACGCCTGGTGGCCTCCTTGCTGGAGCGCTGCGCCCTGGGCCGCAACGACCTCGTCTACGAAATCGGTGCGGGCCAGGGCATCATCACCCGCGAGCTGGCCCTGCGCTGCCGCCAGGTCGTCGCCATCGAAAAAGATCCGCGTCTGGCCACCGGCCTGCGCGAGCGCCTGGCGCTCTGCGCTAACGTCTCCGTCTACGCCGGCGATTTCCTGCTGGCTCCTCTTCCGCGCCGGCCGTATAAAGTATTCGCCAACATCCCCTTCAATATCACCGCTGCCATCCTCTCCCGCCTGACCAGCGCCGCCAACCCGCCGGAAATGGCCTGCCTGGTGCTGCAAAAAGAAGCCGCCGAGCGCTTCACGGGCGTCCCCTGCGAGACCCTGCGCTCCGTGTTATTGAAGCCCTGGTTCGCCACAGAAGTGGCCTACCGCTTCCGCCGCAGCGACTTTGCGCCGGCTCCACGGGTAGACGTGGTGCTGCTGCAAATGAAGAAAAGGGGGCCGCCGCTGGTGGAATCCGGCCAGCGCCAATGGTTCCGTGATTTCGTCGTGTACGCTTTCACCGCTTGGCGCCCAACGCTGGAGCAGACCCTCAAAGGCATCTTCACCCGGCGACAGCTTTCCCAATGGGTGCGCCAATCCGGCTTCGACTTGAGCATCCCGCCTGGAGCTGTGCCCTTCCTCCGCTGGCTGGATCTGTTCCACTACTTCCAGAGCGTCGCAAACCGGGAGGCCCGCCACACCGTCCAGGGCAGCGAGAAACGCCTGGCGCGCCAGCAGGGAAAATTGCACAAGCTCCACCGGACGCGCAAAAATGGCCCTTGACATATTAGAATATTTGTTCTATAATCGACTTAGTTCTACCGGAAAAGGCTCTTTGCCTTGTTTTATTGGAGGTACTTATGACTACCCATCGCGATTTCAATTCGGGAGCTTCCCCCTTCCATTTCCTGACCAGCATCGGACTGCGCCGCGGCATGGTCTTCGGCAGCATCATCGTCACCGCCCTGCTGGCCTTCGAGATCTTCAATTACAGCACCACCCAGTACGCCCTGGCGGACCTGCTGGGCAACCTGCGCTTCGCCGGCGTGCCCTGGTCGACCATCCTGGCCATCGCCTTCTGCGGCATCGACTTCGCCGGCATCGCCCGCCTGTTCACCCCTGAGCTGGGCGGGCGCGAGCAGAACGAGGCCTGGTATCTATTCGGCGCCTGGATGCTGGCCGCCACCATGAACGCCATCCTCACCTGGTGGGGCGTTTCCATCGCGCTGGTCAATCACCAGACCCAGAGCAGCGCCGTGATGAGCCCTACCCTGCTGCTCAAGGTGGTGCCCGTGTTCGTGGCCCTCATGGTCTGGCTGATCCGCATCCTCATCATCGGCACCTTCTCGCTGTCCGGGGAGCGCCTCTTCACCCAGGGCGACCAGCCGCACACCCAGCAGGGTGTCCAGGCGGAGCGCCGCTTATCCAACCGCCCGCTATCCGGCCAGTCCGCCGCGCCCTTCGACCCGGCCAGCCGCATGCCTTCTCGCACCAGCTCTTACCCGGCGCCCTCCTTCTCCGCCCCCAAGCCGGAGCCGACCTACTCCCGCCCCGAGCCGACCTACCAGAGCCTGGGCGTCAGCGCCCGCCCGGCCAACCCTTCCGCCGGCAAGCGCGAGCTGTAGAAATGAAAGCCCCCCTTTGGAAGGGGGGGTGGGGGGATTTTATTCCTTGCATCCGGGGTAAAATAAGCCCATGGATGTCCCCCTCACTCTGCGCCAGGCCCGCCTGGAAGACGCCGCGCGCCTGGCCGAATTGAACGGCCAGCTCGGCTATCCCAGCCGCCCGGAGCAGGTGCTCGCCCGCCTGGAAATCCTGCTGGCCGACCCGCATCAGGGCGTCTTCGTGGCCGATCTGGCCGGCGCGGGCCTCGTCGGCTGGCTGCACGTCTACCGCCAGGCGCTGCTCGAAGCAGACCTCACCGCCGAGATCGGCGGGCTGGTAGTGGAGCAATCCCACCGGCGCATGGGCGTCGGCCAAAAGCTGATGGAAGCCGCCGAAGCCTGGGCGCTCCAGCAGGGCTGCTGCCGGGTGCACCTGCGCTCCAACGTCATCCGCGAGGGCGCGCACGCCTTCTACCGGCGCCTGGGCTACCAGATCGACAAGACCCAGTACTCCTTCGTCAAACGTCTGGAGGTTCCCTCGGCAGAGTGAGCGCGGATTTTTTTCGTTGACAAATCCGCCAGACCGTAGTAAACTTTCGTCGCTTTCCAGGAAGGTTCAAAAAGCGGCGAGGTAGCTCAATGGTGGAGCAGGGGACTCATAAGCCCTTGGATGTGGGTTCAAATCCCACCCTCGCCACTCGTTATTTAACCTGAATTCAGGTGTGGGGGCGCGTAATAATTCAACCACAAAGATCACCAGGTACACAAAGGCACTTTCTCTTCGTTCTTTTATCCCAGGTCTTCTTGGTGTACTTTGTGCCTTCGTGGTTGAGAATCCCTACTCGGATCTAAAATCAACCACTTCCACCCAATCCAAGGCCGCCAGCAGGTCCTGCGGCTTGATCAGGATGGCCAGGCCGCGCTACCCCGAGCCCAGCGAGACTTCCGCCTGGTCGAGCACACCCTGATCGACCAGAACGCGCATGGGACGCGGCAGCCCGAAGGGATTCACCGTCCCGTGCCGGTAGCCCGTGGCCCGTAGCAGCTCTTCCTCGCTGGCCATCGTCAGGCGCGATTGGCCCAGGTAGCGCCGCAGCGCCTTCCAGGGCACCTGTCCGGGACCCGGCATCAGCACCATCACGAACTCGTCCTCGCCCACGCGGAAGACGATGCTGCGCACCACCTGCTCCGAGCGCTGCCCGCGCTCCGCGGCGGCCTGCTCCAGCGACTCGACCGCCCCGGCGTGCCGAAAGACGCGATACGGCGCCTGCCGCTCTCGCAGGTATTGGATGGCGGGGGTCAGTTCTGTTTCCATGCCCCTGATTGTAGCACCAACCTTTTTATAAAATCTCACCTATAATCTATAGCAGACCTCGCTCATCCTTTTGAAGTCTATGATCGTCAGGGATACCCTGGATATTATTCTGGCTATGCGCAATAAAGGGACTCTGCTCTTCTTCTTGTTGCTCGTCTTGGCCGGCTGCCGATCGGCCGATGTTTCGCTTCAGACGAGCGCCCTCCAACGCACCCGTCCCGCGGACTGCGTGCCCTTGCCGCCCACGCTCACGCCCGATCTCCGCCCGCGCACCCCCACCCCCAACCGCACCCAACTGGCTGACCCCGCTTTTCCCACCCCGTTCCAGGCTAGCGTCACCCCCATTCCCATCGCGCGCAGCGTGGATCTCAGCCCCAGCCTCCCCGATCGGGACAAGATGGTCGTTCGGATCTACCGCTGCGACGGCTCCTGGAACGAATACCGCCTCGACCCTGCCCTTTTCCCGGACGCCATCCCCTTTGCCTACGGCGACATCCTCTACAGCGGAGACGCTCCCGCCTCCATCGTAGGGAAAAGGCCTCCCGAACCGTGGACGGCTACGGCGTCCCCGGGTAAGCCGTAATCAACACAGCCAGAAAGGAAAGCCCCTTGTAGACTCGCCTGGAGTCAAATAGGGGCCACGAGCGATTCCCATTCTGCACTCAGCCCTTGCCTGAACTAACCAAGGGCAACATTTCGCTCATTGTCAGATTATACGAAGGTAATAGGATTAGAAGTCCGTTGATCTACATCTAGCGCGTTAGCTATAATAGGCAATGACTCGTCGAATTTATTAGGACGATACTGAAAGCGCTGAATAGCGCCAGGGCCTAGCAACTCTCTGAAACGTTGTTCAACCTTTCCAGTATCGTCTGGGTTGAAAACCCAGAATCGCTTAAGAGTTGTATCACTTACAGTTCCCAGGGCGTATAAGAATCGGAAAAAGGAGTCCGATTCTGGTAGTGAATACCCAACAATAAAAATATTTTCAGCCTCCGATAATTCTTTTGCGGCAAGAGCCCATACCGAGGAGAGAATTTCATGGTATTGAGATTTGTTCCATGTTGGAGGAACCACTAAGGGCTCTTTATTGTTAGTATGATTTTTTTCGTGAGGAAATTCGCTAATGCGGGAACCAATTTCCAGCTTATATTTGTAGCTTGGATTAAAGAAGAGGGGAGTATCCCTCCAATGGTACTTTATGAAATAATCGGCTAACGATACGGGAGTAATCTTGTGACATACAGTACACTCAGCCCAATTTAACGATCCGTGTAATTTTAGCAAGGGGATATTCTCACTTAATTTAGCACCATCAAGGCCATAGTAGTAAGGAACACTTTCCAGGTGAAGTGCCAGGTCGAGCGCCATATCATAGTTAAAGGTAATGAGTGCTACTGACTGGCAGGGAGTTATTTTCATTACTGATTTAAGTAAATGAGATACAAAATGGTTATAGGGATAAGGCGCGATAATCATCTCTCCACTACCTCTTTGAATAGATGTAGTCTCCTGAATCGTTGTAACGATAACCGATTTCATTGCCGCAGTAAGCTCTTCGATCTTTTCAGGAGTATAGTCTCCTGCAAATCTCTTAAGTATCTTGGCCATCTCGAAAGAAGCGAAAACGGATTCGATATTCTGGATATCGAGCTGGGATTTTGAGTGCACCAGTTGGAGTTTGCTGATTCCTCGAAACACGGTTTCAAAGCTCTTGTCAGCTTCACCTAATTTGCCAATTTTCCAAAGATCATGCGCAACGTCTAAGAAATCGGTCATAAGCGGAACGCCAGCGTCTTTCGACGCTCCGGCCCCAAGAATGAAAACTGTACTGGCCATTGAAGAATCCTTTCTAATGATGCACAAGCCGCTCTATAAAAGAGTTAAAAGCCCCTTATAAACTCACCTGGAGTTAATTTGGATTATGCTCCACTGCCATAAACGACCTTTCAAATTTATCCAAATTTCTATTGTTCACATCCAGGTCGAAAAGCTTTGGAAACGCTGATTCGCTCTGTACCAGAATATCACAACCTTGTTTTTCTTTGGATTGGTTTACGGTAATGGCGATCACCTCGCCATCAGAAAATGGACTCCAACCCTTATAGGCAGTCACTGATCCGGAATCGTCCACAACCTTAACAACATGAGCTTTCATTTTCTTCAATATAGCCAGGGTCTTCTCAAATACCAGGTCAACTGGCTTATTTGTACGGGTAAGCCGCTTTCTTGAAACTACTCCAAAACCTATACCATAGAAAAACGTCCTTTTCCGCATTTTCCCCTCGATGAATTTTGAATACCTGTTTCTTATTATAGACATAAATGGCAATCTCTTCATCTTTATAGAGCCTATTGATAAAGTAAGTTCGGGATAAGCCGAATCATGTCACTCTGAGAGAGCGAAGCGACCGAAGAGTCTCGTTTTAAGCCAAAATCGGGATTGTTTTGCCATATCTCTTGGGCCTCGTCGCCCGATTCCCTGGGTACCTTTGGTGTCCCTGGTAGTTACGAACTCTCACCCCCTCCCCTCAAAAACTCCGCGCGGGTAACCACCAGGAACCCCAGCATTCCCACCATCAGCGCCAGGTAAAGCAGATCGAGGATCCCAAACTCGTCCATCACGGTGAGCACCAAATTGAGCAACAGGTAGCCCACCGCTGCGTAATAAAAGGCCTTCTTCCGCTTTCCGAGCCCCCAGCCCAGCCCGGCCAGCGCCACCGCGTTCCCCAGCATCAGCGCCGCCAGCATCACTGATCCCCGGCTCCATTGCCAGCCGCCGAGGATCAGCCAGACCAGCGCCGCCAGCAGAAACAGCCCGGCGGCTATACGCAAAATCCGGGGCCCTCTCACAGTCCGGCCCTCTTCCTCGCCCCGTGCAGTCCGCTCTTGCATGGCCCTTCCCCTTTCCTCCCCAGAGTCTGCCCTGATGATACCATCACTCCACGCCGGTGGACTTGTGTTTTCATAGCCAAGATCTCAATCTCCGGGCAGACAAGCCCGCACCTTTCCTCACTTGGTGTCCTTCGTATCCTTTGTGGTTGATCCCCTCTCCCTCCCCTTCTTCAAGTAACTCGAGCGGATAAACCTCGTTCCAGGTCGCTCTTCAGTCCACGCCGGTGGACTTCGTGCTTTCGTAGCCGAGATTTTAATCTCCGGGCAGACAAGCCCGCACCTTTCCTCACTTGGTGTCCTTCGTGTCCTTGGTGGTTGATCCCCTCCCCCTCCCTCCCCTTCTTCAAGTAACTCGAGCGGATAAACCTCGTTCCAGGTCGCCTTTCCCTCCACGCCGCCGGGCATCCCGCCTTTGTAGCCCAGATTTCGATCTCCGGGCAGAGGCTCGGCAAGCCCTTTCCTCACTTGGTGTCCTTCGTGTCCTTGGTGGTTGATCCCCTCTCCCCATCGAGAGCTGTAAGTTTGATTTGCGCCGGCCTGGCCGGCAGGATTTTCCCTCGATTCATTACTCCATTTCTGGCCGTCTGCAATCGTTCTTCCAGATCAGCTAAGAACGTGGCCGGGTAAACCGTGGCGCGTGATTCGGCTTGCGCTGTAAACCGAGACATGATATGCTCCTGTTGCTGGTGTGCAAGCATCTTTCATAGTCATGGGGTTTCTCCTTTCGCTGATCGCCTGGTCGCTTCCTGCTTAGAGACCTCATGGCTTTTTTCAATGAGTATCGTGGGTTAGATAAAGACGACCCTACAGGTAAAAGCGATGTCCGAGACCGTCCTGATCCCGCTGGCAGCGATTATCGTCCTGGGCATTTTCGCCCAGTGGCTGGGCTGGCGCCTGCGCCTGCCCTCCATCCTGCTCCTGCTTTTGTTTGGCTTGATCGCCGGCCCGGTTACCGGCCTGCTGCACATCGATGCGATCTTCGGCGACCTGGTTTTCCCAATCGTCTCCCTTTCGGTAGCCCTCATTCTCTTCGAGGGGGGGCTCTCTCTACAGCTTTCCGAGCTTCACGAGGCCGGGCGAACGGTGCGCAACCTGATCACCCTGGGCGCGCTGGTCGTGTGGGCCGTCGTGGCCGTGTTTGCCTACCTGCTATTGGGTCTCAGCCCCAAGCTGGCCGTCCTGCTGGGAGCCATCATGATCGTCAGCGGCCCGACGGTCATCCAGCCCTTGCTGCTGTACGTACGGCCCACACGCCGCCTGTTCAACATCCTCAAATGGGAGAGCATCGTTATCGACCCGGTCGGGGCGACCATCGCAGTACTGGTCTTCGAGGTGATCGCCTCGGAGAACTCCGGCACGGCTGCCGCCGGGATGCTGGTGCTGGGCGCGCTGGTCACCCTGGTCGCCGGGGTGCTGGCCGGGCTGTTCTTCGGCGGGCTGATGATCCTCTTGATGCGCCGCTACCTGCTGCCGGAGTTCTTGCAGAACCCGGTTGCCCTGGTGCTGGTCATCACCGCCTACACTCTTTCTAACCAGGTCGAATCCGAGTTCGGGCTTGCTGGCCGTCACCGTGATGGGCATCCTGATGGCCAACCAGCCCCTGGTCGACATCCGCCACATCGTCGAATTCAAGGAGAATCTGCGCACTCTGTTGCTCAGCGGACTGTTCATCCTGCTGGCGGCCCGCATCGACGCCGGTACCCTGCTGGGAGAATTGCGCTGGCCGACCCTGGCCTTCCTGCTGGTCGTGGTGCTGGTCGCCCGGCCGCTCTCGGTGTGGCTGTCCACCTTCCGCACCGGGCTGAGCACGCGAGAGCGCGCCTTCCTGGCCTGGATGGCGCCCCGCGGGATCGTGGCCGCCTCGGTCTCGTCGGTATTTGCTTTGCGCCTGACCCAGGAGGGAGTACAGGAAGCCGAACGCCTGGTCCCGTTGACCTTTTTGATGATCATCGGCACGGTTTTGGTCTACGGGTTGACCACTGCGCCGGTCGGCCGCCTTCTGGGAGTCAGCCAGCCCAGCCCGCAAGGCGCCCTGATCATCGGGGCTCATTCCTGGGCGCAGGATATCGCCCTGGCGCTCAAGAAGGCTGGATTCCGTGCCTTGCTGGTGGATACCAACCCGGCGAACGTCAACCTGGCCCGGGCGAAGGGCCTGGAAGTCTATCACGGCAGTATCCTGACCGAGGAATTCCTCAACGAGAACGACCTGACCGGCATCGGCAAGCTCTTCGCACTGACCTCCAACCCGGAGGTCAATTCGCTGGCCTCCATTCGCATGAGCGAGGTCTTCGGACGCACCCAGGTGTACCAGTTGTGTTCGGAGATCAATACGCAGCTCTCCCAGGGCCTATGCGGGCGGGCCCTGTTCGCAGGCTGGGTCGATTTCGACAGCCTGGCGGGTCGTTTCGAGGCCGGCGGCGAGATCCGCGAGGTGAAATTATCTCCCGGCCTGACCTTTTCGCAGTTGACGGATACCCTGGGCGAGCGCTTCCTGCCCATGTTCCTGCTGAACGAGTCCGGAGAACTGCAGGTCTTCACCGCCGAAAATACCCTGATCCCGCGTGAATCCCAACGCATCCTGGGGCTGGTGGGCCACGACGCGGAGACCTCCCAGGCCTAGGGCTTGATCGTCAGATAGACGGTGTTGACCCAGCCGGCGCAGCCTACCAGGTCGCGGCCCTGGATCCACAGGATGTTGCCCAGATTTCGATCTCCGGGCAGAGGCTCGGGCAACTCTTTCCCCACCGGGTGTCCTTCGGGCACCTGGTGGTTGATCCTTCCCCATCGTTGCCACAAATAATCCGCGTCCATCTGCGCTCGTCCGCGTCCTATTTAAAAACGTCTAACCGCCGGGTTTTGCGCTATACTATTGACCATCTAAAGATACCGGGGCCGCGCCCGTCTCTCTTCTCTATCCTTCGCGGCCTTCGTGATCTAAGCCCCCTGATCCGGATCGAAAGGAGCCCTCCCATGCAAATCGCCCCTGGCATCCACATGCTCGACCTGCCCGCCAACGCCGCCAGCCACCGCTCCAGCATCCACCCCACCCTGCTCGCCGATGGCGACGCCCTCGTCCTGGTGGACGCCGGCTACCCCGGCCAGCTCGCCCAGCTCCGCGCCGCCGTCGAGGAGACCGGCGCCCCCTTCGAGCGCCTGACTGCCGTGCTGCTCACCCATCACGACATCGACCACCTCGGCGGCCTGGCCGAGATCCAAAAGGCGCTGCCCGGCCAGGTCAAGGTCCTGGCGGGCGAAGCCGAAAAAGCCTACGTGCAGGGCGACCTGCGCCCGCTCAAGCTGGCCCCCCTCGAAGATCACCTGGACTCGCTCTCGGAGGACCTGCGCGCCTTCTACCCAAAGCTCAAAGCCGCCTTCCAGAACAGCTTCGTGCCCGTCGACCAGACCCTCAGCGACGGCCAGGAGCTGCCCTGTTGCGGCGGCGCGCAAGTGGTCTTCACTCCCGGCCACACCCTGGGCCACATCTGCCTGTATTTCCCGGCCAGCCAGACCCTCGTGGCCGGCGACGCCCTGCGCGTGGACGACGGGCAGCTCATCCAGTCCCCCGCCTCCACCAATTACGACGCGGAGCTGTACCTCCAATCGCTGCGCAAGCTGGCGGAGTACGCCGTGCGCACGGTCGTCTGCTACCACGGCGGCCTGTACCAGGGCGAGGCCGCCCCGCGCATCGCCGCCCTGGCGGATGGAGCCTGATCCGCCAATCTTCTTGGCTATGCGCAAATCGCTCCCCTTCAAAAGCCTGCCCTTGCTGCTGACCCTGCTGGTGGCCCTGGCCGTGGCTGCATTCGGCTTCCACCCCATCGAGGGCATCTTTGCCGGCCCCACCCTCGCGCCAACCGGCGCACCTAGCCTGCCGGCCTCAGCGCCGGCCGCCGCTGATCTCATTCCATCCCTGGCGCCTTCCCCGGCGCTTTCCGACACGCCCGCGCCCACCCTCTCAACCACCCAGCCGCCCACCGCCCAGCCTACCCCGGCCTCCACGCCCACCTTGCCCGCCGAGCACTACCTCCGCGCCATCAGCGGCCACCACCAGTACTTCCCGTTGGGCTGCGAGACCGCCGCCGCCAAGGATTGGGCCAATTACTTCGGCAAGGACTTCAACGAGTTCGAGTTCCAGTACAAGCTGCCCCTCTCGGACAATCCGGATTACGGCTTCGTGGGCGACGTCAACTCGGTGTGGGGCCAGGTGCCGCCCTACGCCTACGGCGTCTACGCCGGCCCCATCGCCGACCTGCTCAACGCCTATGGCGTGCCCGCCAAAGCCTACAAGGGCTACACCCTGGCGCAGCTCCAGGCCAAGGTCGCCCAGGACAAGCCCATTATCGCCTGGGTCATCGGCAACGTGGTGGGCGGCGTCCCCACCGAGTACACCGACGCCGAGGGCCGCCAGACCGTCGTGGCCGCCTACGAGCACGTCGTCATCGTCACCGGCTACAACGCCGACCACATCCGCTACATGAACAACGGCAAATTCTACGACACGCCCACCGGCGTGTTCCTCAACTCCTGGGGGGTGCTGGGGAACATGGTGGTCGTGGACGAATCAACTTCCCGCCCCAAAACACACCCTTAAACAATCGTTTACAAGCCGATAAACCTCCCTTGATGCGCGCTTAACGCCGCCTGGGTAAGATAAGGAGGAGAGAGTAGGCGCGCAAGCGCCGCTCGAACCAACCCCCTGGGAGTTGGCCCTTCTCCATCCCAGGTTACGGGCCAGAAATGAGAAATTTCGGCCCTTGTAAAACCTCACCCCGTTCGCTCTCTTACCGTTCTTCCCCCCTCCCCGCGCGCGGGGAGGGGCCGGGGGTGAGGTCGATGAGCACAACCCCTTCTCCCGGCCTGTCCACGCTGCCGGGGATGAGGTCTGGCCAACAAAGTCTAACAACTATTCAAAGAGGATATCTCATGCACATACTGGTAACCAATGATGACGGCATCACCGCGCCCGGCCTGCACGCCCTGGCCGGAGCCATGCAGCGCCTGGGGCAGGTCAGCGTCCTGGCCCCAGACCGCAACTGGTCCGCTTCGGGACACGTGCGCACCCTGGATCGCCCCCTGCGCGCCCGCGAAGTTCCCCTGCTGGAGCGCGTCGACGCCTGGGCCTCTGACGGCGCCCCCTCCGACTGCGTGGCGCTGGCCTTGTGCGGCTTTTTCAGCGAGAAGATCGACCTGGTGGTCTCGGGGATCAACCCCAACGCTAATCTGGGGCACGACGTGACCTACTCCGGCACGGTCACCGCCGCCATGGAAGCGGCCATCTGGGGCCTGCCCGCCGTGGCCGTCTCCCTCGACGCTCCCAATCATCCCTTGGGGCAGGTGAACTACACCACCGCCGCCTCTTTTGCCTTCAAAGTGGTCGAGGCCCTCATCCATTACGGCCTGCCCGCCAACACCCTGCTGAACGTCAACGTGCCCTACCTGCCCGAGCGCGACGTGCGCGGCATCCAGATCACCCGCCAGGGGCTGCGCGTCTACCACGACCGCCTGGATCGGCGCGTGGATCCGCGCGGCGTGCCCTACTACTGGACGGTCGGCGACCTGCCCACCGGCGTGCCGGAGCGCGGCACCGACATCGGCGCGCTGGCCGAAGGTTACGTCTCTGTCACCCCCATCCAGCTCGACCTGACCGCCTTCTCCGCCATCCCCGACCTGAACGCCTGGGACTGGCACGCCAACAACCTGGTCGCCCTGCCTGAACGCGCCTCCATCTTCCTCCCCGGCTAAGATCCCTGGCAAGCTTCGACCGGCACAATTTGAGGGGAGGCCGGGTGGCCTTTCATTCTGAGGAGCCGGTGCTCTTCCCGGCGACGACGCTCCTGCGTGCCGTTGGGCAAGAATCCCGTTCTAACCCAACAGCCACGCCTCCCCCTGCGAAACCTCTTAAAAACCCTTTGCGCCTCCGCGTCTTTGCGTGAACCCTCTTAACACCCCCCGCGCCCCGGCCTCGTTCAGCCACAGCGCCGCCACCACCAGCGCCCCGCCCGCCGCCAGGTGCAGCACATCCGCCTGTTCCCCGAAGAAGAGCAACGACACCGCGATCGACAGCGGAATCTTCAGATCGTTGAACACCGCCAGGGTGCCGATGCGCACCCGGCGCGCGGCGTGATTCCACAGGAAGAAGCCCAGCCCGGAGGCAATCGCCCCCAGGTAGAGCAGCGACAGCCACTGCGCCCCGCTCACTTTCAAGGCCGGCAGGTCGGTGAAAGCCAGCGTCGCCAGCAGGGTAGCGGCCACGCCGCCCGCGTACAGCAGCCCGAACACCTGCTGGTCCTTCACCTCCGGCGCCTCGCGCATCAGCGCCTTATAGCGCACCTGCCCGTAAGCGAAGCACAGGTTAGACGCCTGCATCAGCAAGAAGCCCAGCACCAGGCCGCTCTGCCCCAGGCTGGCCTCCACCACGATGCCCGTGCCCACCACCGCCAGCACCGCCGTCGACAGGTTCAGCCCGCTGAAACGCCTCTGCGTGGCGTCGTAGATCAGGGTGACGTAGATCGGCGTGAAGATGGTGAACAGCGCCACCTCGTAAGCCTCCAGGTAGCGGAAAGCAGCGATGTAAGCCACGTACATCACCCCATACTGCACCGCGCCGATGAGCGCCAGCCGCCAGGCCACGCGCAGGGGCAGCTTGCGCAGGCGCAGGAAAGGCAAGAACAACAGGGTGGGGATCAGCAGGCGCACCAAAGACACGAAATTGGAATCCACGCCGGCCAGGTTGTCTTTGATCAAGCCGAAAGAAAAAGCCCAGATCAGGGATACGAACAGCAGCTCGCCCATCAGAATCACCTGTAATTTTTAAAGGATAAGGGATCGCGATCCAGTCTACCACGATCCCCGGAATATTCCAATGTTGCCCGCCACAGTTACGTCCGCACCTTGCCATTCGAAGAGAAACCCCCGCATCTGGCGGTCAAAAAGCAATCGTTTTCAATTGTTCATGTTTCCGGATCAATTCAAAAGGGCCCCCTCCCAAAAATTGTGCTTTTCAATTTTGGGGGAGGCTGGGAGGGGCTCCCTTCAGCGCCGGCAGGCGCACCTCGAAGATAGAGCCTTTACCCGGCTCGCTCTGCACGCTCACCTCGCCGCCGTGCGACTTCGCGATCCACTGCACGATGGAGAGGCCCAATCCGCTGCCGGAAGGCCGCTCGCCTCCGTCGTCCTCATCCCGCTCGTTGTGCGAGCGGGCGCTATCCACCCGGTAGAACCGGTCGAAAAGGTGCGGCAGGTGCTCTGGCGGAATACCCGGCCCGTTATCCACCACCCGTACCCAACCGCACAGCGCGCGCCCATCCTCCTGGCAGCCCGTTTCCACCAGCACGCGCTGGCCGTAGCCCTCGCTGTACTTGATGCCGTTCTCCACCAGGTTGGTCAACATTTGCGTCAGGTACTGGCGGTCGCCCATCAGCATGATCTCGGGCAGGTCGCCGGTCTCCAGCGCCACGTTCTTGCGCTGCGCCAGGGGCGCCAGGCGCTCCACCACGTCCAGGGCAATGTCGCTCAGGTCGACCGGCTCGTTCTTCAGGGTAGCCTGCCCGGCGTCCATGCGCGCCAGGGTCAGCAGATCGTTCACCAGTTGGCCCATGAACTCATTTTCCGACTTGATCACGCGCAGGGTGCGCTCGTACTCGTCCGTGGGCCGGCGGTGCGCCAGGGCCCGGCTGGCCTCCAGCTCCACGATGGTCAGCGGCGTGCGCAGCTCGTGGCTGGCGTCCGCCGTGAACTGGCGCTGCCGTTCGAAGGCGGCTTGCAGGCGCGCCAGCATCTGGTCGAAGGTATTCGCCAGCTCGCCCAGCTCGTCCCCGGTGTCAAGGTTCAGGCGGCGCTTCAGGTCGGTCTCGCTGATCTCGCGCGCCGTGCGCGTGATAATTTGCACGGGGTGCATCACCCTGGCTGCCAGCCAGTACCCCCCTGCCACCGCCACCGCCAGCAGGCCCAGCGAGCCGAGCAGCAGCGTCAGCAACAGGCGTGGAAGCTGGCCGGTCGGGTCGATCTGCGTTCCCAGCACCAGGATTCCCAGCCCCTGGTTTTCGACCGTCAGGGGCGACACGGAAAAGAGATAGTTGTCCTGGGCAGAATTGGCTGCCGCAGCCACACTCGTCAGCGGCGAAGAGAAAGCCGTGTTATTGCTGCCCCCGTTCTTCCACGCCTGGAGAATCGCAGTGACGTCCTGGTCTGAAATGCTGCCCACCTTCTGCACCACGCTCCCGCTGGTGCCCACGAAGGCCAATACGTCCCCATCCGGGAGCAGCGGGGGTTGCAGAGTCACGCTGGTCGATCCACCCAGTTGCTGGAGCTGAAGGATCTGCAGCGCCTCGAAGCGGTAGACGGGCCCCAACTGGTGGTTCATCAACTCCAGGCGGTCGTAGGACTCGACCCTCAGGTCCGTCACCTGGCGGGAATAGATGAAAGCGCTGAAAGCGAGCAGCACGATGGCGAGGATGGCTACAGACCACAGCGTCAGCCGGAAGCGGATGCTTCGGGCGAAGATGCGTAGGGTGTGCCAGGCGCGGTGGATGAATTTCAGCATGTTCCCGTCTCTTCTATTTTTCCGGCTTGACCAACCGGTAACCGGCTCCACGCACGGTCTCGAAGAGCTTGGTGTCGAAGGGGTCGTCCACTTTGCGCCGCAGGCGGCGAATGTACACGTCCACCACGTTGGAGGTGCCCTCGAAGTCGTAGCTCCAGATATGGCTCTCCGCCATCTCGCGGGTGATCAACCGGTCGGGGTTGCGCACGAAATATTCCAGCAAAGCGTATTCTTTGCTGGTCAACTGGATCTTTTGCCCGGCGCGCTCCACGTAATGGGTAGCCGGGTCCAGCTTGAGCTCGCCCACCGCCAGCACCCCGGATTTGTCCGGGGCATCCCGCCGCAAGAGGGCGCGCAGCCGGGCGCGCAATTCTTCGATAGCAAATGGCTTGACCAGATAATCGTCGGCGCCGCTGTCCAGCCCCAGCACGCGGTCGTCGATCGTGTCGCGCGCGGTCAGCATCAAGATCGGGGTGTTGATGCGCTGGCTGCGTAAATCCCGGCACACGTTCAGGCCATCCCGCTTAGGAAGCATGATATCCAGAATGATGGCGTCGTAAGGCGTCATCTCGGCCAGCTCCTGCCCTTCCAGGCCATCGTAAGCCGCGTCGACCGCGTAGCCATCATCCATCAGGCTCATCTTGAGTGAATCATTCAGGCGCCGATTATCTTCTACGACCAGAATGCGCATGGAACCTCTCCAAAAACCTTAAGATTAAATTCATTTTAGCACAAGATGATTACATACAGGTGACAAGGCGTTTGGCTACGAGCAGTCCGCGAATTTTCCGCATTCATCGCTCTGTCATTTTCGATGGATATACTCATTGTCGAAGTCAAAAACAGGAGATTAACCCCGTCCGAAGCATCGGAGGGATAATTTAGACCAGTTGTGGAGGAATAGCCCTATGCAATTTAGAAAGTATTTGATCACCCTTCTCGTAATTCCCGCCCTTGCTCTGGCAGGATGCAGCGGCGTCGCCTTATCCTTGAATTCCGCCAATACACAGGCAGCCGCGGCGTTGCCCAATCAAGTGACCGTGAGCCCTTCGACCAGTTCATCGACAGGCTCTTCGACGGTCGCGTCAACCAGCCCGTCGAGCAGCTCCGCATTGGCAAGCGGCGACCCGGTCGCCCTGCAAAACATGTATGAGCAGATTTACGCTAAGGTCAACCCCTCGGTAGTCAGCATTCAGGTGATCGAAGGAAGCCAATCCGTTTCCACCGGCAATCAGGGATCCGGCCTTCCCTTCGGCTTTACCAACCCGAACCAACGCTCCCCGCAAACTCAAAGCCAATCGGTAGCCTTAGGCTCCGGCATTATCTGGGATACCCAGGGTGACATCGTAACCAACAACCACGTCGTGAGCGGTGCCAGCCAGATTACAGTAACCTTCGCGGATGGAACCAGCGTTGATGCAAAGGTCGTGGGCACCGATCCCAACTCAGACCTGGCAGTCATCAAGGTGAGCGCCCCGGCCAGCGAGCTGGTGCCCGTTTCGGTGGGCAATTCGGACCTGGTAAAGGTCGGCCAGATTGCTATCGCCATCGGCAACCCCTATGGTGAAGCCAACACGATGACCGCCGGCATCATCAGCGCCCTGGATCGCAATCTCCCCGTGACCAGCAACAGCCTGACCAGCAGCAGCGGCGCCCAGTACGCCATCCCTGACATCATTCAGACCGATGCTCCCATCAACCCCGGTAACTCGGGCGGTGTTTTGGTGGACATCAACGGCCAGTTGATCGGCGTAACCTCGGCCATCGAATCTTCCTCGCAGTCCAACTCCGGCATCGGCTTCGTCATCCCTTCGAACATCGTCCAGAAGGTTGCCTCTTCAATCGTCAAGACCGGCGCCTATAACCACCCCTGGCTCGGTATCAGCGGCACGACCCTGACCCCCGATCTCGCCACCGCTATGGGCCTGAACGCTCAACAGCAAGGCGCTCTGGTGGTGGACGTTGTCTCCGGCGGGCCGGCGGCTAAGGCGGGCTTACAGGCCAGCACTCAGAACACGACCGTGAGCGGCCAGCAGGTGAGTGTGGGCGGCGACGTAATTACCGCCATCAACGGTCAGCCTATCACTAAGTTCGATGACCTGTCCACTTACCTCCTGACGAATACCGAAGCCGGCCAGAACGTCACGTTGACGATCCTGCGCCAGGGAAAGGAGCAAACCGTACAGGTAACTCTTGGAACACTTCCGTCGAACTAAACATTGATCCATAACATGCCATACGCCGTTTGAGGTACAACTCCTGCTCCCCCTCGTGGGGAGCAGGAGAATATCGTTTAATGTAGAAGAATATTGCGATGTTCCCTTCAGGTTCTTAAAATAACCCTTCGCAATTCCTTTACAGAGAACGTTCTTATCGGTGATAATTAGAGGTAGAGGGAGATGCAGGATGAAAAAAACGACGCATAGGAAGCACCCCCGCCAGGCCGTTCGGCGCAGCCGAAAATCGACCTGGCATTTGCATCGCACCCCGCTTCTCACAGCCCTCCTGATCCTCCTTGGGCTGGGGATCATCGGCGCCGGAGGCGGGGTGGCTTATTCTATACACATCGAGAACCAGGACACTTTTTGCGCCTCTTGCCACACTCAGCCCGAGACCACTTTTCTTCAACAATCCACTGCGCCCACCGCGGTTGATCTGGCAGCCTTCCATACCCAGAAAGGCGTGCGCTGCATCGATTGCCACAGCGGGCCTCCGCCTCTGGGGCGTCTCCAGGGGCTATCCCAGGGTATGCAGGACCTGGTTGCCTATTATAGCGGCCATTACCACAGCCCGGCCATCACAACCAACAAGCTGGGAGACGGCTCGTGCCTGAAATGTCACGCCAACGCGTTGGTCGATACCAGCTTCAACAACCATTTCCACGCCTTCCTGTCGCGGTGGCAGGCCGTCGATCCCAATGCAGCTCATTGCGTAGACTGCCATACCTCGCACATCGCCGGCGCCACCGACCAGGCGTTCCTGGTGCAGGCCACCGTAGAACAGGTCTGCCAATCCTGTCATCAGGTTTTGAGAGGCGGCTGAAAAGAGCGCCTTAAAACCCTCCATAGAATCGCTGCGAATCTATTGACAAACCGGCCCAAACAATATACTATAATCGCAGTGGGAATTTTATCGAGCATTCTTGTTGAGCGTATGAAGCCTGGCCACAGCCTGCTGCTATTTATTTCTCAGGAGGGTTTCTATTCGCATGTGCATGGATGTGATTAGGTCTAAGCTCGATCAAGAGGGACCGTGTGCGTTCCCTCCTCGTGTTCGTCCCAAAACTGGTAGGTCTTGAAAAAAGAGCAAGCCCAGGTTAAATTGGTAGTTACTTAGGCCAACAATTTACCGGAGCTTGCGATGTCAATTGTCACTTTACATTTACCAGAAGTCAAGGTTTGTGAAACAAGTCGTCCGAAACGATGCCCAGTGTGTGGGGGAGAAACATTTCAGCGATGGGGAGGGGCGATCAGGAAAGTACGCGATCCACAAATTAAGGAAGTGGTGGTATATCGCTATTGTTGTTGCACCTGTCGCCACGCGTTTCGGCACTATCCGGAAGGGATCAGTCAAGCCCAGCAAACGGTGCGGATGAAGGCACTGGCGGCAATTGGCTGGATATTGGGGATGAGTTATCGCGGGGCATCCGGCTTTTTTGGGGCATTTCGGGTGGAAATAGGGCGGATGAGTATATGGCGGGATGTGCAAGAGCGGGCCAGGCAATTGGAGAAAGAGCGGCATTGGAAGAAGGTGAGGGTGGCGGGGGTAGACGGGGCGTATGTGAAGGGATGGGGAGAAACGCAAAAGGTATTGGTGGTGGTAGACATGGGGACGGGCGACCCGATCACGGTGGGGTATCTGGATGAGAAGGACCCACAGGCAGTGAAGAAGTTTCTTGAACCACTGGTGCAGCGTCTGGGGATCAGCGTGATTGTGACCGACGATTTGGCCAGTTACAAGCAAGTGGCGGATGACTTACAGTTGGAACACCAGGTATGCCAGTTCCATCTGCGGCGCTGGGTAGGACGCACGTTGCATGAATTGAAGGAAAGCTTGCCCCCCGATTGGCTGTGGATGGTAGATGAGGTAAAGCAGTTGCTTGCAGATTTGCCCATCGAGGGTGACAAGCGCCTGGTGGCTTTGGGACGCCAATTTCCACCGGCTCAAGCCAAACGAGCCGGGAGTGAAATCTACGCCGCTTGAACAATTGCATTATCTAATCGTCCGTCTGGGCGAAAATTGGGCTCGTTTTCGGGTATTCAATTGGCAGCCGGACGTGCCCTGGACGAATAACCCAACCGAACAAGTGATAGGTCGCATGAAAATGCGAGCCCGGACGGTTCGAGGGTATAAAAACTGGGATGGCATGACCAGTGGCCTGATGGCGGCCGGAGTGAAACTTGCATGATTTTCTCGCTCAGGCAAGGGAGAATGCTGCCTGCTCCCAATTCCTGAAATTCGCCAACCAAGTTTGGGACAAACACCCCTCCTCCTGGGTGTTGACAAAAAAGATATACTGATTAAAATAAGATTAACGCAATAACCGGTAAAACGATACGAGAATAGGGAGGCAAATCGGCGGTTCATTTGTGAAGCAATGACAATTTTAGGTTTTCGATCGTACAATGTGTGGAGCATTGCTCCCCATAAATCAACAAATCACTTCGGAAAATGGGGAAAACAACGAAGCAGCCGGCCACAGGTCGGTTTTATTTTAATAGTGTGAAATGTAATTCAGAGGGAAATTGCAGCCATTATCACACTCAGCCCTTGTAAAAACTGAATAGTTGGTCCTAATCAATTTGGAGACAGAAAACTGATTATCGGTAATCGACCGTGACCTAATGAAAAGTCAAGGGTGGATCGAGTAACGATCAGGCCTTCCTTTTCATTGGCGATAAGAGAAAGGTACTCTGACTGTTTACCTAGTTGATTGAGCGCATTGGTGAATTGCTATGATGGGGGTCATGACACCATGAACACGACAGATCAACCTTCCTGCCTCAAGCTCGATACAACCAGCGTGGTCCATTTGCTGCGCTGCCGAGCTCTTGCTCAACCCGATAGAATAGCCTGCACCTTCCTGTTGGACGGTGAAGCCCAAGAGGCATACATCACCTATGCCGAGCTGGATCGTAAAGCCCGGGCCATCGCTGCGCTCCTCCAAACCATGGGGGAGGTCGGCGAAAGGGCCATTCTGGTATGCCCGCCGGGGCTGGATTACATCGCAGCTTTCTTCGGCTGCCTGTACGCAAAAGTCCTGGCCGTGCCGGCTTATCCACCCGATCCCCACCCGCCTCGACCAGAACTCTGCCTCGCTTGATGGCCATTGCCGAGGACGCCCAGGCCAGGATCGCCATCATGACCTCCCCCATGCTGGGGTTAGCTAAGACTTTAGCCGGCTTCGCTCCCAGGCTGGGTCAGATGCAGTGGATCGCCGCGGATGTCCTCCCCGGTGGGGCCGAGGAGCAATGGAGAGAGCCGGACATTTCGCCCACGGACAGCGCCTTCCTGCAATACACCTCCGGCTCAACTCGTGCGCCCAAAGGGGTGATCTTGAGCCACGAGAACCTGATCCACAACTCCCAGATGATCCAGCAAGCTTTCGAAGCGCAACCTCAGGATAGCTCGGTGATCTGGCTTCCCCCTTACCACAACATGGGCCTCATCGGCGGGATATTGCAGCCTCTTTATACAGGCTCCTCGTCGATATTGATGTCTCCTCTGGCCTTCTTGCAACGGCCCATCCGCTGGCTGCAAGCCATCTCGCGTTATAAAGCCACCGCCAGCGGCGGGCCCAATTTCGCTTTCGATCTGTGCGTCCAGAGGATCCCCGCCGAGCAACGTGAAACGCTCGACCTGAGCTCCTGGAATCTGGCCTTCAGTGGAGCAGAACCCGTCCGCCCGGAAACGATCCAGCGCTTCTCCAGGGCATTTGCGCCTTGCGGATTCAGGCAGGAAGCCTTCTTCCCCTGCTATGGCTTGGCTGAGGGCACTTTTAATGGCCACGGGCGGCAAGAAGGGCAACGGGCCGGTGCAACGCTGGATAAACCAGCCGGTGCTCGCTTACCATCGAGTTCATCCAGGAAAATGAGGGCAGCGACATGGCTCAGGCGGTAATCGGCTGCGGCCACGCCTTGCTTGGGCAGGAATTGCTCATCGTCGATCCCGAGACCCTGAAACGTTGCCCTCCCAACCAGGTAGGCGAGATTTGGTTGAAAGGGCCAAGCGTGGCCCAAGGCTATTGGAATCTGCCCGAAGAGAGCGCCCAAACCTTCCAGGGATTCCTGAAGGATACCGGGGAAGGCCCTTACCTGCGCACGGGCGACCTGGGCTTTCAGTTGGATGGCGAGCTGTTCATTACCGGGCGCATCAAGGATCTGATCATCATTCGCGGCCGGAATTTATACCCACAGGATATCGAAACCTCCGTAGAACAGTCCGACGCGCTGCTTCGCGCGGCGCCCTGCGCGGCTTTTTCGGTCGAGGTGGACAACGACGAGAAACTGGTCATCCTTCAGGAGCTTGACAGCGGGCAGCTCGCGAGCTCCGAGGCACTGGCCAGGGGGATCCGCCGGGCGGTCGTGGCCGCCCACGACATTCAGCCCCACGCGGTCGTCTTTATCGGGAGCGGAGAGCTGCCCAAGACCGCCAGCGGGAAGATCCAGCGCCAGGCCTGCCGCAAGATGTACCTGGCCGGCACCCTGAACGTCCTCGCCGCCAGCCTGGTCGACGCGCCGGCGATCCAGCCGCCTAGACGGGCGGAAATTCCCGAAGACCCAATCCCCGCTCAAGCGGCGCCCACCCAGGAGTCTCTGCGCGATAAAAGTCGGGCCGCCCGGGCAGAATTGCTGACCGCTTACCTGCAAAGCCTGATTGCGCGCAACCTGAAAGTGCCGCCCTCGCAAGTGGACGCGCAGCAGCCCCTCACCGTCCTGGGCCTCGATTCGATCCTTGCCATCGAGCTGGCCGAGGAAATGGAAACCAACCTGGGGATCAACCTGCCCATGGCAACTCTCCTCCAGGGCGCCTCGATCGCAGAATGCGTCAACGTCCTCCTGGATGCGCAGGCCGCTCAAACCGCGGACCCCGAAGAAAAGAATAGCGATCCCGGCCACGCCTGGGATACGCATCCGCTGACCTACGGCCAACGCGCTTTGTGGTTCCTGCAAAAACTCGAGCCCGACCACATTGGCCATAATCTGGTCTACGGTCTGCGCGTGTGCTGCGAGCTGGATCTCCCCGTTTTCAAGGAAGCTTACGCCAGGCTGTTCGAGCGCCATCCGGTGTTGCGCTCGACCTTCATCGAATCCGATGCCGAGCCGCTGCAGGTCGTCCACGAGCACATCGAGCCTCACCTGGAAATCGTGGATGCAACCACCTGGGATGAAGCCGCCATCAAGCGCCGCCTTGAAATGGAAGTCTATCGCCCCTTCGACCTCGAAAAGGGGCCGCTGGTCAGGTTGATCGAGATCGACGTCGCTCCGGACAACCATCTGTTCGTCCTGGCGCAACACCACATCGTGACGGATATGTGGTCCATTGCCTTGCTGGTACACGATCTCTTCGACGAGCTATACCCGGCCATCCAGGCCGGGGCAGAGCCAACCATCAAGCCGCTCGAGGGCAGCTATAGGGATTACGCCAACTGGCAGCGGGAGCTGCTTTCCGGCCCAGAGGGTGAAGCGCTCTGGTCTTTCTGGAAGGAGCAGCTCTCCGGCGATTTGCCCGTCCTGGACCTGCCCACCGACAAGCCTCGCACGGGCAAACAGACCGGCAGGGGCGCAGCTCAATCGATCCGCCTGCCCCTGGAGCTCTCCAGGGCGCTGCACAATTTGTCCGTCGAAGCTGGCGCCAACCTCTTCTCCACGGTGCTGGCCGCCTTCGAAGTGCTCCTGCATCGTTACACCGGGCAAACCGACATCCTGGTCGGCACGCCCAAGTTCAATCGCAACCGGCAAACCGCGCGCATCGCCGGCTATTTCATCAACCCCATCGTCCTGCGGGCCGACCTCAGGGACAACCCCGGTTTCACTACCTTTCTTAAACAGGTTCATCAGAATGCCCAGGCAGCCTTCGAGCACGACGCTTATCCCTTCTCCTTGTTGGTCGAGCGCCTGCACCCCGTCCGCGATCTCAACCGCTCGCCCGTCTTCCAGGTCATGTTCTCCTGGCAAAAGACCACCCGCCTGATCGACAGCCAGATCATGACCGCCCTGGCGATGGGGGATAAAGTCATCCGCTTCGAAAAAGCCGGCCTGAGCATGGAGACGCTCCCCATCGATCAGCGGGTAGCGCCCTTTGATCTGACCTTACTGATGGCCGAAGGGGAGGAAGACCTGGCCCTGACCATCGAATACAACGTCGATCTGTTCGAGCCGGCCACCATCCGCCGCATGCTTACCCACCTGCAAACTCTGTTGGAAGCCATCCTCGCCAACCCTGACGAGAAGATTGGCAATCTGTCCATCCTCCCCGCCGCAGAGCGGGAGCAACTCCTCGTCGAATGGAACAACACCCACGCGGGGGAGCCTACCCGTCGCTGTATCCACCAATGGATCGAGGAGCAGGTCAAGCGCACTCCGGACGCGGTCGCCGTGACCGAAGGGCAGGACTGCCTGACTTATGCGGCGCTGAACCGGCGCGCCAACCAGATCGCCCATTTCCTGCACGAGGCAGATCTGGAGCCGGAGACGGCTATCGGCGTGTGTCTCGAGCGCTCGCTCGATCTGGCCAGCGCTCTGCTGGGCATCCTCAAAGCCGGGGGGGCTTACCTGCCCCTGGACCCGGCTTACCCCAAGGAGCGCCTGGCTTACATGCTGAAGGATGCCTGCGTGCCGATCCTGTTCACCCACAAAGCCTTCGTAGAACAGCTACCGGCGAGCTCCGCGCAGACCGTCTGTCTGGATACCGATTGGGAAACCACCTTCGCCCAGGAAGGCGATCGAGACCTCCTCGCTTCGGTCGGCCCGGCCAGCCTGGCCTATATCATCTATACTTCAGGCTCGACCGGAAAGCCGAAAGGGGTGCTCGTCCCTCACGCAGCCATCGCCAACCATTGCCTGGTGATGCGGCAATATTACCAGACCACCCCCGCGGATAAAGTGTTGGAGTTTGCCTCCCCGGTGTTCGACGCCTCCCTGGAGCAAATTCTGGTCACTTTGCTGGCCGGGGCCACGCTGGTCATGCGCGATGCCGATATCTGGCCTCCGGCAGACCTGTCCGGGAAGATCGCCGAGCTGGGCCTGACGGTGCTGAACATCCCACCGGCTTACTGGCACCAATGGGCCGAGGAAGACGCCAGGGCCTCCGCCCCGGTGGCAAACGACCAGCTCAGGCTGGTCATCATCGGCGGGGACGTCATCCACGCTGAAAGCCTGGCGTACTGGCGGCAAACTCCCATGAAGCACGCCCGCCTGATCAACGCTTACGGCCCCACGGAAACCACCATCACGGCCACCACCTTTGAAATCCCGCAAGATTTCCGGCCCGGGAAGACTTCCAGCAGCGTTCCCATTGGGAGGCCCCTGCCCAACCGGACGGTTTACATCCTGGACGGCTATGGAAATCCCATGCCGGCCGGCTATTACGGAGAGCTGCACATAGGCGGCGCCGGCCTGGCCAGAGGATATCTAAATCAACCAGAGCTGAGTGCGCAGAAGTTCGTTCGCTCTCCCTTCAGCCGGGAGCCGGAAACGTGCCTGTACAAGACCGGTGATTTAGCCCGCTACTTGCCGGACGGCAACATCGAGTTCGTCGGGCGCATCGACCGCCAGGTCAAGCTGCGTGGATTCCGCATCGAATTGGGAGAGATCGAGGCCCTGTTGAAGCAGCACCCCCAGGTGAAAGACGCGGTGGTCCTGCTGCGCGGTGAGGGAGCAGCCGCCAGGCTGGTGGCTTATCTGGTGCCCATCGAAGGGCAAACACCCGATCCCGGCGAGATCCAGGTCTTCCTGGGCAGACAGCTCCCCACTTACATGCTGCCCTCTAATTATGTCCTCCTGGAAGCCCTGCCCCTCACCCCCGGTGGGAAAATCGACCGGCAGGCTTTGCCCCTTTCCAACCTGGCCTCTTCAGGAGCGGCCCGGCAACACACCCCGCCCAGGAATCCCGTAGAACAGGAGCTATCTGAACTGTGGGCCAGGGTGCTGCACGTCGACCAGGTAGGAATTTACGATAACTTCTTCGACCTGGGAGGACATTCCCTCCTGGCAACCCAGCTCATCTCCCGCTTGCGCGAAGCCTACCAGGTCGATCTTCCCGTGCGGCGCCTGTTCGAAGCGCCGACCGTAGCCGGGGTAGCCAGCCTGATCGTCCAGGAGCTGGCCAAGCAGGAGGACGGCCAGGAAGTGGCCGAGCTGCTGGACGAGATCGAGCAGCTCTCCGAAAATGAAGTGCAAAGCTTGCTGGACGGCGATACGCCGGTTTCGTAAGGAAGCGTAAACACATCTTGCAAGGAGCGCGCGCATGACAGACCTGTCGAGCAGGATCGCCAACCTCTCTCCGGAAAAGCGAGCCCTGCTTACTTTACAGCTCAAGAAGAAAAGAGCTGAAGCTCAAAAACGGCCGGCCATTCCCAGGCGGGAAGACCCAAGCACTTACCCCTTATCTTTCTCGCAGAAACGGCAATGGTTCCTCAGCCAGCTCGAGCCGGACAGCCCTTTCTATAATATTTCAGGAGCGGTGCGTTTTTCCGGGCGGCTGGACGCCAGAGCGCTGGAGAAAAGCCTCCATGAAGTCGTCCGGCGCCACGAAGTGCTGCGTTCCACCTTCGTCACGGAGAACGGCGAGCCGTTTCAAAGGATCACGCCCGCGCTGGCGCTGGATTTACCCCTCATCGACTTGAGCGCCTTGCCCCGCGAGGAACGCGAGGCGCAGGCGTTCAAGCTGGCCAAAGAAGAGGGCCAGCAGCCTTTCGATATCGTCCACGGGCCGTTGATCCGCGCTTCTCTGATGAAGCTGGAGGAGATGGAGCACGTTTTGCTGCTCTCTATGTACCACATCGTTTCCGACGGTTGGTCCATGGGCGTGCTCACGCGGGAAATATCTGCCCTATATCGCTCCTTCTGCGAAGACTCTCCTTCCCCGCTGGCAGAGTTACCCATTCAGTATGCGGATTACGCCGCCTGGCAGGCATCCTGGCTGCAAGGGGAGGTCCTCGAAGGCAGGCTGGCTTACTGGAAACAGCAGCTCGCCGGTAGCCCGGCGGTGCTCGAGCTGCCCACCGACCGCCCCCGCCCGGCGGTGCAGAGCTTTCGCGGGGCGCGCCAGTCGTTTCGCCTGGCCCCAGAGCTTCTGGAGAAGCTGAAAGCGCTCGGCCAACGCGAAGGCGCCTCGTTATTCATGACCCTCCTGGCAGCCTTCCAGGCGCTACTCTATCGCTACAGTGGCCAGGCAGACATCAACGTCGGCACGCCGGTCGCCAACCGCGACCGCGAGGAGATCGAAGGTCTGATCGGGATCTTCATCAATACGCTGGTCTTGCACGCCAGGATTTCAGGGGAGGCTGGCTTCCGGGACCTCTTGAAGCAGGTCAAGGAGACCACCCTGGGCGCCTTCGAAAACGCCGACCTCCCCTTCGACCTGCTAGTCGATGCCCTGCAAGTCAAGCGCGATACGAGCTACTCTCCGCTCTTCCAGGTCATGTTTACCTTACAAGAATCCACCGGCGCGAGCCTGGATCTGCCGGGGCTGAAAGCCAGCCTCCTGCCCATCGATAACGGCACGGTGAAGTTCGACCTGTTCCTGACGTTGGAAGAAAACCCCAACGGATTGCTGGGTGTGCTCGAATATAACACCGATCTGTTCGAGGCCGGCAGCATCACGCGTATGATCGGACACTTCGAGACCCTCCTGAACGGGATCGCCGCCGACATCGAGCGGCCTATCGCCCGCCTGCCGCTTTTGCCTCTGGACGAAGCGCATCGCCTCCTGATCGAATGGAACCTGACTCAGGCCGAATTTCCCCAGGAGAAATGCTTCCAGCAGCGCTTTGAAGAACAGGTGGAACGCTCGCCGGATACCTACGCGGTCGTCTACGAGCACGACCAACTCACCTACCGCGAGCTGAATCGCCGCGCAAATATCCTGGCTCATTACCTGCAAAGCCTGGGAGTGCAGCCCGATACGCTAGTAGGCGTTTGCTTCGAGCGCTCGGTCGAGATGGTGGTGGCTATCCTGGGCATCCTCAAGGCCGGCGGAGCTTACCTCCCCCTGGACCCCACCTATCCCAAGGATCGCCTGGCCTTCATGCTGGCGGACGCTCGGGCTCCCATCCTGATTACGCAGGAACACCTGACGCCCGACCTGCCGGAGGACGGTTACACGCGCATCGCCCTGGACGCCAATTGGAAGAAGATCGCTGGTTGGTTCGAAGAGCTGAGCGACGACAACCCGGTCAGCGGCGCGACTTCTGCCAACCTGGCGTACGTCATCTACACTTCCGGCTCCACCGGCAAGCCCAAAGGGGTGATGATCGAGCACCGCTCGATGCTGAACCTGCATAGCGGCCTGCTCCAGTTGATCTACGCCAATCATCCCGGCGAACATCTGCGCGTCAGCCTGAACGCTCCGTTGCCGTTCGACGCCTCCGTGCAGGAGCTGGTTATGCTGATGAGCGGCCATACCCTCTACGTCATCCCCCATGAAGTGCGCGGAGATGGGAGAGCCTTGCTGGCCTTCATCCGCCGCCACAAGCTGGACGTAGTGGACTGCGTGCCTTCGCAGCTCAAGCTCCTGCTGGCCGCCGGTTTGCTGGACGGATCGGGCTGGGCTCCACGAGCCATGCTGCCCGGTGGAGAGGCCATCGACGAGGTCACCTGGCAACGCCTGGCCGAGGCCCAAGGGACGGAATTCTACAACATGTACGGCCCGACCGAATGCACGGTGGACACGGTGCTCTGCCGCGTCAGCCGGGCGCCGCAACGCCCGGTGATCGGCCGCCCGATCATCAACACGCAGCTCTACATTCTGGACGCCAACCACCAGGCGACTCCCATCGGCGTTCCCGGTGAGCTCTACATCGCCGGCGCCAGCGTGGGGCGCGGCTACCTCAATCGCCCCGACCTGACTGCCGAACGCTTCCTGCCCGACCCCTTCAGCGACAAACCCGGCGCCCGCATGTATAAGACCGGCGACCTGGTGCGTTACCTGGAAGACGGCAACGTCGAGTTCCTGGGCCGCGTCGACCGCCAGGTGAAAGTGCGCGGCTTCCGCATCGAGCTGGGCGAGATCGAAACGGTGTTGAGCCAGCACCCGGAGGTAAAAGAAGCAGCGGTGCTGGCGCGCGACGATCTCAACGCTGAAGATACGCCGGGATCCAGGGCCCTGGTGGCCTACATCCTGCCGCGCAGCGAAAACCCGCCCAGCACCAATGACCTGCGCAAATTTGTGAAGAACCGCCTGCCAGAGTACATGCTGCCGTCCATCTACGTGTTCATGACCGCCTTCCCATTGACCCCCAACGGGAAGCTGGACCGCCGCGCGCTGCCCCTCCCGGATCGCTCCCGGCGCAACCTGGATGACGAGTACATGGCTCCCCGAAACGAGCTGGAGCATTACCTTTCCCGCAAATGGGGAGAGGTGCTCACTCTCGACCGGGTGGGCGTCAACGATAACTTCTTCGACCTGGGAGGCAACTCCCTTCAAGCGGCCGTCTTGATCAACCGCATCCAGGAGGAGCTGGGCGAGACCATTCCCGTGCGCGCGGTTTTTCAGGCGCCCACCGTCGCCGAGCTATCCCAAATCCTCCGGGAACAATATCCCCTGGCCGCTGAGAAGATCGACGATCTCCATCCGGCCAAAGGTGAGCCGGGGTCGGACGGAAAATCCCCTCTGCCGGCCGGCAGTCCGTACAAGATCCCTCGCCTCCCTTCTCATGAAGGCTGGCTGCCCCTATCCTTCGCGCAACAACGCCTGTGGTTCCTGGATCAGCTCGAGCCCGGTACCCCCCTCTACAATATCGCCTCGGCCATCCGGCTGGAAGGCACGTTGAACGTGATCGCCCTGCTGGACAGCCTGAACGAGCTGCTGCGCCGCCACGAAATCCTGCGCACGTCCTTCACCAGCCTTGACGGGCAGGCTCACCAGAAGATTGCGCCTGCTCTTTCCCTGCCCCTGCCGGTCACCGACCTTCAGTGCCTGCCCGAAGCGCAAAGGGAAGCCGAAGCGCTTCGCCTGGCGCAGGAAGAGGCGCTCCGGCCCTTCGATCTCTCCCAGGATCCACTGATCCGCGCCCGGCTGATCAAGCTGGATAACCAGGATCACGTGATGCTGTTGACCCTGCATCACATCATCTCGGATGGTTGGTCCACGAACGTGATTGTCAATGAAATCGCCGCTCTTTACGCCGCCTACATCGAAGGCCAACCCTCGCCGCTGCCTGAATTGCCCATCCAATACGCCGACTTCGCCGCCTGGCAGCGCAACCATTTGCAAGGCGAAGCGCTCGCATCCCAGCTTCATTACTGGGAAGAGCAGCTCAAAGGCAGCGCGCCCCTGTTGGAGCTGCCTACGGATCGCCCCCACCCGGCTGCACAGACCTATCACGGCGCGGTCCACACGTTCAGCCTGCCCGACGCGTTGAGCCAGAGCGCAATGAGCCTGTGCCAGAAGGAAAACGTGACGCCCTTCATGCTGCTGCTGGCCGCCTTCGAGACCTTGCTCCACCGCTACTCCAGGCAGGACAGCTTCAACGTCGGCACGCCCATCGCCAACCGCAACCGCGCCGACATCGAAAACCTGATCGGCCTCTTCGTCAACACTCTGGTGCTGCCCGCTGACTTCTCCGGCGATCCCTGCTTCTCTGAATTCCTCCAACGCACGCGCGCCGCCGCCCTGGGCGCCTACGATCACCAGGAGCTTCCCTTCGAGATGCTGGTCGACGCTCTGCAACCTTCCCGCGACTTGAGCTCTTCCCCGCTCTTCCAGGTCATGTTCGTCTACCAGGAAGAGCCGCTCCAACGCCTGCACCTGCCCGGCCTTTCCCTTTCCCGCCTGGACGTTCCCGGCAGCGTCGCCAAATTTGATCTTTCCCTCTTCCTCACCAGCCAGGGCGACCAGATCTCCGGCGCCTTCGAATACAACACGGATCTGTTCGACGCCGCCACCATCGCCCGCCTCTCCCAACACTTCTCCATCCTCCTCCAGGCCATCCTCGACGATCCCTCCCAGTCCATCGCTACCCTGCCCCTCCTCTCCGACCCCGAGCGCCATCAGCTCCTGGTCGAGTGGAACGATACCGCCGCTCCCTTCCCCGACCACCTCTGCGCCCACCAGCTCTTCGAGCAACAGGCCCTGCGCACCCCCCACGCCCCGGCCGTCTCCTTCCACGGCCAGACCCTCTCCTTCGATACCCTCAACCGCCGCGCCAACCGCCTGGCTCATTTCCTCCAGGCCCAAAACGTCTCCCCGGATACCCTGGTCGGCGTGTGCCTGCCCCGCTCCCCCGATCTGGTCGTCGCTCTCCTCGCTACCCTCAAGTCCGGCGCCGCCTACCTGCCCCTCGACCCTTCCTATCCCCCCGAGCGCCTCGCCTTCATGCTCCAGGATGCCCAGGCTCCCCTCCTCCTCACTACCTCTTCCCTGGCCGCCACCCTGGCTCCCGCCTCCCTCCCCCACACGCGCTTCGTGCCCCTGGACGCCGCCGGCCCCGCGCTGGAGCCGTTCCCCGAGGACGACCCCCTCTCCTCCGTCACCCCCGCCAACCTGGCTTACGTCATCTACACCTCCGGCTCCACCGGCAAGCCCAAGGGCGCCATGATCTCCCATCGCGGCCTGGTCAACTACCTCACCTGGACCCGCCTCGCCTATCCCCTCGCCCTGGGCCAGGGCGCTCCCGTGCACTCTTCCATCTCCTTCGACCTCACCGTCACCGCCTTCTGGGCTCCCCTCATGCAGGGCCGCCCCATCTGGCTGCTTCCCGAAGAAGAAGGCGTCGAGGCCCTCTCCTCCACCCTCGCCGCCCAGGGCGATTTCTCCCTGGTCAAGATCACCCCCGCCCACTTGCAGCTCCTCGGCCAGCAGCTCTCCCCCTCCCTGGCTTCCTCCCGTACCCGCGCTTTCATCATCGGCGGCGAGAACCTCACCCACGACCACCTCGCTTTCTGGCTCACCCACGCCCCCCACACCGCCCTGGTCAACGAGTACGGCCCCACCGAGACCGTGGTGGGCTGCTGCTGCTACTGGGCTCCCCACGACTGCCCCCACCCCGGCGTGATCCCCATCGGCCGCCCCATCCTCAACACCCGCCTGTACGTCCTGGACGCCCACTTGCAGCCCGTCCCCGTGGGCGTCCCCGGCGAGCTCTTCATCGGCGGGGTGGGCGTGGGGCGCGGTTACCTCAATCGCCCCGATCTGACCCGGGAGCGCTTCCTCCCCGATCCCTTCTCCACCGATCCCGCCGAGCGTCTGTATCGCACCGGCGATCTGGTGCGCTATCTCCCCGACGGCAACCTGGAGTGCCTGGGGCGCATCGACTTCCAGGTCAAGATCCGCGGCTTCCGCGTCGAGCTGGGTGAGATCGAGGCCGCCCTCTCCCGGCACCCCGCCATCCGCGAGAACGTCGTCTGGGTGCGCGAGGACAACGGCCTGCGCCGCCTGGTGGCTTACCTCGTCCCCGCCGACCCTGCCAGTCCTCCCTCTGCCTCCGAGCTGCGCGACTTCCTGCGCCGCTCCCTCCCCGATTACATGCTGCCCGCCGCTTTCGTCCTCCTCCAGGCCCTGCCCCTCACCGCCAACGGCAAGGTGGATCGCAAGGCCCTCCCCGCTCCCGAGGCCGCTCGCCCCGACCTCGATGCTCCTTTCGCGCCGCCCTCCTCCCCCGCCGAGCACACCCTGGCCGAAATCTGGCGCCAGGTGCTCGCCCTCCCCCAGGTCGGCGTCCACGACAACTTCTTCGAGCTGGGCGGCGACTCCATCCTCTCCATCCAGATCGTCGCCCGCGCCAACCAGGCCGGCCTGCGCCTCTCCCCCCGGCAGCTCTTCGAGGCTCCCACCATCGCCGGGCTGGCCGCTTTGGCTTCCTCCGCCCCCGTCCCCCTGGCCGAGCAGGGCCCCGTCACCGGTTCTTTGCCCCTCACCCCCATCCAGCGCTGGTTCTTCGCGCAGGATTTCCCCAACCCCCACCACTTCAACCAGTCCCTGCTCTTCGCCCTGAAGGAACCCTTGCAATGGGAAGCGCTGGAGGCTGCCTTGCAGGCCCTCCTGGCCCACCACGACGCCTTGCGCCTGCGCTTCACTCCTTCCGAAGCAGGCTGGCAGGCCCAGAATGCCCCCGTCGCCGACGAGGAGGCGCTCGCCTGGATCGACCTGGCGGATTTGCCCGAAGCGGAGCAAAGTCGAGAGATCGAGGCCCGCTCCGCGCAGCTTCAAACCGGCCTGGACATCACCCACGGCCCCTTGTTGCGCGCGGCCTACTTCCGCCTCGGCCGGGGGCGCGCCGACCGCCTGCTGCTTATCGTGCACCACCTGGCCATCGACGGCGTCTCCTGGCGCATCCTGCTCGAGGACCTGCAAAGCGCCTACGCCCAGGCCCTCGGTCAGCAGGTCCTCTCCCTGCCCCCCAAGTCCACTTCCTTCCGCACCTGGGCCGGGCGCCTGATGGAATATGCCACATCAGAGGCCGTCCATCGCGAGCTGGATTATTGGTCAGGCTTACAGGACGCTTCTCCGAGCCAACTGCCCCTGGATTTCCCGCAGGGAGAAAATGTGGAGAGCGCGACGGAGATCGTTCGGGTGGCCCTGACCCCCGAAGAGACCCAGGCTCTCCTGCGCGACGTCCCCAGAGCTTACCACACCGAGATCAACGACGTTCTACTCACCGCGTTGGCCCAATGCCTGTGCGCGTGGACGGGCGCAGCCAGCACGCTGATCAACCTGGAAGGCCACGGGCGTGAGGAGCTCTTCCCCGACCTCGACCTCTCCCGCACCCTCGGCTGGTTCACTTCCCTTTACCCGGTTCGGCTGGACCTGGGTCGAGGCCGCCAGCCTGGCGAGGCGCTGAAAGCCGTCAAGGAACAGCTCCGCGCCGTGCCCCGGCGGGGCATCGGTTATGGGATTTTGCGCTATCTGGCCGGCGCTTCCCAACCGGCAGAACGCCTGGCTGCGCTGCCGCAGCCTCAAGTTACCTTCAATTACCTGGGCCAGGTCGATCAGGCCCTGCCGCCAGACACCCCCTTCGCGCTCGCGCCGGAGCAGGTCGGGCGCGTGCACGCCCCCGAAAACCGCCGCAGCGCCCTCATCGAGCTCATCAGCACGGTGGTAAACGGCCAGCTCAACCTGGAATGGAATTACAGCCGGGCTCTCCACAAGCGCTCCACCATCGAGCGTCTGGCTCAAAGCTACCTGGAGGCTCTACGCGCCCTGATCGCGCACTGTCTGAGCCCTCAGGCCGGGGGGTACACCCCTTCCGATTTCCCGGACGTTTCCCTGAGCGAGGAAAGTATCCAGGACCTCCTCGAAGAGATGGGGCAGACACTTTAAAGGAGACCCTCATGCCGAAGAACAATATCGAAGCCGTGTATCCTTTATCGCCCATGCAGCAAGGCATGTTATTCCATAGCCTGGTTGCGCCCGATTTGGGGGTGTACGTCGAGCAGCTCACCTGCCGCCTGCTTGGCGCTCTGGATTTCCCGGCTTTCGAGCAGGCCTGGCAGCAAGTGATCCGGCGCCATTCTATCCTGCGCACTGCCTTCGCCTGGAAACGGCTCGACCAGGTGCTCCAGGTCGTCCAGCACGAGGTGCAATTCGACCTTCAACAGGAGGATTGGAGCAATCTGCCCTCCGCCGAACAAGACGCCCGGCTGGAGGCTTTCCTGCGAGCGGAGCGCAAGTGCGGCTTCGATCTTTCTAAGGCCCCGCTCTTTCGCCTGAGCCTGATCAAGACCGCTCCCGAGCATACCTGCTTCGTCTGGTCGAACCACCACGTCCTGCTGGACGGCTGGTCGCTGCCGCTGATCCTCAAGGAGGTCTTCGCCTTCTACCAGGCATTCTCGCAAGGGAAAGAGCTTGCCCTCCAGCCTCCCAGGCCCTTCCGCGATTACATCGCCTGGCTGAAGCAGCAGGATACGAACTCGGGCGCAAGACTACTGGCGTCCGGCCCTCAAAGGCTTTACCGCGCCCACGCCCCTGGTGGTGAACCGCACCCCAGGGCCGGCTTTGGAGGTGATTTACGCCGAGCAGGAAATGAGCCTGTCGCCGGAATCGACCGATGCCCTGCAAGCCTTTGCCCGCCAGAACCAACTGACCTTGAATACGCTGCTACAGGGCGCCTGGGCGCTCTTGCTCAGCCGCTATAGCGGCGGGGAAGACGTCGTCTTCGGGGCCACCGTCTCAGGCCGGCCGGCGGAGCTGGCCGGCTCGGATAGTATGGTGGGCCTGTTCATCAACACCCTGCCGGTGCGCGTCTCGGTTCCCCCTCAGGCGACCGTCCTGTCTTATCTAAGACGCCTTCAGGAGCAGCAGACCGACGCGCGCCAATATGAGTACAGCTCCCTGGCCGAGATCCAGGCCTACAGCGACGTTCCCCACGGGACGCCCCTGTTTGACAGCCTCCTGGTGTACGAAAACTATCCTTTCGATCCTGCGCTGCTGGCCCCCGGCGGCGACTTAAAGATCGAGGAAGTGCATTCCTTCGAGCAGACCAATTATGCGCTCACCCTGGCTGCCGGGGCGCGCCCCAACCTCGCTCTCAAGCTCTCTTACGATACGCGCCAGTTCGACGAGGACACCATCCGGCGCATGTTGGGCCACCTCAAGACTTTCCTGGAAGGCCTGCCCGCCGGAGCCTCTGCGCTGCTCTCCAGCCTGCCTTTGCTCACGCCGGCCGAGCGCCAGCAAATCCTCATCGATTGGAACCAGACGGAGGCGCCTTTCCCCGACCACGCCTGCGTTCACCAATTGTTCGAAGCGCGCGTCCGCGAGTTGCCGGATTCCATCGCGCTGATAATGGACGAACGGCAGGTGACCTACGGCGAGCTGAACCAGCGCTCGAACCGCCTGGCGCACTACTTGCGTAAACGCGGCGTCCAGCCGGAGACGGTGGTCGCCATTTACGCCGAGCGCTCGATTGAAATGATCGTGGCCATCCTGGGCGTGCTAAAGGCCGGGGGAGCTTACCTCCCTTTGGATCCGGCCTATCCTGCCGACCGCCTGGGGTTCATGTTGAGCGATGCTGCGGTGGAGCTGCTGCTCACCCAAAGCGACCTCTTTCCCAATCTGCCTGAAAACGGGGCCGAAGCCATCTTCCTGGACGCGGATTGGGCCTCCATCGAATTGGAAAGCGGCGAAAACCCGGAGAACCTCACCCGTCCACAGCACCTGGCTTACGTCATCTACACTTCCGGTTCTACGGGCCAGCCTAAAGGCGCCCTGCTCGAGCATCGCGGCCTGGTCAATTTTGCTTACACTTTCAGCGATGTCTGCCGCATCACGCGCTCCTCCCGGGTGCTTCAATTCTCCTCTTTCGGCTTCGACGCATCCGTTCAGGAAATCTTTTGCGCCCTGCTTCTCGGCGGCGCCCTGGTCTTGACCCGGCGGGAAACGCTGCTCTCCCCGCCCGATTTGCTCGGCCTTTTGAGGCAGCAGCACGTCACCGCCGTCACCCTTCCCCCCTCCATGCTGGCCGTTCTTCCTGGCGAAGACCTGCCAGAGCTTAGCTCGGTCATCTCCGCCGGTGAGCAATGCCAGCCGGCGCTCGTCCGAAAATGGGCTCGAGGCCGGCATTTCGTCAATGCTTACGGTCCCACGGAGGCCACTATCGGCGCTGTAGCCCGTTCGCTCCATTTCGGAGCAGAATCGACGCCGATTGGCCGTCCGCTGGCCAACGTGCAGGTCTACGTCCTCGATTCCAACAGGCAGCCCGTTCCTATCGGCGTGCCTGGAGAGTTGTACATCGGCGGCGTGGGCGTGGCGCGCGGCTACTTGAATCGCCCGGAGCTGAATGAGAAGAAATTCCTGCCACATCCTTTCGCCGCGGCGAGCGGAGAGCGGATTTACAGGACGGGCGATCTGGTGCTCTATCTGCCTGACGGCGACCTGGAATTTCTGGGACGCATCGACCATCAGATCAAGTTGCGCGGCTTCCGCATCGAGCTGGGCGAGATCGAGGCCATTCTACGCTCACACCCCGCCGTGGAAGAAGCCGTGCTTTTGCCGCACGAAAACGGCGTGGGTGAAAAATACCTGGCAGCCTACCTCGTCCTGTCCGGGGAAGCTTCTTTCGACGAGGCCGGCCTGCGCAGCTTCGTCCGCAGCAAGTTGCCGGAATACATGCTGCCGGCCGTCTATATTCGCCTCGACCGCCTTCCACTCACCCCCAGCGGGAAAATAGATCGGAAAGCTCTGCCTGCCCCCGATCACGCCCACCTGCTCGCCGAGAGGGTTTACGTCGCCCCCCGGACTCCTACCCAGGAGATTCTGGCCAATATTTGTCTCGAGATTCTCGGCGTCCCCCGGCTGGGCATTCAGGATGATTTCTTCGAGCTGGGCGGCCATTCTCTCCTGGTCACCCAGATCATCTCCCGCATCCGCGGGAGCTTCCAGGTCGAGCTGCCCTTGAGCACCCTCTTCGAAGCCCCCACGGTCGAGGAGCTTTCCGCGCGCATCGACGCTGCCATGCAGGCCGGCCAGCGTCTGGAGCTGCCGCCCATCCTTCCCGCCCCCCGCGACGATGCGGCTCTTCCGCTGTCCTTTTCGCAGCAACGCCTGTGGTTCCTGGATCAGCTCGATCCGGGCAACCTCTTCTACAACATTCCGACCGCGGCGCGGCTTTCCGGCGATCTCGACGTGGAAGCCTTACGCCATAGTCTGAACGAGATCGTGCGCCGCCACGAAGCGCTGCGCACCACTTTCGCCTCCGCCGGGGGCAAAGCCGCCCAGGTCATTGCGCCGAGTGTGAAGATCGAGCTGCCGGTCATCGATCTATCCTCCCTGCCGGCAGCGGAGCGCGAGGCCGCCGCCGACAAACACGCCGCCTGGCTTGCCCAGCAGCCCTTCGACCTGTCTGCGGGGCCATTATTGCGCGCCGCCTTGTTGCGCCTGGATAAAAACGACCACGTAGCAGTCTTCTGCGTCCATCACATCGTCGCCGATGGCTGGTCGCTTGACATCCTCATGCGCGAATTGGCCAGTCTCTACCAGGCTTACGCCAGTGGGAAGGAACCTTTGCTGCCCGACCTTTCCATTCAATATGCGGATTACGCCGTCTGGCAGCGAAACTGGCTGCAAGGGGAAGTTTTGGAAGGGCAGCTTGCCTACTGGAAACAGCAGCTCACCGGCAGCCCCCCGCTTCTGGACTTGCCCACCGATCATCCTCGCCCGGCAGTCAAGACCTCGCGAGGGGCTTCGCAGTTTTTTGACTGGCCTACATCCCTGCGCGACGCGCTGCTGGAGTTATGCAAGAAAGAGGGCGTTACCCTCTACATGGCCCTGTTGGCAGCCTTCCAGACCCTGCTCTACCGTTATAGTGGCCAGGAAGACGTTTGCGTCGGCTCGGCGGTCGCCAACCGCACGCACAAAGAGATCGAGGGGCTGATCGGCTTCTTCGTCAATACTCTGGTGATGCGCACCAATCTCTCCGGGGAGCCAACCTTCCGCGAGCTACTCAAGCGCGTGCGAGAGGTGGCCCTGGGAGCTTACGCTCACCAGGACCTGCCTTTCGAGACGCTGGTGGATGCACTTCAACCCGGGCGCAACCTCAGTTTTACGCCGCTCTTCCAGGTGGGCTTCGCCGTGCAGAACGAGCCGCCCAGCGGGTACACGCTGCCGGGGCTGTCGCTAACTCCCATGCCGGTACACAGCGGCACGGCTGCTTTCGACCTGCTGCTTTCCATCACCGACTCCCCGCAAGGGTTGAAGGGGGCCCTGGAATACAACCTCGACTTGTACGATCCGCCCACCGTCTCGCGGATGCTGGAACACTTCCGGGTGCTGCTGGAAGCCGTCGTCAGCGACCCGGAACAGCCCATTTCCCTCCTGCCGCTGCTGACCGAGGGGGAACGCCGGCAAATCCTCATGGAATGGAATGCCACCCGCCAGGATTTCGCCCACGACCAGACTATCCACCAGCGCTTCGAGGCCCAGGCAGAGAAGGATCCGGGGGCGCTGGCCCTGTCCTTCGAAGGCCAGGCGCTCACTTATGGAGAATTGAACCGGCGCGCCAATCAGCTTGCCCATTTCTTGAAGAGATTTGGGGTAGGCCCCGGCGTTTTGGTGGGCATCTCCACTGAGCGTTCTTTGGAGATGATCGTCGGCATCCTGGGGGTGCTGAAAGCCGGGGGAGCCTACCTCCCGCTCGACCCCAATTATCCCGCCGAGCGCATCGCCTTCATGCTTGCCGACTCGCAGGTGCCGGTGCTGCTGACCCAGGAGCATTTGCTGAGTCGCCTGCCGGCGGGCAATCACCGTCTGATTCGCCTGGACGCCGACTGGGGAGAGATCGCCCGGCAGAGCGGTGAAAACCTCCCCTGCCAGGCTACCCCCGAGGATCTGGCTTACGTCATCTACACTTCCGGCTCGACCGGCAAGCCCAAGGGCGCCTTGTTGGGCCACCGCGGGCTGGTCAATCTGGCAGAAGCGCAGCGGCGAGCCTTCGAGATCACCCCTGAAAGCCGGGTGTTGCAATTCTCCCCCTTCAGCTTTGACGCCTCGGTTTGGGAGACGGTCATGGCCCTGGCCAATGGCGCCGCCCTGGTGCTGGCCAGGCAAGCAGTGCTCGCCTCCCCTCCGGAACTGCTGCACCTGTTCGAGGAAGAAGGCATCACCACCGTGACCCTGCCGCCCTCGCTGTTATCCATCCTGCCATCCAAAGACTTGCCCGCGCTGCGCACCATCATCGCCGCCGGTGAGAGCTGTCCACAAGAGATCGTCAAGCGCTGGGCGCCGGGGCGACGTTTCTTCAACGCCTACGGTCCTACCGAAACTACCGTATGTGCTTCCATGTATTTATGCAATGAAAACGATCCCCTCGCGCCGCCCATCGGCCGCCCGCTCGACAACGCCCAGCTCTTCATCCTGGACGCGCACCTTCAGCCCGTCCCGGTGGGCATCCCCGGTGAGCTGCTCATCGGCGGCGTCGGGTTGGCCCACGGATACCTCAACCGCCCGGAGCTGAGCGCCGAAAAATTCATCCGCAACCCCTTCAGCCCGCATTCCGACCAGCGCCTGTACAAAACCGGCGATCTGGCGCGCTATCTGCCGGACGGCAACGTCGAATTCCTGGGGCGCATCGATAACCAGGTCAAGGTGCGCGGCTTCCGCATCGAGCTGGGCGAGATCGAGGCTGCGCTGCGCCTGCATCCATCCATCCGCGAAACCGCCGTCCTGGCGCGCGAGGACGTCCCCGGCGACCGTCGCCTGGTCGCATACTTTGTTTCCGAAGACGGGATCGTCCCGGGATCGGCAGAGCTGCGCAGCTTCCTGAGAGAGAATCTGCCCGAGTACATGCTTCCTTCTGCCTTCGTGTCGCTTGAGGCGTTTCCCCAGACTCCCAGCGGCAAGGTGGATCGCAAAGCGCTGCCCGCCCCGGACCAATCCAGGCCCGCTCTGGCGATCGTCTACGTTCCACCGCGCACGCCCGTCGAAGAGACGCTGGCCGCCATTTGCGAGGAGCTGCTGGGCGTCGAGCAGGTAGGCATCTACGATAATTTCTTCGAGCTGGGCGGGCACTCTTTGCTGGCTACCCAATTTATGTCGCGCGTGCGGGATGCCTTCCACGTGGAGCTGCCCTTACGAGCGGTGTTCGAAAAGCCCACCATCGCCGACCTCGCCGGGGAAATCGAGCAGGCGCGCCGGGAAAGCGGCGCCGGGGTCGACAAGATTGCCGAGCTGCTGGGGAAGATCGAAGGTCTCACTCAAGACGAGGTGCAGGCTTTGCTCGCAGACAAGGGGGGCGCAGATGACTGACCTTTCCAGGCAGATTGCCGGGCTATCCCCTGAAAAGCGCGAGCTGCTCGAACGGCTCCTCAAGAAAGATGGGCTGGAGCTTTCAGATACCTTGATCGTCCCTCAAAAACGGGACAAGAGCGCGTTTCCCTTATCCTTTTCCCAGCAACGCCTGTGGTTCCTGGATCAATTAGAACCCGGCAGCCCGCTGTACAACATTCCGTCCGCCCTGCGCTTATCGGGCCGGCTGGACGTGCAAGCTCTGGAACGCAGCCTGAACGAGGTCATTCGCCGCCACGAAACGCTGCGCACCACTTTTGCCGTCCAGGATGGGCAGCCCGTGCAGGTGATCGCCGCGCAAGGCGCGCTCCCGCTGCCGGTAGTCGACCTGCGCAGCCTTCCTTCCACTTCCCGGGAGGCGGAAGCGCTCCGCCTGGCTACGCAAGAAGCCGGCCAGCCTTTCGACCTGTCTGGTGGTCCTCTGATTCGCGCCAGCTTGCTGAGAGTCGCGGAAGAAGAATACATCATCTTCCTGACCATGCACCACATCATCTCAGATGGCTGGTCGATGGGCGTGCTGGTACGCGAGATCATCGAGCTTTACGAATCCTTCACGATTGGACATCATTCCCCCTTGCCGGAATTATCCCTTCAATACGTGGACTTCGCCGGCTGGCAGCGCAAATGGTTGAGCGGGAAAAGACTGGAGGAGCAGCTCCAATACTGGCAGAAACAGCTTGGCGAAAACCCTGCCCCTATTCTAGAACTGCCCACCGACCGCCCCAGGAGCGCCCGGCGCACCTCCCAGGGAGCCGAGAGGAGCTTTACGCTCTCCCCTGAGCTGAGCGCGGCCCTCAACCACTTGAGCCAGCAAGCCGGGGTTACCCTGTTCATGACCTTGCTGGCGGCTTTTCAGGTGCTGCTGTACCGTTACAGTGGGCAGGAGGACATCTGCGTGGGCACGCCCATCGCCAACCGTACGCGCGCCGAAATCGAGGGGCTGATCGGCTTCTTCGTCAACACACTGGTGATGCGCGGGGATCTGTCCGGCGGCGTTACTTTCCGCGAGCTGTTGGCAAGGACGCGCGAGACGGCCCTGGGCGCTTACGCCCACCAGGACATGCCCTTCGAGAAGCTGGTGGACACGCTCCAGCCCGAGCGCGACCTGAGCCACCCGCCTATATTCCAGGTCATGTTCGCGCTTCAGAACCTCCCTCCCGGCCTGAGGAAGCTGAAGAACCTGACCGTGGCCCCCGTGAATCTGCACAGCGGCACCGCCAAATTCGACCTGACCCTGGTGATGGCCGAAGGGGACGCCCGCCTGAGCGGCTCCCTGGAATACAACAGCGACCTTTTCGAGGCGCGCAGCATCGAGCGCTTCCTGGGCAATTTCCAGGTTCTCCTGGAGAGCATCGTTGCCGACCCGGGTTGTAAGATTTCGGCCCTGCCGATCCTGACGCCCGCCGAGCGAGAACAGCTTTTGCTGGTCTGGAACAGCGCCCCCAACCCGGCCCCCCAGGGCCAATGCATCCATCAGCTCTTTGAGGCCCAGGCCGAGCGGGCGCCGCAAGCCGTCGCCGTGGCCTGCGCGGGCCAGGAATTGACTTACCGCGAGCTGGAGGAGCGCGCCAACCAATTGGCCCAACATCTGATCCGTTCCGGCGTAAAGCCGGACACGTTAGTAGGTCTCTCCGTCGAGCGCTCCATCGACATGCTGGTTGGCATATTGGGCATCCTGAAGGCCGGAGGAGCCTACGTGCCGCTGGACCCCAACTATCCGCGTGAGCGCCTGGACTTGATCTGTCACGACGCCCAACTGAAGATCGTTCTGACCACTTCAGCCCTTTACAAGGACTGGGCCGGCCGGGACGGCGTTCTGGAAGTGGTAGACCTCGACCGCCCGCTCTCCTCTGAATGCACCCGTGCAGGGCTGCCCCAGGTCAGCCCCACTTCCCTGGCCTACGTTTTGTTCACTTCCGGCTCGACCGGCAAGCCCAAGGGGGTCATGATCGAGCACCGCAACGTGCTGGCGCTCCTGTATGGCTTCGAGCAGGTGGCGCCTTGCGAGACGCCCCTGGTCGGCGCTTCCGTCTCTCCTTTCGGGTTCGACGTATCCGTTTGGGAATTCTTCTGCGTCCTGTGCTTCGGCGGGACTCTACACCTCCTGCTGCCGGACACCTACGCCGATCCCCAGGAATTTGCGGATTATTTGATCCAGAAGCACATCACCAACGCCTACATTCCCCCGGCCCTGCTCACCGGCGTAGTCGGTCGTCTGGAAGAATCGCAAGACCCCATCGCGCTGAAGCGCATCCTGGTGGGGGTCGAGCCGATCAAGCAAAGCACCTTGCAGCGTTTTCGAGACCTGTCCCCGCACCTGCGTATCCTCAACGGCTACGGCCCGACCGAGGCCACGGTGTGCGCCACGCTCTACCCGTTCGACTCCGCCGCCGAAGCCGAGCGGCGCACACCCATTGGCGTCTCCGTCCCCGGCTACGACACCCACGTGGTCTCGAACGAGCTCGAGCTGGTCCCTTTGGGGGTTACCGGGGAGCTCATCATCGGCGGGCCGGGAGTGGCGCGAGGCTATCTGAACGATCCGGAGATGACGCGGGAGAGATTCGTCCCACAGCCCTTCGCGGAATTTCCGGGAAAGTGGGTCTATCGCACCGGCGATCCGGTCCGCCGCTTGCCGGACGGCAACATCGAATTCATTGGCCGGGTGGATCATCAGGTCAAAGTGCGCGGATTCCGCGTCGAGCTGGGCGAGATCGAGACAGTGCTGAGCCAGCACCCTGCCGTTCGGGAGGGGATCGTGCTGGCCAGGGAAAGCCAGGCCAGCGGCGACGCCTTCCCCACCAAATACCTGGTAGCCTATATCGTTCCCGCGCAGCCGGAGCCGCCTTCGGTTCCCGAGCTACGCAAATTCCTCCAGGACAGGCTTCCCGAGTACATGCTGCCTTCCGCTTTCGTCTTCCTGGAAGCCATCCCTTTGACGGCCAACGGCAAAATCGACCGCCGGGCGCTGCCTATCCCCAGCGACCTGCGTCCGGAGTTGGAAAACGCTTACGTGGCTCCCCGCACTCCCTCCGAAGAGATCCTGGCCGGACTCTGGTCGGAAGTGCTGGGCGTTCAGCAGGTCGGCGTTCACGACAATTTCTTCGACCTGGGCGGGCACTCGCTCCTGGCCACCCGTCTGGCGTCGCGCATTCGTGAGACCTTCGAAGTCGAGATCCCCTTACGCGCCGTCTTCGAGGCTCCCACGGTGGCCGCCCAGGCCGAAAAGCTGGCGGACTTGAAAGTCGACGGGACCCAGCGGCCCCCGGAGCACATCCCCCTCCTCCCGCGCTCAGGGGATCTGCCCCTGTCCTTCGCCCAACAGCGCCTGTGGTTCCTGGACCAATTCGAGCCGGACAGCCCGGCTTATAACATCCCTTCGGCAATCAGCATCCGGGGGCAGTTGGATGAAGAGATTCTCAAGCGCAGCCTGCAGGAGATCGTCCGGCGGCACGAAACCCTCCGTACTACCTTTGCTTCCAAGAACGGCAAGGCCGTCCAGATCATCGCCCCTGAGGCCGAAATTTACGTTCCCGTGGTCGATCTGCGTTCCCTACCCGCAGTGGAAAGAATGGAAAGAGCCTTGCAGATCGCCAGCAAAGAGGCGCAACAACCCTTCGACCTCGCGCGCGGCCCGCTCTTGCGCTTCAAGCTGCTGCGCGCGAAGGACGACGAGCGCCTGGCGCTGATCACCCTGCACCACATCGTCTCGGATGGGTGGTCCGCAGAGATATTGATCCACGAGCTGGCCAGCCTCTACGCGGCCTTCTCCAGGGGAGAGCCTTCGCCCCTGGCGCCACTGGCAGTGCAATACGCGGACTTTGCCGCCTGGCAGCGCGCCTGGCTGCAAGGGGAAGCCCGCGACGCCCAGCTCGATTACTGGAAAGAGGCCCTCAAAAACAGCCAGCCGGTGCTGGCGCTACCCGCCGACCACCCGCGCCCGGCCGCCCAGACCTATCGCGGCGATCACTACTCCTTCCGGCTGCCCACAGAGCTCACCGGCGCGTTGAAGAAAATGTGCCGGTCCCAGGGTGTGACGCCCTTCATGTTCCTCCTGGCTGCCTTCGAGACCCTGCTCCACCGCTACTCCGGGCAGGAGGACTTCAACGTCGGCACGCCCATCGCCAACCGCAACCGCGCCGACCTGGAGGGGCTCATCGGCTTCTTCGTCAACACTCTGGTGCTGCCCGCCGATTTCTCCGCCGATCCCACCTTCTCCGAGTTGCTCCAGCGCACGCGCGCCACCGCCCTGGGGGCTTACGACCACCCGGACCTGCCCTTCGAGATGCTGGTCGACGCCCTGCAACCCTCCCGCGACACGAGCGTCTCTCCCCTCTTCCAGGTCATGTTTGTCTACCAGGAGGAGCCGCGCCAGCCCCTGGACCTGCCTGGCCTCAGCCTGGCGCCTTTCGAAGTGCCCTCCTCCGTCTCCACCTTCGACCTCTCCCTCATCCTCGCCAGCCAGGACGAGCAGATCAGCGCCGCTTTTGAGTACAACACCGACCTCTTCGAGGCCGCCACCATCGCCCGCCTCTCCCGCCACTTCCTCACCTTGCTCGAAGCCATCCTCGACGATCCCTTCCGAAAGGTCTCCGCCCTGCCCCTGCTCTGCGAGGCCGAGCGCCGCCAGCTCCTGGTCGAGTTCAACGACACCCAGGCCGATTTCCCCCGCGACGCCTGCCTGCACCAGCTCTTCGAGCAGCAGGCCACGCGCACTCCCGGCGCTCCCGCCCTGCTCTTGCCCGCTTCCGCCTCATCCTCCGGGCTGCCCCAGCGCCTCTCCTTCCGCGAGCTCAACCGCCGCGCCAACTTGCTGGCCCACACCCTGATTCAGGAGGGCGTCTCCCCCGGCTCTCTGGTAGCCGTTTGCCTGGAACGCTCATTCGAGATGGTCGTGGCCCTGCTCGCCATTCTCAAAGCCGGCGCGGCTTACCTGCCCCTCGACCCGGATTATCCCTCTGAGCGCCTGCGCTTCCTCCTCGACGACGCCCAACCCCAGGCGCTGCTCACTTTCGAGCGCCTGGTCGCCCGCCTGCCCGCCTCCCCGGCCCGCCTCCTGCGTCTGGACGCCGACTGGGAGCGCGTCACTCGTGGGAACCCCTCGAATCCTGCCCTCCAGGTCACCCCCGAGCAGCCCGCCTACCTCATCTATACTTCCGGCTCCACCGGTAAGCCCAAAGGCGTGCTCGTCCCCCACCGCGCCGTGGTCAACCACAATACCTTCGTCGCGGCACTGTTCGGCCTGCACCCCGGCGAGCGCATCCTCCAGTTCGCCTCCCTTTCCTTCGACACCGCCGTCGAGGAGATCTTCCCCGCGCTGCTCAGCGGCGCTGCCATCGTTCTGCGCCCTCCCGGTCTCCCCGACCCCAGCTCCGATCTGCAGGCCCTCATCGACACGGAGCACCTCACCGTCCTGGACCTGCCCACAGCCTACTGGCACTCCTGGGTCTCCGAGCTGGCCGCGCATCCTCAGCCTTTGCCGCCTTGCCTGCGCCTGGTGGTGGTGGGCGGCGAGAAGGCTTCTCCCGACAGGCTGCGCGACTGGCAGCGCGCCGCCGGCGCCCATGTCGCCTGGCTCAACACCTACGGCCCCACCGAGGCCGCCATCATCGCTGCCTTCTTCGACCCGCAAGTCAGCGTTCCGCCGCCCGCCTGCCTGCCCGTCGGCCGTCCCATCGCCAACACCCGCATCTATCTCCTGGATAAAGACCTCCAACCTGTGCCCGTGGGCGTTCCCGGCGAGCTGTTCATCGCCGGCGCCGGGCTGGCCCTGGGCTATCTCAACCACCCTGAGCTGACCGCCGAGCGCTTCCTCCCCGATCCCTTCTCGCCCGGCCAGCGCATGTACCGCAGCGGCGACCGCGCCCGCTTCCTGCCCGACGGGCAGGTCGAATACCTCGATCGGGTCGACTTCCAGGTCAAGATCCGCGGCTTCCGCGTCGAGCTGGGCGAGATCGAGGCCGCTCTCTCCCGGCACCCCGCCATCCGCGAGAACGTCGTCTGGGTGCGCGAGGACAACGGCCTGCGCCGCCTGGTGGCTTACCTCGTCCCCGCCGACCCTGCCAGTCCCCCCTCTGCCTCTGAGCTGCGCGACTTCCTGCATCGCTCCCTCCCCGATTACATGCTGCCCGCCGCTTTCGTCTGCCTCCAGGCCCTGCCCCTCACCGCCAACGGCAAGGTCGATCGCAAGGCCCTCCCCGCTCCCGAGGCCGCTCGCCCTGACATCGAGGCTCCTTTCGCGCCGCCCTCCTCCCCCGCCGAGCACACCCTCGCCGAAATCTGGCGCCAGGTGCTCGCCCTGCCCCAGGTCGGCGTCCACGACAACTTCTTCGAGCTGGGCGGCGACTTCATCCTCTCCATCCAGATCGTGGCCCGCGCCAACCAGGCCGGATTGCGCCTCTCCCCCCGGCAGCTCTTCGAGGCTCCCACCATTGCCGGACTGGCCGCTTTGGCTTCCTCCGCCCCCGTCCCCCTGGCCGAGCAAGGCCCCGTCACCGGTTCTTTGCCCCTCACTCCCATCCAGCGCTGGTTCTTCGCGCAGGATTTCCCCAACCCCCACCACTGGAACCAGTCCCTGCTCTTCGCCCTGAAGACGCCGCTACAAGCCGGGCCGCTGAGGGAAGCCTTGCAGGCCCTTCTGGCCCATCACGACGCCCTGCGCCTGCGCTTCACTCCTTCTGAAGAGGGCTGGCAGGCCGAGAACGCTCCCGTCTCCGACGAGGAGGTGCTCTCCTGGGTGGACCTGGCCGCTCTACCCGAGGAAGAACAGCACCCCATCTTAGAGGAGCTTTGCGCCCGGCTGCAAGGGACTTTGAACATCACCCGCGGCCCGCTCCTGAGAGCCGGATATTTCCGCATGGGTGCAGGCCGTTCGGACCGCCTGCTGCTCATCGTTCACCACCTGGCCATGGACGGCGTCTCCTGGCCCATCCTGCTCGAGGACCTGCAAGCCGCCTATGCTCAGGCGCTCGGCCAGCAAGCCATCGCGCTGCCTCCCAAGACCACTTCCTTCCGCGCCTGGGCCGCACGCCTGGCCCAATTCGCCCAATCCGCCGAAATCCGTTCGGAGCGGGATGTCTGGCTCGACCCGGCTCTGCCTCCGCCCGCGCGCCTGCCGCTGGATTTCCCCGGCGGGGACAACAGCGAAGCCTCGCTCGACAGCCTTTCCCTGACCCTCTCCCTTGAGGAGACGACCGCCCTGCTTCACCAGGCCAACGCTGCCTATCACACCGAGACCAACGACCTGCTCCTGGCTGCCCTGGCGCGCGTATTGGCGCGCTGGACGGCCTCGTCCAGCGCCTGGATCGAGATGGAAGGCCACGGGCGCGAGCCTTTCGCCTCCGACCTGGATCCCTCTCGTACCCTCGGCTGGTTCACCACGCTTTATCCCGTGCGCCTCGCCCTGCCCGAAAGCGGCCGTCCGGGAGAGACGCTCAAAGCCGTCAAGGAGCAACTGCGCGCGATTCCCAGGCAGGGCCTGGGCTATGGGCTGCTGGCTTATTCCCCAGACGAAGCCAGAGCGCAGCACTGCCCCCTGCCGCAGGTCTCTTTCAATTTCTTCGGCCAGCTTGGCCAGGCTCTGGCTGAAAACGGAGCCTTGCAGATTGCCTCCGAGAAGCGGGGAGCGGAGCGCGACCCCCGTAACCGGCGCAGCGCCCTCATCGACGTCGTCGGTGGCATCTCGGACGGGCGGCTTTCCTTAGAATGGTTCTATAGCCGCAACCTGCACCGCAAGGAGACCATCCAGGGCCTGATCGCTTCCTTCCAGGCCGAGCTTTCCGCCCTCATCGCCCATTGCCTGGATCCGCAAGCCGGCGGTTTCACCCCCTCCGACTTCCCCATGGCCAGATTAGACCAAAAGAAGCTCGACAAAGTGCTCTCCAAACTCGATCAGACAAAGGAACGGATCACAAAATGAGCCCCAGGAACGTAGAGGACATCTATCCCCTTTCTCCCATGCAGCAGGGCATGCTCTTTCACAGCCTGATCGCCCCCGATTTAGGGGTTTATTTCGAGCAAACGGATTGTTTGCTGAAAGGCAACCTGGATCAGGCTGCCTTCCGGCGCGCCTGGGAGGCAGTCGTCGCCAGGCACCCGATCCTGCGCACTTCCTTCCTGTGGGAGGAGCTTGAAGAGCCGCTTCAAGTCGTCTACAGCCAGGTCGAGCTTGCCCTGGAGCAGCAGGATTGGCGCGCTTTCTCTCCCGCCACGCAGGGCGAGCGCCTGCGGAGCTTCCTCGCATCAGACCGCGAGCGAGGCTTCGACCTGGCTTCCCCTCCCTTGATGCGCCTGGCGCTCCTGCGCACGGAAGAAAATGCCTACCGCTTCGTGTGGAGCCACCATCACGTTCTGTTAGATGGCTGGTCCATTCCCAGCTTGCTCAAGGAAGTCTTCACTTTCTACGAAGCTTTCAGCCGCGGCCAGGCGCTCACCCTTCAGCCGACCCGGCCTTACAAAGACTACATCGCCTGGCTCGAAAGACAGGATCAGGCCAAAGCGGAAAATTACTGGCGCGAAACGCTGCAGGGCTTCACCATACCCACCCCGCTGGTGGTAGAGCGCCTGCCTCAAAGCCTCCCAGCCGGTGAAGTCCGCACGCAATACGGCGAGATCGAAATCAGCCTTCCGCTGGAAACTACCCAGGACTTGCAAGCCCTGGCGCGCCAGCACCAGGTGACTCTGAACACCCTCGTCCAGGCCGCCTGGGCCATCCTGTTGCATCGCTACAGCGGCGAAGAAGAGGTGCTCTTTGGCGCCACCGTCTCCGGCCGGCCCGCCGACCTGCCCGGCTCCGAAGCCATGATCGGCCTGTTCATCAACACCCTGCCCATCCGGGTGAGAATTTCTCAACAGCAAAGCTGCCTGGATTTCCTCAAAGCCCTCCAGGCCAGGCAGGCCGAGCTGCGCCAGTACGAATACAGCCCGTTGGTGCGCATCCAGGAGTGGAGCGATCTCCCGCGCGGCCAATCTATGTTCGAGAGCATCCTGGTTTACGAGAACTACCCGGTGGATGCTTCTCTGCGCGAGCAGCGCGGCAGCCTGGAGATTTCTGACGTGCATTCCGTCGAGCAGACCAACTATCCCATCACCCTGGTGGCGGGATCCGGCGACCGTCTGGCCTTGAAGATCGCTTACGACGGGAAGCGCTTCGATCCCGAAACCATCCGGCGCATGTTGGGCCACCTGGAAACCCTGCTGGGAGGCATGGCAGCCGCCCCCGGTCAGCCCGTCGCCGATCTGCCCCTCTTGACCCCTGCCGAGGAGCGGCAAATCCTGCACGAATGGAACCACACCGACGCCCCCTATCCGGCGGACAAATGCGTCCACCAGCTTTTCGAGGCCCAAGCCGAGCGCACCCCGGAGGCGCCCGCCGTCATCTTCCGCGAGGAGCAGCTCACCTACCGTGAATTGAACCAGCGCGCCAACCGGCTGGCCCATTTCCTGCGCAGCCAGGGCGTGCAGCCTGAGTCTCTGGTGGCCATCTGTGTGGAGCGCTCCTTCGAGATGGTCGTGGCCGCCCTGGGCGTGCTCAAGGCCGGCGGCGCTTACCTGCCCCTCGACCCGTCCTACCCCACCGGGCGATTGGAGAACATGCTGAGCGATTCCGGCGCGCGCTTCCTGCTCACCCAGGCCGCCCTGGAGGGCGCGCTGCCCGCCGCCGGCCTGCAGGTGACCTGCCTGGATCGCGATTGGGAGCAGATTTCCCACGAAAGCCCCGCCAATCCCCCCGGCCTGACCGGGCCTCAGGACCTGGCTTACGCCATCTACACCTCCGGCTCCACCGGTAAGCCCAAAGGCACTCTGCTCCAGCACCAGGGCCTGTGCAATTTCACCCACGCCTTCGCCAAGGACATGCGCCTTTCCAACCACAGCCGCCTCCTGCAATTCGCCTCTTTCAGCTTCGACGCTTCGGTGTGCGAGATCTTCAGCGCCTTGCTGGCCGGGGCGGCCCTGGTGATGGCTCCCCACGAGACCCTGCTCTCCACCCCCGACCTGGTGGAGCTGCTCAAGGAAGAGCGCGTCAGCGTATTGATCCTGCCGCCCACCATGCTGCGGCTGCTGCCTCCCGCAGAGCTGCCGGGCATCCAGACCGTCGTCTCGGCCGGGGAAGCCTGCACCCCCGAGATCGTGGCCCGCTGGGCTCCCGGGCGCCAGTTCGTGAACGGCTACGGCCCCACCGAATCCACCATCGGGGCCACCTGGGGGCCGGCCGGGCAGGCGGACGTCCTGACCATCGGGCGGCCCTTCGATAACATGCAGGTCTACCTGCTGGACGAGCGCTTGCGCCCCGTCCCGGTGGGCGTGCCCGGCGAGCTGCACATCGGCGGCGCGGGCCTGGCGCGCGGCTACCTGAACCGCCCCGAGCTGACCGCCGAGAAATTCATTCCCAATCCCTTCCAGCCCGGCTCCCGGTTATACAAATCCGGCGACCTGGCGCGTTCCCTCCCGGACGGGCGTATCGAGTTCCTGGGGCGCATCGACCAGCAGGTGAAATTGCGCGGCTTCCGCATCGAGCTGGGCGAGATCGAGGCGCTGTTGCGCCGGCACCCCGGCGTAGGCGAGACGGTGGTCGTGGCGCGCGCGGACCCGCCGGGAGGTCAGCGCCTGGTGGCCTACGTGGCCCCTGCCGGCGAATCTGCTCCGGAGGAAGGTGAATTGCGCGCGCTCTTGAAGGGCAGCCTGCCCGATTACATGCTGCCTTCCGCCTTCGTGTTCCTGCAGAAGATACCCCTCACCCCCAGCGGCAAGGTGGATCGCAAAGCGTTGCCCGCCCCGGATCTCGCCCATCTCGTAGCGGAAGACGGCTACGTCGAGCCGCGCTCGCCCGTCGAGAAGGGCCTGGCGGAGATCTGGTCGCAGATCCTCGGTCTGCCCAGGGTTGGGCTGGCAGATAATTTCTTCGACCTGGGCGGCCATTCCCTGCTCGCCACCCAACTGACCTCGCGCGTCCGGGAAGTCTTCCGGGTGGAGCTGCCCTTGAGGACCCTCTTCGAAGCGCCGCTCCTCTCCCAATACGCCCAGCAGGTGGAGCTGGCTTTGCGCGAAGCCTCCGGGCTTCAGATTCCGCCCATCACACCGGCTCCCGACCACCACGAGGCCCTGCCGTTGTCCTTCTCGCAACAACGCCTGTGGTTCCTGGATCAGCTCGAGCCGGGCAACCTTTTCTACAACATTCCCATGGCCGTGCGCCTGAGGGGGAAGCTGGATCTCTCCGTGCTCGAGCGCAGCCTGAGCGAGGTGGTGCGCCGGCAGGCCAGCCTGCGTACCACTTTCGCAGAGAAAGACGGCCAGCCGGTGCAGGTCATCGCCCCACAGGCATACGTCCCCCTCCCGGTCACAGACCTGCTCGGCCTGGAAGAGAGCCAGCGCGAGGAGCGCGTTGGACAACTGGCGCAGGCCGAAGCCCGGCGCCCCTTCGACCTCCATCAGGGACCCTTGCTGCGCGCGCAGGTGCTGCGCCTGGCCCCGCAGGAGCACGTCGTCCTGCTCACCATGCACCACATCGTCTCGGACGGCTGGTCGACGGGCGTCTTGATCCGCGAGCTGGGCCAGCTCTACAACGCCTTCTCCTCCAACCGGCCCTCGCCTCTGCCCGATCTGCCCATCCAATATATTGACTACGCGCAGTGGCAGCGCGCCTGGCTGGGAGGCCAGGAATTGGAGCGCCAGCTCGCCTATTGGAAAGAAAAGTTGGGCGCTCACCCGGTGATGCTGGAATTGCCCACCGACCGTCCACGCCCGGCGGTGAAATCCTCGCGGGGCGCCACGCTGGGCTTCACGCTCTCCAAAGACCTGTCCGACGCGATCAAGGCCCTCAGCCGCGAAGAAGGAGCCACCCTGTTCATGACTCTCCTGGCGGCGTTTCAAACGCTGCTGTATCGCTACACCGGGCAAGAGAATATCAGCGTGGGCACGGCCATCGCCAATCGCCATCGCGCCGAAGTCGAAGACCTGATCGGCTTCTTCGTCAACATGCTGGTGCTACAGACCGATCTCTCCGGCGGGCCTGGCTTCCGCGAGCTGCTGGCGCGCGTGCGCGAGACGGCCCTGGGCGCCTACGCCCATCAGGACCTGCCCTTCGAGATCCTGGTAGAAGCCCTCCACCCCCAGCGCGACCTGAGCCACACGCCTCTCTTCCAGGTGGCCTTCACCATGGATACCGCTGTGGGCGCCTCCCTCAAGCTGCCCGGCCTGAGCCTGGACTTGATCGAAACCGACAACCAGACCGCCAAGTTCGACCTGACCCTCTTGATGTCCGACACTCCCACCGGCCTGAGCGGTTCTTTCGAGTACGACGCCGACCTCTTCGACGAGGCCACCATCCGGCGCATGGCCGGACACCTGGAAACCCTCCTGGCCGGCGTCGTGGCGAACCCGGAGCAACCCATCGACAGCCTGCCCCTCCTGACCGCAGCCGAACAGCAGCAGTTGCTGGTGGACTGGAACCGCACCGAGATGCCCACCCCCACCGGGCGCTGCGCCCACGAATTATTCGAAGCCCGCGCCCTCCAGCGCCCAAACGCGCCGGCCGTCCTGTTCGAAGACCAACAATTGTCCTACGCCGAGCTGAACGCGCGCGCCAACCAGTTGGCCCATTTCCTGCTGAAGCAGGGAGTGGGGCCCGAGGTACTGGTGGGCATCCTCATGGATCGCTCTCCCGAAATGGTGGTCGCCATCTTAGGGACTCTCAAGGCCGGCGGGGCCTACCTGCCCCTCGACCCGCGCTACCCCCAGGAGCGCCTGGCCTTCATGATGGAAGACGCCCACATCCCCTTGCTGCTGACCCAGGAATTTCTGGCTCCCGTTTTGCCGCCCCACGCCGCCCGCACGATTCCCATCGACGCAGGCTGGCCGGAGATCGGCCAGGAATCGCAGGAAAACCTCGCCAGCGGCGTCCTGCCGGAGAACCTGGCCTACGTCATCTACACTTCCGGCTCGACCGGCAAGCCCAAGGGAGCCATGCTGCGCCATCGCGGCCTGAGCAACCTGACCGAAGTCCAGCGCCGCGCCTTCGGCATTCGCGAAGGCAGCCGCGTGCTGCAATTTTCCCCCCTGAGCTTCGACGCCTCCGTGTGGGAGACCTTCATGGCCCTGGCTAACGGCGCTGCCCTGGTGCTGGCCCGCCAGGAGGTGCTGGCCTCCGGGCAGGACCTGGTGCGCCTGCTGCGCGAGAAGCAGGTCACCAACGTCACCCTGCCGCCCTCCGTGCTGCGCGTGCTGCCAGTGGAAAACCTGCCCGCCCTGGAAACCGTCATCGCCGCCGGCGAGGCCTGCCCGGCCGACCTGGTGGCGCGCTGGGCGCCCGGCAGGAGCTTCTTCAACGCCTACGGCCCCACCGAGACCACCGTGTGCGCCTCCATGTTCCTGTGCGACGAGAAGAAAGTCGAGCCGCCGCCCATCGGGCGCCCGGTCGGCAACGCGCGCCTGTACGTCCTGGATAAGCACATGCAGCCCGTGCCGGTGGGCATTCCCGGCGAGCTGCACGTGGGCGGGGTCAGCCTGGCGCGCGGCTACCTGAACCGCCCGGAGCTGACCGCCGAGAAATTCGTCAGCGATCCCTTCAGCGGCAAGCCCGGCGCGCGCCTGTACAAGACCGGCGACCGGGTGCGCTACCGCCCGGACGGGAACCTCGAGTTCCAGGGCCGGGTGGACAACCAGGTCAAGATTCGCGGCTTCCGCATCGAGCTGGGCGAGGTCGAGAACGCCCTGGAGAGACACCCGGGAGTGCGCGAAGCCGCCGTGATTTCCAGGGAGGATACTCCCGGCGTTCCCCGCCTGGTGGCCTACCTGGTAGCCGCCGCTCAACCTGCTCCGGCTTCCGGCGAGCTGCGCATGTTCCTCCGGCAGACCTTGCCGGAATACATGCTGCCGGCTTTCTTCGTGTTCATGGAAGCCATGCCCATGACCCCCAGCGCCAAGGTCGATCGCAAGGCGCTGCCCGCCCCGGACCTCTCTCGCCCGGATCTGGAGAGCGCCTACGTCGCCCCGCGCAACGCTGTGGAGGAGAAGCTGGCAGCCATTTGCAAGGACCTGCTGGGCATCGAAAAAGTGGGCGTGTTCGACAATTTCTTCGAGCTGGGCGGGCACTCGCTGCTGGCCACCCAGTTCATCTCGCACGTACGCGAGGCCCTCCAGGTGGAGATTCCCCTGCGCGCTATCTTCGAGGGGCCCACGGTGGCCGAGCTGGCTCTCGAGGTCGAGCGCGCCAAAGCCGCCGACCGGCAGCCCCAGGCGCCGGCCATCCAGCCCATCTCCCGGGCCGCCCACCGCGTGAAGCGCGCCTCTTTAACCGCAGAAGAGGCTTCCAGGGACAGAGAAAAGGTAGAAGGGTAACCGCATGACCGCTGACCCCTCCCCGAGCGCCGGTGCTCTCTTCAACGAGCTGGAAGAAGAGGTTTACGTTTTCCCCGCTTCTTTCGCCCAGCAACGGCTGTGGTTCTTCGACCAGCTCGAGCCGGGCAGCCCCTTCTATAATATCCCTCTGGCCGTGCGCATGCAAGGCAGGCTGGACGTATCCATCCTGCAGCGCTGCCTGAACGAGATCGCCCTGCGCCACGAAACCTTGCGCACCACCTTCCTCGCCCGGGACGGGCAGCCCGTGCAGGTCATCAACCCCTCCGGCGAGATTCCGCTTTCCATCACGGACCTGCAAGACTTGCCCGCCCGCCAGCACGAGGCCGAGATGCAGCGCCTGGCTACAGTCGAAGCCCGCCAGCCCTTCGACCTGGTGCACGGCCCGCTGGTACGGGCCGTCCTGGTGCGCCTGGCCGAGGACGACCACGTCGTACTGCTGACCATGCACCACATCATCTCGGATGGCTGGTCGATCGGCGTGCTGCTCAGCGAGATCGCGGCCTTGTACGAAGCTTTTTCCACGGGGAGGCCCTCGCCCCTGCCCGACCTGCCCATTCAATACGCTGACTACGCGCAGTGGCAGCGCGAATGGCTCAAGGGCCAGGTGCTGAAGGAGCAGCTCGATTATTGGAAGGTGCAGTTGGGAGGCGGCCTGCCCGTCCTGGAGCTGCCCGCCGACCGTCCCCGGCCAGCCGTGCAATCCTTCCGAGGCTCCACCCTGTCGATCCAGATCCCCAGGCTCCTCACGCAGGCGCTCAAGAACTTTTGCCGCGTGGAGGGCGTGACGCCCTTCATGGCGCTCCTGGCAGCTTTCGACGTGCTGCTCTACCGCCATTCCAACCAGGAAGATATTTGCGTCGGCACGCCCCTGGCCAACCGCAACCGCGCCGAAATCGAAGGGCTGATCGGCTTCTTCGTCAATACCCTGGTCATGCGCACCAACCTCTCCGGAGAGCCGACCTTCCGCGAGCTGCTGGCTCGCGTGCGCGACACCGCTCTCAATGCCTATGCGCATCAGGACCTGCCCTTCGAGTCGATCGTGGAGGCCCTGCAGCCCGAGCGCGACATGAGCCACAACCCGCTCTTCCAGGTGATGTTCATCCTGCAAAACGCCTCTGTCAGGGCCCACGAGCTGCCCGGCCTGACCCTCAGTCCCATCGAAGCCGAGACGGGCACCGCCACTTTCGACCTGACCCTCTCGATGGTGGAAAACGAGGAGGGTTACGACGCCTCCGTCGAATACAGCACGGACCTCTTCGATCAGGCCACCGTCCGTCGCCTGCTGGAGCACTTCCGCGTGCTGCTGGAGAGCATCGTCACCCATCCCGACCAATCCATCGCTGAGCTGCCCATCCTGACTGAGGAAGAAAGACAACAGCTTCTGGTGGAGTGGAACGCGGCCTTCCTGGCTTCCCCGCGCGCCGGCTGGACGCTGCAGCAGTTGTTCGAGGCTCAGGTGGAGCGCACCCCGCAGAATATCGCCCTGGTCTGGCCGGGCGTCGAGGCGCAGTCGCCCGAGCCGGCCTCCCTGACCTATCGCGAGCTGAACCAACGCGCCAATCAGTTGGCCTATTTCCTCGAGAAATTGGGCGTCGGCCCGGACAAGCCGGTGGGGATTTGCGTCAACCGCTCCCCGGATATGGTCGTCGGCGTGCTGGGCGTGCTCAAGGCGGGTGGCGCTTACCTGCCCATGGACCCCACCTATCCCCCCGAGCGGCTCAGCTTCATGCTCGAAGATTCCCAGGTGTCCGTCTTGCTCACCCAGTCGCAGTTAGTCGCCGGGCTGCCGCCGCACCACGCCCAGACCCTCTGCCTGGATACGGAAGGAGCGCTCTTTTCCAAAGAGGAAGCCTCGAACCCGCCTTGCGTTACCGGCCCCGACAGCCTGGCCTACCTGATCTACACTTCCGGCTCCACCGGCAAGCCCAAGGGCGTGCTGCTGCGCCAGCGTAATATCGTCAATGCCTTCCTGGCCTGGGAAGAGGCTTACCGCCTGGACTCCTTGAGCAGCCACCTGCAGATGGCCAACTTCGCTTTCGACGTCTTCAGCGGAGACCTGAGCCGGGCGCTGTGCTCCGGCGGCAAGCTGGTGATCTGCCCGCGAGAGTACCTCCTGGAAGCCGAGAAACTATACGCTTTGATGCAGCAAGAGCGGGTGGATTGCGCCGAGTTCGTCCCTGCCGTGCTGCGCAACCTGGCCCAATATCTGGAAAAAACCAGGCAAGACCTGTCTTTTATGCGCCTGCTCATCTGCGGCTCGGACATCTGGTACGTGAGAGAATACCAGAGCTTCCAAAAGCTGTGCGGCCCGCAAACGCGCCTGGTGAATTCCTTCGGCCTGACCGAGGCCACTATCGACAGCTCCTTCTACGAGAATCCCGCCCTCGACCTGGCCCAAGACCGCCTGGTGCCTATCGGGCGTCCCTTCGCCAACACACGCCTGTACGTGCTGGACGGTCACCTCCAGCCCCTGCCCATCGGGGTGCCGGGCGAGCTGTGCGTGGGCGGCGCGGGAGTGGCCGGCGGTTATCTCAACCGCCCAGAGCTGAACGCCGAGAAATTCATCCCCGATCCCTTCGTCAAAGAGTCTGGCGCGCGCCTGTATCGCACCGGGGACATGGCCCGCTTCCTGCCGGACGGCAACGTCGAATTCCTGGGCCGCATGGATTACCAGGTCAAGATTCGCGGCTTCCGCATCGAGACCGGCGAGATCGAGGCCGTCATCCGCCAACACCCGGCGATCAGAGACGCAGTGGTGGTGGCCGTGTCTGGCAATGGCGCGGCCTCTTCCAGCGCTCAGCGCCTGGCCGCCTACCTGGTCTCGGATATCGCCGTGGACCGTGTGCCGTTGCGCGTGAAATGCAGCGTGATCGAGAGCGGCGACGGCCGGCAGCCCCTCGATCTGACCACCACGGATATTTCTTACCACGGCGCCTGCCTCACCGGCGTGCCGGCTCATTGGGCAGCCGGCCAGGGGGTGCAGCTCTGCCTGACGCTGCCCGACGCGCTGGGCGACGTCTGCCTCAACGGCAGCGTGGCCTGGCGTGAGGGCCAGGAAGCCGGTATCTGTCTGAACCCTTCCCCCGCCGAGCAAGACTTGCTGCGCCAGACGGTCAAATTTGTGACCGAGATCCAGGGCGTCGTGCTCACCGATCTGCGCAACAGCGATCCCCGCGTGCCCTTGCGGACTGCCTGCCAGGTACAATTCGGCGACGGGACGCTGCGCGAGCTGACTCTGGAGAACCTCTCACGGGGCGGCCTGCGCCTCAGCGGGGAAAAGAGCCTGTGGGTCAAAGGACAGCGCATCCGCATCCACTTGCAGGTGCCCGAGAGCATCGAGGATTTGTGGCTGAAGGGCATCGTGTGGTGGACGCGCGATGAGCGCGCCGGCATTAAGTTCGAGACCACTCCGCTAGAACGGGAGCTCCTGGTGCAAGGCGTGGAAGCCTTGCTCAAAGCCCAGGGCTTCTCGCTGGCGCACCTGCGCTCCTTCCTGAAAGTCAAGCTCCCGGATTACATGGTGCCGTCCGCCTTCGTGCTGCTCGAAACCCTTCCGCTGACCCCCAACGGCAAGGTGGACCGCAAGGCGCTGCCCGCTCCCGATTGGTCTCGCCAGGAATGGGAGACGGAATTCATCGCGCCGCGCACTCCGGTGGAAGAGATGCTGGCAGGTATCTGGGCGCAAGTTCTGGACGCCGAGCAAATCAGCGTCCAGGATAACTTCTTCGAGCTGGGCGGGCATTCCCTGCTGGCCACCCAGCTCATCTCACGCCTGCGCGAGGCATTTCAAGTGGATCTGCCTTTGCGGCGCATCTTCGAATACCCCACCATCGCCACCCTGGCGGAGCAGATCGAGATCGCCCAGCGCAGCGAAGCCGGCCTGCAAGCCCAACCCATCCTGCCCGTGGCCCGCAGCGGCGATCTGCCGCTGTCCTTCTCCCAGCAGCGCCTGTGGTTCCTGGACCAGCTCGAGCCCGGCAGCCCCTTCTATAACCTGCCCGAGGCCCTGCGCCTGACGGGTGCGCTGGACAGGGACGCTTTCGAGCGCAGCCTGAAGGAGATCCTTCGCCGCCACGAGGTCTTGCGCACCAGCTTCGTGACCCTGCAGGACGGCCGCCCCAGGCAGGTGATCGCTCCGGACTTAGAGCTGCCCCTGGAGGTCGTCGACCTGTGCAGCTTGCCCGCCGAAGAGCGGGAAAAAGAAACCCTGCGCATGGCCAACGCCGAAGCCCAACTGCCCTTCGATCTGGCGCACGGCCCCTTGCTGCGCTTCAAGCTGTTGCGCCTGGGAGAAGAAGAGCAAGTCGTCCTGCTCACCATGCACCACATCATCGGCGACGATTGGTCCTCTAACGTGCTTATCCAGGAATTCTCCCTGCTGTACGAAGCCTTTGCCAACGGGCGCCCCTCGCCGCTGCCTGAATTGCCCATCCAATACGCCGACTTCGCCGCCTGGCAGCGCAACTGGCTGAAGGGCGAAGTTCTGGAGACGCAGCTCAATTACTGGAAGGAGCAGCTCCAGCACAGTCCGCCCCTGCTCGAGCTGCCCACCGACCGCCCTCGCCCGGCCGTGCAGACCTACCGGGGCGCCTACCAGACCTTCAGCCTGCCTGCCCGGCTCTCCCAGGGACTCAAAGCGCTATGCCAGAGAGAGGGCGTCACCCTCTTCATGCTTCTGCTGGCCGCTTTCGAGACCTTGCTCTACCGCCACAGCCGCCAGGAGGATTTCAACGTCGGCACACCCATCGCCAACCGCAACCGCGCCGACATCGAAAACCTGATCGGCTTCTTCGTCAACACCCTGGTGCTGCCCGCAGACCTTTCGGGCGAGCCTGGCTTCACCGACCTGCTCAAGCGCGTGCGCGAAACATCCCTGGGCGCTTACGCCCACCAGGATCTGCCTTTCGAGATGATCGTGGACGCCTTGCAGCCCCAGCGTGACATGAGCCATAGTCCGCTCTTCCAGGTCATGTTCGTCATCCAGAATGCCCCCATGCGCGCCAGGGAGGTGCAGGGGCTGACGGTTGGCTCGTTGGAAGCCCACAGCGGCACGGCCAAATTCGACCTGACTCTGTTTATGCTCGAAGAAGGCGAGCGCCTGGGCGGCGCTTTCGAGTACAACACAGATCTGTTCGACGCCGCCACCATCGCCCACCTCTCCCAACACTTCTCCATCCTCCTTCAGGCCATCCTCGACGATCCCTCCCAGTCCATCGCTACCCTGCCCCTCCTCTCCGACCCCGAGCGCCATCAGCTCCTGGTCGAGTGGAACGATACCGCCGCTCCCTTCCCCGACCACCTCTGCGCCCACCAGCTCTTCGAGCAACAGGCCCTGCGCACCCCCCACGCCCCGGCCGTCTCCTTCCACGGCCAGACCCTCTCCTTCGATGCCCTCAACCGCCGCGCCAACCGCCTGGCTCATTTCCTCCAGGCCCAAAACGTCTCCCCGGATACCCTGGTCGGCGTCTGCCTGCCCCGCTCCCCCGATCTGGTCGTCGCTCTCCTCGCTACCCTCAAGTCCGGCGCCGCCTACCTGCCCCTCGACCCTTCCTATCCCCCCGAGCGCCTCGCCTTCATGCTCCAGGATGCCCAGGCTCCCCTCCTCCTCACTACCTCTTCCCTGGCCGCCACCCTGGCTCCCGCCTCCCTCCCCCACACGCGCTTCGTGCCCCTGGACGCCGCCGGCCCCGCGCTGGAGCCGTTCCCCGAGGACGACCCCCTCTCCTCCGTCACCCCCGCCAACCTGGCTTACGTCATCTACACCTCCGGCTCCACCGGCAAGCCCAAGGGCGCCATGATCTCCCATCGCGGCCTGGTCAACTACCTCACCTGGACCCGCCTCGCCTATCCCCTCGCCCTGGGCCAGGGCGCTCCCGTGCACTCTTCCATCTCCTTCGACCTCACCGTCACCGCCTTCTGGGCTCCCCTCATGCAGGGCCGCCCCATCTGGCTGCTTCCCGAAGAAGAAGGCGTCGAGGCCCTCTCCTCCACCCTCGCCGCCCAGGGCGATTTCTCCCTGGTCAAGATCACCCCCGCCCACTTGCAGCTCCTCGGCCAGCAGCTCTCCCCCTCCCTGGCTTCCTCCCGTACCCGCGCTTTCATCATCGGCGGCGAGAACCTCACCCACGACCACCTCGCTTTCTGGCTCACCCACGCCCCCCACACCGCCCTGGTCAACGAGTACGGCCCCACCGAGACCGTGGTGGGCTGCTGCTGCTACTGGGCTCCCCACGACTGCCCCCACCCCGGCGTGATCCCCATCGGCCGCCCCATCCTCAACACCCGCCTGTACGTCCTGGACGCCCACTTGCAGCCCGTCCCCGTGGGCGTCCCCGGCGAGCTCTTCATCGGCGGGGTGGGCGTGGGGCGCGGTTACCTCAATCGCCCCGATCTGACCCGGGAGCGCTTCCTCCCCGATCCCTTCTCCACCGATCCCGCCGAGCGTCTGTATCGCACCGGCGATCTGGTGCGCTATCTCCCCGACGGCAACCTGGAGTGCCTGGGGCGCATCGACTTCCAGGTCAAGATCCGCGGCTTCCGCGTCGAGCTGGGTGAGATCGAGGCCGCCCTCTCCCGGCACCCCGCCATCCGCGAGAACGTCGTCTGGGTGCGCGAGGACAACGGCCTGCGCCGCCTGGTGGCTTACCTCGTCCCCGCCGACCCTGCCAGTCCTCCCTCTGCCTCCGAGCTGCGCGACTTCCTGCGCCGCTCCCTCCCCGATTACATGCTGCCCGCCGCTTTCGTCCTCCTCCAGGCCCTGCCCCTCACCGCCAACGGCAAGGTGGATCGCAAGGCCCTCCCCGCTCCCGAGGCCGCTCGCCCCGACCTCGATGCTCCTTTCGCGCCGCCCTCCTCCCCCGCCGAGCACACCCTGGCCGAAATCTGGCGCCAGGTGCTCGCCCTCCCCCAGGTCGGCGTCCACGACAACTTCTTCGAGCTGGGCGGCGACTCCATCCTCTCCATCCAGATCGTCGCCCGCGCCAACCAGGCCGGCCTGCGCCTCTCCCCCCGGCAGCTCTTCGAGGCTCCCACCATCGCCGGGCTGGCCGCTTTGGCTTCCTCCGCCCCCGTCCCCCTGGCCGAGCAGGGCCCCGTCACCGGTTCTTTGCCCCTCACCCCCATCCAGCGCTGGTTCTTCGCGCAGGATTTCCCCAACCCCCACCACTTCAACCAGTCCCTGCTCTTCGCCCTGAAGGAACCCTTGCAATGGGAAGCGCTGGAGGCTGCCTTGCAGGCCCTCCTGGCCCATCACGACGCCTTGCGCCTGCGCTTCACTCCTTCTGAAGAGGGTTGGCAGGCCCAGAACGCCCCCGTCGCCGACGAGGAGGCGCTCGTCTGGATCGACCTGGCGGCTTTGCCCGAAGCGGAGCAAAGTCGAGAGATCGAGGCCCGCTCCGCGCAGCTTCAAACCGGTCTGGACATCACCCACGGCCCCTTGTTGCGCGCGGCCTGCTTCTGCCTCGGTCAGGGGCGCGCCGACCGCCTGCTGCTTATCGTTCACCACCTGGCCATCGACGGCGTCTCCTGGCGCATCCTGCTCGAGGATCTGCAAAGCGCCTACGCCCAGGCCCTCGGTCAGCAGGTCCTCTCCCTGCCCCCCAAGTCTACTTCCTTCCGCACCTGGGCCGGGCGCCTGATGGAATATGCCGCCTCGCCGCGGGTGCAGGAAGAGCGCGCCTACTGGTCGACTCTGGCCGCCTCCGCCCCGGCGCCGCTGCCGCGCGACTTCTCCGGCGGGCAAAATTCCGAGGCTTCCACCGCCAGCCTGGCCGTGAGCCTGTCACAGGAGGATACCCAGGCCCTGCTCCATCACGTTCACGCCGCCTACCACACCGAGATCAACGACCTGCTCCTGGCCGCCCTGGCGCGCGCCCTTCACCACTGGAGCGGCTCTTCCAGCGCATTGGTTGACCTGGAAGGCCACGGGCGCGAGCCTTTCGCCCCCGACCTGGACCCCTCGCGCACCCTCGGCTGGTTCACCACCCTTTATCCCGTGCGCCTCGACCTGCCCGAAGACCCTTCCCCTGCCGAAGCGATCAAAGCCGTCAAGGAACAGCTTCGCGCCGTGCCCGGCCACGGCCTGGGGTACGGCCTGCTGGCCTACGCGGACGGTGAGGCCGAAAAGCGTCCCCGCGCTCAGGCGGAGATTTCCTTCAATTATTTGGGCCAATTCGACCAGGCCCTGCCGGAGGAATCCCCCTTCACGCTCGCCGCCGAGGAGCGCGGGCCGGAGCGCGATCCTCACGGCCTTCGTACCCACCTCATCCAGATCGACGGCGGGGTATCCGCAGGCCAGCTCTCCCTGGAATGGTCCTTCAGCCGGGAGATTCACCGCGCAGAGACCATCCGGGCGCTGGCCGAGGAGTACATCGCCGAGCTTTCCGCCCTCATCGCCCACTGCCTGGATCCCCAGGCCGGCGGCTTTACCCCCTCCGATTTCACTGACTTCGGTTGGGAGCAGGGCGACCTGGACGATATTCTCGGCGCAATTGGAAAGCTCTGAAAAAGAATGGACGCACCGGAGGAAACGCTTTCATGGTCATGAAAAACGTCGAGATCTTCTACCCGCTCTCGCCTATGCAGCAAGGCATGTTGTTCCACAGCCTCTACGCGCCCGCTTCGGGCGTCTACGTGGAGCAGTTGAGCTGCGTCTTGCGTGGGGAGCTGGACGTGGCCGCCTTCCAGGGAGCCTGGCAATTCGTGATCGACCGGCACACCATCCTGCGCACCGCCTTTACCGGGGAGGGGTTGAAAGAGCCTATCCAGGTCGTTCACCGTTCGGCGCCGGTGCCCCTCATCCAGCAGGATTGGCGAGAATTTTCTCCTGAGGAACAGCGCGCCTGCCTTGAAGCTTATCTGAGCCAGGATCGCGGCCAGGGCTTCGATTTGTCCAGGCCGCCCCTGATCCGCCTGGCCCTCTTCCGCCTGGACGATCAGGCCCACCAGTTCGTGTGGACCCACCATCACATCCTGCTGGACGGCTGGTCGCTGCCGCTCATCCTGCAGGAATTCTTCGCCGCTTACAAAGCTCTTCATCGCGGCCAGGCGCCTCAATTAGCGCCGGCCCGTCCCTTCCGCGATTACATCGTGTGGCTGAAGCGCCAGAATATGGACGCCGCGCAGGCCTTCTGGCAGCGCAAGCTGAAAGGCTTCATCGCCCCCACCCCGCTGGTGGTGGATAGGCCCCTCGCCGACGGCGAAGAGCGCCCTATGGAGTTTGGGGAGCAAGAAATCTGGCTGCCGGCTGAGCTGACCGCCGCCCTGAACGATCTGGCCCGCCGGCAGCGCTTCACCCTCAGCACGCTGGTGCAGGCCGCCTGGGGCCTGCTGTTGAGCCGTTACAGCCGCGAGGAAGACGTCGTCTTCGGCGCCACCGTCTCGGGCCGCCCCTCCGACCTGCCCGGCTCCGAATCCATGGTGGGCCTGTTCATCAACACCCTGCCGGTGCGCCTTCACGTGGAAGCGGAAAGCCCCGTGCTGGCCTGGCTGCAAAGCCTTCAGGAGCAGTTGGTGGAGATGCGCCAGTACGAATATAGCCCCCTGGTACAGATCGCGGGTTGGAGCGAGGTCCCGCGCGGCCAGCCCCTCTTCGAGAGCCTGTTCGTGTACGAGAACTACCCGCTGGATACCTTCAGCCAGGGGCAGGAGCAGGCCCAGGCGCTGGCGGTCGAGCACATCCATTCTATCGAGCAGACCAATTTTCCCCTCAGCCTGATCGCCGGCGCAGCCGACGAGCTGCTGCTGCGGATCATCTTCGACGCGCGCCGCTTCGACGCGGAGACCATTCAGCGCATGTTGGGGCACCTGCGCACGCTCCTGGAAGGCATCGCCGCCGACCCGCACCGCACCCTCGCCAGCTTGCCCCTCCTGACCCGGGCCGAATACGAGCAGATCGTCGTCGCCTGGAACGCTACCCAAAAGGAATATCCGGCGGAAAAATGTATCCACCAGGTATTCGAGGAGCAGGCCGCCTCCACCCCAGACGCGATTGCCGCCATCTATCAGGAAGAACACATTACCTACCGGGAATTGAATCGCCGCGCAAACCAGTTAGCCCAAGCCCTGCGCAAATTGGGCCTCGCGCCGGAGGCGCTCGTGGCGGTAGGCATGGTGCGCTCGATCCAGTTCCTGGTCAGCATCCTCGGCATTCTCAAAGCCGGTGGGGCCTTCCTGCCTCTCGACCCCACTTATCCGCTGGATCGCCTGGCCTATATGCTGGAGGATTCCAAAGCTCCCATTCTCATCGCCGGGAAAGAGTTCCCCGATCGGTTAAGCTGCCAGGGCGTACATACGCTGCGCCTGGATCAGGCCTGGAGGGACATCTCGCGGGAGCCGGATGACAATCCTACGGTCGCGGTCCGGCCGGACAACCTGGCTTACGTCATCTACACCTCCGGCTCCACCGGGGCGCCCAAGGGCACCCTGATCGAGCATCGCGGAGTAGTCAACCTGGGGCTGGAGTTCATCCGCGAATTTGGCGCCTATCCGGGTAGCCGGGTGCTGCAATTCTTCTCGGTCAGCTTCGACGGCTCCGTGGCGGATATCTTTGCGGCCTTGTTTGGCGGATCGACCCTTATTCTGGTTGACCGGGACTCTTCCTTGCCGGGGCCCGGACTGACCGGCCTGCTCCGGGATCAAAAGGCGACCTTCGCTCCCTTGCCGCCCTCGCTCCTTTCGGTGCTCGACCCCCAGGAATTCCCCGATTTGGAGAATATCGTCTCCGCCGGGGATCGCTGCCCGCCCGAGATCGCCGCGCGTTCGGTCCCCTGGCCGGCGCTTCGTCAACGCTTACGGCCCCACGGAGATGACCGTGGCCGTCTCGAAATACGTCCTCCAGGATCGCCCTTACGAACAGCGGGTCATTCCCATCGGCGCGCCCATCGCCAACACGCGCTTGTACATCCTGGACGCCTCTCTCCAACCGGTGCCGGTGGGCGTCCCCGGCGAAATCCACGCCGGCGGCGTGGGCATCGCGCGCGGTTACCTCAACCAGCCCGACCTGACCGCGCAAAAGTTCATCCCCGACCCCTTTTCGGAGCAACCAGGAGCGCGCCTGTACAAGACCGGCGACCTGGCCCGTTACCTCCCGGACGGCAACATCGAGTTCCTGGGGCGCATCGATCACCAGGTCAAGGTGCGCGGCTACCGCATCGAGCTGGGCGAGATCGAAAGCCTGCTCGCTCAGCATCCCTCCGTCCAGGCTTGCGCGGTGATCAGCGCGGACGGCGGCTCCGCTCAGTCCCCGGAGGACGGTCAGCTCGTGGCCTACGTCGTCCCTGAGCCGGGCGCCCCCCTGGAGAGCGGAGAGCTGCGCGGCTACCTGCTCGAGAAGCTGCCGCATTACATGATCCCCTCCGCCTTCGTGCCCATGGAGGCGCTTCCCTACAACGCGAACGGCAAGCTGAACCGCAAGGCCTTGCCGGCCCCGGATGCTACGACTCCCACGGCCAGCAGCGCTTATCTCAGTCCGCGCGACGCCCTCGAGCTACAGCTCGTCCGCATTTGGGAAGAAGCCTTGAACGTTCGCCCCGTGGAAGTCAGGGACAACTTCTTCGAGCTGGGCGGCCACTCCCTGATCGCGGTGCGCGTGATGGCCATGGTCGAGGCGCAGCTCGAGCGGGGCTTCTCGCTCACCGAGCTGTTCAAAGAGCCTACCATCGAGCACCTGGCCGCCATCCTGCGGCAGGGCCAAGGCCACGCCGCCCCAACCCCGGTGCTGGTTCCCATCCAGCCCAAGGGCGAAAAACGGCCGGTCTTCTTCGTGCATCCCTCCGGCGGAAGCGTCCACTGGTACGCGGACCTGGCCCGCGAGCTGGGCGCAAACCAGCCTTTCTACGGCGTCCAGGCCCAGGGGCTAACCGGCGACCAGGAACTGCATACGCGCGTCGAGGACATGGCCGCCTGTTACGTGAGCGCCATCCGTGAGTTCCAGCCGCAGGGGCCTTACGTCCTCGGCAGTTGGTCCATGGGGGTGGTGATCGCCTTCGAGATGGCCCAACAGCTCCGTCGCCAGGGGCAAGAGGTGGGCCTCTTGGCCATCCTCGATCAGGGGCCGTTTTACCCGAAGCCAGGGCCCGCCGACGAAGCTGCCTACCTGGTGGATCTGTTCGGCCAGCATCTGGATCTCTCCGTGGAAAAGTTGCGCGAGCTGGCTTCCGACGAGCGCATCGCTTTTATCTTGGAGGAGGCCAGGCGGGTGAATTGGATCTACCCCGATGTCACCTTCGAGCAATTCCGCCATTACGTGCGCATCATGCAGACCCAGACGGATGCCTGGATCGGGTACACTCCCGCGCCCTACCCCGGCCGCCTGACCCTCTTCCGCGCCACCGATCGGGAAGAAGGGCCGGCCGAAGCGCCTGACCTGGGCTGGGGCAAGTTCGCGTTGGGCGGCGTGGAGATCGTCGACATCCCCGGCGACCACCTCAGTATGGTGCACGCGCCAGACGTTCAGCGCCTGGCCAGGGAGCTGCAAGCCCGCCTGGAAGAATTGCAGGTGAAAGCATGAATCAGGCCCAAGATCCGTCCAAACTGGAGATCTCCATGGAGCCGCCCGCCGTTCGCGCGCCGACCAGACTGATGAACCGCAATTTCTATCTGCTCTGGCAGGGACAATCCATCAGCAGCCTCGGCTCGCAGGGCTTTTCGATCGGCATGCTCTTCTGGATCAAGCACGTTACCGGCTCTGCCACCCTGATGGGCCTGATGATGATGCTGTCCACCCTGCCTGCGGTGCTCCTGGGGCCTTTGGGAGGCACCTTCGCCGACCGTTACTCCCGGAAGAAGATCCTGGTCTTGTGTGACTTTGTGCGCGGCCTCACCGTGCTTTCCCTGGTGGGGGCGCTGCTCTTCTTCTCCGAAAACATTCAGCCCGTCCTGGTTTGGATCTTCGTCGTCAATATCTTCATCGGCATTCTGGGGACGTTCTTCAACCCTGCTATCGTCTCCGCCGTCCCGGACATCGTCCCCCAGGAAAGGGTCATGGGCGCCAATTCCTTGACCCAAATGTCGTACCAGCTCTCCATGTTTATCGGGCAAGGGCTGGGCGGGGTGCTCTTCCGCATCCTGGGGGCGCCCATTCTATTTCTGGTCAACGGCTTCACGTACCTCTTCGCCTCCTTGAGCGAATCCTTGATCGTCATCCCCCAGAGGATTCCCGAGAAGCCCAAAACCGCCCGCGATCAGCTCAACGAGTTCAAAACGGATACCCTGAAGGGCTTCCATTACGTTTGGACGATGACCGGCTTGCGCAATCTCGTGTTCGTCTCGGCTATCCTGAATTTCTTTACCATCCCCGTGATCACCCTCATGCCCTTCTACGTGGAAGATACCCTCAAAGCCAGCACCGACTGGTATGGATTCATCCTGGCCGTTTATGGAGTTGGCTCACTTTTGGGGTATTTATTTGCCGGATTGATTAAGCAATCTGGCTCAAGTCGAGGTAAAATGATGGTAGGTTTTATCGTCCTGGAATCGATCGGCTTTGGCTTGTTAGGATTGGCGAGAGGGCCGGTCGCTGCTATGGTGTTAGCTGCCCTGGGCGGCTTCGTTGGGGGATTTGTAGCTGTAAATATTACCACCATCATTCAGATCAAGACTCCCAATGAAATCCGCGGACGCGTTTTTGGGTTGTTGAGCACGATTGCGGGTGCGTTAAGCCCAATTGGTATGGGTTTGGCAGGGGTAGTCGCGGATTTAACGGGGAAAAACATACCTCTGATTTACGTCTCTTGCGGGTTGATCATGACGATCCTTTCATTGGCGATATCGACCAATCGAGAATTCCGCGAGTTTCTGGTCTATGAGAAAAGCGCGGAAACCCTCCCCGGCGTCGAGGGGCAGGCCATCGTCTCTGACTGAATGCAAGGAAAGGACAAAGCCAATGGTTGCGCTACAGGTAGAAAGCAAGCTCTTCTGGCCAAAATGGCCCAGGCAGGATTCGCCCGCTGCAATCCGCCTGTTCTGTTTCCCTTATTCGGGAGCCAGGGCTTCTATGTATCAGTCCTGGATTGCCGGCCTGCCCGGCTTCATCGAAGTTTGCCCGGTCGAGCTCGCCGGGCGCGGCTCGCGCCTGGGCGAGCCGCCTTACACCCAGATCGGCCCCCTGGTCGAAGAGATCGCACAGGGCCTCATGCCCTACCTGGAGAAACCCTTCGCCTTCTTCGGACACAGCATGGGGGCTTTGTTGAGCTTTGAGTTGGCGCGCTTCTTACGCCGGCGGGTAGGCCGCCAGCCGGCCCTGATGGTCGTCTCCGGCCATGAAGCGCCTCAAATTCCCCACCACGAAGACCCCATCCACGACCTGCCTGAAGAGGAGTTCGTCGCCAGGCTGCGCGGCTTCAACGGCACCCAGGAAGAGGTCCTTAAGAATCGGGAATTGCGTGAGCTGATCGTGCCCACCCTCCGAGCCGATTTTGCGCTGTGCGAGACCTACGAATACACACCCGACGAGCCCTTCGATTGCCCCATCTCGGTTTATGGAGGGCTTCAGGACCCCTTCGTCACTCGCGAGAATCTGGACGCCTGGCGTTCCCAAACCACGCATTTGATCGTGACGCGCTTCTTCCCGGGCGATCATTTCTACCTGAGCCACAACCAGGCCCTTTTGATGCGCATGTTGGCGCAGGAATTGCTTCAAGCCGCGAACGTGCATGGCTCGAACGGGCGAAAGTGGGTTCTATGACCTCCATCGCGCATCTCGATGGTCGAGGATCGTGCCCATTTATATACATTCTTCACAGGAGCTGCCACAATGAGGGACAAGGAGCTGATCGAGCGCTACAATTCCGGTGAGCGTGATTTTCAAGGCATGAAGCTGGCTTTTTCTGATTTCAGCGAAGCGGATCTCAGCCAGGTGAATCTGAGCAAGGCCAGCCTCTTTTCGGCAAAGCTGGTCAAGGCCAACCTGACGGGCGCCAACCTTGCCAGGGTCAATCTCACCGGAGCCGACGCCCATGAAGCCTGCTTCTGCGGAGCGGATCTGGCGGACGCCAGCTTGACCGGCGCGAATCTGATGAAGGCCCTGTTCAACGGCCCGGGCACTGTTTTGAGAAGCGCCAACCTGACCTGGGCCGACCTGCGCGAGAGCGACCTGTCTGGCGCCGACCTGAGCGGCGCGACCCTCACGGGCGCGAAATTATCCAAAGCCGACCTGCGCGGAGCCAACCTCAGCGGCGCAGACCTGATCGATGCAAAGCTGGACGGGGCCAACTTGAGCGGTGCGAACCTGACAGATGCGCGCATGACTGCGGCTGATCTTACCGGTGCGATTTTGCCGGACGGGAAAAAGGCGTAAGCGCTTTACAGGTTATCCAACCAACCCTGATGCGTGGCAAGTGATCCGCCGGTAGCGAAACCGGAAGCCTTATTCTCCGTATAGAATAGTAGGAGATAAATTGATTGCCGCTGGGTTGAAAGAGGATGAAGCCGGATTGGTGGAGCGCGCCATTGCAGGCAATGGCGAAGCCTTCGGCCATCTTTATCAACGTTATTTAGACCCCATTTACCGATATGTTTATTTACGCATAGGAGACGCCAGCGACGCCGAAGATATTACCGAGCAGGTGTTTCTGAAAGCCTGGGAGGCCCTGCCCGGTTACAGGCCCAACGGGAATCCGTTCGTCTGCTGGCTGTATCGCATCGCTCATAACGTGGTGGTCGATTTTCACCGGCGGCACAAGCATGAGACTCATTCCGAGCCTCTTGATCAGGAGGAGCAGATCGATCCCCAACCGTGCGTACTCCGGCAAGTCATCGCATCGGAGGAGGTGGCTCAACTGGCCAAGGCCATATCCAGGCTCCCGGAGGAGCAGCAGCAAGTGATCGTTCTACGCTTCGTTGAAGGTATGAATCATTCACACATTGCCCGTATAATGGAGAAGAGTGAAGGCGCGTGTCGCATGATCCAGAACCGAGCCTTAGTAGCCTTATACAAGCTGCTTTGCAGGACGGAAGGATAACTCCACATGCAGCCAGGGCCCGCTTCCCGGTTCGACCAGATCCTCGACAACTGCATCCAGGCGCTCTTGCAAAGGGACGCGAGCGTCAGGGATTGTATCTCCCAATACCCGCAACACCACGGCAGCCTGGAGCCGCTGCTCGATCTGTCCACCCGCTTGCAGTCCATGCAAAGCATCACCGCTTCACCCGACTTCCACCAGGCAGCCGCGGCGCGCATGGCCCATCTGATTGCCTCCCGCCCCAGGAAAGCCCCTTCCCCCGTCAATATCCCCTGGCTGTTTACCCCTGAAGTTTCGACTCGGCCCGCCCGGCTGTCGCCCGTCATGCTGATGGGTATCATTGTCGTCTTCGTCCTGGCCGCCACGAGTGGAGTGGCGTACGCCGCGAACAATTCTTTGCCGGGCGACGGCTTTTATCCGCTCAAGAAATCGATCGAAAACGCCCAACTGACCTTCAATCAGAGCGAGAGCAGCGCCGCCGAGCTACACCTGGACTTTGCCGGCAAGCGCCTCTCGGAAGCCACCTTGCTCCTCCAGGAGAAGCGCACCCAGAATGCAGACCAGCCGATTAAGGATTACACAGATCAGATCGAAGCGGCGCTCTCTTATCTGGATGAGGGCGCGCTGTTGCCGGCTGAAGAACACGTAACCTTTGCCCGCAGGCTGGTAAAAGACCTGCCGGAGCTGCAGACCCACCTGCAAAGCCTGGCCGGCAATGCGCCGCCAACTGCCCAAACCCCCATCGACGCCGCCCTTTCGATCAGCCAGCTTGCCTACCAAAGAGCGCTCGCCATCCTCGCCGGGCGCCGGGAATCTCCTACCCCCCAACCCTCTATGCAGCCCCGCCCCACCCTGGTTCCCGCTACGTCTACCCAGGCGCCCAGGCCCACAGCCACACCCGCGCCTCGCCTGAGCTCCCCTGAAGCGCCAGGTTTCTCCACGCCACCCCCCCTGGACCTGCCGGCGCATGGCTGGCCGCATCAGAGCCTGCCTACCCTGCTTGCCACGTTGATCCCTCCCGGCATCGAGCTCCCCACCGGGATCCCTACCCAATGGTCTAACTTCCCTACCTGGCCCGCTGAATTGCCCACTCCCCCATCCTTTTGGCCGCCAGGGGCGCCTGATCCGGGTCCGTTCTTCCCATAAAGGATCGCCAGCGTAAGCCTTAGAGGAGAATGCGTGAAAAAGAACCCCGCCATCCACCTGCCTTTTCTCGATGATCGCATAAGACCTGCGCAGCCTTTCGAGGAAAAATCCAATGGCCATTCCCTGAATGGGAACAGCGCTCTTATCGAGCTCCATCGGGTAACCAAGGTGTACAAGAATGCGGCCGGCGAATTCACTGCGCTGAAAAGCGTTGACCTTAAAGTAGATCGAGGAGAATTCGTCGCTGTGGTGGGGAAATCCGGCAGTGGGAAGTCGACCCTGATCAACATGATCACCGGCATCGACCGCCCCACTTCAGGCGAAGTCTACATCGGGGATACCCCCGTCCACACTTTGAACGAAAACCGCATGGCGGCCTGGAGAGGCATCCAGTTGGGCATCGTCTTCCAGTTCTTTCAGTTGCTGCCCACCCTGACCGTCATCGAGAACGTCATGCTCCCCATGGATTTCTGCAATAAATACGACCGCTACGAGCGCGAAGTGTGGGCCATGCACCTCCTGGAGCAAGTGGGGATGGGCGAGCACGCCTTCAAGCTGCCTTCGGCTATCTCCGGGGGGCAGCAGCAGCGCGTGGCCATCGCTCGCGCGCTGGCCAACGACCCGCCCATCCTGGTCGCCGACGAGCCAACCGGCAACCTGGATTCGATCACAGCCGAAGCAATCTTCTTGCTGTTCGAAGACCTCGTCGCACGCGGCAAGACCATCTTTATGGTCACTCACGACCAGGACCTGGCCAGGCGCATCACGCGCACGATCTCCCTGGCGGATGGCCAGATCGTCTCCGATCAGCTTGCCGAAGCTTCGGATTACGTCAAGAAGAAACGCGCCAGGATGAAGCGTGAATCCATTTTCAAGCAGGAAGCCCAAGAGGTCGCCATCTCTACGATCCTCTCAAAAGTGGACGAAATCCTGGAAGACCGCTCGACCGCCGTGCGGCGGCTCCGGGAAGAAGTGCTGAACATTCCCAGGGAGGGCCACATGGCCGAGGTTGCCTATCAGGCGCTCCTGGAAGATTTCGATCGAAGAGCAGAAAATGCCAGGGCCGCTGGCCAACAAGAAGAAGCGCGCGCATTGTGGAAGCTCCTTTCAGACGCGACCGAGCCTTGGGCTTCCCCTGAAATAGACCGGGGCTTGCAGTGAGCCAAAGCTGTTCTTCTCGCGCCAGCGGCCAATCTTGCCTTTCCGGATATCTCTGCGACAATGTGAGGACACCTGCATGAAATTATTCTTCAAAGCTCTCCTCGGTTGTTTGCTCCTGATCGGGCTGGCCCAATTCTCGGCAGCGCCTTCGTTTGCCTCTGGTCCTACCACTTTGAATTTGCAAGCGACCCTGCCGCCCAGGCCCACGCTGCCGCCTGCCTCCCATCCGGCGCCGGCCAACACGGCCACTTCCAAGCCGATCATCTACTGGACCGCCACTTTTACCCCCGTCCCGCCCACCAACACCCCGGTTATCCCCACGGCCACGGATACGCCCGTTCCAACCGTGACGCCGACCATTACCCCTACCATGCCCCTGCCGACCGTCATTCACCCCACGGCAATTCCTACGCGCCCGCCTGCCCCTCAATCGAATCCCGGGGGTGTCCTGGGCCTGATCGCGGGGATCTTCCTGATCGGCGTGGCCCTGATCCTGGCCTTCAGGATATTTTCGAGGAATGCCCCCGGCAGGCAAGGCAAACCGGCGTCCCCCGAAGGCAAGGAGTACTGGAAGCGCCTGCACGACGAGGCCAGCACGCATTACCGCGATTCCGATTCGCACCCACGCCAATAAAAGGGGACTGATCCATGCTCTCTCCGCGCTGGTACAAAGTCCTACGCGATCTCTGGGGAAACAAGCGGCGCACCATTCTGGTCGTCCTCTCCATCGCCGTAGGCGTGGCCGCCATTGGGCTGGTGATGCAAACCCAGAGCATCATCCTCAACACCTTGCCGGCCAGCTATCTTCAGGCCAATCCTGCCAGCGCCACCCTCACCTCGCAGCCCTTCGACGACAGCCTGGTCGAAGTCATCCGCGCCATGGACGGCGTTCAGGACGCCGAAGGCCGCAACAGCTTACAGATCAGGCTTCAGACCGGCCCCAACGAATGGCGGCAAGTGCAATTGACCGTGATTCCGGACTTCAACAATATCGGTATTAACAAGATTTGGCCCCAATCCGGCGTCTGGCCGCCGGGCGAGCGCGATCTCTTGATGGAACGGGCTTCGCTAAGCTTGATCGGGGCCAGGGTCGGCGATACCGTCCTGGTCGAGACTCCGGATGGCAAGCAACGCGAGATGAAGGTTGCCGGCCTCGTCCACGACCTGACCCAGCCCGCCGGCACGTTCGTCAATCAGGCCAGCGGGTATATCAATTTCGATACCCTGGCCTGGCTGGGCTACGCAAAATCGTATAACGAATTACTGCTCAAGGTAAGCGGCGACGACCTGACTCGCTCCCAGATCCAGGGGGTGGCCAATGCGGTCAGGGACAAAATAGAAAAGAGCGGCCGGGTCGTCTATTCGACGGTGATCCCCGATCCGGGGAAACACTGGTTCGAGACCTACCTGGGCCCCATGTCCACCATCCTGGGGGCCTTGGGAATCCTGGCTCTATTCTTGAGCGGCTTCCTGGTAATCAACACGATCTCGGCCCTCATGGCTCAGCAGGTGCGCCAGATCGGTATCATGAAAGCCATCGGAGCGCGCAGGAGCCAGATCATCGCCATGTACCTGTCCTCGGTAGTGGTGATCGGCTTGCTGGCCTTGCTGATCGCGGTGCCGTTGAGCTGGCTGGCGACCCGGGCGGCCATCGCTGTGTTGGCCAGCATCATCAACTTTGACGTGTCTGAGTTCGGATTGATGCCTCAGGCCGTCCTGCTCCAATTCGTGCTCAGCCTGACGGTGCCGCTCCTGGCGGCTCTTTACCCGATCTTGAGCATGACGAAGATCACGGTGCGCGAGGCCATCTCCAACTACGGCATCAGCGAAAATCGCTTTGGCAGCAGTCTAATCGACAAACAGCTCGGCAGAATCCACAGCCTGCCGCGTCCGATCATGCTTTCCCTGCGCAATACCTTCCGGCGCAAAGGCCGCTTGGTCCTGACCCTGATCACCCTGGTGCTGGCCAGCGCCATTTTCATGGCGGTCGCCAGCGTTTACGCTTCCCTCTCGAAGACCCTGGATCAGGCGCTGAACTATTACGGCTTCGACGTGGCCGTCTTCTTCAATCACCCCTACCGGACGGATCAGATCGCGCAGGAAGTCGCCCGGGCCCCCGGCGTCGCGCTTGGGGAGATCTGGGGAGAGACGGATTTGCGCCTGCTGCGCCCGGATGGCACGGAGAGCGATAATATCCTCTTCGTGGCGCCGCCCATCCAAACGCAGCTCATTCACCCCTCCGTCATTCAAGGCCGCTGGCTCCTTCCGGAAGACCAGGGCGCGGTGGTGCTCAACACCGATGTGATCAAAGATAACGCCTACATCCAGGTTGGAGACGACATCGAGCTGAAGATCGAAGGCAAGAAAACCACCTGGAAAGTGGTCGGCATCGTGCAGTCCGTGCTGATTGGGCCCTGGGCGTATACCACCTATCCCTACTTCGCCCAGCGTCTGGATAAAGTTGGGTTAGCCAGCGCCGTATACATCGCCACCGACCAGCACGACCCGCAGTCCCAAAGGCAGGCCGCCATCGCCGTCAAACAGCAGTTCGACGGCGCCGGTTTGCGCGTCAGCTCCACCAGCCTGGTATCCGACCTGCGTTCCACCGTCATCCTTCAGTTCAACGTGCTCATCATCTTCTTGCTGATCATGGCCGGCGTGCTGGCCACCGTAGGAGCCTTGGGGCTGACCGGCACGATGGGGATCAACGTCCTGGAGCGCACCCGAGAGATCGGAGTCATGCGCGCGATTGGGGCTTCCAACGGCGCAGTCTTGTCTATCGTCATTTTCGAGGGTATGGTCATCGGGGTCTTGAGCTGGCTCCTGGGCGTCATCTTCTCGATTCCGTTGAGCGTCCTGCTGAGCGACGCCGTTGGGGTGGGCTTTCTTCAGACGCCCCTCGATTACACCTTCTCGATTCCCGGCACCTTGCTGTGGTTTGCGCTCATTCTGGTCATCACGGCCATTGCCAGCTTCGTCCCCGCCCAAAATGCCATGCAATTAACCGTTCATGATGTTTTACTTTACGAGTAGGCTGCGTTTTATGCCGTCTGTTTACCAGGGCTGATAGCAAAACAAGGAGGGTAAAATGAAAAGAGTCTATGCTGCCATCCTGATTGTAGCCATCTTTGCCGTGGGCCTTTTCCTGGCCCTGAGCTCAAGCGGAGTCTTGGGCGGTTCCGCAACGCCTGTCCCGGGAAGCTCGTCGACGGGGAGCTCCACGCAGGCGCTGGGACCCGTCAAAATCGGCAACCAGGTCATCTCGGAGGGCAAGCTGGTGCCCATCCAATACGTAGACATCAGCTTCAACTCTGCCGGGGTCGTCGATGAAGTCGTGGTCGGCGAAGGCCAGGCGGTCAAAGCCGGCGACCTGATCGCCCGCCTCAAGGGCAGCGACAAGCTCCAGGCCTCCGTGACCGCCGCCGAGGTGGATCTGCTTTCGGCTCAACAGGACCTCGATACCATCAAGAATAACGCTTCCCTGGCCAGCGCCCAGGCTCAGCTTACCCTGGTCCAGGCGGAAAAGGACCTGGAAAACGCCCAAAACCGCCGCACCAGCAAGGATTACCCGTCGGGCGACAAGGACGCCGTCGACAAAGCCCGCGCCGATTACAACCTGGCCGTGGACCAGGTCAAACAAATCGAACAAATCTACAATGGTTTGTACAATTTGCCCGACAGCGACCCCAACAAGGCGTATGCTTTGAGCCAGCTTGCCCAGGCGCGCCAGAAGCGCGACACCGCGCTGGCCAACCTGAATTCCTTGACGAACAAGCCGGGGGCCAACGAGATTGCCCAGGCCGACGCCAACCTGGAAATCGCCAAGGCCAAATACGAGATCGCCCAGCGCGACTGGGCAAAATTGCAGAATGGGCCTGACCCGGATGAGGTAGACCTGGCCCAATCCCGTATCTCCAATACAGAAGCCCAGCTTGCGGCTGCCAAGGAGACCCTCTCTGACCTGGAAATTCATGCCCCCTTTGCGGGCACGGTAGTCACGATCGCTATGAAGCCCGGGGAATATATCGCCCCCGGCGCGCCGGTGGCCACGGTGGCCGATTTCTCCAAGTGGCAGGTAGAGACCACCAATCTGACCGAGCTGAACGTCGTCAACATCCAGACCGGGGATCCGGCGACGATCACTTTTGATGCTCTCCCTAACCTGGAGTTCACCGGAAAGATCACTTCTATCCTCCAGGTTGGCCAGAATCAACAAGGTGACATTACCTATACGGTCGTCATCCAGCTCGACCAATACGACGCGCGCCTGCGCTGGAACATGACTTCCTCGGTAGCCATCGACCAATCCAAGACTTAAGCCCCTTGCCGGGCTGGCCTGCCCAGGCGGCGGTAATCCCTTTGAGGGGTTGCCGCCGCCTGATTTTAAATTCGTTGTCATTTTTCTTCAAGAACCCCTTGACATGTGCCGTGAGAATTATTACAATAATTTAGGTATAATTAATCCAATTGGTCGGGTATAAGAACCCCGTTATCGACCAATTAAAGACCAGGGCGGATCTTCTTTTTATACTCCTACCGGTGATCACCCTGGCAGAAGCAAAAAACCACAATTGAATAGCCGCATAAACCGTTTGCCAGAGGTGGGTCACTTGTAATTCTGACAAAATCACTGGGAATGTCCTTTCTATTAACTAAACCAACATGGTTGGAGATTATGCGCAATAACACAAGGTCAATGCTTTTAAGGCGTTCGATCATTGGAGTGGTTTTTCTTATTATCGCAGCCGGCGGCACATTCTTTTATACGCGCGTCAACGCGCAGCAACCCGCTCCACAACAACCCATTGCCTTCAACCACCAGGTGATGGTGCAATTGGGCATAGGTTGTCTATTCTGCCACAGCGATGCAACTCGCTCCCCTTCGGCGGGCATGCCCAGCGTCCAAAAGTGCATGGGCTGCCATCAGGTGGTCGATCCCACGAACCCCGAGATCCAAAAAATTGCGGTTTACTGGCAAGATCAGCAGCCCATCCCCTGGGTGAGAATCAACCAGTTGCCGCGCTTCGTCTATTTCAGCCATGAAGTGCACGTCGTGGCCGGGGGGATCAATTGCGAAACCTGTCACGGCGACGTGGCCCACATGACCCAGACGCACGCGGTCGCCCAGATGAACATGGGTTGGTGCCTTAGCTGCCACGAAAAACAGCCCAACGCCAATCAACTCACAGAATGCATCACTTGCCACCAATAGGAGGAGATGTTGGCTACCAAAATTACTCGTCGCAATCTTCTCAAGCTCGGCGCGCTGGGGGCGGCATCGGCGGTCCTGACCGGATGTAAGTGGCCGCGCCGCTGGGAAGTCCTGGAACCTTACGTCACCCCTCCCGAGGAGCAGCTCGCCGGCCAGGCGACCTGGTATGCCAGCACTTGCCGCCAATGCCCGGCCGGCTGCGGCATCATCGTTCGGATCATGAACGGCCGGGCGTTGAAAATAGAAGGCAATCCCGAGCACCCCTTGAACCAGGGCAAATTGTGCGCGCGTGGACAGGCCGGCCTGCAAATCCTGTACAACCCGGACCGTTTGGAAGGCCCGGTCACTCAAAACCAGCCCGGCTCGCGCAACTATCAAAGCATTTCCTGGGACGAAGGCATCAATACTTTATACGCCAAGATCCAGGCAGCCGGGGGGAAAGTAGCCGTTTGGTGCGGCTCGACCACTTCCGGCCATTTATACGACCTCTTCCGGCGCTTCACCACCGCTATCGGCGCTCCCACTCCGCTGGTCTACGACCTATACACGGACTTCAACGGGTATGCCGCCCTGGAAGGTGCCACCCAGGCCGTCTTTGGACAGCGCCAGCTACCGGCCTACGACCTGGGCCAAGCCGACGTGATCTTTTCCTTTGGCGCCGACTTCCTGGGCACCTGGTTGTCTGCTACCCGCTATGGGATTGAATACGGGCGCTTGCGCAGCCAGGGCATAGGCAAGCGCGGTTATCTTATCCAGATCGAGTCGAGGATGTCGACGACCGGCGCCAAGGCCGATCAGTGGGTGCCGGTGCAGCCCGGGACGGAAGCGCTGGTCGCTCAGGCCCTGGCGCGCATCATCGCCGACCAGAATCTCGGCCTGTCCGGGCGTTCCGAGCGGGCCAGGCAAGTCGTCGGTCCGCTGGATTTGAATAGCGTGGCCGCCGCCAGTGGCATTCCGGTGGACACCCTGGTGACGCTGGCGCGCAACTTTGCCGGCGCCGAGCGCGTAGTGGCCATTCCGGGCAGCCCGTTGAGCGGCGGCCCTTCCGTCGCCGAGGCCAATCAGGCCGTGCAAGCCTTGAACTATATCGCCGGCAACATCGGCCAGCCTGGGGGGACGGTGCTTTCTACGGATACCCAGCTTTCCTCCCTGGGGAAGCTGGAATTCTCGCCCCTTTCTGGCGTTCAAGATTTGATCACCAAGATGAATTCAGGCGAGGTGCAGGTGCTCCTGGTTTATGGAGCCAACCCCGCCTACGACCTGCCGCAAAAGCTGGGGGTAGCCCAGGCTATGTCCAAGGTTCCCTTCGTGGTTTCTTTCGCCCCCATCGTGGACGAGACCGCTGTTCTGGCCAATATGATCTTGCCGGATCGCACCTACCTCGAATCGTGGGGCTACGACGTCGTCTCGCCTAATTTTGGGGTTCCCATCTTGGGCAGCCAGCAGCCCGTCGTCGAGCCGGTCTTCGACCTGCGCTCCACCGGCGACGTGCTGCTGACTGTGGCCAAGGGCATCCCGGCGGCGGCCAGCGCCATGCCCTGGTCGGACGAAGTCCAATACCTCAAGGATATCCTCGGCAACCTGCCCCCCGGGGACAACGGCGGCTCGACGGCGGATGTCAAGTGGTCGCGCTTCCGCCAGCACGGCGGCTGGTGGTCCACCAGTGTGAAGAATATACTAGCTCAAGCCCCCACCCCGCCGGGGCCGATCGATCTTCCCACTGCGGCCTACCAGGGCAGCGCGCAGGCTTACCCTTATTTCCTTTCCCTGTACCTGCCCAACCTGCTCAGCGACGGGCGCGGCGCCAGCCAACCCTGGCTGCAAGGCTCGCCCGACACCAACACTTCCATCTCCTGGCAGACCTGGGTAGAGATCAACCCGCAAACTGCCCAAAAGCTGGGACTGAATAATGGGGACGTGGTCAAAGTGAGCTCGACCGCCGGCGACCTGGAAGCTCCCGTCTATCTTTACCCTGCCGTGCGCCCCGACACGATTGCCATTCCGCTGGGGCAGGGCCATACCGATTTCGGGCGCTACGCGCGCAACCGCGGCAACAACGCCGTCCAGCTCGTGGACGTCCATTCGAGTGGCCAGGACGCCGCATTGGCGTATTCGGTCGTCCGCGCCAGCCTCACGCCGACCGGCAAGCGCATGGATCTGGCCTCGTTCGAGAACGTCACCGGAGTCACCGAGGGTTTCCCCAATAAATCCATCCCCGGCTCCTGAGCTTCGGTTCCTTGAAAACCTGGCGCCTCTCGCGCTGAACTTCGTTTTTTAGTAGGGTCATTTATGGGTTTCAAATCATAGGTACTTTAGGAAGCGGAGGACTTTATGGCAGAATTTCCTGTTCGCAAATGGACGATGGTGGTCGATCTGGACAAATGCACGGGCTGCAACGCCTGCGTCGTCGCTTGCCACGCCGAGAATAACGTGCCGATTGTCAACGAGCAACAAGTTGTGGCCGGCCGGGCCATGCATTGGATCCGCATCGAGCGCTACTGGGAAGGCGAGTGGCCGAACATCAAAGCGCGTTACATTCCGGTCATGTGCCAGCAATGCGAGAACGCTCCTTGCGAGCCGGTTTGCCCGGTGTATGCCACCATGCACAGCGACCGGGAGAACTTGAATATCCAGGTTTACAACCGCTGCGTGGGGACGCGCTATTGCCAGAACAACGACCCTTACAAAGTCCGGTTCTTTAATTTCTTCGATCCCCAATTCGATGGGCTGCTCCAGGAGCAGCTCAACCCGGACGTGACCGTTCGCACCGCCGGGGTCATGGAGAAATGCACTTTCTGCGTGCAGCGCATCCGCCGCGGCGAAGAAGGGGCCCTGGTCGAAGGCAGAGATCTGCGCGACGGCGAAGTGACGCCTGCCTGCGTCCAGGCCTGCCCCTCTGAAGCGCTGGTGTTCGGCGACCTGAGCGACCCCAACAGCAAGGTTTCTCGCCTGGCGGCCAACAACTCTCGCCAATTCAAGCTGCTGGACGAGCTGGGCACCGAGCCTCAGGTCATCTACCTGAAAGCCGGCGAGTCAATCCTGCAAGCCTGATCCCATCGCGCAGAAAGAGGATGCTCTATGTCTGTTCCCCAAGATACCCCGCTCTGGCAGAAGCCCGTCCTCGAGAATGAAGAGGATGCCGCCCAGCTCGAACGCCGCCGCCGCGAGCGCCTGACTCTCGATCCGATTCCCCCTCAGGAAGCCGCCAGGATGATCATGGACCCCATGTCGCGCACCACGGTGCGCTTCTGGGTGATCTTCGTGATCCTCTTCGGCCTGGTGCTGACCGAGATGGCCACCTGGGTCTACCAGATGTGGTGGGGACTGGGGGTTACCGGCTTGAACCGCCCGGTGATGTGGGCGCTGTACATCGTCAACTTCGTGTATTTCATCGGCATCGGCCACGCCGGCACGTTTATCTCGGCGGCCTTGCGCGCGCTCAAGGTCGAATATCGCCGCCCCATCAGCCGCGCGGCGGAAATCGTGACCGTCTTCGCGCTGGCCACCGCCGGAACTTTCCCCATCATCCACCTGGGCCGTTCCTGGAAGTTCTACTGGCTGCTGCCTTACCCCAACGAGCGCCAGATCTGGCCCAGCTACCATTCGCCCCTCCTGTGGGACCTGACCGCCATCCTCACTTACCTGACGTGCAGCATCCTCTTCGCTTACACTGCCATGCTGCCCGATCTGGCCTTCGTGCGCGACCATAGCGATGGCTGGCGCCACAACCTGTATCGCGCTTTGGCGCTGGGCTGGCGCGGATCCGAGCAAGAATGGCACAACCAGGACGTGGCCCTCAACGTGTTTACCTACGGCATCATCCCGGTCATGTTCTCCGTGCATACCATCGTCTCGTGGGATTTCGCCATGGCCATCCAGCCGGGGTGGCACAGCACGGTGTTTGGCCCTTATTTTGTGGTGGGCGCGCTCTTCTCAGGCGCAGGCGCGGTGATCCTCGTGCTCATCTTATTGAAGAAGTTCATGCACATGGACTACTTCCTGCGCGAGGAGCACTTTAACGGGATGGGCATCTTCTTGCTGCTGCTCTCCATGGCCTGGGCTTACTTCTATTTCAACGATTACCTGGCTCCCTGGTATGGGAAATCTCCTGCCGAGGCCGTGCTGCAAAACATCCTTTCGAACGGCTACGCCGCCCCGATCTGGTACCTGATGCTCTTCTGTAATGTGGTCTTACCCTGGGCCACGTTGGGATTCCGCAAAGTCAGGACATCCCTGGGGGCCATGTTCTTCATTGGCGTGATGGTGCAGGTGGGAATGTACATCGAGCGCTTCATCATCATCCCGGTCACCCTGGGCACCAACGAGCTACCCTACGATTGGGGACGCTACTTCATCCATGCGCCCGAAGCGCTCATTACGGTCGGCGCTTTCAGCCTGGTCGGTTTTCTTTATGTGATCTTTACGCGTTTCTTCCCAATCATTCCCTATTGGGAAGTTTATGAAGGCCAGATCATTCACAAAGTGCAGCGCATCGGCAAGGCCCTGCTCCCGGCGCGTACAGAATCAGATTAGCAGAAGAGGTGATCCTTGGCGGATATACAGTTGCTTGGCTTGTTCTACCAGCCGGAATCGGCGGCCGCTTCCATCGACGGCTTGCGCGCGCTGGGCATCACGGATAGCCAGATCACCGTGCTTTCCAATGCTCCTTACAAGGGAGAGATGCTTGGCCGGCCCAAGCCCAAGGGAAAGGTGGGGCGCTTTTCCTTTTTCGGCGCCCTGTTGGGTATCTCGTTGGGGTTGTTCCTCAGCGTCGGCATCTGGCTCTTGTACCCACTCCGCCAGGGCGGCCAGCCCATCGTGCCGATTCCCCCCACGCTGATTGTGCTCTTCGAGGCCACCATGCTGGGCACTATGTGGGCGGCCTTCTTCGGCATGTTAGCGGAGAGCCGCTTCCCCAAGTTCCGCCGCACTATCTACGATCGCCGCATCAGCGACGGCTTCATCGGCGTCGCCGTGGAGCTGGACGATGCGCTCTCCGCCCAGGCAGAGAGTGTATTCAACAACCACGGCGCCCAAGACGTGGTGCGCCAGGGGCAGGCGGAAAGGGGCGACCCGCGCCGCCGTAATTTCTGGCTGGGATTTGCCGGTATCCTGGTCGTAGGGGGAGCTTTGATCGGTCTGCTGGCCTACGACGTGATCAAGATCCCCTTTCCCACCCAGATGGCCAACCAGGAATCCATCGCCTACGAGCAAGGCCCGCGCAAGGCGGCTCCCGCGGACGCCGTTCCCATTCAGGGGCCGGTCTTGATCGCCGGCCAACCGGCCACCGCCCCGCTGCCGGCCACCGCCGATTCGATCCAACGCGGGAAGGTCTTATTTGGGATCGTTTGCGCCGTCTGTCACGGGCCGAGTGGGAACGGCGTCAGCCCCATCAGCGGCTTCTTCAATCCCAAGCCGGTCGACCTGACTTCCGGCACGGTTCAATCCCTGAGCGACAATGAAATCTACCTGGTGATCACCCAGGGGTTTGGGCTCATGCCGAGCATGGCCGAAAACCTGGACCGCGACCAGCGTTGGGACGTGATCAATTACGTGCGCACGCTGAAGAAATAACCCCTCCGTTATCGGATCCTCGAGCAGGCCGGGGTTCTGATCCAACCCGACCTGCTTTTTTTATTCGGAATGACTGTATAATATTTGGAAAGTAGCGTTCTTCTGCTGAATTGACTCTGAACAAGAGCATTCGGAAACTCGGCTGAAAGCGCTGGCGGTTGAAACCACACCTGTCAAGAACACGAAGCCAACCGTCGTCGGCTGGTTTTTAGTCCACGCAGGTGGACTTCGTGAATTTTGTAGCCGAGATTTCAATCTCCAGGACAGTTACCGAACGCTCCCCCTGAACAAGTAAGGCACGTACTTCCAGCAGGGTTGATATGTCGCATAAGATCGAATTTGTTGTCAAGAGAAGCGGGGCCGTTGTCCCCTTCACTCCCGAGCGCATCACCAATGCGATTTACCGCGCCGCGGTGGCCGTGGGTGGGCGCGATCGGGAGACCGCCGAGGGGTTGAGCCGCCAGGTCGTCAGCCTCCTGGAGCAAAACACTCCCGACGATCACATCCCCACCATCGAAGAGATTCAGGACGTGGTAGAGAAAGTCCTGATCGAAAACGGGCACGCCAGGGTGGCCAAGGCGTTTATCCTCTATCGCGACGAGCGCGCCCGCCACCGCAAAGAGCGCGCGCGCCTGGCCTCCGCCCCCTCGGAGAACATCCCTTGGGCGAAGATCTGGCACATTCTGGACTGGGCCGTGTCCCATGGGGTGCACACGATTGCCGGCTTCAACGAGCGCGTCGCCCGCGGCGAAATCGGCGAGATCATCCGGGAATCGGAAGCCGCTTACGAGGAAGACGTGGAAAACGCCGCCGAAATGATCGCCGGGCGGCGGGAAGAGCTGAAGATCGTGCTCATCTCTGGCCCTTCCTCTTCAGGCAAGACCACCACCACCACCAAGATCGGCCAGCGCCTGGAAAGAATGGGGCTGAAGCTGGTCACGCTGAACGTGGACAATTACTTCTTCGATCTGGAGCTTCACCCCAAAGACGAGTTCGGCGATTACGACTTCGAGACCCCCCAGGCCCTCGAGCTGCCCCTGATCAACGAGCATCTCACCCGGCTGATTGCCGGGGAAGAAGTGATGATCCCGTTTTACGATTTCAAAACCGGGCATCGCGCAGATCAGCGCACCCCCATGAAGCTGCGCAAGAATGAATTCATCCTCATCGACAGCTTGCACGGCCTGTACGCCGAGATGACGCGCGATGTTCCTCCCGAGCAGAAATTCAAGCTCTACCTGGAGCCCCTGCTACAGATGAAAGCCTCCGAGGGCAACTACGTGCGTTGGACCGACATTCGCCTCATCCGCCGCATGTTGCGCGACGCAGCCCATCGCGCCTACGATCCGCAACGCACGCTGGAGCACTGGCATTACGTGCGCAGCAGTGAGATGCGCAACATCGTCCCCTACATCAACAGCACCGACTACATCGTCAACAGCGCTATGCCCTACGAGCTGGCCATCTACCGGCCCAAAATCATCAGCCATTTTATGAACTGGGTGAAGAAATACGAAGCGGACCCCCTGCGCGAAGACGCCTTTCTGCGGGCGGAACGGGTCAACAAGATCCTGCAAGAGATTGCCCCGCTCGAGGACGACACGATCGTGCCGAAAGATTCCGTCCTGCGCGAATTTATCGGGGGAAGTATCTACAAATATTGAAGGCAGAGTCACCCGGCAAAGCGGTAGCCTTTTCCCCTCACATTTAAGATGTAGCTGGGATGTTGGGGGTCCTCCTCCAGCTTTTGCCTCAACCGCCGGATGTGCACGCGGACGATGGGGCGCGCGTCGGCTTCTTCCAGATCATACCCTTGCACGGCCTGGATCAGCTCCCTGGAAGACACGACGCGATCGGGATGCCTCGCCAGATAATCCAGCAAGTCAAACTCCGTTGCCGTCAACACCAGGGGCAGGTCGCCCCGCACCACCAGGCGTTTTTGCCGGTCGATGGTCAGCTCTGGCCCCTGGATGAAACGCTCGCTGCTCGGCGTCTCCTCGTAGAGCAGCCCGAATTCCTTCTTGAACTCGTTGACCAGGTTTTCCATATTGGCCACGAGTTTTTGCATGTGAAGCTCGTTTTCCCTCTTCGCCAGGCCCCTCTCCACGCTGCTAAGGATCTGGGCGATGCTGGTAGGCTTAACCAGGTAATCGTAAGCCCCCCGGCGGAGGGCAGAAATCGCCGAGTCGATGGTGGCATAAGCCGTCAACATGATAACCACCGTTTGGGGCCAGTTCCGCTTGATTTCCGCCAGCAATTCCAGGCCGTCCATTTCACCTGAGATCCTGAGGTCTAAAAGGGCCAGATCGATGGGCGTCTCACGAAACCTTTCCAGCGCCTCGTTGGCGTCGCCCGCCGTTTGAACGGAATACCCCTGCACGTTGAACGCGTCCGCCAGTACCATGCGGATGGTCTTTTCATCATCCACGATCAAGATATGCTTTCCGCTGTCCATTTTTCCCTCTATCCCCAAGAGACCAGCCTTCCTGATAGGAAGCCCCTCGATCGCAAGGCTTCTTCAGCAAGCATTAAACGGGGAACCAGACGGTAAACGTGCTGCCTTTCCCGGGTGAGCTTTGCGCAGTGATGCGTCCTTCGTGGGCGGCCACGATCGTATGGCTGACCCACAGCCCCAGCCCGGTGCCCCTGGGCTTGGTCGAGATAAAAGGCTCAAAGATATGCTCGATCACATCGGGAGGAATCCCCTTCCCGGTATCGGCGAAACACACCTGGAGCCATCTTCCCCGATCCTTGACGACTTTTATGCTAATCTTGAGAGTGCCGCCTGAAGGCATGGCATCCACAGCATTCAACAACAGGTTTAAGAATACCTGCTTGATTTGACTCTCGTACGCGCTGATGGCCGGGATGCTCTTTCCAAAATCCAATTCGACTTTTACATTTGCCGCCTGTAAGCGCTTGGCGTAGAGATTCAGCATGTCTTCCATCAGCTCAGGCACGTCGACCTTGGTGCGCGTTCCTTGCGCCGGACGTTGAAAATCCAGGATCCCTTGCAAAATGCCGGTAAGCCGTTCCATTTCCTGGCGCGCCAACGTCAGGTATTTGGATACATTTTCCGGCTCACCGGCAGTGGCTTGCGCCCTTTCCAGGCAGCCCTGAATCGCCTGAAGCGGGTTATTCACCTCATGCGCGACAGAAGTAGCCATACGGCCCATGATCGTGAGCTTGTCAGCCTGTAAAAGCTGCGCGCGCATGGCCTTTTCCTGCGCCAGGACGTTTGCGAGGTCGCGATAAAGGCGCGCGTTCTGGATGGCAACCGCAGCGTGGGCGGCAAATGCTTGCAGAATGTGCTTGGTTTCCTCCGTGAAGAAATTGAGCTTGTCGCTATCCACGTTCAAGAAACCGATGATTTGCTGCTCGACCATTAACGGCGCTGAAGCATAGGAACGCACCCATTCCCATCCACTCGTGACCACCCAGCCCGGGAATTCTTGCACGTTTGGAATCACCAGGGGCTGTTTGGTTCGCATCATCTGTTGCAGGGTGCGGAGAGTAAGCGGCAGATCCTGGACGTATTCCAGATTCTTGCCATCTGGCGAGCCTGTGCTTTCCCGGCATTGAACCACGTAGGCCGACTCTCCTTTAATCAACAAGACGTTCACCGTCCGGCAGGGGACGACGCGTAAGAGCTGATCCAGGATGAGCTCCAAGACTTTTTCCAGATCGAGGCTCAAATTAAAGGAGAAAGCTGCTTCTTCTAACGCCTCCGCCAGTAAGCGCTGGCTCTTCTCCTGCTGATACAGGCGGGCATTCTTGATGGCAATGGCCGCTTCTGTTCCCAGGCTGCTCAACAGAGACTCGTCCTTCGCAGAAAAGGCGCCCCTTATCACACTAGTGACGCTGATCGTCCCAAAACAATTCGTGCCGCGCCCAACCGGCGCGACCAGTAAAGAGCGCATGTTGGTTTCGACGTCCCTTACCAGGCAGCGCGCATCCTCATAGACGTCCTCGACGTTGATGATAATGTTATTTTCGATGGCCTGGCCGGCTACCCCTTCCCCTGGGCGCATGTCCAGGCCCGACGTATCCGGTTGGACAATGCCATGCACCGCCACCGGCTGGAGCACCTGCCTGTTTTCGTCGAACAAATGGATGACCACGCCGTCTGACTTGGGCAGGATTTGCGAGGCCGAAATCTACGATCAATTGCAGAATCTCGTCCAGATCAAAGGTCTCAGTCAAAGCGTGGCGGATGGCGTTCATCACCTGATTCTCGCGATATTGGCGCCGCGACTCTTCGTGCTGGCTGGGAGTGTGGATGGCAATTGCCGCCCACTCCGCGACCGCTTCGAGATTCTCGACCACCCTTTGGTGCTTGCATTCATCCGCCGGAAGGATTGCCTCCATCAAGCCGATCACCCGCTCGCCAATGCGAATGGGGATCAGCAACGCCGGTCTTTCACCGGGAGTAGCGGCTGCTTCCGTTTTCGATGGCGCTAAAAGCGACTCCGCCCCAGGCGTAATCAGGTGCGTTTTGCCTGTCCGCAAAACCTGCGCCGCCGGTCCAAGGGAGGCCGGAATTCTATTGCCCGCCGGCCTGTAAACCTTACCGGCGTGGCAGAGCACCCGGCACTCCAGATCCCCTTGCACCTCGAGCCAGACGGCCAATTTTTCACATCCCGGAAAGATTGGGAAGACTTCGGCCAGGATTTTGCCCAGGGCAGTATCGATATCCTCGGCCAGGATGCTGATCTGGCTGATACGCCTTAAAACTTGAATTTCTCGCTCACGCGGCGCGCCAGCTTCACTGATTATCCCTGCTTTCCGTAATCTCCCCATTGAAAAACCCTTTCCCTACAAACGTTGCCAGGGGTTGTTCCCCCCACAATTTGGACAATGACGATCAACAGGTTCGCCTATGATTTTACATGGTTTTCGCAAAAGCAAACAGTCGCAATTATCATCAGTTTGCAAGAGATACCCCTCCAGATATTGATTCCTGTCTCGCCAGATTTGCTTCCAACCCCATTCAGGGCTATACTTTCGGCAAGAGGGAATGCTCCACCGCGGGGAATCCCTGTGCAACCAACCTTTGATGCGAGGGAGAGTATGGCCAGGAAAGTGCTCGTGTTTGCTCCGCACCCCGATGATGCGGAATACCATGCCGGCGGCCTGTTAGCCGGGCTGATCGAAGAGGGGGCTACCGTGATCCCGGTCACCGTCACGGATGGGCGTTGCGGCTCGTACGAATTAGAGGCCGAGGCGCTGGTGGCTACACGCAGAGAAGAGGCGCTGAGAGCTGCCCGCGTCCTGGGCATGCAGCCTCCTATCTTCTTGGGCTACCACGATTTCGAGGTCGATACCCTGCCGCCCGGCAAGCTCCGCGCGGAATTCATTCGCCTGATCCGCGAATACCAGCCTGACGTGGTCGTCGCCGGTGACGCCTTTACTCCTGGCGAGCCCCACCCCGATCACCGCGCCGTGGCCGCGGCGGCTTCAGACGCCATTCTGTACGCCGGCCTCCCACGAGTGCACCCGGAACAACTGGAAGGGGGCTTGCAGCCACACGTCGTACAAGAGAAATACTACTTTTCCGAATACCCCGCCGCTGCCAATCAAGATCGTCGATATCAGCGCCACGATCCAGAAGAAGCTGGCCGCTCTGGCAGAGCACAAGAGCCAGGTGATCTTCTTGACCGAGGGGCTGTTCAGGGAAGCAGCGCTGGCCGGAATCGATCCTTCGGCGTTGCCCGAGGGCCTGGCCTCTGATTACCAGGCCGCCTTCAATTGGGGAATGCTCGCCAGCGCCGCCGAGGTCGGACGCGCCGCCGGCGTAGCTTATGGGGAGGCCTACCGCTACGTGCGTTTTCATCCCCTGGTCGAAGCCTTGTTAGGCCAGGCGGCATGATCTTGACCTGTCGATCGATTGGAGAAATCCCCCCAACTTTCCACCCGCAGAATTCCATTCCAGAGGAGAATACACCATGCAATCGCAATCATCCGGGAAATATCGATGGTTCGTTGTGGCCGTCTTCTTTATCTTTATGCTCCTCCACCAATCCGACAAACTACTCATCGGGCCGCTCACCACAAACATTATGGATACCTTCCATATTACCCAGACCCAGATGGGAGCCGTGTTCACCGGCGCGCTGATCGTCGGAGCCATCTTCTACCCCTTGTGGGGCTACCTCTACGACCGTTTTGCCCGCGCGAAATTGCTGGCCCTGGCTTCTTTCATTTGGGGGGCCACCACCTGGATCAGCGCCATTGCCCCCACCTACCCGCTCTTCCTGGCCACGCGCGCCTCCACCGGGATCGACAACTCCAGCTATCCCGGCCTGTACAGCCTGATCGCCGATTACTTCCATCCCAGGGTACGCGGAAAGGTTTACGGGCTGCTGCAATTGACCATGCCCCTGGGGTACCTGTTGGGAATGCTTCTGGCGCTGATGCTGGGCGGCGTGATCGGCTGGCGGGCAGTCTTCTATCTCACCGGCTCCCTGGGAATCGTCCTGTCCGTCCTCATCTTCTTCGGAGTAAAGGAAGCCCCGCGCGGCAAGAGCGAGCCTGAGCTGGAGGGTCTCAGCGAGGTGGGCGTTTACCGCTTCGACTGGAAGATCGCCCGCGACCTGTTCAAGAAGCGCAGCTTGCTATTGATCTTCGTCCAGGGCTTTTTCGGTGTCTTTCCCTGGAACGTGATCACCTACTGGTTCTTCGCTTACCTGGAAAAAGAGCGCGGCTACGCTCAGGACTCCATCCTCATCACCATGGTGCCCACCGTTTTGATCCTGGCGGCAGGTTACCCGCTGGGCGGCGCGCTGGGCGACTGGCTCTTCAAGCGCACCCCGCGCGGGCGGATCATCGTCAGCACGATCGGCGTCCTGGTCGGAGCAGTCTTGCTATGGTTCACCATGGGTGTGCCGGTTGCCAACCAAACCGGCTTCATGATCTTGCTGGGGCTGACCGCCTTGTTCATTCCCTTTGCTTCTCCTAACGTCGTCTCTACCGTGTACGACATCACCCTGCCCGAGATCCGCAGCACGGCCTACGCCACCGAAAGCTTCATCGAATCGGCCGGCGCCGCCCTGGCTCCCTTGCTGGCCGGTTACATCGCCGACCTGTCCTCCCTCAAGAACGCCATCCTGCTCATCTGCATCAGCACCTGGATCTTGTGCGCCATCTTCTTCGCCATTACCGCCTATCTCGTCCCGGAGGACATCAAGACCCTGCGCAAACAGATGCAGGAACGCGCCGACCTGGAACAGGGCAAAGCCGCCTTGCAGGGTGCACCTTTAAGTTGAGAGGTTATTTATTATGAAGATTGCTATCCTGGGGGCCGCCGGGGTACGGACTCCCCTGATCGTCAAAGAAATGGCCGGCCGCCAACCCGGTTTGGGGTTGACCGAGCTGGCCTTGATGGACATCGATGCCGAACGGTTAGAATTGATTGGGGCGTTGACTGCCCCTTTGGAAATGGAAGGCCGGCTCGGATTTAAGATCACGCGCACCACCGATGCCCGTGAAGCCTTGGCCGGGGCCGATTACGTGATCACCACCTTTCGCGTGGGCGGCATCCAATCCCGCGTCATCGACGAGCGCGTGCCCCTAGGCTATGGCATCCTCGGCCAGGAGACGACCGGCCCCGGCGGTTTCGCCATGGGCATGCGCACGATTCCCGTTTTACTTCACTACATCGACTGGATGCGCGAGCTTTGCCCGCAAGCCTGGCTGGTCAACTTTGCCAACCCGGCCGGCATGAACGCCGAAGCCGCCTTGCGCGCCGCAAATTGGCCGCGCGCCGTTGGCATCTGCGACGCTCCCTCCAGTATGCACCAGGTGGCGGCTTCCCTTTTACGGGCGGATCCCCGGGAAGTAACCCTGGATTATTTCGGCTTGAACCACCTGGGGTGGGTGCGCTCGGTGTTCTACCGGAGTGAAAACCTGCTGCCCATGTTCATGAGCTTCATCCGCCAGTCCGGAGGGCTGCCGGAAGTGCCCTTCTCCATGGAGCTGCTCGACTCGCTGGGAATGATCCCCAACGAATACCTGTATTACTATTACTACAGCCGCCAGGCCGTCCGTAATATTCTGGCGGCGGAGAAGACCCGCGGCGAGCACATCGCGGCCTGGAACGCGGCCCTTTTCGCCGAATTGAAGCGCTGTTACGATGCCGAAGACCCCGAAGCCATGCTGGCCGCTTACCAGGCCTACCTAGAGCAGCGCGGGCAGACCTACATGGCCGCTGAAACAGGCCACCAGCCCAACCTGAGCACGCCGGTCTCTTCCCTGATCCAGGCCAACGAAGGCGGGGGTTACGCCGGGGTAGCCCTCGATTTGATCGAAGCTCTCAACGGCGGCGAGCCTAAAAGAATGGTGCTCAACATTCAGAATAAGGGCGCCATCGCCGGCATGGACGCCGGGGACGTGGTCGAGATTCCCGCCTCCGTTACCAAGGGCTCTATCCAGCCCCTGGCGGTGGGGAGCATCCCGGATCATTGCCTGGGCCTGATGAAGCAGGTCAAGGTCTACGAGAGGCTCACGATCGCGGCGGCGCTGGAAGGCTCCTATAACCAGGCCCTCCAGGCCCTGACCCTCCATCCCTTGGTCGCGGACGAAAGCCTGGCCAGGGCCATTCTGGACGACTATCGCCGCCGGCACGGCGAGTTTTTCCCCGAGCTGAAATAAGATGACGCCTACTTACGATGTAATCGTCGCCGGGGATTATTGCCTGGATCTGATCTTTACAGGTCTGCCCAAGCTGCCGGCGCTTGGCGAGGAGATCTTCAGCACCGGCTTCGAGATGCTCCCCGGCGGTTCTTACAATACCGCCGTCGCCATGCACCGCCTGGAGATGAAAGTGGGTTGGGCGGCGGATTTCGGGACGGACGGTTTCAGCAACCTGGTGCACGAGCTGTCCGTCAGAGAAGGCCTGGACACCTCGTTATTCGTCCAGCACGACCAATCCCTGCGCCACATCACCGTGGCGGCCTCTTATCCCCACGAGCGGGCCTTCATCAGCTTCATGGACCCCAGCCCTGCGGTGCCGGCCGCCGTGAAAGCCCTGGCCATCGCCACGGCAAAGATCTTTTACGTCCCCGGCCTTTACTATGGCAGCGCCTTCGAGGTCGCGCTGTCTTTGATCCGCCTCAAGCGCATGAAGCTCGTCATGGACGGCAACCTGCCCGAGAAGACCACCCTGCAAAACTCGCAGGTGAAACGCTCCATACAGAGCGTGGACATCTTCATGCCCAACGCGGACGAAGCGCGCCTGCTCACCGGCGAAAATGAGCTTCCGGACGCGATCCGCAAGCTGGGAGAGCTTTGCCGGCTCGTGGTAGTCAAAGACGGGCCGCGAGGGGCTTATGGCCTGCAAGATGGCAACCTGGTGCACGCCGAGGCGTTGCCGGTCAAGGTACTGGATACCACCGGCGCAGGAGATTGCTTCAACGCCGGCTTTATCAAAGCCTGGCTGGCAGGGGCCAGGTTAGAGGAATGCCTGAAGTGGGGCAATATCGTCGGCGGGCTTTCCACGCAGGCCGCCGGCGGCACCGGGCGCAAGATCAGCCTGAAAGACGTCGAGCAATATCTGGGCCAGGAGGCTTGAGGCGCTTCGTTAATCCGGGATTAAGTCGCCCGTGCTAAAGTAAGCATACTTCTTAGGATGGGAATTAGGGACCGATGAAATTGACCTCTTTCGCAAAATTTAGCTGGGCCGCTCTCTTCTATACTTTGCTCGTGATCCTGTGGGGCGCCTACGTGCGTGCATCCGGCTCGGGAGCCGGCTGTGGAGCCCACTGGCCGCTCTGCAACGGGGCGGTCATCCCACAGGCGGCGCAAGTGCAGACCATGATCGAGTTTACGCATCGCGTGATGAGCGGGCTGACCTTGCTGCTTTCAGCCGGCCTATTCTATTGGTCGCGGCGCGCTTTCGGCAAAGGCGACCGGGTGCGCCTGGGCGCGGCCCTGGTGCTGATATTCACGCTAACCGAGGCCCTGGTCGGCGCGGCTTTAGTGCTTTTCGAGCTGGTCGCCGGCGACACGTCCGTGACGCGCGCCGTGGTCATCGCCGTGCACCTGGTGAATACCTTCCTGTTGCTGGCCTCGCTGACCCTGACGGCCTGGTGGGCTTCGGGTGGGGCCCCGCTGCGCCTGCGCGGACAGGGCGCCCTGGGCCGGCTGCTGGGGATCGCCTGGGTCGCGGCCATCTTGCTGGGCGCCAGCGGCGCGGTGACCGCCTTAGGGGACACGCTGTTCCCGGCCAGCTCCCTGGCGCAAGGCATGCAGCAAGATTTTTCACCGGCAGCCAGCTTCCTGATCCGGCTGAGGGTGATTCACCCCTTGATTGCGGTGAGCCTGGCCGTTTACGTCACGGGCGTGGCCGTATTTGCGGCCAAACGCCGCCAGAGCGCCGAGGTGCGGCGTTACGCGACGGGCCTGGTGGCCTTGTTCTTCTTGCAGCTTGGCCTGGGGGCGCTGAACGTCTACCTGCTCGCCCCGATGTGGATGCAAATGATCCACCTTCTCACCGCGGACCTGGTGTGGATCGGGTTGGTGCTCTTGAGCGCTGCCGCACTCAAAGACCCGGGGCTATCCACACAAGCGGGTCTCGTCCCCACCGGCGTCATGGCCACGGAATAAAAAACGACCTGGCTTACTCTCCAGGTCGCTGATCTTGGCGGCTTCCTCAAAAAACCTTGGCGCCCCTTTGCATCTCAACTACCGGCGGCTTTCTTCTTCCGCGCCTGCGTCACCATCCTATCCATGATCGGGTAGATCAGGTCTCCCACCAGGCCGCTCAAGCGGTAGTACAGCTTGCTCTCGAATCCCGGCTTGATGGTGTATTTTCCCCGCGCCACGCCGCGCAAGATGTCGTCGGCCACCGTATCGGCAGACATGGCCTTGGCGCTCCCGGAGATTTCCCGGGTCTCGGCTGGCTTGAACTGGTCCTCGTATTCGAGCTGGGGTGTCTCGGTATCCGGCGGAAAGACGACGGAGACCTGGATGCCTAAGGGCTTCATCTCGGCGCGCAGCACGTCTGAAAATCCACGCACTGCATATTTCGAGGCGCCATAGGCGCTATACCCAAACACTCCCAGGTAGCCCGCCATAGAAGAGATATTGACGATGCGCCCCGACCGGCGCTGGATCATTCCCGGCACGATGGCCTTGGTCACGTACACCGTGCCGAAGTAATTCACTTTCATCATCCAATCGAAGATGGACAGGTCCAGCTTCTCAAAATACCCGGGGTGGGCCACCCCGGCCGAATTGACCAATAAATCAGGGACGCCTGTCTCGCTCATGAAGCTGGAGAGCTGCTTGGTCACCTGCTCGGCATCCGTGACGTCCACCTCGATGACGCCGCACTTCTGCGGCGGGTTAACCTGCGCGGATTTCACCTGATCCAGCGCCGCCGCCAGGCGTTCGTGGTCGCGCGCCAGCAGCCAGACGTGCGCGCCCTGCGCGGCCAGCTTGCGCGCGGTCGCCAATCCAATTCCGCTGGAACCACCCGTCACCAGCGCCAGCTTGTCACGAAACTCATCCATATCCTACCCTCTTAAACAATAATAAATCAGTGATGGGAACAGGAGCCGCACGAGCCTCCGCTGCAGCCGCCACATCCACCGCCGGTGCCGGCCACCGCATGGGAGCCGCTGTGCGCGAAGAACACCGACAGGTTGCGCGTGACGTTCTCTTGATGGCAATGCTTGCACTCGATGGGGGCGTCGGCCTCCTTCATGCAACGTAAAGCTTCGAATTGTGTTCCGCAATCACGGCAGGTATATTCGTAAAGAGGCATGCTCCACTCTCACTCCAGTTGGAATGACCGTATTGTATCCTCGCTCCTGGAAAGGGTCAATAGATACGAGACGGGCAATCACCGCCTGGCGTGGGCGAAGTAACGCCGGCGGTAGTGCAGCAGGCCCAGGAGCGCCCCAAGCTGGACGGTAGCGTTGATGATCGATGAAAACTGGTCGAAATAAAACACCAGCAGGTTAACCATGGTCAGCGAGACCAGCAAGCCGGCGTAACCCAGGGCGACTCCCTGGTGGTCGCGGCCGCTAGCTAACAAGATCGCTCCGGCCAACAGGATCACGCCTACGGCCAGCTCCAGCCCCAGCCTGGCGACGAATACGTTCAGGCTCACCGAGCTGCGTACCAGCCCGGCGTTGACCAGCTTCTCCAGCATCTGCTGCATCTGAAGGGGATCGCGTTGGAGGATGAAGATGCGCAGGGGCGTGTACACACTCCAGGCCCCAATGGCGGCCAGGCCCCCGGCCAGGATGGCGCGCAGGTACCCCCGGCTGATCCGGCGCGCCTCCCATTGGCTCAGGCGCTGCCCCCATTTCTCCCAGAAGCCCGGCGCGTCTGGCACCAGGTGGATTCCACCCGCCGCGACGAAGTCTCTCAGCTCGACGGCCAGGCGCCTCAAGTCGGGAGTATCCGCCCGGCCGGCGATGTCTTCCAGGTGTTGCACCAGGTCGGCCTGTTCGTTCGCATCCAGGTCGCGATCCAGGATCTCTTCCAAATCGCTCAACACGGCGTAGAACTCGCTGCGCGGGTCGTTGGGAGCCTGTCGTTTGATCCGGGTATAGAGCAGCACGGTCAGCAGGAAGAAGGCGTAAATGATCGGCGCGGCGGAAGGGTAGAAATAATTGTTGTTCTGGGTGATGAATTTGCCCACCTCGTCGATGAACAGCCCTACCCCCACTCCCGAAAGGATGGCTTCCAGGGTAAAGGCCCAGCGATTGGCATACACAATCGGCGTCAGGGCCGCGATGAACAGCAGAAGGCCGCCCCACAGGACGTGGGCAATGTGCAGCTCGCTGTTGCCCAACTGGGGATAGCCGGTTAGCTCCAGGAATAGCCGCGTGGCCGATACGGAGATCGCGAAGCTGATCAAGGTGAGCAGCAAATAGTGATCGGCGCGCTGGCGCCGGACGGGCTTACGAATGCTGGCCATAGTTTTCTTGTCTCATCCGCCTAAAAGGTCTGAGGTGCATAGATTATTTTAGCTTACATCTACATTTTTAACAAAACGGGGTCTTGCCTGCCCGGCAATGTTGGAGTAAAACTTAGTCACTTACTTCCATTGAGGTCTCATTGTTTTCCGAACGTTTTCCAGCTCTCGCCTCTCGCGATTTTCGCATCTTCTGGTCGGGCCAATTCCTGTCGCTGATCGGCACCTGGATGCAAAGCACCATCCAGCCCTACCTGGCCTACCAGCTCACCAACCAGCCTCTTTACCTGGGGCTGGTGGGGTTTGCCACTTCGTTGCCGGCTTTTTTCCTGACCCTGCCGGCGGGAGTATTCATCGAGCACTGGGACAAGCGCAAGACGGTCATCCTCATGCAGGTCGTGATGATGACCCAGGCCTTCGTGCTGGCCGGGCTGACCCTGGCCGGCGTGGTCACCATCTGGCATATATTGTTCCTATCGCTCTTTCTGGGTGCGGCCAGCGCCGTTGAGGTATCTGCCCGCCAGGCCATGATCGTCGAGCTGGTCGGGAAACAGGCGCTCCCCAACGCCATCGCCCTGAACTCCACCATCTTCAATGCCGCCAGGGTGCTTGGCCCTTCCCTGACCGCGCCTTTCCTGGTGCTGCTGCACGATCAGGGCGTGGGCTGGGCCTTCTTCGCCAACGGGGTAAGCTACCTGTGCGTAATCATCGGCTTATTCTTCGTGCGCACCCAACCGACCATTTCGGCGCCGCTGGCTACCCGCTCGATCCTATCCGATTTTGCCGAGGGTCAAAAGTACATCCGCAAGACCTCCATTGTAGCCATGCTGATCATTCTGGCGGCCGTCCCCAGCTTCTTCGGCTTCCCCTTTACCCAGCTCATCCCGGTCTTTGCCCAGGACGTGCTCAAAGTCGCCGGCGATACGAACACCATTGTGGCTACGCGCAATAGCCTGATGGTCACCGCCCAGGGCGTCGGAGCCTTCATCGCCGCAGCCTGGCTGGCAGCCTACAGTGGGCTGAGGCGCAAGGGGCTGATGCTGTCGATTGGCGAAGTCGTGTTTGCCCTGGGTCTGATCGGCCTTTCGCTCAGCCATACGATCAACCAGGCTTTCCCCATGATGGTCATCATCGGCTGGGGCGTCGTCACCCAGTTGGCCCTCACCAACACCCTCATCCAGCTCTTCGTGCCCGACGAGCTGCGCGGGCGGGTGATCAGCACCTACTTTTGGGGGCAGAATGGCGTGGCTCCCTTCGGCAGCCTTTTCATCGGCTGGATCGCTCAGGATTGGGGGGCCGCTACGGCGGTGCTGTTCGGTGGCATGGTATGCCTGGTCGTATCCCTTGCCGTGCATGCCTTCAATCCCCATCTGCGGCGTACGGTCGTATAATAACAGGGTGAAAATGGAGCGTTTATGTCCCTTTCTGCCCTCCTGAGCCACTGGCGGAGCGAGGCCGGCGTGGCCTCCAACGTGGTGAGCTGGGAAACTACCCCCGCCAGGGCGGCTCAGTCCCGCCCCTTTCCTGAGGACCTGCATCCCAGGCTCGCCACGGCCCTGGGCCGCCTTGGCATCCGCAGCCTGTATACCCACCAGTCGAGCGCCTGGCAGCTCCTCCGCGCCGGGCAGAACGTGGTCATCGTTACCGGCACGGCCAGCGGGAAAACCCTGTGCTATAACCTGCCGGTCGTCGATCGCCTCCTGCGCGACGACCGGGCGCGCGCGCTCTTTCTCTTCCCCACCAAGGCCCTGGCGCAAGACCAGAAGGCCGGCCTGGAGAGGTTGTGCGGCGCCATCCCCCTGCCAGAGGGCTCCGCGGATCACGAGGGCCCCATCCCGCTGGCGATCTACGATGGGGACACGCCCGCCGGGGCGCGCCCGGCCGTGCGCGCCAACGCCAGGATCATCCTCAGCAATCCGGATATGCTGCACGCCGGGATTCTGCCGCACCACACCACCTGGGAAGGTTTCTTCCGCCACCTGCAATTCGTGGTGATCGATGAAATCCACACTTACCGGGGGGTCTTCGGCTCGCACGTCACCAACGTGCTGCGCCGTTTGCAGCGCGTGGCTCAGTTTTACGGCGCATCCCCTCAATTCATCCTGACCTCAGCCACTATCGCCAACCCGGTAGAGCTGGCCGAAGGGCTGGTGGAAGCGCCGGTGGCCCTGGTAGACGATGACGGCGCTCCCCACGGACCCAAGCATTTCTTGATCTACAATCCGCCCATCGTCAACCGCGAGCTGGGGCTGCGGCGCAGCGCGCTGATCGAAAGCGTGCGCCTGGCCCAGGACCTGATCGAGCGGAACATCCAGACCATCCTGTTTGCCCGCAGCCGGCGCAGCGTGGAGCTGCTCCTGAGCTACCTGCGCCAGACTCACGCCGGGCCGGCCAACGACATTCGCGGCTATCGCAGCGGTTACCTGCCACGCGAGCGCCGGGAGATCGAGCGCGGCTTGCGTGAGGGCGCGGTCAAAGGGGTGGCCGCCACCAACGCCCTGGAGCTGGGCATCGACATCGGCAGCCTGGACGCCGCCATTCTGGTGGGCTACCCCGGCACGATCGCCGCCAGCCAGCAGCAGGCCGGGCGGGCTGGGCGCAAGGAGGAGACCTCCCTGGCCGTGATGGTTGCCTCCGCCGACGCCCTGGACCAATTTCTGGCCCACCACCCCGAATATTTCCTGGAACGCAGTCCCGAGCAGGCCCTGATCAACCCCGATAATCTGCTCATCCTGCTGCATCACCTGCGCTGCGCGGCCTTCGAGCTGCCCTTCCATCCGGGAGAAGGCTTCGGGCGCCTGCCCCCCGAGACGGTCGAGCAATTCCTTCAGCTCCTCGAGGAATCCGGCGTCTTGCACGCCTCTAACGGCAGCTACTATTGGATGTCGGAAAAATATCCGGCGGGCGAGATTTCCCTGCGCAGCGCCGCCGGCCAGGCCATCTTGCTGCAAGCCGAGACGGAGGAAGGCCCCCAGACCATCGGGGAGGTGGATTATTCCAGCGCAACCTGGATGGTGCATCCCCAGGCGGTCTACCTGCACGAAGGACAGTCCTACCTGGTGGAAAGCCTGGACCTCGAGCAGCACCTGGCCAGCCTGCGTCCGGCTGCCACGGATTATTACACCGAGCCGCGCACTGAGACCAGCGTGCAGCCCATCCAGATCCTCTCGCAGGCCGAGGTGCGCGGAGGGGTGAAGACTTTCGGGGAGATCCTCGTCACCTCCCAGGTGATCGGCTATCGCCGGGTGCAGTGGTACACCCACGAGCAGTTGGGCATCGGCGAGCTCACCTTGCCGCCTACCGAGCTGCGCACCACCGGCTACTGGCTGTCGATCGGCGCAGACATCGTCGAGAGTCTGCGGGAGATGGGCTTGTGGAGCAACGACCCCAACGATTACGGCCCTAACTGGCCCCGGCAGCGCGACCTGGCGCGCGCCAGGGACGGCTACCGCTGCCAGGTCTGTTATGCGCTGGAGGGTGGCCGCGCCCACCACGTGCACCACAAGGTGCCCTTCCGCACGTTTTCCAGCTATGAGGAAGCCAATCGCCTGGAGAACCTCATCACCGTGTGCCCTTCCTGCCACCGCAAGGTGGAAACGGCCGTGCGCATGCGCAGCGGCCTCTCCGGCCTGGCTTACGCCCTGGGTCACCTGGCGCCCTTCTACTTGATGTGCGACACGGGCGACCTGGGGGTGCATTCCGATCCTCAATCGCCCCTCAGCGACGGGCAACCCACGGTCGTCCTCTTCGATACCGTCCCGGACGGCATCGGCCTGAGCCAGCGCCTGTTCGAGATCCACGCCGAAGTCCTCTCGCGCGCCAGGGAGCTGGTGAGCGAATGCGAATGCGCCGAAGGCTGCCCCTCCTGCACCGGCCCGGCCGGAGAAAACGGCGCCGGGGCGAAACGCGAGACCCAGGCCCTGCTGGAGGCTCTATCCGATGGATTCTCTCTCTGACAAGCTCAAATCCCTCGGCGTCAAAGTGGGCGCGAACGAGATCCCCAAGCCCCCGGCGCGCCACAAGACCGGCATCGAGACGGTCGTCCCTGGGGAGGTATTGACTACTCCTTACGGGGAGGCCTTCCGGGTGCAGGCCAGCTATCCATCCGATTATCGCCACGGCAACGGCGGTTTGAGCCTGACCACTTCCCTCCAGCGCATGGCCGAATGGGGCCACGCCGACGACCTGAAAGACAGCCAGGGGGGCCATTTCTTCTTCCTGGACACGGAAACCTCCGGGCTGGCCGGCGGGACGGGCACATACGCCTTCCTGGTGGGCGTGGGCCGCTACACGCAGGAGGGCTTTCAGCTCGCGCAGTTCTTCATGCGCGACCCGGGCGAAGAGGCCGCCATGCTGGCGGCCCTCAGCGAGTTCCTCTCCCCCTGCCACGCCCTGGTCACCTTCAACGGCAAGGCTTTCGACGTGCCCTTGTTGAACACGCGCTACGCCTTGCAGAGCCTCACTTCTCCCCTGCGGGAAGCCGCCCACTTCGACGTGCTCATGCTGGCGCGCCGCATCTGGCGCGACCGTTTGGCCAGCCGTACCCTGGGCAACCTCGAGAGCGAGATCCTCGGCGCCCGGCGCACCCAGGAAGAGGTTCCCGGCTGGCTGATCCCCCAGTTCTACTTCGACTACCTGCGCAGTGGAGACGCACGCCCCCTGCAGGGCGTCTTTTATCACAACGCCATGGACATCCTCTCCCTGGCGGCCCTTTTCAGCCACACCGTGCGCCTCCTGGCGGACCCGCTCACCGAAGAATCCCTGGAGAGCCTGGACGTCATCTCTCTGGCCCGCCTGTTGGAAGACATGGGCTACCTGGACCTGGCCGGCCAGCTCTTCGAGCGCGGTCTGGGCCAGGGCCTCCCCGCGGAGTTCGCGGGGACGGCCATGGAACGCTACGCCAGCATGTTGAAGCGCCGCGGAGATTGGGCCTCCGCCCTGGGCTGGTGGCAAAAGGCCGCCGAAATCGGGCGCGTGGAGGCCTTCGTGGAGCTGGCCAAATATTACGAGCACCAGCAAAGGGATTATCCCGAGGCCGCGCGCTGGACGAAAGAAGCCCTGGCCTTGATCAACCGGCCAGGGACTCCCCGTATCCTTCGTTTTCAATACCAGAAAGAGCTACAGCACCGCCTGGAGCGCCTCGAAAAGCGGCTCGCCCCTACCCTGCCTTCAAGTTCTTCTTGACGAACTCCTGGACGGCGCCGATCGCTTGAGGCAGTTGGCTGGCGTCCTTGCCGCCCGCCTGGGCCAGCGTGGGCCGCCCGCCGCCGCTGCCGCCCACGTGCTGCGCGATCGCCTTGACCAGCTCGCCGGCGTGCAATCCGCGCTTCACCAGGTCTTCAGTCACCGCCGCGATCAGCACCGGTCGTCCTTCGACGGCGCTCCCCAGCACCACCACCCCGCTCGCATAGCGCTGGCGGAAACGATCCGCCATCTGGCGCAAGGTATCCGCGTCCGCGTTGGGCAGCGCCACGGCCAGCACCGGCGTCCCGGCGATTTGCTCTACCTTGTCCAGGCGCTGGTTGAACTCGTTCAGCACCAGCTCCTGGCGAAGCTGGGCGTTTTGCTTGCGCGCTCGATCCAGGTCATCCACCAGCGCCTGCACCTTATCGGCCAGCTCGTCCGGCGCGGCCGCCAGGGCGGAAGCGGCCTGCTTGAGCGTGCGCAAGCGGCGTTGGATCAGCTCGTAAGCCCCACGCCCGGTGACCGCCTCGATGCGCCGGACGCCCGCCGCTGCGCTGCCTTCGCTGGTGATGATAAACGCGCCGATGTCGCCGGTCTCGTTCACGTGCGTACCGCCGCACAGCTCGTAGGAGAACGGCTCCGCGCCGCCGATCGAGATAGTACGCACGGTCTCACCGTACTTCTCGCCGAACAGCGCCATGGCGCCTTCCGAGATAGCCTGCTGAAGCGGCTTGCTCACCATTTGCAGGCGATAATTGCCCAGGATGGCGCGGTTCACTCCCGCTTCGATGCGCTCGAGCTGCTCTTCGCTGATCGCCTCCGGGTGAGTGAAGTCGAAGCGCAGGCGGTCGGGCGCTACCAGCGAGCCGGCCTGGCGCGCGTGCTCGCCCAGCACGGCGTGCAATTCGGCGTGCAGCAGGTGGGTGGCCGTGTGGTTGCGCATGATGTCGCGGCGCCGCTCGACGTCCACGGTAGCGATGGCCGCCTCTCCCACCCGGGGTGAGCCTTCGACCACCGTGCCGACGTGGGCTACCACTCCCGCCGCCGGCTTGCGCATATCTTCCACCCGAATTTCCCAACGCGGCTCCGCCGTCGAGACGATCGTGCCGGTATCGGATACCTGCCCGCCGGATTCCACGTAGAAGCAGGTCTGCGGTAGCACGACCTCGACCTTATCCCCCGGCAGGGCCTCTTCCACCGCCTGGCCTTCCTTGAAAAGCGCCAGCACCGGCCCTTCGACCTCCAGAGAAGTGTACGGGTCGTAAAGGACGCCCTGCCTGGAGAGCTTGCCCTCGGACTGCAAAGCCTCCATCACCTCGCGATACACGTCCACGTCCTCGCCGCCCAGCGCGCCGAAAGCTTTCCCCGCCCCGGAAGCCAGGCGGTGATCCTCCATCGCCTGGCGGAAGCCGTCCACATCCACGTCCATACCTTGCTCGCGCAGGATGTCGCGCGTCAGCTCCAGCGGCAAGCCGTGCGTCGCGTACAGGTCGAAGGCGCGCGCGCCGTCCAGCACCACCTGCTTTTTAGCGCGCATTTCTTCCAGGATTTCGTCCAGGTGGCTGATGCCCGCCTCGACCGTGCGCTGAAAGCGCTTCTCTTCCCGGGTAATATTGTCCAGGATGGTAGCCCGGTTGCGGACGATCTCCGGATAGGCGTCGCCGTATTCGCGAATCACGCTTTCGGCTACCCTGGCCAGGAAAGGCTCGTTCAGGCCGATCTTGGAGCCGAAACGGGCCGCCCGGCGGATGATCATGCGGCACACGTAGCTGCGCCCGGTGTTCCCGGGCACGACCCCGTCCCCGATCAGGAAAGTGACGGCGCGCGCGTGGTCGGCCACTACCCGGTAGGGGGTAAAATCGGCGTCTCGCTCGGCGTCGCTCTGCCCGGTCATGGCCTGGATAGTTTCGATGAGCGGCATCAACAGGTCCGTGCGGTAATTCGAATTGACGCCCTGCAAAATAGCCACCAGGCGATCCAGGCCCGCCCCCGTGTCCACGTGCCGGGAGGGCAGCGCCTCCAAATCGGAGGGGCTCAGCCGGTTATACTGGATGAAGACCAGGTTCCACAGCTCGAGGAAGCGCGAGCAATCCCCGTTGACCCGGCAGACGTGGCCGGGCACGTCCTTCTTATTGCAGGCCTCCGCCCCCCGGTCGATGTGGATCTCGCTGCACGGGCCGCAGGGACCGGTATCCGCCATCTCCCAGAAATTCTCCTTGCGCCCAAAGGGCAGGATGTGCTCGGGGTCGATGCCCGGCTGCTGTTTCCAAAAATTCGCCGCCTCATCGTCGGCGGAAATCTCGCCTTTTTCGTCCTTGAAATAGGTCACCCAAAGGATCTTCTTGTCCAGGCCCCACACCTTGGTGAGCAGCTCCCAGGCCCAGGAAATGGCTTCCTGCTTGTAGTAATCCCCAAACGACCAGTTTCCCAGCATCTCGAAGAAGGTGTGGTGCGAATCGTCTCGCCCCACGTCGTCCAGGTCGTTGTGCTTGCCGGCCACCCGCATACATTTCTGCGAGTTCGTGGCGCGCGAGTAAGGACGCTTATCCGTGCCCAGGAACACGTCCTTGAACTGCACCATGCCTGCGTTGGTGAAAAGCAGAGTCTGGTCGCCGCCGGGCACCAAAGAGGAGGAGCGGACGAAGGTATGTCCCCGCTCCACGAAGAAATCGATAAAGGATTGTCGAATTTCCGCACCACTGAGTACTTTTTTCATTCGTATGAACTCCTGATAAGCGCATGGATCTCTTTGCCGGCCAATGATTGTCAGGCCATTGATTATACGCTACGAACACTTTGGAAGCAATATTTCGTCCAAAGCGGCTATGAGTTGTACGGTATAATCGGGCCTATATGCAAATTCAGGACCGCCCTTTTACCTCCTCAACTCGCCGATATCTCTACCTGGCGGTTTTTACATCGGGATTGTGCTCGCTGGCTGTCGAATTTTCGGCCTCCCGCTTGCTGGGAAACATCTTCGGCACCAGTAACCTGGTTTGGGCCAGTATCATCGGCCTGATCTTGATCTACCTCACCGCCGGCTACTTCATCGGCGGGCGCTGGGCCGACCGTTCTCCCCAATTACGCACGTTTTACGGCATCCTGGCCTGGGGCGCATTGACGATTGGCCTCATTCCCGTCGTCTCCAAGCCGGTGCTGCGCCTTTCGGCCCAGGCGTTCGACAGCCTGCAAATGGGCATCCTGATCGGGTCCTTCGCGGCGGTGCTGATTCTGTTCAGCGTCCCGGTCACCTTGCTGGGCACCGCCTCGCCTTTCGCCATTCGCCTGGCCATCACCGACATGCAGACTTCCGGGCGAGTATCCGGCCGCATCTACGCCATCTCTACGCTGGGATCCTTCATCGGCACTTTCCTGCCGGTGCTCGTGCTGATTCCCACCATCGGCACGTATCGCACTTTCCTGACCATCAGCGCGCTGCTGATGTTCGTGGCTCTCTACGGCCTGTCGATTAGCTGCGGCTGGCAGGGAGTGTTGCCCTATCTGTGGATGCCGGTCGTGCTCGTGCTGATGGCGGCCCTTGGGCTGGGCGGCCCTACCAAAGACACCCCGGGTATGGTTTACGAGACCGAATCGGCCTATAACTACATCCAGGTGCTGAACGTGGACGGATATACCCTGTTGCGCCTCAACGATGGGCAGGGGGTACACTCGATCTATAGCCCTGACCGGATCGACTTCGGCGGTCCCTGGCAACAAATGCTGGTCGGCCCCTTTTTCAACCCGGCGCCGTACGACCCGGCGAACGTAAAGAGCATGGCCATCGTCGGGCTGGCCGCCGGCACCACCGCCAGGCAGGCCACCGCCATCTTCGGCCCCATCCCCATCGACGGGTTCGAGATCGACCCGGCGATCGTCGCGGTCGGCCGCAAATACTTCGACATGAACGAGCCTAATTTGAACGTCATTATTCAGGACGGGCGCTGGGGCCTGGAGCAAAGCCCGCGCAAGTATCAGATCATCAGCGTGGATGCTTACCGCCCTCCCTACATTCCCTGGCAGATGACCACGCAGGAATTCTTCCAGATCGTGCGCGACCACCTCACGGATGATGGTGTGATGGCGATCAACGTCGGGCGCAGCCCCGACGATCGCGAATTAATCAATGATTTAAGCTCTACCATCGGCAGCGTGTTTCCTTCGGTCTACGTGATGGACATCCCCGACACGTTCAATTCCATCCTGTACGCCACCGTCCAGCCCACCCAGGCGTCCAACCTGACCCGCAACCTGGCTTATCTCGAACAGCAAAGCAATGCGAATCCGCTGTTAACCGCAGCGGTTAAGCTGGCTATGCTGAACCTGAAACCCACGCCTCCCCGCTCCGTAGTCTTCACCGACGATCTGGCGCCGATTGACTGGATCACCAATAACATGGTCATTAGTTATGTATTATCCGGACAAGTTGAGGAGTTGAAATGAACCCACCTGCTGCGGGTATTCGCCTGACTGCTTCCTGGATCGTGACTCTCCTGATCCCTTTCCTCCTGCTGATGACTTCCATCCGCATTTTGATGACGCCGTTATTCCCGCAGATAGAATATCGCACCCCTGGTTTTCCGGCGGACCCCTACGGCTTCACCCTGGACGACCGCCTGCATTGGTCCAGGATCGCTATGAATTACCTGTTGAACAACGCGGATATCTCCTATTTGGGGGACTTGCGCTTCCCAGACGGCTCCCCCTTGTATAACCAGCGCGAGCTGAGCCACATGGTCGACGTGAAAAACCTGGTCCAGGCGGCGTTGAAGTTCTGGATCGGTGGGCTGGCAGTCCTCGCGCTACTGAGCCTGTGGGCCTGGTTTGGAAAATGGTGGGGAGACTATCGCCGCGGACTGGCTTGGGGAGGCTGGCTTACCGTGGGCCTGATCGTCGCCATCCTGGTGTTCGTCGCCATCAATTTCAGCCAGCTTTTCACCGATTTCCACCGCATCTTCTTTACAGGGGATAGCTGGCTCTTCCTCTTCTCGGACACGCTCATCCGCCTCTTCCCTTTACCCTTCTGGCAAGATGCCTTCATCGCCATGGGCGGGATGAGTTTGCTGGGCGGCCTGGCCCTGGGGTTTTTCTTCAGGCCGCGCCTGCCCCGCGGGTAACGAAGTTGTTTCTTTACAGGCCTTAATTGGGAGAGAGGACGTAGACGACCAGGTTCTTGCGCAGGTCGTCCAGGCGCAGCCAATCGAGGGCCAGGTCCAATTCTTTGCCCACGTACAGGTCGAAACGCTGGCTTTGCGGGCCAAAGGCCCCTCCCCGATCCTGTACCTCAAAAATTCCCCCATAGGTATCCAGACCGGGCACGAACAGCCAGGTGCCCATCCCGAAGCGGTTTGAGGCGGCCACAGAAAAATAGGGGGTCAGCTTCGGCTCGGAGACGATGCTGAATTTAGCGTCCACCAGGCGGATCTTGCTCACCTGATCGGCCGGCACGGCCGCGCCGCTCTCGGCGTAGTACCAGTAATCTGCGATGAGGACTTCTTCTCCATCCAGCTCCCAGTGGCCGGAGATGTATTTAATGTAAATGGTCTGCATCGTGCGATGATCGTCCATGCGCTTGATCACCCCGGTGCCTTGCATCCCCACCCCATAGATGCTATACAGGAAATCCTCTTTGGCTTGCAGACCCAATATCCCGGGGATATCCATTTGTGAGCCGGCAAACACGCGCTCGTCGGCCAGGCTATAAGCAGAAAAGGTGAATTTACCGGTTAATTTTTGCCAGGAATAGCCGGGGGGCGCAGGCGGAAAGGAAGTCACTTGCGGCCCCTTGCAATGCCCGGTCATGATTTCATCACAAACAACCCCGTTCAAAGAAAACGGATACAGGCCGAGGTCGTTGCGCCACAAATCCATCCAGCCCGCATACAAAGCGCTGTCGGCAGGGTTTTCTTCGTACGCGCTGGCGTAACTTCCGCTTGGAGGAATTTTATCCGGCGCAGCGGACTGCCCAATCGATAAGCGTCCGGCTCCCATTTGTACGAACGAGATTATTGCGATCAGGCAAGACAATCCGACCGCCCTCATTTACCCCCCTTTACCGGCAACAATGCTCTCGACATAGTTGATGAATAAGAAACACCATAGTCTTATCAAATTTTACACAATTATCCAACTTACACAAGCAATTTACCCCAATTCTGAGAAACCTATCAACTTTGTTATGTCGAGAAAATAAACGGATGGCGCAGAGTTGCTCTTGCGCCATCCGTCTCTTGCGAAAGTCTTTTCCCTGGCGGGAAGCAGATCAATTAACCGAGACTGGATTCTCCTGATCCGAAGAGGGGTCGAAGATGTGGAAATTGTCCATGTCGAGCACGAGCTGCATCTTTTCCCCGATCTGGGTGCGAGTACGCGGGTCCACGCGGGCGACGAAGCTGTTCTTGCCGGCCAGCATATAGAGCAAGATTTCGTTGCCCATCAATTCCGTCACATCCACCTTTGCCTCGATGGGCTCCGCAGAAATGCCGGGCGGCGCGAACTCCGGGGTGTGGATCTTCTCAGGGCGCACCCCAAAGATGACTTCCTTCCCCGCGTGGGGCATGAAAGTAGAAGCGCGCTTTTCAGGCACCTTCACCGAGAAATCACCGGTGTCTACGTACAGCGCGCCGTCGTCTTTGCGCAGGTGCGCCGGGAAGAAGTTCATCGCCGGCGAGCCGATGAAGCCGGCCACGAACAGGTTGGCCGGATGATCGTAGAGATTCTGAGGGGTATCCAATTGCTGCAAAATGCCTTTGTTCATGACCGCGATGCGCGAAGCCATGGTCATGGCCTCGGTTTGGTCGTGCGTCACGTAGATAAAGGTGGTTTGCAGGTTATGGTGCAGTTTGCTGATCTCCGCCCGGGTCTGGACGCGCAGCTTGGCATCCAGGTTGGAGAGCGGCTCGTCGAAGAGGAACACTTTTGGCTCGCGCACGATTGCGCGTCCTACCGCCACACGCTGGCGCTGGCCGCCGGAAAGCTCGCGGGGCTTGCGCTTGAGAAGCTGTTCGATTCCCAGGATTTGAGCGGCCTCTTCGACGCGGCGCTTGATGTCGTTCTTGGGAACTTTGCGCAGCTTCAATCCAAAGGCCATGTTATCGAACACGGTCATGTGGGGATACAACGCGTAAGATTGGAAGACCATGGCGATGTCGCGGTCTTTCGGGGCCACATCGTTCACCACGTTCTCTCCGATCATCACGCGGCCGCCGGTCACCTCTTCCAGCCCTGCCAGACAGCGCAGCGCGGTGGTCTTGCCGCAGCCCGATGGTCCCACCAAAACCAGAAATTCTTTGTCCTCTACATTGATGTTTAGATCGTTTAATGCCGTGAAATCTCCGAACTTCTTGAACACGTGATCGTAACTTACGCTTGCCATTCGTTCCTCCTTCCGGAAAGAGTATAGTGACTAGATTATATTCCACGCTATTCAAAAACGCAATCAAAAATGAACGCGGGTTTATGCGCCTTCGGCGCAGGCCAAGCGTTGGAGAATGGACAAAACCGGCTTCTTCCTGCATAACCTCCCATTTCGGTATATAATCCCACCCAGATTAGACCACCTCTCAAATCCTATCCTTATGTCTGAAGACGTCACCCCCATCCGGCAACAATATCTGGAAATCAAGCGCCAGTATCCCGAGGCGATCCTCTTCTTCCGCCTGGGCGATTTCTACGAGACGTTCGACCAGGACGCCGAGATTGCCTCGCGCGAGCTGGACATCGTCCTGACTTCCCGCAACGTGGCTAAAGGCGCGCGCGTGCCCATGGCCGGCATTCCCTACCACGCGGTGGAAAATTACCTGGCCCGCCTGATCGAAAAAGGCTACCACGTGGCCATCTGCGAGCAGATGGGGGATCTGCCTGTGAAGGGGCTTTTCCCGCGCCGCGTCACCCGCGTGGTCACCCCCGGAACGGTGGTCGAGCCGGGCCTGTTGCATGGCGACGTCAACAACTATCTGGCCGCCATCTTCTTGCAAGAGGAACAGGCCGGCATCGCCTACGCGGATATCACCACCGGCGAGTTCGCCACCACCGAGGTCAAAGGCGGCGACCTCCTGGCCACGCTGCGCTCCGAGCTGACCCGCTTGAAGCCGGCGGAGATCCTCGTGCCCGGCGACCTCTCCCTCGAGAATGGCTTTCAAGGCCACATCACCGCCTGGCCGGAATGGCACTTCGAGCCGGGCCGTTGCCAGGAAACCCTGCTGGCCCAGTTTCACGTAGCCACCCTGGACGGCTTTGGCCTGCGGGGGTTATCCTTTGCCACGCGCGCCGCCGGGGCCATCCTCCAGTATCTCAAAGAGACCCAACCGGCTGCCTTGCAGCTCCTGACCCGCATCAACACTTACAGCTTGAGCGAGTTCATGGTGCTGGATGCCGCCACGCGCCGCAACCTGGAGCTGACCGAGAACTCTGCGCGGAGGCGAGATCCAGGGGTCGCTCTTGGGCGTATTGGATCATTGCGTCACCCCCATGGGCAGACGCATGATCCGCCAGTGGGTCAGCAAGCCCTTGCTGGATCTGGAAGCCATTCACGGGCGCCAGGACGGGGTGGAATATTTCGTCGAGAACGGGATGCTGCGCGCCGAACTGCGCGCGGCCCTGCACCCTATGGCCGACCTGGAGCGCCTGGTCAATCGCATCGCCTCCGGACACGCCGGCCCCCGGGACCTGGTATCTATGCGCAGCACCTTGCTCAGTCTGCCCACCGCCCGCGCTCTCCTCCCCGAAGGAACGCAAGCGCTGGCTGCCTCCGCCCAGGGCTTCAGCCTGTGCGAGGAAGTATTGAGCCTGTTAGAATCGGCCATCCAGGAGGACCCCCCGGCCACCTTACAGAACATCGGCGTCATCCGCCCCAGCTATTCCGAAGAATTGGACGGAGTCATCCAGGCTTCGCAGCACGCCCGCGAGTGGATCTCCAACCTGGAAGCCGTCGAGCGCGAGCGCACTGGCATCAAAAACCTGAAGGTGGGCTACAACAAAGTCTTTGGGTATTACATCGAGATCACCAACTCGAATACCGGGATGGCCCCCGCCGAGTACATTCGCAAGCAGACCCTGGTCAATGCCGAGCGCTATATCACTCCCGAGATGAAGGAGTACGAGACGCTGGTGTTGAATGCCGAGGAGCGCATTCGCGAGATCGAGGTGCGCCTCTTTCGCGAAGTGTGCGGCCAGGTGGCCGGCTCGGCGGCGGTCTTGCTGGGCACCTCTCACGCCCTGGCGGAGCTGGACGTATTGGCTTCCCTGGCGGAAACTGCCGCCCTGGGGAGCTACGTGCGCCCCGCCATCGTCGCCGAGTCCATCCTCGAGATCCACGATGGCCGCCACCCTGTCGTCGAGCATAGCCTGAGCGGCGAGCGCTTCGTCCCCAATGACGCCATCTTTGAGGACGGGGAAATCGTGCGCATCATCACCGGCCCCAACATGAGCGGCAAGAGCACCTTCCTGCGCCAGGCCGCCCTCATCGTGCTCATGGCGCAGATGGGCAGCTTCGTCCCGGCCGGCTCGGCCCGCATCGGGCTGGTGGATCGCATCTTCACGCGCATCGGCGCGCAAGACGAGATCCACGCCGGCCAGTCCACCTTCATGGTGGAAATGATCGAGGCGGCCAACATCCTCAACCACGCCACCTCGCGCAGCCTGCTCATCCTGGATGAGATCGGGCGCGGCACCAGCACCTACGACGGCGTATCCATCGCCTGGGCCGTGGTCGAGTACATCCACAACCATCCCCGCTTGCGCGCTCGAACGCTTTTCGCCACCCATTACCACGAGCTGACCCAGTTATCTACTCTGCTGCCGGGCGTGCGCAACTACAACGTGGCCGTGAGCGAGGCCGAAGGCAAAGTGGTCTTCTTGCACAAGATCGTGCCGGGAGGAGCCGACCGCTCCTACGGCATCCACGTCGCCCAACTGGCCGGCATGCCTTACCCGGTCGTCCAGCGCGCCGGGGAGATCCTCAAGCAACTGGAAGCCTCTTCCGGCCAGGCCGTGCACATCAACCCCAACGAGGCCCAGCAACTGGCCTTGTTCCCGGAGACCAATCCCCTCATCGATGAGCTCAAGAAGCTGGATCTCAATGCGTTTTCCCCCATCGAGGCGCTGAACAAGCTTTACGAATGGCAGCGCCGTTATCTGGAATAGGCTCCTACGATTCCGACTACGTCCCACCCAATCGCTTGACAGGCTCTTTTTAAAGGGCTACGATTCTCTTTAAGTTCTCCCCTATCCGGTATCGAAAACTAAACAAACGGCGAGCCTAACGGTGGACTTTAGCGGCCGGCAAATCAGAAGCTTGGAATGGAGCGACCCATGAACGGCCCACGACATCCTTTGATTCAGGTCTTTCTGTCTGTCCTGATCCTTCCGATCCTTTTGAGTTGTTCCTTGTTCACCCCCCGCGACCAGAACCCCACCGCCGCACCCTCCCCGCGCGCATCGTCCCCTACCCATCCCGCGGTCGTCAAGCAGAAAACTCAGCAGGTCCGGCCAACTACCGCGCCGGCGGATACTCTGACGCCCTCTGTATCGCTATCGACCGACCAGATCAGCATCGATTACACCTACACCGACAACCTGATCACGGTTATCTATCCTCTTTACGGTAGCGTGCTGGATGATTTCGTGGTGGTCAACATCCGCAACGACAATCCGGACCCGGTGCGCATCGTGGTGACCAGCGAGATAAGCGGTTACACCGACCAGGCGGCGGACACCGTGGACGTGGATGCCGGCGACCAGGTCGAGGTGCGCCAGAACCCTCGCCTGATCCCGGAGCAAATCGACAACCTGAACGTCGCAAAGCCTGCCAGCTTCCACCTGCGGATAGTGATGCTTGCCAACGGAGAAGAGAAAGTCCTCCTGGATGAAACTCAAGATACCCTGGTCTATGGCCGGCGCGATTTCCCCTGGGCGATCGAAGGCTTCACCCAACACGAAGACTTTGAGCTGCTGGCCTCCATGGTCACCCCCAACGATCCGGCGGTCGAAGGCTTGATCCGCGCCGCCGCCGACTATACCTCTTCGGGCATCATGACCGATGGCTACGGCGGCGCCGTCGACGACGAAGACGGCAGCGTCTGGGATCGGCTGGAGGCCATCTGGGAGGCCGAGGACCAGGATTACGACCTGACTTACATCAGTACCCTAATCACTTACGCTCCGGGAGACGTCCAGCGTATCCGCTTACCCGCCGAAGTGCTCGATCAAAAGAGCGGCAATTGCGTCGAGCTGGCGATTTTATACGCCTCGGCCGCAGAAGCCTTGAACCTGGAGACGGCCCTGATTCGCATCCCCGGGCATGCCTATATGGCCGTGCGCACCGACGACGTCAACGCCAATTACTACGTGATCGAAACCACCATGATCGGGCGCTACGACTTCGCCGACGCCGTCAACCGGGGCAGTGAAGAGCTCGAGGACGCCCTCCCGCACATCCAGAACGGCGATGAGTATTACGATTGGATCACCATCTCAGAGGCCCGCCAGGATGAAATTTTGCCCCTCCCCTGGCATTAATCAAGGCCCGAAGAATCGAGTCCTATATCAATAAAAGTTATCAAATTTGTAATATTGATTTTATTGACACGTGCTCGCGCTTGTGTTACAGTAATAATATAGTAAGTTTATAGACCGAAAAAGGCAAACCCGGTGAAAGCCGGGGACGCAAAGCGATGGGTCTAAAGCCACCTTCACGGGATGGCCAGGATTGCCAGGCTGCCGGAGCGAGTGATTCTGATCTTAAAAGTAACCTTCGTCGCCGGGCCTGGGCTTACAGGTCCGGTTTTTGTAAGGTTGGAAGGAAATAGTCATGCGCAGCGAACAACAGGAACATCACACCCTCGTGTTGGAACAAACCTACCCAAGTGGGGCGGAAGAATGGTATTGCCCGGAATGCGGGCGGCGTTTTGTGATGCAATGGCCGCCGGCTTATAAACGCATCATTCTTGAAGCCGGCAATGAATTCGCCATTCACAATGCCGCAAAGGATGCGTTGAACATAGATACTCCTCAAGTAAGACTTGATCTTCAAGCCGATAGCGAAAAGGAACCTGGGTTGGCTCCTTGGCAAGAATGGATGGAGAAAACCAATTTTGACAGACTCTGGGAAAACTAACGTCAATAGACCCGCAGCAAGCCGCCCTCAATCTCGGCTTTCATTTCAGTGATTCTCACAAGCTCTGTCATTGAAGGTCTGAGCTCAACCGCAGCTTTCAACCGGTAAAATCCTTCCGGGAGATCCCCGTTTTCTACCTGCACGAATACAGGATCGGACGGCAGGGAGGATCCTTCCGACTTGCCAATACTGAAATGCCTCCCTCCATCGAGGTCTTTAGCGATTACATCCACGGAATAATCCAGCGGCAACTTGGAAGGCGAAGATATCCTTGAGAGGTCCAGGGTCATGTTGATGTTGAAGGGCTTGCCATAGGATATTACGTGCTTCGGGGTAGCTTCGTCCAGAGGCAAAACCTGGAATTCCTTTAATTCTAGCTCGCCGGTGAGCGGGACAGGTTCAATCTCCGATTTCACGTGATCCGGCGTTTATAATTGATTCTTCTACCTGAGGGAGGGCCATTTCTGAACGTTCTCCGATGAAATCCGTCAGCCGGTTGCAATCCCAACCAGCCCAGGATTCTTCCTGCTCACTTTGCACGTGCACCGAACGGGTGCGCCGGACGTGGTTGTCTTGATCGAGGAGCAACTCTACCGTGAAGGTTGCGTAACGCATCCGGCTGTCAATGGTGTCCATGCTGAGGGGCTCACCTGATCTCTGATCAGATGTCTCTGCAAGCTTCTTTGCCTGGCCAATCCAGTCTTGTTTGGTAATCCGTTCAATCTTCAAACCGACCAGGTTGCCGAGCACAGACAGAATTTTCTCAGGCATTAACGCCGCAAGCTGAGCATAAGTCCGGATGCCTGCCCGGTGCAGCCGGCTTTCGATTCCCGGCCCGATGCCATAGATGAGCTTGAAATCATCGACCACCATCCCGGCACCAGCACCTGTTTTCTCAGGATCCCTGACGTTCATAGTTAATCTCCCAAAATAAATTGCTCAGTCCATGGAAGGGACGTGAGAGAATGACACCTCTCGCGTCCCTTGATAGAGTGTAGCGATTTCAGCGAGCCGTTTGATTCGGGCCGGTTAAGGCACGAAAATGTCCAGAACGGGGCCTTCGCACAATCCGGCAATAGGATACTTGCCGCTCGGCCCATACATCTGCAGGAGTGTAACGATCTTGTATGCGCCTGCCGGGACCGTTCCGGGGGGAATGTTGATCACGGCGTGATAGGTGCGGGTCGCTACCGGAGGTACGCCAAGGAACGCCAGTGCGGCGCTCAGGCTGTTGACCACCACGTCTGCGCCGGGGAGCTTCATTTCAGGGCCAGGGCCAATTGATTCGATGTAGGCGGTCAAATGGAAATCCCCATCCAGGAAAACCGCCAGTGGTCCGTGCATCTCCCAGTCCACCTCCACGCCCCAATCTTGGGTAGTGCGGATCAGTTTACTGGTCACTGGCAGGCCAGGCTCAGCCAGTTCAAAGGTATGAGCTTGCATCGTGCCATCGTAAATGGTTGGGGCGATAGGTACAGGAACCTCAATCGGATCTGTAAAAGGCATAATCGAACTCTCCTTTCATTTTGGGGTCTGGGTATCTTGAGTAAATAGCAACAGATTGTCTCAAGTTTTCCGAAGGGTGAGCGGGCCCTCTCACCTCCAGCACTTTAGTCACTATACTACCGCTCGATTAAGAAACACTTTTTGGGCGCTTAATTTAGATAGATGTTGGTATTAATTGTCCAATTAATGATCTCAAATATATTCTCGGCGCCGAATTTGTTCGTAAAGCTGAACGGTAGCCGGTGAAGGGGAAACGTCCAGCTCATTCAGCAACGCTTGCACGCATTCCTGATATTGGCGGATCGCCAGATGGGGTTGATCTTGTTTGCAATAACAGCGCATCAAACGACAATGAGCATCTTCACGGCAAAGATCGCGGGCAAGGATCACCTGGCATAACTGCGCGCAGGCCGCATATTGCCCCAGGTGAAAGTAAAGTTGGCTCAAGTGATCCAACAGATCCAGATAGGCGATGCGCAGCCGCTCGCGCGTCAACACCGGCCAATCTTCATAAGGCTCATCGGCCATAAAGTCCCCCCGATAAAGGCTTGCGGCGATTTCGTATTGCTTGATGGCTTCATCAATCTGGCCTTCAAACTCGATCTGATGGCCGTTTTTTAAATGATCCTCAAAATCTTCGATATCCAACCAAAGGTCGATATCTGTATTCAAGAGATACGCACCATTCTTGAACAGGATGATCGGCAGCCTGGTAACCGCCTGGAAAGTCTGGCGTAAGCTGTGGATGGCTACGTTCAAGCTGTTCCGCGCCGTATCGGGGCCAGCATTCGGCCAAAAAGTATCCATAAGCACTTCGCGATGGATGTTTTGGTCGCAATGGAGGAGGATATACTTGAAAATCGTTCTACTTCGACCGGCTGGAAATTGTTCTATGGGGTAATCATTTATGGAGAGGCGAAATTGTCCCAATAAATATGCATCCAATTTAATCTTCGATGCTTCTCCCTTTTGAGAAGGCTCTCCTGTGGACGACTGCTCGACCTCTGCGTTGGGGCCTGGATTTTCACGTAGATTCGATCCCGAGGGGGTATTCTCGTCCTTTTTTCCGGGCGCAGAAGGGGAGTCCGGTTCCCTGTCTGGCAGACCCAACCGGTCTGGAGGTCTTATTTCCATAAGCGATTGACGGGTAATCAAGATGGGCATGAATTCAGGGGCCTGGGATTTAGCCTGCAGTCCATGCTTTTCCCGAAAAACGCTCCATAAGTTGCCGAGTTTAAGGGATAAGGAGGTATTCTCGGCTTGTTCAGGAGCCGCCAATTTAATCGTTAACGGGAGTTGCGACCACCCCGATAAGCCCGAGGTCGTCCCCAGGTTTTCCGGGAGCGAGCCGAGGTAATTCTGAAATTGTTCACGCGCCTGATCGAATTCCCGCTCTGCCTCGGCCAATGCCTCCCGGTGATATTCGAGCCGGCTGCGCTTATTGCGCTGGTCGGTTACCAGCTCCATCGTTCTGGAAAACAGCTCGGAGATGAAGTGATCCTCGGTAATTTCGACCGCAACACCCGCTCTGTGGAAATAGGAATAAGCGTCCTCATACCTGTCCCTCAGGATCGCCAGGCAGCCTAATTGCCATTCCACCCAGCCCTCGAAGCGGGAAAGACCGGCGCTTTCTGCAATCGTGCCGGCAGCAAGTGCGCATACACCCGCGTAATCCCATTTTTCACGCCACATTGCCACGGCGCTCACGGCCAACAAACTGAGGCAGGCGCCTTCACTATCCTGTCTTGAAGAAAATTGCTCCGCAGCGAATGCAAACGACCTTTCCGCCTCGCCAATCTCTCCCCGCGCCGCATAAAGCTCGCCCGATCTGTAAAGCAGCCAGGGCTGGTTGTGCAACGCCTCGGCAGGCAACCGGCCCAGCCAGTCGCTCAGAGTATCCCACTGGCCTCGATCCATTAATGCGCGTGAATAACCAGCGATCATTTCGGAGGCATCCGAAAAATAGCTGGACTGGAAGAGCAATCTCACAGCCTGCTCAACAGATTCTTGCTTCACCAGATAATCGGCGGCATCCCGAAGAGTGCTTGGATCTAGCTTGACCCTCTTCCTCAAAGCGACCCGCAAGCTGGGTGACCAGACTGGGTGCAGGCGCATCCACCCATCCGCCAGCGGCTGGAACCAGGGTCCGATGGGTAGCCCTCCACTTCCCAGCACTTTTTCCAGAAAGGCTGGATGGACATACCCTATTTCGACCGCTAAAGAGAGGGCTTTTAAAGCATCCCCATCCACTATCGTCAAAAATGATTGGGCGATCCTGGCCAAAAGCTCGTTAGTATTTCTCGAACGCCTCAATACGTGCTGGACGTATGCGGCCCCGAGGGTTTCGCAGGCTCCGTAAAGGCCGTGCAACAACACCGGGCGCCCCCCAACCAGATCGACTGCCCTGTAAACGAGCTCATCTACAAGCCCCAGGTGGATCGTATCGGCGACCGTCTTCGCGACTCTATTGTCTATGCGCAGCTCATTCGCCCCCCGGCTGGCCGTCTCCGGAGGCATCAGGCCGGACGGGATGCGATTGCTGGAAACCAGGATACAAGCGATGCTCCCCGGCAGCCCTCGCAGGATTTGCAGCACAAACAACCCCAGGGTTGGCCAGGATCCGCTCAGATGGTCGATTCCTTCCAGCACCAAAGCGCCTGAATCGGATAGGTTTCTGGATAATTCCCAGGCTAAATGGGAAAACAACGGCGGCCAGCCATAGATGGGTCCCGGTTTTCTTTGCATATATTCGATGGTTTCCTGGCCAAGACCGGGAAAAAGCCATTGTGCAGCCGAAATTAGCGACAACAGGAAGGTGGCCGGGTCGCCGTCATCAGGGTCGAGGCGCAACCAAAGCACCGGCCGGCTTCGTTCGTGAAGCACCGCCGCCAGGTTTGCTGCAGGGACATATCCGGCAGGAGCAGTTATTAAAGTGATACCTTTATCAGCCGCCTCTTCCAAAACAGGGAATCGGATAGGGAGAACATCACCAATAGATGGAACAGCCGACTTCGCAGCGAACATAAATCTCCTGCACATCCAGCCTGATTAATATTGCAACGTGAAATCAGGCTTCTGTAGCCGATAATTCTTGTCTGCTTAGTAGAACTGTCTCTGTGATTGTTGTGCTGGCGGTGGGCTTTTGACCTTAACGGGTTAAGGCGAGAGTAAATTGAATTGTTTTTGGACAAACATTATAATATTGATATTATATCAGAAAGGTACCAAATGGGAAGATTATCTGATCTCGAGTTCGCTCCACTCACGGCCGGGGAAGCTCCCCTCTCCCCGGCTGAGTTGGAGGATTACCTGGCCCAACTACCCGCCTGGGAGGTGATCAGCGTGGTGGGAGAAAATCGCCTGCAACGCGCCTTCAAATTCAAGGATTTCAGGCGGTCAGGATAACCAGGCGCCGCTCCACGGCTCGACGCTCACGCTCACTTTATCACCAGCCACGATGAATTCCCCCTTGCCTAACAGGTCGCGGAGGATCCTTCCATCCGGAAGCCCCAGCCCTCCAACGGGAATCTGCAAGCTGCGCCGCGTTCCGCTGGCGTTGAGCGCCACCAGGATCTTCTCTTCTCCTAATTTGCGGGCGAACACGTAACAGCCGCGTTTATCATCCGCCAAAAGAGGAAGATATTCTCCCCTGCGCAGGGCCGGGAATTGCTTGCGCAGGGCGATCAAATGCTGCACCAGCTCCCGCAGCTCGACCTTCCACTGTGAAGCCTCCCAGGGAAAAGTGCGCCGGTTATCCGGATCCTTGCCACCTTCCAGTCCGATCTCGTCCCCATAATAGATGGCCGGCGCGCCCGGGTAAGCAAACAGGAACGTAAAGGCCAATTGCACCTTATTTAGTTCTCCACCCAAGAGAGTATACACGCGCTCGGTATCGTGCGTGCCCAGGCTCAAGAGCATGGAATAGGCGTTCTCCCGCGGATAGACTTTCAATAATTCTTCGACCTTCTCCCCGAACTGTGAGGCCGTAGTCTTCCCACCCAAATAGCCCAGGATGGCTTCCCGCAGAGGATAATCCATGAGACCGTCGAAATGGCCGTCTCCCACCCAGCGTGGGTTGATTTCCCAGATCTCCCCGACCAGATAGGCGTCGCTGTTCACGGAGCGCACTGCCTGGCGGAATTCCGCCCAGAAGGTATCGTCGTCGATCTCATTGGGCACATCCAACCGCCAACCGTCCGCGCCCTGCCCAATCCAATAACGGGCGACGTCCAGGATGTACCGGCGCACGTCTTGGTTGCCCGTGTTGAATTTCGGCAGGCTCTTCAAGTTCCACCAGCCCTCATAATCCTGCGCCTCACCGGGCGAGTAAGCGTCGATCGGGAATTTCTTTACGTGGAACCAGTCCCGGTAGGGAGACTGTTCCTGGTTTTCGAGGAGGTCGTTGAAGGCGAAGAAGCCCCGCCCGCAATGGTTGAACACGCCGTCCAGGATCACGCGCACATTATTGGAATGCGCCAGGTCGATCAGCGCGTGGAAATCTTCGAGGTTCCCCAATTTGGGGTCGATCTGGTAGTAATCCGTGGTGTTATAGCGGTGCGTGGAAGGGGAGCGAAAAATCGGATTCAGATAAAGGGCATTCACTCCCAGGTCGAGTAAATAATCGAACTCGCGCAGGATGCCGCGCAAATCCCCGCCCTGAAACCCGTGCACGGTGGGAAGCGCGTCCCAGGGCAGCCCGTTCGGAGGATCGTTGGTGGGGTCGCCGTTGGCGAATCGATCCGGGAAAATCTGGTAAAAAACAGCATCGGAAATCCAATAAGGCGTCGTCATCCTGTCTCCCTCTAATCCTAATGGCTATGCGCAAACCCTCAACCGCTAATAGAGACCCCGATCAACCGTCCGATCGCAAAGGTCAACCCCGAGGCCAGCAGGCCAAACAGCACCATGCGCAGGCCGGACAGGACGAAATTCCTGCCCGTGAATAAAGTGATGCTCGCCCCGATGATGAACAGGCCGATGGCGCTGACCGACAGGCTGATGATGACGGCCGTCATCCCTCCCGTAAAGATAAAAGACGCCACCGGGATGATCGCACCCACCGAGAACAGGAAGAAGGAGGTCAGGGCAGCTTCCCAGGGCGAGCCGCCCAATTCCTGGGGGTCCACGCCCAGCTCTTCCCGCGCCAACGTATCCAGCGAACCGGCCTGGTCGGCCATGATGTGCGCCGCCAGGCTTTGCGCCTGGCTTTCCGGCAGCCCTTTGGCCTGGTAGATCAAAGCCAGCTCTTCCTCTTCTTCTTTGGGAGTTTCGGCGATCTCGTCCGCTTCGATGCTGATCTGGTGCTGATAAAGCTCACGCGAGCTTTGCACGGAAAGCCATTCCCCCAGGGCCATCGAGCCTGCCCCGGCCAGCAGCCCGGCCAGTCCGGTGATCAAGATCGAGCTGCCGGCCAGATTGGCGCCGGCTACGCCCATCACCAAACTCAAGTTCGACACCAGGCCGTCGTTGGCGCCCAGCACGGCTGCCCGCAAGGCGTTCCCTCCTCCGGCGCGGTGGCGGCCTTCCATCTGGGCCAGCAGTCCCCCTTCCATGCCCTTACCGGTTCCACCCGCAATGCTCATCAGCAGGCGCTCGTGGGACTGCTCGTCTCCTGCCATAGCCGTATCCCGGCTTTCAGGCTGCGCCAGGTAGCTGCGCGCGCCATCCCGCTCCCGGTTCATCGCACCCGATACGACCGTTTGCGGACCGAAGCGTTTGGCCACCCAGATCAAGACCCGCGTGCGCCAGCCTGGAACAAGGTTAGCGGGCAGCGTTCCACCCCCCTCGCGGATCAGCTTCTTCCAGTATTCGGCGTGAGCCTCTTCCATTTCCGCCATGCGCCGATACACCTGAGCCAATTGGGATTGGGGGCTGGCCTCCGCCATGCTTCGGTAGAGGGCCGCGCTGTCCACTTCATCCTGGACGTTGGCCAGGTAACGAGCGAAATCTTTTGGGTCGGGCATGATTTTCTCCTCCCGTGATCTTCTAAATTATCCGGCGCTCAACTTTCGAACAAAGCCAGCAGCCGTGCGGGGCGATGATCGAATTCTTCCAAGGGCATCCTTCCAAGGGTCAAAGCCATGAGCGTGTCTGTCAAGGTCTGGTTGACCGGGGTCGCCAACCCCAGCTCTGCGCCGTGCCTGGCTACCGCGCCGTTCAGGAAGGCCACTTCACTCTTGCCCTTGCCTCCGTGCAGGTCGATGTAGAAAGAAGGCATTTTTCCGCCCCTGCCTTTGCCCGCCGCTCGTCCAACCAGAGGGCGCGAAAGGGAAGGCGGCAGCCCCTGGATGGCCCAGGCCAGCAGTCGCACCGGCGTGCCGGGCAAATCCACCGGGCGCAGCCTGAGCGCTTTCATAACCCCGAGCGCTTCACGTAATTGAAGGACTTCCAGTCGGTACAGGCGCGCGTCCGCGAAAACCTCCCCGGGGGTCATGTTGAGGATCGCCGGGACTGCGTTCGCCAATAAGTTGGTCAGCATCTTGGACCATTTCATGGCCGCCGCGTTGGGGTAAAGGCGAGCGTTCAATCCGGCCGCATCCAGGCTGGCTGCCAGCGCTCCCGCCAGCCGGTGCCCGCCGGCCACCCCCACGCCGCGCTTGCGCTCCAGCACGATGTTGCCCGGCGCCCGCCGGCCTACGGCCGAGGTTACCGTCCCCGCGATGACCGCCTCCTCTCCCAGCGCGCCGGCGATCAAGCCTTCATTGTCCACGCCGTTCTGAAAACTGAGGATGGGCGGCAACGCCACCCGGTAGGGAGCCAGGATCTGCAAGGCTGCCTCGGTATCGTAAGACTTGATTGCCAGGATCATCGCGTCGAAGGGGCCGTGTACCAGGGCTTCTTCGATCGAGCCGGCCACCAGGGGGGCGTCGATGCGCTGCTCGGAGCCGTCCAGCTTGAGGCGCAGCCCGTGCTCGCGTAGGCCCCCCGCCACTTCTGGGCGCTCCACGAACACGACTGGCTGCCCCGCTATAACCAGGCTACCGCCAATATAGGTCCCAATTGCTCCCGTTCCGTAAGTCAAAAAGCGCATTTACACACTCGCAAAACTCGCCTCCAGGGATGGCCTTATTCTTCCACGATTTCTTCCAGGTGTCTCAGGCCGCGCAGGTGGGCCGTATCATTCACGCTCAACACGTTCCATTGGTGGATCTCAGGATAGTAGGTGAAGGTAGACAAACCGGTATTATCCAGGCGAAAACGTGGCCCATATCCTTTCGCCTGCGGAGGAATGCCCAATAGGGCCGCAATCACGCAATTCAACAGGCCGCCGTGAGAAAACACCAGGTAACTGCCGGCCGGGCGACGCAGCAGTTTTTGCAGCGCGCTTCCCCCGCGCAGGAACAGGTCCCAATCGCTTTCGCCGGTCACCCCAAACGGCTGGTAGGGGTTATTCGGCGAGGAATGCGGATAGCGTTCATCCACCTGGTCGCCCGTCAATCCGGAATAGAGTCCATTATCGCGTTCCATCCATTCAGGGTCCAGCTCTACCTCCAGGCGCAACGCTTCGGCGACGATCTCGGCAGTGCATTTAGCGCGCTCCAGCGGGCTGGAAATGATGTGCCCGTAGGCGGCCTTTTCAGCTTTCAGGCGCGCCGCCAGATGGCGGGCCTGCTCCAATCCCAGCTTGCTGAGTGGATATTCGCTCTGGCCTTGATATTGACCCTCGGCGTTCCCCGTAGAATTTTCCATGGCGCACGAAGGTAATCGTGAATGAGGGCATTCTAGTCTTGGGTTCCTTTCGATCGAAGGTAGACATCGGTAAAAATTGTGGCCCGGCGCAGGGTCAACTTTCCCACTCCCGGGCGCCGTTCAGGAAGTCTTTCCCGGAAATGGGCTTTTTCCCAGACGGTTGAACTTCGTCCAGCACTAAAAACCCGCGCGCGGTTGCCACCGCCGGCCAGCCATGCAGAATAAAAGTGCGGCCTGCTTGAGCGGCGTTGCCTTCCTCGGCGTGCGCCCGGTGGATCTTCAGGTTTTCTCCCCGGTAGGGCACGAAGGCGCCCGGCCAGGGATTAAAAGCTCGCACCCGGCGGGCAAGCTCCTCGGCCGGCCGGCCAAAATCCAGCCGGCCGTCCTCTTTCTTTAGCATGGAGGCGTACGTGGCGCGGCTCTCGTCCTGCGGCTCCGGCCGGAGCCGGCCTTCCAGATAAGCGGGCAAGGTCTCTGATTAACAAAGCCGCCCCCTGCTCCGCCAGGCGCGGACTCAGGCTCCCGGCGGTATCTTCAGGGGAGATCGCCAGCGGGCGCTGAGCCAGCAGCGGGCCGGTGTCCACACCGGCGTCCATGCGCATGATCGTGGCGCCCGTCTCTACGTCCCCGTTTAGAATGGCAGCCTGGATAGGAGCTGCGCCACGCCAGCGCGGAAGCAAGGATGCGTGCACGTTGACACAGCCCCAAGGGGGCAGGTCGAGCACGTTCTGGCGCAGAATCTGCCCAAAAGCCGCCACGACGATGAGATCGGGCTGCCAGGCCTGAAGCTGCTCCATGGCCCCCGTCTCCCGCAGCCGCTGGGGCTGGATGACCGCCAGGCCCAGCTCCTCGGCCAACCGTTTGACCGGCGGTGGCGTCAACGCCCGCCCCCGGCCGGCGGGCTTGTCCGGCTGGGTCACCACGCCGACCACCACGTAATACTCCGCCAGGGCTCGTAAGGTGGGCAGGGAGAATTCCGGAGACCCCATAAAAACCACGCGCTTATTCATAGCTGGAATTTTAGCACATCTCGTTCTCAACTTCGGAAAATGCTTCCGCTAAACGCTTGCAATTATTTAAAGGTGCTGTACAATACAAGGTATCACAGCCTATTAGATATATTCGGGTCAATTTAATCCATTTTGAATAAGGAGAATCCGCAAATGACAGAGCAGATGAGTCCACCAGCGATATCACCAGCGACGATAAACTATGGGCGCTACTCGCTTATGTTTTGACGCCAATCATTCCTATCGTTTTACTACTCCTCGAAGACAAGAAAAATCGTCCCTTTATTAAGGCGCACACGGTGCAAGCGTTGATCTGGGGCGTCATTTACGTTGTGCTGGCTTCGGTAACCGCGCCTTTCTTCATCGGCCTTTGCATTGGCCCGGTTGGTTTCATTATCAGCATCTACTGGGGGATCAAGGCCTACCAGGGGAACTACGTGGAAATTCCTGTAATCTCGAACTTCGTGAAGAATCAGGGTTGGGCTCAGCCCCACCTCCAAGGTTTTGGCATTATTAAGAAAGAGCCTGGAGGCGTCCAGGCTCTTTTTGTGATCCAATCCGCCGTATTTTTAAGCTATACTTTAATGTTGTTTTCTTCCTCACTTTTTCAAGGAGAATGCTATGACTGTTGAACCACCCAGCTCCCCACCCCCCGTATATCCGCCCCTCTCCCCGTCCGAAGAGCGTACCTGGGCCATGCTGGCGCACTTGAGTGTGCTTTTGAACCTGGTCACGGGCTTCCTGGGGCCGGTAGGGGCCTTGATCGTTTACCTGATCTACAAAGACCGCTCGCGTTACGTGGCTTACCAATCCCTGCGATCCATGCTCATGCAGATCATCCTGTGGATCGGGGGCGGAATACTGGCGGGCATTCTATGGGCCATCGCGGGCGTGCTCACCGCCATTTGCATTGGGGTGATCCTGTATCCATTGGCTCTTGCCGCCACGCTATTACCGCTCGTCGCCATCGTGTATGGCATCGTTGGGGCCATCCAGTGCAACCAGGGACAGGATTTCCGCTATTGGCTGATCGGCGATTGGGTGCGCAGCACCCTGGTGGGGTAAGCTCTTCTTCTTTCTATTCCGCAAAGGGGTTTCTACTCTGTAAGGCTCCCGGCGCGAGCCGCCAGGAGGATCCGTCACCGGCCGGGGAGCGCCATTCTCCCTGGCCTGAGTGACGCTCGCCTGCTGCTCTCAAAATGTAATCTTCACGCGCGATGGAGTGCGGTAAAATAACCAGATGGCCTCTCGAACCTGGGAATCCACCTTCGATAAAGAAATCGAGCGGGCTTTACGCGCCCGGGGGGAAGGCAACGAGGGCATGGCCAGGGTGTGCGCCCGCCGCGCGGCCGGGATTATCGCCGGCGAGTATCTCACAGGGTCGGGGATGAAGCTCCCCCCTCTCGGCGCCCTGGATGTGCTGAAGCTCCTCGTGGATCGCCCGGATACTCCCCCACTGGCCCAAAAGGTATCGCAGCATTTCCTCATGCGCGTGGATGGAGAACACCATCTGCCCGCTGAGGTTGACTTGATTCGTGACGTTTACGCCCTTATGAATGCGCTGGGGATAGAAAAAGACGTTCCCGATGTGGGCTTGCAGCAAGATTGAGCCAGGACATCGCAACACCGATTAACTTGGAGGATCACAGTGGAGACAGACGAAAAGAAGATACTCTTCTACGGCACGCTTTGGTGCGGTTCGTCGCGCAGCTCGCGCAATTACCTCGACCTGCATCACGTTGCTTATCAATGGATCGATATCGATGAAGACCCCGACGCCGAAGCCTACGTAATCAAAGTCAACAAGGGCTTTCGCAGCGTGCCTACCATCGTATTTCCCGATGGGGACATCCTGGTCGAGCCCACCCGGGAAGCGTTGGTCAAAAAATTAGGCCTCGATTAATCCCTGAAGCTCAGCCAATTTCGCCCGTACTCCGGGGGATATTCAACAAAGAAAGCACCAGCAGCACCAACTGCCGTGCGATCACCAGAAAAACGGCGATTCCCAGGATGCTTCCTCCCACCAACAAGGCCGGACCGATCGGGTCGGCCTCATTGTCCAGGGCCGTACCGGGTGGGGTTAAAAGGCGATAACGCAGTTGATGCACAAACGCCGGGTCAGGATTGACCGGGCGCAATGAGCCCTGAAGGGATGACTCCAATTGCGTTACCATCTCCGAATTGATGTTTGCTCGCATCCAGGGTGTGTTCATTTATCCCTCTCCATGCTCCTTCTTCTCGATTTCATCGCGCAACGCCAATAAAGTTCTATGATAGAGACTTTTCACCGCTCCTTCACTGCGGCCCATGATCGTGCCAACCTCGGCATTCGATAGCCCTTCAACGAATTTTAAGATCAGGAGCTGCTGGCGGTCGGGGGGGAGCTTGCGGATTACCTTTAACATGACTTCCAACTCTTGATTGTGAACCAGTGTGACTTCCAGGTGCTCGCCTTTGGGACGCAGGTCGCTGTTGTCTTCGAGGGGCACTTCCTGCCGGCGCCCGTTGTCACGGTGCCAGTTAGCCACCAGGTTATGCGCGATCCGGTACAGCCAGGCCGAAAAAGGCACGCCCATCTGGCGATACTTACCGATATTATTGATGGCCCGGTAGAATACCCGCGAAGTCAGATCTTCGGCGTCCTTGGTACTGCCGGTTCGATAATAAATATAGTTGTAAATACGGTTTACGTAGCGTTCGTACAAAGCTCCGAAAGCTTCAGAATCCCCTTGCGATGCACGCGTTAGCAAGATTTCATCATTGAGCTCTGTCACGATGACTTTCCTACTTTCGGGGTCAATAAGTTAAACCCCTCCTGTGGTCAATAGTTTCAATCTGAGCCAGTCTGGCCTGCGAGCGGGCGCGTGCAGGCGGTCATTTTGCCTCCAGCGCCATTTTTACGGCCGCATAAGCGTCCAGGCGACCATAGCCCACCCCATCGTTAGGAGTAGCCTGGCCGTTGACGCAGGTTGGATATTTCCCGGTATAGGGAGCCGCCGTTTTATCCAGGATGGCCTCGGTCTGGCTGATGTCGCCGATCAGGGCCGGATTGGCCGACCACATCAAAGCTACCACACCCACCACTTCCGGCCCGGCCATAGAGGTGCCGCTCAAGGCTTCGTAAGTACTCCCCGGATAAGCGGATAAAACGTCTACCCCCGGAGCGACGATGTCCGGTTTCACCCGGTCGCTGCCGTCGGCGATCACCGGTCCCAGGCTGCTGAAGGAAGCCAGCTGGTTGTCGCTGTCGATAGCCCCCACCGAGTAGACTTCTTTATACAGGGCAATCGGGTCGCGCACCGTGCCGCAGCCGGTATCACCGTCGTTCCCCGCCGAAGCGACCACGAAGATCCCCGCCGCGCGCAAAGCCTGCACGGCCGGCAGGAGGGCGTCTGCGTCACAGCCTTCTATCCAGGGGCATCCCCACGAATTATTGATCACGTTCGCCGAGCGGGTCGGGTCGCCGTCTTTGAGCGGATCGCCATGCTCGGGGAAAGGAGCCAGCATGAATTGCATGCAATCCAGGTAATATGCCGGATTCCCCAGGTCGCGGGCCAGGTTAACGCAGCCAAACCAGGTCGAGCCGGGCGCGATGCCCGTCGTTTTGCCCACCGCGATTCCCAGCGTATGCGTGCCGTGGCCGCTGGCGTCTACCGGCGCTGAGCTGCCATACCAGGGATCATACCAATTGTAGTCGTTCTGGCCGTTCAGACCGCGGTAATTTCCGCTCAGGTCGGGATGGTCCCCCTGCACGCCCGTGTCGGATTGCCCGACGACGATGCCCTGGCCGGTGATCCCCAGCTCCCCCCAAACGCGGTCGGCCCCAATCAAGGTCAGGTTCCAGGGCGGCGAGGTGGGCGCCGGCTGATCGCCCGTATTGGCAGGAGACGCTTCGGGCAGGGGGCGCAGCTCGGGGTTATTCAGCACCCGGTCGACTTCGGGCTGGCTGGATAGCCAGGCGCGTATCAGCGGGCCGCCCTGTACTTCTATGCCGTTCACCAGGTAGTAAGGGGTATAGGCAATGTGTAAGCGATCCATCACCGCGCGCAGGGGCGCCTGGGTCGTGTTGGCCTGATCGACCAACGTCTGATAGACGTACGCACGGCGCTGGTCGTAATCCTTCATATTGGCCGCCGCCGAAACGTCTGCCTGGCTTTTCATGATCACGAACAGGCGGTCGCCGTAGAAGCCCGGCTGCCCGCTCAAAAAGTACGCGCCAAACACCGCCAGCCAGACCAGCAGAGCAGCCCAGACCAGGTTGGGAGCCTCCACGAGACGCTGGATCCTGGGTCTTAAAAAGACCAGCGCGATCCCCGCCAAAACCTCCAGAGAGACGGTGACCACCAATCCCAGGTTCACCCAATAGACCAACTGTTTGGGGTCCGCGTTGAGGATCATTGTCAGGCCGAGTGGGTCCACTCCCATCAACGGGATGGCCGCGGCCAGGCCGATCAGGGCAGCCATCCACAGCCAGCCCCCCGTTTGGCCGGCGGAAGAGCCGGAGCGGGCCAGCTCCGCCAGGAGCCACCCCAGCACCGGCAAGCAAAAGGCCAGCACCCACGCCAGGCCCTCATTCCCAAAGCCGGTGGCCATGACGGCCAGTGTCAGCATGGCCGCCAGCACAATCAGAGGGAAAGACGGCCCCGAAGCCGGAGGATATTCTTTCGGCAAGATGCCCAACGTCAGCGCCGCCGACCCACCCAACAGGAGCGCGGCCACGAGATTTAATAAGCTATCCAGGGGAGAGCCTAACGCTCCCCACAACACCCAGGGAACCGCCAGCACGCCGCAAAGGAGAAATACCAGGGGAAGGCCCCGCCGGCTGGGAATCAGGATGGCGCGCAAGTCAGGCTCGTGGGAGCGTCGCAGCCAGAATTGCAGCCAGAAGATATACACGGCCGCCCCCAGGATTTGGAGACAGTTGGCCAATTGGAAATCGGTTAAACTCGCCAACCTCACCGGGGCTACCAGCACAATAAAAACCGCCGCCCAAAGCCAGGTCCAATAGACGGGAGCGTAAGGAGAGGCCCTCAGCCTGTTCCTGGAAAACAACAGCGGGAAAAGCAGCGCCAACGCATAGACAAGGGCTATGCCGAAGCGCAGTGAGGTGTAATTGAGCAGGATGCCTTCAAAAACCGTCTGGTCCACCAGCCACGCGAACATCTGGTTACCAACCGTCAATGCCAGCATCCACACGAACAGGGCCACCACCAATACCTGAGCTGAGCAGCCCTGTGCTTTTTTCGTCTCCGGGAGGGTTGCCGGGTTTTTAGGAGTTGAACTCTCTTCCATATTTCTTTAGATGTAGAAGCGCATAATAGGACGGGTTTCCGAGCGACGCGCTACCTCGACGAAGCCGGCGGATTGGAAGGCGCTGAGGAACCCGGTATAAGCAAAGACATCCGGGACTTTATCCTTTTTGGGCGCGATGGGGTAGCCTTCCACGATTTTTCGCGCCATTCTGGCGGGCCAGCTCTACGGCCGCCTGCAGCAAGGCGCGCGTAACCCCCTTACGGCGGAAGGCGCGCGCCACGAAGAAACACGGGATGCTCCAGACGGTCTCATCGTCCACTTTTTTCAAGACGCGGGAGCGTTCCAGGCGAACGTAGCGCTCCCGAGGCGCCACCGCGCTCCACCCCACCGGCTGTTCCCCCCAGTAAGCCAGAATGCCGGGCGCCTCTCCGCCCTCGACGATGGCCTGGAACATGCGCCGGTTATTTTCTCCGGCCATCTCCGCGAACTGCCTGGACGTCTGGCGCCAAAACATGCACCAGCACCCGGCGCACGCGCCGCGCTTCCCGAACAGCGCCTCGAGATCGGGCCATGCTTCAGGAGTCAGCGGGTGAAATGCGAGATCCAGCTCATCACTCATATCGTCATTCGGGTTTCTGCACCAGGGCGACCCAATGGCTGCTCAGGTCCCCCTCTTCTCCTCGGCGCTCGTCCAGCTCGACCTTGCGCACGATGAAGGTCTTGAATTCTCGGCCCAGCTCCTCCAGGTCGCTGAAATGGTGGGGGATGCCATTGTCGCTGCCATTTTCCGGGATGAAAGTACCCGGCTCGATCTCTATCCCGCTCTTGTACCGGTAGCTGCGCGTGGATTGAAAGGTGAGCAGCGCCAACCCTCCCGGCCTGAGGACGCGGTAGACTTCTGCGATGGAGTCGCGCATTTTCGCCAGCGGGTTGTGAAAGATCACGTGGATGCTGATCACGGCGTCGAAGCTGTCATCCTGATAAGGCAGGCAAGTCATGTCGCCCTTCACCAGCCAGGCGGGCAGCTCTTCCGCCCACAGCCAGGCTCGCGTGTGCAGCAGCCCATTTTCGGAGAGATCCATTCCGTGCACGCTGAAGCCCAGGGACCCCAGGTAAACCAGGTGCCTCCCGGCGCCGCAGCCCAGGTCGAGGATTTCCCGTCCGGGCCGGTCGCTCAGCCTGCCGACCAGCTCGACCACACTTCGATGAGGATCCTGCCACCGGTATTCTTCTTGCTTGAACAGCTCGTTCCAGGTAGGCATCACCCCTCCTTGGATAGAAGATCAAGAGCGCAATCGCCTTGTCTATTTCCGGCAGATCAACTAAACTGAGACTCGCAAAGGGCGCCGGAATTTGATAGCATTATAGCGGAAATTGGCGCCCACGAACAAGCTCACTGCCTGCCCAAACACCGGGAAATACACTCAATCGTCAGCCTGGAGGGGATTATCCTATGCAACACTTCGAATTTTCGTGGAACGCGCAAGATGGGGTCAACCTTTTCGCCCAGGGCTGGTCTCCTTCGACCGGGCCGCTGGGGATCGTTTGCCTGGTGCACGGCCTGGGAGAGCACAGCGGGCGCTACGTCCAGGTGGCCGAGGCGCTCACGCAGGCCGGCTTCGTCCTCCTCGCCTTCGACCTGCGCGGGCATGGCCGTTCAGGGGGCCTGCGCGGCCATTCTCCCTCTTTCGATGCGATGATGGCGGATATCGGCCATTTCCTGGAAGACGCCCGGCAGCGTTACCCGGCCAAACCCTGCTTTCTCTACGGCCACAGCCTGGGCGGGAACCTGGTGATCAACTTCGTCCTGCGCCGGCGGCCTGCCCTGGCCGGGGTGGTCGCCACTTCCCCCGGCCTGAGAGCCGCCGAAAAGCTCCCCTCCTGGAAATTATCCCTGGGCAAGCTCATGTACTCATTGTGGCCCACCCTGCAAATGTCCAACGGCCTCGACTTGAGCGGGCTTTCCCGCGATCCCAGCGTGGCCGCGGCTTACCGGCAAGATCCCCTCGTTCACGACCGCGTATCGGCCCGTTTCGGGCTGGATTTCCTGCAAGCCGGAGAATGGGCGCTGGCCCACGCGGCTGAGTTTCCCCTGCCGCTGCTGATCGTGCAGGGCAGCCAGGATCGCCTGGTTTCCGCGGAGGCCTCCCGCCAGTTTGCCCAACAAGCGCCGGGGTGCACTTTCAAGCTGTGGGAGGGCTTTTATCACGAAACGCATAACGAGCCGGAAAAATCCGAGGTGCTCGCGTTCACTCTCGATTGGATGAAGGGGCGACTCGCAGCGCAATAACAGGTTGTCTTACAATTGGGGTCTTGACCCACGGGTAGGCCAGGACTAAAATAAAATAGCCCGAGCAGGCCGCCAAGGGACGGCGTAGAACAGTTCCATTTATACATTGCAGTAGCCAGGAACAAGGACCGATGCGCTTAATAACCCGAGGGTTGACAATCTTATCGAACATCTTGCACAAAGATGGACGGGCTATAGCACAAGGATTGTTTCTGGTTATTTTGTTTTAAAAATAAACTTCGTAACCTGCAAGGAGATTGCCCATGACAGATTTTTTATTCCATGACAAGCTGGCAAATCTTGATCCGGACGTTTATCAATTGATCCAGCTTGAGAGCGAACGCCAGAATCAAAAGTTGATCCTGATCCCCAGCGAAAGCACTGCCCCTATCGCCGTACGCGAGGCGCTCGGGTCGGTTTTTCAAAACGTGTATGCAGAGGGGTACCCTGACGAAAATACCCGCTGGATGAGTGAAGAGGAAATCCTGGATTACCCCGCTCGCCTGGCCTATTACCGCCGTTACGCCGACCCCCGCTATTACAAGGGCGTCGAATACGCCGACGTGGTCGAATCGCTGGCCCGCCGCCGCTGTGCGGAAGCCTTTGCCGCCAACGGTCTCTCCGCCGACGCGATCTATTCCAACGTGCAGCCCTTATCCGGCGCACCCGCCAACAACGCCGTCTACACGGCGCTGATCAATCCGGGAGACACCATCCTGGGCATGAACCTGCTTCACGGGGGGCACCTCTCCCACGGATCGTCGGTCAACCGCTCCGGGAAATGGTTCAACGCCTTGCACTACGCCGTAGACCCCATTACCGAGCAAATCGATTACGATGCGGTGGAGGCCCTGGCCAGGGAGCACAAGCCCAAGATGATCATCGCCGGCTACTCTTCCTACCCCTGGGTGCCGGACTGGGCCCGCTTCCGCGCCATCGCCAATTCCGTGGGCGCCTACCTCATGGCGGATATCTCCCACATCGCCGGCATGGTTGCGGCGGGGGTCGTTCCATCCCCGCTCGGGCACGCCCACGTGATCACCTTTACCACCCACAAGACCCTGTGCGGCCCCCGCGGCGCCTGCATCCTCACCACCGACGCCGGCCTGTCCAAGAAGCTGGATAAAGCCGTCTTCCCCGGTGAGCAAGGCGGCCCCCACGTGCACGTATTCGCGGCGCTGGCGATCACCTTCAAGCTGGCGCGCACGGAGCAATTCAAACAGCTCCAGGGCCAGATCATCAAGAACAGCCTGGCGTTGACCAACCGGCTCAAAGAGCGCGGCATGCGCATCTCTTACGGCGGCACCAACACCCACATGGCCAACCTCGACTGCAAGACCGTGGTCGGCCCGGACGGCACGTTCCTCTCAGGCGATCAGGCCGCCCGCATTCTGGACGTGGCCGGCATCGTCCTCAATCGCAACACCATCCCCGGCGATAAAACCGCGCTCTACTCCTCCGGCATCCGCTTCGGCACCCCCTGGGCCACGCAACGCGGCTTGAAGGAGCCCGAAATGCTCAAGATCGCCGACATCATGGCCGATCTCTTCCAGGCCACCACCCCTTACAGCGTGGAAACGCGCAAGGGCCTGGCCCAACGCGCCAAAGTGGATTTCGACGTGCTGGAGGATGCCAAGCTGCGCGTGCGGGCTCTCACCGCAGCGGCCGGCGTATCTGAAACGACCGGCAAGCACGGCTACCCGCATTCCTTTTTCGTCGACGACCAGCCGGCTTCCAAAGAAGCCTGGGTGGCTTACGACCTGAGTGGCAGCGACATCCGCCATTTCGTCAACTACGCTTTCAGCAGCGACGCCAGCGCCTTGAAGCCGGGCCAAAGCCAGCCCACCTGCCTCAATACTCCCCAAGGGGAAGTGGAAGGCGTCTTGACTTGCGCGGATGCGACCCATTTCACCCTGAGCGTGCCCGCCGGCCGGTCGGGGTTAGCGGCCACCTGGCTGCGCGACCTGTCGGATGGCTACATCGGCTTCGACGACGATCCCCAGCGCAAGCTGCCCGGGCCCGTGTTGGTGCTGGAATCGCAGGCCAAACCGGTCACTTCTGCCAGTGGGGAAGCGGCCGCCGCCAGCAAGCCTTACTACATCAACATGCCCAAGGGCGGCAATGGAGAAAAATTGCCCGAATTTACCTGGGAAGACAAGGAAAGCGCGATTCGTTGCACGCCCCTCCACGAAACCCATTGCCAGATGGGCGCCAAAATGGTGCCCTTCGCCGGCTGGGACATGCCCGTCTGGTATACCTCGGTAGTCGAAGAGCACCTGGCCACCCGCCAGGCCGCCGGGCTATACGACGTCTCTCACATGGGCGTCTACCAGGCCGAGGGAGCCGATGCATCCGTCTTCCTGGATTGCGTTTGCAGCAATGACATCGCCAGTCTGGCGGTCGGCGAATCTTGCTACACACACTTCCTCGACCCGGACGCCAACGTCATCGATGATACCCTGGTCTATCACCGGGCCGCAGGGAAATACCTGGTGGTGGTCAACGCTTCGAACGACGACAAGGACTGGGCCTGGCTGAACGCGGTGCTTTCCGGGAGCGTCCTGATCGATCGCGAGCGGCCCTGGGTACGCGCTTTCGGGCGCAACGTGACCCTGCGCAACCTGCGCGACCGCAAAGAAGGCGCCGATATGCGCGTGGATATCGCTTTGCAAGGCCCTCGTTCCCGGGATATCTTGCTGGCGCTGGGTGTGGATGCCCGGGCCCGCAAGCAGATCATGAGTTTCAAGCGCACCGAGCTGTGTGAAGCCGTGGTGGGCGGGTTCGACCTGGTCGTCTCCCGCACCGGGTATACCGGGGAGAGAATGGCCTTCGAGCTGTTCGTTCATCCCGACAAGGCCGTGGCCCTCTGGAACGCTCTGCTGGAGGTCGGCAAGCCCCTCGGCCTGCTGCCGTGTGGGCTGGGCGCGCGCGATTCGACCCGCACGGAGGCCGGTCTGCCCCTTTACGGCCACGAAATGGGCGGCGATTTCGGCCTGGGCGTGGCGGAAGCCGGTTTCGGATCTTACGTGAAGACCTACAAGCCCTGGTTCATCGGGCGCTCGGCCTATCTGCAGCGTGAAATGGGGCGCCAGGGGGTGGTAGCGCGCTTCCGCTTCATGGAGAAGGGAGTGCGCATGGCTCATCACGGAGACCCGGTGATGGACAAGAAAGGCCGCGTCATCGGCAAGATCACGAGCTGCGCAGTGGACAGCGAGGGCTTCCTGACCGGCCAGGCTTACCTGGAATTGAAATCGGCGGTAGAAGGCACCCCCCTGGTCGTCTACCAGGGCTCGCCGCAAAGCGTCGGAAAGATACCGGCCGAGCTAAACAATGGCGACCGGGTCGTCCTTCCCACTCCGGCGGTAGTTCTGAGCCGGTTCCCCAAATGAATGAATTCCAAAACTATGCGGGCTTCTCAATGGCCCGCATAGTTTTTCCCCAGGTCAGGAGGTGAAAAATCGGATAGAATAGATTGTTCCCAATCATGAGAAAAGTGCTCAACCGTCAGGTTAAAGGCCTGGTTGTGAATTCTCTCGATTTTACAAGGAGATAAGAATGCATACACCATGGGATTTCCGTTACGCCCAAAGAACGCAGCGCATGAGCAGCTCCACCATCCGTGAACTGCTCAAATTCACTGAACTCCCGGACGTAATCTCGTTTGCCGGTGGAATGCCCGCACCAGAAGTGTTCCCCGTCGAACAATTCCGCGCAGCTTGCAACAAAGTTCTGGATGAGCACGCCGCGACCGCTCTTCAATATGGGGCCACAGAAGGGTATACCCCTCTGCGAGATATGATCGCTCACCATTCCGCGCGTTATGGCATATCGGTTTCCATGGAAAATATCATGGTCACTTCCGGATCCCAGCAGGCGCTGGATTTGCTTGGGAAGATCTTCATCAATCCCGGAGACCGGGTCCTGGTCGAGTCTCCTACCTATTTGGGAGCCTTGCAAGCCTGGAACGCTTATGGCGTCGAGTACGTGCCCGTCCATTCGGACGAGAACGGCATGAACACAGATGCGTTGGAAGAAGCTTTGCGCACCGGGCCTAAGTTCATCTACGTGCTCCCAAATTTTCAGAATCCCACGGGTGTTACCATGTCTCTGGAGCGCCGCATAAAGCTGGTAGAGCTGGCCGACCGCTACGGTGTGCCCATCGTCGAAGACGATCCTTACGGGCAATTACGCTATGAAGGCGAGCACCTCCCCTCGGTAGCCGTTCTCGACTGCCGGGTCAGGGCCAACCACGACGACACCTATCGGGGAAACGTGATCTACTTGAGCACTTTCTCTAAGACCCTGGCCCCCGGCATTCGCCTGGCCTGGGTGGTTGCTCCGCCCGAGGTCATCCGCAAGCTCGTTCAGGCCAAACAGGGAGCCGACCTGCATACGGCTACGTTCAACCAGATGGTCGCCTTCGAGGTCGCCCGCGACGGCTTCCTCGACCAGCACGTGCGCCACATTCGCGCCGTCTACAGCGAGCGCCGGGACGTGATGCTGGATGCCCTGGAAGAGCACATGCCTTCGGGCGTAAGGTGGACGCACCCGCAGGGGGGCCTGTTCCTGTGGGCGACCTTGCCCGAAGGGATGGATGCGGCGGAAATGCTCAAATTGGCCATAGAAAAAAAGGTGGCTTTCGTGCCGGGCACATCCTTCTTCCCCACCGGCGGTGGTTGCAACACGATGCGCTTGAATTTTTCGAACGCCAACCCCGAAATGATCAACGAGGGCATTGGGCGCCTGGGAATCGTGCTGCGCACCACCCTCCAGGCGTCTGGATAAACGCCTCTTACGAGATCCCGTTTTTCCGGGGAGTAGACAAGGGCGGCTTCGAGCCTTCCCATAGCTTGAAATCGTGCAGGATCGAGCCACCCACGAACTCCCGCAGGAGAGAATTATCCGGAATAAGATCCAGGTCGATCGGCAAGAACCATTCCAGGAAGGTCAGCAAGCGTTTGGCCTCGATATATTCGATCGTTCCGAAGGGCACCTGGCGCAGGAGCGACTCCACTTCCGGCTTGAGCGCTGAAAGCTCGTAAACCAGCGCCGAGTTGAAGATCACGTCTGTATTTTCCTGGTAAGGGAAGATGTGCAGCTTTTCTCCCCGCCGCACGGATTCCCAGCGCTGGATGGTTTGCTGAGCCGTATAGCCCCGCTCGCGCGCGTCTCGCGCGATGCGCCGCAAGAGACGCGTATCCGTGGTAGAAATGCGGTTGTGCTGGTCCAGGTTGAGCTGGGTAAGGCAAGAGACGTAGATACGGAAGGTCTGCTCGCTCGGGATGGAGGGCAACAAATTGGGGTTCAAGCCGTGGATGCCCTCTAAGATGATGATCTGGTCCTGCCTGAGCTGGATGACGTCTCCCATCTCGCTCATGCCGGTCTTGAAATTATATTGGGGGAGCTGGACGCGCTCGCCGACGATCATGCGGCGCAAGTGATCGTTCAGCAGCGGCCGGTTCAAGGCATCCAGAGCCTCGTAATCGAATTGGCCATCCTCGCCGCGCGGGGTCTTATCCCGGTCCACGAAGTAATTGTCCAGCTCCAGGGCAAAGGGGGACAACCCTTGTGCGATCAACTGCACCGCCAGGCGCTTCGAAAAAGTGGTCTTCCCTGAGGAGGAAGGGCCGGCGATCAAGATGACGCGCACGTGTTCTCGCAGGTTGGCAATCTGGGTGGCGATTTCGGCGATTTGCTGCTCGTGGAGCGCCTCGGCCACCAGGATGATCTCGCGGATGCGGCTGGCCTGGATGGCCTCGTTCAGCGCGCCCACGCTTTCGATCCCCAGGCGCTCCAGCCAATCTCCGTATTGGCGAAAGGTGACCAACAGCTTGGGGTAAGCCGGCATGGGCAGCAGGGCCGATGGGCTTTTCCGCCGTGGATAGAGCAGGACGAAGCCTTCTCCCAGGGCGCTCAACCCGAACCAGCGCAGGTAGCCGGTGGATGGCACCATGTACCCGTGATGGTAATCGCGGTGCCCCCCCAGGCGATACAGCACCAGCCAGTCCTTCTGCCGGAATTTCAGCAGCCTGACCTTATCCACTTGCGACTTGCTCTCGAAATAAGCTATCGCTTCGCTCAAGGGCACCTGTTGGCGCTCGAAAGGCAAATCCTGCGCCACCAGGGCCTGCATGTGCTCTTCCAGCCGCGCCAATTCAGCCACACTCAACGGCGCCCGCCCTCGGATCTGGCAGTAATAACCGCCTGAAGACACGGAGTGGTCGATGGTCAGGTTCGCGTCTGGGAACAACTCTTCGAAGGCCGCTTCGAGCAAGAAAGTGATCGAGCGGCGATAAATCCGCGCGCCATCCGCGTCGGCCATCGTGACCGGGCGGATTTTCAACTCGATCTCAATCGGGTAAGTCAATTCGCGCAATTCCCCGTTGACCACGGCTCCGACGATGGGCGCCTTCAGCTCGTTTTCCACCCCCTTCAAGAAATCGCCCACCTGCGCCCCCCGCGGCCCGCTGAGGATGCCTCCATCCGGCAAGAATATCTCTACGGTCGCGCGCGGCGAGGTCACCTTCATAATCTCATTGAGATCCTCTGTCATAGTTTTTTCCACAGCTTTCCCATTTCTTTTAAGGGGAATAATTGTATCACTGATCCCCCCACTCCATTTATACCAGTTTTAAAGGCCAATTCACTTACAGGCTCTTTACACTTTTTAATTCGTGTATAATCCCCTGTTGGACATTGGATATGGATTACGAACCCGCAACCTGGCGATTGATCGTTTCTCCGGCGGCGCCCGGAGCCTGGAACATGGCCGTTGACGAGGCCATCCTGGAAGCGGTTGGCCGGGAAGAAGCCTTGCCGACCCTGCGCCTGTATCGTTGGGAGCCTGCCTGCCTGTCTCTTGGCTATGCGCAAGGCGTTGGCGATGTCGACGAAGAACACCTGGCCCGCCTGGCCTGGCATCTGGTGCGCCGCCCCACCGGGGGGCGCGCTATCCTGCACGCAGACGAGCTGACCTACGCCGTCATGGCGCCCCTTTCGGAGCCTCGCGTTCACGGGAACGTCCTGGAGAGTTACCGCCGCCTGGCCGAAGCCCTCCTGAAATCTCTACAGCTTCTGGGTCTCGACGCTCGCGCCGACGGCCAATACCCTCTCCCGGCAAACAGCAGCCCGAAAGGCGCGGTTTGCTTCGAGGTGCCCTCTAATTACGAGATTACCGCGGGTGGGAAAAAACTGATCGGCAGCGCCCAGGCCCGCCGCAAAGAAGGGGTTTTACAGCACGGCTCGCTCCCGTTGACGGGAGACCTCAGCCGCATCGTTCAGGCGTTGATTTTCGCCGATCCTGCTGCCCGCGCGGAAGCCGCGGCGCGCTTGCTGGATCGGGCCACGACCGTCGAGGCGGCTTCAGGCAAGCTGATCTCCTGGGGAACCGCGGCGCAAGCTCTCATCGATGGATTCGGGCAAACCTTGCGCCTGGAGCTGCGCCGGGAAGAGCTGACTTCGCGCGAGTGCAGCCGCGCCGCAGAGCTGGTTGAGACGAAATACGATCACCCCTCCTGGACGCGCCGGATCTAACCGGCTTTCTTTCTTTGCCTGTTGGCGAAGTTCATGTACAATCGTGGTAAGAGGGTACATCACGGTTCGGAGTCTGTGTTTTTGAGAACAGGTGCAATTATGCCAACCCAGGCAGCCAGAAGTCGAACATTGCTCATTCTCCTGATATTGGTCCTCCTGGTGACTGCCTGCGAAACGGTTGACACCCCCACGCCGACCCTTTCTCCGCAGCCAACGGAAAGCCTCCAGGGCACACCCACGCCGACCAGCCTCCCCACTTTTAACCCCCGAGCCGCTCGGCAGCCCCTCGAAACCCGGTGGTCATGGGCGTCGCCCTCCCTCAATCCAGCCCGGACATCCTCGCGGCAGCCGATGAAATCTCCAAACAGCTCACCCAGCAAAGCGGATACCAGGTGACTACCGAGATTACCGATACCTACGACTTGCTGCTGACGGAAATGAAATTGGGGCACGTGCAGATCGCCTGGCTGCCTCCCTTTACCTACATGATCGCCCGGGACAAGAATTACGCCGACGTTAGCCTGATGACCGATCACTTTGGGGTCTATTCGTACGGTATCCAGTTCCTGGCCAACGTCGATAGCAATTTCACGTCCTATTTTGACCCCAACCAGAACAGCGATACGGCCCCCTCCGAGAATGCCCTCGCCCAATTTGGCGGCAAACGCCCTTGCTGGGTAGACCTGCAATCTGCGTCGGGTTACGTGGTCGCCAAGGGCCTGCTGGACGAAGCCAACGTCAACACCCTGGACGGCGTCATCACCCAAAGCCACAGCGCTCTGATTCGAGCCTTGTACATCAACGGCATCTGCGATTTTGGCGTCACTTTCGCCATCTCAGGCGACCCGCGCACGGCCAAATCGATCCTCACCGAGCTTCCCGACGTGATGGAAAAAGTCGTCGTCATCTGGCGCAGCGACGCCATTATTCCCAATCTGAACGTCTCCTTTTCACGCTATATTCCCGGGGACATCCGCCAGCAAGTGACCCAGGCTTTGCTGGATTACTCAAAAACAGAAGAAGGGAAAGCCGCCCTCACCGCCTTTAACCAATATGATATAACCGCGCTGAAGGCTGTGGACGACAGTTATTACGATAGCCTGCGCACCGTGCAGGTCGATTCGCAGGTCAAGCTGAGCACTTTACTGGGCAAATGACCTGGCGTCGATCTTAACAAAAATTTAAGGGTTTTAACTTGCGATAAACTCAGAATCGAGTTATTATCAAGAGCGCCAGAGGGTAGATATTTACAGCTTACAGTATCCCCCTCACCCATATTTTCAAGAGCACCAAATTAAAAAAGGAGAAGAAGATGAAAAGAGCTCGTGTACTGTACATGGCTTTTGCCATCCTGGTAGTATTCGCTTTCACGCTGACATCCTGCGCTCCCGCGGCAACCCCCACGGCTGCCCCCACAGAGGTCCAGGTTCAGCCAACTCAGCCGGTAGTTGCTGCCCCCACTGAAATGCCCACGGCTGCGCCAACTGCAGCCCCCACCGAAGCGCCCACGGCTGCTCCTACTGCTGCGCCGACGATCCCGCCGGCCGCCTGCGCGCCGATTGCTAATCCTCCGACGGTCAGCGCCGGGGGCTTGGGAGCTTCGGATAATCCTATCACGATCGCCTTCGTTCCTTCCGGCGACTCTGGCCAAATCGCTAAGGCCAGCACCGCCATCGCCGACTGCTTGAACAAGATGACCGGGTTGACCTTCAAGATCGAGACCGGAACCAGCTATGCCGCCGCCATCGAAGCCATGGGCGCCGGGAAAGCCCAGGTCGGTTTCCTCAACACTTTCTCGATTCTGGCCGCCCAGCAGAAGTACGGCATCGTTCCTGCCCTGATCAACCTGCGCAATTACTCCTCGAATGATCTGGATCCCGATAAAGCCTTAGCCGGCCAACTGGAACCTTTCTATAAGGGCCAGTTCATCGCCAACGTAGCTTCCGGGATCACGTCCTTCGCCGACTTGAAGGGCAAGACCTTCTGCTACGTCGATCCGCTCTCTACTTCGGGCTACATCGTCCCACAAATCGTGCTCAAGGCCAATGGAATTAACCCCGATACCGACTTCAAGGCCACCGAGAACGCCGGCTCCCACAACAACGTAGCCATCGCCGTTTACAAGGGCGACTGCGACGCGGGTGTGACTTACATCAACGTGCTGACGGACGCGACCGCCAACCTGGCCGCCACCTATCCCGACATTGCCGACAAGGTCAAGGTCTTCGCCGATACCGACCGTATTCCCAACGACGGTGTCCAGTACATCAAGACCCTGGATCCCGCCCTCCAGGCTGCTATCACGGATGCCCTGATGTCGATGTCTGAGGATCCGGGCGGTAAAGCCGTTCTGGCTAGCCTGTACACCATCAATGCTTTCCAGAAGATCAACTCTACCTTCACGCTCTACTCTGACTTCGCAGCCGTTCTGCAAAAGGCCGGCGTCGATCCCGCTTCCCTGGTTAAATAATAACCTTTCTAGCCTGGCAGGTCATACGACCTGCCAGGCTTTTCTTTCAGATCTTCGTGATCGAATCACCCTTATACCATCATGCTAAGAGTTGAAAATTTAACGAAAATTTACCCGAACAGAACCCAGGCGCTAAAAAACGTCAGCTTCGAAGTAGAGGATGGTGAATTTTTAGCAGTCATCGGGTTGAGCGGATCGGGAAAATCTACTTTGTTGCGTTGCATCAACCGCTTGATCGAGCCCACCTCAGGCAAGATCTATTGGAACGACCAGGACGTCACCGCGGCTTCGAGCGCAGATATGCGTAAGATCCGCCGGCAAATCGGCATGGTCTTTCAGCAGTTCAACCTGGTGAGGCGCTCGTCTGTCTATACCAACGTACTGACGGGCCGGTTGGGGTACGTAAACACTTTTTCAAGCTCCTTGCACTTATTTTCTTCCGAAGACCGCCGCCGGGCGCTGGCCAGCCTCGAGCAGGTTGGCCTGGCAGACAAAGCCCACGTACGCGCCAATTCGCTCTCAGGCGGCCAGCAACAACGGGTTGGCATCGCCCGCGCCTTGATGCAGGAGCCCAAGCTGATCCTGGCCGACGAGCCGGTGGCCTCGCTGGACCCCGTCCTGGCGCACTCAATTCTGAAGTATCTCGAACAGCTCAATAAAGAGCGTGGAATCACCGTGTTGTGCAGCCTGCACTTCTTGGACCTGGTGCACCGTTACGCCACGCGCGCCATCGCGCTCAAAGACGGCGAGCTCGTCTTTCAGGGACTGCCTCAGCAGATCGACGACGCTCAATTCAAGACGATTTACGGACAGGAAGCCGAGCGCATCTCGATTATCTGAGATCACCCCTGGTCGGTTAATCCGTTTCGTTCAAGGAATTGCTCAACCACTGAAAAAAATTCATGGCGACTTCCGAAGGCTCTCTCACCCCTACGACCAATCCCAACCTGATGGCATTATCCTCCCTGATCATCCCTGGTCTGGGGCAATTTTTACTTAAGCGCCGCTGGCAAGGTGGGATAATTTTTCTCACCACCGCAATTCTGGGCTTTCTGATCAATTGGTCGCTGGTCAACCAGGAAATCGGAACTGTGAGTCTGGGAGGGCTGACCACGAGCTGGTTGTGGCTGCCCCTGGTTATACTTTGGATCTGGAATGTGCTGGATGCCCGCGCGCTGGCCTCCGGCAGCAGCATCAGCTCCCTGCCGGGAATTATCCTGGCCGTCCTCATTCTCTATATCATCGCCTGGAACGTTACCGACGTCAAGCTGGACCGGCTGGTCAAGAACGTTGGCGACGCCCGCACCATCGTCCTCAACCTGCTCAACCCGGATATGATCACCATGAACGTCAACGGCAAGGATCAGATCTGCGCGTGGAGTTGTATGTACGAATATGTGGGCGATAAGCTCGCCGGGCGGCCACCGGCCGGCACGATCAGGCTCAGTGACGACTTGATGACCATCCTTGGCGAAGTGAAATCCATTGATGCGCCCAAGTGGCTCACCGGCCTGGGGCTGGCGCCTCAGGGCGCTAAGGTAAATTCATTTATCGCCGGCACGCTGCTCGAAACCATCGCCATGGGTCTGATGGCGACCATCTTCTCGACCATCCTGGCCCTTCCAATCAGCTTCCTGGCGGCGCATAATATCATGTCGCGCATTCCCGGCGGGAATCTGATCTATTTCGGGGTGCGCAGCATCTTGAACATCGTGCGCGCCGTCGATCCGTTGGTATGGGGGCTGATCGTCATCGTATGGGTCGGGATTGGGACCCTTTGCCGGCGTCACGGCGTTGACCATCCATTCTGTGGCGGCCCTGGGAAAGCTTTACTCCGAAGAAATCGAGCACATCGACCCCGGGCCGGTAGAAGCCATCACGGCCACCGGCGCCAACCTGGTCCAGACCATCCGTTACGCCGTAATTCCACAGATCATTCCCCCCTTCCTGGCCTATACGCTCTTACGCTGGGACATTAACATGCGCTCGGCCACCATCGTGGGCTTCGTCGCCGGCGGAGGCATCGGCTTCTTCGTGATCGAGACCGTCCGCATGGGCGGCTACCAGGAATACGCGACGGCGCTGTGGGCGGTGGCCGTAGTCATCATTCTGGTGGATTACGTTAGCGAGAAGTGGCGCGATAACATTCTCAAAGACCAACCCGGCCCAACCGAAGTAGCCAGGCGTTCGGGTTTCAGCAAGCTTCGCCAGGTATTCTACCTCCTCCTCGGGGTTGCGCTTTTCGTTTACTGCTGGAACGTTTGCGAGATCAGCATCAAAGGAATGTTCGATCCCGGCTCCAACTTCGGCCGGCTGATCAGCGACTTTGTACACATCGATCTTTCCGCCAGCGTGGTAAAGGTCGCTTTCCAACAAATGATCGTCACCATCTTCCAGGCCCTCCTGGCAACTACCCTGGGCGCGATCGTTGCCCTGCCTTTCAGTTTCCTGGCAGCCAGGAATCTGACCGGCCGCAGCCGCCTGTTGGGCTGGGTCTATGTCCTCACCCGTTTCTTGTTCAACACCTTGCGCTCGATCGAGGCCCTGCTTTACGTGGCCATTTTCATCTTTTGGGTGGGTATTGGCCCCTTTGCCGGGATGATGGCGCTCTCGGTAACAACTTTTGGCTTGATCGGCAAATTGTTCTCTGAATCCATCGAGAACATCGAATCGGGTCCAATCGAAGCCATCACGGCTTCCGGCGCGAATAAGCTGCAAATGATCGTCTACGCCATTTTGCCACAAATCGTGCCCCCCTTCGTTTCCTACCTGATCTACCAGTGGGATATCAACGTGCGCATGGCCACCATCATCGGCTTCGCCGGCGGCGGCGGCATCGGCCTGACTCTGTCCACCTTCTTCGGTTCTCTGCAATACCACAAAGCCGGCACGGTGGTGGCTTTCATCATCGTTGTGGTAGCCCTGATGGATTTTGCCAGCGCCAAATTGAGGCAAGTCCTGGTCTGACAGGGGACGGCATTCTCAATCCATCCGGCAGCCTGGGCCTCCCATCCTCCAGGCTGCTTCTGGGTTAAAAGGCTTATGGTAAAATTCCGGGATGCTTAGAAGAAAAATGACCCTCCTCCTGCGCGTTTTGTTATGCTTGTCAGCGGGCGGAATAGTAGCCCTGGGAATTTCCATACTGATCGCCCATGCCTATGCCCGTCCACGAACCTACCAGGCTGACGACGCGCCTTCTGCCCCCGTCGCGATCGTCTTTGGCGCCGGTTTGATGCGGGATGGCTCCCCGACCGCCGTGCTGAAGGACCGCGTGGCCACCGCCGCAGACCTTTTCTTTTCCGGCAAGGTCCAGAAGCTGCTGATGAGCGGAGATAATCGCTACATCTACTATAATGAGCCGGGCGCGATGAAGACCTACGCCCTCAGTCTGGGAGTGCCCGAATCAGCCATCGTGCTGGATTACGCCGGGCGGCGCACCTATGATAGCTGCTACCGGGCTCGCTTCATTTTCGACGTGCAACAGGCCATCCTGGTCACCCAAAATTTCCACCTGCCTCGCTCGATTTACACCTGCAACGCCCTGGGGGTAAAATCCGTGGGGGTGAGCGCCGACCGGCGCCAATACCAGCCCGGGTCTTACCTGTTTTGGAGCCTGCGGGAAGTCCCCGCCACCCTGGTGGCCATCTGGCAGGTGTGGGTGACTCGCCCCCTGCCCGTCTTGGGAGATCCCGAGCCGATCTTTCCTCCGCTTCAGAGCGGCCAAAACCCGACCCCTAACCCGACCCTGGAGAGCCACACCTGAATGTTGTAGCCGCGAGGCTTGACCGCTAGATAAGATTTGGCTGCGAATCACTGCGAAACGGGAATAAATCTTGCACTTCTTTTAACAGAACAAAAATAGAAAATAAAGGTATACTAACCAACAAAAATTCATAGCTGCGGAGGTATTACAGGAATCATGGAACGCTCTGAAGCGCTCGCTATCGTTCAGGAGTACGTTAAAAACCCGGGATTGATCAACCACATGTTATCGGTAGAGGCGGCGATGCGCTTCTATGCGGAAAAGCTGGGCCAGGACGTGGATACCTGGGGAATCACCGGCCTTTTACACGATTTCGACTGGGAAATTCACCCCACCCTGGAAGAACACCCCTTAGCCGGGGCGCCCATTCTGAGGCAGCGAGGCGTGTCCGAAGAAATCATCCAGGCTATCCTCAGTCATGGCGTGGAGACGGGCGTGCCGCGCGTCACCCCCATGCAAAAGGCCCTTTACGCCTGCGATGAGGTCACCGGCCTGATCACCGCTGTGGCCCTGGTGCGGCCGTCGCGCTCGTTGCTCGACCTGACCTCGTCGTCGGTCAAGAAGAAGTGGAAAGACCGCGCCTTTGCCGCCGGCGCCAATCGTGAAGAGATCGCCCTGGGAGCAGAAGAATTTGGGGTGGATTTATGGGAGCACGTCGATAATGTGATCCTGGCCATGCGCCGCATCGCTCCCCAACTTGGCCTGGTAGGCCAGCCTAACCTCTAGGCCGCTCCGCGTCTCGCCGCCGATCCTATCATTGCTGCCGAAGGGAGTCGTTTCCATGCCGTTAGAGGGAAAAGGGTTCTTTATCTGGAAAATTCCCAGTTGTGAAGGGGGAAGCGCGGATGCCATCGCCGCCGCCGCCCAGGCCTCGGGGTTTACCCACGTCATCCTCAAGATTGCAGACGGTACCATCGCCTCAAACTACGACACCAGCCTGAGGGTCGACCTGGTTCCTCCCGTAGCGCAGGCTTTGCGCAGCCGGGGCCTGCACGTGTGGGGCTGGCATTACGTCTATGGCAATGACCCCCTGGGAGAAGCGCGCATTGCCATCCAGCGCGTCCAGGATCTGAACCTGGAAGGCTACGTAATCGACGCGGAATCCGAATACAAACAATCCGGCAAGGCTACCGCCGCCAGCAAGTACATGACCGCGCTGCGTGGCAGTCTCTCCACTTTGCCCATCGCGCTGAGCTCTTTCCGCTTTCCCTCTTACCACCGCGACTTACCCTGGTCGGTTTTTTTAGAGAAGTGTGATCTCAACATGCCCCAGGTCTACTGGGAGCAATCCCATAACCCCGCCTCTCAGCTCACCCGCTCGGTGCAAGAATTCCAAAATTTGAGTCCCAGCCGGCCGGTCATTCCCACCGGGCCGTCCTACAAAGTGAACGGCTGGGCGCCCACGGAAAGCGATATCACCGCTTTCCTGGACACCGCCGTCTCACTGAACCTCAGCGCAGCTAATTTCTTTAGTTGGGACGAATGCCGCCGGGACTTGAGCGCCCTGTGGAAGCTGATCGGCGCGTACAAATGGCCCGGATCTGCCCCGGCGAAGGACATCACCGCTCAGTACATCGATGCGTTGAATACCCACGACCCCGATCAAATGACTCCCCTTTACAATGCCGCCGCCGTGCACATCACCGCCGCGCGCACCACGCAAGGCGCCGATGCTATCCGCGCCTGGTACACGGACTTCTTTAATCAGATGCTCCCCAACGGAAAATTTACCCTGACCTCGTCTTCCATGTCGGGCACTTCCCGCAATTTTTCCTGGCAGGCGACTTCCACAAAAGGGAAGGTCTTGAACGGCAGCGACACCTTCGGCCTGATGGATGGGAAGATCAGCTACCACTACACTTCTTTTTCCATCACGCCGGCCTGATCGACGTCATTTCGCCTTTGGCTTGCTCGCCGGCTTGCGGAGGGCCGTCTTCTTCGCCTCAGCGGGCGGCTGCTTGCGCGCCGCAGGTTTGCCGGCGGCGGGCTTAGCGGCCCCGGCTTGGGTCGGCGTCGAGCGCTTGCGGGCGGCGGGCTGCTCCTTGGCTGCTTCAGGCTTGCGGGTCGTTTTAGGTGCGAGCCGGCTCATGGCGGGCTTCTCGGCAGCCGCCGGGGATGCGGGCTTAGCCTGGCCTTTCTTGGCCGCCGGTTTCACTCCGGCAGGCTTGGAGGGGAGCGCCTCTCCCGCGAACAGCTCGGGCTGAGAAACGCTGCGGGCCTTGGGCGCTTTCCCGCTTGTTTTGGGAGCAGCCGCCTGTTTGCTTCCATCGGCCTTCTGAGCGGCGGTCTTGCTCTTGGAGCTTGCCCTGGCGGCCGGTTTTTGAGCAGATGCGCTGGCTTTGGCCGTTCGTGGAGTAGAGGAGGTGGCTCCCCCGGCTTCCGCCTTGGCCGGTACGGCCCTGGGCTTGCGCACCTTCGAGGGCGCTTCAGCAGGTAGGGCCGGGGCCAGCCCCCAGAAGCTCAGCGCGTCCCAGGCTTGCGCCAGGCCCAACAGGCGCTCTCCCCCCTTGAGATCGATCAGATGTTGGCCCTGGGCGCTCCTGCCGCGCTTGCCTGCTTCTCCTATCTGAATAGCCCGGGGGGCGCCTTTCTCGAACCAGACCGTCGCCCCCTCCTGCGCCTTTCCACCCAGCGCGCCCACCAATTGGGAGCCTCCCGCCAGCTTCCAGGCGAACACGCCCTGGCCGTATCTCCCCTGAAGCGGGAATTCAGCCAGGGGCACCCGTTTGGCCTTGCCGTCTGAGGCCAGCAGCAAGATTTCGCTATCGGCCGGCGGAACGACCAGGGCGCCAATGAGCTCGTCGCCCTCTGCCAGTTTCACGCCGTTTACTCCCGCTGCGACCAATCCCATCGGACGAACGCTGTCCTCCGCAAAACGGATCGCCATTCCGCGGGCCGTGGCCAGGATCAGCTCGGACTGGCCGGCGGTCAACAGCACCCAGCCGAGCGCGTCCCCCTCGTTGACCTTCACCAGGGTGAACGTCTGCGCCGAAGGTCCGGGCAGCTCGGTGGTGGCGGTTTTCTTGACCAGGCCCTTGCGCGTCACGCTGAGCAGGTAGCTGTCTTCGTGTAGCTCGCCCTTGGCCGCCGGCAGGGCAAAGACGGCCGCCAGAGAGGTATTTTCATCCAGCGGAGAAGCCTTGGCGAAATCGATTCCCTCGGAGAATCTTTCCACCTCGGGCACAGCGTGGACGGGAATAGCCGCCGCCTGCCCGCCGCTGGAAGCCAGGTAGAGCGTTTGGTGAGTATTGGTTTGCACCAGCCAGCGCGGCAGATCCTGGCCGGTGAGGCGCGGCGCCTGGTCACCGGGGATACGGCCAAGCTTGCCTTCTTTCGTCACTCCCACCCAGGCAGTTTGCGATGGGGTCGCATCGGTCGTATACAACAAAGTCGTGGCCGAGACCCCCTCTTTCAAATGCACGATGGTCGTGCGGCGCTTGTCGCCGTAAGCCTGCCTCATCCCCAGCAGCTCGTCTCTCACCACTTCCCGCATTCGCTTCGGGGAGCGCAGCAGGGCCTCCAGCTCCTTGATCAAGGATTGGAGCGCCTTGTATTCCTCTTCGATCTTTTTGCGCTCCAGCGCCGCCAGGCGGCGCAACTGCATGTCCAGAATGGCCTGCGCCTGGATCTCGCTCAGCTTGAAGCGCTTCATCAAGCGCGTGCGGGCTTCCTCCGCATCGGGTGCCTTGCGGATCAGGGCGATCACCTCGTCCAGGAATTGCAGAGCGATACGTAATCCCTCCAACACGTGCGCCCGGCGTTGGGCATGATCCAGGTCGAACTCACTGCGCCGGCGGACGACCACCAGGCGGTGCTCCAGGTACACCCGTAACGCCTGTTTGAGCGACAGCAAACGCGGCTCGCCGTCTACCAGGGCCAGCAGAGCAATACCGAACGTGCTTTGCATGGGCGTGCGCCGGTAAAGCTCGCGCAAGATCTTCTCGTGGTCCGCCGTCTTGGTCAGCTCAATGACTATGCGCATCCCATGCCGGTCCAACTCATCGCGCAAGTCCGCAATTCCCTCCAGGCTCCCATCCCTCACCAGCTCCGCGATGCGCTCGATCAGGCTGGATTTATTCGTCAGGTAGGGCAGCTCGGTGACGATGATGCGGTTGCGGCCACGCACCATCTCTTCGAGGTGGGCGCGAGCCTGGACGATGATCTTGCCCCGCCCGGAGCCGTAAGCGCTGGTCAGCCCTTCCCCTTGAGGGTCTTGAATGATGATGCCGCCGGTAGGGAAATCCGGCCCCTTGACGAAGGTCATCAGTTTTTCTACCGGGATGTCGTCCAAATTCTCCCACTGCTCCAGCATGAAGACCAGGGCATCCACGACCTCGCCCAGATTGTGCGGGGGAATGTTGGTGGCCATGCCGACGGCGATACCGGCTGCGCCGTTGACCAGCAGGCTGGGAACGGCAGCCGGGAGCACTTCCGGCTCGCTCATGGTCTCGTCGAAATTAGACAGAAAATCGACCGTGTTCTTTTCGATCTGGGCCAGCATCTCGATGGCGATGGGCGTCAGGCGCGCTTCGGTATAACGCATGGCAGCCGGCGGATCGCCGTCCACGCTTCCGAAGTTCCCCTGCCCGTCCACCAGCATATAACGCATCGAAAAGTCTTGGGCCATGCGCGCCATCGCTTCATACACGGCCATGTCGCCATGCGGGTGGTATTTCCCCAATACCTCACCCACAATACGCGCCGATTTCTTATAAGACGAGTTGGCCCGCAGGCCCATATCGTACATGGCGTAGAGGATGCGCCTCTGGACGGGCTTCAGCCCGTCGCGCGCGTCGGGCAGCGCTCGAGACACGATGACGCTCATCGCGTAGTCCAGATAAGACTGCTGCATCTCGTGATCGATGTCAATTTTTCGGACCAGTCCGAGTTCCATAAAAACTCCTGGGAAGGATGAATTATTCAAGCGGTCGTGGCCGGGCGAGAATAAGCCCACCACGATTATCTTACGGGGAAATGATGCTTTCGTCAAGCCGGCCTGGAGGCCGTCGCCAGGAGCCCCGTCTCTCCATAAAAAACAGACCTCCCGAGCTGCCAGTCTCTTTCGTCTGGCAAAGCTCAGAAGGTCTGTTAGGGTACCCTCAGAATCTAGGCTAACTAAGCTGCTTAGTCTGCGACGGTCAAGGGAGCGGACGGCTCCACCGTTTCGGACTCAGCTACAGGCACTTCTTCCAATTCTCGATCGAAGCGCCCAGGCACGAAGCCCGTCCCGGCCGGGATCAGCTTGCCGATGATCACATTTTCCTTCAGGCCAAACAGCGGATCGCCGGTGGAGGCGATGGCTGCTCCGGCCAGCACCTTGATGGTGTGCTGGAAGGAGGATGCCGAGAGCCAGGAGTCGGTAGAAAGCGAGGCTTTGGTTACACCCAACAGGACTTCTACGTACCGGCCGGGCTGCTTGCCTTCGGCGATCATTTCCTCGTTCACCCGGCGGATCTCCAGCCGGTCCACCAGATCGTGAGGCAGGTATTTCGTGTCTCCCGGGCGGATCACCTGTACCTTGCCCAGCATCTTGCGCACGATGACCTCGAAGTGCTTGTCGTTGATGTTCTGCCCTTGCGAGCGATACACCTTCTGGATCTCGGAAAGCAGGTACATCTCGCACGCATCCCGTCCGTTGATGCGCAGGACACTGTGCGGGTTCAACGAGCCTTCCGTCAGCGGCTGGCCGGCGATCACGTGGTCGCCGTCCCGGATGATCAGGCGGGCAGTGCTGGGGATTTCATACTCCTCATCTTCGCGTTGCTCGTACGAAACGACCACCTTGCGCCCTTCGACGCGCACGCGGCCAACGTGATGGGCAGTGACTGTAGCGTCGCCCAGGGCGGCGATTACTTCGCCCTGCTCTGCCTTTCCACCGTCCTCCACCTGGATCGTCCAGTCTGCCGGGACGTCGTACTCCTCACTGATCATTTCGCTGTGCTCGACGCGCACCAGGCGCAGGTCGCTGTAACGATCGGATTGCATGATGCGGGCCAACCCGTTGATGCGTGAGATGATGGCCTCGCCTTTCGGCATACGCCGGGCTTCGAACAATTCTTCCACGCGGGGCAGGCCGGTCGTGATGTCGCCGCCAGCGGCCACACCGCCGGTATGGAAGGTGCGCAGGGTAAGCTGCGTGCCAGGCTCGCCGATCGATTGGGCCGCGACGATGCCTACCGCAGCGCCCAGGTCCACCAGTTTTCCACGACCCAGGTCCATGCCGTAGCATTTCGCGCAGATCCCATGGGTCAGCTCACAGGTCATGGGAGAGCGCACTTTGATATCCTCCACGCCGGCCCCACGATCTTGCGTACCACGTCGTGGTCCAACATGGTATCGCGCTCGGCCAGGATTTCCCCGGTCTGGGGATCCAGGATGCGCTCCGCCGTGAGGCGCCCGTACAGGCGAGTTCCCAGGGACTGGCCGGCCACGTCGTCAGCGCGGCGGATGTAGATGCCATCCTGCGTGCCGCAGTCCTCCTCGTTGATAATCACGTCCTGGGCCACGTCCACGAGGCGGCGGGTCAGGTAACCGGCATCCGCCGTACGCAGAGCCGTATCCGCCAGACCTTTGCGCGCGCCGTGGGTGGAGATGAAGTACTCCAGAGCCGTCAGGCCTTCGCGGAAGTTCGAACGAATCGGCAGCGGGATGATGCGCCCTGCCGGGTCGGCCATCAGGCCGCGCATACCGGCCAACTGGGAGATAGGCCCAAAACCGCCTTTGGTCGCGCCAGAATTTGCCATGGTAGCCAGGTTGCCGTTCGGGTCGATGTAGCGCCGCACGGCGTCCCCTACCAGCTTGGTAGTGTCTTGCCAGATGCCGATGACGCGCTCGTTCTGCTCCTGCTCGGTGAGCAAGCCGCGCCGGAAATCACGCTGCACGCTCTCCACTTCCAGCAACGCCTTGTTGATGATTTCCGTCTTTTCAGGCGGGACGGTAATGTCGGCCACCGCAATCGTAGCGCCGGAGCGCATGGCAAATTGGAAGCCGATGTCCTTGATCCGGTCGGCCACTTCAGTCGTGATCTTCCTGGCCGCAGATCTCGTATACGTCGGCGATCAGGTCCTTCACGCCGCCTTTCTCAAGCTCGTCGTTGAAGAACTGCACCTGAGGCGGCAGGATGCGATTGAAGATTACGCGGCCTACGGTAGTCTCTACCAGCCTGGTCTCGGGCGCCGTCAAACGGTCGTTGTTTTCACCGTACCAGGTGCTTGCCTTGACCCGCACCTTGGTGTGGATTTCCACCAGGTTTAGGTTATAAGCCAGCTCGACCTCGTCCATGTCGGAGAAGACCCAACCGTCGCCGCGATGTGGGCGGCTGTCCAGCATCGTGAGATAATAGACACCCAGCACCATATCCTTCGATGGGCTGATGATCGGCTCGCCGTCGGCCGGCTTGAGCAGGTTGCGGGAGGCCAGCATCAACTGGCGCGCTTCCCAAACCGCCTTCTCAGAGAGCGGCACGTGTACGGCCATCTGGTCGCCGTCGAAGTCGGCGTTGAACGCGGTCGTCACCAACGGGTGAAGCTGGATGGCGCTACCTTCGATCAGGATCGGCTCGAAGGCCTGGATGCCCAGGCGGTGCAGGGTCGGAGCGCGGTTCAACAGCACCGGGCGGTCCTTGATAACCTCTTCGAGCACTTCCCATACCTCAGGGCGATTGCGCTCGATGAAGCGCCGGGCGCCTTTGACGTTCGCCGCGTAGTTGTGCGAAACCAGGCGCGCGATCACGAACGGGCGGTACAGCTCCAAAGCCATCGTCTTGGGCAGGCCGCACTGGTAAAGCTTCAGCGTGGGGCCTACCACGATCACCGAGCGCCCGGAGTAATCCACGCGCTTGCCCAACAGGTTGCGGCGGAAGCGGCCCTTCTTGCCTTTCAGCATGTCGCTCAACGACTTCAATTCGCGGCGGCCACGGCGAGACAGGGCTTTGCCACGCTGGGAGTTGTCCACCAACGAGTCGACGGCCTCTTGTAGCATACGCTTCTCGTTGCGAACGATCACGTCCGGCGCGCCAAGCTCCAGCAGCCGCTTGAGGCGGTTGTTGCGGTTGATCACGCGGCGGTACAGATCGTTCAAGTCGGAGGTCGCGAAGCGCCCACCGTCCAACTGCACCATGGGGCGTAAGTCGGGCGGGATCACGGGCAAGACCGTCAGGATCATCCATTCGGGGCGATTGCCCGAGCGCCGGAAGGCTTCCACCACCTTGAGGCGTGTGGTGGCTTTCTTGCGCTTTTGCTTGCTCTTGGAAGTGCGCACCTCGTGCCACAGATCCTCGGCCAGCTTATCCAGGTCGAGCCGGCGCAGGATATCGTAAAAGGCTTCGGCGCCCATGTCCGCGCGGAAGACCTGCCCCCAACGAGACTTGAGTTCGCGGTAGCGGCTCTCGCTCACGAAAGTGAACGGGCGCAGCTCCTGAAGCTCGTCGCGCACGCGGGAATTCTGATTCTGGCTTTCTGTTGATTGGTCTTCGAGCTGGTTGCGCAGCGAGTTCATGCCTTCTTCGGCCTCAGCGCGCACCGTGGCTTCGGTCATCTTGAGCTGCTCGATCTCGCGGTTCTTCTGGTCCTTGAGCTCGTTTTCCAGCTCTTCCAGACGTTCCTTGACGATCTTCTGCACGCGAGAGAGGTGCTGGGCCGCGATCGTGTCGCCGGCGCCGGCGATCATAACGCTGTCGCCATTGGCGGAGAAAGAGATCTCCGTGCGGGTGACCGTGCCGATCTTTTCCTGGAGGGAGCGCTCCAGGCGCTGGCCTTCCTGGATCACCGGCTCGAGCTTGAGGGCGATCTCTTCGTCGTAGCGGCTTTCGAGATCGACTTTTTGCTGTTGCAGCTCTTTGACTTTTCGATCGCGGGTCTGCTTGACTTCCACGATTTGCGCGTTAATCTGCTGGGCTTGCTCACGCTCAGAAACATTGATCTCGTCTTCCAGGCGCTTCAAAGCCTTCTGGCGAGCGTCTTCGTCAACGTAAGTGACGATGTACTGCGCAAAGTACAAAACCCGGTCGAGATTCCGGCGGGAAATATCCAGCAAGAGACCAAGATAGGAAGGAATGCGACGGGTGTACCAGATGTGCGCGACCGGCGTTGCCAGCTCGATATGCCCCATGCGCTCGCGGCGCACGGAGGAACGCGTGACTTCTACCCCGCATTTATCGCAAGTGATGCCCTTGTAACGAGGATTTTTATATTTTCCGCAATAACACTGCCAGTCACGGGTTGGGCCAAAGATGGCTTCACAAAAAAGTCCATCTTTTTCTGGGCGCAGGCGGCGGTAGTTGATCGTCTCAGGCTTCAACACCTCGCCATAGGACCAGCTTCGAATTGTCTCAGGCGATGCCAGACTGATACGAAGAGCGGTTAATCCCTTGGTTTCCACAATACTGCCTCCTAAAATCTACCTGGGAGAATGAACATACAAACAAATAGAAGCGCATGAGAATCAATCGCCCAAGCGCTCGCGATAACCAAGTAACCATTATTTACATTGCATAACAATGAATTATAGCAAATCAGTCTCAAAAAGTCAACATTTTTTAGGACTTTTTTCTATTTTATTGGGCAGATTCCTGACATCTGGCCCCAAAATTGAGGCCGGAAGGTCTGCTCTAAGCCTTAACAGCGCGCACCTGCACCAAAGGCAGCTCCAGATAGAAAGTACTGCCCCTTCCGAGCTGGCTCTCCACCCAGACGCGCCCGCCATGCCGCTCTACAATCGATTTGACGATCGCCAGACCCAGCCCGCTGCCGCGCTGCATGTGGGCTTCGCGTTGCCCCCCGCGATAGAATTTTTCAAAGAGCCTCGGCTGGTCCAGGGGCGCAATGCCGATGCCGTTATCCTGGATCTCGAACAAGACCGCCTCCGGGCGACGGCGCAGCTTCACCTTGACCTGGCCGCCCACAGCCGTATATTTTATCGCATTTTCCACCAGGTTGAAAAGGGCCTGTTGCAAGAGCGCCTGGTCCGCGTCGATCACCGGGTTTTGGTCCACAGGGTATTCGCGCTGAAGCTGGATGGATTTCTGCGCAGCCTGCACCTGTAGCAAATTGAGCACCCTCTCGGATACGTCGATCACCGGCACCTTCTCCAACTGAAGGCCTATACCGGCCTCGATGCGCCCCAGGTCCAGCAGGCTGACCACCAGGCGCGTCATGCTCTCGACGCCGGTGAGGATCTTGCGCACGTACCCCTTTTGCTCCTCGTTCAAATCGCCCACCATCTGGAGCATGGAGGCGTTGCCGCGCACCAGGGTCAAAGGCGAGCGCAAGTCGTGGCTGACGGTGGCCACAAAATCGGATTTGAGCGAGTCCAGCTCCTTGTAGTGGGTGATGTCGCGCAGGATGCACACCCGGCCGACGAGCTGGCCGTCAGCTACCACCGCAGAAACCGCGGCGTAATAGGTGCGCCCGTTGGGGAAGGCAATTTCCGTCGAAGGATGCTTCTCAAGCGAGGCGTTCAGCAGCTCCAGCAAATTGGGCTGGGTAATGATCTCCTGGATCGGGTGGCCGACCATCGGGGTGCCCGCCATGCCCGGGATCTGCGTGGCGGCCGGATTCGAGAGCAACAGCCGGTTCTCCTGGTCTGTCACCAGGATGGGGTCCGGAACGGAAGCCAGGATGGATTCCATCCTCTGCCGCCCGATTTCTGCGGTGGCGTACAAACGCGCGTTGGCCGCCGCCAGGGCCGCCTGCCCGGCCAACGTGCTCAGAAAGCGGGTTTCTTCCTCGGAGAGGCGTCGCGGGTTGTCGTAGGCCACCCACAGGGTGCCGTAATAGCGATTCTCGTGCCTGAGCGGCACCGCCAGGATGGCCATGGGATAGGGTTGGCCGGGCGCCAGGTTGAGGCTGCGCCCGCGCGGTAAATTCGTCAACAACAGCCGGTCGTGTTGGCGCGAAAGCGCCAAAATCTGCTCGTCCAGGCTTGAATACAGCTCGCTGGCCGGGCCCAGCCCAAAACGTGTCTGCACCTGCGCCTGCACCTCCGCAAAAGGCTCGCCGGAAAGCACTACCCGCGCCATAGAAGCCCCGCTCGCCAGGGCCGCTTCCAAAATCGGCTGGACGGCGTCTTGCATTTCCAGGCTGGAGGCTACGCCCCGGCTGACCAGCAGCAAACGATTGAGCTCTTCCAGGCGGGCCTTGAGGCTGACCCGCATTTGTTCGAAGGCCCGGCGCAACTGCCCCACCTCGTCCACGCCTTGCACCGGTAGCGGATGATCGAGCTGTCCTTGTGAGATCCGTCCGGCCTCTTCCGCCAGCGTGTGCAGGGAAGCTGTTACCGTCCTCAGGCTGAAGCGCAAATATCCGATGGCCAGGAGGGCGATGAGGGCGATCAGCACCAGCATGGGAGCGGCAATGTACAAAGAAAGCTCCTGCGCTTTGCGAAAAGGCACGCTCAGGGCAATCGCCCACGGGCGCCCCACGACCGGCTGGTAGAACACCAGTTGGCGCGTCCCATCGGGGGCCGTGGAGTCGAAGAAATCGGCATTTTCAGGCATTGCGCCCCGATACGGGGTCATAACCTGGCCGGCGATCGGAGAATATAGAATCATCTGATTCTCGTCGATGATCACTCCCTGGCCGCCGATGTCGGCCATATTCTGCATGGCCTTGATGATCGGTTGGGTAAACGGGTTAGAAGCCAGGTCGCTACGTGCGATGAGCACGCCGACGCTCACTCCGCGAGCGTCCTTTACCGGGGCGATGAAAGAAATCTGAGCGGTGGTCCCGCCGTTGGCCGGCGGCGCGGTATAGGATTGGACGGCCACGCCGTTCAAGGCCAGCTTAATCCCGGCCGTTTCCTCCGCCGTGGGGGAGATCTGCTCGTAATTCGCCTCAGGGTAACCGGTTACCGGATGCTCCTGCTTATCCAGGTAGTAGATTTGCTCAAAGAAGGGCACCGAGCGCAGATCCTGAGATAAAAGCTGGGAGAGCTGCGCCGGCGTCGCGCTTGCCAGCCGAGAATCATCTGCCAATTGAATGATCAGATTCTGGCCGGCTTCCAGGAAAAACGGCACGCTATCGGATGCGATCTGGGCCGTGCTGGACAGGCGATCGCGCAGCATTTGCGTGGATGCGTTTCCGGCGACGATCCAATCCCCGGCTCCCAAGGTCAGCAGCAGCAGGAGAATCAGCGGCCAGGTGCGGTAGAAGAAACGGGTTTGCAGGCTCGATTCGACCGGCGAGGGGATCAAGGAAACGTTCCTGCCCCAAGCCAGGGGGAAAGCCCGGGCTACGCCCTCTGCCACCAGGCCCGCCACCAGCAATTCTCCCCCCATGGCCAGCATAGAGGGCGCGAAGTGGGTGATAGCATAATCCAGGCGGGAGACGATCGGGCCGCCCGTCCCCAGGAAAGCCTCGATTAAATAGAGCGGAACGTCCAGCAAGAAAATTCCTATGGCCGCCACCAGGGGACGGCGCAAGGCGCGATAGAAGGGGGTGCGATAACGCTGCCGGACGGCGCTCGCGAACAGCAGCGCGAGGCCGCCCAGCTCCAGGGGGGTAAAGAAGCTGTGCGTCTCGAAGAGCGCGATGAGCGTGCCCGAAAAAAGGCCCAGCGCTGACGCCGGGAGCGGGCCTAACAGGCCGGCCGCCAGGATCCAGGGCAATGCGGAGAAGACGATCAGCGCCGCCCCGCGCGGCTCGGCCGGGAAACCGGGCAGGGGCAAGGCCCCTCCCACCGGAAGGCGCAGCCCCAAGAACAGGCTGGTCAAGGGCACCGCCAAAGCCAGCCCCCCCAGGAGGATTAATTTCTTCGGTTCCCACCCACGCAACGGGTCTTCTCGCCAGTGATACACCCCATAGACGAACAACACGGCCAGGATCGACCATCCAACCCAATTGACCAGCTCATTGGGCTGGAAGGGGGTGGTATTCATCTGCGCGAGCAGGGAGAAAAAGAAGGTCATGGGGAGATCCCGCGAAGCTGGTGTGATTAGATTATAGCATCACACGGCTATTAACGCTGGCGCCTGGCCTGCCGGTCAAAACCTTGCCAGGCCGAACGATAATAAAAAGGCGCCGGGCGGCGCACGGGCGCCCCGCTGACGCGCCGCATCCATTCCCGGCCGGCCGAGTTCCGCTCGTTCGAAGCAGCGCGTCGAAAACGCCAGCCGCTCAGCCGGCGAGGACCCTTTACAGCCCGCCTCTTCTCGCAAAAATTCCTCTTCCAAGGCATCGCGCTCGCCCTTGTATAAGGCCAGGCGCGCGGAATAGTCGCGCAGGACTTCACGGTGGAGCGCTTCGTGCCGCCACCACAAGGCAGCCGGGTCGTATTCGCCGCTCGGAGCCGGGCCTGTCTCAGGCAGCCCGCTTTCCAGCCAGACCGGCTTGAAAATTCCCGTGCACGGGGCAGACGTGCCCGTCAGCCAGTGGGTCATTCCCTCAGCCGAAATGTGCGCGACCATCGACCCGACCGACTGGCTCGTTCGCACCGGCCCGAACCCGGCGTGCATGCACACGTCCGCGCCGGTCAGCCCGCCCGCCGGCCCCCACCGGGCGTCTCCAGCCTTAGCGTGGCTGCGTAAGACCCCCATGACCATCTCGACCGTGATCTGCCCCTTTTTCTGCTTGAGCGAGTCCAGCGTACACGTCTGGCGCGCCCTGGCGTCGCTCAGAGTCGTGTACAGGAAATCGGAGTAACATCCGGCGAAATCGAAATCCTGGCCCCGCTTGCACCAGCCTTTGGAAACGGCGTAATCGACGAGGCCCGGGGAAGCAAGCTCCCATTCCTTGCCGATGGTGAGCGCGTTCGAGATCGAGCGCACGTCCTCCACTTTCACGGCTGCCCATTGCCGCCCGGCCGTCTCGAGCACCCAGGCTTCCGTGCGGTCTCCGATGAGGAAGCTGTTGTGATAGTAAAAGGCGTGGGCGAACCCGCAATTTCCACCCTGGCCGTAGGTTTCCAGCAGCCCGACGATCGTCTCCAGCGCCGCTTGCGCGTTGCGGGCGCGTTCCAGCGCCAGGCGGATGAAATCCATGCCGATCAGCCCGGGGCCTTTATCGTAAGGCACGCGGGTGAATACGGCTTCATTGCCGATCACGACGCCGTGCTCGTTGGCGCCCATCTCTGCCCCCCAAATCCAGAACGGTTTGGCCAGCAGCACAGCATAAGTTTCGTGGAACCTGTGGAATTTCTACGTACGTGCACCGCACCGCGCTTCCGGAAGAATGAACGGCCGCCGGGATCAGCGCTACCTGGTGAGCCTCGTTAGGCTCGCGATCGCTGTTCTTGCCAAAGATCACCGAGCCGTCCGCGGTGGCATTGCCTAAAGCGATCAGTGTGTCGCACATGCGTCTACCTGGCGTATACGCCCCGGTATTCGCGGGGCAACAGGCTGGCCAGGCGCGCCATGACGTAATCGATCTTGCGTTGGCGCACCGCTTTGGGCAGCTCGCCGGCCGGCTCGACTTCGGGCAGGGCGAAAGCTTCCCCGATCTTCATTTCGATGGCCGGGCGCTTGCCGCTCAGGGCCTTCTTCAAGAAGTCGTCCGTCGTTCCGGTAATTCCTACCGGGATCACCGGCGCGTGGGTGCGCTCGATCAGGTAAACCAGGCCAGACTTGCCCGGGCGCATGCCCGGCACGTGCGAGCGCCCGCCTTCCGGAGCCATCATCAACGGGTAGCCCGCCCGCAGCACCTGCAACATGCGTTCCATGGCCTTACGATCCACTTCTCCACGCTGGATGGGGATGCCCCCGTACAGCTTCGCCAGGATATTTTGGCCGGGGCGATTCCACACGTCCGCCGCTCCCAGGGCTTCCGGCGCAGTTGGCCAGAACGTGAGCACTACCGGCGGGTCGAAGAGCGAGACGTGGTTGAACACGATGAAATACGGCCCCTCGGCAGGGATATTTTCCAGGCCGGTAATATTCACACGGGCCATAGTCCGGAAGACCACTCGAAATAGATGGCGCAGTACCCAGCGCAGGACGCGAAAATGCAACGGGGGGCGGTAGGGGGTGTCAGTCGTCATAGAACAGTCTTTTCACTTTCAATAGAACTTCGGAGATATTCAAGCCGTCGGAATTCAACCTCTGGGCGTCTTCGGCCGGCCGCAAGGGCGCCACCGTCCGGGTCGAATCGATCTTATCGCGGCGGCGCATAGCTGCCAGGATGTCCTCCAGCGTGGCCTCTTCGCCGCGGCTGCGCATTTCTTCGTAGCGGCGCCGGGCGCGTTCCTCGACGGAAGCATCCAGGTAAATCTTCAAGTCGGCGTCCGGGAAAACCACCGTACCGATGTCCCGGCCCACCATCACCACCCGTCCACGCATCCCGATGCGGCGTTGTTGGGCGGTCATGGATTTGCGCACTCCGCGATAAGCAGAGACTTGCGAGACGTTGGCTTCGACTTCAGGGCTGCGGATTTCCCAGGTGATGTCCTTGCCGTCGGCCAGGACATCGTAGGCGCGCCCGTCCTCGACCGATGATGGGCGCACGTCGATCTGCGTTCTTTCCGCCAGGTCGGTGACGGCAGCCTCATCGTCCAGGGAGCGGCTGCTTTGCATCGCAATCCAGGTAATGGCGCGATACATCGCGCCCGTGTCGACGTAGAGATAGCCCAGCTCTTCAGCCAAAAGCTGTCCTAAAGTGGATTTGCCCGAGGCAGCCGGGCCGTCAATAGCGATGATGCTTGGAATACTCATATACTCCCGATATGCGCTTTTCCAAACCAGGAACGGTAGGATCATGCGGCGGTTGCGAGGGTTTAACGCGAAGGTTTTCAGAAATCGATTATAACCGATAAGACCTCATCGGCCAAAAATTTTCGTCTGGGGGAACTTCATCTTAAGGGGTCTGACCCTGGGAAGAGGCATTCCCGCCGGGGGACAAATCCGTCCGCGCCCACAAGATCAGCGAGGTGTCTTGCTCCTGAATCTCGCGGAAGACGAGCCAGGGCAGCCAGTCCGAGGAAATGACCAACGACCAGTTGGGGGTACGGTACCACACGAAGCTCTCTCCCCGGTACGCAGCGGTCAACGCCGGCTGCTGCTCTTGTTGAGGGGCGATCACCACCGGCGTCGTCACACCGCCGGAGATTTGATCGACGTAGGTGACCTGGTCGAAATCGCGCAAGTCCCATTTCAAAGCCGGCGAGGAGAAGCCCGCTACGGTCACGGCCAGCGCGTGAGCGTCCCCGGTGTTCCAGTCGGAGAGGTTAGACAGGGTTTGGGTCAACAGGGTAGATTGGGCGGTGAAGGGCGCCGGATACCACAATTCCCTGCCGGGATAGCCGTGCAATCCGGCCGCTGACCAGGAGGCAAACACAGTATAGGCCAGCAGCGCCAGCGATCCCCCCCACAACAGCCCATGGCCGGCCACCCTGGGGACCGCCCCACACCACCAGCAGACTGGCCAGTCCCAGCAGCAGCACGACCCCGCCCACCGCGAACCAGCGCATCTGCGCGTTGGCCGCGCCGCCAATCTGGTTGGCGATGGCGGCCAGGTTCATCCCCAGATACACGCTGGCGCCTAACACGAACACCATCTGGCCCAGGGTCGCCAGGAGCTCTTCGGGGTGGTAATTCAGGTATTGCACGATCTGCCGGGTAGCCAATGCCCACAAAGGCAGGATCGCCCACGCCAGGTCGCTCACCTGGCGAGCGGGGTAGATCAGCGCCAACAGCAAGGCGACCACCGCCCATAAAGACAGGAAGCGATCCAGGCTGTCTCCTCCACGAAGGCTGCGCGCCATTCTCCACACGCCCAGGGCCAGGGCCATCCATTCGTAGACGGCCAGGGAAGCCAGCAAGCGCAAGGGAGAGACGCCCGAAGGCGAGGCCCAGCCGCTCAGGTAAGCCGGCAAGCTGGAAGCCGCCGCGCTCAAGCCCCTGGGCGCCAGGAAGAAAAGGCTCCCCACCGCCAGGAAAGTTACCCCGGCCGCGATCAAGGCCGGGCGATAAAATCCGGCTCGTCCCCCTCCGCTCGCTTCGCCGGGATCGTGGTTGGCGCCTCCCGGCACCTGCCCGCCCCGCCGGCTCTGCATGGCGACCGCGATGCCGATCCCCAGCAGGCCCGGCCAGAGCGTCGCCCCGCCCAACAAAGCCAGGCCGGCAAAGATGCCTGCCCAGGTGGGCCTGTCGGCCAGCCATAGGGCCAACGCCAGGATCACCGCGCTGATCGCCATGGCGCTCCCTCCCGCCTGGCGGGAGATGGCCACGAGGCCGGGATCAATGGCGATGGCAAAGGCCAATAACAACGCGGCCTTCCGGCCTAACCGGTCGCGCAAGATCCAGGGAGCCAGCACCAGCAGGCTGCCAAATACGGCCGGCCAGAAGCGGGCCAGGAAATCTGTGCTCCCAAACAGGAAGAAGAACGCCCCGGTCAGGAGCAAATAGCCGGCATTCGCTCCCAGGATGGGATGAGCGCCGCGTGCGATGTCTAGAGCTTGCAGCGCCCAGCCGGCCTCTACGTCGTTGACCGGCGCCGCCCCCAGGTGGAAGAATCTCAAAGCGAGCGCCAGAAGCAGGGCCAGGGGGTAGAGCATATCCTCAAAGGTGAGTTTGCGTAGGTCCATTTTAATTTCCCTGATTGCCTGTGGCCGGCAGGATCGACTGCGGCACCTCATAAATCGTCACGTCGCCTTGCTGGAAAACAGATGCGAGGTTGCCCTGGAATTTATTCTCGCTGACGTGATAGGTGCTGCGCTCATAGCTCCCAATGTAGATATAACGGATATTGTACTCTTGAATGATTCTCAGCGCCTCATCCCAGTTGGCCGTCTCGTAAAGGGTGGTCAGGTCCGTCCGCCGCTGGTTCAGGAAACCATAATCCCGCCCCCATTGCTGCTCGTGGCCGAACCACCCCAGCACGTCAGCGTCTCCCGAGAGCATGGCCACCCGCGCGTAGCCGGTATAATCCCCGCCCGTAGGATCGACGGCCTCGGCCACGACCCCTGGCGCGGCGGACTTCAGCCAGTTGATCCCGGCCGCGTCGTCGGGATAGGTGCGATCGAAATAAGCGTTGCCGTCCAGGGTAAAGCCGCTGCCGGGGTTGAAATTGTTGGTCTTATTCAGCAAGCTGAACACCGGGTAGGCCAGCGCCATGGCGAACAGAACCACCAGCCCGGCCCGGTACACAACTCCCCAACTGCGCCGCAGACTTTGCAGCAAGACCGCCGTTCCAAAAGCCGCCGCGATTCCCCACAGGATCCAGGCCTGGAAATAGAATTTGAAGATAGTGTTCATGCGCGTGCCGAACTGGTCGCGCAGGTAGAAGAATTCGGGGGCCAGCACCAACAAGGCGCCGAACAGCACCACCAGCAACAGCATCGGGTTGGCCGAAGGGATGGATTCGGGGAGAGGCTCCTGCGCCTCAGGCGCCAACTCGCTTTCCCCCTTGGGGCGGTAAAGCAGTCCCCAGCCCAGGGCGATTAAAATAGCCAGCGTGATCCACGTGCCGGGCGCCAATAAGCGCTGCACCAGGGCCGTGGACAGGAGCGTGCGGATCCCCTCCGCTAAAGCTCCCTGGCTGTCGAGGAAGATGCTCCCCACGTTGGGCACCAGGCTGATGGCGAAAGCATACGCGAAGGAGAGCAGCCACAGGCCGGCGATCAGCCCCAGTGAAACCTTCAGACCGTTCACGAGCGCCTTGCCGGAGCCTTCGCGCCGCCACAGGAAGATCAAATAGGCAAACACCGGCAGGATCAGGGGCGCAAACATCACCCAGAAGAACGTGCCGCGGGTGAAAAAGATCGTGCTGGGCACCGGGCCGCCGGCTTGAGAAGTAAAGCCCACGTAAAAGGGGAGGTACAGGATCACCCCGCTCACTCCCAGGGCGGCTGCCAGGCCGATAAAATCGCCGATCCGCGACCAGCGCCATCCGGCCTGCTGGCAGCGCCGCAGGGTATAAGCCGCGCTGAAGAGCGCCAGATAGATGGGAAAATCCCAGGTGTTCAGGAAGGCCAGGCCGCCCAGGCAGACTGCCCCCAGGAGGAAACTGGGCACGCTCAAGGGGATCTCCAGGCCAAGCACCTGGAAATGCCCATTCTTGCGATCCAGATAAACGTTCAACACCATGCCCAGGATCAGCAAGGCGAACGGCATGGTCAATACGTGCGGGTGCAGGTCGGCCAGCAAATACGAGAAGAAGGGAAACTCGTCGATGATCTCATGGCTGGTGCCCGTCAGGTCGAAATCTTGCAGGACGCGCGAAGCTCGCCACCACAGGAGGCCGGTTGGCCGGCTGGGCATCCACGACAGGGGCAGCGGGGGCGGGCTGGTCAATTCCTGGATGTTGAGCCACTGCCAGAAAGAGGAAGTCCACGTTCCGTCTGCCGCCTGCTGCCAGAAAAGGCCGCGCGCGTGCAGCACATCCAGAAAGCCCTCCAGGTTGCTGACGATCAAAATGAAGAATGGGCCCAACAGCGGCAGCCCTAGCGGGAGTTTCCAGCGCCTCTTTTCTCCGGGAGCCTGTTTGCCTTCCGCGTGAGCTTTCCACAAGGCCAACAAATTGGCGACCAGCCCATACGCGCCCAGGGCGGTCAGCGCGAAGACCATGGAGATCGCCAGGTTGAAGCCCACCCCGGAGCTGGCTCCCGTCAGGCGCACCAGCATGGCCACGATCACATATCCGAAATAATAATAGGAGATGGCGTATCCGGAGAGCCAGGGATCGTGCGGCGGGAAAGTAGGCGAGCGCAAGATGGCGTTGATGAAGGCCAGCTCCATGGGCTTTTCGGTGTTGATGATGTAGGGGTTGGCCGAGCGCACGAAAGCCCACAACAGGAAGGCCAAGAGGAAGACCAGCTCGGTGGAGATCACGTACTTGCGATGATCCCGCAGCCATGTGAGGATTTCCCGGAAGCGCCCACCCCAGGCCGCCCAGGCGCTCAACGCGAGCAGCCCGGCAAACGCCAGCAGCTCGCCGCCGCTATTGTTTTGCAGGATGTTGAGCGAGGTCAGCAGCCAGAAAATGTACCCCCACAGCAGCAATCCCAGCGCCTTGACGAAAGCGTATCCCCGATCCGGGAGGGCCGGCAGCAAACGGAAGGCCAGCGGCAAGGCCGCCAGGCCGGTGACGAAAACCAGAAGGTACCACAGGATCAGCGTCAGCATTGTTTACCGTTACAACACAAATTCATTTGGCCGTCTCGGCCCCGAAGCGGCCATCCGCGCCGGGATCGAAAGGCAGCACTCCGCTCACGGCCTCCAGGTTCAGCGCGCCGTAGATGTGCGGGAAGACCTCGCCGGTCGGCGCGGCCTCGTAGCGGATTTCAGGCGTGACCGCCGCTTCGTCGATCTCCAGGAGGATCAAATCCCGCCTGCCCGGGTAATAGTTATTGCCTACGCGAAATACCTGTTCCCACTTCGAGCAATGGATGAAGCCTTCCGTCTGCAAAGTGTCGCCTTGATACGCGCCTTGCGCCTGCGCTTCTTCCCACGCGCTTCGGCTGGCGATGTGGTAAATCTTAGCCATCCTGTCCCTCCCTGCTCCAGGCCGCCATCAAGGCAGCACCTGGTAGATTGCAGTTTCGCCCTGGCCGTATACTTTGCGCCAGTACACGCCGTCATACTGCGTGAATTTCTCCAATCCCGGGCCGGGATAGAAAATGCGCTCGAGCTGGCCCACGACGATGTACTGCACATTATACTTCTGCAAGAACGCCTTGGCCGCCTGGGGATCGGTGGTTGTGTAGAAGGTGGCGATCTCGGCAATGCGATCGGTCACGGCCGTATCCCCGATGATGACGCCGCGCTGTTGGCGTTGGTGCCAGTTCCAACCGACCACGCCCGGCAGGCCGGTGTAAATCGTGAAGCGCGTGCCCCATTGATACTCCGGGGTGTTGCCTTCTACGATCACCGGCGAGCCCTGGATGTTCTGCTGCATCCAGCGGATAGCGTCGTAATCCTGGACCAGGCTCATGTCCACGCCTTGCTCGTTATAAGTCGAATAGGCCATGTACGTCATGCCATCCAGGGTGTGCGGGGCCTGGGGAGCCATGCGGTCGGTGATCTTATCCATACCGCCCAGGATCGGGAACAGGGCTGCCCCCGCCACCAGGGCCACCAGGGCAGTCTGCCAGGCCGTGCGCCATCCCGGCACCCACAAGCGAGCTTCCTGAATCATCCAGCCCAAACCGGCCGCCGCGCTGAGTGCAAACAAGACCCAGGCCTGTACGTAGAACTTGAACACCGTATTCATGCGGCCGATGTCGCCCTGCAAGACGATCACCTCGACCGCCAGGGTGAGCGCCAGGGCCGTGCCGGCCATAAACAACACGGCCCGCTTGGCGTCTGATAGGCCGGGGCGCAGCAGGAGCACCCCCGCCCAGGCCGCCAGGATCAACACCAGCCAGGCGATCCCCACGCCCATTTTGAGCAAGACCACAATAGCGGCTACCAGGAAGATCGCCAGGACGAGGATCAATTCCCGGTAGGGCCGCAGCTTGCGCAGGGAAGAGAGCGGCGTGGAAGCCATCCAGTTGCGCGTCTCCCATAGCATCCACGAGGAGATCACGAAGAGGAACAGGCCCCAATGCGTCAGGTAAGACCAGAAGGGCGTGTGGTCGCCCGTCCAGGGAATGACCGAGTTATACCCCTGGTCGTACCAATAGGCGTAGGGCTGGTAAAGGAAGAGCGCCAGGCCCACCAGCACCACCACGCTGCCCAGCGCCAGCCAGGTGCGCCTGGAGCGGGAAGTCCCATCCCCGATTCCCAGGCTGGCCAGCCAGTTGTAGCGCCAGTTGGAATACAGCAGGGCGACCGCGCCCAGCGCCAGGTAGGTGGGGAAATCCCAGGTGTTGGTCGGGCGCAGCGCGCCGATCACCAGGCCGCCCAGCAGGAATCCCGACCCCAGGCTCAGCCATTGGCTGCGTCCGGCATTATCACCCCAGCGCCCCTTCCCTAACACGATCGACAGCGCCCAGGAGATGGCCAGCACGGTCACCGGCAAGGCGATCAGGTGCGCGTGCAGATCGGCGTACAAGAAGGTAAAGAAGGGGAACTCGGTGATCACGTTGCCGGGGATGGCCCGGCTGGGAATCCAGTACCAGTCGCCGGGGGCATAGGGCAGCGTAAACCCGGCCATGAATTTTCCCACGCCCTGGATGGTCCAGATCCAATGTTGCAGGATGGACACGTTGTCGATGTTGCCCCCCGGGGCCGCCAGCTTTTGGAAGCCCTGCCAGATCATGCGCACGGTGCCCAGGTTGCCTAGAATCAGCAGCCCCGTGGTGGCAGATAGCCCCGTCCAAAGCGCTCCCCTGGGTAAGCCCGCAAAGATGCCTTTCTTCTTCACCTGGGCTTCGTCGAATTCGCCAGGCTCTTCGCCCGTCGGCGGTTTCTTCGCCGCCGAGAGCAGGTTCCAGCCGATAGAGAAGGCGCCCAGGCCGAGCAGGCTGAAGAGCGTGGGCAGGATCAGGTTATAAGCGATGGTGGGCACGATTCCCAACCACTTCACCAGCACGCCCACGATCACGTATCCGTAATAGTAATAATTGATGTATCCGCCCGAGAACCAGGGGTCGTAAGGCGGGAAGACCGTGCTCTTCAGCACGGCGTTGAAGTAAGAGAAGTCCATGGGCTTCTCGCCGCCCTTGTAAGGGTGCCACAGGTCGGGGTTGCCCAGGCGGATCAGCAAATCGATGGCGAAGAGCGCCAGGGCGATGATCTCCACTGCCAGGAAATAGTTGCGCTTCTCCCGCCATTCCTGGCGCAGCTCGTCGCGCTGCCGGTAAGCCAGGGTGGCCCCTCCCAGCGCTAATAAGAGCAGCGCCAGGCTGATGGTCAGCCGCGTAAACGGCACCTGCAAGCTGCCTGCCAGCCACACCAGGTAAGCCACCGAGATCATGCCCGCCGTGCGCACCAGTGGATAGCCCTTATCCGGCAGCCCCGGCAGCGCCAGGCGTACGATGGGGTACATGAGCAGGCCCAAAAGGGAGATCGTCAGATACCACAGGATGACTCCCAGCGCCTGGAAACGATTTTGCAGGTCGGCGTAATTGAACAATTGGGACCAGGTGCCGCCGGCCTGCTGAATGGCGAGCAGAGTGGCCGGCAAATTCAGGGTCATGATGCGCTGGCTGGCCTGGCGCGGGGTCAGGTGGATCACGTGGCTCAAATCGACCGCGCCGAGCAGGCTGCGCACCTGCTGGGGGTCGTAATCCGCCTGCTTTTGGAAGATGAGCACCTTGGGGTGGTCGTAGACCGTGAAAGCTTCCTCGGCGGATTGATCGTTGATGTCGATGGGCCCCAGGCTGGGGTCGGATTGGAACACGGCCACCAGCTTGAAGCCCAGCTTTCCCTGGAAGCTGTCCGGCTGCGCCACCTGGTAGCACCACAGCAGATCCTTGTCCGCCGGACAGCCCAGCAGGTCGCGGTAATAGGCCGTGGAAAGCGGGTAACGTTCGGGCACCCGGGGAATGCTGCCCCATTGGCGGTTCGAGCTGATCAGAATGTAGTCCGTCTGGTCGAGCATCGTCTCGAAGCGTTGCAGCTTGGCCGCGTTGTCGTCCCAATACATCTCGAAGTTCAGGTCGCCCCGGTAGATGCCCGAGGTGGAGCCGTAACCGCTCAGGCCGTTCAACGGCAGGGGCAGGCCGTCGTCCCAGCTACTCTCATTGGCCGGGCTGTCTCCATAGAGAGAGATGGCTCCCTGCCCGTCCGTCAGGTCGAAGGTCAGCTCGTAAACCACGCCCTGCTCCACCTGGAAAGGTTGTTCCAGGTTGATCACGTATTGAGTTCCGGCGCCCATCCGTGCCGGGGCCGAAATTGCCTTGCAAGCTGCCGGAAGCCTGGAGGTTCTGCGGTCCGCCCGAGAGGGTCAGGCGCAGCGTCTTCTGGCCCGGCTGCTCTTCTCGATCCACCACGTGCGGCAGCACCACCTGGCGCACGACGCCGGAAACCACCGGGGCGAAAGCCTGGGTGTAGTTTTGCCCCGCCTGGACGCTCTGCACCGGGTAAACCAGCGGCTGGGTATACACGCCCTGGCCGGTCAGGATGCTTAGCGTAAGCGGCCCGTACAGGCTGACGGTGCCCTGTCCGTCCGGGACGTTGAAATTCAAAACATACGTGGCGCCGGCCTTGACCGCCATAGGCTGCGCCAGCGGGATGGTGTAGGCATCCCCCAAGGGATCGTTCTTCGCGGAGAAATCCCCCACGACCATGCCGGTCGCCTGCGCGCCAGCTTGTGCCCCCTGAGTTCGCGGCGGATACGCTGACCGTCAGGGTCTTGGCTTGCGACGCGCCCGTCGGGTCCACCGCGTGCGTCAGGTCGATCTCGGTGAGCTCGCCGTCCACCTGGGGGCGGAAGGTTTGCACGAAGTCCTGCCCGGAGCCAACCGGGCTTCCAAAGTTTATCGGCAGCGGGTCATTTTGGGCGCCGGTCGAGGTCTCGACTTGCAGATTGATAGCGCCCAGGACGTTCTGGTAGATCCACTGGCTGGCCGCCACTCGCGTGACCGGGCGGGTGTAGATGCGCGTGAAAGCAAACGCCCAGGCGAAGGTGCCCAAGACGGCCACTCCGCCGATCACGACGGCCCCGGCTTGCAGCCATTTCCCCAGCCGCTGCGCAGCGGATTTTATCGCTGCTGAGGCGGCCTTGCTCTTGCCCTTATCCCACAACTGGATCACAGCCCAGGCCGCGATGATCGCCAGGGTGGGGTAGACCAGAAGCTGGTAGCGCATTGCGCGCGTGAAGTTCAGCGATTGCCAGGCGAAGTAGATCGCCGTCCAGAACCAGATCAGGGCGTGCCCGCGCCACTCGCCTTTGAAGCTGCGCCAGGCCATCCACAGGAAACCGGCCCAGGCCAGCAGCCCCAGGGGAAGCCCCATGCCCCACAGCACCATGTTCTGCCACGCAAACCAGATCGGGCGGCGCGCCCATTGCAAGGCAAACGGCGCATCGATGTCGCCGCTGCTCTGGTTGCTTAGCTCGGTCATGTTCGACATCCACTGCGGATTGAGCTTGATGCCGAAGAAGCCCGGCCCGCTGAACGCGTAGGGCTGGAAGATACGGAACACCACCAGGCTGACGACGGCAGCCACCACCAGATTGCGCAGCAGCAGCGGCCATTCTTTCTTCTGCTCTTCTTTATTCAGCTTAGATAAGGGAATCCAGGCCGCCAGGGGCAACAGCACGGCCAGCGGGGCGGCGCTGACTTTGGAAGCCACGGCCATGCCGAGCGCAAAGCCGAAGAACACGTAGGGGAACAGGTCTCCCAGCCGGGCGGTCAGGCTCCACGACCTGGGCGCCGCTCGCGCCGGCCCTTCCCCTTCCAGGGCGACGATTTCGCCCTCCAACGGAGGCGGGTCGGCCAGGCTCTCGACCCGCTGCGGCCCGGGTCGTGGCTGCGCCGTGAGCACGCGGGCGGCGAAATAGAAGGCCAGGAAGGTGAAGAAATTAGTAAAGATATCGACGGTGAAATAATGCGAAAGCTGGATTTGCAGCACCGCGAAGGACGAGAAGGCCGCCGCCAGGACGCCCACCCTCCGGTCGTACAACCGGGAAGCGACCAGATACACCATCAGCACGGTGAGCAGGTCGAAGATCGCCGAAACCACCCTGCCGACCAGCACGACCTGATCGTAGCCCGCCTGGTTCAGCCAGCCGGCGATATAACGCACCAGGATGATGGGGAAATCCCCATACACGAAGAAGCCGTACCCCTGGTTGTTCGGGTTGAGCGTGGAAACGGCCGTGTTGAAATAATCGGCCAGGTTCTTGACGGGCGAGATGCCCGTCTCCACCATGGTCAGGAAGCGCTCATCTGGATGGAGGTGTTGGAACTGGCCCCAATCGATGCCCACGAAACGCAGATAGGCTCCCAGAATCAACACCGCTGCCAGGAGAACGTCGAAGAACAAGGCGCGCCGGGAAGAATTTCTCGTGGTTGGGAGGTTTCCGTTCTGCATTTGTCAGGAGGTTCGCTTTTCTAATCGAGGGTTTTTTTCGGTGGCTACGGCCCGGCGCCCGCTTCGGGTGGAACGAAGAACATCAGGAAGTCTTTGGTGGGCACTTTAGAGGAATACGTCGACAGGCTCCCCTGGGGATACAGGGCGCGCAAAGCCGCCTGCGAAGCCGTATCCTGCGTATTGACCAGGAACAGCTTGGCGTGGGGGTCGGCCTGGGTTGTTTGCAACTGGTCCGGGGCAATGGCGTAATCCTTGGTCGCGTAGCCGGCGTTGATTCCCACCAGGCGCGTGTCCACCCAGTAAGGATAAGCCACCACCCAGGCGCTGTTGGGCGTCCCGACCGAATCGGCAAAGTCGCGGATGACCTGCCCCATCTCAGAAGAATTCCAGGAAGACTGGCGGTACATCGTCTCGTACTGGTTGAACACCAAATCGTAATTTTGGGTAGCAGACCAGAAAACCAGCACCAGGCCCAGGCTCCAGGCCATCACCCTGCCGGAGCGCGGGGGCATGGCATCTTTGACGGCCCTCAATAATCCATCGAAAGCCAGGGCGATGATCAGGAAAACCGGGATGATCGCCCCACCGGTGCGGTTCAGTGAAGGATTCTCACCGGGGAAAGCCAGCGAGAGGATGGAAGGCATCATCAGCATGGGCACGGACAGGATCAGGAACAGGTCCGTCCAATTGTGTTGGCGAATATAGCGCACCAGCAGGAAAACTACCCCGAAGAAGAATAGCGCTCCGGAGACCACGTCCAGCGCCGGCCGGTCGACGACCGAATGCACCCAAATGCTGCCGTTCGACCAGAAGAACATGGTGACGGCGTTCCACAGGTTGGAGAGAAAGATCACGATGGGCGAGCCGGGCAACGGGTGTTCCCAATCGCTCAGGCGGGTGAAGGCCCGGTAGGCGAACATCTCCGGGTGTTCCAAAGCATAGCGAAAGAGCGGCAGGAAGACGACCAGGGAGACCAGGGCGATGATCCCCAGCCCCAGGAGCGCCATGTTGCGCGCGCCCTTGGACTGCCGGTGCAGCAAGTAAAGGATCACCGCCAGCACCACCAGGAACGGCACGATGCGGAAGGAAGTGTACCCGTGCAGGCCGATTCCCAGCGCTATTCCGGCCCAGATAAAATCGTTGCGGTTGGAGCGGCGTAGCCCGCGAATTAAAAAATACATCGTCGGGGCGACCAACAACGGATAGAGCGTGAAACGCAGCGCCACGCGCGCGATGACGTTCGGCCAATAGGCGATGCCGGCGAACAACACGGCGTACAGCCCCACCCAGCGGTTGCCCAGCTCTTTGCCCAGCAGGTAAACGAACACGAGCGTGAGCAATCCCATCGAGACCATGCCGATCTTCAGGGTCAGGAAGGTGAGGCCGGTGTGGAAGATATCGATGATGGCGGCCGAAAGGTAAAAGGCGATGGCCTCCCGGCCGGTATTGCGCGGGAAGAAGATGCTGTAGCGCCCGTTGAGCACGTCCGACACGTCCAGGAGCTTTTCAGCGTGGTCGCTGACCATCTCAGGGGGCACCGAGTTCAACTGGTAGACGCGAAAGAAGATCACCAGCACCAGCGAAGCCGCGAGCAGCAAGGTAAAAGGGGTTATGGTCAACGACCACTCACGCCGGGCCAGGAAGGCGCGCAGGCGTTGGTGCCAGGGCGTTACGCCCGGCTCCGGGATCCACAAGGCCCACACGAAGCAAGCCAGCGCCAATCCCCACACGAAAAGGTTGAAAGAGTTGAAGAGCCCGCCGCCGAAGGCCAGGAAAGCCAGCAGGGCCAGGGGAATTCCGATCAGGAAAGGCAGCCGGCGCACCTCTAAAGAGGCCGTCGCGCGCTCTTCTTCCTTTAGTGGAAGGACCTTCCACTCCCCCCTCAGGTACGCCCAAACGGCCAGAGCCCCGGCCAGGGTGTAGAAGGCCACTCCCCAGGGGATCGCGCGCGAAGGAGGCTGCAACATGGCCTGCGCGAGCAAGGCCAGGATCAAAGCGCTCAAAGTGCGCACCGGGAGCCGGATCGACACGGGTCTGGCCCAGGCCTTCTCCACCGCTTCGCTGGCTGCGGCGGCTGGTTCCGCTGGCGGGTTGGCGTCCATCTCCGCCGGTTCGGCCGGGAGCTGGACGCTCGAATGCCGCCAGAAGGCAAGCTTAGATTTTACATAATCCAATACGCTGGGTTCGTCCATCCTGGAAGCCTTGGTCCGCTGGGTTATGATCGATCAAAAAAGAATGATACCTTATCCCCGGAAGGCGTGCAAGCCTCTCCCTACCCCCAATTAATCGAACTATTAACCTCTCAGCCGGTATTGCGGCGGGCAATGAAGAAGGTTTCCACCCCCAGGTCGGATTTGGGGTGATCCAGGTACTTGCGGGTCAATCCCCAGGGAATGAACAGGTTGGCGCGGCTCTTCCACAGGATCCAGCGCCCGCTCAGCTTCCGGCTCACCAGGGCGGGCAGCCCGAAAGCGTGTCCCAGCTCGAGGACGTGCAACGCTTCCGGCGGGAAATAATCCCAGCAGCGCTCGACGGTAAAACCGACCCGGGCCAGGCGCTCTTCCCATACCTCGGGCCGCTCCGTGTGGGCGTGGCGGGAGATGCGGTTGAACAGACGGGAATAAGCCGCCCCGGCGCTCTTCAGCCCCAGGCTGTTCAAGACCTGCGTCCCCAACAGCAGCTCAGGAAAACGGTGGTTGGGCACGCAAAAGACGAACAACCCGCCGGGCCTGACCACGCGCGCCACGTCCGCCAGGACTGCGTCGATGTGCGGGATGTGCTCCAGGACGGAATTGCTGATGGCGCTGCCAAACCAGCCTTCTGGAAAGGGCATCTGCGCCCCATCCGCCTGCACGGTGACCCGATAGGCCTTGCGGGAGTGCGCCTCCACCAGGGGCGCCCACCACGGGTCCAGCCCCACGTCGATGGGATGGGAAAACGCCACCGAAGCAAAATGGCCGTCCCCACATCCGACGTCCAGAATCGGCCCGGGGATCTCCAGATCCTGGTAAAAGCTGTCCTCGACCGCGCGCAGCATGGCGCGGAAATAAGGGAGGTCTCGCAGGTGCCGCCACAGGATGGCATCATTTGTGGACTGCGTCATTTTTTCTCAACCAGCTCCTCGAATAGTTTTTCGTATTCCTGGGCGATCGTGGCCGGCGAAAACCGTTGCCGGATGGCCGCGCCGTCGCCGCTGAAACGCTCGCGATTGCTCAAAATCTCGATGATGGCCTCCGCCAGGGGCGCGGCTTCGGCGGGTGGAATGACCTTTCCCATGCCCGTCATCCGCACCGGCTGGCGCACTCCCGGCAAATCGGTGGCCACCACCGGGGTGCCGCAAGTCATGGCTTCCACCTGCACCATGCCGAACGATTCAGTAGAATTGATGCTCGGCAAGACGGTCACGTCGCACTCGTGCAGGAAGGCCGCAAATTCGACCGGCGAGAGCACGCCTAAAAAGCTCCAGTGCCCTCCCAGGCCCCGGATCAACGGCTCGATCTTTCGGGCGTAATTTTCCTCGCCCAGTACGTTCGTGTATTGGCCCACGAACAATACCCGTGCCCGAGGAAATTTTTCGAGCACCCTGGGCATGGCCCCTACCAGGTACTCCACCCCCTTTTCGGTCGCCAGACGCGCGGCCATGCCGATGATGCACTGGCCCGATTCTAGCCCGTACTTCAAGCGGAAAGCCTGCACGTCCTGGTCGGTCACCTCCTCCAGCTCCACCGAAGGGGAGATGACCTGGACTTTGTCGAGATAATGGCGCAAGAAGGCTGAATTTTCGGCGTAATCACGCGTATTGGTCACGATGACGTCGGCGGCCCAGGCCGAGATGCGGTTGGCCTGGTGGGAAACCTGATTGGCCACCCTGTGGATGGCGCCGGGCGGCAGGTACAGGTCGCAATGATAGGTCAGGGCTACCGGCTTGCCCAATAAGCGGCTCAGCATCGAAATGGGCGCCGCGTCCAATTGCGGCGCGTGCAAATTGACCACGTCTGCGCGCCGCATCAGGCCCCAGGCGTGCATCAAGATGCCGGGCATGATCACCCCTTTGCTCACACGCATCAATACCCAGGGACGGACGATTTCTACCCCATCCTTGAATTCGTGAAACGGCAGGCTGCGGTCGAACTGGGAAGTAAGCACGGTCACCTGGTGTCCCCGCTGCGCCAGGGCACGCGCCAATCGTTCGGTGTAGATGGTCAGCCCGGAATAATGCGGCCGGTAATAGGTCAACCCAATCAATATACGCATGAAATCAGGAGATTCACTTTCTCACGAAATTGGAAGCCGCCCATCTACCCACGTGGATAAGAATAATCAAGGCTCAATTCGATTCCTCGTCCAGGCGCAGAACGGCCATGAAGGCCTCCTGGGGGATCTCCACGTTGCCCACCATCTTCATCCGTTTCTTACCCCGTTTCTGCTTCTCCAGGAGCTTCTTCTTACGGCTGATATCGCCGCCGTAACATTTCGCCAGCACGTCCTTGCGCATGGCCTTGACGTTGGCCCGAGAGATGACCCGCCCCGACGCCGAGGCCTGGATGGGCACGTCGAACAACTGGCGGGGGATGATGCTTTTCAGCTTGGTGACCAGCGCCTGGCCTTTGTGGTAGGCTTCCTTGCGGTGCACGATCGCCGCCAGCGCATCGACCGGCTCGTCGTTGACCAGCACTTCGAGCTTGACCAGGTCGTCGCGCCGGTAATCTGCGTATTGGTAATCCAGGGAGGCGTAACCGCGCGTCCGCGATTTGAGCTGGTCGAAGAAATCCACGATCAGCTCAGACAAGGGGATCTCGAAGGAAAGCTGCACCCGATTGGGGGCAGGATATTCCTGCGAGCGGAAGATGCCGCGCCGCTTGGTGACTAGCTCCATGATCACGCCGTAGTATTCGGTGGGGCTGATGATCTGGATGGTCATCCACGGCTCGCGCACCTCGAGGATGTCTGCCTCGTCGGGCATACGCGCCGGCGAGTCGATGCGCAGCACCTCCTCGTTGCGCGTGACGACCTCGTATTCCACCGAAGGCGCGGTCACCACGATGTCCAGGTCGTACTCACGCTCCAGGCGCTCCTGGATGATCTCCATGTGGAATAAGCCCAGGAAGCCGCAGCGGAAGCCAAAATTCAGCGCCTGCGAGGTTTCCGGATCGTAAACCAGAGAGGCGTCGTTCAACTGCAATTTCTCCAGAGCATCCTTCAGGTCGCCGTAGTCCTCGCCCTCTACCGGGTAGATTCCTGCGAACACCATAGGCTTGACCTTGCGATACCCCGGCAGGGGCTGGGCGGCCGGCTGGGTCGCGGAGGTGACCGTGTCGCCCACGTGGCATTCCGAGACCGTTTTCAGGCCGGTGGCGATGTAGCCCACGTCGCCGGCCTCCAATTTTCCCACCGGGACGAGGCTGGGCGAAAAAACACCGATCTCGATCGGCTTGATGTCCACGCCGGTAGCCATCATGCGCAGCGTTTGGGTGGGCAAGATCGTACCCTCTATCACGCGCACGTAGGCGATCACGCCTTTGTAAGAATCGTAGTGCGAGTCGAAGTTCAGCGCGCGCAGCGGCAGGTTAGGGTCGCCTTTCGGCGGCGGGACCCTGGCGACGATCGCCTCCAGCACCTGGTCGACGTGCGTGCCTTCCTTGGCCGAGATGCGGATCACGTCTTCGGGGGGCATGCCCAGCAGGTTGCCAATATCCTTGGCCACTTCGTCGGGCCGGGCCGAGATCAGGTCGATCTTGTTGATCACCGGGATGATCACCAGGTCTGCGCCCAGCGCCAGGTAAAGGTTCGCCAGCGTTTGGGCCTCGATGCCCTGGGTAGCGTCCACCACCAGCACCGCGCCTTCGCACGCTTCCAAAGCGCGATCCACCTCGTAGTTGAAATCTACGTGGCCGGGCGTATCGATCAGGTTGAGCTCGTAGACCTCCCCATCCTGGGCCGTGTACATCATCCGCACTGCCGAAGCTTTGATGGTCACGCCCTTTTCACGCTCGAGCTCCATGCTATCCAGCACCTGCTCGGTCATATCCCGCTCCGAGATGGTGCCGGTAAGCTGAAGCATCCGATCGGCCAGGGTAGACTTGCCGTGATCGATATGGGCGATGATGCAGAAGTTCCGGATTTGTTCGGTCATAAGACCTTCGAAGTATAACTCAAATCAGGGTGAATGACGAAAACAGGTATTCTATGGAGCGGCGCCCCGCTTCCCGCTCTCCTCAACCGGCCTTCTCTTCCAGCGCCGGCGCGATGAGCTCTTCCAGGTCGGCCCTTTCCTGGCCGGGATAGACCAGCCAGGCCAGAAATTCGACGTTCCCCTTGGGGCCGCGCAGGGGTGAGCGCGCCAGGCCCTTCACCCCATATCCCACGCCCTGGGCGTCCTGCAAGACTTCCCGCAGCACCTGGCGATGGATTTCAGGGTCCAAAACGACGCCTTCGCCCCGGCTGACCACCTCGCGCCCGGCCTCGAATTGCGGCTTGATCAAAGCCACGGCCTGTCCACCTTGGGGACCCAGCCACTTCTGGAAGACCGGCAAGAGCAATTTGAGTGAAATGAATGAGGCGTCCACCGTCACGAAAGAGACCGGCTCGGGCAGGTTCTCCAAATAGCGGGCGTTGGTACGTTCCATGGGGATTACCCTCGGATGGGTGCGCATTTTCCAGTGCAGGATGCCGTAACCCACATCGATGGCGTAGACTTTCTCTGCCCCGTGCTGGAGCAGGCAATCGGTAAAGCCGCCGGTCGAGGCGCCCACGTCCGCGCAAATCTTCCCCTCCACCGCCAGGTCGAACGCGCAGAAAGCGCCCTCCAGCTTCTCGCCTCCGCGAGACACGAAGCGCGGCCCCCGGTCAATCTCCAGGCGCGCATCCTGAGCCACTTTGACGGCCGGCTTCAGAGCCACCTGCCCGTCTACGCGCACCTGGCCCGCCATCACCAGGCGCTGGGCCAAAGCCCGGCTTTCCGCCAGGCCCTGTTGAGCGAGCAATACATCCAATCGTATCTTCTGCATTTGCGCCACCTTCAATTTCCGGTTTCTATTATATAATGATTGCAAGCTATCCAAACCCACCAAGATTGATCGGAATTCAGCGATGAGCGTAATGGAAAAAACTCAAGCCAGCCCCCTGAAGAGCCTGCGAGCTCTGATCAAAACCATGCGGCCCCGCCAATGGACGAAGAACGCGATCCTGTTCGCCCCTCTGGTTTTCGACCGGCAGCTTCCCAGTCCCACCGCATTCCTGCTGAGAGGCGAGATCACCCATCTGGTGTCTTTCGAGCGTACCACGGCGGCCTTCCTGCTCTTTTGCCTGCTGTCCAGCACGGTCTACATCATCAATGACCTGATCGACCTGGACGCCGACCGCAATCACCCTGAAAAGCGCCACCGTCCCATCGCCTCCGGGCAGCTCTCCATCCCCTTAGCAGCCTCGGCGGCCGGATTCTTTTTCATCCTCACCATGCTTCTGGCCTATTGGTTATCCCCCTGGTTTGCAGGCATTTGCCTGGGGTATTTCGTGCTCAACATGGCCTATTCGGGAGGACTGAAGCACGTCCCGATCCTGGACGTGCTGATCATCGCGGCCGGTTTCGTGCTGCGCGTCGGCGGGGGCGTGGTGGTGATCAGTGTCGAGCGCTTCTCCCCCTGGCTTTACGTGGTGACCACCCTGCTGGCCTTGTACCTGGGACTGGGCAAACGGCGCGCGGAGCTGACCCTGTTGGCCGACCAGGCTAACGCTCACCGCCGCGTGCTGGCCGGATACACCATCCCCCTGTTAGACCAGTTCATCACCATCGTCTCCAGCACCACCATCATCGCTTACAGCCTGTACACCTTCTCCGCGCCGGACCTGCCGGACAATCACACTATGATGCTCACCATCCCGTTCGTGATCTACGGCATCTTCCGTTACCTGTACCTGGTGCAGGTCCAGCACTCCGGCGGCGCTCCGGAAGATCTGCTGCTCACCGACCGGCCCTTGCAAATTTCCATCATCCTCTGGGGGCTATCCGTCCTGGCCATCTTTTACGTCAATTCCTGGTTGACCACCCCGGTCTAAGCCCGTGCCAGCCATTTCTGCTTACGCCCCCGGCAAGATCATCTTGTTTGGCGAGCACGCTGTGGTTTATGGTCGCCCGGCGATTGCCGTTCCGGTCACGCAGGTGCAGGCCCGCGCCCTGGTGACGGCCAACCCGCGCGGCGCATCCGGCAGCCTTTGGATCGAAGCGCCCGAGATCAACCTGGCCGCCGACCTGAAGACTCTTTCTGCGCAGCACCCCCTGGCCCTGGCCATCGCCGGCGTGCTGGATGCCCTGGGAATCGCCCAACCCCCGGCGCTCAACCTGCGCATCACTTCCACGATTCCGCTCGCCTCCGGGCTGGGATCGGGCGCGGCGGTCTCCGTGGCGGTCATCCGCGCCCTCTCGGCTTTTCTAGGCCACCCTCTGGCGGACGAGAAGGTCTCTGCGCTAGCTTACCAGATCGAGAGAGTCTACCATGGCACCCCTTCGGGCATCGACAACACGGTCATCACCTTCTCCCGTCCGGTTTTCTTCATCCGCGAGCAGCCCATCCAATTCCTCGAAGTGGCGCAGCCCTTCACCCTCGTGGTCGCCGATACGGGCGTGCCAAGCCCGACGGCCGGCGTGGTCGGGGACGTCCGCGCGCATTGGCAGGCGCGCCCGGAAGCTTACAATCGCCTCTTCGACGCCATCGGCGAGATCGCCTGGAAAGCCAGGGCAGCCATCACCGGCGGAGATATCCACGCGCTTGGATCCCTGATGGATCACAACCACGCCTTCCTCAAGGAGATGGGAGTCTCCTCACCAGAGCTAGATCGCCTGGCGGAAACCGCCCGCTCCAACGGCGCCTGGGGCGCCAAGCTCTCCGGGGGCGGGCGCGGCGGTAACCTGATCGCCCTATCGCCCGCCGAGGCCGCGCCGGGCCTGGCCGAGGCGCTGCGCCGGGCTGGAGCCGCCCGCGCCATCCTCACCCAGGTGTGCAATCCAGGCCGTTCTCCGTCGCTTTGATTATGTCTCGCATCCTTTTGGTCGAAGACGCCCAGGACTTAGCCAACGTAATCGCCCGCGAGCTGGAATCTGCCGGCCACGAGGTGGCCATTGCCTGCGATGGGCCGACCGCCTTGAAGCTCTACGCGCAGCCTTCCTCTTTCGACCTGGTGCTCCTGGATTGGATGTTGCCCGGCTTGGACGGCCTGGAAGTCCTGCGGCGCTTGCGCCAGGTCTCGCCGGTGCCGGTGCTGATGCTCACCGCGCGCAGCGAAGAGACCGACCGGGTCTTGGGGCTTGAGCTGGGCGCCGATGATTACCTCACCAAGCCGTTTTCCATGCGCGAGCTGCTGGCGCGCGTGCGCGCGTTGCTGCGCCGCATCCAGCATGTGCAGGCGATTCTGAGCGCCGATCGCTACAGCGAGCCGTCTCGACTGGCGTATGGGCCCCTGGCGTTGGATACGCAAACCTACGAAGCCAGCCTGGACGGCGCTCAGTTGGATCTGACCCGCACCGAATTCGCCTTCTTGCACCTGCTGGTGCGCTATCCCGGGCGTGTCTTCAGCCGCAGCTACATTCTGGATACCGTCTGGGGGGAGAATTACGTGGCCGGCGACCGCTCTGTGGATAACGCCGTCCTGCGCCTGCGCAAGAAGCTGGGGCCGCTCGGCGACGACCTGGAGACGGTTTGGGGGGTAGGCTACCGCTTGAAGGCGCGCAAATGAGCCTCGAGAAACGCTCTTTCTGGCTGGGCGCCGGGCCGCTGCGCGCTTTTATCGAAGCCACGCTTCTGGCCTGTCTGCTCTTTCTTCTCTTCTCGCGCATCAATCACACTCCTTTCTCGAATTATGCCAATCAGGTCATCGTGCTGGTGGCTTGCTGCCTGGCATTTTACCTCGCCCTCCGGATGCGTCTTCCAACCGGTAGCTGGAAAGAGCAGGTCGCTGTCGAAGCGCTGTGGGCAGCGCTGACCGGCCTGCTCCTGAGCGGCTTCCTGCTGGTCTTCATCTACACGTTCCTGGCGGATGCTTATGCTGTCAGCACGAACACGCTCGGAGTAACCGGCTCCTACCTCATCTTAGGCCTGAGCGGCCCCCTGTACCTCGCCTTAAGGGTGGGAGTGCGCCTGTGGCTATACTGGGGAGGATTGCGGCGGCGGCGTATGTTGTGGTCGCTGACCCACGCCCAACTGATCCTGATCTTGCCCATGGCCTTCCTGGCCCTGACCATCTTCACGGCCCTGGCCCTGCAATCCAGCGTCCTTCGCGGCGGTACGCCTGAGGTCGAAAACGTGCCGGCTTTCGTGGCGCTGCGCTTCCTTTTTACCGTCTTTCCTGTAATCGGGGTCGTGGCGTTTCTGACCGTGTTCGCCATCCTGGCCCTGCTGCCCTTCTCGGCCCTCTTTTCTTACCTCTTCGCGCGCAAGACCACCCACCGCCTGGAAGAGCTGAGCCACACCGCCGAAGCCTTCCGCAACGGGGATTACACCTCGCGGGTCGCGGTGGCCGGTGAAGACGAGGTGGCGCAGCTTCAGGGCAGCTTCAACGCCATGGCCAACGACCTGGAAACCACCCTGCGTGAGCTGCAAATCGAGCGCGACAAGGTCGCCGCCTTGCTCAAGTCGCGCCAGGAGCTGGTCGCTTCCGTCTCTCACGAGCTGCGCACTCCCATCGCCACCGTACGCGCTTACCTGGATTCGGCCCAATCCAACTGGGAGCAGGAGCTGCCCCGGGGCCTGGAGCACGACCTGAACGTCATCGGCGCCGAGGTAGACCGCCTGCAAAACCTGATCGACGACCTGTTCACCCTTTCGCGGGCTGAAGTTGGGAATCTCTCCATGGACTGCAAGCCCACCGACATCGGCGCAGCCGCCCGGCGCATCGTGGATACTATGGCGCCCATCGCCTGGCGTTCTGACCGCGTCGAGATCGTGGCGCAGACCGGCGCAGATCTGCCGTTGGCGCTGGTTGACGAGGCCCGTTTTTCCCAGATCCTCATCAACCTCCTGCGCAACGCCGTCCACCACACCTCTCCCGGCGGCATCGTGGCGGTCACGCTGGAAAAGGATGGCGAATACGCCCTCCTTCAGGTGCACGACACGGGTGAGGGCATCCCGCCTGAGGCTCTCCCTCACATCTGGGAACGCTTCTACCGCGCCGGCGATAGCCAAAATCGGGGGCAAAGTGACAGCGCCGGCCTGGGGTTAGCCCTGGTCAAGGAGCTGGCCGAAGCCATGGGCGGCAGCGTGGCCGTGAGCAGCCAGTTGGGTGAGGGCAGCGTTTTTTCGATCCGCCTGCCCCTGGCGTGAGCCGCCCGATTTCCCTTTGCGACAAATTTGCGACAAAACTACGATAGACCGGTGACAACCTCTCCTTAATATGAGCCTTGATAATAAAAGGAGTGATCACCATGGAAAAACAAGTCATCGAAGACCTTTGGTCTCACCCGCCGCTTTGGGAAGCTCACCGCGGTAGATCAATTGAACCTGCGCGTGCAGGCCGGGTGCGTCTATGGCTTTCTCGGCCCTAATGGAGCCGGCAAAACCACCACCATTCGCATGTTGCTGGACCTGATCCGCCCCAACCAGGGCAAGATCATGCTCTTCGGCGGCCCGCTCCACGAAAACCGGCGCGCCGTTCTGAGCCGCATTGGCGCTCTCGTGGAAAGCCCCTCTCTCTATCCCCACCTGACCGCCCACGAGAATCTGGAGATCGTCAGGCAGTTGAAAGGCTCCAACCGCGCGGATGTCGATCACGTGCTGGCTACCGTAGGGCTACAGAAAGATGCCCGCCGCGTAGTCGGCCAGTATTCCCTGGGTATGCGCCAGCGCCTGGGCCTGGCCATTGCCCTGCTGGGCGATCCGCAGCTCCTGGTGCTGGACGAGCCTAGCAACGGCCTGGACCCGGCCGGCATCCACGAAGTACGCAACCTGATTCGCCGCCTGCCCGAGGAAGAGGGAGTGACCGTGTTCCTCTCCAGCCACCTCTTGAGCGAAGTCGAGCAGATCGCCACCCAGATTGGCATCATCCGGGCTGGGAGGCTGGCCTTTCAGGGCACGCCCGATCAATTGCGTGCGCGTTACCAGGAGCACGTCACCATCGAGGTGGACCGCCCCGGCGAAGCCCAGCTTTCGCTCTTGAAATCCGGCTGGAAGGTGGAATACAACGGCAACCATAACCTGTACGTTTCTGCCAACGGGGCTTCCGACGTGGCCATGATCAACAACCAGTTGACGCAAGCCGGCTTCAACGTATACCACTTGAGTCTGTCGCAACCTTCCCTGGAAGACATCTTCCTGAAATTGACCGGCGACGTAAATGCATAAGATGAAAAGGAAGAAAAAATGAAAGATCTTATCCCCGCCCTCAAAGCCGAAATGGTGAAAAGCAAGCGCACTCTGGCGCTGTGGTTGGCTTTCATCGCGCCGTTCGTCATCGCTTTTCTGAACCTGTTGATCTATATCCAACGTGCCAGTAGTTTGGTCGAAGAAGGCGCCAACCCCTGGTACTCCCTGGCGCAGAACGACTTCGTGCTGTGGGCCCTGCTGATGCTGCCGCTGTTCGCCACCCTCGAGACGGCCTTGCTCAACGGCCTGGAGCACAACCAGAAGAACTGGAAGCTGCTTTTCTCCATGCCAATCTCGCGCGGCTCGATCTATGCGGCCAAGCAAATCGTCAGCCTGGCCCTGATCGGCCTGAGCACGCTGGTGCTGTGCGGCCTGATCCTGCTGAGCGGCCTCTTCTTGAAAGCCATCATCCCGGCTTATGGCTTCGATGCCGCCATTCCCTGGAAGGAAATCCTGACCGTCGCCTTCTTCAGCTACCTGGCCTCCTGGTTGATCATCTCGGTGCACCTTTGGGTCAGCGCCTGGTGGTCCAGTTTTGTCGTCGCCATGGGAGTAGGCGTCGTCGCCACCATCGCCGCCGTGTTGATGATCAACTCGGATTGGGCCAACTACTATCCCTGGACCATGCCCGGCCTGGTGACCACCACTCTCCGCGGGGGACAGGCCATAGGGATTCAACCCATCATCGGCCTGGCCGGCGGCCTCCTGGTCGCGCTGATCGGCGGGATCGCCTTCACCCGCAGAGACGTGCTGTAAACCGGTCAGGACTGTTTAAACATTTACCCCCTCTCCGAAAGATCGGAGAGGGGGTTGGAGTTAAGCTTTGAGCGGTTCAGGCAGGTGGATCAGCCGACTTCAGGGTCGATCAGACCGTAAGTGCCGTCTCGTCTGGCATAAACCACGTTGATCTTATTGGTATTGGCGTTGTAGAACACGAAGAAATTCTCGTGCCCCAGCAAGATCATCTGCTCGAGCGCTTCCATTTCGTCCATCGGCACCAGGGTAAAATGCTTGCGCCGGGCAATCACCGGCAGAGGGAGCTGCTCTTCCGCCTCGGATACCTCGCTGGTGAAATCAGAAGCTGCCGTGCCGTCGCCGCGATTGTTGAAGCGCTTTCCCTTATAGCGCTCGATCTGGCGCTGCATCTTGTCCACCGCCACGTCCAGCGCCGCGAAGATATCGTCGGCTCGTTCTTCCGTGCGCAGAATGTACCCTTTGCCTCGAATAGTGATTTGCGCGACCTGCCGGTCGGCGGCGCTGCGGGCGGATTTTACATAAGCCAGGTCAACTCGTGTCTCATCGATACCGCTTAAAAAACGCTCTAGCTTGGCTACCTTCTTATTGACGTAATCATTGATGCGATCCGTGACTTCCATATTCCTTGCGAAGATATCCACCTTGAGACTCATAGGTTCCTCCTGTAAGTGATGGTTTCTTTTGACCAACCGGACGGCACACCGATCAGAGTGAAGACAGCTCGTCTATCCTCTGATCGGTATCCCGGTAGGAGACAGCTCTTGCCAGAGTGAGGCCATACACGCCCTCGGCGCCTGCGGATAGTAAGGCTTGCGCACAGGAGCCAATCGTAGCCCCGGTCGTCGTGACGTCGTCTAGTATCAAGATGTTTTTCCCAAAAACAATCCTGGAGTTGGCCTGGAAAGCATTGGCTACATTAGCGCGGCGTTCTTTAGCGGACAGGCCAACCTGAGATGGCGTATCACGTATTCGAGACAGCGCCGCCGGCACATATCGGATGCCGCTCGCTAAGGCCAACGGCCTCGCGATGTAGCTTACTTGATTATATCCCCGTTGGCCCAGCCGTTCCTTGCTTAGCGGCACTGGCACCACAAGGTCAACAATCCACTTTTGCTTATTATAAAACGAAATGAGCGGCTGAGACAACGCCTCTCCCAGGGAAATATCGCGCTTATATTTGAGGCGGTGCAACGCCTGGCGAACCGGCCCGCTGAAGACTGCCCAGGACCTTAACCCTTGATACACGGGCGCATCTTCACGGCAGCGAGAGCAAAGCGTCTGTGTTTTCTGCGGCTCACCGCACAACGGGCAAAGGGTTTCTGGAAGGCAACTGGCCTGCTCCTGGCAGGCTCGACACCACCGGCTCCCGGGCGTCCCGCATCCGCCGCACTCGGGCGGAAAGAGCCAGTCCAGCCACGACCAGACCCATCGATAAGCCAAATAGGCTGGCCGCAATCCATGCAAACCCGCCTCAGGCATACAGGCTCCTTCGGATTATTTAAACATTGCTCCAAGGGCAGAGTGCATTAATTTCAACGCTGCCGGGGTCAGCAACACGATGAGCAGAGAAGGGAAGATAAAGGCCACCATAGGAATGAGCATCTTGATGGGGGCCTTATGCGCCTCCTCTTCCGCCAACTGGCGTCTCTTCACCCGCATTTGGTCGGCCTGGATTCGCAGAACCTTCGCCATGCTGACGCCCAGTTGTTCGCTCTGAATGACTGCCGCCACGAAACTGGTCATCTCGGCGATGCCAATGCGCTCGGCCATATCTCTCATCGCGTCTTTCCTGAGCTTTCCTAATTGAATCTCGCGAATCACGCGGCTGAACGCCAGGGATAATTCGGTCTCCCATTTTTGGCTCACCTTCGCCATGGCAGCGTCAAAGCCCAGCCCGGCTTCCACGCAGATGGTCAAAAGATCCAAAGCGTCGGGCATGGCCTTGCGGATCTCTTTCTGCCGCCTGCCGATCTTTCCGGAAAGCCATAGCTGCGGAAAATAGAAGCCCAAAACGGAAAACACGACGACCACCAGGAGCTTGCGGCTAAAGGGCCATACCAGGCTGCCCAGGCTAAAGACCAGCAGCAACAGGCCGCAAAACACGCCCGCCGCCACGAACTGCAAGGCCAGGAAGGTAGTTGGATCGAGCTTTCCCGGGTTGCCGGCCAGCTCGATCTTCTTTTGCGTCGATTGGAGCGCATTCTGTGGAGTAAACTTGATGGCGATCTCGCCCAATTTGCGCGCCAGGGGATAAACGATACGCTCGCTGAAAGGTTGCGAGAGCTCCAGATCCTCCAGGTTGATTTGCTCGCCTTTTCGGCTGAACTCCTCGAGGCGGGCCTGCAATATCCCCGCGTCTTCCGATTGGGGCGTGTGCAGGCCAACGTACACCAGTACCGCCGCGCCGCCTACGATGACTACTCCTAATAGAATGATCAGCATCATAAGATCGTCCTCCTCATCTCCAGGCCGCTAACTCTAAACCTCAATATCGCCGATCTTATTCATCACAAAGTATCCAATAACGATCATCAGCCCGGCGACTGCCAAAGCGATGTACCCGCACACGCCACTGTCCGGCTTGAAAAAGGTCATCACGTAATCGCGGTTCATCACCCACAGGATCAGCACCAGAAAGACGGGCACCAGCGACAGGAACCGGCCTGAATACATCACCTGGGCCGTCAGCACGCGAATCTCGCCCTTGACGCGCACTCTCTCACGGATGGTATAAGAGATCGTATCCAGGATTTCAGCCAGGTTACCACCTACCTCGCGCTGCACGTTGATCGCCGTAATGACGAGATCCAGGTCATCGCTAGGGATGCGCCGCAAAAGGTTATCCAGCGACTTTTCCATCGGGATACCCAACTGCATCTCCTGTACCACCCGGCGAAATTCGTCGCAGATGGGCGGGGGAAGCTCTTTGCTCACCGCTTCCATGGCTTGCATGGTCGAATAACCGGCGCGCAGGCCGTTGACCATCAGGTTGAGCATATCGGCCAGTTGGTCGTTGAAGCGGATCAAGCGCTTGCTCTGTTCCCGGTTGACGTACAGACGAGGCAAGAATAAGCCCACCACGAACCCGATGATCCCCACGATGATCATCCGCCCGCCGAAATACCAGGCCACAACTGATACGCCGAACCCGGCGATGATCATCAAGGCGATGTACTCGCCGGGCTTCAATTTGATATCCGCTCGGGCAAGCTGCTTGGAAAGGTTTCCCCCCCATTCAGACCCCTCCACGCGGTTGTTCAACCAGTCCGTAAGCGGCGTCTGGGCAGGCCCCTTTTCTTCAGCAAACTTGGCGTCATCCTCTACGTAACGACCCAGGCGCTCTTCCACCATGCTTCTCTCGCTGGTGATAGAAACGATAATCCCAATGCCAAGCAGGACAATAGCAATTCCCGCGCCAACGTAAAGAATTAATGTCAGATCCATAGATTACCACCTGTAGTTCTACAGATTGCCGCTGATGCAGGCGTTATACAAGCTGTCAATCTGCTCTCCACAAAGCCTAATACCGGCGACGATCGCCCACACCGAAGATAGAAGCCGGCAAATGGATGCCCGAGGATTCGATCTTATCCATGAACTTCGGGCGCAGGCCGGTCGGTCTCAACCTGCCTACAATATGGTTGTTCTCGAAGCCGGTCTGCTCGAATACGAAAATATCCGTCATGGTAATGATGTCGCCTTCCATGCCGGTGACTTCCGTAATGTTTACCACTTTACGAGTGCCATCCCGCATACGCTCCTGGTGAATGACCACGTCCAGAGCCGAGGATACCTGTTCGCGGATCGCCCGAACGGGCAAATCCATACCGGCCATCAGCACCATCGTTTCGAGACGAGACAGGGTATCGCGCGGGCTGTTCGAGTGGGCGGTGGTCATAGACCCGTCATGGCCGGTATTCATAGCCTGCAACATATCCAGGGCCGCGTCATCGCGAATTTCGCCGACGATAATGCGGTCTGGGCGCATGCGCAATGCATTGACCACCAGTTGGCGGATGGTCACCTCGCCACGACCTTCGATATTGGACGGGCGAGACTCGAGCGTAACCACGTGCTCCTGGCGAAGCTGCAATTCTGCCGCATTCTCAATCGTGACGATGCGTTCGTCCGACGGAATAAAACCGGAGAGGATATTCAAAAGCGTCGTCTTCCCAGAGCCGGTACCTCCGGAAATCACGACGTTCAACCGGGACTCGACGCACGCTTTGACGAATTGGATCGCCTCGGGTGTGATCGAGCCAAACTGGATGAGCTGGTCCACGCTGATTGGGTTCTTGGAAAATTTCCGGATGGTCAACACCGGGCCGACCAGTGAAATGGGCGGAATCACGGCGTTGACACGGGAGCCATCGGGCAGACGGGCGTCCACGTAAGGGCTGGATTCATCGATGCGGCGGCCAAGGGGCGCTACGATACGATCGATGATGCGCATGACGTGGTCGTTGCTTTCAAAAGTCACCGGCACCCGGTGAAGCTTACCCGCGCGCTCGATGTAGATATTCTTCGCGCCGTTCACCATGATTTCTGTTATAGACTCGTCCTCGAGCAGCGGCTGCAAGGGGCCAAAGCCTAGGATCTCAGCCGCGATCTGCTCGAAGAGGCGCGCTCTCTCGGGCCGCGAGAGGACGATGTTTTCTTCATTCAAGATTTGCTCGAACAGCTCCTGAATGGTGCGCCGCACCTCATTTACCCTGGAAACGTCCATGCCCGGGTCCAGGCCGGCCAACAGCTTATTCTGAACCCTCGTCTTCAGGTTCCTGATAAGTATCCTGTTGGGCAGTAGTCGTTGGCGGGGCTACCCGGCGCGCCGAGATGCCCGCCGGGCGGAAACCGTTATCCCCCGGCCCCGCGCCATTATCTTGCTTACCGTCACCCTGTTGAAGTCTCTTTAATAAGGACATACTCTTATACTCCTGACCGGCTTATTTCTTCGCCAATTCTTCGACCTGGGCTGCCTCGATCTTAGCGATCCTCTCGCGGATCAATTCGGCCAGAGCCAATACGCTGCAACTCACGGGTTGGGACCGGTTGTCCAGCGTAAATGGCACCCCACAATTCACCGAGTTGACCACGACTTTTTCGTCCAACGGGACGACTGTGATCACCTCATGACGAAGACTCTCTCCCACCTTTTCCGGCGTAATCGAAATACGTTTGTCGTAACGGTTCATCACCATCAGGATGCGTTGCTTGTTGATGCTCATCGCCTCCGACAAAGACAAAAAGGCTTTGATGTTCTTAATGGAGGGGATATCCTGAGTGGTGATCAGCACCACAATATCACAGATATCCAGAGCCGATAAGACCGCATCGGTCAAATGGCTGGATGTGTCCACCACGATGTAAGAGTAGATATTTCGCAGGTACTGCAACACCTTGCCGAACTGCTCCCCATTCACCTTCTCGGCCATTTCTGGCCGGGTCGGGGACGCCAGCAGGTGCAATCCCGAAGTATGGTGTTCCACCATCACTTCTTCGACGATGTCTGGATCCAGCTCATCTGCCCTGGGCGCCAGGTCCAGAATAGTGTTCTTCCCCTGCTCGTTCAGGAAGACGGCCACGTCTCCGAACTGCAAATCCCCGTCAACCAGGGCCACTTTCTTCTCGTTGTTGTTTTGCAGCGAAATGGCCAGGTTGGTAGCAATGGTTGTACAGCCTGTACCGCCTTTGGGGCTGTATACGACGACGATCTTTCCCCGGTTATTCCCCAGGCCGCCCGTAATCGGCCCGCCTACAGAACCCTGTTGCGAAGCAACCGTGGCCTTGGCGCGCTCTTCCCTCGCCATGGCGCCCGCGCGATGAATGGCCGCGCTGAGCTCGTCGATCATGGGGGGCTTGGTGAGAAAATCTCGCGCTCCGGCGAGCATCGCCCGCCGCATGTAATTCGGGTCCCCTTGCACGGAGAGGATGACGATCTGTGTGTAAGGCACCTTCTTTCGGATAGCTTCGGTAGCCGCAATGCCATCCATATCTGGCATGTTGATGTCCATCAGCACGACATCCGGCTTCTCTTCCGTGGACACTTGAATAGCCTCACGGCCGGTTCTGGCTACGCCAACGACTTCGACGTCCCCCTCGAATTGCAATAGCTTGCGAATATTCTCTCGGGTATCCGCTATGTCGTCTACGATCAAAACCCGGATCTTATCACTACCGGCCATAAATTGACTCCGATTAACTCATCAGCATCGATAAAGGACGCTGCAAATTTCTCTCTGCCAGGATGCCTTTAATTCCGGTTTTCCCCGAGCCTACCAGACCTCGGGGAAAACCAGCTATCAAGGGATAGATCATTGCGGTGTCGGTGTGGCCACATCATTGACGAGCTGTGGAGGGCTCAAAAGATCCACCCGCGGTTCCATTCCGTAAGGCAGCTTGGCCGGGACGGGCACGTTGTACTGGTCCATCAAATACTGCAAGGTTACCGCCTCGGTCTGCACTCGCTCGTCGTCCCCGGCGCCGCGCAAGGCCAGGGTCAACTGGGCGCCGCTATACATCATATAGTTGAGTGTAACGGCATCCTGAGGGGTCACGATCAAGGTGATAATGTCCGGCAAATTGCTGGTGGTCGTGGTGGTGGTAGCGGTAGTGTCCGCCGGGGCCGCCGTAGGAACAGCCTGGGAAGCGACGGACGCACTCTGGCCGTTAACGGAGAAGTTGCCCACCTGTAGAACCACCGCATCCTGGAGAAGCGTTTGGCTGACCAGGCGTGGCCGTTGGTTCTCAGACGGGATGTAGAAGAGTGGCTGGTTCAAGGTCGGGTCCAGCTCGACGCGCCCGGCAATGGAGGGCGAGTCATTGTTGATCGTGCCCACATTCGCCGTCAAATTCGTCACCGACCCATCCGCAGAGGGCCCGGCCGCGGTTACGGCGGCCGTGTGGTCGGGCAAGCGGGTCTGGAAGTTCGTGTCCAGGTCGACGAAGAGCAGGCTGGTAATGACGTTTACGTGGTCGCCCTTTTGAGGAGCGTAAGAGATGCTCGAGAGTCGGTTGATGGGGATAGAGACGGCCACCATCCCTTTCGGGATCTCAAAAGCCGCATACGAGCCTTCGACGGTATCGACCACCACCATGCTATCGGTGAGCGGAACGCGTGCGTCCAGGTCGAATTTGGCCCGTTTGCCGACTACGTCACTGATATTCGTAAAGAAAGTCCCTGCCACCATGTCTTTCTGAGGGTAGGGTATAGTAGTCAAAACTCCGTCTGTGAAAGTCGTTCCGCGCGCGACTGGCTGCGTTGTGACTACGATGCTGACCATCTCTTCGGCTTGAGTAGGGGCAGCGGCTGGTTGATTGGGGAAGTTCAACTGATTCCTTAATAGGATCGCTACCAATGCTAACGCTAAGATTAGGATTAGTGCGATATAAATAAATACCCGGCCTCGGCGTCTAGATCCCTGAGCCATAATTGCCTCCTGGTCCCATGTAAATGGTTGTGTTCAAGCTTATAATACCCAAACTACGTCAAAAGTCAAGCTAAAAGACTTCCTGCCGAACTCTCAAAATTGTTAGGTGTTCCCCATGTCACCTGGTTGTGCGGGCTGATCCATAACTTCCAGGTTAGACAAAGAAAGACCCTGCCAAACGACAGGGTCCATCTTCTTGTTGAGTCTACCTCGACCTACACAGGTGATGTGTCTCAAAGCTGGTCGACTAGATGGCCTTCACGACGTTGCTGAAGACACCGCCGATCGCTGGCCCCAAGAGTGCGAGGATCACGATCACGACGACAGCGACTAAAACGAGAATCAATGCATATTCAACTAAACCTTGACCTTTTTCTTTCGGTGCAAACAACATGATGATTCACCTCCTTTCCGTTGCAAAGTTGTGGTTACGATGTAAGCCAATTACAATTATAGGAATAACATCAACAATTACAATAGCTTTGCCATTACAAATACCTTACAACCTGCATCCGCATTTTGTAACTTTTTTTATACTACGACCATCCCCCTGGAGGACTTGCCAGGAAGCCGGCCTTCTATTCCAGAAGCTTTGCACCCAAAAACGGTCGGCTTCTATTGTTTACTCAGATATTTAAAGCTATAATGTTAGCATTATGAACTCAGCCAGCCTGGTTGGGAGGGATTTCCTTGTCACCCGCAGTAAAGGATCTGCTTTAAGGAGGAAAAATGAGTGATATTTATGACCGGGTCAAAGGTAGCCAGGACTTCTTCAAGCAAATTCTCTCGAAGGTCCCTGGTTTTAACGGCTATGTCGAGCGGCAAAACAGGCGCTCGTCTGATAAGATCTTGCGGGAGACGGTTGCCAACCATTTCGAAGCATCCTGGCAGCGCATTTCGGCCCTGCAAAGGGACCTGATCAGCCAGGGTGGTCTATCCTATGTGGACGACCTCGAAGCGGCTGCCATCAAGCTGCGCCAGTTCATCGATCGCGTCAGAACGGCTTCCTACGGTTATGCCGGTTTCTTCGACGCCCTCAAGGTCAACGAGCCCGAACTGGCCCTCCTGTACCAGTACGACGCCGCCTTGTTCCAGAAAGAAGATCAGGTGAATGCAGCCATCGATAACGTGGAGACCTCCATCGGCACGGATGGCTTGCCGGCGGCGATCCGCAACCTGACCGCCGCCGCCAGAGAGTGCGTCGAGACCTTCGACCGGCGTTCCGAGGTGATCATCGGCGGCGCTCAGCCCACTGCCCAGTAATCCAGTCTCAGAATGTTCTCTCGTTCTGATCCGCTTTTTTTCGGCCTAGATAAAATGGAGAAGTAGCCATGGCAAGAATTTTTGATGTAGTCGAATATGCCAATGAAATGACCGACGAGCTGGTACACCGCTTCCCGGAAAGCGGTCCCGCCGATCTACGCATTGGCTCACAGATTATCGTGCGCGAAGCGCAGCGCGTGGTCTTCGTCCGAGACGGAAACGCACTGGATGTCTTTGGCCCCGGCCGGCATACCATTTCCACTGCCAACATTCCTTTACTGATCGACTTCATTGGAAAAGCCTTCAATGACCGCACGCCCTTCATTGCCGAAGTCTATTACGTCTCCGTGCGAGAATTTGCCGACCGCAAATGGGGCACCCCTCAGCCGATCATCGTCCGCAACCCGGGCATGGGATTGGGCGTAGCCTTGCTGCAAGGCTTTGGCACGTACAGCTTCCAGATCAAGGACCCCTTGCAGTTCGTCAATCAGCTCGTAGGCGCTCAGGGCGTCTATCGCATGTCAGACATCGAGAACCGCCTGCGCACCATGCTGCTTTCCAAGCTCCAGGACCTCCTGGGAGAGACGACCGCCAAATCGAGCGTAGTCGAGCTGATCGGTTTGACCGAAGAGTTAGGGGCCGGGGTGCGCGCCAAAGCGCAAGACGATTTCGCCGCCCTGGGCCTGACCTTGAAGAGCTTTTACATTGGCAACCTGAAGCCCAGTGAGAAGTCTGCCGAGGAGCTACGCGCGATGGGCATGCTCGATATGCAGACCTATACCCAGTTGCAAGCGGCAGACGCGATGCGCGAAGCCGCCCAGAACCCCAGCGGCGGAGCCGGCCTCACCGCCGGGATCGGCGCCGGCCTGGGGATCGGCAACGTCTTGAGCCAATCCCTCCAGGGCATGACGGGAGCCAAACCGGCCGGAGCAGCCGAGCCGACCCAATCGCCTTCTGGCAGCGCGCCTGGGTCGATGCAGGATATCATGACCCCTTCCGAGGCAGCCGGCGTCTTGCGCGTTTCCGAAGAGGACGTGCTGGCAGCCATCCAATCCGGGGACCTCAAAAGCCAGGAAGATCGGCAACGCCTACCGCATCAGCAAAGAGGCGCTCGACGCGTTTATGAAAGGCTAGAACGCCACCCGAGATAACCATCTCCAATCATCAGGTTGACCCGGCAGAAAATCCTCTGCCGGGTCAATTTTTACGCGTTCCCCCTTTGCGCAACTTTCTTTCCGAATCTCCACATGGTATAATTCAGACATTAGCACACCGTTTTATTAGCTCACCTTTTTTGGGGAAAGCGGATGAAATTACACGAATACCAGTCCAAACATCTCTTTTCGAAGTATGGTGTCCCTATACCTAAAGGTCAGGTAGCGGCTACCGCAAGCGAAGCAAAGCAAATTGCTGAAGAATTGGGTGGCCGCGTCGTTATTAAATCCCAGGTGTTGGTGGGAGGGCGCGGCAAGGCCGGCGGGGTTCGTCTGGCAAAGAGCCCCAAGGAAGCCGAGGACCTGGCGACTATCATCCTGGGCATGGAGATCAAGGGCCTTCCCGTTCGCAAGGTCCTGGTAGACGAAGCCGCCAACATCTCCAAAGAAATCTACCTGGGCATCACCAACGATCGCACCACCCGCAAGCCGGTGATGATGGCCTCTTCTGCCGGCGGCATCGAGATCGAAGAGGTGGCCAAGGAGACTCCCGAGAAGATCATAAAAATCCACATCGATCCCTTGCTGGGATTAAGGGACTATCAGGCGCGCGACATCGCCGCTTTCATCGATTTGCCCCGCCAGCATTGGCGCGTCTTTGGAGAAATTGCCCGCGGGTTATGGAACGCCTATACCGACACGGATGCCACGCTGGCCGAGATCAACCCCCTGGTGATCACCACCGATGGCCGCCTGCTGGCGCTGGACGGGAAGATGGTGCTGGATGACAATGCCCTCTTCCGCCACACCGATCTGGCCGACATGCGCGACCTCGACATCGAAGCGCCTTCGGAGATCGAGGCCCGCAAATACGGGCTGTCTTACATCGCCCTGGACGGCGAGATCGGCTGTATGGTCAACGGCGCCGGCCTGGCGATGGCCACCATGGACATCATCAAATTATTCGGCGGGGAGCCGGCCAACTTCCTGGACGTTGGCGGCGGCGCCAGCGCCGAGAAAGTCGCCGCGGCCCTGCGTATCATCCTCACCGATCCCAAAGTGAAAGCCGTATTGTTCAACATCTTTGGCGGTATCACCCGCGGCGACGAAGTCGCGCGCGGCATCCTGTCTGCCCTGGCAGAAGTCAAGCCCAAGGTGCCCATGGTGGTGCGCCTGGTGGGCACCAACGCCGAAGAAGGCCGCCGTCTTTTGAACGAGGCCAACATGATCACGGCCGAGACGCTGGCCGAAGCCGCCGAAAAAGCCGTCCTGGCTGCCAGGGGAGGGTGAGATGAGTATCCTGATCAACAAGAACACCCGGGTATTGGTGCAAGGCATTACCGGCCACGAAGGCCTCTTCCACACCCAGCAGATGGCCGCTTACGGAACCAACGTGGCTGCCGGGGTTACTCCCGGCAAGGGCGGCGAGTGGGTGCTGGACGGCAAGATCCCCGTCTTCAACTCGGTAAAATTAGCCGTCGAGGCCACCGGCGCCAATACCAGTATCATCTTCGTGCCGGCCCGTTTTGCCCCCGACGCCATGTTCGAAGCTGCCGACGCGGGCATTCCTCTGATCGTGTGTATCTCCGAGGGCGTTCCCGTCCAGGACATGATGCGCGTGCGCAATTACCTGGATCAGAAAGGCGCGCGCCTGGTCGGGCCGAACTGCCCCGGCATGTTGACCCCTGGCGAGGCCAAGGTGGGCATCATCCCCAATGATATCGCCCTGCCGGGCAACATTGGCGTGGTCTCCCGCTCCGGGACGCTCACCTACGAAGTGCTCTACGCCATGAAGCAGCTTGGACTGGGCGCCAGCACCTGCATCGGCATCGGCGGCGATCCGGTCAACGGCACCAGCTTCATTGACGTCTTGGAGATGTTCGAGGCGGATCCGCACACCGACCAGGTCGTTTTGATCGGAGAAATTGGAGGCAGCGACGAGGAGAGAGCGGCTGACTTCATTGCCAATCACATGACCAAGCCGGTGGTGGGCTTCATCGCCGGGCAGACGGCGCCTCCCGGCAAACGCATGGGCCACGCCGGCGCTATCATCGAGGGCGGCTCTGGTCTGGCGGTCGATAAGGTCAAAGCCCTCCAGGCCGCCGGAGTGCGCATCGCCAGGCATCCGGAAGAAATTCCCGGATTGCTGGATCATTGAAACGGCCCACACCCTAAAGATTTCCCTTGGCAAAGGGACTATTCAGGGATGACTTCGCCCAAAATCTTTAGGGTCTCGTGAGAGCCTCGTGTGGCTGAACGGATAGAGGCGCAGAGACATCTGCGCCTCTATCCGTTCAGGGTAGACTTTTTTTACGGGTGGGGTTACTTCTTATGTGCGTCGATATAACTCACAGCATCGTTGACCGATTTGATCGTGCGGGCATCCTCATCTGAAATGGAAATGTCGAATTTTTCGCAAAAGCCATCAATCAAGAAGAATTGATCCATTGAATCGGCTTTCAGGTCCTCAATAAACCGCGTCTCTGCCGTGATGTTGCTATCGTCGATCTTGAGTACGTCTACAATAACAGCCTTCACTTCCTCGAAAGTATCGGCCATGGAAATCCTCCTGATGGTTTTGGTTTCTACAGTACGATGGTCAAAGTACTATTCAAATTTTATCTTGACTGTCTGATCTGTCAAGCCCGTTTCGAGACAAATCTTGGGTTGGCAGTCAAATCTACGAAGGATAACCCCGTCCTATGGAAAAAGTTCCACCCCTCAGCTCGCGCAAGTCCGATCACATCCGCATCAACCTCGAACAGGATGTCAGCTCTGGCCTGACCACCGGGCTGGAAAGGTTTCATTTCGTTCACCAGGCCCTTCCCGAAATCGACCTGGAAGCAGTCGACTTGAGTCTTTCCTTATTCAACAAGCAGCTCAAGGCGCCCGTGATGATCTCTTCCATGACCGGCGGCACCTCAGAAGCGGCGGCTATCAACCGCACCCTGGCCCAGGCCGCTCAAGAAACCGGCGTCGCCCTGGGGGTAGGCTCGCAGCGCGCCGCGCTGGAGCAGCCCGAGCTGGCCCCTACCTTCCAGGTGCGCGCGGTCGCCCCCGACGTTTTGCTCTTCGGGAATATCGGGGCCATCCAGCTCAACTACGCCTACAGCCTCGACCACTGTAAACGGGCCGTAGAAATGATCCAGGCCGACGCCTTGATCCTGCACCTCAACCCTCTCCAGGAGGCCGTCCAGCCCGAAGGCGATACCCATTTTAGCGGTTTATTAAGGAAGATCGAGGCGGTTTGCCGCGCCTTGCCCGTTCCGGTCATCGCCAAGGAAGTCGGCTGGGGAATCTCGGAAAGAGCCGCCCGCCTGTTGGCCTCCGCCGGGGTGGCAGCCATCGATGTGGCCGGCGCCGGCGGGACTTCCTGGTCGCAGGTGGAGATGCACCGCATCCAGGAGGAAGGCTTGCGGCAGGTGGCGGCTGCCTTCCGGGAGTGGGGCATCCCCACCGCCGATGCGCTCCGGGGGGTGCGCCGGGCCGCGCCGGAGCTGCCGGTGTTCGCCTCCGGCGGCTTGCGAGACGGCATCGACATTGCTAAATGTATCGCCCTGGGGGCCACCCTGGGAGGGATGGCCTCTCCTTTCCTGAAGGCCGCCGCGGTCTCGACCGAAAAGACCCTCCAAACCATCCAGGTGATCTGCCGCCAGCTACAGGTGTGTATGTTTGCCGCCGGAGCGTCCGATCTGGAGAGCTTGAAGCAGACTTCATTAATAGAAATGGAGAAACATAGGTATGAAGGCGACGAGTAGCACGCTTGACGAATTTGCCGGGGCCATCCTGCCCGAGGTAGAAAAGGAATTACACCGCGTACTGGAAAGCGCCATCGGAGAGGAATACGGCGAGCTTGAATTTATGCTGGCTTATCATCTGGGCTGGAAAGGTGAAAAGGCCGGCGGTGAAGCCCAAGGCAAGCGCGTGCGCCCGCTGCTCTTGCTGCTCAGCGCCGCCTCCGCCGGCGGCGATTGGCGCCCTGCCTTGCCTGCCGCCACCGCCGTAGAGCTGGTGCATAATTTCTCCCTGATCCACGACGACATCCAGGATAAAAGTCCCACCCGGCGAGGCCGGCCCACCCTGTGGACGAAATGGGGCCAGGCCCAGGCTATCAATAGCGGAGACAGCATGTTTGCCCTGGCCTTCCTGGCGGCCCAGGATCTGGAAGCCCATTATCCCGCTCAGGTCACCGTCCGGGCCACCCGCCTGCTGACCAATGCCTGCATCCAGCTCACTCAGGGGCAATTCCTGGACCTCTCCTACGAGAGCATGAGATTCCTGCCGCTGGAAGCCTACTGGGCCATGATCGAAGGCAAGACCGCCTCCCTGCTGGCAGCCTGCACCGAGCTGGGCGCGTTGCTGGGGGGCGCGGACGAGACCCGGCGTGAGGCTTTCCGCCAGTTCGGGCGTTCTCTGGGCCTGGCGTTCCAGGTCCAGGACGACCTGCTGGGCATCTGGGGCGACGCCGGACAGACGGGCAAATCGGTAGAGAGTGACCTGGTGACCGGCAAGAAGTCCCTGCCGGTGGTCTACGGGCTGAGCCAGAACGACGCGTTTGCGCGCCGCTGGGGAGAGGGCGCTATCCTCCCGGAGGAAGTGCCTTCCCTGGCGCAACAGCTCTCCGCCGAAGGCGCCTATGGCTATGCGCAAGACAGCGCGCAGCGCCTGACTGAGGAGGCCCTCCGCGCCCTCGAAGCTGCCGCACCCGACGGAGATGCGCGTGCGGCCTTGCGCGAGCTGGCCCTCAAGCTGCTCCACAGGCAGGCATGACACTGTCAAGCATGACACCTTGACATTCATGCTTGAGGCCGCTATAATTTCGACCAATCCCCCTTCCACAGGGGCCAATCCGCGGGTGTAGTTCAGTGGTAGAACGTTTGCTTCCCAAGCAAAATATCGTGGGTTCGAGTCCCATCACCCGCTCTTGATCTTGCCCTTATTCTAGGACCCCGCTTTACAGGGGGGTCAATGGGGCTGAAACGTTCACTGGTTCTGCTCTCATTAAGAGGTTGCCGTCCTTATCGATACATCCCGGAAGGTTGGGTGTGGTGTAAGGCGGCAATAATCTTTAAATACATCGAGGTCGATCAAAATGAATGCCGTAGAACAGGTTGCGGAGCTGATGGCTGTGGCGGCGATTACCGCGCCAAAAGCCAAGGGACAGAATTTCATCGAGGTCAAAATCATCCAGGGCGAAGACCTCCACCGGCTTGCCGATGCCATGATCGCCTATGGGGAGCGAACCCAGCGGGTCAATTATGACCGGGATGCGCGTGGCATCCTGGACTCCCAGGCGGTCGTCTTGATCGGCGTAAATGCGACAGGCACCACTTCCGGACTCGATTGTGGGGCCTGTGGCTTTGCCGATTGCCAGGCCTTCCTCGCTCACGAGCCCGTGGATGTCGAATTCAAGGGGCCTACCTGCGCTTATCGCCTGGTGGACATGGGCATCGCCCTGGGGTCGGCCGTCAAAGTCGCCAGTATGCTCAACGTCGATAACCGCATCATGTACCGGGTCGGCGCCGTGGCCCGAGACATGCAGTTGATCGACTGGGATTTCGTCCTCGGGATTCCCCTTTCGGTCAGCGGCAAGAACATCTTCTTCGACCGCTAGACCGCTCACCCCGTCGATTTCATCCAGTGTATTCCCCCAAAACCGTCCCCGCAAAGTGCGCTAAGGTCGCAAAGAGCTTGAATTAATTCTTCTTTGCGCCCTTTGCGCCCTTTGCGTTCTTTGCGTTCTTTGCGGTTCATAAAGTCTCTTCCTACACGATCCCTTATCGATAAGGAACCTGCTGCCCTTTCAGCAACAGGTTCCTTACAATTTTGCAATCTCAACACCTCAAGGGCAGTAACGGGGGTTATCCCTTGTATAATATTTATAATCTGGACCTTAAACAATGAGCCTCTTCAACGAATACAGGTCGTTCTGAAGACTCCGCGTTCGGTTCTGATGTGCCTAAAGGGACGATGGTCGAAAAAGCCCAACTGGATAAGCTGGGAGTTTTCTCGTTTTAGAAACAGGCTTTGAGGGTAGGAGGAACCAGGAGCATGCCGGATTCCATCACCATATTGAATGTGGAAGACAACCCCGACAATCGCACTCTGGCCAGGCGTCTGCTGGAAGCCAGTGGCTACAAAGTACTGGAAGCAGAAAGCGCCCAGCGTGCGTTGGAGCTGATCGGCTCACAGCCCATCGATCTGGTGCTGATGGATATCAACATGCCGGATGTGGACGGTTATACGCTGACCGCCCGGCTAAAATCGCAGCCCTCTTTCCATAAAGTCCCCATCGTGGCTCTGACCGCCAACGTGATGAAAGGCGACCGAGAGCGTTCCCTTCAGGCCGGTTGCGATGGATACATCGAAAAGCCCATCGACGTGGATCGCTTCATCGACCAGGTAGAGCGTTTTCTGACGAGGAAAGCATGACAGACACAACACCGACGAAGCCGGGTAGCTCTTCTACGGGATCTCTCAAGAAAGCCATCCCCAGGGACGCCACCGTCCTGGTGGTCGAGGATAACGTCTCCAACTTCGTGCTGATCGCGCGCATGTTGGGCTTCCTGGGCATCCACTGCGAGTGGAAGACCTCGGGCTACGAAGTGGTCGAATACGCCGATACCTTGCCCCGCCTGGACCTCGTCCTCATGGACATCCGTCTCCCTTACGAGGATGGCTACGGCGCCCTGGGCAAGATCCGTTCCTCGCCGCGCCTCAAAACCACCCCGGTCGTGGCCGTCACCGCCGAGGCGAGCGTCGAGCAAATGAACAAGGCCCGCAAGGCCGGCTTCGACGGTTTCCTGGGGAAGCCCCTGGATCCCGATCGCTTCCCAGACCAGATCCAGCGCATCTTAAACGGCGACCCGGTTTGGGAAATGAGCTGAGGAAGGGGGAACATGCCAGACACTCTTATCCCGCTCGCCATCGCCGTGCTCTTCCTCGTAGGTCTGGTCGCCTTATTCTTCATCTATCGGCTGGTGAATAAGTCCCTGGCTCAATCGAAAAGCACGAGCCGGCAGGAGTCTAAAATCGCCGAGCTTACTGCGCAATTCTCGGCGGTAAGAGAAACGGCGGAGATCCTCGCGTCTTCCGGCAAGGGGAACGCCGCCCTGAGGAGCGTCGTCGAGCTGCTGGTGGATCGCTTTGGCTGTTATCACGCTGCCATCTACCAACCAGACGCCTCCCAGGTGGACGTGCTCGTCTTGCAAGAAACCGTCGGCGCCCTCGGTGAACAGTTGAAGGCCGGCGGCCATCACCTGATCGCCGGAGGGTTATCCATCCCCGGCACCGCCGCTGGCACGCGGAAAGTCTGCGTGACCCAGGACACGGAAAAGGACCCGGCCTATCAAGCCGAGGAGCTGCTTTCGAAGACCCGCTCCGAAGCGGCGATCCCCATCTGCGCCGGAAGGCAATTGCTGGGAGTCCTCGACCTCCATGCCAGTGCGGCGAACGCTTTCGATCCGGAGGGCCTGGCCGCTCTCGAAGTGATTGCCGGCCAGATAGCCCTCCACCTGGCGGGCGATTTCAGGCTCCCGGAACCGGGTGTGAAGGCAGAAGAAACGGGTCTGGAGAAGCCTGGCCTGTTTGGGCAGGCCATCTCCGCAGAAACCGATCTGCGTAAGCTGTACGGCATCATCCACGACCAGATCGCCCAGGAAATGGGCAACGTGGATTTCCTCATCGCCCTCTATCACCCCGAAGAAAACAAAGTCGAGATCCCTTACATCTACGCCGGCGCAGAGACGCTGGCAATGGAGCCCTATGAGCTGGGAGAAGGCCTGACTTCCTACCTGATTCGCACGGGCAAGCCGCTCTTACTGGTGAGGGATACCGAAGAAAAAGCCAGGGCCCTGGGAACCAGGGTATTGGGAAAGCCCGCCAAATCCTGGCTGGGAGTTCCCCTGGTCGTCGCCGGTCAGACTATCGGAGCTTTAGTCGTTCAGGACGTGGAGCACGAAGGGCGCTTCGACCAGGATGACCTCGATTGGCTCGTCGCGCTGGCGCCTCAGGTCGCCATCGCCATCCGCAACGCCCAGCTCTTGACGGATATGCGCAAGGCGCTCACCGCCCTCGAAGAAGAGCGCTTCTTCTTAGACGCCCTGCTGCAAAACACGCCGGACAGGTTCTATTTCACCAATCGTGAAGGGCGTTTTACTCGCGTCAGCCAATCCTTCGCGGCTCAATATGGCTTTAACGATGCACAGGAGATCGCCGGCAAAACCGTTTTCGATCTCATGGACGAGCCTTCAGCCGGGCAGATTTATCAGGAAGAACAGGAGGTCATCACCTCCGGCCGGCCGGGAGAGGCGAAATTTGCGCAGGATGTCCACGGGAATTGGACGCTCGTTTCAGACTTGCCGCTCAAGGATGCTGCGGGGAACGTGACCGGCCTGCTGGGCATCGCCCGCGATCTCACCGAATTAAAGAGCGCTCAAGACACCTCCTTGCGGCGAGCAGAGCAGCTCCGCACTGCCGCCGAGATCGCCCGCGAGGTCAGCAGCACCCTCGATCTGGATGAGCTGCTCAAACGAGTGGTCAAGCTGGTGCAGGAGCGCTTCGCCTTCTATCACACCGCCATTTTCCTGCTCAATTCGACCGGCGAAAATGCGCTCTTGCGTGAAGCTTCCAGCGAGCAGGGGCAATTGATGAAAGCCGCCTCGCACCAATTGCGTGTGGGCTCCCAATCCATCGTCGGGCAGGTCACACAACATGGAGAAGCCCTGCTGGTCAACGACGTCAGCCAAAGCCCCATCTACCTGCCCAACCCCTTCCTGCCCGAGACCCAGGCCGAGCTGACCATCCCCATCAAAACCGGCGAGCGCATGCTTGGCGCGTTGGACATCCAGAGCCAGCAAGTCGGCGCCTTTTCAGCCGAAGATCTCAGCATCTTGCAGATCGTGGCAGACCAATTGGCAGCCGCCATCGTCAACGCCAACCTTTTCTCTATCGCCGAACAAAACCTGGTGAGACATCGTTTGTTGCACCAGATTACCGCCGCCGCCGCTCTGAGCAGCAGCCCGGATGAAGCCGTTGAGAACGCGGTCGAAGGCTTGCATACCGCCATGGGCGGCGACAAGATCGCTATCCTGCTCCTGGATCCCAGGGATAACCTGCTCCACGTGCGCGCTGCAGCCGGGTACGCCATTCAAGACTATGCGAAGTACACGATTTCCATTGGCGAGGGCATCACGGGGCTGGCCGCCCAACAACGCCAGCCCATCTACGTGGTCGATACGCTCAACGATCCCCGCTACCTCCGCGCGGATGCTGACGTTCGCTCCGAGATGGCCTTCCCCATCCTCTACCGAGACGAGCTGCTGGGCGTGTTGAACCTCGAAAGCGACAGACCCGGCACTTACGGCCAAAGCGACCAGGACATGCTCGAGACTCTGGTGGGCAGCCTGGCAGCCATCCTGGCCAACGCCGGCCTCATCGAGCAAATCCGCCGGCAGGCCGATCGGCAGAAGCTTCTCTACAACGCGACCGCCAGAAATCCGCCGTTCTGTAGACGTCCAGACCATCTTGCAGACCTCGGCGAATGAGATTGCAGGAGTCCTGAACGCCCGCCGGGCGCGCATCGAAGTCACAGTGGGGGCCTCCCCGCCTGAAAAATCACGCGGGAATGGGCATGGCCAGGAGGAGCAACCGTGAACATCTTTGGCTCTTTGCTGCCCGACAGGGTTCCATCCTCCATCGCCTCGAAAAGCGAGCTGGTTATCCAGCGTGAACGCATCTTACAATCCATCCTCCTGGGAGGGGTGGTGTTCGGCGCTATCGCTCTGGCCACCTCCGTCAGCCTGGATTTGCAGCGGGGGATGCTTTGGGCCGTCCTGTTGAATGTTCTTGTCTTCGTCGGGATCGCGGCCATTGCTATTGCCCGTAACCTTTCCTTTTCCCTGAGGACGTACGGCTTGCTCCTCATGCTTTACGTGATGGGGGTCTCCGGCTTTTTTGAAAATGGCTTGAGCGGTGATGCCCGCATCTTCTTGATGGGTATGATCATCTTCGGCGGCATCCTCCTGGGAATACGCGGCGCGCTTGCCACGATGGGCCTGAGCGTGCTGACCATGCTCCTCCTGGGCTTTTCCATGAGCAGCGGGCGCCTGCCGCTTCCTTCCGTAGCGGCGATGGCCACTTCCGGCAACTTCCCGGATTGGATCGTCAGCGGGGCCGTGCTCGTGCTGATCAGCGTGGCCGCCACCCTATCGCTCTCCGGCCTGGTCGCCGACCTGGAAAAAAGCCTGCGCAAATCGAGGGAGCTTTCGGTAGAGCTGGAAGGCGAGAGAGATAGCCTGGGAGTACGCGTTCAAGAGCGCACTGCGGATGTCGAGCGCCGCCTGGTCCAAATCCGCACCGCCGCCGAGATCACCCGCAACATCAGCGCGATGTTGGAGCCGGCTACTCTGATCCAACAGGTGGTGGACCTGGTTCACGATCGCTTCGACTTGTATTACGTAGGGCTATTCCTGATCGATGTAAACGACCGTTTTGCCGTGCTGAGCGCCGGCACCGGCGAGGCGGGCCGGACGATGATTTCCAGGCAGCATCGTCTGGAAATCAACGACAGCTCCATGATCGGCTGGTCGATCGCGCATAAGCAGCCGCGTATCGCCCTGGACGTTGGCCTGGATTCGGTCCGCTTCAATAACCCTTATCTGCCGCTCACCCACTCAGAAATGGCCCTTCCCCTGGTGGCCCACGAGCAGGTGCTGGGAGCCTTGACCATCCAATCCAGCCAACCCAACGCCTTCGACGAGAACGACATCGTCGTGCTGCAAATCGTGGCCGATGGCCTGGCGATTGCCCTGGAAAACGCCCGCTTGTTCAAGGAGACTCAGGCGAGTCTCGAAGAAATCCGGGCGCTGCACCGCCAATATCTCACCACCGCCTGGTCTGCGGACAACCGCTCGCAAGCCGACCTTAGCTACGCCTACGAAAATCCGGCCGCTCGCTCGTCGCCTGCCCCGACGAATTCGATCGATTTTCCCCTTCACTTGCGTGACATGCCGCTGGGCCACATCCGTGTGGAAACCGATAAGACCGACCTCAGCGAGGACGAGCTGGCCTTCATCGAGGCATTAACTACCCAGACCGCTCTCGCCCTCGAAAACGCCCGCTTGCTCGAAGAAAGCCAGGAGCGTATCCAGCGCGAACAGCTCCTCAATGATATGGCCGCCCAATTCTCCCGCTCGGTGAACGTGGAGACCATTCTCAAGACGGCCGTCCAGGAGCTGGGCCGCCTTCCATCCGTCTCGGAAGTCACGATTCAACTGGGTGAAGCAGCAGACCTCGCCTCTGAACCGGCTCCCAAAAATGGGAATGGCAAGCAGCACTAAATCCGCGGAACAATTCGCGTTTCCGCGTAAAGTGTGAGAAGGGTTTATTGAAGATGAAGATGCCCGCCGAAGCCAACACAACTGACGCTGCGCAAGACCCTCTGAACCCATTCGGGCGCGCCACGCTGCGCTTTGAGCTCGCCGCCCAACAGCGCCTTTCCCTGCTGCAATGGGCGCTGGCTGCCGGCTTCGCTACTTTTCTGCCTCTGGCGGCCTTTGAGGCCCTGCGTTTTTCCCACTCCAATTCCTGGCAGATACTGGCATTGTTGCTCTCGGCCATCCTCGCCACGCTCTGCCTGGCAGCCGCCAGCGCCCTGCTGGCGAGGAAACGCCTCAGCCTGGCCGGCTACACCCTCCTGGCGGGCTACTGGCTGGTTTTCGGGAGCATCGAGCTGTTCGTCTCCGGGGCCACGCTCATCACCACCCTCGCGGGGAGCGTGCTCCTCCTCACCCTAGGCTTGCTGGTCATCCCGCGCAGAACGGTTGCCACCGCCAGCGCGCTCTTGCTGTTCTTCATAGAAGCCCGCGCCGTGGAACAGATCGGGCCGCACTGGCGTTACGCCTTCACCAGCTTCGGCGTTCCCCAGGAATACCTCGGCGCCTATTGGGCCGTGGCCTGGATAGCCATCCTGGCCGGCGTCCTTTGGGTCTATTTCCGCCTGAACGGCACGATCCGCAGCCGCATCATGACCTCGTTTGTAATGGTCGTGCTGATGATCATCGTGGTCACCAGCGCTGGCACGGTGATCATCGGCATTCAGAACGCTCAGAAGAATACCTACAACCAGCTCGCCACTGTCTCCGATCTAAAGGAATCCGCGATCGATACCTGGACTTCGATGCTGAGGAACACGCTGGTTACTTCGATGGCCGGGGAGGATTTCAGGCTCAGAGCCGCGTCGATTCTGAGCGGCGCTCAGGCCCAGGGGTCCTCTCAGGAGATCGAAACGCAGAAAGGGCTGCTCAGGGAGCAGCTTCAACACACCATGCAAGGCACCAACCTCTTCGACGATCTCTTTCTGGTGGATGCAAACGGCAAGCTGGCCGTGGCCGCCCTGGGAGAAGCCGCCGGCCAGTCGCGGATCGAGGGCGATTGGGCGAAATTTTCCCAGGGCCTGACCGGCGCCTACGTCAGCCCGGTGTTCATTTCCAGGGATGGAGCCGGGAATTCTTCCTTCAGCCTGATTGCCGCCATGCCGGTGACCGACGCCAACGACAAGGTCGTGGGCGTGTTTGCCGGCCGGGCTAACATCTCCTCCTTGCGTGACATCATCTTGAGAGGCGCAGGCCAGGCTGCTTCTACTGAGACCCTCCTGGTCGGAACGAACTCTACCGGGATGAGCACCTCCAAGGGGTATACGGATTTCGCAGGCAGGTACGTCACTTCCCCGGGGATCGAACAGGCCCTGGCCCAACAAGATGGGCAGTCTGTTTACGTAAATTATCGCGGCGTGACCGTCCTCGGCGAATATCGCTGGGTGCCCCAGATTCAGGTAGCCATGCTGACCGAACAGGATCAGGCCAGCGTTTACCAACCCTTATTCCTGACCCTGGGCACCAATATCGGCATCTCACTGATCGTTTTGATCCTGGCTCTCGTCGGCGCGTTCATCATCTCGAAGAATATCGCCACCCCCCTGCGCAGCCTGGCCGCCACCGCCATTAAAGTCGCCCAGGGAAATTTGAACCTGCGCGCCCCGCAAGGCCGCGACGACGAGACCAACACCCTGGCCACGGCCTTCAACAGCATGACCGAGCAGTTGGGGGCCATGATCGCCACGCTCGAAGAGCGTGTGGCCGAGCGTACCCTGGCGTTAGAGCGCCGCACGGCGCAGATTCAGACGGCCAGCGAGATCGCCAAAGATATCACCAGCCTGACTACCCTGGAAGAGCTGCTCGATCGCGCCGTCGAGCTGATCCCCGCCCGCCTGGGGTTCTACCACGCCGGTATCTTCCTGATCGACGCTCAAGGGGAGTACGCCGTCCTGCAGGCTGCCAGCGGAGAGATTGGCAAGACCATGATCGAGCGCCATCACCGGCTGAAAGTGGGCGAAGTCGGCATCGTGGGCAGCGCGGTCGGCACCGGCAAGCCGCACATCGCCTCTGACGTTAGCATCGACGACGCTCACTTCAAGAATCCGCTGCTGCCCGAGACCCACTCGGAGCTGGCTCTGCCCCTCAGCGTGAATGGCGTGGTGATCGGCGCGCTGGACGTACAGAGCAAAGACCCCTCCGCCTTCCAGGAAGCCGATGTGCAGGTGCTGCAAACCATGGCGGATCAATTAGCCACGGCCATCGATAAGGCGCGCCTGATGCAGGCCGTACAGCAAAACCTGGAAGAGCTGGAAGCCACCTATAAACAAACCACCCGGCAGGCCTGGCGCGGCTTTTTGTCTTCCTCGCGCAAATCTTTTGGATACCGCTTCCGCGGCCTCCAATTGGAGCCGGCCCTTGAGATGGATCCCGTTTCGACCGCGGCCATCCGCCAGGGTGAAACCATCCAGGCCAACCTGGCAACCTATGCCCCCCAGAACGGGAACGCCAATCGCTCCGTCCTGGCCGTGCCGATCAAATACCGCGAGCAGGTGCTGGGCGTGGTCAACCTGCAATTCGAGGGCAGCGCCGTGCCCGAGGATATCCTCTCTTTCGTCCAGGTTGCCGTGGAACGCCTGGGCCTCGCTCTGGAGAATGCCCGCTTGCTGGAAGAGATCAATCATCGCGCCGAGAGAGCACGTCGTGAGCGAGCTCTCCACCAAGATCCGCGCATCGACGGACATCGACCAGATCTTGCAGACGACCATCCAAGAGCTCGGCAAGACACTGGGGGTGTCTGAAGTCCTCATTCAATTGGATACCGGTAAAAAGGATTGATTTCCAAAAGAGGGTGCCGCATGACCGTCCAGGATTCCGAAATGAACGCAGCCAGCTCTTCCAAGCCCGACAAGATGGAACGGGAGCGGGCTAACCGCGCCCAAAAGGTGTCGGTGATCGCCGGCCTGATGATGGCTCTGCTGACGGTTGCAATGGCCGTGATCGTATTCCGGGATCCGATCTGGCAGTTTTTCGTCATCCTGAGTGGTTTTCTGTGCGCCACCCTTTCCGCGATTGAAGCTTACCGCCTGGTTTCTGCCCGGCGCATCGGCCTGGGCATTGGGCTGATCCTGGCCTCCGGGCAGGTCGCCCTGTTGCTGGTGGGCTTCCTGGTCGAGGGTCTGGGGCTGGTAGTCGGCCTGGCCACCCTCATCCTGGCCATCCTGGTATCGTCTGCCACGCTGACCGTAAAGCAATCCAACCTGGCTATCCTGGTAGCCATCCCCGCCGGAATAGCCGTGCTGCTGATCGACACCTTCTCGGTGTTCAACCGGTTGAGCGTCCCCCGTTTAGAGACCTTCACACCCTTTATCCTGGGTGTATTGATGCTGACCTTCTTCCTCCTGATGGCCAGGCAGCTCATGGCCACCACCCTGCAAATCAAGCTGGTCGTCGCCGTTCTGGGTCTGGTGCTCGTGCCCTTGAGCATCGTGGCCGTTCTGGGCGTCAACAATATGCGCAGCGCCGTGACCCATCAGACCTACCAATCCCTGTCCGCCGCCGCCATCCAGACCGCCACCGAGGTGGATAACTTTATCACCCTCAACCTGAATTCGGTAAACGTGACGGCCCAATTGCCGGTCATGGTCGATTATCTGTCGAAACGGTCTCACGGCAGCTACGAGATCAGCTCGAAGATCAACCTGGACGATGCCGTTCGATCCCTGGCGCTCGGAGATCAGACCGGCTTCGATTCGCTGGCCCTGCTGGACACGACCGGCACGAACGTCTACGATACCCTGGGCTATCCCAATCAGCCGGTCGTCGACGAGTTGGGGTACGATTACTTCACCGCCGCCATGACCACGAATACGCCCTACGTCTCCCAGGTCGAGATCTTTCGCGCCTCCGGGAAAACGGGGATTACCTTCAGCCGGGCCATCTATGCTTTGACCGGCGAGCGCATCGGGGTGCTGCGCATTCGTTATAAAGCCGAAGTGCTGCAATCGCTCCTGTCGCAAAACGTGGGGCTGATCGGCCAATCCTCCCACCCTATCCTCTTCGATGCCAACCTGATCCGTCTGGCCGACCCCCTCAACGCCAACGAGCTGTCCAGATCGCTGGTCCCACTTGCTCCTGAAAGGGTTGCCCTATTGCAGAAGCTGGGACAGCTCCCCAACCTGCCCGCCGACCAGCTTACCACCAACGAGCTGGATTTTAGCCAGAAGCTGAACGATCGCCTCAACGCCCCCCAATTTACCGTCACCTCTGGGAGCAATAGCCAGACGACCGAAGCTGCCATGGTCGCCGACCTGAAGACCATGCCGTGGTTTGTGGTCTTCTTGCAAGACGAGGGAGCCTTCCTGGCCCCCGTGAACCAACAAGCCCAGTTGGTTACCCTGGCCTCCGCCATCGTCGCTGGCCTGGCCGCCATCATCGCCGTTCTGATCGCCCACCTCCTCACCAGCCCCATCGGCGATCTCACCGCCACCGCTCAAAGGATCACCGGCGGCAATCTAAATGCGCGCGTAGACGTCAATACCAGTGACGAGATCGGTATCCTGGGCAACGCCTTCAATATGATGACCGGCCAGCTCCGTGGGCTGATCAATAACCTGGAACGGCGCGTGGAGGAGCGCACCCGGAACCTCCAGGAACAAAAGGAGCATTTGCGCCACCGCGCCACGCAGCTCCAGACGGTTTCGGACGTGGCCCGCGCCATTACCTCCGTCCAGGACCTGGAAGAGCTGCTCACCGAAGTGACCCGCCTGATCAGCGACCGCTTTGGCTATTATCACGTGGGCGTGTTCCTCATCGATGAAAACAGGCGTTTCGCCGTGCTGCGCGCCGCCAACAGCGAAGGCGGCCAGCGCATGTTGGCGCGCGGCCACCGCTTGAAAATCGGCGAGACCGGCATCGTCGGGTACGTGTCCTCTGTCGGGGAAGCCCGCATCGCTACGGACGTGGGCAAGGATTCTGTCTATTTCGACAATCCGGACCTGCCTTCCACTCGCTCGGAGATGGCCCTGCCCCTGCGGCTCGGCGAGCAGATCATCGGCGCCCTGGACATTCAGAGCACCGCGCCCTCCGCCTTTACCGAAGAAGACGTGAGCCTGTTCAACACGTTGGCCGATCAGGTAGCCGTCGCCATCGTGAATAACAGCTTGTACGCTGAAACCCGGCGCGCCCTGGCCCAATCCGAAGAGCTGCACCGCCAATATCTCCAGCAGGAATGGAAACGCGAGCTGGAAGACCGGCCTAATCCAGGCTACCTCTTTTCTCCCCTCGGGGCGGTCCCCCTGGAAGCCAAAGAAATGCCCGAAGTGCGCGAGGTGCTCGAAAGCGGCGAAACCCTGGTGACCACCGCGCCCCCGGAAGCCGCCAGCCGCTCGACCCTGGCCGTCCCCATCAAGCTGCGTGGGCAGGTAATCGGCGTGCTGGGCTTGCAGGAGACCGAGAACGGACGCACCTGGTCGCCGGAAGAGATCGACATGGTGCAGGCCGTCGCCGACCAGGTCGCTCAGGCGATCGAGAATGTGCGCCTGTTCGAGCAAACCGTGCGCCGCGCCGACCGTGAAAGAAAGGTGATCGAGATCACCGGCAAGATTCGCGCCGCCAAGGACCCGCAGGAGATGCTGCGCACCGCCGTAGAGGAGCTGCAACGCACCCTGCACGCCAGCCGGGCCCAGATCGTCTTGCAGCCCGCCCCGCAAGAAATCCAGGGCCCGCCAAACGGGAAGCATGGCCAGCCCTGATGTCGTGTATTTATAGTCTGATCCCTACCCTGGGAGAGCCAGTATGACCAAGATCATCGCGATTGCTAATGAAAAAGGCGGGGTTGCCAAAACCACCACCACCCTGTCCCTGGGAGCCGCCCTGGTAGAGAGGGGCCAGGAAGTGCTGCTCGTCGACCTGGACGCCCAGGCGAACCTCTCCCTGGCCCTGGGATTGGACGTGTCTAAGGTGCAGCACACGATTGCCGACGTGCTCTTGAATTCAATCCCTGCGCGCTCGGTCAGCCGCGAGACCGGCATTCCCGGGCTGGATATCCTGCCGGCCAACGCCGAGATGGGCCTGGTCGAGCGCTTCTTGCCCGTGAGGAGCAACTACGAGCACACCCTCAAGGCGGCTTTGAGGAATGCCGGCGGCCTGGATTATGATTACATCCTGCTCGACTGCCCGCCCTTCCTGGGCGCGATCACGAGCAATGCCCTCACCGCTGCCGACCTGCTGCTGGTGCCCACTCAGGCGGAATATTTCTCGGTGCACGCCCTGCGCAACCTGATGGCGCTGGTGCGTCGCATCCGCCAGCAGACCAACCCCAACCTGAAATATCGGCTGCTCATCACCATGCTCGACCGGCGCAACCGCATCCATCGCTCCCTCAGCGAGCAGCTCCGCGCCTCCTTTGGCGCCGGGCTGTTCGAGACGGTCATCGAGACCGACACCAAGCTGCGCGAGAGCGCCGCGGCCGGGATGCCCATTATCTATTACGCCCCCAAGAGCCGCTCGGCGCTACAATATCGCTCCCTTTCCCAGGAGATCACCCAGTATGTCCAAGAAACAACTGCGCAACCGGCTTGAAAGTCTCTTCGCTGAGCTGGAGCAGGTTGACCTCGCTCCTTCAGAAGCGCCGGCGGCCTCCCTGGCCGGCTGGACGTGGTCATGCGACGCGAACGGCCTGTATACCTCCGTCAGCGTCGAGGCAGGCGCAGCCGTAGGCATCCAGCCCGCGGACTTCGTCGGCCAACCCCTGCAAAGCTTCGCCCTGCCGGAAGCATCCGCAGCCGCTTTGAGATCCCTGCTGGACGCCGGGCGTTTCCCGGCGGAGATCGAGCTCCATTTCCTCGCTCCCGGCGAGCAGGAGATTCCGGTGCGCATGAGCGTCTTTTCCGCCGCAGGAGAAGGGGATGAGGCTTACGGGCTGCGGGGCATCAACCAGGTCTTAGCCGGCCCGTTGCCGCCGGCCAGGAAGCCGCGGGCGTCCTCTTCTTCGAAGCCCGCGCCCGAAGCGCCCCACCCACCCGCCGGTCTCACCCGCCCCCCCCTGCGCTCGACCCGTCAGGCGCCGCAAAACGTCTGGAGCAGCGCCGGCGAGGGCAACGCCGCCCGCGCCGGGGAAGCTGCCCCCGCCGCCAGGATCAGCGTCCCGATCCAATTTGTGGAGAACACCTCCGGCGTATTGGAGGTAGTCTCCGGAAACGATCGCAAGAAGTGGAGCGAAGACGACCGGCAGCTCGTCCAGGAAGTCGCCGCCCAATTGGAGCTGGCCCTCGAAAACGCCCAGCTTTACGCTTCTGCCCAGCAAGAGCTTTCCGAAAGGATGCGCGCCGAGCAGGAAGCCCAACAGCGCGCTCTAGAGCTGCAAACCGCCGCAGAGATCGCCCGCGACACCACCAGCACGCTGGCGCTGGATACCTTGCTCAAGCGCTCGGTGAACATGCTGCGCGAGCGTTTCAACCTTTACCATGCCTCGATCTTCCTCCTGGAGGAGAGTGGCTTTTACTGCGTCGTGCGTGAGTCGACCGGCGAAGCCGGCGAGGCGATGAAACGCAACCAGCACAAGCTGGCCGTTGGCTCACAATCCGTCATCGGCACCGTCACCGGGAACGGGCAACCCTACGCCGTAAACGACGTTTCTCAAAGCCAGAACTTCAAACCTAATCCTTTGCTGCCGGAAACGCGCTCAGAGCTGGGCATTCCCCTCAAGATCGGCGCGCGCATAATCGGCGCGCTGGACGTCCAGTCGGTAGAAACGAACGTCTTCAACGCCGACGTCATCGCCGTCCTCCAAATTCTGGCAGACCAGATCGCCGTCGCCATCGACAACGCCCGCTCTTATGAGCTGGCGCAAAAGGCGGTCATCGAGATGCGCGAGATCGACCGGGTGAAGAGCCAATTCCTGGCCAACATGAGCCACGAGTTGCGCACGCCGCTCAACTCGATCATCGGCTTCTCGCGGGTCATCCTCAAAGGTATCGATGGACCTATCAACGATACCCAACAGCAAGACCTGGGCGCCATCTATAATTCAGGCCAGCACCTCCTGGCGATGATCAACGACATCCTCGATCTTTCCAAGATCGAAGCCGGCAAAATGGAGCTGGCCTCTGAGGAAATCAACCTGGCCGATTTGGTCAACAGCGTCATGTCCACTGCCATCGGGCTGATCAAGGACAAGCCCATCCAGTTGAGCCGCGCCCTTCCGGAGGACCTCCCGCTCGTCCAGGCCGACCCCATGCGCATCCGCCAGATCTTGCTCAACCTGATCTCCAATGCGGCCAAGTTCACCAACTCAGGCTCCATTACCGTCGAAGCCGGCGTCCAGACCGGGCCGGAAGGCAAAAGGGAAGTCATCCTCAAGGTCATCGATACCGGCGCGGGCATCGCGGCGGAGGATCAGGGCAAGCTCTTTCAGCCCTTCTCACAGGTGGACAATTCCCCCACGCGCAAGACCGGCGGAACCGGCCTGGGGTTGTCTATCTGCCGTTCCCTGATCGAGCTGCACGATGGCCGCATTGGTCTGCTCAACTCCGTGGTCGGAAAAGGCAGCACCTTCTACTTCACCCTGCCCTTGCCGGAAACCCCCGAGGAGCCCCTCCCGGAGATCGTGGACGGGGTCACCGTGCTGGCCATCGACGACGACCGCCAGGTCATCAGCCTCTACGAGCGCTATTTGAAGCCGCAAGGCTACCACGTGATTGCCCTCACCACGCCGGAGCAAGCCGTGGAGCGCGCCAGGCAGCTTCGCCCGTTCGCCATCACCCTGGACATTATGATGCCCAATATAGACGGGTGGCAGGTCATGCGCGCCCTCAAAGAAGACCCCGACACCTGCGACATTCCGGTGATCATTTGCAGCATCCTGGAAGAAACCGAGAAAGGCTTCAGCTTCGGGGCGGCGGATTACCTGGTCAAGCCCATCCTGCAAGAAGACCTGATCCAGGCCCTGCACCGCTTGAACGCGGACGGCAAGATCAATGACGTGCTGGTGATCGATGACGACCCGGAGGATCTGCGCCTCGTGCAAAAGATGATCGAAGATACCGGCCAATACCGCGTCACCACGGCGCAGGGCGGCGCCAGGGGCTGGGAAGCCATCTCGAACGAGGTTCCCGACGCCATCATTATGGACCTGTTCATGCCCGACGTGAACGGCTTTACCCTCCTGGAGCGCTTGCGCACTGAGCCGGCCTTCCGCAATATCCCGGTCATCGTCTTAACCGGCGCCGATCTCTCTCCCGACCAACAAAAACAGTTGGCCGAATTCGGCCAGAGCTTGCTCACCAAGGGCATGCTCCGCGAAGACGAGCTGCTAATCAACCTGGAAACCGTGCTGAAAAAGTACAAACCGTCTGGCGCCCGATAAAGTTGAAGTAACCCGCCGGTCGGAATAAAAAATCTACCTCCTTGGATGATCTATGCCTTCTCCTATTGTTATCGAATGTCTGGATTGTGGTACGCAAAGTGAATACGACCCCCGGCAGGTTACCTGCCCAAACTGCGGGGGAAGCTGGCGAGAGGCCCGTTACGACTACACTTCCCTGGCCGCAACCTTTCGGCGCGACCTGCCGGCGCGGCCCTTCGATCTCTGGCGCTACCGGGAATTACTCCCCCTTCAAGGCTTGGAGGGAGACGTCTCCCTGGGCGAGGGCGGCACGCCCCTGCTGCGCGCCGCCAACCTGGGGATGATGTTGGGCTGTCCCAATATCTTCATCAAAGACGAGCGGCAGGGGCCGACCAGCTCCTTCAAGGACCGCCAGGCGGCCGTGACCATCGCCGCCCTGAAAGAAGCCGGGGTCACCGAAATGGTAGTGGCTTCTACCGGCAACGTGGCCATTTCTTATTCCGCTTACGCCGCCCGCGCCGGGATCAAGCTGTGGGCTTTCTTGACCAGCCTGGTGCCCTCCTCCAAGATGCGTGAGGTGGCCCTCTACGGCGCCCAGGTGATCAAAGTCACGGGCTCCTACGATCAGGCCAAGCAGGTGGCCGCCGAATTTGCCCGCCAGCGCGGCCTGTTCCTCGACCAGGGCGCCAAGACCATCCCGGCCTTCGAGTCGATGAAGACCATCGCTTTTGAGGTGGCGGAACAGCTCGCCGGGCGCCTGGAGCCGGGGCAGCCGCCCCACGCCCGCTGGAAAGCGCCGGATTGGTATCTCCAGTCGGTCAGCGGCGGCATCGGCCCCCTGGGCGTCTTGAAGGGCTTCTCCGAGCTGGTGCAGCTCGGCCTCACCGATTCTATCCCCAAGCTAGGCATCCTTCAGGCTGAAGGCTGCGCCCCCATGGTGCACGCCTGGAAACAGGGCCTGGACGTTGCCGAGCCGGTGCGTTCGCCCAAAACGTTGATCGCCACCCTGGCGACCGGCGACCCCGGAAGGACCTACACGCTCCTCACCCGGCGCATGACGGCGGCCTCCGGCGGCGTTTTCGAGAGCGTCACCGATGGGGAAGCCCATCGCGCCATGCACTTCCTGGCGAAAATGGAAGGCATTTCCGCCGAGCCGGCTTCGGCGGTGGCCTTTGCCGGACTGGTCAAGCTGGTGCGCGCCGGGATGATCAAGCCCACAGACGTGGTAGTGGTCAACTGCACCGGGCACACTCTGCCCATCGAGAAAAACGTCCTCGGAGAAAACTGGTCCCACGATATCGTGCTCCCCGAAAAGCAGCAGGAAGTGCCCGAAGAGGGCCTGCTGGCCGCGCTCAGCCGGGTGGCCATCGACCGCTTCCCGCGCATCGCCATCGTCGACGATCACCCCGAAGCGCGCCGCCTCATCCGCCGCATCCTGCAGAGCCAGGGCAATTACACCTTGTACGAAGCCGGCGACGGCCCGGAAGCCCTCCAGCTTGCCCGGCAAGAGCACCCTGACCTGATCATCCTGGATTTGATGATGCCCGGCATGGACGGCTTCTCGGTTCTGGACACGCTGCAAGCCGATCGGGACACGGCTGAAATCCCCGTGATCGTGGTCACTGCCAAGGAGCTTACCCAGGCTGAAAAGGGCCGCCTCCAGGGCCAGATCCAGGCCCTGATGCAGAAGGGAGATTTCACCAGTGACGAATTCTTCGACGAAGTCCGCGCCATGATCCGTTAAGCGCCGAGGCCGAAATGAGCTGGAGCGATCTCAAGCGGGTAAGGGGCATTCGAGCCGCCCTGGCCTCTGCCTTCTTCCTTGGCTTTGCCCCCATTTTCGGAAAACTGTCCATCCTCTCCGGTTTTTCGTGGATGGCCGTGGTGGCCCTGCGCACCGGCATCGCCAGCTTGCTGTTAGTGGCCTTGATGCTGTTGTTTCAGCGCCAGTTTTTCTACATCTACCCCGTCGGAGTAGTGGGCTGCCTGCTGGCCGGCCTGGCCAATGGCATAGGCTCGCTGTTCTATTACAACGCCCTCGGGCGCATCGACGCCAGCGTCGGCCAGCTTTTGTATTCCTTCTACCCGCTTTTCGTGGCCCTCTGGCTGGTGGTAGACCGGCAGCGCGTCAGCAAGCTCACTCTGGTGCGCCTGACCCTTTCGATCCCGGCGGTTTACCTGTTGATCCGCACCGCCCACGAGCCGGTGGACCTGGTGGGCGCCGGGATGATGCTGGTCGCCGCCCTGTTTTACGCGCTGCACCTCCTGATCAACCAGCGCGTCCTTTACGATATCCCCTCCCCCACGGTGACGCTGTACACCTTGTTGGCCATGAGCCTGGTGGTCATCCCTGCCTATCTCTTGTTCGACCGCCAGCTTCCCGGCCCCGCCACCCCCTGGTGGCCGGTAGTCGCGCTGGCCCTCATCACCTTTCTCTCCCGCCTGACCCTCTTCATGGGCGTCAAGCACATCGGCGGCATGCAAACGGCCTTGTTGGGCCTGGGCGAGCTGATCGTCACCATGATTCTGGCCCAATGGTGGCTGGGAGAGAAGCTGAGTCCCCTGCAATGGGTCGGAGCCGCCTTGCTGGGGGGCAGCCTCCTGCTGGTTGGCTTCGACAAAGGCGGCCCGGAGAAGCGCCACACGCGCGGGCTGCTCTCCTGGCTGCATCCCCCCGAGCTGCACCCCGAAATCCACTGGCAATCTCACGACTGATTTGCCGGTAGATTCCCGCTTGAAACGCCCCGTAAAATACCCTCTTCTGGGTATTTTCATTAATGATATACTTCGCTAACGCCTCATCTCATTTTACTTATCCCAGGAGACCCCATGAAGAAAGACTTTATCGCAGTTTCAGATTATTCCCCCGCTGAAATTCAGGCCTTGCTCGACCTCGCCGTGAAGCTGAAGAAAGAACGCGAAGCCGGGGGCAACCAACCCATCCTCAAAGGGAAAGTTCTGGCGATGATCTTTCAAAAACCCAGCCTGCGCACCCGCGTATCCTTCGATATGGCTATGCGCCAACTGGGCGGAGATGCGCTCTACCTTTCCCCCAGTGAGATCGGATTAGGCCAGCGCGAATCGATCGCAGACGTTGCCCGCGTGATTTCCGGCTACGTGGACGCCATCATGGCCCGCGTCTTCGAGCACGAGCACGTGGTTGAGCTGGCGCGCTGGTCCACCATCCCCGTCGTCAACGGGCTGAGCGATTACAACCACCCCTGCCAGGCCATGGCAGATGCTCTCACCATTTACGAGCGCTTCGGGAATTTGAAGGGCCTCAACGTAACCTTCATCGGCGACGGGAATAACGTGGCCGTCTCCATGCTGCACGTGTGCACCCGGCTGGGCGCCAACTTTACCCTGGCCAGCCCGGAAGGCTACGACTTGAGTTCCGCTGCCCTCGAGATCGGCCAACGCTTCGCCGCCGAAAGCGGCAGCAAGATCACCTTGCTGCGTGACCCCCACCAGGCGGTCAAGAACGCGCAGGTCATCTACACGGACACCTGGACCAGCATGGGCCAGGAGGCCGAGACCAAGAAACGCGAACAGGTCTTTCCGCCCTATCAGGTCAACGCCGCTCTCGTCAACGAGGCCGACCCCCATGTGATCGTGATGCATTGCCTGCCCGCGCACCGCGGCCAGGAGATCACCGATGAGGTCGCCGACGGCCCGCATTCGGCGCTCTTCCCCCAGGCGCACAATCGTATGCACGCCCAAAAAGCGATTATGGCGTATGTGCTCGGAGCAGCATGATATGTTATCCCAAGAATTTATCGATATAGAGGAGCGATACGGCGCACACAATTACTATCCATTAGACGTAGTCATTACGCAAGGCAAAGACGTTTGGGTCTACGATGTCGAGGGGAAACGCTATCTGGACTGCCTGAGCGCTTATTCGGCAGTCAACCAGGGGCACGTCCACCCTCGCATTCTGGAGGCCATGCAAGCACAGGCCTCCAGAATCACCCTGACCTCCCGGGCATTCCGCAACGACCAGCTCCCTCTTTTCTACAGGGAGCTTTCGGAGATCAGCGGCTATGGCATGTCGCTGCCCATGAACAGCGGCGCCGAGGCAGTCGAGACCGCGCTGAAGCTGGCGCGCAAGTGGGCTTATCAGGTGAAGAAGATCCCGCGCTATCAGGCCGAGATCATCACCGCCGCCGGGAACTTCCACGGGCGCACCATCACGACCATTTCCATTTCCACGGAGCCTTTCTACCGGCAAGACTTCGGGCCCTTCACCCCCGGCTTCGTCCCCGTGCCCTACGGGGATGCGCAAGCCATCGAGAAAGCCATCACGCCGGCGACGGCCGCCGTGCTGATCGAGCCTATCCAGGGCGAAGGCGGGGTCATCATCCCTCCCCAGGGTTACCTGCAACAGGTCAGCCAGATCTGCGCGCGCAACAACGTGCTGTTCATTGCCGACGAGATCCAAACCGGCCTGGGCCGCACCGGGAAGATGTTCGCCTGCCAGCACGAAAACGTGCGCCCGGACATCACCGTGATCGGCAAGGCTCTTTCGGGCGGCTTCTATCCGATCTCTGCTGTTCTGGCCGACGAGCCGCTCATGGGTCTCTTCCAGCCCGGCGAGCACGGCTCGACCTTCGGCGGCAATCCCCTGGCGGCGGCCATCGGCCGGGCCGCCTTGCAGGTGATCATCGACGAGCACCTGGTTGAAAATGCCGCCGAGCAAGGCGAGTATTTCACCGAACAACTGGCCGAGATTCCCAGCCCGCACGTCAAGGAAGTGCGCGGGAAGGGTCTACTGATCGGTGTAGAATTAAAACCCGAGGCCGGCGGCGCGCGCCGCTTCTGTGAAGCGCTCCAGGAGCGCGGCATCCTGGCTAAAGAGACGCACGCCAACGTCATCCGCTTTGCCCCGCCGCTCACCCTCCAGCGTCAAACCATCGACTGGGCCCTGGACATCATCCGCGACGTTTTGAACAAGGTCTGATCGCTCGTCTCCTGATGAGCCGGCAAGAAAGCGAGAGGAAGCATGAATAGAAACGCGAAGATCGTGGCTACTCTCGGACCTAGCTGCCAGGACCCGGCGCTATTGAAAGCTATGATCGAGGCCGGCCTGGACGTGGCCCGCCTGAACTTTTCTCACGGGTCTTACGAAGACCACGCCCGCTTCATCCAGCTTCTGAGGAGCCTGTCCGCCGAGCTGGGCAAGCCGGTCACTATTCTCCAGGATTTGCAAGGCCCCAAGATCCGCGTGGGAGCTATTCCCGGCGGCTCGATCCAGCTCGAAGCCGGCCAGATCGTGTTCCTGACCGTAGAGACGCCCGGCGCCCCGGCCCCCGAATTGAAGGACGGAGCCGTCGCCGTGCCCATGGACTTTCCTGAGCTTCCCCACAGCGTTCACGCCGGCCACCACATTCTGCTGGATGACGGTGAATTGGAGCTGGAAGTCCTGGGGGCCAGCCCCGCTGCGGTGGAAACCAGGGTCGTCCTGGGCGGTGCCCTCAGCTCGCACAAAGGCGTCAACTTGCCTGGCGTGCACCTGGACATCCCCGGTTTTACCGAAAAGGACCGCGAGGATCTGGCTTTCGGCGTCAAGCAGGGCGTGGATGCGGTGGCTATTTCCTTCGTACGCACAGCCGAGGATGTGCTGACCGTGCGTCAGGCTCTGCACGAATTTGCCCCGGAGGATCCCCGGTTTCCCATCATCGCCAAGCTGGAAAAGCCAGAGGCGTTGGATAACCTGGACGCCATTCTGGAGGCGGCGGATGGGGTCATGGTCGCCAGGGGAGATTTGGGCGTGGAGATGTCCCCGGCCTACGTTCCTATCGCCCAGAAGAAGATCATCGCAGCCGCCAACCGCAGCTCGAAGATCGTCATTACCGCCACACAAATGCTGGATTCGATGATTCGCAACCCGCGGCCCACCCGGGCCGAAGCCTCCGACGTGGCCAACGCCATCTTCGACGGCACAGACGCCGTCATGCTCTCCGGCGAGACGGCTTCCGGCCAATATCCGCTCGAGAGCGTGTCCATGATGAATTCCATCGTTCAGGAAGCCGAGGATAACATCCAGAGCTGGGGGCACTTCAGCGCCGGCGCAGACCAGCCCACCCAGGACGACGCCGTGGCCCTGACCCGCGCGGCCCGCGAGCTGGCCCAAGACCGCGACGTTACTGCCATCGCCGTGTTCACCCAAACCGGCAAAACCGCCCTGCTCATGGCCAAAGCGCGTCCCGGCGTGCCCATCCTGGCCTTTACGCCGGAAAAAAGCACCTACCAACGCCTGGGTTTGATCTGGGGCGCCATTCCCTTCCTGATCCCCGTCGTTTTTACCCTGGAAGCCATGATCGAGCAGGTCGAATCGGTGATGATCTCTTCTACGCCTCTCAAGGCCGGGCAACAGGTGGTGTTGATCTCTGGTTTCCCGGTAGGGGCCATGCGCCCGCCGAACTTCGCCTTACTCCATACCATCCGAGGATAAGCTCAAGAATCCAAAAGCAGGAGCGCGCGTCTGCGCGCTCCTGCTTTTGGATTTATTCCACGCTGGCTGGAGATTAGAACATCCAGGAATTGACCATCTCGATCGTCTCGGGAGCGGGTCGCAACTGGCTTTCCGTCATACAATTCAAGGGCTTGCCGGGCAGGTCGTAGACTTCGTACATGGAGGGCTGCTCCGGATCCACGTAGATCAGCCCGGTGACCAGCCAGTTGTTCAAGTGGGCGTCTTCCAACATATGCATGGCCTGCCACCGGTCGGTAGGGTCGTAATCCTGTTCGAGCTTCTTCAAGATGATGGTCGAGCCATCGTGCAGCACCACGTCTTTGGTCGTGCCTTCCTCGAAATCCTCCACGTAGATCTCGTCCCGGGCGGGCACGAAGGCGATCTCGTGCAGAGGATTCTCGTGCTCCTTGCCCCACGAATAGGAATGCAGCGCGTCGTCGTGATTGTGGAAGGTCACGCAGGGGCTGATGATATCCAGCACGGCGGTGCCCCGGTGGCTCAAAGCGGCTTTGATCAGCTCCTTGACCTGTTTGGGGTCGCCGGCAAACGAGCGCGCTATGAAGGTGGCGTTGGCGATCAACGCTTCCATGGCCAGGTCCACGGGCAAGTAAGGGTTGGTGCCCTGTTTCTTTAACTCCAGGCCGCGCTCGGCGGTCGCCGAGAATTGGCCTTTCGTCAGGCCGTAGACCCCGTTGTTTTCCACGATGTAAACGAAGGGCAGGTTCCTCCGCACCATGTGCTTGAATTGCCCCAGGCCAATGCTGGCCGTGTCTCCGTCGCCGCTGACCCCAATACCTTTAAGCGTTGTGTCCCCAAACATCCCGCCCAGCGCCAGGGAAGGCATGCGCCCGTGCAGGCCGTTGAAGCCGAAGGAGCGGTTGAGGAAATAGGTGGGGCTTTTGCTGGAACAACCAATTCCGCTAAATTTGACGATCTCTTCAGGCACCAGATTCAGCTCGTAGCAAGCCGCGATGATCTGGTTGGAGATCGAGTTGTGGCCGCAGCCCTGGCACAGCGTGCTGGGCGCGCCCTTGTAATCCGCACGCGTCAGGCCGATCAGGTTGGCGCCTTGCGGGTGATGAAGCATTGTTTGCTGGTCTGTCATGAGATTTTTTCCTCCTGACCTATCAATTCCTTGGCTATCCAGCGTGCCGTTAAGGGTAAGCCATCCAAATGGCCGAGCTTGATCAGCTTGGTAGCTTGATCCGGAATCTCCAGGGTGAGCAGTTGGTGGAGCTGGCCGTCGCGGTTCATCTCGACCACGTAGGTGCGCTCGTGCTGGCACACGAATTTAGATACCTCTTCCGTGAAGGGCAGGCTGCGCACGCGCAGGTAATCGGTCGGCAGATCCATTCCGGCCAGCCTGTCGCGCGCCTCGATCACCGCCGAATCGCACGAGCCGATAGTGATGATTCCGATCTTGGCGCCGCCCATCGTCTTGATCACCGGCTTGGGCACGTACTTGCGCGCAGTCAGGTATTTGCGGTGCAGCCGTTCCATATTGAGCTCCCAGGCTTCGGGGTCTTCGGTATAGTGGGCGTGCTCGTCGTGGCCGGTGCCTCTGGTGAAGTAAGAGCTGCCGGGGCGGCGGTTGCCGGGCAGCGTGCGGTAGGGGATGCCGTCTCCATCTACGTCCAGGTAACGGCCCCAATTTCCACCCAGCTTCTCCAGGTCCTCTTCCCACAGCACCTTCCCGCGGTCCATGGGCTGGTCGGGATACTCGAAGCGCGGCGTCATCCATTGGTTCATGCCCAGGTCCAGGTCGCTCAACACGATCACCGGCGTCTGTAGCCGTTCGGCAACGTCGAAAGCCCGCCAGCCAAACTCGAAGCATTCCGTTACTGAGCCGGGAATGAGGAGCACGAACTGCGTATCCCCGTGACCCATGAAGTTGGCCATGGTCAGGTCTCCCTGGGCCGTGCGCGTGGGAAGCCCCGTGCTGGGGCCTACCCGCTGAACGTCCCAGATCACCAGTGGAACCTCGGAATAATAGGCCAGCCCGGCGTATTCGGTCATCAGGCTCATCCCCGGGCCAGAGGTGGAGGTCATGGCGCGCAGGCCGGACCAGCCCGCGCCCACCGCCATTCCAATGGCAGCCAGCTCGTCTTCCGCCTGCACCACCACGTAGGTCGGCTTCCCGGTCTCAGGGTCCTTGCGCAAGGTCGGCAGGAATTCGTGCAAAGATTCCGCCAGGCTCGAAGCGGGCGTGATCGGGTACCACGCGGCAAACTGGACGCCGCCATAGATGGCTCCCAGGGCCGCCGCTGAGTTTCCATCCGCCATGATGTAGCCCTCAGTGGCGTTCATCGTTTCCACCCGGTAGGGGTCGCGCTTTTCCAGGTTCTGCTGCGCCCATTCCGCCGCGGCTTTGATCACGTTATAGTTCAATTCGACCGCCTTCTTCTTGCCTTTGAAGTGGAAGTCGAGCGCCTGGTAGATGCTTTCCATGTTGATGTCCAACATCTGCGCCAGGACGCCGACGTAGACCATGTTGGCGATGTAATCCCTCAGGCTGGGCTGAATATCGGCTTCCCTGGAGAGCTTCTTCACCGGCATCGGATAGGCGTACACGTCCTGGCGAGTGATCGGAATCTTGATATCGTCGGCGTAGAAAAATACGCCGCCCGACACGACGTGCTCCAGGTCGGTTGCGAAGGAAGCCGGGTTGATGGCGACCACGATGTCGTCCTCCTCCAGGCGCGCCAGGTATCCCTCTCTGCTCAAGCGGATCGTGTACCAGGTGGGCAATCCCTGGATGTTGGACGGGAAGATATTCTTCCCGGACACCGGGATACCCATGCGGAACAGGGCCCGCAAGAGAGTCACGTTGGCGGTCTGGCTGCCGGAGCCGTTTACCGTGCCAACCGTGATGCTGAAATTATTGACGATGGATTGAGTTTCCAGGGTGGGAGTTGGACTGGCAGTAGATCGGGTTTCAGACATTTTAGCTCCTCAAGAACAGATAAATTGGGTGCCTGAACGAACTGCTCTGGGTATTATTCGAATTTCTGGCGGTTGGCAGGCTGCGCCCGCTGGTACAACAGGTCATTATGTTCCACCAAAGCTTGATACCCATCGGTAAAATTACCATTACAAATCGCTTCGACCATACGCGCGTGAAACCGCCAAACCTTTTGCAGGTAAGCGATATCGGTATAAACGCTCAGGCCGATCGCCTCATACATGTCCCAATAGGCCTCCAGAAGGCCCTGTACAAAGGGATTATCCAGACGCCGGTAGATCAGTAAATGCAGCTCCCTATGCTCTTGCATGGGGATTTGGATGGGGGTGCCGCCTAATTTCTCCAGAGCGCATTCGACTTGTTTGCGCAACGCCGCGTGGTCTTCCGCAGTCAGGCGGCTGACGGCCTGATACCAGTAAGCAATCTCGACGTGGTTGCGCAAATCGGCGTAAGCGTGGAAGATCTCCGGGTCAACCGCGACGGCGTAGGCCAGGCTCTGCTCCACTGCCGGCAGGAACGAGAAAGGCAGGCGGCGAATCCCGGTGCGCGGGCGCACCTCCACCAGGCCCAGGGCGCGGGCTACCTCGAGTTGTTCCCGCAGCGTAGAAACGCTCACGCCCAACCTTTGACTCAGCTCCGCCAAAGTCGGCACGCGTCCGTCCTCTGTTTGGGCATTGGACGCCAGGTAATGCATGAATTCTGAAAGGGGTTCCGTGGAAATTCGCTCGCGCAGCGTGGCCATTGAGAAAGTGGTTTGTGATAAAAAATACAATTAATCTGATTTATCCGATGATTACAGTATATCACGAGGCGCAAGAAGAGTCAAGTAAGTCAAATTCGCCCCAATCTTGCTTCGATTGGGGCGATGAATGGCGAGCAGAACGAGCAATCTTTCTATTAATCAGATGAATGGGGGCTTAACGGAGTAACTCCAACGCGGCGGCCGTCATAAACGCCGCCGCCCGGGGCAGCGCCGCCTCGTCGAAATCGAAGCGCGGGTGGTGATGGCCGGCATTCAGCCCCCTCTCGGGGTTGGCGGAGCCGACCATAAAATAGCAGCCGGGCACCGCTTCCAGGATTTCTGCCATATCCTCGGAGACCATCGTCCGGAAGGTCGCGTCCACGTTCCCGTCCGGGAGCACCTGTGGCGCCCGGCCGGCTAAACGACCCACCACAGCGGGATCGTTGTTCACCGGCGGAGTGTTCTTTTTCAGATCAATCTCCACCTCGCAGCCCAGCCCTGCGCACACCCCGCGCACCAGCGCCTGGAACCGCTCCAGGACGAGCTGCCTCACTTCAGGCTCGAAGGTGCGGATGGTGCCTTGCAGAATAGCGGAGGAGGGGATGACGTTGAAAGTATCTCCGGCGGACAGGCGCGTCACGCTGACCACCGCGTTTTGCAGGGGCGAAACGTTGCGCGAGACGATGCTTTGCAGCGCAGTGATCACCTGGGCCGCCGCCAGCAGGGGATCGACGGTCTGGTTGGGCAGGGCCCCATGGCCGCCTTTGCCCAGGATGTGCACCGTAAAGATCTCGGAGCCGGCCATCAGCGGGCCGGGCACGAGGGCCAGCCAGCCCACCTGCCGCTCGTTCCACAGGTGGCAAGCCAGGGCATAGTCGGGAGCCGGGTCGTGCAAGACGCCATCTGCGATCATGGCCGCGGCGCCGCCCAGTCCCTCTTCCGCCGGCTGGAAGATCATCTTCACCCTTCCGGCGAGCTCCTGGCGGTGATTGTGCAGCATGTGCGCCACGGTCAGCCCGATGGCGACGTGCCCATCGTGGCCGCAGGCGTGCATCACGCCGGGGGTCTGCGAGGCATATTCCGCGCCGGTTTCCTCGTTGACCGGGAGCGCATCCATATCAAAGCGCAGCAGCACAGTAGGGCCGGGCCGCGTTCCTTCCAGATACCCCACTACCCCGGTCTTCCCCACTCCAGTCTGCACCTCCAGGCCGAGCTCACCCAGCTCGCGGGCCACGATCCCGGCCGTGCGCACTTCCTGGAATCCCAGCTCGGGGTGGCGGTGCAGATCGCGCCGCAAGGCGCGTGTATATTCGAACAACGTCTGAGCTTCCGCCAAGAATGTTTCCATAAGCTTATGAGGCAAACAGGATGCGGCGGAACTTCTCTTCGTAGCGCGGCGCTTCCGGCGTGCTGTCCTCCGCGCGCCGGCCGAGCATACGCTCGTCGAATTTTTGCGGGTCGCCAATCTGGCTGACGTGCTCGTGCAGCGCGCGTAGCTTGGTTCCCCAATAAGGGGTGACGTCCATCACCAGGGTTGGCTGGTGCGTCAGCGAGACCCACAGCTCCTTCACCGAATGAGGCTCCAGCCCCTCTTCCAACAATTCCGGGAAGAACATCACGTTGCCCGCGCCCGGGAAAAGCGCATCGATCACCACCTGGCCGGCGGCCCGGTGGTCCGGATGATTGACCGAGCCCGGCCGGGGGAACAGGTTAGTCGGGTCGCAGGTGACCAACACGTCCGGGCGTTCCCGCCGGATCACCCGCACGACCTCGCGCCGCATGTTCACGTCCGGGACGAGCATCCCGTCGGGGTAATTCAGGAATTGCACCGCTTTCACCCCCAGCACGCTCGCCGCCGCGCGTTGCTCTTTTTCGCGCTTCTGGGCCACCTGTTCGGCGCGCAGGCTGCGATCTTCATTGCCCTTATCGCCCCGCGTTAGCAGACAATAAGACACAACGTGCCCGGCGTCAGTCCACCGGGCAATCGTCCCCCCACAGAAGAACTCAGGATCATCAGGATGAGCGAGAATTACCAGGATCTTCTTTGATTCATTCCATTCCTCTGGCAAGAGCATTATTCTTTGTTTTGTTCTCCTTTGTTATCAGGCTTTTCGTGGCGGCCACAATCACAATCCTGGTCGCATGGACTTTGAGCTTTTTGGCGGAAGGCTTCCAATTCGTCGGCGGGCTGGATTTCGGCCATGGTAAATTCACGCCGGCCGGTCTCGGGCAGCTCCACGATCACGGCTTGCCTGAGAACCAGCACGTCCACTACCTTGCCTTCTCCCTGGGGGGTGATCACGCGTTTATTGCGCTTGGGAAGCTGCTGGCGCGCCGCCACGTACTGCTCGTACTCGTAGATCAGGCAGCAGCGCAGACGGCCGCACATTCCGGTAATTTCGGAGGGGGTCAGGGAGATGCCCTGCTCCTTGGCCATACGGATCGAGATCGAGCTGAAATCCGTCAGGAACTTCGTGCAGCAGCGCGTCTCCAGGCCGCAGGCGCCCATACCCCCCATGATCTTGGCCACGTCGCGCGGGCCAATCTGGCGCAGCTCCACCTGGGAATGCGAATACTGCTTCTGCATATCCTGGCGCAACGACTTCAGGTCGACTTTCTCGTCCGTCTCCGTGCCGTACATGATCGTCAGGCGCGAGCCGTCAAAACTGTACTCCGCCGCTACGATCTTCACCCCTGACAACCGCAGGTCGGAAGCGCGCTGGCGGCAGCTCACCAGCACCTCGACTTCCTTGGTCTGCCACATCTGGCGCAACAGCAAGTCACGCGGGGTGGCTCTGCGGTCGATGGGCTTCAGGTCGGCTTCAGACGGCGCCTGGACGCTCCTGCCCAGCTCGGCTACCTGGCCGAGCTGCCAGCCTCGGCTGGTCTCGACGACTACGTGGTCTCCGGTGTTGAGGTCGTTGAAATTCGTCGCGTCGAAATGATAGACTTTCCCTACTTTTGAAAAGCGTATACCAACAATAAAGGGTTCCATGGGCATGCCAAACCGGCACAGGTCAGCCAACCATGCTGATCTTCGTGCCTGCCGAAGTCCTTTAAGGCAGCCACGCTGATCCGCGCAGCCACCAATTCTGCTATATTCCGGAGGGCTTTTGCCGCCGCCGAGTCCGGTTGAGTCACGACCACTGGCTCTCCCTTGTCTCCCCCCACACGTACCGAGGGATCGATCGGGATCGACCCAATGAAGGGCACCCCGGCCGCCTTAGCCAGCTCTTCACCGCCGCCGGAGCCGAAGATATCCACACGGCTGCCGTCCGGCATCTCCAGGTAGCTCATGTTCTCCACCACGCCCAGGATGGGCACGTTCAGCTCGCGGAACATCTCCAGCCCGCGCCGCGCATCTTCCTGTGAGACCAGTTGCGGTAGAGTCACGATGACGCTGCCGCTGAGTGGGATGGATTGCGCCAGGCTGAGCTGGGCATCCCCGGTGCCCGGTGGCAGGTCGATGATCAGGTAATCCAGCTCGCCCCAGTTGACATCGCTCAGGAACTGGCGAATGGCCGAATGGAGCATGGGGCCGCGCCAGATCAAGGGCTGTCCAGGCCGCACCAGGAAGCCGATGGACATGATTTTGACGCCGTATCTTTCCGCCGGAATGAGCTTGCCGTCCACCGGGGCCGGTAAGCGCTCGATTCCCATCATGGTGGGCACGTTGGGCCCGTAGATGTCCGCGTCCAGCAGCCCCACCCTGGCGCCGCTCTGCGCCAGGACGACGGCAATATTGACCGCGACGGTGCTCTTGCCGACTCCGCCTTTCCCCGAAGCTACGGCCACAGCGTTGCGCACGGGCAGCTCCAAAATGCCGCGCGAGCGCCCGTCACTGGGCACGTTGGACACCATCTTGATTTGCACGTCCGTGGCGCCCAGGGCCAGCACGGCCTCGCGCGCCTCGCGCTCGATTTGAGAGCGCAACGGGCAGGCCGGCGTGGTCAGCACGACGGAAAATGCCACTTTATCCCCACTGATCACCAGTTCCTGAATCATATTGAGGGTAACCAGGTCCCGGTGTAATTCGGGCTCCTGCACTTTGCCTAGAGCTGCCAGGATAGCTTCCTGGGAGAGCTTGGGTTCTGTCATGAGTGCTTTCCTTTCAAGGATTTAACGATAATCTCTAAGTCGCCTCTTTGGCGGATTTTTCAGCGAGTCGCTCCACGTCTTTACACGCCTCATTATATAGGGCGATCAAGTCCTGGTCGCTCCCTCTAAAACGGCGCACGGTCTGGCGCGCACACTGTGTACAACCCCGCATGGCCCGAAAAGAGTCAGCATTACAGGAAACGCAGCCGTCCAGGCGCACCATCATCAGCACGAAAGCCAGGTGCTCAGGCGAGCTCTGCTCTAAAGCATTCACCCGGTCCGCCAGGGCGCGCCACGCCTCGTTGCGCAGGCTGCGCAACGAAGGAATAACGCGGGAGGGGAAGAGCAATTCAGTGTCTGTATTATACATGCTTATTTATCCCTGCCTCACTCGGCCTGTGTGCCTGCCTCAGCTTCCTTCAACCGGTTTCACGCCGCCTGTTTAGCCGCCTTCTTGGCCTCTTTTTCGGCGCGAGCAGCTTCCTCGACCGCGTAATTATGTGGCCGGATCGATGCGTAATAAGAGAGCGGCCTGGAGAGCTTTTCCAGATCATAGATGTGGTCCGCGTGCCGGTCGTAAGAAGCGATCTCGTAATCGTGGTCCATCTTGATCGCGTCAAACGGGCAGTACTCGGCGCAATAACCACAGTTCATGCAGATGTCCACGTCGATGGAAAACTCGGCCGGCGCGGGGATCGGCCGCCCGGTTTGCGGGTCATTGGCGCGCACGATCCAGATGCACTGCGGCGGGCACACCTTGGCGCAGATGCCACACGAAGTGCAGCGGTAGTCCCTTTCGCCGTTGGCTTTCTCTTCGTACACCAGGAATGGGATGTAACGGAACTCCTCCGGGACCGGGATCTTTTCCTCCGGGTACTGTACGGTGAAGATTCCGCGCGTATCGCTGCTCATTCTGTTCTGGATACCTTCCGGGGTATTGTAGCGCTTGCCCCACCATTTGATATCCTCCAGATAGGTATCCATAAAATGTCTGAAGGTGATGCCCAGCCCCTTGAGTATTCCTAAACCATCCATAAGGTTTCTCCTCGTCTCCAACCCCGGCAGCGTCTAGCGGTCGACTTCGCCCAGGACGATATCGATCGATCCCAGTATGGCCACCGCATCAGCGATCTTCTCGCCATTGCACATCTTGGAAAGACCGGTCAGGTTGATGAACGATGGGGCGCGGACGTGGAAGCGCCAGGGATTGGGCTTCCCCGTCGACACCAGATAATAGCCCAGCTCGCCCTTGGGGCCTTCCACCCGCCCGTACGATTCTCCCGCCGGTACGCGCACCTGGTATTGGGGCTTCCCGGCCAGGATGGGTCCTTCGGGGATATCTCTGAGCGCCTGTCCCAGAATACGCAGGCTCTGGCGTACCTCTTCCAGGCGCACGAGGTAGCGGTCGTATACGTCGCCGTTGTCCCGAACCACCACGTCGAAATCGAAGCGGTCGTAGATGCTGTACGGCTCGGCCCGCCGCAGGTCGTAGGGCACGCCCGAAGCGCGCAAGACCGGGCCGGCCGCCGAATAAGAGATGGCCTCGTCCGCGGTCAGCACGCCTACTCCTTTACAGCGCGTCTCGACGATCTCGTTGTGCGTCAGATAAGCGTCCAGCTCGTCGATCTTGCGCGGCAGGCGCTCCATCACCAGCTCCCGCATCTTTTCGATCACCCCTTCCGGCAGGTCGCGGGCCACTCCGCCGAAGCGGAAATAATTGCACATCATGCGCGAGCCAGACGTGGCTTCGAAAATGTCCAGGATCAGCTCGCGTTCTTCCAGGGCATACAGCGCCGGTGTAAAGAAGGCGCCCAGGTCGTTCAGCAGGAACCCGATGGACATGACGTGGCTGCTGATGCGGGTAAGCTCCGCCATCATCACGCGGATGTATTCCGCCCGCTCAGGCGGTTGGACGCCCATCAGCTTCTCTACCGCCAGCGCGTACCCGAAGTTATTGCTCATCGAAGAGATATAATCCAGCCGGTCGGTAAAGGGCATGATTTGCAGGAATGTGTTGCGCTCGCCGATTTTTTCGTGATTGCGATGCAGATAACCGAAGACCGGTTTGATGTCCAGGATGGTCTCGCCTGAGATGGCCGCGACCATGCGGAACACTCCGTGCGTGGAAGGGTGCTGCGGCCCCAGGTTCACGATCAACTGGTCCGTTTTCAGGTCGGAGTCGTCCTCGTTGTGCACGCGCTTCAGCGCTTTGTACAGGGCTTCGTCTGCGTCGGGCGTCCAGGTCTCGGGGTCGAAGCCGGTTGGGAAGCTCACGTTCTGCTCCACCGGATTCTTGTCTTCGATGCGGTATACGTGGCCGTCGGGCCAGCGGTTCTTGAAAGGCTTGTTGTCTTCTTCGAAAAAAGCTTCGTGCCAGTCTTTCCGCAGGGGATGTCCGGCGAAGCCCTCCCACATCAGGATGCGGCGCAGGTCCGGGTGGCCGAGGAAACGGATGCCCAGCAGGTCCCAGGCCTCGCGCTCCTGGAATTCCGCGCCCTGATACAGCGGCACCAGCGAAGGCACTTCCGCTTTTTCGCGCGGCACCTGCACTTTATAGACCAGGCCGGGTCCCCCGGTGGTTTTATACACGTGGTAGACCACTTCCATCTTCTCTTCAGGCAGATAATCGACCCCGGTGACCGAAGAAAGATAGTCATAGCCCAGGTCATCCCGCAGCGTTTTGGCAAAATCCAGCAAGTGGCCCGCGTCTACGATGTAGCCCTGGTAGCCCGGTCTGGAATCTACCGTTACAAAATCAGGGAACCGGGCGGCAAGATCGATTTCTTGATGAGTGACCGTCTGTTCGCTCAAGGTTATCCCTCCCCTTCCTGCGCCGGAGTGGTCAATTCCTCCGCTGGTTTGGCCTGCGCTGACTGCTTGATGAGCGCCATCTTCCGGGGGTCGATCAAATCCGGTCCCAGGATCGGGACGGGGATGGCTTCGATCGCCTCTTTCTGATACCAGCGCACCGACTTGAGGGATTGCTTGTCGATCTTTTCCTGCAGCGTGATCAGGCCGTGCAGCAGCGCCTGGGGCGTCGGCGGGCAGCCAGGGATGTAGACGTCCACGGGGACGAACTGGTCTACCCCCGAGATCACGTTATAGCCCTCTTTGAAAGGGCCGCCGCCTGAAGCGCAGGCCCCCATGGCGATGACGTACTTTGGCTCCGGCATCTGGTTATACAAGCGCACGATCTGGGGGATCATCTTTTTGGTGACCGTCCCGGAGACGATCATCACGTCTGCCTGGCGCGGGCTGGGGCGCATGACTTCCATTCCAAAGCGAGACAAATCGAAGCGGCTGGCCGCCGTACAGATCATCTCGATGGCGCAACAGGCCAATCCGAACATCATTGGCCACAAGGAAGAGCGGCGGCTCCAATTATAGATCCGGTCCAGCGTGGTGATAGACACCTGGCTTTGAAGTTCTTGAGGAACTTCGTATCCTGGGGAATTCAATTCGCTTGTGCTCATTCAGGCTTCTTTCTGGGGATCAATACCATTTCATTCGATGTGTTTAGGTCTAAGCAGCTTTTTTCACGAACCAGTGTATTGTATCATCCTGCCGCCTCCTGTCAAGTGTCATTAAAACAAAGATTTATTTACTTAATTTCCCTGGCGAAGGTATAATTAAGGACATGCCGCCCACCCAGGATGCCATTCTAAGCTATCTTCATATCCACGCTGCCGCCTCGGCCGTCGATTTAAGCCTGGCTCTAAACCTGACCGTTCAAAATATCCGCCACCACCTGGCCATCCTCCAAAGCCAGGGCAAGGTCGTCGCGGCCGGCCGGCGGGCGCCTAAAGCGCGTGGGCGCCCCACCGCGCTGTACAGCCTGAGCGCGCAAATTCGCTCGAACAACCTGAGCCTGCTTTCCGGCGCTTTGCTGGACGAGCTTTCGGCTAATCTCCCCCCACAGGAGGCCGCCGGCTTTTTGCACCGCGTGGCTACGCGCATCGCCGGGTTGCAGACAGCCCCCCCTAAAAATATGACTCTGAGGTTATCCCAGGCGGTGCAGCGCTTGAAGGAGCTGAATTACCAGGCGCGCTGGGAAGCCCGCGCCGATTCCCCCCGCGTCTTGTTAGGCTACTGCCCTTACGCCGCCATCCTGCCGGAGCACCCGGAATTATGCCGTATGGACGCATTCCTCCTGGAAGAGCTGTTACAATGCCCCGTGAAACAAATCGCGCGCATGGATTTTAGCTCTCCTGCCAAACCTTACTGCATATTTGCCTTATAATTACGTCTTGCGTTCCGGGCATCTCTTCCCCTCTTGAGAGGGATGTGCCTATTCTTCTTTGTCCCGTTATCGAGCCTGCTGATGAACCCTCAAAATACTTTTGAAATCCTCCTGCTTCTGGCCCGGCCGGCCGCCGGCAAAAGCGAGATCATCCACTACCTTAAGCACACCAATGACGCCGTCCGCAGACAGCGCTTTCACGTTGGCAGCGTCGACGTTGTCGACGATTTCCCCATGCTATGGACCTGGTTCGAGGAGGACCACATCCTGTCGGAGCTGGGGCAGCCTCGCCTGCATACCTCCGAAAGCGGCTATTTTCTCAACAGCGCCTTGTGGAACGTCCTGATCCGCAGGATCTGCCAGGAGTACGCCAAGCGCTTAAGGGACGCTCCCGATTACCACGCCCACACTACCACCCTGATCGAATTCTCGCGCGGCAGCCAGCACGGCGGTTTTACCGCCGCTTTCGAGCACCTCAGCGCGGAAGTCGTCAGCCGGGCTTCGATCCTTTACGTAGACGTGCCTTACCAGGAATCGCTGAGGAAAAACCGCCGGCGCTTCAACCCCGACCGGCCGGATAGCATTCTGGAGCATTCCCTGTCTGACGATAAGATGGAGCGGCTCTACCGGGAGAGCGATTGGGACTCCCTGCGCGCCAACGATTCTCAATTCATCTCCATCCAGGGTCGCCGGGTGCCTTACGTGGTCTTCGAAAACCAGGACGACGTCACCACCCGCGGCGGCGAGGAGTTAGGCGCGCGCCTCGAAGGCGCCCTCGAGCGTCTCTGGCGGCTACGAGAATACACCTTGAAAAATCCTTGACCTTTCCGGATAGAATCCATGTATAATAAGAAAGGTTTCTGATTAATTGTGGGAGATTAGATCAGGCCTTCATTGCAGCACTGTCTTGGCCAGGGGGCGTGAGTAGTGCCAGGGGCGTAACCTCAACCCCCATTATCTACAAATCATCAAATAACGGGCTTGATAGCCAGGTCTTCTTATTCCTCAGGCGGGTAATAAAGGGAGGGAAAACATGGTCCATCAGCACTCTTCACCAGATATTTGCGCGCGGATCGCCAGGAGCTTGGCTACTGTCTATCTGATCCTGGCGTTATCCGTGAGCTTCATGCCCGCGGGGTCGGTTCAGGGTGAAGCCAACCAGACTCCTGTCGTATCTATCGGCAATGCCGTCCCTATAGACGAAGGCAATTCCGGGGATACCACCGTCGTCAAATTCCCGGTTACTTTATCCGCGGCCGGATCGGATACGGTTACCGTCCATTATTCGACGGCTGATGGCACGGCTACAACCGGGGACAGCGACTACGAGTTGGTCACGGATGGGAGCATTACTTTCTTAACCACGGATAGTCTCACCCAGGATATTTCCATAAACGTTACCGGGGACGACAAATTCGAGACGGACAAATCCTTCAGCCTCACGCTGATTTCGGCAGAAGGCGCCACGCTTGACCCTCTCAATGCTACCGGCTCAGCCACAATAAACAACGATGATTCGCAGCCCACACTCTCGATCGGCGACGTCACCCATGCCGAGGGAAACAGCGGCCTGACTCCCTTCACGCTTAACGTCAGTCTTTCGAACCCCAGCTACCAGGCCATCAGCGTCCATTATTCCACATCCAATGGCACCGCCACGGTCGCCGATAACGATTATGTAGCAGTCGCCGATGCGGTCGTCGATTTCCCGGCCAATAGCGCCCTGCCCCAGGCCATTACCGTTGATGTCAACGGCGACACCAGGGACGAGGCCAACGAAACCTTCAGCGTCACTCTGGCCAACCCCACCAACGCTACCATCGCCTCAGGTACCGGCATCGCGACCATCACCAACGACGATAGTCAACCCACGGTTAGCTTCGACGCCGCCAGCCAGACTGTAGCCGAGAGCGCCGGCACCGTCCTGGTTACCGCCTCTCTCAGCGCCATTTCCGGATTAGCGGTTACCGTGCCTCTGAGCTTTACCGGCACCGCCGAGCAGGGCGCGGGGAAGGATTACACGGTGAACGCTGCCTCTATCACCATCCCTGCCGGAGATAGCTCGGGCAGCATAGATTGCGTGATTAACGACGACGCCCTGGCCGAATCAAGCGAAACGGTGATTGTCACCATGGGTACACCCACCAACGCTACCGCGGTCTCGCCCACTGCCCATACGATCACCATTACCGACAACGATACTCTCCCCACTCTTTCGATTACCAATACCTCGGTCACCGAGGGCAACGCCGGAACCGTAGACGCTACCCTCACCGTGTCCCTGTCTGCCTCCAGCGGCCAGACCGTCAGCGTGCAGTACGCCACCGCCGACGGCAGCGCCACCACCGCCGACGGCGACTACCAGGGCGTACCGACTGCCCAGACCCTCACCTTCGCTCCCGGCGAGACCTCCAAGCCGATCACCATTAAGGTTGACGGCGATATCAAGTACGAGACCGACGAGACCTTCAGCGTCACTCTGGCCAGCCCCACCAACGCCACCATCGCCTCAGCCACCGGCACTGTGACCATCACCAACGACGACAGCCAGCCCACGGTCACCTTCACCTCCGCCGGCCAGACTGTAGCCGAGGGCGCCGGCACCGCCACCATCACCGCTCAGTTGAGCAATCCTTCTTACCAGGCAGTGAGCCTACCCTTCACCCTTACCGGTACGGCCACCCAGGGCGCCGGCGCCGACTATACCGCCACCGCCTCGCCGCTGACCATCGCCGCCGGCGGCTCCTCCGCCAATATCACCGTGACCATCAACGACGACGCCCTGGACGAGCCGGACGAGACCGTCATCGTCACCCTGGATACGCCCACCAACGCTTCCCTGGGCACACCTTCCTCCCATACCCTCACCATTACCGATAACGATGCAACTCCGGCCCTTTCCATCGCCGGCAGCGCCTCTGTGGCCGAAGGCAACAGCGGTACGGTGAACGCCACTCTCAGCGTCACGCTCTCCGCCGCCAGCGGCCAGACCGTCAGCGTGCAGTACACCACCGCCGATGGCACCGCCACCACCGCCGACGGCGATTACCAGGGCGTGGCCAGCCCTCAAACCCTCACCTTCACCCCTGGCCAGACCTCCCAATCCATCACCATCCCGGTCAACGGCGATACCAAGTACGAGACCAACGAGACCTTTACGGTTACCCTGGCCAGCCCCACCAACGCCACCATCACCTCGGGCGCCGGCACCGGCACCGTGACCATCACCAACGACGACAGCCAGCCCACGGTCAGCTTCACCTCCGCCGGCCAGACTGTAGCCGAAAGCGCTGGCACCGCCACCATCACGGCTCAGTTGAGCAACCCCTCTTACCAGGACGTGAGCGTACCTTTCACCACCGGCGGCACGGCCACCCAGGGCGCCGGCAATGACTACACCCTTACCGCCAGCCCCATCACCATCGCCGCCGGCGGCTCTTCTGCCAACATTACTGTGACCATCAACGACGACGCCCTGGACGAGCCGGACGAGACCGTCATCGTCACCCTGGGCACGCCTGGCAACGCCAGCCTGGGTACTCCCTCCTCCCACACCCTCACCATCGCGGACAATGACGCTGCCCCGGCCCTTTCTATCGCCGGAAGCGTTTCCGTCGCCGAAGGCAACAGCGGCACGGTGGACGCCACCCTGACCGTATCTCTCTCCGCCCCCAGCAGCCAGGCCGTCAGCGTGCAGTACACCACCGCCGATGGCACCGCCACTACCGCCGACGGCGACTACCAGGGCGTAACCAGCGCCCAGACCCTCACCTTCGCCGCCGGGGAAACCTCCCATTCCATCACCATCCCGGTCAACGGCGATACCAAGTACGAGACCGACGAGACCTTTACGGTTACCCTGGCCAGCCCCACCAACGCCACCATCGCCTCAGCCACCGGCACCGTGACCATCACCAACGACGACAGCCAGCCCACGGTCACCTTCACTTCCGCCAGCCAGACCGTAGCCGAGAGCGCCGGCACCGCCACCATCACGGCCCAATTGAGCAACCCCTCTTACCAGGACGTGAGCGTACCTTTCACCACCGGCGGCACGGCCACCCAGGACGCCGGCAATGACTATACCCTCACCGCCGGCCCTGTCACCATCGCCGCCGGCGGCTCCTCCGCCAATATCACCGTGACCATCAACGACGACGCCCTGGACGAGCCGGACGAGACTGTCATCGTCACCCTGGATACGCCCACCAACGCTACCCTGGGTACTCCCTCCTCCCATACCCTCACCATTACCGATAACGATGCAACTCCGGCCCTTTCCATCGCCGGCAGCGTCTCCGTCGCCGAAGGCAACAGCGGCACGGTGAACGCCACTCTCAGCGTCACGCTCTCCGCCGCCAGCGGGCAGACCGTCAGCGTGCAGTACACCACCGCCGACGGCACTGCCACTACCGCCGACAGCGATTACCAGGGGGTAACGACTGCCCAGACCCTCACCTTCGCCGCCGGGGAAACTTCTCATTCCATCACCATCCCGGTCAACGGCGACGCCAAGTACGAGACCAACGAGACCTTCACGGTTACCCTGGCCAGCCCCACCAACGCCACCATTGCCTCAGCCACTGGCACCGTGACCATCACCAACGACGACAGCCAGCCCACGGTCAGCTTCACCTCCGCCAGCCAGACTGTAGCCGAAAGCGTGGGCACCGTCATCATCACGGCTCAGTTGAGCAATCCTTCTTACCAGGCAGTGAGCCTGCCCTTCACCACCAGCGGGACTGCCTCCAAGGGTCCAAGCGCCGACTATACCATCACCGACACGCCGCTGACCATCGCCGCCGGCGGCTCCTCCGCCAATATCACCCTGACCATCAACGACGACGCGCTGGACGAGCCGGACGAGACCGTCGTCGTCAGTATGGGCGATCCTGACAACGCCGCCTTGGGCGCTACCACCACCTATACCCTCACGATCAGCGATAATGATGCGACGCCCACCCTCACCCTTGACAGCAGCGTTTCGGTGGCGGAAGGCAACAGCGGCACGGTGAACGCCACTCTCAACGTCACGCTCTCTGCCGCCAGCGGACAGACCGTCAGCGTGCAGTACACCACCGCCGACGGCACCGCCACTACCGCCGACGGCGATTACCAGGGCGTAACCAGCGCCCAGACCCTCACCTTTGCCGCCGGGGAGACCTCCAAACCGCTCACCATTAAAGTCAATGGCGACACAAAATATGAGCCTGGCGAGTCCTTCACCGTCACCCTGTCCAATCCTTCCAACGCCACCCTTGCCTCCGGCAAAGGCAGCGGAACCGTCACCATTTCCAACGACGACGGCCAACCCACCATCCAGTTCAACGCTGCGAATTTTGTAACCGCCGAAAACCAGGCCAGCGCCACCATCACCGTGACCCTCTCCAATCCCACTTATCAGACCGTCACGGCCAACTACGTGACGCTCGATAACACCGCCCTGGCCGGCATCAACTACGTCTCCACCACCGGCACCTTAACCTTCGGCCCTGGAGTAACCTCACGAAGTTTCAACGTTCAAATCCTAAAAGATACTACCAACAACCCGGATAAGACCGTCCTGCTCAAATTGACGAACATATCGGGAACGGCCCTGACCGGCAACATCGACGCTACGCTGACCATTAAAGAATACCTCACTTTCTTATACATTCCGGTTACGCGAAAAGAGCTTCGTCCCGATCTGATCGCGACCTTCAAGCTCGTGCCTGCTGAGCTGAAGACCGGGCAGGCCTTCCAGGTCGAAGTGACCGTCACCAACCAGGGAGCCAACGACGCCGGTGAATTCTGGGTGGACTTCTATATCGATCCTGTCCAGCCTCCGGCGCCGCCGGTAAATCAAGGGTTGGCCTGGTACAAATTAAGCGCTTACGGGGCCGCGTGGTACATAAGCGGGCTGAAAGCCGGCCAAAGCATCACCCTGGCTTCTCCCCGTGGGTCTTATAGAGATGGAAATACGAACTGGCCGGCCTCGCTTGGCCCCGGGGCCCACAACCTGTATGTCTACGCGGATAGCTGGGGATTTTCCTACGGGGCAGTGGATGAGGCCAGCGAAGACAACAACCGCGCCGAGCTGCACATCGTGGTCGCCAGCTCCAGGTAGTAGGGCAGAACCGTTAGACTTTGAAGAGCGGCTTGACTGATTAAACGCGTCAAGATAAAATAGCCTTCTCTTTATCTGGTATCCCTGCAGGAAATTAGAGGCCGATCGGGAGGAGCTTCACCTTTTCGAGCCGCCTTCATTGGTATGAGGTAGGATAGGAGGCACTGATTAACTCCCTCATTCGAACTCCCTTCTAAGCGCCCTAACGGGCGCTATTCGCTTGAAATACTCAGGGAAGTATGGGTAAATCGAATTCTCCAGCCATCGTAACCATAGGATTGCGCAAGGTCTTTACCACCTCGACGGGTTTTTGGCGCCGCCGCTACCGGTCAAACACCGCTGTGGAAGGCATATCCTTCGCCGTCGAGGCCGGCGAGCTGTTCGGCCTCGTCGGCCCGAACGGCGCCGGCAAAACCACCACGGTCAAAATGCTTTCCACATTGCTGCTCCCCACCAGCGGGAAGGCCCGCATCCTCGGCATGGACCTGATCAAAGACGCGGGCAAGGTGCGCCATAGGATTGGCTTCACCTTTGGGGGCGGCCGGGGCCTGTATACCCGCCTGAGCGGCCTGGATAACCTGCGTTATTTTGCCGAGCTGTACGGCCTCGATCCGGAGTATGCCCGCAGGCGCATCCCGGAGCTGTTGGAGCTGATGGGCTTGGCCGGGCGGGAAAACGATCGCGTGGAGACCTATTCCAATGGGATGCAGCAACGCCTGCACCTGGCGCGGGTGCTCTTGCACGACCCCGATCTGATCTTCCTCGATGAGCCCACCGTTGGCATCGACCCGGTGGGCTCCAGAGCCATTCGCGCCATCGTCAAGGATCTGGTAGGCATGGGCAAGACCATCCTGCTGACCACGCATTACATGTACGAGGCCGAAGAGTTGTGTGACCGCATCGCCGTGGTCAACCACGGGAAGATCGTCGCTATGGACACTCCCGCCGGCTTGAAGCGCACGGTCAGCGGTGATTCCATCATCGACATTCAAACGACCGCCGACAACACGGCCCTGCTGGATCGCCTGCGCAGCCTGGATCATCACGCCAGTCTTCACGTGAAACAGCAAGAGCGGCAGCAATGGGTCTCCATCCGCACCCGGGATCCCGGGGACGTCATGGAGCTTTTGGCTCCCTATCTGGCCGCCCAATTGATCCAGAACCTGGAAGTGCGCAACCCGACCCTGGAAGACGTCTACGTCAATATCATCCAGGAGGCCGAGCGTGCTGGCGAAATCTCTCCGCCTGATCTGGCGCCAGATGAACGTGCAGTTCCGCCTGCGCGCTCTTTCGGGTTACTCGATGCTCCTGCTTATCATCCAGCCCGCCATCTTCAGCGGTATCGGGTTCATCCTGGCGCGCGTCGCCGGGAAAGAGGCCCCCGACTTGATCTACACCATCATTGGCGGTGGCTTCATGGGCTTGTGGAGCAGCATCCTGTTTACCTCTTTCTACGACATCACCAACGACCGCGTGGAAGGCACGCTGGAGCTCATCGTGGGCAGCCCCACCTCGCTGACCAAGATCCTGGCCATCCGTACCTTGACCAACGTCCTGACCGGTATGATCTCGCTCTCCTGTTCCTTCCTGATCGCCCTGGCATTCTTCGGTTATAAATTTAATGCCGAGAGCCTGCCGGCCGTCGGGGTCTCGGTGTTGGTCATCATGCTCACTTTTTGGTGCCTGGGCCTGTTGCTGGCCAACTTCCACGCCTGGTCGCGCGTATCCGGTACGGCAGTAAATTACCTGGAGCTCCCCATCGCCGTGGTGTGTGGCTTCATGTTCCCGGTCTCGATCCTGCCGGCCTGGCTTTCGCCCTTTTCTCGATTCTGCCCATGCGCTGGGCCATCGCTGCCATGAACCAGTCCATCAGCGCATCGCCCAACAGCGATCCACTCTGGTGGAGCTGGTGCATGGCTCTGGCCCTCTCCCTGGTGTATTTTCTTCTGGCGCATTGGATGGTGGTCAAGATCCACGACAAGATCCGCGTATCCGGAGAGCTGAGCTCGATATGAGAGCGCATCCCCTCTCCCGCTTCCTGCGGCTCTACCTGGTCGGCGCCTGGTACTCTTATCGGGCGTTAAACGTGTGGATCACGCCCGTCTCGTATATCTCGGCGAAATTGGTCTATCCCCTCTTTCAACTGCTGCTCTTCCTCCTCATGGGGCGTTTCGCCGGGTTGAAAGACCCGCTCTACATCGTCATCGGCAACATTTTGCTCTTGCCGGCGCTGAACGGCGTCATGGGCGTCTCCAACGCGATTGGCAACGAGCGCCAGTATCGTACCCTGCCGTATCTATTGGGCAGCCCGGCGCCGCGTGTGCCGCTCTTCCTGGGCCGCACCCTCTTCAACATCGTCGATAGTATCTTCGTCGTCATCTCGGCTTTTTTGATCGCCGTGCTTCTCTTCGGCCTGGACCTGTCTGGCACCAACCTGGGGCTGTTGGCCGCCTGCATCCTGCTGATTACGGTCACCTCCACCGGCATGGGATTGATCCTCGGCAGTGTGTCGTTGCTGACGCGCGAAGGTTGGACGATCACCACCGTCGTCTACCTGGCCTTCTTCATCTTTTGTGGGGTAAACTTTCCGGTGGGCACGTTGCCCGCCCCCTTGCAGGCAATCTCCTACTCCTTGCCGTTGACGCGCGGCATCGAAGCCGCGCGCCAGGCGCTGGGCGGCGCCGGTTGGAGCGCGATGGCTCCCTTATTCTTGGGAGAATTGATCGTCGGCGTGGTTTACGCCATTTTAGGGCTGCTGCTTTTCAAATTCATCGAGCGGCGCAGCCTGGTCACCGGCCAGATCGAGGCCATATAACGCCCAATGCACTCGCTCGCCGGCGTCAGCGTTTTCCTGGCAAATTACTTAAGCGCTCTGGGTATAGCCGGCTGCGCGGTCATCTTTCTCTCCGCGCTGTATGCGGGGCTAAGCTACGTCGGGAAAAACCGGGAGCGCTATTCGGTTCTCAACCATTACGTCTCGGAGCTGGGTGAGGTGGGAGTCTCAAAGAACGCCCAGAGTCTTAACGGAGGGTTGATTCTGGGCGGCCTGATTCTGATCCCATTTATCATCGAGCTGGGGCTGATCTTGGGGAATATTTGGGCGAAATTGGGCATCCTGGCCGGGTTGTGGGCGGCAATCTCTTGCGTGTGCGTGGGCCTCTTTCCCATGAACAATCTGACCCCGCACTTGAGAGCAGCCATCTCCTACTTCAGAGCCGGATTGGTGACCATTCTGCTCTTCAGCATCGGCATCCTGGTCCAACCGGCAGGCATGGAAGTCGTGTCCAAATACACGAATATCATTGGGTTATTCTCCCTGGTTTCTTATGCATCCTTCCTGACCCTTCTGGGAAAGGAAGAGGCCGGTTCGGAAACCTCCAATCAACTGGATCCTGAGGTTAAGCCGGAACGGCCTCGCGTTTGGCTGAGTCCATTGCTCGAGTGGGTCGTGTTCTTTTCCACCATCCTGTGGTTTTTCAACGTAGCGATATTAGTAAGAGCCTAAATTTTCTTGCCACGCTGTAAATCTACGAGGCCCTTCTGATCGTCTATCGTCCGTACCACCCCTAAGACAAATTCTTCTTATTCCGACCGGTTAGCCGGCCACGTCCCCATCACCTGCCGCAAGATGGCGAATTCACCGATGTGATAGGCATTGTGATCGCTCACCACCAGGATTTCCCGCAGGATCGTATACCCCGGCGCGTGTGGAATAGGAGTCGTCAACTGCGTATTGGGATCCCCTACCAGCTTCTCCAGGTCGTGGGCATCCGCCTGGAACGCCCGTACCGTCGCGGCCCATTTCGCCGCGTCCGCTCGCTCGCCCTTCGCCGGCCAATACCCCACCGGCCATTCAGGCGAGACGTGCTTTGGATTGCGGATGAATTCCAGGATGTCCCACTGGGTAATGCGCAGGTGCTCCAGAAGGTGCCAGGGCGTATAAGAAACGTTGGGGGCCATCGTGTTGATCGCTTCCATGGGAAAATCCTTCACAGCCCCTTCGAAAGGCATGTGCGCGTTTCCACCCCGCAGAAGAGCCAGCAACTGCTCGCGAAAAACCAAATCGGATTCCATCGGATGCTCCTTTTATGCAATTTAGGATAGTTCCTCGACCCGCAACGCCTTATCGTAAAAGGCTGTCTTATAATAAGGCATCCGGGATAATGAGAGATTCTACTCCAATTTGAAGACGGTTTCGTAATGAATGGATTTGCTATCATATCTCGACAGGATCGCCCGAGCCTCGGGTGGAACGACGGCGGCTTCGTAATCCTGGCCGGCAAAGTCGCGCACTGCCTGCATCGATTCGAAGAAGGTGAGCGTGACGAACTCGACCCCTTCTTCCGCGTCTCGGCGCAATAACTGCGCGCCCTGGTAGCCGGCAATGCGGTGAATGCCCGGCAGCACTTCCGCCCGCAGCAATTGCTCGTATCGATCTGCGTTCTCACGCGTGGTCCATCCGTGCCACAGTCGAGTAATCATGTTTCCATCTCCTGAATATTTTATGTTTTGCTGCGCTCGTCGCAGCCCAAGGATCAGTATAACCGGGCAAACTTGACAACAGTCTGTCATCATTTCTTGAGATCTTCGTGGGGAATCTGCATGAATAGACTCGATCGCGCTCTTGGGATTCTGTTGTACCTGCGCAGCGGGAAAACGCTCTCGGCGAGCGAGCTTGCCGGGCGCTTCGAGGTGTCCAGGCGCACCATCTACCGGGACATCGAGACTTCTCAGCCTGGTGGGCGTACCCGTCTACGCTGAAGCCGGAAGAGAAGGGGGCTTTCGTCTCGTGGAGGGTTATTTCCTGCCGCCGGTAATGTTTTCGGTGGGAGAAGCCATCTCGCTCTTGTTGGGGCTGACTTTCCAGCGCCGCCTGCGCACCCGGCCCTTCACGGCGGAGCTGGAGTCCGCCGGTCAAAAACTACTGGCAGCCGTGCCCGAAAATCTGCGCGAGATCCTCACCCAGGCGCAGCGCATCGTCGCCTTCGAAAAAACTCCCGAGGATATCTTTCACCCTGAGCTTCCCAATCCGGCGCCTCAGGCTGCTGAGGCGTCCGAGAGAACCGAGTGCAACATCCTCCAGGCCTTCCTGCAAGCCATCCTGGATCAGCGCCAGGTCGCCTTCAGCTACCGCTCCCCTTACAGGTCCGGAATAAGCGCTGTGAGCGCTTCCCCCTGCGGCTTGCTCTGGGATCGAGATTACTGGTATCTGGTGGGAGTGCAAAAAGGGCAGAAGCCGGAGCAGCGCCTGTGGCGGGCCGACCGGGTTCTCGAGTTGCAGCCAGGCTCAGGAAAGCACGCGCCGCCGGCGGATTTTGACATCGCCAGTCTGCTCGACCGCCAATGGCTGGGATCGGCCATGGATCACTGGATCCAGACCTTCCCCGTCAAGATCGAGGTTTCTCCCCGCCAGGCCGAAAGGCTGAAGCAGGATTGGTATTATCGCTACGCGCATTTTGAAGATCTGAGCGGGGATCGCGTCAAAATGACCTTCGGGGGAGATCAGCCGGAAGCCGTGTTCGAGCTGTTGAGGTGGCTGGGGCCGGAAGCCGAGCTGATCGAGCCGGAAGAGTGGCGGGCGGCCTTCCGCGACGAGCTTACCCGCATGCTCTCCGTATACACCGGGAGCAGCTCTAATGAATGAGGAGCTTGACCAGGCGGTGATTTCCCGCATCGGCCACCACCAGGTTGCCGTCCGCGTCGAAAATGATCCCCTGCGGATCGATGAAGTCGCCGGCCAGCAGCACGTCCTGGTGGGTAGCCGCGAGCAAGACGTGCACGGCGTGGTCGCCCAGGGTGGCCACGAAGATATTGCCCGCCGCATCCTCGATGACGTCGTCCGGGGTGGATAGGCTGGCCAGCTTTTCGACCTGCCCGTCCGCGCGAATGCGCACCAGCGCTGCGGCGTTTTCATCCGTCACCAGGATACTGCCATCCGGCTCGACCCACGCTCCCGTGGGCCGGGCGAAGCCGGATTGGATGTCCGCGATCACCTGCCCGTCCAGGCCGACGCGCCTCACGATGCCATTGGGGCTGTCGGGCACGATGAGCGTCTCCGCATTGCCCGGACGCGCATCCAGGGCAATGCCGTCCACGCCTTCCAGGCCGGTGCGGTTGGTCAGAGTCAGAAACGGGGAGAGTGTCTTCGTCTGAAAATCATAACGAACGAGCCGGTTGGCGCCCTGCTCGGCGATCACCAACGATCCGTCCGGCAGGAACACCATCCCCTCCGGCGCGCTCAAGCCGCCGACCACCGCATGCAGTAAGCCATCCGGAGTGACCTGCTTGACCGTCCCATCGATCACATCGGACACATAGATGGATTGGTCCGGGGCCAGCACCAGATCGTCCGGCCCCGGCAGGTTCTCAGCCAATACTACCTTCTGAGGGTTGGATAAATTCAGCGCCGGCGGAGTCGGCGTCAGGGAGGGTTCCGGGCTGGGAGGGATGGTCGGAGGGACAGTTTGTGTGGGGACAGAAGTAGCCGCCTCCGGGGGGACGCTCGTCTCCCCGGGCGACGCCGGAGGCGTGGGAATGGCGCTACACGCCGCCATTCCCAGGAGCAGAGCAGTGAAGAACATCGACCGCCAACCGCGTACAGGCGGGAACATTCGTCTCACCTCGATTAATCCCGTACCCCCAAACCAAGCTTGCAAGCCATGTTCGTGCCTTCCTTGCGCAGATCGTGGCCTAACAGCACGCGTTCCAGGTTGGCCGGCAGATGGCGAATGCGCTTTCCGGTGGCGTGGGCAATGGCGTTCAGGATAGCCGGGGCCGTGGGCACCATTCCCGGCTCACCAATATTCTTGGCGCCGTAAGGCCCCTGGTTGAAAGGCTTTTCCACGAAAGCGCCCACCATCTCCGGCACATCCATGGCCGTGGGAATGAGATATTCGTCGAAGTTGGTCGCCTGGATGTAGCCTTGATCGAAATCCACTCGCTCCATCAAGGCGTAACCCAACCCCAAGGCGATCCCGCCAAAAAGCTGGCCCTGGATCCCCTGGGGGAAGATCACGGTGCCGGTGTTGTGCGCAGCCCACAGGCCGGTAACTTCCACTTTCCCGGTGCCGGTGTCCACCAGCACCTCGGCCACCTGGGCCCCAAAATGATAAGCGAAGTACGGCCTGCCCCGTCCGGCCTCGAAAGACCAGTGAATCTCGGGCACGTTCCAGCGCCCGCGCGCCGAAAGGGTGAGACCCATCTCACGCGCGTGATCCACGACCCGTTCGAAGGAGACCGGCTCTTCGCTGGGACCCACGTATAGCTCTTTCTGGTGGCTGACCTGCATCTCCTGGCAGCCCAACAGGTCGGCGGCGGCCCGGGTGAGCAGGCTGCCCAGGCGCATCGCCGCGATACGCACGGAATTGCCGCCCACTACCGTGGCGCGCGAAGCCACCGTGGGGCCGCTATCCAGGGCGGTATCCGTATCCGGGCGCAGCATTTTGATGCGCTCCGGGTTGACGCCCAGCGTCTCGGCGGTGATCAGCGTGTAAACGGTGCGCGAGCCCGTGCCATAGTCGGTCAGCCCAGAGGTCAACGTCAGGCTGTAATCATCGTTGATGGCTAGCGTGCTCCCGGCCGAATCCGCGCCCTCCGCGCCCAGCGAGATGCCGTGAAAGAACGCCGCCACTCCGATGCCTCGCCGCACGTCCCCGCGCGCGTATTCTTTGGGCTGGGAAGCGTCGATCTCGGCCCGCTTGTGCTCCCACCCGGAAAGGGCGCGCACCTGCTCCAGGCATTCGACCAGCGAGACGTCCTCTCCCAGAGGCTGTCCGTGCGAGGTCGTGTCGAAGGGGCGCAGGCAGTTGCGTAGCCGGAATTCGATCGGGTCGATGCCCAGCTTTTCCGCCAGCTCGTCCACCGCTTGCTCGATGCAGGCCGTCGTCTCCGTGTTGCCAAAGCCGCGGAAGGCGCCCGTGTAGCCGTTGTTGGTGTAGGCCACGTCGGTGTTTACGTGGCAGGCGTCGTAGCGGTAGGGTCCCATCGCGTGGATCGTTCCGCGCCAGGCCACGAACGGCGTGATGGCCGCGTAGGCGCCGCTATCCACCAAAATATTCACGTCGTTGGCGCGCAGCTTCCCGTCCCGGTCTGCCCCCAGGCGGATGTGCACCTGCATGGGGTTGCGCTTATACGAAAAGATCATCGACTCTTCCCGCGAGAAGGTCATCCGCACGGGGCGCCCGGTCAATAAAGCCAGCTTAGCCACCTGCCCAGAAGTCTGGTAAAGCTGGTCGTCCTTGCCGCCGAAGGCGCCCCCCACCTGGGGTTGGATGACGCGCACGTCCTCCTGGGACAGTCCCAGCACTTTGCAAAGGTTGTTGCGATTATTGAACGGACTCTGCGAGGGACAATACACCGTGACGCCATTCTGATTCGGCCAGGGCACGGCCAGCGCGCCTTCTGTCTCTAAATAAGCGTGCTCCTGGTGGGCAGTGCTGTATTCCTCGTCCAGGGTCACCGCGCATTCCTTCAGCACATCTTCCGGATTCCCATTGCTGACGATGTAATGATTCAGCAGGTTCCCGCGGGGAGTATCCGGCGCGTCCCACGGGCGCTCGCCCACGATAGGCGCGTCGGGTTGCAGCGCCGTCTGCGGGTCGAAAACGCCCGCCAGGGGCTCCAGCTCCAGCAGGATGGCGTTCAAGCCGGCTTCTAAAGCGTCCTCGGTTTCGGCGGCAACTGCCGCGATGGCGTCGCCGGCGTAACGCACGCGCTGGTGAGCCAGCATGTACATGTCCTCGACGGGGTAGCCAAACCTCCCGTGGTCGATAAAATCATCGCAGGTGATGGCCGCCAGCACCCCTTTTACCTTCAGCGCCGGTGTGACGTTCAGCCGGGCGATGCGCGCGTGCGGCAGCGTGCTGCGCAAGGCGCGCGCGTAAACCATGCCGGGCACCTGGTAATCGGCGATATATCTGGCCGTCCCTAACACCTTTTCCAATGCGTCCACCCGCTCGGCGGGCTTACCGATAAATTGATACTCAGGCATGGTCTTTCACCCCTTCCCTGCGCTGCGCAGTAGCTTGAATGGCATCGATGATCTGCTGGTAGCCCGTGCAGCGGCACAGATTCCCTGAAATGGCCTCGCGGATCTCCTTGCGGTCCGGGTCAGGGTTCCTGGCCAGCAGGGCTTCGCCCGCCAGCACCATACCCGGGGTGCAATAACCACACTGCACCGCCCCATATTCGATGAAAGCGAGCTGCAAATCGTTCGGGCCGCCGTCCGGCGCCCGCACGCCTTCGATGGTGACGACGTTCCGGCCGCCGGCCTGAGCCGCCAGGGTCAGGCAAGAATTTACCAGGCGTCCGTCCAGGATCACAGAGCAAGCGCCGCATTCGCCCACGCCGCAGCCCTCTTTTGTACCGGTGAAGCCCAGATAATCGCGCAGCAGCTTGAGGAGGGTGATGTCTTCCGGCGCTTCGACGCTCACCGGATTGCCGTTCAGGGTGAATTCGATCTTCATGCTGCCCTCCCATCCTGAGCGTTGCTCAACCCAAAAACCAGCCTGAGCGCCCGCGCCACCATGGCTTGCAGGGCCGGCTCCTTGAATTCGCTGGACCAGCGCCGTCCGGTAATCTCCGTCATGTTTTCCACCGTTTGCCGGCTGGCTTCCTGGCAGAGCGCCTCGCTTGGAATCTGGCCGATCAGGCTCTCTTCCACCTTGGTGAAGCGCTTGATCTGAGGGGTGGCTGAGCCGGGCACGATGCGCGCTTCGGCGATCTTCCCCTCCCCGTCCACGCGGCCCAGGGCCGCCACCGTCAGCCGGGAGATGGCCAGGGCATTGCGCCTTCCCAGTTTCAGGAAAACGCTCCGGCTATTTGCCGGCGGAACGATATAGCTCAAGGAGACCAGCAGCCCTCCCTTGGGGAGCTGGGTACGATTGGGGCGCACGATCAATTCAGAGACTCCCCATGGACGCGAGCCTTCCGGGGTGAGAATCGTGGCTTCCGCATCCAGGCACACCAGCGCCGGGATCGAATTGGCGCACGCGGCGGCGTTGGCTACATTCCCCCCCAGCGTGCCCATATTTCTGACCTGCACAGCCCCCACCTGGTGGCAGGCCTGCGCCAACAACGGGGCGGTCTCTTGAACGATGCGGCTTTCGATGACTTCGCTGAAGGTTGCCCCGGCGCCGATGGTGACCCGGTCGCCTTCGCGTTCGATGGTATGTAGTTCGGGAATGCGGGTGATATCCACCACCCGGTCGCAAATCTTTTCCTGGCGAGCCAGCAATAACAGGTCGGTTCCACCCGCCAGTGGGCGGCTGGAGATGCCTGTTTCATTAAGGAGTTTCACAGCTTCCGCGATACTCCCCGCTCGCGCATATCGAAAACGTTCCATGCACGCACTCCTTTGCTCCGATGAATTCTACAACAGGGCTATCCTGTTGGGGTGATTGGAAAACCCATCCCTTGGCGGGTGGGGCAAGTACAATCATAACATTAATACGGCTACCTTCCAATAGTTGTCGGACAATCTCCTTGACCATTTTCCATTTCGGAATATACTTAGAATGTCTAACTAGTTTTGGCGCGAGCCATGGAATGGACTATAGGCGAAAAAAGAGGACGCCGTACGCGCCCTCCTATGCAGTGTGCGCTTGGCGTTGGGAAAGTATCTTTCACGCCAAGAGCTACCGAATCTCTGCTTTTTCTGGATCACAATACATTCTTCATAATGGGTCAACTACCTGCCGAACCTCTAGAGGCAGACCAATCCTCTGCTGAACATAAGCCGGTTGCTTCACAACCGCCAACATCTCCCACAGCGCACCGGCGCAGAGGGCCGATTTTGGCCAGTTGGACCGTGAAACAAACCTTCGCGGCCCTCCAATACCCCAATTATCGCCTGTGGTTCATCGGGCAGCTCTCTTCGCTGGTGGGCACCTGGATGCAGACCACCGCCCAGGGTTATCTGGTCTTTCAGCTCACTCAATCGCCGGCCTACCTGGGCTACGTCGGCTTCGCTGCGGGCATCCCCTCCTGGCTGTTCATGCTTTACGGCGGGGTAATCTCTGACCGCATGTCCCGTCGTAAGCTGTTGGTCATCACTCAGACCTCCATGATGATCATGGCCTTCGTTCTGGCAGGATTGGCCTTCGCCAATATCGTCCAGCCCTGGCACATCATCGTGTTGGCTTTCTTGTTGGGGATCGCCAACGCCTTCGACGCACCGGCGCGCCAGTCGTTCGTGCTGGAAATGGTCTCACGCGACGACCTGGGAAATGCCATCGCCCTGAATTCGGCCATGTTCAATTCAGCCACGGCCGTTGGCCCGGCCGTCGCGGGTCTGACTTACGCGGCCCTGGGGCCTGCCTGGTGCTTCACCATCAACGCCGTTTCGTTCATCGCGGTGATCGCGGCGCTGTTGGCCATGAAATTACCGCCTTTCGTCCACCAGGCGAAAAAAGCCTCGACCCTGGCGGACCTGCGCGTCGGGGTGAAGTACGTCATGGCCCACCCGGTCATCCGTACCCTCATCATCGTAGTGGGCCTCTTCAGCTTGTTCGGCATGGCCTACGCCACCCTCATCCCCGATTGGGCGGTTATCGTCTTAAAAGGGGACGCCACCACCAACGGCTTGCTCCAATCTGCCCGCGGGATCGGGTCGCTCTTGGGGGCGCTGTTGATTGCTTCGTTGGGCCATTTCGCCTTCAAGGGGAAGTTGTTGACGATTGGCTCTTTTGTCTTCCCCATCTTTCTGGTGGCCTTTGCCTTCGTGCACTCGGTTCCGCTATCCTTGCTCACCCTGGTCGCGGCCAGTTGGGGCTCGATGGTGCTGTTCAACCTGTGCAACAACCTGGTCCAGACGCACGTCGTGGACGAATTGCGCGGGCGCGTGATGGGCCTCTATTCCCTCACCTTCATGGGGGTGATGCCCATCAGCGCGCTGCTGGCCGGGGGTCTGGCAGCCGTCATCGGCAGCCCTGAGACGGTGCTCCTGACGGCTTCCCTGGCCATCCTCTCGGCGGCTTTCCTGTTTATCCGTTCGCCGGCCATCCGGGCCCTAGAATAGCTTATTGGACTTCGACCCAGCGTTCTTCTTTGGCGCTGCGCTCGATGGCCTCGCAAAGCTGTAGCTCGTAATGTCCATCCGCGAAGGTGGGAAAGTCGGGCTTTGCGTCGAAGTCGCCCTGGCGGATGTAGGCATACACCCTGGCGCTGAGCTGCTTGAAAGTATCGGGGAAGCCCTCGTTGTGGCCGCCCGGGTAAGACGTGACTGCGCGCGCTTCCGGCGAGAACAGCGAGGGGTCCTTGAGCAAGACCTCGTTGGGGCGTTCACGGTGGCCAATCCACAATTCATTATTATGCTCTGAATTGAACGATAGGGACGCCTTCGCGCCGTCGATCTCGTAGAACAGGCGGTTCTTGCGTCCGGCGCTCACCTGCGAGACGGTCAGCACGCCGTGGGCGCCATTCTCGTAACGCAGCAGGATGGAGGCGTAATCCTCGGTCGAGATGGGCTGGTCGACGTAATCCTCGGGGGTGAGCAGCTTGCCCGTGAAGGTTTCCACCGGCCTGGCCGGCTTCTTCCGCTTGGGATGGACGGTCTTGAAATCGGCCATCACCTTGTCTATGCGCAAACCGCTGATGAAGGTGGTCAGGTCCATCCAGTGCGAGCCGATGTCGGCCACGGCGCGCAGGCTGCCGCCCAGGCCGGGTTCCAGGCGCCAGTTCCAATCCGTGGGCAGGAGCAGCCAGTCCTGCAGGTAGGAGCCTTGCAAGATGAAGACCTCCCCCAGCTCTCCCGATTGCACCATCGAGCGCGCCTGCTGTGAGATGGGGTAGAAGCGCAGGTTGAAATTGATCGCGTTGACCAGGCGTTTCTCCGCCGCCAGCTTGACCAGCTCCGCGGACTGCCGGGTATCCATGGCCAGGGGCTTTTCGCAAATGACGTGCTTGCCGGCCAGCAAGGCAGCTTTGGCGTGCGGGTAATGCAGATAATTGGGGGTGGCCAGGTGGACGGCCGTAATCTCCGGATCGGCCAGCATGGCCTCGAACGAGGCATATCCCTTTTCGAGGCCCAGCTCGGCTGCTTTTTGCCTGGCCAGCTCAGGCGTCGATTTCGGCCAGCCCGATGACCCGCATGTTGTTTCGACGCAGCCCTTCCAGGTGCGCCGGCCCGATAAAACCAGTTCCTGCAATCCCAACGTTGATATCGCCCATACGGCCCTCCGGTTTGAAAGGTTTGATGTCTCGTCTTATTTTATCAAAACATGTCCAATCGTGGACGTTTCCTGGCGGTAGATCTCAAGGTCTGACCCACACGGTGTGCTCCTGGCGCTCGCGGCTGTGGCGATAAACCAGCCTCTGCCCCTCTCGATTGACCTCGTATGTTCCATCGCTCACTTCCACCGCGTAACCCTGGGGATACTGGTAATTCGGCACGAAGATTTCCGTCGCAGCTTCCACCTGTGGGTCGTGGCGGAATCTCAGTTCGAAGACCCTGCGCCGTGCGTCGAAGGCAGCCTTCAACAGCTCTCCCGCCGTCGCCAGCGCATAGGGGCGCACGGCGGCTCGCAGGCCCCGCCCTCCCGAGTGGATGTCCGCCCGATCGAGCTGCTGGTCGCGGCTGAAGATCGAGAGGTCCTCGTCGTTCCATTGGTCGCCGCGTGCATTGGAGTTATCCGGCGTATAGTTCCACAGGGTGCCGCTCAGCAGATTGGCTTCGATGGCCTGAAAGGTACGATCCAGCGCCTTGACCTGCGCGCTGTAGTCCCCTGTGCGATAGGCTTTCTTGTCCTCCAGATCGAACGGGACACCGAATTCTCCGATCAGGGTGGGGACGCCGCCCAGATCTTCCTCGGCGCTGCGCTTGAAGGTCGCCATCTGCGCGGCGAAGGACTTGCGGATTGCGCCTGGGCCAAACACAGGCTGGTTGGTGAAGGAGTCCGCCGCCACGAGCGCGTTGAACTTCTTTTTCACCAGGGTGTATCCATCGTACCAGTGCGGTGCGTACACCAGGTTCCCCACCTTCACCGCACTCAGGCTGTGCGTGCGGTTGGGCTCGGCCTCCAGAAAGATCACCGCCCTGGGGTCGGCTTCCCGTATGGCAGCGGCAAAGCGATTGGCGAAAGGCGCGAAGTAATCCCGCGTGAAGTCCACCGCTCGCCCGCGCACCTGCGAAAAGTGGTCGGGGCGCAGCAAGCGGGGCGCGCCGGAAGCGTCCAGCTCCCACACGCCATTTTGGCGCCAGATACAACCACAGCCCTCGCGCCAGGCGCGCTCCCGCCCCTCGTTCATCCGGCGTGCGCCGGCGCGTTTCAAGCCCAGCAGGCCCATCTTCCACACCTCTACTTCTTGAGGAATGCCCTCTCCCAACGCCATGGCCTGCAACGGCGTGGGCAGTCCCCCAAAGTCATCTCACCGCCGACGGCCTTTAAATCCTGCCAGCCGATATAACCGCTCGACGGCTCGTTCATCGAATCGTAGCCGGCTACATTGGGCAAATCCTTTAAGCGCAAAGCCACCTGCTGAACGGCCTGGATATAGTGGCGTTGCAAGAATGCCTGCGCCGGCTCGCCCTCGATCTTCGTCTCCGGCGCGAAGTCGTCCCCGCCGAAGAAGAGTGTGAACATCGTGGCCGCAGCCAGCTTGCTGCCGTTCGAGACCCAAATCATCTTGGGGAAAGGATCGCCGTGAGTGGCGTGGACGATGGCCGCTCCGTTCCCGGCGAAATGGGCCAGATCGAATCCCACCGCTTCCAGCGTCCACCCCGGCGCGCCGTCCCCACCCGAGAAGCGGCTCCACACGTCTTGATGCGGATCGATGAACAGGTGAAGGCCATAATCGTTGGCCTTCTTCACCACCGCATAGACGTAATCCAGGTATTCCTCGTCGTAGAGGCCGGGGCCGGCGTGCTCGACGGCTTCCCAGGGGATCAAAAAACGCAAGAAAGTGAAGCCCCACGCGCGCAGCCGCGTGAAATGCTCGTCCGCCTCCTCCAATGGAAAGGGCCGCCCCACAAAAGAGACGTTGCGGTGGTCGAAGAACCCTGCGCGTTGGTAGGTGGCCCCGTCAGGCCTGAACGGTACCTTGCTGCTGCCGCTCAGGTTGACTCCCCGCAGCATCAGAGTGCGGCCGTACTCATCTTTGAAATTGCGCCCTTCTACGCGAATTATCCTTCCCCTCCCGGTTACTCCCCTTGATTCTTGCATAAAAATCAGCAGACTGCCAACCAAAACAGCCTGCTGATTTCATTCAATTGGCCCCGAAAACGGATCTCTAGCCGCCCTTTCTCCCCGCATCGATTTTCGCCCACGTGTCGCGCAGCGGAACGGTCTGATTGAAGACCAGGTGATCGGGCGTCGAATTCGAGATCGACGCAGAAGAATCCCTTGCGCTCGAATTGGTAATGCGCTCCGGGGGTAGCCCCGGCCAGGCTGGGCTCGACCTTGCAACCGCTGAGCACCTTCAAAGAATCCGGGGAGAGATAATCCAGGAAGCTCTTGTCTTCCTCTTCGATTTTATTCCTGGGGTTTTGCAGGGTAAAGAGCCGGTCGTACAGGCGCACTTCCACATCCAGGGCCGATTGCGCCGAGACCCAATGGATGGTGCCCTGCACCTTGCGCCCGTCCGGCGCGTAGCCGCCGCGCGTTTGCGGATCGTAGGTGCAATGGATCTCCTCGACCTCGCCCGTCTCGGGATTCTTGAGGTAATCCTCGCACTTGATGATGTACCCGTAACGCAGGCGCACCTCGCGCCCGGGCGCCAAACGGAAGTACTTGGGCGGCGGCGTCTCGCGGAAATCGTCCTGGTCGATGTAGAGCACCTTCGAGAAAGGCACGCTGCGCGTTCCCGCCGAGGGGTCTTCGGGATTGTTGATGGCTTCCAGCTCCTCGACCTGTCCTTCCGGGTAGTTCGTGAGCACCACCTTGACCGGGTTCAAGACGCCCATCACGCGCGGGGCGTGCAGGTTGAGGTCTTCGCGCACCAGGTGCTCGAGCAAGGCCAGCTCGATCAAATTTTCTTTCTTGGCCACGCCCACCTGGTCGATGAAATTGCGCACGGCTTTGGCCGGGTAGCCTCTGCGGCGCATCCCCCCCAGGGTGGGCATGCGGGGATCGTCCCATCCGTGCACGTAGCCGCCATCCACGAGCTGCTTCAGATACCGTTTGCTCAGGATGGTGTAGGTAAGGTTCAACCGGGCAAATTCGATCTGGCGCGTGTGAAAGATGCCCAGCTCATCCAGGAACCAATCGTAGAGAGGTCGATGATCTTCGTAGGCCAGGTCGCACAGGGAATGGGTCACGCCTTCGACGGAATCGCTTTGCCCGTGGGCAAAATCATACATGGGATAGATGCACCATTGATCCCCGGTGCGGTGATGGCTGGCGTGGATGATGCGATACATGACCGGGTCGCGTAGATTGATATTGCTGGCCGCCATGTCGATCTTGGCGCGCAGGACACAGGCCCCATCCGGAAACTCACCCGCGCGCATCCGCCGGAATAAATCCAGATTCTCCTCCACAGAACGGTTGCGATAGGGGCTTTCCTTCCCCGGCTCGGTCAGCGTACCCCGATAGTCGTGAATCTGCTCGACGCTCAAATCGTCTACGTAGGCTTTGCCCTTCTCGATCAGCTCGACCGCGAATCCATAGAGTTGCTCGAAATAGTCAGAAGCGTAGAACTCGCGCTCTTCCCAATCGAATCCCAGCCAGTGAATGTCTTCCTTGATCGCATCGACGTACTCTACGTCTTCTTTCACCGGATTGGTGTCGTCAAAACGCAGGCTGCATTTCCCCCCAAATTTCTCCGCTGTGCCGAAATCGATGCAGATGGCTTTGGCGTGGCCGATGTGTAAATACCCGTTCGGCTCCGGCGGGAAGCGCGTTTGCACGCGAGAAAAGCGGCCCGAGCGTAGATCTTCTTCGACCGCTTCGTGAATAAAATTGGTGTACTCAAGGGAAGACTCAGTCGGCATGATAGCAGCTCCTGCTAAATATAGAGAAAAACACCCTGTTGTGATTGCAGGGTGCTTTTAAAGGGTAGCTGAGGGCAAAGGATTCGAACCTCTATAAGCAGATCCAGAGTTTGCTGTCCTACCATTGGACGAGCCCCCACCGAATTTCAAATTATTTTATCATGGTCGTCAAAAGATGTCCAGAGGTGGCGACGAAAAAAATATTCTCCTTTCCCCTCGCCCTTCGGGAGAGGGGCTGGGGTGAGGGCATGTCCGGCCTTCAACGCGCGTCAAACGCCGGATCAAGTCCGCCTCCTGGAATATATCTTTGTGGGAAATTCGTACCAGATTTTCCCTTTCTTTTATTTGGAAAGAGCGTGTATACTATCTTCAATAAATCTGGTGGGGTTAGTGAGGTCGTCAAATCCGTCTGGTGATATGATATTAAACCCGAATTCTTGTTATAAAAAGAATTTGTATCATGACAACTCAAGGGTTATAATAATAGCCGTGAATTAAACCCCCCATTCAAAATCACTACCGGTAATATCGGCAGGTTATAAAACCGGATCCGAGAGAAGAGCAGAAGAGCATTTGATTGGTGAGCGCAGGCAATTTTCGGCTTGGCTTGCCGGCAAAGCGAGAAAAAAAACCGGGCAGGGAAGTTTCCTTATCGAAGGCAACCTGAATGAGTATTCCGGTAACGCGCACAAAAATCATTCTACCCCGTCGTCGCCCAGACTTGCTAACCAGGCAACGTCTGCTCGATCTATTGGGAGAATTGCTGGACAACAAGCTCACCATCCTTACTGCGCCCGCCGGCTCTGGAAAAACCTCTTTATTGGTAGACATGGCCTATCAGTCCAACATGCCCGTGTGCTGGTATGCTCTGGATCCATTGGATAGAGAGTTCAAAAGGTTTATTGCGCATCTAATCTCTTCGGTAAACCACGTCTTCCCCGAATTTGGCAAACAATCGAATATTGCCCTGCAAAACCTTTCGGAAGCCGACATCGATATGGATCGTTTGGTCACCACCATCGTCAATGAGGCTTACGAATGCATCAACCAGCACTTCTTGGTCATTCTGGACGATTATCATTTTCTGGACGACCAGGAAGAGATCAATAATTTCCTGAGCCGCTTTCTCCAGGACGTGGACGACAACTGCCACGTGGTGATTGCTTCGCGCACCCTGTTGACCGTTCCTGACCTGGCTCTGATGGTGGCGCGTTCTCAGGTTGGCGGCCTGGGCTTTGATGAGCTGGCCTTCAAGGCCGAAGAAATTCGCGCCCTGCTCCAGCAGAATTACCACGTACCGGTCAGCGAGAATGCCGCCGAAGAGATGGCGCGTGAATCCGAGGGCTGGATCACCGGCCTGCTGCTCTCCACTCAAACCATGTGGCAGGGCATGACCGACCGTATGCGGGTAGCTCGCGTCTCCGCGGTGGGCCTGTACGACTACCTCGCCCAGCAGGTGCTGGATCAGCAATCGCCGACCATCCGCGATTTTCTCCTGCGCACTTCCTTGCTGGAAGAGTTCGACGAAGAGCTGTGCGAAGCTGTGCTGGGTCCCGCCCAATTTCCGGGCGGTGAAAGTTGGGGGGATTTGATTGAGGCCGTTTTGCGCGGGAACCTGTTCATCATGCCCGTCGGCGACAAAGGGTTGTGGATCCGCTATCATCATCTGTTCCGCGATTTCCTTCAATCCCGCCTGGCCAAAGAGAATCCCGCAGAAGAAAAGCACATCCTTCAATCCCTCGCCAACGTTTATGGTCGGCGGGGTGAATGGGAAAAAGCGCACGCCCTTTACCAGCGCCTGGGGAGTACCGACGGCATGATCGAGCTCATCGAGAAGGCCGGCCCCTACTTGATCAAAACAGGTCGAATGGCGACCCTGGCAGAGTGGATTGACATACTACCCCCTGAAGACATTGGAGAGCGTCCGGATCTGCTTTCCTTACGGGGCGGTGTAGCAGCCATGCTCGGCGAAGTCGAGCGCGGTCTATCCCTGCTTAACCACGGGGAAATTGCCTTCCGCAAGCAAGGGGATAATTACAAGCTCGCCGAGATTTATTTGCGCCGCTCCTTTGCCTACCGTTTCCTGGGAAAATACAACGAAGCCTTAGCGGACGTGCAAGAGATCATCACCCTTACCACGGGCCTGGAAAACTCCAAGTCGTTACTTGCGGAAGCTTTAAGGACCAAGGGCCTTTGTCTACGCCTCTTGGGGCGATCTCTCGAAGCCGTCGATTTTCTCAAAGAATTGGTGGGAATATACGACAGCCTGAGAGATGTGGAAAGCGTCGCCCTCGTCCGTAACGACCTGGGAGTGCTTTACTACACACTAGGCGATTATAACCAGGCGCGCTATGCATTTGAGAGCGTTCTTAAGCACTGGCGCAAGACCGGCGACCTCGCCCGCCAGGCTTCTGTTTTAAACAACCTGGGAGTGCTTTACCACGAGCTTGGAGATTATGCACATGCCATCAATCTGTTAGAACAGGCGCTGGTATCTGCCGAACAAAGCGGCTATACTCGCATGCAGTCTTTCACTTTTTCCAGCATTGGGGATATTTACCAGGACTTAGAAGCGCCTGAGGCTGCTGCTGAAGCTTACCGCCGCGCAAATGAGATATCCAAGCGCACCAATGATCGTTATTTACTGTTTTATACGACGCAGGCCGAAATTATGCCGACCCGGCAGCACGGCGAAAACGCCAGAGCCAGAGAGCTGCTCAACGAGGCCGTCAAACTGGCGCATGAAAGCGGTTCCGGTTATGAAGAAAGCTTGTGCAAGCTGCAAGCAGGTCGCCTGGCGCTTGCAGACAATAAACTCGACCAGGCTGTAGAAAATTTTCAGGCCGCCGTCCAGGGTTTCGAGAAAAGCGGCCAACCCGCCGAAAAGGCGCGCTCACTTCTGTATTTTGCCTACGCCCAGCATGCAAACGGGGAAAAACAAGGGGCCTTCAAAAACCTGGGGCAGGCATTTGACTTAGCCATTGATCTGGAGAATAACCATGCCCTGATTGTCACGGGTCGAGAAGTCAGGGCCCTCCTGGAGCTTGCCCAAAAGCAGGCCGATCTCAGCCAGAAGGCCGGGCAGCTCATCAACCAAATTGCACGTTTCGACGCGGATATCGTCTCCTTGCGGCGCCGACTCCGCCGCCAGGCATCCGTGGTACCCTTCGCCCAACCCCGCTTAACCATCCGCGCGTTGGGACGGGTACAGGTCTTGATCGACGGGAAAGCTGTTCCCAGCAATGCCTGGCAAGCCCAGGCAGCCCGCGATCTTTTATTCTTGCTGCTGGCCAATTCGGAGGGGATGACTAAAGAGGCCATCGGGGCAATTTTCTGGCCAGACAGCTCCCCAAGCCAGCTCAAGCTACAATTCAAGAACACCATCTACCGATTGCGCCACGCCTTGGATCTGGACGCAGTCATCCTGGAAGACGACAATTACCGGTTTAACCCCACTCTGGATTACGAGTACGACGTTGAATCTTTCCTCTCCAAACTGGAACAGGCAAAAGCGGCCGAAAATAACGTTAAAGAAATTGCGGCCTTAAAAGCAGCCACCAGGCTGTACAAAGGTCCTTACCTTACCGATTCGGTTGATACATGGGTTTGGTCAGAACGCGAGCGCCTCAATAAAGCTTATGTGGAGGCCATGCTGCGCCTGATCGAGCTCCATATGAAGAGTGGTGAATACCAACTGGCCCTGGGCTTCTGTCAAGAAGTCCTGTCCAACGATCCCTGTTTGGAGGAAGCGCATCGCCAGGCGATGCGCGCTCACGCTGCCATCGGCAACACTGCCGCTGTCGTCCGGCAATTTGAACGCTGCCAACAAAGCCTACTGCAAGAAGTCAATCTATCCCCATCACCGCAGACCCGGGCGCTCTACGAAAGCTTGATCAGCTAAATACGTTCCTGCCAAAGGGCCAAAAGGTATCCAGCCGATAAATCGAGCTGGTTTTTTTGGTTTTCTAATCTATTTGAGCCTGTTTCGTATCCACCTTCGAAGCCTCCTCGTTGCCATAATGGATACAAGCTGATCAATAAAATTTTCTTGGAGGCATCTGATGAAGTCCTTAACCTGCACACTCTCCCGCAATTCTTCCCCAATGAGCGATGGTGGCTTGGGTCACCGCACTTCCTCCCCAATGAGCGATGGCGGGTTGGGTCACCGCAGTTCGGCCCCCATGAGCGACGGCGGCTTGGGCCACCGCACCTCTGCGCCGATGAGCGATGGTGGTTTAGGACATTAATCAGGCAATACAGCGATCTCTCTGGTTAGCGCATTCATAGATGCCTCGTTGAGTCCAGCCTTGGCGCTGCCAGCGAATCTAAAGACCTTCAGTGATAACCTGGTAATTCGTTATCTCTGGCATCCGTATTCGATCTAAAGGAGTGAAACATGGCTACACCTCTTCATCAAACCCCTCCCTCTACCAATATCAGCCGCTTGCTTACCGCCGCTGTTGTAAACCAGAATTTCCGCAAGCTGTTGCTCACCAACCCGGAGAAAGCTCTGAAAACCGGTTATAACGGAGAAGCTTTCCGCCTGGATCGCGACGAACAGGAGCTAATCCTCTCCATTCAGGCCACTTCGCTGAGTGACTTCGCCTCCAAGGTTGCCAGCCCCTCTCGCAAGAGCCAGGTCTCTCGGAAGAACAGCTTCATCGTATAAGCAATCTTTAGCTAAAAAGTGAGATCCCGGCGTGAGACGGGCATCTCACAAAGCTTTTTAAACAATAATTTGGTTGCGGTCTTTAGAGAAAGAGAATAAACATATCAAATAGGCCAGAACTGGTGATACTCAACGGATTGAATAGTGCGTCTGTCAAATCGTGTACCGACCTTGAGATCATCAATGCAACTAACATCGTGGAGTAAAGTCAATGGTACAAGGAGCTCTAGATTACAGACAGATGGAATTCATCAAGGAGACCCCGCTTGAATTATCCGCGAGTATGCGGTTAATTCCGGGAAATACTTTTATCTTTCCCGCGGTTTTGTCTCAGATGAATAGAATACTTGATTCCGAAGGGGCTGCCCTGGTTCGGTATTATCCGACGAGTGGGGAAGTCTATTTTGAGCTTACCAGCGGTATCTGGCAAGAGCTTTCCGGAAAATATTATCGGTTAAGCGACGAAATGGTCAACCTGGTGACCACTTGGGGGCAAATTATTGAGGATCGCCAATCGTATTACGAGAAAGACTTACATCCCAGAGACCTGCCCGGAAATATGCGTGTCTTGGCTCACGCACCTATTTCCAGATCAGGATCGAGCATCGAAGCACTATGGCTTGGCCGCCAATCAACGTTCAGTAACAAAGAGTTGCACCAAATGCATACGATCAGCGATACTCTCTCCAATGCCATGTACACCCTCAGCACTTTTGGGCAACTGAAAGTCTCCCCCAGCGAAACCGTGCAAGCCCTGACCAAAATTATGGCGGTCTGTGATGCCAAAACCTATTATCACAGCATGCGTCTGGTTCCCTGGGCTGAGGCCACTGCCCGGAATTTAGGGCTATCCGAAAGAGAGATTCTCAAAATCCGCTGGGCGGCGCTCTTGCATGATATCGGCAAGATCACCATTCCGGACCACATCCTCTCCAAACCGGGACCCTATACCTCCGAGGAATGGACGATCATGAAGCGCCACCCCGAAGTCGGTGCCATGATCGTAGCGCCCATCCGGCGCCTGACAGATGTGGCCGAGATCATTCAGACCCATCACGAAAAATTTGACGGCAGCGGCTATCCTTTTGGCCTGAAAGGGGATAAGATCCCCATCAGCGCCCGCATCGTTTCCGTAGTAGATGCTTACGGAGCCATGACCGAGAATCGCTCTTATCGCCGCGCTCTCGATCATCTCAGCGCGCTAACAGAGATCAGGCGTTGCAGTGGAACAGACTTCGATCCCAAAGTCTGCAACGCATTCATGAGATTATTCTGATTTAGGGTGGGGGGCCGAATGCATCGACGCCGGATTGCCGGCTGTTGTAAATTTTATTCGAATTGATTTTATCCAGCAATTAAGCCCCCTAATTAAGAGGCTGGCGGTTCGGGGAGTGCCGCCAGCCTTCGATTTTAACAGGAGATCGTCTCCGAAAGTCGTCTACCCGCTCAACATTTCAAGCTCTTGGGGTCGAGGCCAATTTTCAGAGTTACCTTCGGGTTGCTGGTCCTGACCACCCGGGCTTGTGGATCGAAATACGCAAAGGGTTCCTCCCCATTGGCATCTCGGATGGCAGTCAAGGCTGCCTTCCTCTCTACCACGAATTCAACTCCCTCCAGGCCTTCAATGACGAGATCCGCCTTTGAGCTGCTGCCAACGGTTACTTTATCGGTATGGTGTGCCTCGCCTATTTCAAAGAGCGAGATGGGTTCCAGGGCTGCCGAGCCGCTGCGGCAGACCAGAATGTAACCTTCCGGCGGATCGGTAAAGACGCGCATACGTACCAATGGCCAGACCCACAAGTAACCGGCCACTAATAAGAACGCGCCCCCCAGGCCAAACAACATGCCCTGGATGGGAAGGCATCCATTGGAGCTGGCCAGCCCATAGGTGTCCGGGCAACGGTCCTGAAGATCATTCACACCATCCCCGTCTCGGTCGGGCACGGGGGTGGGCGGGGGAGGCGGCGGGGAAGTTGACGTAGGAAGAGGGGTTGGAGTGCAGGCAGGGGGGATCACTTGCACCTGCACGCTCTTTTGGGAAGACGGCAGCTCAGTTCCATCACTGAACTGGCCCATCAATTCGACCGTAAAGTTAACGTTTTGCTGCGTGGAGCAAGTCAGAGTGGCGATCTCCGGTTGGCACAGATCCGTTAAATCACCGCTAAAAACGCCATCCGCTGAAGATTGAAGATAGACTTCGCCATGGGCGCTGAATACTCTCACTTGTACGGGGGTATCCTGGCTGGAATCGTAATCTCCCAACGAAACGCGCAGGTCGCTATGCCAGTCCTGGCCGCACACCAGGGGTTGCGGCGCCGCAGAACGGATGTAAGGAATACGGCCAATATCCATGAGCAGGCGAGCCGACGCGATCGGCACGCTTTCCGTGGGCTGTTCGCCGGCCTGGCCGGCGCTGATTTCGAAAATAAACCGGCCCGGCTGGTCTCCAATCTGTGGATATAACTTCAGAGGGTCTACATCCAGCTCGTAAATTCCATCGGCGCCGTTCACCGGAGCCGTTATATCTGGGAGAGATTGTGTCTGGCCGGACGGATTGATGACCTTGGTCTGTATTTTTTGCGGATCCTTTACGACCGCCCCATTTGAATCCACCAGGCTGAACTTGATGGCGATCCCGCCCGAGGGAGACTGGCGGTCGACTGTCCGGTACACGTTGGTAATATCCGCGGGCGTGCTGATGGGCGAAAGAAAATTGATTCGATACGTGCCTTCACGGTCGATCAGCACCGTGACGGGAGAGCTCGAGGTGATCTTCCAGTTGCTATCCTTGAGCTCATCTTTCAGGCGCGGGGAGCTGATAGAGTACACCTCCACCGGGTTTTCTTTCCCCCGAAAATAGCCAACTCCCGGGTCGTCGGTTTGAACCACATCCCCGTTGGAGTCCTCGATTTGCACCTTCCCGGCGTCATTGGCCGAGCTGCGGATGACGGTGACGACAATTTTCTGCAAGTAGTTGCTGACGTAGAAATTCAAAGGTTGGTTGGGAGAAACCGCGATTCCCTTGGTGGGGATTGTGTTCTGCAACTGTCCGATGATTCCGTTATAAGTCTCCTCGATCTGCGTTGCATCTTTGATCAGATAAACGAAGATCGAGTTGTAACGCGTTTGAAGCTGCTGCCAAAATTGGATGTAGCTTTGATAATCGCTTGAGGTGCCTTTTTGACTTTGATTCTGCAGGAGAAGCACGAATAGCGGTGTATCGGCGTTCTTGCTGATCAGATCCTCGATCTGGGTAAAGCCCTGGCCTTCGGTCGGCCACGGGATGCCATCCGTAATCAGCACGATTGCCGGAAGATTGGAAAGCCGCCGGTTGGGAGAATTTTTGAACTCATCGTAAGCCATCTGAAGGGCGGGTACCATCCGTGTAGCAAGTTGCGGCTTGGGGTTGGCAATATCCTTGGCCACCTGATCGCGAATCGCGCTGATTGGCTGCAATGGGGTGACCAGGTCCGGTTTGTCTCCTACGCTGATGACCCCTACCTGATAATCTGCTTCATTGGGCTCGGCGAATCCAAGGCGAGCGATGAAGAGGTCGGCGCCAACGATGCGCAAAAAATCCGGGTCGCTCCCATAAAGGTCGCAGCCGGGAAGGATCTGGTTGGCCGGAAACATGCTGCAAGAATTGTCGATCAATATCATCATATCGATCGGCTTGCGGACTTCGACCGTTTGCGCCGAAGCCTTCAGCGGGAAAGAAACGATGAGAGAGAAAACGAGAACGATGTACAACAATCGGATCTTCGCAAAGTGCATGGTGAGCCCTCTTCCCGTTAACAATGCCTGCATCCACCCTGATGATACGAAGTCACTTATAACTAGATTATAACCTACAATTCATTCTACTTGCAGACCACGCTATAAGCGACCTGGTTCGACACGATGCTATTGGGGGAAATAATTATTAACTGATAGTTTCCGCCGTTAGAGGTAACCCAAACCGTGGAAACAGTCTGCTGCCCTGCCTCAGAGAAAGTAATGCTCTCGAGTGGACCGATATCCGTCCCATCGCGCAGCCATTGGTATTGGACGGTCCCCGGGGCCGTCGCCGTGATCGAGCCGGCGATGGTCAAGGTCGCGGGACAGGGGCCTTCGTAATTGGGTGGAGAGACCACTGCCCACACATTGCTCACCTTGAAAGGCGCCAGGGTAGGGGTCGGAGTAGGCAGCACGACCTGGATATCGACGTAAAAAGGCTCGTCGGCAAGCGGCCCCACCCCAAACAGGTTTCCTTGCGGGGTCAGCAGTTTCCAGTAGGAGCGGTAGGTGCCGGGAATTGCCGGCGCCGTCAAATTCACTGAAACATCCACGCTTTCGCCGGGAGGAACGAGCTTCCCCAGTGGCGCAGACTTCAGGCCCATCTCCTGCCCGGTCAGGTAGAGGATGGAATAATCGCTCGTCCAGGTCGAAGAGCCGGCATTTTTCAATCTCCAGGTCTTGGTAAAAGCTTGCCCCGGCGAGAAGACGGTGCCATCCGGAACGGTCACGTCATCGATAAAATCTGCTTTGTTGGGAAACAGCGTTGGAGTTGGTTCCCCGGGCTGGATCGTCCCCAGGGGCAATTGCATGGCCACCGCCGTCTGGGTCGCAGCGGCATCGATCGCCGTATCCACAGCCATCTGGGTCAACTGAACGGCTGCCGTAGACGTTTGGCTGACGCCGGACTTATCTACGGAAGGAAGATTACACGCTGTAAGCCAGGCGCATAAGACAAGGCTAATACTACCTAATAACGCGGCGTGCTTTTTCAGGCTCATCTTCTCCATCCTCATTGGTTGATTATCTAACTCAGATCCTTCAATTTCGCGGCGCTAAAAAAATACTCCTTTCTTTAAAACCCCAATCTTGTCCTTATGATAAAATACTGCATAAGGCAATTTTTTTCAACTAAATAAGGAGGAGAGTTTTAGAAACCATGCCCCACCTCGAATCCGAGCATTCTTTCAAGCTTGGTTTACCCAGAATGCACAATGAGCCGGGTGAAAAGCGGGACTTCCTGCCCGATTTCGTGCAGCGCGCAGTCGAGCGCGGCTTTCACCTGGTTCTGGAACACGGTTACGGCTCAGGCATGGGGTTTACCGAGGACGACTACCTGCGCCTGGCTCCGTCGATTATTTTTGCCGACCACGCTGCCACCTTCCAGCAAGATTGCGTGCTCGTCCTGCGCTGCCCACACGACGACGAGCTGCGCCAGATGCACCACGGCGCATGTTTGATCTCTATGCTCCATTATCCCACCCGCCCCCAACGGGTGCGCCTTTTACGCTCTCTAGGCATCGAAGGGCTTTCCCTGGATTCTATCAAAGATGATACGGGCCGGCGTGTCGTTGAAAATCTGCGCGCAGTTGCCTGGAACGGGACGGAAGTTGCCTTCAAGGTCTTGCGCAATGTCTACCCCCCTCCCGGTTTTGAAAGTCCGGGACGCCCGCCCATCCGGGTAACCCTGATGGGCGCGGGGGCAGTAGGCACGCAGGTCGTCCAGGCCGCCGTTCGTTATGGCAACCTGGCCTATTGGAAGGAACAGTTGTCGCGCCAAACGCCGGGGGTAATGCTGACTGTGGTGGATATCGATATCACTCGCAACGAAGAAGCCATGCGAGAGATTTCTATCGCGAACGGACATGCTCATCGACGCCACGCAACGTCCCGATGCGTCCGTTCCCGTAATCCCCAATGCCTGGCTGGCAGAGATGCCTTTGAGCGCGGTCTTGCTAGACCTTTCGGTGGATCCTTATGATTGCTCCGTCCAGCCCCCTGAAGTAAAAGGCATCGAGGGCATTCCCCAGGGGAATCTGGACCAATATATTTTCACCCCGGACGATCCTGCTTATAAGCTGCTGCCGCCTTGCGTGGAGACCACCCATCGCCGCCACGCCGTCTCTTGCTATTCCTGGCCGGGAATCTACCCGAAGGAATGCATGACTGTTTACGGCTACCAGATTACCCCCATCCTGCGCACGATCGCGGAGAGTGGAGGCATCCAGAACATTAACCCGCAGGGGACGTTCTTTCACAGGGCGATTAGCAGGGCCATCCTTTCCCGCTGGTCTGCGCGCACTTAAGCGTTGGCGATCGCTCTTGCCTGGAGGTTCCTCCAAAGTATCCATACAAATTTACACAAGGAAGGGAGTAAGCTATGGCTGCCAAACCAAAAACGGTAGGTTTCCCGAGGATGAGAAAAGAACCGGGGGAGAGGCGTGTCTTTCTGCCCGAGTTCATCCAACAGCTAACTGACCTGGGAGTATCCGTTCATATCGAAGAGGGGTATGGCTCTCGCTCCGGCTTTACTTTCGACGATTATCGCCAGGGGAACCCTTCCGTGCACATGTGCGCCCGTGAGGAAGCTTTCCAACAAGACGTCGTTCTGGTTCTGCGCTCTCCCCGTGAAGAGGAATTCGCATTGATCCAGCCGGGTAACTCGTTGATTTCCATGTTACATTATCCCACCCGGCCTAAACGGGTCGAGCTATTAAAAAAACTGCGCATCAATTCCATTTCGATGGACAGCATCGTGGACGACAATAACATCCGCCTGGTGGAAAACATGAAAGCGGTGGCCTGGAATGGGTTAGAGACCGCTTTTAACGTTCTGGAGAAGCGTTGGCCGGCTCTCGTCCGCGAAGATCAAGAACCCTGGCGGGTCCTCGTCCTGGGCACCGGCATGGTAGGCAAGCATGCCGTGGATGCCAGTTGCAAGCTGGGGAATATCGAGCGTTACAACGATCACATCCTGCGCAAGGGGCCGGGCGTCCTGGCCGTCACGGTTGGACGTAGTATCTCTAACAACCCCGTCCAGATGGAAAAGCTGCTGCGCCAGACAGATATTCTGGTAGATGCTACCCAACGGCGGGACGTGAGTCAACCGGTTATCCCCAATGACTGGATCGCCTGGTTGCCTGAAAACGCCGTCATCATCGACCTGGCTGTAGATCCTTATAATTTAGACGCCGACCCTCCCGTCGTGCGCGGAGTAGAGGGCATTCCCCAGGGCAATCTGGACCAATACGTTTATTATCCGGATGACGCCAACTGGGATAAACACATTCCTGCCTCTATCCCCTGTGCTCAACGGCGCACCACCGTGAGCTGCTATTCCTGGCCGGGGATTCACCCGGAAGCCTGCATGCGCCATTACGCCCAACAACTATTGCCTCTCATAGAAGTTTTGGCCAATAAAGGCTATCACGCTCTCTCCCGGGAAGGGGGATATTTCGAGCGCGCCATCCATCGCGCCACGCTCCATGAATGGTTAGAGACAAATTCAGCTTGACGTCCAAGCCTGGCCGGTTAAACAAGTCAGGCCCGACTTTTGCCGGGCCTGACATACGTCGAGCTGGGATGGGGGTAACCAGCTCATTCGGAAATATCAACTCTCTCTAGAATAAACTCATTCACCGCCGAGACGATCGCTTGCAAGTCTTCTTCGCTCAAACCGGGATGTACCGGCAGAGAAAGGACTTCCTGGGCCGCCAGTTCGGCGACAGGCAAAGATTCGTCGTACCCAAGCTCGCCTTTATAGAAAGTCTGTTGGTGCACCGGCACCGGATAAAAAATTCCGGTACCAATTCCCCGTTCTTGCAGGTGGTTGAGCAGGGCCTCCCGCTTGCCTGCCTCTACACGAATCGTGTATTGGTGGAAAACGTGCTTGTAGCCCGCGGGAACGCAAGGAACGGTTACGCCTTTCAAATTCTTGCTTAGATAAGCGGCGTTCTTGATGCGGGCCTGGTTGAATTGGTCCAGCTTCTTGATCTGCGCCAGGCCAAGCGCCGCCTGAATATCGGTCATGCGGAAGTTATATCCCAGTTCGTCGTGATAATACCGCCGGTGCATGCCGTGCTGGCGGATCACCTTGCACTTCTCTGCCAGGTCGGCGTCGTCCGTGGTGATCATACCGCCTTCCCCCGTGGTCATATTCTTTGTGGCGTAGAGTGAGAAAGCGCCCGTTCCAAAGGAGCCTGCTCTTTGACCCTTGTATTCTGCGCCGTGGCTCTGGCAGGCGTCCTCGACGATCACGAGGTCGTGCTTTCGTGCAATCGCCTGGATGGCATCCATATCACAGCACAGGCCAAAGAGATGCACCGGCAAGATCGCGCGAGTGTGCGCCGTGATCCGGCTCTCGATCAGGTTCGGGTCCAGGTTGAAGGTGTCGGGGTCGATATCTGCGAAAACCGGACGCGCCCCCGTAAACAGAATACTGTTTGCCGAAGCGATAAAAGTAAACGGCGAAGTGATTACTTCGTCTCCCGCGCCAATTCCATTAGCCAGCAGAGCGACGTGCAAAGCAGTCGTTCCTGAAGAGGTCGCCACAGCATACTTGACGCCGCACATTTCCGCAAAGGCTTCTTCGAACGCTTTTACCTTCGGCCCCTGGGCAATGATTCCGGAATCCAAAACTTCCATCACTGCTTGTTTTTCCTCTTCGCCCATCATAGGTTTTGCGATATTGATCATAGGTTCCTCTGCCTGTGTTTATCAAAAATGGGTTCTCTGGGAACTGCCCCGCTATGCTGCCAGGGACAGGCGCGCACGATACTGCGCTCCTGCGAAAAACGACGCAGGCGCCTTTCTATCCCGGAGATTCTCAACGAAGGATCAAATAATAATACCCTCAGACTATTAAATCGGAGATCTTGAACGATCAGGAATCGGAGTGGCTGCTTTGGTCTAATAAGTCAGTCATCTCCCCTTTAGCCACTTCTTTCTGTAATTTTCCATTGGTTTTCCCGTTGGAATGCCCGTTATCGTCCGGGCCATATTTCGAATAATAGTAGGGAGAATAGTAGCGATAGTCGCTATAATAGCCGATTTGCCGGATGGGTATGCGGTTCAACACTACGCCAACGATATTGGCGCCGGCCCGAGTTACTTTCTCGAGCATCGCACGCGCCATCTCCTTGTGGGTGTGCCCAGGGCGGACGACCAACAAGACCCCGTCCACTTTCGCCGCCAGAATCATCGCATCGGAGACAAGAAAAGGAGAGCTATCGATAATGATCACGTCGGCGCGCTCCTTCAGGGCAGACAAGAAGTCCTCGATCTTATCCGGGGTCAGCAGCTCGTCCGGCAGATGGTTAGTTGGGTTGCCGGCCGTGAGCACGAGCAGCTTGGTGTTTCCCCACTTTTTTAAGCACTTATCCACTTTCGCCGAACCGTTGAGCAGCTCCCCGAGTCCCATGGCCTCTGGAAGATCCAGATAGGTGTGGACAGACGGCTTTCGTAAATCGCCGTCGACCAGGATGACCGTTTTCCCGCCCTGCATGATGCTCAGGGCCAGATTGATCGCCACGCTGGTCTTGCCATCCTGTGTATCCGGACTGGTAATCAGGATTGTCTTGAGAGGTCTATCCGTCTCCGGAAATTCCAGGCTTGCCCGCAGGGAACGGTATGCCTCCGCAATCATCGAGCGCGGATGCTCCTGGACGTAAGGCCCGCTCCCGAATTTCTTCTGGCCAAGATCGGCGAAATAACCGATCGCCGGCACTTTCAGGGTCGCGATGACGTCTGAAGGCGTCCTCAACGTATCGTCCAGGTATTCCAAAAGGTACGATGCGCCACCCGCCAGCACCAGGCCGATGACGCCCGCGATCGCGATGATCAAGTACTTGCTGGGCCCCTCCGGGATAGAGGGCAACGTCGCCGGCTCGATCACTTCCAGGATATTCGCCGCTGAATTCGCCGAGCTGGAGACCATATTCGCGTAATTGGTCTGCAAGACCGTCAGCTTGCTCTGTAACGCCTGGAGGTCTTGCTGGGCTTGCGCGATATCGATGGCGCTCTGCAGCCCGCCCAGGTCTGCTTGCTTTTGAGCGATCTGGTCTTGCGTTTGCGTAATCTGCTGCTGCAAGTCGTTGATCTGGGCATCGTTGAATGCTTGTTGGGTCGCATCAGCAGCCTGAGCGCCGCTTGGGCTGAGTGCGATCAATTGCCTGGCCAGCTCACTGGCCACGCGTTGCGCCCGCTGTGGAATGGTGTCGACAACGTCGATTTCGATAAACTGGCTGTTTCCGATCGGCTTTACAACGTAATTGGGCAGCCAGTCGAGGCCCAGATCCTTCATCACAGCGCTTTGTACGGGCTCCTGAAAAGCAATGTCCGCGTACAAACTCGCCAGTTGCTGGCTTAGCCAAAAGTCATTGCTGGATGGATTGGGGTTAGAAACCGTGCGGCCAATCAACAATGTGGTTTTTGAAGTATAAACTGGCGGCTGGTTCCGGACGATCACGAAGCTCGTGCCCGCAGCCAACACCGCTGCCGCCAAAATCAACCACCACCATTTCATCAGCGGAGCAAAATAAGCTCTGTATTCCATAGGATTACCTTTGACGTTTAAAGACCTGGAATGTAAGAAACACGGCTACGGTGGTCAGCAAAGAAAGATCGTCTTCAGTAAACTGGCTGGAATGGTTTCGGGCCAGAGTGAGAACACCGACCACTTTGGTGCCGGTGATCAGAGGCACGCTGATAGCCGAACGCGAATCCTGTTTTCCAACCTCCCAGGAGCGCGGAAGCCAGCGCGGGTCATTTTGTGTGTTGGCTACCAAAGCCGCTTGTTGGTTACGAACGACCCAACCTGCAAGCCCTTGTTTGAAAACATCGATCACCTGCTGAGACATGCCTGCTGATACTCTCCCACCATAGGCCAGAAGGCCATCTGCCACGTCTCCTTTGTCGTCGATCACCAGGAAGCTGCCGCTCGATGCCCCAATACTATCCACCGTCAACTGGAGGATGCGTTGCAGCAGATCGTAGGCTTCAGTGGCGTTATCCAATTCCTGACTTATAGTATACAACAAATCGTACTGGTTGCGGACGGGCTTTGTATCGGCGGCAGCCGAAGCCGGCAGCCTGGTTTGCGCCTGGCTGGTCTTCTGAATCTCCTTGGAGAACAGGTCAGCCATACGGTCTACGAAAGCCGTCTGCTGGGTTGCATCGCGAATGGCCGTGATGACCATGTGCTCGATCATCAAGTGAATATCCTCGACTTGCTCGATGCGAGTGCAAGGCACGTGCACGTTGAGTTTCACCATGGAGGCCAGCCGCCCCCCGTTGAAACCGGTCAGTCCAATAGTGGTTGCCTGAGCGGCGTTCGCCAGGTCGACCGCCTTCAATACATTGGGGGAATTGCCGCTGGCGGAAACTCCTATGACCAGGTCGCCAGGGCGGATCAGCCCGGCAAGCTGTTGTGAAAACACGTTCTCGTAGCCTTCATCGTTGGCGTAAGCGGTAATAGAAGCTACGTTATCCGTCAGGCCAATAACGCGGAAATGAGGCCAGCCTTTGACCCGGGTATTCTTCGATAGGTCGGCCACGAAATGGGAAGCCGTCGTAGCGCTGCCCCCATTGCCCATGACGAAGACCTGCCTGTCTCTCAAGCGTGCATCCAGCAATAATTCCACCATCTCATTGATAAAGGTGACTGGAATCTGGTCGAGCACCTGGTGTAGCTCACTAACATAATCTTTGATCGGTTCCATATTGGACTCCTTTCTTGTCCCCATGTTCCTTCGGTGCTAGAACATCTACCAAGCTATCTCTTATAATTAAAAATGACTTTCGCTCCGTCTTTCTCTAATCGGAACGGTAATTCCTGCAAGTGTTTCAACGCAGACCGTACAGCTTCCTGGTGCTCTCGCGGGCAATAAAGGAACAGAAAACCACCTCCTCCTGCTCCTGTTATTTTGCCGCCCAGCGCCCCTGCGTGGCGTGCGGCCTGGTATAGCTCATCGATGGCCCCATTACTGATCTTGCTGGCCAGCCTCTTTTTCAAATTCCAGCTCCGATCCAACAGCCTGCCGAATACGTCGAGGTTGCCCTTGCACAGCTCGTCTCGGGCCAGGTACGCCATATCTCTTATCTCTCGCAGCACAGGCAAACGCTCCTGGATGTTCGCTCTTTGTTCTCCCAGGACGGAATCAGCCTGGCGCGTTACTCCCGTGAAGAAAAGCATGAGGTTCTCGTCGAATCGCCTCATCAAATCTCGATCCAGCTCGATCCGATCTCCAACGATGTCGCCATTCTGCCTGAACTCGAAAAAGCGCAACCCGCCAAAGGCGGAGATGTATTGATCCTGCACGCCGATTGGCTTGCCAAGGATGTCGATCTCGATCTCGCAGGCTTCCCGGGCTAAACGATCAGCGGGGACGATATCTCCCAGGTAGGTGTACATGGCGTGCAGGCTGCCGACCGTCACGGCGCTGGAGGAGCCCAGGCCAGAGCCGGCAGAGGGGATATCGCCCATAGTCGTGACCTCTACCCCGCAGCAGATACCCGCCTTGCGCAACGCTTCCCGGATCAATTCATGTTGGATCTCGTCTACCGCATCGACCATCTCGGTTTGCGTGTACCCGATGCGCAGCTTATTATCGAAGCGTTCCTTGATGGTCACGAAGATATATTTGTCGATTGCAGAGGTCAAGACGCAACCGCCTTCCAGGCGGTAAAACTCTGCGAAATCGGTGCCTCCGCCAAAAAAGCTGATCCGGAGTGGAGCCTGGACGATGATCACGCTACCTGCTCCGCTACCTTTTGGTACTCGACCGTTTCTTTAAGTCCTTCTTCCAAAGTTACCGTCGGCGACCAGCCCATCACCTTCTGGGCTTTGCCTGCATCCAGGTAAATTTTGCGCGTTTCACCCAGCTTCGCCGGGCCGTGAATGGCGTCTTTAGGGTAGCCCGTGATCTGCTTCAACGCATCGAAGATCTGATTGACCGAAGTGCCATAACCAAAGCCCAGGTTGTAAATTCCAACCGGGGCATCCAGCCCGAGTAGATTTCCACGAGCGCAGTCTTTAACGTGCACGAAATCGCGCTGGTTTTCCCCATCCCCGTTGATCACCACGTCTTCACCTTTCAGCATCCTGCCGATGAAGATGGCCACCACGCCGGCTTCGCCGTGGGGGTCCTGGCGCGGGCCGAACACGTTCGGGTAACGCAAGACGGTATACTTGAGGCCGTAGTTCTGGTAATACATGTACAGGTAGTGCTCCACGGTGTGCTTGCTGGCTCCGTACTGGCAGATCGGGTTGATCGGGTGCGCTTCGTCACAGGGCAGGTATTCCGGCTCGCCATAAGCCGCCCCGCCGCTGGAAATATAGACGAAGCGTTTCACCTGGTAGCGCTTGGCGCATTCGATGACGTTCAATGACCCCAAGATATTGACGTCCGCGTCAAAAATGGGCTCAACGATCGAGCGGCGCACGTCCATTTGGGCTGCGTGGTGGCTGACGAAATCCGGTTTTTCTGCTTCGAAGACCTCGGCCAGCTTGGGGTCGCGAATATCCATGCGATACAATTTCGCTTTGGGATTCAGGTTAGAAAGCCTGCCGGTCGAAAGGTCGTCTACGACCACGGCTTCATAGCCTTCGTTGATGAAGAGATCGACCACGTGTGAACCAATGAAACCGGCCCCGCCGGTAACCAAAATTTTCATTTTTCCTCCAAGCTTCATAACGATAGAAGATGCCAAAAATAGCGAGGCTTAATAAGCCCCTTTGCCAAAGACCACCGCAGGGATGGTGCGCAACAGCAATTGGATATCCAGCCACACCGTCCAATTACGGATGTAATACATATCCAGGCGCACTCTCTCGTCGTAGGTCACATCAGAGCGCCCGCTGACCTGCCACAGCCCGGTGATTCCCGGCCGGATGGTCAACAAATTCATGCCCCACTGGTTGTACTCGTTCACTTCCTGGGGTGAAATCATGCGCGGCCCCACCAGCGACATCTCGTGGCGCACCACGTTGAAGAGTTGAGGGAGCTCGTCCAGGCTGAACTTGCGCAATACCTTTCCCACTCGCGTGATGCGCGGATCTTCCTTTAGCTTATGGGTACGCTCGAGCTCATCCTGCAGGTCGGGGTATTTCGCCAGGATCTCGTCGCCATTGACGTACATCGTGCGGAACTTGAACGCGTCGAACTGCTTCCCGTTCACGCCCATGACCCTTCGGCGGTGGATGATAGGTCCGGGCGAATCCAGCTTGACGGCCAGGGCAATGAGCAGATAGATCGGCGACAGCAGCAGGATAGAAGGCAAAGTAATCCCATAATCGATGAGATTCTTCAGGACCTCGTCCATCCCCGTCAGTCTCACTTTATTGACCCGCACCAGGGGCACCCCGCCCAGGTCCTTCACCTGCAAGCCCGTCGTGACGATCTCGTATAGGCCGGAGGATAAGCGCACCGTCACACCGTCCGTCATGCCAAACCGGGTAAAGACGTCCAGGATATTTTCGCGGGTCATGGCGCTGGAAGTCACGATCAATTCTTTGACGCCCCATCTTTTGACCAGCGCTTGCAGTCCGTCTATGCTGCCCAACGTCGTCAACCCTCCATAAACGTGACTACCGATCGGCTGATGATCATCGACGAACCCCAACAGGTGCAGCCCCGAAAGACGCCCATCGTGAAGCTGCTCGGCCAACACGCGGCTCTCTTCATTTGCGCCGACGATAATGGTTGGCGAAAGGAAGAGGCCCTTAACCCGCAGGGAATAAACCACCCGGCGCAGGAAGAAACGCCCCAGGCAGGGGAAGAAGAACACCAAGAACCACGAGGCGACCAGCCATCCACGCGCGATGATAAAGGCCGGCCCAAGGAAGCCCACCACCACCACCGCCAGGATGCCGATCGTGGTGGCCGTGAAAATCAAAGAATATTCCTGCGTACCCCCTAATAGGTTCTGGCGGCTATAAAGCCCCATGACCACAAAAAGCAGCAGCCAGAACGGGATCAGGAAGAAGACCAGGGAATTGTAATAGGAAACAGACGGCACCACATTCAGCTTGAACACCGGTATAGAAAGCTCAAACCTGACAAAGTAAGCTGCCCGAAAGCCCAGGCCCACCATAATGAAGTCATTTAAAACCAATCCGATGTAAAACAGCGGCCATTGATAAGATTGTAGCTGGGGTTGGTTCTCGTATTCACTCGCGTTGTAACGCGTATCCTCTAACGGAACTACGCTGGTTCTCGGTAGCCTCATAATATACCTCCTCTAATTTGGCTGCGATGCTCGTCCACCGGTGGTGCTCTTCGACATATTGCCGGCCTGCCTGGCCGATCCGTTCCTGCAAGGCAGGGTCATCGAGCAGGTGCACTATTGTTTTGGAAAGGGCTTCAGGCCCGCCGGCCACCAGGACGTCTCTGCCGGGGACAACCGTAAGGGCGGATACAGCTTGCGGAGAGGATACCACGGGGATGCCGCATCCCATGGCTTCCAACACCTTATTCTGGATCCCCACCCCATAGGTGACCGGTGTAACGGCCACGGTGGCCTGGTGCAAATAGGGCCGAATATCTTTAACAGTACCAGTAACCGTAATCGACGGGTTTTGCGCCAAAGCGCGTATCTCAGGTGCCGGGTCCTTTCCAACCAGGCAAAGCTTCACATCTGGCCGCTGCTTCCAGATCAGCGGCATGGTGTCCTTGATAAAATCGACTGCCATCGTCACGTTGGCGTGATAGCTCATCTTCCCGCTGATCACCAGCGTGGCGGGCTGCCTTTTTATTCCCTGGTCCGGCGAGTAATACGCCAGGTCTACGCCGTTGGGCAACACCGTGATAGGAGCCGGTTCCCACCCGTCAGGCGAGAGCTCGAGCAAGGCTTCCTTATCCATTGGCGAAGTGACCAGGACGTGATCGAACTGGCTCAAAAGCCGGCCCTCGTGCCGCCGCGTACGGGCCAGCTCGAAACGGGTCAGCCAGCGGCTCGCTTGCTTTTTGCTTTTTCCGGCGGCCTGCTGGAACAGGAGACTGATGCAGTCGACGCTATCCCACACGACCGTTGGACGCGCTTCCTGGCCGCGCCCATTGCTGTGCGAATGACTCCCATTCCCCTGGCGCAGGCGCAGGCCATATTGGGCGCCCCGCAAGTGCTCGACGTGGATCACGTCGAACTGCTCCCTGGCTACCAGCGTATCCAGGAAGCGGGCCATCTCAGGCTGCCAGCAATATTCGGCCTGGAGGGGAATGTCCCGCGGCAGGGCCGCCAGGCTGATTTAAGTAAGACCGCCACGCAGGCAGTTGGAAAGCATATACCTCTCGACAATAATCCTTGAGCAATTCCAGGTCCGCCTTCTCTTGCGGCGTGCTCCACAACGTCACCAGGGTAATCTGGTTTCCCCGGGCTGCCAGGTGGCGGATTAGATTATAGGGCCGCACCCGAATCAGGTTAGGAACGTAGGGAACGATGAAGAGGATGTTCAAGAATTCTGTCATAGGTATTTCTGCATCCCGCAGACCTAACGGCGGCGAATGAACCAGAAGGCTACCAGGGCCCCTAACAGCAAGGCCACGGTAGGGATCAGAGCTTTGGCAATGACCTTGATATAATCCGTCTCGGAATATAAAGCATTCCCCTGGATTTTTTCACTGGGCGACAGAGTTGGCGACTGGTTGGTGCCCGTTGCGGCCGGCTGAGCAGTCGTATCTGTGGTGGGCGTAGGGAGCAGATCTGACGTAGATTGAGCCGTTGGGGTCGGCTGCCAGGTGGGAATGGGAGCAGGCTGTTCGGCCGGCGAAGTGCTCGTGCCCCTGGCGTACCACACCTGATACTGCCCATTGCCCGAATCCCAGATGTGCGCTTTATCCCGCACGAACCAGACCACATTCAGTTGATTCCCGTTGCTGATGGCTATTCGCGGCCACTCGGGAGCGTCCCCATCCAGGGTCACGATTGGATCCGGATTTCGACCAGGTCTTCCCGTTCCAGACCAGGTCCATGACACTGAGCGTGCTATCTCCGCTGTACAAGCGCCCGACCATGACCAGGTGGACATTCCCGCTGCTGTCGGTGGCCATCGAGTAATCATCGAGGCGCGACTGGTAGACTTGCCATGCCCCCCACACGTTGGAGATTACCACCGGCTGAGACCAGGAACGGCCATTGGTGTCAGACAACTGATAATAGACCACGTCCTTGGGGATGCCCCACCAGGCAATCACCAGGCTGCCGTTCACGTCTTCGCCGATGGTGATGTTCTTCTCCATTTCGACATCTGGGGAAGCAAATTCTACGGGGGTAGACCAGGTTTTGCCCCCGTCGTAGGATGCGGTGTACTTGACGGTCGTGGGGTCAGCAAGCTGTCCAAGCCCGCCGCCCTGTCCGGATTCCCACACGACGTGGATATTATCCTGCTTATCGATCAAAATCTGCGGCTTGGCCGCGCCAGTCGGGTCCACCGAGATGTCCACCGGCGTTGACCAGGTCGATCCATTATCCTTGGATTGCCGATAATACAAGTGATAGCATAAAGGGCAGTTGAGCGAGGGGGCGTTTTCACTGTACACCAGGTGGAGCACGTTCTTGCTGTCCTCCGCCATGCGCGAGAAATAGCCGATCTGGTCCCCGTTGATCTGCATGGCAGGCGACCAGGAGGAAGCAGAATAAGCCGCCGCAACCGGTGAATGGGAATAATAGATGCTGGTGTTCACGTAAGTCATGTGGATCAAGCCCTGGTTATCCACCATGAGTGCGGGGCGGGTGGCGTCTGCCCGGCCTCCTTCCTCGACCAGAGCGGCAATGTCGTTCACCTTCTTCCAGCTCTGGCCATCCGGGCTCTCCGTGTAGATCACGGCATCGTAGCCGGGGAACTCCAGACGACCAGGCGACGTGCAACTGGCCCATTGAATCCGTGGCAATGTCGGGGAACCAGGAAAATGCGCCTGGTGACGAAAGGGCCATGGGCGTTAACCAGTCCTGAGATTGGGCAGAAACAGGCCGATTGCCTACCCCCATACTCACGAACAAGAACAAGACGGCCAGAACGACCATCCCGCATTGTTTCAAGAACCGCTTCTTCTGCATTTAAGCAGTTACCTCCGTATCAAGCTGAAGGAATCCGGTTTGAGTACCAACCGGTCCTGGGCGCCCATGTACATAACCTGCAAGTCGCTCCCGTCCGGGAGGGGAACTTGTTGGGTATATTGAGGCGTTTGGTTAAACATGTCCAAGTCCGGGTCGAATACCACCACGGCGACCTTCTCTCCGGGCGCCAGGTTGAACCCCATTTGAGCGGGGGTGGCGTCCAGGTTGTTTGCAGGGCTGTTATCCGGTTGTCCTTGATCCACTTCCCACTTCGCCCCCAAGGTAAACGGCAACCGGGTATATTGGGGCAGGTAATAATCAAGATGGTGCCAATTGGAAGCGATGATCACGCTGTTGTCCGGTGTAAAGCTGCTTTTTATCTCGTTGAAACGCTCTTGAAAATAATTGTCCGAATTTACGATGGTTGCCCTGGTCAGCAAACGCTGGCCGTTGGGTCCCAGGGGATACTCGGGCAAGGCCAGGAAAATAGCGGCGTTTACCAGCACCAATCCAGCGGTCACCGCCACCAGCCATCTCTGCCGGCTCTCCAGGAGGTAAACCAGGGCCGCCGCACTGACGACCAGCAGGGCCGGCAGATAAACGAACACCAACCCTTGCTGCCCCATGTGAACGATCGTGTAATAAATGACTGCCGGCGCAATCCACAGCGCAAAGAAGATGAGCTTTTCCAGGGATTGGATCTTTCCCCTTCGCCGGACGAGCTGGAAGATATAAACCACCAGCGGGATCGCAAAAACGCTCCAACTATATAACGTATATAAGGTAAGTTTGGTTACATTTCTGTTCAAACCCCACAGCCCCGCGCCCATGAAGAGGGACGTGGTGGTCTGGAAACGCGCCGAAAAGGCATTCATGATCTGGAGATAACCGGAAAGGCCACCGCTCAGAGAAATGAGCGGCAGGAACCACGCCAGGCAGATGCCAGCGCCCAGCGCGCCGGCCAGCGCCAGGTTCTTCCAGCCCACCTTGCGCAGGGAGAACAGGATCAAGGGCGCCAGGAAGACCAGCGTTTGTTGGCGAACGCCGCCCGCGATGGCCGCCATGGCCACTGCCGGGAAAAGATAACGCAGGTCTCCTCGCATGGTTTCATACAGCCACCACGCGCAGATCGTGACCAGTAAAGCATCCACCGGATGGGGCAAAGCAATTTCCCCGTAAAACCAAAACAGGGGAGAAAACGTCAGGAAAAGAGCCGCGACGAATCCAACCGGCCGGTTGAAAACCGCTTTCCCCAGGAAATAGATCGCCGCCATGGAGAGAACGCTGGCCCCCACGCTGATTGCCACCAGGGTGGATTGCGCGTCGTGGAAGAAATAATCGACCAGGCGGGTAAGCTCGACGAAGATGATGTAACCGGGGGGCTGAGGCTGGTCCTTCGCCAGGTTGAAATCCTGCATGGCGAAGGCGAAATTAACCGAGTCCCAATGGTAGAGCACGTGGCTGAGGAACGGCAGCCGCGTGATCAAGCCGAGCAGCATCAGGCTGCCGGCCAGCACCCAATCATTCGCCCACAACCTTTCCAGGCCATAAGATACGGGAGCTGCTTTTTCGTGCGTGCTTGCAATACGAGTAATTCGCATGATATTTTTAAGGCTAAAGACCGCTCAATTCTGAACTCTATAGACGCTGACCAGCCCTGAGGTAAACACCGGCACCAAATCGGGGACGCTGGACAGGGAGATATCCCCAATTTGCCGTTCAGCCGGCCCGTAGAAGACGTAGCTGACCTTCCCATCCTTCAGGATCTGTTCGCGTTGGGCAGCACTATCGCCGGTCGAATAGAATTCGTTTACGACGTCAGATTTGTGGAAGAAATCCAGCGTCTCGGCCCAATGCGCCAGGTATGCGTGCGCGCCGGTCATGGCCGGGATATATTGCCCGATGGTCAAGGAGCTGAAGACTACGTCATCCGGCTTGACGTGCGTATCCAGCCAGCTCATCGCCGAGATCTCATCCTGATACAGGTAATAAGGGTAATCGTGTCGTGAAAGATCCAGGAAGCGCCAGGACCACAGGTACAAATTAGTAGGCAGGATGACCAGCACCAGCAGCCCCGCCAGAGAACGGCGCAGGATTTCCGGATCGTTCAGCTTTCTCTTCTGAAGCGCCGGCCGGGATTGGAGCTTCTTTTTGACGAAAGGAAGGATGTAACGGAAGACTCCGCCGGTAGCAAGGATTGCCATGGGGATCTGCCAGCCGTTGAGCAAGTGAATCTGGTAATCTACCGGCAGGTAGACTAAAACGAAGCCCACCAGGAACCAGCCCAGGATGAAAAGGTCGTTGTCCTGCACCTTTTTGAGCTTCAAAGGGTTATCCCGCACCACCGTATAGATCGCCAGCAAGAGCGGAATGCCCAGCAGGAGGGGCAGTTGAAGCGGATTGGGAGTAAACACTCCCGCGTTGGAGAATTGCGCCAGCACTCCCTTCCAGATAGGGTCGAGGGAAGTGAGCATCACCGAATAGATGGCCGGCCAGCACGACAGAACCCCCACGATCAAGCCGCTCTTGACGATATACATCGGCAAGCGCCGGTCGCGCAGCGTGAGCAGCGCCCCATAAGCCGCCAGGACGCCATAAACAGACACCAGGTCGTAAGTGTGCTGCCAGCCCAGGAAGAGAGCCACCAGCCCCGCGCCTACCGCATAGCGGATTTGCCCTTTTTTCTGGCCGCGCAGAATCAAGTCGAAGACGAACACGTACAGGAGCGCCGCGACGAAGTGGGGATATCCCAACATGCTCAGGAAGGTGTTGCCCTCGGCGACGTATACGTTCAGGGGCAACAGTAAATCCCCCCGGGTGATATATTTGAGCGCCACCAACAGCCAGCCCAGGCCCGAAGTAAAAGCGATCACCAGGAAGGCTGTTTGAACTCATCAGCCTGTCCTTCAGGAACCACTTACACATCCGGTAAGCCAGCAATAAGAACAAAATAATCGCTACGACCCGCAGAAGCTGGAACATGCCGGCGTAGCCCAGCCCCAGCACCATATTCAAATGCCCCAACCCCCACCATAGCAGGTTGAAGAAGACGGGCCGGTTCGCTTCCGGCGTCATCATGTTGGAAGCCAGGTTAGCCGTGCTCAGCTCCCGCATCCAGGAGAAGTACTGGGCATGGTCCGGCACGTCCAGCATGATCCCCATGTACTGTTTGCCGGGCGGCGTAGACAAATACCCGTAGACGTACGGCATGCTGGTGACCACCAGCACGAAGGCGATGGTCAGGCCCACGAACCAGCGCTCGCTCAATGACCAGGAAAGCGCCCAGGTCAGAGCGCGTGGCGCCAGCGGCGCATTCATCTGCGCTTCGGTCTTATTTGCCATGCGAATAACTGACCTCGTCGTGGACTTCCAGATTCGCTAAACTGCGCTGCCTGGCGCCGCCCGAGGAGCGCGCCAGCCACCAGGCGATCCCGATCACGAACAGGATGCCCGCCAACGGCAAGAGGCCGTCGATTCCTCGCAGTTTCAGCAAAGTGCCAAAATTGCGTGCGATATTCCCGCTCAGCCAATTCGGCAGGGCGTAGTCGAGCAGCGGGTTGGCAATCGTATCGGGAGGATAAGATTGCCCGGCCAGGGTCAGTCCCCAGGTAGCCACCAGAGACCACAGGGATAAGAGGACTGCCAGGGCCTTGAACCACACTTTGCTGCCCCATTGCTCGATCGCGAATCCGATGGACAGCGCCATAAAGGGGACGCCGGGCAGCAGGTAGCGCGGGCCAATCGAGAACCCACCCCACCACATGATCGAGGAAGAATTGAAGACGAACATCGCCAGGATACTGGCCAGGGAGACCCAAAATTCTGCGCGATTGCGCTTGCTTCGCCACCAGAAGATGAAGCCGGGCAGCGCCAGGAGCAAGATAGGGGAAAGGACGAATAAGCCTCTGAAGAGGCCGAAGGTGATCCCCCAGATCGCATCCCAATGCGGCATCGTAAGACTCATGAAGCCGGTATGGTGCTGGACGGTCCAATTTTCAGAATAGTCATACCCCAGGCTGATCGGGCTGCCAAAGATCGCCTGGTTGTACACCATCAATCCCACCGCTCCGATCGCCGCCACCAGGGCCACCCAACCGATCTTCTTCCATTCTTTTCGGCGGTAGAGCAGGTAGAAGACGTATACGAACAAGATCCCTGCGATCAACGCGGTGGGATACTCGCTGATCACCGCATACGCCAGCAACCCACCGATCGCCAGCAGGCGAGGCACGCTGAAGGGCTTATCTGTGCGCGCCAGGAGGAAGGCTCCCACCAGCAAAGCGGCGCTGAGCTGGTGGCTGTAGAATGCGTCTGAATAGGCAAACGCCGGCGTCAGCAAGCCGTATAACAGCGCCACGCCCGCGCTGACCAGCGGTTTGATCTTGAACCCCAGGAGCAGCAGGTAGAGGAATACGCACAACAACACCGAAGGCAGGATGGAGACGAAGAAAGTCAGCACTACTTGCGTGATGGCGAAGCGCACCTTATCCGCGTAAATGCCGCTGCCGCTGGCATTCAACGTAGCCTGGAAAGCGCTGTTATTCCCCAGACGTGTGACCAGCCCGTTGACCACCGGGGTGTCCAGAAAAACCTTGAGTCCGGCATACAGCGGGATGCCCAGGAAGGCCGCCCCTGGGGGCTTATCGCTGTAATAGTGACCTCCAAAATAAGCGAAATCCACCGTGTTGCCAACGTATTTATCGATCACGAAGCTGCCATCGTTGACAACGGCCACCACCATATCCAGGCGGGAATTTTGGTTATTATCTGCCCAGCGTGGAAAGAAATACGTGTAATTAACCAACAGAATCAACGCCAGCGCGATTCCATTTATTTTCTCACGACTCAACCAATATTTTTTCATCGTTCCCCTGTCCAGCTCTTACAAACCGCTGCTGTACACCTTATCCAGCGGACGGCAGGCGACCTGATAATCATAGGTCGTCTCGATCAAGCGGCGCCCATTAGAACCCAGCTCAGCAGCCATCTGTCGATCCGTGAGCAATCTGAGCGTAGCGGCTGCAAAATCTTGCGGTTTATCCGCGATGAGAAGGTCGCGGCCATTCTCCAGGGCGATCCCTTCGCAACCGATAGTGGTGGCGACGATAGGCAGTCCCTGCGCCAGCGCGTTCAAGATCTTCACCCGCATGCCACCGCCGGCGCGCAGCGGCACCACCATGACCCCGGCTTGCTGTAGATACGCTTGCGGATCTTCGACGTATCCGCTCACGTGGATGCTCGGGTCTTGTTTTCCTAGCTCCTGCACCTCGGCTGGCGGTCGAGCGCCCACCACATCGAAAGTCACTCCCGGCCGTTTTTCCTTGATCAGCGGATAAACCTGCCGGGCGAACCACAGAATCCCGTCGACGTTTGGAGGCCAGAACATCGTGCCGATGTGAAGGATATGATCTGCTGCCGGGTCACGTTCGATAGGTCTGACCTCCTGGGTATCCACCGCGATGGGGACCACCGAAATGTTGTCGACATTTCCAGCAGCTTCTCCCAAGGCGACCTTGTCCTCTTCACTGACCGCGGTTACGGCGTCGAAGCTCCGGCAGATCTGTCCCTCGTAACTCCGTAGCCGGCGCCAATCGCGCTCGAAGAGGTATTTCTTCGCTCCGAAGCGGGTCGTCCTCGCCATTCTTTTGTAAAGCAGCCAGAGCGCATTGTGGTCGTCCAGCACCTTCCGAGCATCAGGGACACGCTCCGCATATTGCGCCATGTTGAGCTGGTCGGCGTGTACCACGTCAAAATGGGTCTCTCTGGCCAGCCGTTCCACCAGGCCGAACATAGCATCGCGTCGGTCGCGGGTGATCACCCACGGGATACCGGTGAGCAGGCTTTCCAGCAAGGCCATGGCGTCGAAGGCGATCTCCCTTTCCATCTCGACGGTATGTACCGCGTAGCAGTACTTTTTCAGATGCTCGACATCGCCCGTCTGGTCGCCGCGTACGAACGACGCCAGCGTTATTTCGTGCTGCCGGGAAAGATATTTGATCACGTTCCACGTCTTGACCTTCGGACCGCTATCGGGCGGGTAAGGCAAGACCTGCGTCAGGAGCAGGATATGCATAGATCAAAATGCCCACACAGTGCCGATAAGGCGTTGGTAGCTTTGAGCCTTTTGTAAGAGGCTACGCTTTTGAAAAACGCCATAAATAAAATAACCCCCTGCGATGCGGAGGACGCTCTCGAAGTATAACACCAATTTCAGGAAGGTAGCTGACACGACCCCGTAATGCTTGCGAAAGAATTGGACGCGGCTTTTATACAGGCGAAGCATCGTTTCGACCGGCACCTGGCGGGAGGAACCGCCCCAAATGTGCGTCGCTTGAACCTCAGGGACGTAGCGGACTTTCCAGCCGGCTTTCTTCAAACGGTAGCACAGGTCGACTTCTTCGGAATACATGAAGAAGCTTTCGTCCAACAGCCCGATCTCGTCCAGTGCTTTGCGCCGCAATAACATGCAGGCGCCCATGACCACGTCCACTTCCCTGAAATCGTCCATCGGCCAATAGGTCATCATATACTTTCCAAACACCCGGCTTTCAGGGAATAGCTTATCCAGGTAAAGGCACTGCCATAACTCTGTCGCGACCGTTGGAAAAGATTGGCAGGAGCGCTGCAAGCTCCCATCCTCGTAAAGCAGCTTGCAGCTCGCCGCGCCTGTATCCGCATATTCTTCCATCCTTCGAACGAGGGCCGCCAGGGTGCCCTCGAACAAGAATGCATCCGTGTTCAGCAGCAGGATGTATTCTCCCCGGGAAGCCTTGATGCCCAGGTTGTTGGCGCGGGCAAAGCCCAGGTTCTCCTGGTTCTCCAGGATCTTCACTTGAGGGAATTTATTGCGCGTGAAGGCCACGCTGTCGTCGCTGGAAGCGTTATCCACGACCCACACATCCAGGTCAAAGCCATCGGCGCCGCCATAGAGAGCGCTCAGGCATCGATCCAACAACGCGGAAGTATTCCAATTAACGATAATCACCGAGACCGCCGGCATTTTGACGTACCCCCTAGGCCTCTATACTTTTAGGACGAGTTATAAAATCCAGGGACAAAATCGTCCCCATGAATATCCAATTATAAACCGAATAATTGAATCCTTCAATCGTCTGTGTATAAGCAAATGGGATCAACCAGTCCCCAAACGCCATGATCACCAGGCAGCCTATCGTCCCCCCCAGGGCAGCCACCACGAGAGCTTCCCGAAAATCGCGCTTTCTCCGTAGACGTAAATAGACGACCGTTCCCCTCCAAAGCAGCACCGCAAAGATCGCCAGGTAAAAGAACGACCCAACCACCCCGGTCTCGGCCAGGATATCGATGTAGTTGCTATGCGTGGCCATGGCATCCGTGGGGGTGTAGGTGATGTAATAAATTGTATAACCGGCAGGCCCCATCCCGAACAGGATATGCTGGCTGGTGAATCTCCAGTTGACCTCCCAGGCGCTCACCCGCGTGTCGCCGCTGGTGAGGGTTTCGATAGCCAGGTCGCTATTAATGCGGCTGATATTCAGCACCGCATAAATTGCCAGGACTGCCAGTAAAACGACCAGGAGCTTTTTCGAGCGCAAGAAAATCACCACTCCGCCAGCTACAAATCCGGGCAGCCAACCGGCAATCCACGAAAGGTTGAGGACGAAGCTATAATAAATCCACAGAAGCGCCACCAGGGCCAATGCGCCACGCCCAACCAGCGGCAATTTCTTGTCGAAGCACGCAATGGCTGTGCTTAAGCCCACGATCCACATTCCCGCCAGCCCAAAGCTGTTCACCGGCAAATTGACGTGGGTGATGCTTTCTATCAGGCCGAAGAAGCCCACGCTGATCATGAGCGCGGCCATTATTTTTAAATATTTGTCTTCGTGCACCTTATTCCCAACCAACAACATCACCGCCGGCGAAATGACCATCACTAACAGCGAAGCGAGCTGCACGAAGATGAATGAAGGCGGCACATATACGTTTGGGTCGCGGAAAATGAGGCTCCACACCAGAGAGATGGCCACGGCAACTGAAAAGCCGACTACCGGGACGTTCAATGGAGTGTGCATGAAGTGGAAGTGTTTGTCTACCACGATCATCCTCAATATCCACAACCCAAAAAAGCCGCTGGCCAGGATCAGGCTGGCGACCAGGCGGCTGCCGGTGCCTGTGGGCAGGCTCAAGGGGACGTAAGCCGCCACGAACAACAGCAACGCCGGCGCCAGGTCTAAGCGATTCTGGATGAACAGCACGAAAGCGATCGCCAGTGGCAGCCCGGCCAGGATGATGGCGTACAGCACGGGCTTTGTGGCTACCAGGACGCTCAATCCCGCCACGTAAAGCAGTGTGATCGAGACTACGCCGATGCGCAGCCACGTTCCCCGGTGTACCTCAAAGGAGGATAGGATCGCCCGACCCCATTCCGAGACCCCTCCTCGTCCGTTCAATCTCTCATGATCGATTTCAGACATTGGTGCTTAAGCTCCGCTGCCAGCGAGAAGGCGCATCCAGCGCTACGGTCTCCTCGATGAAATCGATGAACCGTTGCGCAATCGGTTGCCAATCATAATTGGCCGCCACAGTGGCGCGCCCGTGGCTGGCGAGCTGTTCCCGTAGCGCGCGATCCCCCAACACCCGCAGCACGGCTTCGGCAAAATCGGCGGGCGCATCGGCGACCAACAGGTCTCGCCCTGGGGTCAATTCCAAACCTTCAGCTCCTTTCGTGGTGGCTACGACCGGCGTCCCGGCTGCCAGCGATTCGAGGATCTTCAAGCGTGTGCCGCCTCCGGTGATCAACGGCACGACGTTAACCCAGCTACGCGAGAGGCGTGGACGGATATCTTGCAGGTATCCGGTGAAGACGACCTGCTCCCGGTGCGCTAATCGCTCCAGGGGGACGCCTTCAGTTTTTCCGGTAATGTACAGTCTCACCTTCGGTCTCCTGGCCAGGATAGCAGGGTAGATCTCGCGCAAGAAGTATTCCATCGCTTCAAAGTTTGCCTGGTAGGTCAGCGCTCCTGAATAGATCAGGCTATCCTGCTCCAACGCCTGGGGGTCGGCCCGCTCGTAATCGCCGACGTTGACCCCATTGGGAAGCACACACAACGCCTGATAGCCTGGGGCCGCCTTCAGCACAGCCCTACGCTCCGGCTCCGAGACCACCGTGCAGCCGTCGAAAGTGCGTAAAAGCCCGGCCACGTAACGGGAGAGCTTGATCCAGGTCAGGCTGTGGCGCAGCTTGTGGAGAGGACGCCGCTCGCCGGCATACAGCCCATAGATATTGGTGAGCTCCAGCTCCTCCAATAATTTATGGGCGCCCGGCGCCGCCAGCGCGTAGGGCGCCATATCGATTTGCGAAGCAATCACCAGGTCGTACGTTTCCCGTGAGGCGGCCTGGTAAGCTGCATCCATCATCTCCTGATTGAACGTATCCACCACCGAACGAGGTTGGGAAGAAAACAACCCTAACATGGCTTTCGCGCGCCCGGCCTGGAACGGACGGTAGGCGACCGAAGCGACGCTCCGGCACGAGCGCTGCATCTCCTCTAACTGCTCTTTCTCGAGGCGTCCTTCCGTGAACGAGATCAAATCCACCGTATGGCGGCGGGCCAGGTGCGTAAGCAGGTTGTAGACGCGCATCCTGGCGCCGTTATCCGGCGGATAGGGAAACCAGCGAGAGAGAAATAGAATTCGCATAAATCAAACCAGATTCAAGCTCATGACCAGGTAGCGCGGCCTTCGTGGCCGGTGAGGTAATCCTTGATACCCTTCAACATGGCATCACGCTGAAGGGCCTGCCCCTTCCATTGGGGCTTGAGACTCCAGCTCAACAGGGTGCGCAGATACTCCCCGAACAATGTGTGCGCCCAAGCCTGCCACCCGGCTCGGGAGAGATGCAGGAACAGCAGCCGGTTGCGGGTCATGTAATAATGCACGCTGGGTGAAGCCGCGCGCGAGACGGGCGAGATCTTATGCCAGACTTTAGAGAGCGGCACGTGCACGATTTGAAAGCCTTCTCTGGCTATGCGCACGCACCATTCTGTCTCTTCGTAATAAGCGAAGAAACGCTCGTCCAACGCGCCCGCCCGGCTCACCGCCGGCATCTTGACCAGCAGCGCGCACCCCGTTACGAAATCCATCGGGCGCGCTTCCCGGCCAAACTGGCCGCGATCGGTCTCGTCCAGGCCCACCATGCGCGTGGAGCCGCGCTTCCAATCGATGGCGCCCCCTGCGGACCACACCACGTCGGGCCGGTCATAATAATAGATCGTGGGACCCGCCACGCCGATGCTCGCATCTGCTTCCGCCGCAGAGACCAGGCGGCTCAGAAAATCGGGCGCTACTTCGGTATCGTTATTGAGCAGCAGGGCGTAGTCTGCCGCCACGCTCTGCGCGTAGCTCAGGCCGATATTATTGCCGCCTACAAAACCGAGGTTCGTCTCGTTCTGAATAAAACCCACCTGGGGATACTTTCCGCGAATCTCCTCGGCGGCCCCGTCGGTTGACCCATTATCCACCACGAGCATCTCATAGGCGGGATAGTCGATCTTCGACAGGGAAGCGAGGCAGGCCAGAGTCAAGCTCAGGGTGATTGTAGGAAAGCAGGATGATGACGACTCGCGGCGGCACGCAGTCTCCTCAGCTCCAGGCCGGCCGGGCAGCGGCCCTGGCCAGGCAGGCTTCGAGCTGGCCGATGCGCTTGGGCCAGGTCCAATTTTCCAGCACGTACTGGCGGGCAGAATCGCCCAGCCGTTGCGCGTACGCCGGCTGATCGAGCACTTCCGCCAGGACCTGCCCGAACGCAGCCGGCGAGCGCGCAGCGAGAAGGCCGGTGACGCCGGAGATCACGGTCTCCTTGACGCCCCCCTCCTCCACGCCGACTACCGGCGCTCCGGCGGCCATCGCCTCCAGGGGGATCAAGCCCAACGGCTCGCGGATGGGAGCGTAGGCCACACAGCCGGCTTTTGCGTACCAGGTGAGCAGCTCGGCGTCCGGGATGCCTGCCAGGAATTCGACGCGCACGCTTAACGCCTGAGCCAGCCCTTTCAGGTAATTCAATTCCTCCGGCTCCTGATAATTGCTGATGATCACCACGTTCGGGCGCGCTGAGTCGGGCAGAGTGGCGACCGACTCGATGATAAAATCGAAGCCCTTCAAGGGCGTCAGCGCCCCCACCGATAACACAAAGCCTTCCCGCTCCTCTTTTTTTGCCTGGAAGAACTGCGTGTCGATGCCCGGAGAACACACTTCGGCTTCTCGCCCATAAGCGCGCAAGACGTTGCCTTGGGTATACTGGGAATTGGCGATCAGAGAGGAGGATTGCATGGCATTTTTCCGATCCGCAGAACGCAGGGCTTCGTCATAAAGAAAAGGCAAGGGGTCCACCCGGTCGATCGCCCGGCGAAGGGCGCTGCGCTTCCCATAAGGACGCGGCACGGGCCTTTCGTAAAGTCTGCGCGGCAGCTCGTGGCAATAATAAGCCGTCGGGGTGCGCAAGAATTGTAGCACATAGGGCGCCTGCGTCGCCTGGCTGGGATGCACTAGCGCCACGTCGAACCCCTGCCCATCGATCAAAGCCGCCATCTTCCGCTCGGCTGCCGCCAGGCGGGTCAAATTGATCGTGCGCAAGAGCGGATTGATCCGGCCAAAAGGGCTCCTGGCCATTCGCAGGAGGTGCCCGTCCAGCGTCGTAAACCCCTCTGCGTGGCCCGGTTTCTGCATGGCAAAGTCCTGGTCGGCGCCTGCCAGGCTGAACATGCAAACATCGTGGCTCAAACCAAGCCAGCGGAAGTGATCGGCCGCCACTCGCTTTGCCCCGCCAGAATGCAGGTTATGAAAAATGGCTATGCGCATCTCGTCGCCCCGGCCTTGATGCGCCTTTATTGCCCGCTGGCCGTGTCCGGGGCCGAACGCAGCTCTCGTACAAAGCGCAAGTCTTCTACTCCCACCACCCCTAACAGCGCCAGCATGACGAAATAAACTGCGGCGCCGATGGTGATGCTGGACAACAAAGGCACTTGCGAGCGCACGAGCAATAATACTCCGCCCATCGTCAAAGCCGCCAGCAAGGGCAGAGCCACGCCGGTTTTCAGGTTGATCTGGGCGATCTGCGCGCGCAGCGTCCACACGTATTGCGCCACCAGGATCGCTTCGGTGGCCACCGTCATGATCGCTGCCGCGTGGAACCCGTAACGCGGCACCAGGAACAGGTTCACCAGGATGTTGAACGCCGTGCTCAGGGTAACCGAACGCGCCACGATGCGCTCCTGATTGGCAATCACCACGATATACCCCAGGAACTCCGTCGCAAACATGAGCGGCACGACCCAGATGACGATTTGCAGGGCCGGAATGGCCGGCATGTAATCGGCCTTATACAAAAAGGGCACGAGCTGGCTGGCCAGAGCCCACACGCCTACGGTAATCGGCAGCGCGATCACCATGAGATAGCGCAAAGTGCGCTCGTAGATCCTTGGCAGGTGATCTGGCGAGCTGGACGCTTGCCGGGTGAGCGAAGGGTACAGGGCCGTGTTGATCACGTTCGAGAATATCACCGCCGAAAAGACCAGGTTGTAGGCGGCATTGTAATACCCCGTCTCGAGGTCCCCGCGATAGATGGACAGCAGCACCGTGTCGAACTTATAGGACAGGCCCAACGCGAAGGTGATGATCCCAAAAGGCAGGCTGGCTTTTAACAATCCGGACCAGTCCTGGCGGCGGGGCGGCAACGGGTGTACGCCCAGGGAGCGCACTCCATACCAGCAAACGATCGCCATGACCCCCACGCCCAGGAGACCCGCAACGATCAGGCCGTAGTACCCCAGGCCCAACAACAAGACCACTGCGCCAACCACCACGAAGGTGAGCTGGTTGAAGACCTTCGCGCCCGAAGAGATATCCAGGCGTTCGAAGCCGGACAGAACCGCATCGCTTGCGCCCTGCACGCTATAGATCAGCAGCCCCAAGCCGTTCAGCAGGATCGCTCCGATCAAATACAGCGGCCTGTGCGTCACCACAGCAGTGAAGCCCAGCAAGACGATGGTGACGACCGACAGGATCACCCTCAGGCGGATGATATTCCCGTACATCACTTCGGCCTGCTCCAGGCCGTCCGATTTGTCGCGCAGCCGGGCAATCTCTCTCACGGCGTACGGGCTGAGGCCCAGGTCGGAGATAAACGAGAAAGTGACCCCAAAAGCGATTACCGCGGAATACTGGCCGAAGTCCCCTGCGCCCAAGCGACGTACGATGAGCACCGAGAACCCAAACGACAGCACCTTGATCAAGATCTGGGCTGCCATGCCAAAAGCCGAGTTGCGCAAGACGATAAACGAGAATCTCTTCATAGAACCTTTATGAGCAAACGGGCGCTTTCGCCAGAAAGGGTTGCGCCCGTGCTTTTTTTCATTGAGTTTGCGTTGCTAATTGATACAGCGTATAAGGTCCGACGCTCACCAGGGACTTGGGGTGCCGGGAAGCTATCTCCCTATCGAAAACCTTAACCTGCTCGTCAAACGGGCCCACCACCAGATATTGGATATTGCCCGGGATGCGGGGCTGCGCCAGGATCGGTTCGGTGCGTTGATTATAGATCTGTTCCAATAAAGCAGGGAACAAACGATAGGGGGGGTTTACGAAATTACTGTGGCTGTAGAACTCCACCTCCCACTCCCAAGTCAATACTTCATCGCCTTTGGGCACCCTCCGGTCCAGGGCAGCCGCAAACACCGAGGCATCGGTGTTGTGCGTAGTCCTTATAGCCTGGAAATCGCCTACGAAACTGGGCCCGACCGAAATAATCATCGCCACGGCTACGATCGCCCCCGTCCACAATCCGGTCAACTTCAATCGTGCTGCGATCCATCGGGAGGCATCCAGGATGAAAATACCGGCAACCAGCGCCGAAAGCGCTAGAGGCAGGTAAAGGTAGCGCGGCCAGGGCAGGTTGAAGATCAGGAAGTTCGCCAGGGCGATGGCAGCCAGCAGGGGCAAAACGACCTGTTCCAAACCTGCCCGGCCCTTTTTTCTACCCAGGGACAGGCCGTAGAGGATCGCCGCCAGGCTCAGCAGCCAGGGAACGCTGCCACTGAGGAATGCCTTCAAGTTTGCCTTCCACTGCGAAAGGCCAAAATGCATGAAGCTGGCCCTGGTGAGGGCGCTTACCTCTTGGGCGTAAGCCGGCCAGGCGGCCGGCCCAACGATCAGCCAGGAAATGAGCTGCCAGGAAGCGTACCCCACCAACAAGCCCCCCACGGGAATAGCGAAATCCAGCCAGGAAAGCTGGCGATAGTAGAAGTGGTCGGCGATCGCCAGCAGGAAGAGGGCCGGAAAAACCAGCAGGAGCAGTTGATTCTTGGTGATGATGGCCAATGCCAACAAGGCGGCGCTGAGAAACAACCATCCCCGCGACCCCTTCCAGCTCTTGAGCCAGGCCCACAGCCCCCATAAGAAAAATGCCAGGGCAGGGATTTCCGCGAGCACCTGCCGGCCCAACCACAGCGTGTCATAGGTGGCAACGCCGGCCACCAGGAATAGCAGCACGCTCAAGACCGCCGAGAGCCAGCCACTCACCTGCTTCACCAGCAGGTAGACGGCCGCCACTGTCGCCAGGAGATACAGCGCCATCACCAGCCGCGCCGCCTCAAGGCTGCCCTGGCTGGCCGACAGAGCCACAGCCACAGGCAAGATGAGGGTTGGCCCGGTGCCTCCCACGGGGTCCAATGGGTAAAACTGCCCGCCGCTCAACGAAGCATATTGGTTATATTGGGCGAGATTCTGGGCAAATTGAAGATAGATGCCTTCGTCGAAGCCAGATATAACCGGATATTGGCCCAGATTCGCAAAACAGGCATATAGAACGATAACTGCCAGAATGATGAAAAGTGCAATTCCGCCAAGAGGTTTCAGCCATTGCTTCACTCGTAAACCTCCCCTTATTCATACGAGAAAAGCCGATCCACAATGGGCCAGCTAATCAATCCGTCCGTAATAATAGACCGGGTAAGAATATCCCTCTCCAACCTCGGCAAACACTACCTCGATTGCTTCAGGCCGGTTGAGCCCCACGATCGACCATTTCACCGAGGGGCTGGAATCGAAGGACTGGTTTCCCTGGTGAGCGATCAAGATCTTCTGCGTCCAATTCGTATTGCCGTTACTCCTATAGAAACACATATCCAACATGCTTGCACAAACCGAATTCAAGGGGTGGCCGTGGCCAATGATGTAGATTTGACCGGCTGAATTCACTGCCAGGGCCGGATCGTGAGAGTAGAACCCGGTGTATTGATCTACCCAGCCCGACCCACTGTCGGTCACGTAGTGCACCCGCCCGTAATCGTTAGGATCCATGGTACGAAAATCCTCGATGTAGGCTAGACGCTTGACGCCATCGGGCGTAATCAGCAGGCTGGGCCCCTGATCGATGTTAATGCCCCAATCGGTGCTCATCCATACCGGCGCGGTGCTGGCCACTTGAACCGTTCCCCAACTTCCCGAAGCCTCCGTGCGACTCAGGATTTGGGCCGGAGTGCTCATCTGCGACACCCACGCTACCGTCACCGAGCCATCGGTTGGAGAGATCGCCAGGGCCGGGTGGTTGGCGCTACCGCCGGTATCCACTTGGGTAGGGCCTTCCACCGGGGTTAATGTGTCCGTGGAAACATCGTAGGTGTACGAGCGGAAGAGGATGTGGTTGTCGTTCGTCCAGTGAACAACGTCCAGGCGGCCGTTTCGAGCCATCATGGCCGACAGTCCACTGCTACCGGCATATTTCCCATTCACTGTCGCGCCGTCCGTACCCAAAACTTTCTCAGAACGGTAATTATGTGTACTGAGGTCGAACAGACGGTCCTTGATCTTGCCATCCTGGCCGCTCGTCAGCACGTGGATGGTCTGCGCGCCGTCGTAAACCACCTCCACCGCAAGGATGTCGGCGCTGTCGTTAATCTCCAAGGAACCGGTAAAATCACTGCCACTGTTGGGCAAACCGGCTGAAGTTGTCCAATAGGCATTGAGCTGAGAAGACATGTCCCCATAGCAACCGAAAACGTACAAGCGATCGTCATTAGCGCGCACGATTTGGTGTGGGATCACGTCCGCTCCGCCCAAGCCAATCGCAAACGCCGTCGTGCTTTCTACTGGCAGGGAGGTAGAGGCAGTAGTAGGAATAGAAGTAAATGTGGGGGTAGAAGTAGGGAGAGGGGGGGTGACAGGAACCAGAGTAGGCTGTTTGATGACCAACGGCAAATAATCCGGACTGGCGCCAGTGAGAGCCAGCGCATTCGCAGTGGAAGACTGGCTCGGCGGCGTCTCGCTCAACGCCGCTAAGACAGAAATGGCGCTCGCACGTTCAGATTGAATGTTTTTCCCGGTAAGTTGCACCAATAGCGATCTACCCCCCAGTATCAAGATTACCAAAATGGCCAGAAGAAAAATCCAGGGGAAATACTTTTTCATCGCAAAATTCCCTATATTCTCAAACGATTGTTTTGCTTCTATGCACAGTGCCAACGAGGTCGGGATCCATGGCCCAATTGAAAAAGAATAGAACGCCCAGACCCATTGGCTCAGAGATTCTGAATTTGAGATTATCGCATAATGGTTGGCAAATAGACGAGCACGATAACAGTGCTGGAGACACTGCTTTCATTATCGTCAATATGCGGATCCATTACGTCTGATGACACATCAAATGTGCTTGTCATGGATCCGGTTTGATCAGGAACACTGACCTGGAGGGAAAGCGTGGACGAATTCCCGGCAACAAGAGCATCCGTCAGAGTACAGGTCACCACACCACTCACCTGGTCACACGTCCAACCCGTGCCCGATCCCCCAACGTAGCTTACCCCTGCTGGAAGCGAGTAACTCACTTGCACATTGCTGGCATCACTCGGCCCGCTATTGCTCACGTTCAACGCGTAAGTCAGCATTCCCCCCACCGGCACCGGCTCAGAACTGCCTGTGCCGTTGATGGAGAGATCTGCCGCCAGCACCGACGTCTCCAACGCTGCCGGCGTGTTGTTCTCTGCCACCGGGTCGCTGGTATCCGCGCTTACCGATACCGCGTTAGATAGTGTCCCACCCGCTACGGGTGCCTTCACCACCACGCTGATATCCCCGGCATCCCCCACCACCAGGCTCGTGCGCGTGCACGTGACCACGCCGCTCGCCTGGCCGCAGGCCCAGTTCGAGTCGCTGCTGCCTGCGCTCACGTAATCCGCCTGCGTCGGCAACGTATCCGTCACGCTCACGTTTTTAGCCGTATCTGGACCGTTGTTGGTCACTTTCAAGGTGTAAGTCAGGTTGGCCCCCCCATTGACTGACGGAGAAGAAGCGCTCTGGCTGATCCCCAGGTCCGCCTGCGCTATTACGTTCGTCGCCACTGTGTTGCTGGTGCCGCTGTCAGACGGGAATTCAGAAGCCACCGAAGCTATATTGGAGAGGCTTCCCTCCACCATCGGGGCCGTGGCGTTGATTGTGATGACTGGCGCCGTGGTCACCTTCAAGGTATCCAGCGTGCATTTAGCTAACGCCGTTGTGGACGTGCTGCAATCCCAACCGCCACCCGAGGCGCTCACCAGGCTGACTCCGCCCGGCAAGGTGTCCATTACCGTTAGAGACGTGGCCCAGTTTGGGCCACCATTACTAACTGTCAGAGTATAGGTCAGATCACCTCCCAGATCAACGGAGTCGGGCCCCGATTTCATGATCGTCAGGCTCACTTGGCCATTTCCTGAAGTTGGGGTCACCGAATTTACCAGGGGGGTAGCAGAGCCATCGCTGGTCAGAGTCAACTGGTATTGCATGTACCGATCAGGCTGGTCGATGGCATCACCGCTGGCACTCACAGGCGACCATGCACTCCAGGTCGTCTGATCCGGAGAGGTGCTAGTTTTCACCGTCAAGGTAGTGCCAGCAGGTGCCGTTGCGTTCCAGTCTAGCGTTTTCCATGCCATGCCCGCGCCTGCATCCAATACGCAGCTCGTATAGGTACCCGAAGCGACATAAGTTGGGGCTGCTTGAGCGTAATCAACGCTTAAAGTTCCCACTCCATTATTCGATAGATACAAATAATAGGCCGGTAAACCACTATTAGGCACAAAGAGTTGGGCCTTCTGCACCCCATTGATGTAGAAGGTCGCTACATCCTGGCTAAAATCCGCACTATTCACCGTCCACTCGATACGATAGTTATTCATTCCCGATGGAATTGCGCCTAAATCCACATCCTGCTCGCTGTATACATCAGAGGTAAAGTTCGCACGGGCATAAAGATCGCCCGTCACTTCACCCGCATAGGTGCTGGTGCCGAACAACAGAAATTGTTCATTCGCAAATCCATCAGACGCAAAGCCGATATTTTGCCAGGCATCCCCCGTGAATTGCGCGGTAACTTGCATCTCCCCGTGCGTAAATGTACCCACGGAGCGCACCCAGCCCCCATTTTCACTGTTCGGACCAATAGTCAATTCGCCCGGCGTAGTCGTTAAATCTGGGGTGAAGGTTTGGCCCTCGGCCCATGCTCCAGACGTCCATTTTCCCAAATCCAAGGTGCTGCTCGAAAAATCATCGGATAACGTGGCCGCCAACTCTATGGGCCAACTGGCTCCCCCATCCTGAACGTGTAGATTATCCAATACAGGGCAACTCAGACCATTCTCTTGGGGAATTGCCCTATTCGCGGCGGTAACAATTTGGGCTGGCACAGAAAGGATGACGAAAAGCAGCAAGGATATGCCCAGCAAGCTGTTGAGATGTTTCAAAATATTCCCTCTCATTTTGTCCTCTCCCTTTCTTTGAAGTTCAATGGAAAACGAAGCTGAACCTTACTTCAACGATTACGATTTTCTTCCACCAAATCTCAACGTTAATTTACTTATCGATGTACAAGAGGGAACCAATAAAGCATCAAGACGGAAGTGCTGATATTCGTCTTGTTATTGTAATTGTCCGCTTCGGGGGTGGCCGAGGATACTTCAAAAACAGCCGTAAACGATCCGGTCTGATCAGGAACACTGACCTGGAGGGAAAGCGTGGACGAATTCCCGGCAACAAGAGCATCCGTCAGAGTACAGGTCACCACACCACTCACCTGGTCACACGTCCAACCCGTGCCCGATCCCCCAACGTAGCTTACCCCTGCTGGAAGCGAGTAACTCACTTGCACGTTGCTGGCATCACTCGGCCCGCTATTACTCACGTTCAACGCGTAAGTCAGCATTCCCCCCACCGGCACCGGCTCGGGACTGCCCGCGCCGTTGATGGAAAGATCTGCCGCCAGCACCGACGTCTCCAACGCTGCCGGCATGTTGTTCTCTGCCACCGGGTCGCTGGTATCCGCGCTTACCGATACCGCGTTAGATAGTGTCCCACCCGCTACGGGTGCCTTCACCACCACGCTGATATCCCCGGCATCCCCCACCACCAGGCTCGTGCGCGTGCACGTGACCACGCCGCTCGCCTGGCCGCAGGCCCAGCTCGAGTCGCTGCTGCCTGCGCTCACGTAATCCGCCTGCGTCGGCAACGTATCCGTCACGATCACGTTACCGGCCGTGCTCGGACCGGCGTTGCTCACTTTCAGGGTATAAGTCAGGTTCATTCCCGCATCCACCGGCGAGGGAGCAGCGCTCTGGCTGATCCCCAGGTCCGCCTGCGCTATTACGTTCGTCGTCACTGTATTGCTGGTATTGTTGCCCGGCGTGGAATCCGGCTCATTGGATGAGACACCGGCCGTGTTCGCCAGCGACCCTGTTTGATCAGGGTTTACCGTCACGTTCACTGTAATCGTTGAAGGGGTAGAGGTCACACCCAGGCTCGACCGGGTGCACGTAACCGTGCCATTTGAAGCATTGCAATTCCAACCACTGCCCTGAGCCTGACTGTAAGTCACGCCATCAGGGAGCAAGTCAGTCACTTGCACGCCAGTAGCAGAACTGGGGCCGGAATTAGTTATGTTCAAGGAATAGGCCATTGTATTTCCGGCGATAACCGACTGTGGAGATACCGAATCGGATTTCGTGATATCGAGATCTACCTGCCCGTTTACGGCGACGCTGGCCGTCCCGGTATTGTTGCTATCCAACGGATCGTATTCATTCGAAGAAATCGTTGCTGAATTCGATAAGCTTCCGCGGGCAGACGGATCGACGGTTACCTTAAGGGTAATGGTTGCCGCATCCGCCACATTCAACGTACCCAGATTACAGATGATCGTGGTAGTCCCGCTGCAGGTTCCCTGGGAAGAAGAAACCGAAGCAAAACTTACCTTATTGGGTAAAGTATCCGTGAGGGTCACACCTGAAGCAGAATCAGGCCCGGAATTACCGGCATTAATCGTATAGGTCAATGAACTTCCGGCCGCTACCGGATCTGGTGATCCGTTAATATCGACCGAAACGTCTGCTTTGGGTCCCTGGGGTTGGTAGGCAGCAGTGAAGCTGTGATTCCCGGCGGCTATACTCACGAAAGCCACGTCCATCCCATTGATGGTTTCCTGTTGAAAAGCAACCGCGTGGCCGTCCACGCTCACTGAATTCAAGTCTCTGTTCGCGTAAGTCAGCGGCAAGAGCGTGGTCAGGGTCACGCCAGGCGTCGCTGATGAAACCAGGTTAAAAGTCAGAAGATTATTCGTACCACTCCAAACGATATTCGAATAATTAGCATCGTGGCGCGTCTGGGTGAAGCTCAGCCACTGGTCCGCGTTCCAGATCGGCACCCCTTTGCTATTGGCATAGTCCATCACCCCTTCGGCCCACGGCTGCGTCCCAACATCATAATAATCCACGTGAAACTGCGTCATCAACGCCGAATAGTAGCCCCCCAGGCTGGCGTCTATCTCCGCTTTCGTGATCACCAACGCTTGCGCAGGCGTCAAGTTCTCGTTCAAGAAGCCCGGATTCGTGGCCGCACTCATCAATTGCTCGTCCACAATCTCCGTATACTGCTGGTACTCCGGCAGGATCGTCCCGTCCGCCTTCACGAACTTCATCGGCAGCCCACTCCCCGTGACGTACCCGTCCGCCCAGCTCCCGTCCGGCTTCTGCAGCCACGGCCCCCAGTTGTAGAAGCTCGTGTCCATCGCAATCCCATACGAGATCGCCAGCTCTGCCGCGCTCGTCCACCCTTCCCAGGCAATCTGATGGTTCCTCACCGTCGCCGATCTCGTAACGTTGCTGTACGTGCTCTCGAAAAACAATTCCATCACCCGGTAGCCATCCTCCAGGCTGGCAATGTTAAAATCGGGATCACTATCGGGCTTGTACGACCACGGATGAATGCCAAAGGTGTCCCCTTCCGACACCCACGTCTGCACGTCGGCCTCCGTCGGTGGCTGATTGAAGATCGACGTCAGATAGATGGTGATCTTCCCCCCATGGGCATTCACACTATCCATCTCGTACTGAAAATCACTCTCCTGGTTGTTGTGTGCATCCCCGGTCGGGATCAGCACGGACTTCGCCGTCCCCGGAAAATACCACATCTGCGGCAGCGGCTCCACGCTCGCCGCCATCTGCTTCACCAGCCGCGCAAACAGGCGCTGCTGCTCGTCCGCCTGCGGAATCGGCATCTTATTCAGATCCACCCACGGTGATCCCCCTCCGATCGCCTCGAACAGGTCGATCGTGCGGAACACCCCGTCTCCATCCACGTCTCCCGCTAGACCGCTTTGCGGACTCACGTAGGTGGCATTGGTCGGGTTCCCCTGGCGCATGTAGATGATATTGCTGGACAGGTCGTAGAGAAACGCCACTCCCCGGCCGGCTCCATACGTCGCTCCCACCACCGCCGGATAAGCCGTCGCCGTGCTCGCACTGCTATACAACTGTGCCAGTGTCACCGTGCCGCCCGCCGGCGTATACCGATCCACCGTTCCGTGGATCTGCAAGGTGTCTGTTACCAGCCCCGCCCCCGGCGCTACCCCGTCCAGCGTAGCCGTCGTGTTTATGGCCAGGTAGCCGTTGTTCTGCGTCCCGGCCGAACTGCCCAGGCCAAACAGGGCCTTGATCTGCGCATCCGGGCGCATGGCGATCAGGCGCCCACCACTGTTCACGTAAGTGGCCAGTGTACTGGCCTGGCCGCTGGTCAGCGAGGTTTGCGCCAGAATCACCACCGGATAGGACGATAATCCGTCGGCGGTCATCGCGCTAATGTCGATGACATCGTATTCGTTCAGCCCTTCTGCCCGCAGGATCTCCTCCAGGTAGTGGCCCCACTTGTACGTTTGGCTATCGTTCACGACAACGAGAATCGATGCTGTTGAAGTGCCTGCTTGCACCAATCCCCCTTGGAAGAGCAGAGCTATTAACGGACCAGACACAGTCCCCCCTCTTTAATTTTTCCTGCATTGTCACATTCCCCTTATTCTTGTCGAGATTAACTGTTTCCTCCGCCAAAATCGTCCAGCGTCATATTGCCGGCCTGAATGTACCACAGCCCGATATAACCGCCCCCGGAATAAAAAGGCCAGGCGACTATGTTCGCTGTTCCTATTAACACCCCGTTCCGGAACACGTTCACCTGGCCATCCACCGTGGCATTCGCGCCGAACTGATCGCCATTCGCAAAGGTCACCGGAATATCCGCCCCTCGTTGCACCCAACCCTGGCTTGTCGTAAAGGTCAACACCTGGATCAGGCTCTGGCCAGGAATGTACATGATTTCGATCAATCCAGCGCCCCACCCGGTATTGGATTGAGATTTAAGCAGGAGGTCTACTTCGCTAGCATTCGGGTCAATCTGGGTAAGGGTCACAAAAACTTCGAGATTGGCCCCAAAAGAAGTGGGGGCCCAGTAGATATCCTCGCCCGTGAGCACGCCCAGCAAATTGGAGCTGATAGCGTATCCTGAAGTTGAGCCAGACCAGTTCGACCCGATGGAGCCGTTGGAGCGATTGAAGTTATCCAAAACGCCGTTCTTTGGAAATACCGCCGCGATAGGAGTATTCGTCGGTGTCGGAGGCACAGCCGTTGCTGTTGGTGTCCGTGTCGGTGTGGGCGGAAGAGGCGTATTGGTCGCAGTAGCGGTAGGCGGAATAGGCGTGCTGGTACGGGTGGGCGTGCTCGTGCGCGTCGCCGTTCCTGTGCGCGTCGCTGTTCCTGTACGAGTGGGCGTTGCTGTGCGCGTCGGCGTCCTTGTGACAGTCGGCGTCCTCGTGGCCGTTGGCGTTCTCGTAGGCGTGGCGGTGGGCGACAACAGATTGCTCGTCGCCGTCGGCGATGGAGGTACCGGTGTGTTCGTGGCGGTCAACGACAGAGCCGTAGCAGTGCGCGTCGCTGTGGCTGTGACCGTGGCCGTGGGCGGCAAGGCAGTAGCCGTGGCGGTTGCGGTCGGCGGTAAAGCCGTAGCCGTGGGCGGTGTAACGGAAGACGTATATCCCAGCGTCACCGCGTTGACCAGCGGGCTGGCCTGCGTGTTGCTCGTGCTCAGCTGCAACTGGTACTCCACGTAGCGCTGCGGCAAAGCCAACACCGTCCCCTGGCTGTTGCCCGCACTGCTCCACCCGCTCCACGTGCTCCCGTCCGCCGAGGTGCGCACCTGCACTCCCACCCCCGTCCCACTCGCCAGCGTCGTATCCCAACCTAGCGTCTGCCATTGCTCTCCTGCGCCCGCGTCCAGCGCGCAGCTCGTGTAGCTCCCGCTCGCCACGTATGGCGGCGCCGCAATTACCCCATCGACCTGTAGCGTCGCCGCGCCATTATTCGACAGGTACGCGTACAGCCCGCTCAACCCGCTGCTGCTCACCTGCAGCGGCCCCGCCACTAACACCCCATCCAGGTAGAAGTTCACCTGGTCCGTGCTCGCATTCACCGCGCTCCAGTCTATCGTGTAGCGGTGCATCCCACTCGGAATCGCCCCCATGTCAACCCGCTGCTCCGTCCCTCCGTTGCTCACCCGCGCATACAGGTGATTGCTGCTCCCATCATACGTGCTGAACAACAGGTAGCGGTTGTTCGCAAACCCGTCCGATCCATACCCGATGTGCTGCCAGGCTCCCGCCCCAAACTGCGCCTGCGCCTCGACCGTCCCGTGCGTATACGTGGCCTGCGAGCGCACGTATCCCCCTCCCGACAGCGTCAGGATGCTTCCACCCACCGTCGGCGTATAGCTCCCTCCACTCCACGATCCCGAAGACCAGGTGCTCGCATTCAGCCCTGTCCCTGTGAAGTCCTCCACCAACGTCGCCGCCAGTCCCACCGCTCCTCCTCCCAGGTCGTTCACGTGCGCGTTGCTCACTACCGCACACGCCTGGTTGAAGTCCGTGTAGCTCGTCTGCACCAGGCTCCCACTGATTACCAGCGTGGGTGTCGCCGTCGGCACAGTGGTAGCCGTGGGTGGCACGAGCGTATTGGTCGATGTCGCCGTAGGAGCATTCGTGGCCGTCGGCGGCACCGGCGTGTTCGTCACGGTAGGTGTGAACGTCCACGTAGCCGTCGGCGGGACGGATGTGCCCGTCAAAGTTGCCGTGGGCGGCACCGGCGTGCCGGTCACGCTAGGCGTGAACGTCCGTGTAGCCGTGCTCGTCGCCGTCCTCGTGAGGGTCGGCGTGACCGTGGGTGGAATAGCCGTATTCGTGGCCGTCGGCGACGTGGACGCTGGTCCGTACCCCAGCGTCACCGCGTTGACCAGCGGGCTGGCCTGCGTGTTGCTCGTGCTCAGCTGCAACTGGTACTCCACGTAGCGCTGCGGCAAAGCCAACACCGTCCCCTGGCTGTTGCCCGCACTGCTCCACCCGCTCCACGTGCTCCCGTCCGCCGAGGTGCGCACCTGCACTCCCACCCCCGTCCCACTCGCCAGCGTCGTATCCCAACCTAGCGTCTGCCATTGCTCTCCTGCGCCCGCGTCCAGCGCGCAGCTCGTGTAGCTCCCGCTCGCCACGTATGGCGGCGCCGCAATTACCCCATCGACCTGTAGCGTCGCCGCGCCATTATTCGACAGATACGCGTACAGCCCGCTCAACCCGCTGCTGCTCACCTGCAGCGGCCCCGCCACTAACACCCCATCCAGGTAGAAGTTCACCTGGTCCGTGCTCGCATTCATCGCGCTCCAGTCTATCGTGTAGCGGTGCATCCCACTCGGAATCGCCCCCATGTCAACCCGCTGCTCCGTCCCTCCGTTGCTCACCCGCGCATACAGGTGATTGCTGCTCCCATCATACGTGCTGAACAACAGGTAGCGGTTGTTCGCAAACCCGTCCGATCCATACCCGATGTGCTGCCAGGCTCCCGCCCCAAACTGCGCCTGCGCCTCGACCGTCCCGTGCGTATACGTGGCCTGCGAGCGCACGTATCCCCCTCCCGACAGCGTCAGGATGCTTCCACCCACCGTCGGCGTATAGCTCCCTCCACTCCACGATCCCGAAGACCAGGTGCTCGCATTCAGCCCCGTCCCCGTGAAGTCCTCCACCAACGTCGCCGCCAGTCCCACCGCTCCTCCTCCCAGGTCGTTCACGTGCGCGTTGCTCACTACCGCACACGCCTGGTTGAAGTCCGTGTAGCTCGTCTGCACCAGGCTCCCACTTCCGGCCGCCAGCGTAGGCGTCGCCGTCGGCACAGTGGTAGCCGTGGGTGGCACCGACGTGCTCGTCGACGGCAAAGGTGTGCTCGTCGACGGGACAGGAGTACCCGTCGAAGTCGGGGTATTAAGGGAGGTTGGCGTAGGGGTCAGTGAATTGTAATAAACGACAAAGCTATGATTGCCTGCAGGAACGCTCACGAAGGTTTGGTTGACGCCGTTCACTGCCATCAATGTGGTCGCAGTTCTGACGCCATCCACTGTCACGTATTGAAGGCTGCTGCCGCCTGTGCTAGGGGGAAGCATTGTGGTCAGGTTGACCCCTGGAGTCGCCGCGGCAGTCATATTAAAGCTCAGGGTCCCACTGGAACTATTCCAGGATAAATTCGAATAATTAGCATCGTGGCGCGTCTGGGTGAAGCTCAGCCACTGGTCCGCGTTCCAGATCGGCACCCCTTTGCTATTGGCATAGTCCATCACCCCTTCGGCCCACGGCTGCGTCCCAACATCATAATAATCCACGTGAAACTGCGTCATCAACGCCGAATAGTAGCCCCCCAGGCTGGCGTCTATCTCCGCTTTCGTGATCACCAACGCTTGCGCAGGCGTCAAGTTCTCGTTCAAGAAGCCCGGATTCGTGGCCGCACTCATCAATTGCTCGTCCACAATCTCCGTATACTGCTGGTACTCCGGCAGGATCGTCCCGTCCGCCTTCACGAACTTCATCGGCAGCCCACTCCCCGTGACGTACCCGTCCGCCCAGCTCCCGTCCGGCTTCTGCAGCCACGGCCCCCAGTTGTAGAAGCTCGTGTCCATCGCAATCCCATACGAGATCGCCAGCTCTGCCGCGCTCGTCCACCCTTCCCAGGCAATCTGATGGTTCCTCACCGTCGCCGATCTCGTAACGTTGCTGTACGTGCTCTCGAAAAACAATTCCATCACCCGGTAGCCATCCTCCAGGCTGGCAATGTTAAAATCGGGATCACTATCGGGCTTGTACGACCACGGATGAATGCCAAAGGTGTCCCCTTCCGACACCCACGTCTGCACGTCGGCCTCCGTCGGTGGCTGATTGAAGATCGACGTCAGATAGATGGTGATCTTCCCCCCATGGGCATTCACACTATCCATCTCGTACTGAAAATCACTCTCCTGGTTGTTGTGTGCATCCCCGGTCGGGATCAGCACGGACTTCGCCGTCCCCGGAAAATACCACATCTGCGGCAGCGGCTCCACGCTCGCCGCCATCTGCTTCACCAGCCGCGCAAACAGGCGCTGCTGCTCGTCCGCCTGCGGAATCGGCATCTTATTCAGATCCACCCACGGTGATCCCCCTCCGATCGCCTCGAACAGGTCGATCGTGCGGAACACCCCGTCTCCATCCACGTCTCCCGCTAGACCGCTTTGCGGACTCACGTAGGTGGCATTGGTCGGGTTCCCCTGGCGCATGTAGATGATATTGCTGGACAGGTCGTAGAGAAACGCCACTCCCCGGCCGGCTCCATACGTCGCTCCCACCACCGCCGGATAAGCCGTCGCCGTGCTCGCACTGCTATACAACTGTGCCAGTGTCACCGTGCCGCCCGCCGGCGTATACCGATCCACCGTTCCGTGGATCTGCAAGGTGTCTGTTACCAGCCCCGCCCCCGGCGCTACCCCGTCCAGCGTAGCCGTCGTGTTTATGGCCAGGTAGCCGTTGTTCTGCGTCCCGGCCGAACTGCCCAGGCCAAACAGGGCCTTGATCTGCGCATCCGGGCGCATGGCGATCAGGCGCCCACCACTGTTCACGTAAGTGGCCAGTATACTGGCCTGGCCGCTGGTCAGCGAGGTTTGCGCCAGAATCACCACCGGATACTGGCTCAACACACTGCCCGTCATTCCACTGATGTCCAACGTATCGTATGAATTTAGCCCTTCGGCTCTCAGAATCTCACCCAGGTACGCTCCAAATGGATTGGCCGAATAGGCGCCATTCACTACCAGGAGTATTGGGGCCGGAGCCAACGCCGCCTGTACATCTCGAGTCATTGGTTGTATGGCTAGGATGCAAACACTGATGATTATGCTCAGGTTTATTAAATAACCAAGATATTTCTTCATTTTGTCATACTCCCTTGATTCAACGCTTCAATTCCGGTGCCCTTTTGCAACTATTAAGGTGTGTTGGAGGGGTTTACCCTGTACAAATCGTAGGCCCCAATGGAGGCTAATCGAGTACAACACAATTCTTCTATCGATTGCCTGTATAATCCCGTCCACTTAGAGAAAGGACCATCGATAAGATATTGGGGGGTATCAGCCATTGGGTCGTAAGTTTAATAGCGGCGCCTTATTCAAATAAATGACCGCTGTTCTATCGTCCACGACCGAATTAGGAGGATGGTGGTAATTAAGTCCGGGGGCCATTGCGTCGATTTGCCACTCCCAAGAACTCGATGACGACCTTCGGGGAAAGATTCGCCCGCAAGTACTGCGCAAATTCCTGCGGGGTTTTATCGGGAGCAGCCAGAATCTGGCGCACCTCGCCAGAAAAGCTATAGACCCCGGCCAGCAACGTGGCAATTAAAAAAAACGATGCCGCACCTGCGGCCAGTAACGTTCCCCTGCTCTTCCCTTCATTCATGAGCTTTTTTGAAGCCCAATCGATCAAATTGACCGCAAAATATCCGTTGAACAAGAGCCCTACCATGTAGGAGTCAAAGGCATAGCGTGACCAGCCAATCGACAGAAAGACGAACCAAACCGACCATCCGGCCACAAAGACGACGGGCAGTAACAGGCTTACGCTGAACTCACTGCGCTGGCGGCAGGACCAGGCGGCGTAGGCCCAGCCAGGCAAGACTAAAAGCCAAAATCCCGAATGGAGCAGATAACTAACGCTATCGCTGATCCCGGTGGTGCTAAAAGTCAGGATCGTCACCGCGGAGCTGGAACGCACCGCCGCCAATTCCTGGAAAAACCCCTGCGAGCCAAGCATCAACAATTGGGCCAGGTACCACAGGCCAACCGTCAGAACCACCGCGCCGAAGACGCGTCCCAGCTTAATAAGCCCTATTTGCCGGTAATAAACCCCATCCAGGGCAGCTACCACCCCTAAAACCGGCAGCAGTATCAAGTACTGCCCCTTCGTGATCATTGCCAGACCGAAAAGAAAGCCCGCGGCCAACTCAACCAGCCAATGGCTGCGCTTGATGGCTAACAGGAATACCCCATAACCGGCCAGGAAATAAGCCAACGCGGGAATATTCCCGAGCGCCTGGCGGCCGTAATAAATCATCCCCTCTCCGGGGACTGCCAACAAGAAGAAGGTAGAGATCAGGGCCGCGCGGGTTCCAAATAATTTCTTCACCAGCCCCCAGAACAAGAAAACTGCTACGATCAAATAAAAGACGATCACCAGACGAGCTTCAAGCAACCCCTGGCCCAAGAGGGCAAAGGCAGCCGCAACGGGTAATACCACCCCCGGGCCATTCGCGATGAGCGGCTGATCCAGTACGCGGAAGCCCTCAGAAGAGCGCATGGCGTATTGGCCATAATCCACCAGGTTAATTGCTCCTTGCTGAACGAAACCTTCATCGATCCACGTAGAGGGGTAATAGGGTTGGTGATAGACCCCCAGGAAAATGATCAGGGCCAGCTCCCCGGCAATGGCAAGGGCTTGCAAGCCATTGGAATGCACTTTCAGCCATCCAGGAATGTTTACTCGCAAGTTACACTTTCCCCCAGGTTGTTCATCTTGTAGATTTGATAAGTGAAGGCCCCGTCGTCAAATGTTTGGACCAGACAGCCATGTTCAGAAACGTATTGGGAATCATAAATTCCCGTCCACCGCGAGAACCAGCCAATTACCAGATAAGATGGATTGACCGCCTGGAAATAACCTGCCCCCAGGGCATAGTTCTGGGGAGCATTTCGATAAAGCGTCGCGTGGACACTCGCTAACATGATTTGATCCGGATAATGATAGTGGAGGTTTGTAATCACTCCCAGTTCAAGGTCCCAGGTTTCAACCGTAGCGTTCGTGGGGATGTTTTGCTCTAAGTAAGCTGCAACTTCGCGCTGCGTGGAATCTCGAGTAAGCACATCGGTTTTAAGGGTGCTTTGTAATGGATAAAGGGTCATGAAGCCAAAACCAACGACTAATGCAGCCGCCATGCCCGTATTCAGGAGTCGCTGAGGGTTCAGGATGTCTTTGAGAGGTCTCCATAAAATATCCAACCGATTCAATAGGTCAACCCAAAACTTGGCGATGAAAAGGGAGGTTAAAGAAGCCGTTACGAAGATATAACTTCGCCACGGTACACTATAAAAATAATATCCGAGCCAAAGGAGGGAAAAAAGCCAAAGCAATCCTATTGCAAAGCCCTTGGAATTCTTCTGAAAGATGAATACTACAGAATAAAGAAGGGCCGCAAAGCCCCAGAAATTATAAAAGCTGCCCGTTTCAGGGCTTAACAACCCCTTGATCGATTCGGATAAGGTACTAAGGTTGAAACCCGAAGTGCCAGAGCCTAAAAGGCGAAGGTTATTTAAATTGCCCAGGAATACTGCTTGCCCGAAATAAAACCACTGCCAGGCCCACCAAACCAACACTGTCGCCAGAGCAACAACGCCTGAGATTAGGATAGCTTTGAAATAACCTTGTTTAAAATAGAACAGATCCAAAAGAGTCAGTATTCCCAGGGCGGCAAACCCAATAACCGCATTAGAGCTCTTGGTCACCATGCTTGCCCCCATTAACAGACCCGCAAGCAAGTAGGTTATCAGGCCCTTTTTCTTATTTAAGCCCAGGTACAATAACCACGCCCCACCCATAAAAAATCCTAATGAGGGAACTTCTCCCAGAACCTCGCGCCCCTGAAACAGGAATTGAGCAATAGGGTTGCCTATGAGCAAGGCCAGGCTTAATAACGCAGTCTTATAGCCAAATAGATCCCTGCCAAATCCGTAGAATACCAGCAGCGTGAGAACAAGATAAAATGCGCTTACCAAACGCGCCTGGAAGATCCCTACTCCCAATACTTTAAAAACCAGGGCAACAGGTACCAGTACCGTCGGGCCAACGCTTTGAACGGGCCCAAATGTCTCGTACCCGTTAGACATTGGCAGTGCGTAGACCCCGTTTTTGGCAATTGATTTGGAAACCAGCATGGCTGCTCCCTCATCTTGCCAGGAAAGAGGGTTGGTCCCAAGGTTGTAGAACGCCAACACGCAGGCGCAAACGAAGACGAAGCCCCACGCCAGCACCTCGCTTCTTAATAGGACTTGTTTTCCTGACTTTACCCTTTGTCCCAAGGCTCTATTGACGCTCATGATTTTGATCCACCCTTCAACTCCGACCGGTTCTTTAAATCATTTAGGCGAATAAATCCGAGAAAAACCTCTAAGGTCCGAATCTCCGGAATTAGCCCCTAATTTGCCCAATTTTTTTCAAATTCCTTGGCAGGATCAGGGGCTCTATCCCCTTTTAGACTTAAATCCTTTAGGACGATCTCAGCCGATTCTTTGGCGTGCCGGCTCACCGACTCCCCATTGGTCAGCGCCGGGTAAATCTGCGCCGTGGTGGACAGGTACAGGCCCTGGATGGGAGTTTCCACCGGTGGGATCAGGTGGGTGCTGTTCAATGGGTGCAACGGCTCTACGTAGCGTTCGCGGTGGATGAGGAAGTACTGGATCCAGCTCTCGTCGAACTCAGGGAACATGGTCTTCAAGTTCTCCATCCAGATCGAGCGGATCTCCTCGTCCGATTTCTTCTGCCAGAGGCTGCCGGGAGCCGTATATTTGGGCAGGTACACCAGGTGGTGCCCGCCAACGTACTGTGGATCGATGTAGGCGGTCGTCTCGATGACGCCCGTGAAGGGCACGCGCTCATCGGTAATGTTCAAAGTCCAATATTGAGTGAGCGGGCGGTCCAGCACTAACAGAGGGCAGACGATGCCGATGTACTCCGTCTTGTTTAGAAAATCCAGGTAATCCTGGGGGGCGCTGGGGATCAAGCGCTGGAAGATGGGCGCCTGCAAGGTCACTACGACGGTGTCGAAGGGGTGCACTTCCTCGCCGATGCGCACGCCTTCAGCCCGGCCATCCCGCAGAACGACCTCCTGGACAGGGGTGCGCAGGTGGATCTGGCTGCCGGCCGCCTCGATTTTCTCGGCCATGGCCTTCATCAGGGTCATATACCCGCCGACCAGGTGGCCGGCCTCTTCCTTCTGGCTGGCTCCACCGCGCGTGGATTTCATGCGCACCAGGCGCGACCAGATGTACGTGGCGGGGGTATTCTCGAAGCTGCCGTCGAACTTGGCCCTGAGCATCGGCCTCCAGATGTTCTGGTAAGTGTTCCGCCCGCTCAGACGCATCAGCCAACTCTCGACGCTGACCCCTTCCAGGCTCATATAATCCCGGATGAACTGGGCGTACAACACCGTCAATCCCAGGCGGAAGCGGTCGATCCACCCCAGGGGGGGGAAGCGCAGGAATTCGACGATGTTATTCATGGAGAAGATCTGGCCGTTATGATAGAAGCCGGTCTTGGTAGTGCGGAAGCGCAACTGGTCTTCGATGCCGAGCTCCTGGCATAACTGGCGCAGGTGGCTATCGCTGGAGAGGATGGCGTGATAGAAGCGATCCACTGCGACGCCGTCCTCCAGATAGAGAGGGCCGGCCAGCCCGCCCAGGGTTGGTGACGCCTCGAAGATCTCGACCTCGGCGCCTTGCCGGGTCAGATAATACCCCAGGCTGATTCCCATAATCCCACCACCGATAATGCCTATACGCGCCATTTCATTTCTCCGTGAATCTTTTGTCTGGTTATGCCGGCAAGCTTTCCAATACTTGCACGATCTTCTGGCTGGCGTTCCCGTCCCCAAAGATAGGCGGGTGTGCGCCGTCTGGCGTAAAGCTGCGCCAGGCTTCCACGATGCTCTCCGTTTGCGTGCCCACCAGCCTGTTCCAACCCACCTGCACGGTCTCTACCCACTCGGTCTCGTCCCGCAAGGTAAGGCAAGGCACGCTCAAAAAATAAGCTTCCCGCTGTACCCCGCCCGAATCGGTAGCGATCAGGCGGGCGTTCTCTTCCAGCACCATCATATCGAAATAGCCCACCGGATCGATGGCCCGAACGTGCTTCTCGAAAGGAACGCCCACGCTTTCCAGGGCTTTTTGAGTGCGCGGGTGCACCGGAAAGAGGATGGGCTCGTCTACCTGGTTGAGCGCCTCGATCACCTGGCGAAGCCTGGCGGGGTCGTCAGTAGTGCCGGAGCGGTGAATAGTCACCAGGGCGTAGCTCTTGGGCGCCAGGCTCAGCCGCGCCAGGATCGTCGAGCGCTGGTGCGCGAGCGGGCGGTTCTGTAGAGAAGCGTCCAGCATCACGTCGCCCACCCAATAAGTCGAGCTGGTGATTCCTTCCGAGGCCAGGTGTACGACGGCCGTCTGGCTGGCGCACAGGTGCACGTCCGCCAGGCGGTCGGCCACCAGGCGGTTGACCTCCTCGGGCATACGCCGGTCGAAGCTGCGCTCGCCTGCTTCGATATGGGCTGTGGGAATGTGCAGCTTGCTGGCCGCCAACGCGCCCGCCAGGGTAGAGTTGGTGTCGCCGCGCACGATGACCAGATCGGGCTGCTCCTTGAGCAGCACGTCTTCCATGCGCGCCAGGATCTCTCCGGTTTGCTTGCCGTGCGAGCCAGAGCCTACCTCCAGGTTGTAATCGGGAGCCGGGATGCCCAGATCGTCGAAGAAGGTTTGGGACATCATGTAATCGTAATGCTGCCCGGTGTGCACCAGGATTTCCTGATGCCGGCTACGCAAGGCGCGGCTGACCGGCGCTGATTGGATGAATTCGGGGCGGGCCCCCACGACGGATACGATTTTCATCATTATGGCCTGTGTGATGTCCTACTTGGCGTTTTCTGCCGTCTTGGGCAGCTCGATCTTGGGCGCCAGGTTCAGCCGGTATAACAACAGGTGCGCCTGGAAACGCAGGTGCGCCCGAATGGTGCGCATGATCTTGGCCTTGGATGCGCCCGCCACCCTGGAATGGAGCACTGCGGGATATTCGGCCACGCGGTAGCCCATCAGCATGCTGTTGACCAGCAGCTCTGTGCCCGCCAGGAACCCATCTGACTCGAAGGGCACTTTTTCGATCACTTGCCGCCGGTAAGCGCGGAACAGCGCGGTATAGGTGTGCACGTGCCAGTTGATCAGGACGCGGTAGAGCAGCGAAGAGCCTTTGCTCAACACCAACCGGTATTGGGGCACGTTCATCACGCCGCCTTGCGGGTGGTAAGGCGAAGCCGTCACGACGTCCACGTCCGCAGTCAGCCGCGCTAACAGCGGCGGAATCTCGGTGAACTTATAGGTGCCATCGCTATCGGTCGTCACCACGACGCTCCCTTGTGCCGCCGCAAAACCGGTGCGGATCGCCGCTCCCAGGCCCCGGTTGACGACGTGGCGCTCGAAGCGCACTTTCACCGGTGCAGTGGAGTCGCTCTCCCCAAAAGCCCCTTGCAGGGCCTGTAAAGTCCCATCTGAGCTGCCATCATCCACAAAGACCACTTCCACGGATTGGTCCCCGGCCAGCTCCTTCGCCACCGGCATAAACTCTCGCTGCAGCTTCGAAATGTTATCGACTTCGTTATAACAAGGGATGATGATTGATAAATCCATAGATCGATCTCCGTACGCTTAGAGAGGGACGCCTACGCCCGGGAAACCAGTTGGGGCAGGATGATGGCGGCCTCGGCCGGCACCGCCGTCCTCTCGCTCACGTCGATTATGTTCGCTTTGACCGTATCGCGGATCGCCAGCGCCAGGCGCAGCGCGCGCAGGCCGTCCTGTGCCTTGACCAACGGCGGTTTCTGCTCGGCTACGCAGTCCATGAAATGGGTAAGCTCAGAGAAAAGCGGCTCGACCACCGGCACGACGATGCTCTCCAGGAGGCTTTCCTGGCGATACTTCACGTTTTGCTTGCTGTGGTTGAGGTACTGGCCGATCGTGCGGCGATGCACGGTGACGGTCTTATTGAGCAGATTCCCTTCCATGTAGGCTTCCAAAGCCGTGACTTCGATCGCACGCACTTTCTCTTCGGTTATGCGAGAAGCGATCAAGGTCAACAGGGGCCCTCCTTTGAAGGACAATTGCGCAGTCGCGTAGTCCACCGCCTTCCCGAATGCAGAAAGTCCGGCAGCCGTGATCGCCACCGGTTCTGAGCCCACCAGGTCGAGCACCAGATCCGTATCGTGGATCATCAGATCCAGCACCACGTCTACGTCGGTATTGCTGCCCGCGTAAGAGCTCAGGCGCCGGAAATTTACCGCCAGGACGTGCATATCCTCGGAGACGTTCTTCAGCTCGATGTAAGCCGGGTTGAAGCGCTCGATGTGCCCCACCTGGAAAACCAGGCCGCTGGCTTCGGCCAATTGGGTCAATTCCTCTGCCTGCTCCAGGGTTTCCGTGATCGGTTTTTCAACCAGCACGTTGACCCCCCGTTCCAGGCACAGCTTGGCCAGCTCGAAATGGTACGGTGTAGGCGTGACCAGACTCACTGCGTCCACTTTATCCAGCAGCTCTTCCGGGTCCTGATAATAAGGCGCATCAAACCTCTTGGAAATCTGGTTGCCGGTCTGCGGGTTGGTATCGCATACCCCGACCAACTCCGCCCGGCGCAAGCTCGAGTAAATCCGGCAGTGCTGCTGCCCCATACGACCTAATCCGATGACGCCTACTCTGACCTGATTCATTTTGATCATCTCCTTTAGTCCCCCTGGGGAACCTCAAATTAAATGGGCCAGAGGGCAGGAAAGCGCTCCTGCCGTCTGGCGTGTTTAGAAACGAACGTTGGCTCGAATCTTTAATTTAACCCCAAGTTGCCACTTTCTTCAACCACCCCTGTAATGCTAAATGAAGTGAGAGTGGCAACCCGGATTTAACTCAGGGTTGACCTATCAAAGCGCGCCTTCATCTGTCGACTGCCAGCTCAAGGTTTGCAGGCCAACGCTCAACGCCGATTTGAACGTAGACCAGTCCGAGAGCAGCATCTTTAGATAGGTAAACATCGGCCCCGGCCGCAAGGCCCACTCGCGGAAAGCGCGCTTTTGCCAGTAGAGCAAACGCTCGGCCGGCAAGCCGGGATAATCCAGCACCGTGCCTTTATCCATGTCCACTTGTTCCCAGCGCGTGCCGGGGCGGAACCAACCTTCGCGCACTACCTCGAAGAAGAAAGGCGTGCCGGGGTAAGGGGCGGCCACGTGGAATAAAGCGATGTCCAGTGGCAGCTTCTTGGCAAACGCGATGGTCTGCTGGATAGTTTCCTCGGTCTCGGTGGGCAAGCCAATGATGAAATAGCCCCAGTTCTGAATGCCCGCCGCGTGCGCCCACTTCAGCGCCCGCTCGGCCTTGTCGGGGTAAGCGCCCTTATGTGCGTGGCGCAAAACCTGCTCATTGCCGCTCTCGATGCCCCAGGTGATGTACCAGCATCCGGCCTTGCCCATCAATTGCAGCTCTTCCTCATCCACGTAATCCACCCGGCTGTTGCAGGTCCACTTCATGTTGATCTTCTGCTCGATCATCAGCTTGCACAGCTCGACTACCTGGTCGCGGCTGACGGTAAACAGGTCCGCGTACATGTGGATGTTATTGATGCCCAATTTCTTGAGCGCCCACAGCTCTTCCATGATCTTTTCAGGAGAGCGCACGCGCACGGCGAACTGGTAGGACACGTGCTTGATGCAGTAAGTGCATCCGGCAGGGCAGCCCCGGCTGGTGACGATGAAGGTGAATGGCCCTTTGATCAGCGGCATGAGGTACTTATTCAGGGGCAGCGCCTCGTGCATTGGGATGGGAAGATCGTCCAGGTTTTTGATGAAGGGCCGCATCCGGTTGACAACGACCTCTTCTCCATTGCGCCAGGCCAGTCCCGCGATCCCGTGCAGGTCCACGCTGCCGTCTTCGCGGATGGCCGGCTTGTAATTGGGGTCGTGCTCATCGATCATCTTCTTGATCAACGCGGGACGCTCGTCGATCTTGCCTTCCAGGTTGTCCAGGAGGTCACGGATCGTCAGGTCCGGCTCGCCCACCAGGACGAAATTCAGCGCAGGGTAAGTGCGCAGCGTTTCCACCGGAATGGGGGTGACGTGCGTGCCAAAGGCGATGGTTTTCGCCCCCCGGGCGCGGGCCAGGAAGACGCCGTACATATCGTTTTCCAGGGTTGGAGCCGTCACCTGCGTCATATAGTAACGCGGCTGGTATTTATCCAGCATTTTGGTGAACTCTGGCCAGCGCATGCGTTCGGCGTTGGCGTCGATGACTTTGAGCGTATACGTAGGGTGAAGGATAGCGGCCATTTGGGCCAGCGATACCTGCGGCCAGACCATATTCTCACGAGTCCGCCGGCCAACGCGGTGCTGCGTGCAAATCCACAGGGCCCCATCCGGGGTGGGCGGATTGACTAATAAGATGTCGACCGCTTCCGCCGGGCGGGCGCGATCCAGCAACCCCTGGTGTACGATCTGATCGGCGTTGGGGAAATTCGCCATGCGCAATTCAGGGATTCGTGAGGTGCCCAGGTTGATTCGTTTTTGATTATTGTGTTCGTCACTCATCTCAGCATACTCCTTCGGTTATAAAACCGGAACCATTAATTTCGCAAGACAGCCTGCATGTCTTGTTTTGCGAGGATTTCGCGTTGACTCAGATCTTCCAAAACGCGCATCAAGATCCAGTAAATGACTAACTGTATTCCCATCAGGATGAACATAGCGCTCCCCAGGAGATATAACCATAGCCTGGAAATATCCCAGCCGTTGATTCCCATGATTACGCTGAAAGCCCCCAGCACGAAACCGACCAACGCACCCAGCAGGCCCATCCAGCCAAAGTGCCGGTCCAGGGAGGGCTTGAAGAGCGGCTTGCCGAAAAGACCCTGCTGAATAGGCTGTTTATAGAACAGGGACACCAGATAATTGAAGGTCGTGCCCAACGCAAAAACGCTGATGCCTGCCACGCCAGACACGGACCCCCAGAAAAGGGCCGCGACCGCCCAGGGGTTGAGGGAGGTGATGCCTTGCAGCCGGGCGACTACCAATCCAAGACCGACGAGCAGGGCCACCAGCACGCCCCCCAGTCCCACCATTCCCAGAATGCGCACCGGGTTATACGCCAGAGCCGTCCAGATGATCGATTGCAGAAAGACCCTGCCGTCCCGGAAAATGCTCAGCTTCGACCGGCCGAACTCGCTCGCTGTAGGGGATGGGCACTTCCACCACCTTGACGCCCTCGTGAATGGCGCGTGTGCTCATCACTGGGGTCAGGTTTAGCCCATCCGGTAAGGGATATAAGCGCTCGAGCACTTCCCGCCTGAAGACGCGCATCCCGCTGGCGCTGTCGGTCACTGGTTGCCGCGCTACCAGCGTGAGCAGCCCGGCGAAGAAGATATTGCCGATCCTGCGCGTGAGGGGCATCTTGCTGTCGGCTCCTGCCATGCGCGAGCCAATCACCAGCTCCCCGCCGTTTAGAGCTTCCTTGCATAACTGGGGAAAATGCTCAGGGGGATACGTTCCATCTGCATCCAGGAACCCGATCAATTCTCCGGTCGCTTGCGAAAACCCATTCTTGAGCGCTCCGCCATAGCCCCGGTTCTTCGAATGGTGGATCAAGCGTACACCATCGATGCTGCTGGCTATTTCCGCCGTGCGATCCTTCGAGCAATCGTCAACCACCAATAACTCCAGGTGGCTCACGCCCACCTTCGCCAGCTCCTCTTTGACCGACAGCACACGCTGGATGATATCAGCAATTCCATCTTCTTCATTATACGCGGGGATAACTACAGATAGGGTTGTCATGGGCGGACCTTCCATTGATCGAAATAAACTTCTAGAGGATGCCTGTCTGGTCGTTCCTGGCCATCGATGGCACGAATTTGACGCGCCGGCACGCCGGCTACAATCGTATGAGGGGCAACGTCACGAGTGACCACCGCGCCGGCGGCGACCACCGCCCCCTTTCCAACCCGCACGCCATCGGTAATGACGGCTCCGGCTCCCAGCCACACGTCATCTTCAATCGTGATCCCTTCGGCAGTGATGCCCTGCTCGACGAACGGACGCTGCGGATCGTCAAATACGTGGTTGACTGCGATAATTTGCGTAAAGGGCGAGGTATAGACCCGGTCGCCAATGTGCACGCCGCCTTGCCCCCGGATGACCGAGTACTCTCCAATCAGGCTGTCTTTCCCTATGCTGATGCCTGCGTTCGGCAATTCTCTGAAGTTGTATACGTGCAGAATTGCGCCGTGCATCACGATGCTCCGCTCGCCGATCTCGATGCCCTTCGGGCAGGCGTGCAGATAAGTTCCCTGGTCCAGGTATGCGCCCGAGCCAAGCCGGATGTGGTCGGCGAAGCGTAGACGCACGCCACTTTCAATGGCCGCCCAACCATCCATGTGCAGGATCAATCGATAAAAATCCCTCGCAGAGCAATTCCTAGCACCGTAGGCACCCATCCAATCAGAAAGTAGAGGAGCTGCTCCAATACGTAACGGCCAAAACTGGAGGCTTGCCTGCGGATATAAAGGTTAAGATTTTGAAAGAGAGAGAGCTTCTGGGAGTTTGCCAAGGGAATTAACCGGTCTATCTATCAGGGGAAACTATACAAGCTCCGCCCCTTCGACATTCCTGAGGGAATTCGACTTCAAAACAAAATATGACCGAACCATGGCACTGGCCTTGCCGGGCCAATTGCCTGATGTGGTTCATTTGTGGTTCGTTGAGGACGTTCTCCTTTTAGTCCCGCCTGCGAACTGCGTTATCCGCTGGATAGTTGTCTGCAATGGTCGTTCGGATAATCTTCTTCCATTTAATAACGGTGTTTGATAAATCAGCCTGTAAGCCGCCCTATGCGATCCCATCCGTCGTGAAAAATGGGCAGGTCTTCCCGCTAATCGTGTGCCCATTTCATTTACGTCAGCAAGCTGCAATTTCTCAATTATACCTTTCAGATTGCTATTGTCAAGTATGATTTCTCTATCCGCCTTCCCCCTATGAAACAAAGGCGACGGGAACGGCATAAGGTTGTTTTGAGCCGGCTAACCAGGACGGTGATGGTGCTTTTTCCCCACTTGAACGAACGATGCCTTCAAAGAACTCGACTCTGTGGAGATGAAAACAACATAGCGAAACTCGATCAAATGTCGGTTTCGCTATTGGCTCCGCGGGCACCGCGCCACCTTGAATGGCTCAAGCGACCATCTTCAATACCCGCCTCATTGCACATCATTGATCACAGAATCCTATTCAGTTTTCGACAAACCCCATCACTCAATTTCTTAAGACTAATAGTAACAAAACAATACCATAAAGTCAAGTTAACATTACATTAATGGCCTCCTTACACAAATTGGCGGCGCCCTGGAACTCCCCCCACCGGTCGGTTATAATCCTGCCTATGTATCCGGCTATTTTCATCGATCGCGATGGAAGTCATCATCGAAAACCGCGCCGACTACGTGCGCGCCTGGGAAGATGTTTCCATCTTCCCAGAGGCATTGACGGCCCTGGCGCAGCTTGCCGCCGGCCCCTACAAGATCGTCATCGTCACCAACCAATCCGGCATCGGCAAGGGGCTGATCCCACCGCAGACCGCAGAGCAGATCAATCAGCGCCTGCTGGAGGCCATCCACGCGGCCGGAGGACGTATCGACGGCGTCTATGTATGCCCCCACACCCCTGAAGACAATTGTACATGCCGCAAGCCACGGCCTGGGCTCATTCTACAGGCCAGCCGCGAGCTTTCTCTCGACCTCGGCCATTCGATCATGATCGGCGATGCCTTGAGCGACATCCAGGCCGGCCAGGCCGCGGGGATCTCCAGGAACGTGCTGGTCCTCACCGGCCGTGGAGCCAAACAGAGCCGGCTTCCCGAAGCTGCTGGAATTCAGCCCTTCCTGATCAGCGATTCCTTCCATTCGGCTGTTAAAAGAGCTGGTCGACCTTCCCTGAAACCTTACAGTAACTTTACAATTTTCTTAAAATTTACAGGAGGACGAAACTAAAAAGGAAATTTGGCCTCGATTAAGCTATAATGTCCACATCTAAATGTATGAACAGGTGTTTTTAAAAGTTTAATATCGATGGCCGCTTTACTTCAAGCTGTGCCGACTGCACAGGCCACCCACCGGATCACAGAGCTTTCCTTACTAGTATAAACGAATCGACGCCACCTCCGTTACACATCATTGTCCTGCGTCGTTCGTGTGTCCGGTCTAAAGGACAAATTCCGTAGAAAAATAAATCTAACAACAGTCAACCATATCCAAGAAACCAAGGAGCCGTTGGACAGGGGGCTGCACCGTTGCCGTCCACCGGAAGGAGACAATGCATCGAAAAACGGTGAGTCTATTTATTTTAATTTGCCTGGCCTTCTCAGTTTTGCCGACGAAGGCGTTGGCGGCGTCCCAACCACGGATAGCTTCTCTACAATCCGCAAGCACAAACGTTTACCTTCCCCTGATAACCAACAATTATCAGACGCCCTACACCTATCGGGTCGACGCCCCTTATTTTTCCGGGGCTATCAGCAACGTGGATACCCATTTTGGCGAGACTGCCATCACCTGGTTTGGCCAGGTCAGCTCTTCCAGCAATTATGCGGATATTCGCATTGGCTATAGCGACCAGGGCTTATGGGTCTATATCTCGGCCTTCGACCGCTATCTATGGTACAACCCCCATCCCACGTCCGGCACCCTGGCCCAGTGGGATGGAGCCACCCTCCTGATCAACACCAATGGGGTGGCGGCGAAGAAGCCGGATAACGGCGCGTATCAATTCGTCAGCGCCCTGAGCTGGTTCGAGAACCGCTCTGCCTACCAGGCCGCGTACCGGGGCAACGGTTCCGGCTGGACTTCGGTCAATTTGAATTATTCGACCGTCGCCGGCTACCGAGGCAGCTACAACGACGGCCACGATAGCCGCGGGTGGGCCCTCACCTACGAGATCCCCTTCAGCAGCCTGGGGCTCTCCGGCGCGCCCGCCTCTGGCGCCACCTGGGGCATTGCCATGGTCATGCACGACCGCGACAGCCAGGCCGGCCCGCCCCAGGCGGATGAGAGCTGGCCGGTTGGAATGCAATCCGACCAGCCTGCCACCTGGGCCCAGCTTCGCTTTGGCCTGGTGTCTTATGCCCCATCCTCCAACCAGACCGTCGGGAGCGTCGTGATTCGCCAGGACTCCTCGCAAGGGGTCTCCGTCCCGGATGCCGCTGTCGGCGGAACCGATCCCAATCTGTGCCCCGGCGACGCCAACTTCATCTGGAATCAATGGGGAAACACGAATTATGGGAAACAGCAAGATTTCAACATCCAGAACCAATCGGATGTTTCCGATTGGCCCTGCTTTGCAAAATACTATGTTACCTTCCCCTTGAATAAGATTCCCGCCAACAAAGTCATCACCTCGGCTACGTTAACCCTGCATCAGCAGGGCCAGGCCGGCGATGCCGGCCAATCCCAACCGTCCCTCATCCAGGTCTTGACGGTGGGGCAGGACTGGAGCGAGACCTCGATCACCTGGAACAACGCCCCCCCGCCTCTGGAAAACGTCAGCCAGACCTGGGTGAATGGGGACGTAGTCGGCTGTGGCAGCACCATTCAGTGGCCGTGTGTGCCCCGCTCTTGGGACGTCAGTTATGCGGTCAATCGCGCCTACCAGTCCGGGCAGCCCTTGCGCCTGGTGCTTTACATGGCCGCTAGCGATCAGCACTCCGGAAAATATTTCACCTCATCGAATTCCGGGAGTTGGAACATCAATGGGCGCCCCTCACTCACCGTGAGCTGGGGCAACTAGCAGAATTCCTCGATCAAAAGGTTGAAGATGACCAAGACGATAAAAATCCCAATTCAAGTTCTTCTCATCGCTTCGATTTTACTCGCCGCCGCCGGATTCGCCTCAAACGGCGCGAACGGTATTGCAACTGTTTCGGCCGCCGGCTCGAGTCACGTTTATTTACCCCTCGTCACCAACTTCTACTCCGGCCCTTCCGTGGATTGGCCGCAGTTGGGCCGAGACGCTCAGCGCACCAATTATTCTCCTCAGGAAGTCGATCCTCCCTACTGTTACGCCTGGAAATGGAACGCGGTGCCCATCGCTTCCATCGTCCAGCCGGTAGTGAAGGGCGGCATCCTGTACGTAGGCGGAATGGACGGCCGCTTGTACGCCCGAGACGCGACTACAGGGCAAGCCCTATGGAGCTATCTCACCGGCGGCCCCATCCGCAACACGGCAGCCGTGACGGGCAACATCGTGATTACCGGCTCGTATGACGGTTACACCTATGCGCTCAACGCCTCTACCGGATCCCTGGTTTGGAAGACTCTTACCGGTTCCAGCGCAACCGCACCCCTCATCGACGAGTCCAGGGGGCGCGTCTACGTTGCCTCCGATTACGGAACCCTGACGGCCTTGAATGTAAACAACGGCGGCGCCGTGTGGCAATACAACGCGGGCGCTGCCATCCTGACTTCCCCCTCGCTGAGCGCGGACGGCTCCCTGGTCATCTTCGGAGATGAAGCCGTGCAGGCCATTGCCGTTAACGCCAATAGCGGCAGCAAGGTATGGCAGACGGCCTTGCAGGGCGAGAGCCTGGCCGAACGCTATCCGGTCGTCGCCGGGGACGCCGTCATCTTCCGTTCTGAGCCTTATTACTTCTTCCACGATCTGCTCCAGAAATACGGCGACGATGTGATGGATAAGGCCGGCTCGCTACTTTCAGATTGGAATGCCGACTGGGCCAAAGTAAAACCGCAGATCGTGAGCTTCCTGAATAGCAATCCCTCCATGCAGAGCTTTTTCGTGCTGAACACCAGCAACGGGTCTTCCCGTGGCACTGCTCCGGTTTTATATACCTATGGCGACAATGATGTCCCCAACGTGCCGGTAATCAACGCTTCTGGCCAGGCCTTCGTGACTTACCGCGCGCGCCACGGCATCCAGACTGATAACGGCTCTGTGCACGTTTCCTCGAAATACGACGCTGAGCTGGGTCAAATGAACTTGAGCAGCCTGGACGTCACCGGGCTGCGCAACACGACGGCTTACACCATCCCGCTTTACGGCGGCCCGCCTTTCCGCATGACCTCCGATGAGCCTGCCATGCTCACCATGGGCGGGAGCATCTTGTGGGTAGACAACTGGGAGCGCCTGGGCGGCATCAACGTCAGCACCGGCGCGCTGGTGTACGCCGGGAATGTGTCCAACAACTGGCCGGCTTGCAACGGGCAATGCGGCTCGCCCGCACCCAACCCCTTCTACCCATTGAGCGGGAACAAGAACGATTTGGGCTATCCATTCCCCGGTCCGCAAGTTACCGAAGGGTACGGTCGCAGCGGCGTGGTCGTTGCCAACCACATGGTCTATTGGAAGGCGTCCGCCTCCGGCCTGGCCGCGATCGCGCACAGCGACTCCAGCCAATGTTCTGCGCCGAAGGTGTGGCAGGATAGCGGCGGAGCCATCGGCCAGCCCCCCACTTATTCCCAACCCTCCACCCGGCCTCTGCAAAACTACGTCACCACCGACCTGACGGGCGTCAATGCCAATCCTCCTGCGGACCTGGTGAGCCGCCTGCGCAGTGAAGTGAGCGCTTTGCTGCAAGCCGCCAACGGCAACCACCTCATGCCCTTCTTCCTGGAGCGGGGCATGTCCACCACTCAGGTGTGGCCCTACAACTCCAGCCAGCCCGATATCCCCAATATCTCCTACATGAGCCACGGGAACGTTTTCTGGCAAGATCCGGGAGATCTGCTATACGCCATGGCCCTGGCTTATCCTTACCTGGATTCCTCGCTCCAGGCCAGCGTGAAGACTTACATGACTCAGGAGATGGGGCGCTACCCGCCTTTGAGCTCCCTGCCTTACAACGACACCAGCCACGATTGGCTGCGGACGGGCTCTCCTCGCGAGCAATACACGGTCGTTTCCGGCGTGCGCACCCAGCTCAACAACTGGCCACCGATGGCCGCCAACATGTCCGCCATCTACGCCTTGTGGCTGTGGAGCAAGAACACCGGGGATTGGACTTACGCTTCGGCGCATTGGAGCAGCGTCCAGAGCCTGTTCAACGCGCGCTCCTCTTCGATGAAATACTACGCAGACATCGCCGGCGCCATCGGTTATTATCGTCTGGCAGATCACTTTGGCAAGACCACGGAAAGGGATGCGGCCATGACCGCCGCCGTTAACGCCATGCAGGCCGGGCTGAGCTTCTCCACCTACGTCAACCGCGCCAAGAATGATTATCTGGACCCCAATGGCACCGGCGGGACTCCCACGGGCCTTTATGCGCCTGTTTTCTATGGCATTACCCCGGAAGTCGGGTTATACTTGAGTGAGCAAATGGGTGGACAGGCGCAGAGCCTGTTGGCCTCGATTGAGTCCCTGGATAGCTCCGGAAGGGGGTTCCTGTGGTGGTATCTCACCCGCGCCGGAGGCCACGCAGAAAGCGGTGAAACCGCCTTCATCGATCCTTATGCAGCCTGGTCGCATTTCATCGGTCATGCCTACATATTCCGCGATTCACAATCCACCCTGCGCCAATGGCTCGACCGGCCCTGGACGCCCGGGGACCTCTACTCCATCGAGAAAATCGTAGCCACCATTCAAGCGCCTTGAGCCTGCCGTGAAAAACTTCCCCCCGCTCCGCACCGCCTGGCTTACCTTCATCGCGATCCTCCTGGCAGCCTGCGCCTCAAGTGCGGGCGGGGGGCCTCTGATCAATCTCCATTCCCCAACTTCCCCATCTGGCGCCGCCGCCCCCGCCAACCTCGTCGCGGACGGCGCCTTCGAGACCCCCGGGCTGACCGGCTGGGAGCCGGCTGCCGGCGCGGAGCGCTCTACGGAGGCCGCGCACTCCGGCAGCTCCTCGCTCAAGCTCTCCACGGCCAATGCCCGCACCGCCATTCAGACGCTGCCCGGGAAAGATTACAAGCTGACCGCCTGGGTCAAGATCGCCGCCGAAACGGGTGACGACTGGGGCGGCTTCCGCATCGAGGTAGACGACAACGACTGGAACTCCCTGGCGAACAGCGGTTACCTTTCCCCAAAAGACCAGGGGGATCAATGGTTTAAAGTAGCCTTAGGCTTCACCGCCAGCACCCCGATCACGCGCGTGCAGGTGGGCTTCTTCGGCGGCCAGGGCAAGCAGGTGGTGGCTTACGTGGATGACGTGCAGGTCTCCGCCAAAAGCGCGGACAACGCTCTCGAGATCGCCGCCGTTCTCACCCCCTCCACGTTGCAAAGCCTGCCGCAAGACCAGCAGTTCAGCTTGAGCTGGAAGGATCCCCAGGGCACGATCGCCAGCATCTTGTGGGATTTCGGCGACGGTACGCGCGCCTTGCAGGCGAAGGGCGTCCATCGCGCCGCCCTCCCCGGCAATTTCGTGGCCACGGTCACCGTGGTAGACGATAGTGGCGCCGTCGCCACGCAAAGCATCCCCTGGAGCGCCGCCGCGCCCGATTCTCCCGGCGTAGCCATCGATTCCCCCGCCGAGAACAGCGGGCCGTTCAGCGGCGCGGAATTAGATCTTTCCGGAAGCGCCCGCGGGCAAATCACCTCCGTCTTCGTCAGCACCGACCGCGGCCAGGCGGCCAATGCCAGCGGCACCACCCAATGGCAGGCGCACATCACCCTCCTGCCCGGCGATAACCGTGTTCTGGTGCAGGCCCAGGATGCCAACGGGCGCATGGCCACCGCCGAAAGGGTCGTGCGCTACGTGCCGCCCGGCGCCCTGGCCATCGACAACGTCTCGCCCCCCTCTTCCAGCGTCGCGCAGTGGGACGAGATGGAGATCACTTTCGATTTGCGCAACAGCGCCGCCACCTCGCCGGACTTCCCGTATGACCCCAACCCGCCGGACGGCCTGGCCTGGATCGACGGCGTCTCGGCCCAGGCGCTCTTCACTCCCGACGACTGGAAGACCGTCTACCAGCGCCCGGCTTTCCTGGGGCAAAGATACCAGCGCGAGCTGAAAGACGGTCAGGAATGGCTCTACCCCGAGGGCGATCCCGTCTGGACGGTGCGCTTTGCCCCACCCCTCACCGGGGTGTGGAAGTTTCGCATTGAAGCTCAGGAAGCCAAAGGGAAAGCCGTTTCCGCCGAAAGCTCCTTCAGCGTCGTGGCCCCTGCGAATCCTGTAGACCATGGCCCCATCCAGGTGGCCCAGCACGACTCGCGCTATTTCGAGTTTGCGGATGGGACGCCCTTCCTGGGCAGCGGGACCAACGTCGGTTTCTCTCCGTTGACCTTTTCCTACGACGCCGCGACCCTCTTCGACCAGGTCGGCCCGGACAATCAAAACTTCTTCCGCTTCTGGCTGGGTGGGGACCTGTGGGGCTCCGCCTGGCAGCCCTGGAGCTCCCTGACCCTCGATTACGACGGCTACCTGCCCGCCACCAGCCTGAGCCTGGAGCGCGCCTACGGCGACGGGTTGGCCTCGCTCAAATTGGACCAGACCAACCCCCTGGTGTTCCAGGGTTGGAACACCGGCATCGTGGGCCTCCTCCCCGGCAAGACCTATCGCCTGCGCGTGCGCTGGCGCACGGAGGGCGTCACCGGTCCGGCTCAAGCCGGACAACCCTACGGCCTGACTTTGAAATTCGTGGATTGGCCCGAGGTTGGCAAGACCGGCTCACTCCCCGCCCTGATCCCTTATACCACCGGCGACACCCCCTGGCACGTCTCCCAGGCAGATTTCGTGGCCCAAGGGGACTTCCTGCCCAACCCGGCATTGATCCTCGAGAATACCACCGGCGGAGCGGCTTACGTGGACGAGATCGACCTGTACGAGGTGCGCGCGGACGGCTCGCTCGGCCCGCAGTTGATGCTCAACCCGAAGTTCAATTCGATCTACGCCTTCGAGCCGCGCCGCGCCGCCGGGCTGGACGCCATCTTCTCCACAGCCGACCAGATGGGTAAATACTTCAAGGTCGTCATCAGCGAGAAGAACGAGTTCCTGCTCAACCGTTTAGGGCCGGGGGCCCTGCCTGACCCCAACGGCGGGCATTTCTTCGACGGCCAGGGCGCCCCCGCCTTCTGGCTCCAGCAGGCTTACTGGCGTTATCTCTCGGCCCGCTACGGCGCTTATCGCTCCATCCAATCCTGGGAGCTGGTCAACGAAGCCGACCCCGGTTCTGCCAGCGCTTTCCAGTTGGCCAACGCGCTGGCTGCCTACGCCGCCGCCGATGGCAACCCACACCTGGCCTCCATTTCCACCTGGGCCACCCTGGCGCAGGACATGTGGAAGAGCCCGGATTATGCCGCCCTTTCCTACGTGGACTTCCACGCTTACGTTCGCTCGACCGGCTGGATCGATCCGCGCGAATCTTTGGCGGAGGATACCGCTCGTTTCTTCAACGCTTACGATTTACAGGCCAGCTCGGCCGGTTTTGGCAAGCCGATCATTTGGGGGGAGCTGGGCATCGACGCCCCCTCCGGCAGCAACGGGGAGGACCCGGAGCTGCTCAAGGATACGCAGGGCATCTGGCTGCACGACCTGCTCTGGGCGCGCAGCGGCCCGGGCGGCGTCTACCCGCTCTACTGGTTCACCGACGCCATCTCCCAGAACGACCTGTCCGACGTCTTCGGCACCTGGAACCGCTTCATGGCCGGCATTCCCATCGCCAACGGGCGCTACCGGGACGCCGCCGCCGTGGTCAGCAACGCCGGCCTGTCGACCTACGGCCAGGCGGACGTGCAAGACGGCCAGGCTTACTTGTGGATCGATAATCGCAAGCATACCTGGAAGAATGTGGTAGATGGCGTCCCCATCCCGCCCGTCAGCGGGACGGTAACCCTCGACCTGAAGACTCCCAACGCCGCTTTCCGCGTTTCCTGGTACGACCCCTACACCGGCCAGCCCACCACCAGTCAGACCCTCAACACCGATTCTGCCGGAAAGCTAACCTTGCAGATCACCAACCTCCAAACCGATACGGCCCTCAAGCTGGCGCCAGCGCAATAAAGAAAGAATCTCCACGTTCTCCATGCAATCAAGCCGCCCCCAGCACCAGGCAGGCTTCGCGCGGAAAGAACAGCTTGACCGCCTCGCCCACCTTCGGCAGCACCAGGTGGGGATTGTTGAACGTGTCGAAGAAAAGGGTATCGTGCTCCAGGCGCACCTGGATGCGCACGATGGAGCCCAGGAAAGTGATCGCTTCCACTTTGCTTGCCAGTTGGTTGGATGCGGCTCCGTCCCGATTCATCGAGATGATCTCGGGCCTCAACGCCAGGCGCACCTTCCCATCACCGGCGGGCGCTTGCACGGCTCCTCCCGCGTGGATCTCCTGCCCGTCCACCACCAGGATCCCCTGGCCGGCATCCTTTACCAGCGCCTCGACCACGTTCAACGTGCCCACGAAAGAAGCCACGAAGTGCGTCTGGGGGAAATTGTAGACTTCGAACGGCGTGCCAACCTGCTCCATGTGTCCCTGGCCCATCACCACCAGCCGGTCTGACAGGGAGAGGGCCTCTTCCTGATCGTGGGTAACGTAGATGGTCGTGATCCCCAATTGTTGCTGGATACGCCGGATCTCGACGCGTAATTCGACCCGAATTTTGGCATCCAGGGCTGAGAGGGGCTCGTCGAGGAGCAGCACGCGGGGCTGAATAGCCAACGCTCGCGCCAGGGCAACGCGCTGCTGCTGTCCGCCGGAAAGCTGGTGAGGGAAACGCTTGCCGAAATCTTCGAGGTGAATGAGCGCCAGCATCTCTTCGACTCTCTGCTTGATGAGATTGCCGGAGGTCTTGCGCACCTGTAGCCCAAAACCGATGTTCTGCGCCACCGTCAGGTTGGGAAAAAGAGCGTAGGACTGGAAGACCATGCCTACGTTGCGCTGGTTGGGCGCCTTATAAGTGATGTCCTCATTTTCGAGCATGACCCGGCCAGAAGTAGGCTGCTCGAAGCCGGCAATCATGCGCAGCGTGGTGGTCTTGCCGCATCCTGAAGGGCCGAGAAACGAGATGAACTCGCCTTTTTCGATGTCCAGGTTGAAATCTTGAACCACCGCAGTGCTGGCGAATGTCTTGGATAGCCCGGAGATATTCAAATAAGCCATAATATTCCTCTCGAAAGTGATTAGTGCGCGCCGGCGGCCTGTCCCTGGCCGCCCGTCACCAACTGGATGACGCCCATCGCAGCCCAGGTGAGCAAGAAGCTGGTAAAGGTGAGCGCTGCCGGCTCATACGCGCGGTGCTGTCCCAGCAGCCACAGATAGGGGCCGAAAGCCGGCCGGTTCAAAAATGAGGAAAGCGTCACCTCCCCCACCACGATCGCAAAGGTGAGCAGAGCGCCGCTCAATAAAGCCGACCGCAAGTTGGGGAAGATCACACGCACTAAAATCGTCAGCCAGTTTGCGCCCAGGCTCTGGGCCGCTTCAGTCAAGGCGCCGACGTTCATTGCGCGCAAGCCCGTATCCACGGAGCGGTAGGTGTAGGGCATCGCCAGGACGATATAACCCGCTACCAGCAGCAGAATTCGTCCCCATGTCGCTGTTGGTGAGCGGATTCAACAGGCTGATAGAGGTAAACGGAATATAAAATGGCCTTCCGTAGATTTGGATCAGGCCAAAAACCAGGATGATCGCCGGAATGACAAAAGGCAGCAGAGTGATAAACTCGACAATGCGCCGCGCCCCTGGAACCCGCAAGCGGATCCAATAAGCAGTCGGCACGATAATGATGAGGCTGGCGAAAATGGTAACCACGGCCATCTCGACGGAATAGAGAAAAGTCCGCACGAAATCGGGGTCCGCGAAGGCGCTTCGATAGGCTTCCAGGCTGAGCGTGTCGCGCTTCATCTGCAGGGAGAAATCCAGGGTAGCGTACAAGGGCAGGATGAAGTATAAGGCCCCCAGGACGAACCATAGCCAGCTCCAGACCGGGATGCGGCGTAGATTGAACGCAAGCTTCATTGGAGCCACCTTTCTGTCTGGCGCTGCAGCCACGAATAGCCCAGGAGGGACACCGCCATGATGACCACCATCCCCAGCGCCATGGCATAGCCCAATCCCGGGTTGTGCAACACGTCTCCTCGGATCTGGGCGCCAATTTGAATGGTGATGATCGGTAGAGTCCCGCCGGTGAGAGCGTAGGCGGTTGCATAAGCCCCAAAGGAATTCCCGAACAACAGGATCATGGTGCCCAGAATGGACGGCAACAAGACCGGCAACCCCACCCGCCACCAGTATTGCGTCGAATCGGCGCCCAGGTTCTCGGCGGCCTCACGCCATTCGCGTTTGAGGCCGTCCAGGGCCGGCGTCATGATGAGCACCATCAGCGGAAACTGGAAATACAGATACGTCAGGCTGAGTCCGGCAAAGCTATACAGATTGAAGCCTGCGTCGTAAATATTGATTCCAAACAGGCTCTTGAGCAACGCGGTGATGAAACCGGTGCGTCCAATCGTGGCTACAAAAGCGAAAGCCAGGGGCACGCCGGCGAAATTCGACGCTACTCCCGAGAAGGTAATCAGCGCCGACCGTAAGGGTTTGGGCAAGCCGCCGGCGGTAACCGAATAGGCGAGCAAGAAACCGAATATCCCGCCGCCAATCGCCGTCACCGCGCTGATGCGAATGCTCAGCCAATAGGCGTTCAGGATGCCCGGCTGATTGAAGAGCTGGACGATATTATCCAGGGAGAATTGATTGGCCCGGTCGGTAAAGCTGCCGATGAAGAGTTGCGCGGAAGGGAGAAATAAGAAAAGGATTGCGAAGAGGAAAAAAGGGATGAGGCCCACCCAGGCAATCACACCCGATCGTCTATTCTTTACATTTTGGGTACTCAAGCTAATCGATGCCATGTTTTTTATCTTTTTTCATTCGTGTGCTCTTAATGCAAATCAGGCGAGACCCTCCCCCTTTGTAAGACAGGGCCTCGCCGTAAAAACAGGTTTCCAGCTTATTGAGCGGCCTTGACGTCAGCGCCAACGACCGAGTCCCACTGCTTGGTGATCAGATCGTTCGCCTTGGACAACTGATCCGTGGTTGGGAACACCGCACCAGAGACGTCCGGCAGCTTGCTCGACAGGTCGGCCGGAACTACATTCCGGGCGCGTAAGTCGGCCTCACGAATGGGATGGCAGTAGCCCTTCATCCACAGAAGCTGGCCTTCGTCCGAATACAGGTATTCCATCCACAGCTTGGCGGCGTTGGGGTGGGGAGCGTACGCGCTAATCGCCTGAACGTACACGCCACCGAAGCGGCCGGTCTTGGGGATGACCACCGAAGTCTGCGGGTTCCCCGCAAAGGAATCGACGGCAGCCAGAGCGTTGTAGTCCCAGGTGATGCGAATGGGGGTTTCGCCCTTCGAAACCAGACCATTGTTGGAAATCAAGGGGACGAGGTTGCCGGCTTTATTCAACTGGGCGAAGAAGTCCAGGCCGGGTTGGGCGTCGTCTAACGAGCCGCCGTTCGCCAGAGCGGCAGCGTAAACGGATTGGATCGCCTGATTCGATACCCGCGGGTCGCCAGAGAGCGCTATCTGCGCCTTGTATTCCGGATTCAGCAGGTCAGACCAGTCCTGGGGAACGTTCGGCTGCACGTCCGTATTGACCAGGAAAGCCAGAACCCCATAATAGTCTCCGTACCAGTAACCATCGGCATCCTTCACGCTGTCCGGGATGGTGTCCCAGGTCGAGACTTTATAAGGCTGGATCAAGCCATCCGCCTTGGCAGAGCCTCCAAAGGCGAAGCCCACGTCGATCACGTCGGGAGCCTGCGGGCCTTTATTGTCTTTATTGGCCTTGATCGCTTCGACTTCGTCTCCGGAACCGGCATCGGGGTTCAATTCGTTGATCGTTATTCCGTACTTGGCCTCGAAGGCGCTGATGACCTCACCGTAATTGCACCAGTCATGCGGCAAGGCGATGGTGGTCAATTGGCCTTCCTGCTTGGCAGCGGCTACGAGCTGATCCATGGAAGTCCCTCCGCCGCTGGCCGACGTTGGCTGCGCCGGCGCGCTGGTAGGGGCAGTGACGGGGGCCGTGGTAGGGGCGGGGGTTGCGGCCGGCTGGCACGCACTGAGAACCATGGCCGCCGCTATAACCAGCGCAATCACGAAAAACAATTTTCTTTGCATCTCTTTTCTCCTGACTTTAAAGAATTCTTTTCGAGCACAGGTTGTTAGCCTGATGCAAGCAGCATTTGAGCTACTCTCCTCCTTTTTAGGCGATATAAGGAGAGAGCTTTGAAAAAACCGTCATGAAGCTGACTTTCTACCTCTGGTTCTTGAATCGGCGCAACGGCTGGAACACGTCCACCACCCTATGCGTGAATTCTGCGCTCATTGTATAGTTAATACTTGTAAATGTGTTTAAGGTAATGTTAAACTTGAGTAAAGGTTTTGATAATGACTTTCATATAATCGAGTGCTATAGTAATGTCAGAATATAATCTAGCCTATCTATAGTTTTTGAGAGGGAGTTTCATGGACCCAAAGTCTCGTCCGCCAGAGCAAGGAAAACGATTTACACCAGGGTGGGGTTGGTGGCTCATCCTGTTAGCTCTTTTGGCCTGGAACTTATGGGGATTGTTCCCCAAAAGTCAACCCCAGGCCAACCTTCCCTACTCCACCTTTATCGACCAGGTGGATGCGGGCAACGTGGTGAAAGTGAGTATTTCGGGCAGCAGCATTACGGGTACCTTCGCTAAGCCGATCATGTGGCCGGTAGTTACGCCTACCCCCGTGGTCACTGCCCAGCCTGGCAGCGCCGGCAGCCTGGTTCAGCCTACTGCCACTGCTCCCCAAAGTTATACGGAGTTCCAGACCGTTTTTCCCGAAACGGTAGGGGATACCACCTTATTGCCCCTGCTTGAAGCCCATGGGGTGACCATCAATGTGGCTGCCCCGCCCAGCCCAATCTTGAGCGTATTGCTGACCTACGGCTTGCCCATCTTGCTCCTGATAGGGGTGCTGGTGTGGATGGGCCGCCAGAGCACACAAAGCTCTGGCTCGTCCTCCTCGATCTTCTCCTTTGGGCGCAGCAAGGCTCGCCGTTTCGATGAAGGCAAGCCCGAGGTCACCTTCAAGGACGTCGCCGACGCCGAAGAAGCCAAGAATGATTTGATGGAGATCGTGGATTTCCTGCGCTACCCTTCGAAATATCACAGCCTGGGAGCGCGTATTCCGCGCGGGGTGCTCCTGGTGGGGCCGCCCGGTACCGGCAAGACCCTCCTGGCAAAAGCCGTCGCCGGCGAGGCCGGCGTGCCCTTCTTCAACCTGAGCGCTTCTGAATTCGTGGAGATGTTCGTAGGAGTAGGCGCCAGCCGGGTGCGCGACCTCTTCGAGAAAGCCAAAGCGGCCGCGCCCGCCATCGTCTTCATCGATGAGCTGGATGCGGTCGGCCGCCGGCGCGGAGCCGGGGTGGGCAACGTGAACGATGAGCGCGAACAGACCCTCAACCAGCTCCTGGTGGAGATGGATGGCTTTGACGAGCGCCAGGAGATCATCATCCTGGCCGCCACCAACCGGCCCGACGTTCTCGATCAGGCTCTGCTACGGCCCGGGCGCTTCGATCGCCAGGTTGTCGTGGGCCTGCCCGACCGCCGTGGGCGCGAAGACATCCTGCGCATCCACACGCGCAAGCTGCGCCTGGCGCACGACGTCGACCTGGCCCTGATCGCCACCACCAGCACCGGGCTGGCCGGCGCCGACCTGGCTAACCTGTGCAACGAGGCCGCCCTCAGCGCCGCCCGCCACAATCACGAAGAAGTGAGCATGAGCGACTTCGAAGAATGCTAGACCGTATCATCCTGGGGGTCGCCCGTCCTCTCTTGCTCGACGAGCACGAGCGCCGTATCATCGCCTACCACGAAGCCGGGCACGCCGTGGTAGCCTGGCTTACCCCCGCCGCCGACCCGGTGCACAAGATCACCATCATCCCGCACGGTCGCGCCCTGGGCGTAACCGAACAATTGCCCGAAAAGGACCAGTACAACTATAGCCGGGAGTATCTGATGGCGCGGCTGGCCGTCATGCTGGGAGGGCGCACCTCCGAAGAGATCGTCATCGGCGAGATCACCACCGGCGCAGAAAACGATTTGATTCAAGCCACCCGCCTGGCGCGCCACATGGCCATGCGTTGGGGCATGGGCTCTCTGGGATTGATGGCCTTCCAATCGGACGAAGAGCACCCCTTCCTGGGATTTGAGCTTTCTCAAGGGCGGGATTTCAGCGAAGAAACTGCCGCGAAAATCGACAAGTTTGTGACGGGTCTCTTGGAAGAGCGGCACCAAATCGTTCACGAATTGCTCACCAACGCCCGGGAGAAGCTGGATGACCTCGTCGAGGTGCTGCTCAAGGAGGAAACCGTCGACCAGAATGCTATCGAAGCCATCCTGGGGCCGAGGGCCATCCCGGTTTCGACGCAGGAAACTTCACTGGTTAGTTGAAAGATGCCTTATTGTTGGAATCAAGAAAGGAGAAGGGTATGAACGTAAATATCGTTAGTCTGGTAATCGCATCGATCGCGGTAATCTTTCGGGGGCTGATGGCTATCCCCTCATTTCCCCACCTGAAAGTGAATCGGAGGGCAAACAGGAAATTCAACTATGCAGCCATTCCGGTTCGTGACGATCCCATCTACAGGAGCCGCCGTTATCGTTGAGGCCCGCAGGCCCCGGCCCACGCCTGTGTGGGCCGGGGCCTGCAAGGGAGGGTCAAGACCACGCTCCTCCAACGCTGTTCCCGGCGAGCCGGCGAAAGGGATAAGAGATAACCATGACGAAGGAGTTTTCCATACCACTTGGGCGGATCTTCAACATCCCCATCGGGTTGGATTATTCGTGGTTCTTGATCTTTATCATTTTTACCTGGGCCCTGGCAGTCAATTATTTCCCCAGCGCCATTCCCAATTGGAGCACCCTTCAATACTGGTTGGCGGCGGCCCTTACGACGTTTCTTTTCTTCCTGGGGGTCTTGCTGCACGAATTGGGCCATTCTATCGTGGCCCTTCGTTATCACATTCCCGTCAAGCGTATCCGCCTGCTGATTTTCGGCGGAGTATCCGAGATCACTACGGAACCGACCAGCGCCCTGTCTGAATTCTGGATCGCTATTTCCGGGCCGCTGGTGAGCCTTGCCCTGGGGCTGGCTTTTGAGCTGGCGTCCCTCGTTTTGCCCGGCGGGTCGCCTGCCAGGATCATTGCCGGGTACCTGGCCGGTATCAACGTCCTCCTGGGAATATTCAACTTGATTCCCGGTTATCCCCTGGACGGCGGGCAGGTGCTGCGCGCTATCATTTGGGGCATTTCCCACAATAACCGCCGGGCGAATTTGATCACGGCTTACGTGGGCCGTTTCATCGCCTACCTGCTCATCCTTCTGGGGGTATGGTGGATGTTCCAGGGCAACCTGATCGACGGCCTGTGGATTGCCTTCATCGGCTGGTTTATGGAGAGCGCCGCCTCCACCCAGATTCAGCAGCAGTCCATTCGCGACCTGCTCGGTGGGCATACCGTATCCCAGGCCATGACGGTCAACTACTCTGTGCTACCCCCGGACATCACCTTGCAGGAGCTGGCCGACGAGCACATCCTCGGAGAGGGCCGCCGCTTTTTCATCATCAAGGAGGGGGAGAATTTTACCGGGGTGCTCTCCCTGCGAGACGTCAAGAAGATTCCCCGGGAAGCCTGGCAGTCCACTCTCACCCGGCAGGCCATGATCCCGGTCGAGCAGGTGAACGTCGTTCATCCCGAAACGGGCCTGTGGGACGCGCTGGAAAAAATGGATCACAATGGAGTAAACCAGCTCCCGGTCACGAGCGACCAGGGCCTCGCCGGCATCCTCAGCCGTGAAAATATCATCGGTTTCTTGCGCACGCTGCAAGAGATGCGCTAATCTCCCCCGTTCTTTGGAGCCGTTTCCACATCAGGGTTGGTTTTCTGGCGATCTTTCCATCGGCTCGAGCTTATAGCCAATCCCGCGCACGGTCACGATGCGCCGCGGGTGGTTGGGATCATCCTCGATCTTCTCCCTCAGCCAGCGGATGTGAACGTAGACCACCTGCGGCTCTCCGATGAATTCCGCGCCCCACACGCTCGCCAGCAGCTCGTCCGAAGAGATCACGCTGTTGGGCTTGATCGCTAACGTGTAGAGCAGGTCGAACTCGCGCGGCGTCAATTCCACGGGTTGGGCGTTGATCGTCACCGTGTGGGCTGCCGGGTCGATGACCAGATCGCCGGCCTCCACTGGTAGGGGCGTATTCACCGGCAGCGGCTGGTGCTCCCAGCGGCGCATCACTGCTTTGATGCGCGCCATGAGCACGTCCAGCTCAAACGGCTTGGAAATGTAATCGTCCGCCCCTAGCTCCAGGCCCAGCACCTCGTCCAGCTCCCTGCGCCTGGCAGTGAGAAAAATGACGGGGGTGTCTAACTGTTCTTTGAAGAAATGCAGAGCTTCCAGCCCATCCATACCGGGCAGGCCGATATCCAAAATGACCAGATCGGGCGGCTCCCGGCGGGCAAAGACCAGGCCGTCTTCGGCGCTGGCCGCCTTGCTCACCCGGTAGCCGGCCTGCTCTAAAGTGAAGGCTAGGCTGCGCCTCATCAGGGCATCATCGTCGATCAAAAGGAGATGTTTAGACATGAACAACCTGAAGGCTCTCTCGCTAATATAAGGACGTAAATGCTCAATCTACACAAATCGAGTAATCATTACAGAGGAATCGATCCACTGGATAAACTTTGGATAAGATCGAGTTGATTATACTGTATGCCAGAAGAAAGGGGAAATCTCACCCGCGAAAGTCGATGCCCCCGCGCGCCTTCGCCTTGCCCAGGATGCTCCAATATTCCGCCGCATCTTGCCGGCTGCTGACTTCCAGCTTCTGCAAGATATTATGCACGTGGTGCTTCACCGTCCCCACTTCGACGAACAATTGGTTGGCAATCGCCTGGTTCGTCATTCCCTGCCCGATGAGCTTTAGAATCTCGAATTCGCGTGGGGTAAGCTCGGCGGAATCGCTCCCATGCTCCGGGCGCCTGGAATCCTTCGCTCGAATACCCGCAGGCGCGTCTCTTTTTCCCGCATACACATTCCGGATGGTCCTCAGCAGAGTCGCGGTCGTGTCGCTGGGAAGGATGTGCGCGCAAACCCCCGGCGCAAGACAGGCAAGCGCTTCGTCTCCCGCTTTTCCCAGGCCGACCACCAGCATGCGCACCGCCGGAAATTCTTCTGCGATCCAGTGGGTGAGCTTCCCCGCCTCCCCCTTGGCCAGACCCGCGCTGATCAGCGCCACGTCACATCGCGCAAGGATGCCCGCCGCCTGCTCGGCCCCGTGAACGGATCCGATCACCTCGATATCCGCTTCGCCTTGCAGTAACGCGGCGATCAGATCATTGACCAGAGGCACCTCGTTTACGATCAGCACACGGATCATGGCCATCCACCAACCCAATTTCATTATAAGGGTTTTCAGATACAATTCAACCGGGTCATTCCCGGCTCAGCCCTCCCTCGCCCGGCGAATCAAGTCTTGCTTGAGATCCCATAATCCCTCGGTCAAAGACACGTGATAGGTGTGGGGATTCATCAAACGTTTGACGCCTGCGTCCAGGCGATCTACGTCGGCCTGGCGCACCTGGCGAATCGCGTCGATGCTGGGCAGGCCGTAGACCACCTTGCCCCCTTTCACCACGTCCACCTGCAGCGCCTCGATTCCCGACAGATCCTTAGGGTGCAGCAGGCGGTAGCGCGCGTTATCCATCGGGTGGCGCAGCAAGAGGCTCTCCATCGTGCGTGGGTCTTCACTGTCCAGGCTGAGCAGGTCGGCGGTGGCCTTCTCGCGCTGATCATAGAGGCGCCAGGCCAATTTATGGCCGGGGTTGAGCGTCTTTTCGGGCGTCTCTGAGATCTTGATGGCCGGCACCCATTCCTCCTGGTCGCACACCGCCACCAGCTTATACACGCCGTCCAGGGCCGAGGCTCCTTCGGAAGTAATCAGGCGCGTTCCCACCCCAAACGTCAGGCGGTGGATCAGTTGGACGGGGTCCACCCCATACCGGCTGGCTTCCTGCTGGATCTGGGTGATGATCTGCCAGATGACGTGCTCGTCGAGCTGGTTAGACAGCACGATGCGCACTTCGGGAAAGCCGGCCTGATCCAACATGCGCGCAGCTTGAATGCTCAGGTAGGCCAGGTCTCCTGAATCCAGGCGGATTCCCGACGGCTTGTATCCCTGAGCGCGCAGCTCTTCGAACACCCGGATGGCGTTAGGGACGCCGCTTTCCAGGGTGTTGATGGTGTCCACCAGGAGCAGACAATCGTCCGGGTACATCTTGGCGTAAGCGCGGAAGGCCTCCAGCTCGCCCTCGCCCAGGGCCATGAACACCTGCACGAGGCTATGCGCATGAGTCCCTTTAGGCGGATATCCCAGCACCGCTGAGATCCCCACGTTCGAGGTGAAAACCGCCCCGCCGATCAGCGCCGCTCTGGCTCCGGCGTTGCCGGCCCCGTCCTGGGCGCGGCGCAGGCCGAACTCCAGCATGGGCTGCCCGTGGCCGACCTCGTGCAGGCGCGCCGCGCGCGTCGCGATCAGGGTCTGGAAGTTCAAGTGGTTGAGCAGGGCCGTCTCGAGCAACTGCGCCACCGCCAACGGGCCTTGAACCACCGTGATGGGCACGTTCGGGTGCACCACCCGGCCTTCCGGGATGGCGCGTATCTCCAGGTCGGCGATGAAATCCACCGTCCTCAGCCATTCCAGAAAATCCTCCGCGAACACCCGCTCGCCGGAGGGCGATTTCAGGCTGCGAAGGTAATCGATCTCCGCGTCGCGGAAACGCGCCTCCTGCATCCAGTCCAGCAGCCATTCCAGGCCGGCGTTGATGCAATAACCGGCCTGATGAGAGCCGTAATCCGGATAACTGCGGAAGTAATGGTCGAATTGCGCCACCTTTTGATGGATCCCCCAACGGAAATACAGTTGAGCCATGGTCAACTGGTAGAAGTCGGTAAACAGGATGCCCTCTGCCAGTTGCCGTTCGTTTTTTTTCATAAACCGACACTCCAAAGATCGATATTTGACGCCACGTTTTCCCTATTGTATACTCTTTATCTGTCGTTGGGAGCGCGATTCTTATTTCAAAGTCTTATCCGGGAGAGCGTTCATGGCCGATCCAGAATTTCTCAAGTTCAAAGAGGGTTTTCTGTGGGGCGCGGCGACCTCCGCCTATCAGATCGAAGGCGCCTGGAACCTGGACGGGAAAGGCCCTTCCATCTGGGATCGATTCGTGCGCCTGCCCGGCAAGGTGCGGGGCGGCGAGACCGGCGACCTGGCCGTCGATCATTACCATCGCTGGCGAGAAGACGTGCGCATCATGGCCGGGCTGGGCCTGAAAGTTTACCGCTTTTCCATCGCCTGGACGCGCATCTTCCCTACCGGGCGGGGCGCAGTCAACCCCGCCGGCCTGGATTTTTACGACCGCATGGTCGACGCCCTGCTGGAAAACGGCATCCAGCCCATCCCCACCCTGTTCCATTACGATCTCCCCCAGGCTCTTCACGAGCAGGGCGGCTGGCCCGCGCGCGCCACGGCCGATTATTTCGGCGACTACGCGCGAGTCGTCGGGCAGCGCCTGGGCGACCGCGTGAGTTATTGGATCACGCATAACGAGCCTTTCGTCACCGCCGTGCTGGGCTATTTTCTCGGCGACCACGCCCCCGGCCTCCAGGACCCCGCCGCGGCTTTTCACGCCACCCATACCCTGCTGCTCTCCCACGGCAAAGCCGTCCAGGCGCTGCGCTCCGTCGTGCGCCAACCCGCCCAGATTGGCATCGCCCTCAACCTCAGCCCGGTGCACGCCGCTTCGCAGGACGCAAGTGACCGGCAGGCTGCCGCTCGCTTCGATGCCTTCCTCAACCGCGCCTACCTGGAGCCGATCCTCCTGGGCCGCTACCCACAGGAGATCTTCGAGCTTGGCGGCGCCTTCTTCCCCGAGGTTGCCGCCGGGGACATGGCCACCATCTCGGCTCCCATCGATTTCCTGGGAGTGAACTATTACAACCGCTCCGTGATGAAATTCGACGCGAGCGTCCCCATCCTGCAAGCCGCGCAGGTCTACCCCCAGGGAAACGATTACTCCCAGATGTGGGAGATCTACCCGCCGGGGATCTACGAGCTGGTGGCGCGCGTGTGGCAAGATTACCACCCCAAGAGCATCTTCGTCACCGAAAACGGCGTGCCCGTCCCGGATGGCCTCGATTTCGACGGGCGCGTGCGCGACGTGCGCCGCATCCAGTTTCTCCAGGATCACCTCGTGCAGGTGCATCGCGCCCTCCAGGAAGGCATCCCCATCCAGGGATACCTGGTGTGGTCGCTGATGGACAATTTCGAGTGGGCGCTGGGCTACCAGATGCGCTTCGGGCTGGTTTACGTGGATTTCCAGGATTTATCACGCACCGTCAAAGACAGCGGTCGCTGGTTCAGCCGGGTCATCCGTGAGAATGGATTTTTAGCATAATCGGGGATGGCTTGCTTTTTGCCGCCTTCGACTATACAATCGTAATATCTTACTAATAACGTGAGTACGGGTTAGGCGGGCAGGCCTGCCAGGACATCTCGGCCTAACGACGGTTTCTTGGGCTGGCGGGCATAAGCAATCAGTCCGCACAGCAAATTGACTACAAAGTTGCGCACGCTGCGGTGACGGGAATGCTCAATTTGGGAGATATTTTTCAATTGATCAATCACCGATTCAACAATGGCCCGTTTGCGCAGCAGCAAGCGATCCGTCAAAGTCATCGGCAGGCGATTTTTGGAGTTGTTGCGCAGCTTAGTGATCAAGTCCAGTCCCAGGGTTTGTTGGAGCAGGTCATGCAGCGGTTGGGAAATATAGCCTTTATCGCCAAACAGCTTGCCAAACAAGGTGTGCGCCAGATGTGGGACCGGTTGGCGATCATCGACATTGGCGGGAGTGAGCTGGATATTGAGCAGTTCGCCGCGGTCATTGATCACCAGGTGCAGTTTGAAGCCAAAAAACCAGCCCGTGGAGGTCTTGCCCCGCTCGGCCAGACCGGCAAAGACCTTGTGCGAAGCGATGCGCTGGGTCAGACACACGTCAATCGCGGTGGAATCGATGAACGACAGCCCCGTGCAGTCCCCCAAGCAGGTGGTGTGGAAATAGGCACATAAAGGCATGAGGGCGGAGGGAATAAAGTCCACAAAGCGAGTGTAACTGACCAGCCCGGGGAACTCGCCGCGCAGGTGCGGCAAGACATCCTCACAGTAGTAGGCCTTGAAGTTGCGGTAATGGGATTGATGGAAGTAGATGAGGATGGTCATGATTTCACTCAAGCTCAGCGAGCGATCCCGGTGGCGGGTTTGAAGACCGCTCTGGACCAACTGCTGTTCATAAAACGGGAGAAAGCCTTTGCAAAAATCATCGACATCACAGAACAACTCGAGTAAACTGTCCATTGGGACTCCTCTAGAGCAAACCGGTTGTGGTGACCACAGTTTACTCTATTCGGAGTCCTTCTGTCGCCTTATCCCGTACTCACGTTAATATTATCTTTTACAGGTTAATTGTGAAACCGGCTCCTTTCCGTTACCTGGCGCCCGCTTCCCTGGCGGAAGCCCTGGATCAAATGGCGCAATATGGCGCGGACGCGCGACCTCTCGCCGGCGGCCAGAGCCTGGTCGCCTCGCTGAACTTTCGCTGCCTGAAGCCGGCCGTCCTGGTGGACCTCAACCCCCTGCCCGGCTTGAGCTTCGTCCGCGTGGACGCGCAGGGAGAGGTGGTCATCGGCGCGATGACGCGCCAGCGCACGCTCGAGTTCGATCCTCTGCTCGCCGGGCAGCTCCCTCTTCTTCACGCCGCCGTGCCTTACATCGCCCACGCCGCCATCCGCAACCGCGGCACGCTCGGCGGCAGCCTGTCCTATTCCGACCCGGCCTCCGAGCTGCCCGCCGTGACTCTGGCGCTCGGCGCCCGCTACAAGGCCGCCAGCGCGCGTGGGGAGCGCTGGATTCGCGCCGAAGATTTCTTCACCGGCCTGTTCGCCAACGCCCTCGCGCCCGACGAGCTGCTGGTCGAAGTGGCCCTACCGCCCGTTCCCCCACGCACCACCTGGGGATTTCAGGAGTCCTCCCGCCGCCTGGGCGACCGGGTCATGCTGGGCGTGGCCGCCTGGGTCACCCTGGACGCAGCCGGCGTCTGCCGCGAGGCGCGCCTGGCCTATATGAACGCCGCCCCCACGCCGCTGCTGGCGCGTAGCGCGGCCCGCGCGCTGGTGGGCGAGAAAGCCTCTCCCCAGGCCATCCAGGCGGCCGCCGGCGCCGCCCAGGACGATCTCCAGCCTTTGGAGGACGTCCACGCTTCCCCGGCCTTCAAACGCTCCCTGGCGCGCGAGCTAACCGTGCGCGCGCTGACGGAAGCCTTCGCGCGCGCCGGGGTGATCCTATAGTTGTCTTGGGAGATGTCGCCATGCCCCCTGATCAGCACTCCCTCCAGGTGACCGTCAACGGGCGTTCTTACCAACGCCAGGTGGAAGGCCGCCTGCTCTTGAGCGACTTCCTGCGCAACGAGCTTGGCCTGACCGGCACACACGTGGGCTGCGAGCAAGGCGTTTGCGGCGCCTGTACCCTGCTCTACGATGGAGCGCCCGTGCGCTCCTGCCTGATGCTGGCCGTGCAGGCCAACGGGCATACCCTCACCACTGTCGAAGGGCTGGCCTCCCGCGAGGAAGAGCTTCACCCCCTGCAGCGCGCCTTCTGGGAATCCCACGCCCTGCAATGCGGCTTCTGCACCCCCGGCTTCCTGATGACCCTGATCCCCTTCCTGGCGGAAAACGAGCACCCCACGGAGGCCGACATCCGCGAGATCCTCTCCGGCAACCTGTGCCGCTGCACCGGCTATGCGCATATCGTGGACGCCGTCCTCCAGGCCGCCGAGAAAGGCGCCCGCCATGGCTGATTCCGCGATCGGCCGCCGCCTGAAGCGCAACGAAGACCCTCGCCTGCTCCTGGGGCAGGCCCTCTTCGTGGATGACGTTCGCCTGCCCGGATTGCTCTTCGCCGCCTTCTTGCGCAGTCCCCACGCGCACGCGCGCATCCTGCGCATAGATGCGTCTGCCGCCCGCCGCTGTGAAGGGGTGGTCGCCGTGTATACCGCCGCCGATTTAGGCGCTTACCTGGAGCCTTCCCCTTTGCTGGTCTCGCCCCCACCGGTCAAACGCCTGGTCTTCCACCAGCGCACTCAGCTCCAGTTGGCCCGCGAGAAGGTGCGCTTCGTGGGCGAGCCAATCGCCATGCTCGTCGCCGAGAGCCGCTACCTGGCCGAGGACGCCCTGGAAGCCATTCGGGTGGACTACGAGCTTCTCGACCCCGTCCTGGATCTGGAGAAAGCCTTGCTGCCCGGCGTGCCCTTGATCCACGAGGACCTGGACTCCAACCTGGCCGCCCACGTGATCCAGGAGAAGGGCGATTACGAGCTGGCCCGCCGGGGGGCCTTCAAGATCATCAAACGCCGCTTCCATTACGATCGCGGCACGGCCGCGGCCATGGAGAATCGCGGCGTAGTCGCTTCCTGGGACGCGCTTGGCCGCCGGCTGACCGTGTGGGACACCACTCAGGCGCCTATTCCCATCCGCAACGGCCTGGCGCGCATGCTCGGCTTGACCGAGAATCAGGTGCATCTGATCGCGCCTTTCCTGGGCGGCGGCTTCGGCCCTAAAGTCATGATGTTCTACCCCGAAGAGACCCTCGTTCCCTGGGCCGCCATGCAGCTCGACCGCCCGGTCAAATGGATCGAGGATCGCCTGGAGAACTTCTACGGCACTTCCCAGGAGCGCGGGCAGGTGCACGATGCCGAGATCGCCCTGGCAGAGGACGGGCGCATCCTGGGCGTGCGCGATGCCTTCCTGCACGACACCGGCGCCTATGACCCCTATGGATTGACCGTCCCCATCAACTCGCAATGTACCCTGTTAGGCACGTATAACGTGCCAAATTACTATTCCGAGTTCAAGGCCGTCTTTACCAACAAGACCATCGTGACCCCTTACCGGGGAGCCGGCCGCCAGCATGGCGTCTTCGTCATGGAGCGCTTGCTCGACCTGGCCGCCCGCGAGCTGGGATTGGATCGCGCCGAGATCCGCAGGCGCAACTTCCTGGCCCCCGGCGACTTCCCCTACCACAACGACATCATTTACCAGGACTTCACTCCCCTGGTGTACGACACGGGCAATTACGAGCCTTTACTCGAAAAAGCCAAAGCGATGATCGGCTACGACGCTTTTATCCGCGAGGAGCAGCCGCGCCTGCGCTCGCAAGGCCGCCATGTGGGTTTAGGAATCGTTTGTTACGTGGAAGGAACGGGGATCGGCCCTTACGAAGGCGCCCGGGTGCAGGTGCTCAATAACGGTAAGGTCTCGGTGGCCACCGGCGTGGGCACTCAAGGCCAGAGCCACTACACCAGCTTCGCCCAGCTCGCGGCGGATCGCCTCGGCGTGGATGCCAGAGACGTCGAGGTCATCACCGGCGATACCGACCAGTTCCACTGGGGCACGGGCACCTTCGCCAGCCGGGGCGCGGTCGTCGCCGGCGGGGCCGTCTACGCCGCCGCTGAAGAAGTGCGCCGCAAGGTGCTGCGCCTGGCGGCGGAGAAGCTCGGCTGCGCGGAAGCGCACCTGGAGCTGGCGGACGGCAGAGTTGCTCTGAGAGACGCTCCCCACTCATCCATCTCGCTGGGAGAGCTGGCCCAGGCGGCCAACCCCTTGCGAGGGGCGGTCAGGCCCGGCAGCGAGCCTGGTCTGGAGGCTACCTGTTACTTCGGCCCGGATCGCGGCGCCACTGCCTGCGGCGCGCACGCCGCCATCCTGGAGATCGACCCGCGTTCCATGCAGATCAGCGTCCAGAAGTACGTGGTCGTCCACGATTGCGGGGTCATGATCAATCCTTTGGTCGTGGAAGGGCAGGTGCAGGGCGGTGTGGCCCAGGGCCTCGGCAACGCTTTCTACGAACAGCTCGTTTACGACCGGGACGGCCACTTGCGCAACGCTTCCTTCCGGGATTACCTGCTTCCCACTTCCCTGGAGGTGCCGCGCGTCGAGACCGGGCACATCCAGACCCCCTCTACCCTCAATCCCCTGGGCACCAAAGGGGTCGGCGAAGCCGGCGCCATCCCGGTAGGAGCCGTCTTCGCCCAGGCCATCGAGGATGCCCTCTACGACTACCCCATCGAGATCCTGGAAATTCCGCTTTCCCCCAACCGCCTGTGGGAAATTCTCCAGGAGGCCGGGCCCGCCGCAGGCTAGACCGGCTCTTTCGCCTCAAGGCGCTCAGGCGTTACCGCTCGCGCGCCTCGCCGGGCCTGCCTTCCCGGACGGCTTCTACCTCCTCTGGCAGCTCGCCGCTCGGTTTCCCATTCCCCGCCGCCTGTGCCTCGCCGGGACCCTCCTTGCGCGCGATCGTTTCGGGGACGTAACGATGCATCACCCAGGCGCCGATCAGCGACAGGATCCCAACGATGATGAAGGGTAATTCGAAGGAAGCCACCGCCAGGAATCCGGCCAGCAAAGGCCCCAGGGCGATCCCCAGGCCAAATCCCATGGTGATGATGCTCATCTGCTGGCCTTCTCCCCCTTTGCGGGCCAGGTCCGCCGCCACGGCGAACGCCGGCGCCGCGATTCCCGCCGAAGCCAGCCCTTGCACCAGGCGTAAAAGGATCAATTGCGGGGTCGTCGCCGCATAGCCGATCATGGCCGTCGCCGGCGCCATGAGGATCAGGCCGCCCACGATCAACGGCTTCCGTCCAATGCGGTCGGACCAGCGTCCCAGCGGCACCTGGAAGATCAATCGTGTGACTGTTAAAGCGCTGAACGCCAGGCCAAAGCCAAAGGCTGTCTCGTTCAGCCGCGTGTTGAACTGTTGCTCCAGGGGCGTCAACATGGTAAACGCAGCCGCCATCAAGAAGCTGGCAAAGCCCGCGCCAAGGATCCCGATTGAGATCAGCTTTCTATCGAAAATTTGAAAGGGCTTTTTTTCTGCCTTTTCGTCTTTCTCCGCCGCCACGGGCAGGTCTTGAACCCAAATCTGTACCAGGACCATCCCCAAGAGGATAAAAGCTGTCCCGGCGAAAAAGGCCAGATCGTATCCGAAACGATCGAACAGGTAACCGCCCAGTAGTGGGCCAATCGCCAGGCCTAACATGCGGAAGGTGGTGTAGATCCCCATCGAGCCGCCGCGCGTATTGCGGTTGCTGGAAACGGCCAACAGGGCCACCGCAGCGGGGACGGTCAAAGCCACCCCAATCCCTTGAATTGAGCGAAAGATCAGCAAGGGGAAGAATTGGTTCGAAATGACAAAACCCAACGTGGCCAGCGCCATGACCGCTAATCCACCCTGGATAAAGGGTTTGCGTTTCCCCAAACGGTCGCTGAAGGCGCCCATAAAAGGCTGCAAGATTGCGGTGACCAGGCCATACAGCGAGATCAAAATGCCCACCCGCACCGTTTCCGGGAAAGGAAACAAGGGAGAGGGCAGCGAAGCAGCGTAGAGCGGCAGAACCACGAACAAGATGCTGTTGCCGACGGCATCACCCAATCGGGCGAAAGACAACGCCATCACGGTGCGGTTGCCCCCCATGCTTTCGAGGAAGTGGTTGCTCATTGTTCTACTCCCCCAGGAGTTTTTTGGCGTCTGTCCTTCACAATCACGACGATCACGTACAACGATTGCCTCCAATCCCCCCTCTATTATTTTCTAAACGGGATTTCTTTCCACCCCCTGTGCGCCCGATTTTTCCGGTCGCTAAAGGACTCCAGCATTTTTTCATTATACCCCTCATGAATTATTTGGATAAATTCGCTCAAAGCCGTAACCTTTCCTCCCTCAACCCGACTGACTTCATAATGATGAACTACCTTGCGCAGGCTCTAGCCGATTCCTTCGCAAGGCTAAGGCTTAAGAAAAAGGAGTCAAAGATGAAACCATCTACCGTCATGCTGGCCTCCGTATTCATCACCGCTCTGATTCTGGTGGTGATTGGCGGGGTGACCTCCAACGTGCTGGCCAGCAAAAGCGCCGATCCCGTTGTCCCCCAGCAGACAGTCCAGGCTTACCAGCAACGTGAAGCCGATTATAACCAGCTCATCCAGCAGGCCAACCAGCAGCTCGACACTGCCAACGCTGAATTGGCCGCGCTGCAAGGCCAGTCGACGCAGGCCGATCCACAGCCAACCGCCGGCGCGGCCCTCTCTGCCGATCAGGCCAGCCAGATTGCCCGGCAAGCCGCTGGTCCCGGGCAGGCGATTTTGAAACAACCTGACCTGGTCGATTTCCAGGGCAAGACCGCCTACGAAGTCGCCTTCGGCAAAGGTTCCGTCTACGTAGACGCTCAGGACGGTTCCGTTCTTTTCAACGGCACCGTCCCGCAGCAGGTCACCGCCGATCAGGCGGCGCAGGCGGCTGCTGATTACTTGAAGAATCAGGATATTTTGCAGGTCGATCAGGTCACCATCGGCAATGCGCCTCGCTACCGGGTGATTTTCAAGAACGGCACGCTGGTCTGGCTCGATCTGACCGGGCAGATCACCGATATCCAATTGCCTGCGCCGGCAGTGCCCAGCGTTCAGGCTTCCACGGGCTCCGGAAGCTCCTCAGGGAGCCATGCTGGAACTGGCGGCGGAGGCAGCCAACCCTCTGGCGGGCACGAGGATGATGGCCACGGGGACGATTAGGAGAAAATACCATGCAGTCACCTCACAACCGCCCCCGCAAGGGAGCCAAGTTCCTGGATGTTAAAGTGTTCATCGCGGCCTTCTCGGTGGCAGTCACGCTCGGCCTGTGGAACCTGTTCTCGAACAACCTGGTACTGGCCGAGAAGATCGTGCCCACACCCGTGCTGACGCCTCCCCCCTCGCCCTCTGCCAGCTCGGCTCAGGACCTTCCCCCGCTGCCCACCCTGGTTCCGCTCATCGCGGTGAGCTCGCCCCAGACGAACGGCGTCTCTCCCGTGAATAGCGCCCAGCCTGCCGGCCAAAATACCCCGCTGCGCGTGGTAAGCGCGCCCACCCAGGCCATCATCCAGAAATACAAGCCGGCGGTGAATCAGCCCAACCAGCCCGCCCAGGTAGCCAATAGCGGCGGCAGCCATAGCAGCGCCAGCAACGGAGGCGGCAGCGCGGCGCCGGCTCCGGCTCCGGTCACGACCACCGGCTCGTCGCATTAGATGCTGAAAATCGAGTTCAAGGCCATGGGCTGCCACATGGCCGCCTTCCTCGATAGCGATCGCCCCGGCGCCTTGCAGGCCCTCAAAGTGGTGCCCGCCTGGTTCGAGGAATGGGAGCAGGCTCTCAGCCGTTTCCGCCCGGACAGCGAGCTGAGCCGGCTCAACGCCGCGGCCGGCGCGCCGGTCGCGGTGGGGCCGGTCTTGTGGGCGGTGCTCCAATCTGCCCTGGAAGCCGCCGCGTGGACGGACGGCCTGGTCGTGCCCACCGTGCTGGATTCCCTGGAACGCGCCGGCTACGACCGCAGCTTCGACCTGCTTCACGCCGGGAATCCCGCAGGGCCATCCGCGGCGCTCGAAGCGCGGGGGCAGGAGCACCCGTCCGCCCCGGCAGATTGGCGCAAGATACTCCTGGACCGGCGCCGCCAGACGGTGCGCCTCCCGCCTGGCGCCAGGCTGGACCTGGGCGGCATCGCCAAGGGCTGGGCCGCGCAACAGGCCATGCAGCGCCTGAGGGAATTCGGCCCCGCGCTGGTGAACGCCAGTGGAGACATCGCCGTCAGCGGTCTCCAGGCGGACGGCGCTCCCTGGCCGGTGGACATCGCCGACCCGCTCAAGGTGCAGGCCAACCTGGGGCTGCTGCTCCTGCCGGATTGTGGCGTGGCGACTTCCGGGATCGACTACCGGCGCTGGTTGTCCGGAAATAGCTGGAAGCACCACATCATCGATCCCCGTAGCGGCGAGCCGGCCGAGACGGACCTGATGAGCGTCAGCGTGGTGGCCCCAGACGCCCTGCGCGCCGAGGCGGCCGCCAAGGTCGTGCTGATCCTCGGCAGCCAGGCCGGCCTGGATTGGCTGGAGGAGCGCGCGCCCTTGTGCGGCCTGCTGGCCCTGCAAGATGGACGCCTGCTTTACTCTCGCGGCGTCCAGGATTATCTATGGAGTGAGTATGTCGCTTAAAGCTACCCCTGAACAGGACCTGACGGAAACTCTCGCGCCGGCTGTGCCCATGGAAGGTCTGCTGTTGATCATCCTGGTGGCCCTGGCCGGAGTCTTGCTGGCCGTCAACCTCATCCCTCTGTGGCTGCCCGGCCTGACCTACTCCGCCGCCGGCGCCCAGCCCAAGATCTATTGGTTCCTCTCGCGCGGCAGCGCCATCGCCGCGTTCTGGCTTTTGTGGCTGTCGATGAGCATGGGCGTGATCATCACCAACAAGATGGCCCAGATCTGGCCGGGCATCCCCCCTGCTTACGAAGTCCACCAATACACCAGCCTGCTCGGGCTGGGGTTTGCCTTATTCCACGCCATGATCCTGACCGGCGACCATTTCATCCACTATACCGTGATGCAGGTCCTGGTGCCCTTCGCCAGCCAGAATTACAGGCCCGCGTGGGTGGGCGTCGGCCAGACCGCTTTTTACATCTGGGGGGTGGTGGCCTTCAGCTTTTACGTGCGCAAGCGTATCGGCAAAAAAGCCTGGCGCCTGATCCATTATGGCAGCTACGCCAGCTTCCTGGGAGTCATGCTGCATGGCATCTTCAGCGGCACCGACACGACCGCCCTGTGGACCCATTATCTTTACTGGTTCAGCGGCGCCAGCCTGTTGTTGCTGACCGTCTACCGCGTCCTCGTCGCCCGCCTCTCTCCCCAAAAAGAGAGGGCCAGAAGGACGGCCGACAGCTCTTCCTGATTTGATGGCCGCGGTTCGTTACCCATTTACGCAAAAATCATGTATGATTCTTCTTGTGCCCGGCGTAGTGCAACGCCTGGGTTTAGTTCATTCAGGCAGAATCCTCATTACCCTTTCATCCATGGCAGGAAGGAGAAAAAATGTCAGACTTCTTTGGAAAGCTCAAGAGTGGTGCAGGCAAGGTTGCCTTTGAAGCCGACAAGATGGCTCGTCTGAACCGGGCCCAGAACGAGCAAGGGCAGCTCAAGAAGCAGATCGAAGCCCTGTATATGAAGCTGGGCGAGATGGTCTATCACCAATCCCAGGGCCAGGCCCCCCAAGACCCGGCCGTTGCGGAAATCTGCCAAAATGTCGTCGAGCTGGAGAACCAGGTGAGCGCCAAAGGGGAGGAAATCCAGCGCATCAACGCCGAAAACTTCTCCCAGGGCGCGCCGGCTCCCGCTCCCCAGGCTGCTCCCGCGCCTGTGCCCCCGCCGGCGCCGGTGGTAGCGGAGGCGGCGCCTGCCGCGCAGACCAGGTTCTGCACCAACTGCGGCAGAGAAATGGCAGCCTCGGTCAAGTTCTGCCCGGACTGCGGCACCAAGATGGCCTAGCTCGCGGGGGGAGATCTTCTAACCCTTCTACCCTTAATAGGGGATCGTTCGCTCAAACCCGGCTGCCCGCCGCTCGTCCGTCCTGGATAGCGTGGCAGGCAGCCGTTTTTGCGTGGTAAGCCTTGCGAAGGTTTCATGGATGAGCCTTCGCAAGATTTTTGGGGGATAGACGCCAATCGGGGCGTGGGCCAGAGAATACATTATAATAATTGAAAGCTAACCGAGGAAGCTAACTGAGGAATGGAAGAATGCCAGAAAATTCTAAACCAACCGAAAAGACTGTTCCAGAAAATCCCCCTGCCCCCCAGGACGTGATCGTCGAGACGCAGCATACCCTCCTGCTCGACGGACAGGAGATGCATTACAAGGTCACCACCGGCACCATCGTCCTGAAGGAAGAGAGTGAGAAGAAGGGCGAGCAGGAAGGTGAATCAGAAGGGGAAAAGCCCAAAGCCGCCATATTTTTCATCGCCTACACGCGCGAGGACGTTCCCGACAAGGCCACCCGCCCACTGACTTTCTCATTCAACGGCGGCCCGGGCTCGTCCTCGGTCTGGCTGCATCTGGGCGCGCTGGGGCCACGCCGCGTGCTCATGGACGAGATCGGCAACCCGCTGCCGCCGCCTTATCGCCTGGTGGACAACCCTTATTCCCTCTTGAACGTGACCGACCTGGTCTTCATCGATCCGGTCAGCACCGGTTTCAGCCGCGCGGTGGTGGGCGAAAAAGCCAAAGCCTATCATTCCTTCAAGAAAGATATCGAATCGGTGGGAGATTTCATCCGCCTGTACACCACCCGCTACCAGCGCTGGAATTCTCCCAAGTTCCTCATTGGCGAGAGCTACGGCACCACGCGCGCCGCCGGGCTGTCCGGCTATTTACAGGAACGCCACGGCATGTATCTGAACGGGATCATGCTCGTCTCGGCCATTTTGCAGTTCCAGACCGCCGAGTTCGACGCCGGGAACGATCTGCCTTATTTCCTCTTTTTGCCCACCTACACGGCTACGGCCTGGTACCACCAGAAGCTCGAGCCCGGCTTGCAGAAGGATTTGTACGCCACGCTGAAAGAGGTGGAAGATTTTGCCTTCCAGGAATACGCCCTGGCTTTGATGAAAGGCGCTGCGCTCACCCCCGACGAGCGCGCCCATATCATCACGCAATTGGCCCGCTACACCGGCCTGACGCCCGATTACATCGACCGCACGGACCTGCGCATCAACATCTTCCGCTTTACCAAGGAGCTGCTGCGCACCGAGCGCCAGACGGTGGGCCGCATAGATAGCCGTTACAAGGGCATGGATCGCGATGCGGCCGGCGAATTTCCCGAGTTCGACCCCAGCATGACGGCCACGCTGGGCGCTTACACGGCCACCTTCAATGATTACGTGCGCAGCGAGCTCAATTTCGAGAGCGACCTGCCTTACGAGATCCTCAACCCGCGCGTCTGGCCCTGGACGTACGACGAGCACGAAAACCGCTACGTCAACGTGGCTGAGACGCTGCGCACGGCCATGACGACCAATCCCTACCTGAAAGTGTTCGTGGCCAACGGCTATTTCGACCTGGCCACGCCCTACTTTGCCACCCAATATACTCTCAATCATCTGGGCCTGGACGCCAGCCTACACAAGAACATCTCTACCGGCTACTACGAGGCCGGGCACATGATGTACGTGCACCTGCCCTCGTTGGCCCGGCTCAGCCAGGATTTGGCCGGTTTTGTCCGCGAGTTCGATCTCAGCATAGTTTTCTCTCACAAACAACGCCAAGGGGGGGCGTGCGGAGGAAAGGATAGGATGGTTGAAAAACCGTTGGATCGAATAGGCATTTTGGTCGGCGGCGGCCCGGCTCCCGGCATCAATGGCGTCATCCACTCCGTTACCAATGAGGCCGTGCAAAACGGCCACGAAGTCATTGGCATCTACGATGGCTTCAAGCACCTCATGGAAGGCAAGCTGGTCGGATTGTCGCTTACTCCCGCCAACGTAGGCTACATCCACAACGAAGGCGGATCCATCCTCCGCACGGCGCGTGCCAACCCGACCCAATCCGCAGGGGATCTCAGGACTTGTGTCACGGCCCTGCTGGAGGCCGGGATTTCCGCGCTGGTCTCGATCGGGGGAGACGATACCGCCTACTCGGCCTCGCGAGTGGCGCGCTATGCCCAGGAGAACATGGGCATAGACCTGCGCTCGGTGCATGTGCCCAAAACCATCGACAACGACTTGCCCTTGCCTGAGGATATTCCCACCTTCGGGTTCGAGACTGCCAGGGATTTAGGGGCCAAGCTGGTCATGAACCTGAAGAGGGACGCCGTCACCAGCCAGCACTGGTTCCTGGTCATGACCATGGGGCGCAAGTCCGGCCACCTGGCCCTGGGCATCGGCAACAGCGCCGTCGCCACCATTACCCTCATCCCCGAAGAATGGTCGGGCAGAGAAGTCCGCCTGCAAGAAGTCGTCGATATCCTGGTCACCACCATCCTGTTGCGCCTGCTGGAAAACAAAGCCTATGGCGTGGCCCTGCTGGCCGAAGGGATTCTGGAGAACCTCTCCCACGAGGACTTGAAGGCCCTGGACAACGTCGAAAGGGACGAGCACGGGCACATCCGCCTGGCCGAGGTCAACTTCCTGGATATCCTGAAACAGGAGACGGAAAAAGAGTTGGAGAAGCTGGGCATCCGCATCCGGCTGGTAAAGCACGTGTTGGGCTACGAGCTGCGCTGCGCGCCCCCCTGCTCCTACGACATCGAATACACTCGCTCCTTAGGGCACGCGGCCGTCGAATACCTTTTGAAGGGCGGCAACAACGCCATCATCACCTTGCAGCACAATCAGATCGTGCCCATCCCTTACGACCAGATGATCGATCCCGACACGGGCAGGACCGAAGTGCGCATGGTCGACGTCGATTCTTTCCGCTACCAGTCCGCCTACCAATTCATGACCCGCCTGAAGCCGGAGCACGCCAACGATGAGCTCACGCTGGAGCGGTTGTCGGTGCTAACCAACCTCTCCGTCAAGGAATTCAAGCAGAGATACGGTTACCTGATCGGCATCCAAGGGTAAGAGGCCAGAAAAGGAAGACCGGGCGCAAAGACGCAAAACAATCTATCCCCACAGAGGAAACCACAAGCCATGGAATTATTGAGCACGCTGTATCCGTTATTGCCCGAAGGAAAAGTCTTGCGGGTCGAAGTTGGCCTTTTTTGGACCGCGGTTTTAGTTAAAGTCAACGGCCGGCTCTCCTGCGGGCTGGCCGCTACGCAGCACAGCCCCGAGCGCGAGCATGGCAGCCATTCCGCCGTGAAAGACGCCGGGAAGTTAGAGGGTTATCTGGCCCAGGATCTCGCCGCCCTGGTCTCTTCGGAAAGCACCACGGAAGTCTCGATCGGGTTAGCCACCATTAACGCCCTGCTGCCCCGTCCCCAAAGCTGTGAAGAGCTGTCTGCCGAGGATTACATCGCCCGGCAAGGCAATGCCTCTCGCGTGGCCGTCATCGGCCACTTCCCGTTCGTGAAGGATCTGCGCGAGAAAGTGCGCGAATTATGGGTGCTGGAATTAAAATCCCGCCAATGGAGATCTGCCCGCCTCGGAGGGGCCGGAGATCATCCCCCAGGCGGACATCCTGGCCATCACCTCCACCACCCTGATCAACCACACCTTCGATCAAGTTTTCCGTTACCGCAAGCCGGGAGCCAAGGTCCTGCTCCTGGGTCCCAGCACCCCGCTCGCGCCGCAACTGTTCGACATGGGCATCCACGTGCTCTCCGGAACCCTGGTCGAAGACGCGGACGCAGTGCTGGCGCTGGTTCGCCAGGGCGCGTCGTTCCGCCAGATCAAGAGCCACGGGGTGCGCCTGGTGACTCTCGAAGCCCAGGCTTGAGAGGAGCCTCATGCACGAGATCACCTTCAAGCAGATCGGCGTCATTCATACCCCCTTTTCCCAAAAAGAGCAGACCCCCATCCAATCCGCCCGCTCGGATGCGCCGGGCACGGTCGAAGTTTTCGCGGAATACGCCGAGGGCCTGGACGGAGTCGAAGGCTTTTCCCACCTGATTTTGCTGTACCAGTTCCATCTTTCGGAACCGCCGATCCCCTTGAAAGTCAAGCCGTTCCTGGACGATCAGTTGCACGGCCTGTTTGCCACGCGTTATCCCTACCGGCCCAACGGATTGGGGCTGTCGGTCATCCGCCTGGTGGAGCACAAAGGGAACCTGCTCAGCTTTCTGGGAGCAGACATGCTGGACGGCACCCCCCTTCTGGACATCAAGCCTTACCTCCCGGAGTTCGACATCCACGAAGTCACCAAGATCGGCTGGTATGCCAACCGCGCCCACCGATGATTCGGTCAGGCCCCAAAGGTCTGGTATCGGGGTGGGGACAACTGTGAATCCCGTCCAGACCTTAAGCGGTTATCTCGCATAAACCGAAGTGAGGACGGAAACAACACGAGTCATCCCGCACGATTCGGGATAACTCATTCGTATGGGTATACTTCCTGTTTCTTCCTTGACTAAGTCCCCATCTCTTGCTATAATTCACAAAGTATCAAAATTCGTGCAATATGTGCAAAATGCCCGAACGAGAGGTCTCGAATGTCTGACAATGACGAACGCCAGCAGCAAATTCTCGATGCGACCGCAGCCGTCATCATTCGGCTGGGATATGACAAGACCACCATGAGCGATATTGCAGAGGAAGCGGGCGCAAGTCGCAGGACCGTCTACCAGTATTTCAACGGGAAAGAGGAACTTTTCGAAGCCCTCCTGTACCGTGAATATCTGCAATACGCCCAAACCTGGTTGGACTATATCGAGGCGGACCCGCGCGGCGGGACTGTCGGTGGCTTCTACCGGGCGCTCTTTCACGCTGTGAACAGCCGTCCCCTGATCGCCGCCATGTTGCGACGCGACCAGCGCGTGGTCGGCAACTATCTGCGCAAGCGAGACAACATCTTCGCCCGCATGAATTCCGGGGTAAATACCACCGAATTCTTTCAGGCGTTGCAAGCGGCGGGGGCGATTCGCCAGGATATCGATGCGGCGGTGATCTTGCACATCGTCGAAATGCTGTCTTACGGCCAGTTGACCATCGGGGATTTCAAACCGCCCGACCAGTTTCCGCCCTATGATGCGGTCATGGAAGCACTGGCCGACATGATGGATCGCGCGCTGCTGCCAGAAGATGGCGCGCCAGGAAACGGCGGCGACAGCGAGGCGGGGAAAGCCATAGTCCGCCAAATTACCGCGGCGGCACGCGCACAGATGGAGCAGATCAAACAGGCACGGGAGCGAAGTTCCCCCAGAACGTAGTTCCCAAGGATATGAAGCAGACCCTACTTAATGGAGCGACTAATGACAACGGACAAGATCCACTTTACCCAAGAAAAAGAAACGATGCTCATGACCTTGAGCGGTCGAGCGACTCAGAGCCAGTGGAAGAATCCCATCTTGCGCGATCCCTGGGCAGAAGAAGCGATGCGGCATATCGATTACGACATGAGCAAGCAATTAAAAGGAGTGAGTTCGTGGAGCCTATGGAAGGATATCGGTTGTACCATCATCGCCACGCGCGCCGCGACCTTTGATCTGCTCACGAACCGCTATCTGGCCGATCACCCGGATGCGACCGTGCTGCACCTGGGCTGCGGCATGGACAGCCGTGTTTTCCGAGTCAATCCGCCCGCCAGTGTGCAGTGGTTCGATGTGGATTACCCGGATGTGATCGATCTACGCCGCCAACTGTTTCCCGAACGGGGCGCCTATCACCTGATCGGTGCGCCGCTGGACGATTTGCACTGGTTGGACGAGGTTCCACGGGAGCGGCCCGGGCTGCTGCTCGCCGAGGGAGTGTTGCACTACCTGAGCGAGACGGAAGTGAAAGCGCTGCTCAATGCGGTGGTCGCTCACTTCCCCGGCGGTCAGATAGTCTTCGATATCTGCAATTCGATGATTGTGAAAAGAGCGGGCTCGAACGTCGGGGGCACGGGCGCAACTTATAAATGGGGCCTGGATGATCCCCAGGACATCCAGCAGCTTGAGCCGAAGCTTGAACTGATCAAGGAATTCCGTCCCAGCGAACAGGTTGCGTTTTCTCGCTTCCCGTTATGGTGGCGGGCCCTGTACCGCGTGCAGGAGACTATCCCGACCCTGCGCAGGATGGAACGCATGGTAGTCTACCGGTATTAGCGCGCAAGCTGAGAAAGGGAATCCTCACTGAGAGAGCAGCGGGGTGATTTCGGATTCGATCGAATCCTCGGTAAACATCCCTACGTGGATGGCCTTCACGATCCCATCGCTGCCAATGAAGACCGAAGTCGGATAATCGTGAATTCCCAGGCTATTCAAGAGCTGCGTATTCGGATCCAGCAGCACCGTGAAGGCCAGGCCGTTTTGTTGGGCGAAAGACGCGGCCTCCGATCGCGAGTCGCCCGCGTTCACGGCCAGGATGACGAAGCCCTGCTGGCGATGCGTCAGGTAATAGGAGTTCAGCAACGGCATCTCGGCGCGGCAGGGAGGGCACCAGGTGGCCCAGGCGTTGATCATCACCGCTTTTCCGGCATAATCGCTCAGGTGCACCGTGTTCCCGTTCAGGTCGGAAAGGGCAAAATCCCCCACGGACGAGCCTACTCTGACAGGGCCAACACTCTGGGACGAGGAATTGTTAAGGAAAAAGGAGAGGGCCGCCAATAAGATAAAGACCCCTCCAAGGATCAGGAGAGAATTGCGAATGCGTTCCTGGCGCCGCTGGAGCGCCAGCCGTTGCTGCCGGTAGGAGGTTGTTGGGTCGTTTTGATCGTCCATCCCTGAAAAGTTCTCTCATTGATATTTCGGTCTAAGCCTCACCTCCACCCCGCTCCCTTCCGGAGTTAACCCCAAAGGCGTAGGACGGGCTTCTAAGCCGCCTCCTGTGGGGCAGAGGTGAGGTAGGATGTTGATTCAGGCAGTCAGGGCCTGTGCGAAGTCTGCCGGATTCACCCCCGGAGATTCGATCTGATAATGCCGGTAGAAATCCTCGCTGGCCCGGTTGATTTCCACCGGGTCCAGGGAAACACCCTCGAGCGATTTCTCGAGGTCTTCCAGCCTGGCCGCCGGGAAGAAGAAGAAATCTCCGGAGATGTGCACCTCGTGGAGATGGCCCTCGCGATTGACCGCCGTCACGCGCAGCAATCCACCCGGGGTCTTGAGCATCTTCTGCAAGACGTAGACCCCATCGGCGATCTTGACCTGGTTGACCTCCGGCCGGCGGTGGTCGTTCGACAGCAGCCAATCCGGGGTGTCCATCTCCAGCAGCAGCTCGTCCGCTTTGCGGGTGAGCTCTTCATCCAGGGGGACTTGCGTCATCTTTCCCAGGATAGGCTCGTAGGCGTGCACGAGCGCAGCCGCCAGATCGGCGTTCGCCGGAATCTGGCCGGTTTCCCGCAGGAAAGTGGTCAGATTTTCGCTCATGGTCTTGTAGACCTTGTCCCGGAACTTTTCGTCCGGCACGCGCAGCACTTTGGACATCATCGCGTAGTCGAAGTCCTGGATGAAATTGCCCACCAGCACCACCGTCTCGTCGATTTGCGCCGCGCCGGTTCCGGACACCTTGCGCCCGTTGCTGACGATGTCGTTCACCGGCTTGTACTCGGCCGGCACGCCAAACTGGCGGTAGGTCTCGATCACCGGCTGCAGCAGCTTGCGGTAGAATTCAGACTTATTGGCGGGCACGACCGGGTTATCGGCGCGTAAAACCAGTTGGAAGAAGAGCTGCTTTCCATCCAGGTAAACGGCTCCGCCGCCGACCTCGCGGCGGAAGACGGGGATGTTCTGCTCGCGGGCAAAATCCAGCTCGATCTCTTGCTGCGCGTCCTGGTGGTAACCGATGCACACGTAAGGGGTCGCGGGGCGCAGGATGAACAATACTTCCCGGCCCAGGTGGGCGGCGGCATGATAAAGTCCCTGGCTGTACTGCCAGGATACCGCGTCTAAGAATAGATAATCCATCAGTTTATTCAGCTCCTGTGTCGGAGATCAATTTCCACTCCAGCAGAATCGCGCCGGCGCGCGAAATGACCGTGGGCAGGGCCCGTTTCACCACTTCGCTCAGCTCCAGCCCAATCGACATGTCCGCCGGCTGGATACCGATCAAATACAGGTGTTCCGGCAGCGTCCCTCTTATTTTAGCCAACCCCAGCACTTCTTGAAAGGTGATTTGGTGCTCCGATAGCTTGATGCCCACGTATAGCGGGATTTGCTCCCTGGAAAGCTCGATCACGCTGCCGGCCGGCTTCCCGGCGTTGGCCGCGTCCAGGATCAATAGATGGCTGCATTCCTCGACGATGGGGAGCAGATTCAAGCCCAACACCCCGCCGTCGATGATCTCCACGCCGGGGTGCGGACCTAATTGGGCGTCCAGGTCTTTCAGGGCATGGACGCCCAATCCTTCATCGCAATTCAGCAGATTGCCTAAGCCCAGAACTACTTTACGATTGGCTTCGGACATAAGTCAACTGACGCACACGCTCAAGCCGGTAGCCGTCTCTCCCAGGTCGTTTCCCTCGGCATCCACCAGGTGGATGGCGCAGGCCATGCACGGGTCGAACGAATGGATGGTGCGCAGGATTTCCAGGGGCTGGTCGGCGACGGCCAACTGCGTCCCCACCAGAGAAGCTTCGTAGGCGCCGGGCTGATTCTTCTGGTCACGGGGGGAGCCGTTCCAGGTGGTGGGCACCACCATCTGGTAGTTCTCGATCTTGCCGTTCTGGATCACGATCCAGTGGCCCAGTGCGCCCCGGGGCGCTTCCATATAGCCAAAGCCGCGCGCCGTGGCCGGCCAGGTGAGCGGATCCCACTTGTCGCCGTTGAAGGTCTGCGTGTTCCCGGCTTTGATCTCGCTGATCAGGTCGTTGTAGATCGTGCGCATATGGTCCGAGAAGATCTTGGTCTCGATGCCACGCGCCGCCGTGCGCCCCAGGGTGGAGAAAACCGCCTCGACTGGCACGTTGAGCGTCTTTAGCACCAGGCCCACCAGGTCTTGCGCCTGGGGGTTGCCCGTGGCGTACATCGCCAGCACGCGCGCCAGGGGACCCACTTCGACGGGCGTCTCTTTCCAGCGCGGCGCCTTGAGCCAGGAGTATTTTTTCTCCACGTCCAGCAAATCGTAAGGCGGCTGCGGCCCGGTATAGTTGAACTGGGTCTCCCCTTGCCAGGGCCCCAGGCCGGCCTGGTCGCCGCTGGCGTACTGGTACCAGGAATGCGCGATGAATTCTTGCATCGAATCCATGTCTTTCGGATCCGGCTCGGTGATGTTCTTCAGGTCGCGGTTCACGATCAGGGTGCGTGGCACCAGGAATTTAGAAGTGTCGCTGTTGTCGGCGCCCGGGAACTCGCCCCAGGTGAGGAAATTGCCCAGGCCCTCTCCCAGGCTGCCGTAGTCCAGGTAGTAAGGCGCGATGGCCAGCAAGTCGGGGATGTACACCTGGTCGACGAACTCATTGATCTTGTCGATCGAGTCGCTGATAACGGCCAGGGAATGCGCGTTCAAGGCCACGTCGCTGTTCAGGTCGATGGGCAGGGGCACGCCGCCCACCACGAAATTGGGATGCGGATTTTTTCCGCCGAAGATGGTGTGGATCTTGGTGACGTCCTTTTGCCAATCCAGCGCCTCCAGGAAGTGCGCCACGGCCAGCAGGTCGATTTCCGGCGGCAGCTTGTAGGCCGGGTGGCCCCAGTAGCCGTTGGTGAAGATGGACAACTGCCCGCTATCCACGATGGCCTGCACCTTTTGCTGCACCCCGGCGAAGTAAGCCGGCGATGAATTGGACCAGGACGAGATCTTTTGCTGGATGCTGGAGGTTTCATTCGGGTCGGCTTTGAGCGCGGCCACCACGTCCACGAAATCCAGGGCGTGCAGGTGATAGAAGTGCATCACGTGGTCGTGGACGTATTGCTGCGCGATCATCAGGTTGCGGATCAGGTTGGCCGCCGCCGGGATCTGGATGCCTAATGCATCCTCTACCGAGCGGATGGAAGCGAAGGAATGCACCGTGGTGCAAACGCCGCAGGCGCGCTGCGCGAACGCCCATGCCTCGCGCGGATCCCTTCCCTTCAGGATGATCTCGATGCCGCGCACCATGGTGCCGGAGGAATAGGCCTGGGTGACCTTGTTGGAGCCATCCAGCGCCGCTTCGATGCGCAGGTGGCCTTCGATGCGCGTGATTGGGTCAATGACAATTCTTTGAGCCATATTCTTCTCCTTATTCGATCAGGGCGTCGGCAACCATCTGGCTCAGACCGGCCACCTTGACATCCAGGTTGAAGTGCTGCACGCAGTCGGTGAACTGCAAGCGGCAGTTTGAGCAAGCCATGGTAACCGTTTTTGCGCCAACTTTTTGGAGCTGGTCGATCTTCAGCTCGAAGGCTGCGTACCGGATGGGATCGGCCTCTTTGATGGCAATCACGCCCCCGCCACCCCCGCAACAGATCGCTTCTTCCCGGTTGGGAGTCATTTCTTTGAACGAGTTGGGCGCCAGCACGTGCAGGATGTCGCGCGGCTCCTGGATGTGGCCTCCCCGGCGCTGGATCTTGCAGGCGTCGTGGAAGGTGATCACGCCGTCGCCGTCGAAAGCGCCCTCCTTGAGCTTGATGCGCCCGGATTTCAGATATTCACCCAGGAGCGCCACGATGTGGGTCACCTCGATGCCCTGGGGAATGTCCATCATGTTGGCCGCCGTCCAGCGCAGCGCGTCGTAGGCATGGCCGCACTCGGTCACCACGATGCGCTTGACGCCCAGATCGGCCGCCGCGTCGAAGACGCGCTTCATGAAAGTCACCGTGCGCCCGGAGTTTCCTTCGTAAAAGCCAAAGTTGACCACCTCGCGTCCGGCTGTGCTCAGGGTCCAATTCTCCCCGGCGGCGTTGAGGATCTTGGCGATGGCGGCCAGGTTGTTGGGGAACTTCATCACCTCGATCGAGCTGAAGACGATCAGGGTGTCTGCGCCCTTCTTGTCGACGGGCATCTCCACTTCCCATTCGTCGGTCACCCACTCCAGGCGGTCTTCGTAGACGCTGTCCGTCACACCCAGCGGGCTGCCCTCTTCCACCTGCTTGTTGACCGCCGCCATCAGGTCGGCGGGCACCACGCCGGCTTCGGACATCCCGGAGCGCACGTCGTGGATCAAAGGTCCAAGCTGGATGCCCATCGGGCACACCATCGAGCATTTGTTGCACAGGGTGCAGGCTTCGTAGATGATCTTGCTCCAGTGCAGCAGGTCGTCGTCCGTGATGGTGTGGTCAATGCCCAGGGCCAGCTTCAGCTTGCCGCTCAGGGTAAAGCGCTGTTCGTAAGCCCGTCTCAACAGCTCGATCTTCCATACCGGGGCAAATTCCGGGTTCCCCGTGCCTTGATAGAAGTGGCAGGCTTCGGCGCACATTCCACAGCGCGTGCAGGCTTCCAATTGGGAGGCCACCCATCCACCCGTATCGTGGATGAAGGTATCCAGGGCGGTTTGCGCGTGTGTGGTTTCGGCTTGTATGGTTTGTGCTTGCATGAGAGCCTCCTTTAGGGACTAACCGCACGCTTGCCGAAATCGGCGCCGTGGATAGCCTTGGCAAAGAAATAGAACATGAAGTGCGAAATGCGGCTGAGAGGGATCCAGATCAACAGCACGTCCACGCTCAGCATGTGCAGGCTGAAAAGCACTTCGTAGCGGAAGAACAGGTGATGCGTCATGATGTAGCCGGTCACCATCGGTATGAATACCAGCAGCAGGTTGAGCCATTCTGCCGGCCCGGTGATCAATTTGAGCACGGGGTTGATCAGGCGGTTGATGAACAACGCGATCATGGCGACGATGGCGGCGGCCGCCAGCCAATCCACGATGGGCAACGGCAGGGTCGGCCAGCCAAACCCCAGCAGGCTCTTCCACACCAGCATGTGCGCCGTCCCCAGGATCAGCACGACGAAGAGCCCCAGGTGGAACAGCCCACCCGCCAGGTAGATCACCGGGTTGCGCGTGAAGGTATTCTTGACCCAGGGGACGAACGGCCAGATGAGGATGCCCTTCAAGAAGGACACCACTGCCCCACCCAGCTTGCTGCCCGCCGGTTTCACCCGGTCTGGCTTCCAGCCCAATAAAAGGATGCGGACTAAACGGTAGGCCATGCCGGCCACGAAGACCAGCAAGGCTACCTGGAAGAATGGCCCGCGAGCAAATTCGAGAATGGCATTCCAATCCATGGCAGCCTCCTATTCCTTCTTCTCAGCGCCGGCCGATTTCTTCTGCGCCCGGTTGACGGTGGCTACCCCGGCGCCGATCACCGCGCCGGCGGCCAGGGCGGCGCCTACGGTGGTGACGGCCGGGCGAATGAGGGGCGCGGATTGCCCTTGATAAAAGCCGCCCCCGTCCCAGAAATTCGGCTCGGAGCAGCCCAGGCAGGGATGGCCGGACTGAACCGGGAAGGACAGCCCGTTGTCCCACTTGATGGTCGCGCACGAATTGTAGGTGGTGGGGCCTTTGCAGCCCAGCTTGTACAGGCACCAGCCCTGGCGAGCGCCTTCGTCGTCGAACGAGTCGGCGAATTTACCCGCTTCGTAGAAAGGCCGGCGCAGGCAGCGGTCGTGAATGGTATTGGCGTAGAAGGGCTTTGGCCGTTTGAGCTGGTCGAGCTCGGGCGGCGCGCCGAAGACCAGCAAATTCAGCAAGGTGCCGGTAAACACCTCCGGAATGGCCGGGCAGCCCGGGATATTGATCAGGGGCTTGTCCTTGACGATCTCGGCCACGCCTACCGCCCCGGTAGGATTGGGGTTGGCGCGCGGCAGGCCGCCGAAGGAAGCGCAGTTGCCCGTAGCGACCACCGCGAAGGCATTGGCGGCGGCCTCCTTGAGCAAGTCCAGCGAGCCTTTCCCGCCGATGGTGCAGTACACCTGCCCATCCGCTGGAGAAATGCTGCCTTCCACCACCAGCACGTATTTCCCGGCGTATTTCTGGATGGCTGCCTGCTTGGATGCATCCGCCTGGAAGCCGGCCGCCGCGAAGAGCGTCTCGTGATACTCGATGTCGATCGTATTGAGCACCAGGTTTACCAGCGTCGGATCGTGGGAGCGCGTCAGGGCTTCCGTGCATCCCGCGCAGTCCTGAAATTCCAGCCAGATCACCGGCAGGCGCGGTTGGGTTTCCAGGGCGTGCGCGACCTGCCGCACGATGCGGTTAGGCTTGAGCAAACGTTGGGGCAGGCCGCTGGCTTCCACCGGGGGCGCCACCGTGAGGCCCATGGCTCCCACCACCAGGCCGCAGAATTTCATGAAATCCCGCCGCGTGATCCCCTTTTTCTTCAGGTTTTCGTAAATGCTGTCCTCATTCATCCATGCCTCCTTAGCACAGGTTATTCCTGGAGATCACGCGCAGGAGATGCCTTCGGCGTCCAGCTTGGCCTGGTAAGCCGCGATGCCTTCAGCGCCTGTAACCAGATTGGCCTTTTCCCCATCCCAATCCACCGGCTGCATCTCGGCAATCCAGCCCTCTCCATAAGGATCGGCCACGGCAATATTCGGGTCGTTGGCGATTTTGTCGTTGGCGCGCAAAAGAACTCCCGTCACCGGCGCCGGCACCGGGCCGACGAACTTGCTGCTTTCCACCGTCGCCAGGCTTTTGCCCTGTTTGACTTCCTGCCCGATATTCTTGGCCTTGACCGTGATAGCCGCCAGCTTGCCGCCGGACAGCTTGGCCGCCACGGAGGTCATGCCAACCCGCACCACCCCGCCATCCATCGGCTTGGCCCAAACGTGCTTATCGATCAGATAATACAGGTCTTCAGGCAAGTTACACCCACGGATATTCGCCATTTTCTTCTCCTTTCTAAGCTTAGAAGGTCAAGACCGTTTTCGAATCTTCGGCGAGCTGCCACATGGTCGCTCCGCCCACCATCTTTACCCCATCGATCAGGTCTGAGGGCTGCAAGTCGTGCAGCTCGGTTGAAGCCGTGCAAGCCAGGAATTTCACCCCTCCATCCATGGCATCCTGGAGGAAACTGCTCACCGGTTTGCCGCCGGCTTTCGGGTAGATCGTCTCCGCCATGCCCTTCTTGAGCAGCAGCGTGCCATCGATGGTGAAGAACATGGTCACGTCGTAATCCATGGCCGCCGCCAGGCTGGCAAAGAAGAATGGGGTAGCGCAGCGCCGTGGGGTATCCGGCCCACTGGTCATCACAATGAGTACTTGGTCATCTGCCATTGCTTAAACTCCTCGATTTGAAATCAAAATGCCAGCGCGATCGCGTTCTCGCTGGCAAACTCCAGGAAGGTAGCCGCCCCGCCAATTTCGATATTGCCGATGAGGTCTTCCTTCTTGATACCCATCACGTCCATGGTCATCTGGCAGGCGATGATGCGCACGCCCGATTCGAGCGCGATATCGAGCAGCTCGCTCACCTTGGCCACGTTGGCTTTCTTCATCCAGCCGTTCATCATGCTGGTCGCCATGGAGGTCATCCCCGGCAACATGCCAACGATATTGGGCACCGAGATCGGCATGGCCGGGTTAGCGATGGGGGCCACCTTCAGCAGGTCCGCGTTGCCCTTTTTAAGGATTTGAAGGCCATAAAAGGTGAAAAAAATGGCAGCTTCCATGTCCATGGCTAAAGCTGCCGTCGCGAGAATCAAGGGAGGGTAGGCGGCATCCAGAGTGCCATGCGAAGAGATGATCGCCAATCGTTTACTGCTGCCTTCAGTCATAAGGAACTCCTTCTCATATTCAAATAGACAACCTTGTTGATAGCATCATAGATAGACCCTTTTCGAATGGAAAGGGATTCCCGCCGCTTATTTCGTTTTCTTGATGTAGAAAATGAAGCTCCCGCCCGCCTGCTCCGAGCCGACCAGCTCGTGCCCGGTTTTCTTGGTCCAGGCTTCCATATCGCTGGTAGAGCCGGGATCGGTCGCAATCATCTTGAGCACCTGGCCGACTTGAAGCCCATCGATGGCTTTCTTGGTCTTCAAAATAGGCATAGGGCAAGCCAGACCACTACAATCCAAAGTTTGATCAGGGTTAACAGACATACTTAGCTCCTTTTGAAAAGAATAGATTCTTTTATTTCGCTACGGTAGGGTGAACTGTGCTGATTTCCGCGATACGCTGCAATCGAGCGATCAAATCCGAACGTTCGCACAACACCGTCTTGATCGTGCTGGCCACTTTGGGAGTCCATTCCTGGACCTGGGCCTGCTGGCTGCGCGTTAGCACCGGGATCTTCCGGGCCGCTTCGGTCAGGCTGGAAAGGGGAATATCGTGCTTCTCAGACAACTGCTCCAATCGCTCTTGCTCGCTCTCGCGATCGGGGGGATTGATGTAGAATTGGCCGGCGATCATCCAGGCCACCGGTTGGTCGTTCATTTGGACGATGGCGCGCTGGTAACACAGCCCCGCGTGGCAAATCTGAACAGGCGCCTGCCCGCTGCTGCGCAGCGCAATCTTTCGCCAGGAAGCCATACAGGCCTCCCGCCCGGAGGGATTGGACATCATCAGACTGCAAAAGGGATTCGAGAAGGTCGGCTCGGTTAGATTTTCCCCGTCCAGGGTGACCGCCACCGCTCCGATCCCAATGATGCCGGCGAATATCTCCTGAACGTTCTGCACACATTCCACCGGGAAATCGGTGAGATCATCTTCTATGCTTGCTTCAGGCTTATCCTCAGTTTTTTTCTCCCCCAGCAGTTGATTGACGTCGTTCCGTGAAAAGCGCCATTGATTGCCGATCTTGATGCCCTTCAGGCGTCCGTCATTCAACATGCGGTAGATCGTGATCCGGTCCACCTTGAGCAGCTCTTCCAGCTCTCTGGTCGTCAGCAAATCGCTCATCGTTTGCCATATCCTGAAACAAGATGTAACTTGTTGTTATATTATCACCTATCAACGTCACATAACAAGTGACATATATAGCCATAATTTGTTACATCTGACATATTGTATCCGCGATTTTTTTTCTCCGAACTCCTGGGTCCCCGCCGGCTGGGAGATCCCCGCGCTTAAATCAAGAGAGGCGCCCGAAAAGGCGCCTCTACTTTTTTTACCGCAAATCTGGCCCCAATCAATTCCCGGTTGGAGCGCTCACCACTTCGAGGAACTGGTTGAGAACGTCCCGCAGCATCATCTCGGGCAGCGCGCCCACCTGCCGGTGGACGATCTTGCCATTGGCGATGAACAGCATGGTAGGAATCCCCTGCACGCCATAACGCATGGCCCATTCCGAGTTCTCGTCGGTATTGACTTTCGCTACCACCAGCTTCCCGGCCTGCTCCTTGGCGATCTTCTCCAGGGCAGGCGCTACCATCTTGCACGGCCCGCACCAGGGCGCCCAAAAGTCGACCACCACAGGCAAGCTGGACTGTAGCACAACTTTATCAAAAGCAGCATCGGTTACATGTAACGGTTCGTCGATCATATTCACTCCATTTCCAGGTGTTTTGGTTACCATCCATAAATGATTAAATTATTGAGCGCAGGAAAGTAGCTGGCTATCCATATTCATAATAGATGCGCGAAACCCCAAAAAGTTGCATGGCTCGTTCATTGAGTTCGAGTTTATGGAACTATCCTCGCCCGGCTTGGGGCCTCTCAAAACTCTATTCCCCGCTGGGCTTTCACCCCCCGCTCGAAGGGGTGCTTGACGTTCACCATCTCGGTCACCAGGTCGGCGTATTCGATCAAGGCCCGGGGGGCGTTGCGCCCGGTGACGATCAAATGCAAGCCGGCCGGTTTGTGCTCTCGCAGCCAGCCCAGCACCTCCGCTGTATTCAGCCAGCCCAGCGTCAAGGCGTAGGTAAACTCGTCCAGCAGCACCAGATCGTATGCTCCCCTGGCGATCTTCTCCTGCGCCAGCTCCCAGGCTTCCCGCGCCCTGGCGATGCCCTCTTCCTCCGCCTTCGCCTGCCAGGTAAAGCCCTCGCCCAGGGTATGCCACTCGATTCCCAGCTTACGGGCCGCCTTGACTTCGCCCCACTGGCCGTTCTTGTTCTTGATGAACTGGATCACGCAGGCGCGCAGGCCCTGGCCGTAGGCGCGCAAGAGGATACCCAGGGCGGCCGTGGTCTTGCCCTTGCCGGCGCCGGTATGCACGATCACTAAGCCCTGCTTATGTGCATCCTCTCCATCGTTTTGTGAATGGTTATCCATTAATCGTCCCCTGTGAGGTAATCCGGTTGAACGGCGATTTTCTTGCGGCGGAAATCGGTCACGAAAGCCAGGATGGCGATCAGCAAGGCGGTCGTGACGCCAACCGCCGCCGCGTGGAAGGCCAGGTGCGTGCCGGCCACCAGGGCAAAAGCCGGGGCGAGGGTCACGTCCACGCCGGCGGACAGGTGGGCCGAAGCCAGCACCCCCGTGCTGAATAACACGCCCATCAGGGGCAGCCCCGTCGTCTGGCCCAGCAGGCGCGTCAGAGACAACAGGCCCGAGGCGATCCCCAGGCGTTCCTTGGGAACGGCGCCCATGATGGCGGAGTTATTGGGAGCCATGAACATCCCCATTCCCAGCCCAATGGGAATCATGTGCAGGACGAAACCGACCTGGCTGGTATCCATTTGCAAGGCTCCCAGGGTGAGGCAGCCAATCGTCACGACGATCAGCCCCATGATGCTGGTGATGCGCGAGCCGATGCGATCCGAGAGCGCCCCGGCCAGGGGCGCCACGATGCTCAATCCGATCGGATCGATCATCATCAAAATCCCCACCAGCACCGTGGGATACCCCTTGACCAGTTGCAGGTAATACGGCAGGATGAACAGACCCGCCAGCACGGTTGAGACCAGCAATCCCATCAGCAGGTTGAGGTCGAACAGGAAGCTCCGGAACAGGCTCAAGTCGATCATGGGCTGCTCGACGCGGCGTTCGACCTGAATGAATACGATGATCCCCAGCAGCCCGGCGCCCATCAAGAGCTGCACGGGCAGTTGGGCAAACCCCATATCCTGCCCCAGGGTCATGGCCAGCGCATACACGCCCAACGCTACGAATAAGATGACCGCGCCGGCCAGGTCGAAGCGCTGTTGCGTGTCGACTACGTGCAGATTGGGCACGAAGCGCGCCACGAAGATCAGGCTGACCAGGCCCAGCGGCACGTTCACCAGGAAGACCCAATGCCAGCCCAGGGTGCCGATGACCAGGCCGCCCAGGGGCGGCCCCATGGCGATGCCCACCGCCATGATGCTGCCCAGCAGCCCCAACGCTTTGCCGCGCTCCTGAGCCGGAAAGACCTGGGTAACGATGGCGAATCCCAGGGACGCAGTCAACGCCGCGCCCAGGCCCTGCAAGGCGCGAAAACCGATCAGCATGTAAATCGAGGACGACAGCGCGCACAATAAGGACCCCAGCGTAAACAAGGCCAGGCCCCAGGAGTACAGCTTCTTCTTGTTGTACATATCGCCCAGGCGCGCGGTTCCCAGCGTCAAAGCCGTCATGATCAGGCCATAGCTGAGCACCACCCACTCGACGGTAGACATGCTGGTGACGAAATATTCCTCCAGGGTAGGCAAAGAAATATTCACGATGCTGGCGTCGATGGTGCCCATCAAGGTGCCCAAACCGACTCCGATCAGGACGAACCACTTGGCAGAGTTGCGCGATGCAGGCTCAGAGGATGTTGTAGGAGGTGTAGATGCGGGTGATCTCATTTCGTAGGAGCGTCTCAAGGTAAGATAGTTGTAAGCAGGATCCTCGCGCCGGGCAGCCCGCCGGCCGCCCGGCCACGCGTGCGCTGGTCTCGCTGTGGAATCACGAAACCGGGGAGGTTTTGCAGCTCAACGCCGGGGATTTTTCTGTAGCAATGCCTGGCACTGGTGCACGCCGGCCATGGCGTCCGTCACCCAGGCATCCGCGCCAATCCACTGGCTCACGTCAGCCGTGAGCTGCCCCCCGCCAATGATGACCGGCGTAGAAGCAATGCGCGCGTCCGCGCAGGCGCGCACCAGTCGCACCGTATCTCTCATGCCGTCATACGAGGTGGCCAGTAAGCCCGAAAGGCCGATGATGTCCGGGCGCAGCCTGGCCGCCTGGTTTAGAAATTCTTGCGGAGGCACGTTCACCCCCAGGTCCTGCACGATAAATCCATAACTGGTCAGCAACAGGCTGGCGATGTTCTTGCCGATGTCGTGAATGTCCCCCCTGACCGTCCCGATCAGAATCAAGCCCGACCCACTCCCGCTGATGTTCGCCTTGATGGTTGGGGTCAGGATTTCCATCGCCTGGCTGAAGATCTCCCCACCCATGATTAGCCCGGACAGAAAGTATTCCCGGCGTTCATAGCGCTCGCCGACGCCTCGCAGCCCTTCCTGGCAATCTTCGACGATTTCGAGAGGGTCATCGTGGCTGCTGATCCGCGCTCGCACCAGGTCGAGCGCTTCTCCTTCTTGGAGGTCGATGATCTTTTGGACGAGCTCAGCCCGATGGCCGGGCAAGGGTGAATCTGGAGCCATAGTGGGCCCTTTCTCAGATCTTGTCGAAGGAGTTAATCCTGAATACCCACGCTCGTGGTGAGATGTAGCCGGTCGCCCGGGATGGTAAACCAGCCCCAACTGATCGGGCGATTGTTGAAATCTCTGAAAAGGTGCTCGAGGTGGAAGGCCGCCGCCGGCGTGGACTGTTGCAAATACTCAGCCTCTTCCTCGTTCATCAAGGTAACGTCGATTCTCAACTGGCCGCACTTGACCAGCGCGTCCTCTCCACTGGTGAACAGGCCCTGCAGAGAGGTCACGTCCATCTCCGATTCCAGGATCGGGCGGGTCGGATCGTAGATCAAATAGGCGCGGTGAAAAAAGACCGGCTGGCCATCTCGCGTGAATAAGCGGCAGATGTAAATGGTTGGAGACCCAATGGGCAAATCCAGCTTGTGGGCGATGCGCTCGTCCGCCGCCACGATGTGCACTTCCAGCAGCTTGACGATGTTCTCGGCGCCTTGCTTGAAAAGATCGTGGAGGTCTTGCAGATCGAAGATCGCAGTGCTCAGCTCCAGTTCTTTGACGAAGGTGCCGCGTCCTTGCGAAGTGTTGACTACCCCCTGGTCGGCCAAGATGTTGATGCAGCGCCGCACCGTCATCGGGCTGATGCCATAAAGCTGGGTCAACTGCGCCTCAGAGGGGATCTGGTCACCCGGGCGGAAGACGCCATCCACGATCTGCCGGCGTAAGATATTGGCTAACTGAACGTAAGCCGGTTCGTAAGATTTGCGATCGATCTCGTATAAATCTTTTGAGGAATTCCGAATTTCTTGATTCATCTACTGTTAATTTGTGATCTTGATAGTTGCCTCGCCCGGCAGAGCCAGGCGTGCTGCGACCTCCACGGCTTTGATGATCCCTACGGGAACCGGGCAAGCCGTATGGCTGCAATACTTTGCGCCGGCTTGCAAGGTCGCTGGCATTTCACGCCGGAAAGAGATCTCCTGGAAGGGATTGACCTCGGTCAATTCTTGAGCCAGCCTCTGGATGGCCTTGCATTCGCTGGTGATGGATATCTTGCACACCTTGCCTTCCATGGTCGCTTCGACGATCGTAGTAAAGCCACAATTTCCGGGATGAATTTCTGCTTTAGCCATTTACCTTTATCCTTTTAAACTACCAGGCGTTCAGCGGCGCGCTTGGCTGAGGCTCGATCCTCTGCCAGGCCGCCCGCGCCGCGGCAGCCACGAAGAGCGATCCGGTGGCGACCACGACGGCCTCGCCCCCGGCCGCTTGCAGGGCCGCCAGGAGCGCGTTCTCGATGGGCAGCACGGAGCGGGCCGGGCAGCCAAATTGGTGCGCCAGATCGACGATCGCTCCCGCCGACAAGGCTCTCGGGTGGATGGCTTCGGTAGCGATCACCCGTTGCACCCGTGGGATCAGCGCAGTGAATATCCCGCGCACGTCCTTATCCTCAGAGGCTCCAAACAATAAGATTACCGGGCGGCCCGGGAAATAATCGTCCAGGGCCAGGCGCAGCTTGAGCGCCGAGTCGGCGTTGTGGGCCGAATCCACCACGAAGGGCGGGTCGCGGCGTAAGACCTCGAAGCGCGCCGGCCAGAAGACGTTCCTGAAGCCCTGGCGGATGTCTTCCGCCTCGATCTCCAGGCCCTGCTCCCGCGCAGTCATCAGGGCCGCGTAGGCGGTGGCGGCGTTCTCCACCTGGTGGTAGCCTAGAAGCGGGATGTCCAGGCGCAGCGGTTCCCAGGCTGCCTCGCCCGTGGACTCGATGTAAGCGCTCACCAAAGATTGTTGCTCCGCCGGCCAGACCATGAAGGATTGCCCATCCAGCGAGTGCGCGATCGGCGCGAATAAGAAGTCCTCTCCGACCAGGGTCAGAGGGGAATTGCGCTCGTGTGCAGTCTGCTGGATGACTTTCAGGGCCTCCTCTTTTTGCGGGGCCGATACGATGGGTCGCCCCGGCTTGATGATGCCGGCTTTTTCAGCGGCGATCTTGGCCAGGGTATCCCCCAGGACGGCCATGTGATCGAAAGAAAGGGCGGTGATGACCGCCACGATCGGGTCGACCACGTTCGTAGAATCCAGGCGCCCTCCCAGGCCCACTTCGATGACCGCCGCGGTCGCCTTCCTGCGCGAGAAATACAGGAAGCCCAACGCAGTCGTGATCTCGAAGGTGGTCAGATCGGCCACCTTCTCTATAGAGGGCCTGATCTCGTCGACCAGGGCGACTAGCTCAGCGTGTAAAATGGGTTGGCCGTCGACCTGAATTCGTTCGGCGTAATCGTGCAGGTGGGGCGACGTATACAAGCCCGTGCAGTACCCGGCCGCCTGGAGTACACTGGCGCACAACGCGGATACCGATCCTTTGCCCTTCGTCCCCGCCACGTGGATCACCGGGGTATCCCGCTGCGGGTTCCCCAGTAGATCCAGCAACTGGCGCATGCGCTCCAGGTTGTATTTCTCGGGCGCGAAGCGCAGGAAGCGCGTCAGGCTGAAATCGGTGAAGGTATTCAGGTAATCCAGTGTATCTTGGTACGACCGGGTACTCATGGACATTACTTTCGAGGACGAATCGACCGCTTACGGATTCTGCAACTGGGCAGCGTGCAGGGTGTTCCGCATCAACATGGCGATGGTCATGGGGCCGACCCCACCCGGCACGGGCGTGATCCAACCGGCCACTTCCTTGGCTTCCTGGAAGCACACGTCGCCCACCAGGCGATGCCCGCTCTTGCGGGTGGCGTCGGGCACGGAGTTGATGCCCACGTCGATGATCGCCGCGCCGGGCTTGATCCAATCGCCGCGCACCATCTCGACCTTGCCGATGGCGGCGATCAAGATGTCCGCCTGCCGCACCACCCCCGGCAGGTCCCGGGTGCGCGAGTGGCACACCGTGACGGTGGCGTTCTTGCCGATCAGCAGGAGAGCCGCCGGCATCCCCACGATGTTCGAGCGCCCCAACACCACCGCGTTGGCGCCCTCGATTTTCACCCCGGATTGCTCCAGCAAATAGATGCAGCCGTAAGGAGTGCACGGCACGAACAGCGGCTCGCGCCCCTTCTGCGCCAGGCGCCCGATGTTGAGCGGTGAAAAGCCGTCCACGTCTTTCTCGATGTTGATCAACTGCAAGACGCGCTCTTCGTCCAGGTGGGCCGGCATGGGCAACTGCACCAGGATCCCACTGACGGCCGGGTCCGCGTTCAGCTTGCGCACCAACGTCTCCAGCTCTGCCTGGCTGGTGTTCTCGGGCAGGTGGTGGCTCACCGAGCCCATCCCCAATTCCTGGCAGGCCTTTCCCTTGGAGGTTACGTAAGCCACCGAATCGGGCCTGTCTCCGACCAGCACGGTCGCCAGGGTCGGCTGAGGTTTCCCGGCGGCTGTGCGCCTGGCTACTTCTGCGGCGACTTCTTCACGCACTTTTTGAGCAATTGCTTTTCCGTCGATAATTTGAGCAGTCATGGATTCCTTTCTACTTGTTGGATTCCAGATTGGATGGAGCCAGAGATTCTTGCTTGACTTCGGCTTTCTCCTTCATCAGGTAGATGAACCAGTACACCACGGCTACCAGGCCGGCCCCGCCGATGATATTCCCGATCGTAACCGGCAATAAATTGTGCACCAGGAACGAGCCCCAGGTCAGGCTAGAAAGGTCGATTTTATGCGCGATGGCAAAGGCCGGGTCGAAAGCCTTGATGAACAAGCCGTAGGGCACGAAATACATATTGGCGACACTGTGCTCGAAAGAGGCGGCCACAAAGGCGGTAATGGGGAACAGGACGGAAAGGATCTTATCCGTCGTGCTGCGGGCGCTGTAGGTCATCCAGATCGCCAGGCAAACCAGGGCATTACACAGGATTCCCAGGGCCACCGCCTGGATAAAGCTGTATCCCACCTTGCCCACCGCGATCTTCAAGGCCGCTTCTCCGATCCCCCCACCCCCGAAGGTATATTGCTTGCTCATGAAGACCAGCAGCGCCGTGCCGATGGACCCGACGAAGTTGCCCGCGTAAACGATGCCCCAGTTACGCAGCAGCTCGCCGGTGCTGATCTTGCGGCTGGCCCAGGCCATGACGATCAGGTTGTTCCCGGTGAACAGCTCGGCTCCCCCTACCACGACCAGGATCAGTCCTAGACAAAAGACCAGACCAATGAGCAAGCGGGCCACACCGTAGGGCACTGTGGAAGTGCCGGCGGCGATGGTCGTAGCAAACATGGCTCCCAGGCCGATGAAGGCTCCCGCCAGGATCGCCAGCGCGAACAACGGAGAAAATGGCATTCTGGCCTTGCGCACGCCGATTGATTCGGCCTTCTCCGCCATTTCTTGGGGCACTAACGCATCGATGCTAATTTCTTGTGGCATGTATTCTCCAATGCTTTATGATTTAATTCCAACCGGCTCTGGTAACACAAAATCCTTGGGCAATAAACCGGCGTCGCTCACGATACGCGGCACGATCTGCTCCCAACCGACCGCCATCAGGTGCACGCCGTTCACGCCCTGTTTCCCTTTGACTTTCTCGATGATCTCCAGCGCGATCTGCACGCCTTCTTCCGCCGCATTGCCTTTGGCGTCGGCGGCTTCCATGCGCTTCAAGACCGCTTCGGGGATGAACACCCCCGGCACTTCATCGTTCATGAATCTCGCCATTTTGAGCGACTTGAGCGGAGTGATCCCGATCAGGATGTACACCTTGTCCAGGATATTCCGCTTGGCGATCTCGTTCAGCCAGATGTCCAGGTGGTCCACGTCGTAAACTACGTTGGTCTGGAAGAACTGCGCCCCCGCATTGACTTTCTTTTGCTCGCGGAGGGCCTGGAAACGCGGCTCGGAGGCAAACGGGGAAGCCGCCGCCCCCAGGAAATACTGAGGGGGCGTTTTCAGCTCGCGCCCGTCCAGGTATTTGGCATCGTCCCGCAAGCGCCGCAAGATCCACAACATCTGGATCGAGTCCAGGTCGAAGATGTCCATGCGTCCCCGCGGGCCCGGCGAAAGCCTCATGCTGTCGCCGGTCAGGCACAACACGTTGCGGATGCCCAACGCGCTGGCTCCCAGGACTTCGCCTTGCAGGCCGACCCGCGTGCGATCGCGCGCCGCCACCTGCAACACCGGCTCGGCCCCCTGTTGAACGGCCAGCGTGCTGCACGCCAGAGAGGACATGCGCGGGGTCGCCGAGGCGCTGTCCGTGAAATTGACGGCCGCCACGTACGGCTTGAGCAGATCGATATTGCTGTCCAGCTTTTTCGTAGAGAGGGACAGCGGCGGCTGGATCTCGGCCGTGACCACGAACTCACCCGCTTTCAGGCGTCGCTCCAGCTCCGAGACCGGCTGGCTGTACTGCGGAGCGTGGTATTCGGCGTCGCCCTGCCACCAATCCGGCTGGCGCACCGGCTGGAAGACTCCATCCCAGGTCGTCACTCGCTTCTTGGCGTCCAACGACAGCAGCCCGCTGATCACCTTGCCGGTGCCGTTTTCTTTGATCTGGTGAACCACGTCGCTCACCGGCTCGCCGCCCACCTTCTCCCAGTCCAGGGGCGGCAAGACTTCCAGCAGCTTCTCCTCCCGGCCCATGCGGAATGCCCGATCGTAGATGTGGTACCAGATGCACGGGCGGGTCTCGTCTACGTAACAACGCTCCGAGGTCGAGCCCCCACAGGGACCATTGCGCAACCCTTTCGGGCATTCCATAGGGCAGATAAAGGCGGTCTCTTGCAGGAGGCAATTGCCACATTGACGGCAGCCCCACAAGGGCCCTTTGATCATCAGCTCCAGAGTCTCCATGACGCGATTCCCAAAGGTGTCCCGTTTGAAGGGAAGATAGGGCGGTTGCCAGCGGCGGCCAGGGGTCAAAAGTGGCATGATTACCTCCTCGTTAGGCTTAGAACAATCCGACGACTTTGCCGGTTTCCAGGTCGAGATCGACGTCGTAGAACACCGGGCGGGTGGGCAGGCCGGGCATGGTGCGCATCTCGCCCAGCAGCGGGTACAGGAAGCCGGCGCCCACACTGGCGCGAATGTCGCGGATCGGCACGCGGAAGCCGCTCGGCGCGCCCTTGATATTCGGGTCGGTCGTAAAGGACAGGTGCGTCTTGGCCATGCAGATGGGCAGCTTGTCGAAGCCCAGCTTTTCGTACAGGGCCAGCTTCTCTTCCGCCTCGGGCAGCAGGTCGATGCCGTCTGCGCGGTAGATTTCCTTGCAGATGATCTCCAGCTTTTCCCGGATCGGCAGGTTCAGGTCGTAAAGGAAACGGAATTGGGAGGGCTTTTCAGCCGCCTTCACCACCGCTTCGGCCAGCTTGAGAGCGCCCTCGCCGCCGTCCATCCAATGCGTGGAGACCACCGCGTCCATGGCTCCCGCCTGGAGGGCGGCCTGGCGCACCATCTCGACCTCCGCCGGGGTGTCCGTGGAGAACGAGTTGACCGCCACCACCACGTTGACGCCGAATTTGAGCGCATTCTGAATGTGGCGCTCCATGTTCGGAATGCCCGCGCGCAGCAGCTCCAGGTTCTCTTCCGTGTATTCCACCGCCAGGGGCTTGCCGGCCACCACTTTGGGGCCGCCGCCGTGCATCTTGAGCGCCCGCACCGTGGCCACCATCACCACCACCTGCGGGACGAGGCCTGAATTGCGGCACTTGATGTCGAAGAATTTCTCCATGCCGATGTCGGCGCCGAAGCCGGATTCCGTCACCACATAGCCATCCGGACCCACCAGCTTGAGCGCGATACGGTCGGCGATGATGGAGGATTGGCCGTGGGCGATATTGGCGAAGGGGCCGGCGTGCACCAGGGCGGGGGTGCCTTCCAGGGTCTGCATCAGGTTGGGTTTAATGGCGTCTTTCATCAAAACGGTCAAGGCGCCCGCCACGCCTAGGTCCTCGGCGGTGATGGCTTCGCCCTTGTGGTTGGTGCCGATCACCATGGCGCCAAAGCGCTCGCGCATGTCCGCCAGGGAGGTGGTCAGGGCCAGGATGGCCATGATCTCGCTGGCCACGGTGATATCGAACCCCGTGCGCCGCGTGTGGCCCTTCTCATCCGGCCCCAGGCCGACCTCGATCTCGCGCAGGAAGCGGTCGTTGGTGTCCAACACCCGCCGCCAGGTGACCGTATCCAGGTCGATGTCCAGGCGCGCGAAGCGGGCGCGCTCTTCGTGAGTCAGCTCGTTGGGATCCGTCTTGTGGATGCCCAGCTTCTCCAGACGCCGCAGCATGGCCGGGGCAAAGTGGCGCTGCCCTTTCTTGTCCGCCGGGCACAGGGCGTTGAACAGCTTTTCATCGTCGGGCTGGTTGGATTCGTGGAAGGCGCGCGCATCGATCGCCGCCGCCAGCAAATTGTTCGCGGCGGTGATGGCGTGAATGTCGCCGGTCAGGTGCAGGTTGAAGTCTTCCATGGGGATGATCTGGCTATACCCGCCGCCGGCGGCCCCGCCCTTGATGCCGAAGGTCGGCCCCTGGGAGGGCTGGCGAATGCAGGTGAACACCTTCTTGCCCAGGCAAGCCCCCAGCGCCTGGCTCAAGCCCACCGTGGTAGTCGTCTTGCCCTCTCCCAGCGGCGTAGGCGTGATGGCGGTCACGTCGATATATTTTCCATCCGGCACGTCTTTCAAGCGTTCCAGGATCTCCAGCTTGATCTTGGCCTTATACGGACCGTACAGCTCCAGCTCATCCGCCAGGATCCCGGTTTCTTCAGCCACCTGGCTGATGGTTTTTAAAGTGGCTTCCTGCGCGATCTCGATATCCGAGGGCACAGGGCGTCGAAGATTTAACTTTGTCGGGGTAAATTGTTTTGCCATACAGTCTCCATTCATCAAAATGTATTTTGTTAAGGCGAGCATGATCTGGTCCAATTGGTCTTAACCAGTTTTTTACCAGACTCCCGTCCGCAGGTATTCGTCGATGGCGCTGGCAGCTATCTTTGCCTGGCCCATGGCGAGGATCACAGTTGCGCCGCCGGTGATGATATCGCCGCCGGCGAATACGCCCTTTTTAGATGTTTTCATGCTGTTCGGATCGGCCACCACGATGCCGTTCTTCCCAAGCGCGAGATCCGGGGTTGTCTTGGAAACCAGGGGGCTGGGGCTCTGGCCGATGGCGATGATCATCACGTCCGCAGGGATGCGGTAGTTGGAGCCTTCGATGGGAATAGGCCGCCGGCGCCCGGAGGCGTCCGGTTCACCCAATTCATTCTTGAGGCACTCCAGCTCTTTTGCCCGCCCACCTTCTCCGTAGATGGCCAGCGGGGTAGTCAACAGGTGGAATTCGACGCCTTCCTGCTCGGCGTGCCCGACTTCCTCCCGGCGGGCCGGCAGCTCGGCGCGCGACCGGCGATACACGATCATCGCCTGCCGGGCTCCCAACCGCAGGGCCGTACGGGCAGCATCCATGGCCGTGTTTCCACCCCCAATGACGATCACCCGGTCGCCACGCGCGATAGGGGTGTCGTATTCGGGGAAACGGTAGGCTTTCATCAGATTAGCGCGCGTCAGGTATTCGTTGGCCGAGTAAACGCCCCCCAGATTCTCGCCGGGAATACCCAGGAACCAGGGCAAGCCCGCCCCCGTCCCCAGGAAGACCGCGTCGTACTCTTCCAACAATTCGTCGACCGTGGCCGAATTCCCAACCACGAAATCCAGTTGGAGGCTGGCGCCGAGGCTGCGCACGTAGTCCACCTCGCGCTTTACGATCGCCTTGGGCATGCGGAACTCAGGGATGCCGTAACTCAACACTCCGCCGGCCTCGTGCAGCGCTTCCAGGATGGTGACCCGGTAGCCCATCCGCGCCAGGTCGGCGGCCACGGTCAGACCGGCGGGGCCAGAGCCGACCACGGCCACCCTCTTACCGGCTGTGGCCGGAAGCGCCGGGTGAGAAATGGAGCCTGAAGCGGCTTCGAAATCCGCCACGAAGCGTTCCAGCCGGCCAATCGCCACCGGCTCGTACTTCTTCGCCAGGGTGCACTGGCCTTCGCACTGGCATTCCTGCGGGCAAACTCGCCCCGTAATGGCGGGCAAGGCGTTGGTCTTTTTGATCAGGGTGGCCGCCGCCAGGAAGTCCCCTTCGGTCACCAGTCTGACGAACCCGCGAATGTCCACGTTCACGGGACAACCGCTGATGCAGCTCGGCTTGGGGCAATCCAGGCAGCGCTGGGCTTCTGCGATGGCTTGCTCGGCCGTCGTATACCCTTGAGAAACTTCCTGGTAATTGTGAATGCGCACGCTGGGCGGCTGCTCTGTCGCCGGGGTGCGCGTTGGAATGATCACTTTCTTAGCCATACGTCACCTGCTCGCCTTGTTGGAGCGCTTCCGCCGTGGGGCACGTGTGTTGCTTCCACCGTTCGACCGATAATTTTTCTTCCTCGCGGTAAAACGAAAGACGAGAAATCAGGTTTTCCCAATCGACGCGGTGCCCGTCGAACTCGGGGCCGTCCACACACACGAACTGGGTGCCGGTATCCAGCGAGACCCGGCAACCGCCGCACATGCCGGTCCCGTCGATCATGATGGTATTCAAGCTGACGATGGTAGGGGTTTTAGAAGGCTGGGTCACCCGCGCCACGTACATCATCATGACGGTGGGACCAATCGCCCACACGCGGGCCACGTCCCGGTTGGCTTCCAGCGCCTCCTGGAGGGGTTGGGTCACCAGCGCTTTGCGGCCATAGGAGCCGTCGTCCGTGCACACGATCAGCTCGTCGGAATAAGACCTCATGCGCTCTTCCCAAAAGAGCAGGGATGCGTTGCGCGCTCCGATGATGGAAATGACCTGATTGCCGGCCTCTTTTAGGGCGCGTGTGATCGGGAAGATCGGGGCGATGCCCACCCCGCCGGCCACCAGAACCACTTTGCCGTAGTTCTCAATCTCGGACGGGTGGCCGAGCGGTCCGGCCACATTCTCGAAAGCGTCTCCGACCTCCAACTGCCCCATTTGCATGGTCGACTTGCCCACTTCTTGGAAAATGAGCGTAATGGTGCCTTTCGCTGCGTTAAAGTCGGCGATGGTCAAAGGGATCCTTTCCCCCGTCTCGTCGATGCGCACCACCACGAACTGGCCCGGTTTGGCTTTAGCGGCCACCAGTGGGGCCTCGACCACAACAAGCTTTACCGTTTCGCTCAACACTTCTTTGTGAAGGATTTTGTACACAATCGATCTCCCTTGGTTTTCTCCATTGCTGGTTTTCTCGGTTTTGCTCTGAAGCGCCTGCTCAATATGATTGTCAGACAACCCTTCGTCACCCCTGATTATAAAACTTTTACGTCAAATTGCACGTGTAAATGGGGGGGAAAGTGGAAATCGATAAGCAGGCCGCCTTAAAAAGGGGATCGGGAGCTACCCCAGCACATTATATATATACTCCCCTATAGATGTCAATAGGACGAATGTCTCTATACGGGTAGTTACATTTTGCATGAAATGATGAGGGGGATGGCTAAGCGCCGGGGACTACGAACAGCCAGCCGCCTGGGCCGCTGGGCCACACCTGAAGCGGGGTGTGGTAAGCCTTGCTGAGCTGTTCCGAATTCAAGACTTCGCTGGGCTGGCCCTGCGCCTGCACTTCTCCCTGCACCAGCAGGGCCACCCAGTCAGCGTAGCGCGCCACCAGATTCAGGTCGTGCAGCGCGATCAAAACGGCATATCCATCTTGCTGGGCCAGATCGCGCACCAGCTCTAACAGACTGACCTGGTATTGCAGGTCCAGGTGAGCGGTCGGCTCGTCCAGGATCAACAGCGGGGCCGATTGAGCCAACGCCCGCGCCAGCAGCACGCGCTGTTGCTCGCCCCCGGAAAGCTCTCCCACCCGGCGATCCGCCAGGCACAGCGTGTCGGTGCGCTGCATGGCTTGCCGTGCGCGGGTCTCGTCTTGAGCGGAGGTCTGCCCCAGCCAGTTGAGATGGGGAGTGCGGCCCAGCATGACCGTATCCCACACGGTGAAAGCCGGGGGCAGGTTGCGCGCCTGAGGCACCACCGCCAGAAGGCGCGCGCGCTGGGCCGTATTGAGGGTATCTAACGCCTGCCCTCCCACCCAAATCTTACCCGAGCAGGCCGGGATGACTCCGCTGACCGTCCGGATCAGCGTGGATTTGCCGGTGCCGTTCGGCCCGATCAAAGCCAGCACCTTGCCGGCCGGCAAGTCCAGGTCGATCTTGCGCAAGATCGAACGCGCGCCATAATTCACACACAGCGATTCGACTTTCAGCATAGAGGCGGAGGACATAGGACCCATCCCTTTCGAGAATCAAACCCAACCTGCTCGTAGATTAGCGCTGCACTGCCGGTTTATTGGAAGGCTTCCGGGTGGATGAGCTTGGCCAGCAATTCCAGGCCATCCACCATGCGGTTGGTAGGGCGGCTCACCAGATTGTCGTCGAAGGTGTAGATTTGCTTATTCTGGACAGCTTTGATACTGCCCCACCCGGCGCGTTGAGTAACCATGTCCGAGGTAACGCCATAAGCGCCGTCGCCCAGCAGGATCAGGTCGGGGTTGATCGCCACCACCTGTTCCAGGCTGAGCTGCGCCCATTGTTCGCCCAATTGGGCCCCGGCGTTCTTCCCGCCCGCCATCGTGATCAGCGTATCGATGTACGATCCCGGGCCGGCCGTGTAAGGCTTGGTGGGGTCGGTGGCGTCCAATTCGTAGAATACGATGGGATGGGTCTGGATGTTCGCCAGCTTATCCTCGACGACCTGGACCCGCTGCTGCAAAGAGCTGACCAGCGCCTGCGCGTCAGCCTCGTGCCCGGTCAGCTTTCCTACCGTGACCAGGTTGGTATACATGGAATCCAGGTCGGTAGGATTGGCGAGGTAATAGACGGTGAGGCCCAAATTCTGGATCGACTTGACCTGCTCGGCGGTCTCCAGGCTAGAGGCCAGCACCAGGTCGGGCTTCAACTGGACGATGGCTTCCAGGTCGAATTGCCCATTAGAGCCGCCCACGCTTGGCAGGTCACTGACCTGGGACGGATAATCGGAGAATTCGTCCCGCCCCACTACCTGGCTGCCTGCCCCCACGGCGTACAGGATCTCGGAATTCGAGGGGGCCAGGGAAACCACCCGCTGGGCCGGCGTCTCCAGCTTGATATCATTTCCCAGCCCATCCACGAGATCGATAGACGTGCTCGTGGCCGTGGGAGTTGCCGCCGGAACGTCTGTAGGCACTATCGGCACCTCTGTGGGGGCAGTGGTAGCCGGGACGAGGGTGGGCGTTACCGGGGTCGCCGCCGGGCTGCACGCGCCCAACGCCAGGCTCAACATCAAGATTGCTGCAAAAAGGCGGAAATAGCGGAAAGGTTGCATGAGGGACCTCAGGGACAAGAATACAAATTTTGCGATGGAATCGGAAAAAGCCGTTGGGCTGTCTCGTGGGAGCCAATAGCCCTGTTAACACAAAATCCCTGTCGCTGGACAGGGAAGGGGGAAGTCATACCGGGGGAGAAATTCGAGCGTGCATGTTCCCACCTCCTTTCGGCGAGGTCGTGGCGAACACAAACAGGACGGGCGATCTGGCTTTCCCTGAGAAGAGACCTTCGAGGGATTACAGCTGCGCGACAGCACCGGACTTTCACCGGTTTCGCCATTAAGCCTTCCCATCCGGGGGCTAAGGCATCCTGTTTGTCTGAATTGTTAACTGTAAAAAGATTTTACGCGCAGTGGGGCGGAAAGTCAAGGGGAACGGAATTTTAAATTCAACAACGTCCATATTGAAAAAACTGCCCTACGTGGTTATAATCATCTCCGGATCGTTTCCCTTATCAACTGAATATCGTCGCGGTACCCCCGTTAGCCCGGATGCAAGGGTGCGAAGGTGGAAACTGGTGACCCGTCAGGGAAGTCCAGTGCTGTGCCGCAACTGTAATCCCTGGAAAAGTGATTTTCCAGGGAGAGCCAGGATACCTGCCGCGACGAAACGCTCTCTAAACCTTTCTCGAAGCAAGGAAGTTTGAGCAGGCTGCCTTTCCGGCAGCGGCGCGAATTGCACTCCCCGACTTCTTTTCAGGCCGGGGATTTTATTTTTCACCACCCAAAAGGAGAACATTCAACCATGAGCCTGCAATTCCCCACCATCCCAGACCTCGATGCAAGCGCCGCCGCGGCCGCCCGTCAGCGCCAGGATCAATTGACCAAGCCGACCGGCAGCCTGGGACGCCTCGAAGAGCTATCCATCCAACTGGCGGCCATGACCGGAAAAGCTTTGCCCAGCGTGGCGCGCAAAACGGTCATCGTCATGGCCGGAGACCACGGCGTGGCCATCGAAGGGGTGAGCGCTTACCCGCCCGAGGTCACGCCGGAGATGGTGCTGAACTTCCTGCACGGCGGGGCGGCCATCAACGTGCTGGCCAAGCAGGCTGGGGCGCGGGTGGTGGTCGTGGACGTGGGCGTGGCCGGCGACTTGCAGCCCCAGCCCGGCCTGGTCTCGGCCAGGGTGGCGAACGGAACGCGCAACATGGCCAATGGGCCGGCCATGACCCAGGCTGAAGCGGAAGCCGCCATCACGGTCGGGCTGGACGTGGTGCGGGAAGAGATCCGCCGGGGTCTCGACCTGGTCGCCACGGGAGACATGGGCATCGGCAACACCACTCCCTCTTCAGCCATCACGGCCGCCATCACCGGCCTGCCGCCGCGCCTGGTCACCGGGCGCGGCACCGGCCTGGACGACGCGGGGGTGGCGCGCAAAGCGGCTACTATCGAAAAGGCCCTGTCCGTCAACCAGCCCGACCCGCGAGACGCCATGGACGTGCTGTGCAAGGTGGGCGGATTGGAGATCGCCGGGCTGGCCGGGGTGATCCTGGGAGCCGCCGAGCAGCGCGTGCCCATCGTCATCGACGGCTTCATCTCGGGGGCCGCCGCCCTGATCGCCGCCGAGCTGGTCCCCGATGTCAAGCCCTACCTGATCGCGGGACACCAATCGGTCGAGATCGGCCACCAGGCCATCCTGGAACACCTGGGGCTGCGCCCGCTCTTGACCCTGGATCTGAGGCTGGGCGAGGGCACCGGGGCCGTCCTGGCCTTCCACCTGATCGAGGGGGCGGCGCGTATCCTGTGTGAAATGGCCACCTTCGACGAAGCCGGCGTGGCGAACAAGGAATGAAACGCTTCTTCCTGGCGTTGAGCTTCCTGACCACCCTGCCGGTGCGGCTGAGGGAAGTTCCTCGGCCGGGTGACCTGGGCTTTGCCGCCGTCTGGTTCCCCTGGGTGGGGTTGGTGCTCGGTCTGCTGTTGGGGATTGCCAATTTCCTGCTCGGCCAGATCCTTCCGGCCCTGCTGGCCTCCGCGCTGGTGGTGGCCGTGTGGGCTGCGCTGACCGGCGGTCTGCACCTGGACGGGCTGGCCGACTGCTGCGATGGGCTGCTGGCCTCCGTGCCGCGCGAGCGCCGCCTGGAGATCCTGCGCGATCCCCGCCTGGGCAGCTTTGGGGGCGTCGGGCTGGGCTTGTTCCTGATTCTGAAGGTCAGCGCACTGGCCAGCATCTCCCAGCCGGGGATCGCGATCCCTGCGCAGAGCCTGGCGCTGCTGTTGGCGCCCGTCCTGGCGCGCTGGCTGATTCTCCCGGCCGGCCGCCAGCCCATGGCGCGCCCGGGCGGCCTGGGCGCGGAGTTTTCCATCGGCTTGAAGACGCGCGATCTCTTCCTGGGCGGTTTGCTGCCCCTGGCCCTGGCCATCCTGGCCGGCTGGCAGGGCCTGTTGGCCGTCGGGCTGGCCCTGCTGGTGGTTTTTGGCGCCGTGCGCCTGGCCCGCTCGCGCCTGGGCGGGCTGACCGGCGACGTGCTTGGCTTGATCGTCGAGCTATCCGAGCTGGCCGTGCTGTTGGCGTTTGCCGTGCGCATCTAATCCTATCCTATTTCCTTGGAGAAAATCCATGCAACCCTTCCGCTTGGGAACCACCTCTTACATTCTCCCGGACGACATCCTGCCCAACGTGCGCTACCTGGCGGACAAGATGCAAGACGTCGAGCTGGTCTTGTTCGAGGTGGATGACGAACAGAACAACCTGCCCTCCTCCCAGGTGATTACGGAGCTGGCTGCCCTGGCCGAGGCGCACGACCTGACCTACACCGTGCACCTGCCCCTGGATCTGCGCCTGGCCGCTGGTGGGGAGGAGAGCCATCGTTCCCTGACCCTGGCGCAGGCGGTGATCGAGCGCACCCGTTCGCTGAATCCCTGGGCCTACGTGCTGCACCTGGACGGCCGCAAGGTGATCGCGGGAGCCACCCCGGCGGGGCTGCAAAGCTGGCAAGACCAGGCCGTGCGCGCCCTCGAGCTCGTCGCGGGCTGGCTGGGCGACGCCGGCCTCCTGGCGGTCGAGAACCTGGACCATTACCCGCCCGATTTTATCCACCCGGTGATCGCGCGCATCCCCGTCAGCCGTTGCGTAGACGTGGGGCACTTGTGGCTGGAAGGCCACGACCCGCTGCCCTACCTGGAAGCCGCCCTGCCGCGCACGCGCGTGATCCACCTGCACGGCATCGGAGAACGCGACCACCAGTCCATCGCCAGGATGCCCCAGGAAAAGCTGGATGGCGTGTTGGGATTGCTGGTCGAGGCCGGTTATAGCGGGGTGGTGACCATGGAGATTTTTGGTAAGGAGGATTTCTTCTCTTCCCGAGACGCAGTCCTGGCGAGCCTGCGGCGCCTGGCTGAGGGAAGGGATCGATGAGCGCCAAGCGACTGACCCTCATCCTGGGCGGCGCGCGTAGCGGCAAGAGCAGCTTCGCGCAGGAGCTGGCCGGCCAGCGCAGCCGGCGGGTGCTGTACGTGGCCACCGCCGAAGCCGGCGACGCAGAGATGGCCGAGCGCATCGAAGCTCACCGCAGCAGCCGCCCGCCCGCCTGGAGCACCCTGGAGGCGCCGCGCGCTGTAGGCCCGGCAGCTTCAACCGCCATGGCCGGGGCCGATTTCGAAGTCGTTCTGCTGGACTGCCTGACCCTCTTGGCCAACAACGTGATCGGCCCTCTGCCCGAGCCTTTAACCCAGGCAGCCGCCGAGCTGGCCCTGGGCGCCGAAATAGACCGGCTGCTGGAGGCCTACCAGGCTGGCCGCGCGAGCTGGATCGTCGTCTCGAACGAAGTCGGGTTGGGGCTGGTGCCGCCCACCCCGTTGGGGCGCATCTATCGGGATGCCCTGGGGCGCGCCAACCAGCGCCTGGCGGCGGCAGCCGACGAGGTGTTGTTCCTGGTGGCCGGTCTGCCCATGCGCGTCAAGGGCTAAGCCAGGATGGCTATGCGCAGGTCACAGATTGGTCGCTTCGGCGAACTTGCGATTGAAGCCGGGCACGCTGGCCAGCTCGATGTAGCGGTCGGCCCCCGCGATACGCTCGGCTTCGGCGCGTTGGCTCCGCGAGATCAGCGCCAGGCGAGCGCCCGTCCCGGCCGCGTTGCCGACCTGCTTGAAGCGCTCCAGGGGCAGCGCCGGAAACATGCCGATCGTCACGGCGCTGGCTACGTCGATGAAGGTTCCAAACGCCCCGGCGACGATGACCTGCTCGATGTCGCTCTCTGCGAGTCCGGCGTCTTCGGTCAGGGCTTGGATGCCCATGCGGATGGCGGCTTTGGCCAGTTGCAGCTCGCGCACGTCGCGTTGAGAGATGGTGATGGCCTCCTGGCCTTGCCGTTCTTCCTCGGTCACGATCACGAACTCTGCTTGGCCGTTCAGGCCGCGCACGCGCGCGTGCTGCCCCATCCGCCCGCCGCGGTCCAGGACGCCGTTCAGCCGTAGTTGGGCCACTGCGTCCAATAAGCCCGAGCCGCACACGCCCACCGGCAAGACGTTGCCGCCGATCGTCTGGTACTCCAGTTGATCTTCTTTCAGGAGCACGTGCTCGATGGCCCCCGGCGCCGCGCGCATCCCAAACTTGATGTGCGCGCCCTCAAAAGCCGGCCCTGAGGCGCAAGACACGCTCGTCATCTTCCCGTGGTTGTTCAAGCAAATCTCGGTGTTCGTGCCGATATCGATGGCCAGCATCACTCCCTTGGCCTCGGCGATGCGCGTCGCCAGGAGCATGGCCACGTGATCGGCGCCAACGTACCCGGCGATATTGGGCAGCAGGTGCACGTAGGCCCCGGGGGCAATCCGCAAGCCGATCTCGCGCGCCTTGATGTCCAACGCCGATCGCATCGCCGGCACGTAAGGCGAATTGCCTAATTGCCGCACCGGCAGCCGCAAAAAGAGGTGGTGAATGGCTGTGTTGCCGACCACTACCGCCTCGACGATGTCGGTCGGCTCCGCCTGGTTCTCGGCGCATAGATCCACCGCCAACTGGCTGAGCGCATCCGTGAGCAGGATCTGCAAATGGGCGGCGTCTGCGGGCGTGCGGTTCGCCACCACGATGCGCGAGACCACATCCTCTCCGTAGGAAATCTGCGGATTCATCATGCCTTTGGAAGCCAGCATCTTTCCGCTTTCCAGGTCCACCAGGTAGCCGGCGATCTTGGTCGTGCCGATGTCTACCGCCAGGCCCAGCCACGGCCTGGAGGGCGGCCCGATGGCCACGATCTCACTGCCCCGCAGGGCCACCCGCACTTTCCAGTCCAGGTCGCGCAACCGCGTCGAGAGGGTTTGTTGCACGGAGAAATCGATGCTGCCCGCTGCAATTCCATGCTCCCTTGCCAGCCCTTCCCACAGGGCCAGATCGTCGGCGCGTGGGGCTTCCAGCGTGGGCGTACCCAGGTGCACGTCCAGGCCGCGCACGGGCGGCTCCGCCTGCACGTCCACTTCCAGGCCCTCCACCTGGGTACGCTGGGGAGCAGTCAGCGATTCGGGCGGGACGTGGATCTTCACGTCGCCCAGGGGAAAAGTCTGGCAGGCCAGGCGATAACCTTGCTTCAGCTCGCCCGCCGTCAAGTAGGCTTCTTCCTCCAGGCTGGGCGCCGACACCTTCCCGTCCACGACCTGCACCTTGCAGCGCTCGCAATTCCCCACGCCGCCGCAGATGCTAACGATATCTACGCTCAATTGGCGAGCGCAATCCAGCAGAGATTGGTCGGCAGAGCATGGCCCGCGCCGCCCAACAGGCTCGAAATCAACGCTAAACAAGGGAGTGGCTTCCTTTCCGCGCATGGTGTCTGCATCCTCTGGCAAAACGTGACTATCCGCGTCGATCTTCTTACACCGGCGGCAGCCCGCCAGGGATCGCCCGGGGTGGGCTATCCCTTTGAGGCTGCCGCCGTCCTCAGTTTATACCTGGCTTAATATACACCAAATTCTTTGGTAGCGTCCATCCAGACCTGAACCAGATCGGGGTTGCAACCTTCCATCTCGCCGATCCCCGCGCTCATGACGTACCCGCCGCCCTTGCCGACTTCCTGGCACAGGCGCTTGGTAAAAGCGCGTATCTCTTCGGGGGTGCCGCCTTGCAGCATCGAATTGGGCATCCCGCCGATGATGCACATCGTGTCGCCCAGCACTTCCTTGACCTTGAAGATGTCGCTGCTCTGGAACCAGCCGAAGGACTTGGCCCGGGGTAGCTCGGCCAGGTATTTCAGGCGCTGATCCCACACGCCCTCGTAGAAGCAGCCCGGCGTGATCCCGTTGTCGATCAACTGGAGTATCAGGCTCTTGAGGGTTGGCCAGTAGAATTTCTCGAACTGCGGCAGGGACATGAAGCCATCCGAGCCACGATGCAGCGGGATAAACGCGTAGGGGACGCCGGTGGCCTTGGCCGTCTTCACGGCAAACTCGACCTCGAAGCGTAGCACTTTCTCCTGGGCCGCCAGCAGCTTCTCCGGGCGGCGCAGCATGTCCAGGAAGATGCCGCGCATACCGCGCAGCGTATCCGACATGAAGTCGAAGGGGGCCTCGACCAGCGCGCCGGTCATGAAGAAAGGCGGCGGAAAGCCCAACGCGGCCATGCGCTCGGCGGATTTCACCGCCACCCCAATGCCCTCCAAAGTGGCCTGCACGGCCTCACCGAGGGCTTTCAGGGACTCGACCACCGGCGGCGCGGCGTAAGGCGCCAGGTTCGCGAGCTGGTAGAAGCCAAACGCCCACATACCGAGCGGCGGCAGCAAGGCCAGGCCGCCCGCCTTGCTGAAGGCGCGCGGCAAATAAGTGCGGAGGGCCCAGTCGGAAGGATCTTCCAGGAAGGCGTCGTAATCGTCGCCCTTCATGAATTCCTGCTCGTTGAACTGGAAGGACCCGTTGGGTCCCAGGCCATAGCCGGGCCACTTGGTCATCTGGTCGCCCACTGCCAGGCTGGCTTTGGGGCCAAAGCCGAACACGCCAAAGGCCATTTCCGCCTGATATCTCTGGGCGGCCATTTCCAGCAGCTCTTCGGCCTTTTCAGGGTTATCTTGCAATTCCTGCCGGGTAACCTTGCCCATCTCTGCCAGGAAATAGCCCATGCCCAGCATAGTCGGAATGCGATCCGGCTGCTTGAGCTGCAAAACATCCTGGAAACGCTTCATCCGTTCGCCCATCAACTGCTCCGGGCTCTTGTTCGCATCCAACGCCACCTTCGAAGAATTGATCTCGGTCATGTCAGTTTACTCCTGCCCACTGCTTGGCCAGACTTACCGCCGTCATTGCATCCCGCCCGAAGGCATCCGCCCCGGCATAGTCGCACACGTGCTGGTCGATCGTCCCTCCCCCGATCATGACCTTCACCTGGTCGCGCAGCCCGGCCGCCTTGATCGCCTCCACCGTCTCTTTCATCGAGGTGTACGCCAGGGTCAGGAACCCGCTCAACGCCACGATGTCCGGCTGGTAGCTCTTCACTTCTTCCACGAAGGTCTGCACCGGCACGTCTACCCCCAGGTCCTTCACCTCGAACCCGTTCACGTCCAGCATGAACGCCACGATGTCTTTGGCGATGTCGTGGATGTCGCCCTGCACCGTCCCGATCAGGATCTTGCCTTTCTTTTCCGCCGCTCCCCCTTGCTTGATCAGCGGCTTGACTTCCGCCGAGATCGATTTGAGCATCTCGCCTGCCAGGATTAGCTCGGGAATGAAGTACTCGCCTTTTTCAAAGCGCTTCCCCACCACTTCCATGGCCTTTCTGCAATCCTCCAGGATGGCTATCGGGTCAGTGCCCTGGGCTACTAACTCTTTGGTGATCGCCAGGGCCTGATCCTCGTCCATCTCCGCTATCGCATTGACAAGCTTTTCTGACATACTTTTCTCCTTTGTGAATGAAAATTGTAGCGAGACGCTTAAATCGAATGGCTTGCGTCTACTATACACCCGATTCCTTGGCGGCGTCCACCCGCGCCTTTACCGGCTGGGGGTGGCTGTCCCTGAACCAGCCGCTCAGCTCGCCGCCGGAAATTTCGAGCGCTGGTTCCCAATGACCTTCCAGGTCTGGAGGGCTATCCAGAAAGTTAGCTTTTGGGGGCTTCCAACAAGCCGGCCCGGTAGGCGCGCGTGTAGTTCAGGCAGTGTTTGTCGTAGCCTAAAAGCAAATCTGTAGCCCGCATAGCGGCTTGCAGCTCGCGGTCGTTCGGGTCGATCAGGGCCGTATCCAGTCCTGCGTCCAGCGCCAGCACCAGGAAGGTGCGGTTGATCAACGAGCGGATCGGCAGCCCAAAAGACACGTTGCTCAACCCACAGGAGATGTGCGCCTGCGGGTACTGCGCCCGGATGGCCCGCATGGTGTCGAAGGTGATCTGCCCCGCGTTGACGTTAGTGGCAATCGTCATCGCCAGGGGATCGACGTACACTTTTTCATCGGGCACGCCGGCGCGGCGCGTCTCCTCGAATACTTTACCGATCACTTCCAGGCGGGCTTCCGCGGTGGCCGGAATGCCCTTGTCGTCCATGCACAAGGCGATGACCTCGCAGCCGAATTCGACCGCGATCGGCAGGATGCCCTTCAAGCGCATCTCCTCGCCGCTGATCGAGTTGATCATGGGCGTCTTTTTGACCACCTGCATGGCCGTGCGCAGCGCCTTGGGATTGGCGCTGTCCAGGCACAGGGGCGTATCCACTACTTCCTGGACGAGGTTGATCAACCACACCAGATCGTCCGGCTCGTGATCGGGGTGGGTGCCGGCGTTCACATCCAGCCAATACGCGCCTGCGTCTACTTGTTTCTTCGCCAGGTTTTGGATGAACGCGGCGTCTCGTTCGGCGATGGCCTTAGCCACCAGCTTCCGCGTTCCGTTGATCTTTTCTCCGATGATTTTCATAAAGTCTCCTCTTTAATTCTTTATAAGGGTCCTCTGGACCCTTATGTAAACCTCATGCTTTAAAATCTTCGTAGCGCACAGTTCTCCCGGGCGGCACCACGACAAACTCGCCGTCCCAGGGCCCAAAGACCATCTTTTTTACCAGCTCAGGCGAGCCTTCGATCTCTTCGAAGCGCAGATCGAACTGCTCGGCGATCTCACGCGCATAATTCAGGTAACGCTCGTTATCATATTGGCCGGTATTGATAAACGCCAGGCGTTTGTAGTGCTTTAAAAGGAGGTGGATCATTCGCCGGGCTTTTTCTTCCCCATATTTGGCGCGGTAGCGCTTGAATTCATCGAACGGGCTGTCGCCAACTTCGATCCACCCTTTGGTAAGATAATACGTGCCCGGCTCCTGGCTGGTCTGCGCCTGATAGGCCGCGCACGACCCCAGAAAAATGCCGATGCAGTCGTCCATGCGCGGGATCACCAGCGTGGCCGTCGTGGCTTTTAAATTAACCACCGCCATCGAGCACAGGCCGTATCCCAGCAAGAGCACGTCCGCTTGCGGGCTGGCCTCGACGATCTTTTGCTGCAAGATGCTTTTCAGCTCATCGGGACGCAGGTGCAGGCCAAAATCGAGCACTTCATAAGGCACATCGGCGGGTAGAAACGGCAGCATCTCCTCGATTACCGTGGCGCATGCAATCACCCGGCGGCGCGGAGAGCGATTGGGGCTGTTGGGATCAATAGCAGGAAGATTATCCACGAATCAACTGAAGAACTTCGGTTGTAAGATAAAAAATCGAGTGATACAATGAAAGAGCAATTAATTTATACACTTCTATAGAGAAGTGTTCAAGTGACATATGTCATACGTGTTAATGTGGAGCTGAAATGACTCACCGACCGAAGAGCCAGGTATTGGAGCAGACGGCATCCATCGATCGGGATTCCTACGAGCCAGCTTATTCCCAGTTGGCCAATATCCTGCGTTGCAGCATGGTAGATGGGATCCTTCGACCTGGAGACCAGCTCCCTTCCGAAGCTCAATTGTGCGAACGATACGTCGTCAGTCCGATGACGGTGCGGCGCGCCATCAACCTTTTGGTTGATCAGGGGGTGGTCATCGCACAACAGGGCCGCGGCACCTTCGTCAAGCCCGTGGCGATGAGCGCAGCTTCATTCCAGTTGGGAGACCTCCAAAACCTGTTCAACGATCCGGAGCGCACCACGGTGCACTTGCTCGAATCGTCTATCCTGGTCGCGGACGAGCGTGTGTCTCGCAAGCTGGCCATCCCGATCGGCCGGCGCACCATTTACATTCGCCGCTTGTTAAAGACCGATGGGTTGCCCGTCTTCTATCATCGCGAATACCTCATTTACGATCCTACCCGCCCCGTCGTCGAAGCCGAGCTGGAAGTGACTGCGCTTCAACGCCTGTTTACCGGCTCCAGCGAGACGATCCTCAAGCACGGCGAGATCAGCATCGAAGCCACGCTTCTCACCGACGAAGAGGGCCGCGTTCTGCAGGCCACTCAACCAATGGCCGCCTTTTGCCTGGAGCATCTCTTCTACGATTTCGATGAAAAACCCATCAGTTGGGGCTGGTTTATCGGCCGGGCCGACCGTTTGCGTTTCACCACCCAGGTCGGCTTATCGCTGGATTGATCTTTTGACACCCTCTAGAGGAACTCACGTGAAAACAGTGGAAGCCAACAATCTCATCATTCGTCTAATGGCCGACCTTGAGGAAGACGCCGTCCTGGATCTGGTTAAGCAACGCATCGCCCAGGGCGACGACCCCATGCAGATCATCGAGGATTGTAACGAGGGCATGCGCCTGGTCGGCCAGCGTTACGAGCAGGGCCAGTACTTCATTGCCGGCCTGATCATGTCGGGCGAGATCTTCAGAGAGGTCGTCGAGCTCATCCAGCCTTTGCTGGAAAAACAGACCAGCGGCAAGTCCTCCGGGCTGGTGTTGGTGGGCACCGTCTCCGGGGACATTCACGACATCGGCAAGAATATTGTCGGCATGCTCCTGGCCTGTTATGGCTTCACCGTAATTGACCTGGGGGTAGACGTACCGCCGGCCGATTTTACCGCGAAAGCCGTTGAAACCAAGCCGGATATCGTGGGGCTTTCCGGGCTGATCACCGCTTCGTTTGAAAAAATGAAGATGACCGTCTCTCTACTGCGCGTCGAAGCGCAAAACCACGGCCTCACCTTCCCCATCCTGATCGGCGGGGGAATGATCGACGATCAAGTCTGCCGCTACGTGGGCGCGGATTATTGGGTAGGCGACGCCATGAGCGGAGTGCGCTTGTGCCAGCGTCTCATCACCGAGAGCCGGAACAAATAAAAGGCGCCCCCCGCGTTCACCGTTTGAGGGGCGATCCAAAGCGAGTATTTGCGGCAAAGGCTGCCGCAAATACTCGCTTGTATTCCCGGATCAATAACCGCCGTATTCCTTAGACACCCGCAGATAGGTGTGCATGTTCTCGACTTCGGCCACGTCGAGCACGGCCCCGGGGCTGATGTAGAAGCCGCCGCCGGGAGCGCAGGTATCCATCAGCTTCTTCACGTAGGTTTCCATCTCCTGCGTCGTGCCGGCCTTGAACAAGGAAGCGGGCACGTTTCCGCCGATGGCCGCCCAGCTACCGAATTTCGCTTTAGCCGCCGCCATGTCCGTCTGGTCGAAGGTCCACATGGTCTTTCCGGCCGGCAAGCCCGCTTCGGCGATGGCATCCAGGCGCTGGTTGTAGCCACCCTCGACGAATAAGGAGGGCACGCAGCCTTCCTCGATCAGCCCCAGCAGCAGCGCTTTGAAATTAGGCCAATAGAACTTCTTGAAATCCGCGTCAGACATGAAGCCGTCCGCGCCCTTGTGGAGCGGGATCATGATAAACGGATTCCCGGTGACGTTCGCGTTGCCGACTCCCATTTGCACCGCGATCGGAATGACAGCCTCGCAGGCTGCCAGCACCTTGGACGGATGGCGGAAAAGATCCATCATGATGGCGCGGGTACCGCGCAAAGTATCCCCCACGAAATCGAAGGGCACCTTCGAGAAGCCGCCTGCCGTGGAAGGCAAGCCCATTTCTCCCAGCGCGACGGCCCCGACCTGGCCGGTGGCTCCCATGAATTCCAGCGTCGCCGTCCCGGCTTCCATCAGCGCCTTCAGCGCCTCCTGCACCGGAGGAAGGCCGAATCCCGCCAGCATGGCGGGCAGGAAGGCGATCTCAGTACCGGCGAACAGGCTGGGGAAGGCCGCCATCCCCGCTAAAGCTTCGTAGGCGCGCGGCATGTACATTCTCATGAAGTAGCCTTCCGGGTCGGCGATGAGGGCGTCGTATTCATCCGCGTTCATGTATTCGCCCTCGACGTACTGGAAGGACTGGGTTGCCTGTAACTTGCCGCCCGGCCAGCGGTAGGTCTTATATCCCAGGCGGTCGAAAGCCTTCCCCGGCAGGTTGCTGCCCACGCTCTGGTAATCGATGTCGAAATCCTGCATGAATTTCAGGCTTGCCTGGACGATTTTCTCGCAGTCGTAGAACATATCCCCTTGCGTCACCCCGGCGTAATGGGCCGGGTAGTCCCCCAGGATGAGGGTACGGGGGACGCGGTCCGGCTCCTTCAGCTTGAGGACATCCACCCAGCGTTGGGCGCGGGTCTGGTAGGCCTTGGCGGCTTCCGGCGTGGCAAACGGTTTGCCTTCTGTGGAGAGAAAATTTGCGAGACGGGCTTCCATCTTTTCGTCTGGCGTCATTTTTTTCCAATTATTGGGTAGCATGGATACGCTCCTTCGCAGTTCTGAGGTTGAATTTTACTTGGAAAAGTACAATTAGTGGGCTTTCTTATCCAGTACCTCAACATCCATGGAGACTTCAGGGATGGTGAGAATCATCAAGAAAGAGATCAGCATGGTTACTGCGCCAACCAGGAAGACCGTCTTCAGGCTGCTTTCCAGGGCGCTGCGGATGGCTACCACGGTCTGGTCGAACAGCGCCGGGCCCTGATCGTAGGAATTGAAAGTTGTTTGAAGCGCACTCATTGCGTCTGGCGATAGCAGCACGCGCGGATTGCTCAACGTCGCCAGGGTGTTCGTGTCTGCCACCTGGGTGAGAGCCGCCGGCAGCGAGCCCTGCAGAGATTTGGCGTAAGAGGCATTCATGGCCGAGCCCAGGATCGAAGGCGCGATGGCCATGCCCATCATGACGAAGAAGAAGACCCCACCCACGGCCACGCCCAACAGGCGCTTGGGGAGGGCAAACTGGACCACGAGCGTATTGATGGTCGGGATGGTGCCAATTCCCAGGCCGGCCAGCCCCGTAACCAAAATGCCCAACCAGACTGGCGTGTTCACGCCGAAGGTGACCATGCCGAACATGGCCGCGGTGAGAATGGCGTACCCGGCAATATACATCCATTTATAACGTTTTGTCCTGGCCAGCAGCAAGCCGGCGGGAACGCCCATGAAGGCCATAAATACGCTGAAGGGTGTGATCATTTGCCCGCTCAACGTGGCGCTGGTGCCCTGCACGCCTTGCAGGAAGAGCGGATAGTAAGCCATGATGCCGATCAGACCGAAGAAGGACATCAGGCCGGCCCAGGAAGCGGTGAGGAAGGTGCGGTTGGTGAGCACCTGGGGATCCAGCATGGGCTCGTCCGCCTTGCCTTCCACCCAGATGAAGATCGCCCAGAAGGCCACCGAAAGGGCCAGCAAGCCGATAATCTGGATAGAGCCCCAGGGATACAGGTCTCCCGCCCAGGAGAAGCCCAGGATCATGCTGCTGGAAGCAATCGCCAGCAGGACTGCGCCGAGGAAATCGATCTTGTGGGCCGCTTTTTGAGCCAGGGAGGGCACGCCCGCCAGAATGAGGCCCCCGGAAATCACGGCCAGGGGCACGAACAGCCAGAAATAATAGCGCCAGCTCAGGCTATCTGAGAGGGCTCCGACCAGGGTAGGGGAAATGAAGGCCGCCACTCCCGCCGGGAGGGCCAGCAGCCCGCTCCACTTGCTGCGTTCGGCGGGGGAGTACAGATCGCCGATTACGGAGAAGCACAAGGGAGCCAAAGCGCCCACGCCCAGGGCGAGGACGAAGCGGGCCGCCACGTTAAAGATAAAGTTCTGGCTGATTGCGCTCAGGGTTCCGCCTGCTAACATAAAAAGCATGGACACCATCAGGATTGTCCGGCGTCCGTACATGTCAGAGAGCTTCCCGAAAATCAGGGTCACGAAAGCTGCGGCGAGGGCGGGGATAGAGATGCCCCAGGAAAACAGAGCCATGCCGTTGAGGTCGCCGGCGACTCTCGGCGCCGCGACGTTCAAGCCGTACTGGTAGATGTTGGCGGCAAAATAGGTGACAAATACTGCTATCAACCCGATTGTAGCCGTCTTGCTAACCGACGATCCTGTTTTATGGGGAACTGGCATCGCTTGTGACATTTCTTATTTCTCCTAATATATCCTTATGAATTCGAGCACGTAAGGGTGCAGGTTTATGGATGAGAAATCACAAGTTCAAGTTCTATGCGCCTTCGATAAAAATTGGGCAGGTTCTCGACAATGACGGCGGTCTTCCCGCCACCGCCAGGAGCTGGCCAATGACCCGCCTGCCGTCGGGCAGCTCGAAAATGGCTTAAGCTCCCATCTCCGCGTACCACTGCTTGGCAAGGTTGACAGCCGAGATGGCGTCTTTCCCGTAAGCGTTGGCGCCCGTATAATCCCGGATCTGGTTGTCCATCTGGCCGCCGCCGATCATCACTTTCACGTCCGCAAAGCCGGCTTTCTTCAAAGCGGCCACGGTCTCTTTCATGGGGTCGTAGGCCAGGGTCAGGAACCCGCTCAGGCCGACCACTTTGGCCCCGGTCTCCCGCACGGCTTCGACGAATTTGGCCGGGGGCACGTCCACCCCCAGATCGGTCACTTCGAAGCCGTTGATGTCCAGCAGGAAGGAAACGATATCCTTGGCGATGTCATGAATGTCGCCTTGCACCGTGCCGATAATGACTTTCCCGATCTTTTTAGCGGCAGCGCCTTGCTGCATCAAGTGCGGCTTAACGATGTTGGAGATCTCGGATAACATTTCACCGGCGTAGATGAGCTCCGGGATGAAGCTCTCTCCGCACTCGAAACGCTTGCCGATCACTTCCATCGCCTGCCGGCAATCATCCAGCACGCTTTGTGGATTACCGCCGGAGTCCAGGATCGCTGCCGTCAGCTTTAGAGCGTCCTCTTCGCGCATTTCAGTGATTGCATTGATTAATTCCTGTGACATGTTTTGTGTCTCCTTGGTTGAGTAGTCTATTAGACAACCGTCTAATCTTGCCTGGCTTGCAAAGTACGAGGTGCTTCATTGCGGGAGAGTTGAGCAAATTATAGAAATCCTGAAAAGCTCACCTGATCCCTTCTTGCTTGAATATAGAGTTAGATATTGGAACAACCAAATGGAAATGGGCCGTGTTAAAGCAACCATAAAAGTTATACACTTATACATATAAGTTCACAAGTGACATTTGTCATACGCCTACGCTCTGTAGGGGCTCTTAAGCAGCGAGAGCGCAGCGTGGGCTGCGTTCTCGTTATCCGCCTGCAATTCTCGCAGAGCTGTTTTTCAATAAGGGCCAATTTCCCTCAAAGCAATATTCTCCAGCCGGCACCAGGCGCGCACGGCGGCGCGCGCGTCCCCGTAAGCCATGATCCAGTGTTGCGTCGTGCCCACATCCGCCGCCTGGCGGAAGAAGTCGAGCACGGGCACGTCCGGGCGGATGACCGCGTGCGGATAGCCTTCGAGGCGGGCCGGTTGGTCGACCACCTCGCCGCCGCAGCTAATCGCCCCCCAACCCTGGGGGGTGCAGCGTAGTTGCAACAGCGTAATCCGTCCGGGCCGGCAGGCGAACTGAAAATGCGCCCCTTCGGTGGAATCCGATTGGCAATACTCGAAATCCTGGCTGATGAAGGTCTCGCCCGGGCGCGCTACCTGCGGATCCTGTACGCCGGCGTGGCCGCCCACCAGCAGGTTTTCGGCCTCCTCCCAGAACCAGAACTCGGCGAAGAAGACCGGCGAACCGCTCAAGCGGCTGAGCGCCAGCATGGCCGTGGCCGCGCCCAGGTCTCCCTCCAGGCCCCACAGCCCACCCGCTGCCGCCACCTGGGGCGGGTAAAGGCACGGGCGCAGCCCCAAAACGGCGTGCAGCTCGGCGGAGATATCGTTCAAAGAGAGCACGTCCAGGTGGCGCTCCAGGGTCAGTTGGGCCATACCCAGCGAGGCGCGGGCGGCCCGCGCCAGCGTCTCCGGGCGCACGCCCCGCACGGGATATTCCCGGCGCAGGCTATCCAGGTAAGCTTCCACTTCTGACTGTGGCAGCGCCTGGGCTGCGCGCTGCAAGTCGCCCACCGAGAGGTACTCCACCTGCGGCCCGAGCTCGGCGCGCAGGCGGAATTCGTCCACGAAGGTCGATTGCATTTGTTCGTTGCGCGCCGGGAGCAGGCCAAAGCGCGCCTTTCTCAGCGCCTGGCGCGCCTGGCCGGCGCGCGCTTCGTTGACCAGCTCCGCGTTCAACTGCGGGCTGCCCGGTGCGCCTACCAGGAAAGCAAAGCGCGCCCCCAGGTTGCGCAGGGTGCCCAGGCCTTCCAGCGTGCCCACCGCGCCTGAGTAGCGCAGCACGTCGAGGAAACCGGCCGGGCGGGGGGGCTGCGCGTTGGGCTGGTAGCACCACACCGCCAGCGCCTGGCCGCCCAGGGCCTCGACCAACGGGTTGAGGAAGAAATCCTCCGCCCACACCTGAAACGCCAGCACTACCAGGTCGAGCTGTGCCGCGCGCAGCTCGCGCACGCAGGCTTCCAGGCTGGAAGTCGAGTTCACCACCCAGGTGCGCGCCAGGGCCAGCTTCTCGGGGAAGGCGCCGATCAGGGCTTCCGCGTCCTGCTGCACCGCCTGGGTCAATTCCGGCAAGGCGACCACGCTGTCGAACCATTCCGCGCGCAACAAGATCAGCCCAACTGAGGGGCGAGTGTGCATGGCGTCCAATCCTTTCACCAACGCAGGCCCTTCCGGGAAAGGAGCGAGCCGGGGCTGTCTATCCTTTGACTGCGCCCTTCGACAGGCCGCGAATCAGGTAACGCTGGGCCAACAGGGCAAAGATCAGCACCGGGATGAGCACCAGGGAGCCGGACGCGGCGATGCGCCCCCACAAGATGGCCTTATTGGTCATGAAGCTGGTGATCGTCACCGGCAGGGTGCGGGCTTCTCGCCCGGTGAGGATGACGGCGTACAGGAATTCATTCCAGCAATATAAGAAGCCCAGGATGGCGGTGGCGGCCAGCCCGGGCGCCACGATGCGGCAGGCTGACGCGAAACAGCGCCTGGAGGCGGGTGCAGCCGTCGATCATCGCCAATTCTTCCAGCTCCTGCGGCACGTCCGCGAAGAACCCGATCATCATCCAGATGGACAGCGGGATCGTGAACGTCAGGTAAGAGATGATCAAGGACGTGCGGGTGTCGGTCAGCTTGAGTCCGTTAAACAGCACGTACAGCGGCACGATGATGGTGATGGGCGGCAGCATCTGCGGGACCAGCGCGCTCATGCGCAGCCAGAACGAGCCCCGGAAGCGAAAGCGGGCGAAGCCGTACGCGGCGAAGGTGCCCAGCACCAGGGCGATGAAGGTGGTGGAAGAGCGCCACCACGACGCTGTTGATGAAGTATTTGGTGAAATCGCCGCCGACGAACACGTCCTGGTAGTTCTGCAGCGTGGGCGTGAAAATCCACACCGGCGGCAGGGCAAAGGTCAGCTCCGGCGGCTTGAAAGAGGTGATCAGCAGGTACAGGATCGGGGCAGATCGAGAGCAGCACCGCCAGGATGACGGCCGCATAGATGAGCCCTGGTCTGAGGACGTTTGAGCATCCGGTGCTTGTTCATCACACCCGCTTTCCTGGCTCTCGAGCGGCCGATGCTGCGCGGCAGGATGACCGGCGATCACCAGCATGATCAGGATCATGACATAGGAGGCCGCCGAGGCATACCCCAGGTTGAAGGATTTGAAGCCGTAGTTATAAACGTAGATGCTGACTGTTTCGGTGGCGCGCGCCGGCCCCCCGGCGGTCAGCAGATAGATCACGTCGAAGATACGGAAGGTGTCGATCAAACGCCACAGCAGCGCCACCAGGATGGTCTGGCGCAGCAATGGCAGCGTGATATAGCGTGAAGGTCTGCCAGGCTGAGGCCCCATCGATGCGGGCTGCCTCGAAGGGTTCTTCGGGCAGCGGCCTGCAGGCCGGCCAGCAGCATCAGCGCCACGAAGGAGGTCGTGTTCCACACGTCCACGATGATCGACGGAGACCATGGCCAGGCGGGGCATGCTCAGCCACTCGACGGGGCGAAGCCCAGACTGACCGAGATAATAATTGATGATGCCAAACTGGTAATTGAACAGCAGCCGCCAGGTCAGCCCGATGACCACGTTGGTGCACATCATCGGCAGCAGGACCATCGAGCGGATGAGCCCTTTGCCGAACAGGTTGCGGTTGAGCAGCAAGGCCAGCCCCATGCCCAGGGTGAACTCGATGGCAATGGCGCTGATGACAAAGGTGAACGTGATGCGCAGCGAGTTGACGAAATCCGGATTGGAAAACAGGTCGATGTAATTTTGCAGCCCGACGAACGGCACACCGTTCACGAAATTGCGCAGCGTCCAATCGTGAAAGCTGAGCCAGAAGGAGTATCCCAGCGGGTAAACCAGGATGATAAACAGATACCAGGAAAGCCGGCGCAATGTAGAGGACAGGCTCCAGTTGCCGCCGCCATTGCCGCCGGCGCTGTTTTGCAGGTCATCGCGAACTTCGACTGTGCTCATTAAGTTCCACGTTGGGAGATCCGGTGGCCGGCCGGGGGAATCGGCCGGCCACCTTCACTATAGCACACTACTTGAATATAGCCTGCGTTCTTGAGCAATCGTCGTCATCTTGGCGGCGCGTCGTCCAGCGCAGCCTTGGGATCCTTGGTCCCGGTGACCGCAGCCACCACGGCCTCATCGATGGCCGTAACCATGTCCGAGGTAACCGTGGTGGAAGGCACCAGGTGGCGAATGGGCATCACCTCACCCAGCATCTTGAACTGCGGGATCTTGTGCCACCACTTCGGGGTCGGTCAGCGCTATTCTGGTTCGAGGGAATGCCACCGTTCAGCGCCCACATCTTGCCGCCCGTCGGGGCCGGTCAGCCACTCGATGAATTTATAAGCGGCTTCGCCGTTCTTGGAGCCGGAGGGAATCACCCAACCCCAGCTCGATGCCGCCCGTTCCGTGCACCACGGTGCCGTCGGCCTGCTTGTAGCCCGGGCACGAAGGTGTAGCCCAGCAGCGGCTGGCCATCTTTGCACACCTTCGGCGATTGCGTGCAGTCGGTCAGCGTCTGCGTGGCAGCCATCCACTCGATTCCCAGGGCGGCCTTGCCTTCCTGAAGGGAGGTCAGGATTTCGTTATAGCCGTAGGTGTTTACGTCCGGGGGAACTACCTTGTCCGTGCGCAGCAGGTCGGTGTAGAAAGTCAGGGCCGCCACGCCGGCGTCGTTGTTGATGATGGGCTTGTAGTCCTTGTCCAGGATGTCCCCGCCGAAGGAGTACAGGTAGAACATGAAGTCCCACAGGGCCTCGTCCGGTTTGGCGCCGATGACCGCGCCGTAGATGGTCGGGCGGGTCGTTCAGCGCTTTGGCCGCCGCCAGGTATTCATCCCAGGTCTGAGGCACCGCGATGCCCTTGGCTTCCAGCAGGTCCTTGCGATACCACATCCAGGCCGTATCGCCTTCGGAGGGGAAGGCGTAGACCTTGCCGTCGAACTTGAAAGTATCGATGGCCGGCTCGTAGTCACTGAGGCTGAAATTCTTATCGACCACGTTGGGATCGTTGATGAACTGGTCGAGGTCCATGAGCGCGTTGGCCTTGATCCAGGCGGGCGGCCAGTCCGACGATACGTAGGCCACGTCGTAATCGCTGCTGCCGGCGATGAAGGTGGTGGTGAGCTTGTCGAAGTAGGATTCGCGGGCAATTTCTTCGACGGTGACCTTATTGCCGGTGGCTTTCTCGTACTCAGCGGCTACTTTTACCAGGTTATCGTGCTCGGGGCCGCTCCAGCAGGCCACGACGATGGGAGCTAACTGGCCGGTGGTGGAAGGCTGCGCCGGGGCAGTGGCGGGAGCAGCCGCGCTTGTCGGCTGAGAGGCGACGGGCTGGGTAGGCTGTGCCGGGGCCGCCGTGGGGGTGGCCGCGGGCGCGCAGGCCGTCAGGACCAGTACGATGACTGCAAGAACAGACAACAGGCGAAATTTCGACATTCGATCCTCCTATCTAAAAACTACGTCGGTTGGTTGGACAAATCAATGCACACCCTTCAAGGCAGCTTGCCTTCCGATTCCATCACCTCCTTTTAGGCAGTTTGTTTTCCACGATCAAAGCTATTCCTTGATCAAATCTTTCGCATTGCACTGGATTTTCTGGATGGCTTTCTCGATCTCGGCCGTATCTTCCTGGCTGCCCAACAGCGTCCTGTGCACCAGCCATACCGTATTGGCTGCGGCGTCGTCCGAATGCGGGAATTCAGCCTGGAGGAAGGGGAATGGCTCGCGGGCGTGGTCGGGCGCCAGGCGCTTGCGGAATTCGCCATTCTGGAACACGTCCAGGCGCCGCACCGGCGGGTAGCTGGCCTGCGTGGGGATGCCCTCCGCTTCGAGCGCCCGGATGAACTCTTCGGTGGGCAAGCCGCCGAAGGCGCCCGGATCGTAATGGAAGATGTAGCAGTAATTGCCGTTGCGCGTCACGCGCGGGTCCTGTTTTTGAGGCCGGATGCCTTCGATTTCCGGCAGGGCCTGGTTCAAATAGGCCGCGTTGCGCGTGCGCCGCGCAGCTTGCTCGTCCAGGCGGCTCAACTGCTGGCTGAGCACAGCGCCCTGCCATTCGGTCATCCGGTAGTTGGAGCCATACATATAATGGGCGTAGAACCACTCCCCCGGCATGCGCCCGCAGTCGTGCACCGAGCGCATCCGCACCGCCAGGTCTTCATTATTGGTGACGACTATGCCGCCCTCGCCGGCGGTCATCAGCTTGCTGGCCTGGAAGCTGAACGTGCCCACCGTCCCAATGCTGCCGACTTTGTGGCCCTTCCATTCGCTGCCGTGCGCGTGGGCGCTGTCTTCCACCAGAAACAGGTTGTGGATGCGCGCGATCTCCTGCAAGCGGTCCAGGTCGGCGGGATGCCCGGCGACGTGCACGGCTACGATGGCCTTGGTGCGCGGCGTGATGGCCGCCTCGATTTTCTCCGGATCGATGCAGTACGTCTCCGGGTCGATTTCCACCATCACCGGCATGGCCCCCACGAACAGCACTGCGCTCGCGCTGGCCACGAAGGTGAAATCCGGGACGATGACTTCATCGCCCAGGCCAATTCCCAGCCCGGCCATGACGATTTCCAATGCAGCCGTTCCATTCGTGCAGGCAATGCCATATTTGGCTTGCTGGTAGGCCGCGAACTCTTCCTCGAATGCCAGCGTCTTCGTGCCCGGCGTTCGCCACCACACGCCGCTGTGCAATACTTCTAATAAGGCTTTCTCTTCTCTTTCGTCGAACTGTGGCCAGGCCGGGAAGGGACTGGTCTTAGCCGGTTTGCCGCCCAGGATTGCAAGCTGCTCTGACATACTCATTCCTCCTGAATTGGGGTTAGTAGAATAATAAAAGGGAGAAACAGGGGTCCAGATTAATAAAGGCAACTTACTAACTAATCTTTAGTAAGTATATAAAGCAACCGGCCATTTGTCAATAATTATTTTCCCTTCCGGGCAGGCCAGTTCCCTAAGCCTGCCAGGTTTTGGCGTGTCCGTGGAGCTGAGCCGGACTGACCACCATCAATTCTTCGCCGTGGCTGAATCCGCGCCCTGCGGCGGCCTGCTGCTCGTCGGCGCGCATCTCTTCCTCCAACGCTGCCAGGTCTTCGGGGGTGAATTGTGAGCGGTAAGCGTGCATGGCTGTATGTTTGCGCTGAGTTGTCTGGCTGATGTCCACCACCCGGTTTGGTCTCTGGCTGAGGTAATAAGCGACCCCTTGCAAGGTGTGGGGAGAATAGTGCTCGTCGATGGCGGGGTCGGTCGTCAGGCGCGAGAATCCATACAAGAGGGCCGCTTCGGAGGCGGCCTGGCCCGTCAGGATGTGATCGCGGTGCGCCTCATAGGGCAGCCAGGGGTCCACCGTGAGGATAAAATCCGGGCGCAACATGCGGATGTGGCGGATGATGCCCTTGCGAAGCTCGTAGTAATCGTAATTTCCCGCGTCCGGGAAGCCCAACCAGAAATGCGCATCCACGCCGATCACCGCGCCGGCCTCCATTTGCTCGGCGCGCAGCCGCGCCGTCATCTCCTCGGCTGTGAGCGACTGGTCGAGCACCCCCACCAGGTCGTCGGTGGCGGTCAGGTAATCGATCTCGGCGCCGGCGTCGTGCAGCGCCGCGATCGTGCCGCCGGCGAACAGATCGTTGTCGTCATAGTGCGGTTGGATGCAAAGCACCCGCCTGGCCGCGAGCAGGTCTATCCTGGCGGTCGTCATGGCTTGGGATCGGTCTCCTTTATCTCAAGGTTCGAATCGTGTAGAAGTTGCGGATATCGTAAAGCACCTCGACGATGGCGCCTAAGGCTGTGGCTTTATAGCCCAATTTCGAGGCCACCAGCCGGGGGGTGAAGGGCACCAGCCCGTCGACGTGCTGCAGGATGGGCTCGATCAACAGATCGGTGTAGTTATCCAATCCGCTTCTGAGCACGATCAGGTCGGGGTCCAGCAGCGCGCTGACGTTGGCCACGGCAATGGAGAGGTACTCGATCATGTCGTCGATCAATTGGCGCGCCCAGGCCTGCTCGGCCAGCACGGCCTCGAAGATGGCTTCCGGGTCGCTCTTACCGCCGTCCAGGCCGGCGCCCCCCTCCCGGAATAATTCGCGCGCCTGGGCGGCGATGGCGTCCAGGGAAGCTTTGCTCTCCAGAGTGCCCAGGTAGCCCAGGTGCTGCCCAAAGAACTCCCTGCCCGGCAGGAAATAGCCAATCTCACCGGCCAGGTGATGCGAGCTGCGATACAGCGAGCCGTCGATGATCACGCCGGCCCCGATGCCGTGCCCGATGGTGATCAGCACCATGTTCCGCTCGTTTTGCGCCGTACCGAACCACAGCTCGCCCAGGGCCGCCAGGTTGACGTCATTATCGATGACCACGGGCACGCCGAATTCCTGGGAGAGTTTCAGCTTCAGGGGATAATCTTTCCAGTTCTGGATGGGGTCCTTGATGACCACCCCTTCCTGGTGGTTGGTCAGCCCTTGCGTCCCAATCGCCACCCCCAGGATCTTGCGGCCGGCGATGTCCTGGCTCTCCACCAGGCTGTGGATCAGGCCGGCCAGGCGCGTGTAAGATTCTTCCGGAGGGGCAGGCTGGTTGCCCAGTTTCTTCTCCACCAGCACGGCCCCATTCAGGTCTGTGACCGCCCCATAGATCTCCGTGCCGCCCAGGTCCACCCCGATGATGCCGCTGGCTTTTGAGTTCAGCTCCAGCAAAGGGCGCCGTCTTCCACCGCTGTACTCTTTTTCCCCGGTGGAGGTGACCAGGCCCTCCTCGACCAGCTCGTCGATGACGCGAATGACGGTGGGCAGGCTCAAATGCAATTCCCGGGCGATCATCGGCCTGGAGGTGGCGCCTTTCCGGCGGATGAAATCCAGGATTGCCGACCGGTTGATGTTGTGCATTTCATTGATCGTGATCGTATTTGTGCGGATCATACCCACCTGTCAGCTAAAACGGGAGAAAACTTTATTACAGCTCTTTAGTAAGTTATTCTTATTGTAACGAATCCTTCCGATTAATCAAGCCCCCCGGGGTAACCAGTACCTGGCGCACAGCGCCTGTCATTACGCAGAGCGGCGCGAGGCCACGTTCTCGCCGCAGGCGCGCAACCCGGGTGGCCGAAGCCATCTCAACCGCCCAGCACGCAAAAGGAGCGCCACCGGTTAGGGCGGCGCTCCCTTCGACTCTACCAGGCAGCCAGGGACAGCGCCCGTCCGCGTCCCATTCCAAAAAACTGTCAGGCAGATGAATTGATCTATCTATTGGCGACCGAAATCACTCGCCGGCGGCAGGCAAGAACTGCTCGATCGCATCCATGGCGTGCGCCGCGTAGATCGAGGCCGGCCCTCCCCCCATAAAGAGAGCCACACCCAACGTCTCCATGAGCTCCTGACGCGTCGCCCCGGCCTGCACCGCATCGTGCACGTGATAAGCGATACAGCCTTCGCAACGCACCGCCACGCTGATTGCCAGCGCCATGAGCTCTTTCGTCTTGCCGCTCAAGGCGCCCTCTTCGACCGCCTTTTTGTGCAGCCGGGCAAAGCCCGTCATCGGCCCGGGCATTGCCTGCCCAAATTGGGCTAGCCGATCCTCCAGGTGGTCGCGGTATTCGACGTAGTTCGTTCCCATGCGCTCAACGCTCTCCTTGGGCGCCCGGCTTTACGCCAGGGCGTCCGCCAGCCAGGTAGTCACTTCCGCCTGGTTGGGGATGCGTCCGCCGCACACCAGCTTCTCGTTGATCACCAGACCGGGGGTCGACAGGATCGGGTACTTCTTGATGTCGGCCCAATCCGTCACGTGCACCAGATCGGCCTGGACGCCCAGGGCCGCCACCGCCTGGCGCGCCACAGCCTCTACCTTCTTGCAATTCTCACAACCGGATCCGAGTACTTTGATAGTCAGCATGATCTTTTCTCCTTTTTATAGACTGTATAAACCGTGCGAAGGTCAAGGCAACCTTCGCACGGTTACTTATACGACCTCGATGGTCGGCTCCACGATGATCTCCGACTTGACCGAGTTGGCCACCAGGCTGTATTTTTGCGCCGATTGCAGCGCCCGCCGGATGCGCGCCTCGACCCTGGCCGGCTCTTCTTCCCCGGCGGCCACGCGGATCTTAGGCCAGAAGCGCAGGTGGGTAAAGAGCTCCGTGCGGTCCAGCTCGATCAGCTTGGTGCCTTCCACGCGGCAATCGTAAGAGATCAGCTTCAGCTTGTAACGTTCCGTGGCCCAGATGAACATCATCATCACACAGGTGTTGGCCGCCGCCACAAAAGCGTCCTCCGGGGTCAGCACGCCGGGGTGCCCCTGGGCGTCCGGCGGGGCCGAGAAATCCATCTCAGGCCCGTTCCCAAAGACGATGTGCCCCCAATGTTCTCCCTTCCACGCTACGGTAGTGTTATAGATCGCCGTCTGGCTCATCGTTTCCCTTCCTGCTTCTGGCAATAAATCTGGTATTCCCGGCTCACCGCCTGGCTGATGCTGGCCTCTTGCGCCGCCTCGATGGCGTTGTAAATCTTGACTGTGTCCATCATCTCGCGCGCTACTTCATTAGAAAGCGGTTTGTGGCTCTCGTAGAAATTCTGGAAGATGAGTGGCAGGGCCACCAGGGTCATTTCCTGCCCTTCCACCTGTACCTTCTGGATCGGAATGCCCGAGCCGCACGCGCAGGTCGCTGTCGTCTCCTCCGCCGGCTCCGATTGCTTGAACTGCCCTTCCCGCCGGTTCCAGGCCTTTCCCAGCAGCGCGTCCACCTGCTCGGCTACCTGCTCGGCGGCCAGCTCGACCGCTTCCAGGCCGCTTGGGTTCAACTGGCGCAACCCGCTCGGCGCATCCAGACCGTGCTCGGCCACCAGATCGCTAATCACTACGCTGGCTGCTGGTTTATTCGAATACTGCTCGGTGCCGCGATAGGCGCAGCGTTTCTCGCAGCCGTCCACGGCGATGGTCGGATAGAACTTGGCAAAGGCGCGGTCGCCCTCTCCGCCGGCCAGGAACAGCGGCAGACAGATGGTCACCGTATCCCCGGGGCGAAGCTGTTCCAGCACTTTGAGGGCCGCCAGGCGCGTGACCGTGCCCTCCGGCAGCTCCTCGCCGGAGCAGGCGATGATGCCGACTTTCTTCTGAGGCAGCTCAGGCATGCTGGCCTCCCGTCTCTTTCAATCCGTCCACCACACCGTCTATCTCTTTGGCCAGGGCGTCCGCCAGTTTCTGCCCGCCTTCGTTCAGCTCGGCGATGCCCTGGGGCTTGAATTGACGATAGCGGCGGTAGACGTCCAGCACGGCGAAATCCTTGGCCACCTGTCCGCCGCATTCCTGCACCATCTTCGTGGCGCAGGCCAGCTTGCAGCCGTCGATGGTGACGGCCGGGCTATCCGCCAGCGCGGCGCGCGCGGCTTCGTCTCCCATCACCAGCAGCGCCAGGGGCAGCAGATGCGTCTCTTCCGGCCGGTCGTCTTCCACCACCTGGTAAGCCGCCAACCGGCTGACCGTGCCGTACGACTTGCCGATCCCGCTGCACGGGACGATGATTACTTTTTGTGAAGCGCTCATTTTCCCTTGACCTCCTCTTCGGCCTCTTGCTTCATCTTGGCGAAGTAAGCCTCCGCCGAGAGCAGCTTTGCCCGATCCGCCTCCCAATCTGCGGGCTCGATCTCGCACAGCCAGCCCTCGCCGTAGGGGTCTTGATTGATCACCTCGGGAGCGTCCTCCAGTTGCGGGTTCACGCTCGCCACCTGGCCGCCCGCCGGGCTGGGCAGCGTGACGTCCACCTTGATGGTTTCGATCGAGGCCAGATCGCCGTCAAAGGCCAGCGTACTGCCCGTCGGCTGCACCTCCACGAAAGCCACGTCGCCGCTGTGCTGTTGCAGATAATCCGAGAGGCCCACCCGCACGCGGTCCCCCACCACCCGGGCCCACACCCCTTCGGGGTGATAGAGGCACTCCGGGTCCACCCGGAAGGTGAATTTATCGATGGTGACCTGTAAGAATTCTGTCATGAAAAGCTCCTTTTTCGATCTTGAAATGTAGCATATTCATTCATCGGAAAATAGTGTTCTCGTATTTGGGAACGGCAGGTACTTGGCATAACATTCAAATCGTTGAATAATATTTTTCCAGAAAAAGGGCGGCGCCCAATCGGCGTCGCCTTTAGATTTCAGGCCTTGAGCCAGGCGGCGATTTCGGTCTCGTTAGGAATCCGGCCCGCCGAAACCAGCTTCTCGTTTACGACCAGCCCCGGCGTAGACAGAATCGGGTATTTCATGATCTCGGCATGATCGGTCACCTTCACGATTTCCGCCTGAACGCCTAGCTCCTCCACAACCTTGCGCGCCACAGCTTCCAACCGCTTGCAATTCGCGCACCCAGACCCCAATACTTTGATGGTCAACAATGAACACCTCCCAATATGTGCTTTTCTCGAGCGAAGATCTAATTCCTGTCCACTGAATTGCATTTAGGGCAAGGACACACCACCCCTTCTTTGGGAGAATGGAGTGGCTCCGCCCCCGCCATCAGCCGGGCTGCATCCAGCACGACGTACACGCGCGGGTCGATCACGCGATAGAAGATATTCCAGCCGTCCCGCCGGTCTTGAATCAGCCCGGCGTCGCGCAGCACTGCCAGTTGCTGCGAAATGTAGGCTTGCCGGTAACCCAGGTAAGCTTCCATGTGGCAGACACAGTGCTCGCCATCCCGCAGAATTTCCAAAATGGCGATGCGCGCCGGATGAGTCAATACTTTGAAGATTTGCGCCTGTGAGTCGTAGGCTTGCGTCTCAGTAACTGCGTCTTCGCTCATATTCGATTCCTTGAATATGATTGTATCCGCGGCGCTTCGCTTACGCCAAGCACATCCGTCACCCTTTGGGGATGACAGTTGTCCCCTCTTGGATGGAAAGCCTGCCGGCCGGAGCGCAGTCATGCACAGCCACGCCCCTGCCGGTTTCCCCCTTTTAGCCAGCCGGCGTGCGTCTATTGTTTACAGTCGTACAGGGTTACGAACATGCCCCCCCGCGCCGTGGAGCCGGAACCGCTGCGCGGCGTGGAAGTTCCATCCGGCGCGCCGGCATTGACGGTGGCCGTATCGAAGTTCGGCACGGCGACGCATTGCGCCCTGACCCACGCGGAGATGTCCGTCTGCCCGCCCACACCCCCACCGCGCGCGTCCCAGTAGATATAGCGCAGCTCGCCGTCGGCGACCAAATTGGCGAGGTCCTGGCTGGTGACGACCTGATCCGAGCCCATGAAGCCGCCCATATAAAGCACCGGCCGCCCGGTGGCGATCACGTAATCAGAGCCTTGCATCGAGCTGGGCACGGCCATCAAGTAGCGCATTCCTTGTGTATTCTGCTCCAGATAATCGAGCAGGGACTGGTTGATCTCCAGTTGGCCGCTGTAGACCGGCTGGGAGGGGCGTCCGGCGTAAGCGCTCGGCAGCGACTGGTTTTCGCTGGGGTTGAGCATGGTCAGGTCCGACCAGATGCCCGGCGTGATCAGCAGCGCAGCCACCACGCAGGAAAACCCGGCGATGGCGCTGGTGCGCGTCGGGCGGATGGCCGCCGTCGCCAGCAGAAGCGCGCCGATGCCCAGCATCCCCAACACGAACGGCTGCCACCCGATCGTCCCGGCGAAGGAAGTCGCGGTGGCGATTTGCAGCCATAAAGTGGCGCCGGCGGCTACCAGGAAAAGCCCCGTTGCCTGCCAGGGGCGCTCCTCGCGCAGGTGCCACAGCTCCATGACGCCGATGCCCACCAGCGCCACCAGCGGCGGGGCCATCATCGCCATGTAATACTCGTGGAAGAACCCGGCGATACTGAAAAAGACCATATCGGTCAACAGCCACACGCCCCACAAGACCAGGGCTTGATGTTTGGGCGCCAGCGGCCAGGTCAGGCGCGTTCGGAAGGCCAGCAGCAGCGCGCTGAATAGCGCCAAAGGCAGCAGCCAGCTCACCTCTTTGCTGAGCGGCGGCACGAACAGGCGCAGCGCGCCTGGGTTGCCTGTGCCGGAGCCCAGCCCACCCAGGGCGACGCCGAAACCGCCCGGAGCAGCCTGGAAGGGAGCATTGCCGCCCCCTCCACCCCGCGAGAACCCGCCGTTGCCGCCTTGCCCGCGCTGGAACAGTCCCCCGCCGTTCTGTCCGGGGGTAAATTGCGGGAAACCGCCGCTCCCGCCCTGCCCCGGCCGCGCGAAGCCTCCGGCCGGCCCTCCGCCGCCAAACAGGCTGCTGCGCCGGCCGAACATACCCAGCAGTCGCTCGACGCCGTTGTAGCCGATGGCCAGGTTCATCTCCGAGTTGTCGCCGCTGCTGCCCACGTAGGGCCGCTCGTTGGCCGGGATCAAATCCACGAGGGTTACCCAGGAGAGTGAGAGCACCACCAGGAGGAGAGTCGCCAGGCTCAGGTTTCCGATCTTCCTCCACACGCTCTTTTTCGCGCCCAGGAAATACAGCGCGTAAAACGCCGGGAGCGGCAGGTAAGCTTCGAGCATCTTGATATTGAAGCCGATCCCCACCAGCGCCGCGCCCAACAATAAGAAGCGCAGCTTGCCGCTCTCGGTAGCCTTGATGAAGGCCCAGGCCGCCAGCAGCAGCGTCAAGATCAACGTGCTGTCGATGGTGTTGTTGCGATCCACGGCCACCACCACCGGGGTAATCGCCAGCGCCAACGCGGCCAACAGCCCGGCTACCGTCCCGAACGAGCGCCGCACCAGGTGGTAGATCACGATGACCGAAAGGATGCCGGCGATGATTTCCGGGAGCAGGATGCTAAAGGTATTCACGCCGAAGATGAAGGCAGACATCGCTTGCAGCCACAGCCCCAGCGGAGGTTTGTCCACCGACACCGCGCCGCCCGGCTCGGCGGCCACGAAGAAGAAGTTGTGCCACGACTTGAGCATGCTGACGATGGCAGCCGTGTAGTAATGGTTGACGTAGCCAAGCGCCGCCAGGTTGCTGAAGCGCAACACCGCCGCCAGCGCCACGATGGCCGCCAGCGCCAGCAGGCGCAAAGCGCTCTCCCGCGAAAATCGTAAGGCCAGCGCCTGATTGAGCTTAGACGCTATGCTTTCCGGAAAGGTAGTTCTCACGTTGAAATACTCCAGTAATATTCAAGCCGCTCCCCTCACTCACTCGCTTGAGGCTTGAATAAAGCCGCTTGCAAAGTGGTGACGTCGAAGCCGTTCGTTTTCAATTGGTTGAGAAGGATCTGTTTCGCCTGGTCGTCGTTAGGCATCACGCTTGCGTCGCAGGGGGTGGGGTAATCCTCCACTTCCCCTTCTTGCCAGATCATGGAAGTCGTATTGACCGCGTACCATTCCTGGCAAATGACCATGCCGATGGTGCCGAACTGGTAGAATGGCGGCTTGATCTTGCTGAGGTCCAGTTGCAGCTCGTTCATGGCGTTCCCCGTGCGATAATTAGGCGCTGCGCTGAAGATCGGCTGGGTGGCAGGCGGCTCGCCCGCCAACAGGGATTGCCCCGTCATCCAATCGGGAGGGGTGATGCCCAAATAATCCAGGATGGTCGGTCCGATGTCCAGGTTTTGCGTGTTGTTGGTGATCATCCCGGCGTATTCCCCATTGGGGAAGCGGAATAATAAGGGAATGCGCACGTTGGACACGTCTGTGAACCCGTGATCGGTATAAACGATGATGACCGTCTGGTCCAGCTTGCCCATCTCCGTCAGGTCGTCGATCACTTCGCGCATGTACCCATCGTAGGCCTGGATGGCAGGATCGTATAGATTCCACTCGTCGCCCAAATGCGTCCCCATCATGTGCACGTGCACGAACAAGGGCTGCTGAACGGTCTGAAAGAGGGACATGAGCTGGTCTACCCTATGCTGGTCGTTCATGTCGATGGGAGGCTGGGTGACTTCCGCGTAGGGATCGGGCATGGTGCGAATGTAATAGATTTGAAGCAGCCGGTCCGAAAGCCCCTTGACGATCGTCGCCAGGAAATAGGCCGCATCTTCCGGCAGGATGCCGCGTGAAAGCGTGTACAAGCTGCCCATGGTGGACGAGCGCCCGTTGACCATCACAAAGCTATCCTGAAGGTTGAACGCAGTCACGTCCGCGTAGTAATCCACGCTGATCTCGGCGTTGTAGTATCCCTCACTCTTCAGAATGGCAGGGAAGCTCTGAAACGCGTCGGCGCCCTTCAGGATGTCCGGCGGGTACAACATGCGCGTTTCGGTGGGCAGCTTGCTGGTAAAGATGGAAACCAGCGAGCCCGACGTCTGGTAGGCATTCGGGAAGTTGTTCTCGGACACCAGGGCGCTTTGGGCGAAAGTCTTCAGGAAGGGGGTCGTATCCGTATCCGGGTTGTAAAGCGACGTGTGATCGGCGTCCAGCCCATCGGTGCCGATCAGCAGGATGTTCGGGCGCGTGACCGCTGAGCCGGTGACCGGGATGGTATACGCAGGCTGGTCGCTCCGATATAAATTCCAGCCCAGCCCGGTAGACAGCACCAGCAGCGCGATACACATGGATAGCTCCATCCTCAAGGCAGAATTCACCCGTTTTCTGCGGGTCTGCCCGGAGAGCGTCCTCACTACCCAGCGCGTGGAAACGAACAGGATGACCAAGAATAGCAGTCCATATACCCCCCGCTGGATGCCCACCGTAGAAATGATGCCGTATTGGAAGACCGTGTAAGTGAAGTTGTCGATCAGCATCAGCGCCGTCACGGCGATAAAGGCCGCCGGGAGCACGCCGCCGATGTACAGGAACACCTTCCAGCGCTTCGACCACCACGGCGCCAGGCTGAGCGCAAACAATACCAATAGGAAGGGCAGGCTTAGCCCCACCAGCACCAGCCCCGAAAGCAGCAGGATACCCAGCTTCGTCATAAAGGGCGAGAGGCTCATAAAAGAGGGCTTGGTAGCGTAGAAGAGCCACTCCATAAACACGCAAAAATAGATGGCCAGCACCGTCCAGGCCAACAGCTTCCCCCAGGACAGTAATTTCCTTTTTCGGTCGACATCCGCCGGAGTTCCACCGGGATGCGACCCGTCTGATTTGCCCATCACGAGTATTTCCTCATTTATCGAAGAAGCTTAGGGTTCCAGCTTCTCCATCAAATACATGATCCGCTGTGACCCTTCGATGGGGGTGACTTCTCGGAAGATAAATTGGCGGCAAAAGGCCTGCTCGAAGCCTTCCTTAGAATAATCGACGAAGATATCCTTCCGGGTGGCCAGCAAGCGTTTGACTTGCGAATCCTCTTTGGGGATGAACTCCACGATCAGCCAGCGTCCCAGCCGGGCGAAGAACTCGGCCAGGTCGGCGAGAGGCACGTTGTTCGAAATCGCCAGGTGATGTACTAACGCCAGCGCCATCACCGCATCCACCGGGCCGCGGTCGATAAAGGCATCCCGTTCCTGATTCTGCCAGCCGATTCCCGGGCTGGGGTTGGTGAGGTCGAGCACCAGCGGAAGCAAATTTGTTTCTTTATTTTTCTTCATCTCGCGGTAATTTTTCTCTACCGCAGCCTCGTCGAAATCGGAAGAGAGGGTCAGGCCCGCCACGCCGGCTGCCAGGCGCGAAAATGCGCCGGTGTTGGCGCCCAGGTCCCACACCTGTCTCGGTTGGATCCTCTCCAGGTAAGATTTCACGACGCGGGTTTTATGCTCGAACGCGGCGCGGGTATAGTTGGTCGAAGTCGTAGTAATCGCCCCACTCGGTACCCTCGGGCTCCCATTTGAGGCCCTTTACCGTATTGGTCAGACTATCTAATACCCCTAACAGGCCCGGCTTGCTCATGGCGCGCCCTCGAGTTTGTGCGCTGGCCTGCTGTGCTGCGTCCGCGTATTTCTTTTGCGCCGAAGCGTGCAGGTGAATGTGGGTCATCAAGCCGAATTGCAGGTGGGTACGCCAGGGGAGCAACCGGCTGGCCAGGTCCAGGGGAACGCCGTCGATGTATACGCGCAGCAGCTTGCTCAAGCGCACGTCGCAATGCGCCATCAAAGCCAGCGGCGCGAGGAAATGCTGGCAGAACTGCCGGTACGCCACCCACGGCTCGCCCTCGCGATAAGCCTCGAAGGACAGCGAGTCGATCAGCACCGGCTTGCCGCAATGAAATTGAACGTTATAGGCGCTGGCGTCTTTGAGAGAGAGACCGTATTCCAGGGCGATCTTCTGAATCGAAAGCGTCAAGAGGGCGGCATCTTTGAGCTGGCTGAAGCTCCACTCGTAAGGATAGGAGATGAACTCCACCCGTTCCGGCCGGAGAATGCGGTAAGCCAGCTCGGGCTCGGGCGCCTCGATCTCGACTTCTTGATGAGGGATGAGCTTTCTGGCCTTGATCAGGCGCTCATACAATCCTGACTGCATCAACCGCTCATAATCTTCCTGATAGCAGTGGTTGACCTGCCGGTAAAGAATGTCGCCCTGATTGAACAAAAATCCGCTCGGATCGCGGAAGGAAGCGCTGAGATGATGGTTAGTCGCCATCTTCCTCTTCGCCGACATCGGGATTATCGGTTGTACTCCCTCCGAAATGAGCTTTGATCTTGCGCCAGGAGACTTTTAAGATCACGCCGCCGCCCAGCAAAGCTGCCAACAGAAGCTGAATCAGCAGGCTGCCCGATCCAGGGTCCAGGTAGAGCGCCGGGCGAGCCAGGAAAGATACTTGATGGAATAACAAGGTTCTTACCTCCTCTTAACAAAATCCGCATTAGATTAAATTCGAGCACAATCATAATCCCATTCACGCGTTTTAACAGGGATTAAATTATTTGTGGATCTCTACGGGGGTGCCCACGTCTGCCCAATTGAAGAGCAGGCTGGCGTCTTGGGGAGCCAGCACCACGCAGCCATAAGTGACCGGCGTTCCAAGCTCATCTCCCCAAATCTGTTCGCCGTCCGTAAGGACCGGCAGTGAGTGGATGCCGTTTTCCAGGTCGCTGCCCGCCCAATAGATGCCCATCCAATCCGGCATCCAGAATCCCCAGGGATAGCTGTAAGCGTCCGAGATCTTGTCCAATACCTGGAACGTGCCTACCGCCGTCCCATTGCCCTGGCCGGTGGAGGCGACGAAACTGTAGACCAATTGATCGCCTTGGTAAGCGTACAAATGCTGCTCCGACAGGCTGACGACGATGCGTTTCTCGCCGCTGGGCAGTGGAGCTGCCGTTGGGCTTGGCTGAGGGGTCGGCTGCGGCGTGGCAGCCAGATCGGGGACGAGCTGGATGAGCGGTGTGGCGTTGTAATCAGGCGCCTCCGTGGAAGCTGCCGTGGACGTGGGGGTGGGGGAGGAGGACGCTAAAGCGGCTTCGCTTTCCGCCCCTGAAGACGCGCGCTTCTCATTGAAAATGGCCGTGTCGTGTGCGATGAAAGCCTGTACCTTGGGAATGGATCCCAACCCGACCAGCCAGGCGACGAACACCAGGGCAAACACGCCGGCCGCCACGGCCCGGGGGTGCTGTATGCCGAATTTTCCGGCAGAGGGCCGGGGCTTGCCCGGCAGCCCAGTTGTGGCCTGAAACCCCCCTTGCGCCTGCGGCTCCAGGCGTTTCTGCGCCCAGATCAACCCCTCTTTGGCGCGCCGGCTATCGGGGGTGATCCTTAGCGCTTCTTGCAGATAGGCTATGCTGGCCGCCGGGGCCGCGACGGCCGCCAACAGGAGCCAGGCTTCTTCGAGCTGTGGAGCCAGCGACACGGCCCGCAAGGCCCAACGGCGAGCGTCGAGCTTGTCTCCATGCTCTAAAGCTTCATAAGCTTTTCTAAGCGCGTCTCTGGCCGCATTCGGGTCCGAATTCATGTTATGCGTACGTCCAACCATCAGTCAGGATCAATCGGAAGGTTAACTATCGACATAACGACCTGTTAACTTTAAAGATGTAAAATGAATTTACGATGAATTTTGGCCATAAAGCCGACATCCGGCTCTCGGGGGAAAAAAAGCCTCTATCGCGTGACCGGGGTCATGCGATAGAGGCGATCAGCCGTAATCCGGCAATTCGTTAATTCTGGGCGAGCTTCATCGCCCGAAAAGGAGGCTCTTGCCGTTCTCTACAGCTCCGAGGTGCTCTTCACAAAGTCGAGCACTTCATTGATCCGCGTAAACGCCATGGCCGTGACCGTGTCGGCCCCGCCATAGTAGATGGCGATCCGCCCTGTAGGCGGGTCGTACAAGGTGGCGCAGGGAAAAGCCACGTTGGGCACGTCCCCCACGCACTCGTAATACTTTTGCGGAGAAAGCAGGTACGGGCCGCCGCGGTAGATCACCTTCCAGGGTTGCTCCAGATCGAGCAAGGCCGCCCCAAAACTGTACACAAACCCATTGCAGGAAGTCAGCACGCCGTGATAGAACATCAGCCAGCCTTCGGGAGTCTCGATGGGCACCGGCCCGGCGCCGATCTTCGTGCCTTGCCAGCCGTCCTTAACCCCCATCACGTAACGATGCTCCCCCCAGTGGATCAGATCCGGACTCTGGCTCAGATAAATGTCGCCGAAGGGGGTGTGGCCGTTATCGCTTGGCCGGTTGAGCAGCACGTATTTGCCGTTGATCTTGCGGGGGAAAAGCACGCCGTTGCGGTTGAACGGCAACAGCGCATTCTCCATAAAGCAGAATTCGTCAAAGTCGAACGTATAGCCAATCCCGATGGTCGGGCCGTGGTAGCCGTTGCACCAGGTCACGTAATAGCGATCCTCCAGCCAAACCACGCGCGGATCGTAGCGATATTGGAACCGGCTGATTTCCGGGCAGTCACTGAGCCATTCGATGGGATCGTTGTCCAGCTCCCAGTGGATGCCGTCCTCGCTGAAGCCGCGATGCAGGTTCATGTCGCGCTTTTTATTGTCACAGCGGAAGACCCCTGCGAACCTGTCCTGGAAGGGCACCACGGCGCTGTTGAAGATACTGTTCGCCGAGGGGATCAGGTTGCGAGGGATGACCGGGTTGGCGCTGTAACGCCATATCACGTCGGAACAGCCCGCCGGGCGTTCTTCCCAGGGGATGTTAGGCAAGGGCTGCTGAGTCATGCGAGAGGTACCCCCTTCGTCGAGGATTTGGATGGAGCCAGGGCCACCGATTCGCGCTCCACCAGGGTCGGGTGGACGATCAAGGTCATACGCGCCGATTCGGGATTTCCCAGGCGTAAGGATAGGAGCTGCACGGCAGCCCGCCCCATGGCCAGCGTGTCCACGTGCAGGGTGGTGAGGCTGGGATGGGCATTCACCGCCAGGTAGGTATCGTCGTAACCGATGACCGAGATATCCTCGGGCACGCGCTTTCCCTGGTCCTGAATAGCCCGTATGGCCGCGCTCCCAACGTCGTCATTGATACAGAACAGGCCGGTAATTTGCGGGTTCTCTTTCAACAGGTCGATCGTTTCCTGGTAACCCTTGGAGCGATTGATGTTGAAATTGGAGAGATAGACTTTACGAATCCCTTTTTCTTTCATGGCGCGCAGGTAACCGTTGCGCCGTTCTTTCAAGCTGGGGTAGCAGTTCGCCTCGCCGCCAATCATCCCGATGTGGCGGTGTCCCTTCTCGATCAGCACCTCGACGGCCTGGTAAGCCGCCCGAAAATTATCCGAGACGACAGTATCATAGCTTTCCGTATTCGAGTAGCCGTCTACGAGCACGATTGGGGGGCCGCGCCTGGCGGATGAAGGAGCGAAGGTCTCGTCCAGGCAGGTTCCCACCAGCAATAGGCCGTCCACACCCTCGTTATAGAACAATTGGGGAACCTCCACCGGGCGGTTGTTTTCGTCCACCGGCAGGGTGGCAAAAAGAAGATTGATCCCGGCCCGGCGACAACTGTCCTCGATGCCCACGATAACCTGCGAATAGAACGGATTCGCCATGGGAGGGATGTCCGGGTCGGTCTTGACCACCATGCCAATGGTGGCCAGCAGGTTGTTTTTCCCGTTGGTAAGGTTGGCTTTGATCGGGTAATCGTACTCCTGGGCAATTTCGAGGACGCGCGCGCGGGTTTCCTGAGAGACGCCGGGCTTATTGTTCAGGACGAACGAAACCGTGGAAACCGATACCCCGCTCCGTCTGGCAATATCACTGATCGTAACCTTTTCTTTCATGCGTCCCTGGAGTCCCATTTTTTTAGTTAGATTTAAAAAAGTTTAATTAATATTTTAGCACTTTGTTAGTGTCTGTCAAGAATCTCAAGCTATCTGAGCATGGCTTTCTCAAGAATAATGGGTGTCATTGCGAGGAGGGCGTTCTTTGCCCGACGAAGCAATCTCGGTGCCAGCCGAGAGATCGCCACGCCCTGGCGCTCTGCGTGCCCGGAGGGCAAAGAACGCCCAGGGCTCGCGCCGCTCTGCGTACCCGTAGGGTAATGACACGCCTGAGTTTCTCAGGAGTAATCCCACAACGCCGGGGGGCTCTTCTTTCGAGAAGAAACCATCCCGGGGTGTCATTGCGAGCGTTCTGTGCGAAGCAATCTGAGTGCCGGACGGAAGATCGCCACGCCCTGGCGCTCTGCGTGCCCGGAGGGCAAAGAACGCCCAGGCTCGCGCACGTAGTGCAACCTTGGGGTAATGGCACAAATCACGGGCTGCTGCCATTCAAGGAATAGGGTGCGGACGAGCGCGGAAGTGCGAAAAAGAAACTGCTTACGTGTGTCCCGGGAGGTAAATAATTGGTGAGTGAGCCCGTTTCTTGGGAAAATGCCTAAAACTTTTTTAAACATCTTGACTTTTATTATTAAACTTTATATAATAGGTTTGCTTACTGAGAGCGCTTCCACAATCTTACTGATTGATAAAATTTCATAAACAAAGCTTCCATATTGCTCTGGGGTGGACGTGTCGAATCTAACACTGGAAGATGTCGCTAAACAAGCTGGGGTATCGCGCTCAACCGTCTCGCGGGTGATCAACGGTCAGCCGTACGTGCGCGAAGACGTGAGAAAGCGCGTTTTGGAAGTCATTCAAAACACCGGCTTCCATCCCAACGCCGCCGCGCGCACGCTCGCTTCCCAGCGCTCCTGGATGATCGGCTTGATCCTGCCCCGCAGCGTCAGCTCCTTCTTCACCGACCCCTACTTCCCCCGCCTCACCCAGGGAATTGCCCAGGCGTGCAACCAGTATAACTATACGCTAGCGCTCTTTCTGGTCGGCACGAAGGAAGACGAAGAGAAAATCCTTCCCCGCGTATCCCGCAAAGGCTACCTGGATGGGATCATCGTTCAGTCCGGGCAGGTCGGCGACCAATTGATCGATTGCCTGATCAACTCGAACGTGCCCCTGGTGGTTGCCGGACGCCCCTCGCACCCCAAAAGCGTCAGTTATATCGACGTGGACAACGTCAATGCGGCCTACAACGCGGTCAGCCACCTGATTCGCCTGGGCTGCCGGCGCATCGGCATGATCTCGGGCACGCCCAATAGCGCGGTGAGCATCGACCGCAAGGCGGGTTATTTGAAAGCCCTGGCCGAGCGCGGTCGAGACATGGACAAATCGCTGATCGTCGACGGCGATTTCACCGAAGCGAGCGGCTATTATGCGATGATGCAATTGTTGACCGCCAGGCCCGATGCGGTCTTCGCTGCCTCCGATACCATGGCCATCGGAGCCATGCGCGCCATCCGCGAGGCCGGCTTGAGCATCCCCAACGACATTGCCCTGGTCGGTTTCGATGACCTCCCCCTTGCCACCTTCCCAACCCCCCAATTAACCACAGTTCGCCAGCGGGTGTACCAGTTTGGCTTCCAGGCGGTCGAAATCGTGATCGACCTGATCGAAAATGGTATCGAGCCACCCCGTCGTGTCATCATGGACACGGAATTGATCATACGCGATTCTTGCGGAGCGTCTCGCAGGAAATAATGGCAATCCTGGAACCGCTTGCACGCTTAGCTCGATTGGGAGCGCTTCCAATATTATGCCTGATCGCTTATCCCTTCGAAGGAGGTGAAGAACCGGGAAAAATAACGAATGAGTAAGGCCGTACCTATCTCTATTCTTCTTCAACCCGCATTACGCAACAGGAGGATGAAAATGAAACGCTCGTATATCTTATTGACTGTCTTTGTGGCGTTGGCCATGCTGCTCTCAGCCTGCGCACAACCCACTCAGGCGCCCCCCGCGCCCACGGCAACGACGGGCTCGACGGTAAGCAACCCCTCTCCTACGGAGCCTCCCGCGGTCGCTCAGCCAACGGAAGCTCCCACCCAGGCGCCCTGGGCCACCGTGTTCGACCGGAGTGAAACCCTGTACACCGGCGGGACCCAGTGGGGGCCTGTCTCCAACTGGAACCCCTTCATGACGGGAAACTACGCCATGGGCACCCTGGGCCTGGTCTACGAGACCCTGTTCCTGTATGATCCGCTAACCGACAAGTTCACCCCCTGGCTCGCCGAGAGTGGGTCGTGGACAGACGCCAAGACCTATCAGCTAAAAATCCGCCAGGGCGTTACCTGGTCCGATGGCCAGCCTTTCAATGCCGACGATGTCAAGTTCACCTTCGAGCTTGGCAAGGGCGCAGCGCTCAACTTCAGCACCCTGTGGGATTGGCTCACCTCGATCGACAAGGTGGACGATTACACCTTGAATTTCAACTTCAGTGACGCCCTCTACCAGGAATGGGACAACCTTCTGTACAACGTGCCTATGGTCCCTCAGCACCTCTGGTCGGCTATGAGCACGGACGACGTAGCTTCCGGCGCCAACCCCAGCCCCGTGGGGACCGGGCCCTACCTGTACGACACCTACGATCAAACCAAGATGGTTTGGATGCGGAACGACAACTGGTGGGGCACCAAGGCGCTCAACTACACCATGGCGCCTAAGTACATCATCGACCTGGTCAACAGCAGCAACGAAGTCGCTCTCGGCCAGGTGCTGCAAGGTGTGGTCGACCTGAACAACAACTACCTGCCGGGCGTTTCCTCGCTCGTCAGCGGCGGCTACGGCATCCACACGTACTACCCCGATGCTCCGTACATGCTCGCTGCCAACACCGCCTGGCTGGATATCAACCTCCAGAAGGCGCCCATGGACGACCCGGCCTTCCGCAAGGCGTTGGCCTACGCCATCAACGTGAACGATATCGTCACCCGGGACTATGGCAACATGGTCCAGGCCGCCGATCCGAGTGGTCTGCTCCCCATGTGGGACAAGTACATCGACAAGAGCGTCGACCAGCAGCTCGGCTTCACCTATGATCCTGCTAAGGCCAAGCAAATCCTCGCCCAGGCCGGCTACAAGACCGGCAGCGATGGGTTCATCACCGCCAAGGACGGCTCCGCGGTCGCCTTGAAGGTCATCGTTCCTAACGGATGGTCAGACTGGATGGAAGCCGCCAAGATCATCGCCTCCAACGCTCAGGCTGTAGGCATCAACGTTCAGGCCGACTACCCGGACTACAACGGCTACCTGGATGCGCGCCTGCAAGGCACCTTCGACCTGGCCATCGACAACCAGCCGCAGTTGAGCAACACCCCCTGGTCCTACTATCACTGGGTCTTCTACGACAAGCTCGCCGATATTGCCACCAGCCAGGGCGGCAACTACGGGCGCTACGACAACCAGACCGCTTTTGATCTGGTAACCCAGTTGGACAAGACCCCCACCGATGATCTGGCCACCATGAAAGATCTCGTTTCAAAGCTTCAGACCATCCAGCTCACCGATATGCCCGTCATCCCGCTGTGGTACAACGGCGCCTGGGCTCAGTTCAACAGCACCTACTGGACGAATTGGCCAGGGTCTGGCGACAGCCAGGGCCACTATCTGCCGGTTACCTGGCGCGGTTACTGGAACATGACCGCTATCCTCATGCTCACCCAGTTGCAGGCTGTACCGCCGGCGCAATAAGATTGCGTGAAAATACCGCCCGTCCTCCTCTGGCAGGAAGGGCGGTAGAAGTCCTTTGAGACTTTCAAACAGTTGAAAACCGGGGTGTTGGGCGGCTGGCCCGTTCAACACCCCCTTTCCCCCACCCCCTATCACTCCCCAGTGGTTCCTGGAGTTCCGGCAGCCTGCCTTTGGAGAGGAGTAAGCGTGAAGCAATATTTCAGCAGGAAACTACTCATTTATATCCTCACTTTTATTCTCGCGGTGACGATAGACTGGCTCATTCCGCGCTTCATGCCCGGCAATCCCATTCAGGCATTGCTCTCGCGGGCAAACTTGAAAGCCGAGTCGGCCAAAGTCATGTACAGCTATTACATGCAAGCCTTTGGATTTGACGTGCCCATTTGGAAGCAGTATCTGAACTTTTGGGTCGCCATTTTCCACGGCGACTTTGGCACCAGTATCTGGCTATTCCCCCAGCCGGTGATCACGATCATCAAGAATGCCGTGCCCTTCGACCTGCTCCTGTTGGTGCCCTCAATTCTGGCTAGCTGGTTTGCCGGCAATCATTTCGGCGCTTTCGCGGCGCGCTCCAAGTGGCTGGATAACACCATCTCGCCCATCGGATACATCCTCACCGCCACTCCCTATATGTGGCTGGGCATCTTGTTGGCCTGGGCTTTTGGAATCATTTTCCGTATTCTTCCGACTTCAGGGGCATACAGCCCCACCATGATGCCGCACCTCTCCTGGACCTTCGCCTGGAGCCTCTTGCAGCATTGGATCTTGCCTTTCGTTTCCCTCTTCCTGGTGATGTTCGGCGGTTGGGCCATCGGCATGAGGAACATGATTATTTACGAGCTCGAAGCGGATTATTCCCACTACCTCGCAGCCCTTGGGGCCCCGCGGAGATTGGTCAGGAAGTATGCTTTCAACAACGCCGTACTGCCCCAGATCACCGGTCTGGCGCTTCAGTTGGGCGTCATCGTTGCCGGCCAACTGGTCACGGAAATCGTCTTCTCCTACCCGGGCATCGGGTACCTGATCCTTCAATCGATTCAGAACCATGATTACTTCCTGCTCCAGGGATGTTTCCTGTTCATCATCATCGGGGTGTTGCTCGCCAACTTCGCGATCGATATCGCCTACGTTCTCGTGGATCCCAGGACCCGGGCAGGCATGCAAGGTGAAGCAGCATGACAAATGTAAACGCGCTCTTGCCCAAAAAGAAACACGAGTCCCTCTACTTCGCGCTGAGAAACACCAAGCTGCGCGTTGGCCTGGCCGTCCTTCTCTTTTTCATCGTGTTGGCTCTCGTAGGCCCCTGGCTGGCGAAATACACCCCCGATGAGTTCGCCGGGCCTTCCTCCCACGCGCCTTCCGCCGATTATTGGTTCGGCACCACCAGCTTCGGGGAAGACGTCTTTTCCCAATTCGTGCACGGTCTCGGGTCGACCTTCGTCGTGGGTCTCCTGGGCGGGGGGCTGGGCACCTTGCTCGGCGTCTTGATCGGCTTCGTCGCCGGCTACCGCGGCGGCATCGTCGATGAGTTGCTCAATATGCTCACCAACGTCGTCCTGGTGATTCCCTCCCTGGTCGTGCTCCTCATCATCGTGGCTTACCTGGACGTGCGCGGGGTGATGGTCGAAAGCGTCTTCATTGGGTGTTTCGCCTGGCCCTGGACGGCCCGCGCCGTCCGCGCCCAGACGTTTTCCTTGCGTTCCCGAGATTTCGTCGATCTGGCGCGCTTGAGCGGCATGAAATCGCTCAAGATCATCGTCAGGGAAATCGCGCCGAACATGATGTCCTACTTGTTGCTCGTGTTTATCCTTCAGTTTGGTGGAGCCATCCTCACCGCGGCCACGCTGGATTTCATCGGCCTTGGCCCGACCAATGGGACTTCGCTGGGTCTGATGATGAATAACGCCGTCCTTTGGGGCGCTCTCATCCTGGGCATGTGGTGGTGGTTCATTCCACCGGGCCTCGCCATCACCGCCATCGTGGGGGCCCTGTATTTCACCAACGTCGGGCTGGACGAAGTCTTCAACCCCAAGCTCAGGGAGATGTGAAAGCGTGACTCTACAAGTAGAAAACCTCAAAGTTTATTATCAGACCCTGCGTGGGGATGTTCATGCGCTGGAGAGCGTATCCTTCAACATCGCGGACGGCGAGATCATGGGGCTGGCCGGTGAATCGGGCTGCGGAAAAACCACCCTCGGCCACAGTCTCATCTTTCTGAACCCTCCCATGAAATTCCTTGAGGGTTGTGTGAAGCTCGACGACGAAGAGCTGCCCATTTGGGATATGGATAAAATGAACGACTTCCGCTTCAAGAAAGTTTCCATCATCCCTCAGTACGCCATGAACGCCATGAATCCTACCCGCAGAATAGGAAAGATGACCTCCGAGCTGCTCGAATCGAGGAATGTTAGCGGCAGAGCCGCTCTGCCTGAGCTAAAGAGGAGACTCGATCTGGTCAAGCTGGACCCCGGCGTGCTGAACAGGTATCCCATCGAGCTTTCAGGCGGAATGAAGCAAAGGATGGTGATGGTTCTCTCCACTTTGCTGAATCCTTCCTTGCTCATCGCAGACGAGATCACCTCCGCCCTCGACGTATCTACGCAAAAGGCGGTCGCAGAAATGCTGGTCGAGTTCCGCGACCGTGAGTTCGTCAAAAGCATGATCGTCATCACTCACGACATCTCCATCCTTTATCAGATCGCCGATAGCATCATGGTCATGTATGCGGGCAATTTTGCTGAAAAAGCTTCCACCCAGGTAATCATGAATTCCCCCCGGCATCCGTACACCAAGCTGCTGATCTCCTCCCTGCCCAAAGTGGGGGTGCGATATTCCGAGAAGAAATTGACGGGCATTCCTGGAAACCCCCCGTTGTTGCTCAACCCTCCCACCGGATGTCGCTTCAGAGAACGCTGCCCCGTGGCATTCGAGAAATGCCTGGAGGCGCCGCCGTTCGTCGAGGTCGAAAAGGGCCACCACGTCGCTTGCTGGAAGGAGCTCTAAGAGAATGCTTACGTTAGACAATATATCGAAGGTTTACAAGGTTGGCACCTTTGGAGGGACAGAGCTCCACGCAGTCAGCCACGTCAGCCTGGACGCCAAAGATGGAGAAGTGGTCTCCTTGATTGGCGAAAGCGGCAGCGGCAAGAGCACCATCGGGAAGATGATCTTGCGCCTCCTCTCGGTGAACGGCGGCAAGATTTCCTATAACGGAGTCGACATCTCCACCCTCAAGGGAAGCGCGTTGAAGGAATATTACCGCCAGGTGCAGGGCGTTTTCCAGGACCCCTTCAGCTCTTACAACCCCATCTTCAAAGCCGACCGGGTTTTCGGCGTCATCCACGAGGAGTTCTACCCGGGGATCAGGGGATCGGAGTGGGACGATAAGGTGGACAGCTCTTTGAAGGCCGTCGGCCTGAACCCCGAGATCGTCTTGAACAAGTTTCCCCACCAGCTCAGCGGTGGGCAGCTCCAGCGCTTTCTCATTGCACGCGCCTTGTTGCTGGACATCAAGTTCTTGGTAGCCGACGAGATCATCAGCATGTTAGACGCTTCCACCCGCATCGACGTTCTCAACCTGCTGGCGGAGCTAAAATCTCGCGGCCTTTCCATCCTTTTCATAACCCATGACCTCTCTTTGGGTTATTATATAAGCGAGAGGGCCATGATTCTCTACCGGGGATGCGCCGCGGAGGTGGGTCGAACCGAGAAGATATTCGATAACCCACTCCATCCTTACACCAGGATGCTCATGGACTCTGTTCCACGCCTCGACAAGAAATGGGAGAGGGGAGACGTGGAGCTGAAAGCAAAGCCGCATGAGATCAGCACCGGCTGCGTTTACTATGACCGCTGCCCGGTTGCAGAAAAAATTTGCGCAACCCAAAGGCCGGCATTGGTGGAAGTGGAAGAAGGTCATTCGGTGGCCTGCGTCCACTATACATAACGGGAAAGATTGATCTGGCCCTTCGGATTTGGCCGGATAACGCCTTTAGGAAGAACGGCCTTTGCCCCGCCGCCAGTGGAACTGCCACCAAACTACAGGAGATGCTATGCGCTACGGTTACTTCGACGATGAGCGCCGTGAGTACGTTATCACACGGCCAGACACCCCCCTCCCCTGGATCAACTTCCTGGGGAGCGAGGCCTACTTTGGCCTCATCTCCAACACGGCCGGCGGGTACTCCTTTTATAAGGACGCCCGTCTACGCCGCCTAACTCGTTACCGCTATTACAACGTCCCGCTGGATTCGGGCGGGCGTTACATCTATTTGCGCGACGACGATCGCCCTTCCGGCTCAGACGCGCCCTTATTCTGGTCGCCGACCTGGCAGCCGACGCGCAGCTCGCTGGACGAATATGAATGCCGCCATGGCCTGGGCTACACGGCCATCCGCTCCCGGCTGGCCGGCATCGAATCCCAAACTCGCTATTTCGTGCCCCTCGGCCAAAACCTGGAAATCTGGGAATTGACCCTCACCAATCATCGCGACCAGGCGGCCAGCCTGTCGGTCTTCTCGGCCATCGAATTCTGCCTGTGGGACGCCTTAGACGACGCCACCAACTTCCAACGCAACCTCAACGTCGGAGAGGTCGAGGTCGTGGACGGCGTCATCTACCACAAGACGGAGTATCGCGAGCGCCGTAACCATTTCGCCTACTTCGCCTGTTCCGAAAAGTTAGCCGGCTTCGACACCCAGCGCGAGGCCTTCCTGGGAGCCTATCGCGATTGGAATTCGCCCGCGGCCGTAGAAGCCGGCCGGATGTCCGGCTCGATCGCCCTCGGCTGGCAGCCGGTGGGCGCGCACCACGTAAAGGTGCGCTTGAATCCGGGGGAACGCAAGAAGATCATCTTTCTCCTCGGCTACCACGAAAATCCGCCGGACGACAAGTTCGATCCGCTCGGCTCGCAAGCCATCAACAAGCGCAGCGTGAAGCCCGTAATCGCCCGCTTTCTGCAAGCGGATGAAGTGGAAAGCGCATTCCAGGCCCTGCAAGCTTATTGGGACGGGCTGTTGAACAAGCTGCAAGTGACCACCCCCGATTGCCACACCAATCGCATGGTGAACATCTGGAACGCCTACCAGGTGATGGTCACGTTTAATTTCTCGCGCTCGGCCTCGTATTTCGAGTCGGGCATCGGGCGCGGCATGGGCTTCCGCGATTCGGCCCAGGATCTGCTCGGTTTCGTCCACCTGGTGCCGGAATGGGCGCGTGCGCGCATCCTCGACCTGGCGGCCACCCAGCTTCCTAGCGGGGGCGCCTATCACCAGTACCAGCCCCTCACCAAGCGCGGCAATAACGACATCGGCGGTGGCTTCAACGACGACCCGCTCTGGCTGGTGCTGTCCGTGGCGGCTTACATCAAGGAGACCGGCGACTGGGGCATCCTCGATGAGCCCGTGCCGTACGACAACCGGCCCGGCACGCAAGAGCCGCTCTACGACCACTTGCAGCGCTCCCTGCGCTACACGCTCGACAACCTCGGCCCGCACGGACTGCCCTTGATTGGCCGCGCCGATTGGAACGACTGCCTGAATTTGAATTGCTTCTCCGATACGCCCGGCCAATCCTTCCAGACCACCATCGGGAAAGACGGAAAGGTCGCCGAGAGCGTCTTCATCGCCGGCTTGTTCGTCCTCGCGGCTGACGAGATGGCCGAAATTGCCCGGCGTTGCCAGGGAGAAGCGCAGGCCGGCGCCTTCCACACCGCCGCCCAGGAGATGGAGAAAGTGGTTTGGGCCGCCGGTTGGGACGGCGCGTGGTTCCGTCGCGCCTACGATGATTCGGGCAAACCCATCGGCTCGCAGGAATGCCAGGAAGGCCAGATATTCATCGAGCCGCAAGGCATGTGTGTGATGGCCGGCCTGGGCCTGGAAGACGGGCGCGCCGAGCAGGCCCTGGATTCCGTCGCCGCGCGGCTGGCGACCCCCCATGGCATCGTCTTGCACCAACCCGCCTACACCCGCTACTACCTGCATTTGGGTGAGATCTCCTCCTATCCGCCCGGCTACAAAGAGAACGCCGGCATCTTTTGCCACACCAACCCGTGGATCATGATCGCTGAGGCCAGAATCGGACGCGGCGATCGGGCCCACGATTATTACCTGCGCATCAACCCCTCCGCCCGTGAGGATCTCAGCGAAGTGCACCGCTGCGAGCCCTACGTCTACGCCCAGATGATTGCCGGGCGCGACGCCCCGGCCCACGGCGAGGCCAAGAACTCCTGGCTGACGGGCACGGCCGCCTGGAATTACGTGGCCATCACACAATGGATCCTGGGCATCCGCCCCACCTTCGAGGGCCTGGAGATCGCTCCGGCCATGCCCTCAGCCTGGGAGCATTTCGACGCCGTGCGCAGCTACCGGGGAGTGCGCTACGCCATCCACGTCGAGCGCACCGGCTCCGGAAAGGGCATCCGCCTGGAGGTGGATGGGCAGGCCGTCGAAGGGCAGGTCATCCCCATCCCACCCCCGGGTACGCAAGAAGTTCAGGTAAGCGTGAAAGTCGGTTAGTCCGTCTGGCAAAACCCCGCGCCTTACGGGGTTGGCGCCTCAGTGCCGCGATCTGCCTGAGGCGCCTCGCTCGTTTGGTACCGGCTTTGCAGCCAGGCGCGCAGGTTGGTTACCGAGAAGAGATCCGATTCGAGATCCTTGAGAGCCGTGGACGGCGCCGTATCGGCCGGCAGGTCGAACTGACTGAGGAGTTCGGCCAGCGGCACGTCGTACGTGGTCGAGATTTGCTCCAGGGTCATCCAGCCTTTGATCGTGCTCACGTCCGCGACCGAGGGTTGTACCTGGCTGCCGTCGGTGGTTATTTTCCCGGAGACCGACCACACACCGGCAGTCTGAAAGCCCAGGACGATTCCCAGGAAAACCGTCAAAACCAGAGCACCATAGAAGATAGGATGGATACGCATGTTGGCCCTCCTATTTGCCGATCAACGGCAAGCCGAGCTTGACTTCCAGCGCCCCGTTGCGCGGGCAGGCGCCCACGCATTCCAGGCAAGTGTTACAGTCGGCGCTCCGGATCGTCGTCGACTTGTGGACTTCCAGCCCCATCGGGCAGGCTTTCGTGCATATTTTGCAAGCCGTGCAGGCGCTTTCTTCCCGCTTCAAGTAGATGGGGCTGAGCTTCCCGAACAGCCCACTAACCGCTCCTAATGGACAGGCGTAACGGCACCAGGGGCGCTCGATGAAGAATGAAGCCAGGAGGATGACGGCCAGGACGATTACCCCCGGGGTAAAGCTGAACTCGGCGATATTCAAGAGGGTCGCCCAGGGATCGAAATCGCGAAAGACCATAAAGCCGAAGTAAGCCGTTCCCCCTACCGCCCAGGCCAGGACCAGGTATTTTGCATAGCGCAAGATACGATCCACCCTGGACAGAAAGGCTGCGCGTTTTTCGAGTCTGGCCATCGCGCGTCTCAGGCCGGGGGTGCGCTTTTTGAGGACCTTGCTCAAATTCGCCACCAGGTCTTGCAGGAAGCCCAGCGGGCAGATCCAGCCACAGAAAGCCGAGCGCAACAGAAGCGCCACGGCCAGAACGGCAACCAACAGGATCACGTTAGAGAGGTGGGTGTGGGAAACGAAGCTCCCTCCGTCAGCAATGTACTTATACAGGGTTTCCAACCCGCCAAAGGGACAGTAAGCCTCGACCGAGGCGCTCACGAGCGCGCCGTTCTCACCGGCTATTACGTGCTGTACTCCCAGGGCAATGATAAAGGTCGCAAAGCCTATCTGGGAAACCCTGCGCAGCGTTGAGTGAGTCAGGATTGCTTTTATGCCCTGGGAGCGAGGTTTTACGCTTCCAGGCGCTTTCAGCATTGGTTTCGATTGCACTGCCATCTACTATTCTCCTCATCGGATGGTTTTGATGCAATCTTACCGAACCCTTATGCACAGCGCGTGAAGGCAGTGTGAAGAATTTATGAACGATCCTGAAGGGGAACGAGTTGGGGAATCAAAAGCAGCGTTCGGGCTTGCAGCCCGGACGCTGCGAAAGGCAAACAGTTTTAGGGCCTCAAGCTCTTTTGTGGAACCAGTCAGCCAGGCGCGGCACGATGGCCCGATACACGGGGCAGCGGTCGTAGACCGCGCTGAAGAGCAGCACCGCTCCGGGCACGAGCCAAAGGATGGCATGTCCGAAACCCCAGCCTATGGCTAACAAAGCCAGGCCGCCAATCGCTCGGAGCAAACGATCCAGGGGCGCCAGCGGAACGATCGCCGGCTTGCGTCCGGTCAGGGCAGCTTCGAACAGCACGTTCAACGCCGTGGCGGACTGCACCCCCGTGCGCCGCATAATTTCCTTCCCGCCCGAAAAGACGATCACGGTCGGGATGCCCATCACACGCAGGGATTTGAGCACGTCTGGGGATTCGTCGGCGTTGACCTTCAAAACGTCTACCTGGCCGGTGTAATTCTGGCTGGCTTCTTTAAAGGCCGGCTCCATCGCCCGGCACGGAGCGCACCAGGGGGCCCAAAGGTCCACGATGATCGGCTTTGGGTGGTTATTCAAGCGAGCTGCGAATTGGTTGCGGTTCATATTCACCTGTTGGGTAAGTTTTTCTTCCAGGTTGGATGAGCTTCAGCGCAAAAAAGTGGCATAGAGACTTCCACGTTGTTTTTCATTGACAATTCTCAAGGGAAGGGGTAAAATATACAAATATACAAAATATGTATATTTGTAGAAGGAATGTCGATGAGTTTTACCCGGTCGGAAAACGAGCAACGCCAGGAGCGCATCCTGGATGCCGCTGCGGATGTCATCATCCGCTATGGCTATGACAAGACCACCATGAGCGATATCGCCGCTGAGGCTGGCGTGACGCGGGCCATCCTCTACCTTCATTTCGATAGCAAAGAGCAGTTGTTCGAAGCTCTGCTGTACCGCGAAACCCGCCAATATACCGCCGCCTGGTTGAAAGCCATCCAGGCCGATCCCCAGGGCGGCACGCTGGCGGGCGTCTTCCGCAGCGTGCTGGCGGCGGTGGATCGTTCCCCTTTTCTATCCGCCATGCTCAAGCAAGATCGCCGCGTCTTTGGCCAGTACCTGCGCAAGCCCGGCAACCTGTTCGAGTCTCTCCAGTCCGCGTCCATCTGGCGCGACACCCTCCAGGAATTGCAGGCCGTGGGAGCCATTCGCGCGGACGTCCGCCCGGCCGTGATGGCCCACGTCATGAATGCCTTATCTCTCGGCCTGTTGGCCAGCCAGGATTATCCGAGCCTCGAAGAGCCCCCGCCTTTCGAGGACATTCTGGAGACGGTGGCCCTCATGCTGGAGCGCACGCTTACCCCGGAGGATGGCGGGAACCGCGCCGCGGGCCAGGCCATTCTCCAGCGCATCGCCAGCGCCGCCAGCTCCTCATTCAACCCATCCAGCGAGCCTGCTTCCCATGAACCCTAAAGAAAAGATCTCCCTCACCCCAGAACAAGAAACCCTGCTCATCCCCCTCTACGCCAAAGCGCAGTCCAACCCGATCTTGAGCGACGAAAAGGCCCGCCACATCCTGGATGCGGTGCAATACGACTTTCAGCGGCTAAAGATCCCCCAGAAGACGGTGGTGACGCTGCTCATGCGCGCCAAACAACTGGACGCCTACACCCGCGAGTTCATCGCCGCCCACCCAGACGCCCTGGTCTTGCACCTGGGCTGCGGATTAGACAGCCGCTGCCAGCGCGTGGGGGCCGCCGCGGCGCTATGGATCGACCTGGACACGCCGGACGTCATCGCCCTGCGCCGCAAGTTCTACCCCGAAACAGATCAATACCGCCTGATCGCTTCCTCCGTCACCGACCTGGCCTGGGTGGAGCAGGTCCCCGTGGAGGGACGGCCGGTCTTCGTGGTGGCCGAGGGCCTCTTGATGTACCTGCACGAGAGCGACGTGCGCGCCCTGATCCTTTGCCTGCACCAAAAATTCCCCGGCGCTGGCCTGGCCTTCGACGCTTTCAGCCGCTTGACCGCCGATCGCATCCAGGCCCATCCTTCCATGCACCAGACCGGCGCGAGCGTGCACTGGGGCATCGACGATCCGCACCAGATCGAGACCTGGAGCGCAGGCGAAGACCCCGGCATCCGCCTCAAAGAAGAATGGTTCTTCAGCCAGTCGCCGGATATCGCCCGGCTGGGCGGCTTCTACCGCTTCATGTTCCGCCTGACCGCCTCCATCCGCACGGCTCAACGAGCGCAACGGCTGCTGGTTTACACGTTGTGAGCCCCCGGCCCTACTCCAAGGACTACCCAAACCTCCCCAGTTAAAGTACAGTTAACCGGGAAGGACGCTCACATGTCGATCGGCGTGCTCACCCTGCACCTCCATTTCCCCGGATGCGCCTCGCTGAAGGAGAAACGCAGCCGCCTCAAGCCCATCCTGGCGCGCGTGGGGCGGGAATTCAACGTCTCCGTCGCGGAAGTCGACCGGCAGGACGCCTGGCAAGAGGCCGTCATCGCCATCGCCATGGTGAGCAACGCCGGGAGCTTCACCCAGAAGGCGCTCCGGCAGGTGGCGCATTTTATCGAGGCCAACTGGCCAGACGAGCAGATCGTCGATCAGCATCTCGAATGGATGTGACAGGAGGAACTGGATGGACCTGAAACTACAGGGCAAACGGGCATTGGTTACCGGCTCCAGCCGGGGATTGGGATTTGCGGCGGCGCGCGGGCTGGCCCTCGAGGGCGCGCGCGTGGCCGTCAACAGCCGAGACGCGGCCAGCGCGACTGCGGCCGCCCAAAAACTTACTCAGGAGGCCCACACGCCGGCGCTGGCCCTCTCCGGCGACCTGACCGACCCATCCACGCCGGACAGGCTGGTGCAGGCCGTCGTGGACGCCTGGGGCGGCCTGGACATCCTGATCACCAACGCCGGCGGCCCGCCGCCCGGCCCCTTCGAGGCTTTCGACGACGACGCCTGGCAGAAAGCCGCCGAGGTGAGCCTGTTCGCCCACGCGCGCCTGATCCGCGCGGCGTTGCCCGCCCTGCGCGAGTCGCCGGCCGCCAGCGTTTTATCCGTCACTTCTTACGCGGTCAAGCAGCCCATTCCTAACCTGGTGCTTTCCAATAGCGTGCGCGCCGCCACCGCCGCGCTGATCAAATCGCTGGCCATCGAGCTGGGGCCGGCGGGCATCCGCTTCAACGCCATCCTGCCCGGTTCGGACCCTCACCGAGCGCGTCGAAGAGCTGATGGCCTCCCGCGCCAGGGCCAACGGCACCACCACGGAGGAGGAAAGGCGCAAGCAGACCGCCGAGATTCCCCTGGGGCGCATGGCCAGCGTCGAAGAATTCGCCGCCATCGCCGTTTTCCTGGTCTCGCCGGCCGCCTCTTACATCACCGGCCAGATGATCGCCGTGGACGGAGGCATTATCAAGAGCACCCTGTAACGCCCCCCCAACATCCCCGCTTCGGTGGGGCAAGGGCGATTGGCATGATTAACCAGTGACTTTCTTCCTGCCCGAAAGTGAAAAGGAATAGGTTACAATCAAGGGGTGTTTAGTCCAATATCCCTTCCTCCAGGAGCTTAACGGTGCTTACCTCGCAGGCGATCCAGGCGCGTCTGGAACGCATCCTCCCCACCGTGCAAAAACCGGGGCGTTACGTGGGCGGCGAGCTGAACCAGGTCGTCAAAGACTGGGATCAGGTAGCTACTCGTGTGGCGTTGGTCTTCCCGGACATCTACGACATCGGCCTGCCCAACCTGGGGCTGGCCATCCTCTACGACCTGCTCAACCAGCGCGCCGATGTGCTGGCCGAGCGCGCCTACGCTCCCTGGCTGGACATGGAAGCCGCCCTACGCGCCGCCGAAGTGCCCCTGTATTCCCTGGAAAGCAAGCACCCCCTGGCCGCTTTCGATATCCTGGGCTTCACGCTGCCCTACGAGTCGCTGTATACCAACGTGCTCAACATCCTCGATCTGGCGGAAATCCCCCTGAGGGCCGCCGAGCGGGACCAGCGCCATCCGCTGGTGATCGCCGGCGGGCACGCCGCCTACAACCCCGAGCCGATGCACGCCTTCTTCGACGCCTTCGTCATCGGCGAAGGAGAAGAAGTCATCCAGGAAGTGGTGGACGCCCATCAGGCCTGGCGCGCCGCCGGCGGCTCTCGCCAGGAGCTGCTGCTCAAGCTGTCCCAGGTGCCGGGAGTCTACGTGCCCTCGCTCTATGAAGTCGAATACCACCCGGATGGCCGCGTGGCCAGCGTTCACCCCAAGGTGGAGAGCGCCCCCCGTTCCGTGCTCAAGCGTATTCTGGGCGAGCTTCCACCCCCCACCACCCGTTTCCTGGTGCCCTCGGTGGACGTGGTGCACAATCGCATTTCCATCGAGATCATGCGGGGCTGCACGCGCGGTTGCCGCTTCTGCCACGCCGGGCAGGTCAACCGGCCGGTGCGCGAGCGCCCGGTAGAAGAAGTGTTGCAGGCCATCGAGGCCGCCCTGGACGCTACCGGCTACGAGGAAGTTGGGCTGCTCTCTTTATCCTCTTCTGACTATACGCATATCGTCGACCTGGCCCTGCAGGTCAGCCGGCGCCTGGCTGGCCGCCGCGTGAGCGTGGCCCTGCCCTCCCTGCGCATCGAATCCTTCTCGGTCGAGCTGATGGATCAGCTCAAGGAGCTGCGCCCCGGCGGAGGCTTTACCCTGGCGCCTGAAGCTGCCTCCGAGCGCATGCGTAATATCATCAACAAGCCCGTCGCCACCGAGCAGCTCTACGAGACTGCGCGCGACGTCTTCCGCCACGGCTGGAAGACGCTCAAGCTGTATTTCATGATCGGGCACCCCTCCGAGACCCTCCAGGACGTGCAGGCCATCGCCGACGTGTGCAAAGCCGTGCTGGCCATTGGGCGCCAGGAAGCCGGCGGGCGCGCCCGGCTGCACGTGGGCGTGAGCACGTTTGTGCCCAAAGCCCACACCCCCTTCCAGTGGGTGCCCTGTGATACCGTCGAGCAGATCCAGGCCAAGCAAGACCTGCTGCGGCGTGAGCTGCGCCACCCCAACCTCAAGCTGACCTGGAACAATCCCGAAGATACGCTGCTGGAAGCATGGCTGGCGCGCGGCGACCGGCGCATGGCCGGGGTGATCTACGGTGCCTGGAAGCGCGGGGCGAAGTTCGACGCCTGGCAGGACCAATCCCATTATTCCGCCTGGCTGGAAGCCTTCGAAGCCGCCGGCCTGGACCCGGCCTTCTACACCCATCGCCCGCGCGCGCTGGACGAGGTCTTCCCCTGGGATCACATCAGCACGGGCGTCAAGCGCAGCTTCCTCAAGCAGGATTACCGCCGCAGCCTGGAGGGCCGCGACCGCCCGGATTGCCGCGGCAATTGCTACGCCTGTGGCATCCTGCCCACTTTCAACGCCCTTCGTCGCCAATATCCCGGCCCGGCCTGGAAATGCCCCGAAGTCAAGCCCCTGCGCGGCTCCCGGCCCGCCCTGGCCGCCGCGCGTGGAGGGGACAGCCATGCCTGAAGCCGCGCCTGCCCCTTCCCTTCCCCCTGCCGACCCCGCCGGCCAGACCCTGCTGCGCGTGCGCGTGGCCTACGCCAAGTCAGAGCCGCTGCGCTACACCGGGAACCTGGACGTACAGCACGTCTGGGAGCGCCTGCTGCGCCGCAGCCGCCTGCCGGCTGCTTACAGCCAGGGATTCCACCCGCAGGCGCGCCTGAGCCAGGCTTGCGCCCTGCCCCTGGGCTTCACCAGCCGGTGCGAGGTGCTCGACCTGTGGCTGGAGCGCCCCCTGCCCCTCGGCGAGATCGAAGCCGCCTTGCAGCGCGCCGCGCCTCCCGGCATCCATATCCAGGGCTTGGAAGAAATCCCGCTGCGCGAGCCGGCCGTACAAACTCAGGTGATTTCCTCCGAATACGAAGCCGCCCTGCTCGACCTCTCCCCGGCGCTCGATCTGCCGGCCCAGGTCGAAGCGCTGCTGGCGTCCGCCGGCCTGCCGCGCGTGTGGAAAGGCAAAGCCTACGACCTGCGCCCCCTGGTCGAAGAGCTGCGCCTCCTGGAAGCCGAAGACGGCCGGCCGCCGCGCCTGTTCATGCGCCTGGCGGCCCGCGAAGGCGCCACCGGGCGCCCCGAAGAGGTGCTGGGCGCCCTGGGCCTCGACCCGTATGCCACGCGGGTGGTGCGCACGCGTTTAATCTTTGGTTAAGTCTATTTCCAACTCTCCCCACTCGTGGTAAAATCAGCATTGTCCGTCCCTGTGGTGCAGTGGATAGCACGCTACCCCCCGGAGGTAGAAGCGGGAGTTCAAGTCTCCCCAGGGACACCTTCCTTTTTCCCCACCCCTGAAACCTATGCATCTAAATCAAGGCAACCCCGGCACCCATTCGCGTCACACCCGGCCGGGATCTTGGGTCTGGCTGGCCCTCGGGGCCGTGGGATTGCTCTTGCTGGCCCTGCTGGCCTTCAACCTGCTGCTGCCGCCTAAGAACCCCCTGGCCGTCCCGCCGGATACGCGCAACGACCCCGCGCTCGGCGCGCTGAATGCGCCGGTGACCATCATCGAGTTCGGCGACTTTGCCTGTTCCGCCTGCAAAGATTGGTACAAGAGCGGCAACCTGGAAAGCGTCCTGACCGCTTTCCAGGGACAGGTGCGCTTCGTCTGGCGTGATCTGCCCATTTCCTCGGCCCAATCGCCGAAGGCCGCCGAGGCGGCCCGCTGCGCCTTCGACCAGGGCAAGTTTTGGGGCTACCACGACCTGCTGTTCGACAAGGCTCCCGCCTTGAGCCTGGCCGACCTGAAAAGCTACGCCGCCCAGGTCGGCCTGGAACCCTCCACCTTCGACGCCTGCCTGGACGGGGGGAAATATACCCGCCTGATAGACCAGGAGCTTGCAGACGCGCGCGGGCGGAAAATCACCGAGCTGCCCACCTTCCTGATCAACAACCAGGCCTATCCCGGCCCGCTGGAATACACCTTTCTGATTCAGAAAGTCAGCGCCCTGCTGGCCGGGGGCGGCAACTGAGACACGAAACCCACCTCTTCGGGGGAAAAAAACGACAATGCTGCTGGCATTCAAGCTGATTGGTACGCCCATCCTGATCGCGATGGTCTCTTTGGCCGGGCGCCGCTGGGGCAGTGGCGTGAGCGGCTGGCTGGTCGGTCTGCCGCTCACCTCCGGCCCGATCTCGCTCTTCCTGGCCCTGCAATACGGCGCCCCTTTCGCGGCCCAGGCGGCCGTCGGCACGTTGGGCGGCACGGCTTCCGTGGGCTGCTTCTGCCTGGTCTACTGCCTGGTCGCGCGCAAGGCCAATTGGGTGGCCAGCGTCGGCTCGGGGGCCGTGGCCTTCCTGCTTTCCACCTACCTTCTCAACCACCTCGCGCTGTCCTTGCTGCCCACCTTCTTCGGCGTGATCGCCTTCCTGGCCTTGATCCTGGCGATCATCCCCGCCGAAGAGATCGCCATCGCTCACGACCAGATGCCGAAATGGGACCTGCCCGGGCGCATGTTAGCCGCCACGCTTTTCATCCTGCTGATCACCACGTTCGCTTCCGTGCTCGGGCCGCAGTTGAGCGGTCTGCTGACCCCCTTCCCCATCTTCTCCACTATTCTGGCGGTCTTCAACCACCGCTTACACGGGGCCCAAGCCGGCATTCAGTTCTTGAGAGGGGTAGTCGCCGGCCTGCTGGCTTTCTCCTGCTTCTTTTTATTCGTGGGCTCGGCCCTGACCGGCCTGGGAATCCTCTGGGCCTACCTGGCGGCCACTCTGGTTGCCCTGGTCATCAACAGCCTCTCGCTGCGCCTCGTGCACCCCAAAGCCGCCGGCGACTGATTTTGTAAGAGGGGCCGGGGGGATTCTGTCTTTCCAGGGGTGGTCTCCGGAAGGAGCAGTCCCCCCTTGATAAGGGGGGCCGGGGGGATTCAGTCCCCCCCCTTGATAAGGGAGGCTGGGGGGGATTTTGTTTTTTCCAGGGGGGTGACCCCCTTTCCCAGGTCATGACCCTCCGATATGACCTTTATATGACCATATTTGTCTAGTTATCACATGGATTCCCCGGCGTGGATGGCTATAATGCGTCTACGAAAGGAATCCCCCATGAAAGCCAAATTACACTATCCGGCCGACCCCCTGCCGCAGATGCCCGAGATCAACAGGCTGCTGGCCCCCTATCAGAAATCGAACGTGCGCCACAGCATCTTCCAATTGCTCAACACCCTGCTGCCCTACGCCGCGTTGTGGGTTTTAATGGCCTTCAGCCTGAAAATCTCTTATGCGCTCACCCTGGCCCTGGCCGTGGTGGCCTCCGCCTTCCTGGTGCGCATCTTCATCTTCTTCCACGACTGCGGCCACAACTCCTTCTTCCCCTCGGTAAAGGCCAACAAAGCCGTCGGCTTCTGGCTGGGAGTGCTGGTGTTTACCCCCGGCGAGCAGTGGTGGCATTCGCATGCCATCCACCACGCCACCAGCGGCAACCTGGATAAGCGCGGCACCGGCGATGTGAATACGCTGACGGTCGACGAGTATTACGAGAGCCGCTGGTTCGGACGCCTGGGTTACCGCCTGTTCCGCAACCCCCTGGTGATGTTCGGCCTGGGGCCTGCCTTTACTTTTCTGCTCATGAACCGCCTGCCCTTTCCCCACTACGGGAAGAAGGAAGCCAGGAGCGTGCTCTTGACCGATCTCGCCATCCTCGCCCTGGGAACCGCCATCAGTCTGGTAATCGGGGTGAAGGGCTATCTGATGATCCAGATCCCCATCATGCTGATCGGTGGAACCGCCGGCATCTGGCTGTTTTACGTCCAGCACCAGTTCGAAGATCCTTATTGGGAGCGCAGCGAGAATTGGAATTACGTGGCCTCGGCCCTGCTGGGAGCCTCTTACCTCAAGCTGCCCAGGGTCTTGCAGTGGTTCAGCGGCAACATCGGCTTCCACCACGTTCACCATCTCAGCCCGCGCATCCCCAATTACAACCTGGAGAGCGCCCACGAGAACATCCCCGTGATCAACGATTGGGCGCGGGTGGTCGAGCTGAACGAGAGCCTGCGCATGACGCGCCTCAAGCTGTGGGACGAGTCGATTAAGAAGATGGTGGGGTTTGGCAAGGCGCGCTGGATGAGTGTGCGCGCTTCACACGCCAGGGCCGCCGAGGAATAGAACCCCCCCGGCAAGCGGGCGCCCGTCCCCTCACCTGAAGAACCACCGTCCTACCCCACGGGCAGGACGGTTTCCCTTTCTTCCCGTCTTTATCGCCTGGATTTTTCGACCTCTCCGGCCGGGGAGGTCGGTGAGATTCTCCCGATCTTGCCCAGGATTTTCTCGCGTTCGCGGGCATCGGCGCCCAGGTACCTGGCCCTGAGCCTGTCGATCTTTTCCCGCCTTTGCTTCTTCCTCTTGATTAATAGATGTCGCTTCTTGCGATTGACCTTTCCCATAGCCCGGCCTCTTTTTCTGGTTGACGGACTTGCCTCAGGAAAATCATCATAAGCACGCTCATTATAGCAAAAGAAGGGAGCCGTGCACGGGCAATCAGGGGTAAAATTACGGGCTAATCCGATCTACTTTATTCTTTGAGGGACTGCATGGAGAACGGTGTCAAGAAAATACGGGTGTTATTCATCTGCCTGGGGAACATTTGCCGCTCGCCGATGGCCGAAGCCATCTTTCGCCACCTGGTAGCGCAGGCCGGCCTGAGTGAGCGCTTCGAGATCAGCTCGGCGGCCACGTCGGATTGGGAGGCCGGCCGGCGGCCCCATCCCGGCGCTCAGGCCGTTCTGGCCGCCCACGCAATTCCCTTGGACCCGGACAAGCGCGCCCGCCAGGTTACCCACGGGGATCTGGAGCGTTACGACGACGTCCTGGTCATGGACGGGGACAACCTGGCCGATCTCGGCTTTCCTCGCAAGGCCAGGCGTCTGATGGATTATGCCCCCAAAGGCAGCCCGCAAGACGTTCCGGACCCCTATTACACGCGTCGCTTCGAGTACACCTACGACCTGATCACGGCCGGCTGCCGCGGGCTGTTGGCCGCCATCCGCGAGCGTGAGCGGCTATGAGCGCGCTGCCCTCTCACCTGGCTGAGACGCTGGAAGACATCTTGCGTGGCATGGGGGATGCTTCTCCCCTCCGCGGCGCTTATCCGCTGGGAGGAGGCTGCATCAATAACGCCATGCGCCTGGAGACCGCCCGCGGCGCCTATTTCCTCAAGTGGAACGCCCACCCCTTGCCAGGCATGTTCCCGGCTGAAGCGCGCGGGTTGGAGCTGCTGCACGCCACCCACACCGTGCGCGTCCCGGCCGTGCTGGCCGTCTCGGAGGCCACGCCCCAACACCCGGCTTATCTCCTGGCGGAGTGGATCGAAAGCCCGCCGGGAGGAGCGCGCCAGATCGACCAGGAAAGCCTGGGGAGGCAGCTCGCCGAGATGCACCGCCGGGGCGCCTCGCCCGCCTACGGCCTCGAGCAGGATAACTACATCGGCAGCAATCCCCAGGTCAATGGCTGGGAGGACGATTGGCTGCGCTTCTTCCGCCAGCGCCGCTTGCAGCCCCAGATCGATCTGGCCGGGCGCAACGGCCTGCTCCCCACCGCCCGGCGCCAGCGCCTGGAAAAGCTCCTGGGAAAGCTGGATGATTGGCTGGGAGGCGTGGCGCGGCAGCCCGCCTTGCTGCACGGCGACTTGTGGGGCGGCAACGTCATGGCCGGCCCGGGCGGCGCGCCCGTGCTGGTGGACCCGGCGGTCTATTATGGCGACCGCGAGGCTGAGCTGGCTTTCACGGAGCTGTTTGGCGGCTTCAGCCACGCCTTCTACCGCGCTTACGAGTCCACCTGGCCTCTGGAGCCCGGCTACCGCGAGCGGCGCGACCTGTATAACCTCTACCACCTTCTCAACCACCTCAACCTTTTCGGGGAAGGCTACGGCTCCCAGGTCGACGCGGTATTGCGTGGTTACCTGGGGTAAATGCGACAGATTTTGTCAACGTTCATCGAAAGCATTATAATCATCGCATCCTCTTATTCAGGAGATCTTATGTCCGACCAAAGTGCTGATACCCGTAAATCGACGCCGCCAGAACGGCCGGCGCCCAAAATAGTGCTTTCCATCCAGGCCCACCCGGATGATCAAGAGTTTACCGTGGCGGGCACCCTGGCCAAATGGGCGCGCGCGGGCAGCCAGATCGCCAGCATCATCATCACCAGCGGCGATTCGGGCGACAACAACCCGCAGCACAACGCCGATTACAAGCCCGTCCTGGCGCGCCTGCGCGAAGAAGAGCAGCGCGCCGCCAACGCCATCCTGGGCGTGAAAGAGACCGTGTTTCTGCATTACCCGGATGGCAGCTTGCAGCATACCATCGAGCTGCGCCGCGAGCTGGCCCGCCTGATCCGCAAATACAAGCCGGAAGCAGTCGTCACCGGCGACCCCACCGCGCGCTTTTTCGGCAGCAACTACATAAATCACCCCGATCACCGCGCCGCCGCCGATGCCGCCTGTGACGCGGTCTTCCCCTCGGCCTGCACGCGCCTGATCTTCCCGGAGCTGCTGGACGAAGGCTACCTGCCCCACAACGTAAAGTACGTTTACATGCACGGCTCGGAGCAGCCCAACGAATGGGTGGACATCCGCGACACCATCGGCGCCAAAGTCGAGGCGCTGCGCCAGCATAAGAGCCAGCTCGACGACGGTTGGGACGTGGACAAGGAAATGCGCGAATGGGCCGCCGAGGCGGGCAAAGACCAGGGGCTGGCCTACGCCGAGACTTACCGGGTGATGGTGCTGGTGGAAGAAAAACCAGGGGATTAATACATTTTTTACAAAACTCTAATCATCTGCTCACGAGTACGTAGTAGATCTTAGGAAGAGTACCTTTAACGCAGGCTAAACGATCGCAGCAAATTATGTTATGATTATGAACTCGATGAAAGGTTAAAGGTACAAAAGGAGCAGAATGGGTTTCCCGCTTTTATTCCCCGGTTACGGTCTTTACTTGCTCTTCAGCCTGCCCGCCCTGTTGTTGGGCTTCTGGGCGCAGGCCAAGGTGCAGGGTGCCTTCAAGAAATATTCCCGCGTGCGCAGCACGATCGGCCTGACCGGCGCGCAGATCGCGCGGCGTATGTTGGATTCGGTCGGATTGAACAACGTCCAGATCGAGCAGACCAACGGCATGTTGACCGACAACTACGACCCGCGGGGCAAGGTGCTGCGTCTCAGCCCGGAGATCTATCAGGGCAACAGCATCGCGGCGGCCAGCGTAGCCGCGCACGAGGCTGGCCACGCCTTGCAAGACCAGCAGGGCTATCCCATGCTGCAATTGCGCTCCGCCATGGTGCCTAGCGTACAGATTGGTAGCTGGCTGGGTCCCATTATCTTCATCGTGGGCTTCTTGCTGGCCGGCACCATCGGCACCACGGTGGCCTGGGCGGGCGTGGCTTTATTCGCCGCCACGGCTTTGTTTGCCCTGGTGACCCTGCCGGTCGAGTTCAACGCCAGCCACCGCGCCAAGGAATGGCTGTCCACCTCGGGCGTGGTCTATAACCACGAGATGCAAGGGGTCAACAGCATGTTGGACGCCGCCGCGCTGACTTACGTGGCGGGCGCCATCCAGGCCGTCTCCACCTTGCTATACTACGTCTTCCTTCTGACGGGCTTCTCCCGCCGCCGCTAAGCGCCGCGAGCGACCCCGAAAAACTCATCCAACGTGTTGCGCTGCCCATCCCCTCTGCGAGATGGGCAGTTTTTTTATTCTCACCCAGGCAAACCCCGCGAATCCGCGTATTGGACGGGCTTCCATGCGCGTATAATGGAAGCACCCATGCGCCGTTTTCCCTTCCCCCTGCTGCTTGTGAGCCTCCTGTTGAGCGCCTGTGGGCCGGCCTCTCCCGGCGCTTCCACCCGCGCCCTGGCGGATACTCCCTGGGCCTACGCCGATTTGCGCGCCTTGCAGGCCGGGGACGCCGCTTCTCCGGCCACCAGCCTGATCGCCCTGTATACCCGCCAGGATAGCAACGACCTGCAAATTCGCCTGGACCTGCTGGATAGCGCCTCCTCTTCCGATTGTGACCTTTACGTCGCCCTGGACACCCAGGCCGGCGGGAGCCAGCGGCTCCCCATCCAGGCCGCCAGTAGTCTGGCCTGGGACGAGCTGCTCGTCCTGCCCGCCCAGGCGCCGCCCCGCGTCCTCACCCCCGATGGCAGCGCCGGCCCCCACCTGCGCCTTCAAGTCACGCGCGACCCGCTTCAAGACACCCTGGTGATCACCCTCGATCCCTCCGGGCTTCCCGCCGCCGGGCCTTTCCGCGTGGAGGCGTGGAGCACCCTTCCGGGGAAGCTCGCCCCTGCCGGCCACCTCGGCCCCGTGCCGTCGGACGCTGCTCCGCCGCCGCGCGCCCGGCTCCTCCTGGCCTTTTGGGACACGCTGCCCGCCTTTACGCCGGCTCAAACCCTGCGCCGCTGGGACGGCGCCCACACCGGCCCCCTCGGCCAGCGCCACGGCCTGTTCCCGCTCCTATCCGCCGCCGGGCAATACCACATTCCCCTGGCGCTGCTGGACTTGAAGACCCCGGCTTCCCTGGCCGCGCTGGATTATTTGGGTGGGCTTTCCCTGGTGAAAAGTCTGGTCGAGAGTGGCTTGCTCCTGCTCCCCGCAGTCGCCTACGGCGACCCGGCCACAGACCAGGGGCTGGCATTCGGGCGCGAGGCCGCCCTGGCCTTCGGCTTGCCGGACAGCCCCTTCCTGTACGGCAGCGCAGCGAGCGGAGCGAGTGCCTTGCCTTCCGGGACACGCGCCATCTTCGCCTCCCTGGCGCCGAACGACCACCTCGTACGTTGGAAAGACGCCCGTCTCATTCCCCTGCCGGCGACCGGCAGCGATACGGAGGCGACTTCCGCCGGCCCTTCCCTGCCAGTCCGCACCCAATTGCTGCAAGCGGCCCTTTCGGGCGACCCCTCGCGGCTGGTCGTCCTGGGCGGCGACCTGGCCCACTCCGTCTGGGGAGACGCCACCATCGCCGGGCCGGCCCTGGCCTACATCGAGAATCACCCCTGGATCCACGCGTTGGACGGCTACGATTTGCTCACCGCGCCGCTCTGCTCCAGCGCTGTCTGCCCGCCGGCGCAGGCCCGCCCCTGCGCCGATTTCCTGTGCATTCCACCCGCCGCCGACGCGCCCCTTTACACCAGCCAGGGGACGCCCCTCGCCAACGGGCTGACTTCCAATGCGCTGCGCGCCCGTCTGCTGGCCGGCCTCGCCCAATCGCCTCCCGGCCCGGTCACCGACCTGGCCTGGCGGACCTACCTGATGCTCACCGACCCACTCTCCGACCCGGCCCTTCAAGCCCTGCGCGACGGCTACCTGGGCCAGGTCGGCTCCTTGTTGGCCGCCGCGCGCTGGGCCGCGCAGCCCGCCGACCTGTCGAGTTGCCAGACCGATCCCGACCTGGACGGCCAGCCGGAGTGCACCCTCGCCAACCAGGACTTTTTCTTCCTCTTCGAGACCGACGGAGCGCGCCTGGCCTTCGCCTTTGTGCGCACCGCTCATGGCGTTGCTCAATGGATCGGGCCGGCTTCCCAGCTCGTTGTCGGCTTGAGCGACCCCAGCTTGTGGAATCCGGCCCGAGGCCCCGCCGGCGACCCCGCCGACATTCCGGGGGCCTTCAGCGATCCCTCCGACCTGTGGGCCCCCTACCGCGTGGCGTCCGCGCCGGGAGAATTAGTCTTCACCAGCCCGGACGGCAGCCGCCAGAAGACGTTTACCCTCACGCCCGACGGGCTGCGCGTCGATTATCGCTGGCCGGGGCCCATCCAGACGCAGATTCCCCTGGCAGTCGCCGCCAACGAGCGTTTTCTACCCGGCTGGGCCGCCGCTTACACGCTGGGGAACGCCGCCGAAGGGCTCACCTGGGGGCTTTCCTCCCTGCCGAAGGTCGCCATACGCACTTCGGCCCAGGTCACCCTTCAGACTTTCAAGGACAGCTCGGCGGCCATGCAGCGCCCCGAGGACCCCAACCTGGGCTATCCGCCCGGCCATTACCTGCCCTACCCGTTGGCGCTGGTCACCCTCGCGGCTCAGGATAGCTTGACCGTCCTCTTGAACGTCGCCAGGTGAGCATAAGAACGGTTCGTCCTCGTGTTAATTTGCACAAATCTTCTATCTGTGATAAATTATATTCATACTCCTAATTCAGGATGGATGAGATGATAGCCAGAGAGATACCCGACATCATTGTGGGCCGCTTGCCCAGGTATTTACGAGCTTTACAGCGCATGCAACAAATCGGTCACCAATCCACGTCTTCGCAAGAATTGGGGAAACAGTTAGGTATTTCTGCCGCGCAGATCCGCAAGGACCTCTCCCAATTTGGCGAGTTCGGCAAGCAAGGCACCGGCTATTCCATCCCCTACCTCATCGAGCAGTTGCAGAACATCCTGAACGTGGATCGCGCCTGGGAGCTGGTGCTGGTAGGCGCCGGGCATCTCGGCCACGCCATCGCTAATTACCAGGGGTTTGCCGAGAGCGGCTTTCGCATCGTCAAGGTGTTCGACAGCGACCCGGGCAAAATAGGGAAGTCTGCCGGCCCGTTCGTCATCGAGGACATGGCCAATATGATCGAGGCCGTGCAAAAAGCCGGCATTCGCATGGCCATGGTCACCGTACCCGCCTCTGTGGCGCAATCTGTCGTGGACGATCTGATTAAAGCCGGCGTGAAGGCCATCCTCAATTACGCGCCCATCGTCATCAAGGTCCCCGAGGACGTTCACGTGCAATACATCGATCCGGTCATCCACTTACAACGCATGACTTATTATCTGGATTAGGCTCCCCCCAAAAAATTCAGGACACCCCCACCTTCACACCTACGACTTGATCCATGATCGAGAGCAGCACTTCCAGGTTAGGGATCTTGGAGGCCCGCACCCGGATTCCTTTGAAGGGGCCTTTCGCCTCCGCGGGTGAGATGCGCAAGACTCCCTGGTGAAGGGTCACCTCGCCGACCAGGCTCCACGGGTACATTTTTCCCCCATTTAATTCCCCCCGCTTTGCTCATCGAGAACCGCTCGAAATCGATATCCTGGCCCAGGTTGAACGCCCCGGCGCACTGGTCGTACAGGCGCGGGACGACCCTCTCGTGGATGTTCCTGGCCAGCAGCTCGACCCGTTCCAGCTCGTCGTCCAGCGCCAGGCGCCGGCCGTCCCGGCGCGTGAAGGTGTAACGATGCGTGACGCCCGTATCCATGCCCAGGGCCGTGTGCCGGACGACCTCCGCGCGCAAGCTGGCGATTTCCTCCCACCGCCAGGCGTGCACTCCCCTCCGGTCGCGATAGGCAAAGCCCTGCTCGAAAAAAGCCGCGCTTTTAGGCCAGTTCGCGTAAGCGGAAGCGCCCGCCAGGACCGCGATCAGCGCCAATCCGCCGGCGATCGCCACGGGCAGCGTAAGCGTCTTGCCCACGACCGCCGGTCCAAATTTGTAATACTTGAGGTAAGTGGCGTACAGCCCGTAGAGCAGGACGGCAGCGCCGCCTGCGCCGGCCGCCAGCGCCAGGAGGAGTGGCCCCCATCGCGCCCAAAAGCGCTGGCGCAGGGGATAAACGTCGATCACCCTGCCCATGCCTTGCAGCGCAGCAAAACTCTCAGGAATCTTCATCCTTCCCCAACGCCCATCCCCTTGGGCGGCCCTGGACGTTACCTTCTGCTGCCTTCTTCATCCTTCATCCTTCCGCCCTCATCCTTTCCTCACCCCTCCGCCCTCATCCTTCATCCTTTCCTCATCCTTCCGCCTTCCGCCCTCATCCTTTCTTCATCCTTCATCCTTCCGCCTTCATCCTTTACACCGGTGGTAAATTCCTGCGGATGATCGGGTAGATGCTCAAGGCTTTGGCCGCCCCCTGCGCCGTGCAGGTAGTGGGGTTATCCACCGGGTAAGCCGGAATGCCCAGGGATTTGGTGAGGAATTTATCGATGCCGCGCAGCAAGGCGCCCCCGCCGCACAGGGCCACGCCCCGGTCGATGATATCCGAGATCAGCTCGGGGGGCGTTTTCTCCAGCACGTGCCGCACGGTGGCCACTACGCCTGCCAGGGGCTCTTGCAGCGCCTCGACGATGTCATCCGTCGTCAGGCTGGCCGGCCTGGGCAGGCCGGTAACCTGGTCCTGGCCTTGAATTTCCATGGTCTGTTGCTCGTCCTGGGGAATGGCGGCGCCAATTCTTATCTTGAGCTGTTCGGCGGTGGGCTGGCCGATGATCAGCCCGTACTTTTTGCGCAGGTAAGCGATGATGGCATCGTCCATCTTCAAGCCGCCGGTGTGGGAAGTCTCTGCCGAGACGATCCCGTGCATGGCTAATACGGCTGCCTGGGTCGTGCCGCCTCCCAGACAGATCATCATGTTTCCGGAAGGCGTCCCAATCGGCAAATCGATGCCCAGCGCAGCCGCCAGCGGCTGCTGGATGAGGTACACTTCGCGGCTCCCGGCGCCCAGGCCGGCTTCGTGGACGGCGCGGCTCTCCACGCTGGTCACCCCATAAGGCACCGTGATCATCACCTTGGGGCGGAATATACGCATCGGCCCGCTCAATTTCTTGATCAGATCGTTGAGCAGGTTCTCGGTAACTTCGTATTCGGCGATGACGCCGTTTTGCAAAGGGCGGGTCACTTCGATTGAATCCGGCACGCGGCCGTACATATCCTGAGCCGCGCGGCCCCATTCAACCATCTTTTGCTCCTCCACCAGGATTGCAACGATGGTAGGTTCTTCGAGCAAGATCTGGTTGCCTTCCGCAACGACTGTATTGATCGTTCCCAGGTCAATACCCAGTTCCCGTGTAAATGCAGGCATAGGCTGGTGAACTCCCTCCACCAATTTTAATAATGAGTGAGCTTATCCATCGAGTGATTAGATTTTCACCCCTGAGAGATCTGTAGGAATAAATAATCTAAGGTAAGCAATTTCAAATAATACCTGAAAGCGGCCTTCCTGTCCAGTTTTATCCCGAGAGGGTTAAGTGGCAAAATATTGCAGCGCCAGGCGCAGGCGCATCTCGATATCTTGCGGGGTATCCCGTGGAATGGCCTGCAGCGCCGCCTGGGCTTCTACCACGCTGTAGCCGAGGGCCGTCAGAGCCGCCAGGACTTCCGTATCCACGTCGGTGATGATCGCCCCACTTTCCAACCCCACTTCCGCCCCGATCTTTCCCTGCAAGTGCAGCAGGATCTTCTGGGCGGTTTTCTTGCCCACCCCTGGCACGCGCCCAAACACCTCGGCCTGCTCATTCACCACCGCCCGGCGGATGGCGTCCGTCGACAGCACGGAGAGGATCGAAAGAGCCAGGCGCGGGCCGATCCCGTTGACTCCCAGGAGCAGGGCGAAGAATTGTTCCACTTCTTTCGTCTCGAAGCCGTATAGGACCAGGGCGTCTTGCCGCACGATCAGGTGAGTATGCAAGAACACGTCCTCGCCGGTCTGCAAGCGGTCTCGCAGCGGCGAGGGAATATATACGCGCAGGCCCACCCCCCCTACCCCCACCACGATGTGATCTTCGCCGAGTTCCAGAATTTCGCCGTTCAGTGAAGCGATCATTCTCTTTGCCTGTGATCCTTTTCAAATACCCAATTGGTGCATTTCTAGCAGTTTGTCGGAGGGCCTTGTCGGCGCTCATTTTTTACCGCAAAGCACGCGAAGAACGCTAAGAAAACCAAAAAACTTTGCGACCTTTGCGCTCTTTGCGGTTTAAATGGAAGTTTTCTGTCAAAATAAATTCCTCTCCGACGGCCTGCTAGCGCGTCGATCTTTCCGCGTCTCGCCTTTGATTGTAAATCTCGTACAGAACGACCGCCGTCGCCACCGCCAGGTTGAGAGAATCGCTTCTCCCCTGCATGGGAATCTTTACGACGCGATCCGAGAGCGCCAGGTGCTGCTCCAACAATCCCAGGCGCTCGCTGCCCATCAACACGATCAACGGGTCCGGGTAGACGACCTGGTGATAGTCCTCCTGGGCCGCGCCGGAGGTGGCGATCACTGCGTAAGGATGGCTCTTTTTCCATGCGGCGAACTCGGCGAAGCTGGCTTTGACCAGCCGCTGGGAAAATACCGCCCCCATGCTGGCCCGCACGGCCGTGGGGTCGTAGGGGTCCGTGGACTGGTCCAGCAGGATCAAGCCACTGCCCCCCACCGAATCGTGCGTGCGCAGGATCGTGCCCAGGTTGCCCGGGTCCTGGACGGCGTCCAGCGCCACCCAGCAGTCGCCCGGCTTCAAGGCGACCTCCGCCAGATTCACCCAGCGCTGCCGCACGACTGCCCCGATCCCTTGCGGGCCTTCTTTCAGCGCGAACGATTTGAAGACTTCAGCGCTGACTTCCAAAACAGGCACCCCGGCCTCGGCTTGCTCGCGCAGGAGCTGTTCGCCAAATTTGCTTTCCAGCAGATCGGGGGCAGCCACCAGGAATTCCAGGCCGGCTTCGAGCTGCGTCGCTTCGGCGACGATGCGCAACCCCTCGATGTAAAACAGGCCCGTGCGCTCGCGCTCCTTGCGCTCGCGCAGCTTGCGGATCGATTTTACCCTGGCGTTGCTCAAGCTGGTGATCTTTTCGGTCGGTACCATGGGATCGTCTTCTCGCCGCGCTTCAAGTGCTGCTCACCACGTCCAGTCCGCTTTGGCGGCTGTGCACGTGGCAGATTGCCACCGCCAACGCGTCGGCGGCGTCGTCCGGGCGGGGGATATCCTTCAGCCCTAGCAGGGCGCGCACCATGAGCTGCATCTGGCGCTTTTCGGCTCCGCCGTAACCGGCCACCGCCTGCTTGATCTCCAGCGGGGTATATTCTCCCACGCTCAGCCCGGCTTGAGCCATCGCCAGCAGGATCACCCCGCGCGCCTGCCCGACCGAGATCGCCGTGGTGACGTTGCGCTGAAAAAACAACTTCTCCACCGCGCAGCTTTCTGGGCGATGGAGAAGCAAGATTTCATTTAGTCGCTGGTACAGCAGGATCAGCCGTTTGGGCATCTCCAGGTCGGCCGGCGTGAGGATTGCGCCAAAATCTACAGCTTGCAGGCTGCCATCCTCCGTCTCTCTAACCAGGCCGTAACCTGTGGTGGCCGTCCCCGGATCGATCCCTAAAACCAACATGAGGGAAATTTTCAGTCCGCTTCCAGCGCGGACATGGCTTCCTCGGTCAGGCGCAAGTTCGAGAAGACGTTTTGAACGTCGTCCAGGTCCTCGAGGGCTTCGATGGTCTTCATTACCTGGATGGCCGCATCGGTGGGAAGCTCGATCTCCTGGTTGGGGATCATGCGCAATCCGGCTTCATCAGGGTGGAGATTGGCGGCCCGCAGGCTATCGCCAATGGTTTTGAATTTATCCACGGGGGCGACGATCTCGATCTCATCTTCACCGGTAATCACATCGTTAGCGCCCGCTTCCACTGCCAGCTCGAAGATCTTATCCATGTCCTGACCGGCCGCCAGCACCGAAAAATAGGCCGAGTTCGTGAATTGCCAGCCCACCGAGCCGGCCTCGCCCATCGTGCCGCCACTACGGGTGAGCAGGTGGCGGATCTCCGCCACGGCGCGATTGCGATTGTCCGTAACGCACTCGATCATCAATGCGATCCCGTGCGCGGCGTAACCTTCATAGTAAATTTGCTCGAGTGTGACGCCGTCCTTGCTATCCCCCGTTCCCCGCTTGATGGCCCGGTCGATATTGTCTTTCGGCATATTTTGGGCCCTGGCTCGCTCGATTGCCAGTTGAAGGCGGACATTCAAATCGGGATCCCCGCCACCTTCACGAGCCGCCATGACAATTTCGCGCGCCAGGCGGGTGAAAACCTGCCCTCGCTTGGCGTCCGCCGCGCCCTTCTTCCGCCTGATTGTCGCCCAATGCGAATGTCCAGACATACTTAGATCTCCTCAAACACCTTATTCAAGATGAGTAACTCGGATTTGGATAGATTATACCATGCAAAATCCTGGTGAAGCCTTCCGCGGCGCAAAAAAACGCCCGGCCTGCTCGTTTTTCCCCAACCGCGACCCCGACCGGTGTCATTGCGAGCGCCTTTGACCCATGTCCTTGCGAGTAACTCCACAGCGCCGAGGCGCTCTTCTTTCGAGAAGAAACCATCCTGGAGCGTCCTTGCGAGTAACTCCACAGCGCCAGGGCGTTCTTCTTTCGGGAAGAAACCATCACGGAGTGTCATTGCGAGCGTTCTGTGCGAAGCAATCTGAGTGCTGGCCGAGAGAGATCGCCACGCCCTGGCGCTCTGCGTGCCCGTAGGACAAAGAACACTCAGGGCTCGCGCCGCTCTGCGTACCCCTAGGGTAATGACATGCCTAAGTTTCTTAATAGGCCCGGCGTATTTTCCGGGCCGGAGCAATCTCGCTCACGTTCGGGCACACGTAGCGCGCCTGCGGCAAGAACGCCCCGCGATGCTATCGGGCCTCCCTCCCCCCGCCCAAAAGTTATATTTACAAACCACAAGCGGCCAGTTAACAGAACTGAAAGGTATCACTAAAAGTAACGATTTCCCATTGTAATATAACCATAATAATACTAAAATATAATAGTAAGTTATTTAGATTATAACTACCAAATTACTGGACAACAGGTTGCGGGTTAGGATAAATTACAAAGGATCATGAAAATAACAAAGATTTTTACTTTTGCCTTCCTGTTCGCCGCAGTCATCCTCGCAGCCCTTCCCATAAGCCCGGTGCAGGCTTATTCTCAATCGGGTGATTCCTTAAAGCAACCGGCTCCCGCTAGCTTGGGAGAGGCCCTCCCCAATTTCAAGACGTTTGTAAAAGCCGCCACCTCGGGCCATCCCGACCTGGTCGCGGCGGTTTACGTGCCGGGCGTCATGGCTCTGCGCGTTTTGCAACAGCCCACCGGCAACCCCGCCTTCGTGTCCTCCGAGGCGGAAACGGCCACCCAATTCGGCCTGGCGACCCAATACAAAACCATCGGCCTGCTGGCCCATAACAATCTGGCCGGCAGCCAGTTCTCCAACCTCCAGCTTGGGCAGACCATTTATCTGATCCTTGGAGACGGCAGCGTGCGGTATTATCGCGTGACCCACATCCACCGCTACCAGGCCCTCAGCCCCACCAGCCCTTATTCGAATTTCGTCGATCTGGATAACCCCGGCCAGCAAATCAGCAGCACCGACTTGTTCACGCGAATTTTCATCCCCGCCACAACCACCTCCACCACCACCGGGGGAACCAGCCAGCTGGTCTTCCAGACCTGCATCGCAGCCAACGGCAATAGCTCGTGGGGACGCTTGTTCGTGACTGCCGAGCCTATCTCCCCCCAGATCTAATCTCTCACCACCATCCTATCCACCTTAAATGCCCGGCCCCTTCCTTCTCCATAAAACCGAGAAAGAAGGGGCCGGGGGTTTGTTCGGTGAGGTTTCGCTAAGGAAAGCCCGAATTCGGGGGGCTTAGTAAACCGTCACTGGATCAATACCGCTCAGGGCCGGTTTATCTTCAGGGAGATGCCGTGGAAGACCAGGGCCAGCCCTAACAGGACAATTCCCGTATCCATGAAGGCTTTTTGGTGCAAGTTGATCGGGCCGGTGGGGTGAGTGAGATCGGCGCCGGTGACTGCGATCAAAGCCGAAGGCGTCTGCGTAGTTCCAGGGGCCGCCACGGTCGGGATCGGTGTGCTCGTGTTGCCCGTCACGGCGATCGGCTCAGTGGGGGTAATGCCGGAGGGCGTAACCACCACCACGCCGGTCGATGTTGCCGTTGGGACGACTCTGACCGGTGTATTGGTAAAGGTGGGGGTAGCCCCCTGGGGAGTCCTCGGCGTGGCGCTGGGCGTGGGAGTAAAGGTAGCCGTCGCTCCCTGTGGCGTAGTCGCTGTGGCGGTGGGTGTATCCGTCACGGTTGGGGTGACCCCCTGGGGCGTGGTTTCAGTGCTCGTCGGTACGGTCGGTGTATCCGTCACCACCACCGGCTCGGTAGGTGTAGAGGTATCCGTCACCACCAGGGTCGGCGTGTCTGAAGGCACCACTACCGGGGTATTGGTTGGGGGGACGGTCGGCGCAGCGCACACGTAAGGATACCAGTAGTAATCCAGGCGCGCGCCCGAGGAAATGGGATTGCGGCTGGTGGCGTCCAGCAGGATTGCGCCCCAGTGAATCTCCACGACCGTATCCGTCGGACGAACTCCCGGCCACTGGGCATCGACCGAAAACGTCGAGCCGTCCGTCACAGTCTGTTCGTTATAAGCCGGGTTTCCTACCATGGGGTAACCGGAAATATCCGTCGGGTGCACGACGTACCATTGGGTCTGCAAGATCGCCGTGACGCCTGCCGGTAACGTCACCGTGCCCGTAGCGGTATAGGTCGTCGGGGTGAGCTGGCAAACAGCAGTATCTTGCTGGTTAAAAGATACGCTGGGGGACCCTGCCGCCGACACCGGCTGGACGGCTACCGACAGCACGATTCCCAGGACGAGAAAAATGGCGCCGAGCGAATAAGCAGTGTAGGCCATCCATCTTACAACGACACTCAGATTGCGTTTCATATCATTCCTCCGTTTTTTGATCTTAACATCTTAACGGTAATAATTATTGAATTCCTATCCTTCATTGATCCGGCTCTGTCTGAAGCTTATAACCCACCCCTTCGACGTTGACGATCAGGCGCGGGTGGTCCGGATTTTCCTCCAGTTTTTGCCTTAACAAGTAAATCAGGTACTTTATGCGTTTGCGTGCATTGGGCGTATCCTCTCCCCAAACTTCCTTCGCGATGGTTTCATAGCTGATGACACCCGGCGCTTCCTTGGCCATCAATACCAGGATCGAGAACTCCCTCGAGGTCAGGTGTGAGCCTTGATTGCGGATGGAAACTTGTTTGGTGCTCAGGTTGATGGCCAGCTCTACGTCTGGGAAAAACAACCGCCGGATTTGCTCGGGCGATTCTGACCGGCGCAAGACCGTCTTAACCCGTGCTATGACTTCCGCGTTATAGAAAGGCTTTACGACGTAATCGTCCACCCCCCGTTGCAGCCCATCGACCACCTCTTCTTTCGTGGCCTTGGCAGACACAACGATGACCGGCGCCTTGGTCATTTGCCGCAAGAATCGATAAGTTTCCCACCCATCCATCTCCGGCATCATCAGGTCGAGCAAAATAATGTCCGGGGGAATGTCCTTGGCCTTTTTGAGCGCCTCGTGAAAACCAGACGCCCCAATGACGTCGAAGCCGGCCGCACGAAGGATTTCCTTGAGCAGATAGACCGTATCAGCCTCATCGTCCACGATCAAAACTCGCTGGCGTTCAGGAACCTCATAGAGCAGGTCCAAATCCACACCCGAGGTGGGCAATGAACTGACTGTTCCTTGGGGGCTGGAAGGGTCGAGCGTGTACTGCTTCCTGGGCAATTCGATCATGACGATCTCTCGATGATATCCTCTAGCGAAAAATAAAAAAACCAGCCAAAGAATTGGCCGGTTTCGCAATTGGCTCCCCGAAGGCTTTGTCTACCTCTTTCAATAGACTTAGCGATCCATTTCTACCTTCAGATCATAGCCGCCAGTGGTACGTATTCTAATGGAAAGAATTATTACTCTAGGATTACCTCGATAACCCCATAAACCATGGTAACTCTTCTGGTATAGCCCACTTATTAAGACCTTGTTTATCTATTATAAACTAATCTATAACTTTGTCAATACCTGAAATCTTAAAATCCTCAAATTGCTCAAACGCAGGGGTAATTGGCAGGTTATGAACGCTTGTTTCACTCCCTACAATCGCGTTTTTAAACCTAACCCCCGGCAGGTTGGATGGGAACGGCGACGATGATCAAACGGTGGGTGTTATTGTCCTTGGGCCAACAGGTAATCAGCGTCAAACGCTCGTCTGTAGAAGGCTCGATCCACTGCGCATTGGCCAGTCGCACCGAAAGCGGCTGGTCCCTTTCCGGCAGGATCATCTTGTTGGCAATCTCATAGTTGAATACCCTGGACCCCGAATCAGACCTGGATCGTGTCTCCCACCTGGAGATCGACCAGGCCCCCAAACACCTCGCCGTATTCGTTATGATGGCCGTTGAGGACGACGTTGCCCGGTTTGCCCAGGGTGGCCGCGCTCTGCCAGCCCGCCGCAAATTCATCCGGCGCCAGCCATTGCTTGAATAAATAGCCCTGGTATTTGATCAGGTGAGACTGCGCTTTAATGATGGGGGCATCCAATTGGATGGCGGGGATGACGATCCGATCGGGAGCGTAAATGGCGTCTGCGTTTACCTGCTGCCTGCCGGTGCCCTTGGGTGGGAGCTCATTTTGACCGGCTGAGCTGCTGGGGCTGGCTTGCGTTCCCAAAGAGGCCCCCACGTCGCCGCCCGCCACGCCCTGCGTATCCGGGATCACCGGCTCGAGATAAGAAGCCAGGCTCTGATCATCAGGAGAAAGGGTCGCCTGCGGTTGGAAGAGACCCTTGAACGCGCTTACGTCCAATGAGGTTGCCGCTGCTCCAACACCCAGCAACAGCACCCCCATTACGATCAACCAGGTGCTTACTTTTGACCGAGACATTCTACCAATACCTCTTCTGGCACAAAACCACGTAACCGAAACGATAACGATAATCGAGCAATAAGGGGGTACTCGTGGAGGCAAGACGCCGGGGCTAATCGCCGGATTGCAGGCGGTACCCCCATCCTCCGCTGTTGACGATCAGGGCCGGGTTTCCGGGGTCCCCTCGATCTTTTGCCGCAGCCGGTAAACCAGATATTTGATGCGGTTGCGCACGGCGCGGTTATTCTCGCCCCATAATTCGTCCGCGATGGTTTGGTAAGTCACCATCTGCGGGGCTTGCCGGGCGAGAATTTCGAGGATGCCGTATTCTTTGGTCGTCAGGTGCACCGTGCGATTATTGAGCGATACCTCTTTGGCATTCAAGTCGATCTTCAGGCCAATCCCCGGAAAGACCAGCCGGCGCGCCTGGCCCACCTGGCTTGCCCGCCGCAAGACGGTGCGAACGCGGGCGACCACCTCGTCGTTGAAGAACGGCTTGGTCAGGTAATCGTCCACTCCCGACTGCAAGCCGGACACGACGTCTTCTTTAGCGGCTTTGGCGGAAATGATGATCACCGGGGATTGGGTCAGCTCTCTCAACTGCCTGAACGTTTCCCAACCGTCCACATCCGGCATCATCAGGTCCAGCAAAATGATGTCGGGAGGGATCTCGGCTGCCTTCCTCAGGGCTTCCTTGCAATCCATGGCGCCAATAACGTTAAAGCCGGCAGACAGCAAGATCTGTTTTAGCAGATAAACCGTATCCGGTTCGTCGTCCACGATCAGGACGCGCTGGCGGTCCGGCATATCGAAGAGTGCGTCCAGGTCAACCCCGTTGTTCAATGAATTCTTGAGTGCTTCATCGGTTGAGCTCATCTTGTCCATTTCCCCAATAGATTAGTGCGGTCCAGCTTTTGGATGAACCGGCGACTTCAGGCCGGCGGCGCAGGCTATGACGCAAAAACCGGCCTTCCAAATTGGCCGGTTTCACTATTCGCTCCCCGAGTGTCCCGACCGTCCCGAAGATCCATGAGACAGTCCTGTCGACCAATTGGGTTTCTCGGCTCTCTGCCGCCTGGTTGATCTCCACCATGTTAATACGGATGCCCACTGCATCTGTCAATCATTATATAACCGAAAAATTATCTTGTCAATCACAAAAACAAACCTTCCGGCTCCGTCTACGCAGGCCCGACCCCGGGATCACTTGCGCGTCTCGGCGGCCACCGGATTGCGCAGGGTGCCCAGGCCCTCGATGGTCACTTCGACCCGGTCGCCCGCTTCCAGCGGCCCCACTCCGGCGGGAGTGCCCGTCATGAGGATATCTCCGGCGTTCAAGGTCATGACCGAAGAGCTAAAAGCGATCAACTGGCGCACGGTAAAGATCATGTCGCGCGTGGAGGCCATCTGGCGCATCTCTTCGTTCACGTGGCAGGTGATCAGCGCATCCGAAGCGTCGAATTCTGTCTCGATCCAGGGTCCCAAGGGGCAGAAGGTGTCGAAGCTCTTGCCTCGCGTCCATTGTCCATCCCGCCGCTGCAAATCCCGCGCCGTGACGTCGATGCCGATCGTGTATCCCAACACGTACTCCATGGCGTTTTCCGGCTCGATCCACCGGCCGTTGCGCCCGATGACCACCACCAGCTCGCCCTCGTGCTCGACGCGTTGCGATTGCGGCGGCAGGAAGATCGTATCCCCTGCGCCGATCACCGCCGAGGGCGGCTTGAGGAACAGCAGGGGAATCTCCGGGACCTCCGCCCCTTGTTCTTTGGCATGGTCGGCGTAATTTCTGCCGACGCAAATGATCTTGCTGGGCTGTACCGGCGCCAGCAGGCGCACGGCATTCAGCGGCGTATCCGCCTCCAGGCGGCGGAACTCGCCGAAGGGTGTGCCCTCCAATTTGCCGACCTGCCCCTCGAACACCCAGCCATAGCTGGGCGCTTCTGACCCCTGTTGAAAACGTACAAAACGCATACCGCCTCCACTTTATTCACGAAAATGATCTCCGGGAGCGATCCACCCGTACGGTTAGAGTTTAACATAACATCCGTTAAACTGGGGTATAATATCGGCGTCCGGGCGGGTAGCTCAGTCGGTTAGAGCACATCCCTTACAAGGATGGGGTCGCAGGTTCGAGTCCTGTTCCGCCCACTCTCCTTTTAGAACACCCCTTGCATCGATTGGGCGTAACCCGTCAGCTCTACGTAGCCGCTGCCGCTCAGCGCGGAGCCGTCCTTCTCTCCCTGCACGCGCACGGCCCCTTCCCAGTAGGTAAAGTCCAGATTCAATTCCTGGTCCGCCAGAAACGGGTCCACCTGGAGCGTCAGGCCCGCCGATGGCGCCGTGATCTGCCAGCTCGCCGGGTAAACGGCTCCCGAATGCGGGCTGCGCCAGGTGCTCTCGACCTTTAGGGTGAAGTCCTCTCGCGTGAGGTGCTGCACGCTGCCGTCCGGCGCCACCAGCGTCCCACTCGAATAGGGATCGCTGCTGCCGTCCGCCTCCCGCAGGGTGTACACCATCAGCTCGCTGCCGTCGCTCAACTGCAAGGCGAACCAGTCCCAGCCCACATCCCCTGGCGCCAGAGCGCTGGTGCTGAACTCGTGGTCCATCCAGCTGAGCCCCTGTACGCTATAACGCTGCCCTCCCACCTGCACGCTTCCGGAAGAAACCAGGTGCGTCTGGCTGTAATAATAGGAAGCGTTCCCCGGCTGGGGGCCTTTCTGGCTGTAACCCTGGTCCCCCTGCAAGACCGGCCCTTTGGCGTCCGCCAGAGTCAGGTCGATGGACAGGCCGTTCTGGCTGGCCTGGAGGTGGTAGTGGCCTGGTGCAGTCTCTTCGACGCTCCAGTCGTCCACCCACACGCGGTACTGCGCGCCGCCCTGCGCGCCCGCCAGGCCGGCGGCCCCTCGCTCGATCTGCTGGAAGGCCCGGAACTGCCCGTCGGGAACGTCCGTGAGGGCGAAGTGCGCCATGTACACTTGCGTGGTGGCCCAATCCGAAGTGCGCGGCGTCTGCTCGGTCGCCGGCAGCAGCGCGCGCCGGAAGAAGGTCAGCTCGTAGCCGAAGTGGCGCCCGTCCGGCGTCTCCAGGTTGCCGGTGTAATACCACCATTCCGTCTGGTAATCGGGATGCGGCCCCTGGTCGGCAGGGAATTCCAGCGTCTTAGGACCGCTGGCGCGGGCGAAAGCCGCCTCCGGCGGGGACGCCGTGCTCAGGCTAACTGTCCCCGTTGGAACGTCGCCCCCGGCGCAGCCGGCCAACAGAATCAGCAAGAGCAGGCAGCCCCCCAGCCTGGCGACGAGTTGTTGGATAGACGTCTTTCTTTGTTTTCGCATCCTGGTTACTCGAAGCGGATGGCTTCGGCGGTAATCATCTTGCCCAGCTTCCTGGCCGGGTAGATTCCGGCCAACAAAGCCGCGATCACGGCCACGGCCAGCGCCTGCAAGAAGGGTCCCGGTTGCAAGGCCATCTGCAGCGTCCAGCCGAACGAGCGCCGGTTGATGATGTAGATCAGGATCAACGACAGGGCGTAGCCGGTGGGCATGGCCAGCAGGCCGGCCACCAGCCCCATCAGGCCGGTCTCGAGCATGGTCAGGCCCCACAACTGGCGCGCGGTCAGGCCGATGGCGCGCAGGATGCCGATCTCGCGCTGCTTTTCCAATTGCAGGAGCAGCAAGGCCCCCAGCACGCCGATGAAGGCTACCCCGGTCGCCAGGAGCTGCAAAGCGCCCGTGATGGCGAAAGTGCGGTCGAACACCGCCATCACGTCCTGCCGCAAGGCCTGGTTCGAGCGGATGACCAGGCTCTGGCGTCCGGGCAGTTGATCCTGCAAGCTGCTCACCACCTGGGAAGCCTGCGTGCCCGGCGCCAGGCGCAGCGCGATGGAGGTGACCGCCGTGTCCTGCCAGATGCGCTGATAGACGTCCATCGCCAGCATGGCCTCGCCCTGGCTGGAGGAATAATCGTAATACACGCCCGCCACCGGGAAGTCCCTGGCTCCCTGGGGCGTGTACAATCTCAGGCTGCCCCCCTGGGAGGGCAGGCCCAGGCGGTTGGCCAACGGCTCGGAGACGATCACCCCGCCCGCCTGCATCGCCTCCCACACCTGCTGCGGCGAGCCGGAACGGCGCAGGTACAGGCGCTCCTGCCCGATGGCCGGGTTGCTGGTGGCGGATACCTCCACCGGCCCGGAAGGGGATTCGACCGTCGCCGAGCGCAGCAGGTCCACGCGCGCCACCCCCGGCCAGCCCTGCAGCGCCTGCACCACCCCCGGATCGATGGGCGGCCCCGCCTGCACCGCCGTAAAGCTCGGCGCGGTGATGTACACGTCGCCCTGCAGCGTCTGCGCCAGCCACACCTCCACCGTGTAACGGAAGCTGGCGACCATCAGCCCCACCCCGATGGTGACCGCCACCGCCACCATCAAGGCCGCCACCGCCACCGAGGTGCGGCTGAGCGAGCTCACCAGGTTGCGCGGCGCCATGCGCCCAAAGGCGCCGAAAAGCCGACCGCTGAGCGGCGTGACGGCGCGCGCCAGGCCGAACAGCGTGATCGCCGACAGCAGCGCAAAGCCCAGCACCACCGCGAACGTCCCCAGGAAGCCGGCCGGCAACGAGTTGGTGGGCAGCGCAAAGATGCCCCCCGCCACGGCAAAAGCCGCCAACCCGCCCGCCGCCGTCCACGGCAGGGCCCGGCGTGCTTTGCTCTCCAGCCCCGAGCGGGATAGCGCCAGGCTGGGCGGGGCCGCAGCGGCTTCGATGGCCGGCGGAATCGCCGTGAGCACCGTCGCCAGGATGCCCAGCGCGGCCCCCTTGACCAGGCTGAGCGGCGCGATGCCCGTGGAGGTCACCGTGGTGACGAAATACAGGTCGTTGATGGTCTGGGTGACCATGCGCACGGTGAATTGTCCCAGGAAGATGCCCAGCCCAATGCCCAGCCCGGAGCCGAGCACCCCCACCAGCAGCGCCTCGCCCGCCACCAGCAGGAAGATCTCCCGGCGCGTCACCCCCAGGCAGCGCAGCGCGCCGAACAACGCCCGCCGCTGCACCACCGAGAAGGTCATGGTGTTGTAGATCAGGAATAAGCCCACCACCAGGGCCAGCAGGCTCAGCGCCGTTAAATTGGTGCGGAAAGCGGCCGTCATCTGCTCGAGCGCGCCGCCGCTGGCCGCCGCCGTCGTGAGCAGCGCGCCCTGCGGCAGCCGCGCGGAGATCTGCGCGGCGGTTTGTTTATCGCCGGGCGGCAAGATCAGGTCGATACGCTCCAGCTTCCCGTTACGCCCGGTCAGCTCCTGCGCCGTGGAGATGTCCGCCAGCAGCGTGCCCTCCAAAGTCTGCTGCGCCAGCGCATCGGACGGATGCAGCAGGCCGGCGATAAAGACGCTGCGCTCCACACCGCCCACCTCCAGGCTGAACGTGTCGCCGGCGGCCAGGCCATAGCGCCCCGCCAATTGCGCGGACAGGAACAACGCTCCCGGCCGTGTCAGGAAGGCCGCCAGTTGATCCGTAGAGAAGCCCTCCGCCTTTCCCAGATAGGTATAAAAAGCCGCCTCGGAGAACGGGTCGATTCCCAGGAGCTGCAAGGGGCGCTCGCCAAGCTGCGGCGAGGACACGTAAGCTTCCACCACGGGCGTCATTGGCACCGTGGGGAACGCGCGGCGCAGCTCGGCGTACAGCCCGTCCGGCAGGCCCTGCGTGCCGCCGCTGATCTGCTGGGTGGCCTTGCCGGCGATGGCCTGGGTGCTCAGCTCGAAAGCCCGCCCGGCGCTGGCGTTGGCCAGGTCCACCGCCACCACCACGGCCACCCCCACGGCGATGCCCACGATCATCAACAGGCTCTGCCGGAAGTGGCGCGCCACGTAGCGCCAGGCCACCTTCCACAGGATAGGAGAGAAAGGCGCTCCGCCGCTCATGGCTGCTGCGTGAGGAACTGCCCGTCTCGCAGGGTCAGGATGCGATCCGCGTAGCCGGCCGCCTCCGGGTTGTGCGTCACCAGGATCAGGTTGTTCCCCGCCTGCCTCGTCAGGCGCTCCAGCAGCTCCAGCACCTGGCGCCCGGTATCCTCGTCCAGGTTGCCGGTTGGCTCGTCCGCCAGCACCAGGCGGGGCGTGTGCACCAGCGCCCGCGCGATGGCCACGCGCTGTTGCTCGCCTCCCGACAGGCGGTCCGGGAAAGTCTTGCGCCGCTCCAGCAGCTCCACTTCCGCCAGCAGGCTCTCGGCGCGGGCGCGCGCGGCAGCGTCCACGCCGCCGTTCAATTCCAGGGGCAGCAGCACGTTTTCCCACACCGTCAGCGTGGGGATCAGGTTGAAGAACTGGAAGATGAAGCCGATATTGCGCCGCCGGAACAGCGTGCGCTGGCGGTCGTCCAGGGCGGTCAGATCCTGCCCGGCGATGAACACCACGCCGCTGTCTGCCCGGTCGATACCGCTGATCAGGTTCAACAGCGTCGTCTTGCCGCTGCCGCTCTTCCCCAGGATGGCCACGAACTCGCCTCGCCGGAGGTGCAGGCTGGCCTCCTTCAGCACGCTGCGCAGCCGGTCCCCTTCCCGGTATTGTTTGCTCAGCTTCTCCAGGCGCACGAAGCCGTCTGGCGGAGGGGCCGCCGGTCCGGCCTCAGCGCCCGCCGGGGGCAGGGGGGCTTGCGCCTCAGGTCTCGTATCGAATACCGTCAAAGTCGCTTCCTTTCTCGAATGCCATGCCTTGATTGTAAGCACAAGCGCGCATTTTGTAAAATTCTGGCCAACTCTCGCTCCCCCCTCAAATCGACCGCTATACCGTTTTTTCTTTTCCGCGTTTTCTGCGCTCGTCCGCGTCCCATTTACAGAAAGGCGGAGCGATCCTGTGCATGGTATAATAGAAGCATCGGGGATGACAGGCTTCGACGGAGGAGGCTGGTCCCGGATTGCGAGCCGAGAGGTGCCGACCTCGTGAAATCAGCACAAAACACAAGTGCCAACCGCACTTCCTACGCTGCCCTTCCTCTCGCCGCCTAAGGCGAGTTGAGGTCAGCCGGTCCCCCTAAACCGGGACCGCGTCCGCCCATCCCGAATTCCGGCCGGTGATGGATGCGGGCGTCACAAAGCCGGAGTGCCGCACGCGAGGCCACTAAACGTGCGAAAGAGGGCTTTCGGGCCTGAGTGACTGGCTGCAATCTAGCGACGCGGGTCAGCGACCCTTGCAGCGAGATCAAAACACCCGCTACGCTCGTAGACATCCGAGGGTCGAGTCTTTCGGACGCGGGTTCAATTCCCGCCATCTCCACTAAGCAAAAGGCGCCCATTGGGGGCGTCTTTTGGTTTTAAGGAGAATTGAGCGCGATTTCGAGGGCGGCCATATAATAAACATGGATGCAGAATTAACTAAAAGGTCACTCTGAGGGAGCGGAGCGACCGAAGAGTCTCGCTCAAAGCTAATAGTGGAATGTTTCACACTGCCTTTGCAATTCTCTAGAAGCTGCCAAGAAGTTCTCTCCCCTCAGCAATAATCCCGGTTTAACTTAATCCCATATCCACTTTCACCCATGTGCTTACCACTCTCAGAAGCAGTCATGACGGTGAGGGGAAACTAAGCTAAAGTCTATTGTCCTATTTCACAATATTGTCACCGTATATATTTTGAAGCTTGTCTAACTCGGTAACCAAACCAGAACCAAAATAAAACTCTAATTCGCCCCAAATCCCCACATATAGCGTCTCGCCAGTCCCTAAGCAAACCAATGATCTATCTTCTACTTCAACAGCAGGGTGCAACAAACCATTATCAAATGTGAGCGGAAAAATGGAACACAACATAGGTTTTAAAAGATGGTAATCTAGCCTTTCGTTCAAGCAAAAAGCATGGATCATACATCCGCGCCCCTTTTGATTCAGAAAAACACAACTATCTCGATTTTTTCTTGTACGAACAAAAGCCCCCGAAGGATATTCAGGGTATGGCTTGATACCATCTTCAAACCATTCATCTCTTTTGATACCCACGTATTTTTCCAATTCCTCAACATACTCATTTATCCGCCCAAGATTCTCTACATCAACATCGGTTCCATATTTGCAACAACTATCCTTGCAAAAGCCACAATGCAGACAATAGGTAAAATATCGCTCTACAAATATTTCCGTATCCACTCTCGATATAATAGGCAATTCGCTAATGCAAGGATATTCCCGTGAGAGGGTAATTATCATACAATTTTCCCTATAGTGAAACCTTCGTTTGAGTCTTCTTCAGCGGATTTATGTTGGCCTCACTGTAAAGAAAGGCTTGGATCTGCTCTTTTGTCAAAGGTGCATTTTTGTACTTTTTCATATCCTCATCAATAAAAATTTTGGCCAATTTCTCAACATGTGTCCAGCTTTGAGGGTCATCGATCTCCCTAACATGCTTAATATATTTCTCAGCGCAAAGCCAATAACGTGTTACCCAATAAGAATACAGGTAGTAAGTCAATGTTTTATCAATAGCTCCTTGTTCGAACAAAATACACACGGTAGCTAGAAAGTCTAACACAGTGTCCAATTCCTGATTTATCTCGCAACTACCTTCTATCATCTTCTTCGTCGCGATTTGGCGTGCGGACACCATTTCAGGCGAATACATTCTTACTTCCATTTGTAATAAAGTATCAGTCCGCAACGATACTCGTGAATTCCGCAGCTCAATTATTAACCCCACAATGGCTGCGACTGAGGTAACAGCTCCCACAATAGATATCACCAACTCCCAGTTCATGAAGCAAACTCCTCTTTAATGCTTAAATATTCCACATAAATGATAGTCTAGGACATTGCTTCCTAAATTTATTGTTTTCACCAATTACTCATGGCTACAAAAAGAGTGATTGCTCCAAATATAGTAGCCTGCTTGTTATTGATCGATCATACCATGAAAATTCTGATCGTCCTGGCCCAAGATTCATCTCATTTCAAGGATCTCTAGCAAACACCTGCCATCCAGAAATCTGTGTTCATCTACGGTTCCTTTTTTCTCCTGCCCACAAGGGCGAAGCATTCGGAGATGAGACGGAATGGCGAAGGCGGCCTAACTCCCGAATGCTACGCCCCTACGCCCCACCGGGAATTCCGGCCAACCCGCGGTCTCTCTTTTCCCCAATCCAACCGTCTCCGTTGGAACGTTCTCTTCATCTTTGAGCACAATCTTGCTAAAAAACGGGGTGATTCATTATCTTCACCAGTGCATCCATATCCAAATGTTTTTTGCAGGCTTCAGCCAATCTATCGAAAGATTGTTCTTTAATGTCGGCGGTATCCACTCTTGGCCTTAATGGAAGTCCGGCTTTATCACGAACCATGTTTAACCAGCGGTTGCGAAAAGTGTCATTATGAAAAAGGTTGTGCAGGTAACAGCCGATGATTTGTCCGTCGTTTTTGACGGCCCCATCAAAGTGTTCCTGGATGATGGCAAAATTTTCAACCGGTTCTGTCATCGTCGTGCGGCCCAGGTGAATTTCATATCCGTTCACGTCGATATCCCGGAATCGGTCACAGACGATACGCCCTGAAACACGCTGTACTCTTTTTTCCGCCTCAAAATTTGTGCTGAGCGGCAATAAACCGAGCCCCCGTACGTTGCCTTTTGAAGATCGGTCAACACCCAGCTCATCGGAAATACTTTCGCCTAACATTTGATAACCGCCGCAGATACCGAACACGATGCCGCCGTTTTCCGCATATTCACGAATGGCTTCGTCCAGTCCGTTTTCCCGAAGTTGCTGGAGATCATCCAGCGTCGATTTTGTGCCGGGGATGATCACCGCGTGCGGGTTTCCGAATTCCTCCGCACGATACACGACCCGAATGCTTACGTCGTCTTCAAATATAAAGGGCTCGAAATCCGTGTTGTTGGAAACTCTCTGCAAGCCGATCACTGCAATGTCAAGGGGCTCCTTCGCAGTAAATTTAGCCAGCCGTTGCTTACTCTGGGCGTCTTCAGTTTCAATGGTGACATCGTCCAGAAAAGGGAGCACGCCGATGACCGGAATCCCTGTATATTTCTCGAACCAGTCAAGTCCGTCCTGCAATAACGCGATGTCACCCCGGAACTTATTGAATATCACTCCCTTAATGAACTTCTTGTCTTCACCTACAAGCTCTAGGGTGCCAACAAGGCTGGCGAAGGAACCGCCCCGGTCTATATCCGTCACGAGGATTACCGGCAAATGCGTCAGGTTCGCAATTCTCATATTGACGATTTCTCTGTCGTTAAGATTCACCTCGGCCGGGGAGCCGGCCCCTTCTATCACCAGGGTATCATAATCCTTTGATAATTCCTCCAGTGAGTTCCGAACGACCTCCAGGCCTTTTTCCATGGTAAAGCTATTTTGATAGTCCCATCCCTCCATGGGCCGAAAGACCTCGCCCAACAGTACGATTTCACTACGGGTATCCATCATGGGTTTGAGAAGGATTGGATTCATGTACACGGTCGGCAACGCGCGCGCCGCCTCGGCCTGGGCCCCCTGTGCACGGCCGATTTCCTTGCCGTCATAGGTCACATAAGAATTATTGGACATGTTCTGGCTTTTGAAAGGAGCCACTTTGTAACCCATATCCGAGAGCACCCGGCACAGCCCGGTGACGATGAAGCTCTTGCCGGCGTCACTGCTCGTTCCTTGGATCATGACACCCTTAAATTCTTTCATAAAGTCCCTCCCATTAAATTTCTGACTACTTCACAATTCACAGAAAACGCTTTATCGCTATAATTCTAGTACAAATTCCACGGTCCGCAGCCCCGGATGAACGGCTGCATCAGCGCGCGCTCGGCCTGGACGGTGTGATTGAGGTCGTGCGCCGCCCAATTGTGCAGCATCTCGTTCAACGTCACCCTGCCCAGCTCGCCATGCCGCGCCTCACGCTCCAGGTCGGCCGGCGAGAGCTTTTCCAGCATCCGCAGGCTCTCGCGGCGCATCCGGGCGAGCTCCTCGGCCAGGGCCAGCGGAGTCTGCGCGCCCGGCTGGCTGCCTTGCGTGTCGGGGTCAAAATTCGGAAAATCGCGCCCGGCCAGAAAAGCCTGCACGCGGAACTGGAACACCCTCTCACTGTCCACCAGGTGCTGCAAACATTCCACCGCCGACCATTCACCCTCCGCTGGAGGCAGCGCCAGCAGCTCCACCGGCAGCGCCCGGGCCATGTCGATCCAACGCTCCGGCGTGGTGCCGATCAAGGCGCGCACGGCTTCTAGGCCCGTGTCCATCCTCTACCTCCTGGAACCTTGCTTCCATCATACGCTGGCTCTTTCACCATTTCGAGGATGCGGGCCTTGCCGCGCGGCAGGCCCTGCACCAGGACAACTCCTCGCCGATTGAGGGATAACGATTGCCCGGCTTTTAACAAATGGTCGTGGGGATCGCCCGGCTGGGTCAGCCAAAGGGTGCCGCCGGTGCACATCACCCTGGCGCCCGGCTGCCCGACTTCCAGCTTTAGCAGCTCCGAGCCTTCCAGATCGATTTCCGCGCGAACGTCGCTGATAATCACCTGGACATCCATTTCGCTGCCGTTAATTCTTCTCCTTCGATTGTTCACGATCCACCTCCAATATTCTCCGGCGCGCGGGCGCCGGCCTGAATTCAACTCTTTCCATAGATCGATCCAACTACATCCATAGCATACCCAGGAATTTGGAGATTTTCTATCCGTTTCTTGCGATCAAACTCGGCGCCACGGCCCACCACACTTGCTTGCCCGCCCCAGTCGGGGGCGCCTCCATTTTCGCGCTAAATCAGCGTTTATCTGCGTGCAGCCGCGGTTTCCTCTTCCCCGCTCTGCCCTAAAATCTGTCCACCGTCTTTCCCCATGCTTTCCCTTTGCGCCCTCCCCAAATTTCCCCCTTGCAAAATCAGAACGGTTGTGCTAATATTTCCTCACATCCGCCGTTCCCCGTCCCGCCATAGGCCCTCTTCTCGCTCCGTCTTCTCTCAACTCGTGCTCTTTGTGGCCAAAGCTCCCCTCAACACTGACCACTGATTACTGACCACTGCCCACTGCCCACTGACTACTGGCTACTGGCTACTGCCCACTGACTACTGCCCACTGACTACTGCCCACTGATTACTGACCACTGATTACTGACCACTGATTACTGTCCATTGCCCACTCTCTGCTCTCCCCATTCGTTTTATTCGTTAACGTATTCGTTTGTCCCCCATAGCTACGCCCGCCCTTTACCAACCGAAGAGAACCCCCACATCTGGCGGTCGAAAAGGAATCGTTTTCAATTGTTTGCGTTTCCGGATCAAATCCCCGCCTGAAAAACGGTCGCCCCCCGCCAAATTTGGTATACTAGGCCCTGGCAGCGTCCCACTTCGCCTTCGCCATTCACGGGGAGCCAGGTCTCGCAGGTCGCCGCCTACACCAGCCCCACATACCAGAAAGGAGTCTGTTTCGGGCAAGCCCACACGCCTGCCAGGCTCACCAGAGATGGATAAAGAAGAGACCAATCGCCAAGCCCATCCTACCCGGATACCCCTGTTTCTGATTTCCCTCGAAAGTCTTATCGCCTTCGGCTTCACCCTCTTTTCGGGATCCTCTGAGGCCGAGCGCGCCTTCCTGTTCGGCTTTTCCTTGCCGCGCCTGATCTTGCTGCTGGCGCTGCTCGCCATCAGCCTGTGCGCGCTCGTTTTGACCGCCCGCGCCTATCGCTCTTCAGGCTTCGCGCGCGCCTTCAGCGAACTGCTCACCCGCCCCTCTTTCGAGGTCGCCTCTCACTTCAGCTTCCCGGCGACGCTGGCTCTGCTGGTCTGGTCGTGGCTGGGGCTGCCCGGCGCTCTGGCGACCCTGTCTTATCGCCTGCAACCCTTCTTGTGGCTGCTGGCGCTCGTCGCCGGCGAGGCGCTCGCTTTTCCCTACCTCACCGGCAAGCTGACCTGGGGAAAGACGACCGCCTGCATCGATCAATTCCTCCATGCCCGCGCTGCCCGTATCGCCCGTACCCGGCTGCTTCTTCCTCTCGTCCTTTTAGCGGCAGCCCCGCTCTTGCTGCAGAACGCCTTGCGTTACGCTTTGCCGGTCGGCTACGCCGGGCTTTACTCGCTGATGAGCGAGAAGGTGGCCGCTGCCCACTTCCAACTGCCCGGACTCCTGCCTTATTACGGCCCAGGTGGCGTGCCCTTCATTTATCCTCCCCTGGCGTTTTACCTGGCCGCTGCGCTGGCTTCCCTCACCCATCTCAGCCTGCTTCAATACGCGCGTTTCGCCGGCCCGCTCCTGTACCTGGCCTGCCTGGCGCCCTTCTTCCTGCTCACCAGGCGCCTGTTTCGCTCCGCCTGGGTGGCCGCCGTGGCGACCTTCTTGCTGGCCTTTTCCACCCGCAGCTATCTGGTGCACGGCACCGCCGCCGGCATGGTACGCTCGCTGGGACTGTTCTTCGCGCTGCTGGGTCTGTACTTCCTGTGCCGCGCCTTCGAAAACCCGTCCTGGCCGGGCCTGCTCCTGGCCGGTTTAGCCTTCGGCGGCGCCGTATTGACCCACCCGGTCTACGCTCTGTTCTTCGCGGCGGGGGCGGTGGCCCTGGCGCTGGCCGGCGTCCCCGCGCCGTGCGCCCCCATCCATAAGCGCCTCCTGATCGCCGCCGGCGTGGCGCTCTTCGCCGCCCTGCTCTCCATGCCCTGGTGGCTGACCATCCTGCGCCGTTATTCCCTGGAGGCATTCATCCTGGCCTTCACCAGCCAGGACCACACCAGCTACCTGGCGCTGCTTCTAAACCCCACCAGGCTGCTCTCCTATTCCGTCACCGCCTTCCAGCCCCTCACCGAGTCCCCCTTGCTGGCCGGCGGCGCCCTCCTGGGGCTGCTCTACGCCCTCTTCAGCCGCCGCTTCACCCTGCCTGCCTGGTTCCTCGTCGCCGCCTGGGCCGCACGCGGCTATGATTTCTTCCTCCTGCCGCTGAGCGCCATGCTGGCCGCCTGGATCCTGGTGATCTTGGGGCAGGCGATCCTGGCTCAGCGGCGCGGCTCACTGCTGGCCGCCACCGCCTTCGTTCTGGTCCCCCTGGCCATCTCCTACGCGATGGCTTTTCAGGCCGACGCCCAGGTCGAGCCGGACATCTCCCAGGCCACCCTCAACCTGGCCGGCTGGGTGGCCCAAAACACGCCCCCCGACTCGACTTACCTGCTGGTGCCGCAAAGCGTGGAAGAGGCCGAGTGGTTCCCCTATTTGCTCAGGCGCACCCCGCTGGTGGCCTCCTGGGGCAGCGAGTGGACCGGCGACTTCAGCCGCCAGTTATCCTTGCTCAATCAGATCCAGGATTGCCGCGAAAATGCCTCCTATACCTGTCTCCAGAAGGTGATCGACGCCGTCGGCCAACGTCCGGATTACCTCATCACGGACGCCGCGCCCCCGGAGCTGGTTTCTGCCTTGCAGCAATCAAGCTGGAGAAGGGTGCGCGCGGGCAGCTCGCTCCAGGTCTGGCAACGCGCCAATCCTTAGCTCACGCTGCACACCAACCCTTTGAGATACGCCCCCTCCGGGAAATTGAGCGCCACCGGATGATCCGCCGCTTGCGACAGCCAGGTGTGCATGCGCGCGTCCACCCCCGCGTCCAGCGCCGCGCCTGCCACGATCTTCTGGAACAGATCGCGCGAGATGCCCCCCGAGCACGAGAAGGTGAATAACAGCCCGCCGGGGCGCAACAGTTTGAAGGCCAGCAGGTTGATGTCCTTATACCCGCGCGCGGCCTTCTCGGCCTGGGCCAGGGTGGGCGCGAACTTGGGCGGGTCCAGGACGATCAGGTCGAAGGAGCGCGCCCGGTCGCGCAGAGCGCGCAGCACCTGGAATACGTCGCCCTCCAGCCATTCGGCCCGCTCTGCCGGCAGGCCGTTGAGCGCCAGGTTCTCTTCGCCCAACGCCAGCGCTCCGGCAGAGGTATCCACCGAGAGCACCGAGCGCGCCCCACCTGCCAGCGCGTAGACGGCGAAGCCGCCGGTGTAGGCGAAGCAGTTGAGCGCCTCCCGGTCGCGGGAGGCGCGCCGCAAAAGCTCGCGGTTATCGCGCTGATCCAGGTAGAAGCCGGTCTTGTGCCCGCGCTTGACGTCCACCCAGAAGCGCAGGCCGTTCTCCGTGATCGCCAGCTTCTCCTCGGGGCATTCGCCGCGCAGCATGCCCGTGCGCTCTGGCAGCCCCTCCAGCTTGCGCACGTCCACGTCCGAGCGCTCGTAGATCGTTTGGACGCCGGTCAGCTCGACCAGCAGGTCCGCCAGTGTCTCGCGCCACAGCTCCACGCCGGCCGTCAGGCACTGCACCACCAGCACGTCTCCATAGCGGTCCACAATCAGGCCGGGCAATCCGTCCAATTCGGCGTGCACCAGGCGCACCGCGTTGGTATCCTCAGATGGGAAGAAAGCCGAGCGTAGCGCCAGGCTTTGCCGTAGGCGCCCCCGCAAGAAATCCGCGTCGATGCTTTCTTCGGGGCGCCAGGACCACATGCGCGCGCGGATCTGTGAATCCGGGCTGTAGGCGGCCCAGCCCAGCGCCTCTCTCTGGCTGCTGCGCACGCACACCGTCTCGCCGCTGGCGGGCGCGCCGTCCACGCGCGCTACCGCCCCCGAAAAGATCCACGGGTGGCGGTTGAGCACCGATTTCTCACGTCCCGCTTTTAAGATCAGGGAGTTCATGCGACCAGGCGGCGCAGGGCGGCTTCATCCAATATAGGAACGCCCAATTCGCGCGCTTTCTCCAGCTTGGAGCCGGGATTCTCGCCGACCACTACGTAGCTGGTCTTCTTGCTGACGCTGTCGGTGACCTTGCCGCCGTGCTCCTCGATGAAGGCTTTGATGCCCTCACGCGAGAAGGTGGGCAAAGTCCCGGTCACCACGAAGGTCTGTCCGGCCAAAGGTTGGGGCTGGCCGGCCGCAGCTTCCGCCGGGCGGGCCGCCTCTACCGGCCACACGTCCACCCCGCGCAGCTTTTCCAGCACCTGCTGGTTGGCCGGGCGGGCGAACCAGTCCACGATACCCTGGGCGATGTTCGGTCCCACCCCCTCGATGTTCTGCAAGTCTTCCAGGCCGGCGCGCGCCAGCTCGTCCAGGTCCGCGTAGGAGTGCGCCAGGTCCACCGCCCCCACTTCGCCCACTCCCCGAATGCCCAGGGCGTTGATCACCCGCGACAGCGGGCGCTGGCGCGAAGCGCGGATGGCCTCCAGCAGATTATCGACTTTCTTCTCGGCAAAGCCCTCCAGCGCCAGCAGGTCTTCGCGTTGGAGGGTGTACAGATCGGCCACGTCGTGTACCAGGCCGGCCTCGACGAGCTGCTCGACGATCTTGATCCCCAGGCCGACGATGTCCATCGCCCCGCGCGAGACGAAATGCTCCAGGTTGCGCACGAGCTGCGCCGGGCAGGCCGTATTGACGCAGTACCAGGCCACCTCGCCGGGCACGTGCTCCACCGGCTGGCCGCAGGTCGGGCAATTTTGCGGCGGCTCGTAGACGCGCTCCTGGCCGCTGCGCGCCGCCGTCACCGGGCCGATCACGTAAGGGATCACGTCGCCGGCGCGCTTGAGTAGGATGCGGTCTCCCACGCGGATGTCTTTTTCCAGGATATAGTCGAAATTGTGCAGCGTGGCCTGTTTGACCACCACCCCGCCGATCTCGACCGGCTCCAGGATGGCATACGGGGTCAGTACGCCGGTGCGCCCCACGTTCACGCCGATGTCCACCAGTTGCGTGGTCACTTCCCGCGCCGGGAACTTGTAAGCAATTTGTCCGCGCGGATCGTGGCCCACCACACCCAGGTCGGCAGACAGGCGCAGGTCGTCGGTCTTGATCACCATGCCGTCGGCTTCGTAAGGCAGACGCTCGCGCAGCTCAGCGCTGCCCTCCACCTGGCGGATGGCGCTCTCCAGGTCCGTGCACAAGACGGCGTCCCGGGTAACCGGGAAGCCCAGCGCGCGTAAATAGGCCAGCGTCTCCCATTGGGTGGCAGGGGTGTCTCCCTCGGCGTACACGATGGTATACGTCAGCAGGTTGATCGGACGCGAAGCGGTCAGGTTCGGGTCGAGCTGGCGCAAAGAGCCGGCCGCCGTGTTGCGCGGATTGAGGTAGGTCTTTTCGCCGGCTTCCAGCAGGCGCTGGTTCAGCTCTTCGAACTCCCGCAGGGTGATGAAGGCTTCCCCGCGCACCGCGATGTAAGCCGGCGGCGTGGGTCCCTTGGGATCCACCGGAATGCGCAGGGGAATCTGCTTGACCGTGCGCAGGTTGGCGGTGATGTCCTCCCCGATCGTGCCGTCTCCGCGCGTGGCGCCCTGCACGAAAACCCCGTTCCGGTAGTGCAGCACCACGCTCAGCCCATCGATCTTCGGCTCGACCACGTAAGCCGTGCGCTCCATGCGGTCGTCCAGCTTGCGCAGGCGCTCGTACCAGGCGCGCACGTCGTCGCCGCTGAAGGCGTTGGCCAGGCTGAGCACCGGGCCGGGATGGCGCACCTTGGTGAATTTTTCGGAAGGCGGCGCGCCGGCCCGTTGCGTGGGCGAATCGGGAGTCACCCATTCCGGGTGCTCGGCTTCGAGCTGGCGCAGGCAATTCACGAGCTGGTCGTATTCGTAATCGCTGATGGTAGGCGCGTCCAGCACGTGGTAGTGGTAATTGTGCAGGTTGATCTCGCGGCGCAGATCTTGCAGTTCCTGTTGAAGTTGGGAAGCGTCCATAGCGCAATTATAGCAAGAATCCAGCCTGGCGAGAGAATTGCTTACCAAGCCTTGCGAAGAGTGGTCGTAAGACGCGGGAGATCTTGCAAAACGAGCTTCCCAAAATACAGCCCTTCCCTTAGGGATGCTGCGCGGTCGCAAGGCTGTCCATAGGAGTTGTTCGCCGTGTGCACGCAAAAGTTGTCAGCCGTTTTCAGGCGATTGAAATCGCTGCAACGAAGTACACGAAGTCGGCCTTCGCCGACTGGTTTTTAGCCAGCGCAGGCTGGCTTCGTGCAGTTTGTAGGTGCAGTTTCCAACTGCCTGACAACTCGTGCGTGCACACTGTTCGCCTGAGCGGAGAAAGGTTGTATAATTCTGATAGAGTTTCCCTCCCGGGGAGGATAGGATGAGCAGAAAAGCGTGGTTTGAGCCACAGTCCAATCAGGAAATGTTTTCTCAATATTTCCAGCGCATGGAGAGCTGGCAGCAGGCGATCGCGGACGGGAAGATCACTTCCGAAGAGCTGAGCCAGCAGGCCGAACGCGTGGCCGGGTTGTTGAGCGAGATCGAGCCGCGCCTGGACGATGAGCTTCACGAGCAGATCACTCAACTGTTGCTCGAGATCGCCGTGTTCAACGAGATGCAGCGTATCTTCGAGGCCGCCAATCCCGACCGGTAAAGTCTTCAAATTTCGATTCATTTTTCATCCCGGAATTCGCGGTAAATAGAGTCCAGAGACCCTCTCAGGAGATTTGCCCCTCAGCCCAACCCATGTTAAACTTATCACAATGGAGGTATTCATGAAGGCTGGAAGAATAATCGCTTATATCGCCGCTGCTATCCTCATCTTCTTCGGCGTCCTTTTCATCTGGGGGGCCTTCAGCTCTCAGGGACAGGGGAGTTGGATCCTGGTTGGCCTGATCAGCGTGGCCATTGGCCTGGGCCTCATTTTCCTGGCTTCCCGCCAGCGCGCGGCGCCGGCGGATCAAAACGTCACCTTGAAGATCGACCTGCCGGGAGACGTCAGCATGGATACGATCAAGTGTAAATCCTGTGGAGCCGCGCTTACCTCGAACGACATCAAGATGGTTGCCGGGGCGCCGGTGGTGACCTGCCCTTACTGCAACACGACCTACCAACTCACGGAAGATCCCAAATGGTGATCTTCCCCACGACCCAGGCATAAAGGAGACCGCCGCTATGAAAAAGGGATTGTTTGCCTCTCTGGTCTTGCTGATCCTGCTGGGCTTCACCTTTGGGACGGCGCTGGCCCAGAACTATTCCTTCAACGTCGACCGGGAAGTCGTCAACGCTTATTTCAATGCAGACGGAACGACGTCGCTCGATTACACCATCGACTTTCGCAATGACCCGGGCGCTTCCCCCATCGGTTACGTCGATCTCGGCCTGCCTAACGGCAATTTTACCCTCAATAACATTACCGCCGACGTAAACGGTAGCCCCATCACGGACATTTCTCAAGCAGATCCGTCCAATTTGGAGGGGAGCAGCGACGGCGTCACCCTGGCGCTGCACAACCTGGCCATTCAGCCGGGAGCCACGGGCACCGTGCACGTCTCCATCCCTACTATCGAAGGCATGGTGCATCCTTACACGCAGAGCGACAAGCAGAATTACGCCAGCATCAATTTCATGCCGAACTATTTCAATTCCAGCCTCGCTCACGGCAACACCGATCTGACCGTCAGCATCTATCTGCCGCCCGCCGTGACCTCGCCGGATGCGCCCGTTTACTACACCCCCCAGGGCGGGTGGCCGGGCGCCGCCCAGCCTCAATCCGGATTCGATTCCCAGGGGCGCATCTATTACACCTGGGAAAGCCCGGATGCGAATAGCTATTCCGGCTATACGTTTGGAGCCGCCTTCCCGGCAGACGCCGTTCCCGCCGCGGCCATCGTGAAGCAATCCTCCATCACCTTCAACTCCAGCCTATTATGCTGCTTCGGGGGTGGGCTGGTCTTCGTCCTGATCTTCGGCTGGGCCATCTACGCGGCCACCGTGGGCGCGCGTAAACGCAAGCTCCAGTACCTGCCTCCCAAGATCTCCATCGAGGGGCACGGCGTCAAGCGCGGACTGACGGCCGTCGAAGCCGCCATCCTGTTCGAAGAGCCTATGGACAAGATCCTCACCATGATCTTGTTCAGCGTGGTGAAGAAGAACGCCGCCACCGTAGTGACGCGCGACCCGCTCGAGCTGCAAATCTCTGCGCAGCCCCCTCAGGACTTGCAAGGCTACGAGAAGGACTTCCTGGCCGCTTATCAATCCAAGGGAAAAGAGCGAGCCGACGCCCTGCAAACCACCATGATCGGCCTGGTCAAGAGCGTCTCCGAGAAAATGAAGGGCTTCAGCCGCAAGGAAACCGTCGCGTATTACCAGGACATCATGCAGCGCGCCTGGCAACAAGTGGAAGCCGCCGGAACGCCTGAAGTCAAGAGCCAGAAGTTCGACGAGGTCATGGATTGGGCCATGCTCGACCGCCAGTACGACGACCACACCCGGCGGGCCTTTGGCGGAGGGCCGGTCTTCGTGCCCGTGTGGTGGCCTCGCTACGATCCGGTCTACCGTGGCAGCGCTTTTGGGGGAGCCGGCGCTCCTGCTCCCTCCCTGGGCGGCTCCGGCAAGACCACCATCAACCTGCCCAATTTGCCCGGCGGGGCCTTTGCCGCTTCGATGGTCAACAGCGTCCAGGCTTTCTCTGCCGGGGTGATCGGCGACCTGGGCGCCTTCACCGGCGGCGTCACCAACAAGACCAACCCGGTGCCCAAGCCCACCTCCAGCAGTGGAGGTTGGAGCGGCGGTGGAGGCGGGCATTCCTGCGCTTGCGCCTGTGCCTGCGCCGGATGCGCCTGCGCCTGCGCCGGCGGCGGGCGCTAAGCCCGAAATCGCCTCGCAAGGATTTAGGATGGCTGTTTTCTCTCCATTAAAGACGCGCCTGTCTCACCTGGCCTCCAACCTGATCCATTCGGGAGAGCCTGGCCCTGCGGCAGGGCTTTACCATTACCGTCGCGAGAGCCCCGGCGAGCAGGCGCGCCTGCACCTGCGCATCGATCCCGACGGGCGTGGAATTTTAATGGTCAACGCCAATCGCATCTATCAATTCAACCCCACGGCGGCCTTCATGGCCCACCTGTGCCTGGAAGACTTGCCGCAAGCGCAGGCCGTGCGGGCCATCACCCGGCGCTTCCACGTCGACGCAGCCCAGGCCCGTTCCGACTATGCGCAGTTCACAGATCAACTGGAGGCCCTGCTGCGGCCCGACGGCGCCTGCCCCATCTGCGACCTGGAGCTGGAAACCACCGCTCCCTTCACCGCCCGCCCTTCGGCTCCCTATCGCATGGATCTGGCTCTCACCTACCGCTGTAATAATTCCTGCGCCCATTGCTACAACGCCCGTCCGCGCAAATACCCCGAAATCAGCACCGACGATTGGAAGCGCATCCTGGATCGCCTGTGGGAGCTGGCCATCCCCCACGTGGTCTTCACCGGCGGAGAGCCTACCTTGCGCGACGACCTGCCTGAGCTGATCGCCCACGCGGAACACAACGGGCAGATCACGGGTCTCAACACCAACGGCCGCCGCCTGAGCAACCCGGAATACCTGCAAAGACTGGTCGAGGCCGGCCTGGACCACGTGCAGATCACCTTCGAATCGCACGACCCGGCCATCCACGACGCTATGGTCAGCTCGCGCGGCGCCTGGCCGCAGACCCTGGCCGGCATACGCAACGCGCTCGCCAGCCGGCTCTACGTGATGACCAACACCACCTTGCTGCGCCTCAACAGCCCTTCCCTGGCAGAGACGCTGGATACCCTGGCGGAGATCGGCGTGCCCACCGTGGGACTGAACGCGCTCATCTATTCCGGGCGTGGGCTGACCGTGGGCACGGGGCTGCCCGAGAGCGACCTGCCCCGCCTGCTGGAAGTAGCTCGCCAGCGCACTGCGGCCCACGACCAGCGCCTGATCTGGTACACCCCCACCGAATATTGCCACTTTGACCCCATGCAGCTCGAGCTGGGAGTCAAAGGCTGTACGGCTGCTCTGTACAACATGTGCATCGAGCCGGACGGCCAGGTCATCCCCTGCCAATCCTACTACCAGCCGCTGGGAAGCCTGCTCGACTCCCCCTGGGAGAGCATCTGGAACCACGATCTGGCCGTCCGGCTGCGCGAGAGGCGCGACGTGCCGGCCAAATGCACCGATTGTGCGCTGTTGCCGGAATGCGGCGGCGGCTGCCCGTTGGCCCGCGAAGCGCAGATAGCCACTCCCCTACCCAACCATTTCCCCCTGAATGACCCGTTGAGGTGACCATGACCAGCATTCGTGAAGCCATTCGTAGATTGTTTTCCTCCGCAGAGCCTTTGCCCGCCGGCACCCATCATTACCAGACGCCTCCCAATGCGGCAGAACAATACCGCCTGCATTTACGCCTGGAGCCCGATGGAAGCGGCCTGCTGATCGTCAATGCCAAGACCGTGCTGCACCTCAACCAATCTGCGGCCGAATATGCCTATTATCTTATCCAGGGCATCCCTGTGGAGGATGCCGGCAGGAAAATGGCCTCGCGCTACCACGTCACTCTGGAACAGGCCCAAAAGGATTTCCTGGATCTGAAGGAACGCATCGAAACCATGATCTCGACCCCCGATTTGGATCCGGTGACCTACCTGGGCTTCGACCGGCGCGAGCCTTATGCTACGGAACTCTCGGCCCCCTACCGGCTGGATTGCGCCGTCACCTACCGGCAGGGAGACGGCGAGCTTCCGGGCGCCATCCCGGTGGAGCGGGTCAAGCGCGAGCTGCTCACCCAGGAATGGTTCACCATCATGGATAAAGCCTGGGCCGCCGGCATTCCCCAGCTCATTTTTACCGGTGGGGAGCCTACCCTGCGTCCCGACCTGCCCGAGCTGGTGGCCCACGCCGAGAGCAACGGCCAGGTCAGCGGGCTGCTTACCAATGGCTTCCGGCTGGCCGAAACGGGCTATTTCCACCAGCTTCTCGCCAGCGGGCTGGATCACGTGATGATCGTTTTGAATCCCAAGGAAGAACAGGCCTGGGAGGCCGTGCGTGATGTGGCCCCCGAAGATCTATTCATGACGGTGCACATCACCCTGACCCCCGAGAACGTCTCAGACGTGCCACCCCTGATCGACCGGCTGGCGAGCATGGGCGTCAACTCTATCTCGCTCTCCGCCAGCGACGCGAGCCTCAGCGAAGCCCTGGCCCAGGCCCGGCAATACGCCGCCGAGCGTAGCCTGGCCCTGGTTTGGGACCTGCCCGTTCCGTATTCCTCCCTCAATCCGATTGCCATGGAAAAGACCGAAAGCATGGCCGAGGGGGCCGGGCGCGCCTGGTTGTACGTCGAGCCGGATGGGGACGTCCTCCCGGCGCAGGGCATCAACGAGGTGCTGGGGAACCTGCTGACGGATGCCTGGGGAGGCATTTGGGACAAGGCGCAAGCGCACTGGAGTGAGCAAGGAGCCAATAAATAAAAATGGAACCTTCCGGCGGCTGGCACGCGCGCTTCCGCCAACAGGCCGGCTGGACCCGGGAGCTGCGCCGTCACCTGTACGAGCGCGCCGGCGTCCGCTCGGCGCGCCGGGTGCTCGAAGTGGGCTGCGGCACGGGGGTAATCACCGGGGAGCTGCACGGCTTTACCCGCAGCCTCGTCCACGGCCTGGAGAAGCAGCTCGCTCGCACCCTCCAGGCGCGCCAAAATGACCCGCTGACTGGCTTTACCCTGGGGGACGCCGGCGCGTTGCCCTATGCGGACGGCGCCTTCGACGCCAGCCTGTGCCATTTCCTGTTGCTGTGGGTGGACGATCCCCTGGGGGTCGTCTCCGAGATGAAACGAGTGACCCGCCCGGGGGGAGCCGTGCTGGCGCTGGCCGAGCCGGATTACGGCGGGCGCATCGATTACCCCCTGGAGCTGGTCGAGCTGGGCCGCCTGCAAGGGGAGGCGTTGAAAAAGCAGGGCGCTGACCCCCTCGCCGGGCGCAAGCTGGCGGAGTTTTTTCACGCAGCCGGATTAGCCTCGGTGGAGGCCGGCCTGCTGGGCGGGGCGTGGAGCGCGCCCCCTTCCCCGGACGCCTGGGAATCGGAGTGGGCTACCCTGGAAACGGATCTGCGCGATGCCCTTCCGACCGACAGGCTGAAGGACCTGCGCCGCCTGGACGCCGCTGCCTGGCAGCACGGCGAGCGCATCCTCTTTGTGCCCACCTTCTACGCCTGGGGCCGCGTGCCCTGATCTCCCCTTCATGCGGCGGGCGAATAGTTTTTCCTGACGAATTACCCCAGCATTATCTCATTTTAGTCTCATAAACAGGCTTTATAATGGTATTTATTGCATCCTTTTATAGGTGGTGCATTCTGTTGCACGCTGAATGCAGCTCGCTTTTCCTTACGAGTGGAAAAGAAAATGGACGAACTAATCCCTTCCCGCTCGGAACGCTGGCGGGAGCGCTTGCAGCACTTGCGTTTGCTTTTGAGAAGGGGTGTGCCCTTCACTGCCGGAATACTGGCCACCCTGGTGGCATTACTGCTTTACAACGTCCTCACCCCCGCCCAACACCCACTGACCACGAATGAAGTCAGCGATATCGCCGCCCAGGTGCTCGCTTCCGCCACCCCACAGCCAGCCTTTTCCGAGCGCGTATACCAGATCATCCAACCCTCCCTGGTGCTCATGCAGACCAAGGCCCCCGGCGCGAACGGCCAGGGCGAGAGCGGCCTGGGGAGCGGCGTTGTCATCGACGATAGCGGCGACATCCTCACCGCCCTGCACGTCGTCGCCAACGCGACCAGCATCCAGTTGACCTTCGCGGATGGCACCCAATCCACCGCCCAGGTGGCCACCACGCAGCCGGAGAATGACATCGCCGTCCTGCGCGCAGACCAGCCCCCGGCGCAGCTCGTGCCCGCCACTCTGGGCAACCTGAACGCCATGCAGGTCGGGGATGAGGCTTACGTGGTCGGCAATCCCTTCGGTTTGTACGGCTCGATGAGCGCCGGCGTCATTTCCGGCTTCAACCGTTCCTTCAAATCCCCCAGCGGCGGGCAAGATTTGAACCGGCTTGATCCAGATCGACGCCGCCGTCAATCCCGGCAATTCGGGCGGCCCGCTGCTCAACCGCGACGGCCAGGTGATCGGCATCGTCGAAGGCATCGCCAATCCGACCGGGCAGGACGTCTTCATCGGCATCGGCTTTGCCGTACCCATCGACGTGGCCGGCGGCGCCCTCGGCTCGCCGCCGGATTAAGCGCAGGGGACAGATGATTTACACGCATAGTTTCTCACCTGAATTCGCAATATTCCCTTTAAGGAGATAGCCGATGGACCAAGTATGAATCCCGAGAAAAGACTGCCGATGGAGCGCGTGCTGTACGAGGTGAAGAAGATCATCGTCGGGCAGGATCACCTGCTGGAGCGCCTGGTCGTGGCCCTGCTGGCGCGCGGGCACATCCTGGTCGAAGGCGTGCCCGGGCCTGGCCAAGACCATGGCGATCAAGACCCTGGCGGAGGCCATTGGCGGCGAGTTCAAGCGCATCCAGTTCACGCCCGACCTGGTGCCCGCCGACCTGATCGGCACGCGCATCTACAATCAGAAGACGGGCGAATTCAACACCTCGCTCGGCCCGGTCTTTACCAACCTGCTGCTGGCCGATGAGATCAACCGCGCTCCCGCCAAGGTGCAGAGCGCGCTGCTCGAGGTGATGCAGGAGCGCCAGGTGACCATCGGGCGCGAGACCTTCAGGTGCCCAACCCTTTCCTGGTGCTGGCCACCCAGAACCCCATCGAAACGGAAGGCACTTATGCCCTGCCCGAAGCCCAGGTGGACCGCTTCATGCTCAAAGTGCTGGTCGGTTATCCCAACCCGACCGAAGAATTCGTCATCGTCGAGCGCATGACCAGCGCCCTGCAAGCGGTGCAAAAGGTGCTGACCACCGAGCAGCTGCTCGAGCCTGCAAAAAAAGGTGGACCAGGTGTACGTCGACCCGGCGCTCATCGAATACGCCGTGCGCGATGCGTCGACTGCCAGCGCTCGCACGATCCGCCGCGACAGGAAGTCGGCGTTGCCAAGGAGTCTGGAGGCGCGTATACACTATTCTGTTCTGGCGCCAGCCCGCGCGCTTCGATCAACCTGATCCTCACCGCCCGGGCGCTGGCTTTCGTGCGCGGGCGCGATTACGCCCTGCCGCAGGACGTTCTGGACATGGCCCTGGATGTGATGCGCCACCGCCTGGTGCTGTCCTACGAAGCGCTTTCGGATAATGTGGCCAGCGACGATCTGCTGAAAAAGATCCTCGAGCGCATCCCGATCCCGGTGGTGCCTTTACATGAGCATGCCAACGTCCGCAACAACGCCTGAGCGCATCCTGCAGCGCCTCGACTGGAAGGTCATCCGCCGGCTGGATGGCCTGCTGCAGGGCGATTACCGCAGCCTGTTTTACGGCTACGGCGTCGATTTTGCCGATCTGCGCGAATACCAGCCCGAAGATGATATCCGCTACATCGATTGGAACGTCACCGCGCGCATGAACACGCCTTACGTGCGCCAGTACGTCGAGGATCGCGAGATCACCGCCTGGTTCCTGCTCGACCTGAGCCCCTCGGTGGATTTTGGCAGCCGTCCAAAGCCTGAAGCGCACGGTGCTGATCGATTTCGTCACCACCCTGGCGCGGCTTTTGACCCGCCACGGCAACCGCGTGGGCGCCATGTTCTATGGCAGCCGCATCGAGCGCACCATCCCGGCGCGCAGCGGGCGCATCCAGGTGTTGCGCCTGGTCAACGATCTGCTCAAGCAGCCGCAGCTGCCCCGCGCGCCATTCACCGATCTGGCCCCGCTGCTCGAAGGCGGGCTGCATGCCATCAAGACGGCGCTCGCTGGTCTTCATCATCTCGGATTTCATCAGCGCGCCGGGCTGGGAGCGCCCGCTGAACTTGCTCAACCAGCGCCACGAAGTGCTGGCCGTGCGCTTGTGGGACCCGCGCGAGATGGAGCTGCCGGACATCGGCCCGATCATCATGGAAGACGCGGAGACCGGCGAGCAGTTGTACGTGGACACCCACGATCGCCGCTTCCGCCAGCGTTTCGCGGAGGCCGCCCAGCAGCGCGAAGCCGAGCCTTGAACGAAGCTTTCAAACGCGCCGGCGTGGACGTGCTGTCGCTCTCGACCGAAGAAGACTGGTGCGCGCCATCGTGCGCTTTGCACGTTACGCAAGCAGCGCAGAGAAGTGACGATGTCATTCATCTGGCCTGCATGCTCTTTTCATCTGGTGCTGGTGCCCTTGCTCGTCGGGCTGTATCTATTTACGCATCCAGCGGCGCCGGCGGCAGTTGACCGCCAGCTATGGCAGCCTGGGCATTCATGCAGGAAGCCACGGCGCGCGGGCCGGGCTCACGCCGCCACCTTCCGCCGGCGTTCTTCCTGGCCGGCCTGGCGATCTTGATGGTGGCGCTGGCGCGCCCGCAGGCGGTGGTCAGCCTGCCCAAGGTAGAAGGCACGGTCATCCTGGCCTTCGACGTTTCCGGCAGCATGGCCGCCGACGATTTGAAGCCCACCCGCATGGAGGCGGCCAAGGCCGCCGCCCAAGATTTCGTGCAGCGCCAGCCGCCCAGCGTGCAGATCGGCGTGGTCGCTTTCAGCGACAGCGGCTTTTCGGTGCAGGCGCCGACCAATGACCGCGACGCCGATCCTGGCCGCGATCAACCGCCTGACGCCCCAGCGCGGCACATCGCTGGCCAACGGCATCCAGGCTGCGCTGAACACCATCACGCCGGCAACGCGAGCCCGACACCCGCTTGTACAGCAATCTTCACGCCCGCGCCCAACCGCCACGCCGACGCCCGTGCCGCAGGGCACTTACACGTCGGCCGTCATCGTGCTGCTCACCGATGGCGAGAACAACGAAACTCCCGACCCACTCGCGGCCGCCCAGACCGCCGCCGACCGCGGCGTGCGCATCTACACGGTTGGGATCGGCAGCCCGGCAGGAACACCTTGCATGTCAACGGCTTTACCGTTCACACCCAGCTGAACGAGGCACCTGTTGCAAGCAAATCTCGCAGCTCACCGGCGGCACTTATTACAACGCCGAGAGCGCACAAGATCTGCTCAACGATCTACGACAACATCAATCCGCAGCTGGTGATCAAGCCTGAAAAGACCGAAGTCACTTCGCTCTTGGCGGGCGCCAGCGTCCTGGTGTTGCTGATCGGCGGCGTTATTTCGCTCCTATGGTTCAGCCGCTTGCCATGACCCTGGTGGTTGGGATCGTGCGCCTGCGCCGGCGAAGGAGATCTTGCCGATAGCTAGGGAGAGCTGTTGGAGGTAATCCAATGGAATTCCTTTGGCCCGGATTTCTTCTCCTGCTGGGATTAATTCCCCTGCTGATTGGGCTGTATGTCTGGATGCTGCGCCGGCGGCGGCGTTTTGCGGTGCGCTATTCCAGCCTGGCTCTGGTGCGCGAGGCGCTTGCCGCGCCAGTCCCGCCTGCGGCGCCACCTGCCCTTTGCCCTGTTCCTGCTGGCGCTGGCCAGCCTGGTGATGGCCTTGGCGCGCCCGGTGACCATCGTCAGCGTGCCGACCGACCAGACCACCATCATCCTGGCCATCGATGTGTCGGGCAGCATGTGCTCGACGATATCAAGCCCAGCCGGCTGGCAGGCCGCCGAGGCCGCCGCGCTGTCGTTCATCCAGCGCCAGAAATCCAGCACGCAGATCGGCCTGGTGGCTTTCTCCAGCTTCGCGGAGCTGATCCAGCCGCCTACCACCGATCCGGAAGTGCTGCAAGCCGCCGTCGAGAGCCTGACGACCGGGCGCCGGACGGCCATCGGCAGCGGCATCCTGAAATCGCTGGACGCGATTTCGCAGAGATGGACAAGAACGTGGCTCCCAGCGTGACCGATCCAACTCCACCGCAGCCGAGCCTACCCCGGTGCCCGCAAGGGGCCTATGCGCCGGATATCATCGTCTTGCTGACCGATGGGGTCAGCAATGCCGGGCCCGAGCCGCTGGATGCCGCCCAGCAGGCCGTCGATCGTGGCGTGCGTATTTACACCATCGGCTTTGGCACCGCCAACGGGTTTATTCCCTTCGGCGGCGGGCAGAGCTTCCAGGGCGGCGGCGTGTTTGGCGGAGGCGGGCTTCGGCGGCCAGGGAGCCAACGGCGGCTTCCGCACCGGCATCGACGAAGCCACCCTGAAGCAAATTGCCTCCATGACCGGTGGCGCCTACTACACGGCCACCAGCGCCAACGAGCTGCAGAGCGTCTTCCGCAGCCTGCCCACTTATCTGATCACCAAGCACGAGGTCTCGGAGATCAGCGTGATCTTCGTGGCCGCCGGCGCGCTGCTGGCCGCCCTGGCCGTGGTGCTCTCGCTGATCTGGCATCCGCTGCCGTGATTCGTAAAATTCAAACCTTGTCACGCCGGGTAAGTTGATGTAAAATCAGGGACGTTAGCGCCTTCCCACACGGGTGAGGCGCCAAACGAAAAGCTCGGGGCGTGGCGCAGTCCGGCTAGCGCGCTTGCATGGGGTGCAAGAGGTCGGAGGTTCAAATCCTCTCGCCCCGACTATAAAAGAGACCGCAAATCACGCGGTCTCTTTTGTTGCCACAGTGGTAAGGTGCGTGTGGTCGGTTTCGTGGTTTATGCGCCTCCGAGCGAAGCGAGTGGGGTTGACCGCACCGCCTCCCTACAATTGGCCAGGAGGTTCCCAAATCATGTTTCATTCCATTTCCCCTTCCATTCTAGAAACCATGCAGTCCCTCGAACGCATCGACGCCGAGGATCGCCAGGACGGCACGCCCCACCTGCAGCGCTTGCGCCAGATTCCGCCCGAGACCGGCCGCTTCCTGGCCCTGCTGGCGGCTAGCGCGCCCGACGGCGCCTGCCTGGAGATCGGCACCAGCGCCGGTTATTCCAGCCTGTGGCTGGCGCTGGCCTGCGCGCAGACCCAGCGCGCCCTGGTCACCTTTGAGGTCTTGCCCGAAAAGGCGAAGCGCGCCCGGCAGACGTTCCACGCCGCCCAGGTGGAAGACAGCGTCACCCTGGTGGAGGGGGACGCGCGCCAGTTCTTGCCGGCCTACGAGCGGGTCGGCTTCTGCTTCCTGGACGCGGAAAAAGACGTCTACGCGGACTGTTACGAGCTGGTCGTCCCCAGGCTGGTGAAGGGCGGGCTGCTGGTGGCCGATAACCTCACCAGCCACCCAGACGCCTTGCAGGGAATATTGCAACGGGCGCTCAGCGACGAGCGCGTGGACGCGCTGGTCGTGCCCATCGGAAAAGGCGAGCTGGTGTGCCGTAAAGTCTGAAAAACCCCTTGACAATCGTCTTCCAATTTTGTATAATGCAACCGGTTGCAATAATCAAGGAAGAAGCGCATGAACTCGAAACAGGTGCATACCATCGCGGATATCGCCCGGCTGGCCAACGTCTCCAAGTCCACCGTATCGCGGGCTTTGAACGACAGCCCGCTCATCGGCCAGAAGACCAAAGAGCGCGTGTGCGCCATCGCCAGCGAGAATAACTTCTGCATCAACGCCTCGGCCCGCCAGCTCAGCCTGAAGCAGAGTTACACCATCGCTTTCGTGACCCACGCCTACAACAAAGAATTCTCGGTGGACGACCTGTTCGTGCTGGAGATCATGGGCGGCATCTCCCGCGGGCTGTACGCCAACGGCTACGATATGCTGGTGGCTTACGTCAGCCCGCGCGATAGCCAATGGTCGCACCAGTACCTCGACAGCGGGCGGGTGGACGGCTTCATCCTGATGACGGCGGCGCGCAAGCAACGCCACATCCAGGAATTGGTGGAGATCGGCGCCCCGTTCATCGTGTGGGGCATGCCGCAGCCCAACCAGACGTACAGCTCGGTCACCGGAGACAACTTCAACGGCGGCAGGCTGGCCACTGAATACCTGATTCGCTCCGGCAGACAGCGCATCGCCTTCCTGGGCGGCCCGGCCAGCGAGCTGGAAGTCCAACAGCGTTTCGCGGGCTACCAGGCCGCCGGCCAGAGCATCGACCCGGCCCGGATCGCTCACGGAGATTATTCCACCGCCTCAGGGGCGGCGGCCATGCGGCGCCTGCTGGAGCAGGCTCCCCAACTGGACGCCGTCTTCGTCAACAGCGATTTGATGGCCATCGCCGCCATGCAGACCCTCCGCGAGGGGGGCCGGCGCGTGCCCGAGGATGTTGCCGTGGTAGGTTACGACGACCTGTCGATCGCGGAGCTGAGCAACCCCGCCCTGACCACCATCCGCCAGAACATCCCGCAGGCCGGCAGGCTGCTGGCCCAGGGCCTGATCCAGTATCTCCAGACGGGCGCAGTGACCAACGTGACCATGCCGGTCGAGCTGGTCGTGCGCGCCTCAGCCTGACGCTCTTTTTTTAGCCCCTGGTGCAACCGGTTGCACCAGGCAATTCCAAAGCCGCTTTCGGCTTTTTTTCAGGGCTTTTCTGCAACCGGTTGCACTATGTGAAGTTCGTGATCTTTGAGAAAGGAACTGGAAATGCTACTCCTCTTGCTCGTCGTATTTGCTGTGACCGTTGTCCCCATCGCTTTTGTGACCTACAAGCTGGACAACTAAATGCCGCACTCGGTGGATTCGCATCCACACCCCAAGCTGGCTCAGAAATTTCCTCCTTTTCCAGGCAGGCGGCCTCGAAGGGCATCTAATCCATCCTTAAGGCAAGCGCCTCCTATTGCGTGGTACTCTACTCGAAAAGGAGAAAGAGGGTAAATATCATGAAAGCCATTGTGACCGATCCCCAGGCTGCGGGGCATTTTATCTTATCGGAGGTCGAGCAGCCCACGCCGGCCCCCTCGCAGGCGCTGGTGCGCGTGGCGGCCATCTCGCTCAACCGGGGCGAGGTGCGCCGGGCTTTCTCCGCGCAGGAGCGTTACACGCCGGGATGGGACCTGGCCGGGGTGGTGGAGCAAGCGGCGGCGGACGGCTCGGGGCCAAAAGCCGGGGCGCGTGTGGTGGGGTACCTGCCTACCGGCGCCTGGGCCGAGCAGGTCGCCGTTCCCTCCAATGCGCTGGCCGAGCTTCCGGAGAAGGTATCTTTCAGCCAGGCCGCCACCCTGCCGGTCGCCGGGCTGACCGCCTTGTTCGCCATCCAAAAAGCCGGCAGCCTGCTGGGCCGGCGCGTGCTGGTGACGGGCGCATCCGGCGGGGTGGGCGATTTTGCCGTGCAGTTGGCAACCCTTTCCGGAGGCACGGTGGTCGGCACCACCCGGCACAGCCAGTACGCGGCCATGGTGCGCGAAGCCGGCGCGAGCCAGGTCGTGGTGGGCGACCCGGCGGCTGCGGCCGGCTTTGGCCCTTATCACTTGATCTGTGACGGCGTGGGCGGCTCCACACTGTCCACGGTGACCCATCTGCTGGCCCCCGGTGGGGTGTGCGTCACCTACGCCGCGTTGATCGAGCCGGAAATCGCCGTCGACCTGCGCGCGCTCGTGCAGGTGCCCGGCGCAAGCCTGACCGGTCTCCTGGTGCTGGGCGAGCTCCGCAATCAGCCGCCTGCGCTCGGCCTGGCGCGCCTGGTCGCGCTGCTCGAAGACGGGCGGCTCCGCCCGCACATTCAGGTCGAGGCGCCCTGGAGTCAAGTGGCCGAGATCTGCCAGCGGCTGGTCGACCGCCAGTACCCGGGGAAAGCCGTGCTGCGGGTAGAGTAGCGCCTCACGGCGGGGAGTACATCCCCCTCAGCACCCTCCCCATCAGGCGGATGGCCGCCTGGCGTGGGAAGAGCCGGCGCATGGCAAAAGACGCGATGCGGTTGCTCCAACCGGGAACGACACTGGGCTGTTTTCCCAAAGCGGCCAGGGTTTCGGAAGCCACCTGGCGCGGGAGCATGGCCTGCGTGGGGCTGCGCTTGCCTTCCGGCAGGTCCGCCAGGTAATGGGGGGTGGCAATGGAAGCCGGCTGGCTGGCCAATACGGCGACACCCTCCTGGCGCAGCTCATCCCACAGCCCCTCGGCCAGGGTCAGGTTATACGCCTTGGTGGCCGCGTAATTACTGATCAGCGCAGAGCCTTGCAGCGCGCTGAGCGAAGACATGAGCACGATCCCGCCGCGTCGCCGGGAGCGCATGGCTCCGCCGAACAGATAGGCCAGCGCCAAGGGCGTGCGCACGTTGGTGTCGATCGCGCGCAGGTGCTGCTCCAGGGAAAGCTCGAAGAAAGGCGCGACCGGGGCTACGGCCGCGTTATAGATCAGCAGGCCGATCTCCAGGTCGGCGGTCTGGGCCGCGATACGGGCGGCGGTGTCCTGCTGGGACAGGTCGAAGGCCAGCGGGCGCACCTGCACAGCGTAGCGCGAGCTCAAGTCCGCCGCCAACGCCTGCAATGCGCCCTCGTCGCGGGCCACCAGCGCCAGGTTCAGTCCCTTCTCCGCCAGTTGCCGGGCATATTCGGCGCCCAGGCCCCGCGACGCGCCGGCCACCAGCGCCCAAGGCCCAAATCGAGACCGGAAAGCTTCCTCTGCGATTTTCATTTTCGTAAATCCTTACGCTCCATGCGATTATGGATAAAATACCAGAGAGACATATTATACTTCTGGCAGGAATTTCCCCACGCGTCCTCCTCTGCTGGCCACCGAGACCTTACTCCCCGTTCCGCCAGAACGCGTGATCCTGCGACAACGTCTGCTCGACGCATTGGGAATTACATCGGATCTGAATTTCGGAAACCTTGCGCTTCGGCCTCTCCTTCAGTAGAATGAGTACCCGTTGCTCGAAAAAGGAAGATTTTACTGACCACGTTATAGGTGCATTGAATTTGGAGCTTCCAGATTTATACTTTAGGAGGTAGCCGATTGAAACCAATCCTTAACGGGAAACGCCTGTTTTTGTTGTTCGATGTGCTGCTCATCAGTTTGCTCGGAGTAAATTACGTCCTCTCCCATAACGCGCCCAACCGCCCAGGGCCTTCCGGACTTCAGACCCAAACGCTGGCGACTCCCTCGCTTACCCAAGTTAAGCTAGCCTCTACCCCAGAGAATACAACCGACGCCATCCCCTTACAGACTCCCTTCGCCAACGCCACGAGTGAAGCCCAGGCTGCCCCTGATTCGCCTGAGGCGCAACTGCCCTCTTTAACCGACTTCATCCACCAGGTTACAGATGGCGAGATAGATACCTTGCGCGGCCTTTACGTTCAGGGCACCCTGGCCTTGCGCGTCGTCCAACAGCCCGGGGGAGACCCGAACTTTATCTCCAGAGAGGACGGCACGGCCACGCAATTCTATCAAGCGAGTGTGTTTGGGGCCATTGGCTTGCTGGCCCACAACTTTCTATCCGGGCGTGATTTCTTCAACCTGCGGCAAGGTCAGGATATGGTTCTGGTTTACGGCGACGGCAAAACTGAACATTTCCACGTCTCGGCCATCGCCGATTACCAGCGCCTTTCACCCTCGGACGTGCGAAGCGATTTCCGCGATTTAGCCACCAACCAGGAAAACACCGTCGAGCAGGTCTTTGCCAGGTTTTACCAAAATGCTCACCAGCTCACCTTGCAAACCTGCATCGAGCGCAACGGTCTCTCGGATTGGGGCGTGCGCTTTATCGTCGCCGATCCGGCTCAATAGATGCAGGCCCTTCGCCGGCCATATTCTCGAATAAGCTGCAAGCGCACCAGTTCTTGGTGCGCTTGCTCTTAAAACCCAGGTTGTGGAGTTTCCTAGGGGATGTAAACGTATTCGCCGGCGTAGATCAGGCTGGGGTCGCTGATCTGCGGGTTGGCCTGTTCCAATGCGGCCAGGGTCGTGCCTTCGTTCGTGGCGATCTCGCTCAGATAATCTCCCGACTTCACGATGTAAACGGTTCGCCCGTTGATGTTGACCAACGAGCCGGGGATGTCGATCTGCTCTCTCACCGTCAACATGTTGGCGCTGCTGAGCTGCGGGTTGGCCCGCAACAGGGCGTTCACCGTGGTGTCGAAGCGCCCGGCGATCCCTGTCAGGGTATCCCCCGATTCCACCGTGTACGGCCCGGAGGCGGACGACGAGACTACCTGGAACTGGGCGGTCGCCGAGGCCCCACCGCTGGCCTGGGCCGCAGCCATGACGATCCACACGCTGCCGGTCCCGGCATTGCTGGGGATGGTGACTTGCGTGCTGAAATTGCCATTGCTATCCGTGGTCACGGCTGCCGTCGATACTACCGAGGCCCCTTGCTGGGCAAGGCTGACGTTCAAAGCCGTGTTGGCCGGGAAAGCCGATCCGCTGACCTTTACTTGTGCGCCCGGCCCACCGTTATAAGAAGATAAGCTGACCTGAGCCAACGCTCCGGTAATGGGAATGACGCCTTGGGGAATATGGATGATTTGACCGGGGAAGACCAGGTTGGTATTGACGATCTGCGGGTTGGCTTGCTCCAATGCGCTCAAGCTTACTCCGCAAAGGTTGGCGATGTTCGTCAGATTATCGCCAGGTTGAACTGTATAAGTCGAGCCACAGCTCGCTTGCGCTGTGGCAATTGAGTTTGTGCTGACTATCGCCAGGAGCATTGCACCAATAACGGGGAAAATCGCCCAGCGATAGGATTTGTTACCGCTAAACATTCTCGTGCCTCCTTACAGGCTTAAGACGTCCATCCAGCTGGGTTAGTTCCTTCCGTTCGGCCTTCTCCATATAAGAATATTCTCATTTACCCACTCCCCTGGAAAAGACAAAAAAACGGTTCCGGTGAGGATGCGCTCCTTACCGGAACCGGATCTGGTCATCCTTGAATGCCACGGGGTTACGAGGGATATTCCCTCCCCAGGATGTAGTTCTCCAGGGATAATATCTTGGATTCCTGAGAGGCGAGCAGGTTTTTCACCACATCCCCGATCGAGACCACCCCAACTACTTTGCCATTGTCCATGACCGGCAGGTGGCGAATGCGCCGGTCCGTCATCAAGGCCATGCAATTTTCGATGAACTCGTCCAAATGGACGACATACACCTTATCGGACATCAATTCTTTGACGGGAGCATTTGGATCGCAGCCCTTGAGGACACCCTTGTGGGCATAGTCTCTTTCTGAAAAAACGCCTACCACTCGATCCCCCTGCATAACCAGCACGGCTCCGATGCCCTTTTGGGTCATCAACTTGAGAGCCTCCAGGACTGTGTCATCTGGACTCACGGAAAAGATATCAAAGCCCTTGGTAGTCAAAATGTTGCGAACAGTAGCCATATACCCCTCCGAAGGAATAGTTTAACGTGCCCGGATCGTATCTCTCACAAGAATATTTTAGTGCAATTCTTCACCGATTACAATCATCCATTTATTGTGATAATTATCACATTCGCTCAGGAACGCCTGTCGAAGCACTCAGAAACCCGTTAGGTTTTAAACCGGAAGTAAGGTAAAATTAAGCCACTGGAACAATGAGAAGATCTTCTCACTTGAGAGTCAATTGCCGCCTGAGTGCTTTTCGGCGCCAGGACAGTCGTGTACGCCAGTAATAAGGAAAAAACATGGCCACGAAAGACATCATCCCGTATTACGACCAGTTGATAAAATTGGCCTTGTGCCAACAGGATTTAGGGGGAGCGGTACGTTTTCACTTCGAGGCCATTCGAGGCGGAGATCGGGAAGCCGTGGTCGTGTATCCTCTGCTCGAGGTAGCTCGGGAAAAAGAAACCCTTCCCTTTTTCAACTATCTCGACCTGGATCCCATTCAGCTCTGGATCAACTTCGGTTACGTCGACTTGCTGGAAGGCAGCCTCGCCAAGGGGATGGGCGTGTTTGCCCTGACCGCCAAGACCCTCAACCTCAAGCTGGTGCGCTCCGCCGGGTGAGCTAGGCCCTCCTTATTCCTCTCTCAACTGCCAAAAGCCTGCCGCGGGCAGGAGAAATGGTAACCATTTCTCCTGCCCGCGGTTATTTCTAGCACGCTTCTTGCACGGTTATTTTTCCAAACTTTACGGGCAATTTTTCATCAAAGCCGCGGAGGAACGCTCCGCGTTGCCCGATCTACAAGCTATTATCCTGATCCCCGAGGGAAAAATGTCATCGTACCCAAACCCCGAGGTTTTCTCTGGTGAAGAGGGAAAAAAGAACGGTAGGACCCTGAGCCAAAATCTAATCAGCGCTTACAGGCCGGCGGAAGAGCCCTGGATCGAGGCCCTGCGCCGGCTTGGCTCCTTCAGTAAAGCCGTCAACCGCAGCCTGACCGCCAGCGATCTGGTCGAAGTGATCGGCCGCAGCGCCCAGGTGTTGAGCGGCGCCGATCGCGTGGCCGTCCTGGAGCGCGACCTTCAGAGCCAGACTACGCTTGTGTGGTCCAATGGGCTTTCTGCCCGGTATCTCGGCCAGATGATCGGAGCCATCCGCCAGTTGATCGAAGAGAGTGGCCGTGATTTACACGCCGGACCGCTGCTCACCCCGGACGTGAACGCCCTTCCTCCCCATTCTCTGCGGCGCAGCCTGGCAGAGAGCGAAGGCTACCGGGCCGTGATCGTGTGCCCGCTTATTTTCGACGACCTTTTGATGGCCATCATCGATTGCTATTTCGACCAATCGCACAGGTGGAATGAGACCGAACATAAGGCGCTGCAAATCTTTTCCCGGCAGGCGGCCGTTGCCATGCAAAACGTCCGCCTCGGCCTGGAGCTGGAAGAATCCTATGCGGAGACCGTGCTGGCCCTCTCGCGCGCCATGGACGCCAGAGACAACTACACCGCCAACCACAGCCAGCAGCTCGCCGATTGGGCGGTCGAGACCGCCAGGCGCCTGAATTGCAGCCAGGAGGAACTCCGCACGATCCGCTGGGCGGCTTTGCTGCACGACATCGGCAAGATTGGTGTGCCGGATTCGATCTTGCTCAAGCCTGGGCCGCTCAACGAGGAGGAATGGGTCGTCATGAAGAAGCACCCTCAGGTGGGCGCGGAGATCATCGAGCCGATGAGGGAGCTAAAGCCCATCACCTCCCTGATCCGCGCCCACCAGGAGAAGTATGACGGCACGGGCTATCCGTATGGCCTGCAAGGGGAAGAAATTCCCCTGGGAGCGCGTATCCTCACCGTGGTAGATTCATTCGGCGCTATGGTCAATAACCGCGTCTATCGCCAGGCCCTCAGCCTGGCAGAAGCCGCCGCCGAGCTTCAGCGCTGCGCCGGGAAGCATTTCGACAGGCAGGTGGTGGATATTTTCTACCAGCTCATCCAACCCCAGCTACACGGCAGAGACTAGAAAGCCCCACGCCAAGAGGCGAAGTCCTGGATATAATAAGGGCACCTCATTTCGAGCTTATTCCGGCAATCGACCCAAGGGAGGGGACAGATGCAGCTCTTTTTCGATCCCGATAATCGCCTGTTTGCCCTGGCCCGCAGTGGAAAGCGCCTGCCGCACATTCTTTTGGCCATTCTGATGAGCCTGGTCTTCCTGTTTGGCGCGCAAATCCTCGGCGCCATCCCGGCCCTGTTCCTCCTGCCGCTGTTTGACGGGCTACCGGTGCAAAGCTCGGCGTTGTGGTCGGCCCTCCAGGGCATCCTGATCCTGGTCACCGCCTTCGCGCCCATCTTTCTGCTCCTGTGGGCCTGGCTGGCTCTCGTCGAGAAACGCCCCCTGTGGACGATTGGTATCCTGCGCGAGGGCCTCTTTTCGAAATATCTGCGCGGTGTCGCAGCCGGGCTGCTCATGTTCACCGTTACGGTGGGCATTTTGTTGATTTTCGGTGGGGTCACCCTGGACACAACTCCTTCTCCGCTCGAGGGCCTGCCCGCCCTCGGCGGCGTCCTGTTGGTTTACCTGGGCTGGGCGATTCAGGGACCGGGGGAAGAAGCCCTGACGCGCGGCTGGCTCTTGCCCGTGGTTGGAGCGCGCTACAAGCCGTGGCTGGGCATCCTGGTCTCTTCCTTGCTCTTCGCCCTGTACCACTCACTCAACCCCGATCTAAGTGTTCTGGCCGTCTTCAACCTGTTCCTCTTTGCCTTGATGATGGCTTTCTATGCGCTCTACGAAGGCAGCCTGTGGGGCGTGTTCGGCCTGCACGCCATCTGGAATTGGGCCGAGGGCAATCTATTCGGCTTCCAGGTGAGCGGAACTGCGGCGTGGGGCGGCACTCTGTTGAGGATGAAGCCTACCGGCGCGGCCTTGCTCAACGGCGGCGGTTTTGGCCCCGAAGGCGGCCTGGCGGTCACGGCTGTTTTGCTCCTGGGCATTCTCGTTCTCCTGCTCCTGGCGCGCAGGAAGACGGCCTTCGCCTCCGCACAGGAAAATGCGACTTGATCGCTCGGATTTTCTTCGGTATAATCCAGGCAGGATGAGTAACCGTAGTATTTCACGCCGCGATTTCTTAAAGATTAGCCGCTTTGGGATTGAGCAGTCTGGCTTTTCGCCCGGTCTTCAACCTTTGGGAAGGATTCGATACCGGCGACCTGGCGCGCGTTACCATCTACTCGGTGAGCGTCTATAAGCAGCCTAACGATAAGAGTGAGATCGTCCGCCAACGTTACCGGGACGAGCTGATCCACATCTATTACGAAGTAAATTCACCCTATGGGCCGGGATACAACCCCTTGTGGTACCGGGTGTGGGGCGGCTACATCCACAGCGCGCACATCGAGCGGGTGAAAGTACGCCTGAACCCCGTCCTGTCCTCCATTCCTGAAAAAGGCCAGTTGGTGGAGTTGACCGTACCGTTCAGCCAGTCCATGCGGCGCATCCGCACCAATCAATGGAATCCGGAATACACGCTTTATTATGGATCGAACCATTGGGCGATGGGGATCGAAGAGGGCCCGGATGGCCAGCCCTGGTACCGGCTGCGGGACGAATTGCTCGAAGTCGAATACGACATCCCCGCCGCCCACTTGAGACCGGTCACAGCCGAGGAGTTCACGCCCATCTCGCCGGACGTACCGCCCGAAAAAAAGCGCGTCGAGGTCTCCCTGACCCAACAGACCCTGACCGCTTACGAGGGCGACAAAGTTGTATTGAAAACCAAGATCTCCTCGGGAATACAGACCCCCCCGCCCTATCCGAACGGCATCCCCACCGAGACGCCGCGCGGCACTTTCCACGTGCAGACCAAGATGCCCTCCAAGCACATGGGCGATGGCAATCTCACCTCGGACGTGGAAGCTTACGAGCTGCCCGGCGTGCCCTGGGCCTCGTTTTTCGAGCCGAAGACCGGGGTGGCCTTCCACGGCACTTACTGGCACAACAATTTCGGCATCCCCATGAGCCACGGCTGCGTCAACATGCGCACCGAAGAAGCCAAGTGGCTGTTCCGCTGGCTTACCCCCGTGTCGAGTCCGGACGATTGGACGCGCATTGGTTACGGCACCGAAGTGACCGTAGGCTGATTCTATTCCCCCACGAAGCGTAGAAAGGCCTGGTTTCCCAATAGATGTCCGTGCTGCGTCAGGCGCAGCACCTCCTTCTCGGCGCCGGCCCACTCCAACAGCCCCAGGCGGGTGAGGTCGCCGATCTCCTCAGGAAAAACGTCCAAAAGGTGCTTCTCAAAGCGGGCCGCAAAGCGCCGGTCAGAAACCCCTTCCTCCGTCAAGCGCAGACCGACCATCATGGTCTCTTGCATCTCCGTCCAGGGATCGATGGGCGTGACGTTTACCGTGGCCGGGGTGACGGGAAACTCGTGCGCGCCGGCCACTGCGCAGCGTTGGATGTACGGCGCGATGCCGAGCACGTTTGCCGTGCGGGTTCCCCCCGCGTAGCCGTGCGCGCCCGCTCCCAGGCCCAGGTAGGGCAGATTGCGCCAGTATTGCAAGTTGTGGCGGCAGGCCAGCGCCTCGCCATTGGCGGACCTACGCGCCCAGTTGGAAATCTCGTAATGAACGTATCCGGCCTTTTCCAGGCGCTCTTCCGCCCAATCGTACATGTCGGCTGCCAGATCGCCGTCCGGCTCGGCGATCAATCCCCGTTCGGCCCAATGTTGAAAGGGCGTGCCGTGCTCCAGGGTCAACGCATAGAGGGAAAGGTGTTCCGGCCCCAGGCCCAAAGCCAGGTCGAGCGTGGATTTCCAGCGCTCTAACGGTTGAAAAGACAGGCCAAAGATCAGGTCCAGGTTGAGGTTGTCGAAGCCCGCCTGCCGCGCCCACTTCACCGCCTGGATCACGTCCAAAAAATCGTGCTGGCGCTCCAGAAGGCGCAGGTCGTCCGGGTGAGCCGACTGCATTCCCAGGCTCAGGCGGTTGACCCCCAGTTGGCGCAGCTCGCGCAGATAATCTGGCGAAAGGGTGCCGGGGTTGGCCTCCAGGCTGATCTCGACCCCGGGCAGCAAGTCGTAGTGATCGCTCAACGTCTGGAGGATGGCTCGCAAGCCGGAAATAGGCAGCAGCGAGGGTGTGCCGCCGCCAAAGAAGATGGTGTGTACCGGGAGGCGCCCGGGGGCGTTCTCCGCCGCGTAGACGGCCTCGCGGCATAGCGCCTCCACGTAAGCTGAGATTGACCCCTCCTGGCCGGCGTAAGTATTGAAATCGCAATAGGCGCAGCGGTGGCGGCAGAAGGGAATGTGCAGATATAAGCTATAAGCGACCATTATTATGAGGATATCACAGCCTGTTGCCTTTGCGAAGGTCTGAAAATAGATCATAAGATCGTGGCCCCTTGACAAATCCCCGCGATTGCCAGATGTTTAAAAAGGCATGGTATAATCCCAAAATACACAAGAAGAAAACTATAAGTCCAGAAACAACCTCCTCAAACGCAAAACTCTGTCCAACTTGCGGCTCTCGCCTTAGCGAAAATGCTACTCGCTGCCTGGTATGTGGCAGCGAGATCAATCCTAAGGCCGCCGCCCGCTCTGCCAAGCCGGTGCAGGGCTCGCGTATGCCAGAAGTCACCCTGAGCCTTCCGGCAGCCCTGGGATTCCTGGCCCTCTTCATCGTGGTGGGCGCTGCCGATCGTGTACTTTGGCCTGCGCAGCTTCGGGCGGGTCACCGACCCCACGCCAAGCCCAACGCCGTCCCTGACGGCCACCATCACCCCCACCCCCACCATCACACCTACCCCCACCCTGGAAGCCACGGCTACCCCCCTGCCGCCGGTCGCCTACAAAGTAGCCTCAGGAGACACCTGCCTGTCCATTGCGGCCGCTTTCAAGGTCTCAGCCCTGAGCATCATCACCCTCAACCAGTTGCCTGCGGAGTGCAACACTCTGGTCGTCGGCCAGTCGCTGCAAATCCCCCAGCCCACCCCGACCTCGTCGCCGCAACCCACAGGGACGTTGAACGCCACCGAAGCCGCGGATGCCGCTTGTGACAAGGTGGATTACACCGTGAAGGCCAACGATACCCTCTCTTCCATCTCGCTCAATTACGGCATCAGCATGGACATCCTCAAAGAATATAACGGCCTGGTGTCGGATACGGTGTACGAAGGCCAGCCCATCGTCATTCCCCTGTGTATGCGCAATGCCCCTGGGACGACGCCCACACCGACCACCCCGCCGCCCTATGGCGCTCCCAACCTGCTGTTGCCGGCTGACGGCGCAGGGTTTACCCTGGCGGACGACACCATCACCTTGCAGTGGTCTTCGGTAGGCACGCTGCGCTCCAACGAAGCCTACGCGGTCACCATCGAAGACGTCACCGCCGGGAACGGCAAACAGGTGGAATACGTCACGGATCAAAAGTACATCGTGCCCACCACCTTCCGGCCCAACGAGAACGTTCCCCACGTCTTCCGCTGGTCGGTGGTGAGTGTGCGCCAGACCGGCTCTGACAAGGACGGGAACCCTATCTGGCAACCGGCTGGAGACGCCAGTTCCACGCGCGTCTTCACCTGGGTTGGCGTCGCCGGCGGCGCGGCCCCCACCAGCGCTCCCAGCCCCACTCCGTAAACCCCCGAATTTCTGCTTCGATCCTGAACAGACCTTCCGGTTAGCTAACCGGAAGGTCTTTATTTTGGGTCTCATAAATCCAACCCTTTTTATCGCACTTTCTCGCAATTGGCCTATAATTGAGAGGTGCTTAGTCTGGCAGGAAACCTGCCGGAGAAAAAGCAATGGCGGGATTAAAACTTTGATGTGTGGAGAGGAAAACGATGGATTCTACGCAGTACGATATTGCCATCATCGGCGGCGGAATCGTAGGGATGGCCACAGCCATGGCGCTGGCAACCACCTATTCCCTATCCTTGATCGTGCTCGAAGCTGAAGACCACCTGGCCGCGCACCAGACCGGCCACAACAGCGGCGTCATCCATTCAGGACTGTATTACAAGCCCGGCTCGCTAAAAGCGCGCAACTGCGTGGAAGGCCGCCTGGCCATGTACAAGTTCTGTGAGGAGCACGACATTCCTCACGACAATTGCGGGAAAGTCGTCGTGGCGACCAGCCAGAGCGAGCTGCCCGCCCTGGATAAGCTGGAGAAGCGCGGCCAGGCCAACGGCCTGGTTGGGCTGCGCCGGCTTAGCCAGGAGGAGATCAAAGAGATCGAGCCACATGCCTTTGGGGTCGCCGGGCTTTTCGTGCCTCAAACCGGGATCGTGGACTACATTGCCGTCACCGAGGCGTATGGCAAGATCGTGCAAGAATGCGGAGGCGTGGTGCAATCCGGAGCGCGCGTGAAGGGCTTCCACAAAATGGGAGGCGAGTTCGTCCTGGATACCGCACACGGCGAGGTGCATTGCCGCAACCTGGTCAATTGCGGAGGCTTGCAGTCCGATCGCATCGCCAGGATGTGCGGGGTCAACCCCGGCTTACAAATCGTGCCCTTCCGCGGGGAATATTACGAAGTCCGCCCCGAGCGACAAGACCTGGTGCACAACCTGGTCTATCCGGTGCCGGACGACCGCTTCCCCTTCTTGGGAGTGCACTTTACGCGTATGATTCGCGGCGGAGTGGAGCTGGGGCCCAATGCGGTCGTGGCCTTCAAGCGCGAAGGCTATACCATGGGCGCCATTTCCCCCGGAGACGTGCTCCAATACCTCTTCTATGGGGGATTTGGCGCATGGGAATGAAGTACTGGAAGATGGGCTTTGGGGAATTCTACCGCTCGTTCAGCAAACGCGCCTTCGTCACTTCGGCCCAAAAGCTGGTGCCCGACTTGAAATTCGAAGACGTGCAGCGCAGCGGGGCCGGCGTACGGGCGCAGGCCCTGGAGCCGAATGGCTTCCTGGCAGACGATTTCCGCATCGTCGAGGCCGAGCACATGATCCACGTGCTCAACGCTCCCTCGCCGGCGGCGACCGCCTCCATCAGCATCGGCAAGTCCATCGCAGAAATGGCGCAGAAGAACTTCAGCCTGGCATGAAATTAAAAAGACAGGGCCGGCGCAAACCGGCCCTGTCTTTTTCTACCTTTTTCTTCTTTTCCGCGTTGTCCGCGTCCCATTCCGCGGAACTGCCGGGGAGCTAGACTTTTTCTACCTGCTGTTCCAGGAATTTGACCGCCTGCATGGCCGCCGCCGCGCCCATGCCCGCCGAAGTGACTACCTGGCGGTAGGTCGCGTCGGTCACTTCCCCGGCGGCGAACACGCCCGGCACGCTGGTGTGCATGAGCTTGTCTGTCTGGATATAACCGCGCTCGTCGATCTCTACCTGGCCCTTGAACAGGCCCGAATTCGGCACGTGGCCGATGAAGATGAACACGCCGTCCGTGGCCAGATCGCTTTCCTCGCCGCTGACTACGTCCCGCAAGTGCACCACCTCGACTGCCTCTTTGCCTTTGACCTCGGTCACCACCGAATTCCACACGAAATGGATCTTGGGGTTATCAAAAGCGCGCTTCTGCAAGATCGCGCCGGCGCGCAGGCTGTCTCGCCGGTGGACGAGGGTCACCGAGGAAGCATATCGGGTCAGGAAGAGGCCCTCTTCCAGGGCGCTGTCACCGCCGCCCACCACTACTACTTTCTTCTCTTTGAAGAACCAGCCGTCGCAGGTGGCGCAATAAGACACGCCCCTTCCGGTCAGCTCCGTCTCGCCCGGAACGTTCAGGTGCACCGGCGTCGCCCCGGTGGTGACGATCAGCGTTTCGGCCAGATACTCGCCGTTGTAGCCCTTGATGCTAAACGGCCGGCGAGAAAGATCGACTTCCGTGGCCGTGTCCATTTCTACTTTGGCGCCAAAACGCTCGGCCTGCTTCTGGAACAGCTCGCCCAGCTCCGAGCCGCCTACCCCATCCGGGAAGCCGGGATAGTTTTCGATCACGTTGGTCAGCGCCGCCTGGCCGCCGAAGTCCATCCCGGTCAGCACGACCGGGCTGAGCTCGGCGCGGGCCGCGTATAGAGCCGCCGAAAATCCTGCCGGCCCCGATCCCAGCACCAGCACCTTGGATACGTTGTCGTCGTGATCGTTCGAGTTTTGATTGGAAAAACTATTCAGATTCAGTTCCATAATTTAATGACTCCTGGAGGAAGACCTTAAAGGTCTGCGGAGACCTTTAGGGTCTCTCTACTCTATCTGATGCCTGAACGCCAGAAAAGTTGCATAAGAGAAACGTCTGCGGAGGGGCTATCCGCCGCTCTTCACCGCGCGGTCCGTGATCTCCAGGGCCTGCTCCAACACGGCGAAACCCTCGGCGAGCTGTTCCTCGGTGATGATCAGCGGCGGGAGCAGCAAAACGGTATGCCAGTGAGTATAAACGAAAACACCCTGAGCCAACATGAATTTACGCAAGGCTGCCATCTCTGCGCTGCTGCCATTGTAAGGGGCCATCGGCTCTTTGGTCTGGCGGTCCCGCACCAGCTCGACAGCGCCAAACAGGCCGATGGAGCGCGCCTCTCCGACCGAGGGATGGCGCTCGACCAGTTCCGCCAGCATATCGGCCATCACGCGCCCCATCGCTGCGGCCCGCTCCACCAGGTGGTCGCTGTGCATGACCTGAATAGTGGCCAGAGCCGCCGCCAGGGAAATGGGATGGCCGTTATAAGTCAATCCGCCCACGAACGGGCGCTGGTCGAAGAAGTGCGCGATCTCGGCGCGCATGGCCACCGCCCCCAGGGGCGCATAACCCGAGGTCAGGCCCTTGGCCATGGTCATAATATCCGGGCTGACTCCCCAATGCTCCACGGCGAACCAGCGGCCGGTGCGCCCGAAGCCGCTCATCACCTCGTCGGCGATCAACAAAATTCCATATTTGTCGCACAGGGCGCGCACCCCCTGCAAATAACCCTCCGGCGGAACGATGACGCCGTTGGTGCCGGTGACGGTCTCGAGCAGGATGGCGGCAATGCTTTGCGGGCCTTCGAAGGTGATGATCTCTTCCAGGTGATTGAGGTAATCCTGCGCGAATTCTTCCTCACTGATCTCCGCGTCCGAGCGGTGGAAAGCAGAGCGGTAGCGGTAGGGGTCCAGAAAATGCACCACGCCGGGCATCACCGTCGGCTCCCAGGCCAGGCGGCGCGGGTCGCCGGTGAGGGCCATCGCCCCGTAACTGGCCCCGTGATACGAGCGGTAGCGCGCCAGGATCTTAGGCCGCCCGGTATAAGCGCGGGCCAGCTTCACGGCGTTCTCGTTGGCGTCCGCGCCCCCCAGGGTGTACAAGAAATGATCCAGGCCCGGCGGCGTGATCTCGGCCAGCGCTTTGCCCAACAACGCGCGCGGCCGGGTAGCCATTTGCGGGCCGGCGAAGGGCAGCTCCCGCGCCTGGGCCGCGATGGCCTCGATGACGCGCTCGTCGCCGTGGCCTATGTTGACGCACATGACCATGGAGTTGAAATCCAGGTAGCGCTTGCCGTTCACGTCCCAGAAGTAAACGCCCTTGGCCGTCTTGATGGGAATGGGGTCCACCTGGGCCTGGGCAGACCAGGTCCAAAAATTGTGCTGCATACACAGCTCGAGCATCTCGGAATCAGGCAAGTCGAACATAATACCCTCTCAGAAGGTAAGATAGATCGCTGCAATTCATGGCAGGGATCCGCGTGAATCGTATCACAAAACCCCTGCCCGAGCGATGATCCTGTAGCAGCCTATGCTATAATCTTTTTGCTCATCACTATGTTATCCTCTCCTGCCTCTCCCCCTCGAAGGATCACCGCGGTCGGCCTGGCCGGTTGTGGCAAAACCACGCTGGCGGCCGGGCTTTTCGCTAAGTTAGGCCTTCCTCACGTAGAGCCGGGCGCGCGACCTCATCCAAAATTATAAGTCAGTCTTGCCATGACGATCCAAACCGATCCATGCAGTGGCCCGTTACACCCCCTGGCCTTACAAGGCATCGCGTTATTCAACGCCGGGGAATATTTCGAGGCTCACGAGGCCCTGGAAGCGGCCTGGAGAGAGGAGCGCGGCCCGGCGCGCGATCTCTACCGGGGCATCCTCCAGGTGGCCGTGGCCTACTATCACGTGCGGCGCGGGAACTACCCCGGCGCGATCAAGGTGTTCCGGCGCAGCCGCGCCTGGCTGGCCCTCTTCGGCGATCACTGCCGGGGGGTCGACGTGGGCCGGCTCAAGCAGGACGCCGCCGCCGTGGAAGCCGCCGTGCGGCGCCTCGGCCCAGAGCGCATCGCCGAAGCCGATTCCGGCCTTTTCAAGCCCGTCTCCCTGATTCCACCTTCCCAATCATAGGAGTTCCCATGGAAACCTCTCTCCCCTTCTCCCAAAAGACCGTGCTGGTCACCGGCTCCGGGCGCGGCATCGGACGCGCCATCGCGCTGCACTTTGCCCGCCTGGGCGCAGACGTGATCGTCAATTACGTGCGCAACCAGGCGCCCGCCGAGGAAACCGCCGCCCAGATCGAAGCCATGGGCAGGAAGACCTTCCTGATGCGCGCCAACGTCGGGAAGACGGAAGACATCGACCGGCTGTTCGACGAGATCGGCGCGCGCTTCGGCGGGCTGGATGTCCTCGTTAGCAACGCTGCGCTGGGCTTCAATCGCCCCGCCTTGCAGCAGAAGCCCAACGGCTGGGACGGCACTATGAACGTAAACGCCCGCGCGCTGCTCTTCGAGGCCCAGCGGGCGGTGCCTTTCATGGAGGCCAGGGGCGGCGGGCACATCGTCAGCATCTCCAGCCCCGGCTCGCAGCGCGTCCTGCCGGATTACGTGACCGTAGGCGCCAGCAAAGCCGCCCTGGAAGCGCTCACCCGCTACCTGGCAGTGGAGCTGGGCCCCAAGAACATTGCCGTCAACGCGGTGGCCCCCGGCCTGGTGGAGACGGACGCCTTGAAATTCTTCAGTTCCATGGGCGACCCGGAGATCATCTCCAGGACGGCGGCGCTGACTCCGGCCGGACGCCTGGTCACTCCCGAAGACGTGGCCGGCCTGGTGGCCTTCCTGTGCACCCCGGCGGCCCACATGATCCGCGGCCAGACCCTTATCATCGATGGCGGATTTACCCTGATTACTCCCCGCTGAACTTCTACGTCACCAGGATCGTCCGGGCGGGCGCGCCCTCCGCGCCGCCCAGCTTCAAGGGCAGGCAGTAGAGCGTGTAATGGCCGGCGGGAACGCGCGAAAGATCGGCACCCTCCAGCAGGATCACCCCGGCAGACAGGAGAATCTGGTGGGTAGGCACCGGCTCCTGGTACGAAGCCACGGAGAGATAATCCAGGCCGACCAGCTTCATGCCCATCTCCACCAGCAGCCGGGCTCCGCCGGCGTCCACGGCCACGAAATCCTCCTGAAAGCGCTTTTCTCCGCGCACCCACAGCGCCGAATTGCGCGTCTTGAACAACACGCGCCGGGTCTCCGGCAAGATACCCGCCCCGCCGATCACCTCCGCCGTGATGACTCCCCACCCCATCGGGAATGCGCACCACCTGCGCGGGGCCCACCAGCGCTTCCAGGTCCAGGTCGTCCACGCGCATGCCGTCCTGGACGAAGTGATAGGGCGCATCGATGTGCGTGCCGACGTGCGCGCCCATAGCGATCAGGGAAACGTTGTCGATGGCGCCTTCCTCCATCTTCGAGAAGCGCTCGATGCGGATAGCCGGGTCTCCCGGCCAGGTGGGCAGATCAGGGGAGATGGTCAACGAAATATCGTAGATTTGCATTTCCAGCCTCCTAATAATAGAATTCTTTTCCTAACCACCAGCCCTTTTAAAAGGGACGCTGATAAACGCGGATGAACGCAGATTTTTTGTTTTTACTGCCTCAACAAATGGGTGGTTTTTCAGCCATTATCTTCTTTTCCGTGTTTTTAGCGCTCGTCCGCTTCCCCTTCCTTTAGACTGCCAGGCAGCCAGTTCTTTCCTTCTTTGGGAGGCGACCTCAAGGATTGGGCTCGTGCGGGTGTCTTTCCCAATCGCTGGCGCCGAAGGCGTCTCCCAGCAACGTCTGGCGTTCTTCCAACGTCATCGGGCGCGGGCGGGCGTAATCTTCCAGCATAGCGGTCAGCAGCTCCACCCCCAGGTAACGGCCGTCGTAGAACACGTGCCGGTCGATGAATTCCCGGCGCGTGCCCACCTTGGGATAATCCATCTGGTCGAAAAACAGGTTTCCCAGGCCGTAGTGGATGAAAGCTCCCTGGTAGAACCCCATTCCCTGCGGAAAGTGCGCCTGGCTGCCGCTCACGATGACGGCTCCGGCGGCGGCCATCTTGCGGAAATCGCGTTGCTGCGTCTCCGAAGGCAGGAACTGATAATACTCATTGTACTGGAAAGTGACGATGGGCAGGTAGCCCTGGCTGCGCAGCAGGGTAACTTCGCCCGCTTCCCACTCCAGGTCGCAAGGAGCCGCCCCGGCTTGAGTGGCCGTGGCCCAGGCATTCACCGGTCCGACCGGGTTGCAGCCGATGAAGGCCAGGCGGTTGCCGTGGTTTTCCACCAACAGCGGCTTGCGCGCGTCTTCCAGGTTGACCCCTCCGCCAAAATACTGCCAGCCCAGTTGCCGGAACAGCCGGATGCTGTTGAGCAACACCTCCGGGCCATAATCGTTGACGTGGTTGCCGGTCAGCTCGACGATCTGGGTGCCCACGCTCTCTAACAAGCCGATGGCGCTGAGGCTACTGCAAAAGCGCAGGGAGGTCTGCATGGGGTCGGGCGGCGGGCAATCTGGGGTAAACGAGGATTCGTTGCTGATGTGCGTCAGGTCTGCCCCGCGTAGCCAGGCGGCGATGTCCTTACCGGGAAAGTCGACGCCGTTTTGCTGCATGGCGTAGGCCGTGGCGCGCGTCAGAGCCGTCGTGCCGGTCATCACCAGCACGGTCAGCTTCGCAGGGTCGCGGTTGGTGGCAGGGAAGATCTGCTCCCCGGACGACAGGCCCAGCTTTTGGCGCAGCGCCTCGAGTTGGGCGGCATCTCCCTGAAGCCCGAATGTGATCGTGAGCGGGTATTGCTGGAGGTCGAAGCTCTTCTCCAGCGGAGACTGGCCGTCCACGGCCAGCACCTTCCAGCGCGGCTCGACCGCCTCGAACGGGACGATGGCCCAGGCCGGCTGCTCGGCCCAGGCCGCATCGAGGATCTGTTGCGCGGGCAGCACGCGCACCGCGCCGGCGGCGGGCGCTCCCCACAGCGCGCTGAAGGCCGCCAGCGTGCTGGCCTCCATCAGCAGGGGCCGCCCGGCGAAAGCGCCTCCGCCTGCGCCTCGCCAGGCAGCCCGCAGGTCGCTGGAGCTGACGCCATCCGCGACCGTCGGAAAGGGCGCGACCAGGGCGTACACCCATTGGATGGCCTGAAGCCGTGCCTCGCCGTCATCCACTCCCAGGTGGAGCTCTGCATTTTGCGCGTCGCCGGCCACGTCTTGCACGACCCGCCTCAATTCCTCCGGGACGGAGGCGTCCAGCCCCACCGAGATTTGCGCCGGGCGCGTGGGGGTCACCTCCGGCTTAGGGGAAGGCGGGAGCGTGGGGGAAGCCGAGAGGGGCTGAAAGGGGGTGCGCGTGGGCGCAGAAGCCGTCTCGCTCGTCTCTGGCGGCTGGCCGGCCGGCTGACCGCTGACGGGCAAATGGGTGCAGCCCGAGAGGAGCAGCAACCCGGCCAGCCCCACCAGGATCGGCCAACCGGGGAGGGGGCGCCACGCTTTCTTCATGATTGGAGATTATACAAGAGAACCTTCCCGGCGGCTTCGAAAGCCGCCCTCCATCTTCTGTGAGGTTCTTCCTGCGGAAAAGCGCTTCCAGAGAGGCTTTCAGGAAACCCTGATAGTTCCTGACAGGCGGCCGGTTTATAATAGGGATACTGGTTACCCGACCGTTTCATAGTAAGGGACGCGGACAAGCACTGAAAACACGGAAAAGTACCCATCGTTAGGACCGTAAAAAATGAAAGATCCGCGTTTATCCGCGTTCCATTCGAAAGGTGCTGGGGGACCAGATAGGGATACTCAAACGCGAACCAGAAAGGTTACCGTACTCATGCGAGAAGTTGCGGTCATCGGAATCGGACAGACGAAAGTCGAAGAACAGTGGGAAAAATCCCTGCGCGAGCTGGCCGGCGAGGCCGTCCTGGATGCGCTGCATGACGCCCAGCGCGAAGCCGTGGAAGCCGTCTTTGTCGGCAACATGCTCTCCGGCTCGGCCAATCACCAGCAGCACCTGGGGGCCCAGGTTGCGGATTGGGTGGGCCTGCGCTACGCCGAAGCGGCCAAGTTCGAATCGGCCTGCTCCTCAGGATCGGCTGCCTTTCGCGCCGGTCTGGTCGCCGTGGCCTCCGGGGCGTTGGATAGCGCCGTGGTCGTGGGCGTGGAGAAGATGACCAACTCTCCCAACGCGGAGATTACCGCTGAGCTGGCCACCGCCGCCGATGCGGACTGGGAAGTGGACCAGGGACTCTCTTTCGTGGCCATCAACGCTCTGATCATGCGCCGCTATATGTACGAATACGGCTGGAAGCACGCCGATTTCGCGCCATTTTCCATCAACGCCCACGCCAACGCGGTGCACAACCCCTTTGCGCGCTTCCGCGAGCCTCTCGCCGCGGAGACCTACGCGCGCGCCCCCATGATTTCCGAGCCGATCAACCTGTTCGACGCCTCTCCCATGGGGGATGGAGCCGCCGCCGCCGTGCTCGTTCCGGCAGATACGCTCCACCCCAACGGCCGCCCCAGGGTCGTCGTGGCCGGATCGGGCTCGGCCACCGACAGCACCGCCGTGCATGGCCGCCAGGAGGCCCTGTGGTTGACGGCCGCCGAGCTTTCTTCCCGGCAGGCTTACGCCCAGGCCGGGGTCGGCCCCGAAGACATCGATTTCTTCGAATTGCACGACGCATTCACCATCATGGCGGCTCTCTCCCTGGAAGCCTGCGGCTTTGCCGAGAAAGGCCAGGGCCCCCGCCTGGGCCTGGAGGGCCACATCACCCCCAGCGGCCGCATTCCGGTCGCCACGCGCGGCGGGCTAAAGGCGCGCGGGCATCCCGTGGGAGCCACCGGCATGTACCAGCTCGTGGAAGTCGTGCAACAGTTGCGCGGAGAAGCCGGGGAGACCCAGGTGGAAGGCGCGCGCGTGGGCATGGCGCAGAATATCGGCGGCAGCGGCTCGAACATCGTCACGCACATCCTGCGCAAGCTAGAATGACCCTGCTGGCAGCGGAACGGCTAACAGAATATCGGGCAAAGACTTACCGCACGCGCCCGCCATGGGTGCTCAAGAACTCCCGATCAAGCCGTCGATTACGTCAACGAGCGCGGCTTCGTCTTCTTCTGGCCCAACGCCAATATCCTGCTCCCCAGCCTGTGGGTGGCAGCCGCTGGAGACCGGCCCGTGGCAGACGAGCATGATGACCCCGGCCACGTCACCTGGGGCTGGAAGGACGGCCTGCTGGGAAAACGCCGCTGGTATTACGCGCGCGTGCTGCGCCGGCGCAACACGATGATCTCGTTGGAGATGGCGCCCTATTTTTACGCCCTCTCGGAGAATTACGGCTCGCCCGAGGAAGATTACCTGTTGCAGTACGAGCAAGGGCGCATGACCCAGGAGGCCAGGAGCGTTTACGAAGCCCTCTTGAAGGAAGGCCCTTTGGATACGATCAGCCTGCGCCGGGCGGCCCATTTGACCAGCCGCGAGAGCAATTCGCGCTTCAATCGCGCGCTGGAAGACCTCCAGATCGATTTCAAGATCCTGCCGACCGGCACGTGCGACGCCGGCGCCTGGCACTACGCCTTCATTTACGACCTGGTGCCCAGGCATTTCCCGGAATTGCCCGAGCAGGCGCGCGTGATCGGCGAGCGCTCCGCGCGCCGGGCCATCCTGGAGCGCTACTTCCTGTCGGTGGGCGCCGCCCGCCTGGAAGAGGCAGCGCGGGTCTTTCGCTGGCCGCGTGCAGAGCTCGAGCGCGGCGTGGAGGCTTTGCTCCATAAGGGCCTGATTCAGTCCGGCGTGGAAGTGGAGCGCCAGTCTGGAAAATGGATCGCGCTCTCCCAGCTCCTCGAGTTTTGAGTCAAGCTGTGCGCCTATGACGGAAAGAATCCCCAGGCCGCTGCTGGTCGCGCGCGCCGATTGGGGCAGCCACCCGCGCAAACGCTGGATGGCCCTGGCGCAGCTTCAACCGGGGAATACCTATTGGGTGGTTTTCGTCGAATCCTACCCGGCAGAATTCTATACGCATTTAGCCATCCGGTTTTCCAGGGCGCGCAAAGGGCAGCGCTCGGGGAAGCGCGTGCAGGCCGAGCGGGCTGCCAACGCCCCGACCCTCCTCGCCTGGGCCGCGGCGGCCTCTGTGCGCCTGGACGCCAGGCTGGCGCAAGAGATCGAGGAAGGCTTTGGGCCCCGGCGAGATGGAGAAGACCGTTTCGACGCCCCCGTCGGGCTGTTGGGGATGCTGGACGTCCTCCTGGGAAATTTTCCGCTCCAGGAGCCTCAAGATGAGATCCTGCGCCAGGTGGAAGGCTGGATATTCGGACAAACCCTTCCGGAATAGACCTCTCATTTCAGCCTGGATGCTATAATGAAGGAAACCCTTACGGCTTGAAAGGAGTGGGGCATCATGGAATTTCACGTTTCGCGAAAAGCGCGTGATCTCTACCAGTTTGACCAGGCGCTGTTCTCGTTGAGCGGCAGCGTTGTTTTCGCCGATTTCCGCTCTGCGCGCCTGTTTGCGCAAAAGATGAATCAAAAACGCGACCTCTTGCGCTTCCCTGAGCAAGCCGTAAGAGCCGGACAGATCAACGCCATGGGCATGATCGACGAGATCATGCATTACGTGGTGGATCTGTTCCGCCAGCAAAAGAACCTCCGGGTGGCCTCCCAGGCCCTGGAATGGCTGGACGGCCGCCTCGGGCAGGATGCAGTGGACAAGGCCTTCTTGAAATTCGCGGACGACTTCCCCACCCTGGCCGTTTACCACCAGGAGCTGTCCCCCAAAGAATACCTGGCCGGTCAGACCGACGGCGTGCCCAACCGCGAAGTGTTGCTCGAAGAAATGCTGATGCTGTGGATCGAGAACAGCAACCCGGCCCTCACTCCTTATATCGAATTGTTCGACGCCACCGACCTGGAGAAAGACACCGCTTACAAGGCGATTATCTCCAGCCTGCACGATTTCTTCGATACCCAGCCCACCTTTGGCCCCGATTCCCAGAACCTGGTGGACATGCTGCGCAGCCCGGCCATCGCCGTTCCCCATTCCCTGACCGGCCAGCTCGAATACATCCGCGAGCGATGGGGCAGCCTGCTGGGCAGATTCCTCTACCGCCTGCTGGGCAGCCTGGATCTCATCAAGGAAGAGGAGCGCTTCTTCTTCCAGGGCGGGCCGGGGCCGGCGCTCGTTCCGGTCTACGGCCGCTTCGGCGCCGAGCCGGAACGCTTCAGCCCGGATAAGGAGTGGATGCCCAGGCTGGTCTTGATGGCCAAGAACGCTTACGTATGGCTGGATCAGTTGAGCAAGAAGCACCAGCGCAGCATCACCCGCCTGGATCAAATCCCCGACGAAGAGTTAGAGGCCCTGGCCCGCCGGGGCTTTTCCGGCCTGTGGCTGATCGGCCTGTGGGAGCGCAGCCGCGCTTCCGAAAAGATCAAGAAGCTGTGCGGCAACCCGGACGCTGTGGCTTCGGCCTACTCCCTTTACGACTACCGCATCGCCGACGACCTGGGCGGCGAAGGCGCTTACCAGAATCTGCGCGACCACGCCTGGCGCTTCGGCGTGCGCCTGGGCAGCGACATGGTCCCCAACCACGTGGGCATCGACTCTCCCTGGGTAGTCGAGCACCCGGACTGGTTCGTCTCGCTGGACACCAGCCCCTTCCCCTCTTACTCCTTCAACGGCCCAGACCTGTCTGAGGACAGCCGCGTCGGCATCTACCTCGAAGACCATTATTACAACCGCTCGGACGCTGCCGTCGTCTTCAAGCGCGTGGATCGCTCGAACGGCAGCGAAAAGTACATCTACCACGGCAACGACGGCACCAGCATGCCCTGGAACGACACCGCCCAGCTCAATTACCTCAATCCCGAGGTGCGCGAAACCATCATCCAGACGATCCTGAACGTCGCCCGCCGCTTCCCCGTGATCCGCTTCGACGCGGCCATGACCCTGGCTAAAAAGCACTACCAACGCCTGTGGTTCCCGGAGCCGGGCGGCGGCGGCGCCATTCCCTCGCGGGCCGAATACGGGCTGACGCGCGAGCAATTCGACGCCGTCCTGCCCCAGGAATTCTGGCGCGAGGTGGTGGACCGCGTGGCCGCGGAGGCCCCCGATACCCTGCTGCTGGCCGAGGCTTTCTGGCTCATGGAAGGTTATTTCGTGCGCACTCTGGGAATGCACCGCGTCTACAACAGCGCCTTCATGAACATGATGCGCGATGAAGACAACGCCAAGTACCGCATGGTGATGAAGAACACGCTCGAATTCGAGCCGGAGATCCTCAAGCGTTTCGTCAATTTCATGAACAACCCGGACGAGCGCACCGCCGTCGACCAGTTCGGAAAGGGGGACAAGTACTTCGGCATCTGCACCGTCATGGCCACCTTCCCCGGCCTGCCCATGTTCGGCCACGGGCAAATCGAAGGCTATTCCGAGAAATACGGCATGGAGTTCCGCCGTTCCTATTGGGACGAGACCCCCGATGAAGCTTTAGTCCAGCGCCACGAGCGCGAGATCTTCCCGCTGCTGCACAAGCGCCGCGTCTTCGCCGGGGTGGACAATTTCCTGCTGTACGATTTCTACACCCCCGAGGGGAATGTCAACGAAGACGTGTACGCCTACTCCAACAGCGCGGAGGGCGAGCACGGCCTGGTGATCTACCACAATAAATATGCCAGCACGCACGGCTGGGTGCGCACCTCGGTCGGATTCAGCGTGAAGAATACGCAGGGAGACGGCCGTCGCGTGGTGCAGAGGACGTTGGGCGAGGGCCTGGGGCTGCACGCCCAGGGGGACTATTTCACCATCTTCCGCGAGCAGGCCAGCGGCCTGGAATACCTGCGCAACAGCCAGGAGCTGTGCGAGCAGGGCCTGTACGTAGAGCTGAATGCCTATAAAGCCTACGTGTTCCTGGATTTCCGCGAGGTGCAAGACAACGAATGGCGCCAGTACGGCCAGTTGAACGAATACCTCAACGGCCGGGGAGTGCCCAGTATTCAGGAAGCGCTGCAAGAATTGGTCTTGCAGCCGGTGCTGCACCCCTTCCAGGAAGTGGTCAACGCCGACCTCTTCCACCGCCTGTTAGAAGCGCGCATCAGCCAGCCCGAAGAGACCCTCAATCGCAGCCTGATAGAGGAGGCCGAATGGAAAGCCGTGCGCATGTTAGGGGAAATCAAGGGCTATGCGCATGGCAGCGGGGATGAAAATGAGATCGGCAAAGAGCTGCGCCGGAAGCTGGAAACACTGCTGCAATTGCCGGTGTTGGCTACGCGCTATCCGCTGCCCGGCTCGCGCCGCTACGCGGCGGCCATGGAGTATCTCACCCAAAACCTGCGGGAAATCCCCACGGTGTGGACGGCCATGTTCGGCTGGCTGTTCGTGCATGAGCTGGGCAAGCTCATCACCCCCACGGGATACGAAGAGATCAGCCGCAGTTGGATCGACGAATGGCGGTTGGGCCGGGTGGTCGTGGAGACCGTCCAGGCCTTAGGCATGGACGAAGGCGCAGCCTGGCACGTGCTCAATACCTTGAAGATGCTGACCGACCAGCAACACTGGTTCGAGGGCAAGGCCGCCGATTCGACCCGGAGCATCCTGGAAGGCTGGCTGAAGAGCAGCGAGATCCAGAGATTCCTGGGCGTGAACCGCTACAAAGACGTGCTGTGGTTCAACAAGGAAGCCTTCGACGAGCTCTTGTGGTGGATGATGCTCCTGGCGATCGTCGATTGCAGCGCGGATCCACAGCGCAGCTCCAGCGAGGTGATCGAGCAGGTCATCACTTCGCACGAGATCGTCACGCGGCTGGGGCAGGCCAGCGAGGAATCCGGCTATCAGGTGGAAAAATTATTGGATGCCCTGGCCGATTGACCCCCTCTGGTCTTGGCCTGCGAGTTTTCTAGCGCGGCTCAAATAGCCAGAAAACACCGTATTGGCGCGCAGGCCGCTGCGCTGGCTGCTCACGGGGCGTAGCAGCGCCAGCGTTTGCGGCGCCAGGTCGACTCCGGTGGCGCGGTAGGTCAGCCACACCGCCTGGGCCGCGTAGGCGATGTTATTCCTCGGCTCGATGCGATCGAAATCGTCGAAGAACCAGCCGCAAGACGTGAACATGCGCTGCCTCTCGCGTTGCGCCTCGAGCAGCCAGCCGATCTTGCGCAGGTCGTCCTCGGCCAGCTTCTTCCCGGCCGCAGAATTCACCAGGTCTTCCAGCGTTCTTTCCCCCTGTACTACGTGAATGGATTGGTCGCGAAGCGCGAAGGGGTCGAGCATAAACGGCTTCAACGCCTCCTGGTAGCAGGCATCCAGGCCGGCCGCCAGGGCATTCAAGGCTTTGCGCAAGGGGGCTTTCCAGGCGTTGTTGGGGGTGCAGGCGCAATCCCCCATCCAGCGCGTGACCCCGTGGTGGCAGCTCCACGAGGTATTTTCCAGGATCTCGATCGCGCGGCGCGCCGGGAATCGGCTCAACCACAGCGCCGGGTAAGTGAGCTGAATATCCTGCCCGTGCGTTGCGCCGTTCAGCAGGTGCGCCAGGAATTTTTCCCGAAAGGGCTGGTGGTGGCCGTACAACTCGCCGTCAGACGCCACCAGGATGATCTGCGGGTCGCCGGAAGGGCTCTGGCCGGCCCCGTATTTGGGTAGCAGGTCGTTGACCGCAAAGTAGTCCGCGTTGATGGTGGCGCCCGGGTCGAAGCTGAGGCGCGTGCTGAGGTCCTGCTGGTACAAGAATACGCTGATCTTCTTGCCCCCCGGCAGATTGACGAGGTAAGGCTGCCGGGTATCCACGCGCTCACCCCGCACCTGCCAGGGAGCCAGGATGGTGAACTGGATGCCATTCTCTGCCAGCACTTCCAGCGTCTCGAGGTCCACGGCCGTTTCCGGCAGCCACATGCCCTGCGGGTCGCGGCCAAACCGCCAGCGGAATTCCGCTATCCCCCACATCACCTGGGTCTGTTTATCCGCGCGGCTGGCCAAAGGCAGGATGGTGTGGTTGTACGCCTGGGCGATGGCGTTGCCGACGCCGTAGGTTTCCACGTTGGCGCGATCCTGGGAGACGATGCGGTTGGTCGTCTCAGGGTCGTAACCGGCCATCCAGTCGAACAGGGTTGGGCCGATGTTGAAGCTCATGCGCTGGAAATTGCCGATCAGCGCGTTCGGGCGGTAACATTCCTGAAAGATGCGCTCGTTCCAGTGGCGGTAAGGCGCTGCGCCCGGCTCGACCGGGATGACGCCGGTGAGCGGGTCTTCGCGCGGCGGTTGGTAAAAGTGAGCGTGGACACAAAAAGCTCGCAATCCCATAATACCTTTATCTCGTTCCTTTGCGTTGATACAGTATTTTGAGCAATCTTCGCCCCCAGGGCTGCCCCTTGAGGTGCTCCAATCGTTGAGAGAAAAGGGCCGGCATCAACCCGAACTGCCGGGGAAGCGTATCCAAAGCGCAGGTGCGGTTCGTCGCCAGGTAGTCCAGCCAGAAGACCGAAACCGGGAAGTGCAAAAAAGAATGCTCCAGTGTGACCGTCAGCGGGCGCAAGTAGCCAGGAGATAAGGGCACCATCTGGCGTTGAATGCCGAGCGTCCCCATCACCGCCTCCACGATCTGCCTGAAGGTAAGGTACTCGGGGCCGCCCAGCTCGAAGATCTTGTTGCGCGTCTCGCCATCCTCCAACGCCCAGGTCATGCAGGTCACCAGGTCTTCTACCCAAAGCGGTTGGAGCAAAGTGCTGCCGTCCCCCGGCAGGACGAAGAAAAAGGGCGTAGCGTGCAGCAAAAGCGCCAGGCCGGTGGAGAAGACATCCTGGGGCCCAAACACGACGGCAGAGCGCAGGATGGTGTAATCCACGCCGCTCTGGCGGATGTAATTCTCGGCGATCGCCTTGGCCTTCAACACCGGGAAGGCCGAGGCCCGGTCCGCACCCAGGTGGCTGACGTAGAAAAGGCGCTCGACGTTGGCATCCTTCGCGGCCTGGGCCACCGCCTGAGTGCCCTGGATGTCCACGGACATCAGGTCGCCTCGACTACCAATGTTTTCTGCGCTGGCAAGGTGGTATACGATATCTACCCCCTTCATGGCAGCCCGTAACCCTCGTTCATCGTTCAAGCTGCACACCGTCACTTCCACCGGGGTGCGCAAGGGCAAATTCGGTGATTTCGGCGACGGCCGGATCAGCGTGCGCACTTGTTTTCCCATTGAAACTAAATGACGGATTAATGCCCGTCCGATGAAGCCGGTGCCGCCTGTAACGAGGATCATACACCTGGAATTATAGCAGAGGTTTTCCGAATCCGGAGACTGGCACGCATCTTGCTACTTCATAGCTCAACTGATTTCTCCTGGAAAAACTGGTGCGATAATGGACTCCCTTCCTCTCCCTTCTCAAAACACTCGCCTGGGCTTTCACTACTTCCCCGATACCCTGCATTATCGCGAGAACGACCTCCAGACCTGGCTGCCCGAGCTGTGCTCCCTGGGCGCTTCCTGGCTGGTCTTACAGGCACCCGCTGACCGGGCGGTGCCGGAGGCCTTCCTGGCGGGCCTGATCAAAGCCCACATCGAGCCGATCTTGCGCTTCGACCTGTCCCTGGCCAGGCTGCCTGGTGCAGACGACCTGCGCGTGCTCTTCGAGACTTACGCTAAATGGGGAGTCCATTACCTGGTGCTCTTCGACCAGCCCAACGCGCGCCGCTCCTGGCAAGACGCCGCCTGGGGGCAAGAAGACCTGGTCGAGCGCTTTTTGGATCACTACCTGCCGCTGGCAGACGCTGCTGCCCAAAGCGGACTGGCGCCCGTCTTCCCGCCACTCGAGCCGGGTGGAAATTATTGGGACACGGCCTTCCTGTGCACCGCCTTGCAGTCCCTCCTGCGCCGTAAACAGAACAGCTCCCTGGATAGCCTGGTGCTTTCAGCCTACGTGCTGACGGGGAGCCAGCCCCTCCAATGGGGAGCCGGCGGCCCGGAACGCTGGCCCGGCGCGCGCCCTTATTTCACCCCCGAAGGGGAAGAGGACCAGCGCGGCTTTCGCATCTTTGATTGGTACAACGCCGTCTCCCGCATGGTGCTTGGCAAGACCTGTCCCATGCTGCTCTTCGGCGCCGGCAGCCCCTGGGAGCGCCTCTACGACGCCCGCCCGGTCGCAGACCCGGAAGCCCACGCGCAAACCGGCCTGGCCATCGCCAGGCTCATGGCGGGCGAGAGCGTCGACCAACCGGGAACGCCGGGGGTCGCTCTCGAGCCGGTGCCTTCTGAGGTCGTCGCGTGCAACCTCTGGCTGCTGGCCAGCAGCCCGGAGGGCCCCTTCAAGCAGCAAGCCTGGTACTCGTCTGAGGAGGGAAAGACCTTGAGCGCCGCCAGCGCGCTGCGGCAGTGGGTAGCCCACGGCTCCGGAAACGCCTCCGGGAAGAACGCCGGCGCCCACGCCGGCAACCCTCCCCACCAGGAGGAGCACTTCATCCAACATTATCTCCTCCTGCCCCACTACGATTGGGGAGTGGCCGACTGGCACCTGGAGATCATCCGGCCTTTCGTCAAGAAGCACCAGCCCACCGTGGGCTTTTCCCTGGAAGAGGCCGGCCACGCTGCCCAGGTGACCGTAGTCGGTGGAACGCAAGCCTTCTCCGAAGAGGCTCTGACGAGCCTGCGCCAGAAAGGCTGCCTGGTCGAGAGAATCGCAGGAGATGGCACAAGTATTGCAACACAACTGGCAGAGAGGTGAACCATGAATCTGACAATGACTTCCAATCCTATCCATCATACGCCCCTTACCGCCCGCATGCCCGTCATCAAAGTGATGGGGTTGGGTGGAGGTGGCTGCAATGCCGTCAATCGTATGATCGAGCTTGGTCTGCATCACGTTGATTTCATCGCCGCAAACACCGACCACCAGGCATTGGAAAGCAGCCTGGCGTCCACCAAGATTCAACTGGGGCCCCGGCTCACCCGTGGTTTAGGAGCCGGAGGGAACCCTCAAATCGGGGAGGGCGCGGCAGAGGAAAGTTATCGCGAGATTGGCACAGCTCTGCAAGGAGCCGACATGGTTTTCCTTACCGCCGGCATGGGCGGTGGAACCGGCACCGGCTCGATCGCTATCGCGGCCCGGGTGGCCCGGGCCCTGGGCGCCGTGACCGTCGCCATCGTCACCACCCCCTTCTCCTTTGAGATGGGCCGCCGCCAGCGCAACGCCAACGCCGGGCTGGCCCAGCTTCGCCCCTACGTGGATACGCTCATCACCGTCCCCAACGATCGCCTGCTCTCCGCCGCTTCGCGCGACCTGCCCATGGAGCTGGCCTTCCGCATGGCCGACGACGTGCTGCGCCAGGGCATCCAAGGCATCACCGAGCTGATCACCGAGCCGGGCATGATCAACGTCGATTTCGCCCACATTCGGCGCTTGATGCAGATGGGCGGAGGCTCGTTCCTGTCCATCGGGATTGGCGAAGGGGAGAACAAAGCTCGCCAGGCCATCGACCGGGCTCTCAACCACCCACTGCTCGAATTGGTCAGCATCGAAAACGCGGGCGGGATCATCGCCAACTTCACGGGCGGCTCAGACCTGACCTTCTTTGAAGTGGCCGAAGCCCTCACCTATTTGCAGGAGCAGACCGGCAACCACGCCGAAATCATCCCGGGAGTGGTCAACAACGAACAGATGCAAGACCGCACGCAAGCCATCCTGATCATCACCGGCCTGGGCGCCACCCCCATCGATGAGGCTCTCAAAGAAGTCCGCCCGGCCAGGCCAGCCGAGATGCGCACCCAACCCTCGCCCACCCCGGCCGCAACACCCGTCCCGCTGGCCCCACCCGCCGCGCAGGCAGCCGCCGCAACTCCGCAGGAAGTTCCCAACATCGAGATTACCTCCGCCGCCACCAACCTGGATCTGCCGGCCTTCATGCGCAAGCGCCTGCGGTATGCGGCCAACGCCCGCTGAGAGACACGTGATCTATGGATGCCAGGACGATCGAGAAGATCTGCAAACAGGTCTACCAGCGCTTTCCTGAAATGTCTGGGAGCCAGCCCAAGGTACAGGCGCAGTCGCTGGGCGCTCAGAAAGACGCCAGCTATCTGCTCACCTTTCGCAGCAACGCAAAAACCGCCGACGGGAAAGCTCTGACGAACATCGTCAGGGTGGTCGCCAGCGATACCGGCAAGATTATTAAAATCACTACTTCTCGTTGAAACACACCAATCGACTTGAAGTGGGCATCGGAGGAGAACATGCTATTGAAATCGATCATGACGCGGGCCGAGATCGCTTTTTGGGACAGGATGATCCCACTCATGAGTGAGTCCCCCTTCGTCCAGAACAGTATTCGCCAGGCCTACGGGGTTTTCCACGAAAACAATCTGTCCTGGATTCCGGTGGTCGTGCTGGGCAGCGCCTTCGCCGGGTTGGTCTCAGGCTATTTCCTGGGCGTCTTAGGGATAACCCTCCGGTAGAAGGGGCATGAAGATGCGATGGATTTCCCTGGCAGTCCTCCTGGCCCTCCTGGGACTCACCGGTACCGCTTTTGCCGCCCAGGCCGCCCGAGGCACTCCCAGCTCGCCCGAGTTCGGCTACGGGGCGCGCCTCGACCAGGATGGCCAGCTCGTCAGCCAGGCGCTTGCCTCTGCCTCCGATTTGAAGCTGGATTGGATCGAGCTCGATTTCGACTGGGCCAGGCAGTGGCCGGATGCGAGCCGCCAGCCAGATCTCCACACCCTCGACCAAGCCATGCAGATCGCCGCGGACTATCAATTCCCCGTAGCCATCAGCATCAGCGACGCGCCCGCTTGGGCCAGCACCTCCCAGGGACCCGACCCGGTGATGACGGCCTGGTTCGTGGCCAACCTGGCGCGCCGTTACCCCAGCACCTTGCAGGCCGTCGAGCTTTTCCCCGGCGCCAATACGCGCCAGGGCTGGGGCGCTCCGCCAGATCCCCGGCTCTATTCCGCCCTGTTGAACGCCACCCAGGCCGAGCTTCAAAAAGCCGGGCTGCTGCCGCTGCTGCTGGTGGCCGGCGGGCTGACCCCCCTGCCGCCCACGCCCTCCGGGCAAGACCTGGACGACCTGCGCTTTCTACAGGGCCTCTACGACGCGGGCGGCCTGAAGGGCATCCCCATCATCAGCATCCGCTTCACCGACATCACCGGCGACCCGTTGCAGGCCCCCGATGGCAGCGAGCATCGCATCTTGAGGCATTACGAGGAAGTTCGCCAGGTCATGCTGGCCAACAATGACAAATCTGGTATCCTCTGGATTACCGATTTAAGCTGGCCTTCTGGTAAAATACAGGAGTTGGACAGTCTCTATCAAAACCCGGAGGCGCAAGCCGTCTGGTTGAGGAAGGCCTACCGGCAATTGCGCGCCCAGCTTTACATTGGCACCGCTTTTCTGCACCGCCTGAATCCACCCGCTACCGGCGGCAACGAAAGCGCTTCCAGTCTGATTCGCAGTAATAACAGCTTGCATCCCTTTTATGAGGTCCTGGGGAAATTAATCCTGCAAAACAATCCAAGTGCGCCAGCGCCACCCGCCTTCGACCAATCACAGCAAAAGGACTTCGATAAAAGTCGCTAACCACAACTTATGAAGGTCGTCGTCATCATTCTGGCTTTACTTGCCTTCATTGCCTGCCTGATTATAGGAATTCAGGCAGGCAGTCATTCATTACAGCTACCTTCCGCTCAGCCGGCGGGAACGACCGCACTGCCCCCAGGATCGGGGCAGCGTATTGTGGTGCTCATCCTGGCCGACGATCTTCAGGCTGCCAAACCGGCTTTAGCCAACCTGGGCCTGATCCTCTACATCCCCACCCAGCCCCAGATTACTTATATTCCTTTGTACCCCACCGCGCAGCTTCAGGATAAGATCCGCGCCGCCGGCCTGGCCAATGCCTTCGCCCTGAATTCTGACGGGTCGCTCAACTCAGGATTCGTGGGGGCCCTGGAAAACTATCATTTCTCCTGGAACGGGTATGTCCTCACCGACGCTTACGGCGCCGCGCATTTCTACAAATTCCTGGGAGTTCAGGTAGACTTGCAAGAGGGCAGCTCGAATCCGCAGGAGGTCATGGAGGAAATTTGCCGGAAGGCCTCCGATCTTCCCGCTGAGGCCAATTGGGTGACGACCTTCTCTGATCTGATGCCCCAACACTTGCACACAAACCTGGGCATCGAATTGCTCTTGACCGATTGGCAAAGCCTGAAACAAATTGGGGAGCCGTTTTCCTGTCAGGTAGCCTCCCACTGATCCTTCCCCCACAACCTGCGACCACTGGCCGTTAAAAGGACAAACACCTGGGTGAGGGGGGCACCCAAGTGTTCGTCTGGAGTTATAATAGCAGATTATCCCCTGAAATGCAAGAGATAAGCACGAGCTCTAATGAAACTCTTAATCAATAGCCATACTCGCTGATCAATTCCCCGCTCGCATCTCTCAAGTACGCGCGATCGTGGTCGTTGTTCCAGATGCCCACCTCGGAATGATAGCTGAAGCCGCACGAATCCGCGTGGTCCTGGTTGGTGTACACCCGGCATACCTGATAGGGAGAGATCACGAAAGGCGGCAAGCTGACGACATGGTTGGCTTCATCCGCCAACGTCCAATCCGCCAGTTGAATGGGCACGTCGTCCTGGTTGCGGAACTCTACGAACTCGTCCGGCTGCGCCTGTCCCGTCCCCTTGGAGAAGATCGTTGTGATCACCACCTTGCCGGACCTGGCAAAGGCCTCCGTGGATGCGAAAGTGGGCGCCGGCTCCACCGGCAGGCTGCCGCTGGAGCTAAACTCGCCGGACTGCGGCAGGATCGTATAGCTGGCGCCGTCGCTGGCGATCAGGATGTTTTGCGAGCTATCCGTCTGCCAAACGGATGCGCCCGCCGCCTGCAAGCGGGTGATCGTCGCGCTGGAAGGGTGCCCGTAAGAATTTTCTCCGACGGAAATGACCCCCACCTGGGGGTCGACGGCCGCCAGGAAAGCCGCGCTGGAGCCATACTGGCTGCCGTGGTGGGTTACTTTAAGCACTTCCGCGGCCACAGGGGTGCCGCGCGCCACCACCGTAGCCTCGATGGCGGCGTCGATATCGCCGGTGAAGAGATAATCCATAGCGCCATACTCGACCAGCAGCACCAGGCTGGCATCGTTGGTCTCCGGGTCGTGCAATCCCGACGCAGGGTTCAAGACGTGCACGTGCAGCTTTCCCCAATCCAGCTCCTGAGGAAACTGAACGGGCACCAGGAGCACGCCTTTGGCCTGAACGGCTGCCACGAAATCCCTCCAGGTAGACGTGTCGTCCGCGTAGCCGTTGTAAAGCACCTGGCGAACGCGGATGTCGTTGGCCTGCAAGACGTCGATCAGCCCGCCGATGTGGTCGCTGTCGGCGTGAGAGGCCACTACGGCGTCCAGCTCGCCGACGCCCTGCCGGCGCAAGTAAGCCACCACGGTTGCGCCGGCCTCTGGCTTGCCCCCATCCAGCAGCACGTCGTAGCCGGCCCCGTCACGGATCAAGGCGGAATCGCCCTGGCCCACGTCGATGAAGGCCACCGTCTGGGAAGAGTTGAGCGGCGCCTGGCGAGGGCCAAAAACCGTCCAGGCGACCAGGGCTGCCGCAATGAAAAAGAGGACGAATACGACTACGCTGAGCTGCTTTTTCCGCATTGCTTTCGAATCCCCTTCTGCTTTGGAAAATGGGATGGAGCATGAAATCCCCTCAGTGAATCTGAAGCATCTCGATCAACCTGGGCAGGATCATCGCCAGAATAGCGATGAATGCGCCCAGGGATAAGATCAGCAAGGCATCCCGGAGGACCCGTTTCACCCGCGCACCCGTCTGCCCGGCGTCAATCTACGCGCGGCGGCCCCTGCCGGATGCGTCGCAGGGCAGTTTCCAGGCCGTCCGACTGGTCGAGCGCGTCCCACATGGCTTCGATCCACCAGGTAGCGCCCGCCTCTTTCCAGGGGCGCACCAGCGAGGCCGCCCGCTCCTGGTCGTCGCCGGAAGTCTTCCCTTCCATGATAATGTCGAAGGGGGTCGACTCGCCGCGTCGCTCCGTTACGAAGGCTTTCATAGCGCGGATATCCTCGGCCGTCAGCTCCGCAAAAGTGCCGTCCTCTTTCTTCACGGCGGGCAGCAACCCATCGTAACGCAGCGCGCGCTGCATGGATTTCATGCGCGGCCAGACGCCCACCACCCAGATGGGAATGCGCGGCTGCTGTACGGGCGGCGGGGGCGGGTAGAAATGAGCCTCCTGGATCTGGTAGTGCTGGCCGGTATAGCTGAAAGGCTGCCCGCGCCACAAGCCGGTGAGGATCTCCAATCCCTCGTCCAACAGCTCGGCGCGCGTCTTGCGCTCGGTGACCTCCCCGAATTCCGCGAAGCCGGTATCCACCGCGCCCAGGCCGACGGACAGGATCACCCGCCCGTTCGACAGGCGATCCAGCGTGGCCGTCTCGCTGGCCAGCTTCCACGGGCGTATACGCGACAGGGGCGTGAGCATGGTGCCCAGGCGGATGCGCTCCGTGAGCATGGCCGCCGCCGTCAGGGACACCCAGGCGTCGTTGCCCCACACCGGCTCCCACACGAAGAAGCCGTCCCAACCGGCCCGCTCCGCCTCGCTGGCAAACTCCGCCGCCGTGCGCGCCTCACCTCCGGGAAATACAAAGCCATATTTCATGAAGTCTCTCCAGTTCTGAACCTCGCGGGGACGCGAGGTTTCTTTTTATTCACCTGCGCCAGCTTACAGGATAATCCAAATAAGTCTGGATTTCAAGCGCCGGGCGGTAGGGATATAATTCAGCGAACGGGAAAAATCGAGGTAAATTTGTCCACTCACATCATCAATCTCCCCGGGACGCAGGCCCTGCGCGACCTGCCCCACGACGGGCGTCTGCTCTTTACCACGCGCATCGCCCGCCTCTTCGCTTATGGTTTCCTGTCGGTAGTGCTGGTGCTCTTTCTGGCTCAGGTTGGGCTGAGCGACGGTCAGATCGGCTTGCTGCTGACGCTCACCCTGGTAGGCGACACGGTCATCTCCCTGTGGATCACGACCAACGCCGACCGCATTGGCCGGCACCGCATGTTGCTGGCCGGCGCCGCTTTGATGGTCTTCGCCGGGGTGCTGTTTGCCGTAACCGGGAACTTCATCCTTCTGGTGACGGCCGCGACCATCGGCGTCATCAGTCCCAGCGGCAACGAAGTCGGCCCGTTCCTGTCCATCGAGCAATCTTCTCTGACTCAGCTCCTGCCTGACGAACAGCGCACGCAGGTGTTCGCCTGGTACAACCTGGTAGGCTCTTTTTCCACCGCCCTGGGCGCTTTGTGCGGTGGATCGCTGGCGCAGATCCTGCAGGCCAGGGGCATGTTGCCCGTGGATAGTTATCGCGTCATCGTGTTGGGCTATGCTGCCATGGGCATCGTGCTGGGCATCCTGTTCACCCGCCTGTCCGCCGGGATCGAGCCGCTTCCGGCAGTGCATTCCGTCCAGAGAAGCGAGCGAACGGTGCTGGGGCTGCACCAATCCCGCGGCGTGGTGTTCCGTCTGGCGGCGCTCTTTAGCCTGGACGCTTTCGCCGGCGGATTCGTGATCCAGAGCCTGGTGGCCTACTGGTTCAACAGGCGTTTCGGCGTGGAGCCGGCCGTCTTGGGAAGCATCTTCTTTGGAGCCAATCTGCTGGCCGGCATCTCGGCTCTGAGCGCCGCCTGGGTGGCCGGGCGCGTCGGCCTGATCAACACCATGGTCTTCACCCACCTGCCGTCTAACCTGTTGCTGATCCTGGTTCCGCTGATGCCCACTCTCCCCCTGGCGATCGCCGTATTGCTGCTGCGCTTCAGCATCTCCCAAATGGACGTGCCCACCCGCCAATCCTACACCATGGCGGTTGTCTCCCCGGACGAGCGCTCGGCTGCCTCAGGCATCACCGGAACGGCGCGCACCATCGGCGCGGCGCTGGCGCCGTTGTTCACCGGCTTGCTTTTCGGCAGCGCGGCCCTGCTGAGCTTCCCATTTTTCATCTCGGGCAGCCTCAAGATCGTATACGACCTCCTGATCTACCGCAGCTTCAAAGCGCTCAAGCCGCCGGAAGAGAAGCCGGGCGCCTGAAGGCATAAAAGCCCTCCGGATAAAGACTATAGAATCTTGACAAACGCCTCTTTATATCGTAAAATTACGATATAAAGAGGCGACTTATGGCCCATTTGAGCCCCCAAAAAATCCAGATTTCCGCCGATAAGCTCCGCCTGGCGCGCATGCTCAAAGCGCTGGGCAATCCGGTGCGCTTCAAGATCATCGAGACGCTGGCGGAACGGCAAACCTGCATGACCTACGAGATCGTGGAGACGATGCCCCTGGTGCAGTCCACCGTCAGCCAGCACCTCAAGGTGCTGCGCGAAGCCGGCTTGATCCGCGGCGAGGTCGAAGGGCCGGCCACCTGCTATTGCCTGGACCCCGAAGGCATTCGCTGGCTCAAGGAACAGATCGAGGGCTGGCTGCCCGGCTGCTGCGCTGGCGAGTTCGAGCAGTGGAGCTTGCTAATTTTTTTTATCCACTAAATCGCATTTTTGCGATATAATAAATTCACACCTGCAAGGAGAACTAGAATGACGAGCATGACCCCTGCATCTTCCGAAGCATTCTTGGCCGGGTCGCCGGCAAGTGGGACCACATCCGTTCCGGTTACTTTACCGAAGCGGTGCGAGACGCAGCCCTGGCGAGGGCCTATCTGCGCCCGGAAATGGTCGTAGCCGACGTAGGCGCGGGCACGGGCTTCCTCAGCGCCGGTCTGGCGCCCCTGGTGCGCCAGGTTCATGTAATAGATGGCTCTGAAGCCATGCTGGAGGTGGCGCGCCACAACCTCCAGGAGTTCACCAATCTGATTTATAAGCGTGCGGATGGCCTGGCGCTGCCCCTTCCCGACGAGAGTTTGGACGCGGCCTTTGCCAACATGTACCTGCATCACACTCCAGACCCCGCAGCCGCTATCCGCGAGATGGCGCGCGTATTGCGGCCGGGCGGCCGGCTGGTGCTCACGGACATGGATGCCCATGCTTACGAGTGGTTCAAGGCGGAGATGGCCGATGTTTGGCTGGGCTTCGAGCGCGAGCAGGTGCGGGAATGGTTCGAAGCCGCCGGCCTGGTCAACGTGATCGTGGATTGCACCGGCCAGAGCTGCTGCGCCGAGTTCCGGGCAGCCCGAGGCGCTCGCCGCCGGCCAGCGTGAAGCCAGCATCAGCGTCTTCGTGGCCGTGGGCACCCGGCCCGCCGGCGGCGTCCACGCCGCCGTGCAGGATCATTATGGCGCCCTGGCGCAAAACAAAGGCGCCTGCGGCTGCTCGTCTGGCGCCGAAGGCGAAAGCGCCTGCTGCCAGACGGAAGCCGAAGGCCCGGCTGCCCTGGGTTATTCGCTAACCGACCTGCAAAACGTGCCAGAGGAAGCCGCCGAGATTCCCCTGGGTTGCGGCAACCCCGTGGGGCAGGCCAGCCTCAGCCTGGGAGAGGTGGTCCTGGACATCGGCAGCGGCGGTGGGCTGGACGCTTTCCTGGCCGCGCGCCGGGTGGGTCCCCAGGGGAGAGTCATCGGCGTGGACATGACCCCGTCCATGATTGACCGGGCGCGCCAGGCCGCCGAAAAGGCCGGCCTGAATCAGGTGGAGTTCCGCCTCGGCCAGGCCGAATCCCTGCCGGTAGAGGACGGCAGCGTGGACGTGATCCTGTCTAACTGCGTGATCAACCTGACCAAAGACAAGGGCAGAGTCTTTCGCGAAGCCTACCGCGTGCTCAAGCCAGGCGGGCGCCTGGAGGTCAGCGACGTGGTGACGGACGGCTCCATGCCCGCCGCACTCCAGCAGGACGCGGCCACCTGGGCCGGCTGCGTCTCAGGCGCACTGCCCGAGCGCGAATACCTTGACCTGGTCTCCCAGGCCGGTTTTCGTGACATCCGCGCGCAGCGCAGCAGTCCGGGGGAAACCGCCGGGGTGAAAGTCTATAGCCTGGCCGTCTCGGCGCGCAAGGGGAAAGGCCAGGCCGGGGTCGAGTTCATCCCCGCTACGCCCGCCGCACAGACGAGCTGCGGCTGTGGCGCGGGATCGGACTGCTGTTCATGAAAACGATTTGATTAAGGAGATACGCTATGACCGTTAAACGCAAAGTTCTCTTCCTGTGCACGGGCAACGCATGCCGCTCTCAGATGGCCGAGGCCATCGTCAACCAGCGCATGGGCTCTGAATGGGAAGCCGTCTCCGCCGGGGTGCGCCCCACCGGTGTGGTGCATCCCATGACGCTGATCGCCCTGGAAGAGATCGGCATCCACCACGCCGGCCGCTCGAAGAGCGCCGAAGAGTTCCGCTCCACCCCCTTCGATCTGGTGGTGACGGTGTGCGACGCGGCCGCCGAGGAATGCCCCGTCTGGCTGGGCCGGGGGAAAAAGGCCCACCTGGGCTTCCCCGACCCGGCTCAAGCCGCCGGCAGCGACGCCGAAAAAATGGAAGCCTTTCGCCAGGTACGGAACGACATGGCTCAACAGATTCCCGCCCTCTTGCAGCAAATGCAAGCGGAGCTTTAAGCAGAAATGGGCAGGCCCTCTTCGCTCAGCCAGCCGCGCACTCGCTGCTCGATCTGGTCGCGCACCTCGCGGAACTTGGCCAGCGTTTCTTCCGGTGAGCCTTGAAAAGCGGCTGGATCTTCGAAAGACCAGTGCAAACGATAATTCACGCCCGGCCACACGGTCGGGCAATTCTTTTCAGCCTGGTCGCATACCGTGATGAGATAATGCATCAGCTTCTTCCCCAGAAACACATCCACGCCCTTGGAGGATTGTCCGGAGAGATCCATCCCGATTTCGTTCATCACCTGGATCGTATAGGGATGGATGCCTTTCGGCTCGAGGCCGGCGCTGAAAGCCTCGTAATACTCGCCGCCGTATTTGTTCAGGAACGCCTCCGCCATCTGGCTGCGAGCAGAATTTCCAGTGCAGAGAAACAAAACCTTACTCTTCTCACTCATCGCATCTCCTCAAGAAAGACCTTAAAGGTCTGTGCGGGATTCTCGACTATCCCCGTGACGCCTACCATATCTCGTTCGACAAGATATATTTTTCCCATCCTATCTCAGGAAGGTTAATCGCGTGAGAACGGATTGTTATGATTAGGTTAAATCTTGCGCTTTCTCGACACTTTTAAATACGTTTGACACGGGGGGGATTAACGCAGTAAAATATGAGTATATAGATATTAATAGTAACCTTATGGGGTGCGCTGGCAGTTCTTCTGCCGCCACCCCAGCAGTTTATTTCCGTCTGGTTAGGGGAATTGTAAGACGTTTCCGCCTAAAACGGGCCGGTGCAAGATTTGGAAGGAGATAGGAATGGATGACAACCACGGCTTCCGCTCCCCTCAAGAGTTGAAGGCCGCTTTGAATGAGCAGCTTTATATCGCCAGCGACGAGATCGCCACGATCCTGTATCTCAGCCAGAAGCTGGGCAAGCCTCTCCTGGCGGAAGGCCCGGCCGGTGTAGGCAAGACGGAGCTTGCCAAGGCCCTGGCCGGCGCTTCTGGTCGCACGCTGATCCGCCTGCAATGCTACGAGGGACTGGACGAGACCAAAGCCCTCTACGAATGGGAATACGCCAAGCAATTGCTCTACACGCAGCTCTTGCGCGAAAAACTGCAAGAGACGCTTTCCGATACCGCCAGCCTGAAGGCCGCCGCCGACCGCCTGGCGCAAGAAGAAGACGTATTCTTCTCGATGCGTTTCCTCTTGCAGCGCCCGCTGCTGAAGGCCATCCTCAGCGAAGAGCCTACCGTCTTGCTCATCGACGAGATCGACCGGGCCGACGCCGAATTCGAGGCCTTCCTGCTGGAAGTTTTGAGCGACTTTCAGGTGAGCGTCCCCGAGCTGGGCACGTTGAGCGCGGTGCACCGCCCGCTGGTGCTGCTGACCAGCAACAATACTCGCGAGCTGAGCGAGGCGCTCAAGCGCCGCTGCCTGTACCTTTTCATCGAATACCCCGACATGGAGCAGGAGCTGGCCGTCGTGCGCCTGAAGGTGCCGGAACTGGCGCCCAGGCTGGCGCGCCAGGCCGTCGAGCTGGTGCAAAAGCTGCGTGGCCTGGACCTGCGCAAATCCCCCAGCATTAGCGAGACGCTGGATTGGGCCCACACGCTGGTGGCTTTGAACGCCAGCCAGTTGGATGAGCAGACATTGAAATCCACCTTGAGCGTATTGCTCAAGCACGAGAGCGACTTGCAGCGCGCCCGCCGGCAGCTCTTCTCGCCGCCTGCTCACTCCTCCGACGACAGAGTCTCATCCCAGGCTCTGGTCGAATTAGCACAGAAAGGCACGGATATGGATCAGCGCATCGTGCAGTTTATCGCTGCTTTACGCGCCAGCGGTGTACGTGTCAGCCTGGCGGAAAGCAAAGATGCCTTCGAAGCCATCCAGCACATGGGCGTCGCCGAGCGGGAGACCTTCCGCATCAGCTTGCGTAGCTCCCTGATCAAGAACGCCAAGGACCTGCCTCAATTCGAGCAACTCTTTCCTCTTTTCTTCCATTCCGGCCAACCGCCGGCCATGATGGATGCTACCCAGGGGCTGTCTCCACAAGATGCCCAGAAGCTGGCCGAAGCCCTGCGCCAGTTCAACCAGCAACTGCGCCGTATGCTGGAGAAACTGGCCCGTGGGGAGCAGCTCAGCCAGCAGGAATTAGATCGCTTGAGGCAGATGGTGGACCTGGACGAGGTCACCGACCCCCGCTACCAGAACTGGATGGCCCGCCAGATGGAACAGGCCCTGCACTACGACGAAGTGCGTAAGGCGATGGAAGAGCTCATGCAGCTCTTGCAGCAGATGGGCGTGAGCCGCGAGCGGGTCAACGCGCTGCGCCAGGCGATGCAGGCCAACCAGCAAGCCCTGCATGAACAGTTGCGCCAGTACGCCGGCGAGCGGATTGCCGAGAACCTCAGCCGCCAGCCCCGCCAGGAAGCGCTGGACGGGCTGATGAACCGTCCTTTCCACCGCCTCAGCGAAGCGGAGATGCAATTGCTGCGCCACGAGGTACAGCGCCTGGCAGCCGCCCTGCGCACGCGTCTGGCGTTGCGCTTGAAGCGCGCCCATACGGGCAAGCTGGACGTCAAAGGCACCCTCAGGGCCAATCTAAAATACGGCAACGTGCCCGTCGAGCTGAAGCACCGCGATCAGAACTCTCAAGCCCAAGATCGTCATCCTGTGCGACGTGAGCACCTCCATGCGTTACTGCTCTGAGCTGATGCTCAGCATTCTGTACGCTATTCAAGGCCAGATCAGCAAGACCAACGCCTTTGCCTTCATCGACCACCTGGAGTACATCTCTCCCGATTTTGAGTTCAGGGAGCCTACCGAAGCCGTGACGGAAGTGCTGCTGCGCATGCCTCCCGGCCATTACAACACAGACCTCGGCTACAGCCTGGAGAATTTCCAGCAATCCTTCCTGGACACCCTCGACCACCGTTGCACCTTCATCGTCGTTGGCGACGGGCGCAACAACTTCAACGATCCCCGCCTGGACATCTTCTCGACTCTCGCGCGGCGCAGCCGCTCGACGATCTGGCTGAAATCCTGAAGCGGCGCCCCTGTGGGGCACCGGCGACAGCGACATGCTGAAATACGCGCCGTTGTGCGCGCGCACTTTCCAGGTGAGCAATCTGGCGCAGCTTGCCACCGCCATCGATCAGCTTTTACTGCATTCGGTATAAACTCGTCCGGAGGAAGGGCAGGGAAGTGGTCGCAGTCAGAGGCCAGGGGATTATAATTCTCTTAACCTGTGTCTCAATGAAACGAAAGGAATTTTTCATGGATCCCCAACCCTCTGCTGCTCTCACTCCTGAACACCTGCAATCCTATCAGGAGGCATTTGCTTCCGACCCACGTAACCGCCTGGCTCTGGACGCCGTTACGAAGAACCCGGTACACCAGGTGGTCGCCAACCGCCAGCTCGTCACTTCCACCGACCACACCTTCTCGCACGTTCTGCCTTCGAATGAGGTCACCAACCAGCAACAGTCTGGCCGCTGCTGGATGTTCGCCGGCCTCAACGTGCTGCGCGTCACGGCCATGCAAAACATGAACCTGGAGAAGTTCGAGCTTTCCCAGTCCTATTCCATGTTCTGGGACAAGCTGGAGAAGGCCAACTATTTCCTGGAGAGTATCCTGGCCACGCTCAACGAGCCGGTCAACAGCCGCCTGCTCATGTTCCTCCTCGATCATCCCCTGCAAGACGGCGGTCAGTGGCACATGTTCGTCAACCTGGTCAAGAAATACGGGGTCGTTCCCAAGACCGTCATGCCGGAGACCGAAAGCTCCAGCAGCTCGCGCATGATGGTGGCCCTGATCACCTCAAAGCTGCGCGAATTCGCCGCCGAGCTGCGCAAGCTCCACCGCGAAGGCGTTCAGGCTTCTGACCTGCGCGAGCGCAAGTACAAGATGCTGGAGACCATCTATCACATGCTGGCCGTCCACCTGGGAGAGCCGCCCCGGCGTTTCTTCTGGCAGTGGCGTGACAAAGACGACCACTTCAGCCGCGACGGCTGGATCACCCCTCAGGAATTCTTCCAGCGCCGCGTGGCGTTCGACCTGGATTCGATGGTCTGCCTGATCAACTGCCCCACCCCCGACAAGCCCTACGACAAAGTCTACACCATCCAATACCTGGGAAACGTGGCCGAAGGCGAGATCGTCCGCTACTTGAACGTGCCGATGCCCATCTTCAAGCAGGCTGCCGTGGATACCCTCGTCAAAGGGAGCCTGCCGGTCTGGTTTGGCTGCGACGTAGGCAAGCGCCTGGAACGCGAGCTGGGTATCCTGGCGACCGACCTGTACGATTACGAGCTGGCCTACGGCGCGCCTTTTACAGCCAACAAAGCCATCCGGGTGGATTATGGCGACAGCCAGATGACCCACGCCATGGTATTTACCGGCGTAGACCTGGACGCCGAAGACCGCCCTACCAAATGGCGCGTCGAGAACTCCTGGGGCGACAAGATCGGAGACAAAGGCTACCTGGTCATGACCGATGCCTGGTTCGATGAATTCATGTACGAGGTGGTCGTGCCCCGCCAATACGTGCCCTCCGAGCTATTGCCGGCCCTGGAAGAACCGCCGGTGGTCTTGCCCCCCTGGGATCCCATGGGCGCGCTGGCCGTAGCAAGCTGATTCGCCAGACGACAGGATGACCCGGGTCTGGCGTCGCATCCACCCATGGGTGGAACCCTGGTACGTAGCCTATGCCTTGTTAGGCGCGGCCGCCGCCGGGCTACTGCCCATCCTGCTGCCCCTGGCCGCCAACCGCAGCGGGAACATCGCCAGTGTAGGTCTGGTCGTGGCCGCCTTCAACCTGGGCGGGATGACTGCCCCTTTGTGGGGCAGTCTGGCCGACCATTACCGGCTACACCGCTGGCTGCTCGGCGGCGGATTGATCACCGCCGCAGCCGCGGTCGCCGTCTTCCCGATCGCAGCGACCACCTTGCTTAGAGTGCTGTTGGCCTTCGTGCAGGGCACGGGCGCGACCGGCTCGGCCACCGTAGCCAATCTATTTGTGGTGGAAGCGCACCCCAAAGAAGAATGGGACGAGCGCATCGGCTGGCTGCAAACCTTCTACGGCGGTGGGCAGATGCTCGGTCTCTTAGTGGCCGGCGCCGCCGGTGAGGCCAATCTGAGCCTCGCGCTGGAGATTACCGCTGGAATCACCCTGCTGGCAGGGCTCTTCGGTTGGAGCACGACCCACACGCCCCCGCAGCCCACCCAACCCCGGCCGAAGCTCGTCCTGGCCAGCCGCCACACCGATCAGGGGATCGGCTCCCCCCAACGCCACTATCACACGCTCGGACGAAACAGCCTGAAGGGCCTCTCTTCGACCGTACGCTCTCCCTTCGGCCTGTTCTTGCTGGCCTGGCTGCTAAGCTTCGCCGGCGCCGCCGCCGTCTTTTCGCTTTATCCGGTGCTCATGCAAGGCGCCTTTGGCATCCAGCCGGGGGTATCTTCGCCCGTATTTGCCCTGGCCGCCGGCCTGGGATTGGCGCTTTATTCTCCCGCCGGGCAATGGGCCGACCGGCGCGGTTCCAGCCGGGTCGTGGTCGCCGGCCTGGGAGCGCGCCTGGTGGCGTTCGTCGCCCTGATCGCTCTCACCGCCATCGGCGGGGCAACCGCAGGCATCCTCGCGTTGCTGGCCTTCCTGATCGTGGTAGTGGCCTGGTCCCTGCTCTCAGTGGGAGGAACTGTGCTGACCGCGCACCTCTCGCCAGTTGGCGAAGGCGAGGGCCTGGGCTTCTTCAATGCGGTCACGGGCCTGGCTGGTGTAATCGGAGCCATCCTGGGAGGCTGGGCAGCCGCCCGCCTGGGGTATACGGCCGTGGCCGGTCTGGCTACTGCCGGGGTTGCTCTCGGGATGATTCTCCTTGTGGGGTCTCGTACTATGAAAGACGGGCATTTACCAGGAGGTATAGAATGAAAGCGATCGCCCTGGTTCCAGGGACAAAGGAGATTCGCCTGACCGACCGGGCGGAGGTTTCCATCCACGCGCCAGACGAGATCCTTCTCCAGGTGCAGCGCGTAGGCATCTGTGGCACAGACCGGGAAGAAGCCGCCGGGGGCCGCGCATTGGCTCCTCAGGGGCAAAGCGATCTGGTCATTGGCCATGAGATGCTCGGCAAAGTCGTCTCTGTTGGCGGGAGTGTTACCCTGGTCAAGCCGGGCGACTTTGCCGTTTTTACCGTGCGGCGTGGATGTGGGCGATGCATGCCCTGCCAGATGAACCGCTCGGATATGTGCCAGACCGGGCAATATCACGAGCGCGGCATCTGGGGTTTGGACGGCTACCAGACACAGCTCGTCGTCGATAAGGAGCAGTACGTCGCCAGGGTACCCCCCGAGCTGGAAAGCATCGGCGTATTGGCCGAGCCGCTATCCGTGGCCGAAAAGGCCATCGACGAGGCCGTGCGCCTTCAGGTGGCGCGCTTGCCCGACGCGCCGGCTGCGCCTAACTGGCTCTTGGGCAAGAAATGCCTGGTGGCCGGCCTGGGCCCCATCGGCTTGTTGGCGGCCCTGGCCTTGCGCCTGCGCGGTGCGGAAATCTACGGATTGGATATCGTGGACGAAAACACGGCCCGCCCGAAATGGTTGGAGACCATCGGCGGGCAATATGTGGATGGGCGCAAAGTGCCGCCGGAGCAGGTGGATGACAAGCTGGGGGCGCTGGACTTGATCTTCGAGGCCACCGGCGTGGCGGCCCTGGCCTTCAACCTGCTGGACGCCCTGGGTCCCAATGGTGTCTACGTCCTGACCGGCATTCCAGGGGGCAGCCGGCCGTTGCAGCTCTCCGGCTCCGAGCTGATCCGCCAGCTTGTACTGGATAACCAGGTGATGGTAGGCAGCGTCAACGCCGCCCGCGCTCATTTTCAGATGGCCGTAGACGACCTGGAGACGGCGCACCTGCGTTGGGGAGATCACGTTGGCGGGCTGATCACCCACCGTTTCCCCTATACCGACGGCCTGCAAGCTTTGACCTCGCACCCGCAAGACGAGATCAAGACCGTGATCGAGTGGGCTGGATGAAAGATCAGGAGGACACCATGAGCGATTCGATCCGTTATGCCCCCGGCTGGCCGGGCATCCCCCCGCGCTGGACTTCCAGCGCCAAGAGCGGCGTGGGCACCGCCCTCAACCGCAACACTAATGTCTGGTTCACCCTCAGCCACGGAATTCTCAACGAGATCTATTACCCGCGCGCCGACAGCGCCTGCACCCGTGACTCGGGGCTGATCGTCACCAACGGCAGGGATTATTTTTCCGAAGAGAAGCGCGACGCGCGCAACGAGGTCTCTTACATCGCTCGCGGCGTGCCGGCTTACCGCCTGGTCAACACCTGCAATGGAGATCGTTACACCATCCAGAAAGACATCATCGCCGATCCCCGCCGCGACGTGATCCTGCAGCGCATCCGCTTTACCCCCAACGCCGGCTACCCGGACACTTACCACCTGTACACCCTCCTGGCCCCCCACCTGGGAAACCAGGGCAGCGGTAATACCGCCTGGGTCGGGGATTACAAGGGCGTACCGATGCTCTTTGCCCAGCGGGACGACATCGCCCTGGCGCTGGCCTGCTCGGCGCCCTGGTCGAACCGCTCCGTGGGCTTTGTAGGAGCTTCGGACAGTTGGCAGGATTTGAAGCAGCATTACCAGATGACCTGGTTCTACGATCGGGCCGAGAACGGCAACGTCAACCTGACCGGGGAGATCGACCTTTCCGGCCCAGACGGCAGCTTCGTGCTGGCTCTCGGCCTGGGGCAGAACCCGGCTGAGGCCGGCAACCGCGCTTTATCCAGCCTGCAAGATGATTACGACGAGCTTCAGAAAGAATACATTCAGGGCTGGAAGGATTGGCAGGCCGCTTTGTTCGACCTGAGCTCGGATCAGGTGGGGCAGCACTCCGTATATCACGTCAGCGCCTCGGTCTTGCGCATCCACGAATCCAAGCGCTTCCCCGGCAGCCTGATCGCCAGCCTTTCCATCCCCTGGGGCTTTGCCAAAGGCGATAACGACCTGGGCGGCTATCATCTGATCTGGCCGCGCGACCTGGTGGAATCGGCCGGCGGGTTGCTGGCTGCCGGCGCGAATGAAGACGCCATGCGCGTTCTCGACTATTTGGAATCCACCCAGGAAGCCGAAGGGCTTTGGCCGCAGAATATGTGGTCCGATGGCACACCTTATTGGAGCGGCATTCAGCTCGATGAAGCCGCCTTCCCCATCCTCTTAGTGGATCTGGCGCAGCGCAAGGCTGGCAGCAACGCCAGGGACCTGGCCCGCTACTGGTCGATGGTACGGCGCGCCGCCGGCTACCTGGTGCGCAACGGGCCGGTTACCCAGCAGGATCGCTGGGAAGAGGATCCCGGCTTCTCCCCCTTTACCCTGGCGGTCGAGATCGCGGCTTTGCTGGTGGCCGCGGACCTGGCAGACGCCAACCACGAGCCGGATATGGCCGCCTACCTGCGCGAGACTGCCGACCTGTGGAACGAGAACGTCGAGCGCTGGACGTACGTGACCGGCACCGACCTGGCCAAACAATACGGCGTGGAAGGCTATTACGTGCGCATCGCCCCGCCTGAGGTGGCCGACGCCGCCTCGCCGGCGGGCGGCTTCGTGCCCATCAAGAACCGCCCACCCGGCCAGAGCTCCCTGCCCGCCGCCAGCATCATCAGCCCGGACGCCCTGGCCCTGGTGCGTTTCGGCCTGCGCGCGCCGGGCGACCCGCGCATCCTCAACACCGTGAAGGTCATCGACGCCCTGCTGCGGGTCGAAACCCCGCGCGGCCCGTGCTGGCATCGCTACAACGACGACGGCTACGGCGAGCATGAAGACGGGTCGCCTTTCGATGGCACCGGGGTAGGCCGCGTCTGGCCGCTGCTCACCGGGGAGCGCGCCCATTACGAGCTGGCCGCCGGCAACCAGAAGGAGGCCCAGCGCTTGATGAAGGCTCTGCATGCCTTCTCGAACAAGGGCGGGCTGATCCCGGAACAAATCTGGGACAGCCCGGACATCCCGGAGAAAGAGCTTTACTTCGGGCAGCCTTCCGGCTCCGCCATGCCGCTGGTATGGGCGCACGCCGAATACATCAAGCTGCTGCGCTCCCTCCACGATGGGCAGGTATTCGATATGCCCCCGCAGACGGTGCAGCGCTACCAGAAACAAGCCTCTCCGTCGCCTTACGCCGTCTGGCGCTTCAATCATCGCTGCCGCAGCCTGCCGCTGGGAAAGAAGCTGCGCCTGGAGCTGCTCGCCCCGGCCCTCGTCCATTGGAGCTCGGACGGCTGGAAGACCCCCATCGATACCTATACCCAGGACGTCGATGTGGGCATTTACGTAGCCGACCTGCCCACCGATACCCTGCCGGAAGGCAGTACGGTGAGCTTCACTTTTTATTGGACGGGCACCGGCCGCTGGGAAGGCACCAATTACGAGGTCGAGGTCTCCAAATAGATAACGCGATCCATCTCGAGGGCTAAGGCTGAGATGGATCGCGTCTCCTGGAGGGGCAAGGGCATTACCTCCTTATGACGGGCAGGTGGGTCAGGTAAGCCGCTCCCGTACGCATGGAGACGATGCTGGTTTTGGCGCTGTTTCCCCTGGAGGTGATCTGCAGAGAGGCGGTATCCGTATCCCCCGCCCGGGCAGAGGCCGGGATGTACACGTCAACCTTTACCTCGGCAGACGCGTAGGGGGCCAGGCTGTAAATAGATGGGGGGCTTGCCAGCGTAGCCCAGGCCGGGCCGGGCAGGATCGCGACGTCGAACGTATCCGCCGACTGGCTCATGTTGGTGACGTAGAAGGAATAAGTGACTTTCTTCCCGGCGCTTCCCCACAATTCGCCCACTCCATTCACCGCCACGGCATTCACGTTGAGCACCTGCTCGTGATTCCCCGTGCCGTTGTGATGGTGGAGCACCAAAACGCCCTGGGAGCCGGCATTGAGCAAAGCCGCCGGGTCTGCCTTGAAGCTGATGGACTGGCCGTTGCGGTCGGGGAAGGCCGGCTTGCCGAAAATGCCCCCCGTGAAGACCAGCCCTGGCCGCAGCGGATCGAAGACGTGCACACCGCTGGAGTCGATGGGGCCCTGGACTTCGCGGTTGTAGGTGCTCACCATATAAGCCATTGGGAAGCTGGTCGTGCTATCCGTCACGCCCAGGTCGCTCAGGTAGACCGGCAACACCATCACGTTGGTATTGAACAGCACCGTATCCAGCGTGTTGGCGTCGGCGGCGTTGAGGAACTCCTCCAAAGCGCAGTTGCCGGAAGACAGGCTGCACAGGACGGTCAAATAGACATCGGAGGGCGGGCCGCCGGTGATGGCGCCATAATTGGTATTGAACAAGACGTAATCCGGCTGGCCGTCCAGGTTCAAATCCAGATAGACGTCGAACTCAACTTCGTTGGGAGTCGCCCAGTTGGCCTGCGTGGCGATGGCAAAATAGGCCTCCGCCGCGGGCCGGTTGGAAACGGAAAGGATATCCGCCGTGACGCCCACGTATTTCAAATCGGCGTTCTTGGCGTAGGACGGGATGGCCGGGTCGTCCGCGCTGGCTTCTTGCAGCTCGAACATGGAGGCCACAGACTTGATGCCGAAGGCCACGTTCTGGTAGATCTCTGTGCCGCTCAGCGTGAAGGAGTTCGTCCCGGACGCCACGTTCAGGTTGGCGGGAGCGCTCATCTTGGAGATGGGACGGGGAGCCGCGTAAATCGGTAGGCGGGCGGCGCCCCCCGCTCCGGGCGTCAGGGTGAGGTAGGCTGAAGCCTCGCTCAGCCAGCTCCGGTCGCCGGGAATATCCTGCAGCGTGCTAAACGGCACGGATTGCACGGTGGCATCGCGGGTATGGGTCATCTGCGTCCCGTCCGCGTCCATCTGCACCTGGAAAGTGGCGGAGCCGCCCTTCGGGACGGATAAGGAGGACAGGTCGTTGCCGGAGAGGTTCACCGTTTTGAAGGCCACTCCCGGAATTTGAGTCATATTCGTGATCGAGAGGCTGTAAGTCAGGTCTGTGGAGCCTTTATTCTCCACCTTGACGGTTTTCTTCAGCGTCAGGCTGCCGAAGACCTCTGGCGCGCCAAAGGAAACGCTGACCAGGCCGGGGTCGCTGCCATTGAAAACCACCGTCTGAGAAGCGGCGGACAGGGCGGCGTCCACGCGACCGGCGCCGACCCGGCCCAGCCCGTACTCGTCGCCGGTCTTTCCCAGGCCGGTGAACAGGTCATGCTGGGCGGTGTCCATCACCAGGGCTTTCAGCTCCTCGACCGTCCAGGTCGGGTGAAGCTGGCGCAGGAGGGCCATGACCCCAGCTATGTGTGCGGCGGCCATCGAAGTGCCGCTGAGGCTGACTCCCCCGCTGCCCGATCCTAAAGCCGCCGAAAAGATCGTCATGCCGGGGGCGGTGATGTCAGGCTTCAGCGCCGATCCGGCCCGAGACGGCCCGCGCGCGGAGGACGCAAGCACCAGGTCCTCTTCGTTCGCGTCCACGTAACGGGTGGCGCCATCGTGGGCCGAGGTCAACTTCACCGTCACGCTGCCGCTCTCCAGGGCATCCTTGAGCGTATTGCCCACGGTTAGAGAAGTAATCGCCGCCGGAATAGCGCTGCTGCCGTAAAGAGGGATATCCACTGCCGGCCGGTCGTAGGCCAGCAGCGCCCCCCTGGCCCCGGCGGCAGCCGCGCGATTCACGCGTGTAGTCGAATCGCATTCGTCTTCCCCGCCGCCGGTGCGCGACCAGTCTTGCAGGACGATTTTGCCCGCCAGGAGGGACGCATTCGCCGGGGAATAGGTATTACAGCCGGTGTTCTGCCCGGACTCGCCGATGTAGACCAGGCCGGCTTCTACCACGGGCTTGCTCCAGTCGAAGGCGTAAGCGTTATAGGCGCCATAGCTGCCCCTGACGTTGGCGGGGGCGGTGACCTCGAAGCCGTCCATCATCGACGCGCCGTCCACCGAGGCCGCCACACTGATAGCGCGGCCCGCCACCGCCGGGCTGCTGTTGACGTAGTAGGTATCCCCTTCGTTGCCAGAAGCGGCTACCACGATCACCCCCGCCAGGGCTGCGTTATTGCTGGCCACCGCGGTGCTATCGTAGGAAGTGCCGTAAGGATAGCTCAAAGACAGGTTGATCACGTCCAGGTGATCCGAGAAATCTCCGTCACCGTTGGGGTCGACCGCCCACTCGATGGCCTGGTCGGCGATCTCGGTTGGCCCCTGGCAGCCGAAGATGCGCAAAGCATACAGAGAAGCTTCCGGAGCGACTCCCGGGCCGACCTTGAAGCTGGAGAAATCCTGGGCGCTGTTGTAAGGCCCGCTGAAAGCAGTCCCGTTAGCCTGGACGCCCTTGCCTGCCACCGTGCCGGCTACGTGCGTGCCGTGGCCCACGCAGTCCATCGGGTCGGGGTCCGGGTGGGGCACGGGCTGGTAATAGGGGCTGGTGGGGTCGGCATTGTAATCGTCGCCGGCGAAATCGTATCCGCCCACTACTTTGGCGTTAGGAAAGGCGCCGCCGCTCTCCACCACGGTCGGATCGTTGGTCAGGTAAGCCGCCGCCGTCCCGGGGCCACCCAGGTCGGTGTGGATATAATCCACGCCCGTATCGAGGATGCCGATCTTGACTCCCTTGCCCGTGGCCTGGCCGTTCCCGGCTGCCATTTCCCACGCTTCGGGCGCTCCAATCAACGGCACGCTGCTGGAATTATCCAGCACCTTGGGCACCAGCGGATGGACGGCTTTCACCCCTTTCAGGCTCGCAATAGCCGCGATCTGGCTGGCGTCCACCACCACGGCGATGCCGTTATACACGCGCTGCACCCTGTACAGCACCTGCGCGCCGATCTGGCTGCCGGTCAAGGCCGGTAGGAGCGTTTCCTGCGCCTGGCTGATGGCCGCCAGTTGGGACTTCGCCGCCGACGCCGCGTCGGCCTCAGAGGCAGACAGGCCCTTGCTCTCCGCGTAAGCCTGTGTGCTGGGCTCCTCGTTCAGCTCGATCATCACGTGCACGGGGCCGCTGGTCTGGCCGGGGAAGCTGTCCTTCAGATGATCCGGCAGGCTTAATTGGACGCCGGGCGGCAACGAGATACGCCCCCCCCCGGAATCGCTCTGCTCGAAAGGTTGAGGCGCTTGCGCCTGGGTGGCGCCGTTGCCCGCAAGGGCCAGGCCTGAGACCAGGCCGAAAACCACTAATCCGCTAAAGGCAATTCGGATGAGCTTTTTGGACATTGGGTCTCTCCCCCTGTCTTTTTCAATGCTTTCCCCTCTAAAGATCGTGGATGATGGAGAGTGCTTGTGGTCGGCTGCCTTGTTTTTCCCCTTGTGAATTTATTATATATACACTGAAGAGGGGCTGTCAAGAAATAATCGGCGGTAGATTAGTCGGTTTTGCCGCTATAATCATGAAATGGCTCGCTTATCCTTTAGCCTCTCCAGAAGGCTTCCAGAGTTGCTCCGGCATGAGAACAGTGGTGGAGATGAGTGCAGATATGTCCAGAAGAGTTGACCCCCCCAGGAATAATTACCGAATCTTTGTAGGCGCGTTCCCCGGCAGTGAGCTGGCCGAGCGCATTCAAGACCTGCGCCAGCGCTGCGATCCGCGCACAGCCGGCATCACTCCCCCGCACGTAACCCTGGCAGGCGCTTATTGGCACAGCGGGGCGGCCACCCCGGAGAACGAAGCCGCCACCCTGGTTTTACTGCGCGAGGTGCAAACGCGCATCCAACCCTTCCAGATGACCTTGGGCGGGGTGCATACCTTCCAGCGCAACAACCCGGTCGTCTACCTGGGCGTAGAGCCCGGAGAGGGCATGATGGCAGCCCGCAAGGTGTTGCTGACCCAGGTCTTCGACGAAAGACCCGAGCGGGATTACAGCCCTCACCTGACGATTGCCATGCGCCTGGGGCGCGCTGAGATCGAGACGCTGGCCGCCGAGCTCAGGCAAAGCGCATGGCACAGCGCCCGCTTCCCGGTTCTGATTGACGAGCTGCGCCTGATGCAGCGTGGCCCTCACGACGCCGCCTGGCGCTGCATCGGCGTGGTCAAATTAGGGGCGGAGGGCTGAATAGTAACAAAAGGTACTTGATCCCTCGGCAGGGGCAAGATTAAATAGGGGGAGGGATATACGGGTATGCGGAGCTGCTCTGCTGGCAGGCCGAATGGAGCCACATGGGCCAGCCGCCCCAAACGGGGGCCGCCGATTGGATGGCCTGTATGCAGCAGTTGAAAACTACCCTGGACCTCGCCCCCAGCACCTCCAGGGCAACGAGATGCTCGCGGAGATTGCCCGCATCGATCCGGGAGAGGTGGACTTGTCGGGCCCTCAACCGGTCTACCTGGCCCTTACCCCTCAACCAACGCCTACCCCTGAGGCGACGATTACACCCATCTCCACCCCGGCGGCCATCCCGCCAGGCACGCCGACCGCCGGGGCCACTCCGCTGAGCGCGCCCGCTGCCCCGCCTTCGACCGCCCCAGGGGGGTCTCTCTTCTACGCCGCCCTGGGCCTCGTGCTGATCGTGGCCGTGATCGGGATTGCCGGCTCGCGCTCCAGATCAAAAGGACGAAAACCTTGAGCCTTTAGCTTTCCTTGATTTCCACCGAGTTCAGCTTCACGCCCGGATATTGCGGGCGCTGCGGGTCGCGGGGTGGGATGGCGAGCAGCACGTCCATGCCTTCGGTCACCTGGCCGAAGATGCTGTGCTTATTGTCCAGCCAGGGCGTGGGCACGTGGGTGATAAAGAACTGCGAACCGTTGGTGTTGGCGCCCGCGTTCGCCATGGAGAGCATGCCCGGCTTGTCGTGGCGCAGGGAAGGGTGGAACTCATCCGCGAACTTATAGCCGGGGCCGCCCATGCCGGTGCCGGTGGGGTCGCCGCCCTGGGCCATGAAGTCCGCGATGACCCGGTGGAAGATGGTGCCGTCGTAAAATCCTTGGCGCGCCAGGAAGACGAAGTTATTGACCGTATTGGGGACCTTTGCGGCAAACAGCGCCACCGTAATATCTCCCTTTTCTGTGTGAAAGATCGCCTGGTACGTCTTCTTGAGATCGATCGCGAATTCAGGGGGTTCGACCATTGCTTGGGTTGATTGGCCATGGAATATCCTTTCTGTTGATAAATGAACCTTGGATAAACCCTGCAAAGGTTTCCTTCAGACTCACCCGCCTAAAGTTCCAACCTTTGTAAGGTTGCTTTGCTTCCCGCAAGGCTTACATTATACCGGCTTTCTCCCAAAGATCACCACGCGCAATTCGACCAGCGCATGGAAGATCATGGCAGGGATCAGATTGCCGGAAAACCAGTAAAGGAAGAAAAGAATCCCGCCGGTCAGTCCGGCCTGCGCGAAAGCCGGGACGCCCTGGTAGAGGCGTCCCAGCCCGAACATCACCGAGCTGATCACAGCGATCCCCCAAACCGGCAGGAAGGGGAAGAAACGGCTCAGGTAGATCCACAGGAAGCCGCGAAAGAGCAGCTCCTCGCAAATGGCGGCGGTCAGCGCCATGGCTGTGTAAGCCCAGCGTTCTTCCCGGCTGGCGGGGAGCAAGACCTCCGCCGGTTGTAAGCGTTCCGGCACCGTGCCCTGCCCCGGTGAAAGGTGCGTCACGCCCCTCTGCATGAACAGCATGACTACCGCGATGGTGCCGATCAGCACCCAGGACGGTATATCGGGTGGAAGCAGGCCAAGCGCTTCTAAAGGCAGCCCGGCGGTCGCCATCATCAAGGCGATGAGCAGCACCCAACCCCATTCCACGAGCAGCACGCGCACGTAATAGGCCCTGCGCGCCTCAGGATGGGTCTTCAGGGCTGCCGCCACACTGCGGTAAAGCCGCCGTTCTAGCAAGGGATGGCCTAAAAGCGCATACACGAAGAGCAGGTGGGCGATGGCGGTGGACAGCAGAGACATGCAGGCATTGTAACATCAATGCGCTGCTCTCGTTCCTCCCCGGTTGAGAAAAATCGTGCCCCCCTTCGAATAGCCCTGATCCGCAATTCCGCTATAATTCTCTTAGTAGAGCAGCGCGCTTCCTTGCACTGCTCTCACCTCAGAGCAGTCCGCATTTAGCGCTGATAGATAGAATTGAAGGACTATGCCACACAAGATCATGCACCTGGATCTGGATGCCTTCTTCTGCGCGGTAGAAGAGCAACGGGATGCCTCTTTGGTGGGCAAGCCGTTTGCCGTGGGCGGCAAGCCTTCAGAGCGCGGCGTGGTCGCCTCGTGCTCCTATGCGGCCCGCCAATCTGGCGTGCATTCGGCCATGCCCATGGCGCGCGCGGTCAAGCTGTGCCCCGGCCTGCTGGTGGTGCCCGCCCGCCACGGCGTCTATTCTGCCGTCTCGCGCCAGGTGATGGCGCGCCTGCACAACCTGACCGGGCTGGTCGAACAGATCTCCATCGATGAAGCCTTCATGGACGTCAGCGACCTGCCCGAGCCCGGTCTGGTTCTGGCGCAGCGCTTGCAGGCCACCATCCGTGAGGAGCTGAGCCTGCCCTGTTCCATTGGTGTGGCGACCAACAAGCTGGTCGCTAAGATGGCCACGGATGTGGGCAAGGCTTCTCGACGTGGAGGCCAGCCGCCGAACGCCATTCAGGTCGTCCCTCCCGGCCAGGAAGCCGCCTTCCTGGCGCCTTTGCCGATCCAGGCGTTGTGGGGGGTAGGGCCAAAAACCGCCGCGCGCCTGAACGAGCTGGGCGTGCGCACCGTCGGCGACCTGGCAAATCTTTAACGCCGATGACCTGGCGCGCATATTTGGCAAAATGGGGAGCGACCTGTCCTTGCGGGCGCGCGGCATCGACGCCAGCCCCATTATCACCGAGCACGAGGTCAAGTCTATCAGCCAGGAAAATACCTTCGAGCGCGACGTGCGCAGCGAAGAAACCCTGCGGCGGACGTTGCGCCTCCTTTCGGAGAACGTCGGTTACCGTTTGCGCCAGTCCAACCTGGACGCCGGCACGGTGCGCTTGAAGCTGCGCTGGCCCGATTTCACCACCCTCACCCGCCAGGTAACCTTGCCCCAACCTACCGACCAGGACGGGGTCATCTATGCAGAAGCCAACCATCTTTTCCACCAGGTGTGGGAAAATGGGAAAGCCGTGCGGCTGTTGGGCGTGGGGGTCAGCGGGTTGAGACCCTCCATCCGCCAGCTCAGCTTGTGGGACACGAGCAACGAGAGAGAGCGCCGCTTGCTGGAAGCCATGGATGATCTGCGAGAACGGTATGGCCACCAGGTGCTGTTCCATGGGAATGAATTGAAAGGGGAAGATCAAAGAGACACATGACTAAAAAACCCGGCAACTCACCTGCAAGGACTTCGCGCGAGCCCCGGCGAGCCATCGGCCGCCCTCTCGAAGCGCCTCCCCCCGTAAAGCCCGTCGAGGCGGCTCCCTCTCCTCCGCTGCCCGATAAACGGAAAAAGATAGCGCTCATCCTCCGCGAAGACCTGCGCAGCAAGCTCATCGACGGCATCCTGCCATTCGCCCTCCTTCTGATCCTAAGCCTGCTGCTGGGCTTGTTAGTGCGGCCTTTCCAGGTATTCGGCCCACCCGGATTCCTGGTCTTCGCCTTGGTGCTGAGTGGCCTTTCCTTTTACAGCCTGGCGCAATCCGTTAATGACGCCCTTCAGGAGACCACCCGGGCCTGGTATGGCCTGGTGGGAGGGATCTTTGCCTGGAGCGCTTCCGACGTCAGTATCCTGATCGGGATGACCAATTTGCACGAAGTCACCAGCTTCATCTTGTGGATCATGGTGGCCTTATTCAGTATCACACTGTGGAGGCGGGTGCTGCCCCTGGGGGTGAAATTTTGGCTCCAGACCATCTTGTTGAGCTGGGCCGGGCAAATTTACCTCTCCGGACTCACTTACCTGATTCGTTTCGTGCCGGTGGTCAGTCCCCTTCTCATCATCACCGGGGGGGTCGCCGTTGCGGCAGCCATGGGCGTCACCGTGCACCTCTTTGTGGCTACCCACGGGCGCGCCCAGCGTTTATGGGATGCCTTGTGGCTGTGGTTCCTCGTCACCACGGCCCTCATGGTACTGCACGTTCCCCCGGGATGAGCGCCGTCAAATGACCGGCATGTGCGCGGATCTCTGCCTGCCGTCCAATACGTTTTGATACAGCGCGACCACGCCGGGAGTGATTTTTCCCCAGGCATATTGCGCGGCATATTCGGCGGCCTGTTTGCCCAGGCGCTCGCGCAGCTCCGCGTCCGAGATGATCTGGATCAGGCGCTCCCCCAGGGTTTGCGGATCGTCATCCGGCACGGAAAAACCGGTCACGCCATCCTGTACCAGGAAAGCCAGGCCGCCCACCTGGGAAGCCACTACCGGCGTTCCACACGCCATGGCTTCCAAAGCAACCATCCCGAACAACTCGTAATGGGAAGGCATCACCACTGCGTCCGCCGCGGAGTAATAATACGGCAGCGAATCCTGGCTGCGCTTGCCCAGGAAGATGACCATTTTGTCCAGGCCAAGCTCCCTGGAAAGGGATTGCAGGCGGGCCATCTCAGCCGTCATGAACGCCGGGTCGACCTCCGGCTCGCCGCCAATAATCGCCAGGTAAAGGGGAAAGGGCGCCCGGACGCTGGCGCCGCGCACCTGCGCCATCGCGCGGATCAGAGTATCCACGCCTTTCAAGGGTTCGATCCGCCCCACGAACAACAGCATGTGGTCTTGCGCGGGAATTCCCACTACGGCGCGCGCCTCATCCTTAGAAATCGGGTAGAAATGGCTGGTGTCCACCCCGGCGGAATCACCACCACCTTGCGGGTATCCGCTTGATATAAGAAATGCAACTGCGCCAGCTCGGCGGGCGTCGCTGCCACGATCCGGTCGGCCTCGGCCAGCACGCGTTGCTCTCCATTGATGCGCATCTCGCCCTCCATTTCCTCCGGGGTGCGAGCGATACGATTCTTCATTAGCCCCAACGTGTGGAACATGTGCACGAATGGCACTTTCCAGCTCTCCCGGAGAGCAATGGCCGCCAGCCCCGAAAGCCAGTAATGGCTGTGAATCAGGTCATAATGCAGGCCCTTATCGTCTGCAAATTTTTGAATGCCTGAAACGAACTCGGGTAAATAAGCGGCCAGCTCGCTTTTAGGGAGCGGCACTTCCGGCCCGGACGGCACGTGCACCACGCGGTTGCCGTAGCCCAGGTCGTGCAGGACGTGCGGAACGTGCTCATCTTGAGAGCGAGTGAACACGTCCACGTGCACCCCCTTCTGCCCCAATTGGCGCGTCAGGTCGCGCACGTAAACGTTCATTCCTCCCGTATCCTTACCGCCCAGCACCGCCAGCGGACACGTGTGGTAAGACAGCATGGCTATACTCAGCATAATTCACCTGAGGCCGGCCAACCGGCGGGCACGAAAATCATTTTCCACCTTGCCTGTTCCGGCCTTCCGTTGGTATAATTTGGGCTACGCCAACGTAGCTCAATCGGCAGAGCAATCGCTTCGTAAGTGATCGGTTAAGGGTTCGATTCCCTTCGTTGGCTCACCCAAGATTTCATTTTACTATGAATGCAGGCAAGTCCTTTACCCCAAAAAATCCCCGCGCAAGATTTGCGGGGATCTCTTTATTAAGTGTTGCGCCCTTACCAATTTGAGCCGATACTCATTCAATCGAGGACCATTTCGAGGAGAGCCGCCGTGGCCTGGGGGTCCAGCGTGACCCCGGCCTGTTCCCGCATGTACTTGCGGGTTTTCTCTTCCGACCACGCCAGGCGGTAAGGCCGGTCGCTGCGCAGGGCGTCCCACACGTCTGCCACAGCGAAGATGCGCGCCGATAGAGGAATCTCTTCCCCTCTCAGCCCGTGCGGGTAGCCGCTGCCATCCCAACGCTCGTGGTGGTAATAAGGAATGTCGAGGGCCGAACGAAGGTAGGGGATGGGCGAAAGCAACTGGTAGGCATATACCGGATGCAGGCGCATGATCTCCCATTCGTCTTCGGTCAGCGGGCCCTCCTTGAGCAAGATCTTATCGGGGATGGCCATCTTGCCGATATCGTGCAAGATTACCCCGCGCCGGATATGTTCCAGGTCTTCCTCATTGACCCCCATGCGACGCGCCAGGCGCATCGTCAGGTCTGTGACGCGGCGGGTATGGCCTTCTGTCTCACTGTCGCGCAGCTCCAGGGCGCGCGCCCAGCCCTCGATGGTAGCGTCGTAGGCCAGCGACAGCTCGACGTTCGAATATTGCAACTTGTTGAGCAGCTCGGCGTTATCGATGGCGATAGCCGCGCTCACGCCCAGCGAGCGCAAAAAATCCAGCCATTCCGGGTCCAGGCTGAGGGGGATCCTCGAGAAGAGCTCCAGCACCCCCTTGATCTGCCCTTTGGCGATCAGAGGCACCGCGGAATAAGCCACGAACTTCTCATTGGCCAGGAACTGCGCCTGGAAGTATCTCTCGGTAACTTCCCCCAGGTTGGGCACATGGATGATGCGCCGTTCCAGGGCCGCCTGGCTGGCATAGCCTCCCCCTTTACGCGCGTAAGGAATCTGAAAGCTAGGAGAGCTGAAACCGGATCCCGCCGCGAATTCCAGGGTTTGGGTGCTGGAATTAAGCAAGAGCACGTCCGCAGCGTGGATGCCCAGTTGCAGCGTGATCTGGTCGAGCAGGATGCTCAAGGTTACGCGCACGTCCATGCTGGCAGAGATGGCCGTGTCGATATTGCGTAACGCCGTCAGGCGCTGCAAGCGCAACTGGGTTTGCTCGTGCAGGGTAGTACGGTGGATCGCGCTGGCGGCGATATCACTGACGGCCCGCAGCAAATTCGTATCCCGGCTGGTAAAAGCCGCGTTCTTACCAACCCACATGGTGCCGATTGCCTGTCCTTGGGCAATCAGCGGCACGCAAGCCCCATAACGCAGGTTGTGAACGGGCGTGAAGTCGCTCAGGTTGGCATCGTTAGCAGGATCCTCGTACCGGTAAGGCTGGCCACTACTTAATACCTGGCCGGCGAGGCCCTTGTCTACAGGCAGTCGCATACCCGTAAGCCCGCTCCACGTCCCTCTGCCCAGATCGAATACCAGCTCATCGCTGACCGGATCGATGATCGCCAACGCGGCGCCTTCCACCCGCACGAGGTCGGCCAACTGGTCGAGGATGACGGGCAGCATTTCCACGCGCGTGGAAGCCTTGCGCAAGGCGGTCGATACGGTGGTAATGGCTTCCAGCTCGCCCTCGCGTTGTTTGCGTTCCGTGACATCCCGGCCGACCGACTGGAACTCCAGGATGTGGCCCTGGTCATCGAACAGGGCCCGATTCGTCCATTGCTCCCAGCGTACTTCGTTCCCGAGCATACTTCGCCGGATTTCAAAGCTGAACGCAGGGTTTTCCCGATCCATGCTTTTAATGATTTCCTGGAGCCGGGCGCGGTCTTCCTCCATCAGCGACGGCATGAACTTCGTCCCGATTAATTCCTCCCGGGTCTTGTTGTGATAGCGACAATAAGCCCCGTTGACGAAGGTCAAAGTGCCGTCTGGCAGCCAACGGAAAATCAGCTCGGTCTGATCCTCCACGATGCCCCGGTAGCGCGCCTCGCTAACCCGCAGATTCTCCTCCGCCTGTTTGCGTTCGATGACCATGGCTACCTGAGTGGAGACGAACTGGAGGATATCCTTATCCTCTTCCGTAAAGCGAATCCCCTCTGTATAAGTTTGAACGGCCATCACGCCGATGATCTCGTCCTTACAAGCCAGGGGAGCTCCCAGCCAATCGATCGAAGGGGCTCCCATTGACTCGACCTCCCCCCTGGCGACCAGCGCGTCGAAAACCTCGGGAGAAGCCAATAACGGCTTGCCGGTGCGCAGCACGTATTCCGTTAACCCCTTGCCCAATTTCTTGGTGCCCGGTGATTCGTCGTACTCGTCGACGAAGTAGGGAAACCTCAAGAGCTGAGCCTCTTTGTCATAAAGCGCGATAAAGAAATTCTGTACGGGCATCAAATCGCCCAGGATGCTATGGATCAAGGTGAACAGCTCCTGGATATTTCCGGAGGAGACCACCGTCTGGGTGATCTTGTAGATGGCCGCCTGGATAACCTGGGCGCGCCTGCTGGCGGTCACATCGCGCCAGGTGCCCCAGGCGCTCACCAGATGGCCGCCCCGAAGAATGCCGTACATGTTGGATTGAAAATGCTTGCGATGCCCCAGGGCGTCGCTGGTAATGATTTCCTCGTCAGTCAGGCGGTAATTGGAGCTGGCGAAATGCTGAAAGTAGGTTAGAAAGCGCAGGTTATCCACCGGAAAAAAGCTCGACACGGGTACCCCGCGCACCTGTTCTGCGTCATCGAACCCGTATACGTGCGCAAAGAGATCGTTACATTCTTCCAGGTGCGCATATTTTTGGATGGCATGCACCTGCTCTTCCACGGGCAGATCCGTAGGGATCGGCTGATCGAACTCGAACCGCCAGATGCCTTCTGAGCTTTGATTTCAGGAAGACCTGATAACGTTCTTCGTTTTCGCGTAGCTCAGCCACCACGCGATTGCGTTGGAGTATGCGCCACAATCCATCCATGAGCAGGGTTAACTGGCGCACGTCCGAGTCATCGTAAGGCCCAACCTTGTTGGCCACTCCTGCCACGCCTACGATCCGCTCGCCCTCGAAGATGGGCACGTTCATGTGGCGGGTTAACTGAACGTGCCCCCACGGGCAACCCTTGCTATAAGAGCCGGCTCGCAAATAATCGTTGGTGATGACTGGCTTGCGCTGGCGAATCGCCTCCCCCCAAAGGCCGGTCTCACTCACCAGGTAAGTCTCTTGCCGCTGGGTTACTTTGCATGCCTGAGTAGCCGCTTTCGACCAGGAATGCATCGTCAAAACATTCTCGTCATCCGCCGTGAAAGCCAGGTAGCCATACTGGCTGCCGGTCAAATAAACTGCCTGCTCCAGGGCAAATTCGGTCAGCTCTTGCGGAGAGGCGTCCCCCATTTGAGTCAGCTTGAGCAAAGCTTCCAGACGGTTTTCATTCAGGCGTAAAGTAGCTTCAGCCTGCACCCATCTGGTCACGTCGCGAGCACAGGCGTCGACCACTTCGATAACCCCGGCTGAATTGTAAATAAAGGCTGAAAAATAATCGGTTTGCAGCAACCCGCCGTCTTTACGCAGCCAGCGCATGGGAATGGATTCCCCTTGACGAGTTTTGCCATCCAGGCTGGCCAGGAAACGGGGTAAATCCTCCGGATGGATGACCTTCTGAAAGATTAGGGGGTCGTTATAGAATTCTTCGGGAGTATAACCGGTGAGATGGACAACACTGGGGCTTACGTATTTGAAACCGCGCTGGGGCACAAGGCAATAGCGAAATACGATGGAATTGGGGATATTCTCCACAAGCTTAGAAAACCAGACACCCTCGAGATCAGCGGCTGCGCCTAATGAGTTTTTCGATGAAGAAACGTTGATGAGTGGCAAGCGCATTTTGGCGAACCCGATGCAGTCCTCTAGGATGATCTGGAGTTTATATCCAAAACTCCGCGTTACCATTTTACTATGTTAATTCCAATTAAAACTACCGAATAACTTACAAATTAGTTGGTTTACTCCTAACCAACTCCGGGCAGGTCTCGGCCGGAATTCGGCCCACAATCCGGGTATAATTTACCCATGCCAGCAGGAACAACCCCCTTAGTGATCGCCATTGCCGGCGGCTCCGGTTCCGGGAAAACCACGGTCGCCAATGCCATCCTTCAGCGTGTGGGCGCCCACCGCATTGCCTATCTTCCCCACGACGCTTATTACCGGGACTTGAAAGATTTGCCGCTCGCTCAGCGCACTCAGGTAAACTTCGACCACCCCAATTCGCTGGAAACCGACCTTCTGGTGCAACACATCCAGCAGCTCAAGAGCTGGCAGTCCATCGAGTTGCCGATTTATGATTTCACGATGCATTCGCGCACCACTCGAACTATCCTCATCCAGCCGCAAGGAGTGATCCTGGTCGAGGGCATCCTCATCTTTAACGAAAAGGCGCTGCGCGACCTGTTCGACGTCAAGATCTTCGTGGATACGGATGCCGATCTGCGCTTCATCCGCCGCCTGCAACGTGACATCAGCGAGCGCGGACGCACGACCGAATCCGTGATCAAGCAGTACCTCACCACCGTCCGCCCCATGCACCTGGAATTCGTCGAAGCCTCCAAGCGCTATGCCGATGTCATCATCCCGGAAGGCGGGATGAACACGGTGGCGCTGGATATGGTGATCGCCCGGATCGAAAGTCTCTTGAAGCCTTCCTCGGAATAAGCATGTGAGCAGGCGACGCACCAATCTATTGCGGTTGTTCAGTCTGTTGCTGGTCATCGGAATCACCGTTTTTGTCTTGAGCATTCGCAATAAAGTGAGCGGCCTGGGAGCCTACGGCTACCCCGGCATTTTTTTACTCTCCATCGTCGCCAATGCTACCGTGATCATTCCTGTGCCGGGCGTCTTGTTGACCTCGGCCATGGCCGCCGTGTTCAATCCTTTTTGGGTAGGAATCGCTGCCGGAAGCGGCGCGGCCCTGGGCGAGCTGACCGGTTACCTGGCAGGCTTCAGCGGGCAGGTAATCATCGAAAATGCCGACCTCTACGCGCGCTTGACGCACTGGATGACGAAATATGGCGCCATCACCGTTCTGGTGCTGGCCGCTTTCCCCAACCCGGCTTTCGACCTGGCCGGCATTTCAGCCGGGATGTTGAAGATGCCGATCTACAAATTCCTCTTCTTCTGCTGGCTGGGGAAGATCATCAAAATGCTGGCCTTTGCCTACGCCGGCGCGTCCATCTTAGGCCTGTTCTCGTGAGCCGGACCTGGAGCCGGGCTTCTTCCTCTGGGCGTTCACGGCTTGCACATGTTCCCAGGCTGTCGCCACCACCTCGACGTCCTGGCTCGTCTCCGGTAGCTCTCCATATCTGACCTTCAGATAAGCCTGCGTAATGGTCGCCAGGTCGCCGGCCGCGTCCGGGAAGAGCTCCTCCAGCTCAGGGACGAATTCCAGCGGGGTGCGCGCCGCCGGGCGAGGATGGCCGCACGCTTCGCACAGGTCCATGAGCTGCGCGTAGATCCAGCGAACGCGGGCAGCCGCCAGCAGGCGCTCGGCGTGGCGAAAGTTCAAGCGGCGCGCCAGATCTGCCGCGATCTGCCCGGCGCGCCGGCGCAGGGTGAAGCGCAGGAGCTGGAGCAGCTCTTCCAGGCTCATGAGAGCTTCGCTGTCCACCTCCCTGGCCAATCGCTGCCTCCAGGTGCGCCAGCCCAGCGCCAACAAGACGCCCACCCCAACCACGGCCAGGATACCCCACAAGGCTACCGGCTTGCCCTGCGTGGCGACGAAGTCCAGCACCTTTTGCACCCCTAGTGTGGGCAGGCGCGGAACCAGCGATTGCAACTTCGCGATCAGCCGGCCCAGGGCTTCGAAGGGAAGCGCCAGCGCGCGCAATATCTGTAGCATATACGGCATCACCAGGAACAGCACGATCACGAAAGGCAGGGTGATCAGCAACGCCAGCAGGGCGACGCCGGCCAGGGCCACCAAAATTCCACGGATCAACAGGTCCAGAAAACTACCTTCGATCACTCCCCCCAGGAGAGCGCCCACCGCCACCACGAGCAGAGCCGTCACCACGATGCCCGCCAACCAGGAACGCTCGAAGCGGGCGTAGATCGCTCCCCGCGTCAGGCTCAGGTCGGCGATGCGCGCCGCGCTCATGGCGACCAGCCCGAAGAACAGGAAGAGGTACAGGGCCGGGAAGATCGAGGAGGCTTCCATAAAAAGAGCCGGTAAAATCCCAAAAAGGAACAGGACCAACACCCCGATGCGGAAACTGCCGACCACCAGCTCGGAGGTGATCACCTGGTGCGCCAGGCTCACTCCACGCCGCCAGAGCAACAGCACCACCAGCATGACCCAAAATTCCCCGGGGATGCGCTTCAGATCCGCGAAGCCGTGCACGAGGCGTTGAATAGTGGCGCCGATACTGGGCCATTCGGGCGCGTATAGCAGCAAGACGATAGAAAGGTACAGACTCAACAGGATAAAAAAGGCAAACAGGCCGCGCCGCAAGCCCAGGCGCAGATCCCAAAGCTGAAAAAGCCGCGTCAGGAGGTTAGAGAGGATCAGCAAAGCGCTCAGCACGGCCAGGGCTTTGGCGTACGAGACCCCCCGCCCCAGGTTGGAGAGGGCGCTGAACCACAGGGCGGCCCAGCTCATCTCCATGAAGATCAGGGCCAATAAGGCCAGCCAGCCCCAGGGGCGCAGGCGAGGGATTCCTTCGGCGAAACCATCCGGTTGAGCAGCGCTCATCGACCGCCTCTCCTAGGGCCGAAACGGCAAGTGCACGTTGCGAATCCCCGGAATCTCACGTGGCGGGGCAGGCGCCAGGGAGACCAGGGTGATATTCCTGCGGTAGCGTTTAAGGCTCACCAGGGTCTCATTGAGCTCAGCCGGCACCACCGCCGTAACCACGACGACCGTAGCCCCGAAAGGCACTTCGGTCATGGAGCGCGTCAAATATTGGGCAAAGGGCCCCGTCGTGAAGGGCGTAACCCCGGCCAGGAGCGACAGGGTGGCCGCCAGGTGCTCGGCAGAGCGTCCCGGCGGCAAACGGAAGGGTTGGTCGGAGTGGGCCAAACAGCCGTTCGAAAGCAGCCCGACGGCATAGCCTGCTTCGTAAGCATGGTACAGCAGGGTAGCGGCGACCCTGACCAGCCGCTCCAGCAGATCGGGCAGCACGCCCTCCCAATAACGCTCCAGGGTGGACACGTTTAAACAGACCATCAACACCCGCGCCGAGACCGACTGGTACACCTTGGATTGAGGCATACCTATCCGGGCGGTGGCCGGCCAGTGAATGCGGCGGAAGCCGTCCTCGGGACGGTAATCGCGCACACCCATGGGCAGGTTAGGGTCCTCGTACAAGCGCCGGCGGGTGCGCCGGTCGCCGAAGGGGTCCTCTGCCTCCAGCTTCAGCTCGGCGAGGGGCAAAAGCTCGGGGAAGACGGTCAGCACATCGCCGGAGGGCAGCTCGCGCGCGCCGGTGAACAAACCGAACAAGTCGCCCGAATTCCAGCAGGGCCGGCCCCACCGGGTAGATACCCCGCTGGCGAGAGAGCAACGTGTAGCTGCGACTGGTGCGCTCGAACCAACGCAGGCTGAACAGATTGGTGAGGAAGCCCTGTTGGGCGATATGCGAAGGGGCCAGGTCGTCGAGATTCTCCGGCCCCACGGCTTTCGGCCAGGTATCCGCGATCTTCAACCAGGAAACCGGCAAAAGCTTGCGGTTCTCCACCTCGATCCGCAGGGGAATTTTTTCCCCGGGGAAGGCACGCCGGTAACGCAGCTTGCGGCGGTAAAGGATGTTTTCCAGGGCACGCCGTCGCCACCATTCGGCGGTGGTGACCAGTAAGATCAGGATGACGGAAAAAGTGATCAGGAGCGGTGAGCGAATGAACACCCCCACCAGGAACATCAAGATCAGCAGGGGCAGCCAGTTGCGCGGAACTCATCACAACTCCACGGGTACAGGCACGGCCGCGACGATATCTGCGACCAGCTCCTCCGGTTTGCGCCCGCGAAGTTGCGCCTGTGGGGAGATCATCAGGCGGTGAGAAAGCACGTAGGGAGCCAGCTCTTTCACGTCGTCCGGCAAGACGTAGCTCCGCTTCTGGATAGCCGCCCAGGCCTGGGCGGCTTGAAAGAGCGCCAGCGTAGCGCGCGGGCTGGCGCCCAATTCGATGTCGCTGTTTTGGCGGGTAGCGCGCGCCACCTGCACCACGTAATCCCGTAGGGAGGCTTCGATGCGCACCTCGCGCCGCTCGCCTTGCAAGGCAATGATCTCCTCGGGAGTCGTCACCGCCTCTAAATCGGGCAGCGGGTCGCTGGTGCGAAAGCGCTCCAGGATAGCGTTCTCCTCCGCCTGGGTGGGATACCCAATGGCTATGCGCAAGAGAAAGCGGTCGATCTGCGCCTCCGGCAGCGGGAACGTCCCTTCCAGCTCCACGGGATTCTGAGTGGCCAGCACCAGGAAGGGCCGCGGCAGCGCGTGGGTCACCCCATCCACCGTCACCTGGCGTTCCTGCATGGCTTCCAGCAGCGCCGATTGCGTGCGCGGGGTGGCCCGGTTGATCTCGTCCGCCAGGATCACTTGGCTCATGATCGGCCCGGGGCGAAACTCGAACTCCTGCTCCTTCTGGTTGAACCAGCTCAGCCCGGTCACGTCTGAAGGCAGCAAATCGGGGGTGAATTGCAGGCGGCGGAAAGAGCAGCCCAACGAGGCCGCCAGCGCGCGCGCCAGGGTGGTCTTGCCGATGCCGGGGACGTCCTCCAGGAGCACGTGCCCCTCGCAAAGCACCGCCACCAGAGCCAGCTTGATCGCTTTTTCCTTGCCCACGATCACTTTTTGGACGTTATCGCAAATCCGTTGAGCGACAGTATCGATCACAAGCTTGATCCTTCAGGGGCTCCCGTCAGCGCAAGCGCAGCACCTGACCGGGAGTAACGACGTAAGGGAAGCCGATGCCGTTCAGCTCAGCCAGGGTGCGCCAGTCCATGTTGAAGCGCTTGGCCAGCGCTACCAGGTACTCGCCTGGTTGGACCGTGTAAGTCTCGATCTGGGTAGCCGCCTGTGTGGGGGTCGGTGATGGCGGTAGGAAGGTGGGCGTGGCTTGCGGCGCAGCTTCCGCCGGCAGCTTGAGCGTCTGGCCGGGGTAGATGAAATACGGGTAGGCCAGCTCATTGTACGCCACAAGCGCCTGCCAGGAAAGGCCAAAACGCTCCGCCAGAGAAGGCAAGCTATCCCCGGCTTGCACGGCGTAAGTGGCCGGGCGACCCGCCGGCGTGGGGGTGGCCGTCGGCGGAACGGGCTGCGGCTGCGGAGTGGACGTGGCCGCCGCGGTGGGAGCAGGCTGCCCTCCGGGCACCTTCAATACCTGGCCGGGGTAGATCACGTAGGGAGGAGCCCAGGCTGTTCTGGGCGGCCAGCTCCTGCCAGGTGGTGTCAAAGGCTTTCGCCAGGGCCATGAGGTAATCGCCGCGCTGGACGGTATAGGTGTCGCCCGTTCCCGTCGACGGCTGGGCTGCCGGCTTGGGCGCACTTTCGGAGACGATGGCCCGGTTTCCCAGCACCGCCCACGAAGCCTGAAAAGCGCTAATCGGGTAAGTTTGCGCCTGCCCGCTGTAGGCATCGATCACGTGAATCTGGGTCGGCGAATAGCCTATGGCGATCATGGTATGCTCGAAGCTGGCCACCACCGTCTTCTGGCCATCCCCGGCTGTGTACTGGATAGGCAATCCGTTCCACATCTGCCCGATGATCCACACGATCACCGGGCGCCCACCCGCCAGCTCGGCGCGCAGATCGTCCCAGCTCATGCCCTGCCGCTCCTGGGCCGCCAGTCCATAAGCGCGCAGCACGGCGGCTACCGGCGGGGGGTGAACGCCATACGAGTGCGGCGGGATCATGCCCCAGGCTCCGTCCAGGCTGCCCACGAAACCGGTCTCAGGGTCGTCGCTGCGTGGCAGTTTATCGAGGAGGTCTCCCTCGCTCACGTCGACGCCGAAGAAAGCCGCCCAATCCACCGCAGAGCGCGCCTCACACGACAGGCTGTGGGATTGCGCGTGGCCGGACACTCCGGAAATGAATACGTCTGTGGGGAGATCCTCTGCGCTGGCCGGGGCAGCCAGCCCCGGCCACAAGGCCAGGCCCAGCAGCGCCAGAAGGCCCAACAAGCGATAAGCTGACCGAAAGCGTCTCATTATCCCTATTTTATTGATATTTGCAGGAATGGCAAGCGCTCACCTTTCAGGTGTTTGTCCCAAACTTGGTTGGCGAATTTCAGGAATTGGGAGCAGGCAGCATTCTCCCTTGCCTGAGCGAGAAAATCATGCAAGTTTCACTCCGGCCGCCATCAGGCCACTGGTCATGCCATCCCAGTTTTTATACCCTCGAACCGTCCGGGCTCGCATTTTCATGCGACCTATCACTTGTTCGGTTGGGTTATTCGTCCAGGGCACGTCCGGCTGCCAATTGAATACCCGAAAACGAGCCCAATTTTCGCCCAGACGGACGATTAGATAACGCAATTGTTCAAGCGGCGTAAATTCACTCCCGGCTCGTTTGGCTTGAGCCGGTGGAAATTGGCGTCCCAAAGCCACCAGGCGCTTGTCACCCTCGATGGGCAAATCTGCAAGCAACTGCTTTACCTCATCTACCATCCACAGCCAATCGGGGGGCAAGCTTTCCTTCAATTCATGCAACGTGCGTCCTACCCAGCGCCGCAGATGGAACTGGCATACCTGGTGTTCCAACTGTAAGTCATCCGCCACTTGCTTGTAACTGGCCAAATCGTCGGTCACAATCACGCTGATCCCCAGACGCTGCACCAGTGGTTCAAGAAACTTCTTCACTGCCTGTGGGTCCTTCTCATCCAGATACCCCACCGTGATCGGGTCGCCCGTCCCCATGTCTACCACCACCAATACCTTTTGCGTTTCTCCCCATCCCTTCACATACGCCCCGTCTACCCCCGCCACCCTCACCTTCTTCCAATGCCGCTCTTTCTCCAATTGCCTGGCCCGCTCTTGCACATCCCGCCATATACTCATCCGCCCTATTTCCACCCGAAATGCCCCAAAAAAGCCGGATGCCCCGCGATAACTCATCCCCAATATCCAGCCAATTGCCGCCAGTGCCTTCATCCGCACCGTTTGCTGGGCTTGACTGATCCCTTCCGGATAGTGCCGAAACGTGTGGCGACAGGTGCAACAACAATAGCGATATACCACCACTTCCTTAATTTGTGGATCGCGTACTTTCCTGATCGCCCCTCCCCATCGCTGAAATGTTTCTCCCCCACACACTGGGCATCGTTTCGGACGACTTGTTTCACAAACCTTGACTTCTGGTAAATGTAAAGTGACAATTGACATCGCAAGCTCCGGTAAATTGTTGGCCTAAGTAACTACCAATTTAACCTGGGCTTGCTCTTTTTTCAAGACCTACCAGTTTTGGGACGAACACCCTTTCAGCTTCTTCGCGCCTGTTCCTGCCGTTCCCGTTATAATTATCCTCATGGAGAATCTCACCCAAGGCGTGCAAGACCTGCTGCACATCCATTTGACCCCTCACCAGGCGGCAGTCTTTGATCTTTACGAGCAAGAGCTCCTGGAATGGAACGCGCGCTTCAACCTGACCGCCATTCGAGATAGCCAGGGCATCCGCGTGAAGCACTTTCTGGATTCGCTGACCTGCTACCTGGCCATCCGCAACTCTCCCGCCTCGCGCCTGATCGACGTGGGCACGGGCGCGGGTTTCCCGGGCATCCCGCTCAAGATCCTTTGCCCCTCCATGCGCCTGACCCTGGTCAAATCGGTCGGTAAAAAGGCCGAATTCTGCCGCCATTTAGTGGAGACCCTAAATCTGGAAGGGGTCGAAGTCCTCCAGGCGCGCGCCGAAGAAGCCGCGCAAATGCCCCGCCATCGCGAGAAATACGATTGGGCGGTAGCGCGCGCCGTAGCTTCTTTGCCGGTGCTGGTGGAATATCTGCTCCCGCTGGTGCACATCGGGGGGAGGATCCTGGCGCAAAAGGGGGAAAGCGGCCCGGCCGAGGCGCACCAGGCCGAGCGCGCCATGCAGCTCCTGGGCGGGCGCCTGCATCAGGTCGTGCCGGTCAACCTGCCCGGCGTAGTCGAAGAACGCTTCCTGATCGTGGTCGACAAGCTGCACGCCACGCCCCAACAATACCCGCGTCGTCCGGGCATCCCGGCCAAGACGCCATTGAAATGAGGGGGGTCAACTGATCACCGAGCCGGCTTGTACTCGCCACAGGGTGGCTTGCCCGGCAAAATCCGGATTGAACAGGTGCAGGTCGGTGGTGGTCAGCATGGCCTGCTCGCTCTCGGTGAGCGCATCCAGCAGGTCCGCGCGGCGCTTGACGTCCAGCTCCGCCAGGATCTCGTCCAGCAGCAGCACCGGCCACTGGCCGGTCTTCTCTTTCATCCAGCTCATCTCGGCCAGCTTGAGCGCCAGGAGGGCCGTTCGCACCTGCCCGCGCGAGCCATAATCCCCCAGGTCAATGCCGTTGGAAAGAAAACGCAGCTCGTCGCGGTGCGGGCCACTGGTGGTCAGCCCGCGGGCGATCTCTTCTCCGCGCAGCTCCTTCAAACGCTGGCAAAATCCCCGGCGGATCTGCTCCAGGGTCAATCCGGAGCGGTCGATGGGCGTCTCGATGGGCAAAGCAAACTGCCCGGCCGGCCTGGGCAGAGGATCGAAAGAGGGCTGGTACACCAGGCGCAGCACTTCGCTGGAGCGCGTCAGGCGGTGGTGGATGCGGGCTGCCAGGCGCTCCAATTCCTGCACGGCCCGGATGCGCGCCAGGATGAGCTGTGCGCCGCGCCCCACCAGGATCTCGTCCCAATAAGCGAGCTGTTCGGGGTCGCCCCCTCGCTCGGCGAGCTGCTTGAGCAGGGCATTGCGCTGCACCAGCGCCTGGGTATATTCGCTTAGCGACTGGGCGTAGCCGGGGAAGGTCTGCGAGAGGGCCAGGTTCAAATACCGGCGGCGCTCTTCCGGGCCGCCCTCGATGATGCGCACCATCTGCGGCAGGAAGATCACCGCGTTGAAGTGCCCGATGACCTCGTTCAGGGGGCGTTTGACGCCATCCAGCAGCACCTCCTTGCGCAGGCGGCTGGAACCATTCCCGGAGCCCGTCTCCAGGATCAGGCGCACCTCCAGGTGATGGGCAGTCAGCCCGCGCTGATAATCCGCCACCAGGCGCGTCACGGCCAGCGCTTCCTGCGCGGCCAGGAAATTGATCAATTGCCGGTCTGACTGGGTGTGGAAAGAAGTAAAAGTTGCCAGATAATACACGGCCTCCAGCAGGCTGGTCTTGCCCTGGGCGTTGTCGCCGACCAACAAAACAACCCGCCGGGGCACATCCATGTCCAGGCGGGAAAACGCGCGGAAGTTGGTCAGAGACAGGTGAGACAGGTACACATCAATCCGCCAGCAAAGCCGTCTCGCTTTCCTTGGGCTTCCAGACTTTGGTGGCGCGGTCGGTGAAGAGCACGCCGTCCACGTGGTCGATCTCGTGCTGGAAGATGCGCGCCAGCCAGCCTTCCACCTTGACCTTGGTGGGCTTGCCGTGCCGGGTCAATCCCTTGACCGTGATCTGCGCGTGGCGCTCTACGTCGCCGACCAGGCCAGGGATGGACAGGCACGCTTCCGTGCCCAGCTCCATCTCCGCCGAGGCCAGCACGATCTCGGGGTTGGCTACCACGAACAGCCTCTTCGGGACGCTTTCGTCCTCATCGTCGCCGTATTCCACCACGATCAGGCGCTGCGAGACGTTCACCTGCGGAGCTGCCAGCCCCACACCGGGAGCCGCCCGCAGGGTCTCGATCATGTCGTCAACCAGCGTTTGAAATTCCTTGTCGAACACGGTCACTTTGCGCGCCTTGCGCCGCAGGACCGGGTCGGGTAATGTTACGATCTCTCTAGTCGCCATAGCTACTCTCTAAAATAAACTCACGTAATATCCTATTTTTAATCCACTCTATTTTACCCCGAATTTTCGGGGCTTTCAGGGGAATTTCCCGGCTCCCCCAAATTATTCAGGCGATGATAGGTCGCAATCCATTCGGAAACTCGCTCGCGCTCGGCCTGCGCCTCCATGGCCCTCTTGCGCGCCTTCTGCTCCAACATGCGGTTGAAGATATCCTTCTGTACCTGGGAAGGATCGTAGACGTCATTGAAGATCAGGGTGTCCGTGCCCACCTTGATCTTCACCGTGCCAAAATTGAGCAGCAAATGGAAGAAATCCGCGCGGTCGTAATCGATGGAGAGGATATTCTCCAGGGGCGCAGAGCGCTTCTCCTCCCGGCCCAGGGGCTTGCGATAGATATCCAAAACCTGGTCGGGGGTTACTTGATAGATGTCGTTGCGCCAGTCTACGTAATCGTAGAAATACCATAGCCCAACGAAGGCCAGATAGATCACCACCAGGATCGCCGTGGTCGTTAGCGAAAAGACCGCCAGCTTCCCGAAGAGGCGCAAGATCATCACCACCCCGCCGGCCAGGAGCAACAGCGATTGTACCCAGGTATTCTGCACCAGCACGAACCAGTGCTTGCGATAGGTGACGATGTCGCCCTCTTCGAAGCGCACGTGGTAGAAGTTGCTGAACAAACGGCTCAACAGGCCCGGCTTGGATCGAGGGGCAGCCGGCTTCTTCTGCTGCAAGATGGCCTGATCCTCAGGAGTGGGCTGCATGGGAGCCATGCCCAGGCGCTGGCGGATGGCCCGTTCCATGGCCACCGCCTCCACCTGGTGCGAGGAAACTCGCGCGCGGTACCAGTGCTCTTCGATGATGGGCGCGATCTGCTCGGGATGGTTCGTGTGGCGGAAGACGAGCACGTTCGTGTAAGTGCGCAGCACCACGTCGCCGAAATGGAAGATGCGCCCGGTCTGGTCGGAATTTACGCTGACCGAGAGCAGGCTGGTGAGGGGCAATTCATCCCGGCTGTCGTAGATGCCCACGATCTTCTCAGACCACACCACCCGTTGGTTGGTGACGATGTAATAGTCGTTGCTCCAATCCCAGGCGTTCCAGGCGCCCCACAGGATAGCCACCGTGACTGACCCACCCAGGACGAAGCCCGGCAGCCAGCCCAGGCCGAAGCCGCTCAAGACGTCGTCCAGGAGGATGGCGGCCAGCACCAGCGATATCGGTCCAATCAGGCGCACCCACAAGAAAAAGGGGTGCTTGCGCAACATCAGGTAGACCACCTCATCGGGATTCAGCCAGCTCATGTGGATGTGTTGGGAGAGGTGACGGCTGGAGACGGCCGTCTCCAGATTGGGGCGCAGGCCGGGAATCTTGCGCAGCAGGTGCGCGAACTCCTTCTTGTCCAGCTTCAGCAGGATCAAGTCTTCCTCCGCGCGCACCGTGGCCGTGCGGCGCTCGTTGCGCAGCAACAATTCCTCGCCGAAGTAGTCGCCGCGCAGCAGCACGGTCAGCTCGCGCTGCTGCTTGCCGGCCTGCTGCACGAGGCGCATCTTACCCTGGAAGACCACGTAGAAGCTGTCGGAGACGTCGCCTTGCTTAAAAACCGTCTCCCCCTTTGGTATATCGATCTCCTGGAACAGGCCGGCCAAATGCTCGATCTCCGCAGGGACAAGCTTGCGGAACAGGTGCATGGTTTTGATCAGCTCGATGATCTGGGCATTATCCACGGCCATGATTAAAGTATATCCCATCCTGGAAGATTTGCTACATATTCTACAAAAACAGCCACCCCAAGATTTTGGGGTGGCTGCATAAGCTAAACTCCACGGAGGAGCTTACACCTTGCTCTCCTCTACCTTATCCAGCGTGGCCGCGGGTACGCTGCCGGTCGTCTGGAAGACCAGCTCATCGCCGGTCTCGTTGACGTCCACCAGCACGGTATCGCCGACGGTAAACTCGCCGGACAACAAGCGGATCGAGAGCGGGCTTTCCACGTGCTTCTGCAAGGCGCGCCGCAGCGGGCGGGCGCCGAAGGCCGCGTCGAAGCCCTCCTTGGCTAGCCAGTCGCGGGCCGCCTCGGTCAGTTCCACTTTGAGGCCGCTGTCGCTCAGGCGCGCCTGGATGTCCTGCATCTGCAAGTCCACGATCTCCTTGACGTCCTCCAGGGATAGCGGCGAGAACATGATGACCTCGTCGATGCGGTTGAGGAACTCCGGGCGGAAAGTGCTCTTGAGAGCGGTCTCGATCTTGTTCTGGTTCTCGCGCTCCTCGGTGCTCTCGCCGTGCGGCAGGAACCCTAGCGTGCCACTGCGCCGCACGTACTCGGTGCCCAGGTTGCTGGTCATGATCAGCACCGTGTTGCGGAAGTCCACCACGCGCCCCTGCCCGTCGGTCAAACGTCCGTCGTCCAGGATCTGCAAGAGAGCGTTCCACACCTCAGGGTGGGCCTTCTCGATCTCGTCGAAGAGCACCACACGGTAGGGGCGGCGGCGCACGGCTTCGGTGAGCTGCCCGCCTTCCTCATACCCTACGTAGCCCGGAGGCGCCCCGAACAGGCGCGAGACGGTGTGCTGCTCGTGATACTCGCTCATATCCATGCGCACCAGGGCTTCCTCGTCGCCGAACATGAACTCGGCCAGCGCCTTGGCCAGCTCGGTCTTGCCCACACCCGAGGGGCCGATGAAGATGAAGGAGCCAATCGGGCGGCGCGGGTCTTTCAGGCCGGAGCGGGCGCGGCGGATAGCATCCGAAATAGCGTGGATGGCCTCCTTCTGGCCGACGATGCGCTCGTGCAGGCGCTCTTCCATGTGCAGCAGCTTTTCCGATTCGGTCTCCATCATCTGACTCACCGGGATACCCGTCCATTGGGCGATGACCTCGGCAATGTCGTTGACGTCCACCACCTCGTCCAGCTTATGCTCGGCCTCCCACTCGTCGCGCAGTTGGGTGAACTCGGTATCCAGGCGCAGACGCTCGGCTTTCTTTTTGGCGGCGCGCTCGTAATCGCGCTCCAGGCCGGCCTGCTCCTCTTCCGCCGTCAGACGGTCGATTTCCGACTTCTTCTCTTTGAGCTCGGGCGGCATGGAGTAGAGCGCCACGCGCAGCTTGGCAGCCGCCTCGTCCATCAGGTCGATGGCCTTGTCCGGCAGGTGCCGGTCGGTCACGTAACGGGAAGACAACCGCGCCGAAGCCACCAGGGCCTCATCCGAGAAATGCACCTTGTGGTGCGCCTCGTAGCGGTCGCGCAGGCCGCGCAGCATCTGGATGGTATCGTCCACGCTGGGCTCGTCTACGTAAACGGGAGCAAAGCGCCGCTCCAGAGCGGCGTCCTTCTCGATGTATTTCTGATATTCGTCCAGCGTCGTGGCGCCCACACACTGCAAATCGCCGCGCGCCAGGGCCGGCTTGAGCATGTTGGAAGCATCCATGGCGCCCTGGGCCGCGCCGGCGCCCACCACGGTATGCAGCTCGTCGATGAACAGGATGATCTCACCTTCCGAGCGTTGGATCTCCTCGATAGCCGCCTTCAGGCGCTCCTCGAACTCGCCGCGGAAGCGCGAGCCGGCGATCATGCCGCTCAAATCCAGCGAGACCACCTTCTTGCCCATCAGAATCTCGGGCACGTCGTTTGCGGCGATCTTCTGTGCCAGCCCCTCGACGATGGCGGTCTTGCCTACACCCGCCTCCCCGATGAGCACCGGGTTGTTCTTGGTGCGGCGCGAAAGGATTTGCATCACCCGCAGGATCTCGGAATCACGCCCGATCACCGGATCGAGCTTGCCTTCGCGCGCCATCTGCGTCAGATCGCGCGAGTATTTCTCCAGCGTGCGGTAACGCGTCTCGGCTTGCGGGTCGGTCACGCGCTGCCCGCCACGCATCTGCAAGACGGCGTCGTAGACGCGGTCGCGGGTCAGCCCGGCGCCCTCCAGCAGACGAGCCGCCGGGGTGTTGCGCTCGCTCAAAATGGCCAGGAAGAGGTGCTCCGTGGAGATATACTCATCCTTGAGCTTGTTGGCTTCCTCGTTGGCCAGGTCGATGATGCGCTTCACCCGCGGGGTGATGAAGATTTGCCCGGCCCCGCCGCCAAAGATGTTGGCCTTGGGACTGGTGCGTAAAATATAATCCAGCCGCTCGGTAAGAGCGGCGGCGTCAACCTTTAAGAATTCCAATAATTGCGGAATCACTCCTTGCGGCTGTTCGATCAGAGCCAATAAGATGTGCTCGGTATCGATCTGGTTATGCCCATAGCGTTGGATGATTTCCGCAGCGCGCTGAGCGGCTTCCTGAGCGCGCTCAGTAAAACGATCAAAACGCATCATCGTTAATCCATCCTTCTGCGGGAGAATGGCCCTCGCATGGTTGCATTATATCATCGAGAAGGTTAGTAAAGAAATAGCGCCGTATAAGAAGTATATATAAATCGCGTCCCTCCAGATTCTAGCGGATTCGGCGCTCAGCGCAAGCCAATTATGGATAAGGACCATGGCGTTCTCAAGAATAAAGGTTGTCATTGCGAGGAGGGCGTTCTTTGCCCGACGAAGCAATCTCGGTGCCGGCCCTGAGATCGCCACGCCCTGGGAAGAACACCCAGGGCTCGCGCCGCTCTGCGTACCCGTAGGGTAATGACACAGATCATAGTGGCTGTCAAGGAAACATGAGAACGCCATAGGATAAGGACCGCCAACTTTTCACAAAGCCCGCAGACGCGAGTCGGCCGGCTTTTCATTCCGCGTAGTTCTTTTGATCTTGTGGCTAACTGGATGTAAAATAATATCATGCTGGCAATTGAAACGAGCCCTATGCAAATCGACCACCACCTGCGTCCCCTTGACCTGCGTCGTGACCTGGGCCCTGTAGCGGACTTGATCGAGATTTGCTTCGCAGACCACATGGACGCAGACGGCAAAGAATATTTGCGCCAGATGCGCCGGGCAGCCCGCGATTCGAGCTTCCTGCATTGGGCGCTGGGCGCCGCCGAGACCGTTTCTATGCCCCTTTCCGGATACGTGTGGGAAGAGAGCGGCCAGGTGGTTGGCAATTTGAGCCTGGTGCCCCTCATCAAGCAGCATCACGCCATCTACCTCATCGCCAACGTGGCCGTCCACCCTGATTACCGCCGGCGCGGCATCGCTCGCGCGCTCACCCAAAGGGCCCTCGATCACGCCCAGGGCCACGGAGCGGCTTCCGCCTGGTTGCAGGTGCGCGAAGACAATCCGTCTGCTTACGAGCTTTATCGCTCACTCGGTTTCGTAGACCGCGCTCGCCGCACCTCCTGGCTGAGTCAGGGGCTTATTCCACAGACCTCCTGGTTGCCTGGCCTGGCCATCAGCCCGCGCCGCTCTGCGGATTGGCCCAGGCAGCGGGCGTGGTTAAGACAGGCTTACCCGCCCGAGGTAACCTGGAACCTGCCCCTCTCCTTCAACCGCTATCGCTCCGGGGTCCTATTCGACATGCTGCGCTTCATCAGCGCCACAGATATTCGCCATTGGTCGGTCAGGCTGGACGGCGAATTGGCCGGCGTGCTTACCTGGGAGCCTTCACGCATGTCGGCGGATAATCTGTGGCTGGCCCTCTCCCCCTCCTCCCCAGAAGAAGCCATCAGCGCGCTCCTGGTTCATGCGCGCAACACCCTGCCCCACAGCCGCGCTTTATCGATCAATTTCCCCGCCGGCCAGCACGCTCGAGCCTTTGTGGCAGCCGGTTTCCTCGCCCAGCAGACCCTGATCTGGATGGAAGCTGGTTTTTAAGGCGGGCTGATCGCCAGATTCGGCAGAATACGTGGTAAGATAGGAAAACTGTACGGTCTCAGCCAGATTTAATCTGGGCACAGCTCAGGAGGACCTGATGACGAGATTCATCTTACGTTGGGTTATTAATGCTGTGGCATTGTTTGCCGCCATCGCCCTCTTGCAGGGCAACGGAATTCACCCACAGAGCACGAACTGGCTCTCCTTCATCTGGCTGGCGCTCATCTTCGGGTTGATCAACGCCATCCTGCGGCCCATTTTGAACTTCCTCACCTGTCCCCTGATCGTGCTAACCTTGGGTCTGGGGACGCTTTTGATCAACACCCTGCTCTTTTACCTGGCCGGCGTAATTGGAACCCAATTCGGCGTCGGTTTTACAGTGGACGGCTTCATACCGGCTTTCCTGGGCGCCCTGATCGTCAGTGTCGTTAGCGTAGTTTTGACCCTGCTCTTGAAGGACGAGCTACGCTAGATTAAGCCAGCATCCCCACAACTCATCCTCGCCCCGCACCGAAAAGGGGATCCACGCACCCAAAATGGTTTGAGCATTTCATGGGAATTTTAATTTCGTTTAAGAGCTTCTATGCTAATCGAAATCGATAAGCTCCTTTCTGAGAGCAGCCTTCGCGAGGATCAGGGCGATTTAGCCGTTGCATTGCAGAAAGCTCAACAGGCGCTGGATCTGGCCCGGAGCAACCACGACGCAGAAGTATTGGCCGGCGCATTAGTGCAGGTGGCGGAGATCCAAACTCTGCTGGGACGTTACAAGGAAGCCTTCGAGGTCGCCAGTGAAGTCAATCAGCTTTCGCCAGACACTCCCCAAGATGTGACCGCCCTGATTACCCAGGGCATTTGTGCAGCGGAGACTGAAAGCCTTGAAAAAGCTGAAGAGCTGCTCCACCGGGCGGCAGACACCAGCCGGCGCATCCATTTCGACCTGGGGCTGGCGCGCGCCCTGCACAACCTGGCGCAAAAGGTATACCTTACCCGCGGCCAATTCGACCTGGCTCTGGCCATCATGGAAGAATCGGCGCAATTGAATTCGAAATCCGGTGCCTCGAACTGGGGATTGCCTTTCCTCCAGGCGTATATCAACGAGATCACCGGCAACCGGCGGCGCACCCGCCGGGCACTGGACGAGATGTTGCCCATGGTGCAGCCCGGCTCGCTGATTGCCGGCGGATATTTCTTCCTCTGGGCGCGCCTGTCGTTGGACGAAGATGAGATGGAAAAGTCCGACGAATACCTTCACCTGGCCTTCAACATCGCCAACACCACCGGCGCCCCGGATTTGAGCATCTGGGTACGGCTGGAGACCAGCCGTTACTATCGGATGATGGGAAACGCTCCTACCGCGCGCATCTGGGCGGATGACGCGCTGCGCTTTTCCCGCCGCACCGGTTATCAACAGATCACCGGCCAGGCGCTGATCGAGCGCGGGCAGGCCACCTGGGAAGCCGGCGACGCAGGCAGCGCAGAAGCCGATCTGCGCGAAGCCATCCAGATTCTCTCGAAGCAAGGCAATGCCTACGACCAGGCCCGGGCCGCTTTTCTACTGTCTGCCCTTTACGCCGCCGAGGATCGCCCCGAAAAGGAGGACATGTGGTTGGACGCAGCCAACCAGATCATCCGTGGGGGCTATGCCTTCATCTTTGAGCGGGAGCGCGCGCTCGCCTTTCCCCTGGTTGCCCAGAACCTGCGCAGCCGGCGGCGCGACGTGCGTACTGCGTCCGAGACCTTGCTGCAACACCTCGCCAACGTCGCCCCGCTGCCTTTGCGAGTGACCGGATTGGGATATTTCCGCGTGTGGCAGGCGCGTCGCCCCATCCCGGATCAGGTCTGGCAACGGCGCAAGGCCGGGGACCTCTTCCGTTTCCTCCTCCTGCAACCCTATCGCACGGCCCACCGTGAGGCCATCCTGGACGTGCTCTGGCCGGATTACGATCCGGAGAAAGCCCAGGACATGTTCCATCAGGCCACCTCTGCCTTGAGGCACATTCTGGAGCCCGACCTGCCCGAAAAATTCCCCTCCCGTTATCTGATCGTTGAGAGCGAGCGCGTGCTCTTACAGCTCCCCCCGGGCTCGCTGATCGACTTCGAGCAATTCGAGACGCTGGTTCCCCAGGCCATCCGCTCGCAAAAAGTCGACGAGCTGAAGCGCTTGCTTTCGCTTTACACCGGGGACCTGTTCCCCCAGGACGTATACGCAGAATGGGCCGCTGCTCCCCGTGAGCGTCTGGCGCAGCTCTATTTGCGCGGGCTGGTGGCCCTGGCCGAAGTCAATTTGAACGCCGGGCAGCCCCACGCCGCTCTGGAATGCTGTCAGACGATCATCAAACGTGATCCCTGGAACGAAGATTCCGTTCTTTTGGGGATGCGCGCCTGTCTGGCCTTACGCGATATTCCCCACGCCATGCGCCTTTATCAGGAGCTAGAGCGTACCCTCCAGGAAGATCTGGGCATTCTCCCCCGCCCCGACTTGAGAGAGCTGGTGAAAGGACTGCGCCAATAAGGAAAGCGGCTGTGTCAGTTCTTTGTCAGTGAACCATGCTATTCTATCCTCGAAGGTAGTGCTATGCGGAAGCCCCATAAGTTCTTACTCACTGTCCTGGTCCCTGACGACAACAACGCAGAATTATGTGGAAGGGTTGAATACATCGCTACAGGACATAACGCTACCTTTGGCAATCTGGAGGATCTGGTTCATTTCTTGCACAACGAAATTAATGCGTCTAACGCAGCTTGCGACATCGAAATGCAGCCAAAACAACGCATCATCAATATCCTGCCGGATGAAGATGCATCAATAAACCAGAATCCCTGAGCACTGTGAACGAGCAATTTCTTTGCGGTGCGGTATCAAACTCAGGGGACCGCACCGAAATCAGAGCCCTTATTTCGAAAGAAATAGGGCTCTGCGTTTTTTATTACTGTATGGGTTCTTTTGGAACTACCCCCCTTTGGGTTTGTTCAGGCCTTCTTATCGGCGTCCCTCACCAGGATGCTGACGAGGTCGAGGAATTCCGTCCATTCCTCTTTGAAAAAGTGCAGCGTGACGTTGTTCAGCTCGAGGTGATAGGTCACCTCGCCATCCGGCTCTTCCGCCTGCCAGGCCAGGTAACTTTCAGTCTCGGCCATCGTCTGGGTCTTAGGTTCTCGGCTGTCGCTCATCGGTTTCTATCTCCCATTCCTTCCAGGATTTAATTTCCATCTTTGTCCGACCAATTATCCCACAGGTGCATCTAGCCTGCCAGGGGATTGATGCTCTTCTCACTCGCTGCTCTTCTCTTTTTGCAGCACTTTCCAGCGCGCCTTGACGATCTGCCAGAAATTGCGCGCCTTGTGAAAGAGCGCGAATCGCTGCGGGGGAACGTAGTGCTCTTCGGTTTCCTTCCAGGGATCTTCGTCCAGCAGCTTGCGTAAGACGTACTTTCCGACCAGCTTGAGAGACGCGACCACCGGCGCCGCCAGCACCACGCCGATGACGCCGATCAGGTTGGCGCCGATGATCGTCCCGATCAATACGGCTGCCGGGTGCACGCGCAGCGATTGCGCCATGATCCGCGGGGAAACCAGGTTATCCAGCAGGCTATCGATGACCAGGGCGGTGCCCACGATCAGGACCGCGTAGGCCAGGGAAGATAAGCCAAAGATGGTGGTCCCCTGGAAATAGGAGACCAGGCCGTAAGACGACCAGGCGATCAAGGGGCCTACGTAAGGGATAAACCGGGCAAAGCCCGCCAATAGAGCCAGAACCGGATAATAATGCACGCCCAGCACCAACAAGACCACGAAATAGATGGTCACCGCCATAGAGATGATGATCAACTGGCCGCGCAGGAAGGCATTCCAGATGTGGCTCAGCTCGATTTTCAGGCGGGCAAAATCCGCTTCATAATTCGCAATGTGTATGTCGATCATGGGTCGGGCGGGGCCGCCCGTCTCGCTCAAGACGAAATAAGAAAGCACGAAAATGAAGGCCGACCAGATGAAGAGGTTGGCCGCGCTGGTCGCCACCAGGCCCACCAACGTGCCGGCCTGTCCCAGCAGATACTGAGCGGCAGAGACGATCTGATTGGTAAAGTCAGCCAGGTTCAGCGTCGTCAGGTCGAAATGGAAAGGACCGATCACGTAGGCCTGTGTGGAAACCGTGTTCAGGAATTCGGGCAGGTTGTTGATGGTTTTTTGCAGGAAGAATATCAGGGACTGGACCTGCTCGGTGATCGCCAGCCCGCCCAGCGTCAACAAGCCCAGGACGATCACCAGCAAGATGAAATAGATCAGGGTGACCACCAGGCGCCAGGGCAGCCTCGCCACTTTGTGCAGCCCGTTCGCCAGCGGGAACACCAGGTAAGCCAGGATAAACGCTATGAGCAGCGGGCCAATTACCCCTCTGAATTGGACGAAAAACCAGGCCAGGATGGCAACGATGGTGAATCCAATCACCAGCTTCGTGGGCCAGCCCCAATTAGGAGAAGTGTTGCCTTGATCTTCGCTCATGCCTGAATTTTACCCTACTTCGGATCTCTTTTTCTTGATAGGCCGCAGGCGCCACCAGCGCAAGGTTGGCGGTGGCATGGGCTTGAAAGCCGTATCGGGGAAAGGCTCCATATCAAACAGGCGCGCATAGATATACCGGGACAGCACGCGCAACGTAGCGATAGTTGGGGCCGCCAGGACGACTCCCGGCACACCCACCAGCGAGGCGCCAGCGATGATGCCCAGGATGATGACCAGCGGCGGGAGGTTCACCCTCCGCCCGATGATGCGCGGGATGAGGTAGTTGATGTCGAATTGGCTAAACAAGAAATCGATGCTGATCAGCACCAGGAAGAAAGCCCAATTCGGAACGGGCAGGCGATAGGATCCCAACACCAGGGCCAGGATCGAAGCGATCACGATCCAGATTCCATGCCCGATGCTGGGAAAGAATTCCAGCAGGCCGGCCAGCACGCCCATCAACAGGGCAAAGTGAAGCCCGATGGCGAAGCTCACCGTGGTGAAGATGAGCGTCACGATAAAAGCGAGGATCAATTGCCCGCGGAAGAAGGACGACCACAGGTTGTTGATCTCTTCTCCCAGGCGAATAAAGTCCTGGCGATAATCGGGCGGCGGAAAACTCCCCAGCCATTTGCGCAGCGCGTCGCTGTCTTTGATCAGGTAGATCGATACGACAATGATAAAGATGACCCACGCCAGGGAAGAAAGGATGTCCGCCAGCACACCCAGGGTGCCGCCAAAAATCGGCGCCAGAATGGTTTGCAGGGAACCCGATGCTTGCTCTAGCAGGCTCGCGCCATCGATGTTAATGCCGGCGATGGTAAAGCTCTGTCCAAACAACACGCGCGCCTCTCGCAGCATGCGCAGCGAATCCAGGTTGATCCGCCTGAATTGGAACATCAATAATGGGATCACCAGCCTCAACGAGGCTGCCAGGAACAAGATGAGCAAGAGGTAGGTGAGCAGGATGGCCAGCAAGCGGCCCAGGTGCAGCCTCTTTTGGATGGAATTGACCATCGGGGAAAGGATATACGCCAGAACGATCGCCAGGATGAAAGGGGTGAGGATCTGGCTGAATTTATACAGCAAGAAACCAACCATCACCAAGACGACCAGAACTACGATCAGCTTGGTCTGAGTCGACCAGACCGGCTTACGCGCTTCCATGGGGTAATTGTATTCTTATTATCCACAATCCGCAATGAAAGCCTGCTGCCTGCACTCTCAGTTGTCGAATTTCGGGAATCGGCGACTTTACTCCAAACGCTTCATGGTTCTGGCGTGCTCAAGAGCACCCCGGCAAGAAGGGAAAGACTTTGCACCACAGGTAATTCGCATCGATGTAATAAAGCACACCCGCGCAAACGCAGATGGCCATCAACAGCACCGCAATCACCAGAATAAGCGCTAATCGGTTAGAGGATTTCTTCGGCTGGACGGCCTCTTCCGGGCCGGGCGGCACCTGTCCTGTAAAAGACGGAACCGAATATGCCTCGGGAGGCGGAGTGTAAACCGGCGCCGGCGTTGGAGGAGGGGCCAGCGGGCCGGTGGGCTTGAGCGCGGGGGTCTCCTGGGGAGGGTACACCGGCGCCTGAGTTGGCACACTGGCGACGGTGGCATCCGGATCGAAAGCCGCTGCTTCAAACGCCAGGGTGACGTGCTCTCCCAGTGTAATCACCTCGCCTGGGCGGAGGAGATACGGGCCGATCAGGCGCTGGCCTTCCACCGCAGTCCCGTTGGTCGATCCCAGGTCCTCGATCACGAATCCGCCGGCTTGCATGACGATCCGGGCGTGCTTGCGAGATATTTCAGCATCGCTGATCACCAGGTCATTATTGAGATCGCGGCCGATAAAGACCTCATTCTTCTCCAGGGGAAACACTTTCCCAGGAGTGGGCCCGGAACGCATCACCAACTGGTAGGTGGAAGCAGCCATAATCTCCTCCTCAATGGACGGCATTTCCTAGAAGTCTAATGTTAATCCATGAAAAAGTCAAACTGAATCTACGCGGGAAAGCTCAGCCATTTCGTAGCCAAATATTTCCCCAAACGCGGCGGTGACCCGATCCATCACCTGCTCCATCGCCGGGACGGGGCTCAACAGATCGGCCAGGCTGAGCATGGTCACCTGCTTCAAGCCGCAAGGGATGATCCCTTCCCAATATTCCATCTGGGGATCCACGTTGAGGGCAAAGCCATGCCGTGAGACCCCTTGCGCGTCCACTTTCACTCCAATGGAGGCGATCTTGGCCGGTTCCTTGAGCCTGGCAGGGTCACAGCGCGGGCAGCGCGAAGCCACGTCCGCCTGCACCCACACCCCGGTCAGGCCAGAGCGCTGCCCGGCGGGCACGCCCAGGTGGAATAGCGCGCTGATCAGCGTCTCTTCCAGTTTGCGCAGATAACCGACGAAATCGGCCTGGGGCAGGCGGCCGCCGGGCCAACCCGGCTGCGCCAACGGCAACAGCGGGTACCCCACGAGCTGGCCGGGGCCGTGATAGGTCACATCGCCGCCCCGATCCACCCAGCGCAGGCTCACCCCGCGCCGTTCCAGCTCGACCTCGTCCCATAGCAAATTTTCAGCGTGCGCCCTGCGCCCGAAAGTGTAGGTGTGCGGGTGCTCCAGCAAGAGCAGGGTGGGCGGACGGTGGCCCCGGGCAATCTCACCCGCCAGGCGTTCCTGCAATTGCCAGGCTTCATCGTAAGCCATCTTCCCCAGGCGATGCACGCCGCATCGATTCGTCCCACTGCTCCCATCCATGCCCTTAATTCTATCGCCGATTTGATCCAAATCAACCTGAAATAGCCCAAATTTGTCGTAGACTTTTCTCTAATGTCCCATTAACCTTTTTTAGACAAAGGAACATTAACCTTAAACTCGTCATCATCAGATTTTCTGGTTAAGGAGTACCCTATGAACCTGGATCGTTATACCCAAAAAGCGCAAGAAGCGCTCGTGGCTGCTCAAACCCTGGCAGCCGACCTCAATCACCAAGCCATCGAGCCGGCTCACCTGCTGCTGGCTCTCCTCCAGCAGGCCGACGGCGTCGTGCCCGCCATCGCCACCCAGGTCGCCGGGAGCGTTTCCGCCCTGCAAGAGGAGCTCAAACGCGACCTGGAGCAAAGGCCGAAGGTCTACGGCGGGAGCGCCGAGATCGGCCTTTCCCGCCCGGCGGCGGACGCTTTGAACGCCGCCGAACGCTACGCCAAAGGCATGCAAGACGAATACACCTCCACCGAGCACGTGCTGCTGGGCTTGACCGAGAGTGCGGAAGGCAAACGCTTGAGCCAATATGGGCTCACCAAAGACGCCATTCTCAAGGCCCTGGCCGCTATCCGCGGCACCCAGCGCGTCACCTCGCAGAACCCGGAAGACACTTACCAGGCGCTGGAGAAATACGGCCGCGACCTGACCGCCCAGGCCCGCCAGGGCAAGCTCGATCCGGTCATCGGGCGCGACGAAGAGATCCGCCGCGTGGTGCAGATCCTTTCGCGGCGCACCAAGAACAACCCGGCCCTGATCGGCGACCCGGGCGTGGGCAAGACCGCCATCGTCGAGGGCCTGGCGCAGCGCATGGTCAACGGCGACGTGCCCGAGGGCCTGAAGCGCAAGCGCCTGATCCAGCTCGACATGGGCGCGCTGGTCGCCGGCGCCAAGTACCGCGGCGAATTCGAAGAGCGCTTGAAGGCGGTATTGAAGGAAATCACCGATTCCGCCGGTGAAGTGGTACTGTTCATCGACGAGATGCATACTGTGGTGGGCGCCGGCGCCGCCGAAGGCGCCATGGACGCCGGCAACATGCTCAAGCCCATGCTGGCGCGCGGCGAGCTGCACATGATTGGCGCCACTACCATCGACGAATACCGCAAGTACGTGGAGAAAGACCCGGCCCTGGAGCGGCGCTTCCAGCCCGTCCTGGTGCAAGAGCCCACGGTGGAGGATACTATCAGCATCCTGCGTGGCTTGAAGCAGCGTTACGAGGTGCATCACGGCGTGCGCATCACCGATGCCGCCGTGATCGCCGCCGCCACGCTCTCCAACCGCTACATCGCCGACCGCCACCTGCCGGATAAGGCCATCGACCTGATCGACGAGGCCGCCGCCCGCCTGCGCACCGAGATCGACTCCAAGCCACAGGCGCTGGACGAGGTAGATCGCCAGATCATGCAGCTCGAAATCGAGCGCCAGGCCCTGCAAAAGGAAAAGGACAAGGCCTCCAAAGAGCGCCTGGAAAAGATCGAGACGGAGCTGGCCAACCTGCGCGAGGAGTCCAACCAGTTGAACGCCCGCTGGCAGAACGAAAAGCAGGCCATCGCGGAGCTGCGCTCCACCAAGGAGCAGATCGAGCAGGTCTCGCTGGAAATGGAAGGGGCCGAGCGCCAGGCCAACCTTGAAAAGGCCGCGCGCCTGCGCTACGGCACGCTGCCCGAGCTGACCGCCCGCCTGGAAAACGCCGAAAAGCGCCTGAAAGACATGCAAACCCAGGGCGCCCTGCTCAAAGAAGAAGTGGACGCCGAAGAGATCGCCGAAGTCATCTCACGCTGGACGGGCATCCCCGTGTCACGCTTGCTGGAAGGCGAGACGGAAAAGCTGCTGCACATGGAAGAACGCCTGCGCCAGCGCGTGGTGGGCCAGGAAGAAGCCCTGCGCGCCGTGTCCAACGCGGTGCGCCGCGCGCGCGCCGGCCTGCAAGACCCCAACCGCCCGATCGGCTCGTTCATCTTCCTCGGCCCCACCGGCGTGGGCAAGACCGAGCTGGCCCGCGCCCTGGCGGAGTTCCTCTTCGACGACGAGCGCGCCATGATCCGCATCGACATGAGCGAATACCAGGAAAAGCACACCGTCAGCCGCCTGATCGGCGCGCCTCCGGGCTACGTAGGATACGAAGAAGGCGGGCAGCTCACCGAAGCCGTGCGCCGCCGCCCGTACAGCGTGGTGCTGTTCGACGAGATCGAGAAGGCCCACCCCGAGGTGTTCAACGTGCTCTTGCAGCTCCTGGACGACGGCCGCCTGACCGACGGGCAGGGCCGCACGGTGGATTTCCGCAATACGGTGGTGATCCTGACCAGCAACCTGGGCAACGAGCTGTGGAGCAATGGCGGGAACAATGTGACGAGCGAGGATATCACCCGCGTACTGCAAGCCCACTTCCGCCCGGAGTTCCTCAACCGCATCGACGAAGTGGTCGTCTTCCACCCGCTCACCCGGGACGATCTGGCCGCCATCGTAGACATCCAACTGCAGCGTGTAGCGGCCCTGGTGGCCGAGCGTGGCTACCGCCTGGAGGTTTCCGCGGACGCCAGGGAGTTCCTGGCCGACGCCGGCTACGACCCCGACTTCGGGGCGCGCCCACTCAAGCGCGCCATCCAGCGCGAGCTGCAAGATCCGCTGGCCATCCAGGTGCTGGGCGGCGAATTCCGCCCCGGCGAGACCATCCGCGTGGAGCGCGGCCCGCAAGGCCTGACCTTCACGCCGGTGGCGGAAGCCGAGGCAGCCTAAAGGCAAGTTGGGTTTTGGGGCAGAACGATCACGGCCCCAAAACCCAACCTCTTGCACTCTTACAAATTCAGCTCTTTATGATCTTTCCCCGAAATAGTGGACACAAACCAAGGGAGAATGAGGTACAGTGAAAGGGGGCGGAGGAAGATCATGAGTGACAAGAAATATCGGGTCTAACCGGATGAATTCAAACGCGAGGCTTTGGAACTGCTCAAGAGCAGCGGGAAAGGGGCGCGGCAGATCGAGCAGGAATTGGGGATCACCCGCGGGATGTTGCTGAAATGGCGCGATCGGTACCAGGTGGTCTCCGCTGAGGGCCAGGCGTCGAGGCTGGAGCCGAGCGCTTTGGAAGCGGCCCAACGCGAGATCCAACGTCTAGAGCGCGAACTGAGGGAGGTCGCCGAGGAGCGAGAGATCCTAAAAAAAGTAGTCAACATTTTCTCCCGGAAAAGCGCATGAAGTACACTTTCATGGCCGCCCACGAGAAGCAATTTTCGATCCAGCGCATGTGTCACGTGCTGGAGGTGGGGCGCAGTGGCTATTATGCCTGGCGGCGTCGCTCGCCCAGTACGCGTGGGCAAGCCAACGCAGCTTTGCTGGGGTTGATCCGGGCGGAACATGCGGCCAGCCGGAAGACGTACGGCAGCCCACGCATCCAGGTGGTCTTGCGGCGCCAAGGGGTGGTGTGTGGCCACAATCGGGTGGCGCGCCTGATGCGCTTGCAAGGGATCGTAGCCCTCCAGCGGCGCAAAAAGCATCCGGTGACCACCCGGCGCCAGGAGGGAGTGGTTCCGGCGCCCAACCGGCTCGACCAGGACTTCTCCGCTGCGGTTCCTAACCAGAAATGGGTCAGCGATTTTACCTATATCGAGACGGGGGAAGGCTGGCTGTATCTGGCGGTGGTATTGGACCTGTTTAGCCGCAGGGTGATTGGCTGGGCGATGAGCCAGATGATGGACGCCGCCTTGGTCAAAACCGCCCTGCGCATGGCCTTACGGGGACGCCGTCCCCCGGCCGGGCTGCTGCACCACTCCGATCAGGGCAGCCAATATACGAGTACGGCCTACTGTGCCTGCTTGAGGGCGGCCTTGGCTCAGCTCAGTATGAGCGGGGTGGGCAATTGTTATGACAATGCGGTCGTGGAAAGTTTCTTTGCCACCCTCAAAACCGAATGTGTCACGGGCCCGTTCAGCACCTGTGCGCTGGCCCGCACCACTATTTTTGAGTATCTGGAGGTTTGGTACAATCGTCAACGTTTGCATTCTACTTTGGGCTATCTCAGCCCGGTCGCTTTTGAACAACAATTCACCCATTAACCCTGTCCACAAAACCGGGGGAAGATCAGATCACCCAAATGAGTATTCCAGAAATAACCATAGAACTGCCCATAACCTACTCCTTCGCCAAAAGTTTTCTAACAAAAATAGAACTCACTGAAGAGGCAGCACCTGATATAAAGCTGCTTTCAAATCCTGCAGCGCCTGTTACCCCCCTCTGGAAAGCTGACACCTTCAATACATCTGCCGCCCATGGTGCATCTTTCGTTGCCCAACTGGGCCATATCTCTTTGGACAAAGTGAGTAGAGTGGGTGGAGGGGCATGAGTGTGCGGGCATGGACTCTTGCTGGTTACCCCGTAACCCACCGCCCTGATCTCATCGGTTGTACTCGTCGACGACCAAGACGAGCTCCTTGAGGACGGGCAAACCTGTCCACCCTCTACCCACCCATTACTCACTTTAAAACATCAAGCTGATAATATTATCCCTCTCTGAAGCCAAGATTTCGAAAGTGTGAAATTCCTCCATTCATTCAATTGTTGCTTTGCATTTTCGAATTTTTGATTAATTAAATGATCGAGTATTAATTGAACGCGATTTTTTATTTCCAGCATCCAATTCTCATTCGGGTATTTTTGAATTTCATCGGAAATTTGATTGGCGAAAAATCGAAGAGCTTTTTCGCATTTAAATAATCATCTAATAAAACGTAAGCATAGCCGACTGCCTCGATAACATGTTTGTTCTCTCTTGCGCCTTTATCAGACTTTTGGTATTGGTGGGTAAGTTCTTTGAGAGATTTATGCTTTTCTAAAAATGGTATACCGTCGGATAGTATTAGGGAAAGAACTTCCTCCATAATTTTTCTCTCCTGCGCCTCCTCATAATCCCACCAAATATCCCGTCCTTTGTTGAGCAACCCCACCCTATTCCCAATCGTGAAGGAAAGGTAGTTTCTCGGAACGTAAAGAGGTTGAACAAATACATTTATTGTAAATGACTCGCGGTTAAATGCAGAGCTCTCGAAACAAAAACCCCGCAACAGATATTGTATATCCTGGTGGTAAAGGAGATGACCTTTGACACTAAAGTCAGGAAGATTGGGCAGGAGATATTTCCTGCTAATATGATTAACGATTTTCGCTTTCATGGCCTCACCTCAAGTACAGGTATACTGCCTAATGGCAAGTGACTCTGAATCTGCAATATTCGGTTTGATGTTAAAGTTGCACTACCGGTCTTCAAGTCAAATACTGCGATAGGATCTGTAATAGAACCACACACAACATCCGCTCGAATTGATCCTGGTGTTCCATATTGCACCGGCTGCCCTGAGAAGTAGGATACTTCTGGAATTAAATCCGATCTTCCAAGATCTCGGACCTCTTGCGCAAATGCTGAGTGAACGCTAGTACCATAAACGGGGCCACTTCCAACCCCAACAGATCGCTTAGCTCGAGAGGCAGCAGCCGAAAGAGTTTGTCTTACTTCTTCAATGGAGGAGGGCGATGTGAAAAGCCAAGCCATTGCCGCACCTTGTCAATATTCGGACGTAAATGCGCCACCTCTTTTCGGCAACACTGCGCCAGCACTTTTCGGCCGTGATGCGCCACCCGGAGAGCGGATGCAAATGCAAAGTGGCTGGAATTTTAAGGTTCGGTTGTCTGAGTCTGCACCTCCTCCAACAGCTTGTTGCGGCCCTGGGAACGGAAGCTGGGACCACGGATCACAATCACTTCCGCCCGATCTAGGAGCCTGTCCAGCCCGGCTGAGGCCAGCAAGGGATCCAGGAACAGATCCGGCCACTCGTTGGGAGCGCGGTTGGAAGTCAAGAGAATACTACCGTGTTCGTAGCGCTCGTTAATCACATCGTACAAGTCTTCCGGTCCTGGCGGCTGCAGCGGTTTGAGCCCGAAGTCGTCCAGGATCAGCAGTTCCGGGCGCAGGTACAGGCTCATGCGGCGCTCCCAGGAGCCATCCGCCCGGCCGCCGTTGAGGTGCTGGAGCATCTTCTGGGTATTCAGAAACAACACGTCCAGCCCCTGGCGGGCCGCTTCCTGGCCCAGCGCCTGGGCTAAATGACTTTTTCCGACCCCCGTGGGGCCGCAGATCAGCACGTTGTGCTTCTGGCGCACAAACTCGCAGGAAGCCAGGTTGAGGATCTGCTGGCGATTGAGGTTGGGGTTGAAGTGGAAATCGAAGCCCTCCAGGGTCTTGGTGGTGTTGAGCGCACCCCGGCGCAGGCGCAGGTTGAGCTGCTTCTGGGATCGGCGCTCGACTTCGTCCTCCAGCAGGCGGGAGAGGAACTCGACGTAACTCCACTGCCCGTCAATGGCCTGGCGGTTGCGCGCGTCCATCGTCTCCAGCACCCCCGAGAGGCGCAAATGGCGCAGTTGGTCGGAGAGTTGGTGTTTCAGCTCCATGACGGCACCTCCGCCAGAGTCCCCACTAATTCAGCCGAGCTGCGGGCAAAAGTGGTGGCAGGCGGCAGCTCCACGGGGATGGGCGCTTCCTGAGCTTCGGAGCCTTGTTTGAGGATGCCCTTGACGGTCTTGTAGCTGGGATCGCCATAGTCCAGGGCTTTGCGGCAGGCGGCTTCCAGGCGTTGCGCGCTGTACTTCTGGGCCAGGCGTACCAACAGCCCGGCGGTGGTCAGGCGGTCCAGGACGGGATGTTCCAGCAAGGTTTGCACGATCTGCGCCGTAGCGGGACCCGCTTCCCGGGCCTCGGCCTGGACGCTCTCGCGGGTCTGGGTCAGGGCGGGCAGCTTCTCGGCCGGGATGTGATCCGGATGCGTCATACGCTCTCCAGGTTTCTGGGCGCGTTCGTGAGTGGCCTTGAGCTGGTAGTTCAGGTCGTAGATGCGCACCTGGCGGCTCCCGCCGCAGATCCACACCCAGCCTGGGTACATCCGGTAGGGCACCGAGTAAAAGGCGTGGTCGAAGCTGACGTAGCAATCCCGGTAGATCTTGACCTTTTTCCACACCGCCAAATCGTAGGGCGAGCTGGGCAGTGGCTTGAGACGGCTTTTTTCGACCCCTTCAAAGCGCTTCAGCGGGGCTTCGTGCGTCGTGCCGTGGTCGCGCAGCCCGGCGGTGGTCAAGCACCAGGTGCGCACCTCGCGATTGGCCTGGGTGATTTCCGTCGGGGTGCGCCCACCCAGGAAGTTGCGGCAGACGTAATGCACCCCGCCCTGCTCGACCTTGCCTTTGTGCTCCGGGGTTCTCACCCGGCAGGGCGCCAGCAGAAAGCCGTAGTGAGCGGCGCACTCCTGGTAGGTGGCCTGCACCTGGGGATCGTCCCAGACGGCCTGGATAATCGCGGCCTTGAGGTTGTCCAGCACCACCCGCGCCGGGACGCCGCCAAAGAACTCGAAGGCATTGCGGTGGCAGCGCAGCCAGGTCTCGATTTTCTGCTCCCAGACGAACTCGACGTAGACGTGGCGGCTCCAGGACAGGAGCATCACAAAGGCCCAGGCTTTGCGCAGCTGGCCGGTTTGCGGATCGATCATGCGCCCGGCATAGCCAAAATCCACCTGGGCCTCCTCGCCGGGTTTGCGTTCCACGCGGGCAGCGGTCTCAGGATGGCTGGGTTGGATGGCCCTGGCCAGGCGGTAGACGGAGGAATAGCTGCCGGTGAAGCCACGTTCGCTGAGCCGCTGGTAGATAGCCGCCACCTCGACCTTCTCGTCGAGAAGTTGTTGGATCTGGCTCCGGTAGCTCTCCGCCGAAGAGTTGTTCTGCGGAGGGGTCTTTTCCGGGAGGGTGGCCTGGAGGCGAGTAGCCAGTTCTTCGGGAGCAGGCAGCGCTCCTTCCAACAGTCCCTGATCTTGGGCCCATTCCCGGTAGCGTTTGATGGTTCTGCGGTTGAGCCCCGTGTCTTTCTGGATCTGGCGATCGCTGGATTGGGCCCGCAGGTGTAAGAGCAGTTCTCGGATGTCCATGAGCTTGAGCTTCCTTTCGGTCATGTCGCTCCTCCCGGTAAGTGGAATACCGGAAGGATACCGGAAAATGACGCATCCGAGGGTGGCGCAGTGTGGCCGAAAACCAGTGGCGCACTTTGGGTGAAATCTAGTGGCGCATCGTGGGTGAAAACACCTGGCGCATTATAGGCCGAAAAGTGACACACCTGACCAACCAGCAGTGGAGGCACCGGCGATCCATAAGGAAGTCGATAATGAGCTGGTGATTCCCAATCCAGAAAGGCCAAGGGCGGTTCCTTGGAGTCCGATACCCACAAAGCCCACACCACTCACGGCTAAAATGGCCGCCGTAGATATTGCCACAGCGCCCCCCACTCCCGAGGCGAGCATTTCCAGGCCATCAAAGCCGCAGAAGTTGGTAAAACCGTTGGTTTGCAGGTAAGCATTGGAAATGGCTCCCACCACAAAGCCGACCCCGGCAATCACCAGGATGGGAGCGATTTTCCCGCTAGGGCCTGTGTATAGAATGGGGTTATTCAGAGTGTAAAGGTAGGGCGCAAGTGAAGCCGGCTGGGTCAATATGCCAAAGAAGGGATCTTGGGTGATGAAGCGCCCCTGCAAAGGTGAATAATATCGGGCGCGCAGGTATTGCAGGCCGGTGTTATCCGTCCATTCGCCGGCAAAGCCGTAACTTGTTAAGGTGCCGCGGCTGTCGAGCAGGTTCCCATACGGGTCGAAAGACTGTGTCCACGCTATTGTACCCGATGCGTCCACCAACTGGCGCACGGAGCCCAGCGCATCGGTGAGGAAATACTCGCTTCCGCCGGCATTCTGCTGCGCAATCCGTCCCAGGCCGTAGAGGTAAGTATTTGCGCCGTCATTTAGTACTTGCGGTAGCCCACCCGCCAGGTCGAGCGCATAAGTAGAAGTCACCCCGTTGGCCGTCTGCTGGTAGCGATTTCCCTGGCCGTCGTACGAATTGGTGATTGTGGATCGTGGATTGCTGATTGAAACCAGCCGGTTAGCGTGGTCATACGTGTAGGTATTGACGCCATCGTTGAGCAGATTGCCGTTATTATCCCAGGTATACGTCACCCCGTCGACGCTGGCCAGGCGGTTGGCCTCGTCGTACTGGTAAGCGCTGGCCGTGCCGTCGACGGTTTGCGAGGTACGGTTGCCTATCTCCTCCTGGCCATTGTCTTTATTTAGTTTTACAGTTCAGTTCTACGCCTTGAAATTGCCTCTTGATATTACAATTCATCTCGCAACGTGCTTGTCTATTAAACCCTATTTCGCCTTGTCGATCTTTGCCAGAGCGCGTTTTGCTTCTTTCCGCACCCATGCCTTAGGGTGCTCTAGAAATGGCTCGATATAGGGTCTGGCCTTATCCGCCTTTAATTTTCTGAGTGCCAATAGTGCGTGGCCAGCCACCTCTTCATCTTTGAGCATTTCGATCAACACATCGACAGCGCGCGGGTCTTTCATATTCCCTAGCGCTACCACGACCATCTCGCGGGCTTTCCCGTGATTTTGATTCTGAACAATATCAACGATGCCTTCAAAAACACTGTCGTCCGCCAATATAGATAATGCATTACCTAAAGCCCATTTATAAGAACCTAGCGGATCATTTACCGATATGAATTCCTGGATTAGGGCTGGTGCAGCTAAAGGTCTTGCCCACTTTACTGAGAGCATTCTAACGATATCTTCTTTCACTCGCAAGTTTTCAATTCTAGGTAGCCAATAAAGAAGAATAGGTATTGCACGTAAATAATTCGACTTTGTGCAATATTCTTCCTTTTTATAGAAATCGGATAGTCGAGTAACAGACAATCCGGCCAATGACAAATCCTTAAAAATTAGATCAGCAGCCTGCATATACTCTTTTATCGCTTGCTGTCTATTTTTTTCTAATTCCTCCATCCTATGCAGGTATTTTGGATCACTTTCCAATTCGTTCAATATTTCACCTGCTGTTATATTACATTCCTTTTTCTTCTCATGAAAATTCATGGCAATTTCCTTTTCAGAAAAATATCACCGTTCTTGATAGCTGTAATAAGCGATTCAGAAAGAGTTGTATTTTCGCGAATAATCAGATCAAATTCATAACCATATTTTTTTGAGTAGGCAACAAAATCTCGTAGTTGTTTGGTATAAGAAAGGTTATTAACATTCTTTACTTCCTGGATAACCTTTTCGGTATGATTGAGTGCATCTGGAATTCTATAAGCAGCTTTTTGAGTTATTGATTCGACACGCTCAGTGTTTTTTGTAATTCCAGCTAGAAGTTCACCAGTACGCCCTACTTCCCGGACATTCTCCATCCTGGCTGCCAATTGGATAACATCATCTGATTTATCAATCAGATGCGCAATATTTCCCAGGTCATCAGCGTGAGCGGCAAAGCGAAATACCATCCCGCCAGCCGGAAGGAAGGGGATCGCCAGGCTGAACGCGTCCAACCCCAGCGCTGCCCAGTCACTCCAGCTTACCGCACAACCGCGATTATTCTTATCGGCGATTGTGTAGATGTCATATCCGACCGAGGCAATGTCAAACAAGGTATCGACGAATTTTCCACTCGGATCAGTCCGTAACACCGGGTTGTTGAAGGCATACTGGTAGGGCGTCAACAAGGCTGGCTGGGTCAATACGCCAAAGAAGGGATCTTGGGTGATGAAGCGCCCTTGCAAAGATGAATAATATCGGGCGCGCAGGTATTGCAGGCCGGTGTCATCCGTCCATTCGCCGGCAAAGCCGTAATTTGTTAAGGTGCCGCTGCTGTCGAGCAGATTCCCATAGGGGTCGAAAGACTGCGTCCCCGCTATTGTACCCGATGCGTCCACCAACTGGCGCACCGAGCCCAGCGCGTCGGCGAGGAAATACTCACTCCCGCCGGCACTCTGTTGCGCGATGCGTCCCAGGCCGTAGAGGTAAGTGTTTGCGCCGTCACTCAATACTTGAGGCAGCCCACCCGCCAGGTCGAGCGCATAAGTAGAAGTCACCCCGTTGGCCATTTGCTGGTAGCGATTCCTCTGGCCATCGTAGGCAAAGCTGTATACGGCCCCCTGACCACTGACACCTGTCAACCGATTAGTCCGGTTGCACTGCTAACTGCTGGCTGCGCCGTCGATGGTCTGCGAGGTGCGGTTGCCCACTTTTTCTTTGGATATTTATTATCTCTATCCGGCTTTTGAAGTCTAGTTACCTCCTCTAAAATTGCCTATTGACAGTAAAGCCTATCAGTAAAGCGATACTATGCTGCCAGCCACGAAATTTACAAGAAGGCTAAATTCTTGGCTATCACATATAATCTTCTGGCAATGGAACCTCTCATGAACTCGGGCGTTAAGATTCCTTCGATAACTTCAGATATTTCCGAATAAATTCTATTAATCATAATTTTCTCTTCGTCTGATTTTGGAAAATAATTCGTTGCAGACATTAATTCAATATCTAAGAAATGGAGACAATAGGCAATTCTCCGCTCGATAAATTCCTCTCCACTCACTAAACCTTGATACTCGCGTAAAGCATTTTTAAGTTTTTCGAAGTGCTCCCACAAGAAAGCTCTGCCCCTTAGGTTGATTAGAAAGCCTTTCATGGCTATACACTCAAACATTATCACATCAATGCATTGCTGTCGGTTCATTTGTCCGCTCTCCTATTTGGTGAATACTCCTATTATCGCTTCTGGGGGAATCCATTTCTCCACCAGAACTTCCGAAGCTCGCTTTGCTAAGTCTCTTGGGATAAAATGCCATCCATTCATTGTTCCGGGAATATTTGTATCTATTATTGGTGAATTAACTTTATTAAGGTCAATCACATAAATTGGATCGTCAATTTGAAAGCTCTTTGCCCATTCCAGGTCGTGAGTAGTGGATATCCAGTTCGTTTGTAGAAGATTTCCTTTAGCGACATGTGTTTGTGGCAAATAGTTTGCTAGAGGGTTTTTCGCCCAAATTCCCTCAATCAAGGACGCGGGATGTTGCTCTGAACGCATCACACGATAAACAATATCAGCATCATCAGACTGCGAAACAAATCTTGCCACATCGCCGGTATATTTGTCAAATTCTTCAATTGCTCTCAGTGCATCCCAAACCTCATCTCCATGTGCAGCTGCTCTAAAAACAACTCCACCCACAGCAGGGACAAAGGGAATCGCCAGACCGAGAGCGTCCAACCCCAATGCTGCCCAGTCACTCCAGCTTACCGCACAACCGTGATTGTTCTTATTGACAATGGTGTATAGGTCATATCCAACCGAAGCAATGTCAAACAGAGTATCGACGAATTCCCCGCTTGGATCAGTCCGTAACACTGGATTGTTGAAGGCATACTGGTAGGGCGTCAGCGAAGTCGGCTGGGCCAACACCCCTGAGAAGGGGTCCTTAGTGATGAAGCTTCCTTGGTCCAGTGAGTAATACCGCGCTCGCAAATACTGCAAGTCTGTCCCGTCTGTCCATTCGCCGGCAAAGCCGTAACTTGTTAAGGTGCCGCGGCTGTCGAGCAAATTCCCATAGGGGTCGAAAGACTGCGTCCCCGCTATTGTACCCGATGCATCTACCAACTGACGCACCGAGCCCAGGGCATCGGTGAGGAAATACTCGCTCCCGCCGGCGTTCTGTTGCGCGATGCGCCCCAGGCCGTAGAGGTAAGTATTTGCGCCGTCGTTTAGCACTTGGGGTAGCCCGCCCGCCAGGTCGAGCGCATAAGTAGAAGTCACCCCGTTGGCCGTCTGCTGGTAGCGATTCCCCTGGCCGTCGTAGGTAAAGCTGTATACTGACCCCTGGCTACTGACGCCTGTCAGCCGGTTAGCGTGGTCATACGTATAGGTGTAGGTGCCATCACCGAGCAGGTTGCCGTTATTATCCCAGGTATACGTCACCCCGTCGACGCTGGCCAGGCGGTTGGCCTCGTCGTACTGGTAAGCGCTGGCCGCGCCATCGACGGTCTGCGAGGTACGGTTGCCGGCCGGATCGTAAGCGTAAGCGAAGGTCTCGCCTGTGCTGTAACCGGCGTCCGTCAGGCGGTTCAAGGCGTCATATTGGTAGTCGATCTGCACGGTCTGGGTCGTCACCAGCGAGTGAGAAGCCGCCGCGCCTTCGGATTGCCTGAGGCCCTCGCTCCCTCCCAGCAATGAAGCCTGCGCCGTATGGAACAGGCGAGAGAAGAAGCCGACCACCTGCTCCCACAAGGAGGGTGAAGTATTCGAGGTGGGCGCTGGAGCCGCAGCCGGGTAAGCTTCTTGGCCCGGGGCCGGGCTGCTACTTGCACTGGGGGTAGCCTGGCCAGGAAGCAAGGATTCTCCCCCGGATAAATCGCCAGGAGCCTCGGTCGGGGCCGGGTAAGGGTTCAACAGCGTGTCGGAACCCTCTCCCCCTTCCAGGGGTCCCGCAGACTGTGGCGCAGGATAGACGGAAACGGCTGCCGGCTGGCCGCCGCTCCCATCACTCATCACCAACGGCAGGAAATCCCGCCTGGGTGTGGGTGTGGCTGTGCGGGTTGGCGTGGGAGTACGGGTTGGCGTAGAGGTGACCGTGGGGGTATGCGTCGTGGTAGCCGTATGTGTAGCCGTATGCGTGGCCGTGACCGTTGGGGTGGGCGTAAAGGTATCGGCGGCAGTTGGCGTAGGCGTTTCCGTTGGCTCGTTGGTTGGAAGAACCGCCAGGTTCTCGGTGACGCCGCTGCGATTGCCGTTGGGATCGTAGGCATACTGGTAGCCGATCTGCTGCTCGCCGACCGTATAGGTCAGGTCGCGCAGCTGTCCCAGGGGACTGAAGGCATAACTGGAGCTGACCCCGTTGGGCAGCAGACTGGCGCTCAAATTCCCGGCCGCGTCGTAGGTGTAAGTAGTGCTTTGCGCCTGCCCGTCGGTGACCCGCGCCAGGCGGCTCAAGGGATCGTAGGTGTAGGTGACGTCGTTGCCGCCCCCGGGATAACCCAGCAGGGTGCGGTTGCCGGTGGGGTCGTAGGCGTAAGAGACAGTCTGCCCGAAGGGATCCTGGATAAAGGTCTTTTCTAACGCTGTGCGCCGGGCTAATCAAAAACCAGAGCCCGACGGACTCTGGCTGCTCGCACCCTGTCATTCGTGATTCGATCCTTTGCTGCACAAATGCTACATTAGGGCTCACGAGGAAACCGGAAAATCTACCCAACTAATAGAACAAGCCGGAAGCGAAAGATGGAGATCGCCATTAACAGCTGACACCTCGCTGTGGAGCATTTGAAATCGTCGAGGGTCGACAAAGGTGGACCTCGCAAGTGGATCCGGGTGAGTCAAGATCGCCCGATTCCCTGTAGATGAGATCGGAATAGAGGGGAGCTTAACGTATATTTCCATTGGCCGAGTCAGGCAGGTATTCACGAGAGCAAGATGTAAGCTGCGCCGATCGGCATCATCTCCATCCTCCAAACAGGCCACCGCATCCACAAAGGGCACATTTTTCTCGGACCTTCCAAGGTCAGTGCCGGTCTCGATATTCATGCCGGGCGTCTCTAAGACGCAAGCAAGCGGGCGAGACCCGATCATCTGTGCGTATTTTTGGATAACCCCATACTGCGGGTCGGTATAGACCTGTCCCGCCACTTTACGGATGCACCCTCCGTGGAGCAACGCCGTTGCATTGGCAATCGGGATGCGCTCCGCATTGCGGATCATCAGGTTGAGGAACAAGGCAGCATAGAGGGCTTCTCCAAAGGTATCCACGTAGGGCCTGTCTTTGCGCCTCCCCAGGATTCCCCATTCGGTGATCGCCAGGCGCACCGGTTTGTGCCCAGGGAGCGCCTGATCGAATTGGCGAAGCAAATCCGGCAAGAATTTCCGCTCCCAGGTAAACGGCTGGGCGAGCAGGCTGTAATAAGCCTGCTCGTTGGTCGATTGCTCCAGGAAGCGGTCGTTGACCGGCAGGCTGTGCAGGCTGACGAGATCCAGCTCCGCGCCGGCCAGGTCGATCAATTTTTGATGCCAGCGCTGATCCACGTGGGTGTAGTCATAGCCGGCGCCAGGCTCGGTGAAATCAAAGCCGTTCCCCGTAGCGATCAGCTCGATCCCCGCATCCGCGCCGCGCACGGCGCGGGCAAACTCGACGTAGCGGCGAGCGTTCTCGTCGGCGCCATAGTAGCCCACCTGCCAGCAGCCATACATTTCGTTCCCGACTTCCCACAGGCGCACATCGTATGGCTGCAGGTCTCCCTGTTCAGCGCGCAGCCGCCCCATGGGGGCGCGGCTATCTCCGTTGCAAAATTCCACCCAGGCGGCCGCTTCCTCTGCCGTGCCCGTGCCGATAAAGCACCGTGCGGGAACGGTATGACATTCCAACGCACGGTGACCATTCGATATTTTCGGGGAAGATGGGGAAATTACTTCTTGTATTCTTCGCGGTGTATCCTCAGGGGGTCGAACCGATCCGCAGGTCTATTGACGCGCTCACTATAGCCAAACGGGGTGGCCGAGAAAGGAAGGAGCACTTCAGGCAGACCAAAGGCCTCTTGCAGCTTTTCCATACGCTGGCGTTTCGGATATATACCGAGCCAAACGCCGCCGAGGCCCTCTTCGACGATCTGCAGAAGGATGTTTTGCGAGCATGCCGCCATCGCTTGCACCCACCAACCCTCCTCTTTTTCACGCTCGATGCTGGCGAGGGTGAGGATTACAACAGGAGCATTGGCCGCCAGCCTGGCGTAAGGGCCCATCTCCGCAACGATGCCGCGCGCCTCGGGCCTGGTCAACACGAGAAATTCCCACGGCTGGGCGTTCATCGCCGAGGGCGCATGCATACCTGCGCTTAGGATCCGCTCAATCTTTTCCCACTCGACGGGAGTATCGAGAAATTTCCGGATCGAACGTCTTATGAAGATAGTATCACCCATCAATCATTTGCCTCGATTTGACAAGTACACAACAAGTAGACTGCGTTTTGAAGACCCAATGGGCTGGGCAACTGTTGCGGGCACCGGGCGCTCTACATGCCCGTATGCCCGTTCGGATCATTCCACTAACTTTTTTGCCTTGTGCTGCCTGATCGCCTCTGTCAACTTCGGTATTATCACCTTAACGTCGCCAACGATGCCGAGATCCGCCGCGTCCATCATGGGCGCTCCCGCATCCGTATTGATGGCGAGGATAAAATCGGAGCTTTCCATGCCGGCAATATGCTGGATAGCCCCCGATATGCCACATGCGACGTAAAGCTGCGGGCGTACCGTCTTTCCGGTTTGTCCAACCAGCCTGTCATTCTCGATCCAGCCGCTGTCGACACACACACGCGAAGATGCGACCTCGCCACAAAGCACGTCGGCAAGCTCGCGCAGTGGAGCAAAGCCTTCCGGACCGCCCACGCCGCGTCCGCCAGAAATAAGCACTTTCGCCTCCATGATGTCAACGCTCTTTTTGCCATCCTCGGCGATCTCCAGGATTTCGACGTTCATATCCTCGGGCACGAGCTTGACATCCAACTTGATGACCTCACCCTTTTTACTCTTGTCTGGTTCAGCCATCTTCATTACGCCCGGACGCACCGTCGCCATCTGCGGACGGTATTCACGGCACACAATAGTCGCCATGATGTTGCCGCCAAAGGCTGGCCGCGTCATATACAGAAGCTTTGATTCGGGGTCTATCGTAAGGCTCGTGCAGTCGGCCGTCAGTCCCGTATGTATGCGACTCGCCACGCGGGGCGCCAGATCACGTCCAATTGCGGTCGCGCCGAACAACACGATTTCTGGATTGTATGCCTTTATGACTGCCGTAAGCGCTTTGGCGTACGGCTCCGTGACGTACTGCTCAAGCATCCAATCGTCGATCCATATCACCTTGTCTGCCCCGTAATGGAACAGCATGGAAGCCTTGTCCCCGATCTTATTCCCCATCAGCACGGCAACGACCTCCTGATGGAGATCCGCCGCCAGTTTTTTTCGCTTCGCCGATCAGCTCCAGGCCTACCTTTTGAATGTTCCCGTTGCGCTGCTCCACGACCACATAGATATCTTTACTCATGCTGTTTTCCCCAATCAGATAATATGAAGCTCATCAAGCTTCTTGACGATCGCCACGACAGCTTCATCCGCAGCAAGGCCGATAAGCTTCTCGCCCTGTCTTTTCGTCTGCTTCGTAAAGCTCGTCACAACCGTTGTGGGCGACCCCTTCAAGCCAATCCATTTGGGGTTGAGAAGCTCCTTGAGATCGTCAAATGCCAGCGTTCTGATCTCAGCCTTGTAGGCGTCCTCGACGCCTTTGACCGTCATGTAGCGCGGCCTGGCCAGCTCCGCCAGCACCGTGATCAAGCAGGGGATCTTTATCTTTATGCTGTGATAGCAATCCTCATACTGTCTCTTGACGATAAGATGCTCGTCCTCCACGCGTACATTCTCTACGTAGCTAACCTGGGGTATCTTAAGCTGTTCAGCAATCTGCGGGCCTACCTGGGCGGTGTCGCCATCGATCGCCTGGCGTCCCGTGATTACCAGGTCAAAGCCTATCTTGTGTAACCCGGCGGCCAGGATGGTGGCTGTGGCGTAGGTGTCCGAACCAGCGAATTCGCGGCCTGATATTAGCACCGCGTCGTCACAGCCCATCGCGAGCGCCTCGCGCAGCGCAACCTCCGCCTGAAGCGGCCCCATGCAAATGGCCGTCACCACCGCTCCCGTCTCTTCCTTCAGCCTCAGCGCCATCTCCAGACCCGCCTTGTCGTCCGGATTGATTATGCTCGGGACGCCCTCGCGGATGAGCCTATTCGTATTCGGATCGAACTTGATTTCCGTCGTATCAGGCACCTGTTTTATACATACGGCTATCTTCATTTTGATTCTCCCTCCCATAGATCCTTATTTGATCTTCATGGCGCCCGATATGACCATTTTCATCACCTCAGAGGTGCCCTCATAGATCTCCGTTATCTTGGCATCCCGCATCATCCGCTCTACGGGAAACTCGCGCGTATAACCGTAGCCGCCCATGAGCTGAACGCATTCGCGCGTCACTTCGTTGGCAACGCTGCTGGCGAACAGTTTGCACATCGCAGCGTGGGGTCCGTATGCATCATGACCATCCTTCGCCTCTGCCGCGCGCCATACGAGCAATCTCGCGGCGTCTATCTTCGTCTGCATCTCGGCAATTTTGAACTGAGTGTTTTGGAAAGCGGCTATGGAGCTGCCGAACTGCTTCCTTTTCTTGACATACTTGATCGTCTCATTCAAAGCCCCCTGCGCGATGCCGACAGCCTGCGCGCCGATCCCGATTCGTCCACCGTCCAGCGCCTTCATCGCGATCTTGAAGCCGTCACCCTCGCGCGCCAACCTGTTTGCCTCGGGTACGCGCACGTTCTCAAGTGTGACGACGCAGTTGCTCGCCGCACGGATTCCCATACGGGGTATATTGGCCGAAACCGATAGCCCCTCACTCCCCTTTTCCACGATGAAGGCTGAGATGCCACGCGTGCCCTGGCTCTTATCCGTCATGGCAAACACGATGAAAATATCCGCAAAGCCTGAGTTGGTGGTGAACACCTTGGAGCCGTTCAAAACGTAGCTATCGCCGTCGCGGAGCGCTTTCATCTGCTGAGCAGAAGCATCGCTGCCCGCATTCGGCTCGGTGAGGCTGAAGCATCCCACCTGGCTGCCATCGACCAGCGGGAGAAGGAACTTCTGCTTCTGCGCCTCTGTGCCGAAGTCGTTGATGCACGAGCAGCACAAGGATGAATGGACGGAAACGGTAAGGGCCGTGCTCGCATCGACCTTGGCAAGCTCCTCGATGCAAAGAACGTATGAAAGCGTATCTGCCCCCGCTCCGCCGTAATCCCGCGAAAAGGCTATGCCCAAGAACCCGCATTTTTGCATCTTCTCGAGAAGGTCCAATGAAAACTCTTCGTTTTCATCCATTTCCCGCGCGATCGGCTTTACCTCGTTCTGTGCAAATCGTCGATAGAGCTCCTGCTGTAACTGGTGTTTTTTGCTCAGCTTAGAATCCATTTTCGATGCTCCAGTCTCAATGAATAGAATCTTGGTGGAATATTTTTTTCAAATTATAATTTGTTAACATATTATTAGTACGTATATATTATCTAATGAAATTATTATAATACGAATCAACCATCTGGGATCGGGAACTTAAGCCCTCATCACTTGTTAAATTTGCCAATACCTGAAGACGGAGGCAGACCCGATCGAGGTCGCTCTAACTCAAGCAAAGCATGCGTTAGAATGTGGGCCTAAAAGCCCTTCCCATGGTTACATAGAATTATTACCATTGCTCATCAAAATTACACAAGTACTCTTCAATATTGTTTGTGGTAAAATAATTTAGACCCATATAATTTATATAGAAGGAAAATTCATGGCTCAGTCACTCTATAATTGCATCAACTTTAAGCTCTCCCGCGCTCAATCCTCTGTCCAACAAGTGTTCAGGCAAAACCTGAGTGTATTTAACATCACTCCTGGACAATACATGATACTGAGCTGCCTCTGGGAAAGCCCCGTTCCACTTTCCCCAACGCAGATCGCCCAAATGGTCAAGCTTGAACCCTCTACCATAATAGGCTTACTCGATCGTTTGACATACAAGCACCTTCTCGAAAGAGAGCCATCGCCTACGGACAGGCGCGCCCTGATTATCAAGCTCACGGATGAAGGTTGGGCGCTGCGCGATGACGTTTTGCGCGTCATCGAGGAATCCAACGAAGAAGTGCTGAAGGTATTTTCGGACGACGAGCGTCAGTTGCTTTCGGACTATTTAGCAAAGCTTGCCTGAACCCGATTTAAACGGCCGCACAGAGCGTACGGCCGTTTTTTCATCCCATGCGCTTAGGAATATCTCTCGTTCATCCAGCGCAGCGCCTCGCGCATCCCCTTTTCCTTGCTTATCTCCTCAAATTCCTGGCCAACCTTTGTGGGAATGCCCTTCGTCACATACAGAAGGTCGAAACACCAATCGTTGAATTGCATGTAGCCCTGCCCGTCTATGGCCTTGTTCATGATGCGCTTGGTTATCTGCATCGTCTCTGTCGGGAGTTTGGACAGTCTGAGCGCCACACGCCTGGACTCCGCCTCCAGCTCATCGCGCGTCGTCACGCGGTTTACAAGCCCAACGCGATAGGCTTCCTCCGCGTTCATCCTGTCGGCGAGCATCAAGAATTCCTTTGCCTTCCGGATGCCGATCACCCATAGCAAGCCCGGCTGCGGTATGGTGGAAAAGCGCAGCTCCGTCTCGCCGAACCTGGCGTCATCTGCCGCGATCACGAGGTCGGCCAGAAGCGAGAGATCAAATCCACTGCCGAGGCAATAGCCTTGCACCGCTGCGACCACGGGCTTGTTTACCTCCCATATAGCGCGCGCACAGTCTCTTTCCTCCTGCACCATCTTCCACTGACTCCATTGGCTGTCATCCTTCATGCCAAGCGAATCGTCCATGTCAAAGCCCGCGCAGAACGCCTTCCCCTCGCCTGAAAGAAGAATTGAGTAAACGTCGTCGTCCGCCTGCGCCTGCCGGAATGCGGCGGCAAGCTCCTGCCAGCTCTTAAGTCCCAGCGCATTGAGCTTATCGGGCGTATTGAGCCGGATGCTCGCGACATGATCCTCGACCGTGTAAAGTAGTTTTTCAAATTCCATAGTGCCCTCCTATTCGGCGTCCTGATCGGCAAAAAAAGCATCCCGCCACTTGAATGCGGCGGCAAGACCGTCCTTGTTGGCGATCTCGAAAAAACGCGCCGCTTCGGGCGTTTCCGACATCAGCACCGTGGCGAATACGTCCTCACCGTAATGGATAGAGCTTGTGAACCCGGCCATCTCGTAACTGCGGTTGATGGCCTCTTTGTTCAGCCTCATCGCAGGCACGGGGATCTTGACCAACTTTTTCGCAAGCGCCACGACCTCCTCGTCGAGCTTATCGTCGGGCACTACGGACGTGATAAGGCCGATGCGCTCTGCTTCCGCCGCAGGGATACGCTCACCCGTGAGCAGCATCGCTTTTGTCTTCTTCATCCCAATCACATAAGGCATGATGCCGAACGGAGGCGCCGAATTGAACTGTATTTCAGGCTCGCCTATCATCGTGCTCTCCGCAGCGATAGTGAAGTCGCATACCATAGCCAGGTCACAGCCACCGCCCAGGCAATAGCCGTGTATCTGGCAGATCACGGGCTTCTTGCAATTCCATATCGAGAACATCAGCCTGCCGCCGTGCTGCGCATGACCGCGCCAGTCCAGGATGGTCGTGAACGGCTTTTCTCTCGGCGAAAGATCGTAGCCGGCGCAGAACGCCCTGCCCGCGCCCTTGACGATGATCACGCGGATCTCATCGTCGTTATCCAGCTCGGTTACGCCCGCATACAGATCGTTTAATATGCCATCGTTGAGTGTGTTCAGCTTTGTGGGGCGGTTGAGGGTAAGTATTCCGATCTTGCCCTTCTTCTCGAGTATTACCGTTTCCATTTCTTTGATTGTGTTAGCCATTGTGCTTATTTCCTTATACTTTGATTATTTTGAATGGGCTTATTTTTCAGTCGTCTGCGAATTTCGCGTCACGCCACTTGAACGCGGCGGACAGCCCTTCCTTCGCGGCAATGGCGAAGAACTCCGCGTTTTCGGGCGTTTTTGACATGTGCACCACGCCGAAGATCGCTTCACCGACGATGAGAGCTTCCCGAAGCCCCGCCATCTCGTAGCTGCGGTTGATCGCCTCTTTGTTGAGGCGCATAGCCGGAACGGGTATCTTCATTAGCTTTTTCGCAAGCGCCATGACCTCGTCCTCGAGCTTCTCGGGGGGCACTACATACGTCACGATTCCTATGCGCTCGGCCTCCGCTGCACTCACGCGGTCGCCCGTCATCAGCACGTGCTTCGTCTTCTTCATGCCAACAGCCCACGGCATCATCACGAACGATGACGATGAGCTGAACTGTATCTCTGGCTCACCGAATATGGCTTCCTCGCTCGCCACGGTGAAATCGCAGACCATAGCCAGATCACAGCCGCCGCCCATACAGTAACCCTGCACACTGGCGATTACCGGCTTTTGGCTGTCCCATATCGCAAAGAACGTGCGGTTGCCCAACCGGGCGTGCTCGCGCCAATCCTGAATTGTCGTAAACGGTTTTTCGCGCGGCGAAAGGTCGAAACCGGCGCAGAACGCGCGCCCCGCCGCCTTCAATACGATCACGCGCACTTCCTCATCAGCGTCGAGCTGACGGATGCCTTCATACAAGCGGATGAGCACATCATCGTTCAACGTGTTCAGCTTCTCCGCACGATTTAGCGTGAGTATTCCGATCTTTCCAAGCTTTTCACAAATTACTGCTTCTGGCAAGTTAAGACCTCCCAACCCATTTTGATATTACAATCTGCCCGCGCCGTACTGCGGGAACACGTCGGTATACACGGGGCCTCTCTCGTACGGGAATTTTTCAAACGCATCCTCGTCGATCTCGATGCCCAGACCCGGCTTCTCAGGCGCCCTGAGCTTGCCATTGACGAGGCACTTCGACGTATCGAAGATGGGGTCCGTGAGAATTTCATCGCGCATGGGCTGCCGGTGCGCGCCGTCGAGCTCGAGCAGCGTCACATTCCTGCTCGCGAGCGCCACGTGCAGGTTGGCAGCGTATCCAACCGCAGAAAGTCCGCCGATATGCGGGATGCAGGGTATGCTGAACGCTTCGCCCAGGGTACACACCGCCAGGCATTCCTTGATGCCACCGACAATCGTGGCATCCGGTTGGAAGATGTTTCCAATCTTGCGCTCCACAAGCTCCTTGAACGCATAGAGCGAGCCTACGCGCTCGCCGAGCGCTATGGGGATTGGCGATACGCGCGATATCCTTTCGAGCGAGCTCAGGTCATGCTGTGAAAGCGGCTCTTCAAAGAAGTACGGCTTATAGGGTGCGAACCTCTGCGCCATCTCCATGGCGGTATCGGGTCTATACGTCATGTAGGCATCGATCATGACGTTTATGCCATTCCCCACAAATTCACGCACCGACTTGACGAATTCCTCGTCCCAGTCCTTGTCCTTGCCCACACGGATCTTCACTCCCGTGAAGCCCTCCTGGATGTTGCGCTCAAAAAAGCGTTTGTGCCAATCGAAGTCAACGGTGAAGTTGGCCGCGCCCGTAGCGTATACTTCCACCTCATCCTTGTCCGCACCGAGCAGCTTGTATACGGGCAGGTTGGCTGCCTTCCCCAGGATATCCCATAGCGCCACCTCTATTGCCGAGATCGCCTGGCAGGCCACACCCGTAGCGCCGAGGTATCCCCAGATATACGTGCGCATCTTGGTAACGAGGCGCTCTATGTCCGTCGGATCCTCACCGATGAGTATGCGCTTGAATGTACCGTCGACTATTTCCTTTACGACCAGCGGAAAGCTGTGCCCATAGGCGGAGCTCGCCTCCCCGAAGCCGAACAGCCCTGCATCCGTTTCGATCTTTACAAGGAAGAAAGGCCTCGGCAGCACCGGCGACTCTTTCATGTACATAAGCGGGAATGATTTTACATCTTTGATCTTCATACATCTCCTTTCAATTCTTGTCTTTCAGCACGACGAGTGCGTCGACAGCCTTCACGCCCTTGCCTTTTTCCAGGACGATGAGTGGGTTGATATCCATCTCCTGAATCTCACCGGCATGGTCATACGCCAAATGGCCCAGGCGCACCAGCGCGTCCGCAAGCGCGTCAACGTCCGCAGGGGCTGCGCCTCTGGCGCCATAGAGCAGCTTTTTGCCCTTGAGCGAATCGATCATCTCATAAGCCGTCTCCTTATCCAGGGGCGCCAGCCTGAGCGAATAATCTTTGAACACCTCGACGAATATGCCGCCTATGCCTACCATCACCGCCGGGCCGAATATGGGATCGCTCTTTACGCCAAGCATGATCTCCACACCCTTCGGCACCATCTCCTGTACCGACACGCCGTTTATGCGCGCATTCCCATCATGTGCGCGGGCATTATTCATAACCTCCGCATAAGCCACCCTGACCTGCTCTGCGGACTGAAGGTTTAGCTTAACGACCTTTGCCTCCGTCTTATGCAGTATGTCGGGTGAATCTACCTTCAGGACTACGGGATAGCCGATGCCGTCCGCCGCCTTAACCGCCGCATCCGCGCTGTTCACGAGAACATCCCCCGCCACGTTTATTCCGTAGGCGCTCAAAAGCTTCTTGCTCTCGCGCTCGCTCAGACTCTTGTCCTCGCCCAAAGTAAAATCCACCCGCTTGTGATTGTCCTTCACGGCGGCAAGCTTCGCCCTTTGGCGAATCTGCATCCATTCAAAGTACAACTTTACCGCGTGCATGCTCTCGTGGGCACCTTGAAGCAGCGGTATGCCCGCGGCGGCGAATGTTTCAGAAAATTCCTTGACCAGCCCCGCGGAAAGCGGAGAGAACACCACCATGGGCTTATGGACCTCGTGGCGCACTTCGCTGAGCGCCTGGATAATGTGCCTGTAAAGCCCGATCTCATCAGGGCACATGCGCTCCTCGGCGTCCTGACAAACCAGAACCATGCCGATATCGTCATCCTCGGCAAGCGCACGCACGCATTCCTTATAAGCGTCCGTATCGAACAACGCCGTCGTAACGTCCAGGGGATTTTTGCAGTTGCAAAGTCGGGAAGCGCGTCACCGATCCGCTTCGAGGTCTTTTCCGAGATGTTCCCGAACTCAACGCCCTCTTCAAACGCCACGTCGCTGCAGAAGCCGAGCTGCCCACCCGATATAGCCGTCATACCGACCTTGAACGCATCCGGTACGGGCTGATCCTTCAATCGCAGCAGCAACTCGCAGGCCTCGTTGATCTCATCGAAGCTCTTTGCCTGGAGGATGTTGTTCTGCTTAAAAAACGCATCCGTCACGTTGGTGGAGCTTGCGAGCGCGCCCGAGTGAGCCGCCGCCGTCTTTTGGGCTATCTCGCTTTTCCCTACCTTCAACAGGATAATCGGTTTATTCTTCTCGACGGCAAGCCTGGCCACCTCCTTCAGCCCCTCGGGGTCCCTTATTGCCTCGAGGAAGCCAACGATTACCTCGGTCTTGTCATCCTCTATCATCGCGCGGAAGTAATCCGGCACAGACAGCCCCGCCTCATTCCCGCAGGAAACGATCAGGCTGAAGCCGTCTCCACGCGCTGCACTGGTGAACGCAATGCATATAGACCCGCTGTGGGAAACAAGGCCCATTGGGCCTTTGATATCATTCAGATCACACGCTGCGCTGTAAAGTGTTACGCCCGCATACGTATTTATAAAGCCCAGGCAGTTCGGCCCGCACGCGGCGATGCCGTATTCGGCAAGCTTTTCAGAGACCTGCTTTTCGAGCGCCTTGCCCGCAGAACCCGTCTCCGCGAAGCCGCTCGCGAAGAATACAGCCGCCTTGACGCCTTTTTCATGCATCTCCTCGATTGCGCCGAGCACAAGCGTGTTACGCAAGCCAACGACGCACGCATCGACCTCGCCCGGAATATCCGCGAGGCTCTTGTAGCACTTTAAGCCGAACACGGATTCATTCTTCGGGTGCACCGGATAGAGCTTCCCGTCGTATCCATTCTTTTGAAGGTTCAAGAGAGTAGTACCCGCCACGTTCTTTTCAGAGCAGCCCAACAGCGCAATAGACTTTGGGCTCAATAAATACTTAATGTTGTTACCCGTGTCCAAGTTCTTCTCCTCTGCACAATATTAATTTATAGTATGACCAGAAGCTCTTTCAAAAGTTCCCGCGAATATAGGTGCGGCCCGTAGCCTTTGGCTTTTTGAGCTCGTCAACACCCGCCAGCGCGATCAGCGTCACCAGGTAAGGCAGCGTCAGGAAGAACTGGCCGGGAATATTAATCAGCGTCTGCGCCCTCATTTGGAAGGCATCGAGCAGGGAGAGCAGCATGGTCGTAATGACTACGCCGAACGGGTTATAGCCCGCGAATATGACTGCGGAATAGGCAAGGAAGCCCTTCCCCGCCGTCATTTCTTTGATGAAATAACCAATCTGCCCAATGGAAACTTCCCCCCCGGCGAGACCGCCCAAGATGCCCGCTATCGCAAGGGCCAGGAACTGATATTTGGCTACGTCTACGCCTACAGAATCGGCGGCGGCGGGATTCTCGCCAATCGAGGATATACGAAGGCCGACATTCATCTTGGTGAGCAAGAACCATACGGCGAACACCGCAATGATTGTAATGATGAGGCTTATCGACTGCTGGCCCAGCCACGGCAGGTTAATCTGCGGCAGCCTTTTTATCGCGGAGGAATATCCCGAGGAGTGCCAGATAACCTTCAGAAGCACGTAGGTTACACCGGTCATCACAAAGTTCAGCCCCAATCCACAAACGACCTGATTGCCTCGCCCCTTGATTATGAAGAAGCCATACAACAGCGAATAAAGGACTCCCACCACAACAGCCGCCACAAGTCCAAATAGGGGGCTTCCCGTAAGGTAAGTACCGTATGCCGCCGCGAAAGCGCTCAGCAGCATGTTGCCATCCATACCCATATTCACGATGCCGCTCTTTGAGGTTACCAGCACGCCCAAACCCGCAAGAAGTAACGGCACACCGAGTTGAAGCATGCTTGAAATCAGTGTTGACAGTTCCATGATTTATCTCCAATTACTTTTCGGTTGCGACAAGCTTGGTACTGCCCTTTTCCCTCTTGAACTGCCCCAGGATCAATTTCACAATGTAGGGTGAAACCAAGAGGGTGATGATGATACCCTGTAGAGCGATGACATAATTGCTCGAGATAATCGTCTCCCTGTCGAGCGCAATGGCCCCCACTTTCAGCATGGATATGATCAACGCAGATAGGATTATCCCAATCGGATTATTATTCGCCATGTAGGATACGGCTATGCCGTCATAGCCGTAGTTTTTAAAATAAGAATCGAGATAGAGGTATCTGCCGCCAAGCACCTCGAGCGATCCGCCGAGACCCGCCATCGCGCCGCCGATCACCAATGCCAGCACAGTCATCACATTAATGTTAACGCCCTGAAACTTTGCCGTAAGCGGACTGAGTTCCGCGCTCTTTATCTCGAGACCGAAGCGCGTGCGATTCATGATGAGCATAAACAATATACACAAGCCGATCGCGATGAATAGACCATAGGACCACTGCGCTCCTGGATACACCCTGGCTATCTTGGCTGTATCGAGCACCACTTTGGTCTCCGCGGAGTTAGGTGATCCTCTAAACGTATACTGCGAGAGGTATTGGAGCACGTATAAGACGACGTAGTTCACCATGAGACTGGTAACGACGTCGCTCGAACCGAACTTGACCTTCATGAAAGCAGATATGCTCGCGAGCGCGGCACCCACGAGCATAGCAGCCAGTATACAGACCACCGGATGGATGCCCGCCGGGAGAGCGATCGCGCTGCCTATGACCGCCCCTGCAAGTGCGCCCGCCGCTACCTGCCCCTCACCGCCCATATTGAAAGCACCGGTCTTGATGGGGATCGCCACCGCAAGCCCCGTACATATATAGACGGTGGCTCTTCTGAGCACCTGCCCAAAGTTGGAAAACGAATTGGAAAATATGATCCAGTACGCTCCAAATGGGTTGACCCCCAGAACGGCGAGAAATATTCCCCCACTATTAAAGCGAGCGCAAGAGCGATCAATATATTGGATAGGTCAATTAATTGCCATTTTAACTTTACTTTTGTGTTGTCAGATATCTTGTTTATCATGCTGGCACCTTGTTGGCATTGTCGCTGCACATATAAAGCCCGATCTCATCCTTTGTGAACTCATCGGCTATCCTGTTTGCGACAATCGCGCCGTCGCATATGACCGCGATATAATCGCTAAGCGTCTTGATCTCATCCAGATCGCTTGAAATGAGAAGAACGGCCTTGCCTTCCGCACGGAGCTTCAGGAGTGTTTCGTGGGTAAACTGGGTAGCTCCCACGTCGAGTCCACGAACGGGCTGTGACGCCACCACCGCCTGCAACGCGGGCCTTTCAAGCTCCCTGGCCAGCACGACCTTCTGCTGATTTCCACCTGAAACAAAGCGGCACACTGCGCTTCTGCTCGCCGGGCGCACATCATATTTCTCTATCAACTCGTCCGTATATTTGTCAACGGCCTTCATCTTTAAAATGCCGAATTTTTCGAATCTTTGGTCTTTCTTATACCCAACGATGATGTTGTCCCTGATCGTAAGATCGAGAACCAGTCCCTGTTCCGTCCTGTCCTCAGGGATTACGCCAATACCGAGCTCGCGCATGTTATCGATAGTGTTTGTAGAAATGCTCTTGCCATTGGCGACGATCTCACCACTTGAAAGCGGCTTGACCCCCGTGAGCACCTCAACAAGCTCCGTCTGCCCGTTGCCGTCTATACCGGCAACGCCTACGATCCTGCCCGGATAGAGGTCGAGATCGAAGTTCCTGAGATTGCAGCGATCGCCATCCTGCTTCGTGTTCAGCTTCTTGAGACTTAAGCTTGGCGCGGGCATTTCTTTGCCGCCCTGGTCTACGTGTAAGCTCGCCAGGTCCTTGCCCACCATCGCACGCGAAAGCTCGTTGACGTCCGTCTTGGCGGTCTCGAAGGTGGCGATCTTTTTGCCATGGCGCAAAACAGTCACGCGATCGGTTATCGCGAGCACCTCGTTAAGCTTATGCGTGATTAGAATTATCGTTACGCCTTTTTCTTTAAGCGACTTCAGCAGCGCAAAGAGCTCGCCAACCTCTTGCGGCGTAAGCACCGTGGTAGGCTCATCGAGTATGAGCAGCTCCGTGCCGCGATACAGCGCTTTAAGTATTTCGATTTTTTGCTTGGTCCCCAAGGGCAAATTTGCGACCCTCTGTTGAACGGATACGTTAATGCCAAACTCTTTGCAAGCCGATTCCACCTTTTGAAAGGCTTTTTTCTTATTGAAAAACACCTTGCTGATGGTATCTTCCTCGCCGAGAACTATGTTTTCGGCAACGGTGAAAGAATCGATCAGCATAAATTGCTGCGGCACCATGGAAACCCCGAGTTCGATCGCATCCGATGGCGCGAACTTCCTCGGCATGTTTTTGCCGCCTATCACGATTTCGCCCAATTCACGAGAGTAGAGACCGTACAGGATTTTCATAAGGGTGGACTTCCCGGCTCCGTTTTCGCCAAGGAGCGCCATGATCTCACCCTTGTCGATGTCAACGGAAACCTTGTCGAGTGCCACCAAGTTGCCAAATCGTATGGTTACATCTCGAATGGATATCATCGTTTCTGACATAATTAGGGGTTCCCTCATATTCCATGATCGACTGCCGATATTTCATTTCTTGGGCTATTGAATTCATGGCAAGAATTGGGAAGCTCCGTTTTGTTTGGTTTGAGCGCAATAACAATAACGGATCTTCCCTCTTCCTGCCATGCTGTTCTTTTTTCTATCCAATCACTACCGTACGTGTAATTCCGAAAATTCTGGGATCCACGTCAATCCGTTAGTTGCCGCTATATACCGCATTGAAAGCTTTTACTTCGTCCCAGGTGTTTGGCGCCGTTATCGAGCCATCTTTCAGAGCCGCGATAACTTTGTCGATGGTCGCCGCCACATCCGGGGGAACAGCGAGGTCGGGGTTGTAATTGAATCCGATACCGCCATTGGAAGCATCGTTCAGTTCTGAGGTGCCCCATGCGAGCTTGCCGCCCAACTCACAGTACTGGGTGAGCACGCGTAGAATCACAGCGCTATTCTGCTTCCTGGAGGAGCCGATGACCAACGATGGGTCCCAAACAGTCTGGTCGGTATCATAACCGATAAAGAACTGACCACGCTCCTGGGCCGCCGCGACGATGCCGAGCGCGCCGCCGCCTGCGTTCTGGAAGATGAAGTGAACACCCTGGTCGTACATGGATAGCGCGACCTCTTTGTTCTTTACCTGATCCTTCCAATCGCCGACGATACTATAGAGGTAAGAATCATTGGGATTGATATATTTAACACCCGCGGCCGCGCCAGTAAGCGCCGGAACCGTGCTCGGGGCCTCGATGCCCATGATGAGGCCGACCTTGCCGGTGGGTGTGAACTTGGTCGTCTTGCCGGCGATGGTGACCTCACCCTTCTCTTCCATAAGCGCCGCCAGGACGCCGGCGACAAAACCTATCTGATTCTTCGCAAAGTATTCGGAGATATACTGGTCGTTGCCTTCAGCCTGGATGTCATAAACGATGAACTTCTGATTGGGATAGTCAGGGCCGACCGAATCTACGGGGTCAAGGCCGTCATTGCCCGCGAGGAAGACCAGGTTGTACTTGCCGGTCTTGGCGTAATCGATAATCATCAATTCGTAGTCGGTCGCAGACATGGGCTCGGAGTAATCAAACGTAAAACCCAGTTTCGCCTGAGCTTCGAGAAAACCCTGGTAGGTAGCGTCGCCGATAGCGTTGTCGCCGAGTCCACCGATCGGTGTGAGAAGGCCAAATTTCATCCCCTGGCAGGGAAGACCCGCAGCTTCCGTCGTCGGGGCAGCGGCGACGCTTTCTGTGGTCGGAGCAGCAGCGACGCTCTCTGTCGTTGGAGCAGCAGGGTTACTTTCCGTGGTTGGAGCAGCGGCCTGTGGAGCCGCACATGCAGATAATAAAATCGTCGCTGCAAGCATCACAGCCAAGGTCGCTTTCAATTTATTTTTCATTGGGTAACATCTCCCTTTATTGTTAGACAATTGCGCCTCAATTTGGGCGCTTTCTCTCCGCCTTCGCGACTATCTTGTCCATCACGACGATAGCACGCGAATGTTTGGCGGTGCATATACTGCCCGCAGCATCGAATGCCTCAACATCAAAATGCGCGACGATGCCTTCGCGGGATGTGAGCTTCACATCGCATCTTACCTGCATGCCGATGGGCGTCGGCGAGGAATGAATAAGCTCTATTGTCATTCCAACGCTCGTCTGTCCGGGCTCGAGTTCATCCTTCAGTGCCTCATGCGCCGTAGCCTCGATGAGCGCCACCAGCGACGGCGTACCGTAAACATGAGGGGCCCCTTCAACAGCGTGCGATGCAGCCATATCTTCGGTGACCGTTATCTGCTTTGAATATATTTCTCCTCCTTTCATGGTGTTCCTCCCTCGTAATAAATTTCTTTCATGCTTCGAAGTCCATTACTCAAGAGCCGTCCGTGCCAGGATATGGCTTTGTAATCCAGATGATCGATCGATCACGGGCGTGCCTGAAGAAGCCGACGGAAATCAGTCTAGACGAAAATAGAATTCTGGGATTGCTTAAACGAAATTTGAGTCCATTTTCATGGATAGAGCTACCGAAACGAGGCGCGTAGCTGCTGGCGCGCCGGATGAAAACTGGGCAGCAGAAGCGAATTCCAGCAGCCCGGCCTTGAGAGAGCCAGAGGCGCCATATTGGGTGTGGATCCAACTGGGGGAATGATAGGGCCCATCTGGGCCCCAGGGGGGATCAAGAATAGTGCGGCTTTTATCAGCTTTATTGAAGCATTGCCGGTGAGGCAGCATCCGACTGGACGAGTGGTGTTGGTAGTCATCACATCTTTTCATAAAAGCGCCTCTGCGTTTGCAGCATTGAGCTTATTGAATTATCTGGCTGCCAATCTATTATTCTGACTTAATCCAATGAAATGTTTTTGGTTATACTTAATGATATGGCCTGTGCCAACCAGCTCCAGGACAATGGGTATAAAGCTATGAGAGAAGCAGCAAACGATACCTTCTCGAAATGATACAGCCCCGGTCACGTTTGTATGCTTCTAAAAACGAATGACGGATTCCTTATCGAGCGGGTATGAAATTACTTGCTACTCTTCTTCAAGAAAGAGTATATACCAATTTAATTAGTATGTCAATAATCTATTTTTGACGATCCACCCATTTCCACAACCTATTATTGACACACGCTACTTTAAAGGTGCGTTTCAGTTAGCGAGGAGAAAGTTGGGCAAATACGGATACCCCAGCAGGCCAATTCATAACATCGGCAAGACTGATTTCAAGGGTTTCATTTTTATTTTGTCTCGATTACAGCTTACCGGTTCTGCAAGCGGTAAGGAATCCCATAAAAGGTCTCCCCGGCGATGATCTTCTCTATGTCCAGCCTGTTTTGGTGCGAGGCGTACCAGATCAGCAAGTCCGCTCTTCCAGGGCAGGTAGAGGCGTCGATCTCCATCCCGACCCCGCCTGGGTTTACCTGCTCCAATTGCTGGATGATTTCCGGGTGCGCTTCGACCACTTCCCTGACTTCAGGCTCTGTTGGCAGCTTTTCGCAGGGTAAATAATGATTACGGTTATCGAAGACGATGTCATCCATGATCCGGTGAAGGACCTTTGTCTGCGCTTCGAGGACAAATACGCCCAAGCATAGAAAGATGCCAATGGCAAGGAAGAGGAGCTTTGACCGTTTTACCATCTCGCTTAATTCGAAGAAAGAGTAACCTTGGGTTCGATCGCCCCCGGGATGAGCGGCTCCAGGCGCTCGAAAAAGTTCAAACGAACCACCTCCAGCGCTTCGGAGCGGGGAAGCAGGACGTACACAGCTCCATCCGCTCCGAGCGCTAACCGGCGCGGAACGTAATAGAGGCTCTCCGCAAGCGGCACGCGGGCTACTCCCAGTTGTTTCCCATGCTCGTCGAGGAGATGGACGGTTTTATCGACCTGAACGACCCGGTCATTCACCACGTCTTCCCGGACGACGTAAAAGCTGCCATCGGGAAGCACCCCCAGGAGGGAGAAGCCGCCCAGGCCCTTGGTCAACTGCGTCTCGACGCGCACGGCTCCTACCGCGATGCGCGGGGCGCCGCCCACCGCCGGATTCTCCACCCGATAGAGTCGGCCGCTATACGGATAACCCTCGATCTCGGCCGGGCCGACGTTTCCCCGTGCGTCGACGAGCTGGAAATAGCGAGAGCCGCCCTCCATCTCGACCAGGATCTCCCCTGCGCCACCGATAGCAATCCCGCTCAGGCCGTCTTCCAGGTGGAGACCCTGTGGCAGGTCGTAGCTGGCCACGGGCTGCCCGTCCAGGGTCAGTCGATGCACCCGGTATCGTTCCGGGCTGGTCTTGAAGCTGATTTCCAACACGTACAGCTCCCCACCGGCGGCCCTCAAATCCGAGACGTTCAGAATGTCGAGCGCGTACAGGTCAATGGTCGAGATCCATTTGCCAGCCGGGTCAAAGCGCAACAGGCGGTCGTCGAGCAGATCGGCCAGGACGAAGCTTCCATCCGGCAGCAGCGCCAGGGCGTTCGGCCCGGTAATCTCCATATCCGGAACGCCGACGCCCCGATAGCGCAGCCCCATCTCGCCCAATGGAATGGAAAAGACCGTCTCGTAAAGCGGCCCGGGATAGTCCTTAAGGACGGGTTTGTTCCTCCCTTATCTGCTCCGGTCAAAGGGCATTCCTCCTAATTGCCGCCTGGCTCTCGCCAGATAACTTTTTACGCTTCCTTCGGAGATTCCCAGGATTTCCGCTGCCTGGCGATAATCCATCCCCTGGAGGTCCACCAACGTGAGGGCTGAGCGAAGACCGGGCGAAAGCTCGTTCAAACCCTCCCGGACGATCTCCGCCAGATCGTCTTGGCCCGGCGCACCTGCCGGACCGTTTCCCCGCAATACTGCCTTCTTTTCTTCACCGCGCTTATCCCGCGCTTCCCGGTGGAAAACGTGCTCTTGTTCCCGCCGGGGCAGCTCTTCTCGACACAGGCGGCAGGCAATCTTGAGCAACCGGCAGCCAAAATCGCCACCCCGAAAAGAGCGCAGCGTCCGATAGGCCAGGAGGAAGGTCTCTTGAGTGGCGCCTTCGGCTGCTTGCGGCTCGCCCAGCATCCAAATCGCATGCTGGAAGACCAGGTCCTGGTAGGCCAGAACCAGGCGGTTGAAAGCCTCCAGGTCTCCCCGGCAAGCGCTTTGGATCAAGAGGTCCTCCTCCGCCAGGGTCATTGGCTCGTTCCCAGGGGTTGAACCGCCACGTCAGCCGGTTCAAGACCCTGCTCCCCTTCTTTCAGCGTGAAGCTCAGCACCGCGCCATAAGTCTTCCCAGCAGTTTCGATCTTGAGGATAGCCCTGACCCCGTCCCCCGCCCGGCTGCCCTGCGGAAGGATCAGCCCGCCGTCGCGCCCGTCGCTGTCCCCGTCTTTGACGCCTTTCTCGCCGGCCTGGGAGAGAAGCTCGGATGAGGCAGGCTCTACTCCCCAATACACGGCCACCGGAGCGGCCAGGTCGGGCCCCTCGTATCTCCACACGGAATAGAGGCCGATCCCTTCCAGGTCACTGTACAAGGAAGGCGCGACCGGATTTGCGCCAAACGCCGGGTCCCGATGCAGGCGCAGGTCGAACGTGAAGGGGCCATCCTGGACCGCCCCGCCCCCCAACGGCTGCACCGGCGTGGGTAGTAGATAAGGGATCGTGATAGGTGCTTGTGCGCTGGGGGCGTTGGTCTCGGTGGGAGGCTGGCCGGGGAGCGAGCTCTGCGTCGCGGGCACGCCTGGCGATGCAACCGGGCCTGGAGTAGGTGGAAGGGTCGCCAGCGGATTCGCCTGCGTGGGAAGCCTGGCGGTCGCCTGAGGCGCTGAGCAGGAGGCCGGCAAGCCGGCAAGGAAGAGAAGCGTGAGCAATGTTGGAAGAACGGGGTGAGCATGAGGCATGGGTATCCTCCTCTATTTAATATCGTTTCGACCCGGAAAATGTTGGGGACTTTAGATAGGTCGATCCATCCTGACCTTCGTATGTCTGGTTGGGGCATAGTTTCTAGAAATCTAACCCTTGCAAGGGTCACGGGATCGCCAGCCCTTCCAGCTCGCCGTGCAGGGCCGGCAGCCGGTAGGCCTCGCACGTATCCGGCCGGAGCAGGAGGATCTGGCTGTCCGGTTCTTGGGAGCCGCTCAGGCTGGCGGCCAGCCAACCCTGCGTCAGTCCCCAGGCAAACCCGCTGATGCCATACCCCATGGAGCGGACGTCGATCAACAGGTGGCCCTGGGTGCCGTCCATGCGCATGACGTAGAGGCCGTCCTCGCCCTGGTAGGCAATCCAATTCCCATCCGGCGAAACCGCCGGCCTGGGGTCCTTGGCCGAAGCGCCTTGGAGCTCAAATAAGTCGTGGCTTTGGCCGGAAGCCACGTCGACTTCTTTGAGGTTCAGGCCAGGGATGGCATAGTACAGTTTCTTCCCATCCGGCGACCAGCCCGCAATCGCTTCGTAACCCAGGTTGGATAGCTGGCGCTGACCGGAACCGTCGATTGCCACCACAAAGATGCCGTAAGCGTCACCGCGCGTGACGTAAGCGATCTGTTTCCCATCCGGCGACCAGGATCCGTAAGTCTCCGGGGTGCCTTTCAACGCTACAGATTTGCCGGTGGCCAGATCCAAAATAGCCATGTTCCCGTAGCCGGAATAGGCCAACTGTTTTCCATCCGGTGAAAGCGCCCCCCCTCTGCCATGAGGCACCGTCAGCCCCTGCGGCTGGCTGCCGTCCAGATTGACGAGAATCAGGCTCCAGGTCTGACCATTATTCAGTGATTCGGAGAGCAATACTTTGCCGGTCAGAGCCGAGGGAAGCGGGGCAAGCTGCGATAAATTACTGCGCGTCAGGCATACCCCCGATTCGGGAGTAGGTGTGGCGAACGGCCTGGCCTGGGTGCTATCGGGACTCCACTGGATCTGGTAAGCCTGATGCGCTCGCGTCAAAGCCTGGAAGCTGAGCAGGGCGGTCAATTTTCCTTTGGGGAAATTAGCCGCACCCACAGCCGGGGTAATACAAAAATCCACGCTAAATTCGTCGGGGAAATCGTCGCCGCCCCCACCGCCGCCACAATTCGGCGTATACCCGGGGAGTTCCACACGGATCGCGTTCGCGCTGGCCCCATGCTGCGCCGTAAAATGAAACTCGTAGCCGAAATTGGAGCTGTATCGAATCGAAACCAGGTGCAGGCTGTACCCGCCCAGTTTGAAGTCCTGGTTGACGCTCCACTCATCGCCATCCTGAGGGTGCGGCCCGGCGTCGAATTCGAATTCGGCCTGCTCTGGCGCACCGACCGGGCGGATGACTTCTACATCATCATGAATCGTCAGCGGCGGAACGAAATTTTTCTCTACCTGATAGTTCCAGGTTTCTGCATCCGGACGGGTGGGCGCGGGCGCTTCGATATCGGCTGCAGGCGAAGCGGGAATTTCCTGCCCGCTAGCGTCCACGATCTTGACGTTGTTGATTACCGCCCAGGAACCGTCGATGAAGACATTATCGTGGGCCACCTTTCCCAATGCATCGTAACGGAATTCACCCATGATCACGTAATGATCGCCGATATCCAGAGCCCTGGTAATCGCCAGGGGATTTTCTTGGGGGGCGGGCGTGCCGGCTTGCGGGGACGGCGAAGGCGACGGCTGCATCTCGATCACCGGGATCATCGTCATATCCGGCGGAGCGGGGATAAAGCGCAAGGGGAGCTCCCAATCGGTGGGAACCGTGCCGGGGAGGGTGTTGAAGATACAGGGCATCACCAGAGTCGCCTGATTTCACATCCGCCGGGATGGGTTTATCCATCTCATTCGCCGCCAGGATTTTCGTTCCATCGGGCAAGAGGAGATAGGCAGGTTCCATGCAGCCGCCTCCCCCACCCTCCGTTTTGGGATAAGCCGCAAGGGAAACTCCGTAGGCGCCAAAATCGAGATAAGTCCTTTCAGTGGTCAAAGTAGCCGAAGTCACCGACACGGTGACGCCGTCGCGGGTGAGGCTGACCGGCTCGGCCAGCACGCGAATAGGGGCGCTCTCGTCTACCAGGCCTACGCCGGGAATGTAGCCGAACAACTGGCGGAAGGCGGCCAGCACGCGCTGCGGACCCACCACGACCAGGCCCGCCACCAGAAGGAGAATGACCAGGATCGCCGTCACCCAGGCCGGGCGGCGCAACCGGAGAGCCACCCAGTCCTTCCAGCCAGGCCGGCGATTCTTCTGGAGGTTCCCCTGCCCTGCCGGGGAAAGCAACTGCGCTTCCAGCCGGTCGATGAAAACCGGGCTGGGCTCGGGCGCCGACAGCGCCGCGCGGACTTTGTCCTGAATGGTAAATGAGGGCACGAAATTAGTCATGGCTCGCCTCCAACTGGCTTTCCAACCGGGCCAGCAGCCGGTAAACCTGTTTCTTGACCGCATCTTCGCTGCGCCCCAGCAATACGCCCATCCCGGCATAGCTCAGCTCGGCGACGAACCGCAGGCGTAAGAGCTCCTGCTCCTCCTCTTTGAGGCCGTGGATGAGCGCAAGTAATTGCCCCCGCTCTTCACTCTGGATCACCTGCGACAATGGATCCGCCCCAGGGCCCGCCTGGCGTTCGGCGCTTCCGATGTCGGTTTCAGGCGGACGGCGCTGCTGATAATTCAACAGGCGGTGGCGGGCAATCGAGAACAGCCAGGCAAGAAAATACCCACGGTGGCGATAACGAGGCAGGCTTTGCAGAGCTTCCATAAACACCTGGGAGGTCAGGTCCTCTGCGTCGCCGGTCTGACCCACGCGGCTGTACAGGTAGCGATAGATCGGGCGAACGTAAGCCCGGTACAGGCGCGCGAAGGCCGCCGGCTCCCGCCGGGCAGCCTCGATTGCCTGGGCTTCCTGGTCGGGCGTCAAAACAACGGGGGGTGAATCGGTGCTGTTTAGCTCTGCCATAATGTCCCTGGAAAGCCAGCCGGATGCTGCATCCGCTAGCAGGATTGGACTTCACCAGGTATATCACCCAAACCAACGGAAAGGGACATCTGAAATCAATCGACCTGCAGATTCCCGTACGTCATCCTTCTCGCCCGGGTCTGTGGATTCCCGCAGGTGGTTTTCAGAGAGCCTGAGGATCGCCTCGGAGCGGGAAGAAACCCCCCATTTCGCATATTTGGCGGAACATGCCCCTTTTCGGACGAAAGGTTCCTATAAATTCCGACCGACTAGAGTTTCATCAAGTTGATTCTCAGGGATAGAGATCCAGCGTGTCGATGTAGGTCGCGATCTTGCCATCCGCGGACAACCCGATCTGTAAGAAAGGCGACATCATGGCCCAGTCCGTGCCGCTCCAATCTTTATTGCGAGTAGACCAGGTAAAAAAGTAAAGGTCGCCTTTGCTGCCTTCCTCGTAAAGCAATTCAGCCTTCAGTTGGGCAAAGCGGGGCGAATTGGCCGCCGCAAATTGCTCCGCCAGCGGGCGCACCACATCGCTGCTCTTTACCTCGACCGCCGGAACTTCCACTCTAGATGCCGGCTCGATCCCCGCCAGGCGATCCGCATCGATGGCCACCCAGTACTTTGTCCCCATTGCATCCGTGTAGACGGCCGCGCTGATCCAGGGGGCGTTGGCCAGGTTTTGAACCCCCTGAAAGGTCAATTGCAGGCCGGGGTCGCCCATGGACTTTCGGACCTGAGTGACCTGTGCTTCCTGATCTACTTTTGCCACCTGGGGAGCCTGACGCAAGCTTTCCATGGCAGCCGTCATAATTTCACTTTTGGCGTACGTATCCCCAATGACGCGCTTGTAATAGATGCCCTCATTCGGGTCGTAGATCATGACGGTAGGACCCTCCGCGAGCAACTGGTCGAAAAAGGCCGGGTATTGAGCGAGAAGCTCCTGATAGTAATCCTCATTCTCTTTTTCGGTGGGTTGGGTCGGGAAGGGCGTGGGTTGCACGTCGGCGATGTAGAGAGCCATGAATTGCTTATTCAGCGCTTGCAGTTGTTGATTGAGCTCGTCGTAGAGCTTCGCAAGCGTAACGTAGGAATCGCCTTCGAAGCGGATAATTTCTTTCCCGGAGGTTGGGTCCTGGCGGGTCTCTACCGGACCCTTTTGTATCTCGGCCTTGACGGCCTGATCGTACTCGGCGACTAATTGGCGCTCTTCGGCCACGATTCGCTCCCTGGGCGTAAGTGTGGGAGCCGCGCCTGGGGAAACGGCGCCGGGAAGGGTTGTGGAAAACGGCGAGGTTGTCTGGGGAAGCGCCGTGGGCGCTCCCCCAGTTTGGCTCCCCCCGGAATTGACCAGGGAAAAGAAGACGATTAACACGACGGCGATCAAGGCGGTTCCAGCGTACAGGAGCGGTTTCATTGGGGGCCTCCAGTTTGAGGTTGAGGATTTCCCTTCATTTTGCAAGAGATCGCCCTTAACCTCAACTGTGGATTCCCCCAGTTCGTCACCCGTGGATTCCCACAGGCGGCTCTTGGACAGGCTCAAGATCGCTTCGCTGCGCGAGTGGACCTGAAGCCTGGCGTAGATATTGGCCAAATGGAATTCTACGGTACGAGTGGAGACGCCCAAGGCGAGGGCGATTTGTTTGTTGCTCTTGCCCTCGAATAAGAGCGCCAGGACTTGTTTCTCCCGTTCGCTGAAGATCGTCTGCTGGCTCATAGACGGATATTGTAGCCGAATTTAGCCGACTTCTTCGCCGCACATTTCGCCCTTTTCCTTCCTGGGGTTCCAAAATCACCCGATCGAAAAGGGGCGGGAATCAACGCACCCATCCCAACCAGGAAACATTGCCTTCCAATTCGCCCCATCCGGGGGGAAAATCTCCCCGCCCCTGGCGATATCGACGAGATGGATTTCACCGCTTCGGGCGTTCAGGTAGGCAAAATAACGTCCGTCAGGTGATGCCTCGAATTGATCGACCTGCTGCGCGCTGGCCAGCACCGGCCCACTCTTCCCGTTCCAATCGTACAAACGGACTTCGATCGCGCTTTTACCATCCGTGGCGCGGTGGTTGATATCGACGCCCAGGATGCGCTCTCCATCAGGCTCAATCTGGTAATCGAAAAGGTGCTGGTCGATCCCCGAGCCTTCCTGGCGGGCCCCCGAAGCCGGGTCGTAAAAACAGAATTGCCGCTGCGCCTCGCTGGGGTCTGTGGGACAAAGCGCTACCACCCGCCCGGATTTTGAATCCCAACGAGGGACAAGCTCGTCGATTTGGTCGCTTTCAGTCAGGTTGACGAGCGCTCCCGGCTGTAGATCCGCGCCAAATTCCAGCAGGAAGATGTCACTCATTCCGGAGGTGCTGCCGTCGATGTAGCTCCCCGCCATCATCAGGCGATAGCCTTGCGGCAAGAATTGCGGCAGGGAAACGGCCAATCCCTGCGGGAGCTGGAAGTATTGGGGCCGGCAATTCCCCGTCTCCCGGCAGGCCAGGTCGATCCAGCCGATCTTGAAAGTGGGCTCGCCTTGCTTGGGGGCAAAATTAGAGAGCTGGAAAACCATCAGCCGCCCGTCAGACGACCAGTCGGCGGTCAGCTCGGTGCCTTTGACGTTCTGCGGCCCGCGCGGGAAGGCGGCCAGCAGGCGCGGACGGGCATCCTCGAAGCGCAGGGTGAACACCTGCACGCTGCGGTAAAAGGTAAAACCGTCTTCGGTCACCCGCGTCCCGGCCAGGTAGTCGATCCCCTGGCGGTCGGGATGGACGAAGACCTGGTAGACCTGCCCTGGCAAGGTAGCCACCCGCTCCGGGGTGAAGCCGCTCTGTGGGCCGGCGGCGTACAAAGCGGTGGTCGCGTCGCCGACCACGCTGAAGAGCAGGTCGCCAGCCTGGAGGACCTTTCCATCATAATGGTAGCTGTCCAGCGGCAGGGGGGTGGGCGTGGGCTGCGGGGTAAAGTCTTCCCCGCTGACCACCTGGGGCGTCTGGGTGGCGGAGGCCAGGGCGACCGCGGGAGCCGGGAAGCTGAGCTCGAAGGGCCCCACGAGCAGCACCCGCGCCCCGACGATGGGGAAGGTCAGCAGGCCGGTCTTCTTGCCGGAGAGCGAGCCGATCAGCTCGGTATAGACCTTGATCTGACCCTGGGGGGTCACCCCGCCGGAGCCGTAGAGGTCGTCGATGCCTTCCGGCTTGCCCAGGTCCAGGCCGGCGACCAGCATGCCATCGTTAATCTGGAGCGGGTCACTGTAGAGAGTCAGGCGCAGACTGCTGGCCCCGTCGCCTTCCAGGGTGGCCTGGTGAAAGCGCACAGTCTGCCCCAGGATGCTCAGCTCCTGGTCCACGGCCAGGCTCTGCCCGGGCTGGGGGTCGGGTCCCAGGTCCACGCTCAAGGAGAGCGGCTCGGCGAAGGTAGTGCTGGCCTCGAAGGCCGGCACCCGCAGGGTCAACCGGCGGGCCTGGGCAGAGACCGGCGGGAAGCTCAGGGGCTGCAGGAGGCGTTCCCCTTCGGCTTGCGGGGAGTCGAAGGGCTGCTGCGGGAAGGGGATCACGTTCCCCAGGTCGTCGGTGAGGGTGACCTCCTGGTCGTTGGCCAGGGGGTTAGCCGACACCAGCCAGGCCGGGAAAGCTCCGGGAGTGAGCTGTGCGTTTGAGCTGGTGGCTTCCAGGAGCACGCGCGTGCCGTCCGGGTCAGTTTGCGCAGCCGTGAGGCACACGCGCAGCCCGCCGGCGTCGACGCACGGCGGAGAGGTATTTTCCCCTTCGGGTTGCGCGGTGGGGTAAGGGGCGCTGACCGCGGCGGAAGGCACGCCGGCCTGGACCGCCGGGATCCATTCCAGGGGCAGGCGCCAGCCTTCGGGCAGCGCCAGGGTAACCCGGCTGACATTGGCCGGCAACGCCGGGAACTCCAGGCGCACGCCGCGCGTATCCGCGCGGTCGGGGTCCCAGGCCCAGGTTTTCAGCTCGATACGGGCGCCCTCCGGGGTCTCCAGCCAGGCGCCGTCGCCCGGCCAGGCGGCGTCGCTATACTCCAGCCACAAGGTGGCGCCGCCCGGCGTGGCCAGCCCGCGCAGCGCCGTCAGGCTGGCGCCGGCGTGTTCCTGCTCCACCGGGCTGCGCAGGACGCGCGCGTTGTCCAGGGGGACGAAGCCGGCCTCCGGGAAGTAACCGTAGCCGAACAGGCGTCCCACCGCCGCCAGGACGGGCTGGCGAAAAGCGAACAGGGCGGCCAGCACGAGCACGGCGGCCAAAATGGCCCAGGCCCAGCGCAGGTGGAAGGCCCGCGCCGGGGGGGCCGGCTGCGCAGCCGTCGACGCCCAGCGCGCCCGCAGATCGGGCTGCGGGCGCAGCTCCGCGTCGAAGTCGGCCCCGGCCAGCCGGGAGGCGACGGCGAGCAACGCCCGCGAGCCGGGCGGGAGGGCCGAAGGCGCGGAGGGAGCGCCTGCCTCGATCCCCAACAGGCGGTCGATTTCGGCATTCAACGTTCGGATGGTCGGATCGTCAGGCATCCCACACCTGCCCTTCTGCGGCGCTCAGCTCCGCCCTGATCTTTTGTAAGGCGCGATACAAGATGACGCCCACGTTGCCGGCCGTCAGGCCCAACAGGCCGGCAATCTGGCGGTTGTTCAAAGCGCCGCCGAACTTCAACGCTACGATCTCGCGCTCGCGATCCTCCAGGCGGCGCAGGGCGGCCAGCAGCGCCTCGACGCCTTGCGCCTGGATGATGGCCTCCTCCGGCAGCGCATCTCCCCCCGGGGGATCCGTGGCCTGGCCGAGCGGCACGCTCTTCCTCCCGCTTTGAGCCTTCCAATAGTTGATAGCCGTGTGGCGGGCGATGGCAAACAGCCAGGTATTGAAGGCTGCCTTGCGCGGGTCGAAGCTGCTCAACCCGGCCAGGGCCCGCTCGAAGACCCCGGCCGCCAGGTCGTTGGCCGCCTCGGGTCCGCCCCCCGATAACGGAAGTACTTGTACACCGCCGGGTAGGTGCGCTCGAACTGTTCAGCGAAGTCGATTACCGGGCAGGTTTTGGGCTGCGCCAAATTTCCCTCCACAGGATGGGTTTATAGATATATACAAGCGGACGGAGAAAGTATTACATTATCGCTCTTCGTATCGTCGTCAATCTTTCCAATCGCCCGAATCGACGAAAATATTAACTCGAAGATTATAAGGGGAACGAAGCGCCAGATGAGAAGGTCGACCTGGTTGCGCACCACGATAATGCTTTTGGAGCGCGCGCATGTGATACCGTTACCGCAGTAGCGGTAAATCTAAAGCCTGCCAGGATTCTTTCATGGATCGAGCACAAGAATCCAGGTCGCTATCCTGTCTGGGGCTGGATATCCAGCTCAGCAGCGCGTTGCAGAATCTGTTTCCGATTGTGGGCGCCCAGCTTCCGGTAAATGCTTTTCACGTGGGTTTTGGTCGTGTTGATGGAGATCATCAACGTTGCAGCAATCTCTTTCAGGGTCTTTCCGGCGACCAATAACCCCAAGACCTGGGTCTCCCGATCGCTGAATAGCTCGGAGACCGGGGATACGGTGGTGGTTTTCACCCCTGGCGCCGGGTGGAGGAGGAGTTTCGGGGTTCGAGCGAAGGCGGCCATTATCGTTTCCAGGTAGTCGCCTCGCCGCGTCTGGTCTGCCGCCGGCTCTGAAGGGGCCGACCGGTACTCCTCCAACAAAGCTTTCATGGATTCCCCCTCATCTACGAAGACGCGCACATAGCCCTCGGCTTGGGCCATTTCCAGAGCCTGCCCGATTAAGCGGAAAGCCTCCTCTCCCTGGCCGTTTTCTCTGTAAGCGAGCGCCTGTAGCGCGAAATTCTCCATGAGGCGCTCGCCCATATCCGCTTTGCGGATCACCGATTCTAAATCTTTCAATAGAGACAATGCCCGGGCGGATTTGTGCCGCGCCAGAAGAACCTTTGCGCGGGCAACCTGTTCGGCCAGGGCCGGCTCACCGTTGAAGCTCAAGCGCCCCATATTCCCCCTGGGCCAATGATCGAGGGGCGTAAGCTCCCCCGTCACTGTGGCGAGCCTGGCCTGTAGATCGATCAAATCCGTCGGGTCGGACTTGAATTGATAGCGGTAATCGTGCAAGGTCTTCACAGCTTTCTGCAGGTAAAATTGCGTGCGATCGATATTGCGCAGCGCCAGATAATACTTCGCCAGGCGTAAAGACAGAACGACCGGGTACAGGTAGAGCAGGGTATTGGCCTCCATACGGGCGAGATACTCTTCCAGGTCGCTGGCCAAAAGGGTGGCGGCCTTTAAGTCGTTTCGCTCGACGGCAATCTCGATCAAACCAGTTTGCGCCAGGGCCCCGATGCTGACATCCAGATCATATTGGCGCGCATAGTCGAGAGCTTTTTGATATTCGCCCTCAGCTTCGCATAAACGTCCCTGTTTTTTCCGGATGCGGGCAATCTCACAGCCCGAATGCACAAACGCCGGACGCAGTCGGTGTGAAAACGCGAACTGATTCGCTCGTTTGAAGCTGGCGACGGCGGCGTCCAGGTTGCCGGTTGCGTTGTACGCAATCGCGACCCAGTGGATCAACGAGCCGTAGATAAAGCTATCCTTTTCGGGCGCGTTGGCGATCAATTCCTGAGACCTGGCGATTTCATGGGAGGGGCTGCCTCTCATGCAATCCATCATGGCGCGAGTCGCGGCGATTTCCCAACTCAACAGCCTCCTCTCGCTATTCGGGATTCCACCTTCCCCGGTTGTTTTCAGAACCTGTTCAACGACCTGGAGCTTCGGCTCGACCAGGTCCAGACGGCCAAGATGGAAATTCGCCAGGGCGTAATAAATCCCCAAGCGAGGGTGGAGCTGGATCAATTCTTCCGAGAAGCAACCGATCCACCGGACGAGGCAACTGAGATCGAGCGTGGCCATGGCTTGCATGGCGCAACCCTCCACAATCTCAGCCGCCTTCGCCATATCTTTGGCAGCCAGGGCGTGCTCGACAGCTCTGTCGGTGTAACCATGCTCGAGAAGCCAGGCGCAGGCTTTGCGATGCAGCCCGGGGAGCGCCGCGGGGTTAGTAAGCTCCAGATGGGCTGCCAGGGCTTCTGCGAACAACGAATGGTAACGAAACCAATGCTGGCGATGATCCAGCGGGACCACGAACAAGTTGCCCCGGTCGATCTTATTCAACATGCGCTGGCTATCCGATCGCTCCAGAACGGCGTTGCAAAGAGGGGCAGAGAGCTCCGCCAGAATGGAAGTCTTGAGCAGGAAATCTTAAGTCTCCGCATCGAGCTGTTTCAGCACCGCCTCAAGGAGGTAATCACTGACCTGCCGGCGATCGAGCCAAAGGTCCGTGTCGAGGAACTGAAGATCTTTCCGGCCCTGCGCAGAAAGAGCGGCCAGTTGCAAGCCGGCAATCCAGCCCTCGGTGGCGTTGACGAGCCTGGCAACCTGTTCGAAGTCTACGTTCAGCCCCATGACACTGTTTAGAAACACCTGGGCTTCGTCCAGGTGAAAGGTGAGGTCTTCAGCCGTGATCTCTGTGATCTGGCCCTGGGCGCGCAGCCGCGAGAGGGCGATCGGCGGGCAGGTGCGGCTGGCGAGGATCAGGTGCAGGTTCGTGGGCAGGTGTTCGACGAAGTAACCCAGGCTGTGGTGGATGTCGTCATTGGTGATGAACTGGTAATCGTCCAGGATCAGGCACACCTGATGCGGGATCTGCGCAATGGCATTGAAGAAAGGGTTGAGGACCCTGATCTCATCCAGACCGCCTCCGTCGTGAAGGAGTTGTTGCGGGTCGAAGCGGAATTGGGGAATGGCCTTCTGAAGGCTGGCAGACAAATACATCCAAAAGCCGATGGGAAGATTATCGAACGAGTCGAGCGAGACCCAGGCGGTCCGCCAGTTGGCCAGCGAGAGGATAGGAATCAGCTCACTCAGCAGGGTGGTCTTTCCATAGCCGGTGGGGGCGACGATCAGCGTCACAGAGCGTTCCATCCCCTCCTGGAAGCGCCTGGTCAGGCGCTTCCGCCGCACAATCCGGGATCTCAACAGGGGGATTTCCAGCTTGCTCGCCAGGAGATCTTTTTGCCAACCTGAGTCGGGTTGATCTTGTTTTGCCATCGTGGGTCAATTCGTGAGCTTATTGGGCCTCACAAACGAAATCGGGTTACGATCGAGGGATCGCAACAGGAGAGAGCGGAGTAAAGGCTCACCTTATGAAAGGAAACGGATAATGGAACGCCTGTAATTTTAATTCAAATTTAATATTCCGTCCATCATCTTTTCAGGGTCACCCTCACCTGTTTATCACCCTCGAATAACCACTCAAACGGGATGACCCCTGCACCGCTTTCGCTTAGACTAAAGGTTGTCTCTATAGTCTCCTCTTAGATTCGCCCTCAACGGGCCAGGGATGGATTAGATCCTTCACCGCAGTAAAAAAACTGATCGGTGAATAAATTCGGCTGCTATTTCGTAAGGTGAAGTCTCGAAGGGTGTAAAGCTAAAGCCTGCCCGGGGTTCGCGGTCTAAGGGGAAAAATCATCGGAGTCCAATGAAAAAAGAGGAGAATATGAGTACACCAGAGGAAAACAGGAAAGAGATCAGTCGTCGCGATTTTCTTAAAGTCAGCCGCCGGAGGGGCAACTCTCGTTGCCAGCGGCGGGCTGCTGATGGGCTGCGCTCCCGCGCAGGCCACACCTACCCAGCCGGCAGACGGCTCGCAAGCGGGAGCCCAAAATAGCTGGGAAACTCCCCCCGCTCCGATTCCTGCGTCGCAGATCAAAGAGACGGTCAGCGCGGACGTAGTGGTGGTCGGCGCGGGCCTTTCCGGGCTGGCGGCGGCCGTGCGCGCCAAAGAAAACGGCGCCAACGTGATCGTGGTCGAAAAAGGCAAAACCTGGTCCGGGCGGGGCGGGCACTTCGGCGTGGTCAACTCGCGCCTGATGCGCGAAAAGGGCATCCAGAACGATAAGCGTGAGCTGGCCCGCCAGTGGATCGCGCAGTGCGGCAACCGGGCCAATGAAGAGGTCGTGTGGCTGTTCATGAACGAGAGCGGCAATGCCATGGACTGGTTCCTGGACAAGGCCGACGCCGCCAAGCTGAACTCGGGGCTGTATGACGGCATGTACCGCGGTGAGAGCTACACCGAACACCTGGGCACGCACATGTTTGGCATGGGTGAGATCGTCGCCCACACCCTCTACGACAATGCCACCCAACTGGGCATCCCCTTCGTGTTCGAAGCCCCCGGCCAGCAGTTGGTCAAGGATTCGAGCGGGCGGGTGACAGGCGTGATCGTCCAGACGGCCGACGGCTATAAGCAGTACAACGGCTCCAAGGGCGTCATCCTGGCTACCGGCGACATCGGCGGCGACAAGGAAATGACCCAGGCCTTAGCCCCCCTGGCGCTAACCATGAACGGCTCGCAGTACACCCCGGCCGGCCAGAACACCGGCGATGGGCACAAGATGGGCCTGTGGGCCGGCGGCACCTTCGAGGAGACCCCCTTCCCGTGCGTGCTGCACCCGCAGGGATACGCCTGGCTGAGCTACTACATCCTCTTCGTCAACCAGCAGGGCAACCGCTACATGAACGAGGATACCTGGCTGCAGGCCAAGTCGCTGGGCGCCATGCGCCAGCCGGGGGATGAACCCTACGCCTACTCGGTCTTCGACGCGGACTGGCCAACCTACGTCAAGGCCAGCTTGAAGTACGGCGGCGGTCTGTTCTGGGATAGCCTGGGCCGCATGGTCGGCCAGGAATGGACCCGGATGCAGACAAGAAGACCATCGACGGGTACGTCACGGAAGGCAAGCTCGGCTGGCAGGCAGACACGCTGGACGAGCTGGCTCAGAAGATGGGCGTCCCGGTGGACAACTTCAAAGCTGCGGTAGCCCGCTACAACGAGATGTGCAAGAACAAGGCCGATACCGACTTCGGCAAACGCCCCGAGCTGTTGAACCCGGTCGAAAAACCACCCTTTACCGCCCTGAAGTTCGGCGGCGCCCTGTTGGTGGTAACCGGCGGGTTGAACGTCGACGCCAAGCTGCGCGTCCTCGACAAAGACTCCAATCCCATCCCCGGGCTATACGCAGTCGGCAATGTGGCCGGAGGCCTGTACGGGGTGGACTATCCCACCATCATTCCGGGCAACAGCCATGGCCGCGCACTGACCTGGGGTTACCTGGCAGGGAAAAACGTCCTGGAAGGCTAATCTGCTCCCATTTTTGGGCTAGATCTTCACAAAAATGCATTCTCCAGCCAGAGATATCCACCCGCAAGACGGATATCTCTGGCTGGGCATCTCTATAGACAGCATGGATCAGGATATTCGCAATGTTTAAACGTAAACCCAAAACGGCGGGAGAGGAGGATGCGCCAGGCCAGGCCGGAAGGAAAAAGCCCAACTGGCTCAAGCTCAGTATCTACGCCAACGTCGCCGTGCTGGTGATCGTGGTGATGGTGGCCGCCGGCGGGGTCGTCATGCACCAATCTGACACCAACCCCAACTTCTGCGGGCTGTGCCACGTCATGCAGCCCAACGTCACCTCTTACCTGACCAGCTCCAACCTGGACCACGTCCACGAGCAAGCCGGCGTGCAGTGCAAGGATTGCCACGATTACCCCTTATCGGCGGAGATTTCCAGCGGCTTCAATTACCTGATCGGCAACTACACCGTGGGCGCGAACGGTGAGCTGACCCAGCGCAAGTTCGACGACACGATGTGCACGCAATGCCACATCAGCGAGGAGCACGTGGCCCAATTGACGGATTTCTTGCACCGCAACCCGCACGACAGCCACAACGGCTACCTACCCTGCAACACCTGCCACGTCTCCCACGGCGAGCAGATCGATTATTGCAGCCAGTGCCATGATAACGGCGGGCAGCGCATGATCGGCGAGGAGATCACCCCGCGCGGCACCCTCGGCGGGAGCTAGGGAGGAAGATCGGGGATGAGCCAGCCGAAGGCCGCGCCAGGGGATGGTTGCCTTCGGCTGGTCATTTTTACGGGCAGCCCATGCAAGTATTTCAGCGCCTTCCCTCTCTCCAGTTGACCCACCGGCAAGCCATCGTAACCGTGGGGAACTTCGACGGCGTTCATCGCGGCCACCAGCAGCTGATCCGGGCGGTGGTCGAGCGGGCCGCACAGGTGGGGGGACGCTCCGTCCTGGTGACCTTCTCCCCTCATCCCCGGGCCTGGGCCGGAGAATGTAGCAATTTCTACCTGAGCTCCGACCGTGAGCGCCTGTGGCAATTCGAGCAGCTCGGCCTGGACGTGGCCATCGTGCTTCCCTTGACCCGGAAGCTCCGGCCGGATAAGCTCGTCGATGAGCTGGCGACCTGCCTGGATATGCGGGAGCTATGGATCGGGTCCAATTTCACCCTGGGTGAGCCAAAAGAGGGGGAGGCTGCCTGCCTGAAACAGCTCTCCGAAGAATGCGGTTTTACCTTACAGATCGCGCCGCCGCTCTTGCTGGACGGTCGTCCCATCAACGCCAGGCGCATCCGGGCCGCCCTTCGAGAGGGGGAAATCGGGGAGGCCAACCGGTGCCTGGGCAGGCCGTTTCAGATAAGCGGATACGTCCTTCGGCAAAGCCCGGCGCAATCTACCCCGTCAGGGGCAATTCTGACGGCCGTATTCGATGCGGAGCACGCCGTCCCGCCAGAGGGGTTGTACCTGTGCGGGGTGCGTTATCTCGACCAGGGCTATAACACTTTCGTCTATTTTGGCGATCCGCTCGGCCAGATCCAGGATTTTTCGTCGGCGAAGATCCGTTTGGTGGAAGAAAGCGCGCACCTGGTCGGGCAGCCCATCTCCCTGGAAGTGCTCTCTCCCCTATCGGGCGTTTGATCTCCAGGCGCGCCACCCTTGAGGAGTCGAGATATCCATCAGTGGATGGGGTGTGGTACAATCAAAAAAACCGGTGCTTTTCGAAAAAAAGCAAGTCTATGAGTTACACGGATAGAAACGAAGAAACCTATGCGATCACCCGTACGGATGGCTTAGAGTTCATCAAGACTTTCCGGATTGGTACACTGAAACAATTCCGCACGGGGAGTGTGCTCTTCAGGCAAGGAGAGCCGGCCAGCCGCGCCTTTATCGTGAAAAAAGGCGCGATCAAGGTATTCTCTTTAAGCGAAGGGGGGAAAATCCATACCTACAATATATTTGGCGCCGGTCACCTGGTGGGACATGACGCGTGCTTGATGGGTGGGCAGCATATATCGACGGCTGAATGTATGTGTAGCACCGAGGCTTCTATCATCGATCTGGCCGAATTCAAGCACCTGGTGGAAACGAATTCCGAATTCTCCAAATTAGTCATGCAGGAAATGGCTCAAGCAACGCAAGATCTGACGCTCAAGATTTAAGATCTTGTTTTCCATGATATCTTGCAGCGTTTAAAGTACGTCTTGACCAGGTTGGCCCAGCAACACGGACACATGACGACCCGTGGCATCCGCATCGACCTGGATCTGACCCACGAGGACATTGCCGCCCTGGTTGCAGCAGATCGCAGCACCACAACCATCTGCCTGAACGAATTAACAAGACAGGGGTATCTGTTGAAAGAGGGCCGCCGTTTCGTCATCCCTCCCCAGCAGCACATCGAAATCCTCGAAAGCCTGAGCCGGACGGTGATTGAGGGCAATGACAAAGAGGCAGTGAGGTGGGCCAGGGAAGCCATGGAGATCGGGGTAGATCCGGTTAAAGCCATGGGGATGCTATCCGGCACGATGAAGCAGGTGGACAAGGGGTATAGCCGAGGAGATCTCGGAATTTCCGACTTGATTTTAGCTGTAGATGCCACGAAATGCGCTCTGCCGATTATCGAGCAGGAGCTCCAAAGAACCAGGAAGAGGGTAAAGACTTTGGGCAAGATCGTGATTGGAACGGTGCAGGGCGACATACACGATCTCGGAAAAACCATCCTATCCACCCTGCTAACGGTAGCCGGCTTTGAAGTAATCGACCTGGGTGTAGACGTTAGTCTCCTTAACTTCATCAAGGCAGTGGAGAGCTATAGACCACAGGTTCTGGCTATGTCGACATTTCTCACAACGACCGCTTCAGAGCCAGCCGAGATCATCAGCACGCTCAAAGAAGAAGGACTCAGAGATCGGGTGAAGATCATCATCGGCGGAAGCGCCGTGAACAACGATCTCGTCCAGCAAGCTGGTGGAGACGCGTACGGTCGGACAGCGGAGAGCTCCGTTGAAATGATAAAAGAGCTGGTAAACGTACCCTCGGAGCAACCCCTCTAAATTTTCCAGAGATATACCTGGAGCGTAATACTGGCTGAAACCACCGGGCCGAATACAAGCGAGCCCGGTTTTTGTTGTCCTCCCAACAGATTTAGACGCAATTACATAGTAGATTAAAGAAACAAGGGTATCGAAAATACCGCAGCGCATAGAAGGAGGTGATGACCATTCCATCAATCCGATGGTAGTGCCCGCTCAAGCAAGGGTAATTCCAGAAACGGTTACCCTGTTGTTGAAAGCGTTTCGGCAAGGACAATTTGTGCCGGTCATACTCCGCACAAGATCCGAAACGGCCTGAACGAAGAGAAACGCAACAAATTCCAACCCATGTATACACTAAAGTGGCTCGCCTAGAGGAAATCCAAGATGGAACTCAAAGATGAGATAGCAATTGCAGTCTCAGATCTCCAGGAGGACAAAGCTGAAGCCCTTGTAAACGACTCTCTCGCCCAAGGGATCGATGCCAAGTTGTTGCTTGATGGGGTCATGGCTGGCCTCCAAGAAGTTGGCCACAAATTTGAAGCTCAAGAGTACTTCATGCTCGAGCTGATGGAGGCAGGAGAGCTTGGAAAGAAGCTGATCGATACGATCACCCCCCACCTCCCCAAGCTCGAAGGCGCCAAGTCGGCCAAGGTCGTGATCGGCTCGACCAAGGGCGACATCCATGATATCGGCAAGAACCTGGTGATCACGCAACTGCAATTGGCGGGATTCGAGGTTATTGACCTGGGTGTAGATGTCCCAAGCATGACATTTGTCGATAAAGCCCGCGAGACAGGGGCAGACATTATTGCGATGTCCGCTTTCCTGAGCATGACGATGGCCTACTTCTCCGAAGTCATCAAATATCTCAACGATATGGGCTTACGAGACAAGTACAAAGTGATCGTCGGCGGCGGGACCACCGACGCGGCCTTTGCCAAGTCCATCGGCGCGGACGGTACGGCGTCGGACGCGGTCGGGGCCGTCAAACTGTGCGCGCAGCTCATGGCGAAGTAAAAGAGGTGAAAGTATGATACCGATCGTGGATTTTCAACGGCGTTCTCTGGTTGGCCCGGTGATGAAGGAGCAAGAGTTCGAAATGACCTTCGCCAGGACCATCCGCAACATCGTCAAGCGCTATCCCATCCATTACAATCCCGAACAGCTCATCGTCGACGACGCCACTGCCGACGCCATTTTCCAGGCGGGGATCGATCTGTTAGTCGAGGTAGGGCTGTACAACCGGGATACCCAGCGAGTGATCCAATTCAGCCGGGAAGAGGTGCTGCAAATCGCCCAAGATCTCTGGGAAGGCCCGCGCGAAGTGCCCTTCGGTAAGGGCAAGGACGAGGTGCCCCTCAGGTACCGCACCCACGATGATCCCAAGCCCCCCACCCTCTGGATGGGGTCCGCCGGGATGGTGTCTACCGAGGAGCTGTATATCCCCTACATGCAGTCCTTTATCCAGGAGGAAGCGTGTGATGGTTGCTGCGGCCCGGCCATCCTCGCTTTTTATCAAGGTGTGGAGAACAAAGCCGGGATGCCTGGGGAGGTCTACTGCAACCTGGCCGAGATCAGCCTGACCCAGGAAGCCGCCCGGCGAGCCGGCCGGCCGGATATCTACATCGGCCAGGTGAGCGCCACCAGCCCGGGGGGACTGATGACCCTGTGCTTCCCCGGTGGACTGGAGCGATACAACGCGACGATCGTCATTCATATGATGCCCGAGCAGAAGCTGGATTGGAGCCGGCTCACCCTGGCGGAAGCCATCGAAGCGCGCGGCCTGATGCCGTGGACCAGCGCCATTTCGATCATGGGCGCGCTGGCCCGCGGGCCAGAGGATGCCGCCGTCACGCAGGTGGCCAACCTGCTGGGCCAGTTCGGTTACGGGCATGGGAAGGTCGCCACGACCGGCAGTTGTGACCTGCACGGCAGCGTCTCGACCCGCGAGTCTTGTTGGGCTTACAGCGGGGTCGCCCGCGCAGCAGAGCGCCACCTGGGTTTCCCGCTGGGTGGCGCGGGCAATTCTACGGCCGGCGCCGGGACCGAGATGGCCTTCCTCGAAAAAGCCGCCCAGACGGTCGCGGAGGTTTGCTCCGGGGCAGGCTGGCTATGGTATGCCGGCTGCCGCGTCGGAAGAGGCAACAACCCCACCACGGGTCTGGAGCACCGCATGATCGCCGAGGTGGCCCGCGCGGTAAGCGGGCTGAAGAGCGAACAGGCCAACGAGCTGATCCAGAAGATCTACGCCAGTTACGCGGATCAGCTCAGCGCACCGCCAGACGGCAAGAACTTCCCCGACCTTTACGACGTCCAGAAAGTGCAGCCGACGGCTGAATACCTGGACTTATACAAGCGGGTCAAAGAAGAATTGGCCAGGCTGGGCGTGCCTTTCAAATAGATCTTCGCGGGGTTATGCGGGGGCCTTCGGCCTGGCCGGCGGCCGCTGCCGCATAATCCCGCCTCTTTGGCTGGGTCGTTGGGATTCTCCTGCCCCGAACCCTGGCTGACAAATCCTGGTGGAGTAGAACTTATGCAAATCATCGGAGAATCTCTGAATGGAACGATTCCTTCGGTCGCTAAGGCAATTGCGGCTCACGATTCGAATTTTGTTACCAACCTGGCGCAGCGCCAGGTCGAGTGCGGCGCAGATATAATTGATGTCAATGCGGGCGGCGTGCCCGGTGGGGACGAGTGCAAGGATCTGGTGTGGATGGTGAACCTGGTGCAGGACGCCGTGACGGTGCCTTTGGTGCTGGATAGCCCGAATCCGGATGCGCTGCGCGCAGCGATCGCCGTTTACCGCGGCCCTGGCCTGATCCTCAGCTCGATCAACGCGGAAGAAGAACAAATCGAGGCTTTGCTGCCGCTGGCCGTGGAGAAGAATTGCGGGCTGGTGGCGCTGTGCATGGCGGAGAGCACCATCCCGGCGGATCCCGAAGGCCGGGTAGCCGTCGCCGGCAAGCTGATCGAGCGCGCCGTCCAGGCGGGCCTGAGACCTGAGAACCTCTACGTCGACCCCCTGGCGATGACTCTTTCCGTCGATTATCACGTAGGCCAGATTGTCTTGGGCACCCTGCGCCTCATCCGCGAGCGCTTTCCACAAGTCAAGACCCTGTGCGGCGTCAGCAACATCGGCTTTAACATGCCTCAACGCCGCCTGTTAAATCGCGCATTCGTAGCCATGCTGATGGCGCTTGGCCTCGAAGCCTTCATGGTGGACGTACGAGACGCCGAATTGATGGCCACCCTGTTGTCGGCCGCAGCCGTGGCCGGCCGCGATGAATGGTGCAGAAATTACTTCAAAGCATACCGCGCCGGAAAACTGAGCCCAATCGACGGATCCAAGAAGTGAAACCGTAAGCTACCCTGGCGTGGTTTTTCTTTCCAATGATTTCCCGCGGCCTGCAATAAGCAGGTCGCGTATTTTATTTTCCTATCGATTGAGGTTTGATTGTCATGAATTATTGGGTGTGTGATAGATACAATCGAATAACAGGGCATGGAAAAAGGAGACCTTCATGAAAGTCCAGGGAAAAACAATCGTAGTGACAGGGGGTGGGAGCGGCATGGGGCGCGAGCTGGTCTTGTTGCTTCTAAAAAAGGGCGCACGGGTTGCCGCCGTGGACATCAATGAGACCACCTTGAAGGAAACCGCAGGGCTGGCAAGTGATCATCAAGACAGGCTGTCTACCCACATCACGAATATTACAGATCGGGACGCGGTCGGTGTGCTCCCGGCGGCTGTCATTCAGGCGCATGGCGCCGTGGACGGCATGTAGAAAAATAAATACCATATTTTGATCGGCTCAGACGCGAAAACGATGGATTTTCTTTGCCGTTTGATGCCAGAACGGGCGGCAAAGATCATTTACTCGCAGATGCGCTCCCTCTTGTCGGATTAGTCAGCGAGCCCAATATTCGCCAAACAGCCATTATCCCCCCAAAGCGCCACTAGCGTGGATCATGGCAAGGGGGAGGCCATTCTCTCGTGTACCCTCCCCTTGCCGCCAGTCGACAAGCTAGCCCGCGTTCTCAAATCCTGCCACCTGGACCCGGGCCACTCTCCGAAATGTTAACTGTACTTCAATACCACACCGGTTCCCGCCTCCGGGTAAGGACCAGTCGATGGCGTCCGCAGGACATACGTAACGGCAGGTGCCACACTCTCCACACAGCTCCATGCCGTACTTCCACACGGCCTTGCCGTCTTCCATTTCGAAAGACCCGGTCGGACAGGTGATATAGCAGATCTGGCAGGTCATCCCGATGCACTTGTTCGTATCCACCTTGATATGCTCTTGGGTCTTGGGGATGACCTCGTACTTGCCTTTGAGCAGCTCGCGGAGCTTCGCTCCGACGATCTGCGCTCCATACAGTACGCTGGGATCGCTCCGAACATAGTTTGCCATTTCAATCTCCTCTCATCTCGTCTTAGTCTGCCCCGTCATTTATCTTGACCCATGCCGAACATCGCCATGAGGCCACCGGCTTTCTTCACGCCCGCAGCCATCGTGTTCTTCAACGCGTAAGGCATCTCGATGATAGCCGGAAGAGCCGGGAGCATCTTGGGCATTATGCTGAAGATGATGGACGGGTACGCGGTGTTCTTGAGCCTCTTTATGAAGAAGGTCGATGCGGCATCATCCACAACCCCCACGAGCTTCTGGAAGCCGCCGCCTCTCATCAACATGTTCATCTCAGGAACGTTGTCCTCGCCGATAAAAGTTTCGCGCCAGGCAGCATCGTACCTGGCAAACATGGCCTCCGAATAATCCTTCTTCGCCTTCATCTCAACGGCCAGCTCGCCGGCGATCTTCCCCATCGTCTGGGCCACGTTCGCGCCAAAATTGTCCACCACCTGTGAGAATCCACCCGCATCTCCCACCAGCACCAGGCCCGGCAGATACGCCTTTGGCGGGTAGCCGACCAGATCGCCCGAGGTCAGGCAGTGGAAGTTGCAGTAGATGAATTCTGCTCCTTCGAGTAGCTGGTTGACCGGGGGTTGATTGAGATACCATTGCATCCGCTGGTGGATGTTCGTCTTGGCCTTCACCATCTCTTCCAGACACTCGTAGACGATGACGTTGATCAGGCCGCGACCCGGCTCCCCCACGCAATGCGTACCGAAGAACTCTGGCTCCGAGCCGGCCATCGTCGGCATGGCTCCCCAGTCTGTCTCAACTCCATCGGTATCCGTATACGTCTGAAGCCTTTTACGGATCAAATCCCCATCCAGCTTGTAGATGTACTTGATCGCCAGCATGACCTTGTTCGTGCCCCAATGCGTGAGGCCAGTCCGCCGGGCCAGCGCCGAATGCAGTCCGGAAGCGTCAATCACGATAGGCGCTTCGAAGTTGCCTGCATCGGTGACGACGCCGACCACCCGTGCATTCTCTCCTGGCTTGTTTTCCCAGATGACGTCTGTGGCCAGAGCTGTCTTGAGCTCAGCGCCGGCCTTAACGGCCTGTTGGGCAAACCACTTGTCGGTCTCAGGGCGGTACACCGTCATCATGTCCCGAATGGCATATCCACCCGGTTGCATGGTCATGCCGTAGCGCTTCTGGTCGTTATCGTACGACCATATAAAGGTGATGCCCCCGATGCGGACGTGCCCTTTGTGGAAATCCTGCTCCAGGAATCCGGGCCAGAGCTCCGCGTTGAGGTCCCTAAACAAATAGCTTCCCGACATATTCTTTTCGCCCGGCGTTCTGGCGCGCTCAAGAAGCAAGACCTTGAGCTTTTTCTCGGCGGCAACCTTCGCCGCGACCGTACCGCCCGGCCCGGCGCCTACCACGATCACATCATACTTTGCCATTTCGGCCTCCTTCTCGAAAATGTTAGTACCCCTTAACGTCTCGTCGTTTCCCTCCGCAGTGACTCAATCGACCATTCACCCTCCTTTCAGATCGGCCATGGTCTTCGTGCGGCGCCGTTTCCCCCCATCGCGCCTGACCGCCGGCTCCAGATTACTCCCACCCGAAGGCGATCCGTGTCGTTTACTTTTTGGGACGAGGGAGGAGATCAAGCAGCGGCTTGAATCGAGAGGCCATTTTGTTGCGCAGGTCGCGTAGCCCGGCAGGCCCCAACCGGAGCAAAGGCCCGAACATCCGCAAAATGCCCAGGATCGTGAACGTCTGCCCTTTGAGACGCCAAACCAGTCTCAGCATATTGCCCAGGGTTTGACCCTCAGCCAATAGCTGGAGGTCATCCATCGCCAGCCTGATCCCCTTTATGTGTTGCCGCCTGACCTCGTCCTCAGAAAGGGTGTTCATCTTGGGGGGCTGAGCCATGCCGATCACGATGGGTGGAGTAGGAGTGTCCGTCAGTTGGAGATACATCTTCTTCTCTCCCCCCACCGGCATGATTTTGTCGAAAGCACATTTTTGCTTCTCATCCAGGCTCGCCAAAAAGCCATCCAGAACACGGGGCAGCATGAGGCCAGCCATACGGATAAGGGGGCTGATGTCAGTCGTCTTCAAAGCCTTCAACTGTGGCAGCATCGCATCATTCTTCACGGCCATTTTCTATCTCCCGATCTCTATACTTCCCTCCAACGCTGGCGCCAGGACGGCTCCTGGGGACGAGTGAACACAGCCCTGCACCAGGCGGTGCGGGAGAGGCGCGGCTATTCTGGATAACTAATCGGTTAAAACCGTAAAGGAGTCAAACTATTTCTACAGGCTCTGTAGATCAGCGAAGCCTTTGTGAATTCTTTCTTTAACAGTATAGACTTCGCAGCAATCCAAAGTCAAGCAGAGATACTCAACTTTTATCTACTTTTTGATCAACTTTCATCTACTTTTTGGGGGTCGATTTTCGCAATAGGACACAAAACCTATAATTTTATTTAACCGCCAGTTGGGATAGTCTCTTTCCGAAGCTTTTCATCTAGCAGTAGGGCCATCTTCTCGATAAACTCAGCCCCCAGTGGGGCAAGAAAATGGGCCAGCTCATCCAGAGAGGAAATCTCGCCTATATTGATCTCTCTTTGTTTCAGCGCCAGCTCAACTGCGTCGGCTCTCCTGCGTACCCCTAGCTTTGTAAACGCCCGGTTTAGAAACGTCCTGACTGCACTGGTAGACATGCAAAGCTTATCGGCTATTTCTATATTCGTGAGTCCACGACTAACCAGAATGAGAACATCTCGCTCCCTGTTGGTTAAGATTCCAGCCTGTCTTCTGTCCGTGCGGATGATCTGCTCGCCCTTCTCCGAAGGGGTCCTTGGCACCCGATTGTGGCGAACAAGATTGGCTATATCTCTCAACACATCCGAATCCAATGAGCTAAGGATCTCTGCCAGCTCATCCAGCGAGAGGAGCTCATTCAGGCTTATCTCCCCCCGGCTCATCGCCAGGAAGACTGCTTCGTTCCTGTTATGCGCTCCCAGTTTGGCGCAGGCCTGATGGATGACTGTCTTCACTCTGCTGACAGATATGCCAAGACGTTGGCCAATCTCACTGTTAGTCAGGTGCTTGGCACTGGGATGCAGGGAAGCCAAGATGAGGGTCTTGCGTTCCTCTTCGGTAAGAATAGTGTTCCTCGTTTTCATTCGGGTGCTATCCTATTCTTCCTGGCGCTATTTGCCGCATCACCTCGATCTGAGATGACGAAGCTTATTACTTGAGTTTAGAAATGCGGAACAAAGCGTCGAAGTGACGCTGGAACCTTAACAATCGAAGCAGAAGACCAAAATCGGCTTTACGAGCTTGCCGAAGCGCGGTCAAGCGCCATTTTCGCCTTTTTGACGACCGGGAAACGCTTTCTGGGAGGCGGCTGGACGCCTTTCGAGCGACCATTTCCTTTTCCAGCGGGTCTGGGTGAACGAGCCGGTGAACCCAACTTCACCAAATATCCGAAAGCCACGCGCTGGACTTGCCCGGGGGTTCGTTTCGTGGCTTCGCGTGCGGCCGCCTGGGGATACCAGGCCTGAGCAACCAAGTCCACGCCTTCCCGCATCAGGAGCAGCTGCCAGAAAGCCAGCGCGCACAGCCACATCCAATGATCGGTTGAGACAGTTTGGGTGGACTGATTGGCGTTCAGCCCGAGATGCTGCTTGGCAAATCGAAAAAAGTGTTCGATCGCAAAGCGCCAGAGATACATACAGCACAAATCCTTGAGCGCCACCGTTTCCGGACCGGTCCAGAATAACCACATCGGGCGTTGATAGCGCGGCGTACCATCAGCACGCAGAAACTGAACACGTAGCACCAGCCCAACCAGCTCTGGCAGTTTCTTCAAGTGTAAGCCATGCCAGGCCGTCAGCACCACCGTTTGCTGTCCGAGCAAGAAAGTTTCATTGCGATCCGCCGATCGGGAGGGTGTCGAAAGCTTGAAGCGAGCGCCGTGTTTGGCCGGTGCGCCGCGCTGACCTTTCTTGCGCGGCTTGGGACGCTCATAAAAAACACTGTTGCCACGCACCCGGACTAAGGCGACCACCGTTTTGACCAGCAGAAAGACCGCCAGGAAAAGGTGACTGCCATACAAGCTGTCGGCCACCACCACTTTGGAATGTTTATTGCGCGCATCCAGCTCTTGCACCTGAATAGCGGCGACCTGGTTATCGGTCAGGGCGGTTTCAACGCGCTGGACATCCACCGGAGCGACCCACGAACTGCCCCAACGGATCAGGCGCACTAACCACGAATACTTATGTCCATAGCGCACGGGTTCATCTTTCTGCGCTTTCAGCGAGCCACGATCTTCCAGCGTTTCCGCTTCCGGTCGTTCGTTGGGTGTGCTGTCCACTGCATACACTTCATAGCCAGCGATCGTTTCGCTGTCAGTGGGTTGGTGGCTGTGCAAGCTGTTCATCAGTTGGTCAAAGTCGAACTCGCATTCCAGCAATGTGTCGAAGATTGAGCTGAATTTCCGGCGGAAGGGCTGCTCTTCACTCAATGCCACAGGCGATTCAACATGACCAGCTACCGTGAGCGCATCCAGTAGGTCTAGAAATGCATCTCCGCGTTTGATGATACTTTGGTATACTGCTTCTCGGAATTGTTGGATTGGCATCATCTTGGTCGATTATGCTTTTACCAGCAATTCCACTTTTTGTTAAGGTGCGGTGCTTACTCTTCGAACTCTAAACTCAAGTTATTATCTACCCTTCATTATATATATGCCAGGGGAGGTTGGCAAACCCATTTAAGGCCGAGCAAGAACAGGGCAACAGTCAACATCGCCGTATATCTATCGGCCCGTTTCTCATAACGGGTCGTCACGCAGATCGGGGCGATGAAGGGAGCTTTCAAGTTGGAAAGAACGGCTCGAAATTAAAGCCCAGAGTCGCACGCTGTTTCCGGGCAAGGCCGAAATATCCGACCGGGAATCGATGCGCACAAAGGGAAAAGCCTGCCCGGCGAATCAGGGCTCGCGGGGCAGCGCCCAGAGCTTTTCCGGCGGCAAGTAGAGGCGCAGGGCGTCGCCTGGCCGGTAACGCCCGGCCACCTCAGCTTCGGCCAGCACTTCGAATAGCATCTGGCCGGCGCGGACTTTCAGGCTCGTGCGCGTCCCGGTGAAGAGACAAGACTGTACCTGCCCCTCCACAACGTTCTCGCTGATTTGATGATCGCTGACGATGTGAACATTCTCCGGGCGAATGACAAGCTGCAGCGGGCCGGCGGGAAGGGGATTTTCCGCCACGCGAAAATCGCCCAGAGGAGTGCAGACGGCCGGGCCACGGGCAGTACCGGGGAAGATGTTGTTGGCTCCGAAGAAGCGCGCCACCCCCTGGTTGGCGGGACGCTCGTAGAAGGCACGCGGCTCGTCCACTTGCTGCAAAGCGCCCGCCAGCAGCAAGGCGATCCGGTCGGCTACCATCACGGCTTCCTGCTGGTCGTGGGTGACGAACAGGGTGGTGATGCCCTGCCGGCGCTGCAGGTCGCAGATCAGCTCGCGCATCTCGTCGCGCAAGTGGGCGTCCAGGCTGGAAAGCGGCTCGTCGAGCAGCAGCACGCGGGGCTGCACCACCAGGGCGCGCGCCAGAGCCACGCGCTGCTGCTGGCCGCCGGAGAGCTGAGCGGGCTTGCGCTCCGCGTAGCCGCTCATTTGCACCATTTCCAACATGCCGGCCACCTTGCGCCGCATCTCCGCGCGAGACTCGCCGCGCACCTTCAGGCCGAAGGCCACGTTCTCGCCGACGGTCAGATAAGGAAAGAGCAACTGGCTTTGAAAGACCATCACCGCCCCGCGCCGCTCGGCGGGCAGGGACAGCACCGAGGCCCCATCGAAGCGGATCTCCCCGGCAGTCGGCGCCAGCAGGCCGGCGATCATCTTGAGCAGGGTGGTCTTACCGCAGCCGGAAGGCCCCAACAAGGCGGTGATCTTCCCGCTGGGAATTTCCAGGGAGACGTCGTCCACCGCGTTTTGGCCGGGCACGAACTGCCGGGTAAGGTGTTGCAGGGACACCTGGGTCATAGTCTTCCCAGGCCGCCCAGGGCGGCAGGCCCCCCGGCCAGGTAACGCGAGGCCACCCACAGGATCAGCGCGGCGGGCAAGATGAAAACCAGGGCCAACGCAGAGGCCACAGCGTAATCCCCGCTGTTGGCAAAGTTCAAGAGCAGCAAGGGAAGGGTAAGCACCTGGCCGCCGCCAATCAACAGGGTGAGCAGGTATTGGCCCCAGGAGACCATGAAGGCGAACAAGGCGGCCGCCACCAGGCCGGGGAAAATGGCCGGCAAGGTAACGTAGCGAAAGACCTGCCAGGGAGTGGCCCCCAGGGTACGGGCGACTTCTTCCGCCTCCAGGTTGAAATTGGCAAACACGGCGGAGAGCACCAATACCACGTAGGGCAGCACTGGGATGAGATGCACCAGGATGACCCCTGCCAGAGTATCGGCCAGGCCGTAGCGGATGAAGACCAGGTGAATGCCCATGGCCGCCGCGAAGCCGGGCACGATGGCCGGAGCCAGGATAACAAACTGCACGATGGATTTACCGCGAAAGCGGTGAAGGCCCAGGGCACGGCCAGCCGGCAGCCCCACCAGCAGCGAAAGCCAGGTCACGGCAAAGCCGATTTCCAGGCTGGTGAGGGTGGCTTTAAAAAGCTGCGCTCCCGGCGAGAGCAGGTAGCGCCAGGCGCGCAGGCCCCAGGCCTGGGGCAGCAGGGAGGGGAACAGCCAGCGCTGGCTGAAGGACCACAAGAGCTGGGGCAGGAAGGGCAATAACAGAGCAGCCAGCAACAGGGCAACCAGCCCTCCCTTGAAGATTCGCTTTCCCCGGCCGCCGTTCATCGCTCCCCCAGACGCATGTACAGCCAGACCAGGAAGGAAGCTACCACGGCGATGAAGACGCTGAGCGCCATAGCTTCCGGGCGGGCTGCCAGGTCCACCCGATTGTATTCGCGATAAGCCATCACCGGCAGCAGGGACGGCGAGCGCTGGCCAAGCAGGTAGGGCACCTCATAGCCGCCGAAGGCGAAGGCAAACAGCAGCACCGAAGAGGAAATCAGCGCCGGACGCAACAGCGGCAGGGTCACGTAGCGGAAGCGCTGCCAGGCGCCGGCGCCCAACGTGCCGGCGGTGGCCTCGTAATCCTCGCCCAGCGAGTGCAAGGCCGCCAAAAGGATCACGCCGGTGAAAACCGAGGCCTTCCAGGTATATTCCAGGATGATGCCGATACACAGGGGGTCGAACACCAACGCCGGAAAATCGGCGGGCGAGCGGATCTGGCCGGCAACCAGCGCCAGGCGCGCCAGCAGCCCGCTTTGCGAGAAGAGCAGCAAGACGCCCAGCGCGCCGACGGTATGCGGCAAAGGCAGGTTGAGCTGGTAGAGAAACACGACCCAATGCCGCCCGGCGCGCAACACGCTGCGCAGGAGCAGCGCCCCGGCCACGGCCAGGAACGTGCTGAGCGCCGTCGAAGCCAGAGATACCCAGGCGGTCAGCAACAGCCCGCCGTAGAAATCCGGGCGGGTGAAGAGCGCGCGATAGGCGTCCAGGGAGATACGCGTCAGGCCCGCCTCGGGGAGGTAGCCCAGGCTCTGCAAGAGCGCCAGGGCCAGCCCGCCCAGGTACAACGCGGCGATCAGGAACAGGGCCGGGCCGAGGAGCAAGGCCAGGCGCAGGGGGCTGGCAGCCGGCGAGCCGGCTGCCAGCCCCCTGCGCGGCCCTCCCAGGAAGCTATTGACCCTGCAGGACATATTTCTCCCAGCCCCCTTCGATGGCAGTGAGCCAATCGGCTCCCAGCTCAGGCAGGCGATGGGCGGCCAGCTCCGCGTCCGGCAGGGTAGCTTCACCCCGCGGCAGCCCGGCAAATTTGGCCTGCCATTCGGCGGGCAGGCGGATGGGGTCGAGCGCGGTGAGATCGCCCCAGCCCTGGGGGTCGGCCTTGCTGTATTGCGCTTCGGGTGAGAGCAAAAAGTTTGCCGCCACCATGGCTGCGGCCTTATGGGCCGCATTGAAGGGAATGGCCAGGTAATTTGTGTTGGCAAGGGTGCCGTCGGAGAAGACGAAGGTACGGGCGGTGGATGGATAGCGACCCTGGGCGATCAGGCTGGAGGCTTCCGCCGGGGTATAGGTCATATCGAAATCGATCTCGCCGTTGGCGAACAGATCCTGCATACGGGTGCGATTCTCCGGATAGGTCTCGCCGCCACGCCACAAGTAGGGCTGGACGGCTTTCAACGCGTCCCAGCAGGGGGCAAACTTTTCGGCAAAGAGCTGCGCGTCGAAATCTCCCAGGAATTGCTGATAGCCGCCGCTGTAGGCATAGCACACCAGGCGCACGAAAGCGCTGCCGGTGAAATCGGGCGGGGCGGCATAAGTGAAGCGGCCCGGGTGGGCCTGCGCCCAGGCGAACAAGTCCGCCACGCTGGCCGGCGGCTCGGCCACCCGAGCACTATCGTACACCAGGACGAGCTGCGCCTTGCCGTAGGGCGATTCGTAACCCTCCACCGGATAGCCAAAGTCATAGGCCACACTGGGATCCTGCGCGTTCACGTAAACCGCGTTGGGCAGGAAGCCCGCCCAGGGGCCATACAGCAGATCCGCCTGGCGCATGCTGCGGAAATTTTCGCCGTTGATCCACATCAGGTCGATCGCGCCGTCCTGGTCTTTGCCGGCCACTTTCTCCCCCAGCACTTTGTTGACAGCGTCCACGATATCGGTCACCGGCACCATGTTCAGGGTCACGCCATAACGCTGCTGGAGCGTACTGGCGGCGTAGCCGCTCACCCAGGTGTTGATGGTGTCGCTGCCTCCCCACATATAGAAATTCACCGTCTGGCCGCGAGCCTCGGCAAGGATATCGGACCATTCCCGGCCGGCATACCCCGGCGGAGGGGTAGCGCCAGGCGGGGATTGCTCCGGCAAGACGGTAGGCGCTGCGGTTTCTGTCCGGGAAGCGACGGCGGCGCCGGGCGCGCAGGCGCTCAATAGTAGCAACGACAGCAACAGCAGGGTTAAAGCGGCCTTCTTCTCAAGCATCCTATCTCTCCATTGTATTCAGATCAAGCCTCGCGTTCCACCGGTGCGTTCCCAGGCTTCAAAAAGGACGGATTTAAAACGGGCCAGGTCCGCAATGCAGGAAGGCAGGTTGACGGTGCGGCGGCGGTCCTCACGGGGGGAAACGAGCAGCGCACCCTGGCACAGGTCGGCGAGCGTCGAAGTAATGGCTACCTCGCAGCGGTCGAACAGCTCGGGGAAAGAAAGGAAGACGGCCGGCAGAAGGTCCCACAGGTAAAACTCTGCTCCGCCAAAAGAAGTGTCAAAGGCCAGCAGCCAGTTGCACAGGCTGCGGCGCAGTTTTTCGTCGAGAAAGCGCGCCCGCTTCAAATCATTCCAGCCAAAACGAGCCCCCAGGCAAACCTGGGCGCTCATCAGGGTGAGCGGGCAGGCAGCGTTCAGTAACACCCAGGCCGCCTGGGGATCGGCAGAGAAATTCAGCTCGGCCAGCTCCTTCCCACCGATGCGCAACGGCTCCAGAACGCCGCCCATACAAACCACCTGGCGCAGGTTGGAGAAAAAAGCGCGATCCAGCTCAGCAGCGGCGCGCAGGTTACTGAGAGGGCCGGTAGCCAGCAGGGTGATCTCACCCGGCTGAGCGGCCGCCGATTGCGCCAGGAAGCGCGCGGCGGGTGTGGCCCCGGCGCCGGCTTTGGCCGCGCCCGCCAACACTGGCAAGTCCGTCCGGGCATAATCCCGCAGCAATTGCCTGGTCTGGGCATAGGTTTGTTCGCCGGCGCCGTTGCCGAACACAGTGGTCACGCCCAGCAATTGGAGATCGGGCCGGCCCAGGAGGTAAAGCAACGCCAGGCCGTCGTCAACCTCCTTGAAGGGCAAGCCCAGGGTGTTATCGCAATCGAAGATGATCTTTTGGCTCATGTCAGATAAGGATCGAACAGGCTGCGCAGGAAATCCAGGCGCAGATACTCTTCCATTTTGTGAAAGGTGTCCGCATTGCGCAAGGCGTGGCCACCGGTCTGGTACAGCACCCAGGCCATGGCCGACCAGCACACGCCGCGCAAGCAGTTGAAGGGGTCCCGCAGGCGCACCCGCTCCTGGAGAGTATCGCGCAAATGGGCGTCGGGGATGCGGGCCCGGTAGGCCTCCAGGAAATCCCGGCGTTGAGCCGCCGAGAGGCGCCAGCCGGTCTTCCACAGGGTGGTGGTAGGCACGCAGAAATGGGAAAGATCCTGCGAGGGGTCGCCCCACAGGGGTTTTTCCCAATCCACCAGCTTGAGGGTGCCCCGACGGCGGTTGGCGATGAAATTCCCGGAGTTCACTTCGGTGTTGATGACACAGCACCAGGGGTCGGCCAGGAAATAATCCTCCTGCCGGCGGGCCTCGGCGGCCCAGGCCAGCACCGCAGCCAGGTAGTCACGCACGGAGGGATCGGCCAGCTCCGACTCCAGGTAAACGGGCAGCATACGCGCGCATTCGGCGTAGGTCATGCTCAAGGGGCGCTCCTCGCGGATGAGCGGGTTATCCTCGACGCCGATTGCCTGAGTATGGATGCGGGCGAAAACGCCGGCAGCGGCTTCCAGGTCGCGGCTGTAATCCAGCTTGCCTCCCGGCAGGTATTCCATGACCAGCACGCCCCGGGGAAGCAGCGCGCGGCTGTCATCGAGATAGTAGGGGCGAGGAGTGACGCCGCTACCCTCCAGCAGCTTCAAAGCGCGGTATTCGTAGCTGATCTGGTCTTCCCGGCCGATCTGCGTGCCCACGTTCACCCGGAAGACCCATTTGCGCCGCCCCTGGCAGATCAGATAGTTCAGGTTGTACTCCCCGCCCGCCAGGGGGCGCACCTCCAGCGGCTGCCCGGCGCGCCAGCCGGGCAGGGAGCTGAGGTCCACGCGGGCCAGGTAAGCGGCCGCACCTGGCAAGAACTGCCCCAGATCCATGCGCTCAGGCCGCTCTCCGGCTTCGAGCGCCGTCGCGTGAGAGGATCACCATACGCACGCCCAGCGCGAAGATCTGCTCGAGGTGCGTGCCCTCATCGACGGCCTTCACGACCGGCGGGATGTTCTCCACCACGGAGCCGCCCAGCAGGTCGATGCCGTAGTCGAAGAGCACCGGGCTGAGCAGCGTGCTGGGGCCCAGCATGACCACGTAGGCGCGCGGCGAGCACAGCTCCAACAGCCCCTCCAGGGTGCCGTTGATCAGGGTCATGCCGGTGAGGGCCACCACGTCGGCCTGCGGAATCACCTCCGGCGCCGCCGCGGCGGGGTAATCCCCCGGCTGGGGGCGCAGCTCGAGCACGTCCAGGCGCCCCACCTGCTCGCGCAGCTTGGAGACGAAAGGAAAATGCCCGATCATAGCCACACGCTTGCCTGCCCCGCGTTGGGCGATGACATCGCCGGCGTTGCAGTCCACCCAGCTCTGCGGCTGGCGCGGCAGCAAGGCGTTGATGGTGGCCACTCCCGCGCTGGCCAGGCGTAGATCCGGCTGGAAGACCAGGTCGCATAATTCCCGCGCGGAGCGCATCCGCATGGTTCCCGGCAGCTCCACCGGGGCCTCGCGGATGAGCGAGTTGGGCCATACCGGGTTAGAAGCCAATCCACAGTTCAGGCACCCGTCCACCTGGGCGACAACGGCGGTCCAATGCTCCCCCAGGTGGATGCTCTTCACCGTGCCCTCGGGCAGGCTATCGATGACTTCTTGCAACATGCTCATTGTTGATTCATCTCCTACAGGTAAATTGATTCGGACGAGCTCAAGCCAACGATTCCCGGGATTCCAGGGCCGCACCGGCGATCGGGGAGAGCCACGTCTCCCGGTCAGACGGCTGGTCGAGGAATGTGTAGTAACCATCGCCCGCGCAGGAACGGCACAATACGCGGCCGCCCACCAGGACTTCGCGCTGGTTGGTAATCTCCTCCCCGCAGTCCTCGCAGATGGCGCGCAGCCCGTGCCGGCTGATGATCCGCTCCAACGAAACGGTCAGCTCGACGGGCCGCGCCACGAACAATTCATCATCGGGCATGACCTGGTAAGCCTCCAACTGCGTGTGCCACGCGTCGGTGTTCTCGGGGGCATATTGTTCGGCGCGCTGGCGGCTGGCAGGGTGGGGCTTGATGCGTACGGCGCGGCCGGTGCGGGTGTCCACGAAGGTAGCGGCCATCTTGCCAAAATCCATTACCCGCAGGGTGCGGCGATCCACCCGGCAGCCGGTGGCGACTTCGATGCCACCCATGCCACAGCCGTCGCACTCCACGAAGGTGAACAGGCGTTTGTCCGCCTGGGGCAGATCCAGATCCAACACCTTCCCCGCCAGGAGTCCCATGCGCACGCCCAGCACCTGGCGCGGGCAGAGGTGCGCGTGGCGAGCGGCAGATTGATTTAAGAGTTCTTGAAGTTTTTCCATGATGCGGTTCTCCTTTCCAATTCCTCCCGGCTTGCGCCGGGATTCGGGAGGCAGGGACGTTTCCATCCGTGCCTTGGCCCTCTCGGCAGGTCTTCTCCATCGGCAGGAGGGGAGAGGGCTCCCCGGGCAGCACTTACGCACCCAGGGACCGGCCTGTTTGGCCATCGCCGGTTACCCGGCCTTAGGCTTTCGGCTCGGAGATGTATGGGATTGTTTACGAATGCGTTCCCGTCAGCAGGATCGGGCCATGCACACCTCCCCTTTCAAGGCTCAACTCTCAACAACCGGGCTACCCGCTGCTAAAACCATGGGGAGCGGCTGGCATTCGGCGTAGATGGGACAGGCGGCGCATTCTTCGCGGTAATCGGGGGGCACCTGCTCCCAGGGCAGGGGAACGAAACCCAGACGGCGGTAGAAGCCCACCGAAGCGCCGCGCGAGACGACGCTCAATTGCGGCAGCCCACCCGCCAGGGCGCGCACCAGGGCGCGTCCGGCGCCCTGCCGCTGCCAGGCGGCGGCCACCGACACCTGGCGCAGATAGGCGGCCTGCTCCTTCCATTCCAGCCGGGCGGCGCCTACCAGCGCTCCGTCAATGAGCGCCACGAGAAACTCGCCAGGGGCGTGCTCCGATTCCATCTGGTTGGCGGACAGGACTGCGTAGAGATGCGCACGATCCGAACTCTACGCCCCTGCGCGTGCGAATCCGCTGAGGAGCGCCTTCCAACGGCGGAATTTTTCCTTTCAATCTCGGTTTCATTCTCGCGACCAGCTCCCGAAGCGATCGCGCTGCACACACAGCAGCACGTCCCCGCGCGCCGCGTCCCAACCCTCAAGGCTAAAGCACTCCGGCCGGGCCTCGGCGTAGAGCACCTGGCCCACGAAGAAAGTGTGGTCGCCGGCGGGCACCTGCCTCACCAGGCTGCATTCCAGGTGGGCCAGCGCGCCGCCGATGAGAGGCGGCCGGACGTGGCAGGCGGGCTGCAGATCCAGCCCGGCGGCGGTGATCTTGTCCAGGTCGCGCCCGGAATGGCTCCCGCACAATTCGACGGCTGCCTGGAATTCCCGCGAGACGACGTTGACCACGAACTCGCCGGTCGCGCAGATCAAGGCGTGCGAATAGCGTTGCCGGGCCAGGCTGATGCCCAGCAGCGGCGGCTCGTGCGAAAGCGGGGTGTGCCAGGCCACGCACAGCACGTTGGGCGCTCCGTGCTCGTCACTGCAGGTGACCAGCACGGCGGGACGCGGATTGAGCAGGGCGGCGATGCCCCGGCCCTGGATCATCTGCATGGAAGGCGTGCGCTCGCTCATCTTTGTCCTTTTCAAACCAGCGGCGGCAAATAAATCTTGGCCCGCGAATCGGGGATGGCTTTCTTCCCCAGGGCGGCCAGCCCCTGCACCAGGCCGGGCATCTCGGCGACGGGAATGCCCATGAACATCAGATCGTCGCCCACGTCCGAGCTGGCCCGGCAGCCGTAGCAGCCAAAGGAGATGTTGAGCTTGCCGCTGGTGTAGGGGATCAGGGTGGTCTCCACGCATTGGGCATTGTAGCCGCTGGCCTGGAAGTCGAAGCGCCGCCCGGTGTAGAACGAAGCCGCCATGCACAGCCACATCATCTGCTCGGGCTGGGCGATCACCGCCACCACTTGCGGGGGCAGCACGGCCTCCGCCAGGGGCGCCACCAGGGTGGCCTGGATGGAGCGCGGCGCCAGGCGCGGGCGCTCGGCGATCATCTGGCGGGCGGCTTCCAGGGAAGCCAGCTTGCCGAAGCGGATGTACAGCTCGCCGCTGGCCAGCTTGGCGGGCATCTCGGTCAGGCCCAGGATGGTGGTGCCATCCGGGCAGGCGTGGCAGCGGGCCGGCATGAGCAGGGTCTTGCCGCGCCGGGCAGCCATCAGCGACTGGCAATAGCGCAGCTTCTCGCGCGGCTGGGGGACGGTGGGCAAGGGCGCGCCGGCCGGGATCAGGGTGATGGCCACCGGGCTCCAGCGCAGGCGCAAGATCTCCATCAGCGCCCGCGACCAGGCGGCGTATTCCGCGCGCTGCGCGCCGCTCAGTGCGGAAGCCGGGCGGCGCCCGGCGCCCAACTCTTCTTCCGGCGCCGCCTCGCCCAATTCGACTACGCGCAAAGCGCCCGTGGGACACTGCCCCACGCAGGTATCGCAGGCCCAACAATCGGCGACGCGTACGGCCCGGGGCAGGCCCTCTGCCGACATCTCGAACACGTTCACCGGGCAGAAATCCACACACAGGCCGCAGCCGGTGCAGCGCGCTTCGTCCAGCTCGATCTCAGGCATCGATGGCCTCGCGTGGATCGTGGTTCTGGTTGGGCGGGGTGGTGATGACGATGCCGGTGCGCTCGATCCACGCCAGCGTGCGGCGCGGCACGAAGCTGCCCGGCTGAAATTGGGCCGAATAAGCCAGCGCGCGGATCAGCGAGCAGGCGTGGGCCAGGTCGCGCTCGTCGTCCACGTCCCCCACCGGGGTGAGCGTGGCCACGGGCACGCCGCGCTCGGCCGCCTTGCGCACGTAGGCGTCCAGGGCGGGCACGCCGTTCAGGTTGTAGAACACACCCTCCGAATCCATGGGCGTCTCCGCCGTGTAGCCCACCAGCGAGACGCCGCATTCCTGGCAGGGCGCCTGCACGAAGCCGCCGCGCTCGGAGAACGAGTCGAAGTAATCCAGCCACTGGAAGGCCTGCACGATGTGGTTGACGGGCATCACGGGCAGGTCGCCGCCGATGGAAACCACGGAATGATAGCCCTGCGCGAAGAGCTGCTGGAAAGCGTCGTCGAAGTGCTCGTCGAAATTGGCCCCGCGGTCGTTGATGAAGCGATAAGGGGCCGGCCAGGGCCCCGCCCCGGCGAAGACCTCTTCCAAAAAGGGCTGCTCGGCAGCCGGCGAACAGCAAATGACGAAATCGTAGCGCTCGGACGGGTGGCCGTCTTCGGCGCGGGAGAGCTCGGCCAGCGCCAGGAAGCCGATCTCGGCCACGTCCAGCAGGGTGGCGCGATAGAAATCGGCCGCCTCCTGCGAGGTTAAAAATCCGCCGCGCTGGGTGGTCAGGCGGGTCTTGGTGCGGCCCGGCACGGGCGCTTTGGTGAACAATAAGAAGGCGTGTTTTCGCTCAGCCACAAAGTACCTCCATCCATGTTTATACCCTTTTCAGGCCGCGCCGCCAGTGTCGAAAGGCACCACCCGGCAGGGAATTCCGTTATACGTCCAGGTGCCGATGAGCGGGTCCGAGGTCTCGATATCGGCGCTGGTCAGCAGGTTGGCGTTGGAAAGGAAGGCGCCGCCCAGCTCCGCCTCGCCGGCCGGCAGATCCGGGTACCACCAGCCGTATTCCACGCTGACCACGTTCTCGACCATCGCAGCCAGTTTCACCTCGAAGCGGGCCTGCCCCCGCCCGGTCTCCACGCGGATAGGGCAGCCCTCTTCCAGGCCCAGCCCGGCGGCCGTGGCCGCGCTCATCTCCGCCCAGGGCCGGGGATGAGCCGCGCGCAGCGTTTCGACCTGGCGATAAGACGAAGCGTAGAAAGGCTGCTTGCGCCCGCCGGTGATCAACAGCAGGGGAAATTCCTCGCTCAACGCCAGAGGATCTACCGGCGTGGGCAAGGGGGCAGCGCCCAGGCCCTCAAGAAGCTCCGCGTAAAGCTCGACCTTGCCGCTGGGGGTGGCAAAGCCCACCTTTTCGCCGCTCGCCGCATCCACCTGCTCGTGTTTTCGATACGGGCTGGGCGCATAGTACAAACCGCTCTGGCAGAATCCTTCCCAGGTCAGGCCGGCGGGAGCCAGGGTGGCCGCCAGGGCCTCCTGGAAGGTCTGCCAGGGCCAATATTCCGCCTGGCCCAGGCGCACGCCCAGCTCGCGCCAGAAGTAGAAATCGGCGCGGCGCTGGTAATACGGCTCCACGGCCTGCTCGCCGCCGTAGGCCAGGTTGGCGGTGCCGGCGTGGGTCTGGAATACGGGCCGCTCCAGTCCGCCGGCGCTGGGCAGGACATAGTCGGCCAGCATGGCGGTCGGGGTTTTGAAATATTCCAGCACCACCAGCAAATCCAGGCTCTCCAGCGCGCGGTAGATCAGGCCGGCGTCCGCCTGGGTGAGCAGCGGGTTGCTGGCCATGACGATCATAGCGCGCAGCGGATAAGGCTCGCCGCTCAGCATGGCCTTCCACGCCAGATTGGGATGGGCGGAGGTCAGGTAGCGCATGGGCAGGCGCCGCCCGGCCCGCGCGGTGTGCTGGCGCACCAGCTCGTAACCGGGGTAGGATTGCAGCGCCAGGCGCCCGCGGTTGAGCTGCTTCAGGCGCTGTATTTCAGGCAGCTCGTCGTTCAGCTCCAGGTCCACTTCGGGGACGAAGTCCGGCATTTCGCACAGGTGCGAGGTGCCGGGCGCGTCCACGTTGGCGGTGACGGCGCGCAGAAGGGCCAGGGCGCGATGGGTGGGGAAAGTGTTGCCCCCAAGCTGGTCGATGCCCCGCCCGCTGATAATGGTCGCCGGAGGATGGCCGGCGTAAGCGCGGGCAGCCTCCAGGATGGCTTCCGCCGGAACGCCGGTCACTTCCTCCACGAAGGCGGGGGTGTAGGGGGCGACGTGCCCGGCGAGCCGCGCGAAGCCGTGGCACCAGGTCTCGACGAAGTCGTCATCGTACAGCCCTTCCGCCAGTACTACGTGCAGCAGGCCCAGGGCCAGGGTGGCGTCCGTCCCGGGGCGCACGGGCAACCACAGGGAAGCGCACGCCGCCGTGCGCGTGCGCCGGGGATCGACGACGATCAAGGGCTTGCCGGTGCGGGCGTAGGCCTGGACGCTGCGCCAAAACAGGGAGTTGTCCGACTCGGCCGGGTTGGTGCCCCACAGGAGAGCGCAAGCCGTCGTCCCCGGATCCAACTCGTTCTCGATGGGCCAGCCGTAGGTGAGGGTGTTGACCCAAATGCCCGGATTCCAGCAGATCTGGCCGATGCCCACGTTGTTGGGGCTGCCGAACAGGTTCATGAAGCGGTGCAGCGGCCAGAAAGTGGCGTGCGGCCCGCCAATGCTGGTAGCCAGGGTCTCCGCGCCGTAACGGTCTTTCAAGGCTCCCAGCCGGGCAGCGATGTCGTCCAGGGCTTCCCCCCAGGTGACTTGCTGCCATTCGCCGCCGCCGCGCCGTCCAACGCGCTTCAGGGGATAATTGACCCGCTCGGGATGATCGAGAAGCTCCAGGTTGGCCGGCCAGCGCCGGCAGCCGCGCTGCACGCGGCTATCGTAGGGATAACGGCTGGGGTCCGGCTGAACTTCAACCACGCGATCCTCTTCCAGACGGGCCAGCAGCCCGCACAGGTAGCCGCACAAGCGGCAATTGGATCGCACCCAACAGCTAGCCATCGGAGCTCTTTTCCTGCTCGACCCTACCCCAGGCCGGGTACAAACGAGCTCCGTCCAGGCCGCTGAGCTGATAGGCGCAAAACGGAATCTGGCGCCCGTCCGGCAAAGCCACCAACATGCTGCATTCTTGCAGGCGCTTGAGATCCAGCGTGCCGGCGTCCATATAGTTCATGATCACAATCGACAGCCCGGTGTGCGGCGCAGCGCCGTCCTGGGCCAGGATGTCGGCGAAGACCGAGCCCTGCGGACTACAGCCATTGAAGCGCGCGCGGTATTCGTCCGGGGAAATGCGCCGGGTGAGGGGGGTCACGGCCCCATCCTCCACCAGCAGGTAAGTGGCGCAGGAGCACAACGGGTGAGAACAGCCCAGCGGCCACAGGTCGTAGGCGTCGATGCGGCCCCCGCTCTGCCCGGCCAGCAGGAAGGCCACGTCGCCCATGGAAAGCCGGCGACCCATATCCAGCTTGAAACGCCCGGAAGTAAAGGCCGGCTGGAAGGCCAGACCGGCGATCACATCCAGGTTCTCCAAGGCGTAGTCCAGCACTGCGCCCAACTGGTCGTGGTTGACGCCCTGGATCACGGTCATCGCCAGCACGACCTGAATCCCGGCCGCCCGACAGTTCACGATGGCGCGCAGCTTGGTTTGCAGCAGGTCGGCGCCGCGAATCTGGCGGTAGGCGTCCGGGGACAGCCCGTCGAATTGCAGGTAAATGCCGCTGGCGCCGGCCCGGGCCAGGCTCACGGCGTAGGCCGGATCTGCGGCCAGGGCCAGGCCGTTCGTATTGATCTCGATGGCCCCAAAGCCAAGCCGCCGCCCCAGGGCAACGATCTCCGGCAGGTCGGGGCGCAGGGTCGGCTCGCCGCCGGTGAGCTGGAGGCCCACCCATTCCCCGGACTGCTGGCGGATGGCAGTATACATGGCCTCCAGCTCCGCCAGGGAAAGATCGGGCGGCGCTGAGCCGGCAGCCATGAAGCACACCGGGCAATGCAGATTGCAACGCTGGGTCACCTCGACCTCTACCAGGGTAGCGTGGCGCAGGTGGGTCGTGCACGGGCCGCAGTCCAGCGGGCAGCCGCGCTCGCGCTCCAGGCTCCCCAAGGCGGGCTTGAAAGGCACACGGAAGGAACGCATCCAATTGTAATGGGCCACGTCCGGCCAGAGATAGACTGACATGGGGCCGTGATTGGGGCAGACCTTGTGCAGGAAGACGGCCCCGGCGCGCACGACGATCTGCGCGTCCAGCACCTGAAAACAAATCGGGCACAGGCTCTGGGTGTGATCCAGCGCGACGGGCGCTTCAGGCTGACTCATGAGTGCTCTCCTCACCCTGGACGATGGAAACAGCATGCGCCAGGCGATACAGGTTATATTCGCCCCATTCCCCGGCCCACATGGCCTGCACGTTGGCCTGGACCTGGGCATAGTCCACAGTTTGCGCGAAAATCAGCTCCAGGGCATGGATCACCTTGCCGGCCTGGGCGGCTTTGGCCAGGCGGTGGGAGCAGGCCATGCAAGCCGTCACGCAGGCTTCCGCGCCGGAGCGGTCGCACTCCTCCATGCGCTGGTGGGCGCGCTCCTCGCACAGCTCAGGATCGATCATCGAGACAATGCCCCCCGATCCGCAGCAGATGGTCTCCGCGCCGTGGTGCTCCATCTCGACCAGCGAGCCTCCGGCCAGCAGGCTGCGCACGTCCCGGCCTACGGCCCCCGTATAGCGATCCGGGCAAGAGTCATGCACGGTCAAACGGCGGCCAGCGCCGGCCGTCACACCGGCCTCACGCATCAAGGCATACAACGAGACGACTTCCATCTCTCCCAACTGGCCGGCCATCTGGTAATAGCAGTTCGGGCAGGCGGTGACCAGGCGCCTGGCGCCGGCCGCCCGCATCTGGCGCAGCAAATGCCCCAACAGGCGATCCTTGCGCTCGCGCAGGCCGATGCTGACCAGGGGCTTGCCGCAGCACAGATCCGAAAAGCCCAGGCGCATCCCCTGTCCGGCCAGCCAGCCGTAGGCAGCGCGGGTGAGCGGCGGGGAGTAGCTGGACAGCGTACAGCCGGGGAAGAACAGGGTATCGTAGCGCTCGGCTGCCAGATCGGCGTAATCGATGCCATAGGTGTCGCGGTAAATGGTGAAGTAATGCCAATCCCGATCCACCAGCATGATATCGTACTCTTCAGGAGCTACCTGCCCGCGCTGCATGAGCGTCTCGCGCGCGGCGGCGACCATCTCGGCGGGATTCAAATTAACCAGGCAAGACTGGCTACACAGCCCGCACAACGCGCAGCGCAGGAGGGCGGCCTTGAGCGGCTCGTCCACCTGGCCGCCCAACACAGCGCGGGCAACCTCCCCAGGGGTCGCCCCCATGCTGCTCAAGGTGGAGCAGACTGTAGCGCATATTCCACAGTCGATACATTCCTGGGCGAATTTCTCTAGAGTCTTCTCTGGATTCTTCTGATCCGATTTCAAGATAAAAATCCTCTAAAAAGTTACCTCGTCTTCCAGGCTTTCAGGAAAGCTTCCTCCCCTTTGGGCAGGCGCGCCCGATAGGCCTCCTCGCCGGGCAGCCAGGTGCGGAAGTCGCCGGCGGCCACTACCATCCAGCGCAGGGTGATTCCGCCGAACAATACCAGGCCGGCGGCGGCCACCTGAACCCCCCGGGAGGTTCCCAGGGAGACCAGCAGCAGGGGCGCCAGCGTGCCCAGGCCCAACAGGAGGCCCCAGAAGGCCGCCGCCCGTTTGCCGTTGATCCAGGGCTGCACCGCCAGCGCTTCCCGCCGGGTGGTGCCCGTGCGCTTGATCCACACGTAGAGCGGCCAGAGCAGCAGTTGCGCGGCCAGCAAGGCCGCCAGCATCCAGGGCAGAAGCCCCCGCACCCCGACGTCCGCCAGCGGGAACCACCAGGCGAAGATGAGGTGGGCGGCCAGCGCGGTGGCCAGCGAGGAGGTCAGGAACAAGACCGCGATGCCCGGCCCGCTCCATAACGGCCGGGACTTGTGGCGGGCCAGCAGCACGCCCGGGTAGACGGACACCACCAGCCCCACCAGGGCGCAAACCAGGGCCACGATCTGCCGCAGGGGGACGACCCCGGCCCAGGGAATCCACGGCAGCCCGAAAGTGGCGTACAGCAGCCCGGCCCCCATGGCTACCAGCATGTTCCAGGCGCCGACGGTCAGGATGGCCTTGGGATTCAGGAAGACGCGCCAGGCCTGCAACGGCCGGCCCAGCTCCAGGATCAGAAAGCTGGAGCCCAGGGCAAGCATCAGCGGGGCGGCCAACAGAGCCTGCCAGGGGAAGACGAAAGCGCCCCGCAACAGGCCCGCCGTTCCCGCCACGAACAACATCCCGCCGCCCATCCCGCCGCAGAAGATATCCACCGCCAGCATCCAACCCCAATGATCCGTATGCTTCATGCGCTTCACTCCTCAGTCCAGGATGTAAAAAGCGTAGGGCTCGGTACCCAGCTCTTCCAGCAGGCGCACCGTCTGCTGGCGATTCACCAGCTTGTAGACCTCGCTAGTGGGGTCCTCCAGATCGCCAAAGATGCGCGCGCGCTGGTGGCAGGTCTGCACGCAATAAGGCTCTTTTCCGATAGCCAACCGGTCGGAACAGAAATCGCATTTCTGCACCGTGCCGGTGAGGTGGTTGGGAACGCGCGCCCCGTAGGGGCAGGCCATCACACACGCCTTGCAGCCCACGCACTTCGTCTCGTCCACCCAAACGATGCCGTCCGCCCGCTGCTGAGAAGCGCCGGTGGGGCAGCACTCCACGCAGGGCGGGTTGCCACAATGCATACACAGCAAGGGCAGGTAGCTCATGTGTAAATCAGGAAAGACCCCGATCGGCCCAATAGTGGTCACCGGGTTGTAGATCATATCCAGCGGCAGGTTGTTATTCACCTTGCAAGTCACTGTACAGGAATGGCAACCGATACAACGCCGGGTATCCAGGACGATTGCATAGCGCGCCATCTCAGGCACCTACCTTTCCATTTTTTTCTTCAGTTTTATAGACTTTACAGAGCAAGCCACGGTTGGCCCAGCTCCCGCCCATGGGATCGCAGTGCTCTTCGGCGGAGCTGGTCAAGACATTGGCATTCAATTCCAGGCAGCCGCCCAATTCAGGCTCTTGCGCCTCGCGCTCCGGGTACCACCAGCCGCGCTGCGTGACGACCACGCGGGGGTGGACCGCTTGAGTCAGGTTGGCCTTCTGCTTGATGCGCCCGCGGCGGGTCTCGATCCACACCCAGTCTCCTTCCTGGATGCCCAGCTCGGCGGCGGTCTGCGGGTTGATCTGCATGTAAGGCTCGTGGCGCAAGAAGCGCAACTCTTCGATCTGGAAATGCTCCGAATGGTAATAGGGCATGAAACCGCCCCCGGCGATCAGCACCAGGGGATACTGCTCGGCCAGCTCAGGGTCGTCCACCTCGTTCTCAGCCGGTCCGATGTAAGTGGGCATGGGCGCGTAGCCCAGCTCTTCCAGCAAGCTGGAATACAGCTCCACGCGGCGGGAAGGGGTGGCAAAGCCGTTGCGGGCGTACTTGTAATACTCCCGCTCGGGGAAATGATAGCGCACCTGCTCTACGAATTCGTCGTAGCTGCCCACACCATAACCCAGGGGATAAATGCGGTAGTAATCCGCCTCTTCGAGGGTCTCCCAGGGCCACATCTCCGCCTGGCCCAGGCGCAGCCCCAGGCCGCGCCAGAACTGGTAATCGGTGCGGCGCTCGTAGAGAGGTTGGATGGCGCGCTGCGAGGCGATCACGAAATCGGAGCAGCCATAGGTGCTGGTGATGGTGGGCCGCTCCAGCGCGCCGGCCGCCGGCAGGATGTAGTCCGCCAGCATGGCGGTGGGCGTCATCCAATAATCCATCGAGACCAACAGCCCAACCGAGCGCAGCGCCTGGAGCACCTTCTGGCTCTCGCCGTAGGAATTGATGGGGTTGGTAGCCAGGGTGATCAAAGCCTTGACCGGATAGGGCTGGCCGGTCAGGATGGCGTCGAAGACCTCCGGTGGGTGCGCCTCGCACATCCACTCGGCGGTCGGCGCCTTGCCCCACACCTCGCGCGTGATGCCGGCGATCCGCCCATAGCCGGGCCAGGTGGTCAGCTTGTACTTATCCGAGCCGAGCTGCTTGGATTTCTGTTCTTCGGGCAGCCACTCGTTGGCCTCCATCTCCTCGTCGGTGATGAAATCCGGATTGGGGCCGGTGAGCAGGTCTGAGCCGGGAGCATCCAGGTTGCCGGTGACGGCGCGCAGCAGGGCGCGGGCGTGGATGGCCGCCCCGGCCGCCCGCCCGATCTGGTCCACCGCCACGCCCCACATCAGGTTGCCGGGCTTGTTGGTGGCGTACATTCGCGCCCCCTGGCGGATCAGCGCCGGGTCCAGCCAGGTGAGGGGAGCGGCCCATTCGGGCGTGTACTCCTGCACGTGCTGGGCCAACTGGTCGAAGCCCACGCAGCAATTCTCGATGAACTGCTGGTCGTACAGCCCCTCCCAGATGATCACGTTCAGCCAGGCCAGCGCCAGGGCGGCGTCGGAGCCGGGGCGAAGCGGCAGCCACAAATCGGCCCGGGCAGCCGTCTCGGTGAAGCGCGGGTCGATGACGACCAGCTTGACCCCGCTCTCGCGCAGGTCGGTGAGGCCGCGCATCTCGGGCATGTAAGATGCGCCCGGGTTGTGGCCCCACAAGACCACGCAACGGCTGCTCCCCAGGTCCATGTCGAAGGGACACCAACCGTAGATGGCCGTCTCCACCATGAAGGTCGGGATCCAGCATTGATGGGCGTTATGGAACGAGTTCGGGCTGCCAAACAGATTCATGAAGCGGCGGCGCGACCAATCGTGGGTGCGCTGCGTGCCGCCGGCGGTCGCCACCGCTTCCGCGCCGAATTCATCCCGGATCGCGGACAGCTTCCCGGAGATCTCGTCCAGGGCCTGGTCCCAGGAGATGCGCTGCCACTGGCCGTCGCCGCGCTGGCCGATGCTCTTCAAGGGGTAATTGACCCGCGCGGGATGATCGAGGTGCTTGAGGGCGATATTGCCGCGGGCGCACAGGCCGCCACGGCCGATGGGGTGATCCGGATCCCCTTCGATGGCCAAGACTTGATTATCCTTCACGTAGGCCAGCACGCCGCAGTTCTGATGGCAGAAAAAGCAGCAAGACTTCTTGACTGTAACGCCTTCTTGATTCAAATCAACGCGAGTCGTCACGGGGCAGTCTCCTCCTCACAATGTGATGCGCAAGCCGTCGTAGGCCAGGTTGAACTGCTCGCCCTGGTTGCGCAAGTACGCTTCCAGCTCCCGGTTGGAGACCGGCTGGTCGTGGTGCATAGAGAGGTGGGTCAGGTAGACCCGCCCAGTACCCAAGGAGCGAGCCAAAGCCAGAGCGCCCTCGACCGACTGGTGGCTGGCGGGCATCCAGTTCCGCCCCCAGAAGGTAGCGTCGACGATCAGGGTATCCACCCGCTGCAAGGCAGCGGCAGTCGCCGGGGGCAACGGACCTGTGTCCGGGAAATAAGCCGTGCGCCGGCCCTCCCGCTCGAAAAGCAGCCCCAGCGTCCCAGGGGCATGTCCGGCTTCCAGGAAAGTACAGCTCAGGCCATCGAACTCCCAGGTGGCCCCTGCCACGACCGGGGTAATCTCCAGGCAGTCGGCCAGGAAGTCGAAGGCGGCCAGAAGCTGAGCCTGCGTCTCCCCGGTCATGGCAACGGGCAGGCGCTGCTTGCGACGCAAGCGCACGTAGAACTCCAGGTCGCCCAGGCCGCCAAAATGGTCGAAGTGCCAATGGGTGAGGATCATGCGGTCAACGTCCGCGGCGCCTTCGCGCAGCAGGTCCTGGCGCAGCTCCGGCGGGGCATCCACCAGGGTGGTCTCCGCACCCCGCAGGAGGAGCCCACACCGCGAGCGCTGGAAACGCGGCTCGGCACGCGCCTCCTGGCAGGCCACGCAGTCGCAAAAAAAAGAGGGCACCCCACACCCCGCGCCAGTCCCCAAAAATACTAACTCCACGATAGCCCGTCTCCTTTTATTCGAGTTGAACGCTACAGATCAGACAGCGACCTCTACCCCTGGCCTGATGGCCAGGGCTCTATTATCATTCTAGTAGGCCCAGAGAAGACCGTCATCACCCAGCCGGGATAACAAGTGGGTGATTTAAGAGGGTGATTTGAGCAGCTCAACCGCCCAGGGGCTGACGCAGGGCATACACAAAACAGCGGGTCCGGCATTGCAGCACGCCAGGCCCGCTATCGCATGAACAGGGAGAAACGAGCTATCCGATTTGGCTCCCCACCGGCGGCAATTATTCGTCCTTACCGGGCACCTTGGGAGGAACGGGAGGTGCCTTAGGAGGAACGGGCGGCGCCTTGGGCGGCGCGGGCGGTGCCTTGGGTGGGGTGATGCCACCGGCCTGTCCGGGCGGCGGAGGCGCCTTGGGGGCCGCGCTGCTAGCCTGGCCGGGAGGGGGAGGCGCCACGGGCAATTCCGCTCCGCACTTAACACACTTTTCAGCGTCCGCAGCATTCACCGTGCCACATTGCGCGCATTTTCTCGGTTGTTTCTGGGCTGATGGGGGTCTAAAGCACATTGTTTGATAGTCTCCTTGGGATCAATCCATTAATTGCATCCTTCAAGCATTCTAGCAAGGCATCCCCTGGCTGTAATCACCCATTTCGGGTTATTGCGGGGTGATCTGGCCGGGTAATCTGCCAGCGCAGCCCGAAGCCGGCCACAGGCGCCGTGCCAAAGTCTCCCGGTCAGCGCACCTTGACCAGCCAGCCGGCCACCAGGCCCAGCGCCAATACCGGGATCATCCATAGGCCCGCCGTCACCCAGCCCGCGCTCTCCACCAGCGCCCCAAATACCATCGGCCCTACGAACATCCCCAGGTTCTGTCCCAGCGTCACTACCGCCATGCCCATCCCCGCCAGCAGCGGCTTCCCCATGATCTCCGGCGCCGCCGCAAACGTCGCCGTCGGGATCGCTCCCGCGATCACCCCCAGCAGGATCAGCCACAGCGAGACCCCCGCTCCACTCACGCTGAACGGGAACAGCATCATCACCCCCACCACCACGAACGGCAAGGTGAACACCAGCCGCCGCGACCCAATCTTATCCGACAGAATCCCCGCCAACGGCGCCGAGAAGATCACCACGATCATCACCAGGCTGGCCGTGAACGAGGCCCCCGCCAGGCTGTACCCCCGCTCCGACGACAGAAACGTCGGATAGTAGGTGTTGACCGCCAGCAGCGCCGCGTTGAAGCAGGCAAACTCCAGCCCCAACAGCCAGATGCTGCGGTTCGACAGCGCCTTGACCAGATTGGGCGCCTCGCCTTCCGCCGCCCCGCCGCCCCCAGGCTTACCTGCCGCCGCCGGCATCTTCATAAAGATCGCGTACAGCACGAACGCCACCAGCGCAAATCCCGCTCCAAACCACCAGATCGACTGCCATCCCATGGAGCTCGCCAGCGTCGGCGCCAGCAGGTACATCACCACACTCCCCACCGGCACCCACGTCGCCCAGATGCCCATCGGCACCCCTTGCTTGGCCGGCGGAAACCAGGTGGCGATGGACGCCGGGGCTACCACCGCGATCAGCCCCATGCCTACCCCCTCGATCACCCGGCTCACCAACATCAGCCCCGCGCTGCCCGACAAGGCCCCCATCACCGACCCGATCACCATGCACCCTACCGCGATCAGCCCGGTCGCCTTCAACCCGATGCGCTGCACGATGATCCCCGCCGGCAACGCCAGCAGAAACCCCGTGATCGAAAACACCGACATCAGCATCCCCGCGCTGGCGATGCTCAGCTTGAAGGCTTCCATCATCACCGGCATCACCGGCGGCACCTTGAATTGGTTCAACGGCGCCGCCACGCTCGCCAGAAACGTCACCCCCAGAATCACCCAGGCATACCCCGGCACCACCGCCTGCGGCGCCGCACCTTTCCCCGTCTCCGGAGCCGTTTGTGCTATTCCTTGTCCACTCATGCCCTGCCTCCCTCGTGTCGTCTATTTTAGACCCTAAAGGTCTATCCAGACCTTTAGGGTCTTCTCAAAGGCTACTTCGGCGCAAAGAGCACCATGTGCGACTTGGCGTTCATCTCCTCCGCCAACTCTTCCACCGGTCCAAACTTCATCACCGCCGCCTGGCAGTGGTGCACACAGGCCGGCTTCTTCCCCTGCGCCACCCGCTCCCCGCACAGGTTGCACAGCTCGGTCGGCACCGGGATGTAGCTATACTGCCATTTGTCCGCGCTGATTTGCCACGGCCCGATCTCCGCCAGCTTGATGCCCCACTGCCCCACCGGGATTTGATGCTCCATGCTGCATGCCATCTCACAACTGTGGCAGCCCGTGCAGTATTCGTAATCGATCAGCAATCCGTAGCGGGCCATCTTATTTCTCTCCTTCCTCTACCTTGTAGATCTTGCACAACAACGACTTGTAGTTGCCGCCAAAGCCACTCTTGCCCGGCAAGAGCGGCACGAGCTGGTTGACCCCCGATTCCCAGACGCCAAACAGGTCCGGTTCAGCCGCCGCTTTCTCCGGGAACCACCAGGCGTGGTCGGCATTGACTACCCGCGGGTCTATGATGGGGGTCAATTTGGCCCTCTGCCGGCAGCGGCCCATGCGGTTCTCGATCCACACCCAGTCGCCATCCCGAATACCGTACCTGGCAGCAGTGCTGGGGTGGATCTGTAGCTCGGGGTCCGGGTGCAGAGCGCGCAATTTCTCCACCTGGCGCTGTTCCGAGTGGAAAAAGGCCCAAGGGCGAGCGCCGGTGGTGAGCACCAGGGGGTATTCCTGATAAACGTCAGGGGTGCTCAAGGGGCTCTCGGTAGGCTCTTCATAATAAGGCAGCGGATCCAGGCCCCACCCCTCAAAGAGCGTGGAATACAGCTCGACGCGCCCGGTGGGTGTGTTGAAACCGGGCTGGCCGTCCCGCCGCTGCAAGCCCTTTTCATATTTCTTATATTCGAATTGAGTGAACAAAGGCCCGTCCTGCCTGACGTCCTCAAATTTAAGGCCGGCCTTGGCGAGCATGGAGCTGTACATTTCCTGGACGTTTTCCCAGGGCCAGGCCTCCGGATTCCAGCGCTTGCCCATCTCCAGGTTGATCTCCTGGTCCGATTTGGCCTCCCCAATTTGCGTGACCTTATTGATGGCTCCGACGTGGTACCAGACGGCCCGCAAGCCATCGCGCTCGGGGTAAGTGGCCGCCGGCAGGAGGATGTCGGCGAAAGCCACCGCAGTGGGCGTCATGAAAAGATCCACAACGACCACGAAATCCAGCTTCTTGATCCCGGCATAGAGCTTCTTGGGGTCCGCGCCCATACAGGCAATGGGGTTGTTAGTCTGGATCCAGGCGCCCTTGATGGGGTAAGGCTTGCCGGTCAGACAAGCTTCGGCAAGCTCGTCCGACTGGGCGTTCATGAAGCCAAAGCCGAGGATGGGGTATTTGTCCAGCCCCAGGCGCTTGGCGGCTACCTCGGGACTCAATAACTCGGCTCCCCATCCGCCGCCCCAGGGCTCGATCACCCCCAGGGGTGGCACGACGGTCATCATGCCGCCGGGCACGTCCAGGTTGCCGGTGATGGTCCACAAGGCCGAGATGGCGTGACCGGCCGGCAGGGACTCCTTGGTCATATCGACCGCCAGGCCCCATTGGATCGCCGCCGGCTTGCTGGTGGCGAATAATTTAGCCGCGGCGACGATCTTTTCCTTGGGAATCCAGGTGATCGCCGAGACTTTATCCACCGGGTAATCGGCCACGCGCTCGGCCAGCTTATCGAAGCCGTAAGTCCATTTGTCGACGAACTCCTTATCGTACAGCTCTTCCTGGATGATGAGATTGAGCATGCCCATCGCCAGGGCGGCGTCGGTGCCCGGACGGATTTGCAGCCATAGATCGGCGCGGGAGGCCAGCCAGGTCAGGCGCGGATCGACGACGATCAGCTTGGTGCCGCGCTTCATGCAGTCAACGATCCAGTGGCCGTAGAAGCCATCTGGGTTGGACACGATCGGGTTATTGCCCCAGATGATGATACATTCCGGTGGCTTCCAGTTGGGATTGTCGTAGCGGTCCGCAAAGTATTGGGAGCAATCGACCACGGCAAAATCGCCGGTGGTGACCAGCATCATGGCCACGCGCGGCAGGTAACAGGCGTTCCCGCTGAGCCCGATGCTCACGTAATTGGGGCTGCCGAAGGAATAGGCGAGGCGGCTGAGGTAAGCAATGATGTCTCTGCCGGTGCCCTGGGCAAAATAGACCGATTCTGGCCCGTATTTATCCTTGATCTCGCCGAATCTCTCGACGATCGTATCGTAGGCCTCTTCCCACGAAATCCGCTCCCATTTATTCTCCCCCCGCTCCCCCACGCGCTTCATGGGGTACTTCAGACGGTCGGGGTGATTCACTACATCGGGAAGCGCGAGACAGCGCACACACAGGCGGCCCTGGTTGTAAGGGCTCTCCGGATCGCCCTCCACCTTGACCAACTTCCCATCTTTGTCGGTGTAGAGCAGCACCCCACAGCCATCATGACAGCCAGGGCCAGACCAGGAACTCCCCCGGGTTACGGTGTAGCCATTTTCTTCCCATCTCCAAGGTCTTTTTTGGGTCGCCATTGAGATTAACCTCCTTGATTTTTCGAGCTTTACTTCGTAAAGGATGAATAGATGACGATCGTTACACGCCCTTCATTTCTGCAAGCAGGAGTCTCCTTTCCGTAGAATGACAGGATAGCAACTCGGATTACCTTAATATTCGCGCAACGAACCGCCCATGTAATCATCAAGCATGGGTGAATTCGACGTTATTTTGATAGGTGAGTGGCTGGAAAATGTAGGGGTGATGGGAGGGAAACGCGGATAGAGTCAAGAGCAGGCCCAATTCGATGGCCTGTTTTACTGCATCTTCCCGGTTGTGTACGTCTAGCTTTTGATAGATATTCTTGATGTGGCTGCGAGCGGTATTGACCGAGATCACCAAATTCTTGGCGACGTACTTGGAGGAAAACCCATCGGCCAGCATGAGCAAAACCTGCATCTCGCGGTCGCTCAGCGGTTCCAGCAATGGGTGCAATACGACCGGTTCGGGGCGCGGCTCGGGCCGGGGGCTTGGGCCGGTATCGAACCAGGCAAGCAGCCCTTTAATATAATGAACCGATGGCAACTGGTCTTCCAGGTGAGTGGACTGCTGATTGCACGTGTACAGGGCGTGGGTCAACAATTCCTTCATCGACGAGCCTTCATCGACGAAAATACGCGCATATCCGCCGGGCTCGCCCAGCTCCAGAGCAGACAGTAAGGCGCGGACGGCCTCGGGCGCCTTCCCCAGGCGGTTCGAAGCCAGGGCCAGGAGGCAACGCGCTTCAATAATGTAGTGCAAGGGCACCGCCGCTTCTACGCTCTCCATGCTGTCGCTCAAGATGGAGACGGCCTGAGCGTAATTCTCCTGCGCAATGAGCACGCGCGCCAGAGCATTCAACACGATTCTGGAGACGCTACCCGCGGCGCACGCATGGCGAGCCAGGGTATTGGCGGCCCAATCCTCGGCTTTCTTGCGCTCATCCTGGGTCAACCAGAGATGAACCTGTAAGGCTTCAGCGCGGTCGGCCAGGAAGGGAACGACGTGGTAACGCTGCAAATTATCCTGCAAGGTGAGCAAAGCTTCCATTGCCCCCTGGTAATCCTTGTGCGAGAAGTGATTTCGGGCAAATATCAGGAACAAATCGGAGGAATAATGCCAGGCCAGGTAACCGGTGCCAAAGCGCGAACAATAATTTTGGGCCTCCTGCAACAAGCGGTCGGCTTCCTTTAACCGGTTCCACTCGTGGAGGATCTCACCCAGGCCGGCCTGCAAGAAGCTGATCAACTCCTGCTCCAGGCCCTTATCAGCGGCGTAATCCAGCGCATCGTGATAAGTCTCAGCCGCCTCCTGCAACAACCCCTGGTGCTTGTAAACGCGCGCCAGGGCCAGAGAGGAGCATACGTATTCGCGGTGGAAATCGTTGCGATTGGCAATTTGAATGGCGTAATGCAGCACGGCAATCGCTTCGGACAGCCTGCCTTTGGCCAGGTAAGCGTAGCTGACGTGGTGCTCAATCATTCCGGTCAGGAAGTAGTCCTCGGGTTGCAGCCGGGCCATCGCCTGCCTGGAAATTTTGATGCCGCGGTCGTAATCGGCCTGGATGCAAGCCGTTGCGGCGCGGATGGCGAGCACCTGGCTATACAGGCGGGCTTTCTCTTCCGTCAGATCTTCGGGGTGCCCATTCCCCTCGAAGATCATCTTCAGCTCTTCTAACTGCCGCTCCACCTCTTTTACCCGGCCCAGGTGCAGATTGGCCAGGGCGTAAAATACCCCCAGTTGGGGGCGTTGGCGGAATACTTCGGGGGGCAGCCGGCTGATCCACTGGATGACCATCATCAGGTCGAAGCGGGTGATGGCCTTGAAGGCGCAAGACTCGACGATATCCGCAGCCAGCTCGTGGTTCCCGGAAGCCAGGGCATGCGGAACAGCCTGCTCAGGGTATCCATTTTCAATCAGCCAGTTGCCCGCTTTGCGGTGAAGCTCAGGCACGAGCTCCGGGTAGGTGCGCTTGAGATAGATATTCAGCGAATCGGCGAACAAGGTATGGTAACGGTACCAATAGCGATGCTCATCCAGAGGGATGATAAAGAGGTTGGCCTGCTCGATAAAGCTCAGTACCGCCTCGCTATTCTTCGTTCCCAGCAGAGCGTCACACAGCGGCGCGCTCATTTTGCCGAGGATGGAAGTCTTGACCATGAATTCTTTGATCGAAGCGTCCTGCCGGTTGAGCACTTCTTCACTCAGGTAATCGAGGATATTGCGATGGCTGCCGGCGAAATCGGCCAGAAAGCGTTTAGGATCCTGCCCGCTCTGCAGCGACAGGGCAGCCAACTGCAAACCGGCGATCCAGCCTTCGGTCAGGTCTACCAGCGTGGTCACGTCGTCTGCGGCCACGTCCAAATCCATCACGCTGCGCAGGAAGGTCTCTGTTTCATTAATATCAAAGCATAAATCTGTATTTTGAATTTCTACCAACTGCCTCAAGACGCGTAAGCGCGCCAACGGGATAGGCGGTGTTACCCGGCTGGCGATGACCATGTGCACGTTCTCGGGCGCGTGCTCGATAAAGTAAGATAGGGATTGGTGAATGCTGGGATTGGCAATCTCATGATAATCATCCAAAACCAGGCTGATCTGTTTGGGGATAGCAGCCAGGCGGTTGATCAAAGGGTTGAGCTGTTTGCAATCGATGGCTTCGCTCGACTCCCCCAACCCCACCACCAGATCACGTTGAAGATCCGCATCGATGGTGCGCAACGCGCCGACCACGTACGCCCAGAACTGAAATGGCCGGTTATCCTCTTTGTCCAAAGACAACCAGGCAACCGGCCATTCCAGCGTTTCGATCGCTGATAACCATTCTCGCAGCAAAGTAGACTTGCCATAGCCTGCGGGCGCCACGATCAAGGTCAATTTGCTATTCATGCCGCCGCGCAGACGCTCGGTCAACCGCTGGCGACGCACGATCTTGGAGTGGATGACCGGTGCGTGGACTTTGGTTACCAGGAGATCAGTTTGATGGGCAATTAACACAGTCTCTTTCAATTCTTGATTCGGCGATCATAACCCTCGGACTCAAGCGTCCGACAGCTACGAACGTCGGTGATCCCCTGGTGCGGCCAGGGGATCACCGACACGGATGCAGCTCTCAATCGCCTAGCGCACCTTGACCAGCCAGCCGGCCACCAGGCCCAGCGCCAATACCGGGATCATCCACAGGCCCGCCGTCACCCAGCCCGCGCTCTCCACCAGCGCCCCAAATACCATCGGCCCTACGAACATCCCCAGGTTCTGTCCCAGCGTCACTACCGCCATGCCCATCCCCGCCAGCAGCGGCTTCCCCATGATCTCCGGCGCCGCCGCAAACGTCGCCGTCGGGATCGCTCCCGCGATCACCCCCAGCAGGATCAGCCACAGCGAGACCCCCGCTCCACTCACGCTGAACGGAAACAGCATCATCACCCCCACCACCACGAACGGCAGGGTGAACACCAACCGCCGCGACCCAATCTTATCCGACAGAATCCCCGCCAACGGCGCCGAGAAGATCACCACGATCATCACCAGGCTGGCCGTGAACGAGGCCCCCGCCAGGCTGTACCCCCGCTCCGACGACAGAAACGTCGGATAGTAGGTGTTGACCGCCAGCAGCGCCGCGTTGAAGCAGGCAAACTCCAGCCCCAACAGCCAGATGCTGCGGTTCGACAGCGCCTTGACCAGATTGGGCGCTTCGCCTTCCGCCGCCCCGCCGCCCCCAGGCTTACCTGCCGCCGGCATCTTCATAAAGATCGCGTACAGCACGAACGCCACCAGCGCAAATCCCGCTCCAAACCACCAGATCGACTGCCATCCCATGGAGCTCGCCAGCGTCGGCGCCAGCAGGTACATCACCACACTCCCCACCGGCACCCACGTCGCCCAGATGCCCATCGGCACCCCTTGCTTGGCCGGCGGAAACCAGGTGGCGATGGACGCCGGGGCTACCACCGCGATCAGCCCCATGCCTACCCCCTCGATCACCCGGCTCACCAACATCAGCCCCGCGCTGCCCGACAAGGCCCCCATCACCGACCCGATCACCATGCACCCTACCGCGATCAGCCCGGTCGCCTTCAACCCGATGCGCTGCACGATGATCCCCGCCGGCAACGCCAGCAGAAACCCCGTGATCGAAAACACCGACATCAGCATCCCCGCGCTGGCGATGCTCAGCTTGAAGGCTTCCATCATCACCGGCATCACCGGCGGCACCTTGAATTGGTTCAACGGCGCCGCCACGCTCGCCAGAAACGCCACCCCCAGAATCACCCAGGCATACCCCGGCACCACCGCCTGCGGCGCCGCACCCTTCCCAGTCTCCGGAGCCGTTTGTGCTATTCCTTGTCCACTCATGCCCTGCCTCCCTCGTGTCGTCTATTTTAGACCCTAAAGGTCTATCCAGACCTTTAGGGTCTTCTCAAAGGCTACTTCGGCGCGAAGAGCACCATGTGCGACTTAGCGTTCATCTCCTCCGCCAGCTCTTCCACCGGTCCAAACTTCATCACCGCCGCCTGGCAGTGGTGCACACAGGCCGGCTTCTTCCCCTGCGCCACCCGCTCCCCGCACAGGTTGCACAGCTCGGTCGGCACCGGGATGTAGCTATACTGCCATTTGTCCGCGCTGATTTGCCACGGCCCGATCTCCGCCAGCTTGATGCCCCACTGCCCCACCGGGATTTGATGCTCCATGCTGCATGCCATCTCACAACTGTGGCAGCCCGTGCAGTATTCGTAATCGATCAGCAATCCGTAGCGGGCCATCTTATTTCTCTCCTTCCTCTACCTTGTAGATCTTGCACAACAACGACTTGTAGTTGCCGCCAAAGCCACTCTTGCCCGGCAGGAACGGCACGAGCTGGTTGATTGCCAGATCCCACAGCTCGTACAGGTTCGGCTCGGCGCCCTCTGTTTCCGGCTTCCACCAGGCGTGGTCGGCATTGACCACTTTGGGGTGAATGGCGGGGGTAATGGAGATTACCCGGCGGGCCCGTCCGAGCCTGTTCTCGATCCACACCCAGTCGCCATCCCGCACACCAAGCTCGGCGGCAGTATCGGGGTGGATTTCCACGCACGGCTCAGGGCGCATGGCGCGCAGGCGCTTGACCTGGCGATGCTCCGAGTGGAACATGCCCCAGGGACGCGCGCCGGTGGTCAGGATCAGAGGATATTCTTTATACAAATCGGGCGTGCTCAAAGGACTTTCGGTAGGCTCTTCGAAGTAGGGCAGCGGGTCCAGGCCGATATTATCGTAGACCATCGAATACAGCTCGACGCGCCCGGTGGGTGTGTTGAAACCGGGCTGGCCGTCGTGGCGCAGCATGCCCTTTTCGTAGCGGCGATATTCCATGTGCGGGTAAACGGGAGCGCCCTCGCGCAGTTCCTGGAAGGTCATATCCATGCCGTTGCTCTTGAGCATGTAAGTGAACATCTCCTGGACGTCGTTCCAGGGGTAGGCTTCCGGATTCCAGTGTTTGCCCATCTCCAGGTTGATCTGCATGTCTGACTTGCACTCGCCAATCTGGGTGACTTTGTTGATCGCCTCGCCGCGCTGGGGGCCATCGCCGAAGCGCAGGCCGTCGCGCTCAGGATAGGTAGCCGCCGGCAGCACGATATCCGCGCAAGCCATCATGGTGGGGTTCATGAAGATGTCCACGTCCACCACGAAGTCCAGCTTCTTGAGCCCATCATACGTCTTCCTGGGATCAGCCGACATGCAGGCCAGGCCGTTGTTGGTCTGGATCCAGGCGCCCTTGATGGGGTAAGGCTTGCCGGTATTGAGGGCCTCTACGGTGACGTCCGCGTGAGCGATCACGAAGCCGTAGCGCAGCAGCGGATATTTATCCAGACCCAGGCGCTTTTCCTTTTGCTCGTCGCTGATCAGCTCAGCGCCCCAACCGCCGCCGTAGAACAGCAAGGTGGGTGGGGAGATCATGCCGCCGGGCACGTCCATGTTGCCGGTGATGCTCCACAAGGCCGTGATGGCGTGGCTGGCCGGCAGCGCTTCCTTGGTCATATCCAGGGCCAGGCCCCATTGAACGGTAGACGGCTTGCTCTGCGCGAACAGGCGAGCAGCAGCGATGATCTTCTCCTGGGGAACCCAGGTGATCTCGGAGACCTTGTCCACCGGGTACTGCTTGACCCGCTCGGCCAACTGCTCGAATCCGTAGGTCCACTTATCGACGAATTCTTTGTCGTACAGCCCTTCCTGGATGATGATGTTGAGCATGCCCAGCGCCAGAGCGGCGTCGGTGCCCGGGCGGATTTGAAGCCAAAGCTCGGCCTTGGAAGCCAGCCAGGTCAGACGCGGATCGATGACAATCAGCTTGGTGCCGCGCTTCATCAGGTCGACCACCCAGTGGCCGTAGAAGCCATCCGAGTTGGACACGATCGGGTTGTTGCCCCAGATCGCCATGCACTCTGGAGCCTTGTATTCCGGGTTATCGTAACGATCAGGCCAGGCCTGCGAGCAGTCCGCCACCCAGAACGAGCCGCTGGTGGCGATGCAGCCGGCCACGCGCGGCAGGTAGCAAGCATTTCCGGTCAATCCCAGGCAGGCCCAGTTGGGGCTGCCAAAAGACCAGGCCAGGCGGCTGATGTAAGGGGCGATGTCCCGGCCGGTGCCTTGAGCGAAGATCACCGATTCGGCGCCGTACTTCTCCTTGATCTTGCCGAACTCTCGGGCAATGGTATCGTAAGCTTCATCCCAGGTGATGCGCTCCCATTTGTTTTCGCCCCGCTTTCCAACCCGCTTCATGGGATACTTCAGCCGGTCGGGATGATTGGTCACATCGGGCAAAGCCAGGCAGCGCACGCACAGGCGGCCCTGGTTGAAGGGATTGTTCGGGTCGCCTTCTACCTTGACCAGCTTGTCGTTCTCGTCCGTGTAAAGCAACACGCCACAGCCGTCGTGGCAGCCAGGCCCTGACCACGCGCTGCCGCGAGTTACGGTATACCCGTTCTCCTTCCAGCGCCAGGGAGTCTTTGTCTTTTCCATTTTTACCTCCATCAATCCATTCGTCGGCAAAATTTTTTAGCGGGCCAAAGCGTGAAGCCGATAGGGGAAATACGGCTGCAAAGCAGCCGCATTTCCCCCCTTGCTCTATATCTTTGACGCGCTAACCAGCTTCTCAACCTGGCAGGGGCAGGCTACCCGTTGAGGCAAAGAGCTGTCGAAGGCGGCTACGACGCCAGCGCAGGCTCGGGGGCTCGATACACAGCCAGATCGCCCACGTTCACGTCTTCTTGCGTGCTGATGTCCTCGAGCACCTTAGGAAGATAGCCGTCCATCTCGATTTGCAGCTTGAAGCTCCCCACGGGGAGCTGTTTGAACCAGAAATCTCCGAAGCTGTCCGTCTGGGCCGTGAGGGCTTCCCCGCTCTCCAGGTTGGTCAGGGTCAGAGTCGCGCCGATCAGGACTTCCTCTTGTTCCGGATCATACAGAGTGCCAGCGATGAAGCGCTTGGGCAGGTTGAGGTAGTAAACCCGCGGCGCGCAGCCGAACTCCGGATGCAGCACGTCGGCCTGGGCGATCAGATCTTTGAACTGCTCTTCCTCGCCAAAGCGAAGGGCATCCGTTGGGCAGGCATCCACGCAGCGCGGCACTTCCCAGCCCTGATCCAGCAGATGGGCACACCCGGTGCATTTCTGAGCCGTGTTGAGCTCCTCGTTGTAGAAAATCACCCCGTAGGGGCAGGCATCCACGCAGTTCATGCAGCCGCTGCACTGTTCCGGGTCGATGACCACCATGCCATCCTCGCGGCGATAGATGGCTTCCTGGCGGCAACTGGCCATACAAGGCGCGTTCTCGCAGTGCATACAAGGCGTTGCCAGGTAGGTCATTTTGACCTTGGGCACGCTCCCGCGCACCTTTTCGGTTAACTTCATCCAGAATTGGCCGGTATCCGGCTGGGGTCTGGCGTAAGGCATCCAGTCATTGCCCACGTGTTCGTCTTTGCAGGCGATCTGGCAGTTGTAGCAGCCGTTGCACCTGGCCACATCGATTACGAATACCTTCATGACGACCTCCCTCCATCCACCCGGGCGTTGAAGCGCATACCCGACGCCGGATGATAATCCCGCTGGAAAGCTTCGGGATACTGCTCGCGCAGTTCCTGGATGTTGATTTTCTCGATCCCGATCAAGAACCCGCTGGTCACCTCGCCGGCCGCGTTGCGCGAAGTGGTATTGTGCGGGCAGATCATATTGTTGGCGCCGCCGCGATCCAGCAGTCCCGGCACGATCGGGTCCACCCGGGCGCCGTGATCCTGATAGATGACGCCGGGCATGATGCGCTCGGTAACGTACGCACCGCCCAACACCCCGCCACGCTCGTTGAACAGCTTGACCACGTCGCCATCCCGGACGCCCAGCTTGCTAGCGTCCTGCGGGTTGATCCATACCGGCTCGTAGAGGTAGCCGTCCGGCCCCTTGATCTTGCAGGTGGGGATTTCACGCAGCCAGGTAACGTCGTCGTGGTTGGCGTGTACCCGCCAGCGAGGATGGTTGGAGATGATCAGGAAGGGATATTTTTCCGAGCGCGGGTGCAGCAGGCTCTCCTGGTGCGACTCGCCAAAAGGAATCCAGTGCGGCACGGGAGGGCGCTCTTCGTCGTCGGGGAAATTCTCGGCCAGGCCGGTAGCGTAGAACTCGATCTTGCCGGTGGGAGTTTGCAAGGGGTGGCCTTCGGGATCCTCGTAGAAGTCGATCATGCCGGGCGGATCCTTCTCCCAATCGGGCGCGGTGGGAACCACGAAGTATTCCTTCTCGCGGAACTCCTTATAATCGGTCATCTCCTGGATGCCGGAATGATCGAAACCGGCGTGGATCCAGTCCTCCACCGAGCAGCCCTGGGTATAAGCGTCGTACAGGCCCAGCTTCTTGGCGATCTCCCCCACGGCTTCGTAGTCGCTCAGCGATTCGCCGATCGGCTCGACGGCCTTGCCCTCGTAGAAGACGGTGTTGAACTGCCCGCTGAACAGGTCTACTCCGATGTCTTCCTCTTCGATCTTGGTGTTGACCGGCAGGACGATATCGGCGAAGATGGTCTCGTTCTCCATCCAGGGGTGCTGCGCCAGGACGAACTCGATCTTCTCACCGCGCAGCGCGTCCTGCATGCGATGCCCGCCGTTCCAGCAGGTCATCCAGCAAGGCGAGTCGGTCCAGATCATGTGGACTTCCGAGCAGCCATCCGCCGGGTACTTGAACATGATGAACTGGTCATCGCGCGGCATGCCGGCCAGCACGTGGCCGTACCAGGTCACGGGCGGCTCTAGCAGCGCCTGGGTGATCAGCGTCTTGGGGATGAACTGCTTGGGCAGGTTGCCGATCACCGCGCCCCGGTAAGCCGCCATCAGGTCCGGGAGCACCGTGCTGCGCGGCAGGGGGTTCTGGTTCATCAGGCCGAAGATGCCCCACTCGATCATGGTCACCTGATGCCGACCGGGGGCGCCCAGGCCCTGCATGGCCAGCAGCAGCACTTCTAAACGGCCGGGCTCGCTGGCGTAAGAAGAGCGGATGTAGGAACCGCCGTTGCAGTGCGCGATGGCGGTGGCCTTCTTGGCCCATTCCCGGGCCAGGGCCTTGATCGTGTAGGCCGGAATGCCGGTGATGGCCGCCGCCCACTTGGCCGTCTTGGGAACGCCATCCTCTTTACCCAGCACGTACTCCTCGAACTGCTCGAAACCGTAGGTGTGGGTGGACACGTACTCCTGGTTATAAATGCCCTCGGTGATCCAGGTATAAGCGACCGCCAGTTGCAGGGCGGCGTCGGTATTGGGCCGCACGGGGATCCACTTGTCGGCGTGTACCGCCGCGCCGTAGTTCAGGTCGGGGCAGATGTAGACGGACTTGATGCCCAGCTCGCTGAACCAGTAGCACAGGCGGCTGGACTGCTGGCCCTGCCAGCCCCAGGTGGTCGTTTCCGGATCGCAGCCCCAGAAGAGGATCATATCCGAATGCTCGGAGATGTCCTTCATGACGTTGGTCTGCGGGCTCATCTTGCCCACCGGGTCCATGCCCCAGGCGTGCTTGGCGCCCCAGTACCAGCCCTCCCAGCTATCCGGCTGGCGGGCCTGCATGGTAAAGCCGCCCATCAAGCTGAGCAGATTCGTCTGGCAGCCATGCGGGCCGTGAACCGTCTTGGTCTCGCCGTGGCCGTCCCCTTGCACGAGGATGGCGTAGGGTCCATACTTCGCCTGGATGCGCTTGATTTCTTTGGCAATGAGATCGGTGGCTTCGTCCCAGGAGATGCGCACGTATTTGCTCGTCCCGCGATTCTGCGGGTTGCGCTCGCCTTCGGGGTCCCAGTCCACCCGTTTGAGCGGATACTTGATGCGGTTAGGAGAATAGACACGCTTCTTGTAAACCATCGACAAGGGGGGCAGCAACGATTTCATCGTGGGCTCGAAAACCTTGCCACGCGCCTTGATCTGCCAGGGATTCATGCTCTCGGGGTCATATTTCGAATCGAAGTGTAGCGGGCGGATGCGCACGATTTTCCCGTTCTTTACATCCACCTCGGCCACGTTAGCGCCGATCCCAAAAGAACAAAATCCCAGCCCTTTGATATACGTCTTCTCCTGTGCGGCTGTCTTGCCTTTATGTTCTTGATCTGTCATTTTTCCCTCCAAGGCTTCTCGGATCGAGAAGCGCACAACGCAGATTCGATCCAATGCGAACTACCCTATGAATAGCGCGCCGTTCTTTCCTCCTCCTTCCCCTGCCAACGCCAGGTAAAACGACCACAACGAAAAAAAGCCAGGCTCCCATGCCAGTTTGACAGGCAGCATTAGAAACCGCACGAGAGAAAATGAGCTCCCGAGTTGTATTCTAGCAAAACGCGCACCATCCTTCATCCCCATACACGGGTTAAGGATGGGTGGTTTAATAGGGTAATTCGGAGGTACCCTTTCGGGTTAGGGAGGAGGATTTCTGCTCAGGGCTACTGCAATAAGCGCAGCGTGATAGCCCGCTCGATGGCCTCTTTGCGGCTGTGCACGTCCAGCTTTTGGTAGATGCTCTTGATGTGCGCCTTGGCCGTGTTCACCGAGATCACCAGGGCCCGGGCGATATCGCCGGTGGAGTGTCCCTGCGAGAGCAAAGCCAAAACCTCCACCTCCCGGTCGCTCAACGCTTCGACCAGGGGGGAAATGATCTCGGGCTCTTCTCGGGCCGGTTTTTCGGCAGGGGGCGTCTCTCTGGCCGGCGGGCCGTTGAATTGCTTCAACAAGCGCTCGAGATAAGCCCGGCTGGGGCCCGGCGGCTGCCCGGGGCGCCCGTCTTTCCGGGACTGGAGCACGGCAGACAACAGGGCTTTCATCGCATCCCCCAGATCGACGAAGGCTCGCACCCGGCCCTGTGGCTCGGCCAGGGAGGCCGCGCGGGAAGCCGTCTCTATCGCCGGCGCAGAGGCGCCCTGCGCCCAGAGCGCCAGGGCATCCAGGGCGCAGGCTTCCATCAGGATGCTGCCGTATTGTTCGCCGTCCAGCTCAGACAGCAATTCGGCCAGCACCGGATGCACCTGTTCGGGGCGTTCCAGCGCCAGGTATACGCGCGCCATAGCCACCCTCTCGACGGCCGGTAGCGCGTCGGGGCGCTCCCTGGCTTGCAGCTCCCGGCGGCTTACCCAGCTCGCCGCGGAGGCGAGATCGCCCTGGGCCACCCAGAGCTGCGCCTGGGCGGCGCGCACGCTGGCCAGCAGATCGGGAATGAAGTGATACGCCTGGCCAAATTTATTGGCTATGCGAATAGCGCGGGCGGCGTCTTCAAACTCGGCGTGAAGCATCCGATTCCTGGCCACCGCCAGGCAGGCATCCACGGCATAGAACCAATCCAAAGCCTGGGCGGGCACTTGAAGGTAATAATGGGCCGGCTCAGAGAGCAGTTTGTCCGCCGCCTGAACCTGGTTCCATTCGCTGAGGATATCGGCCAGCCCCGCCTGCGGGAAGATGCGCACGTCCAGATCCACGCCATAGGTATCCGCATAGTCGATGGCCTGGCGATACGCATCGGCGGCCTCGCCCAAATGCCCCTGCATGCGCAGAAACCGGGCTTTCTCGCTCTTGGAAACAACGAACTCTTTGTGGAAATCGTGACTGAGGGCATTCTGGCAGGCCCGCTCCTGGGCCGCAGCGCCTTCAGTCAGCCAGCCGGCCGCCTGGTAAGCATAGGCCAGGTAATGCTCGATCAGACCCAGGAAAAAATAATCCTCCGGCAGTAAATTCTCGATCGCCTTCTGCGAGGTGCGGATGCCCTGGGAGAAATCGCCCTGGGTGCAGGCGGCCGCCACCCGCACGGCTTCGATCTGGCGCTGCAAGCGGGCGATCTCCTCCGGCGGCAGCTCCCCCGGCAGGGTTTGTTCCAGGCTCACGGCGATCTCGTCCAGTTCCTCTTCCAAATCTTCCGCTTTGCCCACCATCACGTTCACCAACGCATGGTAGACCACCAGGCGCGGGCGCTTCTTGACCATGCCTTCGGACAGGCGGTTGAACCACTGCATGACCATGGCCAGATCCATTTGAACGATGGCTTGCATAGCGCAAGACTCGACGATATCAGCCGCCAGCTCCACCTCCCCGGCAGCCAGGGCATGAGGCACGGCCTTCTCCGGGTAGTGGTTGTCTCTCAACCAGCTACAGGCCGCCAGGTGCAGAGCCGGCAAACGCTCCGGCTGGCTCTGCTCGAGCTGGATGCGCAACAGGTCGGCAAAAAGGGCGTGGTAACGGTACCAGCGGCGGTGCTCGTCCAGGGGTACGATGAACAAATTCGCTTGTTCGAGGTAGCTCAGGATCTCCTGGCTGTCCTTACGGCCCAAGGAGGCGTCACACAGCGGGGCCGAGAGCTCACCCAGGACAGAGGACTCGAGCAGGAAATCCTTGGTGGCTTTATCCTGATGGTTGAGCACTTCCTCGGTCAGGTAGTCGAGGATGTGGCGGTGGCGGCTGGCAAAATCGGCGATGAAATTGCGGGAATCCTGGTGCCCGCGCAAGGACAGGGCGGCAAGCTGCAAGCCCGCGATCCACCCTTCAGTCATGTTCAAAAGGGAGACGATCTCGTTCCAGGAGATTTCCAGGTTCATCACCTGAGAGAGAAAAGTCTCAGCCTCGTCAAGCGTGAAGGAAAGGTCCCCCGCGGTGACTTCCACCAACTGGCCGCGGGCCCGCAAACGGGAGAAGGGCAACGGCGGCATCACCCGGCTGGAAAGAATCAGGTGGCAATTTTCCGGGAGGTGATTGATGAAGTAACCCAGGGAGTTGTGGATAGAGGCGTTCTGGATCTCGTGATAATCGTCCAGTACCAGGCTGAACTGGTGGGGAATAGCGGCAATCTCGTTGATCAAGGGGTTGAGCTGCGTACAATCGCCGGAGTCGCACACTCCCTGGGAGATATCCTGGATGCTGATCTGGAAGGAAGGCTGAATCCCCTGCAAGGCAGCGATCACGTAGGACCAGAAGCGCAGCGCATCGTTATCGTAGGCGTCCAACGAGACCCAGGCCACCTGCCAGCCGGTGGCCGAGATAGCTGCCAGCCACTCGCCCATCAAGGTGGTCTTCCCATAACCGGCCGGCGCCACGATGAGGGTGAGACGGCGCTGCATCCCTTCCCAGAGCATCTCCGTCAGACGCGTGCGGCGGACGATGCTCAGGCGCAGGATGGGGGCCGCCAGCTTGGTCCCCAATAGATCCCCCAAATGTACTGAACTCTCCTTGTGCAGCGGCGGTTCCTTGGCGGTAGCCATTCGTTAATCCGGATCCCTCGGGTGAAAAATTATGCAGGAAAGGATATAGGGAATTATTGTGGGCGTCAGGATGTGTGCGCGTGGGTCACTACTTTATTATAGCTGATTCTCTACCAAAAAAGGGGCGTCCCTGGGCGACGACGTGATCTGGCCAGAACCGATTAAATACCCGTTTCGTCCAATGCCACCGAATATCCGGCTCTGCTCGCCCATTTCAAGATCGAGGCGACGAAACCATCTCAACTGCGCCGGGACAACCTGACGGCCGGCTGTCTCAAAGGCTATTGAGATCTATTGCTCAAAAATCTGCTCCATGATCTTGGGCAAATCCCCCACGTAAGTGAACACCAATCTTTGGCCGGCCCGCGTGGCCGCCATGTATATCTTGCGGGCTGCCCCGGTGCAGCACCAACAGGTCCCCTTCGCGGAAGCGCGAGTCGTTGGTGTCGCAGTGCAACCGGATGAGCCCTTTTTCGAAGTGCTCCACGCGCAGGCCCTCGATTGCCCACCCCTTCGCCACGCGCTCAGCGAGCGGCCTGAACCATTGCCGGTCGAGGGTGGCATATTGCGTCTCGGCTTCGGCCTGGACGAAATAGCGCAAGCGATTGAGAAGATCGGCGGTGGAGGACATAAAGGCTACTTTATCTGGAAGCCATCCTGAAGCTCGATTTATTTTTCTTAAGGTGAAGTTCTGGTTGGTGCGCAGGTCGTAGATCCACAGTTGCCGGGTCCAGGGCGTTTCGCTGGCCGGCTTGCGCTCGAAGAAGAGCACGTTGGCCTTGACGCCCTGGGCGTAGAAAATATAAGTATACATTCAATCGCGCGCCGGGGTTTCTGTTTCCCGCCACCTTTCAAAAGTGTGATTTTGCGCGGCGCTATCGAGGAAATAATCCAGGAGGGTTGGACGGCAGGTCCTCAGGGGGCGCGGGAAGCTCTTTCCGCGCCGGAGAAAGACGCCGACGATTTCAGGATCGAGATGTCAATGACAGGCGGAGCTTAAGGCCGAAAACACAATTAACGCTTCTTATCCTATTGCTCGACGTTCGCCCCAGGGAAGGCAGGCTGCACCATGCTCTTCTCAATCTCACCCCCTCTTCTGCCCAGGGACGAATGCCAACGGGGAAGCAAGAGCGCCTTGATTTCGGAGAGGTGTTCTTCGGCGGCGCGCTCACCGGCAGCGATCAACTCTGGCACCCGGCCGTAACCGACGACGGAATTGACATTTAGAGGAAGGCCGGGGCAAATGAGCACGTCGGGGGGAAACTGGCACATTTTATTCTCCTGCCCCGCGATTCTCAGGGTATACAGGGTATCATCGAGAACTTCCAACATAGTGGAGATGCTCTCTGGAATCCAGCGCCGATTGCCAATCCAGTGGCCAATCCCCGCGTCGCGCGTCAGACCGATGTTCACCGCGATGACCACTTCCGCGCCCATTCCGAAAGCTACGTCGACGGGCAGATTGTTGAGCACCCCACCATCCACCAGCCGCCGGCCGTTGATTTCCACCGGCATGAACAGCCCGGGGAGAGAGGTGGTGGCCCGTAACGCCAAGGCAAGCGCTCCTTCTCGCAACACAACTTCCTGGTGGGAGTTCAGATCCACGGCCACCAGGGCCAGCGGGAGGCGCAGGTCCGCGAAGGTTTTTTCTCCGAACTCTCGCTTAAAGAACGCAAATAAGCGTTGGCCGCGGATCAAGCCCCCCTTCGGCAAGCCGGGGTCGGCCAGGCGCAACATGCGTCGCTTGCGGGTGGCCGCCAACGCTTCCCGTTCCAGGTCATAGGAGCTCATCCCGGCGGCATAACCGGCCGCCATCACGCCCCCCATGCTCGTCCCGGCCAAATAATCGACCGGAATGCCTTCACGCTCCAACACGCGCAGGACGCCGATATGGGCCAGCCCACGCGCCCCGCCGCCACTTAAAACCGAGCCCAACGGAGGGCCTACGAACGAACCGGCTGTTCAGAAATTTGTTTGGCATACATCCTGATAGCTTCCGGCAGACGCTCTCGCTGAAATTCCGGCCAGAGAACCGGCATACTGATGAAAGCCGCGCTGGCCGAGCCAGAAGAACCCGCTCTCATTGATCGTCCCCATACAGAGCCACGCCGATCGTTCCCGGCCCCACGTGGACGCCAATGACCGGGCTAAGCTCCACGGTGAAGATATCCACGCAATTCAAGCGCCGTTCCACTTCGGCGCGAAATTCTCTCGCGGCCTGAGGGGCATCCGCATGGACAATTCCTACGTGGACAGGGCGCCCGTGGGCCTGCTCTTCTGCGAGAGCAATCAAGCGTTGCAGCGCCTTTCTTTTGGTACGCACGCGTTCCAGGGCGTCTATCTTCCCTTCCGAGTTGAAGAACAGGATGGGCTTGATATCGAGCGCTGCTCCCAGGTAGCGCGATGCCCCGTTAATCCGTCCCCCACGATGTAAATATTCCAGGCTGTCCACGGCAAAGAAGACCTGCAAACGCTCGACCACCTCGTCGGCGACCCGCCTGACTTCTTGCAAAGACATTCCCTGCTCCGCCGCGCGCGCCGCCGCCTGCAGGATCAGCACCTGTCCCAACGAAGCAATGCGAGTATCCACGATCTCCACCGGAATACGTGAAAACTGGCGGGCGGCACTCTGCGCCGCGGCCACTGTGCCGCTGATGCCCGAGGAAATCAATGGCGCGATGATGCCATCGGCTCCGTCTGCCAGGCTTTCGAAAGCGTGTAGAAAATCCTGGAGGGGAGGCTGCGAGGTAGTGGGAAGGGAGCTGCTGTGGGACAGGCGTGTGTAGAACTCGCCGGGGGGCAGGTCGACGCCGTCGAGAAAGGTCTCGTCCCCCCAATGAATCCTGAGCGGAACCACCCGAATGTTATGCCGCTCGACCCACTCGCCGGGGAGATTGGCCGTACTGTCTGTCAAAATCGCGATTTTTGCCATACCCTCTCTTTTAAGAAAATAGCGAAATATTGGCTAAAAAACTAGCCGGAAAGAATGTGAACCACTTCACGGGTGAACTCACCCACCTGCCGCCGGCTTTCATCGCTTAATTGCGAGAGGGCCTCCTCGTAGCGGCTGACTTGAGCCAGCAGAAAGGTGGAAAAGCGGCGATTGGTGCGTTCTAATACCGAAAGGAGCATGGCGATGCCGCTCAACACACTCAGGCTCACTTCCTGGGGCAAGCCGATGCGGTGCAGACGATCCATCAACGCGTGAATTTCGGGCGCTTCCCGAAGAGTATCCAATATCAGGATCACAGCGGTGATCAATTCGGTAACAAAGATCAGCGGGGAACGCCTCTCCGGAATTCGCGCCAGGAGATTGGAGAGCAGCTCTTCATAACCGCCGGCTTTTCCTTCGCGCAATTGCTGCAGAATGTGCTCTTTGACCCCCTGCCAATCTTCCGCGTCGACGGAATCGCCTGCCAGCAAGGTGAGCAAACGATTGGCCTCCTGCGTCGGATAGAAGAGAACGGCGGCTCGACCTGGGCCGTGTTGCTCCGGATTCGTTTGATACTCGGCGCGCACGAGCCCGCGTTCTTCCAGCAAGCGCAACATCTCATAGGCGGTGACATTTCCGATGCCCAGGCGTTCGGCCACCGTCCCGTAGTGTATGGGATGCTCCATCTCCCGGTACATGTCCAGGAACTGTCGCAAGAATTGTTGCTGGCGAAAAGTAAGTCTCTTTTTCATGAAGCTCCGAAAATAACGAATTTATTATACTGCAATCACGCCGGTAATGTCAATCTATCGTAGCAGTGATTACCCACAAGTTCAAAATGTCACTCTGAGCGACCCAAGGGAGCGAAGAGTTCTCGTTGCTTGCACACCGCGAACGGGATTCTTCGTCGCTGCGCTCCTCGGAATGACACTTCTGGAAAGATATGGGTAATCACCAGATCGTAGCCGCGACAGCCCTGAAGAATTAAAACACCCAGGCTGCCACCTTCCGCAGCAGGCCCTGTCCTGCTGAACGAAGGCAGCAACTTGGGTTAAAACGATCTCAGGGGACAAACCAGGGCAAGCTCAAGGGAGATTTTGCGCCCGAATAGACATTCGATGAATACTCATTTATAATGATACAAACCTGTATGGTTCGTGTCCTTTCGTTCGAACGCACATTCAGAGGGAGCTATCCGCCTATGAGCCCTATGATTCGCCTACCGCTTACGACCGAGCTTGCGCTGCTGGGTTTTCTATACGAGCAGCCCATGTACGGCTACGAAATCCACCAGCAGATGTCGGACCCCAGTGGCCTCGGCCAGGTCTGGAACCTCAAACAAAGCCAACTGTATGCGCTGATGAGCAAGCTCGAAGAGGAAGGATACTTATCCGCCGAAATCCAGGCCCAAGAAGCGCGCCCACCGCGAAAGGTCTTCCACCTGACCGAGAGCGGCACACGGGTTTTTGAAGATTGGCTGCACAGCCCCGTCGAGCACAGCCGGGACATGCGCCTGGAATTCATGGTCAAGCTCTATTTCCTTCAGAAAGAAGGCTCCGCCGCCGTGAGCCAGGTGATGCAGAAACAGCGGGAGGTGGTGCTGAGCTGGTTGAGCTACCAGGAAGAACACGCCAATCCGCCGCAAACGCCCCCCACCTACGAGTGGTACGTGCGCCAGTTCCGTACCGAGCAAAACCGCGCTTTTCTGGCCTGGTTGGATACCTGCCAGCAAGCCTTGAGGAACGTGCCCTCCCGGTAATGATATTTGTCCGCTATGGAAGCAGCGCCTTCTTCCATTTCAACATTTTTGGATGTCATCCTATTTCTCGAGATCGAGGAGAACCCCCACAGCATGGAACCATCACCGTTCTTCAAGGATTACCACGATTCGATTTGCTCACGGCCAGACCGCTACGCCAAAGCCACCCTGTTTGAAAACGAGGCAATGCTGGTGGGGATGAACTGCCTGGAGCCTGGCCAGAGCATGGAAAAACACGCCCACCAGAAGCAAAACCGCTTTTACCTGGTTCTGCAAGGGAAGGGGCTTTTCAGGGTGGGTGACCAGGAGGGTGATTTTGGCCCGGGAACTGTGGTCTGGATCCCGGCGGGGAATTCTCATCGCATCCAAAACCTGGGCTCGCAGCAGTTGGTGCTCCTGGTCGGGATCGCGCCGGGGCACGCCGATTAATCCTCAGAGAACCGGCAAAGGTTTTGCCGGAAGGAACGAAAAGCAACCCCTGGCTCAAATTCAAATTCTGTACGGCCCCTTCGCCAACCCTTAGACCCCCAAAAAATTAGATCACGCCCCCAGAAAGGCTTTACAAGGTTAGCGGATCATGTTATGATACGCCTACTTATTTATTGAATAAATAATAGTTGATTTATCAATTTACCCTTATCATTTCATTTTTCCTAACCTTTGGATCGTTTTCAGGAGCACTCTAAGGACTCTCGCAGGTTAATTCCGGACATCCCAGAATGACGGAAATCATCATCAAGACCATCGATCTCATTCATCTGCCCTCTACATGCTGGATGGCATCCCCATCTTGGATATCAAGCCCCACGTCCCAGATTTCTACATCTTCCGCGCCGAACGCATCGACTGGTACGGCACGCGCGCTTTTCATTAGGTTACCCAAACGGTTTTCCAACCTGGAGAACCGTTTATTTTTCTGAAGCGAGGAGAAGCTAAACTATGCGTAAAAAACTATTGTCCCTGTTCGTCTTGGTCCTGATCCTGGCGAGCGCCGCCTGCTCCCCACAGGCGACCGCGACGGTTGCGCCGACTCAGGCTCCGACCGGGGCGGCCGCCACCCAACCCCAGGCCGCGCCCACCTCAGCGCCCACGGCGGTGCCGACTTCTGCCCCCACCGCGGCGCCAACCCAACCCGCCCTGAGCGGATCTCTGGACGTCTTTGCCGCCGCATCTCTGACCGATTCCTTTAATCGAAATCGGCCAGGCCTTCGAAGCCAAGAACCCCGGCGTGAAAATTACCTTCAACTACGCCGGGAGTCAGCAGTTGGCGCAGCAAATCAACAGCGGCGCGCCGGTGGACGTCTTCGCCAGCGCCAACCAGACCCAGATGGACGCCGCTGCCAAGAGCGGGCGCATCGACGCTTCCGCCGAGCAGAAGTTTGCCCGCAACCGCCTGGTGGTGATTTATCCGCAGGCCAACCCGGGCGGGATCCAGACCCTGCAAGACCTGACCAAGCCCGGACTTAAGCTGGTTCTGGCGGATAAATCCGTCCCGGTGGGGCAGTACGCGCAGACCTTCCTGGATAATGCCGTCAAAGACGCCAGCTTTGGGGCGGACTACAAAGACGCCGTGCTCAAAAACGTGGTCTCCTACGAGCAGGACGTCAAATCGGTGCTGACCAAGGTCGAGCTGGGCGAGGCCGACGCCGGGATCGTCTACACCACCGATGCGGCCACCGATACGGCCGGCAAGACGACCCAGTTGGCCATCCCGGATGCGCTCAACGTGATCGCCACCTACCCGCTCGCCCCGATCAACGACAGCCAAAATCCTGACGTGGCCAAGGCCTTCGTCGCGTACGTGCTCTCTTCGGATGGCCAGGCCGTTCTGACAAAATATGGCTTTATTCCACCTGCCGCGCCGGCTTCCAGCTCCACGAGCGGCGGCATCACCATCACCGATGCGCTCGGGCGCACGGTCACCTTTGACAAATCGCCGACCCGTATCGTCCTGGCCGGCAAGGCCCTCTTCATGGCCGCGGACGCCATCTACACGTTCCCCGATGCCGGCTCGCGGGTGGTCGCCATCGGCAGCACCAAGCAGGGCTCGGGGGATTTCATTCCCCTGATCGACTCCAATTATTCGCAGAAGACGATCCTTACGCAGGACGCCGGAGCAGACCAGATCGCCGCCGCCAATCCGGATTGCGTTATCATGAAGAGCTCCAACCAGTCCACCCTGGGCCAGGCCGTCGAAGCCTTGAAAGTCCCGGTCGTCTACGTGGATTTCGAGACCCCTGACCAGTACGTGCGCGACTTGAAGACCCTCGGCACCCTCTTCCAGAACGACGCGCGTGCCCAGGCTGTCTCGAAGTACTTCCAGGATCAGACCAACAAGATCACCACAGCTACCTCTACTCTGACGGATGCCCAGAAGCCCAAGACGCTCGTGCTCTACTACAACGCCACCGGCGGCAACGTGGCCTTCAACGTCCCGCCGATGAGCTTCATCCAGACCACCATGGTGCAGGACGCCGGTGGGACGCCAGTGTGGCAGGATGCGAATCTCGGCCAGAGCTGGACCAAGGTGACCATCGAACAGATCGCCGCCTGGAATCCGGACGATATCTTCATCGTGGCCTACTTCAACCCGGTGAACGACGTGGTTAAACAGCTCAAAGCCGATCCGCAGTGGCAGGCGCTTTCCGCAGTGAAGAACGATAAAATCTACGGCTTCGCAACCGACTTGTATAGCTGGGACGAGGCCGACCCGCGCTGGATCCTGGGCCTGACCTGGATGGCCGGCAAGCTGCACCCCGATCTCTTCCCCGGTCTGGACATCAAAGCCGAAGCGCAGACCTTCTACCAGACCCTGTATGGGATGGACGCGGCGGCCTTCCAGCAGAAGATCGTTCCCACCTTCACGGGAGACCTTCCTTAAGCCCTGTCAGCCCTGTCCACGGACGGCCGATGAATAATCTGAGTAAGAATACGGGGATCCATCCGCTTCAAAATAAAGGGATCCTGAGCCAAGAGAACGCAGCCCCGAAGCCGGCTGCCGCCTCCACCATTCAGGCCAGCCAGAGCCGGGCAGGGCTTTGGCTGGCCGCCCTCTTAATCGTATTGATCGGACTGGCGCTGCTGATCGGGCGCTATCCGAGCATGATCTTGCTCTCGCCTTCACAGCTCTCCACAGATGTGCTGGCGCAGCGCCTGGTGTTCAACCTGCGCCTTCCGCGCATCCTGACCGCGGTGCTATTGGGCATGTCGCTCTCCGGGGCGGGGGCGGTGATGCAGATGCTCTTCGGCAACCCGCTGGTCGAGCCGGGGTTTCTGGGTGTCACCCAGGGCGCCTCTTTCGGCGCTGCGCTGTGTATTATCACTTTCAGCCACTCGATCTGGGTGATCCAGGGAAGCGCGGCGGCCTTCGCTCTGGCGGGGTTGGGGCTCTCGTACCTCCTGGCGCAGCGGGTGCGCTTTGGCGGCTGGGTGTTGCGCCTGGTGCTGGCCGGGATCGCCATCTCGGCCCTGTTCTCCTCTGGGGTGGGGGTGTTGAAATACCTGGCCGACCCACTCACGCAGCTCCCGGAGATCACCTTCTGGCTCCTGGGCAGTCTCGCGGCGCTGACCTGGCCGCAGTTGTTGGCCATTCTCCCCGCGGTAATCGTGGGATTGGCCGTCATGTACCGTATGCGCTGGCGGCTCAACCTGCTTTCACTCAACGATGAGACGGCTTTTTCGCTGGGTGCGGCGCCCGGCCGGGAGCGCACGCTCCTGCTGGTAGCCGCGGTGCTGGCGGTGGCTGCGGTCACCGCGGTGGCCGGAATGGTGGGTTGGGTAGGCTTGATCCTCCCCCACCTGGCTCGCCGCCTCACCCGCGCAGACGCCCGCTACAGCCTGCCCACCGCCATGCTCCTGGGTGGGATCTTTACAGTCATTTGCGACACCCTGGCGCGCACTATCCTGGCCGGGGAGATCCCGTTGGGGATCATCACCTCCTTCTTTGGCGCGGGGGCCTTCATCTTCCTGATGATCCGCCAGCGCCTGCCGGTGCAGTCATGAGCGCAAACCCGCTGCTCGCCTTCCAATCGGTGACCTTCAGCTACCCGGGCTCGACTCATCCGGCGCTTAGCGATTTTTCCCTCGCCATCGAGGCTGGCTCGGTAACAACTGTTTTGGGGCTTAACGGCGCGGGGAAGACGACCCTGCTGCACCTGGCGCTGGGTTGGCTCAGACCGCAGAAAGGCGTGATCCTTCTCAACGGTCGCTCACTGACGGGCTATTCGCGGCGGGAGATGGGCCAGGCGATCGGACTGGTGCCGCAGAGCGAGCAGATCTCCTTCGACTTCTCACTCCTGGATTACGTCACGCTGGGCCGGGCGCCCTATCTGGCGCCGCTGGCCATGCCGGGGGTCGATGATGTGCGCATTGCCCAGCAAGCGCTGGAGCAGGTGGGGATGGCCTCGCTCGCCAACCGTTCTGTCTTGAGCTTGAGCGGCGGTGAGCGCCAGTTGGTCTTGATCGCCCGCGCGCTGGCCCAACAGCCGCGCCTGCTCTTGCTCGACGAGCCATCCGCCCACCTGGATTTGAGCAATAAAGGCCGGCTGGTCAACGTTTTGCGCCGCCTGGTAGGCAAGGGCGTCACCATCCTGCTAATTACCCACGAGCCGGACCTGGCCGCCGCAATCGCCACCCACCTGGTGCTGGTCAAAGGTGGGCAAGTGCTTTCCGCAGGAACCCTTGAAGAGGAATTTACCTCGCAGGCGTTGACAGACGTCTATGGGCGACCGATCGAAGTAGCCAGGGTGGGGGAGCGTCAGGTAGTCTTATGGAGCTAGGCGGAAGGGGAGCCAACGGGCAGATCGTAATCCTGACCGGATTGCGCGGTGCGGGGAAAACCACATTATGCCAGCGTCTGGTGGATCTAGCGCGGAAGCAGGGTTGGAAGGTTGCCGGCCTTATCTCGCCGGGTCACTTCGAGGCTGGGTGCAAGGTCTGGATCGAGGCGGAGGACCTCTCCAGCGGCGGGCGCCACGTGCTGGCGGTAGCCCATTCGGTTTGTCATCCGGGCGAGATGGGCACCGGGTGGGCCTTCAACGCGGAATGGCTGGCGTGGGGCAACCGGGTGCTGGCTGCGATCGATCATCCAGACTTGCTGGTCATCGACGAGATGGGGCCGTTGGAGTTCACCCAGGACGCCGGCTGGAGGGCAGGGCTGGAGCTGTTGGACCGGGGTTCTTTCCGGCTGGCGTTCGCCGTCATCCGCCCTGAGCTGCTGGAACAGGCTCGCATACGCTGGCCGAAGGCCCAGGTGATCGAGATCGTCGCTACCGATGACGTGCAGCGGAGCGCGGCTCGCCTGGCAGAGCAGTTCCTGGCCTGAGCGGCGTCCATAATGGATTATCGGCACCTATCCGGGCCGGAAAAGGAAATCGTGGAGCAAGTCATCCGTCTGAACGGGCGTTGCGAGCCGTCAGGGTTTTAACCAGGGCGAGCGAGAAGAACGAAAACAGTACCAGGACGACTGAGATCGTCAAAGCGGCATCCAGGTGGGACTCGAACTGCAAGTAGATCGCCAGCGGCATGGTTTGGGTGCGCCCCATGAAATTGCCCGCGAAAAGGATCGTGGCCCCAAATTCGCCCAGCGCCCGCGCCCAGCTCAACAGCCCCCCACTGATCAATGCGGGGCGCGTCAGGGGGAACACCAGGTAGCGCAAAAGATCCCAGCGGCTGGCGCCGTCCAGTTGGGCGGCCTCGATGAACTGTTCTTCGATCCCAGCAAAGCCTAATGCGGCCGAACGGACGTAATAGGGGGAGGCGATAAAGACCTGAGCCATAACCACCGCCGCCTGGGTAAACGCCAGGCTGATCTTGACCTGTCCCAAAACCTGCCCCAAGGGGCCATTGCGGCCAAAGGTCATCAGCAGCGCCAGCCCGGCGACTGCCGGCGGCAGGACGGTGGGCATATCCACCAGGCTATCGACGATCGATTTATAGCGGAACGAGTAGCGGCCGAGCAGAAACGCCAGCGGCGTCCCGAACAGGAGAATGATTCCCAGGCTGATCAGGGTGGTCTTCAGGCTGATCCCCAACGCCAGGTAGACGACCGGATCGCTCAGGCTGGCGACGATGCGCGCCGGGGTCGTCTGCAAGATCAAGACGATCAAGGGGACTAGGATAAAAAACAGCAGTGGCAGGGTAGCCAGCCGCCAGGCGTTGTGCGCCCAGCGGCTGCCCGTCCCTGAAGACGCAGATTTGCGCAGCCGGCTCTCCGTCTTCACCCCGGCTGTTCGCTCCAGAGAGCCACTGAGGAAATCGGGGGCCGGGTGATCTCTATTCTGAGTAAGGGTGTTATGAGTTTGGCGAGATGAATCCATATTAGGTTAGAACGGCCGGGCCATCCGGGGAGAGCACGTACGCGACGAAGGCCTTGGCCAGATCGGGATTTTGGCTGTCGTGGATCGAGGCAAGCGAACACTCACGAAACAAATGTGACCTGCCCACGGTCTTGAAGACCGTGGTAACCGGTGAAACCCTGGATGCCCTCTTGAAAAAGGCTCGAGGCGAGCTGATCGAAGAACCGCGAAAAGCGAGGGGTGGCGTAGGCCTTGCGGGTGAGCACCAGGTCGTATGGCTCCGCGAACAGGGGGATAAATTCCAGCCCATAAGCTGGAGCGCTGGAGGGTAGGCCGATGCCGACGTCGGCCTTCCCGCTCGCGATGGCCTGGGCAACTTCCAGGTGAGAAGTGGCTTCGTTGTAATAACCAACGATCCTGTCCGCCAGGATGCCCAGTTTTGCCAGGGCGACATCCAGCCATACGCGCGTCCCGGCGCCGCGCTCACGGTTGACCAGGCGCACGCCTGGACGGGCCAGGTCTTCGATCCGACAGATTTGCAGCGGGTTGCCGGATTGCACCAGCAGGCCCTCTTCGCGTTGGAAGAGCCTCACCAGCGCCATCTCTTCCCCCGGGAAGAAATGCCGGACGTAGGAACGGTTATAATCCCCGTTCTGGGCATCCAGGAGATGTACGGTGGCCATCTCGCAGATGCCTTCACGCAGTTTGATTAACCCTTCTAAGCTATCCAGGTTGAGGAAAACACAGGCAGGGTTTTCCGGGGATGGATCGAGTTTGCCCAGCGCGAATTGCAAGGCAGGGTCATTACTGCCCAGGATCAGGACCGGGCGGCGATCGGCGGTCTCGGGAAGGATGGTCATCTGGATCAGGTAGGCGCGCTCGCTGGCGCGGTAGTATTTCTCCAGAAACCCCCGCACCGGGTTAGTCGAGATCAGATCCACCAGGCCCGCCCCTTCAAGGGCCTTTAAGTGGTAGCGGATGTGCGCCGCAGACTCGCCCAAATGCTCTCCGAGCTGAGAGAGGGTCGCCGGCTGGTCCATCAGCCGGCGTAAAATAGCCAGCCGCTGGGCATCCCCGAGGATCTTGAGCTGCTGAAGTTGGTCGATCTTTTGCATCAGATTCCCAAATCATTCATTAGATAGATATTTATTTAATATTAAAGGAAAGTTTATTATATTTGGAATTTTTTGTCAACTGGCAGTCTGTCAAAATCCCGTTTGGGCACTTGACATTTTACTAAAACGAGCTAAAATACTCTTCAGACTTCAGAAGTCTGAAGAGTACCTCCCTCTGAATCCTTCTAAACACACTTCCAAACATGAGTGAAATACAGGTCACCCGATTACAGCAAACGATCGAAAAAGAAATCTTGAACTTTATTCAGACGAACGGTCTGAGCAAAGGCGACCGCCTGCCTTCTCAGGAAGAACTCGCCCTCAAGCTAAAAGTCAGCCGCGCGGCGTTGCGTGAAGCGCTGGCGCGTCTCGTCAACCAGGGGGTCGTCCGGCAGGTGCACGGCATTGGCACTTTTGTGGATCAAAATCCATTCATTGTGCAATCCAGCGCTGAGATCAATCTTAGCGTGACTGAAATGATCCTGAGTTTGGGCATGCAGCCCGACACGAGTGAAGTAAGAGTCTACTCAAGAGCCTCTCCCTGACCTGCCCTACTTTGAAAATCGGGAAACCGAAGAAATCCCCTACGTTTGTGTCCGGCGGGTGCGAACAGCCAATGGAATGCCTTTCACCTATACCGTAGCTTTCTTTAACCTGAAAATCTCGGGGTTGTCTACAGATCCGGAAGATTATAAAGGCTCCATGTATGTGTACCTTAAAGAGCAGTGTGGCCAGATCATTACGGGCAGTGATACGGTAATTGAAGCCAGGGCGGCTAACAAAGAAGTAGCCACCAAGCTCGACCTGACGAGGAACACCCCTTTGTTGGTGCTGTACCAACAGCACCACAATCAAGAGGGCGATATCTTGGTGTATTCAATCGACTATTTTGTACACAATTTGTTATTGAAAGTGAAGCGCCGAAGTTCCGGCTTCTTCGATTATTCCACTCCTTGAGGTTATTGTATGCGAACTGTGGCTTGGGAAGATGGCAAAATTGTATTGATCGATCAGACCAGACTGCCCGATCAGCTAGCGCTGATCAGGACCGATGATATCGAACGCGTAGCGACCGCCATTCGGCGCCTGGAAGTCCGCGGCGCGCCTGCCATAGGCGTGACCGCCGCGTATGCGATGGCGTTGGCAGCGATGCAGTCTCAGGCGCGCACGAAGGAAGGGCTGCTGGCGGATCTGCAAAAGTCCCGCGATTTCCTGGCTTCTACCCGTCCCACTGCGATCAATTTGTTCTGGGCGCTGGATCACATGCTGGCTTTTGCGGGACAAAAGCAGTCAGAAGGAGCTACCGACCTGGGCGCAGTCATGCTGGCTGAGGCCGAACGAATGGCGGAAGAAGACATCGCTATATGCAAGCGTGTGGCAGAGATCGGCGCCGAATTGATTCCCGATGGGGCTAATGTGCTGACTCACTGTAATACGGGCGCGCTGGCGACGGTTGGATTTGGAACGGCGGTCAGCTCCGCCATCGTGGCCTATCGGCAAGGCAAAAAGGTGCACGTATACACCGATGAGACGCGCCCTCGCCTGCAAGGCGCCAAGCTGAACGTGTGGGAGCTGGCCAACGAAGGCGTGCCCTACACACTGATTACGGACAATACTGCGGCCTGGATGATGGCCCAGGGGAAAGTAGACCTGATCGTCATCGGCCCCGACCGGGTGGTAGCCAACGGCGACACAGCCGCCAAGATAGGCGTTTATGGGCTGGCGGTATTGGCCAAATACCATCACATCCCCTTGTATGCCATCACGCCTATCTCTACCATCGATATGAAAGTAGCTTCCGGCAAGGATATTCCTATCGAAGAGCGGGACCCGGACGAAGTGCGGGTCATCAATGGACAGCACATCACCCTGCCAGACGCGCATGTTTTAAATTATGCCTTCGACGTGACCCCCAACGAATTGATCACAGCCATTGTCACAGAACGTGGGATCGTCCGGCCGCCGTATGCCGAATCATTGAGATCTTTGTTCGCCCATCCAACACAGGGATAAGCATGCCCACCAAAACCGGTTTTATCACAGGGACGGGGTTTTATACTTTGCCGGGTTTAGATAACGTCCGGCCCCAGGTGGTTGCTACGCCTTTTGGGGAAGTAGACGTAGAATTGGGTTATCTCCAAGACCAGGAGATCGTCTTCATCCCGCGGCATGGGAAGAAGCACACGATTTCGCCCCAACAGATCAATTACCGGGGAAACATCTACGCCATGAAGACGCTAGGGGTCGAGCGCATTCTGGCGACCAGCGTATCCGGCTCACTGGTGCCGGCCTGGGGTCCCGGAACGCTGATCCTGATCGATCAATTCATCAATTTCACTTACGGCCGGGTGGATTTTTCTATCCTATGGACGGAAAGCTGGCCCACGTAGCCGTTACCGACCCTTACTGCCCCACCCTGCAGAAGATGTTGGTCAACTGCGCGGACGAATTGCACCTCAACCTGCAGAGGGGCGCAACTTATGCTTGCCTGAACGGCCCCCGCTTCGAAAGCCGCGCCGAGATCGAGATGGTGCGCCGCCTGGGAGGGCACCTGGTGGGGCAGACTAATTATCCCGAATGTGTGCTCGCCAGAGAGCTGGCCCTTTGTTACGCGACGATTGGAGTTGTCAGCAATTATGCTGCCGGAATGCAGTCGGATCTGACTGCAAAGGAGGTGTCGGAAAACATCAAGAAAATCGGCCCGATCCTTTCAACGTTGTTCTCGACGCTGATCAGCGCCTATCCAGAGCAAGGGGATTGCACCTGTCTTCATGCCCTGGATGAGGCTGAATTGTGACTATACGAAAGGGATTCCTGTTGACCATTCTTAAGGAGATAAGGAGGAGTAGAAAATGAAAGGTCCTATTTTGCCAAAGATTGCCAGTATCGTCGTGCTGTTGTCCATCCTGCTCGCGGCCTGTCAACCGGCCGCACCGGCGGCCCCCACCCTTGCGCCTTCGCAACCCACTGCGGCCGCCCCTACCGCTGCGCCCTCACAACCAACCGGGGCAGTCCCAATCACTCCAACCGCGGCAGCTCCCGCCAGTCCTTCGAACGTGAGCTTCGTCTACGTTTCGCCAAACCCGATCGGGGTCAATGAATTCCTCAAGCTGGGCCAGGTGGGTCTGGAGGCTTCTGGCAAGAAATGGAACGCCCAGACCAAAGTGATCGAAAGCACCGATCCTACCTCACGCCAGGAGAATGTCCAGGCAGCCGTGAATAGCGGAGCTACTATCGTAATCGTGTTCGGCTACGAGTTCAACGATATCATTGCCTCGATCGCTCCCCAATCGCCGGATACGCAATTTCTCATCGTGGACCAGTGCATCGATAACCCGCCTGCCAACGTATATTGCGCCACCTCCCTGGAATACGAAGCCGCCTATCTGCTCGGCGTCGAAGCCGCCATGCTGACGAAGACCGGGCACGTGGGAGCCATCGGCGCCCAGGATATCCCCTTCCTTCACCGGTATACGGATGGCTTCGCCCAGGGAGCCAAGTACATCAACCCCGATATTCAGGTAGACATTCGCTGGATTGGAGGCGATAATCCCTACTCTGACCCGGTGCGCGCCAAGGAACAGGCGCTGGCCATGAGCAGCAGTAATGTGGATCAGATCCTGGCGGCCGGTGCGGGCAGCAACTTGGGAATCTTCGAAGCGGCCAAAGAGAAGGGCTTCCAGGCCTACGGCGTGGACGTCAACCAATGCCCCACGCAGCCTGGATACGTGGTGGACAACCTGCTCAAGCACGCTGACGTAGAAATGGAACAGTCCATCGATGCGATCATGCAGAAGAATACCACCCAGAGCTACATCTACGGGCTTAAATCCGGTGGCGTCGGAACGATTGCCCAGTTGGGCGGAGATCTAACCAGCACCCAATGCCTGGTTGCCGACCACGCCGACGTCGTTCAGAAAGTGAATGAAGTAGCACAAAAGATCATCAGCGGCGAGATCCAGCTTCAAGACCCCATGTTCCAGAAATAACCCCCGAAAATACCCCGGGGTATCCCAGGCCAGAGGGATTGGTCCCGATCCAATCCCTCTGGCGCCAGATAGGGAATTACCATGACATTCGAACTGGAATTTCGCGGGATCGTCAAGCGTTTCGCCGATTTAGTCGCTAACGACCACATCGATCTGGGTATTCAGCCCGGAGAAATCCACGCCATCGTCGGCGAGAACGGGGCCGGCAAGACGACTTTGATGAAGATCCTCTATGGCCTTTATCAGCCAGACGAGGGCGAAATCTACGTGCGCGGCCAGAAGGTCGAGTTCAAATCGCCTTCCGATTCGATCCGCGCCGGGTTGGGCATGGTGCACCAGCAATTCATGCTGTTCCCCTCTCTCACCGTCGCAGAAAACGTGATCTACGGGTCAGAGCCGAGCCGATATGGCTTCATCGACCGGAAAGCAGCCCACCAACAGGTGAGAGAGCTATCGAACCAGTATGGCCTGGACGTGAACCCGGCAGAGCGGGTTGGGAGCTTGCCGGTAGGGACGCGCCAGAAGGTGGAGATATTAAAAACCCTGTACCGGAAAGCCAACATCCTCATCCTGGACGAGCCCACGGCGGTGCTGACGCCACAAGAAAGGGACGGCTTATTCCAGATCTTGCGGAACCTGACGGCCCAGGGTAAAACGATCCTGTTCATCACCCATAAGCTCAACGAGGTAATGGAAATCTCGGATAACGCCACCGTGCTGCGCAACGGGCGGGTAACGGCTAATCTACACACTGCCGACACCACTCCTGAGGAAATCACCCGTTATATGGTGGGCCGGGACGTTATGTTGAAGGTGGAGAAACCTGCTTTTCAAGGCAGCGGCGAAGTGCTGAGGGTCGCAGACATCCAGGCCAGGGACGAGTCGGGGCACGAGCTGTTGAAGCAAGTTTCTTTCGAGATCCGGGGCGGCGAGATCGTGGGCGTGGCGGGCGTGGCAGGCAACGGCCAGACGGAGCTGGTCGAGGCGATCATTGGGCTGCGCCCCCTGGACGGCGGCCACATCTTCCTCAACGGCCAGGATATCGGCGCCCAGCCGCTGAGCGAGCGCCGCAAAGAGATCAGCTATATTCCCGAGGATCGCGTCAGCGTCGGCTCGGCAATCGACGCACAGGTCGCGGAGAACCTGATCATGGGCTTTCAATCTCAGCCCCCGGTTTCCAAGAACGGTTTCCTGCAAAAGCCGGGAATCGGGCAACATGCGGCGGGCTTGATCGCCCGCTTCGGGATCAAAGTCTCGCGAATCGATGAGCCGGTCTCGAATCTCTCGGGCGGCAACCTGCAAAAAGTGGTGGTGGCCCGCGAGCTGACCCACGGCTTCCCCCTGCTGATCGCCGACCAGCCCACCCGGGGGGTCGACGTCGGCTCGATCGAGTTCATCTACCAGCAATTGGTGAGCTACCGTTCTCAAGGGAAGGCCATCCTGCTGGTATCCGCCGACCTCAACGAGATCATGACCCTATCCGACCGCATCCTGGTGCTGTACGAGGGGCAGATCGTTGGCGAGGTGGCCGGGGAGAATGCCGACGAAGAGACCCTTGGGCTGATGATGACCGGCGCGTGGAAAGGTTCCAGGCAGGTAGGGATTCGAGATGGAAACTAAAGGAGCATTTATGCCGAAAGGAAAACGGACATGAAGGCCGAGGGCGTGGCTGGAGCAACCCGGCTCACTTTCAGGATGAGGTTGCAAAAGCTCCTGGGGGCCTTGCAAGGCCCGCTGATCGCCATTCTGGGGGCGGTGCTGGTGGGGGCGGTCATCATCGTCGCCACGGGCCAGAATCCGTTGAGCGCCTATTGGTCCATGTTGCAAGGAGCTTTCGCCGGAAAGGGCCTGACCAACCTGGCCTCCACCCTGAACCGGGCCATCCCGATCGTCGGGATGGGGTTAGCGGCGTCCATCTCTTTCAAATCCGGCTTCTTCAATATCGGCGGAGAAGGCCAGATGGTTCTGGGAGGGATCACGGCGGCCCTGGTGGCGATCTACCTCCCCGCGCCGGCGCCGGTGCTCTTGCCTGTGACGTTGTTGTGCGCGGCCTTGATCGGCGGATTATATGCGCTCCTGGCCATGTTTTTTGAGTTCCGCTTCAACGTGCCCTTATTGATTTCTACTTTGATCTTGAATTACCCGGCCCGTTACCTGGCCTCTTATCTGGTCACCTCGCCCTTTCGCGACGTGCCTTCGGGCATGAATGAAACCCTCCAGGTGCCGGCAGGGGTGCGCTTTGCGGTGCTGGTTCCCGGCTCGCAGCTCAACACGGGCATCTTCCTCATCCTGGCTTTGGTGGGACTCAGTGCTTTCATCATCTATCGCACCGTTCCGGGCTATAACCTGCGCATGACGGGGCTGAACCGGCACTTCGCGATCTATGGGGGAGTAGATACCCGCAAGCTGGGCTATCGCGTCTTGTTCACCAGTGGGGCAGTCGCGGGATTGATCGGGGCTATCCTCGTGCTGGGAGTGCTCTACCGCTTCATCGACGATGCGCTGACCTCTCCTCTATATGCCTGGGTGGGGATCATGGCGGCGTTGCTGTCGGGATCCGACCCGCTCGGTGTGGCCCTGGCCGGGCTGGTCTTCTCCGCCATTCAGACGGGTGGGTATGGTATGGAACGCGATACGAACATCCCGCGCGAGCTATCCCTGGTGTTACAGGCCCTGATCATCTTGTTCATCGCCGTGCGCGCCAGTTTTCACTTCGGGAGAAAGGCGGAGAAACCTAAAACATGAGCACTTTTCTGGCATCCTTTGACGCGAGCCTGCTGAATTCGTTATTGCGTTTCACCACGCCGATTTTACTGGCGGCCCTGGGGGGCGCGCTATGCGACCGGGTGGGCCTGTTCAATATTGCCCTGGAAGGCATGATCCTCACAGGAGCGTTCGCTGCCATCATCGGCGATTATTACACCGGCAGCGCGTTGGTTGGGGTGCTCTCGGCATGTCTGGGCGCGGGGGTATTGTCCCTCATCTTTGCGGTTTTGTCCGTCTCTTTGAAGGGCGATACGGTGGTGCTGGGCATCGCGACTAACCTGCTGGCTTCGGGGCTGACGGCCTTCTTGCTGCGCGCGCTCTTTCACGTGCAAGGCGCCTTTCAAGATCCTCGCCTGGTGGGGTTAGGCAACATCAACATCCCCGGCCTTCAAGACGTTCCCATCCTGGGCCCGTTGCTCTCAGGCCACACGATCCTGGTCTACCTTTCGCTGGTTCTGGTAGGCCTGGTGTACGTCATGCTTTTCCACACACCGCTGGGCCTGCGCATGCGTGGGATCGGGGAGCAACCCCAGGCAGCCGAAACGCTGGGGGTGAAGGTCAACGCTTTGCGCTACCTGGCCGTGATCCTTTCGGGCGTGTTCTGCGGCCTGGCCGGCGCACAGCTTTCCATCGGGATCGTCACCCTGTTCGTGCAGGATATGTCCGCCGGGCGCGGCTGGATCGCCGTCGTAGCCGTCATGCTGGGCCAATCGCACCCGCTGGGCGTATTGATCGCCAGCATCTTCTTCGGCTTCGCCAATTCATTGGGCTTCCGCCTGCAAGGGCTGGGGATGCCGTCGCAGTTCACAGGGATGCTGCCTTACGTGGTCACCCTGCTGGCTTTCCTGCTCATCCGCGCGCGCCAGAAACGGCAGCGCTCGGCCCTGGCCATGTGAGCGGCGATGCCTGAGACGACTCAACCCTTCGATTTTACCGGCAAGGTGGCGCTGGTCACGGGCAGCGGAAAGGGCCTGGGACGGGGCATTGCGCTGCGCTTTGCCCAGGCCGGGGCAGCGGTGGCCGTCCATTACCGCAGCAGCCGAAAGGAAGCGGAAAGCGTCGTCCGGGAAATCCTGCGCGCCGGCGGACAGGCGCACGCTTTTCAGGCGGGCCTCACCCGGGAAGAAGAAGTGGACGGGTTGATCGCCCAGGTCGAGCAGGTCTTCGGCGGCCTGGACGCGCTGGTCAATAACGCCGGCGAATATCCCTCACAAAGCCTTATAGAAATGAGCCTCGCGGAATGGGACCAGGTGATCGAGGCGAACCTGCGCAGCGCTTTCCTGGCCACACGCGCCGCCGCGCGGCGCATGATCGTCGGAGAGGTAAAAGGCGCAATCGTCAATATCGCCACGATCGAGGCCCTCTTTCCCTCTCCGGGACATAGTCACTACGATGCGGCCAAAGCGGGTGTGCTCATGCTGACGCGCTCGTCCGCTTGGGAGCTGGGAAGGCACGGCATCCGCGTCAATGCGGTCTCTCCCGGGCTGATCTGGCGGGAGGGCATCGAGCAGGCCTGGCCCGAAGGGGTGGCGGCCTGGAAGACGGCTGCGCCGCTGGAAAGGCTGGGAACCCCACAGGACGTGGCCGATGCCTGCCTGTTCCTGGCCTCCCCCACGGCGGGATGGATCACCGGAACTAACCTAGTGGTGGACGGTGGAATCTCCTGTCGCCCGGCCTTTTAGGCCGAGTAAGGACGATTCTCTGGATTTTTTAACGCAGAGACACAGAAGATATTTCTAGAAAGAGCGTTCGGCAACTCAATACTGAAAGGTTCACCTTGCCATTCTGAGGAACGGAGGGGATGGGACAGACTTTTCTATGGGTAAAGCTTCTATCACCAGCCCCGGAGCGACGAAGAATCTCGTTTTGGGCAAGAATAAAGCGAGATTCTTCGTCGCCGGAAAAACACCGGCTCCTCAGAATAACATGCCAAGGTAATTACCGAATGCTCTTTTAGAAAGAGGAAACTTTGCGACCTCTGTGTCTAGTATATTCAAAGAGCGGCAGTAAAATGGTGAAGGGCACGGCAGTCCGCTCACGCGTCTTGGTCCGTGTAGACCGTCACAGAGCATGGTCGTCGTGCCCTAAGCCAAATGAACCCGAACAGTTGCGTGGGCTTTGAGCCCGTATCCAAGCTAGAACGGGTCCCTTTGATTATACAGCTAGCGAGGTGTGAAATGCTTGAGAATCGATCTGCTGTGTACGTGGGTGTGGATGTGTCCAAGACCCAGCTCGACGTGGCGATGGGCCAAGACGGTGAATATTGGCAGGCAGGCAATGATGCAGCCGGCATCGGGCGTACGCTCCAACGCTTGCAAGCCCTCCAGCCGGCTTTGATCATCGTTAAATCCACCGGTGGGCTGGAGACAGCTCTCATCACGGAGCTCTTTGCGGCCGGGTTGCCGTTTGCCCTGGTGCATCCGGCACGGGTGCGGGATTTTGCCCGTTCGATTGGTTTATTAGCCAAGACCGATAAGTTGGATGCCCGCCTGTTGGCCCGCTTCGGCGAAGCCGTCAAACCGCCCGCTTCCCAGCTACCTGGAGAGGCAGAGCAGGAGTTAAATGCCTGGATGGTGCGTCGCCGGCAATTACTCGACATGCTGGTGGACGAGAAGAACCACCTGGCCAGCACCTGCTTGTCGCTGCGCCCCAAAGTCGAAGAACATCTCACCTGGTTGGAAAAAGAAGTGGCCGATCTGGACCGGCAAATCGAGGACCAAATCCACCAAATTCCCCACTTCCAAGAGAAGGAAGCCCTCTTGCGCAGCGCTAAGGGGGTCGGCCCGGTGTTGTGCGCCAAGCTGCTCTCCGGCCTCCCTGAACTGGGACAGCTAGACCGCAAGAAGATCGCTGCTTTGGTCGGAGTGGCGCCTTTCAATGATGACAGCGGCCGGCGACGTGGAAAACGAAGGATCAAGGGCGGACGAGCAGATGTGAGAAAAGTGCTGTACATGGCCACCCTGGCTGCCACGCGTTCCAATGTGCTCATCAAACCCTTTTATCAACGCTTATTGCAGCAAGGCAAGCTCAAAAAGGTGGCTTTGGTGGCGTGTATGCGCAAATTCCTGACCATCCTGAACGCCATGATCCGGGATCAGCAGCCTTTCAATCCGGCTTTTGTGCCGGCATAACCCTTGACAATAGACACAGTTGCTCTGTGGTGGGCGATTTGGGCTTATGGAGACCTAAAATGAGTGCGAATCCACCCCTCGCTATCGACATTCTGATCACAAACGGCACTATCTTGACTATGGATGACGCCGCTCAGGTGATCCCGAACGGCGCGGTGGCCGTGGCGGGCAGCCGGATCGTCGCAGTGGGAGACACACAGGCTTTGCGGGAGCAATACCAGCCGCGTGAGCTCCTGGACGCCTCCGGGATGCTGGTGATGCCCGGACTCATCAATACGCACACCCACAGCGGCGATGCGCTCTTTCGCGGCCTGGTGGAAGACCTTTCCCTGGAAGACTGGCTGCAAAAGTTGTGGGTGGTGGAGGCCAGGTTCTTGAACCCTGACACGGTGTACTGGGGGGCCAGGCTGGCTTACATCGAGATGGTGCGCAGCGGCATCACGACGGCGGTGGACATGTTCTGGTACCCGCAGACGCTGGCCGGGGCAGCCAGAGCGGTGGGTTTGCGCCTGGTGACCGGCATGGTCTACTTCGATGCGCCTACGACGGATGGCATCGAATTCGAGCAACGCAATGCGTTGGCGCGAGAGTTCATCGTGCGGTATAAAGGGGACGAGCTGATCGTCCCCTGCGTCCCACCCCACGGTGTTTATACGGTTTCCCCAGACCACCTGCGGCAGGCCGGCGCCCTGGCGCAGGAATGGGACGTGCTTTTCACCACCCACGCTTGCGAGACCGAGACTGAAGTGCGCAACTGCATTCGGGATCACGGTCTCACCCCGATCAAGCACCTCGACCGGTTGGGGCTGCTCACCCCCCGCACGCTGCTGGCGCACTGCGTCCATTTGGAAGAAGATGAATTTGATCTGTTGGCCCAGCGTGGGGTGACGGTGGCGCACTGCCCGGTCTCTAATTTGAAGCTTGCCTCGGGGATCGCTGAGGTGGGCAAAATGCAGCGCTCGGGGGTCAAGGTAACCCTGGGCACGGATGGACCGGTCAGCGGCAACGATCTGAATTTCTGGTACACGCTGCGCCTGGCGGCCATCTTGCAGAAGGCGGCCAACCACGATCCTTCCCTGATGCCCACCCCCAAAATCGTCGAAATGGCCACGCGAGACGCCGCCCGGTCGCTGGGCCTGGGCGACCAGATCGGCTCCCTGGAAGCGGGCAAGCTGGCGGACGTGCTCCTGCTGCGCACGGGACGCGCGCATAGCACGCCGGTCTTCGATCCTTTCGCATTGCTGGTGTATAACGTCGGGCGGGAGGACGTGGATACCGTCCTGATCCACGGGCAGGTGGTGATGCGAGCCGGCAAGATCACCCGCGTGGATGAGGACGAAATCCTGGAAGCCGTCCGTGACCTGGAACAACAAGTGCGTGAATTTATCTCCCATCAGGAATAGGGGCGTCGCCCCGCTAATGGAAAGCGCGAGGGAAAAATGGATGATGCAGACAGTTTAGCCGAGCAATTGATGCGTTTTTACGAGATGCAGCCCCTTCCCATCGAAGGTGGGTTCTACGCCCAGACTTACTGTTCGCCCGAATGGGTGGGCCAGGAGACCTTACCGGAGCGCTACGCAGAGGCCCGGCCCTACGGGACGGCAATTCTCTACCTGTATAACACCCATCCTAACTGCTTTTCTGCTTTGCACCGGCTGCCCACCGACGAGATTTACCATTTCTACCTGGGCGACCCGGTCGAGATGCTTTTCCTCTACCCGGATGGGAAAAGCGAGCGGGTAATTTTAGGCCAGGACGTTTTTCACGGGCAGCGGGTGCAGTTCGTGGCGTCACGCGGCGTCTGGCAAGGTTCCCATTTGAAAGACGGAGGTCGGTTTGCCTTGATTGGAACGACGATGGCCCCCGGTTACGTCGATGCAGATTATACGGGAGGCGAGCGAGAAGATCTGGTCCGAGCGTATCCACAGGAGGCAAACCTGATCCGGCGTTTGACGCGCATCGAAGAGTAAGCGCCCTATTTGAGCTCTTCCATGCGATTTTGCAGCTTCACAAAGGTTTGGTTGCCTCAAAATAGAGGTTACCCTGGAGGGGTTCCCGTTCTGACCAAGGCGCTGATGGGCTTTGCGCAATTCGCGCTTACCTTTCGACCGCGCACAAAAATGGTCAGCGTTCACCCTTGTTCACAACAGCCGATACGATGGCGATGTCGGCGGGGACTGCCCGCCCGGCATTTGGACCGGTGAAATAGCGTTGTTTTAACTGCTCGAGAGTCATATTATTCACATTGCGGAAACCGCGCCGGATCAGAAAAGGTTCAACCTGACCGCGGTCAATCCCGAACATATATTCCTCGCCGCTCATCTTGGCTATCCGCTTCAGCGACTTACCGTAACTGTTGTGAGGATCCTGGAAGATTTCGTTATACATGTAGTCAAAGATCACCGAGCTGCCCGGACCGGAATGGTTGGCGATAAATTCCAGCGTGCTGTCAACCCCTTGCGCTTCGAGAAAAAAAGTGACCCCCTGCCAGATAAACAGGGTTTTGGCTTTCTCGTCGTAGCCGGCGCTTTGCAGGCGCTCACCAAGCGACTGGGTGTTAAAATCCACCGGGAGGAAGGTGACATGACCCGGGAGGGGATCGATGACTTTTTTCAATCCCTTCCGCTTCACTTCCTGGGTCGCAGGGTAATCGATTTCGAAAACGCGACTCTTCTCGATTCCGGGGATGCGGTAAGCGCGCGTATCGAAGCCGGCCCCCAGGAGGACGACCTGGTCAAGCCCTTCAGTCAGGCCAGTTTTCAGGTAATCATCGATATAGCGCTCGCGAACGGTAATAAATCCCACCGCGCCTGGCCCCATGCGTTCATATAAGCCGCTGTCAACGATCAGCTTCACGAGGACGTATGAAACTGTAGGAAGAAATGCACGGGCGTAGGGATCGTAGCAGATACGCCTGGCTTCCGGCTTTTGGCTCTCGATGGCGCGGAAAAAGGCCACGCCCAAGGCTGATTGGCTGGATTGGTTTTGCTTCATAGGAATACTGACCTCCATTTTTCAGATCGAAAAGTCGTGAATTGTGTCTTGAAGACGCAGAGCCCACCACACCCATCGTCGACTTGCCGAATTGATTCTGCTCGATAAGTTATGAAATATTTCTCCATTAGATTTCATTATATACCCTGAAATCAGGTGTGTCAATGAGTTTATGAAATATTATGTTGCTCTATTTCACAATTTGTGTTATTCTTTAAATCGCAAACTTTTATGAAACGTAGAAACTTACCCCAAAACAGGAAATGGAATCATGGATCATTTGCCCCATTCGTCAAAGTCGTGAATAACCCCCAGGGCAATCAATGAATGGATTTCAACGGCGCAGAGAAATGAAGATGAGGAGCATCCTCCATGCGGCCTTCGAGCTGTTTTCGAGCCGTGGGCTGAAGGATGTCACCATTGCTGAAATCGCAAGCAAGGCGAATGTATCCCAGGTCAGCATCTATAATTTCTTCCAGAGCAAAGAGAACCTTGTGCGCCAGGCGCTTTTCGCTTTTTTGGATGAAAAGATGAAGGAAAGCGAGCGGGTTCTGGAGAGCGAGATCCCGTTCCGTGAGAAGCTCGAAAGATTGTCCTCCATAACCGCGGAAGCGAGGGACCAGTCCAACCCGGAGTTCATTCTCTCCGCAATGGCCAGCGATCAACTGACGCGTCGCTTGATGGAGGAGTATTATCACGACCGAACAGAGCCTTTTATCCTGCGCCTGGTCGAGCAGGGCAAAGACCAGGGGGCGATCAGCCGGGACCTGTCCGGCGAGGCGGTCCGTCTTTACATCCAGGCGCTGCAAGGTTTACTGGCTCAGCCCAGCTTATCACGGCAGGCAAAGCTCGACATCGACGAGCTGTTCTTTTATGGCATACAGGGGAAACCCCGGGGCGCCTGACTCTCGGTCTTGGAGCTGCAAGCCGGGAATAGACGCAATTTCCCTTGACCGGATACAAAGCCCAGGGCGATCGCACTCTGAAGTGAAGACTTTAAGGAGATCGCTGTCCTGTTCAGCAGCGGATGCGGTTTGCCGCGCCACAAAGTTGATCTATTGACAATCAAACATTTTTATTGTATCATACAAACATCCTTAACTATTATATAAACACAATATGAACACGATCGAGCAGCGGCATAACAAGATTATCGAACAGGTTGAACAACGAGGCTCAGTAAACGTGCTGGAGCTGGCCGAAGCCTTCGACGTATCAGACATGACCATTCGGCGAGACCTGACTGAGCTCGAGAAGACTGGCCTGGTGCGCCGGATTCACGGCGGCGCGGTCAGCGCCCGTGGTCGCGGCTACGAACCCCCCCTGGCTTTGCGCAACATGGAGAACAAAAGTATCAAGCAGATGCTGGGACGGTATGCCTCTGAGATGGTTGCCGAAGGCGACAGCATCGCCCTGGATATTGGCTCTACGACCTACGAGATCGCGGTGAACTTGAGGGAGACGCACAATATCACGGTGATCACCCCGAGTATTCCCATCGCCAGCCTGTTCTTCGACCGGTCAGACGTGCGCTTGATCCTCCCCGGCGGGATCGTGCGGCCCAATGAAACCTCCCTGGTCGGAGACCTGGCCCGCCGTACCCTGGAGCTGCTGTTCGTCGACCGGCTCTTTCTGGGCGTTGGCGCGGTCGATTCTCAGGCCGGCCTGACCGAATACAACATGGACGACGCCGCCGTGAAACAAACGATGATCAAGAACGCCAAAGAAGTGGTGCTCGTGGCGGATTCTTCCAAGTTTCAAAAGATCGCTTTTACCTTCATCGCCGATTTCAAGGCCATCCACCATTTCATCACCGATCAAGAGCCCCCCAAAGATCTGGTGTCTGCTCTGAAAAGCAACAATGCGACGATCCACGTCGTCGATGAATCGAGTGTCAAAATTCTGTGATGGAAGATTGCTCATTATCCGCCCCTGACCGGGGCATCGTTTATCCGTAAATAGCTTCTTCAACTTGCGGTAAAAATTGAAAAACCCCTTTTGAGCCATTTACCCAAATGGAGGGTCGAATATTGCCTGAAAACGTCTCGTTGGGTCGTATCGATCAAGGTCAACACTTGCAGTCGCTTCGTTACTAAGGAGATTAATATGGATTGGATTACAGAACTTTTTGGAACGAATAAACCGGTAATTGCGATGTGCCACCTGGAAGCCCTGCCCGGGGACCCCGGCTATGACCCCAAGAAAGGAATGGAATGGGTCGTCGAAAGGGCCCGCGGCGACATGCTCGCCCTCCAGGAAGGCGGAGTCGACGCGGTCATGTTCTCGAATGAGCGCAGCTTGCCGTACATGACCAAAGTCGAGCCCATCACTACGGTCTGTATGGCGCGGATCGTGTCGGAGCTGGCTCCAGCGCTCAACATTCCGTTTGGCGTCAATGTCTTGTGGGATGCGGAGGCCTCGATCGACCTGGCAGTGGCCACCGGCGCCCGGTTCGTTCGTGAAATCTTTACCGGTGTTTACGCCAGCGACTTCGGTCTGTGGAATACCAACTGCGGGAAGACGATTCGTCACCAGTACTCCATTCACGGCGAAAACGTGCGCTTGTTCTTCAACATCCTGCCCGAAGCATCGGTTTACCTGGCGGACCGTGAGATCCAGGGATTGGCCAGGTCCACCGTTTTCAACCATCATCCGGACGCGTTGTGCGTCTCCGGCCTCACCGCCGGGGTCGAAGCCGAGACTCAAACGCTCGATCTGGTCAAAGCGGTTGTTCCAGAAACGCCGGTGTTCGCAAACACGGGTGTGCGGGTCGATAACATCGAGGCTCAACTGAGCATCGCGGACGGCGCCATCACCGGGACCACCTTCAAGCGCGACGGCTACATCTGGAATGAGGTGGACGTCCGGCGCGTCAAAGCCTTCATGGATGAGGTCAAAGAGTTCCGCAGAAGTCCGATCAAGCGGTAGAAGGGGTGTTAAGGATAAATCATCAGGCAAACCATCCAGCTATAGATCTCGTCATCGAGCGCATTGTGCGAGACGTCATCGGCGGAGCGGTCGACACGGCCAAAGAAGTGATGGATGCGCTCGGAGAAGTCGTCACAGACAGCCAGGCGAACTCCCTGCTTGAGCTTTTCCAGGAACTGGACCAGGCCGCAGTTGCAATTTTAAAGATCTGCCCTTCTTTTGCGCCGCCCATCAATGCACTGCACCAGATGCTGGGCACGCTCGAGGAGGACATGGACGCCGATTGCGCGTTGGACCAGGCGAAGGTCCACCTCAAGGAAACTCAGCTTAAGTTCCACAAGACGGTCGATACTGCCTTGACCAGACTGGCCGGGTTCGGGGCCGAGCTGATCCACGACGGCGACACGGTCTTCATGTTCAGTATGAGCTCGACCACCTGGAAGGTGCTGCGCAGAGCCAAGGAGCAGGGCAAGAACTTCAAGGTACTCGTGACGGAAGCCCGCCCGGCCAACGAAGGGCTATGGACGGTCGACGAAATGCACAAGAGCCAGATCCCGGTCGAAGTGGGCATCGACGCCGGCCTGTCGGAGATGGTGGCGCGCAGCAACGTCGCGTTTGCCGGCGTGGACGCAGTCGCGGCGGACGGTTCAGTATTCAATAAAGCCGGCACTTACCTGACGGCGCTTGTGGCGCGCGAATACGGCGTCCCGTTCTATTTTGCCACCGACACGCTCAAATTCGACACCGCCACACTGCTTGGACTGCCCTTCCGCAACGAGCCCGTTCCCAGTCACGATGTCCTGGGCGACAAGGTGTACGAAAGCGGCGTGAGCGTCGCCGGCAACCTGTTCGATACCACACCGGCGCACCTGATCACGGCGATTGTTACCGAGCTGGGGGTGATCCCACCCACCGCCTGCGTCAACGTAATGTGGAACATGAAGCTCAGCCGCAGGGTCAGCGAACTGATTCCAAGCTGGGTCTACGGGAAACTTTAAAGAAGATGGTCAGTGAGGATGTCCGCCAGTTAGCCGGGCAGTTCAAGACGCTGAAGCTGCACGCTGCGCGCGGAGGCCGTGAGGTCAGCCGGGTGCTGCGAGCCGTCGTAGAGGGCAGCAGCGCCAGCAATACGGCAGACCTTTTGAAGGAGGCCTACGAAAACGCGGCCTATCTGCTGGACAGCTTGCCCCCTTACGCCCCACCGCTGAACAGCATCAACGCCGTGTTATCCTGCCTGGAAGAAGCAGCCCGTTCCAATAGAGACGTCTTGGACGCCAAGAAACTCCTGAAAGCGGATGACACGCCGATCGACAGCGCAGCCCAAAACGCCAGCCTGATTGCGGATGCGCTAACGGAAATCCTGCCGCCGAGAGCGCGCATCTACACGCATACGTTCTCTGAAACGGTACTCAACACCCTGCTCGAGCTGTGGCGCCGCGACAGAGTTGGCCAGGTCTTCGTGACCGAGTTCGCGCCCGAACAACGACGGCTGGGATACGGCTCGCCGCCTGGCGAAAGAAAGTATAGACGTGTCACTGACGATCGACGCAGCCATGCCGGCCTTGATTGGAAAGGCCGACTGCATGCTCTCCGGAGCCGAGGTCATCCACCGGGATGGTTCGGTCGTGGGCAAGGTCGGCGCCTTCTCGGCGGCGGTCTTTTGCAGGATGGCCGAGATCCCGGTCTACATCCTCGCCGATACCGGAAAGATCAGCCCTTTCGACCCAATGGATGAGCATCTCACCCCATTCAGCCGGGAGGATCTGGGGATAGCGCCAGGCGACCCTGTTCTCCAGGTTACCGGCTGTTATTTCGACCGTACCCCGGCCGAATACATCCGTGCCTTTGTCACCGAAAAGGGCAAAGTTCTCCCGGAGGATATCGCTTTGCTGGCGCCAGCCGTTCACACCAGTGCCTGGTTGAGCAAACGGATGAAAACGCAATCGGTTCAGTGAGCGGATCTATGGAAAGGAATGTCGGAATGTCAGATCCAAGATGGAATCAGTTAGCAGACGTCCTGGTGAATTATTCTACCGGCGTGAAGTCAGGGGAGCGCGTGCTCATCACAATGATGGAGGTCGAGACCTTCCCGCTTGCCAGAGCGGTCTATACGGCCGCAGTGCGGGCCGGTGGATTGCCTTTCGTCGAATTTCAGTCGGCGTACCTGGAGCGCGATCTGATGAAGCTCGGAGATAACCAGCAGATCAACTGGGTGTGTGAGATGCAATCGCAGGGTATGGAGTGGGCCGACGTTTACATCGGCCTGCGCGGCGCGCGCAACCCCAGCGAGTTCGCAGATATCGAACCCGCAAAACTCTCGGCTCACAAAAAATCGATGGGCAAGATCTCGACCCTGCGTACTGAGCTAACTCGCTGGGTGCTGGTGCGCGTTCCCAACGAATCTTTCGCTCAGCAAGCCTCCACCAACCTGGACGAAATGATGTCTTTCTTCTTCAACGCCACCCTGCGCGACTGGTCAAAGGAAGCGCTTCGCTATCAGGAGATCCAAAAGGTCTACCAGGCCGCTGAAACGGTGCGCATCGTGGGGAAAGAAACCGACATTACGTTCTCGACGCACGGCCGGCTCTACGAGGTGGCGGATGGGCACATGAACATGCCCGATGGCGAGGTCTTCACGGCGCCCGTGGACGACAGCGCGGAAGGCCACATTTATTTCGAGTTCCCGGGTGTCTACATGGGGCAGCTCGTCCAGGGCATCCGCCTGGAGCTTCGGCGGGGCCAGGTCGTCAAGGCAACCGCCGAGCGGAATGAAGCCTTGCTCTTGCAGTTATTGGAAATGGATGAAGGCTCGAAGCGGCTAGGCGAGTTTGGCGTTGGCATCAACTACGGCGTCGACCGCTTCTCTTACGACATCCTCTTCGACGAGAAGATCGGTGGAACCATCCACCTGGCGCTGGGAAGAGCGTATCCAGAATGCAACGGCATCAACCAGTCTGCTTTGCACTGGGATATCGTTAAAGACCTGCGCAGCGAAGGTCAAATTTATCTGGATGGGAAAAAGATATTCGAGAACGGCAAGTATTTTCTATGAAAAGGAGGAGGTGAGAGGGGTTACTTGAAATTCGGAAGCAAGTGTTATCCGTCAACCATAGTGGATGTTTGGAGGAAAAGAGTATGTACGCGAGGAAAATTAGCTTGTTCCTGTCTGTGATTCTTTTAGCAAGCATGGTGCTGACCAGTTGCGCCACACCGACCCCGGCACCCGCACAACCAACAGCGCCTGCAGCAGAATCGCCCACTTCGGCGCCAGCCGCCGAACAACCCACTGCCGCGCCGGCTACCGCTGAGCCAGTCGAAATCACCTATATGCGCCAGGCAGATAATCCTGACATCGAGCTAGATTACGTCAAAGAGTTCGAAGCCAAGAATCCGGATATCAAAGTCAAGGTGGATAGTGTTCCAGCCAATGATACCTACAACAAGCTGGTCTTGACGACGAACGCCGGCAACCCTCCTGACGTCTTCATGACCTTCTGGACAGCAGACGCCGTCAGCAACAACCTGATCGCTCCACTGGACGATCTCGTTGACATGAACGACTTCGATACTCGCTTCACCACAGCGGGCAAGTCGTACGCCATGTATCAAGATAAGATCTACGCCATCCCCTGGCGGGCAGGCTCGTCGGTGTTTCTGATGAACTGCCAGATGTTGGAAGATGCCGGCGTGGTAACGCCGAAGCTGGGTTGGACCTGGAATGACCTGACCGAGATCGCGCAAAAGCTGACCGACAAGTCAAAGGGCACTTACGGCTTCGGGCTGGTGGGCTCCTCCACCGATTTCGCGACCGAATGGCAGTTCTGGCCGTTCCTGCTGCAGGCGGGCGGGAAGATCTACGAGAATAACCGCGCCGCGTTCAACACGCCTGAAGGTGTGAAGGCCCTGGAATATTTAATCAGCTTGCAGCCTTACATTCCGGAAGGCTACACCAGCATGGACATCAACCAGATGATCGACCTGTTCGTCAGCAACAAGCTGGCGATGTTCCAGGACGGCCCCTGGTACATCGGCGTCATCCAGAAAGCCCACCCAGATTTCAAGATCTGTGTGGCCCCCATGGTCGTGGGCGACCAGCCCGGCAACATCACCGGCGGCACAGCCCTGGGCATCTCTCCGCTATCCAAGCATAAGGAAGCAGCCTGGAAATTCATCCAATACATGACCAGCGACGATGTGCTGACCCGCTGGAACGATGCGACCGATAACATTCCCCCGGTCGTGTCGGCATTCGATCTGCCCAAGTATAAGGACGGCCCGCTTGCCGCTGCTGCCGAAGCCGTGAAACAGCCAGGCGTCATTCCAGCCAACCAGTATCCTGAGAGCACCAAGCTCAACACCATCATGCGGAACTATCTGCAGGCCGCTTACCTGGGCCAGATGAGCGCCAAAGATGCGCTAGACAAAGCCGCAGCCGAGTGGAACGACGTTCTCAAGAATTACGATTTGAATTAACCGGCCCTATGCAATGCTTGCCTGCGCAGAAATAGTATCTGCGCAGGCAAGCGCTCCATCATCGATGGCTCAAATCCGGAGTTGGTATGCGTAAAATAAAAATTTCGCCTGCATACTGGTTTGTCCTGCCTGCCATGCTTTTCTTTGCCGCTCTCTCGGTATACCCCAGCGGTTACGTCGCCTTCCTGAGTGTATTCGCCGGCCCCAAGGGCATGACGATTGCTCCACACTTCACTAATTTTGCGAATTTCACCGCGATCTGGAAAAACTCCTTCTTTGGACATATCCTGCTGCAAACCCTGTTCTACGCCGGGGTCGCCACCCTGCTGCATCTGATATTCGGTTTCTGCATAGCGCTGATTCTCAACTCGTTCCCGCTCAGCCGGACGTTCATCCGCACCGCGCGAACCTTATTCCTCATTCCATGGGCAATCTCCCCCACCGTTGTTGCCATTATTTTCCGACTATTGCTCCATCCTCAAGTGGGCCCGATCGCCATCCTTTTGAAATCGTCGGGCTCAAACGTGTTGTTCGGGCCGCTAGGAGATCCAAGATACGCCCTCCTTGCGGTAACGCTCACCAACGTCTGGATGTTCACCCCGTTTTATTTGTTGATGATCCTATCGGCGATGCAATCCATCAACCCTGGCCTTTTTGAAGCAGCGGTTGTGGATGGCGCCAACGGCCTCCAACAAATCTTTTTCATCACCATTCCAAACCTCAAGAACACCCTGCTGACCCTTGGAATATTCGACTTTGTGACCACTGCCGGCTATTTCGATCTTACCTGGATCATGACCCAGGGTGGGCCCGTCAACAGCTCAGAAATCCTGGCTACCCTGATCTATCGGACGGCCTTCCAGGGGTTTGAATTCGGAAAGCAGCCGCGATCGGCATGATCCTGTTTGCGATATCCATAACGGTATCCATCTTCGTGCCGCGAGCGATGGACAAGGAGTAAAGGATGTTAATCAACCGCCTACCCGTTTGGGCTCGAATTCTATGTTACGCTGCCATTTCCATCCTCGCGTTTGTGTACATTCTTCCCTACCTGTGGATGATCCTATCGTCTTTCCGTCCCTCTACCGAGCCATTTGCGTTGGGCGTGCTTCCCCACTCCTGGACAGCGCTGAATTATGTCGCCATGTTGCGTAACCCCCAGTACGTGCGCGCATTTGGCAACAGCCTGGTCGTGGCAGGCTCGGCGGGGTTACTCGCCATGCTGCTGGGCATTCCGGCCGGATATGGGTTTTCTCGCTTCAATTTCCCCGGGCGAACCTGGATGATGAGCTTCCTGATGGTCGTCCCCACCTTCCCGGGCATTCTCCTGGCGATTGCGCTGTTCGTGCTGGCGGTAAAGTTCAACGTGTATGACACCCCTATCCCTCTGATCCTGGCGAATACGCTGCTCAATCTACCCTTCTCGATCTGGAATTTACGCACGGTTTTCGGGGCAACCTCACGCGAGCTGGAAGAGTCAGCCATGGTAGAGGGGTGCAATCGTCTACAATCTCTCATCAAAATCATCTTGCCAATTTCGCTGCCCGGGCTGGCCTCGACGTTCGCTTTTGTGTTCATCCTTTCCTGGAATGAATACCTGTTTGCCACGACGTTCATCTCCACTCAGGAGAAACGCCTGATTTCGACGACTATGGCGTCCGCCATCGGCGAATTCAACGTACAATATTCACTGCTTATCCCCGCTGCCATCCTGTCAACGCTGCCGTTGATCGCATTATTCATGATCATCCAGCGTTATATCATCTCCGGCCTCCAGTTAGGCGGGATCAAGGGTTGAACCGATGGATGTAAGTCAAGCTGAACTGAAAAGCACGCTCCGCTCGGCGTTGCCAAAGACGACCGGCCAGGCCAAATACCCGAGCGATTTCACCGCGCCGGGCTGCCTGTATGGCCACGTGGTGCGTACACCCATCCCACATGAACTCATCCGTCGCATCGACGTGAGCGAAGCCAGGCGCGTTCCCGGCGTCCATGCCGTCGTAACCGCCCAGGATATCCCTGGGATCAACCGGCTGGGGAAGACCAGGCTCGACCAGCCAATCTTGGCTGACGAGAAAGTGCGCTCGTACATCGACGCGCTGGCGCTCATCGCCGCTGAGGACAAAGATACGGCGCTACGAGCCGAACAGAAGATTCTGTTGGACCTGGACGCCCTCCCCGGAGTATTTTCGATCGATGACGCACTCGCACCCGGCGCGCCGCTCGTGCATTCCGAAAGCCCGGGAAACATTCTGACCGAGATCCACCTGTCTAAAGGCAATTCTAAGAGGACGGGTACAAACAGGCCGAGCTGATTTTAGAGGATACCTACCAGACACCGGCGATCGAGCATTGTTACTTCGAGCCCGACAACGGCCTGATCGTTCCACAGACGGGCGGCGCTTATTCCCTTTGGGTGGGCTGTCACAGCGTCTACACGGAACAACAGATTGCAGCACAAGTATTGAAGATCCCGGAAGCGCGCGTGACCGTCATCCAGCCCTACACGGGCGGCTCGTTCGGCGGGAAGGACGATGGCCTTTTGACCGCCTACCTGGCGCTGCTGGCCCATTTTTCGGGGCGCCCGGTTCGCATTGCCTTCGATCGCAAAGAGCTCTTTATCACCCACACCAAGCGCCATCCACAATGGATCACAATCCGGATGGGCTTTCGCCGGGATGGGACGATCACCGCCGCTCATTACCAGATCCGCACGGACTCCGGCGCATACGCCCACTGGGCAGAAGGGATCTTCTCCTTCGCTTCGATCGGCGCCAGTGGGCCCTATAACATCCCCCATATCCAGGTGGATACAACCGTTGTCTATACGAATAACATTCCCATGGGCGCAATGCGCGCCTGGGGTATGCCGGGGGTGAATTTCGCCAACGAGAGCCACCTGGACCGGGCCGCCCGAGCGCTTTCCATCCACCCCCTCGCCTTGCGCTGGAAGAACGCCGCTCGTGAAGGCGATCTCACTGTCACCGGATTCCCGTACCCGCCGGGCATCCACATCCGTGAGACCATCCAGGCCGCTGCGGAACATTTCGACATTCCCCTGGAGGCGTAGGCCATGAAGAAACGCGGGGTAGGGTTCGCCTGTTCCTTCCAGGGGGTCAACTACCATTTCGGGCACCTCGATCAATCCACGGTTGAGCTGAGCGTCCAACCGGACGACTCGCTCCTGGTGCGCACGGCCGCCTCGGATCTAGGGGAAGGCCTCGAAGCCATGCTGATCCTGGTGGCTTCCCGAGCGTTCAACGGCTACCCGGTCGACATGATCCGCTGGGAGGGGTCGAATACGGATTCGCCCGAAGCGGGTGGAACGGGCGCGTCTCGCCAGAGCACGCTGACGGGGAACGCCGCCCACCAGGCCTGCCTCAACTTACAGGGTTTGCTGCGCCCCCTCGCCGGCGAGCTGCTGGACGTTCCCCCCGAACAGGTGGAATTCCATGGCCTGAGCGTCTCAGCCGCGGAGAAAGAAATCCCCATCCAGGCGTTGTTCGCAGAAGCCAGGACGATGGGCGTCAGCCTGAAGATCACCGGAAGCTTCCAGGCCCCCCTGACGACGGCGCTTGGCCCATCCGGCAAGTCGGAGAGACCGATCAACCAGTTCGGATATGCGACCTATAGGGCCGAAGTCGAGGTCGACACGATTACCGGAGAAGCCCGCGTCTTGCGGATCGAAGCCTTTCACGATGCGGGCGCCATCCTCAACCGGATCGGGGCAACCGCGCAGGTGGAAGGCGGCGCCGTAATGGGAATGGGATTTACCCTGAGCGAGGAATATCTCACCCGCGAAGGCCTTCCGGTCAACACCGGCTTCACCAATTACATCATCCCCAGCCTCGCCGATATGCCCGAGATCCGGGTGCATTTTCTCGATCTCCCCTCGCCAATCGGCGCGCTGGGTCTCAAGGGACTGGCTGAGATCCCGACGTCTTCGGTTGCCCCGGCCATCACGAACGCAATTTACGATGCGGTCGGCGCCCAAGTCACCCACATTCCGGCTACTCCGGAACGTGTTTTTATAGCCATGCAAGCCTCGGATGGAAGTAAGAAATGGTCGAACCCCTCGTAATTGGCCTCGATCTGGGCACAACTCTGTGTAAAGCTGTGGCGTTCGAAATGGATGGGGCCCTGCGCGCCCAAACGCAGCAAGTCATCCACACCTTCAGGCCGGCCGATGGTTGGGCCGAGCAGGACCCTCAGGAATGGATCGCATCCATTTTTCGAGTGTTGGCCGATCTGTCGGCTCAATTAAAGGAAGAAACCGGGAAAATCCTGGCCCTAGGAGTTTCTTGCCACGGCCCTAGCTTGATCCTCGCCGACGAACATTTCTCACCCTTAGGCCGTTGCCCGATCTGGCAAGATCAGCGGGCGACTCACTTGTGCGCAGAGCTCCTTGAAAAAGCCGGCGCCGGGTGGGTCGGGCTGGGCATGCCGGAATCGTCATTCGGTGTGCAACTCTACTGGGCGCTCCAAAACCATCCCGAACAGTTAGGGGCCGCGAAGCATATTTTCGATACAAAGGGGTTTCTCCTCGCCTCGCTGACAGGCAGGGCAGTCGATGAATATAGCAGCAGTCCCGGGGGGAAGGATTGGAACCAGGAATTCTTCGCGGCGCTAGGAGTGGATGTCCGCAAGCTGCCCAACAGCATTGCTTCGACTTCCGTCGCGGGCGAGCTGCAGCGCGATATTTGCGAGCGCACCGGGCTCCCGCCCGGGTTGCCGGTCATTGCCGGATTGAATGATGGCGCCGCGGCGGCCCTGGGCGCCGGCCTGGTGCAATTAGGCCAGGGCATCGTCAGCTTGAGCACAAACGGAGTGATGCGCACCACCCTCCCCCGGCGGTTGCCGGGCGCTACGCTGGTCGCCAAATCCATGTTTTGTTATCCCTACGTGGAAGGTATGTACGTGACCGGAGGCACGACCAAGTGCGGCGGCGATAGCGTCGGGTGGTTCATCGAAAACTTCCTGGCCGGGTATGCGATGGAAGAAAAAGCGCTCTTCGATTTGATTACCGCAGATGCGGCCAGGAGCCCGGTCGGCGCGAACGGCGTCTTTTTTATGCCTTACCTGGTGGGGATGGGATCCCCGAGCTCACAGCCTGGCTCAAGGGGCGCCTTCTTGAACCTGGGTCGTCATCATACTCGAAGCGACCTGGCCCGCGCCTTGTTCGAAGGGGTAGCCTTCGCTCTGCGCGATATCGCCGAGACCTTCAGCGAGATGGGCTTGGGATGGGAGAATCTGCGCTTCACGGGAGGCGGCAGCAAGAACCCGCTTTGGCGCCAGATCGTTTCAGACGTCTTGGGAAGAGAATTATGCGGCGTTCGCTCCGATAGCGCGTTGGGGGCTGCAATCCTGGCCGCCGTCGGCGCTGGCTATTTTCCTTCTCCCCGTGAAGCAGCTACAGCCATGGTGCACCGCACCTTTCAGGTTTCACCCATAAGCGCAAACATCGCCTATTACGACCATTTGTACGCTCAATTCAGCAAGGTCAAACTCCTGTTGAAAAGCTTCAACGAGCAACCAGGGGACGCTCACCATGTGGTTTAACCAATATTTCTTGCCATCGGATTTGCACCAGGCGCTGCACCTGCTCGAGAAGCACGGCGTAAGCGCTCGTTTGATCGCCGGAGGAACGGACCTCATCCTGGCGCTGGAAGAGAAGAAAATACCGCCCGTAGAAGCGGTCGTAGATATCACCCGGATCACAGATTTGCAGGGAATCTCCCTCACGAACCACCGGGTCGAGATTGGAGCCTGTGTCACGCTCGCCAACCTGATCCGGTCGGAAACGATACAACAGTCTGTACCCCTGCTGGCTGACGCTGCCCGACAGGTCGCCGGGCCGCAGGTGCGCAACCTCGCCACACTGGGCGGCAACGTTGCCAATGCATCTCCCGCGGCAGATATGGTTCCTGCTCTCCTGGCGTACGATGCGAGGGTGCGGATCGCCCAACAGGATGGTGAATTGCGCGATGTGCGCTTAGACCACTTCCTCAAAGGGTATCGCCAGGTAGATTTGGCGCCAGGCGAGATCGTATACTCATTCTACATGGATGTTCCGCCTTCCGGGACGTGTAGAGTGTTCCGTAAAGTGCAGCCACGACGAGCCATGGCCATTGCGATCCTCAATCTGGCCATCATCCTGCAAGAGGAATCCGGGGTGATTCGGGAAATGCGAATTGCCATGGGCGCAGTCGCACCGACAGCGGTGCGGCTCAGAAGTGTGGAGCGAGCCTTGATCGGGAAACCGGTGCAGGCGGCAATGAGACCAGAAGTATATGCCGGGATCGAAGACGACGTTAAACCCATCGACGATTTTCGCGCCTCGCGTCATTACCGGCTGCAGGTGGCGCGCAATCTCCTCCAGGAGCAAGTGCTGGCCATCCTGGGGTTAGCGGAAGCCTAGAAAGGTCACCCTATGCGAGTGCAGTTCACTGCCAACAACCAACCCATTAAAATCGACGTAGACCCCGACGCGATTCTGGCCGACGTTCTACGGGACCGGCTGGGTAAAAGGCACAAAAATCAGTTGCCGTGAAGGTGAATGCGGCGCCTGTACCGTCTGGCTGGACGGACAGCCGGTGAATTCGTGCCTGATACCGGTCGCAAAAGTGGAGGGCCGAACGGTCGTCACGATTGAAGGATTAGGGAACCTCGAGACCCCTCACCCGGTTCAGGAGCGAATCGCCGAGTATGGCGGCTCTCAATGCGGTTTCTGTTCTCCCGGCTTCGTGATGTCAGCAGCCGCATTGCTGCGAGACCATCCGAGCGCGGGCCGTGCGGAGATCGTCGAGGGGTTAGCCGGCAATCTCTGCCGTTGTACTGGCTACGCAAAGATTATTGCCGCAGTCGAATCGCTCGTGGATCGCGATGCGGACGAGTGAGATCAATTGAGAGGTAGATGAAATTACTTCTTCAGATAAGTCATCGCTGCGGAAAGCACTTCATCCACCATGCTGTCGCGCAAGGTCGCGTCGATTAGTTTGCCGCTTTGGAACAGGATGAAGGGCATGTTCACCATCCCAAGCACGGTGCTGGCCGCCAGGAACGGGGCGCGTTTCTCGAAAACACCGCGCTCCATGCCCAACTCCAGCAGATTGGCCAGGTGCTCGACGGTCGCCATCATGCGCCGGCGGTTCTCCGCCGGGCTCTCAGCGCCCATTTCCGGCATCACCCAGGCCAGATAGTACAGGTTAGGGTCCTCGTTGGCGAAGGCAATATAGAATTCCAACAACGCTTGCACAACTTGCGTAACGTCTTCCGTTTGGGCGCGCCGCTCAAAGGTTTGTTGTTTGGCGTGCCATTTAGCCAGCTCGCGTTCGCGCAGGGCGCCGAGGATGGCTGCCTGATTCTTGAAATAGGTAAAGAGCGACATGTGCGCCACCCCCATCCGTTCTCCGATCGCCCGACTGGTGAGCGCGTAGGGTCAATTTGCCTGCAAAATAGCGTAGGCTGTGTCGAGGATTTGCTCGCGCATGGCTTGGAGTTCACTGGCAGTTTTTTTCGGCCGCGGCATAAGCGAAATATCCTTCTGTGTTGGGGTTATCGAATATACACAGTACGAAATACGGGGGAACAACTCTTGACACAATATTTATACCGCGTATAATTTATACAATGTATATTATACCACAAGGAGCGTGTTGGGATGAGCAATTTTCTGAAGTGGGCCCTGATTATTCTGACCGGCATTGGCTTGCTGGTAGCCGCTTTCGTCCGGGTTTTCGCCCCCCTGCGGGCAAAAAAGATGGCCGCGAAGTATAAGCAATTCCGCGAAGATTTCCAGGCCACGCACGAAGCGATGGATGCGGAGTTCAATCAACAGGAGCGGGTCGTGAACGGCGTCCAGTGGCATTACGTGGACGAGGGCGATCCTGAGGGTCCGGTGATCTTATTCCTGCATGGCCTGCCTGAAGGCTGGTATTCGTGGAGCAAAGTCCTGCCGTTGGTGGAACCCAATTACCGGCTGATCGCCATCGATATGAAGGGTTACGGGCGCTCCGACTTGAAAGATGAGGACTATAATTGGCACGTCGTCGCCGGGCAGATCGTCGCTTTGATGGACAGCCTGGGCGTTCAGAAATATTACGTCGTCTCGCACGATTGGGGCGCCATTATCGGCAGCGTGCTGGTCAGCGACCACCCGGAACTTATCCTGGGCTACGTCCGCATGGAAGCGGACCTCATCCAAAAGGATAAAATCGGCAGAATTGGCGGGTATCTTCAGAAACCCCAATGGCTTCTCTTCAGGAATAACTGGATTGCCACCTATTGGATGCAGGATGCGGGCTGGTGGATTGATTTCGTCTATAAAAGCCGTATGGCGACCCCTTTCCAAAAGGCGGATCGCGATTACCTGGTCTATGAGTTTTCCCGCCCGGGAGTAGCCGAGATGAATCCCAAGTATTTCTTGGGCAAGAACTGGGACCTGGATACTGCCCTGGGCAAAATCTGCAAGAACGATTTCCCCTTCCCGGTGCTGCAGCTTCAAGCCGATAGCGACCCGGCCCAGCCGCCGTCTATTTTTGCGGACGCAGCCACGAAATGTCCCAACGTCCAAATCGAATGGGTCAAGAACGCCAGCCACTTCGACAACTTCGACCAGCCGCAGCAGGTGGCAGACGCCATTAACCGGTTCGTCCATTCGTCACAGCGCTAACCTGCTCGTGGAGATTGAGCCATGAAAAATATTCTTGGAATTTTGCTGCCCGCTAAAGCCGACAACACCCTCCGCGGTTCGCAGCTCCCCCTTTACCTCTTCATCCTTATTGCCACTATCGGTACCGTGCGAAGCTGCATCCACATCTTCGCGCCCGACGGGGGTGCAGGCAGCATCGCCGGGATGAACATGGCCGTGAGCGGCGCGAACGAAGTCATTTTTGCCTTCGCGTTGTGGGGCGGCGAGCAGCTCATCTACGCCCTGCTGCAATGGGTAGTGATCCTGCGCTACCGCTCGCTGGTGCCGTTGATGTGGGGCGTGCAATTGCTGGAGACGCTGGGGCGCATGTTGGTTGGTCGCATCAAGCCGGTCACCTTCGCGCATACCCCGCCCGGCGCATACCAGAACTATATCTACCTGGCGCTGTCCGTGCTGATGCTGGCGCTGGCGCTGTGGAGCGCTTATAAACCACCGGCCAGCGGAGTCGAATGAAAAAGAAAAGCCTCTTCTTGGGGTTGGCTGCCGCCTTAGCAGGTGGCTTGGTTGGCGCTCTCACGGCAGGCTTCCTTCATTTTATCGAGTGGGGACAGAATCTGCTCTGGAATGGAGTTCCCATCCATCTCCCCTTACAGACGCTCCTCATCTGCACCCTGGGGGGAATCCTGGTTGGAGTTTGCCAGCGTTATCTGGGTGACCATCCCAAAAATATAAACGACGCCATATCCAGTATCCTCCAGACAGGGCGGCTGGATTACAGCCATTTGCCGCACGGCCTGACTACCACTTCGGTTTCCCTGATTTTTGGCGCCAGCCTCGGCCCAGAAGCGGCTATTGTAGATTTGCTCGGCGGGTTGGGCACCCGGGTAGGCGATTTGACCCATAAACTGCGCGACCGGTTGGACCTGCCCCAACCGGCGCAAGAAGGCAACCGGCTGGTGAGATTTCTGCGCAATTGGCCCAATCTGATCGCGCTGGCGGTGGGCACTTTTGCATTTCTTGAGCTGCTCGGAGGGATGTACAGCGGAGGATTCTTGAATATGGCCGAACAGTTCCAGTGGACTGATCTCCTTTGGAGTATTCCCATGGGACTGATCGGGGTCGTGGCCGGCAGCCTGTTTCTTGCCTTGCAAGGCTGGACAAAGAGGCTGGTTGCCCCCCTGCGGACCAAGCCCGTAATGCGTGGAGCGATCGCCGGCCTCGTCCTGGGTTTGACGGCGCAGTGGCTGCCCCTGATGCTCTTCTCGGGCCAGCACCAACTCCAGCAGGCTTATGACCAGGCGGCCCAATTAGGATTCTGGATTCTACTCCTCATTGGCCTGGCCCGTTTGGTGCTGATTAACCTGCTGCTGGCCAGTGGCTGGAAAGGTGGGCAGTTCCTGCCGATGATGTTTGCAAGCGCTGCGCTTGGACTTTCGTTCAGCAGCTTGTTCCCCGCAATTCCGGCTCCCGCGGCAACGCTGGGCGTAATGGCGGCTTTGTTGGCGGTGGTTTTACCCAAGCCGGTTTTCGCCTTGATCTTGATGGCGTTGATGTTTCCAATCCAATACATCGGTATCTCGATGATTGCGGTTGGCCTGGTGCTGGCAGGCAAACCCCTGTGGCAGCAACGGCAGACGAAGGGGCTAACCACGCCCCTAAAGGTCGAAACCCACGAGCCTTCCAATTGACAGCAAAGGGAAACGACCGAGTGACACTTCGAAGATTTGTACGCAATATTCGTAAATGCTATTCTCCAGGCTGATCCTAGATCTACTTTATTTTCTCACAGAAATGCCCACAAAGACAAATCGCTGCCGCGCTGTGCCTCCTCGGCCAACTGCGCGTCAGACCGCATGGTCTCACTCCGCTGGCGGCCTCTGACAAATTGCCAGATTTTCGATTCTGAGAATGAATTCGACCGGTAAATCACCTCGTTCGGTTTTTCACAAAACTGGTGCTTGATTAAAGTAAACATGTTTGCTATAATGTTATCGATAACGGGAACGATAACATGACCAGAAAAAGTGGAAGAACTACTATCAAACAAGTTGCCTTGGGTGCAGGTGTATCCACCCAGACCGTATCACGCGTGATTAATCAGCGACCGGATGTTTCCCCAGAAACACGCCAGAGAGTTCAAGAAGTTATAGAAGAGTTAGGCTTTCGGCCCAGTGCCCTGGCCAGGAGCTTGATCCGCCAGCGCAGCTACACGCTGGGAGTCGTGACTGCTGGGTTGAAATATATTGGCCCGTCTCGTACGCTCAACGGCATTACAACAGCCGCGGAGGCGGCAGGGTACGCCCTGCTCCTAAAGGAATTGCCTCGTTTTGATGCAAACAATATTGTGCCCATATTTCATGCATTCCTCTCTCGCCAGGTTGACGGGATTATTTGGGCAGTTCCAGAGGTAGGAGAAAACCGGGATTGGGTTAATAAGCTTCCAGCGGATTTGAAAATCCCGGTAGTTTATCTTGCGATGAGGCCACAGGAAAATATATCCGTTGTATCTATTGATAATTACAACGGTGGACGAATGGCGATGTCTCACTTATTTGAGCAGGGTTATCGAAACATAGGTCATATCTCAGGGCCGTTGGATTGGTGGGAAGCCCGCCAGCGAATGGCTGCCTGGCAGGATTCTCTGAAGGAAGCCGGGATTGAGCCTCTGGATAGATATTGGGCTGAGGGGAATTGGTCCTCCGCCAGCGGCGCTCAAGCGACGGGAAAACTTTTTGAAACCTATCCCGAAATGGATGCCATATTTGTTGCGAACGACCAGATGGCCCTCAGTGTTTTGCAGATCGCCTGCCAAAGAGGCAAAAGTGTCCCCGAAAGATCTTGGCATTGTTGGCTTTGACAACATCGCGGAATCTGCTTATTTCTGGCCACCCCTGACGACGATCCAGCAAGATCAGGATCAAGTTGCCAGAGTGGCCGTGGAAGAGGTAATAAAAATTATTGAGATGGGCTGGGAAGGGGAAGAATTCAATGAGCCCCAGTCGATAATGTTAGCTCCAACTTTAGTGGTACGGCAAAGCTCATTGCGCTCAAAGGTATACGACATGAAGGAGGTGAATCTGGAGAACAAATGATCGTGATTCAAAAAAATGAAGCGCCTGCTCAGTGATTGGCGTCCCCAAGCAAGCGCTCCGAGCGGAGAGAAACCCTCTTGAGGGAAATCTCTCGTTAATTCCATTATACCGCACTGTAAACTCCGTAAGGAGAAATAATTGGAACCCTACAAAAGGAGAGAAGATCATGTTTCGCTTCAAGACAGTAGTTTTCCTGGTTATCGTAGCCGCAATGGCTTTGACAGCCTGTCAGCCGGCCGCTCAACCGACGCAGGCTCCCGTTGCCACGTCGGCGCCTGCTGCCACCTCGGCTCCTGCTGCTACATCGGCGCCTGCTGCCACGTCTGCCTCTGCCCAACCGTTTGGAGAGGCTGCCTGCGGCCCCAATTGCCAATACTCTGACATGGTCCTTTGTTTCCCCCAGCTCGGCGCCGAAAGCGACTGGCGCACGGCGGATACCGCTTCATTCAAGCAGACAGCCCAACAATTGGGGATCAAGCAATTAGTGTTCTCTGATGCCCAGCAGAAACAGGAAAATCAGATCTCGGCTGTACGCGCCTGTATCCAGCAGGGTGTAAGTGTGATCGCGCTCCCTCCAGTGGTTGAAGATGGTTGGGATGCTGTTTTGACCGAAGCCCACAACGCGGGCATCCCTGTCATCATCGTAGACCGCACCGTGAGCGCCGATGCGTCCTTGTATGCAGCTCACATTGGTTCCGATATGGAATTGGAAGGCAAGCGCGCTGCTGCAGAGTTCAATAAACTCCTGCCCGATGGGGGTGCCATCCTGGAGGTCTCTGGAACCACCGGCTCCGGCGCAGCAGTTGGCCGCGCAAAAGGCTTCCGCGAAGCCCTCAATTCCAACATCAAGATTTTGGATTCTCAGACAGGTAACTTCACTCGCGCCGAAGCGCTTCCAGTGGTGCAGGCTTTCCTGCAGAAATACAAATACGGTACTGATTTCCAGGGCATCTTCTTCCACAATGACGATATGGGAGTCGGCGGTATTGAGGCCTTGAAGGCTGCGGGGGTAAAGCCGGGCGATCTCAAGATCGTATCTGTGGACGGCACGCGCGGTGGCTTCCAGGCGATGGTCGATGGATGGTTCCAGGCTGATGTTGAATGCAATCCATTACTGGGACCGCAAGTTTTCGAAATGGCCCTGAAGCTCATGAATGGCCAACCGATCGACAAGGAAGTGCTCACTAACGAGACGGTCTATTATCCGGACAAAGCTGCCGAATTGTTGCCGAGCCGCCAGTACTAAAAATTGACGGTGCGGGCAAAGTCCTTGCACAAGTGCCTGGATTAATCTAGTCGATAGAGAAGCGGCAAGAAGCAAGATTGTCGCTTCTCTATCCTAGAAGATATACGGATCGTTCATAGACAGGTTATACGATGGCAGACACTCAGAATGTTGTAGTGATGACGGCAATTTCCAAATCGTTTCCGGGTGTAATTGCCCTTGAGAATGTCGATTTTGTATTGAGAAAGGGAGAGATCCATGCGCTGATGGGGGAAAATGGGGCCGGAAAATCCACCCTCATCAAGGTTTTAACGGGTGTGGAGCAACCTGATAAGGGCACAATTGAGCTGAATGGGAAACTTATTCAGGTACGATCACCACAACATTCTCAAGAACTTGGCATCAGCACAGTTTATCAAGAGATCAATCTCTGCACCAATATTTCTGTTGCCGAAAATATTATGCTGGGGCACGAACCTTATCGCTTTGGAAGCATCGATTGGCGAAAGATGAATGAATTGGCTTATAAGGCGATTAACCGATTAGGTATTGAAGTCGATGTTACCCAGCCGTTGGGAAATTATTCGGTTGCCGTCCAACAGATGGTTGCCATTACCCGTGCTTTGGATGTCCTGTCCGCCAAGGTGCTGATTTTAGATGAACCAACCTCCAGTCTGGATATTCATGAAACGAACTTGCTCTTTGAAGTGATGCGTAAGTTGAAAGGTGAAGGCATCGGAATTATTTTCATCACGCATTTTCTGGATCAGGTCTATCAAGTTGCGGACCGCATCACGGTTCTTCGCAATGGCAAGCTGGTTGGCACATTCGAGGCTGCCACTCTACCACGCATTGAATTGGTGGCCAAAATGTTGGGGCGCAGTTTGACCGAGCTGGACGCGATATCAAAGGTGAAATCTCCAGAGGGAGGAAAAGAAAGATAAAGAACCCCTGGTGGACGTAAAAGCGCTGGGGCTGAAAGGGTCGCTGGAGCCGATGGATCTGGAGTTATATGCCCATGAGATATTGGGAATCGCTGGACTGTTAGGCTCCGGGCGCACAGAGATGGCAGGTTTGATCTTCGGAATCGATTCTCCGGATTGTGGCTCGCTGGTTGTGGCCGGCGAGAAGGTGAACCGTTTTTCTCCCCTCGAATCGCTGAAACGCGGAATTGCCCTGTGTCCTGAAGATCGTAAGGCGGAAGGAATTGTGGGGGACCTGACTATTCGTGAAAATATCATTCTTGCTTTGCAGGCGCGCTATGGATGGTTCAAATTTCTGTCCAGATCAAAGCAGGATGAGATTGCCGAGAAGTATATTAAATTGCTGGGGATCGTCACTCCTTCTCCCGATCAATTGGTCAAGAATTTAAGCGGCGGCAATCAACAGAAGGTCATCCTTGCCCGCTGGCTCGCAACGGATCCCAAGGTTTTGATTTTGGATGAGCCCACACGCGGCATCGATGTGGGAGCCAAAACAGAGATTCAAAAACTGGTACTGGAATTGGCGGAGGAGGGGAAATCATGTGTGTTCATCTCCTCTGAGATGGAAGAAGTGCTTCGCGATCAGCGATCGGATTGCGGTGATGCGTGACCGCAAAAAGGTTGCTGAATATCCTGGCGGTGTGGACGACCAGACCCTGATTCATACCATGGCAGGAGAATCATGAAACAGACACTCCTTAAACGAATCCGCGACAACCGGTTATTCTGGCCGCTTGCGGCTTGGATCCTTATCCTGTTATTCGATGCTATCGTTGAACCAAGTTTCTTCAAGCTTGGCATCATTCAAGATCCCGTGTACGGGAAACATTTGTACGGCAATATCATCGACATCTTCAATAATGGGGCGCCGCTCATGTTGGTGGCAATCGGAATGACTTTGGTGATTGCCACAGGCGGCATCGACCTCTCTGTTGGCGCCGTGATCGCGATCTCGGCGGCAATGGGGGCTGTGTTGATCAACCCTGCGCTGGGAAATCAGTTGATCTCGAATCAGATTCTAACCAAGGATGCAACGAATACTCCATTACTGATCATTATCCTGGCTGATTTGGCAGCCGGCACTCTATGTGGGTTTTGGAATGGAATACTCGTTTCCAGGGCGAAAATCCAACCGATGGTTGCTACGTTGATCTTGATGGTTGCGGGTCGTGGAATTGCCCAGCTCATTACGAATGGGCAAATCATGACGATTTATTACACTCCCTATTTCTGGTTTGGAAATGGCTTTATCCTGGGTCTGCCGGTCTCGATTTATATCGTTGCGTTGGTCTTGGTGCTGGGTTGGGTATTGGTGCGAAAGACCTCCATCGGCTTGTTCATTGAGTCCGTTGGAACTCAATGCCAAATCGACTTACTTTAGCGGCATCAACGAACAGAACGTCAAATTATTAGCCTATATGTTCTGTGGGTTTTGCGGCGCAATTGCCGGTTTGATCCTCAGTTCTTATGTCCACAGCGCAGATGGGAATAACAATGGTTTGAACTATGAGCTGGATGCCATCCTGGCGGTCGTCATGGGCGGGACCTTGATGACAGGCGGACGGTTCTCCCTGGTTGCCAGTGCGATTGGCGCGCTCGTTATCTGGACCTTCACGGTTACAGTCTATAGCCTGGGCGTACCAGCCAATGCCTTGTTAGCGGCTAAGGCAGTGTTGGTGTTGCTGGTTATCCTGCTCTACTCCGATTACTCCCGCCGTTTGATAAATCGACTATTCGAGCGAAGAGGATCTCAGCATGGTACTGCGAACTAAAACCTTCGTTTTGCGATTTGGTCCACTGCTCTTAACCTTTGCGGTCTTCCTCCTGGCCTATTTTGTGGGCGGCCGGCTGTATCCCACCATGCAGAAGCCACAGGTGTTTTTCAATCTGTTCATCAATGATAACAGCCTGCTCCTGGTTTCGATTGGGATGACGATGGTGATCCTGAGCGGCGGGGGCGGGATCGACCTTTCGGTGGGAGGGATGATTGCTCTGGTCAGCACTGCTTCCGCCGCATTGCTGCGGAGCGGGGTAAGTCCATACATCGTCATTCCGCTGATGATCGCTATAGGCATCGCGTTCGGGGCTCTCATGGGCTGGATTATTCAGACGCTCAAAGTACAGCCCTTCATCGCGACTTTGATGGGTCTTTTCTTCGCACGTGGCATGGCTTACATCATCAGTCTGACTTCTGTGACCATTACGGATTCGGTTTATAAGAAACTGGCGTTGACGCCGATCTATATTCCGTTCTTATCAAAGGTGTATGTCTATCCTACAGCTTTGGTCGGTCCCATCATGTTGTTGGTGGCGATTTATCTGAGCTTTTTCACACGCTTTGGCCGCACGATCTATGCCATGGGCAATAACGAACAATCCGCACTCCTGATGGGTCTGTCGGTCGCTCGTACAAAGATTATGGTTTATGCGTTCAGCGGCTTATGTTCAGCTCTAGCAGGGATTGTCTTCAGCATGTCATTGCTGGCAGGTTATGGACAGTTTGCGACCGGCATGGAGCTTGACTCTATTGCTGCGGTAGTGATAGGAGGAACTTCGTTATTTGGCGGCGTCGGCAATGTCATTGGCACCCTGTTTGGCGTGATGATCCACGGCACGATTGTGTCCATTCTACAGTTCAACGGCACATTGAGCTCATGGTGGACCAGAATTGGCGTTGGCATGCTGACCTTGATCGCGATCGGAATTCAAAGCATATTCACTATCAGGAAGAAGCACTCATAAGAAAACCTGGAGCGCCGACTTTACTTCTGCCCTGCCAGTCACGAAAAGATAGCTTCAAGGGTAGAGGCATGGGAGCAAATCAAACCGCATCCAATGTAGAGCTGAGCCTCAACGGAATTTTGACTGAGATGAAGTGGGAAAACCGGTACGAAAGTGGCGTTTAGACGTACAGTCTCGAAGATGAAGGGACTTGCCGTCGAAAGAGCCGCTGTGGATGCGCTGAAGTAGAGATTACGGCAAGGAAGCTGGGAAATGACGAGCAGTGTGATCAGGTTGATGGCTAATAAGGACATCCAATGCTCGAAAAACTAAAAGAAGAACTCGTAGAGTTACACCTGGAGCTACCCAAGAATAATCTCGTGGTGTGGACGGGCGGCAACGTCAGCGCGCGCGACCCTGAGAGGGGATTGGTGGTGATCAAGGCGAGCGGAATCCGCTACGAAGAAATGCGACCTCGACACATGATTGTAGTTGACATAGACGGTAAAGTGGTCGAAGGGGATTACAAACCTTCATCAGACGTGTACAGTCATTTGTATATTTACAAACACCGCTCCGATGTGGGCGGCGTAGTACACACGCATTCAGTCTATGCCACAGCATTCGCGGCGGTGAACAAACCCATTCCCGTGGTCTTGACCGCCATTGCGGATGAATTCGGCGGCCCGATTCCATGCGGAGGGTTTGCATTGATTGGGGATGATGCGATTGGGAAGGTCGTTGTCGAGAGCATTGGTAATTCCCCCGCGGTGCTGCTCAAAAATCATGGCGTGTTCACCCTTGGTAAGGATGCAAAAACAGCCGTCAAAGCTGCAATCATGACGGAAGACAACGCGAAAACCGTCTGGCTGGCGATGCAAATTGGTGTACCCGATGAAATCCTCCAAGAGGATGTGGAGAAATTGCACCACCGCTATGTGAATGTTTATGGGCAATGACAAGTAAGAGCGGGTTCACCCCGCTCCTACGGCAATAATACAAGGAGAAGCGCTTATGATTGATCTGAGACAATACGAAGTCTGGTTTGTGACGGGGAGTCAACATTTGTATGGCCCTAAAACCTTAGAGGCGGTTGCTGAACATTCGCGTGAGATTGCCGCGGCGTTGAGCGCGTCCGCGCACGTGCCGGTGCAGATCGTTTTCAAGCCGGTGGTGACCACGGCGGAGGCCATCCGTGATTTATGCCTGGAGGCCAATTCGGCCAGGAGCTGCGTTGGACTGATTACCTGGATGCACACCTTCTCACCCGCCAAAATGTGGATCGTGGGTTTGAGCCTGCTTGGAAAGCCATTTCTTCACTTGCATACCCAATACAATCGCGAGATTCCCTGGTCGGAAATCGATATGGATTTTATGAATCTGAATCAATCTGCGCATGGTGATCGCGAGTTCGGGTTCATTGGAAGCCGTATGCGGCTCGACCGCAAAGTCGTCGTTGGCCACTGGCAGGACGAGGACGTTCAGAAGAGCATCGGCGTATGGGCTCGTGCCGCGTGCGCCTGGGCCGACTGGCAAGGCGCCAGGATCGCCCGTTTTGGCGACAACATGCGCGACGTGGCGGTGACCGAGGGCGACAAGGTCGAAGCGCAGATTCAGCTTGGCTATGACGTGTATGGGTATGGCGTGGGAGACCTGGTCAAGGCGATCAAGGAGGTCTCGGATGCCGACCTTCGAAAGATAACGCAAGCCTATTTCGACGAGTATGAGGTGGCCCCTGCCTTGCAGCCCAACGGCAGCCGGTATGCCTCCCTGGTCGAAGAGGCGCGCATCGAAGCCGGCCTGCGCAATTTCCTCTGCGCAGGCAGCTTCACAGCTTTTACCACCACCTTCGAAGATTTGTATGGCCTGGCGCAATTGCCCGGTCTCGCCGTGCAACGCCTGATGCGCAATGGCTATGGCTTCGGTGCGGAAGGCGATTGGAAAACCTCCGCGCTGGTGCGCGCCATGAAGGTGATGAGCGCCGGGCTGAAGGGCGGCGTCAGCTTCATGGAGGACTACACCTATCACTTCAATGCGGGCGGAGACAAAGTGCTTGGCTCGCACATGCTCGAAATCTGCGAGTCGATTGCTTCCAGTAAGCCCAGGTTGGATATCTTCCCGCTCTCCATCGGTGGGAAAGCCGATCCCTTACGCCTCATCTTTGATGCCAATCTTGGTCCCGCCATTGGCGCCTCCATCGTGGATATGGGACAACGCTTCCGCATCGTCGCCAATGTGGTGGACGTGGTTCCGGCCGATGCGCCTCTCCCCAAGCTGCCGATGGCGCGTTCGTTATGGATGCCGCGCCCCAGCCTGAAAGTCGCCGCGGCGGCGTGGATCTACGCGGGCGGCGCGCATCACACCAGCTTCAGTTATGCGGTCACGGCAGAACACCTGAAGGATTTTGCCGAGATGGCGGGCATCGAGGTCCTGTTGATTGATGAAAACACCCGCGTGGATGAATTCAAAGACAAGCTGCGCTGGAACGATCTGTATTATCGCTTGAACAGGGGCTTGTAGCTCTCTGCTTTGTGCGGATCCTGATGTGCCTCTTGCTGATATGCGGCAAGAGGCACTTCGCAAAATAACCGAGGCACTCATGAATCAACCTATTTTGAAAAACGATTTTCTACAGGTCCAATATCTAACCGATTCACTGCGCATCATCGGGTTATCGCCTGCTGGTAAATCCAACCTGCTGGCAGACCTGTCTGATTTGCCGCCCATCCCAACTCCCTACGGTGGCTTCCATTACCGCGGCGGGCATCGTCTATGGCACTCCCCCGAAGCCATGCCACGCACCTACATTCCTGATCCCCCCATAACGATCACTGAATCTCCCAATGGCGTTTCACTCGAAGCGCAGACCGAACCGGGCACAGGGATTCGCAAATGTCTCAAAATCAACCTCGCACCCGATAAACCTTCTGTGAAGCTGACGCATACCCTCATCAACGATGGCTTGTGGCCGATTGAGCTGGCTCCATGGGCAATTACACAATTTCGTTTGGGTGGAACAGTCATTTTGCCGATGCCAGTTGGAAAGGTTGATCCCGACGGGTTGTTGCCAAACCGGCAGCTATCGCTCTGGCCCTATGCGCACGTCGACGATCCGCGATTGAAGTTGGGGGACGAATTCATTTTGTTCAAAACAGATGCGCTGCCGCCATTCAAGATCGGTTACTTCAATCTCCACGGATGGGGGGCTTATTGGATAGACGGCGTCCTCTTCCGCAAGACCTTCGAGGTGTATACAGGCTTGCCCCATCCCGATAACAACTGCAACGTGGAAATGTACTGCAATGACCAGTTCGTGGAATTGGAGAGTCTTGCCCCGCTGACGAGGCTTTCACCCGGCGAATCGGTTGATCATGTAGAGACATGGCATCTCGATTTTGAAATCGAAGCTTTGCCCGAGCAAATACAGAAGCTACTTACTGCTTAATCATTGCAGGCAAGTCTTGTTCCACGCTCTTTCCTTATGGCCGGAAGATGTGAAGCGGCGCTGTCTATAAGCCGGCCTTGATCTGCTCGATGCGCTGCGGACGATCCTCCACAAACCGCCGGATGCCGGCCAGCACGTGCGGTGGCGAGAGATGCGCCTCTTCGATGACCTCTTCCAGAGTGCCGCCTGTACGCCAGCGATTATCCCAATCGGGAGACAACGTGTAGGCTTCGGCTACTTTATTGAACAACCAATCCTGCATGGTGCAGCGCGCCTGGGTAGAGACGACCATCGAATCGGCCCGGTCTGAAGGCGACAACACCTTCAGACGATAAGACTCCTCCTGGAGATCGAACAACTGTGGGCTGACGACGCAAACGATCTTCACGTTCAACCCCTCTTGATCGAGGGCCGGCAGAAGGCTGAGCACGCTCACCATCGCGCTGGTTCCCTGGACGATGACCGTCCCGCCGCGTGGCGCGCCCGGCCGGTAGTCGCGGACGACGTAGGCACCCCGTGCGGCCTCGAGATGGGAAGGCATACCCAGCCGGGCTCGATCGGGGATCTCGATCGGCGGGCGCGTCAGGTGCAGCACGACGATCGGCGCCGGCTGCCGCAAAGCGGCCCCCAACGCCACCGGGACTTCGTTATATTCCCAGGGGTGCAGGTTGATGACCTGTCCCCGCGGGAAAAGCTGGGTCACCCCCGGCGAGAAGATCCCAAAATGCGTGCGGCTGTCGTCGGCCGTCTCCGGGCCGGAGTGCCCCGCCACCCAGAGCACCTTGCCCAGCTTCAACTGGCAATCCTGGTTCATCTGGCTGAACAGGCGCATGGGCCCATATTTCAAGTAGGAGAAAGCGCCGTAGGTCGAGCAGGCGCCCCAGAAACCGTCGAACTCGCTCCAGGGATCGCCGGCCAGATTCACCGCGGCCAGGCCGGCCATGATGCCGGCGTTGGCGAACTCAGTGATTTCTTGAGGCAACATCACCCCGGAAGGCGAGCCCCAACGGGCATACCAGCCGTATCCGGGGAAATCCCCATGGCCCGCCGCGAAGCCCAGGATGTTGGTAGATCCGGCCAGGTCGGCAGAACAGGCCAGAAACAACGGCCGGCCGTACTCCTGCGCGCCGAAGGCGTTCACCCAGGCGCCCCATTTCGCCAGAGCGTTGCGAGTGGCCAGCCTGGCTCCCGGCTTAGCGTACAGGTCCTCGGGATAATGGGCATAGTCGTACAGGCGCTCGTCCTTGAAGGGATTGCCCTTTTCACCCAGGCAGAAAGCCGGGTCGTGATCGGGCACGCCTTCTCCCAGGGCAACCAGGGTCTCGGCCAGGTAATCCACCAGCTCCTGATCGCGGTGCAGCACATCGATGATCGCGCGCAGATTGGCGCGAAACTCGTCGGCCAGGGCTTCCGGCGACTGTGGCGCCGGCCCGCCGAAATTGGCAAACACAGCCGCATACTTCTCGGCGAACTCGCGCTTCGTCTCCCAGAACTCCGAGCTGTTCATGGGATGAGGCGCCCCATGCGACTGGTTATCGTATTTTAGATACCCGCGCCCTTTGCGCGTCTTGAGCCAGACAGCCGACGGCTGGCCGTCCGCATCCTCGCGCCCGGCCACGCGCAAGAGCGCGCAAGTCACAAACTCCCATTGGCTGCCGTTTTCTGTGCCGAAAACGCGCCAGCCGTGGGAGGCGAACCAATCCTGGGGCGCGCCGTACACTACGCTGCTCACCGGATGCTCGTCGATCCCAAAGTCGTTCCAATCCACGATGAAAACCAGGTTGTCCAGCCCCAGCCCCCAGGCCGAATTCAACAACTCCTGGGCTCCCCCGGCGGTCAGGCCGGTCTCGCCATCGTAAAAGAAGACCCTCACATGCTTTACCCCGGCGCGCTTGAGCGCCAGGGCCTCGCCCAGGGCCGCCGGCGCGCCGTGGCCCGTCGGCCCGGTATTGAACTTGAGAAAGAGAGTCTTTTTCTCCATCTCGGCGTGCCCGGAAAGCCCGCCGTGGCGGCGAAAGCCGAGCAAGTCCTCCCAGAGCAGGGCCCGCCCGCCGTCGGGCAGTGCAAAACGGGCGTCCCCGGTCTGGCCGTATTTAACCCGCAAGGCCTCGTTGAATATGGCCAGCGTGCAGTAGATCAACGGCACGGTGTGCCCGGCGCCCAGGACGAAACGATCTCCGAAACGTTTTTCGGGATGGCGGAGATCCCAGCGCATTACCCCGCTCAAGAGCAAGGCCAGCAAGCCATGCGTCTTCGAACGGCTGCCCCCCGGATGACCGCTCTGGCGGTAATTCAAGAGAATATCCATCAACTGATCCACCAGGTCCTTGGTTTTTTCCCAATAGGGAAAAACCTCCTGCAAGTCTCTTCCATCCGGTGAAAACGCCTTCGGCAGCGTAGAAGTCATCCAGGTTTATCCTTTCATCCTTGCTATTCAACTCAAAACTTGCGCGACCACTCCTTGGGCCAGCGCTCGACGACGACCTTTTTTTGTGTGAAGAATTCTACAGCATCGTGGCTCTGAGCGTGCAAGTCGCCGAAGAAGCTGTCCTTCCATCCGCTGAACGGGAAGAAAGCCATGGGCGCCGCCACGCCGATATTGATGCCGATATTGCCCGCGTTGGCTTCGTAGCGGAACTTGCGGGCCGCCGCGCCACTGCTGGTGAACAGGCAGGCCATGTTCCCGTACCGGCCACTGTTTACCAACTGGATGGCCTCCTCGATGGTTTCCACGTGCATCACGCCCAGCACCGGGCCAAAGATTTCCGTGCCGGCTACGGCGCTGTCCGGAGCCACGTCGTACAGGACGGTGGGCCGGATGAAGTGCCCTACCTCGAAACCCGCTACCGAGGCGTTGCGCCCGTCGACCACGGCTTCAGCCCCCTCCGCGATCCCCTGCCCGATCAGGCCCTCGATGCGGCGCTTGCTCTCCGCAGAAATGACCGGCCCCATCTGGGTAGCTTCGTCCAGACCGTAACCGACCTTCCTCTGGACGGCGGCTTCCGAGATGGCTTCGGTGAACACCTCCTTGGCCGCGCCTACCACAATGGCCAGCGAAGCCGCCAGGCAGCGCTGCCCGGCGCACCCGAAAGCGCTGTCGGCCACGATCCGGGTAGTCATCTCCATATCGGCATCCGGCAACACGATCACCGGGTTCTTGGCCCCTCCCTGGCACTGCGCGCGCTTGCCGTTCGCCGCTGCCCGGCTGTAAACGTGTTTGGCCACCTGGGTGGAGCCCACGAAGCTAACCGAGCAAATCAACGGGTGATCCAGGATCGCATCCACCGTATCGCGCGAGCCGTTGACCAGGCTCAACACGCCGGGGGGCAGGTCGAGCTTTTCGATCAGGCGGAACACTTTCTGCATGGTGAGCGGCACCCTTTCAGAGGGCTTGATCACACAGGTGTTGCCACAGGCGATGGCGTAGGGCATGAACCAGAACGGAATCATGCCGGGGAAATTGAAGGGGGCAATGATCGCCGAGACGCCCACCGGCTGGCGCACCATCATCTCGTCCACGCCACGCGCCACATCTTCCGAGTTGACGCCCTGCATCAACGTGGGAATGCCGCAGGCAACCTCCACGTTCTCGATGGCCCGGCGCATCTCGCCTCGCGATTCTTCCAGAGTCTTGCCGCACTCCATGGTGATGGTGCGGGCGATGTCTTCCAGGTGATCCTCCAGAAGAGTCTTCAATTTGAACAGGACCTGCACCCGCTCGGTCGGCGGGACCTGGCGCCATTCGACCTGCGCCGCGGCGGCGGCTTGAGCGGCCTCATTCACTTCTTCCCTGGGCGAAAGCGGCACCAGAGCCATCTCTTCCAGTGTGGCCGGGTTGAGCACGCGCGCCAGGTCTTCACTGCGCGAGCGTTTCCATTCATTGCCAATATAATTGAGCACAACTTCTGTAGGATGCATTCTCATCCCTCCTTATGCCGCCGGCTTTACATCGGGGTCCGGCAACATGAAATCGCGGATGACTGCCACCAGGTCATGATACGAGCCGATGAAAGAGCGCAGCGTGCGCACGGTGGCGCCATATCCGTCAAATTCCTCGACCGCCAGGCCGTCTACATCGTAGGCCTTGCGGAAATCGGTGAATTTTTCATAAAGAGCGTCCAGCGCTTCGGGCGGGACGGGATCGCCCATGCGCTCCTTGACTTCCAGGCCGGAAGCGTTGAACAAGAGCTGCCACTCGTAGGGGATGGTCAGGATCAGGTCGCCGCCGATCAATTCGGTCCAGTGCAGGTGGTGGCGGTAGGCAGCCGCCAGCAGGCGGGCCCGGTATCCCCGTTCCTGGAAGATCCCGTAAGCCTTCTTGATGGCGGCAATGCCGGCCCAATCCAGGACGCCGGGCTTTACCAGGATTCCATCGCGTTTGGACACCACGTGCATCCAATCGTCCAGCCGGCCGATCATGATGGTGCACACCGGCGTCATTTCACGGGTGTCTTTCCCGGCAGCCTCGCGCCGCTTCAAGCCGCGCTCGACGGCCTCGGCCACGGCCACCGCCTGGGGGACGGTAAAGCAAACCGTAGCGTTGATATTGACGCCCTGGCAGGTGGCCTCTTCGATGGCCTGGATCCCGGCGTGAGTCGCAGGGATCTTCACCTGCATGTTTTCTGCCAGCTCAGAAAAATGAAGCGCCTGGCGCAGGATGGCATCGGCATCCCGGTAAGCGGCCGGGTCGGTCTGGATGGAGAGGCGGCCTTTCATCTTTTTCTTACGGTAGAAGACGGGCAAGAGCTGCTCTGCGCCCATAACCGCGATTTCCTCGAAGATCTTCCAGGTGATCTGGTTTTCCGACCAGGTCGGGTTGTCTTCGATCACCTGGCGGATGCGGTCGCGCCAGCGATACATTTCCTTTTTCAGCACATTGAGCACGATACCCGGATTAGAGGTTGCTCCAACTGCCCCGTGCCCAATCGCATAAGTCAGCTCCTCCACAGAGCAAGAATCGTTCCAGAAATCTGTGACTGTGGTCATCACAGTTTGATGGAGCGGACTTAAGAGAGTTTCTGTCATTTTTTTCTCCTTACCCACCGGTTGAGCCTTCGCAAGCGGCCGGCCCGCAAAAGCTCAACCGGTAGATTGCGGCCCTCGGCTGGCCTTTTATCTCGACGACCTTCGGCCCACCGAGGGGCATTCGTCAGGGCCTGGCGTTAGCGCATCACCAGGGACATGACGGCTTTCTGAACGTGCAGGCGATTCTCGGCCTCGTCAAAAGCAGCCGAGCGCCAACCCGCGCCGGAAGTCTTGTCGATCACGCCGTTGGTAACCTCGTAGCCCCGGTCGCAGGGCAGGCAGTGCATATAGATCGCATCCTTGGCTGCCAGGTCCATGACCTGCTCGGTGCAGATCCAATCCTTGTGCTGGTCGAAGATCTCCTGAGTCTTCTGGGTGTCGGAGGAGCCTATCGGCGCCTTGAAGATAGGCGTGGCCGCCCAGGCTTTGGGATAGACCACGTGCGCGCCTTCGATGGCGCCCTGGAAGTCATCCGTGATGCGGAAGGATCCGCCGGAGGTCTTGGCATAGGTATCGCACTGTTCCAAAATATCGGGCGCCAGCTCCATGCCCTTGGGGTGAGCCAGGGTAACGTTCATGCCCAACATGGTAGCGTACAAAATAGCCGACTGCGGCACAGCGCGCGGTTTATGAACGCTGGGTGAGTAAGCCCAGGACATGGTAAAGTTGACGCCCTTGAAGCCGCCGAACTTTTCCTTGACGGTGAGCACATCCGCCAGGCCCTGGAAAGGATGATAGATATCGTCTTCCATATTCAGGACCGGGATATCCGCCCAGCGGGCAAACTCCTTCAGCATCTCGTGCGCCCCGCCGTATTCCCAATCGACCGGATCGCCGTAGCAGCGAATAGCGATGGCGTCGCCCATGCGATCCAGGACGCGGGCCACGTCAGAAACGCGCTCGGTGCTGTAAGCCACCTCACGGCCTTCCAGCGCCGGGGTGTAGATCTTGGAAGGATCCAGGTAATGCGCGTGCCCGCCCATCTGCGTCATACCGGCCTCGAAGGAGTTGCGCGTGCGCAAGGATTGGTTGTAGAAGATCATGAATAACGTCTTGCTGCGCAAGAGCTGGTCGTGATACGCACCCATGGCGCGGTCGCGCTTCAATTCTTCGGCGACGGACAATACCGTCTCGATCTCTTCGCGGGTGAAATCGGTCTCGGCCAGGAAGTCTCGGCCTTTAAACGATTCTGTTTTCATTGCCATTCCTCCGTAATTGTAAAGATAGAATTTGGATTAAAGTACCGGGGTTTACTCCAGCACCAAATCGATGAGCTTGACGTCGTCGCCGCCGTCCACGGAAAAACATTGGCCGGTCACGAAGCTGGCTTCGTCGCTGGCCAGGTAGACGGCCGCATAGGCCAGGTCCGCGGGATACCCCTGGCGGGCCGTCTTGGGCTGTTGGCGGATCAGGTTGACCGCAACCGGCTTGACCAGGGGGTCCTTGACCGGCGCGTAAAGGAACAGGCCCGGGCACAGGCAGTTCACGCGGATGCCATCCTCCAGGTAGTCGTTGGCCATATTGCGCGACATCTCGATGATGCCCGCCTTGGTGTAGGCATACAGCGGATTCGCCATGCGGCGCACCGTTTCAGCCGCGGCGACGCTGATGATGGCGCCGCCCTGGCCCTGCTTGAGCATCTGCACCACGGCCGCCCGCGAAGTGTTATAGACGGAGGTCAGGTTACTGGCAACGATGCGCTCGTAGGCGTCCTGCGAGATCTCGTGCAGCTTCTTATCCAGCTCGACCCAGCCTCCACCGATATTGTTGTAGAGGACGTCCAGACGGCCAAAGCTCTTTACCGCCGTCTCGATCATGCGGTCCACGTCCGCCCGCTGTGTGGCGCTGCCAACGGCGATGGCCACCTCGCCACCCTTCCCTCGGATCATCTGAGCCGTCTCTTCCAGCACCTCTTCCCGGCGGGCAGAGATGACGACTTTGGCGCCTTCCTGGGCGAATAACAGAGGGGCGCTGCGGCCCAGGTGCTCTCCGGCCCCTACGACGAGAATTACCTTATCTTTTAACCTCATTGTGCAACTCCTTTCGCATTCTTGGCTTGCAAAGCTTCGAAAACTCTCGCCTGGGTAATGGGGAGCTGGTTCACCCACACTCCTACGGCGTCGTGGATGGCGTTGGCAATGGCCGGGGCCGGCGGGGAGATTGCCAGCTCCCCCATGCCCTTGGCCCCATAGGGGCCCAACGGATGCGGATCCTCGATGATGATGGGCTGGATTTCGGGTAAATCTCTCAAACGCAGCAACCCCAGATCCTTGAAGCGCGTCACCTTGGGCACGCCATTTTCCGTGGGGAACTCCTCACTGAGCGCATACCCCAGCCCCTGGACGGCCGCGCCTTCGATCTGGCCGATCACGCCGCGCCGGTTGATCGACCGGCCCACGTCGTGCGCCGCGATCAGCTTCAGGACGCGCACGGCGCCCGTCTTCTCGTTCACGGCCACCACGGCCGCCTGGGCCCCGTAGCCGTAGGCGAAATGCAGGGGAGCCTCGGGCGGCGCGCCGGGCTTTTCAGCGGACCAGTCCGGGATGGGCTGCGTCGCCGGGGCGTCGTAAAACCGCTCGCATTCGAAGCGGGCGCCGGATTGCGCCAGGTCTTTCAGGCTGATGTACTCCCGCCCGGACTCGCGGTGGACGAACTTTCCGTCGCGAATCTCCAAATCCTCAACCGGGACGGAAAATTCCTCCGCCACGGCCTGCCAGAGCTGCTCGCGCAGCCCCTGGCTGGCGCGCAGGGTGGCGTTGCCGGAGACGAAAGTCGCGCGTGAAGCCGTCGTCATGCCCCCAGGAGGATCCAGGCGTGTATCCCCGGTGTGAATGCGCACCAGCGACATCGGCACCCCCAGAGAGCGGGCCGCAATCAGGCCCATCACCTCTTCGGATCCCTGGCCCATATCCGCGGCGCCGTGGCGCACCAGGAAAATTCCTCCCGGCTCCAGCGAGACCCTGGCCCCGGCCCCATCCGGGATGTTCGATCCCAGGCCGACGTTCTTATAGGCCGTGGCATACCCGATGCCCAGCTTCTCGTCCGGCAACAGGTCGGGGGGCGAGGTGGCTTCCACCGCAGCTTTCACCGCCTTCAGGCACGCTTTGATAGCGGCGCTGACTACCTCATTCAGCACGTCGCCCGTGATGGTCGTGTCGCCTTCCTCCAGAGCGTTCTGCATGCGGAAGTCGAACCCATCCAGGCCCAGGGCCTCGGCCAGCTTCTGTACGTGCAGCTCGGCGGCAAAGGCCACCTGTGGGCTGCCAAAGCCCCGGAAGGCTCCACAAGGGGGGTTGTTGGTGTGCACGGCATAAGAATCCACCTTCACGTGCGGCACGTTATAGGGGCCGCAGGCAAAAGCCGCCGAGCGGAACAGCACCGCTTCGCCCGCCGAAGCATACGCGCCGGTATCTCCGTACACTGCAATGTCGGCGGCCACCAGCCGCCCGTCCCGGGTGGCGCCCATCTTATAATGCATCCGGGCGGCGTGCCGCTTCTGGTGCACCAGCAGCGACTCTGCGCGCTCCCAGCGGACTTTGACCGGTCGCCCGGTCAGGGTGGCCGCCAGAGCCGCGTGAATCTGGCCGGAAATGTCTTCCTTGCCGCCGAAGCCCCCACCCATATAGCGGTGGGCCACGATCACCTGTTCTTCGGGCACCCCCAGGGACGAGGCGATCTGGCGGCGGTCGTCCATAGGACTCTGGCTGCCGCAATACACCGTCACCGAGCCGTCCGCCTGCGGCACCGCGATGCTGCACTCGATCTCCATATAGGCGTGCTCGATAAACGGCACCTGATAATCGTCCTCGATGACCACGTCCGCCTGGGCGAAGCCGCGCTGTGGATCGCCCTTGCGCACCCGGTGATGGATCAGGACGTTGGGCGTCTCCGGGTTGGCAGCCTTCAACCGCTCGTGCAGCACCGGAGCGTCCGGCTGCATGGCCTGCAAGGGATCGGCGATCACCGGAAGAGGCTCCAGCTCTACTTCGATCTTCTGCAGGGCGGCTCTCACCTGCTCGGGCGTCTCGCCGACCACCAGGGCCAACGCGTCGCCCACGCAGCGAATCTCTCCGTCACACAGCACCGGCTGGTCGGCGATGATCAGCCCGTAAAGCGGGTCTCCCGGAACATCTTTAGCCGTCAATACGCGCAAGATGCCCGGCATCCCCTCGGCGGCCGAGGTATCCAGGCGCACCAGGCGAGCGTGCGGGACGTTCGCCCGCAGCGCCTGGGCGTAGGCCATGCCTGGGAAAGACAGGTCATCGGTATATTTCAAGCCACCGGTCAGCTTGTTCAGCATGAGGTGCTCGTTGGCGGTGTCTTGCGGCGTCCAGGTGCTTTCTACCTCGCCCCGCAAGATGGCGGCGGCGCGCTCCACAGATTGATCCATGCGGTTGATGCCCACGCAGCGGCAGATCACACTGGAAAGCACCCGGGTGATCTCCTGGCGGGTAGGGTGCAGATCACGATCCAGGAGGGCTTTGGCCTGCATCAACGCGCCGGGCGCGCAATACCCACATTGAAAAACACCATCCTGGATCACCGTCTGGAGCAGCGGGTGGGGGACGCCCCCGTCTGGGGTGAGGCTTTCGATGGTCTCTACCCACTTTCCTTCCATCGCGGACACTTTTTCGATGCAGGCGCGCCGGGCGTGCCCATTCACGATCACCGTACACGTCCCACAGGTGCCTTCGTTGTCGCAAGCCTGCTTGACGCCGGTGAGCTCTAAGACTTCTCGCAGAAAGCGCAGCAAAGTCCAACCGGCTTGTAATCCGCCGGCCTCGACGGGCCGTCCGTTTACAAAGAATTTGATCTTCTGTTCTGTCATTCTGGCTCCTCCACCAATACCTCTAATCGCGTGTGGCCCACGAGCGCCGCATCGGCTCAGCGTGCGCTGGGCCCTCGATGGTTTGAACTTCCCGGCCGGGCTGTAGCCAGCCTGGCCTCCGCCCCATTGACTTTAAAGACGACGAATTCCCGAGTTGGCATGAAGGTTCCTCGCGCGCCCGCTCACTTCTTGACGATCGAGCGCCAGTAAGGGCCGCTCTCCGGCCAGGGAGCCGCCAGCAAGTCGCGCGTCTCCTGCCCGGCGCGCTCTACCAGGTCTTCCCGGGCCTGCAAGGCTTCATCGAGCACCTGCTCCTCGTCCATGCTGAGCACTTTGCGATCCTCCATGAGCACCTGCCCATCGACCACCGTGTGGATCACGTCGCTCCCCCGGGCGCTGTACACCAGCTTGGGCACCCAGCGACCGACGGGCAGCAGGTGGGGCTGCTTGTAATCGAGCACGATGAGGTCTGCGCGCTTGCCAACCTCGAGCGAGCCGACCTCGTCGTCGATGCCCAGGACGCGCGCGCCTTGTAGGGTGAGCATCCCCAGGATGTCTTCGGCGGTGACGGCTTCCGCATCCAGCTTGGTGGCCTTCTGGAGGATGGCGGCCGTACGGCCTACTTCCAGCATGTCGTAGGTGTAGCTGGCGGCCCCATCCGTGCCCAACCCCACGGTGATGCCCCGGCTCAGCATGTGGCTGATGGGGGCCACGCCGTACCCCAGGTAAGCGTTGGCCACCGGGCAATGCACCACTTTCGTGCCCGTCTGCGCTATGATCTCGATCTCGCGGTCCGAAAGCCAGACGGCGTGGAACATGACTCCGCGCGGCCCGGTGAGGCCCAGGCTGTGGAAATGCTCCAGGTCCCGCTCGCCGAACTGGCGCATGCAATAAGAATTGATCTCGATCCAACCCGCCACGTGGGTGCTGACGTTGATGTCCAGCTCGCGGGCCAGCTCGACCGTTTTGCGCATCAGGCTCTCGCTGATATCCTCGGTCGAGCCCGGCCCCAGGGCCACCGTCGTCCGGCGCGTCTTATGCCAGGCGTCGTAATAGCGGCGCGCCTCACGCACCAGGGTATCCTCTTTCTGGATCATGGTCATGTATTCCGAATCGGTACGCTCGCCGGCGAAGGTCTGATCCAGCAGGCCGAAGACCATCTGAGCGCGCAGGCCGGCCCGGTCGAAGGTCTCGGTAACCCGGTAAATGTTCTCCATATCTGTGTGCAGATACCAGTGGTCAGAAATGGTGGTCACGCCGTTCTTGATCAGCTCCAGGGCAGCCAGCGCCGCGCCCGCGCGGGCGTGTTCCGGGCGCACCTTGGAGACCACCGGGAACAGGAAGCGCCAGTTCCACGGGTCGAAGTGCATATCGTAGCCAATGCCTTCGATCAGAGACTGGTACACGTGGGAATGGCCGTTGATAAACCCCGGGGAAACGACGCATCCGCGCGCCGAGAGGGTCTTTTGGGCCGGATAATCCAGGCCCTTGCCGATCTCGACGATCTTGCCGTCCGCTATGGCCACGTCCCCGCCCTCGAGCACCCGGTGCTGCGGGTCCATCGTGATCACCGCTCCGTCCTTAATCAATAAGTCAACAGACATTTATTAATTCCTTTCCCAAGGTCGTTTTTTATGAGCTCGTAGGCGTCCGGGATTCCACGAATTGCCCGGCCCCGCGCTGCACACAGATTTTTTCGCTATCCCAAACCGTCTCCCCGCGCACCAACGTCCTGCGCACCACACCCTGGATCGCCCGTCCGGCATAAGGCGACCAGGCCGCCCGCGAAAAGGGCCCAACGGCTGAAGCCGTCCAGACCGCCTCCGGGTCGAAGATCACCAGATCGGCATCCAGACCGGGGACAATGCGGCCCTTGCGGTGTGCAAAGCCCAGGATGTGCGCCGGGAGGTGCGCGGTGCATTCTACGAAGCGCTCCAGAGAGATGCGCCCCGTGCACACGCCGGCGTCGAACAGGAGGGGCAACGAAAACTCCAGCCCGGCGATGCCGGCTTCGTGCTCGCGCAGGCCCGGCTCGGGCTTCCCAGGCGTGGGCAGCTCACCCAGGTAATGATCGCTGACGACAGCGTCGATGACCCCTGCGGCCAGGGCCTGCCACAGAGCATTCACATCCTGCGGGGAACGCAAGGGCGGGGTGGTCTTGACCCGCGCGCCCTGGCGGGTGAACTCGCTTTCGTCGAAGATCAGGTAATGCGGCGTGGTCTCGGCGGTAACGTCGGCGCCCCAACCCCGATAGAGATCGATCAGCTCGGCTGTGCGCCCGGCTGAAACGTGGCAAATGTGGAGCGGAGCCCCGGCAGCGCGGGCCATCTCCAGCACCTGGGCCGCCGCGCTGACCTCGGCCACAGCCGGCCGGGCCGCAGCAAAGCCCAGGGGATCGTTCCAGTCCACTTCAGGCTCCAGGCAGGCGGTCTCCTCAGCGTGGAGCGCCAGGCGCAGCCCGGTACGGGCCGCCGCCTGCACCGACCGCCACAGCAGAGCTGCATCGACCGGTGGCTCGGAGGGCATAAAGACCTTGAAGTAGGGCACGCCGAACTCGGCTGCCTCCTGGAGATCTTTCAGGTCCTCCTGCGCCACGACGATGCCACCGCCCAAACCGAAATCGATCACGCATTCCCGGCTGGCAAGCTCCCGGCGGCTCTCACAGTTCCGGCGATTGGTACAGGTGTGAAAAGGAGGCATATCCACCAGGGTGGTGATTCCGCCGGCCGCCGCAGCGCACGTAGCGGGGAAGAAAGTCTCCGCCCCGTCCTGGGCGTGGGCGTGCATGTCGATGCCACCCGGCAGCACCAGCGCCCCGGCGGCGTCGATGGTCTCTTCCGCGGGAAACGGGGCAGGCTGGTCTGGAGCCAACAAAGCCGCCACGCGGCCCCGGTCATCGATCCACACCTGGGCCTCGTGCAGGCCGCCCGAAAACCACACTCTCCCATTTCTGACTACTTTTGCCACGCGCTCTCCCAATCTCTATGCATCTGTTTCTTACCAGCCCAACGCAAGGGCCGTCTTACCCAGCACCCAATCCAAATCCGGGCCGCTCAGCTCCAGCCGTTCGGTGAGCGCGGCCAGCCACTCTGCATAGCCCCAGCGCTCGAGGACGAAGGGGAAATCTGAGCCCCACAGGCAACGCTGCGCTCCAAATTCCCGGAGCACGGCTCGCAGCAAGGGCCAGGCGTCCGCATAAGGGGCGGCCTCACGCGAAAAATAATAGAGCCCCGACAACTTGGCGTAACAATTCGAGTGGCCGGCCAGCGCCAGGAAGCGCCGGAAACCGGGATCTCCGGGGAGGCCGCCAGGCTCAGGCCGCCCCAGGTGATCGATCACGATCTTCAGCCGCGGGTAGCGCGCGGCCATCGCACCGGCCTGCTCGAGCTGAGGGCCGGCAAGCTGCAAGCACACCGGGATCCCCAAGGCCTGGGCCGACTCCCAGATAAGGCCGTGCAGGCGATCACCGGCCCAGGAGAAGCCAGGCTCGAGGCTCCAATTGAAGCGCACGCCGCTCACGCCACATTCTTTTACCAGACGCTCCAGCTCAGGTGGAGATCCTGGCGAGTGGGGATCCACCAGGCAGACGGCGCTGAAGCGGTGCGGGTGATCCCGGAAGGCATCCAACAGGTAAGCGTTATCCCAGCCGTAAGGCGTGGGCTGCACCAACACGGCCCGCTCCACGCCGGCGGCGTCCATGGCTGCCAGCAGCTCGGACGCCGGCCTGGCGACTTCAGGCACGTACCCACCCACCGGCTGCCAGGGATATTGCAGCGGATCGACGGCCCAAACGTGGCTATGCGCATCTACGATCATGCCCAGCTCTGCTCCAGCGCCCGAATGACCCGGCAGGCGGTATCCAGGTAAGGGACGGCGATGCCGTATTGCCCGGCCAGCCGCACGATGGTGCCGCCCGTTTCCTCCATCTCCGTTCGGCGGCCGCGCTCGATGTCCAGCAGCATACCCTGCCGGTAGCCCGCCCCGCCGTTCTCTTCCCACATGCGGCCTTGCCCGATGACGTATTGCGTGCTCTCTTCCAGACTGCCCTGGATGCGCCCCATGATCTCGATGGTGGGGTAATCCCGCACCTGGACACCGGCGGCGGAGGCTACCTGCACTTCCTCGCGGGCCATCCTGGCCGTCAGGTAAGCCAGCTCGGGCATCTGCATGAATTGAGTGGTGTTCAGGCGGCACAAGACGGACACCAAGGAGGTAGGCACCCACCAGATCAGCTTGCACCACTCCACGGCTTCGATGTCATCCACGGGATACCCCGGCAAACCGCTGCGATTGAACAGGTCCACGACTTCTCTCACGAAAGGCGTGACGCCGTGGAAGGCATCCCCGATCCAGGTGGGGAAATTTTCGTCGCCCCGGTAGACCCGGCCATAATCCCACAGCGACCCGGAGACTCTACTGACTATGCGCAGGATGTCTGCCTGGGGAAACTCCCGGCGGAAGCGTTCGGCGTGGCCTAATCCATTCTGCACCGAGGCGACGGCGCGCACGCGCAGGTGCCGCACGCTTTCCAGGGCCGCAGGGGTATCCCGGTTCTTCACCGCCACGATGAGCAGGTCGGCCTGCTCTAATTCCCGGGGGTTCACGGTCGCGTTCACCCGAACGACGGCCGGGCGGGCGCCTTCGATGACCAGCCCCTTCTCGCGAATGGCATCCACGTGCGCCTGGCGCCTGAAGAGCAGGGTAACCTCGGCGCCGGCCTGCGCCAGATAGGCTCCTACCAGCGCTCCCCAACCGCCCGCCCCCAGCACGACAACCTTCATTGGCTCATTCCTCCTATCCTGTTCCGTCCGTACGCAAAGCTCATTCGGCGGTGTAGCCGCCATCCACGATCAGGGGCGCCCCGGTCATGAAAGATGATTCGTCGCTGGCCAGGAACAAAGCTCCTCGAGCGATTTCGACCGGCTCGGCCATGCGCTCCAACGCCCGGCCGTGGTCGTAACGCGCGCGGGTCGCAGCCGGGTCTGCAGACGTCTCGATCATCTTGAGGGTCATCTCGGTCGCCGTCACCCCGGGGCAGAGGGCATTGACGCGGATGTGATCGGCGGCGTAATCCAGGGCCAGGTTCTTGGTCAATTGCAGGACGGCGCCCTTCGAGGCGGTGTAAACGGCCAGGTTGCGCAGCCCCACGATGGCCGCAGCCGAAGCCGTATTGACGATCGCCCCGCCCCCGCTCTCCTTCATGATCGGGATCACCGCCTTGCAGCACAAGAAAACGCTTTTCACGTTGACCGCCATGACCCGGTCCCAGTTCTCCACGGAGGTGTCCGTCAGCTTGCCGTAAAGATTTACGGCGGCGTTGTTGTACAGGACGTCGATCCGCCCGTAAGTAGCTTTGGCGGTCTGCACCAGTCCGTCCACCTGCGCCGCATCGGTCACGTCTGTGCGCACAAAAAGGGCCTCACCGCCCTCCGCTCGAATGGCCTCGACCGTTTGGCGTCCACCTTCTTCATCCAGGTCGGCCACGACGACCCGCGCGCCCTCTTTAGCGAACAGGATCGCGCCCTGCTTGCCTATTCCGGTCGCAGCCCCGGTCACAATAGCGACCTTCCCCGCTAATCGTTCACCCATTTTTTCGATCATCCTTTCCGCTTGGTTCTCGATGGTGCATTTTTAGTACATATCCAGCGCCTGGCCTTGCATCGCGCGGCCTGGGGAAGTCGCCAGGAACACCACAGCGGCGGCCACGTCTTCAGGGGCCGGCCAATTGGATTTATCCACTTGGGGCAGCAGTTTTTCCATGCGCTCGGTGCGCACTGCTCCAGGGCAGATCACGTTGACGTGGATGCCCTTGGGGCCTTCTTCCTCGGCCAGAGCCTTCGTCAGGCCAACCACACCGTGCTTCACCGCGCAATAAGCCGCCAGATTCGCCTCACCGACCCTGCCCGAACGGGAAGCGATGTTGACGATCAATCCACTTCCCTGGCGCTCCATGTGGGGCAGAACTGCCCGGCAGCCGTACATCACCGAGCTCAAATTGGTAGCTACCAACCAGCTCCAGTCTTCTTCGGTGGTCTCCACGAAGGGCTTGCGCAGTCCCCGGCCCACGTTGTTGACCAGGACGTCCACCCGGCCAAAAGCGGCGAGGGTCTTTTGCACCAGCGCATCCACTTCTTCCGGCCGGGTCACGTCGGTCGGAACGGCCAAAACGGAGCCGCCCTTCTCGCGGATCTCTCGCGCCGTATCCTCCAATCTTTCGGCGGTGCGCGCGGCCAAAGCCAGGCAAGCGCCTTCCTCGGCCAACGCCAGCGCGATGGCCCGCCCGATCCCCTCGCTCGCGCCGGTGACCAGCGCCACCTGCCCCGCCAGTTTCGCCTTCTCCCTCTTTTCCATCCCGTTTCACCTTATCAAATCAGGCACGCGCTTCAATAATTTGCGCAGCTCTCGCTGCGAATCCTCCAACAGGTCGCGCGGGTCCCAGCGGGTAAACTGGCCCTGGGCCAACAAGACCTCACCGTCGATGAGCACCGTATCCACATCTCTGGCCTGGTGCTCGTACACCACCTGGCTGACCGGGTCTGTGGCCAGGCAAGGCCAGGCGTGCAGCACGTCGCGCTTCAGCAGAACGATATCGGCGCGCTTTCCGACTTCCAGGCTGCCGATTTCAGCCTCTAACCCGGCAGCCTTCGCGCCGTTCACGGTGAGCATTTCCAGCACTTTCTGGGCCGGCATAGACCGGGGGCCACAACGCGGTTTGTGGATGAGGGCCGCCAGGCGCATCTCCATAAATGCGTCCAGATTATTGTTGCAGGGCGCGCCGTCGGCGCCCAGGGCCACGTTGATGCCCTTTTCCAGCATCTCTGGAACGGGGGCCACCCCCGAAGCGAGCTTGAAGTTGGCGCTGGGGCAATGCGCCACACTCGCGCCGGCTTGCGCCAACAGGCCGTGCTCCTCGTGCGTCAGCCAGATGCCGTGCGCGAGGACCAGGTTGGAGCCTAAAACGCCCATATCGTGCAGGTAATGAACTTCGTGCCCGCCGAAGGCGGCCAGCCGCTCTGTCTGCACCCGGTTCTCGGCGGCGTGAGTGTGAACGAGCACGTTTCTCTCCCTGGCCAGGCGGGCCACCTCTCGCCACAGGTCGTCCGTAGCATTGCGCGTGCCGCGCGGGCAGAAAGCGAAGTGCAGCCGGCCGTTGCCTTGCCCGTCGAAGCGCTCCAGCAATTCCAGGCTCTTGGAAAGAGCCACGCCGGTGCTCTCCCCGATCATCTCGGTGCCCACTTCCCAGCGGTCCATCATGGCATTGCCAATCACCGCCCGGAACCCCATTTCATCAGCGGCCTGAAAAGCCGCTTCGGTGTAATTGAGTGTCTCCATGCTCATGGCAGTGGTCGTGCCCCCGCGGATCAGCTCGGCGATGGACAGGCGGGCGGAAGCGTACAGGCTGTCCGCATTGTGAGCTCGCTCCAAGGGCCAGATGCGCGTTTTCAGCCAATCCACCACGTCCATGTCGTCCGCCAGACCCCTGAACAGGGTCTGGTTGAGATGGACGTGGATCTGCACCAGGCCCGGCAAAACCAGCATCCCTTGAGCGTCGATGAACTCGATCGGCGCTCTGCCGGGTGGAAGGAAGCTCTACGATGCGCCCATTCTCGACGTAGATATCCCCGACCAGGATTTCCCGGGCCGGATTCATGGTGATGATCGTGCCGTTACGGATAAGAATAGAAGACATAACCCACCCCTCAGGCTTTTTTCGTAAGGCTTACCGTCGAAAGCCGGGGCGGCGGCCCGACCGACTTTTCCAACCACCAGGGCAACGATGGTCAGCACATAAGGCAACGTCAGCAGGAATTGCGAAGGAATCTGCACGCCCGCTGCCTGCACCGCTGCCTGCAATGCTTCCGCAAACCCAAACAGCAGGCAAGCCAATAAGGCGCCAACCGGGTTCCACCGGCCAAAGATCATGGCTGCCAGCCCAATAAAGCCCCGGCCGGCGGTCATATTATTGGTAAATTGGGCCAGCAATGCCACCGATAGGAAAGCCCCGCCCAGCGAGGTCAGCACACCGCAGATGAGCACGCCGATCCAACGCATGCGATAGACGCTGATGCCCACCGTCTCCGCGGCGCGCGGGTTCTCACCGACCGAGCGCAAACGTAAGCCAAAACGTGTGCGAAACAGAATGAACCAACATACCGGCACCAAAATCAGCGCCAGGTAAACCAACGGATTTTGTTGGCCCAAGATCGGCCCGACGACCGGAAGATCTGCCACGATCGGGATACGCCAAACGGCAATACTGGGAACGATGGGAGAGATTCCCTGTTGTCCCCAGATCTTGAGCAGCAGGAAATTGGGAAGGCCCAGGGCCAGGATGTTGATGCCCATACCGACAATGGCCTGGTCTGCACGCAGATTGATGCACATATAGGCGTGGATCATGCTAATGAACAATCCGGCTGCAATCCCGCAAAGGACGCCCATCCACGGGTTTTGTGTATAGTAGGATCCGACTACCGCTGAGAAGGCGCTAATCAGCATGATGCCTTCCAAACCAATATTCAGCACACCGGACCGCTCCGAAAAGACTCCGCCCAAAGCAGCGTACAAGATGGGTGTCGCCGAAATGATCGTTGCGCCGATCAGGGACAAATTAAAAACTTGCATCCAAATTGCCAAAATTCACCTCCATCGTATCCTCGAGAATACAGGGCGATTGCATGAAAGTCATCTATGGCGGCACAGATAGAATTTTCACGGGTCCTTAGATCGATTGAAAAGCCAGGACATACTCCGCTCAATGAGTGGAGGCAGGCTCTGGCCTTTTTCCGTGGATCGATCGGTAAGCTGAGCCACACTACGCTCGATGAGTGGACGCAGGCTCTGGTTGATGGCTGCGAAGAAAATGATCATGGCCGACAGGATCGACACCATGTTTTTGCTGACATTGGCCGTCATTTGCATGGCAGTCGACCCACTTTCCAGCAAACCCAGCACAAAGGCGGCCACCACCACCCCGGCCGGGTGGTTGATTTCCAAGCAACGACACAGCAATCGAGTCCCAGCCCCATCCCGGCGAGAAATTTTCCAGGAGCCGGTAATAGAGGCCCAGACATTCGACTGCCCCGGCCAATCCGCCCAGGCTACCGCTGATCGCCATGGAAATCACCATCATGCGCTTTGGAGATATTCCGGCGTATTCGGCTGCATCCGAATTAAATCCAACCGCACGCAGCTTATATCCCAATCGCATCTTGAAGAGGAAGATCCAGACCAGCAGCGCAACGACCAGGGCGATCAAGATGCCGGCGCTCAAACGTGTTCCGGGCCATATATTCGGTAGAATAGCCGTGCTCAGGATTTTGGGCGATTCCGGAAGCTGCCCGACGTCTTTCATCGGGCCGCCAGGCTCGATCATATAAGCCGAAACGGCTATCGCAATATAGTTGAGCATGATCGTGGTGATGACTTCGTGGATTTTGAATCTGGCCTTCAGGTATCCTGGAATACCCCCCCAGATTGCGCCGACCAGCGCGCCGGCCAAGAGCGCCAAGACCAGGTGTATTCCCGTAGGAAGCTGCCAGGCGTACCCAATGTATACGGCAACCATCCCTCCCAGGTAGATTTGCCCTTCCACACCCATATTAAAAAGGCCACAGCGGAAACCGACCGCCACCGCCAATCCGCCCAAAAGCAGCGGAGTGGCCGCCATAATCGTTTCGCCAATGGTGCGCTGCGACCCAAAGGAGCCTTGAAAGAGAGCGCCATACACGACCAATGGGTTATAGTGAAAGATCAATAAGAAAATTGCTCCGGCTAAAAATGCCAGGATTATTCCTATCAGGAACTGGACAGGGCTAATCAGGCTCTTTAGAGAGAATCTTCGTTGTTTTTTGGGGAGGTTTGCGGAGGTTTTTTCAGTCATGTTTACCGTCCGGATAGGAGCCCATACTTACCTGACTAAGATTACTGGCTTGCCGGGTTCCTCGATTCCCCTCGCCGCCGGCCATTAAGAGGCCCAATATCTCCGGCGTCGCTTCAGACGTATCAAAGGAACCAACAATCTTGCCTTCGTACATTACCAGGATGCGGTCACTCAAATCGAGGATCTCGGTCAGCTCCATCGAGATCAATAACACCGCCTTGTCCTGGCCCCTTAATTCCATCAGCCTTTCGTGTACGAATTCGATGGCCGCCACGTCCAGTCCGCGGGTAGGTTGTGCGGCAATCAGCACTTTAGGATTCCGGTTGAATTCCCGCGCAACGATCAATTTTTGTTGGTTTCCACCGGAGAGAGTTCGGGTTTCTACGTCAACCGAAGGAGTGCGCACGTCAAACTTCTGAACGCTATTTTCAGCATTATTTCTGCTGGCGCGTTGGTCTATCATCATCCCTTGTTTGAAGGGGATCGAGTCTTCAAATCCAAGCAAACAATTCTCCATCAGAGAGAACTGCACTGATCAAACCGCGACGTTGCCGGTCCTCCGGGATGTGGGCCAGTCCGGCGTAAAACCGCTCCCGGGGATTCATACCGCTAATATCGGTTTGATCCAAATAAACCTTGCCCAAATCTTGCTGGCGCAGGCCGGTAATCACGTCGATCAGCTCGGTCTGTCCATTCCCGGCTACCCCGGCGATGCCCACAATTTCTCCCGCGTGCAGCTCGAATGAGATGTCCTTGAGCGCGTGCAGCCCTCTGAAATCGTGAGCATTCAAGTGGTCTACTTTGAGGAGCGTCTTCCCGGCCTGGTGCTCGCGCCGGTTCACGTGAAGCAAGACATCTCGTCCTACCATCATTCTGGCCAGGTCGGTCTCAGTCACGTCCTTAGTCTTTACGGTGGCCACATTCCGGCCATCCCGTAGCACGGAGACCCGGTCGGTGATTTCCATGACTTCTTGCAGCTTGTGGGTGATGAAGATGATCGTCACCCCTTGCTTCTGGAGGGTCCGCATGATCGAATAGAGCTCGTTTACTTCCTGGGGCGTCAACACGGCAGTCGGCTCGTCGAGAATCAATATCCTTACACCCCGGAAAAGCGTCTTCAAGATTTCAACCCGCTGCTGCATGCCCACGGATGCATCTCGGATCAGAACGTTGGGCTCCACCTTGAGCTGGTAACGATCGGACATTTCGTTGACGAGGGCTCTGGCTTTATGGATATCGAACTGCAAGCCTTTGACGGGCTCATTTCCCAGGACGAGGTTTTCGGCCACAGTGAAAATCGGCACCAGCATGAAATGCTGGTGGACCATGTCTACCCCGTGCCGGATCGCATCCAGGCAGCTCGAAAAATGGACCTGTTTCCCTTGTATCAAGATTTTGCCTTCAAGCGGGCTCGTCAAACCGGAGAGAATGTTCATCAGGGTGGTCTTGCCAGCGCCATTCTCTCCTAGCAGCCCATGGATTTCGCCTTCTTCCACTTGCAGGCAAATATGGTCGTTCGCCAGGACCCCGGGGAATCGCTTGACGATATCACACAATTCTACTGCTGTAGCCATTCAATCCTCTTATCGATCATTCGTCTTCCTGATACGTACAATGGAATGAATCCAGTGCCTTGATTCCCGAGCAAAGAAGATCAAATTGGTGGATGCGGGCGCAGGTTTATTCTACGCCCGCATCCGTTTACCTAAAGATCAGCTACTACTGAGGCCAGTTAACGGTCGGAGGAGTGAAGGACGAGAACTCGTCCGGTGTAGCCGGAGGCACCACGCTCCCATCGATAACCATCTGCTGAAGGTCTGTGGCGACTGTGTACACTGCGGCTGGAACCATCTTCTGAGTGGAAGGAGAAAGGGTATCCGTGCCTTCCTTCAGGCCCACCGAAACCTCTCCGCCCTTGAAGGTGCCATCGGCAACGTCCTTGGCTTCGTTGTAAACCTCAGTGTCCACGCGCTTGATGACCCCGGCAATCACGTTGTTGGGAGCCAGGTAGTTCTTATCCAGATCGGTGCTGATGATCATCTGGTTGCGTTCCTTGGCGGCCGCAATCGTGCCCGTATCGCCCAGGCCAGCGGTTGAATAGATGACATCGGCGCCCTGGTCATATTGAGCGTTGGCCAGTTCCTTGGCTTTGGCCGGGTCGCTGAATGAGCCGACGTAGGAAACCAGCACGGTGGCGGTGGGGTTGGTGGTCTTGACCCCGGCCTTGTACCCATACTCAAACTTGTTCATCTCGTCAGACGAGACGCCGCTCACGAAGCCGACTTTGTTCGTCTTGGTCATCATCCCGGCGATGGCGCCAACCAGATAAGCACCCTCTTGATCTCTGGTGATCAAACTGGCAACATTTGGCGCACTGGATGTTGCATCCACAAGAACAAAGTGCTCATTGGGGAATTGCGGAGCAACCTCATTGATCGCATCGGTCAGCAAGAAGCCAACCCCCACGATCAGGTCATAGTTCTGCTCGGCAAACGCAGTGAAGTTCGGCACGTAATTGGCTGCCTCGCCCGATTCCAGGACTTTGATGTTAGCGTCGAAATCCTTGGCGGATTGAAGCATTCCGGTCCAGGCCATATCGTTGAAGCCCTGGTCGCCTAGCCCGGCCTGGTCGGTTACCATACCGAACTTGTATTTAGCATTCGGATTATCGGTTGGTTTAATGGATGCGGGCGCCGCAGCAGTGGGTTGTGCAACCGCAGCCGTAGGTTGCGCCATTGCGGCAGTAGGTTGTGCCATTGCGGCAGTGGGTTGCGCCATCGCTGCTGTGGGTTGTGCCGGAGCAGCAGTGGGTTGCGCCGGAGCAGCGGTCGGCGTCGCGGCGGGCGCGCATCCAGCCACAAGGATCGCAAGGATCGATAGAACAGCAAGTAAAACCTGTACCCGTTTCATGACAGATCTTCTCCTTTTTTCTGAATCCAATTAGGTCGCATGGCTCAATCGGCCAAAAAGCAATGTGCAGATACAATCTTTAACGGATGTTCCTCCTTTCCGCAATGCGGAGCAGCCGTTCTTCCAGCCCTGCCGTCCGCATTAAATCCTGCGCAGCGTCGTTTACCATTTGCTCTACCGGCTCCTCGTCGATTGTCAAGACCTTGCGGTCTTGCATCAAAACCTTGCCATCCACGATAGTCGTCAACACGTCCCCGGAGCCGGCTGAATAGACCAATTGCTCGATCACATTGCTGTGAGGTTCGGGAAGAATTGGCCACATGTGCGGGACGTGTAAATTGACCAGGATGATGTCTGCCCGCTTACCCACTTCCAGCGAGCCGATTTGTTGGCCCAGGCCCAGGCAATCCGCGGCCTGGTTGGTGGCCATGCGCAGGATCAGCTCACACGGAAGGGCTTCGGCGTCCTTTCGCCATAGCTTCTGCAGGGATGCGCCGATGCGCATCTCTTCGAACATATCCAGATTGTTATTGCTCAAGTTTGAATCTGTACCCAGGCCCACGCGGACCCCGGCGGCCAGCAGCTCAGGCACCCTGGCCACGCCATCCGCCAGCTTCATGTTGCTGGATGGGTTGTACGAAGTCGCTACGTGATGATCGGCCAGCAGGCGGATATCTTCGTCGGTAAGATGGATGGCGTGAGCCGCCAGCAAGCGCGGGCTGAGCAGGCCCAGATCGTTCAGGTAGGCAGTGGGCGTCTTCCCATAGCGAGCCAGAAAATCGTTGACCTCGTCTTCCGTCTCGGCCAGGTGGGTGTGGATGCCCACGTCGTACTTCTCCGCCAGGTCTTGCATGGACTGAAGAGTCTCCGGAGTGCACGAATACGGAGCGTGGGGGCCAAACCAGGTCAGGATGCGCCCCGGCACCCGGTCTTTCCACTCCCGGATAAAAGCCAGATTGCTCTCCAGGGTCTCGCCGGCGCCCGCCGGCGCATCGATGACCTGGGGGCTGAAGATGCCGCGCAGGCCCGATTGTTCGGCCACCGCGGCCGCCTCGCCCGGATACCGGAAGATATCGATGAAGGTGGTGATGCCCCCCCGGATCATCTCCAACTGGTTCATGTAGGCTGCCGCGCGGACGTGCTCCGGGCGCTCTGCACGATCCTTCGGGAAGCAGATCTCGTCCAACCAGCGCATGAGGGGCAAGTCTTCGCACAGGCCGCGCATGAGGGTCTCGTGCATGTGGCAGTCGATCAAGCCGGGCAGAACTGCGTTCCCCCCGGCATCGATCTCCTTCTTCCCCTGAAGCGGCAGGCGCGTTCCGATGGCGCTGATGACCCCCTCCCGAACGGCAACGTCCGCGGCCCGGTAGCGGGTGCCTCTCGCATCCATAGTGATCACGTAACCGTTCTTGATCAGAAGATCGGCCATCGGGTTCGCGGTAGAGTCGTCCAATTCAGCCTCCAGGTTTACTACAAATCATGGCGCATTCCACAGGGTCAGGGCGTGGGCCACTCGTTGCGCTTCCACAGCGCGCGGGCGGTCTCCTGGCATTGGGCCCTCACTTGGGCCTCGTCGACGTTGCAGAACTCCTTATCCTTCAGAACGACCTCACCATCGATGATGACCGTATCCACATCCGTGCGCTCGCAGGTGCCGACGATGTAGTTCTTGACGTTGACCTCGAAGACCGGCACGGTGGAACGGTCGCTGAGCAAAACCACGTCCGCTTTCTTGCCCACTTCGAGCGAGCCAATTTCCTTCTCCATTTGCAGGACCTTGGCGCCCTCGATGGTGGCCATCTTCAAGGTAAAAGCGTCTGGAAAGACTTCGGGATTCTCGTAACGGATGCGGTGAATCATCTGGGCCGTGCGCATGACCTCGAAGAAGTTGAAGGTCTGTCCATCCGTGCCCAGGCCCACGGTTACACCCGCCTGGATCAGGGGCATCATGTTGGGCCAGAAGCTGAAGATGGCGTTCAACTCGGCGTTATGGGAGACCTTGACATCGTAGCGTTTGAAAATCTCGGGGTCCTGCAAGGGGTCGATATAGCTGCAATGGAACAAGATCAGGTTGGGGCTGAGGAAGCCAATGTCTTCCAGATAGCGTGTGGGGCGCTTCCCAAAACGCAGCGTGGTATCGAAATGGTGCCAGCGGTCGTCCAGATGGTGCATCATGTATCCCACCTGTAGCTCATCCGCCGTGCGCTTCACTTCTTGCAGCAGCTCGGTGGAACAGGTGTAGGTGGTATGCACGCCGATGCGCCCCGTCACCCGGCCGCCCCGTGCGCGCGCTTTCTTGATAAAATTGACGTTCTCTGCAAGTCCCATGGCAGCGTTCTTTTCGCTGACCCGCCCGGTAGTCTCGAAGGACAACACCGCCCGGGTTCCGGTTTCCATGGCCGCCTGGTCTACCGCATCCAGCGCTCCCGGCAGTGCGTAAGAGCCTTCTGCGGTATCGGTGGTGGTGGTAATGCCGCTACGGATGTGGTCCAGCAGGTTGGCCTTGGTGCCGATGTACAACTGCTCCAGATCGACGCGATCTTCCAATAAGGGCAGCCAAAAACGCGCCATCCAGGAGACGAAGGAGAAATCCGGCGCTTCGAACCCGGAATAGGGAATGCTGCGCACCACAGCGCTGTATAGGTGGTTGTGGCAACTGATCAGGCCGGGAATAACGAATTTATCGGTGGCATCGATGACCTCGGCTCCCTCTTTTTCTCCTACTTCAGCGGCAGTCCCGATCTGTTAAATCTTATTGTCCTCGATGTAAATGTACCCGTTCCGAATGATGCGGTCTTGCGCATCCATCGTGACGATCAACCCATTCTTGATCAATAGCTTGCCCATAATTTTTCCTTTCTCCTTGTCATTCGTCTCGAAATAGGTCGGTCTCGCTAGCCCGCCAGTTGTAAAGCAGTCATCGCGTAGACTCGGGTTGCGGCCAATAAATCCGATACTCCCAGGCGCTCGTCCACCGTGTGCGCATATTTCGTCTCGCCCGGGCCAAAGTTCACCGTAGGGATGTTCAACCCGTTGATCGTAAAGTCCATATCCATGTAGCCGTGGGTGTACCCTAAGGCGACATCTTCCTCGAACAAGCCCCGGTAAGCCGTTTGAACGGCTTGAGCCACCTGGCTGCTGGCAGGCGTGTAAGCCGGGTTGAGGCCCCGCTCTCGGATGGGCTCCCAATGCCAGTCGGGGCGCGAGATCTCCGCATGAGCCTTGAATTTGGGATCCTCGGCAGCGAGCTGGCTGAGGAGCTGGCCGATCTCGGCCAGAACGCTCGCCTGGGTCTCGCCCGGGGCCATCCTGCGATCCAGGAAGAGCGAGCAGGCGTCGGCCACGTTGTTGTATTGGGTCCCCCCCCGGATCACCCCCACATTGAGAGAGCCGCGGATGGTCATGTCCAACTCGGGGAGGTAGACCTGCTTGGGATCGATCCTTTTCAAGGCCAATACGACCTTGGAGGCCATCTCGATGGCGTTCACCCCCAACCAGGGGTTCGAGCCGTGGGCAAGCACACCGGTAAAGTCGATGCGAATGGGAGCGCTGCCTTTACATCCCAACAGCAGGTGCATGTTGGAAGGCTCGGTCACGATGCAGGCGTCGGCGGAAAATTTACCCTGCTCCAGGGTGTAGGCGCCGCGGTGCTCCAATTCCTCGTCGATCACCGCCCAAACCGCCACCCCTTTACGCAGCCGGACACCGGACTGCGCCAGCGCGATGAGGGCCTGCACCGAGGCGGCCACCCCGCCTTTCATGTCCACCCCGCCCCTGCCCCAGATGTAGCCATCCTGGATCTCGCCGCTCAAAGGGTCTTTCATCCCCAGGAAGGGCACCGTATCCGTATGTCCCAGGAAGGAGAGGGCGATGCCGTCCTCCTCTCCCGGCAGGACGCAATACAAATTCGGCCTGCCAGGAGCCACTTCTTCCAGGGTGACTTGCACCCCCGCCTTCCGGCAGGCATCCGCCAGGAAGTCTACGGCCTTCGCTTCATTGGAGCCTGCCTCCAGGTTTGGATTCACGCTATTGATGCGGATGAAATCCTGGGTGAAGCGGGTGACCCGCTCATCCTGCACGCATTCGAGCACTTTCCGAGCATACTCCGGGTTCATAGAGCACCTTACCCCAAAGATCTGGCTTTGGCTGCTTCACGTAACTTCGTCAGCCCACTCACGATTCCCTGTCGCAGGAAAACGATATCGTTGGAATAAGCGATAATCTGCATCCCGCGCCGTTCCCATTCGATCAACCATTCCAGGTTGCCAATGTGGATGCCGCAGGGAACGTTGTATTTCTTAGCAGAATCCAGGACGTGCTGGATCGGCTGTTCCAGGGCGCCCAATTGATCCTTGCTGTGCTCGCCCATGCTCAAGGCCAGATCGTTCGGCCCCAGGATGGCTGCCCCGACGCCAGGGACGGACAGCAGGTCGTCGATATGCTCCACGGCCGCCGCCCTTTCGATTTGAAGGATGATCAGGTTTTCGGCATTGGCCTGCTCGGTAAACTCCCACATGCTCTGGGGGGCAAAATCATTGTGGCCTTTATCGGCCGAGCAGCCGCGCGAGCCCGCCGGGGGGTACATCGTGCATTCGATGATGCGCTCTACCTGGGCGCGGGTTTCGATGCGGGGGATCATAATGCCTTGAGCCCCGGCGTCCAACGGACGCACCATCAAGGGATATTCATCGCTCGGAACGCGCACCAGGGCCGTCACCCCTTCCAGGCGGGTAACCTTGACCATATCCGCCACCGTGCCCAGCTCGAACGGGCCGTGCTCCATGTCAAAGAACAGAAAATCACAACCTGCGCGGGCCATAATCTGGCCGATAGAAGGTGAACGGCTGTCCTGGATCATGGTTCCGTATACGGTTTCGCCGGCTTTCAAGCGCGCTCGCATTGCATTGGGTTTCATAATTCTTATCTCCTCGGAAAAAGATTCAATTCCTCGCAAAAACTTCGGGGTTAGCCAGGTAAACGGGGCGCTCGCCCCGCAGGATACGCAAGACATCTTCGGCCACAGTCATGCCCATCCGGCGACGGCCTTCTTCAGTAAAGCTCGCCAGGTGGGGGGTCAGCACGACATTATCCAGGGCGAAGAGCGGATGATCGGCGGCCGGCGGTTCCGGGTCGTACACGTCCAGTCCGGCTCCGGCCAGTTGGCCCTTCTGAAGCGCCTCGACCAGAGCTGCCTCATCTACGATCGGCCCGCGAGACGCGCTGACCAGGAAGCCTTGCGGCCCCAGGGCCTGGAGCACCTCACGATTGACCAGGTGATGAGTGCCCGGCAGCGAAGGGCAGTGAATGGAAAGCACGTCTACAGCCTCGGCCATGGCGGTCAGGTCGGTCATGTAGACTGCGCCCCATGCTTCTACAGAAGACGGCTCCAGCATAGGGTCATAGACGTAGACGCTCATCTCCAGCGCTTCGCGGCACATTTGAGCAAAGCGCTTTCCGATGCGGCCGAAGCCGATCACGCCCACGCGGAGACCGTGCATCTCCCGGCCCACCACCCGGTCACGCACCTGGAAATCGCCGGAGCGGGTGCAGCGGTCCAGATAAGTCAGCTTGCGGGCGGCTGCCATCATCAGCAGAAAAGCGTGCTCGGCGGTGGATTCCGTGGGACCTTCCGGAGTAAACACCAGCGGAATTCCACGCGCAGTAGCCGCGTCCTTATCCACGATATCCAGCCCGGCCCCATGCCGGCCAATTACCTCGATCGCCTTGCAGCGATCCATGATCTCGCCGGTCAGGTTCAACCCGGCGCACAGGATCAAGCCGCTGACATCCCCCAACATCTCGATGACTTCAGGCGCCGGCGCTTTGAAGGGCGTCAATATTTCGACTTCCTGAGAAAGTCGCTGGAGTGCATCCGTGTGAATCGGTTTATTGATGAGTACTTTTTTCACTTTAGCCCCTTGTCGATGGATTGATTTTTTGAGCCATCTTCGCTCGGTACGGTTGAGTTACCGGACGCGCGTTGATCGGCTTTTTTCACGTAGGCGTTGTAGCGGGCTGCCGTCGACTCGACGAGTTTGCGAATGGCATCCGAGCTTCCCTGGGGGTCGCGCGCGCGGATCGCCTCGGCTACGGCCCGGTGGAATTTCACGCCCTCTTTGGTGTGCGGCACGCTGCGTAAAAATTGCTCCAGCTCGTGGTGCAACATGCCCTCTACCTGCTCGAGAAACTTGCTGTTGGCCATTTCGATAATCAAGCGGTGATACTTCAAATCCAAATCGTCCACATCGCCGATGCGGCCTTCGTCGATCGCTTTTTCCTGCTCGTCGAGATTCTGGAAGATCGTCGCGATCTGCTCCTCCGACGCCCGTTCGGCGGCATAATAAGCCAACCCTCCCTCCAGGAAGATACGGGCTTCGAACAGGGAGCTTACATCCAGGTTGTTCAAGGCCAGGGACAGGCTCAAGATTTTCTCGATAGTCTGGTAGGGCTGGGCAGTAACAAAGGTGCCCTCGCCCTGGCGCATCTCCAGGATCCCGATGGACTGAAGAGACTGCAGCGCCTCCCGCAAAGTGGACATTCCAATTCCAAGCGTCTTAGCCAGCTCTCGCTGGGCCGGCAAGCGGCCGCCGGGCTTCCAACGCCCCTCGCGGATCAAGGCCAGCAAGCAATCTATCGTAGCCTTGGCAGCACTGGTGGTCTGAATGGGATGCATGTACTCGGAAGGAGACAGATTGAGCGTCATCACGCACCTTTCTGTAAGCGTTTAAATGCCGGGGCGGGTCCCCATACCCGGCACAACTGTTCTGGTGTTCAGAACAGTTTCGGTCCTAGAAAAACTTCGCATCCAAAAAAACGGGGGCATTAGTGGAGTCCTTGGAGGGTCCCGGCCATCTGAGTATGAGTCAGCGAATGATAATAAGTCGCCACTCTGCGCAGGGCGTTCTGATCATCCGGGATGGGCAAGACTTCTGCCGAGATCATCCCCGTATAGCCGATAGAGTCCAGGGTATCCAGGACGGCGGCGAAGTCCACGTGGCCGTATCCCGGCGCCTGGCGGTTGCTGTCGGCGAAATGCACATATCCCAAGCGGTCGCCGGCTTTGCGAACGGATGCGGGGATGTCCGCTTCCTCGATATTCATGTGGAAGGTATCCAGCAAGAGCTTGAACCCCGGCGCCCCAACTTCCTCCAAAACGGCCAGTCCATCCTCCACCGAACAGACGAAGTTCGTCTCGTAACGGTTGATGGGCTCGAGCAGCAACGGGACGCCGAGCTCTGCGGCGTATTGGGTACATTCACGCATGGCGGCGATGGCCCGCTGGCGCTGTTGGGCCATTTCACTCTCCGAGCCGGTCAGGCGGCCGCGCACTCCGCCGATGATCACGGCCGATCCGAGGCGTTCTCCCAATTCGATGTGGGCTTTCAGCCGCTCCACGGTGGCATCGCAAAGCTCGGCGTAGGGAGAGCACAGGCAGAGGTTATCGTGCAAGCAAGATTGCCCGGTGGCAATCGCCGAGATGGAAAGCCCCAACCTTCCGATCTGGCTTTCCACTTCCTGGCTGACGAAATCTTCCGGGTCGCGCAGGCTGACTTCCACTTTATGGAATCCCAACTGAGCCGCCAGATTTAGCCCTTCGAGCAGGCGTCCCGCAAACAGAACCGGGCCAAACACGGTCTGCCGCAGGGACAAGGCCACAGAGAAACGCTCCCAGGAAAGGGAATCATGCAGAGACGACCTTTCGGGCGAGGCCGGCCTCTCGCCGAATGCCCTGTCCAGCTTGAGGAGACGCGGAACGTGGCGGCCATTCTCGAAGGACGCTTCCAGCCATTCCTTCACGATCCACTCAGCGCGGGCAGGGGTAACCACGTTGGCCCCCATGCAGAGGACGTTGGCGTCATTGTGCGCCCGGCTTAAATGAGCAGAAAAGGCATCCTCGCACAGAGCGGCGCGTACGCCCGGGTATTTATTGGCGGCAATGGACATTCCCAGCCCCGTCCCACAGATCAGGATCCCCCGCTCGCAAGCCCCAGAAGACACCAACTGGCCCACTTGAAGGGCATAGTCCGGGTAGTCTACGGGTTTTTCCGGGCTGTACGGGCCGATATCCACGACTTCCAAGCCACGACCGGCGAGGTATTCGATCACCGATTGCTTTAAGGGGAAACCAACGTGGTCAGCGCCAACAGCGATCTTCATTTGGAACTTCCTTCTGCGGAGGGTGCCTGTGCGTCTTCTGGATGCGGCGCCGGTCCAGTCAACTCGCGAACGACCAGCTTGACTTCCAACATCGGCTCGTCTTCGGTAGAAATAACCTCGCCATCGATCAGTCGCAGCAACAATTGTGCACCCCGGCGACCCATGTCGAATTTCGCCTGGCTCACCGTGGTCAGCGCCGGACAGGTAAAATCTGTTTCGGGAATATCGTCGAAGCCGACGATCGAAAAGTCGCGGGGAACCGATAGGCCAAATTGGTGGGCGGCGCGCAGGGCGCCGATGGCCATAATATCGTTATACGCGAAAACAGCCGTCGGACGCGGTGTCACCTGCATGAGCTGGTTGAAGGCCTTGCGCCCGTTTTCCAACCAGTACCCTCCCGAAGCAATCAACCGCTCGTCGATGGGAATGCCGTAATCTTTCAAGGCAGCCCGGTAACCCTCGACGCGCTGTTGGCTGTGGCTGAGCTCTACCGGCCTGGCGATCGCGCCGATGCGCGTGTGGCCCAACTTGATCAGGTGCTCGGTCGCAATGTAACCGCCGCGAAAATTGTCAACCACCACCGCCGTAACCTTATGCCCGACGACAAAGCGATCCAATACGACGGTAGGCACACCATAAATAGCCAGCTTATCATACGCGTCCATGTTGGCTGTGGCCGGGATAAAGATCACTCCGGCTACGCGTTGCATCTGGAGGGTATCGATGTATTCCAGCTCTCGCTCCAGGGAATAGGCTGAATGGCACAGAATCACGGTGTAATTGTTCTCGAATGCGACGGCTTCGATACCGCGCGCAACTTCAGAAAAATAGGGGTTCTGGGTATCCGGCAACACCAGGCCCAAGGTAGAGGTCCGCCGCAGGCGTAAATTTCGGGCTACCGCGCTGGGATGGTAATCGAGCTGCCGAATGATTTGCAACACTCTATCCCGCGTTTCAGCGGCTACCGGCCTGGGTCCGTTGTTGATCACGTAGGACACAGTTGCCGGGGAAACACCTGCAAGGCGAGCCACATCGTCTCTAGTAACCATAAATCCCTTTTCGCCGTTTGATCTACACGTATAGTCTACACGTGTAACCTATCTACACGTGTAGTATATTAGATAAAACTCACTATTGCTAGTGACATTTGTCATGTTTTTAAAGACTCGTCTGTCCGATCGCGATTGACGTTCGGTCAATGCGTATGGGTTATTTTGCGAAGTGCCTCTTGCCGCGTATCAGCAAGAGGCACATCAGGATCCGCACAAAGCAGAGAGCTACAAGCCCCTGTTCAAGCGATAGTACAGATCGTTCCAGCGCAGCTTGTCTTTGAATTCATCCACGCGGGTGTTTTCGTCAATCAGCAGGAACTCGATGCCCGCCATCTCGGCAAAATCCTTCAGGTGTTCTGCCGTGACCGCATAACTGAAGCTGGTGTGATGCGCGCCGCCCGCGTAGATCCACGCCGCCGCAGCGACTTTCAGGCTGGGGCGCGGCATCCATAACGAGCGCGCCATCGGCAGCTTGGGGAGAGGCGCATCGGCCGGAACCACGTCCACCACATTGGCGACGATGCGGAAGCGTTGCCCCATATCTACGATGGAGGCGCCAATGGCGGGACCAAGATTGGCATCAAAGATGAGGCGTAAGGGATCGGCTTTCCCACCGATGGAGAGCGGGAAGATATCCAACCTGGGCTTACTGGAAGCAATCAACTCGCAGATTTCGAGCATGTGCGAGCCAAGCACTTTGTCTCCGCCCGCATTGAAGTGATAGGTGTAGTCCTCCATGAAGCTGACGCCGCCCTTCAGCCCGGCGCTCATCACCTTCATGGCGCGCACCAGCGCGGAGGTTTTCCAATCGCCTTCCGCACCGAAGCCATAGCCATCGCGCATCAGGCGTTGCACGGCGAGACCGGGCAGTTGCGCCAGGCCATACAAATCTTCGAAGGTGGTGGTAAAAGCTGTGAAGCTGCCTGCGCAGAGGAAATTGCGCAGGCCCGCTTCGATGCGCGCCTCTTCGACCAGGGAGGCATACCGGCTGCCGTTGGGCTGCAAGGCGGGGGCCACCTCATACTCGTCGAAATAAGCTTGCGTTATCTTGCGAAGGTCGGCATCCGAGACCTCCTTGATCGCCTTGACCAGGTCGCCCACGCCATACCCATACACGTCATAGCCAAGCTGAATCTGCGCTTCGACCTTGTCGCCCTCGGTCACCGCCACGTCGCGCATGTTGTCGCCAAAACGGGCGATCCTGGCGCCTTGCCAGTCGGCCCAGGCGCACGCGGCACGAGCCCATACGCCGATGCTCTTCTGAACGTCCTCGTCCTGCCAGTGGCCAACGACGACTTTGCGGTCGAGCCGCATACGGCTTCCAATGAACCCGAACTCGCGATCACCATGCGCAGATTGATTCAGATTCATAAAATCCATATCGATTTCCGACCAGGGAATCTCGCGATTGTATTGGGTATGCAAGTGAAGAAATGGCTTCCTAAGCAGGCTCAAACCCACGATCCACATTTTGGCGGGTGAGAAGGTATGCATCCAGGTAATCAGTCCAACGCAGCCCCTGGCCGAATTGGCCTCCAGGCATAAATCACGGATGGCCTCCGCCGTGGTCACCACCGGCTTGAAAACGATCTGCACCGGCACGTGCGCGGACGCGCTCAACGCCGCGGCAATCTCACGTGAATGTTCAGCAACCGCCTCTAAGGTTTTAGGGCCATACAAATGTTGACTCCCCGTCACAAACCAGACTTCGTATTGTCTCAGATCAATCATAAGCGCTTCTCCTCGTATTGTTGCCTGGGACGGGCGGTTATTTGTCCTTACATCTTCCGGTCCATAAACATTCCTATCGCGTTAATGCAACTTCTCCACATCCTCCTGCGGAATTTCATCGGGCGTACCGGTCGGCATTGCAGGGCAGGTAGTTTTCGCGTTGTCTACTCCTTCTACTTCAGCGCATCCACAGCGGCTCTTTCGACGACAAGTCCCTTTTGGTAACGTTCCATGAAGGCCGTAAAGCTGTCGACGTCTCCTCGATCGGGGGCTATCGTCGTGCCATTTTCCCCTGCAAAGACCTTGTCGGCGAGATAAGCCTCCAAGGGCTCATTGCTCGCCTTGTGGAGCCTGTAGGCGGCCAGCAGCGCGATTCCCCATGCGCCCCCCTCGCCCGCCGTCTCCATCACGGAAACGGGCACATTCATGGCCGCGGCCATGATCTTTTGCCCCACTTCCTTCGTCTTGAAGAAGCCGCCATGACCGAGAACCTGGTCGATCTTCACCTGCTCCTCTTCAAAGAGGATATCCAGGCCGATCTTCAAGGTGCCCAGCGCCGAGAACAAATGCGCGCGCATGAAGTTCGACAGGGTGAAACGGCTTTCGGGTGTGCGAATGAACAATGGGCGTCCCTCTTCCAGGTGGGTGATGGGCTCACCCGAGAAACAGTTGTATGCCAGGAGCTTGCCGCAGTCCGCGTCGCCCTCGAGTCCCTTCCGGTACAGCATTTCGAATAGCCCGGATTCGTCCATCTCCACCCCCAGCGCACGGGTGAATTCCTGGAACAGATCGACCCAGGCATTGAGATCGGAGGTGCAGGTGTTGCAATGCACCATGGCGACAGGCTTCCCCGTGGGCGTCGTCACCAGGTCGATCTCGGGATATACCTTCGACAGGGCTTTCTCCAAAACGATCATGGCAAATACGGAGGTGCCTGCGGAAACGTTGCAGGTGCGCTCCGCAACGCTGTTGGTCGCGACCATGCCCGTGCCTGCGTCGCCCTCGGGCGGACAGAATGGAATCCCCGCCCGCAGCTTCCCTGAAGGGTCGAGCAGCCTGGCGCCTTCTTCGGTCAGAGCGCCGGCGGCATCTCCGGCCACGAGCGCCTTGGGCAGGATATCCTCCAGCTTCCACGGGAGCTTTTCCGCCGCGAGCCGCTGGTTGAACAGGCGGAGCATACGTTGGTCGTAGTCGTTGGTCTGGCTGTCGATGGGGAACATGCCCGAGGCTTCGCCAACCCCCAGCACCTTTTGCCCCGTCAGTGTCCAATGGACATAGCCGGCCAGGGTGGTCAGAGAGCAGATATCCGGGACGTGAGGCTCCCCGTTCAAGATCGCCTGATACAGGTGTGCGATGCTCCAACGCTGGGGAATGTTGAATTGGAACAAATCGGTGAGCTCCTCTGCGGCCGGTCCGGTTGTGGTGTTTCGCCAGGTGCGAAACGGCGCCAGGAGATTTCCGTTCTTGTCGAAGGCCATATAGCCGTGCATCATGGCGCTAAAGCCGATGGCGCCAAGGGTCTCTAGCGGCGTGTTGTACTTCTCAAAGACCTCGCTGCTGAGCTTCCGATAGCTTTCCTGCAAGCCGGTCCAAATATCTTCGAGACGGTAGGTCCAAACGCCGTTTTCGTACCGGTTTTCCCAGGCATGACTTCCCAATGCGATTGGCGTATGATCCTCGCCGATCAGCACGGCTTTGATCCGGGTGGAGCCGAACTCGATGCCCAGCACGGTCTTCCCGCTCTCAATTGCATAGCGGTTGCCTGGTTTTATTCCTGGTGTGTCTGACATAGTTCCTCCTTACTTACTATGAGATCGGGACCAACTTACTCCCCACGCTTGCGTAGAAAAGTGTGCATGATCACCGACAGCACGATAATCAAGCCATAAATCAACTGGGTCCAGTATCCGGTCAAGCCAACCGCTACTGTTGCAGCTTCGATAGCGCCAATGATAAAGGCGCCGAGGAACGTTCCCAGGATCGTACCCGTTCCGCCGAAGACGGACGTTCCCCCCAAAAAGACGGAGGCCAGCGTGCTCAGCAAATAGCCATCGCCCAGGCTGGGCCAAAAATAAGCGACATAGAAACTGGCAACCACACCGGCAAAGGCCGAGACCAGACCGATCAGCATAAAGGCCTGGATGCGGGTACGCCCCGTATTGATACCCATCAGTTCGGCGCTTTTGATGTTATCGCCGATCAGGTAGATGTGGGCGCCAAATCTATGGCGGTTTAGCAGCACCCAGCCAAGGACTGTGACCACTACCAACCAGACCATCTGCATGGGAAAGTATCCGCCGATCTTGCCGATTAGCAACGGGTAAAAAAAGGTTGGTGTAATGTATTCCAAAGAAAAATTCGCTCCTTGTGTAAGCACCAACACTGCCCCCCGCCATAGGAATTGCGTGCCGATCGTGACGACGAGCGAAGGAATGCCAAATCTGACGATGATGAAACCATTGAGCCAACCAATTATCGTTCCGGTCAGCAGCGCAGCCACAATTGCCAGGAACACCTGTAGGGTCGCATTATGGAGAAAGGCTGTGGCAACGAATGTGTAGTTAAACGACACCATGCCCATGGCCATAATGGAAGGGAACGAGAGGTCGATCTCCGCAGCGATCACCACAATGGTCAGGGGAATAGCCATGATGGCGAAGAACGGGATGGAGGCCATAAAGGCAGAGTATATCTGTGGGGATAAAAATGTATTTGGAGCTGAAATGATAAATATCAGCCACAAGGTAAAAAAGACACCCAGAATTCCAAGCTGGGCGCTGTTTGCGCGGGCAAATCTTCGTAGATTGAACGGCACTTTATAATGCCGATTGGCTCCGGGCGCGCTTCCGTTGATTTCAGGATTCATTGCATCCATCCTTGTTGATCTTTTAATCGAGGCTGCCAGTTTCTGCAACCCGCACCATCTTATCCATTAACTCATTGAGGCCGATATGTTTTGTCATAAATTCCCCGGCAATGCTCCCTCGGTCGAGTACCACCACGCGGTCAGCGACATTGTAGACATGCAAGATGTTATGATCAATAAAAATGGCGGACTTGCCGGCTTGCTTTATGCCATTGACGAAGTTGACCAGCTTCGCAGTTTCTTTGAGTGAAAGGCCCATAGTAGGCTCGTCAAGGATAACTATTTCAGCGTTGAAGAAAAGAGCGCGGACGATTGCGACGCCCTGTTTCTCACCGCCGGAATAGCTCCCTACCCGTGAATCCGGACTGATAGCCTGGGAGGTAAATCCCATGCTTTGGGTCATCAGCCGATATGTTTCATCTCTCATCCGTTGAATATCCAGGAAACCCAATGGGTGGCAGATTTCGCGTCCCAGGAAGATATTGCGCCAGAGGGTTTGCAGCTCGGCCAGCGCCCGTTCCTGATACACGGTTTCCACCCCTAATTCTCGCGCCCTGGGAACCGAGAGGTTTTCTACTTTCTGACCATTGAAATAAATCTCGCCGGATGTGGGCTGATGATAACCCGTGATGATCTTGATCAAGGTAGACTTTCCAGCGCCGTTATCACCCAGCAGGCCAACAATTTCATTTTGACCCAAGTGTAAGTTGATATTCTGAAGCGCCTGGACTTCTCCAAAAGATTTGGACACGTTTCTAAGTTCAAGGCGATATTCTTCCATCGGTCATCTCCGTTCCAGTTTTAAATAGGGTCAATAAATTGCAAGGGCCAAATGGTTGGGACTACGCCGGGAGCCACCCGGCCCTTGCATGTAATTCTGTTGACGCTCGACCGGTGACAGAAGAGCGTCAACCTATTGGAAACGGTTCCGCTCTAGCGAATCTGCTTTATCACCAGTGGGGCCAGTTGATCGACATTGTTCTTATCGGCAAAGCCAGCGCCCGTATCGATCTGCAAACCGGAGAAACCATATTTCTTGGTGAGACAAATCTGCAGAACGCCGAAGTAGCCCTGCAGATACTGCTGTTGGTCTATGACGAGCTGGAGCCAACCGTCCTTGATTGCTGTGACGGCATTTCCAGACATATCGAAACCGGCAGCATAGACCTCACCCGGCTTCTTGCCGGCCGCTTCTAAGAAGGTCTGTATGGTGCCCGTCAGGTTACCATGATCGGTGACGACCAACTTAATATCCGGATTGGCAGACATGATGCCGGTGAAGATTGGCACGCCGGCAGCGGCGCTCTTGTTGGTGGCATCGTCTATTTCCTGATAGATCACGGTCAGTCCAGCTTTTTCAAGGGCATCCTTTACGCCTTTGGTGCGCTCACCGCGGCCGGCCTGGGCGAGCAAGCCCCATAAGAAAGCCTTATCGCCAGCCTTTACGCCAGAGCGTTTGACGGCTTCCTGTCCGAGGGCATAGCCTGCCTGGTAGAGGATAGCGCCCACGTAGCCGAAGCCTTGAGAAGCATATTTGGCCTGTGCCTCCGGTAGCTGCGTGTTCATGCTGGTCACGACAATGCCCTGGCTTTCGGCCTGGTCAATGAGGGGGTCGAAGGCAGTATCACCAGGGTGGCCCATAATGGCAATGCCATCGGGTTTTGTGGCCATTGCTTGCGTGAACTGGGAGGTCATCTTGGCAGGATCCCAATCTGACCAAACGTATTGCACATCCGCGCCCGTGTCTGCGGCTGCTTGGACAGCGCCGTTGTAAACCACAGTCTCAAATCCACCGCCGGGGGTTCCACCAGGGAAGAAGACGATTTTGGTGCCAGAGCACCATTTGCCTGCTGCCTCAGCCGGAGCGGCGGTATTATTCGTTGATGCCGCTGGTGGTGGTGTTACGTTCGCAGGCGCACAGGCTGACAGACACAAGACGGCTACCATTACGATCGCGAACACAGTTGTCTTGAGGTGAGACATAATCTTTTCTCCTTCTTATTCGAGGCTCATGGGTTATGATTTCTCCTCACGGAGATTTTGATAGGATATAATCATAAACGCGCGCGAGACGCCCTTCCTCTGCGGGCTTTAATTGCGCGTCCGGAAGTGCTTGCCTGGCGACTCCATCACTGGGCAGGCACTTCTCTTTGCGTGCCTGGTCATTTCCTTCCCGGATTCACCTCCTTTTCTTCTTGTGCCTTTGGGCGTAGCAGACTCTGTCGTACCCCTGGTGTTGGGATCAGCATGATGGATTTTGACTTCTACAAACCCTTTTGCCACGCAGCCCGCAAAACGTTCAACGCCACCTGATCGCAGGCAACGAAGGCCGAATCCATTTGGGGGTATTGCTCAAAAGCCTTTCAATTGTTCGAGCGCTGCCAGAGGAGGAGCAATTTCCTCGGCCCAGTGATTATAGGAACTCCAAAAATCGAAGTTCGCTTATTGCCCAACTTCGATTTTCAGATAATTCCATCCACGTGATGAGAAAGAAGCGCCTGGAATATCGGCGAGATATCATAGCGGGGCAGCTCTTTCACCAACAAGGAGTAACCGGCCTCTTCCGCCACACTTGCAATACCGCTCAGTGTTCATGACGGGTCAAAACTTTTCAACCCAGCGCCGCATATTTACAGTTATCGTTCCCGTTATCGTTCCCGTTATCGATAACATCATCTTATAGAAATCCGCCAATCCGTTTCAAGTGATATATGTCATATTAAATTGTGACTTTCGTCGTAGCAGTCAGGAGAAATGTCGGGCCCACTTTACATTTCAGGATGGATTCTGGGGTAAATGCGATCGATAGGTTTTCTGCCAATCGCGCCGATAGCCCACGCCGAACGTAGTCGGTGCAGCCAATGTTGGGCGCGCTCTTGGTTAATCCGCTGGATGAAGCGCCTCATCTCATGTGAGATCAAGTCCTGGCTACTTCAATTCCTGATATAATTTCAACCAATCCATATCCCATTACGCTCATTTACTCTAGCTTCGCAAGGGGAAATCCATGAACATCTTTTACGGTTTCTTGTTAGGGATCATCGAAGGTCTAACTGAATTCATTCCCGTCTCGTCCACAGCACACATGCTCATCGTCCAGCGAATATTCAATATTCCCTCTGACAATGGCATGTTTGCCTTTCTCGTCCTCGTCCAGATCGGGCCCCTCGTGGCCTTGCTGGTTTACTTTTGGAGGGATTATTGGGGGCTGATCCGGGCGTTTTTTAGCAGGCCCTTTTCCACGCAAGAGAATAGAATGGCCTGGTACATCATCATCGCCACCATTCCCGCATTGCTGGCCGGGCTTTTGTTTAAGGACCTCGTCCAGAGTCTGTTTCAAAACCCATTACTTGAGGCGGCTATCCGCTTATTCACAGCCGCAATCTTGTTGTTCATCGCCGAATGGCTCGGAAAACGATCACGCAATCTGGACTCGATCACCTGGCTGGACAGTCTCATCGTTGGCCTGTTTCAGGTGTTGGCCGTTTTCCCCGGCTCGTCGCGCTCTGGCTCGACCATTCCCGGTGGGATGTTGCGCAATTTCGACCGGCCGTCCGCGACGCGCTTTGCCTTTCTGATGGCCGCGCCCGTCATGCTGGCGGCGGGCGGCTATGAATCCTTATCCGTGATCAAGCTGCACATCCTGCACACGATCCTCGCCCCGCTTGCCGTCGGGTTTGTCGTCGCCGCGATCGTTGGATGGCTCTCCATCCGCTGGTTGATCAATTATGTGAGCAAACATTCACTGTATTTATTCTCGGCTTATTGCGCGACCGTGGCCGCTCTATGTCTGATCTTTCTTTTCGTCTAAGCTTCGACTTTTGTGAGCGCGCATAGACCAGGAGCGACGAGGTTTGGGCCATTCAGCTTCCCATTCGAAATTGTTTGAGAAGCTGAATGACCCTTTCGCAAGAGGAGAAACGAATTATCTCTATGGGATCGTATATTCCTGCAAATTACCAAAAGGTCGTGTGGCTCTGGCAATCCATGTCGATCTGACCAGTGGGCTGGTGGAGATGGGTTTCTAGCCCATCAGTTCCTGCCTAGTACCTCAACTTTCTAAGGATATAGGGTAGTACTGCTTGAAAACCCTGCGAGCATCATCAGTTGTGAACTTCCAGCGGATTTGGGCTTTCCGCGCATTGTGGGCGTTTTTCCAGGAAGCGATTTCGGTTAGGAGGGTCCAATCATCCGGAATGCGCCGGGAGAGAGACTGACCCGCTAAGACCCTGAGTTCAACTTCGACCATGTTCAGCCAGGGTGCGTGAGCCGGAGTAAAGGTGGAAGCGCAAGTGGCTCATAATCCGGTCTGCTTCTTGTTTGCCAAATGCTTCTACCAGCGAGGGGTAGTGATGGGTGTTGAGATTGTCCATGACCAGGTTGACGTATTCCGCTTCATCAAGTCGGAGTACTAGGTTCCCTAAAGGGCAAAGACCATGATAGAGGTGATGGCCCAGTATCCAAAATTGATCTGCATTAGCTTGGCGCAGAACTTGAATGAGAGTTCAAGACAGGTGTTGCCAGTGACTGTTTCGGATCCACTACTCTTCCGAGACTGTGATGTGGGAGCGCCGTATGTCCACTTGTTCTCGAGGCCGGTCTTCGATCAGCGGCACTAGGTTAGTGGATAGCACCACCCAGCGAATAGCGCAATGGATACGCTGCATCGCAGGGGGATAAGCTTGACGAGGATTTGGATTGCTTGTGCTAAAGAATTGACAAACACAGATACCGCCGGATGATTTGTAAAAACCACCCGGCGGTTCTTTCATTCTATATCTCTTGATTTCTCAAATCCTTGCAGCCTCTGGGTGATGGCTGCTAATTGTCTTTCCATCCAGCTTTTCTGCTGTTCCAGCATCCCTTTTTCATCGTATGGCGATAGCGGGGTCGGCATCATTCCCCAACCAGAACCGCTTCCCCGGCGAAAGCCACGGCTTCTACCCCAACCAGCTACCCCGCCTCTGCAAGGGCCCATTCCTCTTCCTATCGGGCCTGTTTCAAATGGCCCAGTTCTATCCATCCTAGGCATTTTGACTTTCCTCTCGTACCCAATTAATCACCTTCGATTTCGACGATTGGCGCGTCTGCGCCCAAAGAAGCGGCCAAATGTACTGTCCCATACTCGACCGCCCCAGCCAAAGGGTTTATTCACCCCGGAAACCGATGTTTGATTGACGCTCACTCTGGTTGAATTGCAATTTCCCATTCCGCGCCCCGTGCGGGAACCCTCGCCCAACGGTCCAGTTCCATCTCTTGCAGGCATTCGAATCATCTCCTCTCTGACAATCGCTCCATAAGCTGAGAAATCAAGTCGCGCGTCTTTTCCAACTCGCGCTGCCAGTTCTGTAAGGCTTCTCCCCCTTGGGGGGTCAATTGGTACGTCCTCCTGGGTGGACCTTGAGTCTGGTCGGTGTTCCAATCAGATCGGATCCACTCCAACTCCTCCATTTCACGTAACGTCCGATATACAACACTGGGGTGGATGGTGCTCATCCCCAATGCGTCTAAATCGGATAGCAAGGTATATCCATGCCGAGGTTGCTCATTGAGCAAAATCAATAATGTGGGCTCAAGCAAGGAAACCACCAGGGGCGAATAAAGCCCTGGCCGCCCCGCTCCCCTCCCCCCACCCATCGCCCAACCTCTTCCATGTCTTGGCATTCGAATTTACCTCCAATTGATCTTTGCATAAAGTATAGCACACTATTCTCTATTAATCAATAGATAAATAAAGAATATTCTCAAAACAGTCTTTTCGTCACGTCCCGCGAATGACATATATCAATATATTGGTACTAAATCTTGGATTATAATAATTTTGTACTATAATTTTGGTATTCGCGCCTTGCAGGGGTATTCTGCCAATCCAAAACAACCTGACGCCCTTGGCCGGGTGGCAAATGGGAAAGCGTCGCCTCCCTCGACAGGCACCCGACCGGGAATGAGATCCACCCTGGAACCTGGTATGGGCAGCGGGAACGGGATGATCGTCCACACCAGGCACACGTTCGTATAAGGAGCTAACTGTGAAAATTGCAGTGATTACCGACGACGGCCAGACTATCAGCCAGCATTTTGGCCGCGCACCTTATTATTTGGTGCTGACCATAGAAGCGGACCAAATTGTCAATCGTGAGATGCGCGACAAGCTGGGGCACAATCAATTCAGCGCCGAACCCCATGCGGAAGAGCCCCAAGGCGCCAGCCACGGGATGGATTCGGCTTCCCACAATAAACATATCAGTATGGCGGAAGCCATCGCGGATTGTAAAGCGCTGTTATGTGGCGGGATGGGGATGGGCGCTTACGAAAGCATGCGCCGTCTCAATATCCAACCGCTGGTGACTGATTTGCGCGATATCGACGCTGCTGTTCGGGCGTTTATGGATGGGAAGCTAATCGATCACACCGAATTGCTCCATTAAGTCGGTTTGGGCATGAATCTCCTTCGAAAATTATCGCTGGCAAACTGGCTTTTGCTGGCCGCCATGCTGATTGGCCTGGCCAGATGGACTACCCTGGTATGGGCGCAAACTCCCACGCCGGGGAAACCGGTCGCCACGTATCTTTTCTGAAGAGACGGCTGCCCGCACTGCGCGAAAGCGAAATCTTAACTTTTATGCTAAGCCCAAGGAGAAATAAAATGCCCGCATTGCCAGAAGACATTCATAACGCATGGGAAAATCATGAAGGACCGATTGTGTTGGCCACAGTAGATGCAGAGGGCAATCCTAATGCAATCTATGCAACCTGTGTCAGCCAATACAGTGAAGATACCCTGGTGATCGCCGACAATTATTTCAACAAGACCCGGGCCAATATCCTGGCGGGTTGCAAGGTGTCTCTGCTTTTTATCACCAAAGAGGGCAAATCGTATCAGATCAAAGGCCGGATCGAGTACCATACCGAAGGGGCAATCTTCGACGACATGAAACGGTGGAACCCGGCCAGGCTTCCTGGACGCGCTGCGGCAGCTCTAAAAGTTGAGCAGGTATTCTCTGGGGCCGAAAAGCTCCTCTAAGGTGTCCTCATGATTCTATTGATCTCCGCACAGCAACCATTATTAGAAGGTTCAACAGAGGGTCGCTTTGGACGATCCCCCTGGCTGATAAAAGTGGACACTGAGACCAACCAGTGGGAAGCCCTCCCTAACCCCGGAGCCGGTCAATCGGGCGGGGCCGGGGTGGCCGCCGCTCAGTTTGCAATTGATCAAAAAGCCAACGTGGTCATCAGCGGCGATTTTGGCCCCCACGCAGCCAGCGCGTTCCGGGCAGCCAACATTGAGATGTGCCTTTTTATAAGCGCCATCTCAACGGTACAACAGGCCATTGAATATTTCCTGCATGACGAATTGACCACATTTAAATAAACGCTCGACAGGAGTTATTCATGCAAATAGCGGTAGCCAGCGGGAAGGGAGGTACCGGGAAGACCACCGTCGCTACCAGCCTCGCGCTTAGCCTGGTTGGCCACGGCAATGTTTGGTATTTAGATTGCGATGTGGAAGCGCCTAACGGGCACCTTTTCCTGAAGCCAGAGCTCAACCAGCAGTCTCCGGCAGTTGTCATGGTCCCGCGAATCCAGATGGAACGCTGTTCGTTATGTGGGAAATGCGTCGAGGTTTGCCAATTCCATGCCCTGGCGAAAGTAGGAAAAACCATTCTGGTCTTTCCGCAGCTCTGCCACGGCTGCGGAAGCTGCACCTGGAGCTGCCCGGAAGGAGCCATCAACGAGATTCCCGATCCGATCGGCGTGCTTGAATCAGGGTTGACCGGCGATGGGCTTCATTTTTCCCGCGGCTTGTTGACCATCAGCGAGCCGATGCCCACGCCAGTGATTTGCCAGTTGAAACGCTTCGCGCCACCTTTAAAGGATGCCATTTTGATATTCGACGCTCCCCCCGGCGCGTCCTGCTCAGTTGTGGAAACCCTGCGGGGAGCGGACTTCGTCCTTCTGGTCACCGAACCGACTCCTTTTGGGCTGCATGATCTGAAACAGATGTGGGGCATCGTACAGGAGATGGACATACCCGCCGGGGTAATTATTAACCGCGAGAACAGCGCCTACATGCCTCTGGTCGAATTTTGCACCGGCAATCATCTTCCCGTGCTGATGCACATTCCCTATGACCGTCGCATCGCCGAAAGGCTTGCAGAGGGTAAAACACTGATTGAGGTCTATCCCAAGTATGTCGATTCCTTTCAGAAAGTTTTTGGTCAAATAACGCACATTTATAAAACAAGGCAGACTACAGAAAAGATGTGAAGGGCTTTATGCAACACGAGCCAATTTATGAGGAAGCGCTGCAAGCGCCCCGAAATCGAGACATTCATACCATGAAACAACTGGTCATCCTCAGCGGAAAAGGCGGCACCGGAAAGACCAGCCTGAGCGCTGCTTTTGCGCATTTGAGCAGCATTACTGATTACACTTTCAACTCCGTGTTCGCAGATGCGGACGTAGACGCCGCCAATCTCGGTTTGGTGTTAAGACCCAATCCCGCGACCCCTCACGAATTCTGGGGAAGGTCGTCGGCTGAGATTAATGAAGACGATTGTACGGCGTGTGGAGCTTGCGTCTCGGTATGCCGCTACGATGCCATTCTTCTTGATGCGGATCACAACCGGGTTTATCGCATCGACCCGATTGCGTGTGATGGCTGCGCCGCCTGTACGTATGCCTGCCCTCAGGGCGCCATCCGCATGGTTCCGCAACAAGAAGGCCACTGGTTTCACTCGACCACCCCGTATGGCGCACTCTTCCATGCTGAGCTTTTCCCAGGAAAGGAGAATTCCGGGAAATTGGTCACGGTGGTCAAGCAACAGGCGCGTCTATGGGCCGAAGACACTCATTCCTCTTTGGTAATTATCGACGGCCCCCCTGGGATTGGCTGCCCGGTCATATCCGCCTGCGCCGGCGCTGACCTGGGGCTGATTGTGACCGAGCCAGGTCTGGCGGGGTTGCACGATTTAAAACGCGTTCTGGGCACCCTACAGCATTTCCGTGTCCCCTCGGTCGTGTGCGTCAATAAAGCTGATATTTATCCACAGGGGGTCAGACAGATCCGGGAATTTGCGACCGAACAAGGCATGGATATCCTCGGCGAAATCCCCTTTGACGAGCACGTGCCCTGGGCGATGCTCTGGGCACCCCAATCACCGCGAGTTTTCCGGAATCACCAGCCGCACAATCTATCCGGCAAATCTGGGAAAAGGTGCTCGGGCAACTTTTTTCTCAGAAGGTGTAACGATCATGGATCTAAAGGATTTACAAAAAGCAGTGGTTGAGAAACTGACGACCGTGATCGATCCGGAAACCGGTGCGGATGTGATCCGTATGCGCCTGGTGCAAAACATCAGCATCGACGATGCGGGGGAAATCTCATATACATTCCGGCCTTCCTCGCCATTGTGCCCGATCGCAGTGCCGTTGGCGCTTGGCATACTCCAGGCGGTGAGCGAAGTACCGGGGGTTTCTGGGCAGAGCATAACTGTCGTCGATTATGCTCAGGCGGATGTGCTTAACGAAGTTTTGAAATCAATTTTGGAAGGTTGATTTGGAGGAATAACCTCTGTGGTAGAACAGTCTGCAAAAACAGGAGAGAAATGGATACAAAAACGAAAATCGGAATCATCATTTGTGATCGTTACCGGATGTGCGCCGGTGGAAAATGCCTGCGGGCAATGCGAAACCGGGAAGGCGCTTTCAGCCTCTATGCCGATTCAGACGTAGAACTGGTCGGGTATACCACCTGTGACGGCTGCCCTGGTGGAAATATCGAGTACACGGGTGAAGAAATGGTCAAGAACGGCGCGCAGGTGATTCATCTGGCCACGGGGCTACTGGTTGGGTACCCACCGTGCCCGTACATTGATACTTTTAAGGATTTTCTCGAAAAACGCTACAACGTAAAAGTCGTCCTGGGAACGCATCCCATCCCTCAAAAGTATCTGGATATGCATACCCAGCTTGGAACCTGGGAGGACGCCTGCTGGCAGTCTCGTCTTGCAGCTACCATCGGCGATGAAGCCACCCAAAAAGCCTATAACTAACGGTGGAGGCAATGATCGCGTTTGGCCCAGTTCCTTCACGCCGCTTAGGGTACAGCCTTGGAATCAATCATATTCCTCCCAAGCACTGTTCCTATTCCTGTGTTTACTGCCAGGTAGGTAGGACGACCGCCCTGGAAACTACCCGCCGGAATTTCTACCCGTTGGGCCAAATACTCCGGGAAGTTGAAAGAAAAATCTCGGACAGCGCAAAACTCAACCAGCGGATTGATTACCTGACCCTGGTGCCAGATGGTGAGCCAACCCTGGATATCCACCTCGGTAAGCTCATCGAAGGGCTAAAACCTTTTCAAATCCCTATCGCCGTAATATCAAACGCCTCTTTAATAGATCGGGGGGAAGTTCAAGATGCTTTATTTCAGGCAGATTGGGTATCCCTGAAAGTAGACGCGGTAATCGAAGGCGATTGGCGCCGGATTAATCGGCCTCATGGCCGCCTGTCGCTGCCTCCCATCCTGGCCGGTATGCTTGAATTTCGCCGCAGATTTAGCGGCGAGCTCGTTACCGAAACGATGCTGGTTTCCGGCGTCAACGATAGCGAAACAGCGATTCTCGAATTATCCGCTTACCTTTTGGAGCTACAGCCTCTGAAAGCCTATCTTTCAATACCAACCCGCCCACCGGCTGAATCCTGGGTGAAATCCCCGACCCCCGATTCGCTTCAGAGAATATTGCAGATCATTTCTGAAGAGGTTTCGTTTGTGGATTTGTTGTTCGAGGCAGAAGCGACAGACTTTGTTTCCACAGGAAATCTCGTTGAGGATATTCTAGGTATCACCGCGGTTCACCCCTTGCGCGAAGAAGCTTTACGCCACATGGTTGCACAAACCGGCGCTGATTGGACGGTAGTTGAAAAACTGATCGCCTCCAGGAAAATCGTTCGCATCCAGTATCGAGAAGAAAGTTTTTATCTGCCAAATATTTTCGGAGTATAAGAATTGGAAAGGTGACGCTATGAACCTGTTGGAAACCCTTTTAGAGGCACTTCCTACGGATCCAATTCCGGTTCGCAGAATAATTATCGGGGTGCATTGGACGCTCGTTTGTAGTAAATATTGTGGTTTGGCGTCTACACTAATGGGCGAAGGTCCTCATGGGCATTCAACGGTCAGAGACGTTGGGTCTCTGCATCAGAAGAGCGCCCAAGAATTGGCAGGCTGGGTTCTCTCAGACAATCTATTAGAGGCAAGTATCGGGATTGCGGCAATAAACTCTCTCATTGGAGTTGATAACAATCAGGTGGAGCAAGTCAATGCGGCTGAAGTTATTGCACGTGAAAGTAAGGATAAAAATCTAGCGGTCGTCGGACATTTCCCATTTGTGGACCGAATGAAAACTATTGCCAGGAATTGCTGGGTGATCGAAAAGCGCCCCTTTGGAGATGATTTTCCTGAAGAAGCTGCTCAGGAATTTATTCCACAGGCCGATGTAATTGCCCTTACTGGAACCGCATTGATTAACCACACCATAGAGGGGTTGCTATCCTTATGCCGCCCAAGATCATTGGTCATGGTATTAGGTCCGTCTACACCATTGACACCACTCCTGTTCCGCTATGGAATATCCTTTCTTTCTGGCTCTCGTGTCATCAATGAAGACTCGGCAATAACTACCATTCAACAGGGCGCTATCTTTCCACAAGTAAAAGGGGTGTGCCTTGTGACAATGGCGAAAGGAGGATTATTTGCAGATTTTTGTTGACTCCGATATGGCCTGCAAGAAAATCAGGTTGGGGTCGCCCTGCTGTGTTCCCAGAGATCGTTTTGATTCTTCAGAGCTACCCTGCTTATAATTTGATTGACAATAGGGAAGAATCGAATAGAATAAAGGAAGCATCCCGGCTCTCAGGTTGTTCAGTGGGGTAATAAGCCCAATAACTTAAATACGGCGTCGAAAGGCGCGAATTTTAGTTATCGACAATGAAGAAAGGGTAGGCCTACGATAACTTTCAAAAACAGCAAATTCCAAAGGCGGTAAAGCATCTGAATATTGCTATCCGCCATTTGATCAAAATAGTCAATGGCCAATGGCCTGAGCAATCTGCCATTGGGGAGAATTCCGTCCATATCTTTTGGATCTTGTGCGCCCGGTGGAAAGTTGAACCAAAGGCCCAAGGATGTCCCGCTGTTGAGATACCCCCCTGTTTAATCAAACCAAGGACTGCTGCTTATGATTATCCCCGATGAGTCAGATCCCGGTTGGGTCAGGGCGATTTCCGGCCAGAAATCCCCTAAATACGAATTACTGGCGACCAAGATCCTTCTGGGTCGGCTCACGCTCATTTGTGAAATGAATCCTTCCCCCGAAACAATCGAAAGAGTGTCACTGAATTACGAGAATATTTTATACGGAATAAAGATACTTCCCAAAGCCCTGGCTGATTTCAAGAAAATATTTGGTGAGATGGTGAGAAAATGAAACCGTTATGTTCGAAAAGATGCGGTAATAGCAATGATCACCGCCGGGAAAAGCCTCCTCCTGGCCGGTGAAGAAAAAACACTGCAAGGCCTGCCCTCCGGTCACTGGATCGCGGGAACGATGCCCTTATTTTATGGGCATGAAGGGTGGAGTGTTCACACAGGACCAAATTTTTGTAACTGAGCTGCCTGAATTATGTGCTAAAAACGGATGTCAAAATTTACGAGAGACCAATATCCACCAGGTGTATCACGATGCCCCTCGCCATGGATTTAGCGTCATTATCATACCGGCCTTCTGCCCCACGCACTTTACTTTTGCTTTCAACGCACCCAGCTTTCCGGGTTTTGCTACCAGCCCGTTGATCGGATGGATCGCGGCGTACGGCCTTGGAAGGGCGCGAAGCCACGCCCAAGGTATTCGTCGGCACCCAGGGCCAGGTGCTGAAAACGGAGCTGTTGTCTTACACATCGAACTGCCGGCCAGCAAGCTGGTCGAAATCGACATCGTCAATATCTTCGAACAGGGCGACGGGCGATACCATTATCTTCCCCGAGGATGGCTTCAGCGCGACCAAAGCCCTGATCAACGGCCAGGCGAAAAGCTTTGCCGATTACCTGTGTGAGAAATCTGTCGATACGCGATTGCCCCTGGTGGCTGATCTTCATGGCGCCATGATCAATACCAGCTTTAAGAGTCTGGATTTCGTTAACAGGCAGGTAAATTTTTATGCGCCCGTTTTTGCAGGATTCCGCTATAAAATTGCCAAACCGGTTGGGGATTATGTAGGGCCATTTTTTGACCCAAGTGCCGGAAGGCATTGGTGATAAACTTTTCTTTGCCTGCAACTGCATTTTGAACTACCTTTATGCCAGACCTGGAAGGCCGGAAAACGGCCAATTTCACTGGCCCCATAACTTTTGGCGAAATTGCTTACCAGCTTGCTAAATCAGACGATGGCTTACCTGTCCATAGAAGATGCCTGAGACGCGCCAATGGGCAAAGCTCCTTTCTCACCTCTTCGGGATTAGCCTGTGAGAATGTTCGATAAAGCCAATCAGACAGGGAACGTATAATGGAAGTTGTAGCTCCGCCGGAGAAATGGCAGCTTTGTCGATTACTCTCACATTCCCTGTTCCACCCAAGCAACACGCCGATGAATTGGAAACACTGCTGACTATCCAACAGGCCATCACCTGCCGGTTAGACCTGAGTGACGTTCTACAATTGATCGCCGACGAAGCCCAGCGGCTCACTTCTGCTCAATTGAGCTTTACTCTACGTGCTCGAAGGCGATGACCTGCGCGTGGCGGCTGTGGCCGGGCAGACGGCCCAGACAAAGGATCTGATCGGCTACCAGATTCCCGTGGCTCAATCGGTGGCCGGGCTATCCATCCGAACCAGCCAGCCGATTATGGTCGAAGATGTACAAATAGAGGACCCGCGGCTGTATCACGAGGGCCATCAAACGCTTTGGCGAACATGCGCAGCTACATGACCGTGCCGCTTATTTCAGGACCAGCGGCCGATCGGCGTCATTGCCGTGGCGGACCACCGCGCGGCAAGTTTTGGCGAAGACAGCCTGCGCGTCATTGGCATGTTAGCGCCCAGCGCCGTCATCGGGTTGGAAAACGCGCGCCTGTACCAGGAACAACAGGAGCGCCGCCTGGAAGCCGAGGGGCGCCACCAGATGGCCGAAAGCCTGCAGGTGATGCTGGCCATCTCAATTCGAACCGCTCGCTCGAAGAAATTCTGGACTACATCGTCAAGCACGTCAGCAACCGCCTGCTGGATTGCCAGGCTATGGTGATCTATGCGTTGCACCCCAAGGCGAAGAGCCTGGTTATCCAGGCAGCCCACGGCCTTCCGGAAGACGTACTGACCAGCGATCAGATGCTAAGCGGGTTACGAGGCGGCCAACGATGCCATCCTCAGCGGGCAACCGGTGGCCGTAGAAAACGCCTGCGACTGTTACCCGACGAAAGCGACCTGACGGCCACCGCCACGGAATGGTGCCTGGTCAACCAGATGACCGCCCTTTACCAGGCCTGGCTGGCCGTACCGCTGGTCATAAAAGGTGACACGTATGGGGCCATCTTGGTGTATTACCAGCAGCCCCGCAACTTTTCCGCAGAAGAAATTACCCTGGCCATGGCATTTAGCGATCAGGTTGCCCTGGCCATCGAAAACGCCCGCCTGCGCATGCAGGCCGAGCAAGCCGCCGTTATGGCCGAACGAAACCGCCTGGCGCGCGAGCTGCATGACGCCGTCAGCCAGACGCTCTTTTCCACCAGCATGATCGCCGAAGTGTTACCGCGCCTATGGTACAAAGACCGCGCCGAAGGCATGTCGGCGCCTGGAAGAGCTGCGTTTGCTCACCCGCGGCGCGTCAGCCGAGATGCGAACGTTGCTGTTTGAATTGCGTCCCTCTGCCCTTAAAGGAAGCCAAAGCTGGGTGATTTACTCAAACATTTAGTCCAGGCCATCGCCAGCCGCACGGGCATTCCCATCACGCTCAACGTCGATGGAGACCGCGCTTTGCCCGCGGATGTGCAGGTGGCCCTCTACCGCATCACCCAGGAAGCGCTGAACAACGTCGCCAAATATGCCAACCCCAGCGAAAGCGGACGTATGCCTATCGTTTCCAGCCCGACCAGGTAAAAATCACCATCGGCGACGATGGCTGTGGTTTCGACCCGGCCAGTATTTCTTCCGAACACCTGGGCATACGGATTATGCACGAGCGAGCGGCCGCTATCCATGCCGACATGGAATTGGAGAGCAAGCCCGGCTGCGGCACGCAAATCGAGGTTCTGTGGAGAGAAGAAAAAATTAAAACCATGAAGGTGTAAACGACATCTTCGGGTTTACCCCATGCAGGAAAAATCAATTCCAAGGAGCAGTCACAATGGCAGTGCAACCCATTCGCGTGATGATCGTCGATGATCATGCTGTTTTTCGAAGCGGCTTGTCTGCCTTTTTGCCGCCTATGATGATTTGGAGCTGGTGGCGGATGCCCGCACGGGTGAAGAGGCCATCCAGCTATGCGCTCAGATGCTGCCCGACGTGGTGTTGATGGACCTGTTATTGCCCGGCATGGATGGGGCCGCGGCTACCCAGGCAATCCGCCGGAATTGCCCCAAGACCCAGGTAATGGTTCTGACCAGCTTCAAGGAAGAGGAACTGGTGCAAAAGGCCCTGCGCGCCGGGGCCATCGGTTACTTGCTCAAGGACGTCCAGGCAAACGAGCTGGCCGAGGCTATCCGTTTGGCCCATGCCGGCCAATCGATCTTTTCCCCCGAGGCCGCCCAGGCACTCATCCGCGCCGCCTCCCAGCCCCATCCATTGGGTTATGACTTGAGCGAACGCGAGCGCGAGGTATTAGCGCTGATGGTCAAGGGGCTGAATAATTCCGAAATCGCCGAGCAGTTGATCGTCAGCCCGTCTACGGTCAAACATCATGTCAGCCACATTCTCTCCAAATTAGGCGCCACCAACCGCGCCGAAGCTGTCGCCTTGGCCGTGCAGCATCACCTGGATAATTGACCCATTCAAAATTTGTGGCTCATCTCAAACACAAACTCCCCCGCTGTATGCAGCAGCCGGGGAGTTTTTATTGAGGGTTCGGGGCGGGCCAACGTCACGGTGGTATTTTCAAACGCACCGGTACAAAGGGCGTCCTTGCCGATCGGTTAAATTGTAGGCGCAAAAGGGTACCAGCCCGCCAGATTGACTCACATGAATAATGTAACAATCGCGCAGCCGCTCCAAATCCAAATTCCAGGCATCCTGGAAAGCCATGCCGGAAATACTGAACGTGTGGGTCTTGGCGCGCTCCAGGAACACGTCCCAGCCGCCCAGGCTGCAACAACTCTCGCTTTGAAGCTCACCCACCTGCGGCGCGGCCCATTGCCTGGCCGTAATCAGGCGAGATTTAACCGCGCCCTCATCCGCCCGTTCCGGCAGACCACAACAGCTCGTACTGGTTTCGTGGTGTGTCAATGGTTTTAGCCCCCCATCAGGCATAAGCACGAAATTGGCGTGGAAGGAACATAAGGCGTTTTCGCCGCCCGGGGGTCTGAAACTCTCGCGCCCGACCAGCTTGCCGGTTTGTTCCTCAATGGCGCAAATGACTTCGGGAATGGTAATCCGGTCGGAGTCATTAGGCGCCTGGGGGTAACGGCCAAAATAGCTGACCGGCTGGAAGTGTACTCCCCGCACGGCAGGGGCATATTCCAGCGCCAGGCGAACGATATCGCCGATGTTATCCGTATTGATGCCGGGCACCAGGGTAGGGACCAATACCACGCCCAGGCCCTGCTCGGCGCAGCGCTCGATGGCCTGTATTTTGCGAGCGAGAAGTTTGCCGCCGCGCATTTGCCGGTAAATCTCCTCCCGGGTGCCGTCAAATTGCAAGAAGACCGTGGACAGCCCGGCATCTTTAAGTCTCTGCAAGAATTCCGCATCCCTGGCCAGGCGCAATCCGTTGGTATTCACCTGGAAAAAGGTGAACCCGAGCGACTTTCCCAAGGCGATGATGTCGGGCAGATCATCCCGGAGGCATGGTTCACCCCCAGAAAGCTGGATATTAAAAGGGCCGCCAGCCGCAAGCAGCCGCCGGTACCAGCCCTCAATGACTTTAAGGGATGGATCCGTCGTCCTTTTCTTACTGCCCGCGCTGGCAAAGCAGAAGGCGCAGGCCAGGTCACAGCGTTGGGTCACGTCCAGCAGTACACAGCAAGGCTGCTGGCGATGGTCGGGACACAGCCCGCAGTCAAATGGACAGCCTTGCTCTACCTGGGTAAAGGGGTTGCTGGGCGAAGTCGGAATTTTAGGCCGAACCCAGCTCGAAAAGGCGGGCTGCCCCCGCCAAATAATGGTTCGGAAAAAGCCGTGTTGCGGGCAGTTCTTTTCCAGGTAAACGTCCTCTCCCCGGGCTACCCGGCGAGCCGGCAAACGGGTCAGGCACTCAGGGCACACACTCTCGGTGATAGAAAGAACTCTGGAAAGAACTTGTTCGGGCTCCTGGGCCTGGCAACAGCAGGAGGGAACTTGTGAGCTTTCACCACAAGCCGTCTCTACGGCGTCAGGTTGAGCTGAGTTTCCTTCACAACAGCCCATCAGTCTTCTCCCTCCAAAGCAAAACCGTTCTCCACCAGCAATTCTTTAACTTTTTGGAACGTCGCGGCCACAATGAGCGGACAGCGGCTGACCCTGTTCTTGTTATCTCCTTCGATAATATCCTCACAACGGATGCCGCCGTAAGCCTGGCCGTATTCCTGTTTAAACCATTGCACTAAGTCTGTAACCATAAAATCCAGCAGAGGGTCTTCTTCCTCTTCCGGCAGACCTTTTCCGGCGTACAACCCCAACAAACATGTGCCGCTGGACAATGCGCCGCACAGCTCACCGGTAAAACCCAATCCCCCGGCCAGGCCATGCACCGCCCGCACCAGGTCTGGATTCTCTTTGCCCTGTAACTCGAGGCCCAACTGCAAGAGGATCTGGCTGCAATGAAAGCCCTGTGCCTTCATTGCGCGCATGCGTTCTGAATCGTCCATGAGTGAATCTCCTCAATAAAATGCTCCCAGGCTTCTAATCCTGAGCGCCGTCAAAGCTTTTGGGCGATCAACAAAAAATAACCCGGTCTGGCCCTGGCAATGGCCAGTTGCAGATCCAAAGCATCCGGCTCGGTTCCGGCCGCGCCATCCCGAAATTGGGCCGGCGCACCGGGCGCCGCAAGCATCTGGCAGGAAATCTGTCTCAACACCTCGGAATGATCCTCCCAGAGCCTCAAGCGAAACCCGTATCCGTCCAGGCGGGCGAGCAGGTCAGCCTGGTGGATCGTTCCAGCGGATACAACTATCCACGGGGAGCGCCTGGAGCGCCGCCAGGTTGGCCGGGTTGCGAGCATAAAGATCGCTCAGGATGAGGTAACCACGCGGACTCAGTAGCCGATAAAATTCCGCCAGGACCAGATCGGGTTCTGCGAAAACCGATAGGCTGCACTCGGCCAAGACGGCGCTCGCCTGGCCGGCGGCCATGGGCAGATAGGCTCCATCGGCTTGAAGCAGGGGTAAAACTGGGCCGTGCTTGCGGCCGGTTTGCAACAATACGGCTGAAAGATCGAACGCCGCTGGCCAAATAACCGCAATCTTGCAAATATTGCACCGTCCTCCCCGTTCCGCAACCCACATCCACCACCCTGGCCCCCGGCGGGAGTCCGCAGAAGTCCACCGCCCTTTTCGTCAAAGCCAGACCACCCGGCCGGAGGGTTTCACCCAGAGCCTGTTGAACCTCAGCCTTTTCGTAGACGCGAGTTTGGTCTTCAACGATCTTCAACACACCACCTGCTATTTATCTTCCAACGCTTTTTCCACTTCGGCCATCTTGCCTAAGGCCAGATCTTCAGGTATCAGCACCAGTCCGCAATTAGGGCAGCGTAATAGATTTACCGGGTAAGAGTTACCCAAATATGCCACGGTGATTTGCCCGGGTTGTAAAGGCAAATTGCAGTTGGCGCAAAGCCATTCAGCGGCTCTCCCTTGTTGCTCCGGCTCGTTCATGATTTCCCATCCTCCCCGATTTCCATACGGTGGCTGTAGGCATTATAAATCGCAAAAGCATCTCCTTGAGGGGAATATTCGACCCAGTAAGTCACCCGGGTCGGACGGTGATGCGCCAGAAGATGGCCGGTTTGAGGCTGCCGGAATTTGCGGCCCGTCCTTTCAGCGTACTCGATTACCTGCTGAATATCTTCCACCAGGATGAGCCTGTCTTCCAGGCGCTGCTGAACTTCCCCGGAAATAATCAACTGGATGGACTCGTAATTCTCTTGACCGGCCATATTCTCACCCCAGATTTCTTTGAGCAATCTTTGTTTGAGCCTGGCCCTATTTTCGTGCCGTTGGGAGTAACCAGGCCCTCGGCGTGTCGCCCGCGCCTCCCAATCGTCGTCAAAGATGAGGTCGAGCAGATGCAGGGTGCGCTTTCCATGGGCGGCAAAGAAATCACGGCACATGGCGCAATAGGTCAGGTAATCGACCGGCCTGGCGGCGATACGCTTTTCGATCACTTCTTGGGCCAGCTCCGGGTTGGCCAACCACACCACCCCCCCATAGCTGCAGCAGGTGGTTTTCTCTCGGCTCAAAGGCAGCTCGTCGATCTGATAGCCTAATCGCCCCACCAGACGACGCACGCATTCTTGAATTTGCGACTCGTAGCGAGTTGAGCACGGATCGTGAATGGACACCACCCGCGAGCCAACCGGGCTGGCCTCAGGCGGCAATCCCAACTGCTCCATCAGCTCCCACAACGAGAGGATCTCCACATCCGGGAGGTTCGCCTTGAACACTTGATAGCAGCTCGAACAGGCCAGGATGACGCGTGGACGCCCCATGTCGGCGAGCCGGGTGGATAGCTCCGCCAGAGCTGCCTGGAACAGATCATTCCGCCCGGCCCAATCGGCTGGCGCGCCACAACAGCGCAGCATCAGGCCAACGCCGGATAATCTTTCACGCAGATAGGTATAGACTTGCTCAACCTGCCCGGGAGCCGAGGCGCTGAGCTGGCAGCCGGGGAAAAAGAGATAAGCACTGGCGTCTGTACCCGGTTGGTGGCGGGCCAGGGTGAATTTGTCGCTGTTACTGAATTGCATGTCGCGTAAAGCGAAATCGTGCGCCGAGGGGGGCATGTGTCCCTGGGCCACCATTCCCTGGCGGGCTTGTTTGCACAGCGCACCCATGTCCACGTTGTTGGGGCAAACTTCGGCGCACAGTCCGCACAGGCTACACGAATTAATCAGCTTGTTGGCGGAGCGCGTGCCCATCACGATGGACAGGTTGTTGTGAATCTGGCGGATGTATTTTTTAGGATAGCCGCCAAAGCGGGCCAGGTATTCACACGTTTTGACGCACTCCAGACATTCACATTGCAGGCAGCGTTGGGCTTCACTGCGGGCTTCCTCCTGGGTATAGCCGTCTCTACCGTCCGCTACAGGCGTGACCGGCAGAGCTGGCACGCCTTGGGTATTGGTGTAGAGGCAGCTTTCGTAAGCCCCCTCGTTAAGGCGCGAAGCCGTTAACGAAACCCGCTGGACATAGCGTTCCATCGAGATCGCGGCCCGCCGGCCATCGGACATGGCGCCAATGGGGGAAGCCGGGTTGGTCAGCCCCAACATCTCGCCTCCGGCAAAAAGGCCGGTTAGACCGGCCGCATAAGTGAGCGGGTCGACCGAATTACGGTCGACCGTTACCCGGCCAGCTTTGCCTAACGCCAACGGGAAACGAGCCGGTGGATTGGCGCCCACGGCCAGATAAACGGCATCGAACTCCCGCAGGAGCTGCCACAACGAGGCGCAGCCCAAGGCAGCTTCAGTGCTCACCGGCGTATTCAGCCGCACTTCCACGCCCAGTTTCGCGACTCCCGCCGTTTCGGCCTCAATCACCGGGCGGGGCAGGCGACTCTCCGGGAGAGACCACAGGCTCCCCCCCAGGGTACTGCCGGCTTCAAACAGGACCACGCCGTATCTCTTCCTGGCCAAATCATAAGCCGCGGTCAGGCCGCTCAGTCCGCCGCCCACAATGGCCACACGCTGTTTGCGGGGCGACGGCGAGCTGATTTTCTCGGCAGCAATTTCTCCCCAATCGGCGCAGGCCCGCTCCAGATTGGCAATTGCAATGGCTTCGTTTCGCCGGCAGACGGCCCGGCAGGGTTGCTCGCAGATGCGGCTGATGATGCCGGGAAATGGCAAACTCTTTTTCAGGATTTGTAGACCGGCGGGAAAGTCACCCTGGCTGATTTTGGCGCTCAAAGCCCGAACATCCACGTGCAACGGACAGGCCGCCGTGCAGGGCGGGGCACATTCCTGGACACATTGGGCTTCCAGCTCACGCATGTCTTTTTGGTCCATAAGGGATCCCAGCTTTCTGGCTTATTTTCTCAGTATATATTGACAACCTTCCCAATGCATCGGTCAACTGACCCATCCAGAAGTAGCCACTTGACCCAACGTAGATTGTCCAGATGCCCGATGATTCCAAAAAGTTTTTATCCTATGATCATAATTGTTTATTTGGATCGTTTTTGCTGTTATGACAAATTTCGATATCCGCTGTGCGCATCTTTTCAACATTCGCCTTTCTCCATAGTTCGTCGTTCAGGTCCAAATTTATGAGTTTTCCGCCAACGTCCCATAATTCTCAATGTTCTGATAAAGGAGGTAAGGATGCAAAAGAAAACGTTTACCATTAATGGCATATCCCGGTCTGTTGAGGTTGCCGACGAAGCGTCTTTGGCAGATGTACTGCGCCAGCAGCTCTTGCTGACCGGCACCAAAGTCTCCTGCAATGACGGCCACTGCGGGGCTTGTTCGGTTATCGTGGATGGCAAATTGACCCTGTCCTGTGTGACCAGGGCCAAACGCGTGCCGGATGGGGCTAAAATCACGACCGTGGAGGGCATCGGCACGCCGGACAACCTGCACCCTATCCAGAAGGCCATGATCGTGCATGGCGCAGCCCAATGCGGTTTCTGCACGCCTGGTATGGTGGTGTCGGCCAAAGCGCTGCTGGACCAAAATCCCAATCCGACCCGCGAAGAGGTACGGAGCTGGCTCACCAAGCATCACAACGTCTGCCGCTGCACCGGCTATAAACCGATCGTCGATTCGATCATGGATGCGGCTAAAGTCTTACAGGGGAATTAAATCCGGCCAACCTGGAGTACAAGATGCCGCAGGATGGCCACGTCTGGGGCAGTAAGTATCCTCGCCCCACCGCCAAAGCCAAAGTGACCGGCACGCTGGATTTCGGCCAGGATTTAGCCCTCAAAATGCCCGCCAATACGCTCCGTTTGGCGCTGGTGCAAGCCAAAGTCTCCCATGCCAATATCTTGTCGATTGACACCTCCGCCGCCGAAAAGATGCCGGGGGTTTTCAAGGTGCTCACGCACAAAGATGTCAAAGGCAAGAACCGCATTACCGGCCTGATCACCTTCTCTACCAATAGGGGGGACGGTTGGGATCGGCCCATTTTATGCGATACCAAGGTGTTCCAGTACGGTGATGCCATCGCCATTGTCTGCGCCGATACCGAGGCTCACGCCCAGGCCGCCGCCGAGCAGGTCAAAGTGGAGTTGGAAGAGCTGCCGGCTTATATGAACGCCCCGGATGCGATGGCTGAGGATGCGATCGAAATCCACCCGGGCACACCCAACATCTATTTCGAGCAAAAGATCGTCAAGGGAGAAGATACCAGGCCGATTTTCGAAAAGGCAGCCTACGTCGTCGAAGATAACTTTTATACGCAGCGCCAGCCTCACCTGACGATCGAGTCGGACACCGGCTTTGCCTACTTTGACAATGAAGGCCGGCTGACCATCCACTCCAAGAGTATCGGCTTGTGGCTGCACCTCCTGATGATCGCTCCCGGCCTGGGACTCGAACCGGAAAAAATCCGCATGGTGCAAAACCCGGCCGGCGGCACGTTTGGTTATAAATTCTCCCCGACCATGGAGGCGCTCTTAGGGGTGGCTTGTATGGCTACCGGTCGACCGGTCTCCCTGACTTATGATTACCACCAGTATATGACTTACACCGGCAAACGCTCGCCCTTCTTTACCGGTCTGAAGCTGGCCGCCGATTTAAAAGGGAAGCTACTGGCGATGGAAAGCGATTGGACGGTGGATCATGGCCCCTACTCCGAGTTTGGCGACCTGTTGACTTTGCGCGGAGCGCAGTTCATCGGCGCAGGCTACAACATCCCCAATATTCGCGGCGTGGGCCGCACGGTTTGCACCAACCACGCCTGGGGCGCGGCTTTCCGCGGTTACGGTTCGCCCGAGAGCATGTTCCCCTCGGAGTGCCTGATGGACGAGCTGGCCGAAAAGATGGGGATAGATCCACTAGAGTTGCGCTACCAGAACGTTTATCGCCCTGGCGACACAACCCCGACCGGCCAGGCGCCTGAAGTTTATTCTTTGCCGGAGATGATCGACAAGCTGCGTCCGCACTACCAGGCTGCCCTGGAACGGGCTAAACGCGAATCGAACTCCGAAAAGAAGAAAGGCGTGGGCATCTCCATTGGCATCTACGGCTGTGGCCTGGATGGCGTGGATGGGGCCGAAATAGAAGTCGAGCTGACCAAACAGGGCGTCACCGTTTACGCTAACTGGCACGATCACGGCCAGGGCGCGGATATGGGTGTGCTCGGCACGGCGCATGAGGCCCTGCGGCCGCTCGGCCTGGATCCGAAGGCGATCAAGCTGGTTATGAATGATACCGCCAAGACCCTCAACGGGGGCCCGGCAGGCGGCAGCCGCAGCCAGGTGATCGTCGGCAATGCCATTAAAAATGGCTGTGAAAATTTGCTCGCCGCAATGCGCACCAAGAATGGCAAATTCCGCACCCATGAACAGATGGTGGCCGAAGGTCTCCCTCTCCGCTACAAAGGCAGTTGGGCTTCTTCCATGAATACCAACTGCGACCCGGAAACTGCCCAGGGCAGTCCATTTGCCGTGTACATGTACGGCATCTTCATGGCTGAGGTCGAAGTGGATGTCAAGAGCGGGAAGACCAAAGTAGAGGGATTGACCCTGGTCGCCGATATCGGCAAGATCAACAACAAGCTGGTGGTAGACGGCCAGATTTACGGCGGTCTCGCCCAGGGGGTGGGCCTGGCGCTGACCGAAGATTTCGAGGACATCACGATTCACTCGACCCTGATGGGTGGCGGTGTTCCTTACGCCAGAGACGTTCCAGACAAGATCGACATCCTTTACGTCGAAACGCCGCGCGAGAACGGGCCTTTTGGCGCCGCCGGGGTGGGCGAGCTGCCCCTGACTTCGCCCCATGCAGCCATTATCAATGCCATCAAGAACGCCACCGGCGCGCGCGTCACTCAATTGCCAGCCCGTCCGGCGAAAGTGTTGGCCAGTCTCGAGGCTGAAGAAAAGGCTGTCGCTGTCCCAGCCATTTACTAATCTATCTCTATCACCGCACAGTAAAGGAGGTTATTATGGCTAAAATTTTAATGATCCACCCCGATCGGTGTGTGGGCTGCCTGGCCTGTGAAATGGCCTGCGCTTTTGCCCACGAGGGCAGCCAGCGGCTCGAAGCCTCTCGCGTTCACGTTTACAAGTGGCAAAATGAAGGCATTTCCGTGCCCATGCTCTGCCAGCAATGCAGCGATGCTGCCTGCGTAACCGTGTGCCCCACCGGCGCCATGCACCGCAACAAGGATACTGCCCAAATAGAGTTAGACGCCAGCCGCTGCATCCGCTGCCGTATGTGCACCATGGCCTGTCCTTTTGGAAATTCTGTTTACGACGCCCTCACGGACAGCATCTTCAAATGCGACACCTGCCAGGGGGATCCGGCCTGTGTCCAAATGTGCCCCTCCGATGCGCTGGAATACGTGGACGATACCCTTTCAACCCGCTCCCGCCAAAAGGAATTTGCCTCTAAATTAAAAGAAGTGATCCAGGGATCTCCTGTTTAATCCCTTATCTCCCTGTTTTGAGCCAGCCGGGTATTAAGCGGGACCAGGCTGGCTCAATCTTGCCAGGAGGCGCTTGTGGAAAAATACGTAATTCTGCCATTAGGGGTGCTTGGCCTGGGTATCCTCTTGCAACTCATCCTGGGCCGGTTGCTATCACCCAAGGGGAAGGGCTGGTTAGCTTTTCTGTCCTGCCTGGCTGCCCTGGCCGGTGTACTGGCGCTGCTCCCGGCGATCGCCCAGGGCGAAACGATTCAGAGCATCTTCTTCCTCTGGGATCAAAATGTGCCCTTGCAATTTCACCTGGACGGTCTTAGCCTCATTTTCGCACTGATGGCTACCGGCATTGGCTCGGCCATTTTGCTGTATTGTATCCACTACATGGCCCACGAAAACGGCTGGGGTGACCCGTTTCTACGTTCTCATGCTCACCTTTATCGCCGGACTGGTCAGCCTGGTCTACTCGGCCAACCTGCTGCTGGTTTATCTGAGCTGGGAGGTGATTGGCCTGTGCTCGTACTTCCTGGTCGGTTTTTGGTACAAGGAAGCAGCGGCGACCAATGGGGCGCGTAAAGTGTTGGTGATGACCCATCTCCCCGGCTACGGGCTGCTGGTAGCCATCCTCTTGCTCTATCACCAGAGCGGTACATTCCTATGGACCGACCCGGCTGTCAGCGCGGCGTTCACCGGCGGCATTTTCGCCTTGATGTTGGTGGCTGCCATGGCCAAATCGGTTATGTTTCCACTACACACCTGGATCCCCGAAGCGATGAACGCCCCCACGCCCGTTTCCGCTTTACTGCACTCCGCCTGTTACGTCAAAGCCGGTGTATACCTGATCGCCCGGATGTACTCCCTGGCTGCGTGGCCGCACACATGGAATAGCGTGGTGCTGGCGTTAGGCTGTACCACGATCCTCGTGGGTGCGCTCTTTGCCCTGGTACAGACCGATCTTAAACGGCTGCTAGCTTTTTCCACGATCAGCCAGTTGGGCTACATTATTACCGGACTGGGCCTGGGGACGAACCTTGGCCTGGCCGCCGGGCTATTTTATTGTATGAGCCACGGCTTGTTCAAAGGCACCCTGTTTTTATGTGCCGGAGCTGTGCAGCACGCTACCGGCACACGCGACATGCGCCGCCTGGGGGGCCTGGCTACCCGAATGCCCAAAACGGCCCGTATCTGGTTGATCGCGGCGGCGGCCATCATTGGCGTTCCTCTGACCAATGGCTTTGTGGCCAAGTGGCTGCTGCTCGATGCCGCCCTGGAAGCCAACCAGGCCGTCGTCGTGATCATTGCCTGGCTAGCCAGCGTTTTTACAGCCTTTTATATGCTCAAAGCCACCGTCAGCACTTTTTATGGCGATATGCCGGATGGGCTCAAAGGGCGAGAGATCCACGAGGCTGAACCGTCGATGCTGGCCGGGATGAGTCTTTTGGCCGCGCTGTGTGTGCTGTTCGGCCTGGCCCCTCAACTCTTGATGCAGGGATTGGTGGCCCCGGCAGTGAGCAATCTCGGCTTCCACTGGGCGGTGACCCTCTCCTGGTTGGGCTTGCAGACGACTTCGGCCGGCGTCCAGGTGACGCTGGGCGCGGGTATCGCCGTGATGGCTTTATTGGTTGGCTGGCTGGTATACAGACTGACTCGATCAACCCGAGTTGAGCCAGGATCGGTGGGGCTATTCACCGGCGGCGATCCTTTGCTGGCGGCGCAAGGCGTGGGTGTGGTGGATTTCGCCGCTTCCGCAGAGGCCACCTTCACCCCAGTCTATGAGGCCATCAATCCCGATCGTTTTTACCTGGCGCTGTGGCAAGGAATCAAAAAACTGGCCAGCCAGCTCGAGCGGTTAATCCACCCGGCCAGTGAAGTCCACCCGCTGTTGGCCACCCTTCTACTGGCCGGAGTGGTTTTTGTCGTAGTCTGGCTTTGGTGACCTACGTGTGAGGTAGCAATGAATTCAACCCTAGTGAAAGCGGTATCTTTACCGGGCGGTTCTTCCTGGGATTTTATTTTCTGCGGCGCTTTTCTGGTGCTTCTGATCGGCGTGGCCCTGTATGCGAAAGCCATTCCTCAAGGGGACCGGCGCTGGTGGGGCCTGGCCGCGCTGGTGGGAACGCTGGTCGTTGCCGGCCAGGTCGTCGGGGCCGGGGTGGGGCGCTCGCTGTTGCTAGACGCTGCCGCCTTTGTCGCGGTAGCCCTGGTCTGGATACAAGACACTCCCCAGGCCAGATCTTCCGCCCGTACTTACCTGGTCTTCCTGTTGCTTGCCGTTATTTTCATGGAAGCCGGCCTTTGCCTGGGAGGAGAGGGCAATATAGCTCCCGCCTTCCCGCTGGATAAAGTGGCCGTTAGCCTGATCATGGTCGGATTTGGTCTGAAACTGGCCCTGATCCCGTTTTATTTCTGGCTTCCCAGCCTGGCTGAATACGCCAAACCGATGACCACCGCATTGATCGTGTCGGTCGTGGACATCGCCGCTTTTAGCGAGCTGGCTCACTTGCGGCTAGCCGCGCCGTGGGTCTTTAGCGACTACGCCACCCTCTGGCTGGCCCTGGCCCTGCTGTCCATGTTTGGCGGGGCGCTGCTGGCCCTTTCCCAACGCAACCTCAAACGAATGCTGGCTTATTCCACAATAGACGATATGGGCTATTTGATTTTGGGCCTGGTGGTTGGGTCGGAAATTGGTTTGAGCGGGGCCATTCTGGCCGCCCTGAGCCATGCCTTCTTTAAAGTGTTGCTGTTTGGAGCCGTAGGATTGGCCGAAAACCAGAGTGGGCACGAGCTAACCCTGGATAGCCGGGGAATGGCGGCGCGTTATCCGGTCAGCGCGGCGGTCTTCATCCTCGCCGCGCTGGGGATGATTGGGGTGCCGCCTCTCTTCGGTTTTGTAGGACGCTGGCGCCTCTACCTGGCCGGGGTCGATTATGGCGGCGCGTGGCTGGCGCTGGCTATGGTCGCAGCGACCGGCCTGGCCCTCCTGTACTATGTCCGGGCCATTCATCGCGTCTGGCTGGGCCAACCGGAAGAAATTGCCGCATCCGGCGAACCCCGGCTGGCGGCAGTTGTGCTGATTGTCCTGGTCGTTTTGATGCTGGCGGCCGGGCTGTTTCCCGGCTGGCTGACCGGGTTGATCGGTTGAAAGCATGGATAAGGTAGGAACATGAACCCTTGGCAAAAACTCATGCAAATCGCGCGGGCCAGGTCACCCTGGGTCTACTGCCTGAATACGGGAGCCTGTAACGGCTGCGATATTGAAATTGCGGCCGGCCTGACCCCTCGCTACGATGCCGAGCAACTGGGCGTTCGGCGCGAGGCCAGCCCCAAACACGCCGATATTTTGGTGGTGTCGGGACCTGTGACGCTGCGCACGCGGGACGCCCTGCTTGACATTTACCGACAAATGCCCTATCCCAAGGTCGTGGTCGCCATCGGCTCTTGCCCGGCTTCGGGAAACGTATTCGCCGGCAGCCCTACAGTGCTGGGATCGGTGGATCAGTTCATTCCGGTGGACGTCTACGTGCCCGGCTGCCCGCCCCGGCCCCAGCTCATTCTGCAAGGCATTGCCCAGGCGGCCCAATTGCTGGCAGCCGGGAAACAGAAGAGTCGCACGGAGGTTAAAGGATGAATGCCCTGGGGTGGAATATTCTGGCTTTATTCGTCTGGCCCGGCCTGGTTAGCGGCGCCCTGTTGGGTTGGCTCTATATGTGGTTGGCGCGCAAGCTGACGGCCAGGCTTCAGGGCCGCCAGGGACCGCCTTTCTACCAGCCCTTCTTCGACTTCGTCAAGCTGCTGGGCAAGGAAACCGTCTTCCCCGGTGGAGCAAACCGTCTTTATGCTGTGCTGCCGTGGATTTCCCTGGCGTCAGCTTTGTTTGCCCTGGCCCTGGTTCCAGCGCCGGGCAACCCGATCCGGTCTTTCACCGGCGATTTGATTGTTTTCCTCTATCTGCTGGAAATGCCGGCCCTGTGCGAAGTGCTGGCCGGTTATAGCACCCGCTCACCCTATGGCCAGGTCAGCGCGGCGCGTGAAGCCATAATGAGCCTGGCTTACAACTTGCCGTTCCTGGCCGCAGTCATTGCCCTGGCCGTCCACACGGGAAGCTTTAGCCTGACCGCCCTGGCGGCCGCCCCGTTGAGCTGGGCTCACCCGGTCGCGGCGCTGGCCTTTTTCCTGGCTCTGCCGGCCAGGCTAAAGAGCAACCCTTTCTCCATTCCCAACGCTGAGCAGGAGATCGTCGCCGGTGTGCTTACCGAATACAATGGCTTGCTCCTGGCCGTGTTTGAGCTAAGCCACGCCCTCGAGCTGGTCGCCCTGGTTGGCCTGTTTGCTGCGTTGTTTCTTTCCCCGCTGTCTGGCAGCCTGGGCGCGTGGGTTTTCTACCTGTTGTTGAGCCTGGTTGTGATCGTCATCGTAACCGTGTTGGGTACGGCTACGGCCCGGCTCAAGCTCAACCAGGCCTTCAAGTTTTATTGGAGCTGGGGAGCGGCGGCAGCGCTCCTGGTCTTGATTATTGCGGTGATCCGGTAAAGGCAGGCAGGATGATGAACATCTTAAACCTTTTATCCCAAAACCTGGAGCACGGTTCCCGTACCTGGAAGCCCGACGAACCCGTCCCTTATCCGTCCGGGTATCGTGGCCGCCTCAGCCATGCTGTGGCGCTCTGCACCGCCTGTGGCACCTGCGTGTATGCGTGCTCGCCCGGCGCGATCACCCTGGACGAAAGCGCCGCACAGGCTCCGCTTTGGAATTATACCGAAGATCGCTGCACCTTCTGCGGCTTTTGTGTTGAATATTGCCCCACCCAGGCCCTCAGTTTCGATCAGGTGGCCCCCACACCTCTGACCGAGCGAGCGCAACATTACCTGTCGCACCCAGTTGTTCTACAGCCCTGCCGGGAATGTGGCCAACCGGTCAGGGCGATCCCGGATGTGATCCTGAGCCGTCTTTATGGGGATCCGCTGCCGGAAGATATCCTGGCAGCGCGCGGCCTGTGCGAGCGTTGTCGCCAGCGAACGATCGGCCAGCATTTCATGCAAACCCTGGCGGGGAAGTGAGGCGACTCTCATGATTGATCTCAAGAGCAAATTACAGGATCTTTCCGGCGCGACGGTACTCATTCAGCAGCGCGACGGCTGGTGGATGGCTGCCCCGGCTCTGGACGTGTTGGCGATGGCCCGGCGAATGAAAGAATGGGGCGGCAGGTTGAGCACCATCACCGCCGCTGTCTTACCCGGCGATGAAACCGAATTGATTTACCACTTTTATCTTGACCACCAGGCTTTCAACTTCAAGGTGTCCACGCAAGAAAAGGCGATCCCTTCAATCAGCTCTATCCTGCCTGCGGCGGACTGGATCGAGCGCGAAATCCAGGATCTGTACCAGGTCGAGTTTAAAGATCATCCTCACCCCCACCGGCTGATCCGCCCCACTCAAATGGAACCGGGCATTTTCCGCGAACGGGGCGGGGCTGCCCCCAAAAACAGGAGGTAACTATGCCCTATACTATCCCCATTGGCCCTTATCATCCGGCTTTGGAAGAGCCCTATAAGATCAACGTATCCTGCCAGGGGGAAACCGTGCAGCACGTAGAGATCGAAATCGGTTTTAACTTCCGGGCGATCGAGCTTCTGGCCCAGCGCCGGAATTATATCCAGGATTTGACGCTGGTCGAGCGGGTCTGCGGTATCTGTTCCAACGTTCATACGATGACTTTCTGTATGGCTGCCGAAGCGATTGCCGGGCTCGAGCTTCCGGCGCGAGGCGGTTACATCCGGGTTATTTTGTCCGAGCTGGAACGACTGCATTCCCACCTTCTATGGGCCGGCGTTGCCGCCGAGCTGATCGGTTTTCAGACCATGTTTATGGAAATTTTCGCCCTGCGAGAGTCGGTGATGGACGTACTGGAAGCCATCTCGGGCAACCGGGTCAATTATGCCATGAACTGCATCGGAGGGGTCAATCGCGATCTGGCCGACCCGGATGCTATTTTGAAGCCGGTACGCCAGATCCGCCAGGGCATCGAGAAGATCATCATCCCCATCTTCACCACGGATCGCACGGTTCAAGCGCGTACAGCCGGAGTCGGCGTGCTCACTCAAGAAGATGCCCTCGCCTATGGGACGGTCGGACCCACCGCCCGGGCCTCGGGGGTGGCATTCGATCTGCGCAGCGACCTGCCCTATGCCGCCTACGGCGAGCTCGAAGCGCAGAGGATCGTCGAGAGCGCCGGAGACGTGCGGGCGCGGGTGGTCGTGAGGGCTCTGGAAATGCTGGAAAGTATCCGCCTCATCGAAAAAGCGCTACAAACCTTACCGGCCGGGCCTATCCGTTCCTGCGGCCACTTTCCGGTCATCCCTCCCGGCGAGGCCACCGCCCGGGCAGAAGCGCCCCGAGGCGAGGTAATCTATTACGTGGCTTCGGATGGCAGCGACGTTCCCCAGCGCGTCAAAATTCGCACTCCCACTTTTGTAAACATGCCCTCCGTGCAGGCGATGAGCTTAGGCCAGCAGTTGGCCGATATGCCGCTCATCCAGGCGTCGATTGATCCCTGCTACTCCTGCACGGATCGGTAGTTATGGCGAACTTCCAATCAGGAGGTGTCCTATCTCTACGCTGAATGATCTCATTTCTTCGGTTAGCAGGAACGCAGCGACCGAGCCTGTGGCTGAAGTCCAGGTCGGATTGTATTACACGGCCGTCCGCTGTAATGAAGTCGGGCTGGCCGCCACACTGAGCTCGGCCGCATGTTGTGAAGCCAAAAACCTGGATTGGATCGGCCATCTCCACGAGCGCTCAGCCGTCGAGATGCTGCCCTTCCTGCATTCCTCGAACCCACTGGAAGTTAGCGTTGGCATGGCTGCGCTCAACTCGCTGATCCCAGTCCAAATGGACGCAGCCGTGGAGATGAATGCCCGTGAGCTAATCCTGGAGCGCGGCTGTGATCGACGCGTGGTTACCGTCGGGCACTTCCCCTTCACGGATGCGCTGAGACGAGTTGCCAGGAAGGTATGGGTATTAGAACTTCAACCCCGCGAGGGGGATGACCCGGCCGCAGCCGCGCCCGAGATATTGCCCCAGGCCGACGTCATCGGCCTGACGGCCACCACGTTGCTGAACGATACTTTCGACGATTTGGCCCGTTTTTTCCCGCCCCATGCTTTCGTCGTCATGATTGGGCCGACCACCCCCCTCAGCCCGGTACTGTTCGATCACGGGATCGACGTCTTAGCGGGCTCGATTGTAGCGGAGCCCACTTCCCTGTTTCACAGCCTCGGCCAGGGCGCGGCTCAACGCCAGCTAGCTGGCCTGCGGCGATTTGCCATGGCGCGAAATAGCTCACTCCTCCCCGCACAATGGCCAGGCTTCACAATGCGTTCCTCAGGATAATAAAGGGTCTCAAAGTGGCCAATAAATTCGCCAATTCGAAGCCAGATGCATTCGGGCATGCCAACGTGGAATTTCGCGAGACGCCCCTCGAAGCCTGGATTGCGCATAAAACGGGCGACCAAAACCATCTGACGCGCGAAGCGCTCGAGGCCTATCAGCTCAACAAGCTGCGCGAGACCTTGGACCTCGTCAGGCTAAAAAGCCGCTTTTACCAACAACGGCTCAAGGATGCCCCGGCTGACATTTTCAGCCTCAGAGACCTGTCTAAACTCCCATTCACCACAGCCCAAGACCTTCGCGAACAAGGCTTACGCATGTTGTGCGTTTCTCAAGACGAGATCCAACGCGTCGTAACCCTGGAAACGTCTGGCACGACAGGCCTGCCGAAACGGCTCTATTTCACTCAAGAAGATCAAGAGCTGACGCTCGATTTTTTCCAGGTGGGCATGTCCACGTTTACGGAGCCAGGCGATAGAGTCTTGATCCTGTTGCCATGTGAACGCGCTGGCAGCGTGGGGGACTTGCTTGCAAAGGCCCTGATCCGCCTGGGCGCCCATCCCATCCAACATGGGGTGGTGCGAGACATCGACGCGACCCTGGCTGCGATGAGCGCCGAAAGAATAGACGGCCTGGTGGGGATACCTCCCCAGGTGCTCGCGCTCGCCCGTCAGAGCGCCGGCTTAAGCATCAAGAGCGTACTGCTCTCCACCGACCACGTTCCGGATGCTATTGTCAGGTTTATTGCGCGCAAGTGGGGATGCCAGGTATATAACCACTATGGTATGACAGAAATGGGCCTGGGCGGGGGCGTGGATTGCCAGGCGCGGCGTGGATACCACCTGCGAGAAGCCGACATGATTTTCGAGATCGTCGACCCCATGACGGGCCAGCCCGTTCCAGAAGGCGACGCCGGCGAGGTGGTTTTCACCACGCTTACCCGGCGCGGCATGCCCTTGATCCGTTATCGCACGGGAGATATCAGCCGTTTCGTTCCTGGTAAATGCGCCTGTGGTACGGCGCTTAGAATCTTGGAGCACGTCCGGCAGCGCGTTAGCGGGGTTGTGGCGATTGGCAAACAAGGATTTCTGAGCATGGCCGATTTAGACGAGGCGCTCTTTTCTATCAACGATCTGGTGTACTTCGAAGCGTCTATTTCACGCTCGGCAGCGCGGGATTGCCTGCGAGTGGAAGCCCAGGCAGTTGAAGGAGCGAGCCATGGTATCTCCGATTCAATAGAGGCTGCCCTGGAATCTATCCCTATAATCCAGCTTGCCAGAGCGACGCATCGACTTGACTTAATTATTGCGATCCAAGAATATCAACCGGTCGTAGCTCGCCCTGCCAAGCGAGCGATCAAAGAATCGAGGATCCATGCGTGAGCTATTCTCTGAAATCGAACAATGGCGACAAGCAGGTAAACAGGTCGCCGTCGCAACGGTAGTGAAGGTTTACGGATCGGCTTTGCGGCCCCTTGGCTCGACGATGACCTGTACAGCCTGCGGGGATATTGCCGGATCGGTGAGCGGAGGGTGCATCGAAGGCGCCGTCATCGAAGAGGCTCGAGAGGTCATGAAGAGCGGCAAGCCCAAACTGCTGGAATACGGCGTCGCCAACCAGGCGGCGTGGGACATCGGCCTGGCCTGTGGTGGCGAGATCGAGGTATGGGTGGAAAACCTGGCGCCGGAAGTCTACACGACCCTCAAACAGTGCCTGAACGCCGGACAACTGGTGGCCGTGGCAACCATCGTCGGAGGCACAGGCACAGGGAGCAAACTGTTCGTCTGGCCGGACGGCCGGACGCGAGGGAATGTGGGTTCGAAAGACCTGAACGAGCAGATCGGCCACTATGCTGCTGCTACTTTGCTTACCCACGATCCCGGACGGATAACCATCGAAACTGCGAGCGGGCCAGCGGATGTTTTCATTGACGTGTTTACCCCGCAGCCCAGGATGATCATCGTGGGCGCCGTCCATATCGCTATCCCGCTGGTAACCCTGGCCAAAACCCTGGGCTTTCACACCATCGTGTTGGATGCCCGTTCAGCGTTTGCAACCCGCGAGCGTTTCGGGCATGCCGACGAAATGTTCGTGGAATGGCCGTCGACGGCTTTGTCCAGGTTGGGCATAGACGAGGCAACCTACGTGGTAGTCCTATCGCATGACGATAAACTGGACATCCCAGCCTTGCAAGCAGCCCTGAACAGCCCGGCGCGGTACATCGGGATCCTCGGTTCCTCCACAACGCACGCCCAACGGATCCGAGCCCTCAAGGAATTTGGCTTTCGAGGCGAACAACTGGCTCGCATCCACGCCCCGATCGGTTTAGACCTTGGGGCGGTTGGCCCGGAAGAAATAGCCCTTTCGATTCTGGCTGAAGTCATGGCGGTCCGGCACGGCCTCGATACGGACAGAATCCAATCCATGCGCGCTTCACGGGGCGTCAACCTGAACTATTCAGATTCTTTAGAGCAGTTTCTCCGAGTTTCACTTCTAACGCCTGGGCCTGCATTAAGACTTTATTGGATCCGCCGGCGGCATTCGAACCGTGAATTTGGGCGCCCACAAGGAGTTTCTCATTCCCAACGGCTTCCTGGAAAATGCCGGCAGCTTCTCACTCGATGGATCGCCCCTGGCCTTCACTCGCACGATCTCCACGAATGGGCGCAACACTAACCAGGTATACTGACCTGGCCGCGAACCTCACCTTGACCCCGCTCACGCAGAACTCGGGAGAATTCATCGATAACAACCCGGCCTGATCGCAAGATGGACAGTGGATCGCTTTCCTGCGCGGCCAGACCGACCCACCCCACGGCAATCAACTCATGCTCTACCAGCCCAGCACGGGTGAGCTGCATAGCATCACCAATAACCCACCCATGACCAAAGTGTGCGCAGCGCCTTGACTGCTCTGGCGGGGCAGAAGCCGCATAGTCTGGGATATCCCTTCAAACTGTGGACGTTGGACCGCTTACAAACCGCCTTCCAAGAGCAAATCGGGGGCCGCCTGTCGGACTCGACCATTTGGGAATAGGTTGAAGCGCCAGGAAAACTGGTTCCACGGCGCCGAAAAAGCCGATGCGGGGTTCGTGGGAAAAAGGGAGCATCACTGTGGCCTAGGTGAACTCGCAATCCGGCACACGGGTAATTTGTGTGGACGAAATGGGACCAATGGCGGTCAAAACGTATCCAGAGAAGAGCGGAAATCCGTATAAAAACAGCAGCAATACCTCGAACAAGCTACGACTTGGCCGGCGGGTGGACGGACAAAGCTGGCTTGCAACATTTACGTATGCCCGGCATTACTCACCAAGTTTTCCGCCCTAGCTCTTTTTGGGGTCCGAAAGCACGAAAACTATCTTCAAGCCAATAAAACCGCTCCAAGCATCTGGAAAACATTAGCGGGGAGTGGATTCGATACCCCCTCGGGGCACTTACCCCTGACCCCCGGGTTACTCCGAAAGCACCCGGAGCGGTGTGAGACAAAATCCCAAATCCGCGTCACTGGAACGCCCCGCACGCAGTGCAGGGGTTTGTGCGGCGGGCCCTGCAAACCCTGGCACTGCCCGCCAGGGCAAGTGTCAGCCAAACCGGAGAACCCTGGTCGCGCAGCGCCCTGCGAAGGTTTATTGATCGCCCGGCACGCAGCAATAGCTAATCGTTGTTCGTATAGTAGCGAGGTAATCGGGGAACGTCAAGAGCTTTTAAATAGAGGATCTAAACTCTGAAGGCGAGTTTATTATAGGGGAAAACGATAGCTGCCAGCCTACTCCTACTATATAGGTCTGGCAGCAATTTCAGATAAGCCAGACATGCAATCTCATGGAGGATATTTATGAAGGGCCTTGGATATACCGGCTTAGGGCAGCTTCCACTGCGTTCTCTCGATTTTCTGCCTTTACCGGGTCGGTCCTCAGGATCTTCCCATTCTTACCGGCCTTTGAAAGCCACCAATGCTTATCAGCATCATTCCAGTAGAAAGAATAGCCGTTCTTCTTTAGTAGTTGAAGGGAATCTTTCATTCGCATCCCCTCCATCTCTTAACATCTCTGACCCGAATTGGCAGACTGGCTTTCTCGGGACCCAAATAGCCTAATCCCAGGCCGGTTGGGAGGCAACGCCTGGTAGCATTCTGCGCTGGCGAGATCATATGCCTGCCGGGATAATATCCGCGGGTCTTGCCCCTTAGCTTTCGCACCAACGAGCTGTTCCAACCGGTATTTCAGCCCAGGCACGTCTGGTGATCCATTCCAGGCTAACTCCGCGTCAAAGCCATTCGGTTCGCGGTGATCCGCAAATCGGCAGTCCAGGTGGAGCTGCCCTAATCTCGGCTCAAGTCCAACGAGCTGGGTCCAAGTCAATACCTGTGAGTCGTCCATTTAGCCCTCGATTCCCTTGTGAGAAGACAGATACATGCTCAGAATATATTGCACAGCATCCGCTTTGGCTGTTTCAATGTCTTTGGCAGGCCGAGGAACCGTCCTGCGAAGCGTATTACTGCCCTTATTTTGCCCTACCAGCCACCACCTTGACCCGGGGTCCCCCCAGTTGAATGTCAACCGATACTTGTTGAGGAGAGTGTCTAATTCTATGCTTTCCTCTTCCTTGTTCTCTGACCGATGCATGGATTGGATGAAGCTTATTGCCGCGGCCTGAGCCGCCTCAATATTTTCAGCCGCCTGGCTTTGATACCATTCCGGATTACCCCCTCGATTGGATTGGTTAGTTAGCAACCAGGTGCTCGAGGTTTTGCTCCAATGAAAGTTCAACCTGTTCTTTAAAAGCAAGAAATCTAACTCGGCGTTTTCCATAATCGAACTCCTTTAATGACTCAGCGTAGATTGAGTAGATTGTTCGTTCTAAGTGTCTTCGCGCTCCCATAATTACCAGGTCGCCTGGATTGTTTAAACGGCTACTGGATCTCGAATTTCGATTTTACTGAGTATGGCATCAATCTGCGAGCCATCGACGGTTTCTTGCTCGCAAAGCAGGTCCGCCAGACGATCCAGCTCCGGGCGATGATTTTCCAGGATGCCCCTGGCTTGCTCTACCGCTTCTTCGATAATCCGGCGAGTCTCTGTATCCACCAGGGTGGCCGTTTCTGGGCTGACCCGCGCATCCAGGCCAAGCTGCTGGCTAAGATAGTTCGCCTGCATATCCGCTGCCAGACGGACGGGACCCAGGATGGGGCTCATGCCAAATTCCGTGACCATCTTGCGTGCCAGGTCTGTGGCACGCGCCAGGTCATCCATCGCCCCAGTGGAGGCTTCACCATACGCCAGCGCTTCTGCTACCCTGCCGCTTACCAGGACCGTTAAGCGGGATTCAAGCTCTTTCTCACCCAGCACATAGCGGTCGTTGGTTGGCAGTTGCATGGTATAACCCATCGCCTTGCCGCGCGGGACTATGGTCACTTTTCGGACTTTATCCGCATTCGGCATCAGGCTCGCGACCAGGGCATGCCCGGCTTCATGCACGGCGATCACTCTTTTTTCCTTCGGATTGATCGTATGGGTGCTCCGTTCTGATCCGGCAACCACGCGCTCGAAAGCCTCATCAAAATCGGCCATATCGACCGCCTCTTTGCCATGCCGGGATGCCAACAGAGCAGCTTCATTGACCAGGTTTGCCAGGTCGGCGCCGGAGAAGCCAGGGGTCATTTGAGCAACGGCCTCCAGGCTGGCGTTCTCAGCCAGAGTGACTTGCCGGGCGTGGATATTGATGATTTCAAGGCGACCCTGACGGTCAGGCAGATCGACCATCACCTGACGATCAAATCGACCTGGCCGCAGCAAGGCAGGATCCAAAATCTCGGGCCGGTTGGTGGCAGCCATCACAATCACTCCTCGAGCGGTTTCAAAGCCGTCCATCTCAGCCAATAATTGGTTAAGGGTTTGCTCACGCTCCTCGTGGACGCCAATTGCCCCTGCGCCAGCTCGCCTGCCCCCAATAGCATCAATCTCGTCGATAAAGATGATCGAAGGTGCGCTTTTCTTGGCCTGATCGAAGAGGTCGCGCACCCGCGATGCGCCCACGCCGACAAACATCTCGACAAACTCGGCCCCGCTCAGATTGAAGAATTGTACGCCAGCCTCGCCTGCCGTCGCTCTGGCAAGCAGCGTCTTTCCGGTACCGGGTGGGCCAACCAGCAGAACGCCCTTAGGCATTTTGCCGCCCAGTCTCTGAAAGTGGAGTGGGTTTTTGAGAAATTCTGTCACCTCTTTCAGATCGGTTATTGCTTCTCCGGCGCCGCCGACATCTTTAAAGGTCACCCCGGTTTGTTCTCCCATGATCACGCGCGCTTTGCTTTTACCAAAGGAGAAGATATTGCCCATCGAGCCTGCGCCTCCCCGGTTGCGCCCGAAGAACCAAAACCATAAACCGGCAAGCATGACCAACGGCAAGCCCCAGGCCAACAGAAAACCCAGAATTCCATCCCCAATACTGGCCACTTGCCCTTGAATCTCCACCTGGTGAGCTTCTAACGTTTTAGTCAGGTCTGGGTCGTCCACCCGCACCGTCGTAAAAGCCGTACTGTCGTTCATCTTCCCGCTGACGCTCGTATCGCCAACAATGACGCTGCTGATCTGCCCTTCATTAAGGGCAGTCTTGAACGCGCTATAAGGGATTTCTTTCACCACGGGACCGGAACCGGCTATCAGTCGATAGGCAATAAAGGCGACAAGGGCGATCCCGATCAAGGAGGTGATCGAAAAATTAGACTTTCGCTTCGTAGGTTGGCCTTCCACTTCCTTTTCCTTTCCGGTGGTCTTCATCATTCAGCAAAAAACCTGACGTTATCAGTACAATAAGGGTAGGGCGGCACCCATTCTGCGTTAGGAGCGACAAAATTTGCCGGGTCAAAAGCCTGATACCTGGTTGTCTCTGTGCTATCAATGAGTAGAAATCCCGAGTTACTCGTCAAATACCGGATAACACTTACGGGAATGACTGCCAGCCGTTCAGGCGACAGGATTTCACCAGCCGTCATGGGGCCAGACTTTAGCTGCCTATCGGGAAACAGCCCTTGTACGATCATATCGACCACGAGCCGGTTGTTCCGGTTAATAACCACTTGCTTGACAAATCCAAACGGACCGTCACGAAAATAGATCTTCTCCCCGATGGAAGGTTGTAAAAAGCGCCGGTCCTCTGCATCCAGATCAATTCCTGGGGCAGCTATAGTATTGATCACGCCGCGGACCCAGGGAACATTGGCCGCACATCGCTCTGCGAAACTACGAACTTCTACGCTGATCACCTCACCACTCAGTACTACCACCCCATTTTGTACTTTCGCGAAAACACGCTTTTCTTCAACTCGCTCGATCTGGGCCAGCGCTTCGGATACTTCGAGCAGAAGTTTGTCATCCGCAACAAGATGAATTCTCACACCCAGGATGCCCTTGACCTTCCCAACTGCACGTTCAATTCGTTCCTGGCTCATCATGCCCATGATGTGGCCGGTTATGGAGACGACCCCATTCTTGACCCGAATGTCGACTTCATGATAGTCGGTAACTCTCAATACTTCATCATTCCATAGTGCGCTTGCTACTTCGTCTGCGATAGATGCATCAACTTTATAATCGGGAAGTTCCTGGAATTTGCGCCGGTCAATAGATAGCCAGACACCTTTAGGATTTACATTGCACACAAGCTCGATCGGCAATATTTTGGGTCGATCCCAAAGGCGGGCTGTGCGGATGACGAGATAGGAGGCCTGGCCTCCGGCACCCGGCAACAGCTTCACGATTCGTCCAATGGACCGACCACCCGTCAAGAATACATTCTGACTCTCATGGATCAGGCCTTCAAATCTAGTTTGTAACGGCTCGCTTTTCGCTGTAACCATGGCCTTGGCTAATCCATTCTTCTTTTGATCCTCTGCCGTTGACCATGCCAGATCGCTACACTGGCTTAGTTCATCCAAACTTGTTTGCGTTGCCTGTTCTACGACCATACGATGCTCCTCTTCAACAACCTTCCCAGGGTAAAGCCTGAAACCCACTTCCCTCTTCAGGAATCCGCTTTGTTTATCAGTTCCACCCGACAGCGGAATTCAGCGATAACAAGTCTTTTGAGTGAAAAGGTTTAAAAACAGTTTCCACCTCAATATCTTGAGGAGCCGATTTTCTTGAAATCAACATATCCCTTCTCAACATCTACAGATATTAGCTGCACGCGAATCCGGTTGCCGACATCAACCCCCTCGAACCCACGCACTACCTTCCCTTCAACAGGTATTTTGAGAAGCCGGGCCCAGGCTCCTTTCTCGGAAGCGCCTGTGACAATCGCATCAAACCGCTCTCCGATTCTCGATTCAAGCAGAAGCGCGGCAGCGGATTTGCCGACCTGCCTTTCGACTTTGTTCGCTGCATCTTCTGCTTCGGTGCAATGAGCCGCCAGAACGTCCAGCTCATCTTTACTATAGGGCACAGGTTTCCCTTCCAGGGCCGCTTTCAATAAGCGTTGGGTAAGCAGGTCGGGATAGCGACGATTCGGAGCGGTCGAATGAGCATAATCCTTGACTGCCAGACCAAAGTGACCCGGGACATTCCCATCAGGAAGCTCTGCAATGTATTCACCAGCGCCCAATAGCTTGATCACAGCCAAAGATAAGTCGGGGAAGCGCAGGGGATCCGCGGCTTTTTGCCTGACTAGAAACTCCTCCAACGCTTTTGAATTCGGGAGTTCTGGAAGTTTGAACTGGTGATCCGCGGCAATTTCTACAATCCGCTCCCATCGTTTGGGCGTGCGTACCACACGGCGGATCGAGGGGAATTTCTTGGCCGAAAGATATCGCGCAGTCACCCCGTTAGCTGCAATCATGAAATCCTCAATGATCTCTTTAGCGCGGTTCTTTTCTTCTATTTCGAGAGCGCGGATTTGATCGCCGTCAAATACCGGTTTGGCCTCAATGGTTTCCAAACTGAGGGCTCCGTGGATATGCCGGAAATTCTTCATCCTTTGGGCTATCCTGTTTTGCATGCGCAGATTCTCATCCAGCCCATCGACGGCAGCTACGGCCTCGGGAACAGTTCCACCCCCTTCCAACCAGGTCGCAACACTGTTATAGGCGAGCTTCGCATGATTGCGGACACGCGCCTGGTAGACGTCCGAATCCTGAAGGGATCCGCTCGCGTCGATTACCATTTCAACCACAACGGATAGGCGCTCCTCATTGAATTTCAATGAGGTGAAATTAGTGGAAAGCTTTTCGGGAAGCATCGGGAATATCATAGCAGCGGTGTATACAGAGGTCGTATTATGGCGCGCGTGTTCGTTAATGGCTGACCCATTCTTAACCAGCGACTCTACGTCCGCCACCGCAACCAGAATCTTGACCTTGTCTCCAGGCAGTCCCTCGGCTACGGTAAGCTGATCCAGGTCAAGAGAGTCATCGTTGTCAATGGAAGCCCACAGAAGGTCTCTCAGGTCACAAACCGGCTCACCATTCCCCGCAGCAGGCGACTGAATTCTGCCCAGTTCAGCGAGTTCTTCGGCAGAGAAGTTGGGGAGTAGGCCTCTCTCGAGCATCGCCTTGCGAGCGAGGCTCTGTAAAATAGCACGGTGTTGTTTATCATTTGCATTCAAAGGAAGTACTCCTTACTTCACTCGCTTTGGCAGGCCCGTCTGAGCGCGAGAGGGTTACATCACCCCAAGGAAGTGCAATAGGATAAGTATGACGGCGATAACAATTAGAGTGTGAATCCAATTGCCTGTGCGCGGGAACCTTGGATTTATGTTCCGGCCGAAAAAGCCGAGCAGCCACAGGATAACTAAAATTACGATGATAGTCAGCAACATAAGATTTCTCCTTTTAATTAAATGGAAGTGATTCTTATCTTAGAAAATGGTCTCGAACTTTGGCTGCAATTTGACGATCCGTCATCTTATCAACGGTTTCAATACCCACGATACGCCCTCCGAGCTCTTCACGATTAAGGCGATTTTCGAGTTCGACCTTTGCCTCGCCGGGGCCAAATATCCAAATCGAATCGGCATCACGAATAAAGGAGACAATCCCTTCGTAGTATCTACCCAGATGGTTTCCAAGCTGCCGGTCTCGCATATCCTCCGCGGTCGACCCTTGTGAATTATTGGGAGCCTTCGTACGCGTACCGCTTAAAGATCGGACATGCTTCTCTACGTTCGATCTTATTTCCCGGGTCACTTCGACCTCATTTTCGACCGTCACGATCACCGTCTTGCGATGGTCAATCCACAAACCCACTTCTCTTTTCATGGCTTTCTCCTTGCTTTCTCCTTCGCGACCGGAACGAATTTGCGTCCTGGAGTTTCGTCCATCCTGTTTTGGGGCTATTCGACGTGTGGATGCTTGAAATTCGGCCGGGCGCGATGGATGCCTAAGCTCCTATTCATTTTGTAGAATTGCTTCAGGAGTCTCTCCAATTCGTCTACAGCCTTCTCGTTGGTGTAACCATACCGGCTTTTAAGCAAGGCCAGGAACTGTTCGCGCTTAGCGTTGGTCTTATCCGCATCCTCAACACTGGGGTTGCTCAACAACTCGCGCACCCTGCTACGGGTCTGATTCCTCTGCCTGTTGACAATTTCGTGTGCCATGGTTTGTCTCCAAATCGAACGAACGGGATGTTTATAGTCCTCCATGGAACTGCGCCCTATGTCATCTCATAGCAGCGACCCACGGAGGACAGGACTGACCTTAGCGTAAAATTCTTCGCCTTCCACCCCCCAAAACGCGCAGCAGGACGAGCAGGATCACTGCCCCAGCAAACGCCACCAGGATCGATTCCAGGTTGATTCCGTTCACCCCGGCGCTAATGTGCAGGAAAGTAGTTCCGATCCAGCCTCCCAACAGTCCGCCGAGCACGCCGACGATGATATCCCCAATCAACCCGTAGCCGCCCCCCCTCATTACCTGCCCGGCTAACCAACCAGCGATCAAACCAACGACGATCCAGGAAAGTATTCCCATAATAATCCTCCAATTGTTTTGTCTCTTCTATCCGGTTATTTAAGTCATGCGCAGAAATTGCGCCTTACGTAGTAGCTTCCTTTCATCGGATGGTTTCTTGCTACAATACCATCCTAATCGAAAGGAGCTATCTATGTCCCTGATATGGCCTATTAATTATCTAAATATTTAGGGAATGACATAAAAATGATTGACCACGAGTCCCATTCGCTTTCCCCAATCCTGATCTGTGATCTGGCAATTACGCCACTCCCAGTCTCTACAGTCGATCTGCTATCATCGGCGTCACCATTAATGAGCGGGGGGCGTCTTTAGCAAATTCGGTAATGAGCTGAGAAGCACAGCGTACCGCGGGTCGTCGGAGTTGTTGATTACAACCGGATGGCCATGAAACTCCGTGGAGAGATGATCCAGAACATCGGAAGCAGCGTAGGCTTCCAGGTTTTTCATAGGGCTGATATCCAAAACAACAAAAAGCCAGGCAGCGCCTCGCTCGGTTTCAGTCAGAACAAAACGTCTGATGAGCGGATTCAACCGGTGCTGGGCCAATATACCCAGGATGGTCTGTGCCACGATACGAGCGGCTGGCAGATAGCGGTTGGCACTCATGATTTTATTCCTCCATCCCAGAGCAGCCTCCAAGGGATTGTTATAGTTAGATCTTTAGCACGCTGATATTGGCTCACAGGTTGTTGTCTCTTTCATTGCGTAATGCCTGCTCGGCTTCGGTGATCCAGCGAGTGATAAATGGCTCAGATGGGCTGACAATTTCCACCTGCGCCGGTCCATCACTCGGAAGTTGAGGGAAGTATGCTTGGCGTGGTTCCCTCGGGGTTAACCGGCGATGATGGGGATCGTGATCCACAATCATCCCATCTATCAGAATCAAGGGGCTTACGTTGCCATTCCCACGCGGGTTACGCAGGCGGAACTCCAACACCGGCATAAACCGTCGGAATGCCAATATACCCCCCACGATTAGCAGAAGGATCACCAGGGTTGTAAGAACGACCTTCAAAGGAGTGACTATTTCTCCCCAGAAGGATTGGCGTTCATATTTTCTTTGTTGAAATAGAATGGCGGCCTGGGTCTCGGCCAATGGGGTAACCGTTAGTGGAATAGCCGTCAGGACAGCAATAGCCTGGGCAGTCTCAGTGGCGTGGATGTCAAGAATCGCTTGGGCCTGTGCGGTCTGTGTAACATTTAGCATGTAAGCGGAATAAGTGGCCGTGGCAGCACTACTCTGAGCAGTGGCCGTAGCATTCCAAATCATCTGAGTTTGTTCAGCTATGAACTTCTGCGAGGCAGCGGCCTGAGCCATGTTCAGGCTGACCGCGGTAGCCTGATAGGCCAACTCCATCATTTGCCTTTGGTTGTAATCCAGGGTGGCCTGCTCCGCGGCATTCGCGGCCTGAGCCATATTCAGACCGACCACTGTGGCCTGATGAGACAACTCATTCATCTGGCTCTGGCCATAATCCAGTGTGGCCTGCGCAACGGCGTACTCGGGCTGCGGCGTTTCGATGGAGCCTGTCATTGGTGCAGGGATACTTTCACACGCCAACAGCGCCAGAGTTATAAAAGTAAATATCAACATCGTCGCGATACGTCGCCTGATTATATTCATCAAATAACCGTTCACACTGTGCTCTGATTACACAGCGATTGGTTCTTCTCTTGTTGGGCAGGACTAATCCCATCCTGTGATGGATGAACTATTTAGGTATTGGTGAACAAGTTGCTCTCCAATTGTGTCAGGTTCTTCGTCAACTGATCCAGCTCCGGCTGTGCTGACTTGAGATCGGTCTTTATATCGGTCAAAGCCTGAGCAGCACTCTTTTGCATGGCGGTGAACACGTCTTTTTGATCCATCCCAGGCAGGCCGGATAGGATATCCAGCGCTTCCGAAGCCTGAATCAACGACAGGCGCGCTCCAGCGTAATTGTCGGCGGCTACCGCCAGGCTGGCTCCGCGCACACCTGACAACGCCTTGAGCACGTACATTTGCAGCGTGACGGCATTTAGATTCTTCTGTAGGGTCTCGTTACCCGTCTGCAATGTTAGGATCTGATCGGTTTTGCTGGTGATCATCGTGTTAGCAGTCTCCAGGTCGGCGTTGGCCTTGTCAAGCTTCTGCCGGGTGGGAAAGTAGAGCCCAAAGGCGACTAACAGCGCACCCAGCCCCAACGCCATTAGCGCCACCAGCACCCAGCGCAAGGTACCGCGCATGGACTTATGCGGGCGGGTTTCAGATTTAGCTTCGGTTTGGATGGATTCTTTTTCGTCCATTGAGGTTATCCTTGTCCGGTGGCTTCCACTGGTACAGCAGGGGCGGAGGCTCTTAGCGCGGCTTACATCTCTTTACTGCTGTGCCAATCTCTTACTTAATTTTCAACAGGTATCCCTTCGGTGAAATTGTTGACCAGGGTGGCAAATTGTTTATGTGAGTTTGCTGCCGCCAGCCCCAATACAACACGGATCCCGATCAGCACTTCCAGCATTCCGAAAACCAGCCAGATAAACTGGCTGATTTTGCTGACAACCTATGTGCAAGACATCTCCTTCGCGCTCGAAGGTGTCATCTGAGAGTATCATGACCATCATACATAGATCTCCGTCAGGCCCACTGTTCTGCCCCGCCTCTCGCTGACCAGACAGGCGAATTCGCGAGCTGGTACGCACACCAGAAGGATGTTGATAGAGTTATTACCCGAAAATTCATCCACTCAGCGGGCTTTTTTGGCCTTTGCCGCATTCGCTCAGGCTGTCTTAATTTATGTATGAGCTTCTTCCCCAGGCTTCTCGTTCTTGGTGACGCCGACTTCCTCTTCATGAGCCTCTTCCCCAGCCCGCTCATTCTTGGTGACGCCGATTTCCTCTTCATGAGCTTCTTCCCCGGCCCGCTCGTTTTTGACGACGCCGACTTCGGGCTTGTGCTGTACTTCGCCAGCCCGCTCATTGTTTACTCGGCCGACTTCAGGTTTTTCACTTTTGGCTGTTCCTTGATCAGACATTGATAATCTCCTTTTATTGTCTAACATATCAGCTTGGTTTCTTTTCACTACCCTACTATCCTAGCCGAAATGGACTATCTATGTCCCTTATAAGACCTATAAAATATCTAAAAAATTATGGGGATTGGCCGGTAGATTTGTTTCGGGTATAAGATGGGATCCAATCTCAGGCGCGGCTGTGAGAAGCCTGCCTCCTATCTGTTCTATGCGATCCCTTTCAGCACATACCCATCAATAATCACTCCGAGCAGCCCCCAGGCGCTGCCCAGGATGGCGCCGGCCAGCACATCGCGCGGGTAATGCGCCCCGACGTACATGCGCGTGAGGCCCACCAACAAGGCGGTGGCATACACCAGGAACACTACCCAAACGCTGGGGTGAAAGTACCTCACCATCAGCGTTGCCATGAAAAAAGCCTGGCTGGTATGCCCGCTGGGGAAAGATCGCCCAGAGGGTCGGAACCCAACGATACGCGTCTGGACCAGCTTGATAAAAGGCCGCGACCGGTGGATCAGAAATTTTACCAATTCGACCACCAGCCACAACGTCAAAGTGCCCAGGATGGTCTCATACGACAGCAGGCGATCGCCGGCCAAAAATAAAACCAGGGCAATCCCCAAGGAAACAATTCCATTGCCAATCTGGGTGAAACCTAACATAATCCAGTCCAGCCAGCTCGGGCGCAGACCCCGCACATTAAAGAACAAGAAAGCCCAGGCGTCTAGCTGCTGGCCGGTCGACCAGATCAAGGAGATTGCCAATAAGCTGAAAACCAACAGCATGCCTGACAGGATTCTATGGGACTGCAAACCGTCCCAAAAAGCAACCCGCATGTAAGCAGGCAGAAATGCGAGAAATACGGCCAAGCCAGCCGTCAGGCTGACCAGCCGGACAACCGGTCGATGATGACTTCACCCAAAGGGTAAATCGACCCCAGGCCGTGGGAATTTCAAACTCAGGCGAAGGCTGCATTATCCGTTTGATGCTCAAGAATCTCGTCCGGCCCTGTCTGCAACTCTGGCGCTGGTCGTGCGACCATCACTGCCAGGGCGTGCCGCCGCACTTCGATACGCACCAACCCTTCTCCTAACGCGTTTCCATCCGCCATGACCGGCATAGCAGGGTGTGTGTCAATCTCCACCCTGCGCACGTGGAAGTGCTGGATACGTGTGTCTTCGGGGTAGCCTTCACCCACTCCCTGGAAAACATAGCCCAGCAGGTCCATTTTGGACAAGTCGGCAAAGAATAGCACATCCAGCAAGCCGTCATTAAACGAGGCTGTTGAGCCAACCTGATAATGAAAGCCGATATAGGGCATGTTGGAAACCAGCACAATGTGACCCAGATTGTGGATCTCCTGCTTGTTTTCCAGTAACAGATGGATCTCGGCTGGCGGGGAAGCGGCCAGGGTTGCCAGAAAATCGCCAACCCGCACCAGGTTGCCGTGCTGAATATCGTCAGCAGACGGGAAAAGAGTCGAAATCAGCCCCACCGAGCAAACTTCCAAGAAAGGTGTGTTAATTTTGCCGCAGGCGGCCATGCCAACGTCCACTTTGATACGCCGGCCCGTCCGCAGGATGGCGATGGCGGCCGGGACCTCCGCAGGGATACCCAGGCTGAGGGCTGTGTTATTCTGTGTGCCGATGGGGATGATCCCCAAGGTGGCGCGTGTACCAATCAGGGCTCTGGCCACAGCAGAAATGGTGCCATCGCCACCGCATACTACGAACATACGGATCCCCTGGGCGAGGGCATCCTGGATTGCCCCTGGTAGGTCACAGCCAGGTTCGACCAGAAAAGCTTCTGGAACGAGCTTCCAGGCCTGCATCTCATGGATCACATCCACTATCTCGATGGGCGATGCTCTGGCTGCCCCTGCACTGGGGTTGAAGATCAGTTTGGCCCGCATAGGGCGTTTATAAGGAAAGCGCTGTTCCATAATAATCTCTATGTCGTGATGGCGATCGGTTCACCACCCTAAGTTCAGACCTGCATTAGCAGCTACTCCAGCAGCACCTAACGTCGTAAAGACGTGGTCTAATTCTTAGATCTCAACAGGGTTGGCTCGCGTTTCTCTTCACTCGACACCGTGACCGGCAGGCTGCCCAAAAGGAGGGTAGGGCTGATGCCGTTCTCGGTGATGACGATTTTGGCGTTCTCACGCAAGGAGTTTTCGGTCATTTCCATGCGTTTGAGGAGCTGGGCGTTACCTATGAAATATTTCTCGGCGGCTTCATTGACCAGGCGGATAGCTTCCGCTTTGCCCTGGGCCACCTGGATCACTGCTTCGCGTTCTCCCTCCGCGCGCTGGATGATCGCCAGCTTTTGCTGCTCGGCGGCTTCGAACTCGCCCGTCGCCAGCAGGCGCATGGAGCGCCGCTCTTGCTCGGCGGTCTTCTGCTTATGCATGGCCTTCTTGATATCCTCGGGCGGGTCAATCAGGCGGATTTCCACCTTGCTAACGGTTAGACCCCATTCGACGGCATAGGTATTCAGGATGCTCTGCAAGTTGGTGGCGATCGTCTCACGCGCCACCAGGCTTTCATCCAGGGTCAGATCACCGAACTCCTGTCGCAGGTTGGTCATCGCCAGTTGGATGATTGCCTTCTTCCAATCGTCGATGTTGTAAAACGTTCTTTTGATTGCCTCTTCCTCAATCGTCGGCCGCACCCACATAATCCCGTCCACCTGGATTTCGACGTTGTCTTTGGTGATCACCGGTTGTGGGTGGATATCCATGGTGTGCTCACGAACATCGCGAATGCGGATGATGTGGATGAACGGGATTTGAAATCCCAGGCCGGGCATCACAAACCGGTGATACTTGCCCACCGTTTCCTGAATTCCCCGCTCGTAAGGCCGCAAGGTATAGATTGGAAAGTATATCGTTCTCATCTTATTCTCCTATGCAGAACTCAGCACAGTCAGTTTTGTCGATCCCGGACCACCGTTCAGTGATGATCCCCCATTCCGGCTCCTCCCGGGCGAGGGTTTGAGCGATCACGAAATGGCCCGCGCGATCAGAAATGCAACAGCGGCCGCCAGCCCACCGATGAGCATCATCTGGAGCAGGCGCCTCCGCCCGGGCGGAGGCGCCTGCTCCACGCCACTTACGATCTAGTCGGCCGCGCCTGTGGTCTGTTTGGCGAGATAATTCTCCCGCCCCATCTGCTCGATCTGATCGCTCTGCTGCTCGCCCCAATCAACGTGACCTTCTTCCATCAGGAGAATTTTCCGTAGCAAATCGGCGGTAGCCTGATCGTCTACTTCCTGCGCGAGACGAATCGCAGCGTTGTATGCGTGAATCGCGCCGAGCTCGTCGGTTTGATCGATAGTCACCATCTCCAGTACGCTCTTGCCAATTTTCATCGGGTTGAGCTTGGTGACGATTGGCACACCTTCGAAGAAGATGATGCGCTGAATGAGCCACTCGGCATGGTGCATCTCATCCCTCGCCTGCCCTTCGATCGCCTTGTGCAGTTTTTCGTAGCCCCAGTTGTCGCACATTTCAGAATGCACCATATACTGGCTGATGGCTGTCAGCTCGTCGGCCAGCAATTGGTTCAACACCGTGATTAACTTGTCATTGCCTTTCATATTTGTTCTCCTTATACTTCGAATAGGTCGCCTATCTCACGGGCTTTTTCGACGCTGATCTGTCGTATTGGATTCGTTTCTTTCCTCCACACCGCGCGAGTTTAGCTCGATGTACGGCGTCTGGAGTTCTTGAGCAATTTCACGATTGCTTAAACCCCGGCCCTTAAGCGTTGTTAGCTACTGATTGTATGCGTGGTCCGCTTCACTGCCTGGGCTACCGGGGGGAAGTCTGTTCATGCGTTGAGCGCGTGACCGTGCGGGCCGTGGTCCGACCGGTCGCGATTTGGAGCACGCGCGCGAGAACCCAGAAAAGTAGCGCATAAACCGCCATGGCAATCAGGGTCGTCGCTTCCAAGCTCGAACCTCCCAACGTAGGCGTCCCGATTAAGGCATTGAACGGGGCGACGAAAATCCCCGTAATGCCATAAATGAAGACGGTGAAACCGCTGCCCGGGTTGGCCGCAATCAACTTCAACACGAAGCGAAGCCCCAACAAAATCTCCAGGATGCCGAGCAAGGTGTACATTATCCGGTCGATCTGTAAGAACCGCAGCCGCCCCTCTGCTGCAACATCGCGGGTCACCTGCTCGGTCGCCGCGTACCCCGGTTGTTGAGTGACGACCGTTTCTGCGCGGCGATCCACTGCTACTTCATTGTTGTTTCGATTCATGGACAAGGTTTTTTCTCCTTCGTGTCTTGCTGTAATCCGTCAAAGACTGCTAACCTTGACGAACCAGCCAGTAAAGCGAATTCCTGTAAAGCTAAAGGAATCTACTCTGAACTACTCGATATTGGCGCTGTAGTGAATGACGGCATGCGCAAAAATTACGTCTTACGTATACAACCCAGCAGGAAACCAACCGCCAGGGCGATCGATATCGCCACCCAGGGGTACCTGGCCGCCTTCTCGCCGAGACCGCCTGGAACTTTGTCTGCAACTTCCTGCGCCTTCGCGTTGTATTGGCTCAATCCATGTCCAACATCCTTCTTCACCGTCGCTGCAGCGCCAACCACGCTCTCCCTTGCATCGCCCGTCAGTTTTTCAAATCCTTCGCTCAATTGAGAGACGCCATCTTCCATCCGTGTGGTCAGGTCTTCTTTGGCTTTGCCGGTGGCCTGGCTAAGGTTGTCTTCAAATCTGCCAAACCGAGCGGCGCTATCTCCCTCGAGGGTGCTTAAATCTTTTTTTACTTTTGTAACATCCTGGCGAACTTTGTGTTCTAATTGCCGATCATTCATCTGGTAAAATCCTTTTCTGGCTTTCGCCGTGAACTGGTTCGTTCTCGATATGGGAACGTAGCATCCAGGCCATCTTTTCGTGCAAACGCATAACGCTTACCAGCAAAGAGGATGTGCCTTCGTCCTCGTACTCCTCTGAACACTTTCTGACATCCTCACGCAAAAGACGGATGACGGTTTCATGGTCAGCTAACAGGCGCAGGACGTCCGGAACGACCCCAGGCTGTTCCTCCAGCCGGGTAAAATCGGTAAATTCCTGAAGGCTGCCAATCGCAATCCCACCCAATATCCGCACTCGCTCGGCGATCTCATCCGAGATGCTGTTAAGCAATTCGTATTGGGTTGCGAAAAAGGTGTGCAGCTCGAAAAAATCTGTCCCGCTCCCGTTCGAATGGGCGCTGCGGGTTTTGAGGGTTAGCACAGCCTCATTGGCCAGTGCGTTGTTGAGGATCTCCACAACCGAATGACGGACATCGCTATCCAGCCCGATGTTCGGCTGGATGAGGGCTTCCAGCGTCGGGTTGTGGCCGTCGTTACGATTGTGTCCCATGGCGCTTCCTTTCATCAGATAGTTTTTGCTACAATATCATCCTATTCGAAAGGAGCTATCTACGTCCCGGATACAACCTATAAAATATCTAAAAAAATTATGCCTGAAGGCCGCCTCTGGGCGCGTCTGCCCGGTATTAGACACGGACAGGGTGAGAGTTTGTGCAGATAAAAAATATCGAAGCCCATCCGTGAGCAGGACGGGCTTCGATATTTGGTCGTCTTATTCTTCTTTATGTCTTAATAGCTCCGCGGGCGTTCCTCACGGGGGCGGGCAACGTTTACTCTCAACTCCCGGCTGCCAAGACTCTGCCCGCTGAACCGTTCAATAGCTTTGTTCGCTTCTTCCTGGCTATTCATCGTTACAAATGCAAATCCCTTGGAACTGCCTGTGTCACGATCTTTAATGAGGGCAACCTCATTGACCGTCCCAGCCTGAGTAAACAGGCTGCGCAGATCATCCTCGGTTGTTTCGTAAGAAAGATTGCCTACATATAACTTCGTTTCCATTGTATTACACTCCTTATATCCTGTTTGTAGCTTGATTATTTCCATCAGCCTAAGGCGCTCAACTTTGCGGGGCGACCGGCTGGGTGGGGGACTTTGCTTATCAGCCCTTGTTTTCGGTAAAGCCATCAACTGGACTCATTTTTCACTGTCAAACTGTCCTGATGTAATATTTGATCGAAGAATCCAGGCTATTTTTTCATGGATACACATAACCCTGACGAGCAGTGCAAAGGTACCTTGATCCTCATACGCTTCGGAACATTTCTGGGCATCCTCTCGCAAGAAACGAATGAGAGCCTCATGGTCGGCCAGAATAATCATGACGCCTGGAACAACCGTGAGTGTTCCATCCAGCCGGGCGGAATCGATTAATTCCTCAGAACCGCTGAAGGGAGAGCCGCCCAGGATTTGAACCCTTTCCATAACCTCATTGGAGATGGCATGGATCTGTTCGGATTGAGCATCATAGAGAGGTTGTAGCTCAGAAACATCCACTCCGCTTGCATGCCCATCCGCGCGGCGCGTTTTAAGCGATAGCACAGCCTCATCGGCCAGGAGAATGTTGAGGATTTCCACCACAGACTGGCGGGCAGTAGCATCCAACCCGATGTTTGGCTGGAAGGTAACCTGGACATTTTTACGTCCATAGAAAGTGATCCGTGGCATACGACTCCTTTTTATTGGATGAGGATACGGCTACTGGATTCCTGGCTTATAGACTGTGCCTGCCTTGCGGGCTTCTTGTTTCAACTTGCGCACGTGGGCGCGCTGTCCTTTGGACAATCGTTTGGTTTTTGGCTTGCTTGTCTTGTTTGGCATCGATATGAACTCCTAGGATTGAGTATTCATTTTCCGTCACCTGTAGGCTTCTCCGATCAAGTGATCGAATAGAAACGCTTGAAGATGCTCAAATCTATCGTACAATACGGAACCTATCTACGTCCTTGTGAGAATCTATAAAATCCCTAACAAATCCGTTCCCCGCAAAATACAAAGTATCGAGCCTCGAAGAACTGGCTCGATACTGGTCATTCAGGCTCAGAAGACTTATCGCTTCTGAGCATCCTGTAATATTAGTGCGTGTCGTGGCTACCGACCACGGTTGACCGTTCTTGCCGCGCCCGGGCGATGTTGACCTTAAGAGTACTTGCGTTCACGTCTTTCGCGTCGAACGTGCCGATGGCTTTCTCTGCCTCGGCCTGGCTACCCATCGTTACAAATTGGTGTGAAGGTTATAGCCCATGCCCGGTACGGTTTCGAGAAGACTGCCATACGCTCCCAGTTTCTTGCGCAGGCGCCCGAGATAGTTGTGCAAATAATGGTTCGATCCCTGGTACTCTGGTCCCCAAACCTGGACGATTAGCTCATCATGGGTAACGATCGCATCCGGGCGCTGGGCAAGCTCGGCCAGAATGGCGTATTCCGTTCGGGTGAGGTGCACATCCTCTTCGCCGATAAACACCCGGCGCGCTTCCAGATCAATCCGCAGCTCACCAATCTGGACGATTGTATCGGGAGTGTTTGGGAGCGCATAGGAGCGGCGCAAGAAAGCGCGTACTCTTGCCAATAATTCCTCCTGTCCAAACGGTTTGGTGACGTAGTCATCTGCGCCCGCATCCAGCGCGGCGACTTTGAGATCTTCTTCCAAGCGGGCGCTCAATACGATGATGGGCACGTCCGAACGCGCCCGGATCCAGGTGCACACATCTACCCCCGAAAGCCCGGGCAGCATCAGGTCAAGCAAAACCAGGTCCACCGGCACCTCTTGAAATAGAGCCATTGCCTGGTGACTGTCCGCCGCTTCGCTGACCGTATAGCCACGTTTAACCAGGTTGACCCGCACCAGCTTGCGGATGTTGGGGTCATCTTCGACGATTAATATATTTCCCATGGGCTTGTTATGCCTCTCCCGGAGAAATGGCCGATCTATGTGAGAGAACGAGTGGAATGGTAAAAGAAATGGTCGTTCCAGGGGTGGTTTTTTTCTTGACCCAAATGCGGCCACCATGGGCTTCGACCAGCCCCTTGCAGATGGCCAACCCTAACCCGGCGCCTTTGCCCGCACCATTCTCCTCGTGAATGCCCCGCCGGAATGCTTGAAACACGCGTTTGCGCTCCGCCAGCGGGATCCCGGGTCCCTGATCGATGACGCTCACCTGCACAAATCCACCGCGCGCGCTGGCCATGAGGATGATTTCAGTCCCTTCGGGGGCATAGGTCGAGGCATTCCGTACCAGGTTGACCAGTACCTGGGCGATGCGTTTTGCATCCACAAAAACAGGCGGAAGATTTGCCGGCAGGCGTAAAGATAGGACATGCTTTTGGGTCATGACCTGAAATTGCGGCAACGCATCTTCTATAATTTCATGGAGAGAATGGGCTTCCAGCGCAATCGGCAGCATACCAGCTTCCAGACGGGAAAGATCCAGCAAGTGGTCGATGAGCTCCTGAAGCCGGTTGGCCTCCTGTTGAATAGTCTGGATAAAGTCGCGCTGTTCTTCCGGCTCCCAGGCCACGTCTTCCGCGAGAAGTGTGGTGGTAAACCCTTTGATCGAGGTCAAAGGCGTGCGCAGCTCATGCGAAATCATGGCTAAGAAGCGCGTCTTGATCTCGTTGGCCCGCTCCGCCTCGTGGCGGGATTCTGCTTCGATCTCCAGCAATTGGAGATTATACAAGGTGATGGTAGCCTGATCGACCAACACCTTGATGTGGCGTAACTCAATCGACTCGAAATGCTTTTCTTGGGGGAAAAATACCAAAAGGCAGCCTAACCAGTTCCCTAATGCGACCAGCGGGAAAATGGCCATGGCTTGGATTTGCCCTTCTAGCAGCAGATCGCGTACCACGGGTGTCAAGCGTTGGTCTTTTAAGATTTCCGTGACGATCACCGGCTTTGAGGGATGGAAAAGATCCAATAAAGCGAGGTCTTCGAACAGGCTGGCTTCGTTCGACCATTCGTTTGGATTGGAATTGGCCAGGTACGGAACGGACGACCAGGAAGTAATTACCTCAAACTCGCGGGAGGGACCACCCGGCGGGGATTCAAAGAACAATACGACGGCGCGTTTCGCGGCGCGCAGCTCAGAGGCAGACATCAGCGTTTTGAGCACCGCTTCCGGTTTCCGCGCCAGACTCATCCGCCGGCTGAGGGTAAACTGCTCGCGAGAACGACCCAAGGCCTTCCGCAAAATCTGATCGACCTGGTTCTGATCGGTGATATCCTGGGCAACACACACCTGATAGGAAGGTTCCGACGATTCTCCACGAATCAGGAATGTATCAGCAGAGATCCAACGCAGGCTACCATCCGGCCGCAGTATCCGGTAAGATTGGTTCAAGGGCCTGCGGTTATCGTCAGGACTGGCGGACATCACCTTTACCCGGTCTTCTGGATGGACGCTTTTGATCAGCGTTAACGGATCCGCGTAAAGACTTTCACAGGGACGGCCCCAAACGATCTCAAAAGCCGGGCTGACATAGAGAATGTGGTCGGTACTCAGGTCCAGTATCCATATCACTTGCTTGATGTTTAGCAAAATTTGCTTGAGGGAAGGATAACCCTCAAGCAAGGCTTTCATTTCCACTGGAACGCCCCCTTCGCGCCGCGAATAGGGGGATCGAGATCTTTCCTTTTCTACCATATCCATCTTTCTTGAGGCCAGACCTGAAAAGGCTGAGGGATCATCCGCCTACCCTGAGTACACGAAGAAAACGTAGAGAAGAGAATCATCTCTACGGTCGTAAGACTGAATTACAAGATGGCTGGTGGAGATGGTTCTTTCTATCCGGTTACTGGGTATGATCTCATAATAACTCTATCAATTATACATCTTTGTTGAATTTGTAAAAACTTCCAATACGGGGTATGATGGATATATTATCCAAACAATGGTAAAAGAACCCTCGTGTTGAGCCATTGGGTATTTCCAAGGTACGAGGGTTTATATGGAAATACCCCATAAGGAAACGATGCTGTGATCAGATATTCGTGTAAGGATATGAGGTTGAACTGCTCCTTTGTAGTGAAGGGCGAGGCGCTGGAAGAGGTGACAAAGAAGGCGCTGGAGCACGTGCTGGCTAAGCACGCAGATGATTTCAATAGCATCCATTCACCGGCGGAGATCGAGCGGATGGAGCAAGCGCTGGCGCGGTCAACGCGGGTGGTGGCAGGCTAATAGAGAAGATTTGTCATTCCAAAAAGCCAATCCTTGCAGATTGGCTTTTTGGAATTGGCAGACAGATTTTTGATAGATGTTTTATAGGTTTTTGCAGGGACTATAGCATTGAGTTCTATCCTGGGGCAGGTCGGCTTCGCCGGCGCGGCAGCTTACGTTACGGCAAAACACGGGGTGATCGGGTTAACCAGGAACGCAGCCATCGAGTACGCAGCCCAGGGGATCCGAGTGAATTCGATTGGACCGGCCTTCATTCGAACGCCCATGATCGCGGCGCTCGAGGAAAATGAAGAGGCGAACAACATGCTCGTCGGGCTTCACCCTATTGGCCGTTTAGGGCTGCCCGAGGAAGTGGCCGAGCTGGTGATCTGGCTGAGCTCCCCCGAGCCTCCTTCGTTACCGGCGCTTATTATCCGGTAGATGGCGGATATCTCGCACGCTAAATAAATAGCGCTCGAGTCGGTTTCCCCTTTCCTCGCATTCTCCTAGAACGGAGTAATTTTTATGTTTAACCGCATCCTGGTACCCCTGGATGGATCCACCCTGGCTGAGCGAGTGATTCCTCATGCTGAACAGTTTGCCCGCATCTTTGGATCAAGCATAGTCCTATTGCAGGTCCTCGATCCGATGCAAACGCCGATTGAACCAACTTTTGACCAACATCCTGGGAATATACCCTCCGTTTGAAGCATAGGGCGGGCTCGTTCAAAGTTTCCACCAGACCGCGGGGCTGCCAGGATGGCGGTGGTCATGACTCCTGCGTCTGTCAATGGATTTTTCTACTTTTCCACCCAAGGTAGCCACTTGGGTCAGCTCAATTTCAGAGGTTTTAAAAACCTACCCAAATCGATATATTTTATTGAAAGAGCCTATCGAAAAGGATTGAGCCCGTTTAGAGTAAATTGCCCAAAGGACCAAGATCCAGGTTCAGGTCCTCGTCCTCCAGGCCGAAGGTCTGCTTCAGCTCCTCCATGCGGTTTTGCAGCTTCATAAACGTCTCGCCCAGGCGCTCGATCTCTTCATCGCTGAGCGATCCACCATCAATTCGGTGCAGAGCTTGCCGTTCCATAAGCTGGCGGAGCAGCTCGATGAGGGTCAAGACGAGCTTGGCCAGGCCCTTTTCCAGGCCCTCCGGATCGGCGTTGATCCGATCGGGCAATTTGGAGCGTCCGTCCACCGTCTCGACCGGAAAGGCCTGCAAGTCACCGGGGTCGCACAAGAGTTTATCGCTTACCATCAGATCAGAATCATTAACAGTCATCTTTAAACCTCCCGGCGACTTAGGGTGTATTGCAAACTGTGCCTGGTTTTCATTGCAGGAGAAATCGATCCACCGGCTCGTCGCAAATCGAGACGAAATTATAGGGCGGCCACGGGCCGGTCAGGACGAAACGCAAGTCCGGGTAAGTCGAAATTTGGCATTTGACCGTACGGCAAAAAGCGGGCACTCCCTCTTTCCCGACCAGGAAAGAGGCTTTTATGGACAAAAACGGGTCGAGGAGGATCCGAAAGCTGCTCTCCTTGCACAAGGTATCCAGCGAGTCTTTGAGAGTAGCGATCATAGCCTCTGCCTGTTGGCGACGCGCCTGATCCGCTTGCTGAATCTGCAAACGGGCCAACAGGTAAGCACGCCCATTGGCCGGCGCGCTTTCTTTATCAGGTTGGTGCAAAGTTTCAGTGGATGTTCGGCTGCGATTCTCATCCTTCCACAATACACGCAGACTCAATTCCACTTTACCACGTACGCGCTGCAAGCCAGACACAAAGCTGGCGTGATGGTCTTTTAGCGCGGCTTCCAGCGCGCTTTCGTCCGAATAAACGCTCCCGAATTGCACCGGTAAGACCGCGCAATCGGCCATGAGCGTTTCGAGGACGGCTTCATGTTTAACAAATTATCCTGGGTGGCAAGGAGAATTTCAGGCCCCCCGCTTGACACGAGCTGGCTATAGATTGCCAAAACGTCGCGAGATGCCAGGCTGATGAGCGGGGCATCGCCCAAACCGGAGATATCTGGCAGGGGAGCTGCGGAATAATCGGTGATGCCATACAAGTAGATCATCTCGACTCGGTTTCTACACTGACGCGGGATCCTGGCTGAGGCTGCGCCCCCCAGACAGCCTGGCGGCGCAGCTCGTCGACCTTATCCACGGAAGTGAGCAGCAATTTCAAGCCCAGGTAGATCAGGTCCACGTTGGCCACCGAAATGGTAATATCGCCTCGCAGGATCACACCTTTATAAAGGATACGATCGAGGAGATCGACCAGCACGATTTCTTTATTATCCGCTACACTCTGGCTCATTCGGCCTCTCCTTCCGCCGGCCCGGCGCCCACGAAGTTGTAGGGCGGCCAGGGGCCGGTCAGCTCGTACTCGAAGCCAAGCGGCCCGTATTCCCGGCCCAGCTCTTCCAACTGGACGTGAAAGGCTGCCATCCCCTCTCCGGCCACCAGATAAGCCCCATTCAGCCCCATCACTTCTTTCCGGCCGGTCACTTCTTTCTCTTGGGGAGGGAGCACGCGCAACTCTACAGCGCGAGCCGCCAGGCGGTCGTGGCTGCTCTGGGTAGCCGAGTTGCAGGCGCGCTCGACTTCCTCCGCGATGAGCGCCTCCAGCTTTTTCTTGCTGAAATAGGCCGCTCCGCTGGATTTCCCGGCGATGTCAGCCTTGAACGTTTGGATCTTCTGGCTGGTTTCTTCGATGCGCCGGGACAGGAATTCCTCGTCATAGTAGACTTTTACGCCCCATTCCTGTTTGTCGGCCAGATTCGCGAGCGTTTTGGCAAACTCCTCGGCATGGGCGGCAACCATTTCCAGGACGCGCGCCTCGCTCAGGAAGAGGGTGCAGAAGCGCATGGGAACGAGCGCCGTCTGGGAGAGGATGGCTTCGAGCACGGCCTGGTGAGCGCGCACGGTATTTTCCAGCCACACGGCATCCTTCAAATTTTGCTCCAGCTCTTCCTCCCCGAACTCCGCCAGGGAGACGAGGCTGACGACCGCGCTCAGCCCCTGATAGGGGATCTGGTAAAGAGGATAGGCGGAATCTACGCTGGCTTCGGGCAGCTCGCCGGAGAGAGAATCTTTGCCGACGATGGCATACACGTAGTAAGCCGTGGCGCCCGGCTCGATTTCTGCCGGTCTGGCTTCGACCGGCAGCTCGGCCTGGGGCACATCTTGCGGTGGCTGCTTGATCTTTTCCAGAGCTTGCTCGTTCTCGAGAATCTTACGGCGGATGGCCGCGATCTCTTCCTGGAGGGAGGCCGGGGCCGCTTCTGCCGGGGGAGGGTCCTGGCTCCCGTTGGGGCGGGAGGAGGTCTCGTCCCCTTCGAGATGCGAGGCAGGCGCTGGCGGGTCTGAAGCCCTGGCGGGAGAAGGAGACTCCCCAGAGAAGGCTTGCTCCAGAATCGCCTGCACCATCTTCTGCTTGATGATCTGCCTGGCTTCGAGCAGGGCTTCGGCCCGGGCTTCACGCAGCAGCTCGGCAATTTGGTCACTGCTAATTTCAATGGGCAAGCCCTGGCCGGTTAGTGTTCTATCACCCATAAAGGTTCTCCATAAAGAAGGTTGGCAACTTCAGACAATCCGGCGATTCCGCGCATCTCGTGGGGGAAAAGGGGCACGCGCATCAGACCGGGAACGAGCGTCTCCAACTCCGCCAGGAATCGTCCCTGGTCGGCGCGCACGCTGGAACAAAATGGGCAGGCGCCCTCTGGCATGACCATGTTGGCTATCCCCAGCCGGCACGCCACCGAGAGGTCTGCCAGGCGGCTCATGAGGCGTTTCGTCTCCGAGACGGCCATCGCCTCAGGGATCACGACGGTAACGAACTGGCACTGATCGGGATCGTTGAGCATCTTTTGCACCTTGCGCAATTGCTTCGACTTGTGGAGCAGCAATTCACTCACTCCCGATAATTGCACGATACCTTGATATTTAACCAGCAGCTTGAAGAAGGTGATGAACCACTGGCGCACCATGGCCGGCGTCTCCAGGAAGCGTAAAGTGTGGCCCGTAGGAGCCATGTCCAGGACGTAGCGGTCGAACTGGCCTTCCTCGATAAAATCCATGATTTTCAGCAGGGCCATTAATTCGTCCAGGCCGGGCGGAGTCAGCGCGATCAGCTCTTCCATCACTTGTCGGTCGAACTCGATGTTGTAGGAACCGGACAGAAAAGAGTCGAAGACTTCGTCGATCTCGGTCTGATAGGTTTGGGTCAGCTCGCGGGATAGACCGGCGGAATCCATTTCGAGAGCATACAGACCGGGAACCCCGTTCACGGCAGTGATGTGATTGCCGATGGGTTGGGCCAGGCTGTCCGAGAGAGAATGCGCCGGGTCGGTAGAGAATAACAACGTCTTTTGCGCCGGCCCTTCTTCGCAAGCTGCGAGATGGAGAGCCGTCGCCGTGGCGAGCGTCGTCTTCCCTACCCCACCCTTGCCGCCAAAGAGGAGCAGGCGCAGTGGTGAGAGGGACTGAAGGTCGACTGCCCGGTGGGCCGGGGCCTCTCCGGCGCTGCAGGAGGGCAAAATGTTGGCAGGGACAGGGGCCGCGACACAGGCTTCCCCGCTCATGGCGCGGATCATGCCCGACAGTGCTTCCTGGCCGTAGACTTGATGGGGCATGAGGGGAATGGCAACGATCTCCAGGGAAGGGAAACGGAGGCGGACATTCTCCAGATAAGGTTTTTGTCCGCTATAACGGGCTTCACAGAAAGGGCAATCGCCGGGGATGGAGACGCGGTTGAGGATGAGAGTATGCGCCGGGACACGCAAGGCATCCAGATTATCCTTGAGCCTGGCGGTCTCTTCGAGGCTCATCTCCTCTGGAATGGTGACCAGGACGAAGCGGGTAGCGACCGCATCGGTGAGGATGGTTTTCAGGCAGGAGAGCCGGGCTTGCATACAATCGAGAAAAGCGTCCGTCTCGTCGGGGCGATAGCGGCCAAAAACCGAAACCATGTAACGGTGCTTGGCCAGCATCAAATCGAGGATGTGCAGCCAGCGCTCCATCAGCTCGGGCATGGACAGCAGGCGCAGTGTATGGCCGGTGGGGGCCGTGTCCAGGATGACCAGGTCATATTCTCCCTCCTGGATGACGTCGGTGATCTCGAACACCGCCATCAGCTCGTCGATCCCCGGCAGAGAAAGGTCGAAGAAGGCGGCGATGTCCTCCTGGTCGAAATAAGTGCCCCGGTCGGCGATGGTTTTCAGCACGGCGCCGTAGCGTTGATCGAAAGCCTCCAGCCGTTTCGCGGCGTTCATCTCCAGGGCGAAGAGGCCGGGCACGTTGGCGATGGGTGTAACCTGGTCTCCGATGGGCTGGGCGAAGCTGTCGCCGAGCGAATGGGCCGGATCTGTAGATACGATCAGGATTTTTCGACCGGCTGCCTGCCTGGCCCAATGCAAAGCCGTGGCGGAGGCCAGAGTGGTTTTGCCCACGCCGCCTTTGCCTCCGAAGAGCAACAAGCGCAGGCCGTTATCGACGAGGAAAGATGGGCTTTGCATAGCTCCTGCCGAGGACCTTTCAGGCCGCTAATTCTTGCCGTTGCAGCGAGATCAGCAGCGTCTGGGATACCGAGTCCGCGTCGAAGGCACAGGATTGGGCCGAGCTCGTAACCTGATTGGCCGCCAAAGCGTCCAGCAGCCGGTAGGCCTGGGTGATCTCGGTCATTTTAGCTTCCGCCTCGGCCAGGTTGGGATTGTGGTCAGGGTGGAATTGGCTGGCAAGGTGATGATAGGCGCGCTTGATCTCCTTGGGGGTGGCTTTCTCATCGAGGCCCAGGAAGCGCCTGGCCGCGTCGACGGCCTCGAACGAAAGGGTGCGAACGTCCACCGTGGTAAAGCTGTAAGGGGGTAGAGGACCCACGCGGCGGAAGGTCAGCGACAGGCTGCCGTTCCCCAGCGCGGCATCCAGAGCCTCCAGTTTCTGGTCCAGGGCCTCACAACCTTCCTGATCCAAGAGCAGGGCTACGTTGACCAGCATGTTGTCATCCATCAGCGGATTGGACACCACGTCGATGGCGATCTCACGCAAGGCCGGCAAGATTTCAGCGCGCAAGGTGGAGCGGCGCCGCTCAAGCGAGGCCTGCACCCATTGGCCCAGCGCGACCCGTCCGGCGAGATTGGCCTCAGGCGAAGAAGCAGCCGCCAATTGGGACCTGGCTTGCACCACGGCCTCTTCCTGCGAGATTTCCCGGAAGACTTCCTGGACGTCCCATAAAACGACGACTTCCATCTGCACCCGCTTTCCGCATCCGTCCAGAGCGTTCCTCAACAGGGATTCGCCCTGGCACAAGAGGCGCTGCACCTGGCTTTCGTTGGCTACCACCGCGCCAAATTTCACCGGCAGAACGGGGAAACCTTGCATGATCTCCTCGACCACGCGCTGGTGGGCCACCAGATAAGTGACCGCGTCCGTGCGCTTCAAGCCACGATAATCGGGCAAGGGGCTGGGACTGACCACGGCGGCCAGAGGGGTCCCCGCGCCCTCCGGCGCGGGGTTTTGATAGGGGATGGTGTAAACCGGGTCATCCTGCGCGCCCAGCCCACCCACATCGAAGATGAGGTGGTCACGGGTGGGGATGATCGCGTAGAGATATAAACCGGATGGATTGGCTGCTACCACGTTCAACCCTGCCTTTCTCGATTAGCCATGGCTGCTTCGAAATGCCTGGCCTTGATCTGTAATGAAGATAGCACGGCGCCAAACGAATTGACCGGCGAAGGATTGTCCTTTTCCACCAGCTCTAACTCGCTCTGCTTGTCCAGATATTCGCGGATGGCGAGCAGGGCTGCCCGGTGGCAGAGGCCCTCCAGAAAAGCGCCGGTGAGTCCTTCGGTGGCAGCCGCCAGGGAGGCCAGGTCGACGTCGTCCGCCAGGGGCATCTTGCGGGTGTGGATGCGCAAGATTTCCTGGCGGGCGCGGGTATCGGGCAGGGGCAGCTCGACCAGGTAGTCGAAGCGCCCCGGGCGCAGCAGGGCCGGGTCCACCCGATCCAGGCGGTTGGTGGCGGCCAGTACCACCACACCTTTCAGCTCCTCGATGCCGTCCAGCTCGGTGAGCAACTGGCTGACGACGCGCTCGGTGACCTGGGTGTCGCCGCCCATGCCGCGCTCCGGGGTCAGCGATTCGATCTCGTCGAAGAAGACGATGCAGGGAGCGGCCTGGCGAGCCTTGTGGAACACCTCCCGGATGCCGCGCTCGGACTCTCCGACCCACATGCTGAGAAGCTGGGGGCCTTTGACCGCGATGAAGTTGGCCTCACTCTGGTGGGCGACGGCCTTGGCCAGCAGAGTTTTGCCCGTGCCCGGCTCCCCATGCAACAGAATACCCTTGGGCGGGCGCACACCGGCGTGCTTGAAGACCTCCGAGTAACGGATGGGCCATTCGACGGCTTCGACCAACAAGCGCTTGGTCTCTTCGAGACCTCCCACGTCCTCCCATTTTACGTCGGGCACTTCGGTGAAAACCTCGCGGATGGCAGAGGGCTCTACCTCTGCCAGAGCCGAGGTGTAATCGGAGGAGATCACTTCCAGGGCCATGAGCTGCTCGTAAGGGATGCTGGCCTGGGCGAAGTCGATGTCTGGCAAGAGCCGCCGCAGGGCGCTCATGGCCGCTTCCCGGCATAGAGCTTCCAGGTCTGCGCCGACGAAGCCATGGGTGATAGCAGCCAGCCGATCCAGGTCTACATCCTGGGCCAGGGGCATGCCGCGCGAGTGGACTTCCAGGATCTCCCGCCGGCCATCGCGATCGGGAACGCCGATGGCGATCTCGCGGTCGAAACGACCCGGGCGGCGCAGGGCCGGATCGAGGGTGTTGGGGATGTTGGTGGCGGCGATGACCACGACGTTGCCGCGCGATTCCAGGCCATCCATGAGGGCCAGAAGCTGGGCCACCACCCGGCGTTCTACCTGCCGGTCGCCGCTCATCTCCTCGCGTTTGGGAGCCAGGGCGTCGATCTCATCAATGAAGATGATGGCCGGGGCGTGGCGGCGGGCATCGTCGAAGAAGCCGCGCAGGTTGGCCTCTGAAGCGCCGTACCACTTGTCGACGATTTCCGGCCCGTTGATGTGGATGAAATAAGCGCTGGTCTCGTGGGCAACTGCGCGGGCGATCAGCGTCTTCCCGCAGCCCGGGGGGCCATGCAACAAGACCCCTTTGGGCGGATCGATGCCCAGCCGCTCGAATACTTCAGGATAGCGCAAAGGCAATTCGATCATCTCGCGAATGCGGCGGATCACGCGGTGCAACCCGCCGATGTCCTCGTAGGTGATGGCGCCGTGAGCGTGCTTTTCGTTCTCCCCGGCTTTTCCGCCGACCAGTTTGATGGTCGTAGACGGGCCGATCAGCACGGGGCCGGAGGGGGTGGTATCGGCGACGGTGAAGGTCTGCGCGCGCGTGCCAAACAGGTTGACGCGCACCTGGTCGTCGGCAACCACGGGGATGCCGTCCATCAGGCGCGCCAGGTAACGGCCTTCGCCAAGGATGCTCCCTTCCCCGGCCTTGCGCGGAGAAGAGGAACGCGCGTCCGAGGAAGCCACGACAGCGGTCAGCACCACGTTGCGCGCCGGTTGCACGGACACCAGGCGCACGATTACCCGGTCGTCCAGGCCGGCCTGGGCGTTCGCGCGCAAGATGCCGTCCATTTGAATGAGAGACTGGCCGCGCTCGGCAGAATAAGCAGGCATGGCGCGCGCGACTGTAGAACGCTTGCCGGTAATCTCTACCACGTCGCCAATCTTGACGCCCAGGCGGTCCAAATCCTGGGGATCGATGCGTACCAGCCCGCGGCCCACGTCCTTTTGCGGAGCTTCGGCTACCCGCAGAGAAAGAGTTTTTTCATCGATAGACATGCTCGTTTACCTCTCATTATTCTTACGCGGCGATTCCCATTTTGGCTTCCAGGCGTTCCAGACGCTCGTTCAAGGCTTTGTTTTCATCTTCCAATTGTTTGGCATGGGTCGTAAGATAAGGGTCGCTCTCCCACCAATTGATTCCCATTTCCATGGCTTTGTCCACCGAGGCTACCAATAAGCGCACTTTAATATTCAATAATTCCACACCCACCAGCGAAATGGTGATGTCGCCGGCAATAACGACCCCTTTGTCGAGCACCCGTTCCAGAACGTCGGCCAGGCTGCTGCCCTGGACGGAATGTTGCATGCGCTGCTCTTGCATGGGACCTCCCTTGGCTTAATCTTCGCTCTCCATGATCTGCTCACGCAGATAACGCTTGGTGCGACGATAGCTGACCATGTTGCCTTCGTCATCGAGCAGGGTTTCATAAGTAGCCATCACGTCCGTAGACGCCGGGATGCGCTTCAGCTCGGTCATCTCTACGATGACGTGCCAGCCCAGGTCGTCTTTGTAGTAGCCGGAGATGGTATCCGCGTTGACGCAAGTGAGCGTAGTCAACATTTCCTTGGCCTTTTGCGCGATCTGTATTCCAGTTTTCATTGTGCCTCCATGAGCGGTAAAAGAAACAACGTAAAGGTATGTTTCATATACTTTCAATGCGCAGTTTCAACCCTGTTCGGCGGCCTGGCGGTCGCGAGCTTCCCGCAACAAACCCAGCAGGGTCTCTTCGATTTCCAGGAATTCCTTCTCTTCTATCTCTCCCAGGTCATAGTGCAGCTCCAGCTCGAGGAGCTTGCCACGCACCGCGTCTTCAGAATAGAGCTCCTTATCGGCCTGTTCGACGATCTTTTCGGCAATCCAGGTCACGCCTTTGATAGGCCCTAACAAGGGAAAAGCCAGCAAGTCGAGCAAACCCATTGCTTACCTTCTTCCAATCTGGCGACAGGCTATAGGTACGAGCCGATCAGCGCGCAGACGGCGCGTCCCAATGGATGACGATGTTGACGAAATTGTAGGGGGGCACTGGACCCACGTACTTGAACATCAGCCGATTTTCCATTTCGGCGTCCAATTGTTTGATGGCCTGGTCGAATTCGGCCTCCCGATCGTGGTCGACCAGGAAAGCGGCATTCAGCACCATTTTGTCGGTGATGGTCTTGTTCGCCCGGGTCTTGTACACCAAAGGACGCAGGCGCTCCAGAATTTTTTCGGAGTTCCTCCTCCCTTTTCTTCTCCATGGCGGCCTCGATCATCTCGCCCAGGCGAATCCTTTCGTAATATGTCTCGTCGGTCTGGCGCCCTTTCAAGCTGTCTCTCAGAGCGCGGATGGGAGGGCTCTGTTCGACGATCTCCTGGAAGATGATTTCCTCATACCAGAAAGCTTTGATGCCCAGCTCGACGCGATTGTGGACTTCGTCAAAACTGCTGAGCAATTCGCCATAGCGGCGTTTGAGCACCTGCTCCAGGATGGCATTGGCGTCGGGAGCGACCGTGCCAAAGCGCACCGGCAAAATGGAGAACTGGCGCATGGCCTCTTCGAGCACGAGGGTGTGCGCCATCATGTTGCGGCGGCTCTCCTCAAATTCCTTGAGGGGCGTGTCACTCACCACGGCGCCCAAATCCATAAATTCGATCATATCGACGACGTCGCCTCTCTCGCCCATCCCTAAATTGGAAAACTGGTAGGGCTGAGGGGAGTGGGTCAGGCAGTAAAGGTACTTTCTGGAGCAGGCTTCGGGCTTGGGCATTTTATTTCTCCGTTAACCTAACCGATAGGGTAGGGTCATTCCTTTCTCGGCCACTCCCTCGAAAAGAACGTCCAACACTTCGCTGATCCAGGTTCTTGCGTCGGGTAACGATAGATTGTCCGGAAGAGCGGTATAAAGATCGCGTAGGGCATAGAATGTTCGAACGGCTAAAGGATCGAGCAGAGGAAAGACGGCAGTTTCGAGGGCCTCTTCCAAAGATTTCGCGTCTTTCTCCCGGCCGGTGCGATAGAAGGGGGCCACCTCCAACGCCAGGGGCAGATAGCCGTTCAGATCTCCCACCAGCAAGAGCAGGTCGCCCCCCTCGCGCGTCAAATCACTCGCGGCCAGCTCCTGCCGCAAACGGCGAGCCAGCTCCTGGCGGTCGCCGACGCTGGTACGCGCATTTTCCAGATTGCGAGAGTTCAAGTAGAACAAAGCTCCGGCGAAACCGTTTTGGATGGTCACCTGGTTGGCAAAAATCTCGCGCGCCGCCAACAGGCCCAGCTTATTGGCCAGGGCAGCCAGTACCCGCACGATCCTGGTTTTGCGGTCTCCAATGCCTTCCACCGGCGAGCTATCCCCGGCGATCTCCAGCTTCACCTGGCGAGAGGAACGGGTGGTCTCGTTCTCGGCCAGGGGGTGGGCGTGCTCGTGGGCAAACAAACCTTTCAGGGCCAGCATATCTTGCCAGTAATCTTGGGCAAGCATTTCCCGGTGGTTGACGAAGATGTTTAGGGTGGACAAATCGGCCAGGTCGTAAAGGTTAACGATCGGGCGCTCACTCAAGGCGGCCACGTCGGCGGGGGAGAAGCTGTATTTCGTGGAGGGGGCCAACCCTCCCGGGCGATCTCCCTGGTGAAGCTGGCGGACCAGGGGCTGCAAGTCCTGTAAGATGAAGAGCGAGATCCAGCGATGCGGCCAGGTGGGCGACTTGGCGTATTCCTGAATGGTGGCTTCCTCCACCTGAATCAAGGGGAGCACTCCGTCCTCCACGTCGGAGAAGACGCGCAGCTCTGTGGAGGCGATCCGGTGCAGGCTAAAATGCTTGACGGTGCGTGACATGCCGTGAGGTTCCTTTGGGTGGGCGGCTTACTTCTTTTGCAGGCGCAGCTCGAGAATGCCGTTCTTGTAGGTCTTCTGCAACGTCGACGCATCGACGGCAGCCGGCAGCAAGATTTCTTTGGCATACTTGCGTTCCCCGGAAGTTTCCAGGGAGAGCACGTCATCTTGAACGTCGATGGTGATCTCATTTTCGGCAACGCCGGGCAGCTCGGCAGCAATGACGATTTCCCGAGCCTCGTCGAAGACGTCGACCAGGGGCTCGCGGACTTCCGCCACTTCGGGGCCGGCCTGCGTGTTGCGGATGTTTCCGAAATGCTCGACGTGCGGCACTCCGCCGATGCCGGTGCGCACCGAGAAACCGTAGACGCCGCGGGCTTTGTCGCCCAATCCTTTGACTTTGAACTCACCACTGCGGGTAGATTCCCCGGTCTCGTCGGTGGTCTCGACCATATCCGAGAGCAGGTCCAGGAAGTTGCCCAGGCCCTTGAACAGGCCACCCAACCCCAGGTCTATCGAGATGTCTTCTTCGGCTTTCTTGTCTTTCTTCGGTTCAGTCATCGCTCACCTCCAAGTCCTTTCGAACGCGAGAGGGCAAACGGTTTTCATTTGCCTGTAATTGTTCGGTCTCCTTCAGCCGCGGCCAAAGGTTGCGCCCGGACGCGGTGCTGATGGGATGGGAATGCCGGGTGCGGATATTGCTATGGGTGCGGATGCGGGAGACGGTCATGATCTTCTTCATAAAATCCCTCACTTTTCCTCAATATTCCAGAGATACGGCGTGAAACCGGGTTTCTTTGTTCTCGTCGGCTTCGTCGGGAGCTTCGCCGGGCTGAGCCGGGCGACGCCGGGGAACCGAGGGGGAAATCTCCTCCATGGTGCGATTCAGCATCTCGACGCGCTCCTGCACGATGCGGATGCGCTCCTGAGTTTTGTTCTGGTTGGTAATCCAAATGCTTATCTCGCGCTCCAGGCGCGCCTTTTCGTGCTCCAGGTGGGCCAATTCGCTCATGATCTGCTCCCGGCTGTCAGGGATGGCGCGGTCCCTCAACCCCTGGACGGTAGGGATGTCTCTCATGCTGCGGACTCGGGTGGTTTTCATGGTTGCCCTTCCTCAATTGCTGTGATGTTCGATCAAGTTGAGCAGCATCTTGCGTTGCTGAGTGCGGCGCTCGCGCGCCTGGCTGGTGAAGGCGGTCTTCGATTCGAGCACGTCCAGGCACACGCCGACGAAACGGGGATCGTTTACAGAGGGTTGCAGGTGTTCCTGGGCGACGACCCGGGCGATCATGATGCAGGAGCGCATGGTGGGCACCTGGTCGTACTCTCCCGAAGCGCGGAAGTCACGCACCAGGTCCACGATGCGGGTGGCGTCTTCAGCCGATAAAGCGGACCGCGCCATGGTGATGCCGACTTCCGTGTCGCGGTCGTAGTACTCGACGTCCATGGTGACCAGGCGGTCACTGAGGGCATCCTGGGCTTCGTGCACACCGGCATATTCTTGCGGGTTGCTGGTGAAAATGGCGCGAAACTCCGGATGGACCTTGACGTAACCATCCTTGCGGTTCACGTTGGGCAGGACGAGCAAGCGTTCTTCCAAAACGGTCAGCAGGATATTGTTTGCTTCAGGGCGGGAACGGGTGAACTCATCGTAGACCAGGGTAAAGCCTTCACGGCAGGCGGTGGTCAGGCGATTGTCTACCCATTGTTGGGTAGCGTCTTCTTCGTATTTCAGGACAGAATGGACGAAGTGGTCGACGACCTTGCGATAACGATAGCCGAACTGCCCACCGATCAAGTTGGAGGTCGAAAATTCTTCGTCGCCGACGATCAGGATGACCGGGCGCCCCAGGTTAGCGGCCACGTGCATGGCCAGGGTAGTTTTACCCGTCCCGGCCGGCCCGCGAAAATGGACGGGAAAACCTGCCTTCAGGTAAGCCAGGGCGCGTTCCTTGAATTCCAGAATCGTAGGCGTCTCGACGAAATCCTTTCGCGGGTGCACCACCAAAGCGGATGCAATATCTTGGTTCATAGCGGTCGCAACGGTCATTGACATTCCTCCTATCGGTTATATCGTTTTCAATTCAAGCGCTAAAGCTCTATACCATTGATCCCGGGCGACCGAACAGGTGGCTGGAGTCTCTTGCCAGGTATGGAACTGGTCAAACACCCGCCGGAAAGCCGTACGAGCTTGTTGCCACTCCTGATTCTTAAAGGGGCGGGTGAAAGGCTGCGGCAAGCGGCTATCGCCCCAAAACAGACGATGAGCCATTCCACGCTCAAAGTCAGTGCTAAGGTTGGTAGGACTACCGGTGACCAGATAGGCAACGCTGTCGCCGAAGGCCAGCGCGAAGCGGCCTTGCAAATCCAGGCGGTAGCTGGCGGCAACGGCCAGGGAGGCCAGCAACCTGGCAAAAGCATCCAGGTCTCCTTCCGAGCCGTTGCCGTTTTCGTGGGGGCGCGAGAGCGCATACGAAGCGTGTTGATCTAACTGTTGGAGAATCACCAGGGCATCTGTGTAAGCCAGGGGAGGGCGTTCTTGCCAGCTCTGCGTCGGGAAAAAAGTCAGCGTGAAATTGGCCAGAGAAAATTCGGGGAGCTCTCCAATCTCACCTAATCCCAATTGCATTTTTTGCCACAACAGTTGAAAGAGATCCTGGGTGGCGGACAAATCCGGCTGGAGGACGATCTCGGGGCGCGGTCCGTCCCTGACGATCAATTGGCAGTTGACCCCTTTCAAGCCCTGCAAGAGAGCCGGCAAGGTAATCTCAATGCTTCCGCTGGTCCTCCCGGCTGATCGAATTCTGCGTGTGCCCAGATGCATTGCGGTTTCTCCAAGCTACTTTATCTAGCCATCTATCTAGCAGATCAACGGGCCAAAGAAATTCGAACGTTCAAATGACTTGAACGTTCGAATTGTTCAACTGATCAATTCTTTGGCCTGTGCAATCCAGGATTTCAACTTTGGCAAACCTTCCGGCCTTGCCTAAAGCCTGGCGCACCGTCTCGGGCTGACTGCCAGCTAACTGCTGGACAGAAGAAATACCAGCCTGATTTAGCAGCTTTACCATGCCGGGGCCGATGCCATGGATGGCGGTGAGGTCACCGGCGGGAGCCGGCTCCTGCGGGGAAGACGCCTGGGTGTGGACGGCCTCTGGCTGCTTCGAGTGTCTGGTAGGGCTATTGGACGAGCCTTTGCGCTCCTTGAGCTGGCGGAAGTCGGCCCAGACCTGGTGCGATTCTCTCAGGTCTGTTTGGGCAGCCTGCTGCTGCGCCTGGAATCCCTGGCGGGTAAGGGTGACCTCGTGGCTTAGCCTGCTGCGATCAGCCGACAATTGCTTCTTCTGATCGGCGGCCATGGATTGGCGTCCGGCTTCCAGATCCTTCATGAAAGTTGTGGTGGCGTTGCGCAGGCTCACGACTTCCTGGCGAAGACCCTGTATATGCTCGTTCAACAGGTCATCCTGGTCAGAAGCCATGGCGCGGAAGGCAGCATTGACGTCGGTGCGAAAGCCCGTCGTATCGGAAGCCAATTGCGAGCGTTGCTCGGACAGCTTTTGCCGCAATTCGGCGGCCGTCGCCTGGTTAGTGGAGTCGATGTCCTTCAAAAAAGCCGTTGCCGCCTGGCGTAAATCTCCAACCTGGTGATGCAAGCTATCCAAATGCTCTTTCAAGCGCGCACGTTGTTCGGCGGTCAGAGTCTGGTGTTCCAGGTTGATTTCTTTCAGGAACTCGGCAGTCGCCTGACTGGCCTGTGCTACGCGACTGCGAAGGTCGGCCATGTGCGCGTCGAGCTGCCGCCTTTGTTCAGCGGTCATCCCCTGATGAGATTGGTCGATCTCTTTCAAGAACCGGGCAGTGGCCTGGCCGGCTTCAACGACCTCATGGCGCAGATTGTCTAAAAAGCCAGCAAGCTGCTCCTGTTGTTCAGCCGTTATGGCCTGGTGAGCAGCCTGGAAGTCCGTAAGTTCCTGCCGTACGCTGCTGCGAAGATCAGCAACTGCCGTCAAACGGGCGTCATAATCATCCAGGAGATTTTGGGCCAGCTTACGCATATCGTTGTTTAAGGCCATAACATCACCTTTCTGACAAAACCCCTCTTCAGGGGTTGTGGCTAGGAAACTGGTTCGGTCGATATCGTGCAGTGGTAGCGGATGGGAATAGTTTGCCGGGCTTTCAGATGGGATGAGCGGGGGGTGAGGCTCTCACCCCCCAGCACGTCCACATTGTGAATGCCACTCAACCTGGCTGGTACTTACTAGGCGGGGGAAGCGGCGGCGGCGGTCAGGCCAACAGCCTCAGCATACTTCAGGTAGGTATCGACGCCAGCGACGACCACGCGGGCTTCAATTGCGAGGAGTTCGATGCCGACCAGGGACACGCGCACCCACGCATCGATGACGATGCCCTTATCCAGGATGCGATCAACTACCTCGGCCAAGCTTGTTGATGCAACGGTTTTCTCTACTGCCATTTCGAATTACCTCCTTTTCTGAGATTAGATTGGATTGGATTGCTCCCGTTCGTGAATTCATCATACGTCTAATCTCCAGAGTTGAGCGTTTGCCTTGCGTTAGTCTCTCGAGGAGGTTGAGGGGCGGTTGCGCCTTTCCAGCATATAACCCTGGCGCGGGATAGTGAGGATACAGGCAGGATGCTCGGGATCGGCCTCCACCTTGGCGCGCAGGTTCCGGATGTGCCAGCGCACCAGCCCAATGTCGGCGGTTTCGGCGGGGTAATCCCATACTTGTTGCAACAGTTGCTGGCTGGTGAAGATGCGCCCCGGGTGGGTCATGAGGAAGTACAGCAGGTCGAACTCGGTGGGAGTAAGCTCGGTAACCCGGTCGCCTACCCATACCTGGCGGGTATGGATGTCTAAGGTGATCGCGCCGGCAACCAGCCTGGAATCCTCGGGCGCGTCTTCGGGTGGATTTTCGGGAGCCGCTTTGACCCTGCGCAGCAAGGCACACACGCGCGCGTTCAGCTCTTTCAGGTCAAAGGGCTTGATCAGGTAATCGTCTCCACCCTCTTGCAATCCGATCACGCGATCCTCGACGGTTTTACGGGCGGTCAAGAATAAGATCGGGGTTGCGGATAAACCGGGGTCCTGGCGGATGCGCCGGCATACTTCCAACCCGTCCAGAATGGGCATGATGATGTCGAGGATCAGCAGGGCCGGATTGTAGCGGCGGGCAACGTCCAGGGCTTCTTGCCCATCCCCGGCAGTGAAGACTTCGAAACCATTGCGGATCAGGCTATGCCTGACGGCCCACACCAGATCAGGCTCATCGTCGGCCAGCAGGATGGTGGGGCTAGGCATTTTCGAATCCGTTCGTACGTTGGGCGGCCCGTTCTGCCAGCAGGCGGATGTCATTCAAATCGAACGGCTTGGCGATGAACGCCTCAAACAGCCTGGTTCTCAATCCTTCACTGATCAATTTATCCTCCTGGTAGAAAAAGCCGGAGATGAGCACCACGCTGGTGCGAGGGCTGCGTTGGCCGATGAGGGCGGCCAGGGTCAGGCCATCCATGTCCGGGATCTTGGCGTCGACAAAGGCGATCGCGCAATGATATTCATCAAGATAGCTCAGGGCATCTTCCCCACTGTTTACGCTGGCAACGGTGAAGCCAATCGAATTCAGGGCGATCTCGAAGGCCCAACACAAATCTTCCTCATCATCTACGACGAGAACGCGAGGCAGCTCACAGCTCATGCTAAATTCCACTCCTTCCCGGCAGGCGGACGATGAAGGTGCTGCCCTTGCCCACCTGGCTTTGCACTTCGAGGGTGCCGTGGTGCTGGCGGATGATACTGTGGCTGATCGACAGCCCCAGCCCCACACCCTTGCCCACCGGCATGGTCGTAAAAAAAGGATCGAAGATCTTGGAGATATTCTCGGGAGAGATGCCAGACCCGGTATCGCTAAAACGGATCTCCACCTCCTGATAGGCATTGGTGCCCACCGTAATGGTCAGGGTTCCACCGCCTGACATCGAATTGCAGGCGTTCAGAATCAGGTTGATGAATACCTGCTGAAGCATCTCCTGGCTGCCGTAGACGTGGGGAAAGTCTGGCAGATTCTTGCGCTCCAGCACGACTTTTTGCAAGGTGATCTGCGGCGACAGGAGCGCCAGGGTCTCGTCCAGCATGGCGTGCAAGTCGATTTCTCTCTTCATGCGCACCCCTTCCGAACGGGTAAACTTCAACAGGTTTTCGATGATCAGAGACGCGCGTTGCGTGGCAATGGAGATCTTTTGCAGGCCCTGGTTGCGTAGCTGAACATCCTCGGGGCTCTCTTGCAACAATTGAGCGCTGGCAGAGATAATGCCCAAAGGATTGCGCAGCTCGTGGGCGATGCCCCCGGCCATCACCCCCAGGGAAGCCATCTTGGCGGATTGGATCAATTGATCCTGCATCTGGCGGTTTTCTGTCAGGTCTCGGCCAACCGCCACAATGCCCACAACGGCGCCAACGTCATCGTTCATGGGCGAGCAGCTCCAGGCGATAGGCACTTCCTCGCCATCGGCGGTCAGCAAGCCGGCCTCGATGTGCTGGACATTGGCGCCATGCGCCAGTTTTTCCAGGATACCGTTCAAGGGCGATTGTTGTTCGGGAACGCACACTGAGATCCAGGAATGGCCTTTCACCTGGTCGGCTTTGAGGCCGGAGGTCATCTCGGCGGCCCAATTCCAGGTAATGATCTGGCCGTGAGGGTCCATGGAGATGACCAGATCATTGGCGCACTCTACCAGGCTGGCCAGGTGGCGCTCGATACGGCGCATCTCCTCTCCTAATTGCTCGCGCTCGGTCACGTCGTCCATCAAGATCATCACGTTCTCGACCTGTCCGGCCTCTGCGGTTTTGTGCGGGGATGAGTAGATGGGAATCAGCCGGTAATAATAAGTGCGGGAAGGCAGGTTGGGCGCGCGGTAAGCCACTTTGCCCCCATCGACCGCTCTTCCGGTGTGAAAAACCTCGTGGACGCGCTGGCTCAGACGAGTATATTCCAACAATACCTGGGGGAAAACGTCTTCCACTTTGTGCCCCAGGACCGATTGAACATCTCGATGCATCTTTTCCAGGAAGTTGTGATTGGCCGATACGACCCGCAGCGAGTGATCGATCACCACCAGGCTGCTGGGAATGCTTTCTATGATGCGGGTGATGAAATGTTTCTGGCTCTCCAATTGAAGAGAGCTTTCCTGTAAAGCCAGCTCTAATTGCTTACGTTGGGTAATGTCGCGGGCGATGCTCCCGGACATATAACCATTCTCCGTGCGGATGCCGAAGAACGACATCTGAATATAACGCTGAGTGCCGTCAGAGAGCCGGATCCTGGTCTCCACCAGCTTGTCCAAGGACGACTGCAAGTCGACCGTGTACGGACTCTGATGGATGGCCTGATAATGCGCAAAATCGGCGATGAAATCCTCGTCATCGACGATCTGAAGGATGACTTCCCAGAGAGGAAAGCCCAGGACATCGACGCGGTCAAGGCCGGTTATTTTTACCGCAGCCCAATTCCACTCATTGATCAACCCATTTTCATCCGCAAGGATGATGCCATCCTGGGATTGCTCGACGATGCTTCGGAATTTGAACTCACGATTATCGAGGTCTAGAATTTGCTCCGTCAACAGGCGGCAATTTTCTTCGGAGGCTTGCATCTGGAACAGGCAGGCAGTCAATCGTCGATCCAGATCCTCCCCGGTTTCACGCAGCCTGTCCAATTCCTGCCGGCTATCGCTGATTTCATGCAATCCCCACAATAGATTGGCGGGGCGGCCGGTGGAATCCGGGAGGGTGGTGACGGAAAGCGCGGCCCCTAAAACCCGTCCAGCTTGAGGTTGCAGCCGGGCTTTCCATTCCGGGGGCACGAGGGCCGGCGTCAGTGCGCCGTCCCGGGTGAGTGAATTGGCTTGAAGCTGCGCCTGTCGGCTGCGGAATTCTTCTCGGTCCTCCTCGGCAATGACGGAGGTGATGGACTTGCCCGCCAAATCCTCAAGGGGAAGGTCGAGCAAAGCCTGGGCAGCGCGGTTGGCTTCGCAGATGATCCCCTGCAAATCTGTTATCAGATAACTATCGGGCGCTAAGTTGAAAAATTCATGGTAGCGTTGAGAGAGGGCCTGTTTAACTTGACGTGAAGTATCTACCGGGTTTTCCTGAGGAGGGTATTCTTCGCTCATCAAGCGTTTTTCTCCTGTCATTGGCTACGCTGAGGCTTGGGATGGCAGTCTCTTGTGTGATGCAGTGTACGGAGCAATTCAGTCTATGTACCCCCTTGGGCACGCTGATTGGTTCGCCCATCCCGGTGCGCTCCAACTGTGCGAGGCTCTGTGAGCCCCAGGAAACGGCGTTAAAAGAACCCTGGCAGCCGAACCGATCCTGCCAGGGAGTAAAAATCGGAGGGCGCTGAGGCAGCTCGGCGATCTTGCGGCGTTTTGCCGTTTAGACCCGTAACTTTGCGTCGCTGTCTTTCGACAGGTTTGCCGTTTCTTCGCTATATTGAATTAGTAACCAGATTTCATACTAGCACATTATTGCAGGATAGAGTTTTTTCAAAGTTGTAAGGACAGGATAGGCTACCCGCATAAACGACCAGCCGAAGGCAACTCTAAACCTCCGGCTGGCTCATCCGCGCGCGATTCTTCCCTCCTGGCTCTCGCCGTCGGAAAGCAGCTCCCAACACCTATCGGGATTGGCAGCAAAATCGCCGGTGGCCAGGAGGACGCCCTTGTTGGCAACGAATTTCGTGTACTTCCCATCCGGCCCCTTGGCAATAAGTCTTACTAACCGTAATGAGGAGCGGATTCATACCCCTGCTCTAATTAGGCGCGATGTATAATTAATTTTAGAATGTCCGAGCCACTTCTCCTCACCAAGCTCTATATTCCCCCACCTCGGCCTAAAGTTGTCCTCCGTCCCCGCCTGATCGAGCGGTTGAACGAGGGCATGTACTGCAAACTGACCCTCATCTCTGCCCCCGCCGGTTTTGGTAAAACTACGCTGGTCAGCGAATGGGTTGCTGGTTGCCAGCGACCGGCCGCCTGGCTATCGCTGGACGAAGGGGATAACGACCCCACCCGCTTTCTGACGTACCTCGTCGCTGCGTTACAGACGATTGCGGCGAATATTGGGAAAGGGGTGTTGGCTATTCTCCAGTCCCCTCAGCCTCCGCCAACCGAATCGATTCTGACAACCCTGCTCAATGAAATCACCACCATTCCGGACAATTTCGTCCTGGTGCTGGATGATTACCATGTGATCGATTCCAAATCAGTTGATCAGGCCCTTGTCTTTCTGCTCGAGCACCTGCCGCCGCAGATGCATCTGGTCATCGCCACCCGGGAGGATCCACCTCTCCCCCTGGCCCGTTTGCGCGCCCGCGGCCAGTTGACCGAGCTGCGCGCCGCTGATCTGCGCTTTTACCCCTGCCGAAGCCGCCGAGTTTCTCAACCAGGTGATGGGCCTGAACCTATCAGCCGAAGATATCGCCGCATTGGAGACCCGTACCGAAGGCTGGATTGCCGGCCTGCAGTTGGCCGCGATCTCAATGCAGGGACATTCAGACACTATCAGTTTCATCAAATCTTTCACCGGCAGCCACCATTTCGTGCTGGACTATCTGGTGGAAGAAGTCCTGCAACAGCAGTCCGAAAGCATTCAGACTTTTCTGCTGCGCACTTCAATCCTTGACCGCCTGTGCGGCCCGCTGTGTGACGCTGTTTTAGGTTCTCCTTCTGTTTGTGGGCAGGAAACCCTGGAATATCTCGAACACGGCAACCTGTTCATCATCCCCCTGGACAACGAGCGGCGCTGGTATCGCTATCACCACCTTTTTGCCGATGTTCTTCGGATGCATTTGATGGCGGAGCAACCTGATCAGGTGTCTGCCCTGCACCGGCGCGCGAGCGAGTGGTACGAGCACAATGGTTCGGCGGCCGATGCGATCCGCCACGCGCTGGCGGCAAAGGATTTCGAGCGAGCGGCGATCTTGATCGAATTGGCAGTACCAGAAATGCGCAGGAATAGACAGGAAGCCACGGTCACGGAGCTTGGCTGGCTAAAGGCGCTACCCGACGAGTTGGTCCACTTCAGGCCGGTTCTCAGCGTTGCCTATGCTTACGCATTATTTAGTGGCGGAGAGCTAGAGGCCGTTGAGTCTCGACTGCGGGACGCCGAACGGTGGCTGGACACGACGGCCGACATGCGTGAGCGACCGGAATCCCCAGCGGCGGGGATGGTCGTCGTGGACGAAGAGGAATTTCGCCGTGTGCCAGGTATGATCGCCCTTCTCCGTGCCGCACAGGCTCTGGCCCGGGGCGATATGCCCGAGGCCGTGAAAAACGCTCGACGGGTGCTCGCTCTCGCACCTGAGGACGCCCATCTGATGCTCGGTGGGGCAGCCTCGACTCTGGGGCTCGCCGCATGGGCGAGCGGGGATCTCGAGACCGCCCGCCGGATGACTGCCGATGGCATGGCGAATGTGCGGCAAGCCGGGTACATCTCTCCCGCCATCGGCGGCGCCATCGTCCTGGCGGATATACAGATTGCGCAAGGTTGTCTCCGCGAGGCCATGACCACCTATGAGCGGGCATTGCAGTGGGCGACGGCGCCGGGCGCGCCAGTCCTGCGGGGAGCGGCAGATATGTACGTGGGCATGAGCGACCTTTACCGTGAGCATGACGATCTGAAGACCGCCACTCAGTACCTGCTCACAAGCCAGGCTCTGGGTGAGCTTGCTGGGTTACCGCAAAACCCGTATCGCTGGTGCGCTGCGATGGCGCGCATCAGGGCGGCCCAGGGCGATCTGGATGGCGCGCTCAACCTGCTCGACAAGGCCGAGCGCCTGTACAACAGCAACTTTTCCCCCAATGTGCGCCCGGTGGCGACGCGGAAGACACGGGTGTGGATAGCCCAGGGTCGCCTGGGTGAAGCCCTGGGTTGGGCGCATGAGCAGGGACTGTCCGCTGAAAACGAACTTAGCTACCTGCACGAGTTCGATCACATCACTCTGGCCAGGGTGCTCCTGGTCCGGTATCAGAACGGCTGTGCGGACCGCTCCATTCTTGAGGCCATGGGGCTGCTGGAGCGCCTCCTGAAAGCAGCGGAAGAAGGTGGGAGGACAGGCAGCGTGATCGAAATCCTGGTATTGCAGGCGATTGCTTATCACGCACAAGGTGACCTCCCCGCTGCTCTCCTGCCTTTGCAGCGTGCGCTTGCGTTGGCCGAGCCGGAGGGCTACGTCCGCATGTTCCTTGACGAAGGCTCAAGCATGATGCAACTGCTTCGCGAAGCTTCCGCACGTGAAATCATGCCAGACTATACAGACAAGCTGCTGGCAGCATTTGAAGCGGAGCAAAAGAGAAGCGCGGGCGAGTCTCCTATCCCCGACTGGCAGAGCCAATCGTCCACCGCAACGCAGCCTTTGATCGAATCGCTTAGCCAGCGTGAGCTGGAAGTTCTCCGATTGTTCAAAACCGAGCTTTCTGGGCCGGAAATAGCCCATGAACTCGTGATCTCCTTAAGCACTGTCCGCACACATACCAAGCGCATCTACAGTAAACTCAATGTGAATAATCGCCGGGCGGCCGTCAAACGGGCGGCAGAGCTGAATTTGATATAACCACACAATAGCGTTGCCCGAGCAGGCATCCTCTTGGCCCTGCCAGTTTATCTGGCAGGGCTTTTCTTTGCCTTTCATCCCCTCCCAAATATCCCCACATAAATCCCCACACATGAGGACGACACCTCCCCACATTAAATTGTATATTGTGGCCGAAGACAAGGACGAACGCAATGGTATGGAGATTCATCCATGAGAAGAATGTAGGAGTCGCAGCGTGAGTAAAACAAGTGCACCACCTGAGGATCCGTACGAGCCAGGATCTTATGAAATTCGCATCAAAGGGCACCTCGATAAACGTTGGGCCGCCTGGTTTGAGGGTCTGACCATTACTCTGGAAGGCAATGGCGACACGCTTTTAACTGGTCCGGTAATCGACCAGGCTGCATTGCATGGATTGCTTAAAAAGGTGCGTGATCTGGGAATGCCGTTGGTCTCAGTCAGCCCTCGCGAACACGGCCCCTCGACGACGCTCGGGACAGGCCAGACAGATCAGTCAGACGTCAAATAGTAAATGGATACAAACGGTTGACTAGCGATTAAAAAAGGAGAAACAAAATGAATTCAACTCGAAAGATTGCCGTGCTTACGGGCGTGATTTTCATCATTGCGACCGTCACAGGTCCACTGCTGGCTACGCCGCTCACACCGGATCTGGCCAGTACGGATTACCTCGCCTGGGTCTCTGCACATACGAACCAGGCGGCCGGAGGAGTGTTACTCTGGATTATCAGCGCCTTTACAGGTGGCGGCATCGCCATCGCGATGTATCCGGTCCTGAAGGCGCGGAACGCGGGTCTCGCCCTCGGATCCGTTATCTTCAGGACTATTGAGGCGGCCTTTTACCTGGTCGGCGTGGTGAGCCGGCTGTCGTTGCTGACACTCGGCGAGCAGTTCACAACCGCGGCAACTGCCGATCGTACGTTGCTTCAGGCTATCGGCAACTTGTTGGTGAGCGTACACGACCACGCCGCCCTGGTGGCAGTGTTCGCCTTCTGCGTGGGTGCATTTATGTACTACTACCTGCTCTTCCAATCACGGCTCATACCCCGCTGGCTGTCGGGCTTCGGTATCGTCGCGATCATCCTGATGATGGCGGCCTGCGTGCTGGCCTTGTTCAGCGGGAACCGTATTACCAGCTACATTCCCCTGGCGGCTCCTATCGGCGTGCAGGAGATGGTCCTGGGGGTTTGGCTGATCGTTAAAGGATTCAATCCGTATGCAATCGCTTCTGGGTTTGCCAAAGTCGATATGAATTAAGGAGATAAAAAATGATAAACAAAGGAGAAGAAAAAGATGATCCAATCAAAAGAAATATGGGGAAAGGCGCCAATATTGGCGTTAGCGGGAGGCTTAGCCTTTTGGGTAGCTAACTTCGCAATTTCCCTGACTCCCATCGCTGCGGAGTATAGAGCTGCTCTTTTAATTTCTTATTTTCCAATGCTGCTCGAGTCTTTGCTTGGTGGCCTGATTATCGGATTCTGCGTCAGCTATTTCCTGCTTCGTTTCTTTGACAAGATTCCAACGAAGAATCCAATTTTAAAATCCGTAATACTAAGCTTCATCATCCTCATCATCGTCACGATCCTGATCGAAGTCACTGCCAAATTTCTAACGCCAACGAATGATGCCTTGCGATACTTCTTCATAGCCGCAATTTTTAACGCCATCAGGATTCTCGCTCTTGGAATCAGTATGGTCTATCTATACGATAAGCTCAATGGAGGCGCGTGATAATGAAAGCGATTGTCTGTCCAAAATACGGTTCACCCGATGTTCTTCAACTCCAAGAGGTTGCAAAACCCGCTCCGAAGGATGATGAAGTACTGATTAGAATTCATGCGGCCTCCATTAATTCCCGCGATTGGCGCCTGATGAGAGCAAACCCGTTCTTTATCCGCCTGGCGCCGGGAGGTCTTCTGCAGCCTAAAAACAAGATATTGGGGGCTGATCTAGCCGGGCGGGTTGAGGCGATTGGCAGGCACGTCAAGCAGTTTAAGCCAGACGATGAAGTTTTCGGGTACTTACCCAGTGCAACCGGTCGCGGCACTTTCGCCGAGTATGTATGCGCCAATGAAAAAGCAGTCACCCTGAAACCCGCCAACCTGACGTTCGAACAGGCCGCAGCCGTACCTGAAGCGGCGATGACCGCCTTGCAGGGTTTGCGCGATAAGGGAAACATTCAGCCAGGACAAAAGGTTTTGATTAATGGCGCCTCTGGTGGTGTCGGAACGTTTGCCGTGCAGGTCGCCAAAGCGTTTGGGGCTGAAGTCACCGCGGTGTGCAGTACGAGGAACCTGGAAATGGTGCGCTCCCTTGGAGCAAATCACGTCATCGATTACAAGGTGGAAGACTTCACCCAAAACGGGCAACAGTACGACCTGATCCTAGCCGTGAACGGATATCATCCGATCTCAGATTATCTGCGCGCATTAAACGCTGAGGGAACCTATGTCGTCGCTGGAGGTTCCATGGCTCAACTTTTCCAGGCGGCGAGCAATGGGAAAAGAATTTCCAAGACGGGGAACCAGGAAATAGTTGTCCTTTCGCTGGTGCAAAATCAAAAGGATCTGGTCCTAATAAAAGAATTCCTTGAATCCGGGAAAATCATGCCGGTTATCGATGGATGTTACCCGTTAAGTAAAACCCCTGAAGCTTTCTGGTATTTTGAGAAGGTACATCCCAAGGGGAAAGTCATCCTAAGGGTGGGCTGATCATCTATGTAATACAACCAATGGTTGAGTGTGTATTCGTAGGAGGTAACTGTGCGTTGGTTTAACCTCTCCGATGTTTCGAATTTCAGGAAACCGTCGATGGTTTTGAAATTGATAACAAAGTATCCCTGTCGGTTAAGTCCGTCGTTCGATTTTCCGGAGCGCTTTCTTCAGCCCACGGCTGCCAGGATCGCCTGGGCAATATCCTCGGGGGTCACGCCTGGAGACTGGATCTCCATTTGACGGTAAATGCCTTGAATGCGTGCCTCCAGAGGATCTGGCTGGACTTCAGCTCCTTGGAGCGCTTGCTCCAAAGCGCCCAGGGAATGGGCTGGCAAGATGGTAAAGTCACCTGAAATGACCAGGTCATCGATACGTTCTGAATGGAGACGGGCTGTGACCCGGATTAAGCCTCCGGGGGCTTTATAGGCCTTTTCTACGACCTGCACGTCCTGGTGGATCTTTATCCCTGACCGATGAAGCCCCCCTTTTTGAGACAGCCATTCATCTGAAACAAACTGCTCATCCAGCTTAGACGCGATGGCCTCTTCCTCTGGCGCCCATTGACCTGGCTGGACGTCGGCTTGCAGCACCTCGGCGCATTTCTGTACGTACAAATCTGTGACCGCCTTGCGGTCGGGGAGTCGACCCAGCAGCTCGCGCAAGGTGACCATGTATTGCTCCAGGCTTTCAAACACTTTGTCGCGCATCTTCTCAGAAGGAACCTTCAATACCCGGGCCATGGTGGCCTTATCGAAATCGAACATCAGGCTGCCTACGACGACTTCACTCGCCCCAATCTGAGCCGCTCCGGTTCCACAGATCTTCTTGCCATTGACGTGAATATCGTTGATCGGGCGGTAATAAGCTTCGATCCCCATCTCCCGGTAGGTCTCTACCAACGGACGCGCATACAGGGCAAAACGCTCCTCCACAGAACGCGGTAAGCTATCGCCATGGAAAACCCACTGGATGAAAACCTGACCGTTATCCAGATAGACGGCGCCGCCGCCCACCTCCCGGCGGATGATCGGCAGCCCGTGGGCGCGGCAGTAATCCAGATCGACTTCCTTCTCCAGCTCCTGGTGGTACCCAATGCTCACGTAAGGCTGGCTGGGGCTGACTACGATCAGGGTATCCGGAGTTTCCTCGCGCAAGGCGCGTGCAGCCGCGTGATAAACTGTCTGAGAACGCACGGCGGGCACATCCCCGAGATTTAGCAGGCGTATCTTCTTCATGGTATGCTTACTCCAATTGTTGTGCAATCAGCTCAGTGATATCCATTATTTTCAGGCGCAACTTCTCTCGCCGGGCAGCCCCGCTCAACGTGCGCTTGCATTGCTGGCAGGGAGTAACCAGGATCGAGGCACCCGTTTCGTACGCCTGGTTGATGCGTTGATCGGCAATGGCAGCCGCAAGACCCGCATCGGTGACTTCCAGGTTGCCGCCGCCCCCACAGCATAAGGCATTAGCGCGGTTGTCGACCATCTCGACCAATTCCACCCCTGGGATGGCCTGGATCACCTGGCGAGGAGGCTCGTAGATGCCGCTGTTGCGCCCCAGATCGCAGGGATCATGGTAAGTCACCCGCTTTTCCAGGGGGCGAAGCGCCAGGCGCCCATCGTTCGACAAGCGCTGCATGTATTCGGTGGCGTGCAGCACCTCAAAATTCAGGGGTTCTCCCAGAAGCTGCGGGTAAACGTCTCGCCAGGTGTGATAGCAAGAGGGGCAGGTAGTGATCAGCGTTTGGATTCCCAAAGCGCGCACCGCGTCCAGGTTGCGCCGCGCCAGGGCGGCGGCCTGGTCGGGCAAGCCCATCCCGACCAGGGGAAAGCCGCAGCAGGCCTCTTCGCCGCCCAGGGTGGTGAAACGGATTCCAGAGCGTTCCAGGATTTGCGTCATCGCCGCTGGAATGCTGTAAGCTTGAGGATAAAGACCGGCAACGCAACCGACAAAATAAAGCACCTCCGCGCCAGGCTGCTGATTGAGGCCTGGCAGGGAACGCTCCAGGTTGTCCTGCCAGAGCAGGCGGTTCTTCGCCGGCTCGCCGGTGATATTGGCTACTTTCGCCAGGTTATCACGCAAGCCCGCCAGCCCGGTCTGCTCCAGGTTGCCCTTCTCCGCCAGATAGCGGCGCAGCTCCAACCAGACCGCGTCGGTGTCAATGCGCGTGGCGCACACTTCCCGGCAGGCTCCGCACAGGGTACACTGGTAGATGCGCTGAGCCTGTTCCACAGAAAAGGCCTGCCCCTCGGCTGCCAGGCGGGCCAGCGTCATGCGCCCGCGCGGCCCACTGGATTCCCAGCCCAAAGAGCTGAAAACCGGGCAAACTGCCTGGCAATAACCGCAGTGGGCGCAAATCAGGCTCTCCCCTTCAATTCCACTGAAGAATGAGTTCATTCGGCCCCCTTTGCCAGGCTTCTCAGCCACGCCAGCGTGCCCATACCGAAGTCGAAGAGCGGCGGGGGTAAAATGGCCGGAGGAGCGTACAGCTTGCCCGGGTTCATGATGTTCACCGGATCCAGCAGCCGCTTGCGCCGGCGCCGCTCGGCCAGCTCGGCGGCAGAGCCGGCATACCTCAGGTAGGGCGAGTTCCAGAAACCGATGCCGTAAGGCCGCCCACCCAGACGGAAGGCGATGTGGAAGATGCGGTTGGTCAGGCTGAGCGCCAGGACGTAGGCAAGCGGGCGGCTCTCGTCGGTGGGATAGAAGGAGAGGACGTTGGCCACGCCGGGGGCCACCACGTTGCCATAAGTGGCGATCGGCAGGCGCTGTTGGCCGGCCAGGCGGGCCAGGTGCGCTTCATAGCTGGTCAGCCTGTCCAAGGCCAGCCAGGTTTCCGCGCCCAACAGCGTGGGGCCGCTGCGCTTCATACGCAGATCGTAGAAGCGCTCCTGCCATTCCTGCTCGGCCCATTCATTCGGAAGCAATACGGCCTTCCAGGAGGCGGCGCAGGCCCGCAGCTCGGCGGCCCCGGCCTCTACCTCCGCCGGCCCCCCTTCGAAGCTCACGTGCAGGGTGGGCCGGTCGCCATACGTCGAGAAACCCTCCGGGGGCAGGAAGCCGGCCCGCTGCAGCATCTGGTGGTGCTCGACGGTGGAGAAGTGGACATGATAAGGACGCGGGTCGCCTTTCGAGAGCTGCAAGGCAGCGCCTTGCAGGGTTTCCAGATCCGGGAAGGCCAGCAGATGCCGGCTGACCTGTTCGGGCAGGCGGCGGACGGCCAGCTCCACCCTGGTTAGGATGCCCAGCGTGCCTTCGGCGCCCAGGAACCAGGCCAGTGGAGGTTGGCTATCGGCTGCCAGCTTCACCACCTGCCCATCGGGCAGTACCACCTCCAGCCCCAGGACTTGCTCCTCCAGGCCGCCATACTTCAGGCTGCCAATGCCGTGGCCTTCCATGCTAACCCAGCCGCCTACAGTAGCCGAAGGGGCGCTGGTGGGGCAGGTGCGCAGGGTGAAGCCGCGCCGCCTCAAGAGGGCATCCAGTTGATCCCAGCGAGTTCCGGGTAGCACGGTAGCCACCCCACGCGCCTCGTCTAATTCCAGCAACCCGCTCAGGCCGGTCATATCGATCAACAACCCGCCGCGCACCGGGACTGCATTCCAATACACAGTGGTGGCCGCTGCGCGCGGCGTAACTGCCAGGCGGCGGTTGGCCGCGTAGGAAACCAGCGCCGCGACCTCCTGGGTATTGCCTGGCCGCGCCACCCCATCGGGTACGGTCTTCCCCAGTAATCGCTCCAACAGGCGCGGCACCGAAGCCAGGTCACGGTGGTAAAAGGCACGCTCAAAAGCGCTCTCGGTGTAACGTTCCCCCAGAAATTCCTGTGGATTCGCTGTGGCGACCGGCGCCTGTTTTTGGGCACCCATCCTTTACAACTCCCCGGGACCCAGCAGCTTCTTATTCTTCTCACGCTCTGCCTGGATGAAAGCCTCAAAAGCCGGCGTGCCCACTCGCATCAGGGCGTCCAGCTCGGCCACGTCTTTCATCTCGATCTCCACCAGCCAGCCATCCTCATAGGGAGATTGGTTGATGAGACCTGGCTCCATCTCCAATTCTTCGTTGACCTTGAGCACCTTACCGCTCACCAGAGCCGGCATGCGCCCTACCCACTTTCCCAATTCCACAGAGGTAAACGTCTGTCCTTGCTGCACTTCCCGCCCTACACGGGGCAGCTCGACGAAGACAATTTCCCTGGCGAGCATTTGTCCGAAGTCTGACAATCCCTGGACGAGAATGTTCCCTTCTACCCGGCCCCAATTGTGCTTCTCGTCGTAGTAGAGCGTTTCTGGGAATTCGTTTCCATAGATTTTCATGCCATTTGCCTCCTTGGATTTTTATTTTGCCTTACGCACAGTCCAATACCGAAAGCGCATGTTGTACGCCTTCGCTGAAGCCATCCCCGTAACATGCCTGGCAGACGTAATCGACCTGGTCTTTGACTGCCCGAGGAGCGTTGCCCACCGCTATACTGTATCCGGCGGCGTGAAACATTTCCAGGTCGTTGAAGTTGTCGCCGACCGCCAGAAAGTTCTGGGCGTCAATGCCCAAGATTTTAGCGACTTCGCGCAGACCGCGCCCTTTATTGGTTTGGGCATCGATTAGCAGGTAAGCGACGCCACTATCCACCAGGCGCGCTCCCACCTGGTGCTCGTCCAGCAGGGAATTGCATTGCCCCACCGAGTAGCTGTCTGACCGCACCAGGCAAGCGCTGCAAATTCGGCCTGGCCAGGGGAAGATTTCCAACCGGTCACCAATGGCCTGCCTCAGCACTGCCAGGCCGTGCTCAATCTTGGCCGGATCGCCTACCAGGGTCGGGGTTTGGCGGTTCCAAAAATTTCCGATGACCGAGCCATCTTCGGCAGCCACCAGGCCGCAGGCGCCCATAAACGTGGATAAAGATCCAGCCATCATGTAATCGCGAGAAGTAGTCAGAATGACCGGCAGTCCGTTCTTTTCCAGGCGGCGGATCAATTGAACGGCGCCTAAATTCAGGATCATTTTATCGTCGGTCAACGTCTGGTCGATATCACAAGCGATAGCTTTCAGGATCATCCTATTCTTCCTATTAACCGAGCTCAGGCGCGTCCCGCAACGAGCCGCACGTTGAAAACCTCCAGGGCATGTTTCACACCCTCACAGAAACCCTCGCCGTAAAAGGCCGTGCAAGCATAATCGACCTGGTTTTTCACGGCCTGAGGGGCGTTGCCTACGGCGATGCTGTAACCAGCGGCTTCAAACATTTCTACGTCGTTGAAGTTGTCGCCAATAGCAACGATGTTTTCCGGCAGGATGTCCAGCAGCTTCGCCGTTTCACGCACACCGCGCCCTTTGCCCGTATCTTCGTCCACCAGGTGGTAGGCCAGGCTGCTATCCAGCAGACGCGTATGGGTTTTGTGGTCGGCCAGGAGAGCGTTGCCCTGGTCGACGTCAAACGTGCGCCGGACAACTGCGCTGGCCAGCCGGCCGGGTGTGGGCACCACCTTTAGCACATCGCCATAAGCCCGTCCCAGAGCTTCCAGCCCAGACTTCACCCGCTCCATGTCGCCCAGGACGAGCGGCTCAAAGTCATTGCGGATGTTCCACATCACCGAGCCGTTCTCGGCGGCCACCAGCCCGCAGGCGCCGAAGAACATGGCCAGCGAGCCGGCCGTCATGGTGTCGCGCGCCGTTACCAGAACGACCGGGATGCCGGCGTCATCCAGCTCCCGAATGGTCTGGATAGCGTGCAGGTCGACCAACATGCGGTCATTGGTTAGAGTCTTATCTACGTCACTAACGATTGCCTTGAATTCCATCAAGTTTATCCTTCTGGGGCCCAGGTTGGGTCTACACCTCGATAGTAGTCGTAAAATTTTTTGACATCCTGTTCCTTGCGAGCCCGAATCAACTCAGGGTTCATCAGACCGAGCCGAATCATGTGCTGTTCGAATAGAGCCAAAGAGGGGCGGAAAGGCGGGCACCCCGGGGCCATTAATCCCTTGCTGCTGAGCAGCATGGCATTACGGATTTCCTTGACCGCCCCGGTGGAGCTGCAAGCGCAATCACCCAAGAGGAATGTCGCGTCAAGATCCGTACGCAAGGCCGGCGGCGCTTTTGGATCGATGCCAGCCAGGATCGAGAACTGCTGTGGCGAAAATTGCGACAGCATCCCGGCTATCACGCCGGTCATCAACCAGCACCATTTGCAGGCTCCGCCGATATAAATGTCGACGTTCGGATACATCCCGACTACGTAGCGATCCTGTTGTTTCTGCCAGCTAGCCGGCAGCAAGAACTTGCGTTTTACTTCTTGGATGGAAACGCCGCGAACTTCGATGCGTTTCAAGTCCGCGGTGCCCAATCCATTGTGTTGGGCGAGGCGCGTAGTGGTCACGTCCAGAACGTCGTCGATCCCCATACAGGCTGAGGCGACAGCGTCCACTGCCACCACGTCCGGGCTGGCCAATAGAATATTCATTGGCACCGGTCGACCGTGCTCACCGGCCCCATCTCCTTCCATCGCCAGCAGGCCGTCAACGAGAGTCAGGTCGGCCCTGCGTACTTTGTGGATGTCCACCAGTTTTTGATCCAGATCATCTCGATGCGCATAATACTTCTGTTCATCGGTCAAAATCCCTTGTAAATTCTTGATCCCCAGCGTCACCAGGGTCAATCCGTAAGTCTTCAGGCAAGGGAGCTCGATAAAGACATCGGCATCCAGGATGCTCTTCGGGTAATCGATCCTATGCAAGGCCATGGCGCCGGGCACATCGATAGACACCCGCTCGTCATCCTCGAGGCATAGAATCTCCCCCCCCGCTGCTTCCACCGCTGATTGGATCCCCAGGGCCTTGAAGCAGTCCCGGGTGGTACTACCGCGTTCCAGCTTGGTGCCAACGCTGACCCCCTCGGCGACGATAACACGCCGGGCGCCCGCCTCTCGGATTAGCCGCACGAGCGCCGCAACCACCCTGCGATCCACGCTTACCGGGGGCGGGAAGGGAGCGAATATATTGGCTTTGATGACGACGACGTCGCCTGATTGGACGTAAGTCGTCAATCCCCCAACCAGGTCGATCGCTTCTGTGACCATCGCCTGGATACGGCTCTCATCGGGAGCGCTTTCGTTTCGAACGATTGACACGATCGCTGGCTAATTCATCGGTGAGCCATCCCTTATTTCGCTACTTCCATTCTTTACTCCAAGCAACGACCGTTTCCCATATTGGGGATTTGGGCCGCAAGCCCTGGTGTAGGAACGACCCTGGGCTTGCGGCTGTTCTGTAGTGAAACACTCCCCGTCCGTCCTATATTCTTCTCAACCAGTAGCGATCAAGATTGACGGACATCCTCGGGCTTTCCATTGCTTAAGTCTGCTGCTTGACCATCTCGTGCGTGCTGATCTGATTCAGAGCAGTGAAGACCCCTTCGAGCGAGGGATAAATCCTGGTGAACACCCGCTCATAGATCTCATTGTAGAGCTTCTGGTTGGCTGGATTGGGCACGAAGATGCCTCTGCTGCGGGTCATACACTCGACCACTTCAGGGAAATCACGATAGATGCCCACGCCCACCGCCGCCTCCATCGACGCACCCAGGGCGCACGTCTCTGGGGTGTGCGCCCGTTTGCACGGGATGCCGAAGATGTCGGCCGTGGCCTGCATGCCGATGTCACTCTTGCTCCCGCCTCCGCCAACAGTCGCTTCGGTGATCGGGACGCCCGAAATCGGCGGCAAAGTACTCCAACGAACCGCGCAGCCCATAAGCGATCCCTTCCAGGATGGCCCGGAAGACGTGCGGCCGCTTGTGGTAGCCGCTGTAGAAGCCCAACATCAGCCCTGTGGCCTCCGGCACGATTGGACGGGCATCCCAGTAGGGGAACACCACCAGCCCACCCGCGCCCGGCGGAACCTTCTCCGCCTCTTCGTTCAAGATCTGCTCTGGCGAGCAGCCGCGCTTCTGCGCTTCGGCCACCGCCTGGTAACCAAACTCCTCCTTGAACCAGGTCACCATCCAGTGGCCGCGCACGTTCGTCTCGGGGCTCCAGGCCCCTGGCACAGCCGCTCCCATGGTCATATACGCCCCCACTGGCGACATGATCGGCTTGTCGTAGACGGTGGTGATGGCGCTGGAGAGCGTGCCGTAGGTCAGGTAAGTCTGGCCCCGGCCGATCGCTCCCCCACCCAGGACTTCGCATTGCTTGTCCCCAGCTCCGGAAACTACGGGCAACCCTTCGGGCAATCCGGTTGCCTCGGCGGCGGCTTTGGTCAGCTTGCCATACACCGTGCCGGGCGGGACGACGTCCAACATCATCTCACGCGGCAATCCGAATTCCTGGTAAGTTTTCGCGTCCTCTGGCCAGGCCAGCGTAGTATTCACCGCCGAGGGGCCAGACGGCGGAAAGGACACACAGTCCCGAAACTCCCCGGTCAGGTGGTGGACCAGCCAGCCTTGCACGCTGGTGAGCTTATAGGCTTTCTCCACGATCTCCGGCTCGTTTTCGCAATAAAACTTGCCGACGTACGCAAGACGCACGTCCAGCCAGAGGATAAAAGGCCGCAGCGGTTCTCCATTCTTGTCGACCAGGGTGCCCGTACCCCGCTGGCCGGTCAGGCCAATGGCGACGATATCCTCCTTAGCGTAGGGGAAGTTTGCCATCGCCTGCTGGCAAGCCTGGCAGAACTTCAGCCAGTTGTCTTCGGGATGCTGCTCCACCCAACCGGGCTTGAGAGAGAACATCGGCTCATGCACTGCCGCCCCCTGGCTGACGATGTTCCCCTGCAGATCGCAGATGATCACCTTCGCGCCCTGTGTGCCGCTGTCCACACCAATGATGTACTTATTGGACATAGTGCTTGCTCCTTTCTGGAAGACCTGGGAGGTTGCTTGCACAACCTCCCAGGCAATTCTGAGTAGCTTATGAAGCGGCTTCTTTCTCGCGTGCTTCCTTTTCCATGGCCAGACGGCCGCGCTCTGGCAGGAAGAGGCCAAAGATGGCTAAGGTGAGCGGAGACAGGCAGCAGAGCGCCAGGGCCCTATACAGGTCTCCCGTAGATTGGTAGATACTGCCGGCAACGACACCGCCCAATCCGCCTCCGACGGTAATAATGGTCATCATAATGCTCATGCCCATGGCTACTTCGGAAGGCTTAATGCCCGGCAGCTTGTAGGGCAGGCTAAAGCCCGGCGGCACGAAGGCAAAGGCGCCAAAACCGGCGACGAAGGAGCCGATTCCGAGCAGGATCGGGTTGGGCGTTAGGAGCATAGAGAAATAGGCCAAAGGCAGTATAAATCCCCAAATCCAGATCATGAACTTCTCTTTGCCGATCCTATTCGTGATTATCGGCGAAACCAGAGAGGCAATTGCCGAGCCGATGGGAAGCAAGCTAAGAATTAGGCCAGCTTCGGTCATCGGGATGCCCAGGCGTTCGGTGGCGAAGGTGGGCCAGAAAGTGAAGAAGGCGATCCACACCAGGGTGGTGCCAGGCCAGCCTAAAGCCAACAGCCAGATGGCCGGGTGCTTCGCCGCCTGGCCCAGGGCCGATTGGCCTTTCTCACCCTTCATCCCTGCATCGTAGGCCGCAGTGTGCCTTTCCTTGCCAAACACCAACCAGGCTACTGCCAGGATCAGAACAAGGACACCCAAAACGTAAAAGGTCGTGCGCCAGCCAGCGAACCAGATCAGCAAGAAGGGCACCAGGGCCGTCGAAAGGATCTGGCCGGCCGGGTTCGTGAAGGCTTCCACCCCGTTGACCGTGGTAATGCGCTTCATGGGTACCCACATTTGCTTGATCAAAGTCATGGCGGGGGTGATGGCGGCCACCAGCCCGAGGCCTACCGCCCGAGAGATGATCAGAGTTGCATAACTGGGGGCCATCCCCTGCGCCAAAATGCACACGCCGACTACGAAGAATACGACGATCAGAGCTGCTTTAGGACCGATCTTATTGACCACGGCGGTCAGCGGGATGGTCACGAGCGCCGTTAGAAACCAACTGATCGAGCTGAGGTAACCGGCCTCGGCAGGACCGAAGCCCAAATCACTACGCATTGAAGGCAGCATGACCCCGATAGCGAAGGTCAGGACGGCTCCCAGTACCACCAGAGTCCATGGCAAACTCATGACCACCCAGGCATATCCTGGAATGCGGTCCGCCTGGCCTGGCTCAACGGCTTTTTCAGGTATTGAAACTGTAGCCATTTTATACTCCTTATCTCCTGATTGCTATTGAATCCATTGAAACCAAACGTTCAGGTCTAGGATGGATATATAAGTGGATGTTTTCTTTCCTAAGCACCTCCTTCCCAACAAATTGCATAACATAAATGGAACAATTCAGGCCATCATCCCAAGCCCGCCGCTATGGCCACCAGCTCGACAATGTCGAGTGTCTCTATCGAGTCACTCTTGCGGGTGTGGCGGGAGAAGCTTTGCTTGCAGGTCGGGCAGGCGGTGATCAGAACGTCGGCAGACAGATCTTCCGCCATGTGGATAACGCTTTTGCTGGCCTCGATGACCAGGGGTAAGTTGGTAACGCTCAACGCACCTCCGGCTCCACAGCAATCCGCCTGGGAGCGGTTGCGCAGCAGCTCGGCAAAGTGCAGTCCGGGAATGGCTTCGATGACGGCGCGTGGCGCGTCGTAGATGCCCTGCTCGCGCCCCAGCTCACATGGATCGTGGTAGGTTGCTATGCAGTCGACTTCCTTGAACAGAGCCAGTTTTCCTTCCGCCAGGAGCTTCTCGAGTAGCTCGGTAAGGTGCAATAACTCAATTCCTTCCGGCAGGGCCGCATCCCACGCCGGGTAATCCATCTTGAAGGTCTTCAGGCAGCTTGGGCAGTTGAAGACGATCCGCTTGGCCCCGCTTTTGGCAATCAGGGCGGAGTTGTGGCGAGCTGTTGCCTGTGCCGCGGAACGGAATCCCAGCAGATACTGCGGCTCCCCACAGCAGATCTCGTCCGTCTTCAGCACAGTAAAGTCGACGTGTGCGGCCTTGAGCACCTTAATGGTTGCCAGGGCAACCTCTGGCTGGCGGTACAACGTGTCACAACCGATGAAATAGAGCATCTCAGCCTGATCCGGCAGGCCAGCGATCGCTTCCGCCAGGGCAGCAAAGCGCTCGCTACGTGGCTCGCCGATCGGGTTGCCCTCGTCGATGACGTTCTGATTGGCTTCCACGGCTTGCCGGGGCGCCAAGCCCTGATCGACGATGTCGGCCCGGGCTGCCAGCATCAGATCGCCCACGTCAATTCCCGGGGGATCACCGGCTTCCATCCCAGGCGTCTCACACCACACCTTGCACAACCCGCAGTTGGCGCACTTCTCGTACATGTAGGGCACTTCTTCGGGCAGGAAGCTGCCACGCTGCAATGCCTGGAGGGCGACATAGGCTCGATTGTTGGGGGTGTCTGCATCGTTGCGTGTGACCCGGTGCGTGGTGCACACGTGGCGGCACATCTTCATACATCGCGCGCAAAGGCTTGCCGATCTTTCGAGTACCTTGGTTGCTATTTCCATAGTTATCTCCATTCCAATCCCTGGATGCCGGGGTTCATAATGTTGTTAGGATCCAACGCTTTCTTGACGTTCTGGTACATTTCGTGACCAACCGCTCCATACTCGTCTTTCATAAACCCTCCCAGGCGGAACCCGATGCCGTGGTGGTGGTTGATGGTACAGTCACCCACCTTCAACACGGCCCCCATCGCGGTTCGCTGAATCCGGTAGAATAACTCGGGGATTTCGTCGGGGGAGGAGATATTGGCGTTGAAGACGTAGGGATACATCATGCCGCCCGTCTTATACCAATGGGTGAAGTGGGCCATGAAGAAAGTTCCTTTGATTTGCATCACGGCTTTGCGCATTTCGTCGTGCACCTGCTCCAGCTTGGTGAAGGGACCGGCGGTATCCAACACGCCGCCGACGGCCTTGCCCTGGTACGACACGACGACCGGGTCGTTTTCATTCTTGTCGGAGGGATAAACGTACGTGTAGCGGTGATCCCACCAGCGCTCGCCCACCTCGCGGCCCAGATCTTCGCCGCCTTCCTCGGCAACGATGCGCATGGCTTCGCGCTCTTCCAGGTCGACCAGCTCTTGAAAGCCGTCGAAGGTCAGGATCAACTGCGAGCCTTTTTTATGATACATGGCTTCAGTCTCTTCCTCGTCGGAGAGGCGCACAGAAGCCGGGCGCAGCCCGCGGCGCATGACCTTGCGCACTGCCTCGAAGCCGGCGTGCATGCCGGGCAACATAAAGCCACGGTTGACGCGTACCTCCGGCATGGGATGGATCGCCAGAGTAGCCTCTGTGATGACGCCCAGGGAACCCTCTGCGCCCAGGAAGAGGCGATTCAGGTCTGGGCCGGCGGCCGACTTCGGGAACGGCTTGGTGCGCATCACCTTACCGCTGGGCAGCACCACTTCCAACGCCAGCACCATATCGGGGGCAGTGCCGTACTTGGTCGAGAGGGCGCCTGCCGAGCGCGCCGCTAAGAAGCCGCCCAGCCCCGAGCAGTATTGGGACTGGGGCATGTGGGCGAAGGTATACCCTTTCCCGTTGAGCTCCCATTCCAGCTCCTGGCCGATGATGCCTGTTTGGGCCCTGACCATCAGGTTGGTGCCATCGATATCCAGCACCTTGTTCAGCCGCTTCGTATCCAGGATGACCGTGCCTTCCACCAGAGCTTCCCGGGCGATCCCGGCCCCGCCACAATAGGGGATGACCGGAAACTTGAGCACATTGGCCAGCTTTAGCAATTCTGAGACTTCTTCGACCGTCCCAGGCCAGACAATGAAGGCAGGTCTAACCGAGGGCCAACCTTTTCCGCCGGACATCCCGCGCGTATACGCTTCCCTCTCCACGTTTTCTTGTGAGACGTGCTCGTATCCCACGATACCTGCCAGTTCGTTATAGACGATGACTTCACGTAACGTTCTACATGTTTCACCCATATCGGTTTCTCCTTGTCCTGAAAAGTCGTAGATGCTGGCTGTTTGGCCAGATCGAGAGCAGGCCCGTCAGGCGTTTCTAGCCTCCGGCGGCATCCATCAACCGGTTCAGATACTCTGACAGGCTGTAAATCTCCAGGTTATCCTTGCTGCGCCTGGCGTTGCGGAAGTTGTGCAAACAAGAGCTGCATTCCGTCACCAGCACTTCGCTGCCGGTGCCGATGGCCTCCTCCACACGGGTCCGGCTGGCTTGCAGCGACAACTTCGGGAAAACGCCGCGCAACCCGCCGCCGGCGCCACAGCAAACTGTGTTTTCTTTGCAGCCCGGCATTTCGACGTAATGGGAGGTCACCTGGCCGAGCACGGTACGAGGCGCTTCGTACTCGCCCATGTGCCGGCCCAGCTCGCATGGATCATGGAACGTCACCTGGGCATCGGTAAGGACGCTCCAAACGAAGCGAGCCAGGAACTGGGTGGTGTGGATTACCTCCAACTTCCCGGCGTATTCGGGCTTCTGGGAAAGGGTCATGAAACAGCGCGGACACGCGGTGATCACCTTGTTGGTGCCGGTGCTCAGAATACGCTCCAGGTTTTGCTCGGCCAGGGATGGCACGCCGGGCACCCCGGCCACCCGGGTTGGGCCTCCACAGCATACTTCGTCGATCGTGGTGAAGCTTACCCCCAGGCGATCTAGCAGCTTCAGGGTGTTCTCCACGCTTTCGCGCTCCAGGTAGGTGCCCACGCAGCCCACGAAGAAAACGTACTCGGGGTGCTCCTGGGGATGGAGCAGAGGCTCGATCTTTTGACCGTAGATGTTGCCGTTTTCTTTCAGGGCATCCGACAAGGCGACATGGGCCTTGGGCACTGCGCCTGGCAATTGGCGGGAAATCTTGCTGCGGATCATGGCCACGACTTCAGGGATCGGCACCTGCTTGGGGCAAACGGCTTCACATGCGGCGCACATGGTGCAGTAATAGATGGTGTCGCTGGTTGCCCAGAAATCCGGGATCGATCGTGAGAGGGAAGTGCCAATTTCGCGCGGACCCCGGTATTGATCTTCGGAAGTCATCAGCTCACGCAAGATCTCGCATACCGCCAGGCACAGACCACAGTTGATGCACTCTTCGAACTTGTTTACCAGGAGGCTCTCCTCCGGCGTATATTCGACAAAGTTCTCGTGGCCGTACCGCTCAAAATAGCCAATCAGTCCATCCGATTCTGCGCTACTCATGCCAATGCTCCTTCCCCAACGATCATCTCCCTGGCTATCTTGCCGCATAGATAGCCACTGACCAGTGGCACCCCCAGCCCCGCGTCTCCCTGGGAGTAGTTGTATCCGGTGATCAATGAACCCGCCGCCATCAAATTGGAATAGACGAACCGTTTATCCGGCGCTATGGGGCGAAACCGCTCATCGACCTTGAGGCCGGCGGTAAATACGCGCTGCTCGCTGACAAACTGGTCCGTGATCTGTGCGCTCATCCCGGCAGGGATATCGAAATTGCCATCGATAGAAACCGGCAGGTCGAAAATCGGCTCCTTCAGACGACCGTTCCACTGCACCCCGCCGCTGATGAACTTCCCCGAAGCCAGGATGACGCAGGCCGGCTCCACTTCCAGGCGGGCTTCTTTGTCCACCGCATAGATGCGCTCCACGCGCCCATCCTTCGCCGAAAAGCCCTTCACTGCGGCGTAGATGACCTGCACGCCGGCCGATTTCATCTCGGCGTCCAGCGCTTTTTGTAGACGATATCCCGGCACCGAAGGCGGCAGAGCCAGCGTTTCAAAGCACGGTAGCCCCAGCCAGTCCTGGAGAACGGAAAGCGTTTCCTGCGGGTGGTCAACGCCAAGGATGGAGGGAAAGGCAATGTGGGTGTAATGATCCAGGCTGGTCTCGTGTGCGATGCGCTCAGCCAGCTCGATTGCTACGCCCTCTCGTTCGAGCAAGCGGGCCAGCTCGAAAGCGTTGGTATTGGCCGTGTGCTTCACCTTCGGAAACTCGATTTCAACCCAACCCGTCTCGATGGGAGTGAAAATCAGGCGGTTGGCGGTGAAAAACTGAATAGACTTGCTGATGTAGCCGGCGTCGAAATCGCCATAACCCCGGACACCTACGAACAAGATGCGGGCGTTATCCAGCGACTTCAAGTTTCCGGCCGCCATCGTGGTTGGAACGATGTGCGTCTGCTTCATCGTTCCGATGCTATTTGCCAGGATCATGCTTTCGTGCAGGTTGCCGACGTGCGGATAGCCAGCCTCTGCCATCAGGTTGGTGAAGGCTCCGGCGGCCGCTTCCACGATGGATTCCGCTGGGCCGTCTGCACCCTGGATGCGTCGCAGCCAACCGGCCGCACCGGCCAGGTCCACTGCGCCGCTGGAGAGCGCCGTAGCGCCATAGCCCTGGCGGAGGAGCAGGGTGTTCAACCCGAATCTGGCGGCGGTGATCGCAGCCATGGCCCCGGCCATACCGCCCCCAATAACTAAGACGTCCGTCTTCTTTACCATTGGCTCGTCCTCTTCTAGATCAGGGTTCTGGTAATTGCCCACGTTCAGATAGCTGGCTCTCAGCAGCTCTTCCTGCCTTAACTGGATGCCGCTAAGGGCCGGATGCCTGCCTCGCCAGCGCTTTTGCAGGAAGTCCAGCACGTCGCGGTGCGCCTGTCCGGCCGGCCGGTCGAGCTCGTCAGATAGCACGCCCTCTGCCGCGGCGGTACAATGCATCCCCTGGCAGGGGCCCATGGCCATCCGATTTCTGCGGCGCAGGTCATCCAGAGTCCGCACCCATTCATGGCGGATCGAATAGCGTATCTCGGCTTCGAGAACCGGCTCGCACACGCAGACGTGGTTCTTATATTGGGGTTTGGTCTGGCACTCTTCCAGAATGTTCACGGCCCGCGCACCGTGGCGGTGCACCATGCGCACTACGGCGTGCAGCGGCACCCCGAACTCGTCGGCCAGCGCCGCCGGGTCTACCTGGGCTTCTCCACCGGGCAAAGGCTCGTCCGCCGTCCGGCAGGGCTCATCACGGCCCATCTTCTTGCAGAGCAGGTCGGTCAGCGTTTCGGCCATGCGCCTGGCAATGACCATCTTGCCTCCGGCGATGGTAATAAAGCCCGTGAGGCCTTCCAGCTCTTCGTGGTCGAAGACCTGGAAATTACGGCTGACGGCGCGCTGGTCTTTGCTCTTCTCGTCGGGGAGCGTTGGCCGCACGCCCGAATAGGTGCGGATGATGCGCGCCTGGCGGATGCTGGGAACAGTCACCTCCATGGCGCTGAGCAGCTCCTCTGCTTCGTTTGGATTAGCGACTACTTCATCCGGGTTTTGGAAGTAGAAAGCGTTGGCGATCCCGCAGATGGCGCCGTTTTCGTGGGGAATCAGGCTGGCGCCGGCTGGAGATCCCACCCCGTTGCTGGTGATCCGCCGGTCGAATACCAGGTGCGAGCCCTTGATCGGGCGCAACTTGAAGAACACTTCGGCCAGGGCGGCCACCTGGGGTGTCCAGGGGCCAGCGGCGTTGACCACAAAAGTTGAATAATAGTCCTCGACCTCACCGGTCAGCGTGTCGCGCACCCGCACCCCATAGACGCGCTTGCCTTCCCGCAGTATATCCAGCACCTGAGTGTGATTGCGGATGGTCGCCCCGTGCTCGGCCGCCGCCAGGATGTTGACCATCGTCAGGCGAAAAGTGTCGATGCCGGGCTCGTCTGAGGTGAGCGCCCCCTGTATCTTGGGGGAAAGCGCCGGCTCGAGGGTTAGCGCTTCTTTGGCCGTCAATGTCACGTGACTGTGACTGTTCTTGTGAACCCCGACCTGGTCATATTTCTCGAAAACAGGTCCAAACATTCCCGCATCCGAAGGATCATGAAAGAAGGGGTGTAAGAAGGGGATGCGGAAAACCAGGTGAGGCGCCTCGCGCTGGAAGATGCCGCTTTCGATGCAGGACATTTCCGTCATCTCGAATTCGGAGAGCACGTATTGCATCCCGCCATGGATCATCCCGGTACAGGCGCCAGTTGTTCCAGCGCCGAAATCCTTCTTCTCTAACAGGAGAGTTCGGAAACCGCGCATGGAACAATCCCGGGCGATTGTCGCCCCGGTGATACCACCGCCGATGATAATGACTTCATATTCCCTCGTCATTGATTGTTCTGTCCTTTCCATTTACTGCAAGGTGGAGGCAACACCCGGCGCAGTAAATGACCTTCGTAAAGAATAGAGATAGATGGAAGGACTCCGCTTGTAACACTAGCAATTTACAAAACGAATGGGTGATTCGACAACCCGCAACTTAGGGTATTCGGTGGGTGATTTGATCTCGAGAATCAAAAAAGGGTTTTAGCGCTGCTTTGTTGCGCTAAAACCCTTTGAATGCCTGCTGCGGTCCGGTAATTTTAGGGCAGGAGATTTTGCGCCCGGGCAAGCTCAATCGCCTGGTTGTGACTGTGAGCATTGAGCTTGCTGTAGATCGTTTTGATGTGTGTACGGACGGTATAGACCGAGATGCCTAACTCATTGGCAATCTCCCGGCTGGACAGGCGCGCAGGAAAAAGCCTCAGGATTTCAATCTCTCGGTCGCTGAGCGGCTCGATCAGTTGTGCACCGGGACGCTCTGTAAACCGCTCGTTGAGATGTTCACCGGAGGGTTGGCGATAGGAGGACTTGACCGGGTTGCCGTTGAAGGCCGCCCGCAGGCGCTTGACATAATCGGGCATCAGCCCACGTATGGCTGCGTGATTTACCAATCGAGCCATGGGATCTTCGGAATTGACGAAAACCCGAATGTATCCCCCTGGCTCACCCAACGATAATGCCTTCTCCAGGACGACCATCGCCCTGGCCGTTTTTCCGGCCTTTTCCAGCGCGGCAGCCTGCAACGAGAGGATCTTTAACAGACAGTCCACTCGTCCGGCTGGCTCGGCATTTTCTTGCATCCGCTCCAGCAAATGCACCGCTTCATCCGGCCGGTTCTGGTAGGTGAGCACCCGGGCGAGAACCAGGTATTCGGTCTCGCGGGTGAAGCTCAATGGGCCGTCGATGCTCAGATCGCGCATTCGAATCCAATCGTTAGCCGCATCCGCGTCTCCACCGGTTAAAACCATGTAAGCGCGATAAGCCATGGCGCGGATAGAATGGCGCGATTCGACGTGGGTCTGGATGAGATGCTCTATAGCATCCATGGCCTGGAGCGCGCCGCGCAAGTCGCCTTGGGAGTATCTTGCCCGCGCCAGGGTAATGTGATTTTCCATCAGCACCTCGGCCAGTTCCCCAAGGCGGGCCAGCTCAATTCCCTGCTCTAGGTACTGAGCCGCTAAGTCCAATTCGTTCCATTCGTATAATACTCTTCCCAGGCCAGCGTAGATGGTCGAGAGTAGCGGGATTGGCCTTCCGTTGCTCCGTTCCTGGCACAACCCCAGCATCTCTTGCCAGGTCTTGAACGCCTGGCGAAGCTGCCCCTGCATCATCTGAAGCTCGGCGTAGTTATCGTTTGCCAGGAGGGCCACCGTCAAGATCCCGGAAGCCTGGCTGATCATACGGGCTTCTGTTAAGGCTTTGCTCCAATTGTTCACGTCGCCGCTAAAGCGGTAAGCCTCTCCGAGATTCCAGGAAGCCCAGCTACGCATGATGAGATCGTCTTCAGGCAGGTTCTCCAGGGCGGTTTTTGCGTTGGCAATCGCGGCCGGCATATTCCCTCGCAGGCGCATACAATACGTGCGGATGGCGGCAATGGCCCCCACCAGGCTGCGAGCAGTGCCCACATCCAGGGGAACATCGGGCGAGTCCGTCTTTGCCAGGATACGCTCAACACGCTGCAGGTTGGCTTCGGCCTCCGAAAAATTCAGGCCCGAAGCCATAGCGGTCCAGGCGCGAAATATAAACAAGGTAGGCCAGCGATGGACGATATTGTCCGGGAAGCTCTCCAGCCAATGCTGCAGAACGGCTGCCTCACCCCGGTACACGTAGTAGGCAGCGTTCTGGCTGATCAACGTGGCGGCACGCTCGTAATCTCCAGCCGTTAGAAAGCACTTTACTGCTTGCTCCAGGAAGCCGTTGTGCTCATACCATCCGGCTGCTTTCTCCAACAGGATCGGTTCTTGCTCAGGCTGGCTGCGTTTCAGGCTCTCCCTCAACGCCTCGGCGAAGAGCTGATGGTAACGATACCAGCGGCGCTGATCGTCTAACGGAACAATGAAAAGGTTGGACCTGTCGAGATGCTCCAGCATGGCCTGGCTATTGGCTCGAGAGGTGACCGCGTCGCATAACTCGGCGGTTAACCATTCTAAAACGGAAGTCTGCAACAGGAAATCCTGCACATCCTTCGGTTGTTGATTGATGATTTCTTCGGCCAGATAATCCCCGATATATCGGTCGATTCCTGTGAAAGTTTTGATAAAGTTCGAGACGTCTTCTCTCTTTTGCATGGAAAGGGCCGCAATCTTGAGGCCGGTAATCCACCCTTCCGTATGCTTATTCAGAGTATACAGGTTCTCACTCGACAGCTTTAGCTCCATGACCTCATTGAAGAAACTTGCCGTCTCATCCAGCGAAAAACGCAGGTCGCTGGCGCGCAGCTCGCTCAATTGGCCGCGGGCGCGCAGACGCGACAGGGACAAAGAAGGAGCAACCCGGCTGGCAATAATCAAGTGCATCTGATCGGGCAGGTGATCCAGAAGAAAGGTCAACGCCCGGTGGATCTCGCCCACCTGGACCTCGTGGTAGTCGTCCAGAACCAGGGCGAAGGGATCGGACAGTCGGGCCACCTGGTTGATGAGCATCGTCAGAACCGAGTCAATGGGTGGGGGCTTGGGTAAAGAAAGTACAGACAACACATTAGCCCCGATCTCTGGCTGCACGGTTTGAATGGCCGCCATGAAATAGATCCAGAAGCGCCCCTGACCGTTATCATCCCTGTCGAGGGTGAGCCAGGCCACCGGCAGGCTTGCTTGTTGCGCCCAATTACTCAGCAAGGTCGTCTTCCCGAAACCGGCCGGGGCCGAGATCAGCGTCAGCTTACTTTCAATTCTCTTGTTCAGTTGGTTTATTAAGTGGGGCCTTGGAATTGAAAGATTAATATGGGGAATGGAAAGCTTCGTTGATAGCAACAAAGTCATTCGGGATTCGATAAAATCTTCTTCGTATGGGGTCACGAATGGGCTCATAGGAAAACTTCTCTAACGATTGCTTCACCTTCGTGTGGCAATGGCAGATTGAATCTGGGCCTTACGTGTCTATAACCTTATCAATTATAAGGGACTCCTCTAATTTTATCATGGATTAGATTATCAAAAGATACTGCATCTTTCGTGCTTTCGTGGTGTGCACGCACGAGTTGTCAGGCAGTTGGAAACTGCACCTACAAACTGCACGAAGCCGGCCTGCGCTGGCTAAAAACCAGTCGGCGAAGGCCGACTTCGTGTACTTCGTTGCAGCGATTTCAATCGCCTGAAAACGGCTGACAACTTTTGCGTGCACACTCTTTCGTGTGTCTATCCCAAAATTGGTCGGCGAATTTGGGAAATGGGTGGCAGGCAGCCTTCTCCCTTGCCTCAGCGATCAGATCAGGCCACGCTCACCGCAGCCAACATCAATCCACTTCTCAAATCGTTGACATTTAGAGAAAGGAAAACCGTTTCTCGGAAAGCTCGTTTTCCCAAGTATTCTTGACGGGTTTGATTGTCAATCCAGGATGTTAATCCTTCGAAGGGTAGCACTTCAAAAAAACGCGTTCGTGTATGGGTGAGGATTAGCCATGGAGATCTCTGATGTTTATTATCATGCCAGGTCACTGGCTTTCAGCCTGGCGAGCATAATGCTCACACTTCATAAGAAGCGAATTCTTCAGCGCAATTCGTATTCGGGAAAATAGACTTTGCCTCCGTCAGGAGGGCGTCGCGATTTTGCAAGTACCAAAAGTGAGTCAGCAGAAGGCGCTCCACGTCTGCTTGACCGGCGGCATTGGCTGCCTTTCCAGCCGTCATGTGTGGCAGTGCCCCGGAAGGCAGAGATCCGTCGCCCGAAAGGGTGGCTTCACACAAAAACAGGTTTGCCCCTCGAGCTGCTTCCACCAAATTGGGAGTCTCCAGGGTATCTCCTGAATAGACCAGTGTGTTAGTTCCAGCGCGTACGCGAATCGCATAGGCCTCGACGGAATGGCGCATAGGGACGAATGAAACACTAAAAAGCCCTAATTGAACATTCTGCCGCGCCACGATCGGGTGGCGCTCGAATACGTCCCCCTCATGCAATAGGGCGGCAATCTCCTCAGGAGCGTCCGGGAGGAAGAGGGGGATAGGCTTGAGTTGCTCACCCATTTCCACCCGCGTTTCCAGGCCATAGCGTAGCACCAGCAAGTCGGCCATGTGATCGAAATGCAAATGGGTGAGCAGGATCGCCGTGAGGGATTCGATGGGACACAACTCTTGCAGGCGGCTGAGAACGCCGTTGCCGCAATCTAACAGGAGACGGTCGTGTCCCTCTTCGACCAGGTAGCCGGAACATGCTCCACCCGGGCCCGGAAAAGAACCGTTGCAACCTAAGACAGTCAGTCGCATCGCTTCAGGCTCACTTCTCAAGCGTTAACAAGACATAGGAAAGGGTGTAGGCGGGTATAAAAATAGTGGCTCTATCGCCTTGAGAATGAACCAGGATTTGCTCTGGCACCCCATCGATATTCTCGCTCTCTACGCGGAACGTGGCACGCTCCGGTGCACGAATTTCGAAGTATTCGCCCGACTTTTCTTCCCGATTCCCAACTACGTACAAATGACGGCCGTCTTTCAGAAGCCAGTGGCTCACTCGAAGCCCCGGGCTGACGCATAGGATATCCTCTGTGTCCACATAGGTGCCATTCTTGATCAACGGCGTCAAGAGCCCGCGGAAAGGCACCGTCTTGCGCGCATATCCCAGTAAACCCTCATCTTCCGGGGCGAATTTTTCGAGTCCCAGCCAGAAGATGGCTCCCAGCAGCGTGGCCCGTTCCATATCTTTGTAGAAGCGCACCTTGCGAGCCTCACCGTCTAATTCGGTGATTGGGTTCACCATGTGCACCAGCGTGAACTCAGGAAAAGTGTATTTGTACAGGTTGAAAAACTCGTCGTAAGGGTCGCCGTTCCATATCAGGTTGCCCCAAATGTGAGGGCTGTAGATATCACCGCAGTTCTCGATCATCAGATAGGTATCCGTATCGAGCTCTTTAAGGCGCTTGCGTAGTTCCGTCAATATGGTTACATAGCCATGGTTGAAATCGCCGATATCGGCGTGGCTGTGGCTCACGTCATAGCACGGCATGGGCTCAGCCGAGCCGAGCTGATCCAAGTAGATGCCCTTTGCCCCGTAAGCTTTCACCATCCAACAAGCGATGTCCATTAAATATTTCTGCCATTCCCCATGGGCGGGGCAGGAAACCGAGAAATATCGTTCCCAATCGTAATGCTCCTGCCCGATTCCTCCCTTCTCATCCTTGATCGCCCAGCGGCTACCTTGCGTCTTGTAGTAAGGCGACGAAGTGTCAAAGATTCTGCGAGTTGATGTAAAAAGTGACGTGCCCGCCGGCGTTCCGGATATCCCGGCAGGCGTTAGCCAGGTCCATTGGGCTCCCCAGGTCCATGTCCGGCTGATATTCTGGATAATCTGTGTCGAAACCGCCCCGATTCCAGGAAGCAACGAAAATGTGCCGGGAGCCAAACGTCTTTTGCCCTTCCTCGTATACCCGCGGCAGTCGGCTATAAGTCTGGAGGACCTTGCCTTCTCGCTTTAGAGAATAACACTTGGTGAGGGAAGACTCGTCTGCCAAAAAGGGAGGATTCGGTTGCACGCGCAGGTGCGGCATGATCCAGGCACGATAGCGCCGGGCGCCCCAATGCCAGTCTGCATCGCTGAGCGCCAGAACGTAGGGTTGAGAATCCCAGGTCTGACCGGGAAGAACGCGATGATATTTGCGAAAAGCAAAGCCCATCCAGGGGTCTTGCGGGCCTCCGGTTTCCACGCGCAGGCCAGTGACCAGAAAATCCTCGTCGTGCGAAGCGAAGTAGAGCCCCCCCGTAGGATCATAATAGTACATCCACATCATCGAAGCCAGCCCGCAGTAATTGATCTCCCGGCTCCAAAGGTCGCCTTCCTTGCACGTTTCTGCCCTGGAAAAACCCGTGAAACGCGGGCTGGTATATTCTCGAATGGGGGCCACGGTTTTCTCTCCGGCGTGATGCGGGTAGAGAATCACATCATCTTGCCAATCGTCGCCCAGGGAGATGCCACGCAAGTAAGGGAAAAGCGCTTCGACGATGTCCACATCGGTGGTGCGGTTTTCTAAACGCAATCGCCATACGCTTTCAGAACTTTCGCCTTCCAGTTGCACCCGGATGTCCGCCGAAACGGGCAGGCAATCACGCCCATTTGAAAGCTGGTCAAAATGGAGGTTGATTTCCTGCTTATCCCTGTCGCGTGTCTGCATGACACGCGGTATTCCATAGGGAACGCAAACCTCTTTTTCCGTCTGCCCCTGGCGCAGGCAGGCGATCTGGCACAGCGGAGTAGGCACAGATTTCTTCACGATCTGCTCGCCGCATTTCCGGTTTTCTATTGACACGAACATAAGCTGCTGGCTGTCGAACGTCAGCCGCACCGACGGGTTTTCGAGCGTGTAGTCCATACCTCTCCTCTAATATCCGAGCTTCTCGTAACTCGCCAGAGCCTCAGCGTTATGCCACCCGGCTTCTGCCAGATGGTTGCTCATGTACACGTTCGGTCGTTTGCCATGCCGAAGGAGCAGCTCAACGATCTGCGCTTGCAGCGCCCAATTCAGATACGAGGCAGCTATTCCGGAGGCCGGACAGATGCCCAAACCCAACGCCTCTACCTCGACGAGCGTATCACCCAATGGGGCGCAATTATCTAGCACTTCGTCGCATGCTTCGAAGAGGCGCTTCCCGCTGGGATGCAGGGATTTCAGCGCCCTGGAATATTCCACAGAGGTCAAACCGATAGTACGAACATCCTGTCTGCGCGCTTCGAGTGCAATGCCTACAGGCAGGATATTGATTCCCGAAACGGAGCCTATCAAAAGTACATCCCCCGAGACGATCTGGCTTTTATTTAGAATATATTCCGGCAGCCCTTCGATCGAATCGAGGTAACGCTTAGGCTTCCCGGTCGCTCGCTCGCGCGGCCTTACCTGGTTCTCCACGCTAACACTGACTGAAACGGGGCGTACCGCCATCAGCCCCCCGGAGCGGCCGACTGCTTCGTACATCAGCATGTGTCCCGTGTCCAGCACGTGAAAGGCGCCATCCTTGAGTAAGGATTTAACGACCAGTGCAGCGCAGCGCGAAATCGCATCCTTCTGAGTGGATTCGATCTTTACCAAGACCTCTCGCATGGCCTCGAAATACTTCTCTTGCAACATCATATCGTTAGATCTCCTGATAGAAGATTGTGCTCGCAGTAACCGGCATCGAGTTGTTCGAGCAGGCTGGCAGACAGCGGCTGCCCGCCAGCCCGGTACGCTATTAGAAGTGCTCCTACCGCTGGGGAAAAGCGTGCGGGCTTCACCGGAAAGCCGGCACCGATCTCTTCGTGGATTTGTTCGCGAAACGGCGTCCACAAGAACTCGCCCAGGTTGGCCACCCCACCGCTGAGAGCCACCTGACCCTCTCCCGGGTTGAATTGCATACGGCGGGCCACCCACACCGCCATTTCAGCCAGGTTCTGCCCGGCCTGGCGAATAATTCTTCGGGCCACTTCATCCCCTATCTGAGCGGCCTGAAGCACGAGGGGCGTCAAAGAACTGATCTCATGCTGGTACGATCCAGAACGGTAGATGCGGGGACGCAATTCGACACTTTCATGAATACTAAAATGATGAAAAATAAGCCTGGTGAGGAGGGTTGGCTCCCCACGCTCTTCTGCCGCAGAAATCACCGCCCGGAGCGCGTCCTTCCCAATGGCATAACCGCTGCCTTCATCCCCCAGGAGTGGGCCCCATCCGCCTAACGAAACGCTCGTTCCCTGAGAATCGATTCCCATGGCAAAGGAGCCTGTTCCAGCCAGCACCACGATTCCAATGGAACCGCCCAGCGCTCCATAGAAGGTGCTCAGATCGTCGCCGCTTATTTCGAAGATTGAATCAGGCAGGCTCAGCGCATCAGACAGATCCGCCTGCGTGACTTCGCTCGGAAAGCCCGGAACGCACACTGCCACGCTACGAATTGCCACGCTACCAGTACGCTGCATTGCCGAACGGACCGCCTGGACTACGGCTTCCAGGGCCGCCTTCCGCCCGACAAACAGTGGGTTTGAAGGGCCGTGTATTCCCTTTCCAAGGATCTTTCCGCGTTGATCTGCCGCCAGAACCTCGGTTTTCGTTCCCCCACCATCGACACCTAGATAGATGCCTTCCGCGATCATAAAGCGCGAATCCTGTTCCGGTACTTCTGGATCAGTTCTTCATTCCAGGCATCTCCCCCTGGCACGTTTGCGCTGGCAAATATGGGGGGAATTTTGCCCTCCTCATGGTATTCCAGCGCCACCTCAAAGACCAGCCTTTGGATAATGTAAGCCCCCACGACGGTAGAGAGCGCCGATACGCGCTGACCAGTATGGTCGATCTCGATGGCCGCATCAGAATCCTGAATGCAATTATCGACCACCACCTCTGCCACGTCCATTAACTTCTTCCCGCTCGCCGTGCGAGCCGGGAGCTGACTTCGAAATATGCCTGGAAGTAATAGCGATTACTTTCAGGCACTTCTCCCTGGCGAGCTCAGCCATCTCCACCGGCACAGGGTTAATGCCCGAGTTCGAAACCACAATCAATGGCTCATTCGGCTTAACCTCAACTCCCTCAAAGATGCCACGTGCATAACCCGGGGTACGCTCGAATTGGGTGCTCCTCTGGGCGCCCTGGTGCAACATCGTACCGGGGTCGAAGATCGGATTGACCGGCACCAACCCACCCGCGCGGTAAAACATCTCCTCTACCATCATGTGGGAATGGCCTGTTGAAAAAACGTGCAGAACGCCCCCCTGTTCAATGGCTGCTTTTATGATCCCGGCAGCCTGTTGAATAGCGGGCACCTGGGTCTCTTCGATGGCGGACAAAGTCTTCACTACGATATTATAGTAATCCCTGCTATGCATATCCACCGGCTTTCTTTGACGAGGAAAGGCCGGCGAACCGGGTGAACCGATCCACCGGCCAGTTCTTCAAGAGAATTCGTTGCAGTTTAAGGCTGCTTGCCGGCCAGGATGTCGTTACCGGTCTTTTCGACGTTGGCAACTGCCTGTTCCACAGTTTCCTGTCCCAGCCACATCAGGCTGAATTCCTTTTCAACCAGGTTGAAGAAATCCACGCCATAGAGCGGGGTGGGGAAGGGTTCAGCATACTCCAAAGCATCGAAGAAATAGTGGTTATCTTCCCGCGTAGCCAGGAACGCCGAAGTGTCTACGTTCTTATTGGCAGGCATTCCCATGTTGTCGTCCAACACGATCTGCTGGCCCTCCTTGCTGGCGAAGAACTGCATTACCCGCCAGGAGAGGTCAGGGTTTTTCGCGCCCTTAGGAATCGCCCAGGCATTCACGAAGGATGTGTCCATCTGGCGCTTGCCAGTCGGCAAGGGGCGGATGACGTATTCCACGTTATTTGTGTTGAATGTGGACATCCAGGCAACCCCGCCCACCAGCATGGCCACTTTACCAGCGACAAAGGGCGCGGTATCGTCTGTGCCAAATTGTTGCGCCTGGCTCTCGGTGGGAACGGACTTATCCTTGATGATGAGATCCTGCAAGAATTGCAGGGCTTCGATAGTTTCAGGCTTGCTCAATTCGCTCTGCGTGCCATCTGCGCTGACCAGACCGCCGTCATTCTGGCGCAGAAATTGATAGAAGCCATCATTCCATTTGGGGAAGTAGAAACCCCACTGCGTCGGCTGGCCATTGGCATCCACCACAGTCAATTTTTTGGCCAGCTCGCGGAAATCGTTCCAGGTCCAGTTGTCGGCAGGATAATCGGCGTTAACGGCCTCGAACATCGCCTTGTTGAGGTACATCACCTGGCTGGTGGTCGACCGCGGAACCGCGTACAGGCTGCCGTTATAAGTCAAAGCCTGAAGCACGGAAGGATACAACTCGTCTTTCATCTCAGCGGTGTAATACTGGTCCAGGTTTAGAACTGCGCCGCGATCGGCGAACATAGGCAGCTTATCCATGGCCAGCATGATCACGTCGGGTACATCGCCGCCGCCGGCAATGGTGGTGAGCATCTTATCCGCGTAGGCTTGGGACGCGGTCTGGATGAACTCGAGTTCGATATCCGGGTTTTGGGCTTCAAAGGCCGTCTTCAAATCTTGCAAGGAGGGCGATTGAGTGAAATCCCACCAGGAGCCAACCGTTACCTTCGTCTTAGCCACCGGTTGAGCCTGCGTGGGGTTTTCAACAGGAGCTGCCGTAGCCGGAGCGGAGGTAGGAGACTGGACATCCGTTGCAGCGGGCAGGTCAGGAGCGGTGGTAGCAGTTGCTGCCGGGCCACAGCCAGCCAATAACAATGCCAAAACGAGTGTTCCCAGAAGTACTTTTTGAAGCATGAGTTTACCTTTCATTTCTTCTCCTTTGCTTGATGTAGACTTACGCAATTGGCTTCAAGAATTCTGCATGGGCCGCGAAATGAAATTCTTTTCCCCGCACCTCCTTTTATTGCCTGAGAGAATTGGGCCAGCCTTCGGGACGGCTGTACAGAAATCTATTGTCCGGTAAGGCCAGAAGTCAGCATACCGTTGACGAAATAGCGTTGGAAGATCAGGAACACGACGATAAGCGGCAAGATAGATAATGTAGCACCCGCCAGAAGCGTTCCCCAACTGGTGTTGATGTTTCCTTGGAAATAGGAGAGGCCTACCTGGATGGGCATTTTGTTGTAATCATTGATCACAACCAACGGCCATAAAAAGCTATTCCATTGATCTTTGAAAGAGATGATGGCAATCGTTGCCAACGCAGGCGCGGAATTGGGGATCAGCACACGGCGTAAGATGCCCAGGCGTGAACACCCGTCAATGATGGCAGCCTCCTCCAGCTCACGAGGGAAGCCCAGGAAGAATTGCCGCATGAAAAACATATTGAATACTGTCGCGCTCCCAAAAATCGGCGGGATGAGCAGGGCCGTATAGCTATTGATCCACCCCAGAAAACGGACAATCGCATAATTAGGGATCAGCGTGATGTGCCCCGGCACCATCATGACGCCCAGCAAAGCGAAGAAGATAAAATCCCGGCCTTTGAAGCGCAGCCTGGCAAAAGAATAAGCCGCCAGACAACTGATGACGATTGAAAAGAAGGGCACCACCGTAGAGATCAGGATGGTGTTCAAGATAAATCTGCCAAACGGAACGTTAGTCATCGCCCGATCGTAATTCGACGTAATAAACGGGTTCGGAACGAGATCGAGCGGGTTTCCGTTATAGATTTGGCGGTCGGTCTTAAAAGACGCAGTCAGGCTCCAGATGTATGGATAAATCGTGGTCAACGCCATTCCAATTAAGAGAACGTAGAGGAGAACCTTCCCGGCGATCTTCGTGCTTCTATAATGAGTATTTCTCATTGGAATCGTCCTTGAAAACTATACTCAGGCGACAATCTCGCCGCGCTTTTTGCGCAAAAGGAATTGGGCCAACGTTACTAAAAACAGGATCAGGAAAAGCACCCAGGCCATCGCAGCAGCGTACCCCATTTTAGGGGGTGAAGATTGAAAGGCCCGCGTGTAGATGTAATAAAGCAACGTGTTGGTTGCCCCTCCAGGGTTTCCCTTGGTCATGACGTAGATTGCCTCGAAAATGTTGAAAGATTCGATCGTCAGCAGCGTTGTAACGAAGAACGTCGTGTTAGAAAGTAGCGGAACGGTGATGTACCAGATCTTCCCCCAGGAAGAAGCCCCATCCAGCTCGGCGGCTTCATACAACTCATTGGGGATCGATTGAAGCCCGGCCAAATACATAATCATGTAATAGCCGCCGATTTGCCAGAGGCGCATGATCAATAAAGCGGGTTTAGCCCAAAGCGTGCTTTCCAGCCAGCGGGGCGGATTGACGATCCCTATCGTATGCAAGATACTGTTGATCACGCCGATATCCGGATTGAAAATCCACAGCCAGACCATGCCGACGGCAATGGTGGAGGTTATCGAGGGGAGGTAAAAAGAAGAGCGGAAGAAGGACAATCCCTTTATCTTGCGATTCAGGAGAATTGCCAGAGCCATGGACAGGGCGATTCCCAGTGGAACCATCGTGACAACGAAGAAGAGCGTATTCGAGAAGCTCTGGGCAAAATCTGCATCCTTGAGGATGTAAGCATAATTGGTGAAGCCGGTAAACTTGGGAGGTGTGAGCAGATCCCAGCGGGTGAGCGAGATGTAGAACGAGTAAATAATGGCCCCATAAGTAAAGACGCACACACCTATAAGCAACGGCAGGATAAACAGCCAACCTTCAATGGCTTCCCGTGTTGCCGCATTCATCCTCCTCCCCATGCTCGCTTCCTTTCTTCAGCTTTTTTGCTCTATTGGATTGTGTGGGTTATCTCAAAACGGGCTGAGTATTGATGATCATCTCGGCATCGAAGGTGTACCGGTCCCCCCGGTAGACCAATTCTACGAATTCAAACGGTCGCTGGTTTTGGTCCAATGTCAGGCGGAACAAGCGCAATACGGGCGACCTCAGCTTCACTTCGAGCAACTGGCTTTCCCGTCGATTGCTGAGGCCGGCATTTATCTGTTGGCGCGCTTTGGTAGGAAGGATATTGAACTGGAGGCGGAAGATCTCGTAGAGCGAGCCGGACAGGTCTTGCTTCAACAGCTCCTGGCAATGGGGGAAATAGATGTGGCTGCGCTCGATAGACATGGGTTCATCATCAGCCAGACGCAGCCGTTCTACGATTACGATGGTCTCGGTAGGCTCGATTTGCAGGCGCGATGCCAGATTGGGCGGCGCAATTTCAGAGAGCGTGTTGAGCACCCTGGCGCCCGGTTGTTTGCCAATGGCGCGCATATCGTCGCTAAAACCCGTCAGGCGATTTAATCCCTGGGTGACGTGGGGCTCTGTCACGAAGGTGCCTCGCCCCATTTCGCGCGAAAGCACTCCCATGCGGGTCAATTCTGCCAGAGCAACGCGCATGGTCATCCGGCTGACGCTGAATTGTTCGGCCAATTCTCGCTCAGAGGGTATGCGCGTCTTGGGAGGCCAGACGCCCTTATCGATTTTTTCGAGGATGATTTTCTGGAGCTGATAATAAATAGGTATAGGGCTATGCTTATCCAACATATCCGTCCTCAATTCGTGGTCACAATGTTCAATGACCTAAAGGTATAAAGGTATATAGGTCTAAAGGTATAGACCAATTATAGTGAATTTTTACGGCTTGTCAACCCTCAAAAGGCCATCTCAGTGAAATGCGTGATACAACGCGTAGGCGAAAAATCCGGCCCCGGTAGCAAAAGCAGCGCCCGTTCGCACGACCCCGGTTTGCGGATCAAAAGACTTGCACGCCAGCCCCTGATCCATGGGAGTTTTAGACGCGACCCGTTTGGCTCGAAGGTCATGGCATAATAGCTGATTGGCCAGGCCAAAGCTCGAAGGATACGGGAAATGTTGAGAGCCCACACCGGGGAAAAGGCCGTGCGGATAATAGTAAGGGTTGAATTTGGAAAAGATCCAGGAGCGAGTATTCAGGTAGACCACATCGCCCTCTGGGCAAAACCCGTAATGAGGCAGGAGCATCAGGCTGCCGGCAGCGTAATCCGTCCACTCGAAACGTCCCTGGGCATCGATAGCACCAACAAATTGCTTCCCAAACGGCCCTTCACAAACGCAATGGTTCAGGATCGCCTGCTTCAATTCGTCTGCCTGACACCGCCAATCCAATACGTGCGGGTCGCCCGGCTGTAACCTCTCGAAGATACTTGCGGCAACCCTGAAAGCCTTCCAAACCAGGACGTTATCATACGTCAGATAAGGCGAAACGGTAGGATCATCGTGAGGGGTAAGGAACGTCTCATACAACCCAAGATCAGGGCAATAATGAGGGCTTAACGCTGCCTCCCAAGTTGAAATTGTAGCGCGCACTTCCGGCCTCTCGATCAAAGACCAATCGCGCGTGGTTTCCAAATAATGCCCCAGTGCGATCAGTGGGGCGCAAGCCTCATCCAGCTCAAAACCCGGATAGAGTGGACGTCCGTTCAAGTAAAGCGCGTGCTCCGCTCCCCATCGCCGGTAACGGCTCAACCCGGAGAATAATGCCCGGCGAGCCTGGACCTTGTCGACGAGGAGCAAAGCCGGAAAGCTCCACAAGAATGCGTCTCGAGCCCAGAAGGCTGCGCTGACGTAATACTGGTTGCTGCGCGAAGTAACCAATACCAATTCATCCTCGTCGAGACACTCACCTTGAGCAAAGAAATAATTGAAAAATAAGTTTTCATTCAGGGCTTGCTCTGCATCCGCATCTTCCACGTGCTGCCGGTGCGCTTTAAGCCAGCTTTGCGTGTCTGACAACAACCTTTGCCAACCGACCCGCCGTAAATGCAAGGCAGAAGTTCGTGCGCCATCACTCTCCATGTTCAACGCAAAATAAAAGGCGATCTGAGCGGGCGTTTCGCGGTCGATCAGGAGCTCTGTCATCCACTGAAAATGGCGTTCCTCCAATGTCAACTGCCCTTCACAGGAGGGCTGCAAACCCCAGGCAAGCAAGGGTTGTCCGGCGCTGGCTTCACCCACCAGGCTGCCCGTCCAGGGGTCCTGCCACATCTCTAATCGGGCATCCAGGCGGCGGTTACGGAAAATCACCTGTTCCAACCCTTCCCACCAACCTTGGATTCCGGCCCTGAACGCGATCCTTTCCGCCGCTTCAGTGGATATTTCCATAAGATACACGAAACCTGTTTCCTGCAAAGGAGCATATAAGGTACCTCGGATTCTTAGGTCGCCAGCTTTTGCCTCGTATTGTGGGATCCAATTGTCCAGACGCAGCCAACGCAATTCCTTTAAGGGAATCGAATGCCCACCTTGCTCAAGGCAAGGCACTATGAAAGGTCGCACCTGATCCTCTCCCCCGACGATTTCGAGCAAGGCATTTGCTTTCAGAGAAAGCGCGCCGATCCGGTAAACTCCGCCGTTCAGGCGGGAAATAGCTGGCAGAGAGATCCGCAAATTTCCGGTGGGTATCCAATTGGGTGCGGATTCGACAACGGGGGCGACCGTGAAAAGATCAGGCATGCAAAACCACCTATGGAACGTGAAATAAGGATGGGTAACAGGTTATAGCTCCGGTTATGGATCTATCTCACCTTTGACGTCCCCGATTATAACGCGATGCGTTCCAGGCCGTAGAGATCATTGTTCATACCGTATTCCTGGTGTGTTTTTGGATCAGTTGGATCTGGCGTTGTCCAAGCCACAGCGGCAACCCCCCATCTGGAACCGGTGAACTGGTTTCACGGTCACTAAGAGCCGCTTGGCCCGTGCCTTGCTGGAGGCACTGCGCCCATTATTACCAGAAGGAAGGCTGAAAGACGTTCCCTTCGGTGTCCGTATCTTCTTTAGCAAACGGCATCCCCGGGGGAAAAACCCAGGCATACTTCCTCTCCCAGAATGGCCTTTGCACTTCCCTTTGCCGTTTTTCTTGCTGTTGCCTTCTCATTCCCCTTTTTTATTCTTCAGAGCTGCACGCGTGAAGGGTGCATTTTCGTTTGGGGCAAAAGGTGAGACGATAAGGGCAAATTAGATGTAAAGAGCCGTAACAATAGCCAAAAGGAAGATCACAAAATAGATAGAAATGCTTATTCCAAAGAACTCCATAATCAGGCCGATTAGACCGGGGCCGATCAACATCCCCAAGCCCGTGGCCGATAGGATGATCCCTGAGATGGATCCGATAAAATCAGGAGAATCCTGACAGGCAAAAGCTAACAGGGTTGGCACCAACCCCGCCATCATCAGACCCGTGAAAACCAAACCCAAAAGGATAATTGGCGGGTCTTTACCCAGGAAAATGCCCAAGACGGCTATACTACTCCCCAGCGTTTCAAAAAGTATGATTTTCTTCAATTCCATCGAGCCTGGTAAACGGCTATTGAAATATCTCCCAGCGATGATGGCAAGCCAAAAAACGGATAGGCACGCCGAAGAGATGGATGGCGTTAAATGTTTTTCAAGCTGAAGGTAGGTCACTAACCAACTAGAGAGACCAATCTCCGCCGCGACGAAGAGCATCGATCCCAAAGCTGCACGCAGCACGTTTGACTGCCCTAATAAATGCGCCATCTGCGAGATGTTGACACGGGCCAGCCCCACTCTCTGGGTAACCGGCGCCCAGAAGAGGGAGACAGCCAATCCCAACCCCAAAACACTTGCTAACGCGAAGTTGATCTGCCAGGGTATCCTTTGAATTAGAAAGAGACCCACAATTAACGGGCTGATAAATGAGCCAAGGCCGTAAAACACGTGCAAACGGTTTACCTGGGGAGCCGCTTCGTGGTAGTAAAGGCTGGTGATCAGTCCATTGCTGCCGACTTCCAACACTCCACCGGTAAGCCCGATCAGAAATGCCCCGAGCAGGGTAATTGTCATCCTTTGAGCGAGCGCGACCATTCCCAAACTTAGCGCTATGGCGACGACGCTCGACACCAGGAGGCGTTGCAGCCCGATCCTTTCCGATAGCAAGCCCCCAATCAACCCGGCGATGGTAAATCCCACCGATGGGATGGCCACAAATATGCCAGCCAGCGCCGGGCTGAGAGTGTAAGTTGCCGTTACCTGGGGTAAAACGGCCCCCGAGAGAACAGATGCCCAACCATATAACCCTAGACTTAACCAGGCAGCCCACGTCCATTCTTTCAACCCGACCTGGGCCAGGCCATGCGAGTTTTTCCCGTTTTCGATTTCCAAGATACCCCTTCATTCCTCCGTCAAAGCGTTGGCTTCGTTGGAAAAGGTCACCTCACTTGCAGGTGCATCTTCATTCTGAAAAGTAAAAACAACTACTTCGCTGCTCGGCGCTCCTTGACCAGACCCAAAACCCTTTGCCAGCTCTTCGCAAAAGAGCTGCGGAAAAGCTGAACGGTTAAAAGCCTTCGAATTCTTCGATTTCCAACCCATCGCTCAGGTAACCGCGCCTGAAATCGGGCAGTTTTTCCATCAGCTCATCGATGACCTTTTGAGGAACGGGATTAAAAAGGCGATAGACAACGGGCGGGTTTGTTTCGATCAATTTATCGGCCGTGCCTTCCCAATTGATCGTAAGACAGACCTTCCCCCCGACCATCTCGGTAAAGTGATGCAAGCCACGAGCGCCGCCGCCAACGAATACCGCCGTATAACCGCGTTCTTCCATCTCTTGATATACTCTGCGGGCAACAGCCAGGCCCGCCTGCCAGAGCACATCCGGCGATATGTCGATTTTCTCTTGTTCAACATAGTTCTTGAAATAATCGTCATAGATACCAGCAATGTGGGACATGTAAAGCATTGGGCGCTTTCCAGTACGCCGGACGATCTTTTCATAAGTTTCGCACAGGGCAATCATCTGACTTACCCCGAAAATTTCCGTAGCATTCAAAGGGAAATCTTCTTCGAGGAGAGCCTCCATCGCTCTTAACCCGCTCGCTGTCGTGGGGATCTTGCAACAAATATTCTCGGCTAAGCGTCGATTATCTTGAGCCTGGCGTACTATTTCTTCCTGATCTTCGTCGTTGATTGGATCTGCCTGGATACTCACAAAGCCGTTGACGCCGCCCGAATTTTTGTGTATTGGCAAAAAACAGTCTGCAATCGGGCCGACTAACTTGCGCTGGAAGACTTCGGCTGTATATTTATCCCGATCCGTTTCTCGGATCGCTTCGTCAAGCAGGCTTTCCGCGTATTTCCCTTCCTCCGGGTGATCGATCATCTTCTGGGAATAGGATGGGTTGCACGTGCAGCCTGTCGCCCCGTTTTCAATTGCCATAACCGCATGTCTACGGATTGGGTTATTTATCCAAAATTTCGTCGGAGTTTGCTTGACAATTCTATTGAAATAGCTCTCTTTCATTTTTTCCTCCTGTATTTGCCCTAATAAATTGGACCCTCTATCTTGTGTGCGCGGTTATTCTTCAGCCCCTATCTAGAATCTTTGCTCCGGAAGATTTAAGTCTTTGTCCATACTCTTCAAGATCACGATTTACTGTCTCAGCTTCCTGGGGCAAGAACAGGGTTAATAAATGTAGATCGGTATTCGAAGCCACGTACGCATAACCGAGGCCTGGCCCCGTTTCTCCAATCTCATAATGAATTTCTTCCCCGCTGTCCCATTGGTAAGTCCTTTCGCTGACCACTTTCGCATCCATTAAGGAACGCCAGGTTTGCCATGCCAGGATCCCATCCAGCATCAACCGGGTAGGTCTCTGTGTGGCATCCACCTCCTTGGAAACCCAGGGAAGCTTATCGATCTCGAGGCCAACCTTCCCTGCTCTGTTCCTTCCCCAATCGCATTGAAAGAACCAGGAGGCGTGACTGCCTGATACGTCTGCCCAGTTAACCTGAGTGACTGAATGAGGATCAGGAAAACATCCATCAGACTGGAATAGCTGCCACAATCGATTGAAACGATCGAAACTGGAGATCCTTTCGGTGACGAGGAATTTTCCTGAAGGGGAGAGCATCTTGACACAATTCTGGATGATCTTCTTCGCTTTTTCATCCAGGCCTGTATCCATAGGCGGGAATTGATAATCCTTCCAGGAAATCCGGCGCCTCAGGAGCATGTCCATCCATTCACCGATCACTCTCCCGGTAATGATTACGTCCACGTGAATATCGGGGAGAAAGGCGTCGTCTTGAACATCCAGCCTCACAAATCTCAAGTTCGTAATCTTTTGTTCCTGAGCTTTTTTCTGGGCAATGAGTATCGCTGGCTCTGAACGATCTATTCCAATAAAGCTCGCATCCGGGCGAGCCAATGCGTAATAGCGGGTTAAAAGACCGCTATGGCATCCCAGCTCAACGATCGTGCCCCGCCTGGGGAGACGATTTTCTACCCATCGAGCAATTTGCACTAACAAACCGTACTCGAAGCTGGCGGCTACGGGGATGATCTCGGGGTTTGCTATTCGGTCATAAAACTCTTTCGCCTGGCTTACTTCCCCCGTGGACCGTTCCTCTTGCGCATCGAAATACTGCTTCGCCATTTTGGAGCCAAGCGTTCGGTTAACCCAATTCTGATAACTTCTTGGGTCCTGAAATAACTTGACGCCCTCACGTCGAAGATACTGCTCGATGTCCAAAATCAATTCTCCTCTACTCTTTCATGGATTCGGGCTTCAACCAGGGAGGACTACAACTCGAGAGGAGTCCTCTCAAATTGGGTCAAGGAGACCCCACCATTCGGGGTAATCAAGACCATTTCCTCGATCCCAAGGACATAGATATCGTCAATGACGACCCTGGGTTCTATGGCCAGAACCATATTCTCTTCCAGTCGTGTCTCTTCACGAACCAGGTCCGGCCTCTCGTGGGGATCAATGCCGATCCCATGCCCCAAAAAGTGGTCCATCAGGGTGTAATCCGCTGCACGAGCGATATTCGAAGCCGTATTGACCAATTCCACAGCCGGCAGGCCGGGCCGGGCTATCTCCAGAACCTTTTCAAGCATAGAGAGCGATACGTCATACGCCCGCTGCTGCTCAGCGGTCGGCTTTCCGACTACTTTTGTCCGAGAAGTATCGATGGAATACCCATTGTAGCGCGTGCAGATATCCCAGTGCACCACATCACCGGGTTGGATGGTCTTGCAGAGTTGCGGAAGATGGAGCAGGCCGCCTCCTACCGGAAAACCGGAACAAATCAGGCTTGGAGAGTTTTCTACGGCGTCCTCGTAAACGGGGTCGTGGCTCCGCATGGCGTACTCCGTCTGGCGGATGAGCTCGAGCTCGCTCTTGCCAATGCCACCATTACGCAGAATTCTCAGCAAACACTTGATGACCGATGTCTCCAATTTTCGCTGCTTTTCTGAATATCTCGATCTCCAGAGCGCTCTTGACCATGCGCAATTCTTCTACGATGGTCGAACGCTTAAATTCCGCACCGGGTAATTCTTTTTGGAGATCGAAGAAAAGGGGCGCAGGGAAACGATCCCAGGTTTCAATACCTACCGTTTTAACACTGCCCTGCTCGTGGATCAACTCGCCGATCAGTTTTCCGGAAAGGCCACTTTCTCGGCCCGCCCCAAACGATCCGGAGATCACTTTTGGGGTGGCAACTTCCTTGCCAAGCACCATGCCTGTATCGAGCAATAGGGCCGGCTCGCAATTTGGGGTTAGCAGCAAAGCCGCTCCGTCAAACAGATAGGTTTCCTCCCCACTCAGGCTGATCCAGCCGCAACGATCCGGGAAATAGTCGGTGAGATAACGAAGGCTGCCATAAACCTTGTTATTGCCATAGACGATTAATGCATCATAGCCTCTCCTCGCCATCTCCCTCCTGGCTCGTTCGATACGGCGGTTAATCTCTGCATTCATTACTTCTCTTGGGATAGTCATCGTCTGCTCTCCTCAACGGTTTGATCAACTAATCAGGTAAACAGGCTCTTCCAGGATAGTTTTTAATTCTTGGAGGAAACGTGCAGCTTCGGCCCCATTGCTGATGCGATGGTCGGTAGAAAGGTTGAATTTCGCAACAGAACAGGGCTCCCATTTTCCATCAACATACTTGGGTTGAATTTTGACTGCCCCAACGGCGAGGATGGCTGCCTCAGGAGGATTGATGATGGCATTGAAATCATCAATTCCAAACATTCCCAGGTTGGAGACCGTAAACGTGCTGCCTTCGATGTCGTCTGACCTTACTTTCCCCTCATGAGCACGTTGGATTAACGATTCGGGTTTCGATGGCGATTTGCGTGAGGGATTTCTGATCTGCGTCCCGCAAGACGACCGTCATCAGTCCATCCTCCAGAGCAACCGCAATTCCGATATTCACGTGGACGTGCTCTTCAAGTTCTTGCTCATGATAAGAGCTATTTAAGCGTGGGAATTTACGCAAGCTCAGGGCAACTCCGCGAAGGATTAAGTCATTGATCAATAATAGCTGCTCGACGTGAATCAAGTTATAACGCGAGCGCATCTCAAGCGCTCGATCCATCTCGATTGAGATCGAGACGCTGAATTGAGGCACCTCGGTATGGCTCTGCGTCATTCGCTGGGCGATTATTCTACGGATCTGGCTTAGGGGAATACGCCGATCCTCTGATTGGGAAGCCGGCATGGTTTCTGGCGACGATTGCCGGACAGCGGGAACCGTCTGAGGCGGATTTTCAACCGAGAAGATATCTCGTTTTACGATCATCCCTCCAGAGCCAGTTCCCACGATACTCCGAACGTCAATGCCTCTCGCGCGCGCGATACGGCGGGCTAGAGGTGAAATATTTATTTGAGCTTCGATATCAATTCGATCGGTCTTTCGGGGTTTTTCCAGATCCTTGAAGACCTTCTGAGCAGCCCGATCGATTTCAATAGAGGGCGACTGCATAGTAAATGAGGGGGATGCGGCTGTTTTTTTTACATTCTCCCCCGGGTCACCGAGCAGACCTATGACGGCGCCAACCTTCACGGATTGTCCAGGCTCGGCAATAATATCCGTTAAAACACCGGATTGGAAAAACTCTATTTCGACCGCCGCTTTATCGGTCTCGATCTCGGCGATCGGCTCGCCAGCTTTCACAGGATCGCCGATCTTTTTCAACCAACCAATGAGAGTCCCTTCTTGCATATCGAAGCCCAATTTTGGCATGGTGATCTCGATACTCATCGACGTACCTCCTCAAGCTGTCCGGGTCTGCAACCAGGTAAGCGAATCGCGGGTGCTGCCCAAAGGTCTATATTCTAGGCCGATATATCCTCCATAACCTGTCCTCTCGATCAGGTCGAAGAATTGTTGAAAGGGGATCTTGCCTGTCCCCGGCTGATGGCGGCCCGGCGAATCGGCGATTTGAATGTGGCCTACCCAATGGATCTCTTCTCTGATGATCCGAGTAAGATCGCAGCCAACTCGATCGGCGTGATAAACATCGTATAACAAGCCAACATTCGGGCGATTGAATTCTTTGACAATCGCCAATGCTCGTTCAGGAGAGGGCAACAGGTAACCGGGTTTATCGACCGCGTTTAGAGCTTCAATGAGCAGGGTAAAACCGCCTGGTAGCTGCCCGGAAGCCCACTCGATGTTCTGACGGAGGGTATCAAAACAGGCTTCTTCCTTAGCTCCATTCGGTCGCACCCCTGCCAACGCGTTCAACTTATTGCACCCTAAAGACTGCGCCAGCTCGACGGCTTGATCCAACGATTGCTTGAATTGGCTTTCTCTCCCGGGGACACCGAGCATCCCCCATTCGTCCTGTGAGGCGTCTCCCGGGTCCAGATTGAAGAGAATCGTCTGCACGCCGGCATCCTGGATCGGCGTTATCAAGGCCTTGCCACCCTGTTCAAACGGAAACCAGAACTCCACAAACGAGAAACCACATCTGGCCGCTTCCGCGAAACGTTGCGAAAAGGGATATTCTCCAAAAAGCATGGATAAATTTGCCGAGAATCTCATTTACACCCGAACAGTCTGTAGGCATTACTAAACATAATTTTTTCTTTCTCCGCGCCGGATAAGAAAGGAGCATCCAGCACCTTGCGAATGGAGCTGCGCATGCGATCGATGCCCGCATCCGGGTACATCTCTAATCCCAGGCGAATGCCCTCGCTTCCCCAAATCACGCGATCGCAGCCGATCATCGTTTTGACATCTTTTAGAACATTCCAAATTATTTCTTTCCCCGTGACAATTTCGAGGGTTTCTAAAAAGGTGAGGTCGATCCATACATTTGGGTTCAAACGACTTACCCACAAGGCTTCCTCTACCCAGGGATAGCCCGCGTGACAGATCACCACAGGCAGGTTTGGGCAAGCAACTGCGATTTCGTCGACGGCCAGGGGCCGGTTGAACACCATGCGCTGATGCGGCAGGGCTTTGATGCCGGTGTGCATCACCACCACGCCACCCAATTCCTCCAGGCGGCGGTAAGCACCCATCATGATAGGATTATTGGGAAAGAAACCTGCGTGGGGGTAGACCTTGATGCCTTTTAGGCCATATTTTTGGATGACATCCTCTATTATCGGGATAGCCTTGTCCCCGCGATCCGGGTGGAGAGATCCAACCCCAATGAGCCGGTGAGGATCATTGGCGACAAACCCGGCGACAAATTCATTCGAGACCTGGTTGCCTCGCCGTTCTCCTTCAAAGCCATGATCGACCGCCAGAAGCAAAGACCAGCGAATCCCAAGCTGATCCATCGGGCCAATGACGTCGTCTGACTTCATTCCGGGGTAGACATGAACGTGGCTATCAAAGATGTCCATACCTCTCCGATCCTAGAATTGGCTTTTTACGGCGCGTACAATTTCATCGACACCCGGGAGAATCTGGTTTTCGAACGCCGGCGCAAATCCAATCGGGCTGTTTTTGGCGGCAACACGCTTTACCGGCGCATCCAGGTAGCCGATAGCTTTTTCCGCCACGATGGCGGCAATCTCGGCTCCCCATCCGCAGCGCTCTACCGCTTCGTGGGCAACCACTAAGCGACTCGTTCGAGCTACAGATTCCAGGATCACCTCTTCGTCAAGGGGAACGAGCGTGCGAGGATCGATCACCTCAGCTTCGATGCCGTCCTGGCTGAGCTTATCCGCCGCATCCAATGCCCATTGGACCATGCGCGACGTAGCCACGATGGTGACATCTTTCCCTTTACGCTTCACCTCCGCTTTGCCAAGGGGGACGAGGTATTCTTCTTCTGGAACCTGTCCTTTGACCGTATACAGCTTCTTGTGCTCGATAAAAATCACCGGGTTCTCGTCCCGGATGGAGGCCTTCATCAGACCCTTGGCATCATAGGGCGTCGACGGCATGACGACATATAGCCCAGGGATATGGACAAACCAGGCCTCGAGGCTATTGGAATGCTGAGCTCCCATCGAGCGACCGGCTCCCCCCTGCGTGCGGATAACCAGAGGCACCTTTACCTGCCCGCCGGACATATAACGTATCTTGGCCGCCTGGTTTACAGTCTGATCCATCGCGATGGTCATGAAGTCAATGTACATGATTTCCGCGACAGGCCTCATCCCGGTTAGCGCCGCGCCCACGGAGGCCCCGACGATTGCCGCTTCCGAGATCGGTGTGTTGCGGATGCGCTCAACGCCGAAATCAGGAGAAAGCCCGCCTGTTACCCGATAGGTGCCCATCCAGGGATCTTGAATATCTTCACCCAGCAGAAATACCCGATTGTCGCGTTCCAATTCCTCTCTGAGAGCCTCGTTTATGGCGTCACGATAAGTAATTTCGCGCATCACTACACCTCTGGATTCAGACGTATATGTCAGTCATGGCATCTTCGGCTTTCACGTCCGGAACTTCTTCCGCAAACTGGACGGCCGCATCGATCATGTCGCTGACGCCTTTTTTGATGCTTTCAATTTCCGTTATGGGAAGCTTGATTTCCTCAAGGAGAAAATCTTCCAGACGCTTGATCGGGTCCTTTTGTTTCCAGATTTCAAGCTCACCCGAGGGGCGGTACGCTGCTGGATCCCCTACGTTATGGCCCATCCAGCGATAGGTCAGGCAGTCCACGAAGAAAGGTCCCTCCCCTTCACGAGCGCGATCCACAAAACTCTTCACCGTCTGATAGACCTGTTTTATATCGTTGCCGTCAATCTCAGCCACTTCCACGCCGTAGCCGCGAACCCATTGGGCAACATTCGGCATGGCCTGGTAATCTTTCACGGGTGTGGATTCGGCATATTGATTGTTATGGCGCACTACGATCAAAGGCAACTTCCACAGGGCAGCCAGGTGAAAGCCTTCGTGGAACGCCGAGTTGGCAATTGCGCCGTCGCCTATGAAGCAGATTACAATCTGGTCGGTGCCCCGCAGCCGGATCGAGAGGGCCGCCCCCGTCGCAATAGGGACACCGGCTGCGACGATTCCGTTCGCTCCCAGGACTCCGTTGTCGAAATCCATGATGTGCAATGAGCCACCCTTCCCGCGACAATATCCGGTCTCTTTTGCCATCAGCTCTGCAAACATTCTGTCCGGCCTGGCCCCTTTAGCAATCACATCCCCGTGACCGCGGTGGGTGCTGGTGATATAGTCATCCTTTCTGAGAGCAGCGGCTGCCCCAACCGACACCGCCTCCTGGCCAATGGCATAGTGCATCACCCCCGGCAACTCTCCTGAAGTATATAGCCTGTAAGCCATCTCTTCAAAAGAGCGGACCGTCAACATTCTCTGAAACCAATCGATATATTGTTCGACATCAACCGTCATTAGGGCACTCCGTTTGAAAAGGAATCGATCGTCCGAGAGATCCTCGTTTATTTTGATTGAGCTTCTCTACTAATGAACCAATCCGCCAGCTCGTCCATCCTTCCTGAGGCAAGCAGACACACATCCGTATTTCTGAGAGACCGGTTGGCGGATTGATCCATTAATCTCCGGCAATTTGAGTGAAGGATATATCTCTTAGGGTTGGCTGAGTGGTTTTCTCGCTAATTCTCTAGCCTGAGCCTCACCTCTACCCCTGGCCCCTTCCCCTCTCCGCCTGCGGATCGCGAAGCAAGCAGAGCTGAGGGGAAGGGATGGGGGATGAGGTAAGGTGTTATCCGGGCGGTGTGGTTCAAATATGCTGGACGTTAACTCCGTGCCCCTACTTTTGAGATGGCCTCAACTTTCCGGAAAGCTCAATAGCTACTCTTTGAAGTAATCCGGGAAGGGGTAGAGAGAAAAGACCACTGCGCCATCATCACTCACCACCAGATTCTCTTCGAGGCGAGCGGCTTCTGAAAGGCCCGGCTTTCCAACGTAATTCTCGATTGCCAAGTACATGCCTTTCTGGAAAGTAACCGGGTGATTGATCGCGTTGGCGATATCGATAAATGGCGGCTCGTGATTCGTCGTCCCGAGGCCATGCCCAAATTGCAGCAACGATACGGATCCCCAACCATCATCACCATACCCACAATCGCGCCAGAACTTAGCCACATCCGCGGTCGTATTGCCCGGCTTAATCAGGTTGATGGCGCCGTACACCAGGTCATAGCATTCTTTATGGAGTTGTTTCTGTAGCGGGGTGGGCTTTTCGCCGACGACAAAGTTGCGGTAATAGCAGGTATTGTAGCCATTGTACTGAAGGCAAATATCGATCAGGACCATGTCCCCGTAGCGCAGGATTTTATCTGTGGAGCCACTCCGCCAGAATGGATTGGTGCGGCCGCCAGTAGCCATCGTGATTTGTTCAAAACGCTCAGCGCCCAGGCGATAAGCTTCAGCCACGATCGCGGCTTTTAGATCATTTTCCTTAATTCCGGGGCGCAGCATATTATCAACCACCCAATAGCAGGAATCTTGTATAGCGCAAGCCTGCTTGAGGATTTCGAGCTCTTCAGGCATCTTGAACATAACGGCTTCTTGCATTGCACGAGTACCATCTACGACTTTAATACCCACCTCCATTAAGGCAGCATACCCAGCCGCGTCGATCAGGTCGATGCCGACCTTTTCACCACCGGCGCCATTCTTGACCAGGAGCTCTTTAATTTCAGCAGCGAATTTCCGGGCAATTTCGTACTTGTTGTCGAATTCAGAGCGCCAGATGATGGCCGGACGCCAATCCTTTATCCAGGGAGCGCCCTGGCGCTGGCAGATATAATCCACTCCCGGAACCTCGAACATGATCGGGTCGGCGTCTCCGATCAACAGCACGTAGCGAAACAGCTTGTCGAAGGTCTGCCACATGCCGCCATACGTGCCAGTAATATAACGGATGTTGTAATGCTGGAAGAACAGAAAAGCACCCAAGCCGTTCTTTTTCATATAGGTTCTGGCGCGATCGAGGCGCTTTTTCCGCAAACTCTCCGTGTCGATCCGGATCTCCCAATCCACTTGCGTCTGGCCGTAAATCTGTTTGGGGTCGTAAGGGCGGTGCGTAGTTACATCGATCTCCTGCACACCGATGGGGGTGATTACTGTTTGTTTGTTATTACCAGCCTCTGTCGTCATATTTCCTCCTCAAATTGAAGAATTGATGTTTAATCGTACAAATAAACTTGCCAGGGAGCTTACCGAGAGTGACCCCGGTAAGCCCGTGTCCATCTGTTTATTGACCTACTGCCAGCTCCAATTTAGCCAGTAATTGCGTATCGACCACGTTCACAGCCGGGTGAATGTTGACGTTCGGGGGCTTTTGGCCGTCTAAAATCCGGCCGGCCCAATCCACAAACAGCTTCCCCATTTCCTCGGGGTATTGGAACGCACGTCAGCAGCCAGGTCTTTGGTGTAGACGCTCTTGATAGCCTCGAGCGCACCGTTGTATCCCACCAGCTTGATCTGGTCCTGCTTCCCAGCAGCCTTGATCGCTTGAACTGCGCCCAGGGCCATCTCATCGTTCATCGCCATCACCGCGCTCAGGTCGGGGTTCGCGGTCAAAATGTCGTTCATCACCTGCAAGCCCTTGTCCCGCGCCCAATCCGCCGGCAGCGACGCCACCACCTGGATGTCCGTGCCGTCGATCACGCTGTGAAGCCCTTGCAAGCGAGCGTTGTTGGTCGAGGACCCAGCGCCGCCTTCGATGATCGCCAGTTTCCCCTTGCCGTCCATCGCCTTCACCAGCCACTCACCCGCCAACGCTCCCCCTTGAACGTTGTCCGTGGCAATGTACGCCTCCACCTGCCCCCCTGCCGCGTTCTCGTCCACCGTGATGATTGGAATCCCGGCGGCATTGGCCTTCTCCACCGTCGGCGTGATCCCCTGCGCGTCGATCGGGGCCACCCCGATCAGGTCCACCTTGGCCGAGATTTGATCCTCGACCGCCTTGACCTGCTCTTCCAGCGTCGTGGCGCCCAGCACCGTCAGATCCACGTTCCCGGCTGCCTGCGCCTCTGCCTTGGCCGCATCTCCTAGCGTGCTGAAGAATGGATTCGACATGTCCCCTAACACCAGGCTCACGCGAATCTTCTTCGTAGGAACATAACCAGCTACCGAGGGGTAAACGAGCGCCTGGCCGGATATCGCGGCGATTGCCTTGTGGGCTATTTGCGTATCGACCACGCTGACCGCCGGGTGAATGTTGACGTTCGGGGGCTTTTGGCCGTTCAGGATCCTGATTCCCCAATCTACGTACAATTTGCCCATCTCTTCAGGATATTGGACCACGTCAGCGGCCAGGTCTCCTGTGTAGACACTCTTGATGGCCTCGAGCGCACCGTTGTATCCCACCAGCTTGATCTGGTCCTGCTTCCCAGCAGCCTTGATCGCTTGAACTGCGCCCAAGGCCATCTCATCGTTCATCGCCATCACCGCGCTCAGGTCGGGGTTCGCGGTCAAAATGTCGTTCATCACCTGCAAGCCCTTGTCCCGCGCCCAATCCGCCGGCAGCGACGCCACCACCTGGATGTCCGTGCCGTCGATCACGCTGTGAAGCCCTTGCAAGCGAGCGTTATTGGTCGAGGACCCAGCGCCGCCTTCGATGATCGCCAGTTTCCCCTTGCCGTCCATCGCCTTCACCAGCCACTCACCCGCCAACGCTCCCCCTTGAACGTTGTCCGTGGCAATGTACGCCTCCACCTGCCCCCCTGCCGCGTTCTCGTCTACCGTGATGATCGGGATCCCGGCGGCATTGGCCTTCTCCACCGTCGGCGTGATCCCCTGCGCGTCGATCGGCGCTACCCCGATCAGGTCCACCTTGGCCGAGATTTGATCCTCGACCGCCTTGACCTGCTCCTCCAGCGTCGTGGCGCCCAGCACCGTCAGATCCACGTTCCCGGCTGCCTGCGCCTCTGCCTTGGCCGCATCTCCTAGCGTGCTGAAGAATGGATTCGACATGTCCCCTAACACCAGGCTCAGACGGATCTTCTTCGTTCCTGGCGCAGCAGTCGGCCCTTGTTGGGCCTCAGACCCAGGCTGAGTCGCACTAACACCCGCCTGCGTTGGCGCTGAATTAGCCTGAGTTGCTGCGGGGGTAGAAGTAGCCTGCCCGCAGCCAGACAACATGATCGCACCAGCGAGCATCAGGCAGGTCACTATGTAAAGGGCACTTCTGAGGTTCTTTGTTGCAAACATCTTAGCCTCCTTTCGTACTGACGAGTGAATGGATATTGAACGATCGATCTAGGCATTCATCGACAAAGATCTGGCCTTTTTTTCTTCACACCTCCTCTTCTCGCAAGATAAATCCATTCCCGGTTAGATCAGGTCAACTCCGGCGTTTGGCTTTCGTGAGATAATCTAAAAGTACGGCCAGTAAGATCAAGGTGCCAATGGCGACATCCTGCCAGTAAGCGGATACGGCCAATAAATTCAACCCATTATGAATTGAGCTAACTAGGAGAACGCCGATCAGGGTGCCTGGAAGGGTGCCCACACCGCCCAGGAGCGATGCTCCCCCGATCACCACGGCGGCAATCGCATCCAAATTGTCTGACGCCCCGACCGTGCCGTTCCCGGAATTAAGCCGGGAAGCCACGATCATTCCGGCGATTGCCGCAAAAATCCCACTGATGATCAATATGATGAGGCGTACCTTGGCCGGATCGATTCCCGAAAGCCGGGCAGCTTCTTCATTGCTCCCGATAGCGTAGACGCTCACCCCGAAGCGCGTAAAGCGGAGAATGATCCAGGTGATTACGAAAACGATCAGAGCCAGGATCACCGGAAACGGGATAATCCATATTTTCCCCTGTCCAATGAACTTGAAAATATCCGGGAGGTCGTACACGGCCCTCCCCCCTGTCATGATCAAGGCAAACCCGCGGGCCACGCTCATCATTCCTAAAGTCGTGATAAAGGAGGGAATCCGCACCCGCGACGTAAAGAACCCGGCGATCATACCGGAAACCAATCCAGCGGCCAGAGCACCGAGAATGCCAATTACGGCCGGCATCTTCAAGGTCACCATGAGCACCGCTGCCGTGCTTCCTGCCAGAGCCTCCACCGAGCCTACCGAGAGGTCGATCTCGGCAGCAATGATAACCAGCGTCATCCCCCAGGCAATAATCCCGATATTGGAAGCCTGCAACAGGATATTCAGAATATTATCCTTCGTGAGGAAATGAGGTGATGCGACCGAGAGCCCCACCCAAAGGAGGATCAACACCATGAAGGTGCTGTTCTTACGAATGGAACGTAAGAGTTCTTGCCCATTTATTCGCTCTTTTGACTGGGCCGTCATTTTTGTATCGAATGAACTCGGTCATTTACCTGCTCCTTTTTCAAGCGAAATTTGATTTATCCAGTCCAATTTCGGTCGTAGCGTAGATCTGGCCGTCTTAGCCGGCGAAAATTAAGAATAGAGCCATCCCCTCATGGAAATAGAGATTCATTTCCAAAGGTCGTTGATCTTTCTATAACGATTTACTGAAATCTAGCCGATAAAAGACAATAAATCTGGATTAGGTGAAAAGAGAGAATCGATAAAGGGAATTCTAAAGTGCGACCGCCCAAAGAGAATTAGCAACCTGATCGGGCGCCCAATTAACTTGAGGCATCCATCATTACCCGTTCCTTCGTAGTGGCAAAGCGCATGATGAGCTCTTCATTGGCTTGTTCCCGATCAATTTCAGAGGTGATCGTACCCTGGCACATAACCAAGATCCGATCGCTGATCGCAATCACCTCAGGCATTTCCGAAGAGATCATGATGACCGCGGCCCCTTGCTCGGCCAGGTCCTCCATGAGCCGGTACACCTCCGGCTTGGTCCCCACGTCGATCCCACGCGTTGGCTCGTCAAAGATGAATATCTTTGCGCGGGTCATCAACCATTTGGCGATGACGGCCTTTTGCTGGTTCCCCCCGCTTAAATATTGAACTTCGGTCTCCAGGGACGGAGCGCGCAGGGCCAGGGTCGTAATATATTGCCTGGTTTTCTGCCTTAAATTCTTGAACGACAGAAAGCCCAGGCGCGGCGACCCCGAGCTGTATTCTTTCTCCACCCGGTCGCAGTTAATCGCCGCCATCATGACGTTGCTGATAATGCTCAGATTTAAGAGCAGCCCTTCTTTCTTTCTGTCCTCGGTCAGGAAAGCCAGGCCATAATGCATGGCGTCTTTGGTTGAACGAATTTTGGCCAGCTTGCCTTCGATCCAGATCTTGCCCCCATCAATCGGATCTACCCCGAAAATTGCCCGTGCCAGCTCCGTGCGCCCCGATCCGACCAATCCTGCGAACCCGAGGATTTCTCCCCGGTGTAGCTCGAAGCTGATGTCATTCAGAACCTTCTTTCGAGACAATTCCTCAACTTTAAGCACAACCTCCCCGCGTTGAACCTGCTTCTTGGGATAACGTTCCGTGGTGTCACGCCCGACGATCATGCTGACCAGACTGTTAATATCCGACTCGGCCGCTTGAACAGTGGCGATATTGTGGCCATCCCGGAAGACCGTGATCCTATCGGCGATCTTTAACACTTCTTCGAGGCGATGGGAGATATATACGATCGACACGCCTCTTTTCTTCAGCTCGTTGATCTTTTCGAAGAGCTCTTCTTGCTCTCCCAGGCTTAAGAAGAAGTCGGCTCATCCATAAAAATGATCCGACTATCTATCGAAAGGGCTCGAGCGATTTCCACCATCTGTGCTTTGGAGGCAGACAAATCCCCTGCCAGGTCATGTGGATCCACCTGAATACTCAGGTCCGTCAGCATCTCCTGGGCTCGTTTATAGAGACTTCCCCAGTCAATCCATCCGAAGCTTTTCCCCAGGAATCCCCCTTTGGATGGAAAACGTCCCAAATAGATATTACTGGCCACATCCAGGTGAGGGGCAAGGCTCAATTCTTGATGGATGACGCTGATCCCCAATTGCATCGCGTCCAGGGGGCTTTGGAAATTGACCCGTTGGTCATTCATCCAAATGGAGCCTTTATCTTTGATATAGACGCCCGTGAGAATTTTTACTAACGTGCTCTTTCCAGCGCCATTTTCCCCCAGAAGTGCGTGCACCTCACCCGCATATAGATCAAAATCGACTTCTTTTAACGCTTGAACGCCGGGAAAAGTTTTCGAGATTCCTTCTGCCCTAAGGATAAACTCACCACTCATAGCGACCCCTTTTCGGCAATGCTTTGTCTAGAGGATGGTTACTTTGGATAGCTGTTCGCTTGCTTTTCGGATGGCGGGTAAATCGGAAAGTAATGTTTCTTCTGAGAGTCTTGCAGAAGGACCAGAGATGCTAACCGCTGTAACCGACTGTCCTTGCATGCTCTGAACGAGAGCGGCAATGCCCCGTGAGCCGATCAAGAATTCTTCATCGTCGAGGGCATATCCCAGTTTGCGGATAACTTGCAGCTGATTTAGCAGCTCATCTTTATCGGTAATCGTATTGCAGGTGTATTGCTTTAGAGGAAGCAGGTTGGTTATTAATTCATCCTGCTCCTCGCACGACAGCGTGGACAGCAACATCTTCCCCATTGCCGTGCAATGCAGTGGCGCCCAAGAGCCTACATGACCGGTAAATCTTAATGGATTGGAGCTCTCCACCAACCCAAGATAAACCATCTTCCCGTTAAATCTGGCCCCGAGCTTTGCTGTCTCACCTGTTGTTTCGGCGAGTTCCTCCAGGACTGTACGGACGTCCGGGTTCATCCCATATTGGCCGAGCACGCGTACGCCAATTTGAAACAGGCCAATCCCAAGTTTATATTGATGCGTGTAAGGATTGCGCTGGACATACCCAATGGATACTAAAGTGTCCAGCAGTCTGTGGGTCGTACTGGCGCTTAACCCCACCCGTTCGCTTAATATCTTAATGCCCAACTCTTGCTTAGATTCCCCAAGGGCATCAATCAAGGCTGCAGCTTTGATGATCGTATCAACCGGGTATTTAGGATCAGAATTCATCAAGGTTTTCATTTTGAAATTCTGCTATGTGGAATCTGTTTCTATATAATAGAATAACATATTTTCAAAACGATGTCAAGTATTAATTTAATACGTGTCTGTCCCAAAATTGGTTGGTAAAATGTTGCCCCTATCTACCGCAACTAATACCGGTTGCGTCCGGCCCAAGGTCCGTGCCAACTGACCCACCAGGTTCATCCTGCCAGTTATGATCCAAGAACCGAAATCCCCGCGTTCTTGAGGGTGGACGCTGCAAAACAACAAACAGATGGATACTGGTTCTCACCTACTCAGCGCGCTGTGTGTGGGTTGGTTTGCGTATCGTAGCAAATTAGGAGTGGATGAGACGCAGTAAAATACTCCAGTCTGCCCGGCCAGGGATGAGAACACTGGTTGCAGCAACCAGTATTCTCATTCATCAGAACCTGGACAACAATTCCCCCTTACTGTCGGTTATGCAACAAAGGTTGATCTTTGATTATTGACATTGTCGATGTAAATAATTATATTAACGTGAGTACGGGTTAGGCGGGCAGGCCTGCCAGGACATCTCGGCCTAACGACGGTTTCTTGGGCTGGCGGGCATAAGCAATCAGTCCGCACAGCAAATTGACTACAAAGTTGCGCACGCTGCGGTGACGGGAATGCTCAATTTGGGAGATATTTTTCAATTGATCAATCACCGATTCAACAATGGCCCGTTTGCGCAGCAGCAAGCGATCCGTCAAAGTCATCGGCAGGCGATTTTTGGAGTTGTTGCGCAGCTTAGTGATCAAGTCCAGTCCCAGGGTTTGTTGGAGCAGGTCATGCAGCGGTTGGGAAATATAGCCTTTATCGCCAAACAGCTTGCCAAACAAGGTGTGCGCCAGATGTGGGACCGGTTGGCGATCATCGACATTGGCGGGAGTGAGCTGGATATTGAGCAGTTCGCCGCGGTCATTGATCACCAGGTGCAGTTTGAAGCCAAAAAACCAGCCCGTGGAGGTCTTGCCCCGCTCGGCCAGACCGGCAAAGACCTTGTGCGAAGCGATGCGCTGGGTCAGACACACGTCAATCGCGGTGGAATCGATGAACGACAGCCCCGTGCAGTCCCCCAAGCAGGTGGTGTGGAAATAGGCACATAAAGGCATGAGGGCGGAGGGAATAAAGTCCACAAAGCGAGTGTAACTGACCAGCCCGGGGAACTCGCCGCGCAGGTGCGGCAAGACATCCTCACAGTAGTAGGCCTTGAAGTTGCGGTAATGGGATTGATGGAAGTAGATGAGGATGGTCATGATTTCACTCAAGCTCAGCGAGCGATCCCGGTGGCGGGTTTGAAGACCGCTCTGGACCAACTGCTGTTCATAAAACGGGAGAAAGCCTTTGCAAAAATCATCGACATCACAGAACAACTCGAGTAAACTGTCCATTGGGATCTCCTCTAGAGCAAACCGGTTGTGGTGACCACAGTTTACTCTATTCGGAGTCCTTCTGTCGCCTTATCCCGTACTCACGTTATATTATCTACAGTCGTTGAATAAACGACAATCGTCCATCCTAAAGCACCCATAAAAATCCGTTTGAAAGGGTGTCCGAGAGCTATCCCCAAAAAGAAGCAAGAAAATGACCACGCAAATACAATCTTCCACTCTGACCGAATTCTCGATCCATCCAGCCACCCGGCTTGGGCGGGTCGCTCTGACTGTAGCCAATCTCGATCACCAGATTGCCTTTTACCAGCAAGCGCTGGGCCTCCACCTGCACTGGCGGGAAGGCAAACGGGCTGGCCTTGGGGCAGGCAGTGAGGACCTGCTGCACCTGGTCGAACGGCCTGGCGTAAAACGATATCCGCACACCACCGGGCTGTACCACTTCGCGATCCTCTTCCCCAGCCGGCGAGATCTGGCGCGAGCGGTGGCGCGCTTGTTTACCCGCAAGGTGCGCAATTATCCCACCGATCACATCATGACCAAGTCCACCTACCTGAACGATCCGGAGGGGAACGGGATCGAGCTCTACGCCGAAAGTCCCGAGGATGGCTGGTTTGGGGTCGAGAAGGGGGAGTTCGTCGCCCGCCGGGCCGACGGCAGCCTGAGCGATGGGCGCGAACCGCTGGACCTGGAGGCGCTGTTCGGTCTGTTGAAAGACGACGACCGGTTGGACCTCCCGCTCCCCAAGGGAATCCGTGTGGGGCACGTGCATCTTCACGTGCGAGATGTCCAGGAAGCGGTGGATTTCTATCATGGCCTGCTGGGTTTTGACGTGATGGGCCAATCCAACGCTTTCCAGGCAGCCTTTGTCAGCGCCGGTGGGTATCACCACCACATCGGATTGAATTCCTGGCAAGGTATTGGCGCTCCACCCCCTCCGGCCGATGCGACGGGCATGCAATTTTTCACCGCCAAGCTGCCCGACTCGCACGCTCTCGCACAGGTCAGCGACCGGCTGGCCGCCGCGGATGTCTCGATGAGCCAGACGGAGGATGGACTGTTCTTGCAGGACCCATCGAAAAATGGCGTCCTTTTGACCGTTGAGCGGTAAGCCCTCAAAGCTATTCCCAATGGGCTGTCCACTCTGAGCGGGCGGACAGCCCTTTTATTGGGAGACGCCTTTTTACGGGCTAAGTGAACACGTGTTGGATATAATACAGTTGTGGATTATAATACCTTTAGCCCTTGGGCCCTTCTTTCATTCTAAAAGGGGGTCGTCACTGGAGGCGGAAGTGATCGAGACACAAACAGAAAAAAAACGCGAAGACCCACGGGTCAAACGCACCCGAAAGCTGATCAACCAGGCTTTTTTCGATCTGATGAACGAAAAAGGCTTCCAGACCATCACCATCCAGGATATTGCCGACCGTGCGGAGGTCAACCGGGCCACTTTTTACGCGCATTACGAGGACAAGTACGATCTACTGGACAGTTATGCCCGCGAAGGGTTTCGCGACTGGCTCAACCCAAAAAGCTCCTCGGCGGGAGTCCTCTCGCTGGAACGGTTGAGCCAACTGGTCGCCACCGTATTTGAATTCCTCGCGGCCATGGATGCCCACTGCGGGCCACCCGATAAGCAGTTAGAGCCCATGCTCGAGGCGGCAGTGCAGGAAGAACTGGCCGATTTCCTGCTCACCTGGTTTTCACAGGCCAGCGCCTTTGCAGAGAGCCTCGCCATCCACCCATCACCGCAGACTGTCGCTATGCTGTGGAGCTGAGCCATCTTTGGCGCAGGCATCCAATGGAGCCGGGGAAACAAGATCAGTTCGGCGGCCGCGAAAGCTGCAGAGGTGGTCGCAGCACTGACTGCTCCGGTTGGAGGCAGTGGAGAGCCGCAATCCCGCCAAGCAATCTGGACCCAGGCATAAGCTCGATTCTGATAGAAGGCCCCAGGATAAGGTCAGGGCATCTCAGCCAGCTCCAATACTTCTGGCCCACCATGCGCGCTAATGCACACGGCATTCATGGTATCTGTTGCCATTGTGATATCTCCTCAAGACCTACTAGATTAGAGTGGCAGGATAACAAACCGGCCATAAGCTGCAAAAGCAGTCAAAACCAGTAAGATGCCGGTCATCCCAACCGCTGAAAACTCACCCCGGCGAATATGCTCGAGTGACGCGCCAACCATATCCAGGGCCAGCCCGGCTGCCGCCAGCGGCGTCAACCAGGACAAAATCCCGGTGAGGGCAGGCAATATCAGCCCCACCGCGCCCAAAACCTCGACCCCACCAATCAGTTGGATGACCAGCGGGGAAAAATCTTCCACCCAATGCATCTGAGTCGAGAGCTGCTGCTTGCTACGCAGGAGTTTATTAACGCCAGACATCAAAAACAGAATTGCCAATAATGCTTGTAAAGTCCAAAGAAGAATGTTCATTTCTCTCCATTTATTAAACTCTTGTTGTTTACTCTACTGTTGTTATGTTTATGGATTATAGGAACATTCCTCCTGGCTTTCAATCCACAATTTCCGGGATTTGTTAGCTAAACAACAAAACCCGGAAATTGGCGGGAATCTTACCCGCTCTTGCACAAACAAAAAAAACAAGGTCCTTCGTGAGAATTAGCCATAAAACCATTAAAAAATTTTAGATTGCATGTTTAATGTCGGTGAGAGTGTCGGATATCTGGAGTATCGCAAAAGCCCCCACCTTGGCAGGGAAAAGCGAGGGCCTTTACTCAAAAACGCCTATGGAATGTGGAATAAGGATGAATGAGAGATTTTCGTTTTAACTAAGAGCCCATCTCATCCTTGATGATTATGCGATGGGTATTCCCTTGGCTCGAAGGCCAGTAGATCAATACCTGATTTTCTTGATCTTTCTCAAACTTTCCATCCGTCACTTCCACTGAATAGCCGTTAGGATATTGGTGGCGCGGCACGAAGATCTCTGTGGGCGCGTCGATTTGAGGTGAAGCTTCAAACTTGTACTGGAAGATGCGTTTCTGATAATCAAAGCTCATCGAGATCGGCTTGCCAGAAGTCTTCCGGGCATAAGGGCGGACGAGCGCCCTCAAAGCGCGCCCACCGGAATGGATATCACCGGGGTCGCTGCGCTGGTCTTCGCTATAGATCGAGAAATCCTCCCCGTTCCACTGGTCCCCCCAGCAATTATCATTATCGCTGGTGTAATTCCAGATGGTGGAGCTCAGAAGATTCTTTTCCAATCCGGAGTAAAAAGCATCCATGGCTTGTTCTTGCATGGAGAAATCACCAGTGCGATAAGCGCTGCGCCCGTTCATGTCGAAGCAAACCCCAAACTCTCCGACGAGCACCGGAACGTCTCCTATAGAATTTTCGGATATTTCCTTGATGGTTTTGAAATTGTATGCATACCAATCCCAGACTTTCTCTTTCCCCAGGATCGGTCGCCCCGTGGCAAGATTAAATCCGAATTCTGGGGAAAAGAATTTACTTTCGATGGCAAATGGGTCGTACCAATGGGCAGCATTTACAAAATTTTGAATTTCATGTTGGCCTAGCCTTGGAAAAGCGGGTTCCCACATTGGGGCCGCAGCGAAAATGGCCGCATCTGTATCCTCGGCATGGATTTCACGAGCAAACCGGGCAATATAGCTGGAAACATAATCCTGAACGAAATTGACTGGGTGATCGCCTACGTGGGAAAAATAATCGGGTTGATCCAATCGAGGCTTCCCCCCTCTATCCACACTCCAGACTCCATTCTCCTTCCAGACGCAATGGTACCCTGCCCTCCAGGCGCGCACACCCCGCGGGTTTACGCGGCGCTTCCCCAGTCGTTCAGGTGCACTAATCGTGTTCTCCCAAACATCGACTTCCTGCGGATACCCTTCGGTTAATAGCATGGATTGATAGGGGGTAGGCATCACTCCCCGGTCGCCCCCCAATCTCGGCATCCAGGATTGATTCAGATCGGGCCAACCAATGTAGCCGGGAGACGGTTCGTTGATACATTCATATCCAATCACGTTGGGTAGGCTCTTGAGGCGCATGACAACCTGTTTCAGCGCATTGAAGAAATGGCGCTGCAAATACTCCTGGGCCGGCTCGCCGTCGATCTTCGTCAGTGGCGCAAAGTCATTGCCTCCATAAAACAGGGTGAACATGGTGGCGGCGGCATAACGCTTATAATTAGGTACCCAGTACATGCTCGGGTGCATATCCAGGTAATCGGTATGCAGCAGCGCTGCGCAAGTTTCCGAAAACCTAGATGGTTCCAATCCAATCGCTTCAAAAGTCCACCCGGGAGCGCCACATCCTCCAGAGAGCCGGCTCCAAAGGTCCTGATGTGGATCAACGAATAGATTGATGCCGTGTTGACCAGCCTTCTCGATGATTTTACACAGATAATCTAAATATCCCGTATCATAACTTCCCGGCCCCCGATGCTCGATGGCTTCCCAGGTGACGATGAAGCGCAGAAAATCGAATCCCCAGGTTTTCAAGCGCTCAAAGTGCTGGTCGGCTTGATCCAATGCAAACGGCCTGCCAACAAAGCTAACCTCACGATGGTTGTGATTGTTATCCAAAAGGTGCGTAGCCCCATTCGGAATCCTCGGCACTTTGGAGCTTCCCCCCAGGTTAACTCCCCGCAGGATCATCACCCGCCCAGAGCGGTCTGTAAACCATTTACCATTGATCTGTATCGTCTTTTTCATAAAATATTAATTCGTCCTCTCTTCAATAGTGAAATTGCTTCATTCGTACAATCTTGCCTCGTAAGTGTCCAGTTCACCCCTTTGTTGCCCCAGCACCCGCCCCAATCCCCTTGATGATCTGTTCCTGGAAAAAGGAATATAGGATAATCGTCGGAATGGTGGCCAGGAAAATCGTAGTCGCCAATTGAGGATAAAGGGTCTGGAACTGGCCTTGATAGTAAATCAAGCCCAATGGAAGCGTATATTTAGGGACGTCCGGAATGATGATCAGCGAAAGGAAATACTCGTTCCAGGTATTAAATAAAGACGATGATGACTAGCACGATCAGCCCCCCACGCGCCAGCGGAAGGGCGATATACCAAAAGACTTGCAGCTCCTCACACCCATCAAGCCGGGCAGCCTCTAACAATTCTTTAGAAAGCGTCCTGAAAAAGCCCCGCGTGAAGAGCACGGCCACGCCCAAATTGAGCGCCACCATCGAGCCAATGAGGCCATAGTAGGCTCGATCGCCCAGGAGATTTCAGACTTGCCAGACTGGAGTACAAAGGGATGACGATCACCGTGAGAGGAATCAATTGGGTCAGCAAGAGAACGAAGAAGAAGGCGTCTCTCCCTTTAAACTCAAAGCGCGCTAAAACGTACCCGGCCATCGTTCCGACGATCAGCACCAGGATGATCGTCGAGAGGGTGATGAGCGTGCTGTTGGCATAAAATTTCAGCAGCGATGGATCTTTCAGCACCTGGAAGATATTTTCGAAATTGAATTGATGGGGCAACCCAAAGATATTTTGAAAGAACTCGGTGCGCGTTTTGAACGCAGTGGTAAGCAGCCAATAAATCGGGAAGACGGAGAAGATACTAGCGATGGTCAGAATGAAGTATCTGCCGAATCCGCGCGTGTTTTTACGGTGAAGCCCCCAAAGAGGGGCAGAAGGAGTATTCAAAAAGCACCTCCAGGTCTTCGAAATGGAACCATCAGAACTCAATCCGCTCCCGAGAGCCGAACTTGATGATTATCAGGACAACGGCCGTGAGCATAAACAGGATGACCGCGGCGACCGCGTTAGCGTACCCCACCCTTAAGTTTTTGAACGCCTGAATGTAGATGTAAATGCCCACGATTTGGGTGCCTTGTTCGGGGCCCCCCTGGGTTAGCGCCCAGAAGAAGCCCATCAAGTACGAGAACGACCCCGCAATGATCATCACCAGGGAAATCGTAATGGTCTCCCGCAGCAGTGGCAGGGTGATGCGAAAAAACACCTGCAGCGGGTTGGAGGTCTCCAGGCTGGCCGCATCGTAAAGCTCGGTGGGGATCGACGCCCGCCCGGCCAATTGTAGGATCATGTGAAAGCCGAATCCCGCCCAGATAGTGGCCAGGATGGCGCTCATCAGGGCATTGTTTGGGTCTCCCAGCCAGTTGAAGGGAGGGAGGCCGAAGGCTGCTAAAAGGTGATTGGCCAGGCCGTTGACGGGGTGATAGATCATGGTCCACAATAACGCGACTGCAACCGTGGATAACATCTGGGGAATGAAGAGCACGGAGCGGAAGAAACGCATAAGCGGCCCAGATTTGGACAACAATTCGGCCAATAATAATGCGATCGGGAGCTGGATCAGGGAGAATACCGCCGCTTTAATATTGATCACCAGGCTATTCCAAAAGTTCGGATCCTGGAACATCTGTTTATAGTTGTCGATACCGACAAATTGCCTGGCGATGCTAATACCGTCCCAGCGGTAGAAGCCCAGGACGACGCTGGACACCACCGGATACAGGTAAAAGACCAGGTAAAAAGCCAGGGCTGGCGCTAGAAAGGTCCCAATCATCAAGGCTTTGTTCAGATTCGCCTTTTTTAGTATCATCCTCTCCCTCCGCATGAATAACGTTGGGCCAGAGCCAACCTCGCTTCGATAAAGCAAGTATGAAAGAAAACGGCTCTGGCCCATGGAGCTTAACCCTTCAAACGCTCTACTGGAAATCGGCTTTGTTTTTCTGAACGGCGTCCGCCATCGCCTGGGCGAATTGTTCGGGCGTCATGTTGCCCCCTGCCAGGGATTGCAAGTTGTTCAACCAGGCCTGGGCGATGATCGATGGAACCACGCGATCGCCGGAGGGGAAGGTGTATTGGGATTTTGCGGAGAGATCCGCGATCGATTTCAAGAGCGAATTCTTGTGGCTCATCTCCAGGAATGATCGGAAGGCCGCCCGCGACCACGTTGTAGGCGGGGCTCTCCTTGGCCCACTTATTCAACCACTCGGCGGCGATGTCCTTGTGCTGGCTGCTGGCGCTGATAGCCCAGCCGTCCACGGAGCCGATGATGGCCTCACCGCCGTTCGTGGGATAGGGAGCATCGGATGGGTTCGGCCAGGCGATGAAGGCCATCTGGAAACCCTGGGGAGCGGCATCCTTGCTGATCCCGATCATCCAGGTGCCGTTGACGGTGAAGGCAGCCTGGTCGTTGAAGAACAGGCCTACCGCATCGTTGTTGCTCAGGCCGTTGAAGCCGGTGGGGAAGAAGCCGTCCTGGATGAGCTCCTCGGTCTTTTGCGCTGCCTGCACAAAGCAGGAATCCGCCCAGGTGAATTGATCTGACTTAAAGGTGGCGTTTTCCCGGGCGTTCGGCCCGCAGTAATTGTACGTGAGGTAATCATAGATGATGCCGATGGGCCACTGCTCTTTATTGCCGACCCCAAAGGGGATCTTGCCGGCGGCTTTTACCTTGTTGCTCACATCCACCAGCTCTTCGAAGGTGGTAGGAGGCTGCAAATTCAGATCTTTGAGCAGCCCCACGTTATACCACAGGCCCACCACATTTTGCTTTTGGGTCACGCCATAAAGGTGGTCGTTGGACTCGAAACCAGCCAAGGGTCCTGGAAGCCAGAGGGAAGGATCGACCAGGTTCTCAATTTCGGCCACCTTACCCTGGCGCACGTATTGATTGAGCGTTTCGCCAGCGTTCGAATAGAAGATATCCGGCTCTTGCCCGGCAGAGAAGAGCGTTAGCCGCTTGGCGTCGATGGAACCACTGTCAGCGGTGGTCACCACCACCTTGACGCCGGGGTGTTCCTGCTCAAAGGCGGTCGAGAAATCTGCGACGTACTGATCGATCGCCTCCGTATCGTGGATATCCAAAATGCTGAGCGTGATCTCCTGGCTGGCTGTGGGCGCAGAGGTTGCGGCGGGCTGAGCAGAAGCTTCAGGCTGGGCATTCGCAGGTGAAGTGGCGGCCGGCTGGGCGGCGGCCGGTGCGGTTGGTGCAGCCGTGGTTGCTGCTGGGGTAGCACACGCAGAAAGTGAAACTGCGAGGATCAGCAACACAGACAGCGCAAGCATCTCTACTTTCATTCTCTTGATTGCTTTATTCATTTCTGCCTCCATTGTAAGGGTCGACCTCTTAATTCTTGAAAAGAGAGGGGGAGTTTGCCCAAGATGAGATCTCAGGCCTGGGGTGTCAATCTTAGGAGCAATCCATCTTTAGCCGGAACTGTGACGATGAGCCTTCCTTTCTGGATGTTCTCCGATGTCTGAAGCTGGTTGAACAAATCTTCACACACATACATCCCATCATGAACGGTGCTCGCATCCAATTGGACGAGAACCCGATGGGCTTCTGTTTGATTATTGACCGCGACCAGCGTAAAACTCCCCTTTCCCGCGAACAGGCTGGTCTGGACGACGGCGTCGATAGGCCGGACGGGAATAGGCACCCCCAGGAACTGGTGGAGGGCTGAGATCAGCTCGGCATTGGGCTGAACTCCCAGGACGATCAGCTTCCCCTTTCCAAGCGGACGCACATAGCCCACACACAAATCCTCCTGGCAAGCTAACCCGGTCATCTTGCGCGCCCACTCGCTGGAAGAATCCTCAAAGGCGACGGACGGCGTGCGGCGCCCCCAAATGGGCAGGTCGCCTTCTTCCGGTTCGTAGATCCGAATCTCCGCGGGATTTACCACGCGAGCACTCTGGCCCCCAAGCCGGACCAAAAGATCGGTATCAAAGTGGCGGACGTACAACCGCCCAACGCTGCGGGTGGGCTCGTTCAACCCGAGAATGTCGCAGGGCTCCAAATGCTCATCCTCGCGCGGGGTGGTCTGGCAAAAGACCAGATTCCCACCTGCTTCAACGTAGCTGCGCAGTTTTTGTTGCTCCTCACCCGGCAGCCAGGTGGCGCCCGCGTAAAACATGAGGGGTTTGGCCGGTCCCCCTAACTCAAGATCGTAATATTCGTAGTCTAGCCCGGCATCGTAGAAGGCCCTCAGGATCGACAGGTCTACCGTGGAGGTTTGATCCATAAAATGCAAATGGTGGATCGCAACGCAACTGCTGGTTAGCTGCTTCAGATCGCTCAAATCCATGGAATGGGCCGCCCGGACGATCTGTTTGTAAACTTCAAAAAGTTCCAACGGCTTCCTGCCCATCTGGTCGATTGGACTCCCATACCATTGATCCCGGTTGACCAACATGTACCAGGTCCAACTGGAAATACCAGACAGGATGGCCCCGGCAGCCATCATGCGATAATGGCGCGGTCCGGCCAGCCCCCGGGGGTAATGCATCCCATGAGCATTTCCCGCCTGCATCTCGGAAATATACGGGATGGCACTATAGACTTTGGAATAACGAAGGTCTTCCAGCATTGCGCGGAATTCGTCCGGGTCGCCTTTGAATTCCTCGGTGGGGTACAAATTTGGCCCTGCGAAATCCCCAATTTCTGCAAGCTGCGCCAGGTTTTGTTCCTTGTTGAAGTTTTTATATCCATTGAAATAGATGGGCACGTCTATCCCGACATCTTTGAAGGTCCGGGTCAACCAGGCGGCGTAGCGCGCCACGTACCAGCTTCGGAATTCCAGTGCGTCCCGGAATCGCCTGCGGTCCGTCCGGTATTCTTTGTAGCCCCCATTAAATCCCTGGGCACCCTCGAAACCCTGATAATGCGTTCCCCAACTTTCATTCAGCGCCTCGATGGATGGGTATCTTTCTCTAAGGAAAACCTGAAACAGGCCGTCCCCTCCGCGCAACCCCAATTCCTTCTCATACAAATAATCCCAACATTCGATCTCGTTATCTGGCTGAACGGCAAGGATGGGTCCACCATGGGTAGCCAGATAAGGACGGATAACCTCGGCGACCTGCTCAACGTACGCCCTGGTTTCAGCCTGGAAGTACGCATCCAGACGATGGTGCATGTAAATCCGGTCCGGGACGCCCATATTAGGCGTCTCGCCATGAATAAAAGGCCCCGGGCGGACCAAAAGCCAGAAACCGTTTTCCTTTACTTCCTTCAAGAACCCATCCAGGTTGCGCGACCGCATGGTCTCGCCATAAAAATCCAGGTGGCCCTCCGCCACCTCGTGGAACTGCCAACTGACGTAGGTTGAAATTGTCTGGATGTCTAAATCCTTGATAGCTTTCAGGATAGGTCCCCAATAATCTGGGTCGACCCGCCAGTAATGGAATTCCCCACTGATGAGGTCGACGGGCGTCTGGTCAACGAAGATCCGTTTGTCCTTGATAGTAACCTGCGGCATAGCGTTTTCCTTTTTTTTATAGCGAAATGAATTGGCTGCACGATTGTCGTATCATCAAGCTCGTCTTAACCAAGACCATCTGTTCTTCTTTCTTTTTCGTCAAAAGATAGTCGATCAGTAAGTCTGTAGCCATCTTGCCGATATCTCGAATTGGCTGATGGACCGTGGTTAACGCCGGGGTAAATTGGGAGGACCAGGGAACATCGTCGAACCCCATGATCGAAATATCCGCGGGCACCTGCAACCCATTTTGAAGGATGCAATTCAATGCCCCAAAGGCCGATTGGTCGTTGCTGGCAAAAATTGCTGTAGGGGGGGATTTAAGGTCTAAAAGTCTTTGCGCCCCTGTATATCCGTCTCCAAACTGTCCCTCCCCTTTGGCAATGAGCTGGGGGTCGATTTCGAGGCCATTGGCTAACAATGCGTCCTTGTAGCCCTGCAAACGTTCTCTCCCGTGGGCGAAACTCAGGCCGCAGGAGATAAAACCGATGCGCCGGTGGCCCAATTTCAATAAATACTCGACTGCCTCGAAGGCTCCCTCCCGATCAGTCAATTTGATGACAAATTCTTCGCTGGAGAGGTCGATCGTATCCGGGTCGGGTTGAATGAGCACGTGCGGAATGCAGTACTTGCGAATTTCATCGATCAACTCCCAATTGTATTGGGCGTCGGACCCCAATATGACCCCATCGATTTGGTTGGCTTTATACATTTGAAGGGAAGACAAATTGGACCGCTCTTGTGGAGCCTGAAGCTGGACCATGACGCTGAAATTCCTGGCCTGACTCTGCTTCAGAACGCCATCGAGCAACATGGTTGCATAACTGTGATCCGCGTAATGAAGAAAAAGCCCTAGCGCCCTGGCCTGACCGCGAGCAAGCTGGCGCGCAGACGCGTTCGCAACGAACCCCAGCTCCTCAATCGATTGCCTGACAACTTCCTGAGTCTTGCGGCTAACCCCCTGCTCGTTGTTTAGTACCCGTGAAACGGTCTTCAACGAAACTCCGGCATGTTTAGCCACTTGTTCCATGGTAACGGCCATAACTACCTCCTGGGTTCCAACGCCTTTTTCGGGCAAGCTCAAGTTCCGAACGATAGCTCACGGCCCAAATGTAAAAAATAAACAACCCGAGCGCGGAAAATGACAGCGCTGTCAATAGTATACAAGGATAAGACAGCGCTGTCAATAGTCAGTTTTTTCGAGACCTGGGGCTCTTTTGGCAACGGATGGCAGGCGCAGCCCGATTCTGCGAACGCGTTGATAGTCACCCGACAGACTGCTAAAGAGGCAGTGCTGGCTTCCTAAAAGCAATGGCAGCAAGAGATCGAGCGGCCCACAGCGGAATCAGAGACCGCGAAACGAGAATTGGCGGAGTTGAAGATCCAGGCCCCAAACGCCCTCTTCGCCGGCAACAGACCAAGACCTTCGGCGTCTTTACGCGAGGTAGCAGCAGCCAGGGCGAGGTTTTCTCTCCCCTCTAGAGCCGGTCTCGCGTTAGTACTTTTTCGGGAAACAAAAAAGACGCCCTTTTAGACGTCTTCCTGGTAGCGAGGAGTGGATTCGATACTCCTTCAGGGCACTTACCACTAATCTTCGGGCTATGAGACAAAATCCCGAACCTCCACAGAGATGGGCTGCCCGCCCCGGTCGACCACTGCCCGAATCAACTGCTGGTGCCTGCGATGGACGCCGTCGAAGTTCCCCAAGGTCACGATCGTCTGCCGGTCACTCCAGGGGGTGGAGAGACGCTAAAATACTTGCATAGGCTGCCCGTGTAAACAGCCAGCCGAAGGCGATCTGCCCCTGGCGTAACCTCCGGCTGGCACATCCATGCTCCTCCCCCTAGCTTCCCCCAATCGTGCCACGCGGCTCGACCGGTTGGCCGATCATGCGCTGCCCGCCGTCGTCGTGGCATTGCGCGCAATAATCGATCTGCTCGCCGTGCGAGACGTGGCAGGTGCTGCAGGGCAGGTAACCGTTGTGGCTGTCGTGCGGGTTGCGATACAGGAAGTCCGTCAACTGGGCCACGTGCTCCTCGCTGACGTGGCACTGGGTGCACATCGCGTCGTCGAACTTACGCTGGGTCAGCTCGCCGTTGGCGTCCACGGTGTAGTTGCCGATCAGGTAGTGGATCCCGCTGGAAATCTCCGCCGAGAGGGGATAGTCGTGGCAGTCCTTGCACTGCACCCCGGCTTCCTCGTGCACGTGATCCAGGTTAGAGCTGGTCAGATAGGATGTGACGTTGGCCTGCATCACATGGCAGGTGGCACAGAACTGGGGGGCCGTGTTGGAGAAGTGCACCACATAAGAGCCGGCGGCGAACAGCACAACAATGACAACCACCACAATGTTGGCACCGATTGAGATCCTCAGCCAATTGCGGCTATTCATCGTAAACGCATCTGATCGAGCTTGTGCTTTCTTCTTTTTTTGAGAAACATCCGGTGTCCATCCCTCGTATCAAAAGGTAATCAGCGTGGGGATCCATTTTATACAATGGATCCCCACGAAAAGCGATCATTTTCTATATGCTTTGAGCGTGAATTAGCTCCAGGCTGTCTCTGCCGCAGCATTTTGACCAGTGATACGTCCGAAGTAAACGGTAGACATCACCCCGGTACCCGTACCAGGATAGTACGGCCCCATGAAGCCGCCGGCGCACTGTCCACCCGCATACAGGTGCGGAATGACCGCCCCACTCAGATCGAGGACCTGGGCATTCCCATTGATGCGCAGGCCGCCTATCGTCCCCAGGTTATATTCGATGACGGGAACAGCATAGTAAGGAGCACGGTCCATCGGTTCCAACCCAACGACCTTACCCCAAACGGAGTCTTTCCCAGTCGACTTCATGTCAGCGTTCCAGGTATCGATCGTCTTCACCAGGTTATCCGCGTTTACACCGATCGCTTTGGCCAGGTCAGCGACCGTGTCAGCCTTGAAGACCTTACCGGCAGCAATTTCTTTCTGCATGTCTTCACTCATGCTGGAGATGCCGCTGACCACCGTCCCGCCCAGGTCCATTGCGTTCTGGTCCCAAATTTGCCAGGAGAGGTGCGATTCCTGACTGAAAGCGATGCGCATCACATAGCCATAGTGGTTGTCTTCCGTCACAAAGCGCAATCCATTTTTATTGACCATGATCCCAGGGACCACCTTGTTTCCAGGGAGGGTGGGGAAGATCCCGACATTGGTGGTGGGCAGGCCAATTGTGCCGCCGAGGCCAGCCAAATCGGCGCCAATTTCTACTCCCATGCGGATACCATCCCCGGTGTTCGTGGGCGCTGCGTACAAAACGCCGGTTTCCAGAGCCCACAACTGATGCTGGGAGAAAGTGCGGGCCATCTCTTTGTTGTGGTCGTAGCCGCCGCTGGCCATGACCACGGCTTTATTAGCTTTGATTTGAAGCGTCTTGTCGCCGCTTGTGGCAGTTACCCCAATGACGCCCTTCTCGGCATCCACGATCAATTGTTGGCCCGGTGTGTTGGCAAGAAATTCGACCCCGGCTTTCTTGGCATTGGCCAGCAAGGTTTCGACATGGAACTTGCCCCATCCGGAAGTGCCGTTCGGGCCGCCGCCCGGCACGTGGATGCGGTCAGCCATGTACTTGGGATCGATGTACGGAATCGGAGCGACGCCATAGACGTTGATATAGTCAATCCCCTGTGAGACCAGCCAATCCACGCATCCGGGCGCGCCATTTGCCATGGCTTTCACCAGATCCGAGTCAACGATCTCTTCCCCAGCTTCATTCCAATATTCATAATGCAAAGCCGGGGTATCGTTCTGGTATTTGGTGTACTTCTTCTGGAATTTTGTGCCGGCTGCCTGGACAACCCCGGAAGAAAGCACCGTGTTTCCACCGGGATTGGCAGCTTTCTCCAGGACGATGACCTTGGCTCCTTTTGCCGTTGCTTCAATGGAAGCCACAATGCCCGTCCCACCGCCGCCGACGATGACCACATCTGCTTCTTTATCCCACGTGGTTGGAATACCAGACGTAGTGGCACTACCGGCGGTCTTAGGGCTGCACGCCTGCAAAACGCCTGCTCCAGCCAAGGATATCCCGGTGATCGTCATGCCTTTCAGAAATGCGCGCCTATCGATCTTCTCTTCCATAATTCCAGTCCTCCTGTGATGTTTGGTTTGTATACGACAAAGGGAATTTGCAAAGAAAGCCAAATTTCATTCTAGCCATCCCAGGAGAACACAACAACCCAAGGGCGTGTGAAAAGTCCCCCCTATCCAGGGGGATATTTGTACCCCACTGATGGGTGAGGCGCCTATGGATAGGGATTTAATTTGGGGAGATCGAAAAGAAGATGGCAGATCAAGAGCCGGCCATGAGAACCATACGATGTCTCTTATTTATAAGAGGCCGCGTTTCCTGGCAATCACAACCGCTTCGATCCGGCTGTGAACGTCCAGCTTGGCAAAGATTTCTTTGTTATGGCTTTTGATCGTGTTTTCTGTGATATGCAGATGGGCTGAGATTTCTTGATTGTTTAGCCCCTGGCTGATCAAGCGCAGGATCTCCAACTCGCGTTGGCTGAGCTGGCCGCCTGGATTATGCCGATTATTCATATAGTCAGTCAACGCATCGGCTGCACGGGGATCGAGAACCGCATGGCCCTGCATCAAGGCGATTAATTGGCCCGGCAGATCGAGCTGTTCCGCATCTTTTATCAGATAACCACGCGCACCGGCTTGCAAGCATGCGCAGACCAGGTCGTATTCGAAATAACCGGTTAATATCAGCACGGCCGTCTTCGGGGAAATCCGGATGATCTGCCGGCAGAGTTCCGCCCCAGAAACCCCTTCCTCAAGTTTCAAATCGAGGATCACGATATCGATATCAGGGTGCGCCTGAACCTGGCAAATAGCTCCTATGCCAGTCGCCGCCTCTCCGATCACCGCAAAACGGGGATCGCCATCCAATATGGAATGGATTCCTTGCCGGACAAGCTGGTGGTCATCTACCAGTAAGATGCGGATGGGCTTCATGTCGAGTTGCTCCAATCGATCTGGAATATTGCCTTGACGATGACCCCCTGTTCGTCATTGTTTTGAATGGTAAGCTGACCCCCGAATGGGGCAACCAGTTGGTACATCGAGCTGACGCCAAAATGCAAGTTCGATGCGACAGGTTCGAGCGGCTGTCCTTCCGGTAGACCTGATCCGTCATCTTGGATGGTTAATAAGATTTTGTTTTCTTCCCGTTTGAGGCTGACAAAAGCCGCTGTTGCATTAGCGTGCTTGTAGATATTATTTAACGCTTCGCGAACAAGCCGGTAGATGGCTTCCACCAGGGGGAAAGGCAAATCTCCCAGATCCTCTCGGGCAACCAGGGTGGCATTAATGCCGTACTCGTGTTGAAAGTCAGCGATCTGGTCCTGGAGAAGATCGAGCAGATTGTGGCCTTTGCGCACCTCATGCTGTTTGAGTGCAAAAATTGCGCTGCGCATCTCGTAGGAGCTGCGGGTCAGCAAATGTTGAATGGTTTCGATGCGTGTCTGAGCTTCAGAGACGAGATCCAAATGTTGAAGACACCACTTCGCTTCCAGACCGGTGCGAAAGAGCAGCTGCGTGACCGTATCATGTAGATTTTGGGCGATCCGCTGGCGTTCCTGCAGGCGGACTAGTTCTTGCTCTTTGCCCTTTAGCTGCTCCTGATCAATGGTGATAGCAATATAACGGTTAATCGTCTCTACCGTCTGTACTTCTTCTGGGGATAGCTTGCGCGGCTGACGCCAGAAGAGGTCCATCGTTCCCAGGCAAGAATTCCGGGCAGTGAACGTAATCCTCAAGGCAACGGCATACAGCTGGCTGATCCCGGTATCAGATGTCGAGCCAGAATCCGGCGCCTGGACGCGAAGGTCAACCAGGATGGGGGTGATATCGCCTGAGCCAGGTAAATCGGTAGTTAAGGGTAAAATTGCCGGGGCAGCGCTGGCTGATTCGGGCGCTGTCAAATGGAAATGGTTGGCATAAGCGCGGTCAACGATATTTTGGAGCCGGTCAAACTCCACGGCAGTAATTCCCTGGTAAATCGCCAACCTGGATGGATGGGATTCCGTCTCGGTCAGGCGGACCACTCCGGCGTCAGCGCGTAGGACGTCAACGGTAATCGATAACACGCTGTGAAGCATTTCCCCCAACATCTGAGCGGAGTTTAGCTGAGCCAGGATGTTCTGGACCCCTTCGGCAAGCTGGCGTCGTTCCCGTTCTCTTTGATACAACTGGGCATGGTCGATACTGATCGCAGCGCTAGCCGCCAGGCTGGAAATGACCCGCTCGTCATTGGGACTAAAAGCGCCAAACGCATCGCCAATGGCCATCAGAATCGCATTCGGTCGCATCGCCGTTCGTAAAGGGATCACCAGCAAAGAGCAGATCCCTAATTGCATCGCTTCAACCGGATCGATGCGAGTATCACGATTTATATTTAAAACACGCATAGCCTGGTGATTACGCAGCGCATTGGCTACCAGGGTACTGCTCAAGGGGATCGTAAAACCTGGCTGGATAGTGGGATGGACATCTCCAGCACAGGTTACGGCAATTAATTTTTCTTCGTCGCCCACGAAGATAACGATCTGGTGGGCGGAGGTCAGACGCAGCGCATGGTCAGCCACCAGTTGCAAAACGTCGTTCAAATCCAGGTGACTGTAAATTGCCTGTTGGATTGCATTGAGCATTTCTAATTCATCTGAACGCTGGCTAAGATTAGTTAGCAGGATCGCATTTTCGATGGTCGATTCAACCTGGCTAATCCATCGCTGCAAGATCTCTACGTGATCCTCGGTATAGAAACCACAATCAGGGTGACACACATCCAACAATCCCTCGACCTTGCCGCCGATGTGGAGTGGAAAACAGATCCATGAGCCGATGAAGTCGAACGTTTTCTCAGGTGCCATCTTCGCCAATTCCTGGAAGATGCGCGCCAGCTCTGTTTCCCCCCTCACGTCTGCCACCAGGACAGGCCGTTCTTCCAGCATGGCAATCTTCGCCCCACCACTTCCTTCCAGGGGAAAGTTTAGTTTCGTGATCTGTTTCGGTTGCAACAGCCCGCGCGAGGCTACATAGCGCAAGTCAGCGCCATCCAACAAATAAATTGAAGATTGGACGCATGGAATGAGCTGAAAAACCTGGTCGAAAATATTCGTAAAGAGTGGAGGTTCGTTTGCCTGGTTGTGCATACCCATCTGATGCGGAAATAAAAAAAGGATGGCCTTTTTTATAGAAATTGAATCGATAGCATTGATGTGATTTTATCAGTGAATCAGACGCACTATAAGTTCCATCTGCTTTGTAAAATTCATTTTCTTAACCTCTATAGATGCCGATTATGCCATCAAGCCTATTGGCAACAGCCTGCGCCGAAGCAACGACTTGTTGAAGGGGCACATTGTGGTTTGCTGCGGCCTGCGCACAGACATCATACTCGGGCTGAATTCCGATGACCTTATTGTCCAATAATTTATATTTCATCGGAATCTCACCAAACGGTGTGAAGACATTTCGAACCATAAATTGGGCAGTGTAATGATCATCAATATGAATGACGCGCAAGCCAAGAGTAGTTGTTTCCTTAAGGATAATATTCGCCAGCTCTTTTTCATCTTGATGGCGGGCGATGACGTTCAATTGGTAGGCCATGCGGTTCTTTTTCACGCCGATCGGGATTTGGTAGACCTCTAAGGCGCCCAAGAGATTCAAGCGCTCGATCACATAAGTCAGGATCTGAGGGGTGATATCGTCAAGGTCAGTTTGAAGCAAACTCATCGTATCTGCGAAAGGGGAGGCTTCTTCGCCCATCAACAGACGCAGTACGACTTCCTGGCAAGTCTCGGTCTGGATGACCGCCTGCCCCAAGCCGGTGAGGATGAGATTGGGTTGGGTAAAAGTGGCCACTTCTGCTAGAAAGGCGGCCCCGACGGGGGTTAGCAGCGATGTGGATGTGGGTTCTCGTATGGGTACGCTGCCGGCCAGGAGAATCTTGAGCAGTTTCCCGTCCGTGCTCGAAATCGGCACGGGGAGCGGTGAGCTATAGACCTTGCCGATATCTAATTGCTTCAACCCTTGCAAAATTCCCACCACCAAAACTATTCCTTCAACCGGGAGGAGAACGCGATCTGTGCTTTCTGTCTCCGCTTTGCAGACAGACCGGAATAGAATGCGCCGGCTGGTTTCGCAGATGTCGGGCGCCAGGGAGCTGGATCCAAGGCGATCCAGGGCATCCTGCATGGGAAGTGTGGCCGGGCGTAGATCCAGGGCGCTTTGGAGGAGATTCTTGCAAGTGCTTTGTCGAAGATGGGCCACCACCCCATCTGCATTAAAGTTGAGTTGAATCAAGCTTTTCTCGAGCAGGGTTGGGGAGAGGCCCAGATCTAAAAGACCAGTGAAAAGGGCCCTCTCCGTCATCCCCAGCACACAGTCGGTATATAGAATCTTCATCTAACGAATTCAGATCAATCAAATGCTGAGTCTAGCACTTCACACCAGGCGTGCAGGATGGCATCGTGTTCCTCTTGCACCCGCGCGGTCTCAAGGGATTCGATTGCCAACACATGCTGGGCTACCGGCTCGGTTAGACCCGCCCGACCGGTCAAGGCAATCGTCGCCGCTCCGATCTCTTGGGCTGATTTCAATCCACGCAGCACGTTCTCCGACCGCCCACTGGTGGTGATCCCAATGACCAGATCGCCGGGTTGCGCCAGCGCATTAACCTGGCGGGCAAAAACTTCCCCATAATCATAATCGTTCCCGATGCAGGTAAGTACGTTACTGTCAGCAGTCAAGGCCACGGCAGGCAACGGTTTACGATTTGCCCGGTAGCGCCCCACTAACTCTCCAGCCATGTGCTGGGCAGTCGCAGCGCTGCCCCCGTTCCCGAAGACGAGGACCTTGCCCCCCTTCTGCAAAACCTGTACCATCAACAGCGCGGTCTCGGCTATCTGCCCGGCCAGATGCTCGATCGTTCGCTGGCGTACCTCCAAGCCGGCGTCCAACGAGCTAACCACCTGCGAAAATATGTTGTGGTCAATAGTATAGTCCACTGCATTCGCATGAAGGTTGAACCGCCCATTTCGGAAAGCGTCGATTACTGCCATCAAAGAGCTGACCATTCCCAGTTTCGCGCCCAGTTGGGCCGGGACAATCTGACAGGCAGCCGCCGAAGCGGGCATGGCTTCTTGGTGCACCACACGCCGCGCTGGTTCCATCAGCAGATTTCCCAAAACCACTCCCAACGTTCCCAGGCAGATGATCTCCGGATTGAGGATGTCGACCAGAACCGCCAACCCTTTTCCAAGCCAGCACCCCATTTCTTCGATAATCTCCAGCGCTTGGGAGTCGCCATCCAAAGCCTTCTGCACAATCTGCTGCGTCGATACCCCTTCAGGCCAGATGGCCGGCTGGCGTAAACGCGCCAACCTGACTAACCCAGACCCACTGCAAAAACTCTCCCAGGATCCGATCTTGCCGTATTCCATTGGCCCATGCTCGGCCATGCGGATATGGCCGACTTCACCCGCCATGTCGTTCACGCCATGATAGACCTGGCCATTCAGGATAATTCCCGCTCCCAATCCCGTCCCCAGCGTAAGATAGATCAGATTTTTAACGCCCTGTCCGGCCCCAAAATAATACTCTGCCAGTGCGCCGGCATTGCCGTCATGCTCAACAAGCACAGGCAGGCCATAATTGGCTTCTAAACGCTCTTTCAGGGGCGCTTTATCCCAGGTTGGCAAATGCGGAGGGGAAAGAATGATCCCACGGTCGATATCCAGTGGCCCCCCCACTGCCACGCTGATCGCGGCGGGGGGCAAAATCCGCCTGTCTCGGCCCTTTGCAACACTTTAGCGGCCACAGAATTGATCTGATCCAGGCCCACTTCAAAGGGCGCATTCGCCAGGGTCGGCGTTTCGGCTTGAACGAGAATCTCTCCGTTAAAGGTGCCTAAAACCACTCTGGTCTTTGTTCCGCCAATATCAAACCCAAGGATAGGCGGGTGCTGAGAATCACTCTTTCGCCCATTCTTGTCTTTTACGGTTAATTCCATAGGTGCTCCACGTATAGCATTTTGAAGTTAAGGGAATGAAATGGATACGAACATTTTATTATAAACAAAGATATTGTGTTAGCATCTCGGCCTGGCGGAAATCGGGGATCAGCAAATCAGCGCCCGCTTGCTCCAGGCGTTTTGCCTTGCGCAAATTCCAGCCCTGTCGCTTCACTTCATCGGAAGCTACCCCAAGCGCGACAGCTCCGTTGCGGACTGCTTCTCGAATCTCAACGGGGCCGTCTCCAACCACCAATAGTTCACGGCCCGAGAGGTAGTTTGTTTCCAGAATATGCTGGATAAGAAGGGCCTTATCATGGGCTTCGCTGGTGTCCAGAGCTCCATATATTCCTCCATTAAAATAGGTATCAATTCCCAGCAGGTGCGACTCTTCGACCACAAAGCAATGATCCGTACCACTCGCCAGGTAAAGGGTTATGCCGCGCTGGCGTAAGCTTTCGATAAATGCCCGCCCTCCAACGACGATCATTTCATCCGCAGTTACCCTTCCAGAGCGAATATCTTCTTGCCTGGCGGCTATATGGGAAGACAGGCGTTGCAGATAGAGGGCTTTATATTCCTTCCCGCTGTAAACGCGATCCGCTATCCCGTGCCGCTTCACCGCTTCGGCCAGCCAGTCCATTTGGCGTATAGTTAGAATCCCGGTGGATCGTTCGACGTAATCGTAGACCTCGGCCTGGATGGCCGGGCTGTAAGGTTGGCGGCCACAGATCATCTCCAACATCAACGGGATCATCACTTCCTCCCAACCTTCCCGGAGTAAGGAAAGAGTACCATCAAAATCGAACAGAGCGCTTTCCACCCGGTCAATGCGATTAAGCGCGCTTGCGTTCAAGATCAGAGGTTGGCCGTTGGTTGGCAATTGTCCCAAAGTATTCCAGTTCGTTCCGCTCATGACCAGTAGCCTTCGCAATCCAGGCGCTCGAAAAGCTCAAGGATTTCCATCGGAGAGGCTGTCCCGGTGGTATGCAGTTTGCGAACGGTTACGGCTGCCGCCAAGCTGGCCAACTGACCGGCCTGTATGGTCGTTGCACCGGCAGACAAGCCAATCAACAGCCCGGCAAGAAACGTATCACCGGCGCCAACCGGGTCAAGCGGTGGCTGTATTGGAATAGGGGGCAGAAGGGAACTATGTCCATCCTCAAGGATCAGGCAACCGCGTTCTCCCAGAGTAATAAAAACCGGCTTTGAATGCCGGCGCTGCCATTCCAAACCGGCTAGTTCCAGATCTTTCAGATTCCATCTATCCTGATTATATTCTGGCAATAACAATCTGGTTGCTTCGAATTCATTGGGCTTGATGATCATATCCCCGAATTCGGCAATTTCTTCGCGCGAGTCAGCGATGAAAACCACTTCGGAATGCTGTTTCGCCATCCGATTTAGGGCAGCTCGGGCACTCTTGGAGAGAATGCCACAAGGCTGATAATCCGTTACCACCAAAGCGTCCAGGTTGGGAAGCAAGGTTTCAATTCTTTCCAGCAATATTGCTTCAACTTCAGCCGGCAGGGCCTCCGTATTTATGAAATCCAATCGGCTGTCCTCTTGCTGCAGTTGATTCGCCGTCAAGATCACCTTCCCATAGAATGGCGTCGTCCATCCTGGTTGAACCATGACCTGGTCGATGCGCACGCCGGCCTGCTGGAGTCTCTGGCACAGCAAATCCCACCGCCAATCAGGCCCCACCACGGTCAGAGCGTAGACCTCGGCTAGCCCCATAGCCGCCAGATTCCAGGCTACATTGGCAGCTCCTCCGGCGGTATAAGTCTCATTTACGATTGGGCGCGGAAACAGGGGAGTCTCTCGAGAAATCTTGGCCCTGAGCATATCCGCGTACCAATAGGCGTCCAGGGTATAGTCGCCGACGACGCCGACGCGCAGTTGCCGGCCCCGCTTCAAGATTTCTTCGAGGCGAGAACGAGTTAGCTTTTCCATCCGCGTTCCTCTCCCGAAACACTCATCGCCGCCATCGTCAATAGCGTGCCAAGGGTCGTTTCAGCCCAATCGGGGGCTCCCCCTTTTGTCTCGCTTCCCAATTGAATTGAAATTTCTGCGATCCCATTCAACCGGACAGCAGACGGGCCGGTCAGTGCGACAATTGGAAGGCCCAATTTTTGGGCCATCCGAGCCGTATCGACGCTCCGATCAGTTTCTCCTTCCGGGCAAATGCAGATCAAAAGATCACCTGGCCTCGCCATCACTTCCAGCTCTTGAACAGTTCTGGCCCGATCCGGCAGCCCAGACGGTCTCGTATTATCATGGAACAAAGGGTTATATCCCAACAAGACTATGCGCAGTTTGTTCGCCTGCACGGTTCTCCCCAACCGGAGATCTTTCTCTGCGCCGATATGAAGCGTTCCCCCTGTCAGGGCGCAACGCACCATGACCTCATAGATGCGCAATAAATTGGAGGAGTACTCTTTCAGGAAAGGATATGTCTTCCAAAGAAAAGACAGTTTTGAATCGATCTCGGACGGCACAATATTTAGAGGCGGCGCAATACGACCCTGGTCCCTGGGCGCCTCCATCATCCCTGCTCCGGCAGCATCTGCTTTGAGCAAAGTTCGCACCTGAGAAGCAAGGTTCGGGATCGTCACCCGGTGATCTCCGCAAATGTGATACCCTTTTCCGCCCAATTTCACCGGGCGATTGACGATATTTTTCCGCGGGCGGTAATAATACTCCGTTACGTCGTCGCCTACCGGCTCCCGGTAATTTCCCGTTAAGGGCACCAAATCGAAGTTTGCCGTCGTAAAAGCTTTTACGTTATATCCCAAATTACGCACGATGGAAATCGCCTTCAGGAATACTTCGGGGCCGATCACCGCAGATCCGAAATTGCAGAACACCCCACTTTCCAGTTGGCTAACGGATGCACAAAAGATTTTAAAATCCTGCCCGCTGGCCCAGCCCAGGGCGGCAAAATCGCATAAGGGATGCTGGTGGATAATGTCCGTGCCAACGGCAACGTGCACTGTGTAGGGGATTCCGAGGCGATACGCGTTGTAAACCAGGCTGTTCTGGCGGTAGCGGAAGCGCTCATCCTCAGCCATCCATTTTCCCAGAGCTTCGCCGATCCCCATTCCCCGGCTGGCTCCCGCCCGGATTGCCCGATTCATGAAGGCCCCGGTTTCTTCGGCCATCCCAAAGCTGCCATCCACAAGGCTCGTGGCAACATCTTCGCTCGTTTGCCCCATGAAGGCGATCTCAAAATCATGAATTGTCGCCGCGCCATTACTTGCCAGATGGGTGATCGCACCCCGCTCCATAAGATCGATCAGAAGTGGAGCAAGCCCGCGCTTAATCACGTGCCCCCCCAGCATACAAATGACCGGCGCCCCCTTACAGCAGGCAGCCGCTATTCTTTGAGCGACTTCCCCTAGCTCTGGGTTCTCGAATTTGGGCAGAGGGGTTTCAGGGGTGATGAGGTCGGCTAGCGCCACCCGGCTGGCCCGCTGGGCCAGAGAATAGGTTTTAATTTTCGACAGGTCTAATGCGAAGTAAGGCATATGTATTGTTCCACAAGATATAAAATGAATTTTAAACGGTTGACCGCTGATTAATGGATCAATGATTTGCGGATCGCCGCCGCATGATCGAAGATCTCCTCTTTGCCGATTCCGGCTTCGGCGTACATCGCAAATATATTATCGTCGGGAGTTTCAGGGGGGATGGTGTGCGAAGCAGCCAGAATGTACCCCCCTCCGTCTGCCGTCATCCCTTCCAACAGTTGCGCAGTCGCTCGCCGTACCTGATCCGCGCTGCCGTTGGGCAACAAATCCTGGGTATCCATGCCGCCCATAAAGGCCAGCTTATCCCCAAACTCCTTCTTGAGGTCGAGCGGGGCCATCCCTGGGCAATTTCCCTGGACCGGGTTGAGCACATCCAGCCCCATCTCGATCAGATCGGGGATGATAGGCCGTAACGCGCCGCAACAATGATACGCAACCCAAAGGTGCTGCTGCTTTCCTACGTCAAACACCCGGCTTAACTGCGGCTTGATAAGCTGTCTCCAGGTGCGCGGGCTGATCATCATCGATTTTTGTGAAGCCACGTCATCTCCCGTCCACAACCAATCCAGGGGGAAATCGGCGCAGGCACGCCTGGCAAGCGCAATGGAAAAATCGGCGCAGCGTCCGAGCATGGTTTCGGCCAGATCTGGCGCGAGGGCCATGTCTAACATAGCGTTCTCCATTCCCCGCAGTCGCCAGTACATCTCAAAAGCGCAGGGGGAAACGTCACACCCGATGAATGTATCTTTTGCGAAGGGGACCACCGCGTCCATCTGAGATAGCAGGTCATCCAGATGCGCGTACGGGAACTTGTACGCCAAGATTTCATCGGGTGTTGCGTTGATTAACGGGAAACCCTCGATCTGGTTGAAGAAATATTGTTTAACCCATTTGATCCCCCAAAAATCCGTATGGGTTTCCCCATCTCGTTCGTGAGTAATCCCTTCCATCGCATAATTGTTATTGACCCAGGTTTGTTGAACATCATTGCCCATTGCTTGACCGATGAAACCGATGGGAATTTCCAGCATCCGCGATATCCGCTCGGCTGTGGCCGGATGGAACCACATATAGATCGGCACCCGGTCGACCGGTTTCCTTTCCAGTGCCGCTTGCACGCGTTCCTTTGAATTCATAGGTCTCTCCGTATCCTCTGCTACCCGACTTGAAAAAGCCCAGCCGAGCGAGGGAATTGAAAACTTAATCAATACTTTCCAAGGCTCCGGAAGGCGTCCACGCACGCCCTGTAATTTTCTTCCGACATCCCGATGCTATGATATTCCTCGATATACCCCAGCAACCCGCCGTTGAATCTCCCCAGGCTGTCGATCAGAGTTTGCACGTCTGAAAAGATCTGCTCGCGGGTACCCTGGATCGAGGTGGTCTGATAACTCACCGGACAGATGAAGCACACCTGCCCACCCAAATCTCTCCCTAATTCAGGAATATCGTACAAATTCGGCTGCGAGATATTAAGGATGTCCACTCCAATTTCAATGAAATCGGGGATGATCGGTTTATATTGGCCACAGCAATGGAAATAAACATCCATCCCCAGGGAATGCACCAACCGGAACTGATGGGCGTAACGTTGCTTGAAAACCTTTCGCCAGAGCTTGGGCGAGATAAGCATTCCGCTTTGGGTGCCCCAATCATCGAAGAAAGCGACCGCATCAAACACCCCTGGCGGGAGCGCCGCGATCAATTCCTCTTCGAAGCCAAACACTTTATCCGCCAGGAAATCTACTTTCTCGGGCTCCAACGCCAGGTCCAGCATCAGGTGATCGAAGCCGCGCAGGCACCACATGGTCGTGAAGCCACTCAATCCCAAGGCAGCCATGCGGTAGCGCCCGGCATTCCTGGCGGCGAACGCCGGCGCCTCGGCAAAACGAACCGAAGGGTTTAGCGCGGGGAGGGTCAAGCGCTCCATATTTTCCCAGTCTTCTACCAGGTAATTCTTCGGTTGACCCATTGTTTCGTCTAAGCGTTCCCAGGTGAAACCCCATTCAGAGACATCTTTACCCGGCCCCATAAAATGATGTTGAACCTCGAGGGCCACGAGTTCCGATTCGTCCTGATCGCGGTTAAAGAAATAGATGGGCACGTACTGTGGGCCCTGGCGCCGAATGGCTTTGATGACTTCTTCTCTGCGTGTCATTCTTGTTCCTGCATGACTAGAAAAATTGGGTTAACGGATCATTGCGAAATGCCGAATCACAACTCCACCACGCCTTCGGGAGTGACAGAGGACACCGCCTCTATTCCAGCATAAGCAATGGCCTTAAGCGCTGTATGAACGGTTTGCCCCGGCTCGATTACAAGGGCCGTTCCATTAGAAACTGCCTCGTTCAAGCCGCCGGTGGGGAAGCTCGTCCAGGGCTCCAGTGCGGTGGTATGCGTTCGTCCCCACCAGGGGAACCCTTGAGCAGCCCCACCCTGCTGCTGCCAATACCAGATATAGCGGTACAAACGCGGGTCGAAGCGAACCGCAAAGCCTACTTTACGCACCGGGTTGGTGATCGCGTACCAGCCCTCATCGAGGTCTGTAATGTAGGCCATCTCCTGGGCTTTCAAAGTTCCTTCGGCCTGGATCTGGCTGGCATCTATGCTCTCCCCGGACGGGGAGAGCGCCATAGGCCACCGACTCACCGAACCTGGCCGAAAACGGCGTGGCTCGTAGTCCGGCATGAATTCGTGCACGATCAATTGCTTTGCTCGGGTATCGATGCGCCCACCCTCCAGCAGGAAATCGCCGCCAAAAGCAATATGGTGTCCCCACATCACCGGAAAGGGGATTCCGGCTTCATTGGTGAGGTGCTCTTCGATGCTCAAGACTGCCTTGCCCGATTCGAGCGTAAGGGTCTTTTCCAGGAAGAGCGGCGTACGGAGTGCCCGCACCCACAACTTGACGGTTACCCGCTCTGGCGTATCTTCTAGCAGGCTATACTGCCATGGCAGCAGGCTGACCTCACCATGCTGCCCGAGCTCCGCACCCTGATAAATCACATAAGGCCCACCGTTCGGCAGCACTTCATTCCAGCCACCGGCGTAATAGTCGATGAACGGATCTTTTGAACAGGCCGAAGGCATGCTGGCAGCAGGATTGCGCATACCGCCGGGCATATGATACAGGTAATCCAAATCCAGCGGTTTATAGCGAAATTCGATGATATCGCTGCCTCGATCCACCAGAACGACGATCCGCAGGAGTTCATTTTCCAGGATGATGGTACGCATGGCATGGTACGTCCATGCATCTGAAATGAGGCAGCCGGGGTTCCTTTGCGGCCAGGGTGACATTTTTGTTCCTCGCTTTTCTCATTGGAACGGCGCCCAGGTTGGGCGCCGTTCCAATGAGCGCTTCACGATCTGTACTCTCGGAAGGCCTCATACATTGCCCGGATATTTTCCAAAGGCACGTCTGGCCCCACTTCACCGCAAGCTACGATGCCCCCTTCCGGTGTTCCACAGACCTCGAAGGTGCGAAAGACGCTTTCTTTTACCTGAGCGGGGGTACCAAATGGGAGAATATGTTGGCGATCGATATCGGTACGAAAAGCGATCTTTCCACGCACATTCCTGGCGATCCAATCATATCCTACTGAGGCCGCCTGGCAATTGATTACGTCTACCCCGATCTCGATCAGATCGCCAAAAATGTCCTTGATATCGCCATCGGAATGAAACCATACGTCCATCCCGGCCTGGTGCACATAGCGGAACATTTCGGCGTAGCACGGTTTGAAGATTCTTCGCCAGCTCTCCGGTTTAATCATCAGGCGGCGTTGCTGGCCCCAATCGTCCGCAAAATGGATCCCATCGTATTCTTGCTTGGTCCAGCGGCTAAGCCATTCCATATTAAACGCAAGCAAATCATCCCTTAACCGGTAGAACTCTTTGGACTCTTCTGCAATAGCAATCAGCACGTTTTGCAAACCATGCAAGTAATGGAGCTGTTCGAAAAAGACGATCCATCCTCCCCGGGCATACCAGCGATCGTCAAAACCCATCATATGCCCGCTGTACAAGCGCCCATCCGGTGGCCCAGCGGTAAACGGCTCCGGCCACTTAAACTCATCATAACGAGCCAGGTCCTGGATGGGCCCCTCTGGAATTCCGCAGATTCCGTCCCATTCATTATGCCAGACCACCCCAAAGTCATCTGCGTGGTCTCCTTTCTTGTACAGGGCAGGGTAATCCGTCAAAGGTAAGTCTTTCATATAATCCCAGCCAAAGTCATCCCGAAATTCATCCAGGATATCTTCCAGGGCCTGCCCGTACTTAAGTTGGGCGGCCGGAAGAACTGCATGCGAGATAGGCAGGCGGTCGGGTTTCTGAAATTTAATCGCCCTTTTCACTCGTTCTCGGCTATCCATTGATCACCTCTTGTTAGAAAGTTGTAGGGTCGAAAGTCGATAGTAAAACCAACCGCAGGTCAGTGGATAACCTGTAATCTCCGGCTATCCACAGAGAACCTTTGCGGAGGGTCGCACTTTATCAAATCTTAAGCGGATGCTTTCGGGCGCTGCAAAGCACTCAGTAAAACCGCCAGCAGTATGGTGAAGCCACGGACTACATCCTGAAGATAGGGATTTATATTTAAAAGGACCATCCCATTTGACAACAGTCCAATGAAAAGGACACCCAGGAGCGTTCCGATGATCGAACCTTCTCCCCCGAACAGGCTGGTTCCACCGATCAGGGAGGCTGAGATCGCATCGAATTCCCATCCAACGCCCACTCCCGCATAACCGGAAGTCAAACGGGAAGTGAGCAGCAGGCCGCTGATGGACGCCAGGCCGGCGGTCAGCGCCAGAATCGACATACGGATTTTATTGACTGAAATACCGGAAAGGCGAGCCGCCTCCGTATTACCGCCAACCGCATAAATTGAGCGGCCATAAACCGTGCGGGTGCTCATGAACCAGAAAATAAGCACCGTCACCAGGAAGATGATTACGGGAACAGGGATACCGAGAAAATAACCCCCACCCCAGAACTCAAAAGCAGGATTTATGATGGGGATTGGAAGCCCATTGGTCAATACGTAAGCCACCCCTCTTAGAGAGATCATCAATGCCAGGGTGACGATCAGAGCGGGGATATTCCATCTCACCCGCACAAAGCCGCCCAATAAACCGACGATAGTCGCCTCGATCACCACGGCGATCGCGGCTGCCCAAAGTGGCCATTGTGCTTTTACGTAGAGAACAGCCAGGAGAGCAGAAGAAAGTGCGACCACCGATCCGACGCTCAGATCTACGTCACCTGCCACCAGCGCCATGGTCATTCCACAGGCAATAATGCCGATAAAAGACACTTGGCGCAAGACGTTCAACATATTTCGAGTGGTCAAAAAGTTGGGCGCAATAAATGTCAGGATCACAAAAAGAATAATGAGCGCCAGAAGCAGCCCTGACCGCGCCACAAATACACGCAGATTCTTCACGAAACGGGACCCAGGCTTTGTCTCTTGTAATTTGGTCGTTGTCATAGATTGAGACATCTCATTGGTCTCTGATGGTTCAGTCGTTGAAATTGATTGGGTCATGCTACTTCCTCTCCTTCCATGCAAAGGGCCAACACCTGTTCGAGGCTGGCCTGGTTAGCCGGGATTTCAGTACAAATTCGCCCCTGGTTCAAGATCAGGATCCGATCAGAAACTTTTACAACTTCCTCTACTTCTGAAGATACAAAAATCACGCTAATCCCTTCTTCGGCCAGATTTCGGACCAGCTTATAAACCTGTTCTTTCGATTGAATATCTATGCCGCGGGTAGGCTCATCCATCAATAGAATTTTTACCTGGGCATTGAGCCACTTGCCTATCACCACTTTTTGCTGATTGCCGCCGCTCAAGGAGAGCACCGGCGTCCTGAGGCTTGGCGTTCTAATTGCCATGGCCTCGACCATGTCGACAGCCAGCCCATCCCTGGTTTTTAGCGAAATGACATTCTTGTTGCTGACCCGATTGAAACAAGAGAGGGTCAGGTTATCGGCCACATCCAGGGCCATCACCAGCCCCTGCGCCTTCCGATCTTCCGGCGTCAATCCCAAGCCTCTGGCCTTCATTCCCGCCGGGCTCGGATTCTGGATTTCAACTCCGTCGATGTAGATCTTGCCACTGTCAATCGGGTCGAGGCCAAAAATTGCCCGAAGCAATTCTGACCGTCCGGAACCTAGCAAGCCGGCAATTCCCAGTACCTCGCCTTTATATAGGTCAAAGGAAATATCGTGGAGATATTTCTTGCGATTTAGATCGACTACGGATAAGATTGGTTTTTTCTTGTCTATTTCATGGAACTCGACCAGGGTCTTAGTCCATTCACCACCGATCATCATATTGGCGATTTTTTCTGGGGTCGCCTCCTTGGTAAGGATCGTCCCAATCAACTGTCCATCCCGTAATACCGTCAGTGAATCGGCTACCCTGGGAATCTCTTGTAAGCGGTGAGATACGTAGATCACCGCCACACCGTTCTTGGCTAACTGGCGCACCAGAGTCAGCAAATGATCTACTTCAGCCTGGGGAAGTGAGCTAGTTGGCTCGTCCAGGATCAACACTTTGGGACGGAAGGAGACCGCCTTGGCAATTTCCACCATTTGCTGTTCAGGCACATTCAGTTGCCCAACCACCTCATTGAGGCTGAGGTTCACCCCCATCAATTCCAGGGCTTTTTTCGCCTCGGCCAACATCTGCTTTTGATCGATCATCTTCAAACCCAGAAAGTGGCTTTGCGGCCACCGGCCCAGGAGAATATTCTCGGCGACAGTAAGTCCTTTAACCAGGCTCATCTCCTGATATACGGTTGCAATCCCTGCCGCGAAGGCATCAGACGGAGAATGAATACTGATAGGCTGTCCATTGATCGAGATGGAGCCACTGTTGGGCGAAGTTGCGCCGCTCAAAATTTTTACCAGAGTCGATTTTCCAGCTCCATTCTTCCCCAGTAGAGCACGGACTTCTCCAGCTTGCAATTCGAAGTCCACATTATATAATGCCTGTACCCCTGTGTAATTCTTACAAATATGCTCTACCTTCAATATTGGCGTCTGATTAATTGTCATGATGGATTACTCCCTGAACCAGCTCCTAAAAAATTTACAGGCCAGCTACGATCGATTGGGTGGTTCTACTCTCCGGTCTCCCGGAGAGTAGAACCGAAATCAATCAAAAATCTCAGTCTCCATTCAGGTATTTATCAATTGCTGCCTTATTATCCCGGGAGAAAAATGCGTTCGGTACGACGGTATAGGAATCAACCGTGTCACCATTCAAGACCTTCACTGCTGCAAAAACTGCATCTTCGCCCATCAAAACAGGACCCTGTCCGGTCACAGCCTGGAGGACGTTGTCATCGGCGCTGAGGAACTGCGCCAGTTGAGGGCTGATGTCGGTGCCAAAGACGTAGACCTTCCCCATCAGGTTCATCGTACGCACCGAAATAACTTCTCCCACGGTGCCGCCCTCGTTCTCGGACCACAAAACGTTGATCTGCGGGTTGGCTTGCAGCATACTCTCGCCCACCGTCGAACCCGTATCCGGCATGTAGGCTTCCTGGTTGGCCACTTCCGTCCACTTCACACCCTTGTCCGCCAGGGCTTGGCGGAACCCGTCTCCACGCTGTTTGCAGGCTTCAAACCGGTCGCACTGCAAAATGCCTACATTCACTTCTTGGCCGGCCATATTCTTCGGCAGCCAGCCGGCTAAGTACTCCCCCGTCTGGTAGCCCAGGGAGGCCTGGTCCGTCTCATAGAAGGCAGACACGTACTTGGCCGCATCGGTGCTGTTGATGCAGGTGTTGAAGCAGATGATCTTGATCCCGGCATCGTAGGCTTGCTTGATCGCCGCCACAGAAGCATCCACCGACTCGGGGGTGATGACGATGGCGTCTACTTTCCGCGCAATGTAATCCTCGATAAACGAGGTCTCTTCGGCGATATCGTGATCGTGAATGTTCACGATCAGGTCTACCCCCGCGCTTTGGGCGGCCGTCTCCATGCCCTTTTGGATATTTTCGAAAAAGCTGTCCCGACCGAATAACACCGCGCCAATCGTGTACTTCTGGTTGGCCTTGACCACTTCTGCCTGGTCAGAAGCCGCGGCTGGGGCTTGCGTGGCCGCCGGCGGTTGAGTCGCCTCAGGCGCTGCCGCTCCATAGTCTTTCACATATTGGTCAATTGCAGCCTTATCATCCCGGGAGAAAAATGCGTTCGGCACGACGGTATAGGAATCAACCGCGTCACCTTTAAGGAGCGAGACGGCCGCCTGCACCGCATCTCCCCCCATTTCACGTGGGCTCTGCCCAGTGACCGCCTGGAGGACGTTGTCATCGGCGGTGAGGAACTGCGCCAACTGGGGGCTGATGTCGGTGCCAAAGACGTAGACCTTCCCCGTCAGGTTCATCGTGCGCACCGAAATAACTTCTCCCACGGTGCCGCCCTCGTTCTCGGACCACAAAACGTTGATCTGCGGGTTGGCTTGCAGCATACTCTCGCCCACCGTCGAACCCGTATCCGGCATGTAGGCTTCCTGGTTGGCTACTTCCGTCCACTTCACACCCTTGTCCGCCAGGGCTTGGCGGAACCCGTCTCCACGCTGTTTGCAGGCTTCAAACCGGTCGCACTGCAAAATGCCTACATTCACTTCTTGGCCGGCCATATTCTTCGGCAGCCAGCCGGCTAAGTACTCCCCCGTCTGGTAGCCCAGGGAGGCTTGGTCCGTCTCATAGAAGGCGGATACGTACTTGGCCGCATCGGTGCTGTTGATGCAGGTGTTGAAGCAGATGATCTTGATCCCGGCATCGTAGGCTTGCTTGATCGCCGCCACAGAAGCATCCACCGACTCGGGGGTGATGACGATGGCGTCTACTTTTCGCGCAATGTAATCCTCGATGAACGAGGTCTCTTCGGCGATATCGTGATCGTGAATGTTTACGATCAGGTCTACCCCCGCGCTTTGGGCAGCCGTCTCCATGCCCTTTTGGATATTTTCGAAAAAGCTGTCCCGACCGAACAACACCGCGCCGATGGTGTACTTCTTTGCCGCAGCCGGCGCCTGAGCCGTTGGCGCTTGCGTGGCTTGGGAAACTTGTGTAGCAGCGGGTGTGCATGCGCTCAAAAGCAGAACAAAGAGAACAACAAAACTGAGCCACTTCATTTTCTTCAACATTCTCATCCTCCTCGACTTTGATTGAACAAGGAACGCTACAACGGGCACTTTCGTGGATGCTAACCCACCCAGATGGCTTGAGTCACTTTTTTCTGTGGGCTTTTAGATAGATGGCTTAGGCGTGCTTTACATTGCTGGTCTCCTTTCTGGTATCCACCGGAACCGGCCGGGGCGATTATCATGTTCCTGCCTTCACTCTGCTTCTACGTAGATAGGTTGCAAGAGAACAGAACCGTTCTCTGGTTTCAAAAAGCAAGTTTGAGGTGAAATTCAGGGTTTTGAAACAGTTCTCGTAATACCAGGGAAAATGCACCAATGATTGAAGAGTCAGCATTCAAACCACTAAAAAGAATGGGAATCGCCTGTCCGCCACGCGGGAGCACACGTCGATTAACCTGGTCTTGGAGCTCGTTCTGGATCAGATCTCCAATCAAGCTGATTTTTCCACCAATAATCACAGTCTCCGGATCATATAAATTGATGATATTCGTGATTCCAATAATCAGCGCTCGTTCGATTGGTTGTAGCGATTCAAGCGCTAAGGTATCCCCCACATGGGCTGCTTTCGCAATCTTTTCGAAATTCGCTTCTTCCTTTTCAGCGCACAAATCCGTGATCATGCTGGTCCTGCCTGCCGCGATCGCTCGAGAAACAAATTCCTCGGCCGTTCGGGGGGAGGCGTACAGCTCCAGGCAGCCATAGTTGCCACAGCCGCATTGAGCACCATCTGCCTGGATCGTCATATGGCCGATCTCACCGGCTACATCGTGGTGTCCGCGATAGATATCACCGTTTATGACCAGACCACCACCTACCCCGTCCTCGATCAGCAAATAAACAAAGTTATCGATATCACGGGCAGCGCCAAACCATTTTTCCGCCAGAGCGGCTGCGTTGGCGTCATTATCCAGGAAAGTGGGAAAACCCGTCTCTTTTTCCACAATCTGGCTGAGAGATGTATTTGGCCATCCCGGAAAGTTCGGAGGCGCAATCAGGATGCCTTTGCGCGCGTCCAGTGGGCCAGGAGCGCAAATTCCCACCCCCAGAATATGCTTCCGCTCGATGCCCGATTTATCGATAAGCTTGTTGATCAGGTCCAATAGGGCAGGCAAATTGATATCGAAAGGATTGGTCATCGAGGCATGGATAGTCAGCCTGAAAACCTCGCTCATATCGATATCGGTGAGGATGCCTTGAATGTTGGCCCGGGAGAGGCGAATTGCGACGATGTAACCTCTTTGAGAACAAATGCGCAACATGGAACGCCGTCGGCCGCCGCGGCTTTCACCAAAACCAGCTTCTTCAATTAACCCCTGCTCCAACAGCTCACGCGTAATATGCGTCAATGTTGCCGGATTGAGGCCAGTGCGATTTGCGAGCTCCGCGCGCGAGATTGAGCCGGCCTCTCGGATAGTCCTGAAAACCACCATCCGATTCAACAATTTGACGTCTTTCATATTATGACCAGTTTGATCTGTAGAATAAACGAAGGACATGTTTGAAAATCCTCCAAAGGGGAACCGGTGAAGCCAGCTAACCCAAAGTGAAAGTCTTAAAAATCAGTAGTCTGTAACATTCCAACGCGTAGTCAGGCACTAAGGAGATGCAGTTTCCCGGTTGCTCTGGTTCAGGAGCGCCTGCTGCCGGCGGTAGTGTTTCATGTAGCCCAGTGCATCCTCATCCTTGCCCACGAGGAGATCGATGGCCCGGATCGTCCCGGTCATTTTGTGTGGATCGGTGATAGCGCAGGTTAGCCCCGCCCCTGCCGCCAGCGCCAGAAAAGCCTGGTTGACCAGGGGCCGCTCCGGCAAGCCGTGGCTGACGTTGCTGGCCCCCATACTGAGGTTGACCCCCAGCTCGTCGTGGATCAACCGGATGGCCTGCAAGGTTACCCGCCCCGCCTGGCTGTCGGCCGCCACGGCCATTGCCAGGGGGTCGATGATCACGTCTTCCGCCGGGATGCCCCATGCCACTGCCCGCTTGAGGATCTTCTCGGCTACCCTTAGCCGCGCCTCGGCGCTTGTGGGGATGCCGTCATCGTCGATGATCAAGCCGATCACGGCTGCCTGGTATTCCTTGACCAGCGGCAACAGGCCGTTCAGGCGCGCCTCTTCCCCGGTGACCGAATTGATCAGGGCCTTGCCGGGGGTCAGCGCCAGACCAGCCGCCAGCACCGCCGGATCGGGAGAATCCAGGCATAATGGCACCTCTACGGATTCCTCCAGCAAGGGGATGACTTCTTTCATCAGCGCCACCGCGTCCAACTCAGGCAATCCCACATTGACGTCCAGCACATCTGCCCCAGCCTGAACCTGGGAGCGCGCCAGGTCCACAATGTATTGCAAATCCCGCTGATGCAACGCCTCTACCATTTTCTTGCGCCCGGTAGGGTTGATTTTCTCGCCGATGATCACAAACGGTCGCTTCGAACCGATCGTGACCGTTTTTCGCGTTCCGCGCAGGACCGTTTCCATCCCCTCAAGCCCCCATTAACGTCTGAGCCAGGCTGACCGCCCGACTGGCATCCGCAGCGTAACCATCCGCCCCGATCATCTCGGCGAAGGCCTGGTTGACCGGCGCTCCCCCAACGATCACTTTGACTTTCTGGCGCAGTCCTGCGGCTTGAAGGTCCTGAATGGTCTTTCCCATCATCGGCATGGTGGTGGTCAGGAGCGCTGAGAGGGCAATAATATCGGGAGCCTGCTCGCGCGCTACTGAGATAAATTTCTCCGCATCCACGTCTACGCCCAGATCCAATACTTCGAACCCCGCCCCTTCCAGCATCATCGCTACCAGGTTCTTGCCGATGTCGTGCAGATCGCCCTTGACGGTGCCAACTGCTATCTTGCCAGCAGCCTGAACATGATGTTTGAGCAGCTCGGGCTTGAGCAGGGCCAATCCGGCTTGCATGGCGCGGGCGGCAATGAGCATCTCCGGAACGAAATATTCGCCGGTCTCGAAGCGTTGGCCGACTTCTTTCATCGCGACAATCATGCCCTCGCTCAAGATCTGGGCCGGGTCCTGACCTGCGTCGAGCGCCGCCTGTACCGCTGTGAGTGTGTCTGCTTTCTCCCCATTCAGAATGGCATCGTAGATTGTTTGCAGTTTGGTGTCCATGGTTTCTCTTTCCTGATAAAGTTTTGACGTTCGAAGGTGAAATACGCTTCGCGGTCCTGCGTAGAGATCATAAACAAACTGGCGAACTGGACGTTCAATATCCTTCTCAAGATGGCGGGCTTGAGGATAGGCTCAAGCGCCTGGGCTTTGGAAACCTATCATCAATAATTGACAGCCGGAAGAAGGAAAGCCTTCAATCTTCCTCGATTGTCAAGAGTGCAAATCTGGTATTCAGGTTGATTTACGGGTAATTGGAAAACTTTCTTTATTGATACAATCAACTAAGTGACCACAATATAGCATATAGTAACCCCCTTGTCAATACCCTTTTTGAGAGGGTACATGGCGTTCTCAAGAATAAAGGTTGTCATTGCGAGGAGGGCGTTCTTTGCCCGACGAAGCAATCTCGGTGCCGGCCCTGAGATCGCCACGCCCTGGCGCGCTGCGTGCCCGAAGGGCAAAGAACACCCAGGGCTCGCGATGACACAGATCATAGTGGCTGTCAAGGAAACATGAGAACGCCATATGAGAGGGTAGGGTAATCGTATTTGGGAAGGTGTGAGAAAATGGCTGTAAGGGAGGGGTACAGCCATGGACGAAAAACCGATTGGAAAGATCAAAGAACACTTTGGGAGGCTCACCGGCCCACGGATTGGGAATGCGACTCGCCACAAATTGATGGACATCCTGGTGATAGCGATCCTGGCAGTTATCTGCGGAGCGGACGGGTGGAGTGATGTGGAGTTATTCGGGCGCAGCAAAAAGAAATGGCTCAAAACTTTTTTGGAATTGCCGCACGGGATCCCATCGCACGACACGTTTGGACGAGTGTTTGCCCGCATCGACCCGCAAGAATTCGAACGCAGCTTCATAAGTTGGGTGAAAACGATCCAGGAGCTGACCGCAGGCGAAATGATTGCCCTTGACGGGAAACAACTGCGTGGCTCGCACGAAAGCCGGGACAGGCGGGAAGTGATCGACATTGTCAGCGCCTGGGCCACAGCTAATCAATTGGTATGGAAATGCCCCCTGAGGAAACGATGCTGATCAGATATTCGTGTAAGGATATGAGGTTGAACTACTCCTTTGTAGTGAAGGGCGAGGCGCTGGAAGAGGTGACAAAGAAGGCGCTGGAGCACGTGCTGGCTAAGCACGCAGATGATTTCAATAGCATCCATTCGCCGGCGGAGATCGAGCGGATGGAGCAAGCGCTGGCGCGGTCAACGCGGGTGGTGGCAGGCTAATAGAGAAGATTTGTCATTCCAAAAAGCCAATCCTTGCAGATTGGCTTTTTGGAATCGGCAGACAGATTTTTGATAGATATTTTATAGGTTTTTGCAGGGACATGGATAGCCTTTTTTTCGTAAGATGATCCAAGGGATTTCTTGCGAAAGGGAGTGAGCGAATGTCCGAAATTTTCTGGGAAAGTCGCCCTTGTAACCGGCGCTGCCTCGGGCATTGGACGCACCAGCGCCTTGTTTTATGCCCGAGAAGGTGCAAAGGTGGTCGTGTCTGATGTCAATGGGGAAGGCGGCCAGGAAACTGTCCGGTTGATTCGAGAGGCAGGCGGCGCAGCCTTCTTTGTCAAAACCGATGTGGAAAACCCTGCGGATTGCGAAATCCTGGTCAAAAGGACGGCGAAGGAATATGGCCGCCTCGATTTCGCCTGCAATAATGCGGGCATTGGAGGAGAGCAGAACCTGACCGCCGATTATAGCATTGAGGGATGGCAAAGAGTGATTGCCATCAATCTATCCGGGGTTTTCTACTGCATGAAATTCGAAATTCCCGAAATGCTCAAAACTGGCGGCGGTGCCATCGTGAACATGGCTTCTATCCTGGGGCAGGTCGGCTTCGCCGGCGCGGCAGCTTACGTTACGGCAAAACACGGGGTGATCGGGTTAACCAGGAACGCAGCCATCGAGTACGCAGCCCAGGGGATCCGAGTGAATTCGATTGGACCCGCCTTCATTCGAACGCCCATGATCGCGGCGCTCGAAGAAAATGAAGAGGCGAACAACATGCTCGTCGGGCTTCACCCTATTGGCCGTTTAGGGCTGCCCGAGGAAGTGGCCGAGCTGGTGATCTGGCTGAGCTCCCCTCGAGCCTCCTTCGTTACCGGCGCTTATTATCCGGTAGATGGCGGATATCTCGCACGCTAAATAAATAGCGCTCGAGTTCGGTTTCCCCTTTCCTCTCATTCTCCTAGAACGGAGTAATTTTTATGTTTAACCGCATCCTGGTACCCCTGGATGGATCCACCCTGGCTGAGCGAGCGATTCCTCATGCTGAACAGTTTGCCCGCATCTTTGGATCAAGCATAGTCCTTTTGCAGGTCCTCGATCCTACTTCCTACCACGAAAACCCCAATCCCGTAGATCCATTGGGCTGGCAAATCCGCAAAGCAGAGGCCGATATGTATTTGCGTGGGATCGCAGCGCGACTTCGTGAAGACCTGCATGAAAGCGCGCCTGACGCCAAAGGCGCGCAGAAGAGGGGCAAGGATGAGAAAAAGGCGCGCGTAGAATACTCAATTCGGGAGGGGAAAACGGCGGAAAACATCGTCGACTTTGCCCACACCGAAAATATCGACCTGCTCGTCATCAGCACGCACGGCTCGGGCGGGTTGAGCCGCTGGAACATCAGCAGTGTCACCCAGAAGGTGATCAACCTGATTTATCTGCCGGTGCTCATCGTCCGCGCCTATAACCAGCCTGAGAGGGAGGACGCCAGGATTCGTTACCGCCGCATTCTCCTCCCGATAGACAGCTCGCGCCGCGCCGAGTGTTCCCTGTCCGCCGGGATTGCTCTGGCGCGTGGAGAACTGTCCATAGAATTGGCACCTGAGGCCAATAACCTTCCACTTCATCCCACCGCGCCTGCTACCCGATCCCTCCAAACGAAGCTCATCCTGGCCGCCGTGATTAAGCCACCGGAGCTTCCCATCCCCGAACCCTACCCCGTTGAGATCGAACAACTTTCCGAACAGTTGATGCATGTCAGCCGCCAGGCTGTGAACAATTACCTGAAAGAGATGAAAGAGCGCTTATCTGTAGAATGCGAGACTTGCGTGGTTGAGAACAACAGTGTATCTTCCGCCATTCAAGAGCTGGCCGTCCAGAAGGAGGCCATCGACCTGGTCGTGCTGTGTGCCCATGGTTATACCGGGCAATCCACCTGGCCCTACGGAACCGTCGCTCGCAATTATATGGAGCATGGCACCAAACCCGTCCTGGTCATTCAGGATATACCGCGTTCCCATGTCCGGCCCACCGCCGCAGAGATTGCCGCCGAAAAATCCGGGGGACGTTAAGCATGCTAGAGGACCGCACAAATCAGGCGCAGAGACAAGACTTTGTCTCCTCAACGAATTCCTCTGCCTCCAAAACAGAACAAATTCAGGAGCTGGTAAATGCCCTGGTAAGTAATTACCAGGAGGCCAGCCGAGGCAAACCGGGCCGAGTATCGAAGGCCGCCTTGCCAGGACGAGACTTACCGGGGCGCGACCTGGGGTTGTACAAATCCTGGCTGGCCGAGGCCCACCGTTCCTTTCGCGAAGCCTCACACCAGGAGGTGTCCCTTACTTATGCCTCAGAGTGGGTGTTGGACAACTACTACATTATCCGCCAGGCTCTCGAGCAAATCAAAGAGGATTTACCATCCGGGTATTACAGGCAACTGCCCAAGCTGACCGGTGGTGCGCTGAAAGACTTTCCGCGCATTTATGCCATTGCCCGGGCCGTGCTCTCGTATCAACGTCTTTTATTAGACCCTATCGACTTACAGACCATTCTTATCCAATTCCAGGAACGTGTCCCGTTGACGATGGGCGAGTTGTGGGCTTTGCCGATCTTCCTGCGCTACGGCCTAATCGAGTTCCTGGCGCACGCACTTGTATCGGCAATTCGTCCGCCCCACCCGCCCAAATTGCCCGCGGCTGTTCCACGTCTGCCGGAGACCGGCGACCCCTTATCGGCCAGGGAGACTACCCCAGGAGAAGCCGCCAACAACGACGTCGCCAATATCATCCTCAGCCTGAGAGCCATCTCTGAACAGAACTGGAGCAATTTTTTTGAATCCGTAAGCTGTCTGGAACGAACGCTGAAGGAAGACCCGGCCGGGATCTATTCCCAGATGGACTTCAAGACCCGCGACCTGTACCGCAAAGAGATCGAAGCACTCTCGTTTGCCACCGGCCGGGACGAAAGCGAGCTGGCCGAGATCACCCTTGACCTGGCTCGCCCTACTGTCTCGGAGCGTCCCGTTGCGCATGTGGGTGAGTATCTGCTCGGGAAAGGCCGGGCTGCGCTGGAACAGCGGATTGGCTACCGGCCAGACGCTAAAACGGCGTTCAAGCGCTGGGTCTTCCTGCATGCCGGCGCCTTTTATCTCTCCAGCATTTTGCTGCTGACCCTCCTGATCCTCCTATGCCTTTCGCTCGCAGCACGCCTGCCGGAAATCCTTAGAGCAATCCCCGTGTCCTTCGGCAACTCCTCCTGGGAGGCTGCGCGATACATCGGGGGGGCCCCAGTTCAATGGGTCGCTGTTTTCTTGCTTGCATCAGCGCTGCTGATCCCGGTGCTGAGCGTTACCACCAGCCTGGTCAACTGGCTGATCTCCCTGATGATACGACCTCGCGTTCTGCCTAAGCTGGACTTCAAGGAAGAAATTCCCGACCCCTACCAAACTCTGGTCGTTATTCCCGCGATGATCACCAGCCGCGAGGAAATTGATTCGCTCGCTCACCAGCTCGAATTGCAATATCTCCGCAACCCTGAGCCCGGGCTGCTCTTTGCCCTGTTGACCGATTTCCGCGACGCAGACAGTGAATCCTTGCCCGAGGACGAGGGCCTGGTTCAGTATGCCAAAGCGGCGATCGAGACGTTGAATACCCATTACGAATGCCCTTCTCCCGGCAATGCCGGGGAGGCCCCAGGGGACGCGCAAGCGGCAGGCGCGCGCCAGAAGGACGCTAAGCGCTTTTACTTCCTTCATCGAAAGCGGTTGTGGAACCCCTCCGAAGGGAGGTGGATCGGTTGGGAGCGCAAACGCGGTAAGCTGCATGAGCTGAACCTGCTCCTGCGCGGCGGCACGAACCTGTCGTTCACCACCCTGACCGGCGACATGAGCGCAAAAAGTGGTGCGCTACAACGCGTGCGTTTCGTCATTACCCTCGACACAGACACCCTCCTGCCGCGTAGGGCGGCATGCCGTCTGGCCGGCACGCTGGCCCATCCGCTCAACCGGGCTGTGTTCGATGACTCAAGCGGGGAGGTCGTTTCCGGTTACACCGTCCTGCAACCTCGCATGGAGATTCACCCTAAAAGCGCAAATCACTCCTGGTTCACGCGCTTCTTCGCCGGAGATGCCGGACTGGATCCCTACACTCTGGCCGTCTCCGACGCCTACCAGGACCTGTTCGGAGAAGGGAGCTACGTCGGCAAAGGCATTTACGACGTGGATGCCTTCGAGCGCAGCGTAGACAAACGTATCCCTGAAAACACCGTGCTCAGTCACGACCTCCTGGAAGGGCTGATGGGCCGCGCCGGGCTGGTTACCGATATCACCATGATCGAGGACTATCCGCAGAATTACTTCATCCAGGCCATGCGCCAACGGCGTTGGATCCGCGGGGATTGGCAGCTCCTGCCGTGGTTGTTCCAACCCAATCGGCGCGGGCTGGCCTTCTCGGCGATCGATCGCTGGAAGATGTTCGATAACCTGCGGCGCGCGATGCTCGCTCCGGCCCTCCTGCTGATCTTCATTGTTGGCCTGATTTTCCTGCCCGGCCTCGCCGGACTTTGGACAGCGGTTATTCTGCTCTCTCTTGGCATCCCCCTGCTAACGGGTATGGCCCGTAGCGCACTACAACTCCTGGGGGGCGAGTATCCGGGGATAGCCCTCCGCCCGTTGGGCTGGAACCTCCTGCGCTGGCTGCTGGCGGTAGCTTTCCTACCCTACGAGGCCTATATCTCCATAGACGCTGTTCTCACCACGCTCTACCGCCTGCTCATCAGCCACCGCGACCTCTTACAGTGGACGACGGCTGCCCAGACCGCCCGGGTGTTCGGCTTGCAAGCCCGCCGGGATGCTGCCTGGCAGAAAATGGGCGCGTCTGTGATCCTGGCATTGATGCTCACAACGGGGTTACAGCTCGTTTCGGATCTTACCAGGAGTGGAGCGGCGCCAGCGCTGACCTATGCTTCGCCGGTGCTGCTGCTGTGGGTGCTCTCTCCATTCATCGTATGGTGGATCAATCGGCCAATCACCAAACATACTGCTCCCTTGAACGAGGAACAGGCATACCTCTTGCGCCAGGTCGCCCGGCGAACCTGGGGTTTCTTCGAACGATTCGTCGGTCCAGAAGATCATTGGCTGCCGCCCGATCACTACCAGGAGTCGCCCGTTGGAACGGTCGCTCATCACACCTCGCCAACGAATATTGGCCTGCTGCTCACCTCGACCCTGGCAGCCTACGACCTCGGCTATCTGGATCAGCTCGGGGTGGCGACCCGCCTGGTCACTACGATGGATACGCTCGACCGGCTGGAGCGCTTCCGCGGGCATTTTATGAACTGGTATGACACGCTGACTCTTCAACCACTCCATCCGCGCTACATCTCTACGGTGGATAGCGGCAACCTGGCCGCCAGTCTGATCGTCACCGCCCAGGCCTGCAAGACCATGCCAGACGGCCCCGTATTCCGTTGGGATTTATGGCAAGGCTATCTGGACACACTTTCCAACCTGACTGAGACGCTGGCGGGTATGCGCAAAGCCGAGTTCGACCAACAGGTTGAAGAAATAAACCAGCGAATCGCAGCGATTCGCGCCGAAATCCTGGCGGTACGGTCTCAACCAGATCGCTGGTATCCACTATATCAGAAGGTAAGTGGACCGTTCTGGCAGGATATTTCCCACCGCCTGATGGAGCTCGTGGAGGTGGGTCGCTCCGCTTTCGACCTGGAGACACTGGGAAAACTACAAGAAGTCGCCGCGCAGGTTGAGCGACATCACACCGCTGTGCAACGTACGATCACCGAGCTGGTACCCTGGATTCCCTTATTTGAGAATCCTCCCGTGCGGTTCCATGAGCCTCAATTTTTAAAGGCGATGGCCGCTCTGAGAGCCAATCTACCCTACAACCTTGCGCTTGGGCAGGTTCACGCTCACACCGAGGCTGCCCTTCCACATATCAACGTCCTGCGCAATTTATTAACTGAAGAAGACCTGCCTGTTGAGCGGTAGAGGTACCTGCCCCATTGCCGCAAACCGGCAGGAACAAACGGCGCTGGAATGGTTGGAGAAGTTGATCCAGGCTCTCGACGCACGCTGATGCAAATTCGGGTCGCTGATAACCAGATTTGCGCAAATCATGACAGCGAGCCGAACAGTTTGTGAGCGAAATGGACTTTCAGCTTCCTCTATCATTCACAGCGGCGCGTCTTCCACATTGGTTTTAACCTTGACGCCGGCCAACTCGATCAAAACTATTACGATCTTCTGGCCTCTGAGGCGCGTATCGCCTCGATCATCGCCATTGCAAAGGGAGAGGTGCCACAATCGCATTGGCTGCACCTTGGCCGGCCGGTAACACGGGTTGAAAGGTTCGTACGTCTTGCTCTCGTGGAGCGGAACGATGTTCGAATACCTGATGCCGCCACTGTTTTTGCGCTCTTACCCGGGCACGCTGCTGGCAGACAGTACCCGGGGAGCAGTCCTCCACCAAATCGCTTATGGTAAAGCGAAGGGTGTTCCCTGGGGCATCTCCGAATCCGGCTTTTACCGGTTCGACGCCAATCAGAATTATCAGTACCGGGCTTTTGGCGTACCCGGGCTGGGCTTTAAGCGTGGATTGGGCGACGACCTGGTTATTGCCCCTTATGCCTCGCTCATGGCGATTGGTTATGAGCCCCAGTCTGTAGTTCGCAACCTCGCCGGCCTGATCGAGCACAACATGATCGGGTTATACGGCGTTTACGAGTTCGATTGATTTCACCGCCGACCGATTGCCCCTGGATGAAACTTCAGCCGTAGTGGGCGAATATATGGCCCACCATCAGGGCATGATCTTAATGGCGATGGTCAACTTCTTCCACAATGATATTATGGTGCGGCGAATGCACAGCGACCCGCGCATCCAAAGCGTTGAGCTGCTCCTGGAGGAGAAGGTGCCCCAGGCCGTTCCGCTGCAAGACCCTTACGCAGAAGATGTCAAGGGGGTGCAACGGTTAACGGCTGCTCCGGTAGAAATCATTCCCTGGAGAGTGCCGGTGCAAACCCCCATTCCCCAGGTACACCTCCTCTCCAACGGGAGCTACAATGTGCTTCTTTCCAACATGGGCGGCGGATACAGCTCCTGGCGCGATATCGACCTGACCCGCTGGCAGCCTGACGGTGTATTGGACCCGTGGGGGACCTGGATCTATATCCAGGAGTTAGGGAGGGACTCACAAAAGGAGGGCAGGCTTTGGTCAGCCGGTCACCAACCTATTCCCGGCGACGCGGCGGATATGCAGGTTACCTACTTCGCTCACATGGCGGTCTTCCGTCGTACGGAAAATAGCATCACCTCAACCATGGAAGTTACTGTAGCTCCCGACGACCCGGTAGAGATCCGCCGGATACACCTGCAGAATAACAACGATCACTCCCGCAACCTTCGTCTGACGTCCTATGGCGAGGTGATTCTCACTCCCCAGGCTGCCGATACCCGCCACCCCGCCTTCAATAAGCTGTTTATCGAAAGCGAGTTCGTGCCGGAGCTAAATTTGCAGATCTTCACGCGCCGCCCTCGCTCCAACCAGGAAACAAGCCTCCTCCTGGGTCATATGCTGGTGGTCGAAGGTAGCCAGGCTATCGCGCGGCATGAAGCAGACCGTTATCGTTTTATTGGCCGCGATCAGACCTTGCGCAGCCCCGCCGCACTGACTTCGGAACAGTACCTCACGGGCACGACAGGGGCAACTCTCGACCCAATCTTCGCCCTTGGACAAGAGATCGAGCTAGATGCGCACGAAAGCGCCGACCTGGCCTACCTGACCTTCGCTGCGGAGAGCCGTGAAGCCATGCTTGCGCTGGCCGGACGTTATCGCAGTTGGGCTCTGGTCGAGCGCTCCTTCCAGCAGGCCGACATCGCCGCCCAAACCTGGCTGGGCAAGCAAGACATCGATACCCAGGCGTTCAAGGATACGCTACAGATCCTCTCAGCGCTGATCTATTCATTCAAAGCGGTTCGCGCTTCGCCGGAAACGATCGCAGCCAACCGGCTCGGCCAGCCTGGGCTGTGGCGCTTTGGTATCTCCGGCGACTATCCTATCCTGTTGATAGAGCTGGACAATCCCAAACAGGTTGATCTGGTGCGCGAAGCCCTGCAGGTGCACAAATACCTGCGCAGCCGCCGATTTATGATGGATGTGGTGCTCCTCAATCACCAGCAGACCGATTACGGCGCGGAGTTGAATGGGATGCTCTACCGCCTGGTCAGCAAGATGAACGGTGAAGAGTGGCTGAACCAGCGAGGCGGAATCTACATCCTTCATGGGGACCAGATGGGACCCGAGGAACGCACCCTGCTGCGGGCAGCGGCGCGCGTTCTTCTCATCGGAGCCAATGGATCGCTGAGCAATCAGATGCCGGGCTATTCGATCCCGGTGCACCATCTCCCCGAGTTTACGCCTACTCGGCCGGCAGAAGCAGCAGCGAATGCGGCACATCCCCCTCAATCCTTTCCTCTGGAGGAAAAGAGTGACCTGAAGTTCTACAATGGTTATGGGGGCTTTAGCGCCGATGGGCGCGAATACGTCATCGAATTGCCGCCCGGCAGGAACACCCCTGCCCCGTGGGTTAACGTGATTGGCTATCCGGGGTTTGGTTTTATGGTCAGCGAAGCCGGCAGCCAGTGTACCTGGGCATTGAACAGCGGCGAAAACCGCCTCACTGCCCTGGTCTAACGACCCGGTCCGCGATCCAACCGGCGAAGCGCTTTACCTGCGAGACGAGGAAACCGGCGAGGTATGGACTCCCACGCCCCTCCCCTCCGGCGCAGACCAACCTTATCGCGTCAGACACGGCGCGGGTTATACCCTCTTCGAGCACAGCTCGCACGGCCTCCGCCAGTGTCTGACGCTTTTTGCCAGCCCGGAGGACCCGGTCAAAATTATCCATCTGAAGGTAGAGAACACCTTAGCCCACACGCGCCGGATCACTGCCACGCAGTATGTCGAGTGGGTCTTGGGCACCACCCATGCCGCAAGCATGGCCTATATCATCCCGGAGTATGACGCGGCCCTGGAGTGCCTTCTGGCCACCAACCCCTACAACGCCGAGTTCGGCGCACGAGTCGCGTTCCTGATCGCCAGCAAAGCAGCCCACGGCCTGACCGCCGACCGCACCGAGTTTCTCGGACGCGGCGGAACACCCACCTTCCCCGCTGCCCTGCGCCGCTTGGGGCTGGAAACCCGCATTACCCCTGGTGAAGATCCTTGCGCCGTCCTGCAAGTCCACCTCGACCTGCTTCCAGGTGCGACCGAAGAGATTTACTTCGTCCTCGGGCAAGGAAATGACAAAGAACACGCCCTTGCGTTGGTCAAGAAATACCATGACCCCGCCTACGTAGGTGCAGCCTACGAACGCACCCACGTGTTCTGGGACCATTTGCTTGGCACCGTGCAGGTGCATACCCCCGAACCGGCTACCGACCTGATCCTCAACCGCTGGATGCTCTACCAGAACTCTCTCCTGCCGCATCTGGGGCCGCACGGGCTTCTACCAATCCAGCGGAGCGTTTGGCTTCCGCGACCAACTCCAGGATGTGTTGGCCTTACTAGCCATAGATCCGGCCATTACCCGCAGCCAGATTCTCAACGCTGCTCAACACCAGTTCGAGGAAGGCGACGTGATGCATTGGTGGCATCCGCCTTCCGGTCGTGGAGTGCGGACGCGTATTTCGGACGACCTGCTGTGGCTGCCTTACGTCACCGCGCTGTACATCGAAGCAACTGGCGACACGAGCCTTCTGGATGAGAAAATTCCTTTTCGGAATACTTCCCCCTTCGCGGAAGGCGAGAACGAGCGCTACGGCGAATACCCGCAGACGGAGCAACCCTTCTCCCTGATGGAACACTGTCTCCGTGCAATCGGGAAGGGCGCCACCTCTGGCCCACACGGCCTGCCGTTGATCGGCACTGGCGACTGGAATGACGGCCTGAACCGCGTTGGAGAAAATGGACAAGGGGAGAGCGTCTGGTTGGCCTGGTTCCTTAGCGACGTACTAAAACGCTTTGCCACGATCTGTGAACAGTACGGGGATGTCGAAACAGCGCAACGTTACAAGGCACAGGCCAAGGAATATGCTGCCGCCATCGAGCAATCCGCCTGGGATGGCGCCTGGTACCGGCGAGCCTACTATGACGGTGGGGCGTCGATCGGCTCTATCCAGGACCCGGAATGCCAGATCGATGCAATCGCCCAATCCTGGGCCGTGCTTAGCGGGGCGGGCGACTCGCAACGCAGCCGCCGGGCAATGCAGTCGGTGTTGGAGCGCTTGGTGCGTCCACAGGACCGGCAGATGCTGCTCTTTACGCCTCCCTTCGACAAAACCCCGCTCGACCCGGGCTACATCAAGGGCTACCTTCCCGGTACTCGTGAGAACGGTGGGCAGTACACGCACGCCGCCACCTGGACCGCCTGGGCCTTTGCTTGCCTGGGCGAGGGAAAACAAGCGGGAGCGCTCTTTGACCTGCTCAACCCCGTCTTTCAGTCCGACAGCGAAGAAAAGGTCTCCATTTACCGCGTTGAGCCGTACGTGGTTTGCGCAGATATCTACAGCAGCTCACCCTATGTGCGCCGCGGTGGGTGGACCTGGTATACGGGTTCAGCCGCCTGGATGTACCGTCTCGGCCTGGAGGCCATTCTCGGCTTCCAGAAAATCGGGGATACCCTGCACGTTGATCCAGTCATTCCGCCTGCCTGGGATGAATTTGAGATTCGCTATCAATTCGGGGAATCCGTGTACCTGATCCAGGTGCACAACCCCGAGCATGTGGCCCGCCATGTCCGGCAAATGCTGTTGGATGGGCAGCCGCTGAAGGATGGGTTCATTCCCTTGGTCAACGATAAGCGGGAGCATCGGGTAGTAGTGACCATGGGAGATCAGGGGTAATAAAATGCCTCCTGACCTTTCCTGGGTGGCCAGGTGAAGTGCGCACAATCACATCCATCCCCACTAGGGTTGTGTCACCGCAATTTCTCGATGTTCGGCGCTGTCATGCTTTTCCCACCTCCGATAAGGGATTGTGCCAGAAGCCGTCTGCTGCGATTAGCGCATCCGCCCCTTTTGGCCCCCAACTGCCACGTTTGTACAAGCGGACTTGCTCGTGAGAATCCAGGACCGGGTCGACCACCGCCCAGGCTGCCTCAACCGCGTCCTCACGGGTAAAGAGTGCTCCATCGCCAGCCATGGCATCTCCTAAAAGCCGCTCGTAGGGCGCTTCTTCTCCCGGCTGCTCTTCAATCAGGTAGAGCTCGCGCTGGTCACCGATGAACTCCTTCCCTGCACGCTTGACCCGAGCGGCGAGGGCAACAGCGGAGCTGGGGGAGAGCCGAAAGCGCAGATAGTTGGTCCGCCCGCTCGCCGGTGCTGAGTTGGCGAACAACCTCTGCGGCGGCGGCTTTAGCTCCACCAGTACCTCGGCTGCCGTTTCAGCCAAAAACTTGCCAGAGCGCAGGTACCAGGGTACCCCCTCCCAGCGCCACGAGTTGATGAAAAGCCTCAGCGCGCAAAAAGTCTCGACATCAGATCCCTTAGCAACACCTGACTCCTTTTGGTAGCCTGTGTACTGGCCGCGCACCAGGTCTTCGGACTTTAGAGGGCGCATTGCCTGGAATACCTTGGTTTTCTCGCTGTGTACGGCTCCATAGCCCCGATAGGCCGGCGGTTCCATAGCGAGCAGCGCGACGACCTGGAAAAGGTGGTTCTGAATGACGTCGCGTAGACAGCCGGCAGTTTCGTAAAACGTGCCGCGACTTTCTACGCCGAAATCTTCAGCCAGAGTAATCTGGACGCTGGCCACGCAGTTGCGGTTCCAGATCGGCTCCAGGAACGAATTGGCGAAGCGAAAATAGAGGATATTCATAATCGCCTCCTTCCCGAGGTAGTGATCGATGCGGAAGATTGAGTCTTCCGGGAATACCGAATGTGCTATGCGGTTGAGCTCCCGCGCAGAGGCCATGTCGCGTCCGAACGGCTTTTCGACAATAACGCGTGCATGTTCGGCCAGGCCCGCGGCGCCGAGCCCTTGGATAACCGTCGCAAAAAGCGAGGGTGGGATAGCCAGGTAGTGTGCCGGGCGTTGAGCATTACCCAGCGCTTTTTTTATTGCCGTGAACGTGCTCGGGGCGTTGTAGTCCCCACTTACATACCTGAACAGGGACAGAAGATGGTGAAAAGCGTCCTGGTTATCGATTCCACCCAATTGCTCGAGACTGTCTTTCACGCGCGCATGCAATTGGTCCAGACTCCACTTTGGGGAGGCGACGCCGATGACTGGCACCTTCAGGACGCCTCGTTTTGCCATCGCATACAGCGCCGGGAAGATCATCTTGTGGGCGAGATCACCCGTCACACCGAAGAGCACCAGCGCGTCTGACCGCGCCGCGCCATCATTGGTCTTGTCCATATTAGCTTCCTTATAAATTTTGTAAATATTTACGCAGTCTCTGACGGAAGTGCCACGCTGAATGCGAAGCTCAACCTTTCACTCTGTACCTAACTCGCAAGTAATTTACGGATCGACTGCAATTCTTTGCTGCGCACCTTATCCGCCTTCGGATAACTCATCCCAAGTTCGTTTAGCGTATCGAGGATAATTTGGGAAACAATCAAACGTGCGTTCTCTTTATCATCGGCTGGGACGACATACCAGGGTGCTTCCTTTGTGCTTGTTGCACTCAGGCATGCCTCGTACGCCTTCCGGTAATGTTTCCAAAATTTCCGCTCTTCGATATCAGCAAGGCTGAATTTCCAGTTCTTTTCCGGCTCATCAATCCGCGCGAGAAAGCGCTTACGCTGTTCGTCTTTCGATAGATGGAGGAAGAATTTGACGATCCGGGTTCCGCTCCGGTAGAGATGGTTCTCCAGATCCAGGATGGAACGATATCGCTCCTCCCAAATGGTCTCCTCGATTAATTCATCCGGCAGCCCCTCGTTGCGGAGAATCTCCGGATGTACGCGAACGATCAGCACTTCCTCATAATAGGAACGATTAAAAATACCGATACGTCCCCGCTCCGGAAGGTGGCAGGTCGTGCGCCAAAGAAAATCGTGTTCCAGCTCCTCGGCGCTCGGCTGTTTAAAACTGAAAACCTCGCAACCTTGCGGATTGACCCCGGACATCACGTGCTTGATGGCGCCGTCTTTGCCGGCGGCGTCCAATGCCTGAAATATCAACAGCAGTGAATAGTGATTAGAGGCATAGAGCAGGCTTTGCTGAGCGCTCAGTGTCTGGATGTGTTCATTGAGTATTTCTTGATATTGTTCCTTCGATTTGTAGCTGGGCTTTATCCGCGTCGGCCATTTATTGAGTTCGACCTTTTCGCCCGCACTCACCCGAAATTTCTTGGAATTGATATTCGTAGTCATTCTTTCGCTCCAGCTAGCCGCAAGGTTCGCGTTTGTCTACCTAAGAGAATCATCTTTCCGTATCTCCTGCTCCGCCTGGCCCCAATCCTAAGTCGTTTGACCATTCGGGCAACCAGGCTTCCCTTGTCATTCAAGATCCTGTGTGACGATCTACAGTGCAATATCGAGCGGTTTCTTGGCCAATAATGGGGCTTTTGTAGGGTCAAAAATCCGATAGGCGAGCAGTTTCACGCGGTCGTTCACGAGGAACCACGCCAGCGCATAGCCCCAAACGAACAATGCCCAGCCCCAGCCGAGGGGTGTCATAAACAGCCCATAAACCGCTATCAACGTCGCAATAGTTTGTGTACCGAGCACGGCTACCCATAATATCCGCGCCGGGCGTATGGACCAGAACGGGCCGCGTGTGCGCGTCAGGAAGATCGTCAGATGTCCGGCCACGGATAGCTTTAAATACATCAACGTCTGGATGTGGGCACGGTCGAGATGAAAGACGCGCTCACCAAGATAGAACAAGCCAAAGGCAGAAACGACCCCAATGACTCCTAGCACCGTGGAGATCCCCAGCACCAGGTGCATGTTCCAGGCCTCCGGCTTGTCCTTGTAATGAACCTTATCATAGGCGATGGACAGGATGGCGCCATCATTGAGCAACGCCAGCATCACAATCATCACTGCGGTCACCGGATAGAAGTTAAACACCAGGATCGCCAGGGTCATGAAAAACAGCACGCGCAGCGTTTCGGCGATGCGGTAGATGGCATAGCTGTTCATGCGCTGGAAAATTTTCCGGCTCTCCTTGATCGCATCGATGATTACCGATAGACCGGACGTCAGCAGCACGATGGACGCCGCCGCGCGCGCCGCGTCTGTCGCGCCAGAAACGGCGATACCGCAGTCGGCTTTCTTCAGCGCGGGGGCGTCGTTCACCCCGTCGCCGGTCATACCCACGATGTGGCCGCGCTGCTGCAGGACATCCACAATGTGGAACTTGTGCTCGGGGAACACCTGGGCAAAGCCGTCCGCTTTCTCGATGGACTCCGCCAACTGCGCCGTCTCGTGAACCTTCGTGTCGCCGAATCCACTGGCATCCAGGATATTTGTGCCCAGCCCCAATTTTACGGCAGTTTCCCGAGCGATAGCCATTTGATCGCCCGTCACCATCTTGACGTTTACCCCCATCTGTCGGGCGGTCGCGATGGTTGCTTTGGCTTCTTCCCGGGGCGGGTCGAATAAGGGCAACACGCCAACAAACTGCCACTTGCCTTCCTGATCTGCCCGGGCCACGCCCAATGAACGGAACCCGCGCGCCGCAAATTCGTTGACCGCCTTCTCGACGGTGGGCTTGACCTGCCCCACATTGGCCGACAACTCCAAGATCACCTGCGGCGCGCCCTTGGTCACCTTGAACTCCTTGCCGTCCGCGCCCTTAACCGTGGCTTCGGTGCGCTTATGCACCGGATCGAACGGCTGGAAATGGACTACCTGGTAGCCTTTCAGGGCCTGATCGTTTTTCAATCCTCCGATCACGGCCAGGTCGATGGTGTCCTGGTCTTCCGCACGCGAAGCCAGCGCGGCGCAGAAGATGACCTGGTCGGCAGGGATACCGTTCACGCTGAACGGATCGCCCAGCGTCAGCTTGTTCTGGGTCAGGGTGCCGGTCTTGTCCGAGCATAGCACGTCCACGCCCGCCAATTCCTCGATGGCCGCCAACCGGGTTACAATCGCCTCTTTTTTAGCCAGCAAGCGCGCGCCGACCGCCATGGTCACAGACAAAACCGTGGGCATCGCCACCGGAATCGCGGCCACGGTCAGCACCAAGGCGAACTGCAAAGTGGTGAGGATGGGATCGCCGCGGAAGAGCGAGACAGTAATAATCACCGCCACCAGAGCCACCGCGAGGATGATCAGGTAATCCCCAATCTTCAGCACCGCGCGCTGGAAATGGCTGACGGTGTGCGCCTCCTGCACCAGTTGGGCGGTCTTGCCGAAATAGGTGTTCGCGCCGGTGGCGTACACCATTGCATCGATTTCACCCTGGCGGATAATCGACCCCGAGAACACCGCCTCGCCAGGTTTGCGCGTGGCAGGCAGCGATTCGCCCGTCAACGCAGACTGATCCACCTCCACCGGGTCGCCCGCCAGCAAGCGCGCATCCGCCGGCACAATGTCGCCCAGGCGCACGCGGATGACGTCGCCCGCCACCAATTCGCGCGCCTCGGGGGTGATCCACTCCCCATCCCGTTTCACCCTGGCCTTGATCGCCAGTTTGGCTTTCAGGGCCGCGATGGCGTTGCCCGCCTGATGTTCTTCCCAGAATCCGACCACAGCGTTGGCAACAAGCAAAAGGAGAATGATGAAAAAGTCCGGCCAATGCCGGGCTACCGCCGAAAGGATCACGGCCGCTTCGATCATCCACGGGATGGGACCCCAAAAATAGGTGAGGAATTTCAGGAACGGATTGGTTTTCTTTTCTTCAATCTCGTTAGGCCCATATTGGGTCAACCGTTTCTGAGCCTCGGCTTGACTGAGGCCGTCTGGCGACGACCCCAATTTTGTCTGCAGTTCCGGCATGGGAAGGTCTTTTAGTTCGTCCTTCGCATTGGTTCTAGCGTTGGACTTGTTCGCATTCGATTCCATAATGATTATCCTCCTTCTTCGTTAATTTATCCTCGTCTTGGCTTCCCACAGGATTTACCCATGTTTGTCTGCTTTGCCCAGACTCCATTTCCAGTTGCGAATTTCCGGCAGGTCTTCGCCGTGTTTGTCGATGTATTGCTTGTGCTCAATGAGCTTGTCCTGCATCATCTGCTTCAGGTAGGCCCCCTTGTTACCCAAATCCGGCAGGCGATCGATCACGTCTTGCACCAGATGAAAGCGGTCCAGGTCATTCTGCACCCTCATATCGAAAGCTGTCGTGATGGTGCCCTCTTCTTTGTAGCCTCGGACATGCAGGTTCTGATTGGTCCTGCGGTAGGTCAGCCGGTGGATTAACGTTGGGTAACCATGGAAGCCAAAGATGATGTGCTTGTCTTTCGTGAAGAGCGAGTCATAATCCGTTTCACTCAAACCGTGCGGGTGCTCGCTCTGCGACTGCAGTTTCATCAGATCCACGACATTAATCACCCTGATTCTAAGATCCGGCAGATGTTCGCGAAGGATGGAAACGGCGGCCAAGATCTCCAACGTGGGCGTGTCTCCGCAGCACGCCATTACCACATCGGGTTCGGCGCCCTGGTCGTTGCTGGCCCATTGCCAGATGCCAATTCCTTCTGTGCAATGTACGACCGCCTCTTCCATGGTCAGCCATTGGGGCAGTGGGTGCTTTCCCGCAACCACCACGTTCACATAGTTCCGGCTGCGCAGGCAGTGATCTATAACCGATAAAAGGCAATTGGCATCCGGTGGAAGGTAGACGCGCACGATATTGGCCTTCTTGTTGATGACGTGGTCGAGGAAACCCGGATCCTGGTGCGTAAAGCCATTGTGATCCTGTTGCCATACGTGGGAGGCAAGCAGATAGTTCAGCGAGGCGATCTCCCGTCGCCAAGGTAGCTCCGATGTTACCTTCAGCCACTTGGCATGTTGGCTGAACATGGAATCGACGATGCGAACGAAAGCTTCATAGCAATTGAACAGCCCATGCCGCCCGGTCAGTAGATATCCTTCCAGCCATCCTTCGCACTGGTGCTCACTGAGCATCGAGTCCAGCACGCGTCCGGCAGGCGCGAGGAATTCATCGTTCTTTTCTGTTCGGGCGTCCCATTGACGATTGGTTGCTTCAAAGACCGCCCCCAGGAAATTCGAGACCGTCTCATCGGGACCGAAGATGCGGAAATTCCGCTGATCCTGATTAAGCTTTTCCACATCACGCAAGAACTTACCCAGCACGAGCGTATCCTGGGCGTCAACGACTCCGGGCGAAGGCACTTTCACCGCGTGGTCACGGAAATCCGGCATGCGCAGGTCGTGCAGCAGAATTCCGCCGTTGGCGTGAGGATTGGCGCCCATCCGCCTGGCGCCTAAGGGCGCCAGCTCGGCCAATTCTGGGATGAGCCGTCCATTCTCATCGAACAGTTCTTCTGGCTTGTAGCTTTTCATCCAGCTCTCAAGCAGCTTGACATGGTCGGGATGATCGGAATCCACCAGGAGCGGCACCTGGTGTGCCCGGAACGTGCCTTCAATTTGCAGGCCATCGACGACCTTGGGCCCCGTCCAGCCTTTGGGTGATCTCAAAACAATCATTGGCCAGCGCGGCCGAGTGGTGTCATGCTTGCTCCGTGCATTGCTTTGGATTTGTCGAATGTCCTCAATGGCCCTTTCCATGGCACTGGCCATGAGTTGATGCATCTTCTTCGGCTTATCACCCTCCACAAAGTAAGGCGTCCAACCACAGCCTTTTAGAAATTGCTCTAATTCCTCGTGCTCGATACGCGCCAGGATGGTCGGGTTGCTAATCTTGTAGCCGTTGAGGTGCAGAATCGGCAGCACGGCCCCGTCGGTAATGGGGTTGAGTAACTTATTGGACTGCCATGCGGTCGCCAAGGGGCCGGTTTCAGCTTCACCATCGCCGATAACGCAGGCAACGATCAAGTCGGGATTGTCGAAGGCGGCCCCGAAGGCATGACTGAGCGAATAGCCCAGCTCGCCACCCTCGTGGATCGACCCCGGCGTCGTCGGCGCGACATGGCTGGAAATTCCACCGGGAAACGAAAATTGCTTGAATAGCTTTTTCAAGCCAGCCTCATCCTGGGTGACGTTCGGATAAACTTCGCTCCATGTGCCTTCGAGGTAAACGTTGCCCACCAACGCCGGGCCGCCGTGACCTGGACCGGCGATGTAGAACATATCCAGGTCATACTTCTTGATGACCCGGTTCAAATGCACATAGATGAAGTTCTGTCCCGGCGTCGTGCCCCAGTGTCCGACCACCAGCGGCTTCACATGCGACAGTTTCAGCGGTTTTTTCAGCAGCGGATTATCATAGAGATAAATCTGGCCGACCGACAGATAGTTCGCGGCCCGCCAATAGGCGTTCATCTTCCGCAGAAGATCGGTCGACAGCGGTTTGTTCGTTTGATAAGTCTTTTTCTTTTTCATCATGATTTCCCTTTTTATCGGCAGACCGTCTTGGCGATCATCCATTCCTTTTCCGTGTGGATAACGCAGAGACCACCTGGCCGCCGTCTGTGGAAATCACAGCGGCGCTGACCGCGTTGCGCTTTACTTCGAGTTCGATTCCAAGAAATCCGAACCCATCGGAAATCCGGGCGCGGACCCTGGGCGCCTTCTCTTCGAGAAAGTCATCCATGTGAGCATTCCCTTTCTCGGGTTTGCCTTAACGGGAGTGTTCCCCGTCAGCCGGTTCATCGACCCAGTATCCCTGGCGATTGTAATGTCGATGCAGCTTGGTCTCATAATCCCGGGTTAGCAGAGACTCCTCCGAGTATTCCGGGGACTGCTTGATGGTATCGCGGCTAAGATTGACGAAGACTTTCGACTCAGTCCAACTGATGCTCTCGATCCATTTTGGTGAAAACAGAACCTTTTTTCCCGGCCACCAGTTCTGAGTATCGACGATCAGGTAACGAATCGTCCAGGTCTCATCATCGACTATAAAATCCTCGACATGGCCAATCTCACCATCAACAGCTTGGATGTGATGGCCGCTTACATCGTGAGTGCTGCGCAAGTGTGAATCCCACTTTTTCCCACCCTGGTTGGATGTTTTCCATTTTTTCTGGTCGCGCAAAATGTTGGGATAAGGTCCCCACACGTATACGCCGTTCCAATAGGTCGGCCATCCATAATACCCATAGTAGGCTTCCTCGTATTGTCGCGAGACGGGCGTGTCAGTGTTCAAGGATGGGCTGCCCTCGATCTGTTTTTTGGTTAAATTGACGGTGATATATTGCTCATCTGTATTCACGGCGACCAGCGCATACGGGGAAATCAACACCTGCTTGCCCATTAGCCAGTCTCCTGTGTCGGCGACCAGATAGCGAACGGTCCAGTGGTGGTCATCGAAGAAGAATTCTTTGACCTTGCCTATTTTCCCGTCGAGGCTGTGCAATTCATAACCTTGTAATGTTTTGACTTTGTTTAACATAGTAATCCTTTCTTTCTTTGAGTTTCTCTTTTATTCGTATGCCATGCCAAGGTCGAGAACACGGCAAACCATCTTTGCGATCATCCATTCCTCGTCCGTGTGCATGACGCGGACGGCGACCCGGCTGGCTTCCGCGGATATCACGGCGGCGTTGGCCACGTTTCGTTTTTCTTCGAGCTCTATGCCAAGAAATTCCATCCCGTCGCAGACCCGGGCCCGGACTGTGGGTGCGTTCTCCCCAATGCCGCCTGCGAATACCAGTGTATCCAATCCACCCAGTGCGGCGGCGAAGGCGCCGATCCATTTTTTCACCTGGTAGCAAAACAGCGCAACCGCTTCGGCTGCCCGCACGTCTTCAGTTTCGCGCGCGAGCAAGTCCTGCATGTCGGAACTGGTTTCAGAGATACCCAGTAACCCTGATTGGAAATTAACCATTTCATTGAATTTTTTCGCGGTGCTGCCTTCGGATCGAGCCAGATACCAAACCAGGCCAGGATCGAGATCGCCGGAGCGCGTGCTCATTGGCACGCCTCCGGTCGGCGTGAGACCCATGCTGGTATCCACAGATTTGCCCTCGTAGACCGCAGCCAAACTCGCACCGTTGCCGAGGTGGGCGAGAATGATTCGACCTCGCGCTGCTTTCGGCCCAGCCACACGCGCCAGTTCCTCCAGCAGAAATGCATACGACAATCCGTGAAAGCCGTACCGGCGCACGCCTTGCGCCTCATAGCGGCGCGGGATCGGAAACAACTTTGCTACGCGCGGCAGGTCGTGGTGAAAGGCCGTATCGAAACACGCCACTTGCATTAGATCGGGAAACCGGCGATGAAATGCCTCCGTCAGCAGGATCTCTTCCGGCAGATGTTCGGGATCGAAAGGCTGAAGCTGGTGTAACTCCTCGACCATTTCGGTTGTGATTCGCTGTGGTTCGCTGTACTTCGGTCCGCCATGCACTACGCGATGTCCCACCGCAGTCAACTCCCCACGCCGGATTCGTTCCTCGATCCAATCCATCAGCACCCCAACTGCCGCCGTGTGGTCCGCCGCAGTCACTGGCCGGGCAAAGTTGTCGGCCTCGTTCAAGCCTTTCACCACAAACGTAGCTTCAGGCAGTCCAATCCGCTCAATCCTGCCTGCCAGAATCCGCCGCAACGTGTGGTCGACATCGAACAGCGCGAACTTGATGCTAGCCGAGCCGCCATTGATGGTCAGGATACATGCTTTAGCTTGTTTCACTGAAGATACCTCCATCGTTCTACAACCTCCAGAAAGGGTGCACGTAGCGACGACTTCAAAATCGAATCATCGTTGCCATAGGATTCGTGCATCTTCCAGTGGTATCGCAACACCGTCGTGCTGCGGTATGACTCGCGCCGTGTAGTCAGTGGTTGGGCGGGTCGCGGGCACCTGCGCGCTAAAGCTGTAACTGTTTGCCTGGGTCAATTGCTGGCCGCGCGTCATCCCCAGCCGGGCAGGTTCACCGCCGTTCGCTCCGTCGGCGTAAAGTTCTACCCGTACACTATTTGGGTCAAGGCTGCCGAGATAGACCTCGACTTCGAATACGTGCCTCACTTCGTCACTCACAACCTTCACTCCGCCGAAGCGTAGCGTGGCCCATTTCTGTTCCAGAGCATGCTGCCAATTGACCACCTGCACACCTACTGCACCTTTATCAGCAGCGCGCTCACGGTAGGCCGCAGCAGCCGGAATGTAATGTCCTTCGGTGTACTCTCGTACGGCACGGTTGGCAGAAAACTGCGTTGTCAAGCGAGCCATGCTTACACGCATACGCGCTACCCAGGCAATGGGAATGCCCTCCTTGTCGCGGGTATAAAACTCGGGGATTACCTCGCGTTCAAGCAGGTCGTAGAGCGCCGCGGCTTCGGCGGCATCCCAGGACGGATCGTCGCCATGCTCCTGGCCATCTCCCAACGCCCACCCCACTTCAGGCGTGTAGGCTTCCGCCCACCAGCCATCCAACTCCGAAAGATTGATGCCGCCATTGACGAGCACTTTCATGCCACTCGTTCCGCAGGCCTCCCATGGCCGGCGTGGCGTGTTGATCCAGACATCTACCCCTTGCACCAAGTGCTCGGTCAAGAGCATATCGTAGTCGCTGAGGAAGATCACATGGGGGCGCACCTCGAGCTGTCGAATAAAGTGGATCCATTCCCGAATCAAGGCCTGCCCGGCCTGGTCCGCCGGATGGGCTTTGCCGGCAAGGATGAGCTGCACCGGCCGTTCAGGATTGGTCAACAGGCGGAGCAGCCTCTCCGGATCGTGCAGCAGCAGGTTCGGCCTCTTGTAGGAGGCAAAACGGCGCGCGAAACCCAGCGTCAGTGTATTGGGATCAAACAGATGCTTCGCCTCATCAACTGCGTCGGGCGCCGCGCCTGAGGCGGTCAGTTGCTGAGACAATTGCTCGCGAGCGTATTCGATAAGAGCCTTGCTGGCAGCGGTGCGAAATTGCCAGAACCTGGCGTCGGAGACGCGGTGAATGTCCTGATCCAGGGTTTCGGTTGTGCCCAGCCAGCGGTCTTTTCCACAAGCCTCCGTCCAAAGATCATCGGCTGCCGCCGAGTCCCAGCTCGGCATGTGAACCCCGTTGGTCACATGTCCGACCGGCACGTCGTCTTGCGGCCAGTGCGGAAAGAGAGGCTCAAAGAGGTGCCGGCTCACCTTCTCATGCAAGCGACTCACACCATTGACCGCCCCGCTCCCGCGGATCGCCAGATAGGCCATGTCGAAACTTTCTGACGAGTTGTCCGGGTTCTGCCGGCCCAGGGCCAGCAAATCGTGGAGGGGGATGCCGAGTTTCTGCTCGGCGTAGTCACCCAGGTATTGCTCGATGAGAGTAGGATCGAAGCGGTCAAAGCCGGCGGCTACCGCCGTGTGGGTGGTGAAGAGGTTCCCCGCTCGCGTAGCGGCCAGCGCCGCTTCGAAGGGTTGCCCCGTCTCTCCCATAAAGCTCAGGGCGCGTTCCAGCACGGCGAAGGCCGCATGCCCTTCATTCAGGTGACAGACTTCCGGCCGGATATCGAGTGCCTCGAGCAGCCGCCATCCGCCAATGCCGAGGAGCAGCTCTTGCTTGAGGCGCAGCTCCGGCCCGCCACCATAGAGCTCGCTGGTAATCCCGCGATGAACTGGATAGTTCGCCGCGTCATTGCTGTCCAGCAGGTAGAGCTTTACTCGGCCCACCTGCACCTGCCAGGCGCGCAACCAAACCGAATAACCGGGTAATTCGATTTCCAAGCGCAGCCATTCTCCGTTCGGGTAACGCAGCGGCGTGATCGGCAATTGTCCGGGATCGTTGTATGGAAAGAGGGCTTGTTGTGCGCCGTCCTTGTCGATCACCTGCCGAAAATAGCCTTGCTGGTAGAGAAGTCCCACGCCGATCACCGGCACACCCAGATCGCTGGCAGATTTGAGCTGATCGCCGGCCACATTGCCAAGCCCGCCCGAATAAATAGGGAGAGCTTCGCTCAGCATGAATTCCATGCTGAAATAAGCAACACAGGTCAGGGGAGCCTGGGAATGATTTTGTTGAAACCACGCGGGCGCCTCCGCATCTTTCCGCCTGGCTTGTATAAGCTCATCGACACGCTTACGGAAAATGGGATCAGCAGACATGCGCTCGATCTGGTTCCGCGAGACCGTCTGTAAGACAACCCAGGGGTTGTGGGTGAGTTCCCACAGGGCGGGATCAAGCTGCCGCCACACTTCGTCGGCGGCATGGTTCCACGACCAACGTAAATCCAGGGCCAGCTCGGCCAGGGAATTGAATCCCTTGACTTCCACCGGTAGAAGGTTGTAGATTGGGTGACTGGCACGGGTATGTTTACTCAAAGAATCTCCTTCAAACTTGCCACGGAAAGAATCCCCGGCTACTGCGGGGACGTCACCAAAGCGTTACTGACGATTGTTTGTGCTTCCTCCAGGATGCGGTGCAAATGATCCGCCCCCAGGAAGCTTTCCGCATAGATCTTGTAAATGTCTTCTGTCCCTGACGGACGGGCCGCGAACCATCCACCTTTCGCCACCACCTTCAGCCCCCCGATAGGAGCGCTGTTACCCGGCGCGTTGGTGAGGATAGCCTGGATTTTTTCGCCAGCCAGGTCTTTGATTTTGACCTGCTCCGGTGAGAGCTTCTCCAGCAACGCCTTTTGTCGCGGAGTAGCTGGCGCCTCAACGCGCTCGTAAACCGGCTCGCCAAACTCGCGCGTCAGGTCGGAATAGATCTCGCCCGGGTCACGTCCTATCCGAGCAGTGATCTCTGCTGCAAGCAAGGCCAGGATCATTCCATCTTTGTCTGTGGTCCACACACTGCCATCCAGACGAGCAAAAGACGCGCCGGCGCTCTCTTCACCGCCGAAGACAAGTGAGCCATCCAGCAGGCCATCCACAAACCATTTGAAACCCACCGGTACTTCATAGAGCTTGCGACCGAGTTTGGTGGCGACCCGATCGATCATCTGGCTGCTTACCAGAGTCTTACCCACTGCGGCCGCCTGGCTCCATTTTGGCCGATGCTGGAAAAGGTAAAAAATGGCTACTGAAAGATAATGATTGGGAGGGATCAAGCCTGCTCCGCGAGCGACAATCCCGTGCCGGTCATGGTCCGTGTCACAGGCGAAGGCGATCTCAAATTGATCCTTCAAGTCGATCAGGCGTTGCATCGCATAAGGCGAAGATGGATCCATGCGGATCTGTCCATCCCAATCCACCGTCATGAAACGGAACGTAGGATCAATGGCCGGATTGACGACTGTCAGGTTTAATCCGTAGCGATCAGCGATCGGCTCCCAATAATGGACCCCGGCGCCGCCAAGTGGATCGACCCCCAGGCTAATCTTTGACTCACGAATTACGTCCATATCCAGCACATGAGCCAGCTCATTGACGTAAGCATTGAGATAATCGTAGCGGTGTGTTGTGGATGCGTGCAGAGCCTTAGGTAAAGAGATCCTTTCTATACCCTTCAGTCCGTTTTCCAGGAATTCATTTGCCTTCGCTTCGATCCAGCCGGTGATGGTTGCTTCCGCCGGGCCGCCATTAGGCGGGTTATATTTAAAGCCGCCATCGTGGGGTGGATTATGAGATGGGGTAATCACGATTCCGTCGGCAAGTCCGGCCTTGCGCCCACGGTTGTACGTAAGAATCGCCAGAGAAACGGCAGGGGTCGGGGTATATTCGTCCCCTTCTGCCAGCATGACTTCGACCCCGTTAGCGGCTAATACTTCCAACGCGCTGGCCAGCGCCGGCACCGAGAGCGCGTGGGTATCCATGCCGAGGAACAGCGGGCCATCGATGTTCTGCTGCTTTCGGTAAAGGCAAATGGCCTGAGAAATGGCAAGGATGTGCCATTCGTTAAAAGCTTTATCGAAGGACGAACCTCGATGACCGGAGGTGCCGAATGAAACTCGCTGTCCAGGCACCCCCGGGTCAGGGATTTCCGAATAATAGGCGGTGACCAGTTTGGGCACGTTGACCAGGATGTCTGGTCCGGCTGGCTTTCCTGCAAGAGGACTGATTTCCATCGTTTTATCTTGGTTGGGTCTCTTTTCCTCCCGCATGAAATACCTTCCCCGGTCGCCAGGGTGTCCCTAGTGCCGGTAGAATCCAACGATCTAAACCGATCCAACCGGCTGTCTTCCAGGCCAGAACAAGCCAGGTAGCAAACACGAATAGGAAGGGATTGGTGCTTAGCGATCCGGCCAACAGGTAGTTCACGTTCATAAAGCCGCCGAAGAAAGCCGCGACACCGGTGAAAATTCCCAGGATCAGTGCAATCCCGACGAACAATTCGCCGAATGCGACAATCCAGCTCCATACCGGCGCTGCCGGCAAGACAACGGTCTGCAAAAACCAGGCGTACCACACCTGAACGTTTGGATGGGCACCTGTCGTCTGTTGTAAGGCATTGTTCACGAATCCGGTCAGGCCCGTACCGGCTTGAGCGCCTACCCAGGCTGGATTGATGACTTTATCCCATCCGGCCGTCAGCCATTCATAACCTGCAAACACGCGTACGATCAACCATAACCACGAAAGCCTGACGTCTCCGAACAAGAAGCGGGCTACCGGTGGGTCTTCCATAATGATCATTGTTTTAGCGGGGTTGATGGAATTATTTGTATTCATTTTAAAATCCTCCTTTTCGAACTGAATCACTCTGCCAATTTAAAGCACTGTATCTATTCTTGTTCTTTAAATTCCATATACAGCAACAGTCTGTGCCCAGGTCAATTGACATGCAATTCGGCTACCTGGCGGAAATGAAAGCCGTAGATTGCGAAAGTGATTGCCAGGGGAAACAGGCGAGGACGTCGGAAAGAGTCCAGAAAAAGAGCCGCCAGTATTGGACGCGTTCGACGCCGCGGATACCCAGTTGGTAAATGGACCGCCACAGGGCCAGGATATATTGCGGCTCCAATTGGACTCTGATTTTAGGTGGCTGGTACTCGCGAAGAAATGTAAAAACGCGCTCGTAATAATACTGGGGCGCGTAGATCTGGCTTAGTATCTTGCGATAACCCGCCCGTAGCGACTCCACGCCCATCTTAGGGATGATGTTGGTCGAGCCATCCACGTTATCGCCTGAAAATTCATTTACCAGACGGCCTTCTTTTTGCAAGCGCTCGTATAGGCGCGTTCCTAAAGGGGCTTGCAGTAATCCGACCATAGCCGTCACAATGCCACTCTCCTGAATGAAATCAATCTGCTGCTGGAAGATCGAGGAGGAATCATTGTCGAACCCGACGATGAAACCGCCCTGTACCTGGAGACCTGCACGTTGGAGCTGCTTGACGCTCTCCACCAGATCGCGGCCTTTGTTTTGGTTCTTGCTGCATTCGGTCAGGCTATCTTCATTGGGCGTCTCGATTCCGACGAATACCGTGTCGAATCCGGCTTGCACCATAAGCCTGAGCAATACTGGATCATCGGCCAGGTTAATGGAAACTTCTGTACTAAACGGCATACCGGTTTTACCCTTCCGCCATTGGATCAAGGCTGGCAGCACCTCAGTCTTGATATGCTTCTTGTTACCGATAAAGTTGTCGTCCACAAAGAAGATGCTCTTGCGCCAACCCAGCGCGTAGAGGCTGTCCAACTCAGCGATGATCTGCGCGGCGGTCTTGGTACGCGGACGATGGCCTAACAGCGCTGTCACGTTGCAAAAGTCACAATTGAAGGGACAACCGCGCGAGAACTGAATACTGACTGTGTCGTAATGCTTTAGATTCACCATCTGCCAAAGTGGGACGGGGGTCTGGTGGATATCAGGGTATTCCGCCGAGGCATAGACACGTCGGGCCTGACCCTGTTCCAGGTCACGCAAGAACGGTGCAAGCGTCTCCTCAGCCTCGTTCAAGACAAAATAGTCCACCTCCGAGAATTGCTCCTGTTCCATTGTGAAGAGCGGGCCGCCTGCCACCACTTTCACGCCAGCCAATTTACAGCGATGGATGACGGCGCGCGCCGATTCGCGCTGCACGATCATGGCACTGACGAAGACATAATCGGCCCATGTCAGGTCTTCATCCGTGAGGCCGGTCACGCTGAGATCGGCCAGTCGTTTTTCCCACTTAGAAGGCAACATAGCCGCAACAGTCAGCAGACCCAGCGGGGGTGCACCGGCCTTCTTATGGACAAATTTGAGAGCATGTTTAAAACTCCAAAAGGTGTCCGGAAATTCGGGGTAAACAAGTAGAATTTTCATCCCTGCCTCCTCGCAGATACTTATTTCCCCTTTTTGTGCTTTTTATTCGACCCAGCAGAAGGATTCATACCGTCCCGGTTGAAGGAGGCCCCATTGTCTTCCACCAGCGGCTGCACTAACGATCGTTCGCCAGAGCGTGTAGTGGAAGAACCACCGACGACACCGGCATTAGAAAACGGATTTGATTTTTTAGGCTTGCGCTTACTGACACCTTTGCGTCCCATTCTTTTCTCCTTGTATTTTTAAAATCATCGAGTGACGAGATAGATCCGCACTTAGATCGATCGGGCCGGTTGAAAAACCTCAGCCATCTGTTGCTCATCCACCACCAACAACCCATCCTACAACCAATACTCCCCAGCCACATCCAACAGCTGGGGAGTATTGGTCTCCGCCACTTGGGGGAGGCATCAGTAGAAACTGTTGAAGCCCGATTTTACAAAGATAAGTTTCACTCGGATCGGGCAGTAAAATTAGGGTGGCGTGCTAACCGGCCTACCCTTCACGCCCCGCGCCGCCCATAGATGCCAGCCTTCAATCGGTCTTCCTCTGTGAGCGTAAAACACCCGATCAGCCACCTGGCAATACCCACCGCAGTATGCAATATGGCTGAAAAGGGGCTTCGCCGGTTGGCATCCGATTTGTATTTTCCGGTTGAAATGTCCATTCTTCCTCTCTCCTAATTCGGGGGACGCGGATCGGTGGTGGTTATCCGCGTTACGCCCACGACAGCCACGATGATATAGCTTGATCCTCCTGATCCATTGAAAAAGCTGTCCCAGTTTGCGCCGGCGCTCGGGGCAGCCATAATGCGCCGGTATATCAGATCCTACCAATCAGCCAGGTGGGTCATTTAGCAGGAATACTCGCGGCGATGGTTCGCAAGTGTTCGGCCACACGTTCAGGCATCTCACCTTTACTGATAAACGCGTCGGCGCCCGCGGAGAGTGCAGCTTGCTGACGTGCATCCAGATGGCTGATGAGAACAATGACCAGCGCAGCCGGGCAGGCCTTTCGGAGTTCTTCGAGAGCAGCACCAGACGTATTAGGGAGTAAATCCCAATCTACCACCAACATATCTGTGCGGCTGACGGGTGCCTGAGCTAACGCGCTGGACCAATCGGCTGCCTCGCCCACTACTTCCAAATTCAGATCCAGCAGTAGCAGACGAAGGGCGGAGCGCTCCTCGGGTTTAGCATCGGCTAGATATACGCGGGTCATACATTAATCCTACAACCAATACTCCCCAGCCACATCCAACAACTGGGGAGTATTGGTCTCCGCCACTTGGGGGAGATTCAGAGGGTCAGGGAACGATGCGGTTACGCAGTGAAAGTGTTACAGCTTCTGTGCGGCTGGCAACCCCTAATTTTGACAGGATGTGACTGACGTGGGATTTGATTGTGGATGGACTTACAGTCAATCTTCCGGCGATCTGCGTATTGTTCAGCCCCTCGGTCATCAGGGTTAGAACTTCACGCTCGCGCTCTGTAAGATCAAGACCGGGCGCTTGCGGCTGATGGACAGTCTGAACGAGAGCTTGCGCGACCTCTTGAGAGAGTGTGGCGCGGCCGGAGTGCGCGGCGCGGATGGCCCAGGCGAGCTCATCGGCTGAGACATCTTTGAGCAGATAGCCAATAGCTCCGGCTTCCAGCGCGTTCTTGATAAGTTTCCCCTCTTTGAAGCTGGTCAGCGCAATGACTTGTACTTGTGGAAATTGATGACGGATGGCGCGTGTCGCTGTAGCTCCATCCATCATCGGCAGGACCATATCCATGAGTATCACGTCCGGCGAGACCTCTGCACAGAGTTGGATGGCAGCTTCGCCGCTTTCGGCTTCGCCCGCCAATTGCAGATCATCAAAAACCTTCAGGAAAGTTGCCAGTCCCCGACGAACCATTGTGTGATCGTCAACGACCATGACGCGAATGGGTTGGGAGGAGGAGATTGTCATAAGGTCTCCTTAGGTGGGGGTTTCGTCCAACGGATCGCAAGCTCAGTACCATGGCCAGGCTGGCTCGCGACTGATAAAAGCGCTCCTACGGCTTCCGCACGTTCGCGCATCATGCTCAAGCCATAGTGACCTGAGAATGTTTGTTTGGGGTCAAAGCCTTGGCCATCGTCACGAATGTGCAATTCGATTACGGCCCCTTCTTGTTTTAGATTTATCTCAACCTGGCTGGCTTTGGCATGTTTGGCGACGTTATTAAGCGTTTCCTGGCACACGCGGTAGAAGGCTACTTGTACTTCGGCGGGGAGGTTAAACTCCCCCGTTACAGTAACAGCAACCGGGATATTGGTCCGACCGGAGAGCGCATTTCCCAGCAGGTGCAACAGGTCGCTCAGGTTTGAATCGGTCAACGTCGAGGGCCGCAGTTCAGCCAGGAGTGCGCGCATCTCGGCCTGCGCACCACGCGTCAAGCGGCGCAAATCCTCGATTGACCGCCGCGCCTCTTCCTGATCGCGTTCCCATAAGCGTGGCAAGACCTCGGCAATCAGACCCGCAGAGAAGAGCGATTGGTTGACGGCATCATGCAAGTCGCGCGCCAGACGCTGTCGTTCTTCCAATATCGCGAGCGCTTGTGCTCGTCTATATAGTTCCGCATTCATCATAGCGATCGCGGCCTGGTTGGCTACACTAAGAGCCAGATCAGCATGGTGAGCCGTGAAATAATTCTTCCTGGTTTCAGCAACACCCACGCCACCGATGATGCGGCCTCTCACCGCCAATGGTACCCACATCCACGATTGCATCCCTTCGAGCAACACAGCAGCCCCATCATCTGAGAAGTGAACGCAGAAATTGCGCCTGCGGGTCGTCACTCCACAAATCGGCGATGCAGATAGGCCGGTGCCCGTTGAACAGCGCGGCCAGGGTTTCCGTGCCTTGCAGGTGGACGCGGAAAGGCGAGGATTGCTCTAATTGCGGCGTCCCGCGCATCGCCAGGGTGACCAGCGTAGAGTCTTCCAATGCGAAAAGTCCGCCACGGGTGTACTCGATGATCTCTCGCAATTGGTCCAGGATCAAACCCGGCTGAAATTCCAACGTGGATGCCAGGGTATGCGAGATCTCCAATAGCTTGGCCTGCTCATGGTTGCGCGTTTCTACATGCTGGTGGAGTAACTGTTCGGCCCGAATCCGTTTGCTTACATCACGGACAACACCCAGCAAGCATGGTCGGCCTTGATACTTGAATGCCGTCCCGCACCACTCGGCATAAAACGTTGAGCCATCCCTGCGCACGTGCAGTATGCGCGTATCGAACACGCTGTCCGATTGGTACGCGCGGATATATTCATGGAATTCCTTTTGGCTGTCAGGGTGGATGAAGGCTGTCAGTTGCAGCCCGATGAATTCTTCACGAGGGTAGCCGTGCATCCTGCATGCCGCAGGATTCGCCTCAACCACCAGGCCGGTTTCCAAATCGTTGACGATCAATCCATCGTTGGCGGCATCGAAAATACTTCGATACTGCCATTCTTTTTCTTTCGGATTTAGATGGCTCTGTTGTATCAGATTAACACCCCTTCGTTCTGCTTTCTGAAAAGCTTCAAATATATATTTTACTGCAATAGATAAATGTTCTTGAGTTTAGAGTTCGAAGAGTAAGCACCGCACCTTAACAAAAAGTGGAATTGCTGGTAAAAGCATAATCGACCAAGATGATGCCAATCCAACAATTCCGAGAAGCAGTATACCAAAGTATCATCAAACGCGGAGATGCATTTCTAGACCTACTGGATGCGCTCACGGTAGCTGGTCATGTTGAATCGCCTGTGGCATTGAGTGAAGAGCAGCCCTTCCGCCGGAAATTCAGCTCAATCTTCGACACATTGCTGGAATGCGAGTTCGACTTTGACCAACTGATGAACAGCTTGCACAGCCACCAACCCACTGACAGCGAAACGATCGCTGGCTATGAAGTGTATGCAGTGGACAGCACACCCAACGAACGACCGGAAGCGGAAACGCTGGAAGATCGTGGCTCGCTGAAAGCGCAGAAAGATGAACCCGTGCGCTATGGACATAAGTATTCGTGGTTAGTGCGCCTGATCCGTTGGGGCAGTTCGTGGGTCGCTCCGGTGGATGTCCAGCGCGTTGAAACCGCCCTGACCGATAACCAGGTCGCCGCTATTCAGGTGCAAGAGCTGGATGCGCGCAATAAACATTCCAAAGTGGTGGTGGCCGACAGCTTGTATGGCAGTCACCTTTTCCTGGCGGTCTTTCTGCTGGTCAAAACGGTGGTCGCCTTAGTCCGGGTGCGTGGCAACAGTGTTTTTTATGAGCGTCCCAAGCCGCGCAAGAAAGGTCAGCGCGGCGCACCGGCCAAACACGGCGCTCGCTTCAAGCTTTCGACACCCTCCCGATCGGCGGATCGCAATGAAACTTTCTTGCTCGGACAGCAAACGGTGGTGCTGACGGCCTGGCATGGCTTACACTTGAAGAAACTGCCAGAGCTGGTTGGGCTGGTGCTACGTGTTCAGTTTCTGCGTGCTGATGGTACGCCGCGCTATCAACGCCCGATGTGGTTATTCTGGACCGGTCCGGAAACGGTGGCGCTCAAGGATTTGTGCTGTATGTATCTCTGGCGCTTTGCGATCGAACACTTTTTTCGATTTGCCAAGCAGCATCTCGGGCTGAACGCCAATCAGTCCACCCAAACTGTCTCAACCGATCATTGGATGTGGCTGTGCGCGCTGGCTTTCTGGCAGCTGCTCCTGATGCGGGAAGGCGTGGACTTGGTTGCTCAGGCCTGGTATCCCCAGGCGGCCGCACGCGAAGCCACGAAACGAACCCCCGGGCAAGTCCAGCGCGTGGCTTTCGGATATTTGGTGAAGTTGGGTTCACCGGCTCGTTCACCCAGACCCGCTGGAAAAGGAAATGGTCGCTCGAAAGGCGTCCAGCCGCCTCCCAGAAAGCGTTTCCCGGTCGTCAAAAAGGCGAAAATGGCGCTTGACCGCGCTTCGGCAAGCTCGTAAAGCCGATTTTGGTCTTCTGCTTCGATTGTTAAGGTTCCAGCGTCACTTCGACGCTTTGTTCCGCATTTCTAAACTCAAGTAAATGTTATTTATCGGGATCTCTAATATTATTCCTGAATTTCCAGTTCGATCCAGGTAGCCTCGTAATAGACTTCCCGGTAACGAGCCAGACGCATCTGTTGGCTTGCATACTGGGCAGTCAGCTCGGCTTCTAACCGGCGAATATGAGATTGTAATTCGATGACCTGGCTGCGCAGGCGCAGGATCGCCTCAGCGGCAGCCTCGTCGACCCCCAGATCGTCCTGTAATCGGCGCTGGCTGCGCGCCTCAAAGCCTTCGTATGGGCCATACCAATACCGTTTTGGGGATGTATTTTCAGGATTCATGTTATTCTCTCATTTGGAATGCGGTTAAACGGGGTTCGGCCGGGAGGAGGCCAGCTCGCGGATGCTATTGACCTCCTGGTCGGTCAGCGGGTCAGGCAGCACCAGCCTGACCCGGGCAAACAGGTCGCCACGCGTTTTGGGGTCGCCCAGATGGGGCATGCCTTTGCCGTGCAGGCGAAAACTCCGCCCAGCGTTGGTCCGGGGAGGGATCTTCAACATCAACGGTCGCTCCAGGGTGGGGACGAGGATTTCACCACCTGCGATGGCGGTGAAGATATCGACCGGCACGTCGATGTGCAAGTCATCCCCCTCGCGCTCGAAGGTGTCATCAGGCAGTATATTGACGATCAAATATAGATCTCCGGCCGGCCCACTGTTGTGGCCCGGCTCACCCTGACCTGCCAGGCGAACTCGTGATCCGGTGTGCACACCCGGTGGAATACCAGCTTGGATGCGGTGCCCATCTATTTCCAACAGGCGATCTGCGCCATTAAAGGCCTCTTTGAGGGTCAGATCGACTTCGTACTCAACATCCCGTCCGCGACGTGGGCCAGGCGGAGCGCCTCGGCCTCCGCTTCTACTGCCCCTGCGTGCCCGGCCAAAGATATTGGTGAAGAAGTCGGAATACGGCGACTCGCTTCCGAAAAGGTCTTCCAGGTCTTCGGGATTGGCGTATTGGACGCGCGCCCCTTTGCCTGGTTGGGCCGACCAGTTTTGCCAGTCGAAATCTTGTTGGCGCCCACCTGTCTGCTGCCATTGCTGGTACTGAGCCCGCAACTCATCATACTTCTTGCGCTGTTCCGCATGTGATAGAACCTGGTAAGCTTCATTAATCGTCTTGAATTTCTCTTCTGCTTCTTTATTACCCGGGTTTACATCAGGGTGATACTTGCGGGCTAACTGGCGAAAGGTTTGTTGGATAACCTTCTTTTCGGCGTTCGGCGGTACACCTAATATTCCGTAATAATCCTTAAAGTCCATTGGGCACCGTCTCATTCATCGGTTCTTGGGGAATCTCCACGAAAGGGGGAAGAAGTGGGGGTGTGGGCGGGAGCCTGGGTTGAGTAGAGCGAAGTGCCCGCCGGGGCTACTGGTCACGGCACAATCCATCAGCCCGCCGTCCGGGTATCAATCCGATCGTCGGTCATGGCTGGCCAACTCCTGTTCTGAGCCAGTGCTTCTGCTGCCAGGAATCCAAATATCTGGGTTCCGGCCAGGTTTTCCCGGGTATGAAATCAGAACATTCCACGGGAAATATACGCCCACCCCGGTTGGGTTGTGACCAGCCAAATTCGATTTCCCGATCGCAGCTTGCGCAATTCACATAAAACTCGTCACTTTCCGGATCACTCTCCCGCTCAAATATTTCATACTCTTCCGGTTTAGAAGAAGAGTCATCTTTGGCATATTCACCGAAGTCCCCTCGCTCAACTTCATCGTCTTTACCTCCTTCTTTCTCTATCTTTTCCTTGAATTCAAAGCGCCAAAGATGATTAGCATCGAGCGGCCCCCATTCCTGCCAACTTTCAGTATCCGGCCCGGCCAGGACAGTCCAAACGCGTGTGACGGTCAAGTTATGACCGTCGCATGTTTTACAGGTAAACTTCCAGGGTTGGTGATCGTTCATAGCTGTATTCCTTCTGTACAATCATTATCAATCGGGATGCATTCATCCATGGATGGGAAGTTCCAGGGCGAACTGGCAAGGTGTTTGATCTTGCCTGGTTTTGACTATTTCAGCACGCCAAGACAGGTTGTGCCCAACCAGGCCAAGGATCAGGACCAGCGCCTCTGCAATGGGAAGGTTGGCAGAGATTCGATCTGGTGCTTATCGAGCTTCAGAAACACGGTATCCTGGCAAGTATCACCCATTGCTGAAAGAGGGATGATCACATCCTTCTGCCCCCACAGATGTCCTTCGCGCATCACCAAATGGGTAATGTGGCCGTTCTCCGGGTTGACCACGAATTCGTCGACGTGGCCAACATAGCCATCCGTCGCCTCTACGCGGGTACCCCGCCGCACAGCCAGCTCCCCCGGCGGGATCTGTTGATTTTCAACGGACTCGTATACTGTTCTGTCAGGAATAACATAGGGTAAGTAGTAGTATGATCCCATTCCGGACATTCCACCAGCATACCCAAAATTCCTACCGGGCACCTTCTCTTCGATGAACTCCGTTTGGACAAACGGGTCCATCTTCTCCAGCTCTGCCTTGCTGCAGCGCAGTCGAATCGTATCGGCTATAGTCTCGGCCACAAAATCAACCGGTACAATGTACTCTGTGTGGGGAGACGAATCCCCTTTTACTATCAAATGGGTCACCTGGTCGATAACCGGGTTTATCAGCACATACACGGAACGCCCGCAGACACCGTTCGTACACTCAACTTGAGCGTTTAAAGGAATTTCCATCTTTCACCTCCATAATAAACCATTCAGACTTCAACATTTATCCGCCATGCCGTAAAGATGGCCTTTTTCTACATACAAACCATCTTACTCGAAGGGGCTATCTTTGTCCCTAAAACGACCTATAAAATAACTAAAAAAATAGTGGCTGACTTGAAAATAAACTCGGGCCGCGTGAAGGACAAAAGCTTGCTCAGAGGATAGTATTAATAGCGGCCGACCTCACTCAAGGTGCGCAATAAGCTTAAGGTAAGTCTCCGCCAGTTTGAGAAGGCGCCCAAATTAATGGGTAATCTGCATGAATATTTCCACCACTTGCGGATCAAAGTGCGTTCCCGATAAGGCACGGATATGTTTGTTCACTTTTTCTTCTGCCCATGCAGCGCGATATGGGCGGTCCGATTTTAATGCATCCCACACATCCACCACTGCAAAAATGCGAGCGATCAATGGTATCTGATTGCCTTTTAGCCCATTTGGATATCCGCTGCCGTCCCATTTTTCATGATGGCAATAAGGAATATCCAGCGCTGACCGCAGATAGTGAATGGGAGAAAGCATCTCGTAGGCAAAGGTCGGGTGCATTTTCATCGTTACCCATTCTGCGTCCGTGAGAGGGCCAGGTTTGAGTAGAATCTCGTCGGGAACGCCCAATTTGCCGATGTCATGCAACAGCGCTCCCCAGCGTACTTGTGCCAACGCTGCCTCATTTAAGCCAAAAGCACGGGCAAGTTTTACAGTCATTTCTGTTACACGCTGTGTGTGACCTTCTGTCTCTTTGTCGCGCAAGTCGAGTGCGTGCGACCAACCTTCTATTGTGGCATCATAAGCCAGATTGAGTTCTGAATTGGAGCGTTGCAGGCTTTCAAATAGCGTGACATTCTCAATTGCAATAGCCGCCTGCCCGGCCAGAGCATTGAGAAAGTCGAACCATTCTGCATCTGGGTCAAGTGCAGAGCGGTGGAAGATTTCCAATACGCCTTTAACCTGCCCCTTGGAGATTAACGGCACACCGTAATAGCAAACAAAATCCTCGCCCGTTAAAAGAGCGGTTATGTTTAAGCTTTCCGGTTCATCTCTTAGGTTTGGGATTTGAACGAGCTGGCGTCCCATAACGACCCGGCCTGCATAACTCTCGCTAATACGTATTTGCTCCTTTCTGATAGCTTTGGTTTGGATGCCACGCCCCGCTCCAAATTCGAGCATATGCGAATTGGAATTTAATATCAAAATGTCAGCCGCATCAATACCGAGTTCTATCGCTACATGGGTGAGAATTTCTGAAAGGCTAAGCTTCAAATCAAAATTAGCCGCGATGACTCGATCTATTCCGCTCAAGGCAGTGAGGTGCTCAAGCTGCCGTCGTATCTTTTTCTCTGATTGTTTGCGCTCGGTAATGTCGAGCATGATGCCTTGCCAAAATTTATGCTGGCCTTTCAAACCATTTCCAAGGGTAACTAGATCATGCACCCAAACCAGGCGTCCATCGCGAGCAATCATTCGGTATTCCATCTCGAATGGTTCGTTACTCTGATCTGCTTCGGCAGCTTTTGTAAGCACACGCTGGCGGTCCTCAGGATGTAACGTTTTCGACCATAAATTGGGATCGGCCAGCCATTCCTCTGGGGTATATCCTAACAGGGTCTCAATCCTCTGACTGACGAAGAGCATGGAGTGGGCATGTCCCACTGCGTTAAGATAAACAACGGTAGGAAGGTGTTCGACCAACCTGCGGAATCTTTCCTCGGATTCCTGTAGATTATCCTCCGCTTGCTTGCGGTTAGTGATGTCACGGATATTGAATTGGATCACTTTTTTATCGCCCACCCTATAGACGTTGCTGACAAACTCCACTTGTAATAGCTTCCCATCTTTCGCTTTAAGTGGCAAATTATCGTACCGAATGTATTCATCCTCCTGCAATGCTTTGAAAGCGTCCTGGTTCGCCTCAATATCCCTAAACGCTCCAACTTCCCAGAGCTTTTTTTCTACTAACTCTTCGCGCGAATAGCCCAGCATTTTTATCAAATAAGGGTTGACGTCTTCGATCAAACCTGTCATGGCATCCAGGATTAAAATCCCATCCTGGGCTGCTTCAAACAGACGGCGATAACGAAGTTCCGAAGCTTTTAATGTTAACTCGATCGTTGTTTCCATAAGATCCCCTTATCTCTTAGTGAGGCCTGCCTGGTTTACCGAAAGCAACTATACTAATCAGCCAAGCGCCTCGACTACGTGAATATCTGCAAAAACATTAGTTGTTAGATGCTATTTACATCCTATATCCAATCCAGAAAATATCTATGAAAATCATCCTTCACCAAATTTATGGAAAAACCAGGTCTTTACCACCTGCGTCAGAATCACATAGCACACCAGCATGATTGCCAACAGCAGCCAATACAACGGGGGAAGGGTGACAAACCCAAGCGTCGCAGCCAAAGGTGAAACTGTCAGCCAGGCGCCCACCGCAACAATGATCAGAGAAGTAGCGATCAGCGGCCAACTGGCCTTGCTTTCAATAAACGGAATCTTGTTAGTGCGAATGACATGGATGATCAGCGTCTGGGTGAAGAGCGACTCCACGAACCAGCCGGTGTGAAATAAGGCCGGGTTGTTCCAGGAGTTGAAAACGTACAGCATGATGAAGAAAGTCAGGTAATCGAAGATCGAGCTGATCGGACCAATAAAGAGGATAAATCGCTGGATATTGCCAATCGTCCACTTGCGCGGCTTGGCCAGCCAGTCCGAATCCACCTCGTCGGTGGGGATGGCGGTTTGCGAAAAGTCGTACAGCAAGTTATTCGTAAGCACCTGGATCGGCAGCATGGGTAAGAAGGGCAGGAATGCGCTGGCCCCCACGACACTGAACATGTTGCCGAAGTTGGAGCTGGCTGCCATCTTGATATACTTAATGATATTGCCGAACACCCGGCGGCCTTCTAGCACACCTTGCTCCAGTATCAGCAAGCTGTTTTCCAGCAGAATGATGTCGGATGATTCCTTGGCGATGTCTACTGCGCTATCCACCGAGATGCCCACATCGCCAGCTTTCAAGGCCGGGGCGTCGTTGATGCCGTCGCCCATAAAGCCCACCACGTGACCTTTACTCTGCAAGGCGCGGATGATGTGTTCTTTGTGGGCCGGAGCCAGCCTGGCGAAGACGCTGGTCACATTGATGGCATCACTCAGTTCTGCCTCGCTCATCGCCTCGATTTGAGAGCCGAGCAAGATGTGCTCTACCGGCATGCCAACTTGCTTGCAAATATAAGCTGTGATGATCTCATTGTCGCCGGTCAAGATTTTAACGTCCACATTCAGGCGATGAAGCTGTTTCAAGGCTTGCGCGGCAGTGTCCTTGGGCGGGTCAAGAAAGGACAAGAAACCCAGCAAGATCAGGTCCAACTCATCTTTGACAGCATAGGTGGGCTCATCTACCGCGCCCGGCATTTCCTTATAAGCCAGGGCGATCACTCGGAAGCCCTGGCCGTTCAAGTCGCCGGCAATCTGCCGCCCTTTGGCGTCGTGTTCGGGCAGCATACCAACGACTTCCCCATTGATTTCCACCCGGCTGCACAGGCTCACCACTTCTTCCACCGCGCCTTTACAGATCAGCGTGTTCAACCCGGTTGTGTCTTCCACAATCACTGACATCCGTTTCCGAATAAAGTCGAATGGAATTTCGTCAATTTTGTGGTATTTTTCCTTGGCTTTCAGACTGTCTTCCAACTCCTCGTGGTCGAGGATAGCCGCATCGAGCAGATTTTTCAACCCGGTATGGTGGTAGCTGTTCAGGTATCCGTATTGCAGCACCTTATCGCTGGGATCACCATGGATGTCCAGGTGCTTTTCGAGTACGATCTTCCCCTGCGTGATGGTGCCGGTCTTGTCTGTGCATAACACATCCATCGCCCCAAAGTTCTGGATGGCGTTCAGGCGTTTGACGATCATTTTCTTGCGCGCCATCGTGAGGGCGCCTTTAGACAGGTTGACCGTCACGATCATGGGAAGCATCTCGGGGGTCAGCCCGACTGCCACAGCCATGGCGAACAGAAATGCTTCCAGCCAGTTGTGTTTGCTCAACCCATTGATCAGGAAGACAGCCGGAACCATGATGGCTATAAAGCGGATCATCAGCCAGGTGAATTTGTTTATCCCCATGTCGAAGCCAGTCAACTGGCGCTCCCCCACAATGCTGGCAGCCAAGGATCCAAAGTAGGTCCGATCTCCGGTGTGGATGACCACCGCCGTGGCAGAGCCGCTCTCCACATTAGAGCCCAGGAAGCAAATGTTTGGCAGCTCCAACGGGTTCTGAACGTCTGTTGGAGCCAGGCCGGCTTTTTTCTCTACGGGCAGGGATTCGCCGGTGAGAGCAGCCTGATTCAGGAACAAGTCTTTAGCGGTAAGCACCCGCACGTCGGCCGGCGTCATATCACCGGCCGCCAGCCGAATGATGTCGCCCGGCACTAACAACTTCAGGGGTACTTCTTCTTCCTTATCCTCTCGCACCACCGTAGCCGTGGTACTGACCATCGCCTTGAGCTTTTCGGCCGCATCATCGGCGCGCATCTCCTGGAAGAAACGCAACACCACCCCCAGCAGCACCATCACGAAAATGACCAGCGTCGCCCGCAGGTCACCGGTCAGAAAAGAGATCACACCCAACGCCGCGAGCAGGATGACCAATGGATTCTTGACATTACTTAGCAGGCGCATCAGGGCAGACTGGCGCTTCTCGCGAGCTATCTCGTTCAGCCCGTACTGCTTCGAACGAGAACCGGCTTCCACTGTGCTCAGGCCGCTTAATTGCGATTTAAGCTCCTTCAAAACGGTACCGGCATCTGCGCGTGCATTTTTTAATAATTGATCTGAAAAATGCACCCCCTTCTCGCCAGGGAGATTATCCACACGCTGAGATGACTTCAAAGTCGTCTTCAGTACTCCCATCCATACCTCCGCTGTTGATCAAGATCGTAATCGATGCAATCTGAATTTCGTTACCGGCAATATGCAATGAGTAGAATAAATCCACGAAGAACACGGTGTATTTTGTGTAAGTTCCGTGGATTCGTTTATAGTCCTCCGTGGAACTGCGCCCTATGTCATTTCATAGCAGCGACCCACGGAGGACAGGGCTGACCTTAGCGTAAAACGCTTCGCCTTCCACCTCCCAACACGCGCAGCAGGACGAGCAGGATCACTGCCCCAGCAAACGCCACCAGGATCGATTCCAGGTTGATTCCGTTCACCCCGGCGCTAATGTGCAGGAAAGTAGTTCCGATCCAGCCTCCCAACAATCCGCCGACCACGCCGACGATGATATCCCCAACCAACCCATAGCCGCCCCCCCTCATTACCTGCCCGGCTAACCAACCAGCGATCAAACCAACGACGATCCAGGAAAGTATTCCCATAATAATCCTCCAACTGTTTTGTCTGTTCTATCTGGTTATTTAAGTCATGCGCAGAAATTGCGCCTTACGTATACTGGGGCCAGCAGGGCTTAGCTCTTCTCAGAGCTGGGAACCCTGGCCGGCATCGCTTTGTGGGTCCGCATGTGTTCTACTTCAACCATTCGGCTGGCGAACCAGCCGATTACAGCCCCGGCAGAGAGCCATACAATGAAATTTATCAGGTTCACTTGCTTTCTCCTCCTTTCAGATTGTTATACAACTCCAGGTTTTCAGCGGTTGCGTGAGGAAACCAGTCGTGTGTGCTTATCTATGATCAAATGGAACCCGGTGTTTGGGTATTCGTACGTTCGGTGACGGTCGTTTGACTGGCGCTTAGGGGTGCTTGCAAAGGGGTGTGATCGGAAACAATCGTCTGCCTGACACTCACGGGTCCGCGCGGACGGTAGAAAAGCACATACACAATCCGTTCAAGAGCCCAAGCGATCAGCAGGTACACGATCATGGCAATGATGGAAGAGATTTCCAGCACCATGCCGCCCACTGCCAGAGACCCCGTCAAACTTGCAAAGGGAGCCACGAAAAGGTTGGTCACGTTGTAAAGGAGCGTTGCAAATGGATTGGCCGCATTGACCGCGATCAACTTAAACACAACCCGCAGTGCAATTACGGCTTCGAGAAGGCCCAGCAGCAGCCAGATTATCTGTGTGGCTTTAAAGGCGGCGAAACGCTGCTCTCGTCCCTGTTCGTGCTCTGAAGTTCTTACTTCTTTATAGTCTGTCATTTTGTCCTCTTTTTGTATTCTTCTTCGGCCTGCTGCCGGGTGTAACCATACTTCTCCTGAAGCAGTCCGATTAATTTATCGAACTTACCGCCAACTTTTTCCAGATCATCATCAGTGAGTTTGCCCCACCATACTTTTGCCTGGCCGCGCATTTGCTTCCACTTGCCTTCAAAAACATCGTTGTTCATCGTTGCCTCCTACGAAATAGAATGCATTAAGATCTAGTGCCCCCCAAGGGGCTTCCAGACGGTTCTGAATAAACTACCCGGCAGGAAACCAACAGTTTGAGCGATCGATATCGCCACCCAGGTATACCTGGCCGCCTGGAACTTTGTCTGCAACTTCCTGTGCCTTGGCGTTATATTGGCTCAATCCATCCATGTCCAACATCCTTCTTCACCATCGCCGCAGCGCCAACCAAGGTCTCCCTTGCATTGCCCGTCAGTTTTTCAAATCCTTCGCTCATTCTTGCCTACTACGCATAACGCTTACCAGCAGTTCGAATGTGCCTTCGTCCTCGTATTCTTCGGTGCAATTTCCGACTTCCTCACGCAAAAAACGAATGGGGGCTTCATAGTCGCCTAGCAGACGCAGGATGTCCGGAGTACCGCCGGACTGTTCCTCCAGCCGGGTGGAAGAGAATCTCCACAACCGAATGGCGGACATCGCTATCCACGATGTTTGGCTAGATGAGGATCTCGAGCTTCGGGTTGCGACCGTCGTTACGATTGTGTCCCATGGCGCTTCCTTTCATCAGATGGTTTTTGAATACAATATCATCCTAATCGAAAGGAGCTATCTATGTCCCTAATACGACCTGTAAAATTCCTAAATAATCGAGACTACTCAGCAATCACGTGGAAATCCCCGAAGTTACCACAATAGTCAAAGGAGTTGAAAATAATCAATTGTTTGGCTAGAAGATTTTCTTTGAGTGCAGGTTGTAACCCATCCCGGGTACCGTTTCGAGAAGCTTGCCGTAATCCCCCAGTTTTTTGCGCAGGCGCCCGAGATAACTATGTAAATAGTGGTTTGATCCGCGATACTCAGGCCCCCAAACCTGGGTTAACAGCTCATCATGGGTAACTATAGCGTCCAGGCGGTGCGCCAGTTCGGCAAGAATGGCATACTCGGTGCGGGTAAGGTGCAAATCATTCTCGCCGACGAAGACGCGACGCGCTTCCAGGTCAATGTTGAGTTCTCCGATCTGAATTTTTGTGCCATTGGTTTTTGCTGAGACGTAGGACCGGCGCAAGAAAGCGCGGACTCGCGCCAGTAATTCTTCCTGCCCAAACGGTTTGGTGACGTAGTCATCTGCACCTGCATCCAGCGCGGCGACTTTGAGATCTTCTTCCAAGCGGGCACTCAATACGATGATGGGCACATCCGAGCGCGCCCGGATCCAGATGCACACATCCACCCCCGAAAGCCCGGGCAGCATCAAGTCAAGCAGAACCAGGTCTACTGGCGCCTCTTGAAATAGGGCAATTGCCTGGTGCCTGTCCGCCGCTTCGTTGACCGTATAGCCACGTTTCACCAGGTTGACCCGCACCAGCTTGCGGATGTTGGGGGCATCTTCAACAATTAATATACTCCCCATACCTTATGCTCCTCTTCCGTAGGGTTCGCCGGGGTATGCAAAGGGACAGGTGGGATCATCATAAATTTCGTGGGAAGAATCAGGTTCAGGCGCAATCGGCAGTATACCTGGTTCCAGACGGGAAAGATTCCAGCAAGTAGTCGATGATTTTTGAAGCCGGTTGGCTTCCTTTCGAATAGTCTGGATGGAATCGCGCTGTTCGTCCGGCGTCCAGGTGACATCTTCGGCCAACAATGTAGTAGTAAACCCGAAATGGACGTCAAACGGAGGGAAAAATTGTACCCTAATGAAGTGCATAAAACGGTGCAAGCCGCACACTAAAACGGAGGATGGCGCACACTTAAACGGTGGATGCCGCACACCGTTTCGGAGTCAAGCCGCACACTTGTAGAGGGGAAAATCGCGCTGGTAATCCCAATATGTGGCATGCTTTCTTCCAGAACAAGGAGGAAAGCATGGCCCAGGAGCGATTATCCGTGCGTAAAATTCGCGAAGTTCTCCGGCTCAAAGACGCCGGGGTATCCAATCGGGCGATTGCCCGTGCCTGTAAGATCTCCAACAGCACCGTGGGGGAATACCTACGCCGTGCCCAACAAGCGGGAATCGAGTGGCCCTTGCCGGAGCAGCTCGACGAAACGGGGCTGTACCAAAAGCTGTTCCCGGAAAAAGAGGTACCCAAAGAAGCCACCCGTCCGTTGCCGGATTGGGAGGAGATTTGCAAAGAACTCAAGAAAAAAGGCACCACCCTCAAGCTATTGTGGGATGAATATAAGGCAAAACACCCAGACGGCTACCAATACACCCAGTTTTGTGACTACTACCGGAGTTGGGCCAAGACCCAATCCCCGACCGGTCGCTTTCTCCACCCAGGCGGTGAGGTCATGGAGGTGGATTACGCCGGGTTAACCGTTACCATTGTCAACCCGGAAACTGGAGAGACCCATCCAGCCCCGGTGTTCGTCGCCACTTTACCGGCCAGCGATTACCTCTACGCCGAAGTGCAGCCCAGCCAGGATTTATGTCACTGGATCAACGGCCACGTCCGGGCGGTAAACTACTTCGGGGGGCTGCCGAAAATTTTTCGACCTGACAATCCCAAAGTTGGCATCAAAAGCCCCAACTATTACGAACCTGACCTCAATCCCACCTACCAGGTGATGGCGGAATACTACCAGGTGGCCGTGTTGCCTGCCCGTGTCCGCAAGCCGCGCGACAAAGCCCTGGCTGAGAACGGCGTGCAAAACGTCGAGCGCTGGGTGCTGGCTCCGCTGCGTCACCAGACCTTTTTCAGCGTCCCGGAAGCCAACCATCCAACCGCTGCTGAAAGCGCTCAATGAACGCGAAATGAAGCATTTGGGCAAATCCCGTCGCCAATTGTTCGAAGAGGTCGACCAGCCGGAGCTGCGCCCCCTGCCGGAGAAGCCCTACACCTTTGCGGTGTGGAAAACGGCGAATATCAACATCGATTACCACGTCGAATTTGACAAACATTACTACAGCGTCCCGCACACCATTGGGCGCCAGGAAGTGGAGATCAAAGCCACCGAACGTATGGTGGAGATCTTTTACAAAGGCAATTCCGTGGCCCTCCATCCGCGCAGCAACGCCAGGGGACGCTTTACCACCCGGCCCGAACACATGCCCTCCAACCACCGCTTTGTGCTCGAATTAGACGCCGATTGGCTGCTCAAACAGGCCCAAGCCATTGGCCCGTGTACCACCGACTACATCAAAGCGCTGCTCAAAGGACGGAAGTTTCCCGAACAAGCCTACCGTTCCTGTTTGGGAGTACTCAGTTTGGCCCGAAAATACTCGTCCGCCCAAGTCGAGACCGCCTGCCAGCGCCTTCAGGAGGCGCATTTATTCTCTTACCAGGATCTCAAAGGGGAATTACAGCCCGCAACCGGCCATTCTCCCGAACCCGTCACCCCCGCCCCGATGCATGAGAACATCCGCGGGAAAACCTACTACCACTAAAGGAGAAAAAGATGAGTGATACGGTTTTGTATGACCAACTGCTCCACCTGCGCTTACCCGCCTTTCGGGAAGGACTGCGCGAGCAACAAGCCAATCCCAAGTACGCCGAACTGTCCTTCGAGGAACGCCTGTCTCTGCTGGTTGAGGCAGAATTCACCCGCCGGCAGAATAACCGCATCCAACGCGCGCTGCACATAGCCGCCTTTCCCATGCAAGCAGCCTTGGAGGATATGGATTTTCCTCCCGAGCGCGGCCTCGACCGGCGTCAGATCCTGGAATGGGGCAGTGTACCTGGATCGCCAACGGTTTGAATATTTTGGTGCTGGGGCCAACCGGTTTGGGGAAAACTTTCGCCGCTTGTTCGCTGGCGACCGCAGCCGTGCGACAAGGTTATTCGGCGCGCCATTTCCGCACCTCGCGCTTGTTGTACAGCCTGGGCCAGGCGCATCAGGACGCCTCCTTCTCCACTTTGCTGCGCTCCTTGGCCCGGATCCAACTATTGATCCTCGACGATTGGATGCGGGATGCGCTGACGCAGGCCAATGCCCAAGATCTGCTGGAAATCCTAGATGATCGCTTTGGGCATACTTCCACCCTGGTGGTCTCTCAAATGCCGGTCAACGAATGGTTCGGCCAAATCCCCAGCCCGACCCTGGCGGACGCCATCTTGGATCGCCTGGTCAACAACGCTTACCGGCTGCAACTTTCAGGCGAGTCTCAGCGAAGGCTTCGGTCGTCTATTCGGAGCATGCCGCACAGTTGAGGTACAATTACTTTACCAGCGCGTTTTCCCCTCATAGTGTGCGGCATGCTCCGTTTAACTGTGCGAATTCACCGAATTACGCAGTAACTGCAAGAATGCCATAGGACCCTTATTCTTTCAACCCTTAACCACCGTTTTTTGAAGTGCTACCCAACGTAGTGAAAGTCAGAATTTTTGCAGCTTATCTCAATTCCATCATAAACTGGAAGGTTTTATCGTTGAAACCTGGTAAAACTTCATGGTCGAAGTCAGGATAAATAATCATCGATTTCTCGGAAACGACCTTGTTATAGGCTGCAAATTGTGAGGACGGCGGGCAGGTCACATCCATCAGACCAATACCCCAGAGAACTTCGGCTTTGATGCGGGGGGCAAGATTTTGGATATCGATATAACCCAGCTTTTCAAATACTCTTTCTTCATTCTTGTGAGTGGGGTCAAAGAAACGGAAGTACTCACGCAATTCCATGTATGCCAAGCTTCCCTGATCCATCGACCAGACACGTTTATAGTCGCTAAGGAACGGGTACATGGGAGCAATCTTCTTGATGCGTGGTTCAAGGGCCGCGCAAGCCACCGTCAGAGCACCACCCTGGCTTCCACCCAAAGCACCCACTTTTGCAGGATCGACATCAGACATGTCCATGACGATCTTCGCCAGTTCAGCAGCATCTAAGAATACCTGTCGGAACATCAACTTTTCTGGGCGGCCCTGTAAAGCATCGTCCAGGCCACGGATAATATGCCCGTGAAGCGTATTGCCGATGACACCACCGACATCTTCGGAGATGTTGCCCTGTCCGCGGCAATCCATAGCGGCTACGGTAAAACCCTGAGAGATATAGCCCAATTTATCCGTCCAATCGCCGGCATTACCGGTATAGCCATGAAACATGAGAACGGCAGGATGGATTTTTTTGGCATTGATTGGCCGCAATAACTTGGCATGGATGCGCGCTCCGCTCACACCCGTGAAGAACATATCAAAACACTCACATCCTGCGGCTTGAAACTCGGCAGGAACCAATTCAACTTTCGGGTCTGTGGCATTCATTTCTTGCAAAGCATTAGCCCAGTACTCGTCGAAATCCATTGGTCTTGGGCTGATCCCCTGGTATTTTTCCAGTTCGTCGAAAGGAAAATCAAATGTCAGTGGCATATCACTCTCCAAAGAAAAACTTTTAACTCTTTTACTGTTTGTTCATATCGCTCATTGTCATTAATAAAGGTTGCCCTGCTTGCCGGAATTTTCATCCACAAACGAAATCGCCACTGTGTTCAAGCTCAGGTCGATGTGCAACCGAGTTTGTAAACTCTCTTTGGCCCAGGTAATTGAAAGTTCTTTATCAGCGCAGTTATCAATCGTGCAATCCCCGTCGAAAGCGGGGTAAGAATTTCTAAATTCGATCAGGCGTAGCAGGCGTTTTACAATGGGACGCTCAACTTCACGATCAATCTCTGCAAGAGTGTATGAATGGCGATTGACTTCACGCATTTCGCCTGATTGCTCCGCAGCAGCGATATCATTTTCACCTGCAAGCAGCCCCACATAATAAATCTGGGGAATGCCTGGCGTGAATAGCTGAATTGCCCGTGCCGCAAAGTAGGCATCGTCATCCGCGCCCAACATGGAGTAGTAAGTGCCACAAATTTGGTGGACGTCGAAACCATTTGAGTCTTTATGTTCTTCTGAGATAACCCGACTCAAACCAGCACCACGCTGGAGGCACAAATTGACCAAGTCGCTTACGTCCGCTGAATTGTAATAACCGTTCAAATCTGGTTTAACGGGAATGCCATCGTGGCAATCAAGCATAGTAAATTGGTGGGAAGGTCTAACCCTCAAATAATCTTTCAATTTACCGCTGCGCTTTTTAATCAATGTTTCCAGAATCAAATATGGAAGGATAAAATCATAGATCCAGTAACCATGCTCGACTAATTCACGCTGAGTGGCAAGTTCAGCATGGACCTCGGGGAGCAGTTCAATCTCGTTTTTCGCGGCTAAATCTCTGATCCAATCTATAAACTGGAAAATTTCAGGCTCAACGAAAAAACAAGCGGTCCCCGCCTTTTTGATGACATAACCCACGGCATCCAAGCGAACGATCCTGACATGATTGGCATGGAAATATTCGATAATTTTGGTATATAAAGCTCTGGTCACCGGGGAGTTAACATCCAAATCTACCTGATCGGATGGATTTCCATTTCCAAACGTGGTCCACAGAGTTTGTTTCTCGTTAGCTCCCACAGAAAAATTGGAAAAAGGCACAGTCCTGCGTAAAAAGATCTTCTGAAGATCTGCCCTTTTGGGTTTTCCTTCCGGCCAGACTTTTTGGATGGAAAGAAACATGTCTGCGTATTCTGATTTCGAACCTTTCTTTAGAAAATCCTGAAAGAAGATAGAGCTCGATGACATGTGGTTCACCATCAGATCAAGCAGAACGTCTTGGTCAGCTGCTAACGACTGGATGTCATTCCAACTGCCGTAACCTGGCTCAATCTGAAAATACGTCACTGGAGAAAATCCCCGATCTCCAGAGGACGGAAAAGGCGGAAGAATATGAACTCCACCTTGAAACAGGCCCTTAAAACGGGTATTCAAAACGTACTTTAATTTCTTTAAATCTCCACCTAAAGAATCAGCATAGGTGATTAATTGAACTTTGTTCTTCACACTCATCAGTGATCAGCTCCCAGAATTCACAAAACGAATTCTTTTGTACAACTATACGCCCCAACAGCTAATGACCTCGTATCAATTCACGTGCTTTTTACTAGCCTGCTTGTAAAGCTGCTTCAAGCAAGTACTTTATAAACATCTGGCTATTTTTTCGCGTGCTTTACAACAATTTTTACCAACCCGTTTTCAGAGGGAAATTCCTTCTGGAAATATTCGATTCCATTCACCTATATTTATGCCCCCTTAGCAGAAACCAGGGTGCAGACTGATCTGAAAACAGAAAACATGCCTCAATTCAAAAATCATTATCAGTAGTAAGAGATTGTATTTTCTCATTCTCTGCATTCCTCGACACCTCACTGTTCCAAGCCGTTTCTTTATCCTTTGACTGAGCCTTGAATCAGCGCTGTGATGATCTGACGTTGAAATATAACAAAGATAATGAGGGTGGGTACCAAAATCAGAATCGTACCAGCGCATAGTAGAGGAACATTTGTCGCATAATGTCCCTGGAAAGCTCCAAGCGCACCAGCCATAGTTCGCTGCGTTGGATCCTCTACGAGCACAAGGGCAAGGAGAAACTGGTTCCATGTCCATACGGACATGAGATTCCGAAGGGATACGATTGGTGGAGTTGCGAGTGGGACTTGAATTTGCCAAAATAGATTCCAGGTGGACGCACCATCAATACGAGCTGCCTCCGAGATCTCGGTCGGCATATTGACGAAGTGGGCGCGCATCCAGAAAACGGCAAATGGCATATACAAGCCAATCAGCGGAAGTACGATCGCCAGCCGAGTGTTGTAGATCCCTGTCGCCCGCTCCAAGAAATAAATAGGGTAGATAATCCCCGGAAACGGGAGCGTCAACCCGAACACAAACAAGAAGAGTAGGATGCGCGCGCCAGGGATCTTCAGGAGACCGATGGCGAACCCAGCCATTGTCGAAATGATAAGTGATATGGGTACAACAGCGAGAACAATAAGCGTGCTCGACAAGAGGAGCGCGGGCATATTCGAAACTTTGAACGCCTCAACGAAGTTGCCCCATTGCGGGTTCACGGGCCATTCAAGTCCACCAGGTACAGTCCCCGATGGATGCAGTGCGGTCATAAAGATGCTGATGAAGGGCAAGATCGTGAATACCATCAGCACCAGAAGGAATCCCCGACCAGTCCAGAGTTCGCCACGAGTAACTCTCATCGTGTTTCCTCCCGGCTCAGCCATTGGATCGGGATGATGACGACGACAACGAGGATCATGAGCATAACGGCCAGAGCAGATGCCAGGCCCACAGCTCGCTGGGAGAAGGCAAGAATGTAGATCTGGATCCCGGGAACCGCCGTCGCGTTGCCAGGCCCGCCAGCTGTCGAGACATAGACGATATCAAACGCGGCGAGTGCTGCAATCACAGTAACAGTCAGGCACACACCTATCTCATTTCGGAGAAGCGGGATGGTGATCGCGATAAATTCCTTGAACCAGCTGGCACCATCGATTCTGGCGGATTCATAAAGGGACGGGTCAACTTTCGTCATACCGGTCAATAGCAGAACTGTGCAAAATCCCAGGAGCACCCAGACTCCGATCACCCCAACTGCCGGCAGTGCCCAGTGGAAGTCACCTAGCCAAGCACGAGTGATACCTCCGAGTCCAACGGCCTTAAGCACTTGGTTAATCAAACCCGGGAGAGCCAGCAGCCAGCCCCAGATGATGCCGGCAGCGACAAGCGGAATGACCTGGGGTAGGAAAAGCACAGTCCGTGCTATCTCTCCGAACCGCCCCGTCGCCACCCGGTGAATCACGCTCGCGACGACGAGACCCAGGCCCACCGGAATGATGCTGAACCAGACGACCAACAAAAACGCGTTGTAGATCGTCCCTATTAGATCAGGAACCTGGAAGATAGTCAGGTAGTTCTTCAACCCGACCCAGGTCGCAGGACTAACGCCGTTCCACTTGTAGAACGAGTACTTGACGGTAAGCACGAGGGGTGTAAGCACGAACAGCGCATACACCGCAAGGGCAGGCAGGGCAAAGAGCCAGCCAATAATTGCCTCTCGGCGGACCATCCTGGGTGGGAAGATCCGCCGGGAGGAGGCAGGTGCCACGAGACGGTTATCCGACGTCATTGAAGGTGTCGCAGTAGATTTAGGAGGCGTAGGCATCGTCACGCGGCACCTTTATTACTGCTGAGCCAGTTCCCGCAGATATTCGGCCTGGACAGCTTTGAGCAAACCAGCTGCATCTTCCTGGCCGCCGACCATCTTCTGGAGTTCGGGCGTCCAGCCTTGGGCAAAGATCGAGCTGGTTGAGTTTGCGATGAAGTCCATTGCTGTACCAGCATTGTTGATCACAGCTCCGGCAGCAAGCGTGTCATTTGTGATTGAGCCTGCAGTCACACTAGGCATCGTAGCATCAGCCGGCCCACCGGGGTTCGAACCACCGACAGTGACGTCGATCTGGCGAGCTGCATCGTTTGTAGCAACCCAATTGAGGAAGAACGCGGCGCAATCTGCATTCTTCGCCTTGGCGGAAATACCATAAGTCAACGGAGAAGACATAGCTGCCGGGTTACCACCGGACTGCGCTGGCGGCATCAGGAAGAAACCGACGTTACCGGCCATATTCTTGTCATAGTCGGCGTTTTCCCAGTCGCCATTGAAAGTGAAGACACCCTCACCTTTAACGAAGCGGGCGTTAGAGTCGGTGTACTCAATAGCGTTGATGTCAGTTGGAAAATAGCCTTTCTTGATCCAATCTTCAAGGTGCTGGGCAGCAGTCAAGTTCGACGGGGTATCGATAGTAGCACCGCTCTTCTGGAAGATCCAGTCGTTGATAGGTTGGGTCGAGCCGACGGATGCCATGAGCGCCTGTAACGGGAAGGCCAGGCCCATACCACTTTTGGCACTACCCCACTGCATGACTGGCTGCAGGCCAGCAGCTTTGGCTTTGGCCAGCAAGTCATCGAACTCAGCTAGCGTTTGAGGAGCCTGGGTCATTCCGATTTTTGCAGCTTCTTCTTTGTTGTAGAAGACACCTGTCAAGCTGTAGTTGAGGCCCCACGCATAGAGGGTGCCGGAACCACGGGTACCATCCGATGCAAGCCGATTTTGGTTGATCTGCGCCATCGGCCACTTGTCCCAACCAAACTCCGTTGCGTAGGTATCCAAGTTCATCAAGAGTCCATCCTTCGCGAAGGATACCATAGTTGGTAGGCGGAGCAGATCGGGCGGATTATCACTCGCGAGAAGGAGCGGCGCAGAGGTAATGAGATTAGCGAACTGGTCCTGCTTAATGTTCCAGGTCACATTTGGATACTGCTTGGTGAATTCATCAGCGAGCTTGAAAGGCAAATCGAACCCGGTCTCAAAGTAAGCATTGAGAACGACGGGGCCGGTTCCGCAGCTCGGGACATTGGCGGCAACTGTTGGGGCAGCGGTGGTTGCAGCCGCAGTAGTTGGAGCCGCAGTAGTTGGAGCTGCAGTAGTTGGAGCTGCAGTAGTCGCAACGGCGGTTGGGGCTGCTGTGGTAGCAGCTGCGGTTGGGGTAGCTGCCTGACCGCATGCTGTGAGCAGCAATGATGCCAGGAGCACCAGACTTGCCAAAGTAAATGACAAATTTTTCTTACTCATTTCTCATCCTCCTGAAATTTCTAATCCTTGATGATTTTCATAATTTTGAAATGGGAAGCTAAATCATCAGCAATAGGCACCTCCTATTCATTTGTAAAAAAACATTACCAAAATGTAAGTATTAACATGAAAGTACTTTCACTATAGTACAACAAATTAAATCGTTAGTCAACACCCAATTCTTATGCGGTTTGTCGTTCAATAATATTTAAGGGAATCTGAACATGCCGCGGCAGAGAGGAGGCAGATCCCAACTGCGAGAGCAATATCTCTACTGCCAGTTTGCCCAACTCATCCAGATGCTGGCCAATCGTGGTCAACTCAGCGTACTCGGCCATATCTAGATCATCGAAGCCGATCACAGCGAGTTGCTCAGGGACGTGTACTTTCAAATGATGAGCAGCTTTGAGCACACCGAGCGCCTGGAAATCGGTCGCAGCGAATATGGCGGTCGGTGGCTCGGGCAAGCTGAGTAATTCCTTGGCTACTTGGCGGGTCTGTTCCTGGGTGTAAGGAGCAAGTCGCACCAGTGTATCAGGCAGATCAATCCCTGATTCTTTCAATACCTGGCGAAAGCCGCTCAGGCGCAGGCTTACCGGGTGAATAGCATATTCCGGGAGGTCCGTATCGCCCAGAAAAGCCACCCGACGGTGGCCTTTACTGAGCAAATAGGTAGCCGCCATACGCCCGCCTTCTACATTATTAATTTCCACACAGTTCAGATTGGGGTGTGGAAACTCGATCAGTACAGTGGGTAAACTGTGGTCAACCAGACGCTGAGCTTCTTCATCGTCGATTTGCAAAGACAATACAATCAATCCATCCAGGTTGCCGGTCAACGGAAGCGTAGAGAGATACCGATGCAGTTGATCAGTAGAATCAACAGTGTAGATGACCAGCTCATAATTTTCGGGGGAAAGAGCACCAGCAATGCCACGCAGGCGTTGAATGAACGATGGAGCTGTAAAAAAGGGTGTGATCACACCAATACGGCCGTTCCTTTGCATCGCCCGGGCGCGTGCCTCTGCCTTCGGTATAAAACCTAATGCGTCAATCGAAGCCAGTATTCTTTTTCGTGTTTCAGTATTGACCTTATTAGAATCGTTAAGCATCCGCGAAACGGTCGTAATGCTTACCCCAGCATTTTCGGCGACATCATAGATAGTTGGAGCTTTATTTTTCTTTTCCATAACAACCCCTAGAAGATAATGAAAGCAGTTTCAGTCTATCATTTGATACCTATGCTGTCAACTCAACTTGTTGAGCCTTTCCCTGAAGAAAGGACTTAATGAAACATTTATAAAAGTGTAAAATTCGACAATAAATGCAAATAACTTGTATTTGATACTGTTGGCGAACCTCAAGCGGTCGACAGGAGCAGTGCAAAACGAGAATGCCGGGTCGAAGCGAGCGGCACCCCGTTTAGCCAGTCGGTCAATCGCTTGAGGTTCGTCGCAACTGCGATGGCCAAGTTCTGTAAGTGTGTTTTGGCTTGGCCCACATAACGAGAGCGGCGCAGGCTGCTACTCCGAATCGCCTGGGAAAGTGTGCCTTCGATCCCGCTCCGTTTGCTGTAGAGCCTTTTGAAGTCGTTGGTCTGTTGTCTCTCTCGGGCAGACTGAAGGGCTTGGTGTCACCCTTCTGCCCGCAAAACCAGCGTCCGGCCAGCGTTTTTTGCCTTTGAGCATTGCGGGCGAATTATAGTGGATAAGGAAAACTGGACAGGAAAACGGGCAAAAATAAGGTGGTAAACTGAAAACACCATGCCCAACTGGACTGCGACTTGAGGTTCACCCCCACGCGTGTGGGGAAAACATCATCAAATAATACAACATTGTTTAATCCTTTCGGTTCACCCCCACGCGTGTGGGGAAAACAGCGCTTGCAGGTTCGCCAGGTAGCCCGGGTCCGGTTCACCCCCACGCGTGTGGGGAAAACGCATCCAGGGCCATTTTATTTTGCTGGTTATGAGGTTCACCCCCACGCGTGTGGGGAAAACTTTTGCAGACTCCCGGCTGCGCCTATCAGGTGCATGGTTCACCCCCACGCGTGTGGGGAAAACGCATCGCGGCCTCGATCGAGGCGCGCCGGCAAGAGGTTCACCCCCACGCGTGTGGGGAAAACTTCTGAACTACGGGTCGTCGGACGCGTACGCGTACGGTTCACCCCCACGCGTGTGGGGAAAACGATTGCGAGGAAAGAGGCCCATGATCTTTCTCCGGTTCACCCCCACGCGTGTGGGGAAAACGATCGCGATCAGCCAACCAAAGTTTATCACTTCCCGGTTCACCCCCACGCGTGTGGGGAAAACGCCCCGGTCAGGTCTGCTATGTGTAGGTATGCCGGTTCACCCCCACGCGTGTGGGGAAAACCACCGGGTTCCATACCACGTCGGCCCATTCGATCGGTTCACCCCCACGCGTGTGGGGAAAACGGAGGCCGGAAACGCGAAGGCCGAGATCCAAAGGCGGTTCACCCCCACGCGTGTGGGGAAAACTCCAACATTTTATAGGTCGGGTCGCCCATCTCCGGTTCACCCCCACGCGTGTGGGGAAAACTCGTTCCTGCTGATCTGGAAAACACGGCTCTGCTCGGTTCACCCCCACGCGTGTGGGGAAAACTGCTGAGGGGTTACTTTTGCCATTGTTACACTCCGGTTCACCCCCACGCGTGTGGGGAAAACATTTTCGCGTTTGCTACCGCAATTGCTTATTTCGGTTCACCCCCACGCGTGTGGGGAAAACTACCAGGTCAGACCGATCAGCCCGTTTCCTCTCCGGTTCACCCCCACGCGTGTGGGGAAAACGCCGGGTGGGGGAGGGGGAGGAAGTCACGGATCCGGTTCACCCCCACGCGTGTGGGGAAAACGCATAAAGCTCGGAGGGGATCAGTTCACCCTATACGGTTCACCCCCACGCGTGTGGGGAAAACGAAAAGCGCTCAATCTCTGTTCCGGCCAGGAAGCGGTTCACCCCCACGCGTGTGGGGAAAACTCAGGTTGGCCGCCTTCCCGTCCCTATCTCCCCGGTTCACCTCCACGCGTGTGGGGAAAACGCTCGGACTGTATTTTGGGGCGCCGGGTAGACGCGGTTCACCCCCACGCGTGTGGGGAAAACGTAGGCCCGGGCCTGAGTATCCCAGCCGGGCTGCGGTTCACCCCCACGCGTGTGGGGAAAACTCATCCCGTAATGGCTCTAACGGCGGCGACTGCCGGTTCACCCCCACGCGTGTGGGGAAAACGCTGGCAGCGGTATCCGCCAAGTCTGGATGCCGGCGGTTCACCCCCACGCGTGTGGGGAAAACGTCAGTCATAATTTCGCCTTCCCTTTCCTTTAGCGGTTCACCCCCACGCGTGTGGGGAAAACTTTAGAACCAGAGGCCGGAACAGGGGCAATCGCCGGTTCACCCCCACGCGTGTGGGGAAAACCTCCGACTCCGAATCACAGCATCCGGGTTACCGGTTCACCCCCACGCGTGTGGGGAAAACGTGCTTGCGCAAAAAATCGATGATTTCCTGAGCGGTTCACCCCCACGCGTGTGGGGAAAACGCCATCGACATCAACGTAAACGTCCCGCCCATCGGTTCACCCCCACGCGTGTGGGGAAAACCCTCCCGAGCGCATCCTCCTGGCCTGCGACGTCGGTTCACCCCCACGCGTGTGGGGAAAACTGCTCGTCCCAGCCCTCGTACCTCAGCCATTCCGGTTCACCCCCACGCGTGTGGGGAAAACGGCATCGTGCTCGTTCTGGTTGGCCTGGCCGCGCGGTTCACCCCCACGCGTGTGGGGAAAACGCTAAAATCCGGCTCGCTCGGTCGATTGATCTCGGTTCACCCCCACGCGTGTGGGGAAAACCCACGGCGCCATGCCCGGCAAGCCTCCCAAGGGCGGTTCACCCCCACGCGTGTGGGGAAAACTGGTTCTTCAGTTTCCCCCGGAAGTGCGTCCACGGTTCACCCCCACGCGTGTGGGGAAAACTGTTGTTTCATTTTCTGTCATGCGCTTTCCTCCGGTTCACCCCCACGCGTGTGGGGAAAACGATAACCGGCAAGCATGAGATTTATCGCTGCGTCGGTTCACCCCCACGCGTGTGGGGAAAACCCCCTCACGAGGTGAACGACAAAATAATTCAACGGTTCACCCCCACGCGTGTGGGGAAAACGACCGTAATTGTCATCCTTCAATCCTGGCGAGTACTCGGTTCACCCCCACGCGTGTGGGGAAAACGAGAGATGTGCGTCCAGGTAACCCGATCTCCAACGGTTCACCCCCACGCGTGTGGGGAAAACTTTCGCCACATTTATTCCAAATTGGGAACCCATCGGTTCACCCCCACGCGTGTGGGGAAAACGTATAGCGCACGCCGGCCCTGCCGCGCCTTGGCCGGTTCACCCCCACGCGTGTGGGGAAAACGGTCTTCCGCCTCTTTTTCGGTGTCATGCATGCCGGTTCACCCCCACGCGTGTGGGGAAAACTCAATATGCCGCGCTCCGCGAACAGCGTATACATCGGTTCACCCCCACGCGTGTGGGGAAAACGTCTTCCGCAAACGGTCACGCTGCCGGCGATCACGGTTCACCCCCACGCGTGTGGGGAAAACTCGGTCACGAAATCCGGGAATGGCCGGCCTGCCGGTTCACCCCCACGCGTGTGGGGAAAACGCTTGCACGGAGACCTCTACCTGAATAAGCTTCGGTTCACCCCCACGCGTGTGGGGAAAACACGGAAATTGGGAACCGATGCCAGGGGGTAGCTCGGTTCACCCCCATGCGTGTGGGGAAAACGAACGGTTTTCATGGCGGTATCGCGGTCTAACGGTTCACCCCCACGCGTGTGGGGAAAACGCAGAAGAGCGCGAACATGCCGCGCAGGATCGCTAGGTTCACCCCCACGCGTGTGGGGAAAACGCACCAAGGGCAGCGGCCAGAAACGAACTCAACCGGTTCACCCCCACGCGTGTGGGGAAAACGACGAGAGTTTATCTGATTGATTTATTGGAGTAGGTTCACCCCCACGCGTGTGGGGAAAACGTTTATTCCTTTCTAAATACTCGTGTATACTTAACGGTTCACCCCCACGCGTGTGGGGAAAACGCCTGCTGGAGGGCAGAAACTTCGAGCGCTCGAAGGTTCACCCCCACGCGTGTGGGGAAAACCGCTGGTGTCTCCGGCGCTAGGCAGGCTGCTAAGGTTCACCCCCACGCGTGTGGGGAAAACGCGTTGGGGAGCGGATTGACTGCGCCCTGCGCAGGTTCACCCCCACGCGTGTGGGGAAAACGTGGCGGCGATCAGTGTGGCGTCGGCGTCGGTGCGGTTCACCCCCACGCGTGTGGGGAAAACTGAGCGACGCTGCGCGCGAGCGTTTCCTGGCTGACGGTTCACCCCCACGCGTGTGGGGAAAACGATCGGGTTTAGCTTTCGCATTTCTGAATGCCTCGGTTCACCCCCACGCGTGTGGGGAAAACGCTGATTCTGATCGGGCATCTCGCCCCCGTTCCGGTTCACCCCCACGCGTGTGGGGAAAACGTGACGCTGAACCCCGGTAAGACGGGGCGGAAAGGTTCACCCCCACGCGTGTGGGGAAAACGATTGCAGTCTTATTATACATTCGGATATACCGCGGTTCACCCCCACGCGTGTGGGGAAAACGGGAAACCGGCCGGCGCAGCTTTTGCGCGCTGTCGGTTCACCCCCACGCGTGTGGGGAAAACGCATCTACCGGCTGCCGCAGATAATGCCAGCGCGGTTCACCCCCACGCGTGTGGGGAAAACCCGTGTAGGCAGGTGGGATGGCCTGGGTTAGTTCGGTTCACCCCCACGCGTGTGGGGAAAACCAATCTGTACATGACCGCGGTCGTGGCCGCGATCGGTTCACCCCCACGCGTGTGGGGAAAACGGAAGCGTACGTAGCCGGTCTTTAGGTATTCTTCGGTTCACCCCCACGCGTGTGGGGAAAACGGAAGCGTACGTAGCCGGTCTTTAGGTATTCTTCGGTTCACCCCCACGCGTGTGGGGAAAACGGGATCTGCATCTCGACCTGCACGTTGGAAATCGGTTCACCCCCACGCGTGTGGGGAAAACGTACTTTACGAGGGCATCCATCAGGACAGTGGACGGTTCACCCCCACGCGTGTGGGGAAAACGGACTATCTCAACCAGAGGGAGGCCCATGGGAAAAGGTTCACCCCCACGCGTGTGGGGAAAACGGCTGAGCGCCTTGATTGATCCGGGCGCTCATCTCGGTTCACCCCCACGCGTGTGGGGAAAACTACAACGCCAATGTCAACCCATTGCCGTCTGGACGGTTCACCCCCACGCGTGTGGGGAAAACGGCAGGGGGGTGGACGTGGCCGGCCAGGCCGAATTGGTTCACCCCCACGCGTGTGGGGAAAACACGTGGCCGGCCAGGCCGAATCTTTCGCGTTGTCGGTTCACCCCCACGCGTGTGGGGAAAACGGAGGTGAGGGCCGCTAGAGTTGCCGGTCGAGCCGGTTCACCCCCACGCGTGTGGGGAAAACGGCCAGGCTGCGCGCGCCCTCGGCGGTGTAAGCGGTTCACCCCCACGCGTGTGGGGAAAACGGCCATCTCGACGAACAAGAAACCGGAGGAGAGCGGTTCACCCCCACGCGTGTGGGGAAAACGGATCGCCCCGGAAGTTGACGGTGAAGTTGATCGGTTCACCCCCACGCGTGTGGGGAAAACGCCTGAGGGAGTTTTGGGATCAGAAACGTAGACCGGTTCACCCCCACGCGTGTGGGGAAAACGCTCATGATACCCATCCCCACCAACCTTGCATCCGGTTCACCCCCACGCGTGTGGGGAAAACGATTCTGCCCCTCGATATAATCACCATCATTATCGGTTCACCCCCACGCGTGTGGGGAAAACGCTCGTCGTCCCACCAGACTCCGCCGATGTCGGCCGGTTCACCCCCACGCGTGTGGGGAAAACGCCGTGGCCTGCCAGGCGCGCTGGGCGTCGGTGGCGGTTCACCCCCACGCGTGTGGGGAAAACTCGCCGCCGGGTCGCCTCTGCGGCAGTCCGCAACGGTTCACCCCCACGCGTGTGGGGAAAACGATTTGGGTCGTAGGGCCGGACGGGATTCAGATCGGTTCACCCCCACGCGTGTGGGGAAAACGCGACCGGCAGCACGATCAACTGGGATAATGACGGTTCACCCCCACGCGTGTGGGGAAAACTCCACCCCGTGGTGGTCGAGCCGGCCGGCCAGAGCGGTTCACCCCCACGCGTGTGGGGAAAACGCGCCAGACATAGACGTTGCCGTCGCGCAGGGCGGTTCACCCCCACGCGTGTGGGGAAAACCCAGGGCGGCGGTGGCGGGATCGACGACCTCGCTCGGTTCACCCCCACGCGTGTGGGGAAAACGACGGAAATTGGATTCCAGCGGGCCCGGAGCTCGGTTCACCCCCACGCGTGTGGGGAAAACGTTTGGCGCGGACGTCATCCCGGCTATCGCCGCGGTTCACCCCCACGCGTGTGGGGAAAACGACCGGACTGACCTATAACGCCAACGTCAACCCTCGGTTCACCCCCACGCGTGTGGGGAAAACGGGTCACTACGTTTCGCGGGTCGGCGACCAGCCCGGTTCACCCCCACGCGTGTGGGGAAAACGCCTCGTCTGCGGTGGCCCAAACGTTGGGGCCATCGGTTCACCCCCACGCGTGTGGGGAAAACGTTTGCGCGCGAACAATAGGCCGCCCAGCCGGCCGGTTCACCCCCACGCGTGTGGGGAAAACTCAAGCGCTCGCCGGAGGAGGGATTCGACCTGCGGTTCACCCCCACGCGTGTGGGGAAAACGCGTAGGCCCGGGCCTCCTCGATGGGCGTCAGGCGGTTCACCCCCACGCGTGTGGGGAAAACTTGCCCCGATAAGCTGTTCCGTTTTATTTGCTCGGTTCACCCCCACGCGTGTGGGGAAAACGCGACGATATCCTGTATTCGCATGGTTGCCTCCCGGTTCACCCCCACGCGTGTGGGGAAAACGTTAGAATTATGCCAACGCCGACCACCACGGAGCGGTTCACCCCCACGCGTGTGGGGAAAACCCATTAGGCGCCCCTTGACGCGCACGTGAGCGCCCGGTTCACCCCCACGCGTGTGGGACGCCCCATTTGTAGAAATCGAGCGATAAGCTCCCCGGTTCACCCCCACGCGTGTGGGGAAAACCAGCGCCTCCCATCTCCCGACGGCACGAAAGGCGGTTCACCCCCACGCGTGTGGGGAAAACGGCTCGCGCGGGGGATCATCCAGTCGTTACCGACCGGTTCACCCCCACGCGTGTGGGGAAAACGAAAAGCTGCGTGGCTATTACCTGAATAACGGTCGGTTCACCCCCACGCGTGTGGGGAAAACGCGCTAACCGGGGATCATGGAGTGCGTCGACCGCGGTTCACCCCCACGCGTGTGGGGAAAACGCTCCATCCAAAATTGCCGGTCAGAGCAATGACGGTTCACCCCCACGCGTGTGGGGAAAACGATTTGGGTCGTAGGGCCGGACGGGATTCCGATCGGTTCACCCCCACGCGTGTGGGGAAAACGATCAATTGCGGTCGCCGTTTCGGGAAAAACATCGGTTCACCCCCACGCGTGTGGGGAAAACGGCTGACCGAGGGGTGAGGGGGGTCAGGTATACGGTTCACCCCCACGCGTGTGGGGAAAACTCCTACGCCGAGTAGGTGCGTCATCGACTGCGTCCGGTTCACCCCCACGCGTGTGGGGAAAACTTCTCAGGTTCAGATCGCGAGCATCCATTCAAGCGGTTCACCCCCACGCGTGTGGGGAAAACGACGTTGCCCGCGACAGACGCCTTGCCCATCATCGGTTCACCCCCACGCGTGTGGGGAAAACTCGGCTCGAAAGGCGGGAAGTGCGGTTTGGTTCCGGTTCACCCCCACGCGTGTGGGGAAAACCTTTGCTATTCCAAATACTGTTCCTATCGTCACCCGGTTCACCCCCACGCGTGTGGGGAAAACTGAAACATTCAATTGCTGGGTTACTCTGCCATTCGGTTCACCCCCACGCGTGTGGGGAAAACGGGCCGTCATTCCCGCCGCTCCGCCGGTCGACCGGTTCACCCCCACGCGTGTGGGGAAAACGCGAGCGGCCTTGCGAATCTCGCGGATCGTGCCGGTTCACCCCCACGCGTGTGGGGAAAACGAATGGCTCATAAATCCCTTCAGTCTCAGCCGCGGTTCACCCCCACGCGTGTGGGGAAAACGGGCGCTACATAGACCTGCCATAACGTAATAGCCGGTTCACCCCCACGCGTGTGGGGAAAACTGGAACATATTAGCCGCCTTCCTTGTGCATGACCGGTTCACCCCCACGCGTGTGGGGAAAACTCTGGCCACACTTCCAATCGGTAACGGATGAGCTCGGTTCACCCCCACGCGTGTGGGGAAAACGCTACGCAGGTTGAGCGGATAACGCCCCATCGGCGGTTCACCCCCACGCGTGTGGGGAAAACAAATTGTTGAACAATATAGTACGGACGTTGTGTCGGTTCACCCCCACGCGTGTGGGGAAAACCGGACTCGAAGGGATTACCATCTGGAAGTTCCTCGGTTCACCCCCACGCGTGTGGGGAAAACGCCCCAAGGCCGGCTCATAACTTATAAACCTGACGGTTCACCCCCACGCGTGTGGGGAAAACGTTTGTCGAATTGGTGACGCCTTGAACGGTCTTCGGTTCACCCCCACGCGTGTGGGGAAAACGTCGGATCGGGGGCGTAGAGCTGGAAGCCCGCCGGTTCACCCCCACGCGTGTGGGGAAAACTTCCGCAGCGGTCCGTTTGTCCTCGGGTATACGTCGGTTCACCCCCACGCGTGTGGGGAAAACGGAAAAGCGCCAGGGCATAGCCAACGGCTATTTCGGTTCACCCCCACGCGTGTGGGGAAAACTTGGCCGACGCCCAGGCCAGGCCGAAATTCTCCGGTTCACCCCCACGCGTGTGGGGAAAACTTGCCCGGAGAACCAGGTGAATATGTCCACGACCGGTTCACCCCCACGCGTGTGGGGAAAACGAGGGCTGGCCTATGCCTAAGTTTATGAGCCTCGGTTCACCCCCACGCGTGTGGGGAAAACGACGTGATGCCCAGCGCGCCCGGAACAGTTTCCGGTTCACCCCCACGCGTGTGGGGAAAACTCGCGTCAAACCGCTGCTGGGCGGGATCAGCCCCGGTTCACCCCCACGCGTGTGGGGAAAACACCTGACCGGCAACGGCGCCGCCCGGGCCCTGGGCGGTTCACCCCCACGCGTGTGGGGAAAACGGCCTCCGGTAACGATATCAGGCCGGGTGGGCCGGTTCACCCCCACGCGTGTGGGGAAAACGCCGTTCCTGTATGGACGGGATCTCCTATATCTGCCGGTTCACCCCCACGCGTGTGGGGAAAACGTCGACCCTGGATTGCGCAGCGCCCCACCTCCGGTTCACCCCCACGCGTGTGGGGAAAACGGCCGCACATGGCGCGGGCGAACGGTGAGATGTTCGGTTCACCCCCACGCGTGTGGGGAAAACGTGGCGTTGTCCCTGAGCATCTGGATCCCGGTTCACCCCCACGCGTGTGGGGAAAACGTACCACTTCGCGCAGCTTCTCCAGCTCGAATCGCGGTTCACCCCCACGCGTGTGGGGAAAACGTCCGAGGCGGTCACCGCCGGCATCTACGGCGTGCGGTTCACCCCCACGCGTGTGGGGAAAACGCAAATCTTCGCTGCCCACCGTCGCTCCCGCTAACCGGTTCACCCCCACGCGTGTGGGGAAAACGTCGCCGTCCCCGCTACAGCGCCGCCCCTCGGTTCACCCCCACGCGTGTGGGGAAAACGCGGCGCGGTTTCATGAGGCGAGAGCAAGCCGGTTCACCCCCACGCGTGTGGGGAAAACGCGCATCAATTTCTTCACCTCACGGGCCATCGGTTCACCCCCACGCGTGTGGGGAAAACCTGGGCTTTGAGCGGCGAAATCGCAGGTCAAGCGGTTCACCCCCACGCGTGTGGGGAAAACCTGTGCTGTGTCTGGCTTGAGTAGGTCTCCACGGTTCACCCCCACGCGTGTGGGGAAAACCCTTTCCGACTAAAATTTTTTACCCCCAATAAAACTTTCGGTCAGGGCTCGTTCAACCTTGTTCGGGCACTTTACCCTTTCAGGGCACTTTACCCTTTCAGGGCACTTTCACCAATTGTAATCCTTCGTTCTCTTCTACCAAAAACTTTGTGCTGCCGGACATGCGCATCTTGAAATGCTGCTCGGTGTTAGTCGACCAGAGCTGCACTACCCCGCCCGTCTGGGCGCTCATGCAACACTTGATCCACAAGCGATCGCGCACCAGGGCCGAGACGTGGCCGACGAATACGCCCGTGTGCGGCTCGACCAGCCAGCGCGTCAGTTGTCCGCGCAGCGAGGCCGGCACCTTTTCCAGGATCATTACCACCATCAGGCACTCTCCTCGTCATCTAACAGCTCCTCCCACAGCGGCTCGGGCCGTGCAGGATCGGCGTCTCCCTCGAAATCCTGGTTCTCCAGGGCTTCCTCGATCCCCAGGAGGGAATCGATGTCCGGCAAGATGCGGTCGAGCAGCTTCGCCTGGCGGAACTTCTCGCGCAGGGCCGCCCGCACACGCCGCTCCGCGTGCAGCGGAGATTCGGCCACGGTCTGGAAGGCGGCGGGAACGGTGAACTCGACTTTGTACAGGTCGGCGATATCGTACACGAAGGAGAGCTGCTTGCCGGTGTGGACGAAGCCCAACGCCGGCGAGTAGCCCCCGGAAACGATGGCAGCGTGGCACACGCCGTTGAGCAAGGCGTTGGCCGCCGAAAGCGTCCGGTTGATGGGGTCGCCGCCGCCCCAGTTCTGCCGGTCGTAGTTGCGTCCATTCCAGACCACGTTATAGTCGCGGCTGGCCTGGGCATAAGCCTCGCGCACGCGCACCCCTTCCATGCCGCGGATCTGCGGCAGAGTCAGGGCCGGATCGAGCTGCCCGCCAAAGCGGTAGTTATACATACGGATTACCACCTGCGTCCTCTTTTGCGGATCGCATACCAGCTCGGCCTGGCGCAGCAGATGCGCAGCGCGGCGGGTCTCGCCCGTCCCCTGGGCATACATGCGCGTGACGTCTTCCCCCGTCCACAGCACAGTGCAGCCGTTCTCGGCCAGCACCTTGACGGCGGCGTGGGTGATGCTGGTTCCCGGCCCGAGCATGAGCACGCACAGGGCCGCCACCGGGATCATCACGCGCCCGTCCTTCTGGATGTACTGGATGGCCGAATCCTTGCGATCGACGATGGCGTGCTCCACGTAGGCATAACTCAGGCTGTCGCGCAGCTTGGGGAGGTCGTGAAGGTCTTGCATAGGTTCCTCCTTGATCGCGAAAAAAATAGAAATACAGGCATCGAACCGTTATTCGATTGTTAAGGTTCGGCGAATGCCACCCGGTGGCCGGTAAACAATCAGGCTGCGCCGGGCGGGTGAATCAGGCTGCGCTCAGGCCGCCGCGCGCGCCAGCGAGAGCAGGCCAAAGCCCAGCCCCTTGCCGTTGCCAATGCCCGCCCGGACGGCTTCGAGAAAACGGGGCGGGTCTTGCACTTGTACGACGCCGTCGAACTGCACCGAGAGGAATTGCATGCGGCCGCCTTCCTCTTTTCCGGTAAACAGTTTGCCGTTCACGCGCGCATCGTTGCAGGTCCTGGCTGAGAGCAGCACGGCCCCGGCGGCTTCGATCTTGCGCCGCAGCCAGGCCAACTGGTCTTCCTCGCGTACCAATCCCACCCGGCGACCTTGCTTCCTCTCTGGCTCGTCCGGGCGGTCCTTCTTGACGGTGGGGTTGGCGCGCAGGCGGAAGGCCAGCACCTGCCCGGCGCCGAGGCGCAAATCCACCGGCTTCACGGCCGGGTTCTCCCCGTCCGGGGGCAGGCCGGCCTCACCTAGCAGGTAATTCTTTCCCGGCGCGAGCAGGAAGGACCAATCCGGCGCGCCGTGCGACTGCACCAGCAGGGTGGGCACACCCGTGTGCGGATGCACTTCCAGGCGGAAGAGCACCCGCTCGGAGCCGGCCAGTTGCGCTGGAAAGGCGTGCATTACCGTGCGGTGCATTTCGTAAGGATCCGCGATCTCGCTGCGCACCTGGCGCGAGCGCGGGTTGAGGATGAGTTGAGAGAGATACATCAGGGCACCTCCGGGGTAGAAGGCAAAGGAAGGGGCTTCGACGTAAAGGCGACCGTCACGCGGCGCGGGGCAAAGCGGCGCGCTCCCGGCGCGAAGGAAAGCGGCTGGTCGGCGCGCACGGTCGAACCGTTCAGGTCTTCGTAGACCAGGCGCAGGCGCTCAGGGGCAGGCTGCCGGCCCAGGTAGGGATAGGCTTCCAGGGCCCGGGTCAGCTCCAGGTCCACCTGGAGGCCGTCCTCCAGCCAGACCGGCTGGCCCGGCACGAAGGCCTTGCGCCCCAAGAACAGCGGCCAGACCGGGCGACGCAGGGCCGCGTGGATGTGTTCCAGCAGGGCAAGATCCTCGCCTTCCAGCCCGGCCAGGAAAAGCGCGTCGGCCAGGTAATAGCGGTGGGAGGGCTCGGTCGCTTTGAGGCCGCCGCCCGCCTTGAGCACATCCAAGGCAGTGTGGTAATCCACTTTGAGCACGCCTTCCCGATCCACGCGCACGCCCAGCCTGAGGCGGGCCAGCCCGGCCAGGGCAGCCTCGTCCGTGCGAGCCACGCCCAGCGCGGCGCAAACCAGCCCCAGCACGCCGCTCTTGGAGGGTTCCAGCCCCGTATCGCGCACACTGAAACGGCTCTGCACGCCCCACGACTGCATCGCCCCACTCAGGCGAAGCAAAAGGGTGTTCATGGGCTACTCCAATCCGGCCAGGATGCTCTCGATCCACTGCTCGCGGTTGGCGGCCAGGGAATCCTTCAGATGCTTGAGAGGCGCTTCCTCGTCCAGGGCCAGCGCGACCGGCCGGACGCCTTCGCCGCCATAAATACGGTTCAGCCGGCCCCAGTAGGCGTCCAGCGCGGCCATCGAGGGAGCCAGGTAGCCGCCGTCGCGCTCGGCCCTGACCGGTTTCTCGAAGGCGTTGGCCAGCGACCAGGATTCGCCATCCTTGCGCACCACCCCCAGCAGGAAGTCGGGCGGATTTTGGGCAGCAAAGCTGTTCTGCTTGCCGGTGGGCACCGCCGAAATCGCCGCGCGCAGAAAGCCCTCCACCGTCCTGCGGGCCAGGGCTTTGTCACCGCCCAGGTTCTTGACCAGTTGCTCCCAATCCAGGCGGGCGTAGCGGTAGAAGCAGGCGCTGTTGAAGCCGGTCACGCCCATCATGCCCGCCCCGGTCTCATCGTCGCGGGAGAGCTCGTCCACGGCGGTGTAGAAGTCCATGTCCATGCTGACGCGGTGGGTAGAGATAGCATGCGCCACCTGGCAGGCCGCATCGATATTGAGCTCGGGCTTTTCGGCCAACATACGGCCAAACAGGGCAATGTCGGGCGCACCGGTGCGGTCTTTGAGGGTCTTGAACAGGTCCTTGGCGACCGCGTCGATCAGCGGGCTTTTCCCATCTTTCAAGCTGGCGACGATTTCCTCCCATTTCTCCAAGATCTGGCCGGTGAAGTACTTGACCTCGCCGTCGCTCAGGTAGATCAGGACGCTGGTATGGCCCTTATCCATCTTGCTGTACTGCACGGCGACCGCGTCTGCCACGACCTGCGCCTGGGCCTCCTCTTTTCCCGCTGCTTTGAACGCCTCCACGAGCAAACGGTTCATCCAGCGCGTGCGGACGCCGGGCTCCACGGCGGTCTTCTCGGCAAACACTTTTTCACTGCGGATGGCGCGCTTGATGCACTGCGAGGAGATGCGCGCCCGGCGCACGCCGCCGAACTCGGTATCCTTGGGGTTGCCGGTGTCGTCGCGGTTCAGGTTGGAAGGGGCAAAATTCTGTAGGGCATGAATTTCGATGAACATTTTAGTCTCCTTGTTGGCTTGTGTTCCCGCCGTTCCCGGTAGAAGGGGGCGGGGTAAAGGTGAAAAGGTCAGGAATGGGAGGCTTCTTCGGCCGGCTGGGGGCGTCCCCAGAAGGCTTTGGCCCATTCCTTTTGAACGCGGTGGTCTTCCTCATCCCAGCGCTGCAAATCCCAGAACAGCCGGTTCCAGTTCACCGGGACCTCTTTGGATTTGAGGAAGCTGACTGCCTGGCGCAGGGCGTCGGGCAGGTCGTCGGGGTGAGCGGCCAACAGCGCCGTGAAGCGCCTTTCCAGGGCGTCCTCGCCGCCTTCCGAGCGAGCCTGCGCCATGTGCGCACCCAAGTTGCCGGCTTGCGTGGCTTTGGGGTGCAGGGCGAACAAGGCCGCCAGCAAGTAGTAGGCCGTTTCCTGGGCGGCGCTGCGCTTCTGAGGCAGGAAAGGCTCCACGTAGCGGAACATCTCCGGCGCCGCGCCGGGCGGTTGCCCCAGCCCGCGCCGCAGGGCGGCCAGCGCGCCGCGATCCTCTTTGTCCGCCAGGGATTGCAGGAATGCGATGAAGGGATGGATGGTTAGTTCGGTCATGCGGTTACCTCCTTTTGGGATTCAGGGAAAAGCTCTTTGAGCCTGGCGCCAAGCACGCCTCTGGCGCGCACGGCGGCTTTCAGCGCCGCGGCGTCCGTGCCGGCAAAACCGGCGGCCTGCTCGAGCGCGTCCCAGGCGGCCCGGCGCAGGGTTTCCCGCCACGCTTGCAGGGCCTCAGGGTGGCCGGGCAAATCTTCCAGGAAGTGCAGGAAAGGCACCTCCAATTGCTGCCAGTAGAAACGCTCTGTATTCCAATGGACGATCAATTTCTCAGCCTGATCCTTGCTGATGCGGTCGACTTCCTGCCACTTCTTACCGTCTGACTTTGGCGAAATCACCAGCAATGCCATCCACTGGCCGGCGACCCGCAACGCAAAACGCGCCTGCTCGGCTAGCTCGAGCGAGGAGGCCAGTTGCTCCACCAGCTCCTCCTTTTCAAGATAATCCAGAGGCAGGGGCAGGTGTTCTTCCTGGAAGAACTCGACTTTAGCCTGGTCATTGGCCATGCCCAAAGCCATAAATCGATAAGTCTGTTGTTGAGGGATGTATCCGTTCGCGGCCAGATCGGCCAGCCAGTAGAAAGTCCTGGGCGGGAGATTACCCCGGGTGCTTTTCAGGCCAAAAAGCGAGGCGCTGTCCCGCCAAAGCGCGCGATCCTCCGAAAAGCGCGTAACGATATACCCCTCTTCTTTTCCGGTGCGGTAGAGTTTCATCGGGTCGAGGATACCCGCGTCCTGGCGCAAACCGGGAGCTGTCGTCATCAGACGGACGATGGGGCTATTCTCCTCCCCTTCGGGCAGGAGCAAAACCCGGCGGTTCTGCCAGGTCAGGTAATCCAGATACCCCTCCGGGATGTGGCGGAGCGGTTGGTGAGGATCGTCATTTTCCCAGGCAGGCCGGTCGCCTGAGGAAGAGGGAAGCACCTGTTCGTCCGGGTAGCGCAGCAGGTTCAAAGCCAGGGTTTGGAACAGGTCGCCCCCTTCGACCAGGAAGATGATACCGCGTCCCCAGGGCGCGTCGGTGAATTTTTGTTCCAAACCGCTCAACCCTGCCAATCCGAAACACTGGGACACGAGGAGCATCCGGGCAGCTTTGGCGGGGAAAAGGGATTCACCTGCGGTTTCTGTATGGTGATCGAACAGCACAGCGTTGTTGCCGGAAGCCATATCCATGGCTAAGGTGATCACCGACTTGGATCTTACGCGTTCGTCCGCCACCTGATAGAACGGCCTGGCCGGGTCGAACAGATCAAAACGGCTGCGCCATTTCTCCAGGTAGCTTTCTACCAGCTCGGCCTCCCAATAGCCCTTCTCCCACAAGCCAGCCCACTCTGCCCGGTTGCGCGGCCCTCGCAGAGCGCTGTGCAGCACGGCCAACAACAGGCGGTAGAGCGCCGCCGTTTCCAGCGGCGAGTCGCCCTGCACGCCGCGCAGCTCGTGCGCGCGCGCCAGGGTCTCGCCCAGGCTGAACTCCTCCACGCGCCCATCCGGGTGCACGCAGGGAATCCACTTGCAGTCGATCAGGTTGAATGAGTAGCTCATTTTGCCTCCTTGAGAACTTCCAATCCAAGCTCGCGGGTCAATCGCAGCGTAAACCCTGCCCCGTCCAGGTGAGCTTCGCCGTTGTGGTCGAAGACCACCGGGTAGGCATAGCGCACGGCCGCCGACTCGCGCCACGCCGCCGATGTTTTGACGTGCTTCACGAAAAAATCCACCACGTCCCGGCGCTGCACGCTCACGGCGCGCCTGAGCAGCTCTTTGACTCCCTTCAGGTTGGGACGCTGGCGCACGTCGATGGGCGCGCCATAGCCGTCCGGCTCCAAAGCCACCCCTTGCGCCGTCTCGTGCAGGCAGATGAGGGTGATGCCCGGCTCGGCCAGGCGCGTCAACGCGCGCAAGGCCTCGTTGACTCTGGCATCGTCTTCTTCCAGCCCCTCGTTGCGGTCGGAGAGCAGTTCTTCATCCTCCGGCCCGGCGATCAAGCGTTTTTTGGCCTCGTAAACCTCTTTGGCAAGCTCCTGCCGCGCTTTTTCCTCTGCCGCGTGCAGCGCCTGTGCAAAAGCAGGAGAGAATGCCCCCGATTCCATTTCTCCGCCATACACGGCTTCGATCAAGCCGGAAGTATCCTCCGGCAAGGCCAGTTGCTCGCGGTCGTGCAGGAGCAGCCAGGTGCGCAGCAAGGTGGCTTCGTCGTAGATGTGGGCATCCAGGCCAAAATCGGGCAGGCCATCTCGTACCGGAGGGGAGATCACCGTCAGGCAGGGGTTCTTGAGCGCCTCGGGCCGCTTTTCGTCATTCATCGCGTGGCGGTGCAGCCGCCCGGCGCGCTGCAGCAGCAAGTCCACCGGGGCCAGGTCGGTTAGCATGGCGTCGAAATCCAGGTCGAGGCTCTGCTCGATGACCTGCGTGGCCACCACGATGGCCCTTTTCGGGCGCTTTCCGCCTTTGCTAAAGCGCGACAGCACCTCGTCCTCGATCCTCTTGCGCCACTCGAATGGGAAGCGCGCGTGGAACAGGATCAGGTTTTCATCCGCCACGACACCCTTTTCCCGGAGGACCGCATACACGTCCTGCGCGCGGCGCACGCGGTTACAGATCACGGCCGCACAGCCGCCTCCCTCGAGCCTCTCGGCCAGGGTTTCGGCGATCCATTCTTCGGAGGACTGGCCAGGGGAAGGCTGCGCCCATGCGAGCCGCAAAGTGCGCGAGGGCGGCGGCGGGAGCGGGCGCACCGCCACCTTCGCCGCACTGGCCACGGTCACCCGCGGATAAGCGGCAACCGGCAGTGGCTCCTCGCCGGCTCCCAGCCAGGCCTGAACGAAAGCCTGGCGAGTCTGCTGAGGGAGCGTCGCCGAGAGCAGGATGACCGACGTGCCGATGGAATGCAGCCAGCGCAGCAGGCGCTCGAACAAGGTGGACATATAGGTATCGTAGGCGTGCACCTCGTCGAAGACGACCACCTTTTGCCCCAGGCCAAACATGCGCACGAAGAAATGGCGGGTCTGCAAGACGCTCAACAAGGCCTGATCCACCGTCCCCACGCCAAAGGGGGCCAGCAAGGTGCGCTTGCGCGGCAGGAACCAGGTCTCGGCCTTGACGCCGCCCTCTTGCGCAGCGTCGTCTTGGGCAATTCCGGAAATTTGCGGGGCTTCCCTTTCCTCCAACAAGGCGCTGCCGTGCACCAAATGGGCGTTGATGGATTTCGCCGGGTAACGGCTTTTCAGAAAGTCGACCACGCGCGCGAACATCTGGTTGCTGGTGGCCTGGGTGGGCATGGCCACGTACAGGCCGCTCCCCTTCTGGCTCTGCAGCCAGGTATCCGCCAGAAAGAGCGCCGCTTCCGTCTTGCCGATGCCGGTGGGCGCTTCGAGGATGACCAGCGCGGGCAGCGCCAGTTCGAGAGCAGCCTCGAAGGTGCTTTGCTGGATGCCGTTGGGCGCGCCGATATCCGGGAACATGGCGGCAAAAGTGAGCAAGCTGCCATCCGCTCCCCAGCCCAGCCAGCCCAGTTTCTCCAACGCGGCCCTGGCCTGGCCGGCCGCGCGCCGGGCGTAGGCCTGCGGCGGCAGGTACTCCCCGGTAAAGGGGAAATTCTCGGACATGGAGCCGATCCAGTCCGCCACGCTGACCAGGCCGGAGAACAGCGTCAGGAAGGCGTTGAGCTCCTCTTGGGCGGCGGGCAATTTCACCGTCGCTGGCGGCCGGTAAACTTCTTGCATAGCTTGCAGCAATTCCCTGCGTGCCTCCTGCCAGTTCGCATCGCCCTTGTCCGAGGATTTCAAGCTGGCCGGAGAAAAACGGTCGTTGGTCGGCCAGGCGCCGTGATGCCCGCCGAGCGCCACCGCGATTTTGACGGCATCCGGCCGGCTCAAGCCGGTTTCCTGCGGCAGGAGCTCCTTCAGCGCCCAGGCCGATAGAATCCCGTGCGGGGCCGGGTTGGGAGAGACCTCTCGCGGGAAGACGAAACCCTCCTTCTCCAGTTTCGGGACGCTGGGCGGATATTTCCTCTGGAAGCCGGGCGCAGCCTTACCCAGGTCGTGGAGAGCAGCCCAAAAAGCCAACTGCCTCCCGGCCAAATCGGGATCGAGGTCGAGCGCATGTGCGAACGTCTGCTTCGTCTGGGCGCTCAAGGCGACCTTCCATAAGGCCAGGGTGCACTCGCCAACGTCCAGCAGGTGGTAGATCAAGGGGTGGGTATCGGGGTCTTGCGACTTTTCCGACTTGGCCCATAAGCAGAAATACCTGGGAATACTCTCAATGGGTTGCGGTAACATAGATCCTCGCCAATCTTTGAACTTCAAGAACGATTTGTTCTCTCAAATTTTCCGGCGCCAACACTTCCACGTCCGCGCCCCAGCCGCGGATCCAGGGCAACATCTCCTGCGGCGCGGCGATGCGCGCCCGCCAGATCAGGCTCCCATCCGGCTGCTCCTCCAGTGTCTCCGAGCGGTGCCAGCGCGTCTCGCGCACCCGCCGCGCCACGCGAGGGTGAAAGCGCAACGCCACCTCCACCGGCTCCTCCCCCGTGTACCAGATGCCCCAGGCGTCCGCCAACAGCTCCTGCGGATCGAAATCCCCGGGAATCTGGTAGGTCTCGCGCAGCAGCTCCACGCGCACCAGGCGCTCGATCTTGAAGGTGCGCAGCGCGCCGGGCGGCTCGCGCCAGCCAATGGCGTGCGTGGATTGCCCGATGGCGTAGGGTTCGATGAAATAAGGGGAAAAGGTATAGGCTTTGATCTCCCCGCCTTCGTGCAGGTGCCAGACCTGCACTTTTCTCAGCTCGGCCCACGCCAGGGTGAGCCGCTCCAGGCAGCGCAGGTAAACAGGGTCCTGGCGCTGCGAGGCGTCGTCCATAACGTCGGCAGATTGGCGCAGGTGCCGGCTGATCTGGGGCGCCAGCGGCTGGATGGCCTGGCCCAGCTTGCGCAGCGCCCCGGCGGCGTGCGGATTCTGGCGCTCCATACGCGTGGCCAGCAAGCGCGTGGCCAGATGCACCGCCATGGCCTCGTGCAGGTCGAAGCGCACGTTGATCAGATAAGCCTGGCGGTCGATCTTCCACACTCCGCCGTCGTCCACGTCGATGTAGATGTGGGCGGGGAGATCGGGCAGGTAGCGGTTGACGGTGGAGCGGTTCACCCCCAGGCGCCGCGCGATCTCGGATTGGCTCAGCCCTTCCGGGTGGGCCAAGAGGAGTGTTTCGAGCTGCAAGAGCCGCATGGCTTTGGTCACCGCCGGCTTGGTCATTTCCCCTCCATTGGTTCGTGAGTCAACTACAGTGTAACCAACCCCTGTTGCAAGGCACGCAACAGAAAGGAATTCATTGCTTGTTTACCCGTTCATTGGCCATATAACCTTTCCCCCTCTTGGACGATAAGCAGCGCGAACCTGATCGCTGAGATTTAAGAAGCCCTTATGAAAATTATACGGCTAGATTCTGGGTCGAAACCTTAATTCGCCATTCCTTACGAAACTGAAAGGAGAATCAGCATCTTCTCGATGTCTTCCTTGGTAAAGGTCTCCACCGGATGCTTCTGGAATCTTAGGCGCGGGAATCTCGATGGCCGGGTTGGGATATTGAAATTCCACGTGTAACCAGCCAAAAAAGGAACGGAACGTCACCCACACGTTGCGAATGGACTTGGCGGACAACGGCTCGTGATTGCCGTTGAAGCGGACCGGCTTGCACTCGGTGCGTAGCCAGGCCATGTAAGCCGTCAGATCGGCGGCCCGAACCTCGGAAACGCTGCGGTCGCCGATGTTGTCCAGCCAGCGGTTGAGCGTGTATTCGTAGGAAGCGACGGTGCGCCGACTCAATCCCTCTGCCGTCTTAAACTTTAAGAAGCCATCGATGGATTTTGAGATGGATAGACCTGGCGAACTGCGGTTCACACCGAAGGTGCACATCCGTGTAGAAAAATCCTCCTTTTTTAAGGTTTTTTCTACCGCTGTGCGCCGGGCTAACGAAAAACCAGAGCCCGACGGACTCTGGTTTGCTCTCAGTAGCGGGGAGTGGATTCGAACCACTGACCTCCGGGTTATGAGCCCGACGAGCTGCCACTGCTCTACCCCGCATCACGTAGAGTTGAATGATACCACAGACCCCCTCTCAGGTCAAGGACATTATTTGCCGAAAAATAGCGCCTGCCACACTTGCCAGTTACTGATGGGCTGCTGGGTCGGCGCGGCCAGCGTCGCCACCACCGGGGTCGATCCCGGCGGGGACACCGGCTGGATGGGCACGTCTCCTGTCTGGGCCATGCCCGCCTGCTCGCGCGCCCACTCCTCGACGGCCACGTCCGAGGTCGCGTAGGCGATCTGCGTACTGACGTCCGCCTGCGTCATTTGAAGCTCCGCCACCTGCGTTTGCATGTCCTGATCCTGCGACCGCAATCGCAGGTAATCCCCCATGCGATTGTTGAAGTCCATCATCAACAGTACCAGCACGAGCACGGCGACGAGAATCAAAATGCGTCTGGCGTTGACCTTGAGCCTTTTCATGCTGTTATCTTACCTTAATTGCCTGGGGGATACAAGACCTTGTAAAAAGGAAAGACCCCCGTAAGAGGGGGTCTCTGTGTGCCGAAGGAGGGATTTGAACCCTCACGAGCGTACGCCCACTACGCCCTGAACGTAGCGCGTCTGCCAATTCCGCCACTTCGGCTTGCGCAGTGTATTTTATCGTATTCTGCTGATTTGTCAACTCTTTTGGTTATCTCGCCTCACTTTCCTCATGCTATAATTCTCAAACAATGGAAGGACCCGTATGGCCAACTTCTTTCAGCAAATTTTCCTGATCCTCACCACGCCGCCTGGGAATCTGGTCTATCACCTGGTGCTGGTCTTTGCGGTGATCGGAGCCATTCCCGCGGCCCTTTCCAGGCAGGGGAATCCCGATTTCCCGCAGGCCAGACGCGCTCTACTGGGTCTTGGCCTGCTTTTGATCGGCCAGGCGATCCTGTTCGTAAGCAGCGGCCTGACCTGGCAGGGCATCTTCGACGCGCAGGTATTCTTGCCCCCCCTCGCCCGCGCGGTTACCCTCTTCAGCCTGGTGTGGATCATCTGGCTGTGGGCTTACCCGCTGCCGGCGCGCATCGCCGACTCGGCCACTGCTCTACTCAATTTACTGGTAGTGATCCTGCTGGCCTTTACGCTCTCTATTTGGGGCCCGGTGGCCACGGCCACCCATTTCAACGGGACGTGGCTGAGCTTTGGCTGGGAACTTATTTCGATTTTGGTCGTCTTAATAGGGGGAGCCATGTTGTCCCTCCGGCGCCCGCCGCTGTGGGAGTACGGACTGGGCATGTTGGTCATCTTGCTGGTCGGACACATCGTCGAGATGTTTGCACCTTACCAATCGGGAGATTACTCCGGGGCAGTCCGCTTGACCCAACTGGCCGCTTATCCCCTTTTGCTCATGCTCGCGGGGCGCTTTGCTGCCGCTCCTGTGGCGGCTCCCAAAACAGAGCGGCGCCAACCCGGCGTTGAACGCAGACGCTACAGCGCAGACCCCAAAGCGGTACACGCTTTTCTGGCCCTGGCAGCCGAAGATTCTCCCCTAAATATGTGCACGGCGATCACCAAAGCGATTGGCCAGGCCATGCTGGCCGATCTTTGTTATCTCATCGCGCCCCCAGACTCGCAAGGGGGCGTGACCCTGCAAGGCGGTTATGATCTGATCCGCGAAGAACCCCAGCCGGGCGCCACCCTGGACAGGAAAGCCATCCCTCAACTGGCTAACGCCCTCCAGAAAGGGCGCCCCTTCAAGATCGATCCCGGCAGCACCACTACCCCGGACCTGCAGGGCCTGGGAGAGGCGATCAGCTTAAAACAACCCGGGGGCCTGCTGGTCGCGCCTTTGATGGAGGCCAACGGGGTGCTCGGCGCTATTTTGCTGCTTTCCCCCTATTCCAATCGGGTGTGGAGCAGCGAAGACCAGGCTTATCTGGTCAGCCTGGCGGAAACATTGGTACACATCCTGCAACGATCTGAGCGTGCTCGCGCCCTCCAAGAAGACCTGGAAACTGCTCGCCTGGAGCTGGGCAGATCTGAAGCTGAGTCGGAGGCCCTACGGCAGGAGCTGGGCAAGGTTCTTCCTCTGCCGGAAGATCTCGGGCCGCAGCCAGTAGCAGATGAAAATCCGCAGCCGGTCACCGCAGACGAAGAGCGAGCGCCCGTCGCCGGCGGTGAAGGGCGTGATTCTGATTACTTCGAAGACGAGCTCAGGCAGTCTCTGAAAGAAAATGCTCACCTTCAAAATGAGCTGGCAGAAGCAAAGATGAAGATCATGGAGATCGAACAACACCCATCCATCCCGGCCACGCTCACAGGCGAGCCCTCCGAAGTGATTGCTTCGTTGGCGCAAGAGCTCCGCCAGCCCATGTCTTCCATTATGGGCTACACCCATCTCCTCCTGGGCGAATCGGTAGGTATCTTGGGCGCTTTGCAGCGCAATTTCCTGGAGCGCATCAACGCCTCCACCCAACGTTTGGCCCGGCTGATCGACGACTTGATCCGCACCGCCGTCATGGACGCGGGCCAGCTCGAGCTGCTCCCAGAGACGGTGGACCTCGGCGCGGTCATCGATTATGCTATGGCTTCCACCAGCGCCCAGTTGCGTGAGAAGAACATCACCCTGCGCCTCGATCTGCCGGAGGAAATACCCGTCATCCACGCCGATCGCGATGCCTTGCAGCAGATCGTGGTCCACCTCCTCCAGAATGCCGGCAGCGCCACCCCCGCGGAGGGTGTGGTCATTTTGAAGGTAAACCTCCAGTCTGAGAACGGTCGGAGCTTCATCTTGCTCCAGATCACCGACTCGGGTGGGGGCATTCCGGCAGAAGACGTTCCCAGGGTGTTCTCGCGCCTCTACCGGGCCGACAACCCCTTGATCCAGGGGGTGGGAGATACCGGCGTGGGCCTTTCCATCGTCAAGACCCTGGCAGAGAGCCACGGGGGGCGCGTCTGGGTGGATACGGAAGCCGGTTTTTCCTCGACTTTCAGTGTTCTCTTGCCGGTGAATGCCGCCTCTTCCTTTAATACTGGTGAGACCGTTTAAAGGAAAATGACGCATCTAAGGCAGGCGCTCAACGGATTCATTGCAGCCATTCTATCCAGCGCAATTGTCCTGGGCAGTCTCTCTTTAGCTTTCGCTGAAGGCAACTCGCTGCCACCCACGCCTGCTCCCCAGGCCAGCGCGACGGAGACGCTCTTCCTCCCGCAACCCGGCTCGACCTCGATCTTCACCGCCCAACCTTCGCCGACCTTCACCATGACCGCCACCCTTCAACCTCCGGCAAGCTGCCCACCCCCGCAAGGATGGGTGGCTTACACCATCCAGAGCGGCGATACGCTGGGAGGCCTGGCCCTGGTTTTCAAGGTCACGCCCGATCAGCTTTCCAAGGCCAATTGCCTGTTCAGTGATAATTTGCTTCCGGGCGCCATCCTGTACGTGCCTTATTCGACGCCAACTGCCACTCAACCGCCCGTAGTCTTCCCCACCGCCATCCCCTGCGGCCCGCCGCCGGGTTGGATCGTCTATACCGTCCAGCCCAACGACAATCTCTTCCGCTTGAGCCAGGCCTTCGGTATGAGCATGTACGATTTGCAGCGAGCCAATTGCATGGGCAATTCCACGCTCCTCCTGGCCGGGTCGCGCATCTACGTCCCCAACGTGCCCACTCGCACCCCCATGGCTACAGCCACCAACACACCCGCTCCTGCTCCACGCCCGACTCAAACCCCCACCCGGCCGCAGCCCACCGCCACTTCCATCCCTACTTCCTCCCCTGCCCCGACGATGGTTCCAACAGCGACATCCACTTCTGTACCCACTCTGGCCCCTACCACTGAGGCCTCACCTATCGCTACTACTCTACCAACAGACGTACCCACAGTTGCGCCAACCGCCAACTGAACGTTACCCATCCTGTACCCAACCGAAAGCATAAACTATGCGCACGCGAATATCCCGCTTCATAAGCTTCCTCACCCTCCTGTCTCTAACGGCTTGCAACGCGCCCTCTTTTCTGGGCAGCCTGCAACAGGCCGCGCCGGTAGCCGTCTCACAATTGACGCTGGCCACGGCGGACCCCCATGCCTCTCCCACGCCTACTCCCTTCCAGCCCATCCCTCCCACGGCGACGTTTAATCCCACGGGGGGCCCTGCCCAGTCGGACGCCCCCGTCCAGTCTACCCAGGCGGCGCCCACCACTACCCCCAATCCATTAGGCGAACGGCTTCCCCGTCCGGAGGGCCAGGTAAACATCCTCATCCTGGGCTCGGATTATCGTCCTGGCCAGGGCTATCGCACAGATGTGATCCTCCTGGCAGCCTTGAACCCCAACAAGGGCACCGTTAACCTGGTCTCCTTCCCGCGCGATCTGTGGGTAAACATCCCCGGTTGGGAAGACCAGCGCATCAACACCGCGCAGGCGCACGGCGGCTTTGCCCTCACCCAGGCCACCTTCGAGCAGAACTTCGGCGTTCACCCCGACTACTACATCATGACCAACTTCAACGGCTTCCGCGGCATCGTGAACACCCTGGGAGGCATCGACGTACAGGCTTCCCAGTATCTTTCCGATAAATGCGACCTGCCCCAGGCCGTGAACGGTTATTGCAGCGTTAGCCCGGGCACCGTACACATGAACGGAGATACCGCCTTATGGTACGTGCGCTCGCGCTATTCCACCAGCGACTTCGACCGTCTGCGCCGCGCCCAGGAAGTGATCCAGGCCATCTTCTTCAAGCTGATGAGCCTGAACGCCGTCTCGCGCGCGCCAGAGCTGTTCAGCGAGTTCGCCAGCAGCGTCGAGACCAACTTGACCCTCAACAACATCCTGCCCCTGCTCCCGCTGGCCTCCCAGGTCGCGAGCGGCAACGGCATCCAGCGTTACACCATCGGGCCGGCGCAGGTGACCTCCTGGGTAACCCCCCAGGGCGCCGACGTTCTCCTCCCCAACCAGGCCGCCATCACCGCCATCATCAATCAGGCCTTCTTCGGGCAATAAGCTCCGCCCTGCCGATTTTCCTCTTCATAAAAGCAAACCCCCTTCCTCCCCTCTCCCGCTGGGAGAGGGGACAGGGGTGAGGGCGCCCGGCGGACGTTGCCAAAAGGCCATCCTCGCAAGGGGGCAAGGGCATTTCTCTTACTTCGAGAAAGCGACCAAATTCCATCCTTGGGTGATTGACAGACAAGTTCAAATCGGCTACACTATGGGTTGACTATGCGCAAAAAATTTCTCTTCTGCTTGGAGACGCCATGAGTGCAGATGTTACCCCTTCCACTGCCCATATTACCACCCAGACCCCTTTGCTTCCGGCCATCAACGGCTGGAGACTCTACCTGGAAGACCAGGGCCGTTCTCCCCACACCGTGAAAGCCTTCACCGCCGACGTTCTGCTCCTGGCGAACTACCTGCCGCCCGATCGGGGGGTTGGCGCGGTGGCCACCCAAGATCTGAATCACTTCCTGCAATGGCTGCAAACCAGCCGCGGGGTGCCGTGCAGCCCCAAGAGCCTGGCCCGGCGCATCACCTCCGTCAAAGCCTTCTTCCGCTGGCTGCACCAGGGCGGTGTGGTGATCCTGGACCCCGCCGAGAAGGTCTTGCAGCAGTCGGTGATCAGCCCGTTGCCGGCTGTGCTCACCCGCGAAGAAATGGACGCCGTCTTGCAGACTTCCGCAAAATACCGGCAGGCCAAAAAGGCGGATGCCCGTCCCTACACCCTGCTACTGCTGCTGCTCAGCACGGGCATCAAGAAGGGAGAATGCCTGGCTCTCACCCCCAACCACGTCGACCTGGAGTCGCCCAATGGCCCCTTGCTCTTCGTGCGCTACGCCAGTCCGCGCAATCGTTACAAGGAGCGCAAGATCGCCCTGCCGGCGGAATGGGTGGAAGCCTACCACGAATACGTGGCGCAATACCAGCCCGTCGAGCGCGTCTTTCCCTGGTCGCCGCGCCGGCTGGAGTACCTGCTGGAAGACCTGGGCGAAGAAACCGGGCTGGACAAGCACCTCTCCTTCGACATGTGCCGCTGGACCAGCGCCTTGAACGATTGGCTGGACGACCAGGAAACCGAAAAGATCCGCCAGAAGATGGGCGTTTCCAAGATCCAGTGGCGGGAGATTGGCTTGAAGCTCAGGCAGCTTGCCGGGGGAAAAGAAGCTAAGTCCGCTTGACCACGATGTCGCCGATCACGTTGGCAGCCTGGTCGCCGCGGTCGGCGGCGTTCGACAGGTGGCGGTAGATCTCGCGCAATTTCAGGATTTCCATCACCCCATCCAGATCATCCGGGGTCTTGAATAGATTGGCCACCGCCTCGCGGTAGACGCTCTCGATGCGATTCTCCAAGGCTTTGGCCTGCACGGCGTGATCGTTGGCCACGGAAGGGTGCTCCTGCAATTGCAGCACCGCGAGGTGGATCTCTTTGGCCGCATCGTTCAACAGCGACGCCATGCGCTCCAGGTAAGTGTTCGTTTTGATCTTGAGAATCACCATCTCGTCCACCGTCGTGTTAGCATAATCGAGAACATCGTCGATCGCCAGCGACAGGGCAAAGATATCCTCGCGGTCGAAGGGGGTCACGAAAGTGTGGTTGAGCTCGTCGATCAGCACGTGCCGGACTTCGTCGGCCTCCTTTTCCACCTCAGAGACGCGCGTTGCCAGGGCTTCGTCGGGATGGCGCATGAATTGGAGCAGGGCTTCCATGGCTTGCACAGAGTATTCGGCCTGCTTGATGAGCAGCTCCAGAAAGCGGTTGCTATTTTTCTGCCGCGAAAAGATCTTCATTTCCAGGCTCCCGTTGAGAAAAGCTTTGTGGCTTTTATTATACGCGAAGCTGCGCCTCTTCGCGCAGCAGGCGCAGGTGCAGCCCGCGCCGGGAGGTATCCGTGAGCCGGAAAGGATGGGCGATACGGTAGCCCGCCACCCAGGCGATCTCCCCCTTGAGGAGGATCAACGGCCAGCAGCCGCGCGCTCGCTCCGCCAGCTTGACGTTGATAAAATAATCTGACAATTTGATGGAATGTCCGCCCATGCCGAGCGGCTCGAAGCGGTCGCCGGGGCGCCGCCCGCGCACTGCGAGAGGCCCATCGCCAGGGTCGAAGTCGAGCCAGGCCTGCAGCGGGTCGCCGTTGGCGGCTACCGCCGCGCGCAGCTCGGGCGAGACTTCCACCAGAGAAGCGCTGAGACTCCAGCCGCCTTCCAGGGCCGCCCGCCCGGGAACGTTCAGCTCCAGGAGCTTTCCCGGCGCCACCTGCGGCCAGGCCGGGTCGCGCAGATCGGCCTGCCAGTCCGCCAGGAACACCTTTTCCCCCTGGTCAAAGATCCTCAGCCCGTTCGACAGGTCCATCTGGCCGGAAAGGGTCGGCTGCGCCAGGAAGGCCAGGGCGCGCTCGACGGTGTCGAAGTCCACGTCGGGCAGGCCCGGGCGCAGGAGGGCCATCGCGCGGCGCAGGATGCCGCGTTGCAACCCCGGCAGCAGCTTCTGTAACGGGGGCCGCCAGAGCGCCACGGCGCCGCTCCCCTGGCCGGCCAGGCAATCCTGCCAGGCCGCCTGGAGGACTTGCTCCAGCACGTCGTAGTCGCCCGCCAGGGATTGGGCGGTGCGCAAGAGGACCTGGCGGAAACGCGGGTTGTACCCCTCCAGGGAGGGGATCAGCTCGTGGCGCAGCCGGTTGCGGAAATAGGTCGTATCCAGATTGGTCTGGTCGAAGTGCGGCTGCAAGCCGCGCTCCCGGCAGTAGGCCAATATTTCCTCGCGCCAGGCGCCCAGCAAAGGCCGCACCAAAGGCAGGCGCGCATCCCACGCGTGGCCCGTAGAGCGATAAGTCATCCCTTTTAAGCCGGAGAGGCCCGCTCCCCGTAGCCAGTGCATCAGCATCGTCTCGACCTGATCGTCGGCAGTGTGGGCCACCGCCACCGCCTGGGCCTCCGCCCGGCGCGCCTGCTCGAACAGGAAGCCGTAGCGCAGGATGCGGGCCGCCTCTTCGATGGAGAGCGCCTTCTGCGCGGCGTAAGCCCGCACGTCTCCCTCTCCCAGGGCGAAAGGCAGCCCCATGCGGGCAGCCACCTCACCCACGAAGCGGGCGTCTTCGCCGGCCTCAGCACGCAGGCGATGGTTGAAATGCGCCACAACCAGAGGATACCCGCTGCGCTGGAACAGGTCCAGCAGGCACAGGCTGTCCGGCCCGCCGGATACGCCTACCAAAACAGGGCGCGCCTTGTCCAACAAGCACTTGTTTTCGAGCGTTTGTATTACCTGATCGAAAAGCATGAAGGCATTATACTATCCTCCACCGAGGGTATTTCATATGGCGTTCTCATGTTTCCTTGACAGCCACTATGATCTGTGTCATCGCGAGCCCTGGGTGTTCTTCCCAGGGCGTGGCGATCTCAGGGCCGGCACCGAGATTGCTTCGTCGGGCAAAGAGCGCCCTCCTCGCAATGACAACCTTTATTCTTGAGAACGCCATGGGGTATTTCATATTCTTACTTGCCATGCCCCCCGCTTTATGTTAAACTGACGGAAACTTAATCCATCCCCTGGAGAGGGAACGTATGACCGAGAAAATTCTTGTGGTCGATGATGACCTCGAAACCCTACGCCTGGTTGGCTTGATGCTCCAACGACAGGGATACGAGATCGCCGCCGCCAGCAATGGCGAGCAAGCCCTCCGGGAAGCCCAGGCTCAAGATCCCGACATCATCCTGTTAGACGTGATGATGCCCGATCTGGACGGTTTCGAAGTAGCCCGCCGTTTGCGCGCTAATTCGGCTACGGCCGATATCCCCATCTTAATGTTTACCGCTAAAGGACAGGTAGATGATCGTGTAGCAGGTTACGAAGCCGGCGCCGATGATTATTTGATCAAGCCCACTCATCCCGTGGAGCTGGCCGCCCATATCAAAGCCCTGTTGACGCGCTCGAAAAAAGGCCGCAACGCTGCTGCGCCGACCCCCACCGAGCGTGGGCAGGTCATGGCTGTGCTGGCGGCCAAGGGTGGATTGGGCGTATCTACCTTGACCCTGAACCTGGGCCTCAGCCTCGCCCAAAAATTGAAGGGTGGGGTAATCGCCGCCGAATTTCGGCCCGGCAACGGCTATTGGGCGTTGAATTTGGGCTACCCCAATCCGGAGGGCCTCAATCGCCTGCTGCGCAGCGAAGCCGCGCAGATTTCCCCGGAAGGGGTCGAAAAGGAGCTGGTCAAGCACGTGAGCGGCCTGCGCATGCTGATGGCCTCCAGCCAGGACCGCGACGGCGAGCTGGTCACCAAAGCGGATCAATTCGCGGCCATCCTGAACCACCTCGGCCACATGGTTCCCAGGGTGGTGGTAGATTTCGGCAACAGCGCTATCCTGGCGGTCGAAAACGTGCTGGCGCAATGCACCGAAGCCATCGTCGTGGTCGAGCCGAACCCCCTGACGATCACCCGCACCAAGGGACTACTGGGCTATTTACAGGAGCAGGGCTACGGGAATGCCAAGCTGTTGACGGTGGTGATGATCAACCGCGTGCGCTCCGACGTGCAGCTTACCTGGAGCCAGGTGCAGGAATCCCTGGGGCAGCCTATTGCCAAGGTCATCACCCCTGCCCCCGAGCTGTCCTTCCAGGCCGACCTGCGTAATCTGCCCCTGATGATGGTTCAGCCCGAGGGTCTGACGGCCCAACAGTTCGAGCAGCTCGCAGAATTGGTGTCCCAGCATAGCCGCAACGCGTGAGCGCCTTCCAATATGAAGGACGAACCGCCCGCATTTCCTCTACTTCAGAAATACAAACGCCTGATCGACATCTCCCGCGATCTGGCTTCCACCCTGGACCTGAGTGCCCTCTTGAAACGCATCGTCGAGGCCGCCAGAGACCTGAGCAATTCGGCCGCGGCTTCCATCCTGCTTTACGACGGCAACACGAACCAGCTATTCTTCCAGGCCACCACCAACCTGGCGGAAGACAGCCCCGCCAGCGGCATGAACGTGCCCGTGGAGGGCAGCATCGCGGGCTGGGCGGTGCTAAAACGCAAGATCGTTAAAGTGGCCGACGTGCACCAGGATCCCCACTTCTTCGGCAACGTGGAAAAGGCGGTAAACTTCCCCACCTCTTCCCTGATGGCCATCCCACTGATCACCCGAGAAAAGGTGGTGGGCGTGCTGGAGGTCTTGAACAAGCACGACGGTGAATACACCGGCGAAGACGAAGAGCTGATGAGCGTCCTGGGGGCGCACGCCGCCGTGGCCATCGAGAACAGCCACCTGTTCATGCAATCAGACCTGATCAGCGAGCTGGTGCACGAGCTACGCACCCCCCTGGCTTCCATCAACACGGCCTCGCACTTGATCGAGCGTCCAGAGCTGTCCGACGAGCAGCGCCAGGAGCTGATCACCGCCATCCAGACGGAGACCAAGCGTCTGAACGAGATGGCTTCCTCTTACCTGGACCTGGCGCAACTAGAGTCTGGCCGTGTGGCCTACCAGTCCTCCCGCTTTTCCCTGGCCGAGCTGGCAGAAAGCTGCCGCAACCTGCTCAAAGAGCGCATCGACGAGAAGCAGGTCAGCTTCGCCATCCGCCTCCCCGCCGACCTGCCCCAGGTGAGGGGCGACCGGGACAAGATCAAGCAGGTGCTGCTCAACCTGTTCAGCAATGCAGTGAAATACAACCAGCCCGGCGGCGCGGTGACGGTGAGCGCTGCGCTGCGCGAAAAAGAAGTGAGCCTCTCCGTACAGGACACGGGCATCGGCATTCCCCCGGACGCCATGCCGCACCTGTTCGAGCGGTTCTTCCGCACCCGCGACGCCGAAAGGATCGCCCACGGCACCGGGCTGGGGCTTTCCATCTGCAAGCGCATCATCGAGGCGCACCATGGGCGCATCGAAGTGGAAAGCAAGCTGGGCAGAGGCTCCACTTTCACCCTCTATTTTCCCCTATAACAGAGGCGCGCCCGATCGCGCCGCCCATCCGGCAGTCTGTCAGGAATGGCCCTCTCGAAAATCTTCCTCCAGGCGCTGCAATTCCTCCTCGCTCAGGAATCCTTCCGCCGCGCCCCGTTTGCCGATCTTATACGAAGCGAACAACGTGGCTTTCTGCAACGCCGCCACAGGATCGCTGTCCCTCATATAATAATGCAGGAAACACGCGAAGAGGGCGTCTCCCGCCCCGATAGTGTTGACCACCGGGCGCGTCTCGACCGCCGGCTGCCAATGCGTCCCATCCCCCTCCTTCATGTGTAAAAGAGCTCCTCGCGCTCCCAGGCCAATCACGATCACGTCGTTCCCAAAACGGTTGAAAACCGCTTTGATCCACTGCTCGGGCGGCTCAGGCAGGCATTCATCGCTCATGAAAAGGATGTTGGCCGCGGCCATGAAATCACGGTTATAGCCATCTTCCAGGCTGTGGATAGTATGGACGTCCGTGGCCACCGGCTTACCCGCCCGGCGCGCCTGGGCCAGGAAAGGGCGTGAAAAATTGATGTTGCACAAGACCGCCAGATCGCAGCCTGACAGAGCTTGCTCGAATTCCTCCTGGGGATACGGCTGCTCCTGGATATCTTTCAGATCGGTATTGATCTGGCGACGCCCCTGGGAGTCGTAGAGGATCACCGATTGGGCCGTCTCCGCCAGGGTCGGGAAAACGTACCGGTCCGAAATCCGTTCCGCTTGCAGCGCGCCGGCGACCAGCTTGCCGGCCTCGTCCCGGCCGGTCAGCGAGAGCAAAGCGACCCGATCTCCCAGCGTGCTCAGCGCCTTGGCCAGGTTGACGCCGACCCCCGAAACCGTGCTGCGCACGCCAAAGAACGGGAAACGCACGGGGGTGTATTGGATTGGGAAAGCTTCCACCTGTAAGGTGGTCTCGAGATTGATCAGGCCGGAAACGAGGACGTTCGCCACGTTACCGCTTCAGGTCAGCGCGCGCCGCGCCGCCCGAACTGGCGCTCGAGCAGGTCTACGGAGAGGTGAATCATCGTTGGCCGGCCGTGGGGGCAGGTGCGCGGCGACTGGCATTTCTCCAGGTCGTGCAGCAAGGCGCGCTGCTCGTCCGCCGAAAGGTTCTGCCCGGCCTTGACCGCCGCGCGCTTGCACACCCGCGCGATGATTTTGGCTTCCACTTCGGCCTGCAAGGGCGTTTCGTCTTCCTCGAAATCCTCCACCACCACGTGCAGGGCAGCCTCCGGGTCGCTGCCGCTTAGCAGCGCCGGGATGGCGAGCACGCGGAAGGTGGACGGGCCAAAGGCCTCCACCTGAAAGCCCAGCTTTCCCAGCAGGTCGAGCTGCCCGGCCAATAACTGGGCGCCTTGCGGGGTAAGCTGTACCGTTACCGGCTCGAGCAGCGCCTGCGAAGGGATCACATTTCCGCGCTGGTGCATGAAACGCTCGAAAAGCACCCGCTCGTGGGCAGCGTGCTGGTCGATCAGATATAAGCCGTCCGGCCCCTCGGCCACCAGGTAGGTTCCCCCCACCTGCCCGACCGGGCGCAGCAGGGGCAGGTCGCCGGAGGGTAGCGCAGGCTGCGTTTCCGGCTGGCGGGGCGGCTCCCCCAGGGGCGCCTCTTCCAAAGCAGCCTCGGCCTGCGCCTCAGCCGCCATCTGCCAATCCAGGCCGGTCTGCCCCGGCGTGGAGCGCGGAGCCCAGGCCGAGGGCGTGGCCGAAACCCAGGTAGGAGCGCCACCCGTCACTTGCGGGACGGGCGTATAGGCCAGCAGCGTGCGCCGCACGGCGCGCTGCACCAGGCTGAAGATGCGGTCAGAATGGCGGAAACGTACCTCGGCCTTGGCCGGGTGCACGTTCACGTCGATATCCTCGGGGGGAACCTGCAAGAAGAGCACCGTCATGGGGAAGCGCCCCACCATCAGCAGGGTATGGTAGGCCTGCAACAGAGCCACCGTCAGAGCGGTATCCTGCACCCAGCGCCCGTTCACGAACCAGGTGATCTCGCGTTTGTTCGAGCGCGTCAGCGCGGTGGGGCTGATGTATCCCTTCAGGCTGCCGGGCTCGTCCTTGAAATCCACTTCCAGCATCTGGCGCGCGATCTCCACGCCGTACAGGCCGGCCAGCACCTCACGGCGGTCGCCATTCCCGCTGGTCTGCAAGATGGGGCGCCCGTCCTGCGTCAGGCGGAAGCGCACTTCGGGATAGGCCAGCGCATAACGGGTGACCAGGGCGTCGATCGCCTGGCGCTCGGTGACATCTTTCTTCAAGAATTTCAGACGGGCAGGCACGTTGAAGAAGAGCTCTTCCACCCGCGCGACCGTGCCCAGGGGCGCGCCAACCGCCTCAGGCGCCATGCTGCGCCCGGCCTCCACGCGCAGGCGGGCGCCGGCGGGCGCCTCGGCGGCCCGAGAGGTGAGGCTCATGCGCGAGACAGACCCAATCGACGCCAGCGCTTCACCGCGGAAGCCCAGCGTGGAGATGTGGAACAAATCTTCCGCCGAGCTCAGCTTGCTGGTGGCGTGACGGGCTACCGCCAGCGCCAATTCCCCCGTGTGAATGCCGCTGCCGTCGTCGGCCACCTCGATCAGCTTGCGCCCCGCCTCCTCGATGGCAATCGAGACGTGGCGCGCGCCGGCATCTAGCGCATTCTCGAGCAGCTCTTTCACCACCGAGGCCGGGCGTTCCACTACCTCGCCGGCTGCGATCTGCGAAGCCACTTCGTCCCGCAGCAAATGAATGGGCATGATCTCGCCTCCTGCCGAAATTATACCTTACCCTGTAGTATACTCACCCCATGCCAATCACAACCCTTTTCCTCGACGTGGACGACACACTCTACCCTTCCTCGGCCGGCTTGTGGGCTGCTATTCGTGCGCGCATGGAAGACTATATGCGCGAGCGCCTGCACTTATCCAGCCAGGACATCCCGCGCCTCAGGCAGGTATTTTTCGAGACCTATGGCACCACCTTGCGCGGTCTGCAAGCTACCCAGGCGGTGGACGTCAAGGAATACCTGAATTACGTCCACGACCTGCCCGTTGGGGATTACCTGTGCCCCGATCCGGAGCTGCGCCGCGCGCTGCTGGCCTGCCCGCAGCGCAAGCTGCTCTTCACCAACGCCGACCGCGAGCACGCCAAACGTGTGATGGCCGCCTTGCAGGTTACGGAGTGTATCGACGGCATCGTGGATATCTACGATTTCGACCCCTACTGCAAGCCGCAGCCCCAGGCCTACGCCGTGGCCCTGCGCGCCGCCGGCGTCCAGGAGGCCTCCCAATGTGTGCTGTGCGACGACTCACTGCGCAACCTGGACACCGCGCACAGCCTGGGCTTCCATACCGTCCTGGTGGGCAGCGACCGCCCGCACCCCTCCGCGGAGGCGAGCATCTCGAAGCTGAGCGACCTGCCCGGCGTCTTGCAGCGCCTGGGGCGCGAATAACCGGCGGGCGCGCCCCGCGCGGGAATTTCGCGGTTTTCATCGTGCGTTCATCGATTCGTGTTGAACTTTCAAAGTAGGCCAGATGTTTCGCGAGAAACACCTGCAATCCAGGGAGCGTTCCATGAGATCGAAGGCCCTTCGTACCCTCCTGTTGGCGGGGATGATCGTCGTGCTGGTGAGTGGAGCCTTCTCGGCCGGCCTGTTGGTCGGTTGGGCTGTTCCGGTCAAGCTACCCATCTCCTTCAACCTGCCTCTAACCGGTCTTTCCGGCCTGGCAGACGGCAATTCTACCGGCGCCACCCCTGCCGACCTGGCAGATACCTTCGCTCCATTCTGGCAGGCGTGGGACCTCGTTCACGAGGAATATGTCGACCAGCCCGTCGACGATGAAGTGCTCACGCAGGGAGCCATCCGAGGCATGTTGGATGCGCTGGGAGATCCCCACACTTCCTACATGGACCCGGAGCAATACCGCCAGGCCAACACCAGCCTGCAAGGAGATTATGAAGGCATCGGAGCCTACGTGGACGCCACCGGAGAACTCTTGACCATCGTCAGCCCCATGCCGGGCAGCCCCGCCGAGAAAGCCGGGCTGAAGGCCGGGGACGAGATCCTCAAGGTGGACGGCGAGGACGTCACCGGCCTGGCCGCCAACGCCGTCTTGCAGCGCGTATTGGGTCCCGCCGGGAGCAAGGTCGTGCTGACCCTCCGGCGCGAAGGGCAGGCGCAGCCGTTCGACGTCGAGGTGCAGCGCGCTTCGATCAGCGTTCCCAGCGTGGAAGGCAAGCTGCTGGACGGAAACATCGCCTACGTGCGCCTCAACACCTTCGGCGACAACACCACCGGCGAGCTGCGCAGCACGCTGGCAGAGCTGCTGGCAAATAAGCCCGCCGGAATGGTGTTAGACCTGCGCTACAACGGCGGCGGCTACTTGAATACGGCCGTCGAGGTGGCGTCCGAGTTCATCGGCCAGGGCGTCATCCTGTACGAGAAATACGGCGACGGCCACACGCAAACTTATTCCGCCTCGCAAGGCGGCCTGGCCACGGAGATTCCCCTGGTGGTGCTGGTGAACGAAGGCACCGCCTCTGCTTCCGAGATCGTGGCCGGCGCCATTCAAGATTACGGGCGCGGAAAGTTGGTGGGCGCCACCACCTATGGGAAAGGCTCGGTGCAGAATTGGAATCCCCTGGATAATAATGAAGGCGCCGTGCGCATCACCATCGCGCGCTGGCTCACTCCCAACGAGCGCACCATCCACGGCACGGGCCTCGAGCCCGACGTCACGGTGCAATTGACCGATGCAGACGCCCAGGCGGGGATCGACCCACAGCTCGACCGGGCCGTCCAACTTCTGAGCGATAATTAGCTCCTTCCGTTCGATTGTGGAGGGGAACATGTCACTGAAAAGACTTATCTACGCCTTATTTCTCATTCTGGTCGCCGGGGCTTCTGCCCTGGCCGGTGTCGTCGCCGGCGGCTATGCCGTCTACAGCGCCTTGCAGCAAAACCCGGCTGCCACGCAACCGATCGCGGCTGCTCAGCCCAGCAGCACCAGCATACCGGCCAGCACCACCGGAGAACCGGCCTCCAGCCTGACCGTTTCGACGACCAACGTCCAAACTGACATCACCCAGGCGGTAGCCAAAGTGGGGCCGGCCGTCGTCACCGTCGTCAGCACCACCAGCGGGCAGCTCACCCCCTTCGGCCTTTCTTCCGACCAGCAGGTCAGCGGCAGCGGGGTGATCATCTCCGATAAGGGCTACATCCTGACCAACAACCACGTGATCGAGGGCGCCAACCAGGTGGATGTGGTGCTGGCCAACGGCACCCAGCTCTCGGCCAAAGTGATCGGCGCGGACCAATATTCAGACCTGGCCGTGCTCCAGGCCCAGGGAAAGATGCCCGCCGTCGCCACCCTGGGCAACTCCGACGCCCTCAAACCGGGCGATACGGCCATCGCCATCGGCTCGCCCCTGGGGGAGTTCAATAACACCGTCACGGTGGGCGTGATCAGCGCCACCGGGCGCAGCATCGACACCGGGCAGGGTTATTCGCTCCAGGATATGATCCAAACCGACGCGGCCATCAACCACGGAAATTCCGGCGGTCCGCTGGTCGATCTGTCCGGCCAGGTGATCGGGATCAACACGCTGATCGTGCGCAGTTCCGGCAGCAGCACAGACGTAGCGGAGGGACTCGGTTTCTCCATCCCCTCTAACACCGTGCAGGCCGTCGCCGACCAACTGATCGCCAAGGGCTACGTTGCCCGCCCCTACCTGGGGATCAGCTACCAATGGGTCACCCCCGACGTCGCCAATATGTACGGGCTGCCCGTGCAGTGGGGCGCGTACATCACCCAGATCGATTCCGGCAGCCCGGCGGCCAAGGCCGGCCTGCAGCGCGGCGACATCCTCACCAAGCTCGGCAGCGTCGATCTGGACAGCAGCCACCCTTACATCAACACCCTGTTCGACTATAAGCCGGGAGACACCCTCCCCGTGACCGTTTCGCGGGGGATGAGATCGCTCCAGGTTCAGGTGACGCTCGGAGAAAGCAGCGGCGGATGAGGGTAGATTGAATTCTTGTGAAGTATAATCAAGCCAATGCGCAAATTTATCCTCGCGATGGTGCTGCTGCTCACCATCCTCTTCGTCATCTCCCGCTTTACAGAAGTGCAAACCGTCGGCGCCACTCTCGCAGATGGCGATTGGCATTTTCTGGCGCTGGCGGTTTTGCTCCAGGTGGGATGGCTGATCAACCAGGCGACCTCTTACCGCGTCATCTACAAAGGGCTGGGGATCCGAGAGAAGGGCATGAACATGCTGAAAGTGGCGACGGCCGCGTATTTCTTGAGCATCGTCGCCCCCAGCGGTGGATTCAGCGGGATTGCCGTGTTGATCGCCAACGCGAAGAAAAACGGCCATTCGCCCGGCCGGGCCACGGTGGCGGGCGCATTATACGTGCTCTTCGATTACGTGGGCTTCCTGTGCGTGTTGACCCTCGGCCTGGCCGTTCTCGCCCGGCGCAATGACTTGAATTGGCCGGAAATCGCGGCCTCCATCGTCATGCTTGCCATTGCCCTGGTCATGACCGCCCTGTTCTACCTGGGGATGCGCTCCGACAGGATCTTGGGAAACGTGCTGGCCTGGCTGGCGCGCCAGGTCAACCGCCTGTTGGCTCCCTTGCTTCATCGCAATTATCTCTCAGAAGGCACCGCTTACGCTTTCGCCCACGACGCCGCCGAGGGCGTTCAGGCCTTACGCCGGCAGCCCCGCACGGTGCTCTTGTCGGTCTTGCTGGCCCTGACGAATAAAGCCTTCTTGGTCGGCGTGCTGTGGCTGATCTTCCTGGCCTTCGACGTCCCTTTCACGCTGGGGACGCTGATCGCGGGCTTCAGCATGGGCTACCTCTTCGTGATCGTCTCCCCCACCCCCTCGGGGATCGGTGTGGTCGAAGGGGTGCTGACTCTGGTGCTGACCACGCTGGCGGTGCCGATCGAAGCGGCGGCGATCATCGTCCTGGCTTACCGGGGAATTACCTTCTGGATACCCTTCTTCGTCGGGATGGTCTCCTTCCGAAACCTGACCCACCAGGGCCAGTTGGAAAAAGTTCGAGTTAATTGACAGTTTACTTGCGGCAAGGTATAATTGCGTTTTGCTGAAAATATGAACATGGGAGAGAAACGCTATGGACAACAGCGTTGTGGCGGATGAAAGCCGTCCTGACGAAATTAAACCGAAGATGCATTTTACTGGCACTGTGATCAAGACCACCCTGGCGGGGGCGATTATCGACATCGGTCTGGAAAAACACAGTGTGCTTCACATCTCACAGCTTCCTGCCCAGGAAGAAGGACAGCCCGTCAAACGCGTTGAGGATGTTCTCAAAGTAGGCGATAGCGTTGAGGTCTGGGTGCGCAAAGTCAAGGACGAGCGCATCGAATTGACCATGATCAAGCCGCTCGACCTGGAATGGCGTGAGATCAAGAAGGGCATGGTGGTGAAAGGCACGGTCACCCGCCTGGAGAAATTTGGCGCCTTCGTCGAGATCGGCGCGGAGCGCCCCGGCCTGATCCACATCAGCGAGCTGGCGCATGGCTACGTTCACACCCCCTCTGAGGTCGTCAAGGAAGGGGATGCGGTCGAGGCCCAGGTTTTGGAAGTCAACCGGCGCAAGCGACAGATCCGTTTGAGCTTGAAGGCCCTGCAGCCCGAGCCCGAAAAGGTCGAAGAGCCGGCGCAATCTTCCGAGAGGCCCCAGCAGCAGCACGATAGACCCCAGCGCCGCAGGAAGGGTTCTCGCAGGGAAGAGGGCGGCGACGCCCGCGACCTGGCGGCAGTGATGGACGAAGGTAAATCCGCCGAGCCCGACCCCACCGCCATGGAGATCGCTCTGCGTGAGGCCATGGAAAAGGCCAAGGAAAAAAGCAAGCACCAGACCGATCGAAATAAAAAGAAAGCCATATCCAAGGAACAGGACGACATCCTCTCCCGCACTCTCGAGAACAAGGTGAGGACTTCCTGAACCCCTCGAAAATAGAAAACCCGGTTTGACACCCAAATCGGGTTTTTTCTTTAAGAGGGGAGGCGCCGTCCACAGGCCCTCCCCGCTTCTTTGGTATTAGAAAGAAATTTCCGAAAGGATTCTTGATTGGTTCCGAGGTTTTTTAAATATGGAGGGTAGCATGGCAACGAAATATATCTTCTTCACCGGCGGCGTGGTCAGCTCGGTCGGCAAGGGCGTCACGGCGGCGGCCATTGGCAGGCTGCTCAAGGAACGCGGTTTCCAGGTAGCCGTACAAAAACTGGATCCTTACATCAACGTGGACCCTGGCACGATGAGTCCCTACCAGCACGGAGAGGTCTACGTGTTGGACGACGGCGCGGAGACCGATCTCGACCTGGGACACTACGAGCGCTTCATCGACATCCGCCTGAACCGCACCTGCAACGTCACCACCGGGCAGGTATACTCGGAGGTGATCAACAAAGAGCGCCGCGGCGATTACCTGGGCGGCACCATCCAGGTCATCCCGCACATCACCAACGAGATCAAGCGCCGCATCGCCGCAGTGGGCAAGGCCACGGGCGCCGAGATCGTCCTGGTGGAAGTGGGCGGCACGGTGGGCGACATCGAATCGCTGCCCTTCCTGGAGGCCCTGCGCCAGATTCGCACGGACGTGGGCCGCGAGAACACCATGTACATCCACGTCACCTGGCTGCCGTATATCGGCGCCACCAGCGAGCTGAAGACCAAGCCCACCCAGCATTCCGTGCGCGAGCTGCGCTCCATCGGCATCTCGCCGGACATGATCGTGGCCCGCTCGGATTACCCGGTGGACGAAAGCCTGCGCGAAAAGATCGCCCAGTTCTGCGACGTGGAGAAACGCGCCGTGGTGGCCATGGAGACCGCCCCGGTGCTCTACGAAGTCCCCTTGCTCCTCGAAGAAGCCGGGGTGGGCGAGTACATCCTGGAACGCCTGGGGCTGGAAGCCCGCCACCGGCCGGATTGGAGTGGGTGGGAGCACCTCGTCGCCGAGGTGCACCGGCCCAAGCCGGCCGTCAAAGTGGCCCTGGTGGGCAAATACGTCGAGCTGCACGACGCCTACATGAGCGTGCGCGAGGCGTTGAAGCACGCCGCGCTGAAGCTGGGAGTCGAGCTGGATTTGCAGTGGATCCATTCCGCCGAGCTGGAAAAAGGCCGTGGCTGGGACGTCATCCAGCAGGCGGACGGCATCCTGGTGCCGGGCGGCTTTGGCAGCCGGGGCATCGAGGGCAAGATCCAGGCCGCGCGCTACGCCCGCGAGAACAAAGTGCCTTACCTGGGCCTGTGCCTGGGGATGCAGCTCATGGTGGTGGAGTTCGGGCGTTGCGTCCTGAAAGACGAGGAGACCAACTCCACGGAGTTCGACCGCTCCACGCCCCATCCCGTGATCGACCTGATGACCGAACAGCGCGACATCACCGACATGGGCGGCACGATGCGCCTGGGCCTGTATCCCTGCCAGTTGCAGCCCGGCACGATCGCCGCCGAAGCCTACGGAGAGCCGCTGGTGGAGGAGCGCCACCGCCACCGTTTCGAGTTCAATAACGCCTACCGCAAGGTCTTCGCCGAAAACGGGATGTGCTTCTCGGGCATCTCGCCCGACAACCGCCTGGTGGAGATCGCCGAGCTGAGCGACCATCCCTTCATGCTGGGCACGCAGTTCCATCCCGAGTTCCTTTCCCGCCCCACCCGGCCCCATCCCCTGTTCGTGGCCTTCCTCAAGGCCGTGGGGGAGCGCGCGAGGATCCCCCAGGCGCAAGACCTGGCGGCCCTGAAAGAGTAAGCGCCGGAAGGCTCACTTCCCGGCGAAAACGTATTATACTTAGCAAGCAAAAGGCCTGCTCATCCAGCCGGGGAGGAATGGATCGCCTCAGCGAGTCCGCCCGACCGGACTGTCGACAAGAAGCTTTACATACCCCAAACAAGAGGTTGCTATGGACACGACAATCGAATCAATTTCCGCACAAGAAATCCTGGATTCCCGCGGTAACCCAACCGTGGAAGTAGAGGTCATCCTTTCGGATGGCAGTTGGGGACGCGCGGCGGTTCCCTCAGGCGCTTCGACGGGCGTGCACGAAGCCCTCGAGCTGCGCGACGGCGACAAGTCCCGCTATAACGGCAAGGGCACGCTGAAGGCCGTCGAGAACGTCAACGGCGAGATCGCAGACACGCTGATCGGCTGGGACGCCACCGAGCAGACCGCCGTCGATCTGGCCATGATCGAGCTGGACGGCACGCCCAACAAGGCTCGCCTGGGCGCGAATGCCATCCTGGGCACCAGCCTGGCCGTCGCCAAAGCGGCTGCCAACGCTCTCGGCTTGCCCCTATACCGCTACATCGGCGGCGTTTACGCGCACCTCCTGCCCGTCCCGATGATGAACATCCTCAACGGCGGGGCGCACACCGCCTGGCAGTCCACCGATGCTCAGGAATTCATGGTGATGCCCCTGGGCGCTTCCACCTTTGCCGAGGGCCTGCGTTGGGGCTCCGAGATCTACCAGGCTTTGAAAGGCGTGCTCAAGGCGCGCGGTTACACTACCCTGGTGGGCGACGAGGGCGGCTACGCCCCGGCCCTGAAAGCCAACGCCGAGGCCGTGGAAGTCATCCTGGAGGCCATCCAGAAGGCCGGTTATAAGGCCGGCGAGCAGGTTTCCATCGCCCTCGACCCGGCGGCCTCCGAGCTGTACGACGAGGACACCAAGAAATACAACCTGCGCAAGGAAGGCAAGCTGCTCTCCAGCGAAGAGATGGTCGCCTTCTGGAAGAATTGGATCGAGCAATATCCCATCGTTTCCCTCGAAGACGGGCTGGCCCAGGACGATTGGGAGGGCTGGAAGCTGCTCACCCAGGAGCTGGGAGATAAGGTGCAGATCGTGGGCGACGACCTGCTGGTAACCAACCCCGAGCGCGTGCGCCGCGGCATCCGCGAAAAGTCGGCCAACGCCTTGCTGGTCAAGCTCAACCAGATCGGCTCGCTGACCGAGACCATCGAAGCCGTCGAGATCTGCCACCGCGCCGGCTGGCGGGCGGTCACCTCGCACCGCTCCGGCGAGACCGAGGATTCCACCATCGCCGACCTGGCCGTGGCGCTCAACACCGGCCAGATCAAGACCGGCGCTCCTGCCCGCTCCGACCGCGTGGCCAAGTACAACCAGCTCCTGCGCATCGAGACAGAGCTGGGCGAAACCGCCCAATACGCCGGCTGGGATGCCTTAAAACGCTAAGAATTTAAATACCCGAACCTTGCGAAGGGTCGTCTTCTCCGCAAGACCAACACACCCAAAATCTTCCCTTCGCAAGGTTTAGGATCAGCCATAACCTTGCGAAGGGTTGTCTTAACCACCCGCCCCGCAATGTCATTCCGAGAGGTGGAGTGTGTCATGGAAAACGCGCCAAAGCGAAGGTTGAGTGTAAATCTATCCGAGATCGAGTATGCCCTGGAAGATTCATCCTTCATGGTAAAGCATTTCCTGGACCTCGAAACCGGCGAAGTCATTCCCATCACCGAAGAAATTTCCTCCCAATTGGAGGCCATCTACGAAGAATATTACATTCCCGGTGATGAAGACTTCGACCTGCGCGCCGCCCTGGAAGCCTCTGACCTGTCCGACTGGGAGAAAGACGCCGTGCTCGAGGCGAGCCAGGTGGAAACGCAATTTGGCCAAAGATATATTCGCATCCCCGAGGGCGACTCCCACCAGGGATACCGCGACATGGAAGATTTCATAGACACCGTGGAAAACCAACGCCTGGGAGGGCGCCTGGAACAGGCCATCCGCGGCAAGGGAGCCTTCCGCCGTTTCAAGGACGTATTGGGCGATTACCCCGCCGAGCGCATGCGCTGGTTCGAGTTCACCAATGCCCGCTGGCGCGAGCGCGCCCTGGAGTGGCTGGAATCCGAAGGCATCGAGCCCATCCTTGAGGAAGAAGACAAGCTATAACTTACCGCAACAAGCTCCTGGCCGTCTCCCACACCCGGTCGAACATGGCCTCGGTGAGGCGCCCCGTCTGCGTATTCTGCCGGCTGGGATGGTAGGAAGTCAACAGCCAGGGCCGCCCCGCGCCGATCTCGTGGAGCGCGCCGTGCGCGAAAGCCAAACGCGGTAGGGTGACCCCCTGCCCCCGGTAGATCTCCAGCAGATTATCGAAAGCAATGTGCCCCAATGCCACGATTCCCTGGACCTGGGTGAGCAAAGCCATCTCCTCCAGCAGGTAGGGGCGGCAGTTGAGCAGCTCCGCGTGCGCCGGGCGGTTATCCGGGGGGACGCAGCGCCCCACGGCGGTGATGTACACGTCCGTCAGCTCCAGCCCGTCGGCAGCGCTCGTGGAAACCGGCTGGTTGGCGAATCCCACTTTGTGCAGCGCGCGGTAGAGAAAATTCCCCGAAGAATCGCCGGTGAACATGCGCCCGGTACGATTAGAGCCGTGCGCTCCCGGAGCCAGCCCCACGATCAGCACGCACGCCTGGGGATCGCCGAAGCCGGGCACGGCTTTGGCCCAATAGCTCCAATCTTTGTAAGCGCGGGGAGGCTTGCGCGCCACTTCTTCTCGCCAGGCCACCAGGCGCGGGCACTTGCGGCAGGCGACGATGCGTTGGTTGAGATCTTGCCAGGCTGCTCTGGATGTATCCATACGGGTCAATCTTGGGCTGCTCCACTAAAAAAGATCGTCAAGGTCGTCTCGATGACGTCCTTTATTTTACCCGGTTCGCGCCCTTCGCCTTGCAAGAAAAATGGATAAAGCATCCCCAGTAAGCTCCAGGTGGCCAGGCGCACGTCCAGCGCGCGCAGCTCACCGCGCTGTATCCCCTCGGATAGGATGGCTTCGATCTGCCCGATGAACTTCTCCTGGTACACGACGTTAAAGGCTTCGCGCGCGGCCTGGCTGAGGGTCGCCATTTCCTGGCTGGCCATGCGAATGAGGGCGCGTTGTTCCGGGAGCTGGACAAAGATCGTCTCCACCAGGCAGCCCACCTGCGCGCGGGTGGTGGTGTGCTGCTCGCGGCAGACCTTCAAGATGCGATCCATCTCCTCCAGGTCGCGGCTGAGGATGGCCAGGAAGAGGTCCTCTTTGTCCTTGAAATGATAATACAGGCCGGCTTTAGACATCCCCACTGCCTCGGCAATCTCGCGCATAGAGATGCCGTTGTACCCACGGGAGACGAACAAGCGCGTCGCCTCTGCCAGAATGCGCTGGCGCAAGCCGTTTTCTTCTGAGACTATCATCCCGTTTGTCAACTTTTTAGACCTCCTGCCCTCCGGGGGATTTCTCGGAGCGCGGCACGCCGGGTTTTTGAGCGGCGGCGCGCGTCTCGTTCTTTCTCACCGTTTCCAGCTCGGCGGCGCGCGCCTTGAGGCCCAGGCTGGAGATCACCAGCAGCAGGGCTACCACCCCGGTGAAGAAATACGCATTTTCGTAGCCGCCCGCTCCGCCGCCTTGCGAGGCCGCCACCGCGCCCACCATGGCGCTGCCCACCAGTTGGCCGATGCTGCCAAACAGGGTGACGATGCCCTGCGCCACCGAGCGCTCCTTCGGCGAGGATTCGTTGAGCATGATGTAGCGTAAGGGCGCTCCCAGCAAGGCCGAGAGGCCCAATCCTACCAGCGCCGCGGCGAAGAGGAAGAACGCCAGCCTGTTCATGAAATTGCTCAACAGGAACATGCCGATCGCCAGCAAGCTCGTGCCCGCCAGGATCACCACCTTCGAGCCGAAGCGATCCAGCATGAAACCGACCACCGGCGAGGCCACCGCGATGGCCAGCACCAGCGGCACCAGCAAGAAACTGGACTGGGAGCTGGTGACGCCCAGGGCCGCCACGGCCAGAGCCGGCAAGAACACCAGGCCGGCTTCGCCCAGGCCGGCCCCCGCCGACAAAACGTAAGCCAGCACCATCTGCCGCCGGCGGAACAGGCTCAAATCCAGGATGGAACTCGTAGCCCGGCCCTCGATGCGGATGGCCAGGGCAGCCAGCCCCACGGCCGCCAGCAAGAAAGGCCACACCCCCGCGGACGCCAGGCTGGCCAGGAAATTACCCGTGTCGATCTGGTTGATGCCCAACGCCAGCGCCGCCAAAGCCAGGCCCACCGCCAGCATCCCCTGCCAATCGAAGCCGGCCAGCTTCTCCGGACGGGCCGCCGGCAGGATGCGCAGGCTCAAGACGATCACCAGGGCCGCGATGGGCAAATTGACGATGAACAGCCAGTGCCAGCTAATCATCAACAGGACGCCGCCCAGGATGGGGCCGATGATGAAGGCCAGCCCAAACACGGCCCCGATCAACCCCAGGGCGCTGCCACGCTTTTCAGGCGGGAAGGTGTCGCCGATTACCGCGCTGGCCACCGGGAAGATGCCGCCCGCCCCAAAGCCTTGCACGGCGCGCCCCACCAGAACCAACGTGAAGCTCGGCGAGACGGCCACCAGGAGAGAGCCCGCCGCGAATAAGACCACGTCCAGGATGTAAATGGGGCGCCGTCCGAAAAGATCGGACAGCTTGGACATGAACGGCGTGCCAATCAGGTTGAACAAAACGTAGATAGCGAATATCCACGCCAGCAGGCGGTCGCCCACCTTGAAATAAGCCTGAATAGCGGGCATGGCCGGGCCGACGATAGCGATATCCAACGCGCCCATCAGCACGCCGATGAACAGCACTGCCAGGATCTTGTTCCTCATCTTGTTATCTGCGAAATTCATCCATCCATCTCCTCGATAGACTTACCGACCGGTCGGTCAGTAGTCCCCTTAAGCATACAGAGCCTGAGGGGGAATGTCAAGGGCCTTTCCCGTGAATCGGGCAAGTTCTAATGGAACGCTAACACGGAACGGGGATTACAAGATCAGCATGGCGTCGCCAAAGGAATAGAAGCGGTAGCCCTCGCGCTTGGCGATCTCGTAGGTGGAAAGGATGCGCTCGCGCCCGGCGAAGGCGCTCACCAACATCAGCAGGGTCGAGCGCGGCAGGTGGAAGTTGGTGATCAGCGCGTCGACGGCCCGGTAGGTGTAGCCGGGCAGGATAAACAGCTCCGTCGGGCCGCTGAAGGGGGCGATCAAATCGTCGCCTCGCGCCAGCCTGGCCGCCAATTCGAGCGTGCGCACGCTGGTGGTGCCCACCGCCACGATACGCCCCCCGGCGCGATGGGTCGCGTTGACCAAGTCGGCGGCTTCCCGGGTCACTTCGCACCATTCCGTGTGGATCTTGTGCTCCTGCGGGTCTTCCTCGGTCACCGGCGCGAAAGTATCCAGCCCCACGTGCAGGGTCAGCCACGCGCAGCGCACACCGCGGGCCTCCAGCCTGGTGAACAGCTCGGGGGTGAAGTGCAGGCCGGCGGTCGGCGCGGCGGCGGAGCCGGGCTGGCGGGCGTAGACCGTCTGGTAGCGTTCGGGGTCCGCCAGCGGCGTGTGGATGTAGGGCGGCAAAGGCACGTTGCCGATGCGCTCCAGATAAGGCTCCACGGGTTGGGCGAAGCGCACCAGGCGGCGCGCTCCCTCCAAGACCGCCACGATCTCGACCTGTGGCCCGCCCTCCAGCGCCAACTGGCGGCCCACTTTCAAGCCTTTGCCGCCGCCCAGCGCTTCCCAGGTCAGCTCGTCCTGGCGGCGCAGCAGCAGCAGCTCCACCCGCCCGCCGCCGGGCAGCTTGGACGCGTAGAGGCGCGCCGGGATGACGCGCGTCTGGTTGAGCACCAGCAGGTCGCCGGGGTTGAGGAAACCCCCCAGGTCCCAAAAATGGGCGTGTTGCACAGCCCCTTGGGCGCGTTCCAGTACCAACAGGCGCGAAGAATGGCGCGGCTCGGCCGGCGTCTGGGCGATATATTCAGGGGGAAGGTCGTAATCGAAATCGGAAGTCTTCAATGAAGATCAACAAGTCTATAAGGCAACCAAAAATTTCTGAAGGCTGATTTCTGATTGTAGATTGGCCAGGCAGGCCTGAATAAATCTGCAATCAGAAATCAACATTCTACAATTAGATCAGTCGAAGCTGCCCATCCTCGTGGTAGGGCAGGCCGAGGTGCTCGTAGGCAAGCTGGGTGGCGATGCGGCCTTGCGGAGTACGATCCAGGAAGCCGAGCTGCAAGAGGTAAGGCTCCACCACGTCCATGATCGTGTCCGGCTCTTCGCTGATCGACGCCGCGATGGTGCTCAACCCCACCGGCCCACCGTTGTACTTCTCGATGATGGTGCTCAACACGCGGCGATCCACCTCGTCCAGCCCCAGCGCATCCACGTTGAGCAGGTTGAGCGCGTCGCCGGCCACCTGGCGCGAGATGGCGCCGTCCGCGCGCACCTGGGCAAAATCACGCACCCGGCGCAGCAGGCGCAGGGCCACGCGCGGCGTGCCGCGCGCCCGGCGGGCGATCTCTTCCACGCCGGAGCCGTCCGCCTTCACGTTCAGCAAGGCCGCCGCCCGCTTGACGATCTCCCGCATGGCGGGCAGGTCGTAGAAATCCAGGCGATAAACCGCCCCGAAACGCGCCCGCAAGGGCGCCGAGATGAGCGCCAGGCGCGTGGTGGCGCCGATCACGGTGAAATGCGGCAGCTTCAAGCGGATCGAGCGCGCCGAAGGCCCCTTCCCCACCACGAAATCCAGCGCGAAATCTTCCATGGCCGGATAGAGCACTTCCTCCACCGCCCGTCCCAGGCGATGGATCTCGTCGATGAAGAGGATGTCGCCGGCGCGCAGGTTGGTCAAAATGGCCGCCAGGTCGCCCGCGCGCTCGATAGCCGGGCCGGAAGTGATCTTGATGTTCACCCCCATCTCGTTGGCCAGCACGTGCGCCAGGGTGGTCTTGCCCAGGCCGGGCGGGCCGTAGAAGAGCACGTGGTCGAGCGCCTCTCCCCGGTGGCGGGCCGCCTGGATCAGGATGGTGAGGTTCTCTTTGACCTGCTCCTGGCCGATCACCTCCGCCAGGCGATGCGGGCGCATGGCCTGGTCGAGACGGTCGTCGGGCCGCTCTTCGGGGGCAATCAGGCGATTGGGTTGATCGGTCATGCCGCTGATTATACCCTGTTCTACAGCAGACCCTGAAGGTCTGTAGAGACCTTCAGGGTCTGCTTTCCAGATCACTGAAACCAGCTATAATAGGGGCAATTCATTCGATCAGGAGATTCCAACATCCATGGACAACGTCTTTCCATCTCCTCACCCCCTGGTGGCGCACAAGCTGGCGCGCCTGCGCAACGTGGAAACCGAGCCGAAAAAGTTTCGCGAGCTGGTGCGCGAGCTGGCCGCTTTGATGGCCTACGAAGTCACCGCCGACCTGGCCGTGCGTCCCATGCAGGTCAAGACGCCTATGGGCATCGCCAACGGGCAAGATTTACAGGAAAAGATCGGCCTGGTGCCCATCCTGCGCGCCGGCCTGGGGCTGGTCGAGGGCGTCTGGGACCTGATGCCTTCTTCCGAGGTGTGGCACATCGGCATCTACCGCGACGAGAAAACGCTGAAGCCCGTGCAGTATTACAATAAGCTGCCCATCGAGCCCACCGTGTCCGTATGCCTCATTCTGGACCCTATGCTGGCTACCGGCGGCTCGGCCGTCGCCACCGTAGACATCCTCAAGCGCTGGGGAGTAAAAAAGATCAAATTCATGGGACTGATCGGGGCTCCGGAAGGAATTGCCCACCTGCACGAGCGCCATCCGGACGTGCCCATTCACCTGGCCGCCATCGACGACCACCTGAACGAGCGCGGGTACATCGTCCCCGGCCTGGGGGACGCCGGAGACCGCCAGTTTGGCACCGGGTAGAAAGGAGCAGCATCCTGATCCAAACGTAGGCGAAAACTACGGTACAAGGAATAGAGAATGAAAAAACGATTTACCTTCCCCAAGGCAGGCCTGGCCTTCGTGCTGATTGCACTGGCCTCCCTGGCCTGTAATTTTCCCGTTACGGTCTCGCTCAACGAGCCAACCGCGCAACAACCCTCTCAGCAAGTCCCCCTCTCCACCGCCATTCCCCCAACTCCGTTGGATACCCAGGCCGTCCCCACCAATTGCCTGATCGGCACCTGGGACGTGGGCGACCTGGGGCCGTACATGAAAGCGGTCATCCCTCCGGAAGACCTGCAAGGCGCCTCCCTCGACCCCAAAGGCTCGACCGGCAGCTTACGCTACACTTTCAATAAAGATGGCTCTCTGGTGGCCAGCGCCAACCAATACCAGGTCAACGCGGACGTCAAGGTCTCCTTCCTGTCTCTGCCGCTGGCCATCAAGCTCGATGGAAGGGGCACGGCCAGCTACCAGGCAGACCTCCAGGCTAACAAGCTGATGATCTCCAACCCGGACACCGCCGGCCTGAGCGCCGATGCCACCCTGGCAGGCAACTCTGTGATGGACTCTTCCCAGATTGCCCCCTTCTTATGGTTTGGAGCCACCCAAGATTCCATGCTCGATCTGGATTACCAGTGCAACGGAGACCAGCTTTCCTTCATTCCCCCACCGGCCAGCAACGGCACCCAGATCCCGCCGCTGACCTTCACCCGGGTAAGCCCTTAAGCGACCTCTAACCCGGTGAGCCGGCTGAGCAGCGTGTGCAGCAGCCAGGCCGGAAACAACAGCACCACGTGCAGGATCAGGCTCAGGCCGAAAATGGCCGCCATCACGCGCAGCGCCTGATTCAACGCGGGCGCCAGGTATTCCGCCATCCAGGGGCCGGCGCCTGCCAATAAGGCGGCCCCCACCAGCAAGCATAACGCCAGGGTGATCGGCAGCCAGGCGCGCCTGTCCGCGGCCGAAGGCAGCATGGTGCTGCTGACGGCAAAAGCCAGGTAGAACCACAGCCAGAAATCCGCCTGGGAAGGCAGCGTCGACAGGCTCGCCAGGAAAACGCGCAGATTCCCCTGCTGGAGCGCGTTCGCCAGTGGCATCATTTCCATGTGGGCTATGCCGATGTACGCGATGAGCAGACCACCGGTGATCAACGGCGCGGCCCCGATGAGCGCGTCGCGCACGAAATCCGTTGGATCGGTCTCGACGAAACCAAGCTGCAAGCGCCCGCCTTTCAGAGGCCGCGGCAGCAAGGAAAAGCGCCCGGTGCGCACCCCCAGCAGGCGCGCCATGAGAAAATGGCTGCTCTCGTGCAGCAGCACCCCCGGGAAGAACAGGACGGAAAACAAAACCAGCGCCACCTGTGGCCGCCGGGTAACGATCAACAGAATGGCTTGCAGCTCGTGGTGCAGCCAGCGCTGAAAAAGTAAGAGTGGCCCCAAAACCAGCAGGAGCCACCCTAATCCATCCATACCCTCCAGAATCATCCGGCGGCGGCCTCCACGATCTTGACGAAATCGGGGGCCTTCAGGCTGGCGCCGCCTACCAAAGCGCCGTCGATGTCCGGCTGGCCGAAGAACTCGGCGGCATTCGCGGCCGTCACCGATCCACCATAGAGCACGCGCACGGCCTGGGCCACTTCCGCCCCAAAGCTGTCTTTCAGCGTGCCACGGATGAAATCGGCGATCACGGCATTCGCGCCCGCCGCGGTTGCCGCCCGCCCGGTGCCGATGGCCCAGATCGGCTCGTAAGCGATCACCAACCCGCCCGCCTGCTCGGAAGTCAGGCCCTGCAGGCCCAGGCGCACCTGGCGCGTGACCACCTGCGCCGTCTGGCCGGCTTCGTTCTCCGCCAGGGTCTCCCCCACGCACACGATCGGGACGAGGGAGCTCGCCAGGGCCGCCTTGATCTTGCGGTTCACGGTTTCATCCGTCTCGCCGAAATAGGTGCGCCGCTCAGAATGGCCCAGGATGACGAACTTGCAGAACTCGGCGACCATGGCCGGGGCGATCTCGCCCGTGAAAGCCCCGGACGCCTCCCAGTGCATGTTCTGGGCGCCCAGGCCGATCTCCGTGCCGACCAGCATGGCCGAGAGGGCCATCAGGGCCGGCGCGGGCGGGCAGAGCACACGCTCCACGGCGGGCACGTCCTGTAAGCCCGGCAGCATTTCGCTGACCAGGAGACGCGCCTGTTCTACGGTCTTGTTCATTTTCCAGTTGCCTGCTACGAATGGTTTACGCATATTCACCTCACGAAGAATTTAATTGCGATCAGGCCGGCACCGTGGGCCGGGCATCACTTGAACGTCGCATAAAAGCCGTTGGTTAATTGCTGCTTCTCGGTAGCGGTGAGTCGAGCATCGGCGTGAATGATCAGGTATTGGATCGGCGGCATCTCGTCTTGCAGGGAACGCGCCAGCCGGTCCGCCGTGCGCGTGTTGTTGTTTGAGGTCTGCCATTCGGAGAAGTTCAGGCGCTGGCGTCCCCGGTCTACGTCGAACTGCACCAGCCAGGAAGCCGGCGCGACGTTGGTATACCAGGGCCATTTCGTCTCGTTGCTGTGGCAATCGTAACACGCACGCGTGACCAGGTCCTTGGTGGTCGGGTTATCCCAGGCCGGCTCCTGGACTACGGGCGGGTCCGTGTGGTTGCGGCCGTAAGGCACCCATTGGATCAAAAGGAAACCAACTACCAGGATCCCCAGAAGAGAGAAAAATATTCTCCAAAACCCAAATTTCTTTCCGGTTCCACCGGCCATGCTCATCGTTTTCCTCCCGATAACGGTGATATTGTCGATACAGCCCAAGTATATCACTTCCAAAGCGCCTTCGATCGCGCCCCTCCTCTCGTTTTTGGCCTTCCAGGAAGGTGGTTCTAAAGGGCTCTGCGGCTTTGCATCTAAACGCGAGGAGATAAGCTCTAAACAACAGGAACGTCCGTAGCCTGGGGATGACCCCATCCTTGCGGCGATTGTTGGTGTACAATTACCCCCGAAGTACGGGGGTTACCCCCGAAGTACGGGGGCTGCCCCCGTAGTGTGGGGGCCAGCCCGGTAATTTGGGGTGCCCCCGACCAAACCGCAAGGGAGAACTCTGTCACAAAGCCTTTATGGAAAACCCCGTTTCACCTTTTTCGTGGAAAGACCAACTCGCCAGCTTATTCAGCTACCCGGAAAAGAAGGAGCGGCGCTGGCTTTCGTGGGTGTGGCTCGCAGCCCTCTTCCTCCTGGGCGTCTACCTGTGGGGGACGTTCTTTTCGTGGGGCAATTTCTCGCTGAATTATGCCGATTGGGCCTTGATCAGCGGCCCGCGCTTCCAGTTCCTGAAGGACGCTGCCACGCGGCTGGTGCTGCCTCTGAATATCTCCAATACGGGTGCGTTAAGCTCGGTGACCAACCGTTATCTCTCCGTGCCAGACACGTTCATTTCCCCGCAGTTCATCTTGCTGCGCTGGATGAGCATCACCCAGTTCGTCTTTTTGGACGTATTGCTGATGTACGCGCTCGGCTTTGTGGGCCTTTTGCGCATTCGCACGCGCTTCAAGCTCTCGGCGCTGGCTTTCACCTTCCTGTTCCTGCTCTTCAATTTCAACGGCCACATCCTGGCGCATTACCTGGTAGGCCACGCCACCTGGGGCGGCTACTTTCTTTTCCCCTGGTTCTTCCTGCTGGTGACCGATTTGATGGACGGCGACCATCGCTGGAGCTGGGTGGCGAAGGTAGCCGGCTTGCTTTTTCTCCAGCTCTTGCAGGGATCCTTCCACCAATACGTGTGGGAGTTGCTTTTCCTGGCCCTCCTGGGGGTGCTCATCCCGCGCAATTTCTGGATGGCCGTCAAAGCCGGCGCGGCTTCGCTGCTGTTGGGCATGGTGCACATCCTGCCGCCCGCGCTGGTGCTGGGCAACTTCGACAACCGCCTGATCGGCGGCTACCCTTCCCTCGAGACCCTCTGGCAGGCGCTGGTCGATCTGCGCGTCCCCTTCCAGGTCGTTACCCCGCCCAGCATGACCCGGCCCGTCGGCGATTGGGAATATTACCTGTACGTGGGCCTGGCCGGGGCCGCCTTCCTGCTCTTCTTCGGCCTCTACCGTTGGCTGCGCCACCCGCACGCAGGAGCAGATTATCGCCCTCTGGCGCTGCCGCTGGCCGGCCTGACGCTGCTCTCGCTGGGATACGTTTACCAGCTCGTCGAGCTGCTGTCCATCCCCGTCTTCGACGGCGAGCGCATCACGGCCCGCATGATCAGCCTGGTATTCGTATTCATCGTATGCTTCGCGGCCATCGAATTCCAGCGCTGGCTGGATCAGGCTCGCCTGAAGAGCCTGTTTTACCCGGCCTCCTGCTTCGCCGCGCTTTTCGTGCTGTACGAGCTCCAGCAAAACCTGACTACCCTGACCCTCCAAACGGCGGTGCCGCTCTTGCAGTCGAACGGCTTCAACCCGGACGGCTGGTACGTCCAGAACGTGGCTTCCGACCGCTATTACCTGGCCGCCATCGCCATCGGCGGCGTCATCTCCCTGCTCACCCTGGTTGGCCTGGTCGTGATGGCCCGCCGGGGCGAGCGCATCGAAGCCTCCCTGGCCGGCTCAGGGAGAAATGGAAAAGGCCGAAGGCTCGCGCCTCCTGATTAAGGTCTCCTCGCCAAAACAAATATCGAAGGATAACAGCGCAGCCAACCTCTATGAAAAATTCGCCGCCACTGGCCTGGTGGAAGGACCTGTCAACGAGTTTGTTTGCCTACCCGGGGGAGAAGAAATACCGCTGGGTATCTACCCTGTGGATCGCGGCCTTATTCCTGTCAGGGATCGCCCTTTGGGGCGTCTTCTTTTCCTGGGGCAGCTTCCGCCTCGATTTTCAGGATTGGGCCTACGTCAGCGGGCCGCGCCTGCTGTTCTTGAAAGACGCCGTCACTCGTTGGGTCTTCCCGCTGCACATCTCCGGCAGCATGACCCTGGGCTACATCACCAATCGCTACCTCGCGGTGCCGGACACCTTCCTCGCGCCGCAAGCGCTGCTGTTGCGCTGGATGAGCGTCCAGCAGTTCGTGCTGGTCGATACCCTGCTCCTGTACGCGCTTGGCTTTGCCGGCTGGCTGGTGTTCCGCGCGCGCTTCAAGCTCTCCGCGCTGGCTTTCACTTTTCTGTTCCTGCTGTTCAATTTCAACGGCCATATTCTGGCCCATTACCTGGTAGGCCACGCTACTTGGGGCGGATATTTTCTGTTCCCCTGGTTCGTCTTGCTGGTTCTGGAGCTGATGGACGGGAATCACCGCTGGAGCTGGGTGGCCAAAATGGCGGGCCTGCTCTTCCTCATTTTATTGCAGGCCTCATTCCACCAGTTCGTGTGGGCGCTGCTGTTCCTGCTCTTGCTGGCGGTCTTCATCCCTCGCCATTTTTGGACGGCCCTCAAGGCGGTCGCGGCTTCTGTTCTCCTCGGCATGTTGCGCCTCCTGCCGCCCGTGCTGCTGCTGGGTAAATTCGATAACGCTCCTATCGGGGGCTATCCTTCGCCAGGCAGCATCTGGCAGGCCATGGTCGCCATCCCCGAGCCTTACGTGCTGACCACGTCAGGTGGGCTCAACCAGCCCATCGGCCCCTTTGAATACAACCTCTACCTGGGGCTGGCCGGAGCCATCTTCGTGCTGTTCTTTGGCGTCTACCGTTGGCTCCGCCGCCGGCCTGAAAAGGGAGATTATCGCGCCCTGGCGTTGCCCCTGGCCGGACTGGCCTTGCTGACCCTGGGAAACGCGTACCAGTTGGTCAGAGATTTGCACGTGCCGCTCTTCAACGGCGAGCGCGTCACCTCGCGCATGATCAGCCTGGTTTTCGTGTTCGTCCTCTGTTTCGCCGTGATCGAATTCCAATACTGGCTGGATCAAGTCCGCGCGAGGCAGGTCGCCTACCCGGGGGCCGCGTTTACCGCTCTCTTCGTGGCGCACGATTTGATCCAAAACTTGCGCTACTTACGCATCAAGAACATGGACGAGCTTTTTAAAACCAGGGCTTTTATCCCCGCGAACTGGTTCGTTCAAAACGATTATTCCGATTGGCGCTACCTGGCGGTGATCGGCGTGGGCCTGACCGTCTCCCTGCTCACCCTGGCCGGCCTAGTCGTGATGGCCCGCCGGGGTGAGCGCATCGAAGCCTCCCTGGCCGGCCGGCTCAAGGGAAAAAGAATCCCCCTTCACCAAAGAAGCAGGGGGATTCCGGACTTTCCGAATAAAGCCTCTACCCCCCTTTCCAAGGGGGCAGGGGGGATTCTCTTCTTTACTTATCCTGCAAGGCCGCCACGCCCGGCAGCTCCAGGCCCTCCAGCATTTCCAGGGAAGCGCCGCCGCCCGTGGAAATGTGGGTGATCTTATCCGCCAGGCCGGATTGCTGCACTGCGGCTACCGAATCGCCGCCGCCGACGATGCTCACCGCGCCGCTGGCCGCCACGGCCTTGGCCACGCCGTAAGTGCCCTCGGCGAAGCGCGGCATCTCGAACACGCCCATCGGCCCGTTCCAGACCACCGTGCCGGCGCCCTTTACCGCTTTGGCAAAGGCCGCCACCGTCTCAGGCCCGATATCCAGGATGCGCCAGCCGTCCGGCACGGCCCCCGCCGGGATCACTTTGGATTGCGCTTCGGCCTCGAACTTGTCCGCGATCACCAGGTCCACCGGCAGGCGCAGCTTGTGGTCGCCCTCTTTGAGCAGCTCGCGGGCGGTTTCCAGCGCCTCGTCCTCGGCCAGAGAATCGCCCACCGGATAACCCTGCGCCTTGAGGAAGGTATTCGCCATGCCTCCGCCGATCAGGATCTGGTCCGCCTTGGTGAGCAAATTCTTGATGACCCCGATCTTATCCGAGATCTTGGCCCCGCCCAGGATGGCGATGAACGGATGCTTGGGGTCGGCAATGGCCTGGCCCAGGTAGCGGATTTCCTTTTCGAGCAGGAAGCCGGCCACGGCGGGCAGGTAGCGCGCCACGCCTTCCGTGGAAGCGTGCGCCCGGTGCGCGGAGCCGAAGGCGTCGTTCACGTAGAGATCGGCCAGAGAGGCCAACTGGCGCGCCATCTCCGCGCCGTTCTTTTCTTCCTCGGGGTGAAAACGGGTATTCTCCAGCAACAGCACCTGGCCGGCTTTGAGCGCATGGGCGGCTTCTTCCGCCGGTGCGCCCACGCAATCCTCGGCGAAGGCCACCGGCTGGCCCATCAGCCTAGCCAGGTGGGCCGCCACCGGCTTGAGGGAATACTTGGGATCGGGGCCGCCCTTGGGGCGCCCCAGATGCGAGCACAAGATGACCGCTGCGCCCTGCTTGACCAGGTAATCGATGGTCGGCAAGGCGGCCCGGATGCGGGTATCGTCACCGACCTCTCCATCTTTGATGGGAACGTTGAAGTCTACGCGCACCAGGACGCGCTTCCCCTTGACGTCAACGTCGGTGACTGACTTCTTGTTGAACATGATTGACCTCCCACATCAGAAAAAGATGATGCGTAATGGCGTGAGTCGGTTTCCCCGCGCACCCATTACGCATCACCGGTTAAAGTGTGATGAAAGCCCCGGCCCTATTCAAGGCTAGAGCGATTTCGCGATCAACGCAGCCAGGTCGGCCGTGCGGCAGGAGTAACCCCACTCGTTGTCGTACCAGGATACGATCTTGACCATATTGCCTTCCATCACCATGGTCGAGGCCGCGTCCACGATCGAGGAGCGGGTGTCGCCCTTGAAATCGGAGGATACCAGCGGCTCTTCCGAGAAGCCCAGGATGCCCTTCATCGAGCCCTGCGCGGCTGCTTTGAAGGCCGCGTTGACCTCCGCCACGCTGGTCGACTTCTCGACCGTAGCCACGAAATCCACCACGGAGACCGTGGGGGTCGGCACGCGCAGGGAGAAGCCATCGAACTTGCCCTTGAGGTCGGGGATGACCAGGGCCAGCGCCTTGGCGGCGCCGGTGGTGGTGGGGATGATGTTCAGCGCAGCCGCGCGAGCCCGGCGCAAATCTTTGTGCGCCAGGTCCAGGATGCGCTGGTCATTGGTGTAAGAGTGCACCGTGGTCATTAGACCGTGCAAGATCTTGAATTGATCGTGAACCACTTTGGCGGCCGGAGCCAGGCAGTTGGTGGTGCAGGATGCATTCGAGATTACGTTGTGCCTGGCAGGATCGTATTTCTCCTGGTTGACGCCCAGCACGATGGTGATGTCTTCGTTCTTGGCCGGCGCCGAAATGATCACTTTCTTAGCGCCGCCCTTCTCTATGTGGACGCGCGCGCCGGGCTTGCCCTTCGCCGGGTCGCCATTGGCGTTGGTGAACACGCCCGTAGACTCGATCACGACCTGAACGCCCAGGTCTGCCCATTGGATGTTGCCGGGATCTTTTTCGGCCAGAACGCGGATCGTTTTTCCATCGATGACCAGGTTGTTTTCTGCGACTTCAACGACTCCGGGATAGATCCCGTAGTTTGAGTCATATTTGAACAGATGCGCATTGGTTTTCGCATCGAACAGGTCATTGATGGCAACCACTTCCAATTCATTTGCGTGGAGATCTTTTATTGCTTTCAGAACCTGGCGCCCCACTCGGCCAAATCCATTAATGCCAACTCGAATCGTCATGTTAGCCTCCTGAAAAGGTGTTTATTATGGCATGAATTTTACCATGCCTCATACGTGAATGGTGTACCTGTCCAGTCAACTAATTCCCGTAATCCTTGCTGGAAAGCGGGCCGGTGCGTTCGTAGAACAGGTCGATCACGGCCTGAGCCAAGCGGCCGGAGTCGTGTCGCCACGGATGCTCGCTATCCAGCAGATTAGACTGATAAACAGGGTATTCCTGGTCGAGGTCTGCGTCGATCCCCACCCACTGGACAGGCTCGGGTAGGGTACCCTTGAAGTTGTTATTGCAGACGATCAAATCGAACAAGCGCCCACCGATGTGCTTTTCGATGGTGCGCACGTGATCGCCGCAACTGAAACCGTCCGTCTCGCCCGGCTGCGTGGCCACGTTGCACACGAAGAACTTTAACGCCCGGCTGGCGCGCACCGCGTCGGCCAGGTCGGGAACCAGCAGATTGGGCAGCAGGCTGGTGTACAGGCTGCCCGGCCCGATCACGATCAGGTCCGCCGCCAGAATAGCCTGGATGGCAGGCGGGAAGGCCGGGGGGTTGTTGGGTTCCAGCCACACGCGCTGCACCTGGCCGGCCATCTGCGGGATGAGGCTCTCCCCTTTTACGCGCACTTCATTGGCCAGGTTGGGGAGCTGCACGTCCGCCACCAGGCGCACGTCGTGCAGGGTAGCCGGCACCACCCGCCCGTGCACGGCCAGGACGCGCCCCAATTCGGCCACCGCCTCTTCGAAGCTGCCGGTGATCTCGGTCAGGGCGCTGATAAAAAGGTTGCCCAGGGAGTGGCCGTTCAGCCCCACGCCGGCGGCAAAGCGGTATTGGAAGATCTGCGTGAGCAGGGCCTCGTCGTTGGAAAGCGCCGCCAGGCAGTTGCGGATATCCCCCGGAGGCAAGATGCCCATGCTGCGGCGCAGCTCGCCCGACGAGCCGCCGTCGTCCGCCACGGTCACGATGGCCGTCAGATTGTGGGTATAAGCCTTCAGGCCGCGCAGCAGCGCCGACAGCCCGTTGCCCCCTCCGATGGTCACGATGCGCGGGCCGCGCTCGCGCCGGCGGTAGGCCGTAACCGTGTCGATCACCGGCTTGCCCGGGCGCACGAAAGGCCGCAGGAGGGAGCGGTTGATGCCCCAGATGCCCAGGAAGATCAGGCCCAACCCGATGCCGCCAAAGATCAGCGCGCGCACCGGGCGGGTCAAAAAGCGCAAAGAGAGCGTAGAAAGCGCCGGCAGCCACCAGGTATCCGGGGCGGTGCGGTACACTTCCAGGACGAGGATGGCCAGGCCGACGCCGATGAGCGTAGTTCCTATCAACAGGGGTCCCAGCCAACGCTTGACCCCCAGGCCGGGGGTGAGCCAACGCAACTCCTGTCGCAGCCCGAGCAATAATCTACGATACCAGACGTCCTTCTGGGGTTTCATATCTTTTCGATCATAGCAGCCTTTGACCGGTACGTCAACGATTAACTTTGGAATCATGCTATAATGCCAGCATGAGTGCATATATTGCAGTTGATATTGGGGGAACGCACATTCGCGTTGCGACTTATCCCAAAGAAGGCATTACACCCATTAAAGTAGAGCGCGTGCGCACGCACAGCCCTCAAGGCACCCCCGAAGAACGATTGATCGAGCTGATTACCACCATGTGGCCCGAGGATGGCATCGTCTACGGCATTGGGGTAGCCGCTCCCGGCCCGATCAATCCGGAGATCGGCATCATCTACTCGGCCCCCAACATCGCGGGCTGGAAAGACCTGCCCCTGCGGGACATCCTCCACAAGAAATTCAAGGTGCCCGTTGTGTTGGGCAACGACGCCAACCTGGCCGCCCTGGGAGAATGGTATTTCGGCGCCGGCAAGGGCCACCGCAACGTGTTGTACCTGACCATCAGCACGGGCATTGGGGGGGCGTCATCTGCGACGGCCACCTCTTGCTCGGCCACATCGGGCTGGCCGCCGAGCTGGGCCACGTCACCGTGCTGCCCGACGGGCCGGTGTGCGGCTGCGGACTGCGCGGCCACCTGGAGGCCGTCGCCTCCGGCACCGGCATTGCCCGCTACGTAGCCGAAGAGCTGGCCCAGGGCACGCCCTCCATCCTCAAGGCCGACCCGCCCCCTTCCGCGCACGATATCGACCAGGCCGCCCGCCATGGCGACGCTCTGGCGAAGCAGGCTTTTACCCGCGCCGGCACCTTCCTCGGCCAGGCCATCGCCGACTATCTGCACGTCTTCAATCCTTCGACGATCATCCTGGGCGGTGGGGTCTCACGCAGCGGCGCCTTGTTGATCGATCCGATGAAGGCTTCCATGGAAAAACGCGTGATCTCCCCCGCTTACACCAGCGACCTGGTGGTCACGACGGCAGCCTTGGGCGACGACGCCGGATTGCTGGGCGCGTTGGCCCTTAGTCGAGGGTTATGAACCGCCAGAGTCTCTTCCCTGACAACCCTTTTCTTCCCCTCGCTCCGCTCCAGAACTCCACAAGAAAAGGGTTGTTTGTTTTTACCAGGATACCTGCCTGAAACGCGTCTCCCGCCAATTGCCGCACCAGAGGCGCCCCGGCGGAAAACCTCAGGCAAAAGTGCTACAATTAATATACTATTAGTAAACATTACCCCATCAGGAGGTGTGTCGTGGTCACTCTAAAGTTACCCGGGCCGAAGGCGCAAGAACTCGTCGCACGCGATCATGCGGTCATTTCTCCGTCTTATCCCAGGTCTTATCCGTTCGTCATGGACCATGGGCGCGGCACAGAGGTTTGGGACGTGGATGGCAACCGCTTTCTGGATTTCGCCGCCGGCATCGCCGTCATGTCTACGGGCTACAGCCACCCCAAAGTCGTCCAGGCCATCCAGGAACAGGCTGAGAAATTCGTTCACATTTCTTCGGATTTTTATCACCCCAAATGGGTGGAGCTGGGAGAGAAATTAAACGACATCGCTCCCTTCAACGAGCCGGCGGCCTCTTTCATGACCAATTCGGGCACCGAAAGTGTGGAAGCGGCCATCAAGCTGGCGCGTTACCACACTCACCGCAGCCAGTTCATCGGCTTCTTGGGCAGCTTCCACGGGCGCACCATGGGCGCGGTCAGCTTCACGGCCAGCAAACCCGCCTATCACAAGGGCTTCTACCCCATGATGAGCGGGGTCGTGCACGTGCCCTTCCCCGATCCTTATCGCCCGGTGCTGATGACCGAGCCGGGCGAGGACTACGGCGAGACGGTCGTACGGTATATGGAAGAGCAGGTGTTGGATAAAGTCCTGCCGGCCGAGGAGGTCGCCGGGATTCTGGTTGAGCCTATTCTGGGCGAGGGAGGCTACATCGTCCCGCCTGCGGGATTCTTCCCCGCCTTGCGGAAATTATGCGAACCGGTATGGAATATTGTTGATCGCCGACGAGGTACAATCCGGGATAGGTCGCACCGGGAAGTGGTGGGCCATTCAAAACTTCGGCGTCGAGCCGGATATCGTGTGCGCCGCCAAGGGCATCGCTTCGGGCGTGCCGTTGGGCGCCATGATCGCCCGCAAGCGGGTCATGAGCTGGGGAAAGGGCGCCCACGGCAACACCTACGGCGGCAATCCCCTGGCATGCGCCGCCAGCCTGGCCACCCTGGATTTGATCGAGAACGAATACTTGCAAAATGCCGCCGAAGTGGGTGAATACACCCTGGATGCGCTGGCCGAGATCATGGCCCGCCATCCGCAGATCGGCGACGTGCGCGGGATCGGGCTGATGATCGGGGTCGAGCTCGTGCGCGACCGCCAGAGCAAGACACCCAACAGCCGCCTGCGCGATCGTATCGTCGAGCTGGCCTTCGAGAGCGGCCTGCTCACCCTGGGCTGCGGCAAGAGCACCCTTCGCATCTGCCCCCCGCTGAGCATCTCGCGGGGCGAGATCGACGAGGGCCTGCACATCTTGGAAGGGGCCATCACCCAGGCAGAAAGAGAAGTTTGATCTCATCATGATGCTGCCCGACTTCCGCGTGCGCCAGCGCGATTACCTGCTCGAAATCGCCCGCGCTCTCACCCAGGAGCTCGATCTGGAAAAGCTGCTGGATCGTATCCTGGTCATCTCGGTCGAGATGCTGGCGGGCCAGGCCGGGCTGATTGCCTTACGCGATGAAACCAGGGGATGGCGAGTGGGCGCTGCGTCCCACATCCCCTCTGCTTTTTTGCGCTACCTAGAGCCGCTTTTTGCGCAGATTCCCGATCGCGGCGAAGATCCGGCTCATTTCGAGATTCCCGAGATCAACCGGCTGATGCGCGACCTGACCCACGTGGCCAGCCTGGGCCTGCTGACCGGGGTGGGGCTGCCCCTGATCGCGCATGGCAACGTCATCGGGGTCATTTTTATTTTTCGCTCTTATCCGGACGTTTTCTCGGACAACGATCGCTCCCTGTTGAGCAGCTTCGCCAACCAGGCCGCCATCGCCGTGCACAATGCCCAACTGATTGCCCAGATCACCAACGATAAACGCCGCCTGGACACCCTGCTGGATTCGGCAGCCGATGGCATCTTGATCCTGCGCCCCAATCACGAGATCGAGCGCAGCAACCAGTCTTTCGCCAGGTTGTACGGCGCGCCGGTCGAGGAGATCCAGGCCCAGCCGCACGAGAAGATCATCCGCTGGTCGGCGCCGGGCCCTCAGGGCATGACCCTCGAAAAAGCCGAGGCGGGGGGCTGGCCGCTCACCGCCCACGCCTATCTGTACGTAGAAGGCGACCTGCTGCGCCCCGAACAGACGCCCCTCCCGGTCGGCATCAGCTATTCCCCGCTGCTCACCAGCGAGGGCGGTCTGCTCAACATCCTGGTGACTGTGCGCGATATCACCCGTTTCCGCCAGGCCGAGGAGCTAAAGAGCACTTTCGTCTCCATCATCAGCCACGAGCTGAAGACGCCGGTGGCGCTCATCAAGGGGTACGTCAGCACGCTGCGCCGCGAGGACGCCTCCTGGGATCGCGAAGTGGTCAAAGACAGCCTGGCGGTGATCGAAGAAGAAGCCGACCGCCTGACCGGCATGATCGAGAACCTGCTGGACGCCACACGCCTGCAAGCCGGGGGCATGCCGCTCAAGCGCGCAGACGTTTCCCTGCCCGAGATCGCCCGCCGCCTGGCCGAGCGCTTTGCCACTCAATCCGAGAAGCACACCCTCGCGGTGGATTTTCCGCCCGATTTCCCGGTCATCCTGGCCGACGAAGAACGCTTGAGCCAGGTGCTCTCCAACCTGATCTCCAACGCCATCAAATACTCGCCGGAGGGGGAGATCCGCATCGCCGGGCAGGTGCGCCCGGAGCAGGTGATCGTGTGCGTCAGCGACCAGGGGCCGGGGATTGCGCCGGACGACATCCCCCACATCTTCGACCGTTTCTACCGCGCGCCCGACATGGCCAAACGCACCAAGGGCGCCGGCCTGGGCCTGTACCTGGCGCGCGCCATCGTCGAGGGGCACGGCGGGCGCATCTGGGTCGACCCCATGCCCGGCCAGGGCGCGCGCATCTGCTTCTCCCTGCCGCGCCAGGCGGATATGGTATAATCTTTCCGTTAAAGACTCTAAATTGAGAGAGAACCCATGCCCCAGTCTCGCACTACCTGTCCGCGCTGCCACCAGCCGGTTGTCGTAGATGTCACCCAGCTTTTCGACGTTAACGCAGACCCACAAGCCAAGCAGCGCTTCCTTTCGGGTGATTTCAACATCATCCACTGCCCAAGCTGCGGTTACGAAGGCTCCATGGCGACGCCCCTCGTCTATCACGACCCCAGCAAAGAGCTGCTGCTCACCTACTTCCCGCCCGAATTGGGCTTACCCGTCAACGAGCAGGAACGCCTGGTCGGCCCGTTGATCAACCAGGTGATGAGCAAGCTGCCCACCGAGCAGCGCAAAGCCTACTTGCTGCGCCCCCAATCCATGTTCACGCTACAGACCATGATAGAGCGCGTCCTGGAGGCCGACGGCATCACCCACGAGATGATCGAGGCTCAACAGCAGCGCCTGAACCTCTTGCAGCGCCTGATGTCTGCCACGCCCGATTCCCGCGTGGAGATTGCCAAACAAGAGACCAACCTGCTGGACGAGAGCTTCTTCGCCCTCATCAGCCGCCTGGCCGAGACGGCCCTCTCCAGCGGCGACGAACAATCCGCCCAGGGCCTGGCCGAATTGCAGGCGCAGCTCATGCCGCTTTCCGAGGCCGGCCGCCGCTTGCAGGCCGACGCCCAGGAGACCGAAGCCGCCATCCAATCTTTGCAGGAAGCCAGCAAGAAGGGCCTGACGCGCGAGATGCTCCTGGATTTGATCGCCGAGGCCCCCACCGACACGCGCCTGAACACCCTGGTGAGCATGACCCGCCCCGGCCTGGATTACTCCTTCTTCCAGATCCTCAGCGAGCGCATCGATAAAGCCAACGGCGCGGAGCGCGAGCGCCTGCTGGCCCTGCGGGCGCGTTTGCTGGAGCTGACCACCCAGATCGACAAGGAGATCCAGGCGCAGACCGAGCAGCTCAAGCAATTGCTGGAGAAGCTCCTGGCCACCCCGGATATCGAGAAGGCCACCGAGCAGGTGCTGCCGGCCGTCAACGAGATGTTCGTCAATATCCTCAGAGAAGAGCTGGATGCTGCCCGCCAGAAAGGCGACCTGGAGCGCAGCGCCAAGCTACAGAAAGTAGTGGGCGTGATCCAACAGGCCAGCACCCCGCCGCCCGAATATCAACTGCTCGAAGACCTGCTGGGGGCCAAAGACGACGGCGCCCTGCGCGAGCTGTTCCAGAAAAACGCGGAGAAGATCACCCCCGAATTCTTGCAGCTCCTGGCGGGCGTCATCGGCCAGACCGAGCAGCAAGGTCAGGAGCCTGAGCTGCTCAAGCAGCTCCAGGCCATCCACCGCGCCGCCCTGCGTTTCTCGATGGAAGCCAATTTGAAGAAATAAGAGGATCTGGCCACACAAAGATTGAGAAAGCCATGCAATATAACGTTTACCTCGTGCTGGCACCCATCGCGGGGGTCATCTCGATTGCGTCGGTAGTACTTGCCTGGCATGGACGGAAGGTAACCGGTTTCCAATCACTGATCTGGTTGCTTCTCGCTGTCTCCGGCTTCCTCTTTTCCAATCCGTTCGAGCTCATCAGTCCACTCCCCTCCGGAACATTCTTCTGGGCCAGGGCCAGCTATCTGTTTGTGGCCTTCTTGCCCATTTTGTGGCTGGCCTTCACCCTGGAGTACACCGGGCACCTGTTCTGGCTCAAGCTGAGCCGCTTTTGGGTCTTTTGCCTGATTCCTGCCGCCACGCAGGTATTCGTTTTTTACCGTCCATTTCTGCCCCTGATCTGGCGGGCCTACACTTTTGATCCACCAGGGGGTTATTTTCAGGTCCTGAAGGTGTTGCAATACGGCCCGTGGTTCTGGGTGTTCGTCATCTATAATTATGCCCTGATCTTATCGGGGACCCTTTTAGTCATTTGGACCTACTTCCAATCCAATTCCATCTATCGTTATCAATCGCGTTGGATGGTGGTCGGCGTGCTGCTGCCGTTGCTTGGGAATGCCGTCTATACCTTTCGCCTCATTCCCGGCCTGACCAAGGATTTTTCTCCCATCGCTTACACCTTCGCCGGGCTGTGTTTCGTCATCGACATCTATCGCCATCAATTGCTAGATTTGATGCCCGTCGCGCGCAGCACGTTGTTCGACTGGATGAGCGATGGCGTGATCGTGGTGGATTCCCGCCAGCGCATCGTGGACGCGAATCCTGCGGCAGTCGCCTTTATCGGGCAAGACCGGAGCACCATCATCGGGAGTCAGGCCGTCGATCGGGCCTGCTTCTGGAAAGAGGAAAACCTGCCCGGCGCAGGCCAGGAAACCGTTTTAGAGGTAAGCTCCCAACGCGATGAGCGCAAGCAATTTCACGAGGTGCGCATCCTCTCCCTGGCCAACAAGCAGGGCATTGCCAACGGCTATCTGGTCAATATCCACGAGAATACGCACGATAAAGAGCTGCTGGAACAGGTCGAAAAGCTGGCCCGTATCGATCCCCTCACAGAGGTTTATAACCGGCGTTCGTTGATCGAGCTGGCCAGCCAGGAAGTTCAGAACGCGATCGAGCGGGCAAGTCCTATTTCGGTGATCATGTTAGACCTGGATTATTTAAAAAAGTCAACGACAGCACCGGCCACCTGACCGGGGACCAGGTGCTCACCCAGATAGCGCATTATTTAAAAACCAGCCTCCGCGACAGCGACAAAGTCGCCCGCTTCGGAGGGGATGAATTCCTGATCCTGCTGGCCAGCACGGGGCCAGAAGAAGCGTTCTGCATCGCCGAACGGCTGAGAGTGGGCATCGAGCAATCTCACTTGCCCTGTGACTGCACGGTCAGCATGGGCGTGGCTTCACTGGACCCATCCTCCGGCTGCGCCAATCTGGATGAGCTGTTCGAGCACGCGGATCAAGCCCTTTATCTGAGCAAAACCAGCGGGCGCAATCGGGTATCCGTTTATTCTTAAGGCTCCACGTTTCTTGCCCCCCTTTCAAAGGGGGGATGGGGGGATTCCTCGTTCTCAGCCAGGCTGTCGGGCATAATAATCGGCCAGGCTCCTGAACGACTCCTTGGGCTCCCAGGGCAGGTCCGGGTAGGTCGCACCCTGCCCCGCGGCGTAACTCTTGACCAGGCTATAGCTGGCCATGTCCAGATCGTAACGTGGATTATCGTTATAGGGCAAATTAGGCGCCACAAAGGTGAACACGAACGCGCCTTCCACCCCCACCTTTTCGAAGACCTCTAACCCGTCGACGATTTCGCGCGCCTGCAAGCCCTCGTCGCGCACGTAATCACCGTTGAGCTGTAATCTTTTATCGAAGTCGACGATGGCCCAGCCCATGCCGCCCGCGTTTTCGGCCCCCTGGTAAGTACAACAGCCGAACTCGGTGATGAGCAGCGGCTTGCCGTAGGTGAGATAACGCCGCAGGTGCTCGCCAAAGGTATCCCGGATGCGCGCGTCCCGGTAATAATCGACGCACACGAAGTCGAAGAGGCTCCAATCCACCGCCTCCAGGGGCACGGACGCGTACGTGACCCGGCCGTGAAAGACCTGCCGGACGCTCTGGTTGGCCTGGGCCAAGAACGCGTTCAGCGGCGGATTGTGCTTCCCGGCCTGGACGTTCTCCCGGAAGGAGGGGTGATTCATGCGCTCCAGCAGGTTATGGCCCTCCAGGATGCCTTGCATGAAGATCGACAGCTCCGAGCCCAGGGAAAGCGCCACTTGCGGCCAGTCCTGGCGCAGCTTTTCGGCCTCCGCAGCCGCCTCCACGATGTAGTCGAGCGTCTCTGCCTGGCTTCTCTCGAACAGCTCCGGCGATAGCCATACCTCCAGCCCCTGTTGGAGGGCCTCCTCGCCCGCCGCCATCACCCGCTCGATCTCCTCGCCGCAGATCCTGACCGCGTTGCAGTGCAGGTCGTTTTTAATGATCTCCAGCTCGCGGTGCACGACCCACCGGTCGAAGCTAGGGCGCGAGAGCGTCCCTTCCAGCACCCGCCCCACGTCGTAGCAAACCCCTTTTCGTTTCATCCGTATTCCTCTCTACGTCCAGAGTATGGTTCTCTGTGCTTTTATAGAAGAGGATACGACCGTTGTTTAAACTGAATGTAAACGACTATTCTCTATTCTCTGTTCTCCACTTTCCCCCTCTAATCCGGCGGATTATCCAGCCTCAGCCCGTGGCCGCGCACGGTGATGATGTACGTGTGCGAGGGGTCCACGCCGGTCAGGCGGTCGCGCAGGCGGCGCACCAGCGCGTCCAGCGCTTGCTCCGAGACGCCCAACGCCTCCTCGTCTCCCCACACCGTGCTGACCAGCTCCTCGCGCGAGACCACCTGCCCCTGGCGCTCGTAGAGCACTTGCAGCAGGGCGAACTGGGGCGCGGAGAGCGGCGGCAGCACTTCCTGCTGGCCGATCCACACGCGTCGCGAGCGCGTCTCCAGGTGCAGGCGCCCGCTCCCCTCGCTCACGCCCGGCACGCCGGCGCCCTCCAACGGCATGGTGGCGTCCGAGCTGAGGAAGACGAAGTGCTGCACCAGCGCAATCTGGATCAGGTCACCGTCTTGCAGCACGACCGGCTCTTCCACCTGCCGCCCGTTGCAATGTGTGCCGTTCTTGGATCCCAGGTCTTCTAAGATGACCCCCTCCGGAGCGGGCATCAAGCGGGCGTGGTAGCGCGAGACTTGCCGGTCCGGCACGATCACGTCACAGGAAGCGTCCCGGCCGATCATCACCGCCTGCCTGATCACCCACCGTTGGCCGTTTAAAGGTCCCGGTCTGCCCGATAAGCAACGGGGAATCGATGCCATTCCGCTCCATGTTTTCCTCCACTGTTGGGAAAATCGATCACTTTCCTATGAGGTATAATATAGCAGAAAATTTGTTTTTTGTGCAAAAATGGCTCTATAGGTCATTGAGGAGTGACCTACGCCGAAAGATTAGAGCCTGTCGACTTGACAATCAGATGCTCGAAAACGGAAACGCGTCATGCCCATCCCGCTCAAAGCCGGGGAAGTATTGCGCGGTCGTTACAAGATTCAACGGATCATCGGCCAGGGGGGCATGGGGAGCATTTACCTGGCGGACGATCTGCGCTTGGAAGGCCGGCAGTGCGCCCTGAAAGAAGTCGAACATGACCGCACGCTTCCCCCTGACCTGCTTCGCGAAGTGCGCGAACAATTCCTGCGAGAAGCGACCGTATTAGCGCGCCTGGACCACCCCAACCTGCCCAAAGTATCTGATTTCTTCTCCATCGGGGGGCGAGATTACCTGCTGATGGATTACGTCCCCGGCAAGGACCTGCGCACGCTGATGATGGAGGCCAAGCAGAACGGCAATTTCCTGGCCGAAGCAGACGTGCTGAGCTGGGCCAGCCAGCTTGCCGATGCCCTCGCCTACCTCCACAGCCAGGACCCGCCCATCTTGCACCGCGACATCAAGCCCAGCAACCTGAAAGTGACACCCAACGGGCTGCTCAAGCTGGTGGACTTCGGCCTGGTGAAGCTGCTGGCGCCCGGCGAAGTCACCATCACCGTGCTGCAAGGCCAGGGCACCGCCCTGTATACCCCGCTGGAACAATATGGGGGCGACAGCGGCCACACCGACGTGCAAAGCGATATCTACGCCTTCGGCGCCACGCTTTACCACCTGCTCACCAACCAGCCCCCGGCAGACGCGCGCGAGCGCTTCCTCCACCCCGAGAGCCTGGTGCTGCCGCGCCAGATCAACCCGGCTGTCAGCCCGCGCGTGGAGCGCGCTTTGTTGTGGGCCATGAGCCTGCACCCCGCCGAGCGCCCGCTCACGGTGGACGCCTTCCGCCAGGCGCTCTTGGGGGGCTTCAACCCGCCCGTCCGCCCGGCAATCAGCCGCGCCCTTACGACCCCCATCGATTACGTGCAATCCTCGCCCGAGAGGATTCTGGTCTATGTTGCCGCCGGATTGGCCTTTTTCAGCCTGGTAGCCACGTTGATAAGATAAAGATCACTTGGCCCTTTTCACCTGCTCTGCCCAACTGCGCCAGATCAGGCCGCTTCCCCATCCCAGGCCGGCGCCCAGCAGCGTCACTTCCAAAACCCCTAGCATCCCAACCGATTCCAGCCAGCTAGAACCGCCCGGCATTCCCAGCGCCAGGTAGGAATAAGCCAGCAGCCCTCCCAGCACCGTACACAATCCCCAGCGCACCCCCCAGCGCAAGGACACCCACCAGTTCCCGGTGGTGTAAGCCAGCGCGGCCCCGGCAGCGATCACCAGCATGGCCAGGATCCATTCGCCAAAAATAGGGCGCCCCAAGTCGCCGGCCGCCGGCAGCGCCGTAGGCAAGATCGTCGCCGCCGGCGTCAGCGTGGGCGCCGGCGTTTCCGTGGGAACGGGAGTCGGAGCGATAGCGGTGATGGCCGCGCCCGTGCCCGCCTTGATGTCCAGGCGCAAAATGTCGGAGGACGTGGCCGGGCCGCTACTCGCCCGAATCTCCAGCAGGCCGGCGTTGTCGATATGGTAAGTCGTGCGCGCCACGCCTTGCACGGTGAAGACCACCACGTCCGTAGATTGCGTACCGCCTACGTCTACGGTCGTGGTGAAAGTGAAGTCCACCGGGGTATTGTCCGTCACGGGGTTGCCGTTCTGATCCGTGATCACGCCCGTGCGCAGCGGCAGCGTATCTCCCACCTTGAAAGTGGGCACTGCCGTGGGCGCCAGCGAAGGCGCCGGAAGCAGCGTTGGCGTGCCACTGGGAGAAGGCGTCTCCGGCGTATCCAGATACAGGGAGATCACCTGGCTGGGGTCCGGCTGGATCGCCTGACTCAAGACGTAGCCCGCCCCCGGCACCGAGGCGGGTAGAGCGCCTTTGGGAGTCTGTTCTTGAAACAGGATGCGGGCAGCCGCGTCGATAAAAGCCGGCGTCTTGCTGTACAGCCCGTAATAGGCGGTGATTTTGGAGATGTCGGTAGCATCCAGGTAATAGGGCGCGTTGAAAGCAAACACGATGACGCGCTTGTTGGTCAGCAGATCGGGGCGCTGGGAAAGCAATCGCTGAAAAGCGCTCGAGTCCGGGCGATCGTTGGTGACGTTCAACATGGAAACGATGATCCAGTCTGCCGTACGGATATCGTTCTCTACCGTCTGAGAATCTTCCGTCCCGTTCAGCATATTGGTCAGGTCCGTGAAGGAATACGAGGACATGCGGTTCTGATAGACCTGTCCGCCGGCTTGGGGGCCATACAGGCGCAAAATGGCGTTCTCCATCTCATCCGCGGGCATCGCGTTTTGTTCAGTACAGGTGCTGCATTGGCGGTAAGGCAAGACGTCCGTAAAGAAAACCATGCGGTCGATAGATCCCGGCGGGCGAGGCAGGGCGCTATCCAGGTCTTTCACGTCCGGGCTGATGAGCGTGCCCGCCTGGCGGGCGACTTCATCCACCACTTGCTGGCTCTGGCCCACCTGGTCCATGCCCGACGCCGGCGGGGTCACCTGAGACAGGGAGAAGGTCTTGTACAGCTTGAGCTTCATTTCGAGGATGCGCAGCACGGAGGCGTCCACCCGCTGGGCGAAGGTGGAGTCGTCCCGGTATTTTTGGGCGAAGAAATCCAGGGTCCTCACGATGCTGGTATAGCTGTCGGGATCGCCGCTGGCGGTGAAGTTGTCCACGTAAAGCAGGTCGTTGCCGGCCAGGAAAGCGTTGCGGGCCACCTGGCGCGAATCGAAGGATTGGCCCAGGGGATCGTAGAAGCGCCGCACGGCGCGGCTGCCCAGGTCGTCGCTGATCACCAGCCCGCCCCCGCTGCGCCACGTAGCGAATTGAGACATGTTCATCAAAAGGGACAGCGCGGCGGGGTCGAAGCTCACCGGGCGCGTCGTGGGGCCAATATTGCCCTGCAAGCCCTGGTAGCGGATGTGGGCCACCAGCACGCCGTCCGTAGCCGCCTGGGGGTTAGGGGCATTGCCCGTAACCGCGTAGAAAGGCGCCAGCTCATCTTGCTTGAGCTGGTCCAGCGTCTTGCTGACCGTGGCTACTTCCTGATCCGGCGGGCGGTCGGCGCTGCCCTCGCCCGGAAAATCCTTGGCGATCACCGCCAGGCGACCGTCGCTGCCGGCGTGCAGGCCGCTGATATAGGACTGCCCCATCTGCCCCACCCAATAGGGGTTTTCTCCGAAGGTGCGCGTTCCCAGGTCGATCCCAGCGCCGCTCTGAAGCGGATCCAACACGTCTAGCGATGGGCCCAGGTAGAGATTGAAGCCCATGGCCGCCAGCTCGCGCCCCATCACCGCACCCACGTCTTCGGCCATCTTGGGCTCCCAGGTAGCCCCGATCGCCATCAAATCCGGCAGGGGCGTCATCCCGGAGAGGATCTGGTCGTTTGGATAGCCGTCCCCTTCCTGGGATGTGCCCACGAACATGGGAATATATTCCCGCGGCCCGGCCAGCCCCAGGCTCTTATTGCTCGGCCCAACCTGAGAAGCCTGCCAGTTCACCGACTGAATCTGTGAAACCAGGTTGTAGGCCCCCTGGGCAGCGGAGCCGGGAGAGCTGGGAGTGCTGGGGGTGGCAGTGGTATTGGTGGAGGCATTGGAGGAGGCCACATTGGAAAAATTATCGTTGGCCGCCGAAAGCACTACCCCGCCCACGAAATGATTGGTGATCAGATCGTAGATCTGCGAGCTTTCCCCCACATCGGTGCCTTTAAAGGTAACCAAAAAGAGCTGGCCGACGCGCTCTTCAGGGGAAAGCTGCTTGAGGATCGTCTGCGCCTCCACAGCAGGGTCGCCCGATTGAGCCAACCCGGCCTGGAAAGGAGAAAGCCCTGCCAGAAGCAGGCTGACGAGCGACCAGCCAGTTCGTCAAACGGCGCAGCTTTTTCACCGCGGAAGCTCCTCCAAAGCCAATTCCGGGAAACGGGGCGAATGGGTCATACCGGCGCCCTCTCCACCACCTGCAATGCCAGGGCCGGGTCGTCGCTGATCAGTCCGTCCACGCCCATCTCCACCAGGCAGCGCATCCTCTCAGGCTCGTCCACCGTGTAGGCATACAGGGCGCGCTTCTGCACGTGTGCTCTCTCTACCAGGGCCGGCGAGACGTCGGCCTCGTTGGGGATCAGGATCTCGTGCTGCAGCCACGTACCCGGCCAGGCGCGCGAGGGGCCGCCCGCGCTGCCCGGCAGGGCCAGCAGGCCCATGGGCAGGTCAGGCAGCAGCCGGCAGGCGCGCAACAGAGTGACCGGATGGAAGGTAGTCAGGATCACGCTCTCCTCGAGGTGGAACCTGCGCACCAGCTCCGCCACCCGTTCCGGCAGGTCGTCGAAGGGTGAGGCGTAATTGGTCAGCTCGACGTCGATCAAGGTGTGGTCCCCCAGGGCCGCGAAGACTTCTTCCAGGGTAGGAACGGGCTCGCCGGCAAACGCCTCCGAGAAGTGGCTGCCCGCGTCCAGCGCCTTAATCTCGGCCAGGGGCAGCGCGGACACAGCGCCCTTACCGTTCGTGGTGCGCTCGACCGTGGCGTCGTGCATCACCACGGCCACGCCGTCCGCGCTCAGCTTGGCGTCCAGCTCGACGCCGTGCGCGCCCTTCTCCACCGCCAGCCGGAAAGCAGCCAAAGTGTTCTCGGGGGCGTGCGCGCTATCCCCCCGGTGGGCCAGAATCAGCGGGCGAGGAAGGGAACGCAGAGGGTTCACAGCTCTACGAAATAGGATTCACCTGCCCGGTCGATCATCTCAGGCGTCATGGCCGGCTCTTCGGCCAGATAGCGGGCAATGTCCAGGATCTGATCGCACAGGTCTCGCGGATGAGAAGCGCGCATCTTGCGGTTGCGCTTGATGTACCATTCTTGCAGGAGATAGGCCAGGCCCTGGTCGCTGTACTCGACGCCCTTCTGCGCGGCCACGCGCTTGAAGATCTCGCGGTATTCCTCGTAATTGGGGTCGCCGATCTCGATCTTGTGGCGTAAGCGGCGCAGGAAGGCCTCGTCCACCAGGTCCTTGGGCGGCAGGTTGGTTGAAAAGACGATCAGCACGTCGAAAGGCACCTCGATCTTGCGCCCGGTGTGCAGGGTCAGATAGTCGAAGCGGCTTTCCAGGGGGACGATCCAGCGGTTCAACAGATCCCTCGGACGCACCTGCTGGCGCCCAAAATCGTCGATCAGCAGGATACCGCCGTTGGCCTTCACCTGGAAGGGCGCTTCGTAGAAGCGGTGCGTATCGTCGAAGACCAGGTCCAGCCCGGCCAGGGTCAGCTCGCCGCCCACGGCGATGAATGGCCGGCGGATGCGCACCCAGCGCGGGTCGCGGCGGGTGTTGCTCCGCAAAGAGCCCGTCCCGCTGGCAGACTCCTCCTCCGGAGCGAGCTGGTGGTTGACGGAATCGTACAGCTTGACCACCTGACCGTCTACGTAGAGGGCGTAAGGGATGTACATGACCTGGGTCAGGATCAGGTCGCCGATGGCGCGCGCCACGCTGGTCTTGCCGTTGCCGGGAGGGCCATACAGAAAGATGGAGGTGCCGGAATTCACCGCCGGGCCGATGCGCTGGAAGGTCTTTTCCGTGAGCACCAGTTGCGACAGCGTTTGGCGCATGGAGCGGTTGGTCACCAACATGCGCCCGCGGCTCTGGCGGCGGATGGACTCGTTGTACACCTCGAGGGGCACCGGAGCGGGGCCGGCGTATTGGCTGCGATCCAGGGCCTCCCTGGCCCGCGCGATGCCAGCGCTGGTGATGGCGTACTGGTAGGCGCCTTCACCCAGCCCCATCTGGGAAGACTTGATCTCCACCAGCTTCTCGCGCTTGAGGGTATCCAGAATCTGGTCCACCACCCCGGCAAAGGGCAGCGCCAGCTCTTCGGCAATCTTGAAGCCCGTCAGGTACCCCTGGAAATACAGGATTTTCAAGGAAAGGTCCTGAATCCAAAGCGGAGAAAGCCCGGTGTCTTCGACTTTATTGATCGAGGGCGGCAAGAAGGCCGCGCTCGATGCACTTTCAGGGGCGGATGATTTCACCGACATTGGACACATGATTTACCTCCCAGGCTCATGAACGGATAACGCCTGAATTATAGCACGCCAGGCTCAGCGCCACCAAAGACTTGCCAGATACTTTTTCGCCCGGTATAATCGGGAGCTATGAATGTCACTGTCATCATCCCGGCATACAATGAAATCGAGACCATCCGCGAGATCTTGAAGCGCGTCGAAGCTACCGGCCTGGTCAGCGAGATCCTCGTGGTGGACGATGGGTCCGTCGACGGCACGCGCGACGTGCTGGCCGAACTGAACGGACAGGGTCCGATCCGTGTGATTTTACACGACCACAATCAGGGAAAAGGCGCCGCCGTGCGCACCGGCATCCAAAACGCCACGGGCGAGGTGCTCATCATTCAGGACGCGGACCTGGAGTACGACCCGCGCGATTACCCCAACCTGCTGCATCCGCTCGAAGAGGGCATCGCCGACGTGGTCTACGGCTCGCGCTTCCTGGGGGGCGCCAGGCGCCCGATCCTGTTCTGGAACATGGTGGCCAACAAGATCCTGACCCTGGTCACCAACATCCTGTACAACAACATCCTCAGCGATATGGAGACCGGCTATAAAGTCTTCCGGCGGGCCACCATGCAGGGCGTTCCCCTGCACGCCCGGCGCTTCGACTTCGAGCCGGAGTTCACCGCCAAGATCCTGAAGCGCCACATCCGCATCTTTGAGGTGCCCATCACCTTCAACCCGCGCGATTACTCGCAAGGCAAGAAGATCCACGCCTCAGACGCTTTCGTGGCCTTGTGGACGCTGATCAAGTACCGCTTTGTGGACTAAAAGGCTAACCTTCGCAAGGTTGGGTAAAAAGGGCTGCACTCTTCCGCCAAACCTTGGGAAGGTTGGTATTTAGCAAGGTTTACTCGCCAGACGGCCTGATATCCCGCACGTTGAGCTGAAAATCCATCCGCCCCTGATAATAATTGCGCTCGAAGGTGTACAGCAAATCCACCTGCGCCGGCAATTGCGCGTGCCAATGCCCCTGCCGGAAGGCAATCGCGTCGTAAGTGATCCAGCCATCCGAAACCTTCATTTTCAAATGCAAGCCTTCCTTGCCTACCGGCCTCGATTGAACCACGCGCAGGCCGCGTGAGACGAACACCGCCTCCGGGTTGCCGTAACCGGTGGGCTGCAATCGATCCAGGTCGTTCAGCATAGGGGGCTTGAGATCGGAGAGGGGCAGCTCCAGGTCGGCGAAGGCCACCGGCTGCAAGTCCAGGCCGCCCAGCTTCTCCTGCGCGATGGCTTGCAAGCGTTCCACCAGCTCGGGCAATTTCGAGTTGTGCACGGTAAAGCCCGCCGCCGCCGCGTGCCCGCCGTGCCGCACCAACAGATCCTGGCATCGATCCAGGGCCTCGGTAATGTGGAACTCGGGAATGCTGCGGCAGGAGCCGCGCGTGAACTCGCCCATCTGCGCGGCGACGATGGCGGGACGATAGTAGGTGTCCGTCAGGCGCGAAGCCGCCAGCCCCACCACGCCGGGGTTGAAGCTGGCGTCGGCGGCAAAGATCAACAACGCGTCGGGGTTGTTGGCCAGGGCCAGCTCCTCGGCGCGCGCCTGGATATCGCGGGTGAGCTGCTGGCGCTCGCGGTTCTGGTTGTCCAGCTTCTGGGCCAGGTCGCCAGCTTCGCGCACGTTCTCCGTCATGAGCAGCCCGAAAGCAGCCAGGGCCGATTTCAGCCGCCCGGCGGCGTTCAAGCGCGGGCCGAGCACGAAGCCAATGTCCATAGCGTTGATCTTTTGCAGGTCCAGCCCGGACGCCAGCGCCAGGGAAAGCAGCCCCTGGCGTTGAGGGTGGCGAATGCGCTCCAACCCCGCGCGCACCAGGGCGCGGTTCTCACCGGTCAAAGGGGCCAGGTCGGCCACCGTGCCCAGCGCCACCAGGTCCAGCCAGCTTTCCACTTGCAAGCCAGCGCCGTCCACCTGCCGGGCCAGGGCTTGCGCGATCTTGTAAGCCAGCCCTACCCCGGCCAGGTCTTTATCCGCATAAGCGTCCCCGGCCTGCTTGGGGTTGATCACCGCCAGCGCCGCAGGCAGATCGTCCAGGGGCTGGTGGTGGTCGCTGATAATCAGGTCCAGCCCCAGCTCACGAGCGTGCTCGGCCTCGGCCAGCGAGCGGATGCCGCAGTCCACGGTCACCACCACGCCAATCCCCTCCGCCGCCAGGCCGTCCAGGGCCTCGTTGTTCAAGCCGTAGCCCTCATCGAAGCGGTTGGGGATGTACTCTCTCACCGAAGCTCCCAGCGCACGCAACACCTGCACCAGGAGCGCCGTGGCCGTGACCCCGTCTACGTCATAATCCCCGTACACGGCGACTGCTTCCTGGCGTTGGATGGCCAGGGCCAGGCGTTCCACGGCGGCTTCCATGCCGATCATGCCGAACGGGTCGGTCCCCACGGGGAGGCTGGCCGCCAGGTAAGCGCCGGCCTTCTCCGCCGAATTTAGCCCCCGGTTGAAGAGGATCTGTCGCATGGTAGCGGGGTAAATCTCCAGGGCTTTTTCAGCTTGCGCTGTGATGGGGGCAGCGACCTGCCAGCGTTTCTTTAAGCGAGGCGGCATAAATGATCTCCTTAGGATGCCTCTGTATTATAATCGCCTTCTACGGGCTGCCCCGCCAGAAACTTGGGCCGCGCCCAAAAATCGGATACAATACGACACGGCTGCAAAAAATGAGCGATTCAGACACTCTCTTCAACTTCAGCATCCAGGCCCGCCAGGGCAAAGCCCGCGCAGGCACGTTTCACACTCCGCACGGCGACCTGCAAACGCCGGTGTTCGCCCCGGTCGGCACACAGGCCACCGTCAAGGCGCTGACCCCGGCGCAATTGCGCGAGCTGGACGCCGGCCTGGTATTGTCCAACACCTACCACCTCTACCTGCGCCCGGGCGACGAGCTGGTGGCCGAGATGGGCGGCCTGCACCACTTCATGGGCTGGGAGCGGCCCATGCTGACCGATTTGGGCGGCTTCCAGGTGTTTTCCCTGGCGCAGATGCGCAAGGTGGACGAGGATGGGGTGACCTTCAAGAGCCACATCGACGGCTCGATCCACCGCTTCACTCCCGAAAAATCGATCTCCATCCAGGAAAACCTGGGGGCCGACATCATCATGGCCTTCGACGAGTGCGCCATGCCCTACGACCGGCCCTACATCGAGAACGCCATGCGGCGCACGCACGCCTGGGCAGAGCGTTGCCTGCAAGCCAAGACCCGCCCCGACCAGGCCCTGTTCGGCATCGTGCAGGGCGGCGCGTTCCCCGACCTGCGCGAAGAATCCGCGCGTTGTATCGGGCGGCTGGGCTTCCCCGGCCACGCCATCGGCGGGCTTTCGGTGGGCGAGACCAAAGCCGAGATGAACGCCATGCTCGAGATCGTCAACGACTGCCTGCCCGAGGATAAGCCGCGCTATCTGATGGGGGTGGGCTCACCCCAGGATCTGGTGAACGGCGTGCTGCGCGGCGTGGACATCTTCGACTGCGTGCTGCCCACCCGCCTGGCGCGCCACAACGCCGCCATGAGCTGGGACGGGCGGCTGAATCTGCTCAACGCCAGCTTTGCGCACGACGCGCGTCCCATCGACGAGAGCTGCACCTGCTATACCTGCCGCAACTTCAGCCGCGCCTACCTGCGCCACCTGATCGCCGCGCGCGAGATGCTGGCCGCCACCCTGCTGTCCATCCACAACATCCACATCTTGCTGGGGCTGGTGCGCGCCATGCGGCGCGCCATCCTGGAGGGGACTTTCGACCAGTTCGCGGCCACTTTCCTGGACAACTGGGAGCGAGAGCTGTGAAGCCTTTACCGGCTATGCGCAACCCATTCGAGATGCCTTCCTACCCCCTTTCGGCCCATGCTTCTCTCCCTGCTTAAGCGCCTGGGAATCGCGGCCACGCTCTTGCTGGCGGCCTGCCAGCCTCAGGCGGCCTCGCCCATCCCCACCCTGCCCGTGGTGCGCGTGCAGTTCACCCCCGCCGCGCAGCCGCTGACCGCACGCCTGCACGCCTGCGCCGCCCAGGTGGGCGCCGGCTTGGTGGTGGACGAGACTCCCGCCGGGGCGCTGGACCCCTCCGGGGCAGACTTCGCCCTGCGCCTGGGAGTCCCCGCCGCCTCGCCCGGCTTCCTGGCCCAGGTGGGTCAGGATGAGATAGTGGTGATCGTTCCCCCGGATAACCCGGTGCAAGATCTGTCTTTGGCCGACCTGCAAGGCATCTTCAGCGGAAAGATCAAGAGTTGGGATGCATTGGCTGGCGGGCAGGGGCAATCGGGCGGCGCCATCCAGGTGTGGGCCTACCCGCCGGGCGATGACCTGCGCGCGGCCTTCGACGTGGCCGTCCTGGGGAACGCGGGGCTGACGCCCCTGGCTTACCCGGCTCCCGACCCGGCCGCCATGCTCCAGGCGGTGGCCTCCAACCCCGGCGCCATCGGCTATGTCTTGAAAAGCGAGCTGGACGCCAGCGTGCGCTCGCTCCCATTGAGCGATGTGGATCTTTCCGCCTTCGAGCAACCTGTGCTGGCCATCTCCCAGGCCGAGCCGCAGGGCGTCGCGCGCGCGCTCCTGGTCTGTATGCAGGAATCCCAGTAATCCAAACCTTGCGATCGCGAAGCATCCCTTCAGGGAAGGGTAGTCCGCATGACCGGCCAATCTCTGCAAGGCTAATTGGTCCGCGAGCTCGCCCTTCGCAAGGTTGCGATCCGATCCCTTCAGGGAAGGGCAGGTTTGCAGGCGATCATCCTTGCAAAAATATCCGGTAAGAAGCCGGGGCCAGATTCGATTCGCTAAAGCTGCGTACCTGGGGATATCCCTGTTGTATAATGAAGCCATGAGCACTTTGCTTAACGTTCCAACCATTCCCAACCGGACTCAAATCCCCCAGGTTGCGATTCAAGAACTGGTAGAGCAAATCACAGCTCTATTCCATCCTCAAAAGATCATCCTGTTTGGTTCCTATGCTTATGGCAACCCTCGCCCAGAAAGCGATGTGGATTTATTGGTAATTATGGAGACGCACCTTTCCGAAACCCGGCAAGCCGCTGAAATCGCCAGGCAAATTCCCTATCGCTTTGGCCTAGACTTGATTGTTTTTACCCCCCAACATCTGGCGCAACGACTGGAATGGGGCGACTCATTTCTGAAAGAGATCGTCCGGCGAGGCGTTACCCTGTATGAATCCGCTAACGATTGAATGGATTGAAAAAGCGGAGGGCGATATGCTTACGGCGCAGCGCGAGTATCGCGCTCGCCATCGCCCCAATTACGATGCGGTTTGCTTTCACGCTCAACAAACCGTGGAAAAATACCTAAAAGCCTGGCTCCAAGAGTCAGGGAGGGACATCCCTCATATCCACAACCTGGTTGAGTTAGTTTCGCTTTGTTTGGATGCCGACCCGACCTTCTCAGTCCTGGAACCAGAGTTACGCGGGCTGGATAGTTACGCTGTAAGAACCCGTTACCCAGGACAGAACGCAGACAAAGACGAAGCGAAAATGGCATTGAAAATTTCGAAAAATGTTCGCCTCTTCGTCCGCAAGAAACTAAGCCTCAATTGAGTCCCCTTCCCTGAATAATGAAAGTCCCTTAGGCCGGCAAATGCTTTCGGGGTTATCAACGCGTCTACCAAATACGTACACTTATCCCCTTTGCTCCGCCAGCTCGTGGAGCGCGCACACCGTCTTCCAGTTGCGCGTGGTGGCGCTGACGCCCAGCTTGCGCTCGAAGAAGTCGTTGGACAATTTGGTGCGGCCGTACCCGTTTGGGCAGAAGAGATACACCTCCTGGCCGGCTATCACGAATTCATCCTGCGCGCCAGATGGAATCGCCAGGCGGCTCAGCGCCGCTTCCGCCGGCGCCTCGGCCAGGAAAGTCACGTGCAGCCGGGCGGGGTCCTCGTTCCTCCCCTGCGTGAAAGGGTTGCCCTGGACGAGCTGCCGGAAACGATCCTGGTCGCGCAGTAAGACGCGCACCGTGTGCCCGAAAGTGCGCGTGATGCCGGCTTCGATCCTCGCGGCGACCTGCGCGGCGTCCTGGCCGGCGCAGTCGAACACCACGTTGCCGCTCTGCACATAAGTGACCACGTTGGTGAAACCCAACGCAGCGTACAGCTCTTTGAGCTCCGCCATGGGAATCCGGTTTTGACCGCTCACGTTGATGCCGCGCAACAGCGAGATAAAAGTGACCATGCTTAACTATACCCCTGTTTCCCCCGCCCCGGCCTCATCTAATCACCGCCGGCAGGAACACCGGCCAATTCAACGCAGTGGTCTGCAAGCTCACCTCGTCCGCCGAGCGCGCGGACCAGTAGAAGACGGGGCGCTCCCCCGGGAAGACCGCCACGCCGGGGTACCAGGCCTGCGCCCCAGCGCGCACCTCCAGGGTCTGCGCAGGGCTCCAGGCCCCGTGGGAGAACTCCCTCCACACCGGCGCTACCGCGCCCTGCGTCTCCCGTTCCCACACCAGGTAAACGTCGCCGTGCGCCCCGGCTGCCATGCGCGCGCAGCAAGCGCCGCCGCTATCATCCAGCATCTGCGGCTCTGACCAGGCGCCGCCCAGGTACTCGCGGGTCACCAGGTTGCCGCGGCCTTCCGCGCCGTATTGGTCCTGGCGCTTCCCCAGCCAGTAGGCCAGGTGCGCCACTCCCGTAGAATCGACCGCCAAGGCCACCCCGCGCACGTCGTCCGTGCCGATATCGACCGGCGCGCCCGGCGCACCCTGCTCGAAAAGCACGGTGTACAGGTCGGACTGATCCGAATCGAAGCGCGGCTCGGCCCAGGCCACCCACATATCGCCGTTGGCAAGGACGGCCACGTCGAAGTGATACCGCAGCAGGTCGCGGCTCACCCAACCCGGCCACTCCGGGTAAGTATCGTTCGGCGTGGACAGTTTCTCGGGAGCCTCCCACACGGTATCTCCAAATTTCAGGCGCGTCCAATAGATGCCGCGGCTGGCGTCGTCCCGCACCGCCGGGTTCTTGAGCCAGAAGGCATATAGATCCCCATTCGGCAGGGCGACGATACGCCCCATACGCACGAAGGGATCGTTCGAGACCACCCGCCGGGTGTCCACCAGGCTGCTCGTGCGCGGATCGAGCACGGCCTGGAAGATGCCCGGGTTGTAATCCGGTTTGCCCTTCCACAGCAGGTACACCTTGCCGTCCGGGCCGATCGCCGCGTCCAGCAAGCGGCTGTATTGCGCGCCTCCTACCAGGGGCGAGCCGTCCGAGGGGTCTACAAAAGGCAGCCCGGCCATAAAGATATCGGTGGTGCGCGTCAGATCCTCGCGGGCGCGCTCGTAAAACAGCAGGCCGGAGCCCAGCGGCAGCACGCGTGGATTCCACAGATCCGCGTGGTTATCGGGCGCTTGCGAGGTAGGCTGGCCCCGGGAGAGCAGCAGGTCGGGGCTGTAACTCGTCAATACCCAGCCCGTCTCAGTCTTCGCAAAGACCACCCGGGTAGAGATGCTGGCGTGGTTGCTCGCCACCTGATCCTGAACGTTGACGTTCACCTGGGTGCCCACCGGGCGGCTGTCCCAGTTGAAATCCTGGTCCGTTTGCGGCTCGATGAAGCGCCAGTCCGCGAAGCTGAGCGGGTCGTCGCCCACCAGGATGGCGTCGATAGCGTGCCCGAAGCCGGGTGAGCTGATGCTGACCATGTACATGGGCAGGTTGAAAAAGGTCTGCCCGCCATCGTACTGCGTGTCCAGCAGGTCGGCGCGGTCGAAGGCCGCGTGCAGGAACAACTGCACGGCGAAATCATAGCACACGAACCACTGGTCGAAATAGGGGTGCTGGTTGGTGAGGTCCAGCGCCAGGACGCGGGTCACCCAGGCGTCCCTCTCCGCGCGCGAGGCCAGTTGATTCCACCAGGCCGGCAGCCTGCCGCCCGCCAGGGCCTCCTGAATCAGGAGAGCGTCCTCGGAATCGACCGCGCCGTCCCCGTTCACGTCCGCGCGGACGTTGGGGGCCGCCAGGCCGCCGGCCATGCGCTGCGCCAGCGTGAGGTCCGCGGCCGTAAAGGCGCCATCCCCATCCACGTCGCCGCTGCCGGTATAATCACTGGTGGCGGCGGGCTGGTGGAAGGGATCCTTCCCATCCCAGGCGAAGCTGCCCCCGCCGGCAGCCAGCGAGGCCGCCTGCCCGGGCCGGATATCAACGAAGAAGCTGGAAGAGGCCACCAGGATCAGGACACCGAGAATACCGATTCCTTTTCTCATGAGCGCATCCTTTCGATCCACGCCAGGATAGGAACGATACCCAATCGCTAAGTTGTGGAAACTCTCAAGGCAGAACGCCGCCCTGGGCGACCTCCTGCCCAAAGAAGACCTCCTTGCGCTTGATCCGGCCCACGCCGATCAGGCGCCCGTCGATGTCCTCGAGGACGAACTCGTAACTGCCGTAAGGCGTCATGGCCGGTGGGCTGACGATCCTGGCCCCGTTTGCCTTCCATTCCGCGTACAGCGGGTCGACGCCCTCGACCTCCTCGGGATCCAGGTAGGCGTCGTAACCGGCCCCGTAGCGCCGCCGGTTGGAAAGCACTTCCCCGTATTGGGCCTGCACTACCACGATCTCGACCTCGTCCCGGTAGAGGGCCGCGAATTTCTCGACGTTTTCGTAGTGCTGCACCACGCGAAACCCCAGCACTTCCCGGTAATAGGCAGCGGTTCTCTCCACGTCTGGCGTCACGAACACGCCCGCACAATTCACCAGCTTCGAGCTGCTCAAGAATGCCTCCAGATTTTTGGATTTATCAAAACCGCTAAGGATGAGGGATAATCTTATTGTAGACGGATAACCGGCGATTTTCAATAGGTCAAACGGCTCTTTTGTCCTCCGTGAAATCCGTGGACGCATTCCGTTGTCCGCTGCCGGCGTTTATTTGACCGCAAAGGCAAGCGCGGTTAGAATTCAATCTCCAATTGGAGGCGCTATGTCTGTAATCTTAGAGGTGCGCGATAAAAAGTATGAAGTCGAGCCCGGCCTGAAAGTGGGCCAGGCCATCCACAAGATCGGCCTGCTGCCCGAGACCTACCTGGCCACCCGGGACGGCGAGATGATCACCGAGGATGTGGTCCTGAAAGAAGGGGATCAAGTCAGGCTGATCGCGGTCATCTCCGGAGGGTAGGCCGCCATGCGCTGTAAGAAATGCACCGATGCGGCCGTGATCAACATGCGCCAGCATCACCTGGCGCTGTGCAAGCCCCACTTCCTGGAGTGGTTCGTCGAGCAAACCGGGCGCTTCATCCGCAAATACGCCATGTTCACCCCCCAGGAGCGCATCCTGGCGGCGGTCTCCGGCGGCAAGGATTCGCTGTCGCTGTGGGACGTGCTGTGGCGCCTGGGCTACCAGGTGGACGGCGTGTACATCGGCCTGGGGATCGACGGAGGCGTGGGATATTCCTCTCAATCCCAGCAGTTCGCCCAGGAGTTCGCCGACCGGCGCGGCCTGCGCCTGCTGTTGGTGGACGTGCGCGGGCAATACGGCGAGACCATCCCCGACCTGGCCTGGCGCACGCGCCGCGGCCACGGCAAGCCCTGCGCGGTGTGCGGCCTGTCCAAGCGCCACATCCTGAACCGGGTGGCCCGCGACGGCGGCTACGACGTGCTGGTCACCGGCCACAACCTGGACGACGAAGCCTCGGTGTTATTCGGCAACGTGCTCACCTGGTCCGGCGAGCTGCTCGCGCGGCAAGCGCCCGTGCTGCCGGCCGCCGGCGGCCTGGCGCGTAAGGCCAAGCCCTTCTGCCGCTTCTACGAGCGCGAGACGGCCGCCTACGCCCTGCTGCGCGGCATCCCCTACGTATACGACGAGTGTCCCCACGCCGAGGGCAGCAAGATGCTCTATTACAAGGAACAGCTCAACCGCCTGGAAGCCGATCGCCCGGGCGCCAAGCTGGTCTTCTATCTGTCCTTTTTGCAAGCCAGACAAGAGGGATTCATCCAGGCCCACCAGGTCGAGGCCGAAGAAGAGCTGCATCGCTGCCCCACCTGCGGCCAGCCCACCGCCGCCCCCGGCCAGTGCGCCTTCTGCCGCATGGTGACCCAGATCGATTTGGAGCAAGATGATTAAGACCCTAAAGGTTTCGTGCAAGCCGCTCCCCAATAGGAACCTTGCACAGAAAAACCTTTAGGGTCTATTTTACAAGTTCTTTAAAGAAAGGCACCCCGCCATGCCGTGTGCAGCGAGATTTTGAACCTGCTTTCGCAGGTGGGTCTCGACCCGAGAGCTCCGCCTTGGCCTAGGCCTATCGCGTCACCTTCGTGAGATAGAGACCCTTACTAAGAGTGTTGGCTCAAAACCGGTTTTGCGGCATCACGAGCACAGCAGGGCTGCATTTTTTATACCACAAAAGAGAATAGATGCATAGGGAAGCAAGCTTGGGCAGAATCAACTATAATAGAACTTGTCTATATGACCATCATGCCGCTCACCCTTTTGATCACTACAAATGAAGACCTGGCCGGCCTCCTGGCAGAAGCCATCCCAGAGACTGGATGGCGGCGCATCTCCGGAGCAGACCAGCTTCCTGCCGAGGCAGAACATGAGCGCCCCACGCTCGTGCTGTGGGATGCAACCCGTGAAGCCCACCCGGGAGAGGCCTTACAGGCCCTGGCTCGGCGCCCGTTTCTCGCAGACCTGCCCCTCCTGGCCCTCCTGGCCCGTCCGGAAGACCGGCAGCCCGTGCTGGCCGCCGGCGCCAGGGACTATTTGCTCCTACCGCTGCTCCCCGAGGAGATCGCCCAGCGTGTTGGGCGCTACCTGGGGGAAAACGGCCGCGCCGCGCCTGCAAGCCATGCAAATGACCCATCTTCCCTACGCCTGGTGCGCCTGGCAGCGATCGGGCGCCTGACCGCCAGCCTGGTGCACGAGATCAACAACCCCATGCAGACCATCCAGGGCGCGCTAACCCTGGCCCTGGAGAATCCTCGGGACGCCGCCGAAGTGGATTCTTACCTGCGGGTCAGCCTGCAAGAATCGGAACGGGTGGTGCGCATCGCGGATCGCATCCGCGCCATTTACAGCCCGTCCCCGCACAGCCCCCAGGTGACGGACGTCAACCGCGCAGTAGAGGAGGCCGCCGCGACCGCCCTCAAAGAGCTCGTGCGCCAGAAGGTCAGGCTGACTTCGCGGCCTGGCCGAGGGCTTGCCGCCCTCGGCCATGACGGAAGACTTGACCTATCTGGCAGTGCTGAGCCTGCTCCTGGATTTTTCTGCCCTGCTCGGTGAAACCGGCGGCGGAGAGCTGGCCCTGCGCACCCTCCGCGAGCCTCGCTTCGCCAGGATCGAGATGGAAGCCCGGCAACCGTCCAGCGCGGCCCCCATCGACGAAGCTGATTTTCAGCTCTCCCTCCTGCGAGAGCTGCTTACTCCCTATTCGGCCAGCATCCGCGTGCAGGCTTCTCTCCAAAGATGCGTGGCCGCCATCATTCTATCCATCGCACAGTGAGGTGAACATGCAGCCGGCCCGCATCTTGATCGTCGACGATGAATCCAGCATCCGTTTCGTGATCGAGCGCACCTTGAGCCGCGACGGCTACCTGACGGATACAGCCGCCGGCGGCGAAGAAGCCATCGGCAAGCTGGCGGAAAATGAGTACGACCTGATGCTGCTCGACCTGCGCATGGAGCCGGTGGACGGCATGCAGGTGCTCCACGCCGCCCGCCAAAAAGGGGCCGACCTGGTCGTCATCATCCTGACCGGCTACGGCACGCTGGAAAGCGCGGTCGAGGCCCTGCGCCTGGGCGCCTTCGATTACCTCTTTAAACCGGCCCTGCCAGAGACCATCCGCCAGCGCGTCAAAGACGGCCTCGAGCACCGCCAAAAACAGCTCCAGCGCCGGTCGCTGGTCACCCAATTAGAAACCCTGCGCGAAACCCTCACCAGCCTGGAAACCGCCAGCGCCCCCGGCGAGCCGCCCAGCGCGGAGCATCGCTTCCTTTACGCCGGCAAGCTGGTCATCGACCGCTACCATCGCACGGCCACGCTGGAGAACCATCCCCTCGACCTGACCACTACCGAGTTCGACCTGCTCCTGTGCCTGGCAAGCGCTGCGCCGGAACCGGTCTCCTCGCGCCAGTTGGTCAAGGCCGTGATGGGATACGACGCTGAAGAGCGGGTCGCCAGCGAGACGATCAAATGGCACATCCACCATTTGCGCCGCAAAGTCGAGCCGGACATAGACCGGCCTCAATATATCAAGAACGTCCGGTATAAGGGATATCTTTGGAGCGGTGAGTAAACGCCACGCGACTGCATCACAGGGTTGATTTTTGACCCTCGATACTCAGCTCCTTGCGCATCTCATCCTCGATGTCGATCATGCGCGTCTGCCCGTGATAGGTCGTATTCTGCACGTTGGAAACCTTTTGCAGCACCTTGATGACCGCCCCAATCTTGTTCAGGCTGGCCTGGCAATCCTTGGTGACGTGATCCAGCACCTGTTGCTGCTTGAGCTGCTCCCCCAGCTCTTCGCGCACGAGGGCCAGGCCCCCGTTCAGCACCATCAGATTGTTGTTGATGTAATGGGAGAGGGTAATCACCGTCTGCCGCACCGCTTCGGCAGCGGCCAGATTGCGCGCCAGGGCCTCTTTCTCGCGCGCCAGGCGCACTTCCTGCAAGGCGCGGTTGACGGCTTGTTCCACTTCATCCACGGTGAAGGGCTTGATCAGATAATCGCGCACCCCCAGGCGAAACACGTCGATCACGATGCTCTCGGAGCCGTGCACGGTCATGAAGATCACCGGGGCCTCGCATTCCGTCCGGCGCAGGGCCACCAGCATCTCCAGGCCGGTCATGCGGGGCATATTCATGTCCAGCAAGATCAGGTCCGGCGCTTTGGAGACCGCCATCTCCAGCCCGCTCCGGCCATCCGACGCGGTGATCACTTTATAACCCAGCGGGGCCAGGATATATTGTCTTAGAAATAAAACCACATCGGGACTATCATCTACGATCAGGATGGTTTCATTCATAGCAACCCTTAATTACGCGCTTGATTTCCTACCAGCCCCTTCAACCTGGTTGGAGCTTATTCTTGCCATTGCTCCTGGATCTCCCGGATCACCCCATTGGTAAGCTCACGGTAGGAGCCGGTATTCTGCGAGATCAGAATCGCCAGGATCAACGCCGTTTTTCCGGCGGTAAAGGGCCGGCAGACCAGGCGTTGGCCGCGAGTGCCCGAAAGGACGATTTCATCGGTGACGGCCTTGCCCGATTGGCTACGGACCTGTGCGGCCGTCTTCTGCACCAGAGCGAGCGCCGCCGTTCGAACTTGGTCCTCCAGCCCGATTGCCTGCTGGACAAGCGGGGCGCCTCTTTGATCCGCCAGAACAGAAAAGAGAAATCCGCCCTCTGCATTCATTTTCGCCAGAAGCTCAGCGACATATTCTATACCAATATGTGGTTTCTTGGTCATTGCTCTCCTCGATGTTCTCAACCACAGTAAAAGCGATTAGATTTCGATCAACACGCGCAGGTCGACCGCACATTTGCGCAGGTGGTACCAGATGGTTCCCAGGCGCGCGCTGTGCTCACCCCGCGCTACGATCAGGACGAGCATGAAATACTCGCCCACGTTGACGGCAATACGATTGTCTTGCTCGCGCTCCTGGTACACCAGGTGGACAGAGTCTGGCTTGCCCCCCGAGAGGGGCGTCGCCTCGAGCATCGTCTCCAGTCCATGGCCCAGCTCGGATAAGACCGAGCAAACCTGCGCGTCGTCCCGGCAGCCCACTCTTGAGTAGACGTGGCCCTGAAAATCGCTCAAGAACACACAGCTCGCGTTTAACTCCAGAAATAATTTATCCAGGCAGGCGTGGATTTGCTGGCTTTGTTCCCCACTGAGGTCGAGGAATCGCGGAAGTCGTTCGTCGTCTACGGTTAAAATGCACTCACTGGTCATGACGCCTCCAATTGATCCTTCACTACTATAGCAGACGGGGCGGCTCCCTGCGGTTGGCAAAAGTTGGCAAAAGTTGACAGAAAAACAACGCATCTCAACTTGACAGGCGTTTCTCAAGGTCTTATACTCTTAGAACAAGAGTGAATGTGTCTGATTTATTGCTCCCCGAGCAGCACAGAGAGACCATGCCGGTTATACGCGCTTTTATTGCTATAGATATGCCCGCCGATATCCACAAGAAGCTGGATGACGTATCTACCTATCTGCAGAAGATAAGCCACGTGAACGCCGTGCGCTGGGTGCCGGCCAGGAACATCCACCTCACCCTGAAATTCCTGGGAGAGGTCTCTCCCACTAACCTGGAGCTATTGACCAAGATCCTGGCCTCCGAAGCGGCCAAACATCATACCTTCGAGCTGAGCGTAGGCAGCCTGGGGGCCTTTCCCGCCTTGCGCCGCCCGCGGGTGATCTGGATAGGCATCGAAGCGCCCCCGGATTTGACCGCCTTGCAACATTCGATTGAGACAGAAACGATCCGCCTGGGATATGCCGCCGAAGACCGCGCCTTCACCCCTCACCTGACCCTGGCGCGCATCTCCCACAATGCGTCGCACGAGGACGTGACCCAGATTGGCGATCATCTCGTGGACTATAAAGTGGGCCTCCTCGGACGCGTCAACGTGAGCCGGGTGATGCTGTTCAAAAGCGACTTGCAGCCGGGGGGCGCCATTTACACCCCCCAGTTCTCTGCGCCGCTCGCTCCCGCGCCGCCTGCGGCTTAAACGGAATATGCCCATCTTCCCAACTTTATGTTAAAATCCCCTGGACGGGAAAGAACCCTGTCGCCCCGATGACGAGCTCATCGACATCCGATCCGCACTCCGTGAGGTGAACCCTGGATACATTGGAAATGGCACGCAGTCTCGTAAACGCACTCGAAGAAAGAAAAGGTGAGGACATCGTCCTCCTGGATATCCGCGAAATTGCCTCGTTCACAGATTATTTCGTGATCTGTTCTGGGACCAGCGACCGCATGTTGGACGGCCTGGCAGAAGCTGTGCTCCAAAAAGCAAAGAGTGAGTTCGAGATTTCCGCGCGCCTGGAAGGTTCCCCCCGCGATGGCTGGCTGCTGGCGGATTTTGGGGACGTGGTAGTCCACCTCTTTTCACCCGACCAGCGCACTTATTACCGCCTGGAAGATCTGTGGGAACGGGGAAAAGTCTTGCTGCGCTTGCAATGACCCGATCCGGATGGCTCTTCTTCTGAACGATTCCCAGACTCGCTTGCTGCGCCTGGGCTTCCAGCGTCTCGTCCGCCAATCTTTCGATGCACAGGCTACACCGGCCCAGATCGTCAGGGCCCTGTGTGGAATCCAGGCCCAGGATGTGCCCGCCGCCAATCTGGCCATCGGGGTGCGCAGCCGGGGGTTAAAGCTCGCCGACGTCGAAGAGGCGCGCCTGCGCGAGCACTCCATCGTCCGCACGTGGGGGCTACGCGGCACGCTCCACTTTATCGCCGCCGAAGACCTGGGCTGGCTGATTCCCTTGCTGGGACCGGTTTTTATTGCCGGCAGCCGGCGCCGCTACGCAGAGCTGGGATTAGACGAGGAGACCTTGGGCCTGGGCTTACGCCTCCTGCGGGAGGCGCTCGCCAGCCGGGGGCCGCTCACCCGGGGGGAAATCGTGCAGTACTTGGGCGCCCAGGGCCTAAAGATCGAGGGCCAGGCGCGCCCTTACCTCATCAGCCGGGGAGCCCTGGAGGGCCTCTTCTGCCTGGGCCCCGATCGGGGCGGCGAGCCCACTTACGTGCTCGTCGAAGATTGGGTGAAAGTGGGGCGGGCCCTGCCGCGCGAGGCGGCCCTGGCCGAGCTCACCCGCCGTTACCTGTCGGCTTACGCGCCGGCCAGGCCGGAAGACCTGGCCGCCTGGTCGGGGTTGAAGCTTGGGGAGGCGCGCAGCGCCTGGAGCCTGATCGCCGCCGAGATAGAGCCGGTGGACATCCGCAACGGCCCGGCCTGGATGCTCAAAGCCCAGGTCGAGCAGATGGACTGGAACGAGCTGCACGCTCCTCCTCCGCGGGTGAGGCTCCTGCCCAGGTTCGACGCCTACCTGCTGGGATACGCCAACCGGGAGCTGGTCGTGGCGCCTGAGCACGAAAAGCGCATCAACCGGGGGGGCGGGATGGTCAACCCGGTGCTCCTGGCAGAGGGCCGGGCAGTGGGAACGTGGAAAGCCCGTGCGCGCCGCGATCTCCTGGAGATCAGCATCGATCCCTTCGAAGAGCTGGCCGCAGAGCTGCTCCCCGCCATCGAGAGTGAAGTCGCGGCGCTGGCGAGCTTCCTGGGCGTCACGACCCGCTTGAGCGCTTGATTTAAAGCCGCCTCCCCCTAAAAATGCACCAGCACATCTAAGACCAGGGCCGCGAAGAGCAGCGCCAGGTACATGCTGGAATAGCGATACATCATCCAGGCGGTCTTATTGCCGCCCTTGCGCAGCACTCTCCAGGCCTGATAGATGAGGGCCCCGCCCAGCACCAGCGCCGAGACCAGGAAGAGGCTGCCCGCCATCCTGAAGAGGGGCAGCAACAGGGTCAACCCCACCAGCTCGAGGGTGTAGATAAAAATCTGCGTGCGCGTGACGCGCTCCCCGCGCACCACGGGCAGCATGGGCACCCCGGCGCGGGCGTAATCGTTGCGGCGCACCAGGGCCAGGGCCCAAAAGTGCGGCGGCGTCCACAAAAAGACGATGGCAAACAGGAACAGGGCCGGCACGTTCAGGCTGCCGGTCGCGGCCGCCCACCCCACCATGGGCGGGATGGCTCCCGCGCCGCCGCCGATGACGATGTTCTGCACCGTGGCGCGCTTCAACAGGATCGAGTACAGCAGCACGTAATAGATCATCCCCGCCAGCGAGAGCAGCGCGGCCAACAGGTTGACGAAATTCGCCATGAGGTAGAAAGCCGCGATGCACAGGGCAATGCCGTAAGCCAATCCCTCCGCCGGGGTCATGCGCCCGGCGGCCAGAGGGCGTTTGGCCGTGCGCTGCATGCGGCGATCCAGGTCGCGGTCGATGTACTGGTTGATGGCCGAAGAGCCGCCGGCGGCCAGCGCCCCACCCAGCAGGGTCCACAACGTCAGCGACAGGGAGGGCAAAGCGCGCCCGCCCACCACCATGCCGGCGTAAGTAGTCACCAGCAGCAAGAGCACGATGATTGGCTTGGCCAGCACCAACAGGTCCCGGGCGCGCTCGCCCAGGGGGATCGGCTCGCGGGCTTCCTGGCGTTCTTCCTCTTCCGTGCGCTTCGCCAGTCCAATCGCCACCACCAGCACGATCAGGGCGGCCCACACGGCGGCGGTGGTGGCGGCGTGTAGGCCGACCAGGTCCACCGGGTAAGCGCGCGCCACTTTGACCGCGCCCACCAATACCTGGGAAAAGAACAGGAATACGCTGGCGGTAGCCGCCGCCAGGATCACCCGTTGGGTACGCTCGGCCCGCCAGGCCGTGTACAACAACGCGACGACCAGGATGCTGGCAGCCGCCGTAGTCAGGCGGTGCACGATTTCCACCCATTGCAGGGGAGTAGCAGGCAAGAGCTGGCCGGAGCACAGCGGCCAGCTCTTGCACAACGCGCCCGCCCCTATGCCGGCCACGAAGATGCCGCTTACCATCACGATGAAAGTGGCCGCCAATACCGCCAGCCCCAGGCGCGCGAAACGTGTCCGAAAGGAAAGCCGGTTTGCGGAATACCCCGCAGCCAGATAGAAACCCGTCACCGTAGAAGCCAGCACCAGCCCCAGGATAGCCAGCCCCAGCCCCAGGTGCAGGGAGCCAACCAGGGCCGGCGTCTTGAATAAGGCCTCCTGCGCCCCCACCGCCACTTCCGCTCCCAACAGGAGCACCGCTCCGAAGAGGGGAAAACTGATCCAACGCTGAGACCGGTAGCGCAATCCCGCCCACAGCGCCGCGCCCAGGGTGAGCAGCCCCGCCGCCAGGGCCAACGCCCGGTGCGCATATTGGATACGCGCGGTCAGGCTGGCAGGCAGCCCCCACTGGCCGTAACAGGTGGGCCAATCCGGGCAGCCTTGCGTGGCGCCGCTGACGCGCACCACGTTGCCGACGACGACCAGCAAGAAGACCGTCACGGCGGCGGCCAGCAACACGAAACGGAAGCCGCCGATAGGCTGGCTTTTATGGGTAGGAACGCTCTGCATAATCCCTTCTTTCCACGCTTTGATCCATCTCTAAACTTGATGGCTGCCCGACTGAATTTCTCCCACCTGTCTATGGGGCGAGTGAAGCTGCCAGCGGATGAAGAACGGGTAGCCCAACCCCAGCAGGGCGGCGAATGAGAACCACTGAATGGCGTAGCTGAGGTGCGGCCCTTCCGTCAGGGTGATCTGCGGCAGGCTGCGGTAGGGCATTCCCTGCCAGGCCGGGTCAGGGGCCGCTACCACGTAAACCGGCAAGAGGGGCTCCGCCACCTGGTGGCGGATGCGGTCTAAATTGACCAGGATCCACCGGTCGAGGCGGGTTTGCCCGGGAGCCAGGGCCGGGTCTCGCCCGCCGAAGATACCCGCCGAGGTCTGTTCGAGCAGGATCATGCCCTGGAGGGTGACGCTTCCGGGCTGGTCGTACTTTCCCCACGCTTGTGGGGAGCTTTCATCGGCCAGGGGAATCCAGCCGCGATCCACCATCACGGCCTGTTGCGTGCCGTCGATCACCAGGGGGGTGAGCAGGTGCACGCCCGGTTGACTCTGCCAGGTCTGATTGAGCAGAGCCACCTGCTCGGAGAAATTGTAATGGCCGGTCACCGTCACGCTGCGATATTCCATATTCACCAGGCCGGGGTCCGCGCTATGCGCATTCAGATCGAGCGCTGGCTGGGAGATCTGGGCCGTGACGCGCGCGTTGTAAGCCCTGCGCTGGGCCAGGCGGTCGAGCTGCCAGAAGCCCAGCCTCACCATCACTGCCATGGCAGCCACCACCAGCAGCGTGGTCAAGATCCATTTCAGCGTAAAGAGCTGCTTCAGCATAGCGATCTCTCAGCCCCCCTTGAGCAGATGCTGCACATCGGCGGCCATGTCGCTCACCGACAGGCCGTAGGGGAAGGTCAGACGCACTTCCCCAGCTCTGGTCGATGACGTACACCTGCGAGGAATGCTCCACTTGTTCCAATCCACTGCTATCCTGGGTGACCTGCGCCAGCACCCCATAGCTCTTCCACACCGACTGCAGCTCTTCCGGCGAGCCGGTGAGGCCGGTGAAGGAGGGGTCGAAGCCCGCCAGGTAGGCATTCAGTCGCGTCGGGTCGTCGCGCTGGGGGTCCACTGTGACGAAGACCACCTTCACCTGCCCGGCCTGGCTGCCCAACTGCGAGCGCGCCTGCTTGAGATTGGCCAGGGTGATGGGGCACACGTCCGGGCAGTTGGTGTAACCGAAATACAACAGCACCAGCTTGCCCTTCTGCGCGCCCAGTTGGAAAGCCTGCCCGTTCTGATCGGTCAGGGTGAAATCGGGGGCCGCGAACGGTGGATTGATGAGAGAACCGTGGTAGGTGTAAGGCTTGAAGAAGTAGAGCCCGCCGGCCACAGCCAAGAGGATGCCGGCCGCCAACCCGGCCAGACTCCACAAGAGCGTTTTGCTCATGGCTTACCTCCAAACTGCATTGCTCAACCGTGCAGCATGCCGCCGCGGGCCAGCTCCCATAACCTTCCACACACGCAGAAGAACTCGGCCAGCTTGCTCATGGCGGTGAACTTCTTCATATTCCTGCGTTTGGAAGAAGGGGGGCGCCTGGAGCCAGATCTGGAAAGCCAGGTCATGCTCAACCAATCCTCAGCCTCGGAGGAAGTGAACGAGCGGCGGTCGTAAACCACCACCGCCCCGCTGGCTTTCAACGAGACCAGCACGACCTGCATCGGCCAATCCCCGGCCACGAAATGGCTGAGGAACTCCTCACGGTTGATACTCTGGTCGTCGTAATCCAGGATCACGAGATCCGGGTGGAGCTGATCGAGAGCCTCCAGGGTTTCCGCCATGCTGCTGGTGAGGCCCACCACCACAGCAGCTTCATCCCAGCGCTCCCGGAAGAGGCGGCGCAGCCCCTCGCCAAACAGGGGGTTGACCGAAGCGATCAATACCCGGCGAGAGGTCTCCTTTGGCGAATCACCCATATCTCAGATACTCCATCCCATAGTGACATTAATACTTATAATGCCAGATTAGTCTGGTTTTAATTAAAGCCAATTCAGGGCGCTTTGTCATCCCCCCCGCCTGATGCGCCGGGTTAATTAAAAAGCGCAGACGGGTGATTTTGACATCACCCGTCTGCGCTTCGCCGGCTCAGGCGCCCGCCGCTATTCCACCTTTTGGATCAGCCCCATGTGGATGGCCTTGCTGACCGCCTCGGTGCGATTGGCCGCGTCCAGCTTCTCCAGGATGTGGCGGATGTGGGTCTTGACGGTATTATCGGAGATGAAGAGCTGCGAAGAAATCTGCAAGGTGGTCTGGCCGTGCGCCAGGCATTGCAGCACCTCCAGCTCGCGCTCGCTCAGGGGGCTGTCCATTCCGGACTGGCGGGTCTGGCTCAAGACGCGCAGCACCTTGCTGGTCACGTCCGGGGAAAGCACCGACTTGCCCTCCGCCATCAGCAGGATGGCCTTGCACAGGTCGGCCGGCTCCGCATTCTTGAGCAGGTAGCCATCCGCGCCCGCCACGATGGCGCCCAGCAGGTCATCGTCGTTTTGCGAGATGGTCAGCATCATGATCTTGACTTTTTGCTTGTCGGCGCGCAGCTTCTCGACCGTTTCGATGCCGTCCATCACGGGCATATTCACGTCCAGTAAGACGACGTCCGGGCCGCTCTCGCGGATCACCGTCAAAGCCTCCTGGCCGTCGCCGGCCTCGCCAATCACTTCGAATTCGGGAAAGTCGGCCAGCAAACTCACCAGACCGCGCCTGAAAAGGGCGTGGTCGTCTACTACCACCAGACGGATGGGCTTGCTCATACGGGGGTCTCCTCCAAGGGGTAAGGTAACCGTAAGCGCACGGTCGTGCCATGCAAGGGCTGGCTGATGATCTGAAAATCCGCTCCGATCAGCTCTGACCTCTCGCGCATACCGCGCAGGCCATATTGGGAAAAAGCCGGTACGTCGTCGGGAGCGAATCCCTGCCCATCGTCCCGCACTTCCAGGATGAGGTCGCCCTCCCATTCGTGCAGAGAGATCCACACCTGCGTGGCGTGCGCGTGTTTGCGCACGTTGTTCAAGGCCTCCTGAACGATGCGCATCAATTGCGCCTGAACCTCCACCGATAGGCTCTTCTTGACCGCTTTCAAAACCAGGTGCGTCTCCAGGCCGGACGCCTCTTTGAACTCCAGGGCGACTTGCTCGAGCCAGCCCTGCAATCCCGGCTGGGGAGTGTGGCGTAAATGGTCGATGGATTGGCGCACGTCCAGGTAGGCGTCCGCCAGGGTGTGCGCGCTGACGTTGAGCAGGTCTTTCAAACGGGCCGCGTCGCCGCGCTGGGCAATCTGTTGCATCTGGGCCACCTGAAGCTTGAGGAAGGCCAGGGTCTGCGCCAGGCCATCGTGGATCTCGCGCGCCAGGCGTGCGCGCTCTTCGATCACGGCCTTATACTCCAGCTCGATCATGCGGCGCTCGTTCTCGACCAGCACGGCCGTTTGTGTGGCGACGGCCTGCAAGACTCTCTCGGAGTGCGCCCCGGGCGTCCGGCGCCCTTCGAAGGCCACCAGAATAGCGCCAGAAGCGGGCTGGTCGGCCAACAACAAGGGCACCGCCAGGAACGTCCCCATTCCGGGCGTCTGCGCCAGCACAGGCCGGCCCTCCTTCACTGCGTCTCGCAAGGCGCGCTCGCCGGCGGCAACCAGGGCCGGCAGGGATTCTCCGCTGCGCAAGGAGATCTGGGTGGGCAGCTTTTCCGAGCCGCGCACGATAAGGGCGGCGAAATCCGCTTCTAACGCCTGGCGTACGTCTTCCAGCACTTTGGCGAGCGCGGTAGAGAGGTCCATCTGGGGGGAGCGCGCGGCCTGGAGATGGCGCAAAGTGGACAGCTCCCGGTTGCGCAGGCGGATGGTCTCCATGGCCAGGGCCATCTCGCCGAGCAGCCCTTCCAGGAAAACGCGCAGGTCTTCGTCCACCTGCACTTCGCGCGGCAGATACAGGCTCAGCATCCCCAGGGAACGCTGGCTGCGCCGCAGCGGCAGGCAATACACCCTGGCGGTCGTCGTGAACGGCCCGTTCAATAAGGGGCAATCGCCGCCCCGGTCGGCCTGCAAGACTTCACAGCTCCGGCAGCGCTCGCGCACCTCTGCCTGGGCAAGCTGCTCGGCCCAGTCGGCCAGGGTGATATCGGGCAAATTCCCGCTGCTGAAAGGAGGCAGCACCTGCCCCCACTCATCGAACGGGATGAACGAACAGCCCAGCGCCCCCACCAGGTCTCCGATCAGCCTCAACACGCCTTCGACCAGGGTCTTTTCGTCGTTCGCCTCCACCATCAGGTGGGAATTCAGCTTCAGGACGGTATCCAGACGGCGCCATCGCTGGCGCGCTTCCTCTTCAGCCGCTCTCCACTTGAGCCAGAGATCGACCAACGCATAGGCCAATACGCCCGCCGTGAGGGCCAAGACACCCACCAGCAAGGCGCGTTGCAGGCCATTCAATCCGCTCGACAGGAAAACTCCTCCCCCAGCCGCCAAAGCCAGGGCCGCGCAAAAACCTGCCCAACGCGCCCGGCCTGTATGCCTGTCGACCAGTTGCCCCAATCTGCTCATGGATTCATTTTACCCTAAAATTATCAGAATTTCACCTTTCGCAGCCGCCCGGGAGCGCCTGGCGGTTGATCCCCTAGTGCAGGTGATACGGCACGTCGATGATCACGCGCTGGTAGCCCTGATTGCGCCGGCGATAAAGCAGCGCACTTTTCAGCAGGAAGGCCGTCTGGTTGTGCAGCAGGGCCTGCCACCAGCGGGCGGGCACGAATTCGGGGAGCACGATCGTGGCGAGCTGCCCATCGTGGCATTTCTGGTCCTGGGCGTCCAAAAAGTCCAGCAACGGCCCGACGATGGCGCGATAGGGAGAGGGCACGATCGCCAGGGGAATATCCGGAAACCAGGCGTTCCATTCTTTCTGCACCTTATTCCCCTTGCCCGGCTCCAGCTCGATGTACACGCCTGTGACGCTTTGGGAGATGGACATGGCGTAAGTCATGGCTTCGACGACCGAGCGATTGATGCCCGCGATGGGCACGACCGCCCGCAAAGTCGGAGCCGGCCGCAGGGAGGGCGGCAGGCCGCGCAAGCTGAGCTGGGCGGCTACCTCGCGATAATGCGAGCGGATCTTCAAGAAGGTGATCAGCAACAAGGGAATGAGGAAGATGGTGATCCAGGCGCCTTCGACGAATTTACTCACGCCGATCACCAGGGACGCCACGCCGGTAGCCAGCGCGCCGATGCCGTTCAGGAAGGCTTTGAACTTCCAGCCGCCGGTACGCTCCTTGAACCAATGGACCACCATCCCGGTCTGCGAGATCGTATAAGCCAGAAAAGCGCCCACGGCAAACAGAGGCACCAGGGCGTGCGTATCGCCCTGGAACAGGACGATCAACAAAGCGGTTGCGGTGGCCAACAGAGCGATCCCGTTGTTGAAGACCAGGCGGTCGCCCAGGCTGGTTAGCTGGCGCGGCAGAAACCCGTCGCCCGCCAGAATGGCCGCCAGGCGCGGGAAACCGGCGAAGCTGGTGTTGGCCGCCACGGCCAGGATGAGCATGGTCGCGCCTTGCACCACGTAATATCCGAAGCCATTGCCCAGGATGGTGTGCGCCAGCGCGGACAGGATGGTCTCCTGTGGGCCGGCCACCACCGCGAAGAGCTGCGTGAGAGCGATGCTCCCGATGAAAAGGATGCCCATCAAGACCGCCATGGCCATCAGGGTGATCCCGGCGTTCTTGGGCTCCGGCGAGCGGAAAACCGGCACGCCGTTGCTGATCAACTCGATGCCGGTCAGGGCGGTGCAGCCCGTGGAAAAAGTATGCAGCACCAGAAAGAGCGTGACCGGCTGCACGGGCGGCGGAGCCGTCAGCGCTAGCGATCCCGGCCCCTCGATCAGGAGGCGAATCCCGCCGATCACCAGCATGATAAAGTAACAAACCAGGAAGAAATAAACCGGGAAAGCCAGGAAAGTCCCCAATTCGCGCGCTCCACGCAGGTTGACCAGGGTAATGATCAACAGGAAGAACAGAGACAGGAGGACGCGGTACGACCACAGGGCGGGAAAAGCCGAGGCGATGGCTTCTACGCCGGCCGTCAGGCTCACGGCGGCCGTCAACAGGTAAGCGATCAGCAGGGCCGACCCGGCGATCAGCCCGGGGATGGTCCCCAGGTTGTCTCGCGCCACCACGTAAGACCCGCCGCCCGAAGGATAGCCCTGGATCGTCTGGTAATAAGAGATCGAAACCAGCACCAGCAGGCCGATGATCGCGACGCTGATGGGCAGCGCCAGGGCCAGCCCCAGGCTGCCGGCCACCACCAGCCCCAGGTAGATTTCCTGGTTGGCGTATGCGATGGAAGAAAGCGCATCCGGCGAAAAGGCTGCCAGTGCGCGGAAATTGTTCAGGCGCTTCTCTGATAATTTTTGGGTGGGGAGAGGTGGGCCGATCAGCAGGGTCTTAAGTCTGCTCAGCATAGGACCTCTCGAGCTACTTGACCCTCAACGCTTCCAGAACCTCGTTGCTGTGCTCGGCCGGCCTCACATTTTCAAAGACCTTGACGATCTTGCCGTTGGCATCGATCAGATAGGTGGTGCGTAAAACGCCCTCGTAGCTGCGTCCCATGAACTTTTTGGGCCCCCAGGCCTGATACAGGTCGCAGACTTTGTGCTCCGCGTCTGCCAGCAGAGGGAAGGGAAGCTGGTACTTGGCCTTGAATTTGACGTGGGATTTGACCGTGTCCGGGCTGACGCCCAGGATGACCACGTTGGCTTCCTGGAAGGCGCTGTAATCGTCGCGGAAATTGCAGGCTTCGGTGGTGCAGCCGGGGGTATCGTCTTTAGGATAAAAATAAAGCACCACCGGTAACCCGCGGTAATCTTGAAGCCGCCGCAAGGTGCCGGTGTCATCCACCAACTCGAAATCAGGTGCTGTATCGCCAGCGGATAGAGGCATAAGACTTTCCTTTTAAAAAATACCTGCCTGATGTAAAGATTTTTCCAGGGCCTCCAGGGTGGCAGGCTTGATAATCACAGTTACTGCGCCGCCCTCTTTCGCGCGCCGGTGGACTTCGGGCTGATCCTCCGAGGTCACTACGATGACCGGCACCCTGGAGAGGCGCGGCTCACGGCGAATGTAGGCCAGGACTTCAAAGCCATCCACGTTGGGAAGGTTGATGTCCAGGAACACCACGTTGGGAGTTTCTTCGGTAAGGGACAGGAAAGCCGCTCGAGGGGTATACGCTGGCCGGCTCTTGATGTCTAGCAGGTTGAGCAACTGGCATAACATGTCTGACACCATGCGGTTATCTTCGATGACCAACGCAGTGGGCATAGCTTACTCCAGTTCGGCTGTGATGGTTCCCATCTGACTGACGTCATAACCGGGCAGAGCCGCAACCGCGCTGCGGAAACGGGGATCCTGGGCCACCTCCATCAGCGGCTCGAGCAGCGGCGACTCGGCGATCTCCTTGGGGATCACCAGCTCGTAACTTTCGTCATACAGGGGCACAAAATCCAACCCCAGAGCCTGTGCGGCGGCCGCAATTCCCATCCCGCAGTCTGCCCGTCCGGAAGCGACGGCGGCTGCTACTGCCAGATGTGTATATTCTTCTTGATTGTAGCCCGAAATCGATTCTGGCGCTATTCCCAAAAGGCCGATGTGGTAATCCAAAAGCACCCGCGTCCCGGCCCCGCGCTGGCGATTGACGTAAGTCACTTCCGGGCGGGCCAGGTCTGCCAACGAGTGGATGCCCTTGGGGTTGCCTTCGCGCACCATCAGGCCCTGCTGGCGCCCCACCCAGGCCATCACCTTCACCGGCACGCCGGGCAGGTACTGGCGGATGGAGCTCAGGTTATACACCCCGGTCTGGGCATCGAGCAGGTGCGACCCGGCCAGGTGCGCTTCGCCACGCCGTAGCGCCACCAGGCCGCCCTGCGAGCCTACGTTTACGGAAGTGAGGCGCCGCCCACGCTCCGCCAGGAATTGGGCCAGCAAGTCCAGGGTCATGTCGTGGGAGCCGATGGCGAAGATGGTGCGCTCGATCTCGTTCGGAGAGCGATACAGGCGCACGGGCACCCGCGCGCCCGCTTCTAGCCCTTGCGAGCCGCGCGGCAGGATGGTAATGCCGTCTGCGCGCACCAGCGAGGTGATCACCCCTGCGCCACGGGGCAGCGGCGCGGCCAGGAGCTGCTCCCACACGCGCCCAACGGCTACGCGCAGGTAATCATCGTCGCCCGCCGGCGAGGTCACTTTGCGCGTCAGCGTGGCGGTCACTTCCACCGGCTCGTGGGGAGTGCGCCCCAGCCAGCGCGCCATCAACGGCTCGACGAAGATCTCCCCCGTCAGCGCGGCAGACACCGGGTAACCGGGCACGCCGATCAACGGCACCTGGCCCTCGCCTCCCGAACGGCGCAGCATACCGATGATCACCGGGTGGCCGGGGCGTACCGCCACCCCGTGCACCAGCAGCTCTCCCAGGGCCGAGACGGTCCTGGACGAGAAATCTTCCGACCCGGCCGAGGAGCCGGCGTTCAGCAGCACCAGGTCGGATTCTCGTACGGCTTGCTCCACCCGCGCGCGGATCAGGTCGAAGTCGTCCGGCGTGATCGGGTAGCGCAACGGCTCCCCACCCCAGGCCCTGATCTGCGCTCCCAGCACGACCGAGTTGAACTCGATGATGTCGCCCGGCTCGACCTGCTTGCCGATCGGGACGAGCTCCGTGCCCGTCGGCAAGATGGCCACGCGCGGCTTGCGCGCCACGCGCAGGCGCGCCCCTCCGCCGGTCGCCAGCGCCCCCAGGTCCACCGGGCGCAGCACCTGCCCGGCCGGCAGGATGAGCTGGCCGGCCACGATGTCTTCTCCCATCGGGCGCACCTGCGACCAGGGCGTCACTGCCGCGCGGATGCGGAGGACGGCCGGCTTTCTGGCTTGCGGCGCGACCTGGCCGCCCTCGCCCAGCGGCTCTACCTGCTCGATGGGGAGCACCGCGTCCGCCCAGGCAGGCAGCGGGTCGCCGGTATCCACGTAGGCGGCCTGCTTCCCGTAGGAGAGCGACACAGGCGCGGTGGGCATGGCCCCGGCCGTCTCGGCGGAGCGCACCGCGAAACCGTCCATGGCCGCAGAATGGTAGTGCGGCGAAGAGATCTGCGCCCACACCGGCTCGGCCAGCACGCGCCCCAGGGCATTCTCGTCCAGGGGAATCTCTTCGCTGCCCAACACCTGCCACAGGCCGGCGGCCTGCAGCGCTTCACGTAAACGCCGTTGGGCTTCTGGAAGAGGAATATCTTCGAGGTAAACGGACATCCAAACTCCTTCTTACGCGCGCTTACGCGCGAGGGCGCCGGAGGGAAGGAATTCCAGGGCGCCTCATAGCATCGTCACTTCGACCGGATCGCCGGCGCCCAGGCCGGTGGCATCCGCCGGGATGTGCGCGAGGCCATCCGCCCGCACCAGGCTAAAGATCAGGTTGCTCTTATAGAAGATGGGGTCGGCCTGGTAACCTTGCCGGGCAGCGATCAGGCGCACCGGCACCCAGTCCTCCCGCCCGGCCTGCGAGGCCAGGTTGGTAGTCAGACGGGCGCAGACCGCCGGGCGGGGCCTCTCGCGCGACAGCCCCAGCAGCCTTTCCAGCATGGGCGCCACGAACAGCCCGGCGATGACCAGCGCGCTGACCGGGTTGCCCGGCAGGCCCACCACGGGCTTGCCGCCGCACACCGCCAGGATCGTCGGTTTTCCCGGGCGCACGTTTACGCCGTGCACCAGGACGCCCGGCTCGCCTGCTTCCTGAAGGATGCGCGCGGTCAGATCGCGCGCGCTGGCCGAGGAGCCGGCGGTGACCACCACCAGGTCGCATTCGGCCAACGCCCGCGCCAGCGCCGCCCGCAAGGCTTCGGCTGCATCCGGGACGATGCCGTAGCGCTCCGGCCGGCCGCCCGCCGCGCTGACCAGGGCAGACAGCGCATAGGAGTTGACATCCCGCACCTGGCCGGGCGCAGGCTCCACCTGGGGAGGAACGACCTCGTCCCCGCTGGAGAGGATGCCGACGCGCGGCGCGCGGGCTACCTTTACTTTCAAGACGCCCAAAGCCATCAAGCCGCCAATTTCTGCGGGTCGCAGGCGAAAACCGGCTGGAATCACCTCCTGCCCGGGGCGCACGTCTTCTCCGGCGCGCAGCACGTTCTCCGCCCCGGCCACCGCGCGCAGCACTTCCAGCTCTTCCGGGCGGGCCATCTGCGTATTTTCCAACATCACCACCGCGTCCGCCCCTTCGGGCAGCATCCCACCGGTGTGGATCAGCGCGGCTTCCGCCACGCCCAGGGAGAATTCCGGGCGGGCGCCCATGGGCACTTCGCCCACCAACCGCAAATAAGCCGGCAGGCTGTCGCCGGCGCCGTAAGTATCCCTGGCGCGCACGGCGTAGCCGTCCACCGTGCTGCGCGCGAAGGCCGGCAGCGGCTGAGAGGCCAGCACCGCCTCCGCCGTCACCCGCCCCAGGGCTTGGGGCGTTTCTACTTCTTCAGCGGCCACCGCGCCGGGCGAGGTCTTCGCCAGCCATAGCTCGAGCGCCTGCATAGGGGGCAGCAGGGTCAGAAACTCAGGCATGACTTACCCAATCCAAAAGGAGAACGCCATCAGGTAGGCGGTAATGCCAAAGGTCGCCAGGGCCGTGAAAGTCAGCAAGCGCCAGCGCGGTCTCGTGCCCCCCGCGATCTGCACGATCTGCCACACCTGGAACAGGGCCACGGGCAGGGTGAGGAAAGCCGGCCAGATGATGCGGAGCGGCATGCCAAACAGCACGGCGATTACCAGCAACAGGTAAGCCACCGGGATGAGCAAGTTGTGCAGACTCATCCCGTTCTGCCAGCCGATGCGCACCAGCAAGGTGCGTTTGTCATTCCTTATGTCGCTGGCGTAATCCGGCAGCGAAAAGGCCAGCATCATCGCCAGGTGTAACGCAGTGAGCGGGAAGGTGGTCATGGCGACCAGCCGGTGCATGTCTCCATATTGCAGCACGAAAGCAAAGGCCGGCACCATATTGGCCACCAGGATGGAGGTGGTCAGCTCGCCGTAGCCGCTGCCGGACAGGCGCACCGGCGGCACCGAATAGAACACCGAGAGCACGAAGGCCACCGCCAGAAGGATCGCAGCCGGCGGGTTCAGGTAACCATCGTGGTAGATCAGGACGGTCAGGGCGGCTCCTATGGTCAGGGTGGTAACGGCGGCCATCAAGGCCACCGGCCGCGCCAGCCGGCCCTCCTGCAACATGCCGCTGCCGCCCGTGAAGGGCGTGCGGTTGAGGTTGCCGGCGTCCCCGGGGGCGTCGAAATACTCGTTCAGATAATGCGTGCTGAGCTGCAAGAGGGTTACGCAGGCCTGGCCGAGCAGGTAAGCGCCCCATTGGATAGTCACTCCCAGATAACGCGCGATGCCCACTCCCAGCGCGTATAACAGCACGCCGCCTAAAAGGAATAAGGGGCGCGAGAGCAAGATGAATTGGGCGAGCGGGGAACGATTGGGATCGAGGGGTGGCCGCATGCTTCTTCTCCAGGTGCGCCGTGTCAGACGAGCTGGTATCCGCCGTCGACGACGAGGGTTTGACCGGTAATATACTCATTTTGCAGCAAAAAAACAACCGCCTGTCCGATCTCCTCGGGTGCGGCGGGGCGCTTCAACGGCAGGCGCTTGAGCAAGCGTTCCCAATCTTCGGGAGGAGTGTCTGCCGAAGGCAGCGCCAGGCCGGGGGCAATCGCGTTGACGCGGATGCGGGGCGCCAGGGTGCGCGCCAGGGTGCGCGTCAGCGATTTCGAGGCCCGCCTTGCTAACCATATAGGCCGGGAAAGCCGTCCAGGCGCGCAAGGCCCCGGAGTTGCTGACGTTGACGATCGCGCCGCCCCGCGCGCCGGGCGCGTCCATCAGGCGGGCGGCCTGCTGGGCGCACAACAGCGGGGCGCGCAGGTTGAGCGCCAGGGTGGCGTCCCACTCCTCCGGCGAGATGGAACGCAGGTCCGCGCGGGGCATGACCGCCGCCGAGTTGACCAACACGCGCAGGGGCCAGCCGCTGCCGGCCACCCGTGCAAACAGGTCCTCGATCTGGGCCGGCTCCAGCAGGTCGGCTTGCAGCCGCAGAACCGGGACGCCCAGGGCCTCGATCTCGCGGGCCGTCTCGCCGGCCTCCGCTTCAGAGTGGTGATAGTGCAGCCCAATGGCGTACCCCTGGCGGGCCAACGCCAGGGCGATGGCTCGTCCCAGCCGGTGAGCGGCGCCGGTCACCAGCGCCAGGGGCGTCTCCGAAGTCACATTTTTCTCCGTTTTCATTTACGGAAGTAGTTGGAGAGGAAGAACCACAGGTTAGCCGGGCGCTCGGCCAGGCGGCGCATAAAATAGGGATACCAGTGCGTCCCGTAGGGCACGTATACACGCACCGGGTAGCCTTGCGCGCACAATTCTTCCTGCAAGTCGCGGCGGATGCCGTACAACATCTGGAACTCCACCGCCTGCCTGGGGACGCCCATTTTTTCCATGGCCTCCCGCACGTGCTGGATGCGGCGCACGTCGTGGCTGGCGATGGCCGGGATAGGCGGGATCTTCCCGTCCGGGCTGACCGGTGGGCACCCCACAGCCTGCGCTCCGCCGAGCAGCCGCTCCGCCAGGCGGTCGTAGCTGGCGTCCACTTCTTTCTTTTGAGGATAGGCCGCCTCGGGCGGCTCTTTATAGGCTCCCTTGCACAGGCGCACGCGTACGCCCGCCTCCATCAGCGCGCTGACGTCTTTTTCGCTGCGATACAGGTAAGACTGGATGACGACGCCGACGTTGCCCAGGCCCTCCTGGCGCATGCGCTGCACCATGCGGATGGTCGCCTCAGTATAATGGGTATCTTCCATGTCCACGCGCACGAAGTTCGCAAAACTGCCGGCCTTTTCCAGAATGCACTTCAGGTTGGCGGCGCATACCTCTTCGTCCAGGGCCAGGCCGATCTGGCTCAGCTTGACCGAGACGTTCGAGCGCACGCCGGCTTTCTCGATCTCCTCCAGGATCGAAAGCACCTCCCGGGTGGCCTGTTGCGCGCCTTGCGGGGTGGTCGTATCCTCTCCCAGGTGGTCCAACGTCGCGTTGATCCCTTTGGCATTCAGCTCCCGAATGGCGCGCAGGGCGTCTTCCGGTTTTTCGCCGGGCACAAAACGAGAAGCAGCCCGCCGGGCAAATCCCCAGCCGCTAATCAGGCGCTGCGCCCAACCGGCTTTGGAAAGGGAAATCAGGAAAGATCTCAGCATGGTCATTGACCTCGTCGGAATTTGATAATGGGCTCGCCTGTATCATTTTAATTCTAATTTCCTCGGGCGGCGATGGCAAGGTGAAATGTCGTTTTTTCGCGGCGGAATCTTCCGATGGTATAATGATGCAATTCACAAATAAAATCCAGGAGGAATACTATGAAGCGCCAGCGGAAACAATCGTCCCAACGATGTACTACGCCTTTTTGTCGATCCCCATTCACCAAGATTTAATTCTTCGCGTGCGACGTCTGTAATGGTCCGTGCAGATTCCTGATATGAAAACTATGTCTACTCAAGACGATTCTCCCCTCGATTCCGCCGGCGCCCTGGGGCGCACCCCCGGCACGAGACGCTGGCTGGGATACACCGCCGAGCGGCTCGACCCCTGGTGGGGCCTGGTCCTGGCAGTCATCGGCCTCGTAATCCTCCTCGCTCTCCTCAAGCCAGATCCCTTCTTACGCATCATTAATTTCGTCAAAGATGGCATCGCCGTGACGATTGAGCTCACGGTGGTTTCTTTCGTCCTGGTGTTGCTGCTGGGATTGGTCGGCGGCCTGGGACGGCTCTCCCATAACTGGCTCGTGCATGGGATCGCCTCGCTTTACGTCGAAATCATCCGCGGTATTCCCTTATTAGTGCAATTGATCTTCTGGTATTTTGCCTTCCCCTCCATCGTCCAGGGGCTCGGAGCCACGCTGAACAGCGCCATCTTGAAGAATTACCAGGCCAACGCCATCGGCATGGCCATCCTGGGCATGACGATTTGTTACGGCGCCTACATGAGCGAGATCTACCGGGCCGGCATTCAGAGCATCGCTCACGGCCAGATGGAAGCCGCGCGCAGCCTGGGTATGTCTTACGTGCAAGCCATGCGCTACGTGATCCTGCCCCAGGCCGTGCGGGTGATCCTGCCCCCGGTGGGCAACGAGTTCATCTCGCTGCTCAAGGATTCCTCGCTGGTCAGCGTGGTGGCCGTCGCCGATACTGACTCGCCGCGGACGCGAGTTCATGTCGGCTAATTTCATCCCCATCGAGACGTGGAGCATGGTGGCCTTGTTGTACCTGGTGATGACCCTGTTTTCTGCGCGCGTGGTGGGTTGGATCGAGCGCAAGACCCGTCTGGAGAGGTAACCGCATGACCCCCATCATCCATGTCGAGAATATCTACAAGCGCTTCGGCGCGGTCGAGGCCCTGAAGGGCGTCAGCCTGGACGTGCAAAAAGGCGAGGTCGTGGTGATCATCGGGCCTTCCGGCTCGGGCAAATCCACCTTGCTGCGCTGCATCAACCGCCTGGAAGAGTTCGACCAAGGCAGGATCATCGTCGACGACATCCCCCTGGACAACGCCAAGAATATCAACGCGGTGCGCACCGAGGTGGGCATGGTCTTCCAGCAGTTCAACCTGTTTCCGCACCTCACCGTCCTGGACAACATCACCCTGGCGCAGCGCATCGTGCGCAAGCGCGGCAAGACCGAGGCCGGGCGCGTCGCGCTGGAGCTGCTGGATAAAGTGGGCATCCCCGAAAAGGCCAAAGCCTTCCCCTTGCAGCTTTCCGGCGGCCAGCAGCAGCGCGTGGCCATCGCCCGCGCGCTGGCCATGAACCCCAAGATCATGCTGTTCGACGAGCCTACCAGCGCCCTCGACCCCGAGATGATCCAGGAAGTGCTGGACGTGATGTTGAAGCTGGCCCGGGAAGGCATGACCATGGTGGTGGTGTCGCACGAGATGGGCTTCGCGCGCGCCGCCGCCCACCGCGCCATCCTGATGGACAGCGGCCAGATCATCGAAGAGGCCGCCCCGGACGTGCTGTTCACTTCGCCCACCCAGGAACGCACCAAAGCCTTCCTGAGCAAAGTCTTGTGAGCCACAGCTCGAACCCGTTGTCAAAAAAGACGTAGGGCGGCTTTCTAAGCCGCCGCCTATGGGAAGTTGTCTCAAAAGAGCGAAAGCCCGGGAGAGGAAGCGGGGTTCCCTATCCACCTCCTCTCCCGGTGCTTCTAAAAGCTTCGTGTCTTTGCGTGAGCGGGATCTCGACCCCCACCGTCTCGAATACTCTTAATGCAATAAACCCACCCATCTGGTAAAATAGAGGGGCACCACCTCGATTCCCGGGCCCTTTCCGGGGGGATTCAACTCATTCTCTCATAGATTCAGCGCCACTTCGGTCAAGGCGAGCTTTCAGGCTCACGTGTCTCCAGGCTGGCAAGGAACGATGAACACCCATTTCTCCCTAGACTCTCCTCCTGGTCGCCTTCCTCACCTTTCTGAGCGGGGCTGCGCCAAGCGTTCTTGCCGCGCCCGAGGATGGCCAGATCACCCTGGTCAGCCCGGCGAGCTGGCCGGGCAGCGGGTTCGCGGGCGGGCAGCGCCTCAACCTGGAGCTGGATTTCGACCTGGGGAGCTACGCTGCGGTTTCGCCCAACGTGCAGGTGTGCGTCTATACCCCCACCAACTGGGCCTCGACCTCGTTTTCCACAGCCTCGGCCGGCGGAATCACCGGCATTGCCTACATGCCCGACCAGACGAATTGTGGGGCGGCGTCTGATGGTTACACCTTGCTAGGCGGCGCCAGCGCTACCCTGGACCCAGGCGCCTTTGGCGATTCGCTGGCTTTTGTCTTCCGCATCGGCGGCGCAGCCACCTCTGGCGGCTCGGCGCTGGTGACCATTTCCACCGCCTCCGAAGATCCCGACACCCACGAAACTGTCTGGACGCCCCCCTCGCAAGCTTTCAAGGGCTTGCCCATTGCCCCGGCTGGCACCAGCGTCTACGTCGCCAACGACGCCAGCGCCTGCGGGGGCAATTCCCCCTGCTACCTCAACAGCGGCGGCGACGACGACGGCGGCCTGGGCACCGGGCTGAAAGACGCCATTGACGCGCAGGCCGGCCCCATTACCATCAACGTGCTGGGCAGTTATACCCTCAAGAGCCACACGGTCGAGGTCAACCAGCCCGACCTGATCAAAGGCGTCAACAACGCCAGCATCACCTACAACGGCAGCGCGTGCAGCAATCCTATGCTGAGCCTGCTGGCCGGCGCCACCCTTTCCGACCTGACGATCAATAGCGGCGCCTGTTCGTCGCCCCGGCGCGACCTGATCGTCGTCAACAGCCCTGCCACCGTCACCCTCGAGTTCGAACACCCTCACCGGCGGCAATAACGCCGTCACGGTGAGCGACAACACCGGGAACCTGAGCGTGCGCTTCAACCAGATCACCGGAAACGCCGGCTACGCCATCCTGTGGGGGGCGGATAACCCTTCCACCGGCGGAAAGCTGGCGGCGGTGGCCAACAACTTTTACGATAACCAGGCGGGCGTCCAGGTGGATTGCAACAAAAAGGGCCAGGTGGATCACAACTATTGGGGGGCCGGCGTCCTTCCCAGCGCGGCTTCTGCCAATTGCGTTGTCGCCGACGGCAAGCGGCTGGGCGCGCCGGTGCAAGCCAACAGCGGCGCCGCGGGAGTCAATGCCAGCCAGGTCACCGTGACCACTCAGAAACAGTACGCTTTCAATAACAAGATTGCCTTCCAACGCTCGGCGGACGGCGCCGACTTCGGGCTTTACATCGTCAACCACGGCGTAGGCAGCAACGCCAATATCCCCTTCCTAGGCGCGGATGCCGAGGGCCTGAGCGCGTGCAGCAACTATTGGGACGTGTTCCTGGCAGGCGACGCGGCTGCCCTCAATCCGGCTGCCGTCTTGAATCTCTTCGTCAAATACGATCTCAGCGCCGGGTGCATCACCTCCATCGAGTCGGCGCGCTATTGCGGCCAATCCGATACGGCCAAATTCCCGCTGTGGTGGTACGACCCGGCGACGAACGTGACCGACCTCTGGGATACCACCGGACAGTTGCCCAAGGGCAGCGGCGCCAATGGAGCCAGCGGGCAGGTCACCGGGTGCGTGACCTCCAGCCACGAGATCGAAGTCTCGATCGATGCGAGCGGGCGGCCCGACCTGGCGCACGACTTACAGCACGTCCCGTTCGTGGTGGCTTTTTCGATCCTGCCGACGCCTACCCCCACCAATACTTCCACCTTCACCCCCACGCCCAGCAACACGCCGACCATCACTCCCACCCGCACCAACACCCGGCCGGCGACGGCCACCAGCACTTTCTATTATTACGTGCCCTACCGCACGAGCACGCCTCGACCGCGGACGGCCACCCCCATTCGGATCGGCGCCAACGCATCCCCCACCCGGCTGACTTCCGGTACCGCTCTGCCCACCGGCAGCGGCGAAACGCCTGCCTCCACGCCCACCCCGGGAACGGGCACGCCTTCCGTGACCCCCACGGCTACCAAAACGGTGACCCTCACCCCCCACCTCACCCCCACCGAAACGGCCAGGCCGGCCCGGCAGCCGTTCTCCAAGACGGCCAATTTCTGGATCAGCCTGCTCTCAGGCAGCCTGCTGGGCATCCTCACGTTAGGCATCGGGGCCTGGGTCGTGTACAAGCGCTTCTGGATCAAGTGATTTTTTTGACTTTTCCCCCCTTTTATGCTATTCTTGCCATATTCTACACAACTTTAGGGATGGTTCTATGCAGCGGGAGCGTGTCTCCGAGAACGTCTATTGGTTTCAAAGCGAAATTTATGCGCAAGTGACTGCTGGCGTCATAACCGGTCCGCAGTGGGCCGTCGTCATCGATACCCTGGCTCTTCCCGAAGAGGCCCTGGCGATGCGCGAGTTCATCGAGGAGCAGTTGAACGTACCGGTACGCTACATCATCGATACCCACTATCATGCCGATCATTGTTGGGGAAACTGCTTTTTCCCGGGCGCAACGGTCCTGGCGCACTCACTCTGCCGCCAGTTGATGCTGGAAAAAGGCGTGGTTGCCCAGGAAGCGGCTCGCCGCCAGAACTCTGCTTTCAAGCAAATCAAGCTGGTGCCGCCTCACCTGGTCTTCGACCAGGGGACGCTCTCCCTGCGAGTAGGCAAAAAGAGCCTGACCCTCATCAGCACCCCCGGCCACAGCCCGGATGGCATCTCCGTGCTCGTAGAGGAAGACCGCGTCCTTTTCGCGGGAGACGCCTTCCTGCCCCTGCCGTACATCGTGGACGGGAACATCGACGAGATGGCCGCTTCGATCAGGAAGATCGGGAAGATGGGGCTGGAGAATATCGTCCAGGGCCATGGGGACATCATTCTGCGCGGCGAGATCGACGACGCGGTAAAGGACGATCTGGCGTATCTCAATGCCATCCGCAAGGTCGTCAAGAACGCCATGCGCCGCAAGAATCCCCTGGACGTGCTGGCCGAAGTAGACATCGAGTCTCTGCGGCAAGAGCCGCGTCTTGCTGGGTGGGCTGGCCGAAGAGCTGCACCGCCGCAACCTGCGCGCCCTCTACCGCCAGTTCCTCGAAGAAGAAAACGAAGCCGCCTCGCCCAAGGTGCCCTCCGCGAGCCCCGAGCTCAGCGAGGCCGATTAACCCCCGTTGGTTTGTTGCTTGCGCCGGCGGGCGCGCCAGCCGATCAGGCGCTCCGTGCCGTTGATCAGGCGCTGAATGTTGGGGCGCAGCGCCCAGATCAGCAGGATTTCGGCCACTACCCCGTAAACCACGTTGATCCATGGAGAAGCGCCGATCAGGGCGCGGTAAGCGAAGATCAGGATCGAGAGCAGGGCAATGCTCATGGTCGTCACCGAGGCGTACCCGATCCCGTACCAGATGCCGGCTACCAGCGGCAGGATGATCAGGATGCTGGTCGGCCATAGCCCAAAGATGCCGCCAAAGCAAGGCGCGCCGCCCGCGCCGCCCCTCAGCCGGATGAAGCCTTTCGGACCACGCTCCGCCAGGAAGATCGAATAGTTGTGACCCAGGATGGCGAAGATGGGCGCAAAGACTTGCAGCCACTGGCTGCCCGGCACCAACGAGCGCGCGATCCACACGGCCAGGGCGCCCTTGATCACATCCAGCCCGGCGGTTGCCAGGCCGGCCCAAAAGCCGGCAGCGCGCATGGCATTCGTCCCGCCGGTGCGACCGCTGGCAACCTTGCGAATGTCTCTTCCTGAGAAAATCTTTACGACGATCCAGCCAAATGGTATTGCCCCCAACAGATACGCAATTACTAAGACACCTACGATAAGGGGTATCTGCATATTGTCATTTCCTTTTTACGAACAGTGTGTCGCGACGTCATTATTTACAACCCGCATTGTACCCGAAAGTTCCTATTTTTCGTAGGTGTGCAGGCCGACTTGTCGGGCCGCGCCGGCTTCGATCGCAAAAGCGCGCGCCTGCCACACCTGCCCGGAGCGGAACCAGATCACGTAGAGCACGCCGGGATAAGCATATTCCGCCAGGTCGGTAGCGGAAGGCGCCGGCGGCCCCTGGGGATGGGAATGGTAGATGCCCACGAGCTCCAGCCCTTGCCCCTCGATCCAGGTCATCGCGCGCAGTTGTTCGCGCGCATCCATGCGGAAGCGCACCGGGCTGTGCAGCGCGTTGCTCACCGGCAGCACGGCCCAGGCGCGGCCCTCTCGACCGGCCAGCAGGCCGCAGGCTTCTTCGGGAGCGTGGCGGCTCACTTCTTCCTGCATCCATCGCCACGGCTCCGCCAGTATTTCCAGACCGCCCTCCACCGCATCCGCTTTCATTTCAGCCAGACGGCCAGGCCCCACAACACGCCCAGCATGATCAATGGCTCGGCCCACAGGCCCGACATGCGCTTGCCCTCCGCCAGCGAGCCGGCCAGGCTGGTCAGCGCGTAAGCCGGCCCCACCAGCACCAGGCCAAAGCGAATAGGCGAGAGCGGCCAATAATGCAGCCCGGCGGCCAGTTGCCCGATCAGAAGGGCGATTCCGGCGGCCCAGGCGAAGGACCACCTGCCGCCCAGGCGCAGGTACAGCGTGCGCAGGCTGATGAAGCCGATCGCCCCCACCAGCACCGGCAGGAGCAGGTACAGCCGCACCCCTGCCGAGCGCAGGGTAATGGCCAGGATCAGATACAGGGCGAAGGAAAGGGCCGTCAACCCGGCCGCGGCGGGCGGCTCGCGCAGGTCTTCGACGTCCACCACGATGTATTCCGCCACGAAGACCAGCACCAACAGCGTCCCCCCCATGGCGAACACGATCCACCATTCCAGGCCGCCGCTCAAATATTGGAGCGGCACGCCAATGGCCCAGGCGGTCAGCGCGGGCAGCAGCAGGTGCTGGATGGTGCGCTGCCAACTGACCCGCGACGGGTCCGCGTCGCTCAGGCTCAGGCTGGGGTGGTCGCGCAGCAGCCAATCCATGCCGGCCGCCGCCAGGGCAGCCACCAGCAGCGAGATGAGCGTCTGAAAATTGACCTGGAACGAGAGGAAGATTCCCGCAAGCTGGAAGGAAAGCGCCCGCACGGGAATATTAACGAAGCGCGTCAGCGCATAAGCCAGCAAAATAGTGGCGGCCAACACGCTTAGCCGGTCGCGGTCCGGCAGGTGACGGTGTTCTTCCATATCTTCCATTCTACCCGCCCCCCGCCGGTCTGCCAAGTGAGAGGGGTGCAATTGTGGTAAAATTAACCAGTTATGGAGACAAGTCCTACCTCTGCCACCGTTCCGCCGCCTCGCCTGGTGCAATCGTTAAGGGCCGGCTTCGATACCGTCGCGACCCACATCGGATTGATTCTCTTTCCGATCGTGCTGGATTGCATCCTGTGGTTCGGCCCGCACCTGAACCTGAACACCCTGTTCCAATCCAGGATCGCGGAGCTTTTCAGCCTGCCCGGCTTTGATTCGCCTGACGCCGCGGCGCTGATCAAGACTTCGCAGGACATCTGGCAAACGATCATCCCGAACTTCAACCTGGTCAGCGCGTTGCGCACTTTCCCGGTAGGCGTCCCCAGCCTGATGTCTGGGCAGGCCCCCATGGAGACCCCCCTGGGAGGGGCCCCAATCCGGCAAGTCACCTCCTTATCCGGCGCATTTGCCTGGTGGCTCTTATTCATCCTGGTGGGAATGGTGGCCGGCAGCCTGTACTTCAAGATGGTGGCGCGGGCCGTCAATCGCGATAAAAGCCCGCTCACCGTCCAGCTCTCGGTTTGGACGGCCACGCAGGTCATCTTGCTGGCCCTCACCTGGGTGGTGCTGTTGATCGCTCTGATGATACCGGGCACGTTCTTCCTCACCGTATTGGCCCTCATCAACCCGGTGATCGCGCAATTTGCCGTGTTCGTCTTTGGCATCCTGCTGATTTGGATCCTGGTGCCGCTCTTGTTCTCCCCGCACGGCATCTTCGTGTACCACCAGAACGCGCTGATTTCCATGCTGACCAGCGCGCGCCTGGTGCGCTTCATCTTGCCCGGCACGGCTCTGTTCTTCGTCTCGGGCCTGGTGCTCAGCCAGGGGCTGGACCTGTTATGGGTGGCCCCGCCGCCCACTTCCTGGATGGCCTCCATCGGGGTTGTCGGGCACGCCTTTATCACCACCAGCCTGCTGGCGGCCAGTTTCGTTTACTATCGGGATGCCATGCGCTTCGTGCAGGAATTCTTGCAGCGCACCGTTCTTACTCGATCCAAGACAACCGAAGCTTAACCTCGACCCGACACCTCGTCCCCCACCCTTTTTCCCGTAGCTCGGGAGGAAGAGAGCCAAAGGCGGATGCAGTGGGGTCTATGGAGGATTTATTCGTGACTATCAGTAATACTGCTTCTTACGGCGCAAAAGATATCCAGGTCCTGGAAGGCCTGGAGGCCGTGCGCCGCCGCCCGGGCATGTACGTGGGCGGCACCGACATCAAGGCGCTCCACCACCTGGTGTATGAGGTGGTGGACAACTCCATCGACGAGGCGCTGGCCGGCGCCTGCGACCGCATCGACGTCATCATCCACCCGGACAGCAGTGTGACCGTCACCGACAACGGGCGCGGCATCCCGGTTGACCTGCATCCCGCAGAAGAAGAAATCCGCCCTGGAAGTGGTGATGACCATCCTGCACGCCGGCGGCAAGTTCGGCGGCGGCGGCTACAAAGTCTCCGGCGGCCTGCACGGCGTGGGCGTCTCGGCGGTGAACGCGCTTTCCGAATGGTGCGAGGTCGAGGTGCGCCGCGAGTGGCAAGGTCTACTTCCAGCGCTACGAGCGCGGCATCCCACCGGACCGCGGTCAAGTGATCGGCAAGAGCAACGCCCAACGGCGAGACCGGCACGCGCACCACCTTCCGCTATCGACACCGACCATCTTCAAGGGCGAGCTGGATTTCCGCTTCGATACCCTGGTGCAGCGCTTCCGCGAGATGGCCTTCGTCACCCGCGGCGTCACCATCTATTTCCTGGACGAGCGCGCCGACCGCGAGATGACCTTCTACTTCGAGGGCGGCATCACCTCCTTCGTGCGCTACCTGAACCGCAACCGCGAGGTGCCTGCACCCGGTGGTCCACGTCGAAAAGGAAGTCGAAGGCATCGGCATCGAGGCCGCCATCCAGTACACCGACGCCTACGCCGAATCGGTGTACGCCTTCGCCAACACCATCAACACCATCGACGGCGGCACCCACCTGACCGGCCTGCGCGCGGCCGTCACCCGCACGATCAACGATTACGCCCGCCGCACAGGCCTGCTCAAGGAAGCCGACCCCAATTTCACCGGCGACGACACCCGCGAGGGCCTGACCGCCATCATCAGCGTCAAGCACCCCGACCCGCAGTTCGAAAGCCAGACCAAGGTCAAGCTGATGAACCCCGAGGTGCAGACCCTGCGCCCAGCAGATCGTCGGCGAGGCCTTCAGCACCTTCCTGGAGGAGAACCCCTCGGCGGCCAAGGCCGATCGTCTCCAAGTGCCTCACCTCGGCGCGCGCCCGGGACGCGGCCCGCAAGGCCCGCGACCTGGTCATCCGCAAGTCCGCCCTGGAGAGCCTGACCCTGCCCGGCAAGCTGGCCGACTGCTCCGAGCGCGACCCGACCGAAGACCGAGCTCTACATCGTCGAGGGCGACTCGGCCGGCGGCTAGCGCCAAGCAGGGCCGCGACCGCCACTTCCAGGCCATCCTGCCCCTGCGCGGCAAGATCCTCAACACCGAGCGCGCCCGCCTGGACAAGATCCTCGCCAACAACGAGGTCAAGGCGCTCATCTCCGCCCTGGGCACCGGCATCGGCGACAGCTTCGACCTCACCGGCCTGCGCTACGGGCGCATCGTCATCATGACCGATGCCGACGTGGACGGCAGCCACATCCGCACCCTGCTGCTGACCTTCTTCTTCCGCTACATGCAGGCGCTGATCGAAGAAGGGCACCTTTACATCGCCCAGCCGCCCGCTGTACCGCATCGCCTACCGCAACAACGTGCATTACGCTTACACCGAGGCCGGACCAGGAGCGCATCCTGAAAGAGCTGGGCGTCGCCGAAGGCAAGGCTAACCTGTCAGCGCTACAAGGGTCTGGGCGAGATGAACCCCGAGCAGCTGTGGGATACCACCATGGACCCCGCGAACCGCACCCTGCTGCTGGTCACCATCGAGGACGCCGCCGAAGCCGACCGCACCTTCGACATGCTCATGGGCGCCGCCGTCCCGCCGCGCACGCCGCTTCATCACCACCCACGCCAAAGACGTGCGCAATTTGGATATCTAGAGTAGGACGGGATTCACATCCCGCCGCTTTTCTCACCGTATGTTCAAGACTCGAGAGTAGAGAATAGAGAAACGTAAGCCCGCAGGTGAAAACGACCCTGCGGGTTTTTATTTCATCGTCCGGAGCGCCGACATCGGGTTTCGATCCCCAGCTTTTATTTCCGCAGGCGGCTTATTTTGTCGTCAGCGGCAGGTAAACCTGTTGACCCAGCACCACCTCGACCTCTACCGTCCCCTGGATGGAATTCAAATCGTTCGCCTTAATCCGCACCAGCGCATCTTTGACCTCATAATTCCACGTCGTATCGATCCGCAGTTGGAGATCGGCGGGCGTCGTGCCCGAAAAGTGGTCAGGGCTGATCCAATAAGGCAACCCCGGCATCACCGTCCAGTGAAGGGCCTCCCCGGTGCTGCTCAGGTGGACAGTAACGGTGGTGCTGTACTCGCCATCGACTGGAACGATCCTGAATTGCAAGTGATCGGCTACCAAGCTTGTCGAACTCTTCGCCGCCTGAAATCGCTCGAACCACGCCGTCTCCCCCGCAAATAACGATGGTTCCATCTGCAAGGATCACCAAAGAGCTGGGGTTGCCATAACTGGCCACGTATTCCCACAGGAGCGTCCCGTCCGGCGCAAGCGCATAGCAAGAGCCGTTGTCGGCGCACACGTACACCCGGCCATCCTTATCCACGATAGGCGCCCCGGCTCCTTCTGGGTACTCCGAAGAGCGCGGAAAGGCAAATTTCCAGCGGAGGCTGCCGTCTGGCCGGATCGCGTACAGGTGCAGCGATCCTTCCTCATCGTAGTTCGCCCTCGTGGCCGTATAAATCGTTCCGTCCAGCCCAAGCGCCGGCGTCGAATTGTAGTTTTGAGCGTTGCCGGACTCGTCCGTGGTGAACACCCATTGGTTACCCTGGGGATCGATGGCCGCCAGGGCTGCGTTGGATACAATTGCGTATACGGTGCCATCCGGGGCGATCACCGGCGTCCCCGCCGAGGCGACATCCAGCTTCTTGACCAGCGAGCCATCCGGGTCGACAACGTGAATGGCATCCGGGCGGCTGAAATAGATATTGCCGTTCTGGTCGATGGCGGGGCTTATATCATACGGATTCAGATCATAGTCCCAACGGTGCGTCCCGCCTGGCGAGTAGGAACGCAAGCCAAAGTGGGTGTAATAAACGTTGCCGTTCGCATCCAGGGCCGGGAAGGTCGTAAAAAGCTTCATGCTGGGCTGAGTATCGCTCCACCATTGGACGTTTCCGTCAGGGTCAAGCGCGAAAAGGTCCCCCGCCGAACCGTAATAGAGGGTGCCATCTTGAGCCACGGCGGGCACGCTCCAGCTACTCCCTTTGGTCAGGTGCCATTGGATCGCTCCATCCGTAGGGTCGAGGGCAAAGAGAGTTTCCCCATAAGAAACGTAAAGCGTGCCGTCCACCCCGATGCTCATCCCGCCCAGGGAGCTTTGGGAGGTGATCGCGCTCAAATCGGTCGCCCAGATTGAGTGAGGAGGTGAAGCAATGCCGGCGAGAGGGCTTTGACCGGTGTGCGCCGCATCGTGTTGGTACATCGGCCAGGCAGTATTTGCCAGTCCATTTGCAGTCGAGACAGATTGAGAGTAAGCCGGTTTCGGAATGGAAAAATAAATGCCCCCCAGCAACACCACCAACAAGGCAACGGCCAACGCGGATTTAATCTTCAGCCATGAAACCATATTATGCCCCTCTATTTAGAGATTGAATGAAAAGCTCAATACCCCTGCCCATTGCCCCCTGCTTCACCAGGACCTGTCAAGCTGAACGGCGTGATCGCGTAAGCATCCCGTTCTTGTCGCAGACCCCCATCTGCATTAGAACGAGCTTCCTCCGCAATCGAGCGACTGAAACGCTCTATAGTGACCACCCAGAATGACAGGAGAACAACTTGTCCAGATTATATCGATAAACCCCGTTAAACGTCAATTGCTCAAAGACAGATTTCAAAGACGAAGTTCCCGCAAGCTTCTCAACATCATTTCGCCCGATCAGCGTCCTCCGTGAAATCCGCGTCCTAATCCGTAGTCAGCTCCCCGCCCAATAACCATCACTTCTTGCGCATCAACCCCACCACCCCCAACCCCAGCAAGAACGCCGACAGCAGCAAGCCGGGACAAAGCACCACCGGCAGGGTGGCCAGCCGCCACCAGCCCCCAGGCGCAGGGGCGGGCGTCGGAGCCGCCGGCCAGGGCGTAGAAGTCGGCGGCAGGCCCGGCGTGGGGGTGACTTCCGGGGGCACGGGGGTCGCCGTGGGAGTGGGCGTCGGCAGGGGCGTGGAGGAGGGAATCGGGGTATAGGTGGGCGGCAGGTAAAACGTCTGCACCGGCGAGCCCGTCACCAGCGCCGTGGCGATCATGGCCGCCAGCAGAATGAGCAGGCCGCCCAGCCCCAGCGCGGCGCTGAACAGGGGCGCCACCGCGCGGTTCCAGCCCGCGCCCTTCCCTTCAGGCGCTTGCACCCCATCTGACCGCCCTTTCTGCCTGCCGTCTGGCATACTCGTACCCTCCCTCTCAGGGTTGTATCCATTATACGGTTTTAACGGGACTCAAACTCCTGCCAGTTTTGCCGCCAGGCAGCCATTCCCCTTGACATTCCGCCCTTTTCGTGCAAAAATAATAACGAGCGTTCGTTATTTTTCAAAGGAGAGATTCCCTTGGCCCAGCCAACCTTATCCAAAGGAGAAGCTTCACGCCAGGCCATCCTGCGGGCCGCCTATCGCCTCTTCCTGGAGCAGGGCTATCACGCCACCTCCGTGCGCGACATCTCGCGCGCCTCCGGTCTGACCACCGGCGGCGTATACACTCACTTCGCCGGGAAAGAAGCCATCTTCACCGCCGTCCTGGAAGAGCACCACCCCTTCTTGCAGATCCCGTCGGCCATGGCCGCCGCGCAGGGCGATACCATCGACGCCGTCTTCCACGACATGGCCCGCCGCATGGTAGCCGCCCTCGGCACGCAGCGCGAGGCCCTCAACCTGATCTTCATCGAAGTCGTCGAATTCCAGGGGCAGCATTTCGCGGAGATGTTCCCCACTTTCTTCCCCCTGGTGGCCGAGAGGATCGAGCGCGCCATCCACAAGCAGGGCTCTCCGCGACCGATCCCCACCCCGACGCTGGTGCGTTCCTTCTTCGGGCTGATCTTTTCTTACTTCATGTCCAACATCGCCCTGTCCAACCGCCTGGCCACCGACGAGCAGTCCCTCAACGAGTTCGTCGATATCTATCTCTACGGCATCCTGGCCGAGACGAAGACCTCCCAAGGCTCCTGAAGCCACCCACATCCAAAATTGCGCAAAGGAAACCTTATGGCAACTGCCACGATCACCCCAACCACCCGCATCCTGCCCCTCAGCTCAGAGCAAGCCGACCTTGCGCTGGTTGGTGGCAAGGGCGCCAATCTGGCCCGCCTGGCGCGCGCCGGTTTCCCCGTCCCGGGGGGCTTCCTGGCCACCACCCACGCTTATAGGGAATTCCTCGCTGCCAACGGCCTGGAAGACACCCTGCGCGCTGCCCTGGAGGGCCAGGTTCCCGACGACCCCGCTCTCCTGGAAGGGATCTCGGCCAAGATCCGGGCGGAGTTTGCCGCTGCAGGCATGCCCCCTGAGCTGAAAGATGAGCTGTGCGCAGCTTACGCGCGCCTGGGCCGCCCGGCCGTCGCCGTGCGCTCCTCGGCCACCGCCGAAGACCTGCCCGAGATGTCTTTCGCCGGCCAGCAGGACACCTTCCTGAACGTGGCCGGGGACGAAGCGCTGCTGAAAGCCGTGGTGGAGTGCTGGAGCAGCCTGTGGACGGCGCGCGCCATCGGCTACCGCACCCGCAACGGCGTGCCCCAGGCGGGCATCGCGCTGGCGGTGGTGGTGCAACGCATGGTGGAGAGCCAGGCGTCGGGGGTGCTGTTCACCGCCAACCCGCTCACCGGCCTCAGGTCCGAGACGGTCATCGACGCCACCCTGGGCCTGGGCGAAGCGCTGGTCTCCGGCCAGGTCGAGCCGGATCATTACGTGGTGGACACGGCCCGAGGCGAGATCACCACCCGCCGCCTGGGCGCCAAAGCGATCTCCATTCACGGCCAGGCCGGCGGGGGCACGCAGGTGGTAGAGAATGACGCCCGCCAGATTCAAGCCTTGCCGGACGCGTCCATCCTGGCCCTGGCTCAAATGGGGCAACGCGTGGCGGCCCTATACGGCTCCCCGCAAGACATCGAATGGGCCTGGGCCGGAGATACGCTTTACCTGCTGCAAGCCCGCGCGATCACCTCGCTCTATCCCCTGCCCGCCGGCATGGCCCCCGAGCCCTTAAAGGTCATGTTCTCTTTTGGCGCCGTCCAGGGCATGCTCGCTCCCGTCACGCCCATGGGGCAAGACATGCTCTTTGAGATCTTTGCCTACGGCGCCCACCTGTTCGGCATCCCCGTTACCCGCCAGACCCAAACCGTCCTGTACGCCGCCGGCGAGCGCCTGTGGATCAATTTCACCACGGTCTTACGCAACTCCACCGGGCGCAACGTCACCCGTTTTGCTCTCAAGCTGGTCGAGCCGACCGTGCTTCAGGCTCTGGCTTCCCTGTGGGAAGATCCGCGTCTGCGCCCCGGGCGCAAGGCTCTCAGCCTGCGCGCCGCCTCGCAGTTGGCGCGTTTCTTCGTCCCGCTGGCCGGCAACCTGATCCTCAACCTGCTGGCCCCCAATTCCCGGCGCCAGAAGATCGTCGACCAGGGGGAAAAAGTGCTGAGCATCATGCGTGAGCGCAGCCGGCAGCTCCAGGGCGGCCCCCGCGAGCGGCTGGCGCAACTGCTCGAGTTATGGACAGAGCTGATCGGCAAGCACCTGCCCCACACCTTCATCCTGTTCATTTCGGGCGTCGCCAGTGGCATGGCTTCCTTGAATTTGCTGAACACCCTGGCAAAGGGCCTTTCAGGGGAGCAAAGCCCCCAGGCAGATCACGGCTGGGAAGACCTGGTGCTGGAAATCACGCGCGGCGTGCCCTATAACCCCACCACGGAAATGGATCTGACGCTGTGGCAAACCGCTCAGGCCGTCCGCAATGACCCGCCCTCCTGGGAGGAGTTCAACCGGCACAGCGTGCGCGAGCTGGCCGCCCGTTATCGCGCCGGCGCGCTGCCCCCGGCCGCCCAGCACGCCTTCGACCAATTCCTCGCCAGGTACGGCGGGCGCGGCCTGGGGGAGATCGACGCCGGCCGCCCGCGCTGGATCGAGGACCCCACCCACGTCTTCGATGTCGTCGCCGGCTATCTCCGCCTCGAAAACTGGGAGCAGGCGCCGGACGCCGTCTTTGCGCGCAGCGCCGAGAGCGCCAGGGCCGCCGTAGACCGCCTGGCGGCTGCGGCCCGCCAGAGCCGCGGCGGCTGGCTCAAAGCCCGCCAGGTGCGCTTTGCCGCCAGCCGGGCGCGCGCCCTGCTGGGCACCCGCGAGAGCCCCAAGTTCTTCGCCGTGCGCCTGATGGGCGTCTTCCGCCAGGAGCTCTTGAAGATCGGCGCGGAGCTCGTAGACGCCGGAGAGCTGGCCCAGGCGGACGACCTGGTTTACCTGACCCTCTCCGAGATGCAAGCCCTCGCCGGCGGCGAAGAAAAGGATTGGCCGGGCCTGATCGCCCACAGGCGCGAGGCTTACCAACGCGAGCAGCAAAGGCGGCAGATCCCGCGCCTGCTGCTCAGCGATGGCCGCGCTTTTTACGAGGGCCTCAACGAGCCGGCGGATACGCTCGACGCGCTGGTGGGCAGCCCGGTCTCCCCCGGCGCCGTGGAAGGCAAGGTACGCATCGTGCTCGACCCGCGCCACGCGCACCTCCAGCCGGGCGAGATCCTGGTCTGCCCCGGCACGGATCCCTCCTGGACGCCCCTCTTCCTCACCGCCGCCGGGCTGGTCATGGAAGTGGGCGGCATGATGACGCACGGAGCCGTGGTGGCGCGCGAATACGGCATCCCGGCTATCGTGGGCGTCGACCAGGCCACCCGCCGCCTGCACACCGGGCAGCGCGTGCGCGTGAACGGCTCCACCGGCCAGATCGCGCTGCTGGACGACCCGGAATGATGCTCGCGAAAACCCGGTTTTTCGCCCCTTGACATTCCCCTCGAAACGGGTAAAATTGCCCCTGACATCCTATGGAAATCGATCTCTCTACCCTCCGCGCTCGACGAATTTGCCCCACCCTCTCCCTGGCCGGGAATGCGGGCAATTTGCGTTTGGGGTAAAGACGTTCATCCTGTTATCGTTCACCCAAAGCCCTCCCCCCCGGAGGGCTTTTTTATTTTTCCTGATGAGGAGCCTATCATGACCAAACCTGTAGTGAAGAAAGTCGTACTGGCATATTCCGGTGGCCTGGACACCTCGGTGATCGTACCCTGGCTAAAAGAGAATTACAACTGCGAGGTGATCTGTTACTGCGCGGACGTCGGCCAGGGCGAGGAGCTTTCCTCGCTGGATTCACGCGCCAAGGCCAGCGGCGCCAGCAAGCTGGTGCTGGAAGACCTGCGCGAGGAGTTCGCCAAAGATTACATCTTCCCCATGCTGCGCTCCAGCGCCGTCTACGAGCGCAAATACCTCCTGGGCACCTCCATCGCCCGCCCGGTGATCGCCAAGCACCAGGTGATGGTCGCCGAGCAAGAGGGCGCCGACGCGGTGGCGCACGGCTGCACCGGCAAGGGCAACGACCAGGTGCGCTTTGAGCTGGCCTTTACCGCGCTCAACCCGCGCCTGAAGGTCATCGCCCCCTGGCGCGAGTGGGAGATCAAATCGCGCGAGGACGCGCTGGCCTATCTCTCCGCGCACAACATTCCCTACCCTAACAAGAACAACCCCTCCCTCTACAGCCGCGACCGCAACCTGTGGCACCTCTCGCACGAGGGCGGCCCCCTGGAAGACGCCAACCAGCCCCCCCACGAAGACGTGTTCCTGTTGACCGTCTCTCCCGAGCAGGCCCCGGATAAGGCCGAGGAAGTCCAGATCAGCTTCGAAGCCGGCGACCCGGTGGCGGTGAACGGCGAGCGCCTTTCCCCGGCGGCCCTCATCGAAAAGCTCAACGTCCTGGGCGGCAAGCACGCCATCGGGCGCGTAGACCTGGTGGAAAACCGCCTGGTGGGCATGAAATCGCGCGGCATCTACGAGACTCCCGGCGGCACGATTCTGAGCACCGCCCACAGCGAGCTGGAATTCATCACCCTCGACCGGGACACCCTGCACTACAAGGACGTGGTCGCCCAGCGTTACGCCGAGCTGGTCTATTTTGGACAATGGTTCTCGCCCCTGCGCCAGGCCATGGACGCCTTCTTCGCAGAGACCCAGAAGAGCGTTACCGGCTCGGTGACCCTCAAGCTCTACAAAGGCAACCTGATCGTCGCCGGGCGCACCAGCCCTTACAGCCTTTATCGCGAGGAATTTGCCACGTTCGGCCACTCTGTGGTGTATGATCAGAGCGACGCGGCCGGCTTCATCCGCCTGTTTGCCCTGCCCTCCAAGGTGCAGGCGATCATGGCGCACGAGCACGACGACATCCCGCCCCTGCCGCTAGAAGAGATCGTGAGAGACTAGGGAGCGGGAACTAGGCAATCAGGGAACAGGTAATCTGGAAATCAGTGGACAGTGGTCAGTGGTCAGCAATCGATGATCGGCGAGCCAACCTCCTGATCCCCTGATCCCTGATCGCCTGATTTCCTGATCCCTGTCCACTGCCTACTGCCTACTGCTTTTAGGAGACCCTTATGGTTCTATGGAGCGGCCGGTTTACCGGCTCATTGAACGAGGCTGCCGCCCGGCTGAACGCCTCCCTGCCCTTCGACCGGCGCCTGGCCGAAGTGGACGTGCGCGGCAGCCTGGCCTGGGCCAGAGCGCTGGGGCGGGCCGGCATTCTCACCCCGGCGGAAGTCGACGCGCTGCTGAAGGGCCTGGAGCAGGTACTGGCCGAGTTCGAGAGCGGAGGTTTCACCTTCCAGGAAAGCGACGAGGACATCCACACCGCCGTGGAGCGCCGCCTGACCGAGATCGCCGGCCCGGTGGGCGGCAAGCTCCACACCGGGCGCAGCCGCAACGACCAGGTGGCCACCGACTTCCGCCTGTGGGTGCTGGGCGCGCTGGAGCGCCTCCAGGGCCAGCTTCACGAGCTACAATCCGTCCTGGTCTCCCGGGCCGAAGCCGACCTGGGTGTGGCGCTTCCCGGCTATACGCATTTTCAGCAGGCGCAGCCCATTCTGCTCAGCCACTGGTGGCTGGGGCACTTCTGGGCCTTGCAGCGCGACCACGAGCGCCTGGGAGACGCTGCCCGCCGCACGGCGGTGCTACCCCTGGGCAGCGGCGCGCTGGCCGGCACCGGTTTTCCCATCGATCGCGCCGCCCTGGCCGCCGACCTGGGCTTTGCTGCCCCTTCCCCCAACAGCCTGGACGCCGTCTCCGACCGCGATTTCGCGGCGGAATTCCTGTTTTGCGCCGCCCTGATCGGCGTGCACTTGAGCCGCCTGGCCGAGGCCCTCATCCTCTACAGCACCGCCGAATTCGGCTTCATCGTCCTGGACGACGCTTTTTCCACCGGCTCCAGCCTCATGCCACAGAAGAAGAATCCCGACCCCCTGGAGCTGGTGCGCGCCAAGAGCAGCGACCTGATCGGCAAGCTGACCGGCCTGCTCTCCACCCTCAAGGCCCTGCCTTCCGCCTACGACAAGGACCTCCAGGAAGACAAGCCCCCGCTCTTCGCGGCTGCCGACCTGCTAGAGCTGACCCTGCCGGTGATGGGCGGGCTGATCGCCACGCTCAAGCTGCGCCCGGAGCGCATGCGCGCCGCCATCGGCTGGCCCATCCTGGCCACCGACCTAGCGGATTACCTGGTCGAAAAAGGGGTGCCCTTCCGCGAGGCGCACCACGCGGTAGGGCAGGCCGTGGGCCGGGCCGAAGGCCTGGGCGTGCGCCTGCCGGACCTCCCCCTGGAGGAGTGGCAGGCCATCCACGCCGCTTTTGGCGCGGACCTCTTCGACGTGTTCGACGTCGAGCACGCCCTGGCGCGCCGGGCTGCCTGGGGCGGCACGGCTCCCCAGGCCGTCCGCGAGCAGCTCGACCTGGCCAAACAAGTCCTGGCAGGGAAATCGACCCCATAAGCGCTCAAGTCGATTGCGGATTCCGCCTCACCTGTGCTAACATAACAGGATAAATTCTGTCATGTTTACAGGTGAGACGGATGGAAATTCTGGTCGATCTACTGGTTTTCTTGCTCGGCCTGAGCGTGGTGCTAAGAACGCTCGATTCGGCCGTGCGCACCTTCGTGCTTCCCCGCGGCGCGCAAGATATCCTGGTGCGTTGGGTGTTTACCGGAACGCGCTTCCTCTTCAGCTTGAGGCTGAAAGGGGAAAAGACTTACGCCGTGCGCGACCGCATCCTGGCCTATTACGCTCCGATCAGTCTGCTACTCCTGCCGGGAGTCTGGTCGGCGCTGATCCTGTTGGGGTACATGGGCATGTACTGGGCCCTGGGGGTGCGGCCCTTGCCAGTCGCCTTGACCCTGAGCGGCTCCTCGATGCTGACCCTGGGCAACTCGCAGGCCGACAACTTGCTGGCTACTTTGCTGACGTTCACCCAGGCCCTCATCGGCCTGGCCCTGGTCGCCCTGTTGATTTCCTACCTGCCGACCATCTATTCGGCCTTCGCCCGGCGCGAGGCGGCCGTCACCCTGCTGGACGTGCGCGCCGGCTCGCCCCCCTCGCCCATCGAAATGCTGTCGCGCTTTCAACGCATTCACGGCCTGGACCGGCTCCACGAGGTGTGGCTGACCTGGGAGAGTTGGTTCGCAGACGTCGAGGAAAGCCATTCCTCCCTGGCCGCGCTGGTCTTCTTCCGCTCGCCGCGGCCCGAGCACTCCTGGGTCACCGCCGCCGGCGTCGTGCTGGATAGCGCCGCGCTGGCCACCTCCCTCCTGGACGTGCCCCACGATCCTCAAGCCGACCTGTGTATCCGCGCCGGTTATCTGACTCTCCGGCACATCGCCAACTATTTCAACATCACTTATGACCCCAACCCCAGGCCGGATGACCCCATCAGCATCAGCCGGGGGGAGTACGATCAGCTCTGCGCCGAATTGGGCAGACGCGGCCTGCCGCTCAAGCCCGACCGCGAGCAGACCTGGCGCGACTTTGCCGGCTGGCGGGTCAACTACGACACGGTTCTGCTGGCTCTCGCCCGCATCACCACCGCCCCGGAGGCTTACTGGATCTCCGACCGGCCGGGCCTCAGCGCTCCGCCCTGGTACCGGCGCTGGGGCTGACCGGTTTTTCGCCCCCCTCCGCCTGGCTTGCGCTCCACGCGGGCGGATGGCATGATTTCGATTCCCGTGCACAAGCACGAGTTGTCAGGCAGTTGGAAACTGCACCTACAAACTGCACGAAGCCAGCCTGCGCTGGCTAAAAACCAGTCGGCGAAGGCCGACTTCGTGTACTTCGTCGCAGCGATTTCAATCGCCCGAAAACGGCTGACAACTTTTGCATGCACACTCGATCCCCGCTGCGCAGCCTGTGCAACCGAATTTAGGCTATACTTATCCCTGATGCTGCTTCACAAATAGGACTGGGAGGGCTCGCGTGGGCCGAAAATACCTGGATGGGGTCTTTCAAGGACAGAACCAATGGTGGCGATATCTGCTCGCCATACTCTTGATCAGCTTTTTCTGGCTGGTGCTGGGCAGCGTCCCTTTCATCTTCGTCGAAATATGGGTGCTCCTGCTGGGCAACCCGGCCATCACCATCGATCCGGCCAGCGGCCAGCTTGCCGGCGTGGATCCATTCGTCAACTACCTCTTATTGAGCTTCAGCTTCATCACCTTTCTGGTGGGTATCCTGTTGGCCGTGCGTTTCATCCACCAGCGCAAGATCGCCACGCTCGTCACGTCTGAGGCCGGCGGCGTCGACTGGAAAAGGATCGGCGCGGGGTTTGCCGTATGGTTCGTGCTGGCCTTTCTCATCAGCATCGCCGAAGCCTTGATCTTCCCGGGCCGGTACGTGTTCAGCTTGCAGCCGGCGCGCTTCTTGCCCTTTGCGGCCCTGGTGCTGATCCTCACCCCCATCCAGACCACCACTGAAGAATTCTTCTTCCGCGGCTACCTGATGCAGAGCGCCGGCCTGCTCACGCGCAGAGCGCCCGTCCTGATCTTCCTCTCCGGCCTGCTCTTCATGCTGCCGCACTTCTCCAACCCGGAGACCTCGAAGGGGTTCCTGCTGATCATGTTCTATTACTTCAGCTTTGGAGCCTTCATGGCCTGGATTTCCCTCAAGGACAACAGCCTGGAGCTGGCCCTGGGCGTGCACGCCGCCAATAACCTGTTCGCTGCCATCTTTGCCAATTATGAGGGCAGCGCGTTGACCACCCCATCTATCTTCACCATCCAGACCATCGACCCGTTGTTCAGCCTGTTGAGCTGGTACGCGGCCGCGCTGGTCTTTTGGCTGGTGATCTTCAATCACAGGAAAAAGGGGACGGCCGCATTGGCAGCCGAAGGCCACGACCTCCCTCACCCCCCTGACCTTTCAAATCTGTAAAACCTCATCGGCCCCAGACCGCTCTGGATGACGGTATAATATTTTGGATCTCAACATCACGGCAGACGGCTTCTATGGCCGCTTTGCCGTGAGAAGTGGATGGAATGTCAACTCACTGGTACGCGCTGAGCAGTCACCCGCGAAAAGAAGATATCTTATGCCAGCACGCTCTGGCGCAGGGTATAGAGACTTTTTACCCGCGTATGCGGGTCAGCCCCGTCAATCCGCGCTCGAAGAAAATCCGGCCGTACTTCCCGGGTTATATGTTCGTCCACGTAGACGTCAACAACGTGGGGCTGTCTGTGTTCCAATGGATGCCTTTTGCCAAAGGGCTGGTCTCCTTTGGCGGAGAGCCGGCCGTCGTCCCCGATGCGCTGATCTACTCCATTCAACAGCGCGTCAAGGAGATTGCCCAGGCCGGCGGTGAGCTGTTCGACGGACTTAAGAGCGGCGACCCTGTCCTGATCCAGGACGGCCCCTTCAGCGGGTACGAAGCCATCTTTGACGTGCGCCTGCCCGGCAGCGAGCGGGTGCGCGTGCTGCTCAAGATGCTCAGCCAGCGCAACCTGCCCATAGAGCTGGACGCGCGCCAGATCCAAAAGAGAAAACATCCCGGACCCGGCTCTCCTTAGACCCTAAAGATCTGTACAGGTCTCTCGACCTTGCTGATCTCGCTTACAGATCTTTAGGGTCTGGCCGGTGAAATTTTAGCAGGCCCACTACACCAACATGATCAAATGGCAGCGCATCAAGACCGATAAACTCTTCAGCCGCGCGGCGACCTATGGCTTGCTGGCCGTGCTGACCGCCGCTGGGTACGCCTTGCTGGTCAGCGGTTTCAGTCTGATTACTTCTCAGGCGTTCGACTTATCCAATCCCTGGCTGATTGGCGCAACCGTCTTCTTGCTGGCGGTGCTGTTCAACCCCCTGCGCGAGCGGCTCCAGCACGCAACCGACGCGTTTTTCTTCCACGGTGAAAAGGCCTACGAAGAGAAAGTTCAGGCTTTCAGCCACGAGCTGACCAACGCCATCGAGCTTGCGGAAATTACCGCCGCGCTGCGCAAATCGATCCGCCAGAGCCTGTCGCCCGGGCTGCTGCACATTTTCATCTATGACCCTTCCAGCGACCAGTACGTAGCCACCCCGGACGATCAGGGCCGCCCCACCAGCGAGCTGCGCTTCGGGGCTGCCAGCGGGCTGGTGCAACACCTCAACCGGCAGCATGCCCCCTTCTATTACGCGCGCGAAGGCAGCCGGCCCGCCAGGCTGGCCCAGGATGAAGCCCGCCTGAAGCTGTTGGCGGCGGAGACGTTCGTCCCGCTCTCCGGGAGGCAGCGCCTGGCCGGCTGGATCGCGTTGAGCGCGCGCGGCGCGCAAGAGCCTTATTCGAGCCGCGATCTGCTCTTCCTGGAAGCGCTGGCCGACCAGGCCGCCCTGGCCATCAGTCGCGCCCAGGTGGTGGCCAACCTGGAAGCGCGCGTGCGCGAGACCAACGCCCTGGCGCGCGTGGCCCAGGGGCTAAACATCACGCTGCGCTTCGACGACATCCTCGAGCTGATCTACGCCCAGACCGCCCAGATCATCCCGACCCGCGATTTCCGCCTGACTCTGCTCAACAAAGAGACGGGCGTTTTCACTTACGTATTCTACGTGGAAGACGACGAGCGGCTGGGGCAAGAAGAGAACCAGCCTCTCGCCCAGGGCGACGGCCTCGAACAGGAAGTGGCCGGCAGCCGCCGGGCGCTGCTCACCGGCGATTACCCCAGCGAATGCCAGCGCCGCAACCTCTTGCCCAACGCGCCGGGCGTGTACGCCTGGATGGGCGTGCCCTTGAACGCCGGGGCAGAGACGATCGGCGCGCTCAGCCTGGGCAGCCGCGACCCGGCCGTCACCTATACCAACGACCAGCTCAGCCTGGCTCAAGCCATCGCCGACCAGACCGCCGGGGCGATCGTCAAGGCGCAACTGCTCCAGGAGACGGAGCGGCGCGCCCGCCAGCTCGCCACGATCAACGAAGTGACCCGCCAGCTCACCTCCACCCTCGACCTGGAGCCGCTGCTGCAAAATATCCTGGAGAGCGCCGCCGAGATCCTGAACTGCGAAGCCGGCAGCCTGCTGCTGGTGGACGAGCAAACCGGCGAGCTGGTCTTCCGCGTGACCGTCGGCCCGGTCGCCGGGGACCTGGTCAACAAGCGCCTGCCGCCCGGCAGCGGAATGGTGGGCAAATCCGTCGCCACCCGCCGGCCTTTGATCGTCAACGACGTCCAGCACGCCGCCGAGTGGTTTTCCAAGACCGACCAGCAAACCGGATTCATCACGCGCGCGCTGCTGGTCGTGCCCCTGCAGGTCAAGGATACCGTGATCGGGGTGATCGAGGTGATCAACAAGCGCGACGGCTCTCCCTTCCAGCGTGAGGAGCAGGGATTATTGGAATCCTTCGCCGGGCAGGCCGCCGTAGCCATCGAGAATGCCCGCCTGTATACCCTCACCGACAAGGCGCTCACCTCTCGCGTGGAAGAGCTGTCTGTGATGCAGCGCATCGACCGCGAGCTGAATACCAGCCTGGACATCACCCGCGCCATGAGCATCACCCTGGATTGGGCCATGCGCCAATCCGGCAGCAACGCCGGCCTGATCGGCGCCATCGAGGAAGAGGGGGTAAAGATCGTGGCCTCTCAAGGGTATAGCGACGAGCTGGCCCCTTATCAGGAGGGCGGCTTTCCGGCTGAATTCCTCGGCTTGCAGGCCGTCCTGCGCTCAGGCCAGCCGCAGCGCACCCGGCTGGAGGACGCCCCCAACCAAGCGCAGTTGCTGAGAGGGGCGGCCAGTCGCCTGGTGATCCCCATCCGCCGCGAAGTCCTGGGGATTGGCGTGTTGATCCTGGAGAGCGCCCGGCCCGAAGCCTACCCGGACGAGACGCTGGCCTTCCTCAGCCGCCTCAGCGACCACGCGGCCATCGCTATTGCCAACGCCCAGCTTTACGCCGCCGTGCAGGCGGCCAACGTGGCCAAGAGCGAGTTCGTCTCCTTCGTCTCCCACGAGCTGAAGAACCCCATGACTTCTATCAAAGGCTACACCGAGCTGCTGGCCGCCGGGGCCGTCGGCCCGATCAACGAGGCCCAGGGGAACTTCCTGAACACCATCCGCTCCAACGTGGAGCGCATGTCCACCCTGGTCTCAGACCTGGCGGACGTCTCGCGCATCGAAGCCGGCCGCCTGCGCCTGGACTTCAAAGCCATCCGCTTGAGCGAGATCTCCGACGAAGTCATCCGCTCCACCAAACGCCAGATCGACGACAAGCGCCAGGTTCTCACCCTCGCCATTCCCGCCGACCTGCCTCCCCTGTGGGCCGATCACACCCGCCTGTCCCAGGTGCTGGTCAACCTGGTCAGCAACGCCTACAAGTACACCCCGCCGGAAGGCTCGATCACGCTGGCCGCAGAAAAGTGCGCCAACCGCTGGAACCCCAACGGAGCCGCCGAAGTGGTGCACGTGTGGGTGCAGGATAGCGGCATTGGCATCAGCGCCGAAGACCAGAAGAAGATCTTCCAGAAGTTCTTCCGCTCTGAGGACCCCAAGACGCGCGAAGCGCCCGGCACCGGCCTGGGGCTGAACATCACCCGCAGCCTGGTGGAGATGCAAGGCGGCCAGATCTGGTTCGAGAGTGAGTTTCGCAAGGGCACGACCTTCCATTTCACCGTCCCGGTGGCGTCCTAGGAGCCATTCCCATGAGCCTGCTGACCGCCGTAGCTTCTGCAGAGGGTCTGGATGGACGTGAGGCCGCGCTTCAAGCCACCCATCGCGCCCTGGATCGCCTGGGCAGCGCCAATCCCGCCCTGGGGATCTTGTTCGTCTCACCCAAGTTTCCCATCCAGCCGGTAGTCACCGGCGCCTCCAGCTTGCTGGGCAATACGCCCCTGTGGGGCTGCCATGCCCACCTGCCCTTCACCGCCGGGGAGCAAAAGGAGCGCTCCGTGGTCGTGGCCCTCCTGGGCGGCAGCGACCTCAAGGCCCGCGCCCAATGGTGGCAGGCAGAACCGGCTCACGCGGAGCTGGAAGCCTGGCTGCACAACGGCCCCCCCGACCCGCAGGTCCTGCTCCTGGCCGGGGACGGCGCTTATGGCAGCGCAGCCCACCTGTCGGATAGCTTAAAGGGCGGCTCTCCCCTGGTCGCCGGCTGCCTGGCCTCGGGCGAGCTCTACCAGGCCAGGACCTGCCAGATCGGCGGGAACCAGGCAGGCGCCGGGGGGCTGGCCGCGGCGCTGCTTTCCGGCCACCTGCGGATCGGCGTCGGGGCGGCGCACGGCTGGCAGCCGGTGGGCTTGTATTTTCGGGCCACGCGCACTCAGGATTTGTGGGTGCGCGCCTTCGAAGAGGGCAGCGCCGCCGAAGCTTACGCGCGCGCCTTCGGTTACCCGGCCAGCGATTGGTGCTTCCCGCCCCTGGCCGAGCTGGTGCGCCTCTATCCACTGGGCATCGAGGATCCGGACGATTCTCACCTGCTGCTGCGCTCGCCGCTGCACGTGGAAGCCGACGGCAGCCTGCGCATGAACGCCCCCGTCCCGGAGGGCAGCGTTTGCCACCTGATGGCCGGGGAGCGTGAAAAATGCCTGGAAGCCGCGCGCCAGGCGGTGCGCCAGGCGCGCGCCGGGTTAGGCTCGGCCCGCCCGGCGCTGGCAGTCGTGCTGGCCGACGTCGCCTGGCAGCTCCTCTTCGAGGCCCAGCCCGGTCTGGACCTCCAGGCGCTGCGCGCCGAGCTGGGCGAGGATGTGCCCATCGCCGGCGGATACACCCTGGGCCAGATCGCCCCCACTCTGCCCGGCGGGCCCCCTCAGCTCCTCAACCAGCACCTCCTGGTGATCTTGTTCGCAGAAGCGTAAAATTCCCCGTCTCAAAATGGAAAATCTCACCACGGAGGCGCAGAGAGCACAGAGTTTTTCGTGAATATTTTCTCCGTGTCTCTGCGCCTTTGCGTGCGAAAGCCCTCTCAAGCCTCCACGGGCACCTGCGGCAAATGCTGGCGGATGGACTGGATCTGTTCCTCCGGCAGCTCGTAGTCTTCCAGCTTGCCGGACAGGTAAGCGTTGTAAGCCGACATATCGAAGTGGCCGTGGCCGGAAAGGTTGAACAGGATCACGCGTTTCTCGCCCTTGGCCTTGGCGTCCAGCGCCTCGTCGATGGCCGTGCGAATGGCGTGCGCCGATTTGGGCGCCGGCAGGATGCCCTCGGTCTGCGCGAACTGGGTGGCCGCCTCGAAAGTGGGCTTCTGGTGCACCGCCACCGCCTCGATGTAACCGGCGTCGTACAGGGCGCACAAGGTCGGCGCCATGCCGTGGTAACGCAGGCCGCCGGCGTGGATGGCCGGTGGGATGAAGTCGTGCCCCAGGGTATACATCTTCACGATGGGGGCCATCTTGGCCGTGTCGCCGTAGTCGAAGGCGTACACACCGCGCGTGAGCGAAGGCGTGGCCTGCGGCTCGACCGCCAGCAGGCGGGTGCGCTTGCCGTTCTTCAGATTCTCGCGCAGGAAGGGGAAAGCGATGCCCGAGAAGTTGGAGCCGCCGCCCACGCAGCCGATCACTACGTCCGGATACTCGCCGGCCAGCTCCATTTGCTTGAGGGATTCCTCGCCGATCACGGTCTGGTGCGTCAGCACGTGATGGAGCACCGAGCCCAGGCTGTACTTCTTCTTCCCGCCCGATTTGGCCGCCACTTCCACGGCCTCGGAGATGGCGATGCCTAACGAGCCGGGGCTGTTGGGGTCGCTGGCCAGGATGGAGCGCCCGGCGTCGGTGAGATTGGTGGGGCTGGCGAACACCTGCGCCCCGAAGGTTTCCATCAGGTAGCGCCGGTAAGGCTTCTGCTCGTAAGAAACCTTGACCATGTAGACTTCCAGGTCCAGGTCGAAGAACTTGCAGGCCATGGCCAGCGCCGAGCCCCACTGCCCCGCGCCGGTCTCGGTGGTGAGGGCGTGCGTGCCGGCCACCTTGTTGTAATACGCCTGGGGCACCGCCGTATTCAGCTTGTGGCTCCCGGCAGGAGAAGCGCCTTCATATTTGTAGTAAATATGCGCAGGCGTGTCCAACAGCTTTTCCAACCGGCGGGCGCGGATCAGCGGCGTGGGGCGGTAAAGCTTATAGATCTCGCGCACTTCCTCGGGAATCTCGATGAAGCGCTCCGTGCTTACTTCCTGCATGATCAGCGCCATGGGGAAGAGCACGGACAGGAAATCGGGCGTCACCGGCTCCAGGGTGATGGGGTTGAGCACCGGGCTGGGCTGCACGGGTGAATCGGCGTTGACGTTGTACCAAAAACGGGGTACGTCGTTCTCGGAAAGTAGAAAACGGGTCTGGTCAGACATAGAATGCCTCCTGTGGATGAATGGTGAATTCGTTTCCGTCGCGTCGGGTGCTCGCCCGTTTGGTGAAGACGCCCGCCTGCGTTGGCTTAAAAGTCCTAACAAAACGTGCCCATCAGCGGCGACTTTGCCAGGCTGCTGACTTCGTGTGGCCAGGACGCGCTGGCGCCGATGCCCATCTTGAGGCGAGCTTCGTCCAGGGTCTGCTGGACGAGCGGGCGCGCCCGCTCGGTGCCGGCTCGCAAGAGGTCCAGAATCTCGGCCGGGTGCGCCGCCAGCTCCGCGCGCCGCTGGCGTAACGGGGCCAGCGCCTCGTTGAGCACTTGCGCCAGGTGACGCTTGACCTCCACGTCGCCCACCCTCCCGGCCCGGTACTGCTCTTTCAGGCCGGCTACGTAGCTCGGGTCGGGGTCGAAGACGTCCAGGTAAGCGAACACCGGGTTGCCTTCCACGTGCCCCGGGTCGCTGGGATGGATGCGGGTGGGATCGGTATACATACCCATCACCTTCTGCGTCGTCTCTTCAGGCGTATCCCGCAGGTAGATGGCGTTGCCGTAAGAGGCGTGCATGGTGCGGTTGTCGGTGCCCGGCAGGCGCGGCGTGGACGAGAGCAGCGCTTGCGGCTCGGGGAAGAGCGGCTCGTAGAGCTGGTTGAAGCGCCGCGCCAGCTCGCGGGAAAGCTCCAGGTGCGGGAGCTGGTCTTCCCCCACCGGCACGCTGTCGGCCTTGTAGATCAAGATGTCGGCGGCTTGCAGCACGGGGTAAGTCAGCAACCCCAGCGAGGGCTGCAAGTTGAGCTCCTGTACCTGCTCCTTGTAGGTGGGCATGCGCTCCAGGCGCGAGACGGTCACCAACATGCTCAACATCAGCGCCAGTTGGGCGTGCTCCGGGAGCGCAGACTGGAGCACCAGCGTGGAACGCTGCGGGTCGATCCCGGCTGCCAGCCAGTCGGTGGCCACCTCGATGATGTTGGCCTGCATGCCCTCCGGGTGGGCGTAATCCGTGGTCAGGGTGTGCAGGTCGGCGATGAGGAAAAAGCACTCATACGCATCCTGCAAGCCGGCCCAGGTTTGCAAGGTGCCCACCAGGTGGCCGAGGTGTCGTGGGCCGGTCGTACGATGGCCTGTCAGTATTCTTCCTTTTTTTTGCATACGCATCTCCTTAAAGCAAAACGTGTTCGTCCCATCCTGGGGACGAACACGTCAGTCCGTGGTGCCACCCCGGTTAGACTGGCCTTAACAAAAAATCCCGCCGATGATGCGCGGGAAAGATGGCCAGCCTCACTCATTCCGGGTACGGTAGTTGCCCCTATGTAAGCAGCCGGTTGCTTACAACTACTTATACCCATTGCCTGATAACGGTGGCATCTCCGGCACGGGCTAATCGATCTGCGATCTTTCACCCGGCAACTCTGAGGTCCATTCGGCGCTGCGGTGCGGGCAGGCTCTCACCTTCTCCTGCTCTCTGTGCCGCCTGAGCGGCGCTTACTCGTCCTCTTCTCAGTCTTTATCTATTAAAGTTTATCTGATTATAGGCGGAATAGAAGAAAAGTCAAGTGGCAAAAAAAGGCCCGTTTGCCCGCCCCCTCCCCTACGCCTCGCTGAAATACCTCTCACCGATCGTCTGGCAGCTCTCTCCTGCGGGCAGGCGCAGGGAGCTTCCCAGCAGTGGGTGCACCCGGCAGATCTCCTCGGCGATGCGCAGGGCCACCCGGCGCACCGAGAAATGCGCGTTGGCCGCCGAGCGCAGTGAGCAGAAATGGAAAGCCGAGCGCAAATTGAAAGCCAGCAGGATGCGCCGCCGGAAGCCGTTGGGCACCACGTAGGCCGCCACTTCCGGGTCGAAGGCCGCCAGCTCTTCGTAAGCACAGGCGGCGGCGTGCATGGCCTCGCGGTAATCCGCCTCGAAGCCGGCCTGCGTGATGCGCCGTGGAACCGCGAAGCCCAGCCGGGCCGTCAGCGCCTGCGGAGTTCTGGGTCATCATGCGATGGCGCTTGACCTCGAAGTAAGCCCCCTGATCCATCAGCACGTCGAAGGTATACGTGGTGTGCTCCAGCTCGCGCAGCGGGATGTCGAACTTCCCCAGCCGGCCCAGCAAATCCCCGGCCAGGCCCGCCCGCGCCTCCGCGCCGGCCTGCTGCACGTGGGCCAGCGCCGCCGCGTAGCTCATCCCGCCGAAGCGGTACAGGGCCACCGCCAGCACCCTGTCCTCGCCGTCCGGGTCGTATTGGATCAGGCGGCACCAGTCGTCCGGCGCCCCCTCCCCTTCCACCGCGGCGGCCGCATCTCTCAGCGCCAGGGGCGCCTCTTGCAGGTACGCGGAGGCTTCGGCGTACTTGACCAGGGTAGGCACTTCCGATTGGGCCACGCGCTTGACCTCGGCCCCGATGGCGCGCACCTCCGCCAGGGGATGCGAGAGCATCTTACAGATGGCGTGCTCCAGCACGCGCGCGTTAGCCGTGACGCCCACGTTGGCCAGCGCCGCCGCCGGCAGCAGGAAGCGGCACACGTCCACGTACTGCGAGCGGATGCGCCTGTCCCAGGCGCTTTCGCTCTCGCCTTCGTGGCGCGGCTCTTCGCCTTCGACCACCGCGCGCACCGCCGGCAAGGCCCGCAGGTAAGCGTCGAACAATTTGCGCACGGTCTCCTGGTAGAGGGCTTGCAAGGCGGCCTGCCCTTCCAGCTCGGCGGGCAGGCAGAAATGCTCCGGGTTCCACTTTTGGTAACGCGTGGATTTTTCGGTATAAGAGGCCAGCCGGTTCAACTCGATGCACTCGATCGCCAGGCGGCTGACGTTTTCGATGGCCAGGTGCAGCACGGCGTGTTCCGCCACGGAGGCGTGCCCGTAGCCCACCACCCATTTCTCGTGGAACTGGGCGCTCTTCTCGTCGGTCAGCTCGGCAGCGATCTCGCGGAAGGATTCGGGCGACCGGGAGGTCTTGGCGAAGGTGACCGCGATCGTCTCGGGGCTCAATTCTTTGGGGTCGAGCAGGTAAACCTGGCGATCAGCTCCCATTTTCCAGTTTCTCCCGGGTGTCGCGCACGTCCTGGTGCATCTGGGTAATCAGCGCTTCGACGCTGGAGAAGCGCAGCTCTTCCCTCAGATAAGACACGAATTCCAGGCGGACGGATTGGCCGTAAAGGTCGCGGTCGAAGTCCAGCAGGAAAGCCTCCACCCGCGTCTCGACGGATTGCGTCTCGAAGGTGGGGCGCACGCCCACGTTGGTCGCCGCCGCGTGGCGCTCTCCGTTCACCCAGGCCCAACAGGCATAGATGCCGGCGGCCGGCACCATTTGCTCCGGCCAAAGCTTCAGGTTGGCGGTAGGGAAGCCCAGGCCCTTGCCGCGCCCATCGCCGCGGATGACCTGGCCCTCCAGGGCATACCAGCGCCCCAGCAAATGCGCCGCCCGCTCCACGGAGCCGCTCAACAGCAACGAGCGGATTTGGCTGGAGGAGACCACCCCCCCATCGATCTCGACGCGCGGGAGGATGTCCAGCTCGTAGCCCAGCTCCTGCCCGAGACGCCGCAGGGTGGCGGCGTCGCCTTCTCTGCCGCGCCCCAGGGCGAAATCGTAACCGATGCACAGGCGGCGCAATGGCAGGCTTTCGGTCAGGCGCGTGACGAACTCCCGGGCGGAAAGGGCCGCCAGCGTCCGGTCGAACTGGAGGGTGATGACCGCGTCCACACCCAATTCGCCCAACAGGGCCGCTTTTTCCTCAGGGGTGTTCAGGTAGAAGGGGCCTTGCTGGCCGCGCAGCACCACCGCGGGATGAGGAAAAAAAGTCAGGACGCAGGCTGCCATCCCGGCGGCGTGAGCCTCCTCAACCAGGCCGCGAATGAGCACCTGGTGGCCGCGATGTACGCCATCAAACGAGCCAATCGTCAACCATGTTTGTGGCAGATGGATATTATCGAGGGATTTATAGTGCTGCATAGAGGCAACTAAGTTCCTGAGAGTCGACCTGGCACGAGCGCAAACGAGCTAGGAAAAGAACACCTTACGAGGCTGCCATTCTTTGGCCTCAGCGTCGAACTCCAGCAAGGCCACCAGCTCGCCTTGCTCGCTGATTCCGCGCGCCCAACCGTGGTCCTCGGGATTGCCCGGCACGCGATGGCCATGGCGCACCAACTCGACCTGGTCGACGCCTAATTCGACCGCCGGCCAGTCCGAAAGCGCCTCGGCCGCCGGGATCAGGAACTGGTACCACGAGCCATTTTCGAAAGCATCCCGCAGCTTGCGCAACGGAACCGCGTCGCGCAGGGTAAAACGGCCGCTCTTCGTGCGCCGCAGCCCCACCAGGTGGGCGCCGCAGCCCAAGGTCTCTCCCAGGTCGTGCGCCAGGGAGCGCACGTACGTGCCCGAAGAGCAGTACACGTCGATCACCGCTTCCGGAGGGGCCCACTCCAACAGCTCCAGGTTGTAGACCTGGATCTTGCGGGGAGCCAGATCGACTTCCTCTCCCTCGCGGGCCATCTCGTAAGCTTTCTTGCCCTTCACTTTGACGGCGGAATAAGGCGGGGGCACCTGCTCGATCTCGCCGATGAATTGCTTCAAGGCCGTCTCGAACTGCTCCTCGGTGATATCTACCGGTGAAGAGCTGGTGATGCGCCCGTCTGCGTCGTACGTATCGGTGCTAGTGCCCAGGCGGACGATGGCCTGGTAACGCTTATCCGAAGCCGAGACGTATTCGCTCAAGCGCACTGCCGGGCCGATCAGCACCACCAACACGCCGGAAGCTCGCGGGTCCAACGTACCGGTATGCCCCGCCCGGCGGATGTTCGTACCCTTACGAATAATCTGCACCACATCATGGGAGGTCAGGCCGACAGGCTTGTCCACCACCAGAACACCCGATATGGCATTCTTCATATCAAAGTTGCTATCATCCATAGATCTCATCTCCCCATATTTTCACAAAAAGTCTTCCATCCATTATATAAGATTATCTATAAATATTATCAACAATAAGAACTACGTAATTATACATCCGCATGACCCGCCGCATCGCCCTTGCCGTTCAACAAGACGCGAGTGGCCTGCAAGACCCTTTCCTGCACTTCCTCCAGGCGGCCCGAGATCTCGGCGCCGGAAGCAGCCGGGTGTCCGCCCCCGCCAAAGCTCAAGGCGACTTGCGAAACGTCAAAGCCGGGCTGCGAGCGCCAGCTCACCTTTAACCAGGTTTCCTTCCTGCTCCACGAAGATCACCTCTACGTCGCTATCGTCTATCGAAGAAAGGACGTTCACCAGGTCGGCGTCGTCGTTGCCGGGATAGTCCGCCACGAGGCGGTCGGCCAGGGTCAGGCTGGTCCACAGCAAGCGCTCCTGGCACTGCAAGCGGGAAAGCCCCAGCCCCCAATAACGCGCCGCCTGGAAAGATCGGCGCGTCAGGGCCCGGTTATACAGATCGGGCAGGTCGGCGCCGGCCTCCATGAGGTTGGCTGCCAGGCGCAGCGCCTGGGGATTCATATTCGATGTGCGAAACCCCAGACTATCGCTCACCAGGCCGGTGAGCAAAGCGCTGGCAACTGCCTGGCTGATGGGGAAGCCCCACTGCGGCAGACACTCCGTCAGGATGGCGGCCGTAGCCACGGCCTGCGGGTCGACGAGATTGATCCCGGCGAAGTTCAGATTGGTAATGTGATGGTCGATGTTCAGGTCGGGCAGGGGAATACCGTTCAACGCCTTCCCGGCGCGCTGCAAGTCGGAGCAATCCACCACCACCGCCAGGTCGAACTCGCCTTTCGGGCGGTGGGATACCTGCTTGCTGCCCGAAAGGTGCTTGAAGGAAGACGGAACGCCGTCCTCCAGGATCATTTGAACGGTCTTCCCGGCTTCCTGGAGAGAAAGGCCTAAGCCTAATAAAGAGCCAACGGCATCCCCATCGGGCCGGACGTGCGAAGCGATCAATACGCGCTGCGCGTCTCTCAATGCCTGGCCGGCCGCCAGGCGTAGATCCTTAATCTCCATCCTGCTTCATCGCCTCCGAGGACGGGTGTTCATCGTGCAAAGCCGCGAGCAGGCGCTCGATGTGGTCGGCGTTCTCCGGCGTGGGATCCCAATGGAAACGCAAGCGCGGAAAAACGCGCAGATCGACGCGATTGGCCAGCTCGTGGCGCAGGAAGCCGCTGGCGTGCTGTAGCCCCTCCAGGACTTCCGCGGAGCGCTCCTTGCCTTCCACCGCCGAGACGAACACGTCGGCGTAAGCCAGCTCGCGATCCACCTTCACGTCCGTGATGGAGATCCCGCTCAGGCGCGGGTCGTTCACTTCCCGGACGATCATTTCAGATAATATTTCCCGGATCCGGTCACTGATCCGCCTTAAACGCAGTTTCGAGGGCATGACGCCAAACTCCTCAAAATCCTGGAGCCGCTAACCCTTTGGCAGGCCCACGCGCTCGAGCACGTAACATTCCAGGATATCTCCCACATTATAATCGTCAAAACCTTTTAAGCCCACGCCACACTCGAAGCCCTGGCGCACCTCCCGCACGTCGTCTTTTTCGTGCTTCAGCGACGCCATCTCACCGTCGAACACCTTCTTATCCCCACGCATCAGGCGGATCTTGCCGTTGCGGCGCAGCTCACCTTGAATGACCTTGCACCCGGCGATGACGCCCACCTTCGAGATGCGGAAGACGGCCTGAATCTGGGCCTTGCCGGTGATGGTCTCCTTGAACTCGGGGGCCAGCATGCCCTTGAGCGCCTTTTCGACGTCCTCGGTCAGGCGGTAGATGATGGTATATTCGCGGATCGACACGCCTTCCGCTTCGGCCAGGCGCCGGGCAACGGCGTCCGCCTGGACGTTGAAGCCGACGATAATCGCCTTGGAAGCCGCCGCCAGCATCACGTCGTTCTCGCCGATGTTGCCGGTTTCAGCGTACAGGACGTTGATCGAAATCTCGCCCTTGTTCATCTCGTTGAGCGAATTGATGATCGGCTCCAAAGAGCCTTGCACATCCGCCTTGACGATCAGGCGCAGCTCGCGCACCTCGCCCGCCTGGAAGCGCTCGAACAATTCTTCCAGGGTGGCCTTGGGAACGGCGGCGACTTTGGTCTGCTGAGCCTGCTTGTGCTCCTGGGCCACGACGCGCGCCTCTTTTTCGGAGAAATACACCTGAAAAAGGTCGCCGGCTTCGGGCACGTCGTTCAAGCCCATGACGGCTACCGGGGTCGAAGGCCCGGCTTTGCGCAGCTTGCGCCCGCGGAAGTCGAACATAGCGCGTAAGCGGCCCAGGGCATTCCCGGCCACGACTACGTCGCCCACTTGCAAAGACCCGTTTTGCACCAGTAAAGTCGCGATCACGCCTTTCGATTTGTCCAGCTCGGCTTCGATCACCGTGCCGATCACCCGTCCGTCCGGGTTGGCGCGAATGTCGATGCTATCGGCTACCAACAAAATGGCTTCGAGCAAATCTTCCAGCCCCATCTTTTGTTTGGCCGAGACCGGCACGACGATGGTGCTGCCGTCCCATTCATCCGGCACCAGGCCCGCATCGGCCAATTGATGCTTGACGTAATCCGGGTTGGCGTCGGGGCGATCCATCTTATTGAGCGCCACGATGATAGGCACCCTGGCCGCCTTGGCGTGCGCGATGGCCTCTTTGGTCTGCGGCATCACGCCGTCATTGGCAGCCACCACCAGCACCACAACGTCGGCTCCCTGGGCGCCGCGCGCGCGCATAGATGTAAAAGCGGCGTGGCCGGGCGTATCCAGGAAGGTAATCTGCCGGCCGTGATGCTCCACCTGGTAAGCGCCGATGTGCTGGGTGATGCCACCCGCCTCTCCGCCGGCCACGTTGGTGTGCCGGATAGCGTCCAACAAAGTGGTTTTGCCGTGATCCACATGCCCCAGGATGGTCACCACCGGAGAGCGGTTGACCAGCTTGGTAGAATCTTCATTCGCGATCAGGCGTCGCCATAACGGAATTTCGGAAGTATCTTTTTCTTCGGCCTGTTCCGGGATCTCCAGACTGGCCTCAAAACCCATTTCAGAAGCAACAACCGCAGCCGTCTCAAAGTCGATCTGCTGGTTGATATTCGCCATCACCCCGTTCGCCATCAAAATCTTGATTACCTGGATCGGGCTTGCTTCGATCAATTGGGCTAACTCACGAACCGTGACGCTGCTGGGTAATTCAATTTTATGTCCATTCTCGCCCATACAAAACCTCCTTGGTGTGAGCCTTTCCCTGGTTACTTCCCTTACCGGCAACAGATCCATCGGGATCCTTGTACGGATAGGAAAGAGCTTTTTTGTCCGAGGAACTGAGCGAGCGAGAAGGGTTGTGTTATTTATTCATCCCGACGAGTCCTTAATCATTCTCAGACCCGATCCGAAGAAGAGACTGGTTGCGGGGTCCCTTCTTCGGGCAGGGTCAGCATGAATGCCAGCAAACGTTGCCGGTCGGATTCCGTCAGCTCGGTCTTCAATGCTCGCGCCAATGGACCCTTCAACCCGAGCTGCCAGCAGGTACGGCGATCGTGCAAGTAGGCTCCCCGTCCGGCTACTTTCCCGGTGGGATCCACCGCGACCCCATCCTTTCCCCGCACAATGCGAATCAGGCTTCGCTTCGGAAGGACAGACCTACATCCAACACAGGTACGCTGTGGAATATGTTTAACGCGTCGCTCTGTCTTTACAGTCACCTACTCTACTCTTCAGTCAACGGACTGGGGGGACGACTATCCACTCCAGTCGTCCCATTCACCGCCACCCCGCTTGTGCTTCTTGCGCACGAGCACCAGGTCGCGTTCCGGATCATACTCAACTTCAACGTGCTTCTTCTTTTTGCCCTTCTTCTTGCCCTTCTTGCCCTCGGAGTCTTCTTCCTCTTCTTCGACGCCGCTGGTCGCCAATACCTCGGGCTTCATGGTGAAGATTTCGTCCATCGAGGTGGGCATTTCCTCTTCGACCTCGGCCACCGCCTCGGGCTCTCCCACGAGGGCCTCTGGAGCCTGGGCGACAGCCTCGGCGACGGGCTCGGGCTGCACGGCTTCTCCCGCCGGTTGAACGGCCGGCTCGGCGACGGCTTCCGGCGCGGTTATAAGGGCTTCACCCTGAACAACGGCAGCCTCTCCCTCGACAACGGGAGCTTCGCCCTCGGCTGCGGGAGCTTCGCCTACTGCAACGGCAGCTTCTGCCGCCTCGAGCGGGGCAGCTTCCACTTCTTCGGCCACCGTGACAGAAGCCACGAAGGCTTTCAGGGCGCCTTCGATGTCTTGCATAGCCTTCGGGCCAATGCCCTGCAAGGCCAGGATACTATCTGAATCCAGGTTAGCCTGAAGCATCAGGCTGCCAACCGTCTCGTAACCGGCTTCCCGCAGGACGCTGGTGACGTGGTCGGTCAGGCCGACCTCCGCGATGGGGGTCTCGAAAGCTACCGCCGGGATGACCTCACGCGCGCTCTGGAGGCGCGCCTCTTCGGCCTTGCGCTCGGCCTGGCGGCGGCTGGCGGAACGGCGCTCGACGCGATCCACGAATTGGGTCAGCACGTCGTACTCTTCGGGCATCAGCGCCCGCCCTTCGGCCTTCTTGGCCAGCATGGCTTCGATCTGCGGCACCAATGCGGCTTCCGTCTCGGCCTGGCTGGCCAGGGAGGCGTCCGTTTGCAGCTTGTGCAGCGCGTCCCCTGCCGCCTCGGCCACGCTCTTGATGTCGATCCTCCATCCGGTCAGCTTGGCGGCCAGGCGGGCGTTTTGCCCATCGCGGCCAATCGCCAGGCTGAGCTGGTCTTCGGGCACCACTACCGTGGCCGTCTTGCCGCCCGAAGTGCGCTCGTTGAGGTAAACCCCACTCACCCGCGCCGGGCTGATGGCCTTGGCGATGTAGACCGCCGGGTCGTTGTTCCATTCGATGACGTCGATCTTCTCTTCGTGAAGCTCGCGCACGATGGCCTGGATGCGCACGCCGCGGATGCCCACGCAGGCGCCCACCGGGTCGATGCCCTGTTGCGTGGCCGCTACGGCCACTTTGGCGCGCTCGCCCGGCTCGCGGGCGATGGAGCGGATCTCCACCACGCCGTGGTAGATTTCAGGGACTTCGTTCTCCAGAAGGCGGCGCAGGAAGTTGCGGTGCGCGCGAGAGAGCATGATCTGCGGTCCGCGCGAGCCGTCTTTCACCTCGTAGATCAAGGCGCGCACGCGGTCGTGAACGCGGAAGCGCTCGCCGGGGATCATCTCCTTACGCATCATGACCCCTTCGGCCTTCATGTCCATGCCCACCGTCACGCCCTGGGCATTGACCGCTTGCACCACGCCATTGACGATTTCTCCGAGCTGCTTCTCGTAATAAGCGAGCTGCGCCTGGCGTTCCGCCTCGCGGATGCGCTGCTGAATGACCTGGCGGGCGGTCTGCGCCGCCACGCGGCCAAAGTCGGTGGGAGTCGATTCGACCACCACCATCGTCCCCAGGTCGGCTTCGGGGTTGACCCGGCGCGCATCTTCCAGCGAAACTTCCGTGCGGTCATCCTCGACCTGCTCGACGACTTCTTTTTCAGCGTAAACGCTTACTTTCCCTGTCTCAGGGTCAATCGTGGCTTCCACGTGTTGTGCATTCGAAGCATTCAGCGCTCGACGGTACGCGGAAACCATCGCCGATTTCAGCGCCTTGAGGATGATATCCTTGGGTAGCTGCTTCTCTTCAAGGACTTCATTGAAAGCCAGAGTAAACTCGTTCTTCATCCCTACTTACTCTCCAAAAATGGCAACTTGAGGTGCGTATTACGAAGAAAAGTGGGGGCTGCCCACTTTTCGCGGTTGGCGTTATCGCCACAACAATGTACGATGGGATTTATCACAGAATCAAAGTGGATGCAAGCAGAATCAGGTTATAATGCCAACAGATAAAAAGGATGCATAAAGGAGGGTATTGCATGTCGTCTGATGGATTCTTGTGGTGGCGCGACGGTGTGATTTACCAGATTTACCCACGTTCCTTTGCGGATAGCAACCAGGACGGCCTGGGCGACCTGCCCGGCATCACCTCACGCCTGGACTACCTGAAAGAGCTGGGCATCGACGCCATCTGGCTCTCTCCCATCTATCCCAGCCCGGACGCCGACTTCGGCTACGATATCTCCGATCACTGCAACGTCGATCCGCGCTTCGGAACGCTGGCGGATTTCGATACCCTGGTGCAGCAGGCCCACGAGCGCGACATCCACGTGGTCTTAGATCTGGTGCTCAACCATACCTCGGACCGGCACGCCTGGTTTCTAGCCTCACGCAGCTCGGAAGACAACCCCTACCGGGACTGGTACGTCTGGCGCGACCCCGGTCCGGGCGGCAGCATGCCCAATAACTGGCAATCTTCCTTCGGCGGGCCGGCCTGGAGCTTCGACCCCGCCACCGGCCAGTATTACCTGCACATGTTTCTGGAAGAACAGCCCGACGTGGACTGGCGCAACTCCGCCGTGCGCGAAGCCCAGCTCGACGTCGTTCGCTTCTGGCTCAAACGCGGGGTAGACGGTTTCCGCCTGGACGTGTTCAACGCTTATTTCAAGCACCCCACCCTGCCGGACAACCCGCCAGCCCTCGGCCTGCGCGGTTTCGACCGGCAGAAGCACGTCTACGATATGGACCAGCCCGAGATGTACCCGTTGCTGGCCGAGCTGCGCTCGATCCTGGACTCCTATCCAGAGCGCTACGCCGTCGGCGAGACCTTCCTGTCCACTCCCGCCAAAGCCGCCGGCTACTGCGGCCCCGACCGGCTACACGCAGCCTTTGACTTCGATTTTACCAACAGCCGCTGGAACGCGCGCCGCTTTCTGCGCGCCATCCGCGCATGGGAAAGCGCCCTGGGGCCGGAGAAGTGGCCCAACTACGTCCTCAGCAACCACGACCTGCCCCGGGCCGCCACGCGCTACGCCGGCGATGGCAACGACGAGCGCCTGAAGGTGTGCGCCGCCATGCTGCTGACCCTGCGCGGCACCCCCTTCCTGTATTACGGCGAAGAGATCGGCATGCGCGACGTCGCCTTGCGGCGCGACCAGATCCTCGACCCGCCCGGCAAGCGCTACTGGCCGTTTTACAAGGGCCGAGACGGCTGCCGCGCGCCCATGCAATGGGAGGCTTCCGCCAACGCCGGTTTCAGTCCGGTCAAGCCCTGGCTGCCGCTCAACCCGGATTTTACGGCGCGCAACGTGGCCGCCCAGCGCCAGGATCCGCGCTCGCTGTTCAATTTTTATCGCAGCCTGCTCGCCTTGCGGCGCAGCGCGCCGGCGCTGCACAAAGGCGGCTTCACCCCACTCGACCTCGGCAATCCTTTCGTCATGGCTTACACGCGCAGCGCGCCAGACCAGACGATCCTGGTGATCTTGAATTTCAGCAACCGTGCGCAGACCATCCGGCCTGGGGCCGAGGTGGGAGCTTCCGCCTGGAAAGCGTTGCTTTGCAGCCAGCGGGAGAACGAGCCGGCCCTCGCCGGCGAGAGCTTCCCATTAAAGCCGGGCGAGGTTCTCATCCTGGAAAAGACGTAGGCGCCCTTGACTCTATCCGACCTTCCTTTCCTTGCGGGGAATAGCGAGCCCGCCAGCCTGCCTCTGGAGCGCTACCTGCCTCCTTTGCCGGCCGGCCTGGCCTCCGCCCGCTTGAAAGGACAGGTGAGCCCGGGGGGCTGGGTATTCGGACCCCTTTGGCACGGCTCCCCATCTGGCGCTCGAGGCTGCCCAGGCCGGCTACCGCGTCCTGGTGGCGGTCAACAATCCGGTCGTGGGCTTTCTGCTGGAGACTCTGGCGGGAGCCCATTCCCGCTCGGAATACCAGGCCGTGTTGGCCGATCTGGCCTCCTCGCGCAAAGGCGAAGACCGCCTGGAGCTGCACGTCCAGTTGTTGTATAACACCCAGTGCGCCAATTGCGGCCAGACCATCCCGGCCAAATCCTTCTTGTGGCGGAAAAATGAGCTGGCGCCTTATGCCAGCCTCTACCATTGTCCGCACTGCGGCGACGAAAGCGAGCATCCCTTAGAAGAAGCGGAGCTGGAGCGCCTCGCCCAGATCACGCGGGGAGACGGGCTGCCCCGGGCGCGCGCCCTGGAAAGGGTGGTCCCCCTGGAGGACCCCACTCGCGCGGACGTCCAGGAAGCGCTGGACTGCTACCTGCCGCGCCCGCTGTACGCTTTGTTCACCCTGATCAACAAGCTGGACGGCCTGGCCCTGCCTCCCACGCGCAAGCGCCTGCTGACGGCGCTCCTGTTGAGCGCCTGCGACGAGGCCAACACCTTATGGCAGCACCCGACCGCGCGCGCCCGACCGCGCCAGTTGACCGTCCCCACCAATTTCCGCGAAAACAACCTGTGGCTGGCCCTGGAAGCCGCCGTAGATACCTGGGCCGAGAGCAACCGCGTGCCCGTCCCGCTGACTACCTGGCCAGACCAGCCGCCCGCCGGCGGGGGCATCTGCCTGTTTCGCGGGCGTTACAAGGATTTCTACACTGCCGCGCCGGCCTTCAAGCCCGCCGCCGTTTTGACCGCTCTGCCGCGCCCCAACCAGGCCTTCTGGACCCTTTCCGCGCTGTGGGCCGGCTGGCTGTGGGGGCGAGAGGCGGTCGCTCCCCTGAAGAGCGTCTTGAGCCGCCGCCGCTACGATTGGAACTGGCACACCGCCGCGCTGCACGCCACTTTCGACGATCTGGCCGCGCAAGTCTCCCCGGAGACGCCCCTGTTTGCGCTCCTGGCGGAGGTAGAGCCGGCCTTCGTCTCGGCCGCCCTGATCGCCGCCCACACCGCCGGCTTCCACCTGGACGGCCTGGCCCTACGTGAAGAAGGGAGCCTGGCGCACATCCGCTGGTCGCCCGCTTCGGGAGCGGGGCGCATTCCGGCTCTCTTCACGGTCGAGCGCGCCAAAATCGCCGCCGGCGAGTACCTGGAAGGGCTGGCCGAGCCGGCGACTTACTTGCAGCTTTACGCGGCCACCACCGCCGCCCTGGCCCACCAGGAAACCCTCGCCCCCGCCCCGCAACAGGCCTCCAGCGATTTCTTCGGCCACTTCCAGAACGGCATTCGCCAGGCTTTCTCGGATCGCACGCTGTTCGTTCGTTATGGGGGCGGCGAGCATACCCTGGAGAGCGGCCTGTGGGGCTTGAAAGCCGCCGACCCCCATGCCCAACCCCTGGCCGACCGGGTCGAAATGGAGCTGGTGCGTTCCTTGCAGAAACATCCCGGGGGAACGCTGGCGGAGCTGGACGGCGCCCTGTGCGCCGCCTTCCCCGGGCTGCTCACCCCGCCGCTCAGCCTCGTGCAAGGCTGCCTGAGCTCCTACGGCGAGCAACAACCGGCCGCCAGCGGATGCTGGCAGCTCCGCGCGGAAGATTCCCCGCTCGCCCGGCGCGCCGATCTCAAACAGATGCGCGACCTCCTGGAGAAGCTGGGACAGCATTTAGGTTATCGGGTAGAGGGGGAACGACCGGTCTTATGGGAACAGGACGGGGAAACGGCCTATGCGTTTTACGTACTGGCCTCTGCCATCATCGCCAGGTACGTCTTTGCCGGCCAATATCCCCCCGGCCAGAGCGTGATCGTTCTGCCGGGCGGGCGCGCCAACCTGCTGGCCTACAAGCTGCGCCACGACCCCCGCCTGGATCAGGCGGTGCGGGCCGGATGGCGCTTCATCAAGTTCCGCCACCTGCGCCGCCTGGCCGAGAATCCCTTCCTCAACCCGGAGACGTGGGCCAAGCAGATCGACAGCGATCCCCCTGAGCTGCAAGCCATGCAAATGGATATGTTTTAAGAACGCCCCGCCCTGCACAAGGGGATTAACTGTTGGGGCGGAAGACCTTCAACTGGCTGATATCCGCCGACTCGAGGGAGACCAGCCGGTTCTTCACGATGTCTGCCAGCTCGATTACGCTCTTGGCCACGGGCTGTGTGTTGTTTTGCAGCACGAAGGGCACGCCCTGGTTGGCAGCCCGCACGACGGTCTCTTCATCCAGCGGGATCACGCTGACGATCTCCTGTTTCAAGTTATCGCTGACCTTCTCGGGAGAGATGGCGATGCGCTTGTCGTAGCGGTTCATGGTGAAGACGATGCGCTGGCGGCTGATGTGCAGCCCATCGGTGACGTTGAGGAACAGGCGGATGTTCTTGATGGCGGCGATGTCCTGGGTGGTCAGCAAGACGATCGCGTCCGCGCCGTCCATCACCGAGAGGGTGATGTCGTTCATCGCCGGCGGCGTATCCACCACGATATACGTGTAGTAACGGCGCAGGTGTTGGAGGACTTTATAGAATTCCTCCCCGGATACTTCGTCCGCCATTTCCGGGCGATTGGGCGCCACCATGATCTCTACGCCGGAGCGCTTGTGGGTCACCATCACCAATTCGATCAAGTCGGCGTCCATGTCGTCTATGCGGTGGGTCAGGTCGAGGATGTTGTGGTAGCCCATTTCGTTGAGATTGACCGCCACGTCCCCGAATTGCAGGTTGCCGTCCACCAAAGCCGTCTTGGTCTGCGCAGATTGCAGGGCGACGGCCAGGTTGGTGGCAATCGCCGTCGTCCCGACGCCCCCCTTGGGGCTGTAGACCTGGATGATCTTCCCGCGCAGCACCGAAGCCTTGGCCGGCGTCTGCGAGCTTTCCTGCCCGCCTTGCGTAAACCCGCGCATGGAGCTGGCCCGTTTTTCGTGCGCCAGGCCACCCGCGCGATACACGGCCGAGCGCAGCTCGTCTGCCAGGGGAGGCTTGACGATAAAATCGCGCGCGCCGGCCAGCATGGCCCTGCGCATGTAATTGGGATCGACCTGCACGGCCAGGATGACGATCTGCGAAAACGGCACCCGCCGGCAGATCGCTTCGGTCACGGCGATCTCGTCGATATCCGGCAGGTTTACATCTACGACCACCACGTCCGGCTCGGTATCCGTGGCCAATTCGATGGCCTCTTTGCCTGTCCGGGCGGTCCCCACCACTTCCATGTCCTGTTCTGATTTGAGCAGGCTGCGGAGCTTTTCCCGGGTCTCCGGATTGTTGTCCACGATCAAGACGCGAATTATTTCAGGTGTTTCCATAGTAGTGAGCCTCCGACGAGCCTATAAACGCCTGTTCTCCCCACAATGCTCACGCGATCGGCAATGCGTAGAGACGGTGGTCAGTAGAACCGATATAGAGCAGATCTCCCATGATGGCCGGCGTGCCCGTGATGGGTCCGCCGGTGGCGAACTTCCAATTCATACGCCCGCTGCGATAGTCCAGGCAATAAAGATAGCCGTCCACCGAGGGGCAATAAACGGCGCCGTTATAGAATATCGGCGAGCCGGTCACCTGATGGTCCGTGTGGTAAGACCACACTTCCCGGCCGTTGCCGGTGTCCAGGCAGTAGATATTCCCGTCCACCGAGCCGGTATAGACCAGGTTGTCTGCCACGCAGGGAGAAGAAATGGAGCCTTTCCCCATGCGATAGCGCCAGATCTCCCACCCCATTTTAGCATCGAACGTGTAAAACACCGAGTCCATAGACCCGAAATAGACGATTCCATCGGCGATGGCCGGCGAGGAAGTGATCGCGCGCTTGGTGCGGAAATGCCACCGGGCGGAGCCCAGGAAATCCACGCAGTAGAAATCCCCCAGCTCGCTGCCAAAAAAGACCATCTTGTCTTGCACCAGGGGCGTCGAGCGCACCGGAGATTCGGCGTTGAAGCGCCACAAACGCCTGCCGGTGCCAAGGTTGACCGCGTGCAGGAAGTTATCGTCTGACCCGATGAAGACGTATTCTTCCGTCAGGTACGGCGAGGAGCGCACCATACCGTCCGTGCGGTAGGTCCACACGGCTTTGCCGGTGCGGGCGGATATGACGTGGAGCTGCCAATCCTCGGAGCCGATGTAGACGAAATTCTCCTGAACGGCCGGCCGGCCCACGATCCCCCCCAGGGTGGGATACTTCCAGATGAAATCTCCGGTGGCGGCATCCAGGGCGTACAGGTTGTAGTCCAGCGAACCGATGTAGACGACGCCTTCGTTGAAAGACGGCGACCCCCGAATTTCATCTTCGCAATTAAAGACCCACACCGGCTTGATGGACGCCTGGCCGGTGAGGATGGCCCCGGTCAGGCCGGTGCTCCGGCGGCCTTTCTTGCGCGCCACCTTGATCAGGGCCTCTTTCATCTCATCGGCGCTCTGGAAGCGATCTTCGACGAGGTATCCCAGCGCCTTGTTCACCACGGCTTCCAGGTCCGGCGAGACGTTGGGGTTCAACTGCCGGATGGGCCGCTCGGAGAAGGTGAACGGCGGCTGCATCTGGGGATCGGAGCGCGTCAGCAGGTGGTGCAGGGTGGCCCCCAGGGCATAGATGTCCCCAATCGGGGAGGCCTCGCCGCGGTACTGCTCAGGCGGAGAATATCCCTCTGTGCCCATCATCGTCCCGCGCTGGCCGGCTTTAAAGGCCTTGGCGATGCCGAAGTCCACCAGGATAACGTGGTTATACTGGTTGATCATCACGTTGGAGGGCTTCATGTCGCGGAAGATGATCGGCTCTGGCTTGTGGGTGTGCAGGTACTGCAAGACCTCGCACAGCTCAATGGCCCAATCGATCACCTGGTCTTCCGGGATGAACTCCTCTTTCTCGTTGAGGATGGCTTCCAGGTCTTTGCCGTGGATGTATTCCAACACCAGGTAAGAGCGTTCTTCGAAGGTGAAGTAGTCGTAGATACGCGGGATGGAAGGGTGGTTTAAGGTCGCCAGGATATTGGCTTCGCGCTCGAAGTTCTGGACGATCATCTGCCGCACCAGCTCGTCGCGAACCTGGGTGATCATTTCTTTTACGGCTACGTGCTTGATGATTTTGGGGAAGTGCATGTCCCTGGCGCGATAAACCGAGCCCATCCCGCCCACACCGATGACCTCTTCGATGCTGTAACGGTTGGCAAGGGTAACGCCAGGCGCCAGTTGATTTACTGGACCTTCGTCGTCGCTTAACGGTCGGGTCTGATCTTGAGTATCCAGCTCTGCCCCCGTTTACAATGGATCATCAGCGGGTTGGATGTTGGCCATCCAATCGGAGCATGACATGATCCCAGTGAAATGGGATGGAGGATTAATCCACATGATGATTACAATAATAAATATTTGCAACACAAGCTGTCATAATTATAGCCAGCTACCTTCCGATTTACAACCGTTTGGGGCCGGGGCAAAAAATGCCCGCAGAGGCGCGCGCCGGCGGTTGCTTTTACTTCACACCCGTCGCAGCTTTCACCAGGTGCGGCTCGTTCAAGACCTGGGCAGCCTGCAAGGGCCAATAGATCACCACCGCCCGCCCCACCACCTCGCTCAGGGGCACGAAGCCCCAATTGTGCGAGTCGTAGGAAACGTTGCGGTTATCTCCCAGGACAAAAAGCGAGTCCTTCGGTACGGTCCAATGCCCGGTGTAGGTGGGCGGGGCCGAGATATAGTCCTCGTCCATGGGGATGCCGTTGACGTAGACCTTGCCCCCCTGCACCTGGATCTCGTCTCCAGGCAGGCCGATGATCCGCTTGATATAGTCATCGTCAATCGTGATCCCAATGGTGCGCATGAACCAGCCCACGACCTGGCCTTCGCTCTGGTTGCGGACGTGGTGGAAGATGATGATGTCTCCGTGATGGACCCCGCCCAGCTTGTAGGCCAGTTTGTCCACCAGCACAAACTCACCCGGCTGGACGGTGGGCATCATACTGATATTCTCCACGCGCACGCGCGCCGAGATGAGGCTGATTCCCATGAACAACAAGAAGCCCAACGGGATAATTTTTAAAAGATCTTTGCCGAAATTCCCCCATTGTGACCATTTTCCTTGTCCGGCTGGCCGCGTTTCTTCGATGCCGGAAGCTGAATGGTGGTTGTTCAATGTTCTACCTCCAGATGTTGAACGTTTTCAACGGTTGGATGTTAAGGGGCGCAACGAGGACATCCCTCCTTGAAAAGGATCATCACAAGGGTTCTTGTTTCTCTTCTTCTGTTTGTTGGGGGATTTAATTCGGCGCATTAAACCCCTGGGGTTGCCCCACCGGGATTGACGCCATTATAGTACAAAATCGAGAAAAAGGAAACCGGGGAAAAGTCAAGGTTTTCTGCCTCAAATTGTCAGACAATTACGACACCGGGAATGGGAATTAAGGTATAATCTGTTTTAGATTCAAGCTATTACTTCCGCCTGAAGGCATGGCCTGTGGCTCGTAAGAAATCTCCTGAGGACCTCACCGTCGAAGAGTTGCGTCGTTTGCTGCTCGAGAAACGACGCGGCGCGCGCCAGGAACGCCTGGAGCAATATCGTCGTACGGGGCGGGTGATCAATGTATCCCCCGAGGCGGAGAGCAGGGACGTGGAGTCGTTTCGCAGCCAGGCCTCCCCGGAAGCCGCGCAGGCGGCGCCTATCTCCGGGAAGAAACGTTTCCTGGATCGCTTCCTGTTCGTCGTGGAGATCGCCGCCGTCGCGGGCCTGTTATTCGTGCTGCTCAACGGCTTCAACCTGCTGCGTGACCTCAACCACGAGGTCGTCTCGGCCCTCGAACAGCCCACGCTGACTCCTACTCCCCTGGTCGTGGCGGTGGTCTTGCCTTCGGGGCACACGCCGCCCAACGCGCCGGGAGGAGTGCAGCCCAACCTGGACGAGATCCCCGAGCACCTGCGGCCGCTCGTGCAGACTCTGGCCAGCCTGCCCATCCCGACTCCCGGCCCCGAGCAGCTCGTGCGCTTGCAGATCCCGGCGATCAAGGTGGATGCGCCGGTCGTGCAAGGGGATGGGTGGGATCAATTGAAGAAAGGGGTGGGGCAACACGTGGGTACGCCGGATCCGGGACAAAAAGGCAACCTGGTGCTTTCGGCTCATAACGACGTCTTTGGGGAAATCTTCAGAGACCTGGATAAGCTGAAGCCGGGCGATTCCGTGACCCTGTATACCAACCAGCGCGCTTATACTTATATCGTCAAGGATTTTAAAATCGTCTTACCCACCCAGGTAGAGGTCATGGCTCCCACAGATGGAGCCGTGGTTACGTTGATCTCCTGCTATCCGTACATGGTAGACAATAAGCGGATCGCAGTCACGGCTGAGTTGCAGAACAATCCATAGCATTTTATACTTGACAAGGAGTATCTCGATGGCTAAGAAGCAAAAAAGGCGAGTTTCTCAGGGCACGATGAGCACCCCCATCGTCAGCAAGCCGTTGGTGAGCCGGAGTGTTTCCTCAACCACCTCCGAATTCCACCCGGATTACAGCAACATCAAGAAGGACCTCAAGCGGATTGCCACGCTGGCGGCGTCTTTCTTCGTTGTTCTAGTGGCTCTTTCTTTTATCTTAAAGTAAGCTACAACTCGATATTCTTTTCATCAGACTGCCATTCTCATGAGCGGTCTGGTTAGGCATAAGGCTGCTACCCGAATAACCAGAAGAAGCTGACTAACAAGGAGAAAAAATATGTCACCCATGTTCGTTCCTGGCCCAGTTGATGTTGCCCCTGAAGTACTGGCTGCCCAAGCCAAGCCCATGATTCCTCACCGCAGCAAGGACTTCGAAGAGATGTTCCGCAGCACAGAGGAGAGACTTAGGAAAGTGTTTTACACACAGAATTGGGTGTACCAGGCGACGGCCTCCGGGTCTGGCTTGCAGGAAGCCGGCATCCGGAACTTTGTCCAGGAAAGTGTGCTGAGCTGCGTCAACGGCGCGTTTGCGCAACGCTGGTATGAAGTGGCCGTCACGAACGGCAAACAGGCGGACAAATTAGAGGTCCCCTGGGGACAGGCCGTCTTGCCCGAAATGCTGGCAGATGCTCTGAAGAAGAAGCACTACGAAGCGGTGACCATCGTCCACAATGAGACCTCGACCGGCGTGCAGAACCCGGTAAAAGAATTGGCCGCTGTGGCTCACGAGGTCAGCCCGGATACCTTGATAATGGTGGATGCCGTTTCCTCGCTGGGCGGCGCCAAGATCGAGATGGACGCCTGGGGGCTGGATTTCTTGCTCACCTCTTCCCAGAAGTGCCTGGCCTTGCCGCCGGGCCTGTCTTTTGGCTCTCCCTCGGAGCGCGCTATGAAGAAGGCCGAGACGGTCGCCAACCGGGGCTGGTACTTCGACCTGCTGCGCATGGAAAAGCATCGCGTCAAAGACTCGACCCCCATGACGCCCGCCATGGCTCTCATCTACGCGCTGGACGTACAGTTGGATCGCATCCTGGCCGAAGGGCTGGACAATCGCTTTGCGCGCCATTCCGCGATGGCCAAGCGCACGCAGGATTGGGCGATTGCCCACGACATGCAGCCCCTGGCCCCCGAGGGCTACCGCTCGCAGACCGTTTCCACGATTCAAAACAGTTGCAACATGGACATTTCTGCCCTCAACAAGTTCCTCCTGGAGCACGGCATGCGCATCGCCAACGGTTATGGCGATTTGAAGAATAAGACCTTCCGCGTAGCCCACATGGGCGAGATCCAGATGAAAGACGTGGATGCGCTCCTGGCTTTGATGGAAGAGTTCCTCAAGGCGATGTAAGCGCGTTTGACGGCAAAGTCTCGTCGGGGGATCCTACCGGATACGGCAGGATCCCCCTTTTAATCATGGTTCCTCTCGCTTATAATGGGGGGACGTTGTAGGAAGGATTGGATGGCCGAAGCAACCCCAACTTATGAAGTAGACCTGACCGCTTTCACCTTCGGCGGCGATAGCCTGGGGCGCCTGGCGGACGGCCGGGCGGTGTTCGTGCCCTTTGGCCTGCCCGGAGAGCGCGTGCGCATCCGCCTGACGGAGGAGAAACGCAGCTACGCGCGCGGGGAGCTGCTCGAAGTGCTGGAGCCTTCTCCCAGGCGCATCGCTGCGCGCTGCCCGCACTTCGGGGAGTGCGGCGGATGCCACTATCAGAACCTGGACTATGCGGACCAGCTCAGCGCCAAAGCCGAGCTCCTGCGGGATGTGTTCGCCCGCGTAGGCGGCTTCTCTTCGCCACCCATCCGCCCGATCGTCCCTGCGCCGCAGCCCTGGAATTACCGCAACCACGTGCAGTTCCACCTGTCGGCGGACGGCCACCTGGGGTACCAGGCGCAGAATTCTCACCGCGTCATTCCCATCCGTGAGTGCCATTTGCCGGAAGGCGCTTTGAATGCGGTCTGGCCGCTTCTGGAGGTCGAGCCGCTCCCCGGGCTGGAAAGGGTCAGCCTGCGCCTGGGGCAAGAGGAGGACGTGCAGCTCATCCTGGAGAGCAGCGATCCTCAGCCGCCCGAGTTCAGCGTGGATTTCCCCCTCTCGGCGGTGCACCTCAGCCCGGCGGGCAGTGTGGTGCTGGCCGGCGACGAGCAAATCTCTGTGCGCGTGGGAGGCAGGTCGTTCAGCGTATCTTCGGAGTCTCTTCTTCCAGGTCAACACGCTGCAAGCCGAAGCGATGGTCGCCCACCTGCTGGAGCTGCTGCCGCTCACCCCCACGGCCACGCTGATAGACGTTTACTGCGGCGTGGGCCTGTTCAGCGCGTTCATCGCTCCACGCGTAAGCCGCCTGATGGGTGTGGAGCTTTCCCAGGCGGCGTGTGAGGACTTCGTGGTAAACCTGGACGAATTCGACAACGTGGAGCTGTACCAGGGCGCCGCCGAAGACGTGCTCCCGGCGCTGCAAGTGCGCGTCGACGGCATGGTAGTCGACCCGCCACGCTCCGGCCTCGACCCGCGCGCGCTGGATGCCATCGCGGCAATGCAGCCGCCCGTGCTGGCTTACGTCTCTTGCGACCCGCCCACCCTGGCGCGCGACGCCAAACGCCTGCTAGCCAAGGGATACGTCCTGGAGCAGGTCACGCCCTTCGATCTCTTCCCCCAGACTTACCACATCGAGAGCATCAGCCTGTTCAAAACCAAGACCCAGGCCAAAAAAGATTGAAAGAAACCCCAAAAGCCCTATAATTTAAGGCATCTCTGGAGGGAATGTAACGGGAGGAGGAGAGAATGAGGGGTCGTTCCGCACGGATTTTGGTCGTCCTTCTGGCCATCCTGAGCGTCCCGCTTGCCTGTAGCCTACCCGGACAGGCGACGCCCACACCTTCTTTTTTCTTTACGCCCAATGGCACGATGACGGCTCTCTTCGCCCCCACCGTGCTGATTTACCCCAGCGACACGCCCCCGGCCACCTTTATTCCCCCTTCACCGGAAGTGGATATCCAAACGCCACTCGCAGTTACGCCTGCGGATACGCCGCTAACCGCTACCGAGGCGGGCGCCAGCGGGCGTCCGGGTCCCAACGTCACAGCATCTTTCCTGAACGCTCCCCCTACCATCGACGGCGATTGGAACGATTGGAGCACCCCGGCTTATCCCGCCCAATTCGAGGTGTTCGGCGCCCAAAACTGGCAAGGCCCGGACGACCTGGAAGGCTCCTTCCGTATCGGTTGGGACGCCACCTACCTGTACCTGGCCGTCAAAGTCAAGGATGACGTTTACGTCCAGGAAGCCACCGGCGTAAACCTGTTCAAGGGAGACAGCCTCGAGGTCTTATTGGATAATAATCTGAGTGGGGACTTGAATCTGCGGCAGTTGGATAACGACGACTTCCAGTTGGGCATTTCACCGGGTTATCAAAGCGTGAACAACCACCCCGAAGCCTATTTGTGGTTCCCAAGCTCGCTGGCCGGGTCGCGCCCCCAGGTGAAGATCGCCGCCATCGGCTCGCAAGGAGTTTATCGCGTCGAGGCGGCCATCCCCTGGATCGTATTCAACGTCACGCCCTCTTCCGGGCAGCAATACGGCTTTGCCCTGTCTGCCTCGGACGACGACACGCCCGGCACGCAGCAACAGCAAAGCATGGTTTCCAACATTTCTACGCGCGTATTGGCCGACCCAACCACCTGGGGGACGCTGACGCTAAAATAGGACGGTGGCCAGCTCCTGGCGATATTCCCTGGTTTGCGGGTCTTCTTCCCCCAACAGCTCCAGGAGGGCCAGCACGACCATACGCGCCTGATCGTCGCGGTAGTGCTTCTTCTGGCGGAGGATGTCCAGCAGTCCGTCCAGGGCTGCCAGAATATTTCCCTTGCCGGCCAGGCGAATGCTGTTTCTGAAAGCGGCGTCCAGGGGAGAATCGCCTTCCAGCTTTCCCTGCTGAAAGAGAACAAAGGCGCGCGCCAGAGGGAAGAGGCTCTCCGCCGTCTTGAACTCGCGGCTGGCCGGGAAATCCTGCAAGATCTCGCTGGCTTGCGAGCCGAGTCCCTGGCTGAGCAAGCTCTTCGCCAGGCCCAACAAACCCAGCGAGTTGTCGGGCTCCTGATCCAGATATTCGCTAAAAGCCTTTTCTGCCTGGCTCCATTGGTGCAGGCGCAACAGGCTGACGCCTTTTTCCAGCAGCAGATCCGAAGGGGTTGGCACCAGGCGGCGAATGAATTCTTTCAAGCCCGGCTCGCTCAACGCCCCGACGAACTCATAGACGATCTGTCCCTGGTTGAAGGCTTTGACTGCCGGAATACTGCGCACCCCATAGCGCTGCGCCAGCTTGGGGTTTTCATCCACGTCCACTTTCGCCAGGCGGAAGGCGCCCTGCGCTTCTTCGGCCAGCTTCTCCAGCAAAGGGCTTAAGACTTTGCAGGGAACACACCACTCGGCCCAAAAATCGACAACCACCGGCACTTCCTGCGAGTAGTTGATAACTTCGTATTCAAAATCCGATTCAGACACATTAACGATATATTCAGAGGCCATCATTCTAAATCTCCATGGGGTGGAGGAGTTTACTGTTTAGATCACTTGATGATGAGTATTTTAAACAAAGTTCATAAGAATTGCATCTGAATTAAGTAATACGTTGGAGGGAAACTCCTCTTATTCGTCCTCTGGCCCCGCCGCGCCGGGTTGGTTGATCTTGAGCACTTCACCATGGATATTGATGACGACCTGAAAGCCCATCATGCCCATGTAAGCGCGGCTCTCCTCAGGAAAGCCGGTCTGGAGCAGCAGCTCGAACTGGTGCTCGATCTGTTTGAGCTGGTTCTCGATGACGGCGCGCGCAAAGATGTCGTCTTCCCCCAGCATTTTCGCCGTTTGCTCGCTGATCAGGCCCTCATTGCCCTGGATCTGCTCTTTCATAAAGTTGAGCACCTGGCGGTCGACTTGCTCGGAGGGGATGTGGCGGCGGAAGCCGGCGTCATTCACTATGTAGAAAGGCTCGTCCCCCACGTAGGCGGCTTCGACCGGGTTTCCATTTTCATCGACGATCAGGCCTTCAAAAATAGGTTTGTTCGCCATAATTGACCTCGCTTGTTGCAGCCGGGGTGATCTGGGGTGGGATCAAAAGATATCGACCCTGGTTCCGAAATCTTCGAAGACGAATTTTTCTCCCGCCGGGACGCTGGGAATCGTCCACCGGTAGAGCCACCTGGCCGCTTGTATGGGCAGGTTGACACAACCGTGACTGCGCGGCTTGCCGAAGTCGTTGTGCCAATACGTTCCGTGAAAGGAAATACCGTCTTCCGTAAAATAAACTACCCATGGCACACCCGGTAGATCGTAGCTGTTTGGCGCTGCCCGATCGCCGGCGGCCATGTGCCGGTAAGGGCGTTTCCAGTTGCAGATGTGCCTGCCGCTGGGGGTCTCGTAGTTGCCGTTGCTAAAGCGGGCTCCGGTGGCGGCCCGGCTCATCCACACCGGTTGATCCCATTCGTAGGCGATCACGCTCTGTTGCTCCAGGAGCACCTCGATGCGCTTGCCCTCCAGGGGCACTTCCGGTGAAAGCGGCTGGATCTCCTCGGGGGGAACCAGGCGCAGGTGAGCGGCAGTTACATAGTAAACATATTTCCACTTATCGTCAAGGATACCATACCAATCATTGCCCTGGGCGTCCCGCTTCGAGCTGACCACCCAGTGAGTCGTCTCGTAATACAGCCGGTAAGCCACCCCTTCTGTCGCGTCCGGCCTCCAGCGCGCGTCGCTGTAGGGCACGGTGATCTCTCCCAGGCAGCCGTCGGGCGGGATGTCTGAGCTAGGCGGGTTGAGCTGGATGCGCACGGGCTGGATGCCCCCCGAATGCGCGTAACCCTCCTGGCCGATGTGATACCATACGCGGTTGTAATCCGGCTGGCCGTCGCCGATGGTCACCTCGCTGATCGGCAGGATCACGTCGCGCCAGTATTGCTTGACGGCCTGGGCAGACAGCGAAGGAGCCGCGTAGATCGTGATGGTCGGCTCCAGGACGCGCCCTTGCAAATCGGAGGAAGCTTGAGGCTTTAGGCCCAGGGGCGGAAGGAAAAGCCCCGCCAGCGCCAGCGAACCCAGCTTGAGGAACTCTCTGCGCGATAGGGGTTGGGAAAAGGGCTCCGCCACGGTGAGCTCTCAATTGTGAACGTTGACCAGCGTGCCCACCGAGGTCCAATCGAACAGCCAGGCGGCGTCTTCCGTGCGAAGATTGACGCACCCGTGACTTATGGGGTGGCCGAAATTATGGTGCCAGTAAGTGCCGTGCAGGCCGTAGCCTTGGTAGAAATACATGACGTAGGGAACGTTCGGCAGGTAATAACCGGGGCCGGCCATGTCGGCGTAGCGATATTTCACGTAGATGTGAAACTGGCCGGTGACGGTGGGATGCAGATAGGTGCCGGTGGAAACCAGGAAAGATTTGACCAGGGTGGAGCCCTGGTAAGCGTAAGCCGTCTGCTGGCTCAGGTCTACGTCTACCCAGTGCTCGTCGGGGCCAACCCCGGAGGGGATAGACGGCGCTCCCGAGGGAGGAGCGGGCTGCGCTTCGGCGGGAGCGCTGGTGGGCGGCACCGGGGTATCGGTCGGGGTGCTGGTGGGCAGCGGCGTGGGCGTGTCCGTGGAGGTTGGAGTGGGCGTCGGGGTATTGGTGGGGGTCGGTGTGGGCGTAAAGGTGGCCGTTGGAGTGGGGGTGAAGGTGGGCTTCACCAGTTGGGCCACGGCTCCCAGGGAAGACCCGCCGGCGGAAAAGGCCGAGGCGAGCTGGGTCGTGGGCATCCCGTACCAGGCGGCCAGCCCTCCCAGCACCACCAGGACGAGCACCAGCCAGGGCAGGAGTGAGTAGCGAGGGGCGGCGATGGCCCGATCGGGCAGGCTGCGGATGGAAGCGGGCGGAGGGGCCGCGTGCGATCCGCTTTGGCGCAGGCGCTGTACCGCCCAGTGCATGCCTTTGCGCGCGCGCTGGCTGCCCGGATGCACCTCCAGGGCGCGCTTTAGATATCCCAGGCTGGCTTCCGGGCTGGCCAGGGCGGCCAACAGCAGCCAGGCATCCTCAAGCTCAGGGGCTAAAGCGGCGGCCTGCTCGGCGAAGCGGCGCGCGGAGCGCCGGTCATCCCGGCTCAGGGCTTGCCGGGCTAATCGAACAGCTTCGAGCGCCTGTGCTTTTCGATCGTCGGCGGTCATGGGGTGGGCTGGGTGATCTGGCTTTGTATGCTTTCATTGCGAATGAAGCAGATGATGCCGGCGGTAACCCCCTGGGCGACGAGGTCGGTTTTTTCGGTCAAGATCTGCCTGTCCAGGTTCAGAAAGCCGGTCTCGATGATGGCGGCGGGGGTGTTGCTGTTGATCTCGCTAAAGGCGTGGTATTGGGTCATATCCGGCGTGATCGAGTTGTAATGGAATTTCAGCCCGGTAATCTTTCCATAGCGGTTGGCCAGGCAGGCGGTGAGGCGAGAGGCCTGGTCAGGGTTGGTGGAAGAAAGCGCCGCCGCCACTTTAAAGCCGGTGGCCTGATCGTTAACGTAATTGCACGAGTCGTTGTGGATGGAAACCAGCACCAGGCCCAGATATCCGTCCAGCTTGGGGTCGAATTCGTGCAACAGGTCCACCTGGAACCCCTGCGCGGTCAATTGCTGCTGGACCAGGGTAGCGATCTTCAGGTTTACTTCCTGCTCGGTCAAGCCATCCGGACAAACTGAGCCCGAATTGTTCCCCCAGTGCCCCGCCACGATGCCAATGCTGAGCGTCGGCCGGGCAGTGGCAGTGGGAAAGGTGCTCGTGCTGGCCACTTTGGGGTTGGACTGCAAGGCCAACGCCATCTTTTCGGCCAGGCTGGAAGAGAACAAGCTGGTGGGGGTCCAAATGGTGAACAACGTGGCCACCAGAATGGCGATGCTGAATACGGTCTGGATGGCCCGCCAGGTGGACCAGGGCGCCCGCGCCCGGCTGGGGAGTACTTTGACAGGTGGACGATCCGGAGTGGAAGGGGATTCAGAAGTGGAGGGAGTATCCATAGTTTTGTTTAACTTTATACACTAAATTGTACATTTATAGCAAGTACCTGGTATAAATGTACGGGGAGTTCGACTTGACGTTGCTTTCACCCCATTGTATAAACAAAGTGTACGACGATTTTAAAAATTGAAAGGCAAACCATGACGGCCGACCCTTCGGATTTTCGCATCGCTATGCGCCAATGGACTTCAGGAGTTGCCATCGTCACCAGCACTCATCAAGGGGTCTGGCACGGGATGACGGTTAGCTCATTCACTTCTATCTCTGTGGCTCCTCCACTCGTGTTGATTTCCCTCGCCTCAGATACCCGCACGTTTGGGCTGGTGCGCCAATCGGGAATTTTTGGCGTGACCCTTCTGGAACGGCGCCAGAAAATGATCTCAGAACGTTTTGCCGGGCGGCTGCCCGACAGCCAGGAGCGTTTCGCGGGGATCGAGACCTTCCACCTGGTGACCGGCGCGCCGCTCATCCGGGGCGGTCTGGCTTTCTTCGATTGTGCGGTAATAAAAACGGTCGAGATGGGGCTGTCCACCCTTTTTATTGCCGAAGTGCAGGCCGCTCAAAGCGTTGACACCGGCAGCCGGCCGCTCACCTATTTTAATCGAGCTTACCATGAACTGCAAATATGATGCCAGAACCGATCGATCTTGAAAGCCAAAAGATTTTGTTGCAATTAGCGCGCCAGGCGCTGGAAGAGGCGGTGCAGGGCAAGCCGCTCCAGCCTCTGGATTTGGGGGTCTTGCCGGAAGGCTTGCGTGAGCCGGGCGCGACGTTCGTCACCCTGACCATCGCCGGGAGTTTGCGCGGTTGCATCGGCGCGCTGGAGGCCTACCAGCCGCTGGCGGAAGACGTGCGCGAGCACGCCGTGGCCGCCGGGCTGGACGATTACCGCTTCATGCCCGTAACCGCAGAGGAGCTGCCGCTCGTCCAAATCGAGGTCTCTTTCTTAACCGCTCCCCAACCGCTGGACTATAAGACCCCCGCGGATTTAATCCAGAAACTGCGCCCGAACGTGGACGGCGTCATCTTGATGTACGGCCCGTCTCGGGCCACCTTCTTACCCCAGGTGTGGGAAAAGCTGCCCGATCCGGCCCAGTTCCTCAATCATTTGTGCGAAAAGATGGGGATGCCCCGCAACACCTGGCAACACAAGCTCTTGAAGGTGCTGACCTACCAGGTGCAGGAATTCCAGGAATAAAAGAGCTCGTCTAAAAGAGCGGCTTTCTTCATCCTTGCCATCCTATAAAAGAGGAGCGCACGCTGTGCGCCCCTCTTTACGATGCTCAAAAGGGTGGATTTTTCTCTTTGAGGACGGCTACACCGAGGCCAGCCCGCGGGTGGCGCGCGCCTGGTTGTAAGCTTGCCCGTAGAGGTGGCCCGCCACCGACAGGGCGTAGGCCGCCGTCAAAATGACGCCGATGATGCACAGGATGACGCCCAACGGGGCGATGATCCCGGAGATCAATACGCCCAGGATCACCAGCACGTAGGCGCCTGGAGCCGCGCGGATCAGGCTGAAGATCTCGCTAAATTGGAAAGCCGCTCCAAAGCGGCCGGTGGCTACGAAGTTAGCGTAAGCCGCCGGCAGGACGAAGGCCAGAAATAGACCGTACACCAGCGATACCAGACCGAAGCACAGGGAAGCCAGGGTCAACAACAGGCTCACGTTCGAATCGTTGGAAAAACCGGAAAGGATACTGAAGGGAATGGATACGATGAGGATCGGTATGGCATAGATCAGGCCGATGATCGTGGCCAGGAAGCCGTCGGCCAGGTTTTTACCCAGGTCGATGTCGGGTAAGGCGACCGGGTCGTGACGGATGACGCGCCGGGTAATCTCGAGCGACCAGCCCAGCAGGAAGAGCTGGCCGACGATCGGGATGAGCGAAACCAGCCCGATGAGCGCGATCTTCTTGAACCAATCGCTATCTTTAAAAGGAAAAGAAAATGCCAGACCAAAATCCATGATGTCCTCCTGATTTTTCTGTGAAGTGGCGCGATAATCTTGCCAGAGAATGAACCGGTTGCTTACCCTTCCTCGAAAGATAGAACACCCGAAGGGCATAATACCCGGAAGATATAATAATAAAACTATACTGTCTTTGATTCCAAAATGCAAGCGGATTTGTGGGGAAATGCGCGCGTCATACCTGGGTGTAATCGTCCACCTTCAGCACGAAAATGGTGGCCCGGCGGGTATTCGGCTCATCCGGCTCCAGGCATTGCGTGCGAATGACTTGCAGCGCCTCTTCCACGCGCTCGTCTTTCACGCCGATCAGCAGCGTGGAGCTGCCCCTGCGCAGGAAACCGCCGGTCGAAGCGATGTGGGTGACGCGGAATTGGGCCGAAGTCAGCGCGCGAGAGACGGTATCGTAGTCTTCATCTCGAATGATAGCCAGGATCAGTTTCATAGCTAGAGCTCCTCAAAATGTTCGATTTCCAGGGTAAATACGGTGGCGCCACCGATCAAGATGGGAGTAGGCGTGGGCAGGGGTAAAGGGGCGCTTTCGAGGGGCACGGCGATATATTCTGTGCGCTGCCGGCAGGTACGGGCTAGAGACTGCATGGCGACTTCTTGCTGGTCTTTTTGTAGAGCGATCATCAACGTGGCGTTGCGCCGCCCCAGGAATCCACCGATACTGGGGAGCGAGGTGACTGACAGGCCCAGCTCTAATAAAGCGCGCGTGGCGCTTTCTGCGTCCTGGGCCTGCACCACAGCCAGCATCAAGAGCTGTAGTTGATTGGCGTCAGAAGGTTCATCGGGCACATCCATCTTTCTTCTTCCTTCCTCGCACGTTCAGGCGATCGATACCAGTTGAGGGCCGTTTCCGGTGACAGTAATACTCTGCCCGCCCGGAAAGGTGACCAGGGTAATTTTTGCCTGGCGCGCGATGGTTAATCCTTGATATTTTACCGTAACATTCCAGGGAAAGGGATTATTTCCATCGATGACAACGCGCTGAGGGGAGAGGATCTGCACGCCCAGCGTTTCCAGAAAGAGCCCCACGGGAGCCAGGCCGGTGAGAACGTTGCGTTCCCCGGAGGGCAGGCCGCTATCCGCGTGATAGAGCTTGTAGAACGCGCCCTTCGTCTTCAGCGATTGGATCACGGCCGCCATCAAGCGGCGCACCAGCTCGGCGGCTTCTTCCCGATAACCGTAAGCCAGCAGCCCCTCGCCGATGAGGTGATTCCAGAGCATGGACACGTTCTGGCAGATGGCCAGGCTGTCTCCGCGCACGGGCCTGGGGCAGGCGGGCAGCCCAAAGGCGCGCCCGTAACGCTCCGCATCCAGCAGGGTGCGGTTCAGCATGGATTTGGCCTGCCTGGGGGTGGGGATAGAAGCCCACAAGGGCAGCAGCAGGGTGAAATCATCCTGGGTATAGCCCACCGTGTGCACGCTGACCTGGTCCCCTGCTTCCAGGCCGGCCACCTCCAGACTATCCACCTTCGAGTACACCTTCTGGGTGGTCACCCACGCCTGGCCGAGCGTCCACAGCACCTCACGCGCCGAGAAGACTTCTTCGATCGCCCCTTTGAGGCCGACGCCCCGGCAAGTCAGCTTTATGCGGTAGGTGGTGTCTTCTTTGCCCTTCAGGTGGATCAGCAGACGGTTGGGGGTCTTGAGGCTGCGCTGGATCGCATGAGTCCCGTTGCCACGCCCCTGGTAGAGCGCTTCGGAGGCAGGGCTGCGATGGCTGTCGCGGTCGCGGTAGCGGTAGGTGGCCTTTTTCTTATCCCAACACGCGGAGACCGCCTCTTTGAGCGGCACGGCCAGGCGCTCCCAATGGCGGGCCGCGCTGCCCTTGCCCAATCGCCGCGCGATCTGCGCCAGGCTGTGGCATTCCCGATAGAGGAAAGCGTTCAGCGCCGGGCTTTCCACACATTGGATGTCGATGCCTTGCGCCCAGGGTCGCCAGCGGTCGAAAGCGGGGTTGTCGTCGAAGCCGGTTTGCAGGGGGTGGTCCCACTCGGGCACGCCGTCCCAGATCGCGAATCGTGCTGGGGGGCAAACCAGGCTTCCAGGTACTTCGCCAGGGGCGGGTAGATCTCCTCGAGGAAGGCGCGCTCTTCGCAGACCTGGTAGATGCGCCAGGCCAGTGTGGCGAGCAGCGGCTGAGACATGAGGCGCCCGCGCTGCCCCGCCAGCCCCGGCTTCCAATCGATGAAGCCGCTCTCCTCCTGCACGGCCAGGAAGTTGCGCAGCAGGCCCTGGGCCAGGTGCGGCGCGCCCGGCAAGATCAGGCTGGCCAGGTAGGTACACTCCAGGGCAGTCTGCCCGTTCCACAGGGGGCCGTAGTCGCTGCCGTCCCCGCGTAGCGAGGCGCCCTGGTCGGGCTGGCGCGCCGAGACGTAAGAAAGCGAAGGGAGCTGCGCTCCGGCGCCCACGAACAGGCGCAAAGCGGCCCGCTGGCTCATGGCCAGGGCGGCGTCCCAATCCGGGTCGCCGGTGTGGATCTCGACTTCCTGGCTGGCGTTCTGCATCTCGATCCGCGCCAGCTCCGCCTCCCAGGGGCGGCCGGCGACCAGGCGGGCCAGGTCGAGCGACTGCTGCACGTCCTTTAGCGCCGCTTGCGTCCAGGTCAGTCCTTTCGAGTTGCCGGGGAGCAGCTCCAGGTCCAGGTAGAGGGAAGGAAAAGAGCCGGAGCCTGCCAGGGCTCCACCGGATAGAAAGAAGACCGGGCGCAAGTCCCCGCTACAGCCTTGCAAGGTGCTGGCGCCCTCTATCTCGACCGGCTCCATCCCCCGTCCATCGCCCAGGGGGCCCAGCCAGGCGACCCACTCCATGCGCACCTCCTGCGGGACGACGCTGTTATTGGCAAGGTGGATGTGCCCACACACGGCGTGGGATTCGGCGGCCCAAACCTCCTGGATGACGTCCAGCCCTAGGAAAGGCGCATAATCGATGCGCAGGTAATTGGGGTAGAATTGCACCAGCCGGGGGGGACTGGCAAAAGCAAGCGGGTCGACTCTGGCCTGGCCTGCCTGCGTAAAGCGTGGAAAGATGCGCATGAACTCGGGCGCGCAACCCGTAGCTGGTTTGGAGGGCCAGCGCCGCTGGCTCTCCCCCCCGATGTTCAGCTCCCAAATCTGGTCGTCGGCATAATCAACCGCGCACAGGCGCGCATCGGCGGCCAGGGTCAGGCAGATGGGGTCGCCGGGTTTAAGCTTCCATTCTCGCATACCCTCATTGTACGGGGAGTCACGCTTTAGGTCAAAGGTTTTGTGCTAGAATGGGGGATAAGTCTAAACGGCGCGCCTGACCCCATCCGGCCACCACACCCTTGCCGATTTGCTTTGAATTGAGCTATGACCGATCCAGAACTTCCTTCCTCTGAGCGCCCCACCCAGCCGCGAGACCGTTTCCGCCGTCTGGTAACATCCAGCGAGGAGGATAACCCGGGCCTCCAACCCACCCCCCAGGAATCCCCGGAGACGCCGCCGGAGGAGCCTGCCCCAAGCCCTCCCTCCGCCGAATCGCCAGAGCCTGCGGCAGTCGATGAGCAGGCCGGGGAAACGCCGCTCCAACCGGATTCAACGTCCACGCCGCAAGACCTGGCGAGTGAAGAACAGCCCGCCGGACAGCGCCCGGAGGAAGAATCTCCGAGCGGGACGACTGCGCCCCCCGCACCGGAAAGCTCCCCCGCCGAAGATTTAGCGGCCCCCCAGTCGCCGCCGGCCTCGGAGCCGCCCGACCGGCACCCCACCGGCCACCCGGAAAGTACCGGCGGCTGGTATGGGCAGGAGCTGGAAGGGCAGCCGCCGTCGGAAGGCACGCAGCCTACCCAGCCCGTTCGTGTTTCGCCTTCCCAGTCGACCCGGGTAGTGCCTGTCACCCCTCGCCCGCCGGCGCCGACGCAGGACAACGCGCCGACCATTCCGCCCCCCGCTGTAGATGAATACGGAATGCCTTTACCGCGCCGCGTGGACGAGATCGACATGAACGCCACGCGCGTCTCCCCGGTTGCCTATAATCAGAGCAAGCACACTCCTCCTTCAGAGCAAAGGCCTACGGCCCCAGGGCACCCGGCGAGCCGGACTCCCACGCAGCCGCCCACCCCCTTCCTCTCCACGACCGCTGCCCGGCGCGCACCACTCCATAAGACCCAGCCGATCAAGCCCCAACGCTCCGGCCTGCGCAAAACAGCCGGCTGCCTGCTGCGCGGATTGATCGGCCTGTTATTCCTGGCCGTGCTGGCCGTGGTGGTGGCCGGCTCGGTGCTGGTCTACCAGTATTACACCATCGCGGCCTCCTTGCCCAGCGTCAGCGACTTGCAGCAGCGCGCCTCCCAGTTCGAGACCACGCGCATTCTGGACCGCAACGGAAACTTGCTCTACGAAATCCTGGATCCGAACGCCGGAAAGCGCACCTATACTCCCCTGGATAAAATCTCGCCTTACCTGATCGCGGCCACCCTGGCCACGGAAGATAAGGATTTCTACACCCACCCTGGGTTCAACGTGCTGGCCATCGTGCGGGCTTTGTGGCAGAACTACACCACCGGCGAGACCGTCTCGGGCGCCTCGACCATCACCCAGCAGTTGGCCCGCGCCCTGCTGCTCACTCCGGAGGAGCGCAGCCAGCAAACCGTGCAGCGCAAGGCGCGCGAGATCATCCTGGCCGCCGAAATTACCCGGCGTTACACCAAGGATGAGATCCTCGAGCTGTATCTCAACGAAAACTATTACGGGAACCTGGCCTACGGGATCGAAGCGGCGGCCGAGACTTATTTCAACACCACCGCCGACAAGCTGGATCTGGCCCAGGCTTCCTTCCTGGCCGGCCTGCCCCAGGCGCCTGCGGTATACGACGTCTATAATAACCGCGACGAGACCCTGCGCCGCCAAAAGACCGTGCTGGTGCTGATGTACCAGGATAGCCAGGAGAAGAACTGCATCGAGGTCAGCACCAGCGTCCAACCCGTATGTGTGGATGCAACGGCGGTGGCCGACGCGGCCAACGAGATCGAGAATTATAACTTTACCCCTCCGACCGGCAACATGCGCTATCCGCACTGGGTCAACTACGTCCGCTCCCTGCTGGAAGCCCAGTTCGACCCACAAACCATCTACCGCTCCGGCTTTACGGTCTACACCACCCTGGACCCGGGCTTGCAGGATCAGGCCGAGCAAATCGTGAGCCAGCAAGTGACCGCGCTGGCGGCGCATAACGTGTCGGATGGCGCATTGGTGGCCATCCAGCCCAACACGGGCGAGATCCTGGCCATGGTCGGCTCGGCAGATTTCTACAACGATGCCATCTCGGGCCAGGTGAACATGGCGGTCAGCCCGCGCCAGCCCGGCTCGTCGATCAAGCCGCTGACCTACGTGGCCGCCTTCGAGAAAGGGTGGACGCCGTCCACCTTGATCTGGGACGTGCCTTCCGAATTCCCGCCCTCGGGCGATCCGGACGACACGAGCCCGCCTTATAAACCGGTCGATTACGATGGCACTTTCCACGGTCCGGTCACCGTGCGCACGCCCTGGCCAATTCTTATAACATGCCCGCGGTGAAAACCCTGGACTTCGTGGGCATCTACTCTGATCCGCAGAACCCCGGGCAGGGCGGCCTGATCAATTTCGCCAAGCGCATGGGCATCACGACCCTGACGCGACCGGATTACGGCCTGTCCTTGACCCTGGGCGGCGGAGACGTCACCTTGTTGGAGCTGACCGGCGCCTACGCGGTCTTCGCCAATAACGGCCGCCGCGTGCCGCCCGTGGCCATCACCAAGATCGTGGACCACAACGGCAACGTGGTGTACAGACTATACGCCTCCGGCCGGAGACCAGGTCGTCCGTCCGGAGCACGCTTTCCTGATCACTTCTATCCTTTCGGATAATGCCGCGCGCGCGATGGCATTCGGGGCCAACTCGGTGCTCGACCTGCCTTTCCCGGCAGCGGCGAAGACCGGCACGACCAACGATTTCCGCGACAACTGGACTCTGGGCTATACGCCCGACATCGCCGTAGGGGTGTGGGTGGGCAACGCCGATTATACCCCCATGGTGGATACCACCGGGGTGACCGGCGCGGCCCCGATCTGGGCGCAGTTCATGCAAGCGGCCATCCAGCAGTTGACCGGCGGAAACCCGACGCCCTTCTCGCGCCCGCCGGGCATCGTCGAACGGGTGGTGTGCGCCGTCTCGGGCACCGAGCCTTCCGAGTGGTGCCCGCAGCAGCGCAGCGAGTTCTTCGCCGCCGACCAGTTGCCGCTGCCCAAGGAAGACGACCTCTGGCAGAAGGTTTCGGTGGACACCTGGACGGGCCTGAAGGCTTCCTCGGCCTGCTCGGACTTCGTCGAGGATAAGTTCGCCATGAACGTGAGCGATCCCTGGGCGCAAAAGTGGGTGACAGACACCCCTGCCGGCCAGGCGTGGGCCAAGCAAATGGGCTTCGATACCCCCATCTTCTTCGCACCGCAAAGCGAATGCACGGCGGACGATCCCCATCCCACTCTGGCCTTCTCCGGCCTGGCAGACGGCTCGGCGGTTACCACGCCCAGCCTGGATATCTACGGGGTGGTGGACGCCTCGGCAGATTTCGACTACTTCGACCTGGATTATGGCGTGGGCGACAATCCCCAACAATGGATGCCCCTGCTCAGCCACATCACCACCCCGGTCAAGCAGGCCGATAAGCTGTACACCTGGGATGTCAGCGACATGCCTCCCCAGGGAGTCACGCTGCGCCTGTACCTGCACAGCACCAAGGGGACTTATGCGCAGAAGCTCCTCCACCTGGACATGAAGGTGCCCACGCGCACGCCCACACCGACGCTCACCGCGACGATTACACCCACGGCCACGCAGACGCCCCTGCCCACCAGCACCGCTACGCCAAAACCCGCCAATACGGCTACCCCGCAGCCGTCCCCGACCCTGCCGCCCGCGCCGAGCGATACTCCCGTACCGCCCACCCTTACGGCTACGCAGTAAGCCAAAGACCTTACGAGGGGTAGTCCTCATGGCGCGCACGTCCTAAGCAGCCTCCCTTAAGGGGGCGCTACGCGATCCCAAGGTTATTTTGCAATCTCCTCAAAGAAAAATCGGGCAGAATATTGAATTTCATAAGCAAGAACTAAATTTTATCAAGTTTATACTTGACTAAATAAATATTTGTGCTAATATATAACAGAAATCAATAAACGAATTTAAACATCTTGCGACCAATCAACGATCAGGACATCCAGAAGAACCCGGATTCTTGATCCACTCAAGGAGGCATAGAGATTATGGGAAGGCAATCTCTTAGAACCAGCGAAACCCCAACCATCCACGTCATTGCCAGCGGCGACCTGCACGTTACCGGTTGGGAGCAATCCGAGATCCAGACAGAAGGCAATCTAAACGTCGAACAACAGGGCGATTCCGTTCGCATCCAATCCGGCGACGATGCCACCCTGTTCGTGCCCGCACGGGCCATTTTAGTCGTCGAAAACGTGGGCGGGGACGCCAGCCTGCAAAAGCTAGACGGAGAAGTCGAGGTCAAGCACGTGGGCGGCGACTTCCGGTTGAGCCAGTCCGGCGCGATCAGCGCCACGCGGGTAGGCGGCGACCTGGAGGCCAGCCAGCTCCACGGGATCTTGAAGGTAAGCCACGTGGGCGGCGACCTGCGCGCCAAAGACATGCAGGGAGTCTGCCTGGTCTCTACCGTCGGCGGCAACCTCGAGATGGAGAACGCCGCGCCGGGGCTCCAGGCCACCATCGGCGGAGATGCACACCTGAGCCTCGCTCCTCAGGCGCAACAGGAATATAGCCTGCGGGCCGGCGGAGACATCCTCTGCCACCTTGACCCGGCCGCCGACGCCGTGGTCGAGGTTCGCAGCGGGGGCGGAGACATCTTCCTGCGGCTGCCGGATCGCCAGGAGCACGTCGAGGCGCGCAATTACCACTTCACCCTGGGCAGCGGCGGCGCCAAGATCTCGCTCATGGCCGGCGGAGACGTGATCCTCACCGGCGAGAAATTCGACCAGGTGCACACCGGCAGCTTTTCCACCCCTTCCGCCGGCGGCCTATCCGGCCTGGGCGACCGGATTTCCTCTCAGGTGGAAGAGTCCTTGCGCGCGGCCGGGGTCGCCACCAGCGTCTCCCGGCGCACCGAGGAAACCCTGCGCCGCGCAGAAGAACGCGCCGCGCGGGCGGTAAAACGCGCCGAAGAGCACATCGACCGCGTCGCCGGTCAGTGGGGCGCTCCCGGCCAACCGGCGCCAGAGCCTTCCCAGGCGGAGGCGGCCCCACAAGCGTCCTCCGCATCTGCCGAAGAGCTCGCCCCGGCGCACGAGCCCGTTTCAGAAGACGAGCGCCTGTCCGTCCTGCGCATGTTGCAGAATAAGAAGATCACCGTCGAAGAGGCCGAGCAATTATTGGAGGCCCTGGACGCGCAGGACGAGGAATAAAATCCCCCTGCGGGAAACGAGGCCGGGTATGTCTACACGGGAAGAGCGCACACAAATCCTGCAAATGATCGAAAAGGGCATCCTTTCCCCGCCGGAAGGGCTGCGCCTCCTGCGCGCGCTTTCGACGCGCCCGGAGGGCAACGAGGCCGCGCCGGAAGCGGGCAGCCTCACATCCGGTTCGGGAGAAGGCCAACCGGCCGTCGAATTCCGCTCGCCCCCGCCGGCCTCCGCAGATGCACAGGGAAAGACCCTTCCGGAGTTCCGCAACTGGAAACGCTGGTGGAGCATCCCCCTGGGGATCGGCGTGGTGATCACCCTCCTGGGGGCCAGTCTGATGTTCCTCGCCTTGCAGAAATCCGGCTACGGCTTCTGGTTTTACTGCTCGTGGCTGCCGTTTCTGCTGGGGATAGCCGTGATCGTGCTGGCCTGGGCCAGCCGCAGCGCTCCCTGGCTGCACGTGCGCGTGCACCGGAAACCGGGTGAAAGCCTGGGCACGATCCTGTTCAGCATCCCCCTGCCTTTACGCCCCGCGGCCTGGTTCCTGCGCAATTTCGGCAGCTTGATCCCGGATTTAAAAGGCACCCAGGTCGACGAGCTGATCCTCGCCCTGGAGAGCTCCGTTCAGGAGGGCGCGCCGGTCTACGTGAACGTGGACGAGGGCGAGGACGGCGAGCAGGTAGAAGTCTTCATCGGCTGACCTGCTCCGCCCCCCTTGGCCCAGGCCGCCTGCTTTTCCGGCCAGGTCGTGCTGAACGAAAAGGAGCATCCCGTTGCTGGCCGGAATCTCACCTGCCTGGCAACGGGATGCTTGATCCAACGCTCCGCTCGCCCTCACGCCGAAGACGGACAAATTCGAGAAAGTCTATTGGGTGGGGGTATTGAAATAGTTATAGATCGCCGTGGAAAGCTGCGCCGCCATTTCATTGGCCGGATCGAACAGAAGCTGCACCGGGTGGTGCATGTAGAGGGTGACGACGTAGTTGCCGCCGGGAGAATAAACGATGCCGGCGTCGCCCATGGTGTGGATCAAGCCATCGCTCTCCGTGATCCAGCCGTGCTTGTGCGCGAACTTCGTGCCATCCGGCAGGCCGGCTTGCAGCAAGACGCCGATGTGGTCGCCTAGCATGTAATTGACCACCAACTGGCATTTGGACTGATCGAACTGGTCCCCGAAGGCCGCGACCAACGTGCCGCCGCCGGTTTCCGCGCACTGGTAGATGTCCGAGAGCAGCATGCCCATATCCGCGGCCGTGGTCTGGTTGTACACATCCGGCCCGGTATTGATGTCCGTGCGCTGGTTAGCGGGGGTATTAAAGCGGTCGAGCAACGGCGCGCCGTCGTAGAAGAAGCCGGCCCAGAAGGTGTTTTGCAGGCCGAGGGTCTGCATGTCCTTGCTCACGTCGAGCGGCCCGCGGTTGGGATCGATCACCGTCTGGACGACGCGGTCGGTGGCGGCATTGTCGGACTCCCCAAAGACCAGCCCCAGCAACTGGGCCACCTCATCCGGAGGCGGAATTCGAGACGCGCCGCATGACCGAAACCAGGATGGGAATTTTAATGGTGCTGGCGGCTGTAAAAGCGATGTCCGGATCTACCGAAGGATTTTTCCCGCCTTCGTAAGCGAAATGCAGCTCCTGATAGGTCTGCAAATCCTGGATATAAATATCGACCAGTCCATCGAATTTATCCATGTCCACGATCTGCTGAAGCAGGATCTGCAAATTTTGCAGGGAAGGCCGCAGGGCCGTGGTCTTATTAATGGACAGATTGACCACTCGCGCCGTGGGGGAATTCAAAGCGCCTTTGATCAGCGTCATCGCCCGGTCGATGTCCAGCGTGGAGCCGGACTGCCCGGCCTGGAAAGATACGCTCCCGGGAACCGGCATGGCTGCCGAGGGAGGCTGATCGTAGCGCGCAGAGATCTCGGTCTGCAGGTAGCTGCGCAGCCGATCGTCCGAGATCGTGCTCGCCAGGGGCACTTCGGTGGGGGTCTCCTCACGGTTCCAGAGGTGATTCCAGAAACCAACCCAGAAGGATTGGTCGGTGCGCTGTACGTCTGCCGCAGTGAGCATGCTTTCCAGATCCAGCTCGAAGCCGACCGTGGAAGGCTTGATCTGGATAACAGCATTCCCATAATGGACTTCTACGGGGAGAGCGTAATACTGCGACACGCGTTCAGCGGCTTGCTGGTGATCCAACCCTCCCACCGGCACGCCGGCAATCTTCTGTCCATTCGGGAAAGTTGCCCGAACGCGGCTGAAGCTGACCAATTGAAGGGTGACCAGGATCACCGCAGCAAAGATGAAAAACAGGGATACCCAACGCAGAGTAGAGAAAGAACTTCTTATCTTCACTTGACCTCTTCAGACGCATGGGGGCGTCTAAAGCCCAATTCTACCAGATTTTGAGCAAGTTCGATGGAGGAAGGGTGAATTGACAGCTTGCCCTGCAAGCTTTATACTTGGCGCTGTAGAAATCCCTTACAGGAAGCTCTTTTAGGAGGCCAATTTTGAAGAAAGCATTGATCACCGGCATTACCGGCCAGGACGGCTCTTACCTGGCGGAATTACTCCTGTCCAGGGGTTATGAAGTGCACGGGCTGATCCGCCGCGCCAGCACTTTCAACACCCGCCGCATCGACCACCTGTACCACGACCCGCACGGAAACGGCGAGAAGGTGCATCTCTATCTGCACTACGGCGACGTCGCCAGCCCGGACAGTCTTCTGGACGTGATCTACAACGTGCGCCCCGAGGAAATCTATCACCTGGCAGCGCAGAGCCACGTGCGCGTCAGCTTCGACATGCCTGAATACACCGGAGACGTGACCGGCCTGGGCACCATCCGCATCCTGGAAGCCGTGCGCAAGAGCGGCGCCCAGACGCGCTTCTATCAGGCCTCCTCCAGCGAGATGTTCGGCGGCGCGCGCCCGCCGCAGAACGAGGCCACGCCCTTCGAGCCACGCAGCCCGTACGCCGCCGCCAAAGTCTATTCTTATTGGGTAACGCGCAACTACCGCGAGGGCTATAACCTGTTCGCCTGCAACGGCATCCTCTTCAACCACGAATCGCCCCGCCGTGGCGAGACCTTCGTCACGCGCAAGATCACGCGCGCGCTGGCCGCCATCCTTGCCGGCCAACAAAAGTACATCTACCTGGGCAATCTGGATGCCAAACGCGACTGGGGCTACGCCCCTGAATACGTAGAGGTTATGTGGAGCATCCTCCAGCAAGAGCAGCCCGACGATTACGTCATCGGGACGGGAGAAGCGCATTCCGTGCGCGAATTCCTGCAGGAAGCCTTCGGTTACGTGGGCCTGAACTGGGAAGAATACGTGCGCATCGATCCGCGTTATTTCCGTCCTACCGAGGTAGACTACTTGATGGCCGACCCCAGCCGGTCGCGCAAGCTGTTGAGCTGGCAGCCCCGGGTGCGTTTCAAAGAATTGGTGCGCATCATGGTCGACGCCGACCTGGAGCTGGCCGGACTGGACTGCCCGGGCGAGGGCAAGCACGTCCTCGCCGAGCGCTTCGCCGACTGGCATTTCTGGGAAGACCAGGTCATCTCGATGGAAAGATAGATGGCCCAGTCTCAAACCAGCCAACCCACCCATAAGGTATTCCTGAGGGACATGGAAAGGGGAGGGCCAATGCCGTCCGTCCTGTTTATCTGCACGGCCAATATCTGCCGCTCTCCCATGGCCATGGCTCTGTTCCGCAACCTGGCCGGGAACGACTGGCTCATCGAGTCGGCCGGCACCTGGGCGGCGGAAGGCCAGCCCGCTGCCGAGGGCGCCGCGGCGGAGATGGCCGCCCGCGGGCTGGACTTGAGCACCCATCGCTCGCGCTGCGTCAGCCGCGAGCTGATCCAGCCCTTCAACCTGATCCTGACCATGGAGCGCGGACATAAAGAAGCTCTGCAAGTGGAGTTCTCGGAGATGGCCGAGCGCGTCTTTCTGCTCAGTGAGATGAGCGGCAAGCTCAAGGAGGTAGACGACCCCTATGGGGGAACTGCCCAGGATTACCAGGTAGCCGCCCAAACTATCGAGGACTTTCTGGTGAACGGTTCCGAGCGCATCAAGACCCTGGCCCAGGATTAGGGGGCGAGATTAGAAAGTAGAGAGTAGAGAACAGAAATCAGTGCCCAGTGGGCAGCAGGCAGGAGGGAGGCCTGGTAAAACTAGAGGAGGAGTTCAAGCGCGAAGCCCGTCAGGATTACACAAGTCAATGCTCCTCGTACGCCACCAGGCTTTCTCAAAGTCAAATTATGTCATTGCTTCACCCCGGTGTCCTTTCCGGGGTGAAGCAATCTGAGGGCCGGCGTTGGGATTGCTTCGACCGGCACAGAACGCCGGTCTCGCAATGACATATTCGAGAAGGCCATGTCCCTGCTCCCTGGTCGCCTGATCCCTTATGGCCTGATCGCCTGTTTCCTCATGGCCTGATCGCCTGGTCTTGGGTGCATCCCAGAAACGTGGAGGAAGTGAGATAATAGGACAGTAATACTCCTAATAGAGGTTGCTGTCATGAAGAAAACCCGAGCACAAAGGCAAACGGAATTAAAGGCGAAAGCCGATGAAATCATCGAGCAATTGCTGAATTGGACAGACGAGAACCAAAAGCCCAGCTTGACGCAAATCGAGGATATCGTTTTGAAATTGCGCGGTGAACTTGGTCAGGCGATGATTGAGAATGTGGTCAGTGGGCAAGAAGCGGTGCAACCAGTGGAAGAGATACGCTGTAGCCAGTGTGGGCGAGCAATGCAGAACAAAGGGAAGCGCGAGAGGCAGATGGAAACTCGAGCGGGAGAAGTTGAGCTCAGCCGGGGATATTACACCTGTCCGGAATGTGGAGGCAGGATTTTTCCCCCTGGATGAACAACTCGGGCTACAAGACAAGCATATGAGTGAGGGGGTGGGGAAATTAGTGGTTTGGCTGAGTGGGATGATGCCATTTGAGCGGGTAGAGCAGGTGTTGGAGCAAGTGGGACAGCTGCATGTATCGCGCAATAGTGCTTGGCGCGAGGCCAACCGCTGGGGGGAAGGATTACGTCAGGCAGAAATGGCTGAAGCCGAGCAAGCAGGGCAGGTGGAAATGCGGGGAGGGGTCGTTCCAGGAGAAAGCCTGCGCTCTGAACGCCTGGGGGTGAGTTTGGATGGGTTCATGATCAATGTACGCGAAGAAGGCTGGAAAGAAGTGAAGGCCGGGAGTGTCTTTCGGGTAGAGAAAAGGGGGAAAATGGACGAAATCACCCAAGAGGAACTGGAAGTGGGTCAAGCCGTCGAGAATAGTTATGTGGCTTACCTGGGTGGGCCGGAGGTGTTTGGGGAGAAGTTGTGGGCAGAAGCCAGAAGAAGACGCTGGACAACGGCAGGCGATACCCAGGTGGTAGCTGATGGAGCGGTTTGGATCTGGAATTTAGCCTCCGACCACTTTTATGATAGTGTTCAGGTGGTCGATTGGTCCCATGCGAAATCTCACCTGGCGCATGCCGCCCAGTTGCTATATGGTGAAGGAACCAACCTGGCGCAGCGTTGGCTCAATGACCAGGAAACCCGTTTGTATCAAGGCCAAGCTGAAGATATAGCAGCCACGATCCGGGATTCGGCCAACAAAGACGCAGCCAACGCAGCGGAGTTACTCACGGAAGCAGGCTATTTTGAGAGCAATAAGAGACGCATGGAATATCTGGACCGGCGTATGGAAGGGTGGGTCATTGGAAGCGGCATGATCGAAAGTGGGGCCAAACAATACCAGGCTCGTTTCAAAGGGCCAGGAATGCAATGGAGCCGAAAGGGAGCAGAAAGATTATTACCGGTACGAACGGCTATTTTGAGTAACCGTTTTGATGAACTGTGGCATCGTGTTTACTACTCGCCAAATAATTGAGATGCACCCCTGGTCTTCCACCATTTGACACTCCCCTCCAAAGGCGTTATAATTTTGTTCAACAATCGAATGAAGTCTTTCCAGGAGGAGTAAGCGGCCTGAGCACTGGCAGAGAAGGAGCGCCGCAGGCTGAGAGCCTCCGCAGCAGCAAGCCGCCGAAGTCGCCTGGATCAACCGCCGCAGAAATCCCCGCCTGGGGAGAGTAGACCGGCGCGGGTAAGCCCGTTACAGCGCGGCCCTGACGCCGGTCAGGGCAACGAGCGCGCCAGACTCCCGGCGAATTGAGGTGGTACCGCGGAAGGTTTCTCCTTTCGTCCTCTGGGACGAAAGGATTTTTTGTTTAATACCCGTACTCATCCGGACTGGAGGTTCTTATGCCCGCATCATCCTTACCGAAAACCTACGATTTCAAGAGCACCGAGCAGCGCCTGTACGCCTGGTGGGAAGAGAGCGGCTACTTCAAGCCCTCCAACGATCCCCAACGCCCCGGTTTCGACCCCAACCGGGAGCCCTTCGTCATCTCCATCCCGCCCGCCAACGTGACCGGCGAGCTGCACCTGGGCCACGCCATGTTCGTCTCGATGGAAGATCTGATGATCCGCTACCAGCGCATGAAGGGCGTGCCGACCCTGTGGGTGCCGGGTGTGGATCACGCCGGCATCGCCACGCAATTGCAGGTGGAGAAGATGCTGCACAAAGAGGGCCTGCGCCGTGAGGACGTGGGGCGCGAAGAGTTCGTGCGCCGCACCTGGGAATGGAAGGAAAAATACGGCGGCATCATCTCGCAGCCAGATCCGCCGCCTGGGCGCCTCCTGCGACTGGCAGCGCGAGCGCTTCACCCTGGACGAGGGCCTCTCCAGGGCCGTGCGCGAGGCCTTCGTGCGCCTGTACGAGAAGGGACTGATCTACCGCGGCCCGCGCCTGATCAACTGGTCGCCGGGGTTGAAGACGGCCGTCTCCGACCTGGAAGTGGAGTATTCCGAAGAGCCGGGCACCCTGTATTACTTCAAATACATGCTGGCCGACAACCGGACGAGTATATCCCGGTGGCGACCACCCGCCCGGAGACCATCCTGGGCGATACCGCCGTGGCCGTGCACCCGGATGACGAGCGCTATCAAAAATACGTGGGGCGCAAGGTGCGCGTGCCCATCCTGGGGCGCGAGATTCCCGGTCATCGCGGATGACTACGTGGAGCGCGAATTCGGCACCGGCGCGCTGAAGATCACCCCCGGCCACGACCCCAACGACTACGCCATCGGCCAGCGGCACGGGCTGGCGATCGATCTCCATGCTGGACGAGAGCGCGCACGTCAACGACGAACGGCGGCCCCTACGCCGGCATGGAGCGTTTCGAGGCGCGCAAGAAGCTGTGGGAGGATATGCAAGCCGCCGGGCTGGTGATCAAAGAAGAGCCTTACACCCTCAACGTGCCCCGCTCGCAGCGCGGCGGCGAGATCATCGAGCCGATGATCTCCACCCAATGGTTCGTGCGCATCCAGCCCCTGGCCGAAGCCGGCGCTGCAAGCCGTGCGCGACGGGCGCATCCGCATCGTGCCGGAACGCTTCACCAAGGTCTATTACAACTGGCTGGAAAACATCCAGGATTGGTGCATCAGCCGCCAACTGTGGTGGGGGCACCGCATCCCGGTGTGGTACTGCCAGGACGTGCGGGAAGATGATCGCCAGCCGCGAGGACCCGACCACCTGCCCCAAGTGCGGCAGCTCCCAGATCTGGAACAGGACCCGGACGTGCTGGATACCTGGTTCTCCTCCGGGCTGTGGCCCTTTTCCACGCTGGGCTGGCCGGAAGAGACGCCGGATTACAAGTATTTCTACCCCACCTCCGTGCTGGAGACGGGCTACGACATCCTCTTCTTCTGGGTGGCGCGCATGATCATGGACGGGCTGGAGTTCACCGGCCAGATCCCCTTCCACACCGTCTACCTGCACGGCCTGATCCGCGACGAGCACGGCCAGAAGATGAGCAAGACCAAGGGCAACGTGATCGACCCGCTGGTGGTGATGGACGAGCTGGGCACGGACGCGCTGCGCTTCACCCTGCTGGTGGGCTCCACGCCGGGCAACGACATGAACCTGAGCGTCAAGAAGGTGGAAGCCAACCGCAACTTCGCCAACAAGATCTGGAACGCCGGGCGCTTCGTGCTTGGATCGATGCCGGGCGCGCCGGGCGCGCCCCAGGCCGCCCCGGATTGGACGCTGGCCGACCGCTGGATCCAGGCGCGCCTGGCCGCCCTGATCCGCGACGTGGAGCGCCTGTTTGCCGGCTACCAATACGGCGAGGCCGGTCGCCAGATCTACGATTTCTTCTGGAGCGAGTTCGCCGACTGGTACGTGGAGATCGCCAAGATCGCAGCTCGCCGAAGGCGGCGACCGCGCCTTTTACACCCTGCAAACCCTGGTGTGCACCCTGGATACCTGCCTGCGCCTGCTGCACCCCTTCACGCCCTACATCACCGAAGAGCTGTGGGGGCACCTCAAGCGCGCCGCGCAGGCCCATTCGCCGGCTCTCGCGCCGCAAGGCGGCTGGGAAGAGGCGCTGATCGTGGCGCACTGGCCCACAGAACAGCCCGAAGCGCAGAGCGAGGTTCAGGCCGTGGCCGATTTCAGCCTGGTGATGGACGTGGTGCGCGCCATCCGCAACGCGCGCGCCGAGAAGAAGGTCACGCCCGGGAAGCGCATCCCGGCCACCCTGGCGGGCGGCGAGCGCGCCGAAATGCTGCGCCGGCAGTTAACCGTGCTCAGCACGCTGGCGCACCTGGACGCCCCGGCGGTGCAAATCCTGGAAGGCCTGCCTGAAAAGCCGCAAGGAGGCGCTTCGCTGGTGGTCTCCGGCGTGGAGATCTTCCTGCCGCTGGCCGACCTGGTGGACGCGGGGGCCGAACGCGCGCGCCTGGAGAAAGAGCTGGACGAGGTGAAGAGCCAGATCGCGCGCCTGGAGGAGCTGCTGGCCAGTCCGTTCGCGCAGCGCGCCCCGGCGGCCGTGGTGGAGAAGGAGCGCCAGAAGCTGGCCACCTTCCAGGAGACGGCCGCCAAATTGAAGGGCCAGATCGAGGGATAAGGAAGAAAGAGACTCACGCAAAGGCGCGGAGACGCAAAGGTTTTTAACCAGGGGGCGGGATGTGAATCCCGCCCTACTAATTTCCTTTCACTCCCAGCAAGAAGGCGGCGAGCTTGGTGTATTCGCTGAAAGTGACCCGCCAGCCCTCGGCGCTCAGCCACCAGGTGGAAGAGCGGTACCAGTACGAGCGCACCGAGCGGACGATGATCTGGATGTGTGTGCCGCGAAACACTTCCCCGTACACCAGGCGCGTGCGCAGGGTATGATAAGGGTCGGTCACGATGATGCAGGAATCGATCCCGCCGCGCTCTTCCAGCAGATCGCGCACCGCCACAGCTTCCGTATAGGTACTGTCCGCGTTGCTCTGGGTCTCAACGATGCCGTCCGACGGCACGCCCAGGGCCAGCACGTCCTTGCGCAGGGTCTGCGTAGAAGCCGTACCCAGGCCGGGCGCCACTTCCCCCGTTCTGGTCAGGACGAACAGGCCGGCATAGCCGTCCTTGTAGAGACGCACGGCCTCCTCCACCCGGGCCTGGTCGCCCCCGCTCAACAATACCAACGCGTCTGCCCGGCGCAGCGGGTCGCCGACGATTAAGATCGATCCGGCCAGGGTCAGGGAGGCGTAACAGCCCATCAGCAGCACCAGGAGCAACAGCCCTACCAGGAGCGCCCGGCTGCACGCGCCACGAGCTTTTGTTTTCGTAGACATGCGCCTATTGTAACAAAGGCTTAAGGGGAGAGATGCTAAAGATTTCAACCACGAAGAGCACGAAGGGCGCCAAGGAAGCACAAAGTTTTAGAAGGGGAATCTAAAAAACTTCGTGGTCTTGGTATTCATTGTGGTTTAAAGCTTTCACTTGTCCCAATCACAACCTGGCGTTTAATGGATAAACTTGGCGGTCTTTGCGCCTTTGCGTGAGAATCAGCCTGCACCCAGGTGCTTGAAATTCTCATTTTGACTCGCTACCATGAAGAGGCAATGAGAACTGTCACATTTTGCCTGCGAGCGGTGTATCTATGGTGAGCGGAGATCGGTTGAAAGCCTCACGCTTTTTCTCCCGGCCGGCCACCCGGCCTTCGGAAGCTGAGCTGGAAAGCGCCTTCGAAGCCCTTTTCAACGCCCAATGGGGCCGGGTGCACGACCTGCTGGCCGGCCTGGTTGGCGACGCAGACGAAGCCGAGGATCTGGCCCTGGAAGCCTTCACCAGACTGCACGACCGTCTGGAAGACCTCAACCAGAGCGACAATCCGGGCGGGTGGCTGTACAGGGTGGCTTTCAACCTGGGGCTGAATGCCCTGCGCCAGCGGTACCGCCGCAAGCGTTACGAAGAACGAGCCGGGCGCGATGCCCTCCGCACAGCTTCACCGTCCAACCCGGCCCTGGACGTGGAAGCCGACGAAGAGCGAAAGCAGGTGCGGCATATCCTGGCCGAGATGAAACCGGCCTCTGCGCGCCTGCTTTACCTGCGGTCGAGCGGCCTGAGCTATCAAGAGCTGGCCCAGGCGTGCGAGCTCTCCGCAGGCTCGATCGGCACCCTGCTCAACCGGGCAGAGCAGGAATTCGAAAAGCGCTACCGGGCGCGTTTTGGAGACAGGCGATGATGCGACATCTCAACGAAAGTGAGCTGCGAGCGTATCGAGACGGTGAGCTGGATGAAGGGCTTGCCAGGAGCTTCCAGGTCCACCTGGAGAGCTGCGCCTCCTGCCAGGCGCACTTCCAGGTCCTGCTGGACCGGGCAGAGCGAGTCCAGGGACAACTGGAGAGCCTCTTCCCTCGCCCCGCTTCCACTCCCCCTGACGCCGCTCTCCGAGCCCGCCTGGCACAGCGCACTTCTGATAGACCTAAGGAGACTTTTCCCATGCAAAAAGCATTTACACGTATCCCCCGCCCCGCCTTGGCCGGCCTGCTGCTCGCGCTGATCCTGGGAGTGAGCCTGGCGTTCCCCTCCGTGCGGGCGCTGGCGAGCAACTTCCTGGGCATCTTCCGCGTCCAGCAAGTCCAGGTCGTACCCATCAACCCGGCCAACCTGCCTCAGGATTTGCAGAGCGTCGGGCCGAGCATCCAGAGCCTGATGTCCGAAGATTTCAGCTACAAGAGTGCCGGCCAGCCTCAGACGGTGACGAGCGCCGGTGAGGCCAGCAACCTGGCCGGGTTTGCCGTGCGCCTGCCTTCCGATACACTCGGCAACCCGCAGATCACGGTTCAGCCCGGCGCCCAGGGTACCTTGAAAGTCGACCTGGCGCGCATCCAGGCCATCCTGCAAGAAATGGGCCGCACAGACGTCAACCTGCCGGCCAGCCTGAATAACGCCACCATCACGGTCAACATCCCCGCCTCGGTCACCAGCGCCTACGGCGTCTGCCAGCGCCAGGAGACCCCCGCCAGTGGCAGCGCGGCCTCGCAAGCAATGCCGCCGGTCTACACCGGCCAGAGCTGCACCGCGCTGGTACAGCTCCCCTCGCCCACCGTATCGGCGCCGTCCGACCTGGACATCAACCAGCTCGGCAAGGAGTTCCTGCTGATGAGCGGAGTTCTCCCAGGCAGACGCCGAGCGCCTCAGCCAGACCATCGACTGGACCAGCACGCTGGTCATCCCCCTGCCGGTCGGCCAGGCTGACTACCAGGACGTCCAGGTGGATGGGGTGAGCGGTGTGCTCATCAACCAGGCCGGCGGGGAAGGCTCGCCGCATTACCTGATCGTGTGGGTCAAGAACGGCATCGTCTACGGCCTCTCCGGCAATGGAGATAACAGCGCCGGCCTGGCCCTGGCAAATTCCCTCCAATAAAGCTAGAATTAATGCCTGTGTGGGCAGGGGTTGATACCAGCCCCTGCCCATTTTTATGGACGCATCTATGGACATTGCATCGGATGAATTCGCTATCGAAACCCACGGGCTGCGCAAGGAATTTGGGCCCAAAGTCGCCGTAGAAGACCTCTCGCTAGAGGTACGGCGTGGAGAAGTGTTTGGCTTCCTGGGGCCTAACGGAGCCGGCAAGACCACTTCGGTCAAGATGCTCCTGGGATTGATCACCCCCACCGCCGGGGAAGCGCGCCTGCTGGGGCGCCCGCTCTCGGACTACCGCGCGCGCGCCAAAGTGGGCTTCCTGCCCGAGCACTTTCGTTTCCACGACTGGCTGACCGCCCACGAGTTCCTCGAGCTGCACGCCGAGCTGTACCACATCCCGGCCGAGACGCGCCCCAGGCGCGCAGACGAAATGCTCGAGCTGGTGGGCCTGGCGGAATTCGCCGGGCAGCGGCTGCGCACCTTCTCCAAGGGCATGTTGCAGCGCGTGGGCTTGGCGCAAGCCTTGCTCAACGAGCCTGAGCTGGTCTTCCTGGACGAGCCGACCTCCGGGCTGGACCCGGTGGGGCGCCTGCACGTGCGCGACATCATCCACCAATTGCGCCAACGCGGCGCGGCGGTCTTCCTCAACTCCCACCTGTTGAGTGAAGTAGAGATCACCTGTGATCGGGTAGCCTTCATCAAGCACGGCAGCGTGGTACAGACCAGCACGCTCAAGGGCCTGGTGGAAGGCAGCGTGTCGCTGGAGATTCGCGCCCGCCCGCTGAGTCCCGAGGTTGCCAACGACCTGGTGCAGTGGGGCCGGGACGTGCGCGTGGACGGCGACCACGCCAGCCTGACGATCGAAGGCGAAGCTCTGATCCCGGCCATCAACCGCTACCTGGTGGGAAAGGGGGTCGAGGTCTACGCCCTCACCCCGCAGCGCGTCTCATTAGAAGCGTTGTTCATTCAGATCATCGGCACGGAAGGAGGGCTGTAATGAGCACGTTCACTTTCGCCCGCCTGACCTTCCGCGAGGCCGCGCGGCGCAAGATCCTCATCGTGGCGCTCATCATGGGAGTAGCCTTCCTGGCGGTCTACGCCCTGGGCTTTTACCTGATCCGCCAGAATTACCTGAATAACGCCCGCAACCCCTCCACTTTGATGCTGAGCGAGATATCGAATTTCCTGCTGATGGCGGGGCTGTACGCGGTCAATTTCCTCACAGTGATGATGACCGTGCTGACCTCGGTAGACACCATCTCCGGGGAGATCTCCTCGGGCACCATCCACACCCTGGTCTCCAAGCCGGTGCGCCGCCTGGAAGTCTTCCTGGGAAAATGGCTGGGGTTCACCCTGCTGCTCAGCCTTTATCTGCTGCTGATGATGGGCGGGGTGCTGTTAGCGGCCTACCTGATCTCCGGCTATGTGCCCCCCAACCTCCTGCGCGGCATCGCCTTTCTATGGCTGAACAGCATCCTGCTGTTGAGCGTCTCCCTGCTGGGCGGCACGCAGCTCTCCACGCTGGCCAACGGCGTGATGGTGTTCGGGCTGTACGGCATCGCCTTCGTGGGCGGCTGGATCGAGCAGTTCGGCGCTTTCTTCCAGAACCAGACGGCCGTCAACGTAGGCATCCTCTCCAGCCTGATCATCCCCACCGAAGCGCTGTGGCGGCGGGCGGCCTACGAGATGCAGTCGCCCCTGGCCGGCATGTTGGGCGGCTTCACGCCCTTCTCTTCGATCTCGGTTCCCAGCCAGGCGATGGTGCTGTATGCCATCGTCTATACGCTGGTCGTGCTGGCGGTGGGCACGCGCATCTTCACCCAACGCGATTTCTAAAGCTTTCTCCCTCAGCCCTGGCCCCCTTCCTCTCGACCCTCCCCCCTACCCCTGGAGTAGGGGGACGATCTCATTGCGCCGGGGCGGCGGCCCTTTGCAGAGCCGGTTCCTCCTGGGGCTGCGGCTGGCCGGCGGTCAGGAAGCCCGAAAACATCAGGATGGCGGCCAGCAGCTCGCCGAGATATAGGAACTGGCCGTTCCCCAGGCGCGTGAGCGTGCTGGCGAAGCCGATGGAAAGAGCGCCGGCGGCGATCAGCACGTTGCCGATGACGCGGTTGGGCAAGACGCGCTTGCGCCAGAACAGGAAGGCCGAATAGATCGCGCCGCCCACCAGGGTCAGCAGCCCATAGATATTGAAGAAGGGCGTGGTCAGGCGCACTGGCGAGCCCAGCGGCAGCAGCCCCTCCACGACGGTGACCTGTTGGCCATTCTGGGTTACCGTCCCGGTCGTCGCGCCCGCCGGCGCAGTCTGGCCGGGATCGAGCGCCTTCGTCCCGTACTGCTCGCTGACCGGGCGAGAAGTGGTAAAGACGGCCTGATTCAATTGGGGCATGGCTTGCAGCATCAGATAACCCGCAAACAGGCTGCCCACCACCAGCAGCGCGGTGACCCCGTGAACCCATTTTCTGCGCACCAGCAGATAAAGCGTGCCCTGGCCGATCCAGGCCGCGTTCAAGGCGGCGCCGAACAAATACCAGCCAAAGAAGACCCATCAATTCCAGGCCAGCGACAGATAAGCTTCCGCAAAGCTGCCCACGCCGAACATGGCCAGGCCAATTCCCCAGAACAGGAAATTCAAGCGGCGGCGCACCATAAAACGTTGCAAGACGTAGATGGTAAACACCAGCATGATAGCAGTCGAAATGAACGGCAGTATTCTGTTGATCGACATCCCTGACACCTCCGTAAAAAGTTTAAAATCTGATCAAGCCCAACACGACCCCGGCGGCAAAAAGCACCAGCCCGGCCATGACGACCCCCAAGACGACCAGCAGGATCGGCACGACCTTGTCAAAGAATACCGAGTTCGCCGGCATACGAGATTTGCTGCGCAGCGCAGGCGGTCTCTCTTGCGGCCCATCCTCTCCCATATCACCTCCTCCTTCCCAGGAACAATCCTCATTATAGAAGCTCACAAGATGAAAGCAATGAAGGTTTTGTAGATTTCACTTAAGGAATTCTTAAGATTTAGAGGCCCGGCCCACAAGTGATAAAATATTTGGGTACTTCCAATTCGGCTCGTTGGAGAGAAATCATGCCATCCGTAATCGAACCAGAACACATCCACGTCGACGCGCTGCCTACGATCTGGTCGCCCGTCCAATGGGAGCTGACTCCGGAAGAGCGCGTCCAGGAAGTGGAAACTCAGGCCATGGCCAGCCTGCTCGCCACGGCGGATATACCCGAAGCCCTCCTGCGCCTGCTGCTGCGCGAGGTGGACATTCAACGTTCTTATGAACCGCCCAAGGGTTACGACCCCGAACAACAGGGAGAGTGGGACGACGACCTGATCACATTCGAGTTCAAGGTGCCCATCCAATTGCTCAACACCCGGCGCGAGCCGGAGCATCTCTACGCGGAATATCACTTTGCCAACCTGGGCTATTGGAGCCTGGACATCACACCGGACTCGGTGACGATTCAACGCATTTAGAAGGATGAGGAATAAACCATGAAGGATGAAGGTCGAGCATTAAAAATTGGTTACATCGGATTGGGGCTGATGGGCAAATCCATGGCCCGCAACATTCTCAAAGCAGGCTTTCCGCTGGTAGTGCACAACCGCAGCCACGCCGCCGTGGACGAGCTGGCCCGGGAAGGCGCGCAGACGGCTTCCTCGCCCGCCGAAGTGGCCCGCCAGGTGGACGTGGTCTTCACCAACGTGCCCGATTCGCCGGACGTGGAAAAAGTGGTCCTGGGGCCGCAGGGCATCCTCGAAGGGGCGCACCCCGGCCTGATCTGGGTGGATAACTCCACCATCAAGCCTGCCACCGCGCGCCAGGTCGCCGCCCGCCTGGAAGAAGCGGGCGTGTTCAGCCTGGACGCGCCGGTCAGCGGCGGGGACATCGGCGCGCGCGAAGGCACCCTGACCATCATGGTGGGCGGGGAGGCCGAAGCCCTCGAAAAAGTGCTGCCGGTGTTGCAGGCCCTGGGCAAGACCATCACCCACATCGGCGAGGTCGGAAGCGGGCAGATCGCCAAGGCCGCCAACCAGATCATGGTCGCCGCCCAGATGGTCGCCATGAGTGAGCTGCTCGTCTTCGCCCAAAAGGCCGGCGCCGACCCGCGCAAAGTGGTGCAGGCCATCAAGGGCGGCGCCGCGCAGTGCTGGACGCTGGACGTCAAGCCGCCGCGCCTGTTCGCCGGCAACCGCGCCCCCGGCTTCAAAGCGTCCATGCAAGCCAAAGACCTGAACATTATCATCGAGACCGCCCGGGAATACGGCGTGGCGTTGCCCTCCGCCGCCGTGGACGCGCAGCTTTACAACGCTATGCTGCAAAACGGCATGGCCGACCTGGACAACTCGGCGGTATTAGGCATCCTCGAGGCATTGGCGGGAGAAAAATTAGAAATCTAGGCGGTAGGCGCATCAAGGCGGCTACCCGGCCCCCTGCAAGCGGCGTATCCGGCGCGCCGGGAACGCGCCGGACGCCGATTCGCGCCGGACCTATCGCATCTGTAAGGTCCTATCAATTTAGTTGAAACTGTTATATAATAATTCAGGCTTATAATGGTTATTGAGACGGTATTTTTTAGAAATCGAATCTAACAGGTTGATGAGGTGGGTTTATTCTGCCTTCTAAATCAGTGGGGAAAATCAATGCAGCATTGTTATCAGTTTCGACGGGAGGCTATTTGTGGCGGAGACTCTACCCAATTCCTCAACCGACCAACCGATCGTGAGCGTATTAGAGGCCTTGCCCGAAAAAATCCTGAAACCCCCGCCAACGATGCCGAGCTACCGGTAGAAACAGCCGGTGTAGGGGACGTTAAAGGGGGTGGCGCTTCTACGGGACAGGAACGGCTTTCTTCTGACGGATGGGTCAGGCGGGGAGTCAACAACATCGTTTTCTCTTTTCGAGAGTGGAAAAGCCTGCAAAAGCAGATCCACTCCATGTCTGCATTGGTGGCCAAGAAAGATTGGGACGTCATCGAGGGCCTCAACTATTATCGCATCGTGCTCTCCGGCGTCACCTTCAAATCGGGTAAGGTAGACCAGGAGATCTGGGATCTCCATAACCAGGTACAAACCCGCATTCCCGAGCTCAGCGAAAAGACACGCAAGCTGCCGCTCTTTCTGTACACCAACAAAACGTTGCGGAGAATTCACTTAGAGTGGTTCAATCTCGTCGATCTGCAAGACCACCTCTTAGACGCGCTGGCGAAAGCCCCCAAATCCGTCGATTTCTATAATCGCATCCACCTGGCGCGCATCAAGAAGCGCGAGCAAGAAGTGCGCGACGCTGAGATCGCCAAGCGCAACGCGCAGGCCAAAGAAGCCATCGAGCGCGCCCTGGCCAAGCTGGGCGACCACAACTCGACTGGCAAATCCTTGACCTCCGGCTCAAAAATCTTACGCCTGGAAGACGCCAACGTCTACTGGAACCAGCGCCTGGTGGAGATCACCAGCCTCGAGCGGAGCAGCAACCTGGAGCCGGATGAGGTCATCCGCGTGCTGCAAAATCTCCAGGAGACGATCAACGATGCGCCCGGCATGGCCCAACGCGTAAAAGAAGTCGAGGTGATGTTCGTGCGCCTGATCTCCATGCACGACGAGCTTTCCGCTTACGGGAAGAACCTCATCCCCCAGGAAGACCTGGCGCGCGCCCTGATCACCATGCAGGACGAAGTCCCCAAGCTGTGGGCCACGGGCAACTGGGACAAGCTGCGCCGCTCCCTGAACGACGTCTCCAGCTTCGTAAAATTCTACGACCTGCCGGTGCGCTCAGAGCTCTCTATGGCCGAACGGCGCAAGCCCGGCATGTCTCGCGCCATCCTGATGGGCGCCAGCCAGCTCCCCATTGGCCAGATGACCCCGCTCATCCGCTCGTTGGTGTCGGCCATCGACGCGCGCGACCGCTTCATGCGCGGGCATTCCGACACCGTCGCGCGCCTGGTCGTACAGACTGCCAAACGTCTGAACTGGGAACAGGAAGACGTGGAAATGCTCGAGATCGCCGCCCTGCTGCACGACGTGGGCAAGATCCTCGTTCCGGAGGACGTGCTGAACAAGACCGACCCGCTCACCCCGGATGAGTGGAAGACCATTCAGATGCACCCTTATAACGGAGCGCGCATCGTCAAATCTCTCGAGCCGCTCAACCGCATCATCCCCTGGATCTATCACCACCAGGAGCGTTGGGATGGGGGCGGTTATCCGGATGGGCTGGACAGAAAGTCGATCCCGCCGGGCGCGCGGATCATCGCTATCGGCGAGGCTTTCACCGTGATGACCACCGATTCTCCCAAGCGCAAGGCGCTATCCACCGCAGACGCCCTGGGCGAAGTGGTGCACGGGTCAGGCTCGCAGTTCGATCCGGAAGTCACGGCCGCTTTTGTCGAGGCCGTGGAAAACTCACAGCACGAAGCTGGAGAAGCATCTTCCTGAAAAGGGAATAGGACTCCATGACCAGAGTACAGCCCACCATTCATTACGCCCCTGAATTGTGCGCTTTTTGCAGCGGCAACGGCGGCGGTCGCTGCCGCGACGGGGAGATATACGACCGTTGCCCGGTATGCAAGGGGATTGGCACCGTCCTGGTAGCCCAGGTCGCCAAGAAATGCGCTTTCTGCCACGGTGAAGGGGGAGGCTCTTGCCGGGACGGCTACATCTACGATGTATGCCCGGTGTGCAAGGGCACGGGCTGGGCCTACGTTCTGGAAGAGGATGAGCCTGCCCCAGGCCCGGTTGGCCGAGATAAGATCTAAATCTGAATTCAATCCACGGAAGTATCGGTGCGCTCGGTGCGCTGGCTGATGGCGCTACGGATGTGAGCCTGCAATAAGGCCCACACCTGCGGCCGTTCCTGCTGGCAATGCTGCAGAAGCTGTTGCAGGGGCGCATAAGGCTGCTTCAGAAGCAGCGCTTTGGTGTCGTCCGGAAGCTGGTAGTGCACGCGCGAAAACACTTTCAGCTTTTTCTCCTCCACTCGTTTCAACAATCCGCGTTGAGCCATGCCGGCCTTGACCCTCTCCACCACACTCAGCCACGGGTTGGGGGTATCTTCGCGCAGCAAAGCGACCAACAGATTCGAGACCTCGTTCCTGCCTTTGTTGGCCAACAAATTGCTGGCCAATGGATAGATCGAAGCCTCCAGGCGCCCCTCCGTCCAGGGGATATACTTGCGGTCCGGCTCGACGTACAGGCTGTTGGCGCGCGTCATGCCCAATAAGACCTTCTTCTGGCGCACTTCCAGGCGGATCGCCCCGGCCTGTTCGTTGGCCAGGAGCGCAGAGACCAAGATGGCCTGAGCCAACTGCACGGCGGAAACTTCCTGGCTCCCCCTGTAAAAGCCGCACCTTATCCAAAAGGGTGCCTTTTCCGGCGAATGCTTCTCCATTTAATAGAACCAGCTCGCTGGGAGAAAGTTGTGTAGGCAGCATGAGGTCCTTCCCTTGTGCGTAGTTAGCTTCGAGGCGCTCAACACAATAGTTGCATCTCGGCAGGAGAATTGATTTCTCTGGAACGCGAAACGGGTAAATCATACCAGAGTTTTGAAAATCTGGTCGTAGTTCCACGGAGGTCTTGTTCGATCTCTCGGTTGCCACAACCCCCCCGGTTGGGTATGCCCGGCGCGACCAGCTCAATGTCTACACGCATCCGGCGGCTCCGATAGGGAGAGCCATGCCGCTATCCAGCCTGGCGAGCTAAGCCTCTCCCCAGGCCAGCGTTTCGGCGCGCTGGAATTCTTCAGGAGTGTTGACGTTCATAAACGCCGTTCCGGAAGGATCGTAGTGTGCGATCTCTTCAGGGGTGAGCTCGCGCACTTTGACAGCCGGGAGCCAGGAAGTCATGCGCATCAAATGGGCCTCCAGTGAGCCCTGGATAACCGGCCGGCACGCCTCACGGCGATAGATGCTGTGCAAGGGTTCCAATCCATCCACCGGATGGGGGATGACCACGTCGGCCCCTTCTTCTTCCAGGAGGCTATACTGTGCCTGAAGCAAAGTCGGGCTGGCAAAGGGCATGTCGCAGGCCAACACGGCCACTACAGGCTGGCCGGCGACGCTGAGCGCGGTGTACAGCCCTCCCAGATTTCCTCGTCCGGGGAGGATGTCGGCAAAGAGCGGCACCTTCAAGAAACGATAGGGCTGCGGGTCGTTGGTGATGACCAGCACCTCGTCGGCCAGGGGTGAGACGCGCTCGACGATGCGCGCGATCAACGGTTGGCCTAAAAAAGGCATCAAAGCTTTGTTCTGGCCCATGCGCTGCGACTGGCCGCCAGCTTGAATGACGATACTCAACATAGTCGAGATTATACTCAATAAAGCCGTGTATTCTGGCCGGGAAATCAGAACGGGTTGGGGTGAACTGAACCTGCTCGCAGCTCAAGCCATCTACGGCTACTTGCCGCAGGCCGGGCGTTCCTTTTCCCCCTTGACCTTTGTCATGAAATTGCTATACTTTTGTCAGCCGACCTTGGCAAGTTTTGTTTACAATGGAGATACAAGATCAATCGCCTGATCGCCTGACGGCGATCTATCAGCGCAGCAGGAGGGGAAGGCATGGGAAAGCCCTGTTTAGCCGTCTTATGGGTAAAATATCGAGATCTTCATTTCTCCGAACTGGTAGAATCTCTAGAAAAAAGCAACAATTTCCGCATCGACCTGGCCGACAGCAATGACCGGGCTTTGCAGTTACTCGCGACTTCAAAAGAGTTATACGATGTGGTGCTGATCGACGCCCGCCCCCTGGAAGAGGATGGGGTCGAGCTGGCTCAATGCTTGCACAAAGACTGGCCCGACTTTGAGTGCATCCTGCTGGTCGAAAGAGGAGGCGATCGTACGCCGGCAAGCCCTGAAGCTGGGAGTATTTCGCACCTTCGAAGATCCCATCCGGCCCGAGGATCTGTTGATGAACCTGCGCGTGGCGGCCATCCATTCCCGCCAACGCCGGATCATGCGAGCCATCCTTTCTGAAACTGACTTCGACGAGATTCTGGACAGTATTCTGGATACTACCGCGGCTTTGGTCGAGGCAGACGAAGCCTGCATCCTGATAAAAGAGCCCGAGTCAGAGCGGCTGCACCGTTACCCGGCTTCTTACCCAGGGCAGGTATCCTGCAAGCGCATCTTCAAAGGAGTGGATCTCTGCCGGAGCATCCTGCGTACAGGCGATGTGGTCGTCGTACCCGACGTGCTGTCAGATCCACGCGTGGATGAGCGCTTCGCCGCCACCGGCATCCGCTCCTTTGTAGCCGTACCGGCGAATTTCAATAATCAAAGGGTGGGGGTATTGTATGCCTTTTATCGCGCACCCAGAGATTTTGAAAGGCAAGGTCTCGTTCCCCTGTTGGATGCTCCCGCGCAGCTCGCGGGCCAGGCGATCACCAATCTTCGCCATTTCGCCCGAACTCAGTCCCAAAGTAATTACATGACCAGCCTGATCGCCACCAGCCAGACCCTGACCCAGGCGCGAACGGACGAGGAGCAATTCGAGCTGGCCTGGAAATATGCTTCGACACAGCTCAAGATATCCACGTTCTTTATTGGCCTGTACGACCCCAAGGCAGACAGTATCCACTACGAAATGGTCTACGACCGGGGCAAGCCGGGCCATTTAGAGCCCCGTCCCCTGGGCAAGCAACGCCGCGAATGGGGCGTCAGTGGTCTGGTGGTCAAGCTTGGTGAGGAAATGTGCTGGCCCACCTTCGAAGAAGGCGTGCGCATCTGCCAGCAGCACCATATTCAGCCCGTCCAGGTCGGGACTCCCTGCCAGTCCTGTTTCTATCTGCCTTTAAAAAGAGGCGACCAGGTGCTGGGGGTGATCTCGATCCAGAGCTACGTCCCTTATGCTTTCGACGACGCCATCAAGGATGCCTTTCGATCGCTGGGCAGCCTGTTAGTGGTCGGGATGGAGAAGAACAGGCTCTACAAAGAGGAGATGAACCGGCGCAACGAGGCCGAAATCCTGCGTCAGGCTGCGCTCCAATTGGGCTCCAACCTGGATATGGAAAATATCACCTCGACGACCCTCGAGGAGCTGCGCAAGGTCGTGCCGTATGATTGCGCCTCTGTGCTGCTCTTTGAAGGCGAGCAGTTCAAGGTCGTAGACTGTCGCGGCTTTAGAGACCCGGCCAGGCTCAAAGGATCGAGCATGCCTATCCAGGAGAGCGACCGCTACCAAAGGATCTACGCATCCGGGCAGCCGCTCAATCTGGCAAACGCTCCCGGGGATTACCCGGAGCTGGACTGCCCGCCCTATAACGAGCCTGCCATGCAGAGTTGTTTGAGCGTGCCGATCATGATCGGTGGAGAATGGCTCGGCCTGCTCGATATTCACCATCATGAGGCCGGATTTTTCACCCACGACCACGAAAAGCTGGCCCAGGCTCTGGCAGCCAACATCGCCCTGGCGATCCGCAACGCCCAATCGCTGCAAAGCACCCAGCAGACCAGCAAATACATCCAATCCGTATTCGAGGCCAGCACAGAGATCCTCTCGGCCCCCGATTCCATGCAGGCGCTGAAGAGGATCGTCGACACGGTGTGCAAAGCCGCTCACGCCATGCGCGCGCACGTGATCCTGATGGAGGGAGGTCTGCCTCCCCGCCTCCTGGTCCAATCGGGCTTCGGGCAAGAGATCGAAGCTGCGATCACGATCCGCGACGACGGCATAAGCTGGCAGGTCTTCCATTCGAAGATCCCCTACTATAAACCGCGCATCCTCGAAAAGGACCCGGAAGTGCATCCGGAAATGTTCGCGCAGGGCGTTCGGGCCGTGGCCTGTTTGCCCCTGGTGATCGGCGAAAAATCCATCGGGGTCTTGTGGATCCATTTCGCCCAACCGCACGAATTCACGGGCCTCGAGAAAAATATCTTATGGCTGTTTGCCAATCAATCCTCCGTTGCCTTTGACCGCATCCATTTGCTCGAGGAAGTGACCAATGCACGCGACGAAGTGGACCAGGTCGCCAGGAAGCTGACCGAAGATTCCTACGATGCCTCTCTGAAGGCTATCGTGGCGGCCGTCCGCAAGGTGATGAGCTGCGACTCGGTGACCCTCTACGGGTACAATCAAGACCGCGATGAGTTCGAGTTCCCACCTACCCTGCTGGGCGTGAACGACTCCACTTCCGTGATGGCGCTGCGCAGGGTTTCCAAGCACTCGATCTTATGGCGAGTGCTGGAGCTGGATCAATATCACAAATCAGAAGACGCCCAAAATGACCCCCTCTTGATGGGCAGCTTCGAGCGCATGGAAAATACCTCCCCCTTCGTCGCGCGAGAAGGCATCCAGGCTTCACTGGGATTCCCTCTGAAAATTGGCGCCCGCAAAGTGGGAGTCATGTTCATCAATTACTATCACAAGCACAGTTTTACGTCTCACGAGCTGATCAACGCCGGCCTGTTTGCCAACCAGGCTGCCGTGGTCATTCAAAATGCCCAATTACAGAAGGAGAGCACTCACCGAGCTGCCCTGTTGAGGGCGCTGAGCGATGCGGACCTGGTGGCCAATAATGACCTGGAGCTAGACGAGATTCTCAAGCAAATTGCCAAGAAAGCCCTGGAGCTGACGGGCCGGTTCGGGAGATCGGCCAGCCTGTGCAACCTCTCTCTGCTGGAAGGTCCTCGATTAAAATCCCACGCCATCTACCCCGAAGGCATGAGCGGCGCCACCCAGGAAATCGACCTGAACTCCTCGAAGATCGGCATCACCGGCCAGGCCGCGAAGAGCGGAAAGACTTAACTGGTAAACGACGTCTTGCTTCTGGGGCCAGACAGCAATTACGTGGTATTCGATGCAGACACTCGCTCGGAGCTGGCCGTTCCCATTCTTGTAGATGGGAAAGTGCGCGGGACGATCAACGTCGAGGCGCATAGCCCGGATGCCTTCGACGAGGAAGACGAGCGCTCCTTAGAAGCGCTGGCCATTCAGGCCGGCGTCGCCATCAAGAACGCAGAGCTGATCCAGCGGGACCACGGCATCGAAAAGACCATCCCCACCATGGCCGGAGCGATCAGCGCCCAAATCGCCTCCCTGCCGCCGGAACAGGTGCTGCAAATGATCGTGGATACGATCCGCACTTACGCCGGCGCGTGGAGGGCCGTGGCGCTGGTGATCGACCCGGTAGCGGACGAGTACCGGGTGCTGGCCCAATCGGGCTTCGAGCCGGAATCGGATGCTGAAATTCCTATTCGCCCGGAAGGGGTATCGATGCAGGTGGTACGCGAGCAGGAAGCCATCTACCTGGATAATCTACAGCCAGGCAACCCCAAGGTACATCCCAAGACGATCCAGCAAGGAGCCAAAGCAGTGGCCTGTCTGCCACTCAAGGTAGAGGGAAAAACGATCGGGGTGCTGTGGGTCCACTTCCGCGACCAACGCCAATTTACAGACGTAGAAAAAAGCGCTATGGAATTCTACGCGACCCAATCAGCGCTGGTCTTCGACCACGCTCAAAAATTGGAAGAAGCCCGGCGTACGCGGCAGGAGCTGAACGCCAGCAACACTTTGTTGTGGATGAACATGATCAGCAGCATTTGGCGCCACTCTATCGAAAATAACGCCTACGTGATCAACGATACGGTCGAGCTGCTCGACGATATCCTGGAAATGGGAGACCCGGATAAGAACGTGCTCAAGATGAACCTGGCAGTCATCCAGGAACAGGCCAAGAAGATCATGGAAAAGCCCATTACCTCGCCACTTTCCGCAGAGGAGGGCATTTGCAATATTGCCATCAATAGGCTGATCGAGGAACGGCTCACCCAGTTGTGGATGAATCCAAAATACCAGATCGCTCACTTAGAGCTGGACCTCGAACGGAGCAAGCCCATCTACGTGCGCGCCTGTCCGGAATGGCTGACGCGGGCATTGGACGTTTTGATCGACAACGCCGTGAAGGCTACCACGCAACAGCTTGATCCACAACCCGGGCGGAAAGTAATCGTCTCGACCCGCGAAGTCGAAGCGATCAAGCATAACGAGTTTCGCAAGGGGCTGCGCAGCCGCCGCTGGGCCCAGATCATCGTTTCGGATAACGGCCCGGGCATTCCCAAAGCTGTCAGAGAGTACGTCTTGAGAGAGCCTGTTCCCAAGCAGAAAAATGAGCGTGGATTGGGATTAGGGTTGTTGATGGCGCGTGTGATCGTTCAGGTGTACGGGGGAGACATTCAACTTCTCAAAACAGATTTCGAGCGGCACGCAGATGGCAATCGTGCTGCCACTGCTGCCATAAGCCTCCAGCAGGCGAGTGTAGGACGAGAGTCCGGGTTTCCAAAAGGAGGTGAACGATGGAAAGCAAATTCCTGCTAATCGGCGAACAGGTGGATATAAACTGGATCGAGATGCTGGCGCGCGCGCTAGCTCCCTTGGGGTCGCTCAGCGTCCTCCCGGCCACCGGGCTGGAGCAGGTAGATTGGCAAGGGATTCGCCTGGTATTCGTAGACGCGCTCAGTATAAGCGATATGCCCAAGATGATCCGGGCTCTCCGCCAGCGTAAGGACGACTTGCGAATTATCGTGGTCACGTACTCGCCAACCTGGACGAGAGCCCTCGAAGCAAAGCAAGCCGGAGCTTCACAATACGTGGCCAAGTCATTAGGGGAAGAGGATGTGCGTAAGCTGGTCGATACGGTGCTCAAATCTCCGGTTCCACCCCTTTCAAATGAGGCAACCAAGGGAGAAGAAAAATGAAACGGGAAAAGATCCTGTTTGCCGATAACAACGCCGAATTCCTGCGCACCCGGACGCAGTTATTAAAAGACAGCGGGTACGATGTCGTCGCGGTTGGCTCGCTGGAAGACGCCCGAGACCAGTTGGAGCAGCCCAATTTCGACCTGGCCATCCTGGACCTCAGGTTGGAGCGAGACAACGACGACGAAGACATCTCCGGCCTGAGATTGGCTCAGGAAAAGGCGCCTTTACTGCCCAAGATCATCCTGTCGAAATATCCTTCCGTCCGAGCCGTACGCGAGGCGCTCAGGATCGGTCCGGACGGCATTCCCCCGGCGGTCGATTTCGTCAGCAAAGGCGACGGGATGGAAGCGCTGAGGCCGGCCATCCGTCGCGCCATGGGATCGAACCTGGCCTGGCTGCGCAGTGTGCGGGACACAGACGAAGACCTGCGGCGCGACTACCGTGAAGCTCAAGGTCAGGCGCGGTTAATGTTCGTGCTCTCTATGGTCTTTATCCTCATCGGCACGTTATTCCTGTTTCTCAGTCTGGCCGTTGTCATCAACTTGATGAGCCAAAGCCAGCCGAATTTCATCTGGATGACGCCTTCTGCCGGGCTCTTGACTGCCATTGGCGGCGTCATCGGACAAACGGCCGGCGTGCTGTTCTTCCGCCGCGTGGATACGGCCAACAACCGCATCAAGCATTATCACGACGAGCGATTGGCCGGCCAACGCTTTGAGATCTTGCTAAACGCCAGTGAAGACCTGGGGAGCCACAGCGATGCCTGCCGGCTACAGGTGGTACAGGCGGCCATCGCGAGCTGGATAGGGCCGCTCCCGGGGCACGAGGAGAGGGCTTCCCACACCACGCCCACCCCGCCTATGCATTCCAAAGAGTAGGTTTTCTTATGACGATAACCATCCTGATGGCAGATAATCAGCAAGCCTTTACCGACGTCCGCTCCGCTTTCCTGGAAAACGCCGGCTACAAGGTGATCCGAGCCTATTCCCTGGCGCAAGCGGAACGGGAGTTGCGCGAAGCGTACATCCACCTGGCGATCCTGGATGTTCGCCTGGTCAACGACGACGACGAGAATGATATCTCCGGGATAACGCTGGCCCAAAGCCCGGACTTTCGCGCCATTCCCAAGATTATCCTGACCGCATATCCCTCCTACCAGACTGCGAGTGTAATTTTTGGCCAATCCCTGGCCGAGATGCCCCCCTTCGTTAAATATCTATCCAAAAAAGATGGCCCCAAAGTAATGGTCAAGGCCGTACAACAGGTCGTAGAGCAGTACGTTCGCATAAACTTCAACCTGGATATACGCTGGAACCCTAAACAGCCTCTGTCTTTTCCCGGCCTGGTGGGGCTGATCGAGCCTGGATTGCCGCCAGAACAGCTATCCACGCGTGTCAGCGAGATGGAGGACCTGTTCCGCAAGCTATTCTTCCAGAGCGAGCAGGCAACCGTTTGGCAACTATTCTGGACGCGGAAGGGCCGGGGGGCCCTGGAAGTCTTGACTTACAGCGAGACCGGCGAGGAACAATACGTCGTAATTTGCGGAACGACCGGCGCCATGCAGGCTGAGATCGAGAACGATCAAAGGATCAGCCACAGGCTACAACAGACCGGCGGCCTGTCCACCCTCGAGCCGGTGGAAAGCGTTCACTACGCTATTCGAGGCCGGACACTTCCCGGCAACCAAACGCACACCGAAGAGATCAAGACCCTGGCGGCTTATTTTCAGGCCAGGCCCGCGCAGACGAAAGCAGTCGTGGAAAACCTGCTCCATAATACCCTGGCGTCCTGGCTGAATAACGAGCGCAATTTCGAAGAGGATCGTACTCTGGCGCAGTGTTATCGAGAGAAGTTCAACCTGACGGCAGCCGCCATTCCCGGCCAGGCTTTCCGCCAGAAGCTGGCCGGCCTGGGCAGAGAATGCGCACTGCGTGGACTGGCAGAGATCGGCCTGCAGGACGAAGAGATGACCATCCGCTTTCCGGGCAACCGGACGGTGCGGCTCAAGGATCCGTTGGGGCCTCTCTACGATGATGAGCTGGCCATGGATATCGACGTCATGTGCCACCGCTCGCCTGGCGGGTTGGATGCGGAGACGGTTCTGGTGGATCCGGCCGGAAATACCTGGCTCTCCGATTTTTCCACGGTAGATATCGCTCCCTTGTGGGACAATTTCGCCGCGCTGGAATGTTCCTTGCGCTTCGGGTCTGCTGATCTCAGCAATTTGCAGAGCCTCTACGAGATGGAAAAGTGCCTCCTGGCGATCAAACGGCTGAGCGACATGCCCCCCATCGACAGTGTAGACCCGGAGTACCGCAAGCTGGCCGGTATTTTGCAGGCTGTCCACGCGCAGTCCGCGGGCATTGTGGACGACTCCCTCCTACCCTATCTGGTAAGCATGTATTTCTACGTGATCGCCCCTCTGGCGGCTTTTGACTCGGCCAACAAGTACACCTACCCCGAGGTGCAGGTCCTGTTCTACCGCATGATGCTATCAGGGCTACTGGCCGAGAAGATCAACGCGCAGAAGACAGCTCCGGCAACTCAGGATCCAATGCCAGGCGCGCCCCTGCCGCTAGTGATCAAAGAGGACAGCCACGAAGTCTTCGTAGGCTCTCGGCAGGTCACGCTGACCCCCACGGAGTACAAGCTGCTGCGCTATCTATATCAGAGCGCCGGGAAGGTGTGCCTGCGGGACGACATTGCCCGAGACGTTTTCACCGAAGCGGGAAAAGAGCCGGTAGATGAAGAAAGCAAGATCAATACCAACGTGAGGCGCATCCGCCGAAAGATCGAGCCGGACGCAGATCAACCGATCTATCTCCAGACCATTCGCTCGACCGGATTCAAATTGCTAACCCACCAATCTTAAGCGAATGTTCAGCCTCTTGTCAGACAATTGTCATCTATTCTTCACATTTATCGGGCTGACTGCCCTCAAACTGCACGCCAACCGACCAACACCACCGTCGCACCTGACCGTAGAATAGGCTTAGAACACTGAAATAGAAATTAGAGCCTGTTCGACCGGAGGTGCAAAATGTACCTGAACAATAACCCCTCTCCATTTGCTGGCCTGGTCAAGGTCGTCATCGCTCTGATCGTCATAGGGGTCCTCATAGGCGCAGCCCTGGCATCGACGGATGTATTGAATTTCATCACCAATTCAGAAAAAGCCCAGGCGCAAAGCGCAAAAGATGCCGTTGATCTAAAGTATTACACCATCATGAAGGAAAACGAAGTCAAAGACGAGGTAGCCAGGAGCATCATGGACACCCAGCTTTATGCTGAGAAGGCCAGACAAGACCAGGAATTCAGCAACGCCGTTCGCTACGCGTTCCTTCTAATCGGCGTCCTGGTAATCCTGGCTTTCCTGGTGGTCACGGCCACCCTGATCCTGAGATCGAAGAATGCATCCCAAAAGACAGACGAAACGGAGGACGTGACCGCAGACCCATCCATGCTGGAGATGCAGATCAAGCTGGCCCGCCAGCAGGAAATATTGAACCGGTTGGCGGATCTGGCAGCGGCCAAAGCAGACGGGAAATCTCATGAAGTGGTCCGAAAACATGCTCCCCGGGCCGCATCCCCGGTCACCCTAAGTGAGAACTAGAGAAAGGCGATCGCCTTCAACTTCCACCGGCGCGCCCTGTGCGAAAACTTCAAGAACAATTCCAACCTTTGATGGTAAAATAAAGGTGTGAATCCAGGTACTAGAACGCCCTCGTAGCTCAATTGGACAGAGCGCCTGACTTCGAATCAGTAGGTTGCGCGTTCGAGCCGCGCCGGGGGCACCTATATATAGGGGTTTTCGGGTTATCGGACGGCACATATGGTGGTTTGTGCCGTCCGATGGCTTTAATTCTCAAAAAACGTGCAAAAAACGTGCAAAACTTTTTTGAGCCTTCTCAGCTTTCTTTAAAATTTAAAATCATTTTTTAAGATTTGAAAGCGAGAGAAACTCAGCGGGGACCGGACTGGGTTGGGCTTTCGAGAAGATGTCGTCCACTAGGCAGGCTGCTTGCAGTTCCATGACACTGAATTGATGACCATACATATTTAATGTTGTGGATGGCTGCGAATGACCTAAGATATAGGAGACAGTCAAGAGAGGAATCCCATGATTGAGCATGATCGAAGCTGCAATGTGACGTAGATCGTGAAACCGGATGTGTTTCAGATTGGCTGCTTGTTGGATCACTGAGTATTTCTTCAGCATATTGCTCTGATTCATCGGTGTTCCGATGCTTGATGGGAAAACCAGGTCATTCTCTTTCCAGCTTTTCTTCCCCAACATCTTTTTCAGTTCAACTTCCTGTTGTTGAAGTTTTAACACTTCAATCGTTTTTTCACCTACCAAGATCACTCGATCACTTGAGGGGGTTTTGGTAGGTCCCATTTTTCGTACCTGCTTACCCTCTCGGCGGACCCGTTGTAAATTGCGTTGAACATGGATCTGCTGATTCTCCCAATCAATATCCTCCCACTTGAGAGCGAACAACTCACCCTGCCGCATACCTGTCTTGATCGCCAGGTGGATCAGCGATCCCAACGAGGTTTCCATCGCCCTGGTGACCAACTGGATGCTCTCCTCCTCGTTCAACGGACAATGGATACGATGCAATCGCTGTTTTTTCGGAGCTTTTGCCCCGTCGCAGGGATTGAACGGTAAGATCCGGTCGTTTACCGCATCCTGAAGCGCTTTGTGAATGACGCGGTGAATGTAACGAATTTGCGTATCCCCTACCGGAATTTTCCTCAAATTTGTATAGAATCTATCAAACACCGACCGGTGAAGAGTGTTCAGAATAACATCACTTAACGCCGGCAGAATGTACTTGTGTATGAGGATCTCGTAATCGCACTGAGTGGATTCTTCCAACTGAGAGGAATGATTTACAAACCATTCCAGTATGTATTCTCCAAATGTCTGCTCAGATTGTGGGGATTCTTCTGCTTCTGAAAGTTTTTGCTGCAGCCACTCACGGGCCTCAGCCTTGTTTGGGAGCGTTTTGCTGATCCGTCTTCCTGAGTTTAATGTCACCCAAACTCGCCAAGTTCCATTCTGGGTAGGTTGGATGCTGCCTTCTTTGTGTCCGCGATGCTTAGTTTTGCTTTTCCCAGATTGCTGTTTCATAGTTTCCTCCTGTAGCGAAACATCTGGCAGCAATCCAAGTTTTTCCCGATATTCGATTTTTAAGGTGCGGTTGTTACATGGAATTGTAGCATTATTGTCAATGAATTGGAACATCAGTTCTGTCTACCTTGTCCAGAGAGTAGGCTGTTTTGCCCCATATTTGCAGCTATAAATCGCTCCAGATCCTCTGGACGCACGCGCACACTGCGGCCAATTTTGACAGTTAGGATCAGCTTCTGACGCATCAGTTGGTAAGCATAAGCTCTGGAAACATGGAGGATCTTGGCAATTTCCTCCCCCGTCATCAGATTTGTAAATTGAGAATTCGTTTCTAGCATTTAATGATCCTTTCATAATTGAGTGGTTTAGACCCGCCAGCCATGCCAGACCCTTAAGGAGTTGGCGTGGCTGGCGTATGTTTTTACAGGTGTTATTATTCAGTTCGCAAGAATCACCTCCTTTTTTCGCATGATTAAATAAAAACGACCTACCCAATGGGATTCCCATTGCGAGGTCGCTCCAACGATTTTGATAATAGACTGACGATATTAGCGACTTGAAATCTGTGTCGATTACTTAGTCCTATTGTACAGAGTGAAATTCGCTTATCCTAGTGGGACACTGAAGATTCATTTTCAAAGTATTCAGACCTTTGTAAATTTTTAGGGTTTTTTACAAAGGAATTATAGTAACCACCTTACGGAATCATCAAGAAAAAAAAACTCCTGCAATTTACCCTAACAATATCCAGAAAATCGAATCGTATTTATTGCGGTATTTATTGCAGTATTGATTTTACTGTAATATATACTTGACAAACCAGGTAAAGCTGTTATACTTTACAGTATGAAATCTACCGCTAAGTATTCTTGCGAGGGTATATGAAAGATACCTTGGGCAAAATATCAGAAATACAAGTGGGTTACCAATCCCGTGAAGGAATTCGTGTACAAGCTGATGGCAGCTATTTTCTGCTTCAGGCTCGGGACCTCGATAGGCTGCATCAGATCGATTGGTCAAATCTGACTCGGTTCACCCCTTCTGGTGCGATCACCAAATCCGAAATCAGGCAGAGAGATATATTATTCTTGGCGCGAGGGCAAGAAAATTTTGCTTATTTGATAAGCCATGACACGCGCAATGTCCTTGCATCCAATTCTTTTTATATTTTACGCGTAAGAACAGAAGTTGTCCTTCCTGAATTCTTGTTGTGGTGGATGAACCAAACACCTGCGCAGGAGTATATCAAATTGAACCGAAGTGGAAGTTCACTCCCCTTTCTTTCTGTATCCGCGTTATCGCGTCTTGAAGTTCCCATTCCAGATATTGAGATGCAACGAAAAATTGGTGAGTTGGAGCTGCTACGAAAAAAAGAAACGGATTTATTAGATTTATATCTGACGAAAAAATCGGCTTTGATCAAAACCGTCTGTCTGAATGCAATTATCGAATAGGAGAAGAATAGACATGGCAAACTCACATTCAAGCAAGAATGAAATCGGGCAAATTGTCTGGGCAGCCTGCGATACCTTCCGCGGAGCGGTCGAATCTGCTCAATATAAAGACTATATTCTCACGATGTTATTTGTGAAATATTTAAGCGATTTAAAAAAGGACGTTCACGAAGACTATATCAAGCGTTACAACGGGGATATGGTTCGCGTAGAACGGGCCATGGCGCGAGAACGATTTATTGTTCCAGAAGAAAGTACCTTTGATTATCTCTTCCAACGCCGTGACGCCGCCAATATTGGCGAACTAATCGATATTGCATTGATGAAAATCGAAGATGCCAACAAATCCAAATTGGAAGGGGTTTTCCGCAATATTGATTTCAACTGTGAAGGTGCACTGGGGCAAACCAAAGACCGCAACCGCCGACTAAAGCATTTGTTGGAAGATTTCGCCGATTCCCGCCTGAATTTGCGCCCTTCTGTTGTCGGTAATCGCGATGTGATCGGAGATGTTTATGAATACCTGATCGGCCAGTTCGCGGCAGGCGCAGGCAAGAAGGCTGGTGAATTCTACACGCCGCCAGAAGTATCCATTTTATTGGCAAAGCTAGTGCGGCCTAAACCAGGCGACCGGGTTTGCGATCCGACTTGCGGATCAGGCTCATTGTTGATCCGCGTTGCCAAAGAGATCGGTAGCCCGGATTATTTTCTCGGCGGTCAGGAGTTTAATGGCTCAACCTGGGCGCTGTGCCGCATGAATATGTTTCTGCATGGAATAGATCAGAAAGCCCAAATTGAGTGGTGCGACACAATCTCCAACTCGCGCTTAATCGATCATGATGAATTGATGCGCTTCAATGTCGTCGTCGCCAATCCACCGTTCTCCTTGAAAAAATGGGGGGCTGAATTCGCTGCCAATGATCCGTATAATCGCTTCCACCGTGGACTGCCACCTGCCAGCAAAGGCGACTATGCTTTTATTAGTCATATGGTTGAAATTGCACTCGAAGGCGAAGGGCGCGTTGGGGTTATCGTTCCGCACGGGGTTCTATTCCGCGGTGCAGCCGAAGGTATCATTCGCCGGCAGTTCATCGAGGACAATATCCTGGAAGCTGTCATTGGGCTGCCGGAGAAGCTCTTCTTTGGCACGCCGATCCCCGCCGCCATTCTGGTGTTCAACAAGGCGCGTAAACCTTGGGCAGAAGCCCAAACAGACCGCGATAAGCACATCCTGTTTATTGATGCCTCCCGTGATTTCGAAAGCGGTACCAATCAAAATATTCTCCGCGATGTGGATATTGACCGCATTTTGCAAACCTATCTGGATTTCAAACCAATGGAGAAATATGCTTCACTAGCGACCTTAACCGACGTCCAGGCAGCGGAATTCAATCTCAACATTCCACGTTATGTGGACACCTTCGAAGAGGAAGAAGATGTCGATATACCGACCGTACAGAAAGAAATTGAGTCAATCGAAGTGGAACTGGTCCAGGTGCAATCAGAAATGAAGAAGTATCTGGATGAATTGGGGCTGGGAGGCGTTCAATGACCGATCAACTTCCAGAAAAGCCCATGAATGTCCTAATCTACCAGGCGGAAGATGGAAAGACACATATCAATGTCCGCATGGAAGGTGATACGGTGTGGCTTACCCAAGCAGCGATGTCCGAGCTATTCCAGACCTCGCCACAAAATATTACCCTGCATATCAAGAGCATCTATTCTGAAGGTGAGTTGAGCGAAGAGGCAACTTGTAAGGATTACTTACAAGTTCAAACTGAAGGCAGTCGAAAGGTCCAGCGCTCTCTCAAGCATTACAACCTTGAGATGACAATTGCAGTTGGCTACCGCGTAAAATCTCACCGTGGTACCCAGTTCAGACGCTGGGCAACCGAAAGGCTGCGCGATTACCTGGTCAAGGGTTTCACCATGGACGACGAGCGTTTGAAAGAAGGACGCGGCTTGGGCGCGGATTATTTTGACGAACTGCTCGAGCGCGTTCGCGACATACGCGCTTCAGAAAAGCAGTTTTACCGCAAGATCACTGAAATTTACGGTTTGTCCGTGGATTACGACCCAAACGCAGAGATCACGCACGAGTTTTTTGCGACCGTTCAGAATAAGTTGCACTGGTCGATTACGGGACATACCGCTGCTGAATTGATCGCCGAACGAGCTAGCGCAACCAAGCCCAACATGGGATTGACCAGTTGGAAAGGTAAGAAAGCGCGCCAGGCGGATGTCACTGTTGCCAAGAACTATCTGGCAGAAGATGAGCTGCGCAGTTTGAACCGGATTGTGACCATGTACCTGGATTACGCCGAGGATCAGGCTGAACGCCGCAAACCCATGTACATGCGTGATTGGGTTGGAAAACTGGATGCATTCCTGCAATTTAACGGGCGAGAAGTGTTGCGCGATGCTGGCCGGATTTCTGCTGAAGTAGCCAAAACTTTAGCCCTCACTGAATATGAGAAATATAATGCTGCACGACTGGAACGTGAAGCGCTAGAGCCAGATGAAGATTTTGATAAAGTCGTTCGACAGTTAAAGAGTAAAAATAAGGGGGAAAATCCGAATGGGTAGAGGTGATGAGGTTATTTCCAATTTTCGTGAAACAGAAATTGGTAGTATTCCCTTTGATTGGAACCTATCAAAACTGTCTGACGTTGCCAGAATTATTGTGAGCAATGTTGACAAAAAAAATAAAGAAGATAAATCTCCAGTGCTTCTTTGTAATTACCTTGATGTCTACCAAAATGAATACATTACAAGTGGTCTCGATTTCATGAGAGGCTCCGCGTCAAAAGCAGAGATTGATAAATTCTTTCTTAACCGTGGTGATGTTTTGGTTACGAAGGATTCCGAAACTGCTGAGGATATAGCAAGTGCTGCTGTTGTTGTCGACACAATTCCGAACCTTTTATGCGGATATCACTTAGCGATTATTAGGCCTGACCAAGAACGCATGGATAGTTACTATCTTGCTAAAATATTGCAACATAAAAAGATTCACAACCAATTCGTTGCGAAGGCTAACGGCGTTACCCGATATGGTTTAACTATCTCTGTAATTAATAATGCGATAATTCCGGTACCGCCTGCACAGGAGCAATTTGAAATTGCGAGAATCCTTACCACGTGGGATCGGGCCATAGAACGCACTCAACGATTAATTGAGGGAAAAAAGCGGTTGAAAAAGGGGTTAATGCAGGGATTACTGTCAGGAAAATTACGTTTTCCGGAGTTCGGAAAAACAATTCAGAGTGCTGGAGACATTCCAAGTAGTTGGAAGCCATATAAATTATCCAGCATTGTAAATATTGTAAACGGTGGTACCCCCTCAAGGAATAAACCTGAATATTGGGGAGGTGATATACCTTGGATCGCCGTTGGCGATTTTAGCAGGGTAAATCGACATATAACAGCAACTAAAGAGTTTATTACAAATCTTGGTTTTCATGAAAGTAGCACAAATCTCCTTCAGCCTGGAGACCTGATCATTTCTGCTCGTGGAACAGTAGGAGCTGTAGCTCAATTATCAAAACAAATGGCTTTTAACCAGACAAGTTATGGATTACAAGCTAATCCAGAAATTATATCGAATGATTTTTTATTTTATTTGTTAAGGCAATTCAACTATAGAATATCTGAGATTGCACATGGAGCGATTTTCGATACCATTACTCGCAATTCATTTGACTATGTTAAATTATTGGTACCAGGCGTACAAGAGCAGAAAAAAATAACAGAAATTCTCACTCTCATAGACGATTCGATTGAGTTACTCGAATATAAATTGACTACTTTACAAGTACAGCTTGGTGAGGTCAGAAACAAACTAATTACAGGCTTGATCCGTGTGAAGCTTTATTAGGAGGGACATAATGATCTTATCTGATTATTTATTATTCAATCATTCTTCTCTAGGTGACGCTCTGCGGGCACAACTTGCGAGTGTAACAAAAGAAGTGGATGGGATTTCAAAAGATCAATTTCTATCCAATTCAGACGAACAAATAATTGAACATGTTTGTTCAGAAATGGAAATTGTTCCGTTGATCATTTATCGAGATCGGATGAGTCTCACCGAACCTCAAGAAACCAGAACGGAACGGCGTGATCCCTTCGGAGATTTGGTCAGGATACCTGTGATAAGGATTGATTTGGCAATTCCTTATACAGGTGAATCAGATTTATGGAAAATGCAACCATCGACCTTTACATTCAATCCACCAAGAGGAGATTATTCATCTCAAAGAGGAAATGATCAGGCCGGCACTTTGCGGTTTAAGATGGAATTTACCCAAGGGGAATATACGGGTGACGCTATAAATAAAGAGATTGAAGGAAACTTAAAATCCATCGAAGAATATCTTGGATGGATTAGCGTGACATCGAATCTCATAATCCCCAACTTCAAAACGAGATTAGGCGTCATGTCGCTCAACGCAGGGAAAGGTTAGGAACAATCCAAAACGTATCCAGAACCTTGAATATCCCAATTCAGTCAAGCGAAGGTGCTCCAGGTCTGGTTCCATTACCTTTACAACGAAAAATAGTTCAGCCATTATCATCCCAAGTCCAACGCCCGCCAGAATATACGATATCGAATGAAGATTATGAAAATATTCTCAAAGTGATTCGACATGAAGGATGTTCTTACGAACGCACGCCAGAACCCTTTGCAAAGCACGACGAAGAAGAATTGCGCGACATACTAATGTCGCATTTGAATGGTCATTACAACGGGTTAGCTAATGGAGAGGCATTCAGAAAAAAAGGAAAAACGGATATTTGCATCGAATTCGAAAATCGGGCAGCATTTGTTGCTGAATGCAAACTTTGGAACGGTGACCAAAAACTACCTGAAGCTGTCGAACAACTACTTAGTTACTTAACCTGGAGAGATTGCAAAACATCTCTGATCGTTTTCGATAAAGATGTGGCAGGATTTAAGCAAATCCAGGAAAAAATACCTGCAGTTTTAAAACAACACCCTAACTTTGTTAGGGAAGAAAAAGCACAACATCCCGGTGAATGGCGGATGGCGTTTCGATCCTCAGAAGATCCTGATAGGATAATCAGTGTCTATGTATTTCTATTCAATTTATTTGTTTCAAAATCTTAAGCATTCTTAAGAAAGGTTATTTATGAAAGTATTAGGAATTCGAGTTACGCCTCAAGTGGCACGGTATGCTATTGTTGAATATGACGATGGCGTAGCTATATTCATAAATCATGATTCGGAAAATAAATTAGATTTCCCTGCCGCATTATCTACTATCGCAGATAAATCTAGATGGCTATATATGGAATTGGATCGAATCTTTCCCCAATATCCTGATTTGGAACAGATTATTGTTAAAGAAAACGAGTATGGAGGAGAAACAAAAAAACGTAGGGAATTTACCTATTTACTAGGCGTAGTATTTCTTATTGCAGCGCAGCGAAGCATATCCAGTAGACCGGTTTTATATACACAATTAAAAACCAACGGTGGTCGTGTAAAAGAATTCGCCGAAACAAACATTGGACGATCAACGCAATATTGGGATACCCAAATTGCAGATGCTGTTGCTGCCACATGGATTGCAAAAGGGGGATAAATGGGAGGATTAATCTTTAAACAAGGTGAAGTGATTTACAAATATCAACTTCAAAACAAGCTGGGAGGTGGTGGTTTTGGCGAAGTTTGGTTAGCTTATGATCGGAGTATTGATACCCAAGTAGCTATTAAATTACTCGATGCAAAAACAGTTTCTGTTGATGAAAGGTTAATCGAAGCTCAAATTGGCAATCGGCTCAATCATCAGAACTTGGTAAAAGTGCATTATGCAGATGTGGTTGACTACAACGGAACGCCCCTTGTCATTATTTCGATGGATTACCACAATCAGGGCTCAATTGTTAGTAAATTGAATTCAGGTAATTTTCTACCCCTTCCACAACTGCTTGCTTATTCGATAGATATTCTACGAGGATTGGAATACCTTCATGAACAGAATATGTTCCACAATGATATCAAACCATCGAATATTCTTTTAGGTAATCATAATGAAGCTATTCTAACTGATTTTGGGATCACATGTTTTTCGCCTGATAAGCAACCTGTTGAACCCAGAAATTTTTACAAATTACATGTTGCCCCTGAGACTTTGACGCAAAACCAGGTAAGTGTACAAAGTGACGTATATCAAACCGGATTGACAATTTTTCGATTATTAAATGGGATTGGACTCATTCGTAATAAATTAGCACAGGTCGGAAATTGGGATGATTATTTTATTTTAGTAAAAAAAGGTGAAATTGCTGCTCATCAAGATTACCAACTATTTGTTCCACGAAATTTGAAAGCCCTTCTTAACAAAGCCATTGACCCCGATCCTTTCAGAAGATTTTCGTCCGCCTTAGATTTTCGCCGTTCATTGGAAAAAATTTCTTATCCGGGTTTTTGGACAACCAATTCAACAGGAAAATATTTTGGTCAAGACAGTAGGCACTCTTACTTTTTTGAAGAACTTCCGAATGGTTATCAAACATCATTATTCAATGCCTTAAAGGTTACGAAAGATTTAGGTCGAACTACACGGATAACAAGATTTTGCGGAAAAAACCTTTCAGAAAAAGAACTCAATACTTGCAAAATAACGTTTATGCAATCCGTCGTAACTGGAAATTTGGGTTGACATGAGGATTCACAAGAAAGGAATAATCAATTAATGGAAAATTTTGAATTTTCTGAACATACACGCTCCCAGCTCCCAGCGCTGCACTTGCTGCAGAACCTGGGGTATATCTACCTATCCCCGCGCGAATCCCTGTCGCTGCGCGGTGGACGAGCTGATGCGGTCTTATTGGAAGGTGTTTTGCTGGATTGGCTGGCAAAACATAACGAAATCCAATATCATGACCAGCGCTATCCCTTTTCGGAAGGGAACATTCACGCTGCCATCCAGGTTCTCAAAGAAACCTTGGCGATTGGGCTGCTTCGTACTAATGAAACTATTTTTGATCTAATCAGCCTGGGGAAGAGCCTGCAACAGTCCATCAATGGAAACTTGAAAAGTTTCAGCCTGCACTATATCGATTGGGAACATCCCGAAAACAATGTTTACCATGTGGCAGAAGAGTTTGCGGTGGAACGCCACGGTAGTCATGAAACCCGCCGGCCGGATTTGGTTTTGTTCGTCAATGGCATCCCTTTCTGCGTGATCGAATGTAAATCTCCAGATATCAAGGATCCGATTTCCCAGACAATCTCTCAACAGATTCGAAACCAGAAAGAGGATGAAATCCCCGCCTTGTTTCAATACGTACAAATGATGCTGGCTGTTTCTGGCAATGAAGCCAAATATGCCACGGTAGGAACGGCCGTAAAGTTCTGGAGCGTCTGGAAAGAGGAAGGTAAAGATTTTGAAACCGCTGTAAAAACCGCGGTGGATCAACCATTAAGTCGTGAACAGATTCAAAACCTGTACGAGGCATTCCCCGGGAAGCACCGTATGGAAGCAGTGAACAGCTTGAACCTGCCCCGCATCGTTAACGCGCAAGATCGGGCGATCTATTCACTTTGCCTGCCTGAGCGATTGCTTGAATTGGCTTATGGGTTTACTCTCTTCGATGCTGGTGAAAAGAAAATCGCTCGTTACCAGCAATATTTCTGCGTCAAGAAAATCATGCGGCGTATTTATGAGCGCGACTCAGAAGGCAGACGTTCCGGTGGCCTGGTCTGGCACACCCAGGGCAGCGGCAAATCCCTCACCATGGTCTTTCTGGCGAAGGCTATTGCGATGCGTCCCGATATTCCAGATTATAAAATTGTGCTGGTTACAGACCGGGTCGATCTGGATGATCAGATTTACAGGACCTTTCATGCTTGTGGAAAAGAAGTTGAACAAGCCAAGACCGGTAAAGACCTGGCTGAGATGCTACGAGAGAGCAAACAGCGCATTATTACTACGGTTATCGATAAATTTGATGCAGCTGTGGGACGTCAAAATGCGCGCAATGATAACCCCAACATCTTTGTGCTGGTTGATGAAGGGCACCGTACTCAATATGGCTCCATGCATGCCCGCATGCGCCAGGCGCTCCCCGAGGCCTGTTACATCGGCTTTACCGGCACACCGGTGATGAAAAAGGATCACGATACCGTTCGCCAATTTGGCGGCTTAATTGATACCTATACCATCACCCGCGCCGTTGAAGACAAAAATGTTGTGCCATTATTGTATGAAGGCCGGCACGTGGATCAACAAGTGGACTCAAAGGCAGTTGACACCTGGTTCGAACGCATCACACAGGATTTATCCACCCCACAAATTGCGGATTTGAAAGCCAAGTATTCCACCACTGACCAGCTCAATAAAACTGCGCAAAAAGTCCAGCGGATCGCCTGGGATATCAGTACCCATTATCGCGACAATTGGCAGGGAACAGGTTTCAAAGGCCAGTTGGTTGCCACAGACAAAGCCACCGCTCTTTTATATAAGCAGTTCCTGGATGAATTTTGCATGGTTACATCTGAAGTGCTCATCTCTCCCCCAGATGAACGTGAAGGCGAGGAGGACCTTTACCAGGAAAATGTTCTAGCTGTTCAGCGTTTCTGGAAAGGGATGATGGAAAAGTATGGCAGCGAACGTGAATACAACAAACAAATTATCAATACTTTCAAGAATGGTGAATCACCTGAAATCATCATTGTGGTTGATAAGCTTCTGACCGGATTTGACGCACCCCGAGATACTGTGCTTTATCTAACCCGTAACCTTAAGGATCATACCCTTCTGCAAGCCATTGCCAGAGTAAATCGTTTATATGAGGGAAAGGATTACGGGTATATCCTGGATTATTATGGCGTGTTAGCCAACTTAAGCCAGGCTTTGGATCTATATAACTCCCTGCCGGAATTTGATTCAGAAGACCTGGTTGGTATCCTGACGGATATCAGCGAGCCTATCTCGCAGTTAGGGCAAGCTCATTCAGTGTTGTGGGACACCTTCAAAGAGATCAAGAACCGCCGCGATGCGGAGGCTTACGAAATTCTACTAGCGGATGATGCCTTACGGGAGAAATTTTATGAACGGTTATCGAAATATTCGAAGATATTATCGATTGCCTTATCGAGTGTTAAGTTCCTGGAAGAGACCCTTCCTGAAAAGATTGAGCAATACCGGAGCGATCTGAAATTTTTCTCAAAATTAAAGGCATCTGTTCAGCGTCGCTATGCTGAGGTAGTGGATTTCTCACAATATGAACCGCGTATCCAGAAACTGCTGGATACTCATGTTGGTACTGGTGATGTGGAGCAAATCACCTCCCTGGTGAACATCTTTGATCAGAAAGCTTTCGCTGATGAGGTGGAAAAACTACATTCTGATGCCGCCAAGGCTGATACTATTGCCCATCGCACGCAGAAGACCATCTATGAGCGCATGGAGCAAGACCCCGTATTTTACAAACGCTTTTCAGAGATATTGAAAGAAGCCATTAAAGCTTACCGGGATGAACGTCTCCGTGAAAAGGATTACCTGGCGCAGGTCTCTGAGATTATGCAAGCTGTCCTGAATCGAACGGGAGATAATGTTCCGGTACGGTTGAATGGGCATGAGGTTGCAAAAGCATATTATGGAATTGTCAAAGAGACAATTCAACCAGGCGAATCTGGAGAAGATCATAGTGAAGCCTTTGCCAGAGCTGCCTTGGAAGCGGAAAACATCGTTGAAAGAAACCGGATCGTCAATTGGGCAGATAATATTGATGTTCAAAACCGGATGCGGATCGAAATTGAGGATATGTTATTCGATTGGAAAGATAAGGAAGGGATTGAACTTACTTTTGATGAAATCGATCGGATTCTAGATCAGTCTATTGATGTTGCTCGCGTCAGATGTCCCTAAACCAAAGGCGCTTAAGGTGATTACAAAAAATAATGAAAGCTCAATAATGATAACCGTATCCTATTCCAATCTCCAAATCCCCGTCACAGTATGGTTTGAAGTGCGGAATCGCTTAAGAATCACGGTTCAGCCAGATAAAAGTATAGTTGCGAAAGCGCCACTTGATCATACAATAGCGGAAGTGCAAGCAAAACTCGAAAAACGTGCTCCATGGATAATCCATCAATTGGAATACTTTGACCAGTACCACCCCATATTGCCTGAACGCCAATATGTGAGTGGTGAAACGCACTACTATTTGGGCCGGCAGTATCGGCTAAAGGTGATGGCTGGCAGCGAAAATGACGTGAAACTTATCGGGAAGTTTTTTATATTAACAACAACCCAAACTGAAAACCTTGAACGAAAACAACAATTATTGCAGGACTGGTATACCAGACACGCCAGGGTATTAATCCAGAACCGAGTGTCACTGTTTGTCGACCGGGGATTTGAGCTTGGCGCACAAAAACCTGAGGTTAAGTATCGCAGGATGAACAAACGTTGGGGAAGTTGTACACCTGCCGGAGTGATTACATTCAATACGGAACTAATCAAGGCACCGACTCATTGTATTGATTACGTGGTTCTTCATGAATTATGCCATCTAGTGCATGAAGGCCACAGCGCGAAGTTTTATCACTTGCTGGATGTGTTAATGCCGGATTGGAAAAAGCGGAAAGAACGATTGGAAAAGGTGATCCTAGTATAGAGATAGAATTTGGAATACGTTGTTTTAGGTCGATCTACAAACCGATTTTGGTAGCTTAAGAGTAATTCAGAGCCAAAACCCAGAATGGTATAGAAAAGGGAGAACTAATGATCATGCCAACAGAACCGATTGACGGATTTGATGAATTAATCGAAGACGAATTAATATTGACGGACGAAAATGGGGACGAGCCGGCTAATGAACGTCGAAGAATTTTTACAGACAAGTTAGATCCTCCGATTGATTCCCTATTCTTGAAGAACAAGCGTGGCGATCTGATATTGGATCCTATATTTCAACGCCGTCCGGTATGGGATCTGGCTCGTTGCAGCCGGCTGATTGAATTGGTAATTCTCGAAGTGCCATTACCAGTGTTCTACCTTGCAGAAAGTAAAGATGGTACTGAGGAAGTGATTGATGGTCAACAGCGACTCCGAGTATTCTTTAATTATTTGGACAATTCCTACTCCTTAACAGGCCTAAAAGCCTTACCACAACTCAACGGTAGATATTTCCGAGATCTTGAAAAACCCACTCAAAAATTGATCTTGGGGTATTCAATCCGCACAGTCATATTCAAAAAAGAGTTGGATGAGAATCTCCGATTTGAGATTTTCGAACGATTGAACACCGGCGCAATGCCTTTAAATGACCAGGAACTGCGGAATTGTATTTACCGAGGCAAATACAACGAATTGTTGATTGAACTCTCCTCTGATCCCGATTACATGGCTATCATGGGGCTTAAAGCACCTGAGAAACGTATGAAGGATGTTGAATATGTATTACGCTTTGCAGCGTTTTATCATGCTACTTACCTGAAATACAAACCCTCGATGGCGCGTTTTCTAAATGAGGATATGAAAAAACATCAAACTATTTCGGATGAGGATGCCACGAAACTCCGTAAAGCATTCAAGAACAGTGTGACGCTCATTCGATCATTGTTGGGAACCAATGCTTTTCATCGTTATTATCGCGGGGACGATGAGAACAACAATGGATATTGGGAACCCAAACAGTTTAATGCCTCCCTATTCGATATATTGATGTGGGGATTTACAAATTATGATAAGAATTTAGTTATGGCAAATCTTGATGCAATTAGAGAAGCATGGATAGCCATAATGACTGATGATCCAGATTTTATTGCATCCATCCAATTATCTACAAGTTCGTTGAAAAGTGTGACCTACCGTTTTGATGCATGGCGAAAAGTTTTAAACGAAGTGCTAACGCCTTCATCAGTACAACCAAGATGTTTCACACGGATATTGAAACAAAAGCTATACGAAGCTAATCCGACTTGCCAGATATGCAACCAACAAATAGCTGAAGTCGATGATGCAGCCGTTGATCACATTGAACAATACTGGCTCGGTGGAAAAACCATTCCAGAAAATGCACGTCTAACCCATCGTTATTGTAATTGGGCAAGATCGAAGAAGGACAATGGCTGAAAAGTTTAATCACTATTGGGTTTTTCCGAGAAGGTAATTCAGGGATTATGATGATCGAAAACGGTAATCCAATTAAAATGTACGGAAACCTTACTTCGCTTCCAGCACCAACTTGACTTCAATTCTAGCATCTAAAGCCGCGGCTACTTTTTGTAAGAAAGAAATACTTGGAACACTCGATCCATTTTCCAAGCGTGCAATCGAAGGCTGGCGTGTACCAACCAATTCAGCTAATTGAGTTTGAGTTAAGCCACGTAAAATGCGCAGCCGAGCTATCTGATATCCGGGTTCAAGCGCTTCAGCTGCCGCTACAAAATCAGGGTTTTTGAGTTTTTCTGCTTCCCAATCTTCAAATCGAGTCAACTCTTTTCGAAACATACTACACCTCACTTAATAATTCTTCCATGCGTCGTAAAGCCGCTGCAATTTCGCGTTCAGGAGCCTTCATACCTTGTTTCCGATATCCATGCAAGATAACGAATTGTTGATTTATATAGGCAAAATAGAATAACCGAACACCACCAGGGCGCAACTCCCATAATTTTCCTTGAATGGGTTTGGCATGAGGCATATCCAAGCCAGTTCCAAACTCTTGTAGCAGTCGTAACGCGTTGCGAACTTTCACCTGCTCCATTACTGACAGCTTTTCAATGAACTCTAGAGGTGGGCATTTGCCTCGATGATCTTTGTAGAAAACGATGCTCCACATAATGTTTCCCATTCATTATAACAATATTGTTATATTAATCAAGGTTCAATTCACTTTATCAATTTATTTTACCAGCACAGACCTAAATTTGCACCCAAACGATGCCGGCTTACCCACCATCGTCCAGGATAATCGTTCCACCACTCCCCACCAGATCCCAGGGATTTTCGTACCACTTTGCTCCGGCCACACCATTTGGAATATCCGGGTCAGACGCGGTCATTTTGGCCAACGTGCCATCTGGATTGACTGCTACCACCGTGTATACCACGCTATAAATTGGACCTAATGTCGCCAGTGAGGTCATCATTCCCCAGCCACATCTCGAAGGCTCAACAGTTTTCGCGGCATCGATTCGGTCCTGGATAAACTCAACATAAGTCATCCCTACTGGTGCTCCAGAGACCATCATCGGCTGGCTGGCCTTGTAACCTACAAAAATCAAGCCGGCACAGAATAAGATCACGACCATGTTCCAAATGATTTTCCACACTAGGTGAAACAATCCAGCGATCATCTTTACTCCCCTTGGTTTCCTACTTTATAATTGTCTTCAGGTTTTTGGACTTCGCTGATCATCAAATTTCCAAACCTCAATTCTTCCCGATACATTCGATCAATAGAAACCTCGACAACATCACCTTCACTGCGTCCCATATTTCCAGAGAGATCTTTCAACTGTCGAACGCATTCAAGGCTGAGACGAAAAGAACGAACTGCTTTGGTGGACGAATTTTTCTTGGGCATTTTATAAGCTCCTTTTGTAATATACATTGTAATACATTTGTATTACTTTTTCAAAAGCCGAATAGTTACCCACCACCTAAAAATGCGGTGTTGGTTTCTTGTACAAATCCGCATTTAGATTGCATATTTGAACAAATTGGAAACGAATAAACATAATTGAACTAATTGTCATGCTGGAAAACAACAAGAGCACATTCGTTATTTGAAAGAACTTTGCTCTTAAACCATTTTTCAAGTAACGTAGGTTCAAGCAAATCGCCCTCAGAAATTTAGAAGGCGATTTTTAGCTATAATTAGTGTTATGAGGGTAAAGAATACCCGTCTATGATGCCTGATTATAGACAGCATGAGAGCTTAGTAATCGTCGTTTGTATCTTTTCAATAACAGGAGGTGGTTATGGATATTGATAGTTTGGCTAAGGGAGTTGGTTTATTCAGCTCTGCTGTTGGAGCAATAAAACAAGTCATAGCCTTGCTTCCAGATAGCTCAAAGAAAGCTGAAGCAGTAGCAACCCTTGAACGAGCTGAGCGAGAGTTCAAACTTGCCGAAGGTACAGCAGCTAATGAATTGGGTTATGAGATTTGCCGTAAGCATTTTCCACCCGAGATAATGCTTTCAAGTGATAGTGAGAATTGGGAATGTCCAGTATGCCATAATATAAAAAAACCTGATGATTATGGCATCATTTCTCAATACCTTGGCTATTAATAAAAGTTGTCAAAAATCGGCTCCTTTTGATCGAATTAAGGATTAGTGTTTAACGGCTATTCGCCAAAAAAAGTGGTTTTCAGCTGCCAATTCCCGCTAAAATCAGCGGCATATAATTCATTCTGTTGGGTAAAGCATCTTATAGAATAAAAACAGCGCTAATGGAAAAATAAGCATGGAAATGTTAGACGAAGAATATCGAAAACGTTTTCCAGATTTAGATCCCAAACAATACTTTTCATCTTTTGAGGAATTCAATCGTTTCATGGTGGGAATCGATGAGAGTTTTAAAGGAACTCCAATTTCAGCAAGGCAAATGAAAGGAATTGGGGAAGTAGCTCACAGATTACATACAAATATATATGGCGTTCCAAATAGTTATGCAAAAGAAAATGATTTTTCTAACCTTAGTCTTTCTGCGCATGTTTTAGCTTGGTTTGATAAACAATACGGTGAGAGATTAAAAGTGGATTTTTCCAGGATGCAAACGATTTGTCGAGTTTCTGGCGATTTGTATAAGGTAAACATTCCACTCGTTTTTGGAAAACCGAAATTAGTATTCACTGGTAAAGTTGAGGAAATTAAGCCTACTCTTGGCACTGATAAATTTTATGATGGTGGATTGAACATTGGAAGCTTAATTGAAAATATGACGAATGAAAAGTTATCACGGATTACTAGAAACGAAATCGCATACTTAGGTACTCGAGTAAGCTATGGTTGTTTATTAGGGAATAGATTTTTCACTTTAGCTAATAAAGAGTTGTTTAACGATGCATTAGGTGATTTTAGAATTTCTGTAGATATGCTCTTTGTAGATAAGCCTTTATACGGTCAATCAATGTGGCATTGTTTACAGTTTGTTGAAAAGGTTATGAAAATATCCCTTGATGCATATGAAATTAATTACCCAAGGATTTATGATTTACATAAATTAAATGAACTGTTTAAAGATATAAAGATTCCTTCTCAGCTACTAGATAGAATTCAATGTTCACCCTCATTACGAGACCATTTCAAATAAATCAAATGAAGATGAGTGTGTGAAAAGTCATGAAGCAGCTCAACAAGTTGTTTTAGAAGTGCTATCCAAATTACCTATTAAGCATAGTTCCTAATCGGTTGTACGCGAAGCTCTATCCACCAACGTCTCCAGCGATCGGGGGCGAGTTCGGTTCCACCCGAAGGGATGTAGCCCAAACTGGCGTAACCCACTCAAGCAAATCTCGCCAAGTCCAACCTTACCGGTAACGTCAATCGTTCGAAAGCTAGAGGAGTTCAATGGTAAAAAATCTTGAGCAACTTTTCTCACATCACAAAATTGACTCTGCAAAGCCTGGGTTTTATGATGACCCGGCATTTATGGCGGCAGAAAAGGATGATCCTCTTTTCTTAGAGAATTATGCGCGCTTCGTCGATACCCGCACTTTTTCACCTGAGTATCTCACTCTAGCAAAAGTGGAGATTCCGCTAATTGCTTCTATCTGTCAGCAAGAACTGGTAGCTGATGGAAGGCTCGGCGCGTGTATAGATATAGGTATGATTCTTTCTCGAATTCTGGAGCACGAGGGATTCTGGAACTACCAAGTAAAAGGAAGTGTGACAGTCAAATTTCCACAAACCTCAGGTATTGGAAACCGTTACTTTTGGTCTTATGATGTGATTCCTCATGGGCAACAGAGCTTCGCCGCTGCTCATTCATGGATTGTGACCCCTCCTTTTACCGTTGTAGATGTCGCAATTAGACAGCAACCCTATAAAAGAGGTCGCGAACTCCTTCCCGACATGGTCTTATCAGACAACGCAACTGGGGCTAAGGTGACAATTGACGATGTATTCAGCCCTGACATTATCGCGTTTGCAAGGGCGAAACAAGTGCCCAAGAGTAAGATAGCACGAACATATGCTCCTCATTGGCTGCAATTTTCTCAAGACTTTCCTGGTACAGAAGTTACTATTGGCGAAATCCGGCTTGTTTACATTCCAGTGGCAATTGGAGCCCCAGATCTTCCCTTTGAAAAAATGAACGGGGCGCACTTCAATGGACGGCTGGGGATCGAAATTTACAATGACTTGGTAGTCCCAGCACTAAGCGACCACCGCAGGAACGCAAGATGAGAACAATTTTGTCTGCCCAACACCGCATGCCCCAACCCCCGCAGAGAGCATGCGGGGCAGGTGCGGATTTCGGCGTCTGGTGGTTTTTTATCATGTTCCACCCTTGGTTGGTATACTTACCTTTAGTAGTTTTTTTACAACCAATACAATAAATGAGTACTCAAAACATTGAGCTAATATTAATACAAAAAGACATTGACGAATTATGTTCAGTCATGCTTGCACTGCCTAACCATAAGCTGTCTGGTTATTTAGCGCTTGCACTTTTTCCAACAATATGTTTTGTCACAGAAGAAAGCCATAATTATCTTGTATTTAGAAATTTAAAAACAATTCATCCACTTTGTTTGACAGTTACATTATTGCCATTAAGAAGTCACGAGCGTTATTAAAACTGTTCGATAACACCGATGGTGGCAAAAACGGTCTCCTTAATTCATTCGATCTTTTTCAAGAAAAATCTTCATTGTGGATGAATGCGGGAAAATCTGGCTTCAAAGGTTTTATAAGTAAATTGTTACAACCCGATATTGGTATCTACTTCCTTGATGAAGACCCGATATACATGACCATTGTTGGATTTTCAGTTACAGGCAGAGTAAAAACTGAAATTGAATCTTTAGCAGAAGACGATTTTGAGAACATTCCAGAGCAAACAAAATCCTTCGGGATAGCGATAGGAGAATATTTTGCGGCAATTGAGGATTTAATGAGTTTATATGGTATTTCACGAAACCACGTTTCCCCCATAACAATACCATCAGATCTCAACATAACTCACAACGACTTTCATTCAGAAAAGCTCTACAAAAGAATAGCAAGCCAAGCCAGCCTCAAAGAAAAAAATATTTCTCCAATTTTATTTTTTATCTTAACCCAAGTAAACATAGCTTACACTTTACTTCCTCGTATTCTTCTGCCAGATTCAAACCTTCTAATTAGAATTCAATTCTTAACTGCGTACCATGCAATAAGTTCTTTACTAAAAATTCAAGACGACATTGATTTTGAATTTGCGAATTTACTTTCATATGAAAATATTTTAACAACAATACCTAATATCAAAAAGGTAAGGAATGTTTTGGCTCATTATGGCTTGGGTTCAGGAAAGAAATATGTCGTCAATAATTCTGACGCTTTGGATGAGGTTATAAAAGGGTTATCTGGCATGTCAAAATCTGACTTGGCTAAAGTTTCTATAAATCAATTGTTTAAAATTTCTACTTGGACTCACAACAAGTTATCAAAAGTGCATCTAAAGAATGTACGAGCACGTTTGGGCGACCATACTTAAAATAAGCGATAGAAACCTTTTCAAGTATCACATCTTGTTCAACCCAAAATAACTAATAAAGCATGCAGCCAACGGGTGGGAACAACCAATTCGTGGAGTTGGGCAATTTCAAGTTTTTTTGCGCACAAACGCCTGCTTCGCGGTAGTTCTACTATACCAAGCCTTGTTTACACCCGTCCACAAGCTACTACCACAAACTGTTAAATTTCTACATATATCTTCCCGTTGTGGACCGAACCGGATGTATGGGTAAAATACCAGTGGTAAATTTTTAGTCGTTATAAAGCAAAATTGCTCCCCGAGGAGGAGCAATTTTTTTTACTATTACGTTCCCGAGTATAAGTCGGGTATTGACTCAAATTATCAATCGATTATTAAATCTTATGTTACCTCCCCCTCTTTTCTACTGCCAGGCCGAGATCATACGCATAAAGATGCAGCGCCTCCAGCACCCAGGTCAGCGCATTTTCAGCATGGGCCGGCTCTCCGCTTGGGGCATATCCTTCCTCTCCACGCAGCATTTCCCAATCAGAAATGGTTACTATGGGATAAATTTCTGAACGGCTGTCTCCAAAAGAAGGTACCTCAACCTTTACCTTGAGAGAACCACCACGTCCAAAGTTGAAGTACCGTAGAAAGACATCCCAGTAGAACCGGGTCATGTTGTCCCTAAAGAAGGGCAATGCCTGTCTTTGGCTATAGAGCACTTTCTTGTACCCCGCCTGGAGCTGTTCGAAGCAATGGTTTGTTTTGATGCATATGCAAGAAACGATACAGCAGCATTTATGGAAGTCGCCGGATAGGCTGATTCACGTTCCACAGGTCCGCCTTTGTAATGAGAGCCATCGTAGATCACTTCCATCATTTGGAAAAACTGAGTCACGATTCTCCTTTACCTCCCCTTCCAACTTCCCGATCTCGGATTCCCATGATGCCCATCACCATATTCAATTCGCTCATATCCGCCGGCATCCGCTGGGTAAAATTCGGGATAGCAGCAATCTGGGCGGTTAAGCTTCCCTCTGCAGATTGTAGTTCTGGTTGGAACATTGCTGCCT